>NZ_CM174481.1:0-765000 GCF_057839025.1 Pseudomonas sp. KH_046_1
GTGTCAGTGGAACTTTGGCAGCAGTGCGTGGAGCTTTTGCGCGATGAGCTGCCTGCCCAACAATTCAACACTTGGATCCGTCCACTACAGGTCGAAGCCGAAGGCGACGAGTTGCGTGTCTATGCGCCCAATCGTTTTGTTCTGGACTGGGTCAACGAAAAGTACCTGGGGCGTGTTCTCGAATTGCTCGATGAACACGGCAATGGCATGGCGCCTGCGCTTTCCTTATTAATAGGCAGCAAACGCAGTTCGGCACCCCGTGCCGCGCCCAATGCGCCCCTGGCTGCCGCGGCTTCCCAGGCCCAGGCTGCTCAAGCGCCCGCCAGTCCGCCACAGGCACCTGCCGCCGCGTCGACCAAGCGTGCGACGCAAAAAATGGCTGAGGTCACCGAGGAAGAACCTTCCCGTGACAGCTTCGACCCAATGGCCGGTGCCAGTTCGCAACAGGCCCCGGTTCGCGCCGAGCAACGTACCGTGCAGGTCGAAGGTGCGCTCAAGCACACCAGTTACCTGAACCGCACCTTTACCTTTGAGAATTTCGTTGAAGGTAAATCCAACCAGTTGGCGCGCGCTGCCGCCTGGCAGGTGGCAGACAACCCAAAGCACGGTTACAACCCGCTCTTCCTTTATGGCGGCGTCGGCCTGGGTAAAACCCACTTGATGCATGCTGTGGGTAACCACCTATTAAAGAAGAACCCGAATGCCAAGGTGGTGTACCTGCATTCCGAGCGTTTCGTGGCGGACATGGTCAAGGCCCTGCAACTGAACGCTATCAACGAGTTCAAACGTTTCTACCGTTCGGTGGATGCGTTGCTGATCGATGACATTCAGTTCTTCGCCCGCAAGGAACGTTCCCAGGAAGAGTTTTTCCACACCTTCAACGCCCTGCTTGAAGGTGGCCAGCAAGTCATTCTCACCAGTGACCGCTACCCGAAGGAAATCGAAGGCCTTGAAGAACGCCTCAAATCCCGCTTTGGCTGGGGCCTGACCGTAGCGGTCGAGCCGCCGGAGCTGGAAACCCGCGTGGCGATCCTGATGAAGAAGGCCGATCAGGCCAAAGTCGAGCTGCCGCACGACGCCGCGTTCTTCATTGCCCAACGCATTCGCTCCAACGTCCGTGAGCTGGAAGGCGCGCTCAAACGCGTGATCGCCCACTCGCACTTCATGGGCCGTGATATCACCATCGAGCTGATTCGCGAATCCCTTAAGGACTTGTTGGCGTTGCAGGATAAACTGGTCTCTGTGGATAACATTCAGCGCACTGTCGCCGAGTACTACAAGATCAAGATCTCCGACTTGCTGTCCAAACGCCGTTCGCGTTCGGTCGCTCGTCCGCGTCAGGTCGCCATGGCGTTGTCCAAGGAACTGACCAACCACAGCTTGCCGGAAATCGGCGATGTGTTTGGCGGTCGCGACCATACAACGGTCTTGCACGCGTGCCGCAAGATCAACGAACTTAAGGAATCCGACGCGGACATCCGCGAGGACTACAAGAACCTGCTGCGTACGCTGACCACTTGATGAACACCAGCGCAGCTTATTAAGGCAAGGGACTAGACCATGCATTTCACCATTCAACGCGAAGCCCTGTTGAAACCCCTGCAACTGGTCGCAGGCGTCGTCGAACGCCGACAGACCTTGCCGGTACTTTCCAACGTGCTGCTGGTTGTCGAAGGCCAGCAATTGTCGCTGACCGGTACCGACCTGGAAGTCGAGCTGGTCGGTCGTGTTCAACTCGAAGAGCCGGCGGATCCGGGTTCCATCACCGTGCCAGCGCGCAAGCTGATGGACATCTGCAAAAGCCTGCCGAACGATGCGCTGATCGACATCAAGGTCGACGAGCAGAAGCTTGTGGTCAAGGCTGGCCGTAGCCGCTTCACCCTGTCGACACTGCCGGCCAACGACTTCCCTACCGTGGAAGAGGGCCCGGGCTCGCTGACCTGCAGCCTGGAGCAAAGCAAGCTGCGTCGTCTGATCGAACGCACCAGCTTCGCCATGGCCCAGCAGGACGTGCGCTACTACCTCAACGGTATGCTGCTGGAAGTGTCCGCTGGCGTGATCCGCGCCGTGGCCACCGACGGTCACCGTCTGGCCATGTGCTCGATGCAGGCCGATATCGGTCAGCCGGATCGTCACCAGGTCATCGTGCCGCGCAAAGGCATCCTCGAACTGGCACGCCTGCTCACCGAGCCGGACGGCAATGTCAGCATCGTGCTGGGTCAGCACCACATCCGCGCCACCACCGGTGAGTTCACCTTCACCTCGAAACTGGTCGACGGCAAATTCCCGGACTACGAGCGTGTTCTGCCTAAAGGCGGCGACAAGCTGGTACTTGGCGATCGCCAGGCTCTGCGCGAAGCGTTCAGCCGTACCGCGATTCTGTCCAACGAGAAGTACCGTGGTATCCGTCTGCAACTGGCCAGCGGTCAGCTGAAGATCCAGGCAAATAACCCGGAGCAGGAAGAAGCGGAAGAAGAAGTGGGTGTTGAATACAACGGCGGCTCCCTGGAAATCGGCTTCAACGTGAGCTACCTGCTCGACGTACTGGGCGTGATGACCACCGAGCAGGTTCGTCTGATCCTGTCCGACTCCAACAGCAGCGCGCTGGTGCAGGAATCGGATAACGACGACTCGGCCTACGTTGTCATGCCGATGCGTCTGTAATCATGCTCAGCAGAAGCTAGATGTCCTTAAGTCGCGTCTCGGTCACCGCGGTGCGCAATCTGCACCCGGTGACCTTCTCCCCCTCCCCCCGCATCAATATTCTTTACGGCGCCAACGGCAGCGGCAAAACCAGTGTTCTGGAAGCCATCCATCTGCTGGGGCTTGCCCGTTCGTTTCGCAGCACCCGTCTGTTGCCGGTCATTCAATACGAACAGCTGGCGTGCACGGTCTTTGGTCAGGTTGAACTGGCGGAGGGTGGGCATAGCGCCTTGGGCATCTCACGGGATCGACAAGGCGAATTCCAGATCCGTATCGATGGGCAGAATGCGCGCAGTGCCGCGCAACTGGCCGAAATCCTGCCCCTGCAACTGATCAACCCAGACAGCTTCCGCTTGCTGGAAGGTGCGCCGAAGATTCGCCGGCAGTTTCTCGACTGGGGTGTGTTCCACGTGGAACCGCGCTTCATGTCAACCTGGCAGCGCTTGCAGAAGGCCCTGCGCCAGAGAAACTCTTGGCTGCGGCATGGTACACTTGACGCCGTTTCGCAAGCGGTTTGGGACAGGGAACTGTGCCAGGCCAGCGCTGAAATTGATGAATACCGCCGCGCTTATATCAAAGCCTTGAAACCAGTCTTTGAACAAACCTTGAGCGAACTGGTTGAGCTTGAAGGCTTGACGCTCAGCTATTACCGCGGCTGGGACAAGGACCGTGAACTGAGTGCTGTGCTCGCCGGGTCTCTGCAGCGGGACCAGCAAATTGGGCATACCCAGGCCGGACCACAACGTGCTGATTTGCGGCTCAGACTGGGCGCGCATAACGCTGCGGACATCTTGTCCCGTGGCCAGCAGAAGTTGGTGGTTTGCGCATTACGGATTGCCCAAGGGCACCTGGTCAGCCAGGCTCGACGCGGTCAGTGTATTTATCTGGTGGATGATTTGCCGTCCGAACTGGACGAGCACCACCGTCGCGCGCTTTGCCGCTTGTTGGAAGACTTACGCTGCCAGGTCTTTATCACCTGTGTAGATCACGAATTATTGAGGGAAGGCTGGCAGACGGAAACGCCAGTCGCTCTGTTCCACGTGGAACAGGGCCGTATCACCCAGACCCACGACCATCGGGAGTGAAGGCATTGAGCGAAGAAAATACGTACGACTCAACGAGCATTAAAGTGCTGAAAGGCCTGGATGCCGTACGCAAACGTCCCGGTATGTACATTGGTGACACCGACGATGGCAGCGGTCTGCACCACATGGTGTTCGAAGTGGTCGATAACTCGATCGACGAAGCTCTCGCCGGCCACTGCGACGACATCAGCATCATCATTCACCCGGATGAGTCCATCACCGTTCGTGACAACGGTCGTGGCATCCCGGTAGACGTGCACAAAGAAGAAGGTGTTTCGGCAGCCGAGGTCATCATGACCGTACTGCATGCCGGCGGTAAGTTCGACGACAACTCCTACAAAGTATCCGGTGGCCTGCACGGTGTAGGTGTGTCGGTGGTGAACGCACTGTCCAAAGAGCTTGTTCTTACGGTGCGCCGCAGCGGCAAAATCTGGGAACAGACTTACGTCCACGGTGTTCCACAAGAGCCGATGAAAATCGTTGGTGAGAGTGAAACCACTGGCACCCAGATTCACTTCAAGCCATCGGCCGAGACGTTCAAGAACATCCACTTCAGCTGGGACATCCTGGCCAAGCGGATTCGTGAACTGTCCTTCCTCAACTCCGGTGTCGGCATCGTCCTCAAGGATGAGCGCAGCGGCAAGGAAGAGTTGTTCAAGTACGAAGGCGGCCTGCGAGCGTTCGTTGAATACCTGAACACCAACAAGACTGCGGTCAACCAGGTGTTTCACTTCAACATTCAGCGCGAAGACGGCATTGGCGTGGAAATCGCCCTGCAGTGGAACGACAGTTTCAACGAGAACCTGTTGTGTTTCACCAACAACATTCCACAGCGCGATGGCGGTACTCACCTGGTGGGTTTCCGTTCCGCACTGACGCGTAACCTGAATACCTACATCGAAGCCGAAGGTCTGGCGAAGAAACACAAAGTCGCGACCACCGGTGACGATGCCCGTGAAGGCCTGACCGCGATCATTTCGGTGAAAGTACCGGATCCGAAGTTCAGCTCCCAGACCAAAGACAAGCTGGTTTCTTCCGAAGTGAAGACCGCGGTCGAACAGGAAATGGGCAAGTACTTCTCCGACTTCCTGCTGGAAAACCCGAACGAAGCCAAGCTGGTCGTCGGCAAGATGATCGACGCGGCCCGCGCCCGTGAAGCGGCGCGTAAAGCCCGTGAAATGACCCGTCGTAAAGGCGCGCTGGATATCGCCGGCCTGCCGGGCAAACTGGCTGACTGCCAGGAAAAAGACCCTGCCCTTTCCGAACTGTACCTCGTGGAAGGTGACTCTGCTGGCGGCTCCGCCAAGCAGGGGCGTAACCGTCGGACCCAGGCCATCCTGCCGCTGAAGGGCAAGATCCTGAACGTCGAGAAGGCGCGCTTCGACAAGATGATCTCTTCGCAAGAAGTAGGCACCTTGATTACCGCGCTGGGCTGCGGCATCGGCCGCGACGAGTACAATATCGACAAGCTGCGTTACCACAACATCATCATCATGACCGATGCTGACGTCGACGGTTCGCACATCCGTACCCTGCTGCTGACCTTCTTCTTCCGTCAGTTGCCGGAGCTGATCGAACGCGGCTACATCTACATCGCTCAGCCACCGCTGTATAAGGTCAAGAAAGGCAAGCAGGAGCAATACATCAAAGACGACGACGCCATGGAAGAGTACATGACACAGTCGGCCCTGGAAGATGCGAGCCTGCACCTGAACGAAGAAGCACCTGGTATCTCTGGTGAAGCGCTTGAGCGTCTGGTGAATGACTTCCGTCTGGTGATGAAGACCCTCAAGCGTCTGTCGCGCCTGTACCCACAGGAGCTGACCGAGCACTTCATCTACCTGCCAGCGGTGAGCATGGAGCAACTGTCCGATCACGCAGCAATGCAGGATTGGCTGGCTCAGTACGAAGTTCGCTTGCGCACCGTAGAGAAGTCCGGCCTGGTTTACAAAGCCAGCCTGCGTGAAGACCGTGAACGTAACGTCTGGCTGCCAGAGGTCGAACTGATCTCCCACGGCCTGTCGAACTACGTCACCTTCAACCGCGACTTCTTCGGCAGTAACGATTACAAGACTGTCGTTTCGCTAGGCGCTCAACTGAGCACCCTGCTGGACGACGGCGCGTACATCCAGCGTGGCGAGCGCAAGAAGCCGGTGACCGAGTTCAAGGAAGCCCTTGAATGGCTGATGGCTGAAAGCACCAAGCGTCACACCATCCAGCGATACAAAGGTCTGGGCGAAATGAACCCGGATCAGCTGTGGGAAACCACCATGGACCCAAGCCAGCGCCGGATGCTCAAAGTGACCATCGAAGACGCCATTGGCGCGGACCAGATCTTCAACACCCTGATGGGTGATGCGGTCGAACCTCGCCGTGACTTCATCGAAAGCAACGCCCTGGCGGTGTCCAACCTGGACTTCTGATCCCGGTCGATGCCAACGAAAAGGCCAATGCATTTGCATTGGCCTTTTTTATTGGTGCGCCAGGCATGGCGCGTTGCGCGAAGCGCAACCAGCTTGGCTGTGGTGGCCTCGCTGGTGACTTGGAGGTGTAAGTCCTCTACACACCCGGCAAGGGGAAGTGTTAGCCAGAGGCAAGGGTGTCGCGGGCGACTGCGAATCTGAAGGAAGCCCGAGGCAAAATGCTGGCCTGACGAACAGGAAGCGGATAGAGGCGGCGCAGCGGGGTAAGAAGGCCAATATCTTCAAAGCCCAATACTTGCACGGAACGCTGTGACGTAGATCCGACAGGCATAAGCAGGAAGGTCGCGCGAATTACCCTGGGAGATCTGTTTAGCCTGCCATGTGCTACCGGCGTCGCGAGATGACGGGATGGGCGACAGAAGTCAGCAGAGGCCGTAGTAGTTGCTCGAAACCGGAGTAATGAAGGGCTGAACCTGCCATGAGTGGATAGTCGGGTGTGATCTCTGTTGGAGCGTAAAGCAGAAACTCCGCGTAGCGGAGGTCAAGACCATTAGGAGGTAGGAGCCGGAAGCTCCGAGGGCCGGTCTGGGCGCTTAGATACCGCAGGCGACACATCAACGGAACCAAGCTCGCTGACGTTGTTTGTCAGTAGGCAGGAACCGCCGTATACGGAACCGTACGTACGGTGGTGTGAGAGGACGGCGGGGGCAACCCCGCCTCCTACTCGATCCTGCGTTTCACTCGCTCGCCGACGCCACACTCTCCAACCGATACCCATACCCATAAATCGTCAGCAACTGCCAACCGCGATCCGCCGTCAGGCCAAGCTTGTTGCGCAGACGATAGATGTGAGTGTCCAGCGGCCGTGACGACGACAATTCTTCATGGGGCCAGAATCGTTCGTACAGGTAATCCCGCGACAGCGGGCGACCGAGGTTGCTGAACAGGCAATGCGCCAGGCGGTATTCGCGTTCGGTCATGACGATTGGTTTGCCGTCGCGAGTGATGGTCAGTTCGGCGTCGTCGAAAACCAGGTCATTGAAGCTCAACCCTTCGGCAGACGCGCGCTGCTGAGCATGTCGGCGCAGGACTGCGGCAACACGGGCTTTCAGTTCATTGGGGCGGAATGGTTTGCTGACGTAGTCATCGGCGCCGGCATTCAGGGCCTGAACGATATCGCTTTCGCCGTCACGACTGGTGAGCATGATTGCCGCAGGCGGTGCTTCCATGTGTTCGCGGGTCCAGAGCAGCAATGACAAACCCGTGAGGTCGGGCAGTTGCCAGTCGAGGATCAGCAGGTCGAAGGTTTCCCGACGCAGTTGGCGTAGCAGTTCTTCGCCCCGTTCGAAGCTGTACAGCGACCATGGCTGCTCTCCGGCTTCGGCCATCTGTTGCAGGGTTTGTTCGACCCGGCGCAGTTCGGCGGGCTCATCGTCCAGAATCGCTACGCGCATACAGGGTGATTCCTTGTCGCTTGGGCAGCTCTTTATCGACCATAGCGGCTCAATCGAAACAGTGAAAGCAAGCGGCCCGCCGTTGGTCGCGGCGTCCGCTATGATTCTTTGAGTCGAAACCTCAGGCGTAGGAATCATGAAACCATTCACCCCGCCCTGCCCTGTTGGCCATGTTTGACCAACGTCACCGCGAAAGCCGAGAGCCAAGCCAGGTACAGCGATTGTTTCGACAATTGGTGCGCGAGTGGTTGTGGATAAGTCTTGTGCTATTGCCGCTGACGACGTTGCTGTCCTATCGCGCGCAAATCAACTTGGGCGATGCATCCCCAGGCTTTAGCGCATGGCTTTCCCTTGGTCTGGTGATGTGCGTACTCGGGTTATTGCTGTGGCGCCCGCGCCTGGCGCTCTGGCTGACGCTCACGGGGATGGCTTGTGCGTTGCTGACCAGTGCCGGCCTTGCTGAGTTCAAGCGCTGGTGGTGGTCACCGACGCCTGCGGTGCTGGGGATGCTGTTTGGTTATCTGATCTGGAACTGGCGGCGCCTCAGTGTGGTGCTGACCTATTTCGGTTGGGAATTGGCGCGGCTGGACAGTGAGCCAAAAGTGTTTCCGGAGCGCCGTCGTGCCCAGTATCCCGGTGATGACCATTTGCAGAAGCAAATCATGGCGTTGGAACAAGCCATGAGCCTGACCCGCGATACCCACCGATTCATCGCCGATGCCCTGGAGTACTTGCCGGTGGCCACGTTGATCAGCGATCCCCAGGGGCAGATTCTCCTCGGAAACCGCAAGGCTCGCGACCTGTTTGGCGGGGATCTGGTCGGCGATGATGTACTCGGGCGACTTAAACAGCTCGGTTATCCGGATATGAGCCGTGGGCCTGGCTTGTCTTTATCGACACTGCCGCTGCTGGAGTTTCGCGACCTCAAGGAACGCAGCTTGCGTCTGGAGCGTGCCGGGTTGTTGCCGGTAGACGGTGATATTCCGGTTGGCTGGCTATGGAACCTGACTGATTTGAGTGTGGAGCGCGATGCGGAGGAACAGCGCGCGGTCCTGTTGCGGTTCCTGTCTCACGACCTGCGGGCGCCTCATTCGGCCATCCTCGCGTTGCTCGACGTCCACCGCCATCAGGTGGGCGGTGATTCGCAACTCTTTGATCAAATCGAGCTACAGGTACGCCGGGCCCTGGAATTGACTGATGGTTTCGTTCAATTGGCGAGGGCCGAGTCCGAGGCTTATCAGTTTCAGCCGAGCCTGTTTGCGATGCTGGTGCTGGATGTGTTCGATCAGGCGCTGCCCATTGCGCAGCTGAAACAGATCGAACTGGTTCATCAAGTGGAAGATGAGGCACAGGAAAGTCTGGTTCTGGCGGATCAGGCGTTGCTGACCCGGGCGTTGTTCAATCTGCTGGAAAATGCCATCAAGTACAGTGTTTCAGGTACTCGCATCCGTTTGCGCGTCAGTCAACGTGACGGCTGGCTGATCTGTGAGCTCATCGATCAGGGCAAAGGCATCGCTGCTGAGGAGTTACCCGAACTGTTCAGCCAATACCGGCGTTTTTCTTCCGCACAGGGTATCGATGGCGTGGGGTTGGGATTATCGATGGTCAAAGCCGTAGTGGATCGGCACGGCGGGCGAATCGAGTGTCAGAGCGAGATGGGGCGGGGCACGACATTCAGGCTGCAATTTCCGCTGTTTACAGAATGAAAGCGAGCGACCCAAGTCGCCCTGTCATGTCGACAGTCTGCGATTGTTCCGGGCATAAAAAACCGGCTATATCAGCCGGCTTTTTTACGTCCGAAAAAAACTTATGCACGTTTTTATGGTTTTTATCTCTCTGAGAAATATGTAAAAAAATCATAAAGTTACGTACAAATAACGACGTTTTTCAATGAAACGGTACACAGGTTATCCACAGAATCTCAGACAGCCACCTGATCGTTTGAAACCGGCGCTTGCGGAGCTGGTGGCAGCGAGCCCATTTCCCGTTGCATCTGCTCGTTCCACGCCTGAACCCGGTCGTTCAATTCGGCAATGGCTCGCGGTCCGGTGCCTGCGGCATACATCGGTTCGCCAATGATCACAGTGATGACACCCTGCTTCTTCGCCCAACCGGTTTTCGGCCAGAACTTGCCTGCGTTGTGTGCAATCGGCAGCACCGGCAATTCGGCGTTGACCGCCAAGGCGCTGCCACCGCGCGAGAACTTTCCGACGGTGCCGAAAGGAACGCGCGTTCCTTCGGGGAAGATCAGCACCCAGACATTGTCCTTGAGCAACTCATCACCTTTTTGCGCCACATGCTTGAGCGCGGCTTTCGGGTTGCCGCGATCGATGGCGATCGGTCGCAGCATGGCCATGGCCCAACCGAAGAACGGCACATAGAGCAATTCACGTTTGAGCACCTGGCTCAACGGCGAGAAGTAGGCCGAGAGAAAGAACGTCTCCCAGGTGCTCTGGTGGTTTGACTGAATGACGCAAGGCCGTTCAGGTACGTTCTCGGCACCCTTCACTTCGTAGCGAATGCCCAGAAACACCTTGCTCAGCCACAAGGCGCAGCGGCACCAATACACGTTGATAAAGCGGTAACGTGCCTTGAAGGGCAGAAACGGCGCGATAAAAAAACTCAGGCTGCACCACAGCAAGGAGCTGGTGCCCAGCAGCAGGTAAAAGAGGAAGGTTCTGATGGCCTGCAGTATCGACATGGTGACGTTTACCGTTGCGGGCAATACCCGCCTGTATAAAGCGCACTCCTGATCAATCCTTTATCAGGAAATATCAGAAGCACTCTCATTGTGGATAAGTTCTGCGGCAATCGCCGCCAGATCGTCAAAAATCAATGTGCCAACCGGAAGGGTTTTACCCAAAGTCTTTTCGCCTTTCCCGGTCTTTACCAAAACTGGCTGTGAATCGACGGCTTTGGCGGCTTCCAGGTCACCAAGGCTGTCGCCGACGAACCAGAGATTGGTCAGCGACACGTTGTAATGAGCGGCGATGGTTTTCAACATCCCGGGTTTCGGCTTGCGGCAATCGCAGCCTTCGTCCGGCCCGTGCGGGCAGTAGACGATCAGCCCGACCTCACCGCCCTGCTCCGCCACCAGCGCGCGCAAGCGCTCGTGCATGGCATCCAGGTTGGCAAGGTCGTAATAGCCGCGAGCGATGCCCGACTGGTTGGTAGCGACCGCTACCGTCCAGCCGGCCTTGCTCAACTGCGCGATGGCTTCGATCGAACCGGGGAGTGGAATCCACTCCTCCACCGACTTGATGTAAGCGTCGGAGTCGTAATTGATCACTCCGTCCCGATCGAGAATCAGCAGTTTCAACAGCAATCCCTCAACCCAGCAGCGAAATGTCGGCAACGCCGAGGAACAAACCACGCAGACGCGCCAGCAACGCATAACGGTTGGCGCGGACTTTTGCGTCCTCCGCGTTGACCATCACGGCTTCGAAGAACGCATCCACCGGCTCGCGCAGTGCAGCCAGGCGTGCCAGGGATTCGCTGTACTGACGCGAGGCGGCCATTGGCTGTACAGCCTGGTCAGCCTGCTGGATCGCCGAGTACAGGGAGAACTCGTTGGCATTGTCGAAGTACTTGGCTTCCACGACGGTAGGCACCGAGCCTTCGACCTTGCTCAGCAGGTTCGACACGCGCTTGTTCACCGCGGCCAGGGCAGCGGCTTCCGGCAATTTGCGGAAGGCCTGTACCGCTTGTACGCGCTGGTCGAAGTCCAGGGCCGAACCCGGCTTCAGGGCACGTACCGACAGGTAGGTCGCAACGTCGACACCTTCGTCTTCGTAACGGGCACGCAGGCGGTCGAAGATGAACTCCAGCACCGATTCATTGAGGCCGGCAGCCTTGACCTTGGTCCCGAACGCATTCACAGCGAAGGCCACGGCGTCGTTCAGGTCCAGATCCAGTTGTTTCTCGATCAGGATGCGCAACACGCCCAGTGCGGCACGGCGCAGGGCGTACGGGTCTTTGCTGCCGGTCGGCAGCATGCCGATACCGAAGATGCCCACGAGGGTGTCGAGCTTGTCGGCGATGGCCACGGCCGCACCGGTCAGGGTGCCCGGCAGTTCAGCGCCAGCACCGCGCGGCATGTATTGCTCGTTCAGCGCCAGTGCGACATCTTCCGGCTCGCCATCGTTGAGGGCGTAGTAGTAACCGGCGACACCTTGCATCTCCGGGAACTCGCCGACCATTTCGGTCGACAGGTCGCACTTGGACAGCAGGCCCGCACGGGCTGCCCACGAAGCGTTGCCGCCAATGCGCGCTGCGATGTAGGCGGCGAGTTTGGAAACGCGCTCGGCCTTGTCGTAGACGCTGCCGAGTTTTTCCTGGAACACCACGTTCTGCAGGCGCAGGTTGAAGTCTTCGAGCTTCTGCTTCTTGTCTTGCTTGAAGAAGAACTCGGCGTCGGTCAGGCGTGGGCGAACCACTTTCTCGTTACCGGCGATGATCTGCTGTGGGTCTTTGCTCTCGATGTTGGCCACGGTAATGAACCGTGGCAGCAACTTGCCGTCGGCATCCAGCAGGCAGAAGTACTTCTGGTTGTCCTGCATGGTGGTGATCAGGGCTTCTTGCGGCACGTCGAGGAAGCGTTCCTCGAACGAGCACACCAGCGGCACCGGCCATTCGACCAACGCGGTCACTTCATCGAGCAGGGCTGGCGGAACGATTGCCGTGCCTTCCTGACGGGTGGCCAGCTCTTCGGTGCGCTTGCTGATGATCTCGCGACGCTCGTTGGCGTCGGCCAGAACGTAGGCGGCACGCAGGTCGGCCAGGTAGCTGGACGGCGAACCGATGCGCACGTTTTCCGGGTGATGGAAGCGGTGACCACGGGAGTCGCGGCCGGCCTTCTGGGCGAGAATGGTGCAATCGATGACCTGGTCACCGAGCAGCATCACCAGCCATTGGGTTGGACGAACGAATTCTTCCTTGCGCGCGCCCCAACGCATGCGTTTCGGGATCGGCAGGTCGTTCAGGGAATCTTCGACGATGGTCGGCAGCAGGCTCGCGGTCGCCTTGCCGGCGATGCTCTGGCTGTAGCGCAGTTTCGGGCCGCTCTGATCGATTTCGCTCAGGTCGACGCCGCACTTCTTGGCAAAGCCCAGTGCTGCCTGGGTCGGGTTGCCTTCGGCATCGAACGCGGCCTGACGCGGCGGGCCGTCGAGGTTGATGCTGCGATCCGGCTGCTGAGTGGCCAGTGCAGTGATCAGCACGGCCAGGCGGCGCGGGGCGGCATAAACGGTTTTGCTCTCGTAGTTCAGGCCGGCGGCTTGCAGGCCCTTGTCGATACCGGCGAGGAACGCCTCGGCCAGGGTGTTCAGGGCTTTGGGTGGCAGTTCTTCAGTGCCCAGTTCAACCAGAAAATCCAGAGCACTCATTGTGCAGCCTCCAGCTTGGCCAGTACTTCATCACGCAGGTCCGGGGTCGCCATCGGGAAGCCCAGCTTGGCGCGAGCCTGCAGGTAGGCTTGCGCAACGGAACGCGCCAGGGTGCGTACACGCAGGATGTATTGCTGACGCGCAGTCACGGAAATCGCCCGACGCGCATCCAGCAGGTTGAAGGTGTGGGACGCCTTCAACACCATTTCGTAGCTCGGCAACGGCAGCGGCTGGTCGAGTTCGATCAGGCGCTTGGCTTCGCTTTCGTAGAAATCGAACAGTTCGAACAGTTTGTCGACGTTGGCGTGTTCGAAGTTGTAGGTCGACTGCTCCACTTCGTTCTGGTGGAACACGTCGCCGTAGGTCACTTTGCCGAACGGACCGTCAGCCCAGACCAGGTCGTAGACCGAGTCCACGCCTTGCAGGTACATGGCCAGACGCTCGAGACCGTAGGTGATCTCGCCGGTCACCGGGTAGCACTCGATGCCGCCCGCTTGCTGGAAGTAGGTGAACTGGGTCACTTCCATGCCGTTGAGCCAGACTTCCCAGCCCAGACCCCAGGCGCCGAGGGTCGGCGATTCCCAGTTGTCTTCGACGAAACGGATGTCGTGGACCAGCGGGTCCAGGCCGACGTGCTTGAGGGAGCCCAGGTACAGTTCCTGGAAGTTGTCCGGGTTCGGCTTCAGGACCACCTGGAACTGGTAGTAGTGCTGCAGACGATTCGGGTTTTCGCCGTAGCGGCCGTCAGTCGGACGGCGGCTTGGCTGCACGTAGGCAGCGTTCCAGGTTTCCGGGCCGATGGCGCGCAGGAACGTTGCGGTGTGGAAAGTGCCGGCGCCTACTTCCATATCGTAGGGCTGAAGTACCACACAACCTTGCTCGGCCCAGTATTGCTGGAGGGCGAGGATCAAGTCTTGGAAGGTACGCACGGCTGGCGTAGGCTGGCTCACGAAATTCACCTGTTTCTTGGGCTGCGATTTAAAGAGCGGGAGTATACCCGATTCATTGCTGCGCACGCCCCCTGGAGCCTTATGCCACGCTGCTTTTGGTGTTCCGAAGATCCGCTGTACATGGCATATCACGATCAGGAGTGGGGCACGCCGCTACGCGATGCGCAGGGTTTGTTCGAGTTGCTTTTGCTCGAAGGGTTCCAGGCCGGGCTGTCCTGGATCACTGTGTTGCGCAAACGCGAGCATTATCGCCAGGTGATGTTCGGGTTTGATGTCCAGCGCGTGGCGCAGATGAGCGATGCCGAAATCGACGAGTTGATGCTCGATCCGGGGATCATCCGCAACCGCCTCAAGCTCAACGCGGCCCGGCGCAATGCTCAGGCCTGGCTGGCGCTGGAGGACCCGGTGGCGTTTCTCTGGTCGTTCGTCGGTGGCGTGCCTGTGATCAATCATTTCAAGGATCGCAGCGAAGTCCCGGCCGTGACGCCGACCGCCGTGGAAATGAGCAAAGGCCTGAAAAAGGCCGGTTTCACGTTCGTCGGGCCGACCATTTGCTACGCGTTGATGCAGGCTTCGGGCATGGTCATGGATCACACCCGGGACTGCGACCGCTACGCGCAGTTGGCGAACGGCGGTTAGAATGGCCGCCTCGCGCACAGCACAAGATCAGGAGTGACCTGTGGATAAGTTGAAAGGCGCCTTGCTGGTAGGCGCTCTGCGGTTGTTTGCCCTGCTTCCGTGGCGGGCCGTGCAAGCCGTGGGCTCGGCGATTGGCTGGGTCATGTGGAAAACCCCGAACCGTTCCCGCGACGTGGTACGGATCAATCTGTCCAAGTGCTTTCCGGACATGGACCCTGCCGAGCGTGAACGCCTGGTGGGCCAGAGCCTGAAGGACATCGGCAAGTCCCTGACCGAAAGCGCCTGCGCCTGGATCTGGCCGGCCCAGCGCTCCATCGACCTGGTGCGCGAGGTCGAGGGCCTCGACATATTGAAGGACGCCCTCGCCTCCGGCAAAGGCGTGGTCGGCATCACCAGCCACCTGGGCAACTGGGAAGTGCTGAACCACTTCTATTGCAGCCAGTGCAAACCGATCATTTTCTACCGCCCGCCGAAGTTGAAGGCGGTGGATGAGTTGCTGCAAAAGCAGCGGGTGCAGTTGGGTAACAAGGTCGCCGCTTCCACAAAAGAAGGCATCCTCAGCGTCATCAAGGAAGTGCGCAAAGGTGGTGCAGTGGGCATTCCCGCTGACCCGGAACCGTCCGAATCCGCCGGGATCTTCGTGCCGTTCTTCGCCACCCAGGCGCTGACCAGCAAGTTTGTGCCGAACATGCTCGCGGGCGGCAAAGCGGTCGGCGTGTTCCTGCATGCGTTGCGTCTGCCGGACGGTTCTGGCTACAAAGTGATCCTGGAAGCCGCGCCCGAAGCCATGTACAGCACCGATACCGCCGAGTCCTGTGCGGCCATGAGTAAAGTGGTCGAGCGATATGTCGGGGCCTATCCGAGCCAGTACATGTGGAGCATGAAGCGCTTCAAGAAGCGTCCGCCGGGCGAAGCTCGCTGGTATTGATGCAAAAAATCAAAAGATCGCAGGCTTCGCCAGCTCCTACAAAGGCTCGGTGTACACCCCGTAGGAGCTGCCGAAGGCTGCGATCTTTTGATCTTTATTGGCCTGCGTGCGCCTGACGGTCAAGCTTCTTCAGGAACACCGTCATTTCCTTCTCTGCCTGCTTGTCGCCATGGCCGCGAGCGGCTTCCAGGCCTTGCTCCCAGGCCTGCCGCGCGGCCGTAAAGTCCGCCAGCGCCAGATGGGCCTTGCCCAGTAGTTTCCAAGCCGCCGAATACTTCGGATCGAATTCGACGCAGCGTTGGAAATGCTCCGCAGCCTTGGCGTTCTCCCCCAGATCCAGATAACCCTTGCCCAGGCCGAAGCGCAGCAAAGCGTTATCCACACCCTTGGCGAGCATTTTTTCCAGGGATTCGATCATCAGTGGATTCCTTTTGCGCTGTGTCAGCGGTTGATTTGTTGGCGTGAGACCGCATTCGCGAGCAAGCCCGCTCCCACATTGGTCCCTGTGGGAGCGGGCTTGCTCGCGAAGAGGCCTGACCCAACCCTGCAAAATCCGGATCAGAAGAAGCTCAACCCCACATGGAACAACTTCTCCACATCGCGAATATGCTTTTTATCCACAAGGAACAAAATCACATGGTCACCCGCTTCGATCACAGTGTCGTCGTGGGCGATGATCACTTCTTCGTCGCGGATAATCGCACCAATGGTGGTGCCTGGCGGCAGGCCGATGTTCTCGATGGCCTTGCCGATCACCTTGCTCGATTTCGAATCGCCATGGGCAATCGCCTCGATGGCCTCTGCCGCGCCCCGGCGCAACGAATGCACGCTGACGATGTCGCCGCGGCGCACGTGGGCCAGCAAGGTGCCGATGGTCGCCAGTTGCGGGCTGATGGCGATGTCGATGTCGCCGCCCTGGATCAGATCGACATAGGCCGGGTTGTTGATGATGGTCATCACCTTCTTCGCGCCCAGGCGTTTGGCCAGCAGCGACGACATGATGTTGGCTTCGTCGTCGTTGGTCAGGGCCAGGAAAAGGTCGGCGTCGGCAATGTTCTCTTCCATCAACAGGTCGCGGTCCGAAGCACTGCCCTGCAACACCACTGTGCTGTCCAGTGTGTCGGAGAGATGACGGCAGCGTGCCGGGTTCATCTCGATGATTTTCACCTGATAACGGCTTTCGATGGCCTCGGCCAGACGCTCGCCAATCTGTCCGCCACCGGCGATGACGATGCGTTTATAGGTTTCGTCGAGACGACGCATTTCGCTCATGACTGCGCGAATGTTCGCTTTGGCGGCGATGAAAAACACCTCGTCGTCGGCCTCGATCACCGTGTCGCCCTGGGGCAGGATCGGCCGGTCACGACGGAAAATCGCCGCTACACGGGTTTCCACGTTCGGCATGTGCTCACGCAACTGCCGCAGTTGCTGGCCCACCAGCGGCCCGCCGTAGTACGCCCGAACCGCCACCAGTTGCGCCTTGCCTTCGGCGAAGTCGATCACCTGCAAGGCGCCGGGATGCTGGATCAGGCGCTTGATGTAGTTGGTGACCACTTGTTCCGGGCTGATCAGCACGTCCACCGGAATCGCTTCGTTCTGGAACAACTGCTCCTCGCGGGTCAGGTACGCGGCTTCGCGAACCCGGGCGATCTTGGTCGGGGTGTGGAACAGGGTGTGGGCGACCTGACAGGCGACCATGTTGGTTTCGTCGCTGTTGGTCACCGCGACCAGCATGTCGGCGTCATCCGCTCCGGCCTGGCGCAACACGGTCGGGAACGAGCCGCGACCTTGTACCGTGCGGATGTCCAGGCGGTCACCGAGATCGCGCAGGCGCTCGCCATCAGTGTCGACCACAGTAATATCGTTGGCTTCGCTGGCCAGGTGTTCCGCCAGCGAACCGCCGACCTGCCCTGCACCGAGGATGATGATTTTCATCCAGTCACTCCATTGAATCCATTTAACCGCGCGCGGCGGCGATCTTGATCAGCTTGGCGTAGTAGAAGCCATCGTGGCCACCTTCCTGGGCCAGTAACTGGCGACCATGGGGCTGCTTGATGCCGGCCGCCGTGGCGAGGTCCAGTTCCCGGGCGCCCGGCGTGCGGGCGAGGAAGGCTTCGATGACTTCGGTGTTCTCGGTCGGCAACGTGGAACAAGTGGCGTACAGCAGGATGCCGCCCACTTCCAGGGTTTTCCACATGGCATCGAGCAACTCGCCCTGCAGCAGCGCCAGCGCGGCGATGTCATCGGGTTGGCGGGTCAGCTTGATGTCCGGGTGACGACGAATCACGCCGGTGGCCGAACATGGCGCGTCCAGCAGGATGCGCTGGAACGGCTTGCCGTCCCACCACGCTTGAGTATCGCGGCCGTCGGCGGCAATCAGTTCGGCGCTCAGTTGCAGGCGTTCGAGGTTTTCCCGCACCCGCACCAGCCGCTTGGCCTCAAGGTCTACCGCCACGACACCGGCCAGCTTTGGCTCGGCTTCGAGAATATGGCAGGTCTTGCCACCTGGCGCACAGCAAGCGTCCAGCACCCGTTGGCCCGGCGCGAGGTCGAGCAGATCGGCAGCCAGTTGTGCGGCTTCGTCCTGCACGCTGATCCAGCCCTCGGCGAAACCCGGCAGGCTGCGCACATCGGCGGCGGCGTCGAGCACAATACCGTCGCGGCTGTAGACACACGACGTGGCGGCAATTCCCGCGTCAGTCAGCAAGCCGAGGTAGGCATCCCGGCTGTGATGGCGACGGTTGACCCGCAGGATCATTGGCGGATGCGCATTGTTCGCCGCGCAAATGGCTTCCCATTGCTCCGGCCAGAACGCCTTCAGGGATTTCTGCAGCCAGCGTGGGTGAGCGGTGCGCACCACCGGATCACGTTCCAGCTCGGCGAAAATCGTTTCGCTTTCGCGCTGAGCATTACGCAACACAGCGTTGAGCAATGCCTTGGCCCAGGGTTTTTTCAGCTTGTCGGCGCAACCGACGGTTTCACCAATGGCGGCATGGGCCGGGACGCGGGTGTAGAGCAGCTGATAGAGACCGACCAGCAACAGCGCCTCGACATCGGCGTCGGCGGCCTTGAACGGTTTCTGCAGCAGCTTGGCCGCCAGTGCCGACAAGCGTGGCTGCCAGCGCGCGGTCCCGAACGCCAGGTCCTGGGTAAAGCCGCGATCACGGTCCTCGACCTTGTCCATCTGCGTTGGCAGCGAACTGTTGAGCGAGGCTTTGCCGCTCAGGACAGCGGCAAGTGCCTTGGCGGCGGCCAGACGCGGGTTCATTGAGCGTCCGCCGTTTGACCGAGGACAGTGCCGGTGGCGAATTTCTCACGACGGCTGTTGAACAGGTCGCTGAAGTTCAGCGCCTTGCCGCCGGGCAATTGCAGACGGGTCAGGCACAAGGCCTGCTCGCCGCAGGCGACGATCAGGCCGTCCTTGCTGGCGCTAAGGATTTCACCCGGGGCGCCTTTGCCTTCAGCGAGGTTTGCGGCCAGCACTTTCAGGGCTTCGCCGTTCAAGGTGCTGTGGGTGATCGGCCACGGGTTGAAGGCACGGACCAGACGCTCCAGCTCACCCGCCGGGCGACTCCAGTCGATGCGTGCTTCGTCCTTGTTCAATTTGTGCGCATAGGTAGCGAGGCTGTCGTCCTGCACTTCGCCCTCCAGGGTTCCGGCGGCGAGGCCGGCAATCGCCTGGACCACGGCCGGCGGGCCCATTTCGGCCAGGCGATCATGCAGGCTGCCGCCGGTGTCTTCGGCGCTGATCGGCGTGGTGACCTTGAGCAGCATCGGCCCGGTATCGAGACCGGCTTCCATGCGCATCACGGTCACGCCGCTTTCGGCGTCCCCCGCTTCCACGGCGCGCTGGATCGGCGCCGCACCACGCCAGCGTGGCAGCAGCGAGGCGTGGCTGTTGATGCAACCCAGGCGCGGAATATCCAGCACCACTTGCGGCAGGATCAGGCCATAGGCGACCACCACCATCAAGTCCGGCTTCAGTGCAGCCAGTTCAGCCTGAGCATCTTCGTTGCGCAGGGTCGGCGGTTGCAGCACCGGGATATTGTTTTCCAGCGCCAGCTGCTTGACCGGGCTTGGCATCAGTTTTTGCCCGCGACCGGCCGGACGATCCGGCTGGGTGTAGACCGCGACGATCTCGTAAGGGCTGTCGAGCAGGGCCTTGAGGTGTTCGGCGGCGAATTCGGGGGTGCCGGCAAAGACGATGCGCAGTGGCTCAGTCATGGGTGTTCTCTATTGCAAAGCATCTTGAAAAGAAAAAGGCTTGCCGCAGCAAGCCTTTGAAGATGGGCATCAGGCGTTCTGGCGATGAAGCTTTTCCAGTTTCTTCTTGATGCGGTCGCGTTTGAGCGTGGACAGGTAATCAACGAACAATTTGCCGTTGAGGTGGTCGCATTCGTGCTGGATGCACACGGCGAGCAAATCTTCGGCGATCAGTTCGTAAGGCTGGCCGTCGCGGTCCAGCGCTTTGACCTTGACCCGTTGCGGGCGATCGACGTTTTCGTAGAAACCCGGCACAGACAGGCAGCCTTCTTGATACTGGCCCATCTCGTCGGTCAGCGGTTCGAACTCGGGGTTGATGAACACTCGTGGTTCGCTGCGGTCTTCGGAGAGGTCCATCACGACGATACGTTTGTGCACGTTGACCTGGGTAGCGGCGAGGCCGATGCCAGGCGCTTCATACATTGTTTCAAACATGTCGTCGACCAACTGACGCACTTCGTCGTCCACTACGGCCACTGGTTTGGCGATAGTGCGCAGACGCGGATCAGGGAATTCGAGGATGTTTAAAATGGCCATAAGCTTGATTAGTGCACGTGTGAAGTAAGGTCGGGTCGATGGCCTGGCGGTCCGAAGATGCAGGCTACCGTTGTAAAACGTAGTTCCCTTTTGTTGACAAGCAAGTCTTGATAAGCAAGCAGGGAGTGAGCCTCTGACGGCTCTGGCGTTTCACGCGAATGCACATAATAAAGGGATTCACCGCATGAGGAAATCACTACTCGCCCTGCTGCTCCTGGCTTCGGCCGGTCTGGCGTACGGGCAAGTGCAACTTCGGGAAGATATTCCCACCATAAAGCTGTCGCCTCAGGTGCGTAGCAGCCCGGTGACCGAGGCTATCCCTGGCATTGCGCTGAAATCGATCAACAGCTTTCTACTAAGCAATCGTATCGTCGACAAGGCCGAGGATTTCGACAAAGCGCCTTACATCGTCGCTGGCAATGCCGAACGCGTGCTCAGCGGCGCGGGTGACCGCATCTTTGCCCGCGGCCATTTCGATCCGGCGCAACCGGCGTACGGCATCTTCCGCCAAGGCAAGGTCTACATCGATCCGCAGAGCAAGGAGATTCTTGGGATCAACGCCGACGACATCGGCAGCGGTGAGGTCGTTGCGACCGAAGGCGACGTCGCCACCCTGGAGTTGCAACGCACGACCCAGGAGGTCCGTATCGGCGATCGCTTGTTCAGCGGTGAAGAGCACGTGATCAACTCGAACTTCACGCCCAGTGCACCGAGCCACGATATCAACGGTTTGATCATCGATGTTCCGCGTGGGGTCACGCAGATCGGCGAGTTGGACGTGGTTACGCTGAACAAGGGGCAGCGCGACGGCCTGGCCGAAGGCAATCTGCTGGCGGTGATGAAGACCGGCGAAACCGTGCGTGACCGGATCACCGGTCAGCCTTTGAAAATTCCCGATGAGCGCGCCGGTCTGCTGATGGTTTTCCGTACCTACGACAAACTCAGTTATGGGCTGGTGCTGAGTGCTTCGCGTTCGCTGTCGGTGATGGACAAGGTGCGAAATCCGTAAGACTGCTTCACAAGTTACCAACAGAGTTATCCACAGCTTATTCCCGTTTGTACGGGTGCTTATTACGATCAAGGATGATCCATGTCGCTGCCTACTGTTACACCGGTTTCCCCTGCGGAACTGGACGCTCGTTTACGTCTGCATCGTTTGCCGGAACTCGGCCCGGCGCGTTTCAAGAAATTGCTCGAAGCCTTCGGCTCGGCATCCAAAGCCCTCAGTGCGCCAGCCAGTGCCTGGCGCGCGCTGGGTTTGCCATTGGCCTGTTCCGAGGCCAGGCGTAGCACTGAGATCCGTGACGGCGCCAGTCATGCATTGGCCTGGCTGGAGCATCCGGCCCAGCATTTACTGATGTGGGACCAACCGGACTACCCCGCCCTGCTGGCACAAATCAGCGATGCACCACCGCTGTTATTTGTCGCGGGCGATCCGGGCATTCTGGAAAAACCACAACTGGCGATGGTCGGCAGCCGCCGCGCGTCCCGGCCGGGGATGGACACCGCTGCCGCGTTTTCCCGCAGCCTGGCAGGTGCCGGTTTTGTCATTACCAGCGGTCTGGCCCTGGGCATTGACGCTGCCGCGCACCAGGCCGCGCTCGATGTCGGCGGGCAAACGGTCGGTGTGCTCGGTACGGGGCTCGAGAAGTTTTATCCACAGCGAAACAGACGTCTGGCGGACGCCATGATCGCTACGGGCAGCGCAGTGCTTTCGGAGTTTCCGCTGGATGCAGGGCCCAGCGCCGGCAACTTCCCCCGGCGCAACCGGATCATCAGTGGTTTGTCTCTCGGGGTGCTGGTGGTCGAAGCCAGTGTCGCCAGCGGTTCACTGATCACCGCGAGGCTGGCGGCGGAACAGGGGCGCGAGGTGTTTGCGATGCCCGGGTCGATCCATCACCCCGGCGCCCGCGGCTGTCATCAGTTGATCCGGGACGGTGCGGTGCTGGTGGAAACCATCGAACATATCCTCGAAGCCTTGCGCGGCTGGCAACGACTGCCGTTATCCACAGAAATCTGCACCCCCGCAACGCCCCATCCATTGCTGAAGCTGCTGCATGCCGCGCCTCACACCAGTGAAGCGCTGGCCGACGCAAGCGGCTGGGCCTTGCCGAAAGTGTTGGCGGCGCTGACGGAACTGGAAATGGATGGCCGCGCCGTGTGCGAAAGCGGGCGCTGGTTTGCGCGGGTGAGCTAGGTTTTATAAACAAGATCGGTAAACTGCGCAGAGCCTTAGTCTGGAGTGTTTTTTCATGGTCAACAGTTGGCGTGTGCAACAAGCCGCGCAAGCAATTCGCGCCGGGGCGGTGATTGCCTACCCAACCGAAGCAGTCTGGGGCCTGGGTTGCGACCCGTGGGACGAGGAAGCGGTGGAGCGTCTGCTGCTGATCAAGGGCCGGTCTGTGGACAAGGGGCTGATTCTGGTCGCCGACAACATCCGTCAGTTCGATTTCCTCTTCGAAGACTTCCCCGAGTTGTGGATGGACCGCATGGCCAGCACCTGGCCGGGTCCGAACACCTGGTTGGTGCCGCACCAGAACCTGCTGCCGGAGTGGATTACCGGCGTGCATGAAACCGTGGCGCTGCGGGTCAGCGATCACCCACTGGTGCGGGACTTGTGCGCGCTGGTCGGGCCGTTGGTGTCGACGTCGGCCAACCCGCAGGGGCGCCCGGCGGCGCGTACGCGAATTCGCGTCGAACAGTATTTCCGTGGCCAGGTGGATCTGGTGCTGGGTGGCAATCTGGGCGGGCGCAAGAACCCGAGCGTGATTCGCGATCTGGCGACCGGCAGGGTTGTGCGCCCGGACTGATACCCAGGTGCGCCCATCGCGAGCAGGCTCGCTCCCACATTGGTTCTGTGTCGAACACAAATCCCCTGTGGGAGCGAGCCTGCTCGCGATGGCGTCAGTCAGGGCAACAAAACAACCGAACCTGTGGTGCGCCGAGCCGACAACTCGGTCTGCGCCTTCGCCGCGTCAGCCAGTGGATAACGCTGGCTGATGTCCACGGTCAGCTTGCCGCCGATGATCATCTCGAACAGCTCGTCGGCCATGCGTTGCAGGTTCTCGGCGTTGTTCGCATAAGTGCCCAGGGTTGGCCGGGTCACGTACAGCGAGCCTTTCCCTGCCAGGATCCCCAGGTTCACACCGTCGACCGCGCCGGACGCATTGCCGAAACTCACCACCAGCCCACGCGGCGCGACGCTGTCGAGTGAAGTCAGCCAGGTGTCCTTGCCAACGCCGTCGTACACCACCGGGACTTTTCTGCCGTCGGTCAATTCCAGCACGCGCTGAGCGACGTTTTCGTGGCTGTAGTCGATGGTCGCCCAGGCACCGTTGGCCTTGGCCAGCGCGGCTTTCTCCGCCGAGCTGACGGTGCCGATCAACTTCACGCCCAAGGCCCTGGCCCATTGGCAGGCCAGGGAGCCGACCCCGCCCGCCGCCGCATGGAACAGGATGGTTTCGCCACCCTTGAGTTCATAAGTCTGACGCAGCAGGTACTGCACGGTCAGGCCCTTGAGCATCACGCCGGCGGCCTGTTCGAAGCTGATGGCGTCCGGCAGTTTCACCAGATTGGCCTCGGGCAAGACGTGAACTTCGCTGTAGGCGCCCAGAGGGCCGCTGCCATAGGCCACGCGATCGCCGATCTTGAAGCGGGTCACGTCGCTGCCCACCGCCTCGACCACGCCCGCACCCTCTGAACCGACACCCGACGGCAGGGATGGCGGCGGGTACAGACCGCTGCGGTAATAGGTGTCGATGAAGTTCAGGCCGATGGCCTTGTTGGTCACGCGCACTTCCTTCGGACCTGGCTCGGCGGGTTGGTAATCCACATATTCGAGTACTTCGGGGCCGCCATGGGCGCGGAACTGGATACGCTTTGCCATCAGAACTCTCCATAGGTCGTTTTACCAAGCGCCCTATCGGACTCCTAAGCTTGATCTTCGTCAACTGCGAAGGGGTAACTTGCGATGTTATGCTACGGGCCCATTTGCGCAGGCTGAGCTCCAATGGAGCGCCGCGTTGTTTTGCCCGATTCAAGGTGATGACATGACGACCCGCACCGAGGCCGTAAAAGCCTACCTGCTCGACCTGCAAGACCGTATTTGCGCCGCCCTGGAAGTCGAAGACGGTGGCACGCAATTCGTCGAAGACGCCTGGACCAGGCCGGCCGGCGGTGGCGGTCGCACCCGCGTGATTGAAAACGGCGCGGTGATTGAAAAGGGTGGCGTCAACTTTTCCCACGTCTTTGGCAGCGGTCTCCCGCCCTCCGCCAGCGCTCATCGACCGGAACTGGCGGGCCGTGGCTTTGAAGCCTTGGGCGTGTCGCTGGTGATTCACCCGCACAACCCCCATGTGCCGACTTCCCACGCCAACGTGCGCTTTTTCATCGCTGAAAAAGAAGGTGAAGAACCTGTCTGGTGGTTTGGTGGCGGCTTCGACCTGACCCCGTATTACGGCAACGAAGAAGACTGCATCCACTGGCACCGCGTCGCCGAGCAGGCCTGTGCGCCATTCGGCCCGGATGTTTACCCGCGTTACAAGGCCTGGTGCGATAGCTACTTCCACATCAAGCATCGTCACGAGCCGCGTGGCATCGGCGGGTTGTTTTTTGACGACCTGAACGAGTGGGACTTCGACACCAGCTTCGCCTTCATGCGCGCCATCGGCGACGCGTACATCGACGCCTATCTGCCGATCGTGCAGCGCCGCAAAAACGATGCGTTCACCGCCCAGCAGCGTGAGTTCCAGGAATTCCGCCGTGGCCGCTACGTTGAATTCAATCTGGTCTACGACCGCGGCACGCTGTTCGGCCTGCAATCGGGTGGGCGTACGGAGTCGATCCTGATGTCGCTGCCACCGCAAGTGCGCTGGGGTTACGACTGGAAGGCTACGCCTGGCAGCGAAGAAGCGCGCCTGACCGAGTACTTCCTGCAAGACCGCGATTGGTTGGCCGAAGCCTGAACGAGGAATACTGATGGACCGTTATGTCGTATTCGGTAATCCGATTGGCCACAGCAAGTCGCCGTTGATCCATCGCCTGTTCGCCGAACAGACCGCGCAAAAGCTGGACTACAACACGCTGCTGGCGCCACTCGACGACTTTTCCACCTGTGCCCGGACGTTTTTCCTCGAGGGACGCGGCGCCAATGTAACGGTGCCATTCAAGGAAGAAGCCTATCGGCTGGCGAACAGCCTGACGGCGCGGGCGCAACGGGCGGGAGCGGTGAACACCCTGAGCAAACTGGCCGACGGCAGTCTGCTGGGCGACAACACCGACGGCGCCGGCTTGGTGCGCGACCTGACGGTCAATGCCGGATTCAGCCTCAAGGGCAAACGCATCCTGCTGCTCGGTGCCGGCGGCGCGGTGCGCGGTGCTTTGGAGCCGATGCTGGCCGAGCAACCGGCATCGGTGATCATCGCCAACCGCACGGTGGAAAAGGCCGAGTTGCTGGCGGAACTGTTCTGCGATCTGGGGCCGGTCTCGGCCAGCGGCTACGACTGGTTGCAGGAGTCTGTGGATCTGATTATCAACGCGACGTCGGCAAGCCTGACGGGCGATGTGCCGCCGATTGCGCCCAGCCTGATCGAACCGGGCAAAACGGTGTGCTACGACATGATGTATGGCAAGGAACCGACTTCGTTCTGCCGCTGGGCCAATGAGCACGGCGCGGCGGTGGCGATGGATGGCTTGGGGATGTTGGCGGAGCAGGCGGCGGAAGCGTTTTTCCTGTGGCGCGGTGTACGGCCGGATACGGTGCCGGTATTGGCTGAATTGCGTCGGCAGTTGGCTCTTTAACAGCTTCGTCGGATCGCCGCCCGGAGCAAGCCCGCTCCCACACTGGATCTGTGTCGTGCACAAAACCAATGTGGGAGCGGGCTTGCTCGCGAATGACATCAACACCGATGCCGGATCAGTCTTCAAACCGGATCGGGCACTTCTGCGCCCCTTCCAGCTTCCTCAGCTCTTCCACCACCTGCGGCCGGGCCCGGCGCAAGGTGAGGCTGCGGTCCTGGCGAAGCAGGCGCCGCGCTTCCTGATGCAGCATTTCCACCCCTGAATAGTCGATGAAGTTGATCTGCTGCGCTTCGATCACCACGCGCGCGCCGTGCATGCGTTGCAGGCGCACTTGCAGGTAATGGCTGGCGCCGAAAAAGATCGAGCCGCCCACCCGCAGAATGTCTTCCTCGCCATCTCGCACATGCTGCACCCGTGGTTGCGATGTGCGCTTGAGGTAGAAAAAAAGCGAGGCCAACACGCCGGCATAGATAGCCGTTTGCAACTCCAGCAGCAGCGTGGCGACGCAGGTCAGCGCCATGACCACGAATTCAGCGCGGCTGACCCGCAACAACGCGCGAATGCCGCGATGGTCCACCAGTCCCCAGGCGATCAACAGAATGCTCCCGGCCATGGCCGGAATCGGGATGTGCGCGATCAGGCTCGCGCCGAAGATCGCAAACAGCGCCACCCACAATGCCGAAAAAATCCCGGCGAGTGGCGAACAGGCCCCCGCTTCATAGCTCAGGCCTGAGCGAGTGAAAGAGCCGGCGGACAGCGATCCGGAAAAAAACGCGCCGACGATATTCGACAGGCCTTGGGCACGAACTTCCTGATTCGCGTCGAGTAATTGCTGCGAACGTGCAGAAATCGAGCGGGCAATCGACAGGCTGGTGACCAGCCCGAGCATTCCGACCGCCACCGCGCTGGGCAGCAGGCGCAGAATCAGATCGAGGTCCAGCGGCAACGGACTGAAAGGCGGGAGCTTGCCGGTGAAGGCGCTGACCAGTTGCACATGGCCGAACATTGATGGCCAGAGCCAAACCAGCAAACCGCCGAGAATCAGGGTGATCAAGAGCGTCGGCCAGCGTGGCAACCACAGCTTGAGGATCACGCCCACCACCACCGTCGCCAGCCCCAGCGCCAGCGAAGGTTTGTCCATTTCGCCGAGATGGCGCAACAACGTAATGAAACTGTCCAGCGCGGTGGCCTGGCTGGGCAAGTCCAGCCCAAGCAGGTTAGGCAATTGACCGATGGCAATCACCACGGCGGCACCCAGGGTGAAGCCGAGTACCACGGAGTGCGAGACGAAATTCACCAGTGCGCCAAAGCGCAGCAAACCCAGCAGCCATTGAAAGATGCCGGCAAGAAACGTCAGCAACAGGATCAACATGACGTAGTCCTGCGACGCTGGAACGGCCAGAGGACTGACGCTGGCGTACAGGACAATGGAGATGGCTGCCGTAGGACCGCAGATCAAATGCCACGACGAACCCCAGAGACAAGCGATCAGCACCGGGATGATTGCCGCGTACAGGCCGTATTCCGGAGGTAGGCCGGCAATCAGTGCGTAGGCAATGGATTGCGGCAACGCCAGAATCGCGCCGCTGAGACCAACGATCAGGTCGCGACCTACACTGGCGCGGGTTTGCCGGGGTAGCCAGGTGAGGAAGGGGAAGAGTGAATGGCGGCTTGGCAGGGCCATGGGGCCTCTCGGGTGGGGTTTTACGGAAGAGTATCAGGCCCAGGCAATCATTGTGGCGAGGGGGCTTGCCCCCGTTCGGCTGCACAGCAGCCGCAATTCGAGCAACCTGGTGAGACTGACAGACCGAGATTGCCGAATTGGGAGTGCTGCGCACTCCAGCGGGAGCAAGCTCCCTCGCCACAGGTCATCATCAGAGTTTCGCTTTGACCGCCGGCAAAGCATCCTTGCCATCCACGGTCTTCACCCCATCGAGCCATTTATCCAGCACCGCCGGGTTGGCCTTGATCCACGCCTTGGCCGCGTCGGCATTGCTGACTTTCTTGCTCACCACCTCGGCCATGATGCTGTTCTCCATGTCCTGGGTGAAGCTCAGGTTGGTCAGCAGCTTGCCAACGTTCGGGCAGGCCTGTGCATAACCTTTGCGAGTGAGGGTATGCACACTGCCGGTGTCGCCGAAGTATTTCTCGCCGCCCTTGAGGTAATGCATCTTCAGTTGCACGTTCATCGGGTGCGGGGTCCAGCCGAGGAAGGTCACGAATTTCTGTTTTTTCACCGCTCGGGACACTTCCGCCAGCATTGCCTGCTCGCTGGATTCGACCAGTTTCCACTGGCCCATGTCGAAATCGTTTTTCTTGATGATCTCTTGCAGCGAGATGTTCGCTGGAGCACCGGAGCCGATGCCGTAGATCTTGCGGTCGAACTTGTCGGCGTATTTGTTCAGGTCGGCAAAGTTATGCACACCCGCGTCCCACACGTAGTCCGGAACGGCGAGGGTGAATTCGGTGCCGTCGAGGTTCTTTGCCAATTGCGTGACATCGCCGTTGGCGACGAACTTGTCATAGAAGCCCTGCTGCGCCGGCATCCAGTTACCCAGGAACACATCGACCTGGCCATCCTTGAGCCCGCCAAAGGTGATCGGTACCGCAAGAGTGTCGACCTTGGCCTTGTAGCCCATGCCGTCCAGCAGAAACCCGGTGATGGCATTGGTCGCGGCGATGTCGCTCCAGCCCGGGTCGGCCATTTTCACGGTCTCGCAACTCTGATCGGCAAACGCCGAAGCGCTGCCCAGAGCCAGGAGCCCGACCGTCAGTACTGTGGATAACCTTTGCATGGACTTCCCCTTAACATTATTGGTTTTGGCAGGGTTGTGGATAACGTGCTTTACGTTCCAGATCGTCGAGGTCGATGTGGTTGCGCATGTACTGCTGACTGGCGTCCACCAGCGGCTGGTGATCCCAACTCTTCAGCTTGCCGAGGGTCAGCGCCTCGGCCACGAAACGTCGGCGCCGCTGGCTGGCGAGCACCTGCTGGTGAATCGCCGGGATGTTCCATTTGGTCCGCGCTTCGGCGAGAAAGTCGTCGAAAAGCTGGCGATGTTGCGGAGAATGGCTGAGTTCTTCCAGTTCGCTAGGGTCGTTGTGTACGTCGAAGAGTAGGCAAGGGTCGTCTTCGCTGTAGATGAATTTGTAGGCACCGCGGCGGATCATCATCAACGGGCTGATGGTGCCTTCGGCCATGTATTCGCCGAACACTTCATCGTGGCCACCCTGCCCTTGCAGGTGCGGGACCAGCGAGCGGCCGTCCAGTGGCAAGCCCGGTTCCAGTGAACCGCCGGCCAATTCAACAAACGTTGGTAACAGGTCGGCCGTGGAAACACTGGCGCTGACCCGACCGGCGCCGAACTGCCCCGGTGCGCTGATCAGCAGCGGCACCCGTGCGGCCATTTCGTACCAGTGCATTTTGTACCAGAGGCCACGCTCGCCGAGCATGTCGCCGTGATCACCGGAAAACACGATGATGGTGTCATCGATCAACC
Organism: Pseudomonas sp. KH_046_1; assembly: GCF_057839025.1. Lineage (NCBI taxonomy): Bacteria > Pseudomonadati > Pseudomonadota > Gammaproteobacteria > Pseudomonadales > Pseudomonadaceae > Pseudomonas > Pseudomonas sp. KH_046_1. The sequence continues at coordinate 29,666 of NZ_CM174481.1, forward strand.
CGGTATCCTCGAGGGTTTGCAGGAGTTTGCCGACGTTGCTGTCGATATAGCTGCACGCGCCGAAATAGGCACGGCGGGCATCGCGGATCTTATCCACAGGCAGCGGCTTGTCCCACAGGTCGTAAACCTTGAGCAAACGCTGGGAGTGTGGATCGACGGAAAGCTGATCCGGGGTTGTGGGCAATGGAATGTCGGCGTCGTCGTACAAATCCCAGAAAGCCTTGGGAATCGTGTACGGATCGTGTGGGTGAGTCATGGAAACGGTCAGGCAGAACGGCTGGTTGCCATCCTCACGAATATGGTCGAACAGGTACTGCTGGGCCTTGAACACCACCTCTTCGTCGAAATCCAGCTGATTGGTGCGCACGCACGGGCCGGCTTGCAGCACCGACGACATGTTGTGATACCAGGTCGGGCGCACGTCCGGTTCATCCCAGTTCACCGCCCAGCCGTAGTCGGCCGGGTAAATGTCACTGGTCAGGCGTTCTTCGTAGCCATGTAGCTGGTCTGGCCCGCAGAAATGCATCTTGCCCGACAGGGCGGTGCGGTAGCCGAGGCGGCGCAGGTAGTGGGCGTAGGTCGGTACGTCGGCGGGGAAATCGGCGGCGTTGTCGTAGGCGCCGATCTTGCTCGGCAACTGGCCGCTGACCAGGGTGAAGCGCGATGGCGCGCACAATGGGCTGTTGCAATAAGCGGAGTCGAACACCACGCCTTGTGCGGCGAGGCGGCTGAGATGAGGCAGTTTGATGGGCGATGGGCCGTAGAACGGCAACATTGGCGCGGCCATTTGATCGGCCATGATGAAAAGAATGTTCTTGCGCTTCATGTGATCGCGGCATTCCATAGTGGATGTTTATGCGAGAGTGCTGGCTTCGAGAATGAAACCCCAGCACCTTGCGGTAAAGCCCATGCGGGGCAATGACTAGGATAAGCACAGCTTATGTATGACGCCCTTGGTGACCTGTCACTGGATCTGCTTCGCGCCTTCGAAGCGGCGGCCCGTCAGCGCAGCTTTACCGCGGCGGCGGTTGAGCTGGGCACCACGCAACCGGCCATCAGCCAGCAGATCAAGCGCCTGGAAGAACAACTGGCGACACGCCTGTTCGACCGCATTTATCGTGGAATCGAACTGACTGAGGCTGGGCAGATTCTTTTCGAGCAGGTTCAGCTCGGATTGCAGAATATCGACGCAGGATTGAGCGCAATCAGCGCACAGCAACAGCATGAAGTGCTGCAGGTGGCCACGGACTTTGCCTTCGCCGCCTATTGGTTGATGCCGCGTCTGCACCGCTTTCACGCGGCCAATCCGCAGGTGGATGTCAGCCTGGTCACCAGTGAACGCAGCCATAACATGCTACGTACCGATATCGATGTGGCGGTACTGTTCGGCGACGGCCGCTTCAAGCAGGGTGAGAGCCATTGGCTGTTCAGCGAGGAAGTGTTTCCAGTGTGCAGCCCGCAGTTGTTGAGCGAGCGTCCCCTGCCCTTGCCAGCCCAGGCATTGCTGGAGTTTCCGTTGCTGCACCTGCGTGGGGAACACAGCAGTAACTGGTTCGACTGGAGTGGTGTGTTCCGCGAGCTGGGCATCACTTCGCCCCCGGCGCCCGGGCAGTTGCGTTTCGACAACTACACCCTGCTGATTCAGGCCGCGATTGGCGGTCAGGGCGTGGCCATTGGCTGGCGGCACCTTGTGGATAACTTGCTGGCGCAAGGGTTGTTGTGTCGACCGATCGGCGAAACGGTGATGTCGAGGCTGGGTTACTACGTGGTGCTGCCCCAGCGCAAACGACGCGGAGCATTGATCCAGCAGTTTGTGGATTGGTTGATGGCCGAACAGGCCAGCAGTGCGCAATCGCTTAATGGTCTGACGCTGCCGTCCATTGCGGTTTAGCTGTCGGTGGCGATGAAGTTGACGTGCTCTCGGATGTGCAGGTTCAAGTGCAATTCATCGGCAATGCCCACGGCGGTGCGGGCCAGTCGTACGAGCGGTTCGGCCAACCCCGGCTCGAGATTGCCACCGATCTGGGCAAAATGTTCGATGGTCAGCCCCGGTACCCCGCGCGGTTCATTAACCAGCGTCCACTTCAAAGGACTGCTTTGCAGTGCCTCGCGGATTTCCTCGGCAGCGTGACGTTGCAAGCTGTCCTCGGCTTCCGGATCGTCCAGCACGTCGAAATCACCCACCAGAAACAATCGGGCGATGTTTGCTGCCTGCATGCCATCGATCAGCGCATCCACTGCCAGCACCTGTTCGACCGGGCCCGGTACGATGGTTTTTTCCACGTGTTCGCTGTTGAACGGTAAGCCTGGAGCGTCCAGTAAGCAGATGACCACGGAACTGCCAGCCACACTCTGCTTGACCCGTTGCGCGTCGAACAGGTCGCCAGTCTTGGTACGCAGCCCCGGACGGGGTGTCAGCGCATTGAGGTCATCGAGAATCGCGATCACTTCATGCTGGCGCCGCAGCATTTCAGCCATCAGCGCACTGCCCAGGCTGCTCATGGCACCATAAAGCACCACTTTCACGACGGGGGTTTCGGCATTTTTCATGGCTGGGCTTCCCGTTTTCCAGCGCCTATATGATGTTTGACCCGCAGGAACCGGCGAGGGTTCGAACAGTTTTCAGAGGGGTTCAGATGCAGCAGATCACGGGTTACCACGCCCACGTTTATTTCGATGCCAGCACGATCGGGCAGGCGCGGGCCTTGTGTGAACAGGCGGCGCAGTTGTTTCCACTGAAAATGGGCCGCGTGCATGAGCGCCCGGTCGGTCCGCACCCGGACTGGAGCTGCCAGTTGGCGTTCGAGCCGCAGGTGCTGGGCGACGTGCTGCCGTGGCTGGCGCTGAACCGCAAGGGTCTGGTGGTGTTTCTGCACCCGGACACCGGAGACGATTTGCTTGACCACACCGAGCACGCGATCTGGATGGGCGCTATTCGTCCGCTGGACCTGACTGTTTTTTGATCAGAGTATTTCTTCGGCCTCGCCCGGCAAATGTTCGTCCAGGTGCAGCCATGGCAAGCGGCTGTCGATCCAGATGTGCCGCTCGGCTGGTGCTTGCTCGGGATAGTCGAGGGTGGCGATGGTCAGGTCGATGCTTTCCGGGCTCAGCTGCGTCACCAGCACCAGTTGCGCCCCACAGTGGCCGCAGAAATATCGCGCGCAGGTCGATGAAGAATCGTACCGCGACGGCGTCCCGGCCAGCCATTGAAAGGCCGATGCCGGCACGGTGATCCAGGTGGTCACGATGCCGCCGCTGACCCGCCGGCAAATCGAGCAATGGCAGTGGGCAATATCGTGCAGCGGCCCGCTGAATTGATAGCGCAGTTGCCCGCAGTGGCAGCCGCCGGTGTGAAGTTCGCCCATGCTGTTTCCTCCTGATGCGCTTTGACTGACGCCTTCGCGAGCAGGCTCGCTCCCACATCAGGTCCGCGCCATGCCAGCGTCTGTGGTAACCGAAGATCCACTGTGGGAGCGAGCCTGCTCGCGAAGGCCCCAACCCGGTTTACCATCCCTGCCCCTATCCGACGATCGGTTGCACATCCGGTCCTTGCTTTCATTGGCGAAAGCTGGCTGAAAGCTTCCCCGATTAGGATCGCCCCCACTGCCGGCAATAGACCGGTTGGCCAATGCCAGCGTTTTATCGCTCGCACAGCCCATTTAACAACAACAATGGTGATTCTGATGTCCTCTTCTACCCGCCGCTTCGCTGTCACTCCGCCCGTACGTCTCGTGCTTCCCGTTCTGCGCTGATCCCGCCCGATCCGCCCATTCCCTAGCCGCGCTACGCCTGGAGTATTCCCATGCTGACTTTCCTTGGCTTCGCCATGGTCATCACGTTCATGTTCCTGATCATGACCAAGCGCCTGTCCGCGCTGATCGCCCTGATCCTCATTCCAATCATCTTCGCCCTGTTCGGTGGTTTTTCGCCGAAGATCGGCCCGATGATGCTCGAAGGTATCACCAAACTTGCGCCAACCGGCGTGATGCTGATGTTCGCTATCTTGTACTTCGCCCTGATGATCGACTCCGGCCTGTTCGACCCGGCCGTGCGCAAGATCCTCAAACTGGTCAAGGGCGACCCGCTGAAAGTTTCGGTCGGCACCGCCGTTCTGGCGCTCGTTGTCTCCCTCGATGGTGACGGCGCGACCACTTACATGATCTGCGTGGCCGCCATGCTGCCGCTCTACAGCCGTATCGGCATGAGCCCGCGGATCATGGCCGGCCTGATTATCCTCGCCGGTGGCGTGATGAACATGACCCCGTGGGGCGGCCCGACCGCTCGTGCGGCCAGTGCGCTGCATGTGGATCCGTCCGACATCTTCGTACCGATGATTCCCGCGATGCTGGCCGGCGTGGTGGCGATCCTGGTCATTGCCTACTTCTACGGCAAGCGTGAACGTGCACGCCTGGGTGAACTGCACCTGGTGGGTGATGAAATCGACCACAGTGAAATCAGCGTTTCGCAGTTCCCGGATGCCCGTCGTCCGAAGCTGATCTGGTTCAATGGCGCCCTGACCCTGGCCCTGATGTGCACCCTGATCGCCGGCCTGCTGCCATTGCCGGTGCTGTTCATGGTGGCATTCAGTATCGCCATGATCGTCAACTATCCTTGCCTGCAACAGCAGAAGGATCGTGTCGCGGCTCACGCCGGTAGCGTGCTGGCGGTGGTCGGGTTGATCTTTGCGGCCGGTATCTTCACCGGTATCCTGACCGGCACCGGGATGGTCGACGCCATGTCGAAAAGCCTGTTGGCGGTGATTCCGGATTTCCTCGGCCCGTATCTGGCGGTGATCACGGCACTGGTAAGCATGCCGTTCACTTTCTTCATGTCGAACGATGCATTTTATTACGGCGTGTTACCGGTACTTGCCGAAGCCGCCAGCCATTACGGTATAACCGCAGTGGAAATGGCACGTGCCTCGATCGTCGGTCAGCCCGTCCACCTGTTGAGCCCGCTGGTTCCATCGACCTACCTGTTGGTGGCCCTGGCCGGTATCGACTTCGGTGACCACCAGCGCTTCACTCTCAAGTGGGCAGTGCTGGTTTGTATCTGCATACTGATTGCTGCGCTGCTGTTGGGGACTTTCCCGGTGTTCAGCACTCTATAAGCCCAAGACTCACCACTTCGGGTCCAGGCTTCGCTGTTTGAAGCCCGGACCCGTTGTGGTTTAACAATCGCTCAAAGGAATACACATGGAATGGCTGACCAACCCTGAAATCTGGGTTGCCTTCTTCACCCTGACCGCCCTGGAAATCGTCCTGGGCATCGATAACATCATCATGATTTCGATCCTGGTCAGCCGCATGCCCAAACACATGCAGGCGCGCACCCGGATTTTCGGTCTGGCGCTGGCCATGATCACGCGAATCCTGCTTCTGCTGTCGATCACCTGGGTCATGCGCCTGACGACGGACCTGTTCGTAGTATTCGGCCAGGGTATTTCCGGGCGAGACCTGATCCTGTTCTTCGGTGGTCTGTTCCTGTTGTGGAAAAGCTCGCAAGAGATGTACCACGCACTGGAAGGTGAAGACGAAAGCCACGACGAGCCTTCGGGCAAGGGCGGCAACTTCCTCTACACCATCATCCAGATCGCGATCATTGACATCGTGTTCTCCCTGGACTCGGTAATCACTGCGGTCGGCATGGTGTCCCACGTACCGGTCATGGTCGCGGCAATCATCGTGGCCGTGCTGGTGATGATGTGGGCATCGGGCACCATCAGTGAGTTCATCGACAAGCACCCATCGCTGAAGATGCTGGCGTTGTCGTTCCTGCTGTTGGTCGGTACCGTACTGATTGCCGAATCCCTGGACGTGCACGTGCCAAAAGGCTACGTCTACTTCGCCATGGCGTTCTCGCTGGCTGTGGAAGCGATCAACATCAAGATGCGCACCGCCATTGCGAAAAAGAGGAAGCAGCAGGATCCGGTAAAGCTGCGCAAGGACATTCCGGGCCAGTAACCCGAAAGCGCTAAATACGCAAAACCTGTGGGAGCGAGCCTGCTCGCGATGGCGGTCTGTCAATCAACATCAAAGTTGAATCTGATGGCCTCATCGCGAGCAGGCTCGCTCCCACATTGTTTTGTGTGGCTGGAAGGCCAATGTTTCATGACAGTTTTGTTTCAATCCCTTCTTTGGCTATGCGATGCTGGCGCACAGACCGTTAGCCAACTACAGCTTAAGTACAGAACGTAGAACGTCGCGCGGTACCGTCAACTTGCTCCTTTGGGGCGCTACACCACAGGGGGTCTTTATGCTCACCCTGCTCAATTTACTTTCTGCCGTGGCCCTGCTGATCTGGGGCACGCACATCGTCCGAACCGGCATCCTGCGGGTCTACGGCACCAATCTGCGCCATGTCATTGGCCACAACATGTCCAAACGCTGGCTGGCTTTCGCCTCCGGGATCGCCGTGACAGCGATGGTCCAGAGCAGCAACGCCACCGCCATGCTCGTCACCTCCTTTGTCGGCCAGGGCCTGATGACGCTGACCCCGGCGCTGGCCACCATGCTTGGCGCGGACGTCGGTACGGCGCTGATGGCGCGGGTGCTGACGTTCGATCTGTCGTGGCTGTCGCCGTTGCTGATTTTTGTCGGGGTGATTTTCTTTCTGTCGCGCAAGCAGACCCGACTCGGGCAGATGGGTCGTGTCGCCATTGGCTTGGGGCTGATCATTCTGGCGCTGCAACTGATTGTTGAAGCGGCGCATCCGATTACCCAGGCCAAAGGGGTGAAGGTGATTTTCGCCTCGCTCACCGGCGACATCCTGCTCGACGCCCTGGTCGGCGCGCTGTTCGCGATGATTTCCTATTCCAGCCTGGCCGCTGTGCTGCTGACCGCGACCCTGGCGGGTGCCAACGTGATCAGTCTGCCGGTGGCCATCGGGCTGGTGATCGGCGCCAATATCGGCAGCGGCGTACTCGCCTTCCTCAGCACCAGTATGCAGAACGCCGCCGGGCGCCAAGTGGCGCTTGGCAGCCTGCTGTACAAACTGATTGGTCTTTTATTGATCATTCCGGTGCTCGATCCGCTGGTGCACTGGCTCGATGGCCTGGATTTCAGCCCTCAGGAAATGGTCATTGGTTTTCATCTGCTCTACAACACCGTGCGCTGCCTGATCCTGCTGCCCAGCCTCGAACCGATGGCGAGGTTTTGTGCCTGGGTGCTGCCGGAGCGCCAGCAGGCCAACGGCACGGCCAAGCCCCGGCATCTTGACCCCACGGCATTGGTCACGCCCGGTTTGGCGCTGGCCAACGCGGCCCGGGAAACCCTGCGCATGGGCGACCTGATCGACAACATGCTCGAAGCCATGCTCGACGTGTTGCGCGGCAAACAGACCGCCGTCACCCAGGAAATCCGCCGCCTGACCGACGATGTGGAAGCGCTCTACAGTGCGATCAAGTTGTATCTGGCGCAAATGCCCCGGGAAGATCTCAGCGATCAGGACAGCCGGCGCTGGGCGGAAATCATCGAACTGGCGATCAACCTGAAACTCGCCAGCGACTTGATCGAACGCATGCTGCGCAAGATTCAGCAGCAGAAAACCTCGCAGCGCCGGTCGTTTTCCGAAGTCGGGCTGGACGAATTGACCGGGCTGCATGCGCAGTTGATTTCCAGCCTGCGGCTCGGGATGTCTGTGTTTCTCAGCGGAGACCCGGAAAGTGCCCGCCAGCTGGTGCGTGAAAAACGTCGTTTCCGCGCACAGGAACGGCGTCTGGCCCATGCTCATGTCAGCCGCTTGCAACGTAAAATCGTGCAAAGTATCGAAACCAGTTCGTTGCACCTGGAGCTGATCGCCGACATGAAGCGTCTCAATTCGCTGTTTTGCAGCAGTGCCTACGTGGTGCTGGAAACATCGGACACCGGTGCGCTGGTGGTCGACGATTTGAGCGACATCACACATTCACCCTGAACGTCCACGGTTACCTGAAGTCTGTTGAACTTAGCTAGCCGTACGGAAGCTTGTTATGCGTTGTCTGTTGTTCGCCTGCCTGTTGCTTGGTTCATTCCCGTCATTCGCCCTGGATCGCTTCCAGGTCGAGGGCTATACCCTGCGCAACGGTTTGCAGTTGCTGCTCAAGCCCGGCACTGACCGCGGGCATGTGGCGATCCGGCTGGTGGTCGGCGTTGGCCTGGACGATTTCAAGTGCGAAGAAAAGGAGCTGCCGCATCTGCTGGAACACCTGTTGTTCAGCGGAATCGATGCCAGCGGCGAAGGCGGTCTGGAAGAAAGCATGCAGGCCCTGGGCGGTGAGTGGAACGCGTTCACCAGTAATGCCGATACGACCTTCGTCATCGAAGCCCCGGCGAAAAACCAGCGCAAGGTGCTCGACCTGTTGCTGGCGCTGCTGACCCAGACCCGCTTCGATGACAACGCCATAAACGCCGCCAAGCAAGTGGTCGAGCGAGAAGACGGCGGCCACTATTCGCACCTGCAGCGCTGGCTCGATCGTCAGGACCTGGGCCACACGGCCAGCAAACAACTGGCCGTGGAGCTGGGCCTCAAATGCCCGGAGCGTGCGCAAGTCGATGACCTGACCCGTGAACAACTGGAGCAGGTGCGCAAGGACTGGTACGCGCCGAACAACATGACCCTGATCGTGGTCGGCGATCTCGACAAGTTGCTGCCGGCTTATCTGGAGCGGGCGTATGGCGCGCTGGAAGCGATTACGCCTGGCGAGCATCCGCCGCTGCCGCAAATCCAGACCAGCGCCGCCCATGAGCGCACCTTGACCCACGGTCTGGTCGGCAACGGCGCCAAGTTGCACTGGCTGGTGCCGGAGCCGGTACTGGAGGACCAGCACGACGAAACCTTCGATTTGCTCAAGGACTATCTGGATTGGGCGCTCTATCGCCAGTTACGCCTGGCTCACGGTTTGTCCTACGGCCCGTGGGCGGAACGCGAGGTGTTTGGCGGCGTGGGTTTCATGAGCCTCAATGCCGACCTGGAACGCGACGACGTGCTCGATGCCGAGCACGTGCTCGATGACTTGAAGGCCGGCCTGCTCAAGGACGGCCTCAATGCCGGCACCTTCAACCGCCTCAAGCAGGCCGCGATCGCCCGCCAGGCCTGGGCCGTACAAGGCAACAGCGCGTTGGCCGACTACTACTGGAGCGCCATCGGCAACTACGAAGATGGCCACTTCGCCAACCCGGCCCGGGAGTTGCAAGGGGTGACGCTGGAAGAAGCGAACAAGGCCGTGCGTGAATTGCTCCTGCAACCAGGGTATTTGCGGATCGAGAAGCCGTTGTTCAGTTATGACCAAGTGATGTGGCTGGTGGTCGGTGGGGTGGGCTTGATCGTGTTGATGCTGGTGGGCTGGCGTTTGCATCGCAGGAAGTAACCATTCCATGTGACAGCGGACTGAGAGGCCTTGCCGGTTCCCTGTGGGAGCGAGCTTGCTCGCGATAGCGGATTGTAAGTCGACAAAAATGTTGGATGTGCCGGCCTCATCGCGAGCAGGCTCGCTCCCACAGGTTGCGTGGTGTAACTGACCGTGAACCCTCGCCACAGGGCCGCACCAGCGGTACCCTGTCGAGGTTTTTTCCTACGACGACTGTGAAACCGCCGAATGCAAAATCTGCCCCTTTTCCTACAGCGCATCCTCGAATTGATGAAGCGCTACCCTGGGGTCATTGCGCTCTGTGGTTTCATCTCCGGGGTGGGCAGTTTCATTCTGGTCGATCGCCAGCAAGGCCTGGCGAGCTGGATCACCACCATCATGCTGATCAGCTGGATCTGGCTGATGCTGGAAAACAGCCTGACCAAGCTGTTCACGCGCATTTTCAAGCGCGAAATACCGGAACCCTTGCTGCGTTACGCGACGCAGATGATCCATCAGGAAAGCCTGTTCTTTGTCCTGCCGTTCTTCTTCATCACCACGACGTGGAACAGCGGCCAGTTGTTTTTCACCGGGCTGCTGGGCGTCGCGGCGCTGATATCGATCATCGACCCGCTCTACTACAAGTGGCTGGCTCCACGGCGCTGGGCGTTTCTGGCCCTGCACACCCTGACCCTGTTCGCCGCGCTGCTCACCGCCTTGCCGGTGATCATGCACCTGACCACCGCGCAAAGTTTCAAATGGGCACTGGGTATCTCGGTGCTGCTGTCGTTCCCGAGCCTGGCATCGATCTTCCCGATTCGTACCCTGCGCAATGCACTGGCGATCTTGAGTATCACCCTGGGCATCGGCGCCGTTGGTTGGGCGCTGCGCTCGTGGGTGCCGCCGGCGACGCTGTGGATGACTGACGTGGCCATCAGCACGCAGATGCAGGACCGCACGCCTGGCATCAGCCTCGACGAAGTCAGCGCCGAGCAGATTCGCAGTGGCGGGCTCTATGCGTACACCGCGATCAACGCCCCGCGTGGCCTGGACGAGCGGATTTATCACGTCTGGAAATTCAACGGTAAAGAGGTCGACCGCATCCCCCTGGATATTCGTGGTGGGCGCAAGGAAGGTTACCGGGCCTGGACCCACAAGCAGAACTTCCCGGGCAACCCGGCCGGCAAATGGCAGGTTCGGGTGCTGACCGAAGATGGCCAGGTCATCGGCGTGCTGCGCTTCAAAGTCACGGACAGCACAGCGATCAAAGAAAAGTAGTCCGGTTCGTGCTATTACGTAGAGCTGCGTAATCACTGAACAAGCACGGAGCTTATGATCAGCAGCACAATGGCCGGCAATGCCCGATTGGACACGTCGATTACCCCTGCGCGGTTGCGGGTGACGGGCGACTGGACGCTTGCCCATTACGCTGACCTCAAGCTGTTGAGCGAAAAACTCCACGGCCAGTACGACGCCAACACCCCCATCGACCTCAATGGTCTCGGTGCCCTCGACACCGCCGGCGCCTCGCTGTTGGTCGAGCTGCTCGGCTCCGAGCGCCTCGGCCGCTCCGCCGAACATCCTGATTGCACACTCTCCGCTGCCGACCGCGCGTTGCTGCAAACCGTCTACTGCTCGTTGACCGATTTCTGCGTACCGATCAAGGAACCGGAAGTCAGCGTTTCCATTCAGTTGCTGACCCGCATTGGCCGCGCGGTGGACGCCGTCTGGCAGGACACCCTGCAACTGCTGGGTTTCGTCGGCCTGATCATCGAAACCATCGCCCGTGGCCTGTTCCGTCCCAAGCGCTGGCGCGTCACGCCGATGATCGCCCACATCGAACAGACCGGTCTCGACGCCGCCCCCATCGTTGCATTGCTGACTTTTCTGGTGGGCGCCGTCGTGGCGTTCCTGGGGTCGACGGTGCTGGCCACTTTCGGCGCCACCGTCTTCACCGTGGACCTGGTGGGGTTTGCCTTCCTGCGCGAATTCGGTGTGTTGCTGACCGCGATCCTGATGGCCGGGCGCACCGCCAGTGCGTTCACGGCGCAAATCGGTTCGATGAAGGCCAACGAGGAAATCGACGCCATACGCACCCTGGGCCTCGATCCCGTGGAGTTGCTGGTGGTGCCGCGGGTCCTGGCGTTGCTGATCGCCCTGCCGATGCTGACCTTCCTGGCGATGCTGTCGGGGATTATCGGCGGTGCCGTGGTCTGCGCGGTGGCGCTGGATATCTCGCCGGCGATGTTCCTGTCGCTGCTGCAAACGGACATCGGCGTTCAGCACTTCCTGGTGGGGATCGTCAAAGCGCCGGTGTTCGCCTTCCTCATCGCCGCCATCGGTTGCCTGGAAGGCTTCAAGGTCAGTGGCAGCGCTGAGTCTGTGGGCGCGCACACCACGTCGAGTGTGGTGCAGTCGATTTTCGTGGTGATCGTGATGGATGCGATCGCCGCGATGTTTTTCATGGAGATGGGTTGGTGAGTCGTGTACCCCGAGCGCCCTCCGAGGCGGTGATTGAAGTCCGTGGGCTGTGCAACCGCTTTGGCCGCCAGAGTGTGCACGAGAACCTCGACCTGGACTTGTACAAAGGTGAGATCCTCGCCGTGGTCGGCGGCTCCGGCAGCGGCAAGTCGGTGCTGTTGCGCAGCATTGTCGGGTTGCGCCAGCCCAGTGAAGGCGTGGTGAAAGTCTTCGGGAAAAACCTGCCGACCTTGTCCGAACACGAGCGTTCGCTGGTGGAGCGGCGATTCGGCGTGCTGTTCCAGAAGGGCGCGCTGTTCTCTTCGCTGACCGTGACCGAGAACGTCGCCCTGCCGCTGATCGAACACGCCGGCTTGAGCCGCAACGACGCCGAGCACCTGGCGGCGGTGAAAATGGCCCTGGCCGGGTTGCCGCTGTCGGCGGCGGAGAAATACCCCTCGTCGCTGTCCGGCGGCATGATCAAGCGTGCCGCGCTGGCCCGGGCGTTGGCGCTGGACCCGGACATCCTGTTTCTCGACGAGCCCACCGCCGGTCTCGACCCGATCGGCGCCGCCGCGTTCGACCAATTGATCCTGACTCTGCGCGATGCCCTGGGCCTGAGTGTCTTTCTGGTGACCCACGACCTCGACACGCTCTACACCATCACTGACCGGGTGGCGGTGCTGGCGCAGAAAAAAGTGCTGGTGGCGGACGCCATCGACAAGGTCTCGGAAACCGACGACCCGTGGATTCACGAATACTTCCATGGCCCTCGCGGCCGCGCGGCATTGACGGCCGCCCAACAGCTCAACGAGGTCTGACATGGAAACCCGAGCCCATCATGTATTGATCGGCCTGTTCACCGTGATTGTGGTGACGGCCGCGCTGCTGTTCGGCCTGTGGCTGGCCAAGTCCAGTGTCGACACCGAGTTCAAGGACTATGAAGTTGTGTTCAACGAGGCGGTCAGCGGCTTGTCCAAGGGCAGTTCGGTGCAGTACAGCGGGATCAAGGTCGGCGACGTGATCTTGCTGCGGCTGGACCCGAAAGACCCGCGTCGGGTGCTGGCGCGAATTCGCCTGGCCGGCGATACCCCGGTCAAGGAAGACACCCAGGCCAAACTGGCCCTGACCGGCGTCACCGGGACCTCGATCATCCAGCTCAGCGGCGGCACGCCACAGAGCCCGACGCTCAAGGGCAAGGACGGCAACCTGCCGACCATCGTCGCCTCGCCCTCGCCCATCGCCCGCCTGCTCAATGACAGCGAAAACCTGATGGCCGGGGTGACCACGCTGATGCATAACGTCAACCTGATGTTCTCCACGGAAAACATCGAGCGCATCAGCAACACCCTGGAGCATCTGGAGCAAACCACCGGGGCCATTGCCGAGCAGCGCGGCGATATCCGCCAGGCCATGCATCAGCTGGCCTCGGTGGGCAAGCAGGCCAACACCATGCTGGAGCAGACCACGGCGCTGATGCGCAATGCCAACGGGCTGCTCAATGATCATGGCAAGGAGGCGCTGGGCAGCGCCGAGCAGGCGATGAAGTCGCTGCAGGAGAGCAGCACCACCCTCAACAAATTGATCACCGCCAATCAGGATTCGCTCAACAGCGGCATGCAAGGTCTCAATGGCCTGGGCCCGGCCGTGCGTGAGATGCGCGAAACCCTGAGTTCGTTGCGCACCATTACCACACGTCTGGAAGCCAACCCCAGCGGTTACCTGCTGGGTAGTGAAAAGACCAAGGAATTCACGCCATGAAGCTGATTCGGATTGCCCTTCTCGCTGGCTTTACGCTGATCGGTTCGTGCTCGATCCTGCCCAAGCCAGAGCCCTTCGAGGTCTATCGATTGCCTTCGGCCCAGAGCGCATCGGCCAGCCATGGCACGCCGCAGCGCTGGTCGCTGCGCCTGAGCAAATTCCAGTCCAGCGAAGCGTTGAACAGTCCGAACATTGCCGTGATTCCCCAGGGCGATGTGATCAGCCACTACAAGGGCTCACGCTGGAGCGACCCGGCGCCGGTGCTGGTGCGCAATCGGCTGCTGGAAGGTTTCCAGCATGACGGACGGGTGCCGCTGTTGAGCACCGATGACAGCATTTTCCAGACCGATCTTGAATTGGGCGGCAGCCTGCAGGCGTTCCAGACTGAATACCAGGGCACGAATGCCAACGTGGTGGTGCGTCTGGACGCATTGCTGGTGCGCAGTTACGACCAGCGCATCCTCGCCAGCCGCCGCTTTGAAGTGCGCCAGTCACTCAGCGATGTGCAGGTCCCGGCGGTGGTGGTCGGGTTCGGTCGGGCGAACGATCAGTTGACCACGCAGGTGGTGAGCTGGGCGGTTGAGCAAGGGCAGAGACTGGCCCCGCCACCAAGGCCTTGAAAGCCTGCACAATCCCCTGTGCGAGCCTGCTCGCGAATGCGGTGTGTCATTGAGCATCAGTGTTGACTGGTACACCGCATTCGCGAGCAAGCTCGCTCCCACAGTTGATTTGTGTCGATTCTATCCGCGCTGCAAAAACGCCTGATGCAGCTCAGCCAGCGTTTCAAAATGATACGCAGGCGCTTCGGCACTCAACTCTTCATGGCTGCCGAACCCGTAACCCACCGCCGCCGCATCCAGGCCATTGCTGCGCGCGCCGATCAGGTCGTGTTTGCGGTCGCCGATCATCAGGGTGTTGGTCGGGTCCAGGTTTTCTTCGGCCATCAGGTGAGCAATCAGCTCGACCTTGTTGGTCCGTGTGCCGTCCAGTTCGCTGCCGTAAATCACCTTGAAGTGTTTGGCAAAGTCGAAATGCCGGGCGATCTCCCGGGCGAACACCCACGGTTTCGAGGTAGCGATGTATAGCTGCCGCCCTTGTCCGCTCAGGCTTTCCAGCAGCGGCGCGACACCATCGAATACGCGGTTTTCGTATAGACCGGTGACCTTGAAGCGCTCGCGATAGAAATTCACAGCCTGCCAGGCCCTGGCTTCATCGAAGTCGTAGAACTGCATGAATGCCTGCAACAGCGGCGGGCCGATGAAGTGTTCGAGTTTCGCCAGGTCCGGCTCATCGATACCCAGTTTGCCCAAGGCGAACTGGATCGAACGGGTGATGCCCTCGCGCGGGTCGGTGAGGGTGCCATCGAGGTCGAACAAAACGGTTTGGTAATGCATGTCGAATCCTGAATAAGGGGGCCGGGTCAAAGCTGGTCGTAGCCTTCGGCCAGATGCAGGTCCTTGAGCTTCACGTAGTTCGCCGCGCTGTAGGTGAAAAAGGCGCGCTCCTTGTCAGTCAGCGGGCGGACCTGCTTCACCGGGCTGCCCACATACAGGAAGCCGCTTTGCAGATGCTTGCCCGGCGGCACCAGGCTGCCGGCGCCGATGATCACATCATCGTCGACCACCGCGCCGTCCATGACGATGCTGCCCATGCCGATCAATACCCGGCTGCCTACCGAACAACCATGCAGCATGACCTTGTGGGCGATGGTCACGTCATCGCCGATCAGCAATGGATAGCCGTCCGGGTTGAACGGCCCGGCGTGGGTGATGTGCAACACGCAGCCATCCTGCACGCTGGTGCGCGCGCCGATGCGGATGCGGTGCATGTCGCCACGGATCACTGTCAACGGCCAGACCGAGCTGTCTTCGCCAATTTCAACGTCGCCGATCACCACCGCCGAGCCGTCGACAAAAGCGCCTTTACCCAGCAGCGGCGTGTGGTTCTGATACTTGCGAAGGTTCACGATAGGGTTTCTCTCTGTTGCTGATAGCTGCGGTGAACGTCGATTGTAATTAAGATGGCTGCATGTTTCTCCAGCCAAGGTATCAACCGTGAGCGTGAACAACCCTCTTTTGCAGTCCTATGACCTGCCGCCGTTCTCCGCCATCCGCGCTGAACACGTACAACCG
The DNA here is from genome assembly GCF_057839025.1 of Pseudomonas sp. KH_046_1. Taxonomy (NCBI): domain Bacteria; kingdom Pseudomonadati; phylum Pseudomonadota; class Gammaproteobacteria; order Pseudomonadales; family Pseudomonadaceae; genus Pseudomonas; species Pseudomonas sp. KH_046_1. The sequence continues at coordinate 45,344 of NZ_CM174481.1, forward strand.
GCCATTGAACAGATCCTGGCTGACAACCGTGCCGCCATCGTCGAGATCCTCAAGACCCAGGTCAAACAGCCAACGTGGGCTGGCCTGGTGCTGGCGATGGACGAACTCAATGACCGTCTGGGTGCCGCCTGGAGCCCGGTCAGCCACCTCAACGCCGTTTGCAACAGCGCCGAACTGCGTGAAGCCTACGAGTCGTGCCTGCCGGCCTTGAGCGCCTATTCCACCGAGTTGGGCCAGAACCGCGAACTGTTCCAGGCTTTCGAAGCCCTGGCCAGCAGTCCGGAAGCTGCCGAATTCGACGTGGCGCAGAAAACTATCCTGGAACACTCCCTGCGTGACTTCCGTCTGTCGGGTATCGACCTGCCGGAAGCCGAACAGAAGCGTTACGCCGAAGTGCAGAGCAAGCTGTCCGAACTGGGCAGCCGTTTCTCCAACCAATTGCTCGATGCCACTCAGGCCTGGACCAAGCACATCACCGATGAAGCCGCCCTCGCCGGCCTGACCGATTCGGCCAAGGCGCAAATGGCTGCCGCAGCTCAAGCCAAGGATCTGGACGGCTGGCTGATCACCCTGGAATTCCCGAGCTATTACGCGGTGATGACCTACGCCCAGGACCGCGCGCTGCGTGAAGAAGTCTACGCCGCGTACTGCACCCGTGCGTCGGACCAGGGGCCGAATGCCGGCCAGAACGATAACAGCCCGGTCATGGAAGAAATCCTCGACCTGCGTCAGGAGCTGGCCAAACTGCTGGGTTTCAGCAGTTTCTCCGAGCTGAGCCTGGCGACCAAAATGGCCGAATCCAGCGATCAGGTGCTGAGTTTCCTGCGCGACCTGGCCAAGCGCAGCAAGCCGTTCGCTGCCCAGGATCTGGAGCAGCTCAAGGCTTACGCCGCCGAACAAGGCTGCCCGGATCTGCAAAGCTGGGATAGCGGTTTCTACGGCGAAAAACTCCGTGAGCAACGCTACAGCGTGGCCCAGGAAGCCCTGCGCGCCTACTTCCCGATCGACAAGGTGCTCAGCGGCCTGTTCGCCATCGTCCAGCGCCTGTACGGCATCGAGATTGCAGAGCAGAAAGGTTTCGACACCTGGCACCCAGATGTCCGTCTGTTTGAAATCAAGGAAAACGGCCAGCACGTCGGCCGCTTCTTCTTCGACCTCTACGCCCGCGCCAACAAGCGTGGAGGTGCGTGGATGGACGGCGCACGCGACCGTCGTCGCACCGCTGGCGGTGTATTGCAAAGCCCGGTGGCCAACCTGGTGTGCAACTTCACCCCGGCCGACAGCGGCAAGCCTGCACTGCTGACCCACGATGAAGTCACCACCCTGTTCCACGAGTTTGGTCACGGCCTGCATCACCTGCTGACCCGCGTCGAGCATGCTGGCGTGTCCGGCATCAACGGCGTGGCCTGGGATGCGGTCGAACTGCCAAGCCAGTTCATGGAGAACTGGTGCTGGGAGCCGGAAGGCCTGGCGCTGATTTCCGGTCACTATGAATCCGGCGAGCCGCTGCCTCAGGACTTGCTCGGGAAAATGCTCGCGGCGAAAAACTTCCAGTCCGGCCTGATGATGGTTCGCCAACTGGAGTTCTCGCTGTTCGACTTCGAACTGCACGCCACCCACGGCGACGGCCGTAGCGTGCTGCAAGTACTCGAAGGCGTGCGCGACGAGGTTTCGGTGATGCGTCCACCGGCTTACAACCGTTTCCCCAACAGCTTTGCGCACATCTTTGCCGGTGGTTATGCCGCGGGTTATTACAGCTACAAATGGGCTGAAGTGCTGTCGGCCGATGCGTTCTCGAAGTTTGAAGAAGAAGGCGTGCTTAACGCCGACACCGGTCGCGCCTTCCGCGAAGCAATCCTGGCCCGTGGCGGTTCCCAGGAACCGATGGTGCTGTTCGTCGACTTCCGTGGTCGTGAGCCATCAATTGACGCACTCTTGCGCCACAGCGGCCTGAGTGAGGACGCGGCAGCATGAGTGAGGGACCTGTGATTACGAAAAAACGCTTTATCGCCGGGGCGGTCTGCCCGGCATGCAGCGAGCCGGACAAATTGATGATGTGGAACGAAGACCAGGTCCCGCACCGAGAGTGCGTGGCCTGCGGTTACTCCGACACACTCAATGAGCAAGGGCTGTCGGTGCCCAAGGAGTTGGGTACGCGGGTTAATACCAGCGCACTCAAACCAGCCGACACCAAAGTTCAGGCGGTTCAGTTCTTCCCGAACCCGAAACTGAAGAAAAAGCCGGACGAACAGCACTGAGTGAAAAAAAGCCCCCGTTGCGCCATGCAACGGGGGCTTTTCTTATTCGATGTGAGCGGACTTGAACCAGCTCTTCATCGAGCACGCGGCAAACGGGCTGGTGCTGCAATCGCCATTGGCCAGGGCCGTACGCAGTTTTTCCACGTCGGTCTGCATCATGTAGCGAATGCCGTCCTTGAAGTGGGTGCTGTCGCCAAAGCCGCCCAGGGTCATTTCGTTCAGTGCCTCCTCCTTGGTCCAGCCCTGGATGACAACCCGGTACATGGCTGCCATCAGGCCGGTACGGTCGGAACCGTGTTTGCAGTGCATCAGTACCGGGCCTTTGGCTTCGGCAGACTGAATGGCGCGCAAGGCCTTGAGCACATCGGCGTCGTCCACATGGTTGGTGCGATAAGGCAGTTGTACTTGCGTGATGCCTGGCGTGGACAACCAACTGGAGTCTGCTTCGGGCAAGAAGTTGATTACCGTCCCGACCTTGAGTTTCTCCAGCAGCGGCACTGCCCCTTTGTCCGGCAAGGCGCTGCGATAGAGGGTCGGCGACATTTGAAAGAGGTTGTATTGCTTCTCTACCGGTTGAGCCCAGTCTGCCGGACGCTGCATCACGCTGTCGTCAGCAAGTGCCGTTGTCAGGTTAACGAGTGCGACCAGCGACAGGCATATTGCAGATAAAAAACATGGTAAAGGCATGCTTGAGCGACCGTTCAGAAAGGGACGGGAAGATGGTGGCAAGGATCAGTCATGCACGGTCAAAGGCCTGTGAGCGGACCGTCAAAGAATCGTGAAGCACCAAGGCCTGGTTCGAAGATTGAAACCGATGTGGTTGCCAGGCTTATAACGTCAGTTGGGTAAATGCCTTGGCCAGGTTTTGCAGGTCATCCCCAACCCTGACTTGATAGCCGGTTTCTGGTTCGTCAGTCGTTATTTCAAACGGCGAACCCGCCTCGAATATTTCGGTATCGAATGCAAAGAAGGTATTGAGAGGGCGCGGCGGTTCGCTGAGCTCCCATTTTTCAATGATCACCCGAAAATAGGGGGCGTCGGTGGAAAGGAAACGAAGAAAAGCACCATTCTCGGGACCAATGGTTGATTGATGGTAATAAGCCGCGCCGAGCAAGGTAAGGGCATCAATGTCTTTCTGGTCAATATGGTTGTCCGAAGTGACATTGATATCTGACCATGGGTCAAAATCAAGTGTTAGAGATCGTCCATTCTCTCGGACATGCAATATCATGGGTGTGGAATCTTTAAAGTAATCAACTTGACTGGAAGTTGTTCTGTCGATATTTCGAATGATACTTAAGGTGATTTGAGTTTCATCAAGTGACTCGACTCGCTGTAGATATACACCGGAAGTCAGGAATGCGGACATGTTTGATCCTTATTTAGTATTAAAGTGCATGCAATGAATCGCATGCACTCAGTGACGACGCTTGATCGATTAAATGTCTCTGGACATCAGGGATTGACGATACTGGCATAAGCCTTTGCCAGAGCCTGCAACTTGGATTTGTCGTCGGCATCGATGTCTCCGTCTCCATCGACGTCCTTGCCAACGGTCCTGATACTGAACGAGTTGCCACCGTCTGTGGAAACAGCCGTGTAATACGTCGAGTCAACTAAGCTTTCAATTTGAACTTCATTTTCCGCATCCCAACTGAGTTCTTTTCGAGCTAGTTGCAGCGAAACCAGTGTATTGGGTTCCGAAGCATTCGGTTGCATCAGTTGTAGGAAGATGCCGCGCTGATTAAGGTTAGACATTGATAAATCCTTTTATTTGATTGCTAATGAGGGCGGTGTTTGCCGGGCTGAATATACGGCCGGGTATTAAATCCAACCACTGGCTATATGTTTCATTAGTTTTCTCTTCATTTATTGAACAAGTAAGCTAATGACGACCCTGTCGTCGGATGAAGGACTGAGTGGTACTGGTCGATACGCAGTAGGTTGGTATACTGTATGAATATACAGATAAAGGAGTCCGCCGATGATCAGCTCTCTGCCTCCCCGTGGCCGCGGCACTGCAACCAACCCGCACAACCGCTTTGCCCCCAGCCATTCGGTGGTTGAGGACGACGGCTGGTACCAGGAAGCACCGCTCACCCAAGGCACCGAGGTGAGCATCGAAAGGGCGAAAACCATAATCACCCGCAATACATCGCCGGACTTGCCCTTCGATCGCTCGATCAATCCCTATCGCGGGTGCGAACATGGCTGTATCTACTGCTACGCGAGGCCAAGCCATGCCTATTGGGACATGTCGCCTGGGCTGGATTTTGAAACCAGACTAATCGCCAAGACCAACGCCGCGGACGTGCTGGAGGAGCAATTGTCCAGGCGTGGATATCAATGTGCGCCGATCAACCTCGGCTCCAACACCGACCCCTATCAGCCGATTGAGCGTGAATACAAGATCACCCGGCAAACCCTCGAAGTACTCCTGCGTTACCGGCACCCGGTGACCATCGTCACCAAGGGATCGCTGATTCTTCGCGACCTGGACCTGCTGACCGAGCTTGCCAGCCAAAGACTGGTGGCGGTAATGATCAGCCTGACCACCCTCGACGACGAGCTCAAGCGCATCCTCGAACCCCGCGCGGCGGCGCCCAAGGCCCGGTTGCGGGCGATCAGGGTCATGCGCGATGCAGGCATTCCGGTGGGCGTGCTGTGTTCACCGATGATCCCGATGATCAACGACAGCGAACTCGAAAGCCTGCTCACCGAGGCCCATGCGGTCGGGGCGCAAAGTGCTGCTTACATGATGTTGCGCCTGCCGCTGGAAGTGGCGCCGCTGTTCGAAGAATGGCTGGGTGCCCACTATCCGCAACGGGCGGCGCATGTGCTGAGCCTGATTCGTCAGAGCCGTGGCGGTGAACTCTACGACAGCCGCTTTGGTGCTCGAATGCGCGGCGAAGGCCCCTTCGCCGACCTGCTGGCACAGCGCTTTGCCAAAACCATCAAGCGCCTGGGGCTCAATCGACGGGAAGGCTTTGACCTGGACTGCAATGCCTTTTGTCCGCCCGGTCGCCAAATGTCGTTGATTTGAGGACAATTGGCCTATGGTTGAGTACTGAAGAGCGCGCTCAGGTCTTAGGCTGGTCACGTTTTTTGTGACCTGGAACACGCGTCCTAGAGCGGTTTATTCAGTTTCAATTAAGATTCGGCCGCTACCTTGTTCATCGAGTGACTGATGGGTCGAAATGCTTGACCTGGATGTTTTTTAACCAGCCACTGGCTTCACACCGGACCACACGGGAAGATTCCCTGACTCCGCCAATGAGGATGAATCATGAGTGACAAGGATAAACAGCCGTTGGCTGCGTCGGCTTCAGCCCAACCTGAGGCGGAAACCGCCGATGCAGCGTTGCAGCACATCGTTGACGGCTTTTTGCATTTTCATCATGAGGTCTTTCCCCAGCAGGAAGAGCTCTTCAAGAAACTCGCCACGGCCCAGCGGCCACGAGCGATGTTCATTGCCTGCGCCGATTCGCGCATCGTTCCCGAGTTGATTACCCAGAGCTCCCCCGGCGACCTGTTCGTGACCCGTAACGTCGGCAACGTCGTGCCGCCTTACGGGCAAATGAACGGTGGTGTTTCCACGGCCATCGAGTACGCCGTACTGGCTCTGGGAGTGCATCACATCATCATTTGCGGGCATTCCGACTGCGGCGCCATGCGCGCGGTGCTCAACCCGGACAGTCTGGAAAAAATGCCCACGGTCAAAGCCTGGCTGCGTCATGCCGAAGTGGCCAAAACCATGGTGCAGGAGAACTGCAACTGCTCTAGCGAAAGCGAAAGCATGCACATCCTTACCGAAGAGAATGTGATCGCTCAATTGCAGCATCTGCGCACCCATCCGTCGGTGGCATCGCGCATGGCCAACGGTCAGTTATTTATTCACGGCTGGGTCTACAACATCGAAACCAGCGAAATCAAAGCGTATGACGCCGATCAAGGCTGTTTCCTGCCGCTCAATGGCAGCCTGCCAATTCCCGTGGCGACGCCCAAAGCGCGCTTCTAAACCCTCCTAAATCGTTGTGTGGTTCAGCCGAGGCTGCCGTTCAGGCAGCCTGGCTTTGCCATGCCTGAAGAAAACTTCGGGAGACTCACCATGCGTGCTGCTCGACTCAAAGCTGTTCTGCCACGGGAGCTGCTGGCTTCGGTGGTTGTTTTTCTGGTCGCCCTGCCCCTGTGCATGGGCATCGCGATTGCCTCGGGGCTGCCGCCGGCCAAAGGTCTGATCACCGGCATCATAGGTGGTCTAGTGGTCGGCTGGTTGGCCGGCTCGCCGCTGCAAGTCAGCGGTCCGGCGGCGGGCCTGGCCGTTCTGGTATTCGAATTGGTCCGCCAGCACGGCATCGCCATGCTTGGGCCCATACTGTTGTTGGCAGGTTTTCTGCAACTGGTGGCTGGCCGTTTGAAGCTGGGCTGCTGGTTTCGGGTGACGGCGCCTGCGGTGGTGTACGGCATGCTGGCCGGGATTGGCGTGCTGATCATCCTGTCTCAGGTGCATGTGATGCTGGATGCCGTGCCCAAACCCTCGGGCCTGGATAACCTGGCGGCCTTCCCGGCGGCGCTGGTTCAGGCGTTGCCCACGTTTGGCTGGCAAGCCGGTTTGCTCGGTTTGTCGACGATCGCCGTCATGTGGCTGTGGGAGAAATTCCGTCCGCAATCCCTGCGCTTCGTTCCTGGCGCGCTCCTCGGCGTCGGTCTGGCCACGCTTGCCAGCCTGGTGCTGGCGTTGCAGGTCAAACGGGTTGAGGTTCCGGCCAACCTGACGGAGGCCATCGACTGGCTGAAGCCCGCGGATCTGCTCAACCTGGCTGATCCGGCCTTGCTGATTGCGGCGTTTGCCGTGGCCTTCATCGCCAGCGCCGAAACCTTGCTCTCAGCCGCCGCGGTTGATCGCATGCACAGTGGTCAGCGCTCGGACTTCGACCGGGAATTGTCGGCGCAAGGTATCGGCAACATGCTGTGTGGCCTGCTAGGGGCTTTGCCTATGACCGGCGTTATCGTGCGCAGCTCGGCGAACGTTCAGGCTGGAGCAACCACGCGGTTTTCGACCATTTTCCACGGCCTGTGGTTGTTGGCGTTCGTGCTGTTGCTGTCCAGCGTGCTGCAAAGCATTCCGGTGGCGAGCCTGGCGGGCGTGCTGGTGTACACCGGTTTCAAACTGGTGGATCTCAAGGTCTTCCGTGGTTTGGGCCGGTATGGTCGGGCGCCGATGTTCACCTATGCGGCAACCGCGCTCGCCATCGTTTTCACGGACCTGCTGACCGGCGTGTTGATTGGCTTCGGCCTGACGCTGGTGAAACTGGCGCTGAAAGCTTCGCGGTTGAAAATCAGCCTGATCGACCTGCCTCAGGAAGGGCAAATGGAATTGCGCCTGGCAGGCGCGGCGACCTTCCTCAAAGTGCCGGCGCTGACACAGGTGCTGGGTAGTATTCCACCAGGCGCGACGGTGCATGTGCCGCTCAATAATCTGAGCTACATCGATCACTCGTGTCTGGAGTTGCTGGAGGAATGGGGGCGGGCGAATGCGGCCAAGGGTTCGAAGCTGATGATTGAATCGCGGGGGTTGAAGCGCAGACTTGAGGGGCGGGTGCGGACGAATACCGGCGTCGGCGCGGTCGGGTAGATAACAGTGTGGGAGCGGGCTTGCTCGCGAAAGCGGTGGATCAGCCAACACATATGTTGGATGTGAAACCGCATTCGCGAGCAAGCCCGCTCCCACAGGGGATTGTGTTTACCGATGGATCAAGCCGCCGGCTGATCCAGTTCCAGGCCTACGCCCAAGCGGCGGGACATGCACGGCCAGCGTTTCCACGCGGCGCCGGTGTCAGGGCTGTTGAGCTTCTCGCGGTAGGCTTCCACCGATTCCAGCGCGAAGCTTTCGTCGTTGAGCATCTCGTCGATGGCGTGATGCACCACTTCGTCCAGTTGGTTGGCGAACGACTCACCGATCAATTGGTGAGCAATCAGGTTGGCGACAGTCATGTCCAAGGGGATCAGTGGCTGGCCGAAATGCTTGATGTACAGGTCATTGACCTCTTCGACAAACCGGTGCGCCAGATAGGCTTCATCCAGCAGACTGTCGAGCCCGACATGGCCGGCCATGATGGCTGGCGGCTGGAGGAAGTACTGCTCGGCGATTGCCAGCACCGGTTTGATCTGTGACTCAATGCCCGCTTCCCTGGCGACTTCATTGGCTGCATCCAGCAGATCGGGCACTTCTTCGATGTAGGCGGCGACAAATCGCGTCAGTACGCCGTTGGTATCGGTCTCCGGCAATTGGATCGCCGGGTGCAGATGAGGCAGTTTACTTTCCAGCTGACGCGTCAGCAGGCCGGTCTCGGCTTCGTGTTGTTGGGCTTTTTGGATCTGCTCGCGCAATGCGGCGGTGTTCATGAAAACTCCAGGAAACAAGGCAATGAAATAGGGAAGACATAACTTAGCTGGCTTACGAAAAATGCTAAGACGCATTTGTCATAATTATTTCATCCTTGAGACGGCCCCGTTATATCGATTAGCCACCACTCGTCTGCATCCTTCTCCATTCGTACCCTGCAAAGCAAGTTAATGCTGTTTCAGACGATTTACGCCTTCGCATTGCGAGGTCAGAGGTGCTGTCTATACTCGGGGTGGAATGGAGTTAGCTGATGACGCCCGACTGCATATGCAGCAAGGCCCGGTGCTCAAGTTCGTAGTCTGATGCAGCCGCTCCCTTGCCGCAGGTGAAAGCCGGCGGGATAACAAGAACGATAAGGGGAACCCGCAATGATGCGACATCCACATGTCTGGATGGGCCTCCTGTTGTGGTCGATTTTCAGTCAGGCGCAAGCGGCCTGGACTGTGAATATGGCGCCTGGAGCGACTGAAATCAGTCACGCAGTATTCGACCTGCACATGATCATTTTCTGGATCTGTGTGGTGATCGGCATCATCGTTTTTGGTGCCATGTTCTGGTCGATGATTCTCCACCGCCGCTCGACCGGGCAGGTGGCCGCCAAATTTCATGAAAGCACCACCGTCGAAATCCTCTGGACCATCGTGCCCTTCCTGATCCTGGTGGCCATGGCGATTCCCGCTACCGCGACCCTGATCAAGATGTACGACGCCAGCGAGCCGGAAATCGATATCCAGATCACCGGCTACCAGTGGAAGTGGCACTACAAATACCTGGGCCAGGACGTCGAGTTCTTCAGCAACCTGACCACCCCCCAGGATCAGATCCACAACAAGGAAGCCAAGGGCGAGCATTACCTGCTCGAAGTCGACAAGCCATTGGTGCTGCCGGTCGGCGCCAAGGTGCGCTTCCTTGTGACCTCCGCCGACGTGATCCACTCCTGGTGGGTGCCGGCTTTCGCGGTCAAGCGCGATGCGATTCCCGGATTCGTCAATGAAGCCTGGACCCGCATCGACAAGCCCGGCATCTACCGTGGCCAGTGCGCCGAGTTGTGCGGCAAGGATCACGGCTTCATGCCGACCGTGGTCGAGGTCAAGGAAAAGGCCGATTACGAAAAATGGCTGGCCGATCGCAAGACCGAGGCCGCGCAACTCAAAGAGCTGACCAGCAAGGAATGGACGCTCGACGAGCTCAAAGAGCGCGGCGACAAGGTCTATCACACCACCTGCGTGGCCTGTCACCAGGCCGAAGGCCAGGGTCTGCCGCCGATGTTCCCGGCACTCAAGGGCTCGAAAATCGCCACCGGACCGAAAGAAGCTCACCTGAGCATTGTCTTCCACGGCAAGCCTGGCACTTCCATGGCCGCATTCGGCAAGCAACTCTCGGAAGTCGATATCGCGGCGGTCGTGACCTATGAACGTAACGCCTGGGGCAACAACAAGGGCGACATGGTTACGCCTAAAGAAGTGCTGGAGCTGAAACAGGCGGAAAGCAAATGACCCGGTCTATTGCGCACTTAAGGAACCGGTCGGGGCTACGCACCCCGGCCTGCCCAGCCCATCTGTTTGCAGGAGACAGGACATGACTGCTGTAATCGATGAACATGTTCATACCGCCACCGACCACGCCCACGGCCCCGCCAAAGGCCTGATGCGCTGGGTGCTGACCACCAACCACAAGGACATCGGTACGCTGTACCTGTGGTTTGCGTTCTCCATGTTCCTGCTTGGCGGTTCGTTCGCGATGGTGATTCGCGCCGAGCTGTTCCAGCCGGGGCTACAGATCGTCCAGCCGGAATTCTTCAACCAGATGACCACCATGCACGGCCTGGTGATGGTCTTCGGTGCGGTGATGCCGGCCTTCGTCGGCCTCGCCAACTGGATGATCCCGCTGATGATCGGCGCGCCGGACATGGCCCTGCCGCGCATGAACAACTTCAGCTTCTGGCTGTTGCCGGCGGCGTTCCTGATGCTGGTGTCGACCCTGTTCACTCCGAGTGGCGGGCCGAACTTCGGCTGGACGTTCTATGCGCCGCTGTCGACCACCTACGCGCCGGAAAGCGTGACCTTCTTCATCTTCGCCATCCACTTGATGGGGATCAGTTCGATCATGGGGGCGATCAACGTGATCGCCACCATCCTCAACCTGCGCGCCCCCGGCATGACGCTGATGAAAATGCCACTGTTCGTCTGGACCTGGCTGATCACCGCGTTCCTGTTGATCGCGGTGATGCCGGTACTGGCGGGTTGCGTGACCATGATGCTGATGGACATCCACTTCGGCACCAGTTTCTTCAGTGCCGCCGGTGGCGGAGACCCGGTGCTGTTCCAGCATGTGTTCTGGTTCTTCGGTCACCCCGAGGTGTACATCATGATCCTGCCGGCCTTCGGTGCCGTCAGTTCGATCATTCCGGCCTTTTCGCGCAAGCCACTGTTCGGCTACACCTCGATGGTCTACGCCACGGCGAGTATCGCGTTCCTGTCGTTCATCGTCTGGGCGCACCACATGTTCGTGGTCGGCATTCCGCTGGTGGGCGAGTTGTTCTTCATGTACGCCACGCTGCTGATCGCGGTGCCTACCGGCGTGAAGGTGTTCAACTGGGCCAGCACCATGTGGCAAGGCTCGCTGACTTTCGAGACACCGATGCTGTTTGCCGTGGCGTTCGTAATCCTGTTCACCATCGGCGGTTTTTCCGGGTTGATGCTGGCCATCGCCCCGGCGGACTTCCAGTACCAGGACACCTACTTCGTGGTCGCGCACTTCCACTATGTGCTGGTGCCGGGGGCGATCTTCGGGATCTTCGCCTCGGCCTACTACTGGCTGCCGAAATGGACCGGCCACATGTACGACGAAACCCTGGGCAAGCTGCATTTCTGGCTGTCGTTCATCGGCATGAACCTGGCCTTCTTCCCGATGCACTTCGTGGGGCTGGCGGGCATGCCGCGACGGATTCCGGACTACAACCTGCAATTCGCCGACTTCAACATGGTGTCGTCGATCGGCGCATTCATGTTCGGCGCCACACAGATCTTCTTCCTGTTCATCGTGATCAAGACCATTCGCGGCGGCCCGCCGGCACCGGCCAAGCCGTGGGATGGGGCTGAAGGCCTGGAGTGGAGCATTCCGTCGCCGGCGCCGTATCACACCTTCACCACGCCGCCGGAAGTGAAATGAACGCCTGCCCTTCTGTGGGAGCGACGGTGCGGCGATCCGACCTGCTCGCGAAGAACGATAACGCGGTGTGCCTGCTAAACCGCGGTGTCTGCTTCGCGAGCAGGCTCGCTCCCACAGGGTTCTCGGTCGAGGTTCAAAACCATGGCTGACTCGATTTCGTTGAAGAAACTGGTCACGCGCCTGCTGACCGTGGTGGTGGCAATGTTTGTCTTCGGCTTTGCACTGGTGCCGATCTACGACGTGATGTGCAGGGCCTTCGGCATTAATGGCAAGACCGGCGGGCAGTACGAGGGTGAGCAAACGGTCGACACCTCGCGGCAGGTGCGCGTGCAGTTTCTGTCGACCAACACCGCCGACATGCCGTGGGACTTTTACCCCAAGCATGACGAATTGACCGCGAACCCGGGGGCGGTGAACGAGATGATCTTCATCGCCCACAACCCCACCGATAAACCGATGAGCGCCCAAGCCGTGCCGAGCATCGCGCCCAGCAACGCGGCGGCGTACTTCCACAAGACCGAATGTTTCTGCTTTACCCAGCAAGTGCTGCAGCCCGGTCAACGGATCGAGATGCCGGTGCGTTTCATCGTTGACCGCGACATGCCCAAGGATGTGAAGCACCTGACGCTGTCTTACACGCTGTTCGATATCACCGCCCGACATCCACCGGTAGCTGTAAACACTGGCGGCTGAGCGTGCCCGATAAGGAGAACAATAAATGGCAACTCATGAACATTATTACGTCCCGGCCCAGAGCAAATGGCCGATCATCGCCACGGTCGGCATGTTCGTCACGGTGTTTGGCCTGGCCACCTGGTTCAATGATCTGAAGGCCGCACGCCCCGAATCCCACGGGCCGCTGATCTTTTTCGTCGGTGGCCTGTTGCTGGCCTACATGCTGTTCGGCTGGTTCGGCACGGTGATCAAGGAAAGTCGCGGCGGCTTGTACAGCGCACAGATGGATCGCTCGTTCCGCTGGGGCATGAGCTGGTTCATTTTCTCGGAAGTGATGTTCTTCATCGCCTTTTTTGGCGCGCTGTTTTATGTCCGCCATATCTCCGGGCCGGCGCTCGGTGGTGAAGGCGCCAAAGGCATGGCGCACATGCTGTGGCCGAACTTCCAGTTCACCTGGCCGCTGCTGAGCAACCCCGACTCGAAACTGTTTCCGCCGCCCAAGGAAGTCATCAGCCCCTGGGGCCTGCCGTTGCTCAACACCGTGTTGCTGGTCAGTTCCAGCGTGACCGTGACCATCGCCCACCATGCCTTGAAAAAGGGCCATCGCGGCGCACTGAAACTCTGGCTGGCGCTCACCGTAGTGTTGGGCTGTGCGTTCCTCACCTTCCAGGCCGAAGAGTACATGCACGCCTACCGCGAGCTGGGTCTGACCCTGGGTTCGGGCATCTACGGCGCGACCTTCTTCATGCTCACCGGGTTCCACGGCGCCCACGTGACCATCGGCACCATCATCCTGTTCGTGATGCTGATGCGGATCATGCGGGGGCACTTCGACAGTGAGCACCAGTTCGGCTTCGAAGCGGCGAGCTGGTACTGGCACTTCGTGGATGTGGTGTGGATCGGGCTGTTCGTTTTCGTCTATGTGCTTTAAAGCAGCTCGCTTCTACAGCTACCAAGGGGCATTGGAAACCAGTTGGCCGCTGAAAAACCCCCAGGCGATCAGGCCGAGGGTAAGGGCGGCCAGCGTCACTCGCACACTCAAGGCAATGACGAGGCGGTTTGAGCGGCTGTCGTCCTTGACCAGAAAAAACAGGCCGCTGAACAGGCTGACAACCGTGGCAATCAGCATCAGGACGATGGCTGCTTTGAGCATGGTGAGACTCCGGGGGGATAAGCGATGCACTTGAGTATAGCTATCGCGATGACCGACTTTCTGGCGATGCCATGAAGCGCTTTCGGCCGGGTATCGTGCCAACGCTGGTGGTGGCGCTGTTGCTGCCGCTACTGGTGTCCCTGGGGTTCTGGCAATTGAGCCGGGGCGCGGAGAAAGGCGCGCTGCTGCAAACCTACGCCGAACGCCGGGCCGCCGAGCCGATGGCCAGTACCGAACTGCAACACACCACCGATCCGGCTTTCCGTCGGGTTCACCTGTACGGCCAGTTCGATGCCGAACACAGCCTGCTGCTGGACAACAGTCAACGCAACGGCAAGGTCGGCGTCGAGCTGTTGCAACCCTTTCACGATCAGGCCTCCGGGCTTTGGCTGCTGGTCAATCGCGGCTGGTTGCCTTGGCCGGAGCGCCGCACACCACCGCAATTCAAGACACCTGCCGAAGCAGTCAGCCTCGACGCGTGGGTCTACGTCTCCCCCGGTGCGACGTTCCAATTGCACGCAGATCCCACAACATTGACATGGCCGAAGCTGATTACGGCCGTTGAGCCAGACAAGCTCTGGGCAGCACTGAATCGCGAAGGCTTTGCCTACGAACTGCGCGCCGAAACCGGCCCCGTCACCTATCAGGCCGACTGGCCAGTAGTCGCCATGGGCCCGGAAAAACACATCGCTTATGCCGTGCAGTGGTTCGCCATGGCGATCGCCCTGTTCGGTCTTTATCTCTATCTCGGCTGGCACAACGCAAAGGAGAAACACCATGGGAGCGGCCATGAATCCACCCAGCATGTCTGAGGCGAAACCGTCGGCGAACCGGCGCAAGGGCCGTATGCAATTGCTGCTGATCCTGCTCGGGGTGATCGGTCCGATGATCCTCGCCACCGGCATGTACAAGCTGAACTTCTGGGTGCCCGAGGGCCGCAGTTATCACGGCGAACTGATCGGCAACGGCCAGACCCGCGCGGACATCGGTGTGCAGGCCCAGGAAGCTCGCTGGCAGATACTGGTGACGGCGCCCAAGGAATGCGCGGTGGACTGCCAGCAACTGGTGTATCTGGCGCGGCAAGTCCAGATCGGCCTCGGCCGCGATGCGTCCCGCGCCAGCCATGCATTGGCCGCCGCGCAGACGCTGAACAGCGATTACGAGACTAAACTTCAACGCGAGTACCCGCAGTTGCAACGCTATTCACTGGATTTGCCTGCCTACACTAAAGGCGCTCAGAGCGATGACGCGCCGCACCTGTGGATCATCGACCCCCACGGCAATCTGGTGCTGCGCTACGACCCCTCGGTGAAGGGCAAGGACCTGCTCAACGATCTGCGCCACCTGCTGAAACTGTCGAACATCGGATAAGGGCATCGTCATGGCCAAGCCTGGATTTCGCCTCGCGCTGTTTGCCACCTTGCTGGCACTGATTGTGGTGTTGCTCGGCGCTTACACCCGCCTGACCCACGCCGGCCTCGGCTGTCCGGACTGGCCCGGCTGCTACGGTTTCATCAGCGTGCCGAAAAGCGAAGCCCAGCTGGCCCACGCCGAATTGCATTTCCCGGACGCTCCGGTCGAGGCCCACAAGGGCTGGAACGAGATGGTCCACCGCTACTTCGCCGGCACGCTGGGGCTGTTGATCGCGGTGTTGGCCGGTCGTGCGTGGATGCATCGCCGCCATCCCGGGCAACCGGTGAAGCTGCCGTTGTTTCTGTTGGCGGTGGTTGTTGGCCAGGCCGCGTTTGGCATGTGGACGGTAACGCTCAAGCTCTGGCCGCAGGTGGTCACCGGGCATTTGCTGGGCGGCTTCGCGACCTTGAGCCTGTTGTTTCTGCTGACCTTGCGCCTGTCCGGCGTACTGCCGGCGCTGACCGTGCCACGACGTTTGCAACACTGGGCGACGGCAGGGCTGTTGCTGGTGATCGGGCAAATCGCCCTCGGTGGCTGGGTCAGTTCCAATTACGCCGCCGTGGCCTGCATCGACTTTCCGACCTGCCACGGCCAGTGGTTGCCACCGGCCGACTTCGCCAACGGCTTTCACCTGACCCAACACATCGGCCCGAACTATCTTGGCGGACAACTGGATAGCGACGCCCGTACGGCGATTCACCTGACCCATCGCATCGGCGCGTTGCTGGTCACCCTGGTATTGCTCGGTCTGGCCTGGCAACTGAAAGCGGTCGGCATGACGCGCCTGGCAGGCCTGGTGCTGATCACCCTTGGCGCACAAATCACCCTGGGCATCAGCAACGTGCTGTTCCATCTGCCGCTGCCGGTGGCCGTCGCACATAACGCGGGCGGCGCGGCGCTGTTGCTGACCATGGTGCTGGTCAATTACCACGCCCGAACCAGTCTGGTCCGGGTCAAGCAAGCGCGCTGGCACTTCAGCCCGCGTAAACACTCAGCCGGGCCCATAACAATAAAAGGAGAGATGCCATGGCGATTCTGATCGGCGAACGTCCCAGTCAAGCGATCTGGCGTGACTACCTGGAACTGACCAAACCCAAAGTCGTGGTGCTGATGCTCATCACTTCGCTGGTGGGGATGTTCCTTGCGACCCGTGCCGGAGTGCCGTGGACGGTGCTGATTTTCGGCAACCTGGGCATCGCCCTGTGTGCCGGTGGCGCGGCGGCGGTCAATCATGTGGTGGACCGGCGCATCGACGCGGTGATGGCGCGCACCCGCAAACGGCCGCTCGCCGAAGGCCGGGTTTCGCCGACCGCAGCGCTGACGTTCGCGCTGGTGTTGGCGGTTCTCGGACAAGCCATGCTGCTGGCGTTCACCAACCCGCTGACAGCGTGGCTGACTCTCGCCTCGTTGCTTGGCTACGCGGTGGTCTACACCGGATTCCTCAAGCGCGCGACCCCGCAGAACATCGTCATCGGTGGTCTGGCCGGTGCCGCGCCGCCGTTGCTCGGCTGGACCGCCGCCACCGGCCACGTCAGCGCCGAACCGCTGCTGCTGGTGTTGATCATCTTCGCCTGGACCCCGCCGCACTTCTGGGCGCTGGCGATCCACCGCAAGGAGGAATACGCCAAGGCCGATATCCCGATGCTGCCGGTCACCCATGGTGAGCACTACACCAAGATTCACATCCTGCTTTATACCTTCGCATTGCTTGCCGTCAGCCTGATGCCTTATGTGATCCACATGAGCGGCACGCTCTACCTGGTCTGCGCGCTCGGGCTGGGCGCGCGGTTTCTGCAATGGGCCGTGGTGCTGTACCGTGGCACTCGGCCGCACGCGGCGATCAACACGTTCAAGTACTCTATTTACTACTTGTTCCTGCTGTTTATCGCCCTGCTCGTAGACCACTACTTACTGTTGAACCTATGACTCGAACCCAGAAAACCGTCTTCATACTCGTCGCCCTGGTCGCACTGATCCTGGGCCTGACCGTCAACAAGGTGCTGTCCGGGAAAAACCAGGGCGATCCGACGGCGCTGATCGACGCCGGCATCATCTTGCTGCCGCAGAGCCGTAATCTGCCGGACGTGACGATGACCAATCAGGACGGCCAGCCGGTCGCGATCAATGAATTGAAAGGCAAGTGGAGCCTGCTGTTCTTCGGCTACACCTTCTGCCCGGACATCTGCCCGACCACCCTCGCCCAGTTGCGGCAGATCAAGAGCGAGTTGCCGCCCGAGGCTGTGGATAAATTGCAGATCGTGCTGGTCAGCGTCGATCCGAACCGCGATACACCCAAGCAACTGAAGCAGTACCTAGGCTACTTCGACCCGCAGTTCATCGGCCTGACCCCGGCGTCGACCGATGAATTGCAAACGATCGCCAACGCGGTGAGCATTCCGTTCATTCCGGCGGACACCAGCAAGCCGAACTACACCGTTGACCACAGCGGCAACCTCGCCGTGATCGGGCCGGACGGCACGCAGCGTGGATTTATTCGGGCGCCGTTGAACAATGCGAAACTGGTGACGCAGTTGCCGGTGATGCTCAAGCGCAACTGAAAACACCACCAAACCCTGTGGGAGCGGGCTTGCTCGCGAAAGCGGTGGTTCAGCCGACATTGATAGTGGCTGACACACCGCTTTCGCGAGCAAGCCCGCTCCCACAGGGGCCTGTATTTCAAGGCACAAAAAAGGGGACGCACTTGGCGTCCCCTGTTTCGTTGCAGCAGCCAATCAGAACGCGGGCACCACCGCGCCTTTGTACTTCTCGAGAATGAAGGCCTTCACTTCCGGGCTGTGCAGGGCAGCGACCAGTTTCTTCATCGCTTCGCTGTCCTTGTCGTCCGGGCGAGCCACCAGGATGTTCACGTAAGGCGAGTCGCTGCCTTCGATGAACAGCGCGTCCTTGGCCGGATCAAGCTTGGCTTCCAGCGCGTAGTTGGTATTGATCAGCGCCAGGTCGACCTGGGTCAGCACGCGCGGGATGGTCGCGGCTTCCAGTTCGCGGATTTTCAGGTCCTTGGTGTTCTCGGTGATGTCCTTCACGGTCGACAGGATGTTGTTCGAATCCTTCAACTTGATCAGGCCCGCCTTGGCCATCAGCAACAGTGCACGGCCGCCATTGGTGGCATCGTTCGGGATGACCACGGTGGCACCGCCAGGCAGTTCGGCAATGGTCTTGTACTTGTTGGAGTAAGCGCCCAAGGGCTCCAGGTGCACGCCGGCCACGGAAACCAGGTGGGTGCCCTTGGCCTTGTTGAACTCATCCAGGTACGGCTGGTGCTGGAAGAAGTTGGCGTCCAAGCGCTTTTCCGCGACCTGCACGTTCGGCTGGATGTAGTCGGTGAATACCTTGACCTTCAGGTCCACGCCTTCTTTGGCCAGGGCCGGCTTCACGAATTCGAGGATCTCGGCGTGTGGCACCGGAGTGGCCGCGACGGTCAGGGTGTCGGCCGCGTGGGCCGAGAATGCGGCAACAGCAGCGAAGGCGACGAGTAGTTTTTTCATTCAGCTAACTCCTTGTGCGGCACCGTTTCCGGCGCCTGCCAGCGTATGGCCGGCTCATGTCTTGTCTTATTTACGGGAGAAATGCACAACCAGTTTGTCGCCGACGGTTTGCAGCACCTGGACCAATACCAGCAGCAATACCACCGTCACGACCATCACATCGGTCTGGAAACGCTGATAACCGAAACGGATCGCCAGGTCACCCAGACCACCGGCGCCCACGACACCGGCCATCGCCGTGTAGGAAACCAGTGTAATGGCTGTCACCGTAATCGCCGCGAAGATGCCCGGACGCGCCTCCGGCAGCAAGGCATTGGTGATGATCTGTCGCGTGGTCGCACCCATGGCCTGGGTCGCTTCGATGATGCCGCGATCCACTTCACGCAGGGCGGTTTCCACCAGGCGCGCGAAGAATGGCGTGGCACCCACCACCAGCGGCGGGATCGCACCGGCGACACCCAGGGACGTGCCGGTGATCAACACGGTGAACGGAATCATCACGATCAACAGGATGATGAACGGCAGCGAACGCAGGATGTTCACCACCAGCGACAACATCGCGTAGACGCCTTTGGCTTCCAGCAACTGGCGCGGGCTGCACAGGAACAGCAGCACGCCCAGCGGCAAGCCGAGCAACACGGTGAACAACAGCGAACCGCCGAGCATCAGCAGGGTGTCGCCGGTGGCCAGCCAGATTTCGAACCAGTCGATATTAGCGAAGAAACTTGTCAGGGCTTCCATTAGCGCAGCACCTCCATGTGGACGTCGGCTGCGGTGAAGCGGGCAAAGGCCGCTTCCATGTCACCGCCAGTCACGGCCAGGGTCAGTTGCCCGTAAGGGATGTCTTTGATGCGGTCGATACGACCGGCCAGGATGCTGTAGTCCACACCGGTTTCCCGGGCGACGGTACCCAGCAGCGGCGCGTAGGTCGCTTCGCCCTGGAAGGTCAGACGCAGGATGCGCCCCGGTACGTGAGCGAAGTCGTCACGCTGTTCGCTTTCGTCGATCTGCTCGTCTTCCTGCACGAAGCGCTTGGTGGTCGGGTGCTTTGGATGCAGGAACACCTCGGCCACCGAGCCTTGCTCGACGATCACGCCAGCGTCCATCACGGCTACCTGGTCGCAGACCCGGCGGATCACGTCCATCTCGTGGGTGATCAAGACGATGGTCAGTTTCAGCTCGCGATTGATCTCGGCCAGCAATTGCAAGACCGATGCGGTGGTTTGCGGGTCCAGGGCGCTGGTGGCTTCATCGCACAGCAGGATTTTTGGCTTGGTCGCCAGGGCTCGGGCAATGCCGACACGCTGCTTTTGCCCACCGGACAATTGCGCGGGGTACTTTTTCGCATGGTCGGACAAACCGACCCGTGCCAGCAGCTCGGCCACGCGCGAATCGATCTCGCTGCGCGACAATTCGCCGGCCAGGGTCAGGGGCAGCGCGACGTTGTCAGCGACAGTCTTGGAGGCCAGCAGGTTGAAGTGCTGGAAAATCATCCCGACCTGTTGACGGAAGCGGCGCAGGCCGTTGGCGTCGAGTGCGGTGACTTCTTCACCGTCGACGGTGATCTTGCCGCCGCTGGCGTTTTCCAGGCGATTGATCAGACGCAGCAGGGTACTTTTTCCTGCGCCGGAATGACCGATCAAGCCGTAAACCTGCCCGTTCTCAATCGTCAGATTGGTCGGATGCAGGGCGGGGATTTCCTTACCGGCGACGCGGTAGGTTTTATGGACGTTTTGAAACTCGATCACGTAGCGAACCTTGTGGGGCGCGTTAGAAAAGGATCAGCGGTTAGCCGGGCGCGCATTTTAGCCTGTCCGTATAGAGGTTCTTAGCATTTATTTCGCATTTGTCCTGTCATTTGGCAATAACGCGATCAAAGGTCAGGAAAAAGGAACGGCTAAAGAAGCTCGCCCAAGGCAGAAGGCAACTTCGACCTGCTGGGCAGCATCGGGTTTGGGGCAGGGAGGCGAAGGCCAAGGCGATTCAGGCCTGAGAGTTTTACTGCCAGATAGGACGCCTTCGCGGGCAAGCCCGCTCCCACATGGGGCCTGCGGCGGTCACAGATCCAATGTGGGAGCGGGCTTGCTCGCGAAGCTTTTTAAGGTTTACGAGGCGTCAGAACCATCTGCGCCGGAACACTGCGCAAAATCTGCCGTTCCAGCTTCAGATCAAACTCAGGATCGAGTTTCTTCACCCGTTTGGTCAACAAGTTAGCCAGCCAAGGGTAATCGTTGGTGCGTGGAGCCTGAATGCTCACGTCGCATTGAAAATTCACCACATCGGCGGCGATGGCATCCAGTTGGCGACGCAGTTTGCCCATATCGTTGATATTCAGCACGACCGTGGTGCTTTCAGCCGTCAGGTCGATAACCTTGGCTTTTGGCTTGGCTTCGGCAGCCTTGAGGGCGGCTTCGGCTTTTTCCAGCTCGGCCTTGCGCGCCTGGGCAATCGAGCCGTTGACTCCGCCGGTCAGTGCCGGAGCCTTGGGCATCAATGCGCGGGCACGGCTCAGGGCGGTCGCGGCGGCATCCACATCACCCTTTTGCAGCACGCTCTGGCTGCGGCGCAGATAGGCTTCGGCCAACTGCCGCTGGTATTGCTCAAGGGACGCATCGTCGGGCGATGCGGCCTGCAAGGCTGCCAATTGGTCTTCGGCGATGGCCAGTTCATCGCTGGCGATGTTTTGTTCCAGCTGTACGATGGCCGTGGCCCGCGCATCGGCGGCCTCGGTGGCCGCCGGTGGCGTGCTTTGGCAGGCGCCCAGCAGCAAAGAAAATGCGACAAGGAGCAGATAACGGGAGGCGAACGACTTCATTCCTGCGACTCTCTATTTGCGCAAAAAACGAGCAAGTCTACACCCCTCGACGGGGCAGAACAAAACTCAGCAGAAATAGCGCGGCGGCCGTCACCACAATCGACGGGCCGGCCGGGGTGTCCTTGAACCAGGACAGCGCCAGCCCGCCACACACGGCGAGTATGCCCAGCAGGCTCGCGCCCAGTGCCATCTGCTCCGGCGAGCGGGCGTGACGTTGTGCTGCAGCAGCCGGGATGATCAGCAACGAAGTGATCAGCAATACGCCGACTATTTTCATCGCCACGGCAATCACCACGGCGATCAACAGCATCAGGGCCAGGCGCAATCCCGCCACCGGCAGGCCTTCGACCCTGGCCAGTTCTTCGTGCACTGTGATTGCCAGCAATGGGCGCCACAACGCAACCAGCAAGAGCAGTACCGCAGCGCTACCGCCAAGGATCCAGGCCAGATCGGTCGGGCTGATCGCCAGCAGGTCGCCGAACAGATAAGCCATCAGGTCGATCCGCACTTCGTGCATGAAGCTTAGTACCACCAGGCCCAGAGAGAGCGTGCTGGGTGCGAGAATTCCCAAAAGCGTGTCGGATGCCAGCGGCTGGCGTTGTTGCAAAGTCACCAGCATCACCGCCAACAGCAAGCAGCCTACGGTCACGGCAACGGTCGGGCTGACATCCAGCAGGAAGCCCAGGGCCACGCCGAGCAATGCCGCGTGGGACAGGGTGTCGCCGAAATAGGCCATGCGCCGCCAGACCACGAAAGACCCCAGCGGGCCTGCAACGACAGCCAGGGCCAGGCCTGCAAGCAGGGCGTAGAGCAGAAAATCAGCCATGCTTGCAGCTATCTCCGTGAACATGGGGTTGGCCCGAGGCGGGCGCCTTGACCACCGAGCCATGCAAATCGTGGGCGTGGTCGTGGTGGTGGTGATAAATCGCCAGGCTTTGTGCGTTCTTTCCGAACAGTTCGACGAAAGCCGGATCGCCGCTGACCTGCTCGGGATGGCCGGAACAGCAGACGTGACGATTGAGGCAAACCACCTGGTCCGTGGTGCTCATCACCAGATGCAAATCATGGGAAACCATCAGCACACCGCAACCGTGACGGTCACGCAGGCGGGTGATCAGGCTGTACAGCTCAGCCTGGCCGGCGACATCGACACCCTGTACCGGTTCGTCGAGCACCAGCAGTTCAGGTTCGCGCAACAAGGCCCGGGCCAGTAACACGCGTTGCATTTCGCCACCGGATACGCTTTGCACCGGGCTGTCGATCACCTGTTCAGCGCCGACTTCCTTGAGTGCCGCCAAGGCCATCGCACGGTCCACGCCCGGCACCAGGCGCAAGAAACGCAGGACCGACAGCGGGAGGGTCGGATCGACATGAAGTTTTTGCGGCATGTAACCGACCCGCAGTTTCGGCTTGCGCCAGACGCTGCCGCTGTCCGGTTTCAACAGGCCGAGCACGGCACGCACCAGGGTGGTTTTGCCAGCGCCGTTGGGGCCGATCAGGGTAACGATCTGCCCCGGCTCGACGCTCAGCTCGATGTTGTCCAGCACCGGTTGCCCGGCGAACGTGACGGCAACCTGCTCAAGACGGATCAGTGCGTTGCTCATCAAGCCCCCTGGCAACCCGAGCAGAGACCGACCACTTCAACGGTCTGGCCTTCGACGACAAACCCGACATCCCTGGCGCTGGCGATGATCGCGTCGCTGATGGATTTTTGCTCAAGTTCGATCGCAGCGTGGCACACACGGCAGATCAGGAACTGACCCTGGTGAGCATGTTCCGGGTGATTGCAGCCGATGAAGGCGTTGAGCGAGGAAATCCGATGGACCAGGCCGTTTTCCAGCAGGAAATCCAGCGCGCGGTACACCGTCGGCGGCGCGGCGCGGCGACCGTCCTGCTCGCTGAGGACCGCGAGAATGTCGTAGGCACCCAGCGGCTTGTGGCTTTGCCACACCAGTTCCAGCACCCGCCGGCGCAACGCGGTCAGGCGCAGGCCTTGACGTGCGCACAGTGCATCGGCCTCGGACAAAGCGCTGTGAACGCAATGTGAGTGGTCGTGGGGACGGCTGGCGATCGGTGTTTTTAGCATGAGCGGCGACGACGTTTGTGAGAGACGTTATTATGTTACCCGTTCTCGCCTCTTCGAGTGGTCATCGTGTCCCGACTTTTTTCTGTTTTTGTCGCATTTATCGCAAGTTTTCTGCTGATCGGTTCGGCGCAGGCCGAGGTCAAGGTCCTGACCAGCATCAAGCCTCTGCAATTGATCGCCGCGGCGGTGCAGGACGGCGTGGCGATTCCTGAGGTTTTGCTGCCGCCGGGTGCTTCGCCGCATAACTATGCGTTGCGCCCTTCCGACGTGCGCAAGGTGCAATCGGTGGACCTGCTGTACTGGATCGGCCCGGACATGGAAGGCTTCCTGCCACGTGTGCTCAATGGTCGTACGTTGCCCAACGTCGCCGTGCAGGATTTGCCAGGCATGAAACTGCGCCGCTTTGCCGAAGATAGCCACTCCCACGCTGAAGAAGCCGACGAACATGACCACGATCACCGTCCGGGCAGCCTGGATTCACACCTGTGGCTATCGCCGGTCAACGCCCGGGTCATCGCCACGAAAATGGCCGCTGACCTGAGTGCCGCCGATCCTGACAATGCCGCGCGCTATCAGAGCAATCTGAAAGCCTTCGACGAGCGTCTCGATGCGTTGGATGCGCGCCTGAAGAAACGCCTGGCCGATGTTCAGGGCAAGCCCTACTTCGTATTCCACGAAGCCTTCGACTACTTCGAAGACGCCTACGGCCTCAAGCACGTGGGTGTGTTCAGCGTCGCGGCCGAAGTGCAACCCGGGGCCCAGCATGTCGCGGCGATGCGCGCGCGTTTGCAGGAAGTCGGCAAGACCTGCGTGTTCAGCGAACCGCCGCTGCGGCCGCGCCTGGCGGAAACCCTGGTGGCGGGTTTGCCGGTGAAACTGGCTGAACTGGATGCGCTGGGCGGGTACACGCCGGCGACTGCCCAGGGTTATGAGCAGGTGTTGGAGAAATTGGGGAATGATCTGGCGGGGTGCCTGGAGTCGTTGTAATTCGAAAAAAGGTGGCGCCCCCCATTCGCGAGCAGACTCGCTCCCACAAGGATCACCGTGAACCTGTGGGAGCGAGCCTGCTCGCGAAGCTTTTAAAGGGCGAAAGGCAACGGTGTATTGACCGTCTGCCGCTGCGCCAGGCGCAACTGGAACTCCATCGGATCGTGAATCAACACGTCCTGCCCGGCGAACGACTCCGCCGCGATCAAGCGGGACAGCCAGAACCGTACGCAAGCCACCCGCAGCAGGGTCGGCCACAACTCGGCTTCGGCAGCGGTGAACGGTCGCAAGGCCGCGTAAGCGCCGAGCAAGGCCCGCGCTCGCGGTCCATCGATCACGCCATCGTCGTCCGAGCACCAGTCGTTCAAGGCAATCGCCACGTCGTAGAGCATCGGCCCGGAGCAGGCATTGTAGAAGTCGATCAGCCCGGTCAGGTGCGTGCCTTCGAACATCGCGTTGTCGCGGAACAGGTCGGCGTGAATGTTCGCCCGCGGCAGTGCCAGGATTTTTTCTTTCTGCCGGGTGATTTCTTCCAGCGCCCGTTGCAGCAAGTCTTTCTGTTCGGCACCGAGGTGCGACAAAAATTGCGTGCCCTCTTCCAGCATCCAATCCAGGCCGCGATCGGTTTTGCGCTTGATCATGTTGGCCTGGGTCGCCAGGTGCAGATGGCCGAGCAGCTCACCGACCTGCGCACAATGTTGCGCGTTGGCTTGCTTGATGTGCTTGCCGGCCAGGCGTGGTTGCAGCAGCGCTGGTTTGCCCGCCAGTTCGCGCAAGGCCACGCCGTCGGTGGTGCGCAAGGCGTAAGGCACCGGCAGGTTTGCGCCGTGCAGCACGTCGAGCAGTTCGATGAAGAACGGCATTTCCTGAACCGGACCGCGCTCGATCAGGGTCAGGACAAATTCGCCCTGCTCCAGGCTGATAAAGAAATTGGTGTTTTCGCTACCGGCGGCAATCCCCTGGAAATCAAGCAGGCGGCCGAGGCCATAAGGGGCGAGAAAAGCTTCCAGCTCGGGCCGAGCCAGGGGGGTGAACACAGACATGTTTAAACTGCCAGTACGGGCGCCGCTGTTGAGCCAGCGCCGATTAAAGTTAAGGACGACTTACCACTTAAAAATTTCCCACGCCGGAATCAGCATATCCGGGTAGTCGGAGCGGATGAAGTTTCCCTCTGAACCATCCGCGCGCACCAGGAAATACGGCTTGCCAATCTTCGGGGTGACCTTGATGGCGTACAAAAAGCCGTTTTGCCGGTATTCCTGAATGGTTTTATCGCCTTCCGTGCGAATGGTCACATCCGGGTCTGCCGATGGCGCATCGTCCGCCGCCATCACGGCCAATGGTGCGATTGCAAACAAGCCAGCCAGCAACAGGCGATTTAGTGTGCGCATGATAACCTTGTCCCTTTGTCGTCAACGGTCCCGCTATTCTAGCGCCGGACCCGCCGAAAAGGTTGATCCTGCTCATGAGCCAAGCCCCCCTCGTCCTGGTGGACGGTTCTTCTTACCTGTACCGCGCCTTTCACGCGCTGCCACCGCTGACCACGTCCAAAGGCCTGCCGACCGGCGCGGTCAAGGGCGTGTTGAACATGCTCAAGAGCCTGCGCAAGCAATATCCGAATAGTCCGTTCGCCGTGGTGTTCGACGCCAAGGGTGGGACTTTTCGCGATGACATGTACGCCGAATACAAGGCCAACCGTCCGAGCATGCCCGACGACATGCGCGTGCAGATCGAGCCGCTGCACCAGAGCGTGATCGCCCTGGGCTTCCCGCTGCTGTGCGTCGAAGGCGTCGAGGCCGATGACGTGATCGGTACCCTGGCCCGCAGCAGCGCGGCGGCGGATCGTCCGGTGATCATCTCTACCGGTGACAAGGACATGGCGCAACTGGTCGACGGTCACATTACCTTGGTCAACACCATGACCGGTAGCAGCATGGACGTGGAGGGCGTGAAGGAGAAATTCGGCGTCGCTCCGGAGCAGATCATCGATTATCTGGCGCTCATGGGCGATTCTTCCGACAACATTCCGGGCGTTCCGGGCATCGGTCCGAAGACGGCTTCCGGCCTGCTGGTCGGCGTGAACGGCGGCCTGAACGAGCTCTATGCGCAGCTCGACATCGTGCCGACCCTGCCGATTCGCGGCGCCAAGACCCTGCCGGCCAAGCTCGAAGAGCACAAGGAGATGGCATTCCTCTCCTATCAACTGGCGACCATCAAGGTCGACGTGCCGCTGGACGTTGGGCTCGACGACTTGCAAATGGGTCCTGAAGATCCGGCCAAACTCTACGAGCTGTACACCCTGCTGGAGTTCAAGAGCTGGCTGAACGACCTTGATCGCGACGCCAAACGCCTGGAACTGAGCGCTGCCGCCGAGCCTGCACCGGCCGCCGATCTTTTCAGCGAACCAGAGGCCGAAGCACCGGCCGCCGCTGCTGAAGCCGCCTATGAAACCATCCTCGATCAGGCGCGGTTCGATGCCTGGCTGGAAAAACTGAACAACGCCAAGCTGTTTGCCTTCGACACCGAAACCACCGGCATCGATGCGCAGCAGGCGCAACTGGTGGGCCTGTCGTTCGCGGTTCAGGCTAACGAAGCGGCCTACATCCCATTGACCCATTCCTACATCGGCGTGCCGCAGCAGCTGGATCGTGACACGGTCCTGCGCGCGCTCAAGCCGATTCTGGAAGACCCGAACAAACTCAAGGTCGGCCAGCATGCCAAGTTCGACATGAACATCCTGGCCAACTGCGCCATCGGCGGCGATCAGGACAACGGCATTACCGTGCGTGGCATCGCCTTCGACACCATGCTTGAGTCCTACGTGCTCAACTCCACGGCCACGCGCCATGACATGGACAGCCTGGCGCAGAAGTATCTGGACCACACCACGGTGAGTTTCCAGGACATCGCCGGCAAAGGCGTGAAACAGCTGACATTCGATCAGATCGCCCTGGAGCAGGCCGGGCCTTACGCCGCCGAAGATGCGGATATCACCTTGCGTCTGCACCAGACCCTGTTCGAAAAGCTCTCGGCCATTCCGAGCCTGGCCAGCGTGCTGACCGACATCGAAATCCCGTTGGTGCCGGTATTGGCGCGTATCGAGCGCCAGGGCGCATTCGTCGACGCCGCCTTGCTGGGCGTGCAAAGCATCGAACTGGGCGACAAGATGGTGGCGCTGGAGCGTGAAGCCTTCGAGATTGCAGGGGAGGAATTCAACCTCGGTTCACCCAAGCAACTTGGCGTCATCCTTTACGAGAAGCTCGGCTTGCCGGTACTGAAGAAAACCGCCAAGGGCCAGCCGTCTACTGCCGAAGAAGTGCTGGCCAAACTGGCAGAAGACGACTATCGATTGCCCAAAGTGCTCATGGAATACCGCTCAATGAGCAAGCTGAAAAGCACCTACACCGACCGTCTACCGGAGCAGATCAACCCGCGTACCGGGCGGATCCATACCTCGTATCACCAGGCGGTGGCGTCCACCGGGCGGCTGTCCTCCAGCGATCCGAACCTGCAGAACATCCCGGTGCGCACCGCCGAAGGGCGGCGCATCCGCCAGGCCTTCGTGGCCCCGGCCGGTTACAAGCTGCTGGCGGCGGACTATTCGCAGATCGAACTGCGGATCATGGCGCACCTGTCCCGGGATGAAGGGCTGATGAACGCCTTCCGCCACAATCTGGACGTACACACCGCGACCGCCGCCGAAGTGTTCAAGGTCGAACTGGCCGACGTGACCTCCAACCAGCGTCGCAGCGCCAAGGCGATCAACTTCGGTCTGATCTATGGCATGGGTGCGCAGAAGCTCGGCAAGGACATCGGCGTCGACACCAAGACCGCCAAGGCCTACATCGATACCTACTTCGCCCGGTACCCCGGCGTTCGCCAGTACATGGACCGCACGCGTGCCCAGGCCGCCGAGCAAGGCTATGTCGAGACCTTCTTCGGCCGTCGCCTGTACCTGCCGGACATCAACTCCAACAAGCCGCAAGAGCGCGCCGCCGCCGAACGCACGGCGATCAACGCACCGATGCAAGGCACCGCAGCAGACATCATCAAGAAAGCCATGGTCGCGGTGGATAACTGGCTGACCGCGTCGGGCCTCGATGCCAAAGTCATCTTGCAGGTACACGATGAACTGGTGCTCGAGGTGCGTGAAGACCTGGTCGACCGGGTTCGCGATGAAATTCGCGTGCACATGAGCGAGGCGGCGAAACTGGATGTGCCGTTGCTGGTCGAAGTGGGTATTGGAAATAACTGGGATGAGGCTCACTGAGGCCTTTGAACAGACCTTTTCTGCTGCGGCATAGTGCCGCGGCAGAAGGGTGCAAAACAGCTCAGTCCGGAAGGCGATCAGAGTTATTTCAAAGCTATTTGAAAAAAATCTGAACTAATCTTGCACACCACCACTCAGAGATACTGAATGGCTGGTGAAGCCCTTCGATGCTCCTATGTTGTGTTAAGTGTTGGCAGATATCTGGACCCCGCCCTAGCGGTCTAGAGCTTCAACCCCGGAACTTCTCCCTCCCCATATGAAGCCCGGGGTTTTTTTTGCCCCGAGAAAAACTGTCCGTGATGCGCTTTTGCCTTGCCTGAGCGCACCACAAACAGTTTTTGATATTTATTGAATCTCTGCTTCGGCACCCTTGTCCGCCAGCTCCATCCAGCCAGCCAGTACGGTGTAGGCATCTTCCAGGCCCATGCGTTTCGGGGCCGAAAACAGCTGGATTGTCACCAGATCGCCCCAGCCCTTGCGGATTTCCGCCTGAACCTTGAGCAGCGTGTTCTTGGCCGCGCCATAGGTCAGCTTGTCCGCTTTGGTCAGCAGAATGTGCATCGGCATGCCGGCAGCCACTGCCCAGTCGAGCATCAGCAGGTCGAAATCGGTCATCGGATGGCGGATGTCCATCATCAGGATCAGACCTTTCAAACTCTCGCGACCACCCAGATATGCCTCCAGGTGACGCTGCCAGTGTTGCTTGAGCGGGATCGGTACTTTTGCATAACCGTAGCCCGGCAGGTCGACCAGACGGCGTTCATCGTCTAGCTTGAAGAAGTTCAACAGCTGTGTGCGCCCCGGGGTTTTCGAGGTGCGCGCCAGGCTGGCGTGGGTCAGGGTGTTCAAGGCACTCGACTTGCCGGCGTTGGAACGCCCGGCGAAGGCGACTTCGAAGCCCTCGTCATCCGGACATTGGTCGACTTTGGCGGCGCTGAGCATGAAGGTGGACTGTTGGCACAGACCGAGGATGGGATTCTTGAGTTGCATGGGATTTCCGATGTGGGCGGCGCCAGGAATGGGTGCGGCAAGCAGTGTCGCTTCCGTTTCAGTGACGCCAGTATATAATGCCGCAGATTTTGTGTGCGCTTTGTCCCAGCGTAGGATGAAGTTCACGAGAGCGACAGACCTTGATTGCGCACTAGAACGCAGCTCGCTCTCAACCCTGAAAAGGTCGTTTTATGACGAAATGGCTGCTAGCTGCCGGTGTCTTGATGCCGCTTTACAGCGCTCAGGCTACACAGGATCCGGAAGCTGTGTACAACCGTGTTTGTGGTGCCTGTCATTCCGGCCAACTACCCATGGCGCCGAAAAAAGGCGATCAGGAAGCTTGGACGCCGAGGTTGGCGAAAGGTATGGAGACGCTGGTGCAACACGTGACCCAGGGTTTCAAGGCGATGCCGCCGCGTGGTTTGTGCATGGACTGCAGTGCCGAGGATTACCAAGCCATCATCCTTTGGATGAGCGAGTAAGCCCGGTCCATAACTCTTAACCCTTAGCCGTAGTTGGATTAGCTGATGAAGAAATTGATCGTGAGTCTGCTGTTGACCGTGGGCATCTCCGGCATGGCCCATGCTGCAGGTGAGGCAGTACAACCGGGTGATGCAAAAGCCGGCCAGGCCAAAGCCGCCGTCTGTGGCGCCTGCCACGGCCCGGATGGCAACAGCATGGCGCCAAACTTTCCAAAACTGGCAGGTCAGGGTGAACGCTACCTGACCAAGCAATTGCACGACATCAAGTCGGGCAAGCGCACCGTTCTGGAAATGACCGGTCTGCTGACCAACCTGAGCGATCAGGACCTGGCGGACATCTCCGCCTACTTCGCCAGCCAGAAAGGCAGCGTCGGTGCCGCCGATCCGAAGATCGTCGCTCGCGGTGAAGCCCTGTTCCGTGGTGGTGACCTGGCCAAGGGCCTGCCAGCCTGCACCGGTTGCCACTCGCCAAATGGCACAGGTAACGCGGCTGCCGGTTTCCCGCACCTGGGTGGCCAGCACGCTCAATACGTCGGCAAGCAACTGGTCGATTTCCGCAAGGAAGAAGGCGGCCGCACCAACGACGGCGATACCAAGCCCATGCAGAGCATTGCCAAGAAGCTGAGCGACGAAGACATCGCCGCGGTGTCCAGCTACATTCAGGGCCTGCACTAAGGCCGGTGGATCGGGCGTTGAACGGGGTGCTTATCGCCTGCAACGTTAACGCTCGATTAATCCGTCCCGGCAAGTATAAAAAGGGTGGCCTTGGCCGCCCTTTTTTGTGGCCGCTGCCGCTACACTAGAGAACTCAAGCCCGCCAGGATCTGTCTGATAACAAGTCGCGCGAGGCGATAAAATTTGTCCAGGAGTAAAGCATGCGTAATCTGATCATCAGCGCCGTTTTTGCCGCTGCCAGCCTGTTCGGCATGACTGCCCAGGCCGCTGACGCCCCCGCCGCACCTTATGTCGAACTGAGCAATCCGGTTCCGGTCGCCGTACCTGGCAAGATCGAAGTGGTAGAGCTGTTCTGGTACGGCTGCCCGCATTGCTACGCCTTCGAGCCAGTAATCAATCCCTGGGCCGAGAAGCTGCCTTCGGACGTGAACTTCGTCCGTATCCCGGCCATGTTCGGTGGCCCTTGGAACGCACATGGCCAGTTGTTCCTGACCCTCGAAGCGATGGGTGTCGAACACAAGGTCCATACTGCGGTGTTCGAAGCGATCCAGAAAGAACATAAAAAGCTGACCGACAAGAATGACATGGCAGATTTCCTGGCCACACAGGGCGTCGACAAGGATAAATTCCTGGCGACCTTCGATTCTTTCGCCATCAAAGGCCAAATCAACAAAGCCACTGAATTGGCCAAAAAATATGAAATCACCGGTGTTCCAACCTTGATCGTCAACGGCAAATATCGCTTCGACGTGGGTTCTGCCGGCGGTGCCGAACAGGCCCTGCAACTGGCCGACAAACTGATCGACAAAGAGCGAGCGGCTAACAAGGCTGCCGCCAACTAAGGGCAGTCACTGCCATGCGCCGATGGGGTACTGAACGCATCGTTGGCCTGCATGATCCGCGGGTCAACGAGCATCATCTGGAGTCCACGGGCCTGCCCGCAGACAGTCGTCTGCGCTTGCTCAGTTTCAATATCCAGGTCGGCATCAGTACCGAGCGCTATCGGCATTACCTGACCCGGGGCTGGCAGTATCTGCTGCCGCACACCGGGCGTGCCGACAATCTGCAGAAAATCGGCAATCTGCTGGGCGACTTCGATCTGGTCGCCTTGCAAGAGGCCGATGGCGGCAGCCTGCGATCAGGCTACGTCAATCAGGTCGAACACCTGGCCCATCTCGGTGCCTTTCCCTACTGGTATCAACAACTCAATCGCAATCTCGGTCGCCTGGCCCAGCACAGCAACGGCGTGCTCAGCCGATTGCGCCCGTGGGCAATTGAAGATCATCCGTTGCCGGGGCCAAAGGGTCGCGGAGCCATTCTGGTACGGTTCGGCGAAGGCCCGGAAGCGCTGGTGGTGGTCATGATGCACCTGGCGTTGGGCGCCCGGGCGCGCAGCCTGCAACTGGCCTACATCCGCGAGTTGATTGGGGACTACAAGCATCAGGTACTGATGGGCGACATGAACACCCATGCCAGTGACCTGCTGCAACATTCCCCGTTGCGCGATCTCGGTCTACTCGCGCCGCAACTGGAAGCAACGTTTCCCAGCTGGCGCCCACAGCGCTGCCTGGACCATATCCTGCTGAGCCCGAGCCTGACCCTGGAAAAGGTCGAGGTGCTGGCACAGCCCATTTCCGATCACCTGCCGGTCGCGGTAGAGATTCGTTTGCCGGGTTCGCTCACGGCCGATGCATTGCCCGCGTTGAGTCCTGCCCTTCGCGGAACCCATGAATGAGCGACGAAGCACAGCGCTGGAAAGAGAAATACCTCAAAAGCATCGAACAACAGGAAAAACTCGAGCGTCGCTGGGACGCACGGCTCGACTTGCTGCGTCGCGGGCTGGTGCGTAGCACCCTGGCGGCGGAAGGTACTGACCGCGCCGTTGACCAATGCATGAAGGAAATGCGCGAGGTCGTGCGCACCGATGACATGGACGCCGGCCTGGCCGCGCTGATTCCGCGCCTGGAAAAAGCCGTGCTCGACTCCGAACAGCGTCGGGAAACCCGGGTCAACCAGACTAGTGCCGCCCTGACTGCGCTGGTCACGCAACTGCAAACATTGCCGCTGCCACGGGATGTGAGTCGGCCACTCAAGAGTTTCGCCAAGCAGCTGGATGCGCGGGTCAGTCAGGCGCGTGAGATACCCTTGCTGCTCAGCGAGCTGAGCGGCTTGCAAGGCAAGGCCCTGAGCCAGCTGGAGACCCCGACGGAGAACGGCCGGCCGGGCTTGCTGCTGCGGTTGTTCGGCGGGCGTGAAGTGCAGGAGGTGGTGGCATCAACGGCTACTTCTCCTGCCCAGGCCTCTGTAGCCGAGAACCCTGCGGCAACTTTCGAGGTACCCCCTGCTGCGCGAGTTGAAGGCGAGTCTGCGCCGACGGAGCCAGCCGTGGCTGCATCTGCTCCGGCAGTCGTGGCTTTTGCCCCAGCACCTGTGGAGCCTCAACCAGCCAGTGCAACCGCGGCAGAAATCGGATCGGCCGAGCAACCGACCCCGGAAACCATCGCGACGCGTCCTGAGTCGCAAACAAACCCCGACGAGCTGACCGCGCAAGCATCGCCCGATAGCTTGCCCTTACCTCCGATTCCGACGCAGGACGTGGTCGTCGTCGATCAGGCGCCATCCGAACACGACATTCTCTACGCACTCCCGGACTCCCCCGAGCCCTCCTACAGCTCGGTGGCCAGTCACATCGAAGACACGCTGCTGGGGCTGCTCGACGACCTGACATTGCCCGAGCGTCATCGCCCGCAAGCCGAATCCATGCGCGATCGTCTGAAAAACGGTCTGAACTGGTACGAATTGCTGCCGATCCTCGACGACTTCGCCACGTTGATGCTGGCCATTACCGACAGCGGCCAGCATGAGTTCGAAGCCTATCTGCAACGACTGAACGAGCGCCTCGAATCGTTCCAGAGCAACTTGCAGGCCGCGACCGCTGGACACGCCGACAACCGCTCGGCTGCGCGGCAGATGGACACGCAGATCCGCGAACAGGTCGATGGCCTGCAAAGCAGCATGCAGGAAGCCGCAGACCTGGAAGATCTCAAGCACGTTCTGGAAAACCATCTCGAAGGCTTGCTGGGCACCATGGACCAGCACCAGAAACAGCGCGATGAGCGCGAGCAAGAGGTCGCTGTGCGCCTGCACAGTCTGGCCGAGCGGGTCGCCCATATGGAGCAGGAGGCCCAGGGCTATCGCGAGCACCTTGAAGAACAACGGCAGAAGGCATTGGTCGACCCGTTGACCGGGCTGCCCAACCGCGCGGCCTGGAGCGAGCGCCTGGATCATGAAGTCACGCAATGGCAGCAACATGGCAACACGCTGCTGCTGGCCATGCTCGACCTCGATCATTTCAAGCGCATCAACGATAACTACGGGCACCTGGCCGGTGACAAAGTGCTGAAAATCATCGCCAGCGTGTTGCGCAAGCGGCTGCGCGGGACGGATTTCATTGCCCGGTTTGGCGGTGAAGAGTTTGTGCTGTTAATGCCATCCACGGTGCCGGCGGCGGGGCTGAAGTTGTTGGAAAGCTTGCGTGCCTCCATTGAGGCCTGTCCGTTCCACTTCAAGGGAGAGCCGGTGACCATCACCGTGTCTATCGGGATGACGGCGTTCAGGCCGGGTGAGCACGGCGATCAAGTGCTTAAAAGAGCCGACCAGGCGCTGTATCGCGCAAAAAATGCCGGCCGCAACCGCGTGGAGCCGGGCTGATCGTCAATTGTTCCATTTTGTTTGATTGCCGTCAGCCCGCCAGGCACTACGTTACACTGTTGCATTATTGTCTTGTGTGTACTTTCTTCCCATGAAATATTTTGCTCTGATCGCGTCACTGATTCTGCTGGCCGGCTGCGCCAGCGGTCCCCGTTTCGACACCAGCCACCCTTCGGCCAATTACGACAGCCGCGTGCAATTTGTGGTGGTGCATTACACCAATGCCTCGCTGGAGCGTTCGTTGCAATTGCTGACCCACGGTGAAGTCAGCAGCCATTACCTGATCGGCGACGACAAGGGCGCCACCATCTACAAGCTGATGGATGAAAATGTGCGGGCCTGGCACGCCGGGGAGAGCGAGTGGGATGGCCGGACCTGGCTGAATTCCAGCTCCATCGGTATCGAAATCGTCAATCCGGGGTTCAAGGACACCCCGACCGGACGCGTGTGGTATCCCTACACCGAAGATCAGGTCCAGTCGTTGATCGTGTTGCTCAAGGACATCAGCAAACGCCACGGCATAAAGCCTCGCGACATCATTGGCCATAGCGATATTGCACCAATGCGCAAGCTGGACCCGGGGCCGCTGTTCCCCTGGAAGCGTCTGGCCGCCGAAGGCTTGGGCCTCTGGCCGAATGAGCAGTCGGTGGCGCGCCAGCAAATGCTGTTCGCCGAGCAGTTGCCGAGCATCAGCTGGTTTCAGGCGCAGTTGGCCCGCCTGGGTTATGCCTCGCCACAAACCGGTGAGCTCGATGTCGCGACACGACATGTGATCGCGGCATTTCAGATGCGTTTCCGTCCGGCGCGCTTCGATGGCACTCCGGATGCGCAAACTGCCGCGCTACTTTTGGTGTTGAATCAGACAAAATAATGACGCCCGCCCGACGGTCAGGGCTTTTTTCCAATCAGCAGCTATAACTCATTGGTAATCCTTCGGATATTACACAATGACTGTTGCTCGAGAGACCCTCCGTAGTTGGTTCCATCGCCCCTGGTTCCTGGGGCTGATGTCTACTGTCTTGAGCGCAACGTTATTGATGGCCGGCAGCCTGTTCGTCGCCATACACCAGGTCGAGCAAAACGAAAGCGAAGAAATGAATGCTCAGGGCGAACGCTTCCTCGCCCGCCTCGAACAGCTCTTCGGGCAACTGCGTGAAAGCCTTGACGACCTTGAAGCGCAACCGTTGCGCGGTTGCGATGCTGAAATGATCGCAACCTTGCAACAGGTTTCGTTCAATTATCGCTTCGTCTACGAAGCCGCCTACATGGACTCCTCGCGAATCTGCTCCAATCGTCCTCGCCAGGAAGGGCTGTCGCTGAGTCGATCGCCAGACATCAAAGGCCCGACTTACAGCTACTGGCTCAACACCACCACCGAACCCGATGAAAACCGCGCTGCGCTGATGCTCGGGCGCGGGAATTTCCGGGTCGCGACCTCTCGCGGGCATTTGACCGATATGGTCGACCTGTCTCCGGGCAGCAGCCTGCTGGTGGTCCTGGACCATGGCGCGCGGGCGATTCCGGTGCTCGGCGCTTCTCAGGTCTGGCCGCCGGCCGAGGCCTGGCCACCGAAAAACCGTGATGCGCTGCAGATCACCCAGACACGCCTGATATACCGCATGCCGACCGACAACCCGGAATATCAATTGGTGTTGATCAGCCCACGCACCGGCATGCATATCCCGGCGGTCTGGTGGTGGTTGCTGCCGGCCAGCCTCGCGCTGGGCATATGCGTTGGGTTCCTGGTGTTTCTGTTGGTGCGCCAGCGGCAGTCGCTGGACGCCGAACTGGCCGGCGCGATTCGCCGTGGCGAGTTGCAGGTGCTGTACCAACCGATCTTCGACCTCGATAGCCGCAACTGTGTCGGGGCTGAAGCACTGCTGCGCTGGCGCAGGCCGGACGGCACCCTGACCAGTCCCGACCTGTTCATTCCGATGGCGGAGAACACCGGGCAGATTCGCCAGATGACGGACTTCGTCCTGCAACGCCTGCTCGAGCAACTCGGCCAGTTGTTGCGTGCCAACCCGCAACTGTACATCTCGGTCAATCTCGCGGCGTGTGATGTGATGGTTCCGCGGATTGGCCAGGTGATGGCGCGGCTGCTGACCCTGCATCGCGTCGCTGCGCGGCAAATTGCCTTTGAAGTCACCGAGCGCGGGCTGGTCGATGTGGTGGTGGCCCGGGAAAACCTGCAAGCGCTACGGGATGTCGGGCACCAGGTGTTGATCGATGACTTTGGCACCGGCTATTGCAGCCTCGCCTATTTGCAGACCCTGCCGGTCGATTGCCTGAAAATCGACAAGGCGTTCATTGATGCGTTGGGTCATGACGCCGCCAGCAGCGGTGTGGCTCCGCACATCATTCACATGGCCCAATCGCTGCACCTGAAGGTGATTGCCGAGGGCATCGAACATGAGGCCCAGGCCGAGTTCCTGTGCAGTGAAGGCGTGAAGTTCGGCCAGGGCTGGCTGTTCGCCCGCGCGCTGAGTGCAGTGCAGTTCACTGAATTGATTACCCGGGGGCGGCGTCGGGCAGGCCGGCGCCTGGATGACGAAGCGTGAGGGTGACCTAAACGGTCAGCGCCATGTAGAACTGAGTACCCTGCCCCGGCCGTGAATAGACGCCTATCCGCCCGCCATGCAATTGCACGATTTCCTTGCACAGCGCCAGGCCGAGCCCGGCACCGCCCTTCTTGCGTCCGACCTGCACGAACGGTTCGAAGATCCGCCCTTGCTGGCCGTAGGCAATGCCTTCGCCGTTGTCCTCGACACTGATGATGACCCGGTCACCGTGGCGCCGGGCCTGCAAGCGTATCTGCCCGCCGGAGCCGGTGTGACGCAAGGCGTTGTCGAGCAAGTTGTCGAGTACCCGGTCCAGTTGTGGCTGGTCGGCCTGTAACCGCGGCAAAGGCCCCTGCACCTCCACCAGCAGATTGATTTCCTTCTCTTCGGCCGATGTGGCAAAGCGTGACTGAGCCTGTTCCAGCAATGCCTCGATGGAACACGGCGCCAGGGTGAGTTTCTGCAAACCGTTCTGGTAACGGGAGAAATTCAGCAGGTCATTGATCAACTGCATCAGCCGCTGCATCTCTTCATTCACGGTATCGAGCAGGTCGGCTTCCCGGGAATCCGGGGCAAAGTGCGCGCGCTCACGGAACAATCCGAAGGCCATGTGCATGCCGGTGACCGGTGTGCGCAATTCATGGGAGGCGCGCAATACGAATTCGCTGCGTACCCGTTCGAAGGCACGCTGTTCCGTGACGTCATGCAGCACCATCACGGCACCGAGAATATGGCCCTGGGTATGGCTGACCGGGGTCAGGCTATAGGTCAGCAGTCGCGACTCGCCATCGACTTCGACACTCAAGTCTTCCGGCGCCCGTTCCAGCGTGCCGCCGCGCAGCACCAGTTGCAGCTGCTCATCGAGTTCGGGGCGCTCCAGCGCCGCGCCCAATCCTTGACCCAGACGATCGGACTCCCAGCCCAGCTGACGCTGGGCCACGGGATTAAGGTGTTCCAGATGACCCTGACGGTCGATCATCAGCAGGCCGTCGTCGATGCTGTCGAGCACGGCCTGCAAACGCTGCTGACCGGCCAGCAGCTCATCGACATTGGTGGCCTGATGTTCACGCAGCGCTTGGGCCATGATCCCGAAACGCCGGGTCAGCTGGTTCAGTTCCATCGCCGAAGAAATCGGCAGGGTGACATCGAAATTGCCCTGGCCGATATTGTCCGCCGCCTTGGCCAGCGCCTCGATGGGCTCCCCGAAACGCCGGGCGATGGCCTGCGCGGTCACGAAGCCGATGATCAGCACCGCCAGCCCCACCAGGCCAAGCAGCCCGGCAATCAGCAGTGCCTGCTCCCGGGACTGGCGCTCGGTTTCGCTGATGTTATCCAGCGCGCGCTTGTGCTCGGCGATCAGACCATTGCGTAGCGCGTTGAATTTTTCCGTCAGGTTGTCGTGGCTACTAAGCACATTCGACGGGTCCGGGGACGTTTCATAAGCCTGGATAAAGCTCTCGTAGTCGGCTTTGGCTTTTCTGAAGCCGTAGTCGCTTCCGGTTTCTACCGGCTCCTGGGCGATGCCCTCCTCCAGCAGTTCGAAGTAATGCTGCTTCGAGGCGGCGAAAGCGGCGGAGTCAGGCTTCTCGCTGAGCATGATGATCAGTTGATCACCCAGGGTCTGACGCAGCTTGAGCCCCAGGTCCAGGGTGATGAAGTTACTGCGGATCAGTACTTCCTGGCTGCCGGCCATCTGCATCACGCTGACCAGCCCGAGCAAGAGCCCGAGCAACGCGACGGTGATCAGTGCGGAGATGCTCAGGAAAAGCCGGGTCCGCAATTTCAGCGCCAGTTTCATCGGCGATTGCTCACAAGTTGTACTGTTTGCGTTTGCGGTACAGCGTCGAGGCGTCGATGCCCAGGGTTTTCGCCGCTTGATCCAGCGTGTCGGCGGTGGCGAGGACCGCGCCGATGTGGGCCTTTTCCAGCTCCTCCAGGCTCAGTGCCGCGCCGATGTGCGGTGTATTGTTGACCGGGGTTTCGGCCATGCCCAGATGACTGATCTCGACCCGCTCCTGTGGACAGATGATGCTCGCCCGCTCGATCACGTTGCGCAGCTCACGGATGTTGCCCGGCCAGCGATAACCCAATAGTGCTTCCCGGGCCTCGTCGCTGAAGGCGCGCGCGGGACGGGCGTACTCCTTGACGAAGCGCGCCAGGAAACGATCGGCCAGGTTGAGAATATCTTCGCGGCGTTCGCGTAGCGGTGGCAGGTGCAAGGTGATGACATTCAGGCGATAGAGCAGGTCTTCACGGAAACGACCGTCGCGGACCATGTCCTCAAGGTTGAGGTTGGTGGCCGCAAGGATGCGCACATCGGCACGGCGGGTCACCGGATCACCGACGCGCTCATATTCTTTGTCCTGAATAAAACGCAGCAACTTCGGCTGCAACGTCAGGGGAAAGTCGCCGATTTCGTCGAGAAACAGCGTTCCGCCGTCGGCCTGGTTGACTCGCCCCAAGGTGCTTTCGCTGGCACCGGTGAAGGCGCCGCGGCTGTGGCCGAAGAGTTCGCTTTCCATGAGCTCGGTGGACAGCGACGGGCAGTTGATCGTGACGCAGGATTTCTTCGCGCGTTTGCTCCAGCCGTGAATGGCTTGGGACAGTTCGCCCTTGCCGGTACCGGACTCACCCAGAATCAGGATATTGGCATCGGTCGTGGCAACCTGGCGGGCGGTTTCGAGTACCACTTTCATGGCCGGGCTGTGGGAGTCCAGACCATCCTGGGGCTTGCGCACCTCGCCTTCCAGGGCTTCCAGTCGCGCCGACAGTTGCCGCACTTCCAGTTGCTTGGCGGTTGCCAGCCGCAATTGATCGGGGCTGCACGGTTTGACCAGATAGTCGGCGGCACCGGCCTGAATCGCATCCACTGCCGTGTCGACGGCTGAGTGCGCAGTGACGATCACCACCCGCATCCAGGGCGCCTGGATACGCATCTGGGCCAGCACATCGAGGCCGTTGTCTTCACCCAGACGCAAATCGAGGAAGCACAGGTCGAAGACCTGCCGCTGCAACAGGGCTTCTGCCTGCGCGGCGCTGGTGGCGGTGGCCACGCTGTAGCCTTCGTCTTCGAGGCAATAACGGAAAGTGCGCAGGATGGCGGACTCATCATCCACCAGCAGAATGCGGCCTTGATGCTCAGTGGCTGATTCCATTTTCCTGCGCTCCTTAATGACTGATCTTTATTTAGTCCCGGAGAAATCGGGCAAGTTGCATGATTGATTCTGAGCCATTCCTGTCATGGCAGGGTAGCTCTCATCCTATGTATCGGTTAGCCACCTGATTTTTCGGGTCTTTTAATGGATGCCTGGTTTCTGACAGCGGCCAGCGTGAATTTCTGACATCCGCGTCCTCCTCTCAATTCAAAAAATTTACGTCTTCCTTCAAACCAATCGTGCAATACGCACGACTGCACCAGTGGCATCGTGCAGGATGCGCGCGAAGTGATTTCTTTGATGCTCATAAGATATTGATATTAAAGGTAATTAATTCGATTCAAAGCTGGCATGCGCTCTGCAATTGTCTGGTTGACCAGGGCATTCAAAAACAAACGCCCGCTATCGAATACCGACCCGAGTGGTAGGAGTTCCAGGATGAATCGTCAACGTGTCGCCCACCTGCATCTCTCGCCTGTGCATATCCAGCAAGGCCTGTTTGCTGTTCTGGCGCTGTTGATCACCCTGATCGTCAGCCAGCAGTTTCTGCGCTGGGAGCAGAGCCTGCAGCCGGAAGCGCCATGCCTGTCGATTCCGCATTCGACCCAAACCCATTTCAGCGCTGTCAGCAGCGGTCAGGCCGATAGCACCCCGATGCGCATGATGGATGTCGACCAGGCCGGGCCTGTGGGTGAGATGCGTCATCAAGAGCGTTGGGTGTTCTAGGCAAAACTTCCGCCGCACCCCATGCGCCGGGAAACGCAGCACCTCTAAACACAAGCGTAAGGAGAATCACCATGTTGAGCTGGGCAATCACATTCCTGATCATCGCCATCATCGCCGCTGTATTGGGCTTCGGTGGTATCGCGGGCACTGCCACGGGTATCGCCAAGATTCTGTTTGTCGTGTTCCTGGTGATGTTCATTGCCTCCTTCTTCTTTGGCCGTCGCGGTCGAGGCTGACATGAGAGGGTTGTTCAAGACACCGGCAGCCGCCCTGTTGGGCGGTAGTGCCATGGCATGCGGGCTGGCGTTTCCCCGACATGCCTGACCTGCGCATGCAGGTCCTGTTGATAGAACATTTGAGTTTGTACACGAAGGAGGCCACAGCGCCTCTTTCCACCTGCGCCACCTGAGGAAGGCCGGCGCATGACCAAGGGGTCGGGACGTTCTGCCTGTTTCAGGGGCGGAGTGACCTACGGGTACAGGGAGTACCTGCGCAAGGGCCGGGTCAGGAAAAGCTACTGCGCAAGTTCGTCGGACCGCCAAGGCTCGACGGGCTTGCGAAGGGCTTGATCACGCAACACATTGAAATAGAGCGCTCGTCCCGATTTCATCACTGTTTTCTCGTTCTTGTCCTTGTTACGCCGGAAAATACTTTTCCCGGTGTTTCACCAGCGACCGTATATCGAGAAAAATCACCCTTCTTTGGTCGCGATTTTTCGCTTCGTCCGGCGGGATTTTGCTGAAAAATCAACGCTCGGCCACTGCTCAAAAAACATTCAATCTGCTCTGTGATGGCCGGTTCACGGCACTTATGCCTGCTGAAATGTCGTATTCGAACCGGTTGGGACGCGCGTTTCGCTAAAAAAACCTCATGCCGATTCGGCATAGGGTAGGCGTTTACGGCATTAGACGGCGCTCCCTTGCATCGGAATAGTTGCGCCTTTTTTCGCCTGCCAGAGAGCCGTAAACACGCGCTCCGGGGCACCTTATACGGGGGGCAGATGCACTGGACTTTTTCGCCACAAGCGTTCCAGTTCGCGCATCTCCCTGAGTCAAACAACAAGTAAGGGTAAAGATATGAAGAAGGCAAAGCTTAGCCTCGCCTGGCAGATCCTCATCGGTCTGGTATTGGGGATTGCAATCGGTGCGCTGCTCAACCATTTCAGTGCCGAAAAAGCCTGGTGGATCAGCAACGTCCTGCAACCGGCAGGCGATATCTTTATCCGTCTGATCAAGATGATCGTGATCCCGATCGTCATCTCCTCTTTGATCGTCGGCATTGCCGGCGTCGGTGACGCCAAGAAGCTGGGGCGCATCGGCTTCAAGACCATCATCTACTTCGAAATCGTCACCACCATCGCCATCGTGGTCGGTCTGCTGCTGGCCAACCTGTTCCATCCGGGTGCCGGCATCGACATGAGCACCCTGGGCACTGTGGACATTTCCAAGTACCAGGCTACGGCGGCCGAGGTTCAGCATGAACACGCGTTCATCGAAACCATCCTCAACCTGATCCCGTCGAACATCTTCGCGGCCATGGTTCGCGGCGAAATGCTGCCGATCATCTTCTTCTCCGTATTGTTCGGTCTCGGCTTGTCGAGCCTGCAGGCGGACCTGCGCGAGCCGCTGGTGAAGATGTTCCAGGGCGTATCGGAAAGCATGTTCAAGGTCACTCACATGATCATGAACTACGCCCCGATCGGCGTGTTCGCACTGATCGCGGTGACTGTGGCCAACTTCGGCTTCGCATCGCTGATACCGCTGGCCAAACTGGTGATCCTGGTTTACGTCGCCATCGCCTTCTTCGCTTTCGTGATCCTGGGCCTGATCGCTCGCCTGTTCGGCTTCTCGGTGATCAAGCTGATGCGCATCTTCAAGGATGAACTGGTACTGGCCTACTCCACCGCCAGCTCCGAAACCGTGCTGCCGCGCGTGATCGAGAAGATGGAAGCCTACGGCGCACCGAAAGCCATTTGCAGCTTCGTGGTGCCGACCGGTTACTCGTTCAACCTCGACGGTTCGACCCTGTACCAGAGCATCGCGGCGATCTTCATTGCCCAGCTATATGGCATCGACCTGTCGATCAGCCAGCAACTGTTGCTGGTACTGACCTTGATGGTCACCTCCAAAGGTATCGCCGGCGTACCGGGCGTGTCCTTCGTGGTACTGCTGGCCACCCTTGGCAGCGTCGGTATTCCACTGGAAGGCCTGGCGTTCATTGCCGGTGTCGACCGCGTCATGGACATGGCCCGTACCGCACTGAACGTGATCGGCAACGCACTGGCTGTTCTGGTTATCGCTCGTTGGGAAGGCATGTACGACGATGCCAAAGGCCAGCGTTACTGGAACTCCCTGCCGCACTGGCGCAGCAAGGAAAAGCTGCCGGCGGGTGAAACCTCCAGCAATTGATACAAAACCTGTGGGAGCGAGCTTGCTCGCGATGACGGACTGACAGTCACCGTTGATGTCGACTGATACACCGCTATCGCGAGCAGGCTCGCTCCTACAGTGAGCAGTGCCAGCAGTACCAGACAAACCCCGGAGAAATCCGGGGTTTGTCGTTTCTGGCCACCCCGCTATCATTCGCGGATCTTTTGGGGGGATTTGACTGATGCTCAATGGCCTTTGGCTTGGCTTCTTCATCGTGGCTGCCGTATCGGCGCTGGCGCAGTGGCTGATTGGCGGCAACGCCGGGATATTCGCGGCGATGGTGGAAAGCATTTTTGCCATGGCCAAGCTGTCGGTCGAAGTCATGGTGCTGCTGTTTGGCACTCTCACTCTCTGGCTGGGTTTTCTGCGCATTGCCGAGAAAGCCGGCATCGTCGAATGGCTGGCCAAGGCCCTGGGGCCACTGTTCTTGCGCCTGATGCCTGAAGTCCCGCCGGGTCATCCGGCCATTGGCCTGATCACCCTGAACTTCGCCGCCAATGGCCTGGGGCTGGACAACGCCGCCACACCGATCGGCCTCAAGGCCATGAAATCGCTGCAAGAACTCAATCCCAGCGCTACCGTCGCCAGCAACGCGCAGATCCTGTTCCTGGTGCTCAACGCCTCCTCGCTGACCCTGCTGCCGGTGACGATCTTCATGTATCGCGCCCAGCAAGGTGCACCTGACCCGACGCTGGTGTTCCTGCCGATCCTGCTGGCGACCAGTTGCTCGACCATTGTCGGCTTCCTGTCGGTGGCATTCATGCAGCGGTTGCGCATCTGGGACCCGGTGGTGCTGGCCTACCTGATCCCCGGCGCCCTTGCCCTCGGTGCTTTCATGGCGTTGCTGGCGACCCTTTCGGCGACTGCGCTGGCCGGCTTGTCATCGATCCTCGGCAACCTGACGCTGTTTGGCCTGATCATGCTGTTTTTACTGATCGGCGCGCTGCGCAAAGTGAAGGTCTACGAGGCCTTCGTTGAAGGAGCCAAAGAGGGTTTTGACGTCGCCAAGAACCTGCTGCCCTACCTGGTGGCGATGCTCTGCGCGGTGGGCGTACTGCGCGCGTCCGGGGCACTGGACTTCGGTCTGGACGGGATCCGTCATCTGGTGGAATGGGCCGGTTGGGACACGCGTTTCGTTGACGCCCTGCCGACGGCGATGGTCAAACCCTTCTCCGGTAGCGCCGCCCGGGCGATGCTGATTGAAACCATGAAGACCTCGGGCGTGGACAGCTTCCCGGCGCTGGTGGCGGCAACGGTCCAGGGCAGTACGGAAACGACGTTCTATGTCCT
Organism: Pseudomonas sp. KH_046_1; assembly: GCF_057839025.1. Lineage (NCBI taxonomy): Bacteria > Pseudomonadati > Pseudomonadota > Gammaproteobacteria > Pseudomonadales > Pseudomonadaceae > Pseudomonas > Pseudomonas sp. KH_046_1. Next base: position 90,103 of record NZ_CM174481.1, read on the forward strand.
GGCGGTGTACTTCGGCGCCGTGGGCATCCAGCGCGCACGCCATGCCGTCGGTTGTGCATTGCTGGCCGAGCTTGCCGGGGTGCTGGGTGCGATCGGGGTTTGCTACTGGTTCTTTGGTTGATCGGCTCCGTCAGCCAAAGCCTTCAGCGCGGCCTTGCGCTCGTCCGTCGGCAAGGCGCCAAGCTTTTCCACGGCGGCGTAAAATTTAAGCCAGTCGCCATTCTCCTGATGAAACAGCGCGCCAAATGCCGGCACCCATTGGTCGTACAAACCAAACGGCAATAGCCGGGCGTTGTTCATGGGTGCATGGATCCAGGCGTCGTAGCGTTTGTCTGCGGCCCACTGACTGTCGCGCAATTGCCGGTATTCGCGGCGCAAGCGCTCGAATTCGGCCGCCTTGCGCTGGCGCATTTGTTCGGTTGGCAACGGCAAGGTGTAGAGTTTTTCCAGGCGGGCGCGGGTCTTGAGCACCAACCCAGTGAACTGTTCGCGCTGACGTGCCTGCGCATTGTTATCCGGTGGCAGGTGGCGGTAGGCGCGCCATTGGCGAGTACCTTCCTGCTCGACGAAGGTGGCGAAGGATTCGTTGAACTCCGTGTCGTCTTTCACATAGACGCGCTGATGGGCCAGCTCGTGAAAGATCAACGTGGCCAGTCGCTCATCCCCCCAGCCCATCATCGAACTGATGATCGGGTCGTTGAACCAGCCGAGTGTCGAATAGGCCTCGACACCGCCAATCGACACGTCCATGCCCTGCAAGCGTTGCAAAGCCGCTTCGCCGCGGGCTGCGCTCTGGCTGTAGTAACCGCGATAGGCCACGCAACCGGCGATGGGGAAGCAGTGGTTTACAGGCTTGAGGGAAAATTCCGGTGTGGCGAAGACATTCCAGACGACGAAGGGACGCCCAATGTCCGCGTACAGGCGGTAACTCTGGTTATCCGGCAGGTGCAATTGCTGGCTGGCGAAGGTTCGGGCCTTTTGCGATTGCTCCAGGTGTGTGCGCAATTTTTGATCGCGCGCCGGGTCGGCAATCACGCTGGAAACAGGCTCCCTGGCCCGCAGCAACTGCAGTTGGCCGCTGGCCAGTTGGTTGTAATAGCTGATGCTGGCGCAACCGTTTAGCAACAAAAACAACACACCTGGAAACAAAACGCGAAAAACGCGATCAAGTAACCCAAGGCTAGGAAGCGGCCTGATCACAATAATTCTTCCTTGGAGAGTCTTTCCGCAAGACTATCCCGCCTGACTGGAGCTCCGCTATGCGCATGTTGATACTGACAGGAGGCCTGCTGATGCTGGCCGGCTGTGCTTATTTTGGACTACCCCGCCCTGATCCTGCGCAAGCCTGGATCGACCTGGACTCGAAGCAAGAAGATACGACGCTGCAAGCGCTGGAGGTCGATGACAAGGCCACCGACGATAAACGCTATTTCCAGGTTCAACCCGGCGGCCATGAGTTGACGGTCCGCTACCAATTCACGGTCCAGCCCACCAACATCGGCCCCGACGCCGAGCCGTTGTGGCGCGATTGCCAGTTGAACGTGAAATTCAACGACTTCAACGCGGGCGAGCGTTATCAGCTACAGGCGGGGAACATCGGCTTTCGGCCTTGGGCGAAACTCTACGATCAACAGCGCAAAGTGATTGGCCAAGGCACGCCGGCAGGCTGTCAACACAGCTGATCGGCGTTATGCTGGATGCATATCCCTTGGGACATCCATCATGCGCAGGTTGATGCTGTTACTCGCCGCCAGTGTTGTCGTGGGTTGCCAAAGCCCGATGCCGACACCTAATCCACAAATGGCCTGGGTCGAATTTTCTACGCCCTTCCCCAACGATAAATTGCTGATGGCCGAACGACTGGATAAACAACGCCTGCGCGACGGGCGTTTTTTCGAGGTCACGCCGGGCAGCCATGAACTGATCGTGCGTTTCGACTTTGAAGTACCCGGTGGCGGATTGGGCATGATGGGCGGCCCTTCTGAGCGGCTGTGCTATCTGACCATCAAATACGATCATTTCGAAGCCGGCCAGCGTTATGTGCTCGAAGGCCGTTCCATCGCCTTTACCCCTGGCGCCCGGCTGTACAACGCCAAGCGCGAAATCGTTGCTGAAGATCGGGAATCCTACTGCCTGATGTGAGCGGTTCAGCGGTCGTTTTTCTGGTAGATGATTTTCTTGGTACCGTTTTCGCACGAGCCAACGACCATGTTCTGGTCGTGTACCTCGTCGTTGGTGACGATTTCAAGCGTGTAGGAAGTGACGCCGCTGGCCTGGATCTTGGCTTCGATCTCGGCCTTGAGCTCTTCGCAGGGTTTCGGCGCCGCGAGGGCCGAGGTGGCCAGTGCGCAACAGATAACCGCGAGGGCAAAACGTTTCATGGTTGAAGCTCCTTTGAGGCAGCACGCACAGTCGTGGGTTTTCGCTGCTGTCGTTTATTCGACCACAGTTTTAGCGGGCAAATCTGTCGCGGCGCAAAAAAGATCGCAGACTTGAGCACCATCTACCGAATGATCCCGGCAGGTTGCGCAAGGCTGCGATCTTTTGTTTTCAGCGGAAATCTAGCTGACCCGTGTGGCCTCCAGTCTGATCTTCGCATTTAGCACTTTGGACACCGGGCGGCTCTGTCCGATCAATCCGCTTTTTTCGCGGGATTTTTTACCGGGCTATTGAAACTCGGGTATATGCCCTCATTGCATGAATCACGCTTTTGGATTCGGCAGGTTTGCGTTCGCAAAAAACAGACCTGCGCCCTAAATTGGAGAAGCAGGTTTATGAAACGACTGTCCGATATCAAGTTCTCGACCCTCGATCTGGTGCCGGTGCGCGAGAACGGCAGCGCGGCCCAGTCGCTGCGCAACTCGCTGGACTTGGCGCAGCACGTCGAAAGATTCGGTTACAACCGCTTCTGGGTGGCTGAGCACCACAACATGGATGGCATCGCCAGTTCCGCGACCTCGGTGCTGCTTGGTTACCTGGCCGGTGGTACGTCGACCATTCGAGTCGGTTCGGGCGGGGTGATGTTGCCCAACCACGCACCGTTGGTGATCGCCGAACAGTTCGGCACCCTGGAAAGCCTTTATCCGGGCCGGATCGATCTGGGCCTGGGTCGTGCCCCCGGTTCCGACCAGATGACCGCACGTGCGTTGCGCCGTGAACGTTCCGGCAGCGCCGACGACTTCCCGGAAGATGTGGCGGAACTGGTGCGCTACCTCGGGCCACGTACACCGGACCAACGCATCATCGCGATGCCGGGAACCGGGACCAATGTGCCGGTCTGGTTGTTGGGGTCGAGCCTGTTCAGTGCGCAACTGGCGGGTGAGCGCGGTTTGCCCTACGCCTTCGCCTCGCATTTCGCACCACGCTATATGCATGAAGCGATTCGGGTCTACCGCAATCACTTCAAACCGTCAGCCGTTTTGGACAAACCCTACGTGATGCTCGGCGTGCCATTGGTGGCAGCCGATACCGACGAGCAGGCCGAGTACCTGGCCACTTCGGTGTTCCAGCGGATTCTCGCCTTGATGCGTGGCCAAAGCCTGGTGCAACGTCCGCCGGTGAAGACCATGGACGGCCTGTGGCTGCCCCATGAGAAAGACGCCGTGCACGATTTCCTTGGCCTGGCCATGATCGGCAGCCCGCAGAAAATCCGCGCCAAACTCGAAGTCCTGATCGAACAGACCCAGGCCGACGAGCTGATTTTCACCTGTGACCTGTACGAACATGCTGATCGCGTGCATTCCTACGAGTTGCTGGCGCAGGTCATGCGAGGCTGATACTCAAAATGCAGGCATGAAAAAGCCGACGCCCTGACGTCGGCTTTTTCATTCAAGTGGGAATCGGCCTACTTTTTATAGACGATCACTTTGGCGCCCGCTTCGCATTTGCCAACAACTTTCCCGCCGGCAGCGGCACCTTTATCGACAATCTCCAGCGAATAACCGGAAACGCCCTTGGCATCAAGTTTCGCTGCGATTTCGGCTTTCAGCTCTTCGCATGGCTTGCCGCCCGCCAATGCGCTCCCCGCAAGGCTCAACAAACCTACTGCCAACATAAACTTCTTCATCGGTTGCATTCCCTGGTCGGGTCATAGGGGTAACCAGCCGTCAGCCGGACGCACTCATTTAGTGCTTTGCCATTCCCTATGGCATTCGACCGGCGTGCAAGTTCAGAAGACTAGCCCAAACTCAGCTGCTGGCAATCCGGAACCCGACTTTCAAGGTCACCTGAAAGTGCGCAGCCTTGCCGTCCCTGATGTGCCCACGGGTCTCGGTCACTTCAAACCATTCCATGTACTTGATGCTTTTGCTGGCTTCAGTCAGCGCGTTGTTGATCGCATCTTCGATACTGCTGGTGGACGAGCCGATCAGCTCGACTTTCTTGTAGGTGTGATGGTCAGACATGGCGTTCTCCTCGGCGTGTGAATTACAGACTAGCAGTGATTTTTCCTATTTCTTCTGTTGGCCGTTCTGAGGGTGAAGTTCAGATTTTCTGCACTTTCTCGAACCCGTGAAGTCCCAACCTACACACGCCACTCATCACCAATGCAGGAGAGCCACCATGGCCAACACCTCGTTACGCAAAGCCTCATTGCAAAGCATGGAAGCCGAGATCGAGAGTCTGCTCAAGTCTTTGGAAAGCCTGAAGGGCGACGCCTCGGACGAGTCGCGTAAAACCCTCAATACCCTGAAAAGCAACGCCGAGAATGCCTTGAAGCACTCGCGCCATCTGCTTGCCGATGCTTATGAGGAGGTCAAGGTCAAAACCCGCGAAACCGGGATTGCCACCCGCGACTACGCCCAGGAACACCCCTGGACAACAGCCGGTGTCGCCGTGGGTGCATTGGGCCTGCTGGCCGCTTATCTGTTGTGCAAGCGTGATTAATCCGCGCGACGCAGTTCGTTCTTGAGCCACTGCGCCAGTTGTCGGGCGCGCCCGTCCGCGGCGCGCTTGGGTAGCCACAACGCCAGTTGTGCCGGGGTTTCACTGAAGCCCCAAGGCGCAACCAGGCGGCCGGCCTTCAAGTCCTCCGTCACCAAGGGTTCGGGGGCAATCGCCACGCCCAGACCTGCGACGGCGGCTTCCAGCAAATAATACAAATGTTCAAATCCCTGACCGTACTTCAGCGCCCTGGCGTCGAGGCCGCGTGGTTGCGCCCAGTTCGGCCAGGCTTGCGGGCGTGAGGTGGTGTGCAGCAAGGGTTCGCTCAGCAGCGCGGTTTCCGGCGCCTGCTTGAGCCGTTCATAGCCGACGAACCGCGGGCTCATGACCGGGCCGATGCGTTCGCTGGCGAGCTCAAAAACCTGCATGTCCGCCGGCCAGGGTGGCTCGGCAAATACCAGCAAGGCATCCAGCCCCGGTCTTCGCGGATCGAGATCGCCTTCTCCGGCCGACAGGTGCAGGCGCAAGTCCGGCAGGTCGGCATTGAGCCGCCCCAATCGCGGGATAAACCAGCGCGCCAGCAGGCTTCCCGAGCAACCGAGCACGAATGGCGCATCGGCTGTGCTTTGTGTGAGTTCGGCGCAAACGCTGCGCAGGCGCTCGAAGGCTTCGCTGCTGGCGTCACGCAGGCGTAATCCGGCATCTGTGAGTTTCAGGCCGCGACCGTCCTTGATGAACAGGCTTACGCCGAGGTGCTCTTCAAGCACCTTGAGTTGCCGGCTGACCGCACCGTGGGTAACGTGCAACTGTTCGGCCGCCTGACTGACGCTGTTCAGGCGGGCAGTGGCTTCGAAGGCTCGAAGTGCGTTCAGCGGAGGAAGGTCATGGCTCATTTGATCTGTGAGTTTTCCTGACAGGTTGTGGCGATCTTATCGGTTTTCAGGTCGGGGCGTCAGGGGTAGAGTGAAGCCCACTATCTCTTTATGCATCACTTCACGCATTCAACTGGAGCGCCCCATGACCCAGACTAATCTGCGCAACGGCCCTGATGCCAACGGCCTGTTTGGCGCGTTCGGCGGCCGTTATGTTGCCGAAACCCTGATGCCGTTGATCCTCGACCTGGCCCGCGAATACGAGTTGGCCAAGGAAGATCCTGCATTCAAGGAAGAACTGGCCTACTTCCAGCGCGACTACGTCGGGCGTCCAAGCCCACTGTACTTCGCCGAGCGTCTGACCGAGTTCTGTGGCGGCGCGAAGATCTACCTCAAGCGTGAAGAGCTGAACCACACCGGCGCGCACAAGATCAACAACTGCATCGGCCAGATCCTGCTGGCGCGGCGCATGGGCAAAAAGCGCATCATCGCCGAGACCGGCGCCGGCATGCACGGTGTGGCCACGGCCACCGTCGCCGCGCGTTTCGGTCTGGATTGCGTGATCTACATGGGCACCACTGACATCGAGCGTCAGCAGGCCAACGTGTTCCGCATGAAGCTGCTGGGTGCCGAAGTGATCCCGGTGGTAGCCGGTACCGGCACGCTGAAAGACGCGATGAACGAAGCCCTGCGTGACTGGGTGACCAACGTCGACAGCACTTTCTACCTGATCGGCACCGTGGCCGGTCCGCACCCTTACCCGGCAATGGTTCGCGACTTCCAGGCCGTGATCGGCAAGGAAACCCGCGAACAGCTGCAAGCCCAGGAAGGTCGCCTGCCCGACAGCCTGGTGGCGTGCATCGGCGGTGGTTCCAACGCCATGGGCCTGTTCCACCCGTTCCTCGACGACAAGAGTGTCGAGATCATCGGCGTCGAAGCCGCCGGCTACGGCATCGAGACCGGCAAGCATGCGGCCAGCCTGAATGGTGGCGTTCCAGGCGTCCTGCACGGCAATCGTACTTTCCTGCTGCAGGACGACGATGGCCAGATCATCGACGCCCACTCGATCTCCGCTGGCCTGGACTACCCGGGCATTGGTCCGGAACACGCATGGTTGCATGACATCGGCCGCGTTCAGTACACCTCGGTGACCGACGACGAAGCCCTCGCTGCGTTCCACCAGTGCTGCCGCCTGGAAGGGATCATCCCTGCCCTGGAAAGCGCCCACGCCCTGGCTGAAGTATTCAAGCGCGCACCGACCTTGCCAAAAGATCACCTGATGGTGGTCAACCTGTCCGGTCGTGGCGACAAAGACATGCAGACCGTGATGCACCACATGGAACAATCAAAGCAGGAGAAACACTGATGAGCCGCCTGCAAACGCGTTTTGCCGAACTCAAGGAACAGAACCGCGCCGCCCTGGTGACCTTCGTGACCGCTGGCGACCCGGGCTATGACACCTCCCTGGCCATCCTCAAGGGTTTGCCGGCGGCCGGCGCCGACGTGATCGAGTTGGGCATGCCCTTCACCGACCCGATGGCTGATGGCCCGGCAATCCAGCTCGCCAACATCCGTGCGTTGGGTGCCAAGCAGAATCTGGCGAAAACCCTGCAAATGGTTCGCGAGTTCCGCCAGGACAACAACGAAACGCCGCTGGTGCTGATGGGTTACTTCAACCCGATCCACATGTACGGCGTACCGCGCTTCATCGCCGAAGCCAAGGAGGCCGGTGTTGACGGCCTGATCGTGGTCGACCTGCCGCCCGAGCATAACGGCGAGCTGTGCGACCCGGCGCAGGCCGCGGGCCTGGACTTCATTCGCCTGACCACGCCAACCACCGACGATGTGCGCCTGCCGACCGTTCTCAACGGCAGCTCCGGCTTCGTCTACTACGTCTCGGTGGCCGGTGTGACCGGCGCCGGTGCTGCCACGCTGGAACACGTCGAAGAAGCGGTCGCCCGTCTGCGCCGTCATACCGACCTGCCGATCAGCATCGGTTTCGGTATCCGGACTCCGGAACAGGCGGCGTCCATTGCACGTCTGGCCGATGGTGTTGTGGTGGGCTCGGCGTTGATCGATCACATCGCCAATGCCACCTCCCCGGAACAAGCCGTGGATGGCGTGCTGAGCCTGTGCTCGGCGTTGGCCGAAGGCGTGCGTAAGGCCCGCGTCAGCTGAAGGTAAAGCTCCTGAACGCTGTAAACCTTGTGGGAGCGAGCTCGCTCCCACAAGGTTGCGGTATCAAGGTAACTCTATCCCGCCTGATGCCTTGTGCAGTTTGCGCAGGTGTTCACCAATCTGCTTCACGTTGGCCTCGTTGGCGGCCATCTCGGCGGCGCGGCCCGGTTCAAGCAACGCCCTCACCTCCTTGTCCAGATCCCCGGACAGCGCCAGGAGCTGCTTCTGGCGCTGGCTGCTTTCCGCTTCCAGATGCTCCCACTCGTTCGGTTGTGGCAACCCGTAACCCGCGGTCCCCAGCAGCTCTGCCGGGCGGCTGAGGAAGCCGCTGTTGGCGAGAATCTGCTTCAGCGTCTCGTTGGCTTTGTCCATACCGCCGTTTTTCAGCTCCCGAGCGCCCAGATAGCGCTGCTTCACTTCGTCCTGGGCCAGCAACATCTGTCGACGGAAACTCGCCTGTTCCAGCAGCAGCAATGCTGCGCTAGTACGCAAATCAGCCTGTTCGAACCATTGTCGCCGCTCTGCGGCTTTCAAATCCAGCCACTCTTCGACAGTTTCCTGTTTGATCGGCATCTGCTTTTTCAACACTTCGAACATCGCTTGATAGCGATCACGGAAGGAGTCGAAGCGATAACCCAGGCGCAGTGCTTCGCGAGGATCATCCAGCACGCTGGTATCGGCCAGACCACGACCCTTGAGCACTTCGAGCATGCCGTTGGGCATGATGTTGTCCAGACCCACCAGTTGCGGGTTGTTAGTGCTGCTACGCAGCAGTTTCAGTCCCTCTACCGCACAGTTATTGGACAGGAAGAAGTAATTGCCGTCGTAGCTCCAGTGCATTTCGGCGGCGTGCTCCACCACATCTTCGATCTCGCGGCGCGACAGGTTCAGTGGTACTGAGGCCAGGCTGCGCAACTCGGTCTTGGTGTATTCGTCGATTACCTGGGAAAGCGGCAGGACAAACAGGCGCGATGGGTACTTACCGACCAGCCCATTCCAGCTCGACATCTGCACATCACCGACAAATGCGCGGTACGACAGCACCAGATGCTGGTCCAGGTCCAGTCGGCAATCCGGTCCGCGAGGTCGGCCCGGTGCACAAATGACCAGGCGCAACATGCTGTGACCCCAGTAGCTGAACAAGTTCTGGTTAGCCTCGGCCAGCAGGTAGTCGATGGCGTAAACCCGTTCCGGATCGACCTGTCCCAGTGGTGTTTTGGCGAAATCACTGCCGGCATTGAGGAAGGCGACGGTTTTTCCGCAAGCGTTTTTGGCCGCGGGCGCCCAGCCAAAGTGCTCTTTGTAGTAGCGGTACAGTGCGGGACGACGGCAGGCGTAGCTCGGATCGAGCAGGAAGTACTCCATATTGACTGCGACGAACTCCTTGGGGCTGCTCGTCTCGTAGATGTCCGGGCTGCGCGCGATCTGCCGGTTGTACTGTTCGCGCTCGCCACGACGGCCGACGTATTGCGGCCAGCCGGCGAGGTCGAGCAGGCGTGGATCATCGCTGAGGGTAAAGCGGCGGCCGGTCTGGCCGCGGCATTGGTCGGGGATGCCGACCAGCCCTGAGCTGCTGTCTTGGCGGGTACAGCGTTGAATCAGAGTGCGCTCCGCCTTTGGCCACAGGCGTGAGCGATCGTAGATGTGAGTCAGCTCGTGCAACACCGTGGCCAGCATTTCCCGGCGCACGGTGCCATGGGGGCGCTGGGTCTTTTTGGTCGCGGCGCTGCCATCGGTGAGGCCGGCCAGCAGGTTGCGGTTCAGATCGAGTTCGGACACCAGTGTCGCCTGACCGTAGGCATTTCTCGGCATGTCATCGGTCCAGCCGACATCGATGCGTCGATCGAGTTGCTCGACAAAGCGTGGCGGCAGTGCCTGCATGGCTTCATCGAGCAACGCCTGGCTGGCTTGCTGTTGCGCGGGAGTCAGACCTTCGGTCTTGAGCTGTAATTGAAGGCCAGCGTGGGCCGTGTTGCCGAGCAGCAACAGGGCCCCGGCCAGCAGCCAGGCACCTGGACACTTCACAGTGCGAGGATGGCTTCGGCGAGATCCTGGTCACTGGCGTCACGAGCTTCCGGCACGCGGGTGCGCAGCAAATCGAAGGCGGATTCCAGGTGAGCGCCACGAATGTCGCCATTGCTGGCAACGAAACTGGCGGCGTCGTCCTGGGCTTCGCGCACGATTTTCGAATCCCGAATGGACGTGGTGGTGTCGGAGGTGAAATCGAGGGTGCGCTGGGTAGCACGGATCAGAATATTACTGGTGGCAACCAGAGTATGTGCCTGGGCCACATCGGCCAACAGCAGCAGGCCTAAGGTGGCAGCAATCAGCGGGTTACGCATGGAATGACTCCAGAAAAAACAGGGATAACTATTGGACGAGAATTGCTTGTGCCAGTTCAAGGTCGCTGGCATGAAGTTTTGCCTGGGTTCGGCGCAGATAGCGCAGGGCCGACTCCAGTCGTGCGCCTCTTAGTTGGCCGTCACTGGCAATGAATGCCGCGGCGTCATCCTGGGCCGCGAGCAGCAGTTTATGGTCGAAGGGGGCGGAGGTCACCATGCTTGTGGCATATCCACTGGCCACGATCCCTTGGGTTGACAGGTTAAAGGCGTCGTAAGCGTGGGCTGAGCCTGAACAGGCGGCAGTAATCATGACTGGAGTGATCAACAGATTTGCAAGAAAACGCATGAGACTCGACAGTTAAAAGTGAGTCCCAAGGCTAGCGCAAGGCCCATTCCAGAGCCAGCACGGAAATAATGGGACACGTCGAGCGTGTCCCCGGCCAGAACAGTCGATCAGATCGTCAGGATCGCCTGCGCCAGTTGTGTATCGGTTGCGTTCAACTGGGGTACCTGATGACGAATATGGTCGAGCGCGCTTTCCAGTTTCACCCCGCGGATGGAGCCTTCGCTGGCAACGAAGCTGGCGGCGTCGTCACGCGCTGCGAGCACGATCTTGTCATCTTTGAACGAAGACGTGATGTTGGACGTCGCATCGGAACTGGATTTGAGTGCCCCAACGACTGCGTCGGTGGTCACGATAAAGCTGGTGGCGTGGGAATTGGCAGCCACGGCAAGCAGGGCTGCAGCGCTGAGCAGGCGAAGTCGGGACATGGTGTAACTCCTAGGGTAAGCCGATTGGAAGATGGCGCAGTGTCTGCTGAGTCAGACGCTCGTAGCCCGCCAGATTCTGATTGATATTAGCTGTCTGTGCGTGACGCCGCGACAGTCTGATCGTGTTGATCTGGCGAAGTTTCCAGACTGTATCAAATCTGGCGGATTAACTGTTCAGGTGTAATTTAATTTTATTTAAACTGTACTGCTTTTTTCTTTCTTCCCCTGAAACGACAAAACCCGTCGTGGTTTCCCACGACGGGTCTTGTTTTTTCAATTCGGGTTGCTGGCGGTGGACCCTTCAGGTCAGAGCCAGCGACGCTAACTTAGCGCCAGAACGGCTTGCTCAGCTCTTCGTAGCGTTGTGCTTCGCTAATCCCGGCGTCAGCCAGCAGACGCGAATCCAGACGAGCCAGTTGATGGCGGCTGGTGATGCGGCGCTGCCACAGCATCAGGTTGGCGATAACGCGCAGAGGCAGGGAAGCCTGGGTTTTTGCAGCAGTGTCTTCGAAGAACAGATCGGAACTGAGTGTACGTTCCATGGTGGTCATCCTTCCGCTTATGGCGGGATTAGGTAGTGGTTTAACTGGTGCCCATGATCCTCTCGTTTGCCTAGTCTCTGTAGATACAGTTCATCTGTATTGTGAGAGCTCAGTTAACTGTTTATAGGGGGTGTACTGGTCGAAATTGAGGCAACTGTACCTATGCGCACTATTAAGGTGCGAAAATGCTGTTTTTGCTCAGTAAGGTAGGAATTATCCCTCAGAAATGACCAGTACAGCAGTACAGTTTTTTCATATTCCGAGGAGGCAAGAGCAAGCTGACGAAACTGTGTTTGCGCCAGCTGCTATCTGTACCAATTACTTCTTCAGCATTTGCCCGGTTTCTTCCAGGTTGATGTGCCAGCTCAGGGCGTCACGCAGGATGTGCGGGGTGTGCCCGCCGATGGCGCACGCGGCGGTGAAGTAATCATTCAGCGCCTGGCGGTAATCCGGGTGCACGCACTTGTCGATGATGACCCGGGCACGCTCCCGAGGCGCCAGGCCGCGCAAGTCTGCCAGGCCCACTTCGGTCACGAGGATGTCGACGTCATGTTCGGTGTGGTCAACATGGCTGACCATCGGCACCACGCTGGAGATCGCACCGCCCTTGGCGATCGACTTGGTCACGAACACGGACAAGTGCGCGTTGCGCGCGAAGTCACCCGAGCCACCGATGCCGTTCATCATCCGCGTGCCGCAGACGTGAGTGGAGTTGACGTTGCCATAGATGTCGAACTCCAGTGCCGTGTTGATGCCGATGATGCCAAGGCGGCGCACGACTTCAGGGTGGTTGGAAATCTCCTGCGGGCGCAGAACCAGTTTGTCTTTGTAGCGCTCCAGATTGCCGAACACGTCGGCATTGCGGCGGCTCGACAGGGTGATCGAACTGCCCGAAGCAAAACTCAGCTTGCCCGCATCGATCAGGTCGAAGGTCGAGTCCTGCAGCACCTCGGAATACATCGTCAGGTCTTCGAACGGCGAGTCGATCAGGCCACACATCACCGAGTTGGCGATGGTGCCGATGCCGGCTTGTAGCGGGCCGAGCTTGTTGGTCATGCGCCCGGCTGCCACTTCCTGTTTGAAGAAGTCGATCAGGTGGTCGGCAATGGCTTGAGTCTCGGCGTCCGGCGCCAACACAGTGGAGGGTGAGTCAGCCTGGTTGGTGACCACGATGGCGACGATTTTTTCCGCTGGAATCGGGATGGCGGTGCTGCCAATGCGGTCGTCGACCTTGACCAGCGGAATCGGCGTGCGGGTCGGACGGTAGGTCGGAATATAGATGTCGTGCAGACCTTCGAGGTTCGGGTTGTGCGCCATGTTGATCTCGACGATCACGTGCTTGGCGAAAATCGCGAAGCTGGCCGAGTTGCCGACCGAGGTGGTTGGCACGATATGCCCTTGCTCGGTGATCGCTACGGCTTCAATCACGGCAATGTCCGGCAGTTTCAATTGCTGGTTGCGCAATTGCTCCACGGTTTCCGACAAGTGCTGGTCGATGAACATGACCTCGCCGGCATTGATCGCCTTGCGCAGGGTGCTGTCGACCTGGAACGGCATGCGTCGCGACAACACACCGGCTTCGGTCAACTGCTTGTCGAGGTCGTTGCCCAGGCTTGCGCCGGTCATCAGGCTGATCTTCAGCGGCGTGACCTTGGCACGCTCGGCCAGCGCCTGGGGGACGGCCTTGGCTTCGCCTGCGCGAGTAAAGCCACTCATGCCGACGGTCATGCCGTCCTCAATCAGAGCGGCAGCGTCGGCAGCGCTCATCACTTTGTCCAACAACGAAGGCAGGCGAATACGGTCACGGTACATGGATTGTTATCTCGGGCAACAGGTAGCAGGACGTGCAGTCTAGTGAATTGCGCCAGCTTCTGTCCCGCTACCAAGGTCGCAATCGAGGCGTCTATTCCGGGCCTTTCAAGCAAAACACCGTTACCGGATCGGTAACAAAAGGATAGTTTGTCCGACGATTTGCGCAAACAAAAACGCCCCGACGAGTCGGGGCGTTCCGTGTGCCGCAGAGGGTTAGTCGACGGCTTTGACCATGTCTTCGATGACCTTTTTAGCGTCGCCGAAGACCATCATGGTTTTGTCCAGGTAGAACAGTTCGTTGTCCAGGCCGGCGTAGCCGCTGGCCATCGAGCGCTTGTTGACGATGATGGTCTTGGCCTTGAACGCTTCGAGGATCGGCATGCCGGCAATCGGCGATTTCGGATCGTTCTTCGCGGCCGGGTTGACCACGTCGTTGGCGCCCAGCACCAGCACCACGTCGGCCTGGCCGAACTCGGAGTTGATGTCGTCCATCTCGAACACCTGGTCGTAAGGCACTTCGGCCTCGGCCAGCAGCACGTTCATGTGGCCGGGCATACGACCGGCAACCGGGTGGATCGCATACTTCACGGTCACGCCGCGGTGGGTCAGCTTCTCGGTCAGCTCCTTCAGCGCATGCTGTGCCCGCGCTACCGCCAGGCCATAGCCCGGCACGATGATCACGGTGTCGGCGTTGGTCAGCAGAAAGGTCGCGTCGTCAGCCGAACCGGATTTTACCGGACGGGCTTCTTTCGAACCCGCCGGGCCGGCCGCATCCGCCGTATTGCCGAAACCGCCGAGCAGTACGTTAAAGAAGGAGCGGTTCATCGCCTTGCACATGATGTACGAGAGGATTGCGCCGCTTGAGCCCACCAGCGAGCCGGCGATGATCAGCATCGAGTTGTTCAGCGAGAAGCCGATACCCGCCGCTGCCCAGCCGGAGTAGCTGTTGAGCATCGACACGACCACTGGCATGTCCGCGCCACCGATCGGGATGATGATCAGCACGCCGAGCACGAAGGCCAGGGCCAGCATCACGGCGAAAGCGGTGTAGTCACCGGTGAGCATGAAGGTCACGCCCAGGCCCAGTGTGGCCAGGCCCAGCAGCAGGTTCAGCTTGTGCTGGCCACTGAACTGTACCGGTGCACCCTGGAACAGGCGGAACTTGTACTTGCCGGACAGCTTGCCGAAGGCAATGACAGAGCCAGAGAAGGTGATTGCACCGATGGCGGCACCGAGGAACAGTTCCAGGCGGTTACCGGCCGGGATCGCGTCACCGAGTTGCTTGACGATGCCCAGCGACTGCGGCTCGACCACGGCAGCCACGGCGATGAACACCGCTGCCAGGCCGATCATGCTGTGCATGAAGGCGACCAGTTCGGGCATCTTGGTCATTTCAACGCGTTTGGCCATGATCGAACCGGCGGTGCCGCCGATCAGCAGGCCGACGATCACGTAGACGATACCGTCTTGCGCCAGATCGGTACCGAGCTTGTAGATCAGGCCGACCGTGGTGAGGATCGCCAGGCCCATGCCGAGCATGCCGAACAGGTTGCCGCGACGCGAGGTGGTGGGGTGCGAGAGACCCTTGAGCGCCTGGATGAAGCAGACCGAGGCGATCAAATACAGGGAAGTAACCAGGTTCATGCTCATGCTTGCTGCACCTCAGCCTTGGCTGCTGCGGCTTTGGCTGCCGGAGCTTTTGCCGGAGCCGCTTTTTTCTTGAACATTTCCAGCATGCGCCGGGTCACCAGGAAGCCACCAAACACGTTGACCGCGGCCAGGGCCACGGCCAGGGTGCCCATGGTCTTGCCCAGCGGGGTCACGGTGAGGGCGGCGGCGAGCATGGCACCGACGATCACGATGGCCGAGATGGCGTTGGTCACGGCCATCAGTGGCGTGTGCAGTGCAGGGGTAACGTTCCAGACCACGTGGTACCCGACATAGATAGCCAGCACGAAGATGATCAGGTTGTAGATACCGTCAGAGATCAGCATGTCTTCCATTGTTTTTATCCTCAGCCGTTCTTGCGCACGATCTGGCCGTCGCGGCACATCAGGCACGCGGCGACGATATCGTCTTCAAGGTTGATCACCAGTTGTCCTTCTTTATCGAACAACAGTTTCATGAAGTCCAGCAGGTTGCGTGCGTACAGCGCCGAAGCGTCAGCCGCCACGGCGCTGGCCAGGTTGGTCGGGCCAACGATGGTCACGCCATTTTCGATAACCACCTGATCGGCCACGGTCAGCGGGCAGTTGCCGCCCTGGGCTGCCGCGAGATCGATGACCACCGAACCCGGTTTCATCTGGGCCACGGTTTGCGCACTCAACAGGGTTGGTGCCTTGCGGCCGGGAATCAGCGCGGTGGTGATAACGATGTCAGCCTGCTTGGCGCGTTCGTGCACGGCGGCGGCCTGGCGCTGCATCCAGCTGGCCGGCATCGGACGGGCGTAACCGCCGACACCGACGGCGCATTCACGCTCTTCGTCGGTCTCGTAAGGCACGTCGACGAACTTGGCGCCGAGGGATTCGATCTGCTCTTTTACCGCAGGACGCACGTCAGACGCTTCGATCACCGCCCCCAGGCGTTTCGCGGTAGCGATGGCCTGCAAACCGGCCACGCCGGCACCGAGGATTAGCACGCGCGCCGCTTTCACAGTGCCCGCAGCGGTCATCAGCATCGGCATGAAGCGCGGATAGTAGTGAGCGGCCAGCAACACAGCCTTGTAACCGGCGATGTTGGCTTGCGACGACAGTACGTCCAGGCTCTGAGCGCGGGAGGTACGAGGCGCGGCTTCCAGGGCAAAGGCGGTAATCCCGCATTCGGCCAGCTTGGCGATGGTTTCATTGCTGAACGGATTGAGCATGCCCACCACTATGGTGCCGCTCTTGATCAGTGCGAGCTCACTGTCGCTGGGGGCGACGACTTTGAGAATCAGCTCTGCACCAAACGCATCGTTGGCGCTGCCAATGCTTGCGCCTGCCGCTTCATAGGCACTGTCGACAACGCTGGCATTAATACCGGCGCCGCTTTGTACAGTGACCTTATGGCCCTGGCCGATCAGCTTCTTGATGGTTTCCGGGGTTGCAGCAACCCGTGTTTCACCGGTCTGGGTTTCGAGAGGAACACCAATGTGCACGTCAAATCTCCTGCGTGATCTTATAGAGTAAACCCATGCACTACGGATGGTGCGGCTGGGGCGGCCGATCAGCACGATCCCGCCAAATCAGGGCGGGGCGCGGCATTTTGCAGGCGAACTTTGTGCCCTTCAAGGGATTATGACGGGTGACGGAAAATTAACTACAAGTCACCCCGTGACCGAATGTCGCAACCAACCGGCTCAATCCCTTGCAGACCGTGCTTTTCAAGGATTCTGGCCGAAATTGAAGAATTTACACATCGGCCGTATGAATGATGCGGCATCGCCTCGAAATAGTGGCGCAAAGCCGCGTTGTCAGGCGCTTGTGGGACGTTTGTACGACTTTTCGATACAGTTTGCTGGTATGCGACAAATACGTATATCTGTAGGGCTTTTACTTTGCTGACTACGAGGTCAAGTAATCATGAAGAGCCTTTACCCCTCTAGGCTGTAGCTGTGCGCCTGATTTACCAGCCAGTCACGAAATGCCCTTAAAGACGCGGATTCGACCTTCCGCTCAGGAATCATCAGGTAGTAAGCCTTGATGCTGGACAGTGCTTGCGGGTTGGCGATCACCAGGCGTTTCTCTTTCAACTCCCTTTGAATCAGGAACGGCGGAATCAGGGCAATGCCCATGTCGTGCATGGCCGCTTGGGCGAGCATGGAGAATAGCTCGTAGCGGGGGCCTGTCATGTCTCGTGGGACATTCAGGTGTTGGGAGTCGAACCATTGGCGCCAGGCATAGGGGCGGGTGGTTTGTTGCAGGAGAGGTAAGTCGGCGATTTCGCCGGGCGTCAGACTGGTTTTGTTTCCGAGCAGGTTGGGGCTGCAAACGGGCATCGGATTTTCACCCATCAGCCTGTGGGATTCTGTACCCGACCAATCCGCGTCACCGAAGTAGATGGCGGCATCAAAATCAGTGTCGGCGAACAGGAACGGCCGCGTGCGGTTGGTCAGGTTGACCGTCACCTCCGGGTGCTTTTGCTGGAAGTCCTTGAGTCGCGGCAGCAGCCATTGGGTGCCGAATGTCGGAACCACGGCCAACTCGATCACGTTGGTGCCCTGCTGGCCCATCACGGACAGGGTGTCGCGCTCAACCGCATCGAGTTGGGTAGCCACTCGACGGCTGTAGGAGAGACCAGCTTCCGTCAGCTTGACCCCGCGCCGCGAGCGTCGGAAGAGTTCCACGCTGAGGAACTCTTCAAGGCTGGCGATCTGTCGGCAAATCGCCCCTTGGGTCAGCGAAAGTTCCTGGGCGGCCTTGGTGAAGCTCTCGTGGCGCGCCGCGGCCTCGAAGCTGATCAGGGCGGTGGTGCTGGGTATCTTTCTGCGCATGTACGTCAACCTCACTAATACATCGCATAAATGCTCTTTCGCGACGTTTCGGAGTGAGAAATTAGCACAACAGTATGCAAAATCCTCGTTTGCCGTAGCGTCGATCCGGGCCTAGGATCAGTCCACGTTATTTGACCCGATTCGAGAGGACACACTCATGGGCGGTAAAGCTAGCTTCAACTGGATCGATCCCCTGCTGCTGGATCAACAGCTCACTGAAGAAGAACGCATGATTCGCGACACGGCTGCGCAGTTTGCTCAGCAGAGCCTTGCGCCGCGCATTCTTGAAGCTTTCCGCCATGAGAAGACCGATCCGGCGATCTTCCGCGAAATGGGCGAGATCGGCCTGTTGGGCGCAACCATCCCCGAGCAGTACGGTGGCAGCGGCCTGAACTATGTCAGCTACGGCCTGATCGCCCGTGAAGTCGAGCGCATCGACTCCGGCTATCGCTCGATGATGAGCGTGCAGTCCTCGCTGGTGATGGTGCCAATCAATGAATTCGGTACCGAAGCGCAGAAGCAGAAGTACCTGCCGAAACTGGCGTCGGGCGAGTGGATCGGCTGCTTCGGCCTGACCGAGCCTAACCACGGCTCCGACCCGGGCGCGATGATCAGTCGTGCACGCAAAGTGGAAGGCGGCTACAGCCTCACCGGCAGCAAGATGTGGATTACCAACAGCCCGATCGCCGATGTGTTCGTGGTCTGGGCCAAGGACGATGCCGGTGACATTCGCGGCTTCGTTCTGGAGAAAGGCTGGAAAGGCCTGAGCGCTCCGGCGATTCACGGCAAGGTGGGCCTGCGGGCATCGATCACCGGTGAAATCGTGATGGACAACGTGTTCGTGCCGGAAGAGAACATTTTCCCGGATGTCCGTGGCCTGAAAGGTCCTTTCACTTGCCTCAACTCGGCACGTTACGGCATCTCCTGGGGTGCGCTGGGTGCAGCCGAGTTCTGCTGGCACACCGCTCGCCAGTACACCCTGGATCGTCAACAGTTCGGTCGCCCGCTGGCCGCCACTCAGTTGATCCAGAAGAAGCTGGCCGACATGCAGACTGAAATCACCATGGCGCTGCAAGGCTGCCTGCGTCTGGGTCGTATGAAGGACGAAGGGACCGCTGCAGTCGAAATTACCTCGATGATGAAGCGCAACTCTTGCGGCAAGTCCCTGGACATCGCGCGCATGGCTCGCGATATGTTGGGCGGCAACGGCATCTCCGATGAATTCGGTGTCGCGCGTCACCTGGTCAACCTGGAAGTGGTGAACACCTATGAAGGTACGCACGACGTCCATGCACTGATCCTCGGTCGTGCGCAAACCGGCCTCCAGGCGTTCTATTAAGGAGAACGTCCATGGGCGCGCTATCGCATCTACGGGTACTGGATTTATCGCGGGTGCTGGCCGGGCCTTGGGCCGGGCAGATCCTGGCCGACCTTGGCGCGGAAGTGATCAAGGTCGAGCGTCCGGGTAACGGCGATGACACGCGCGCCTGGGGGCCGCCGTTCCTTAAAGACGCTTATGGCGAGAACACCAGTGAGGCCGCCTATTACTTGTCGGCCAATCGCAACAAGCAATCGGTCACCATCGACTTCACTCGCCCTGAAGGGCAGAAGCTGGTGCGTGATCTGGCGGCCAGGTCGGACATCCTGATCGAGAACTTCAAGGTCGGCGGTCTGGCGGCTTATGGCCTGGACTATGAGTCGCTGAAGGCGATCAATCCGGATCTGATCTATTGCTCGATCACCGGGTTCGGCCAGACCGGTCCTTATGCCAAGCGTGCGGGTTATGACTTCATGATCCAGGGGCTGGGCGGCCTCATGAGCCTGACGGGGCGACCTGAAGGCGAAGAAGGCGCGGGGCCGGTGAAGGTTGGCGTAGCGCTGACGGACATCCTGACCGGGCTGTATTCGACTGTTGCGATCCTGGCTGCGCTTGCGCATCGGGACCACGACGGCGGTGGTCAGCATATCGATATGGCTCTGCTGGACGTGCAGGTGGCTTGTCTGGCCAACCAGGCAATGAACTATCTGACGACAGGCAATGCGCCTAAACGCCTGGGTAATGCTCATCCGAACATCGTGCCCTATCAGGATTTTCCTACGGCTGATGGCGATTTCATCCTTACCGTCGGGAACGATGGGCAGTTCCGCAAGTTCGCGGAAGTGGCCGGGCAGCCGCAGTGGGCGGACGATCCACGTTTTGCGACCAACAAGCTGCGGGTGGCAAACAGGGCAGTACTGATTCCGCTGATCCGCCAGGCAACGGTGTTCAAGACGACCGCTGAGTGGGTGGCGCAGCTGGAACAGGCTGGCGTGCCGTGCGGGCCTATCAATGACGTGGCGCAGATGTTTGCCGACCCTCAGGTGAAGGCGCGTGGGTTGGCTATCGAGCTGCCGCATGCGCTGGCTGGGATGGTGCCTCAGGTGGCGAGCCCGATTCGACTGTCGGAAACGCCGGTGGAGTACCGTTTTGCACCTCCTCTGCTGGGTGAGCACACGCTGGAAGTTTTGCAGCGGGTTTTGGGCCTGGATGCCGGGGCGGTGTCCGCATTGAAGGCTTCGGGCGTTCTCTGATAGGTCTCTTCTATATAGAGGGGTGTTTCGGCTCCTCTATATAGGCTTCCTTTGAGTGGTTTTGGTGCTTTCTGCAACTTGTTGATAGAAAACCTAAATCAGTGCTTGACGGCAGATTTTAGAAGTCTATAATTCGCCCCACTTCCGGCGCAGTCGAAACGGAAAACTCCTTGGTAAACAATGAGTTACGCAGGTTTCGGCAGCAGGTTGCTTCAGTTCATCGAAGCCGAAAGGGGGTTGAAAAAGAGGTGTTGACAGCAGCGTGTAACGCTGTAGAATTCGCCTCCCGCTGATGAGAGATCTGAAGCGCAAGTGGTTGAAGTTGAAAAGGAAACTTGGAAAACTTCTGAAAAATACCACTTGACAGCAAATGAGGCTGCTGTAGAATGCGCGCCTCGGTTGAGACGAAAGATCTTAACCAACCGCTCTTTAACAACTGAATCAAGCAATTCGTGTGGGTGCTTGTGGAGTCAGACTGCTAGTCAACAGATTATCAGCATCACAAGTTACTCCGCGAGAAATCAAAGATGTAACCAACGATTGCTGAGCCAAGTTTAGGGTTTTCTCAAAACCCAAAGATGTTTGAACTGAAGAGTTTGATCATGGCTCAGATTGAACGCTGGCGGCAGGCCTAACACATGCAAGTCGAGCGGATGACAGGAGCTTGCTCCTGAATTCAGCGGCGGACGGGTGAGTAATGCCTAGGAATCTGCCTGGTAGTGGGGGACAACGTTTCGAAAGGAACGCTAATACCGCATACGTCCTACGGGAGAAAGCAGGGGACCTTCGGGCCTTGCGCTATCAGATGAGCCTAGGTCGGATTAGCTAGTTGGTGAGGTAATGGCTCACCAAGGCGACGATCCGTAACTGGTCTGAGAGGATGATCAGTCACACTGGAACTGAGACACGGTCCAGACTCCTACGGGAGGCAGCAGTGGGGAATATTGGACAATGGGCGAAAGCCTGATCCAGCCATGCCGCGTGTGTGAAGAAGGTCTTCGGATTGTAAAGCACTTTAAGTTGGGAGGAAGGGCATTAACCTAATACGTTAGTGTTTTGACGTTACCGACAGAATAAGCACCGGCTAACTCTGTGCCAGCAGCCGCGGTAATACAGAGGGTGCAAGCGTTAATCGGAATTACTGGGCGTAAAGCGCGCGTAGGTGGTTTGTTAAGTTGGATGTGAAAGCCCCGGGCTCAACCTGGGAACTGCATTCAAAACTGACAAGCTAGAGTATGGTAGAGGGTGGTGGAATTTCCTGTGTAGCGGTGAAATGCGTAGATATAGGAAGGAACACCAGTGGCGAAGGCGACCACCTGGACTGATACTGACACTGAGGTGCGAAAGCGTGGGGAGCAAACAGGATTAGATACCCTGGTAGTCCACGCCGTAAACGATGTCAACTAGCCGTTGGGAGCCTTGAGCTCTTAGTGGCGCAGCTAACGCATTAAGTTGACCGCCTGGGGAGTACGGCCGCAAGGTTAAAACTCAAATGAATTGACGGGGGCCCGCACAAGCGGTGGAGCATGTGGTTTAATTCGAAGCAACGCGAAGAACCTTACCAGGCCTTGACATCCAATGAACTTTCCAGAGATGGATTGGTGCCTTCGGGAACATTGAGACAGGTGCTGCATGGCTGTCGTCAGCTCGTGTCGTGAGATGTTGGGTTAAGTCCCGTAACGAGCGCAACCCTTGTCCTTAGTTACCAGCACGTCATGGTGGGCACTCTAAGGAGACTGCCGGTGACAAACCGGAGGAAGGTGGGGATGACGTCAAGTCATCATGGCCCTTACGGCCTGGGCTACACACGTGCTACAATGGTCGGTACAGAGGGTTGCCAAGCCGCGAGGTGGAGCTAATCCCACAAAACCGATCGTAGTCCGGATCGCAGTCTGCAACTCGACTGCGTGAAGTCGGAATCGCTAGTAATCGCGAATCAGAATGTCGCGGTGAATACGTTCCCGGGCCTTGTACACACCGCCCGTCACACCATGGGAGTGGGTTGCACCAGAAGTAGCTAGTCTAACCTTCGGGAGGACGGTTACCACGGTGTGATTCATGACTGGGGTGAAGTCGTAACAAGGTAGCCGTAGGGGAACCTGCGGCTGGATCACCTCCTTAATCGACGACTCAGCTGCTCCATAAGTTCCCACACGAATTGCTTGATTCATTGAAGAAGACGATAGAAGCAGCTTTAAGCTCCAAGCTGATAGCTCCAAGCTAACAGTTACGCGCTCGAAATTGGGTCTGTAGCTCAGTTGGTTAGAGCGCACCCCTGATAAGGGTGAGGTCGGCAGTTCGAATCTGCCCAGACCCACCAATTTTGTATGGGGCCATAGCTCAGCTGGGAGAGCGCCTGCCTTGCACGCAGGAGGTCAACGGTTCGATCCCGTTTGGCTCCACCATTAACTGCTTCGAAGCGTTTGAGAGTTTAGAAATGAATATTCCAGAGTGAATATTGATTTCTAGTCTTTTGATTAGATCGTTCTTTAAAAATTTGGGTATGTGATAGAAAGATAGACTGAACGTTACTTTCACTGGTAACGGATCAGGCTAAGGTAAAATTTGTGAGTAATTGCGAATTTTCGGCGAATGTCGTCTTCATAGTATAACCAGATTGCTTGGGGTTATATGGTCAAGTGAAGAAGCGCATACGGTGGATGCCTTGGCAGTCAGAGGCGATGAAAGACGTGGTAGCCTGCGAAAAGCTTCGGGGAGTCGGCAAACAGACTTTGATCCGGAGATGTCTGAATGGGGGAACCCAGCCATCATAAGATGGTTATCTTGTACTGAATACATAGGTGCAAGAGGCGAACCAGGGGAACTGAAACATCTAAGTACCCTGAGGAAAAGAAATCAACCGAGATTCCCTTAGTAGTGGCGAGCGAACGGGGACTAGCCCTTAAGTGGCTTTGAGATTAGCGGAACGCTCTGGAAAGTGCGGCCATAGTGGGTGATAGCCCTGTACGCGAAAATCTCTTGGTCATGAAATCGAGTAGGACGGAGCACGAGAAACTTTGTCTGAATATGGGGGGACCATCCTCCAAGGCTAAATACTACTGACTGACCGATAGTGAACTAGTACCGTGAGGGAAAGGCGAAAAGAACCCCGGAGAGGGGAGTGAAATAGATCCTGAAACCGTATGCGTACAAGCAGTGGGAGCCCACTTTGTTGGGTGACTGCGTACCTTTTGTATAATGGGTCAGCGACTTATTTTCAGTGGCGAGCTTAACCGAATAGGGGAGGCGTAGCGAAAGCGAGTCTTAATAGGGCGTCTAGTCGCTGGGAATAGACCCGAAACCGGGCGATCTATCCATGGGCAGGTTGAAGGTTAGGTAACACTGACTGGAGGACCGAACCGACTACCGTTGAAAAGTTAGCGGATGACCTGTGGATCGGAGTGAAAGGCTAATCAAGCTCGGAGATAGCTGGTTCTCCTCGAAAGCTATTTAGGTAGCGCCTCATGTATCACTGTAGGGGGTAGAGCACTGTTTCGGCTAGGGGGTCATCCCGACTTACCAAACCGATGCAAACTCCGAATACCTACAAGTGCCGAGCATGGGAGACACACGGCGGGTGCTAACGTCCGTCGTGAAAAGGGAAACAACCCAGACCGTCAGCTAAGGTCCCAAAGTTATGGTTAAGTGGGAAACGATGTGGGAAGGCTTAGACAGCTAGGAGGTTGGCTTAGAAGCAGCCACCCTTTAAAGAAAGCGTAATAGCTCACTAGTCGAGTCGGCCTGCGCGGAAGATGTAACGGGGCTCAAACCATACACCGAAGCTACGGGTATCACCTTCGGGTGATGCGGTAGAGGAGCGTTCTGTAAGCCTGTGAAGGTGAGTTGAGAAGCTTGCTGGAGGTATCAGAAGTGCGAATGCTGACATGAGTAACGACAATGGGTGTGAAAAACACCCACGCCGAAAGACCAAGGTTTCCTGCGCAACGTTAATCGACGCAGGGTTAGTCGGTCCCTAAGGCGAGGCTGAAAAGCGTAGTCGATGGAAAACAGGTTAATATTCCTGTACTTCTGGTTATTGCGATGGAGGGACGGAGAAGGCTAGGCCAGCTTGGCGTTGGTTGTCCAAGTTTAAGGTGGTAGGCTGGAATCTTAGGTAAATCCGGGATTCTAAGGCCGAGAGCTGATGACGAGTGTTCTTTTAGAACACGAAGTGGTTGATGCCATGCTTCCAAGAAAAGCTTCTAAGCTTCAGGTAACCAGGAACCGTACCCCAAACCGACACAGGTGGTTGGGTAGAGAATACCAAGGCGCTTGAGAGAACTCGGGTGAAGGAACTAGGCAAAATGGCACCGTAACTTCGGGAGAAGGTGCGCCGGTGAGGGTGAAGGACTTGCTCCGTAAGCCCACGCCGGTCGAAGATACCAGGCCGCTGCGACTGTTTATTAAAAACACAGCACTCTGCAAACACGAAAGTGGACGTATAGGGTGTGACGCCTGCCCGGTGCCGGAAGGTTAATTGATGGGGTTAGCTAACGCGAAGCTCTTGATCGAAGCCCCGGTAAACGGCGGCCGTAACTATAACGGTCCTAAGGTAGCGAAATTCCTTGTCGGGTAAGTTCCGACCTGCACGAATGGCGTAACGATGGCGGCGCTGTCTCCACCCGAGACTCAGTGAAATTGAAATCGCTGTGAAGATGCAGTGTATCCGCGGCTAGACGGAAAGACCCCGTGAACCTTTACTATAGCTTTGCACTGGACTTTGAATTTGCTTGTGTAGGATAGGTGGGAGGCTTTGAAGCGTGGACGCCAGTTCGCGTGGAGCCAACCTTGAAATACCACCCTGGCAACTTTGAGGTTCTAACTCAGGTCCGTTATCCGGATCGAGGACAGTGTATGGTGGGTAGTTTGACTGGGGCGGTCTCCTCCTAAAGAGTAACGGAGGAGTACGAAGGTGCGCTCAGACCGGTCGGAAATCGGTCGTAGAGTATAAAGGCAAAAGCGCGCTTGACTGCGAGACAGACACGTCGAGCAGGTACGAAAGTAGGTCTTAGTGATCCGGTGGTTCTGTATGGAAGGGCCATCGCTCAACGGATAAAAGGTACTCCGGGGATAACAGGCTGATACCGCCCAAGAGTTCATATCGACGGCGGTGTTTGGCACCTCGATGTCGGCTCATCACATCCTGGGGCTGAAGCCGGTCCCAAGGGTATGGCTGTTCGCCATTTAAAGTGGTACGCGAGCTGGGTTTAGAACGTCGTGAGACAGTTCGGTCCCTATCTGCCGTGGACGTTTGAGATTTGAGAGGGGCTGCTCCTAGTACGAGAGGACCGGAGTGGACGAACCTCTGGTGTTCCGGTTGTCACGCCAGTGGCATTGCCGGGTAGCTATGTTCGGAAAAGATAACCGCTGAAAGCATCTAAGCGGGAAACTTGCCTCAAGATGAGATCTCACTGGGACCTTGAGTCCCCTGAAGGGCCGTCGAAGACTACGACGTTGATAGGTTGGGTGTGTAAGCGCTGTGAGGCGTTGAGCTAACCAATACTAATTGCCCGTGAGGCTTGACCATATAACACCCAAGCAATTTGCGTCGAAAGGCCAGATTGCGGTGTGTGAAGACGAAAGAACCGAAAGTTCGTGATACTCACAAAACACCAAGCTGTCACATACCCAATTTGCTGAAGCGCGACCATCTGGTCGCGACTCAGTACCCGAATTTCTTGACGACCATAGAGCGTTGGAACCACCTGATCCCATCCCGAACTCAGCAGTGAAACGATGCATCGCCGATGGTAGTGTGGGGTTTCCCCATGTGAGAGTAGGTCATCGTCAAGATTAAATTCCGAAACCCCTATCTGCGTATGCAGGTAGGGGTTTTGTTTTAGTAGAAGTCACCAGTTTTCACTGGCACGTTAAATTTCTAACGGGCTGGTCACAGAATTTCTTGACGACCATAGAGCGTTGGAACCACCTGATCCCATCCCGAACTCAGCAGTGAAACGATGCATCGCCGATGGTAGTGTGGGGTTTCCCCATGTGAGAGTAGGTCATCGTCAAGATTGAATTCCGAAACCCCTGTCTGCTAACGCAGACAGGGGTTTTGTCGTTTCAGGGGTACTGAAAAGCCCGATGTGGAACCTCTCCACAACGGGCTTTTTCACGTCTTACGCAAACAGCTTCAGCACATTGTTCATCGCATCATCGGCAAAACCCTGTACGAAGTCCTTGAAGCCCGGCAGTGCCTCGGCGCCACCCTGCGCCGGTTCGGCAATGATGCTCCAGGTGGCTCGGGACTTGCCCGCATCCAGTGGTTCAACGCTCATCGCTGCCCACAGATTGGCCACACCCAGAGTGTTGTAGATAGTGGTCCAGGTCATATGCCGTGCCTGGTCGTCCCGGGAGTTGAGTTGTTCGACCACCAGATTGCCGTCCTTGAAAACCTTTTTGCGCAGCGATGACACGCCATCACCGGTCATTTCGATGTGCGACAGCGCCGGGATGAAGCGATTGAAGCCGGCAAAGTCACCGACTACGGCCCATACCTGCGCAGCATCGGCGGGCACGTCCACCGAGGACACCACGTGGCAGCCTTGAGGGTTTTTGATCAGGGTGTCGGGTTGCAGAGTACTCATGGTTTTGCTCCGTTGGGTTGAGTCAGATGAAATTGATTTCTTTGAGGTAGTCGCAGCCGCGACGCAGCAGCGCCGGGGACTTTTGCGGGTAGTGCGCGCCCATTAGCCGAACACCGGCCTGGGCGTTGTCGTGACCGATCATCGAGATGTCGCCGATGTCCTCCTCGAAGCCGTTGAGGTAGAACCCCAGCACGCCGAACAGAGCGTTGTCGCTGTCCACCCGACCCAGTTGCTGTTGCCAGTCGGCGACGCTGACCATCGCGAATTCGCGGCCCGCTTCGCGGAAGGACGCCACGTAGTTGTCCCAGCTCAAGGGTTCGGGGTTGTGTAGGTTGAACACCGCTTGTTCCGGTTGATAACGACTGGCGTGGAAGGCGATGAAGCGGGCGAGAAAGTCCACCGGCATCAAGTCGAAATTCAAGGCGAATTCCGGCACCTGTCCCAGCTGGATCGAGCCCTTGAGCATCAGCATCAGGCGATTCTTGTGCGGCTGGCACACGCCCGTGAGGCTGTTGAAGCTGATGTTGCCGGGGCGGTAGAGATTGACCCGCACCCCAAGCTCCCGTGCCCGTTCGAGGATGCGCTCGCCGACCCATTTGGACAGGTTGTAGCCGTTCTTGATGTAGATCGGTGGCGTCGGTGCGGCCGGCAACTCAAGCACTCGGCCGTCGGCGGATATCGTGCTGGAGGCCGAGAGCGTCGAGACGAAGTTGAAGATTTTTTTGCTGCGTCCTTCGCACAGGCGCAAGCACTCGAAAATCGGCTCGACGTTGTCCGGGGCGAGCGACTCGTAATCGAGGACGTGATTGACGTTGGCCGCGTTGTGCACCAGTGCGCCAAACTCTCGATCCAGTCGCTGGTAAACCTCGGGCGCCAAACCGAGTTCCGGCCGCGTGATGTCTGCTGCGTAAACCCGCACCCGACTCATATCCAGATGCGCCAGACGGTTCTCTCGCAACGCCTGGGCAAAGCGCTCGCCCGCCGATTGCCCATTGCTGTCGCGAACCAGGCAAGCGACTTCGCTGGCACCCCAGGCCAGCAGCGCCTCGACGATGTGTACACCGACAAAGCTGTTGGCACCGGTGACGATCACCTTGTGCGCATCGCCCATGCGGCTGACGGGCAGCGGCTGAACATCCAGTTCGCGGAAGGCATCGTGCATGGCTTGTTCGCTCAGCGCTTCTTCGCTGTCGGAGCCGCGTACCAGTGTCGCCAGTTTCGCGAGAGTGGGCAGTTCGATGAAACGGTTGATCGAGATGCTGCGCCCGAACTCCTCGCGCAGTCGCAGGAGCATGCGCGACAGCAGGATCGAATGCCCGCCCAGGTTGAAGAAGCTTTCGTCGGTGGAAATGTCGATCGCCGGCAGCTCCAGTAACTCGGCCCAGATCTCCAGCAGTAGGGCCTCATCGGCGCTGGCGGGCAGGCGTCGTGGAGGGTGCTCGGTGACGTTGAGCGGCAACTCCAGAAGCGCTTTGCGGTCGACCTTGCCATTACTGGCGTAGGGCATGGCTGTCAGCTCGGTCCATGCAAGGGGGCGCATGTAGTCCGGCAGGTGCTGTGTCGCGTGGGCCTTCAACGCTTGGCGAGCGGTGCCGGTAAGGTCTTCCCGGGGTTGGGCAACGAAAGCCAGAACCCGCCGCTGGCTATCAATGACCACGGCAACCTGGCGGTACAACTGACTGTCGCGCAGACAGCGCTCAATCTCTTCCGGTTCGACCCGGAAGCCGCGAATCTTCACCTGATTATCACGCCGACCGCACAGCTCGATCCCTTCCGCCGTCCACTTCGCCATGTCCCCGGTGCGATAGACGCGCAGGGTCCGGCCATCAGGCAAGTTCAAGTGCAGATAGCGCTCAGCGGTTTGCTGCGGGTTGTTCAGGTAACCCAGGCACACACCCGGGCCAGCGATGTACAGCTCACCGACGGTCTGTTCGGCCACCGGTTGAAAGTCGTCATCGAGAATCAACACCTGGCTGTTGGCGATTGGAGCGCCCAGCGAGCGGTTGTTGTCGCCTGCTAGGAGTTTGCGCGCGGTAATCAGCACCGTGGCTTCAGTGGGTCCGTAGAGGTTGTAGAGCTTGCCCTGGCGGCTCAGTTGCTCGATGACCCACGGCTCGCAGACATCGCCTCCGGTCATCACATGGTCCAGGCACTGCAATTGCTCCAGCGGCAGGATGCTCAACAAAGCCGGCGGCAAAAAGGCGTGGCTCAATTGCCGATGACAGATCAGTTCCACCAGTTGCAGCGGATCGCGGCGTTGGTCATCGCCGGGCACGATCAGTTCCGCGCCCTGCAACAAGGTGGGGAAGATGTCGATCACCGACGAGTCGAAACCCAACGAAGAAAACTGCAGCACCCGGCTCTGGCGGGTCAGCTGTACATAGTCGGCGTACCAGTGGGTGAAGTGCGCGAGGTTAGCCTGGCTGAGCAACACGCCCTTCGGATGGCCGGTGGTGCCCGAGGTGTAGAGCGCCATGCAGGGCGCATCGAGGTCGGGGCGTTTGCGCATCAAAGGTTGAGAGAGGTCTGCTTCATGGGCGTCGATATTGCTGATGTCCAGCCCTGGCATCTCGCTCGCCAGGGGATGCTCGCCGTCATGCAGCAACAACACCGCGCCGGCATTCGACAGGATGTACTGCTGACGTTGCAACGGATGGCTCGGCTCCAGCGGCAAGTACACCGCGCCGCTGCCCAGGATCGCCAGGATTCCCGCATACAGCGCACTGCATTTGGGCAGGCAGATCCCGATGACGACCAAGCCTTGATGCTGCTCCAGCAGCGCTCGCAGACGTTGCTGGATGGCGCGGCTGTGGGCGTGCAACTGGCGATAGTCGAGGGTGTTGCCGTCGATGCTCAAGGCCGGATGGTCGGCACTCTGGATGCATTGTTGTTCAAGCCTTTCGATCATCGGCGTTTGCGCGAGTTGCTGCAGTCTTGGGTCGGCGGTGGCATTGAGGCGATGCACGAACGCGAGGCTGTCCAGGAACCGCAGGCTCTCGATGTGCTCGAAGCGGACAGGTACGGCGGGTGCGGCGAGCCGAAAATAGTCGGCATCGCGCGAGTAGCGGCTGACCAGCAGCGCCACGTGGTCAACCAGTGCTGTCATGGCCTGCATACGCAACGCCTGGCCGTTGCCCGACGGTTCATCGGCAATGGGTACACGGCTCAGTAGCGTTGAATCATGGCAGCACAACACGTCCAGCGATGGCAGGCCGGACGCCTGTGGCAGGCCAAGGCCCAACTGCAATGTCAGTCGTGGCGCCTGACAGCTGAACTGAAGCGACGTGCCATCGTCGATCAGTAGATCCGCAGGCCCCGGCACTTCGTCGAGTGGGGATATCCGCGTCAATGAGTGACCGTGTTGTTCGAGTTCCAATGCCAGGTCGGTCAGGGCCTGGCTTTGTCCGCTGAGCAAAATGTCGAGACGTCTCATGATGGGCTCCTCGTCAAACCAGGTAGTCGCTGAGGGCGGTTTGTACGCACGGCGAATCGAGCAGCGAGCTGCTGTGGAAAAACCGCACAATGTTGGCCACCAGCGGGTGATGGCGACTGATCGGGAAGGCCAGTGCCGACACTTCGTTCTTGAGGGCGTGGCGCGCCGCGTCTTTGATCTGCAGTGCGTCGATCAAGCGGAAGTCGAAGGATTTCTGGATGTCGTTGGTCAGGTAATGGGCAATGAACACCGGCAGAATCTGCGCGATGCTCTGGCGGTCGTCTGCACTTGCGGCATGCCAGTAGATGCGTACCAGCCGCGCCCAAAAACCGGAATGGCGCCCCTCGTCCAGCAAGTGATCGGCCATCAGGCCCTTGATCGATTGCTTGACCGTGTCGTCCTTGGCGAACGCGGCGACATCACCGGTCACCGTGTTTTCGGCGATGGCCACGCAGATCAGTTCTACGGCGCTACGCAGGTGTTCCGGTGCGAGCGCCACGGCCGCCGGTATCGCCCGGCTCAGCTCGATCTCATCCGGCAACTCAATGGGGGTGATGCCGGTCATGGCGATGGTCTGTTGCATGAAATCCATCGCCACCAGCGCGTGGTAATCCTCGTCCACCACGACAGTCATGGCGTCGTAGCGGCAGGCGAACGGGAACTCGACCGCGAAGCGATTCTTGGCAATGCTGCGGGCGGTTTTGTCGACGATCTCGGTTTCGAAGATCACCACATCGTTGATGAACTTGTAGAGCGTCTGCACCAGGGCGAAGTCGCGCTGTTCCGGGCATGCGCGCAGAAAGGTTTCGCTCAGCACCAGCGGTTGGCGGCTCAAGGGGTAGATCAGTTTGTCGTCGTTTTCCAGCACGCGGCGCGGGCGCGTACGGATGGTCGCGCGGCTCTCCCAGGCATCGGCGAAGGATTGGTAGTCGGCGGCGTTCATGCGCTCACCTCCACGACGGATTCGTTCATGCTCAGGCGCAACCCGTCCCACAGGGCAATGCGGCTTTCCACGGCAGCGATGGCGCTGGCGTACACGTCTTCCTGCCGTTGCGGGTCGCTATCGACCAGTCGCGACAGGAGCTTTTCCGCTGCCGGGCCGTGGTCCTCGGAATCGACCTCAATGTGCCGGTCGAGGTAGTACCGGAAAGTCGGCGCCTGTTCGATGCCGATACCCCAATCGTCGAGAATGCGCCGGAACATCTGCGGAATAACGCTCTCGCGACCGTGCAGAAACGCCGCGGCCACACTGTGACCCGGCGCATGCAGTGCTGTGTGTAGCGTATGGCGAACGAAATTGGCGGCCGCCGGATCGACGTTGACGCTCTGCAAGGCCACGTCGTAGTTCACGCCTTCTTGCTGCAGGGCCACGAAGCGTTCGATGGCAACGGTGCATGCCCCGACCTCGCGCATTGCATCCAGGTACAACTCGAAGTGGCTGTAGTGACCCTTGGCCGGGCGATCATCCGACTCCTCACCCAGTACGATCTCGTTGATCAACCGCGCGGCCTGGGGATCCTGCGGCGGCAGCCAGGGCAGTCGCACGCAGGTCAGTTCCTGTTGCAGGCGCTTGGTCAGCGACATGAAGTCCCATACGGCAAACACGTGGGTTTCCATGAAACGTCGCAGGACGGGAAGCGAATGTATTTCAGAAAAGATCGGGTGTTCGCTAAGTTCGGATTTTTTTGAATCAGACATTCTTTAGTTGGTTTCATGGATGATCCTGTAAATGATCCTGGGTGAGAACTAATCAAGCACTGAAGTTCGCTGGAAGTTTTCTCCTGACGAACGGGCGCCTCAAACTAATTGATCTTTTTCAGTGCCATGGATGCCGAGTGGCTGGGGCGCTGTAGTCGTTTGTAGCTGACGGCGAAGAAAAACTAATACACATATAAAGTGTTAATCAACTTGTTTCGGTATTATTTTAATATTCAACTTTTTTGAAGATGATAAGTTTCAATAAAACTTTTTATATTGGTTTTATTTTGGCGTAGTTACTCCTTCCGGCTTATATGAGTCAGAATTGAATAAAGAGTGAATGCCTCACTCGAAGTAACTTCTTTAGCGGGTGTCGTTGGGGATGTCTGAGGGGGTGGAAGTGGGGCGCGAGTGATGCCGATCCTTCCGTTCCCGTGATGAGGCTCCTTCCTTCGCTTCTGGGGGCAGGGACTGCTCCATTCGCACGGAGCGTCACCCGTTATTTGTCCTGGTTATCCAGAGTGGGCGTAAATCGAGGTGGCCGCCATTACTGAGGCATCACGCAAGCGTTGCAATGGTCGGGCTTTAAGGCGGCGGGGCGTTGGGGCGCGGCATGGCACCGCAAAGGTGGTGTGGTATGGGGCGGGGGGATTTGTAATCAAATTATTCGCGGAGCATTTTTTGGGGGGATGCGCGGCAAGCGAGGTGAACCCTTCGATAGGTTCCCCGGGCTTGCCGCCGCGGGCTACTTCGACCTGTTCCTGGCCTGGACTTCAGGGCTGTTGAGGTAGCGCGTAATGACCTCGACCCCTCGGTTCAGATGATGTTCGAGCAACTTCACGGTGCGTTCGACGTCCCGGTCTTCGGCGGCCCGCAACAGTGCCCGGTGGTCGTCCTGGGACAGTTTGCCCAGGCCCATGGCTTCCAGGTTGAAACGCAGGAACCGCTCCTCTTCGATCAGACCGTCTTCGACCAGATTCAACAGCCGGCGATTGGGCGCCCGACTGTAAAGCGCCATGTGGAACAGGCGATTGAGCCGGCCGATTTCGGTGTAGTCGCTTTGCGTTTCGAGTTCGTCGATGTAACGGGCAGCCTGTTCGAGATCTTCGTCCCGGAGCAGTGGCACCGAGAGACGCAAGGCTTCGGATTCCAGCAGGATGCGCAGCGCATAGGTTTCCACGGCGTCGCCCTGGACCAGCGGCGCGACCACGGCGCCCTTATGGGCAATCACGTTGAGCAACGATTGTGCTTCGAGCTGGCGCAAGGCCTCGCGTACGGGCATGCGGCTGACGCCGAACAGGTCGGCGAGGTCTTGCTGGCGCAGGGCCGCACCGCAAGGAATGCGCCCGTCGAGTATGGCCGCGCGCAGGGTTTCTTCGATCACCGAGCGTGCCATATGAGCGGGAATCGGCCCGTTGACCTTGATACTGCTGAGAGGGTTGGGCTTTTGTGTCACTAAACGCACCCTGATTGATGGAATTTTTTTGGATCCAAGTGACCCTAGTAACTGACTGACGGCTTGTCAAACAGGCTCACGAGTGCCCTTCTTGCAGTTTAGCGCGCCGCCAGTGATCTCACTGTGCCATTGTCTTTTCCCGGTCTAACCTTCACCATTCAAACGACTCCCTCCTGCCTATCCAGGATGCCTCGCATTGGCGGCAAGTTTAACGATCCCCCGGATTTTACGCTGGCTGTGCAGCGCATTGTTGCTGACTGGCGTGATGCTGGGCAGCTTGAGCGCCGATTGGGATTTTTCCCTGATCAGCCGACGGGCGCAGGCATTGTATGGACCTTTGGGAGAAGGTCAGCAGCGCATTAATGATTGGCAATACTTGCTGGTCAGTCAGAAGCAGCTCGGCGAATTGGAACAACTCAATGTGGTCAATCGCTTTTTCAACAAACAGCTGCGATACGTCGAAGACATCGACCTGTGGCACGAAGTCGACTACTGGGAAACCCCGATCGAAGCCCTCTGGAAAGGCGCCGGCGACTGTGAAGACTACGCTATTGCCAAGTACTTCAGCCTGCGTCACCTCGGTGTAGCCAGTGAAAAGCTGCGTATCACCTATGTCAAGGCACTGACCCAGAACCGCGCGCACATGGTGCTGACCTACTACTCGAGTCCGGAAGTCGAGCCCCTGGTGCTCGACAGCCTGATTGATGCAATCAAGCCGGCCAGCCAACGAACGGATTTGCTGCCGGTCTACTCTTTCAATGCAGAAGGGTTGTGGTTGCCGGGTGCCAAGGGCAACAAAAAGGTCGGTGATACCAAACGCCTTTCGCGTTGGCAGGATGTGTTGAAGAAAATGCAGGCCGAAGGATTCCCGGTCCAGACGACTAACTAGGAGCACACGCTCAGATGTCTTTGTTCAAACAGCTGTTGATTGCTATCTGTCTGTTTCTGGTGGTCGCCTTCACCGGTAGTTTCATGGTCAGTCTGGAGAGTTCGCGCACTCAGTACGTCAATCAGTTGCGCTCCCATGCCCAGGACGCCGCGACGGCGCTGGCGCTTTCCCTGACACCGAACATCGACGACCCGGCGATGGTCGAGTTGCTGGTCAGCTCGATTTTCGACAGCGGTTACTACGCGAGCATCCGCGTGGTCGATCTGAAGACCGACCAGACCCTGGTCGAGCGCACAGGCATTCCGACGGTCAACAACGTTCCGGACTGGTTCGTCAAACTGATCGGCCTGGAACCTGCCGGTGGTGACGCGATCGTCAGCCGTGGCTGGGAGCAGGCAGCCCGGGTCGAGGTGGTCAGCCACCCGATGTTCGCGCTGGCCAAGTTGTGGCAAAGCGCCTTGGGCAGCCTGGGCTGGTTGCTGCTATGTGGCGCGGTCAGTGCGGTACTCGGCGCACTGTTACTGCGTCAGCAATTGCGACCGCTGGATTACATGGTCCAGCAATCCCATGCCATCGCCCGACGGGAATTCCTCAGTCTGCCGGAACTGCCGCGCACCCCCGAACTTCGCCGGGTCGTGCAGGCCATGAACCAGATGGTCGAGAAGCTCAAGGCGCTGTTCCAGGAGCAGGCTGAGCGCAGTGAAAAACTACGGGTCGAGTCCTATCAGGACTCGTTGACCGGGTTGGCCAACCGGCGTTATTTCGAGATGCAACTGAATGCGCGGGTAAGCAATCCGGAGCAGGCCAGTTCCGGTTATCTGCTGCTGTTGCGGGTCAAGGATCTGGCCGGTCTCAATCAGCGTCTAGGCGGCCAGCGCACCGATGAAGTACTCAAAGCCGTCGGTGAGCAACTGTCTCGCGAGTGCGCCAAATACCCGGAAACCCAGAACCTGGTCACCCGTATCCGTGGTGGCGAATTTGCCGTACTGGCACCGGGGCTGGTGCGGGCAGAAGCGCTGCAACTGGCGCAGAACCTCGACAGTGCCTTGGCCAGTCTTCACGCTACCGGCGCCACCGATGTGGCTGCCGTGGCGTCCATCGGCCTGGCGCCTTTTGCTCATGGTGACTCACCGCAAACCGTGCTCAGCCTGGGTGACCAGGCGCTGGCGCAGGCCGAAGGCCAGGGCGAGCAGAACTGGGCCTGTATCGAACACAGCCTTGCGGCCAGTGTCGGCGACGATCACCACGCCTGGCATCTGATGCTCGACCAGGCGCTGACACAGCGGCGTTTCGAGCTGTATTTCCAACCGGTAGTCGCCGCCCAGGACACGCAACTGGTACTGCATTACAAAGTGTTGTCGCGACTGCTCGACGAGCACGGTCAGACCATCCCCGCCGGGCGTTTTCTGCCTTGGCTGGAGCGCTTCGGCTGGACCGCGCGTCTGGATCGGCTGATGCTCGAGCGGGTGTTGGAGCAAATGAGCGGGCATGAGGCGTCGCTGGCGCTGAATCTGTCGTCGGCTACCCTGGCCGACCCGCAGGCGCAAAACAAAATCTTCGAGATACTGCGCGCAAATTCCAACCTCGGCCCGCGTTTGACCCTGGAGATTGGCGAAGAGCAATTGCCTGACCAAGCGGTGCTGGAGCAACTGACCCGGCGCCTGCGTGAGCTCGGCTTCTCCCTGAGCCTGCAACGTTTTGGTGGCCGCTTCAGCATGATCGGCAACCTGGCACGGCTGGGGCTGGCGTACCTGAAGATCGATGGCAGCTACATTCGGTCGATTGATCTGGAGAGTGACAAACGCCTGTTCATCGAGGCGATCCAGCGGGCGGCGCACAGCATTGATTTGCCGTTGATTGCCGAGCGGGTCGAGACTGAAGGCGAGTTGTCGGTGATTCGCGAGATGGGGCTATACGGTGTGCAGGGCCAGTTGTTCGGCGAGCCCAAGCCCTGGAAGTAACTCTTTAGAGCTGGGTTGCCCGCGATGAGGTTGGAACAATCACTGAGGATCAATGATCAGATCAATCCGCTTTCATCCTCATCGATCAACTGACTCAACCCACCCAACGCCTCACGCGCCTGGGTCCGGTCCATCAGTTTGGCCTGGGCCGCCATCGGCAGGTCGGTGACGCGGATCACGCCTTTCTGGGTCAGCACCTGAATCAAGTCGTCGAGTACCCGGATCATTTCCAGGTCACTTTGCTTGAGCTGTTTGAGGCTGTTCTCCACAGCCGCGTTGGCAAACCAGGCCTGGATTTCATGATTGTCGGCCGCCAGCGTTTCCGTGGCCTCGGCGTAGGCGGCGGGTTCCACGCGTGCCAACAGGCCCTGCGCATCGCGTTGCACGTAAAACATTGAGCACCCCTCGGATTTGAGCCAGCGTCGTGCTGTCAGCAGCATAGGTCAACTGCACGCCAGTATGTGGCGCGGTGACGAAATCGTCACCGGGCAGTGGACGCAAACGTGACGGCCGCCCCATAAGGGGCGGTCGTTTTCGTGCATCAGCTGTTGTTGTGATCGACCTTGATGGTCGGGTCGCTACCGGCAATCAGGTTGTGCAGGTTGGCGCTCGACCAGTTGTTGCCTTCCAGCTTGATCGTCACGTCCGGCGTGGCGGCTGCGGCGTTGCCCGAGTTGAACTGACCGGCCGAGCTGACCTGCAGCGACGACACGCCATCGACCGTGGTGATCTTCAGGAAGTTGTCGATGGTGCTGCCGGTTTCGCCCTGCAACAGATCGCGCAGGTCGATCCGGTCGCCTTCGCTGGCCTTGAAGTCCTTGATCACGTCGTTGCCGGTGTCGCCCGCTTTCCAGACGAAGGTATCACCACCGGAACCGCCGATCAGGGTGTCGGTGCCAGTACCGCCGAGCAGGATGTCATTGCCCTTGCCACCGTCGAGGGTGTCGTTACCGCCTGAGCCGAACAGGATGTCATTGCCCGCACCGCCCAGCAGGGTGTCGTTGCCGTCATGGGCACCGGACACATCGAACGCGGTGTAATGCTCGGTGATGTACTGGTGCACATTGCTGGTGGTGACTTTGCTGGCGTCCACACCGGATTGCTGCGCCACAAAGGCTTGCATCGCCTGGTAACCCTCGCCGGCAATACCGTTGAAGCTCACCAGGTCGCCGAACAGGATGTCGTTGCCGTCGCCACCGCTGACGGTGTCGTTGCCCGGCATCGTCGTCTCGGTGTGGCCAATGATCGAGTTGGCCAGATCCTTCGGATCGATGTTGGTTTGTGGCGTTTGATCCGAGTCGTATGGCTTCAGGTCGTTGAGGCTCACTCCGCTGTTGAGGCCAATGGCCTCGACATTCGACAGCTTGCTCAGCAGTGTAAAGCTGTCGGTGGCGTTGCTGGTGGTGTCCCCGTCGGTGCTGTTGCCGTCGCCGTCACGACCCGAGAACTCGTAGGTGCCGTCGCCCTGGGCATGCAGATAGCCGAAGTCCTTGGATGACCATTCATCTCCGTTGCCGTTGCCGTTGCCGTTGCCATTGCCGTTGCCGTTGCCGTTGCCATTGCCATTGCCATTGCCGCTGTCATTGCCGTTCTTGGTCCAGACCGTCACGTAGCCCGAGGCGGTAATGTCGATCTGGTGCGTGCTGTCGGGGAACAGGCTGATCGCTTTACCCAACTGATAGTTGCTGGTGGTGATCAGGCTATCGAGTGTTGTGCTGCCATACAGGGTCGGGTTGGTCGACTCGCCGCTCTGGTAGTAAGTCGGCTTGCCGTCGGTAATGAAATACGTGAGGTTCTTCGCCCCGGTGTTGGCCACGGCGTCCGCACTCTGGAACCAGTTGGCCGTGGTTTTGAACACGTCCTCGTAGTTGGTGCCGCCGCCGGACGACATCGAGTCCAGAATCGCCTTCAACTGAGTCAGCGCATTCGGGTCATTGAGGTTCACCGACACCGACTTGTTGACCTGGGTGTCGAAGTCCACCAGGAAGATGTTCACCGTGCCCGAATTGCTGCCCAGGCTTTGCTTGAGGGTGTTGAACACCGACGTCAGCGAGTCCTTGGCCGAGTTGATCGACGAGGTACTCATACTGCCGGAGCTGTCGACCATGAATGCGATGTTGTAGTTGGTGCCCGGCACCACGGTCAGGCCACCGATGTCGGCGACGATGATGTCATTGCCGTCGGTGCCGGTGACGGTGTCATTGGCCGCGGTGGCGGTGACGGCGTTGTAGACCACCGGGTACACGGTCACGGGAATCTGCGAAGTGCTGCTGGCCGAACCACCCAGGGCTTCGGTGGAGGTCGAGGTCACAGTCAGGTTGAACTGGCCGTTGTAGTACGGTGGTGGAGTGACGGTCAGAGAGCCGAGGCTCCAGTCCGTCACATTGGCCTCGCCATTGGTTGCGGTGACCGTGAAGGTATGCCCCGCGCCGTCGGTGAGTACCGAGCCGACCGGCATGCCGCTGATCTTCAGGCTCAGGCTTTCCGAGCCGTCGGTGTCGGTCGGCGCGGTGGTGATGGCGGACAATTTCACACTGGTGCCTTCGGCACCGGTATTGAGTTTGTAACCGTCGTAGTAGCCTTCGCCATGGGTGCCGTGCAAGTCGGACACGGTCACACCGGCATTCACCAGATCCGACACGCCGGTGTAAATCGGTACGCCGGCACTGCTCAAGTCGATCGGCGTGCTGCCGTTGACCGACAGGTTGACGTCATAGTTGCCCGGGCCGCTCTGGTTGTGGTGGTAGATGTCCAGGGTGTAGTAACCGCTGCTGGTCGGGGTGAACGAACCATTGAGATTGCCGCCCGCGCCCCATGTGGTCGAGGCCACATTCTTGCCGCCAATGGTCACCAACAGGCTGTCATCACCGGTACCGCTGAAGGTGTAGGTCTTGCCGGCTTCGAGGTAGATCAGGCCGGAGGTTTTCGACGCCGTACCGGCGGTCACGCCACCGTCGGACTGCACGTTGGTCACGGTGCCTTTGGAGTTCGCTGTGCCAGCGGCGTCGATCACGTTTTTCAGCGTGGTCGAGTCCGCGCCGTTGCCGTTGGTGCCCAGACCCGAGAGACCGGTCCAGACTTCCTTGATCAACCCGGTGGACTTCACGCTGTTGTCGGCAACACTCAGGGTCGGCGCATCCGCCACTGGGGTGATGTCGATCTTGATCGTGCCGGTGTTGCCCAGCGCCTGGCCGTCGGTTGGCTGGAACTGGAGTTGCGCGTAGTCAGCCTTTTGGTCGCCAGTGCCGGGGCCGTATCCGTCCACGCCCGACTCGTTGGCATCCGGCATGAAGCGCAGTTTTCCAGCGTCGATATCAGCCTTGCTTAATGTCTGGTTGGTGGCGACATCTTTCCAGGTCTCGCCGTCCAGGTACTGCAGTTTGCCCTCGCCCGGCAGCTGGGTGATTTTCACGCCCAGGCTGGTGGCCGGACTGTCGACGTCGCTGACGCCGAAGGTCGACCAGCCGAGGATCAGAGGCGTGTCTTCGGTGCCGGTGACATTGACCGGTGCTGCAATCGGTGCGTCATTGACCGCCACCACGTTGACCGTGGTGGCCGCGGTGTTGGAGTAGTTGCTGCCATCGGTCACCGTCATGGTGATGATGCGCGGCACGGTGCCCGGATCTTCACTGTTGTTGGTGAAGGTGATGTTCTTGATCTGCTGCATGTAGTCAGCGAGCGTCGCGTTGCCCGACAGTGTCAGCGTGATGGAACCGTCCTGGCTGTTGGCATTGACCGTGATGCCATTGACGCTATTACCCAGGTTCAGCGCGTCGCCTGGCTGACGGTTGGTCAGCACGATCGTTGCGCCGGTCAGCAGGGTGCTGTCCGGGTCGGTAATGCTCAGGTCGGTATCGCC
The DNA here is from genome assembly GCF_057839025.1 of Pseudomonas sp. KH_046_1. NCBI lineage: Bacteria > Pseudomonadati > Pseudomonadota > Gammaproteobacteria > Pseudomonadales > Pseudomonadaceae > Pseudomonas > Pseudomonas sp. KH_046_1. The sequence continues at coordinate 130,429 of NZ_CM174481.1, forward strand.
GATCGACACGCCAGGACCGGCCGTGTTTTCAGTGAACGTCACCTGGTAATCGGCCCCGGACGCGCCGCTGGAGTTGTTGGCATCGAGATCCAGCACTGGCGGTGCATCGTTGTCGATGATCGAAGTGCTGACGCTGCCGTTGGACGAGCTGATCGCCAGGTTCTCGAAGTTGCCGCCGGTGGCCGAGTCGATCTTGACCACGAAGTTTTCGGTGCCTTCGGTGATCTTGTCATCGATGGTCGCGACGTTGAAGTCGGCGCTGCTGGCGCCCGCCGGGATCTTCACGATGTACACACCGGTGAAGTCCGAACCGTCGGCAGCGGTACCGCTGTAGACAATATTCAGCGTCACTTCTGTCTGCGCCGGGTGCGTCAGGCTGACGGTGTAACTGGCGGTCTGGCCTTCGGTCACCGAGGTGCTGCCGCTGATGCTGACAGTGGTGGTGTCCTGGAAGTCACTGACGCTGGTCGACACTGGCGTCTTGTCCGTGCCGAGGGCTTCCAGGTTGCCGCCGCTGGCGGTCTTGATTGATTCGGTAACGGTTGGCGCGTCGTTGTAGACGTCGTTGCCCACGGTGATTGGCAGGGTGCCGGAGCTTTGACCGACGGCAATGGTGATCACTTTGCCGCTGTCCAGGGTCACGATCACCGGGGTGTCGTGTGCAGTGACAGGGACGCCATTTTTGTCGGTGATGGTCGCGGTATATGTGATCGTGCCGTTCTCGCTCACCGATGGGGTAGCAGTCAGCTTCACGGTGGTGGCGTCGTTGACATCGGTAACCGTAGTGTTCACCGGAGTCTTGATCGGGTTGATCGCTTCGAGGTTGCCACCCACCGCGTCCTTGATGGATTCGGTGACGGTGGTCGGGCCTTGGTACACGTCGTTACCGACCGTGACCGGCAGGGTGCCGGAGCTTTGACCGACGGCGATGGTGATCACTTTGCCGCTGTCCAGCGTGACGGTGACCGGCGTGTCGTGCGCGGTGATCGGGGCACCGTTCTTGTCGGTCAAGGTTGCGGTGTAAGTGATGGTGCCGTTTTCATCCACGCTCGGCGTCGCGGTCAGGGTCACCGTGGTGGTGTCGTTGACGTCGTTGACCGTGGTGCTGACCGGGGTTTTCACCGGATCGATGGCTTCGAGATTGCCGCCGTCGGCCGATTTAATCGACTCGGTGACGGTGGTCGGTCCTTGGTAGACGTCGTTGCCGACGGTCACTGGCAGGGTGCCGGAGCTCTGACCTTCGGCGATGGTGATGACCTTGCCGCTGTCCAGCGTGACAGTCACCGGACCGTTCTGCGCGGTGACCGGGGCGCCGTTCTTGTCGGTCAGGGTCGCGGTGTAGGTAATGGTGCCGTTTTCATCCACGCTTGGCGTGGCGCTCAGGGTCACGGTGGTGGTGTCGTTGACGTCATTGACCGTGGTGCTGACCGGCGTTTTCACCGGATCGATGGCTTCGAGATTGCCGCCGTCGGCCGATTTAATCGACTCGGTCACGGTGGTCGGTCCTTGGTAGACGTCGTTGCCCACGGTGACCGGCAGGGTGCCGGAACTCTGACCTTCAGCGATGGTGATGACCTTGCCGCTGTCGAGGGTCACGGTGACCGGAGCGTTCTGCGCGGTGACCGGTTTGCCCTGGGCATCGGTCAGTGTCGCGGTGTAGGTGATCGTGCCGTTTTCGTCCACGCTCGGCGTCGCGGTCAAGGTCACCGTGGCGGTGTCGTTGACGTCGTTGATCGTGGTGCTGACCGGGGTTTTCACCGGATCGATGGCTTCGAGATTGCCGCCGTCGGCCGATTTAATCGACTCGGTGACGGTGGTCGGGCCTTGGTAGACGTCGTTGCCCACGGTGACCGGCAGGGTGCCGGAACTCTGGCCTTCGGCAATGGTGATCACCTTGCCGCTGTCCAACGTCACGGTGACTGGACCGTTCTGCGCGGTGACCGGTGTGCCCTGGGCGTCGGTCAGCGTCGCGGTGTAGGTGATGGTGCCGTTCTCGTCCACGCTCGGCGTCGCGGTCAGGGTCACCGTGGTGGTGTCGTTGACATCGTTGACCGTGGTGTTCACCGGGGTCTTGATCGGGTTGATCGCTTCCAGGTTGCCACCGGCCGCTTCCTTGATGGATTCGGTGATAGTGGTTGGACCTTGGTACACGTCGTTGCCCACGGTGACCGGCAGGCTGCCGGAACTCTGACCTTCGGCGATGGTGATGACCTTTCCGCTGTCCAGCGTGACAGTCACTGGACCGTTCTGTGCGGTGACCGGTTTGCCTTGGGCGTCGGTCAGCGTCGCGGTGTAAGTGATGGTGCCGTTTTCATCCACGCTCGGCGTCGCGCTCAGCGTCACCGTGGTGGTGTCGTTGACATCGTTGACCGTGGTGCTGACCGGGGTATTCACCGGGTTGATCGCTTCGAGGTTGCCACCGGCCGCTTCCTTGATGGATTCGGTGATAGTGGTTGGACCGGTGTAGACGTCGTTGCCGACCGTCACCGGCAGGCTACCGGAGCTCTGGCCTTCGGCGATGGTGATGACCTTGCCGCTGTCCAGCGTCACGGTCACCGGACCGTTTTGTGCGGTGACCGGTTTGCCCTGGGCATCGGTCAGCGTCGCGGTGTAGGTGATGGTGCCGTTCTCGTCCACGCTCGGCGTGGCAGTCAGGATCACGGTGGTGGTGTCGTTGACGTCATTGACCGTGGTGCTGACCGGTGTTTTCACCGGTTCGATGGACTCGAGGTTGCCGCCGTCAGCCGATTTAATCGACTCAGTGACGGTGGTCGGTCCTTGGTAGACGTCGTTACCGACCGTCACCGGCAGGCTGCCGGAGCTCTGGCCTTCGGCGATGGTGATCACTTTGCCGCTGTCCAGCGTCACGGTCACCGGACCGTTTTGCGCGGTGACCGGTTTGCCCAGGGCATCGGTCAGGGTCGCGGTGTAAGTGATGGTGCCGTTTTCGTCCACGCTCGGCGTCGCGCTCAGGGTCACGGTGGTGGTGTCGTTGACATCGTTGACTGTGGTAGTCACTGGCGTTGTGTTTGGCGACACCAACTCCAGGTTGCCACCGGCCGCTTCCTTGATGGATTCGGTGATAGTGGTTGGACCGGTGTAGACGTCGTTGCCCACCGTCACCGGCAGGCTACCGGAACTCTGACCTTCGGCGATGGTGATGACCTTGCCGCTGTCGAGGGTCACGGTCACCGGACCGTTTTGCGCGGTGACCGGCTTGCCTTGGGCATCGGTCAGGGTCGCGGTGTAGGTGATGGTGCCGTTCTCGTCCACGCTCGGGGTGGCGGTCAAGGTCACGGTGGTGGTGTCATTGACGTCATTGACCGTGGTGTCCACCGGGGTCTTGATCGGGTTGATCGCTTCGAGGTTGCCGCCGGCCGTGTCCTTGATGGACTCGGTAACCGTGGTCGGACCTTGGTAAGCGTCGTTGACCACGGTCACCGGCAAGCTGCCGGAGCTCTGGCCTTCAGCGATGGTGATGACCTTGCCGCTATCGAGGGTCACGGTCACCGGACTGTTCTGCGCCGTCACCGGCTTGCCCTGGGCGTCGGTCAGGGTCGCGGTGTAGGTGATGGTGCCGTTCTCGTCCACGCTCGGCGTCGCGGTCAGCGTTACCGTAGTGGTGTCGATCGAGTCAGTGATGGACGTTACTGCCGGCTCTTTACTCGGCACCAGGTTTTCGAAGTTGCCGCCCGTGGTACCGGTAATGGTCGTGCTGACGGTGCTGCCATTCACATAAACATCATTGGCCGGGGTCTCGACCACGACGGTGCCGGTGGTCTTGCCCGCTTCGATGGTAATGACCGAGCCGTTGCTCAAGGTCACGGTCATCGGCGTGCCGGCCGGGTTGCTCAGGGTCGCGGTGTAGGTGATCTGACCGCCTTCGGTGATGTTGCCGGTGGCGGTCAGGGTCAGCCCGGTGTTGTCCACGGAATCGGTAATGGTGGTCACAGCCGGTGTGGTGTTGGGCACCAGGTTTTCGAAATTGCCGCCGGTGGTGCTGGTGATGGTGGTGCTGACGGTGCTGCCGTTGACATAAACGTCGTTGACCGCAGTTGGCACGTTGACGCTGCCGCTGGTCTGGCCCGCTTCGATGGTAATGACCGAGCCATTGCTCAAGGTCACGGTCATCGGCGTACCGGCCGGATTGGTCAGGGTCGCGGTGTAGGTGATCTGGCCGCCTTCGGTGATGTTACCAGTGACGGTCAGGGTCAGCCCGGTGTTGTCCACGGAGTCGGTGACGGTGGTCACGGCTGGTGTGGTGTTCGGCACCAGGTTTTCGAAGTTGCCGCCGGTGGTGCCGGTGATGATGGTGCTGACGGTGCTGCCATTCACGTAAACGTCGTTGGCCGGGGTCTCGACCACGACGGTGCCGGTGGTTTTGCCCGCTTCGATGGTAATGACCGAGCCGTTGCTCAAGGTAACGGTCATCGGCGTGCCGGCCGGGTTGCTCAGGGTGGCGGTGTAGGTGATCTGGCCGCCTTCGGTGATGCTGCCGGTGGCGGTGAGGGTCAGCCCGGTGTTGTCCACGGAGTCGGTGACGGTGGTCACGGCTGGTGTGGTGTTCGGTACCAGGTTTTCGAAGTTGCCGCCGGTGGTGCCGGTGATGATGGTGCTGACGGTGCTGCCATTCACGTAAACGTCGTTGGCCGGGGTCTCGACCACGACGGTGCCGGTGGTTTTGCCCGCTTCGATGGTAATGACCGAGCCGTTGCTCAAGGTAACGGTCATCGGCGTGCCGGCCGGGTTGCTCAGGGTGGCGGTGTAGGTGATCTGGCCGCCTTCGGTGATGCTGCCGGTGGCGGTGAGGGTCAGTCCGGTGTTGTCCACGGAGTCGGTGACGGTGGTCACGGCTGGTGTGGTGTTCGGTACCAGGTTTTCGAAGTTGCCGCCGGTGGTGCCGGTGATGATGGTGCTGACGGTGCTGCCATTCACGTAAACGTCGTTGGCCGGGGTCTCGACCACGACGGTGCCGGTGGTTTTGCCCGCTTCGATGGTAATGACCGAGCCGTTGCTCAAGGTAACGGTCATCGGCGTGCCGGCCGGGTTGCTCAGGGTGGCGGTGTAGGTGATCTGGCCGCCTTCGGTGATGTTTCCAGTGGCGGTCAGGGTCAGCCCCGTGTTGTCCACGGAATCGGAGATGGTGGTCACGGCTGGTGTGGTGTTTGGCACCAGATTTTCGAAGTTTCCGCCCGTGGTGCCGGTGATGGTGGTGCTGACGGTACTGCCATTGTTGTAAACGTCGTTGGCCGCAGTCGGCACGTTCACGATGCCGCTGGTCTGGCCGGCGGCAATGGTAATGGTCGAACCGTTGGACAGTGTGACGGTTACTGGTGTCTGCGCCGGATTGGTCAGGGTGGCGGTGTAAGTGATCTGACCACCTTCGGTGACTGTGTTGCCGGCCGTCAGGGTGACTGTGGTGGTGTCGACGGTGTCGGTGACCTGGGTCACGGCCGGGGTAGTCGGCGGCGTCACAGTGATGCCGCTGCCGCCGCTGGTTCCGGTGACAGTTACTTCGATCTGGGTCGCGTCGTTATAAACAGTGTCGTTCGCAGCCAGTGGCACATTGGCGGTGCCGGTGGTCGAGCCTGCGGGAATCACGATCACGGCGCCGTTGGACAAGGTAACAGTCAGGTCACTCAGCGGCACCTGGGTCAGGGTCGCGGTGTACACCAGCACGCCACCGGCTTCGGTGATGGTTGGTGTGGCGCTGAGGCTGAGGACTGATTCACTCGGGGTGTTGGTGTTGGTGTTGGTGTTGGTGTTGGTGTTGGCGTTGGCATTGGTGGACTGGCCACCCGGGATTTCCAGGGTCGTTTGCTCGGCAGAGTTGATACCCGCAGTCGGGAAGCCGATGGTCGGGTCGACGCGGCCAGCTGTAGCATCGAGCATCACGAAGCTGTGACCGCCACCGGCGGCACCACCAGAACCCGCCGCCGTCGGACCCGCCGCCGTGGCTTCAAGGTCTTTGGTCGGGTCGGCACCGGCGGCAATGGCTTGTTGCAGCTCTTCAACGGACGGCGCGGCCTGCGCGGTGGCGGCTGCCAGATCAGTGCCGGAGTCCGGAGCGTCAGCGCTCCATTGGGTGTCACGGCCCAGGTCGATGGTGCGGCCATCGGCCAGTTCCAGGGACACGGCGCCGGAAAGGCCTGTGTCGATCTGGTCACCGGCAAACAGTTTGTCGCCTTCCACGAGAACGCGGCGGATGCCTTCGGGGGACACCACGAAAACCTGACCGACAATGCTTTTGACGATGGCAACAACACTGCTCATTGAAGACTCTCCGGGGTGTCACGTTCAGTTGACGTCCATAGACCTGATGGCGTCTGCGCTGACCAATCAGGACGTATGCAAAATGGATGCACAAGTTTGACGCATAAATTAGTCAATAATTTGGCTATGATTTTTCGCTATTAACTTTATGCCAAACTATTGACCTTCTGCAGGTCATCCTAAACAATCGCCCCTGTAATGTCACATTGATATTTCAGTGGTGACCTGTCCTCGGTATGTGATCCAGTTCCGCTTTTGAACTTTCCGACATACGGTCATTCGGCTTGCCATCTTCCGACGCAGCGAGCTCTTTTGCTGTGATTCAAGACAAGAAGTTCTGGGAAATTCCTACATGCGTTCGCCCTTGTTCATGGCTCTACCTTTCGTCCTTGCCGCGTCTTTCGTCCAGGCGCAATCCTTGCCAGACGCCATGCAACAAGCGTTGGATGTCCATCCGGAGGTCCAGGCAGGCGTCAACAGCCGATTGGCTGCGGACTATCAGTTGCAGGCTGCGAAAGGTGGATACCTGCCACGGGTCGACCTGCTGGGTGGCTACGGTCGTGAAGGCACCGATAGCGTGACGACGCGCACGGACAGCAGCAGCAACAAGCACTGGGAAACCCTGAATCGCAGTGAGTCCAGTTTGCGACTGACCCAAATGGTTTTTGACGGTTTTGCGACGTCCAGCGAAGTGGGGCGTCAACAAGCCGCCGTCAACTCCCGCGCCTACTCGCTGTTGAGTACTTCCGAGCGTACCGGGCTGACGGTGGCCCAGGTTTATCTCGATGTGCTGACCCGTCGCGAATTCGTGCGTCTGGCCGAGGACAACCTAAAGAGCCACCAACGCATTTACGACCAGATCCAGCTGCGTACCCAGCGTGGCGTTGGCAGTGGCGCCGACCTCGATCAGGCCGAGGCGCGGATGGCTCAGGCGCGCAACAACCTGATCACCGAGCAGACCAACCTGGCTGATGCCGAAACCAACTACCTCTCCGCTGTCGGCCAGATGCCCGATCAACTGGAGCGCCCGGCGAGTTTCATGGCGCTGATGCCGGCCAACCTGAATGAGGCCCGTGCGCAGATGTTGGAAAACAGCCCGATCCTGCGCTCGGCCGAATCCGATATCGCCGCTGCCGAGAAGCAGTACGACACGGCCAAGTCGACGTTCTACCCACGCTTCGATGCTGAGTTGGGCCGTACCGCGGACAACGACATTGATGGTCAGGACGGCCACAACAACGAATGGCAAGCCATGCTGCGCATGCGCTTCAACCTGTATGCCGGCGGCAGCAACAAGGCCGATCTGGAATCCAAGGCGTACCTGTCGAACCAGGCGCTGGACATCCGCAACAACGCCCTGCGCCAATTGAATGAAGAGCTGGGCCTGGCCTGGAACGCCCTGAACAATGCCAACGCGCAGGTGCCGATCGCCCAGCAATACGTCGATCACAGCACCGCCGTGCGTACCGCTTATCAGCGTCAGTTCAGCCTCGGTGAGCGCACCCTGCTCGATTTGCTCGACAGTGAGAACGAACTGTTTACCTCCTCTCGCCGTCTGGCGGAGATCAGGAATACTCAGTTATTTACGCAGTACCGAATCAAAGCGACCATGGGCGAGTTGCTCAAGAGCCAGGGAGTAGTCGCACCATTGGCATCCGTTGTGCAAAACGATGTGAAGCCCAAGGTCCAATTGCCCGGTATGAATTGAGCAGGACCTTCATTTTTCAATTGTTAGCCAAGAGTGCCGAGCGTGGAATCAGAAGTCAGTCGGGTTCAACTCATTCATGATCCGCGCGCGTTGCATGACGATCCGCTGCTGGATGGTCTGCTCGCTCTTTGCATGCTGCACCAGAAGCCTGCCAGCGCGGCAATGCTGACCACCGGCCTGCCGCTGCCCGAGCAACGCTTGAGTGTCGAGTTGCTGCCACGTGCGGCAGCTCGCGCGGGGCTGCAAGGTCGGGTGCTGCAACGCAAGCTGGAGGATATTCCGGCGATTGCCATGCCGGCATTGCTGCTGCTCAAGGGCGGTCGCAGTGCCGTCCTGCTTGGCTGGCAAGGCGAAGATCAGGTACGGGTGCTGCTCAGCGAAAGCGATGGCGGCGAGTCCCTGGTCAGCCGTGAGCTGCTGGCCGACGATTACACCGGCAGGGTCTTTTTCGCCCAGCCGCAGCACAAATTCGACGTCAACCACGGCACGCTGATTCCGCGTGCGCGCTCGTGGTTCCGCGACACCCTCAAGCGTTCGCGCTGGTTGTATGTCGATGCCATTGCCGCCAGTTTTCTGATCAACATCATTGCCATGGCTGCGCCGTTGTTCGTGATGAACGTCTACGACCGCGTCGTGCCGAACCAGGCCGAAGCGACGCTCTGGGTGCTGGCACTCGGCATCACGGGCGCCTACCTCTTCGACCTGATCCTGAAAAGCCTGCGCAGCCTGTGCCTGGATCTGGCCGGCAAGAAAACCGACCTGATTATCTCGGCCACGCTGTTCGAGCGCATCGTCGGCATGGCCATGAAATACCGGCCCGCGCGGGTCGGCAGCTTTGCCCAGAACATCCATGAGTTCCAGAACCTGCGCGACTTCCTCGCCTCGCTGACCCTCACCAGCCTGATCGACCTGCCTTTTACTATTTTGATTTTTATCGTCATCGCGATCCTCGGAGGGCATCTGGTGTGGATACCGGTGCTGGCATTCCCGATTGCCCTGGCCATCGGCTATGCCTTGCAGAAACCCCTGGTGGCAACCATGGAACGGACCATGGCGCTGGGGGCCGAGCGTCAGTCGAGCCTGATCGAAACCCTGGCCGGCCTGGATGCGGTGAAGGTCAACAACGCCGAAAGCGAACGCCAGTATCAGTGGGAGCAGACCATCGGCACCCTCAGTCGTCTTGAGTTGCGGGTGAAAATGCTCTCTGGCCTGGCGATGAACATCACCTTGCTGATCCAGCAACTGGCCGGGGTGATCATGATCGTCTTCGGCGTGTACCAGATCATCGACGGTCACCTGAGCATGGGCGGCCTGATTGCCTGCTACATGCTCAGTGGGCGTGCGCTCAGTCCGCTGGCGTCACTGTCCGGGTTGTTGACCCGCTATCAGCAGGCGCGAGTGACCATGACCTCGGTCGACCAGATGATGGAGTTGCCCCAAGAGCGCAATTTCGAAGAGCGTCCGCTCAGCCGCAAGGTGCTGCAGGGCGGTATTGAGTGCCGCCAGCTCAACTTCACCTACCCGCAACAGCAGAACCTGGCGCTGAAGAACATCAACCTGTCGATTCATCCCGGCGAGAAGGTGGGCATCATTGGCCGAAGCGGCTCGGGCAAGAGCTCGCTGGCGAAATTGCTGGTGGGGTTGTACCAGCCGGATGACGGTGCGTTGTTGGTCGATGGTGTGGATATCCGCCAGATCGATGTCAGCGAGCTGCGCTACAACATCGGCTACGTGCCCCAGGATATTCAGTTGCTTGCCGGCACCTTGCGCGACAACCTGGTTTCCGGCGCGCGGTATGTCGAGGACGAGCTGGTGCTGCAAGCCGCAGAACTGGCCGGCGTCCACGAGTACGCGCGCCTGCATCCGCAGGGCTATGAACTGCAAGTCGGCGAGCGCGGGCAGAACCTCTCCGGCGGTCAGCGGCAAAACGTCGCCCTGGCCCGTGCGTTATTGCTCAACCCGCCGATCCTGCTGCTCGACGAGCCGACCAGCGCCATGGACAACACTGGCGAAGAACGTCTCAAACAGCGCCTGGCAGCGGTGATCGAAAACAAGACCATGGTGCTGGTGACGCACCGGGCATCGCTGTTGTCGCTGGTGGATCGGCTGATCGTGATCGACCGCGGGCAGATACTCGCCGACGGCCCGAAAGCCGCGGTGATGGAAGCGTTGAAGAAGGGGCAGATCAGTGTTGCTTAAGTCGGGTAAGGATTCGATCCGTCGCTACTTCAAAGGCTCTGCTTCACTTCAGGGCCAGCCGCTGCCGGAGGTCAACAAGGCGCTGATCGAGGATGCGCCGCGAGTGGTGCGGCTGACGATCTGGGCGATCATCGCGTTCTTCGTGTTCCTGATGCTCTGGGCCAACTTCGCGGTGATCGACGAAGTGACCAAGGGCGACGGCAAGGCGATCCCATCGTCGAAGATTCAGAAAATCCAGAACCTTGAAGGCGGTATCGTTGCCGAGCTGTTCGTCAAGGAAGGCCAGATCGTCGAGGCTGGCGCACCGCTGATTCGCCTGGACGACACACGATTTGCTTCGAACGTTGGTGAAACCGAGGCCGATCGGTTGTCGATGCTGCTGCGGGTCGAACGCCTGAGCGCCGAGGTCGAAGATCGCCCGCTGAACTTCCCCGAGGATGTGCTCAAGGCCGTGCCGGGTCAGGCCAAGAGCGAAGAGTCGCTCTATATAAGCCGCCGCCAACAGTTGCACGATGAGATTGGCGGCTTGCAGGAGCAGCTGATCCAGCGCCAGCAAGAGCTGCGCGAATTCACGTCCAAGCAGGCGCAGTATCGCCAGCAATTGGGCTTCCAGCGTCAGGAAATCAGCATGTCCGAGCCGTTGGTGGCCCAGGGCGCGGTATCGCCGGTGGAAGTCCTGCGCCTCAGGCGTGCCGAAGCGGAGACCCGTGGTCAGCTCGACGCCACCACCCTGGCCATTCCGCGTGCCGAATCGGCGATCAAGGAAGTGCAGCGCAAGGTCGATGAAACCCGCGGCAAGTTCCGTAGCGAAGCCCTGACCCAACTCAACGAAGCACGCACCGACCTGAACAAGGCCCAGGCCACCGGCAAGGCCCTGGAAGACCGGGTCAGCCGAACGCTGGTCACTTCGCCAGTTCGGGGTATCGTCAACAAGTTGCTGGTCAATACCATCGGCGGGGTTATCCAGCCGGGCAGCGACCTGGTGGAGATCGTGCCGCTGGACGACACCTTGCTGGTCGAGGCGAAGATCCGCCCGCAGGACATCGCGTTCCTGCATCCGGGGCAGGAAGCGACGGTGAAATTCACCGCCTATGACTACACCATCTACGGCGGGTTGAAGGCCAGGCTGGAGCAGATCGGCGCCGACACCATTACCGATGAAGACAAGAAAACCACGTATTACATCATCAAGCTGCGCACCGACCGCAGCCACTTGGGCACCGATGAAAAGCCGTTGCTGATCATTCCGGGGATGGTGGCTTCCGTGGACATCATCACCGGCAAGAAGACCGTGCTGAGCTACCTGCTAAAGCCGATCATCCGCGCGCGGGCCGAGGCGCTGCACGAGCGCTAGTCCTGCAGCGCGGTTGACGACCTCTTCGCGAGCAAGCCCGCTCCCACAGGTACCTCATTGAGCACAGAGTTTGTGAACACCAGAGATACTTGTGGGAGCGGGCTTGCCCGCGAAGGCGTCCGCCAAGGCGCCAAAACTCTACCGTCCGAATCGAGGTGAGCGCTGTATCAGGTCAATAAGCGACGAAAAGTGTCATCTCGTCGCTCAACCATCTCCCTTCCTTGTTAGCATTGCTCCCAAGTTAATCCAGATCGACGATGAGTGCTCACCATGCAACTCCCAGACATGAACCTGTTGGTCGCCCTCGATGCCTTGCTCGACGAGGGCAGTGTGGTGGGCGCGGCGCGGCGGATGAACCTTAGCCCGGCAGCCATGAGCCGGACGTTGACGCGCATCCGCGAAGCCATTGGCGACCCGATCCTGGTCCGCGCCGGCCGTGGCTTGGTGCCGACCCCCAAGGCGCTGGAATTGCGCGAACAGGTGCGCAGTGTGGTGGAGCAGGCCGGGTTGCTGTTTCGTTCGGCCGATGCGGTGGAGCTGAGTTCGCTGCGGCGGCGTTTCAGTATTCGGGCCAACGACTTTTTTGTCGGCGTCTACGGCGGCAAGCTGTTCGACACCCTTGACCGGCAGGCGCCGCAATGCGAGTTGCGTTTCGTCCCGGAAGGCGATGGCGATGATGAGGCGTTGCGCGAAGGGCGGATCGATCTGAGCATCAGCAACACCCGGCCGTTGACCCCGGAAGTGAAGATTCAGAACCTGTTTTCCACCCACTTCGTTGGTCTGGTGCGCGAGGATCATCCGCTGTTGGAAGGTGAGATCACGGCAGAGCGCTATGCGGGTTATTCCCATATCAGCATGTCCCGGCGTGGCATTGCCCGGGGGCCGATCGATACCGCACTCAATGCCCTGGGGCTGGAGCGGCGGGTGGCGGTGATCGCTCCAAGCTTTCATGCGGCGATGTTTGCCTTGCCCGATTCCGACCTGATTCTGCCGGTGCCCAAAGAGGCGCTGCTGAGTGTGCGACGGCTCGGACTGAAGCTGCGCTCGTTCGACCTGCCGATTCCTTTGCCGACCCTGATGCTGACCCAGGCCTGGCATCCGCGTTTCGACAAGGATCCGGCCCACCGCTGGCTGCGTGAAACGCTCAAGTCGTGTTGCGATGAGACGTGGCTGGCCGCTCAACCTGAAAGTCACCGCTGAACCCCTGTGGGAGCGAGCTTGCTCGCGATGAGGGCGATACAGGCAACATCTTTATCGACTGGTCTGCCGCTATCGCGAGCAAGCTCGCTCCCACAGGGGTTTTGTATCGTTGCGTCTAGCGCACTTATAACCTACCAATAAGTTGATTTTCGTCAGGCATCACGCTTCCTAGAATGCTTCGGTCTTTCCACGCCGGAGCTTGCAGTACATGACTTCCCTTACGGTCACGGCACCTGTTGCTGCGGCCAGCACGGCAGCCGCTCCACCCGTCTTCGGCCCTCGAATCATCATCGGCCTGGTGGGCGTATTGCTGGCGGTGCTGGTGTCGGGCCTGAACGAGATGGTGACCAAAGTCGCCCTGGCCGACATCCGTGGTGCGTTGGCCATCGGCTACGACGAAGGCACCTGGCTGGTCGCCTGTTACACCGCGACCTCCGTGGCGGCCATGGCCTTCGCGCCGTGGTGTGCGGTGACGTTCTCGTTGCGGCGTTTCACCCTGTGGGCCATCAGCCTGTTCACCCTGCTGGGCGTGTTGTGCCCCTTCGCCCCGAATTACGAAAGCTTGTTGCTGCTGAGGACGTTGCAAGGTCTGGCTGGCGGTGCTTTACCGCCGATGCTGATGACCGTGGCCCTGCGGTTTTTGCCCGCCAACGTGAAGTTGTATGGCCTGGCCGGTTATGCCCTGACGGCGACGTTCGGCCCAGGCCTGGGCACGCCATTGGCCGGGTTGTGGACCGAGTATGTCGGCTGGCAATGGACCTTCTGGCAAATCATCGCGCCGTGCCTGATTGCCATGGCCGCAGTGGCGTATGGCTTACCCCAGGACCCCCTGCGCCTGGAGCGCTTCAAGTCCTTCAACTGGCGCGGTGTGCTACTGGGTTTTCCCGCCATCTGCATGTTGGTGATCGGCATCCTGCAGGGCAATCGCCTGGACTGGTTCGAGTCGAACCTGATCTGCGGATTGCTCGGTGGCGGGCTGTTGCTGCTGGTGCTGTTTTTGGTCGGCGAGTGGTCGCAGCCGATGCCGTTTTTCAAGATGCAGATGCTCGGCATCCGTAACCTGTCTTTCGCCCTGCTGACCCTGGCCGGCGTGCTGGTGGTGTTGCAGGCGGTGATCATCATTCCGTCCAGCTACCTGGCGCAGGTCCAGGGTTATCGCCCGGTGCAGACCGCGCCGATCATGCTACTGGCGGCGCTGCCGCAATTGATTGCGCTGCCGTTGGTGGCGGCGCTGTGCAACTTTCGCTGGGTTGATTGCCGCTGGGTGTTGGGCATCGGCCTGAGCATGCTGGCGCTGTCGTGCGTCGGCGGCTCGCAACTGACGTCCGCGTGGATTCGCGACGACTTCTATGTGCTGCAATGGCTGCAGATTTTCGGTCAGCCCATGGCGGTGTTGCCGTTGCTGATGCTGTCCACCGGCAGCATCAGCCCGATGGAAGGGCCGTTCGCATCGGCCTGGTTCAACACCGTCAAAGGCCTGTCGGCGGTCATCGCCACCGGGGTGATCGAGGCGTTGACCACGGCTCGCCTGCATTTTCACTCGACCATGCTGGTCGACCGCCTCGGCAATTCGCCGCTGGCCGAGCGCGACAGCGCAAGCCTCGCTCATCGTCTGCATGAGCAAGCGGTGGTGCTCACTTCCTCTGATCTTTACCTGTGCATGGCCGGTATCGCCGTGACCTTGATCCTGCTGATTTTCTGGCTGCCGACGCGGATCTTTCCGCCGCGCGCACCGACCTGAATGCTCCACTGATACAGAAGGTTTTTATGAACACTCAAGCAAAGCAGAAAGTCGCGGTTGCCGTGGCCGCCGCATTGGCCGTCGGCGTGTTGATGTACCTGGCGATGCCCGGCCTGTTCGGCAAGCGTACCCAGCAGAACACCAACGATGCTTATGTCTCGGCGGATTTCACCCTGGTCGTGCCGCGCGTTGCCGGGTTTATCAAGCAAGTGCTGGTCGAGGACAACCAGCAGGTCAAGGCCGGGCAGTTGCTGGCGCTGATCGATGACCGGGATTTGCGCGCAGCCGCCCAGGCCGCCGATGCCGAAACGCTGGTGGCCAGGGCGCAACTGCAAAACGCCCGGGCGACCCTCGAGCGTCAGGCGTCGGTGATTGCCCAGGCGCAATCCTCGGTGGTTTCGGCCAAGGCGGAAATGGCCTTTGCCGAGCATGAATTGAACCGCTACAAACACCTCGCCGGGGTGGGCGCCGGCACGGTGCAAAATGCGCAACAGGCGCAAACGCGTATCGACCAGGCCTCGGCACGATTGGCCAATGCCACGGCGGTATTGGCGGCAGAGCGCAAGCAAGTGGAGATCCTCACAGCCCAGCGCGACGCAGCCGAAGGGGGGCTGAAACGGGCGCAAGCGCAGCTGGAAATGGCCAGCTACGAGTTGTCCTATACGCGGATCGTCGCGCCACAGGACGGCATGGTCGGCGAACGCGCGGTGCGGGTCGGCGCCTACGTCACTCCGGGCAGCAAAATCCTCGCGGTGGTGCCGCTGGCGCAGGCATACGTGATGGCCAATTTCCAGGAAACCCAACTGACAGATGTGCAGCCGGGGCAGGCTGTGCAAGTGCGCGTCGACAGCCTGGGTGGTGCGGCATTGAACGGTCGTGTCGAAAGCATTGCCCCGGCCACCGGGGTGACGTTTGCCGCGGTCAAACCGGACAACGCCACCGGCAACTTCACCAAAGTGGTGCAGCGGATACCGGTGAAGATCGTGCTGGAGCCGGGACAGTCGCTGGCCGAGCGCTTGCGGGTGGGGATGTCGGTGGAGGCGAGTATTGATACGGCCCCTGCCAAGGCGAAAGAGGTTGTTCAACGATGAAGATATTCGTTGATCGCGCTGACGCCTTCGCGAGCAAGCCCGCTCCCACATTGAAGCGCATTCCCCTGTGGGAGCGGGCTTGCTCGCGAAGAGGCAATCAGCTTCGCCTGACTTTTTCTGTCTTGCTTGTGCTGAGCCTGTCAGCCTGCACCGTCGGCCCGGACTTCCAGAAGCCTGAGTCACAGCCAATCGCCGAATGGTCGAAACCATCAAAGGCAGCCGCCAGCCAGGCTGTCGCCGAATCGATGGCCGAGCGCTGGTGGGAGGTGTTCCACGACCCGAAACTCTCGGCCCTGAGCCAGCGCGCCCTGACCGACAACCTCGACCTGAAGCTGGCCAGCAGCCGCTTGCAGCAAAGTCGTGCGGTGCGTCAGGTCATCACCGCCGAGCGCTACCCCAACACGGCCGCCAGCGGCCGTTACGGACGCAACCGCAACAGCGGTGAAGGCCTGAACGATCCGTCAGGACACAACGGCCAATCCGCCTTCAACCTGTGGGATGTCGGCTTTTCCGCTTCCTGGGAGCTGGATTTCTGGGGCCGCGTGCGGCGGGAAACCGAAGCGGCCGACGCCAACCTGGAAGTCGCCGAGAACGACCGACGCGGTGTGCTGCTGTCGGTGCTGGCTGAAACCGCCCAGGACTACATTCAGTTGCGCGGTGTGCAGAACACCCGGCTCGTCACCGAGCAGAATCTCGACGTCGCCCGCCATAGCCTGAAACTTTCGCAACTGCGCCTGGCCGACGGCGTCGCGACGGACCTGGATGTCGCCGAAGCCGCCGCACAAGTGGCGGCCATCGAATCACGCCTGCCCGCACTGGAGCAGCGCCAGTTGCAACTGATCAACGCCTTGAGCCTGTTGATGGGCGAACCGCCCCAGGCATTGGCAGCGGAGTTATCCACAGACGCACCGGTGCCACAAACACCGCGTCAGGTCGCCATCGGCGTACCTTCGCAACTGGCTGCACGTCGGCCGGACATTCGCCAGGCCGAAGCGCGACTGCATGCCGCCACTGCCAGCATCGGCGTGGCCAAGGGCGATTTCTATCCGCGAATCACCCTGTCGGGGAATATCGGCTCCCAGGCCATGCAACTGAGCGACTTCGGCTCCTGGGGTTCGCGTTCGTTCGGCATCGGCCCGCAATTCAGCTTGCCGCTGTTCGACGGAGGCCGCTTGCGTGGCGTGCTCGAGTTGCGTGAAGCGCAACAACAGGAAGCCGCTATCGCCTATCAGCAAACCGTGCTGCGCGCCTGGCATGAAATCGATGATCAACTGACCGCCTACAACGCCAGCCAGTTACGCCGCGACAGCCTGGCCGAAGCCGTGCGCCAGAACCGCATCGCGTTGGAAACCGCGCAACAGCAGTACGTCGAGGGCGTGGTGGATTTCGTCACCGTACTCACCGTGCAGGGGGCGTTGCTGGCGACGCAGGAGCAGTGGGTCGAGAGCTCGACCGGCGTGTCGCTGGCGGCCGTCGGGTTGTACAAGGCGTTGGGTGGTGGATGGCAGTCAGTGTATCCCGTGGCAGAGACGGCGTACTTCGAGCCGGCCGAATGACTATGGGTTGTACCTGTCCGGCAATACCGGGCAATGAGTGGCGTCATCGCAAACCTTCAGGATTTCGACGACAAGTCCGCCATGCCCTTGAGCAACTCGATCGGCAGCGGAAAGACAATGGTCGAGCTCTTGTCGCCGGCAATCGAACTCAGGGTCTGCATGTAGCGCAACTGCATGGCTCCCGGTTGGCGGCCTAGCATTTCGGCGGCCTGCATGAGTTTTTCCGAGGCCTGCAATTCACCCTCGGCGTGGATCACCTTGGCTCGCCGCTCCCGTTCGGCTTCGGCCTGCTTGGCGATGGCGCGGATCATCGATTCGTTGAGGTCCACGTGTTTGATCTCGACGTTGGCGACCTTGATGCCCCAGGCGTCAGTCTGGGCGTCGAGTACTTGCTGGATGTCCAGGTTCAACCGTTCGCGTTCGGCCAGCAGTTCGTCCAGTTCGTGTTTACCCAGCACCGCCCGTAGCGTGGTTTGCGCCAATTGGCTGGTGGCGGCCAGGAAATCCTCGACCTGGATGATTGCCTTCTGCGGATCGAGTACGCGGAAATACAGCACCGCGTTGACCTTGACCGACACGTTGTCGCGGGTGATCACGTCTTGCGGCGGCACGTCCAGAACCACGGTGCGCAAATCGACCCTGACCATTTGCTGGACCACCGGAATCAGCAGGATCAGGCCAGGGCCCTTGACCTGCCAGAAGCGCCCGAGCTGGAACACCACGCCGCGCTCGTATTCGCGCAGGATGCGGAACGTCGACCCCGCCAGTGCGATGATCAACAGTAGCAGCGCGACAAGACCCAATTGCAAACCCATGACTATTCTCCGCCCGGCGCCGCGTCAGCCGCGGCCACTTGCAGCAGCAAGCCCTTGCGCCCCACCACCCGCACCTGTTGCCCGGGTTGCAGCGGCGTCGCGCTGAGCACTTGCCATCGTTCTCCTTGCAGATGAACCCAGCCGCCATAGGCGTTGCCGAGCTGTACTGAAGTGACCGGCGTTTCGCTGCCGACCAGCCCGGCATCACCGCTGACCGTGTGGCGCGGTCGGGTCTTCAGGGCGTGAAACACCAGGTAGATCAACAACAGCGCGCTGATCAGTCCCAAGCCGATCATCAACGGCACGGGCACATCGGTATTGGTCAGGATCACAGCGCCGATCACGAACATCACGATGCCGCCCAAGCCGATCACGCCGTAATTGGGCAGGGCCGCCTCAGCGATCAGGAACGCGATGCCGAAGGTGATAAGCCAGATCCCGACGGGGTTGGGCAACAGCACCACAACCGTGTCGGCGGCGCAGGCCGATCCGCTCAACGCCAACAGCAACGCAACTGCACAGCAACGCGTGTTCACTTGACCCTCCGGGAGAGTCGTGGAGTGGCTCTGCATTCAGTTTAGTTGAGCCTTGGCCGGTATGAATTTTGCTCAACTGCCATCGACATCCGATGGGCGGATTTCCCGCCGGATCGCGCTGACGGGCCTAGACTTTTACTACGCAAGCAAAACTTTAACCATCGTCCGCCAGCGGTCATGGCGGGCACCGAGGTGCATCATGCGTATGGCAAGAACCGTGCAGCGAAGCCTGGAAAAGGCTCAATGCGAATATGACATCGTCAGCCACCCACACTCGGCCAGCAGCCTCGAAACGGCACGGGTCGCAGGTATTCCTGCCGAACGGGTGGCCAAATCGGTGATCCTCGACGATCACCATGGGCATTACCTGATGGCTGTGCTGCCCGCCAGCCGTCACCTTGACCTGAGCAAAGTCCGCAGCAGCGGTGAGTGGCAGGTTTCCCGCGAAAGCAACCTGGCGCACCTGTTCGATGATTGCGAACGCGGTGCCGTACCGGCGCTGGGTGAGTCCTATGGGTTGGAGGTGGTGATCGATCCGCTGCTGACCCGGCAGAAAGACATCTATCTGGAGGCCGGCAACCACGTCAACCTGGTGCGCATGGACATGCCCGAGTTTCTGAAAATGGTGCCGCATGCCGAGGTGCGGGAGTTGAGTCATTAGGTCTGCAGTGTCTTCGCTGCCGTCATCGCGAGCAGGCTCGCTCCCACAGGGAGAGCGCATTTTCCTGTGGGAGCGAGCCTGCTCGCGATGACCGCGCAGCGGTCCCTAAATTGGTCATCAGGAGTTCGTCATGGAAAGCCCGACCCACAACCTTCCATCCCTGTTCAAGCAACTCGGCCTGCCGGACGACGCCGAAAGCATCGATAAATTCATCGCCACCCATTCACCGCTCAAACCGGAGCTGCACCTTGCGGATGCATTTTTCTGGAGCCCGAGTCAGGCGGATCTTCTGCGTGAAGAGATACTCGATGACGCGGATTGGGCGGAGGTGGTGGATCAGCTGGATGTGCTGTTGAGGAAGGGGCGGGGGGTGTAAAAAACTGATAGGCGGTGGTCCACCGAGGTTGCTCTGATCACAATAACTGACCAGAATTAAGACCTTATTTGAGGTCTTAATTATGCAAAGTGTATTGGCTGATATGGCTGTCAGCGTGTCTGAACTAAAGAAAAACCCCTCTGCCGTTTTGAATGGCGCCCATGGAGGGCCCGTCGCAGTGCTCAATCACAATCGCGTCATGGGTTACATGGTCCCTGCCGATGTGTTCGAAGCCATGATGGAACGCCTGGATGATCTGGAGTTGGCGGAAATTGTGCGTTCTCGTCGTCATGAAACGCCGATTTCGGTAACGCTGGATGACTTATAAGCTCGAATTTCTGCCGTCTGCACGCAAAGAATGGGACAAGCTGGGGCACACGCTGCGTGAACAATTCAAAAAGAAGTTGGCAGAGCGGCTCGAAATGCCTCGAATCCCTTCCGACTCACTCCATGGCATGCCCGACTGCTACAAAATCAAGTTGAAGTCATCGGGATATCGACTCGTCTATGAGGTGATAGATGAGCGTGTCGTCGTTTCTGTCGTTGCAGTAGGAAAGCGCGAACGCAGTGAAGTGTATGAGCGTGCAAGGAAACGTTGAGGGCTCTCGGCAGGTCGCTGTTACGTATTTGTTTCAAAACTTGACGGAAAATCCCCTCCAATGCAATATTGATAGTTAGCAAACTAACAGTGTGTATTTTCCTTCGTGCCGAATAACCTCGACGTTCTCCAGATGAACATCAGCAGTGCCATGGTGGTGGCCGCCAGGCATTGGCGCAAAATCTGCCAGACCACGCTGGCCAACTATGGAATCTCCGAAGCCTGCGCCGTTCCGCTGTTGATGATCGGGCGTCTGGGCGAGGGTGTGCGGCAGGTGACGGTGGCCCAGGCAGCCGGGATGGAGAGCCCGTCGCTGGTGCGCTTGCTCGATCAGTTGTGCCATGGCGGCTACGTCTGCCGCACAGAAGATGCACAGGACCGCCGCGCCAAATGCCTGAGCCTGACCGAAACCGGTCGGGAGCTGGTGCAGGCGGTCGAAGTTGAACTGGTGCGCTTGCGCCACGAAGTCCTTGAAGGCATTGACCAGAGTGATCTGGAGGCTACGCTGCGGGTACTGAGAGCTTTCGAAGCGGCCACGCCACCATCGGTGGCCAACTCTTGAACGGATTCTTCTCTGGCATGCCCCCGGCGCGGGACTGGTTCTACGGAGTCCGCACCTTCGCCGCATCGATGATCGCGCTGTACATCGCCCTGCTCATGCAAATGCCGCGTCCGTACTGGGCGATGGCTACGGTGTACATCGTTTCCAGTCCGTTTCTCGGCCCTACCAGTTCCAAGGCGCTGTACCGGGCGGTCGGCACCTTTATCGGCGCTGCGGCGGCGGTTCTGTTCGTGCCGATGTTCGTGCAGAGCCCCTACGTGCTGGTGGTGGTGATTGCGCTGTGGACCGGGACGCTGCTGTTTCTGTCCCTGCATTTGCGCACCGCGAACAACTACGCCCTGATGCTCGCCGGCTACACCTTGCCGTTGATCGCCCTGCCGGTGGTGAACAACCCGCTGGGGGTGTGGGACGTGGCCGAAGCGCGGACCGAAGAAATCTTTCTCGGCATTGCCGTGGCGGCGGTGGTCGGTGCCATGTTCTGGCCCCGACGCCTGGCGCCGGTGTTCAATGATTCGGTGAGCAAATGGTTTACCGATGCATCGACCTACAGCCTGCGCTTCATCAGCCGCAACGTGCAGCCTGAAGAAGTCAGCGCGTTGCGGGCATCGATGGTCGCCACGTTCAACTCACTGGAATTGATGATCGGCCAGTTGCCCCACGAAGGCTCGCGTCCGCAGACGGTGCGCAACACCAAGGAATTGCGCGGACGGATGATTCATCTGCTGCCAGTGATCGATGCCCTCGACGATGCGCTTTACGCCCTGGAACGGCGCACCCCTGAGCTTGTGGACAAGTTCGCACCCTTGCTGGCTGCCACTACCGAATGGCTCGAGCACAAGGAGGCCGATCTCGTCCGCTGGCAAGCCCTGAAGGATCAACTTGAGGCCCTGCAACCGGCTCCCGAAGCGCTGGATGACCGCAAGCAACTGCTGTTCTCCAATGCCATTTACCGTCTCGGCGAGTGGATCGATTTGTGGCAGGACTGCCGCAGCCTGCAATACGCCATCCAGTGCGAAAGCCAGGACAGCTGGCGCGCGGTGTATCGGCACTGGCGGCTGGGACGGCTATCGCCGTTCCTGGATCGCGGCCTGATGTTTTATTCCGCGGCGTCCACCGTCACTGCGATTATCGTCGCTTCGGTGCTGTGGATTCTGCTCGGCTGGACCGATGGCGGCAGCGCAGTGATTCTGGCGGCGGTGGCGTGCAGCTTTTTCGCCTCGATGGACGATCCGGCGCCGCAGATTTACCGGTTCTTTTTCTGGACAGCGATGTCGGTGGTGTTCGCCAGCCTTTATCTGTTTCTGGTGCTGCCCAACCTGCATGACTTTCCGATGCTGGTGCTGGCGTTTGCCGTGCCGTTCATTTGCGTCGGCACCCTGACCGTCAAGCCGCAGTTTTACCTGGGCATGTTGCTGACCCTGGTCAACACCTCGTCCTTCATCAGCATTCAGGGCGCTTACGACGCGGACTTCCTCAGCTTCGCCAACTCCAACCTGGCCGGTCCCATGGGGTTGCTGTTCGCGTTCATCTGGACCCTGATTGCCCGGCCGTTCGGTGCCGAGCTGGCGGCCAAGCGCCTGACCCGTTTCAGCTGGCGTGACATCGTCAGGCTCTCCGAGCCGGCGACGTTGTCTGAGCATCGGCTTCTGGGCATACGGATGCTCGATCGGCTGATGCAGCATCTGCCGCGCCTGGCCATGACCGGCCAGGACTCCGGCGTGGCGCTGCGGGAAGTGCGGGTGGCGCTGAATCTGTTGGACCTGCTCGCTTATACGCCGCGGGTCCTTGGTGTACCGCAGGTGCTGCTGCATCAGGTGGTGGCCGAGGTGGGCGAGTACTTCAAGGTCTGTCTCAAGGCCGGTGAACGCTTGCAGGCACCGAGCCCGTTGCTGATGACCCTCGACCGCACGCGTCGCGCCCTCAGCGGTGCCGGCGACGATGAAACCCGTCGGCATCTGCTGCACGCCCTGAGCGGTCTGCGCCTGGCACTGTTGCCCGGCGTCGAGTTCGTCGGTTCCGGCGAGCCCGAAGCACCGCTTCCCCATGGCATTGATGGAGCGCCTTTATGATCGGTGACCTGGATCTGAGCGGGGTGTTCCTGCCCACGCTGCTGGTGCTGATGGGCATTACGTATGTGTTGTACCTGTTGGTGCACGGGGTGCTGACGCGCCTGCACTTTTACCGTCTGGTCTGGCACCGGGCATTGTTCAACGTGGCCCTCTACGCCTTGCTGCTTGGCGCCGTGGACTCACTCAGTCGATACCTGATGACATGAAAAAACCGTTTCTAACCCTCGGTCGCGTGGTGTTGACCCTGCTGATCGTGAGCTTTGCCGTTGTCGTGGTCTGGCGCATGGTGATGTATTACATGTTTGCGCCCTGGACCCGCGACGGGCACATCCGTGCCGACATCGTGCAAATCGCGCCGGATGTCTCCGGGCTGATCCAGCAAGTGGAGGTGCGCGACAACCAATTGGTCAAGCGCGGCCAGGTGCTGTTCAGCATCGATCCAGACCGCTTCAAGCTGGCTCTGCGCCAGGCGAAAGCGGCCGTCGCCGATCGCGAAGAAACCCTGGCCCAGGCCCAGCGCGAGGCCAGGCGGAACAAGGGGCTTGGCAACCTGGTGCCGGGTGAGCAACTGGAAGAAAGCCAGTCGAAAGTGGCCCGCGCCCAAGTGGCCTTGATGGAAGCCCAGGTGGCGGTGGACAGCGCGCAGCTCAACCTCGACCGCTCGGTGATCCGCAGCCCGGTGGACGGCTACGTCAACGATCGCGCGCCACGGGCCCAGGAGTTCGTCAGCGCCGGGCGTCCGGTGTTGTCGGTGGTCGACAGCAACTCGTTCCACATCGATGGCTATTTCGAAGAAACCAAACTGAACGGCATTCATATCGGGCAAAGCGTCGACATTCGGGTGATCGGAGACAATGCGCGCCTGCGCGGGCATGTGGAGAGCATCGTCGCCGGTATCGAAGACCGCGACCGCACCAGCGGCAACAACCTGCTGCCCAACGTCAACCCGGCCTTCAGCTGGGTGCGGCTGGCCCAGCGGATTCCGGTGCGGATTGCCTTCGATGACGTGCCGGAAGATTTCCGCATGATCGCCGGGCGCACCGCCACGGTATCGATCATCGACGATCAGAAGCGGGAGCCGGCGCAATGAGCAAGGCCTCGGGTTTGGCGGTCGCCGGGTTAGGCTTGCTGCTGTCGGCGTGTCAGATGGTCGGGCCGGATTATCACTTGCCCGAAGAAGCGGCCGTCCATCGTCAAGACTTCCAGGGTGATCTGGCGGTAGACGGTAAAACGGTGGTGTCCGCACCGGTGCCGGCCGATTGGTGGCGCCTGTACAAGGATCCGCGACTCGACCAGTTGGTGCAGCAGGCCATGGCCTCCAACACGGATTTGCGTGTGGCGGCGGCCAGTCTGTCCCGCTCTCGCGCTCAGGTTGATGAGGCGCAAGCGGCGGGCGGCTGGAGCGGCGGCGTGCAGATGGGTGCCCAGCGCTTGCAGGAGTCCGGCCAGGCCTTCCTGCTGCCGGAAAAAGTGCCGGTGGCCAACATCGGCGATATCGGCATCAGCGCGTCGTACCAGTTCGACCTGTTCGGCACCTTGCAACGCGGCATCGAAGCGGCCAAGGCCAATGCCGATGCGACGCAGGCCGCCGCCGATACTGCACGCATCACCGTGGTGGCCGACGTGGTTCGCGCCTACACCCAAGTGTGTGCGGCCAATGAAGAGCGGGAAATCGCCCAGCATTCCCTCGATCTGCAAGCCCAGAGCACCACGCTGATCCAGCGCTTGCGCGATGCTGGGCGTGGCGACGAAACCCAGGTCACCCGCTCGCAGACCCAATTCAAATCCCTGCGCGCCGACATGCCGCGCTATGAAGCCGCTCGTCAGGCCGGGCTGTATCGCTTGTCGATGTTGCTGGCCAAGCCGGTGGACCAACTGCCGGCCGGCACCGCCACCTGCGACGAGCTGCCGAAAATTGCGCAATTGATCCCGGTGGGCGATGGCGCCGCGTTGCTCAAGCGTCGTCCCGATGTACGGCAGGCCGAGCGTCGGCTGGCGGCCTCGACGGCCGGTATTGGCGTCGCCACGGGCGAGCTGTACCCGAACATCAGCATCGGCGCGACCATCGGTACCGTCGGCATCCTGGACGATCTGGGCGATCCGTCTACCAACCGCTGGGGCTTCGGTCCGTCGCTGACCTGGAACGTGCCGACCAACGGCGCCCGGGCGCGCATCCGCGAAGCCGAAGCGGTGACCCAGGCGACCCTGGCGCATTTCGATGGGGTGGTGCTCAACGCCATTCGCGAGACCCAGACCGGCCTGGCCCAGTACACGGCATTGCTGCAACGCCGCGATGCACTGGCCGATGCCGAGCAATCGGCAAAACTGGCGGCCGACCAGACCCATCGCTTCTTCCAGGCCGGCCGCGCCTCGTTCCTGGCCGACCTGCAAGCTACCCGCACCTACATCGACGTCACGGCACAACTGGCGGCCGCGAACACCCAGGTTGCCGCCAGTCAGATCGATTTGTTCCTCGCCTTGGGCGGCGGCTGGGAAAGCGGACGAACGCAAGCGTCGAACTCCGGCAAACCCTGAGGCCGTTGCTATGCTTTGAAGTGTTGGAGGGGCGCCCCGTGCGAAGCGTCCTTTCTTCGTACAAGGCTCGCGCAGGTCAGGGGGAAACCAATAATGAAAAACCCTTATGCTCTCGGCTTCTGGTGCGCCATCGTGGCGTTGGTGCTGCTGTCGGCCACCTATTTCTACGGCATCATGCTGGCCCACCAGATCGACAAGGCTCTGGTGTTCCTCGACAGTGCCGCCGCGCTGATTGCCGTGATGTCCATTGCGGTGGTGGCCTGGGCCTCGGTCCAGAATCAACGCATCAAGAAAAGACAACTCGAACAAGGCAAGACCCTGGTCCTGATCTGGGACACCAAGGTGGCGTTGCGTCGTGTCGAAACCGTGTTCGACCGCTATTTCTGGGGCAGTTACTGGCAACCGGGGCGCACCTTTCAGGAAGTCATGGGCGAATTGACCGGCACGCCGCTGGAAAAAAGCCTCGAGACCCTGAAAAAACAATGCCTGGCGCTGGACCGGCAAGTGGCTGACGACGGTCGGCACTGGCTCAGCAATGCCCGGGAACTGGCCGATGTCGCCACGGCCATGGCCCGCGAACGCTATCAACTGGACTTCTGCGACCCGCGCGAGGAAGTGACGGGCGGGGCGGTGATCAACCGCGACTTCGAAGTGCTGGTGTACACCTGGACTGCGCGGCTCAAAAGTTTTGATCATCAACTGGATGAGATCGAGGTCCAGTATTCCTGATTTTGTGGTGGCTGTTATGCCGCCATCGCGAGCAAGCCCGCTCCCACAGGGATCACGCCGTACCTGTGGGAGCGGGCTTGCTCGCGAAGGCGATTGTATAGGCGCAAAGAATCCCCAGCCCCAGTGAGCCCCCCAAGACACTCTTTCACCTTTAATCATTGAGCCGTTCGTCGCGCCCGGTGCTAATCTGCAATTCACTTTCAGCACAGTCGAGCCGCAACCCGTCATGGGTTCAGGGAAGACGACCTCACTTTCTACAACGGACTTGAACGGGGCATACATGAATAAATCAGCAGGCGTGCTACTGGGAATTGTTGTCGCAATCGGTGCCATCAGCGCAGGCGGAGCCTGGTTCACCGGCACCAAAATCGAAGGTGTGTTGAACACCTCGATTGCCGATACCAACAAGGAATTGCAGGCGGCGATGGTCGGTTCAAACGGCACGGCGTCGCTGGAATTGGTGTCGCTGGAGCGTCATGTATTCAGCAGCACCGCGCACTACCGTCTCAAGGGCGAAGGCGAAATGTTCGGCGAAGCGCCGGTCGAGTTGCTGTTTGTCGATCACATCGAACACGGCCCGTTGCCGTTCTCGCGCCTGATGTCGCTGAAGTGGCTGCCGGTCCTGGCGACCAGTCACTACGAACTGGAAAAGACCCCGTCCACCGAGAAGTGGTTTGCCGCCGCCAAGGACAAATCCCCGCTGACCGGTGTGGTCAACATCGGTTATGACAACTCTACCAATGGCACCCTCGAGTTGCAGCCGCTGGAAATGGCCCTGGATGACAAGTCGAGCTTGAAGTTCTCCGGCCTGAGCATGGACGTCGACGCCAGCGCCAAGGCGCAGAAGGTCAAGGCCAGCGGCTACATGGACAGCCTGAAGGTGACCACAGTGTCCGAGGATCAGGCACCGGTGCAGGTTGAATTGAACGGCCTGACCCTGGCCAGCAACCTGACAAAAAGTACCTACGGTTTCTACACCGGTGAGAACGTTGTTGAACTGGCCAGCGGCAAGTCGACTTTTGGCGTCAAGCAGTCGGTACTGGACTTCAAGAAATTCGAAATGAAAAACCTGACTGAAGAAAAGGGTAGCAACGTCTCCGGGCGTGCCGACTACAAGGTCGGCGACGTGTCCCTGAACGGCAAGACCATCGGTTCCGGGGCGCTGGCCATGAGCCTGAAGAACCTCGACATTCCGGCCACCCTGTCATTGATGCAGGTTTACCAGAGCAAACTGCAGCCGTATGAAAGGGCGGCGGCCGAAGCAGCGGCGGCCGGCCTGCCGGCGCCAGAGCTGAAACTGACCGAAGCCGAAGAGGCGCTGCTCAAGTCCAGCCTGGAAAAACTGCTGGCGGCCGGACCACAAGTGGCCCTGGAAAACCTGTCGTTCAACACCGCCAACGGTGAGAGCCGCGCCAACATGGTGCTCGACCTGACCAAGCCACAAGCCATCGATCTGCCGACCGATCAGTTGGTCAGACAGCTGATCGCGCTGCTGGACTTCAAACTGCAAGTGTCCAAAGCCATGCTGGTCGATGTGCTCACCGTGCAATCGCAAATCGATGGTCAGACCGACGCCAAACTGATTGCCGACCAGGCCACCGCCACCGCGGACATGTTCAGCAGCATGGCGGTCGGCAGCCAACTGGCAAAACTGGACGGCAATAACATCGTCACCAACTTGCGTTACGCCAACAATCAGGTGGACTTCAACGGCCAGAAAATGACCGTCGAAGAGTTTGCCAGTTTTGTGATGAGCAAGTTCGCAGATGCTGGTGCCACCCAATAACGGCGGCTGTTAACTCTGCAACGCCCGGCCTCTGCATCGCGCAGGCGTCGGGCGTTTTGCTGTCCGCCCCCTAGGGGACGTCACGGATCAGGCGCCATGCCTCTTCCCATGGCAGCGGTTGTTTCATCCGCTCGGCGAGCATCGCCATTGTCCGGTCCATCTCGCAGGCTACCGCCGCCGACACCACACCGTTTTTGCCGAACAGGCCAATGAAAGGCGGATCGTAGGGATCGCCCTTGAACTCGACTTCGTCCCAGGCCTCGGCGTGGCCGAGGTAGTCGTAGGTTTTACCGAAATGCCAGGTCCAGAAATACGGCACGTCGAGGTAATGCTCGTCACCGCCCAGCATATTGGCCGCGGCGATCCGCGCCTGCTGTTGGGCCAGTCGCCAGTGTTCGATGCGCAGGTGTTGGTTGTTCAGCGGGAACGTGGCGATATCGCCAGCCGCCCAGAGGCCGTCGGCCACGCGCATTGCGCCATCGACACGCAGCGAGTGGTCCTGCTCCTTC
The DNA here is from genome assembly GCF_057839025.1 of Pseudomonas sp. KH_046_1. Taxonomy (NCBI): domain Bacteria; kingdom Pseudomonadati; phylum Pseudomonadota; class Gammaproteobacteria; order Pseudomonadales; family Pseudomonadaceae; genus Pseudomonas; species Pseudomonas sp. KH_046_1. Next base: position 158,727 of record NZ_CM174481.1, read on the forward strand.
GGCAACCCGGTAAAGGCCGCAGTGGCTGGCGTGACGCCAATGCCGACCAGCACCAGATTGGCCGCCAAGCGTTGGCCATTGTCCAGGCGCACGGCTTCGACCTTGTCCGTCCCTTCGATCTGTACCGCATTGCCCTGGGTATGAAACACGACGCCCTGGGCTTCATGCCGCGCGCGAATGGCCTTGCCGACCGTGTCGCCGAACTGTTTGGTAAACGGTACTTCGTGGCGGGCGAGCACGGTCACGTGCAGGCCAAGCTCGCGCAGGGACGAGGCGGACTCCATGGCAATGAAACTGTCGCCGATGATCACGACCCGCTGGCCGGCGCTGGCGCTGTCGAGAATCTGCTGCGCATGGGCCTTGGAGCGCAGGACGAACACTTGCGGCAGCTCGGCACCGGGCAGCGTCAGCGGATTGGGTACACCGCCGGTGGCCAGCAGCGCGGCGTCGTATGTCAGTGATTGGCCGTCAGTCAGCCGCAGCGTCCGGTTTGGCGCATCCAGGCTTGCCACTTCGCCTCGCAGGCGCTCGATCCGCTGCTCGCGGTAAAAATCCTCGTCGCGCAGCGGCGGGACTTCGTCCAGCGGCATCTCTCCGGCGATCACGTATTTGCTCAGCGCGGTGCGGTCGTATCCGGCATCGGCTTCGCGGTCGATCAACAGTAACCGGCCGCCGAAACCTTTCTCGCGCAAACACGCTGCCGCCGCCGTGCCTGCCGCGCCAGCGCCGACAATGATGAAGGTCCGTGGATCGTCGGCCGGTGGCGTGTGGGCACCCGGCATCGGCTGGTCGCCGACCCAGATGTCGCCGTCACGCACTTCAAGGGGATAGCGCTTGAGGCTGTCCAGGGCTGGCGGCTCACACAGCCCGCCATCCTCGATCCGAAACTGCGCCTTGTGCCACGGACAGGTCAGGCGCCCGTTGCATACCGCACCGTCAGCCAGCGGGGCTCCGGCGTGCGGGCATTCGGCCTGATAAGCGCGCAGTTGTTCGCCGGCCCGCAACAGCAGAACCTTGCTGTCCTGGACCTGCACTTCCAGACCCCGGTCTTCGGGCACATTGGCGACACGCGCAACGCGATGCAGAGTCATGATCGCTCTCCAGACAGACGTTTCAATTATGAGTCTGGTACTTATCGCGAGGTTCAGCCAATTGCCCCTGCCACGGCGTGAACGGTCCGGCTATAGTTTGCGCGCCGACGACGGCCCAACACGCACAAGGTACTCCGGTATGCCCCGATTGACCTCAATGAACCCTTGGCTCGCGGCCTTGGCAGTCGCCCTTTGCGTGCAGTTCCCGGCGCAGGCCCAGGAGCGCTTCACCCTGAACATTCCCGGTGTCTCCGATGACCGTCTGTTCACGTCGGCCGCAGCGAGCGATTCCGCGGGTTGTGGCGGGCATAACATTTCCCCGGCATTGAACTGGAACGCCGGTCCGGAAGCGACCCAAAGCTACGCCATCGTCATGCACGACCCAGACGGCCAGAAGGGCCAGGGCATCGATCAGTGGGTGCATTACGGCATCAAGGCCGGCACCCACCAGATCCCGGCCGGTGCCGGGAGTAAACCCGGCCTGGAGGGTGTCGGCGGTACCAACAGCAAGACAACCACCGGCTACATCGGCCCTTGCCCGCCCGTTGGCGACAGCTCGCACCACTACATCATCCAGATCTATGCCCTGGACCTGCCCCCGGACGCCTTGCCCGCCGGCCTGACCCGTGCGCAGCTGCTGGAAAAAATCAAAGGCCACGTCCTGAAAAACAGCAGCGTGGTGCGGCGCTATCATCGCTAACCATCTTCAGGAATAAACTGAAGTGCGCAGCGCTCGGGGAATTTGGCATCCCGACCCGAAAGCGCGCACTATCAGGCCATAGCCGATGCGTTGGAGGATGCCGTGGCAAAAAAAATCGACCGCATCGCCCAAATGCTCAACTGCCCGCAAAAGGGCGAGGAACTGCGGCGAGCGATTACCGAGAGTCGCAAGGATTTTCTGCTGAATCAGCCGGAAGAAGACGTTGTTGAAGACGACGACCTTGAAGAGGAATTTTTCGAGGACGACGAGGACGATGATGAGTACGACGAGTTCGACTGGACGACAGAATGAAAAAAACCGCTTCGGCGGTTTTTTTGTGGGCCAGGACAGCACCGGTCGGAGATTCGTTGACCCTCATGCAGGGAATGGAACACTATAAGGTACTTTTTTTTGTACCTTTGGAGCCGTCATGGAGCAGCTACTTGCAAGCCGTTCGGTCAGTATCACCGAGCTCAAGCGCAGCCCGAGCACTGTCATTGAGCAAGCGGGTTCCGAGCCTGTTGCCGTGCTCAACCACAATCGCCCTGCCGCCTATCTTTTACCGCACGCGGCCTATCAACAGCTGCTGGATCGGCTGCAGGCTGCCGAACTTCGTGAAGCCATTGCGGCCAGCCGCAACGATCCGCGCCCGGCCATTGCTGCCGATACCGTGTTCGCCGAGCTTGATGCGCTGATTGATGAGGTAGCAGCCGAGCAAAGCCGTCCATGAGGCAATTGCTTTTCTCTGCATTGGCACGGGACGATCTGCTGCAAGTCGCTCGTTTTATCGCCCGAGACAATCCTGAACGGGCCCGGACGTTTGTGGGTGAGCTACGCAGGCAGTGCACACGGTTGATTGAACAACCGAATCTGGGTGTTTCAAGAGACGATTGCGCCAAGGGATTGCGAATGCTTGCCCATGGTCGATATCTGGTTTTCTACTGTTTGATGGACGACGGGATCAAGGTCGAACGTGTGCTGCATAGTGCGAGAGACATCGCCCGGCTGTTTGAAAAAAACAGCATTGGCCGTTAGGCGCCAAGCCTTCAAACACCCACAAAAAAGCCCCAGACCCATAAGGCCTGAGGCTTTCTCGTTACAACGTATGGTGCACCAGGCGGGATTCGAACCCACGACCCCTGCCTTCGGAGGGCAGTACTCTATCCAGCTGAGCTACTGGTGCAGCGGGCGCCATGATACGCATATGCACTGCGGGCGTCCATGCTGCTGAATCGCCTGCGTTTTTTTAAAGCTGTAACGCGCGTTTGCTACGTTGATCAGAAAAAATAGGCAAAAGCGTCGTTTTCGTTCTTTTTTTCGAACAGCCTATTGTCCTTTACCCCCTTTGATCCTAGGATTCGTTTGAGATTTCAAACGCTCTTGTCTGGGTGCTGAACCGCACGATTTGAATCAGTGCGCTATTTATGTGCTTCAGCCCGGTGAATGATTTCCCTGACGGCAGCCTATCGAGGCGCCTTTCTACAATCATAATTTGCTCCGCATTTGTTGCGGTGCTGTTAAGGAAAGCCGACATGCAGCTTAAAGACACCCAGTTGTTCCGCCAGCAAGCCTTCATCGATGGCGCGTGGGTTGATGCGGACAATGGTCAGACGATCAAGGTCAACAACCCGGCAACGGGCGAAATTCTGGGCACCGTGCCGAAAATGGGTGCTGCCGAAACCCGCCGTGCGATCGAAGCCGCTGACAAAGCGCTGCCGGCCTGGCGTGCACTGACCGCCAAAGAACGTGCGACCAAACTGCGTCGCTGGTTCGAGCTGATCATCGAGAACCAGGACGACCTGGCTCGCCTGATGACCCTGGAGCAAGGCAAGCCATTGGCTGAAGCCAAGGGCGAAATCGTTTACGCCGCTTCCTTCATCGAGTGGTTCGCCGAAGAAGCCAAGCGCATCTACGGTGACGTGATTCCGGGCCACCAGCCAGACAAGCGCCTGATCGTGATCAAGCAGCCAATCGGCGTGACCGCTGCAATCACCCCGTGGAACTTCCCGGCTGCAATGATCACCCGTAAAGCCGGCCCGGCCCTGGCCGCCGGTTGCACCATGGTGCTCAAGCCTGCTTCGCAAACTCCGTTTTCCGCCTTCGCCCTGGCCGAACTAGCCCAGCGTGCGGGCATCCCGGCTGGCGTGTTCAGCGTGGTTTCCGGCAGCGCCGGCGACATCGGCAGCGAGCTGACCAGCAACCCGATCGTGCGCAAGCTGTCCTTCACCGGTTCGACCGAGATCGGTCGTCAACTGATGTCGGAATGCGCCAAGGACATCAAGAAAGTGTCCCTGGAACTGGGCGGCAACGCTCCGTTCATCGTGTTCGACGACGCGGATCTGGATAAGGCCGTCGAAGGCGCGATCATTTCCAAGTATCGCAACAACGGTCAGACCTGCGTCTGCGCCAACCGCCTGTACATTCAGGATTCGGTCTACGACGCGTTCGCCGAGAAGCTGAAAGTGGCTGTGGCCAAGCTCAAGATCGGCAACGGTCTGGAAGACGGCACCACCACTGGCCCGCTGATCGACGAAAAAGCCGTGGCCAAGGTGCAAGAGCACATTGCTGACGCCATTTCCAAAGGCGCCACCGTGCTGTCCGGCGGCAAGTCGATGGAAGGTAACTTCTTCGAGCCGACCATCCTGACCAACGTGCCGAACAACGCTGCCGTGGCCAAGGAAGAAACCTTCGGTCCACTGGCGCCACTGTTCCGCTTCAAAGACGAAGCCGATGTGATCGCGATGTCCAACGACACCGAGTTCGGTCTGGCCTCGTACTTCTATGCTCGCGACCTGGGTCGTGTGTTCCGTGTGGCTGAAGCCCTGGAATACGGCATGGTCGGCGTCAACACCGGGTTGATCTCCAACGAAGTCGCGCCGTTCGGCGGCATCAAGGCCTCGGGCCTGGGCCGTGAAGGCTCCAAGTACGGCATCGAAGACTACCTGGAAATCAAATACCTCTGCCTGGGCATCTAAGCCCGGCACGGCATTGCTTCAAGCGCAAAGGGCACGAGAGCGCTGTCCCTTTGCGCCGCTTCAAACCGGAATTTTCTCGGTGACCGGGAACGCCGTGGCAGTCGATCATCGCATGCTGCCGCCGTTGCTCCCCGTCGCTTTATCCTTGAACCACACCGCCCGATGAGCGGTGAATGAGGAATGTATGAGCAAGACTAACGCTTCTTTGATGGCCCGCCGTACCGCTGCTGTACCACGTGGTGTTGGCCAGATTCACCCGATCTTCGCCGATTCCGCGAAGAACGCGACGGTAACCGACGTTGAAGGTCGTGAATTCATCGACTTCGCCGGCGGTATCGCCGTACTGAACACCGGCCACCTGCACCCGAAAGTCATCGCCGCCGTGACCGAGCAGCTGAACAAGCTGACCCACACCTGCTTCCAGGTACTGGCCTACGAGCCGTACGTGGAAGTGTGCGAAAAAATCAACGCCAAGGTCCCAGGTGATTTCGACAAGAAAACCCTGCTGGTGACCACCGGCTCCGAAGCCGTGGAAAACTCGATCAAGATCGCCCGTGCCGCCACTGGCCGTGCCGGCGTGATCGCGTTCACCGGCGCTTACCACGGTCGCACCATGATGACTCTGGGCCTGACCGGTAAAGTCGTGCCTTACTCGGCCGGCATGGGCCTGATGCCAGGCGGCATCTTCCGTGCGCTGTACCCGAATGAACTGCACGGTGTGAGCATCGACGACTCGATCGCTTCCATCGAACGCATCTTCAAGAACGACGCCGAGCCGAAAGACATCGCCGCGATCATCATCGAGCCGGTTCAGGGCGAAGGCGGTTTCTACGTCGCGCCTAAAGAGTTCATGAAGCGTCTGCGTGCCTTGTGCGACCAGCACGGCATCCTGCTGATCGCTGACGAAGTACAGACGGGCGCTGGCCGTACCGGCACCTTCTTCGCCATGGAACAGATGGGCGTCGCTGCCGACCTGACCACCTTCGCCAAATCCATCGCTGGCGGCTTCCCGCTGGCCGGTGTGTGCGGCAAGGCCGAATACATGGACGCCATCGCTCCAGGCGGCCTGGGCGGCACCTACGCCGGCAGCCCGATCGCTTGCGCCGCGGCCCTGGCCGTGATGGAAGTGTTCGAAGAAGAACACCTGCTGGATCGTTGCAAGGCTGTTGGCGAGCGTCTGGTAACCGGCCTGAAGGCCATCCAGGCCAAGTACCCGGTGATCGGTGAAGTCCGTGCCCTGGGCGCAATGATCGCTGTCGAGTTGTTCGAAAACGGCGACAGCCACAAGCCGAACGCTGCAGCCGTGGCGTCCGTTGTGGCCAAGGCTCGCGACAAGGGTCTGATCCTGCTGTCCTGCGGCACCTACGGCAACGTTCTGCGCGTCCTGGTACCGCTGACCTCGCCGGACGAGCAACTGGACAAAGGCCTGGCGATCATCGAAGAGTGCTTCTCCGAGCTCTGATCCCCAGTGTGACCTGATCCACAAAAAACCCGCTTCGGCGGGTTTTTTCATGCCCCTTGAAACGCATCCCGCGCATTAGCGCTGTATCGAATGGCCAGCATTGGCTAAGGTTTCCGCATTGCCAGGGAGAGCTGTATGACGACTGTCATTTTACCCGCCGTTCCAAGAGTCCTGATCGCCGAGGCCGACCCCTGGTCCCGGGATTTGCTCAAGGAAGTGTTGTTGAACGTACGCTGCGATGCGCGGCTGGATTTGTGCGCCGATGGTCAGCAAGCGCTGGAGCTATTGGCTGCCAACCCCTATGACCTGGTCATCGCCGACTGGGAGTTGCCGGGCGTCGATGGCCTGAATGTCCTGCGCAACGTCCGTCAGCGCAAACGCAATCCGCCCATGCCGTTCATTCTGATGAGCAGTCGTAACGACAGTGCCAGCGTGCGCGAGGCCTTGCCGCTGGCGCCGGCCGCGTACCTGACCAAGCCCCTGAATATGCAAAGCCTGACCCAGCGGTTGCAGGGTTTGCTGCTGAACGCTGGCGAAGAAGTCTCGTGCGAGGTGCCGTCGCTGGCACCGGGCATGACGTTGTCGGTATTTCTGGAGCGTCGACGGGAGTTGGCCGACGGTGCCCCGCTGATGACCGACGTGCAAGTGGCGGTCAAGCGCAGCCTCAATCCCAATGGCCTCGACCTGACGGTGCTGGAAGACGAAATCCGCACCGATCCGCAGGTCACGGCCGTGCTGATCGCCGCTGCCAACAGCGCGGCCCAGCACCACGGCGCCGCTGTGCAAACCCTGTCACAGGCACTGCATCGCCTGGGCACCGGGCAGAGCATGAACCTGATTCTCGGGCTGGCACTCAAGCGCAGCGCACGGCTCAGCGATCCGCAATTGGCCGACTATGCCGAGCGCTTCTGGGATCTGTCGCTGCACACCGCCGAATACGCGCGAACCCTGGCGCGCCTGCTCGATCTGGATCAGGAGCGCTGCTATTGCGCCGGTATGTTGCATCGTCTCGGCGATCTGGCGCTGCTGCGCTGTTTGCAGGAGTGGAAACAGGCCGGTGGCGAACTGGACGAGCAGGAGGACGTGGGCGAAGCGCTGGTTGAATTTGGCGCGGCCTATGGTTCGGCCCTGCGCACGCGCTGGCGCCTGCCACTGGAGTTGCGGGAGCTGATTGCAGCCGCCTACCAGCTCGGTGGCGGGGTTTATTTCCGCGAAGCGCTGGTGATGAACATGGCGGCGCAGATGGCGCGCCTGACCGAGCATGAGGGCATTGAGGCGCTGGCGAAGAGCCGGACGGCGCGATTGCTCAAGATTGGCTTGCCGGAATTGATGCGTTTGCGCAGGAAGTAAAGCCACCACTCAACCCTGTGGGAGCGAGCTTGCTCGCGATAGCGGACTGTCTGCCAACATTGATGTTGAATGAGCCGGCGCCATCGCGAGCAAGCTCGCTCCCACAGGGTTCTATGGTGTTCCTGTCAGGCAGTAACAATCCGGTTCTTGCCCTCGCGCTTGGCCTGATACATCGCGGTATCCGCCCGGGAAAACAGGTTCTCCACGTTTTCGTCCGCGGCGCTCAGGCTGGTCAGGCCCTGGCTGACGGTGATGCCGAACGTCCGGCCTTCATGGGTAAAGCGCAATCGCTGAATCTGCTGTTGCAAGCGTTCAGCCACTTGCAGGGCCATCTGTGGCGTACAGCCGGGAAACACCGCTGCGAACTCCTCACCGCCAATGCGCCCGAACAGATCGCCACGGCGCAACGCTGCGCGGCCGCTATCGGCGATGCGTTGCAACACGTTGTCGCCTTCCTGGTGGCCGTAGGTGTCGTTGATGATTTTGAAGTCATCGATGTCCAGCATCAGGAACGAAAGCGGCTCGCCCTGTTGCCGGGCGTGTGCGAACTCGCGGTGGGCGCATTCGAAGAAATGCCGGCGATTGCTGCTCTGGGTCAGCGCGTCGGTGGTGGCCAAGCGGTGCAGCTCGGTTTCCATCTGCTTCTTGTCAGTGATGTCTTCGGCGATGCCGACGATGATCACCGGTTGCCCCGGCTCGGCCTGGCGGTTGACGTAGCATTTGTCGCTGAGCCAGCGCACCTGGCCATCGGCGGCAATGATTCGATACTCGCGGTCTTCGACGGCGCCTTTGTCCAGCACTTCGGCCAGGCTGCGTTCGGCGTAGTCCAGGTCGTCAGGGTAAATGCTGTCGCGCCATTGGTTGCAGTCGGCCAGCAGTAGATCGGCCGAACGGTCAAAGATCCGTTCGTAGGCGGGGCTGACGTAAAGCACCTGGCGGGTTTCCCAATCGAATGCCCACAGCACCACGTTGACGCTCATCAGCAAGGTGTTGAGCAACTGTTCGCGTTCGCTCAGGCGTGCGACTTCACTTTGGGCGTGCATCAGCGCCATCAGGGTCTGCGCGGCCTCGGGCCAATGGGACGGAGATGAGTCTTGCAGGTTTTTTTCGGCCATCGACACAAATCTCAAAGGGCATGCCGCGCGCGATCGCGGCCAACATCAAGCCCGCCGGGGATGGCGAAGTGTCTTTGAGATAGGGCTTTTCAGATGAAGTTCCCGCCTTTTGCGGCGAGGGAACTGGCTCCCGCCGGGCGGTACTGGCGATGCCTTTTTGCGGCCACAAATCAATGTGGGAGCGAGCCTGCTCGCGAAAGGGGGGTGCCAGTCAAATCAATATTGACTGACACGCCGCCTTCGCGAGCAGGCTCGCTCCCACAGGTCAGACGGCGGCAGGACGCAGGGAGTAGGTCTTCAACTGACCGGCGAAGTCGCGCAGGGACTGAATCCCGCTGGCTTCGGCTTCGTGTACCCAATCCTTGATGGCCGCCAGCATGTCGTGACCATTTGAGCTGGTCTTGACCCAGATCTGCTGCAAGGCCAGGCGTTTCTCGTAAATTACCTTCAGCGCCTGACTGTGCTCGAGCATGTTCTGGATGCGTACATGGTGTTTGTCATCCAGCAGACTGGTTTCTCGCGAAAGCAGGCGTTTGGCCCGGTGGAACTGGTGACGTACCGAGTGATCGACCTTTTCCAGCTCTTGTTTGACCAGCGGGCCGATCACCAATTTGCGGTACTGGGCCATGATCTGGAAGCGGTTGTTGAGGATCGCCATGGCGGTATCCATGTCCAGGTTGCCCTTGCCTTCGACGCGATGGGCAATCGGCGCAACCCGCTGGACCTTGGCTAGGCGCAGGAAGCTGAAGACTTGAATCCACGCCCAGCCCAGGTCGAATTCCCACTTCTTCACCGACAGTTTTGCCGAGTTAGGGTAGGTGTGATGGTTGTTATGCAGTTCTTCGCCGCCAATCAGGATGCCCCAAGGCACCAGGTTGGTCGCCGCATCGCGGCATTCGAAATTGCGGTAGCCGATGGCATGGCCCAGGCCATTGACCACGCCGGCGGCCCACACCGGGATCCACATCATCTGGATGGCCCAGATGGTGATGCCGATGGTGCCGAACAGCAGCAGGTCGATAACGCCCATGATCGCAATGCCCAGCAGCGGGAAGCGGCTGTAGAGATTGCGCTCGATCCAGTCTTCGGGGCAGTTCTTGCCGTAGATGCGCAGCGTCTCGGGGTTTTCCGCTTCGGCGCGGTACAGCTCGGCGCCTTTGCGCAGCACCGTGGACAACCCCTTGATGACCGGGCTGTGCGGGTCATCGACGGTTTCGCATTTGGCGTGATGCTTGCGGTGGATGGCGGTCCACTCGCGGGTGTTCTGCGCCGTGGTCAGCCACAGCCAGAAACGGAAGAAATGCTTAAGGCCCCCATTCAGCTCCAGGGAGCGATGGGCCGAGTAACGATGCAGATAGACCGTGACGGCGATGATCGTGACGTGGGTCATCAGCAGGGTGACTGCTACCAGCGACCAGGGCGACAAGCCAAGAAAACCTTCGTACCACATAGGCTGTAGGGCCCTCGATAAAGAAAAAACAGCCGTTGCATTATCACTAAGCCCACACAGAAAACCAGTCGCCCTTTCAGATAAGAGTGGCTGGATGTGTCTTTAAACCATCATTCCAACCTTTTTGTAGGGACATGGATCGCCGGATGTCTGCCACCTATCGCGATGCCTTGCGCGCAGCGCTGCTCTATCTGTTGCTTTCTGTGGTTTGGCTGCAGATCAGTGACCATTTATTAAACAGTTTCTTCGATAGCTCTGCCGAGCGACTGCGATGGCAACTGATCAACGGTTATGTTTGGGTGTTGTTCAGCGCCGGGTTGATCTTCATTGCCCGGGCGCGGTTGCTGCGGTGTCTGGGTATCGGCGCCCAACTGCGTGAGCGCGATGCCGACCGCATGCGCTTGCGCCAGGCGGCGGCCGTGTTCGACTGCACCCGCGAAGGCGTGCTGGTCACCAATCGGGAAGGCGTGATCGTCCATGTAAACCGGGCATTCATGGAAATTACCGGTTACGGGTGTGGGGACGTGCTGGGGCAGCGGCCCAATCTGTTCAAGTCCGGGCGACATTCTCCTGAGTTCTATCAGGTGATGTTTGCCGCGCTCGCCAGTGTCGGGGAATGGAGTGGGGAAATCTGGAACCGGCGCAAAAGCGGCGAGATTTACCCGCAATGGCAAACGATCCGCCTGATCCATGACGACTACGGCCGGCCGAGCCAATATGTGGCGGTGTTTTCCGACATCAGTGCAATCAAGAACTCCGAACACGAGCTGATGCACCTGGCGCACCACGATCCGCTGACCGACCTGCCGAACCGCCTGCTGTTCACCGACCGCGCCGAACAGGCCCTGGCCTCGGCACAGGTGCACAAACGTGGCAGTGCGCTGCTGATGATCGATCTCGATCATTTCAAGATGATCAACGACAGCCTCGGGCATACCATCGGTGATCAGTTGCTCAAGGCTGTGGCCGAGCGCCTGGGCGCCATGTTCGGTCCTGGCTTCACCTTGGCCAGGCTGGGTGGAGATGAATTCGCCGTGCTCGCCGAAAGCTGTCCGCAACTGGTTCAGGCCGCTGCGTTGGCTCAGCGGATCATCGACGGCCTTAAAGAGCCGTTTCTTATTGATGGGCACCCGCTGTCCACCAATACCAGCATCGGCATCAGCCTGTTCCCCAGCGATGCGTTGAGCGTCGAGCAACTGCTGCGCAATGCCGACTCTGCACTGTTCAAGGCCAAGAGCACGGGGCGCAATGATTATGCGCTGTACACCGAAGAGCTGACGGCCCACGCCCAGCAACGGGTGGAGATCGCCTTCGAATTGCGCCGTGCCCTGGACCGGCAAGAGCTGCGGGTCCATTACCAGCCGGTTCACGACCTCAAGACCAGCCGCCTGATTGGCGTCGAGGCGCTGGTGCGTTGGCAGCACCCGCAGCGGGGGCTGGTGTCGCCAGCGGAATTCATTCCGGTCGCCGAACGAACCGGTCTGATTGCTGAAATCGATGCCTGGGTCATGACGCAGGCATGTCGGCAGATGTGCCAGTGGCAGCAGGGCGGGGTGGTGCTGTCGTTCGTCGCGGTCAACATTTCTTCGCGTCTGTTCGCCCGTCGAGAGCTGTATCAGCAGGTGGCGCAAATCCTGCGCGAAACCGGGCTGGAGCCGGCGTTTCTGGAGCTGGAAGTCACCGAAAGCGCGGTGATGGAGGACCCGGAAGTCGCACTGGAACAAATGCATCGCCTGCGCGAGCTGGGTGTGCGCCTGGCCATCGACGACTTCGGCACGGGTTATTCATCGCTGCTGCGGCTCAAGCGCCTGCCGGTGCAAAAGTTGAAAATCGACCAGGGCTTCGTCGCCGGGTTGCCGTGGGATGAGGACGATGCGGCGATTTCACGGGTGATCATTGCCCTGGCCCAGAGCATGGGCATGCAGGTGCATGCCGAGGGGATCGAGCAGGTCGAACAGGCTGCTTTCCTGCTCGAGCAGGGGTGTGATCTGGGGCAGGGTTACTGGTTCGGGCGGCCGGTGCCGGCGGTGCAGCTCGATTGGATGCATGCGCCGGTGATTGGATAGGCGCAAACCCTGTGGGAGCGAGCTTGCTCGCGATAGCGGAATATCAGTCGACATTTCTGGTGACTGATACTCCCTCTTCGCGAGCAAGCCCGCTCCCACAGGTTTTTTTGTGTGTCTGAAAAAGGGTGATTCACCTCAAACCCTTGTCCCTCCAGTTAATCTCTTATGGTTATATAAACATTCTTAAATAGTCTTTTTAAGAATATCTGTGTCTCTCTAGTATTGCTCTCAAGCCGCAAGCAGTGCCGACACTGCGAGGCAACCTCTCAGTTGAAGGAGCAGCAATATGAGCGCATCCCTGCGTAGCGTCGACGGTCAAGACGAAGCCACCATCCTGCGGGAAATCCAGAGTGCCCTGCGCGATCTGCGCTTTGGCGCCGTGGAAATCACCGTGCATAACGCCCAGGTGGTGCAGATCGAGCGCAAGGAGAAATTCCGTTTGCAGCAGCCGGGCAACAAGCCGGGCTGAGGCGAATCAGGCAACGCGATATCCCATAAGAAAAAGCCAACAAACCAAGAATTCCAGGAGCTTTCACCATGTCGTCGATTCGTCATTTTGCTTTGGCCGCCCTGGCCAGCGCCCTTTTTGCCGGTTCCGCCGTTGCCAAGGACTACGAGCTGCTCAACGTGTCGTACGACCCGACCCGCGAGCTGTATCAGGACTACAACGCCGAGTTCATCAAGTTCTGGCAAAAGGACCACGCCGGTGACTCCGTGAAAATCCAGCAATCCCACGGCGGTTCGGGCAAGCAAGGTCGGGCGGTGATCGATGGCCTGCGTGCCGACGTCGTGACCCTGGCCCTGGCCGGTGATATCGACGAAATCGCCAAGCTCGGCAAATCCCTACCGGCCGACTGGCAAAAACGCCTGCCGGACGCCAGCACGCCTTACACCTCGACCATCGTGTTCCTGGTGCGCAAGGGCAACCCTAAAGGCATCAAGGACTGGGGCGACCTGGTCAAGAATGACGTCTCAGTGATCACGCCGAACCCGAAAACCTCCGGCGGTGCGCGCTGGAACTTCCTCGCGGCGTGGGCCTATGGACTGAAAGCCAATGGCGGCGACGAAGCCAAGGCCAAGGAATACGTACAGACCCTGTTCAAGCACGTGCCAGTGCTGGACACCGGCGCTCGCGGCTCGACCATTACCTTCGTCAACAACGGTCAGGGCGACGTATTGCTGGCCTGGGAAAACGAAGCCTTCCTGGCCCTGAAGGAAGAGGGCGGCGCCGACAAGTTCGACATCGTCGTGCCTTCGCTGTCGATTCTCGCCGAGCCACCGGTGGCGGTAGTCGACAAGAACGCCGAGAAAAAGGGCAACGAGCAGATCGCCGAAGCCTACCTCAAGCACCTGTACAGCCCGGCCGGCCAGGAAATCGCGGCGAAGAACTTCTATCGTCCACGTGACAAGGACGTGGCCGCCAAGTACGCCCAGCAGTTCCCGAAACTGGAACTGGTGAGCATCGACAAGGACTTCGGCGGCTGGAAAACCGCACAGCCGAAATTCTTCAATGACGGGGGCGTGTTCGACCAGATCTACCAGGCGCAGTAATCTTAAATAGCCATCAACGAGCCCCAATGCAAGTCAGCTAAGGTGCTTAAAAGGTGGGAGCGGGCTTGCTCGCGAAGGCGGTGTATCAGGCGACATTTACGTTGACTGGCACACTGCTTTCGCGAGCAAGCCCGCTCCCACATGAATTGCCTTCAGCTGATAAACCTCCAACCAAGGACTTTTATGTCGCGTCGTATCTCCCCCGTCATACCCGGCTTCGGGCTGACGCTGGGCTACACCTTGGTGTACCTCAGCCTGATTGTGCTCATACCACTGGCGGCGATGTTCGTGCATGCCGCTCAACTCACCTGGGATCAGTTCTGGGCAATCATCTCGGCGCCACGGGTGCTGGCCGCATTGAAGCTCAGCTTCGGCACCGCCCTGTGTGCCGCGATCATCAACGGCATCATCGGCACGCTGCTGGCCTGGGTATTAGTGCGCTATACCTTCCCTGGACGAAAAGTGATCGATGCAATGATCGACTTGCCGTTCGCTTTGCCCACGGCGGTAGCCGGTATTGCACTGACAGCGTTGTACACCCCTACCGGTCTGGTGGGTCAGTTTGCAGCGGATCTGGGTTTCAAGATCGCCTACACCCCTCTGGGCATCACCCTTGCCCTCACTTTCGTGACACTTCCATTCGTAGTACGTACCGTACAGCCAGTATTGGCGGATATTCCCCGTGAAGTGGAAGAAGCGGCAGCGTGCCTGGGTGCAAAACCGTTGCAGGTTTTCCGCCATATCCTGCTGCCGGCACTGCTTCCGGCATGGCTTACCGGTTTCGCTTTGGCCTTTGCCCGCGGGGTCGGCGAGTATGGTTCGGTGATTTTCATCGCTGGCAACATGCCGATGAAAACCGAGATTCTGCCGCTGCTGATTATGGTCAAGCTCGACCAATACGATTACACCGGCGCTACCTCCATTGGTGTACTGATGCTGGTGGTTTCCTTTGTCCTGTTGCTGCTGATCAACTTGTTGCAGCGGCGCATCGAAACCCCATAAGGAGGCGCACCCATGTCCCAATCGTCTATTGCTGCCGCTTCCTCGAATGCTGCCCGCCGTGGCAGTGCGACTTCGCGGCGAATCCTGATCGGCCTTGGCTGGCTCATTTTTGCGCTGTTCCTGTTGCTGCCGCTGTTCATCGTGGTGTCCCAGGGCCTGAAGCTCGGCCTCGGGGCGTTTTTCACCGCGATCTTTGAGCCGGACGCGCTGTCGGCACTGAAACTCACGGTCATCGCCGTACTGATTTCGGTGCCGCTGAACCTGGTGTTCGGTGTCAGCGCTGCGTGGTGCGTGAGCAAGTACTCGTTCCGCGGCAAGAGCATGCTGGTGACTTTGATCGACCTGCCATTCTCGGTGTCGCCGGTGATCGCGGGACTGGTCTATGTGCTGATGTTCGGCGCCCAGGGCCTGTTCGGCCCATGGCTTTCGGACCACGACATCCAGATCGTCTTCGCCCTGCCGGGCATCGTGCTCGCGACGATCTTCGTCACCGTGCCGTTCGTGGCGCGGGAACTGATCCCGCTGATGCAGGAACAAGGCACTCAGGAAGAGGAGGCCGCGCGCTTGCTCGGGGCCAACGGCTGGCAGATGTTCTGGCACGTCACCGTGCCCAACATCAAATGGGGCCTGATCTACGGCGTGGTGTTGTGTACCGCGCGGGCCATGGGGGAATTCGGTGCGGTGTCGGTGGTTTCCGGGCACATTCGCGGGGTGACCAACACCCTGCCGTTGCACGTCGAGATCCTCTACAACGAATACAACCACGTGGCCGCGTTCGCCGTGGCGAGCCTGTTGCTGATCCTGGCGCTCTTCATCCTGCTGCTCAAGCAGTGGAGCGAAAACCGTATTAACCGCCTGCGCGCCAGCGCCGCGGAGGAATAATTCATGTCGATCGAAGTGCGTAACGTCAGCAAGAATTTCAACGCGTTCAAGGCGCTGGACAACATCAGCCTGGACATCCAGAGCGGCGAACTCGTCGCGTTGCTCGGCCCGTCGGGCTGCGGCAAGACCACGCTGCTGCGGATCATCGCCGGCCTGGAGACCCCGGACCGGGGCAACATCGTGTTCCACGGTGAAGACGTTTCCGGCCACGACGTACGTGATCGCAACGTCGGTTTCGTGTTCCAGCACTACGCCCTGTTCCGCCACATGACGGTGTTCGACAACGTCGCGTTCGGCCTGCGCATGAAGCCGAAAAACCAGCGCCCGAGCGAAAGCCAGATCGCAACCAAAGTTCACGAACTGTTGAACATGGTGCAACTGGACTGGTTGTCGGATCGCTATCCGGAACAACTCTCCGGCGGTCAGCGCCAGCGTATTGCCTTGGCCCGAGCGCTGGCGGTGGAGCCGAAAGTGCTGCTGCTCGACGAACCCTTCGGTGCCCTCGACGCCAAGGTCCGTAAAGAGCTGCGCCGCTGGTTGGCGCGCCTGCACGAAGACATCAACCTGACCTCGGTGTTCGTGACCCACGATCAGGAAGAAGCGATGGAAGTCGCCGACCGCATCGTGGTGATGAACAAGGGTGTGATCGAGCAGATCGGCTCACCGGGTGACGTTTACGAAAATCCGGCCAGCGATTTTGTCTATCACTTCCTCGGTGATTCGAACCGTCTGCACCTGGGCGAAGACAAGCACGTGCTGTTCCGCCCGCACGAGGTGTCGCTGTCACGTCATGAACTGGAAGATCACCACGCAGCGGAAGTGCGCGATATTCGTCCGCTGGGCGCGACGACGCGGGTGACGTTGAAGGTCGAAGGGCAGAGCGATCTGATCGAGGCCGAAGTGGTCAAGGATCACGACAGCCTGATCGGGCTGGCGAAGGGTGAGACGCTGTTCTTCAAGCCGAAGGTTTGGCAGAAGGTTGCCAACATCTAAAGCAAAAGCTTCGCGAGCAAGCCCGCTCCCACAGTGGATCGGGGTTGAGCACAAAACTTGTGGCCAACCCAAAAAACCTGTGGGAGCGGGCTTGCCCGCGATTGCTATCTAAACAGCGGCACGCTTCGGATTGACCCGCACCCTACCCGCCCGCGCCTCGATCTGCTCTTTGAGCTCATGCCGCATCCCCAGCATGAACGCCAGCTCCGCCACCACGAACAACGGCCCGACAATCAATCCGGTCACGTCATCGACAAATGCCGGTTTGCGTCCTTCGTAGTGATGGCCGACAAACTGGATCGCCCAGCCGATCACGAACATCGCCACGCCGCTACCCAGCCAGACCAGCGTGCTTTGCTGCGCCAGCGCATGACCTGCCCACACCGACAGCCCGAGCAACACGGTCATCAACACGCCCAGGCGCAGCTCCAGGCGCAGGTAAAACCACGCCGATGCCAGCGAGACGAGCACCGCCGGTGACATCCATACGCCGCCCAGCGACCACTCCGGCCGCGACAGCAACACCGCGACGGCCACCACGATCAGCGGAATGCCGATAAAGTGCGAGGCGATGTTGCGCGGGTCACGGTGGTAGGCGGCGTATTGACTGAGGTGGTCGACGAGGCTTTTCATTGTTGTTCTCCTGTGGGGTGATTGATCATGCCCCGGGGCCACTTCCCGCTCTGTCAGCCAGGCGACAATCTTTAGGAGTTTTCATGGATATGCAGGTCTGGCGTCCACGCCTGATGAGCGGTCAGTGGTTCAGCCATTTACCTGTTTCCCTACAGGATAGCCTGCTGTCGGCGGCCAGGCTGCGGCGGCTGTCGCCGGGCCAGCGGCTGTTCAAGCGTGGCGATCCACCCTGCGGCCTGTACGCGGTGCTTGAAGGCGCGGTGCGCGTCGGTGCCGTGAGCGAGCAGGGCAAGGAAGCGTTGCTGAGCCTGGTGGAGCCGCCGCACTGGTTCGGCGAAATCTGCCTGTTCGATGGCCAGCCACGCACCCACGATGCGTACGGCGTGGGCCAGTGCACGCTGCTGCACATTCCCCAGAACACCTTGCTGGCGCTGCTAAACGAGCATCCGCAGCATTGGCGACAACTGGCCTTGCTGATGAGCCAGAAACTGCGCATGACCTTCATCAACTTCGAACAACTGAGCCTGTTGCCGGCCCCGGCAAGGTTGGCGCATCGCTTGCTGATGATCGCTGAAGGCTATGGCGAGACCGCTCCCCCGCGTCGCGTCCTGCAACTGCCCCAGGAACAGTTGGCGTCGATGCTGTCGCTGTCGCGCCAGACCACCAACCAGATCCTCAAGGAGTTGCAGGGGCAAGGGATCATCGGGCTGAGTTACGGCGAAATTGAAATTATCGATGCCGAGCGGTTGCGGTTGTTGGCGTTGGTTTGATGCCAGGTAGGGGCGTCGGCAAATGTAGCTGGACTTCAGTCTCTAACTGCACTAAATACAATGCATAATTATTAATTTGATAAATTATGCACTGTATACGATGCATGGTGGTGAAATGGAAAACCTTGGCAAGCTGATCCGAACCTTACGCAAGGAAAGAAAACTCTCCCAGCAGGCATTGGCACAGCAATACGGAATGAGCCGGGCGACGATCTCCGGCATCGAAAACAACACCCTCTCCGAAATTGGTCTGCGCAAGGTCGAGGCGATCCTAAATGGCTTCGGTTATGAGCTGACTGCCGTGCCGCGACAGACGAAGCGGCCGACGCTGGACACCCTGAAAAAGGTGGATTTCCATGGATGAGCCGCAGGAGAAGGATCGACTGACTATCAGCGTTTCCAACAGTGCGGTGGGAGTCCTTGGCCGTGGTCAGTCACCTGTTGATACCGTGTTTGCCTACGCCGAAAACGCGCCCGAACAAAACGCCGTCTCGTTGACCATGCCGGTGCGGCTGGAGAGTTACGCGTGGGAACCAGGTGTTCCGCCGGTTTTTGAAATGAATCTGCCTGAGGGAGCCCTGCGCGATGAATTGACTCGTCGCTTCAGCAAGGCCGTCCGAGGATTTGACGATTTTTCGATGCTTGCCATCGTAGGCCCGCACCAGCTCGGAAGAGTCGGCATTTCAAAGGCCCAGGGTCTGAGCGACCAGCCACCTGAAACCAGCCTGGCGGAGCTTCTTGTACATGATGGTGCGCAAGGTCTGTTCGAAGACCTCTTGCAGACCTATGGCCAGTATTCAGGTGTTTCCGGTGTACAGCCGAAGGTACTGGTGCGTGACAGCGCGTCAACCATCGATCGGCTGTCCCATCGGGGTGCCACACATCTGGTCAAAGCCTTTCGTCCTGAGCAATACCCGGAACTCGCTGCCAATGAATACTTCTGCATGCGGGCGGCGTTGCATTCGGGTCTTGAGGTGCCGAAGTTTGAACTCAGTGAGCACGGCAAGTTTTTGATCGTTGAACGCTTCGACCTGAATGAAAAGGGTTACCTGGGGTTCGAGGACTTCTGCGTGCTCAATGCCTGGCCATCAAAAGCCAAATACGATGGTTCGTACGAGGGTGCGGCCAAGCAGATCAAGGCCTTTGTTTCTCCGCCTTTGCTCAATCAGGCACTGGAGTCGTTTTTCAAAATCGTCGCGCTGTCATCGGGTCTGAAAAATGGCGACGCGCACCTCAAGAACTTTGGCGTTCTGTACGAAGACTGTGGTGTCGATGCACCAATCAGCCTGGCACCTGCCTACGACATCATCACCACGTCGGTCTACATCAAGACCGATAGCATGGCGTTGCTATTGGGCGGATCGAAGGCGTGGCCCAAGTACAAAATGCTGATGCGGTTTGGCCGCTCCGCCTGCAATTTGACCGAGGGACGCTGCAACGAATTGCTGCAACAAGTCATCCATGGGATGGCAGTGGCGATGGGCGAGATGGGCCAACACATAAAGGCAAACAGTGCTTTTGCCGAGGTTGGAGAGGCAATGCTGGAGCAGTGGAACGAGGGTATGGCGCGCAGCCTGGTCAAAGGCTGATCAGCGCAACCCATCCCGAAACTGCCCAGGCGTCATCCCCGTCCAGCGCTTGAACGCACGACTGAAGCTGCTGGTGTCGGCAAACCCGAGCAGATAACTGATCTCGCTCAACGAACATTGCGGGTCACGCAAGTGCAGCAGCGCCAGATTTTCACGGCTTTCGTTGAGCAGCGTATCGAACCGGTAGCCTTCATCGGCCAGGTGCCGTTGCAGGCTGCGCAGGCTCAGGTGCAGGGCCTTGGCGATGTGTTCGGCGCTGGGTTCGCCTTCGGGCAGTTGTTCTTCAATCGCGTCGCGGACCTTGCGCTCCCATGTCAGCGGCTTGAGTTGCGCCAGGGTGCGATTGAGCACGGTTTCATTGTGCTCGGCCAGTTCCGGGTTGGCGTCGTCCAGATGGCTGTCGAAGTCGACGAGGGCGAACTCCAGTCGATCCTCGTCGGCACCGAAGTGCACGGGCGAGCGAAAGACTTTATGCCATTGGTGTGCGTCTGCCGGCTCCGGGCGGCGCAGGTAGGTCGCCAGTGGTGCGTAGTCGCGGCCCAGGCGATTGCGGCAGGTGCGCACGTAAATCGCCATGAACGCGTCGATGGCTTCGAAGGCAGGAGTCGGGTTGCCCAGCGGAATTTTCAGACTGAAACAGTAGCGATCCTCGGCGCGGGTCAGCTCCAGTTCCAGGGCATCGCTGACCACCTGGTGATAACGCACGATGCGCTCGAACACTTCCCGCAGGCTGCCGCTGGCCACCAGCGCATAACCCAGCGCATGGAAAGTGGTCGGGCTGACGAAACGCGAAACCCGCAAACCGATCGCCGGATCGCCGCTGGCCTGCACCGCCAGATTCCACAGGTGCGTGGTGCCCGACAGCGGGTAGCGCGCGTTCGGGTCGTCCATCAGTTGTGGGTCGAGCCCCGCTTGCTGGCACAGGGCGGTGCTGTCGATGCCCAGGGCATCGAGTTGCTTGCGCAGGGCGCGGGTCCAGCTGGCGAGGGAGGTCGGTTCAGTCATGCTGATTGGCGCTTCCGGTCAACAGGTTGGCGTTCTCGGCTACCGCCTTGCACGGGTTCGCAAGGCAGGATGCAACCATCAATAACCAGAGGATGGAAGCATGGACCGTACTTCTGCAAGCCCCCAACGACTGAATGCATCCCAACGATCAGCCCATATCCGTGAAGTGGTGCTGGCCAGAGGCGTCGAGCTGCGCGAGCAATACCCGATTCTCAAGCATCAGGACGCCCTCGGCGCGGGCATTCTGGCCTTCGCCCTGGCCGGCATGTTCGGTTCGGCGGCGCTCTACATGACCGGGCACATGGCGTGGTGGGCGTGCCTGTTGCTCAACGCATTTTTCGCCTCGTTGACCCATGAGCTGGAACACGACCTGATCCACAGCATGTACTTCCGCAAGCAGAAGATGCCGCACAACCTGATGATGGGGTTGGTGTGGCTGGCGCGGCCGAGCACCATCAACCCGTGGATTCGCCGCCATCTGCACCTCAATCACCATAAGGTGTCGGGTTCTGAAACCGACATGGAAGAACGCGCTATCACCAATGGCGAACCATGGGGTATCGCACGGTTTTTGATGATCGGCGACAACATGATGTCCTCGTTCATCCGCATGCTGCGGGCCAAGACCTGGGCGCAAAAGATCAGCATCGTCCAGCGCACGCTGAAGGTCTACGCACCGCTGGCGCTGATGCATTGGGGCGCGTGGTACGTGTTTCTCGGTTTCCACGCAGCGAACGGCATTGCGCATCTGATGGGCGCACCGATCGAGTGGTCGGCGACCACGTTGTCGGTGATGCAGGTGATCGACATCGCGGCGGTGGTGATCATCGGCCCGAATGTGTTGCGCACGTTCTGCCTGCACTTCATCAGTTCGAACATGCACTACTACGGTGACGTGGAGCCGGGCAACGTGATGCAGCAGACCCAGGTCCTGAATGCCTGGTGGCTGTGGCCGTTGCAGGCGTTCTGCTTCAACTTCGGCAGCAGTCACGGGATCCATCACTTTGTGGTGAAGGAACCGTTTTACATCCGCCAACTGACTGTGCCGGTGGGGCACAAGGTGATGCGCGAGATGGGCGTGCGGTTCAATGATTTCGGCACGTTTGCGCGGGCTAACCGGTTTGAGGGCAAGGAAGAAGTGGCTGCAGAAAAGGGGCGTACGGCTCAGGCTTAGTAGCGTTTGAAAGGGCCCCTTCGCGGGCAAGCCCGCTCCCACAGGTTTCTGCGTTGAATGCGAAATTTGCGTTCAGCATAAATCACTGTGGGAGCGGGCTTGCCCGCGAAGGGGCCGGATCAGGCAATATCAATCCGGCTGAAACGGCGACTCGCTCAGGATCACCCCAGTCTCATCCACATACCGTTGCCAATGTTCGATCAAGGTACCAAGCTTCTGCGGTTGGCTCGATGCCAGGTCATGAATCTCCCCCGGATCATTGCTCAGGTCATACAGCTGCCAGGTCGCCGGCCCCACCGGTCCCGGGATGTACACCGCCTTCCATTGCCCCTGTCGAATCGCCCGTCGTCCGAACAGTTCCCAACCGGTGACGGTGTGCTCGTCATGCACTTGCGCCGTCTCGCCCGACAGAAACCCCAGCCACGACTTTCCGCGAACTTCTGCCACGGGTTTGCCGTGCCATTGCTTGCCCGGATGGCGCACGCCGGCAAGATCCAGAATGGTCGGCGTGATGTCCATCACCGTGCCAAATCCATGGCTGATCTGTCCCTTGAGCGGCAGCTGCGGGTAGTGCACCAGCGCCGGAACACGGATCCCGCCTTCGGTGGTGAAGGCTTTGAACAGCCGCGACGGCGCGGTCGCCACTTGTGCCCAGTTCGGCCCATACCAGACGTAGGAGTTGGCGCGGCCGATGTTGTCCAGGCTGTTGTCGTAATGCTGGTTGAGGTAGGTCAGCAACTGCGGGCCGAATTTCGGAAAGGCCTCCAGCAACGCCCCTTCGGCACCGTTATCGGACATGAACAGGATGAAGGTGTTGTCCAGTTGCCCTTGCTGGCGCAAGTAATCGATAACCCGCCCGATGTTCCAGTCCATGCGCTCGACCATCGCCGCATAAACCTCCATGGCCCGCGCGGAAACCTGCCGTTGCTCGTCGCTCAGGGCAGCCCATTGTGCAGTCAACTGGATCAACGGATGGGGCTCGACATCGGCCTCGATCAGCCCAAGTTTTTTGAGTTTTTCCAGGCGCTCAAGGCGCAGCACTTCAGGGCCGGCGTCATAGCGCCCGCGGTATTTTTCCACCACCTCGGCCGGCGCCTGCAGCGGCCAGTGGGGGGCGGAAAACGGCAGGTAGGCGAAGAACGGACGGGTCTGGTCGCGCTCTTTGAGGTATTGCAGCAGCTTGTCGCCAAAGGCGTCTGAGGAATAGAAATCCTTGGGCAGTTCATCGATGAATTGGTCGTCTTCGATGTACAGCGCCGGGGTGGATTTCAGCAGCCGTGGCGTCGTTTCATCGTAGGTCGGCTCGAAGCCGTAATGATTGGCGGCGCCGGGCAGCAGCGAAAACGAACGCTCGAAACCCCGGGCGTGAGGCGCCAGTACTGCGGTCAGGCCCAAGTGCCATTTGCCGCTCATCAAGGTCTGGTAACCGGCCTCGCGCAACAGTTCGGGCAGGGCGACCACGCGGTCGTTCAAATGCCCTTCGTAACCCGGCTTACCGATCAGGTCCGGGGTCAATGCTTCGGCCATGGTGCCGATGCCGGCGATGTGGTGATCGGTGCCGGTGAGCAGCATCGAACGGGTCGGCGAGCAGGTCGGTGCGGTGTGAAAATCGGTCAGGCGCAGGCCATTGTTGGCCAATGCATCGAGGTTCGGCGTATTGATTTCGCCACCGAAGGCACCGAGGTCGGAAAAGCCCAGGTCATCGGCCAGGATCACTAGAAAGTTGGGACGTTGCGGCATCAAGCATTTCCTTTTTCAGTAGGCAATGAAGGACAACGGCAGATCGCGGACCTGCACCGGCACGGGGGGCTGGTAGTGATCGTCGCTGGTGAGTTCGTGAAGCAGTTCCTCGCGCAGCTGGTGGAAGTCGAAACTGCTGCGCTGGCGTGGATGGGGCAAGGCAATGTCGACCACTTGCTTGATCCGGCCCGGACGCGGCTCCATCACCACCACACGGTCGGCGAGGAAGATCGCTTCCTCGACATCGTGGGTGACCAGCACGGTGGTGATTTTTGCTCGGGCGCGGATCGCCAACAGTTCGTCCTGCATCTGTTGGCGAGTCAGGGCGTCGAGGGCACCGAAGGGCTCGTCCAGCAGCAGAATTCGCGGGCTGGCCACCAAGCCACGGGCGATAGCCACGCGCTGCGCCATGCCGCCGGAGAGTTGGTGCGGATAGGCGCGGGCGAAGTCGCCGAGGCCCACCAGTTCGATGAAATCGCTGATGCGCTTTTGCTTTTGCGCAGCGCTCAAGGGCTCGTTGACCAGGCCTAGGCCGATGTTGTCGGCCACGCTCAACCACGGGAACAAGCGGTGTTCCTGGAAGACGATGCCGCGCTCGCCGCCGATGCCGGTGACGGCTTTTCCGTCCACACTGATCTGCCCGCGAAACTGCGTATCGAGGCCCACCAGCAGCCGCAGCAAGGTGGATTTGCCGCAACCGCTGGAGCCGACGATGGCGACGAACTCGCCCTCGGCGATGTCCAGGTTGAATTCGCGAATGGCTTCAAGTGTAAAGCCGTCGACGTCGAAGATTTTGCCCACGTGATTGAAGCTGACAATCGGTGCGTTCATGCGTGTCTCCAGCGAGTGGCGCGGATTTCCAGGCGTTGGCCAATGAGGTTGAGCAGGGCACCGGTCAGGCCCACCAGCAGCATGCCGGCCATGATCAGGTCCATGCGCAGCAATTGCTGGGCGCCGATCATCTGGCTGCCGATGCCGCCGTTGGACGGCATGAAATATTCGGCGCCGATGGTGCCGAGCCAGGCGTAGATCAGGCTCAGCCGAAGCCCTGCAAAAATCCCCGGCGCCGCGCCCGGTAACACCAGTCGACCCAGGCGCTGGCGCAGGTTCAGACGCAACACCTGCGCGGCTTCGTTGAGTTGTGGCGACAGGTGGGCGACGCTGCGTTGGGTGGCGATGAACAGCGGGAAAAAGGCGGCGAGGGCAACGAACACCCACTTGGCCAATTCCCCCAGGCCGAACCACGCGGTGAGCAGTGGCACCCAGGCGAAAATGGCGATCTGGCGGATGGCGGCGAGGGTTGGGCCGAGCACGCGTTCACTGGTGCGCGACAACCCCAGCAGCAGCCCCAAGGCAAAGCCGAGTCCGCCACCGAGCAGCAATCCGCCAAGGGTTCGGCCCAGGCTCAGGGCCATGCCGCCAAGCAGTGTGCCGTCGAGCAAACCATCCCGGGTGGTCTGCAGGACGGCCAGCGGGCTGACCAGAATGTTCGCGTCAATCCATTGCTGATCCGAGGTCAGTTGCCACAACGCCACAAGCGCCAGTGGCAGCAGCCACGGTTGCAGGCGTTGCCAACCCTGATAGCGCGGCCCGCGACGGATTTCGGCGGTGGCCGGGTGCGGCCAGTGCACCAGTTTCTTGTCCAGCAAACCGATGCCGCGATCCATCGCCACGCCGATCAAACCGATCACCACAATGCACACGAACACGATGTCGAGCATGAACAACTGCCGCGCCCAGACCATCAGGTAGCCGATGCCTTCACTGGAAGCGAGCAGTTCGACAGCGAGCAGTGAAGTCCAGCCGGCGGCCAGTGCGAGGCGCACACCGGCCATGAATGCCGGCAGTGCGGCAGGCAGCACCAGGCGTCGGATCAACAAGTGCCTGGGCAGGCGCAACACGGCGGCGGCTTCGCGCAGCTTGGGTTGTGCGTCGCGCACACCGACCAGTGTATGCAGGGTCACCGGCACCACGATGGCCTTGATCAACACCACCAGCTTCAGCACTTCGCCAATGCCGAAAAACACCATGAACAATGGAATCCAGGCCAGGGTCGGGACTTGCGCCAACCCGGCGAAAGTTGGAAACACCAGACGCTCCAGTCGACGACTGAAACCCAATGCCGCACCCAAAACAGCACCAGCGCTGATCCCGGCCAGCAGTCCCCAGAACAAGCGTTGCAGGCTGACCCACAAATGGCTCCACAACTCGCCTTGGGACAATTCAACGGCGCTGCTCCAGACCAGCGTCGGCGCCGGCAGGATCTGCTCGCTCATCCAGTGATTGCGGCTGGCGAGCCACCAGAGGCTGAACAGGGCGGTTGGCAATAACCATGGCAACAAGCGTTGGCCCAGGCTCGGCCATGTTCGCTTGTGTTTAAGCGATGGCGCGGACAGCGGCAGGCTGAGAAGGGAAACACGGGCCATGGGTGACCTCCGTTGTCTTCCTGCGGGAGCGGGCTTGCTCGCGAAAGTGCTGTGTCAGTCAGGAATGAAGTCGACTGACAGTCCCTATTCGCGAGCAAGCCCGCTCCCACAGGGTTAAAATGTATGCAAAATTGATCTATAAAAATTTAAATCAATGCCATTGAGAGATAAGCGGGTTCATTTAAGGCCTGCCGTTACACCCGCATCCAATGCATTCGAAGAATATTTTTGATGCCGTTTTTGCATACACGCTCTTGAGGCCCGAAGGGATTGATATAGATCTAAATGGTCTAAAAATGTGAATTTATAGTATTTAAGTGTTTGTTC
The DNA here is from genome assembly GCF_057839025.1 of Pseudomonas sp. KH_046_1. Classification (NCBI taxonomy): domain Bacteria; kingdom Pseudomonadati; phylum Pseudomonadota; class Gammaproteobacteria; order Pseudomonadales; family Pseudomonadaceae; genus Pseudomonas; species Pseudomonas sp. KH_046_1. The sequence continues at coordinate 185,028 of NZ_CM174481.1, forward strand.
CACTTCGGCCTACTTTCGGCTCCTCAACGCCCGTTGCCCCAAGGAGCCGCACCCATGAACCTTCCCTTCAAACGTGTCATCAGTCTGTTCGCCGCACCGGCCCTTGCGGGGCTGCTGGTTTTCACGGCCAACGCCGATGAGCTCAAGGAAATCCGCATCGCGGTGCCGGACCTGAGTGCCGGAACCCAGCACAGTGGTGGCGGTGTCGTGGATGTGCTGCGTGATCAACAGATCTTCGAAAAGGCTTTCGCCGATCAAGGCATCAAGATTCAGTGGAGCTTCTTCAAGGGCGCAGGTCCGGTGATCAACGAGGCATTCGCCAACGGTCAGGTTGACCTGGCCTACCTCGGCGATCTGGCGGCCATCATCGGCAAGTCCAATGGACTGGATACGCGGTTGCTCAGCGCCTCGGCGCGCGGGGTGAAGCACTACCTCGGCGTGGTGCCGGGTTCGGGGATCAAGACCCTGCAGGACCTCAAGGGTAAACGCGTGGCCATCTTCCGTGGCACCGCCAGCCAGTTGTCCTTCGATGCGGCGCTGGCCAGCCAGGGTTTGAGCGAGAAAGATGTGAAAGTCATCAACCTGGACTTCAACGCGGCGGTCGCGGCGCTGGCGGCGAAGCAGATCGATGCCTCGTGGGGCGGTTCCGGGCTGACGGCGTTGCAGGCCAAGGGGCTGGCCGAGTTGCCGCTCAATACTAAGGACCTGGGCGGCGCCGGCAGTGTACAGGCGGTGCTGATAGGGACCGGGAAGTTTGTCGATGCGCATCCGGAGGTGGTGGCGAAACTGCTCAAGGCCCAGCAGCAGGCCGTGGAGTGGTTGACCCAGGACAGCAACAAGGACGCCTACATTCAGCTGGTGTCGGGGCTGGCGAGTTATCCGGCGGTAATTCTTTCTCAGGATTTGAAGGATCAGAAACTGAGCGAGGTTTTCCCGTCGACGCTTGACCCGGTGTTCCTTGGCAAATTGCAGGACGCGGTGGATTTGGCTTCGCAACAGAAGCTGATTCGCAAGTCGTTCAAGGTCAGTGATTGGGTGGCGCCGGAACTGGCTGCGGCCAAGCTCTGAATCTTCAGTGAGCTCACTGGCCTCATCGCGAGCAGGCTCGCTCCCACACTGACCGTGTGAACACCGGAGATCCCCTGTGGGAGCGGGCTTGCTCGCGAAGAGGCCCTAAACCGCGACGCTGATCTGCTGCCTGTCCACCGCCACCAACGTCTCGATCATCGCCCGCGCCGCCGGCGACAAGCGGAACCCGGTGCGGCTGACGATCCCGCACCGCGCATTCATGCTCTCGATGTTCTGCGGCAGGTTGCGCCAGTGCAGCAGCACCAGTGAACCCTGGGCAATGTCTTCAACAAACGCTTCTTCAGTCCCCACGCCAATCGCATTCGATTGCAGCACCACTTTCACCAGCGCCGGGAAATGCTCGGTCTCGATGGTCGGCGAAAAGTCCACCCGTCCACTGAGGTTCGCCAGCAGTTTGCGAATGCCCGGCGGGATCATCGTGGTTGCCAGTGGGTAATCGAACATGTCGTTGGTCGACAGGCTTTCCTTGGCCAGCAGCGGATGCCCGGGCCGGCAGAAAAATACGCCGCGCTTGGGCGTCAGGGCCTGGGTCTGGAAGTTCGGGTCGGACTCGAAATGGCGGATGTCGGCGATGAAGAATTCGATCTCCTCACGGCTCAGCGCACGGCTGAGTTTTTCCCAGTTATCCACCTCGAAACAGGTGCGTACTTTCGGATGCGCATTGATGAATTGCGCCACCGCATCCGGCACCAGTTTCACCGCCGGTGCCGGGCCGCAACCGAAGCGCAGTTCACCGGCATCGAGCTTGGTCATCTGCGTCACTTCGCAGCTGAGCAACGCCGCACCCTGCACCAGGCTGCGGGCATGTTGCAGCACCACCAGGCCTTCGGGGGTGGGGCGCAAGTCCTTGTTGCCACGGTCCACCAGCACGCAGCCGAACTCGTGTTCGAGCCCCTGAATGCTGCGGCTGAAGGCAGGCTGGGTAATGCCCATGGCCTCGGCCGCGCGCACGAAACTGCGGTGTTCGTCGAGGGCGATGAAGTAACGCAACTGGCGAAGATCCATATGCTTTTCCGGCATCCTAAAAATAGCTCGAAGGCATTTGCGACGAGGGTTGGCTGAGGTTTTAAATGCAACCTCTTATTCCGTCAACGAAACATTAAGATATCTATTAGATCTAAATAGAATATAGATAGAGCAGTGTTTCGCGGCCGGTTCAACCGCAAGCAGTCTGATGAGGGTCTACCCATGAGCAATGCCGCTTTCGCAGTACAACCCGCTGTTCACGCGCTTGAAATCCATCCGGTGGCCGGTCGCATCGGTGCCGAAATCCGTGGCGTACAGCTTTCGGGCGAGCTGGATGCCGCCACTGTTGAAGCCATTCAACAGGCACTGCTGCAATACAAAGTGATCTTCTTCCGCGAGCAGACCCAGCTCGACGATCAACGCCAGGAGGCGTTCGCCCACCTGCTCGGCGAACCGGTGGCGCACCCGACCGTGCCGGTGCGCGAGGGCACGCGTTTTCTGCTGGAACTGGACGGTGCCGAAGGCCAGCGAGCCAGCTCCTGGCACACCGACGTGACCTTCGTCGAGGCCTACCCAAAAGCCTCGATCCTGCGCTCGGTGGTGGCCCCGGCTTTCGGCGGCGACACCCTGTGGGCCAACACCGCCACTGCCTATGACGGGTTGTCGGCGGAGCTGCGTGAGCTGGCCGACAAACTGGTCGCCGTGCACAGCAACGAATACGACTACGCCGGCACCCGGCCTGACGTCTCGGCCGAGAAGCTGGAGCGCTATCGCAAGATCTTCACTTCGACCGTCTACGAGACCGAGCACCCGGTGGTCCGCGTGCACCCGATCAGCGGTGAGAAGAGCCTGTTGCTAGGGCATTTCGTCAAACGCATCAAGGGCTATTCCCAGGCCGATTCGGCGCACCTGTTCGGCTTGCTGCAAAGCCATGTGATCCGCCAGGAAAACGTCGTGCGCTGGCGCTGGAAGGCCGGTGATGTGGCGATCTGGGACAACCGCTCCACCCAGCATTACGCGGTGGATGACTACGGGACCCAGGACCGCATCGTGCGGCGGGTGACGCTCAAGGGTGAAGTGCCGGTGGGTGTGAACGGGCAGGTCAGCCAGACGGTGAAAGGGCCGGATATCGACGGCGTCTGAGCCGACGCTATCGCGAGCAGGCTCGCTCCCACAGGGGATCTTCGGAGTTCACAGGACCAGTGTGGGAGCGAGCCTGCTCGCGATGGCGGCCTATCAAGCAACAAAGAATTTACTTTGATCGGGAACCCCGCCTTATGAGTCCGTTGCACGTCGCTTCAACCTCTTCACCCCAACGGCTCAAACGCCTGCCACTGGCCTTGTTGCTGGCAGGCAGCGCCAGTTGGAGCCAGGGCTATGCGGCCGAAAGCACGCCCCCTGAAACCACTCCAAAAAAAACCGCCACGGCCGACAGTGCACAACTGGAAACCGTGACCGTAACAACCCGCCGTCGCGAAGAAAGTTCGCAGGACGTACCGACGCCCATGAGCGTGGTCAGCGGCCAGACCCTGGAAATCCAGCGGGTCTATCGCATCCAGGATCTGCAACAGCTGGTGCCCAGCGTCAACGTCGCCTATATGCATGCGCGCCAGTCCAGCGTGTCGATTCGTGGCCTGGGCAACAACCCGGCCAGCGATGGCCTGGAAGGCAGTGTCGGGCTGTACATCGATAACGTTTACCTCGGCCGACCCGGCATGGCGGTGTTCGACCTGATGGACATCGAGCAGCTCGAAGTGCTGCGCGGTCCGCAGGGCACCTTGTTCGGCAAGAACACCACTGCCGGCGTGATCAACATCAGCACCCGCGCGCCGACCTTTACCCCTGAACGCAGCATCGAATCTTCGGTGGGCGAGGACGGCTACTTCCAGACCAAGGGCACAATTTCCGGCCCGCTGAATGATGAACTGGCCGGACGCTTTTCTGCGTATCGCACCCGCAGCGACGGCGATATCAAGAACGAATTCGATGGCCACGATTTGAACGGCGGCTCCCGCGAAGGCTTCCGTGGCCAGTTGCTGTTCAAACCCAACGAGTCGTTCAACCTGCGCTGGATCGGCGACTACAACGAAGAGGACTCCAGCGCCGGCACCCGGGTGTTGTTCAACACCGGGCCGACCATCAATGGCTTCAATCTCTATCAGTCGCGGGCCAATGCGGCGGGCGCGACACTGGTCGACGGCACGCACCGCAAGGTCAACCTGAACAACGACCAGCACGTCACCGTGCATCAGGGTGGCACATCGGTCGAGGCCAACTGGACGCTGCCGAGCGACTTCACCCTGACCTCCATCAGCTCCTATCGCTGGTGGAATTTCACCCCGCGCAATGATGACGGCCTGAACGTCTCCACCTTCTTCAATGCCGGCGTTTCGGTGGAGGATAAGCAGTATTCCCAGGAGTTTCGCCTGGCGTCGCCTACCGGTGGATTCTTCGATTACGTGCTTGGCGCCTATTACTTCGGTTCCGACCTGGACAACAAATCCTTCACCTTTTACGGCCCGCAAGCGGACATCTGGAACGGCACGCCCAACGGGGCGCTGAACAACATCGACAGCGTCGGCAACGGTCATATCGAAACCAACAGCTTCGCGCTGTTCGCCCAAGGCACCTGGCACCTGACTGAACGCCTGGATTTCACTGCCGGGTTGCGCGGCACCTATGAGGAGAAAAACGCCTGGGTCACCCGTGATGCGCCAGTGGGTGGTGCAGCGGTTACCGGTGCGGCGGCCGCGGCACGACGTGCTCGCGCTGGCGTCTTCGATTCCGGCGATCTGAACCAGTACAGCTCCAGTCCCTCGGGCCTGTTGAACCTTAGCTACCGCCTCACCGACGACCTGCTCACTTACGCCACGTTGTCCCATGGCGAAAAATCCGGTGGGGTCAACCTGGCCGTCGGCACGGCGCCGGTGGCCGGTGCCGACTCGCTGCTGATCGGCACCGAGCGCGCCAACAACGCCGAACTCGGTTTCAAGAGCACCCTGTGGGACCGTCGCCTGCAACTCAACGCCAACCTGTTCTGGACCCAGGTCAACGGCTATCAGACCAACGCCTACGACGACGTCAATCGCGTGCAATACCTGACCAACGCCGGCTCCGTGCGCTCCCGCGGCGTGGAGTTCGAAAGCACCCTGATCCCGCTGCGTGGCCTGACGCTGAACATCAATGGCTCGTACAACGACGTCAGCTACCTCTCGTACAAGGACGCGCCGTGCCCGCCGGAAGTCAGCCTGGCGCCGGGCGCTCCGGCGTCCTGCGACCTCAGCGGCCATCAAGTGGTGGGCGCCTCGAAATGGATCGGCAACGCCAATGGTGAATACAAATGGAACCTGAGCAACGGCTTCGAAGAGTACGTCACCGCCAGCTATGCGTTCCGCTCCAAGGCGGTGGGCACGGTGGAAGATTCCGACTTCGGGCAGATCCCGAGTTATGCGGTGGTCAACCTGTCCACCGGCCTTCGCGGCGACTTCAACCAGGGGCAGTGGGACGTTTCGCTGTGGCTGAAAAACGCCTTCGACAAAACCTACTACACGACGCTGTGGACGGCCGCGAACGGCGGGTATGAAGGCCTGCTTGGCACGCCTCGGACATTGGGTCTGACCGGTCGATATGACTTTTGAACGGCACAAAAAAACCTGCGGCTTTCCGGGGAAAACCGCAGGAGGAAATCGCCTCAGTTGCCGGTGATCAATACGCAGGTTTGGGCTTTACAACCCTTGCCGGTACTCAGTGAAACGAACCTGATGACCGCTTCGGGTGTGGAGGTGGAAAAGGTGAGGGTTGCGTCTTTGAAATCCTGGGTCTGAAAGCGTTCATCCGGCAATACGACGCCTTTCCATTTTCCCTGGAAGACGTTGATCGGGTAGCTGGTCTTGTTTCTGATCTCGAGTTCAATCGCTCCCGTGTCCTTGGGGGTGGCCGCAAAAATCGAGAGTGGCGCCAGTAACAGCGCCATGCAGATCAATGGCCGGGTAGTGAATGTCATGGGTACTCATCCTGAGTTGATTGATTGGTGTGGGTACATCGCTTGTCGTTCTAAAACGGGCGGTGGCGCTTTAGCAATGTTGCGGTTGTAAGGGGGCATGTGCGTTTGCCGAAAGCGGCCAAAAAGCATGCCTGCCGAGAATATTTTCCATGCCTTGTAAGCATGTGGTTGCAGGCCCATGGCCAGACGCCTTGCGGAATCAGGCGTGCAGCCATTCGAACATTTCTGCTATTCGTTTTGGTTCTATTTTTAACTTTAAAAATTACTTTCGGGGATAAGCGTGCCGACCAATGATTCACCCAGCGACCTGTCGTGTGGGGGATGTTGAGCACGATGTTTCGCTAATCCGCAAAGAGACCGCATGGAGTTAAACAATGGGCAATGTCCAGATCGCCGCCGGTGCACATGAGGTGCTGTGGCGCCAGGCACCCGGTGGTGAGTTGGTCGACCTCGGCCGACCACACCGGGTGCCCTTGGGCCAGTTGCGTTTGCAGCGCGCGCCCAAGGGCGTTCTTCGCCGGCGGGAAGCGATCGTGCTGGGCGTGCTGGCGTTGCTGGTGCATGGCGCGGTGATCTATTGGGTCAATCAGCAACCGACCACCGTGCTGCCCATCGTGCCACCGGAGATACCGCCGATGACCATCGAGTTCTCGCGTCCGGCGCCACCGGTGGTCGAGCCTCCGCCTCCGCAACCTGTCCAGCCTGTGGTGGAGCCGCCTGCGTCCGTGGAAGACGAACTGGCGGTGAAGCCACCTCCACCGAAGCCGGTTCCCAAACCAAAGCCGGTGGCCAAACCTGTACCGAAACCGGCGCCAAAAGCCGTTGAGCAACCACCTGCGCCGCCACAACCGGCAGCGCCTGTCGCGGCCCCGGCGCCACCTGCGCCCGCACCTGTGACACCAGCCTCGGCCACCGCCGGTTACTTGAAAAACCCGGCACCGCAATACCCGTCACTGGCCCAGCGTCGCGGCTGGGAAGGCACGGTGTTGTTGCGCGTGCAGGTGCTGGCCAGCGGCAAGCCCGGCGAGATCCAGCTCCAGAAAAGCAGCGGTCGCGATGCACTCGACGAAGCCGCGCTGAATGCAGTGAAACGCTGGAGTTTCGTGCCGGCCAAGCAGGGCGATGTCGCCCAGGACGGCTGGGTCAGCGTGCCCATCGATTTCAAGATTCATTAAACCGAAACCAATTTCGCGCGAAACGTTTACACGAGGAATACACCATGACGTTACTGGCCTCTCCACTTGAATCCATCGAAAGCGCGGTGATCTGGCTGCTGGTGGTTTTTTCCGTCGCGACCTGGGGTCTGGCATTGCTCAAGGGCGTGCAGTTCGGTCGCCTCAAGGCACAGGATCGAAAGTTTCATCAACAGTTCTGGGCCGCTTCGAGCCTCGACTCGGCGGCCGAACTGAGCGAAACCAAACCCGGAGCGGCAGCCCGGGTTGCACAGGCCGGTTATGCGGCAATCCAGGTAGGCGAGGCGCCGCAGGCGGCGGACTTGAGCCAGGCGATCAATCATCAGGATCGTCTGGAGCGTGCCTTGCGTCAGCAGATCGTGCGTGAGCGCCGGTCGCTGGAAACCGGGTTGGCGGTGCTCGCGAGCATTGGCAGCACCTCGCCGTTCATTGGTTTGTTCGGCACGGTGTGGGGAATCATGGAAGCGTTGAAAGGCATCAGCGCGGCAGGCTCGGCAAGCCTTGAAACGGTCGCCGGACCGATTGGCGCGGCACTGGTCGCCACCGGTGTAGGGATCGCCGTCGCGGTGCCGGCGGTGCTGGTTTACAACTATTTTTTGCGTCGTTTGAAACTGACGGCGGCGGACCTGGATGACTTCGCCCACGACTTCTACAGCCTGGCGCAGAAGAGTTCGTTCCGCGTGCTGATCCACCCGACGGTGCACAAGGCGGCAGCCCAGGGCAATGCGCAGAAAGTGAAGGAGGCGTCCTGATATGGCCTTCTCCACGCAAGACACCGATGAGGTGCTCAGCGAGATCAATGTGACGCCGCTGGTGGATGTGATGCTGGTGTTGCTGGTGGTGTTCATCGTCACCGCGCCACTGCTGACCAACGCGATACCGATCAACCTGCCCAAGACCGAGGCGGTCGCGCCGGTGGAGCAGAAAGACCCGTTGGTGGTGAGTATCGACGGTGCCGGCAAACTGTTCATCAACAAGGACGAGATACAGCCGGACTTGCTGGAGTTCAACCTCAAGTCGGCGAAGGCCAAGGACCCCGAAGTGCGCGTGCAGTTGCAGGCGGACGATGGGGTGAATTACGGCGAAGTGGCGCGGGCCATGGCGTCGATCGAGCGGGCAGGGATTACCAGGTTGTCGGTGATTACTGCGCGATAACAGATTTTCGTTTTCCGGGGCCGTCTCCTTGGCAGGGTGCGGCCCTTTTTTTGCCTCGATTTTCGCGAACACCGCAGTACCCCTGTGGGAGCGAGCCTGCTCGCGATGGCGTCTTCAAATTCAACATCAAGGGTGGCTGATCCATCGCTATCGCGAGCAGGCTCGCTCCCACAGGTCATGTGGTTTATATTCGATATGGGTCTTAATAAATAGCTTCTTATTCCTTAACGAATATAAATCCTCTCCCTATACTCGACCGGGAACAGACACGCAGCAGGAGAGCTCCCCCATGCGCAACGAATCAATTCGCTACCTGATTGTGCCGGGCTGGCAAGGATCGCCAGAAGATCATTGGCAAAGCCACTGGCAGAACAGCCTGCCGAACAGCGCACGGGTGGAACAGGCCGACTGGCTGACGCCGCGCCGTGAAGACTGGGTCGCGGCGCTGGCCGAGGCGATTGCCGCCGACAGCACGCCGGTGATTCTCATTGCCCACAGCCTGGGTTGCATCACCGTTGCCCATTGGGCGGCGAGCGCCCCCGTGCAGTTTTTGCGTCAAGTGCGCGGCGCCTTGCTCGTCGCGCCGGCAGACGTCGAACGCCCGGCCTGCGCGCCGGCCTTGCGCAACTTCGCGCCGATTCCGACGGATCTGCTGCCATTCCCGAGCCAGATCGTCAGCTCCGACAACGACAGCGCCGTCAGTGCACCGCGAGCCTTGGAACTGGCGCGCCACTGGGGCGCCGAAGCGGGGATTCTGGCGGGGGCAGGGCATATCAACGTGAAGTCCGGTCACCAGCGTTGGGAGCAGGGTTTTGCCTATCTCTATCGCCTGCAAAACCGCATGGAACACCACGCCCTGCGCCGCGCTTGAACACTTTTTTTATTTAACGCCCCCGTCTCCCGGCGGTCTTGGGCGGGAGTCTGCCATGAGCTTTGAAACCTTTGGTCAGCCGCTGCTGACCTTTCCCGATGCCGAAAAAAGTCCCCTGAGCATTCGCGCCAAGGCACTGGTGTTTGTCGATCCACGGTCACGGCAACTACGTGAAGACCTTGAGCAACTGGCCACGCGCTCAGTGTCAGTGCTGATCCGTGGCGAAACCGGCACCGGCAAGGAATTGCTGGCCCGCCATATCCACCGCGCCAGTGATCGCGGCGGGTTGTTCGTGTCGGTCAACTGCGGGGCCATCAGCCCGACCTACGCCGACGCCGAGTTGTTCGGCTATGCGGCGGGCAGCTATAGCGGCTCGGCGAGCAGCCGCGCCGGGTGGTTCGGTTCGGCCAACGGCGGCACGCTGTACCTGGACGAAATCGGCGACCTGCCGCTGCCGATCCAGACCAAACTGCTCGCTGCGCTGGAAAACCACGAAGTCACCCGCGTCGGTGCCCAGCAGCCGAGTCCGGTGGATGTGCGGCTGGTAGCGGCCACCAGCATCGATCTGGCCCAGGCGGTTGCCGCCGGAAAATTCCATGAACGGCTCTATCACTACCTCAGCGAAGGCCAACTCGAACTGCCGGCACTGCGTGAGAGGGTGGGTGACATCCTATCGCTGGCCGAATACTTCCTCGGGATCTACAGCCAGCGCCTCGACTTGCCAGTACCGCTGATCAGCGAGGAGGCGCAACAAGTGTTGGAGCGGCACAGTTGGCCGGGCAATACCCGGGAGCTGGAGAATGTCATTCACTTTGCATTGCTGGTCAGCACTGGTGACGAAATCTTGCCGGAGCATTTGAATCTGTCGGTTGTCCGGCCATCTGCGGTTCTTATACAAGGATGGATAGATCAACTTGTTCAACAAGGAGATGTCGCTGAAGTCCGGGCGCTGAAAAAATATTTCACAAGCATCAATATATAAGCTCATTGATTATATTTATAACGAAACCAGGCAATTGATTGTTGCTTGGTTTTTGTGGGCGCTGATCCTTGTTGTTATATTTTGTACTATTTGTAGTGTGGTTGTAACAATTTTGCGTTTTGCAGGCTGATGGGGTTTGACATATCTTTTAATTTCTCTTGGATACATTGATATCCGTCATTGTTAAATATCATATGAAAAGGGATTTTTCTGTGAGGTTTGTTGAAAATAATGCTGCGATAGCTCCAGGTACCGAGGATGAGTTAAAAGATATCAATCCCCTTGTCGAGGGCCATATGCCTGCTGATCCGGGGATGGCACCTATGTCTTTTAAAGAGGCTGATTCTCCTGAGTGGATAGACCTCAAACGATTTCAGGTCTTCTCGACTTCGGGCGGAAATATAATTTACGCCAATGGGTATCAGCAGTTGAAATTGATGGTAGTTGTGCAAGCTGTAGACGATGGGCAAAAGGCAGTAGGAATTTCCCAAAGCGAGTTCGACAGCATTCAACTGCTGGATGCCTATTCCGACAAAGCCCTGCCGATAGACAACATTCGAGACGGAGAGGAACCGGCGTGGAAGTACACGTTGGAGCGACACGTATCATACGAGCCGTTTCGCCACGCGGGTGAACTGCATGGCCCGGTTGTGCGGGGGAAAGCCATCTTTCTCAAGGAGTTCTACGTCAGCAGCAACTCTCCCGATCCCATCAAGCTCGTTGCGGCCATTACCCGTTCGGACGGGGAGGTGTTCTATTCGGAAGAAACCTCGGAATTCGGTGAAATAAGCTTGAGGACCGTTCCTCCGCCGATCTATCGAAAAGAACAGTTCAGGGTCAAACACCTATCCGGCAACTGGGAACCGACAGAGAACGTTGCCAAGGTTGATCGATATGTTCTGGACCTGTTAGTGGATCAGCACCATATAAAATTCATCGATTGCTCGATAGCCGGCGTGTTGCATGCACGCAGTGAGCATCCCGACTATCTCGGGTATTACGCCGTTGGCTATTTTAAAGGGCTCAGGGCTAATCATGGCGCGGAGGTATTGTGGGAAACAGCCGATACACTTGCGACCTACCATGAAGAGCAAGGAAAAGTCACTTTTTTGATGCACTTTGCCAGAAAGGGCGGAACGTCCCAGGTTCGACATGATCATTTGTTGGTGAAGGTGTTTGTTCGGGATATGTATGGGAACAGGCATGAAATCGACGTCGCAATGAACACCCGAAATCCTTCGATGATCGAAGTTGTTTAATTTTACTGTATCTGCAAAATCAAGGAATGATGATGAGTACAGCAGTGCCAGAAGTGGAATCCAACGCATTCAATTTTTCTGAATTTATCCAGTCTGGAGTTGATGTCCGTACCGGCTCTTATAGTACCAGCATTAATCTCGCGGGGTGGGTGGCTAACAATATCAACGGTCCACAGATATCCTTCAGTATTTCATTCGATAGTTTCCGCACAACAGATTTCGGTTGGGGACGCGGTTGGTCATTGGGTTTGAGCTCCTACAATCGGAAGACCCGTAAACTGACCCTTGCAAGCGGTGTTTCTTATCGTGTCTACATCAGCAGAGGGCAGCTCATCGTCAGGGATAAAAAGCTTCAAGACACTTGGGTCACGCTCGACGGCGACAATCTGGTTGTCAGCCATAAAAACGGTCTGATCGAGAGGTTGGTCAGGCCGGATGAAACGTATGACGAATGGTTACCCGAACATGTTCACTCCAACGAAGGGCGCTCGATCAGTCTGAAATACATGTTGGTACGGGGGCGCCGCGTCCTGCACGAAATTCACGATCAGCAACACCGCGTCGTGGCCCTGAGTTATGAAGCGAAAGATCAACCCGCCAGTATTACCGTATGGCCTGATCATCCGCAAAGACGCTTGAAGTTTGTTTTAGGGGTTCGCGATGGATGGCTCCGGCAGATAACCCTTGATCACTGTCCCGCCGAGCACCTTGTATGGTCATTCGATTACCAGTTACACGATGGTTTTCTGGTCATGACGGAGGTCCGCGCGCCAGGTGGCAGTGTCGAGAGTATTGAGTACGCTCCTCAGCAGCATCGGTTGCCGCTCGGGGCACCAATCAGTGCTTTGCCGGCGGTACGGCGCAGTGTTCTGGTGCCGGGTTCAGGGTTGCCGACGATCACCCGTGTCTATGAATACTCCGACAAAAATTTCCTCGGCTATCAATCGGGACTTCGTTGGGTGCAGGACGGGGACCATCTGCATGGGCACAAAGGGCCTTACACCTACTCCTGTACCGAAAGCCTGGTTAGGGGCGTGGGCAAAAAGACAGTTGAACTGAGTCGCATCGAAAGAACCTACAACCGCTTCCACCTGATGATCTCGGAAAAGTCACTTACCAACGGGAAAGTGCAGCAAAGAACGATTAGCTATCACGATGTTGACGGTCTGTACTTCTCCGATCAGCCCGCCCATTTCCAACTGCAGAAAACATCTGTCGTCAGTTATGTCGATACCTCTACGAGCGCCGCGTCCCGAACCGAAACCACCCATACGACCTATGATGAATCCGGCAATCTGATAACGCAGATAAATCCGAGCGGAGCCCGGGAGGATTACGTCTATTATCCGGCAGAAGGTGCCGAGGGTTGCCCCCCCAACCCACTGGGTTTCATCACGGCATTGAAGGAGCGATCGGTCACGCCTTCACCTGATTTTGCCCCGGTGCCGACGGTCATTGTCCGTTTTTCCTACATTGACTTGCCCTCCATGCGCGAAGACGGTCATCGGTTTTTGTTGCCTCAAAGCGAAAGGCTGTTTGAAGGAGGGAATAAACAGCCAAGCGTGGATACTCGATTCGAGTACATCGATGATGCCAGTGATGCGTTTTACGGACGCCTCAAGAGTCGCTCGCAAGTCGAGCACAACCGCAACCGCCGTCTCGAATTCAAATATTCAATTGATGGAGATTGGGTAGAAACCCTTCAACAATTGTACGTGGGTAGCGAAAGGCATGATCGCAAAGTCTGGCATGACCGATTTATCGGACAGGAAGTCAAGGTTCGGGATGGGGCCGGTAATGAGTTGTTGAAGTCGTACGACAATCTGAACCGTGTTGTTTGCGAGACAGTGGCATTCGATGGAACGGATATCGCGTCACGCATCACCGAATTCTACGGTGAAAGCCAGCCAGAGGACGGCGCAACCATCGGCATCACCAGCATACGGGGTGTGCTGAGCAAGATTTGGCTCGACGGGGTCGGGCGCACGACCAAAGTCGAAGTTCAGGATTTCGATTCAACCGACAGGCCAATGCGTCTGAGCTATGAGGCCCACTACGACAATTTTGGTCGACTGGTGAGCGAAGTCAGCCAGGACTGGTTCGATGGCAAGGCCACTGCGTCAACCACGACCTACAGCCACGACGACTGGGGGCGCGTATGCAGAACGGTAGGTCCTGATGGTGTCGCGGTGAACGATGTGTTTGACCCGGTTTCATTGACTCGAACATGCTGGTGCGACGGCGCTGGAAAAACCCGTTCTGTATTGAACGTGTTCGGTAAGCCAGATCGGGAAGAACGCATCGATTCCGAGGGTGTGGTCACGATTACCGCGACTTTTTCCTACGACGGACTTGGGCGTTGCCTGACGCAAACCAACGAGGCAGGATTCGAAACGAGCTTCCGTTATGACCTTTTCGGTCGTCTGATCGAGACGACTCTGCCGGATGGTACTTCGATTAAAAAAAAGTATGACCCTCTGAGCACGGGTGATCATCCGATCGAAATCAGTGCCGATGACTACGTGTTGGGCGCCCGGACTTATGACGGTTTGTTGCGTGTCACCAGTACGACTGTCGGCGGCAGAACCGAAACAAGGACCTATGAGGGTGGTGGCGTTCAAGCTTTGCAGCAAGTGACGGCGGCGGGCGATATTTTCAGGTTCACCCTTGATCCCATGCTCAACGGGGCAGTGACCGAGCGGATGGGCAGCCACGCTCAATCAGCCAGATATCGATTTGATCCATTGACCGGGCAACTCGTCGAAACCTCCAGCCCTGCCATCCAGCGCCGGGTTGAGTACGCCAGGTCAGGCAAAGAGAAGTCCCAGGAGTGGATCTCCAGTGAAGGCCGCTTCGGCACCGCCACTACCCGTTCATTGAATGGGCTGCCCATCAGCTTTACCGATGTTAACGATGTAGAAACTACTTATATCTATGACGCTGCGGCGCGGCCCGTAGAAATTCAGCAGGGACCGGTTCTAGCGAAGTACACCTACGGTGCCCGGGGCCAGTTGCTGACATTGAGTGTCGAAGACACCACCTCGAAACGTTCGCTGACGACCACCTTGATTCACGATGAGTTCGGTCGTGAGATCCAGCGTACTTCACAGTTCGGCGACGGATCTCGCCTGGAAATCCTTCAAGTGTTTGGGGCCGATGACAAACTTCAGCAGCGATCGTTGGTATCCGGTGCGCAATCACGTACAGAAACCTTCACCTACGACTGTCGCGGGCGCCTGAAGCGCTATGATTGTGCAGGCACGCAGGCACCGACCGATGCCTGGGGGAAACGCATTGATTTTCAGAAATTCACCTACGACTACCTCGATAACCTGTTGACGGTGCGTACGGGTTTCGATGGGGGGGAGGACCTGTGCACGTTTTCCTACGATCGTCCTGACAAAACCCAGTTGAGTTCACTGACTCACAGTCATGCGCACTATCAGCCCGGGCATGTGAGCTTCGAATACGATGCCAACGGTAATCTGCTCAACGATAACAAAGGGCGCACGTTCCGGTATGACACTCTGAGTCGGCTCGAAAGTGTGGCCAGCGCTGGCGGTGGTGCGCATTATCAATACGACGGCGAAGATCAATTGCATGCGGTGGCTGCCGAATCCGGAGAGCTGATCAGGTTTTTCTATAGCGAGCATGCGCTGTGCAGCGAAGTGGCGGGTAACCACCGACGCAGTCTGTTGTCAGGCGACGGCAAGTCCTTGGCCGAGCAGCAAGGTGACGACGTTGTCTTGTTTGTCACGGATGGTCAGGGCACGGCCCTTGCTCGTCTTGGATCTCAAGACGAATCTGTTTTGTCCTGTCTTCCCTATGGTGATCGCCCCGCATCGAGCGGATTTGGCGCCCTGCTGGGGTTTCAGGGTGAGCGACTGGACCCGTCAACCGGGTGCTATCTGCTCGGCAGGGGTTATCGGGCCTACAACCCCCGATTGATGCGGTTTCACAGCCCCGACAGTTGGAGCCCCTTTGAGGGTGGCGGCATCAATGCCTATGCCTATTGTCTGGGAGATCCGGTCAATCTCAAGGATCCCACCGGGCATATCTCGACCTTGGGGTGGGTGAAAATCGGTGTGACCGCTGCCCTGGCCGCCGCTGCGATTGCGCTGACAGTCGTTACCATGGGCGCAACCGCACCACTCGTGCCGATCTCGGCTAACGCCTTCGCCTTGTTAACACTGGAGGTCATTTCCGCGACGGTTTCAATTGCCTCGGCGGTTGTCGATGAGCTGGCTCCGGATACCGTTGGCGCCCAGATATTGACCTACTCGTCGATAGTGCTGGGTGTGGTGTCGTTCGGGGCCACCGCGGTTGCAAAAGTTGGCGGTAAAGGCATTGGCTTTGCGTTGACGAAAAGTGTGGACTCCCTGGCGGACGTGATGACTGCACAGCGAGGAGTCGCGCGCGTGGCGGTGGGGCGGCGTCTATACGGCGCTGTTTCCACGGCAAATGAGGCATTGAGAAGTACAGTCAAATTGCAGAGCCGGCTCAACAACGTGTTGACGGCAAAAAAGGTAATCAGTGGGGCGAGTATCGCTTCTACAACAGCTTTCATGGTCGCGAATTCGGAAAAGTACGCCGCCAAAGCCGACGCATTTCTTCAAGATCACTGGTCATCACTGGCTGAGGATTTCAGTGCTCAGAGGTTTCGAAGCGATGCGGTGGACGCTCTGGAGTCATTCACCCATGAGATTGGCGAGCAGATTGTCACGCTGCGTGGCATTTGAGCAATGATGACCGGAGATTTGGATGCTTTCAAAATGGAATATAAACTTGAATAAAAGTTATTATTCGGGAATAAAAAATCCCGGTATTGTCCGCTTCACGCCAGCGATAGCACTTCACTGGCACCCTCATGTTCAAGCCGTCGCCACAAGCGACTGTGATTTTCGATAAGGACACTGCATGAAAAAGGTTCTGTTGTTCACCGCACTGGCGGCTGCCCTGACCACGGGCCTGGCCCAGGCTGGCGAGAAACTGGTGGTTGCCGCGACCCCGGTCCCACACGCCGAGATTCTCGAGCTGATCAAGCCAACCCTCGCCAAAGAAGGCGTGGACCTGGAAATCAAAGTCTTCACCGACTACGTTCAGCCAAACGTGCAGGTCGACCAGAAGCGCCTGGACGCCAACTACTTCCAGACCCTGCCGTACCTGAAGAGCTTCAACGAAGGCAAAGGCACTCACCTGGAAACCGTGATCGGTGTTCACGTTGAACCCTTCGGTGGCTACTCGAAGAAAGTCAAAACCCTGGCTGAGCTCAAAGACGGCGCGACCATTGCCATCCCGAACGAAGGCAGCAACAGCGGCCGTGCCCTGATCCTGCTGCAGAAGGCTGGCCTGATCGAGTTGAAAGACCCGAAAAACGCCGTGTCGACCCCGAAAGACATTGCCAAGAACCCGCACAACTTCAAGTTCAAGGAACTCGAATCGGCCATGTTGCCGCGTGTGCTGGATCAGGTCGACCTGGACATGATCAACACCAACTACGCGCTGGAAGCGGGCCTGAACCCGGCGAAAGACGCGCTGATCATTGAAGGTGCCGATTCGCCTTACGTGAACTACCTGGTGGCCCGTCCGGACAACAAGGACAGCGTTGCCATCCAGAAACTGGCCAAGGCCCTGACCAGCCCGGAAGTGAAAGCCTTCATCGAGAAGAAGTACAGCGGCGCGGTACTGCCAGCGTTCTGATTCGCGAAGCAAACCCCTTCAAGGTTTCAAACGCTGACGGCTGATTTAGCGTCGGCGTTTTTTTATGTGTGTCGGTTTACCAGTGGCGAGGACGCTTTTGTGGCGAGGGGGCAAGCCCCCTCGCCACAAAGAGCCTGTTGACCCTGGAGTTGCTCAGACCGGTCCGGCCTTCAACGCCCTGCGCAACGCCATCAATAATTTCAGAATGTCCTGCGGATCCAGCCGTTGCGGCGTTTGTTCGTCTGCCATGTTCTCGTCCTTGTGAGATTTTGCCCGGGAGTCTGGCCAAAAGTGGTTCGTCCTTGGCGCTGTGTTTCGAAAAAAGATCCTTCCTACGGTGCAAGGGAAAATAGACGTCTTCCATTGCCCCGGCAAATCAGGCGCCGCTCAATCCGGCCAATACCATGCCGGCTCATCCAGCATGCGCTGGCCCACGATCCCGGTCTGGCCAAGATTTTTCTCCAGCACGATGCAGTTGCAGTCGGGGTCCTGCTGCAAGGCCGAAATCAAGCGCCGGGCATGGGACACCACCCACACCTGGCACTGCCCGGAGGCGCGGATGATCAAGCGTGCCAGCGCCGGCAGCAGGTCCGGGTGCAGGCTGGTTTCCGGCTCGTTCAGCACCATCAACGTGGGTGGGCGTGGTGTCAGCAGTGCGGCGACCAGCAGCAAATAACGGAGTGTGCCATCCGACAATTCGGCCGCCGATAACGGCCGCAATAGCCCTTCCTGATAAAACTCAATGGCAAACCGCCCGCCCTGCAACGGCGCGATGTTCAGTCGCGCGCCGGGAAAGGCATCGCTGATCGCCGCCTGCAACACCTCGGGATCGCCGATTTCCCTGATCGTCTGCAAAGCCGCCGCCAGGTCACGACCGTCGTGGTGCAACACGGGTGTGCGGGTACCGAGTTGCGGTTGGCGAACCGGCGCGTCGGCGTCACTGCGAAAGTGATCGTAGAAACGCCAGCGACGAATAAATTCACGCAGTTGCATGACTTCCGGCGTGGTGCGAAAGCTGCCGATCTGATCAAACAGGCTGTCGAAATCCGGCGTGTGTTGGGCCAGCACTTCCCACTGGCGACCGTCCCGCGCACGGACCATCGGGCCATTGCGGTCCACCAGCAGGCTGGCAGGACGGTACACGGCGCCGGCCCAGATACATTCTCGTTTGATCTCGGGGTCCAGCGAAAAGTACGTGATGTGATCCGGCTGCGGCATCGGCAGTCCCAGTGCGATCGCGTAGCTGAAGTCTTCACCGGAAAATCCCAGGCGTAAACGCATGGGCGATTGACGGACGCTGCCTTCGACCTGAACTTCACCATTACGCATGCGCCGGGTGATGGTTTCCGGGCCGGCCCAGAAGGTCGAATCCAGGCCTCCTTCACGGGCCAGGGCATTGACCACGCCGCCGTGGGCGGTTTCCGCCAGCAGGCGTAGCGCACGGTACAGGTTGGATTTGCCGCTGCCGTTGGGGCCGGTGATCAGATTCAACCGGCCCAATGGGATCACCAGTTTGTTGATCGAGCGGTAGTTGGCTACCGCGAGGGTCTTGAGCATGTGGGTTCCTGAGGCGGGATCGACCGGGGCTCATTGTCAGGCATGCGCAGGCGTCTATGGCAAGTGTTTCAGGGCCAAAATGGTGCGGATTTTTTCTTCATAAGACGCTCGTGCAAGGTTTAGATCCTGTTCTAAGCTCTTTGTCGTGTTGTACATGAAAAAGGCCAAGGAGTTTGCATGGTGGTTCCCGGATTGAAAGCAGTAATGGCCTTGAGTGTCGTCACCCTGCTGACGGCTTGCGACGAGAAAAAACCCGTGCAGGAATACCTGCCGCGGGTGTTCGTGCAAGTCGTCAAGCCGGCGGATTACGCGGCCTCGGTTACCCTCACCGGAGATATCCAGGCGCGGATACAGACCGAACTGTCTTTTCGTGTGGGTGGCAAAATCATCCAGCGTTCGGTTGACGTCGGTGATCGAGTGACAGCCAAGCAAGTGCTGGCCCGGCTCGACCCGAAGGATTTGCAGACCAATGTCGATTCGGCCCAGGCGCAAGTCGTCGCCGAGCAGGCGCGGGTGACGCAGAGTGCGGCGGCGTTCGTGCGTCAGCAAAAATTGCTGCCCAAGGGCTACACCAGCCAGAGCGAATACGATTCGGCCCAAGCCGCCTTGCACAGTAGTCAGAGTGCCTTGAGCGCTGCCCAGGCGCAGTTGGCCAACGCCAAGGATCAGTTGAGCTATACGGCGCTGATCGCCGATGCGCCGGGGATCATTACCGAGCGCCAGGCCGAAGTCGGCCAGGTGGTGCAAGCGACCATGCCGGTCTTCAGCCTGGCCCGTGACGGCGACCGGGATGCGGTGTTCAACGTCTATGAATCACTGCTGGCCGAGAAGCCGAAAGATCAAACCATCGTCCTCAGTCTGCTCGACAACCCGGCGATCAAAACCACCGGCACCGTGCGTGAAGTCACCCCCGCGGTGTCGGCGCAATCCGGAACCGTGCAGGTCAAGGTCGGCCTCGACAAACTGCCCGACGGTATGCAACTGGGCTCGGTGGTGAGTGCCACGGCCAGGGGATCGGGCAAGTCGGTCATCGAGTTGCCGTGGTCGGCGTTGACCAAAAACATCAGTGTCCCCGCTGTCTGGATTGTCGACGACAAGGGCAAGGCTCAATTGCATTCGGTCACGGTCAGCCGCTACCTGACCGGCAAGGTCATCATCAGCGACGGGTTGAAGGACGGGGACAAAGTCATCATCGCAGGCGGACAACTCTTGCACCCGGACATGGAAGTCGAGATTGCCGAAAACACTTACAAGGATCTGACGTGGGGAGCCAAGCCATGAAGCCTTTATGGGCGTTGTCCATCGGGCTGGTGCTGAGCGCCTGTTCTGAAAGCGAACCGCCGCCGGCGCCGGTGCGGCCGGTGCTGTCGATCAAGGTCCAGACCTTGAACGAAGAGGACCTGGGCCGCTTCGCCGGCAGCATCCAGGCGCGTTATGAAACCGATACCGGCTTCCGTGTGGGCGGGCGAATCGCCAGCCGTAACGTCGATGTCGGCACCGAGGTGGAGAAGGGTACGCTGCTTGCCACCCTCGATCCTTCCGACCAGCAGAACCAATTGCGCTCGGCCCAGGGCGATCTGTCGAAAATCCAGGCGCAACTGATCAACGCCAAGGCCACGGCCCAGCGTCAGCAAGCCTTGTTTGACCGCGGGGTCGGTGCACAAGCGCAACTCGACGAGGCCAACACGGACCTGAAAACCACCCAGGCCTCACTCGATCAGGCCCGGGCGGCCGTCAACCAGAGCAAGGACCAACTGGGCTACACCGAGCTGCGCGCCGACCATAAAGCCGTGGTCACCCAGTGGAGTGCCGAGGCCGGGCAAGTGGTGTCGGCCGGTCAGCAAGTGGTGACCCTGGCGCAACCGGACATCAAGGAAGCGGTGATCGACCTACCCGATACGCTGGTCGATCAACTGCCCAGCGATGTGGTGTTCCTTGTCGCTGCGCAACTTGATCCGAGCATCAATACCACCGCCATCATCCGCGAAATCGAACCCAAGGCTCAAAGCGCCACACGCACCCGTCGCGCCCGCCTGACCCTGGCCGAAACGCCGCCCGGCTTTCGCTTGGGAACGGCCATCAGCGTCACCCTGAGTTCTGCGATCAAGCCGCGCATCGAGTTGCCTGTCACCGCGTTGCAGGAGGTCGATGGCAAGCCACGCATCTGGGTGATTGATGCACAGAGTAAAACCGTCTCTCCCCGTGACATCCAGGTGATCAGCCGTACCGACAGCACCGTGGTGCTGGCTGGCGGCGTGAAGAACGGCGAGCGGGTGGTCAGTGCCGGTGTCAACAGCCTCAAACCGGGGCAACAAGTGAAAATCGACGAGGACAGTCAATGAAAGGGCCTTTCAACCTCTCGGAATGGGCCCTCAAGCATCAGTCGTTCATCTGGTATCTGATGTTCGTCGCATTGTTGATGGGTGTGTTCTCGTACTTCAACCTGGGGCGCGAAGAAGACCCTTCGTTCACCATCAAAACCATGGTGATCCAGAGCAAATGGCCGGGGGCAACCCAAGAGGAAACCCTCAAGCAGATCACCGACCGGATCGAGAAAAAGCTCGAAGAGCTCGACTCCCTCGACTATGTGAAAAGCTACACGCGCCCCGGTGAGTCCACGGTGTATGTGTACCTGCGCGACACCACCAGTGCCAAGGACATCCCGGAAATCTGGTACCAGGTACGCAAGAAGATCAACGACATCAAGTACCAGTTCCCGCAAGGCATACAGGGGCCGTCGTTCAACGACGAGTTCGGTGACGTCTTCGGCTCGATCTACGCCTTCACCGCCGACGGCCTGACC
The DNA here is from genome assembly GCF_057839025.1 of Pseudomonas sp. KH_046_1. Lineage (NCBI taxonomy): Bacteria > Pseudomonadati > Pseudomonadota > Gammaproteobacteria > Pseudomonadales > Pseudomonadaceae > Pseudomonas > Pseudomonas sp. KH_046_1. The sequence goes on from NZ_CM174481.1 coordinate 206,606, forward strand.
CTGCGTCAGTTGCGCGACTACGTGGAACAGGCGCGCATGGAAATTCGCGGCGTACCGGGGCTGGGCAAGATCGAAATGGTCGGCCAGCAGGACGAAGTGCTGTACCTGAACTTCTCCACACGCAAACTCGCAGCGCTGGGCATCGATGAGCGTCAGGTGGTGGAGAGTCTGCAAACCCAGAACGCCGTGACCCCGGCAGGTGTCATCGAGGCCGGGCCGGAGCGGATTTCGGTGCGCACTTCCGGGAAGTTCGCTTCGGAGAAAGACCTGGCCGAGGTCAACCTCAAGCTCAACGACCGCTACTATCGTCTGGCCGACATCGCCGAAATCAGTCGCGGCTATGTCGATCCGGCCTCGCCGGAATTCCGCTACAACGGCAAACAAGCCATCGGCCTGGCGATTGCCATGCAGACGGGTGGCAACGTCCAGGCGTTCGGCAAGGCCTTGCACGCCCGTATCGACCAGTTGACCGCCGACCTGCCGGTGGGTGTCGGCATTTACAACGTTTCCGACCAGGCCGTGGTGGTGGAAGAGGCCGTCGGCGGCTTTACCAGTGCCTTGTTCGAGGCAGTGGTAATCGTGCTGCTGGTCAGCTTCGTCAGCCTCGGCGTGCGCGCCGGGCTGGTGGTGGCGTGCTCGATCCCGTTGGTGCTGGCGATGGTGTTCGTGTTCATGGAATACAGCGGCATCACCATGCAGCGGATTTCCCTCGGTGCACTGATCATCGCCCTCGGCCTGCTGGTGGACGATGCGATGATCACTGTGGAAATGATGGTCACGCGCCTGGAAATGGGCGAGACCAAGGAGCAGGCGGCGACGTTCGCCTACACTTCCACGGCGTTCCCGATGCTCACCGGTACGCTGGTGACGGTGGCAGGCTTCGTGCCGATCGGCTTGAACGCCAGCTCCGCCGGAGAGTACACCTACACCCTGTTTGCGGTGATCGCCTGCGCGATGCTGGTGTCGTGGGTGGTGGCGGTTCTGTTTGCGCCGGTGATCGGCGTGCACATTCTCAGCACCAAGGTGAAACCCCACGAAGGCGAACCCGGGCGTATCGGCAAGGCGTTCAACGGCGGGCTGTTGTGGTGCATGCGCAATCGCTGGTGGGCCATTGGCATCACCGTGCTGTGCTTTGTACTGGCGGTGTTCAGCATGCGTTTTGTGCAGAACCAGTTCTTCCCGTCCTCGGACCGCCCGGAAATCCTGGTCGACCTGAACCTGCCGCAAAACGCCTCGCTCGACGAAACCCGCCGGGCCGTCGATCGCCTCGAAGCCACGCTCAAGGACGATCCGGACATCGTGCGCTGGAGCACCTACGTCGGTCAGGGTGCGATCCGTTTCTACCTGCCACTGGACCAACAACTGCAAAACCCGTTCTACGCGCAGTTGGTGATCGTCAGCAAAGGCCATACCCGTGAAGCCATGATGCAGAAGCTTCGCGAGCGCTTGCGCAACGACTTCGTCGGCATCGGCAGTTATGTCCAGGCACTGGAAATGGGCCCGCCGGTAGGGCGTCCGATCCAGTACCGGGTCAGCGGCAAAGACATCGACCAGGTGCGTCGACATGCCATCGACCTGGCCACGGAGCTGGACAAGAACCCGCACATTGGCGAGATCATCTACGACTGGAACGAGCCGGGCAAAGTCCTGCGCATCGACATCGCCCAGGACAAGGCGCGGCAGTTGGGGCTGTCTTCCGAGGATGTGGCCAACCTGATGAACGGCATCGTCAGTGGCCAGACGGTGACCCAGGTCGATGACGACATTTACCTGATCAACGTGGTCGGGCGTGCGGTGGATTCCGAACGCGGTACGCCGGAAACCCTGCAGAACCTGCAAATCGTCACGCCTAGCGGCACGTCGATTCCGCTGCTGGCGTTCGCCACGGTTCGCTATGAACTGGAGCAGCCGTTGGTATGGCGTAGGGATCGCCTGCCGACCATCACCATCAAGGCGGCGATACGTGACGAGATCCAGCCGACGGACCTGGTGAAAATCCTCAAGCCGTCCATCGACGCTTTCGCTGCCAAACTGCCGGCGGGCTACAAGGTCGCCACCGGTGGTACGGTGGAAGAAAGCGGCAAGGCCCAGGGTCCGATTGCCAAGGTTGTGCCGCTGATGCTGTTCATGATGGCGACCTTCCTGATGATCCAGCTGCACAGCGTGCAGAAGCTGTTCCTGGTGGCTAGCGTTGCGCCGCTGGGGCTGATCGGCGTGGTGATCGCGCTGGTGCCGACGGGCACGCCTATGGGCTTCGTGGCGATCCTCGGGATTCTGGCGCTGATCGGTATCATCATCCGTAACTCGGTGATCCTGGTGACCCAGATCGAAGAGTACGAGCAGAAGGGCTACGCACCGTGGGATGCGGTGGTGCAGGCCACCGAACATCGACGTCGGCCGATCCTGCTGACCGCTGCGGCGGCGAGCATGGGGATGATCCCGATTGCCCGGGAAGTGTTCTGGGGGCCGATGGCCTACGCGATGATCGGCGGGATCGTCATCGCCACCTTGCTGACGCTGCTGTTTTTGCCGGCGCTGTATGTGGCCTGGTACAAGATTCGCGAGCCGAAGAAAGAGGCTGTTTAAAAAGCGAGCGCTTCGCGCTCATCGCGAGCAGGCTCTCTCCCACAGTTGACCGCGATTAACTGTGGGGGGCGAGCCTGCTCACGATTGTTTCGGAACGGTCTGACTTACAGCCTGGGTCGAGTGCCTTAGTCTGTCCCTCCTTCAATCAGGAACGGAGGGGACAACTCATGCTTGACCTCATTCGCGGGGCGCTGCTGTTTGGCTTGTTGCTGGCCTGGTCGACATCCGCGACAAGTGCCGTGCTGGAAAACCCGCTATGGCGTATCGATATCGACCCTGCGACCCTGGCGATAAGCGTGACACCGGCTGGCCATGAAACCGTTCAGGCTTCCACCGGCGTTGCGGCGCGGCGGGTCAGTGCGCTGCAACAGGCGGCCGAGCGTCTGGAGTGGCAATGGGATGAGGGCACGTATGCCCTCAGCGCCGAATTACAGGGCGCGGATCTTTCCCTGTCGATCAAGGCGCATGCAGCCGCCGACCTGACGTTTCTCGACCAACCCGGTAGCGCCATGGGTCAAGGCCTGAGCTGGCCGATGGCCGAGGGGCATTACGTGCCGGCCGGCGATCGGCAGTGGCAAACGTTTTTGCTGGAGCAGGGCGCAGTCAATACCACCCAGGATTTGAGCCTGCCGCTCTGGGGCGTTGACCATGGCGGATTCAGCCTGCATTGGCTGATGACCAATCCCTACAACAATCGCCTGACCTTCAGCGCCGACGGCAGGACTCTGGCGCTGACGGCGAGGCATGAATTCACGTCGCTGGAGCCCTCGGCACCGCTGACGTTCACCTTGTTTCTCGGCGATGCCGACCCGCTGGCAGGGGCGAAACGCTACCGTCAATGGCTGATCGACAACGGGCGCTACGAGCCCTTGAGCGGCAAACTCGAGAAAACCCCGCAAGCTGCAAAGCTGCTGGGCGCCAGCCATGTCTATCTGTGGGGCAACGATCTGTTGGGGCGCAAGGATGTGCGCAACTGGCCGGCTCTGCTCGCGCAGTTACGCAGTCAGACACCGCTGGCGCGGGACCTGCGAGGCGGGCTGGATCACGAAACCACACAGATACTCGACAGCGGCGATACCCCATTGGATCACTACCGGCAAACTGTTTTGCTGCGCAGTCTCAACGCCGCGCTTAACACGCTGGCGCGCAAGAAATGGCAGGCGCGAGCCGTGCCGGATATGCAGCTGCTTGCCAACGCTTATGGTGAGCTGCGCACGCGTCTGGCGCGTGACTTCGCGGATGCCTTGAGCGCCACACCCGAGCGCTGGGGCAGCACCTTGTCGCTGAACACCTTCGAGCAATTGCGCAAGGCCGGTCTGTCGCGACTGTGGCTGGGTCTTGGCGAGGGCTGGGAAGGCGGCTTGTGGCACCCGGAAACGGTGCGCGCCGGTGTGGCGGCGGGGTATTTGCTGGCGCCTTACGACTCTTATGAAACGGCGTTGGCGTCCAATGAAAACCCGGACTGGACCACGGCGCATCTGGGCGACAAAGCCCATGCCGAATGCGCCATCGTGCTCAAGGACGGCACATTGAAAAGTGGCTTCCAGCAATCGGGTCACTACACCGATCCGGGATGCATGCGCTCGTTGCTCAAGGCCCGGATCAGGGCTGTCCAGGCGCGGGCCGGGTTTAACAGCTGGTTTCTCGATGCTTATGCCACTGGCATGCTTTACGACAGCTATCGCCCGGGCGCGACGCTGACGCAGGCGCAGAATGCACAGGACAAAATTGACGCTTCGCGCTGGATCAACGAAAGCCTGCAACTGCCCAGCGGCTCCGAGGATGGCAACGCAACCACCGCCCAAGGCGTGTTCTTCACCCACGGCATGCAAACGCCAGTGATTGGTTGGGGCGATGTCGATCTGAGCAAAAAAACCGACTCCGACTTTTTCCTGGGCAAGTGGTATCCATCCGAGCAGCCGGCCGTGTTCTTCAAGCAAGTGCCCTTGAAAGAACCCTATCGGCGCATTCACTTTGATCCGGCGACCCGATTGCCGATGTATCAAACGGTGTTCCACGGCTCTGTCATCAGCACCCATCACTGGTTGTTCGACAGTCTGAAACTGAGCAACGTGCGGGTGCCGAATGAACTGACCCAACTGCTCTATAACGTGCCGCCGCTCTACCATTTGAGTGCCGCTACCCTGAGTGAGCGGTTGCCGCTGATGGCCCGTCAGGATGCATTCTTCCGGCCGTTGCACGAACGTCTGGTCACGCAGGCGATGACGGACTTTCGCTGGCTCAGCGCTGATCGTCTGATACAGCAAACCACGTTCGCCGACGGCACGCGGCTGCTGGCCAATTTTGCTGCACAGATGCGCGAAGTGAACGGTTTACGTCTGGCCGGCCAAAGCATTACCGCGCTGATGATGGACGGCTCGACCCTGAGTCATGAGGTTTCTACGCCGCGCTGAAAAACTCGATCATGCGGGCTTACGCCAGACACTCGCCAACCAAGGCTGCTGCTCCCGCGGCAGCCCTGCCGGCCGGTAGTAATGCTCCAGCTCGGCAAACCCCGCCTCGATCAACAATTGCTGCCAAGCCGCCAGATCGTGATACGACCCAAAACGCGACCCATTCCAGCCTTCCTGATTCTCGCCACGGGGATTGGAACTGAACAACACCCCACCCGGTTTCAGCGTTCCCCACAACTGCTTCAACACCCGTGGTAATTCCTGACGCGGAACATGAAACAACACTGCATTGGCAAAGATCCCGTCGAAGCGTTCGGCTGGCAGATCAAGCTTCAAGAAGTCCTGCTGCCACACCTCGCAGCCGCTGTCTTCATGGGCCATCTGCGCGAATTTTTCCGAACCGTCGAGGCCAACCGCCTTGTGGCCCATGCGGGTGAAGGTTTGCAGATCCCGACCGGGGCCGCAGCCGAAGTCGAGAATGTCGAAAGGCGCTTCGCCCTGAATGTGCCGCAACAGGGCATCGATGTTCTGACTGACATCGTGATCTCGCGTCCCTTCACGGAAATCCTCAGCCACCGAGTTGTAGTGGCCCAGGGTCGTGGTGGTGATCTGTTCGAGGTCGTCGGGTGTTTGCTTCATGGTCGGCTGCGCAGGCAATTTGGATTTACCGAATATACGCCATGGCGCTGGGGGCTGCTGCGCAGCCCATCGTCGGAACGCCGCCCGGACCGAACCCGCTACCACAGGTGTCCACGGTCAACTGTGAGCGAGCCTGCTCGCGAAGAACGATAACGCGGTCCTTCTGAGGACATGCAAATGCTGGAAATTTCGCTGTGGATAACTCCGTCAGCAACGACCTATGGAAGCTTCGGCAAGGTCCTACAAAACAAGACACCTTGTCGGCTATCGCCAGCCAGTGGCTCGAACATATAGTCCGGACTGTCGCTGCCAAATCAGCGATCAGGTTTGGTCACCTGAGAACAACGCACATAGTTGTGCCATCATTCGCGCCGCGGACATCTATGTCCTCGCAGTGCATTGTCATGGCGACTGTGTGCGGGACGCCTTCGGGCGAGCCGAGTTGTTGTTCTCGGTTGACCAAGCCTGCGCACAGTCCGCCTCCCATCGTTTGGTCACGGTGCTGGCGGTTAATTAACAACAAACCGAGTACATGCCATGTCAACTCTGAACCCGTTTCCAAATCGCTACCGCCCACTCCACACCAACCTCACCGACACCCCGGCCCTGATCATCGACACAGAGGCCAACCCACAAGACATCCTCGAAGCCGCCCTCCAGCGCATCCGGGCCTCCAGCGACCTGCTGCAAACCCTGCACTGCCAATGCTTCAAACACGGCGACCTCGAAGACATCCCGCACATCACCCACGCCCTCTACCTGCTGACACAGGACGGCTGCGACCTGCTCAAAGTTGCCCAGCAACGCATGTTGAACTGGAAAGCCCCAGCCTGACGCCAATCATCAGAGCGATAAAGTGGAATTATTCTGGCTGTTTCAATATAAAACAGCTGGAATAATGCCAGTTAACATGCCTTCCTTAAGGAAATCAGCGTCACGAGAAGGGTGTCTTTTTCAATGTCCCAATCGCAGCTCACCCTTTTTCTTTAAGTGCTATTATTCTGGCAGTTATAGCGCCTTAATGAAGGAATATTGGCACATGGCCAAGAAGACAGCTCCGCTCTTGCCTGCCGCTTCCAAACTACTTTCCGAGTTCGGCGAGCGACTGAAACTCGCTCGCCTACGCCGCAAACTCACCGCTAAACAAGTTGCTGAGAGGGCGGGCATGTCCCTGACAACCTTGCGCTCCCTGGAATCAGGTGGCTCAGGGGTGACCATCGGAGCCTACCTGTCTGTCATGCAAGTTCTGGGTCTGGAAAAAGACTTGAACAAACTCGCGACAACCGATGAGGTGGGCCGTCAACTGCAGGACGCACAACTGAAATCCAGGACCACCTCCACTGCAGGCTCAAGCCAGCGAGCACGCAGAACGAGTGCAGTGAGAAAAAATGCTCCAATACCTGAAAAAAGCACTGGAGTGACTGAAATATCCACCACAGCAGATCTATCCGCTGACTTCCCCTTCAACACCCACTCACTTTCCAATCTGTTGACCAAGAAAAAAACCAAGTCCACGACAGGTGAGAAATGACGCAAATTGCGGTGTATGCCGATTGGGAATCCTTGAATGGGCCCAGACGTCTCGGTTTCCTGCATGCCCGAAACGCCGGCTCCACAGAAGTCTTCGAGTTTGAGTACGACAAGGCTGCGCTGGCAGATCCCGAGTTGAACTTCACACCCCTGGACCCTCGAATCGGACTCTATGAGGGTCGTCAGTTTCCGGGGCAACATCAAAGCCGGTTTGGCGTGTTCGCTGATTCAAGCCCGGATCGGTGGGGTCAATTACTGATGAAGCGACGGCTGGAGCGCGATATCCGCGACGGCTTGGCTGCCAAAGGCAGCAAGCTCCACGAGTCAGATTTCCTGTTAGGCGTACATGATCTCTATCGGGTCGGTGCAATCCGCTACAAGCTCGATGACCAAGGCAACTTTCTCGATGATCGTGATGGCGTGGCCGCTCCACCGTTCATTGAGCTGCGGGCGTTGGAACAAGCAAGCCGAGCTCTGGAAAACGATCCGGACAACACCTCACTCGATGGCCGCGAGTGGCTGAGAATGCTGATCGCACCTGGAGGCTCACTGGGTGGCGCCCGCCCCAAGGCCAGCGTTGCAGACGAGCACGGTCACTTGTGGATTGCCAAGTTCCCCAGCACCCGCGATGACTATGACATTGGCGCTTGGGAACTGGTGGTGAATGCCTTGGCCAATCATTGTGGCCTGCGAGTCGCGACCGGTATCGCCCGACGCTATGCCAGTGATCATCACTGCTTCATGGTCAAGCGCTTCGATCGCACTGAACGCGGTGGCCGTCTGCACTTTGCCTCAGGCATGACCATGACTGATCGCGTTGACGGTGACGATGCCTCCGTCGGCGCGAGCTACCTTGAGTTGGCTGAAGTGCTCATGGAACACGGCTCGGAAACCAAAGCAGACTTACGGGAGTTGTGGTCTCGGATTGTGTTCAACATCCTGGTCTCCAACAGCGACGATCACCTGCGTAACCACGGCTTTATCCTTGATCCGGGTCGGGGATGGCGATTGTCTGCCGCCTATGACATGAACCCGGTGGCGCACGCAGACGGCTTGAAGCTCAACATCACAGATACCGATAACGCACTGGATCTGGAGTTGGCCCGGGAAGTGGCAGAGTATTTTCGGGTCGGTCGTGTGGATGCAGAAAACATCATCGACAGCTTCAAAGAGGTTGTCAGCCAATGGCCAACACTAGCGGGGGCTTTGGGGATATCGAAACGTGAGCAGGATAATATGGCGCCTGCATTTCGATTAGCGGAGCCTACGCAATGAACCTCGCCCCCAACCTCCCCGACGACCACTTGATGCAGCAACTCATGCAACTGCTGCATGAAGAACTCGGCTTCCCCGAACGCAAAACCATCAACCTCGGCACCTCGATCAATTTCGACTTGGGCTGCAACGGTGCAGACGCCCGGCATTTGATCGAAACCCTGGAAGACCACTTCGCCATCGATTTCGTGGATTTCGACAGCTATCGCTATTTCCAGCCCGTCGGCTTTGACGTGAATCTAAAGCGAAAAGCCAAGGGTCGCGGCGAGAAGGTGCCATTGACCATCGACATGCTCTACCGGGCCATCAAGGCCCAACGCTGGGACACGGATGAGCTCGAAGGCCTCTAACGGCCCGACGCATTCTGACTTGCCCGCGAAAAACCGAATTTTGCGCACAAAAAAGCCGCCCTCTCAAGACTTATACCGTAACGGTACATAGTTCAGGGGCGGATAGCTCAGAAGCCAACCTGGTCAAGGGTCTGGCCCATCTGAGTTAGCGATGTATCGCTACATCAGAATACATCGTTACTTTCGAGCGCCGGCGGCAATGTCGGCGCTTTTTCATTGCGACGGTCAGTCGTCAAGCACCTTGCGAATCGCACGGGTAGCCGATCACCGACTGTGGGTAGCTCAAACGCGAAGGCGGGTTGAAGGCAATGTGTCAGTCCCGGTTCGTGCCCAGGCTGTACGCGCAAGCGGATCTGGCAAATATCTCCCTTCGCAAGGGCGACAAGCTCCTCGAAGGAAGTCGGCGATGCGAGAATGGCTTGTCGATCGGGGTCGACGTTGTCCGCGCAGAGCCAAGCTGCGAGGTCACGGTATATCAAACAAAGAATCAGGCCATAGAAAATGGCATGACCAAAGAAATATGCATTGTAGAGGGCAGCAGTGCATTTAGTTTCGACCACAGCACTGAAGGTGCAATCAAAAACCATATCAACAAATTATGCCAGTGCGGAGTTAGAAACGCTTACATTGAGTCAGCCCACACAGAGTCCCAAATGGGTATGAAGGGCATATCCTACATAAATCTGGTTGGGTTCAAATAGCACCTAACAAACAATGCGTATATGGACTCTCCTCACAAGTAGTGAGTAAAGCTCTTCCAACCCTGTCGTCAGTGCGGTTGCATTCGTATATTCGGCCTGTAGTGGGCGTTACCGCCCTGGCCACTCTGTAGTTCGCGCAGCGGGGATAACCAGGGACAGTCCACGATTAGTCAGACAAGATCGAAATAGATAACCGTGGTCTGTACCCGATTGTCACGACCCCTTTGCAGCGTGATGGCACCGAAGATCGACACCAGTATCACCACCTCGGCGTGTTCGACCGCTTCATTGGTGGCTGCCATCACGCCCAGCGCCGAAGCCTACGTCGTCAAGCCGTCATACTCGCAGGCACGCCGATAGCCAAAGCCATCCCGGACAGACTGATCATTCGTCCGATAGATTTCAACTGCTTGCTCCTCACTTGTCCGCATTGAGCCCGTTGAAATGCGGACGGTACGTTCCAAAGTCCTTCGCCTTGGAGGCTAAGTGACCCTGAGGATTTCGATGCCCCGGGCCGTCCGGGCCGGGGCCATCCGTTGTGTTCAGAACCAGCAGGAAGCCTTCACGCCGAACTCGCGCACCATGGTCACCGACAGGTCTGGGCACAATTTGAACCTATCTGGCACCGGCCGTTGCCTCGGGGCGATCTCTCAACGTGACCAACCCGTTCCGCACGCCGGCAACCATCACACCGCCAGGCAGGAAATTGATTGACAGCATCGGGCTGTCCAGCCTCTTTCCACTTCCAATAAATATTTCTGAAGCTAGTTTGCCAGTCTGGAAATCGAGGGCACTGAGATAAAATGCGTCCTGCTTGTCTCCAGCGCCCGATTTCATAGTGTATTGATAAACATAACCATCGGCAGTCGAAAGTTTGGGTGGAACCTTTGACGAAACCGAGTAATTCTCCCAGATCGTGTTGCATCCACTGTATCCAGGCCTGACATCGACTCTCGCAAGCCCGGGTTCGGATGCTGCCGGTTCAAAGAACTTCGACCCATAATTATTTTGAATTACAAGTGACTTTCCGTAACCCACAAATGTATTATCAAGATATCCTCTATCTTCTTTAAACACGGGATGCTCACATACGACCCTGGAGCTGCTTGCCATTGCTGCGCCGTCGGTTTTAAGTACCAGCACCCTCGCAAAGCGATGCGAGTCATCGTTCAAACCGAATGAGATCAACTTACCTTCATCGAACAGCGTCGGAGCGGTCAAATCACCACTTGAGTTGGACTGTCCATATTCATATCGCCAGCGAGTGATAATCTTTCCATCATCATCTATTTCAAAGCGATAAAGTGCCATGGTAGTGAGTACGAACGTCGCATCCGCGTTCAACGCCAGTGCCGTACCTGAAACCTCACCCCCCGGAAGTTTCATACGTTCTATCTTGCCGGTCATTTGGTTGATGTAGCCGACATAGCCATACATCGTGCTAAACCAGAGATTATTTTTCCAGTCAGGATGAACATCTGAAATTGGTTGGCCATCAGGCAAGGCGCTGCTTAGGTCATACTCTTTTTCAAGAGACCATTTGTATTGGTCATTGCTTCCAACAATAGAATATATCTGAACTTTTTGTTCCGGGTTCGCCACGATGGCCCGACCCAGAGCGTCGAGGCCGGTGTACCATCCCATTCCCGGCTCCAGGAAATTCATTTTCTTGCTGGTCGTGGCGACCTGCGCCGCGACCTTGAAATTGTTCTTGGGATCAAAAAGCACCAGCTGGCTCGGATTGCCCAAGCCGACGCACAAGGACGCCAGTTTTTCACCGGGCGTCATGAGCATGGGCGTGCACATCGAAATCTCGTTGCCGGGGCGTGTCGGCACATATGTCGCTATTGGCGCGATCCCGAGAGGCCCCGCATATGGCGTGGTACTGGAATTATACGTATCCCCATGAACCCCGCCGCTCGCGGTTTCATCCATAAGAAATGGATGGTCTGGCATAGGCAGTCTCGGCAGGGGGTGCGGAATCAGCGGGTGGCTTCCAACCAGCGTTGGCACCCTGATTCCGTCTGCCACTTGAAATTCGCGGTTTGCCGATCCGTTGGCCAGGTGGCCAATATCGCTAGCCCCCCCGAGGATCTCCCGGAAGGCGGTCAGCGAGAGGGGCAGCTTATCCGCAACCAGGAACTTTATACCAATACAGGCCAGCACCAGCATCGAAGCTGACAGAAGAATATAGATCTTTTTCCTGGACCTGCGCTCATGGATATTTGTTGGCATGATTGGCAAATTCCGGATTAATTGAGAAGTCGCCATTGTCGAGCGCGCGCAAGCATCATTCTTCGTCCAATGGGACTATACCAAGGCCCGCTCAAGGAGCACCAGTCGGTAGGCGTGACGGCTAATTCCTCGAACAGCCGCCACGGACTTACTTCAATGGCGCATCAGCCGCCGCTACAGCCATCGCCCCATACAAGGTATTCAAGGATATGCCGCTGACCCTTGGAGTCCTTATAGGTCTACGTGTAGGCACGACCTCACAGGCGTAGGGAAGGGGGGGCTGTGGCGATGACCTTGGCAATATCCAGGTTCATCGAGTAGTTGTAGATCTCCACTGGCAGTTCATTGGACGCATCCATGCTTGCCAAGGCAAGGGGGCAAAGGCTGGCCAGGGCAAGGCCGGTAAGGATTGTCTTCATGGTTTTCACCGTGATGCTATTGGCAAAAGTTGGTTGGTGCCCTTGGGGGGGCAGTAATAAAAGGACAGTTCTCTGTGGGTTCAGCCCATGGCGATTTGGGCCCAGTGGCGAGAGGTAGACCCCAATTAGGGTTTATGACCCCTGGATGCACTGAAGAGGCTGCTGGCTCGCTGGCTATAGTTAGTTGAAGCGTGATGACCGTTGTGACGGGGCCCGCAGCTGAGCTACGCGGGGGGGCTGCCCCCGGTTTACGCGGTTTACTTTATTCAGGATATCCGGGAGCGTGCCCATGGCAGCTGTTACCGATACGCTGAAGCTGTTTCTCGCCGGCGACGTCATGACCGCTCGCGGCATCGACGCAGTGCTGCCGCAGCCTGGCGGGCGGCGCTTGCTGGTGTTCGGCCTCGGCACAGCCGACAGCGGCATTCCGCCAGACTGGCTCGCCACGGATAGGCACGCGGGCATCGCGCGGTTGGAGCCGGGACGGCGTGCCGCCGCCCTTTGGCTTAATCGTTAGCCGCTAAGGAGATCGTGGTGCTGAATGTCGGAGAGCAACTGGTGTCATCGTATCTGCGGTACATCCGCAAATGCGACTTCATTCAAACCAATCTCTACACCGTTGAGGCTCACGGCGAGATCGACGTTGTGGGCATCAATCTCAAAGAGAAGCAGGTCTACATTTGTGAGGTTGCCATTCACCTGACTACAGGACTACAGGACTACAGGACTACAGGACTACAGGACTCCAGTACGTCAAGGACAAACGGCCCAACAACGTACAGAAACTCACCGATAAATTCTCAAGAGACATTGAGTACGCAAACAAGTACCTGTCGGAGTACAGCCGACACTTCATTCTTTGGAGCCCAATTGTTAAGGACAGCCAAGGCCAAGCGACGTACAACCAGCTCGGGCAACTGGACGGCCTCAATGAAGAACTGGGCGGCGTTGAGCAGCAGCTCAACCGCGATCTGTACGGCAGTGACTTCACCTGGGTGGTCGGCGAATGGTTGGTGGGGCATAGCAAGCCGGCCGAGCTGATGACCCTGGAGCGTCGCGAGTGGGGCAACTTACGGTCGAGCTTGATCCAGTGGCTGTGAGGCGGGGCCACGCTCGACACCTCGTTAATTGCGCTGAAGAAGTTCCCCACACTCACCACGTCTGAGGCGCGGCGCGGATCGCGGGCGGCGACCAGTATTGCTTTGTCATACACGTGCTGCACCTCGAACCAGATCGAGCAGGAACCGGCGCGGACGAACCAGCCGGGCTGGACGCCGATCTGCTTGAGGTTGGTTTTGGCTTCGACGCGGATGACGCTAGGGAGAGGGGTGGCCATGACGTTTTCCAGGTGAGTCAGATCAGATGAGCAAATGATCCACCTGGTGGAAGCGTGCCAGTAGACAGGGTGCCATTGTCAGCGACCGAAGCCCAGCCACATTCACTTTTGGCTGGGTGGTTGTCTTGGCCTTTCATAGTCAAGACCGAAGAAATGACGGACTGACATTAAGGCAAAAAGGCGGCTTCTCCGGCTTCTCCGGCTTGTCCCTGCTTTGTTGCTCCGATAACGCATTACGTTCTTCCCCTATAGCCGAACCGCTCAACGGCGATCCGCTTGATCCCCTCTTCAAATGCAACACGCCTGTGCTCCAGCGCCTCTGCGGGGTAGGTCTGTTCGTCACTCATCTTTTGTATCCCCATATTCGGCGGCGTATTCGGCTGCATTGCATTTCGGGCATGGAATATCGCCGCCGTTATGCAAAGCGCCACCCGGTTCATCGCAGCTGTCTTCGTCCCAGAGAAAACCATCAATGCACTGAGCGTCAAGGTACGGAGCGCCAAAGTGCTTGCCGTGATAGTCGCAACCCAGTGCGGCTGGAGAATTCGGTGTGAGCCCCTGAAGCTGTCAGCATCTATCCGTACACACGGTCAACTCGCCGGAACCTGCAAACTCTGCCGAGGAGCACAACGTGGTCATGCATAAGACTGGGCCTCGCCTGCATGCCATGCTAAATCATGGTATGGCTTTCACATCTACGGATAAAAAAATACCCCTCATAGAGGGGTATTGATGCAGTAACTGGCTGAAAAGGGCCTAACTATGTATTCCCAAGAGGGGGGAATAACCGAGGGGCGGCTTCTTCGTTAGCTCAATCCAGCACTTACAGCTTTGGACCCGCAGCCTTGATCGCGTCGCTCACTTCGAACTTCTTGAAGTTCTCGATGAACAGGCCGGCCAGTGCTTTGGCGGCTTCGTCGTAGGCGGCTTTATCGGCCCAGGTGTTGCGTGGGTTCAGCAGGCCAGTCTCAACGCCCGGTACGGCCACTGGCACGTCGAGGTTGATGGTGTCCAGGTGCTCGGTTTCGGTACCGATCAGCGCGCCGCTCTGGATCGCTGCGATCACGGCACGAGTGGTCGGGATGTTGAAGCGTTTGCCGACGCCGTAGCCACCACCGGTCCAGCCGGTGTTGACCAGGTAGACCTTGGAACCGAAGCCGCGGATGCGCTTGATCAGCAACTCTGCGTATTCGCCGGCCGGACGCGGGAAGAACGGTGCGCCGAAGCAGGTGGAGAAGGTCGACTTGATGCCGCTGCCCGAACCCATTTCGGTCGAACCGACCAGAGCGGTGTAACCGGACAGGAAGTGGTAAGCCGCTTGTTCTTCGTTGAGGATCGACACTGGCGGCAGCACGCCGGTCAGGTCGCAGGTCAGGAAGATCACAGCGTTCGGCTCGCCACCGAGGTTCTTCTCGGAGCGCTTGGCAACGTGCTCCAGCGGGTAGGCGGCGCGGCTGTTCTGGGTCAGGCTGACATCGGCGTAGTCGGCGTGCTTGGCGTCGTCGATAACGACGTTTTCCAATACCGCGCCGTGCTTGATGGCTTTCCAGATAACCGGCTCGTTCTTCTCGGACAGGTCAATGCACTTGGCATAGCAACCGCCTTCGATGTTGAACACAACGCCTTCGCCCCAGCCGTGCTCGTCGTCACCGATCAGGTAACGGCTTTCGTCGGCCGACAGGGTGGTTTTACCAGTGCCGGACAGACCGAAGAACAGGGTCACGTCGCCTTCTTCGCCGATGTTGGCGGCGCAGTGCATTGGCAGTACGTCGGCAGCCGGCAGCAGGAAGTTCTGCACCGAGAACATGGCTTTCTTCATTTCACCGGCGTAACGCATGCCGGCGATCAGCACTTTCTTCTGTGCGAAGTTGAGGATCACGCAGCCGTCGGAGTTGGTGCCGTCACGCTCTGGCACGCACTCGAAGTTGGCAACGTTGAGCACTTGCCACTCGTCACGACCCGCCGGGTTGTACTGAGCCGGGTTGATGAACAGGCAACGGCCGAACAGGTTCTGCCAGGCAGTCTGGGTGGTCATCTTCACGGCCAGATAGTGCTCGGAAGCCGCACCTACATGCACGTGGGAAACGAAATGCTCTTGCGCGTTGTTGAATGCCTCAACGCGAGCCCACAGGGCGTCGAACTTGTCGGCCGGGAACTTGCGGTTGATCGGGCCCCAGGCGATGGCGGCCTGGGTGCTTGGCTCTTCAACGATGAAACGATCGACTGGCGAACGGCCGGTACGGTGACCGGTACGAACAACCAGTGCGCCGGTATCGGCAAGCTCGCCTTCACCGCGGTTGAGGGCTTCTTTAACCAGATCATCAACACTCAGATCGGTGTACACGGCGTTATTGGCTTGCGTCATGAGGTTCCCCGTCGGCCAGTGGCCGAGTGCTCCAAACGTTTTTGTAGTAGAAAGTCGTGCACTACTACCGCGAAAAAAGTGGGCCGGATTATGCCAGAAAAGCCCAAAAAGAGTAGGCCCCTCCTGTCGTAACGGCATTAATCCGGCGGCAGCCAGTGAATTTACCTGCGCTGAACCGTTTTAGTGACGAGTATCTGACGGCGTCTCGATACCCGCGCCGGCGAACAATTGAGTGACATCGGCCGCGTCAAACAGGTAGCGCTGGTTGCAGAACTGGCAATCGATTTCGATGTTGCCACCGTGTTCGACCACCAATTGCTGCGCGTCTTCCATACCCAGACTGACCAGCGCATTGGCCGAACGTTCGCGCGAGCAGCTGCAACGGAAGCGCAGCTTCTGCACATCGAACAGGCGCACCTGCTCGTCGTGGTACAGGCGATGCAGCACGGTTTCGTTGTCCAGGCTCAACAGCTCATCGGCGGTCAGCGTACCGCCCAGGGTGGTGATGTGCTGCCAGCTGGCGGCACGCTCGTCTTCGTCTTTCAAACGGTCGGCCGGCAGTTGTTGCAGCAACAGGCCACGGGCGCGACGACCATCGGCGCAGAGCTTGATGCGGGTGCCAATCTGCTGGGACATGACGAAGTAGTTGGTGAAGCAGTCGGACAACGTTTCGCCATCCAGATCGACGACGCCCTGGTAGCGTTGGCCCCGTTTCGGGTCGACGGTCAACGTCAGCGAGCCATCCGGCATCAAGTCAGCCAGGGTAGCGTCGGGGGCAATCCGGTCCGCCTCGTAACGGGCCAGGCCACGGATCTCGCGCTCGCTGGAGCACTCGATCATCAGCAGCGGGATCGGGCCTTCGGAGCGTGCCTGCAGAATCAGCAGGCCATCGAACTTCAACGTGCCAACCAGCAACGATGCGGCCGCCATCAGCTCGCCGAGCAGTTGCGCGACCGGCTGTGGGTAGGCGTGTTTGGCCAGGACTTCGGCGTAGCTGAGCTCCAACGAGACCAGTTCGCCACGGGTGTCGCTGTCATCGAAGATGAAGCGTTGTGTGAAGTCGTTATCCGCGTGATCGGTCATAGGTCTGGGTATCTGAATTAGTGAAAAAGGTTACAGGAAACAAGAAATTTACCCTGCGCCACCCCTCGGGTGCGCAACGTTCAGCCATGAAAGGCATTTTATGAACAATCCGGGCCTGATCCAAGCAAGGTGGAACAAGCGCTGATGGGTTTTGGGTCGTTTCCCGCCCCGCACTGCTGGCAATGTGGTTATGGCCTACAGGTCAGAGACTGTGTGTGATTTTCGACGAGCGGCGATATCGTCCATGCGATGCACTGCTGGCGAAGCACAGATATGGATGCGCAAAGGGTCAATTGCAAGTCTTGGCCTTAAGACGTGGTGAGGCCGGGCGAGTGCGCGGCAATCGCCCGAGAAATATCTGAATTAGTCGTCGTTACTGCTGCCACGAAACTTGAACAAATCCCGCCGCTGTTTCTTGCTCGGCTTACCGTCAGTGCTCACGCCCAGGGCTCCGGCTTTTCTTTGTGTCGCGGCCTCTTCGCGCTTGGCGATGCTGGCCAGGGTTTCGGCATACAAGGATTGCGCCTCCGGTGCGCCGCGACGAACGATCGACAGTGCCAGGACCACCACCGTGCGCTCCTCGAATCCGGTGCGAATCACGAACTCATCGCCGATTCGTGGCTCTTTACCCGGCTTGCAACGTTCGCCCCGGCAATGCACCTTGCCGCTTTCAATCGCCGCCTTGGCCAAGGCGCGGGTTTTGTAGAATCGTGCAGCCCACAACCATTTATCGAGGCGGACTTTGTCGTCCTCTTCGTTTTTTTGTGCCATGGAATTTCCTCATTCTGAAATATTGGTGAACTGTACTACCGTTTCTGTCGTACCAAGAATTACTCCATCCCGGACTACAATGCTGACATTCCATAACCTCCTTGCGAGACTGGAAATCCGGGCTGTAGATATCTGTCGCCTTTTAACCATTATTCTGCGTGAATACCGCGAATTTGGCCGCCTGCGGCCACTGCGGTTTCTACCGGTTGAGCAATTTTGAAGACATTTGACCATTTGACCGTTGTCGGTCTGCGCGAGTGGGTGGCGCTCCCTGATTTGGGAGTCGCCGGCCTTCGGGCAAAAATCGACACCGGCGCCAGCACCTCCAGCCTGCATGCCACCGACATCGAGACATTTGACCGGGACGGTGAGCAGTGGGTGCGCTTCACGGCGCACCTGGGCACGGTGGTTCAGTTGCGTCACCGGCGCTGCGAAGCACCGCTGGTGACGAGGAAAACCATTAAAAGCTCAAACGGTCACGCGCAGGTGCGATACGTGATCAGCACCACCCTGGCCCTTGGTGATCGGGTCTGGCGGGTCGAGTTCACGCTCGCCTGCCGCAAGTCCATGCGTTATCGCCTGCTGCTCGGTTCCAAAGCCCTGATCCACGGCCAGTTGGTGGTCAATCCGGGCATCAAGTATGTACAAGACAAGCCGGTGTTCCCGGTATCTACCTCCTCCACAGGTGTTGCATGAAGATCGCTGTGCTGTCGCGGAATCCGCGTCTGTATTCCACCCGTCGTCTGGTCGAAGCCGGTACCGAGCGTGGCCATGAAATGGTGGTGGTCGACACCTTGCGCGCCTACATGAACATCGCCAGCCACAAGCCGCAGATCCACTACCGCGGCAAACCGCTGGAAGGCTTCGATGCGGTGATTCCACGGATCGGCGCATCCGTGACCTTTTATGGCTGTGCAGTGCTGCGCCAGTTCGAAATGATGGGGGTATTCCCGCTCAACGAATCGGTGGCCATTGCCCGTTCGCGGGACAAGCTGCGTTCGCTGCAATTGTTGTCCCGTCGCGGGATCGGTCTGCCGGTGACCGGGTTTGCCCACTCCCCCGATGACATTCCCGACCTGATCGAAATGGTCAACGGCGCGCCGTTGGTGATCAAGGTGCTGGAAGGCACCCAAGGCATCGGCGTGGTGCTGTGCGAAACCGCCACGGCCGCAGAATCGGTGATCGAGGCGTTCATGGGCCTCAAGCAGAACATCATGGTTCAGGAGTACATCAAGGAAGCCGGTGGTGCGGACATTCGCTGCTTCGTCGTCGGTGACAAGGTGATTGCGGCGATGAAGCGCCAGGCCAAGCCCGGCGAGTTTCGCTCCAACCTGCATCGCGGCGGCAGCGCGAGCCTGATCAAGATCACGCCGGAAGAACGCATGACGGCGTTGCGTGCGGCGAAGGTCATGGGGCTGGCGGTGGCAGGTGTCGACATCCTGCGCTCCAATCACGGGCCGCTGGTGATGGAAGTGAACTCGTCGCCGGGTCTTGAGGGGATTGAGACCACCACCGGGAAAAATGTGGCGGGGATCATCATTGAGCATCTGGAGAAGAATGGTGGGCCGAATATGACGCGGACCAAGGGCAAGGGTTAATCCTCAAGCCTTGTGGCGGCAGGGATGCCGCCTTCGCGAGCAGGCTCGCTCCCACAGTGGATCGTTGGCGGATGCAAATTTCGCGTCCGACACCAATCAATGTGGGAGCGAGCCTGCTCGCGATGGGGCCATAAGCCCCACTGAAAAAATCAGGTTTTAAACGGCATCCCGCGGCAGCATCAACCCCAACGGCAACCGTACCCGCGCTTCCAGCCCACCGCCCGAGCGGTTACGCAGCTCAACGTTGCCGCCATGCATCGAAGCAATCCGCTTCACGATTGCCAATCCCAACCCGGTGCCCTTGCCACCCCGGGCACGATCACCGCGGGTGAACGGGTTGAAGATCGCCTCCAGCTCCGACGGATCGATCCCGGCACCACGGTCCATGACGCTCAGCACCACATACGGTGCGCTGGTGTCCCCGGATACATACGCCGCCACCTCCACACCACTACCGGCATGATGCAACGCATTACCGATCAGGTTGTTCAGCAGTCGTTTCATCGACACACGACGCAACGGGAACGGCTGGATAGGCTCCAGGCGCAGTCGCACTCTCTCTTCATTCTGGTTATAGGGCGCGGCGACCTCACGGACCAGGTCACTCAGGTCGACCTCTTCCACTGACTCGTCACGCCCGTCGCGAATGAACGCCAGGAACTGATCGAGAATCGCGTCCATGTCTTCGATGTCACGCACCATGTCGTCAGTCAGGTCGGTGTGATCGCCCATCAGTTCCAGGGACAGGCGCAAGCGGGTCAGCGGCGTACGCAAATCATGGGAAACCCCGGCCAGCATCAGTTCACGCTCGCGACCGGCCTGTTCGACGTCTTCGGCCATCTGGTTGAAGGCGCGGTAAACCTCGGTCATCTCACTCGGCGTATCGCTGATTGGCAGGCGCACGCTGCGGCCTTGGCCAAGTTGCCGCGCGGCATACACCAGACGCTTCAAAGGTTGATTGAGCTGGCTGACGAAGATCCAGGCCGAAGCGGTGGACAGCAGGCCAATTGCGAGGAACCAGCCCAGCACGTTCCAGATTTTCTGGCCGCGCAACGGATGGGGATAAAGCGGTACCTTCAGCCAGCCATCGCCCAGGCTCGGTGCCCGAACCCACAGCGCTGGTGGCGAATGCATGCGTAACCGGACTTCAGTGTCGGCACCCAGCTCCGACTGCATCTGCCGCTGGTAAATCTCGCTGTAAGGCCAGTGCTGTTCGCCTTCCGGCACGCCGGCACCCACCACCCGGATCAGGGTCGCGGCCTCGGCGATCTTGCCGCGGTTTTCTTCATCGGCAGCCCAATAGGCGCGCAGCGTCAGGGCGACACCGTGGCTGTACTGGCGGTCCACCAGAACGTCTTCGTTCATCAGCAGATAAACCAGGGTCAGCGCTTTGGAGAAGAGTACGACGATCAGCACCAGCCAAAGGGTGCGGGAGAAGAAGCTCTGGGGAAACCAAACGGGGGTTTTCATGGATAACCGTTAAACACTTGCAGGAGCGAGCGATGCTCGCATATTGCGGATCGCGAGTCTGCGGACAGGATCGATTGACCCGCTGTCCGCGTGACCCGCTCCTACAAATCGCCAATCACTTGGTGGCGGTACCATCCGGTACAAACACGTAACCCACGCCCCAGACAGTCTGGATGTAACGCGGTTTGGACGGATCGGGCTCGATCATCCGGCGCAGACGGGAAATCTGCACATCGATGGAGCGCTCCAGGGCATCCCACTCGCGGCCACGGGCCAGGTTCATCAGTTTGTCGCGGGTCAACGGTTGACGCGCGTTCATCACCAGGGCCTTGAGTACAGCGAACTCACCGGTGGTGAGCATGTGCACTTCTTCGCCGCGCTTGAGCTCGCGGGTAGCCAGGGACAACTCGTAGTCACCGAAGGTCACGCTTTCGTCTTCGCTGCCTGGCGCGCCCGGCACCGGAGCCGACTGGCGACGCAGGACCGCTTTGACGCGAGCCATCAGCTCATCGGGGTTGAACGGCTTGGCCAGGTAATCGTCGGCGCCCAGCTCCAGGCCCTTGATGCGGCTCAGCTCATCGCCCTTGGCGGTCAGCATGATGATCGGAATCTGGTTGTTCGCATTGCGCAGACGGCGGCAGGCGGTCAGGCCGTCTTCGCCGGGCAACATCAGGTCGAGGACGACCAGGTTGAACACTTCGCGCGCCAGCAGGCGATCCATTTGCTCGGTGTTCGGTACGGCGCGGGCGCGGTAGCCCTTGCTGACGAAAAAACGCTCCAGCAGGCTGCTGAGCCCCGGATCGTCGTCAACGATAAGAATTTTTTCGCCTTCAGCAGTTTGTGCAGTGCTGCTCATTGGATGCTCCTTTGATCTCGGCGCGCATTATGGCGTAGCTGCCGTTATACGCACCGTGTGCATTGTTAGCAGATTTTTCCTTTAGTGCCAGAAAACCGGCCATTGCACCGGCAACCCGCGATGCCCCCGAATGCCGTAACGCTGGTTATAATGCGCGGCCTTTTGTGTCAGGCAACATCAGACAGGTACTACAGACGGACACCATTTTTTTTCATGGCGTCGGCAGTAATTGTTCGATTTCACGGGTCAACGGGATACCTTTTGATCCAGGTAGCGGCGCAGGTCAGGCCGCTCAACCAGACTCGCCGAGGCCCTATCCCTGCGCCTGCGAGCCTGCTTTCACAATTTGTCAGGTGGTTTTATGGACAGCATCAACAGCCGCATCGCCGAGGAACTCGGTGTACGCCCACAACAGGTCGAAGCGGCCGTCGCGCTACTCGATGAAGGCTCTACCGTTCCCTTCATCGCCCGTTACCGGAAAGAAGTGACCGGCAGCCTCGACGATACGCAATTGCGTCATCTGGAAGAGCGCCTGCGCTACCTGCGAGAACTCGACGAACGGCGTATCAGCATCCTCGCCAGCATCCAGGAGCAGGGCAAGCTGACCCCGCAACTTGAACGCGACATCAAGCTCGCCGACACCAAGACCCGTCTCGAAGACTTGTACCTGCCGTACAAGCAGAAGCGCCGCACCAAGGGCCAGATCGCCCTGGAAGCCGGCCTGGGCGAGCTGGCCGACGGCCTGTTCAACGACCCGTCCCTGAGCCCGGAAACCGAAGCCGCACGCTTCATCGACGCGGAAAAAGGCGTGGCCGATGTGAAGGCTGCCCTCGAAGGCGCCAAGTACATCCTGATGGAACGCTTCGCCGAAGACGCAGGCCTGCTGGACAAGCTGCGCAACTACCTCAAGCAGGAAGCCACCCTCAGTGCCCGCGTGATTGCCGGCAAGGAAGAGGAAGGCGCCAAGTTCCGCGATTACTTCGAACACGACGAACCGCTGAAAAGCATGCCGTCGCACCGCGCGCTGGCGATTTTCCGTGGTCGCAACGAAGGCATCCTCAGCTCCGCACTGAAAGTCGGCGACGAACTGCCGGGCACCATGCACCCGTGCGAAGGCATGATCGGCCAGCAATTCGGCATCCAGAACCAGAACCGCGCCGCCGACAAATGGCTGGGCGAAGTGGTGCGCTGGACCTGGAAGGTCAAGCTCTACACCCATCTGGAGACTGATTTGCTGGGCGAGCTGCGCGATGGCGCGGAAACCGAAGCGATCAACGTGTTCGCCCACAACCTGCACGACCTGCTGCTGTCGGCCCCGGCCGGCCCGCGCGCCACTCTGGGCCTCGACCCGGGCCTGCGCACCGGTTGCAAGGTCGCCGTGGTCGACTCCACCGGCAAGCTGCTGGATCACGCCACGGTTTACCCGCACGTGCCGCACAACAAGTGGGACCAGACCCTCGCCGTGCTCGCCGCCCTGTGCGCCAAGCACTCGGTGGACCTGATCGCCATCGGCAACGGTACCGCCAGCCGCGAGACCGACAAGCTGGCTGCTGAACTGATCAAAAAATACCCGGCCATGAAGATGACCAAGGTCATGGTTTCCGAGGCCGGTGCATCGGTTTACTCGGCATCGGAGCTGGCTTCCAAGGAATTCCCGGACCTCGACGTGTCGATCCGTGGCGCCGTGTCGATTGCCCGACGCCTGCAAGACCCGCTGGCCGAGCTGGTGAAGATCGATCCGAAATCCATCGGCGTCGGCCAGTACCAGCACGACGTGTCGCAGCTGAAACTGGCCCGTGGCCTGGATGCAGTGGTCGAGGATTGCGTGAACGCCGTCGGCGTCGACGTGAACACTGCTTCCGTGGCGCTGCTGGCACGGATCTCCGGCCTCAACGCAACCCTGGCGCAGAACATCGTCAGCCACCGCGACGAGCACGGTGCGTTCAAAACCCGAGCAGCCTTGAAGAAAGTCGCGCGCCTGGGCGAGAAAACCTTCGAACAGGCCGCCGGATTCCTGCGCGTCATGAACGGTGAAAACCCGCTGGACTCGTCGGCGGTTCACCCGGAAGCCTATCCGCTGGTTCAGCGCATCGCCGCCGAAACCGACCGAGACATCCGCTCGCTGATTGGCGATGCCGCGTTCCTCAAGCGTCTCGATCCGAAGAAGTACACCGATGAAACCTTCGGTCTGCCAACCGTGACCGACATCCTTCAGGAGCTTGAAAAGCCTGGGCGCGACCCGCGCCCCG
Organism: Pseudomonas sp. KH_046_1; assembly: GCF_057839025.1. NCBI lineage: Bacteria > Pseudomonadati > Pseudomonadota > Gammaproteobacteria > Pseudomonadales > Pseudomonadaceae > Pseudomonas > Pseudomonas sp. KH_046_1. The sequence goes on from NZ_CM174481.1 coordinate 230,483, forward strand.
AGTTCAAGACCGCCGAGTTCCAGGAAGGCGTCGAAGACCTCAAGGACCTGCAACTGGGCATGATCCTCGAAGGCGTGGTGACCAACGTGACCAACTTTGGCGCGTTCGTCGATATCGGCGTGCATCAGGACGGTTTGGTGCACATCTCCGCACTTTCGGAGAAGTTCATCAAGGATCCACGGGAAGCGGTGAAGGCCGGTGACGTGGTGAAAGTAAAGGTCATGGAAATCGACATCCCGCGCAAACGCGTGGGCCTGTCGATGCGCATGAGCGACACTCCGGGCGAGAAAATCGACGGCGCTCGCGGCGCGCGTCCGGGATCGGCGCCACGCCAGTCCCAGAACAGCGCACCGCGCAAGGAAACCACGGCGGCAGCACCGAGCAACAACGCCATGGCTTCGCTGTTCGCCAATGCCAAGCAGTTGAAGAAACGCTGATGGACATTCCCGCCGGGCTGACCGAAAGCGCGTTTTTCAAGCTGCTGGGCTGCCGCTTGCACAGCCTGGAAACCGGGGTGGCGCAAGTCGCCCTGGCGCTGGAACCGGAGCTGCGCAATCGCGGTGGCAAGCTGCACGGCGGGGCCTTGTTCAGCCTGGTGGACATTGCCATGGGGCTGGCCTGTTCCAGCACCCACGGCTTTGACCAGCAGAGCGCGACCATCGAGTGCAAGATCAACTACATCCGCGCCGTCTCTGACGGCGAGGTGATGTGCACGGCGCGGGTGATCCACCCGGGCCGCCGCACATTGGTGGTCGAGGCCGATGTGATGCAGGGCGACAAACTGGTCGCAAAAGCACAAGGCACGTTCGCTGTCCTGTAGCTAGATGTCATCGATTTGAGTTAATTTCGGCGCTAAGACCTGTAGGAGCGAGCTTGCTCGCGATGAACGTCAGGGCGCCGTTTTCATTCAGGCACCCCGCGTTATCGTTAACCTCCATCGCGAGCAAGCTCGCTCCTACAAAACCAGGCGAAAACGCCAGTTTTAACCTCACCCTTGTAGACCGTCTTGCCCACCCCCATATTGGGGCGACTGACGCGTGAAGGAATCCAACTTGAGCGAACTTCTCAACCGCCGCCTGGCTCTGCTCGGCGAGCGCGCTAACCTCTCTCTGCTCGAACAGTGCCTTCACGGCATCGAACGTGAATGCCTGCGCGTGAACGGCGAAGGTCGCCTGGCGCAAACGCCGCACCCGGAAGAATTGGGTTCCGCGCTGACCAATGAACAGATCACCACCGACTATTCCGAGTCGCTGTTGGAGTTCATCACCCCGGCCCTGCCCGATCCTGCCGATACGCTGGCGAGCCTGGACAGCATTCACCGCTTTGCCTACAGCAAGCTCGGCAACGAGTACCTGTGGAGCCCATCGATGCCGTGCCCGTTGCCGGCCGAGGAAGACATCCCGATCGCCTATTACGGCACGTCCAATATCGGGCAGCTCAAGTATGTCTACCGCAAGGGTCTGGCCCTGCGTTACGGCAAGACCATGCAATGCATTGCCGGCATCCACTACAACTTTTCCCTGCCGGAAAAACTCTGGCCGTTGCTCAAACAGGCCGAAGGCTTTGTCGGTACCGACCGCGATTTCCAGTCGTCGTCCTACATCGCGCTGATCCGCAACTTCCGCCGCTACAGCTGGCTGCTGATGTACCTGTTCGGTGCTTCACCGGCACTGGACGCCGGCTTCCTGCGCGGTCGTTCGCATCAGCTGGAACAACTGGACCCACAGACTTTGTACCTGCCGTACGCCACCAGCCTGCGCATGAGCGACCTGGGTTACCAGAGCAACGCCCAGGCCGGCCTGACGCCGTGCTACAACGATCTGAACAGCTACACCGACAGCCTGCGCAAAGCGGTGGCCACGCCGTATGCGCCGTACGTCGAAGTCGGCACCCACCAGGATGGCGAGTGGGTACAGCTCAACACCAACATCCTGCAGATCGAAAACGAGTACTACTCCAACATCCGCCCGAAACGCGTGACCTACACCGGCGAGCGCCCGATCCAGGCACTGATGGCCCGTGGCATCCAGTACGTCGAAGTACGCTGCCTGGACATCAACCCGTTCCTGCCAATGGGCATCGACCTTACCGAGTCGCGCTTCCTCGATGCGTTCCTGCTGTACTGCGCGCTCAATGACAGCCCGCTGCTGACCAACACCAGTTGCGGCAACGCGACCTCGAACTTCCTCAGCGTGGTCAAGGAAGGTCGCCGTCCGGGCCTGCAACTGCAACGGGATGGCCAGCCGGTTGACCTGAAGGAATGGGCCGGCGAGCTGCTGGAAAAAATCGCTCCGCTGGCGGCGATGCTCGACCAGAGCCATGGCGGCGATGCCCACAGCAAGGCCCTGGACGCCCAGATGTCCAAGGTTCAGGACCCGTCCCTGACGCCGTCGGCCCAGGTATTGGCGGCGATGGCCGAACACAAGGAAAGCTTCGCCCAGTTCTCCCTGCGCCAGAGCCAGGCCCATGCCGAGTTCTTCCGCAGCGAGCCGTTGCCGGCGGAGGAACAGGCGAAATTTGAAGAGCGGGCGCGTTCGTCGCTGGCTCAGCAGGCTGAGCTGGAACAGAACGAAGTCGGCGATTTCGATGTGTTTGTCGGGGCGTACCAGGCGAGCATTCTGGCGATCAGTAACTAACCGCAGACTATTGTGGCGAGGGAGCTTGCTCCCGCTGGAGGCCGTAGGACTCCCATTTTTGCGGCTGCTACGCAGCCGAGCGGGAGCAAGCTCCCTCGCCACAAAAAGCGGTACGCGGTAACTCCTGTCTAAAGTTTTCCCCTCATAAGCTAATTCGAAAAAGTTATTTATTTTATAATTCTTAGATCATTTAGTCTCTTTATCACGCCGACATTCGGTCGCCTGACAAGGAGCTTTCTGATGAAACTGACTTTCCCTCTACGCTTGCTGGCGGCCGCGTCCTTGGCTACCGCGAGCTTTTTTGCCCAGGCGGCCGACTTCACCGTCGCCTACCAGACCACCGTTGACCCGGCGAAAGTCGCCCAGGCTGACGGCGCCTACGAAAAGGCCACCAAGGGCGATATCAGCTGGCGCAAATTCGACAACGGTGCCGATATCATCGCCGCCATTGCCTCGGGCGACGTACAGATCGGCTACCTCGGCTCCAGCCCCCTGACCGCCGCCATCACCCGCAAAGTGCCAGTGGAAACTTTCCTCATCGCCACCCAGATCGGCGCCGCCGAAGCCTTGGTCGCCCGCGACGGTTCCGGGATCAAGACCCCGCAAGACCTGATCGGCAAGAAGATCGCCGTGCCGTTTGTATCCACCGGCCACTACAGCCTGCTCGCCGCGCTGAAGCACTGGAACATCGATCCGTCGAAAGTCACCGTTCTCAATCTCGCCCCACCCGCGATCGTTGCCGCCTGGAAACGCGGTGACATCGACGCCACGTACGTGTGGGACCCGGCCCTCGGTGTCGCCAAGGAAAACGGCAAGGTACTGATCACCTCCGGCGAGCTGGCCAAGTTCGGCGCACCGACCTTCGACGCCTGGATCGTGCGCAAGGATTTCGCCGAGAAGCACCCGGAGATCGTCACCGCGTTCGCCAAAGTGACCCTGGACGCCTACGCCGATTACCGCAAAAACCCACAGGCCTGGCTCGCCAACCAGGGCAACGTCGACAAGCTGGTAAAACTGTCTGGTGCCAAGGCCAGCGACATTCCGCTGCTGCTGCAAGGCAACGTCTACCCGCTGGCAGCTGACCAGGTCATCACCCTCGGCGCACCGACTACCAAAGCCATCACCGACACCGCGGCGTTCCTCAAGGAACAAGGCAAGGTCGAGGCCGTACTGCCGGACTACGCGCCGTACGTCAGCGCCAAGTTCATCACCCACTGATCGGGAGTCAACGCGATGGCCTTGCTACAGCTGGAGCGCATCAGCGCACAGTACCCCGGCAACCCGGAACCGGTGTTGGCGGATATCTCCCTGAGCCTGGGGCCCCGGCAATTGCTGGTCGCCCTCGGCCCGTCCGGCAGTGGAAAGACTTCGCTGCTGAACCTGATTGCCGGTTTCGTCGAACCCAGCGCCGGGCGCATCACCCTCGATGGCGTACCCGTCAAAGGCCCGAGCGCCGAGCGCGGCGTGGTGTTCCAGGACGACGCGCTGCTGCCGTGGCAAGACGTGTTGGCCAACGTCGGGTTCGGCCTGGAGCTGGCCGGTGTCGCCCGGGACAAACGCGAAGCTCGCGCCAGGGAAATGCTCGCCCTGGTCGATCTTTCCGGTTTTGAACAGCGTCGCATCTGGCAGCTTTCGGGCGGCCAGAAGCAGCGTGTCGGCCTGGCCCGCGCCCTCGCCGCCGACCCGCGCGTGTTGTTGATGGACGAACCTTTCGGTGCCCTCGACGCCTTCACCCGCGAGCAGATGCAGGAGCTGTTGCTGCAAGTCTGGCAACGCACCGCCAAACCGGTGTTCCTGATTACCCATGACATCGAAGAAGCCGTGTTCCTCGCTACCGACCTGATTCTGTTGGCGCCCAACCCAGGACAAATCGTCGAGCGCCTGAGCCTCGATTTCGGTCAGCGTTATGCCGCCGGTGAGTCGGCCCGCTCGATCAAATCCGACCCGAGTTTTATCGAAACCCGCGAACACGTACTCGCCAAAGTGTTCTCCCAACGCAGCGCCGCCCAGCGGCAGGAGCGCGCATGAGCACCTACGAAATTCCCGTCGCGGCGATAACGCCAGGCTCAGCCGTGATTCCGGCAAGTCGCCGTTTGAGCACTCGCTGGATCAGTGTGCTGACGCTGGTCGCTCTCGTTGCCATTTGGTGGGCCGTGACGGCGACCGGCTTGATCGAGCCGCTGTTCCTGCCGCCGCCCTCCGCCGTGCTGCAAAAAGGCTGGCTGCTGGCGACCTCGGGTTACATGGATTCAACCCTGTGGCAGCACCTGGGCGCGAGCCTGAGCCGTATCGGCCTGGGCCTCGGCTTCGCGATTCTCACCGCCGTGCCGGTGGGCATCGCCATCGGTGCCAACCGTATCGCTCGTGGTGTGCTCGACCCGCTGATCGAGTTCTACCGGCCGATTCCGCCGCTGGCTTATCTGCCGTTGATCGTGATCTGGTGCGGCATCGGTGAATTGTCGAAAGTGCTGCTGATCTACCTGGCGATTTTCGCCCCGATTGCCATCGCCACCGCCACCGGCGTGCGCACGGTCGATCCGGCCAAATTGCGTGCCGCGCAGTCGCTGGGCGCAACGCGCGTGCAGTTGATTCGCCACGTCATCTTGCCGAGTGCCTTGCCGGACATTCTGACCGGTGTGCGCATAGGCCTGGGCGTGGGTTGGTCGACGCTGGTCGCCGCCGAATTGATCGCCGCCACCAGCGGTCTGGGCTTCATGGTGCAATCGGCCGCGCAGTTTTTGGTCACCGATGTGGTGGTACTGGGGATTCTGGTGATCGCACTGATCGCCTTCGCGATGGAGTTGGGCCTGCGTGCCCTGCAACGCAAGTTGGTGCCGTGGCATGGCCAGGCCCACTGAATAATTGTTCTATGCAAAACCCTGTGGGAGCGAGCTTGCTCGCGATTGCATAGTGTCAGACACCACGGCTGTAACTGACAAATCGCTATCGCGAGCAAGCTCGCTCCCACAGTGGTCAACAGCCCGAATTTGAAGAGAACCACCATGAGCCAGTTGACCATCGTCCCCCTAAGCTCCGCCCTCGGCGCACAGATCAGTGGCATCGACATCAGCCAGCCGCTGAACCTTGAACAGCGAGATGCCATCGAACAGGCCCTGCTCAAGCATCAGGTGCTGTTCTTCCGCAACCAGCCGATCACGCCACAGCAACAGGCGCGATTCGCCGCGAATTTCGGCGACCTGCACATTCATCCGATCTACCCGAATGTGCCGGAGCAACCCGAAGTGCTGATCCTCGACACCGCCGTCACCGACGTGCGCGATAACGCGATCTGGCACACCGACGTCACCTTCCTGCCGACCCCGGCCATGGGCGCGGTGCTCAGCGCCAAGCTGCTGCCGGAGTTTGGTGGCGACACGTTATGGGCCAGCGGGATTGCGGCGTATGAAGCCTTGTCGGAGTCGCTGAAAACCTTGCTCGAAGGTCTGACCGCCACCCATGACTTCACCCGTTCGTTTCCGCTGGAGCGCTATGGCAACACGCCTGAGGCACTGGCCCAGTGGGAAGAAGCACGGCGCAAGAATCCGCCGCTGTCGCACCCGGTGATCCGCACGCACCCGGTCAGCGGGCGCCGCTCGCTGTTCGTCAACGAAGGCTTCACCTCGAAGATCAACGAGTTGTCGGAAACCGAGAGCGAGGCGATTCTGAAATTCCTGTTCGCCCATTCAACGCGGCCTGAGTTCACCATTCGCTGGCGCTGGCAGCAGGATGACATTGCGTTCTGGGACAACCGCGTGACCCAGCATTACGCGGTGGACGATTACCGACCGGCGCGGCGGGTGATGCAGCGGGCGACGGTGTTGGGGGATGTGCCTTTCTTTCGCTGACCCCTGAAATCTTTACTGTCAGGGCTGGCCCCATCGCGAGCAAGCTCGCTCCCACAGGGTCCGTGTCGTACACAAAATTTGTGAACACCGCCGAACCTGTGGGAGCGAGCTTGCTCGCGATGGCGATCTGAAAGGCGCCGAACAATCCGGCGCCAATCACTTATTCAGCAGTAGAAGGCTTCTCCCAAAGATTGATCCCGCCCTCCTGGGCAAACCGGTCAATCTCCGCCAGTTCCTCTGCACTGAAACTCAGGTTCTTCAACGCCCCGACGTTCTCGATGATCTGCTCCGGCCGGCTCGCGCCGATCAAGGCCGAAGTGACCCGAGGATCGCGCAGGGTCCAGGCCAGTGCCAGTTGTGCCAGGCTCTGGCCACGACGCCTGGCGATTTCGTTGAGTGCCCGCACCTGGGCGATGTTGGCCTCGGAAAAATGCGACGCCTGCAACGAACCACCGCCCGGACGGTTGACCCGCGCATCCGACGGCACGCCGTTGAGGTATTTGTCGGTCAGCAAGCCCTGGGCCAGCGGGGTGAAGGCGATCACGCCGGTGCCGAGTTCGTCAGTGGTGTCCAGCAAGTCTTTTTCCACCCAGCGATTGAGCAGGTTGTAGGCCGGCTGATGAATCAGCAGCGGCACTTTCCACTCTTTGAGCAGCAAAGCCATTTCGCGGGTTTTCACCCCGGAATAGGACGAGATGCCGATGTACAACGCCTTGCCCTGCTGCACTGCTGTGGCAAGTGCGCTGGCGGTTTCTTCCAGCGGGGTGTCTGGATCGAAGCGGTGGGAGTAAAAGATGTCGACATAGTCCACGCCCAGGCGTTGCAGGCTCTGGTCGAGGCTGGCCAGCACGTACTTGCGCGAACCGCCGCCCTGACCGTAAGGGCCGGGCCACATGTCCCAACCGGCCTTGCTGGAAATGATCAGCTCGTCGCGGTACTGCTTGAAGTCTTCACGCAGTAAACGGCCGAAGTTGATCTCGGCGCTGCCATACGGCGGGCCGTAGTTGTTGGCCAGGTCGAAGTGGTTGATGCCCAGGTCGAATGCCGTGCGCAACAACGCGCGCTGGGTATCGATCGGCGTGCTGTCGCCGAAGTTGTGCCACAGGCCCAACGACAGCGCCGGCAGCACCAGCCCGCTGCGGCCCACACGGCGGTAGGGGATGGAGTCGTAGCGGTTTTCGGCAGCGGTGTAGGTCATCGAATCCTCTCTTGTCGGTCTTGAATCTGGTATCGACTGCTTCGCCAGTCGTCCAGCATACGCCCGGACAAACACCAGAAAACCCCTGATTCGACTAATGACTGAAACGTTTCACGTGTTTCCCCGCCAACAAGCTACCGTGCCCCCGCAAACACCTCTCCCAACCAGTCCACAAACACCCGGACCCTGGGCGACATGTGTCGGTTGTGCGGGTACAACACCGATACCGGCATCGATGGCGGAGGGGTGTCGACGAGGACTTCCTGCACCAGGCCTTGGGAGATCTGCGTTTCCATTCGGTAGTGCGGGCACTGGATCAGGCCCAGTCCGGCAATCGCCGAGGCGGCGTAGATTTCTGCGCCGAACACCGAGACCGCACCGTCGATGACCACTTCCTTGAGTTCACCGTCCACCATGAATTCAAACGGGAACAACTTGGCCGTCGTACGCGAAACGTAGTTCACCGCACGGTGCCGGCTCAGGTCGGCGAGGCTTTTCGGTTCGCCGTATATACGTAAATAGGCGGGGCTGGCGCAGGTGATCTGACGCAGGTTGGCGACACGTTTGCCGATCAGCGTGGAGTCGCCCAATGTTCCTGCGCGCAACACGCAATCGATACCTTCGGTGATCAGGTCGACCTGGCGGTCAGCCTCGCTGATGGACAGCTCGATGTCGGGATAACGCGCCATGAATTGCGGCAACGCCGGGATCACGAAGTGCTTGGCCAATGTCCCGTGCAAGTCCACCCGCAGCCGCCCCTTCGGGGCCACGCCGCGAAACGCCAATTCCGCGTCTTCCAGCTCTGCCAGCAATTGCACGCAACGCAGGTAGTACGCCTCGCCATCCAGCGTCGGACGCACTTTACGCGTGCTGCGTTCCAACAAACGCGTACCCAGCCAGGCCTCGAACTGATTCAAGGTGTGGGTCAGCGTCGCGCGTGGCAGGTTCAGGTCATCGGCCGCCTGCGTGAAGCTGCTGCGCTCGTAGATCCGCACAAAAACCTTCATCGCTTTGGCTTGGTCCACAGCTCACTCCAGACACTCGATTGTTGGTGATTATTGAACAGTAAAGGCAACTCTCGTGCATTTATCGGCCTGAGTAAACATGTGAAATTGGCTTCATACCCCTTCAACAGGAACACCAACATGGCTCATCAAACTCCGAAAGTCGCCATCGTGACCGGCGCCTCCCGCGGCATCGGCGCGGTCATCGCCAAACAACTGGCCAGCGAAGGTTTCGCCGTTGCCATCAACTACGCCAGCAGTGCCACCGAAGCCTCGAAACGGGTGGTGGAATTGCGTCAGGCCGGTCACCAGGCCATAGCGATCAAAGCCGATGTGGCCAATGCCGACGACGTGCGCCGGATGTTCGACGAGGTTGAAACCCAGTTCGGCAAGGTCGATGTTTTGGTGAACAACGCCGGCATCCTCAAGGTCCTGCCGTTGGCGCAACACAGCGACGAACTGTTCGACCAGAACTTCAACATCCACGCTCGTGGCACCTTCAACACCCTGCGTGAAGCCGCGACTCGCCTGAACAGCGGTGGCCGGATCATCAACTTCTCCAGCAGCACCGTCGGCATGAACCTGCCGGGCTACGCGGTGTACATCGCCAGCAAAGCGGCAGTGGAGTCCCTGACTCAGGTGTTCGCCAAAGAGATGCGCGGGCGCAACGTCACCGTCAATGCGGTGGCTCCCGGGCCGGTGGCGACTGAGCTGTTTTTGCACGGCAAGAGTGAGGAGCAGATTCAGAATTTCGCGAAGATGGCGCCACTGGAGCGTCTCGGTCAGCCAGAAGACATTGCCCGTGTCGTGTCCTTCCTCGCCGGACCGGAGTCGGCGTGGGTCAACGGGCAGGTTTTGCGGGTCAATGGTGGGTTGGTTTAACTATGCTCAGACAAATACCGCAGTGACCCTATCGCGAGCAGGCTCGCTCCCACAGAGCTCGCCGTGATCTTTGTAGGAGCGAGCCTGCTCGCGATAGCGGCCTCGATGGCAGCACACATCTGAAGGCAGAGCCCACCATGCACACCACCATCATCATCACCTTCGGCCTGATCCTCCTGGCGCTGATGCTCTACATCGGCGAGAACATCGGCTTCACCCGCCAGACCCTGGCCTACAGTTTTATCCTGCTGTGGCTGGCGCTGACGCTGATCAATGGCGCAGTCGGCATGGTGCATGCCGGCCAGCCATTGAGCACCGAACTGGTGGTTGGTAGCGCCGTATTCGGTGTCCCGGTGGCGGCGCTGGTGTTGTTCATGGTGTTGACCACCGAGACGTGAAGGCCTTGATCAACGCACCAGATGCAGGAACTGCATGTGCCGTTCGTACTGGTCGAGGATGTCGTTGATGATCTGCTCCTTGGTGTAGCCGACCAGATCGTAATCCTGACTGCCCTCGCTCAAATGCACTTCGGCCCGGTAGTAGCGGCGATTGTTAAGTTGCTTGGAACCCATGCCGCCACGGGCAAACGACGGCGTGAAGTAGCCACGCATCTGCACCTGATAAACGAACGGATGCTGGTCGCCATGGCCGATTTCCAGGCTGACGCTGTCATTGGCCGGGTCCGGGTGTGTCGCTACGTGCAAACCCTTTTCGATGAACACGGCAGACACTTCTTCAATCGCCGGACGCACCGTCGTGTCGAGGAAGCGGTAGACCTCATCCCGTGACGGGAAATGCACCGCCTGACTCAAACGCTGACGCCAACCGCCCCGGCGGGAACCGGACACCGGTGCCAAGGAATGCATCTGCGCAATCTGCTTCTGCGATTCCAGATAAAACGCCTTGTGCAGACCCCACATCATCAACAGCAAGATCAGCGAGAACGGCAGCGAGGTCAGGACCACCGCCGACTTCAACGCATCGATGCTGCCGGAAAACAGCAGCGCGCTGGTCACCAATGCGGTCATCGCGCCCCAGAACACCCGCAGCCATTTCGGTCCGTCTTCATCCGGGTTGCCGCCCTTGGCGGATAGCGTCGACAGCACCACAGTGCCGGAGTCGGCGGAGGTGACGAAGAACACGAAGCTGATGAACACCGTGACCGCGATGACGGTTTTGCTCCACGGGTAGGTTTCCAGCAGCAGGTAGAGCGTCATCGACGGATTGTCGATGGCCGACATGCCGAGCGCGCTCATGCCGTGGTTGAGCACTTGATCGATGGCGCTGTTGCCGAAGATCGACATCCACGCCAGGGTGAAGCCGAGCGGAATCAACAGCACGCCGAAGACGAACTCGCGGATGGTGCGGCCACGGGAAATCCGTGCGATGAACAGACCCACGAACGGCGACCATGCAATCCACCAGGCCCAGTAGAACACTGTCCAGCCGCCCAGCCAGTCGCTGGGTTTGTCGTAGGCGTAGAGGTCGAAACTCTTCATCGGCAAGGCGCCGAGGTAATCGCCGAGGTTCTGGATCAGGGTGTTGAGCAAGTGCTGCGTGGGGCCGGCGAACAACACGAACAGCAACAGCGCGCAGGCCAGCAGCATGTTGATGTCGGACATCACCCGCACGCCCTTGTCGACACCGGATACGGCAACGATGATCGCAGCGCCCATCATCAAGGTGATCAGGCCGACCTGAATCCATTGGGTGTGGGCGATGCCGAACAGATAGTCCAGGCCCGAGTTGAGGTGCAACACGCCGAAGCCCATATCGGCACCGAGGCCGAACACCGTGGCGATGATGCCGAAGCCATCCACTGCGTAGCCGATGGGGCCATTGATGCGCTTGCCGATCAGCGGATACAGCGCTGAGCGCAGGGCCAGTGGCAGGTTATGCCGGTAGGCAAAGTAGGCCAGCGCCATACCGACAAAGGCGAACACGCCCCAGCCATGCAGGCCCCAGTGCAGAAACAGAATCTGCATCGCCTGGCGCGCCGCATCCGCCGTACCGGCCTCGCCCTGGGGCGGTTGCAGCATGTGGGTCAGCGGCTCGGACACGCAGAAGAAAAACAGGGTGATGCTGATCCCGGCGGCGAACAGCATGCCGGCCCAGGACAAATAACTGAATTCGGGTTCGTCGTGGTCGGCACCGAGCTTGATCTTGCCGTAGCCGGACAAGGCGGTGACCACCACGAAGACCAGATACAGGGTCATCGCCAGCATGTAGTACCAGCCGACCGTGTTGGCCGCCCAGTTTTGCGCCGCCAGCAACCAGGCACCGGCCTGCTCGGGCATGGCGATGACAACGACACCAAACAACAGGATGAAACTCGCCGAGAACCAGAACACCGGCGGATTCATGCGGATCAGACCGCTTGGAGGGATGGACGATGCACTCATGTTCGGTGCACCTCGAAGGGGTAAAACGTGGCTGTAGAAATCGGACTCAGCAAAGGCAAGCCTCCTGTTGTGAGCGGGCAGCGAACCGCCGGTTTAACTTGAATGAACGTTCAAGTTAAACATGGATAGGGGGCTAAGGACTAATCGCAGGGCTCGGCGGTACTGGTTGTACGCTAGCTCAAGGGAGGAAATTTGCTGAAGACCAACAACTCGATTCGGCTTGAAATCCAATCGCGAGCAAGCTCGCTCCCACAGTGGATCCGGGTTGAACACAAAAGCTGTGAACGCCAGGAAACCCTGTGGGAGCGGGCTTGCCCGCGAAGAGGCCAGAACAGTCAACAAAGATTCAGGAGACTACTTCTGCGCCCCATCATCCAACTGCAAATTCGCCTGGGTCAGGTTGCTGCCCGCCGGCACGCTGCGGGTCAGCCAGACGTTACCGCCAATGGTCGAGCCCTGGCCGATGGTGATCCGCCCCAGAATCGTCGCCCCGGCATAAATCACCACGTCATCCTCGACAATCGGGTGCCGTGGCTGGCCTTTCTGCAACTGACCGTCTTCGTCCGCCGGGAAACGCTTGGCGCCCAAGGTCACCGCCTGATAAATCCGCACTCGCTCGCCGATGATCGCGGTTTCGCCAATCACCACACCCGTCCCGTGGTCGATGAAGAAACTGCGGCCGATCTGCGCACCGGGGTGAATGTCGATGCCGGTGGCCGAGTGAGCGATTTCCGCGCTGATCCGCGCCAGCAGCGGCAACCCGGCGCGATACAAATGGTGGGCCAGACGATGGTGAATCACCGCCAGAATCCCCGGATAGCACAACAACACTTCATCGACACTGCGCGCCGCCGGGTCACCGTGATAGGCGGCCAATACGTCAGTGTCCAGCAGGCTGCGCAACCCAGGCAAAGCGAGGGCGAAATCCTGAATGATCTGGATGGTTTTGGCTTCGACTTCAGTCTCGGCCTGGGCACTGTGGCGCGCGGCGTAGCGCAATTCGAGTCGCGCCTGGGCCAGCAGAGCATTCAACGCCACATCCAGGGTGTGGCCGACGTAAAAGTCTTCGCTCTCTTCGCGCAGGTCAACCGGCCCCAGGCGCATCGGGAACAACGCACCGCACAGGGCTTCGAGAATGTCCGCCATGGCTGCGCGGGACGGCAATTCGCGACCACCCTGCTCGCCGGTGGCCCGGCCGTTTTGTGCACGCCACTGTTCACGTGCCGTGCGCAGCTGGCTGACGATGGTCTGCAATTGCCAATGGCTGGAACGCTCACTCACGGTAAAAACTCCTCACGGGCGGCCGGACTGTCTGGCCGCACTGACCGCGATTACTTTACGGCAAGGGCCGCGAGGCAAATTAAGAACCAATAGTGCTGTGCTCAGTTCGATTGGCTATAAGCGATTGGCGGTTGCCCCAACTTTTTGGCGTGCCTATAGTCCTGAGATCTTCAACCGCCAGTACGGACTCATGATCAAACAACAGCTCGCCCGCTTTAACCGCCTCGACCTGCTCGGTCAGCCCACCGCCCTGGAAAAACTCGAACGCCTGTCGACCTGGCTGGGGCGCGACCTGTACGTCAAGCGCGACGACCTGACGCCGCTGGCGATGGGCGGCAACAAGCTGCGCAAACTCGAATACCTGGCCGCCGATGCCTTGGCCCAGGGCGCCGACACCTTGATCACGGCGGGCGCACTGCAATCGAACCACGTGCGCCAGACAGCCGCCATTGCCGCAAAGTTGGGGCTGGGCTGCGTAGCCCTCCTGGAAAATCCTCTCGGCACTGGCGACAGCAATTACACCGGCAACGGCAACCGCCTGCTGCTCGACCTGTTCGATGCCAAGGTCGAATTGGTGGAAAACCTCGACAACGCCGACGAGCAACTGCAAGCCCTGGCCAACCGACTGCGCAGCAACGGCAAGAAGCCGTACCTGGTGCCGATCGGTGGTTCCAATGCACTGGGTGCCCTGGGCTACGTGCGCGCCGGGCTGGAACTGGCCGAGCAGATCAAGGACACCGGCCTGAAGTTCGCCGCCGTAGTCCTGGCCTCGGGTAGTGCCGGTACCCACAGCGGCCTGGCACTGGCCTTGAGTGAAGCACTGCCGGATCTGCCAGTGATCGGCGTGACGGTTTCACGCAGCGATGAAGATCAGCGGCCAAAGGTTCAAGGCCTCGCCGAACGCACGGCCGAGTTGCTGGGCGTGAATCTGCCGGAGGCTTTCAAGGTCGAGTTGTGGGATGAATATTTCGCCCCGCGTTATGGCGAGCCGAATGCCGGGACACTGGCGGCGGTGAAGCTGCTGGCCAGTCAGGAAGGCTTGCTGCTGGACCCGGTCTACACTGGCAAGGCCATGGCGGGCTTGCTGGACGGGATCGGGCGTCAGCGTTTCGACAACGGTCCGATTATCTTCCTGCACACCGGCGGGGCACCGGCGTTGTTTGCCTATAAAGATTTTCTGTAGGCGATACAGAAGATCAAAAGATCGCAGCCTGCGGCAGCTCCTACAGGTGCATGCCGATCCCTGTAGGAACTGCCGCAGGCTGCGATCTTTTCCTATGAAGCACATATTCAATTAACGAATAACAAATAGTATATTTATTATTTTCCTATCTAACGGCATCATCTTATAGTCACGCCGCAGGCGAATTTGCAACGAGACGCATAAGCTGCTTTAGGGCAGGATATCGCAGTCGTCAAAATCCCGAATTTGCCAACTTTCCTAAAGCGTCTTCCATAAGAAAACACAGGGGCTTGTCATGAATTTTTCCGCACTACGTCGCAATCTGCTGATGGGTTCGCTGAGCCTGGCACTGAGCGCCGGCCTGATTGGCCAGGCGGTTGCCGGTGAGCAACTGCAACAAATCAAGGACAAAGGCGTGATCAACGTCGGCCTGGAAGGCACCTACCCACCGTTCAGCTTCGTCGACGCCGACGGCAAACTGACCGGCTTCGAAGTCGAGTTCTCCGAAGCCCTGGCCAAAGAGCTGGGCGTGAAGGTCAAACTGCAACCGACCAAATGGGACGGCATCCTCGCGGCCCTGGAATCCAAGCGCCTGGACGCAGTGATCAACCAGGTGACGATCTCCGAAGAGCGCAAGAAGAAGTATGACTTCTCCGAGCCGTACACCGTTTCCGGGATTCAGGCGCTGGTGCTGACGAAGAAGGCTGCCGAGCTGAACATCAAGTCCGCCGCCGACCTGTCCGGCAAGAAAGTCGGCGTAGGCCTGGGCACCAACTACGAAGAGTGGGTGAAAGCCAATGTGCCGACCGCTGACATCCGCACCTACGAAGATGATCCGACCAAGTTCCAGGACCTGCGTGTCGGCCGTATCGACGCCATCCTGATCGACCGCCTCGCCGCGCTGGAATACGCCAAGAAAGCCAAGGACACCACCGCCGCCGGTGATGCGTTCTCCCGTCAGGAAGCCGGCATTGCCCTGCGCAAAGGCGAGCCTGAACTGCTGGCCGCGGTGAACAAGGCAATCGATAAGCTACGCGCCGATGGCACCCTGAAAAAGCTCTCGGAAAAATACTTCAACGCAGACGTCACTCAATAATGGGAGAAGCTTTCCAACTCGCACTGGACTCCGCGCCCTTTCTGCTCAAGGGCGCGTATTACACGGTGATCCTCAGCCTGGGCGGGATGTTCTTCGGCCTGGTGATGGGCTTCGGCCTGGCGCTGATGCGCCTGTCGCGCTTCAAACTGGTGAGCTGGATCGCCCGCATCTACGTGTCGTTCTTTCGCGGCACGCCGTTGCTGGTGCAACTGTTCGTGATCTATTACGGCTTGCCGCAACTGGGTCTGGAACTGGATCCGCTGCCGGCGGCCCTGATCGGCTTCTCGCTGAACATGGCCGCCTACGCCTGTGAAATCCTGCGTGCCGCGATCAGCTCCATCGAGCGCGGCCAGTGGGAAGCGGCTGCCAGTATCGGCATGACCCGCGCGCAAACCCTGCGCCGGGCCATCCTGCCGCAGGCAATGCGCACTGCATTGCCGCCGCTGGGCAACAGCTTCATTTCGCTGGTCAAGGACACTGCGCTGGCCGCCACCATCCAGGTGCCGGAGCTGTTCCGTCAGGCACAGTTGATCACCGCTCGCACCTTCGAAATCTTCACCATGTATCTTGCCGCCGCACTGATCTACTGGGTCCTGGCCACGGTGCTTTCGCACCTGCAGAACCAGTTGGAAGCGCGGGTCAATCGGCACGACCAGGAGTCCTGACCCAATGATTGTCGTGGAAAAACTGACAAAGCAGTTCAAGGGTCAAGTCGTGCTCAACGGCATCGATCTTGAGGTCAAGGAAGGCGAGGTGGTCGCGATCATCGGCCCTAGCGGCTCGGGGAAGACCACCTTCCTGCGCTGCCTGAATTTTCTGGAAGAACCCACCAGCGGCCGGATCAAGGTCGGCGATATCGAGGTAGATACCAGCCGCCCCCTGAACCAGCAGCAGAGCCTGGTGCGGCGTTTGCGCCAGCACGTAGGTTTCGTGTTCCAGAACTTCAACCTGTTCCCCCATCGCACCGCCCTGGAAAACGTCATCGAAGGCCCGATCATCGTGAAGAAGATCGCGCACGCCGATGCCGTTGCCCTGGGTAAAAAGCTCCTGGCCAAGGTCGGTCTGGCGGGTAAGGAGGACGCTTACCCGCGTCGCCTCTCCGGTGGCCAGCAACAGCGCGTGGCGATTGCCCGGGCGCTGGCGATGGAGCCGGAAGTGATCCTGTTCGATGAGCCGACCTCGGCCCTCGACCCGGAGCTGGTGGGCGAGGTATTGGCGACCATCCGCGGCCTGGCCGAAGAGAAGCGCACCATGGTGATCGTCACCCACGAAATGGGCTTTGCCCGGGACGTGGCCAACCGTGTGGTGTTTTTCGACAAGGGCGTGATCGTCGAGCAAGGCGAAGCAAAGGCGTTGTTTGCCAACCCGAAAGAAGAACGGACGAAACAGTTCCTGAGCAAGTTCCTGAATAACGCTCACAACTAATAACCCTGCGCAACAACGGTGTAATCTTCCACGGATGGAAGTTACCCCCCCTCGAAATACGCGTCATCAATATCAAACTAAACCTATCTATTCGAGACGCATATCTTGTGTGCGCACACCGCACATACATATGCATCGCCACAATTAAACAGTGTCAACCAAACCAGATCACCCATCGCAAGACAGTGCTTGCGACTTGCACAAACCCTCCCGTATTTCCCCGATTTCAGTAGATAAATTCGACGCAACGGCGTGGTTTACTTACTTGGGAGCGTAGGAACTTTCTGAATAGCACCACACACCACCCACAACTAACAAATCTTATTGACACCTGATCTTCCTGGCTCTTATCTAGCCTCCAGCCAGCGACACTCATCACGCTTGAATCATTATTTAAACTCAAAGTAATGAATGGTTTTTCTGTTCAATTATTGGTTTTTGATATTCCAGAAACGGACTTCGTTGCAAGACTTCAAGGAGACTTCATGAACAGCACCTCGAACAAATCCGGGCTTGTGGCCCCGACCCTGGCGCAATCCAACAAGACCGGCATCAACGTCACTTGCGCGGCGCGCCTGCTGATCGAGGTAGCGCCCTACCCCGCCATGGACGAAGGCGACCTGATCGAACTGTTCTGGGACAACTGCTACGTGGCCTCCCGCGTGCTGACGGCCAGCGATGTCGGCCAACCGGTGCAGCTGCGGGTGCCTGAAAGTTTTGTCGCCAACGGTACTTCGTGCATTCACTACCGGGTCATGCAAGTTGGTCGAAGCCCGACGATATCGGCCAGCCGAAACGTGCAGATCAAACTCGACTGCCCGGGCGGCCAACCCTCCGCGCTGTGCGGCGATGAAAACCAGTGCCTGGCACCGGTGAGCATTCCCGAGGCGATTCGCCGTCAGGGGGTCAATCCGAGCCAGGTCAAGCGCGGTGTTCCCTTGACCATCGAGCCGTACCTGAACATGGCCGTCGACGATGAAATCACCCTGCGCTGGGGCGATGTGCGCATGGATCTGCCACGGCTCAAGTCCGCCGATGTGGGTCAGCCGGTTCAGGTCTGGATACCGCCGGCCATCATCCTCGAAGCCGGCGAAGACCTGCGGCTGGAAGTGACTTACTGCATCCTCGACCGGGTTGGTAATAACTCCCGCTGGGCGCCAGCACGTACGCTGAAGATTGGTTGTGCCAATCCCTATCTGAAAGTCCCGAAGAAACATCCCCTCAAGGCTGCTGAACCCCGCGAAAAATGATCACACCCCCTGTGGCGAGGGGGCTTGCTCCCTCGCCACAGGGGTCGGTGCACACCAGCGGAATCATCCTTCTATGCATATTCCTAAAAGTTAGTTCATAAAATATTTATACACGTTTAGGGTATATGCACCGGACCACCGGACATCCTTGTTTTCATGCGCGGCCACAAGCGGCGCTTCCATAAGATGTGAGGTAGGTATGGTCCGGAACACAATCACCCCAGTGCAGATCGCCAGGGCATTGCGTGCAGCCAAGGAGCGGCACTGATGTCCAGTCTGGCAGATGCAATCGTCCAGAGTGATCTGGACATCGCCCCGCTGTTGTTGCCCGCAAAAGTCTTGCGCAATGACGCTCAAGCCATCAAGGCGGCCCACGAACTGGCGCAAGTCGCCCGCCTGCAAGCGGCCAAACGTGACCGGCAGCGCAAGCTGCCATGGGCGGAAATCGAACAGTTCACCCGCAGCGGCCTGGGCAGCATTTCCATCCCCCGCGAGTACGGCGGCCCACAGGTTTCGTTCGTCACCCTGGCCGAGGTCTTCGCGATCATTTCCGCGGCCGACCCGGCGCTTGGGCAGATCCCGCAAAACCAGTTCGGCATTCTTAACCTGGTACTCGGCAGCGCCACCGAAGCGCAGAAAAATCTGCTGTTCAAAAGCGTTCTGGATGGCTGGCGCATCGGCAATGCCGGGCCGGAACGCGGCAGCAAAAACACCCTGGAACTGAAGGCTCGCATCACCGCTGACGGCGTCCTCAATGGCCAGAAGTTCTATTCAACCGGCGCACTGTTCGCCCATTGGGTCGCGGTCAAAGCGTTGAACGATGACGGCAAACAAGTGCTGGCGTTCATCCGGCGCGGTACACCGGGATTGCGCATCGTCGATGACTGGTCCGGGTTTGGTCAGCGCACCACCGCCAGTGGCACGATTTTGCTCAACAACGTGCAGGCCGACCCCGAACTGGTGGTGGATAACTGGCGGATCAACGACACACCGAACATCCAGGGTGCCGTCTCGCAGCTGATTCAAGCGGCCATCGACGCCGGTATCGCCCGAGGTGCCATCGACGACGCCATCGACTTCGTGAAAACCCGCGCCCGACCGTGGATCGACGCCAAGGTCGAGCGGGCCAGTGATGACCTGTACGTGATCGCCGATATCGGCAAGTTGAAAATCGAATTGCACGCCGCCGAAGCGCTGCTGCGCAAGGCCGGACAAGTGCTCGATGAAGTCAGCGCCACACCCTTCACCGCCGAGTCTGCCGCCCGCGCCTCGATTGCCGTGGCCGAGGCCAAAGTGCTGACCACCGAGATTTCGTTGCTGGCCAGCGAAAAGCTGCTCGAAC
Organism: Pseudomonas sp. KH_046_1; assembly: GCF_057839025.1. Classification (NCBI taxonomy): domain Bacteria; kingdom Pseudomonadati; phylum Pseudomonadota; class Gammaproteobacteria; order Pseudomonadales; family Pseudomonadaceae; genus Pseudomonas; species Pseudomonas sp. KH_046_1. Next base: position 250,027 of record NZ_CM174481.1, read on the forward strand.
TGGCCGGCAGTCGCGCGACCCTCGCCGAATTCAACCTCGACCGCCACTGGCGCAATGCCCGGGTGCACACCCTGCACGATCCAGTGCGCTGGAAGTATCACGCGGTCGGCGCCTATCGCCTCAACGGCACGCTGCCTAATCGCCATTCCTGGATCTGACGACCAGACATCTGGAGAAACACATGACAAGTTCTCACCCCGTCGCGGTCATCACCAGCGATGAGCAAGCCCTGATCGTCGCCAGCGACCTTGCCGAAGACTTCAAGCGCGACAGCGCCACACGCGACCGCGAGCGTCGTTTGCCACACCCGGAACTGGAGGTGTTTTCCCGCTCGGGCCTGTGGGGCATCAGTGTGCCAAAGGAATACGGCGGCGCCGGTGTTTCCAACGTCACCCTGGCCAAGGTCATCGCCTTGATCGCCCGGGCCGACGGCTCCCTGGGGCAGATCCCGCAGAACCATTTCTATGCCCTCGAAGTACTGCGGGTGAACGGCAGCCATGAGCAGAAGCAACGCCTGTACGCCGAGGTTTTGGCCGGTCAGCGCTTCGGCAATGCGTTGGCCGAACTCGGCACTAAAACCGCACACGATCGCGTCACCAGCCTGACTCGCGACGCCAGCGGCTATCGCATCAACGGTCGCAAGTTCTACGCCACCGGCGCGATCTACGCCCAGCGCATTCCCACTTCGGTGGTGGATGAAAATGGCGTGCAGCAACTGGCGTTCGTCCCGCGCAACAGCAAGGGCCTGAGCGTGATCGACGACTGGAGCGGCTTCGGCCAGCGCACCACCGGCAGCGGTTCGGTGGTGTTCGAAGATGTCTACGTCGCCGCCGAAGATGTCATCCCCTTTCAGAGTGCTTTCGAGCGCCCGACCCCGGTCGGCCCGCTGGCGCAGATTCTCCATGCCGCCATCGACACCGGCATCGCCCGCGCCGCCTATGAAGATGCACTGCACTTCGTGCGCACGAAAACCCGGCCGTGGATCGACGCCACCCACGAAAAAGCCACGGACGATCCGCTGACCCTCAAGAGCTTCGGCCACCTGAGCATTCGCCTGCACGCCGCCGAAGCACTGCTGGAGCGTGCCGGTGAATACCTCGACAAGGCCCAGGCCGACACCCATGCACAGACCGTCGCGGCCGCGTCGATTGCCGTCGCCGAAGCCCGCGCCCTCAGTACCGAAATCTCCCTGGCCGCCGGCAGCACACTGTTCGAACTGGCCGGCAGCCAGGCAACCCTGATCGAACACGGCCTCGACCGCCACTGGCGCAACGCCCGGGTGCACACCCTGCACGACCCGGTGCGCTGGAAGTACCACGCCGTCGGCAATTACTACCTCAACGATGAAAACCCGCCACTGCGGGGGACCATCTGAATGGCCGCCGTGAAAAAGAAAATCCTGCTCAATGCCTTCAACATGAATTGCATCGGGCACATCAACCATGGCTTGTGGACGCATCCGCGCGACACATCCACCCGCTACAACACGATCGAATACTGGACCGAACTGGCGCAGCTGTTGGAGCGCGGGCTGTTCGACGGCCTGTTCATCGCCGACATCGTCGGGGTCTACGACGTCTACCAGAACTCGGTGGACGTGCCGCTCAAAGAGTCGATCCAGTTGCCGGTCAACGACCCGCTGTTGCTGGTTTCAGCGATGGCGGCGGTAACGAAAAACCTCGGCTTCGGCCTGACCGCCAATCTCACCTACGAAGCCCCGTATCTGTTCGCCCGCCGCCTGTCGACGCTGGATCACCTGAGTCGCGGGCGTGTCGGCTGGAACATCGTCACCGGCTATCTCGACAGCGCCGCCAAGGCCATGGGCCTGAGCGAACAGGTCGAGCATGACCGCCGCTATGACCAGGCCGACGAGTACCTGGAGGTGCTCTACAAACTCCTGGAAGGCAGTTGGGAAAACGGCGCGGTACTCAACGATCCGCAGCAACGGATCTACGCGCAGCCGGACAAAGTGCACAAGGTCGAGCACAAGGGCGAGTTCTATCAGGTCGAGGGTTATCACCTCTGCGAACCCTCGCCGCAGCGCACGCCGGTGCTGTTCCAGGCTGGCAGCTCGGATCGCGGGTTGCTGTTCGCCGGGCGACATGCCGAGTGCGTGTTCATCAGCGGCCAGACCAAGGCATCGACCAAGGCGCAGGTGGACAAGGTGCGCACCGCGGCCGCCTCCGCCGGGCGCAATCCCGAGGACATCAAGGTGTTCATGGGGCTGAACGTGATCGTTGGCGCCACCGAAGAGCTTGGCTGGAAGAAGCACGCCGAATACCTGGGCTACGCCAGTGCCGAGGCGGGTGTTGCGCACTTCTCGGCGTCCACCGGGATCGATTTTTCCCAGTATGAAATCGACGAGCCGATCCAGTACGTGAAAAGCAACGCGATCCAGTCCGCCACCAAACACCTGCAAAACAACGACTGGACCCGACGCAAATTGCTGGAACAACACGCCCTCGGCGGTCGCTACATCACTGTGGTCGGTTCGCCGCAGCAAGTGGCGGATGAGCTGGAGTCGTGGATCGCCGAAACCGGGCTGGATGGCTTCAACCTGACCCGCATCGTCACGCCGGAAAGCTATGAGGATTTCATCGAACTGGTGATTCCCGAGTTGCAACGGCGGGGCTCGTACAAGACGGCGTACGACAGCGGCACCTTGCGCGAAAAGCTGTTTCAGCGAGAGGCGTTTTTGCCTGAGCAACATACCGGCTCGGCTTTCCGACGCTAAAAGCATCGCGAGCAAGCTCGCTCCCACAGGGGTTTTGTGAACACCCGAGATCCACTGTGGGAGCGAGCTTGCTCGCGATGAGGCCCGAACAGACACCACAAACTCTATGCACTGACTGGAAAACCTGATCATGAAAAAGAACTACCTCTCTCACCCAGTCAAAGCACTGGCCCTGACCCTCGGCCTGCTCAGCTCGGCAACCTTCGCCGCCGACGCGCCACTGAAAATCGGCACCACCGCCGCCTTCGCCATTCCCCTTGAAGCGGCCGTCGAAGAGGCCTCCAAACAAGGCCTGAAAGTCGAGCTGGTGGAGTTCAGCGACTGGATCGCACCGAACGTCAGCCTGGCTTCAGGCGACATCGACGTGAACTACTTCCAGCACATCCCGTTCCTGGAAAACGCCAAGGCTGCATCAGGTTTCGACCTGGTGCCGTTCGCACCGGGGATCATCAACAACGTCGGCCTCTACTCGAAAAAATACAAAAGCTTCGACGAACTGCCGCAAGGCGCCAGCGTGGCCATCGCCAACGATCCGATCAACAGCGGTCGTGGCTTGCAGCTGCTGGCCAAGGCCGGTCTGATCACCCTCAAGCCCGGCGTCGGCTACAAGGCCACCGAAGAAGACATCATCGCCAACCCGAAGCACATCAAGATCCTCCAGGTCGAAGCCGTGCAATTGGTTCGTGCCTATGACGATGCCGATCTGGTGCAGGGCTATCCGGCCTACATTCGCTTGTCGAAAACCTTCGACGCGGGCTCCGCGCTGCTGTTCGACGGCCTTGATCACAAGGAGTACGTGATTCAATTCGTGATCCAGCCGAACAGCAAAACCGACCCGCGCCTGATCAAGTTCGTCGACATCTACCAGCACTCACCGGCTGTGCGCGCCGCGCTGGATAAAGCTCACGGCAAGCTCTATCAAGCCGGTTGGGAAAGCTGAACATGATCGCCGCCATCCAACGGCGACTGGAGCTTCCAGAGCCTGCAAAAGCTGCACAAACGGAGCTGCATCCCGAGCTCAATCGTGCTCATGTGCGCTTCATCAATCTGGGTAAAACCTACAACGGCCAGCAAGGACCGGTGGCCGCGTTGCACGGCATCGACCTGGCGATCCAGCGCGGCGAAGTGTTCGGCATCATCGGCCGCAGCGGCGCCGGCAAGTCGTCGCTGATCCGCACCATCAATCGCCTCGAACAGCCGAGCAGCGGTCGGGTACTGATCGATCAAGTGGACATCGGCGAGTTCGACGAAGACCGCCTGGTGGCGCTGCGTCGGCGCATCGGCATGATCTTCCAGCACTTCAACCTGATGTCGGCCAAGACCGTTTGGCAGAACGTCGAGCTGCCGCTGAAAGTCGCCGGCGTGCCCAAGGAACAACGCGAGCAGAAGGTCCGCGAACTGTTGGAATTGGTGGGCTTGCAGGCCAAGCACAAGGCTTACCCGGCGCAGTTGTCCGGCGGGCAGAAACAGCGCGTGGGCATTGCCCGGGCGCTGGTGCATGACCCGCAAATCCTGTTGTGCGACGAAGCCACCTCGGCGCTCGACCCGGAGACCACGCAGTCGATCCTCGGCCTGCTGCGCGAGATCAATCAGCGCCTGGGCCTGACTATTGTGCTGATCACCCACGAGATGGCGGTAATCCGTGAGATCTGTGATCGCGTGGTTGTCCTGGAACACGGGCGCATCGTCGAGCAAGGGCCGGTGTGGGAAGTGTTCGGCAATCCACAGCATGAGGTCAGCAAGACATTGCTGGCACCCTTGCAACACACATTGCCGAAAGAGCTGCAAAGCCGTTTGCAGGCGCAGCCAAATTCCTCGGACGCCGCCGTGGTCCTGCGCTTGCAGTTCACCGGCAGCCAACGCGACGAACCGGACCTGGCGGCACTGTTCAGCGCCCTCGGAGGCCGTGTGCGATTGCTGCAAGGCGGCGTGGAACGGATTCAGGGCCATGCCCTCGGGCAACTGCTGCTGGCAGTGACCGGCTCGACTCTCGATGCCGAGCAATTGCGTCAACGCGCCGGCCATTGGGCGCAACAAGTGGAGGTATTGGGTTATGTGGTTTGATCGCTTGCTGCAGGGTTTCATCGACACGTTTTTGATGGTCGGCGTGTCGTCGTTGATCGCACTGTTGGCGGGCATTCCGCTGGCGGTGATCCTGGTCACCAGCTCCAAGGGCGGCATCTACGAAGCCCCGGCGCTGAACCGCGCACTGGGTGCGTTCGTGAACCTGTTTCGCTCGATTCCGTTTCTGATTTTGATGGTGGCGCTGATTCCGTTCACCCGATTGATCGTCGGCACCACCTACGGCGTGTGGGCGGCCGTGGTGCCGCTGACCATCGCGGCTACGCCGTTCTTTGCGCGCATTGCCGAGGTCAGCTTGCGCGAGGTCGATCATGGATTGATCGAAGCGGCGCAGGCGATGGGTTGCCGGCGTTGGCACATCGTTTGGCATGTGTTGTTGCCGGAAGCGCTGCCGGGGATTGTCGGCGGGTTTACAATTACGCTGGTGACCATGATCAACTCGTCGGCCATGGCCGGGGCGATTGGCGCGGGTGGGCTGGGGGACATTGCCTATCGGTATGGGTATCAGCGGTTTGATAGCCAGATCATGTTGACGGTGATTGTGTTGCTGGTGGTGTTGGTGGCGGTGATTCAACTCGGTGGGGATCGGTTGGCTCGGGGGTTGAACAAGCGTTGAACCGAAGGAAACCCTCACTCAATGGATCGCGCAAACAACTATCTAAGCCCAATAGATGCAACGAGCATGGCATATGAATCAGCATTATTTAACAACACGTTAGTCGTCAAATCAGGGCTTTTACTCAACGCTTCCCGGATGCCTTCTTCCTTCGATGTTTTAAAAAATTTTTCCCGCTTGCCCTTTGAAAGTGATTCCACGGATTGTCGAGCTATGTGCGCCTCTAACAGCTCTCTCTTCATCATTTTTTGATCCGACGCAGATTCGTCTACTACCACCTTTCTGAAGTCCAGGTATGCGAAATCCAGACTATTCAACCCAACTTTGTCATCGAGTGTTTTAAAATGCGTCCCTTCATGATATATCGACCATGCAACTTTATCAGGTGATTCATCTAGCAAGTCTTCAGAAATGAAAATACGCCTATGAGGGTCAATGGGAGTAGTGTGTGCCAGTTCAGCATTGCTCCTTGATTTAAACATAATAATATCTCTTTTACCTGTAGCGTATTCCTTAATAGCTGAGTCCATAAGCCTGATTTTTGGCAACAAAACTGACACAGGTACATCTCCGACAAACACAATGGAAACTAATTTTTTTACCCATTCATCGACTGTAGGCATTTCCAGAGCATTGGCGGCTTTTGTCGACCACTGAGACGCTATTTCTAGACCTTCAGTTAACCGCTGACCTTTTTCAGGGCTTTTACTCTTTATCTCGTCAATGCCCCGAGCGAGAAACTTTACGCCTTTAATCCTCTGGGCAATTTCAAATCTATCGCCACGCCCCCTTACCAACCCGAATTCATCACGATGGTTAATTGGGTTGTTGGCACAAAAACAATAAAAGTTTAAACCATCAACATCCCCGGCCGGATCAGTGCTGACCCAGCGCTGCAACCACGGCGCGTAATACCGGTAGCCATAGTAATAAAGCCCGGTCGCATCCCGCTCTTTACCCGAGTAGCGAATAGTTTTGTACTGCGCCACCAGCGCACTTTTCCCCGCCCAGCACGCCGTGCCGCCAAAGGGATAATAGTGTTCCTGGGTCAACACGCCCGCCTCGTCATCCAGTTCCAGGGTGCTGGAACCGAGGTGATCGCTGAGGCTGTAGCGCCATTGATCGTCATGAGCACCTTGGGGCCAGTGCAGTGCCCGCACGCTACTGCGCCCGGCTTCGACGCTGATGACGTGGTGTTCTTCACCGTCGGCCTGACGGTGGATTTCCAGACCGGGGAGGTAACGGACTTCGCTGCGCAGGGTGCGGCCGCTGCTGTGGGCGAATCCCGTTTTGCGCAAGCGGTGGCCGGGGCGGGCGTAGCGGTAGCATTCGTAGTCGTCGGGCTCGGTTTCGCGGTTGACCAACGTCACGCGGCTCAATTGATTGCGGCTGTCCCAGAGCATGGCTTGCCCGCGTTGCAGCTCCCATTGATTGCCACCGGCATCGAAACCCAAGGCGATTTCAGGCTCGCCCGGCAGTGATCCGTCGTCCCGTTGCGCGAGGCTGCGGTTGCTTCGTGCCGAGGTGAACATCGAGAAGCCGGGCGCGCCGTTGTGCTGGCGGCTAATCAAATTCCCGCCCCGGTCGTACTCGAAGCATTGGGTGTAATTGCGCCGCTGGTTGGGGTCCAGCGGCGTGGGCAGCAGTGTCGGCAGGGCCGGGCCATGACTCGGCTGGCTGACCTCCCAGCCCTGGGCTTCGACCAGTTGATACAGGCTGTCGTAGCGGTAGCGATTGATTGGCTCGATGCGCTGGTTGTTGAAATGGCTGACGGCTTGGGACTCGTCGTGCAGCTTGACGATATTGCCCACCGGGTCGTAGACGTAGTTCAGGTCCTGCAAGGGTTTCTGGTTTCCGACTGCCGCTACCAGCCGGATCAGCCGGCCGTCATCGGCAGCGTATTCGACTTGGGTCAGCACCCCATTGCCGGCGGTTTCGCGGTCGACCTGATCCTGGGCGTTGTAGCGAATGTCGTGGACCAAGGATTGCGGCTGCTTGCTCTCACCGGCCATTTGCAGCCAGACCTCACTCGGTTTGCCCGCCACGTCGTAACCAAAGGTGCGAACGTTGCCCATGGCATCGGTTTGTTCCTGAAGCTCACCGCCGGGATTGAAGATATGGCGGGTGATGAATGATTGGGCTTCCAGACACGCCTCGCGGTCATCGATATCCAAGGGCCAATCAGGTATTTCGAGGTCAGCGAGGAAGCGTCGATCTTCTACCAGCACCGCACCGGCAAGCCCATAGACGGGAAAGATTTGAGTACCCGCCGGATCGTCATGACGGATCAACTGCCCGCACTGGTTGTGTTCGGCGAATGCAGGATTGGAATCACCGTAGGTCAAGCGTTCCACCACACGAGGTCGTTCCCCCGCGGCCTGTTCCGTGACGGTGACGGGCCGCTGTTGGGCGTCAAACTCGGTGTGACGCTGACTGCCTCGTGCATCCCAGAATGAACAGGGCGAACCCGCCTGATCCAGCACACTCAACTGCCACCCGGCATCGACGCTGTCCGTCAGCACCGGCTGGCCAATCAAGCCGTAGACCGTGGTCAGGTTCGGCTTCGGCGCCGTGCCCCACAACCGAGGGTCCCACGACTCGACCAACCGCCCCGCCGCGTCGAAGCGTTGCCGGGTGATACGTGGGTCAATCTCCGGGCTGTCGGGATGGCGGCAATAGCCGACGTTGCGAACCAGCAAGGTGCGCGGATCGATGACCGACAGCGTCGGTGTCGCGGTGTGGTGATGAGCGTTCACGGCATTGACGGTCCTTCGCTTTGACTGAGGACAGACTGGGCCTTTTTTCGCCGGACCGAAACTGTAAGAAGTAACAGGTCGATGTCCGCGAAATGGCCATCGTCGGAACGCCGCCCGGAGCAAGCTCGCTCCCACAGGAGGTTGTGGTGGTGCTTCAGCCGGTGAGTTTCGGCAAACGCTGCCGGGCGATGTCGAGCAGGTCATTGCCGTCCTGGGTCAGCAGGTACAGCGCGCTGACGATCTTGGGGATGTCGCTGGCATTGGCCTGTTTGAAGCACATGCAATAGAGGGTTTCGAGCAGGTCGCTGGCGGCGTGGATGCGTTGTCGGGCGGCGTCGAGGATCTCGAAGGGGTCGGCCTCGGTATCGATGACCAGCACCGGGGTTTCGCTGTAGCGGGTCTTGAGAGGGTGGTAGCGGGTTGTCAGTGGGTCGGGGTTTTTCATTGAGTGGGTCCTGTGCGAAATCGGCAAGTGTTCCCGGCAGGCCGAGACACTGTTTTCAGCCGCGCTGGAAACTATAGGAGGGTATGGCGTTACGGGACAAGACGGCTGAGATCGACAGGCTTTGTAAGGGTTTTGTCATATTTTGAGGAAGGGGACTACACGTTGGTGCTGGGTTTTCAACGTGGAATGGCGAGAGGTAAAAATGCTTACAGCGTTTTCAGCCGCTTCGCAGTAAATCTCGGTAGAGGGGGCCCAGGACAATGTCGGCTATTTCGAATTTTGCGGTGGGTGTGCTGGCCTCTTCGCGAGCAGGCTCGCTCCCCCACTGATCTATGTTTGAGCATCAGAACCCTGTGCGCTGAAGATCAAATGTGGGAGCGAGCCTGCTCGCGAAAGCGATCTGCCAGTTACCCGATTCCTCAAGCCCTTTGAATCATCCGCTGTATCATCCCCTATCGTTTTTGCCCCCGACCTTTTCTCGACTCGCTGCGATCGCCGGCCAGGCTTTTGACTCCGCAGCGGTCAATGGAGTGACAGCTTATGCACAACACCCTGGAACAGGTTTTCGGTTATCCACAATTTCGACCCGGTCAGGAGGCGGCCGTCAGTGCCGTGCTGGCCGGGCGTTCGGCGGCGGCGATTTTCCCCACCGGCTCCGGCAAATCCCTTTGCTACCAATTGCCGGCGCTGTTGCTGCCGCACCTGACGCTGGTGGTCTCACCCTTGCTGGCGTTGATGCAGGATCAACTGGCGTTCCTGCAACGCCACGGCATCTCGGCGGGCAGTATCGATTCGGCGCAGAGCCGCGATGACGCCAGCGACGTCATGGCCCGGGCCAGATCCGGCGAACTGAAGATCTTGATGATCTCCGTGGAGCGCCTGAAGAACGAGCGCTTCCGGCATTTTTTGCAGCAAGTACCGATCTCGTTGCTGGTGGTGGACGAGGCGCACTGCATTTCCGAATGGGGGCATAACTTTCGCCCGGACTACCTCAAGCTTCCCGACTATCAACGCCAGTTCAACATCCCGCAGGTGTTGCTGCTGACCGCAACGGCGACGCCCAAGGTCATCGCCGACATGCAGGCGAAATTCGCCATCGCCGCCGACGATGTGGTGACCACCGGTTTCTATCGCCCGAACCTCAATTTGCTGGTGGAGCCGGTTCGCGGAGCGGACAAACGCCGACGCCTGGTCGAGTGGATGAGCCAGCGTCCGGACCAGCCGAGCATCATCTATGTGACCTTGCAGAAAACCGCCGAGCACATCGCCGAACACCTGAACCGCAACGGCATTCAGGCCGAGGCTTATCACGCCGGGTTGCCCCATGAGCAACGGGAAGCGATCCAGCGTCGCTTCATGGGCGGGCAGTCCAATTGCATCGTCGCCACCATCGCTTTTGGCATGGGCATCGACAAGAGTGACATCCGCAACGTGGTGCATTTCGACCTGCCAAAATCCATCGAAAACTACAGCCAGGAAATCGGCCGCGCCGGGCGTGACGGGCAGCCGTCGGACTGCCTGGTGTTGGCCAACCGCGACAGCCTCAACGTGCTGGAGAATTTCGTCTACGGCGACACGCCCGAGCTGGATGGCATCCGTTGCGTGCTTGACGAGATGCATGCCGCGGCAACTGAAGGGCAGTGGGAGTTTCTGCTGGGGCCATTGGCCGATCAGAGCAATATTCGCCAGTTGCCGCTCAAGACCTTGCTGGTGCAACTCGAATTGCGCGGGTTGATCGCCCCGCGCTACGCCTACTACGCCGAGTACCGTTTCAAGTATGTGCAGGAGCCCGAGGCGCTATTGGCGCATTTTGAAGGCGAGCGCAGGGATTTTGTCGCGGCGATCATCGAGACTTCCAGCCGCGCCAGGACCTGGGCCACGGTGAATTTCGAGGCGTTGTACGAGCAGCATCAGGCCGAGCGCAGTCGGGTGGTCAAGGCACTGGATTATTTCCAGGAGAAGGGCTGGGTGGAGCTCGAAAGCAAGCAGATGACCGAGGTCTACAGCGTGCTGCAAAGCGGGTTCGACAGCGTCGCATTGGGCGAAGAACTGCACGGCTATTTCACTCGGCATGAGCACACCGAGATCGCGCGGATTCACGCGATGCTGGATCTGTTCGCCACCGACCGTTGCCTGGGTTATCGCCTGGCCGAGTATTTCGGTGACCACAATGCCCCGCAGCAATGCGGGCATTGTTCGGTGTGTCATGGGCAAGTGGCGCGGCTACCGGCACCACCGGAGTTGCCGGCGCTTGTGGATAAGAATTTCGAGGCGCTGTGTGGCGGTTTTATCCACAGGCACGAACAGCACACGGGCAACTTGCCTTCGGCTGAACGCGTGACACGGTTTCTGTGCGGGATCAGCGTGCCGTTGTTCACCAAGCTCAAGGCGCGGTCGATTCCCGGGTTTGCGGCGCTGGAGGATTATCCGTATGCCAGGGTGCGGGAGTGGGCCGAGCAACATCTACCTGGTTGAAACACGGTCAGTGTAGGAGCGAGCCTGCTCGCGATGAGGCCGGCACATTCAACAGTGATGGCGACTGACACACCGCTATCGCGAGCAGGCTCGCTCCCACAGGAATCTCAGGGCCTGGCAGTGCTACATCCATCCGCTGAATGTTGCTCATCACAGGAATAAATTTCAAAAAAACCCGGTGGCTGACTATGGTGATGGCTGTCTTCGGATCGCCAACAAGAGAACAAAACATGAGCCAGACACCGTCGAATATTCAGCGCGCCGCCGTCATCGGCGCGGGCACCATGGGCCGTGGCATTGTCATGTGCCTGGCCAACGCCGGAGTGGCCGTGCAGTGGGTCGACAATAATCCGCAAATGCTGGAGCAAGCGCTGGTTACCGTAGCGGACACCTACGCCCACAACGTGCGCCAGGGCCGGATTGATCAGAGCGAAGCCGATGCCCGTGTCGCGCGCGTTACGGCGGCAGATAGTTATACGGCCATCCGCGATGTCGACCTGGTCATCGAAGCGGTGTACGAAAACCTTGAGCTCAAGCAGAAAATCTTCCGCGAGCTCGATGACCTGCTCAAACCCGAAGCCATTCTGGCCAGCAATACCTCGGCGCTGGACATCGACGCCATTGCTGCGGTCACACGCCGTCCGCAACAAGTACTGGGCCTGCACTTCTTCAGCCCGGCGCACATCATGAAGCTGCTGGAAATCGTCCGTGGTGCACAGACGGCGCCGGCGGTGCTCGACGCGGCACTGGCGCTCGGCCAGCGCATGGGCAAGGTCAGTGTGGTGTCGGGCAATTGCGACGGTTTCATCGGCAACCGCATGCTCAATACCTATGTGCTCGAAGCGCGAAAAATGCTGCTGGAAGGCGCTTATCCGTATCAGGTGGACGCAGCGCTGCAAGGCTTCGGTTTTGCCATGGGGCCGTTCCGCATGTTCGATGTGGTGGGCGTCGACCTGCAATGGCGCGCGCGCCAGTTATCCGGCATTGGACAGGATGCGCCGCAAGTTCAGGTGGATAACCGTTTGTGTGAGCAGGGACGTTTCGGCCAGAAGAGTGGCAACGGCTTTTACCACTATGAACCGGGCAGTCGTCAGGCCGAACATGATCCACTGGTGGATGCGCTGGTGCTGGAGGTCAGCGAAGGGCTAGGGTTCCATCGCCGCGAGATCGGCCCGGAGGAGATTCTCGAGCGCTGCTTGCTGGCACTGGTCAACGAAGGCGCGAAGATCCTGCAGGAAGGCATCGCCGGGTCGGCTCACGATATCGATCTGGTCTACCTCAACGGCTATGGTTTCCCGGCGGACAAGGGCGGGCCGATGGCCTGGGCGGATCAGCAAGGGCTGGCGGACATTCACCGGCGCTTGATGGACCTTGAGACGCGTCAGGGCGATCACTGGCAGCCAGCGCGGTTGATTGGGGAGTTGGCGGCGGCTGGCAAGGGCTTTGCTGACAAGTGATTGATGCGGCGCCTGTGAGGGCGCCTTCGCGAGCAGGCTCGCTCCCACAGGTGATCGGGTGAAGACAGCTAGTGCGTCTGGTCGAGATCCAATGTGGGAGCGAGCCTGCTCGCGATGAATACAACGCGGTTTCGCCTTAGACTGGCGAACCCACTCAGGAATCAACGCCAATGCCCCAACGCACCGACTACCCCCACTTCCAGCCCATCACCACCCGCTGGCACGACAACGATGCCTACGGTCACGTCAACAACGTTACCTACTACAGCTTCTTCGATACGGCGGTGAACACTTACCTGATCGAAGTTGGCGGCCTGGATATCCATGATGGTGAGGTGGTGGGGTTCGTGGTGAGCTCCTCCTGTGATTACTTTGCTTCCATTGCCTTCCCGGACCGCATCGAGATCGGTCTGCGGGTGGGCAAGTTGGGCAACAGTTCGGTGCAATACGAACTGGCCGTGTTCAAGCAGGGAGAAGACGAGGCCTGCGCGGCGGGGCGCTTCGTGCATGTGTTTGTCGATCGTGCGTCGAATCAACCCGTGGCGATTCCTGCAGGGTTGCGCGGGGCGCTGGAGCGTCTGGTGGATCAGTAAGGCAAAAAAAATCGCAGCCCTTGGGCTGCGATTTTTGTTGTACTTACCAGCGAGGTGCTCGAGGCCTTAGTCGCGGTAGTACTTGTGGTGCTTCTTGCGATGGCCATAGGCATGGCCACGGCCCGGATGGCCGTCACGGTAGTAACGACGATCACCATGGCCGCGATACGAACGACGATCGTCGTCGTCATCATTATCGTACTCTTTGCCCATGTAGTTACCCAGCGCGCCACCGGCGCCGCCGCCTGCTGCTGCGCCGATCAGGCTGCCGGTGGTGCCGCCCACGCTGCGGCCGACCACGTTACCGCCCGCGGCGCCCAACGCACCGCCAAGGGCTGCTTCGCCACGGCTGTGTTTGTTTGCACCGACGGCGCTACCACCCGCGCCACCCAGGGCCGCGCCGATGGTGGAACCTGTACTGCCGCCTAACGACTGACCGACGACCGAGCCTAAAACCCCGCCCAATGCGCCGCCTACACCGGCTTCGGTGGTGCCGCCAGCAGACGCGATACCGCTGACCAGGCCAAGGGACAACAAGAGAATCGAGGAGAACTTCATGGAGGAACCTCAAGGGGATGACGGCGCGATCCTGAGGCTCTGGAATGGGCGTGACAATCGAAATCCGACGAATAACACGACCTGTATACAATATTGCAAGTTACTGTTTTTTGGGCGGAACTTAACGTTTTTTTGCCGGTCTTTTACTACTTCGCAAAGGCCGTTTTCATAAGAAAGCGGCCTTTTTTGTGGGCGAAAGGAAAGTGCAGGGTCCGGAGTTTTTGGTGATTGGTCTGGCCCTATCGCGAGCAAGCTCGCTCCCACAGGGATTTCAGTCGAACGCAGATTATGTGAACAACAGAAAAAACCTGTGGGAGCGAGCTTGCTCGCGATGGGGCCAGTTCAGACAACATATTAAGCAGACCTGGCCATGATCAGCCCAGTCTCACTCGCCGCTTCCAACCGGATCGCCACAAACTTCGATGTCGGCGTATGGCTGTCATCGCCGGTGCTTTCCAGCGGCACCAACGGGTTCACTTCCGGATAGTAGGCCGCCGCTTGCCCGGCCGGGATATCAAACGCCAGCAGCGTGAAGCCTTTTACCCGACGTTCCACGCCATCGTCCCAGAGCGAAACGATGTCGGCCTTTTGCCCCGGCTTGAAGCCCAGGCGAATGATGTCGGCTTCGTTGACGAACAACACGTCCCGCTGACCCTTCACGCCGCGATAACGGTCGTTGAGGCCATAAATGGTGGTGTTGTACTGATCGTGGGAACGCATCGATTGCATGATCAGGTCCGGCAGCACACCGGTAGCGCGGGTGCGTTCGTGTACCAGGTCTTTGGGCAGTGCGTTCGAGCGGAAATTGGCCCGGCCCGAAGCGGTGCTCCACTTGCGTGCGCCAGCACTGTTGCCCAGGTAGAAACCGCCCGGGTTCTTGATCTTCTCATTGAAGTCCTTGAAGCCGGGAATGGTCTCGGCGATCAGGTCGCGGATGCGGCTGTAGTCGGCCACCATCCAGTTCCAGTCCACCGGGTGGCTGCCCAGGGTCGCGGCAGCGATGCCGGCCAGGATCGCCGGCTCCGAGCGCATCTGGTTCGACAGCGGCTGCAGCTGACCATTGGAGGCGTGGACCATGCTGAACGAGTCTTCGACGGTTATCGCTTGCGGGCCTTGGGTCTGGATATCGATGTCGGTGCGGCCCAGGCACGGCAGGATCAGCGCGTCTTTACCGTGGGTCAAATGGCTGCGGTTGAGCTTGGTGCTGATCTGCACGGTCAGGTCGCAGTTTCGCAGGGCCTGGAACGTGCGCGGGCTGTCCGGCGTGGCCTGGGCGAAGTTGCCGCCGAGGCCGATGAAGACTTTCGCCCGGCCTTCAGCCATCGCATGAATCGCCTCGACCACGTTGTGGCCGTTGCCGCGTGGCACCTTGAATTGGAAGCGCCGCTCCAGGGCATCGAGGAACGCGACAGGAGGGCGTTCATTGATGCCCATGGTCCGGTCGCCCTGCACGTTGCTGTGGCCACGCACCGGGCACAGGCCGGCACCCGGCCGGCCGATGTTGCCGCGCAGCAGCATCAGGTTGGCGATTTCCTGGATGGTCGCCACCGAATGGCGGTGCTGGGTGATGCCCATGGCCCAGCACATGATCACGTTCTTGCCTTTGGCGTACATGCGCGCGGCTTGCTCGATTTCCACCAGGCTCAGGCCGGACTGCTCGACGATCTGTTCCCACGGGGTGTTGTCGATGACGGCCAGGTAATCCAGCACGTTGACGCTGTGCTCGTTGAGGAAGTCATGGTCGAACACCGCCGGGGCACCGGTTTTCTGTGCGTCGCGCTCCCACAGCAGGAGGAATTTTGCCATGCCGCGCATGATCGCCATGTCACCGCCCAGGGCCGGGCGGAAGAACGCGGTGTTGGTCGGCTTGTCGCCGTTGGTGAGCATTTCGAGCGCGTGCTGCGGGTGCTGGAAACGCTCCAGGCCACGCTCCTTGAGCGGGTTGATGCACACCACTTGCGCGCCGCGTTTTACCGCTTCGCGTAGCGGTTCGAGCATTCGCGGGTGGTTGGTGCCGGGGTTCTGGCCCCAGACGAAAATCGCATCGGCGTGTTCGAAGTCGTCGAAGGTCACGGTGCCTTTGCCGACCCCGACGCTTTGCGACAACGCGACACCGCTGGCCTCGTGGCACATGTTCGAGCAGTCAGGGAAGTTGTTGGTGCCATAGGCGCGCACGAACAGCTGATAGAGGTACGCCGCTTCGTTGCTGGCACGGCCGGAAGTGTAGAACTCGGCCTGATCGGGGCTCGACAGGCCGTTCAGATGCCTGGCGATCAGGGCGAATGCGTCGTCCCAGCTGATCGGCTTGTAGCGATCGGTCTCGGCGTCATAGCTCATCGGCTCGGTCAGGCGGCCCTGGTATTCGAGCCAATAGTCGCTTTGCTCCAGCAGCGAAGTGACGCTGTGTTTGGCGAAGAACTTGGCGTCAACACGACGTTTGGTCGCCTCCCAGTTCACCGCCTTGGCGCCGTTCTCACAGAACATCACCATGCCCTTTTCCGGAGAATCACCCCAGGCGCAACCCGGGCAGTCGAAGCCACCGTTCTGGTTGGTCTTGAGCATTATGCGCAAGTTTTTCAGCGCGTTGTCGCTGGTCAACCAAGCCTGGGCCACGCTGATCAGTGCCCCCCAGCCACCAGCCGGGCCTTTGTAGGGCTTGTAGCGAGGGACGGGTTTCTGATCGGCTTGACGGTGTTGACTCACGCTTGATTCTCCAACGTTGGGCTGTAGACCCGCGGTGCATTCTTCTGTGGCAGATGGATGAGATTGAGGTTGTGGCGACGGGCCCATTGCACGGCAAGACCCGTGGGCGACGACAGGCTGACCAGGGTCTGGATGCCGGCGCGCAAGACTTTCTGGATCAATTCGAGGCTGCAGCGGCTGGTGACAATCGCCAGCCCGCCAGCGGTCGGGATCTTCTGGCGGATCAATCCGCCGATCAGTTTGTCGAGGGCGTTGTGCCGGCCGATATCTTCGCGGCCGAGCAACAACTCACCTTTGTCATTCATGAACACCGCGGCATGCACCGCACCGCAATGTTGGCCCAAGGGCTGGAAGGCGCCGATGCGCTCGCGCAGGCCATTAAGCCATTCGACCGGCGGCAACGGGGCGCCGGGCAATACCTGAAGGTCCGGCAACGCCTGCTCGAGCGCTTCCACGCCACAGAGCCCGCAACCGCTGGTACCGGCCAGTTGCCGACGCTGCTGCTTGAGGTTCCAGAAGGCGCGGTTGGCGATGGTCACTTGTGCGTATTGCGCCGAACCCGAGCCGCTGAGTTGCAGGTCATAGATGTCCGTGGCGTCCTGGATGATGCCGCTGCCCAGGCTGAAGCCGACGATGAAATCTTCCAGGTCCGTGGGCGTTACCAGCATGACTGCCTGGCTGATGCCGTTGAAGGCAATCGCCAGCGCGACTTCCTCGGCCAGCGCGGTGCTGGCCGATTCGGCGCTATCCGTTTCGGTACGACGCAGATTGCAGTAGCTGTAAGTCTGGCTGGCGGCGGGTGCGGGCGTTTCGAGGGCAGGCGCCGCGCAGGCTGGGCGCTTGGTGTTCATGGCATCACCGACGGATTGATCAGCTTTAAGACTAGGCGCGGCAAGTTGTCGCGTCTAATCGCTATTACTGATCTACCGATAGATGCCGTCGATCAAGCGCCGATCAATGATTGTTGATAGATCGCGAAACAGGCCTCAGCCAAGGCCGAGCGCGGTGCGCTGCGACGCATGATCAGCCCCAGTCGGCCAAGGGTCTGGGCGTTCTCGATCGGTTGCAGGCGCAGGTGTTCGGTCAGTCCTTCGAGGCCACCGTCCAGTGGCATCACGGCGCAACACAGGCCGCCGTGCACCGCTTGTAACAGTTGATGGACGGCGTCGGTCTGCAACAGCGGTTGTGGGGTGAGGCCGCGGCTGTGGAAGTTATGGTCGATGGATTGGCGAAAATGCATGCCGCTGGTGAGCATGCCCAGTGGCAGTTCGATCAACGATTCCCAACTCAATGGCGCTTCGCCAAAGGTGAAGAAGCGTTGGTCGTAGAGCAGGCCCATGCGGGTTTCGCTGAAGGCCAGGGAGTCGAAATGTTCGGTGTCGAGGCGTTCCAGGTAGGAAACACCGAGGTCCAGGCGATTGTTCGCCAGTTGCTCGAGGATCTGCTCGGAACTCAGTGCCGAGAGTTCGAAGCGCAGGTTCGGATGCTCCCCGTGCAGGCGTTGCAGCAGCGGCAGCGGATCGAAGCTCGACAGCGGCACCATACCCAGCCGCAACGTACCGACCAGACTGCCGCGACAGGCGGCCGCCTCGGCGTATAAGCCGTCGTAGGCCGCCAGTACGGTGCGCGCCCAGGCCAGCACCCGCTCGCCCGGCGCGGTGAAGCCTTCGAAACGCTGGCCGCGATTGACCAGCGGCAGGTCGAGTTCTTCTTCGAGGCTGCGCAGGCGCATGGACAGGGTTGGCTGGGTGATGTGGCAGCGTGCGGCGGCCTGGCCGAAATGACGGGTTTCGTCGAGCGCGATGAGGAATTTCAGCTGCTTGATGTCCATCTGCGCTCCAGGGGGTGGGAAGGTGCGGATTCTATCGCAAGCGGGGTCATTGGTCGGGTTGGATTCGCAGGTGACGACCGTGGTCTAGGCTTTGACGTCTGGAACCCGAAACCCAAGGAGAGTGCACCATGAGTCTTTTGAGCTTTGTGAAGGAAGCAGGCGAAAAATTGCTGGATTTGCTGACGCCAGGCAACGCCAATGCCAGTGAGCAATTGAAGGCGCACATCAGCAAGGTCGGTCTGGGTAACCCGAATGTGCAGGCGACGGTCGATGGCGACAAGGTCACGGTGACCGGTGAAGTGGCGAGCCAGGAAGAGAAGGAAAAGATCCTGCTGGCGGTGGGCAATATCGCCGGGGTTGGCAGTGTGGATGATCAGATTACCGTGACCGGGCCTGTCGTTGCTGCCGCGCGCTTCGTGGTCGTGAAAAAGGGCGACACCCTCAGCGCCATATCCCTGGCTGTGTATGGCAGTGCCAACCAGTACAACAAGATTTTTGAAGCCAACAAACCAATGCTGTCGCACCCGGACAAGATCTATCCGGGGCAGTCGTTGCGGATTCCTGAGTAAGTCGTCAAACCGCGTGATGGCCATCGCGGGCAAGCCACGCTCCCACAGGATCTGAGCCGTTCACGAAGGATGCGAACGACGCAGATCCTGTGGGAGCGTGGCTTGCCCGCGAAGCAGGCGCCTCGGTATCAAAGTCCTGCAATCAAATCCCGATAATCCCCGACCGCCGCAAACTCCGCCGTATCCTTCGGCCCCTTGCGGCTGTCCGGCTCGCGCACGGCCAGCAAATGCGCCACGCCAAAGTCCCGTGCGCTGCGCAGGATCGGCAAGGTGTCGTCGATGAACAGGCTGCGCGCCGGATCGAAATCGATATCGGCTTGCAGCGCATCCCAGAATTGTGGGTTTTCCTTGGGGAAGCCGTAGTCATGGGAACTGATCAAGCGTTCGAAGTAGGGCGCCAGTTCGATTTTTTCCAGCTTCAACGACAGCGCATCCCGATGGGCATTGGTGATCAGCACCACGTGCTTGCCGGCACGTTTGATCGCCGCCAGAAAGGTGTCGGCATCCGGGCGCAGGGCGATCAGATGCGCGGTTTCCAGTTTCAGGTCGCGCACCGACAGCTTCAGTTCGGCGCTCCAGAAGTCCAGGCAGTACCACTGCAACTGGCCGGCATTACGCTCGAACAACGGCTGCAATTCCATCTCGGCCATGGCCCGGCTGACCCCGTGCAGTTCGGCGTAACGCTGGGGCAGGTGCTCCATCCAGAAGTGATTGTCGAAATGCAGGTCCAGCAGCGTGCCGTCCATGTCCAGCAGAACGGTATCGATGTCGGACCAGGGTAATGAAGGCATGGCAACGTCTCGGGCAGTAGAAAGATTTCTGGCGTAAACAATCGGGAAAGCCGCGTTATAGTAGCGCGTTCACGCCAAGGAGCTTTGCATGCGCCAGAAACCCACCATACTCGCCCGCGAAATTGTCGCCACCAGTCGATTGTTCTGCGTGGAAGAGATGAAGCTGCGCTTTTCCAACGGCGTGGAGCGCACGTATGAACGCCTGGTCGGCAAGGGCGCCGGGTACGGCGCGGTGATGATCGTGGCGATGCTCGATGCCGAGCATGCGGTACTGGTCGAGGAGTATTGCGGCGGCACGGATGCATATGAAATGTCATTGCCCAAGGGTTTGATCGAGCCGGGTGAAGACGTTCTGGCGGCAGCCGAGCGCGAGCTCAAGGAAGAGGCCGGTTTTGGCGCGCGGCAACTGGAGCACCTGACCGAGTTGTCGCTGTCTCCCGGTTACATGAGCCAGAAGATTCAAGTGGTGCTGGCTACCGACCTCTACGAAGAGCGCCTTGAAGGCGACGAGCCAGAGCCGATGCGAGTGGACAAGGTCAATCTGCGTGAGCTTTCGGCGCTGGCGCAAAACCCGCAATTTACCGAAGGCCGTGCCTTGGCGGCGCTGTACCTGGCCCGAGACTTGTTGACTCAGCGCGGAGCGTTCCAGCCATGAATTTCCCGCATCCGTTGATGGCACCGGTCATTGAGCTGGCCTTGCAGGCCGGTGATGCGATCCTGCCGTTCTGGCGCACAGGCACGGCCGTTACGGCGAAGGCTGATGACTCGCCAGTGACCGCTGCCGACCTGGCTGCGCACCACCTGATTCTGGCCGGGCTGACGGCGCTCGATCCGAGCATCCCGGTGCTCTCCGAAGAGGACGCCAACATTCCCCAAAGCGTGCGGGCCGGATGGCAGCGCTGGTGGCTGGTCGATCCGCTGGATGGCACGAAGGAATTCATCAACGGCAGCGAAGAGTTCACCGTCAACATCGCGCTGATCGAAAACGGTCGGGTGGTGTTCGGCGTGGTGTCGATGCCGACCAACGGGCGCTTCTATGTCGGTGGCGCCGGCCTCGGTGCCTGGCGCGGCGATAAAGGTGGTACGCCCGTGGCGATCAAGGTGCGTGATGCGTTAGCGCCCGGCGAGTCGTTCACCGTAGTGGCCAGCCGTCGCCATTCGAGCCCGGAGCAGGAACGTTTGCTGACCGGGCTGAGCGCCAGCCTTGGCGAGCTGCAACTGGCCAATATCGGCAGTTCGTTGAAGTTTTGCCTGCTGGCTGAAGGGGCGGCGGATTGCTATCCGCGCCTGGCACCGACTTCCCAGTGGGACACGGCAGCGGCGCAAGGTGTGCTGGAAGGCGCAGGCGGTGAGGTGCTGGAGTTGAGCGGTGAGCCGTTCAGCTATCCAGCGCGGGAGTCGCTGTTGAACGCGTTCTTTCTGGCATTGCCGGCGAAGGCGGCCTGGCGGCAGAAGTTGCTGGAACTGGCACGCTCCTGAGACTCACACCTTTTTGTGGCGAGGGAGCTTGCTCCCGTCGGGTCGCGAAGCGGCCCCAATGCTTTCTAGCGGCTACTGCGTAGCCTAGCGGGAGCAAGCTCCCTCGCCACAGGGTTTCTTACCGATCTGAAGTTCAGCGGTGCAACACGTACTGCCCGACAAACCTCACCGCATCCTCATCACGGCCTTCATTGACGACCCGCGTATGCAGCGTCAACCGCGCTCGGCTGTATCGCTGGAAGGTGGTCAAAAATTTCTTCCAGATCACCGGGTCCGGCGCCTGGCAAATGGCGTTGGCATCCCCCGTCACCGGCAGCGGATAGCTGATCTGCCCCTCCTGAATCACGATGTGCCCGTCGGTAATGCCTTCTTCCTTGAGGCGCAAATGCAGCCAGCCCCAACCGGCCAGGACCGCGCCACAATACAGGCTGCCGCCGAACATGGTGCTCTTGTGGTTGACGTTGGCTTCCAGCGGCAAGTACAGGCGCAGTTGCTGGTCATGCCAGTCGAGCACTTTGAGGCCCATGTCCCGGGTGAGGGGAATGTCGTGATGAAGAACGGATTCCAGTTGTCGACTGTCGCGGCTCATTCAGGGGCCTCTGGCTTGAAGTGGATGATTGGACGGTAGCTCAGTCGAGATCGTCAGGGTGGGCCGAGGCGCCACTGTCGGTGAAACTCAGACCGTGCTTGCGCAGTTTGTCGTGCAGGGTCTTGCGCGGAATGCCGAGGGCTTCGGCGACGCTGCGCACCGAGCTGTGCGAGCGTGCCAGTTCGGCGGCGATGAGGGTTTTTTCGAAGTTCTCCACTTGCTCGCTCAAACCGCCGCTGACGACTTCGACCCTGTTGCCAGCGCCGCCATCCAGCGTGCTGTGGTCGAGATCCAGTTCCAGCCCGAGGGCAAAACGCTCGGCGGCATTTTGCAGCTCGCGCACGTTGCCAGGCCAGGTGTGGCGCAGCAGCAAGGCACGTTGTCCCGGTTGCAGTTCATGGGTCGGCAAGCCGTGGCGGGCACTGGCTTCATCGGCAAAATGCTGGAACAGCATCAGCGCATCTTCGCCCCGTTCGCGCAGCGGTGGAATCCGTAGCGGCGCGACGTTGAGGCGGTAATACAGGTCGGCACGGAAACGCCCTTGATCCGCCGCCTGACGCAGGTCTTCCTTGGTGGCGGCGATGATGCGGATGTCCAGCGGGATCAGTTGATTGCCGCCCAGGCGTTCGACCACCCGCTCTTGCAGCAAGCGCAGCAATTTGACCTGCACATCCAGGCTCATGCTTTCGATTTCATCGAGGAACAGCGTGCCGCCATTGGCGAATTCGAACTTGCCGATGCGACGTTTCTGCGCGCCGGTGAAGGCTCCGGGCTCGTGGCCGAACAACTCGCTTTCGACCACTGATTCGGCCAGGGCACCGGCGTTGATGGCTACGAACGGTCCGTTACGGCGACTCGACAAATCATGCAGCGCCCGGGCCACGACTTCTTTGCCAGCACCGGTTTCGCCGAGGATCAGCACGTCGGCCCTGGTTGCCGCCAGTGCACCGATCTGCTCGCGCAAGCGCAGCATCGAAGGTGAGTGGCCAACCAGCCGCGTGCTCAGCTCGTTGCGGTCGCTCAAGGCCAACCGCAGGCTGCGGTTGTCCAGCACCAAACGGCGCAGGGCCAATGCGCGGCGCACGCTGTCGAGCAGGGCGTCGCTGGCGAAGGGTTTTTCCAGGAAGTCATAGGCCCCGGCGCGCATGGCCTGCACCGCCAGCGGCACATCGCCGTGGCCGGTGATCAACAGCACCGGTAGCTCAGGGTCCTGGGCGTGCAGTTCGGTCAACAGTTCGAGGCCGTCCATCCCGGGCATGCGGATGTCGCTGACCACCACTCCTGGCCAATCACGTTCAAATTGCGCGGCCAAGCCCTTGGCTTCGGCCAGTGGCAGGATTTTCAGGCCGGCCAGATCCAGCGTCTGGCTCAAGGCCTGGCGCAAGTGGGGATCGTCGTCGATCAACACGACCTGAATGCGGTTGTCGATGGTCATGCACTTCGGTCCTCGGACGGTTGCAGGCTCACGCCCGGTGCGCCTGCGCGCAGCTTCAAGGTAATCAGGGCGCCACCCTCCTTGTGATTGGCGAACGACAGTTCACCGCCGAAGGCGCGCATCAGGGTTTCGCAAATCGCCAGCCCCAAACCGAGACCCTGGGTGCGGGTCTTGGTGGTGTAGAACGGCTCGCTGGCGCGCCCAAGGGCTTCCATGCAAAAGCCGGGACCATTGTCGCGAATGTACAGGTTGACGCCATCGGCCGTGGATTGGGCACTCAACCAGAGTTTTCGTGGCGGGCCTTTTTCCGTCAGGGCGTCCAGGGCATTGGCCAACAGATTGCCGAGTACCTGGCGCAGGCGGGTTTCCCCGGCTTCGACCCACAGGGTGGCGGCGGGCAAGTCGCGGATCAGCTCGACTTCCATGCTGCGTCGACGCTTGGCCAGCAAGGCCAGGGCATCGTCCAACGCCGGTTGCAGGGCGACGCTTTCCGGAGCATGCCGGTCGCGCCGGGCAAAGGCGCGCAGGTGAGCGATGATCGAGGCCATGCGACCGGTCAATTCGCTGATCAGCTTGAGGTTGCCGCGGGCATCGTCGGTGCGCTGGTGATCCAGTAACACTTCGGCGTTTTCCGCGTAGCTGCGAATCGCTGCCAGCGGCTGATTGAGTTCGTGGCTGATGCTCGCCGACATGGTACCCAGTGCCGACAATTTGCCGGCCTGTACCAGATCATCCTGGGCGCGGACCAGCTCCTGCTGGGCCTGTTCGCGTTCCAGCACTTCCTGTTTCAGGCGCCGGTTCAGGCCTTCGAGATCGCTGGTGCGCTCGGCGACCCGACCTTCCAGTTCGCGGCGGGCCTTGGCTTCGAAAGCGATGCGTTCGAGGTAATGGCGACGGCGCTGCATCATCAGGCCAAGCAGCAGCATCAACACCAGCAACGCTGCGCCACCGATGGCCACCACCGTGCGCACCGGGCGATCGATCAAGGTGCGCGGGGCGAGGATGCTGACGTCCCAGCCGGTTTCGGCGATCTGCTGGGTTTGGGTCAGCCAGGCATTGGGATTGAGCTTCAGCGGTTTTGGATCGCGGGTTGGATAGGGTTGGATCGCCGTGATGGCTTTGCTTTCGTCCTCGCTCAACGGGCGGGTCGAGCGGAATCGCCACTCCGGTCGCGAGGTGAGAATGACCACGCCGTTGTGGTCGGTCAGCAGCAGTTGTTCCGGGGTTTTGCCCCACAGGCTTTCGGTGTGGTCGAGGTCGACCTTGACCACCAGCACGCCGACGATTTTTTCGCCGTTGCGCACGCCGGCGGCGAAAAAGTAACCGCGCTTGGCGGAGGTCGTGCCCAGGCCGAAAAAGCGCCCGAGCCGCCCGGCCATGGCTTCGCTGAAATACGGCCGGAAGGAAAAGTTGCGCCCGACGAAACTGTCGTGTTTGTCCCAGTTGGAAGCGGCCAGGGTCTTGCCGGTGGCGTCCATCAGGTACATGACCTCGGCACCGGTCTGGGTGGCGATGTTTTTCAGCAGGCGATTGGCGTTGCCTTGGGTGACGCCATCGTCCGGCGCACCGAGCACGGCACGCAAGGCCGGCAGGTCGCCGAGGATCTGCGGCAACACTTCATAGCGGTGCAGGGTACCCAGCAGGTTAGCGACGTAGAGGTCGAGGGTCTGACGATTCTGACTGGCCAGCTCGCTGCGGTAGTAACGCTCGGCGAGATGCTCCAGCGGCCACAGCAACGGCGCCAGGCACAGGGCCAGCAGGGCCAGGCTGCGCCAACGGGGTCTGGGGGGAAGAGTCGGTTTCATGAGCAGCATGCGCCTGTGGGTACAGGCGCATTATGCCTAGGCTTGCCCGCCTTGGGTCAGCTGCATCTTGATCGGCGAGCTTCAGCCGGCCTTTCAGGCAAAGACGTCGGCATCCTTGAAAAATACCCCGGCCTGATCTTTCGCCGACAGTTGCGGCGTGCCTTCCAGTTGCCAGTCGATGGCCAGGTCCGGGTCGTCCCAGCGAATGCTGCGCTCGGCCGATGGCGTGTAGTAGTCGGTGGTTTTGTAAAGGAACTCGGCAAATTCGCTCAAGACCACGAACCCGTGGGCGAAGCCTTCCGGGACCCAGAGCTGGCGATGATTGGCGGCAGACAGGCGCACAGCGACCCATTTACCGAAGTGCGGTGAGCTGCGGCGGATGTCTACGGCTACATCCAGCACTTCACCGACCGTGACGCGAACCAGTTTTCCCTGGGTATTTTCCAGTTGGTAATGCAGACCGCGCAGCACGCCCTTCTGCGAACGGGAGTGGTTGTCTTGAACGAATTCAGTGTCCAGTCCGGTGGCCTCTTTGAAAGCCCTGGCGTTGAAGCTCTCGTAGAAGAAACCACGTTCGTCACCAAAGACCTTGGGTTCGAGGATCAGAACACCGGGCAGGTCGGTGGTCACTACATTCATGGTGTTTCTCCATTAACAGGCGTTTGATGGCCGCCATTCTTGCGCAAAGTGCTGATCGAGGCGAGTACGCAGGGATAAAACGCTCAATACCGCCCTGACAAACGACCAGCGCCGGCCCCGGGGGGTTGCGTATCGCCCGAACCAGTGGCGATATAGGCGCCTAATAAAATTTCAGGGGTCGTTGTATGCCGCTCGCCACGTTGATTCATCGCGCCAGTTTGCCCAGCCCGCAGGTGTCTGCGGAGCAAGCGCTAGGGCTGCTGGAGGAACATTACGGGTTCAGCGGCAGGTTGCAGGCCCTTGGCAGCCAGCAAGACCTGAACTACCGCGTCGACAGCGAGCGGGGACGTTTCGTCCTGAAAATCTGCCGTGGCGACTACTCGGTACTGGAGCTTCAGGCGCAACATGCCGGGCTCAAGCATCTGGGCGAACATCCCGATGTACAGGTGCCGCGTGTTATCGCGGCGAAAAACGGTGCAGACCTGCTGTCGCTGGACGTTGATGGCCAGGCGGTACACGTTCGCCTGCTCGACTACATCGAAGGCCAGCCGTTGACGAGCCTCGGCCATTTCAACCCGACGGTGGTGTCCGGCTTCGGGCGCCTGTGCGGTGAAATGGACCTGGCCCTGGCGGATTTCGACCATCCGGGGCTGGTGCGAACCCTGCAATGGGACGCCCGCCATGCTCACGCCCTGATCGCGCACTTGCTACCGGTGATCAAGGACGAAGCCCGGCGCAAACTGATCGTCGAAGCGTCCGAACAAGCCGAGCGGCATTTGCAGCCACTGCAGGACAAGCTGCCGGTGCAGGCCATTCACATGGACATCACTGACGACAACGTGGTGTGGCAGCGTGATGCGCAGCGCCATTGGCAGCTGCAGGGCGTGATCGATTTCGGCGACCTGGTGCGCACCTGGCGCATTACCGATCTGTCGGTGACCTGCGCCGCGCTGCTGCATCATGGCGAGGGCGATCCGTTCTGCATTTTGCCGGCAATCCAGGCCTATCACGCGGTCAACCCGTTGCAACACGAAGAACTGTTGGCGCTGTGGCCGCTGATCGTCGCCCGCGCGGCGGTGTTGGTGCTCAGCGGCGAACAGCAGGTCAGCATCGATCCGGGCAATGCCTACAGCCGCGACAACCTGGTCCATGAATGGGAAATCTTCCGTGTGGCCACTTCGGTGCCGTTGGCGTTGATGGAGGCGGCGATCCTCACCGCCGTCGGCCAGAACCTGCCCACCATCGGCAGCGAAGGCTTCGCGCCGCTGTTGCCGAGCCTGGTGGGGCGTGAGTTCGCGCTGATCGACCTGGGTGTGCTCAGTCCGCATTTCGAGGCCGGGAACTGGGAGCAGGAAGGCGTCGATCAGCGCCTGCTGGACGAAGCGGCCGCGGCACATGGTCTGGCGGCCAGTCGTTATGGGCAATACCGCTTGTCCCACACCCGCCCGGACAGCGCTGCTGAGCCGGACACTTGCCCGTTGCACGTCGAGTTGCGTGTGCCGCTGAGCACGACGGTCGAAGCGCCGTTTGCCGGGGTGGTGCATCACCCATCGGCGGGCGTGCTGCAACTGGACGGCCCGCAACTGAGTGTGCGGCTTTGGGGCGTCACGCCGTCGCTGCACAGCGGCGCGGCACTGGTCAAAGGCCAGGTACTGGGTTCGGTCAGCGGGCCATTGATCGTGCAGTTGTGCCGTGGCGCATCGATCAATGCGCCGTTGTTCTGTACACCTTCGCGCGCGGCGGCCTGGCAAGCGTTGTGCCCTTCGCCGGCAGCGTTGCTGGGGCTGGCCTGTGATGCCGAAGCCGAGCTCGACGGCCCGACCCTGCTGGCCCGGCGCGATGCCAGCTTCGCCCGCACGCAAAAACACTATTACGTTGATCCGCCGCGCATCGAACGCGGCTGGCGCAACCATTTGATCGACATGCAGGGCCGTTCCTACCTCGACATGCTCAACAACGTCGCGGTATTGGGCCACGGCCATCCACGCATGGCCGCCGTCGCCAGCCGCCAGTGGTCGTTGCTCAACACCAACTCGCGCTTCAACTACGCAGCCGTGGCCGAGTTCTCCGAACGTTTGCTGAAGCTGTCCCCTGACGGCATGGACCGGGTGTTCCTGGTCAACAGCGGCAGCGAGGCCAACGACCTGGCGATCCGCCTGGCGTGGGCCTACAGCGGCGGCCGCGACATGCTCAGCGTGCTGGAGGCCTATCACGGCTGGACGGTGGGCGCGGATTCGGTGTCGACCTCGATCGCCGACAACCCCAAGGCGTTGAGCAGCCGCCCGGACTGGGTGCACCCGGTGACCGCGCCAAACACCTATCGCGGTGAATTCCGCGGCCCCGACAGCGCGCCGGATTATGTGCGCAGCGTCGAACACAACCTGGCGAAAATCGCCGAGCAGAAACGCCAACTGGCCGGATTCATTTGCGAACCGGTGTACGGCAATGCCGGCGGTATCTCGCTGCCACCAGGTTATTTGAAACAAGTCTATGCCATGGTCCGGGCCAGGGGCGGCGTGTGCATCGCCGACGAAGTGCAAGTCGGCTACGGGCGCATGGGCGATTTCTTCTGGGGCTTCGAAGAGCAGGGTGTGGTACCGGACATCATCACCATGGCCAAGGGCATGGGCAACGGCCAGCCACTGGGCGCGGTCATCACCCGCCGGGAAATCGCCGAGGCGCTGGAGGTCGAGGGTTACTTCTTCTCGTCCGCCGGTGGCAGCCCGGTCAGTTGCCAGGTCGGCATGGCCGTGCTGGATGTGATGCAAGAGGAAAAACTCTGGGAGAACGCCCAGGTCGTTGGCGGGCACTTCAAGAATCGTCTCGAAGCGTTGATCGATATTCATCCGTTAGTGGGCGCGGTGCACGGTTCCGGCTTCTACCTGGGCGTCGAACTGATCCGCAACCGCGAAACCCTGGAGCCGGCCACCGAAGAAACCACCGCACTGTGCGATCGCTTGCGCGAGCTGGGGATATTCATGCAGCCGACCGGCGATTACCTGAACATCCTCAAGATCAAGCCGCCGATGGTCACTTCGCGCCAGAGCGTGGATTTCTTCGTGGACATGCTGTCGAAGGTGCTCGCGGAAGGGCTGTAAACACATCCCCCCTGTGGGAGTGAGCCTGCTCGCGATAGCGGTTTTTCAGTCGAAAAAACTGTGACTGAAATGGCCTCATCGCGAGCAAGCTCGCTCCCACAGGGGTGGTAGTCTTAGTTCGATTGATATCGGCTTTTTATCCGCTGCTTTTGTAACTGTGGATGTAAGGTGCTTTAAAAGCCGATATTTATCGGATATAAAGTGGCCAGTCCACGGCGTGTACCCATACGCTTCCATTTCTGTCAGGTATCAAAGTCACTCCGGAGTCCTGAGCCATGACCACGTTGAACAGCACCCCTCGCGCCGACGGCTTCTACATGCCAGCCGAATGGGCACCCCAAACCCAGACCTGGATGATCTGGCCCGAGCGCCCGGACAACTGGCGCCTGGGGGGCAAACCGGCACAAGCCGCCCACGTGGCAGTGGCCAAGGCCATCGCCCGTTTCGAACCGGTAACCGTGGCGGTTTCCGCCGGCCAGTACGAAAACGCCCGTGCCCGTCTCGACGTGCCGAATATTCGTGTGGTGGAGATGTCCAGTGACGACGCCTGGGTCCGCGACACCGGCCCGACCTTTGTCATCAATAACAAGGGTGAAGTCCGTGGCGTGAACTGGGACTTCAACTCGTGGGGCGGCTTCGACGGCGGCCTGTATTCGCCGTGGAACCGTGACTCGCAGGTCGGCGGCAAGATCCTCGAGATCGAGCGCAGCCCGCGCTACCGCACCGAAGGCTTCGTGCTGGAAGGCGGTTCGATTCACGTCGACGGCGAAGGTACCTTGATCACCACCGAAGAATGCCTGCTCAACCGCAATCGCAACCCGCACATGAATCGCGCAGAAATCGAAGCGGTGCTGAGTGCGAACCTGGCTGTGGATAAAATCATCTGGCTGCCGGATGGCTTGTTCAACGACGAAACCGATGGCCATGTGGATAACTTCTGCTGCTACGTGCGTCCGGGTGAAGTGCTGCTGGCCTGGACCGATGATCCGCAGGACCCGAACTACCCGCGCTGCCAGGCGGCAATGAACGTGCTGCAAAACAGCACCGACGCCAAGGGCCGCCCATTCACAGTGCACAAGATGCCGATCCCGGGTCCGCTGTTTGCGACCGAGCAAGAGTGCGCCGGTGTCGATCCGGTCGATGGTACGCAGGAGCGTAATCCTACTGTTCGTCTGGCCGGTTCCTACGTGAACTTCCTGATCGTCAACGGCGGCATCATCGCGCCGAGCTTTGACGACCCGCAGGATGGCCCGGCGAAAGAGATCCTGCAGAACCTGTTCCCGCAGCATGAAGTGGTGATGGTGCCTGGTCGCGAACTGTTACTGGGGGGCGGCAATATTCACTGCCTTACCCAGCAACAACCCGCGCCGCACAAGGAGTGAGTGAGGTCGTAACAGCTTGAGTTGATTGCGAAATTCCTCAGGCTGTCGATCAGCCACCAGCGTTGCACGGAGCCCGCGGCCCTACAGGCCTGCGGGCTTTTTTGTATCCGCTTGGCCACACTTCAGAAACCTTGGCACAGCTCTTGTATCTCTGCTGTTGTAACTCGGGGTGGGGAGGACTTCGATGTTCTGTCATAAACCTTGGATAAGTTAGCCGCTCACAAACCGGGAGAGAGCGCTGAAATGAACGCCGAAGTGAACGTAGTGAGCGACAAGGCGTTGCATCCCCTGGCAGTAAATAGCGAATCGCTCCAGATCCTGGCGCACTGGTTCAAGTCCAATGGAATGCGTCAGATCAGCGAAACTGATCCGCGCCGGACGATGATCGAGCGTTACCCTGCTGGTTTATTCAGCGAGGCGGAACTGGATGCGTTGTGGGATGTGATGGAAGGATAAGAAGAACAACAACGGATTGAACAAAAAAAGCGCTGCCGGGATGGCAGCGCTTTTTTTTGCGCAGGTTCATGCAATCACCGCGATCCTCTGTGGGAGCGAGCCTGCTCGCGATGGCGCCCGACCAGTCAGCATTTATATTGACTGACCCACCGCTATCGCGAGCAAGCTCGCTCCCACAAGGGAATGGTGTGAACCAGTGTTATTGGTTCACACCGGGATAAGTGGTGCTTAGAAACTATAGGTACCCGTCACCACCAGGCTACGCGGTGCCCCCGGCTGGATCTGGAAGGCACTGGTCGCCGACTCGTAATACGTCTTGTCGCTGATATTGTTCAGCGCTGCGCGCAAATCCCAATCCTTCTGACGGAAGCCCGCCAAGGCGTCCCAGCGGCCATAACCCGGTAACACGGTGGTGTTGAGGTTGTCGGCGTAACGGTCGCCGACCAGGGTCAAGCCGGTTTCGGCGTACCAGCCCATTTCCGGTTTCCAGGTCAGGAACAGGCTGCCGTTATGCTTGGCCACGTTGTTGATGCGTTTGCCTTCCAGGCCGTTGTTGTCCTTTTCGATGGTTGCGTCCTGCAGACCCACGCCACCGCGCATGTACCAGTTGCCGGTAATCTTGCCGGCGGCGGTCAACTCGATCCCGCGAGAGCGTTGCAGACCTGAAAGCAGGGTAATGGTCGGGTTGTTCGGGTCGCTGGTGCGGCGGTTGTAGAGCTCCAGCTCATAGATGGCCAGCGTGGTGCTCAGGCGATCATCGAGCCAGTCACTCTTGACCCCGATTTCCTTCTGCTTGGTCAGCTCGGGGCTCAGGTCATTACTGTTGCCCGCCGCGCCCGGGGTGATGCCGATCAAGCCACCGCCGGCCGGTGAGAACGTCTTGCTCCAGGAGGCGTAGAAGGAGTGATTTTGCAGCGGCGTCCAGACCACGCCAACGCGGGGGCTGGTGCTATGGCTGTCACTGTCTTTGGAAATGTTGCGCACTTTGTTCTTCGACTCGATATCGAACGTGTCGTAGCGCAGGCCGGCGAGAAATTGCCATTGATCGTTCAGGCGCAATTGATCCTGTACATACACCGCGCGGCTCTCGACCTCAGTGTGGGTATTGCTCGACACCACCATGCGCCCGGTATGACGCAAGTTGCGGTCGGGGTTGTACAGGTCCAGCGCCGGCACCGATGAACTGCCCGGTCCGGAAGTGGCGGCGGTGTACAACAGGGGGTCGCGGCGCTGGCTGCCGATTTCGATGCCGGTGAGCAGGCGGTGCTCCAGGCCGAAGGTATCGAAGCCGCCTTCCAGCTCGACGTTGTTGTAGATGTTTCGAGTGTTCAGGTCCTGCTGCCAGTGCTGGCGCGTGACCTTGTTGGTGGCCGGGACGTAGCCGCTCAGGTAGGTATTGTCGAAATCACTGTTTAGCTTGAACACACCCAGGGTCTGGCGCAGTTGCCAGTTGTCACTCAGTTCATAAGTGAGTTTCGAGCGCAGGGATTGCGCTTTATCGTCGATGAAATCGTTTTCGCTGCCGTAGGTCGTATCGCGTCCCACGTCTGCCGGGCGACCGTTTACACCGGGAATGCCGCGATCCGGCGTTCGGTTATAGCGACTGTATTCGTACTGCACCAACCAGTTCAGGTCGGGGGTCAGCTGCCAGCTGATCGAGGGCGCGAACAACTGACGATTGCCACTTACGCCATCGCGGAAACTGTTCTCGTCCATGTTGCCCATGTTCAGGCGCAGGCTGATGTTCTCGGAAGGGTCGGTGCTGAGGTCGGCATAGAGGCTGCGCAAGTCCTCACTACCGCCCTGGGCTTCAATGGTCGAGCGGCGACCGAACTCAGGCAGTTTGCTCACCCGGTTGACGATGCCGCCCTGGCTGCCACGGCCATACAACACGGCGGCGGGGCCTTTTAACACGTCGATGCGTTCGATGTTGTGCAGGTCGCGAACGTACTGGCTGTCGTCGCGGATGCCATCAAGATAGAAGTCGTTGCTGGCGTCGAAGCCGCGGATGCGCAGGCTGTCGAAACGAGTGTCGGCGCCGCTGCTGACGTTGGGGATACCACTGAGCGCCGTGCCCAGATCGTTGGTGCCGTAATCCATGACGTTCGAGGTTTTGATCGAGTCGATGGCTTGTGGCACGTAGCGCACCGGTGTGGCGGTCCGGGTTGCCGTGCTGGTTTGGGTTACGCGCGGGTCGTCGGCTTCAGCTTCGGCGCTGATCGATGTGGCAGGTAGGGTGGTCGGTGCAGCGTAGGAAAAACCGGCAGACAACAAGGCAGAGAGCCCAAAGCTATAGGGCGCAAGACGAAAAGGGGCAGGCATTGAAGAGCGCATCCGTAGGATTTTAGATTGAAGCGTGTAGGAGGGCGCGGATAGTAATGCTTGTCATTTACTGTCGTTAGTTGTTATTGAGAATTTGTCTCATTTGATTGTTTCGAATTGTGTCGGAATTAATACAAAATGCCGACGCATTCATTCGACCGATTCAAGCAACAAACTGAAAGCCAATCCGGCGTTTTTCCGGGGCCGCTGCGGCACTAACCTGCCGACATCGAATTTTCCTGAATTTCTGTCGGAGCTTTCCCATGATCCTGCATTACATCTACGACCCCTTGTGCGGTTGGTGCTACGGCGCCAAACCGCTGGTGCAGGCCGCCCAAGCTGTGCTGCCCGTGATTGCCCACGGCGGCGGCATGATGACGGGGGCCAATCGGCAAAAGGTTTCGCCACAACTGCGCAATTACGTCATGCCTCACGACCGGCGCATCGCTGAATACAGCGGGCAGCCGTTCGGTGAAGCCTATTTCGAAGGTTTGCTGCGTGATCACACCGCCGTGTTTGACTCGGCGCCACCTATCGCTGCGGTGCTGGCTGCCGAGCAAATGACCGGTCGCGGGCTGGAGTTGCTGGGGCGTTTGCAAAGTGCTCACTACGTGGAGGGGGCCCGCATCGCCGACGAGTCGGTACTGTTTGAACTTGCCCACGGCATGGGGCTGGACCGCGAAGCCTTCGAAAAAGCCTTCAGGGCGGCCGACACCGAAGGCCATATCAAGAACAGCCGGGCTCTTTTGGCCAAGGTCGGCGGGCAGGGCTTTCCGACCCTGGCACTTGAGCACAATGACCAATTCACCCTGATCGATATCGGGCCATGGCTGGGCAAACCCCAGGCATTTGCGCAGTGGCTGGGTCAGTCGCTGCCCGATCAGGGATCATCCATTTCCGCAGCAGCCTGTGGCCTCGAAGGCTGCGCTGATTGAATATTCCTGCCGCGTAAAGCAATTTCTTAGACGATTTTCGCTTGTTTTTAGACGATTCATGAAATTGACACATCGTTGAGGGCGCGGCTACGATTCGGCCCAACGCCTGTGGCCGACCGCCACGATCAAAAATTATAAGAAGGCCCGCCGCGAGAAATCGTGGGCGGGCCTTTTTGTTTTTGTCATGAAATAAGAGCGCGATAGCGCCGTTTCGGCCGTTCAACACAGCGCGTATCAACCGGAATTAAGGAAAAGAACAAAATGTTGAACAAGCGAATCAGCCTGATCGCTCTGGGGATGTTGAGTGCGACACAGGCCATGGCGAACGACCAGGCCGAATCCAAGGGTTTTGTTGAAGACAGCAGCCTCAAAGTGCTGCTGCGCAACGCCTATATGAACCGTGACTTCAAAGACGGCAACCCGGATAAATCCGAGTGGGGCCAGGCCGCCATCGGCACGTTCTCGTCCGGCTTCACCCAAGGCACCGTGGGTGTGGGTGTGGATGCTTTCGGGCTGTACGCACTGAACCTGGAGCGCAGCGAAGACCGTAGCGGCGCGCAAGGCATCGATTTCTTCAAAAAGGGCGACAGCGGCCAGCCCGCGGACGACCTGTCCAAGGGCGGCGCAGCAATCAAGTTCCGCCTGTCCAGCACCACCCTGACCTACGGCGACCAGATGCCGGCCCTGCCGGTGCTGAACTACGACAACTCGCGCCTGCTGCCGGAAAGCTACACCGGCACCTTGATTACCTCCAAAGAGATCAACGGCCTGCAACTGGACGCGGGTCGCTTCACCGCCGAATCGCGCAAAAGCGCCGAAGGCCATGACAGCGGTGGCTTGAAGTCGATCAACGTATTGGGCGGTAGCTACCAGTTCACCGAGCAATTCAAGGCCGCGCTGTACGCTTCCGACGTCGAAGACGTGCTGAAGAAACAATACGTGAACGCCAACTACGTGTTCCCGATCGACAAGGATCAGTCCCTGACTCTGGACTTCAACGGCTACCGCACCAAGCTGGAAGATTCCTACGTCCGCGAAAACGGTATCACCGGCGACGACAACAAGATCTGGAGCCTGGCGGCCACCTTCATCACCGGCCCGCACTCGTTCACCCTCGCGCACCAGCGCAGCACCGGCGACAGCAACCTGGGCTACGCCTACGGCGGCTACCAGAAAGACCAGGGTCGCATCGGCGACGGCGGCAACACCATCTACCTGGCGAACTCCTACTGGTCCGACTTCAACGCCGAAGACGAACGCAGCTGGCAACTGGGCTACGGCCTGGACTTCAGCACCTTCGGTGTACCGGGCCTGAGCTACAACGTGGCCTACGTGCGCGGTGACAACATCACCACGTCCACCAGCGAAGGCGGCACCGAGCGCGAGATCTTCAACCAGATCAAATACGTCGTGCAAAGCGGCCCGGCCAAAGACCTCAGCGTGAAACTGCGCAGCTCGGTCCTGCGCGTGTCGCAGAAGTCGAGCGAATACAACGTCAGCGGCAACGAAGTGCGTGTGTTTGTGGATTACCCGATCAACGTCTTTTGATGATGGGTTGTGGTTTCGAGGCCTGATGCAAGGCTGAGAAAAAAGAAGAAGTCCCGACTGGTTCGGGGCTTTTTTTGCTTTTGATGTACTCATGTCGCCGAAACTCGATTTCGGTAACACGTCTTTCGAACGTGTCGTCCGCGGCGACATGTTCGGAAGACGTGTCGCAAAAAGTGGAAAATTGCGACACGTCTTAGCACTTCAAATCGATTGCTCGAATATACGGCAATGCCGTATAGTCGGGTCCATGTTCACGATTATCGAAACCGAAATTTTCAAGCGTTATGCTGAATCCATCTGGGACGATGGCGAACGTCATGAATTCATTACCTGGCTGGCGGCTAATCCGTTGGCTGGCGACGTGGTTCCTGGCAGCGGTGGTCTACGCAAGGTTCGTTGGTCCCGAAGCGGGATGGGCAAACGAGGCGGTACCCGTGTCATTTACTACAACACGCTTTCTGAAGGCTCAATCTGGTTGTTAATCGCCTACACCAAGGCGAAGTTCGACAATTTACCCGCAGCCTTCCTCAAGCAACTGAAGGAGGAAATCAGCAATGGTCAATGAACTGGAGCAATTCCAGCAGGACTTGCTGGACTCTGTGCGTCAAATGAAAGCAGGCAAAGCCGCTCGTGTGACTGAGGTGCCGTTGTCTGCGGCAGCTGAAGCGCGGGCAAAAGTCGGTGTATCTCAAAGTGCATTCGCCAAGCTGATTGGAGTCAGTTTGCGAACGTTGCAGGATTGGGAGCAGGGGCGGCGGCAACCGACGGGAGCGGCGCAGACACTATTGCGTGTGGCGAGTCAGCATCCTGAGGCATTGCGTGACCTTCAAGCGATTTAGCTAAGAAGGCAAACTCCATTCTCAACACATCGCCGAAATTGAGAAAGTCGGCAGGTTTCTCGATGGGCGCCAGTACTTTGCATGCTTTCTCTTTAATTCATTACGCCACGTAACGAATGAAGTTCCCGCCCCCACCTTTATCCCCTCCCGCCAACCCCATACATTCAGCTCCAACGCCTCTCCCATCATTCCGACGGGAAGGTCACTGGAGTTTCCCTCATGCCTTTCGTAACCGTACGCATCACCCGCGATGGCGTTACCACTGAGCAGAAAGCTCAGGTGATTGCCGAGATCACTGAAACACTGGAGCGCGTCCTCAACAAACGCCCTGACCTGACCCACATCGTGATCGAGGAAGTCGATACCGATAACTGGGGTTACGCCGGCATCACCACCACCCAGTACCGCAAGCAGCTGGCCGAGGCGGAGGGGCAGTCATGACGTCCTCCGTCACCATCGATTTCATTTCCGATGTGGTGTGCCCCTGGTGCGCACTGGGGGCGACGGCGCTGGAGCAAGCGATCGAGAACGTGGCCGGGGACGTCTCGGTCGAGCTGACCTACAAGCCGTTCGAGTTGAACCCGGATATGCCGGCCGAAGGTGAGCAAGCGGTCGAGCACTTGATGCGCAAGTACGGGAGAACGGCCGACGACGTCGCCGCCGGCAAGGCCATGCAAATCGCTCGCGGCGAGGCCATTGGCTTCAAGTTCGATCTGGAGAAGCGCACGCACTTCTACAACACCTTCGATGCGCACCGTTTGTTGCTGTGGGCGTTGCAGGAAGGCCGGCAGGTCGAGCTGAAGAAGGTGCTGCTACAGGCTTACTTCAGCGAAGGCCAGAACCCGAGTGATCACTCGACGCTGGTGCGTCTGGCGACTGAAGCGGGGCTGGATGCGACAGGGGCGAGAGAGGTGCTGGCGTCCGACGCATTCGCCAGCGAAGTGCGTGAACTTGAAATGTATTACCGCCAGCACGGCATCAACTCGGTCCCGGCCTTGGTGCTGAACGGTCGCCACCTGGTGTCCGGTTCGCAATCGGTCGAGTACTACGAACAGATGTTGCGACAAATGGCGAACGCCCCGGCCGAAGCCTGATTACAGATTTCTACCCCACTTTTTATTGTCAGAGGTCTTCATCATGAGCATTTCGAAAAAAGTCATCGTAATCACCGGCGCATCCCAAGGTCTCGGCGACGGTATGGTCAAAGCCTTTCGTGAACTCGGTTACCGGATCGTCGCCACTTCGCGTTCGATCAAACCGTCCACCGATCCGGACATTCTCACCGTGGCCGGTGACATCGGCGAGCCGGAAACCGCCCAGCGCGTCATCCGTGAAGCGATGTCCCGTTTCGGTCGCATCGACACCTTGGTCAACAACGCCGGGATCTTCATCGCCAAGCCGTTCACCGAGTACACCGCAGAAGACTACGCCAATGTGTTGTCGGTGAACGTCAATGGCTTCTTCTACATCACCCAACTCGCCATCGCCGAGATGGAAAAACAGGGCCGCGGCCACGTCGTCAACATCACCACCAGCCTGGTGGACCACGCCATCGACGGCGTGCCATCGGTGCTGGCTTCGCTGACCAAGGGCGGCCTCAACGCGGCAACCAAATCCCTGGCCATCGAATACGCCAAGCGCGGGATTCGGGTGAACGCAGTCAGCCCCGGCATCATCAAGACCCCGATGCACGGCGAAGAAACCCATGCCGCGCTGGGCAATCTGCACCCGGTCGGGCACATGGGTGAGATCGATGATATTGCGCAGGCGGTCGTGTATCTGGATGGCGCCAAGTTCGTTACCGGCGAAATCCTGCACGTGGACGGTGGTCAGAGCGCGGGACACTAAAAGCGCTTTTTCAAACCCCGGAAACAACAAAGCCCCTGCATTTCTGCAGGGGCTTTGTTTTGTATGGTGCCGGCACCAGACGAACGGTATGTTTCGGCGAGAGTAGGTTTTTCGGGCATCTGGAGTTCGCTGGAAAATTCGGCGTACCCCAACTAGTAACTATAAACAAATCAGCTAGTTATGGCGTTCGGTGGAATCGAACGCGGGATTTTTTAGATGTCAGCACGTTGTCGGTCTGCAAGTAATTCAGAGCCGCATACGGAATGGTAAACCTCCCGAATTCGAACGTTGTTGATCATCCCCTCCGTCGAGAATAGGTAGGAATCCGCCAAAAGCTGCCGTGGCGACAGGCAGCAGACGGCCAATAGCTGACGCTCAAATGTGTCCATAGAAACTGGGAGGATTCGCATCCTATCTTTATGGATGGCGCTAAACTGCGGCAATAGGTAGATTGTGGACACACTGCTTACGACTCCGTAATCTGAGCAAGAGATTACCGTAGCGCTTCGGAGGCTCCAATAGCGCGACTTAAGCCTGGATCTACTGAATTCTACATAAGGGAAATGAGTATGGCCGTCGGTCTAGATGAAGCTGAAAAACAAATTCTCGGTGCACTTTTAGCTGATTTTTCCGAGCGCACGCTAAACGCTGATGATTTGAGTCGGGGATATGAAGGTCCTCAAGTATCTGCTCTCACTGCCGCCATATGTGTTGGTGGGGATATTACAAAGGTCGACTTTGACATTGCCTTTTCGGATCTTGAAAAGAAAAAGCTGATTAGAACAGGTCCATATGCAGTTTTTGAGAATAACCCTAACAGCAGCGTGGTACTGATTGGTGGATACAGCAAGCGAGAATATGCAGGGTTGACTGCGCTGGGATACAAAACTTCCAGGCTTTCTCCCAATCGACCAAGCAGTGTTCAGCGATTCATTAATAATGTGCACATTTCCGGTGGGCAGTTTTCTAACTTACAACTTGCCGCAGGCAATAACGTTGCGCAAAGGATGGACTCCACCTCCGGTGCTGATGGTGACATTTTAATGAAACTGATAGCCATACTTGAAAGCCAGGGGCAGTCGATTTCTTTGGATGAACGCAAAGACTTGACCTTGGCCATCGAGTCGGCGAACGAAGGTGATGGGAAGGAGGCTAAGAGCTTACTTGAAAAAGTATGCGGACCTGCATGGAGTTCAGTTCAGCCCGTTATCTGGCCTATTTTCGGCGAACTTCTTAAGAAAAGCTTAGGCCTATAATCAAGCTGAAAATTTATCATTCCTGACCGGAGAACCCTTTAGTTTTCATTTCTGTCGACTGACCGCCTTTGGCCGAAAGCGCCAGTCATTAAAATCCGCTATCGGCCAACAGGACACATTCGGCGGAGCCACAATATTGGGGGCGATTTAGCAAACCAAGTCGTGGACGTTAGGCTTCGCTCACTGCTAGGTCTAAAGTGCTAGCAAATAAAATAAGGGGCGCATTTTGCGAAAGGCTTACGCGGCAATAATTTTAGCGTGCATCGTTTACTTCATTGGCGGATGGATTGCCACCAGATTCGGAGTCGTGACCAGAGACGACTACTTTGCATACGCAGGTATCGTAGGCGGGCTTGCATCGGTTGCAGGGCTCCTGGCCCTTACGCGTCCTGCAATTACTCAGTCGGACCTCAAAAGTGTTGAAATTGAAACACTGAAATCGATGGTGGCGACTGCCGAGCAGCTTGATAAACTTCAGTCTGCACGCGCCCAAACCGTACAAGAGATCGACGAATTAGCCATCAAAAAGAAAGCGATGGAACTCCTTGTCAAAAAAGCTAGCCTTGCGCTGTTCTTAAAGGAGCAGTATTCGCACCACGAACGCCAGGTACTTGAGGAGCTAGCAAAAAACGATAATTTGCGAAACGCATTATCAAATGCATCAGAAAGTGCTGAGAAGATTCGAGCATTGGACGAGGAAATTTCTATCGACCCAAATGTGAGCCAGCTTCGCGAGATTATCAGAACGGCGTCTCGTCGTGAGCCGACTTTTGAAGAAATGCTCGAGAGCCTACCAACACTGCCGAGAATGATGTTCATAGTTATCAACTCTATCAATCGAAGCATTGCCGAAGCAGTTCGCATCCTTGGTAAGAGCCTCTAGATACCGTTTTGAGCTAGAGGTTCTGTCTCGACAGACTTAAGTCAACTAATCGTAGCCAGTGGCGGTAAGCTGAAATCGGCCAGTCTATGCGTTTCACGATAGGAAGAGCGGGCTCGCAGCCGCCGGTTGGAATGGCAGAATCGGTGTCATTGCTACAACTGTAGCATCGTGCTCTACTCAGAAGCTCAATTTTGAAATCTTGGACTGGAGAAAGCAGCGAATGGATTCAAAAAGAAAAAAGGAAAGCGCACGTGTCGTCTCTGTATTGAATATGAAAGGCGGAGTAGGAAAAACCACAATTAGCGCACATCTTTTCCGTCACATGCTTACATTCAACAAATCTGTTTTGTTAATAGATTTTGATCCGCAGTTCAACTTAACGCAAACGTTGATGACGCAGAGGGAATATAAAAAATTTAGAGAGGAGGACAAAACCATTTTTTCGGTAATGGAACCACCCTCCGCTTCATCGCTGTTCAGCGTAACAAAAAACATGGGGCCACCCCCTCTAGCAAATGATATTGAGAAACAATTGAGGTGGTGGGTTAAAGATCAAAAAACAGCATTGGGGTTGGTTGCTGGCGACTTTAGGATGACTAAGTATACGCTTGTAGACAATCCTAAGATACTGCAGCCAGCCCAGAAACGTTTTCTCGAATTTGTCGAACAAGCAAAAGAGCATTACGATCTAATATGTATAGACTGTAATCCAAGCAGCTCTTTTATGACGCTCTGTGCGTTGATAGCATCTACTCACTTGCTGATTCCAGTTCGGCCCGATAGATATTCCATGCTAGGGCTAGAAATGCTAGATGAATTTGTCGCTGGGGTGCCGTCCATTGTGTCCAAACCAAAACAAATCGTATTAATAAATAGCGGCCCAGGAAACTCTATTGATCCAAGCTTTGAAAGTACATTAAGGGCAAATTCAAAGTTTGGGCCAGTCACGCTACCTACAGCATTTAGATTCTCAAGTCTGCTTGGTGCTAAAGAAGGTAAGGTGGGTTCTGCAACTGACAAAAAAGCTCCTTATGTGAATACCTTAAAAGCAAATTTTGACCAAATCATTACAGAACTAAAGGGGCCGCTAGGGTGGCATTGATGAAAAGTGATCTGCAAAGCTTTTATCTACTTATGGCGGGCGCAGGACTCACGCCTGACAGGGTTGAGGAATTGATTTGGGAGATTAGTAAAAAATCCCCTCAAAAAATAGCTATTGAATACGAGAAACAACTTAAACAATGGGGAGTCCCGGGAAGTGGTTCCGGAACCTATTACAGAAAAAAACAGGCACCCACCCACGATATGAAAATGGATGCGCAATCCAAGGCAATAAATCTGATAATGAGCGGGTCAGACTTAACTGTTAAGGAAAGCCTTGAAATGGTTAACCAAATCTTGATGGAAACTTTTCCTGATAGAAATTTTAGTGCCCCTAATCCTAAAGCAGGAATAGCATCGTGGGTCCGATCATTAAGTAGAAAACTAACAGAATCAGAGCTGTTGCATGTCGCGACAAAATTCAGAAACCAATCAGCTCATTTCAATTCTGATCAACAAGATTGGGTGTTAAAGGAAAAAAATGCCAGTAGCCAAACAGATTGACGATTTATTAGCGAGCGTTCAGAAATTTTCAGCAGATCATGGGGTCCCAATCGTTAAGGGCGTTGACGGAAACTCTAAGCTCTTCATTGCTTGGATTGCGTATCTTAATAACCTTAAGACGGGAACAGCTGACGAGTTGTTGGATGGAGCAGTTTCCTCTCTTCGGGAGTCTGCTGCATGTGCTGCGCTTGGATTAATAAGACCGGCACTTCTAGCAATGAGAACCGAAATTGATCTTATTTTTGGTTGGCTTTATTTTAAAGATCATCCGGTAGAGTGGGAATACGTCAACTCAAGAAGCGACGGATTCAAACTAAAAAAAGAAATTTTGGATTATCTTCTAAAACACTATGAGTCATTCGGGTCCAGATTTGGCACATTAAAAGATATTAAAACTCGGGTCGAACAAGACCCCTATCGGATATTATCAGCGCATATACACTCTCAAAGTTTGAGCACCATGCCTCTAGTTAACATATTGGCAGATGTGGTAGATCCGAAAAATGTGGCCATGGAAATCATTAAGATCTCATACGAAGTAGATGAATTTATTAGTGATATACTTTTTTCTGTATTCGGTGAGAATTGGACTCAAATACCTAAGCTGCTTCTGTCATCATTAGATAGTAGGTTCAAAACCCCAAATCAAAAAAAGGTATTTTTCAGCCCTTAAAGCAGAGTGGCATCGTAATAATTACCCGTCACTCTTATGGCGGCTTAATAATCGGTCGGTTTCCCGACAATTTATTGATGAAGCTTTTGTTCGCTTTATGCCTTAGCGCCATGCAGGACGGTCTGCTTTTGGCCGTTTTCTGACCTTCGTTTAGCGGTTGAACTGCCAGGGTTTTCCTAAACGATGAGTGAGTAATTGCATGGTCAGCAAATAGTAATAGCGTGTCGATTCAGCGTGCTGGTTTAGGTGGTGATTCAAAAACCACGCAAGGTGTTTTCTCTGCCAAGTCCATGGATTGTCGCGTTGCCAGCGCTCAGCGATCGCTGTTTGGATAGCCTTCGCCTGACGTAGGTGGCGTTGGCGCGTGGTATGCGACCCGGTCAGGACGCCCGCCAGGAACAGATCCATATCGAATGCCGTGCTCATGCTCGACCACCAATGTAAGCGGCCACCACGACGATACGGTTGTGCCCCAGCTCATAGCTGATTTGTACTCGGGCATCCTGATCTAGGCGTCGGTCGAGTTGATAGCAATGACCACCGTTGATGGGGGCGGGATGGTGGGTGATTTGCTCATAGCGTTCGCACGCATAGGCTGCCCGCAATTCGTGGAAGCCTTTGAGGTTGTGCTTATGGAGGATGTCCCGTGCGGGGCGGACGATTCCCTGCAAGAAATCGAGGTAGCGTTCGTTCGGTGCAAGCAGGTTGCGGCTATCGTCGGGCGAGACCTTTTCGGCAAACCTCAGTGCGTCACGAATATGACCATCTACCGTAATCCAACGAGGTGCTGACGCGCCTGAACGGCCACCTTTGGTGCCGTCCTGGATGTTGATCTTGCCGAATTGCTTGGCTTCACGTTTTAGACGGGGAAGGTCGGCCAAAATCGCCTCGCGCAAGCGCATACCGGTGACTCGCGCTAACTGAGCGATGGCCGCGGCGCGCGGCTGCTGGTGTTCGCAAAGCACCTCTACGATCCGCTTCAACTGTTCGCGGTCTTGGCCTTGCGGCACTGAATGACGAACAC
Source organism: Pseudomonas sp. KH_046_1 (assembly GCF_057839025.1). Classification (NCBI taxonomy): domain Bacteria; kingdom Pseudomonadati; phylum Pseudomonadota; class Gammaproteobacteria; order Pseudomonadales; family Pseudomonadaceae; genus Pseudomonas; species Pseudomonas sp. KH_046_1. The sequence goes on from NZ_CM174481.1 coordinate 293,453, forward strand.
TGGTGCGCCGCATTCCCAGCGCCTTACTCGGGCTCGGCACTTTCACATATTGATCACCGCGAAGCGCAGCCATGGTCCGATTCACACTGGACAACCGGTTTTGCGCAGTGGCGATGGCTAGCTCACCTTGTTCAACTTGTTGACGCAGATGTTTGGCGTAGTCCAGCAAGGTCTGCCAATTAATCTGCCGCGCATCGTTAAACCCTGGCCCATCCTGCGAGCGACACCAGCGCACAAACGCCTGCCAGCGCTCACTGTGTGCTTTGACGGTGCCGTAATGCCCGCCGCCAAACAGATCTTTCAATGCCTGTGGCCCGGCATAACTCAGTTGCCGTCCATAGCCAAAATTGCGTCCATCCCGTCGACCCACCAGTGCCATGATCAAATTCCTCTCGAAGCCAAAACGTTGAAGCTTTTCCCCACGTCATCCCGCCAAGAATGTTGAGTGTTATCAGGGATCAAGGCCCCTGCGACCTGTGAGGGTTGTCCACTTACGCGGGACTGGCGGCTCCTTACGGCCGGGAGCTTGGGCATCTCATGATCTGGTCTCCTGAACACTTCCGAAGAAGTGGGCGGGTGGAGGCTACGCTGGCTGACGAGACCGGCGCCGCGAGATCCTGAGTCGGGTGAAGGCAGCTATGCGATGACCGGGGCATACCTGACTGTCAGTCAGGTGCAGTCCATTCCCTGGGCTGCGGCACCATCATCTGCATCGCTGTTGCTGGTGACTTCGGTGTTTGTCGCGCCGATTGTCACGAGGGGGAATGCCGCAAAGCCTGGTACGAGGTGGGCTGCAGCAGTGGTAGGAGCGCCCGTCTCTTTCCGGGAGAAAGAGACGGGCGCAGGTTGGCGCAAGGAAATGGCCACGCGGATAGGTTGCTGCAGCGCAGCCATGAAAGGGGATGAATTGCCGCAGTGGGCACACTGGTAAAAGTAGGCATCCATCACATCACTGTGACTGTGCGAGCCGCCGGACGCTAATCGCACTTTGGGAGAACCACCACGGTGTGGCGTAGCCTTAAAGGTTCTGGCTACCTGGGTTGCTGTCGACGACAGCGCTTTGCCCGATCTTTTCTACGCCTGTGGATAATTCGGGTCAAGACTCCAATTTTCGGGAGTTCTGCGGCTGTGGATGAAATTATCCACCGGTGGAAATCAGTGGTTTTCCACAGACAGTTGCGTGGGCTTTGGATTTTTTAAGTGAGGTCCATCCAAACAGGGCGGCTTTGCAGCCCTGTTTGGATGGACCCGCGTGGAAGGGCGGACTGCGGTGATCTCATTGGCTTACCCACGTTTGGATGCGCCACGGCTATTTTGTAGGGCGGTAATGTTGTCGCCGACGGGGTGAGCGAATTCGTGAGGCGTTACATGTCCGCTACGGTTGGCATCGATGTAGTTGCTCCACCACGCCATGATCAGCCGGCGCTGCTCCAGAAATTCAGCTTTGTGAATATACGCGGCGCGCACGCGGTTGCGTTCCTTATGGCTCATTTGTCTTTCGATGGCTGCGTCGGTCCATAACCCGGACTCCAGTAGGGCGCTACAGGCCATGGTCCTGAAGCCGTGGCCGCACACGTCCTTGCTGGTGTCATAGCCGACGTTGCGGAGCATGGTGTTCACAGTGTTCTCAGACATAGGCTTCCAGTACTTGTGGTCGCCCGGTAGCACCAACTCTGAAAAGCGACTGAGGCTGCGCAGGCGCTCCAGTATTTCGATGACCTGCGGCGACAGTGGGACCATTTGAATGTCGCCGTTCATCTTGGTCCCTCGTGTGGAGTTGCGTACCCCTTCAATCGGTGCGCGCGTGTCGGGGATTTCCCACATGGCACGTTGGAGGTCGAACTCACTCCATCGAGCGAAGCGCAGTTCGCTGGAGCGGACGAATACATGCAACGTCAATAGGACGGCGAGGCGCGTCAGTTCGCGGCCGTTGTAGTTGTCGATACGGTGCAGCAGTTCGGGTAGGCGACTGAGGGATAGGGCCGGGCGATGGACTGTGCGCGGCGCGTGAAGCGAGCCTGCCAGATCCAGTGCAGGATTCATGGTGATCTGCCGAGCCCTTTTGGCCCCGCGCATGATGGTGGATAAGTAGTTCTGTACCCTTAACGCCACATCCATGGTGCCGCGTTCCTTGATGCGCTGGGTGATCTCTAGCAGGTCATGGGTATCGAGTTCAGCGATGGGTCGTTGACCGATCAGCGGGAAGACGTGGGTACGCAGTCGGCTCATCACGGTTTTTGCGTGTCCTTCGGTCCAGCGACGGGACATGTCGGCGTGCCACTCCAGAGCAACGGTTTCGAAAAGCAGTGCCGCCCGTTGGGCTACGATCTTGGCCTTCTTCTTTTCTTCCATTGGGTCGAGGTTGTCGAGCAGCAACGCCTTGGCTTCGTCTCGCTTACGTCGTGCGACGGAAAGGGTAACGATGGGGTAATTGCCGATGATGAGCGTGCCTTCCTTGACGCTGGGCTTGGTGTACTTCAAGCGCCAGGTCTTCACGCCATTGGGTTTGACGAAAAGGTACATGCCTCCGCCGTCGAACAGTTTGTAGGCGCGTTCGCGGGTTTTGGCCGTGCGGCATTGCAGGTCGCTGAGGGGGATCGCTAGACGTGGCATAGGGGGTACGCGCTCCTGACCGGGAAATCGCAGTACCCCTAACATACCCTCGGGGAAGGGGGATTTTGTTGGATCCCGACGGAGGGTCCTGGAACGAAAAAACCCGCCAAAGGGCGGGTTTTCGGGGCTTCCAGAGCATTCGGTGGAATGCAATGGAGCCTAATGTGGTGCCGGCACCAGGAATCGAACCCGGGACCTACTGATTACAAGTCAGTTGCTCTACCATCTGAGCTATACCGGCGTGTCAGGGCGACGATTATAGCGATTGGTTGGCTTCTGTAAACCCCTGAATTTTGACTATTTTTGTTCGGGCTTCAGGTCAGGCGCGCAGCAGGGTTTTCTTGAGTTTCTGGATGGCTTGCCAGGTTCGACTGTTTTGCATCGCGCGCAGCTGTGCTTCGGCCTGTTCGGCGCGTTGCAGGGCGGCGGCGAGTTGGTGTTCGGCGTCGCTGACGGGGTGGCTGAAGTTGTGGCCTTTGCAGAACTGGAACTCGTCCAGGTTGCACGGCGGGATGTCGAAGGCGGGTTTGAGGTTCAGGTGTTCTTCGGCGAGGTAGTAGGTATTGATGCCGTCGAACAGGATGGATTGGTAGCCGGCGTCGGTGACGAGGCTTTCCCAGGTCTGGTCGCGCTCCCACGGGGTTTCGATGAGGATCACCCACGGCCGCCACTGGGTGAAGTCCATGCCGCGCAGCACGGTCTCTTCGTGGCCTTCGACGTCGATCTTCAGGAAGTGGATAGCGCGGCCCTGGGCGTGTTCTTCGCAGATGGAGGTCAGGGTGCGGGACTTGATCGTTTGGCTGCGCACGTCCATGCCGGCGTCTATGTGCATTTTGGCCATGGCCGGGTCGAGGGTCGAGAGGCCGGTGCCGGCGATGCCGTAGAAGGTCAGGTCGTCAGCACTTTCCCCGGCCGCGCACTGCAGGTTGGTGTCTTTGGGACGTTGCTGGCACAGGGCTTCGTAGTAGTTGGGCATCGGTTCGACGTTGATGCCGGTCCAGCCGTTGTCGTAGAACGCCTTGGTGACGGAGTCATGGGTGGGATGGTTTGCCCCGACGTCGATGTAGAAGCCGTTCTCGACGGTTTTGAGGGCGCGCCACAGGCGGATGTCTTCGAAATTCTGTGCGTAGGAAATGAACGTCACTGGCGCATCCTGTCGGAGAAATGTTCTTGTTTGTGGCCGCGCTGCCGGCGCCCTTGCGTGTGTGTATATCAAGAGTAATGAAAGGGTGCAATTTCCCCTGTCCGCGGTCCGGGATTAGGCATTTATGTCGTTTTGATTAAATGCTTATGCACAATGCCATTGGCAGCGCACTGGGTTTAGGCCGAATTTGTGGATCCGTTCTCATTTGTCCGCAAATACCTGTTTTTTCGATTTTTTATGCAGGTGTATAAAAAATGAACAGTATGGATTTTGCCCTGAAACCGGCGTGGATATTGGATCCACGATAATTCCATCAACAGAGTTATCCACAGGTCGGGTGCGTTTAGGCGCGTTCGGCCAGGAGCAGGAAATTTCGCGGCGTGAGCGGGGTTTCGCAGAAGGTGCCGACGCGGACGCTGTAGCCCTGCTCGGCGAGGAAAAGTGCCCGGTCAAGGACCAGCCAAAGCTCCAGCGGGCGTCGGAAAAGTCCGCGCATTAGTTCAAGGTTGCGCACTTCGGCCAGTCGCTGCCAGCCGGCGGCTTCGAGACTTGGCCAATCCTGCGGGCCGATTGTGGATAACTCTTTGAGTGCGGCCAGGTGATGGCAGTAATCGGCGAAGGGTTTGTCCAGCCAGGCGCTGGGCAGGGAAGGGGTTGGCAGGTACTCGTCCATGCCGCGCAGTTGCCGTTGCAGCAAGTCGAAGCCCAGGCGCCGGGCCATGGAGGTGTCGCGTTGACGTCGCACGCGGGCACCGGCGGTAACGGTTTCGCTCATGGGCAACGCGAGGTCGTCGAGGGAAAGCTGTAGGCCGGAGCCTTTGGCGGCCGAGGAAATCGGCGAATATTGGGCAAGACTGATCCGGTTGTAGCAACACGGCGCAATGGCGAGTTGTTTGCAGCCTGTGGTGCTGGCGAGTTGAATCAGCCGCACATGCAAATCACCGCAGGCATGAAGCGCGACGGGCGTGTGATGCGCACTCAGTAGACAAGCGGCGCCTGCCGCGAGCACATCCTGTTCGATATGCAGTGCATGCAGGTGATGACGCTGGCTGAGTGCCTGGCCGCTGGTTACCAGTGCCGGGTCGTATTCCAGGCACGTCAGTTGTTGCCCCGGTTGCAGCAGGCGGCGGCCCAGATGTCCCTTGCCCGAGCACCAGTCCAGCCAATGCTGCGGTGCTTCGGAAAACTGCAATCGACTGGCGAAGGCTTCGATCTGTTGCCATTTGCGCCCCGGTACATCGACGTTCAATCGATGGCCCGCCACTTCAAGCGCGCGTGCGGGCAATTCATCCACGGCACTCAAGGCAACGGACATCGTTGCCAGTGAAGCAAAGGGTTCCGGTGCATTCAGGAGGGCAGGTTGGTTGTGAGCGTTTTCCGCGTCCTCCAGCGTTCGCTCACGTAGCCATGCAGCCAGCTCCGGGTAGGACGCTTCCCAGGGTAGCTGTAGATGAGTGAACGGCCGAGGTTTCCACAGTGCCTGATGCTCTGTCAGAAAAGCATCCAGCGCGGTGAAACGGGCGAGCAGGGCCTCGCCCGTCAACACGCAATCCTCAACGCCCTTGGCAGGCATCGACGCGCAACCAGCGCTCCAGCAACTTGAAGCCACGCACAAGCACGTAAGCCATTACCAAGTAGAACATGCCCGCGGCGAAGAAGATCTCCACCGGCAGGTAGGTTCGGGCAATGATGGTGCGGGCCATGCCGGTCAGTTCCAGCAGGGTCACGGTGCTGGCCAGGGCGCTGGCCTTGAGCATCAGGATCACTTCGTTGCTGTAGGCCGGCAGGCCGATGCGCGCAGCGCGCGGCAGGATGATGTAGAACAGCGCTTTGGGTCTGGACATGCCCAGCGCCCGTGCCGCTTCGATCTCGCCCGGTGGAATCGCCTGGATGGCGCCGCGCAGGATTTCCGCAATGTAGGCCGCAGTGTGCAGGGTCATGGTCGCCGTGGCGCACCAGAACGGATCGCGCAGGTACGGCCACATCGAACTGTTACGGATCGCGTCGAACTGCGCCAGGCCGTAGTAGACCAGGAACAGCTGAACCAGCAGCGGCGTTCCACGGAAAAAGAAGATGTAGCCGTAGGGAAATGCCCGTACCCACCACAGGCGCGACGAGCGGGCGATGCCCAGAGGAATGGCCAGCAGCAAACCGGCGATCACGGCGATGGCCACCAGTTCCAGGGTCAGGGTTGCGCCCTGGGCCAGTTTCGGCAGCCACTTGATGATGACTTCCCAGTTCATTGGGTGCTCCTCGCAAAGCCGCGAGCGGCACGTTTTTCCAGGAAGTGCATGCCGGTCATCGCCAGCACCGTCAGGCTCAGGTACATGAACGCGGCCACCATATAGAAGGTGAACGGCTGTTTGGAGACGGTCACGCCGATTTGCGCATGACGCATGATTTCTTCCAGGCCGATCACCGACACCAGCGCGGTGTCTTTCATCAGGATCATGAACAGGTTGCCCAGGCCGGGCAGGGCGATGCGCCACATCTGCGGCATGATCAGCTTGGTAAAGATGCGCCACTTCGACAGGCCCAGGGCCACGCCGGCTTCACGATGGCCTTTGGGGATGGCGAGGATCGCGCCACGAAACACTTCGGTGGCGTAGGCGCCGAAGCACAGGCCCAGCGCAATCACGCCAGCGGCGAAGGCGTTGAGTTCAAGGTCGGGGTTGCCGAAGAACTCGCCCAGGGCACGCATCAGGTTGACCGTGCCGAAGTAGATCAACAGCACCCAGAGCAATTCCGGGATGCCGCGAACCAGGGTCGAATAAGTGCCGCCAAGCCATTGCAGCGGCTTGTACGGGGAAGTCTTGGCCAAGGCGCCGAGCAGACCGAGCACCAGCCCCAGGCACAGGGCCGAGAGTGCCAGTTTCACAGTCATCAGCGCGCCAGCGGCGAGCGCCGGGCCGAATCCGTAGAGGTCGATAATCATGGATTTCTTTTCAAATCGCGGCAGGCAAGGCCGAGAACCGGCGCCATCAGGCGCCGGTCAGGCAGGTCAGTATCAATAGATGCTGAACGGGAAGTACTTGTCGTTGATCTTCTTGTAGGTGCCGTCAGCGACGATTTCTTTCAGCGCAGTGTTCAGCTTCTCGCGGATCGGGTCCTTCTTGCGCACGGCAATACCGATCTTGTCGCTTTCCTCCACTGGGTCGCCCTTGAACTCGTAGCTACGGCCAGCGTCGCTTTTCAGCCATTCGTAGTTGACGTACTTGTCGGCCAGGATGCCGTCCAGGCGGCCGGAAGTCAGGTCGAGGTAGGCGTTTTCCTGGGTGTCGTAGAGCTTGATGGTGATGTCGTCACCATAGTGGTCTTCCAGGAAGGTGCCGGCCAGGGTCGCGCGCTGGGCGCCGATGATCTTGCCTTTGAGCGCCGCCTTGTCGGTTTTGAAGTCGATGTCTTTCTTGGCGATGAACTGCAGCTTGTTGGAGTAGTACGGGTCGGTGAAGTCCACCGCTTGCTTGCGCTCGTCGGTGATCGACATCGAGGAGATCAGGAAGTCGAACTTCTTGGCGTTCAGGGCCGGGATGATGCCGTCCCAGTCGGAGGTCACGACGGTGCACTCGACTTTCATCTTGGCGCACAGCGCGTCGCCGATTTCTTTGTCGAAGCCGACGACATTGCCACTGGCATCTTTATTGTTGAACGGCGGGTAAGCCGCCTCGATGCCCATCTTCAGGGTTTCGGCCATGGCACCGGCGCTGAACGCCAGGGTGACGGCGGCAGCCAGGAAGACCTTTTTGTAGTTCTGCATGTGGGTAGCTCCGTTAGCGGTTGCTGGACATGAATTGTTTGCAGCGCGCCGAAAGCGGGTTTTCGAACACCTGCTGTGGCGATCCTTGCTCTTCTACCAGGCCCTGGTGGAGGAACACCACTTCGCTGGAGACCTGACGGGCGAAGCCCATTTCGTGGGTCACGAGCAGCATGGTGCGGCCTTCTTCGGCCAGCGCGCGGATGACATTAAGTACTTCCTGGACCATTTCCGGGTCAAGCGCCGAGGTCGGCTCGTCGAACAGGATGACCTTGGGCTGCATGGCAAGGGTGCGGGCGATGGCCGCCCGTTGTTGCTGGCCGCCGGACAACTGCGCCGGGTAGGCATGGCGCTTGTCGGCGATGCCGACCTTGGCCAGCAGGGCTTCGGCCACTTCGATGGCTTCGGCTTTGCTCTGGCCGAGCACGCGGCGCGGCGCTTCGATGATGTTGTCGAGCACGCTCATGTGCGGCCACAGGTTAAAGTTTTGAAACACAAAGCCGATTTCGCTGCGCAGGCGATTGATCTGTTTGCCGTCGGCGGCCACCAGTTCACCGTTCTTCGCGGCCTTGAGCTTGAGTTCTTCGCCGGCGACCAGGATCTGCCCCTGGTGCGGGTTTTCCAGCAGGTTGATGCACCGCAGGAACGTGGACTTGCCGGAGCCGGAGGAACCCAGGATCGAGATCACATCGCCGTCGCGGGCGGTCAGCGAGATGCCTTTGAGCACTTCCAGCGAACCGTAGCGTTTGTGCAAGTTGCGGATTTCAAGCGCGGGCGTGGCCTCAGCCATGTGCGTTCCTCATATATGTTGCGCTCCTGCTGTTGGCGGCCTTCCTGGCGAGGCGGCCAACCTAGCATAGCGTTTCAATGGCAGCCAACAGCGCTACGGACGGTAAATGGCTGGTGCGTGGCAGGTTGTCGCATCGGCGCAGCAGACTGTCGCCCCATCAACAACCGAACAGCCGTTTGAACCTTGCCTGTCGATAAAAAGCGCGGTGGCTGCCGCAAAAAAAGGCGCGATGTTGCCAGCTTTGCCAGGGTGTTGGAAGCGCTATCCGGCCAAATGCACCGCTTGTGCACTTTTAATGTGCGCGGAGTCATTTTCAGGTGTGTTTCCGGTGCGCTGACTCACCACACAAAGTGGGTCGCAGGGTAACGCTCTGGCAAAGTGCCATTGAATTCAATGGGTTGCGATGACTGTCCGGTCTGGTCGGAATCACCGGGCTAGAAGGATTTGAAATATTTTGGCGCAATTATTGCGTGCAGAATCCAGAACGCCCTGTTGGCTTCTTTTTACGAGAAGGTCCGCCGAACGGGATGCACGCATTCGCTTCTCCTTACAAAGGTAGTTTTAATGAGCAGTACCCAAAGCTCTAATGGCCTCGAACAGGGGCTCAAACCGCGCCACGTGACCATGCTGTCGATTGCCGGGGTTATCGGCGCCGGCTTGTTCGTTGGCTCGGGTCACGCCATCGCCGCTGCAGGTCCGGCTGTTCTGTTGGCTTACGCCGCCGCCGGCATGTTGGTGGTGCTGGTGATGCGCATGCTCGGCGAAATGGCCGTTGCCTCGCCGGACACCGGTTCGTTTTCGACTTACGCCGACCGCGCGATCGGTCACTGGGCCGGTTTCACCATCGGCTGGCTCTACTGGTGGTTCTGGGTGCTGGTGATTCCGCTGGAGGCCAACGCCGCCGCGACCATCCTGCATGCCTGGTTCCCTGGCGTGGACATCTGGGCCTTCGCCCTGGTCATCACGATGCTGCTGACCGTGACCAACCTCTTCAGCGTAAAGAACTACGGTGAGTTCGAGTTCTGGTTCGCCCTGCTCAAGGTTGTGGCAATCATTGGTTTCATTGTTCTCGGCGTCCTGGCGATCTTCGGCTTCCTGCCGAACAGTCAGGTCAGCGGTGTTTCGCACCTGTTCGACACCCAAGGCTTCCTGCCAAACGGCATGGGCGCAGTGTTGGGCGCGATCCTGACCACCATGTTCTCCTTCATGGGCACCGAAATCGTGACCATCGCGGCCGCGGAATCGAAAGATCCGGGCAAGCAAATCTCCAAGGCCACCAACTCGGTGATCTGGCGGATCGGCTTGTTCTACCTCGTATCGATCTTCATAGTTGTGGCCCTGGTGCCATGGAACGACCCGATCCTGGCCAGCGTTGGTTCCTACCAGACTGTGCTTGAACGCATGGGCATCCCGAACGCCAAGATGATCGTCGACATTGTGGTACTGGTTGCTGTGACCAGCTGCCTGAACTCGGCGCTCTACACGTCGTCGCGCATGATGTTTTCCCTGGGCAAGCGCGGCGATGCGCCAGCGATTTCCACGCGCACCAACAAAAGTGGCACGCCTTACTGGGCAGTGATGCTGTCCACTGGCGCCGCGTTCCTGGCAACATTCGCCAACTACGTGGCTCCGGCTGCGGTGTTCGAATTCCTGCTGGCCAGCTCCGGTGCCATCGCACTGCTGGTGTACCTGGTGATTGCGATTTCGCAACTGCGCATGCGTAAGCAGCGTATAGCGCGCGGCGAGAAAATCGCCTTCAGCATGTGGCTGTTCCCGGGCCTGACCTACGCGGTGATCGTCTTCATCGTCGCGGCCCTGACCATCATGCTGTTCCAGGATGCCCATCGCGTGGAAATTCTCGCGACCGGCTTGCTCAGTGCTTTGGTGGTAGCGGCCGGCTTGCTGGTGGCTCGCCGCCGCAAGCTGGAAAAACGTGGCGCGGTAGTGCTGAACTGATCCATACCGTGTAATGCAAAACGGCCGCTGTCAGTGATGACAAGCGGCCGTTTTTGTTTCTGTCGATTGTTCTGTGTTCAGTCGACATGAACCCAGTCTTCTACGCGTAACCCCGGAACGCGCTCAAACTCCCGCAGGTTGTTGGTGACCACGATAAACCCGCGTGAGCGTGCGTGCCCGGCAATCATCTGGTCATACGGGCCTATGGGTGTGCCGGCTTTTGCCAGCTCGGATCGGATCATCCCGGTGTGCGCTGCAGCTTCATTGTCGAAGGGCAGGACTTCAAGTCGGGCGGAGAAGCCCTCGATGACCGCCAGGTTTTTTTCGGGGGCAGCTGATTTTTCCGCGCCGTAAATCAGCTCCATCAGCGTGACCGCACTGATGCACAGTTGGCCGTGATGACGGTTGAACGCCTCCCGTACCACCTGTGGTTTGTTCTTGATGGTGAAGATGCAGATGTTGGTATCGAGCATGTACTTGATCATCAGAACGACTCACGCTCCTGATCGGCAGGTTGCTCGCGATCGGTCATGAAGTCTGCCGTGATGCTTTCGCCATCGAACCAACTGTCCCAGGTTTCACCGGCGGGCGTGATGATTCGGCTTCGACCTACGGCGACGACGTCGACTCGTTTCACGTCGCTTGGCATGGCTACAGCTTTCGGCAGGCGAACGGCCTGGCTTCGATTGCTCATGAAAAGGGTTGTCTGTTCCATCTGGGCCTCCTGCGCTTTTGCTGGCGCGATGAGTCCAAAGGATAGGTTTTGCGTTGGATATGTCAATGGGATATACGCGGTGCCTGACGGAAGGAAAGCGCTCGATTCAGAACTAAAAAAGGCCGCTGTCAGTGATGACAAGCGGCCGTTTTTGTTTCTGTCGAAACCTTTACTCGGCTTTTTCTTCCGGCGCTTCCAGCGACTCGCGGTAGACATCCAGTGCAGCGCTGAAGGCAGCAATGAACTGCGGCTCGCTCAGCCAGGCCTGGGCGGTCTCGCGATCCATGCCGTCAGCCCACATGCGGTAGTCGATCAGCATGTCGGCGGCCAGGTGGGTGGCGGCCATGCCTTCGTCGTCGGCGTTTTCCATGTCCAGCAGTTCTGGGTGGTCGATGATGATAAAGGCGAGGTTCGTCAGCAGCACCGAGAGCATTTCGTTGCGGCTGACGGCTTCCGCGTCGCGCATTTTGCTGAACATCGCCAGGGTGTATTCCGGGATCGGCTCGGCGAGGTGGTCAAGGTCATCGTCCAGCGCGGCGGGTTTGCGGCCGTGGATATTGATCTGCTTGGCTTTGGCTTTTGCGCGCTTGGCGCGTTTCTGTTGCTTGTTCAGGGAGGCCATGGGAACTCAGTTCGGTTTCTGTTGGGTTTGCACGGCAATGGCGTCGGACGCCGCCACGTAGTCGGCCTGGAAGGCCGGTGATTCGATCCACGCCAGGGCGCCGGCTTCGTCGGTTTCGGCCGACCATTGGCGATATTCGATCAGAGCAGCGAGGATGAAGTCTGTCGCTGTTTCCTCACCTTCCTGCTCCAGTACCAGTGCGATAAGCGGATGTTCCAGAAAGGCCGCGCACATGGCCTGCTGGCTGATCTTTTGTGCATCGATCATCTCTTTGAACATGTCGGTCAGGTCTACCGACTCGAAGTCGATGCGATCGTCGTTCGGGTCCAGTTCCACCGGCGCGGCAGCCCGCTGGGTGCGGTTCTGCTTGGCCTTGGCCTTGGCGCGGGAGGCGCGTTTGTGCTGCTTGTTGGCGGAGGCCATGGGCGTCGTTCCGTATTCGTTGAAGGGGCAAAAGGTCTAGCTACGTGGCACTCGCCGCCCGGGGGTATCGGGGGCCAGTTCGCCGTTTTGCAGCCAGGCCAATGCAATGGGCCATAGTGTGGCTTGGTATGCGCTGCGAAAAAAGGCGAAATGTCCGACTTCTTCTTCGCCGATGTCTTCGGGATGAATGCGCAGATGAGAGTTTGTGCTGCCGGTGAAGTAGCCAAGCAGGCGTTCGATGGCCGGGACCGTGCCGTAGGGATCGTCGCTGATGCTGATGGCCAGGGTTTGCGCGGTGACGCCGGCAAAGGGTAGCTGTCCGGCGGTTTTGCTGATTGTGCGGCCGCTGGGGCGTTTCTCGTAACGGGCAGTGGAGAGGCTCCAGTCACGGACCACACCGGCGGGTGTGTCTTCCAGCCAGCCAAGGCGTTTGCCCGGAAAGTAGCCGTAGAGCATTGTCACCAGTGGCATCAGCACATGCCACTTGCCGAACATGCGCCAGCGATGGGCCGGCGCATAGTCGCGCCAGTAGGCGAATTGCGCACCGACCGTCACCAGACGCCGGATCAGGTGCCCGGACGCCCCCAGGCCCGCTGCACAGCCGCCAAAGCTGTGGCCGACCACATCGATAGGCTGCCTTGGGAACTCACGCTGTGCGCGCTTGAGCATCGCCTCGAAATCCAGCGCTCCCCAATCGGTCCACGAGGCTTGAAGCCCCTTGAGCGATGCCGGCCGCGACTCGCCGATGCCGCGGTAGTCATAGGTGATGACATCGAAGCCGCGGGCGAACAGGTAGTCGGCGAAGCGCGAGTAATGGCGGCAACGGACCGAGGTGGCGGCATTGATGATCACGACCGGACGAGCGGCGTCCCGAGAAGGGTGTCGCCAGGTGAAGCCGCCGAGGATGAAACCGTCCGAAGCGGTTTCCTTGAATGGTTTGCCGGGGGTGGTATCCGGCAGCGGCAACTCGATGCGACTGGGGGCCAGTGGAGGTGTGTCCTGCAAATTCATCGGCGTCAGTCCTTTGCGGGTAGCTGCCAACGATAGTCTTGATGCCGTTGATGAACAATCCATTCGCCTCAACGCAGTTGTTGATCGAGCAGTCGTTCTTCAAGTGCTGCCCATTGCCGATCCAGTTCGTTACGCAGTTGCTCTACACTCGGCAGGACAAGCTTGTACTTGCTGGCGAGTAGTTGCTCGTTTCCTTCCTGCACTGAGTAACGCACCACGGATTGATCCTTTTGCGCACAGAGAATGATGCCGACGGTGGGGCTGTCTTGCGTGCCGCGCTTGAGGTCGTCGTACATGCGCACGTACATGTCCATCTGCCCCAGATCCTGATGGGTCAGTTCACCGCGCTTGATATCGAAGAGGACGAAGCACTTGAGCAAGTAGTTGTAGAACACCAGGTCGATGCAGAAATCTTTGCTGCCGATACTGATGCGTTGCTGGCGGGCAATGAACGCGAAGCCCTTTCCCAGTTCCAGCAGGAAGCCCTGCAATTGTTCGATCAGCGCTTGTTCGATCTCGCTTTCCTGAAGCTTGCCGGCATTGGGTAAACCAAGAAACTCCAGTACCACCGGATCACGGATGAAATCCCGAGGGCTGGCCTTCATGTTTTGAATGTGGGTGGCGGCCTCCTGCTTGACGCTGCCGCGATCGCGGCTCGCCAGCAGGCGTTCGTAGTACAACGTATTGATCTGGCGCTCCAGCGCTCGGCTTGACCAGTTTTGGGTGGCTGATTCGTTCATGTACCAGAGACGAGCGCTGTCGTTGTCGACCCGAAGCAGGCGGCGGTAGTGGGTCCAGCTCAATTCGTGACGCAGTGCGTCACGAATTGGAAAGGCTTGATAGAACAGACGCATATACCGAAGGTTGGAAGCGTCAAATCCCTTTCCGAACTCCGCAGTTAGCACTTTGGCCAAGGTCGACAGTAACTCTTTGCCATACCTGGCCCGGCGCGCGCCGTTCTGTTCGTATTCAACGATGTGCCGGCCAATTTGCCAACAGGTTTGCACTTGCACGGTATCGACCGCCCGAAGCACCTTCTGACGTGCCTGATGGATCATTTTTCCAAGGTTGCAAAGCAGTGATGCCAGATGTGGATCGTGAGTGTCATTGGATGTGAGGGCCGTCATGAGGTCTTCCGCAGCAGGTTGAACAGCGAAAGAGAATGACAAGTGAGCACCCTTCGAAGATGCCGGGAGTTACTGAAAAACAGGCAGGAAATACCGGGTCCTCTGGCAGGACGGGTCTGAATCTGGGCGAAGGCTGAGGAACAAATGGCGTAGTACGTTTCGTACTCAGGCCAAATCAATCTAAACCCCTCCCTCCGGCTGAAAATCCAATGAGTGTAACGATTGGGTTCTGCAGAACCCGGGAGTCGTCATCATGAAATACCTCCATACACTCCTGTTGCCCCTCACCGCTGTAGGCATGCTGATGTTTCCAGCGATGACACCTGCCGCCAGCCTTGAGCCCATCGACAGCTCGGGGGTACAGGTGCAAAGCCAGGAGCAAAACGGCATCACTTACCTGTCCGGCGGTATCGGCGAGGATGAGTCCAAGGCCATCCAGCAGACCACCGGCTATAACCTGCACATGACGTTCTCTGTCGGGACGGGAAATGAATACGCTCCTGACGTGAATGTGGTTATTCAGAAAGCCCCGGGGCAGACCGTGCTGACGCTCAATGACGCCGGTCCGCTGGTTTACGTGAAACTGCCTGCCGGTAAATACACGGTCATTGCTACGCGCAACGGCGAAACGCGGCAGGACGTTGCCGATGTTGGCAGTGGTGCAGCCCGTAACCTGGTTTTCCACTGGAATGATGCGAGTTAGTGAGAGGCTGCAAATCCAGGCGGGGAATCAACCCCTGAATCTTGCAGTTCAGGGTTCTTGGTGGGAGGCGTTTGGGTGTCTTCACTTTCCCGCAGGCATAAAAAAACCCTGAATCTTGCGATTCAGGGTTTTCGGTATTTGGTGCCAGAGACGGAATAGAACCTCTGGCTGTAGGCCGTGTATATAAAGGGCTTTTGTGGTTTGGGTAATTTGCTTGCCCCCAAATCTGCCCCCAAAAAGAAATATGCCAATGCCTGACGTAGGCAGATGGCACTTCGGGTGTCGTTTCTTCAAACGACACTCTATCGGAGCAAGCGCTCACATACGTTGCTTCTGAACCACCATTTGCATCTGAATTAACCAATGTGCACCGACGAAGTGGAAGGCAGCAGCCTGCCACAAAGCGCCGCTCCAAAGAACCTGCCCAGTTATGCATTCGGCTCGGCCAACAAACAACCGCCAGCGGCAACTCGGTACCGATCTGCATCGGCAAGCGCAGCTGGGGGGTAGGGCGATCATCTCAACCGCGATCAACGCCGAAGACTAGGCATTAAAAATGAGTCTGATTCACTTGAGTCATGCCCTTTTAGTGACGTCATGTGTTGGACTTATCATTACCTCCTCTGCGATCTGTTGATCGTAGGTGGTGCATTCGATCAACCTCACCCTTTAGTTTTTTTCTTGTATCAAAGCCACCACTTATTAGTATGGATACTTCGATCAATAGCCAAGCTGCCCATCTACTGACCGTGGTTACGTGCTGCCATTTTACGTGACCATGGTCTGCATTATGGACCGCATTGCAGCGCAGGCCGTATAAGTAATTTATTTCTCGGTCCATCTCTTCCAGCTTTTCGGGAGGTGAAAAATTAAATCCTCCATAGGTCAAAACCGCCGTCAGTCCTTTCCGAATTTTGTCAGTAGTTTTATCGTCTGAGTTTTGCTCCTTAATTGAGAAGACGCACTCAATACAGCTCCAAAATTTAACTAATTGCATTTCAAGGACACTATCTGACTGAGCATCAAAAAACCAATATATCCCGCGCCTAACTACACCTTCCATTTCATTGAAGCTTTCTAGATTTACAATCCTTGCGAGCTCTTTGAACCAATTGCAACTCGAAAGCCCTTCAGCGTGTTCTGTATTGAACGTCAAAGCTTGAAGGTTCTCCATGTTTACGGTACTCCGAAGAACCTTCGATTCAACCTCGAAGGAAAACCAATTAGCGGAGGAAGGTCTGGATCGACCAATCATCGCCGGCTGTAGCCGGACCGACATCGCACCGCGCTCCAGGACGGTAGTGAACGATACAGCCAACAGCCCACATGTCGCTCTCACAAGGTTGAAGAACTGATTTTCCGCATAGTCCACACTGCCCTCAACCTCTCCGGTAATCCAAAGGCCTCGCTCCATTTGCTTCCAAGTGCTTGACTTGTTGAAATCAGTTGCATTACAGCTTTCCAGCACCATCTGATCGGGTCGCTGAATGGTCAACTTACCAACGGGAAACTGATTTACGCCATCGAAAATAAGACCATCAAGTGCTGTATAAAACCTATACACTTTTACTTCTTTAGATATGATTTTTTCAACCGAATACATGAAGCTTTCGAAATCCTTAGAAGGATCGCTTTCGTCATAGATGCGTCCGAGAGCGGTTTTACATCCGGAGTCGATATCGGAACTTAACAAGAACTTTCGCTGGGGAAGAAGCTCCTCTGCCAATTTACAAATCTCTGTGAGGCTGGCAAAGGCTTTGTCATTCAAATATACGGCCCTCCCGCTAGGTGATGTTCTCACCTCTCGCCGGATTCGGTCTATGAAATCAAAGGTATAGAAAGCTGCGATTGGGTTTTTCAAATTCTTGGCATTAAGCACAGTAGAAAGATGGCTCTGGCCAATCCGCTTTTTCTTTGCCTGAATATCCATGTTATAGCCCAAAAATAAAGTTTTCCGAAACATGCCTCGCTGGATAAAATAATGCACCACCTTATTTTTACGAGCGAACTAGCGGCTCCTTTGCCTTCTTTTCTTACTGTAACTCTGCTCCAAGCTCAAATGGTAACGATGAAAGTCAGGTGAGTCCTCTTCGTCTGTCAGACTTACATACTCCATGCAGCGCCCCCTACGCCGCGGTCCGAATCGTCTAGCATACTCTCCCTGAAAAGCGTGGAAGCTGTCCCATTCTTGCAAATTTGTATTTTCACCTGAGAATCCACTTTGACCAGGTCGACGTCCATATCCATCGAAGACCTGAGAGTGGCCATTCTCATAACCGACCATTATTTGAGTAGTGAACGATACTGAGCGAGGATCAGGCATGAAAACATAATCATCACCAAACTCAGTCCAAGACTTATGAGTAAAATTATTTTCGGGATACAACCACTCTTTTTTTCGAGCTGCAACGTACCTATGCGCGCGACTTTTAGTAATGTGATTGATTTTGATAACCTCCAGCTCCTCAAGCTCGCGATGCGTCTGGATGGCCGTAAAGTTGAAGACCGTCTGCCTGAACAAATAAGGATTCGGACGGCTCTTCAGAGGATTTCCATAGGGCTGTCGAATCCAGGAAATATTTGTGAGAATCAAAACTCTAGTTTCAGATAGCGGAAAATATGTGTGAGTTCCTGAATACCATATTTCAGGGTCACCCATTTTATTTGCCATAGACGACGCAGGAAAGAAATTCTTGTTGTACACCGTAACCGGATGATCCGACACAATCAGCTTTGTTTCAGTATTAGTGCAATCAGCCAGCTGCCAAATACATTCAGACCAAAGCGCACAAAATACATTTCTGAACTCTTGTAGCTTAAACAAAAGCTCGTTCTTATCTGTTGTACGGGTCTTGGACTTAAGATAGTTTAAACCCTTTGGAGTCCTGAGCTTCTGGACGCTAATATAGTTCATTAGATCCATGAAAGCCTCTGTATTCACGTCTGGATGCTGGAAGTCAGAAAAGTACTCAACTGCCAGCTTCCCCTTCCTATCGATTTCTCCGAAAAATTTCTCTTCAATCTCCGTAGACTCGAAATTGCCAAATTTTGTTGTATAAAGATCATCCTCGGCGAAGCATTTCTGCGGCCCCCAATGCAACAATTCAGACCTTTTATAGCGGTGGCCGCTATCGGTTATTACTGTTTCTGGCTTCAAGTCAAGGTAATAGAATTTCCGCGCACCAGTGGTGGCAGGCAAAAAGCGCTTTTGATACCACTCTGGCACATAGTGGTTATGGCGATACTGTTTACTCATATCCAGTGATCCACCCGTTTCTAGGCACCAACCTTGTCAGTCTGTCTATCATCATTTCGCGAACGCCCTTCTAAACCGTTTCGCTCCCAATATGTGGGCATAACGAGGGTAGCTGAAAGATGGAGACTAGTGGCGCATTGAGATTGAACAGCTTCAGATTCTTCGCAAGCGCTCCATAAACCCAATGAGATTTCCCCATCCCAGCCACAGAATCCAGACAACGTAGGCGTTAGCGCGGACTTCCTTGATTGGATGTCACCGTGGCATGCGATCTAGGTCCACTCGTTTCGCCTATGCCCATCCCGAGCGTCCGCTATGGTCGATTGCTGTCCCTCGCTACAGGCGCAAATCAACCACCTCTATCTATCGCAATTGCCCGTCATCCAATGTGTGGCTGATTTCAAAAAACGGGGGAACGGGGGAACAGTGGGAACAGCCAATGTTTCCGGGGGGTTGAGCAGGGGAACGTGTACCCCAGTGTTTTTTTGGGGGAACAGTAACAGCCAGATCGGTTAAGAAGACAGCTGATCAGCAAAGCCAAAATGCCGCACAGTCTCCGCGTTGGTAGGGGGCGTTTTGAGGATGGCACCCCGAATACTCCCGTTGTAATTGGTCTAGATGACATGACGGATCACCTCCGTGTTTAAAACGAGGGAGCGAGCGTGAGCTATCACCTGTAGGGATTGGCGGATAGCCGAGCTAACCAGGTCAAATGCTTAGTTAACTGGGCTACAGGCCACGGCTCCCAAGGCATTTCACCTCAGTTAACCAACCGAGTTAACCAGTTAACCAGTTAACCAAGAGTTAACTGAGTGATTTAGTCGGTTAACTCTTGGTTAACTGCCATGAAAGCCTATGCCCGCCTGCCTCTCAGCCGATTTAACCGGCCAGTTCGAGCGGTTAACCAGTTAACCGAGTAATTTAGTCGGTTAACTTCTTAGTTAACCGCCCTGAAAGCCACGGCCCGCTTAGCTCTCAGGCGAATAGAAGGATAGCCGAGTTAACCAACCAAAATGCTTAGTTAACCGGGCTACAAGCCACGGCCCGTAAGGCTTTCAGCCCAGTTAACCAACTGAGTTAACCAGTTAACTAACTTTGGCGGGGTGCCGCTAACGAATTTGCGCGAGTCTTCGCACCCGTCTCCGGTCCAAATTGCCAGGGTCCCCCGCGTGTTTCGGAAGAGCGCCAACGCGGTGGGCCAACCCTAGCGGGTCATTTGTGCTTTACCGGAGTTGCAACTTGCAGCATCGTCTAGCCGATATGAAAAACTCTCGGATCGAGTTCGAGCCGAAAAGGCGAGTGGTCAAGGAATATGGCGTACGACAGTGAGCAGCCCGAAGAAAACGTAGCTGATAGCATCCCCGAGGGGGCAGCAGCTCCAGCTAGTCCGGAGTTGACTGGAGGCGCAGGATTCACCTTCGAAGATGGTGTGGCAGCCATTTATGCAACCGCGCTGCTGGCAGAGACGACAGCGCCTGGCCTTCCCGGAAAAATCGTCAAGCAGGTTTCGGTCCAGCAAGGCCCAATCGGACACCCACTGGACGATGTCATTGTGGGGGCCGAGGGACCTGATGAGGTATGCATGCGCCTCAGTCTTCAGGTTAAGCGCAAACTCACCGTCAGTGCAGCCGCCACGAACTCAGACTTCAAGGAAACCATCCAACGCGCGCATCTGACCATTGTCGGTGCGGAATTTCAGCTAGGCATTGACCGTGTAGGAGCCGTCGTCAATGAAATCGCCGACTCAAGCAAGCGCGACTTCGAAACCCTTTGCGAATGGGCTCGTAGTGATAGCGATACAGCTCGCTTCGTTGCCAAGCTTAGAACGAAGGGAGTTGCTGGAGCCAAAGCTGGGTATTTTGACATCGTCAAAGGATTGATTTCAGCAATATCAACTGGAGGGGACCCGGATGTAGCAACCCATACGCTATTAGCTCACTTCGTACTGATGCGCATGGAAATGCTACATGAAGGGTCGACGACCGAAGCTCAGGCCGTGGCTACCTTGGCAAATTGCCTCCAAGCAGTAGATCACCCCCGAGCCGATGATTTGTGGCGTCGTCTTCTTGCCCTGGTAAGGGTTGCGGAAGGTATGGCCGCATCGTTTGACAGAAAAACCTTAGTCTCAAGATTGAATGGAGCGTTCCGTCTTAACGGTGCACCGTCACTGCAAGGGGATATCCGGCGGATAACTGAAGAGTCAAGGCTGGCTGCAGCGGAGGTGCTCAATACTGTGGCTGGGGTGAGCATTCCCCGGCAGGGATACGTCAAGTCTTCACTAGATGCTTTGCAGCAGAGCCGCCTTGTACTACTCGGTGGGTTGCCAGGTACTGGTAAGTCAGTGGTGTTACGCGCGCTTGTGGAAGAGCAGTTGGCTCATGGGGCAGTACTTTTCATCAAGACCGACCGCTTGAACGGTATGTCTTGGGCGCAGTACGCAACCAGTACCGGGCTTTCGGGGGCAGCGCTTGAGGATCTTCTGGTTGAGCTAGAAGCGGCGGGTACACCGACTGTTTACATTGACGGTATTGATCGCGTTGAAGTGGGTAACCGGCGCATCCTCCAAGATATTTTCAACACCATCCTTACTTCGCCACTGTTGAGGAACTGGAGGATCCTCGCGACCTTGCGGGATACAGGTATGGAGCCTGTGAGAACATGGTTGCCAGTCGGGCTGATGGAAGGCGGAGTCCAAGTTATCCAGGTGCAAGAGTTCGACGAAGCCGAAGCCAGGACATTGGCTACGGCATGCCCGTTTATGGAACCCTTGCTGTTCGGCAACGAGCAAGTTAGAGCGATTGTGCGGCGCCCATTCTTTGCTGCAATTTTGGTTAAGCGCAATGGGGTCTCTACGCAATCACTGAACTCCGAAGTTGAGCTGGCAACTACATGGTGGCTCGCAGGTGGATATGGTGCAGAGGCGGCCAATGCGATCCGACGGCGAAACGCTCTTCTGCAATTGGCACGAAGGGGAGCCAACCAGCTGGGAAGAAAGATCTCTTCGCTTGATATTGATCCCGAGGCCCTGACTGGGCTGGAAACAGACGGAATTATTCGACCCATTCGTGCAGGGTTGACCGTGAAGTTTGTACACGACATCTACTTTGAGTGGGCTTTCCTGCAGTTTCTCGTTTCGCTAGAGGATCGCTGGATCGAGGTAATTCGCGAGATTGGAGAGCCTCCAGTGCTTGGTCGTATTGTCGAATTGTTATCCCAGGTTGAACTGACTCAAGGGGAGGAGTGGCATAAACATCTGGCTCAACTCGAGAGCACCCATACCATCCGCACTCAGTGGTTACGTGCATGGCTCCTGGGTCCCTTCGGTCTGCCTACTTTTGAAGCATACGAGCCAACCTATAATGCGGCCCTTTTACAGGATGGCACCAGGCACATTTCTCGGCTCGCTGTATGGTTTCAGGCAGACAAGACAAGACCGAATCCCATCCCATTTAATACCAAGCTTCTTCCTGACTTGAGTGAGGTGAAGCGGTGGGTGTGGGCAGACCTGATGGCCCTTCCTTCGGACTACCCCGCATGGCGCCGATTCTGCCTATGGCTTGTTAGCAAGGCTGAGCAAATACCGGTGTCAGTGCGCCCCGAGATGACGTCTGTTTTCGAGGTCTGGCAAAATGCACTTTCGGATTATCCAAATCCCGTTTCGGAAGCCATTCTGAAGCTCACCGACAGCTGGCTTGAGAGTATTGAGAGTTTTATCCATTCCGAACGATTCTCGCATTCAAGAGGGCCTTGGGAGGAACTTCGGTATGGGCAGGTTGAAGTATTGGAGTCGCGACTACGCCTCCTGCTGCTAAAGTCTGGAAGCGCCTATCCAGATATGGTTCGCGCATATCTGGATAAGTGGTCAACCAGAAAACGTCTCCCCAGAGAACTGATTTCGGAAGTCTTCCTGCACGCTTCTACTCTAAGTAAGGCCTGCCCGGACACACTGGTTGAATTTACGCTGAACGCACTGCTTGAGCCGTTACCTGACGATGTAGTGAAGAGAAACTCGCGGTCCCAATTACGAGTGGAGCCAGATTTTAGCTACCACGACTGGGAAAGTCTCAGTATCGACGATCCCCATATTTTCTTTCCGGCTGCACCGACCCGTGAGCCATTCCTTTCGCTGTT
Source organism: Pseudomonas sp. KH_046_1 (assembly GCF_057839025.1). Classification (NCBI taxonomy): domain Bacteria; kingdom Pseudomonadati; phylum Pseudomonadota; class Gammaproteobacteria; order Pseudomonadales; family Pseudomonadaceae; genus Pseudomonas; species Pseudomonas sp. KH_046_1. Next base: position 315,698 of record NZ_CM174481.1, read on the forward strand.
CCTGCATGCATCTGAGCAGGCACGAGAGCTCATCAAGCGATTAACAAACCATGCGAACGAGGCATGGCGACAACTGCACCTTCTTAGCTACCCCCGACGCGGCACTCCAATTCCTCTGATGCTGCAGTTCCCCTGGGGAGAGCAGGCATTTTGGGGGAGCGGACAGCAGTATGTCTGGAGTCGTGGTGCTTGGGGACCGAAAGCTGTCGTTTGCGGCCTAATGGCACTTGAAGCTTGGGCTTTCTCGCAGCTCGCAGAAGGCCGTGAAATGGATGTCATTCTTAGAGATGTGTTGGAAGGACATCAGAGTGTCGCCGTGCTGGGAATTGGTGTGGCATTGGTACTTGAAGCGCAACACTGCTCCGAGGTGAGTTTTCCACTTATGGGCTGTCAGCGTATTTGGGCGTGGGATATCCAAAGATACGGACAGGAGCTCACGTCGGGATTTGCCAACCTTATGGGTTTCGAACCACCTGAAAAGAATCATTACGAAGCTGTCAAATCCTCAAATGCACGGTTATCACGGCGGCATGAAATTCGATGGCTTTCATCATTCTGCGTCGCTCGCGGTGGCGACCTTGCGGCACGGTTGGCTACTACAATCCAGAGTTTTCCCTCTGACCTTCCTTTTAACTACGAAGAGGAGCGAACGGATGCTGATGTGAGGGCCAAGCTACAACGGACCGCTGAAATCTGGGCTGAGAGTGGGAAACCGGAAAACTACCGATTTGAGGTGACAGAGGAAGGGACCAAGGTTTCCATTCATATGGATAATCCCAAGGCCAAAGGAGCCGACATAGAGGCAATCAATCAGGAGCACGCCGAGTTGGTTGAGCACCTAGGGCTGCTTAACTGGGTCGATAGATGCTTCGAATTACGCTCTCTCGACACTTCGCTGGAGCTAAACGAGGCAATCAGGCACGCCAAGAAACTGGATACTCAGGATCTTTTTGAAAATGCTCAACCCCACGTTAGCTCGGGATACAGATGCCAAGGTATTGTTGCCGGAGTAGCAGCGCTTGTGCTGACGTATGGTTCGGCTGAGTCGAGTGATTTCAGTTGGGCGATTGATGTTTGCGACCGTGGCTGGGCCACTCCGGAAAGCCCGGAATATTTCGTCCGAAGCTCAGTTTTGCTTCATCACCCGGTGCTCTACATCACACGTGGCATGTCAGCACTGCTTGACGACTCACCGCTTGGAAAAGATGCCCAGACACTTCTGATTCAGCTAGCAGGGCATCCCTACGAACAGATTGGCATCGAAGCCCTCGCAGGGATATTGCGAGCATGGCAACGCATTCCAGAAGTTTCCTGGGTTGCACTTGAGCTTGCCATAGGGCTCGCAATGACCGAGATCCTTCCTTTCGGAACACCTCAAGAGGAACGAGTTAGCCATAGCGATAACCATGTTCAGCTATTGGTGCAATCTGCGTTGCAGAAGCTGGATCAGCGGGACCTATCCCCTACAACGCTGACGAAAATGCCGCCTGCCTGGGTGCCTGGCCGGAAGGGGGCTCCGATGAGGAAATCAAGACGGGGGCGGTCTGTTGCGGTGGAATGGGAGCACCCGTCGACAGAACCCGATACCGCATGGTTGGGGAAAATCTTAGGCCATATTCCTATCGATGCAATTTTGGCAGATTTTCCACGCAAGTTGCTTTTCCTAAATTGGTGTGATGATTTGGTTCAATGGACCATCGAAAGAATCTATCCGACATGGGCGAGGATGGAAGCAGGTAAATTCTACGAGGAAAGCTCTTCTGAGCTTTTTGAATGGCGTCGCGTCCTTTTCCGTTTTTTGGGACAGTTGTCTTTGCATCTCGGGGTGGAAGAAAGTGGTCGTCGATTTGTGGCGCCTGCAACCGCCACCGACGACAAGACGTTCACTTCCCTCGCTGGATATTACGTTAGCTGCTTGGCCTGTAGCGTGCTTGATGAGGTCGAACTACCGGAGGTTCCGATCCAGCTACTGAGTCTTCTCGTCGAGCGTATGGTGACGTGCGAGGGTTTCCGCCGTGCAAATGGACGTGACGGCTCACTCAACGATTCCGACCTATCGACCATGGTTAGAAATGTATTCTTTGTCGAAGTCGAACGGGCCGGTGGCGCCGCGCGTTTCGCTAATGGGGATTGGCGCGACTTGAAGGCTGTTGTGCCCATTGCGGCACCATTGCTGGAGCAACACGGGCAAGTAGCGGTCGTTACCGATGCGTTTCTAACCCGGTGTGAGCGTGCCTTTGAGCACTATCCACTTGATCAGTTTGTCGCGGAACTGTCTCACATCCTAAATTGCAGGGAGGGTATGCCGCCGGGATGGCGAGATAGAGCCTTGCCTACGAGGATCGCCAGTCTGATCCAACGGTTTTCTGAAAAGGTCCAGCCGCTTCCGCAAGATCATGCCCAAGTGCTCCTGCGCGGCCTCGATACCCTAGTTGACCTTGGTGATCGCCGCGCGGCTGCGGTACAAACAACGGAGGCCTTCAAGAATGTCAGGACTGAATGAACGATGGAGAAGGCGCTTTTCAATCCTTACCTATGGTTGTTTTCTGAAAGCCCTTGCAGCCCTTATTTTGCAAGGGCTCCAGAGGATTGCCAGAATCTCCGGATCTAGCACCTGTCTGCACGAGCCGTGGCCAAATTGACCCTGTATCTAACGACCCAATCGGTAATCGATCAGTCTGGTCATGCCGTTAATGGCTGTTTTCGCCATCCGCGGAAGCCCCTCGGCGATACACCAACCTAGGCCATTCAGGTATCGATATGGCTAGCCTGAGTCGTTGCGATGTACAGGCCAGCTAAACCCATAGGGGGCAGGGCTTGCAGTGAGCGACTAAACAACAACCAACCACCGAAAAAAGGTCATATATACCGAAGACGCGGGGCCCGAATTACCCCCTTGCCCCACCCCTTCGGGAGGACCCATTGTTTTTTTCTGGATGTCCCGCAAGGGCGTATGGCTTTCGAAGCTGCAAGTGCTGTTGTGCATCACCTCACTGGCCACTGGTATGAATGAGCCACGCTATGAAAGCCATGAAGGGAGCGAACAGCACCAAGCCGCCGACGGCGACTGCCCAGCCCCAGGCAAAACCGCTTTCTCCCTTGAAACGGCCGCCACTAAGTAAGCCCAGCACGTAAACGCCAATCCGATGAGCCAATAGGTTGATTACGACGTCGAAGATGAACTCCATTTTTGATCCTCGTGCCTTCTTGCCGATTGCTGTCTGTCGCGACCGGCTAAAAACGACCCTTTATAGCGGTCATCGCACTATGCTGTAACCGTGTTTTCCAGTTCGATGAGAAAGCAGTGACGGCGGCTCGAACCTGTTGTTGGGCCATACATTCATTGCGGATACGGATACTTTGGATCTTGGCAGTAGTCGTAATCAGCGAGCGCCTTGAAATCTCCAACTGCCTCGAGCACGTGGCACATTTGTTTCGGGTTCAGATCGACTAAACCAAATATCGTCGCGTTGCTTTTGACCTTTCTGGTCATGAGGGTTTTAACCGGGCCGACATGAGCTATAGCGCGATTGCCGGCATAGGTAAACGTGTATGCCAGCTCGTATAGGCGATTGCGCTCATCTATTGAAAGGGTGCGCTCTTGCGGTGTGGACGCTAGCCTTTGGCTCATCAGCATTTCAACCCTTCTCAGGTCGGAGTCGTCGCCCGCAGCGCCAGCAATCTGTGAGGCGCTCGTTCCAAGCGAGTCTTCGTCCGACATTTGAGCTCGTGCTACCTCAAGGTACTTCAGGGCGTGCTTACCGTAGTTTGCGAGGACGCTTCTTGCGACCGGTCGGATATCTCGGTAGGGCCACTCCCTTTCACTATGTGGCTCTTGCGAAAACGCTACTTCTCCGACCCTATCTACGATGTAGGGCGAGGGGTCTGGAATGCGTGCAGCGAGTTCGAGTTGGTATCGTTCAATATGACCTTTGAGCCCGCGACGTTGAGTAATGACTTTACCTGCTCTGGAATAGATGCTCTGCGGTGCGCATACCGGTATCGGCAGCCCCTTGTCTGTCGCCCGATAGAAGCCATGAGCAAGGAACCTCTCAACCCCAATGTCTAGCCAGAGCCCCTCAGTACGCAGATTTTGTTCCAAAACGTCCGCAGCCAGCGAAAACGTCTTGCCCTCTTCTGACGTAGGCTCAGCACACGACCGGATGCTCTTGTATAGCCGTGCCTGCTCCAACTCGGGTGTGTGTCCTTTTTTTCCATTGCCTTGTGAAGATAGCCATGCGCCGAGCGCTATCCCCACGCCAACTAGAAGGAATGCTTGAAGAAAGCGCTTCACGTTTTTTAGGCCCACCTACTATTAGGCGACATGCCATGTCGCGTTTCTTGTCGTGATGGCGTGTCGGATAACGTTCCTTGTCGTTTTGTAAGTCCTTATCTAGCTTAGAGGTGGTCGCGGCAAACGCAAAATCGCCCAGAGAGAAACACGATAAGGGTGACGGCAAGCCCTACAGCCTTCTAGATTCGAAAGCAGCATCGTGACGCAACCAATTTGCCATCGCTGTGTCCAGCGTCCGCTCCTGGCCGGTTAGCGACCATTGCTCTGGCTAGCCATCCTTGTACTCCCACACGTGGAGGACTTGCCATGTACATCATCGCCGTCTGCAGCCGTCAGCCTTGGAACAAGGGAAAATTGGTCGGGCAGAAAACCCCGCTTCGACTGAGAGATCTCTGGGCCATCCGAGTAAGGCTTCAAATTGCCGAAAGAACCCGGGATCTGGCTCTCTTCGATCTAGCCATCGACAGCAAGCTTCGAGCCTGCGACTTAACCAAGCTCCGTGTTCGCGACGTTGCCCATGGCGAGCACGTGTCATCACGAGCCATGGTGATGCAGCAGAAAACGCAGCGGCCAGTGCAGTTCGAGATCACTGAGCAAACACGGTCTGCTCTCGCGGCCTGGATACATCAAGCCCAACTCCGCAGCGAGGACTGCCTTTTTCCGAGCCGGTTGCATACCCCAGACCATCTATCCACTCGGCAATACGCTCGTATCGTCAAAGGCTGGGTGAAAGCCATTGGCCTTGATCCAGTCGGCACGGCTTAACGGCCATGATCCGTATGCGTATTTAAAGGGCGTGCTCACGCGACTGCCGATGCAACGGCCGAGTGAGATTATCGAGTTGCTGCCGCATAGATGGGCGCCCGTTTAACCACGCAAGGTCTTTTGGGTGGACGCTTACTGTCCAGGGACTGGCCAGAAGGTTTTAGAACATGCGTAAGCGATGGGCTTGAAACTGGAAGCAGGCTGCAGCTTCCGTTTCCCAGATGCTGACAGTTCAGTTGGAAGAGTTGTTCAGCTGCTGAAGCTCAAGTTGCTTGGCAGCACTGGCTTCGAGGTTTGCACGCTCTTCATCCAGATACCGATAAATGCTTTGGAAGTTGGCGATTTTCTGTTTGATTTCTGCCATCTTCTTTTCAATTAGCTTAGCGCCGTCAGCACAATCGATCAGCTTGTTCCGCTGCGCATCCAGAATCTCGCCTATTTCCCCCAGGGAAAACCCCATGCTTTGCGCGCGCTGGATAAAGTCCAGATCCTGCAGAGTTTGCGCTGTGTAAACGCGATAGTTGTTAGTTCCCCGCAGCGGCGAGATCAGGCCGATTTGCTCGTAGTAACGCAGCGTATGGCGGCTGGCGCCGCTGCGGGCCTCGAGTTCGCCGATTTTCATGAAAACACCGCTTGACTATAGAGTTGGGTCGATAGTTTACGCTTGATTTCTCACCTTAACCAGGAGCAGGGAAATGAGCGTGGAGTGCTTTGTCACGGGGGGTACCGGCTTCATCGGTCAACATTTGGTGGCGTACCTGAGTGCAAAAGGTCACACCATTCGGGTGTTGATGCGTCGCCCAGAGCGACTAGCCGCACTGCGGGAGCAAGTCGACAATTTGGGCGGGAGCGCAACCCGGGTATTTGCCGTAGCTGGCGATCTGGAACGGGACAACCTCGGGCTGAGTCTTGCTGACCGAGAAGTGCTAAGGCACGCCAGAGTCATATTCCACCTAGGCGCCCACTTCGCTTGGGGGCTTTCAGTGGAGCATTCTCGTGCGGTGAATGTAGAAGGGGCAAAGCGCGTGGCGCTGTTGGCGGCTGAGCAAAAAAGCCGGTTTGTGATGATCGGCGGCTACATGCTGAAAAATCATGAACATCTGCAACGCATCGGGATTGATCCTCGTTATCCGGAGCTGACGAATTGGCCTGCCGTCTACCGGCATGTCGGTGGTTACGAGGGGAGCAAACTGGAGGCGCATTTTGCGACCCTAGAGGTCATGTCCGCCAAGGGCGGGGAGATTACCGTTGTCCACCCCGCGACGGTTTGTGGCCACAGCCGCACGGGGCATATCCTTGACGGTCAGCCGCTGGTGGAGCTGATACGCAACCTTGTACAGGGAAAGCTGACTGCAGTGCCCGGTACCGCCGAGCACTGGCTACCACTGGTTACCGTGGATTACCTGGTTGAACTGGTGGCGGTTTGTGCTTTTGATCCTGCCATGGTGGGTCAGGAACTGCTGGCGCTTGATGACCAAACTCCCAACTTGCAAGAACTCCTGGTACAGGTGGCAAAACCCGTCGGCTTAAAGTCTCCCAAGCATTACATTTCGCTGCGATTTCTGAAGTTGCTACTGAGTATTCCTCCCGTCGCGCGTTTTTTGAATACAAAACCCGAAGCCTTGGACTTTATCCAGACCACTCGTTTTGATACAGCGGCGGTCGAGCAATTTGCCAACAGGCATGGAATAGCCAAACCGGATATACGCCAGTCTTTGCAGCACACCGCAACGTTCGTCAACTCATATTGCATAGCGAAGGGCAAGGCCCGCTGACTTCTCTTGGGGGCGACAAAGCCGTCAGCCCCGATTAAATGGACTTCCCTAAGGTAAGTAATGCGGATTCATCAACTTTCAAGTGCAACCATCGTGCTTGAAATCGGCCCTTGTCGAGTCATTGTCGATCCTATGCTGGGAGAACTGGGTGCATAATCGCCTCTAGCTTGGGGGTATGTTTAACTAACACTGAATCGCCTCAGCCATACGCTTGAGCATTACTTCACAGCGATGCATGGGAGTGAACGTCCACCTGATCCACCATCTTTTTTCTGCCATTTCGTACTGGAACTTCAAGAAGGCCTACAGCACCCTACTGGGCGATCCAGCTTATGCCACAATAAATACTGGGGTTGGTGGGATCTTCGTATCCTCAAACTTTGCGCCGTCGATGTGGGGCGGCATTCTATCGAACGACAAATCAGCGACAGGGATCGTCATCAATGCAATCTACTTTCAGCAAAGGCGTCATATTTGCACTCTCCGCTGCGGCACTGAACGCAACGATCGGTGTACTCAGCAAAGTACTCATGACGAATGGTTTCACCGCTAGCAGTGTCGCCGTCATCAAGACCGTACTTGGTTGCGTGCTTCTCTCGATCTTACTGTTTTTCCTCAAGCGCCCGGCGGCGTCGACCAAATGGACTCAGGCGGCTATCTGCGCATTCCTTGGCATCTTTGTGCTGTTCCATTTCGAAACGTCCGCCTATCGACACTACGCTGCAGCAGGTGTGGTGGTGGTGCTGATGGCCAGTGCCTCAATTTCCTCGATCATTCTGGGGCGCATTTTCCTCAAGGATGCCATCACCGCGAACGCTACCGTGGGCGCCGCACTGGCTATCGCTGGGATCTCGGTGATCTTCGGCGGCGACCTGCAGCAGGGCTTTACCCTGCAAGGTGCTGCGCTCGCCTCCATGGCCGGCTGCGGCTATGGTGCCTTTTCGGTTGCCATGAAGCGTATGGGTGTGTCGGGGGGGCTGCACTTCACCCGACAATTGTTGTTCTTTGGCAGCCTGTACCTGCTGATGCCGGCTGCGGCCGATGGTTTTGCGATGGGCGAGCTGTCGCCGCTGGCGATCGCCGCACTGCTGGCGCTGGCAACGCTGCCGACAATCCTGGGCTTCTTCTGCACCACCAAGGCCATCGAGTATCTCAAGCCATCCCAAGTGCAGGCGCTGGAGCTGACCGAGCCACTGTTCGCCGCGCTGCTGGCGTTTGTGGCGCTCAATGAAGTACCGCGCGAAAGCCTGTACGCGGGAGCGGCACTGATCATCGTCGGCCTGTGTTTCTCCAATGAACTAATCCGCTTGGGCAGCAAAGCATCCGTCCCTTCGACCGAGTGAGCTATTTTCGGATCCTGATTACTTTAGCAATCAGTGGTTTTTAAGTGTTTTGAGCGACTGACCGCTTCTGGCCGATTCTGTTGAAAAAGTAGCTCCCCTGTCTGGCCTGCGGCAAAATCTCTACATTGGCCAGCAGGGAAGCACGCAGCATGATGGGACAGTTATCGAGTGGGCAGGAACGACTCTTTTACTCGTTCAACCTTGAAGATCACATCCCGGCCAATCACCTTCTGCGCAGCATTGATCAGTGTCTCGATCTGAGCGACCTGCGCCATTACCTCGCCGATTTCTATAGCCCGATTGGGCGTCCGTCGATTGATCCCGAACTGATGATCCGCATGCTGATCGTGGGCTATTGCTACGGCATTCGCTCAGAGCGGCGGTTGTGCGAAGAGGCGCATTTGAACCTGGCTTATCGCTGGTTCTGCCGGTTGAGCCTTGAAGATGAAGTCCCCAATCATTCGACCTTTTCCAAAAATCGACACGGCCGCTTTCGGGACAGCGATCTCTTTCGCTGGCTGTTCAATGAAGTGCTGCGTCGTTGCATGAACGCAGGCTTGGTAAAAGGTGAAGGCTTTGCCGTGGACGCCAGCATCATCAAAGCAGATGCCAGCCGGCAGCGCGGTGTACCAGGAGATGAACCGGTCAACTGGAGCGATCCAGCCCTGAGCACCCGCGCCGTGCGTGAGTACCTTGAAGCCCTCGATGAAGAGGCTCTGGCCGAAACGCTACCGAAGCGCCTATCGCTGACTGATCCTCAAGCCCGCTGGACCGCAGCTCCAGGTGGCCCAGCGTTTTACGCTTACTCCACGAATTATCTGATCGATACCGAGCACGGAGTCATCGTGGATGTGGAACCCACACCAGCTCATCGCACGGCCGAAGTCGAGAGCACCAAGACGATGATCGATCGCGTTGAAGCGCAGTTCGACATCAAGCCGGAACGCCTCATCGGCGATACCGCGTACGGTACAGCGCCGATGTTGGCCTGGATGGTGGAGGAAAAAAACATCGAACCACACGTGCCGGTGTGGGACAAAACCGAGCGCAAGAACGACAGTTTTTCGAGCAACGACTTCCACTGGAATGAAGCGGCTGAGGAATACCGCTGCCCGGCCGGCAACCCATTGCGCAGCGAATGGCGAGCCTTCAAGAACGAGCGTTCGCACGTCACCAAAGCCAACACCGTCATCTTCCGATCCAGGCAGATCGACTGCGTTGCCTGTCCGATGAAAGCCAAGTGCTGCCCGAATACTGCGTTCCGCAAGATCGCTCGCAACGTCCATGAAGCCGCCCGCGATGTGGCTCGGCGAATCGCAGCGACACCTGCGTACGTGCGCTCTCGCCACGAACGTAAAAAGGTCGAAATGTTGTTTGCCCACCTCAAGCGCATCCTGAAATTGGATCGCCTGCGACTACGTGGCATGAGTGGCGCGACTGATGAATTCACGCTGGCCGCTGCGGTGCAGAACCTACGACGGCTAGCCAAATTTACATCTCAAGGGCCACCTGCCACGGGATAGGTGCGCCTGCACGAAGCAAAAAACCTCAAACCAACCCAATAACCGAGCTACAAAGCTCAACGAAGGGCCGAGAAACCACTCAATGTGGTGAGTAGGTTCTCCGGTGGTGGTCGTGTCTGAGTTCAGGCGAGCTGAAAATCCGACTTTTTCAACAGAATCGGCCGATTGCTGACGGTCATAACGTAGTTTTGGGGGCGCCGAACAGAGGCTAGGTTTGCCGATAAAATGCCCCCCGTTGAGGCCCGAGCCTGCCTCGGGTTCACTCGCTTCGTCGCTTTAAATCCTCTTATAAGATTAATTTCTGTTTTCAGCTCCAGGCCTTACACGGCGCTGTCTTCGGCGCATTCGGTCCTCTCGGGCATCTTGCTCCTGTCTTGCTCTGAACTGGGTTTTTTCAAGGTTTTAAACCTCGCCTTTAACAAATTGCGGAGCCACCTTGTAAGTCCCACCGTTCGCGGCTTGCAGGCTTTGTGTACTGCAGATTCCAACGCATTACAGCAAGAGGACGCGTGGTTTGTGTGCTGGCTCAGCGCGCTGTGCGAGCTTCTCGAGTGCGCCTGCGCCACCAGCATGTTTTCTTCTCTGGTCATGTCCCCGCTATTGATTGCAACCGTCTGCCGCCTCAGTTCGCCGTCAAGCTAATGCACATTTCTGGAAGCTCGGGACAGGTCTTTCTAAAAAACTGCGATATAAAAATGCCGCGTAACGGAGAAGCTGGTACACGACTCCGACGCGACATAAAGCCCTGTTTGACAAGAACTTCGATAACCCCGCAAAGGTTCGTTTCACATGGCCCAGTGCAGCATTGCCAGCACCAATGCGCCAAGGAATACAGTCTCCCCCACCATCAATAGAATGGGTTTGATCCCCACTGCGGCCAGCTCCTTGAGCTGTGTCTTCATTCCTAGTGCGCTGATGGCAATCACCAGGCACCAGCGTGACAGGCTGTTGCCGGCGTCCTGAACCACCTGTGGAATGAACCCGGTGCTGTTGGCTGCGGCAAGGATTACGAATCCCACTGCGAACCACGGCAGCAGCGGTGGTCGCTTGCTGCCAGGTTCGGCGCCGCGGGCACGGGTGATCATGGCAGCACACAGGATCACTGGTAGCAGCATCGCCACGCGCATCAGTTTCACAACCGTGGCGCTGTCGCCGGTCTCATGGGACATGCTGTAGCCGGCGCCAACCACTTGGGCGACGTCGTGAATGGTTCCGCCGAGGAAAAAGCCTGCATGGAGCGGGGTCAGGTTGAAAAACTGGGCGATCATCGGGTAAAGAATCATTGCCACGGTGGACAACGCCGAAACGCCTATAACCGTGAAAAGCGTCGCCTGCTCCTTCTTCGCATGGCCGGGCAGCGCTGCCGCCAAGGCAAGGGCCGCCGACGCGCCGCAAATCGCGGTGGCGCCTCCGGTAAGGAGGCCGAACAAGGTGTTGAAGCCCATGGCACGGGCCGCGACGATGGACACCAGGATAGTCACCACGACCGACATCACTACCATCACCACCGGCTGCCAGCCGAGGGCAACGATCTGCTCCAGCGTAATGCGGATGCCGAGCAGCGCAACACCGACCCGGAGGATCTCGCGGGCCGTGAACTCGATGCCCGGCTTGCACACCCCGTCACCGGATAGAAAATTCATCGCCATGCCGAGTAGCAATGCGAAGAGCATCACGGGTGCACCGTAGTGCTCGGAGAGGAACGTGGCCGCAGCGGCGACCATGGCGCTGACGATAAAACCGGGCATCAGCAATTGGCTGCGTACCCCCAGCGAGGCGATGGTTATGGAACTCATGCAAGACTCTCTTGGATACAAGGCAGTGGTTGTGTCATGGGCGGCTTGATTGGGGCGTTCATGACATCCTCCCGGCTGGCGTCGCACCTGCGACTGCCGGTACCCGTTTCTGGATATCGCGTTGGTAGTGGCGTTTGCCGTAGCAGAACACGAGGGCTGCGGCGATGCTGATCAGCGGGATCAACTGGAAGGCGCGGTCGAGGCCAAAGTTGTCGGCCAGCAAGCCCGTGATATAGGGGCCGGGCGCCTGGCCAAGCAGGTTATTGGCCAGAGACAGCGTAGCGAAGGCTGTGCCGTGCACCGAGGGGTGGGTCAAGTTGGCGACCATGGCGCCGGCTGGGCCGGATGTGCCAGTGACCACCAACATGGCCAGAGCGATGACCACCAGTTGCACCACGCCGGGGGGCAACAGCATGGCCACTGACAGCAATATGCTGGTGATCAGGCAGTAGGCGATGGCCAGGGAAATCTTGCGCTCGGGAGCTTTGCGGCACAGGCGGTCGCTGAGGATGCCGCAGAGGATCATGCCGGCGCCACCGGTCAGGATCAGTAGGGCGGAGATCATGCCAGCCTGATCGGTACCCATGTGGTAATAACGATTCAGGTAGCTTGGCAACCAGACTATCAACGAGCCGCCGATGAACATCTGCAGGCCGCTGCCGACGTAGGCGCTGATTACCGAACGACTAGAGTACAGCGTGCGCAGCGGGCTCTTGCCGCCTGACTCGGCGGATTGGCCAGCGGCCTGATTGCAGTTGCCAAGGCGCGCCTCCTTCACTACCAGTGGATAGATGACGGCGAGCGCCAGGCCGAATGTCGCCATGACGACGAAGGCAGAACGCCAGCCCAGGTGCTCGGCGATGAGGCCACCCAGTGCCATGCCCAGTACTGAGCCAAACATGCCGCCAGCCATGAAGGCGCTGATGAGGGTCGCACGCATGTGCTTAGGGAAAACCGAAAGCACCACAGCGACGCCGACGCTGCCATAGGCTGCCTCGCCGATACCAACCAACAACCTGGCTAGGAACATGTGCTCGTAATTTTGCGCAAGGCCGCAGCTCAGTGTAGCCAGGCTCCAAAGCGCGGCCATCAGCACCAAGCTGCGGACCCTCCCCCAACGGTCGGCCATCATTGACAAGGGTACGGCCAACAGGCCCACCATCAGAGCGACGATTCCGCTCAGCAGACCGAGTTGGGCGTCGCTCAGGGTCCACTCGGATTTGAGCAGCGGAAAGATTGCATTGAGCACTTGTCGCGACATGTAATCGGAAATCAGCAAGCCGAAACTCAGTGCGAAGACGACCCAGGCATACAGCCGGGGCGCGCTGACGGTCGAAGTTTCGATCTTGTCTGCATGGGCGTGGTGAACAGTCATGGCGTTTCCTTGAATCTGCGCTTCTTGTTGTTATTTGCACGGTCCTGATCGAACTCGTGAACCGGGCCTTGACCTGCGTGCAGCTCGGGCAAGCATGGGAACGTGTTGCTACTCGCCCGAGCGTTGAGGAAGGCCGGCCCTTAGGCGGTGGGCAGTCGGTAGTCCTGGAACCTCTCACGAAGTTTGTTCTTCAGCATCTTGCCGGTCGCGCCGAGCGGGATGCTGTCAACGAACACAACATCATCCGGAGCCCACCATCTGGCGATCTTGCCTTCATAGAAGCCAAGCAATTCGTCGCGCGAAAGTTCGCTGCCGGGCTTGCGGGTCACGATTAACAGCGGGCGCTCATCCCATTTCGGATGGTGGGCCGCAATACACGCGGCCATCGCAACTTCTGGATGAGCCATGGCGATGTTTTCCAGATCAATGGAGCCGATCCACTCACCTCCGGACTTGATGACATCCTTGCTGCGGTCAGTGATCTTCATGAAGCCGTCGGTATCGATGGTCGAGACATCGCCTGTCGGGAACCAGCCGTCCACCAGGGGATCACCACCGTCGCTCTTGAAGTAAGAGGAGATGATCCAAGGGCCGCGAACCATCAGTTCGCCCGAGGCTTTGCCGTCACGCGGAAGTTCCTTGCCATCCTCGCCGACGATCTTCATATCGACGCCGTATACGACCCGGCCCTGTTTGGTCTGCAGGGCGCGGCGTTCGGCGCTATCCATGGCGAGGTGCCTGGCCTTGGGGGTGCACACGGTCCCGAGCGGGCTCAGCTCGGTCATGCCCCAAACATGCAGCACCTGTACGTCGTAGCGGTCTTGGAAGGCCGCCATCATGGCCGGGGGGCAGGCCGAGCCGCCGATTACCGTCCGGCGCATGGTCGAGAATGTATTGCCGGTTGCTTCGACATGGGCAAGCAGGCCTTGCCAGACGGTGGGCACGCCAGCGGACAGGGTGACTTTCTCTGCCTCGAACAACTCGTAGAGCGATTTTCCATCGAGCAATGGGCCGGGGAATACAAGCTTGGCCCCGACCATGCAGGCCATGTACGGCAGCCCCCAGGCGTTGACATGGAACATCGGCACCACTGGCAAGATGGTGTCACGCTCCGAGCAGTTCAAGGCATCGGGGAGGGCGGCGGCATAAGTGTGCAGAAGCGTCGAGCGGTGACTGTAGAGCACGCCCTTGGGGTTGCCAGTGGTACCGGAGGTGTAGCACAGCGACGATGCGCTGTTCTCATCGAAGGTTGGCCATACGAAGTCATCGACATGCATTTCGATCAAATCTTCGTAGCAAAGTAGATCGGGGATCGAGGTAATCGCCGGCATATGCGCTCGGTCCGTCATGAGAACGAAGCGGGTGATGGTCGAGACTTCGCCAGCGATGGATTCGACCAGCGGCAGGAAGGTGAGATCGAAGAAGAGAACGCTGTCCTCGGCGTGGTTGGCGATCCATTTCACCTGGTCCGCATGCAATCGTGGGTTCAGCGTGTGGAGCACGGCACCCGAGCCGGATACGGCATAGTACAGCTCCATGTGGCGGTAGCCATTCCAGGCAAGCGTGGCGACGCGGTCACCAAAGCTGACGCCGAGCGAAGTGAGTGCATTGGCCAGGCGACGCGCACGCTGCCCGAGGTCGCGATAGGTTTGTCGGTGGATATCACCTTCGACGCGGCGGGAGACGACCTCCTGGTCGCCATGATGGCGCTCGGCATGGGTGAGGAGCGTCGAGATAAGCAGCGACTGCTGCTGCATCAGTCCATTCATGTTGGACACCTTCTTATTATTGTTCATGTGAAATACCTTGGCGCATAGCCAACGCGGGAGCGACTTAGTTGTTGTCCAGTTGTTCGAAGAACTCGAGAAGCAACGCGTTGATCTGCTCTGGCTTTTCTTCCGCCGCGCTGTGGCCTACACCGGGAAGCAGTACCTTCTTGCGCAGTCCGACCAGGTAGGAGTCGAGCTGCTCATACAGCCCGCGAACCTCCGGCGGCTCGAGGGATGGGTCATTGGCGCCACCGATGAACATGCTGGGCTGGCGTACCACCGCGCCATCGAGAAAGGCAGAAATCTCCCAGTTACGGTCACGGCAGCGGTAGTAGTTCAAGGGGCCGGTGAAGCCAGCACGGGTGTACTCATCCACGTAGTAGTCGATCGCTTCCGGGCTCAACCAGGCGGGGAACGCAACCGGATCGGTGAAGGCATTGAGGATGGGCTCATCCGGCTCGATGAACAGGCGCCAGCGCTCGGCACCGACTGCATCGCCCGAGATCGAGTAGTAGATGCTGCGCAAGGTCTTGCGCGTGTCGGCGGCCAGTTCACGGTCTGGCTTTTCCAGCTGCTGGAAGTATAGGTGGTGGTAGCCCTTGCCCTTGGCCATCGCCCGCAGGCCGTCTGTGGGTCGGATCTTGCCGCGCGGCGGCACCGGCGTGTTAAGCATGACCAGTGCGCGAAACAGTTCCGGACGCAGCATGGCGCAGGCTTGGGCTACCCAGGCCCCGAGGTCGTGACCAACGACGATTGCGGAGGTTTCGCCCAAGGCCTGCACCAGACCGACGATGTCACCCACCGCTTGGCTCATGTCGTAGTCCTCGACCGCAGCGGGACTGTCGGACATGCCGAAACCTCGCAGGTCAGGAACGACCACTCGGTAACCAGCTGACGCCAAGGCCGGGATCTGTCGTCGCCACATGTACCAGAGGTAGGGGAATCCATGCAGTAGGATGACCAGAGGCCCCTGGCCTTCCTCGACGTAGTGCATCCGGATGCCGTTGGTGTTAATGAAGTTGTGGGCGAACGTGTGCGCAGCGTCTACGTCCCGCAGGGACAGGTCGTGGATATGTTCCAAATTCATCGCAGTACTCGTCATATTGTTGTTTGTATGGGTTGAGCTTGACGAGATAGGGTTGGTTGAGTTTGGCTATTCAGGACACCAATTTATCCAAATGGGACAGAGGGCGACCGCATGTCCAACCTGATTCGCAGTGCCAGTTTGGCCAGCTACGAGTCCATCGCCCGAGCAGTCGGGCTGGATCCTTTCCGGATGTTGCGGCAGGCTAAATTGCCACTCCGTGTGCTTGACGATCCGAATCTGCTGGTCAGCAGTGATTCGGTCTGCTGGTTGTTGGAAGAGTCGGCACGCCTTTCCGGCCAGGAAGCCTTCGGCCTGCTGATGGCGGAACGCCGAGACCTGGCCGACCTGGGCATGCTTGCCCTGATGATGCGCGAGGAGCCCACCCTGCGCGCTGCGATGGAGTCGTCCGTGCGCTATATGCAGCTTCATAATGCCGGGGTGCAATTGCGCCTGGAGGACGCCGGAGACCTGGTGCTTCTACATGTGGATATAAAGCTGAAGCACCCGGGGCTTTTGCGCCAGGCGGTCGAAATGTCAACAGGCATTATTGTTCGGTCCTATCAGGCGCTGGCGCACGATGCTTTCAAACCGGTGACCATCTGCTTCAGTCATGACCGGCCCGCCAGGCTGGACGTCCATCGCCGAGTGCTCGGAACGGCAATCGATTTTGTGCAGGAGTTCAACGCCGTCGTCTGCCGAGCCCGCGACGTGGACTTGCCGATTGTCGCGGCCACACCCAAGTTCAATCGCGAAGTAAAGCGCTGGCTGGACATGCAATTGGTGGACCTGGGCGATCAACCTCTGGATCGGGCGCGCCAGGTCATCAGGATCCTTCTGCCCACCGGAACCTGTTCGGTAGAGCGCGTCGCCCAGCACTTGGGGATGCATCGCCGCACGCTTAATCGGCGCTTGGCGGAAGTCGGCGAGAGTGTACTTTCGGTGATCAATGCGGTGCGCGTCGAACTCGCTGAAGAGTACCTGATGACTAGCAAGCGCAAGCTCTACGAAATCGCCGACTTGGTGGGTTTTTCATCGGGCGCCGACTTCTCTCGCTGGTTCCGTTGCCAATTCGGCATGTCCCCGTCGGAGTGGGCCATGCAGCATCGTGAGCAGGCAGCAGCTGGGGCCTCCCATATGACACCGCCCCCTCCCGGGAAGCATTGACGAAGCCGGATACCCAGCCGTCTTCGCTGTCCCAAAATGAAAACATGTTGTCCTGTCTTGCAAAGGGCGCGACGACGGTAATCCCTAGCATCTCTCCAAGGGTCCGAAGCAATGCCATTGGCTCGCTTTGATCCTGTCTGATTTGCCAGACATGCGATCGCATGCCGGCGTACATCCAGAGACTGGAGATTTCAATGATAAAAACAACAGCATTTCAAGTCAGTTCTCCGCAATCCAAGCCTGAAGCACCGGCGATCATCCGACCTTCGGTTCTTCAACATTCGATCAAGGTCGAGCTTTGCACGCCTAACATCGGCGCCGAGATCAGCAACATCAGCCTGGCCGACGCTGCCCAGGACCCTGAGCTGATCGCAGAGATCCGGGCACTATGGCTCAAGCACAAAGTGCTGTTCTTTCGCGACCAAAATATCACCGCGATGGAGCAGCAGAAATTCGCAGCGCAATTTGGCGAACTGGAAGCCCATCCCATTGCTCCGAGCCATCCGGAGGCAGACAAGCTGTTGATGCTGTACCGCAATATCGATCCGAGCAAGCCTAATCTCGTCGAGAAAATCAGTCGTGAAAACTTCTGGCATGCCGATGTCACCTTCAAGAAGGCACCACCCCGCGGAGCCGTATTGCGTTTAGAAATGGGTCCGGATACCGGCGGGGACACCATGTGGTCCAACATGGTGATGGCCTACGAAAAGCTGCCCGAAAGCATCAAGCAACGGATCGATGGATTGTATGCAAAGCACAGTGCCGAGCAGACCTTTGGTGCCCAGTTGCCGCTCGAAGAGCGTCATGCGATGGCCGCGAAGACCCCCTCCGTTGAGCATCCGGTTGTGCTCACCCATCCTGAGACGGGCGAAAAGGTTCTGTTTGTCAACTCCGCGTTCACGACCCATTTCTCGAATTTCTACAACTTCGAGGATGCGCGATACGGCCAGGACTTCATGCCGGAGGCTCATCATTTGATGAACTACCTGACATCTCAGGCTGCGATTCCGGAATACCAGGTGCGCCTGAAGTGGCGACCTAATACCGTCGCGATGTGGGACAACCTGCTGTGCCAGCACTACGCAGTAGCCGACTACGGCAATGCGCCGCGCAAGATGCTCCGCGCGACGTTGACCGGTACCCCTCTTATCTGATCCACCCAATCTCCAGAAGTCTGCGCCTCGCGCTGGATCTGTCGTGCGCGTAGATCGCCGGTCAAGCCGAGCGGTCAGCTTCTGGTAAAAACAATAGCAATGGAGATAGTCATGCTTTTTCAACAAGTTGAAACTGCCGTTATGCACGGCGAATCGCTGCCTTGGGTTCCTTTCACCCCATATGCAGATAACGTCTTCCTGAAATATTTCAAGCTCGACCCAATCCGCGGCGAGATCATCGTTTTGATGAAGGCGCCCATCGACATGGAACTGCCGAGGCACCATCACTCCGGCACCGTCATCGTGTACACCCTGGAAGGCCAGTGGAAGTACAAAGAGCACGATTGGATCGCGGGGCCGGGCAGCATTGTCTACGAGACCGCCGCATCCACTCACCAACCGGAGGTAGTCAGCACTGAAGGTGGTGAATACATGCTGACACTGGTGATCGTGAGCGGAGACCTCATCTTCGTCGATGAGAACGACAAGGTCATTGCTATCGAGAACTGGAAAACCGCGCTTCAGCGCTACCTCGATCACTGCGAGGCGAACGATATCCAGCCACAGGATCTCACTGCCTTCCACTAAGGCAAAACGGGCCCTCGACACCGATAGCTATCCACGAAGCCGGTGTCGAGACCGCCTATCTTGGCCGAGCGGTTTAATTAACTGTTCGAATGTCAGGTTGCTATGTCCTTTTCCCCTGCTTTCCGGCAGCAGGTGTCAGGTTCGACGGCAGCGATCTCAGTTGTCGACCAGTCAGTTCCTGCTCATCAAGGCCGAGGGCGGATTCCGTCGGTCCAAGCATCCCCAACAATAATAAGAAATGGAGCTAACCATATGAAACATAGTCACCCCTTCACCCTGCGTCGCAGTCTGCTGGCCTCGGCCATTCTCGCGGCAACCGTACCCGTGGCCCATGCGGTCGAGCTCGATCTGGGTAACCCGGACTGGACCGCGCGTCTGGATAACACCGTGAAGTACAACTACGGCGTACGCACTGAAAGCGCCGACAAACGCATGCTGGGAACGCCGAACAACAACGACGGCGACTACAACTTCCGCAAGGCCGGTACCAACATCACCAACCGTATCGACCTGTTGACCGAAATGGACGTGGTCTACAAGAACGCCATGGGCTTTCGCGTCAGCGCCGCCAGCTGGTACGACAAGGCCTATGACAACACCGGTTCCAATTCCAACCCGTTCGTCAACGGCAACGATGCGCGTTCGGGCCTGATTGCCAACGACCCGCGCCTGGCCGGGGTCACCCGTGACAACGTCGGCAATGGCAGCCCGCACCTGAGCAACTATGCCCAGCGCTACTACAGCGGTCCTTCGGGCGAGATCCTCGATGCCTTCGTGTTCTACAGCACCGAAGTGGGCGAGGAGTCGATGTTCAGCGCCAAGGCCGGTCAGCACAACGTGTTCTGGGGCGAGACCATTCTCAACCCGGTGCATTCGGTCAGCTACGGCCAGTCCGGCCTCGACCTGGCCAAGCTTGCCGCGTCGCCGGGTACCGAGGCCAAGGAGCTGTTCGTTCCGCGTAACCAGTTGTCGATGACGTTCACCGTCAATCCCGAGCTGACCGTGGGGGCCCAGTACTTCCTGAATTGGGATGCCGCGCGCCTGCCGGAAGCGGGCACCTATTACGGTGGTTCCGACCTGGTCGGTTTCGGCGCGCAATCGTTCCTGTTGGGCAACACCAACGGCGTGGTACCGGGCAGCCCGCTGGGTTGTGGCCTGGCGCCGTGCAACGCCTTGACCAATGTGCGCCGTGGCCATGACCTGACGCCGCATGACAGCGGCGACTGGGGCGTCATGGCCAAGTGGTCGCCGGCCTGGCTGGATGGCACCCTCGGCGTTTACTACCGCGAAACCTCGGAAATCCTGCCGCAAGCCTGGCTGGACGCCCGGGGCATCACCTCGGCCAACCCGAACGGCACCCGGCCGGCAGGGCAAGTGCCGGCGGTGATCAACACCCTCAATTCGCTGGACACCGCCACCTATCAACTGGCCTATGCCGACAACATCAAGATCCTTGGCCTGAGCCTGTCCAAGGACGTGGGTGGAATCAGCGTGGGTTCGGACCTGAACGTTCGTCACAACATGCCGCTGGCCAGTATCCCGGCGATCGTCAGTACCCGCAGCCCGCTGGGCCTGGGGCAAGGGCTGGGTCTGCTGCCGGCGCGTACCGACGCCACCGGTGTGATCTACGACACCCCAAGCCGTGGCGACAGCATGAGTGCCACCGGCGACACCCTGCACTGGACCCTCAACGGTCTGATGACCCTGCCGAAAACGCCGGTGTTCGACCAGGCGACTGTGCTTGCCGAGTTGTACTACAGCAACCTGCTCAAGCTCGATGGCAAGAACGAAGCGCTCTACAAGGGGAAGGGCAGCTATCGCGGCATCGACGCACCGACCCGTGACAACTGGGGTCTGGCGGTCAACTTCACACCGACCTGGTACCAGGTGTTCCCGGGTGTCGACCTCAATGCGCCGATGTCGGTCAACGTCGGTCTCGCCGGCGTGTCGCCGGTCTCCGGTGGCGGTGCCAAGGACACCGGCAACTATGCCGTGGGCGTGGGCGCCATTGTGTACAACAAATACTTTGTCGACCTGAAGTACGTGGACTCCTTTGGCGAAACCGACAAGTGCAATGTCAGCGGTGTGAGTACCGGCCCAACCGGCGGTGACGGCGCTGCGCCGAACGCCTTCAGCGGCAACGAAAACTACGCCTGCTACGCCGGTGGCTACTCGTCCTTCTCCGGTGGTGGTGCCACGACTGAGGACCGTGGCGCGGTGTACCTGACGATGAAAACAACCTTTTGATTCACCACTGATTTGCTCAATGCAAGCAGGAGAATAACAAGATGAAATTTGCACAAACCGTGTTGGCCGCGTCGCTGGCCATGGTCCTTGCCGCCCAGGCACAGGCCGCTGTTTCACCTCAGGAAGCTGCCAAGCTGGGCACCAGCCTGACCCAGGTAGGGGCTGAAAAAGCCGGGAACGCTGATGGTTCCATTCCTGCCTACAACGGTGGCCTGACCACGCCGCCGGCCAGCTTCAAGGCCGGCGACAGCATGCGCCCGGATCCGTTTGCCAGTGAAAAGCCGGTGCTGGTGATCGACGGCAAGAACGTCGATCAGTACAAGGGCCTGCTCACGGCGACCACGGTAGAACTGGCCAAGCGTTTCCCGACGTTCCGGGTCGACGTGTTCCCGACGCACCGCACCGTTTCGCTGCCCCAGGCGATTCTGGATAACGGCGTGAAGAACGCCAGCGGCGCCAAGTCCCTGGAAGGTGGCCTGGCCATCGACAACGTGCTGCCGGGCGTGCCGTTCCCGATTCCGCAGTCGGGCAACGAAGCGATGTGGAACTTCCTGTTGCGCTACCAAGGCGTCAGCATCAGCTCCAAGTACGACTCCTGGAACGTTGACTCTGCGGGCGTCCCTAGTCTGGCGACCACCGGGCAAGCGAACATCTCCTACCCGATCTATGAAAACCTCTCGCAGCCGATCAGCAGCGCCGACGTGTACTACCAGATGAAACTGGCGTACACCGGCCCTGCGCGCCGGGCCGGCGAGGCGATCATGCTCAAGGACGCCGCCAACCCGTTGCAGCAACCGCGTCGCGCCTGGCAGTACTTGCCGGGGCAGCGTCGGGTCAAGCTGGCTCCGAGCCTGGCCTACGACACGCCTAACCCGGGTACCGCTGGCGCGGGCACCTACGATGACGTGTTCGTGTTCAACGGTGCGCTGGATCGCTACGACTGGAAGCTGGTCGGCAAGCAGGAAATGATCGTGCCCTACAACACCTACAAGCTGACCTACGTGCAGGATCCGAAGTCGCTGACCACCGCCAATCACCTGTCGCCTGACTTCGTACGCTGGGAAAAACACCGCGTCTGGGTCGTGGAAGGCAACCTCAAGGCCGGTGCACGTCACATCTACCAGAAGCGCCGCTTCTACCTCGACGAAGACAGCTGGACCGCTTTGGCCTCGGATCAATACGACGCCCGTGGTCAGCTCTATCGCGGTTCCTTCGCCTTCCTGAGCCAGAGCTATGACAAGCAGGTTCCGGACTCCACGCCGTTCATGATCTACGACCTGGTCGGCGGTTCCTACAACATCAACGGTGTAGTCGGCCCTTACGGCGGCATCAAGTACATCGAGCCGCTCTCCAAGGCCCAGTGGTCTTCGGAATCCCTGGCCGGCGCCGGTATTCGCTAAGCCAACCGCAATAAAACGTCCGCAGGGTCCGCTGCTCACAAGGTGGCGAGACCGAGCGGGTGTTCGGTTTGAACGTCTGGCACACGGATGTGTGCCCCGGCGCGGTTTCCCGAAGAGGACGCAGTATGTGTTCGTATAAAAATAATAGGTTGCAGCTGGCGTTTGGCGTTGTGCTCGGTCTGTCGCAGGGCATCGCCCAGGCGGCCGATTACGTCGATGTGCTGGACCTGCCCGCCAGGGTCAGTGCCTTGGCGATCAACAGCCCGTTGTCCGGCATGACCCACGCCGGCGGGCGGGTGATTACCGTTGGCCAGCGTGGCCATATTCTGTTTTCCGATGATGCCGGGAAGCACTGGCAACAGGCCGCCGTACCGGCCAGTGCCGACCTCACTGCGGTGAATTTTCCGACTGCCACCCAAGGCTGGGCGGTGGGTAATGACGGCGTGGTGCTGCACAGCAGCGACGCCGGCGCAACCTGGCAAAAACAGCTCGACGGCCGCCGAATCGGCGCCTTGCTGGTCAAGCATTACACGGCGCTGGCCAGCGCCGAACCGGGCAATGAGCAATGGCCGCTGTTGGTCGCCGAGGGCCAGAGGCTGGCCGATCAGGGCGCGGACAAACCGCTGCTCGGCGTCTGGTTCGCCAACGACAAGACCGGCTATGTGGTCGGCGTGTTCAACCTGATCCTGCGCACTGACGACGGTGGCCTGACCTGGACGCCATTCCAGGACCGCACCGACAACCCCCAGGGTTTCCACCTCAACGCCATCGCCTCCACCGGCGACGGTGTGTACATCGCTGGCGAACAAGGCCTGCTGCTCAAATGGGACGACAGCGCCCAACGCTTCAATGGCGTGCCGACGCCTTATCAAGGCAGCTTCTTCGGCGTGCTCGGCAAGCCGGGCGAAGTGCTGATCTACGGTCTGCGCGGCAACGTGTTGCGCAGCACCGACGGCGGCCAGAACTGGACTGCGCTGGACAGCGGCCTGCACGTCAGCATCACCGCGGGCCTGATCGATGCCCGTGGCAACTATCGCTTGTTCACCCAGGGCGGGCAGATGCTGGTCAGCCAAGGGACGGGCGCGCAGTTGCGTCTGAAGCAGCAACCGGCACCGACCCCGGTCGCCGGCGCCACCCAGTCCGCCGATGGCGCCTTGGTGCTGGCCGGCAGCCGTGGTGCCCGGACGCTGTCCGCCGATCCAGCCCTCGAACCCTAAGAGCGAGAACCCAGACATGGGCAATATCAAACAAGACGCCATGCCGGTGATCCGCGACCTGCGGGATTTCGACCAGCGCTCCGGCAACCTCCTCGAACGGCTGGTGTTCAACTACCGTCCGCTGTTCATGTTGCTGATGGCGCTCGCCACCGTGGTGCTGGGCTTCATGGCGGTGACTCGCCTGGAGTTGCGCCCCAGCTTCGAAAAAATGATTCCGCAGAGCCAGCCGTACATCCAGAACTTCCTGGAAAACCGCGCTTCGCTGCGCGGTCTGGGCAACTCGGTGCGCGTGGTGATCGAGAACACCCAGGGCGATATTTTCGATCCGCAATACCTCGACGTGCTCAAGCAGGTCAACGACCAGCTGTTCCTCACCGAAGGCGTCGACCGCGCGTGGATGAAGTCGCTGTGGAGCCCGGCCGTGCGCTGGACCGAAGTCACCGAGGACGGTTTCCAGGGTGGCCCGGTGATGCCCGACAGTTATCAGGGCTCGCCCTCCGACATTGAACAGTTGCGCCAGAACATCTCCCGCGCCGGTCTGGTGGGCAGCCTGGTGGCCAGCGATTTCAAGTCGACCATGCTGATCGTGCCGCTGATGGACAAAGCCGCCGCCGGTGGCCAGCGCATCAACTACCACGCCTTCTCGCAGATGCTCGAAGAGCAGTTGCGCGACAAGATCGAATACGCCGGCGACAGCGCGGCGCGTCAATCCGGGGTCGAAGGCAGCGGCCATTACAAGGTCCGGGTGATCGGCTTCGCCAAGCTCATGGGCGACCTGATCGACGGCCTGATCCAGGTGATGATGTTCTTCGGCCTGGCCGTGGTCACCTCGCTGATCATCATCTACGCCTACACCCGTTGCGTGCGCAGCACCCTGCTGGTGGTCGGCTGCTCGCTGATCGCGGTGGTCTGGCAGCTGGGCATCGTCGCCTGGCTCGGCTACGCCATCGATCCGTACTCGGTGCTGGTGCCGTTTTTGATCTTCGCCATCGGCGTGTCCCATGCCGCGCAGAAGATGAACGGCATCATGCAGGACATCGCCCGTGGCACCCATAAACTGATCGCTGCGCGCTACACCTTCCGCCGTCTGTTCATCGCCGGGGTCACCGCGCTGCTGGCCGACGCCGTGGGCTTCGCCGTGCTGATGCTGATCGACATCCCGGTGATCCAGGACCTGGCGATCACCGCCAGCATCGGCGTCGCGGTGCTGATCTTCACCTCGCTGTTGCTGATGCCGGTGGCACTGTCCTACGTCGGCGTCGGCGCGAAAGCCGCCGAGCGTGCGCTGAAGATCGACAACCGCGCCGAGAAGCACAAAGGCTTCGGCAAACTGTGGGACGCGCTCGATCGCTTCACCACTGCCAAGTGGGCCACGGGCGCCGTTCTGGTCGCGGTGTTGATGGGTATCGGCGGTTTCATGGTCAGCCTGAACCTGAAGATCGGCGACCTCGACAGCGGGGCGCCGGAGTTGCGCGCCGACTCGCGCTACAACCGCGACAACGCCTACATCACCCAGCATTACGCGCTGTCCAGCGACCTGTTCGCGGTGATGATCAAGACCGCGCCGGAAGGCTGCCTGAATTACAAGACCCTGGTCCTCGCCGACCGCCTGGCCTGGGAGCTGCAACAGTATCCGGGCGTGCAGGCGACCGCGTCCTTGGTCAACGCGGTACGCCAGATCACCGCCGGCACCTACGAAGGCAACCCCAAGCTCAACAGCATCCAGCGCAACCAGGACGTGCTCAACTACGCTGCCCAGCAAGCCTCGGTCAACTCCCCGGAGCTGTTCAACACCGACTGCTCGCTGATGCCGGTGATCACCTTCCTCAAGGATCACAAGGCCGAAACCCTGGACGCGGTGGTGGCGATTGCCGACCAGTTCGCCAAGGACAACAGCACCGCGGATCGCCAGTTCCTGCTCGCCGCCGGCACCGCCGGTATTGAAGCCGCGACCAACATCGTGGTCCGCGAAGCCAACCGCACCATGCTGCTGTACGTGTATGCAGCGGTGACGCTGTTCTGCCTGATCACCTTCCGCAGCTGGCGCGCCACGCTGGTGGCGCTGTTGCCGCTGGTGCTGACCTCGATCCTCTGCGAAGCCTTGATGGTGGCCATGGGCATCGGCGTGAAAGTCGCGACCCTGCCGGTGATCGCCCTCGGCGTGGGCATCGGCGTCGACTACGCCCTGTACCTGCTCAGCGTGCAGTTGCACTTCCAGCGTCAGGGCTTGCCGCTGTCCGAGGCCTACCGCAACGCCGTGTCCTTCACCGGCCGGGTGGTCGGGCTGGTGGGCATCACTCTTGCCGCTGGCGTGGTGTGCTGGGTCTGGTCGCCGATCAAGTTCCAGGCCGACATGGGCATCCTGCTGACCTTCATGTTCCTGTGGAACATGCTCGGCGCGCTGATCCTGATTCCGGCCCTGTCCTACTTCCTGCTGCGCGAACGGGCCCCTCAGCCCGGTTCTGTCGCGGCCACCGAAAACGCTGAATCCACTGAACGTCCCGGCATGCCGCATGCCGTGACCACTTCCGAGTAAGCCAAGATGTCTGATTACAAAGCTCCCCTGCGCGACATGCGCTTCGTCCTCAACGAGGTTTTCCAGGTGTCCCGGCTCTGGGCACAATTGCCCGGCCTGGCCGACGTGATCGATGAAGAAACCGCCGCCGCCATTCTCGAAGAGGCCGGCAAGATCAGCGCAGATATCATCGCCCCTTTGCTACGCAGTGGCGACGAGCAAGGCTGCACCTGGAACGACGGTGCAGTGACCACGCCGGAGGGTTTCCCGGCGGCCTACCATGCCTTTGCCGAAGGTGGCTGGGGCGGTATCGGTGGCGACCCGGAGTTTGGCGGCATGGGCATGCCCAAAGCGATCTCCGCCCAGATTGAAGAAGTGGTCAACTCGGCCAATCTGTCGTTCGGCCTGTACCCGATGCTGACGGCGGGCGCCTGCTTGGCGCTCAAGGCCCACGCCAGCCAGGAGCTCAAGGAACGCTATCTGCCAAACATGTACGCCGGCACCTGGACCGGTTCGATGTGCCTGACCGAAGCCCACGCCGGCACCGATCTGGGTTTGATCCGCACCAAGGCCGAGCCCCAGGCTGATGGCAGCTACTCCATCAGCGGCAGCAAAATTTTCATCAGCGGTGGCGAACACGATCTGAGCGAAAACATCATCCACCTGGTGCTGGCGCGTCTGCCGGATGCACCGGCCGGGCCGAAAGGCATCTCGCTGTTTCTGGTGCCGAAAGTGCTGGTCAACGCCGACGGCTCGCTGGGCGAACGCAACGCGCTGTCCTGCGGCTCCATCGAACACAAGATGGGCATCAAGGCTTCCGCCACCTGCGTGATGAACTTCGATGGCGCTACCGGCTGGATCGTCGACGCACCAAACAAAGGCCTGGCGGCCATGTTCACCATGATGAACTACGAACGTCTGGGCGTGGGCATCCAGGGCCTGGCGCAGGGCGAGCGTTCGTACCAGAACGCCGTCGCCTACGCCCGTGACCGCCTGCAAAGCCGCGCACCGACCGGCGCGCAGCACAAGGACAAAGCGGCCGACCCGATCATCGTGCACCCGGACGTGCGCCGCATGCTGCTGACCATGAAAGCCTTGAACGAAGGCGGCCGTGCGTTCTCCAGCTACGTGGCCCTGCAACTGGACATCGCCAAGTACAGCGACGACGCACCGACACGCCAGCGCGCGCAGGATCTGGTATCGCTGCTGACCCCGGTGGCGAAAGCATTTCTCACCGACATGGGCCTGGAAACCACCCTCCACGGCCAGCAGATCTTCGGCGGCCACGGCTACATCCGCGAATGGGGCCAGGAGCAGTTGGTGCGCGATGTGCGCATCACGCAGATCTACGAAGGCACCAACGGCATCCAGTCCCTGGACCTGGCGGGTCGCAAGATCGTTGGCAGCGGCGGGGCACTCTACAGGCAGTTTGCCGACGAGATTCGCCAGTTCACTCTGAGCACCAGTACCGACCTGAGCGAGTTCATCCAGCCGTTGAGCGCTGCCTTGGATACGCTCGACGAGTTGACTGCATGGCTGCTGGATCGGGCACAAAACAACCCGAACGAAATTGGCGCCGCGTCAGTCGAGTACCTGCAGGTGTTTGGCTACACCACTTACGCCTACATGTGGGCACTGATGGCTAAGACGGCCATGGGCAAACAGGCCGAGGATGATTTCTACGTCAGCAAGATGGGCACGGCACGTTTCTATTTCGCTCGCTTGCTACCACGTATCCACTCGCTCAGCGCCTCGGTCAAGGCTGGCAGTGACAGCCTCTATTCGCTGGATGCCGCACAGTTCTGATCATGATCAGTAGCAGTTTCAGGAAGAACCAACCGGGTGAAAACAGCTTATTTGTTTCATCCGACAGAGAGACTACATATGAATAGCTTAATCAATTATCGCTGCGAAGGTCCGCTGGCCTTGATCGGCCTCGCTAGTGCCCCCGTCAACGCTCTCAGCCATGCCTTGCGCGAACAATTGCTGGAGGCCTGTGAGCGCGCCGCTGCAGATGCCAGCGTGAAAGCGATTATTCTCCACGGTGAAGGTTCTGTGTTTAGCGCCGGCGCTGACATATCCGAGTTTGGTAGCCCGGCGTCCTTCGCCAAGCCGGATCTGCCTAGTCTTCTGACCCGTCTGACCGAGTTCGACAAACCGCTAATCGCCGCCATCGGTGGGCTGGCATTGGGCGGTGGGCTTGAGCTCGCCATGGCCTGCGGCTACCGGGTGGCTGAAGCCGGCGCGCGCCTGGGCTTTCCGGAAATCAAGCTTGGCTTGCTGCCCGGCGCTGGTGGTACACAGCGTTTGCCGCGTCTGATTGGCGCCGCTGCGGCGCTGAAATTTATTGCGTCCGGCGAGCCGATCGGCACCCATCGAGCACAGGTGCTGGGGCTGCTAGACTGGGTGGCACCCACCGCGGATAGTTTGCTCGAAACGGCCAAGGCATTGGCCGCAGCACTGATTCCCAGACAGGCGCCGGGCCGCCCGAGCCGCCCGAACTGGCCGCACCCAAACCCGGGCACAGCCTTGCTGCCGGGCTATTTCGCCGACTATCGCGCGGCGAGTCAGTCGCGCTGGAAAGGCCAGAGCGCACCGCAGCGGGTGGTGGCGGCGATTGAAGCAGCCTGCAACCTGCCATTGGCCGAGGGCCTGGCCAGAGAGGGCGAACTGTTCAAAGAGGCCGAGGCTTCCGCCGAGTCAGAGGCACTGCGCCATGTGTTCTTCGCCGAGCGTGAAGTCGGCAAGCTGCCAGGGCTGGACGCTGCTACGCCGATCCGGTCGATTACCCGGGTCGCGGTGATCGGCGCTGGCACCATGGGCGGCGGGATAGCCATGAACTTCGCCAATGCGGGCATGGCGGTGACGCTGCTGGAGCTCAAGGCCGATGCCCTTGAGCGCGGCCAGGCACTAATCCGCAAAAACTACGAAACCAGTGTCCAGCGCGGCAAGTTCACAGCCGAGCAGATGGAGCAGCGACTGGCACTGATCCACGGTACTCTGAACTACGCCGATATTGCCGACGCTGACCTGGTGATCGAAGCCGTGTTCGAGAACCTGTCCATCAAGCAGCAGGTGTTTCGTACCCTGGACGAGGTGTGCAAGGCCGGCGCGATTCTCGCCAGCAATACCTCCACTCTGGATGTCGACACCATTGCCGCCGTCACACGCCGACCACAGGACGTCGTCGGTCTGCACTTCTTCAGCCCGGCCAACATCATGCGCCTGCTCGAAGTGGTGCGCGGCACGGCCACGGCCCCCGATGTCCTGGCCACTACGCTGAAAATCGCCAAACGCATTGGCAAGATCCCGGTGGTTTCCGGGGTGTGCTTCGGCTTCATTGGCAACCGCATGCTCGAACCCTATTCCCGCGAAGCTCACCGCCTACTGCTGGAAGGCGCCACCCCTGCGCAGATTGACAAGGTGCTCACCGGGTTTGGCTTGGCGATGGGGGTCATGGCCATGCACGATCTGGCGGGCATCGATGTCAGTTTC
The DNA here is from genome assembly GCF_057839025.1 of Pseudomonas sp. KH_046_1. Taxonomy (NCBI): domain Bacteria; kingdom Pseudomonadati; phylum Pseudomonadota; class Gammaproteobacteria; order Pseudomonadales; family Pseudomonadaceae; genus Pseudomonas; species Pseudomonas sp. KH_046_1. The sequence continues at coordinate 345,205 of NZ_CM174481.1, forward strand.
CTGGTGCGCGAATCGCGCCATGACGTCATCGCCCACGATCCCGGCTACTGCAAGCTTGCCGATGCGCTTTACGCACTGGGCCGTTTTGGCCAAAAGACCAGTCACGGCTATTACCGCTACGAAGGCCGTGAGCGCAAGGATGACCCTGAAGTGGTCGCACTGGCCGGGCAGATCGCTGGCGAATTGGGCATCCAGCGCCGCGTCATCAGCGATCAGGAAATTCACGACCGCTGCCTGTTGATGCTGATCAACGAGGGTATCCAGTTGCTCGACGAAGGCATCGCCCAGCGCAGCAGCGACATCGACCTGGTGTGGATCAACGGCTACGGCTTCCCGGCCTGGCGCGGCGGCCCATTGCACTACGCCGAAGGGCTGGGGCTGGCACAGGTACTGGAACGAATCGGCCATTACCGAGAATCACTTGGAGCCTATGGCACCATGTGGTTCCAACCAGCACATTTGCTGGAACGCCTGGTCGCGTCTGGCAAGACCCGCGTCGAGCGTACCTGACCTTTACGGCCATTTGGCGGCCATCGAAAAATGGCCGTCCATCGCTTTTTCAGGGTAATCCAGCACAGAAAGTATCGTGGGGCATACGAGAAAGTCGGCCGTAGTAGCAGTGCATACACTCGGCCAGGGTAGTGCGCGGTCAGTACCTGCGCCGCCCATTGCGCCTTTTGCTCGGTGGAAAACGGACGGGTCATACTCCGCTCACCGCCTGACTTTACTGCCTCCCAGCAGACTACCGACCAGAACACGATCTTCTTGCCCACGGTTCGAAGCCGCGGCACAACGGTCGCTCGGCGGCACACTGGAGGCTATTGAGCGTTTCCCGCAACAGCTCGATCTGCGCCTTGAGCGCTTTATGTTGACGCTCCAACTCGGTTTCCGGTTTTCCGGCTCTCCAGCTCTCCAGCTCTCCAGCTCCTTCAGCAATTTTGTGCTGTTTGGTTTTGTGGCTTGAGTGTTTTCAATCATGGATGGTTCTCAAAAAAATAATAAAGTGAGGTGGATCGGCGGCTGGCCCAGCCCTATGTACCGAGCACCTCCAGCTGAACCAGGTCCCGCGGCAACTGCAGCCAAACAAGGCCAGGCAGCGCCTTTTATAGAAACAGGTGTGTGTTCCCCCTGTTCCCCAACATCTCTATAAGGGGGAACGCCCCAAGGCCCCGGAAACATTGGCTGTTCCCACTGTTCCCCGTGTTCCCCACAAAACTAGGTTCCTGTGAAGTCGGCCATGGATGTTGAGTGGTCATACATGGGCGGCCTCCAGGTCCATGGCTTCGGCATCGACGACATACAGGCGCGCTGATCCGCCACCGGGCAGGCGATATTTTTTGGTCTTGCGACTGTCTCTATCGGTGTCGCGCTTGGCGAACGCGCCCACCCCATCCAGCGCCTTTACCACACGACTCAGGCCGTAGCCGTTGGCCGCTTCGACCAGCGCCGACTTGTTGAACAGGTACAGGCGTTTGCCCAGTGATACTTCCCAATACCCGGCGCGGTTGAACACCTTGGAGTCGGGTGTGTGGTCATCCACATCGGAGAAGCGGCTGCTGCCGTGCTTGTCGATGAAGTCGAGGATGCCGGCGAGGATCTGGCGGTCTTCGGCATTGCCGCTGCCGACCCGCGACAGCCACTCGCCATACAGCAACTGGCAGTCGCTCAGGGCACTGCCCGGTGCCCAGGGCAACAGGCCGTAGGCGATGGCCATTTCCCCGGCCAAGGCAATTACGGCAAAGCGGTCGGCCACACGGCCGGCCTGTGCGTTGTCCTCGACAAACTTGGCGCGCACGTTGGCGAAGTTTTCCAACAGGCCGGGGCGGTCGTCGCTGGCGAGCAGTTGCTCGACGAACGCAGAGCCCAAATGACCATGGTGGGCACTCACAGCCACGGTGAGCAGGCGGTGAAAGTCGGCACCCTCCAGTCCATGCAGCTCATCGAAGGCGCGATGGGCGCGAGTGCCGGCGTTCACGTCGACCATGCGCAGTTCAGCGCCGGCATGGGCAGCATTACCGGAAATGGCGGCGTGCTCGGAGAGGGAGCGTTCGCCACTGGACAGAGTGAGCAGGCGCCAGCTCAATTTGGCCCGACCTTCACGCTCGCGGGTCATGGTGCCTTTGCCCTGACCATTGGCCAGTGAGTAGGCCATCTCCTGCACACGCTTGGGATCGGCGCGTTTGATTTCGTCCAGCGGCAACAGGGTGTCATTGCGCCCGGCCGCCTCGATCTCCAAGCCACCTTTGGTCATGTCCCAACTGGCGGCGAACACGCCCGGGTCACCCCACACCGAGGAGCCAATCAACTGCGCCAACGACTTACCGCTGGAGCTGTCGCCCACCAGGTGCACGCCGCCGCCGAGCACGCCAACCAGACTCAGCAGTGGTCCGGCCAGTGCACAGCCAATTGCCAACGTCAGCACCGGATTGCCCGCGCACTTGGCGGCGACTTCGCGTTGCCAGAGCGCCAGCTCGCCACGCACGCTGAACAGGTTTTGGCCTTTACCGCTGGCCTGATAACGTACCTTGTCGCTACCGAGGGTGCGTCCCGGCAAGACAAAGGCGCCGGACTCATGCCAGCCCGGGCGGCTGGTGGTGGCGAAAACTTCTTCGGGCCGCTGCTCCAGCAAGTACTCCATGAAGGCGGCGCGTTTTTTCAGCGCGATGATGACGCCCATGCCGAACAACTGACGGCGGGCATCCTCGCCACTGCCACCGAACACTTCCATGGGAATGATCCATTCCTTGATGCCGCTGTCGGTGCACAGGCGCAGCAGGCGTCCCTCGCTGCCGTCATCGCTGTTGGTGGTTCGCGCGGTGACGGTCACCGGGCTGGCGATCCATTCATCAATGATCGGGCGGTCGTTGGTGTCGTTGTCGGCGTCGTCCTCATCTTGGCCCGCTGCGCGTTTAAACCCGTGGCGGTACACCCCCGGACGGAGCTTGCGGCCCTTCTCATTCGTCACCCAGTGCTCGTACACCGCCCAGCAAGGACGCTCAGGCGCAATGGTTGGCGCATCAGGCCGAAGGCTGATGACGTTGCTGTCAGGCAGGGACATGGGCGCGTTTCCAATTGGCGAGGTCGTTGAAGTCGGTGAGGTCGGTGGGGGCGTCCTCTGGCCAGTCTGGGAATGCGACTTGGCCACCCACCAGCGCGGCGGCGGCATTGGCAGCGGTACGTCCGGGGTTACCGTCACTGAGCCGGTCGTCGTCGCCGGCGATGAGGATGGGCTGCTCTGGGTAGCGAGTGCGTAGCGCCAGAGCGACCAGCTTGAGGTTGCCGCTGTTCATGGCGCAGGCTACGGCGTAGCCGTGCTGATGCAACGTGGCGCCCGTGGCCCAACCCTCGCAGATGCACAGCGGTTGGCCTGGGACGATGACGCCCAAGGGCGAATAGCTGCCCTTGATCCGGCCACCCGCAAGAAAGCGTTTGCTGCCGTCGCTGGCAATGCGCTGCAAGTTGACCAGTTCGCCCGCCACATACAGCGGCACTAGCAAGGCGTCACCACTCTGGCGCAGGCCATGCGGACGGACGCCTTTGGCGATCAGGTACAGGTGGGCAGGATCAGCGCGGCGCGCATCGCGCCACCAACGCTGAGCACGGATCGCTGCCTTGAGCTGGCGCTGTTGTTGCTCGGCTTCGCGTTGGCTCTTGGCTTGCTCGATGCGCTGACGTACTTCGACTGCTTCGCGATGATCGACCGGTTCACGAGAGCACCAAGTGCGCGCCCCGCCATTCTTCCAGCTGCCGAACGCACCCGACGCGATGCCGTCCAGGTACAAGACATACCAGCCGTTTTCGCTGCCCTGTTTGTCACCGGGAACGTGAAAGCGATGAATCAAACCGTCTGGCTCCGGCAGCCAATCGAGTGGGCCATACACGGACTGAAGTGCTTCACGGAAAAGGACTGGTGCGGCCTTGTGAAGGGTGACATCAGACGGCCCGGAAACATTCTTCAGGCAAGCCGAGGGCGGCACCGCCGATTGGCAGTGTTGAAAATTCGTCATCAGTTAGCCCCTCAGTTCAGAGTGGCAGCGAAACATCTGCTGGCTGGCTTCACCGCGCACACAGACATGCCCGAACAACGCTTTGTTGGTGGCGTAGCAATCAGTTAACCAACGGTCATGATCCGAGGCAGACCCGACTTCTTGCTCTTTCACCCAATACGGCAACTCACCGCGGCAGCGCATTTCGTTGAGCATCGTCCACCAGCGGGAAGCGTGACTGCGCTCAACTTCAATGAGGTTAATCAGCGTGCGGCGTTGCTCAGTGTTCAGGTCGACTATTGGTGTCACGGGTGTGCAGTTGAGGGCATTCATAGCGACACCTCGGCCGCATCCAGCTGGTCGCGCAAGCGCTTGGCTTGGCCGTCCAGATAGTGGTCCCAATCGCTGCTCAGGTACTGGCCCAAACCGGTCAGCTTTTCGAGGTCGCGACCCTTGTTGTGTTTGGCGTCGGCACGAATGGCCGTCATCAGGGCGGTCAGCCAGCCAATGTGATCGTGGGTGGCGTCAATCAGATTAAGTGCTTCGTCGGCGATGTGGTGGGGGTTGTTCATGGCGCCTCCCCTTCAATCAGGGTGGTGGCGAGTGTGGCGCGGTCGGTGCTATTCAGTGCGCCGAGGGTATCGGCCATCTGCACCAGGCCAAGAAGGTGGGCGCGTTGCTCGGGCAAGCGGTTGATGCGATAGGCGATCAGTTCGGCGCCGATGATGGCGATGGCCAGGCTGTTGCTGGACGAATTGAGGGCGTGAATGTGCTGCATCGGTGTAGCTCCAAGTTTGATTAGGAGCTGCCACGGTCCGCGACCAAGCGAATTAGGGTGGCAGCTGTGCGCAGGTTGGTCGACCGGGAACTTGGGACCCGGCATACCCGAAGGTATCCCACGCACAGCCACCATAAAGCGAAACGGCGGGCACAAAAAAAGCGCCTGCTGTCGAATGGGGCGCTGTTGCGCCAAGTTGCTCGGGCGACCAAACCCGGTCGCTGAATTTGCAGCGACGAACAAACCATAACGCTTACGGGAATGCATCGCAAGGGGAAGGAGTGCTTGTGCGGTAATCACGGGCGCACATCCTCCAGGCCGAGGGTAAGCTGCAGTTGCTCCCGCAAGTGCGCGACGTGTTGATAGGCCCCCGGTTTTTCATAGCGCCAGAGAGCCAGCCGGCGACCACTCTGACTTGCTTCCTGTTTGCGAGTTTCCAGCGCTTGGCAGGCCATGCCGTAGCGTGCTTCACGAAATGCCAATACCAGACTCGACTTCAGCTCTACAACGCGCTCGGTGTTGCGTGACAGGGCGAGCAAAAAGTACGACTGATCCTCGTTGAGCAGGGCATACCGCTGATGCTTTGTACCGCGAGCGCCGGGCTTTTTCACTGCCTCCGTTTGAAACGGAAGCAGTCCAAATTGCTGAATCTTGCCGGCGTAGCGCTCGATCAACTCCATGGTGTTTTTGTGTTGAATACCTAGCCGCTCAGCAAGCACACGACTGTCGGCACGAGCCTCGCCTTGGGACTGGATCAGGGAAATGGTGTTCATGCTGCCACCTTCCCTGCTGGCTCACCGATAAGGGTGTACAGCGCGATATTGCTGTGGGAGCGGCCCTGCTCGTCAGTGATCGTGATGCGCTGGGTGTGGAATGAGTAACCCTGATTTTTCAGTTCTTTGATGCGTGAGGCAGGCATCAAAATATTGAGGTCGCGGCGGGCGGTGAGGGTGTCGATTGGGCCACTGTTGCGCATCCAGTCGAGCAACCAACGCCGCTGTGCCGAACCGATGCTATCGATGAGGTGTGATTTATTCTGGCTGGCCATTTGGTTGGTCTTTTCTATGTAGAGCATTTACGCGGCCTCACCACGGCATTCGGCGATGCGCTCATCACACCAGGCTAGTATTTCGGCCTCGATCCAAACGACACACTTTGGGCCGAGGGTGACTTGCTTGGGGAAAGTGTCGGCAGCGACACGGCGGTAGATTTCGGTGCAGGACAGGCCAGTGATCGATTCAACTTCCTGGCGTTTGATGAATCGGCGAGTGATTGAGTTGGAGCTGGTTGTGTTTGCCATCGTCTGCGCCTCCTAGGGCGTTGTGGGTAACTGACGATGCAATGTTGTCGGCCGGCAACCATCGAGTCATTGCAACTGCAAAAACCAGTTTTTCAATTGCAATCGAGTTGGGCTCAGATTTTGGCGGTCTTTCGCAAGCGGGTAAGCTCGGCGTTGGAGTCACTGAAGTGTTTTTGCAATGAGCTTTCACTCAGCCCGCGAATGCCTTTGTTGCGCTCAAGAATTGACTCAATTAATGACGTTTGCGTGTGGTTTTTTCGCTCGCTTGTCGCGGCTTCCAGCAACGCAGCAACAGTTATTCTCAATGATGGAGGGGGCACTTCTTGAGTGCTGGTAGGGGAGGGCTCTGGCAGATTTTGTGTCTCAGTTACTGCGAAGTTAAAAATGGCTTGGTCTATCAATATGCATTGATCGTTAGCCATGATTTCGACTGTTGGTTTTTCTGGCACGGCATTCATGTTTGCTTTTTCAGCAAGTGAATATAAATCAGCGGTCACCGCCATTACCCTTACATTATCTGGATCGTCCTCGTTGTCATGCGGGGACAAATATTCATCAGTTTGAATATCTCTTATTGCGTAAAGGCCGCCGTTTGCATCGCGTACAGCGTAAGACTTGCGTGATGCAATTTGAACTGAATCGCAAGGTAGGTAAAAGCCATAGGAAACACCGGCAAGGTAATCGCTTTCCATAAAATAGCGTCCGTCTCTCGCGTGTTGCTCGTGAGTTTCGGCGTCGAATATTGGTTTGAGTTTAACGATTTCACCATGGCACGGACGAAATAGTCTTAGCCATCCACCTTCATAAAGAGACATTAAATCGTTAACGTCGACTTTTTCACCGATTAAATCTGAAAGTAATTTGGTAGCTGCAACCATTGGTATCACGGATTTGAATTTGCTTAGTTTGCTCATCGAGCGGCGCTCCGAATTGAAACCACATCTGCTCCAGCACATAGCGCGTCGATTGAGTCAGCCCAGTCCTGCATCATTACCCGGCGTTGCTCCAAGTAGTTGGCGTGGTTGTAGGTATCGCGGATGCCGTCGGAGTCTCCGTGCGCCAGTTGGCGCTCGATCCAGTCCTTGTTGTACCCGCGCCCGTTCAGCTCAGTGGACAGTAGATGGCGAAAGCCGTGGCCGGTCTGACGACCCTCGTAACCCATTACTCGCAGTGCTTTGTTGATGGTGTTCTCGCTCATGGGGCGGTCGGGGTTTTGCTGACCGGCAAACACAAGCGGATATTTGCCTGTGATCGGTTTAAGCAGGCGCAGGATCTCAACGGCCTGATTCGGTAGGGGGACGGCGTGAGGGCGGCGGGCCTTCATGCGCTCCTTGGGAATTGTCCAGGTTGCAGCGTCCAAATCGAACTCTACCCAAGGCGCAGCTCGCAACTCGCCAGGTCGAACTGCGGTAAGCGCCAGCAGGCGAATGGCACAGCGGGTCAACAGGTTGATGTTGGCGCTGTCGCATTTGGTAAGCAGTTCGGGCAACTCGGACATGGCGACGTGGGGATGGTGGCGGGGCGCTTTCGTGGGGGCGGCCACAACATCCAGATCGGTGGCAGGGTTCGCCTCCACAACACCTTTGGCCAACCCATAACGGAATATCTGGTGCAGCCACTGGCGAATTTTGCCGGCAGCATTCAGCGTCCCCCGGGCCTCGACTTTGCGAACCAAGTCCACCAGATCGGGACGAGTAATGCTTTTCAGTGTTCGAGAGCCAATGCCTGGTATCAAATCATTCTCAAGGTACAGCTTGGCTTTGTAGGTGGTGCTTTCTGCCCAGCGAGGTGCGTTATAAGCAAACCACTCCCGTGCAAGCGTCTCAAATGTCAGCCCATCCACCTTCTGCGCTCGTCTGGTGGATTTGCGTTCATGCGAAGGGTCTTTGCCCTCTGAGATCAGTTGTCGTGCCTCAGATCGCTTTTTGCGAGCTTGCACCAACGTGACTTCTGGGTATGAGCCAAATGCCAATCGATTTTCTTTGCCGAGGTGACGATATTTGAGGCGCCAGAGCTTTGAGCCGGAGGGCATGATTTCGAGATACAAGCCTTCACCGTCGGCGAGCTTGTAAGGCTTCTCCCGAGGTTTGGCTGCTTTGAGAGCGGAGTCGCTCAGGGGCGTGACTTTCAGGGCCATGAAGCACCATTTTGGGGGCATGCGAGATGACCGAACCGGTCATGCCCCCAACTCTGCCCCCAAAACTTTGGGCTGCCTAGGTCAATTTGGGCAACCATAGACAACAAAAAGCCCGCACTAGGCGGGCTTCGTGTGGGCTTTCGGGTGATTTTGGCACCACCTGAAATTAATTAGTGGTGCCCAGAGACGGAATCGAACCGCCGACACGGGGATTTTCAATCCCCTGCTCTACCGACTGAGCTATCTGGGCAACGGGGCGCATTAAACGGGTTTTTCAGGGGGTCGTCAAGCAAGTTTTCAAAAAAATTTTAATTATTACCGTCGCTTACGTTCCGACCCCCGATAAATCGGGGTTATTCCGACGGCGGCACGTAGCCTTCGGCCTTGGCGTAATCCTCGCCGGAGAAGTACTTGTCCATCTCGCCCTGAAGATATTTGCGATCTTCGGCGTTCATCATGTTCAGGCGTTTTTCGTTGATCAGCAGGGTCTGGTGCTTCTGCCAGTCGGCCCAGGCCTTTTGCGAGACGTGGTCAAAAATGTCCTGGCCTTTGGCGCCCGGGAAGGGAGCGCGCTCCAGGCCTGGCAATTCTTCTTTGTACTTGCGGCACATGATGGTGCGGGTCATGACGACTCTCCTGCGTTCAATACGGCGGCCGCGCGTTCGAGCAAGGTTTTGACCGGGGCGGCAAGGCCCAGGCGCGGCGGGGTGGCGAGGTTATACCAGAGCCAGTCAGCCTCGGCCACGTGATGGCCGGACTCCTGGACCTGAACCAGCCAGGGTTCGATGGATAATTGAAAATGGCTGAAGGTGTGCACCAGGCTCGGCAGCGATTGTTGCGCGCCCAGTTCCAGCGAGTGCTGCGATGCCAGATGCGGCAGGTCGTCGAGGTCGTCGAGTTCCGGCAGGCTCCACAAACCGCCCCACAGGCCCGTGGACGGGCGACGGTAAAGCAGGATCGCACCCTCGCCGTTGGCGAGCATCGGCATCAGCGTGCGTTTCTGCGGGATGGCTTTGCGCGGCTTTGGGATCGGGTAGCGGGTTTCCAGGCCGAGCATGTGCGCCTCGCAGCCCTTTTCCAGCGGACACAGCAGGCAGCTCGGTTTGCTGCGGGTGCAGAGCGTGGCGCCCAAGTCCATCATCGCCTGGGTGTAGGCGTTGACGCGGGTCTGCGGCGTAAAGCGCTCAGCGTTGGCCCAGAGCTGTTTGGCGACCTTCGGCTCGCCGGGGTAGCCCTCTTGCGCGGTAAATCGCGCCAGCACCCGTTTGACGTTGCCGTCGAGGATCGGTGCGCGCAGGCCCATGCTGATGCTGGCAATGGCGCCAGCGGTGGACAGGCCGATCCCCGGCAGATCAGTGAGCTTTTCCACGTCCCGGGGGAATTCGCCGCCGTACTGCTCGACGACGATCTTCGCGGTCTTCTGCAAATTGCGCGCGCGGGTGTAGTAACCCAGGCCCGTCCACAGGTGCAGCACTTCGTCTTCCGGTGCCGCCGCCAGGGCTTCGACCGTTGGCAACGAGGCCATGAAACGGTCGAAGTAGTTCAGCACGGTGCTGACCTGGGTCTGCTGCAACATGATTTCCGAGACCCATACCCGATACGGGTTGATGTCTTGCTGCCAGGGCAAATCGTGCCGGCCGTGGCGGTCGAACCAGTCCAGCACCGCCGTTGAAAACTGCTCGGCTCTCATCGCTTGAACAGCTCCTTGAGCGCGTCTTTCATTTTCGGGTCGACCTTGTCGCCCCATTTCTCGTCGATTTTTTCGCTGATCCTGTCACCAGCCAGTTTGGCCGCGACCTGGCTCATGCGGTCGTTATCCAAACGGCAAGCCTTGGCGCCCAGTTCCAGCGGGCCGCGGCAGCGCAGTGGCCACTCGACGCCGACAAACTTGTCGCCAACCTGACAGGCCGGGTCCGGCATGGCGCTGGTATCGCCTTCGACGATGATGCCGACGCGGTAGTCCATGCCCAGCACTCGCAGATCGATGTCACCGTCACCGTTGACGGTCATGCCCGGGATGCGCGCTTTCAGGTCGGGGTTGCTGGCCACGCCGTTACGCAAGGTCAGGTTGCCCTTGAGCTCCTGGAACGGTGTGTCCTTGCCCCGCGGCTCACCGTTGAGGGATTTGCGGTTGAGCGTGGCGATGCCTTTGCACAGCTGTTGCTCAAGGTTGGCGTTGAGCAGCACGCCATTGTTGATGACGAAACTGGCGTTGCCGTTGAGGGTTTCGATCAAGGCTTTCTGGCTGTTGCCGCTACCGGTCAGGCTGCTGTTGAGCGTGACCAGGCCTTTGACCGGCGGGTTCTTGCCCTGGCTTTCGAGGATTTTTTCTGCCGGTACCCGGCTGATCTTCGTCTGCAGGTTCAGCGCCGGCACTGGCTGGCGTACATCGAGAGTGCCGGTGGTTTCGAAGTTGCCCTCATACAGATCGCCGCGCAGGTTGGCCAGTGTCAGCAGGCCGCCCTGGCCGGTGGCCTTGAGCGCGGCGTTATGGATCGGCAGTTTTTGCAGGGTCAACTGGCCGAAGGTCAGGTCGGCGTCCACATCGAGCTTGCTCAAGCGTTCCACGGGCAACAGGCGCTCGCTGCTCCACGCGTCCTTGGTCGGCGCGGGTGGCAATGGAGTGCTGCCGGCACCGGCCATGGCATTGGCTTCGGTGCTGGCGACTTCGGCCTGGCGTACTTGTGTCGCGCTATTGGCCTCGGCGGATTTTGGCGGCAGGTAACGGTCGATGTTGAAGGTGTCGGCCTTGAGTACTGCGCGCAGCGATTGCTTGGCGAAATTTTCGACGGCGATACGGCCGCTGAAGGTGCTGTCGTCGACTTTCAGGTTGAGGTCGTCGAGCGCCAGGCTGGTGGGTGTTGCTGCCAGACGGCTGACCAGTTCGACCTTGCTCAGGCTGCCTTCGGCCATGGCCGGGAGTTTCTGGCCGACGCTTTCAACGAATTTCGCCAGGTCGAACTGGGCAATCGAGATGCCGCCGCTGACTTGTGGGGTCTTGTCGAGGTCGTTGACCTTCAGTTCACCCAGTGCCCGCAGTTGGTTGGCGGAGATCTTGATGCCGGTCCACTCGGCGACATTGGCGGCCCTGTCCAACACCAACTGGCCCTGAGCGGAGAACGTCATGGTCTTGCCTTGCAATGGGTCGCCGGTCACTTCACCGGACAACTTCATGTCTTCGAGCTGATAGCGCTGCAGTGCACGTGCGATGCGCACCTCACCGTTGAGCTCGGTACGCACTCGCACTGCCGGCTGGTTGGCTGACAGGAAAGCCGTGAGCTTGAGCGGAATGTTGACGGAGTCGTGAACCGCACCGGTGCTCAACTGAATGCTTTCGGCGCTGAAGCTCTTGCCGGTTTTTTCGTCGCTGTATTCGACCCGTGCGTTGTTCACGGTCAGGCTGTCGATGTCCAGGCGAATCGGCTGAGCCGGTTTTTCCGCCGCGACGCTGGCTTCGGGCGCAGGTTCGCCAGCGGCCGGCGGGGTGCTGGTCGCGTCGGAGTTGGCCGCTGCCGGCAGCTTGCCGACGTCTTGCCAATTGCCGTGGCCGTCCTTGTCGCGGATCAGGCGCAGGTTCAGGCCCTCGACGCGCACGTCGCTCATTTGCACTTCACGGCGCAGCAGCGGCAGTACGCGCACCGACAGGCCGAGCATCTGCAAGTCGGCAAACGGTTCGGCCGGCTTGATCAGGGTCGCCACACTGGCGTCGTGCAGTTCCAGGCCCAGCCACGGGAACAGGCTCCAGCCGATATCGCCATTGAGCGTCAGCTCGATGTGGGCCTTGTCGCGGGCAATCTGGCGAATCTCGTCTTTGTAGTCGTTGGGATCGAAGAGGTGGGTCAGGGCAAAGCCCAGCGCCACAATGATCAGCAACAGCCCGAGAAGTACCAGACCCAGGATTTTGCCGAACGCTTTCATGGGCGAGTCCTTGTAGTTAATCGAATTCAAAATTTAGCCGAGGAGTATAGCGCCCCCGAACAGACGACCGGTCAGTGATCACGCCGGCAATACGTCCAGCGGCAGTTTCAGCTTGGCGGCCAGCGCCTGAGCCTCCAGATGCCCGGCAGGCGCCAGCAGGCGCAGGGTCATGCCCGATTGCGCGGCCATTTTCTGGGCTTCGGCGACCAGTCGCTCGGCAACACCACGGCGACGGGTAATTTTTCGCACACATATTTGGGACAAGTGCCAGGCGTCTTGGTGCCTTTGCAAGCGGGCCGCGCCCAGCAGGCGATCATTGAAGCGTCCGGCGATCAGTGTGCCGTCGCGCAAACAGTCCTCGATCAACTGCGCTTCCCCGGAAAACGGCGCGAACAACCAGTCTGGGGCGTCGCGGTAGATCTTCTGCAGATCCTGCCGATCCTGGGCAGTGGCGTGGTTCAGCGGCTCGACAATGATCGGCATGGTGATTCCTGTGAGGTCATGAAGCGATGGAGATCAGATGACGTACAAAACGTGATGTCAGTTTGGTTTTTCTGCCACTTGCAGATGGTAACCTTTGCCCGTTCGTCCGTCCTTCTGCGACCTGTTGTCGCACAACTAGGCGCTCCACCGAAAAAAACGGTCATGCCTGCGTGCATAAAGGCCGGGAGTGAACTGTGGCTGGCGAACCATACTGATAATTGGGGGATACACAATGACCACGAGCATCACGGCGGACGGCTTCAGTGCCGACCAGCCTGCGTTCCTGTCCAAGGAGCGGATCATCGCCAAGCCCGGTTTCAACCGTTGGCTGGTGCCACCGGCCGCGTTGGCCATCCACTTGTGCATTGGCATGGCCTACGGCTTTTCGGTGTTCTGGTTGCCGCTGTCCAAGGCGCTGGGCATCACCGCTCCAGCGGCCTGCGCACCGGACATGAGTTTTATCGCACAAGTCTTTTCGTCCCAGTGTGACTGGCCGATCTCGATGCTCGGCTGGATCTACACCCTGTTCTTCATCTTCCTGGGTTGCTCGGCGGCCATCTGGGGTGGCTGGCTGGAACATGCCGGACCGCGCAAGGCGGGTGTCGTATCGGCACTGTGCTGGTGTGGTGGCCTGCTGATTTCGGCGCTGGGGGTGTACACCCACCAGATCTGGCTGATGTGGATCGGCTCCGGGGTCATTGGCGGTATCGGCTTGGGCCTGGGCTACATTTCGCCGGTGTCGACCCTGATCAAGTGGTTCCCGGACAAGCGCGGCATGGCCACCGGTATGGCGATCATGGGCTTTGGCGGCGGCGCAATGGTCGGCGCTCCGCTGGCGGCGGCGCTGATGGGGCATTTCGCCTCGCCAACCAGCGTCGGCGTGTGGCAGAGCTTCCTGGTGATGGCCGCGATCTACTTCGTGTTCATGATCGGTGGCGCGCTGTCCTACCGCGTTCCGCCAACCGGCTGGAAGCCGGAAGGCTGGACGGCCCCGGCGAAAAAAGCCTCGAACGCGATGATCACTCATCGTCATGTTCACGTGAATGTGGCCTGGAAGACGCCGCAGTTCCGTCTGGTGTGGCTGGTGCTGTGCCTGAACGTATCGGCCGGTATCGGCATCCTCGGCATGGCGTCGCCGCTGTTGCAGGAAGTGTTCGCTGGCAAGTTGCTGGGCAATGACCTGACCTTCGGTCAACTGGACGCCTCGCAACTGGCTTCGATTGCCGCCATCGCTGCCGGGTTCACCGGTTTGCTCAGTCTGTTCAACATCGGCGGGCGTTTCTTCTGGGCTTCGTTCTCGGATTACCTGGGCCGTAAAAACACTTACTTCGTGTTCTTCGCCCTGGGCTTTGCCCTGTACGGACTGATTCCGAACCTTGGCCACCTGGGCAGCATCGCGCTGTTCGTGGCAGCGTTCTGCATCATCCTGTCGATGTATGGCGGTGGTTTCGCGACTGTTCCGGCATATCTGGCGGACCTGTTCGGTACGCAAATGGTCGGTGCGATTCACGGTCGTCTGCTGACGGCGTGGGCGGCTGCCGGCGTGCTCGGCCCGGTGCTGGTGAACTATCTGCGTGAATATCAGCTGAGCATCGGCGTCGAGCGTGCGGCGGCCTACGACATCACCCTGTACATCCTCGCCAGCCTGCTGGTGCTGGGTTTCCTGTGCAACCTGCTGGTGCGTCCGGTGGCGGACAAATACTTCATGACCGACGCCGAACTGGCCGCCGAACAGACGCTGGGCCATGACAAAGGCGCTGACAGCAGCACCGTGCTGGAGTGGAAAGCCGCACCGGGCAGCAAGCCGCTGGCGATTGCGGCGTGGCTGGTGGTGGGCATTCCGCTGGCGTGGGGTGTTTGGGTGACCTTGCAGAAGACGGCGGTGCTGTTCCACTAAAATCAAGGTAAGCCGCAGCCCCTGTGGGAGCGGGCTTGCTCGCGAAAGCGGTGTGCCAGTCAACACATTTGTTGAATGTGACTGCCTCTTCGCGAGCAAGCCCGCTCCCACATTTTGTTTTGTGGTGTGCCAAATGGCTTGTATGGACATGTCTATCGCCGACACCCCCGAATTCACTCCGTCAGGGATATCACCTCGCGTGTTTCTGTTTGGCGCCCGCACGCCTATAATGGCTGCCTTTTTCGCCCAATGATTTTGCGGAGCTGGTGATGGCCGAACGTAAGGCGTCTGTCGAGCGCGACACTCTGGAAACCCAGATCAAAGCCTCGATCAACCTCGATGGCACCGGAAAGGCCCGATTCGATATCGGTGTTCCTTTTCTTGAGCACATGCTGGACCAGATCGCCCGTCACGGGTTGATCGACCTGGATATTGTCAGCAAGGGCGACCTGCATATCGATGACCACCACACGGTGGAAGACGTCGGTATCACCCTCGGCCAGGCGTTTGCCAAAGCCATCGGCGACAAGAAAGGCATCCGCCGCTACGGCCACGCCTACGTGCCGCTCGATGAAGCGCTGTCGCGCGTGGTGATCGACTTCTCCGGCCGTCCAGGCCTGCAGATGCACGTGCCGTACACTCGCGCCACCGTCGGCGGCTTCGACGTTGACCTGTTCCAGGAGTTCTTCCAGGGCTTCGTCAACCATGCATTGGTCAGCCTGCACATCGACAACCTGCGTGGCACCAACACCCACCACCAGATCGAAACTGTGTTCAAGGCTTTCGGCCGCGCCCTGCGCATGGCCGTCGAGCTCGATGACCGCATGGCCGGGCAAATGCCATCGACCAAGGGCGTCCTGTAATGCAGACAGTCGCGGTTATCGATTACGGCATGGGCAACCTGCACTCGGTGGCCAAGGCCCTCGAGCACGTCGGTGCCGGCAAGGTCCTGATCACCAGCGATGCCAACGTGATTCGCGAAGCCGACCGGGTGGTTTTCCCCGGCGTCGGCGCGATTCGCGATTGCATGGCGGAGATCCGTCGCCTCGGCTTCGATTCGCTGGTGCGTGAAGTCAGCCAGGACCGTCCGTTCCTTGGCATCTGCGTCGGCATGCAAGCCTTGCTCGACACCAGCGAAGAGAACGACGGTGTCGACTGCATTGGCCTGTTCCCGGGCGCGGTGAAGTTCTTCGGCAAAGACCTGCATGAAGACGGCGAACACCTGAAAGTCCCGCACATGGGCTGGAACGAAGTGAAGCAGAAGGTCAGTCACCCGCTGTGGCACGACATTCCGGACCTGGCGCGGTTCTACTTCGTGCACAGCTACTACATTGCTGCCGCCAACGCGCGGCAGGTGGTGGGTGGCGGTCACTACGGTGTCGATTTCGCCGCGGCGCTGGCCGAAGGCTCGCGTTTCGCCGTGCAGTTCCACCCGGAGAAAAGCCATACTCATGGCCTGCAGTTGCTGCAGAACTTCGCTGCGTGGGACGGTCGCTGGTAAATGGCAATCAAGAAATCCAAGCCGCCGATTCTGACCCTCACTCCCGAGCAGGAGAGCGAGGCCAATCGCAAGATCAAGCGTTTCATGGAAGACCGCTTCGAACTCGACCTCGGCTCGTTCGAGGCGGCGGAGATTCTTGAGCTGTTTACCCGTGAAATTGCTCCGCATTATTACAACAGGGCGATTTTCGATGTGCAGGCGCACCTCAAAGAGAGGTTCGAAAGCATCGAAAGCGACCTGTGGGCGCTCGAGAAAAACTGATTTCCGAGCCAAGCTGAACATTCAAATTTGAAGGTTTGCCAGATGCTGATTATTCCCGCTATCGATCTTAAAGACGGTGCCTGTGTTCGTCTGCGCCAGGGCCGCATGGAAGATTCCACAGTGTTCTCCGATGACCCGGTGAGCATGGCTGCCAAGTGGGTGGAGGGCGGTTGCCGTCGTCTGCATCTGGTCGACCTGAACGGCGCGTTCGAAGGCCAGCCAGTCAACGGAGAAGTGGTCACCGCCATCGCCAAGCGCTACCCGAACCTGCCGATCCAGATCGGCGGCGGTATCCGCTCCCTGGAAACCATCGAGCACTACGTGAAAGCGGGTGTGAGCTACGTGATCATCGGCACCAAGGCCGTGAAAGATCCAGCCTTCGTCGCCGAAGCCTGCCGCGCGTTCCCGGGCAAAATCATCGTGGGTCTGGATGCCAAAGACGGTTTTGTCGCCACTGACGGCTGGGCTGAAATCAGCACCATCCAGGTGATCGATCTGGCCAAGCAGTTCGAAGCCGACGGCGTGTCTTCGATCGTTTATACCGACATCGCCAAAGACGGCATGATGCAGGGCTGCAATGTACCGTTCACCGCCGCACTGGCTGCTGCAACAAAGATCCCGGTGATCGCTTCCGGCGGCATCCACAACCTGGGTGACATCAAGACCCTGCTCGACGCCAAGGCGCCGGGCATCATCGGTGCGATCACAGGCCGTGCGATCTACGAAGGCACCCTCGATGTCGCTGAAGCGCAAGCTTTCTGCGATTCGTACAAAGGCTGAGGACTGATCATGGCGCTGGCCAAACGCATCATCCCTTGCCTGGACGTGGACAACGGCCGGGTGGTCAAGGGTGTGAAATTTGAAAACATCCGCGACGCCGGTGACCCGGTGGAAATCGCCCGTCGCTACGACGAGCAGGGCGCCGACGAGATTACCTTTCTCGACATCACCGCCAGCGTCGATGGCCGCGACACCACGCTGCACACCGTTGAGCGCATGGCCAGCCAGGTGTTCATCCCGCTGACCGTGGGCGGTGGCGTGCGCACCGTGCAGGACATCCGCAATCTGCTCAATGCCGGTGCGGACAAGGTCTCGATCAACACTGCAGCGGTGTTCAACCCGGAGTTTGTCGGCGAAGCCGCACAGCATTTCGGTTCGCAATGCATCGTGGTGGCCATCGACGCGAAGAAGGTTTCCGGGCCGGGCGAAACCCCGCGCTGGGAAATTTTCACCCATGGCGGTCGCAAGCCAACCGGCCTCGACGCCGTTGAGTGGGCGAAGAAAATGGAAGGCCTGGGTGCCGGCGAAATCCTGCTGACCAGCATGGACCAGGACGGCATGAAAAACGGTTTCGACCTGGGCGTTACCCGAGCGATCAGCGATGCGCTGGGCATTCCGGTGATCGCCTCCGGCGGTGTCGGCAACCTGCAACACTTGGCCGACGGCATTATCGAAGGCCACGCCAGCGCGGTACTGGCGGCGAGTATTTTCCACTTCGGCGAATACACGGTGCAGGAAGCCAAGGCCTATATGGCCCATCGCGGAATCGTGATGCGTTAAACAACAGGCCAGTGGACACCATGGCGTACCCAAGGCACTCTTGGGTACGCCATGGATTTCGGTAGCCAGACATGCTTAAACGCTTTCTTCTCGTTCTCGCCAGTGCTTCTCTATTGCTCATCAACGGGGCGCACGCTGCCGAAAGCCCCGATACCGATCTGGTGTTGCTGACGGAGAACTTCCCGCCGTATAACATGGCGAAGAACGGCAAGAACTTCGCTCAGGACGAGAACATCAATGGCATCGCCACCGATATCGTCCGCGAGATGTTCAAACGCGCCGACATTACCTACAGCCTGACGCTGCGTTTCCCTTGGGAGCGAATCTACAAACTCACCCTGGAGAAACCCGGTTACGGCGTATTCGTCATGGCCCGGTTGCCGGATCGCGAGAAGCTATTCAGGTGGGTCGGCCCGATTGGCCCGGACGACTGGATCATGCTCGCCAAGGCTGACAGCAAGATCACCCTCGAAACCTTGAATGACGCGCGCAAATACAAGATCGGCGCCTACAAGGGCGATGCGATTGCCGAGACCCTGGCCAAGCAAGGCCTCAACCCGATCGTTGTGCTGCGTGATCAGGACAACGCCAGGAAGCTGGTCAACGGCCAGATCGACCTGTGGGCCACCGGTGACCCGGCCGGGCGCTATCTGGCGCGCCAGGAAGGGGTTAACGGGTTGAAAACCGTACTGCGTTTCAACAGTGCCGAACTTTACCTGGCACTGAACAAGGACGTGCCGGACGAGACGGTGGCCAAGCTCCAGGCGGCGCTGGATCAGATGCGCAAGGAAGGCGTGGTGGACGACATCATGGCGAAGTATCTGTAACCATCACTTCGATACAACCTGAGACGGAGCGGCTGGCGTAGCGCTCAAGTACACGGCACTTGTAAACACGTTATTCAATGTCGCCCTTGTCAGGTGCTGTTCCCCGGAACTGATGCCGATAATGCAAAGTGCATGTGCGCCGCTTTGTGGCCCGATTTCTGTATTGATGTAAGCGTCTTCAGCGCTGATGGCGGCGCTGTAATTGTCGGGAGCATAGCAGTCCCTGGCGTTATGGGCCGTTTTGTAGCGGTAGAAGGGCGCCTCGAGGGAGAACCTGAAGTCCCACGTAGGCAATACGATCTGCCCATCCGGGTTTTGCGTTCTATGAACGTATGACTTGAGCTTCCAGGGCTCCGTGACGGTCAGCTCGACCGGCTCCAACGAACAGTTTGCCCCATCGCTGGTGAAGACACCGTCAATAAAGCACTTGTGCAGGAAGTTGGCAGAGTAGCTGTAGTTGAAGCGGGCGGCCCTGCAAGACGTCGAGTGCTCACAGCCAGGCGGCGCTGGTGTATTGCGCGAAGCCACGACTTTACTGACGATGCCGGTGATTTCGTTGGTGCGGCGGTTCAGCATCGGACTACCGGAGCTGCCAGCGTGAAGATCGCAGCTGTTTTTCATGGCCAAAGGGAACACCCCAGGGTGATCGATGAATGTTCCGGCGGTTTGTTCAGCACAGGCGCTCAATCGAAGCCCGTGTTCGGTAAAGCCGTTCGGCGCGCCAATGTTAAGCGCATCCTGACTCTCGTAGGTTTGATGGGACGCCAGCTTGAGCGGATTGACCCCTGCCTGGATCAGCGACGCCAATGTCGCGTCGACCTCGAGTACTGCAAGATCGGTCCCGACCAGACTGCTCCATCGGGCGGTCCGGATGGCGTATCGGCGCTTACGCTGAGGCGTGTCATGAAAGTAGTGGAAGGTGACGCTGGCTTTCAAAGGCAGATTGGTCCGCGCCGAACCGTACTGAAAGAATACGCAATGACCACTGGTGAGCAGATAAGCAGGGCCAGTGGCTCGGCCTTGTCTGTTCCGCGTATCCAGTAGAACGGCGCTGCAGGTCTCGCCCGATTGGAGGCTGAGTCGTCCCACACCGCTCCAGATTTCATAAAGATGTTCGCTGTTTTGCAAAGCTCTCGACGGTGAATCATTGACGGCGCCTTCGCCCAGGTCGCGAGCCTGCACTGCGGAAATAGCCAGCAGGCCAATCAGGCCTGCGAAGAAGAAGCTGAGATATTTCATGTCCATTCCTTGGTGATGAAATTCAGGGTGAGCGCCATCGTGGCACGCATCCGTGTACCGACAGGTATAAATAGTTATCGCGAAATGGAGTGGGCTGCGAGGAATTACCGGGTGGTCGGGAGGCGGTACTGGCCATCCTTGCCATGCGCAGCCGTCGCCCGATTGCCACGCACACTGATCATCTGCCGGATATCAATCCACTCGATCCCCTGAGCCTTGAGCTTGGGTAGTTCGCGTTCCAGCACCGCCAGCGTCTGTGGATACGGATGCCCGATCATCACCGCCGAACCTTGCTTGTGCGCGAGACTGATCGCTGTCTGCAACTGGGTCAAAATCGCTGCTTCAGTACGCTCATCGTCGAGAAACACATCCCGCGAAACGCTCGCCAAACCGATCTTCTGCGCTTGGGCAGCGGCCACGGTCTGGGCGCTGGTGCGACTGTCGACGAAGAAATTATGCCGGTGCTGCAAATCCGCCATCAACCACGCCATGGCGGCTGGCTGTGCGGTCATGCGGCTGCCCATGTGATTGTTGATGCCGCTGGTGTACGGGACCATTTTGAACGCAGCGTTCAGGCGTTTTTCCAGCTCGTCGACGGGCAACTCAGGATGCCAGGCGAACGGTCCGGTGGCCGGATCCATGGGCATGTGCAGGATGACGATCTTGCCGGCGCGATGGGCTTCGCGGGCGAATTCGGTGGCGTGGGGCGTGTCGGGCATGATTGCCGTGGTCACCGGGCCGGGCAGGGCGAGCACGCGGCGATCCCGGGGCAGGTTCTGCCCCAGGTCATCGATGATAAGGCTCAGGTAGGCTTTGTGGGGTGTCGATCCGGCGGGTTCTGCGTGAGCAACACCCGCCAGACAACACAACAGACCGATCAGCAACCGCAGAAGCATCTCAACGGCCGGACGTGATGCTCAGCCCTTTGAGCAGGCTCAGGGCCTGGGCCAATTGGTAATCATCGTCCTGTGGCATTGGTTTGGCCTTGCCGCTGGTGCCGGTCGGTTTGTCGGCGCCGCCGTTGCCATTGCCCAGGTGACCCTGCAAATCAGCTTCCTTGAAGTAATCGCTGTCCTGCTCGCTGGTGATCTTGGCCTTGCGTACTTCGATATCCGGCACGATGCCCTGGGCCTGGATGGAACGGCCGTTCGGCGTGTAATACAGCGCCGTGGTGATCTTCAATGCGCGCTCGTTGTTAAGCGGCAGAACCGTCTGAACCGAGCCTTTGCCGAAACTGGTAGTGCCCATCAGCACGGCGCGTTTCTGGTCCTGCAGGGCGCCGGCGACAATTTCCGAAGCCGAGGCGCTGCCGCCGTTGATCAGCACGACCATTGGCACGGCTTCGCTTTCGTCCTTGCCGGTGGCAGAGAAACGCAACTCGGAGTTGGCGATGCGGCCCTTGGTGTAAACGATCAGGCCCTTGGTGATGAAGTGGTCGACCACTTCCACCGCCGCTTGCAACACGCCGCCCGGGTTGTTGCGCAGGTCAAGGATGATGCCCTTGAGCTTCTTGCCGTTGTCCTTGCGCAGCTTGGCCAGGGCCTTGGAAACCTCTTCACCGGTCTTGACCTGGAACTGGGTGATGCGGATGTAGCCATAGCCCGATTCCAGCAACTGGCTCTTCACGCTCTTCACTTGAATGACGGCGCGGGTCAGGGTCACGTCGAACGGCGTGCCACCGTCGCGCACCAGGGTCAGGGTGATTTTCTGGCCGATCTTGCCGCGCATCTTGTCGACGGCTTCGGTCATGCTCTGGCCGCGAGTCGGCTGGCCGTTGATCTTGACGATGAAGTCGCCGGCCTGAATGCCGGCCTTGGAGGCTGGAGTGTCGTCAATGGGCGACACCACCTTGATGAAGCCGTCTTCGGCACCGACTTCGATGCCCAGGCCGCCGAATTCACCGCTGGTGCTTTCCTGCAACTCGGCGAAATCTTCAGGGCCCAGGTAGGCCGAATGCGGGTCGAGGTTGCTGAGCATGCCCTTGATGGCGTTTTCCAGCAGGGTCTTGTCGTCCACCGGTTCGACATATGCGGCCTTGATCCGGTCCATCACCTCGGCAAAGGTGCGCAACTCATCCAGCGGCAGTGGCGCCTTGGTGGTCGCAGCAGTGCCCGCAGGCGCAACCGCCGGGGCTGGTTGAGCGGCAAACGCCAGAGGCGCGCCGATCACCAGGGCGATCGTCAGGGCCAGCGAGGTAAGGCGGGACAAATGCAGCATGTCTAACAAACTCCTGAATTAGGTAACGCGCTTATCCTTGCGCGCGGCACCATTGTGCCGGATCACTCGGGTGACCCTGCTGACGAATCGCGAAATACAATGCCGGTGTATCTTGTCCGCCACTGCTACCCACAGTGGAGATGGACTCGCCGGCTTTTACCACGTCACCCGCAGACTTGAGCAGCGTCTGGTTGTGACCATAAAGACTCAAAAAACCGTTGCCGTGGTCGAGGATCACCAGCAACCCGGCGCCTCGCAGCCAGTCGGCAAACACTACGCGACCTCCATGCACCGCATGCACGGTGCTGCCGGCAGATGCGCCGATCATCACGCCATCCCACTTGGTCCGGGCATCGTCGCCACGGCTTTCACCGTAGCGCGCCAGCAGTCGACCATCGACAGGCCAGGGAAGTTTGCCGCGGGTTGACGCAAACGGGCCGCCAAAGGTCTCGCCGGAACTGGAAACCAGTGCGCCAGGTGTCGACCTGACCGGTTTGCGTGGGGCGTCGTCGCTGGCATCTGCCTGCGCCTGGGCCTCACGTAAACGCTTTTTTTCGGCTTCCTGCTGGGCAATCAGCGCTTTTTGTCGCGCTTCTTCTGCCTCACGAGCCTGGCGTGCCAGGGTTTCTTCAATGGTTTTAAGGACTTTAGACAGGTCTGCTTGATCCTGCTCGCGCGCCGCCAGTTTCTGATCGCGAGCCTTTACGTCGTCATTGAGCTTGGCCAGGACTTGCTGGCGCTCCTTGCGGACTTTCTCGAGCTCGTCACGCTGGGTGTCGAGGCTGCTTTGCTGCACCAGCAATTGCGCCTGCTGCATGGCGATGTCTTTCTCGACATTGGACAGTTGGCGCAGGGTTTCGTTGAAATTCTTCAACTGCTCCAGGCGAGCCTGGCTCAGGTAGTCGTAATAGGTGAGGGTGCGGGCGAATCTTTCCGGATTCTGCTGGTTGAGCAGCAGCTTGAGGTATTCCTGGCGACCGTTCTGGTAGGCCGCCCGGGCCTGAATGGCGATCAGTCGTTGCTGTTCAATGCGCGCGCTCTGGAGTTTTTTTTTCTCCGCATCGAGTCGCTGCAGCTCGGCTTCGCTTTTCTTCAGCTCTTTTTGCAGGGCATCGACCTGCTTCTCGAGCTTGCCCATTTCGGTTTCGGTGCCCTTGAGCTCTTTCTGCACACCGGACTTTTCTTCCTGCAGCTTGCCCAGCAGCTTCTTCAGCTCGGCAATGTCCTGACGCGTGGCGTCCAACTGTTGTTGGGTATCTGCGCGCTCGTCAGCGAAAGCCGGTTGGAGCAGGCAGGTCAGGGCTAGGGCAGTCAGGATGCGGAGCATAGGGGCGGGCGGCACCAGGGAAAGGGACGGCCTAGTATGCCCGCCATGGGCGGCAAAAAAAATGCCCATTTCTGACTGTGTGATGACTGGAGCAAGCGACAGACTGAATTCCATTTCGAAAACTCCATAAACCACTGTGGGAGCGAGCTTGCTCGCGATGGCGTCCGATCATTCAACATAGATGTTGGCTGTCAGATTGCTATCGCGAGCAAGCTCGCTCCCACAGGGTATTGGGGTGTTTGATCGGTCGGGTTACACCAGAATCGAAGTCCCGGTCATTTCCGCCGGTTGCTCAAGGCCCAGCAGCTTCAGCATGGTCGGCGCCACGTCCGCCAGCACGCCGCCTTCGCGGACCTTCAGGTCGCGCTTGCCGACATAGATGAACGGTACCGGCTCAGTGGTGTGCGCAGTGTGCGCCTGGCCAGTGGTTTCATCGGACATTTGCTCGACGTTGCCATGGTCAGCGGTGATCAAGGCTTCGCCGCCGACTTTTTCCAGGGCATCGACGATGCGACCCACGCACAGGTCCAGGCATTCAACGGCCTTGACCGCCGCTTCGAACACGCCGCTGTGGCCAACCATGTCGCCGTTGGCGTAGTTGACCACGATCACATCGTAACGCTGGTTTTCGATCGCATCGACGATGCGGTCGGTGACTTCCGGCGCGCTCATTTCCGGTTGCAAGTCATAGGTGGCGACTTTCGGTGACGGAATCAGGATGCGCTCTTCGCCCGGGAACGGTTCTTCGCGGCCGCCGGAGAAGAAGAAGGTCACGTGGGCATATTTTTCGGTTTCGGCGATGCGCAGCTGGGTCTTGCCGTTTTTCGCCAGGTAGTCGCCCAGCACGTTTTCCAGGCTGCCGGCAGCGAAAGCCGACGGCGCAGGGATGCTGGCGGCGTATTGGGTCAGCATGACGAAACCGGCCAGTTTCGGTTGGCGGGCACGCTCGAACTCACTGAAGTTGTCTTCGACGAACACGCGGGTCAGCTCGCGGGCACGGTCGGCGCGGAAGTTCATGAACACTACGGCGTCGCCGTCTTCGACTTTTACCGGCTCGCCGATGGAGGTGGCTTTGACGAATTCGTCGCTCTCGCCACGCTCGTAGGCCGCTTGCAGGCCTTCCTGAGCAGTGGCGGCGTTGAATTCGCCCTGGCCATCGACAATCAGGTTGTAGGCCTGGGATACACGGTCCCAACGGTTGTCGCGGTCCATGGCGTAGTAGCGGCCGATGATGCTGGCGATCCGGCCTTTGCCCAAGGCCTGGAAGGTCGCGTCGAGCAGTTCGATCGACGACTGCGCGCTTTTCGGCGGGGTGTCGCGGCCGTCGAGGAAGGCGTGCAGGTAGATGTTCTGGGCGCCGCGCTTGAAGGCCAGTTCGGCCATGGCGACCAGGTGATCCTGGTGGCTATGTACGCCGCCATCGGACAGCAGCCCCATGAAATGCACGGCTTTGCCGGCGGCGACGGCTTTGTCTACGGCAGCGCAGATGGTCGGGTTCTCGAAGAACTCGCCGTCGCGGATCGATTTGGTCACGCGAGTGAAGTCCTGATACACCACGCGGCCGGCGCCCAGGTTCATGTGGCCGACTTCGGAGTTACCCATCTGGCCATCCGGCAGGCCGACGTCCATGCCGCTGCCCGAGATCAGGCCGTTCGGTACGGTGGCCCACAAACGGTCGAGTACGGGCTTCCTGGCCGCATAGATGGCGTTGGATTCGGGGCTGTCACTGTGACCGAAGCCGTCGAGAATCATCAGGACCAAAGGTTTAGGCGTGGTAGTCATGGAATCCACTCGTGGCTGAGGTAAAAGGGGTAATGGAAAAAGGAGTCGCAGTTTAAAGCGAAGTTCCAGCCACGTCACCGCCGGACGGGGTTTGGCCCACCATAGTGGCTGTGTATACTGGCCGACATTTTAACGCCCTGGAACCTCCTTCGATGGTTGCTAACCTGATTCAATTCGCCACTAACCACTACATTCTCGTCGGTATCTTCGTCGTTCTGCTGGCGTTGCTGATTGCCTATCAAATGCAGGGCGGCGGCCGCAGCCTGAGCACCGGCGAACTGACCGGCCTGGTCAACAAGGACGCAGGCGTAGTGATCGACATTCGTCCGACCAAGGATTTCGCCGCCGGTCACATTGTCGGCGCGCTGAACATTCCTCAGGACAAACTGACCGCCCGCGTTGGCGAGCTGGAAAAGCACAAGGCCAAGACCATCATCCTGGTCGACGCCATGGGCCAGACTGCTGGCACCCACGCCCGCGAATTGATGAAATCCGGTTTCACCGCCGCCAAGCTGTCCGGCGGTATCTCCAGCTGGAAAGCCGACAATCTGCCGTTGGTGAAGTGATATGAGTAGCGTCGTCGTCTATTCCAGCGATTACTGCCCTTACTGCTCACGAGCCAAGTACCTGCTCGAGAACAAAGGCGTGGCCTTCGAAGAGATCAAGGTCGATGGCAAGCCGCAGGTGCGCGCTGCGATGGCCCAGAAGGCCGGGCGTACGTCCGTGCCGCAAATCTGGATTGGCAGCACTCACGTGGGCGGTTGTGATGATTTGTTCGCCCTGGACCGCGCCGGCAAGCTCGACGCGCTGCTCAGGGCCTGACGGCAATACCCCAAACAAGCAAACCTAAATGAACACTGGATCAAGAAGGATCTGCGATGACTGACCAACAGAACACTGCTGCGAACGAAGAAGAAACTGCACCGCAATTCTCCTTGCAGCGCATTTATGTGCGTGACCTGTCCTTCGAAGCTCCGAAAAGCCCGGCGATCTTCCGCCAGCAGTGGGAGCCGAGCGTTGCTCTGGATCTGAACACCCGTCAGAAGACGCTGGAAGCTGACTTCCACGAAGTCGTGCTGACCCTGTCGGTTACCGTGAAAAACGGTGACGAAGTGGCATTCATCGCTGAAGTGCAACAGGCCGGTATCTTCCTGATCAAGAACCTGGACGACGCTTCGATGAGCCACACCCTGGGTGCGTTCTGCCCGAACATCCTGTTCCCGTACGCTCGCGAAACCCTGGACAGCCTGGTGACCCGCGGTTCGTTCCCGGCACTGATGCTGGCTCCAGTGAACTTCGATGCGCTGTACGCTCAAGAGCTGCAACGCATGCAGGCTGCTGGCGAGACTCCGACCGTTCAGTAAGCATTTCTGAACGTCGAAGCAAGTCCAATGTGGGAGCGGGCTTGCTCGCGAAAGCGGTTTTTCAGTCGACATTCATGTTGAAGCTGATGACCCCTTCGCGAGCAAGCCCGCTCCCACATTTTTTATGCGGTGTTATTTGAAGTCGTTCTGACGCCAGGCTTCGTAAACGGCCACCGCCACGGTATTCGACAGATTCAGGCTGCGGCAGCCCTCGCGCATCGGCAGGCGCAGGCGTTGCTCGCCGGGCAGGGCGTCCAGCACTTCGGCGGGCAAGCCACGGCTTTCCGGACCGAACAGGAACGCGTCGCCCGGAACGAAGCTGGCATCGTGGAACGGCCGCGAACCCTTGGTGGTGAAGGCGAACAGCCGTGGATGGCCGAGGCTCTCCAGGCAGCTGGCAAGGTCCGCGTGGCGTTGCAGGGTGGCATACTCGTGGTAATCGAGACCGGCCCGGCGCAGACGCTTGTCGTCCATCTCGAAGCCCAGCGGTTCGATCAAATGCAGGTGGCAGCCACTGTTGGCGCACAGCCTGATAACGTTGCCGGTATTCGGCGGAATTTCTGGTTGGAAAAGGATGACGTGAAACATGCACGGCTCCGAAGGTAAAGATGACGCGCATTCTACGCCGCAAGCCGGCGTGCGTTCGAAACTATTCCTGCGGGTGATGGGCTCGCTGGCAATTGTCGGGGTGATGGTCGGGATGATGATCGGTCGCCTGACCACGCCAGACCCCAGTCAGTTGCAACAGGTGGAAGTGACGAACGACGGGCTGGTGGTGTGGTTCAACAACGAACCCAAGACCCACGGCGAGATGGTTGATGGCAGTGTCGCGCTGCTGTTTGGCGCCGAGGGCAAGGCGCAGAAAGGTCAGCTCAAGCTCGGCGGCAAGGACGTGAACTGGCGGGTACGTTTGAGCGATGGGGGGTTGTTGCTGACACTGGTGGCGGCCCGGCCTCTGCACGGCCAATGGGCTGGTAGCGAGGTCGATGACCGCTGGCGGCTGGAGATCCATCTCCGGGAGCAATAAAAGAGGGAATCCCCGGCCTGCCTGTACCAAGGTTCCCGAAACGGGAGGCTCGTCGCGAGTGCGGTGTGAGCCTGGTGTAAAGAGGGAACCCCTGACCTGCCTGTATCAAGGGCCCCAAAACGGCTGGGCTCGTCGCGGGTGCGGTGTGAGCCGATGTAAAGAGGGGAATCCCCGGCCTGCCTGTACCAAGGTCCCCGAAACCGGGTAAGTGAACTGATTCACTTGAAAGGGTTATTGCAGGGGGCGTGCCAGGTTTTAACAGTTTGGAACAAAAAATCGCTTTGATGCGCTGAAAGCCCTGGGATTCGGGGGTTTCGTGTTCTTTCGAAAGGGATTCGATTGCGAAAGCAGGCGGGGATTCGAAGCTGTTTTTGTGCGCGATTGCGGTTCACGGTGCATTCAGTCGGTGCATTGATGGCTCTAAAAGCATCGCGAGCAGGCTCGCTCCCACAGGGTTCAATGGTGTCTACACGATAGTGAGAACACCGAAAATCCACTGTGGGAGCGAGCCTGCTCGCGATTGGATGTAACTGACAGCGAAGTACTAAAGGCTGTTTAGCCCTCATCCCCCTCATCATCATCCCCGCCATCAACCTTCATCCCCAATTCCTTGATCTTGCGGGTCAGGGTATTACGTCCCCAGCCCAGCAAGACGGCGGCATCGCGGCGGCGACCGGCGGTGTGTTTGAGGGCGGTCTCGATCATGATCCGCTCGAAGGCCGGCACGGCGCTGTCGAGCAGGCTCGACTGACCACGGGCCAGCGCCTGGTCAGCCCACTGACGCAGGGCCTGTTCCCAGTTGGTAACCGGTGCCGAGTCCTGCGGCAGGCTCAGCAGCTCCGGCGGCAGGTCGCCGATGTGAACTTCGCGACCCGAAGCCATCACCGTGATCCAGCGGCAGGTGTTCTCCAGCTGACGCACGTTGCCGGGCCACGGCAAGTTCTTCAGGTATTCCTCGGTTTCGCTTTTCAGCAGCTTCGGCTCGACTGCCAGCTCCTGGGCGGCGCGGCCGAGGAAGTGCTTGGCCAGGGTCGGGATGTCTTCGCGACGGTCCGACAGGCGCGGGATATGGATGCGGATCACGTTGAGGCGATGGAACAAGTCCTCACGGAATTTCCCGGCGTGCACCAGGGTTTCCAGATTCTGGTGAGTCGCGGCGATGATGCGCACATCGACCTTCACCGGCACATGGCCGCCGACGCGGTAGAACTCGCCATCGGCCAGTACCCGCAGCAAGCGGGTCTGGGTGTCGGCTGGCATGTCACCGATTTCATCGAGGAACAGTGTCCCGCCATCCGCCTGTTCGAAGCGCCCGCGTCGCAGGTTGGCCGCGCCGGTAAATGCGCCTTTTTCATGGCCGAACAGTTCGGATTCCATCAGGTCTTTGGGGATCGCCGCCATGTTCAACGCAATAAACGGCGAAGCGGCGCGCGGGCTGTGGCGATGCAGCGCGTGGGCCACCAGTTCTTTACCGGTACCCGATTCACCATTGATCAGCACGGTGATGTTGGAGTGGCTCAAGCGTCCGATGGCGCGAAACACTTCCTGCATCGCCGGCGCTTCGCCGATGATTTCCGGGGTGCGGGTCAGGGTCGGGGCAACTTCCAGGCCTTGTTGTTCCTGGGCGTGCTGGTTGGCGCGCTTGACCAGGGAAACCGCTTCGTCGACATCGAACGGTTTGGGCAGGTACTCGAAGGCGCCGCCCTGATAGGACGCGACAGCGCTGTCCAGATCGGAATGAGCGGTCATGATGATCACTGGCAGCCGTGGGTGCTGTTCGCGAATCCGCGCCAGAAGCTCCAGGCCGCTGGCGCCGGGCATGCGGATGTCGGAAATGATCACGTCCGGTTGCTGGCGCGCCAGACGGCTCATCACGCCATCGGCGCTGTCGAAGCTTTGCGTGGTCATGCCTTCCTGTTGCAAGGCTTTTTCCAGGACCCAACGGATAGAACGGTCGTCATCGACGATCCACACGGTTTCACTACGGCTCATGTCGATGTGGCTCCTTGTTCCAGTGGCAGAAAGATCGAGAAGGTGGTGTGGCCGGGGTGGCTGTCACATTCGATCAGGCCCTGGTGCTGGCTGATGATGTTCTGGGTAATGGCCAGGCCCAGCCCGGTACCGTCCGGACGACCGCTGACCATGGGGAAGAATATGGTTTCCTGAAGTTCTGCAGGGATGCCCGGACCGTTGTCGATGATCTCGATCTTGGTCACCAGGCGATGGCGCACGTGGCCGATGGTGAACTGGCGCATGGCGCGGGTGCGCAGGCTGATGCGGCCCAGGCGCAGTTCGTTCTGGCTGCTGATGGCCTGCATGGCGTTGCGCACGATGTTCAGGACAGCCTGAATCATTTGTTCGCGATCGATCAGGACGTCGGGGATGCTTGGATCGTAGTCGCGCACCAAGGTGATGCAGCCCTGGCTTTCGGCCTCCACCAGATGGCACACACGCTCAAGCACTTCGTGGACATTGCACATGGCCAGCGACGGCAGCTTGTTGGAGCCGAGCATGCGATCGACCAGATTACGCAGGCGGTCGGCTTCTTCGATGATGACGTTGGTGTAGTCGCGCAGGCTTTCTTCCGGCAGCTCCCGGGCGAGCAATTGTGCCGCGCCGCGAATCCCGCCCAAGGGGTTCTTGATTTCATGGGCAAGGCCGCGCACCAGCATCTTGCTGGTTTCCTGTTTCGATAGCTGTGCTTCTTCCTTGGTGATCCGCAGCAGGCGGTCACGGGGGTGGACCTCGAGCAGCAGCATTGTGTCGCCATTGCTCAGAATCGGCGTTACCGCGTAGTCGACGGTCAGGGTCTGGCCGGTGAGGGCGGTGAGCATGGCCTCGCGCTTGGTGAACGGATGCGCCTGTTCGACGGCCTGGCGCAACGAGTTCAGCGCCTCGGTCGATTCGGTAAACAACTCACTGATGAATTGCCCATGGCTGCGCTGGCCGCTGATGGCCAGCAGCATCTCCGCCGCCGGGTTCATGTACTCGAGGCGCAGTTCGGCGTCGAGCAGGATGGTGGCAGTGGTGAGGTTGTCGAGTAGCAAACGGTGGAGTGCGTCGCTAATGGTCATCTGGACCTCTTTTAGGGCAGAGCATGCGCAAAAAAAACGCTGGTACGGGCAAAATGCAAAAACCAAACCAAGGCTCCGAAAAGAAGCGTTCAGCGCCTGAAACAGGCGTTTGACGCTCGTTTGCGTGGCGTTCTGCCAGCCTCTGCGGGTACTTTCGAACCAAAATGGGTTGGAATGTGAGTACGGTGCAAGCAATTGCACCAATATAGTGCGCAAAGCTGAGTGAGGTTAGAAAAGTCGCAGGAAAGGATTTTTTTCTTCGCCGGGTTTGTCGCTGAGCGGGCATTCCGGCCGCTGGCCGTAGTCTTCGAGAGTGCAGGGTTTGATCCTGCGCTTCTGGGCGAGAGACGTGCGCTGCATGTGGAAAGGTTGGCTGGCGGTGCGTTCGACGATGCGCCCCTGTTCGTCGAGGATTTCCACGGACAGGGTATGGCTGCCGCGATCGATGTTGCTCAAAGCGAACACCGGGCTCAGGCCGGGTTCGGCGGTGGGCTGACCGTCGAGCAGCAATCGGTAGCGGTGACCGGGTTGCAGGGCGGGTTCGTTGGTGGCGCTGACGATGACTTCTCCGGTGTTGCTGCGGATGGTTGCGTCGGGTTCCGGGATCAGGATGCGCAGCACCTCATAGTGGAACAGCGCTTGTACTTCAGGGCTGCTCTGGGCAAGCAGCGGCGCTGCACTGGTGGGGTTGGCCGCTATTCGATTGCTCGTTGTCAGCGGTACACGCTTGGCGTTGCCGGATTTTGGCTGGTCGGTGAAAACCCGATTGCCTTGGGCGTCGACATACATGAAGACCTCTGCCGACACGGGCAGGGCGATCAGGCTGGCGATCAGTAGCCAGGCCTTCAAGGCTTGTGCACCCGCTGTACGGTGAATGTCACAGCGGGACTCTGCTGCACAACGTTTTCACCATCGATCACTTGCACGGCGAGGCGGTGTTCGCCGCGATCGATGTTCACCAGTTGCAGGGTCGGCACGTTGCCTGGCTGGCCGTAGGGCTGACCGTCCAGCAGCAGGCGCAGCAGGTGGAGACCTTGCAGGCGCGGCTTGATCAGTACGTTTATCGTGAAGGTGCCATTGTTGGCGCGTAACGCTTCTGTTGTGGGCAGGCCGGTGAGTTCCAGTTTTTCGTACGCACCGTGGATTGGCTCGGCGTCATTACCTGCCTGAGGTTGTGCAGGAGCGCTGGGCGGTTGGCGTTCGATGCTGTTGAGCGGCGGCAAATCAACCGCCCGGACTTCAACACCAGCGGGCGGTTGATTGCTGTAGGCGGTATTACCGGCGGCATCGGTGTATTTGTAGATTTTGGCCATCACGGGAAAATTGAAGGACAGCAGTAGAAGTAATAACAGTGGCCGCATTCGGACTCCCTGTGTGAAGCAAAGACTACTCCGCCAATGGAATACCCTCGCTCCCAGCATAGAACACAACAAGTTCTACCGGTTCATCGCCGGTGACGCCGCGATGAGTGATATTGACCATTTCGGCCAGCGCTTCGCCTTGTTTGATGCGCCGGGTCTGGCCGCTGTTCCTGTCTTCGACGGTTAGCTCGCCAGAGAGGATGTAAGCCGCGTTGGGAATCGGATGGGTGTGCCAGGGGAGTTTGCTATTGGCAGGGATCGTGAGTTTGAGCACTGTCAGCTCGGGCGCGGCATCCGGGTAGCGAACGTAAGGTGTGCTATCCCACGACTTGCTGCTTTGAAGCAGGATTTCCCGTTTGATTTCTGTCGATGGGGGTTTTGTGGTGCAGCCCAGAAGGGCGAGGGCGGTGAGAGCGGCCAGTAGCGTCTTGAGTGGGAAGGTTTTCATCATTCCATCCGTTGATTGCAGGTAGTGAACAGGCTACGAGTCATTCAAGTTGGTTGATGCCGGACGATGCTGTGTGTGCCCGAGGAGATGTCGAGTTTCATTGTCGGAAGTTGCCCACAAAAAAGGCCTCCCGAAGGAGGCCTCTTTTTGTCACGCCGTGTGTTGCGGCGCTACCGGATCAGCAGCTGTAGTACAGCTCGTATTCCAGTGGGTGTACGAAGGTACGTACCTTGATTTCTTCTTCGCTTTTCAGGGCGATGTAAGCGTCGATGAAGTCGTCGCTGAAAACGCCGCCTTTGGTCAGGAACGCACGACCTTTGTCCAGCTCTTCCAGGGCTTCTTTCAGGCTGCCGCAAACTTGTGGGATCTCTTTGGCCTCTTCAGGCGGCAGGTCGTACAGGTTTTTGTCAGCGGCATCGCCAGGGTGGATCTTGTTCTGGATGCCATCCAGGCCAGCCATCAGCAGTGCGGCGAAGCACAGGTACGGGTTGGCAGCCGGATCCGGGAAGCGTGCTTCGATACGGCGGGCTTTCGGGCTCGACACGTAAGGAATACGGATCGAAGCGGAGCGGTTGCGAGCCGAGTAGGCCAGCATCACTGGAGCTTCGAAGCCTGGAACCAGACGCTTGTAGGAGTTGGTCGCCGGGTTGGTGAAGCCGTTCAGGGCCTTACCGTGCTTGATGATGCCGCCGATGAAGTACAGGGCGGTGTCGGACAGGCCGGCATAACCTTCGCCTGCGAAGGTGTTCTTGCCATCTTTCCAGATGGACATGTGAACGTGCATGCCCGAACCGTTGTCGCCGTACAGTGGCTTCGGCATGAAGGTCGCGGTGCGGCCGTAAGCGTCAGCAACGTTGTGTACAACGTACTTCAGGGTTTGGGTTTCGTCGGCTTTCTTCACCAGGGTGTTGAACTTGACGCCGATTTCGTTCTGGCCGGCAGTCGCCACTTCGTGGTGGTGAACTTCGACGGTCAGGCCCATTTCTTCCAGTGCGTTGCACATGGAGGTACGGATTTCGTGGTCGTGGTCGAACGGTGGAACCGGGAAGTACCCACCTTTGACGCCTGGACGGTGGCCTTTGTTGCCGCCTTCGATGTCCTGGTCGGACATCCACGAACCTTGTTCAGAGTAGATCTTGAACATGGAACCGGAAATGTCGGACTTGAACTTGACCTGGTCGAAGATGAAGAACTCTGGCTCTGGACCGGCGTATACGGTGTCACCGATAGCGGTGGCTTTCAGGTGCTCTTCGGCGCGCTTGGCGATCGCACGTGGGTCGCGGTCGTAGCCTTGCATGCTCGAAGGCTCGATGATGTCGCAGACCAAGATCAGGGTCGGTTCTTCGGTGAACGGATCCAGGACAGCGGTGGAGTCGTCCGGCATCAGGATCATGTCGGAGGCTTCGATGCCTTTCCAGCCAGCGATGGAGGAACCGTCGAACATTTTGCCGACTTCGAAGAAGTCGTCATCCAGCGCATCGCGAGCCGGCATGGTCACGTGGTGCTGAGTGCCTTTGGTGTCCGTGAAGCGCAGATCAATCCACTTGACGTCATGATCTTTGATGAGTTGAACCGACTTCGACATAGTGTCCTCCGGGTGGCTTCGGGCTAGTAATGGATGCCCTTAAATGTGGGTGATGCCGGCGCGAATACTCTGCCAAGGCAACCTGCCTCACAAGGGAGCAAATTGCATGCCAGTGCCCCAGCATGGGTTTTTTGCCCCAATTTCACGCCTGTCAGGCGGAAAAGTACCTTAAAGCGGAAAATCCCGCCCTACAATGTGGCGTTCATTTCAATAAATGACCTGTTTTGGTGCGCGCAAAACCTTCTGCACATTAACTGGTTAAACCTTGAGCAATTTCCGCTATAATCCGCGCCCCCCTTTTTCGGCAGGCCATGCGCGCGCTGTTTCCATGAAATTAATCGTAAAAGTCTTCCCCGAGATCACCATCAAGAGCCGCCCGGTACGGATGCGTTTCATCCGTCAATTGGCCAAGAACATCCGTGCCGTGCTCCGCGATCTGGACCCGGCCGTGGTGGTGAACGGCGTGTGGGACAACCTCGAGCTGGAAACCCGCGTCAGCGACCCCAAGGCCTTGAAGGAGATGGGCGAGCGCCTGAGTTGCATGCCGGGCATCGCGCATTTCCTGCAGATCGATGAGTACCCGCTGGGCGATTTCGACGACATCGTTGAAAAGTGCAAGCAGCACTACGGTGATGCACTGGCCGGCAAGATCTTCTCGGTGCGTTGCAAGCGTGCCGGCAAGCACCCATTTAGCTCCATCGATATCGAAAAATATGTCGGCAGCCAGTTGCGCCGTCAGTGTGGTGCCGCCGGGATCGACCTGAAAAAGCCGGAAATCGAAGTCCGGATCGAAGTTCGCGACCAACGGTTGTTCGTGATCCACAGCCAGCACAACGGCATCGGCGGATATCCGCTGGGCGCGCTGGAGCAGACCCTGGTGCTGATGTCCGGCGGCTTCGATTCCACCGTAGCGGCCTACCAGATCATGCGCCGCGGCCTGATGGCGCATTTCTGCTTCTTCAATCTGGGCGGACGTGCCCACGAACTGGGCGTCATGGAAGTCGCGCATTTCATCTGGAAGAAGTACGGCAGCTCCCAACGCGTGCTATTTGTCAGTGTGCCGTTCGAAGAAGTGCTGGGCGAAATTCTCGGCAAAGTCGATAACAGTCATATGGGCGTAGTATTGAAGCGTATGATGTTGCGCGCTTCGTCCCAAATTGCCGATCGACTGCACATCGACGCACTGGTCACCGGTGAGGCGATCTCCCAGGTGTCGAGCCAGACGTTGCCGAACCTGTCAGTGATCGACTGCGTGACCGAAAAGCTGGTACTGCGCCCGCTGATCGCCAGCCACAAGCAGGACATCATCGACCTGGCCAACGAAATCGGTACCGCCGATTTCGCCCGGCACATGCCGGAATACTGCGGCGTCATCTCGGTCAATCCGAAGACTGCGGCCAAGCGCTATCGCGTCGAGCATGAAGAGAAAGAATTCGATATGGCGGTACTCGAGCGTGCGCTCGAAAACGCCAAGCTGGTGCCGATCGATCGCGTGATCGATGAATTGGGCCAGGACTTGCAGATTGAAGAAGTCAGCGAAGCGCTGGCCGGTCAGATCGTCATCGACATCCGTCACCCGGATGCCGCTGAAGACGACCCGCTGGAACTCGCTGGCATCGAGGTACAAACGATGCCGTTTTATGCAGTGAACGCTCGTTTCAAGGAACTGGACCCTACTCGCCAGTACCTGCTGTATTGCGACAAAGGCGTGATGAGTCGCCTGCATGCCCACCATTTGCTCAGTGAGGGGCATGCCAATGTGCGCGTTTATCGACCGAGCTAAGTGCCCGGGGCTGTTTGCCTGTGGCCTGCGTCACCGGCCCCCCGATGCCACCGTCAAGCTGTAACGGCTTTCACGGACGCTACTGTTAATCGCTGCCAAGACTTGTCAGCACACCGAATCCTCTGATCGAGATACACAAGTGATCGAAAATCTACGCAACATCGCCATCATTGCCCACGTTGACCATGGTAAGACCACCCTGGTAGACAAACTCCTGCGTCAATCCGGCACCCTGGAGCGCAACGAGCTCAACGACGAGCGCGTGATGGACTCCAACGACCAGGAAAAAGAGCGCGGTATTACCATTCTGGCGAAAAACACCGCCATCAACTGGAACGGCTACCACATCAACATCGTGGACACCCCGGGCCACGCCGACTTCGGCGGCGAAGTTGAACGCGTAATGTCGATGGTCGACTCCGTTCTGCTGCTGGTTGACGCTCAAGACGGCCCTATGCCGCAAACCCGTTTCGTGACCAAGAAGGCTTTCGAAGCCGGCCTGCGTCCAATCGTGGTCATCAACAAGGTTGACCGTCCAGGCGCGCGTCCGGACTGGGTTCTGGACCAGATCTTCGACCTGTTCGATAACCTGGGTGCCACCGAAGAACAGCTGGACTTCAAAGTCGTCTACGCCTCGGCCCTGAACGGTATTGCCGGTCTGGACCACACCGAAATGGCTGAAGACATGACCCCGCTGTACCAGTCGATCGTCGACAACGTACCAGCGCCGAAAGTCGACCGTGACGGTCCGTTCCAGATGCAGATCTCCGCACTGGACTACAACAGCTTCCTGGGTGTGATCGGCGTTGGCCGTATCGCTCGTGGTCGCGTCAAGCCGAACACTCCGGTCGTGGCTATCGACGCTGACGGCAAGAAGCGCAACGGTCGTATCCTGAAGCTGATGGGTCACCACGGCCTGCACCGCATTGACGTTGAAGAAGCTTTGGCTGGCGACATCGTCTGCATCAGTGGCTTCGACCAGCTGTTCATCTCCGACACCCTGTGCGACCCACTGAACGTCGAAGCGATGAAGCCGCTGACCGTTGACGAACCAACCGTTTCCATGACCTTCCAGGTAAACGACTCGCCTTTCTGCGGTAAAGAAGGCAAGTTCGTGACCAGCCGTAACATCAAGGAACGTCTGGACAAGGAGCTGCTGTTCAACGTTGCTCTGCGCGTTGAAGAAGGCGACACCGCCGACAAGTTCAAAGTCTCCGGTCGTGGTGAGCTGCACCTCTCGGTACTGATCGAAACCATGCGTCGCGAAGGCTTCGAAATGGGTGTTGGTCGTCCGGAAGTGATCATCCGTATGGTTGATGGCGTCAAGCACGAACCGTACGAAAATGTGACCATCGACCTGCCGGAAGAATCCCAGGGCGCGATCATGGAACAGATCGGTATCCGTAAAGGCGACCTGACCAACATGGTTCCGGATGGCAAGGGCCGTGTGCGCCTTGAGTACAACATCCCGGCCCGTGGTCTGATCGGTTTCCGTAACGAGTTCCTGACCCTGACCTCCGGTGCAGGCATCCTGACCTCGATCTTCGACCGTTACGACACCATGAAGTCCGGTGACATGTCCGGCCGTCAGAACGGCGTGCTGGTATCGGTTGCTACCGGTAAGGCACTGACCTACTCGCTGGAAACCCTGCAGTCGCGTGGCAAGCTGTTCATCGAACACGGCCAGGACATCTATGAAGGTCAAATCGTTGGTCTGAACAGCCGCGACAACGACCTGGGTGTTAACCCAACCAAAGGCAAGAAGCTCGACAACATGCGTGCTTCGGGTAAAGACGAAACCATCGCTCTGGTTCCGCCTGTACGCTTCACTCTGGAGCAAGCTCTGGAATTCGTACAAGAAGACGAGCTGTGTGAAGTCACGCCTAAGTCCATCCGTCTTCGCAAGAAGATCCTGGGCGAAAGCGAGCGTACCCGCGCTGCCAAGAAGTCCGGTAACTAAGTCATTTAGTTAGCTGACAAAAAAACGCCCCCGACCGCAAGGCCGGGGGCGTTTTTGTTTGTCTGGGGTTTGTGTGGCGCTTGTACTGGCCTCATCGCGAGCAAGCTCGCTCCCACAGTGTTCGAGGTGAACCACAAATTGTGTGAACACCACAGAACCCCTGTGGGAGCGAGCTTGCTCGCGATGGCGGCCGATCAGCCGCCACTGGTTTCAGGAAATATCAGAACCGCTCGATACTCCGCGAACTCCGCTCGCGCTCCACTTCCTTGGGCTTGTACGCGCAATACCCCGGCCGCGGGCCGATTTTCGGGTGATTGCGGCAGGTATCCGGGCGTTTTTCATAAATAGTGCACAGACGGCTCTTACGATCCAGGTAGTAGCAATCGTTGTTGCTCATGCGCTGGAGGGTAAAGATTCCAGACTTCTGGTTGAAACGTTCGACCAGGCCTTCCTTTTGCAGACGCTTGGCGATGTTCTTCGGCGGATCGCCCAGCTCGAACTCATCGACCACACCGATGCGGATCAGATCCTTGATCTTGACTTCGACGGGCAGGGTGCAGCAGCTGGACATGCACGAGCCGCACATCGGGGCAGAGTACTTGGCCCAGGTATCGAGGCGGTCGATCTCTGCGGCAGCGATCAGGTTCGGCTTCATCATCGTTTGTTACCAGCGTGTGCATCAGGGCGCGCGATCATACCGGGACTGGTGGATTTTTGAACAACCTTTCGCCAGATTTTTTCACGGGCGGCGCAAACAACCGGAAAATAGGCACGAGCCCTGCATTGATTCAGGCACAAGACAACGCAATGTCGATCCAGCTCGCATTCAAAGGAAAAACTGCCGAACCAGAGCCTCTACCGCCTGTCAGACCGTCTAGGCTCAGACAACTCCAAGCTCGCTCGAGGTCCTATCGATGACTCAAGAACCACTTGTTCGCGAAGCAGAGGTGGCCGCATTCCGCGACGCCGTCTTGACCAAACTCACTTATGCAGTGGGTAAAGACCCGGATCACGCCTTCGACCACGACTGGTTCGAAGCCATTGCCCTGGCCGCGCGGGATCACATGGTCGAGCACTGGATGGACCACACGCGGCAGATCTACCGCAAAGGCCAGAAGCGCGTTTATTACCTCTCCCTGGAGTTCCTCATCGGCCGGCTGCTCTACGACAGCCTGAGCAACCTCGGCCTGCTCGACGTGGCCCGCGAAGCCCTGACCGAACTCGGCGTCGACCTTGAGCGCATCCGCCTGCTGGAGCCCGATGCGGCGCTGGGTAACGGGGGCCTCGGACGTCTGGCGGCGTGTTTCATGGAAAGCATGTCGACCCTCGGCATCGCCGGTCATGGCTACGGTATTCGTTACGAACACGGCTTGTTCCGCCAGGCCATCGTCGATGGCTGGCAGCAGGAGCAGACCGAACACTGGCTGGATTTCGGCAACCCATGGGAGTTCGAGCGCCCGGAAGTGGCTTACACCATCGGTTTCGGCGGCGGTGTCGAGACCCTGACCGACGACACCGGCAAAACCAGACAAGTCTGGTCCCCGGCGGAAACCGTACGCGCCATTGCGTATGACACGCCGGTGGTCGGTTGGCGCGGGGCAAGCGTCAACACGCTGCGTTTGTGGCGCGCCCGGGCCATGGAAGATCTGCATCTGGAGCGTTTCAACGCTGGCGACCACCTGGGCGCCGTGGCCGAAGTGGCCCGGGCCGAAAGCATCTCCCGGGTGCTGTACCCGGCGGACAGCACCGAGGCCGGCCAGGAATTGCGCCTGCGCCAGGAGTATTTCTTCGTCGCCGCCTCGTTGCAGGATCTGCTGCGCCGCCATCGCAACATGCACACCTCGGTGCTGACCCTGGGCGATCACGCTTCGATCCAGCTCAACGACACCCACCCCTCGATTGCCGTGGCTGAACTGATGCGGCAGCTGGTCGACGTCTATGACGTGGCGTGGGATGCGGCGTGGCAGGTCACCGTCGATACGCTGTCCTACACCAACCACACATTGCTCCCCGAAGCGCTGGAAACCTGGCCGGTCGGTTTGATGGAGCGCATGTTGCCGCGGCACATGCAGATCATTTACCTGATCAACGCCCATCACATTGACTCGCTGCGGGCCAAAGGTATTCACGACTTCGACGTGTTGCGCGCGGTGTCGTTGATCGAGGAAGACAACGGTCGTCGGGTGCGCATGGGCAACCTGGCGTTTCTCGGTTCCCACAGCATCAACGGTGTGTCCGGGTTGCACACGCAACTGATGCGCCAAACAGTATTCTCCGAACTGCACAAGCTCTACCCGGAGCGGATCAACAACAAAACCAACGGCATCACCTTCCGCCGCTGGCTGTATCAGGCCAACCCCGAGCTGACCTCGATGCTGGTCGATGCTCTCGGGCCTGAAGTACTGGATAACCCGGAATCGCGGTTGCTCGCCCTCGAACCGTTCGCCGAGAAAAGTGCATTCCGCAAGGCGTTTGCCGAGCAACGCCTGCACAGCAAGAAAGCCCTGGCGTATCTGATTCATGAGCGGCTGGGCGTGGCGGTCAACCCGGCGGCGATGTTCGACGTGCAGGTCAAGCGCATCCACGAATACAAACGCCAGTTGCTCAACCTGATGCACACCGTGGCGTTGTACCAGGCGATTCGCGCGGAACCTGAAATCGACTGGGTGCCACGGGTGAAAATCTTCGCCGGTAAGGCGGCCGCGAGTTATCACCAGGCCAAACTGATCATCAAGCTGACCAACGATATCGCCCGAGTGGTGAACAACGACCCGACCGTGCGCGGCTTGCTCAAGGTGGTGTTCCTGCCCAACTACAACGTCAGCCTGGCGGAGAGCATTATTCCGGCGGCGGATTTGTCCGAGCAGATATCCACCGCCGGGTTCGAAGCGTCAGGCACCAGCAACATGAAATTCGGCCTGAACGGCGCGCTGACCATCGGCACCCTGGACGGGGCCAACGTGGAAATGTGCGACCGCATTGGCGCCGAGCACATGTTCATCTTTGGCCTCAGCGCGCAGCAGGTGGAGGCGCGCAAGCAGAACCATGAGTTCAGCGCGGTGCCGGATATTGCCGCGTCCCATCGTCTGAACGATGTGCTGCAAGCGATTCGTGGCGGGGTGTTCTCGCCGGATGATCCGTCCCGTTATGCCGGGTTGATCGATTCGCTGGTGGACTACGACCGCTTCCTGGTCTGCGCCGACTTCGATTCCTACTGGCACGCCCAGATGCGCGTCGAAGCCCATTGGCACGATTCGAAGGAGTGGTGGCGTTCAGCGGTGTTGAGCACTGCGCGGATGGGCTGGTTCTCGTCGGACCGGACCATTCGCGAGTACGCCACGGAAATCTGGAAGGCGCTGGAGTAAGTCTTCAGGCAGGTGGATATACTGGCGCGCCGGAAAAGATCGCAGCCTTCGGCAGCTCCTACAGGATCGCGTAGTACCGTGACTATGTAGGAGCTGCCGAAGGCTGCGATCTTTATGGACACGGCTGAGCTAATCTTTCCGGATTGGCCAATGCGCTCAGGGATATCGACCATGCAATGGATGTTCATGCTGATCGGGCTGCTGCTCGGCTGGATACTCGACGAGTCATTCAGTGATGCGCTGCTGGGCGCATTACTCGGATTGGGGATCGGCCAGGCCGTTCGCATGGCTCGCATGGACCTTCGGGCAGTCGAGCAGCAGCGCCTGCTGGAGCAGGCGCAGGTAGCGCTGCAAGCGATCGATCAACGGCTGGCACTGTTCGAAGCATCAGACGTCAAGGCGCCGGAAACCCGTGAATCGCTTGTATCGCCTGAAACCCTCCTTGATGAAGTACCTGCCGCAGCCCCGGAATTGATCTGGGAGCTGCCGCCCGAACTCGAGCCAATCCCCGCAGCGGCCAGCGAAATCGCCGATGCCTGGAAACCTGAACCAACCGCTCGCGAAGCACAACCGCCTGTCACACCCCGTGGCCCGAACCTCATCGATCGCGCCATCAGCCGTGCCCGCGCCTGGTTGTTTGGCGGCAATACCGTGTTGCGGGTCGGCGTGGTGCTGCTGTTCCTCGGCCTGGCCTTTCTGCTGCGCTATGCCACCGAAGGCGTGGTGGTGCCGGTTGAATTGCGTTACGCAGGTGTCGCGGCGGCAGCCTTGGGGTTGCTCGGGCTGGGTTGGTGGTTGCGAGCGCGCAACAGCAGTTATGCGTTGATCCTGCAAGGCGCCGGGATCGCCGTGTTGTACCTGACGGTGTTTGCCGCGATGCGCCTGCATCCGCTGCTCGATCCCTCGGCGGGGTTTGGCCTGCTGGTGGCGGTGACGGTCTGTTCGGCGATTCTAGCCATTAGCCAGGACTCCCTGGGGCTGGCCGCCGCTGCCGCACTGGGCGGATTCGCCGCGCCGCTGCTGGCCTCCACCGGCGCCGGCAGCCACGTCGCGCTGTTCAGCTACTTTGCCCTGCTCAATGCCGGCATCTTCGCCATCGCCTGGTTCAAGGCCTGGCGGCTGTTGAATGTCATCGGGTTCACCGGCACCTTCGGCATCGGTTTCGCCTGGGGCCTGCGCTCCTACTCGCCGGAGCAGTTGTGGAGTACCGAGCCGTTTCTGATTTTGTTTTTCCTGATGTACCTGGCCATTGGTTTGCTGTTTGCCCGGCGCAGGCTGCTGGAGATGGGCGATGCACCGGCAGAGGGCAGTCGCGAATCGCTGCTGCAGTGGTCGGCGCGCAAGGGCGACTATGTCGACGGCACGCTGCTGTTCGGTCCGCCGCTGGTGGGTTTCGGCTTGCAGTTCGCCTTGGTGCAGCATCTGGAGTTCGCAGCGGCGTTCAGTGCCTTGGCGCTGGGCATGATTTACATGGGGCTTGCCCGTTGGCTGATGGCCGGGCGCACGCTGTTGCTGGGGGAAACCTGCCTGGCCCTGGGCGTGATCTTCGCCAGCCTGGCGATTCCGCTGGGACTCGATGCACGCTGGACGACAGCGGCGTGGGCGGTGGAGGGCGCGGGGATCTTCTGGCTCGGCCTGCGCCAGCAAAGGCCTTTGGGTCGGGCGTTTGCCTTGCTCCTGCAACTGGGCTCGGCGCTGGTGTTTCTCAGCGAGCTGCACGACAGCGAAAGCAGCCTGCTCGGCGGTGTACCGCTAGGTGCGCTGTTACTGGGCGTCGCGTTGCTGTTCAGCTTCTACCAGTTGCGTAAAGCCTTGCCGGAACAGATCAGGCCTTGGGAACTGAAAGGCCTGCCAGTCCTGGCTAGCCTCGGGCTGGCGTTTCTCTATTTGCTGGCGCCGTTGTTTTTCTTCAGCCACGGCACGGTGATCAGTTGGGCCCTGGCCGGGGCGCTGACGTTGTTGGTTGGCTTGCGCCTGCCATCGCGCACCTTCGTGTTCACCGCGCTCGCTGTGCAACTGTTGGGTGGCGCGCTGTTCCTGGCGACGGGGCCGCAACTCAGTGAAGGGCTGAATCCCTTGGCACATGCTGGATTCTGGGCACCGCTGGTGCTGGGGCTGGCGGCGATGGTCGGGGCCTGGCGTTTGCAGGTTGGTCATTCGCTCGGAGCGTTGGAAGGGCTGAGTCTGTTGCGATTGTCCCAGGCGTTGCTGGCGTGGGGAGCGGGCTGGTGGGCGTTGGCTTGGGTTATCGAAGTGCTGCATTTTGCGCCGCTGCCGACGCAGGCGACTTTGTTGTTGGGCATCGCTGCCGTGAGTGTGGCGCTGTGGACGGTATTGGCTCTGCGCCTGAAATGGCCGTCTCTGGGGGTACTCGGCACGGTATTGATTCCCGTGGCGGCGCTGGTGCTGCTCGCGGCCTGGCACTCGCGTTATCACCCGGCGGCCAACGTCGGCTGGCTGGCGTGGGCCGCCGTGTTCGTCGTGCATTTCACGTCCCTGCGACGCCTGGCGCCCATGTTGCCGGCGCGCGTGCCGAGTGTCGCCCATGTGCTCGGCTGCTGGCTAATGATGGGTGTACTGGCTCTGGAGTTGCGTTACGGCTTGCTGGTGTTGTCCGAGCAATACAACGCCTGGCGCTGGTTGGGTTGGGCGATTCTGCCAGGTCTGTATCTGGTGTTGATGGCGGCACCTCGCGCGTGGCTGTGGCCAGTGTCGGCGTATCCGCGCGAATACCGTGTATACGCCGCCGTGCCGCTGGCGTTGTTGATGCTCGGCTGGTTCTGGCTGGCGAATATCGCCAGTGACGGCAACGCCGAGCCACTGCCTTACCTGCCATTGATCAACCCGCTGGAGCTGGGCCTGCTGTTTGCGTTGTTCGGCGTCTATGTCTGGTCCCGCAGCGCCATGACACAACTGGCGCTCCGCGAGGATTACGCCGTCATCGCCACGCAAGGGGTCGCGGGTGCCTCGCTGTTCGTGTTCTTTACGGCATTGGTGATGCGTACGGCGCACCATTGGAGCGGGGTGCCGTTCGAGCTGGACCTGT
This sequence comes from Pseudomonas sp. KH_046_1, assembly GCF_057839025.1. Taxonomy (NCBI): domain Bacteria; kingdom Pseudomonadati; phylum Pseudomonadota; class Gammaproteobacteria; order Pseudomonadales; family Pseudomonadaceae; genus Pseudomonas; species Pseudomonas sp. KH_046_1. Next base: position 389,431 of record NZ_CM174481.1, read on the forward strand.
TGCTGGCGTCGATGCGGGTGCAGGCCGGCCTGTCCATCGTCTGGACCTTGATGGCCCTGAGCCTGATGATCGGCGGCCATTTGCGTCGCCGCCGCGAAGTCTGGTTGATCGGCGCCGCCTTGATCGGTGTGGTCGTGGCCAAGCTGATCTTTGTTGAATTGAGTAATCGCGGCGGGCTGGCGCGGATCGTGTCGTTTATCGGTGTCGGTGTGTTGCTGCTGGTGGTGGGCTATTTCGCCCCGTTGCCGCCCAAGCGCGCCGAAGCTGTGCCGGATATCGAGAAACCGGTCCCGGAATCCGAAGGAGTGTCGTCTTGAGTCAGAAGCTGAACCTGGGTTGGCTGGGCGCTGTTGCCATGGGCGTGGTGTTGTCGGCGGTTGCCCAGGAAAAGCCGGCGGACTTCACTACCCAAGTGCCTTTGTCGGTAACGGGCGAAGGCCCCTGGTATCGCCTTGAACTGCCCCTGAACGTACAACTGAATGCACAGCAGGCTGACCTGAGCGACGTGCGTGTGTTCAACGCCGTGGGCGAAGTTCAGGCTTATGCCTTGGCTCGGGAATCGGCGCGGAACAATGAAACGCGCACCTTGACCGAGGTGAAATGGTTTCCGCTGTACAACTCGGTGGACGCCACTGAAACCGCGCCGAGCGTGCGGGTGCAATCGAACACCAACGGCACATTGGTCCAGGTGCAGCCCTCCAGTCAGTTGGAGGCGGGTGAGGAGGAGCTGCGCGGCTGGTTGCTCGACGCTTCCGCCATCAAGGCGCCGTTGCAGCAATTGATTCTCGACTGGACTAGCGAGCGCGACGGCTTCCAGCGTTTCACCGTCGAAGCCAGCGATGATTTGCAGCATTGGCAGTCCTGGGGCGAAGGGCAGGTGGCGCGCCTGACCTTTTCCGACGAGCGGGTCGAACAGCATGAAGTCAACCTGCCGGGCCAGTCGGCGCGCTACCTGCGGTTGCTGTGGATCACCCCGCATTCGGCACCGACACTGACTTCGGCGCAACTGCAGAGCGCCAGTACCCGCAGCCTGCCGCTGCCGTTGGTCTGGTCCCAGGCATTGGCCGGCAGCAGCGTGAAGGCGGGTGAATACACCTGGCAGTTGCCGATGGGGCTGAATGTCGAGCGGGTGCAGGTCGAGTTGAGCCAGCCCAACAGCCTGGCGCCAGTGAGCCTGGCCGGCCGGCGCGACAGCAGCCTGCCGTGGCAGTCGTTGGGGAGCGGTTTGCTCTATCGCCTGACCCATAACGGTCAGGATGTGGTGCAAAACCAATTGCAGCTGTCTGGGCAAATCGTCCAGCAATTAAAACTGACCGTGGACGAACGCGGCGGCGGCCTGGGTGATCAGGCGCCGACGCTGAAGTTTGCCGTGCGCGCCACGCAACTGGTGTTCCTGGCGCGCGGGCCGGGGCCTTACACGCTGGTCGTGGGCAATACGACGGCGAAGGCGGCGAACTTGCCGCTGTCGACGCTGATTCCGGATTACAGCCCGGCGAAGCTCGCGACCTTGGGCCGGGCCATGGTGGATGTCGGGGCGGTGGTCTCGAATGCATCGACAGAGAAAACGTTGGCGACGACGGACACCCAGTGGAAGAAGTTCGGCCTGTGGGCGGTGTTGTTGCTCAGTGTCTTGTTCCTGGCGGCAATGGCGTTCAGCTTGTTGCGCAAGCCCTCTGTCAAATCCTGACAGTGGGTGCTGCGCACCCAATCGCGAGCAGGCTCGCTCCCACAGTTGGAATGCGTACCCCTGTGGGAGCGAGCCTGCTCGCGAAAGCATTCGCCCAGTCACTGAAAATGCCGAAATCACCGCAGTTCCCAGGCTCACATCCCGTCCATTTCCTACTACGCTCATCCCCGCGCATGAACTCTCTTCAGCCGATCACGTCTGATAGGAGGAAATGCGCCCCGACTCGCGTTAAACTGCGCGGGTTTTTAGCCCCCCCATTCCACCGGAGCCTTCCATGTCCCGCGTTACCTTGAGTCGCTATTTGATTGAGCAGACCCGCAGCAACAACACTCCTGCCGATCTGCGCTTCCTGATCGAAGTGGTGGCGCGTGCCTGCAAGGAGATCAACCACGCCGTGTCCAAAGGCGCCCTGGGTGGCGTTCTGGGCAGCATGGGCACTGAAAACGTCCAGGGCGAAGTGCAGAAGAAGCTCGACGTGATCTCCAACGAGATCCTGCTCGAAGCCAACGAATGGGGCGGTCACCTGGCCGGCATGGCGTCCGAAGAAATGGACAATGCCTACCAGATCCCGGGCAAATACCCGAAAGGCGCGTACCTGCTGGTATTCGACCCGCTGGACGGTTCGTCGAACATCGACATCAACGCCCCGGTCGGCACTATCTTCTCGGTACTGCGTTGCCCGAACGAATACCTGAGCCAGAACGAGCCCTTGAATGAAAAGGCCTTCCTGCAGCCAGGTACTCAGCAAGTGGCCGCCGGTTACGCGATCTACGGTCCGCAGACCATGCTGATCCTGACTCTGGGTGACGGCGTGAAAGGCTTCACCCTGGACCGTGAAATGGGCAGCTTCGTACTGACCCACGAAAACATCACCATTCCTGAAGCCACCCAGGAATTTGCCATCAATGCGTCCAACCAGCGTCACTGGGAAGCACCGGTACAGCGCTACGTCGGCGAATTGCTGGCAGGCGATGAAGGCCCGCTGAAAAAGAACTACAACATGCGCTGGGTTGCCGCGATGGTCGCCGACGTGCACCGCATCCTGACCCGTGGTGGCCTGTTCATGTACCCACGCGACAGCCGCGAGCCGTCGAAGCCGGGCAAACTGCGCCTGATGTACGAAGCCAACCCGATGTCGTTCCTGGTGGAACAAGCGGGCGGCGCGTCCACCGACGGCCACCAGCGCATCCTCGACATCCAGCCGGAAGGCCTGCACCAGCGTGTTGCGGTGTTCCTCGGTTCGAAAGAAGAAGTTGCCCGCGTCACGGCTTACCACAAGGAATAAACCATGACCGCGCCCTGGCAGCCGTTGCTTGATTGGTGGTTCGGAAGTTCCGGGTCAGCGAGCGAAGTGGCGGCGCAGAAGGGCAAGTTATGGTTTGGCAAGCGCGACAGCCAGGACCTCGAAGCGCGTGAGCGTTTCGGGGACCAGGTCGAGCAGGCACTGGCCGGCGGATTGACCGAGTGGATGCAACGTCCCGAAGGTTGGCTGGCCCTGGTGCTGTTGCTCGATCAAATCCCGCGAATGATCTTTCGCGATACTCCCAAAGCCTTTGCAGGCGATCTCCGGGCGCAAAAGCTGGTAGCCCAAGGCATTGCTGCGGATTTCGATCGGCAGTTGCAGCCGATTCAGCGGGTGTTCATCTATCTGGTGTTCGAGCACAGCGAAAACCTCGCGGTGCAGAACGAAGGTGTCTCGCGTTACATCGAACTGGTGGCGCAGCAGCCGGAAATCGATTGGGCACTGTTCAGCGATTACCTGGACTATGCCGAGCGGCATCAGAGGGTGATTGCGCAGTTTGGGCGGTTTCCGCATCGCAATGCGGTGTTGGGAAGGGAGTCTACGGCTGAGGAGTTGGCGTTTCTGTCCAAGCCGGGGTCAAGGTTCTAATTTTGCGCTGTTGCTGAATCCGTCATCGCGAGCAAGCTCGCTCCCACAGGGATCTTTGTCGCACTGGAGATCTACTGTGGGAGCGAGCTTGCTCGCGATGAGGCCAGTGAGGTTGCCTCAGATCCTGAAACTACCCACCAACTGCTTCAACCGCGCCGCCTGCTGCTCAAGATCGGCACACGCACGCAAGGTCGACTGCAGGTTCTCCACACCTTCCTGGTTCAGCGTGTTGATCTCGGTAATGTCGACGTTGATCGACTCCACCACCGCCGTTTGCTCTTCAGTGGCGGTGGCGACCGACTGGTTCATGCCATCGATCTCGCCGATGCGCTGGGTCACGCTGCCCAGGCGTTCGCCCGCCTGGTTGGCGATACCGACGCTGCTTTCGCTCTGGCGCTGGCTGTCGGTCATGATGCCCACCGCTGCCCGGGCGCCGACTTGCAGCTCTTCGATCATCGTCTGCACTTGCTGCGCCGAGTCCTGGGTGCGGTGAGCGAGGTTGCGCACCTCATCGGCCACCACGGCAAAACCACGGCCGGCCTCGCCAGCGCGGGCCGCTTCGATGGCTGCGTTCAGTGCCAGCAAGTTGGTCTGCTGGGAGATGCTGGTAATCACTTCCAGAATCTGCCCGATGTTGACTGTGTTGCTGTTGAGGGTTTCGATGTTACCGCACGAATCGCTGATCTTGGCCGACAGCTGCTGCATCGCCGCGATGGTTTTATCCACCACCTGTTGGCCGTCTTCGGCCAGGCTGCGGGCATCACTGGAATGTTGCGAGGCGAGGGCGGCGTTCTGGGCGATTTCCTGGGCGGCGGCACCGAGCTGGTTGATCGCTGCGGCCACGCTGCTGGTGCGCGAGGCTTGTTGGTCTGAGTTGAACATCGACGAGTTCGAGGCGGCGACTACCCGCAGCGCCACTTCGTTGACCTGTCCGGTGGCTGAGGACACTTCGATGATCGAAGTATGAATGCGCTCGACGAAGCGGTTGAACGACAGTCCCAGCGCGCCGAATTCGTCGTGGCCGTGAATGGTCAGGCGTTTGGTCAGGTCCCCTTCGCCTTCGGCGATGTCGTGCATGGCGCGGCCCATGGTCAGCAGCGGCTGCATCAACAGGCTGATCAGCATGCCCAGCAGCACAATGATGATCACTACGGCAATCACCATGGCAATGATCGCCGAGGTGCGGAATTCGCTGAGCATCGAGAACGCGGTGTCCTGGTCGAGCACCAGCGCCACGTACCAGTCCGCCGAGGGCACGCCGTTGACGTGGGTGAAGGAGATGAACTGGCGCTTGCCGTCGATCTCGACTTCTTTCATGCCCGGGCTGACTTTTGGCGCACTGTTGGGGTAGGCCTCGGTCAGGTTCTTGAGTACCAGCTTGCTGTCCGGGTGAATCAGGATCTTGCCGTCGGCACCGACGATGAACGCATGGCCGTGACCGCCGAAGTTCAGCGAATTGATGATCGCACTGACGCTGGACAGGTCGATGTCGGCACCGGCGACACCGATCATCTGGCCCTGGTGCTGCACCGGGGTGGCCACGGTGATCACCAGTTTGCCGGAGGAGGCGGCGATGTAGGGTTCGGTGACGATGGTCTGTTGCGCGCTGTTGGCCGCCTTGTACCAGCCGCGGGCGCGCGGATCGTAGTCCGCCGCGCGGTTGCCCGCCGGGACCGAGAACATCACGCCGTCGGCACCACCGAAGTAACTCAGCTGGAAGTTGCCGGTGTAGGCGGGCAGGTCGATGATCCGTTTCAGGCTGGCGGGAGTATTGCCATCGGCGGAGACCTGTTGGGCCATCGACTGCAGCAGTTGCATGCGGCTTTCCAGCCAGGTCTGGATGTTGCTGGTGGTCAGGCTGCCGAGTTCCTGCATCGAGGCTTCGGTACTGTTGCGCAAGGTTTCGCGCTGGCGATAGTCGTTGAACAGGATGAAACAAGCGAATGCGACGGCCACCACGAGGGCGGCAGCCAGCAATATCTTGTGGCTGAACTTCATGTTTCTGGTCATGGATGAGCTACCGCAGAGGGGCTGTTCTACAAAATGGGGAGCAAATGCCACCGACGTGGCTTTGCGTTGCATTTATGTCGACTGAACGGCGCCAAAGATTAGGCGCAATCTCTGAAAAACGACGAAATGCCCGGTAAATAAGCAAAGTGGCTGATTTTCGGCAAAAGGTAGACGAGTGGCCCGATAAATAGCCTGCCGGGCAGGGAACCTGACAGGGGTTTTCTCTTCTAAGCTTCAGCTTGGCAGCCATGCCAATCCCCTACGCCCCCGGAGTTTCACCATGTCGTTGCGTTCCATCGCCCTGCTTTCGTTCTGCGTATTGCTCGCTGCCTGCAGCAAGGTCAATCAGGAAAACTACTCGAAGCTCTCTGCCGGCATGGCCAAGGCCGACGTGGAGACCCTGTTGGGCAAACCCGCCGATTGTTCAGGCGCGCTCGGCATGTCCAGTTGCACCTGGGGCGACAAGAACAGCTTTATCAGCGTGCAGTTCGCCGGTGACAAAGTGCTGATGTTTTCCGGCCAAGGCCTGAAGTAAACCGGGGCGAATTGCCCTCGGGAGAAAAATAATGAAGCGGTTATTGATCATCCTTTTTGCCGGCCTGGTGTTGGCCGGCTGTGCCACGTCTGGCCAGGACCCATTGGCCCCCAAGACGGTCAAAAGCGTCAACCTCAAACGCTACCAGGGCACCTGGTACGAGCTGGCCCGCATGCCGATGTACTTCCAGCGCGACTGCGCGCAATCCGAAGCTCATTACACGCTCAAGCCCGACGGCAACGTCGCCGTGTTGAATCGCTGCCTGACAGCGCAGTGGCAATGGGAAGAGGTCAAGGGCACGGCTTATCCACAGGAGCCCGGCAAGGGCGACAAGCTGTGGATCGAGTTCGATACCTGGTTCTCCAGGCTGATCCCGGGTACGGCGAAGGGCGAATACTGGGTGCTGTACGTCAGCGATGACTACAAGACCGCCATTGTCGGTGATCCGAGCCGGAAGTATTTGTGGCTGTTGTCGCGCACACCGACCGTGAACGGTGTGGTGCGTGAGGAGCTGCTGAGCAAGGCGCGTCAGCAGGGTTACGACACCACGCGGCTGATCTGGCGAGCGTCGGAGCAGCAGATGGCGGAAACCTCGAACTAACAGTCAACACCGATCAAATGTGGGAGCGGGCTTGCTCGCGAAAGCGGTGTATCAGTCAACAAGTCTGTCGACTGACACGCCCTCTTCGCGAGCAAGCCCGCTCCCACATTTTGTTTCAGTGTCAGCCCAGGAGTTCGCGCAGGACCTGAGTGAAGGCGCGGCTGCTTTCTTCCTCGTCAGCATGCCGCCCGTCACGCACCACCCACTGACCATTCACCAGCACATCCCGCACCTGGCGATCGCCACCGGCAAACAACCAGCGGTTGAGAATCCCGTCGCCGCTGGCCGTTGCCAGGTACGGGTCGTTGCCATCGAGCACCAGCCAGTCGGCGCGCTTGCCGACTTCCAGAGCGCCAATCGGCTGACCCAGCGCCTGGGCACCGCCATCCAGCGCGGCATCAAACAGCGTGCGCCCGACCATCGGCTGATCCGCGCCATACAAACGATTTCGTCGCTGGTCGCGCAGTCGCTGGCCGTATTCCAGCCAGCGCAATTCTTCCACCACGCTCAACGACACATGGCTGTCGGAACCAATGCCCATGCGGCCGCCCTGGGCGAGGAAATCCACCGCCGGGAAAATCCCGTCGCCCAGGTTGGCTTCGGTGGTCAGGCACAGGCCGGCAATGGCGCGACTCTTGGCCATCGACGTGACTTCTTCCGGGTTGGCGTGGGTCGCGTGGACCAGGCACCAGCGCTGATCGACGTCGATGTTTTCGTACAGCCATTGCAGCGGACGACGACCGCTCCAGGTCAGGCAGTCGTCGACTTCCTTCTGCTGCTCGGCGATGTGGATGTGCACCGGGCATTGCTTGTCGCTGGCCGCCAGCACTTCGCTGATCTGCTGCGGCGTGACCGCGCGCAGCGAGTGGAAACACAGGCCCAGGGCTTGCGCCGGTTGCTGCGCCAGCACCGGTTGCAGACGCGATTGCAGCTTGAGGTAGTTTTCAGTGCTGTTGATAAAACGACGCTGACCGTCGTTCGGCGCTTGGCCACCGAAACCGGAGTGGCTGTAGAGCACTGGCAGCAGAGTCAGGCCGATACCGGCGGAACCTGCGGCCTGGCTGATACGCAGTGCCAGCTCGGCCGGATCGGTATAAGGTTGGCCATTGATGTCATGGTGTACGTAATGAAATTCCGCCACCGATGTGTAACCGGCCTTGAGCATTTCGATGTACAGCTGACGGGCGATAACGCCGAGTTGTTCCGGGCTGATTTTTCCGACGAGGCGATACATCAGATCGCGCCAGGTCCAGAAACTGTCGTTCGGATTGCCCGCCACTTCCGCCAGCCCGGCCATGGCCCGCTGGAAGGCGTGGGAGTGCAGGTTCGGCATGCCAGGCAGCAGCGGACCGCTTAACCGTTCGGCGCCATCTGCGTTGGAATCGGCCTGAATATGGGTCAAAACGCCGTCGGCGCTGACCTCAAGACGTACATTGTTGGCCCATCCACTAGGCAGCAGCGCGCGTTCGGCAAAGAAGGCGGACATGGTTCAGCACCCCATCGTGTGTTATTTGTATATACATATACAGACGTTTGCCTGCCCGGTAAACTCCGGCAAGCTAGCGACATCAATCAAATGACCAAGGATTAACCGTGCCGACTCCGCCTCCAGTCTCTCCGTTGGCCGCGAACATGGGCGACAGTCCGGCGCCCTTGTACGCCCGCGTCAAACAAATGATCACCCAGCAAATCGACAGTGGAAACTGGCCGCCGCACTACCGCGTTCCGTCGGAAAGCGAGTTGGTCAGCCAGTTGGGCTTCAGCCGCATGACCATCAACCGCGCCCTGCGCGAGATGACCGCCGATGGCCTGCTGGTGCGCATGCAAGGCGTCGGCACGTTCGTCGCCGAGCCGAAAAGCCAGTCCGCCCTGTTCGAAGTGCACAACATCGCCGACGAAATCGCCTCTCGCGGTCATCGCCATACCTGCAAGGTCATCACCCTTGAAGAAGAGGCCGCCGGCTCCGAGCGCGCCCTGGCCCTGGACATGCGCGAAGGGCAGAAGGTGTTCCACTCGCTGATCGTGCATTTCGAGAACGATATTCCGGTGCAAATCGAAGACCGTTTCGTCAATGCGCTGGTGGCGCCGGACTACCTCAAGCAGGACTTCACCCTGCAAACGCCCTACGCCTATCTGAATCAGGTCGCGCCGCTGACAGAAGGTGAGCACGTGGTCGAGGCGATCCTGGCCGAGTCGTCCGAATGCAAATTGCTACAGATTGAAAAGGGCGAGCCGTGCCTGCTGATTCGTCGCCGCACCTGGTCCGGTCGTCAGCCAGTGACCGCTGCTCGCTTGATCCACCCCGGTTCCCGTCATCGTCTGGAAGGTCGGTTTCATAAATGAATCAGTTGAAGGTTTTACGCGCCAAAGATTACCCACGCATGCCGTGGAAAAACGGCGGCGGCAGCACCGAAGAAATCACCCGCGATGCCGGCACCGGCCTGGATGGCTTTGGCTGGCGCCTGTCGATTGCCGACATTGGCGAATCGGGTGGTTTTTCCACCTTCGCCGGTTACGAGCGAGTGATCACCGTTTTGCAGGGCGACGGTATGAGCCTGACGGTGGATGGCCAGGACGCGCGGCCACTGTTACCGCTGGACCCGTTTGCCTTTAGTGGCGAGAGCAAGGTTTCCTGCACATTGCTCGATGGGCCGATTCGCGATTTCAACTTGATCTATGCGCCGCAGCGTTACAGCGCGCGGTTGCAGTGGCTGGCGGGTGAGCAGCGGTTTTTCAGCTCGGCGGGCACGGTGTTGGTGTTCAGCATCAGCGAGGCGCTGGAAGTGGTGGTCGGTGACAGCGCTTCGCAACTCGGCCGGCATGATTGCCTGCAACTGGACGGTAACACCGGCCTGCTGGAAATCTCAGTCAACGGGCCATGCTGTGTGATTGAACTGTCCGCACACTGATCCAAAACTCAAGCGACACAATCGCGGGCAAGCCCGCTCCCACAGGTTTCGAGCTGGATTGTATATTTATGATCCAACCGCGATCACTGTGGGAGCGGGCTTGCCCGCGATGCTTTTTGTCACTTTGAATTCGTTCCCGAATGCGCACCACGTTGTTACCGAACGCCCCAGCGTGGCGCAAAACCACGCTCAAGTAACAAAAACCCTTCGCCACAAAAATCCCCCGGAAAATATTTCATCTTCGCCACAACCCTTGTTCCAGGCGCTCTCCAGCCGTTTCAGAATTTTTCTTGAATGCTCATCCAACAAGTTGGCCGCTTGATTGCATATGCTTGTATGTACAAGTAAAGACGTATGCGTATGAGTCACGAGGACTCAACCATCGTCCACTGATTCGCCGGTGTGCACTGATGCCCATTGGCTTGCTCGCCCACTGCCTGGGTTGGTTTGGATTGATTGCTGAGGAGTCTTTTTCGTGACTGACATTAAACCTACTAAGTTTCGTGACGTTGAAATCCGTGCCGCACGCGGTAACAAGCTGACCGCCAAGAGCTGGCTGACTGAAGCGCCGCTGCGCATGCTGATGAACAACCTCGACCCGGAAGTCGCCGAGAACCCTAAAGAACTGGTGGTTTACGGTGGTATCGGTCGCGCTGCACGTAACTGGGAATGCTACGACAAGATCGTCGAAAGCCTGACCAACCTGAACGACGACGAGACCCTGCTGGTGCAATCCGGCAAGCCGGTCGGCGTGTTCAAGACCCACAGCAATGCCCCGCGCGTACTGATCGCCAACTCCAACCTGGTGCCACACTGGGCGAGCTGGGAACACTTCAACGAACTGGACGCCAAAGGCCTGGCCATGTACGGCCAGATGACCGCCGGCAGCTGGATCTACATCGGCAGCCAGGGCATCGTCCAGGGCACCTACGAAACCTTCGTCGAAGCCGGTCGCCAACACTACAACGATGACCTCAAAGGCAAGTGGGTACTGACCGCTGGCCTGGGCGGCATGGGTGGCGCACAGCCGCTGGCTGCAACCCTGGCCGGCGCTTGCTCGCTGAACATCGAATGCCAGCAGGTCAGCATCGACTTCCGTTTGAAAAGCCGTTATGTCGACGAGCAGGCTACTGACCTCGACGACGCTCTGGCCCGCATCGCCAAATACACTGCTGAAGGCAAGGCGATTTCCATCGCGCTGCTGGGCAACGCCGCTGAAATTCTTCCAGAACTGGTCAAGCGCGGCGTGCGCCCGGACATGGTCACCGACCAGACCAGCGCCCACGACCCGCTCAACGGCTACCTGCCGGCCGGCTGGACCTGGGACCAGTACCGCGCTCGCGCCAAGACTGAACCTGCCGCTGTGATCAAGGCCGCCAAGCAATCGATGGCCGTGCACGTCAAAGCGATGCTCGACTTCCAGAAAATGGGCGTACCAACCTTCGATTACGGCAACAACATCCGTCAGATGGCGCAAGAAGAAGGCGTGGAAAACGCATTCGACTTCCCGGGCTTCGTACCTGCCTACATCCGTCCGCTGTTCTGCCGTGGCATCGGCCCGTTCCGTTGGGCTGCACTGTCGGGCAACGCTGAAGACATCTACAAGACCGACGCCAAGGTCAAAGAGCTGATCCCGGACGACGCCCACCTGCACAACTGGCTGGACATGGCCCGCGAGCGCATCAGCTTCCAGGGTCTGCCGGCACGAATCTGCTGGGTTGGCCTGGGCCTGCGCGCCAAGCTGGGCCTGGCGTTCAACGAAATGGTCCGTAGCGGCGAGTTGTCCGCGCCCATCGTGATCGGCCGCGACCACCTGGACTCCGGTTCGGTATCGAGCCCGAACCGTGAAACCGAATCGATGCAGGACGGTTCCGACGCTGTTTCCGACTGGCCACTGCTCAACGCCTTGCTCAACACCGCGAGCGGCGCGACCTGGGTTTCCCTGCACCACGGCGGCGGCGTCGGCATGGGCTTCTCCCAGCACTCGGGCATGGTGATTGTCTGCGACGGTACTGACGAAGCGGCCGAGCGTATCGCTCGCGTGCTGCACAACGACCCGGCCACTGGCGTTATGCGTCACGCCGATGCCGGTTATCAGATCGCCATCGACTGCGCCAAGGAACAAGGGCTGAACCTGCCGATGATTACCGGCAAGTAACGCAGATTGCTTTACCTGTGGGAGCGGGCTTGCTCGCGAAGAGGCCGGCACATTCAACATCTGTGCTGGCTGATCCACCGCTTTCGCGAGCAAGCCCGCTCCCACAAAAAAGCAGTTCCACAATGGCTTCCCATAACAATCCACAGAGGTTGAACCATGGCTGTTAACAGCGAACGTGCAGGCAACAAACCGTTGATCGAGAAGCGCTCGATCGACTACATCCCGGAAGCGGAAAGACACGGTCGTCTGTTAAGCCAGTTCACCCTGTGGATGGGTGCCAACCTGCAAATCACCGCGATTGTCACCGGCGCATTGGCCGTGGTCCTTGGCGGTGATGTGTTCTGGTCATTGATCGGTCTGTTGATCGGTCAATTGCTGGGCGGCGGCGTGATGGCGCTGCATGCGGCGCAAGGCCCCAAGCTTGGCCTGCCGCAGATGATTTCCAGCCGGGTACAGTTCGGCGTATACGGCGCGGCCATCCCGATCGTGCTGGTCTGCTTGATGTACCTGGGCTTCACCGCAACGGGAACCGTGTTGTCCGGCCAGGCGCTGGGCCAGTTGTTTGGCGTCAGCGACACCGTCGGCATCCTGCTTTTCGCCAGTGTCATCGTGCTGGTCACGGTGCTCGGCTATCGGGTGATCCATTGGATCGGCCGTGTGGCCAGTGTCATTGGCGTGATTGCCTTTGTTTACCTGTTCAGCCGTCTGATGAACCAGGTTGACGTTGGCGCACTGTTGCAAATCCGCCACTTCAGCTGGAGCAGTTTCTTGCTTGCGGTGTCGCTCGCGGCGTCCTGGCAGATCGCCTTCGGTCCTTATGTGGCTGACTATTCTCGCTACCTGCCGAGCAAGACTTCCGCGGTGAAAACCTTTTTTGCCGCAGGTGCAGGCTCGGTCATTGGTGCGCAGGTGGCGATGGTCCTCGGTGTGTTCGCGGCCGCTTCGGCCAACGGGCAATACGCCGGCCACGAAGTGGCCTATATCGTGGGTCTGGGGGGTACCGGTGCCACCGCTGCGCTGCTGTACTTCAGCATCGCGTTCGGCAAGGTCACCATCTCTACGCTGAACTCCTACGGCAGCTTCATGTGCATTGCGACCATCATCAGCGGTTTCCGTGGCGACCTGAAGGTAACGCGCTTGCAGCGTCTGGTCTTCGTGCTGGCCATCGTCGGTGCTGCGACCCTGATGGCGTTGCTCGGTCAGCACTCGTTCCTCGGCGCGTTCAAGTCTTTCATCCTGTTCTTGCTGGCGTTCTTTACTCCCTGGAGCGCGATCAATCTGGTGGACTACTACTGCATCACTCGCGAGCGCTATGACGTCCCGGCCCTGGCCGATCCGAAGGGTCGCTACGGTCGTTGGAACCTGCTCGGTATCAGCGTCTATGTGTTCGGTGTGCTGGTACAACTGCCGTTCATCTCCACCAAGTTCTATACCGGTCCGCTGGTGGCGGCCCTGGGTGATGTGGATATTTCCTGGGTCATCGGCCTGGTGGTTCCCGCCGCCCTGTATTACCTGTGTGCGAAAAAATGGCACGGCACAGTGCCTGATCGTTTGATCCTGCCGGTCGAGCAGGGCGCGGTCACCGAACAAAAGCTGAATGTGGGTCGCGCTGCGGCGCAGGCCTGATTGGACGTGGACAGGGCTGGATGCCTCTTGACTGCCGTAAGCCAATTCATGATTAGGAGCGTCACAACAATGAAATCGAACAAGACCCTGCTGACCACGTTGCTTTCCATGGGCCTGCTGGCCAGCGCCGGCGCCACTCAGGCGGCGGGTTGGTGCGAATCGGGCAAGCCGGTGAAGTTCGCCGGCCTGAACTGGGAAAGCGCCATGCTCCTGACCGACGTGATGCAAGTCGTGCTGGAGAAAGGCTACGACTGCAAGACTGACAGCCTGCCGGGCAACTCCATCACCATGGAAAACGCCCTGGGCAGCAACGATATTCAAGTGTTTGCCGAAGAGTGGGTCGGCCGTAGCGAAGTCTGGAACAAGGCCGAGAAAGCCGGCAAGGTCGTCGGTGTCGGCGCGCCGGTTGTTGGCGCAATTGAAGGCTGGTACGTGCCGCGCTACGTGATCGAAGGCGACGCCAAGCGCAAGCTGGAAGCCAAGGCCCCAGACCTGAAAAACATTGCTGACCTGGGCAAATACTCCGCGGTGTTCAAGGACGCCGAAGAGCCTTCCAAGGGCCGTTTCTACAACTGCCCGGCCGGTTGGACCTGTGAGCTCGACAACAGCGAAATGCTGAAGAGCTACGGTCTGGAAAGCACCTACACCAACTTCCGCCCGGGCACCGGTCCGGCGCTGGATGCCGCCGTGCTGTCGAGCTACAAGCGCGGCGAGCCGATCCTGTTCTACTACTGGTCGCCAACGCCGCTGATGGGCCAGATCGACGCGGTAAAACTCGAAGAAAAACCAGGCGTGAACAAGACCGTGACCATCAAGGTCGGCCTGTCCAAGACTTTCCACGACGAAGCGCCTGAATTGGTGGCCGTGCTGGAAAAGGTCAACGTGCCAATCGACCTGCTGAACCAGAACCTTGGGCGTATGAGCAAAGAGCGGATCGAATCACCAAAACTGGCCAAGATCTTCCTGAAGGAACATCCTGAAGTCTGGCACGCGTGGGTGAGCGAAGACGCAGCCAAGAAAATCGACGCGGCCTTGTAGGTTGAGCTTCTCCGGCTGTCGGCAGCGGCAGTCGGATGCTTGATCGCAACCCCTTGATTGAGAGTCTCTTATGTTTCCCGAAAGCTTTACCTTTTCCATCGCCGACTGGGTCAACGGTTGGGTCGATTCGCTGGTTACCAACTACGGCGATGTGTTCCGCAGCATCTCCGACACCTTGCTGTGGGCCATCGTCAATCTTGAAGGCCTGCTGCGCGCTGCACCCTGGTGGCTGATGCTGGCGATCGTGGCCGGTGTGGCCTGGCACGCGACCCGCAAGGTCGTGACCACCGCCGTCATCGTTGGTTTGCTGTTCCTGGTGGGTGCGGTCGGCCTCTGGGACAAGCTGATGCAGACCCTGGCGCTGATGATGGTGGCGACGATCATCTCGGTGTTGATCGGCATTCCGCTGGGCATTCTCTCGGCGCGCAGCAACCGCCTGCGTTCGATACTGATGCCGTTGCTGGACATCATGCAGACCATGCCGAGCTTCGTGTACCTGATCCCGGTGCTGATGCTGTTCGGCCTGGGCAAGGTCCCGGCGATTTTCGCCACGGTGATCTACGCCGCGCCACCGCTGATCCGCCTGACCGATCTGGGCATTCGCCAGGTCGACGGCGAAGTGATGGAAGCGATCAACGCCTTCGGTGCCAATCGCTGGCAGCAACTGTTCGGCGTGCAACTGCCGCTGGCCCTGCCGAGCATCATGGCCGGGATCAACCAGACCACCATGATGGCCCTGTCGATGGTGGTGATCGCCTCGATGATCGGTGCCCGTGGCCTGGGTGAAGACGTGCTGGTGGGGATTCAGACCCTCAACGTCGGACGCGGCCTTGAAGCCGGTCTGGCGATCGTGATTCTGGCTGTGGTGATCGACCGCATTACACAGGCGTACGGTCGCGCACGGCATGAGGTGAGCAAATGAACAACGCAACCGTGAGCAAGATCGAAGTCAAGAACGTCTTCAAGATTTTCGGCAACCGTGCCAAGGATGCGCTGGCCATGGTCGGCCAGGGCAAGACCAAGGACCAGGTGCTGGCCGAAACCGGCTGCGTGGTCGGCGTGAACGACCTGTCGCTGAGCATCGGCAGCGGCGAGATCTTCGTGATCATGGGCCTGTCGGGTTCCGGCAAGTCGACCCTGGTCCGCCACTTCAACCGCCTTATCGACCCGACCAGCGGCGCGATCCTGGTGGACGGCGTGGACATCCTGCAATACGACATGGAAGCCCTGCGCGAATTTCGTCGGCGCAAGATCAGCATGGTGTTCCAGAGCTTCGGCCTGTTGCCGCACAAGAGCGTGCTGGACAACGTCGCCTACGGCCTGAAAATCCGTGGCGAAAGCAAAGCCATGTGCGCCGAGCGTGCGCTGCACTGGATCAACACCGTGGGCCTCAAGGGCTACGAAAACAAATACCCGCACCAGCTCTCCGGTGGCATGCGTCAGCGTGTGGGCCTGGCCCGCGCCTTGGCGGCGGACACCGACATCATCCTGATGGACGAAGCGTTCAGCGCCCTCGACCCGCTGATCCGCGCCGAGATGCAGGACCAGTTGCTGGAGCTGCAAAAGACCCTGCACAAGACCATCGTCTTCATCACCCACGACCTCGACGAGGCCGTGCGCATCGGCAACCGCATCGCGATCCTCAAGGACGGCCGCCTGATTCAGGTCGGCACGCCGAGAGAGATCCTGCATTCGCCGGCGGATGAGTATGTCGACCGCTTTGTGCAGCGTCGGGCGGCGGTGGTTTAAAAGGTTTGTGCCGGCTGTGCTGGCCCCATCGCGAGCAAGCTCGCTCCCACAGTGGATCCCCGGTGTTCACAAAACCTGTGGGAGCGAGCTTGCTCGCGATGAGGCCGGAAAAGCTGCATCAAAATTCAGGTTTGTACGCAGAGGTTGAAGATGTCCCAGGCTGAAAAAATCGTTATCACCGAGGCGCAGGTCACCTGGCAGGACGTGGTCGCCGTTGCTCGTCATGGCGCACAGCTTGAGCTGTCGGCGCCGATCTGGGCACGCATCGAAAACGCGCAGGCCATCGTCCAGCGCATCGTCACCAGCGGCGAACGTGCCTACGGCATCAACACCGGCCTGGGCGCGCTGTGCAACGTCTCGCTGCAGGACGAACAACTCAGCCAGTTGTCGCGCAACACCTTGCTCAGTCACGCCTGTGGCATTGGCGCGCCACTGACCAACGAGCAGACCCGCTCGATCATGTGTGCCGCCGTCGTCAACTACAGCCATGGCAAATCGGGCCTGCACCGTCAGGTCGTCGAAGCACTGCTGGCGCTGCTCAACCGTGGCATCACCCCGCAAGTGCCGTCCCAGGGTTCCGTGGGCTACCTGACCCACATGGCCCACATCGGCATCGCGCTGCTGGGTGTCGGCAATGTCAGCTATCGCGGCCAGGTCGTTTCCGCGCAGCAAGCGCTGGCCGAAGAAGGCCTGCAACCGGTCAAGCTCGGTGCCAAGGACGGTTTGTGCCTGGTCAACGGTACGCCGTGCATGACCGGCCTGAGCTGCCTGGCGATTGCCGATGCCACGCGCCTGCTGGAATGGGCCGATGTGATTGGTGCCATGAGTTTCGAAGCCCAGCGCGGGCAGATCGACGCCTTCGATGCCGAGATCATCGCGCTCAAGCCGCACCCGGGCATGCAGCAGGTCGGGATCAACCTGCGGGCCTTGCTCGACGGCAGCGAAGTGATTGCCCAGAGCAAAGGCATCCGTACCCAGGATGCCCTGAGCATTCGCTCGATCCCGCAGGTGCACGGCGCCGCTCGCGACCAATTGGTACACGCGACCAAACAGATCGAAACCGAACTCAACGGTGCCACCGACAACCCGCTGGTACTGGGCACCGCGGACAATTACCGCGTGGTCTCCCAGGCCAACCCGCACGGCCAATCCGTGGCGATGGCCGCGGATTTACTGGCGATTGCCATGGCGGAAATCGGCTCCATCGCCGAGCGTCGCCTGGACCGTTTGATCAACCCGCACGTCAGCGGTCTGCCGGCGTTCCTGGTGGCTAACCCGGGGGTGAACTCCGGGATGATGATCGTGCAATACGTCGCCGCTTCGCTGTGCGCGGAAAACCGTCAACTGGCACAACCGGCGGTGCTGGATAACTTCGTGACGTCTGGCCTGCAGGAGGATCACCTGAGCTTGGGCACCAACGCCGCGCTCAAGCTGCATCGCGCGCTGGAAAACTGCACGCAGATCCTCGCCATCGAGTATTTGCTGGCGGCCCAGGCGTTCGAGTTCCTCAAAGAACAACGCTTCGGCGCGGGCACCGATGCTGCCTGGCGTCTGCTGCGCGAGCACGTTGCCCCCTACGACCAGGATCGCTGGTTGGCACCGGACATCGCCGCCGCTGCCGCGGTATTGAAAGACCCGATTTTGCTGCACAACGCTTTTCCAGAACTGAACTGATTTCAATAACACCAGCGTGCCAAGGCGCGTCTCCCCAAAAGGCAGACGCGACGGACAACGGACATCTCCGGAGCGTCTGGTGAGTTAATAACAACTCTCAAAAGGAGCACAAAATGACTGCGCTAAACCTGATTCCCGGCCAACTGACCCTCGCCCAACTGCGTGACGTCTATCAGCAGCCGGTGAAACTGACCCTCGACCACAGCGCCTCGGCCCAGATCGAAGCCAGCGTTGCCTGCGTGGAACAGATCCTCGCCGAGAACCGCACCGCCTACGGCATCAACACCGGTTTCGGCCTGCTGGCCTCGACCCGCATCGCCAGCGAAGACCTGGAAAACCTGCAGCGCTCGCTGGTGCTGTCCCACGCCGCCGGTGTCGGCCAGCCGATCAGCGATGAGCTGGTGCGATTGATCATGGTGCTCAAGGTCAACAGCCTGAGCCGTGGTTTCTCCGGCATCCGCCGTGTGGTGATCGACGCGCTGATCGCCCTGATCAACGCCGAGGTTTACCCGCACATTCCATTGAAAGGTTCGGTCGGTGCTTCCGGTGACCTGGCGCCTCTGGCCCATATGTCGCTGGTGCTGCTGGGCGAAGGCAAGGCGCGCTACAAAGGCGAGTGGATGGAAGCCACCGAAGCGCTGAAAGTTGCCGGTCTGACCCCGCTGACCCTGGCCGCGAAAGAAGGCCTGGCGCTGCTCAACGGCACTCAGGTGTCCACCGCTTTTGCCCTGCGTGGCCTGTTCGAAGGCGAAGACCTGTTCGCCGGTGCCTTGGCACTGGGCGGCCTGACCGTTGAAGCGGTCCTGGGTTCGCGTTCGCCGTTCGATGCCCGCATCCACGCTGCCCGTGGCCAGAAAGGCCAGATCGACGCCGCCGCCGCTTATCGCGATCTGCTGGGCGAGCGCAGCGAAGTCTCCGACTCCCACGAAAACTGCGAGAAGGTACAAGACCCGTACTCCCTGCGTTGCCAGCCACAAGTCATGGGTGCCTGCCTGACCCAGTTCCGCCAAGCGGCCGAAGTGCTGGCGATCGAAGCCAACGCCGTTTCCGACAACCCGCTGGTGTTCGCCGCTGAAGGTGACGTGATCTCCGGTGGCAACTTCCACGCCGAGCCGGTGGCCATGGCCGCTGACAACATGGCCTTGGCCATCGCTGAAATCGGTTCTCTGAGCGAGCGCCGTATCTCGCTGATGATGGACAAGCACATGTCGCAACTGCCGCCGTTCCTGGTGGCCAACGGTGGCGTGAACTCCGGTTTCATGATCGCCCAGGTGACCGCAGCGGCACTGGCCAGCGAGAACAAGGCGTTGTCCCATCCGCATTCGGTGGACAGCCTGCCGACTTCCGCCAACCAGGAAGACCACGTTTCCATGGCGCCGGCGGCTGGCAAGCGTCTGTGGGAAATGGCCGAGAACACCCGTGGGATTCTCGCGGTGGAATGGCTGGCGGCCGTTCAGGGCCTGGATCTGCGCGACGGCCTGAAAACCTCGCCGAAACTGGAAAAGGCTCGGGCCATTCTGCGTAACGACGTGCCGTTCTATGAGAAGGACCGCTTCTTCGCGCCAGACATCAATGCGGCGTCTGAACTGTTGGCCTCGCGTTGCTTGAACGAGCTGGTGACGGCGAAGTTGCTGCCTAGCCTGTAAGGGCCCCTCGCTGGCAAGCCAGCTCCTACAGGAGCTGGCTTGCCAGCGATTCGATTTTGCGTCGAATAACAATAATTAGGGACGAGAAATGCAACAGGCAGAAAAAGGTTTGAAACGCGGGCTCTCTGCCCGACATATTCGCTTCATGGCGCTGGGGTCGGCAATCGGCACCGGGCTGTTTTATGGATCTGCCTCGGCCATACAAATGGCCGGGCCTGCGGTACTGCTCGCTTACCTGATCGGTGGCGCGGCGGTGTTCATGGTCATGCGTGCCCTTGGTGAGATGGCGGTGCACAACCCGGTGACCGGCTCGTTCGGCCAGTACGCCAGCACCTACCTGGGGCCAATGGCGGGCTTCGTCCTCGGTTGGACCTACGCATTCGAAATGGTCATCGTCGGCATGGCCGACGTCACGGCATTCGGTATCTACATGGGCTTCTGGTTCCCGGAGGTTTCCCGCTGGATCTGGGTGCTGGGTGTCGTTTCCATCGTTGGCGGCCTGAACCTGTGCAACGTCAAAGTCTTCGGTGAAATGGAGTTCTGGCTGTCGCTGCTCAAGGTCGCGGCCATCGTCGCGATGATCCTGGGTGGTTTCGGCATCATGTGGTTCGGCATCAGCTCGGCCCCTGGCCAGGCGACCGACATCAGCAACCTCTGGAGCCACGGCGGCTTCATGCCCAATGGCATGGGCGGTCTGATTGCTTCGTTCGCGGTGGTGATGTTTGCGTTTGGCGGTATTGAAATCATCGGCGTAACGGCAGGTGAAGCCAAGGACCCGCAGCACGTGCTGCCCCGGGCGATCAATGCTGTACCGTTGCGGATCCTGCTGTTCTACGTGCTGACGATGCTGGTGCTGATGTCGATCTTTCCATGGCAGCAGATCGGCAGCCAGGGCAGCCCGTTCGTGCAGATCTTCGACAAGCTGGGGATCGGCTCGGCGGCCACCATCCTCAATATCGTGGTGATCACGGCGGCGATTTCGGCGATCAACAGTGACATCTTCGGCGCTGGCCGCATGATGTTCGGCCTGGCCCAGCAAGGGCATGCACCCAAGGGCTTCGCCCGCCTGTCGCGCAATGGCGTGCCATGGATGACGGTCGTGGTGATGAGTGCCGCACTGTTGCTGGGCGTGTTGCTGAATTACCTGATCCCGGAAAACGTGTTTCTGTTGATCGCTTCCATCGCGACCTTTGCCACGGTATGGGTCTGGCTGATGATCCTGGTGACCCAAGTGGCCATGCGCCGGTCCATGAGCGCCGAGCAGGTCGCACAACTGAAATTCCCGGTACCGCTCTGGCCCTATGCGCCGGCGGCGGCGATTGCCTTCATGCTGTTCATTTTCGGCGTGCTGGGCTATTTCCCGGACACCCAGGCAGCGCTGATCGTCGGCGTGGTCTGGATCGTGTTGCTGGTGCTGGCTTACCTGACGTGGGTGAAACCGGCGGCGGGCCAGGCAGCTCTGGTGACGCAGGATCCTACTTTTTCTCATCGATAACCTAATGGAGGCCAAGGATGAAAACGCTCTGGCAACACTGTCACGTCGCAACCATGGCACAAGGCGTCTACTCGATCATCGAGGACGCGGCCATCGTGACGTCAGGAGCGCACATTGAGTGGATCGGCCCGCGCGGTGAGTTGCCGGCGGGCGAGTACCCGGCCGTCAATGATTTGAACGGGGCCTGGGTCACGCCGGGCCTGATCGACTGCCACACCCACACGGTGTTCGGCGGTAACCGCAGCGGTGAGTTCGAACAGCGCCTGCAAGGCGTCAGCTACGCGCAAATCGCCGCCAGCGGTGGCGGCATCGCCAGCACTGTGCGCGCCACCCGTGCCGCCAGCGAAGACGAGTTGTTCGCCAGTGCCGCCAAACGCCTGAAAAGCCTGATGCGTGATGGCGTCACCAGCGTCGAAATCAAGTCCGGCTACGGCCTGGACCTGGCCAACGAGCGCAAGATGCTGCGCGTGGCCCGTCGCCTCGGCGCCGAACTGCCGGTCAGCGTGCGCAGCACCTGCCTGGCGGCTCACGCCCTGCCACCGGAATACGTCGATCGCGCCGACGACTACATCGATCACATCTGCGCCGACATGCTCCCGGCCCTGGCTGCCGAGGGATTGGTGGACGCGGTGGACGCGTTCTGCGAGTACCTGGCGTTCTCCCCGGCGCAGGTCGAGCGGGTGTTCATAACCGCCCAGGAACTGGGCCTGCCAGTGAAGCTGCACGCCGAGCAGTTGTCGTCGTTGCATGGATCGAGCCTGGCGGCGCGTTATCACGCGTTGTCCGCCGATCACCTGGAGTTCATGACCGAGGATGACGCCATTGCCATGGCCAAGTCCGGCACGGTTGCGGTGCTGTTGCCCGGCGCCTTTTACTTCCTGCGCGAAACCCAATTGCCGCCGATGGACGCCTTGCGCAAACACGGCGTGAAAATCGCCATCGCCAGCGACCTCAACCCGGGCACCTCGCCGGCACTGTCATTGCGCCTGATGCTGAACATGGCTTGCACCTGTTTCCGCATGACCCCGGAAGAAGCCCTGGCCGGCGCGACGATTCATGCCGCCACCGCGCTGGGCATGGCCGACACCCATGGCTCACTGGAGGTCGGCAAGGTTGCGGATTTCGTCGCCTGGCAAATCGATCGTCCGGCCGACCTGTGTTACTGGCTGGGCGGCGACCTGGAAAAACGCGTCGTGCGCCACGGCGTCGAATCAAGTCTGTAGGAGATCTGTTGTGGATAAGGTTCTGAACTTCAAACAAGGCCGCGTACCGCTGCTGATCAGCATGCCCCACGCCGGTGTGCGCCTGACCCCGGCAGTCGAAGCCGGGTTGATCCCTGACGCGAAAAGCCTGCCGGACACCGACTGGCACATCCCGCAGCTGTACGACTTCGCCGCCGAACTGGGCGCCAGCACCTTGGCTGCCGAGTACTCGCGGTTCGTCATCGACCTGAACCGGCCGTCCGACGACAAGCCTTTGTACGTGGGCGCGACCACCGGTCTGTACCCGGCGACACTGTTCGATGGCATTCCGTTGTTCCGTGAAGGGCTGGAGCCGTCGAAAGAAGAACGTGCGACCTATCTGGAGCAGATTTGGACGCCGTATCACAACACCTTGCAGCAGGAACTGGCGCGTTTGAAAGCCGAGTTCGGCTACGCGCTGTTGTTCGATGCGCACTCGATCCGCTCGATCATCCCGCACCTGTTCGACGGCAAGTTGCCGGACTTCAACCTCGGCACCTTCAACGGCGCCAGTTGCGACCCACAGCTTGCGACCCGACTGGAAGCGATCTGCGCGCTTCACGACAATTACACCCACGTACTCAACGGGCGCTTCAAGGGCGGGCACATCACCCGCCATTACGGCAATCCGGCCGAGAACATCCATGCGGTGCAACTGGAACTGGGGCAGTGCACCTACATGGAAGAATTCGAGCCGTTCCGTTATCGCCCGGGCCTGGCGGAGCCGACGCGGGTGGTGCTCAAGGAGTTGCTGCAAGGGTTGTTGGCTTGGGGCGAGAAGCACTACAACCGTTAATACTGTCGCAAAACCCTGTGGGAGCGAGCTTGCTCGCGATGGCGTACTGTCAGGCAACATTAATGTCGGATGTTATGGCCTCATCGCGAGCAAGCTCGCTCCCACAGGTTTTCATATGCCTCAACATCTGCACATGACAGTCGCCACCGTGCAAAACACGGTCGCCACAGTTCGCTTTCACCACTCGTCTGCTGCGTAATGTTCTGGCCACGGTGCACAAAGACACCGCCCCGACAATAATCCGCTGCCGCACGAGAATGCTATCCATGACAAGCCCCAAAGGTCTGTTCACCCGCTGTCTCTCAATCTTCTGCGGTACCGCTCTGTTGAGCGCCGGCGCCATGGCCGCGGACGACGGCTCCTGCAAAACCGTGCGCATGGGCGTGGTCAACTGGACCGACGTGATCGCCACCAGTGGCATGGCCGATGTGCTGCTCAACGGTCTGGGCTACGAAAGCAAGCAAACCAGCGCCGTGCAGCAAATCATCTTCGCCGGCATCCGCGACAAGCGACTGGACATCTTCCTTGGTTACTGGAAACCGGCGATGGATAAAAACATCGCACCCTTCGTGGCTGCCAATCAGGTCAAGGTCATGGACAAACCGAGCCTGGCCGATGCCCAAGCCACGCTCGCGGTCCCTGACTATGTGGCAGCGGCCGGCCTGAAAACCTTCTCCGACATCGCCAAATTCAAGGATCAGCTCGGCGGCAAGATCTACGGCATCGAGCCGGGCAGTGGCGCCAACACCACGATCAAGACCATGATCGAAACCAATCACTTCGGCCTCAAGGACTTCAAACTGATCGAGTCCGGTGAAGCCGGCATGCTCGCGGCCGTGCAGCGGGCAGTGAACCGCAAGGAGTTCGTGGTGTTCGTCGGCTGGACCCCGCACCCGATGAACATCAACATGAAGATCGACTACCTGACCGGCAGCGAAGACGTCTACGGGCCGAATGAAGGCGCCGCGACGGTCTCAACCGTGACTGCGCCGGATTACGCCCAGCGCTGCCCGAACGTCAATCGGCTGCTGGAAAACCTGACGTTCACCGCCGCCCAGGAAAGCCAGTTGATGGTGCCGATCATGGAGCGCCAAACGGCTCAGGATGTCGCGAAAAAATGGCTGCGTGACCATCCAGAAGACTTGCAGCGCTGGTTGGCCGGTGTCAGCAGTTTCGATGGCAAGGATGGCGTGGTCACGGTTCAGGCCAGCCTGAAGAATTGACCCTCGTCTGATCTGTGCAAGACCTGTGGGAGCGAGCCTGCTCGCGAAGGCGGTTTGACAGTCAACATTGATGTTGGATGTGCCGGCCTCTTCGCGAGCAGGCTCGCTCCCACAGGGTGGGGTCCCACACATTTCCCTGAACGAGCACCAGGCTCATGGCTCCTTACCCGCTTTCCAGGCAAATGACGGCATTCGTCGACAAAACCCTGAGTTTCAACAGCGCCGACAGCAGTATCACCGGGTTGCGCCAGGCCTACAGCGATATGTGCCGGGCGTTTACCCCGGCACGCCCCGCCGGGTTGCATGTGGTCGATTTCGAGTTGGCCGGTGTTGCTGTTCGTTCCTATCAGCCACCGGTCAGCGGTGCGTCGTGTATCGTTTATCTGCATGGCGGCGGCTGGGTGGTGGGGGACCTGGATTCCCACGATTTCATCTGCGCCGAATGGGCATCGACACTCGGTGTACGGGTGATCGCCGTCGATTACCGCCGGGCACCGGAGCATCCGTTTCCCGCCGCGTTCGATGATTGCCTGAAGGTCTGGCGAGCACTGCGCACCGGGCCGTTTCAACTCGATCCTGCGCGTACGCTGGTCGCCGGCGACAGTGCCGGTGGCAACCTCGCGGCGGCGTTGTGCCTGGCGTTGCGCGATGCCGGCGAGCCGCTGCCGTGCGCGCAGGTGCTGATCTATCCGGGGTTGGGTGGCGATCACCGGCTGCCGTCGCGCAGCGAGTGCATCGACGCGCCGTTACTCAGCAGCAGTGACGTCGATTGCTATCACGCGCTTTACCTGCAAGGCACCCGTCATCCGAACGCCTACGCCATGCCATTGCTCGCCACGGATTTCAGCGGACTGCCACCGGCATTGATCGCCGTGGCGCAATTCGACCCGTTGCGTGATGACGGCGTGCTGTATGCCGAGCGACTCAATGCCTCGGGCGTGGTTGCCACGCTGTATGTCGGCGAGGGCTTGGTCCATGGCTGTTTGCGGGCCCGAGGGCAGGCAGCCGAGGTCGATGCGCTGTACGAAACCTTGTTCGGATATCTGTCGGCAAAACTCTGACTCTGCACGGGCATGCTCATTGACGTAATTCGGGTTTATGATGCCGGACGGCAGAATAATAGAAGTCCCCCCAGGGATGACCTCGACCCCTTACGGAGTGCGCAATGCAGACTTTGTACCCGCAGATCAAACCCCACGCCCGGCACGATCTGGCCGTCGACGAAACCCACACGTTGTATGTCGACGAAAGCGGTTCACCGGAAGGTTTGCCGGTGGTGTTCATCCACGGCGGCCCCGGTGCCGGATGTGATGCCCAGAGTCGTTGCTTCTTCGATCCCAACCTCTACCGCATTGTCACTTTCGATCAGCGCGGCTGCGGTCGCTCCACGCCCCATGCCAGCCTGGAAAACAACACCACCTGGGATCTGGTCGCCGACCTGGAGCGGATTCGACAGCACTTGGGCATCGACAAATGGGTGCTGTTTGGCGGCTCCTGGGGTTCGACCCTCGCGCTGGCCTACGCGCAAACCCATCCTGAGCGGGTACACGGCCTGATCCTGCGCGGGATCTTTCTCTGCCGTCCGCAGGAAATCGAATGGTTCTACCAGGCCGGCGCCAGCCGCCTGTTCCCCGATTACTGGCAGGACTACATCGCGCCGATCCCGCTGGACGAGCGCGACGACTTGCTCACCGCGTTCCACAAGCGCCTGGTCGGCAACGACCAGATCGCCCAGATGCACGCGGCCAAGGCCTGGTCCACCTGGGAGGGCCGCACCGCGACCCTGCGTCCCAACCCGCTGGTGGTCGACCGTTTCTCCGAGCCACAACGTGCGTTGTCGATTGCCCGCATCGAATGCCATTACTTCAGCAACCACGCCTTCCTGGAGCAGAACCAGTTGATCCGCGACATGGGCAAGATCGCCCATTTGCCTGGCGTGATCATCCATGGTCGATATGACGTGATCTGCCCGCTGGATAACGCCTGGGAATTGCATCAGGCCTGGCCGAACAGCGAACTGCAGGTCATCCGCGATGCCGGTCATGCCGCTTCCGAGCCTGGCATCACCGACGCGCTGGTACGCGCCGCCAATCAGATGGCCCGGCGTTTGCTCGACCTGCCGCCTGAAGAAGCATGAAGGGCCTGCTGCAACGGGTGCGCGGCGCACGAGTCGAGGTCGCGGGCGAGATCGTGGGTGCCGTCGATCAGGGATTGCTGGTCCTGGTAGCCGTCGAGCCCGACGATACGCGGGCCAGCGCCGACAAACTTCTTAATAAACTGCTTAACTATCGGGTATTCAGTGACGCTGAGGGCAAGATGAATCTGTCCCTGGCGGATGTGGGTGGCGGGCTGCTGCTGGTCTCTCAGTTCACTCTGGCTGCCGATACCAAAAGCGGGCTGCGTCCGGGTTTCTCGACCGCGGCCCCTCCGGCGCTGGGCGAGGAACTGTTCGACTATCTATTGAACAAAGCGAAACAGGTGCATGGCACTGTGGCGTCAGGTAGATTCGGCGCGGATATGCAGGTGCACCTGGTCAATGATGGCCCGGTAACCTTCCTGTTACAGACCTGAAAGCGTTTGAAACAAGTTTTTACGTTCATTTCGACTGAAAACAGGGCTTTTTCGCGATAAATACTTTGTTACCCCTGATGCGTTGTAACGCGGCCTACTAGATAATCCCGCGCTACGGGGATCAGCGTTCGTTGGTCCATTTTGACTTAGGTAGAGACTTGTCCGGATCCGATTGGGGAATCATTTCGCCCCAGCGGAGTCGGAACAATGCTCGCCAACTTGGCAAGAGTGGTTTGCAAGGGCGGTTTTTTCATACCGTACACCGTGCAGGCCCTTTAACTGGCCGTTGGTTTTTTGATCTGTTTTCGGCGAGGGTTGCTCGTGATTGTTAGTCCCTGTAACGCACCAAAATTGTCTGCCAAACGGTTACGCAGCGCCCTGGTAGCGGGTTCTGCACTGCTCTGCCTGCTCAGCGCCGGTCAGCTTTGGGCATTCAGTCTGGATGATGTATCGGCCAAGGCAAAAGAGCTGGCCGCGCAGAAATACGAAGCGCCGCGCAGTAACCTGCCGAACGAGTTCCGCGACATGAAATTCGCGGACTATCAGAAAATTCGTTTTCTGACGGAAAAAGCCGAGTGGGCCGATCAGAAGACGCCGTTCAAGCTGTCCTTCTATCACCAGGGCATGCATTTCGATACGCCGGTGAAAATCAACGAAATCACCGCGAACACCGTCGACGAGATCAAGTACGACCCGAGTCGTTTCGATTTCGGCGACATGCAGTTCGATCCCAAGGCCACTGAACAACTGGGTTATGCCGGTTTCCGTGTGCTGTACCCGATCAACAAGGCCGACAAGCAAGACGAAATCATGACCATGCTCGGCGCGAGCTACTTCCGCGTCGTCGGCAAGGGTCACGTCTATGGTTTGTCCGCTCGCGGCATGGCGCTTGATACCGCCTTGCCGTCTGGCGAAGAATTCCCGCGTTTCCGCGAGTTCTGGATTCAGCAGCCCAAGCCAGGCGACAAGCACCTGGTGATCTTCGCCCTGCTGGACTCTCCGCGTGCCACCGGCGCCTACCGCCTGACCCTGCGTCCGGGCAGCGACACCATCGTCGACGTCAAGGCGCAGATGTTCCTGCGTGACAAGGTCGGCAAACTGGGCATCGCTCCGTTGACCAGCATGTTCCTGTTCGGCGCCAACCAGCCGTCGAAAGTACTGAACTACCGTCGCGAGCTGCACGACTCCAGCGGTCTGGCGATCCATGCCGGCAACGGCGAGTGGATCTGGCGTCCGCTGAACAACCCGAAACACCTGGCCGTGAGCAACTTCAGCGTGGAAAACCCGCGCGGCTTCGGTCTGCTGCAACGTGGCCGCGACTTCAGCCACTACGAAGACCTCGACGACCGGTACGACAAGCGCCCAAGCGCCTGGATCGAACCGAAGGGTGACTGGGGCAAGGGAACAGTCGACCTGGTCGAAATTCCGACCGCCGACGAAACCAACGACAACATCGTTGCCTTCTGGAACCCGGAGAAATTGCCGGAACCTGGCCAGCCGCTCGATGTCGCTTATCGTATGCACTGGACCATGGATGAAGCCTCGATTCACGCGCCGGACAGCGCCTGGGTCAAACAGACCCTGCGTTCCACTGGTGACGTCAAACAGTCCAACCTGATTCGTCAGCCGGACGGCAGCGTTGCCTACCTGGTGGACTTCGAAGGCCCGTCCCTGGCGGCATTGCCGGCCGATACGGAAGTTCGCAGCCAGGTCAGCGTCGGCGACAACGCCGAGCTGGTGGAAAACAGCGTGCGCTACAACCCTGAAACCAAGGGCTGGCGCCTGACCCTGCGGATGAAGATCAAGGATCCGAGCAAGTCCACCGAGATGCGTGCCGCGCTGGTGCAGAACATCGTGCCGGCGGATCTGTCAAAGACTTCGATTCCGTCGTCGAACTCGTCGGTTGCCAAGGCCGACAAGGTTGCCGCCAAGCAACAAGAGAAAGCGGACAAGGAAGCCAGGCAAGCGGGGGCCAAGCAGGCCGAAGCGAATCCTGTAGCAGATGCCAAGGACAAGGCCAATCAAGACGCCAAGCAGCCTGCCGCTGCCGACGCGGCCCCAGCCACACCGGAATCGGCCCCGACTGAAGAAGTCCTGACCGAGACCTGGAGCTATCAGTTGCCTGCCGATGAGTAACTCACAAGTACGGCCAGAAACTCTTTCCGAGTATCTGGCGCATCTGCCGATGACCGACCAGCAGCGCGCGGAACTCGCGGGCTGCCAGTCTTTCAGCGAATTGCATGAACGCCTGTCATCGTCGACGTTCGACGCCCCGACCGAAGCCGCCCAGGCTTCGGTGGGCAAACGCCTGACGCTGAGCACTGCCGAAGAGCTGCAGGACGCGGAAATGCTGGTGCTCGACGCCAACGGCCGGGTCTGCCTCAAGGCGACTCCGCCGATCCGGCGGACCAAGGTTGTGCCGGAGCCGTGGCGCACCAACATTCTGGTGCGTGGCTGGCGCCGGATGACCGGTCGTACCAACCCGCCGAAGCCGCCGAAGGACGAACGTGTGCTGCCGGCCGCGCGCTGGCGTACCGTGGGTTCGATCCGTCGCTACATTCTGTTGCTGCTGATGCTTGGCCAGACCATCGTCGCCGGCTGGTACATGAAAGGCATCATGCCGTACCAGGGCTGGTCGTTCGTCGACCTCAACGAAGTGCTGCACCAACCGCTGCTGCAAACCGCCACGCAAGTGCTGCCGTACGCCTTGCAGACCAGCATCCTGATCCTGTTCGGGATTCTGTTCTGCTGGGTATCAGCCGGTTTCTGGACCGCGCTGATGGGCTTCCTCGAATTGCTGACCGGCCACGATAAATACCGTATCTCCGGTAAAAGTGCCGGCAACGAGCCGATTCCGAAGGATGCGCGCACCGCCCTGGTGATGCCGATCTGCAACGAAGACGTGCCACGGGTATTCGCCGGCTTGCGGGCGACTTTCGAGTCGGTGGCGGCCACGGGTGACCTGGACCGCTTCGACTTCTTCGTCCTCAGTGACAGTAACGACGCCGATATCTGTGTCGCCGAGCAACAGGCCTGGCTGGACGTCTGCCGTGAAGCCGGGGGTTTCGGCAAGATCTTCTATCGCCGCCGCCGTCGTCGCGTAAAACGTAAAAGCGGCAACCTCGACGACTTCTGCCGTCGCTGGGGTGGTGACTACAAGTACATGGTCGTACTCGACGCCGACTCCGTGATGAGCGGCGAGTGCCTGACCAGTCTGGTGCGCCTGATGGAAGCCACGCCGGATGCCGGGATCATCCAGACCGCGCCACGGGCGTCGGGCATGGACACCCTGTATGCGCGCATGCAGCAGTTCGCCACTCGCGTGTATGGCCCGCTGTTCACCGCCGGCCTGCACTTCTGGCAACTGGGCGAATCGCACTACTGGGGCCACAACGCGATCATCCGCATGAAGCCGTTCATCGACCACTGCGCCCTGGCGCCGTTGCCGGGTAAAGGCGCGTTCTCCGGCTCGATCCTGTCCCACGACTTCGTTGAAGCCGCGTTGATGCGCCGTGCCGGCTGGGGTGTGTGGATTGCCTATGACTTGCCGGGCAGCTATGAAGAACTGCCGCCAAACCTGCTGGACGAACTCAAGCGTGACCGTCGTTGGTGCCACGGTAACCTGATGAACTTCCGCCTGTTCCTGGTCAAGGGCATGCACCCGGTGCACCGCGCGGTGTTCCTGACCGGCGTGATGTCCTACCTGTCGGCGCCGTTGTGGTTCTTCTTCCTGGTGCTGTCGACCGCGCTGCTGGCGGTCAACACGCTGATGGAGCCGCAGTACTTCCTCGAACCGCGCCAGCTCTATCCGCTGTGGCCGCAATGGCACCCGGACAAGGCGATTGCGCTGTTCTCGACCACCATCGTGCTGCTGTTCCTGCCGAAACTGTTGAGCATCATCCTGATCTGGGCCAAGGGTGCGAAAGAGTTCGGCGGCAAGTTCAAGGTGACCCTGTCGATGCTGCTGGAGATGCTGTTCTCCATGCTGCTGGCGCCTGTGCGGATGATCTTCCACACCCGTTTCGTCCTCGCCGCGTTCCTCGGCTGGGCTGCGACCTGGAACTCGCCACAACGTGACGACGACTCCACGCCATGGAGCGAAGCGGTCAAGCGCCACGGCCCGCAAACGCTGCTGGGTTTCTTCTGGGCACTGCTGGTGATCTGGCTGAACCCGAGCTTCCTGTGGTGGCTGGTGCCGATCGTCGGTTCGTTGATGCTGTCGATCCCGGTGTCGGTGATTTCCAGCCGTGTCGGCCTGGGTCTGAAGTCCCGTGACGAGAGCCTGTTCCTGATCCCTGAGGAATACAATCCGCCGCAGGCCTTGCTGGCCACCGACCAGTACACCCACGAAAACCGCTGGCATGCGCTGAACGACGGCTTCGTCCGTTCGGTGGTCGATCCACAGCAGAACGCCCTGGCGTGCTCGCTGGCGACCTCGCGGCACAATCAGGCTGAGCCGATTGAATGGTTGCGGATCGAGCGGGTGCGGCACGCGATGAAAGTCGGGCCTGAAGGCCTGACCAATAACGAGCGTGTGCAACTGCTGAGCGATCCGGTGGCCCTGGCCCGCTTGCATGAGCAGGTCTGGAGCGAAGGTCACGCCGAGTGGCTGGGTGCCTGGCGCAAGTCGGTGAAGGCCGATCCCCATGCACCGTTGCTGCCGCTCAAGCCATTGGGCGTGCAGGCCCAGCCGGCCTGATGAAAGCCCCCCCCGCTCCGACTCTGGAGCGGGGATGTTGATCAAGAAAGATCGCAGTCTTCGGTCGCTCCTGCAGGTGTACGCAAACTCTGCAGGAGCGGTCGAAGGCTGCGATCTTTTGCTTTGTATTCCTCAAGCCAAAGAATGCCGCAGCGGTGTGCCCGCCGCTTACTGGCCAGACCTGGCCAGATTCAACGCAATGCATTGCTCAACAATGCCCGTATCCTGAAAGAAGTCGGCGTTGATGATGTTGAACACCTGATGCTGGGGTTGAACACCTCTGCCCACACCGTGGTATTACGCGGGAGACGTACGGGCCCTCCGATGGGGTCGTAAACGGTAGCCGACAGGGATGTCATGGCTGAGGTCGAGACCTCTTTCCTGGCTGTGTTCACAATAAAGCTTTCGAGGTCTGCCCTGGACGTGAGGTTTTTGCCGGTCCACAAATGCCTGATGTTGTCCCAGTACGCTCCGCCATTCCAACAAATGATCACGTTATTATTGGGATAATTCCGTTTGATTTCGGCCAGGGTAAGTTGACGGGCGGCCGGAGGAATAAGCAGGTGATTGAGTTGGCTTAACTTTTTTTTGAAGCGCTCCAGGCTGTTTTTCAGATTTCTGCCTGTGTCGAAACTGTGGATGTCCAGTATTACCAGTTCACCGTAATTATTTTCTGCGAAAGAGCGGACGGCTGAAATGCATGGGTCGATATTTCTGCCGTCGAGTACATGATTGCATTGAAATAATTCGGTGAATTTGTAGCTCGGCATTTTGCCTCCGCCAGTATCCTTTTTGTAACTATTGTCGACAATGCGTAAATCCAGAACGCGGGCGCCCTGATTGAGTTGAGTCAGAAAAATATTATCCTGGCAGGCCGCCCAATGTCCGCCAATGGGATCCACCGACCCGCGGTCCATGCCGGAATTATGCGCAGAGGGTAATGCGAGTTGATGAACCCGCATGTTTTTGATTTTTTCGTAAATGGATGTCATCCAGGCGTTGTTGGGGATGCTGTTGGAGGTGATCGGGGAGATGTTCATACTTCACTCCTTGTGAAATAAGTCGACCGTATCTGCTGCTGAATAATTAGTAAGTTGCCAGGCAGTGCAAAGAGTGCGGTCGATGTTGTTAATTGAGAAGTTAAACTAGCATGCAGATAAAAATGTTGTGAGGTGGTTAGTTTTTCTTGAGGTTTTTAGAAGATGACTTTTCCGTGGTGCTAAAAGTATGGTCGCGAAGGAAAATTTAGAAATTCAAATTTAAAGTCGATGCATTTGTGCGGATGATGCGGGCAGGATAAGGAGTCTTGATTTGGAGGGGTGTACAGTTGTCAGGGCTGTTAGTAGTAATGGGTATTTATTTTTATGGGTTTGGTAAGTTTGACTTGCGGTTTGGCAAATTGATTTATCGGGCTCTAAACATAAAAAACCGGTCGGCGCGGGGAGCGCCGACCGGCTCATATCGACACGTGGCGAAGCTGCAAGGTTTTTTAAACTTTGAACCGCCCTACCAGCATCTGCAAATGCGTCCCCAACCGCGCCAGCTCAACGCTGGACGCCGCCGTCTCTTCACTCGCCGCCGATGTTTGATCCGACACATCCCGCACGTTCAGCACACTACGGTTGATCTCCTCAGCCACAGCGCTTTGCTGTTCGGCCGCCGCAGCAATCTGCTGGTTCATCGCCTGAATCGCCGACACCGTGCGGGTAATGCTTTCCAGTGAGCCACCGGCGCGGCGGGTCAGTTCGACACTGCTGTCGGTCAGGCTGCGGCTGTTGTCCATGATGGTCGCCACTTGCTGGGTGCCGTTTTGCAGGCCGACGATCAGCTCTTCGATCTCTTCGGTGGACTTCTGGGTGCGCTGGGCCAGGCTGCGGACTTCGTCGGCGACCACGGCAAAACCACGTCCGGCTTCACCGGCGCGGGCCGCTTCGATGGCCGCGTTGAGCGCCAGCAGGTTGGTTTGCTGGGCCACGGACTTGATGACGTCGAGCACGCTGCCGATCTTGTCGCTTTCGCGCTGGAGTTCGCCCATGGCTTCGGTGGAGTGGCCGACTTCCTTGGCCAGGCGTTCGATCTGGGCGATGGCTTCACCGACCACTTTGTCGCCCTCACGGGCTTGCTGGTCGGCGGCGACGGCGGCTTCGGAGGCTTCTTCGGCGTTGCGCGCAACTTCCTGCACGGTGGCGGCCATTTCGTTCATGGCAGTGGCGACCTGATCGGTCTCGACCTTCTGGCTGTTGACTCCGGCGCTGGTCTGCTCGGTGACGGCAGACAACTCTTCGGCGGCGCTGGCGATCTGCGTGACGCCATCGCTGATGCCGCCGATCAGTTCGCGCAAGCCCTGGGTCATGCTCTGCATGGCACGCTGCAACTGGCCGAGTTCGTCGCGGCGCTGCGACGTCAGGTTGTGGGTCAGGTCGCCACTGGCGACGCGCTGTGCCACGACCAGGGTCTGGTTCAACGGAATGATGATCTGCCGGGTGATCGCCCAGGCGGCCAGCAAGCCGAAGGCGATGGCCAGAGCGGTGGCGAGGGTCAGCATGTTCTTGGCGTGGGCGGCGTCGGTGTCGCGCACGACGGTTTGCGAGACGGTGAGTTTCTGGCTCATGTCCACCAGGATGTCGCCTTGGGCAGACATGCGTACCAGGGCCTTGGCGCTGGCCACCTGGGAGTCGCGGAACTGGCTGACGGCGGCACGGTAGGCCTTCAGTGAATCAGTCGCCTGTTGCAGGTTGGCGATGTGTTCTTCAGGCAGTTTGGCCGGCAGGCTCTCGAGGTTCTTCAGGGCGTTGTCGATCGCGTCGAGGGCTGGCTGTTCGGCTTCGCTCTTGCCGCTGTAGGTGTAGCCGCGAACCTGGAAACGCGCCTGCTGGATCAGTTTGCTCAGGTCGATCACGCTGTTGAACGCCGCCACGCTGTCACCTTGCAGCATGGATTTTTCCACGTCGGCGACGCGGGCCACGGCATTGTCGGCGGTGGCGCCGAGTTTGCTGCGGGCGTCTTCACGCTGGGCGCCGGCCTGGCTCATATCGCTGAAGGCACGACGGTATTCGGCGACAGCGGCCAGTTGTTGATCGACCATGGCCGTATCGGCCGGTTGCT
Organism: Pseudomonas sp. KH_046_1; assembly: GCF_057839025.1. Classification (NCBI taxonomy): domain Bacteria; kingdom Pseudomonadati; phylum Pseudomonadota; class Gammaproteobacteria; order Pseudomonadales; family Pseudomonadaceae; genus Pseudomonas; species Pseudomonas sp. KH_046_1. Next base: position 424,085 of record NZ_CM174481.1, read on the forward strand.
CGATCAGGCCACGGGCAGTCTGCAGGCCGCTTTCGAGCTTGCCCAACAGATCGTTGACGGCGCCGGGACCCTGTTCACCGCGACGCATCTCGTAATCCAGGCGGGCAATGCGCAGGTCTTTGGTCAGGTCGTTGAGACTGGCGATGAACCCCAGTTTATCGCCACGGCTGGTCACGCCGCTCAGGCCGCTCCAGCCGGTGAAGGTGATCAACAGGGTCAGTAACAGCACCAGACCGAAGCCGATCCCCAGCTTGCGTTTGACGCTGACGTTTCCCAGATTCTCGGCTAGCCATTGATACATGCTGAAACTCCCTGGACCACAATTTGGTTTTATGGGGGATGTATCGGCTGGACTGTGCGGTTCTGTAGGCGCTGCCCGATGGATGGGCGAATTGCTATCTCGGGTAGAAGTCGAACCTGTGGGAATGTGTCCGGGGTTAGAAAAGTCGTGCGAGCAGCGCGGTCACGGCGGTTTCGACGCGCAGGATGCGCTCGCCCAGTTGCACCGGTTGCAGGCCGGACTTGCCCAGCAGGTCGATCTCATAGGGAATCCAGCCACCCTCGGGGCCGATGGCCAGGGTCACGGGTTCACTCAAGGCGCGAGGGCAGGGCGGGTAATTGCCCGGATGCCCCACCAAGCCGAGGGTGCCTTCGGTAATCGCCGGCAGGCGGTCTTCGACGAAGGGCTTGAAGCGCTTCTCGATGACGACTTCCGGCAGCACGCTGTCCCGGGCCTGTTCGAGGCCGAGGATCAACTGTTCGCGAATTGCCTCAGGCTCCAGGAAGGGGGTCTGCCAGAAGCTCTTCTCGACGCGATAGCTGTTGACCAGCACGATCCGTGGCACACCCATGGCCGCCACGGTCTGGAACACCCTACGCAGCATCTTGGGGCGTGGCAGGGCCAATATCAGGGTCAATGGCAGCTTGGCTGGTGGTGGCTGGTCGAGGGTGACGCGTAATTCCGCTTCGGCGGCGTCCAGGCGCAGCACTTCGGCCGAACCCATCAAGCCGCCGATCCGTCCGACGCGCATGCTGTCACCGACTTCACAGCGGTGGACTTCCTGCATGTGGGTCAACCGGCGGTCACGCAGGACCACGCGGTCGGCCGCAATGAAGTCGGCATCGATGAGGAGCAGCAGGTTCACGCTTGGGTCGCTGGCGGCTGGTCGTTATGGTCGTCAGCCGGCTGATCATCCGGGTGCTCGCCACGTTTGCTGATCAGGCTGCCAAACAGGATGCCGATCTCGAACAACAGCCACATCGGCACGGCCAGCAGGGTCTGCGAGAAGATGTCCGGCGGCGTCAGGATCATGCCGACCACGAAGCAGCCGATGATCACGTACGGGCGGATTTTCTTCAGATATTTGACGTCGACCACGCCGATCCACACCAGCAGCACCACGGCCACCGGGATTTCGAACGCCACGCCGAAAGCGAAGAACAGCGTCATGACGAAATCGAGGTAGCTGGTGATATCGGTCATCATTTCCACGCCGGCCGGGGTGGCGGCGGCGAAGAACTTGAAGATCAGCGGGAACACCAGGAAATAGGCGAACGCCATGCCGGCGTAGAACAGAAAGATGCTGGAGACCAGCAAGGGCACGGCGATGCGCTTTTCATGCTTGTACAGGCCCGGAGCGATGAAACCCCAGATCTGGTGCAGGATCACCGGGATGGCCAGGAACAGCGAGACCATCATCGTCAGCTTCAGTGGCGTCAGGAACGGCGACGACACATCGGTGGCAATCATCGTCGCGCCGGCGGGCAGGTAAGCACGCAGCGGCGTGGAGACGAAGGTGTAGATCTGCTGGGTGAAGGCGAACAGCCCGGCAAAGATGATGAAGATCGCCGCTACGCAGCGCAGCAGACGGGTACGCAACTCGGTGAGGTGCGAAACCAGCGGCATGTGCTGGTCGTTTTCAGGAAGATCGCTCATGGGGCTCGCGGCGGCAGTGTTGGGTCATGAGGGGCCGGCGCAACGGGCGCAGCCGCAGGTGTAACGGGTTCAACCGGAGTGGCTGCAACAACGGGCGCAGGTTCGACAGGCGCGACAACGGGCGCAGGTGTCGGGTCGACAGCAGCGGCAGGCGCATGAATCGTCTGCGCGCCCACGTGCTCCACCGGCGTCGGCTCCTGCTGGGTCGGCGTGAAGATCTTCCGCGCCTCCTGCTCAAGCGACAGGATGTGCTCGTTGTGCAGTTGCCGACGAATCTCGTCGGCACCGATTTCACGTTCAACTTCCTGTTTGATTGCGTTGAAGCTGCGCTTCAGGCGCCCGACCCACAGGCCAGCGGTGCGCGCAGCGCCCGGCAAGCGCTCGGGACCCAGCACCAGCAGGGCGACGAGGCCGACGAGCAGCAGTTCAGAGAAGCTGATACCAAACATTAGTCAGTGCTCACACGTCTTTGCGGATCGGCTCTTCGACTTTCTGTGCCTGCACATCGATGGTGTGCGGCTGGTTCACGGATGCCTGTGGCTGAACCGGAGGAACCGGTTGGGCCGGGGTCGCATTCGGGTCGGCCGGCTTTTCGTCGTCGTTCATGGCTTTCTTGAAGCCCTTGATCGATTCGCCGACGTCGGTGCCGAGGTTTTTCAGTTTCTTGGTGCCGAATACCAGTACCACGACCACCAGAATGACGACCCAGTGTTTCCAGTCAAAAATGCCCATGCTGCTGCTCCTCTCTAATAGTTATTCAGGCGGACGGGCGCGAGGCTTTCTCGGCGTGTCCGGAGAGACCGAAACGACGGTCCAGTTCATCGAGTACAGCCTGTGGATGCTGCCCCAATTGGGCGAGCATGACCATGCTGTGGAACCACAGATCGGCGGTTTCGTAGATCACATCGCTGCAGTCGCCGCTGACGGCGGCGTCCTTGGCGGCAATGATGGTTTCGACCGACTCTTCGCCGACTTTTTCCAGAATCTTGTTCAAGCCCTTGTGGTACAGGCTGGCGACGTACGAGCTGTCGGCGGCGGCGCCTTTGCGCTCCTCCAGTACCTCGGCGAGGCGGGTGAGAGTGTCACTCATGTTTATGCCCTGCGGAATAGATGGCGTGCGGATCTTTCAGGACCGGGTCGACGGTTGTCCAGTCGCCGTTCTCATAGACGCGGTAGAAGCAGCTCTGGCGGCCGGTATGACAGGCGATGTCGCCGATCTGCTCGACCATCAGGATGATGACATCGGCGTCGCAGTCCAGGCGCATCTCGTGCAGGGTTTGCACATGGCCAGACTCTTCGCCCTTGCGCCACAACTTGCCACGGGAGCGAGACCAGTAAATGGCGCGGTTCTCGGCAGCGGTCAGTTCCAGTGCTTCGCGGTTCATCCAGGCCATCATCAGGACACGCCCGGTCTTGTGATCCTGGGCGATGGCCGGCACCAGGCCGTCAGCATCCCACTTGATCTCGTCCAGCCAGTTTTTCATCTACGACTCCGATACGGGCCCGCACTTCAATAATCGGCGGGCCTACGTTCAATGCAGCGTCCAAACAGTGTGCCAGCGTGTTGCGCGACTGGCTATCGGCGCACGACCAGATACAAACCGACCGCCATCATGATGCCAGCTGGCCAATAGTCCAACTGATTCAGCGGTCCGCCCGCGGCAAGGACGGCACCACCGGCCAGATGGGCCGTACCGAGCAGGCGCAGGAACCAGTCGTCACGGCGTCGATGCCACGCTGGCGGCGGGACGTAGGCGTGGGGTTGGGACATGCGTTCGAGCAGGTCGCGGGCCATGTTGGCCAGGTGCGGGATCTGTTCGAACTGGCTGTGCACGTTGCCGAGCAGGGCTTTGGGGCTGACCCGCTCGCGCATCCAGCGTTCGAGGAACGGCTGCGCGGTGTTCCACAGATCGAGGTCCGGGTACAGCTGGCGGCCCAGGCCTTCGATGTTCAACAGGGTTTTTTGCAGCAGGACCAGTTGCGGCTGCACTTCCATGTTGAAGCGGCGCGCGGTCTGGAACAGGCGCATCAGCACCTGACCGAAGGAAATATCTTTTAACGGTTTTTCGAAGATCGGTTCGCACACGGTACGGATCGCTGCTTCGAATTCGTTGAGTTTGGTTTCCGCCGGCACCCAGCCCGAATCGATGTGCAACTGCGCCACGCGACGGTAATCGCGCTTGAAGAAGGCGAACAAGTTGCGCGCCAGGTAATCCTGGTCTTCAGGGGTCAGGCTGCCGACGATGCCGCAGTCGATCGCAATGTATTGCGGGCTCCACGGGTTCACGGTGCTGACGAAAATGTTGCCGGGGTGCATGTCGGCGTGGAAGAAGCTGTCGCGGAACACCTGGGTGAAGAAAATCTCCACGCCACGTTCGGCGAGCATTTTCATGTCGGTGCGCTGGTCGGCCAGGGTCGCCAGATCGGTGACCTGGATGCCGTAGATACGCTCCATCACCAGCACTTTCGGTCGGCACCAGTCCCAATAGACTTGCGGTACGTACAACAACGGCGAGCCGTCGAAGTTGCGCTTCAACTGGCTGGCGTTGGCCGCCTCGCGCAGCAGGTCGAGTTCGTCGTAGATGGTTTTTTCGTAATCGCTGACCACGTCCACCGGGTGCAGCAGGCGCGCATCGGCCGAGAGTTTTTCGGCGGCGCGGGCGAGGATGAACAGCCACGCCAGGTCCTGGGCGATCACCGGTTTTAGGCCCGGGCGGATCACCTTGACCACCACTTCTTCACCGGTTTTCAGTTGCGCGGCGTGCACCTGCGCCACCGAGGCCGAGGCCAGCGGTTCGACGTCGAAACGGCTGAACACGTCGCTGATTTTCTTGCCCAGCTGTTCTTCGATCAACTTGACCGACACTTGCGAGTCGAACGGCGGCACGCGGTCCTGCAGCTTCATCAGTTCGTCGGCGATGTCTTCGGGCAGCAGGTCGCGACGGGTGGACAGGATCTGCCCGAACTTGATGAAGATCGGCCCCAGGTCCTGCAACGCCAGGCGCAAGCGCACGCCACGGCTCAGGTCCAGGGCCTTGCGCGGGAACCAGCGCCACGGTAAAGCATAACGCAGCGCCCGCAGGAACCAGGGCAGCGGCAGGGCGAACAGCAGGTCATCGAGGCGGTAGCGGATCACGACGCGCTGGATGCGCAACAAACGGCGGACGGCAAGCAGCTTCATGCGTTATCGCTTGGGTCGAGGGATCGGGAAAGGCGCTCGAAACGCGCCTCGAGACGTTCCAGATCGAGCTTGATCTGGTCCAGTTCACTGAATCGGGCTTCGGCTTCGCGCTGGCCGACGAGGGTGCGCGATTCTTCGGCCAGGTATTCGCCCAGGTTCTGGCCCAGGCTGGCGAAGCCTTGCTGATACCAGCGGGCGCGGCTGCGCAGGTGACCACCGACCAGTTGCGTGGCCACCGGGCCCAGCCAGCGCGAGAGTTCGTACTCCCAGTCCAGCTCGAGGTCCTGGAGGATCGCCGCCAGTTCCAGCAGCACGCCGCTATCGCCGTCGAGTTCGACTTCAGGGCTGTGCAGGACCGAGGTCTTGTCCTTGCTCATGGCCAGTTTCAGCAGGCTCGAGGCCGGTGCGCGCAAGGTGCAGTCGGCGCCGGTTTCCCACTGGGAGGCGAGCATCAGGCCTTCGTCGCTGGGCAGGATGAACAGTTGCAGCGCCGGGCTGCGGCAGTCGACGGCAATCACTCTGCCGCTCAAATGCGCCAGCCGCGGCAGCGCCGTGCTGTCGAGACGCAGCACCCGGTTCAGGCCGAGTTCAACGCTGGCGAGCAGGCCGGCGAGCAGCATCAGGGCTTGATGCCGCGGTGCAGGGCAACGATGCCTGCGGTCATGTTGTGATAGGTCACGCGGTCGAAACCGGCCTCGACCATCATCGACTTCAGGGTTTCCTGGTTCGGGTGCATGCGGATCGATTCGGCCAGGTAGCGATAGCTTTCCGAATCGTTGGTGATCAGCTTGCCCATCAGCGGCATGAAGGCGAACGAGTAGGCGTCGTAGGCCTTGGACATCAGTGCGTTGGTCGGCTTGGAGAATTCCAGCACCAGCAAACGGCCGCCAGGCTTGAGCACGCGCAGCATCGAGCGCAGGGCGTCTTCCTTGTGGGTCACGTTGCGCAGGCCGAAGGCGATGGTCACGCAGTCGAAATGGTTGTCCGGGAACGGCAGCTTTTCCGCGTCGGCCTGGACGAATTCGACGTTGCCGGCCACACCGAGGTCCAGCAGGCGGTCACGACCGACCTTGAGCATGGATTCGTTGATGTCGGCGAGCACCACCTGGCCGGTCGGGCCTACCAGATGCGAGAACTTGCGGGTCAGATCGCCAGTGCCGCCGGCGATGTCGAGCACGCGGTTACCGGCACGAACGCCCGACAGTTCGATCGCGAAACGCTTCCACAGACGGTGCATGCCGCCCGACAGGAGGTCGTTCATCAGGTCGTACTTCGCGGCTACCGAGTGGAAAACCTCAGCGACTTTTTCCGCTTTCTGGCTTTCCGGAACGTTTTTGAAGCCGAAGTGAGTGGTGGGTTCGGCATCGCTGCCTTTGCGCTGATCAGTCATATCGCTGTCACCAAAAGAGAATGCGCGACATTCTAATCCCCAAGGCATGCTTTGTCTTGGCAAGGCTGAAGGTAAGATGGGCAACCATCGGGACGTTTTGACGCAGCAGAGGTCAAGATGCCTCGGGAAAGCATCCATAAAGCAGGAGTCATTCGATGGCCCGTATTAGTGTTGAACGTGCCCATGGCCTGGGTAAGGAAGCGGCTCGCGAAAAGGCCGACAAGCTGGCGCAGAAACTTTCCGACCAGTATGGCCTGGAGCCGCAGTGGTCCGGCGATACCCTGAACCTCAAGCGCTCGGGTGTGAAGGGCGCAGTGCATATCAGTGAAGACTCGATCAAGGTCGACGTGGAGCTGGGCCTGATGATGTCGGCCATGAGCGGCATGATCAAAGCGGAAATCGAAAAGGCGCTGGATAAGGTCCTGGTCTGACTTTCTGGTTGAAATGAGATCCCACATTTTGGTTTGTGGTGTGACCAAGGCTTTATGTCATTTGTTAGGGTGCCGTTTCTAATTTTTCTCCCTACTTTGTGCCAGAGCCCGACACTTACCCGGGCAGTTCCTCAAACCTTCTGCGCGTGAGGTGCACCATGGCCAAAGTTATTTTGAAGAAAAAAATCGACCCGTCGACCGGCACGCTGAGCGACGTCAAATCCTATGCCCGCAAGATCTGGCTGGCAGGCCTGGGTGCCTACACCAAGGTCGGCCAAGAGGGTAGCGAGTACTTTCAAGAGCTGATCAAAGCGGGTCAGGTTGTTGAAAAAAAAGGCAAAAAGGTAGTTGCTGAGAAACTTGAAGCGGCCAATGCCGAGATCGATGAAGCCAAGAGTGAAGTCAGTACTTTCAAAGGCCGCGTCGAAGTTCAACTCGACAAGGTCGAGAAGGCGTTTGACACGCGTGTCGCAAGTGCCTTGAATCGTATCGGTATTCCGTCTAAACATGACGTTGAGGCACTCTCTGCTAAGCTCGATGAGCTGACGGCATTGCTCGAACGTGTCGCGCGTAAATCTTAAGGAGAACGGGATGGCTGTTAAAAAGAACACCGAAAAAGAAGGCAGCTCGTGGATCGGGAAGGTTGAAGATTACTCCCGAAAAATCTGGCTGGCTGGTTTAGGCGTGTACTCGAAGATCGACACTGACGGCAGCAAACTCTTCGATGCATTGGTTAAGGACGGCGAGAAAGCCGAGAAGCTCACCAAGAGCGCTGTTGGCAAGACTGTTGACGCCGCCAAGGACTCCGCTTCTTCGGCCAAGTCGCGTATCAGCGGCGTGAAAGATCGCGCACTGGGCAAGTGGGATGAGCTGGAAGGTGCTTTCGACAAGCGTCTGAACAGCGCCATTTCGCGTCTGGGCGTACCGAGCCGCAACGAAGTCAAGGCACTGCACAGCAAGGTCGATACCCTGACCAAGCAAATCGAAAAACTGACCGGTGCCAAGGTTGCGCCTGTTGCGGCGAAAACCGCGGCAGCCAAGCCTGCTGCCAAGCCGGCCGCCAAAACCGCAGCCAAGCCACTGGCAAAAGCAGCGGCTAAACCTGCTGCCAAGCCTGCGGCTAAAACTGCAGCCGCCAAACCGGCCGCCGCAAAAGCCGCCGCCAAACCAGCGGCTAAACCGGCCGCCAAGCCTGCAGCGAAAACTGCAGCGGCCAAACCCGCTGCGGCGAAAAAACCAGCGGTGAAAAAGCCGGCCGCTCCAAAAGCCGCCGCGCCAAAACCAGCAGTGGCAGCTGCCAAACCGGCAACGCCGGCAGCTCCGGTCAGCGCATCGAACTCCGCTACCGCACCGACCCCTGCTGTCACCCCGACTGTCGCGCCGGCTCCATCGACGCCAACCAGTCAGTCCTGATTCTCAGGGCTCAAGAAAGCGCCCGGCCTGTGAAGGCCGGGCGTTTTTGTTTGTGCGCGATTATGTAGACGCTGTAGTGCCCCTGTGGGAGCGAGCCTGCTCGCGATGACGGAGTGTCAGGCAGCAAATAGGTTGGATGATGGACCGCCATCGCGAGCAGGCTCGCTCCCACAGGGGTTAGATGTACTCAGGGTTATTCGTGGTCTTTCAGATACTCCATCGCCATCTGTTCGGTCGCAGCCTTCATCGACGGCAGCAGATGCGGCGCCACAAGCATCATGATCTGGTAGACCACCAATCGCACCTCGCCCTGACGATCAAGAATCCGCTGGTAATCCAGCGAGAACAGCAGGGTCATGGTGATCTGTTCCACCAGTTGCCCCAGTGCCTGGGTATCGCTGACCAGCAGCCCTTGCGCCTGCAATCGTGCCAGCAGCGATGCCAGTGTGCGCTTGAGTGCATTGAGCAGGTTGCGAATGCCCTTGGCCAGTTTCGGCAGGCGCCCGGCGAGGTTCGACAGGTCCTGGAACAGGAACCGGTAATGGGACAGGCGTTCGACGATCAGGTGCAGGAACAGCCAGTATTCTTCGGGTGCCAGTTCAGCATCGGCCGGCGGATCGAGCAAGGGCGCCAGTTCGCCCTGAAAACGCTCGAACAGCCCGAGAATCAGCGGTTCCTTGCCGTGGAAGTGGTAGTAGAGGTTGCCCGGGCTGATGCCCATTTCATTGGCAACTTCCATGGTGGAGACATTCGGTTCGCCCTTTTGATTGAACAACTGCAGGGCACATTCGAGGATCCGGTCGCGGGTTTTCATCCAGTCTTCTTAATGATCGAGTCTTGCCACGACCGGCAGAGGCCGTGGCTCGTTGAACGTCAGCGCACGCGCACGTAAGTACCGGGTGCTGCCTCCATCGGTGGATAGTTCTGGTTGCCGAGCGCCATGTGGGTTTCCTTCTGCGCGCCGGAACGTTCCTGAATCCAGCTCAGCCACTGGGTCCACCAGCTGCCATCGACACGCTTGGCGTCGTAGTACCAGGCTCGGGGGTCGCTGCTCAGTTTGCCGTTCTCGACGTAGTTGGCTTTCGGGTTGCTCGGCGGGTTGAGGATGCTTTGCACATGACCGCTGTTGGACAGCACGAAGCGGCGCTCGCCACCGAGCAACAGCGTCGAGCGATACACCGCGTCCCACGGCGTGATGTGATCGTTGATGCCGGCGACGCTGAAGCTGTCGACGGTGACCTTCTGCAAATCGATCGGTGTGCCACACACTTCCAGGCCGCCCGGGTGAGTCAGCGGGTTGTGCTTGAAGAAGTCCAGCAGGTCGCCATGCAGGGCGGCCGGCAGGCGTGTGTTGTCGTTGTTCCAGTAGAGAATGTCGAACGCCGGTGGCTCCTTGCCCAACAGGTAGTTGTTGACGAAGTAGCTCCAGATCAAATCGTTGGGGCGCATCCAGGCGAAGACCTTGGCCATGTCGCGGCCGTCCAGTACACCTTTCTGATAGGAGCGGCGCTTGGCAGCCTCCAGAGTCTGCTCGTCGGCGAACAGCGTCGCGGGGCTGTCCATCTGACTGTCGAGCAGGCTCACCAGATAAGTCGCGCTGGACACCCTGCGCAGCTGCCGCTTGGCCTGCAGGTGTCCTTGCAGCGCGGCTATGGTCAGCCCGCCGGCGCAGGCGCCCATCAGGTTGACCTCGCGTGCGCCGGTGATCGCCCGGCAGACATTCATGGCTTCTTCCACGGCTTCCACATAGGTCGAGAGCCCCCATTCACGGTGACGCACATCCGGGTTGCGCCAACTGATCATGAAGGTTTGCAGGCCGTTTTTCAGGGCGAACTGGACGAAGCTGTTGTGGGGGCTCAGGTCGAAAATGTAGTACTTGTTGATTTGCGGCGGCACCACCAGCAGGGGCTTGGAATACTGCTTTTCGCTCATCGGCTTGTACTGGATCAACTCCAGCAGCTCGTTGCGAAACACCACGGCACCGGTGGTGGTGGCGACCGTCTTGCCAACCTCGAACGCTTGCTTGGTGACTTGCCGGGGCAGGCCATCGTTGTGCAGCAGATCGTCCACCAAATGACTGATGCCACGGACCAGGCTGTTACCGCCGGAATTGAAGAGCTCCTTGACCGCCAGTGGATTGAGCAGGGTGTTGGAGGGCGATACGGCGTCGTTGAGCAAGGCGAACGCGAAGTGGGCGCGGGCGCGGTCGTCCGGGCTCATGTCGCTCTCGTCGATCCAGCTCTTGACCTGTTTCTGCCAGCTCAGATAGGCCTGCAGGCTACGGCGATAAAACGGGTTGAGGCTCCACGCCGGATCGGTGAAGCGAGCGTCTTGCGGATTGGTCGGGTGCAGGGTTTCGCCCAGCAGCACACGGCCAAGCTGACCGCTGAGTTTGAGGGCATGTCGGGCGCTGTGTACCGGATTGCGCAAGCCATGGGCGGCCACACTGCGCAGGGTCGACAATAGATCCCGACCGCGCAGGCCGGTAATCGCACTCTGTGCATTGATGAACGCGGCGGGAGTCGGTAGGGAATCCCTCGCTGGTTTCTCGCGCATGAGTCAACACTCCTTCGTCTTCAGGCTAAAAACAAACACACCGAACCAGAACACCATAGACGCTGTAACGGGTTGTTGCGCGGTGTGGCGTCCTGCCGACCGCTGAGGCAGCGGTTTAGCTGCCCAATGGCGCCGGACGCGGATGCATCACCGCGCGCTGGCGCTCCTCTTCCAGGAATTTCATGATGATCGGAGCCACTGCTTCGGCCCGGGTAATCAGGAACAGATGCCCGTCATCGATGATGTGCAGCTGGGCGTTGGGAATCCGCCAGGCCAGCAAGCGCATGTTGACCAGCGGGATCAGTGGGTCATCGTCGCCGGCCAGTACCAGGGTCGGCTGGCGGATCTTGTGCAACCAGTGAATGCTGGTCCAGCCGAGGCCGGCGAACAGCTGCCAGTAGTAACCGAGCTTGCCCGCTGAACGCACCTTGGCCGCATGGCTGGCGGCCAGCGTCGGGTCGCGACGGAACGCCCCACCGTAGATCATCGGCGCAATGCGGATCACGTGGGACGGCTGGATGTAACGTCGCGGGCTGGCCATCATCCACAGCACTTTCGGTTTGCCCGGCACCATCACCGCACCCGCCGCCGTTGCGGCCAGCACGAGTTTCTTGCAGCGCTCCGGATAGTCGAAGGCGAACTGCTGGGCCAGGGCGCCACCCCAGGACACGCCAATGACGTTTACCTGCCCGTAGTCGAGATAGTCGAGCATCCGCGCCGTGAGTTTCGCCAGGCTCGGAAAACGATACGGCCGGTTCGGTGTCGACGAACCGCCGACGCCGGGTACGTCGAAGGCGATGACTTCCAGGTCCGGGTCCAGCGCCGCGATGAACGGAAACACCAGCTCCAGGTTGGCGCCGATGCCATTGAAAATCAGCAGGGGCGTCAAGTGAGGCTTGCCGGGGCGTACCGCCGTGCGGAGCGTCTGGCCATCCAGATCGACGGTACGGAATATGAAGGGTTGCGGCATGCTTCTGGCCCTGTGGGTCGCTATCTCAAATTCTTCCTCGATCCCCTGTAGGAGCGAGCTTGCTCGCGAAAAACGCAAAGGCAACGCATTTATCCAGACAGCACGCGTTATCGTTGACGTTCATCGCGAGCGAGCTCGCTCCTACAAGGGGCGAGGTGTGTCAGTTACCGCTCATGCACATAGGTGCCTGGCGCGGCTTCACCCGCTGGATAGGCCTTGTTGCCCAATTTCAGCGGAGCTTTTTTCAGGTTGCCCGCACGCTGTGCGTGCCACGCCTGCCAGTGCAGCCACCAGGAGTCGGCGTGCTTGGTCGACTCTTCTTGCCAGTCATCGGCATTGGCGGGCATTTCGGTGCTGGTCATGTAACGCGATTTCGGATTGCCCGGCGGGTTCAGGATGCTCTGGATGTGCCCGCTGCTGGACAGCACGAATTCAACGTTGCCGCCGAACAATTGCGCCGACTTGTAGCAGGAACGCCACGGAGTGATGTGATCGTTGGTGCCGGCCAGCGAGAAGATGTCGGCGGTGACCTTCTTCAGATCGATTGGCGTGCCGCACACTTCCAGTGCATCGGCACGGGTCAGTGGGTTACTTTTGAACATCTCGATCAAGTCGCCATGGAACGCGGCGGGCAACCGAGTGGTGTCGTTGTTCCAGAACAGAATGTCGAATACCGGCGGTTCGTTGCCCAACAGGTAGTTGTTGACCCAGTAGTTCCAGATCAGGTCGTTGGGGCGCATCCAGGCGAAGACTTTCGCCATGTCGCGGCCTTCGAGGACACCGGCCTGGTAGGAGTGACGCTTGGCGGCTTCGAGGGTTTGCTCGTCGACGAACAGGGCCACGTCGCTGTCCAGGGTGGTGTCGAGCACGCTGACCAGCAGGGTCAGGGCGTTGACCTTGTTCTCGCCGATTGCCGCGTAGTGGCCCAGCAGCGCGGTGCAGGTGATGCCGCCGGAGCAGGCACCGAGCATGTTCACGTCTTTGCTACCGGTGATCGAGGTGACCACATCAACCGCTTCCTTGAGCGCTTCGATGTAGGTCGACAGGCCCCACTCGCGCTGCTCCTTGGTCGGGTTGCGCCAGCTGACGATGAAGGTCTGCACGTTGTTGCGCAGGCAGAACCGCGCCAGGCTCTTTTCCGGGCTCAGGTCGAAAACGTAGAACTTGTTGATCTGCGGCGGTACCACCAGCAGTGGGCGTTCATGCACCTGTTCGGTGATCGGCTTGTACTGGATCAACTCCAGCACGTCGTTGCGAAAGACCACTGCACCCTCGGTCACGCCAAGCGTCTTGCCGACCTCGAATGCGCCCATGTTGACCTGGCTCGGCATGCCGCCGTTATGCACCAGGTCCTTGGCCAGATGCGAGAGGCCATCGAGCAGGCTTTTACCACCGGTTTCGAAGAAGCGCTTGACCGCCGCCGGGTTGGCCGCCGTGTTGGTCGGGGCGAAGGCCTCGGTCATGAGGTTGATCACGAAGTGCCCGCGGCTGACGTCCTTGGCCGGCAGGTTGCTGTCGTCGATCCAGTCGTGGAGTTCCTTGCGCCACGCCAGGTAGGTTTGCAGATAACGTTTGTAGAGCGGGTTCTGGCTCCAGGCCGGATCCGCAAAGCGACGGTCATCGCTGCCCGGTTGCAGCTCGGATTTGCCGAACAGCACGTTCTTGAGTTCAAGGCCGAAATGAGCGACATGTTTGGCGCTGTGAATCGGTTGTTTGATGGCCTGCCTGAGCACCATTCGAGCAGAAGCCAGTAGATCCTTTCCACGCAGTCCAACGACAGGATTCAGCCCCAAGGTGTTTTCCGAGGCTTGACTCTTCAAGTCATCGTTATTCTTGTTACTCATCTACGACGCTCCATTGTCCTGAGACGAGTACCGGGTCCTGCTGTGTAGTCACACAGCCAATGCCAGGTACTACTGCTCGGGGTGACCGTTAATACTGCATCGCTGCTTTTTTAATGCAGAGAGCACTGCAGGGAACTTGCCAGTTCCATTGGTTACCCGAGTTTAATTTTTTTCGCAAGCAGGCCAATCGGCGGCCCTGAAGCGGAGCATTCAAACAGATGAAATTAGAAAATGCCCTCTAAAGAGCAAGAGGCTCGGATTAGAGCATCAGCTTGACGACGGATTCGTTCGGATCGCGGGTTTTTCCGGCGGCTTTGAGCTCGGCCAGATAATCTTCCCAGAGTGCGTCATAACGTCGCCCCAGCTCGTACAGATATTCCCAGGTGAACAAGCCGCTGTCGTGGCCGTCGTCGAAGGTCAGTTTCAGTGCGTACTGACCGGCCGGTTCTACCTTGGTGAGGCCGACGTTGATCTTGCCGAATTGCAGGATGGGTTTGCCGTGGCCCTGGACCTCGGCGGAAGGCGAGTGCACGCGCAGGAACTCGGCGGGCAGGGTGTATTCCTCGCCGGACGCGTATTTCAGCGACAGGGTTTTCGAGGCTTTGTGCAGCTTGATGTCGGTGGGGAGTTGGGTCATGAGCGGATGTCCGATTGTGTGTGGGACCCCGATTCAAATGTGGGAGCGGGCTTGCTCGCGAAGGGGCCTTAACATTCAACAGTGATGTTGATTGTCAGACCGCTTTCGCGAGCAAGCCCGCTCCCACAGGGTCCGTCATCGTTGTAAGTATGGCTTACAGGATATAACGGGACAGGTCTTCGTTCTGCGCCAATTCGCCCAGGTGGCTGTTGACGTAGTCGGCGTCGATCTGGATCACCTTGTCGTCATGGACGCTGGCCAGGTCGCCGGCGCTGAACGACACCTCTTCGAGCAGGCGCTCGAGCAGGGTGTGCAGGCGACGGGCACCGATGTTTTCGGTTTTCTCGTTGACCTGCCAGGCGATCTCCGCGATGCGCTTGATGCCGCTAGGCTGGAACTCGATGCCCAGGCCTTCGGTTTTCAGCAGGGCGCAATATTGCTCGGTGAGCGAAGCGTGAGGCTCGCTGAGGATGCGTTCGAAGTCTTCCGGGGTCAGGGCCTTGAGTTCGACACGAATCGGCAGGCGGCCTTGCAGCTCGGGCACCAGGTCGCTCGGCTTGCTCAGGTGGAAGGCACCGGAAGCAATGAACAGGATGTGATCGGTCTTGACCATGCCCAGTTTGGTATTGACGGTGCAGCCTTCGATCAGCGGCAGCAGGTCGCGCTGCACGCCTTCACGGGACACATCGACGCCACCGGAATTGCCGCGCTTGGCGACCTTGTCAATTTCGTCGATGAACACGATGCCGTGCTGCTCGACCGCTTCCAGGGCCTTGGCCTTCAACTCTTCATCGTTGACCAGGCGGCTGGCTTCTTCGTCGCGTACCAGCTTGAGCGCTTCCTTGACCTTGAGCTTGCGGGCTTTCTTCTTGCCCTTGCCCATGTTGGCAAACAGGCTTTGCAGCTGGTTGGTCATTTCTTCCATGCCCGGTGGCGCGGAGATATCGACACCGGCCATTTCGGCGACCTCGATTTCGATCTCCTTGTCATCCAGCTGACCTTCGCGCAGGCGCTTGCGGAACAGCTGGCGGGTGTTGGAGTCGGCAGTCGGGGCGTCGTCGTTGCTGAAACCCATGCGCGCCGGTGGCAGCAGGGCGTCGAGGATGCGCTCTTCGGCGGCGTCTTCGGCGCGGTGGCGAACCTTGACGATTTCCTGCTCGCGCAACAGCTTGATCGCGGCATCGGCCAGGTCACGAATGATCGATTCGACGTCGCGGCCGACATAGCCGACTTCGGTGAACTTGGTCGCTTCGACCTTGATGAACGGCGCATTGGCCAGTTTTGCCAGGCGACGGGCGATCTCGGTTTTACCGACACCGGTCGGGCCGATCATCAGGATGTTCTTTGGCGTTACTTCAACACGCAGCTCTTCAGGCAGCTGCATGCGGCGCCAGCGGTTGCGCAGGGCAATGGCGACGGCGCGCTTGGCATCGTCCTGGCCGATGATATGGCGATTGAGTTCGTGGACGATTTCACGGGGAGTCATGGACATAGTATTTAGCGGACCTCAAGCAAGAATGAGCCGTGGCGCGGGGCCGAAACAGGCTTACTCGGCGCAGTCCTGCTCCTCAATGGTCTGGGTGTGGTTGGTGAATACGCAGATGTCGGCGGCGATGCCGAGGGCGGTTTCGACGATTTCCCGGGCCGACAGATCGGTTTTCTTCAGCAGCGCGCTGGCAGCGGCCTGGGCGTAACCGCCGCCGGAACCCATGGCGATCAGGCCTTCTTCGGGTTCAACCACATCGCCGTTGCCGGTGATGATCAGGGAGGCGTCTTTGTTGGCGACCGCGAGCATGGCTTCAAGGCGGCTCAGGGAGCGGTCGGTACGCCATTCTTTGGCGAGTTCGACGGCGGCGCGCACCAGGTGGCCCTGATGTTTTTCAAGCTGACCTTCGAAACGTTCGAAGAGGGTAAAGGCGTCGGCGGTGGCACCGGCAAAACCGGCAATGACCTGGCCGTGGTACAGGCGGCGAACTTTTTTCGCGTTGCCTTTCATCACGGTATTACCAAGGGAAACCTGGCCGTCGCCGCCCATGACGACTTTGCCGTGGCGGCGAACTGAAACGATGGTGGTCAAGGGGAGAGTCTCCACGCAGCGGGGCGAAAATGCCTTATGCCCATTCATATGGGGGTGCTGGAGAGGATTTCAACCGCGTAGCGGAAGAGGGGACGGGCGGCGTGTTACAAATGGGGATATGTGGTGTTGGATATGACGCCATCGCGAGCAAGCTCGCTCCCACAGGGTTAGCGTAAATCCTGTGGGAGCGAGCCTGCTCGCGAAAAACGATGACGCGGTGTTTCTGAAAGATCAGCGGCTTTGGCGTTGTTGTAACAGCAAGTTGCTGAAGCCTGCGCCCGCCAGTTGTTTCTGGGCGGTAGTCAGTTGTTCGCGGTTGCTGAACGGACCGACCAGCACCCGATACCAGGTTTCATCCTTCACCGTGCCCGATTCAACCGCTACAGCCTGACCCAGCAGGATGATCTGCGCCCGAACCTTGTCCGCATCGGTCTCTTTGCGGAACGAGCCAGCCTGCAGGAAAAACTTCGTCACCGGCGCAGCCTTGACCGGTGGCGCAGGAGGCGGAGTAATCCCGGCCAAGGCAGCCTGGGCGCGCGCGGTGTCGATCTTCGCCGCTTCGGCCGGGGTGACCGGCGTGGTCGGGATGGCCGGCACTTGCGGCGTCGGCAGGGTCTTCTCCGGCACGGCATCCGGCGGCACGATGACTTCCGATTCCGGCAGCAAGGTATAGAAGTCGTACTTCGGCTTCACCGGTTGCGTAGGGCTCGGCGGGGTCTTGTTGGCCTCGGCGATCTTGCTGGCTTTCTGCTGTTGCTCGACTTTTTCACGCTTGACCGTGTCGCTGCCCTTGCCCGGCTCCAGTTTCATCAAAAACACCAGGAAGGCGCCGACCGTGAGGCCGATGACCATCCACAACCAACCCGGAATCGGTTGCTTTGCAGGAGCTTGGTAACGGCTGGCGCCACGCTTGGGTGCAGGTTTTTTCTTGGCAGCCAACTTACATACGCTCCAGAGTTTCCAGGCCCAAGAGTTCCAGGCCTTGCTTGAGAGTGCGTCCGGTCAGCGCGGCGAGGCGCAGGCGGCTCTGCATTTGTGCCGGGGTATCGGCGGCGAGGATCGGGCAGTTCTCGTAGAAGCTGGAGAACAGGCCGGCGACGTCGTACAGGTAGGTGCAGAGGATGTGCGGGGTGCCTTTTTCGGACACGTTGTTCAGGATCTCGCCAAACTGCGCGAGCTTCGCCGCCAGTTCGTGTTCGTGCGCCGCTTCGAGAACGATCTGGCCGTCGACTTCGCTGAAGTCCTTGCCGAGCTTGCGGAACACGCCGGCCACGCGGGTGTAGGCGTACAGCAGGTACGGTGCGGTGTTGCCTTCGAAGTTGAGCATCAGGTCGAAGTTGAAGCTGTAGTCACTGGTGCGATGCTTGGACAGGTCGGCGTACTTCACTGCGCCGATGCCCACCACCTTGGCGATGTTGCGCAACTCGGCTTCGGCAAGTGTAGGGTTCTTGTCCTTGACCAGGGTGTAGGCGCGCTCCTGGGCTTCGGTCAGCAGGTCGATCAGCTTCACGGTGCCGCCATCACGGGTCTTGAACGGACGGCCGTCCGCGCCGTTCATGGTGCCGAAGCCCATGTGTTCCATTTCCATCGGATGGGTCACGAAACCGGCCTTGCGCGCCACGGCGAACACTTGCTGGAAGTGCAGGGCCTGACGCTGGTCGACGAAGTACAGCGCGCGATCGGCCTTGAGCTTGCCGCTGCGGTAGCGCACGGCCGCCAGGTCGGTGGTGGCGTAGAGGTAGCCGCCGTCGGCCTTGACGATGATCACCGGCAGCGGGTCGCCGTCGGCGTTCTTGAACTCGTCGAGGAACACGCACTGGGCGCCGTTGCTCTCGACCAGCATGCCTGCGGCCTTCAAGTCGTTGACCACGTTGATCAGGTCGTCGTTGTAGGCGCTTTCGCCCATCACGTCGGCCATGGTCAGTTTGACGTTGAGCAGTTCGTAGATCTTCTGGCAGTGGGACAGCGAGATGTCCTTGAACTTGGTCCACAGCGCCAGGCAGTCGGCATCGCCGGCCTGCAACTTGACCACCAGGCCACGGGCGCGGTCGGCGAACTCTGCGGATTCGTCGAAGCGTTGCTTGGCGGCGCGGTAGAAGTTCTCCAGGTCCGACAGCTCGTCGCTGGTGATCGGGTTTTCCTGCAGGTAAGCCATCAGCATGCCGAACTGGGTGCCCCAGTCGCCGACGTGGTTCTGACGGATCACGGTGTCGCCGAGGAATTCCAGCACACGGGCCACGCCGTCGCCGATGATGGTCGAGCGCAAGTGGCCGACGTGCATCTCCTTGGCCAGATTCGGCGCCGACAGGTCGACCACGGTGCGCTGCACCGGACCGGTCTTGCGCACGCCGATGTGGGCGTCGGCCAGGGCGGCGTCCAGGCGGGTCGCCAGGGCGTCGGTGTTCTGGAAGAAGTTCAGGAAGCCGGGACCTGCGATTTCGGTCTTGGCGACGTTTTCGTCAGCCGGCAGCGCGGCGATGATTTTTTCCGCCAGATCGCGGGGCTTCATGCCGGCCGGCTTGGCCAACATCATGGCGATGTTGCTGGCGAAATCGCCGTTCTTCTTGTCGCGGGAGTTTTCCACCTGGATCGCCGGCGACAGGCCTTCAGGCAACACACCTTCGTTGACGAGTTGGGTGATGGCTTGTTGGATCAGCTGGCGAATGGTGTCTTTCATGGTCTTCTCTTTCGACCGCAGGTGCGGCGGCGCATCATGCGCTGGTGGAAAAACTGGGCATTATCCGTTGCGAAGACGGGCTTGCCAACCTTAGCAGGCAGGATGTGGATGTGTGGTGACAATTAGGGCCTCTTCGCGAGCAAGCCCGCTCCCACGGTAGATCCTGGGTGTGCATAGGTTCTGCATTCAGCACAAATCCCCCTGTGGGAGCGGGCTTGCTCGCGAAAGCGAGCTCAAAATCAATATAGATCTACGGGATCGACATCCAAAGACCAGCGCACCGCCCGCCCGCTCGGCATCTGCTCCAGTACCAGCAACCAACTGGCCAGCAATCGATGCAAGGGTGCCCGCGCCGTAGCCTGTACCAACAGTTGCGCACGATAACGCCCGGCCCGGCGCTCCATCGGTGCCGGCACCGGTCCCAGCAATTCAATGCCGGTCAGATTCTGCTCGCCCAGCAAACGCTCCGCCTCGCTGCAAGCCTCATCCAGGAAGCCTTCGGCCTGACCCGGTTTATGCGCCTCGGCCCGCAGCAGCGCCAGGTGCGCAAACGGCGGCAACCCGGCCGCGCGGCGTTCGCTCAAGGCCTGTTCGGCGAAGGCGAAATAGCCCTGTTCGGTCAACTGCACCAGCAGCGGGTGGTCGGCCAGGTGCGTCTGGATAATCACCTTGCCCGGCTCTTCGGCGCGGCCTGCGCGGCCAGCGACCTGCACGATCAGTTGAGCCATGCGCTCGCTGGCTCGGAAGTCGCCGGAGAACAGGCCGCCGTCGGCGTCGAGGATCGACACCAGTGTCACCCGTGGAAAGTGGTGACCTTTGGCAAGCATCTGCGTGCCGATCAGGATGCACGGCTGGCCTTTTTGAATGGTCGCGAACAGCTGGTTCATCGCGTCCTTGCGCGATGTGCTGTCGCGGTCGACCCGCAGCACCGGATAGTCCGGGAACAGAATCGCCAGGCGCTCCTCGGCCCGTTCGGTGCCGGCGCCAACGGGGCGCAGATCGACCTTGTTGCACTTCGGGCACTGGCGCGGCACACGTTCGACGTAGCCGCAATGGTGGCAGCGCAGCTCGCCGTGACGCTGATGCACGGTCATCCGCGCGTCACAGCGCTGGCACTCGGACATCCAGCCACAGTCATGGCACAGCAGGGTCGGGGCGAAGCCGCGGCGGTTGAGGAACACCAGGACTTGTTGTCCGGCGGCCAGGGTCTGGCCGATGGCTTGTTGCATCGGCCCGGAAATGCCGCTGTCCAGCGGGCGGCTTTTGACATCCAGACGCAGGAAGCGCGGCTGTTTGGCGCCGCCGGCGCGCTCGTTCAAGCGCAGCAGCCCATAGCGGCCGGTGTAGGCGTTGTGCAGGCTTTCCAGCGAAGGGGTGGCGGAGCCGAGGACAATCGGGATGTTTTCCTGTCGCGCCCGCACCAATGCCAGGTCGCGAGCGTGGTAGCGCAAACCTTCCTGCTGTTTATAGGAACCGTCGTGTTCTTCGTCGATGATGATCAGGCCGGGGTTCTTCATCGGTGTGAACAGGGCCGAGCGGGTGCCGATGATGATGTCGGCCTCGCCGTCCCGGGCGGCCAGCCAGGCCTCGAGGCGTTCGCGGTCATTGACCGCCGAATGGATCAGCGCGATACGGGCATTGAAACGCTGTTCGAAGCGCGCCAGGGTCTGCGGGCCGAGGTTGATTTCCGGGATCAGCACCAGCGCCTGCTTGCCGGCCTCGAGGGTTTCGCGGATCAACTGTAGATAGACTTCGGTCTTGCCGCTGCCGGTGACGCCGGCCAGGAGGAACGCGTGATAACTGTCGAAGCCGGCGCGAATCGCCTCATAGGCGGCGCGTTGCTCCGGGTTCAGCGGGAGTTCCGGTTGCGCCAGCCAGTGTTCGTGGCGTGCACCCGGGGCCTGCCGGCGGATCTCGACCTGCACCAGATCCTTGGCCAGCAGCAAATCCAGGCTGTCCTTGCTCAGCATCAGTTTGCTCAGCAATTGATGGGCGACGCCGTGGGGATGCTGGGCCAGCGTGGCCAGGGCTTCGCGCTGGCGCGGGGCGCGGGCGATGCGCGGATCATCGAGGCTGGCCCCCGGCGCGGCGGACCAGAAACGCTCCTGGCGCGCTTCGGCCAGCTCGCCCTGGCGCAGCAGCACCGGCAGCGCCCAGCTCAAGGTGTCGCCGAGGCTGTGCTGGTAATACTGGGACGTCCACAGGCACAGCTTGAACAGCGCCTGTGGCAGCGGTGGCGTAGCGTCGAGCAGGGCAAGGGCTGGCTTGAGCTTCTCGGCCGGGACTTCGCTGGTGTTGGTGACTTCCACCAGAATACCGATCATCTCGCGCCGGCCGAATGGTACCCGCAGGCGCATGCCGGGGTGCAGCTGGGTGCGCAGGACGCCGGCCGGAGCGCGGTAGTCGAACAGGCGGCGCAGCGGCGAAGGCAGGGCGAGGCGCAAAATGGCGTCGGGCACGCGGGGGGATCTCGATTGGCAGGCAACAAAAGAAGGGGTGGACGCGGATCAATTGTGGGAGCGGGCTTGCTCGCGAAAGCGGTGTGTCAGTCAACGCATTTATCGCCTGACACACCGCTTTCGCGAGCAAGCCCGCTCCCACATGGGAATGCGCTTGAAGCCGGGAGCCTAGCAGACGGTCGGTCTCAGCGACAGCTTGCGTGATTGGCATTGTCTGGTAGAATCCGCGGCCTAATTACGTGCGGTATTCAACAATAGTGTTGGGTGGCGGCACGCTAGCCTGAGGAAGACACCATGAAAGCTGATATCCATCCAGAATACCCGGCAGTTGCTGTTACCTGCAGCTGCGGCAACAAGTTCGAAACCCGTTCGACCTTCGGTAAAGCCCTGGCGATCGACGTTTGCAACGAATGCCACCCGTTCTACACCGGTAAGCAGAAGACTCTGGACACTGGCGGCCGCGTTCAGCGCTTCGCAGACCGTTTCGGTGCTTTCGGCAAGAAAGCTCCAGCTGCTGCAGAGTAAGGTTAAAAAGCCTTATGGGCTTTTCCTTGCTGTTAAAAAAGGCGTCCCTTGCGGGCGCCTTTTTTGTGTCCGCGATTTGGCTCTCCGGCGCCCAGGCTTTCTGCCCGGCACCCGAGGGGCTGGCCTCTGTCGCCGTGGAGCGGGTGGTCGATGGCGACACTCTGCGCCTGGACGATGGCCGCAACGTGCGCATGATCGGCCTTAATACGCCGGAGCTGGGCAAGAAGGGCCGTTCCGACGAACCGTTCGCAGTGGCGGCGCGCAAGCGTCTCGAAGCGTTGGTGGCGGCCAGCGACGGGCAGGTCGGTTTGTTGCCCGGTAAAGAAAGCAAGGATCGCTACGGCCGCACCCTGGCCCACGTCTATGGTGCAGATGGCGCTAACCTTGAGGCGCAAATGCTCGCCGAGGGCCTCGGTTTCCTGGTGGCGGTAGCGCCGAATGTCGATCTGGTCGCGTGTCAGCAGGCGGCGGAGCGTAGCGCCCGTCAGGCCGGACTCGGTGTGTGGCGCCAGTCACCTGTACTGAAGGCGGATCAGATCAGTGCGTCCGGGTTTGCCGTGCTCAGTGGTCGTGTGAGCAAGGTTCAACGCAATCACGGCGGGGTTTGGATCGAGTTGCAGGATTCGGTTGTATTGCGTGTTGCACCCAATCAACTGGCGCGATTCGATATCGCCTCGCTGGAACGCTTGGAAGGCAAGCAGGTCGAGGCGCGCGGCTGGGTCCTGGATCGTTCGCGGCGTGGCGGTCTCAAGGAGGGTCAGGCGCGCTGGATGTTGCCCTTGACCGACCCGGCGATGCTTCAAGTCGTGCAGTGATAAAGAATTGTAGACATTTTTTCTGTCGATTGTGAACAGTCAATCCCTTGTGTTCCGTGGCTCTTGGCCCAAAGTCGTAGGGCCGGGTGCTTGACAGGGGTGACCGGTCAGTCTTGTGGGGACTTTGCGAGGCGCGTATCCTCGCTGACCAGTCTGTCCAACAGTAAAAGCGGAATGCCAAAATGTCTGATCTGAAAACTGCCGCTCTCGAATATCACGCCAATCCTCGTCCAGGGAAGCTGAGTGTCGAGCTCACCAAGGCCACTGCTACCGCTCGCGACCTGTCGCTGGCGTACAGCCCGGGCGTAGCCGAACCAGTACGCGAGATCGCCCGCGATCCTGAACTGGCCTACAAGTACACCGGCAAAGGCAACCTGGTTGCAGTCATTTCCGATGGCACCGCGATTCTCGGCCTGGGTAACCTCGGCCCGTTGGCTTCCAAGCCAGTGATGGAAGGTAAAGGCGTGCTGTTCAAGCGCTTCGCCGGCATCGACGTTTTCGACATCGAAGTCGACTCCGAAAGCCCGCAAGCCTTCATCGACACCGTCAAGCGCATCTCCATCACCTTCGGTGGCATCAACCTGGAAGACATCAAGGCACCAGAGTGCTTTGAAATCGAACGCGCTCTGATCGAGCAGTGCGATATCCCGGTATTCCACGATGACCAGCACGGCACCGCTATCGTGACCGCGGCCGGCATGATCAACGCCCTGGAAATCGCTGGCAAAACCCTGCCGGAAGCCAAGATCGTCTGCCTGGGTGCCGGCGCTGCCGCTATCTCCTGCATGAAGTTGCTGGTGAGCATGGGCGCCAACATCGAAAACATCTACATGGTCGACCGTACCGGCGTGATCCACTCCGGCCGTGACGACCTGAACCAGTACAAGGCTGTGTTCGCTCACGCGACCGACAAGCGCACCCTGGCTGACGCCCTGCAAGGCGCTGACGTGTTCGTTGGCCTGTCCGGCCCGAACCTGCTGAGCGCTGAAGGCCTGTTGTCGATGGCGCCTAACCCGATCGTGTTCGCCTGCTCCAACCCGGATCCGGAAATCTCCCCGGAACTGGCGCACGCCACCCGTAACGACGTGATCATGGCCACCGGTCGTTCCGACTACCCGAACCAGGTCAACAACGTACTGGGCTTCCCGTTCATCTTCCGTGGTGCCCTGGACGTTCGCGCCAAGCGCATCAACGAAGAAATGAAAGTGGCTGCGGCCAACGCCCTGCGTGAACTGGCCAAGCTGCCAGTACCTCAGGAAGTGTGTGACGCCTACGGCGGCATCAAGCTGGAATTCGGTCGTGAGTACATCATTCCGAAGCCAATGGATGCCCGTCTGATCACCCTGATCTCCGATGCCGTGGCTAAAGCCGCGATCGAGACCGGTGTGGCGACCCTGCCGTATCCGAAGAACTACCCGCTCAAAAGCGTGGATGACGTGTTCAACGGCTAAGCCCTTGTAGCGCTTCAGCGAAAAGCCCCGGCTTGTGAGAGTCGGGGCTTTTTTGTACCTGACAGTTTTGTGCCGCCTGTGAGGGCCTCTTCGCGAGCAAGCCCGCTCCCACAGGGTTAGAAGCGTACATAAAACCTGTGCTCGCCATCGCCCAATGTGGGAGCGGGCTTGCCCGCGAAGAGGCCGGACCAGACAACATCAAAACCGGCAGGCAAAAAAAGCCCCGCACTTCTTTCGAAGGCGGGGCTTTTCAGTGCTGCGGCAATCAGAACAAATCGATCGGCGCCGCTTCATCCGCTGGCAGCGGGCTGCCAGGTGCCAAGCCGTTGCCCAGTTCGTTCCCCGACGGTGGCGTATCTTCCACCTTGAACAGTTCGAAGTAGGCCCCCGGCGTGCCCGGGCTGGCTGCGCGGCCGCTGATCGGGTCGACTCGCAGGCTGAGGATGCCTTCCGGCTCCTGTTGCGTATGCGGCGGTTTGCCTTTGAGCGCGGCGCCCATGTAGTTCATCCAGATCGGCAGCGCGACGGTGCCACCGAACTCCTTGCGACCCAGGCTTTCCGGCTGATCGAAACCGGTCCACACGGTGGTCACGTAATCGGCGTTGTAACCGGAGAACCAGGCGTCCTTGGATTCGTTGGTCGTACCGGTCTTGCCGGCAATGTCAGGGCGGCCCAAGGCCAGTGCGCGGCGACCGGTACCGAGCTTGATCACGTCCTCAAGCATGCTGTTGAGGATGTACGTGGTGCGCCCGTCAACGATGCGTTCGGCCACGGCGGGAGCTTGTGGCGCCTGCGTAGCGCCCGGGGCTTCGCCTGGCGTTGCGTTGACCGTGAAGGCTTGAGGGGCGGGCACGGCAATGCCATCGCTGGCCGCACCGCCCTGAGGCACGCTCCGCGGGTTGGCGACGAACAGTGTGTCGCCGTTGCGGCTTTCGATCTTGTCGATGATGTACGGGGTGATCTTGTAGCCGCCGTTGGCGAAGGTACTCCAGCCAGTGGCGATTTCCATTGGCGTCAGGGTCGCGGTGCCCAGCGCCAGGGACAGGTTGGGTGGCAGGTCCTGTTTGTTGAAGCCGAAACGCGTGATGTAGTCGATGGTCTTGCCAACGCCCATCGCTTGCAGCAGGCGGATCGATACCAGGTTGCGCGACTTGTACAGCGCTTCACGCAGGCGGATCGGGCCGAGGAAGGTGTTGGTGTCGTTCTTCGGCCGCCAGACCTTGTCCAGGTACTCGTCGACGAACACGATCGGTGCGTCGTTCACCAGGCTGGAGGCGGTGTAGCCGCTATCCAGTGCAGCGGCGTAGACGAAGGGTTTGAAGCTCGAACCCGGCTGGCGCTTGGCCTGCAATGCGCGGTTGTAGTTGCTCTGCTCGAAGGCGAAACCGCCGACCAGCGAACGAATGGCGCCGTTCTGCGGATCCAGGGATACCAGCGCGCCCTGGGCCTGCGGGATCTGGCTGAACTTCAGCGAATTGTCCGGCTGACGCTGCACGCGAATCAGATCGCCGACCTGGGCCACGTCCGAGGGTTGTTTCGGGTTGGCGCCCATGCTGTTGGTATTCAGGAACGGCCGGGCCCACTTCATGGTGTCCCAGTTCACGTGTTCCTGGCCGGTGCGGGTCAGCACTTGCAGGCCGTTCTTGTCGACCTGGGTCACGATGGCCGGTTCCAGGCCACTGATGGTGCGTTGTTTGGTCAGTTCGGTGGCCCAGGCTTCGCGAGTCTTGCCCGGCAGCCGCGACTCTGGCCCGCGATAGCCGTGGCGCTGATCGTAGGTCATCAGGCCTTCATGGACCGCAGTGTTGGCCAGTTCCTGGAGGTCGCTCGGCACCGTGGTGGTGACGCGGAAGCCTTCGGTATACGCCTCGCTGCCATAACGCCCGACCATTTCGGCACGGGCCATTTCGGCGATGTACGGGGCGTTCACTTCCGGGGTCGGCACGTGATAGCTGGCGTTCAGCGGCTCGTTGACCGCAGTGTTGTAGTCGGCCTCGCTGATTTTTCCGAGCTTGTACATGCGTCCCAGGATCCAGTCACGACGCTCCTTGCTGCGCGCCGGATTGGCCAGCGGGTTGAAACGCGACGGCGCCTTGGGCAGGCCGGCGATCATCGCCATCTGCGCCAGGCTGACATCGCGGATCGATTTGCCGTAATAGACCTGTGCCGCCGCCTCGATGCCGTAGGCACGGTTACCCAGATAGATCTTGTTGACGTACAGCTCGAGGATCTCGTCCTTGGTCAGTTGCTGTTCGATCTGCAGGGCCAGCAGGATCTCGGTGGTCTTGCGCGAAAAGCTGCGTTCGCTGGTCAGGAAGAAGTTCTTTGCCACCTGCATGGTGATCGTGCTGCCGCCGGACTGGATGTGTCCGCTTTTGATCAGCTGTGTCGCGGCACGCATCAGGCTGCTCGGATCGACGCCGTAGTGGTTGGCGAAATTGTCGTCTTCAGCACTTAGTAACGCATTGATGAAGTTGGGGGGAATGTCGGCGAAACGGATCGGTGTGCGGCGCATTTCGCCGAACTCTGCGATCAACTTGTTATCGCTGCTGTAGACCCGCAAAGGGATCTGCAACTGGATGCTTCTCAGCGCCTCCACGGACGGTAGTCCGGGACTAAGGTAAAGGTACGCCCCGCTCAGACCCAGAAGGAGTCCGCAGAAAACCGCGACGATGGACCAACCGAAAAACTTCAGCAGACGAATCAAGGCTTTTGGATATCCAGGGTAAAAATGAATTGGGCAACAGGGTTCAGGCTAAATGAGAACGACCTGCGCTTGAGCAAATGCGGAAAAAAAACGTTGGGCATTATAAGCATTTTTCTGATCGGGAGCGTCATTGGCGCTGCTGTCAAGACGGGTGGATTGAACGCAATGGATATTGCAGAGTCCGTAACTCACGGAAAGTCATAGGGAATTGGTAGTGCTAGGACTCTTCAACAAAAAATCCAATACGCTCCTGGGAATCGACATCAGCTCTACCTCGGTGAAACTTCTTGAGTTGAGCCGTCAGGGTGAGCGTTTTCGAGTTGAGGCCTATGCGGTCGAGCCGTTGCCGGTCGGCGCGGTGATCGAAAAGAATATCGCTGAGCTTGAAGGCGTGGGGCTGGCCCTCGCGCGCGCGCTGGCCAAGGCCAGAACCGGCCTCAAGAACGTGGCCGTGGCCGTGGCGGGCTCAGCGGTGATCACCAAGACCATCGAGATGGATGCCGGTCTTTCCGAGGACGAGATGGAAAGCCAGTTGAAGATCGAGGCTGATCAGTACATTCCTTATCCCCTGGATGAAGTCGCGATCGACTTTGAAGTCCAGGGCACCTCCGGGCGCAATTCGGAGCGCGTCAACGTGCTGCTCGCCGCTTGTCGCAAGGAAAACGTCGAAGTCCGCGAGGCCGCCCTGGCCCTGGCGGGGCTGACCGCCCGCGTGGTTGATGTGGAGGCCTACGCGCTGGAGCGTTCATTCGAATTGCTGGCCAGTCGGCTCGCGGTTTCCGGGAAGCCTTCGACGGTCGCAGTGGTGGACATCGGCGCCACCATGACCACCCTGAGCGTGCTGCACAACGGGCGGATTATCTACACCCGCGAACAACTGTTCGGCGGTCGGCAACTGACCGAAGAAATCCAGCGTCGCTATGGCCTGACGCTGGAGCAGGCGGGGCTGGCGCAAAAGAAGGGCGGTCTGCCGGATGACTATGCCGCTGAGGTCTTGCAGCCATTTCGAGAGGCACTTGTGCAGCAGGTGTCGCGTTCGTTGCAATTCTTCTTTGCCTCAGGCCAATACAGCGCCGTCGACCATGTCCTGCTGGCCGGCGGTACCGCGTCGATCCCGGGGCTGGACCGTTTGATCGAGCAGCAATTGGGTACGCCGACCCAGGTCGCGAATCCTTTTTGCAAAATGACTCTGGGCAGCAAGGTCAATAGTGCTGCCCTGGCGAGTGATGCCCCGGCGTTGATGATCGCCTGTGGTCTGGCCCTCAGGAGCTTCGACTGATGGCACGGATCAACCTTTTACCTTGGCGTGAGGAGCGGCGTGAAGTCCGTCGCAAGCGCTTCCTGCTGGTCCTGGTGGCCGTGATGGTGGGCACGATGGGCGCGGTGCTGGTCGCGAACCAGGCCATCAGCGGTGCCATCGACCGGCAGGTCGCCCGTAACGATTACATCGGCAAGCAAGTCGCCGTGGTCGATGAGCGGATCAAGCAGATCAATGATCTCAAGGCGCGCCGCCAGCAACTGGTCGAGCGCATGCGCATCATCCAGGACTTGCAAGGCAATCGCCAAATCAGCGGGCGAATATTTGACCAATTGGCGCGAGCCCTGCCCGACGGCGTGTATTTCACCGAAGTGAAAATGACCGCAAAGACCTTGTCCATCACCGGCGCTGCGCAATCCAACAACCGTGTTTCAGACTTGATGCGCAACCTCGAGGCATCAGACTGGTTCGATGCGCCGAGCCTGACCGAAGTCAAGGCCACAGCTGCCGGCCAGGTGGTGCAGGCCAACGTCTTCCAGTTGACCGTTCGCCAGACTCAGCCCGCAACGCCGGAGGGGGGCAAATGAGTCCGTCCGAATGGTTCGAAGGGCTGCGCAAGATCGACATCAATGATCTGGATACCAGCAACATGGGTTCCTGGCCGCCGGCGATCAAGTTTCTGGTGGCCGGGTTGCTCATGTTTCTGGTGCTGGCCCTGGGCTACAACTTTTCCAGTCGCGACCTTGTGAGCCAGCTCGATCTCAAGCGCGAGGAAGAGTCGACACTCAAGGAACAGTTCGCCGACAAAGCCCGCATGGCGGCGAATCTGGATCTCTACACCCAGCAGTTGAAGGAAATGGAGAACGCCTTCGGCGTGCTGTTGCGGCAACTGCCCGGCGACACCGAAGTGCCCGGCTTGCTGGAAGACATCACGCGTACGGGCCTGGGCAGTGGCCTGGAGTTCGAAGAGATCAAGTTGCTGCCGGAGGTCGCCCAGCCGTTCTACATCGAATTGCCGATCCAGATCACGGTCACCGGGGATTACCACGACCTGGCTACCTTCGTCAGTGGTGTGGCCGGGTTGCCGCGAATCGTCACCTTGCACGATTTCGATCTTGCGCCCGTCAGCCCCGAAGGTGGTCCGAAGCTGCGCTTGACCATCCTCGCCAAGACCTACCGCTACAGCGACAAGGGACAGCATCAATGAGCCCGGCACATTGTTTTTCGGTGGTGGTGTTGCTGTCTGCCCTGTCCGGTTGTGGCGCAGGCGATGACTACACCGATCTGGATGCGTACATGAACGAAATGCGCCTGCATGGGCCGGGGAGGATTGAAACAACGCCGGTATTCCGGTCTTACCCGGCATTCACTTACAACGCGGCGAATCTGCGCAGCCCGTTCTCACCGCAGATCAGCACTGATCTGGCGGCTCAACGCAGGGGCTCACGTAACGTCAAACCCGACCCGGGACGGGTCAGGCAATACCTCGAAGGCTTCAACATCGAGCAGTTTGAAATGGTCGGCACCCTTTCCAATGCAACGGGCTCCTATGCCCTGCTGCGCGGGGCGGGTGGGGTGCACCGGCTGAAAGTCGGCGATTACCTGGGGCGTAACGACGGACGGATCGTTGCGATCAGCGGCTCTCAAGTCGATGTGGTTGAAATTGTCCCTGATGGTCAGGGCGCGTGGCTGGAGCGTCCCCGGACCATTTCCTTGAAAGAGCACTCATAGTGGAACTCCAATAATGAACAGGATTCTTTCCACCGTCGGCCTTTCGCTATGGATAGCGTTGTTGTCGCCGATGGTACAAGCGGCCAATCTCAAGGCGCTGGATGTCGCTGCGCTGCCGGGTGACCGTGTCGAGTTGAAGTTGTCGTTCGATGCGCCGCCCCCGGTGCCCCGCGGCTACACGACGGATTCGCCGGCCCGGATTGCCCTGGATTTACCGGGTGTCGCCAGTCAGCTGGCCAGCAAGACTCGCGATCTCGGCAATGGAAATGCCCGCAGTGCGACGGTAGTGGAAGCCCGGGACCGTACGCGGTTGATCATCAACCTGACCCAGCCGGCCCCGTATGAGTCGCGAATTGAAGGCAACAATTTGCTGGTAGTTGTCGGGCAGGGAGTCAAGCCGTCGACATCCAGGCCGGCTGCCACAGCGACGCCGGTTCCGGCACGAGCCGCCGCGACGACAGGCAAGGCCATTCGGGGTGTGGATTTCCAGCGGGGAACCCAGGGCGAAGGCAACGTGGTGATCGACTTGTCGGATCCATCGATTGCGCCCGACATACAAGAGCGCGACGGCAAGATCATCGTCGGCTTTGCCAAAACCCGATTGCCCGAGCCGTTGCGCGTGCGTCTGGACGTGAAGGATTTCGCCACACCCGTGCAGTTCGTCAATGCCAGCGCGAGCGGCGATCGAGCCGTCATCAGCATTGAGCCCGGCGGCACGTTCGATTACTCGACCTATCAGACTGACAATAAGCTCACGGTCAGCGTTCGCCCGGCGACGGTCGACGAGCTGCAAAAGCGCAATGCCGGGCAACAGGCCTATAGCGGCGAGAAGCTGTCGCTGAATTTCCAGGACATCGATGTGCGCTCGGTGCTGCAACTGATCGCCGATTTCACCAACCTCAATCTGGTGGCCAGCGACACGGTTCAGGGGGGAATTACCCTGCGCTTGCAGAACGTTCCGTGGGATCAGGCGCTGGATCTGGTGCTGAAAACCAAGGGGCTGGACAAGCGCAAGGTCGGCAATGTCCTGCTTGTTGCGCCGGCCGATGAAATTGCTGCCCGTGAGCGTCAGGAGCTCGAATCACAGAAGCAGATTGCCGATCTGGCGCCGTTGCGTCGGGAGCTGTTGCAGGTCAATTACGCCAAGGCGGCGGACATCGCCAAGCTCTTCCAGTCGGTGACCAGTGCCGAAGCGAAACCCGACGAACGGGGGTCGATCACCGTCGATGAGCGCACCAACAACATCATTGCCTATCAGACCCAGGACCGGCTGGACGAGCTGCGCAGGATCGTCACGCAGCTGGATATCCCGGTGCGTCAGGTGATGATCGAGGCGCGCATTGTCGAAGCCAACGTCGACTATGACAAAAGCCTCGGCGTGCGCTGGGGCGGTTCGATACAGAACAAGGGCAACTGGAACACCTCCGGCGTCAGCAATGGACTGAATGGGTCATCGACCATCGGCACGCCCGGCAGTACCAGCACCAACTCACCGTTCGTCGACATGGGCGTAGCCAACAACACCTCGGGAATCGGCATCGCGTTCATCACCGATAACGTCTTGCTGGACCTGGAACTGACGGCGATGGAGAAAACCGGTAACGGGGAAATCGTCTCACAGCCCAAGGTGGTCACCTCTGACAAGGAAACCGCGAAAATCCTCAAGGGCACCGAGATTCCTTATCAGGAAGCCAGTTCCAGCGGCGCGACTTCGGTGTCGTTCAAGGAGGCTTCGCTGTCGCTGGAGGTGACGCCGCAGATCACGCCCGACAACCGGATCATCATGGAGGTCAAGGTCACCAAGGACGAACCGGACTTCCTGAACAAGGTCCAGGATGTACCGCCCATCAAGAAAAACGAAGTCAACGCCAAGGTCCTGGTCAACGATGGCGAGACCATCGTCATTGGCGGTGTTTTCTCAAATACT
This sequence comes from Pseudomonas sp. KH_046_1, assembly GCF_057839025.1. Lineage (NCBI taxonomy): Bacteria > Pseudomonadati > Pseudomonadota > Gammaproteobacteria > Pseudomonadales > Pseudomonadaceae > Pseudomonas > Pseudomonas sp. KH_046_1. The sequence goes on from NZ_CM174481.1 coordinate 456,070, forward strand.
CAGAGCAAGGTTGTAGATAAGGTGCCATTTCTTGGCGATGTGCCGTATCTTGGCCGCCTTTTCCGGCGTGATGTGGTTTCGGAGAAAAAATCCGAGCTGTTGGTATTCCTCACTCCGCGTATCATGAATAATCAGGCGATTGCTGTGAGTCATTGATTCTGTGCGAAATTTGATTCTTGTTGGACCGATGGGTGCTGGAAAAAGCACCATCGGCCGGTTGCTGGCCAAAGAGCTGCGCCTGCCATTCAAAGATTCCGATAAGGAAATTGAATTGCGCACGGGCGCCAATATCCCTTGGATCTTCGATAAAGAAGGCGAACCGGGCTTTCGTGATCGCGAGCAGGCAATGATTGCCGAGCTGTGCGCTTGCAACGGTGTGGTGCTGGCGACAGGCGGGGGCGCGGTCATGCGCGAAGCCAATCGTCGGGCACTGCATGCCGGTGGGCGGGTGGTTTATCTGCATGCGTCGGTCGAGCAGCAGGTCGGCCGCACGTCCCGCGACCGCAATCGGCCATTGTTGCGTACCGCCGACCCGGCCAAGACCCTTCGGGATCTGTTGGCGATCCGCGATCCGCTTTATCGGGAAATTGCCGACCTGGTGGTCGAAACCGATGAGCGCCCGCCACGAATGGTCGTACTCGACATTCTAGAGCGCTTGCAGCAGTTGCCACCCCGTTAAAGCGCCGCGCGAAATGCGCTATCCTCGGCGTCCCTCCATGACCGCTCAAGGTTGTGGCGGATGGCTACCGAACGGCGTCACACCAGCAGAGGCCGTGGATATTCGTTAACTCAAGGCAGAACGCCTGATTCCATCTTCACTGTGGGGACACATGCAGACACTCAAGGTCGATCTAGGCGAGCGCAGCTACCCGATTCATATTGGCGAAGGTTTGTTGGATCAGCCCGAACTGCTGGCCCCGCACATTCGCGGACGGCAAGTAGCGATCATCTCCAACGAGACTGTTGCGCCGCTCTATCTCGAGCGTCTGACCCGCAGCCTGGCGCAGTTCTCGGTGATTTCCGTGGTACTGCCCGACGGCGAAGCCTTCAAGACCTGGGAAACCCTGCAACTGATTTTCGATGGTCTGCTGACCGCCCGGCATGACCGCCGCACCACGGTGATCGCCCTCGGTGGCGGTGTGATCGGTGACATGGCCGGCTTTGCCGCCGCCTGCTACCAGCGCGGCGTCGATTTTATCCAGGTTCCGACCACGCTGCTGTCGCAGGTCGACTCCTCGGTGGGTGGCAAGACCGGGATCAACCATCCGCTGGGCAAGAACATGGTCGGCGCCTTCTATCAGCCGAACGTGGTGCTGATCGATACCGCCAGCCTCAATACCCTGCCGGCGCGCGAACTGTCCGCCGGGCTGGCCGAAGTCATCAAGTACGGGCTGATCTGCGATGAGCCGTTCCTGACCTGGCTCGAAGACAACGTTGATCGCCTGCGCAGTCTGGATCAGCAAGCCCTGACCTATGCCATCGAGCGCTCCTGCGCGGCCAAGGCGGCGGTGGTCGGTGCCGATGAGAAAGAGACGGGCGTTCGTGCCACATTGAACCTGGGCCACACGTTTGGCCACGCCATCGAAACCCACATGGGCTATGGTGTATGGCTTCATGGTGAGGCGGTGGCTGCTGGCACTGTAATGGCGCTGGAAATGTCCACGCGACTGGGCTGGATCAGCGAGCAGGAACGTGATCGCGGCATTCGTCTGTTCCAACGTGCGGGGCTGCCGGTCATTCCGCCGCAAGAGATGACAGAAGCCGATTTCCTCGAACATATGTCCATTGATAAAAAAGTGATCGACGGTCGTTTGCGCCTGGTGCTGCTGCGCCACATGGGTGAAGCGGTGGTGACCGACGATTATCCGAAAGAGGTTCTACAGGCCACGCTGGGGGCAGACTACCGCGCCCTGGCCCAGCTTAAAGGTTAATAAGAACACGATGACTAGTTTGCATGCCGACGAGGCTTTCCTCGGCCATTACCAGTTGAGTCATGACCCTTTTGCTCCACGGGTGCCTGGCTTCAAATTTTTCCCGGCCCAGCGCAAACCCGTGCTGGGGCAACTGCATCACCTGGCGCGTTATAGCCAGTTGTTGCTGGTGGTCACTGGCCCTCAGGGCAGTGGCAAGACTCTGCTGCGCCAGGCCCTGGTGGCCAGCACCAATAAGCAATCGGTACAGAGTGTGGTGGTTTCCGCCCGTGGTGCCGGTGATGCGGCGGGCATCCTGCGCCAGGTCGCCCAGGCGCTGAACGTGGCCCACGCCGAGATCGACACGATCCTGGGTCAGGTGGTGCAGCTTGCGCTTACCGGTCAGGAAGTCTATTTGCTGGTGGATGATGCCGAGCAGCTCGACGAATCTGCGCTCGAAGCCTTGATGGCCCTGGCTGCTGGTGCGCCGGAAGGGCGACCCCATGTGTTCCTGTTCGGCGAGTCGTCGCTGATCGCTCAGCTTGATGCTTTGCACCTTGAGGAAGAGCGTTTTCACGTCATCGAGTTGCAGCCCTACACCGAAGAAGAGACCCGCGAATATCTGGATCAACGGCTTGAGGGGGCAGGTCGGGGGATCGAACTTTTCACCGCGGATCAGATCTCTGATATTCACGAAAGCTCCGACGGTTGGCCTGGCAACATCAACCAGGTTGCCCGCGATGCAATGATCGAAGCCATGATTGCCAGCCGCTCAGCGGTGAAGCGTCCAAAAATGGGGTTCAATATGCCGAAGAAACACGTATTGGCGATTTCCGCCGTCGTCGTGGTCGCGGTAGCTGCCGCCTGGTTGATGCCGGGTCGCAACAAGGCACCGACCACAGGTGCACCGGCCAACGAACAGGCGCAATTGCCGCTTGGTCAGGGGCAGCCAACAGCAAATGGTGGTGCTCCGGCCGTCGAATTCGCCGGCAACACGCAGCCGATGCCATTGCCGTTGGTCGGTAACTCGCAACCGGTCATGCGCGGTCCGCTGGCTGAAGCCGCGGGTGGCATTACCGAGGGCGACGACGGCGTGCCGGTTGAGGGCTCCAGCGCCACACCGCCGACGGTAACCACCACTGCGCCGCCTGTGGGCGTTCCTGCCGGCCCTGCGCCAACGCCAGCGGCCAAGCCGGTGCCTGCGCCGACTCAGGTCGCCACCGCCAAGCCAGCGCCTGCTCCAGTGGTCAAACCTGCTCCAGCCCCAGCCAAGCCAGCCGTTGCTGCGGCGGCCAAGCCTGCCGAGAAACCGGCTCCGGCGGCCAAGGCTGCAGGCGGCACCTGGTACGCCGGTCAGGCACCGGGTAACTACGTGGTGCAAATCCTCGGCACCAGCTCCGAAGCGTCCGCACAAAACTTCGTCAAAGAGCAGGGCGGCGAGTACCGTTACTTCAAGAAAGTCCTCAACGGCAAGCCGCTTTACGTCATCACCTACGGTAACTTCGCCAGCCGCGATGCAGCCGTAACCGCCATCAAGGCCTTGCCAGCGAAGGTTCAGGCTGGTAAACCTTGGCCTCGCACTGTCGCCAGCGTCCAACAGGAACTGGCAACAACTCGCTGAAGATTCGGCGGCCTTACCCAGGCCGCCTCTCCAAGCACCTCAAAATTTCTACAAGTGCGCGCCGCCTTCCGGGCTGCGTGCCTTGTGGTGTCTGCGTCATAGTAGCTTTTGAGTCGTAGCGGTCAAAATTAAAAAAAGTTTTGACTAGCACAGCAGATCGCTTTAAACCTTTCACAAATGCGACATAGATTTGCGACATTTCGTCGTCAAATTTGTGGGGCCAAGTGTCGGTGTGTACAATGACCTCCCTTTTGCTCCCGCAAAGCTGGCGTACGTTCGGCGCGGATGGCAAGTGGTTGAATTGAAAAGAAATTTGCCTCGTAAAGAGGCAGCCTGGTGAGAAAGTGTCTATGAAAGCAGGTCTGTACCAACCAGATGAATTCAAGGATAACTGCGGTTTCGGCCTGATAGCCCATATGCAGGGCGAGCCCAGTCATACCCTTTTGCAAACGGCCATCGAGGCCCTGACCTGCATGACCCACCGCGGTGGGATTAATGCCGACGGCAAGACCGGTGACGGTTGCGGTCTGCTGATTCAAAAGCCGGACGTGTTCCTGCGAGCCATCGCCCAGGAAACCTTCGGCGTCGAAATGCCCAAGCAATACGCTGTGGGCATGGTCTTCTTCAACCAGGACCCGGTCAAAGCCGAAGCCGCTCGCGAGAACATGAACCGCGAGATCCTGGCTGCCGGTCTGCAACTGGTCGGCTGGCGCAAAGTGCCGATCGACACCAGCGTCCTCGGCCGCCTGGCCCTTGAGCGCCTGCCGCAGATCGAGCAGGTGTTCATCGGCGGTGAAGGCCTGAGCGATCAGGACATGGCCGTCAAGCTGTTCACCTCCCGTCGTCGCTCGTCCGTGGCCAACGCCGCCGACACCGACCACTACGTCTGCAGCTTTTCGCACAAGACCATCATTTACAAAGGCCTGATGATGCCGGCGGACTTGACCGCCTTCTATCCGGACCTGAGCGATGAGCGCCTGCAAACTTCGATTTGCGTGTTCCACCAGCGTTTCTCCACCAACACCCTGCCGAAATGGCCGCTGGCTCAACCGTTCCGCTTCCTGGCGCACAACGGCGAGATCAACACCATCACCGGCAACCGCAACTGGGCCGTGGCCCGTCGCACCAAGTTCACCAACGATCTGATGGACCTGGAAGAACTGGGCCCGCTGGTCAACCGCGTGGGTTCCGACTCCTCGAGCATGGACAACATGCTCGAGTTGATGGTCACCGGTGGCATCGACCTGTTCCGCGGCGTGCGGATGATCATTCCGCCTGCGTGGCAGAACGTCGAGACCATGGACCCGGATCTGCGTGCGTTCTACGAATACAACTCAATGCACATGGAACCGTGGGACGGCCCGGCCGGCGTGGTAATGACCGACGGTCGTTACGCGGTGTGCCTGCTCGACCGTAACGGTCTGCGTCCGGCGCGTTGGGTCACCACCAAGAACGGTTTCATCACCCTGGCTTCGGAAATCGGTGTCTGGAACTACCAGCCTGAAGACGTGATCGCCAAGGGCCGTGTGGGACCTGGCCAGATCTTTGCCGTGGACACCGAAACCGGTCAGATCCTCGACACCGATGCGATCGACAACCGCCTGAAGTCCCGTCATCCGTACAAGCAATGGCTGCGCAAGAATGCCCTGCGCATCCAGGCGACCATGGAAGACAACGACCACGGTTCGGCGTTCTACGACGTCGATCAGCTCAAGCAATACATGAAGATGTACCAGGTCACGTTCGAAGAGCGCGACCAGGTGTTGCGTCCACTCGGCGAACAGGGCTACGAAGCCGTGGGCTCGATGGGCGACGATACGCCGATGGCCGTGCTGTCCCAGCGCGTGCGCACGCCGTACGACTATTTCCGCCAGCAGTTCGCCCAGGTGACCAACCCGCCGATCGATCCGCTGCGTGAAGCCATCGTCATGTCGCTGGAGATCTGCCTCGGTGCCGAGCGCAACATCTTCCAGGAGTCGCCGGAACACGCCTCGCGCGTGATCCTCAGCTCGCCGGTCATTTCCCCGGCCAAGTGGCGCTCGCTGATGAACCTCGATCGTCCGGGCTTCGAACGCGCGATCATCGATCTGAACTACGACGAAAGCGTCGGTCTCGAAGCGGCGATCCGCAACGTGGCCGATCAGGCTGAAGAAGCCGTGCGTTCTGGTCGTACCCAGGTCGTGCTGAGTGACCGTCACATTGCCCCGGGCAAGTTGCCGATCCATGCTTCGCTGGCCACCGGCGCGGTGCACCATCGCCTGACTGAAAAAGGCCTGCGTTGCGACTCCAACATCCTGGTGGAAACCGCGACCGCTCGCGATCCGCATCACTTCGCCGTGTTGATCGGTTTCGGAGCCTCTGCCGTCTATCCGTTCCTGGCCTACGAAGTGCTGGGCGACCTGATCCGTACCGGTGAAGTACTGGGCGACCTCTACGAGGTGTTCAAAAACTACCGTAAAGGCATCACCAAAGGCTTGCTCAAGATCCTGTCGAAGATGGGCATTTCGACCATCACTTCGTACCGTGGTGCGCAGTTGTTCGAAGCCATCGGCCTGTCCGAGGAAGTCTGCAACCTGAGCTTCCGTGGCGTGCCAAGCCGCATCAAGGGTGCGCGTTTCGTCGACATCGAAGCCGAGCAGAAAGCACTCGCTACCGAAGCCTGGAGCCCGCGCAAGCCGATCCAGCAAGGTGGTTTGCTGAAGTTCGTCCACGGTGGCGAATATCACGCGTACAACCCGGACGTGGTCAACACCCTGCAAGCCGCTGTGCAGCAGGGCGACTACAGCAAGTTCAAGGAATACACCTCGCTGGTGGATAACCGCCCGGTGTCGATGATCCGCGACCTGCTGAAAGTCAAAACCCTCGACACTCCATTGGATATCAGCGAGATCGAACCGCTGGAATCGGTGCTCAAGCGCTTCGACTCCGCCGGTATCTCCCTGGGCGCTCTGTCGCCGGAAGCTCACGAAGCCCTGGCCGAAGCCATGAACCGCCTCGGTGCGCGTTCCAACTCCGGTGAAGGCGGCGAAGACCCGGCGCGCTACGGCACCATCAAGAGCTCGAAAATCAAGCAGGTTGCCACCGGCCGTTTCGGTGTGACCCCGGAATACCTGGTCAACGCTGAAGTGCTGCAGATCAAGGTCGCCCAGGGCGCCAAGCCCGGCGAAGGCGGTCAACTGCCAGGCGGCAAGGTCAACGGTCTGATCGCCAAGCTGCGTTACGCAGTGCCGGGCGTGACCCTGATTTCGCCACCGCCGCACCACGACATCTACTCGATCGAAGACTTGTCGCAGCTGATTTTCGACCTGAAACAAGTCAACCCGAAGGCACTGGTCTCGGTGAAGCTGGTAGCAGAAGCGGGCGTCGGCACCATCGCCGCCGGTGTAGCCAAGGCCTACGCGGACTTGATCACCATCTCCGGCTACGACGGCGGTACCGGTGCATCGCCGCTGACCTCGATCAAATACGCGGGCGCTCCGTGGGAACTCGGCCTGGCCGAAACCCACCAGACCCTGCGCGGCAACGACCTGCGCGGCAAAGTCCGGGTACAGACCGACGGCGGCCTGAAAACCGGCCTCGACGTGATCAAGGCGGCCATCCTCGGCGCTGAAAGCTTCGGCTTCGGCACCGCGCCAATGATCGCCCTGGGCTGCAAATACCTGCGTATCTGCCACCTGAACAACTGCGCCACCGGCGTTGCGACCCAGAACGAGAAGCTGCGCAAGGATCACTACATCGGTACCGTCGAGATGGTGGTGAATTTCTTCACCTACGTCGCCGAAGAAACCCGTGAGTGGCTGGCCAAGCTGGGCGTGCGTTCCCTCGAAGAGCTGATCGGCCGTACCGATCTGCTGGAAGTCCTCGAAGGCCAGACCGCCAAGCAGCATCACCTGGACCTGACCCCCTTGCTGGGCAGCGACCACGTGCCGGCGGACAAGCCACAGTTCTGTGGCGTTGAACGCAACCCGCCGTTCGACAAAGGCCTGCTGGCCGAGAAAATGGTCACCATGGCAACCTCGGCGATCAATGACCTGAGCGGTGCCGAATTCGACCTGGAAATCTGCAACTGCGACCGTTCCATCGGTGCACGGATCTCCGGCGAAATCGCGCGCAAGCACGGCAACCAGGGCATGGCCAACGCGCCGGTCACGTTCCGCTTCAAAGGCACGGCCGGGCAGAGTTTCGGCGTGTGGAACGCCGGTGGCCTGCACATGTACCTGGAAGGCGACGCCAACGACTACGTCGGCAAGGGCATGACCGGCGGCAAGCTGGTGATCGTTCCGCCGAAGGGCAGCGTCTACCGCACTCAGGACAGTGCCATCATCGGCAACACCTGCCTGTACGGCGCCACTGGCGGCAAGCTGTTCGCCGCTGGTACCGCGGGCGAGCGTTTCGCCGTGCGTAACTCCGGTGCCCACACCGTCGTGGAAGGCACTGGCGATCACTGTTGCGAGTACATGACCGGTGGTTTCGTCTGCGTATTGGGCAAGACCGGTTACAACTTCGGCTCTGGCATGACCGGTGGTTTCGCCTACGTGCTCGACCAGGACAACAGTTTCGTTGACCGGGTCAACCACGAACTGGTGGAAATCCAGCGGATCAGCGGCGAGGCGATGGAAGCCTACCGTAGCCACCTGCAACGCGTGCTGAACGAGTACGTCGAGGAGACCGACAGCGAGTGGGGTCGTGAACTCGCCGAGAACCTCGATGATTACGTGCGCCGTTTCTGGCTGGTCAAGCCCAAGGCTGCCAACCTGAAGTCGTTGCTTTCCAGCACCCGTGCCAACCCGCAGTGATATGCGCCTGAAGAGTTTGATGAGGTTTTAAAATGGCTGAACGTCTGAATAATGACTTCCAGTTCATCGAGGTCGGGCGCAAGGATCCGAAGAAGAAACTGTTGCGTCAACGCAAGAAAGAGTTCGTGGAAATCTACGAACCCTTCAAACCCCAGCAGTCGGCCGACCAGGCCCACCGCTGCCTGGGTTGCGGTAACCCGTATTGCGAATGGAAGTGCCCGGTGCACAACTTCATTCCCAACTGGCTGAAACTGGTGGCCGAGGGCAACATCCTCCAGGCCGCCGAGCTGTCGCACCAGACCAACACCCTGCCGGAAGTCTGCGGTCGGGTGTGCCCGCAGGACCGTCTGTGCGAGGGTGCCTGCACCCTCAACGACGGCTTCGGCGCGGTGACCATCGGCTCGGTGGAGAAGTACATCACCGACACCGCGTTCGCCATGGGCTGGCGCCCAGACATGTCCAAGGTCAAGCCGACCGGCAAGCGTGTCGCGATCATCGGTGCCGGGCCTGCGGGCCTGGGCTGTGCCGACGTGCTGGTGCGCGGTGGCGTGACCCCGGTGGTGTTCGACAAGAACCCGGAAATCGGCGGTCTGCTGACCTTCGGCATCCCCGAGTTCAAGCTGGAAAAGACCGTGCTGAGCAATCGTCGCGAAGTCTTCAGCGGCATGGGCATCGAGTTCCGCCTCAACACCGAGGTCGGCAAGGACGTGACCATGGAGCAACTGCTCGAAGAATACGATGCGGTATTCATGGGCATGGGCACCTACACCTACATGAAGGGCGGCTTTGCCGGGGAAGACCTGCCGGGCGTGTACGACGCGCTGGACTTCCTGATCGCCAACGTCAACCGCAACCTGGGCTTTGAAAAGTCGCCGGAAGATTTCGTCGACATGAAAGGCAAGAAGGTCGTGGTACTCGGCGGCGGCGACACGGCGATGGACTGCAACCGCACCTCGATCCGTCAGGGCGCCAAGTCGGTGACCTGCGCCTATCGTCGTGACGAAGCGAACATGCCTGGCTCGCGCAAAGAGGTGAAGAACGCCAAGGAAGAAGGCGTGAAATTCCTCTACAACCGCCAGCCGATCGCCATTGTCGGTGAAGACAAGGTCGAAGGCGTGAAGGTGGTCGAGACCCGTCTCGGCGAGCCGGACGCCCGTGGTCGTCGCAGCCCCGAGCCGATCCCGGGCTCCGAAGAGATCATCCCGGCCGACGCCGTGGTCATCGCTTTCGGTTTCCGCCCAAGCCCGGCGCCGTGGTTCGAGCAGTTCGAGATCCAGACCGACAGCCAGGGCCGCGTGGTGGCGCCGGAACAAGGTCAGTACAAGCACCAGACCAGCAACCCGAAAATCTTCGCCGGTGGCGACATGGTGCGCGGTTCCGACCTGGTGGTGACGGCGATCTTCGAAGGCCGTAATGCGGCGGAAGGGATCCTGGATTACCTGGGCGTGTAACTACTTTCCAGAAATGGAATGCAGTCAAAATGTGGGAGCGGGCTTGCTCGCGAAGGCGGTTTGTCAGTCAACATCTATGTTGAATGTGACGACCTCTTCGCGAGCAAGCCCGCTCCCACATTGGTTTTGCGGTGTTGCGGAAACCGCATTTAACCGCGACAAATTGACCGGATAGACAAAAGGCTGACCTGCAACCGTGCCTTTTGCGCCCGGCTCTGAGAAAATGCCCTCACTTTTTTTCCGGATGCCGACATGACTGCCCTGAAGAACGACCGTTTCCTGCGCGCCCTGCTCAAGCAACCTGTAGACGTCACCCCCGTGTGGATGATGCGTCAGGCCGGTCGCTACCTGCCTGAATACCGCGCCAGCCGTGCCAAGGCCGGCGATTTCATGAGCCTGTGCATGAACCCGGCGTTCGCTTGCGAAGTCACGATGCAGCCGCTCGACCGCTACCCACAGCTGGATGCGGCGATCCTCTTTTCCGACATCCTGACCATCCCCGATGCCATGGGCCAAGGCCTGTACTTCGAAACCGGCGAAGGTCCGCGCTTCAAGAAAGTCGTCAGCACCCTGGCCGACATCGAAGCCTTGCCGATTCCTGATCCGCAAAAAGACCTGGGTTACGTGATGGACGCGGTCAGCACCATCCGCCGCGAACTGAACGGCCGCGTGCCGCTGATCGGCTTTGCCGGCAGCCCATGGACCCTGGCCACCTACATGGTCGAAGGCGGCTCGTCGAAAGACTACCGCAAGACCAAAACCATGCTCTACGACAACCCGCAAGCCTTGCACCTGCTGCTGGACAAGCTCGCGCAGACGGTCACCAGCTACCTCAACGGCCAGATCATGGCCGGTGCCCAAGCGGTGCAGATCTTCGACAGTTGGGGCGGCAGCCTGTCGGCGGCGGCGTACCAGGAATTCTCCCTGGCCTACATGAAGAAAATTGTCAGCGGCCTGATCCGCGAGCACGAAGGGCGCAAGGTGCCGGTGATCCTGTTCACCAAGAACGGTGGCCTGTGGCTGGAAAGCATCGCCGACGCCGGTGCTGATGCATTGGGTCTGGACTGGACTTGTGACATCGGCAACGCCCGCGCCCGTGTCGGCGACAAGGTCGCGCTGCAAGGCAACATGGACCCGACCGTGCTCTACGCCAAACCGGAAGCCATCCGCGCAGAAGTCGGGCGCATCCTGGCCAGCTACGGTAAAGGCAGCGGCCACGTGTTCAACCTCGGCCATGGCATCACGCCGGAAGTCGATCCGGAACACGCCGGTGCATTCCTGCGTGCCGTGCATGAGTTGTCGGCGCAATATCACGAATAACGGTCAGCGCCGTTTTACAGAAGCCTGTCCCGCCTCGTGCCGGACAGGCTTTTTTATTTCCTGCAGAAACACGGCCCGGATAAAGCGTTTCTTCCTGTAAGAGTGTTTCCTTTCTTTGTCGGAAAACCGAAGGCGCAGACTATTCCCGCCTGGTTCGATGATTACTCCTACATAGAACTCTTCGTCATCCCCGTAAGGTTCCAGACCCCTGTTCAGCGCAATTCTGAACAATAACGAAGGGAACATCGCCGCCTGCAAGGTGCGTTGTTTTCGATAAGCAGTCTGGAATACGTCATGAAAATAACTTTTGATAAAAGAAGTGCGCTAACCGCCTGCACTTCATCGATGGTCCTGTTATCGGCAATGCTGGCCTCTCAAACCGTTTCCGCCCATGGCTATCTGGACGTGCCACCGTCCCGTGCTCTGCTGTGCCAGAAAGGGGTCAACACCAACTGCGGCGACGAGCAGTTCGAACCGCAGAGTGTTGGTGAAACCTTCAAAGGCTTTCCGGCGGGCGTCGGTGGTGCTCCATTGCAAGGACCGGTCGATGGCAAGATTGCCAGCGGTGGTAACGCCCGTTTCTCAACCTTGGATGCCCAGTTCGCCACCCGTTGGCACCTGACGGAAATCAGGGATCGCAACATCGATTTCCAATGGCGTTACACCGCGGTTCACCCGGCCACCAAGCACGAGTATTTCATCACCCGCAACGGCTGGAATCCGAATGAATCGCTCAAGCGCGCCACCTTCGAAAGCACGCCGTTCTGCACCATCGACGGTGGCAACCAGAAACCGTCCAACAGCGACAAACACAACTGCACCATTCCAGCTGACAAATCCGGCCACCACGTCGTCCTGGCCATCTGGACCGTGGGCGATACCGATGCCGCGTTCTACAACGCTACGGATCTGAACATCTTGGCAGAGCCTGAGCTGCCTGGCGGTTGGTCCTCTGTAGGCAGCATTGCGCCATCGACCACGTTGCTGATAGGCGACAAGGTCAAGGCCCGCGCGTTCACCGCCAATGGTGAGAGTCCGGACTACAGCGTAGAAATCAGTATCGATAACGCCGAGGAAGGCACACCGCAAAACTGGGCGTTCAAGCTGGCCGAAAAAGTCAACCAGACCCACACCCTGGTTCGCGCCGGTATCCGTGACGAGAGCGGCAATGTTGTCCCGGTCAAAGGCACCAATCGCCTCTACGCGCAAAAAGAAAGCGGCGTAGTCCGCTACGAAGTGCAGCTGGACATGAAGGAAGACACCGCTGCCCGCATGTCGGTGGCCTCGCAGCAAGCCGAATACGTTCTGGATAAAGGCCGGGCCAAGGTCGAGTTCAGCATGATTTCGAACCGCCCGATGAACGTCGAAGCCACCTTGTTCGATCAGAACAACAAACCGGTTGGCACCACGTCGGCTCAAGTGGCCAGTGGTTCCACCTCGCTGTCCATGGATGTGCGTAGCAACCCGGGCGTGCACACACTGACCCTGGTCGGCACCACGCTGGATGGTCGCACTACCCGTCAGGATACTCAGGCCACCCAGATGACCGGTGAAGGCGCTGGCATCGAATACGACTTCGTGTTCCCTGATGGCTTCAGCGGCTACACCGCTGGTACCAAGGTGTTGCAGCCGAAGACCGACGAAGTCTTTGAGTGCAAGCCGTTCCCTGAGTCGGGTTACTGCAAGCAGTACAGCCCAACCGCCAACGGCTTCGAGCCGGGTGTTGGTGCTCACTGGCACATGGCGTGGGACAAGTTGTAAGTCCTCGCAACTGGCTTCAGGTGGCCTCAAAAAGGTCGCCTGAAGCCGGGCGCCTCTGTTGAGTATCGAGTTAAAAATGAAGGTTTCGAAATTCTCCGGACAACGCTTTCGGGCGTGCCTGAGCAGCGTTTGTTGGCTCGCGTTGCCAGTGGGCGGCGCAGTGTTTCTGGCGTGGCAGGAAATGGAGTTTCGCGAGCATCTGGCTTCACCGTCGCCCGACATTGCAACCCGAGTGCCGGTGCCTGTACGTGAACCGCTCGAAACAGCATCGATTGCCATTGTGTTCGGCCTGACGACGGAGGCCACACCGCAGCCCAGCTCCGAGCCGATGACTTTGCAAGCGAGCTTTGTCAGCAACGGATTATCCAAGGCACTGCTGGCCAATGCACAAGGCTCTCGTCTCTATCAGGTGGGTGAGCGCTTGCCTGGCGGCAGCGTCCTGCGTCGTATCGAGACCCACCAGGTTGCACTGTGGAACAAGGGGCGAGAAGAGCTGCTAACGCTCGTGCCTTCTGGCGCACGTTTTCTGAAGGGACTCGAATCATCCGTCGATTCTCAACCGGTTACCACGACCACGCGTTTTTTACGCCCGCTCTCCGGGCAACCAGAGTGATGAATTTCATGAACAGCTTCGTCGGTGTGCATTGGTTGCGCTCCATGTTTCTGCTTGCCGTTTTGGCGGCTGCAACCTTTTCGGGCACGCTTCGCGCTGAAGAAAAATGGCAGCTGGCGATGAACAACGCTGAGCTGCGCGACATCGTCGAAGAGATCTCCGGCATTCTGGGAACCACCGTGGTGCTGGACCCCAAAGTCTCCGGTCGTATCACCGTCATGTCCCGGCAGGCCCTCGATCGTGAGGGGGTGCGTCGGTTGTTCTATTCAGTGCTCGACGCCCACAACTTCACGGTGATCGACGAGGGCGACCGGATTCTCATCACCCCGGTTGCCGAGGCCAAGACCCGGGCCGGCCAGGGCACGGTAAAAACCACCACGGCGTCGCAGTTCGTGACCGAAGTCATCGGCTTGAACACCAGCAGTGCCTCCGATATTGCCGGGCTGGTGCGACCGTTGGTGTCTGCCAATGGTTATGTCGGCCCTTCGGTGTCGGCCAACGCGTTGGTGCTGACCGATACGGCTGCCAATGTGAAGCGCATTGCCCGGGTGATCCGCGAGCTGGACTCCGGGCAGAACAACCTGCACGCGGTGGTTCAGCTCAAGCATGCCCAGGCGGGCGATGTCGCGCCGGTGATCGAGGCCTCCATGGGCAAGCGCAATGCCGATTCAGCGATACAGGTACTGGCCGACACCAGGACCAATCGCCTGATTTTCATCGGCCCGCCGGTCGTTCGCCAGCGCTTGATCGAACTGGCCCGAGGTCTCGATACGCCGGCCACCACGACGCTCGACAATGCCCGGGTGATTCGCCTGCGTCACAGCGATGCCAAGCAGTTGGCCGAGATCCTGGAGTCGATGGGGCAGGGCAGAAAGCAGACATCCGCCGTCGGCAGCGTTAAGGACACATCTGGCGCTGCAACCTTCATGATCAAGGCCGACGAAAGCCAGAACGCGCTGGTGCTGATCGCCGAGCCGGCGCAGGTGCGGACCATCGAAAACATCGTGCGTCAGCTGGACCAGCCACGGGCCCAGGTGTTGATCCATGCCGCCATCGTCGAAATCTCCGGCGACATCGCCGAGGCCGTCGGCGTGCAGTGGAACCTCAGCACGGGTGACGCCAAGGGCTTCATCAACTTTCCCGGCACCGACATTCCGATTGTGGGCGGGCTGAAGTTCGACGAGAAAAGATCGGCGCCGGAAGGGGCGATCCTGCAACTGGGCAGCGACCGCTTCGGCGCGCTGATTTCAGCCCTGGCCAGCAATACCCACAGCAACCTGCTGTCCACGCCGAGCCTGTTGACCCTGGACAATCAGGAAGCCGAAATCATCGTCGGCCAGAATGTGCCGTTCAAGACCGGCTCCTATGCCACCAACAGCAACGGCGGGGAGAATCCGTTCACCACTGTCGAGCGCAAGGACGTCGGCATCAGCCTGAAGATCAAGCCTTACATCAACGAAGGCTCGACGTTGCGCCTGGAGGTCGAACAGGAAGTGTCGGACATCGCACCGTCAGTGTCGGGGATCGACTCCTCGGACCTGATCACCAACAAGCGAGCGCTCAAGAGCACCATCCTCGCGGACGATGGCGAAATCATCGTGATCGGCGGCCTGATCCGGGACAGCGTGCGCACCCAGAAAAGCGGCGTGCCGCTGCTGCGTGACATTCCCTACCTCGGCGCGTTGTTCCGCTGGAGCCGCGACACCCAGACCAAAAGCAACCTGATGGTGTTCTTGCGCCCGACCATCGTGCGCAGCAAGGAAGACCTGTCCCAGGTCAGCCAGCAGCGTTACAACGCGCTGCGTGACTTGAGCAAATCAGGGGCAGGGGAAAACAACTCGCTGTTGCTGCCATCCGAGGCGCGCGGGTTGTTCGAACCGGCCAGCGATGCGCCAGTGTTCGATTTGCGCGGCAAGGCGCAGTAATTCCATGGGTGAATTCTGCGAACAATTGCCCTTCGGTTTCGCCCGGCGTTTTGGTGTGTTACTCGAGCATGACGGCGACGACCTGTGCCTTGTCCTGCGTGTCGATGCGCCGCTCACTGCATTGGCGGAAGCGCGCCGGGTGTGTGGGCGGGCATTGCCGTTTCAAATCGTCGGGGCCGATGAGTACGCCTCGCGCCTGGCGGCGGCCTATCGCGAGGGGCACAGTGCGGTGGAGCAAGTTGCCCAGGGACTGGACGAAGAACTGGACTTGCTCAGCCTGGTCGATCAGGTCCCGCAAACCGCCGACCTGCTGGAGCAACAGGGCGACGCACCGATCATTCGCCTGATCAACGCGCTGCTCGGTGAAGCGGTGCGTGAGCATGCCTCGGATGTGCACCTGGAAACCTTCGAGCAGTACCTGTCGGTGCGCATGCGGGTGGATGGTCAACTGCGTGAAATGCTCAGGCCCAAGCGCGAACTGGCGACGCTGCTGGTGTCGCGGATCAAGGTCATGGCGCGCCTGGACATTGCGGAAAAACGCGTGCCCCAGGATGGACGAATGGCCTTGCGCCTGGCCGGGCATGAAGTCGATGTGCGGGTCTCGACGCTGCCTTCGGCCCATGGCGAACGGGTGGTGCTGCGCCTGCTCGACAAGCAGGCCGGGCGCCTGGACCTGCATCGGCTGGGTATGCCGGACGATACCCTCGCGGCCCTGCACCAGTTGTTGGGCAAACCCCACGGCATCCTGCTGGTGACCGGGCCGACCGGTTCCGGCAAGACCACCAGTCTGTACGCCGCGCTGAGCAGTCTGAATGACCAGACCCGCAACATCCTGACGGTCGAAGACCCGATCGAATATCACCTGCCGGGCGTCGGTCAGATGCCGGTCAATCCGAAAGTCGACATGACCTTCGCCCGGGGCCTGCGGGCGATTTTGCGCCAGGACCCGGACGTGGTGATGGTCGGCGAAATCCGTGACCGCGAAACCGCCGAGATCGCTGTCCAGGCGTCCTTGACCGGGCATCTGGTGCTCTCGACCCTGCACACCAACAGCGCGGCAGGCGCGGTCACGCGGCTGGTAGACATGGGCGTCGATGCCTATCTGCTGGCGTCCTCGCTGGTGGGCATTCTGGCCCAGCGCCTGCTGCGCACCTTGTGCCCCCATTGCAAGGTTTCGTACCTCGCCGACGCGGCAGCCTGCCAGCGCCTGGGGCTCGACACCGCCACGCCGCACACCCTGTTCAAGGCCTCGGGCTGTGAACAGTGCCAGCACGGCTATCGCGGCCGCATCGGCATTTACGAACTGATCAGCGTCACACCCGCCGTCTCGGCGCTGATCCATCAGGGCGCCCGCGAGCAAATCCTCGTCGACGAAACACGCAAGGTCTCGCGCAGCCTGTTCCAGGACGGGCGCCAGCGGGTGCTGGAAGGATTGACCAGCCTTGATGAATTGCTGCGCGTGACGCAGGAGAACTGACCGGTGCCGACCTTCGACTACCGCGCCCACGACGCCCAGGGACGGTCCTGCAGGGGACGACTGGAGGCCGATGGACCCCGCCATGCGCGACAGTTGTTGCGTGAGCGCGGCTTGTGGCCGCGTGTGTTGACCGAGGTTCGGGTTGGCAGCGGTGCGGACAAGCAGTCGCGAGGTGGGCGCCTGAGTGCTGCTGATCTGGCGCTGTTGACGTTGCAATTGTCAACGCTGGTTCAGGCCGGACTTCCCCTGGAAGAAGCGCTCGATGCGGTGGCGAAGCAGAGCTCAAAGCGCAAGGTGGCGGGCTTGCTCTCGGCGGTCAGGAGCCGGGTGATGGAAGGCCACGCCCTGGCCTCGGCGCTGGGGCAATTTCCCAGGGCCTTCCCTGAGTTGTTCCGCGCCACCGTTGCCGCTGGAGAACGCTCGGGGTATCTGGGCCATGTGCTGGAGCAACTGGCGGCCTACACCCAGGCCCGCCAGGCCTCGCGGCAAAAGATCCAGATGGCCCTGGTGTACCCGTTGATCCTGATGTTGGCCAGCTTGGCAATCGTCGGTTTTCTGCTCGGTTATGTGGTGCCGGATGTGGTGAAGATCTTCGTCGACAGCGGCCAGCCGTTGCCCTGGCTGACCCAGGCGCTGATCGGCATGAGCAACGGCCTGCGCAACCATTTCCTGTTGTTGATCAGCGTGCTGGCGACGCTGTTCGGCCTGTGGCGCTGGAGCTGGCAGCAGCCGCAGTGGCGCCTGCGCTGGCATCGTTGGGTGCTGAATGCGCCAGTCATTGGTGAAGTGCTGCGTGCCATGGAAGCCGCACGGTTTGCCAGCACCCTGGCAATCCTCGGCAAAAGTGCCGTGCCGTTGGTGGACGCACTGGAGATTGCCGCCGCGGTCATCGGCAACCTGACCATTCGTGCGCGGATGGTCGATGTCGCCCGCTCTGTCCGCGAAGGCGGAACGCTGACCCGTGGCCTGGAACTGAGCGGCGACATCCCGCCGATGATGCTGCACATGATCGCCAGCGGCGAACGTGCCGGCGAACTCGACCGCATGCTGGCCCGGGCCGCCGAACAACAGGAAAACAGCCTCGCCGCGCGCATTGCGCTGGTGGTGAGCCTCTTCGAGCCGGCGATGCTTGTACTGATGGGCGGCGTCGTGCTGCTGATCGTCATGGCCATCCTGCTCCCGATTCTCAGCCTCAACCAATTGGTGAATTGATCCATGCAACCTGTCCGTAAAAACCTTTCTCGCGCGCAACGCGGTTTTACCCTGATCGAAATCATGGTGGTGGTGGTCATCATCGGCGTGCTGGGGGCTATCGTGGTGCCACAGTTCATGAGCCGCCCCGATCAAGCCAAGGTCACTGCCGCCAGAATCGATATCCAGGCCATCGCCACCGCCCTGGAAATGTATCGCCTCGACAACGCCCATTACCCCTCGACCCAGCAAGGCCTGGAAGCGTTGGTCAAACGTCCCTCCGGACTGCCCGCGGCACGGGGCTGGAACCCTCAGGGTTACCTCAAGAGCATGCCGGTCGACCCGTGGAGCACGCCTTATCAGTACCTCAATCCGGGGGTGCGATCGGTAGATGGCGCTTACGACCTGTATTCCCTGGGCGCTGATGGCGTAGCAGGCGGTGAAGGGTTTGCAGCCGAAATCGGCAATTGGGGCCATTGATCCGTGGGCTACCACTGCCGGGGGTTTACGTTATTGGAGCTGATGATCGTGATTGTCGTGGTTGGCGTCTTGCTGGGCATGGTGAGCTTTGTCGGTGGGGGCAGTCCCGCGCGCGAGGTCAGGCAGGAAGCCGAAGCGATGGTGCAGGTGATTCATCAATTGCGTGAGCGTGCGGTGTTCGAGGGGCAGGAATATGGCTTGCGGCTGGGTACCGATGGCCACCGGGTGATGCGCCGGGGTGTTGGCGGGTGGGAGCCGGTGAATGAACTGACTGCCTGGCCCCTGAGCGTGCAAGTACGTTTGCAGCAGGACGGCTATGTGGTAGGGCTGGACGCTGACGAAGGACCGCCACAGCTGCTGTTGCTCAGCAACGATGAAACCAGTGCCTTCACGCTGGCATTCGAGTCCGGCAACAGGACCTGGCTGAGCCTGTCCGGCGATGGCATCGGCGAGGTGGCGATCGATGACTAGCCGGCGATCCTTGTCGTCCATGGGCGGCTTCACGCTGCTGGAGATCATGGTGGCCCTGGCGGTCTTCGCGACACTGGCGGCAGCCGTGCTGTCGGCCAGTCAATACGCGGTGAAGCAGCGCGGCGCTGTTGAGGAGCGACTGTTTGCGGCGTGGCTGGCGGACAACCGGTTGAACGAATTGCGCCTGCAATCCGGCTTGGCGGCCGGTCAGCAACAACAGGTCGTGTCTATGGATCAGCGTGACTGGGTGCTGCAACAGCACATCAGCGCCACCCGCGATCCGCGTTTGCTCCAGGTCGACATTCAGGTCAGCCCGGCGAACAGTGCACACGCCTTGCATCGTGCCAGCGGCTGGATACTCGCGGTTCATGAATAAGCAGCGCGGGTTCACCTTGCTGGAGCTGGTCATCGCCATGGCCATCTTCGCCGTGCTGGGGTTGGCCAGTTGGGGCTTGTTCGATAGCGTGCTGCGAGTGCAACAGGGCACGACGGCCCACGAGCGAGCACTCAGGAGCCTGCAACGAGCGGTGGCGGTGATCGAGCGGGATCTGCTGCACGTCAGCGCACAGCCGATGGTGCTCGTACCGGCGCTTTTGCAGTTCCAGCGCAGTCACTGGCGCAATCCTCTGGACCAACCGCGCAGTGAGCGTCAAACGCTGACCTATCGACTCGATGGCGGCGTGCTGTGGCGCGAAAGCCAGGGCGAAGGTACGGAGTTCGTGCAGCGGCAAAAACTGCTCGAAGACGTTCGTGAGTTGCGCTGGCACCTGTTCGACAGTCAGTCCGGCTGGGTTGCTCATTGGCCGGCCGGGAAGGACGCGAAGGCGCCCATGGCGCTGGAAGTGCAAGTGTCGGTCGGGCGCTTCGAATCGATTCGTCGGGTGTTGCCGATGCCGGGTGCATTGCCATGAACGGGCGCCAACGCGGCATTGCGTTGATCAGCGTATTGCTGGTCATGAGCCTGGCACTGCTGATCATTGGTGGCGTGTTGCGCAGCCATCACCTTTCGCTGCAAAGCAGCGGGCAACAGTTGCAGCAGATACAGCTGCGGCAGCTCGCATCGGGCGGGGAAACCTGGGCGTTGTTGCTGTTGCGCGACGCGTTACAGGACGCGAAAAAACCCGTCGAGCGGATTCAAGGCTGGACGGCCATGGCACCGGGTTTCGAGGTTGAAGATGCGCAGATCCGAATCGATATCGACGACCTCGCCGGGCGCTTCAATCTCAATGCGTTGTTGCGCCAGGGGCAGGTGGATCAGGTCACCCTCAACCGTTGGGCGCGCCTGCTCGAGCTGCTCGAACTGCCTCCTCTGCAACTGAGCCAGGTCGGGTCGCTGGAGGAACTGAGCCAGCTGCGCTTGCTGCCTGGCATTGACGCTCGCCTGCTGCAGCGGCTGGAGCCCTGGGTGGCGCTGTTGCCCACCGACGCGGCCTTGAACATCAACACCGCACCGGCGCTGCTGTTAAGAACGCTCGGCGAGATGGACGCCGCGACCGCTGATGCGCTGGCGAGTCAGGCAGCAATAACGCCCTGGGCGAGCGTCCAGGCGTTTAGCCAGGACCCGTTGCTCTCCGGGCAGGGCCTGAGCAATCACGGACTTGGTACCCAAAGCCGCTGGTATCGGATAAGAGTGCAGGTGACCCGGGGCGGGGGCGAACTGCACCTGGCCACGGATGTCGGGCACGACCCCAAGACTCGACAACTGACGGTGCTGCAACGACGTTTTCTTCCCATGAATAGCCACGAGAGGCCGCGATGAACACTTGGCTTTACCTGACCGCCGAAGGGCACGACGCGCCATCCAGCCTTTGGCCTTGCGTCCTGTGGTCACAAGTCGGTCAACGCCAGCCGATGCCACTGAATCAAGCGACCTCGGCATTGCAGGGGCAGGCGGTTGATGTGCTACTGCCCATGGAAATGTGTAGTTGGGTACGCAGCGAGCCATGGCCGGCGCGGCGTAAACCCGAGGCCCAAGCCATAGCCTACGCCGTGGAAGATCAACTGAGTGAAGCGCTGGAGAGGGTGCATCTGAGTGTTGGCGCTCGTGATCGTGACGGCTGCTACCCGGTCATTGTCATTGGTCGCGAACGGTTGGCCGCCGTGCTCGACTTGCTGCGCGAGGCGGGTATTGAGGTGCGCGGGGTGTTCGTCGATGCTGATGTGTTGTCCGGCGATCAGCCGTGCGGCGCATGGTGGTTCGGTCGCTGGTTGTTGGGGGCAGGCTTGCCTGCGCGCCTGGCATTGTCGCAAGACCACCTGGCGCTGCTCGCCCCGTTATTACCCAAGGACATGCAATGGCTGGATGAGCGTGAGGCCCCCGCTGTCATCGATCAATGCCTGACCCGCCGTCCAACCCGGGCCATCAATCTGCTGCAAGGCGCATTCGCCCCACCGGGCAAGCGTCTGCCTTGGCGTGCCGGCGGGTGGGCGTTGTTGATGCTGGCGCTGTTGACCTGGGGTGCCAGCGAGACGCGGATCCGCTTCCTCGACAGCGAAGCCCACCGCCTCGCCACCCAGAATGAACAGCGATTCAAGGCGCTTTACCCGGAGCAAAGCCGCATCGTCGATATGGCAGCGCAACTCAAGGCCCTGCAAAACCAGCCTGTGGATTCGCAAAACACCCGTATTGCAGGGCTGCTCCAGTTGATTGAGCAGGTGATCGGTGCCAGTCCGGTCGAGGTCCAGCGCATCGAGTTTCGAGCAGGCGAAGGTTGGAAAATCCAGCTGACCGCCAGCGGCTTTACCGAGCTGGAGCAGTTGCGGGAACGCGGACGACAACAAGGCATGCCCGTCCGGCTCGACAGCGCGAACAAAGCCGCTGACCGGGTGCAAGCCACCCTCACCGTGGAGGACGAGGCATGAAGCAGGCATGGCGACGCATTTCCGCGCGCGAACAACGGCTGTTGCAGGTATCGGGGGCTTTTTTGTTGGCGGTCGTGGCTTTCAGCCTGATCTGGCAACCAACCCGGCAGCGGCTGGAAACTGTCGAGCGACAATACCAACAGCAGGCAGGGCTGGCCGCGCAACTGCAGCGGGCATTACCGCGCAGCCACGTCCCCGTCGACACCGAAAAACCGCTATCGCTGCGCATCAGCGAAAGTGCCACGGCGGCGGGGCTGGAAATCCGTCAGATGGAGAGCGACAGCGATCTGCTGCGCGTGACCCTCAATGGCAATGCGCAGCCCTTGATACAGTGGCTCGACGGCATGGAGCGCAACGGTGTCGCGTTGCAATCGCTGACCCTGGAAAAACGCGACGATGCCCTGGAGGCGCGGCTGGTGCTCAGGTAGCCGAGGTGTGCTGTGGCAACAACGGCAACTTCGCCAGCTTCAACGCGACCAGCAGCGCAATCACCAGCAGCGTGCCGATGAACAACCCGATGCCGTTCCAGCCGCCCAGGTGCCAGAACACGCCACCCGCCGTACCGGCGATGCTTCCCCCGGCGTAGTAGCTGAACAGATACAGGGACGATGCTTGCCCCTTGGCCCTGGTGGCGCGGCGGCCGATCCAGCTGCTGGCCACCGAGTGGGCGCCAAAGAAGCCGAAGGTAAAGATCAGCATGCCGATGATCACCAGCGGCAATGGCGTGAACATCGTCATGGCCAGGCCACCGATCATCAGCGAGATGGTGCTCCAGAGCACTTTGCGGCGACCGAGTTTGTCGGCCAGCGAGCCGATTTTCGCTGAGCTGTAGATGCCCGACAGGTACACCACCGACAGCAACCCGACGAAGGCCTGTTCCATGTGGTACGGCGCGGCCAGCAGGCGATAGCCGATGTAGTTGAACAGCGTGACGAACGCGCCCATCAATACAAAGGCTTCAAGAAACAGCAGCGGCAGGCCGGCGTCGCGAAAGTGCATGGTGAAACCGTCGAGCAGGCTGCGCGGGTGCAGCGAGCGGGCGCGGAAGTTGCGTGATTCCGGGAGGATTTTCCAGAACACCGCTGCGGCAATCAGCGCCAGGCCACCGATCACCAGCATCGCCGTGTGCCAGCTGACGAAGTCGATCAATACCCCGGTGATCAAGCGTCCGCTCATCCCGCCAATCGCGTTGCCACTGATGTACAAGCCCATGGCGAGGCCGATGTGCTGTGGGTGGATCTCTTCGCTCAAGTAAGTCATCGCAACCGCCGCCAGACCGCTCAACGACAACCCAATCAGCGCACGCATCAGCAGCACACCGTGCCAGCTCGGCATCATCGCACTGGCCATGGTGCACAGCGCTGCGGCGAACAGTGCGGCCACCATCACCGGTTTACGCCCGATACGGTCGGAAATCGGGCCGGTGATCAGCAGGCCGATGGCAAGCATGCCGGTGGCGATAGACAGGATCAGGCTGCTCTGCGCCGCGTTGATGGAATACTCGTCGGACAGCAGCGGCATCATCGGCTGCACGCAGTAGAGCAGGGCGAAAGTCGCGAAGCCGCCGCAGAACAATGCCAGCACCGTGCGCATGAACGCCGGGGTACCTTTTTCGATGTAGATTTCCGCCAGTTCAGCGGCAATAGCGTCCGGTGCTGCGGGAGGCACTTCATGGGCGAGAGGGGCGAAAGCAGTTTTCACGTTGGACCTCGGAGGACGCAGCCGGTCAGGCAATGAAAAAAGCATATAGCTGGCTAATGATTCAATCCAATATATTGTTCGACCTGTTTGATAGCTTTAACGACCTAATGGGGTTTTCATGGAATTGCGTCATCTGCGCTACTTCATCGCCGTCGCCGAAGAACTGCACTTCGGCCGCGCCGCACAGGTGCTGGGCATCTCCCAGCCGCCGCTGAGCCAGCAGATTCAGGCGCTGGAACAGGAAGTCGGCGCGCGGTTGTTCGAGCGTACCAATCGTCGGGTCGAGCTGAGCGAGGCCGGTCGGCTGTTTCTGCAAGAGGCACGGCTGGTGCTGGCGCAGGTCGACAAAGCGGCGGATGTCGCGCGACGGGCGCAGCTGGGCGAGTTGGGTGAACTGAAAATCGGCTTCACCTCGTCGGCACCGTTCAACTCGACCATTCCCCAGGCGATTTTTTCGTTCCGCCAGCGCTTCCCGGCAGTGCACCTGAACCTGCGGGAAATGAGCAGTACCCAGGTGGCCGATGCGCTGGTGGACGAGTCGATCGAGGTCGGCATCATGCGCCCGCTCGGGCTGCCGGACTGCCTCAGCGTGGTCGAATTGATGCGCGAGCCGCTGGTCGCGGTGCTCAGCTCCAAGCACCCGTTGGTAGAGGGCAGCGAGGAGGGCTTGTTTCTGTCAGCCCTGGCGCTTGAGCCCTTTGTGTTTTTTCCGCGCAGCTATGGCAGCGGCCTGTATGCGCAGTTGCTCAGCCTGGCCCGGGATGCCGGCTTCACTCCGCATTTTGCACAAGAGGCTGGCGAGGCGATGACCATCATCGGGTTAGTTGCAGCGGGGCTCGGTGTGTCGGTGATGCCGGCGTCCTATCAGCGGATGCGTATCGATGGAGTGGTCTATCGACCGTTGCTGGATCCAGCGGCGGTGTCGGCGGTGTGGCTGGTGCAGCGCAAGGACCAGAAATCGGCGATGGCGCGGGCGTTTGTGGAGTTGTTGACTAGGAAGGTCGAGCCGTTAGAGGCGTGACTGCTGCGCAGTCAATCGCGAGCAAGCTCGCTCCCACAGTGGGTGGGTGGTATGGCGAGCATTGTGTTCACAGCGCTGAACCCTGTGGGAGCGAGCTTGCTCGCGATGGCGTCCGAGAGAACACCAAAAAAACAGCTGTATGGAACAAGACGCATCAACCCTGCCGGATGCTTTACCACCCACTGTGGGACATTTCCGAAATCCCTCGCATCGGCTACAGCGCCTTGCGGCGATGCCTACAACTACTCCAGAATCCGCCGGCTTGTGCGCTTTAAGGGGCATCGCTAACTTGATTCGTGTCACTGATGGTCAGTGATCGGGTTTAGCAGCCCGTGTTCTCGCTAGGTGCATTTGCGCTCCTGATAGGCAGGTATGTCCATACCTGCCCTTGACGGTAGCTGTGCGCAGGGCGCCTTCGGGCGCGCCGGTTTGGCGAAGACCCGGTCTGCTAACCTGCGTACAGCTGCCACCCTTTTGATTTGTAGCGACTCGGTGTCGGCTCCTCTTTTCTGGGCACTGAATCATGACCAATAAAGCAAAAAATCGGTCGGACACCGATCCGGATACCTCACGCCAACCCAGCAAAATCTTTCTAGTCGCTCCTGAAGTCGACAACCACACTCTGCTGGAGTACGCATGTGTGTCACTGGCATCTGCGAATGCCATGGCGAGCGACTTCGCGAGGAGTCTGAACGGAGCGCAGAGCAACACCCTGCTGGGCATTCAGCAGTCGATCATGCTGGGGGAAATGGCGGTGAATCGGGTGTTGGATAACCTCGACTCGCGCTAGTAAATCTCTGGTAACTGATCGTCCCCGAAAGGGGCTTGTGAGACTCTGAGGATCCTGGGCAACCAGCCATCGCAGAGCCAGACAGGTCGATGCTGAGTCGACCTGTTTGAGAAAAACCCTATTGTGGCGAGGGAGCTTGCTCCCGCTGGACTGCGCAGCAGTCCCCTTTTGGGGCCGCTACGCGACCCAGCGGGAGCAAGCTCCCTCGCCACAGGTTATTCATTGCTTACCGGTAATTCTTCAAATTGCCTTGTTACAACCAGCGCTTGAAAATCAGCGAAGTATTCACCCCGCCAAACGCAAAATTATTGTTCATCACGTACTGGTTGCTCATCTGCCGAAACTCGCCGCGCAGGTAGTCGAGCTTGCCGCAGTGCGGGTCGACTTCGTCGAGGTTGAAGGTGTGGGCGTACAGATCGCGGTTCATCATTTCAATGCTGAACCAGGACTCCAGCGCACCGCAGGCGCCGAGGGTGTGGCCGAGGAAGCTTTTCTGCGAGCTGATCGGCATGTGTTCGCCGAACAGGCTGCTGGTGGCCAAGGTTTCGGCGATGTCGCCCTGTTCGGTGGCGGTGCCGTGACCGTTGACGTAGCCGATGTCCGAAGGTTTCAGCCCGGCGTCTTCCAGGGCCAGTTCCATGGCCCGGCGCATGGTGACTTGTTCGGGACGGGTGGTGTGCTGGCCGTCGGCGTTGCTGCCGAATCCGACGATCTCGGCATGGATGCGCGCGCCACGGGCCAGGGCGTGTTCCAGTTCTTCGAGCACCAGCATGCCGCCGCCTTCGCCGATCACCAGGCCGTCGCGTGCGCTGTCGTAAGGGCGCGGGCTGCGTTGTGGGGTGTCGTTTTTCAGGCTGGTGGCGTAGAGCGCGTCGAAGACCATGGCTTCGGTCGGGCACAGTTCTTCGGCACCGCCGGCGAGCATCAGTGGCAGGCGCCCGAACTTGATCGCCTCGTAGGCATAGCCGATGCCCTGGCTGCCGCTGGTGCAGGCGCTGGAGGTGGGAATCAGGCGACCGGTGAGGCCAAAGAAGATGCTGATATTGGCCGCGGTGGTGTGCGGCATCATGCGCACGTAGGAGTTGGCGTTCAGGCCTTCGGCCACCGAGTTGAGCAGCATGTTGCCGAACGCCTTGATCTCGTCGGTGCTGCCGGTGGAGGAGCCGCAGGCAACGCCCATGCGCCCGTCCTTGATCGACTCGTCGCCCAACAGGCCGGCGTCGGCCAACGCTTGCTCGGCAGCGCCCACAGCCAGCCGTGAGACCCGGCCCATGCTGCGCAGTTGCTTGCGGGTCCAGTGGCTCGGCACCTTGAAGTCATCGATGGGGCCAGCCAGGCGAGTGTTGAGCTCGGTAAAACGATCCCACTCGTCCATCCGGCGGATGCCGCTGCGGTTGGCCGCGAAGTTGCCGGCGATGGTCTCCCAGTCGCTGCCCAGTGAGGTGATGCCGGCCATGCCGGTGACGACGACGCGCTTCATCAGCACAGGCCTCCGTTGACGGCCAGAACCTGCCGGGTGATGTACGAGGCTTCCGCCGACATCAGGAAATTCACCGCGCCGGCCACCTCTTCAGGGGTGCCCATGCGTTGTGCGGGGATCATTTTCATCAGTTCTTCCACCGGCACGTTTTCGTCGAGCATGGCTGTGTCGATCAGGCCGGGTGCGACACAGTTAACGGTGATTTTGCGCTTGCCCAGCTCGATCGCCAATGCCTTGGCCGCGCCGATCAAACCTGCCTTGGAGGCGCTGTAGTTGACCTGGCCACGGTTGCCGATCAGCCCCGACACCGAAGTGATGCAGACAATCCGCCCGGCGGCGCGACGACGGATCATCGGCATCATCACCGGGTGCAGCACATTGTAGAAACCGTCGAGGTTGGTGCGCATCACCACATCCCAATCCTCCTCGCTCAGGGCCGGAAAGGCACCGTCGCGGGTCAGGCCGGCATTGAGCACCACGCCGTAATAGGCGCCGTGGGTCTCCACGTCGGCTTCGAGAGTTTCCTTGCAACGGGCACGGTCGGATACGTCGAACTGCAGGATGCGCGCACGACGGCCCACGGCCTCGACTTCGGCCTTGACGGCTTCGGCGTCGGCCAGGCCGCTGCGGCAATGCAATACGATGTCGTGCCCGGCCTGTGCCAGGCGCAAGGCAATGGCGCGGCCGATGCCACGGCTGGAACCGGTGACCAGTACGGATTCAGTCATGACTGGACTCCTTCGGGTTCATGGAGATATTGAGCGGCCTGGGGTGGGCGGAACACGTTCAGACGGGCGGTAACGTGGATCCCGGGGGCGTTGATGTGGCACTCGAACACGCCCATGCCGTTATCGTCTTCCAGGGAGCGAATCCCGTGGATGGTCAACTCGGTACCGGCCGGAAAACTTTCGACGTTGCATTCGAATTTGCGGCTGCCGAGCAGGAAGCCCAATTCCACCGCATCACCGCGCTGGCGCGCATGGCAACCGGCGAAGGCGGCCACGCTCTGGGCCATCAGTTCGATACCGACCCAGGCCGGCAGGCTGCCGTCGGGGAGATTGAACAGGCCATCGGGCTTGACGGTCAGGCGCGTGTGAATCTGCTCTTCATCGAACGCCAGGATCTGATCGATAAGGATCATGTCGCCAGCGTGGGGCAGCAATTCGGCGAGCGGCCAGTCAATCATGGGGCGTCTCCGATAATCAGGCTGACGTTGTTGCCACCGAAGGCAAAGGAATTGCTCATCAGGTAGCGGGGTGCAATGGACGTCAGGCGCGTGGCCGGGGTCACCCATTGCAGCGGCGGCAGTTCGGGGTCGGGCTGTCCGTCCCAGACGTGCGGCGGCAGGGCATGCTCGCGATTGTCCGGGCTCAGGCTCAACCAGCAGAACGCCGCTTCCAGCGCCCCGGCGGCACCGAGGGTGTGGCCGGTCATGGGTTTGCTCGACGAACAGGGCACGCCGGCCGGGAACAGCGTCGCCACGGCCTGGCTTTCCATGGCGTCGTTGTGCTGGGTGGCGGTGCCGTGCAGGTTCAGATAAGCGATCTGCTCCGGTTGCAGGTTGGTGCGGCCCAAGGCTTTGCGCATCGCTTGCAGGGCGCCACGCCCGCTCGGCTCTGGGGCGGATATGTGATGCGCATCGGAACTGGCGCCGCTGCCGAGTAAGGCAATCGCTTGGCTGTCGCCTGCACGCCTGGTCATCAGGAACAGCACCGCCGCTTCGCCAATGTTGATGCCATTGCGGTTCACCGAAAACGGATTGCAGCGTTGTTCCGAGACCGCTTCCAGTGCCGAGAAACCGTTGAGGGTCAGCTTGCACAAGGTGTCGACACCGCCACACAGCACCGCGTCGCAAATGCCCAGGTCCAACAGGCGCTGGGCGCTCATCAAGGCCCGGGCGCTGGAGGTGCAAGCCGTGGAAATGACATAGGCCGGCCCGCTCAATTGCAGCCACTCGGCGAGGAAGTTCGCCGGTGCCCCGAGTTCCTGTTGCTGATAGTCGTACTCGGCAGGGAACTGCTTTTCGCGCAGGTAATGCGCCAGGCCCTGGCTGGCCTCGTCGATGCCCGAGGTGCTGGTGCCCAGCACGACACCGATGCGGTCGCGGCCGTAGGTCTGGATCGCGCTGTCGATGTCCGGGCGGATTTGCAGCGTGGCTTCCAGCAACAACTGATTGTTGCGACTGTGATGGCGCGACAGGTCGGCTGGAATGCTTGCCAGTTTGCCCTGGACCGCACCGACCGGCAGCGTGCGTTGCGGTACCCACCCGGCTTGTTCGCGCATGCCGCCGCAGTCGCCGGCAAACAGGTTGCGGGCAACTTCCTGCTTGTCGCGGCCCAGCGCGCAGACCAATCCGAGGGCGTTGAGGTAGGCCGTCATGGCGTTTCACCGCTCAGGGGGGTGACTTGATAGCTCGGACCACGCGGTAGCTTCAATTCAAAATTTTGCGGTTGTGCGTAGCGGATGTCCCAGCGCTCGGGCAGGTACCGTTGCCTGCCGTGCTGCCAGGCGCCGGGATAGTTGGCCGCCAGTTCATCTTGCGGCGTCAGCGCAAACAGCAGCGCCGCGAACAGCTCCCGGGCTTGCGGATTGGGCGGCAAGAAACCATCGGACTCCCAGGTTTTATCGATCAATTTCTGGCGGGCCTGGGGAATGCCCAACAGGTCCATCATCGACCAGCGAATACCCGATTCCTCGCGCTGGATCACCAGTACCCAGTCCTGGCGGTCGTCGGGCTGTAAGAGCTGGATGTGCAGTTGCAGCGGCAACGGCAGATCCGGATTTTGCTCGGGCAGCGGTGCCCGGCCGGCGCAGGCGCTCAGCAGCAGGGTTGCGGCGATTAACAGAAATCGCAATGCACCGGTTACCCCTGTGGGAGCGGCGGTGCGACGATTCGACTTGCTCGCGAAGACGGCAGTACTTTCAACGCTGATGTCGGCTGACCCACCGCTTTCGCGAGCAAGCCCGCTCCCACAGGTTTGGTGTTCCAAGCGACTGGCAATGAACATCACACAGTTCCTTCAAAAGGTTTGCGCGCCACCACATTGACCAGGGTTTCTTCCCGTTGGCCAAAGGGTTTTGGCTTGCACACACCCAAGTGTTCGAGCAGGCCGAAATCCTTGGCGCGACTCCACCACAGGTACGGATAAGACACGTTTTGCGCGCTAAATTCGAAGCCCTGCTGGCGAATCATTTGCAGGTACTGCGCCGCGCTTTTCTGCACGTGCATCGGGTGGCGGAACAACCAGCGGATTACCCAGGTATCAATGTAAGCCTCGGTGGATTCGGCGAACAGCAGATAACCGCCGGGTTTAAGCACCCGGTAGAACTCGGCCAGTGCCTGTTCCTGCTCCACCAGATGATGGAAGGTCTGGTGACAGAACAGAAGGTCGATACTGGCGTCCGGCAGGTTCAGGCTGGCGCAGTCGCCGCCGATCAACTCCACTTCCATGCCCTGGCGGGCCGCTTCTGCGCGGCTCTGGTCCAGGCTCTGGGGATCAGCATCGACGCCAATCAGGCGAGCGGGCGCAAAGGCCTGGCGCAGCAGCGGGAATGACTTGCCCTGGCCGCAACCGGCATCCAGCAGCACCGGGGTGACAGGCAGCGCTTCGCTGAACAGGTTGCGCAAATCGTCGATCGCCAACCGCAGCACATAGTGTTGCCAGATCTGGCTGCGCAGGAACCACAAACCGAAACGGGTTTCTTCGACGTAGTGGTCGCTCAAGTAGTTCATGACGCATCCATCGCACAGAACTCCGATATCACCTTCAACCGGCGTCTGGCTTCGCTGACGAACGGGTTGCTTTGATCCCAGGCATATCCGGCAAGTATGGAGCTGATCATCCTGCGGATTTCCGGCGAGCTGCCTTCATGGAAAATCACGTCCTGGAAGGTCCCGGCGTACCAGCCTTCGACATAGCAACGGAACGTGTCGACGCCGCGCTTGAGCGGTTCGGCGAACTCGCTTTGCCAGTCGACGGCTTCGCCTTGCAACTGACGGTGCAAGACCCCGGCGGCCATGCTCGCCGAACGCATGGCGATGGTCACGCCGGAGGAAAACACCGGGTCGAGGAATTCCGCGGCATTGCCCAGCAGCGCGAAGCCCGGACCGTGCAGGGTTTTGACGTTGGCCGAGTAACCGCCGATGGTTCTGGCCTCGGTGTCCCACTGCGCATTTTGCAACACGCTGGCCAGGCTTGGCGTCTCGGCGATAAAGCCGCGCAGGCACTCGTCCAGATTGTCGCTGCGGCCGGCGAAACGCTCCTCTGCGGCGACCACGCCGACCGAGCAGCGCCCGTTGCTGAAGGGGATGGTCCAGAACCATACGTCGCGCAGGGTCGGATGAGTGGTCACGAGGATCTTGCTGCGGTCGAAGGCCGGGAGGTCGATACGGTCTTCGACGTGAGTGAATACGGCCTGACGCACCGGGAAGTTCGACGGCGCCTCGAGGTCGAGCAAGCGCGGCAGCACGCGGCCATAACCACTGGCATCGAGCAGGAAATCGGCTTCGACGCGATACTCGCTACCGTCTTCGCGGCGCACGCCGAGCTGCGGTTTTCCCGGGTCGATGTCGACGCTGGCGATGGTTTCGCCATAGCGGATCTCCACGCCTTGCAGCGTGGCCTGATCGGCCAGCAGCTTATCGAAATCGGCGCGCTGGACCTGAAACGTCGTCGATTTGCCGTCACTGAACGTCTCGCCGAAATCGAACGCGCTGTAGCGCTCGCCCCAGGCAAACGCGGCACCGGTTTTCAGCTGGAAGCCGGCGGCGTTGACGGCGTCGAGCATGCCCGCTTCTTCGACGAAATCCAGGCAATGGGCCAACAGGCTTTCACCGATGGAAAACCGTGGAAAATGCTGGCGCTCGATCACCAGCACATCGTGTCCCTTGCGCTTGAGCAACGCGGCGGCGATGGCCCCGGAGGGCCCGGCGCCGATGACCACGACCTGACGACATTCCATTTCAACGGTTGGCATGGGGGCTCCTTGCCGGGACAGCGGCTTTCAGGGGGATTCGGTGCATGCCGGTCAGGGCTGGCAGCAGTGTAGCGATCAAGCCCATCAGCATCAGGGCAAAGTACAGCGGCGGGCTGATGAGTTGCTGCTGCAGCAGCAGGTTGAGAAAAACGATCTCGCTCAAGCCGCGGATGTTCAGCAGCACACTTTCCCGCCAGCGGCTGGCGCCCTGGAACGAGGCCCCGGCCCAGCCGAGGCCGAGCCAGTTGCCCAGCAGTTTGCTCAGCATCGGCAACAGCAACAGGGCGACCAGTTGCACCCAGCCGAGACTGTCCAGCGCGCTGTGCACGTTGATCTGCACGATGCCGAACGTGAGGATCAACGGGATGGCGATGTACGTCTGCAAGCGGCCCATCCACACGGCCGGCAGCGGCAGGACCAGTGGGGCTTTCAGCGCGGCCATGATCAACACATAGCCGATGCCGAAAATCAGCGCATTGAGCTTGTAGTGTTCGGCGACGACCAGCAGGGCGAAAAAGCTCAGACTGTAGAGCCACGTCTGGCGCAAGCCGAGCAACCGCAGCAGCACCGGCAGGCACGCGCCGGCCAAGGGCAGAAGCAGGCTGCTCAGGTGCAGGCTGCCCTGGGCGATGCCGAACAGGGTCCAGCAGGCAAGGTCGATGAGGATCGCGGTTTGCACCAGTCGCCGGGTGGCGGCGGGTGGGTAATCGATGTGCCGCAGGTACAGGTACAACACCGGAATTGCGGTGATGGCGAACAACAGGCCGACGGCCAGCGAACTGATCCACGGTTGCGCCGGCAACAACCAGACCGCCGTGGCCAGGCCGCAGGCAAACGGAATGCAAAAGCTGGGCAGGGCGATTTTCAGGCTTTGGCGATCCAGTTGCAGGTCGATCACATCGCTGAGGATGTAGCCCAGCAACAGGGCAAAGCTCAGGCTGTAGAGATTCTTCAGCCAGCCCGGCGACACCAGCAGCGCACCGCTCAATTGCCATTGGGGCTCGATCCAGAAATACATCAACAGCGGCAAGCCGAGGGTCGCCAGCAACAACTGGCTGACGATGGGAATCAGGCCGAAATGCCGGCCGACACGGGTCGCCACGGTGAACAACACCAACGCCATCGCCCAGAACAGAACGACCATCATGTTGCCCGCTCCACGGCCGTGGGCTCATGCACCTGTCGACCGGCCCACGGCGCGAGCAGGAAGCTGAAGATCAGGCCGAGGCTCACCGACAATCCGAAATTGCTCACCGCCGGGGTGCTCGACACCGCCAGCAGGCCGAACGACAGCCAGGTGGTCAACGCCGCCAGCAGGGTGCCCAGCAGGCTCACGGCCGCGCCGCCGACCTGTTCGCGCATCAGGATCGCGTAATCGACGCTGATCGCCGTCACCAGCAGCAGGCCGAACAGACTGAACAGGGTCAACGGCTGCCCCAGCCAGCCGAGGCTGGCCAGGCTGCACAACGCTGCCAGCAGGGGGAGGGACACGATACGCAACGCGCCGCCGAGGCCGAATGGCAGGATCAGCACCAGCACGATCAACACGCAGGAGGCGAGTTTCAGTTCTGCGGCACTGATTTGGGTGGCCGCGAAGACGTTGTTCAATTCACCCAGTCGATCCACCAGTGTCACACCGGGTAAATCCTCACCCTGGAGCCGCAGCAGGGCCGGGTTGTTGATGCCTTGCAGGCTGACTATCGCCGCCACGCCGCCATCGGTCGGCCCCAGCCACAGGGGCCGGTAGGGTTCTGCCAATGGGCCGCTGAGCGCTGCGTCGATGTCCACGGTCGGCAATGCCTGTAGCTTCGCAAGCTCGGCTTGCAGCGCCTCGGCCGGTACGCCGATGTCAAGCAAGGGTTGCCAGTACGATGGCAGTTTGCTCAGCGCGTCGCGCACCTGTTGCTGTTCGTTCGGCGGGCTGACCAGTTGATTGAGCGACAGATAACCCTGGAGCTTTTCCAGGCCAATCAATTGATCCAGTCGCTCTCTCAAGGCGGTTTGGCGTTCGAGCAACTGCTGCTGATTGGCGGCGCGTATCAGGAAGAACTGACTGGTGGGTTGATAGCCGGTGATCCGTGCAATGGCCTGGGCTTCGTCGGTCAATTGTTGCGGCGCGCTGATCCACTGGCGGATGTCGTTTTTGCTGCCCAGTTGCAACAGGCCGCCCACGCAAAAGGCGATCAGCAGCGCCAGCAAGACAGGCGTTTTCAGCTGTTTGAGCAGCGCTTCACGACAGTCCAGCAAAAGCTCGCAAATGCGCAATGGCCACTGCGCCGGGCGCGGGTCTACGCCCTTGAGCAATGCCGGCAACAGGCACACGGCGGACAGATAGGCACCGAGCAAACCGGCGGCAGAGAATGCGGCAATCTGGGTCAGCGCCGGGAAGGGTGTCCAGGCCAGGGCCAGATAACCGATGCCGCTGGTGATCAGGCTCAGGGTCAAGCCGGGCAGGGTCAGGCGCAGGGCCGGCCAGCTGTGCCAGGGTTTCAGGCTCCAGCTCTTGGACAGGTAATGCAGCGGGTAATCGACCGCAACACCGATCAGGCTCGAACCCAGCACCAGCGTCATCACGTGCATATGGCCGAACAACGCCACGCAGGCCACCGCACCGAAGAGCATGCCCACCAGCACCGGCACGAACGCCAGCAAGACGCGCCAGCGCCGGAAGGCCAACAGCAGCAACAGCAAAATCCCGACTGTGGCACCGCCGCCGACCCAGGTCATCTCCCGGGCAGCCTGCTGTTGCCCGCTGGCCGCGTACAACAGGCCGCTGGCGGCGAGCAGTTGCACGTCGTGCCGGGCGGCTTCTTCACGGCTGTGCTCGAGCAGGTCGGCCACTTGCAGCGGCAGGTTCATGTCGAAGGCGTTGCCGGTGGTGCGCGCGCGCAGCAGCACCCAGCTCTTGCCATCGGCATCGGCGACCAGGGCACCGCTGCCGATGTCCAGTTGCACCGAACCGCGTTGTGGCTGGCTGTTCTGGATGCGCCCGGTCAGGCCCAGCCAGTCGTCCTGGCTCGGCACCAGGCTGTAACCGTTGAATGGGTCGAACAGCGCCTGCACCCGTTGCTGGATAAAGGTGTCGGGGTGCTCGATCAGCAGTTGTCGGTCCGCCGCCTGGAGCATCGCCAGGCGACCTTGCAGCAATTGCGTGCGCAACGCCGGCAAGTCGGCTTGCAGGGTCCACTGGACCTTTTCGAACAAGCCGCTGGCCTGCCATTGCTCGCCGAGTGTCTGCGCCATGACGACGGCCTGCTGGCGATCGCTGTGGCCGACCAGCACCAGCATTTCGCGGTTCAGCGGTTCCTGCATGCGTTGTTCGGCGCGCAGTTCCAGGGCATCGGGCGCCGTACCGGGCACCAGCTCCATCAGGTTGGCCGACAGCGGCGCGGCGCCACGCCATTGCCAACCGGCGAGCGCCAGTACGGCCAGCAGCAGGAGCAGAAACAGCCGTGGCAACCACCGTTCACTCGGCAAAGTCATGTTGCTCCGCGTCGCTCAACGGTTGGGTGCTGGTGCTGTCCTGCATGCGCAACAACGTACTGTCGCCCTGGGTCTCGAGCAGTTCGATGCTGTGCACCAGTTCTGAGCCGGTAATGTTGATCTGGTTGAACACCTGCTTGAGCAGCATCGAGCGCGGCAGCAGCGTGAGCTTCCAGTTCTGCGCGTCGCCGCTCAGGGACAGCTCGAAATCCCGTTGCAGGCCACTGCTGTCGCCTTGCAGCACGGCGAGGAACAAACGGTTCTGCTCGGCACCGGCGCTTTTGCCCGGCAGCATTTGCCAGACACTGCCGTCACGCCGGGCAATGCCTTTGGAAGTGATGCGATAGTCCTGTTGCAACGGCGTTTTCAGCAGCCACAACAGGCCGTGGTTTTTTGCCAGCACGAACGTGCCCTTGCTGGTCAGCGGTTGGGGCAGGGCGCGCAGGTGTTTTTCCTGGATGAAACTGCCGTGGATCACCTCGGGCCGGGCCAGTTGATCGCTGAGTTGTTGCAGGTCGAAGGCTTTGGCCAGTCCTGGAATGCCCAGTAACACGCAGAACACTGTAGGAGCGAGCTTGCTCGCGAAAAGCCTGAGGGCGCCGCGGACTGTCAGGTGCCCAGCGTCATCGTTGACGACCATCGCGAGCAAGCTCGCTCCTACAGGGGAGCGGGAGGGGCAGAAAATCATCGCAGAGCTCTCTCTACGGCGTCAGTGAACACCTTCGGCGAGGCCAGTTGCATCTCTCGGCTGGCGATGTCGACGGCCACCTGTACCGACATGGCCCGGGTCAGGCGCTCACCGGTTTGCAGGTCGCTGATCAGGTAGTTGATCTTCAGGCGGTTCTCCCACTCAACCAGGTTGGCGCGCACATTGAGTTTCTGGCCGAACACCGCACCGCGCACGTAGCGCAATTGCAGGTCGATCACCGGCCAGGCATAGCCGGATTCGTTCATCGCGGTGTAGTTGTGGCCGATCTTGTCCAGCAGCGCACAGCGGGCCACTTCCAGGTATTTGACGTAATGGCCGTGCCAGACCACGTGCATGCTGTCGACGTCAAAGAACGGTACGACGATTTCCGTGTCGGTGTAGAGAAATCCCTTGCTACGCATGCAGCCTCCAGTGTTGTTCGGCGATGCGTTGCAGGCACAGGCGCAATTCGCCTTCCAGCGCGCGGTCTTCGATGACCGGTGGGAAGTCCTTGGCCAAGGCTTCATGCATGGCGGCCAAGGCGGGTGGCAGTGGTCGTGCATCTTCGGCCTGGCCGCGCAGCCAGACGCCCTGATTGGCCGCCAGCAGCGTGGCGGCCGCCACCTGTTCGGTGAGTTCCAGCACGCGGATCGCATCCCGGGCGGCGATGGTGCCCATGCTGACCTTGTCCTGGTTGTGGCACTCGGTGGAGCGCGAGAAGACGCTGGCCGGCATGGTGTTCTTCAGCGCTTCGGCGGTCCAGGCACTGGTGCCGATCTGCACCGCCTTGAAGCCGTGGTTGAGCATGGCACGGTCGGCCGTGGCGCCGGACAGGTTGCTCGGTAAGCCATGGTTGTAGCGCTCGTCCACCAGCAGTGCGAGTTGCCGATCCAACAGGTCGGCGACGTTGGCCACGAGGTTTTTCAGGCTGTCCATGGCGAACGCGATGTGGCCGCCGTAGAAGTGCCCACCGTGCAGCACGCGCTCGGCCTCGGCGTCGATGATCGGGTTGTCGTTGGCGCTGTTGAGCTCGATCTCGATGAACGAACGCAGCCAGTTCAGGCTGTCGGCCAGCACGCCCAGCACATGGGGCGCGCAGCGCAGGGAATAGCGGTCTTGCAGGCGATGCAGGGGGGCGGTCGGCGCGTCGATGGCCAGATCCTCGCGCAACCACGCGGCGACCTGCATCTGCCCCGGGTGTGGCTTGGCGGCGAACAGGCGCTCATCGAAGTGCTCCGGGTTGCCTTGCAGGGCGACCACGTTCAATGCAGTGATGCGCGTAGCCAGATGCAGCAGGTAATCGGCGCGGGCGTACGCCAGGCAAGCCAGACCGGTCATCACCGCGGTGCCGTTCATCAGCGCCAGGGCTTCTTTCGGACGCAACACCAGCGGCTGCCAGCCGAGTTCGCGGTGCACATCGACGGCTTGCCGGCGTTCGCCACGGAACATCACCTCGCGTTCGCCCGACAGCGTGGCGGCAACGTACGAAAGCGGCGTCAGGTCACCACTGGCGCCCACCGAGCCTTCTTCCGGAATCAGCGGCAGTATGTCGTGTTCAAGGAACGCCTGCAGGCGCTCCAGCAGCTCCACTCGCACCCCGGACACGCCGTGGCACAACGACTGCAAACGCGCGGCCAATACGGCGCGGGTGGCTTGGGCGTCGAGCAGCTTGCCCAGGCCGCAGCCGTGGAAGGTGTACAGGTGGCGGGGCAGCGCCTCGACGTGATGCAGCGGCACCGCGACCACGCAGGAATCGCCGTAACCGGTGGTCACGCCGTAGATCACGCCTTCCTTGTCCAGCAGAGAGTCGAGAAAACGCGCGCCCTTGGCGATGCGCTCGCGGTAGGCGGGATCGCTTTGCAACTGCGTCGGCACTTTGCGGTTGGCCAGTGCCAGCACGTCTTCAATGCGCAAAGGGCGTTCGCCGAAGGTTACCGGCTCAAGCGTTGGCGTCGTCATCGGTCTTCCAGAAAGGGTAAAAGTTGAACCATTGTTGGGGCGCTTCAAGGCAATAGTGACCCAAGCGTTCGGCGTAGCGGGAGGCCCACTGATGAATGACCTGTTCGCGGTCGCTGCGCTTCCAGGTGATTGCGTCAGCGAAGGGCTCAATGGTCAGTCGATAGTCGCCGTCGGGTTTTTTCAGGCACAGCAGCAGATTGACCGGGCATTTCAGCAGGCCGGCCAGCAGCCACGGGCCCTGGGGGAACCTGGCCGGATGGCCGAGGAAGTCCACGGTCGCGCAGCGGCCGCCATGCAGCGGCACGCGGTCGCCGGCAATCGCCAGCCACTCGCCACGCTCCAGGCGCTCGCTCAGTTGCAGCATGATCCCGGGGTCCAGTTCGCTGACCTGGATCAAGCGCAAATTGGTCGCCCCGGCTTCGCCCAGCAAACGGTTGAACTGTTCGGCGTGCTTGGTGTGCACCAGCACGTTCATCGTGACTTTTTCGCCGATCTCCGCCAGTGCGCGGCAGACTTCCAGATTACCCAGGTGTGCGCCCACCAGCATTTGCCCGCGGGCACCGCGCAACTGGTCACGCAGCAGCGCCGGGTCGATGATCTCGATCTGTTCGATGCTCAGCTTGCCGTTCCATACGTCGAGTTTGTCGAGCATCGAATCGGCGAAAGCCATGAACTGGCCGAACACTCGCCAATGGCTCGGGCGCAGTTCGCTGCGCCCGCTCCAGTCGGTCAGGCGTTGCTGGTATTGCCAGGCACTGTGTCGGGCGCTGCGGCCGAACAGGAAAAAGTACAACACGATGCCATACAACACTGGGCTCAGTACCCGACGGCCTAGCACTTTGGCGCCGAACGCGGTGAGCTTCATCAGCCAGAAACTGCCACGCTCTTCGCGGTCGGCCCAATGCTGCTTGTCTGTACTCATGCCCGCCACCGACGCCAGAGGATCACTGGCGCACGCAGCAACATGCCGAAGAACAGCCGCGTGTGCATGCTGGAAATCAGCACGTTGTCGTGGAACATCCGAAAATGCGAAACGCCATCCAACGGGTAATGGACTTTGGTTTGCAGCCATTGCATCGGCTGATTGCGCCAGGCCAGGCGCACCAGGATGTCCGAGTCGAAGTCCATGCGCTTGCCGATTTTCGCTGACTCGATCAACGCCAGAACCGGCGGCAACGGGTAAACCCGGAATCCGCACATGGAGTCGCGAATCTGCAACGACAAGGTGTTGATCCAGACCATGACGTGAGTCAGGTAACGCGCATACAAACGGCCTTTCGGTACGCTGGCGTCATATTGCGGATAACCGCAAATCACCGCCTGTGGGTGGCGGCGTGATTGTTCGATGAAGCGTTGGACGTCCTGCAAATCGTGCTGGCCATCGGCATCCACCTGCAAAGCATGGCTGAAACCCAGG
The DNA here is from genome assembly GCF_057839025.1 of Pseudomonas sp. KH_046_1. NCBI lineage: Bacteria > Pseudomonadati > Pseudomonadota > Gammaproteobacteria > Pseudomonadales > Pseudomonadaceae > Pseudomonas > Pseudomonas sp. KH_046_1. Next base: position 495,464 of record NZ_CM174481.1, read on the forward strand.
CGCGAAGCTTCGCGCAAACCGGTCATGACCGCGCCGCCCTTGCCCTGGTTTTCGGCGAGGCGGATCAGGTAAACCATGTCACGTCGGGCCAGGCGATCCAGCACCCGGGAGCAGGACGGGCTGCTGGCATCGTCCACCAGAATGCACGGCAGATGGCTGGCGATCAGCGCATCGACCACCGTGGTGATGGCTGTTTCGTGGTTGTACACCGGGACGATGGCGCAGGGGCTATGCATGCGCCGCCTCCAGCAAGATCCGCCCGCTGGAGCAGGTGGCGGTTTCGTTGCGATAGGCGAAATACAGTTTGCCACGCGCCGGGTCGAAGCGCAGGTGCAGCTGGATTTCATCCCCCGGACGCACCAGTTGCTGGAACTTCAAGACCTCCATGCCGGCGAATTTTTTCGGCAGGTTCATCAGTTGCTGGCCCAGGCTCAGCGCCCAGTCCACCTGCACCACGCCAGGCAACACCGGCGCCTTGGGGAAATGACCGCTGAAATAGGCCAGGTCCGGTGGCACGGCCAGTTGCAGGCTCCACTCGCCATTGCTTTCGACCTGCTCCAGCACCTCGGGCGCTTTGGGGCGCGCCGCCAACAGCAGGGCGTCGACGTCGGCCTGGGGCAGTTTGCCTTGAGTGTTCAGCGGTAGTTGTCGCAGCAGGCGCCAGCGTCTTGGCAGGGCCAGGGCTTCGCAGTGTTGACTCAGGTGCTGGCGCAATTGCTCGGTGAGGCTGCGTCGGCCCTGATTGCGCAGCACATGCAAACCGGCCTCGCTCAACACCAACAAAGCCCCCAGGGAGGCGCGGTTTTCCTGAACGACGCCGAGCCGCGCTTCGACGACCCATTCATGGGCCGTCAGCGCCTGTTCCAGCATCGGCAGCGAGATGCGTTTTTCTTCCAGCTTGACGATCCGGTCGAGTCGCCCAAGCAATTCGAAGCGGCCATCGACGGCGATGCGTGCTGAATCGGCAGTGTGTTCGACATGGCCATTGGGCAAATACGGCGAAGCGATCAGCAGGGCACCCTCACTGTCTTGGGTCAGCGTGACATCGGCAAAGGGCTGCCAGAGTTCCGTGCCCTGACGCCAGGCGATGCCGCCGGTTTCCGAACTGCCAAAGATTTCCGTTGGCCATTGCCCCAGACGCTCATGCAGGCTCTGTGCGGCCTCGACCGGCAATGCGCCGCCGGAGGAAAACACCCGGCGTACGGAGCTCAAGGCCGGCCAGTCGAGGTTGTCGCTCATGCGCTTGAGTAGCGCCGGGCTGGCCACCCAGGCGAAGGCCGGGTACTCGCGGCTGGCGCGTTGCAGGTCTTCCGGAAAGGCCAACTGCCGACGTACGAACGGGCGCCCGGCGCACAGCGGCCACAGCACCCGAAACAGCAGGCCGTAGATGTGCTGGGTGGCGACGCTGCCAATGATGCACGCCGGGCCAAGATCCGCGCCCCACAGCTGTTCCAGGGCTTCGACTTCATTGGCCAGTTGGCGCAGGTTTTTTTCGATGCGCTTGGGTTCGCCACTGGAGCCAGAGGTGCACAGGCTCAACCGACAGTTATCCAGATCCAGCGCAGCGGCACTGAGCGGCGGCTGCTGGAAGTCGCCAAGGTGCGCGTCGTCGGGCTGATCGGTCAGCCACATGTCGACGTCATTCGACCAGCGTTGGCGAGTCTGCGGTTGCAAGTCAGACGGCAGCAGCACGCTGACCCCGGCACGCCAGGCGCCGAACAGGGCAATCGCCAGGTCGGCGGCATCCTCAAGGTGCACGGCCATCTGCCGCACACCCCGGGCTTGCAGGCCGGCGGCAAGGCGCAGCGCCTGTTCGCACAGTCGGGCGTGATCCAGTGCCGGAGCGGTCGTTACGGCGCGCTCAGGCTGAGCCTTGAGCAGCAGGTGCTCAAGTTTTATCCAATTCATGGGCGGCCTCGTACCCTTTGTCGTATGAGCCATTCAATGGCAAACATCAGGCCTATCAATCCGTAGGAAATCAGGCCGGTGTACAGCGTCCACCAGCTCAGCGGCGCCCAGAGGGTCAGGGCGGCGGCACACAAACCGTTGCATAGAAAAAAAACGCTCCAGGCGATGGTCACCTGACGGGTATAGCGAATGCCCTCGGCCGGCAATTGCGGCTCGCGTACCCGGGCCAGGCGTTCAACGATCGGTGGGCCGAATGTCAGGCTCGATCCGAACAGCACCAGCATGAAGCTGCTGATCAACACCGGATACCAGCGCAACAGCGCCGGGCTGTCGAACAGCGCCAGCAACAGACAGAACACTATGGCCACCGTGGCCATCCACAGGCTGCCAGGCCGTCGTTGGCCGGTCAGCGCCCGGGCCAGCCACAGTCCGCCCAGCAGCAGCCCGAATTGCCACGGGGCGAAATGCTCCATGCCGAAATACACCGCAAAGGGATACAAAAGGCCCGCCAGCAGCAGGCCGAGGCCAATCAGTCGATTCATGCGGCCGGTTGAACCAGACGGTAGACCGCCTCGACCACGTCACTGACGGTACGCACCGATTTGAATTCTTCGGCGGCGATTTTCTTGCCGGTCTGACGTTTGATGTGATCAATCAGGTCGACCGCGTCGATGCTGTCGATTTCCAGGTCCTGATACAGGTTGGATTCCAGGCTCACACGCTCAGGGTCCAGCTCGAAAAGCTCGACCAAGGCATCGCGCAGGGTGTTGAAAATGTCGTCACGAGTTTGCATGGTCCGGTCTCAAGCTGCCTGTTTTGCGGTGACGAACGCCACAAGGCTCGCCACGTTACTGAAGTGATTGCGTGTGTCCTTGGCATCGGCGTCGATTTTGATGCCGTACTTTTTCTGGATGGCCAGGCCCAGTTCCAGGGCGTCCACCGAGTCCAGGCCCAGGCCTTCGCCGAACAGGATCTGGTCATTGCCGATGTCGTCGGCACTGATGTCTTCCAGGCCAAGGGCGTCGATGATAAGCATTTTGATATCACGGTGCAGATCGCTCATCTTCGGCGAGCTCCTTAATAAAGTAAGAATGTAGATAATCGTTGAGCTTGCGCGAGGCCTGCGGAGCCGGCCCCTGCGTGGCGAAGGTCTGTGGGTCTATATCGGCCCCGACCCGGAAACTGAAGTGCACGCGCCGCTTGGGGATGCGATACCAGGGTTCGGCCTTGGTCAATGTGGTCGGGCTGACCTTGATAATGACCGGGGTGAGGATTTTCGCACCACGCAGGGCGATTGCCGCGCCTCCCCGATGAAAGGCCGGTGCCTGGCCGGGTTGGGTGCGCGTACCTTCGGGGAAAATGATCAGGGTCTGGCCGTCTTTCAGCGCGTCGGCAGCGGCGTCGAGCATGTCCATGCTGCCGTCGTTGCTGATGTATTCGGTGCAGCGCAGTGGTCCGCGGGTGAAAGGATTTTCCCAGAGGCTTTGCTTGACCACGCAGTTGGCGTGACGCACCAGGCCGATCAGAAAGACCACGTCGATCAGCGATGGGTGGTTGGCAATGATCATTTGCCCGGGACGACCGAGTTTTTCCGCGCCTTCAATGTTGTAGGTCAGCACCCCGGTACGGGCCATGAAGCGCACAAAAATCCAGAAACAGCGGCTGACCGTTTGCCGGGCCCGCAGTCGATGGGTCCGGGCGTCGCCCGGCAGGCAGTTCAGCAAAGGGAAAATCACCAGGCGCAGGCACAGCCCGCCCAGCCCGAACAGGGCAAAGCTCGCGGCGGTGGCCAGCAAGCGCCAGTAATAGGCGTCGCGGTTTTTCTCGGTCACGGGTTGCGTTGCCAGGTCCATACACGATTTTTCCAGGCATGTTGGCAGGTGGTTTGCTGGCCGAGCAGCGCACACAATAGATTCAGCGCGTGGGGCCAGCGGGATTTGGACAACGCATCCGAGGGGCTGTTCAGGGACAACTGCCAGTCGGTGCCGGGTGTGATCAGCAGGCCGACGGCATAAGGGAACGGCACGTCGTCGATCCAGGTCGAGTAAGCCTCGGGCGGCTGCTCTTCGGTGACCACCAGCAGTACCGCGCCAGCGCCGTCAGCCAGCAGCGCGGCAGCTTCGAGCATGCCATGTTCCAGGCCATCGCCTGCGGCGGCCAGGGCGGTCATTTCGCTGGTTTCACCACGCATGATCGACCACAAGCCAATGATCGCGTTATGCACGGACAAGCTGAACTGGGTTGGAGATAGTGGCTGGTCGGCGGCCAGATCACTAAGAATGTCGACCGTGCGGGGCGTTTCGCCATGACGGGACACAAAGACCAATGGCAAATCCTGCCGACCTTCGGCCAATGGCCAGCCGACACTGAATGCCATGCGCGCCAGACGGCTGAGCCGCCGACGCTGCATGGCGGGCAGAAAGGAAACGTCGGGAACGGCATCGCTGTCCGGCAGCACGACCGGTTGTCGGCACCAGGCCTGCCAATCGGTCACGCTATCAAGCCCCGGGGCCCAGGCGCGCCATTGGGCGATGTTGAAGTTGATCACAGACATTCATCCCACCCTCACGGGCTTACTTGACGCGGGGAGTGGCCGGGAGCCGGGACTTACCCTGCGTGGCGTTTGGCGCCGAGTGGCGCGCATTATCCCGGTGCCGGGAACGTGTAGCAAATGCTGGTTACATTTTGCTCAGCAAGATGAAGCGGCTGGCTCGCAAAATTTGAACGATTGGTAATTATTCACAGAATTATTACTCCGTCTGTCGGTTCTGGCGTTGAATCACCGAGCCGTTCAGGGCTTTTCAAGCAGGAGAAGGCAACTGACTGTGTAGTCCCTTTGCCGACAAGGTAGCGAAGCAACGCGGTGGACCACTACACTCGGTCATTCTTTGATACACGGAGGTTTTGACATGCGGCGCGTGGTGTTCAATCAGAAAGGTGGTGTTGGCAAATCGAGCATTGCCTGCAATCTGGCGGCAGTCAGTGCCAGCGAGGGCTTTCGCACCTTGTTGGTGGATCTCGATGCCCAGGCCAACTCCACTCAGTACCTGACGGGGCTCACCGGTAGCGATATCCCGATGGGCATCGCCGATTTCTTCAAGCAGACGCTGTCTTCCGGGCCGTTCTCCAAAAAGAATCAGGTCGACATCTACGAAACCCCCTTCGATAACCTCCATGTTGTTACCGCCACCGCCGAGCTGGCGGACTTGCAGCCAAAGCTTGAAGCCAAGCACAAGATCAACAAGCTGCGTAAGTTGCTGGAAGAGCTGAGCGAAGACTACGACCGGATTTACCTCGATACCCCGCCAGCGCTGAATTTCTATGCGGTTTCAGCGTTGATTGCCGCCGATCGTGTGTTGATTCCCTTCGATTGCGACAGCTTTTCACGCCAGGCACTGTACGGCCTGATGGCGGAAATCGAGGAGTTGAAGGAAGACCATAACGAAGGTCTGGAAGTCGAAGGCATCGTCGTCAACCAGTTCCAGGCCCGCGCCAGCCTGCCCCAGCAAATTCTCGATGAACTGATCGCCGAAGGCCTGCCGGTGTTGCCGGTGTACCTGGCCAGCTCGGTACGCATGCGCGAATCCCACCAGGCCAACACGCCGCTGATCCATCTCGACCCGCGGCACAAGTTGACCCAGCAATTCGTTGAGCTGCACAATCTGCTGGAAAACGCCTGATCTTTCAGGCGACACAAAACCCTGTGGGAGCGGGCTTGCTCGCGAAGGCGTCGTGTCAGTCAACTTAGATGTTGAATGTAACGGCCTCTTCGCGAGCAAGCCCGCTCCCACATTGATTGTTGGTGGTTTCAGATGCCTTGGCTACGCAACCAGCTCATCAGTTGCGGTAACGGAAAGGCCCCGCTCTGCCGGGCGACTTCCCGGCCGTTCTTGAACAGGATCAGGCTCGGAATCGAGCGAATCCCCAACTGCGCCGACAACTGCTGGTTCGCCTCGCTGTCCAGTTTGGCCAGCCGACACTTGCCCGCCAGTTGCCCGGCTGCCTGCTCGAACACCGGTGCAAACGACTTGCACGGCCCGCACCAATCCGCCCACACATCCACCAACAACGGCAGATCGCCCTTGATCTGGCTGGCGTAGTCGCCTTGCTTCAACTCAAACGGTTTGCTCAGCAGGACTTCGGCCTTGCAGCGTCCGCATTTCGGGTGGTCGTTGAGGCGCTCGGCGGGAATGCGGTTGAGGCCGTTGCAGTGGGGGCAGGGTATGAGGAGTGGGTCGGTCATGACAAATCGTCCAGTCGAAAGCGAATGAGCCTTATCTGGAGACATCACTCCAGATTTTCAATTGTGCAGTGCCTCACGACGAACAACTGATCTCCAGATGCTTGCCCCATTCCGGTGGTCGCTCGGCGTAGCTCTCCATCCCCGGTTGCTCCTCGAACGGATTGCTCAGCACTGCGTGTAGCCGGCGGACTTCCGAGTAGTCGCCGCTCTGCGCCGCTTCGATAGCCTTTTGCGCCAGGTAGTTGCGCAGGATGTACAGCGGGTTGACCGCGTGCATCCGCTGGCGGCGCTGCTCTTGATCAAGCGTGCCTTCACGGGCCACCCGGGCGACGTAGAGTTCGCCCCAGGCATCAAAGCCCTTGAGGTCGACAAAGTCGTCACGCAAGCGGGTGATGGCCTGTTCCGGTGCTTCATCACCCAGGCGGCGAAAAAACAGGCTGTAGTCGACGCCGCTGTTTTGCATCAGTTGCAGCAGGTTCTCCAGCAATTTCTGGTCGTCATCCTCCGCCGTGGTCAGGCCGAGTCGGCGGCGCATCAGGTCCAGGTAATGAGCCTGGAACAGCGGCAGGTACAGGCCGAGGGTTTCGCGCAGGGCTTCGACGCTGATGAACGGCGTCAGTGCCTGGGCCAACGCGCTGAGGTTCCACTGGCCAATCGGCACCTGGTTGTTGAAGGAGTAGCGGCCCTGGTCGTCTGAGTGATTGCAGATGAAGTTGGCGTCGAAGTCGTCGAGGAAGGCGAACGGGCCGAAATCGAAGGTGATGCCCAGGATCGACATGTTGTCGGTGTTCATCACTCCGTGGCAGAAGCCATAGGCCTGCCACTTGGCAATCAGCTCGGCATTGCGCTCCACCACTTCGCGGAACATCGCCAGGTAAGGCTCCGGTTGTTCCAGGCACTGCGGGAAGTGCATGGCCAGCACGTGATCACCCAGCTCTTTCTGCTGCTCGGGGCGCTTGGTGTAGTAGAAATATTCGAAGTGCCCGAAGCGCACATGGCTCGGCGCCAGGCGCAGGACCATGGCCGCGCGCTCCTGTTTTTCACGCCACACCGGGGTATCGGAGCCGATCACGCACAGGGCGCGGGTAGTCGGGATGTTCAGGGCATTCAGGGCTTCGGAAGCGAGGAATTCGCGGATCGACGAGCGCAGTACCGCCCGGCCATCGCCCATGCGTGAAAACGGCGTCTGGCCGGCGCCCTTGAGGTGCAGGTCCCAGTGTTCGCCGGCCTCGTTGTACACCTCGCCGAGCAACAGGCCGCGACCGTCGCCCAGTTGCGGGTTGTAGGAGCCGAACTGATGCCCGGAATAGACCATCGCCCTTGGAATCGCGTCGGCCCAGAGCTTGTGGCCGCTGAACAGTTCGGCGAACTCCGGGGTTTCGGCCACGGCCGGGTCGAGGTCCAGCAACGCCATGGCGGCGGGGCTGGCCACGACCAGGCGCGGATTATCGATGGGCTCAGGCAGTACATGGGCGGAAAACGCATCGCCCAGGCGGTCGAAGCGGTTATCGAAGGTGAGTTCGTCGAGGGCTTTCAAGGGCCGGCTCCAGCAGAATGTCCGAGCATTCTGCTGGGGAAAGGCCGGTTAGTCGAGTTTGGCGGCCGGCGGTTGTTGCGACGACTTGCCGTCGACGATCGGCACGATGGTTTTCGCTTCCGGCTCGATCGGCACCATCTTGTATTCCTGGCCGTGCAGGTTCTTGAGGTAGACCTCCATCTGCCGGAACGAGATATTGATGTGCTGCTTCTTGAACTCGCGGTTGATGAAGCGGTTGACCTCGTCGAGCACCGGGTTGCGGTCGCCGAGGTCGCGCACGTGCATGCGCAACTCGTGGTCGAGGGTGCTTTCGCCGAAATTCAGGAAGTACACGTGCGGTTCCGGGTCTTTCAGCACGCGCGGGTTATCGCGTGCGGCCTTGAGCAACAGCTCTTTCACCAGGTCCAGGTCCGAGCCGTAGTCGACGCCGAGCTTGAGGGTCACCCGGGTGATGGTGTCGGTCAGCGACCAGTTGATCAGTTGCCCGGTAATGAACGTCTTGTTCGGGACGATGATGTCCTTGCGATCGAAGTCGGTGATGGTCGTGGCACGGATGCGAATCTTGCTCACCGTGCCCGACAGGTTGCCGATGGTGATGGTGTCACCGATCCGCACCGGACGTTCGAACAGGATCATGATGCCGGAAATGAAGTTGGCGAAGATTTCCTGCATGCCGAAGCCGAGGCCGACCGACAGCGCCGCTACCAGCCATTGCAACTTGTCCCAGCTTACGCCGAGGGTCGACAGCGTCGAGACAAAACCGACGCCGGCGATCACGTACGACAGCAACGTGGTGGTCGCGTAGGCGCTGCCCTGGGCAAGATTGAGCTTGGACAGCACGAACACTTCGAGCAAGCCCGGCAGGTTGCGCGCCAGCGCGAAGGTGATGCCGATGATGATCAACGCGCCAAGCATGTCGCCGATGCTGATCGGCACCATGCTCATGTTGGCGCCGGTACCGCTGGTGTATTCGTAGAGGGTGACGTTGTCCAGGTACGAGAACACCGTGATCAGGTCGGCCCAGACCCAATACAGTGCCGCCATGAAGCCGCCGAGCAGTGCCAGGCGGATCAGGCGCAGGGACTGTTCGTTGACCTTCTCGATGTCCATCGTCGGTTCTTCGATCACCGCTTCGCCATCGCCGGCCTCTTTGGCGGCCAGCCGCTTGGCCAGGGCGCGCTGGTAGGCCAGGCGCCGGGCCGCCACACTGAGGCCGCGCACGAAGGTGGCTTCGATCACCAGCCAGAACATCAGCAGGTACAGGGTGTTGATCAAACGGTCGCTGAGCTTCAGCGCGGTGTAGTAGTAGCCGAAGCACACCGCCACGAACAGCGCGACAGGCAGGGCGGTGAACAGGATCCCTACCAGTTTGCGGAACAGCGAAGCGTTTTCGTGGGTCGGGCTGCTGATGAGCAGGCGGCTGAGCAGCAAGGTCATCAAGGCGTAGCAGATCAGCACCACCGGCATGCCGAGCACGTCATCAGCCAGTGCCGCCGGTTGCAGTTCGGCAACGGCGACGACAGTCACCAGTGCCATGACCACGATGCCGAGGCGGCGGATCCATCTGCGCAGGAATTCCACCTGGGGCTTTTCCCAGCGGAAATGCAGTTCCGCCACGCCACCCGGCGCGAGGATCCGGTAGGCGGTGTAGAACACCAGCCAGGCCCCGGCCATTTGCAGCAGCGCCGCGCCCATATTGGCGTTCTGCCCACGGGCGTCGATTTGCAGGGCCAGCCCGCACAATGCGAGGCCCAGGGAAACCGGCATCGCCAGCAAAATATTGATCAGAATCGCCTGCGGCGTATGCCACTGGCTATCGCGCTTGAAGTGACCGATGTCCTGGTGAACCTTGATCAGTCGCGTGTACAGATTCTTGCGCCGCCACAGCAGCGCACCGATCAGCAGGGCCAGTGGCAGGAACAGCAGAGGGCGCTGGGTCAGGCCATCGGTCAGTTCGCTCAGGCTTGAAAGTACCGGCAGCGAATCGAGTTGCCGCTCGAGGCGATCCGGCACACTGTGAATCCACTCCAGGTCCAGCGGCTTGTTGCTGGGAATCCAGAACATCTGCTCATCGAGGGTCGCCCGCAGGCTTTGCGCGGTGCTGAGCAGTTGTTTCTGGTTCAGTTGCAGGGTGATGGATTCATTGAGCACCGCGCTCAGTTCGCGGTTCAGTCGCTCCAGCAGGTCGGCGCGGGTGGTGGCCAGTTCCATCAGGCTTTTGCGCAGCTGCGCCGTGACTTGCTCGGGGGGTTGGGTCGACAGCAGGTTTTCGACGTAGGTGGCCGGATTACTCAGCAATTCCCGCTGCTGGCTGACTTCGAACTGATACAGGCGAATGTCGGCGATCTGGTCGGCCAGGTTGCGGTCGAGCCGCAGGCGCGGCAACGCCTGTTTCTGTTTGTAGAGAATCTTCGAGAGCAGCAGGCTGCCTTTGAGCACGTTGATTTGCTCGTCCAGGGCCGAATCGCTCTGGGTCAGGCTGTCCAGCTGTTGCTTGGTCTGCAGGTTCTGCTGGGTGACTTCGTTCAGGCGGTCGGTGCTTTTGAGCAGGTAGTCCGAGAGCTTCAGGTTGGCCGCGCTTTCGGTGGCCAAAAGGCTGCTGCCGCCGGCTTTCTGCGCTTCGATGGATTGCTGGGTGACCGTTTCCTGGGACAACGCCAGACGCTTCTGGTTGATCAGGGTTTGCAGTTCCTGGATTTCCCGATCCAGGCGGTCGGACCGCTCCGACAACAGGTCATGCTGGCTGCTGCCGAGGTCCTGCAATTGGGTATTGCCGGCCAGCTCCTGGCGCCGCAGCGGGATCAGCGCGTTCAGCGCTGCAAGCTCGGCATTGAGCTGGTCGCGCTGCTCGGGGCTCAGGGTCTTGCCGGCGTCCTTGCCGTTCTTGAGGATGGTGTTGATCTGCTGAATGCGCGTCTGGCTGCTGGAGATCTCCGCCTGGGCGCGCTCGGGGCGGGTCTGGGCGGTGATGATCAGGCTGTTGGCATCGGCCAGGGCTTTTTGCAGGTCGCTTTGCTGGGTGGAACGCTCGGTGAGCAATTGTTCCAGCTGCTGGATCGGTTCCTTGGCGAAACGCTGCGCCACCGGCACCACGGAACTGGCCTTGAGGCGGGTCAGTTCACGCTGGTTCTCGATGGTCTGTTTGGGTGCACTGCTCAATTGCTGCTTGAGCGCGACCAGCTTCTGCTCGTAGTCACGCTTGTTGTTGAGCTGGCTCAGCGTGCCTTGCAGGACGGATTGCAGGGCCTTCTGATCGGCTTCCGGCAGTTTGCGGTCGGCAATCTTGTCCAGGCTCGATTGCACGGCTTCGCTGGAAGGCGGTTCGGCCGCTTGCAAAGTACTGACAGAGAGACTCAAACCTAGCAGGGCGATGGCGAAAATGGAGCGCAGATTAGGCATAAAGACCGGTCAAGCAAGTGATAGTGGAAGCAGTTTAGAGGAAGAGTCCGGGACCCGGGCGACTTCCTTCGGGGAATCTGACGCCCACTTTACCGATCTTGTTCCCGTCCATGACAGCCACGGTCCAAATGGTGTTGTTCCATTCCACCTGGTCACCCACCACCGGCGCGCCGCCGACCTTCTGGGCAATGAAGTGGGCCAGGGACATGTCCGGATCGATGCCTTCGACCTTCAGGCCATACAGGGCCGCAACTGCGGCCAGCTGGGCGTCTCCTTCGAGTACGAAGTCGCCGAAGAAGCGCAGATCGAGGCCCCGTTGTGGCGCCTGGCTGAAGAGTTTTCCGAGGGCCGGCAGGTTGTGTTCATGGCCGATGACACAGAGCAAATCATCGACTTCGAGCACCGTACTACCCGACGGATGGAGCAATTGTTGGCCGCGAAACAGGGCGGCGATACGGGTGCCTTCGGGCATTTTCAGCTCGCGCAGGGGCGAACCGATGCACCATTTTTCCGCGCCGAGGCGATAGACGAACAGCTCCCACTCGCTGGTGACGTGCACTTCCAGGGCCGAGCGGGAGATGGGTGCAGGCTCCGGGGGCACCGTCACCTTCAGCAGCTTGGCGACCCACGGCAGGCTCGTGCCCTGAACCAGCAGCGACACCAGCACGATAAAGAACGCGAGGTTGAAGTACAGCTGGGCGTTGGGCAGGCCGGCCATCAGCGGGAACACCGCGAGAATGATCGGGACCGCGCCGCGCAAGCCGACCCAGGAGATGAACGTTTTCTCGCGACCATGGAATGCCTTGAACGGCAGCAAGCCGACCATCACCGACAGTGGCCGGGCAAACAGAATCATCCACAGCGCCAGGGCCAGTGCCGGTAAGGCAATTGGCAGCAGATCGTGAGGCGTCACCAGCAGCCCCAGCACCAGGAACATGCCGATCTGCGCCAGCCAGGCCATGCCGTCGAGCATGTGCAGGATGCCGTGGCGGCTGCGCACCGGACGGTTGCCGATCACCAGGCCGCAGATGTACACCGCCAGGAAGCCGCTGCCGTGCAGGGCGTTGGTCAGGGCAAAGACGACCAACCCGCCAGCGATGACCAGAATCGGATACAAACCGGTGGCCAGATTGATGCGATTGACCAGTTGCAGCATCAGCCAGCCACCGCCCAGGCCGATGACGCCACCGATACCGAACTCGCGGATCAGATGTGTCAGCAGGCTCCAGTGCAGGCCGGTCTGGCCGCTGGCGAGCATGTCGATCAGGGTGACGGTGAGGAACACCGCCATCGGGTCGTTGCTGCCGGATTCGATTTCAAGGCTGGCGGTTACCCGCTCGTTCAGGCCTTTGCCACCCAATAGCGAGAACACCGCCGCGGCGTCGGTGGAGCCGACGATGGCGCCGATCAGCAGGCCCTGAATCAGGTTCAAGTCGAACAGCCACGCGGCCGCCATGCCGGTCAGCCCGGTGGTAATCAGTACCCCGACCGTGGCCAGGGACAACGCCGGCCATAACGCCACGCGGAAACTCGACACCCGGGTGCGCAAGCCGCCGTCGAGCAGGATCACTGCCAGTGCGAGGTTGCCGACCAGATAAGCCGTGGGGTAGTTATCAAAAAGAATGCCGGCGCCATCGACACCGGCCGCCATGCCGACGGCCAGGATGATCACCAGAATCGGGATGCCGAGACGGGACGACAGTGAGCTCACCAGAATGCTCGCACCTACCAGCAACGCGCCGATCAAGAACAGGCTGTTGATGGTCGTCGCATTCAAAGGCAGTACTCCAGAAAGCTGAAAGGCGGGCGCAAACTGACCATGCAGTCTGCGTGCCAGCGATTCTAACCTGTTGAATTGCGTCGCTGTCAAAAAAGGTTTTGAGGGCGCCTGCTCAGGTGCTGTCTCTTGATTGGCTTACTGTTGCGTCGATGAAGGCTCCATTCGAGCGGGATATAGTTTTTCCACCCAGGATTTAATTTGAGTTGGATTTCTAATTGGCGATAGTCAATAGTTTTTCAAGAATGAAGCGATTGTCTTGCTGGATCTTTGAGTCCGCTTTTGATAAGTGTTGGCAGGTTGTTTTCTACGATGTGTCAGGACCATCCAGAATCGACGATATCTCCCAGGCGTACGAGGCCTGTCACCGAAATGACCATCATTGATTTAGCGCTTTGACTTTTTACGAGAATATTGCTCTGGTTGTTGTGAGGTAAGTAATCCAGAAATGCATCGCCTGGGTTCTTGAATTCAGAGATGTCCGAAAGATTAAAATTCAAAGAGCCAACTCCAGCATTTTTTAGGGCTGTTGACATGTCGATGCGGTCTTTACCTGTTTCGAAGTTAGAGATGTATTGAGATTTTCTGGATCCTTCGAGAAATTCGACGATGCCATAGGTGACGCCGCCTCTATCGTTTGGTGTCAAGGTAATGCCAGGGCTTGTTGCGGTAGCAGTGTGCTGTGGAGCGGGGTCTGCAGTTACTAAAGTAGGAGGGGTGAAGTTTTTTTGATTGTCTATCATGATGAATCAACTCTCGTTGGGTATGTAAATAAAGTTTTTTTGATGATTTTTTAGTTTGATCCGCTATCCGGCGGTGAATAAATTATTCCATAGTCTGAATTGTCATTGCGAGCGCGGGTTTTATTCGAGGTGTTTCTTGGTTGTTTTATTGTGTTAGTGGGTGGTGTGAATGCTTATTTAAGTTTGTCGGGGCTTGTCTGAAGTGTGGAGTTCTTCAGTGTGCTATTTTATTTATATTGAATTGGCGTTGTGGCGTCGAATAGAGGTAAGTTGGATGGGGTGAAATGAGGGTGTGGGTATATTTATTGATTTCGTTGTCCGCCGTGGCGTCCCGTTCGATTTTATTGTTCTGCCGGGTCAGAGAGGCCAAATGGAGGGAGGCGGAAATCCGCAGCAGGGGTATCGCACAAACGTCACGGCGACGAAGTGCAGGAACCAGATCGGCCAATCACAGTCTCTACAGTTCGCGAGAAAGGTCACTCGTCAGCAAAATCAAGGCTTTGCGCCTGTATAACCCTGGCATCCAGGGTGACTTTTCTTTATCGTACGCGCCCTTTGAAAAAGCCCGGAAAATCAAAATGTTGGAAGCATCCCTAAGCCAATTGGAACAACTGGTCAGCGACCTGGTGCAACAGAACCAGAACCTGACCGCGGAACTGGCCCAGGCCAAAGATGAAAACGAAAGCCTGCAACTGAGCCTGATGGAACACGAAGAGAAGCAAGGCGCCACGGCGGCTCGCATCCAGGCCCTGGTTGAGCGCGTCAGCGCAGGCCCTGTCAGCGCATGAGTTACAACGCCGCAGGGGTAAAAGTCGTCTCGATCCTGGGGGAGGACTATTCGATCAAGGCACCGGTCGGGGAAGAACAAACCCTGCTGGACGCCGCGATGATGTTGAAGGCAGCCCTGGCCGAAACCAAGAGGAAGTACCCGACGCTGATCGGTGACCGACTGCTGGTGCTGGCGGCGATGAATCTGTGCTCCCAGCAGATCGAAATGCAGAAACAGCACAAGCTCGACCTCGACCGTTACCAAGAGCAAGTCAGCGCCACGGTTGAAGTGATCTCCAAGACGATCAATCAGGCCTGATCGGCTTTGCGCACAACCAAAGAATAGATTGTCGGTTGGTTTGTATACAATCGGCACGGCTGTTGCAGTGTTTCAGCCTCTTATTCTTTGGGGGTGCTCCATGCAGTTCTGGCGACGCAGTATTCAATGGCAGTTGATCCTGAGTATGGGCACCGCCCTGCTCGTCAGTATCCTGATCGTGGTTGGCATTTATACCCTGGTGGTCAACCGCCTCGCCCAGAGCTATCTGGTCGAGCAAGCCTTGCCGTCGAGCATCGAAGCGATGCGCAACGACATCGAACGGATCCTCGTTCAACCCCTCACCGCCGCCAAGGACATCGCCAGCAACAGCATGGTGCGCGACTGGTTGGCCGGGGGTGAAGACAGTGCCCAGGCTGGCACGTTTACTACCTATCTCGAAGGTGTTCGCGCCGAGCACAAGGCCTTTACCGCGATTATTGTCGGCACTGCGTCCAACCATTATTTCACCGAAAAAGGCCTGGATCGGACCCTCAGTCGTTCCAATCCGAAAGACGCCTGGTTCTACTCCTTTCTCGACAGCAACCAGCCGCGCACCCTCAATATCGACAATGACACGGCGACCGGAGAATTGGCGCTTTTCATCGACTTCAAAGTCGAGCAGGCCGGTAAAGTCGTGGGTGTTGCCGGGCTTGGCCTGAGCATGAAAGAGCTGTCGGAGCTGATTCACAACTTCAACTTTGGGGAGCGTGGCAAGGTCTATCTCGTGCGTTCCGACGGTTTGATCCAGGTTCATCCCGAGGCGCAATTCAGTGGCAAACGCAACCTTACGGAGCAAATAGGCGCTGCGGCGGCACAATCGGTGATGAGTCAAAAAGCTGCCACCAGCAGCGGCTTCCAGCGTGACGGCGAAGACTTCCTCGCGTTAAGCCTGCCATTGCGCGATCTCGGCTGGACCCTGGTGGCCGAAGTGCCGCAATCACAGATCTACGCCGAAGCCCGCCGCGCCATGTGGATGAGCAGTGGCATCGGCCTGGCGGTGGCGATTGTGTGTCTGCTGCTGGTGGTGTTGTTGGCCCGTGGGTTGGTACGACCGATTCGTCAGGTAACAGCGGCACTGGTTGCCATCGGTAGCGGTGGTGGAGATTTGACCCGACGGTTAGATTCCAGTCGCGCCGATGAGCTGGGCGATCTGGCTCGCGGTTTCAATCGGTTCCTGGATAGCCAGCGCGACATGATCGGCGAAGTGCTGACCACCAGCGAACGTTTGCGCACGGCTGTGGGGCAAGTGGCCAGAGTTGTGGACAACACCGCTGAACGCTCCGGCCGCCAGCAGGAAATGACCGACATGGTGGCCACTGCTGTCCATGAAATGGGCCTGACTGTTCAGGAAATCGCCCAGAACGCCGGTAATGCGGCGGTCGCATCGCAAACGGCTCGGGATGAGGCGATGCAGGCACGGGAAGCGGTGGGTGGCTCGATCCGGCATATTGAAAGCATGTCCGACGAAATCGGTGTCGCCGCCAGCGCTGTGGGTGAATTGGCGCATCAGGTGGCGTCGATCGATCAGGTGCTGGCGGTGATCCGCGGGATTTCCGAGCAGACCAATCTGTTGGCGCTCAATGCCGCCATCGAAGCGGCGCGGGCCGGGGACATGGGCCGTGGGTTTGCCGTGGTTGCCGATGAAGTGCGCACCCTGGCGCGACGTACGCAATCGTCCACCGATGAAATCCAGCAGATGATCGGCAGCCTCAAGCAAGGTGCGGAAAACGCGGTGTCGTCGATGCATTCCGGGCAAGCCGCGACGGGCACGGGTGTCGAGTCGAGCCAGCGTACCGGCGCCTCGTTGACTGCGATTACCGGGCAGGTTGAGCGCATCAGCGACATGAACCATCAGGTAGCGACGGCGACGGAAGAGCAATCGGTGGTTACCGAAGAGATCAATCGCAATGTTCAGGGCATTTCCGATCTGGCTCGGGCGACGGCGGGGGAGGTCAGGGCCTGTCGGGATGATTGCCAGACGTTGCAGCGGTTGGCGGATGATCTGGCGCGGCAGATGGGTGGGTTCAAGTTGGGGTGATGTGGCGTCTGTGCGGACGCCTTCGCGAGCAAGCCCGCTCCCACACTGATTCAGGGTGCTCACCTATTATGTGCTCAACCCTGAACCAGTGTGGGAGCGGGCTTGCTCGCGAATGGATCTAAGCAGCACTACAAATACTTGGGGTTAGAACCACTCATCCTGCATCCCCAGGCACACATCATCCCGCGCCTCAAGAATCGTCAGCTCATGGTGACAACCCGGCACTTCCCACGTCAGGAAATACCGCGCCGCCTGCAACTTGCCTTTATAGAAGGCCACATCCGCCGCATTCCCCTTGGCCAGGCCTTCCTCGGCACGGACCGCCTGCTCCAGCCAGCGCCAGCCAATCACGGTGTGACCAAACACCTTCAGGTATAGCGCCGAGTTCGCCAGGCTGCTGTTGACCTTGCCTTGTGCCAGATCAGTCAGCAGGCCGATGGTCACGGTTTGCAGGCGCGCCACCAGTTTCTCCAGCGGTTCGCGCAGCGGCGTCAGCGAATCAAACGCCTGGGCGCGCTCGGCGGTGTCGGCGATCAGGCGGATCAGTTGCTTGAGCCCCGCACCGCCGTTCTGCGCCAGTTTGCGCCCCAGCAGGTCCAGCGACTGAATGCCGTGGGTGCCTTCGTGGATCGGGTTCAGGCGGTTGTCGCGGTAGTACTGCTCCACCGGGTATTCGCGGGTGTAGCCGTGGCCGCCGAGGATCTGGATCGCCAGTTCGTTGGCCTTCAGGCAGAACTCCGACGGCCAGGATTTGACGATCGGCGTCAGCAGGTCCAGCAGTTGATGGGCCTGCTTGCGTTCGGCTTCAGTCTCGAGCGTCGTGGTGTCATCGAACAAGCGTGCCGCGTACAGGCCGAGGTCGAACGAGCCTTCGACGTAGGCCTTTTGCGTCAGCAGCATGCGTTTAACGTCGGCGTGCTGAATGATCGCCACCGGCGCGGTGTTCGGGTCCTTGCTGTCCGGCACGCGGCCCTGCGGACGTTCGCGGGCGTACTCCAGCGAATACAGATAACCCGCGTAACCAAGCATCACGGCACCCATGCCGACGCCGATCCGCGCCTCGTTCATCATCTGGAACATGTAACTCAAGCCCTGGTGCGGCTTGCCCACCAGATAGCCGACGCACTTACCGTTATCGCCGAAGTTCAGCGCCGTGGACGTGGTGCCACGCCAGCCCATCTTGTGGAACAGCCCGGCCAGCAACACGTCATTGCGCTGACCGAGGCTGCCATCGTCGTTGACCAGGAACTTGGGCACGATAAACAGCGAAATCCCCTTCACCCCGGCCGGCGCGTCCGGCAGCTTGGCCAGCACCATGTGCACGATGTTTTCCGACAGCGGATGATCGCCGCCGGAGATGAAGATCTTGTTGCCCTTGAGGCGATAAGTGCCGTCGGACGCAGGTTCCGCGCGGGTACGAATATCCGACAGCGACGAGCCCGCGTGGGGTTCGGTCAGGGCCATGGTGCCGAAGAAACGGCCGTCGATCATCGGCTGCAGGAAGCGGCGTTTCTGCTCATCGGTGCCGAAGCTTTCGATCAGGTTCGCCGCGCCCATGGTCAGGAACGGATACGACGTCGAAGCCGCGTTGGCCGATTGAAAGTGCGCGAAGCAGGCCTGGGACAGCAGCGTAGGAAGCTGCATGCCGCCAGCGTCGAAACTGCGCGCGGCGTTGAGGAAGCCGGCTTCGAGGAAGGCGTCCACCGCCGGTTTCACTTCCGGAATCAGAATCGCCTGACCGTTCTCATAGCGCGGCTCGTTCTCGTCGCCCTTGCGGTTGTGCGGGGCGAAGAACTTCTCGGCGATGCTGCGGGCGGTGCCAATGGCCGCATCGAAGGTTTCGCGGTTGTGCTCGGCGAAACGCTCACGCTGGGTCAGGCCCTCGGCATCAAGGACTTCATACAGCTCGAAAGCCAGATTGCGGGAACTGAGCAACGTCTCGGACATGGCGGCCTACCTTTTGTTGGAATGGGCCGAGTCTAGGCTGGTGAATTTATACTGAATAGCATGATTGATGAGCGTGATGGTGGGGCAGAGCAGCGACTTAGCAGGCACCACAAAACAAATGTGGGAGCGGGCTTGCTCGCGAAAGCGGTGAGTCAGACAACATTGAAGTCGACTGACACTCCGTCTTCGCGAGCAGGCTCGCTCCCACAGGGGGATTGCATACCGGGCAACCATTGCAGCAGCCCGGTTTATCGGGTTTAACCGATCGTCATCAAACTGGCATTACCACCCGCCGCAGCGGTGTTAACGCTCAACGCCCGCTCGATCACCAGGCGTTCCAGCGCAATGTTGGATTCGCCTTGCGACAGGCCCTGCACGCCAACGATGGCGCCGGCACGCTTGGCAACCTGCTGGCACACCGCACGCAACTGGTCGGAATGGCCGTGATGCACAACCGCATCAAACACCACTTCGTCCTTGTTCCAGTCGGAAACCAGCTTGATGCGTGCCTGAATGTCCTTCGGCAGGCGTGCGAACAAGGCCTTGGTCATGTCAGCTTCCGGCCACACCGCCGAACCACCGACTGCCAATACCGCTGCCAGTTGAGTCAGCAGATCGCCTTCGACTTCCGCCAGGCACAGCACGTGTTCCCGTGGCAGGATCGCGTAGCTGTTGCGCTCGCCGGTCGGGCCGGCCAGGAGGCGGGTGATGCCGCTTTGCGATTGCGCGGCGAACTGCACGCACAGGGTGCTCAGGTCGGCGAACTTGTGGCTGTCGGCCCAGGCTTTCAGGGCGGTCAGCGGCTTGCTCATGGCGTCGCGCAGACGAACGTCCGGTGCTGCGGCAGCATCACCGCGAGCGAAGGATTGTTCGATCGCATCCGCAGGGCGGGTCGACAACAGGCGGTACAGGTACAGCGGGCCACCGGCTTTCGGGCCGGTACCCGACAGGCCTTCGCCGCCGAACGGTTGAACGCCGACCACGGCACCGACGATGTTGCGGTTGACGTAGACGTTACCGGCGTTGACGTTGTCGATCACCTTGGCAATGGTCTCGTCGATGCGGGTGTGCACGCCCAGGGTCAGGCCGTAGCCGGAAGCGTTGATCTGTCCGATCAGTTGATCGATGTCCTTGCGCTTGTAGCGGACCACGTGCAGCACCGGGCCGAAGATCTCCCGCTGCAACTCGTCGAAGCTTTCCAGTTCGATCAGCGTCGGCATCACGAAGGTGCCGCGTTTGACTTCTTCGGCGTCGGCGATGGCCACCTGGTACACGCTGCGACCTTTGTCGCGCATGGCCTGGATGTGCTTCTCGATACCAGCCTTGGCTTCGGCGTCGATCACCGGGCCGATGTCCACGGACAGTCGCTCAGGGTTGCCGAGACGGCTTTCAGCCATCGCGCCCTTGAGCATTTCGATGACGCGCTCGGCGGAATCTTCCTGCAAGCACAGTACACGCAGGGCCGAGCAACGCTGGCCGGCGCTGTCGAATGCCGAGGAAACCACGTCGATGACAACCTGTTCGGTCAGTGCCGAAGAGTCGACGATCATCGCGTTCTGGCCACCGGTTTCGGCGATCAGCGGGATCGGACGACCCTGGCTGTCCAGGCGGCCGGCGATGTTGCGTTGCAGCAAGCGCGCGACTTCGGTCGAACCGGTGAACATCACGCCTTTGACGCGATCATCACCCACCAGGCCGGCACCGACGGTTTCGCCACGACCCGGCAGCAATTGCAGCACGCCTTCCGGGATGCCGGCTTCGAGCAGCAGGCGCACGGCTTGAGCTGCAACCAGTGGAGTCTGTTCCGCAGGCTTGGCCAATACCGGGTTACCGGCGGCGAGGGCAGCAGCCACTTGACCACTGAAAATCGCCAGCGGGAAGTTCCACGGGCTGATGCACACCACTGGGCCTAGCGGACGGTGAGCGTCATTGGTGAAATCGTTGCGAGCCTGCACCGCGTAATAACGCAGGAAGTCCACGGCTTCACGCACTTCGGCGATAGCGTTGGCGAAGGTCTTGCCGGCTTCACGAGCCAGAAGGCCCATCAGCGGCTGGATCTCGGCTTCCATCAGATCGGCAGCACGTTCCAGGATCGCGGCGCGCTCGGCGGGCGGGGTGGCCTGCCAGATCGGCGCAGCGTTGAGGGCGCACTGGATCGCGTTGTCGACGTCTTCGACGGTCGCTTCCTGCACATGGCCGACCACGTCACGCAGATCGGACGGGTTCAAGACCGGTGCCGGCGCTTCGGTGCTGGAGGCGCAACCGAGCATCGGCGCCGCTTTCCAGTGGTTGTGTGCGGTAGCGAGCAGCGCGCAGGACAGCGAAGCCAAACGATGTTCGTTGGCCATGTCGATGCCGCTGGAGTTGGCGCGCTCGGAGCCATACAGGTCACGCGGCAGTGGAATGCGCGGGTGCGGCAGGCCGAAACCACCTTCCACGGTCGCCATCTGCTCGATGCTGGCTACCGGATCGGCCACCAGTTCCTGGATGGAAATCGACTGGTCGGCGATGCGGTTGACGAACGAGGTGTTCGCGCCGTTTTCCAGCAGGCGACGCACCAGGTAGGCCAGCAGGGTTTCGTGGGTGCCGACCGGGGCGTACACGCGGCACGGACGGTTCAGCTTGCCTTCGGAGACTTTGCCTACAACCTGTTCGTACAGCGGTTCACCCATGCCGTGCAGGCACTGGAACTCGTACTGGCCCGGGTAATAGTTCTGACCGGCGATGTGATAAATGGCCGACAGGGTGTGGGCGTTGTGCGTGGCGAACTGCGGGTAGATGACTTCCGGCACCGACAGCAGTTTGCGGGCGCAAGCGATGTAGGACACGTCGGTGTACACCTTGCGGGTGTAGACCGGGTAGCCTTCCAGGCCTTCGACCTGGGCGCGCTTGATTTCGCTGTCCCAGTACGCGCCTTTCACCAGACGGATCATCAGGCGATGACGGCTGCGGCGAGCCAGGTCGATCACGTAGTCGATCACGTAAGGGCAACGCTTCTGGTAAGCCTGGATGACGAAACCGATGCCGTTCCAGCCAGTCAGTTGCGGCTCGAAGCACAGGCGCTCGAGCAGATCCAGCGACAGCTCCAGGCGGTCGGCTTCTTCGGCGTCGATGTTCAGGCCGATGTCGTATTGCTTGGCCAGCAGGGTCAGCGACAGCAGGCGCGGGTACAGCTCGTCCATCACGCGCTCGTACTGGGCGCGGCTGTAGCGTGGATGCAGGGCGGACAGCTTGATCGAAATGCCAGGGCCTTCATAGATCCCGCGACCGTGGGAGGCTTTGCCGATCGAGTGGATGGCTTGTTCGTACGAGGCCAGGTACTTCTGGGCGTCGTGCTCGGTGAGTGCGGCTTCACCCAGCATGTCGTAGGAATAGCGGAAGCCCTTGGCTTCGAACTTGCTGGCGTTGGCCAGGGCTTCGGCGATGGTTTCGCCGGTCACGAACTGCTCGCCCATCAGGCGCATGGCCATGTCGACGCCCTTGCGGATCATCGGCTCGCCGCTCTTGCCGATGATGCGGCTCAAGGACGAAGTCAAACCCGCTTCGTTGTGGGTCGACACCAGTTTGCCGGTCAGCAGCAAGCCCCAGGTGGCAGCGTTGACGAACAGCGAAGGGCTGTTGCCCAGGTGCGGGTGCCAGTTGCCGGTGCTGATCTTGTCGCGGATCAGTGCGTCGCGGGTGCCTTTGTCCGGGATGCGCAGCAGCGCCTCGGCCAGGCACATCAGCGCCACGCCTTCCTGGGAGGACAGGGAGAATTCCTGCAGCAGGCCCTGAACGATGCCGGCACGGCCGCCAGCGCTCTTCTGGTTGCGCAGTTTTTCAGCAATCGAAGCGGCGAGTTTGTTGGTGGCTTCGGCCATCGGTGCTGGCAGGCGTGCCTGCTCGATCAGCATCGGCACGACTTCCGGCTCAGGGCGACGGTAAGCGGCGGTGATCGATGCGCGCAGTACCGATTGCGGCAGGATGCTTTCGGCGAATTCCAGGAAGCACTGGTGGGCGTGATCCAGAGGCGCGTCGACGCTGTCGTCGGAATCCTTGGTCAAACCGCTCAGCTCGGTCAGGGTTGCACCACCCTCGAGTTTTTCCAGGTAATTGAAGATTGCCTGCTTGATCAGCCAGTGCGGCGTGCGATCAATCGAGGTCGCGGCGGCCTTGAGGCGTTCGCGGGTCGGGTCGTCAAGTTTGACCCCAAGGGTGGTGGTAGCCATGTTTTTATCCTCATGTTTGCCACGACTGCGTGGCATCAGCTGGCGGCAAGATTAGCCGTGAGACTGTTGAGGTGCAACCGGGTGCAACCCTTTTTTTGTCGGAATATTACGCAGCTCGTCAGGAAATAAATTCTGGTACGGCTGTGCTGCATTTGCTTGGTGCTTTTCTGGTGAGTTAACACTCGTTTTTGCTCCGAAAAGGAGCAAAAAACGATTTTTAACGTTTATTTCCGACTAGGTGCAACTTATTCCCAAGAAACTGGTTGCACCTTATTTGCTTTGTTGAATAGCATTCGCGCCCAAGGTGCAACCAGGACAAAATCCGGGTGCTCCGGCTGATGGCTTTCCTGGGGAAACATCAGTCATAAATGCGCGGGAATCCGGATCGTCTGTCAAACGTATGCGTTTGCGAGCGGTTCACCAGCCGCCGCTACATAAAAACAAAGCCAGGGCGTAACTTAATGAGCGTAAGCAATCCAACCCTGATCACGTTCGTGATCTACATCGCAGCAATGGTGCTGATCGGCTTGATGGCCTATCGCTCCACCAACAACCTTTCCGACTACATTCTGGGCGGCCGTAGCCTGGGCAGCGTCGTGACCGCACTGTCCGCCGGTGCCTCCGACATGAGCGGCTGGTTGTTGATGGGCTTGCCCGGCGCGATCTACATGTCCGGCCTTTCCGAAAGCTGGATCGCCATCGGCCTGATCGTCGGCGCCTACCTGAACTGGCTGTTCGTCGCCGGCCGTCTGCGGGTGCAGACCGAGCACAACGGTGATGCACTGACCCTGCCGGACTACTTCGCCAGCCGTTTCGAAGACAAAAGCGGCCTGCTGCGGATCATCTCCGCGGTCGTGATCCTGGTGTTCTTCACCATCTACTGCGCTTCCGGCATCGTGGCCGGCGCCCGTCTGTTCGAAAGCACCTTCGGCATGTCCTACGAGACGGCGCTGTGGGCCGGTGCTGCGGCGACGATTGCCTACACCTTTATCGGCGGATTCCTGGCCGTGAGCTGGACCGATACCGTACAAGCCACCCTGATGATCTTCGCGTTGATCCTGACGCCGGTTATCGTGCTGCTGGCCACTGGCGGCGTCGACACCACTTTCCTGGCCATCGAAGCGCAAGATCCAAGCAACTTCGACATGCTCAAGGGCACCACTTTCATCGGCATCATCTCGCTGATGGGCTGGGGTCTGGGCTACTTCGGACAGCCGCACATCCTGGCGCGTTTCATGGCTGCCGATTCGGTTAAATCGATCGCCAAGGCCCGTCGCATCTCCATGACCTGGATGATCCTGTGCCTGGGCGGCACCGTGGCAGTCGGCTTCTTCGGTATCGCCTACTTCTCGGCGCACCCGGACATGGCGGGCGCAGTCTCCGAGAACCACGAGCGTGTGTTCATCGAACTGGCCAAGATCCTCTTCAACCCATGGATCGCGGGTATCCTGCTGTCGGCCATTCTGGCTGCGGTGATGAGCACCCTGAGCTGCCAGTTGCTGGTGTGCTCGAGCGCCCTGACCGAAGACTTCTACAAGACCTTCCTGCGTAAATCCGCTTCCCAGGTTGAACTGGTGTGGGTCGGCCGTGCCATGGTGCTGTTGGTGGCTCTGGTTGCGATCGCCCTGGCGTCCAACCCGGAAAACCGTGTACTGGGTCTGGTGAGCTACGCCTGGGCCGGTTTCGGTGCCGCATTCGGTCCAGTCGTGCTGATCTCCGTGATCTGGAAAGACATGACCCGCAACGGCGCACTGGCCGGTATCCTGGTCGGCGCGATCACCGTGATCGTCTGGAAACACTTCGAACTGCTGGGCCTGTACGAAATCATCCCTGGTTTCATCTTCGCCAGCCTGGCGATCTACTTCGTCAGCAAAATGGGCACGCCGACTGCCGGCATGTTCCAGCGTTTTGCTGCTGCAGAGAATGATTACCGCCTGAACAAGTGATGAGTGATGGGTTGAACTCTACCCATCCCTGATAAAAGAACGGCTCGCAGCTTTAACAGTGCGGGCCGTTTTTTTTTGCTTCTCCGATATCCGTGGTGCGAATTTTCCGGGCAGGGTCCTCGGACGTTTCCTTCAAAACGTAGCGGTTTTCATGAACTGGTGCGATGCGAGTTCCGTCGATAGTCTTTTGCGGTCACTGACAATTCAGTGGTGGGGTGTAGGAACCTCTCAAGGCCGATGGGAAGCACTTAGCGTCAATACTTGGTTTGCGGTCGTTTACATGCGCCCGTAAGATCAGTTGCGGCAGCTATGCGCGGGCACGCTTCGGCGTGGTCGGGTTTTCCCAAAGGTCTCGATATTCCTACCCCGCGCTTAGCTGCCACCCTGGCCTGTAGGAAGGCTGATGGCAGCTCCGATTCATCTTTGGGAGCTACTAATGAAAACAATTCACCCTGACCCACCTTACAAAAAACCAATCCCCCATCCCGACAACCGCTTCATGGCATTGACCAGCAACTGCACCGATATGCCCACCCTGTTCGTCGACACCCACGCGCCACTCGACATCCTCACCGACGCTGCCAACTATAGAATCCGCGCAGTCACCCAAGTGCTTGAGAACCTGTCCATGCGCGGTTCGATCGAGTGCGAGTCCTTCATCCTCAGCGATTTCGCCTTGCTCTGCGCTATTACGTTGCGCGATGGCTGTGATGTGCTGGATGTGGTTGGGCGGCGGTTGCGGGCGCAGACGTCGGCTTAGCGCAGAAGGCTTTTGTGGTGAGGGGGTGTGCAGTGCCTCAACTGGCCGCTTGGCTGCCAACCCCTGACTTGCCGGCCGGTAAAAGGTAAACTCCCCGGCCTTCGCAGGAGCAACCATGAATTATCGTCACGCCTTCCATGCCGGCAATCACGCCGATGTGTTCAAACACCTGACCTTGACCCGCCTCATCGCCCTGATGTCGCGCAAGGAGCAGCCGTTTGCCTATCTCGACACCCACGCTGGCATCGGTCTGTATGACCTTCAGGGTGACCAGGCCAACCGTACCGGTGAGTACCTGGAAGGCATTGCGCGTTTGTGGGATCAGACGGATCTGCCGATCCTGACCGCTGATTACATGCAAGTGCTGCACGAGATGAACCCTGATGGCCAGTTGCGCTATTACCCGGGGTCGCCGGAGTTGGCGCGACGTCTGACTCGTCCGCAGGACCGTGTGTTGCTCAACGAGAAACACCCGGAAGACGGCGTGCTGCTCAAGGACAACATGGCCGGTGATCGCCGGGTCAAGGTGCACCTGGGCGAGGGCTGGCATGTGCCGCGGGCCTTGTTGCCGGTGCCGGAGAAGCGTGCGGTGATGTTGATCGATCCGCCGTTCGAGAAGCTCGACGAGATGCAGCGCTGTGCCGCGTCGTTGAAGGAAGCGATTGGCCGGATGCGCCAGACCGTGGCGGCTATCTGGTACCCGGTGAAGGATCAGCGCGCGCTGCGCCGCTTCTATCAGGACCTGGCCGGTACCGGCGCGCCGAAGTTGTTGCGGGTGGAGTTGCTGGTGCATCCGCTGGATACGCCCAACAGTCTGAACGGTTCCGGGCTGGCGATTGCCAATCCGCCGTGGGGGCTGGAGGAAGAGTTGCGTGAGTTGCTGCCGTGGTTGTCTGAGAAGCTGGGGCAGACCCAGGGTGGGTGGCGGATGGATTGGTTGATTGCCGAGAGTTGATCAGCAATCAACAACCTGTGGCGAGGGAGCTTGCTCCCGCTGGGGTGCGAAGCACCCCTAAAAACCGGTAACTGCGTTCTTTCAGTAAGAACCGGTTCTCCGGTTTTGCGATTGCTGCGCAACCGAGCGGGAGCAAGCTCCCTCGCCACAGTTCAGGGTTAGTTACCCGCCAGGCTCGGTGGCATGCACACGCCGGTACCGCCGATCCCGCAATAGCCTTCCGGGTTTTTCGCCAGGTACTGCTGGTGATACGTCTCGGCAAAGTAGACGGTCGGAGCCTGGTCGATTTCGGTGCTGATTTCACCGAGACCAGCCTTGGACAGCTCGGCCTGGTAGGTTTCCTTGCTCTTGAGCGCCGCGTCCAGTTGTTCCTGGCTAGTGGCGTAGATCACCGAACGGTACTGGGTGCCGATGTCATTGCCCTGGCGCATGCCTTGCGTCGGGTTGTGCAGTTCCCAGAACATCACCAGCAGTTCTTCGTAGCTGACCTTGGCCTTGTCATACACCACCAGCACCACTTCGGTGTGGCCGGTCAGGCCCGAGCAGACTTCTTCGTAGGTCGGGTTCGGCGTGAAACCGCCGGCGTAGCCGACCACGGTGCTGACCACGCCCTCACGCTGCCAGAAGCGGCGTTCCGCGCCCCAGAAGCAGCCGAGGCCGAAGATCGCGAAGTCGACATCTTCGAAGAACGGGCCGAGCAAGGGGGTGTCTTTAAACACAAAGTGCTTTTCAGGCAGGGTCATCGCGGTTTCGCGACCAGGCAGAGCTTGTTCTTTAGTAGGGAGCACGTTTTTGTTCACCAGAATTTCCGAGCGCAGAACCATGATCAGTCCTCTCAGTCAGGTTGGGTTGTAAATAAACAGACCGTCAGTGTGCCCAATACCTGCCCGATACGCACTACCTTGTGGGAGCGGGCTTGCTCGCGATGAGGGCATAACTTTCAGTATCAATGTCGACTGATCCACCGCTATCGCGAGCAAGCTCGCTCCCACAGTTCTTTGCCTGCCACAGAATCTGTGTCTGCCGCAGGTTCTGTGTTTGTCAGACGATTGGGCCGCGCGGGTAGCGTTTGAGCTTGTCGATCAGCTCATTGCCCGGGATCGGGCGGTCGAACAGGTAGCCCTGGCCGACGTCGCAGCGGTGACGGCGCAGGAACGACAACTGCTCGGCGGTTTCGATGCCTTCAGCCACGACCTTGATTTTCAGGTTGTGCGCCATGGCGATCACCGCGGAGGTGATTTCCATGTCGTCCTGGTTGTCCGGGATTTCGTGGATGAAGCTTCGATCGATCTTGATGATGTCGATGGGGAATTTCTTCAAGTAACTGAGCGACGAGTAACCGGTGCCGAAATCGTCCATGGCCAGGGTCAGGCCCAGGCGCTTGAGCTGGTCGAGCTGCAAGTGGGTGTCTTCGGTGGCTTCCAGCAGCAGGCCTTCGGTCAGCTCCAGCTCCAGCAAATGAGCTGGCAGGGCTTCTTCCTTGAGGATGTTGGCAATGGAGGCCACCAGGTCCGGATCGGAGAACTGCTTGGGCGACAGGTTGATCGCCACTTGCAGGTTGCCCAGGCCGGCGGCGGTCAGCGCTTTGCTCATGCGGCAAGCCTGGCGGGCGATCCATTTGCCGATCGGGATGATCAGCCCGGTTTCTTCAGCGACGCTGATGAACTGATCCGGGCGGATCATGCCCTTTTCCGGATGGTCCCAGCGCAGCAGGGCTTCCATCCCCAATAGGCGCCCGCTGCGCAGGCACAGTTTTGGCTGATAGAACACGTCGAGTTCGTTCTGGGTCAGGGCGCGGCGCAGGTTGTTCTCGACGAACAGCTTGTAGCTGGCCTCGGCGTTCAGCGCTTCGGTGAACACTTGCACCTGGTGCTTGCCGTTGGCCTTGGCCTTGTGCAGCGCCAACCCGGCGTTGCGCATCAGGGTTTGCGGGTCGCGCCCGTGCAGCGGCGCGCAGGCCAGGCCCACAGAGCCGGTGACGCTGATCAACTGGTTGTCGACGAACATCGGTTTGTCGAGGGTCGCCAGCAATTGATTGGCCACTTGCTGGCCGACCGTGAGGTCGCTGTTGTCCAGCAATACGGCGAATTCGTTACTGGCGAATCGCGCCAGGCTGCCGCTCGGGATCAGGCTGTTGCGCAGGCGCCGGGCCAGGCTGATCAGCAGTTTGTCGCCGGTCTGGTGGCCGAGGCTGTCGTTGATCCGCTTGAAGTTGTCGATGTCCACCAGCAACAGGCTGATCGGCGCGTCGCTGTCCCGGGCGAAGCGTTCATCGAGGTTGCGGATGAACGCCGGGCGATTGCCAAGGTTGGTCAGGTTGTCGGTGTAGGCCAGGCGCTCGATGCGTTGCTGAGCGAGCTTGGTCTGGGTGATGTCTTCGTAGATGCCGATGTAGTGGGTCAGCTCGCGGTTGTCGCCGTAAACCTTGGAGATCGACAACTGGCCCCAATAGGGTTCGAGGTTTTTCCGGCGGCTCTTGAATTCGCCCTGCCAACTGTTGCTCTTGGCCAGTGCTGAAGGCGCGTCGAACAGCAGTTCGCTGAGGTTCTCCAGGGCCGGTAGTTCTGACAGGCGCTGGCCGTGCACTTCTTCGGTGGAATATTGGGTGATCGCAGTGAAGCTCGGGTTGACGTATTCGACAACGCCGTCGCAGTTGACCAGCAAAAAGGCGTTGGCACTTTGTTCGACTGCCCGCTGGAACAGGTGCAGGGCGCTGGTGGCGGTTCGCCGGTTGTGGTTGCTGATGACCTGGGCAAACTGGTCTGCCAGCTCTCCGGCGAAGGCGATTTCATCTGACTGCCAGGCGCGGGTCGCACCGGTCTGCTCCAGGCACAAGACACCGACCACCTGACCATCGACGCGGATACTGGCGTCGAGCATTGCGTTGACGTCACGCGGGCGCAGGCTTTCGGCCATCTCCCGGGTGCGCGGGTCACGCATGGCGTTATGGGCGTCGATGGCGCGGCCGGTGTG
Organism: Pseudomonas sp. KH_046_1; assembly: GCF_057839025.1. Lineage (NCBI taxonomy): Bacteria > Pseudomonadati > Pseudomonadota > Gammaproteobacteria > Pseudomonadales > Pseudomonadaceae > Pseudomonas > Pseudomonas sp. KH_046_1. The sequence goes on from NZ_CM174481.1 coordinate 524,985, forward strand.
CAAGGCGTCGAGGTAATCGGGGAACACACTGACGTCGATTGGCTGCGGCAGCAGGTATTCCTGAGTCGTGCGGTGATAGGCCGAGATCGGCACCAGCATCGAGCCTTCGAGGTGCCACAGGCTGGCGCAGTCGATTTCGTAAATGTCGCAGGCGCTGCGGGTGATCAGCTCGGCGGCTTCGCGCAAGGAGTTGTTGCTGCTGTAGCGTTGACGGGTGAGCAGCAGGATCAGGTCCTGCTGGGCACGCACCCGGTCCAGATGCAGCAGTTGTTCCTGCTGGGCACGCTGATTGAGTTCCAGGGCGATTTGCAGGCGCGAGTTCTGGGTTTCCAGATCCAGGGCCGGTTGCAGCGGGTCATCCTCGAACAGGCCGTCGATGACCAGCAGGTAGCCGCGTAACAGGTGTCGATTGTGTTGTTTGTAGGCTTCGCCCAGCTCCAGCAGATTCAGGGAGCCAGAGGCGGTGTGCAGGGTGTAGCGGATCAGGTAGTGCGTGCTTTCGCTCAGTTGCTGCTGGATCGCGTCGTGCAGTTCATAGCGCGCTTGCGGCTCCATCAGGCTGGCGTAGGGCGAACCCACCAGCGCACACAGCTCCACGGCTGGCAGGCCGAACTGGCGCTCGCAATTGGGATCGAGAAACAGCAGCGCCCAGCTGGGTTCATTAAGCCGTTCGAAACGCAGCATGCCGAGCCGCGAGGGCACAGGCAACTGCGTCACTACCTCGGCCACCATACGGCTGGCGGCATCGGGTTGGCTTTTCATGGAGGGAAACTCGCTTCGAATATGCTGAACGCGCTGGGCTCTCGCCCTCTTGACTGTTGCCTGCGGCAAGGTTGCATCATTGCGACACCGACTGACAAGAGAGATGAAGGCCAAGTGCTATAAGAATATGTCGGCAGGCGTGAAGATTTCTGCAGTTCCTGGCAGAAAGTATTGTTATTGATCAGATCGCAGCCTTGGGGGGTGTCCCGAAGGCTGTGATTTTTTGCCATCAGCGCAAATTGATGCCTGTCGATTGCAGCAACTTGCCATCCCGATCGTGGTAATTCACCTGAATGCGCTTTGTATCGATGACCAGGTGCGCGAAGTTATCCTGACTGATGACTTTGCCGGTCAATTCCTGTCGATATTCACCTGCATCGTTGCGTGCCAATGGCCGGTCGAGGATAAAGCTGGATCGACTGGCATAGGGCATCAGTTTGATGTTGCACAATGGCGACGACACGATGGTGTGCACCTCAAAGTCCGGGTCTTCGCTGTGGGTCAGTCGACTGGTCAAGGAGCCGTGAACGTCACCGGAAACGAAAATGACATTCTTCAGCCGGTGCGAACGAATGGTCTCCAGCAACCGCAGCCGTTGCCCGGGAAAACCGGCCCAGGCGTCATCCCCGTTTTGCCTGGCATCGGGGAAGAACATCACGCTGGTGACCACCAGTTTGACCCGCGCCGGGCTGCGGATCAGCCATTGGCACAGGGCATATTCCTGTTCGGTATCAAGCAGGCGGCGATCATCGGCGGATAGATTGCGCCGGGTGCGACTATCGGTGACAAACCATTCGATATCGCCATCGGTGAACTGATACCAATAGTGCTTCGGATGCCGGCGGATCCGCCCATCGTCAAGTAATTCAAATGCCGGGCTGTGGCTGGCTTGATATAACTCATAAGCAGTGATGGCGTTTTTATATAGAACATCATCGCCTGATCTTTTCTTGGCCGGCCAGTTATCTTCAATTTCGTGATCGTCGAGGATCATGTAAGTCGATAGGTTGGCCATTAACCTGGAAATATGCGGCTGGGAGAAAGCTGCACGGTATTTTGCGAGAATTTGCTGATATTCGCGGTCAGGCGCGAAAAAATTCAAATCATCGACATAGATCTGATCGCCAGTCATCAACATCGCGCTGACCGGCGGGTCGGCTTGCTGTGCCAGTTGTGTAATCGAGGCAAATATCCGGTCGCCCAGGTGTGGCGCCGACGGGATGCCGGCGGTCATCCGCAAGTAACGACATGAGCCAACGAAATAGGCTCGTGGCGTGCCGAGCGTGCCGGATCGGGTGCGCAAGCGATAGAGTTCTTGCGGCCATTGCAGCGGCAGTTCTTGCAGCGAATCCACAGAGTGTCCGGCACTCGTGGTACTGAACCAGCCGGCCTGGTATTCGTATTCGGTATCGGCCGCCAGGTTATTGAGAGTAATGACATCGGACATGTCTTGCAGGTTTGTCAGCCTTGCAAAGGTAGTTTTAAGCCATTGTTCATGCCCGGACTGCCGATAACGGATGCCGGCAAATACGGGTGCATCTTTTTGCGCTTTGCCGCACACAAAGATACGCGCGTGATCAGTTGTAGTGTGCCCAACTATTGGGCCGACAGAGAGTTTTAGCATGTTCGAATCCATTCGAATAATGAACTAATCAACCAGTGGCTTTAAACGTTGCCATCGTAGTTTTGGGCTTTAAGGCTAAGTGTTTGCAGGCGGGAAAATATCGGGCAAAAAGGGATGGGGGGTGTGGGGCAATCAAATCAGGCATGTAGGACATTGCCTGCGTTTCGTGCAGGCAAAAAAAGCCCCGCCAAATTGGCGGGGTTGAGGTACGAGCGTGGCGCTCGGAAACGTGGAACGCGATCGGCCCTCCGGTGAAGGAGGGCCGGTCGGTGTTACAGGAGCATGGTGCGGATGTCGCCCAGCAGATCGCTCAGACGCTTGGTGAAGCGTGCAGCAGCGGCGCCGTTGATCACGCGGTGATCGTAGGACAGCGACAGCGGCAGCATCAGTTTCGGCTGGAAGGCTTTGCCGTCCCAGACTGGCTGGATGGTTGCCTTGGAGACACCGAGGATCGCCACTTCCGGCGCGTTGACGATCGGCGTGAAGCCGGTGCCGCCAATGTGGCCGAGACTGGAAATGGTGAAGCAGGCGCCTTGCATCTCGTCCGACGAGAGCTTCTTGGTCCGGGCTTTTTCAGCCAGGGAAGCAGCCTCGGCGGCCAGTTGCAGCAGGCTCTTCTGGTCGACGTTCTTGATGACCGGTACCAGCAGGCCATCCGGGGTGTCGACGGCGAAGCCGATGTTCACGTACTTCTTGCGGATGATCGCTTTGCCGCTTGGCGCCAGCGAGCTGTTGAAGTCCGGCAGTTCCTTGAGCAGGTGCGCGCAGGTCTTGAGCAGCAACGGCAGGATGGTCAGCTTGACGCCGGCCTTCTCTGCAACGGCTTTCTGGGCAACACGGAACGCTTCGAGCTCAGTGATATCCGCCGAGTCGAATTGCGTCACGTGCGGCACGTTCAGCCAGCTGCGGTGCAGGTTGGCGGCGCCGACCTGCATCAGGCGGGTCATCGGCACTTCTTCGATCTCACCGAAGCGGCTGAAGTCCACGACCGGAATCGGCGGGATGCCCGCGCCACCGGTTGCGCCAGCAGCAGCGGCCGGTGCTTCCTTGGCCTTCTGCATCATGGCCTTGACGTAAACCTGCACGTCTTCTTTCAGGATGCGACCGTGCGGACCGCTGGCACCCACTGCGTTCAGCTCGACGCCGAATTCACGGGCCAGTTGACGCACGGCAGGGCCGGCGTGAACTTTCGCGCCAGGCTTGGCTGGAGTAGCAACCGGGGCAGCAACAGGTGCGGCGGCGGCAGGAGCAGCAGCTGGAGCCGGAGCGCTCGGAGCAGCAGCGGCAGGTGCCGGTGCGGCGGCCGGTGCAGCGCCTTTGACTTTCAGCTTGAGGATCAGGTCGCCGGTACCGACTTCGTCATCGAGCTTGATGGAAACGCTTTCCACCACGCCAGCGGCTGGCGACGGGATTTCCATGCTCGCCTTGTCGGATTCCAGGGTGATCAGCGACTGGTCGGCCACAACGGTGTCGCCGGCCTTGACCAGGACTTCGATGATCTTGGCCTTGCCCGCCGAACCGATGTCCGGAACGTGGATGTCCTGAACGCTGTCGGCAACCGGTGCAGCCGGAGCTGCTACAGGAGCAGGCGCAGCGGCGGCAGTTGGAGCTGCAGCCTGGGCCGGAGCAACGGCCGGTGCAGCAGCACCTGCCACTTCCAGATCCAGGATCAGGTCGCCGGTGCCGACTTCGTCATTGAGCTTGACGCTGATGGCCTTGACCACGCCAGCGGCAGGCGACGGGATTTCCATGCTCGCCTTGTCCGACTCCAGGGTGATCAGCGACTGATCAGCCGCGACGGTGTCGCCGACCTTGACCTGGATCTCGATGATCTGGGCCTTGCCCGACGAACCGATGTCCGGCACGTGCACTTGCTGAACGCTGGCAGCAGCCGGCGCAGCAGCAGGGGCGGCAGCAGGAGCTGCAGCCGGTTTGGCTTCAGCCTTGGCCGCCGGCGCAGCGGCAGCCGCAGGGGCCGCCGCAGGGGCCGCAACAGCGGCACCTTCGACTTCCAGCTCCAGCAGTTCGTCGCCTTCTTTCAGGCGATCGCCCAGCTTCACTTTCAGGCTCTTGATGATACCGGCCTTCGGCGCAGGCACTTCCATGCTCGCCTTGTCCGACTCAAGTGTCAGGATGCTCTGGTCGGCTTCGATACGGTCGCCGACCTTCACAAACAGTTCAATTACTTCACCTTCACCGCTGCCGATGTCAGGTACGCGAATGAGTTCGCTCACAGAATCTCTCCTCAGCAGTCCAGTGGGTTGCGTTTTTCCGGGTTGATACCGAACTTGGCAATGGCCTCGGCCACAACCTTAGGTTCGATGTCGCCACGGTCAGCCAGTGCTTCCAGGGCTGCCAACACCACGAAATGACGGTCGACTTCGAAGAAATGACGCAGTTTCTTGCGGCTGTCGCTGCGGCCGAAACCGTCGGTGCCCAGGACTTTGAATTCCTTGGACGGTACCCACTGACGGATCTGCTCGGCGAACAGTTTCATGTAGTCGGTAGACGCGATGACCGGACCTTTACGGCCGTTCAGGCACTCTTCGACGTAGCTCAGCTTAGGCTTCTGGCCAGGGTGCAGACGGTTGGTGCGCTCAACGGCCAGGCCGTCGCGACGCAGTTCGTTGAAGCTGGTAACGCTCCACACGTCGGCGCCGACGTTGAACTCTTCGCGCAGGATCTTCGCCGCTTCACGGACTTCACGCAGGATGGTGCCGGAGCCCATCAGCTGAACGTGGTGCGCCGCTTCGCGGTTGTCTTCTTCGAGCAGGTACATGCCTTTCTTGATGCCTTCTTCGGCACCGGCCGGCATGGCTGGCTGCTGGTACGACTCGTTCATCACGGTGATGTAGTAGAAGACGTCCTGTTGCTCTTCGGTCATCTTCTTCATGCCGTCCTGAATGATCACCGCCAGCTCGTAGCCGTAGGTTGGATCGTAGGTGCGGCAGTTCGGGATGGTCGAGGCCAGCAGGTGGCTGTGACCGTCTTCGTGTTGCAGGCCTTCACCGTTCAGGGTGGTACGGCCGGCGGTGCCACCGATCAGGAAGCCACGGGTGCGGCTGTCGCCGGCGGCCCATGCCAGGTCGCCGATACGCTGGAAGCCGAACATCGAGTAGAAGATGTAGAACGGCAGCATCGGCTGGTTGTGGCTGGAGTACGAAGTACCGGCAGCGATGAAGGAGCTCATGGCGCCCGCTTCGTTGATGCCTTCCTCGAGGATCTGGCCCTTCTGGTCTTCCTTGTAGAACATCACCTGGTCTTTATCGACTGGCTCGTAGAGCTGGCCGACGGAGGAGTAGATGCCCAGCTGACGGAACATGCCTTCCATACCGAAGGTACGGGCTTCGTCCGGGATGATCGGCACGATGCGCGGGCCGATTTCCTTGTCCTTGACCAGTTGCGCGAGGATCCGCACGAAGGCCATGGTGGTGGAGATTTCGCGGTCGCCCGAGCCGTCCAGGATCGCCTTGAGGGTGTCCAGTGGCGGAGTCGGGATGTTGAAGCTCTTGGCGCGACGCTGAGGTACGAAGCCGCCCAGTGCGGTACGGCGCTCGCTCAGGTAACGGGCTTCGGCGCTGCCTTCTTCCGGTTTGAAGAATGGCAGGTTTTCCAGTTCATCGTCCTTGACCGGGATGTCGAAGCGGTCGCGGAACAACTTCAGGCTTTCGACATCGACCTTCTTGGTGTTGTGCGCGGTGTTTTTCGCTTCGCCGGCACCGGTGCCATAACCTTTGATGGTCTTGGCCAGGATAACGGTCGGTTGTTCTTTGTGGTTGACCGCTTCGTGGTACGCCGCGTAGACCTTGTACGGGTCGTGGCCGCCACGGTTGAGTTTCCAGATCTCGTCGTCGGACAGGTCTTCGACCATTGCCTTGAGTTCAGGCGTGTTGAAGAAGTGTTCACGCACGAACGCGCCGTCTTTGGCTTTGTAGTTCTGGTACTCGCCGTCGATGACTTCGTCCATACGGCGTTGCAGGATGCCGTCGACGTCCTTGGCCAGCAGTGGGTCCCAGAAACGGCCCCAGATGACTTTGGTCACGTTCCACTGAGCACCGCGGAACACGCCTTCGAGTTCCTGGATGATCTTGCCGTTGCCGCGAACCGGGCCGTCGAGGCGCTGCAGGTTGCAGTTGATGACGAAGATCAGGTTGTCCAGCTTCTCGCGGCCGGCCAGGGAAATTGCGCCCAGGGATTCCGGCTCGTCGCACTCGCCGTCGCCCAGGAAACACCAGACTTTCTGTTTGCCTGGCTGGATGAAGCCGCGGTGTTCCAGGTACTTCATGAAGCGTGCCTGGTAGATCGCCTGGATCGGGCCCAGACCCATGGATACGGTCGGGAACTGCCAGAAGTCAGGCATCAGCCAAGGGTGCGGGTAGGACGACAGGCCCTGACCGTCGACTTCCTGGCGGAAGTTGTTCATCTGGTCTTCGGTGATGCGGCCTTCCATGAATGCACGGGCGTAAACGCCTGGCGAGGTGTGGCCCTGGAAGTAGATCAGGTCGCCGCCGTGTTCGTCGCTCGGGGCCTGGAAGAAGTAGTTGAAGCCAATGTCATACAGGGTCGCACTGGAGGCGAAGCTGGAGATGTGACCGCCGAGGTCAGAATCTTTCAGGTTCGTACGCATTACCATGGCCATCGCGTTCCAGCGTACCAGCGAGCGAATGCGGCGTTCCATGAACAGGTCGCCAGGCATGCGTGCTTCGTGGGTTACCGGGATGGTGTTGCGGTAAGGCGTGGTGATGGCGTAAGGCAACTGCGAACCGCTGCGGGTCGCCAGTTCACCCATACGGGTCATCAGATAGTGAGCACGGTCTTCGCCTTCTTTGTCGAGAACCGATTCCAGGGCGTCCAGCCATTCCTGGGTTTCGACGGGATCGAGGTCTTGCATGGCTTGCTCCAGGGCGGAAAGGCTTCCAGAATCGGTTGCCTGAGTTTGCGACTGGCCTTGTGGGCAGACGATATAAATTCTTGGATTGCCGATAGGTTGTTCCGGCGGCGTGTAGTTTTACTACAAATCTTCCGGCATTTCAGCCCGGCTAATGTATATACGAGTAGTAAAACTACAGAAGAGCGGCTTGTGGCCACCGGCTGCGTTGTGAGAATAATCGTTAAGGTTGGTCTTTTTCCAACTACAGAAGGTAAAAGCTTGATGCTGGCTGCCAAAATTAAAGAAATTTCAGCTATTTCTAACTTTTGTTCGACACTCCCTCAGGTAGTGGGTTTTCGCAAACCACTACATGCAGTCCGTTGTACGCCGATCAAGGATAGACCATGAGCCTCCCTTCGCTTGCCGAACTGCCCGCCATTCTCCTGCCGTTTGTCACCCGCGCCGAGCAGTCGTTCCGGGCTGCCGTCGCCGCCCTGGACGATGACCACGGGCTGTCTGCCTGGACGCTGGAACGCTGGGCGCAATTTGCCCGCGTCACCGCCGCCAGCGATTTCGTGATTGAACAGTGTGTTCGTGACCCTTTGATGTTGCTGGAGCTGGTGCAGTCCGGCGAACTGGACCGCGGCTTCGCTCCCGGCGAGTTGTGCGGGCAGATCGCGGCCGCCGTGAGCGTGGCCGAGACCGACGATCTGCTTGGCCGCGCCTTGCGCCGCCAGCGTGCGCGCCATCAGGTGCGGATCATCTGGCGCGACCTGACCCGCCAGGCCGATTTGATCCAGACCTGCCGTGACCTTTCGGACATGGCCGATGCCAGCATCGATCAGGCCTATCAATGGTTGTACACGCGACATTGCCAGCAGTTCGGCGTGCCGACCGGCCGGCGCAGCGGCGAGCCGCAGCAGATGGTCATCCTCGGCATGGGCAAGCTCGGTGCCGTGGAGCTGAACCTGTCGTCGGACATCGACCTGATTTTCGCCTATCCCGAGGGTGGCGAAACCGTCGGCGTCAAACGCGCGCTGGATAACCAGGAATTCTTCATTCGTCTGGGTCAGCGGCTGATCAAGGCCCTGGACCCGATGACCGTCGACGGCTTTGTATTCCGCGTCGACATGCGCTTGCGTCCCTACGGTTCGGCGGGTGCGCTGGTGCTGAGCTTCAACGCGCTGGAGCAGTATTACCAGGATCAGGGGCGCGACTGGGAACGCTACGCGATGATCAAGTCGCGGGTGGTGGCCGGCGATCAAGTGGCCGGGGCGCAACTGCAAGACATGCTGCGGCCATTCGTTTACCGGCGTTACCTGGACTTCTCGGCCATCGAAGCGCTGCGCACCATGAAGCAGCTGATCCAGCAGGAAGTGCGGCGCAAGGGCATGGCCGACAACATCAAGCTTGGTTCCGGCGGTATTCGCGAAGTCGAGTTCATTGCCCAAGCGTTCCAGCTTATCCACGGCGGCCGCGATCTGAGCTTGCAGCAGCGTCCACTATTAAAGGTGCTGAGCACGCTGGAAGGCCAGGGTTACCTGCCGCCGGCCGTGATCAGCGAGCTGCGTGAAGGTTACGAATTCCTGCGTTACACCGAACACGCGATTCAGGCGATTGCCGATCGCCAGACGCAAATGTTGCCCGTTGGCGAGCAGGATCAGGCGCGCATTGCCTTTATGCTGGGTTTCGCCAACTGGACGGCTTTCCACGAGCAACTGATGTACTGGCGCGGTCGAGTGGCCTGGCACTTCGGGCAGGTGATCGCCGATCCCGACGAAGAGCAGGGCGCCGAAAGCGAAGTGGTGGTCGGCGGTGAGTGGTTGCCGCTGTGGGAAGAGGCCCAGGACGATGAGGCCGCTTGCCGCCAACTGGAGGAGGGCGGTTTCAAGGATGCTCCCAAAGCCTTGAGAGCCCTGGCTGGCTTGCGCGGTAGCCCGCAATTGAGGGCAATGCAGCGTCTGGGGCGCGAACGTCTCGATGCTTTTATTCCGCGTTTGCTGGCACAGGCCGTGGAACATGACAATCCGGACCTGGTACTGGAACGGGTGCTGCCGCTGGTCGAAGCCGTGGCCCGTCGTTCCGCGTACCTGGTGCTGCTGACCGAGAACCCCAGTGCGTTGCGGCGGTTGCTGACGCTGTGCGCGGCGAGCCCGTGGATCGCCGAGCAAATCACCCGTTTCCCGTTGTTGCTGGACGAATTGCTCAACGAAGGCCGGCTGTTCAAGCCGCCACTGGCGCCAGAACTGGCGGCCGAGTTGCGCGAGCGCCTGACGCGGATCCCCGAGGACGACCTCGAGCAGCAAATGGAAGCCCTGCGTCATTTCAAGCTGGCGCACCGCTTGCGGGTGGCCGCCTCGGAAATCGCCGGCAGCCTGCCGCTGATGAAAGTCAGCGATTACCTGACCTGGCTCGCCGAAGCGATCCTGGAGCAGGTGCTGGCACTGGCCTGGCGGCAAACCGTGGCCAAGTACGGCACGCCGCTGCGCACCGACGGCACCTTGTGCGATCCCGGCTTCATCATTGTCGGTTATGGGAAAGTCGGCGGTCTGGAACTCGGGCATGGTTCGGACCTGGACCTGGTGTTCATCCACGACGGCGATCCGCAGGCTGAAACCGATGGCGTCAAACCCATCGATGGCGCGCAATTTTTCACCCGGCTGGGGCAGCGGATCATTCACTTGCTGACGGCGCAGACCAACTCCGGGCAGCTGTATGAAGTGGACATGCGTCTGCGGCCGTCCGGTGCGTCGGGCTTGCTGGTGAGCTCCCTGGGGGCGTTTGCCCGTTATCAGGAGAACGAAGCCTGGACCTGGGAACACCAGGCGCTGGTACGGGCGCGGGTGTTGGTGGGCAGTCAGGATGTCGGCCAGGCCTTCGAGAAAGTCCGCGCTGCGATATTGGGCAAGACGCGTGATCTGCCGACCCTGCGCCAGGAGGTCAGCGAGATGCGCGCCAAGATGCGCGATAACCTCGGCAGCAAGAGCACCGCGGCCGGCACCGGGGCAAATGCCTTCGAAGCCACGGCGCCGTTCGATATCAAGCAGGACGCCGGAGGTATCGTCGATATTGAATTTATGGTGCAATACGCGGCTCTGGCGTGGTCCGAAACACACCCGCCATTGCTGCGCTGGACGGACAATATCCGCATTCTGGAAGAGCTGGAGCATGAAGGGCTGATGCCCGTCGAAGATGCCAGCCTGTTGCGTGAAGCGTATAAAGCGTACCGCTCCGCCGCCCACCGGCAGGCCTTGCAGAAGGACCCGGGGGTGATACCGGGCGACCAGTTCACGGACGAACGGCGGCAGGTCATGCGGATCTGGCGTGAGCTGGGGCTAAGCTGAAACGGGATATTTGATACGCCCAATATCCCCTGTGGGAGCGAGCTTGCTCGCGATGGCGGAGGTACAGTCACCATTGATGTTGGATGTGACGCCCTCATCGCGAGCAAGCTCGCTCCCACAGTAAATCTGCAATGTCATGCAGATAGATGTACATAAATACCCAATGTGGGAGCGAGCCTGCTCGCGATAGCGGAGTGACAGTCGACAGCAATGTTGAAGGTGATGACCCATCGCAAGTCGCCGTGCTCCCGCAGAGATTCTCGAGGCGGGGAGGCGTAGGCCTCCCCGGTTCGTTTATGGAAACCACATGAAAATTCTGATCGTTGGGCCCAGTTGGGTCGGTGACATGGTGATGGCGCAGACACTTTTCCAGTGTCTGAAACAACGCCACCCGCAATGCGAAATCGACGTGCTGGCCCCCGAATGGAGCCGGCCGATTCTTGAGCGCATGCCCGAAGTTCGCCAGGCCTTGAGCTTTCCGCTCGGTCACGGTGTCCTGGAACTGGCAACGCGTCGGCGCATCGGCAAATCCCTGGCTGGCCAGTACGACCAGGCGATCCTGTTGCCCAACTCCCTGAAGTCGGCGCTGGTGCCGTTCTTTGCCGGCATCCCGAAACGCACCGGCTGGCGTGGCGAGTTTCGCTATGGCCTGCTCAATGACGTGCGTACGCTGGACAAGGATCGTTATCCGCTGATGATCGAGCGCTTCATGGCCCTGGCTTACGAGCCGGGCGTTGAACTGCCAAAACCCTATCCGCGTCCGACACTGCAGATCGACCCGGTTACCCGCGAAGCGGCGCTGGCCAAATTCGGCCTGACCCTCGACCGCCCAGTGTTGGCCCTGTGCCCCGGTGCCGAGTTCGGCGAGTCCAAGCGCTGGCCATCCGAGCATTACGCCAAGGTTGCCGAAGCGAAGATCCGCGAAGGCTGGCAAGTCTGGCTGTTCGGTTCGAAAAACGATCACGCCGTGGGCGAAGACATCCGCGCGCGGCTGATTCCCGGTCTGCGTGAAGAGTCAGTGAACCTCAGTGGCGGCACCTCGCTGGCCGAAGCCATCGACCTGATGTCCTGCGCCGATGCGGTGGTGTCCAACGACTCCGGCCTGATGCACGTCGCCGCCGCGCTGAACCGTCCGCTGGTCGCGGTCTACGGGTCGACGTCGCCGGGTTTCACGCCACCGTTGGCCGAGCATGTCGAAATCGTACGCCTGGGCATCGAGTGCAGCCCGTGCTTCGACCGCACCTGCCGTTTCGGCCATTACAACTGCCTGCGCCAACTCATGCCGCAAGCGGTGAACGAAGCCCTGCAGCGGTTGCAAGGCACTCCGGTCGAGGTCAAATAGCTTGCGGGTTCTGTTGATCAAGACTTCTTCGCTGGGCGACGTCATTCACGCGTTGCCGGCGTTGACCGACGCGGCGCGGGCGATTCCCGGCATCAAATTCGACTGGGTGGTGGAAGAAGGCTTTGCCGAGATCCCGACCTGGCATCCGGCGGTGGGCAAGGTGATTCCGGTAGCGATCCGTCGCTGGCGCAAAAACATCTGGCAGACCATCAAGAGCGGTGAGTGGAAGCGCTTCAAGCAAAGCGTTCGCGCCACCCAATATGACTTGGTGATCGACGCCCAGGGCTTGCTGAAAAGCGCCTGGCTGACCCGTTACGTCAAGGCCCCGGTGGCCGGCCTCGATAAAAACTCGGCGCGCGAGCCCATCGCTGCGCGCTTTTACGATCGACGCCTGGCCGTTGCCCGTGGGCAGCACGCGGTGGAGCGAGTGCGTCAGTTGTTCGCCATCGCGCTGGGCTATGACTTGCCCAAAGGCCTGGGCGATTACGGACTGAATATCGAGCGTCTGGTGGAATTGCCGCGCAAGAATCCGTACGTGGTGTTTCTGCATGGCACCACCTGGGACACCAAGCACTGGCCCGAAGCCTACTGGCGTGAGCTGACCGAACGGGTCGGCTACCTGGGTGTCGGGGTGAAGTTGCCGTGGGGCAATGCCCTGGAGAAAGCCCGGGCCGAGCGCATCGCTGCCGGTTTCAAACACGCCGAAGTGTTGCCTAAACTGAACCTGGCCGGTGTCGGCAAGGTGCTGGCGGGCGCACAGGCCTGCGTGGCGGTGGACACCGGCCTGGGCCATCTGGCCGCCGCACTGGATGTGCCGACGCTGTCGCTGTTCGGCCCGACCAATCCGGGCCTGACCGGCGCCTATGGCAAAGTGCAGATTCACATGGCCAGCGACTTCCCTTGCGCGCCGTGCCTGCAAAAGAAATGCACTTACCAACCGACGGCCGAAGATGGCCGTCAGTTTGACCTGAAACGCGAGTGGCCCCTGTGCTTCACGCGTCTGAATCCCGAGCGTGTCGCCAGCCGACTGAGCACGTTGTTAATGGCTGAGGAGCTGCGCTGATGCAATTGGCATTTGTCCTGTACAAATACTTTCCCTTTGGTGGCTTGCAGCGCGATTTCATGCGCATTGCCCTGGAGTGCCAGAAGCGCGGCCATCAGATTCGCGTCTACACGCTGATCTGGGAAGGCGACGTACCGCCGGGTTTCGAAGTGCTGGTGGCGCCGGTCAAGGCGTTCTTCAACCATCGCCGCAACGAGAAGCTCAGCGAGTGGATGGAGGCGGACCTGGCCAAGCGCCCGGTGGACCGCCTGATCGGCTTCAACAAGATGCCGGGCCTGGACGTCTACTACGCCGCCGACGGCTGTTTCGAAGACAAGGCGCAGAACCTGCGTAACTCGCTGTATCGCCGTTGGGGCCGCTATCGCCACTTCGCCGAATACGAGCGGGCGGTGTTCGCCAAAGAGGCAAAGACCGAAGTGCTGATGATTTCCGAAGTCCAGCAGCCGTTGTTCATCAAGCATTACGACACGCCGCTGGAACGCTTCCACCTGCTGCCGCCGGGCATTGCCCAGGATCGTCGCCGACCGGCCGATGCCGATGAAATTCGCGCAGGGTTCCGTTCTGAATTCGATCTCAAGGACGACGAACTGCTGCTGGTGCAGATCGGCTCCGGGTTCAAGACCAAGGGCGTGGATCGCAGCCTCAAGGCATTGGCGGCATTGCCCGCTGATCTGAAGAAGCGCACTCGCCTGTTTGTAATCGGCCAGGACGACCCCAAGTTATTCCAGATGCAGAGTGCGACATTGGGTCTCGGCGACAACGTGACGTTCCTCAAGGGCCGCAGCGATATCCCGCGTTTCCTGTTGGGTGCCGATCTGTTGATCCACCCGGCGTACAACGAAAACACCGGCACGGTTTTGCTCGAAGCCCTGGTGGCCGGCCTGCCGGTGCTGGTGAGTGCAGTGTGCGGTTACGCCCATTACATCGCCGAGGCCGATGCGGGCCTGGTGCTGGACGAACCGTTCGATCAGGCACAACTGACGCAGTACCTGACTGGCATGTTGAACGACGTTCAAGCAAGGGCGGCCTGGAGCCGCAATGGTCTGGCCTTCGCCGAAACGGCCGACCTCTACAGCATGCCGCAGCACGCGGCCGATGTGATTCTGGCGGAGCACGCTTAAATGAAGTTGATGCTGGCTGAACCGTTCAAAAGCCTCTGGGCCGGACGCGACCCGTTCGCCGAAGTCGAGGGGCTCAAGGGCGAGGTGTACCGCGAACTGGAAGCGCGCCGGACATTACGCACGGAAGTCGACGGCAACGGATTTTTCGTGAAAATCCACCGTGGCATCGGCTGGGCCGAAATCTTCAAGAACCTGCTCACTGCCAAGCTTCCTGTACTGGGTGCCGGTCAGGAGTGGAAGGCGATTCAGCGCCTGCAGGAAGTCGGCGTGCCGACCATGACCGCCGTCGCGTATGGCGAAAAGGGCAGCAACCCGGCCGACCAGCACTCGTTCATCGTCACCGAAGAGCTGGCGCCCACGGTCAGCCTCGAAGACTTCAGTATCAACTGGACCCAGCAGCCGCCCGAGCCAAAACTCAAGCGCGCGCTGATCGCCGAAGTCGCACGCATGACCGGCATGATGCACCGCGCCGGGGTCAACCACCGCGACTGCTACATCTGCCATTTCCTGCTGCATACCGACAAGCCGGTGACCTTTGATGACTTCAAGCTTTCGGTAATCGACCTGCACCGCGCTCAGACCCGCCCGACGATCACCTCGCGCTGGCGTAACAAGGATCTGGCGGCCCTGTACTTTTCGGCCCTGGACATTGGCCTGACCCGCCGCGACAAGCTGCGTTTCCTCAAGGGCTATTTCCAGCAGCCGCTGCGTCAGATCCTGAGCGAAGAAGCTGGGCTGCTGAGCTGGCTCGACGGCAAGGCCAACAAGCTCTACGAGCGTAAACAGCGATACGGGGATGCGCTCTGATGTCGGGTTGGAAACTGGATCCGGCCTACAGCGAGCTGGCCGATGACTTTGGCAGCCTTGAGGCTGTGTTTGCGCTGCAAGGCGAGCGTTTGACCAGTGACGTGCTCTCGGAGGTCATCCGTGTCGAGCGCAATGGCGTCAACTATTACGTCAAACGGTATGTGGGCGCTGGCAAAGGCTTGCGGCGTTACCTGGGCAAGCCTCGGGTGAAGATGGAATGGCAGAACCTCAAGCGCTTCGCCAAGTGGGGCATCCCCACTGCCGAAGTGGTGGCCTGGGGACTGGAACGACGCGGTGCGGCCTACGCTCGCGGCGCGATGATTACCCGGGAGCTGCCGCGTACCGAAGACTTGTCGGCATTGGCCGAGCGGCGCGATCCGAAATTGTCGGATCGCGCCTGGGTCGATACCGTCAGTCGTCAGCTGGCCCAATACACCCGGACCATGCACGACCACCGCTTCACCCATAATGATTTGAAGTGGCGCAACCTGCTGATCGACGATGAGGCTCGAGTATTTTTGATCGATTGCCCCAACGGCGATTTCTGGCGCGGTTTCTGGCTCAAGTACCGTATTACCAAGGATCTGGCGTGCCTGGACAAGGTCGCCAAGTATCAACTGTCGGCTACCCAGCGCCTGCGCTTTTACCTGCAATACCGCAACCGGACCCGGCTCAATGCTTCGGACAAGAAACGCATCCGGCACGTGGTGAGATTTTTCGAGGGACGCGAATGACTGATTTTCTGGCCGCTGAAGACCGTGCGCTGCTTGAGCGCCATGGCCTCGGCACGTTCGAGGCGCTCTGGGCCAAACAGCTCGATGCGGTGGACGAACCCAACACCGGTCGCGGCGGCTGGAGCAGCGTGTTTCGGCTGGATCTGGAAGGTCATGGTTTCTACCTCAAGCGTCAAAGCAACTACCTGACCCGCACCTTGCGCGCGCCGTTCGGCGAGCCGAGTTTCGCTCGCGAGTTTCGCAACATCTCCCGTTACCGGAAGATGGGCATTCCGGCGCTGCAAGCGGTGTTCTACGGGGAGCGCAAGGTCAATGGCGAGGTCCGCGCGATCCTGCTGACCCGCGCCCTGGACGGTTGGGACGACCTCGACTCGCTGTTGCAGCGCTGGACTCAATTGAGCCCTGAGCAGCACTCGGAAATCCTCAAGGCCAGTGGCGAACTGGCCCGGCAACTGCACGCCGCACGCCAGGTGCATGGTTGCTTCTATCCCAAGCACATTTTCATGCGCGCCACCGGCAATGGCTATCAGGCTCAATTGATAGATCTGGAAAAGACCCGGCCGCTGCTGTACGGGCAGCGTGACCGAATCAAGGACCTGGAACCGCTGACGCGTCGCGCGCCCGAGTGGGGCGAGTCGCAACTGCGGCAATTGCTGGCCGCCTATCTGGA
Source organism: Pseudomonas sp. KH_046_1 (assembly GCF_057839025.1). Lineage (NCBI taxonomy): Bacteria > Pseudomonadati > Pseudomonadota > Gammaproteobacteria > Pseudomonadales > Pseudomonadaceae > Pseudomonas > Pseudomonas sp. KH_046_1. Next base: position 541,322 of record NZ_CM174481.1, read on the forward strand.
TCAACCGCAGGACAGCTCGCTGATCGACAGCTGGCTGCAGCGTTTGACCGCGCGGCGCAGCCAGAAGAGGCCGCGCTGATGCGTTTATCCGAACTGAAGTCTGCCGGCCGCACCCCAAGCTTGCCGTTGAACGTTTCGCTGGCCGACGCCGCCGGCCCCGCCGAGCTACAACTGCTGAGCCTGTTGCGGGTGTTGCCGGGGCAGCGTTATGTCGGTGCCGGCGTCTGGCGTGGCCGGCCGGTGTTGGCCAAGTTGCTGGTTGGCAGCAAGGCCGCACGGCATTTTCAGCGTGAGCTGGACGGCGTGCGCCTGCTCTCTGCTCAAGGGCTGACCACGCCGCAGCTGTTGGCTGATGGTCTGAAGGATGGCGAGGGTGGCTGGCTGCTGTTTGATTTCCTTGAGCATGCCGAAAGCTTGGGCGACACCTGGAAGCAGGTTGAACAGCAGCCCGTACTGTCCGATGGGCAAGGCGCGGTGCTGGCCGAGGCGCTGGGTGCGATCGGTCAGATGCATCGCAAGGGCCTGTGGCAGGAAGACTTGCACCTGGACAACTTGCTGCGCCAGGGCGGTCGCCTGTACCTGATAGATGGCGCGGGCATCTGCTGTGAGACGCCGGGCCAGCCGCTGTCCCGGCAGAAGGTCCTGGAAAACCTCGGGGTGTTCTTCGCCCAGTTGCCGAAGTCGATTGAACCCTTCATTGAAGAGTTGCTGGTGTATTACCTGCTCAGCAACGGCGAGCACGCCTTGCCCATGGAGGCGTTGCAGAAGCAGATCGACAAGGTCCGCAACTGGCGTCTCAAGGACTTCCTGATCAAGGTTGGTCGCGAGTGCACGCTGTTCAGCGTCCAGCGCGGGGCCTTCGGATTGCGGGCGATCCGTCGCGAGGAAGTGTCGTCGATGGTGCCTGTGCTGGAGCAGGCCGATGCCTTGCTCGATCAGGGGCATCTGTACAAGACCGGCGGTGCGGCGAGCGTCGGCAAGGTCGAGGTGGATGGCCGCACGCTGGTGATCAAGCGCTACAACATCAAGGGTTTTGCCCACTGGCTCAAGCGTTTCTGGCGCCCGAGCCGGGCCTGGCATTCATGGCGCGAAGGCAATCGCCTGGCGTTCCTCGGGATTGCCTCGCCCAAGCCGCTGGCGTTGCTGGAAAAGCGTTTTCTGTGGCTGCGCAGTCGGGCTTACCTGATCACCGAGTACCTGCCGGGGCCGGACATCATCGAGCGTTTTGCGCCGTATGTTGAGCGTGGCGATGCACCAGAAGCCGAGCTGGTGGCGCTGGATCATCTGTTTGCCGAGTTGATTCGCGAACGCATCAGCCATGGCGACTTCAAGGGGCATAACCTGTTCTGGCAGCAGGATCACTGGGCGTTGATCGACCTCGATTCGATGTGCCAACACGGCTCCCTCGGCAGCTTCGCCCCGGCGTATGCAAGGGATCGCGCGCGGTTCATGCGCAATTGGCCTGAAGGCAGCGCCCTTTATCAGGTCATTGATCGGCGGTTGCCGAAGGACATCTCCAGCGCTGGCTGAATCCTTTTCGCGAGCAGGCTCGCTCCCACAGGGATTGGTGGTGAACACAAAACCTGTGAACACCTCAGTCCAAATGTGGGAGCGAGCCTGCTCGCGAAGAGGCCCGCAAGGCCAACCAGAAAAGCAGACAGGTTCTTGTGAACCGTCCTACGCGATCTTCGGAAGTCATGACCTGTGGCCCGAATCGCCCCGATGCTAGTTTGCCTGACGTTCTCGGAGGTCAGGCTGTGACGATCAAAATGGCAGTTTCATTGGGTGTTTTATCAGTGTCGCTAATGGGCTGCGGAACCGCCGCCACCGTCCTGCAGGATGAAGCCGACGCAGCGCAGGGGCTGCGCCGGCAAAAGACCTATTGCCAGTCCATTCCCCGGGTCTACAGCGGCCTGGCTTACGACTTCTGTGTATTAAATGCGCCGCCAGACCCTACGGGTTTCCTTGTACCACTCATATTGGTGGACCTGGCCCTGTCTGGCGCGCTGGATACCGTTGTCTTGCCATACACGATTTACCGGCAAAGCGTGGACGGCAATATTTCCATCTATTGGCGACCTGCGCGCGGATAAAAATGCCGCGAGGTTCCCGCCGCAGTTGCTGGCCGCTTGCGGCTAGAGGCTTGCCGCTGCTTTTACGCTATAATCCCGCCCTTTAGCTGTCTCTCGCCCCTTGCGAGGGCACATTAATTTTTGAGGCGCTTGCGCCTGCATGCAGACTAAAGAGGCTAGACCCCTGTGGCATTGACGATTCTTGGCCTGTCCGGCGCCCTTAGCCATGATCCTTCCGCAGCCCTGTATATCGACGGCAAGCTGGTCGCGGCGGCTGAAGAGGAGCGCTTCGTACGCGATAAACATGCAAAGAACCGCATGCCCTACGAATCGGCGAAATTCTGCCTGGAACAGGCCGGTATCAAGCCGTCCGATGTCGACGTGGTAGCGATTCCATTCGCACCGATCAGCCTGTTCGGCAAGGCCCGCTGGCAGTACGCCAAGCGTTACTGGTACGCCCCGGACCGTGCACTCGACGCGATCCTGATGGGCAACCGTCGCTACAAGCGCTATCGCAACAAGATCGTCTGGTGCCTGGAGCAACTGGGTTTTGATCCGAAGAAGATCAAGATCGAGCCGGTCGAACACCACCTGGCCCACGCCTCCAGCGCTTATCACTGCTCCGGTTTCAAAGAGAAAACCGCGATCCTGGGCATCGACGGCAAGGGCGAGTACGCCACGACTTTCTTCGGTTATGGCGAAAACGGCAAGATCCACAAGATCAAGGAATTCTTCGATCCGGACTCCCTCGGCGGCCTGTATGGTGCGATCACCGAGTTCCTCGGCTTCGATATGCTTGACGGTGAGTTCAAGGTCATGGGCATGGCGCCGTACGGCGACGCCAGCAAATACGATTTCTCGCGCCTGGCCTCGTTCGAAAACGGCGAGCTGGTGATCAACACCGACTACGCCAACGTCATCGGCCTGCGTCGCTACAAAGAGAAGGGCAAGGGTTACTACTTCTCGCCGAAGCTGATCGAGTGGCTGGGTCCCAAGCGCGAAGGCGACATCGCCGATGAGCCTTACATCCACTATGCCGCCAGCATTCAAGCGCTGTTCGAAAAAATTTCGCTGCAGATGATCGACCACTACCTGGGCGACGTGCTCAAGGAAACCGGCAAGCTGGCCTACGCCGGCGGCTGTGCGTTGAACGTCAAGCTCAACCAGAAAATCATTGCCCGTGACGACGTCAAAGAGCTGTTCGTACAGCCTGCGTCCGGCGACGCCGGTACCGCAGTCGGCGCGGCGGCGTATGTGTCCCACGCCCGTGGCGTACCGGTCGAGAAGATGGAGCACGTCTACCTCGGCCCGTCGTACAGCAACGAAGACGTGATCGCGGCCTGCGCCCGTCACGAGAATAAACCAACCTGGCGCAAGCTCGACAACATGCCGGAGCAGATCGCCAAAATCATGGTCGATGGCAACCCGGTGGCCTGGTTCCAGGGCCGCATGGAGTTCGGTCCGCGTGCACTGGGCGGGCGTTCGATCATCGGTTGCCCGAGCATTGCGGGCGTGGCTGACCGGATCAACCACCAGATCAAGTTCCGCGAGCGCTGGAGGCCTTTCTGCCCGTCAATGCTCGACACCGTGGCGCCGCAGATGATCAAGATCGATCACCCGGCTCCGTTCATGACCTTCACCTTCGAAGTGGCGGAAGAGTGGAAGACCCGCGTGCCGGAAGTTGTCCATGAAGACGGAACCTCCCGCGCCCAGGTGCTCAAGCGCGAATACAACCCGCGCTACTACGACATGATGAAAGCGCTGGAAGTGCTCACCGGCAACGGCGTGTCGCTCAACACCTCGCTCAACCGTCGCGGCGAACCAATGATCTGCTCGCCGACCGATGCGCTGAACATGTTCTTCGGTTCGGATCTACAGTATCTGATCATGGAAGACATCCTGGTGGTCAAAGAGGGCGCGAACGCCTATGACACGTTCGGCTGAACGTCATGTGCTGCAGTTCTGCCACGGCTATGACGGGCCGTTCCTGGACTGCGCACGGCAGTACGCCAGCCTGTTCGCGGGGACCGGTTATCGAGTGACCACGGTGTTTCTCACCGGGGTTGCCGATGCCGAAGTCGCCGCGGGTTGTGCTTCCGATGAAGTGCTGTTCATGGAGTACAGCTCCAAGGCCATTCGTGGCCTGAAGCTGGGGGCCATCGGCGATCTGCGCAAAATCGCCGCGTCGCGCAACTTCAGTTTCTGCGTCGCCCACCGCTTCAAGCCGATCTATATCGCCTTGCTCGGCACGTCGTTGCCGGTGATTGGCGTGCATCACGCTTTTGACGATTACAAGCGTGGCAGCCGCAAACTGTTCGCGCATATATTCCGCAAGCGTCTGAGTTTGCTCGGCGTGTCCGACGCCGTGCGCGACGACATGCGCCAATGCCTGCCGAAGTGGCCGGCTTCGCGGATCCAGACCTTGTACAACCGTATCGATGTGGACGCCTTGCAGGCGAACCAGGTGTCGGCTCGCGAGGCCCGGGAAACCCTCGGTTTGGCGGCAGATGCGTGGATCGTCGGCAACGTCGGACGACTGCATCCGGATAAGGACCAGGCCACATTGCTGCAGGGTTTCGCCGAGGCGTTGCCGGGGTTGCCGGCCAACAGCCAGCTGGTGATTCTCGGCAAGGGGCGCCTGGAGGAGAACCTCAAGGCACAGGCCCGGGAGCTGGGCATCGGAGACCGGGTCCTGTTCCTCGGTCAGGTGCCGGATGCGCGTAACTACTTCCGGGCCTTCGACGTATTCGCCTTGAGTTCCGATCACGAACCGTTCGGCATGGTGCTGCTGGAGGCCATGGCCGCTGGTGTTCCCTTGCTGGCCACAGCGTGCGGTGGAGCGAAAGAGGTGGTCGAAGGCGTGGGCATTCTGTTCCCGTTGGGCGATGCCGAGCGTCTGGCCCAAGGGCTGCAACATCTGGTCGGCATGGATGATCAGCAGCGCCGGCAGTGTGCCGAGTTGATGCTCGAGCGCTTGCGCGAACGTTTCTCCGATCGCGCAGTGCGCGATGCTTTCTGGCACTTGCCGCACGTTACCGAACTGGCACAGAGGGGCTGATGCTCAACCGATTTCAAGGCTGGCGCGAGCGTGGCTGGGCGGTAGTCGACGCCTCGACTTACGCCGAAACCTGGCAGCGTTATGGCGGCAGCGTCGCGACTCATCCCGTGGTGGTCGAGCGGCTGGCGCAACTGGCCGACATTCCGGTGCGTTACCTGGCCTGGGTGCAGGGTGATGAGGTCAAGGCGGCGATCCCGACCTGGGGCCGCGACCTGGCCTTGTCCAAGGACGTGCTCAAGCGTCGCGGCAAGAAAGGGCTGTTCGACCTGGGCAACGCCGAGATCATCCTGCCGGCCGCTGCCGATACCCAGGCGCCTTTGCGCCATCGCGCGCGGTACCTGTCGGCGCTGAACGAAGGCCGTTTCACTGGCATCAAGTTGCAGACCGAACAACTGGCCATGGCCCGCACACCCGAAGAACTGTCGAAAAAATTTCGCTATAACCAGCGCCGCGAATTGCGCTTGCTGGAAGAGGCCGGTGGCGTAGTGCGGCCAGTGTCCGAATTTTCCAGCACTGAGCTGGCGGCGATTTACTGCGACCTGTTCCAGCGCCGCTGGGGCTTCCCGGCGACGGGTGCCGAACGCATGGCCGAGGTCATCGAGTTGCTGCGCGAGTTGCTGATCGGCTCGGTGATTTTCCTCAACGATGCGCCGATTGCGATTCAACTGGTGTACCGCGTCGAAACTCCGCAGTGGATCAGCGTCGAGTACATCAACGGCGGAGTCGATCCCGAGACTCGCGAGTTCAGCCCTGGCAGTGTGTTGAGTTTCCTCAATACCCAAAGCGCCTGGGAGCATGCCCGGGCGCAGGACAAACCGTTGCGCTTTTCCTTCGGTCGCGCCGACCGTGAATACAAGGATCGCTGGTGCAACCCCGTGCCGGTCTTCACCGTATGAGCCAAGCCATGAGCCGCAAACAGCAACTGCTCAAGCGCCATCGGCGCAATAAACGTATCGGCCTGCTGATTGCGTTGGTGCTGTTGATCGTCATCGGTGTGCTGGTGGCCTGGTGGTTACCGCTGGTGCTGGCGGTTCTGGGCTGGATTGCCCATGAAGCCTGGTTTGCCGACCATCTGTTCTACTCACCGAAAGACGATTACCAGTACAGCTTTCCCCCCTACACGCCCCAGCCCAAGGTGCACCTGAACGGTGAACAGTTGCGGCTGGACGAGGGCGTGATGCTGGTCGACGACGCGACACTGGTGCTGGCCCTGCGGGTAAAAAGCACCTGGCTGGGTCGTTTTTTCGATCCGGTGGTCGAGTTGGCGGGGGGCGAAAACCCGGACCGACAAACCTTCGAACGGGGTGTAAACGGCCTGCGTTACCTCAATCTCAGTGGTCAGGCTCAGGCGCTGTCCCGTGGTGACCTGCGCTTGCGCGGGCGTTTCTGTCGGGTGTTCGGTGAGCCTGTGCTGTGGGCACTGGAGCATCCGGATTACCGGCGTCAGCGGGTGATGGTCATCGCGCCCCACGCCGATGACGCCGAGTTGGCGGCCTACGGTTTGTACAGCCAGGCCGACGAAACCTGGATCGTCACGCTGACAGCGGGCGAAATCGAAGCCGAACACTATCGGCAGATGGGCCTGAACAAGGTCGATGCAGCCCGCTTGAAAGGCCGTCTGCGCACCTGGGACAGCATCGCGGTGCCACGTTGGGCCGGTGTCCCCGAGGCCCGTTGCGTACAGCTGGGTTATTTCTGCCTGCAACTGGCGAGCATGCAGGCCGCTCCTGCGGTGGCGGCGGGATCGCGGGAAGCTGACCTGAGCGACACCCGGTTGTTCCGTCAGTTGAATCCTTTCGCGCTGCCCGGTGATGCCGATGGCGCGCCGACCTGGAACAACCTGCTGGCGGATCTGCGTGAGTTGCTGCTGCTGGCCCGACCCGAAGTTATCGTCCTGCCGCATCCGACCCTGGATCCGCATCCCGATCATATCTGCGCCCAGGCAGCAGTCCTCGAAGCCTTGCAAGGCCTGGACTGGCAGCCGACCACGCTATTGGGCTATGCCAACCACCTGCACGACAACGACCGCTGGCCGATGGGCGATACCGGTGATGGCATCGCCTTGCCGCCTGCCTTCGATCCGGCCCAACCGATGCAGCCTTATTGCCTGCCCTTGCCGCTGGAGCAACAGCGAGACAAGGCCATGGCGTTGGGCATGATGCACGACCTGCAGCCGGCGATGCCGTTCAAGCGTCGCTTGCGTCGGTTGATACAACGCGTGTTGGCCGGCCGGTTGCCGCCCACCTATGGCGAGAACGAATTCTTTCGCAAGGCAGTCCGGCGCCACGAGCTTTTGTGGTCCCTCAAGCACACACCAGGCAACGTTTCTCAGCGGGGAGAGTTATGAGTCAGCGGTCAAAGGTCCTGCAACTGCAGCCTGACTACAACGTCAAAGCCCATGATTTCGCCGACCTCGCGGAGCAAATCGTCAAGGCCCTGCCCGGTGATCGCTATGAAGTGACCGCTGCGTTTTTGCGCGGCAAGCCCGAGCCGGGCGAAGCGGTGAGTCGAGCCGACCATTCGGTGTACTTCGAATTTTCCGACAAGTCCCTCAAGGGCATGCGCCTGCGGGCCATGTGGCAGCTGTACAAGTTCTGCCGTCGGGAAAAATTCGATGTGGTGATCTGCAACCGCTTCAAGCCGGTGAACATGATGCTGGCGCTCAACCGCTGGTTGAAAGTGCCGTTGTGCATCGGTATTTCCCACGGCTTTGGCGAGTACGACCGTTTTTACCGGCGCCGCCAGACCCAGCGCCTGATCGATCGTCACTGGCGCTTCGTTGGTGTGTCGCCAGCGGTGAAACAGTATCTGCTGGACTGTGACTGCGGCTTCACCGACCAGAACACCTATGCCATCACCAATGCCATCGACATCGAGCAAGCCGAAGGTCTGCAACACAGTCGTGAAAAGGCCCGTGAACTGTTGGGCATCGATCCATCGGTGCGGCTGATCGGTGCGTTGGGGCGACTGGTGCCGGTCAAGGGGCATATCTATTTGCTGCAGGCCTTTGCCGCGCTCAAGGACAAATACCCCAATACCCAGTTGGCGATCATCGGTGCCGGCCGCGAGGAGTCGCGTCTGGCCGCGGAAATCGACCGCCTCGGCCTCAGCGGTCGCGCCCATTTGCTGGGGTTCAAGGAAATTGCCCTGCAGTACATTCGCGCTTTCGATATCTGGACCATGCCTTCTTTGGCCGAAGGTCTCGGGCTGGCGCTGCTCGAAGGCATGAGCGGGCATTTGCCGGTGATCGCCTCGAACGTGCCGGCCATGTTGCCGCTCATCGAGGGGGCCGGCGGCCTGGCGATTACGCCGAAGGATGTGCCGACGCTGCAGGCGGCGCTGGACACTTACCTCGGGCTGTCGGATGACGAGCTCAAGGCCAAGGGCGAGCAGTCCTTCCGTTATTTGCAGCAACACCATGACATCGAGGAGTTCCGTCGCGAATACCTCAATCTGATCGACTCCGGCCTGGAACAGGCCCGCAAGGAACAGCCATGAACGACGCGCAACCCATCGTCACGGTCATTATCGCGTCGTACAACCACGCCGCTTACATCGAGGAAAGCATTCTCAGCGTCCTCAACCAGACCTACCAGAATATTGAGTTGCTGGTGGTCGACGATGGCTCGAAAGATGACAGCGTCGAGCGGATCAAGGCGTTGCAGGCCATCCATGGTTTCGACTTCCGGGTCCAGGAAAACCAGGGGCTGACCAACACCCTCAACGGTGCGATTGCCCGGGCCAAGGGCAGCCTGATCGTGCCATTCGGTTCGGATGACATCATGCTGCCGGAGCGAATCGCCACCCAGGTCGCGCATATGGACGGCAAGCCCGAGGTCGGCATTTGCGCCGGTAACATCGAGCTGATCGATGCCGACGGCAACCTCTACCCGGAGAAGCGCCAGCGCCGGGATGTGCCGTTCCGTCGCCTGGACTTCGATGACATGTTCCTGGAGCGCAAGCCCTATCCTCCGGCTCCCACCCTGATGATCCGTCGCGAAGCACTGGAGAAGGTGGGCGGTTTCGACCCGACCATTCGCCTGGAAGACTTGCTGATCGAGCTGAAGGTGACCCATGCCGGTTACTTCATCGACGGTCTGGGCGTGTTGATGGCGCGTTATCGCAAGCACGCCACCAACTCCTACAAGAACCACCGCTTCATGATCGACAGCATCCTGCGCACCTACGCGCTCTTCAGCGATCACCCGCTGTATGACGAGGTGCGCTACAAGTTTCTCAATTCCATGTTCCTCAAGACCGCCAACCGTGATCGCAAGCTGGCGCGGGAGTTGCTGGCGCAGATTCCGTTCAAGGCCTGGAACAAGAAAACCTGGCGTGGGTTGGGCCGGATGTATTTCTCACGGCTGGAGAAAGACTGAGCCAAAGGCTGGATTCAAGGGGGGCGGAAGGCGGGGCATTGTCCTCGAAGATATGCCCCGGCAATGGCTCAACGTTGTTGAGCCGTCTCCTCCGGAAGTTCTTTGCTCGGCTTCCTGTTCTGGCGCAACCAGTGCAGGGTTTTCCTGCCGGCATTGATACCGGGCTTTTCGAGGTACAGATAAGTCAGGCTGCTGATGATGATCAGCAGGCAACTGCACACGGCCATCAACGGCAGGAAGACCCAGGCTTGCCGGGCGTCAAGATGCAATACCGGCGGCAGTCGCTGCACCAGTACCCAGAGCACGAAACCGTGCAGCAAATACGTGCTGTAGCTGATTTCCCCCAGCCAGCGGATGCTGCGTGGCCTCAGGGCGCCGAACAAGGTATTGCCGGACGCCACGATCACAAAGAAGAGTGAAAGCAGCAGCGCTCCCAGGTTGAATGCCCGGTTGAACACCGTAAAAGCGATCGCCAATGCGAGCAGGGCGATGATGCCCGCCAGCGGAGACAGGCTCCAGGCGACCCATTGTGGACGGCGAACCCAGTACGCCGCAGCGATGCCGCCGAGGAAACTGGCCAGGAAGTGCTTCTTCAGCGAGTGTTCCCAGCCGACCACCTCGTACAAGGCGTAGATGCCGATCAGGCACAGCACCGCCTGCATCCAGCCGCCGCGATAAATGAACACCATGGCGGCCAGTGGCAGGGCCAGGTAGAAAAACAACTCGTACCCCAGCGTCCAGGTGACGTTGGAGATCAGCATGCCGGTCTGGTGGTACTGGTTGACGTCTGGACGGTCGAAGATCAGCCAGGCCAGGGTCTGGCCAATGAGCTGGGTGCCGGAGTCCTTGAGTTCCCAGTCCTGCAAATAGAACACACAGACAAACACGGTCAACATCAGCGGCAGGTAGAGCGGGTAGAGGCGAAACAGCCGGGATACCGCAAATGCCAGCCAGTCGTGTTGCTGACCGTGGGTGAGCAAGCGGTCCCAGAACAGAAAGCTGGTGATCATGAAAAAGAGGGCGACGCTACCCTGGCCCAGCTGCGAGTAGAAGTTGCTCGGCGGAAAATCGATCACGCCGGTTTGCAGAAAGATCCAGGTAATGATCGAGTGGTGCACGAACACGCCGAAGGCCAGATACCCGCGTAAGCCGTCGATGCCGGCAAAGCGGCTTTCACCGCAATGCTCCAGCTGTCGGGTGAATCTCGGCACGCTACGCAACAGTAGCGCGGCCGTCGCGATGGCGAGCAGGTAGGCCGTCATCGCGATAAGCGGGTTGGTTTCTATCATCAGTGAGCCTGGGCTGGAGGACTCCCGGCCAGCACGTGCCTGTGCAAATTATCCACGTCGGCTTTCGAAGCCGCCGCGGCGTATCCTTGCAGCAGCGCTTCGAAGTGATCCTCGAACAGCCAGCGCCGATCTTCTGCGTAGCGCTGCATGTGGCGCAGATTACGCCGACGCAGGGAAGGGCTCAATGATGAAGGGTAAGTTCGCAGGTCGGCCAGATCGATCAGGCCGAACTCGCCGTCCTCCAGCACCAGCACATTGCCCAGGTGCAGGGAGCGGAAGTAGACCCCTTGCTGATGCAGTTGAGCCATGAATTTGCCGAAGCGCTCCACCAGTGCCTGGCGCACCGCCGGGGCGGTGATGCCTTGCAGGATCTGGCGCAGCGTGTTGCCCGGCAACGGAGAGTAGTGCACAGCGGTGCTGCCGTCTTCGAACCGGTAGAGGTCGAGGATGTGCGGTGTCGGGATGCCCATGTTGCGCAGTTGCACGCTGTTGATGGCAAAGCGATCGGAATAAGGCGTGAAACTTCCCGAGGTATACCAGCGGCGGCGGCGGAACAGCTTGAGAAAGCTGCCATCGCTCAGGCGCAGGACTTTGGGGCCCAGACCATCCTCTTCGATGATCCGGGCATCGGCAGTCAGCTGTTGCAGGGCGCTAGGTGTCGCGGTCTTGATCGGCGTGTCCAGCAGGCGCCGGGCCCGTTGATTGATGCTCAATGCGGCAATCAGCGCCAAGGGGATCCACAGCAGGAACCAGTGCTCCTTGGGGCGAGAGATGATCCCGCCACCTTCCGTCAGGCCTGCGCCGATACCGAAGGCCAGCCAGGCTGAGGCAATGACAAACAGCGGTTGCACGCGATGGCGCCAGCTACTGATGAAGCTCCACGCGAGGAAGAACAGCCATGGCAGCAGACCGATAATGCCAACGTAGTAGAGCACGCCCAGGGCAAAGCTATGGGGTTCCTGAAGGCTGTAGCCGACGCCGGGGTCCAGGGTCAGTCTGGCGTTGTAGCCGTGCCCGATCCATGGGTGCTCAGCGATCCTGCCCAGGGTCAATTGCCAGAGCTCGATGCGGAAGGAACTGCCTCTTTCGATGATCTTGTCCGCAAACAACGCGAAAGTCGCCGTACCGGCGATGAACATGGCGCCAAGCATGAAGACCGAGCGTCGATTCCAGCAGATGAAACACAGCCATAGCGCAGCCAGCGTCAGTGCAACCAGTGGGGTCCTGGAACCGGTGGCCAGCACTGTGGCGAACATGATCGCCATCGCCGGTATGCTCAACCAAAGTATCTGGCGTCGCCTGCAGGTCATGCTCAGGCTCAGCCAGTAGGTACAGAAGAAGCCGAATAGGTGGGAACTGAGCAGTGGATTGTCGAAAGCGCCTACACCGATCAGACGCATTTCCGGTTGGTAGAACTGGTCGAACCTGTACAGGTTGTAGGTAGAGACGACCAGCGCCACCGTCGCGGCGCAGAACAGCAGGGGCTGGATGATTTCGCTGCGATAGCGCACCAGCAGGTAGCAGCCAACGAACAGCATCAGGGTATGCAATGACGGTTTGAAGTGACCAGGTTCGATGTCGTCGCCCGGCCCCCAGTACAGGCTGAGCAGTGCCCACGCCACAAACAACAGAGCTGCGATGACGATCGGTTCGTGCAGCAGTTCTTTGCCGAGCCGCGGTCGCAGGCACAGTGCAATCAGTGCCGGTATGCTGAACAGACCATAGTAAAGCTTGTGAAGCACACTGCGCCCCGGCAGGAAAAACAGCGCGCAAAGCAGCAATAAATAACCGAGCGGAAGGATCCACAGACAAATGAAATCGAAGATTCTATTGGACGTGCTGTTCAAAGCGTTTAATTGCATGCTGAGTAACTTATTCCTGAATTGAGCGACCATACCAAGGCAGGGACATCTGGTGGCTATTTGACGCGCCACAATACACAGACTGTATGCGATTGCCAGAACCCTGGGGAAGCTGTGGTAAAGTCAGCGTCCTTTTCATCGACATTCGCGTGATATGACCGACTCCAGTCTCTGCGCAAGCCCATCGAGCTTGAAAATCTACTTCCGCCTGCTCGGCTATGTCCGGCCGTACATCAGCCTGTTCCTGATCAGCATCGTCGGTTTTCTGATTTTCGCTTCGACGCAGCCAATGCTGGGCTACATCCTCAAGTACTTCGTCGACGGTCTATCCAACCCTGAAGCGGTGCTGTTTCCAACCGTGCCCTACCTGCGGGATCTGCAACTGCTGCAAGCGGTGCCATTGTTGATCATCCTCATCGCCGCGTGGCAGGGGTTGGGGTCGTACCTGGGCAACTACTTCCTGGCCAAGGTTTCCCTGGGCCTGGTCCATGACTTGCGGGTCCAGTTGTTCAACAACCTGCTGGTGCTGCCAAACCGGTATTTCGACAAGCATAACTCGGGGCACCTGATTTCACGTATCACCTTCAACGTGACCATGGTCACGGGGGCGGCAACAGATGCGATCAAGGTCGTAATCCGTGAAGGCATGACGGTGATCTTCCTGTTTGCCTCGCTGTTGTACATGAACTGGCGTCTGACGCTGGTCATGGTCGCCATCCTGCCGCTGATCGCCCTCATGGTGCGCACGGCCAGCAAGAAATTCCGCAAGCAGAGCAAGAAAATCCAGCTGGCCATGGGGGACGTGACGCATGTAGCGTCCGAAACGATCCAGGGCTATCGCGTGGTGCGCAGCTTCGGCGGTGAAAAATACGAAGAGAAACGTTTCTTCCAGGCCAGCCAGGGCAACACCGACAAGCAATTGCGCATGACCCGCACCGGCGCCATCTACACGCCGCTGCTGCAACTGGTGATCTACACCGCCATGGCTGTGCTGATGTTCCTGGTGCTGTTCCTGCGGGGCGATGCGTCCGCCGGCGACATGGTGGCCTACATCACCCTGGCCGGTCTGCTGCCCAAGCCGATTCGCCAGCTGTCCGAAGTCAGCTCGACCATCCAGAAGGGTGTGGCCGGCGCTGAAAGTATCTTCGAACAACTGGATGTCCAGCCTGAAGTCGATACCGGCACCGTCGAGCGTGATGTCGTCAGCGGTCGCCTGGACGTGCGCAACCTCAGCTTTACCTACCCTGACACCGAGCGTCAGGTGCTCAATGACATCAGTTTCTCGGTCGAGCCCGGGCAAATGGTGGCGCTGGTGGGGCGTTCGGGCAGCGGCAAGTCGACCCTGGCCAACCTGATTCCGCGTTTCTATCACCACGACAAGGGCGAAATCCTCATCGATGGCGTCGAAGTGGAGCAGTACAAGCTGTTGAACCTGCGCAAGCATATCGCCCAGGTGACCCAGCACGTGACCCTGTTCAGCGACACCGTGGCCAACAACATCGCTTACGGCGACTTGGCCGGCGCACCCCGCGAAGACATTGAAAAGGCGGCCAAAGATGCCTACGCGATGGACTTCATTGCCCAATTGCCCGAAGGCCTGGACACCCAGGTCGGGGAAAACGGCGTTCTGCTGTCCGGTGGCCAGCGCCAGCGCCTGGCGATTGCCCGGGCACTGTTGAAGAATGCTCCGCTGCTGATTCTCGATGAGGCGACTTCGGCACTCGATACCGAGTCCGAGCGGCATATCCAGGCAGCCCTGGATCAGGTCATGAAAGGTCGCACCACGCTGGTGATCGCTCACCGCCTGTCGACCATCGAAAAGGCCGACCTGATCCTGGTCATGGATCAGGGGAAAATCGTCGAGCGCGGCACCCATGAACAACTGCTGGCGCAAAACGGCTACTACTCGCGCCTCAACGCGATGGGCCTCGACGCCCCGGCCGAAGACATCGCCTGACCCCGAAAGGGCGAGCCTGGCTCGCCCTTTCACATTGATATGCAAGCGATGGAAATGAGCGATGCGTGTCGTCGTCTGACGGATCTGCTGCTCAAAAAATGAGCAATAAACCCCGCCGAATCATCCGGTTGCAGCCACCGCACAAGCCGACACCAACCCTGTGTTAATATCGCGCCCCTGTTCATTCTGTATGTGGGTTGCACCATGAAGTTGTCCATGCCGCGATTCGATCAAGCCCCTGTCTTGGTAGTCGGCGATGTCATGCTCGACCGTTACTGGCATGGTGGTACCTCACGGATTTCTCCTGAGGCACCGGTGCCGGTAGTCAAGGTCGATCACATCGAAGACCGCCCGGGCGGTGCTGCCAACGTTGCCTTGAACATTGCCGCCCTGGGGGCACCGGCCTCGCTGGTCGGTGTCACCGGCGACGATGAAGCCGCCAACAGCCTGGTCAACAGCCTCAAGGGCGCCGGCGTGCGGGCCATCTTCCAGCGCATTGCGCACCAGCCGACCATCGTCAAGCTGCGGGTCATGAGCCGTCACCAGCAATTGCTGCGCATCGACTTCGAAGAACCCTTCGCCACCGACGCGTTGGCGCTGACCGCGCAGGTCGATGAGTTGCTCGAAGGCATCAAGGTGCTGGTGCTGTCCGACTACGGCAAAGGCGCGCTGAAAAACCATCAGGCGCTGATCCAGGCCGCCCGTGCCCGTGGCATTCCGGTGCTGGCCGACCCCAAGGGCAAGGATTTCTCGATCTATCGCGGCGCGAGCCTGATCACGCCAAACCTCAACGAATTCGAAACCATCGTCGGTGGTTGCGCCGATGAGCACGAGTTGGTGAGCAAGGGTGCGCAGCTGATGCACGACCTGGACCTCGGTGCCTTGCTGGTGACCCGTGGCGAGCACGGCATGACCTTGCTGCGCCCGGATCATCCGGCGCTGCACTTGCCGGCCCGTGCCCGTGAAGTGTTCGACGTGACCGGTGCCGGCGATACGGTGATTTCTACCCTGGCGGCCGCGATTGCCGCTGGCGAAGAACTGCCGCACGCGGTGGCCCTGGCCAACCTGGCGGCGGGCATCGTGGTCGGCAAGCTCGGTACGGCGGCCATCAGTGCACCGGAACTGCGTCGTGCGATTCAGCGCGAGGAGGGTTCCGAACGCGGTGTGCTGGGCCTGGAGCAACTGTTGCTGGCGGTCGATGATGCCCGTGCGCACAACGAGCGGATCGTGTTCACCAACGGTTGCTTCGACATCCTGCACGCCGGTCACGTGACCTATCTGGAACAGGCGCGGGCCCAGGGCGATCGCCTGATCGTCGCGATCAACGACGATGCATCGGTCAGCCGCCTGAAAGGGCCGGGCCGTCCGATCAACAGCGTCGACCGGCGCATGGCGGTGTTGGCCGGTCTGGGCGCAGTGGATTGGGTCATCAGTTTCTCGGAAGGCACTCCGGAAAACCTGCTGAGCGCGGTCAAGCCGGATGTGCTGGTCAAGGGCGGCGACTACGGGATCGACCAGGTGGTCGGCGCGGACATCGTGACGGCCTATGGCGGTACCGTGAAAGTGCTGGGGCTGGTGGAGAACAGCTCCACCACCGCGATTGTCGAGAAGATCCGCAAGTCCTGATTGTTGCGTGGGTTTGTTGTGGCCAGGGGGCAAGCCCCTAGCCACAAGAGCCCGCTTGATCTTGCTATCGTGCCGCCTTGCGCGGCACGATTTTCTTCAGCAGCAATTTGGCCTTCCCGCGCAACCGCGCCAACCCTGAATCCTTCACCGGCGGGGTCAGACCCTGCTGCCTCACCCAGTCCTTCCAGCGAATTCGTTCATCACGAACCAGCCAGCCTTCCTGTCGGGCAAAACTCTCGGCCAGATACAGTCCGCGCGTGCTGGCCGGGTAAAGCTGATCCTTTTTCAAGGTGTAGAGCTCAGCCATCGGATGGCCGTCCTGCAAAGGCATCAAGTACAGATCGGGTCGCTTGCGGTCGAGGCGGGCGACGAGTTGATCGCCTTCGAGTCTTTCATCGACATGGAACAGGCTCAGGGATTTGGCTTCCTTGGGAACGTCCAGGCGCAAGTCGTAAATCAGTTGCAGCGAGGCCGTTGGCAAATGCACGTAAGCCCGCGGGCGCTCTATCAGCATCAGGTTGGCGCAACGTACCGGCCGCGCCGAGCCGGACAGTGGCGACAAGCGAAACGGCAGGGCTTCACGGTAATGCAGGGCGGCCGAGTAGGGCGCTGGCAGCCAGGTGTCGTTGAACCGCCCGCCGAGCCAGCCTTCCGGGGTTTCCAGCAGGCATTCTTCGGCTATCTCCTGGATCGCCGTGTGCAAGGGCAGGTTCAGTTCATGGGCCGGCACGTACCCGGAGATCAGCTTGAGCACCACATCGCCACGGTCCTGCCGGCGTTGGCGCACCAGCACCCAATAGTCGCGATTCTGCCAATGCAGGGTCAGGCGCACCGAAACCCCGAGGTTGGCCAGCTCCAGGGCAAACCGTTCGCTGTCGCCGACCGTCACTGGTCGACGACGTTGCAGGGTCTGGGAGAAATTCAGCGGCCTGCCGACGCTCTGATAAGCCAGGCCTTCGGGGGTCGCTTCGACGAATAACGGCAGGGTCTTGAAGTTGCTCGGGTTCTTTCTGATGAGCGTACGCGACATGTCGGCTCCTGCTTAAGGCCGCGTGGGCGGCGTCAGTGGCTACGTAGGACCTGGGCAACGGTCGCGACATTGTGGGCGAGGTGCAGCGGATTGATGGTCCCGACAATAGCGCTGGCAACACCCGGATGTTCAAACAACAACTCGAAACTGGCGCGCACCGGATCCACGCCCGGACTCAGGCAGACATGACCACTGGCGAGGGCTTTTTTGACCAGAATGGCTTTGCCGTGTGCAGCAGCATAGTCAATGACGGCCTTCTCGTTTTGTTCGTTGAGATTGTAGGTGACCATCGCGCAGTCGCCTTGCTCCAGCGCCTTCAAACCGCCTTCGACGGTTTTGCCGGAAAAGCCGAAACCGCGAATCTTGCCTTCGGCCTTGAGCCCGGCGAGGGTGTCGTAGACTTCGCAGTCATTGAGGATCGCCAGGTCATTACCATCGGAGTGCACCAGCACCAGGTCGATGAAGTCGGTTTCCAGGCGTTGCAGGCTGCGTTCCACCGATATGCGTGTGTGTGCGGCGCTGAAATCGTGACGGGACTGGCCGTCGGCAAACTCCTCGCCCACCTTGCTGACAATCACCCAATCCTGACGCTGGCCGCGCAGTAACGGGCCGAGGCGTTCTTCGCTGCGACCATAGGCCGGGGCGGTGTCGATCAGGTTGATGCCCAGGTCGCGGGCGAGTTTGAGCAGCATGCGTGCTTCGTCGTCATCGGGAATCTGGAAGCCGTTGGGGTACTTCACCCCTTGGTCGCGGCCCAGTTTCACGGTGCCCAGGCCCAGGGGGGAAACCAGCAGGCCGGTGCTGCCCAGCGGGCGATGCAAGTCGTGCAGGGTCGGTTGACTCATGGCAGCAGTTGCTCCCAGGCAGGTACGCCCATCGGCGGCTTCGGCAGTTCAGGCAGTGCTGCCGGGTGGCTTGGCTGGATACCGTCGCGGGTCAGGCTGGCGATCACGCGGTCGGCGAAGTCCGGCGCCAGGGCGAGCTTGGTCGGCCAGCCCACCAGCAGTCGGCCTTCCTCGGCCACAAAGGCGTTGTCGGGACGGGTCAGGCCTGATTGCAGCGGTTCGGCGCGATCCACGCGCAAGGTCGCCCATTGCACCGTGCTCAGGTCGATCCATGGCAGCAATTGGCCGAGTTCTTTCTGTGCGGTGGCGATCTGCTCGGCGGGCTCACGGGTCACGCCTTCGGATTCCGCGATATCGCCGCCCAGGTACCAGACCCATTGACCATCTACCGCCGGGTGCGTGGTCACAGTGATACGCGGTTTGGTGCCACCACCCAGGCAGTGGGCGTACAGCGGTTTGAGGCTTGGTCCCTTGGCGATGATCATGTGCAACGGGCGGCGCTGCATGGCGGGCTGGCTCAGCCCCAGCGTTTCAAGCAATGCCGCGGTTCCGGCGCCGGCGCTCAGGACGATGCGCTGGGCACGGATCTCGCGTTCGTCCACCTTCAAGCCGACCAGCACGCCGCCTTCGAGCAGGGGCTCGATCTTCTGCCCAGCGAGCAAGCCATCTCCGGCCAGATCGGCCAGGCGCTGGATCAGGCTCGGCACGTCGACCACCAGTTCCGCCAGGCGATAGACCTTGCCCTTGAAGCGCTTGTCTTGCAGGGCCGGCGGCAATTGCTCGCCCTTGACCTGATCGACGCGACCACGCACGGCTTTGCTGGCAAAGAAACTGGTGAGGTTGCCGGCGAGGGTGCCGGGGGACCAGAGGTAATGGGCTTCGGACAGCAGGCGCACGCCGGACAGGTCCAGCTCGCCGTTACCGGCCAGGGCTTCACGCCAGCGGCGCGGCATGTCGGCGATGGCTTCCGAGGCGCCGGTCAGGGCGCCATGCAGCGCGTATTTGGCGCCGCCGTGGATGATGCCCTGGGACTTCACACTCTGCCCGCCGCCGAGGCTGGCGCTTTCCACCAGCACGGTCGAAAAACCCTGGCGCCGCAGGCGCGCATTCAGCCAGAGGCCGGCGACACCAGCGCCGACAATCAGAACGTCGGTGGAAATAACGGATGGCATTCGGCGACCTCTGTGTTCAAGACGAGGGCGCAGTATACAGACTCGAAGTGGAGGGGATTTACTGGATCAAGAGGTGAACACAAAACCTGTGGGAGCGAGCCTGCTCGCGATGAGGGCGTGTCAGTCGATATCAATGTCGACTGATACACCGCTTTCGCGAGCAGGCTCGCTCCCACAGTGAAATGTGCTTCGGGCTTAATGGCCAGCAGTCTTGGAGAAGAGCTGGATGACCACAACACCCAGCACGATCAACGCCATCCCCAGCATCGCCGGCACGTCCAGCTTCTGCCCATAGATAAACAGTGCCGCGACGCTGACCATCACGATCCCCATGCCGGCCCACACGGCGTACGCCACGCCCACCGGAACGCTGCGCACCACAAGGGTCAGCATCCAGAAGGCAATGCCGTAACCGACGATGACCAGCACCAGTGGCAGTGGGGTGCTGAGGCCTTTGACCGCTTTCATCGAAACAGTGGCAATCACTTCGGCGCAGATGGCAATGGCCAGGTAGTAGTAGGCGGTCATGGGTCAATCCTCGTGTGAAGTGTTGCTCTCTGAGGTCGGCATTCTAGAGATTCGCCAGATGCGGTAAAGTCATTACCTATCTGTTTTGGAGATGGGTTGAGCCATGAGCATGCAATGGAATCTGGAGCAGTTGCGGTTGTTTGTCAGCGTAGCGGAGCAGCGTTCGTTTTCTGCCGTGGCGCGCGGTCAGCGCAAGGCGCAGTCGGCGGTCAGCAGTTCGATAGCGCTACTGGAAGAAGACCTGGGCGTCAGCCTGTTCGACCGCAGCAGCGGCCGTCAGCCAAAACTCACCGAAGCCGGCACGGCTTTGCTGGACGAAGCGCGGGAGGTGTTGCGCCAGTGTGAACGGCTCAACGGCCGGGCATTGGCGATGATGCGCGGGCAAGAAGCGCGACTGCGTGTGGCGCAGGATGAAGCGATGCCTTATCAGCCGATCATCGAAAGCTTCGAAGCCCTGGCGGAAAAATTCCCCAGCCTTGAAGTGCAACTGACCAGCGCCGCCCAAGGCGATGTCGCGCGCAAGCTGGTGGAGCGGCGTGCCGATCTGGGGCTGCTGTTCTTTCACGATCAGATTCCCGAGGCACTTGAGCGGCGGGTACTGGGCAGCGTGGAAATGGTCACGGTGTGCGGCAAGGATCATCCGTTGGCGCGAAAAGGCGCAGTGGATGGCCAACAACTGGCGCAACATCGGCAGCTGCTGATGTCCACGGAGTCGAGCATTTATCCCGGCAGTGATCCCGCCAGCCCGCAGGTGTGGCGCGCCGACAGCTTCTATGTGATGGCCGAATGGCTGGTGCGTGGCCTCGGCTGGGCCTGGTTGCCACGCCACGTGGTGCAGTACCCGACCTATCAGAACCAGATGGTCGAACTGGTCAGCGAATGGACCCCGCCGGCCCTGGTGGTGGAGCTGGTATGGCGCCGGGATGAACCGCTCGGTCCGGCCGCGCGCTGGCTCGCCGAACGTTTTGCCGTGCACTTGCAGACGATTGGTGAAAAAAGCCGATAAACTCCGCCGCCATGAATAGAACTCTCTACACCGCGCTGTTTTATCTGGGGCTGCCGTTGGTAGCGATTCGGCTTTGGCTGCGCGCGCGCAAGGCGCCGGCGTATGCCAGGCGCATCGGCGAGCGCTTTTCCTGCGGGATGCCGGCGATGAAACCGGGCGGCATCTGGGTGCACGCCGTGTCGGTGGGCGAAAGCATTGCGGCCGCACCGATGATTCGCGCCTTGCTGGCGCGTTATCCGGATCTGCCGATCACTGTGACCTGCATGACCCCGACCGGTTCGGAACGCATCCATGCACTGTTCGCCAATGAGCCACGCATCCAGCACTGTTATCTGCCCTATGACTTGCCTTGCGCTGCCCGGCGCTTCCTTGATCGGGTCCAGCCGAAACTGGCGGTGATCATGGAAACCGAGCTGTGGCCCAACCATATCCATCAATGCGCCAAACGCAGGATCCCCGTGGCGTTGGCCAATGCGCGACTGTCCGAGCG
Organism: Pseudomonas sp. KH_046_1; assembly: GCF_057839025.1. Lineage (NCBI taxonomy): Bacteria > Pseudomonadati > Pseudomonadota > Gammaproteobacteria > Pseudomonadales > Pseudomonadaceae > Pseudomonas > Pseudomonas sp. KH_046_1. The sequence goes on from NZ_CM174481.1 coordinate 562,636, forward strand.
TTCGGCCAGGGGATACGGCCGGTTCCCCAAGCTGACCCAGCCAATGCTGGCTGAGATGAGCCTGTTTGCGGTGCAGACCGAAGCCGAGGCCCAGCGCTTGCGCGACTTGGGCGCGCGGACGGAAACCGTCGAAGTGACCGGTTCGATCAAGTTCGACCTGACCATCGACCCGCAACTGCTGGAGCGCGCCGTTGAGCTGCGCGGGCAATGGCAGGCGCTGGAACGACCGGTGTGGATCGCGGCCAGTACCCATGACGGCGAAGACGAGGTGGTGCTGGCGGCCCATCGCCAGTTGTTGGTCAGTCATCCCGATGCCTTGCTGATTCTGGTACCGCGTCATCCGGAACGTTTCAATTCGGTGTACGGGTTGTGCCAGCAACAAGGGTTTGCCACGGTCCGGCGTTCCAGTGGCGATGCGGTCAGCGCGAATACTTCAGTGCTGCTGGGCGACACCATGGGCGAGTTGCTGTTTCTCTACGCCCTGGCTGACAGCGCATTCGTCGGCGGCAGCCTGGTGCCGAATGGCGGGCATAACCTGCTGGAGCCGGCGGCTCTCGCCAAACCGGTGTTGAGCGGTCCGCATCTTTTCAACTTCCTCGAAATCGCCGCGCAGTTGCGCAGTGCCGGGGCGTTGCAGGAAGTGGAAGATGCCGAAGGGCTGGCGGTGGCGGTGCAGCGGCTGTTCGAACTGCCGCGAGATGCGCAGCGCATGGCAGAGGCCGGATTGAACGTGATGCGCGCCAATCAGGGCGCATTGCAGCGCTTGCTGGACGGGTTGGGGCGGTTGATCGACCGTTAAGACCGAGTTGTATTCATTCGCGAGCAGGCTCACTCCCACACTCGAATCACTGTGGGAGCGAGCCTGCTCGCGAAGCTTTTGCTTTTACTGATCAGGTCGCGCTTTCAACTGCTCCTCTGCCGCCTTGGCCAGATCCGGTGGCAGGAAATCCTTGTCCGGGTTGTAGTTCGGGTTGAGCCAGCGTGCCAGCACTTGCAGATCCCCCGGATTCAACGTGCCGGCCTGTTGCTTCAAGCGCAGGTTGTCGAGGATGTAGTCGTAGCGGGTGTTGTTGTAGTCGCGCACCGAGGTGTATAGCGAGCGCTGCGCGTCCAGCACGTCGACGATGTTTCGCGTACCCACCTGATAGCCGATTTCAGTCGCTTCCACCGCGCTCTGGTTGGAGATGATCGATTGCTTGCGCGCCTGTACCTGCTCGACATCGGTGTTCACCGCGCGGTGCAGGTCGCGGGTGTTTTCCACGATCTGCCGGCGCAGGGATTCGCGTTGCTGCTCGGTCTGGTCCAGCTGTGCATAGGACTGACGCACCTGGGAGTTGATCAGGCCACCGCTGTAGATCGGGATGTTCAGTTGCAGGCCCAACGTCGTTTGGTCGACGTTGCCACCGTACGCCTGCGGCAGATTATTCGGGTTGCTGAAGCCCAGTGCGTCGTTGTCGCCCTTCTCGTACTTGGCGACCGCGTCTACCGTTGGCAAGTGCCCGGACCTGCGCTGCTTGAGGGTTTGCTCGGCGGCGCTGACGGCATAGTTGCTGGCCAACAGATTGAGGTTCTGCCTGCCCGCGGTTTCGACCCAGGCCTTGGCGTCGTTCGGTACTGGCGGCAGGATCGGCAAGTTATGGCTGATGCCCCAGATCGAGTTGTACTGGCGGTTGGTCAGGGTGATCAATGCTTCAAAGGCGTCGTCCACCTGGCGTTGCGCAACGATGCGGTTGGCGCGTGCGGTGTCGTAGCTGGCTTGTGAGTTCAATACGTCGGTCTTGTCCGAGAGGCCGACATCGAAGCGCTCGTTGGATTGATCGAGCTGGCGTTTGAACGCCGCTTCTTCGGCCTTGGTCGAGGCCAGGTTGTCCTGGGTGCGCAGCACGTTGAAATAGCTGTCAGCGGTTTGCAGGATCAGGTTTTGCTCGGTCGCCGAGAGTTGCAGGGCGGCCTGTTCGTTGACTTCCTTGGCGGCCTGGAACTGGAACCAGCGATCGGCGCGGAACAAAGGTTGCGCCAGGGTGGCCTGGTACGAATGAGCATCGCGGTTGGTCGTGCCCGAAGGTTGATCGAGCGACGTACGCACCTCGGAAATATTGGCGCCGCCCGAGAGATTCGGCAGCAGCCCGGCACGGGCCTGGGGTACGACTTCTTTCTGCGCGCCGTATTGGGCGATGGCAGCCGCCAGGTCGGCGTTGTTGTTGACGGCTTCCTGATAAACGCTGACCAGGTCCGTCTTGGCCGATAAGGGCACATCTGCTGCCCAGGCCATTCCGTTGGACGCACAAGACACGGCAAGGGCCAGTGAGAGTTTGCGCAGCATAGACGATCCCTAGAATTGATATTACAGAGGTAATTTGAGCGCCAAGGCTAAGGCCCCGCTTTGACAGCGTCAATGCCGGCTCAGCGTAGCGAGTGTAGTTGTGCATTGGGGCGGCAACAATCCTGATACTGCGTGTAATAACGCCATTCATCATGGTCTTTGCAGTGGGGTTGGCGTTCTTTGCCAGTTGTGTCTAGACTGGCCGGGTTCTTGTCGGGGTGCCTTGCTATGAGGCTGAGATCGAATAATTTCGGATCCCGTTGAACCTGATCAGGTTAGCGCCTGCGTAGGGAACAAGATTTCTCGTCACCCGGCGAGTCCTCTTGTGCTTCGTCCGGGATGTTGTTCGACAATCGAACACCCCTCGAGCACTGAGCACAGCACAGCTGGTTTTCCCAGCGCCCGTGCGCCCATTCGTTTACAGGTTCGCTCCGACAAAAATCCACTGCCTGGATGTGTGTCTGGAGAACCCGTGATGACTACAAAAGCAAAAAACGCCACCAACCTGAGTGACTCGGCCAAGGTCGATCAGCAATCGGTTCAGCCGTTTACCCGCTCGCAGAAAATCTATGTTCAGGGCACTCGCCCGGACATCCTCGTGCCGATGCGCGAAATCAGCCTGGACGTAACGCCGACCGACTTCGGCGGCGAGGTCAACGCACCGGTAGTGGTGTATGACACCTCAGGCCCTTACACCGACCCCAATGTCATCATCGATGTGCGCAAAGGCCTGGCCGACGTGCGTTCGCCGTGGATCGAATCCCGTGGCGACACCGAGCGCCTGAGCGGCCTGAGCTCGAATTTCGGCCAGGAGCGCCTTGCCGATCCGGAGCTGACCAAGCTGCGCTTTGCCCACGTCAACAACCCGCGCCGCGCCAAGCCGGGTGCCAACGTCAGCCAGATGCACTACGCGCGCCAAGGCATCATCACCGCCGAGATGGAATACGTCGCCATCCGCGAAAACATGAAGCTGGAAGTGGCCCGCGCCGCCGGCCTGCTGGACCAGCAACACGCCGGCCACAGCTTCGGCGCCAGCGTGCCGAAAATCATCACCCCTGAATTCGTCCGTGACGAAATCGCCCGTGGCCGCGCGATCATTCCGGCCAACATCAACCACACCGAACTGGAACCGATGATCATCGGCCGTAACTTCCTGGTGAAGATCAACGGCAACATCGGCAACAGCGCTTTGGGTTCGTCCATCGAAGAAGAAGTGGCGAAACTGACCTGGGGCATTCGCTGGGGTTCGGACACGGTCATGGACCTGTCCACCGGCAAGCACATCCACGAAACCCGCGAGTGGATCATCCGTAACTCGCCGGTGCCGATCGGTACGGTGCCGATCTACCAGGCCCTGGAAAAAGTCGGCGGCGCTGCCGAAGACCTGACCTGGGAGCTGTTCCGCGACACGCTGATCGAGCAGGCCGAGCAGGGCGTCGACTACTTCACCATCCACGCCGGTGTGCTGTTGCGCTACGTGCCGATGACCGCCAAGCGCGTGACCGGCATCGTCTCCCGCGGCGGTTCGATCATGGCCAAGTGGTGCCTGGCGCACCACAAAGAGAACTTCCTCTACACCCATTTCGAAGACATCTGCGAAATCATGAAGGCCTACGACGTCAGCTTCTCGCTGGGCGATGGCCTGCGTCCGGGCTCGATTGCCGACGCCAACGACGAAGCGCAGTTCGGCGAACTGGAGACCCTCGGCGAGCTGACCAAGATTGCCTGGAAACACGACGTGCAATGCATGATCGAAGGCCCGGGCCACGTGCCGATGCAGTTGATCAAAGAGAACATGGACAAGCAGCTCGAATGCTGCGACGAGGCGCCGTTCTACACCCTCGGCCCGCTGACCACCGACATCGCGCCGGGCTACGACCACATCACCTCCGGTATCGGTGCGGCGATGATCGGCTGGTTCGGTTGCGCCATGCTCTGCTACGTCACGCCGAAAGAACATTTGGGCCTGCCGAACAAGGATGACGTGAAGACCGGCATCATCACCTACAAGATCGCCGCGCATGCCGCCGATCTGGCGAAGGGGCATCCGGGCGCACAGATCCGTGATAATGCCTTGAGCAAGGCGCGTTTCGAGTTCCGCTGGGAAGACCAGTTCAACCTGGGCCTCGATCCGGACACCGCGCGTTCGTATCACGATGAAACCCTGCCGAAGGATTCGGCCAAGGTCGCGCACTTCTGCTCGATGTGCGGGCCGAAATTCTGCTCGATGAAAATCACCCAGGAAGTCCGCGAGTATGCGGCCAACCAGCGCATCGAAACCGTCGACGCCGAAGTCGCCCAGGGATTGGCGGACCAGGCCGAGCGGTTCAAACAGGAAGGCAGTCAGCTGTACAAGAAAGTTTGATCTGACCTGAGGTCGGCGGTGCTTGCACCGCCGCCATCGCGAGCAAGCTCGCTCCCACAAGGGATTTGTGAGCGCCGCAAGTCCCCTGTGGGAGCGAGCTTGCTCGCGATGGCGATCAAAAGAACAACAAATGTCCCTCTGAGATAACACCCTTGAGCATTCAACCCAGCACTTACTCCCCCGATATCGCAGTGCCGACCGACAAACGTGTGTTCGGCGGCCGCGACCTGTTTTCCCTGTGGTTCTCCCTCGGCATCGGTCTGATGGTGTTGCAGACCGGTGCATTGCTCGCGCCAGGCCTGGGCCTGTCCGGTTCGTTGCTGGCGATTTTCCTCGGCACGCTGGTCGGCGTTTTGCTGCTGGCTGCGGTTGGCGTGATTGGCAGTGACACCGGCCTGTCGTCGATGGCCGCGCTCAAGCTCAGCCTCGGTGCCAAAGGCGCGAGCCTGCCGGCGGTGCTGAACCTGTTGCAGTTGATTGGCTGGGGTTCGTTCGAAATCATCGTCATGCGCGATGCTGCCAGTCTGTTGGGCGCAAAGGCCTTCAATGAAGGCAGCCTGTTGTCCAATCCCATGCTCTGGACGCTGTTCTTCGGCGCCCTGGCGACCTTGCTCGCGGTCAGCGGACCGTTGACCTTCGTGCGGCAGATCTTGCGCAAATGGGGTATCTGGCTGCTGCTGGCCGCGTGCACCTGGCTGACCTGGAACCTGTTCGCCAAGGCTGACCTGGCCGCGTTGTGGGCCCAGGCCGGTGACGGTTCGATGCCGTTCGCCGTGGGTTTCGACATCGCCATTGCCATGCCGCTCTCGTGGTTGCCGCTGATCGCTGACTACTCGCGCTTCGGCAAGCGGGCGAAAAACGTCTTCGGTGGCACCGCCATCGGTTTCTTTATCGGTAATTTCTGGCTGATGAGCCTGGGCGTGGCCTACACCCTGGCGTTCGCGCCGAGCGGTGAAGTCAATGCCTTGCTGCTGGCGCTGGCCGGCGCCGGCCTGGGGATTCCGCTGCTGCTGATTCTTCTGGATGAATCGGAAAACGCCTTTGCCGATATTCACTCGGCAGCGGTGTCCAGCGGGATTCTGCTGCGCGCCAAAGTCGAGCACCTGGCCCTGGCCATCGGCGTCATCTGCACGCTGATTGCCTTGCTGGCGCCGTTGGCCCAGTACCAGAACTTCCTGCTGCTGATCGGTTCGGTGTTTGCGCCGTTGTTCGGCGTGGTGCTGGTGGATCACTTCATCCTGCGCAAGCGTAGCGCCCAGGTGGCCTCGGCCGCATTGCGCTGGCCGGCGCTGCTCGCCTGGCTGGGCGGGGTCAGCACCTATCACTTGTTGGCCAACCTGTATCCGGATATCGGCGCCACCCTGCCGGCACTGGTAGTGGCAGGGTTGCTCCAGCTAGTGCTGGGCCGGGCCTTCAGTTACGGCCGGGAAACAGCTCGGGCTTGATGATGCCGTTCAGGCGAGGGTAGGGGATCTTCAGTTCGACATGGCCCAGCGCGTAAGGCGCGATGGTGCTGGTTTCGTACTTGAGGATCACACCGCCGTAGGTCAGCGCCACGTTCTGGGTTTTCTGGAACGGCCAGCTCTTCACGAACTCCGGTTCCTGATCGAGCTTGGTGCTGATCAACCAGCTGTTGTGCGCCACTTGCGCAGCTTTCCAGAACGCGTCTTCCTGCCCTGGCACCAGCATGTCCGACAGCGTCAGCACTTTATGCTGCTGGCGCGAATAGTTGATGAAACCTCGACCTGGGGTGCCATGGGCACCGCCGGTGTCCAGATAGCTGGACAATTCGACGATCACCAAGCCGTCATGCTGCTCGCGTACCTTTGCCTGCAGATAGCTGCTGAAGCGCGGGCCGGCGGTGCGCAAAAACTCTTCGCGATAGGCCGCCAGCGTCGGCGCGACCGGCGCATCAGGGGAAGTCCGGGTCATTTGCAGCAGGCGCTTTTCGATGATGCCGTCCAGTGCAGGCTCGTCCGGGAAGTGCAGGGTGTCGATGTTGACCAGAGGGCAATCCGGGTTGCTGCAACCGGGCTTGAGTTGCTCGGAGGCGTCGCGGGTGGTTTCCAGCGGCGCCCGGTAATTGGGCTGGAACAGGCTCGCGCAAGCGCCCAGGGTCAGGGCGATAGCGGCCACGGAAGCAATTTTGAAAAGCGACATGAGCGTCCTTTCTGAAACAAGGGAAGGCAAAAAGTTACCCGCTTCGACTATCAACGGGGCAGTCAGTTCGCCACTAAGCTAATTAGAGTGGGTTTCGCCCTCACCGTCCATCCCGCTGACGGGAAAGGGGCTGCATCAAACATCACGGGCGCGTTAGGATGGCGCGAAGTCGAGGCCCAGGAAAAAAAGCAGCCTCGAACAGGATTTGCAGTAAAAGAGGATAGTCATGACGGATTTTGCCAACGCCATTCCGACCGCCGTTGATATCGTGCGGCGCGAAAAGTGCTACGAGGGCTTCTACAAACTCGAACGCGTGCACTTGCGCCACGAATTGTTCGCCGGGGGCATGAGCCGCGAGATCAATCGTGAAGTGTTCGTTCGCCATGACGCGGTATGCATGCTGCCTTACGATTCACAACGCGATGAAGTGGTGCTGATCGAGCAGTTTCGCGTCGGCGCCATGGACAAGACCGACAATCCGTGGCTGATCGAACTGGTCGCTGGTCTGATCGACAAGGATGAAGTGCCGGAAGCAGTTGCTCACCGCGAGGCGCAGGAGGAAGCTGGGCTGGTAATCGGGGCGCTCTGGCCGATGACCAAATACTTTCCATCGCCGGGCGGCAGCAACGAATTCGTGCATCTGTACCTGGGGCGTTGCGACACCACCGGGGTTGGCGGCCTGCATGGGCTGGAGGAAGAGGCAGAAGATATTCGCGTCACGGTCTGGGCTTTCGAAGATGCCCTGCAAGCCGTGCGCGACGGGCGTATTGCCAACGCGGCGAGCATCATTGCCTTGCAATGGCTGGCTTTGAACCGCGTTGAAGTGAGGGGGTTATGGTCGTAAACAAGCTGCGCGATCGCTATCGGGTGGACCTGGTGGGGCTGCAAGCATCCTGCGAGGCGAACTACGCGCGCCTGATGCGACTGCTGCCGGACATGCGCAGCGAACCCGCCGCGCGGCGCATCGCCGTGACCCATGGCGACCAGATGCTCGGCGTGCTGGCGCTGGAAGTGCTGCTGACCTGTCCTTACACCACGACTCTGCAAGTGCGTCAGGAACACAGCCTGCCCTGGCTGCCGGTGCCGCAACTGGAAGTGCAGGTCTATCACGACGCACGCATGGCCGAAGTGGTCAGCGCCGAACATGCACGACGCTTTCGCGGCATCTATCCTTACCCGAATGCCTCGATGCACCAGCCGGACGAAAAGGCCCAGCTGAACATGTTTCTGGGCGAATGGCTGAGCCATTGCCTGGCGCTGGGGCATGAGTACGAAGTAGTACGTTAGTTGTGAAGCGCAGTTGTGAACTGCGTCAGGTTCACAGATTTCCTCTTTCGATCGTCCCCTAGCATAATTGCGGCACTTACCCATCCCCGTGATCACGCCCTGGGAGAACGCCTTGCCGAGCGTATCCACATTGACCACCGCCGATCCGGCGTTATTGGTGCAACTCTCCGACAGTCACCTGTTTGCCGAAGCGGACGGCGCGTTGCTGGGCATGAATACCCGCGACAGCCTGCAAAAGGTCATCGAGCTGGTGCGCGCGCAACAGCCGCGGATTGACTTGATCCTGGCCACGGGTGATCTGTCCCAGGACGGGACGCTGGAGTCCTACCAGCAGTTTCGCGACATGACACGCCAGCTCGATGCGCCGGCGCGCTGGATTCCCGGCAATCACGATGAGCCGCGGATCATGGCCGAGGCGGCGGTGCAGAGCGCTTTGCTCGAACCGGTGGTGGATATCGGCAACTGGCGGGTCACACTGCTCGATTCGGCGGTGCCGGGCTCGGTGCCAGGTTATTTGGAAGATGAACAGTTGCAGTTGCTCGCCCGCGCGTTGAGCGAAGCGCCGGAGCGACATCATCTGGTGTGCTTCCACCATCATCCGGTTTCGATTGGTTGCGCGTGGATGGAGCCTATCGGTCTGCGCAATCCCGAGGCGTTTTTTGAAGTGCTGGATCGTTTTCCACAGGTGCGTGCCTTGCTGTGGGGGCATGTGCACCAGGAAATCGATCAATTACGTAACGGCGTACGTCTGATCGCCTCGCCGTCGACCTGCATCCAGTTCGAACCGGGCAGCGAGGATTTCAAGGTTGGCGAACAGGCACCCGGGTATCGCTGGTTGCGGTTGCTGCCCGACGGGCGGCTGGAAACCGGGGTGGAGCGGGTGATCGGGTTCGATTTCACTGTGGATTACGGTTCCAACGGCTACTGACTGTTCACTTTTCAGGTAAACCGGGTCGCGCCTATCGCGAGCAGGCTCGCTCCCACACTGGATCTGCGTAGTTCACACATCCCCTGTGGGAGCGAGCCTGCTCGCGATGGCGTCCGGACAGGCAACTTGAATTTTGTTGATATCCCCGATTCCCCCGGGTCCCTGTAAACTCCGCCTCTTTAGCCGACGCACAGGGAGCTCAAATGTCCGGTTCGATCCTTTATATCCACGGCTTCAACAGCTCGCCGTTATCGAAGAAGGCCTGTCAGTTGATCGAGGTGATGGACCGTCTGGGTCTGAGCGAACACTTGCGCGTTCCGGCATTGCATCATCACCCGCGCCAGGCTATCGAGCAGCTGGAGCAGGCGATTGCCGAGCTGGGGCGGCCACTGCTGGTCGGCAGCTCGCTCGGCGGCTACTATGCCACTCACCTGGCCGAGCGCCTTGGCTTGAAAGCCCTGTTGATCAACCCTGCCGTCAGCCCGCACCGGATGTTCGACGGCTTTCTGGGGACTCAGAAAAACCTGTATACCGAAGAGACCTGGGAAATGACCCACGACCACGTGACGGCCCTGGCCGAACTGGAAGTGCCGGCGCCCCAGGATCCGCAGCGTTATCAGGTATGGTTGCAGACAGCTGACGAAACGCTGGACTATCGCCTCGCCCAGCAGTATTACCGGGCATGCGCCTTGCGTATCCAGGCCGGCGGCGACCACAGTTTCCAGGGTTTTGCCACGCAACTGCCGGCCATGTTGAGTTTTGCCGGCATCGGCGCCGATTTGTATCAGGCAATCGATTTCACCGCATTGTGAGCGATAGCCCCATGAATTCTTTTTTCACCGAACACTGACGACGAGACCCCATGGCCACTCCCAGCGCTAGCTCTTATAACGCAGACGCCATCGAAGTCCTCTCGGGCCTCGACCCGGTGCGCAAACGCCCCGGCATGTACACCGACACCAGTCGGCCGAACCACCTTGCCCAGGAAGTCATCGACAACAGTGTCGACGAAGCCTTGGCCGGGCATGCCACATCGGTACAGGTGATCCTGCATGCCGACCATTCCGTGGAAGTCAGCGACGACGGCCGTGGCATGCCGGTGGACATTCACCCCGAGGAAGGTGTTTCGGGCGTTGAGTTGATCCTCACCAAGCTGCATGCCGGTGGCAAGTTTTCCAACAAGAACTACCAGTTCTCCGGCGGTCTGCACGGGGTGGGTATTTCCGTGGTCAACGCCTTGTCCACCGAAGTGCGGGTGCGTGTAAAGCGTGACGGCAACGAATACCAGATGACCTTCAAGGATGGCTACAAGGCCACCGAGCTGGAAGTCGTCGGTACGGTCGGCAAGCGCAACACCGGCACCAGCGTGTTCTTCGCGCCGGATCCGAAATACTTCGACTCCTCGAAATTCTCCATCAGCCGCCTCAAGCACGTACTCAAGGCCAAGGCCGTGTTGTGCCCGGGGCTGCTGGTCAGCTTTGAAGACAAGGCCACCGGCGAGAAAGTCGAATGGCATTACGAAGACGGCCTGCGTTCCTACCTGGTGGATGCGGTCAGCGAATTCGAGCGCCTGCCGAACGAACCGTTCTGCGGCGCTTTTGCCGGTAACAAGGAAGCCGTGGATTGGGCGCTGCTGTGGCTGCCCGAAGGTGGCGACGCGGTCCAGGAAAGCTACGTCAACCTGATCCCGACCGCCCAGGGCGGCACCCACGTCAACGGTCTGCGTCAGGGCCTGCTCGATGCGATGCGCGAGTTCTGCGAGTTCCGCAGCCTGTTGCCGCGCGGCGTTAAGCTGGCGCCGGAAGACGTCTGGGAACGCATCGCCTTCGTGCTGTCGATGAAGATGCAGGAACCGCAATTCTCCGGCCAGACCAAGGAGCGGCTGTCTTCCCGTGAAGCGGCGGCGTTCGTCTCCGGTGTGGTCAAGGATGCGTTCAGCCTGTGGCTCAACGCCAACCCGGAAACCGGCATGCTGCTGGCGGAACTGGCGATCAACAACGCCGGCCGTCGCCTCAAGGCCAGCAAGAAGGTCGAGCGCAAACGCATTACCCAAGGCCCGGCGCTACCTGGCAAACTGGCCGACTGTGCCGGGCAGGACCCGATGCGTTCCGAGCTGTTCCTGGTGGAAGGTGATTCCGCCGGCGGCTCGGCCAAGCAGGCGCGGGACAAGGAATTCCAGGCGATCCTGCCGTTGCGCGGCAAGATCCTGAATACCTGGGAAGTCGACGGCAGCGAAGTGCTGGCCAGCCAGGAAGTGCACAACATCGCCGTGGCCATCGGCGTCGATCCGGGTGCGGCGGACATGAGCCAGCTGCGCTACGGCAAGATCTGCATCCTCGCCGACGCCGACTCCGACGGTCTGCACATCGCAACCTTGCTCTGCGCCTTGTTCGTCCAGCATTTCCGCCCGTTGGTGGATGCCGGTCACGTCTACGTCGCGATGCCGCCGTTGTACCGCATCGACCTGGGCAAAGAGATCTACTACGCCCTCGATGAAGCCGAACGCGATGGCATCCTCGATCGCCTGGTGGCCGAGAAGAAGCGCGGCAAGCCGCAAGTCACCCGATTCAAGGGGCTGGGCGAAATGAACCCGCCACAGCTGCGCGAGACCACCATGGACCCGAACACCCGGCGTCTGGTGCAGTTGACCCTGGAAGACTTCGAAGCTACCTCGGAAATGATGGACATGCTGCTGGCGAAGAAACGCGCCGGTGACCGCAAGACCTGGCTGGAGTCCAAGGGCAACCTGGCCGAGGTGCTGGGCTGATGCGTCTGGGCTTTGCCCTGGCCTGTGGGTTGCTGCTGACGTCGATTACGGTATCTGCCGAGCCGGCGCCACAGCTGCGCTTGTTGTCCGGGCATGTCGTCGACGGCATGCGCGGTGGCAACCTGTCCGGGCTGGCGCAGTGCGGCAATGACCTGTGGGCAGTTTCCGACCGCGACGATGATCAGATCTACCGCCTCGATACCCGCGAATCCGTGTGGCAGGCACAAACGGTGCACATCGACGTACCGCCGGTGCCTGACAGCGGTTTGCCCTGGGGGCTGAAATCTCGCGTCTGGGGGGCTTCGTTCGTGCGTGGCGGTGATCTGGACTTCGAAGGCATCACCTGCGACGGCGCCGGCAATCGCTACATCGGCAGCGAGGGCCATGCCGCTGTCTTGCAAGTGCCACCAACGGGGCCCGCCACCTGGCTGAAAATCTCGCCGATGCTGGTTCGCGAGGCCCGGGCCCGAGGCCTACTGTTGCAGTTCAATGCGTTGTTCGAAGGGCTGGCGGTCAATTTGGCAGGCGATCAGATGTGGTTCGCCGCCGAGCGGCAAGGCCGGGGACTACTGATGATCAAGCGCAAACAGACCCTGTGGGATTGCGACGGTGGCTGCGTGCTGCTGAGCGAGGCAGGCATGGAAATGCAACCCGAGCAGTTTCCCCATGCCAAGGCTGCCCCGCGGGATTTCTCTGACCTGTCGCTGTTCAACGGCAAGCTGTTCACCCTTGAACGCAACGCCTACCAGATCTGCCGCCGGGATGCGCAGACGGCCAAGGTCGAGCGCTGCTGGTCGTACGCTGCCGAGTTGTTGCAGGAAAACCGTCGTTATTCACAGAATTACGGACTGGAAGAAGCGTTGATCGTGGATGCCGATGGCGCCTGGATCGGTGTTGACAATAACTTTGGCGCGCGCGCCGATGGCGAAGTCCGTCCGGTGGTCTGGCGCTTCGCTGCACCGGAAGGTGGCTGGAGTGCCAGGTCATGAGACAACAACGCCCGGGGCAGCGCATCGGTCGGGTGTTCATGGTGCTGGCCTGGTGTGCGGCGTTGTTTCTGGCCACACGGTTTTTCGGCCAGTGGGAAGCGCGTCAGCAAAATCCGAATGTGGTGGTCAGCTCGGAGCAGGGCGAAGGTTTCATCGAGGTGAAACTGGTGAGCAATGTGCAGGGGCATTTCGTCGCCAGCGGCCAGATCAACGGCCAGCCGGTGGACTTCATGCTCGATACCGGTGCGACCGATGTGTCGATTCCGGCGGGCCTGGCCAAGCGCTTGAAGCTCGAAGAAGGATTCGGCGTGACCCTGAGCACGGCCAATGGCCTGAGCCAGGGCTATCGCACCCGTATCGAACGCCTGCAACTGGGCGACATCGTGCTGCGGGATGTACGCGCACTGGTGGCCCCGGGGTTGCATGGCGATCAGGTGTTGCTCGGCATGAGCGCACTGAACAAACTTGAATTTACCCAGCGCGGTGGCACCATGCTGCTGCGCCAGACAACGAACCGATGAGGCCCGCATGAGCGACTCCCTTGATCTCAGCCTGGACGGTGTAGAACGCCGCTCGCTGGCTGACTTCACCGAAAATGCCTACCTCAACTACTCCATGTACGTGATCATGGACCGTGCCTTGCCGCATATCGGCGACGGCCTGAAACCGGTACAGCGCCGCATCATTTATGCGATGAGCGAGTTGGGGCTGGACGCCGATTCCAAGCACAAGAAATCGGCGCGTACCGTCGGTGACGTGCTCGGCAAGTTCCACCCTCACGGCGACTCGGCCTGCTACGAAGCCATGGTGCTGATGGCCCAACCGTTCAGCTATCGCTACACGCTGGTCGACGGCCAGGGCAACTGGGGTGCGCCGGATGATCCCAAGTCCTTCGCCGCCATGCGTTACACCGAAGCGCGGCTGTCGCGTTATTCCGAAGTGCTGCTCAGCGAGCTGGGCCAGGGCACGGCGGACTGGGGTCCGAACTTCGACGGTACCCTCGACGAACCGCTGGTCTTGCCGGCCCGTCTGCCGAACATTCTGCTCAACGGCACCACCGGTATCGCCGTGGGCATGGCCACCGACGTTCCGCCGCACAACCTGCGGGAAGTCGCCACGGCGTGCGTGCGTTTGCTCGACGAGCCCAAGGCCACGGTCGAACAGCTCTGTGAGCACATCCAGGGCCCGGACTACCCGACCGAAGCGGAAATCATCACCCCGCGCGCCGACCTGCTGAAAATCTATGAAACCGGTCGCGGTTCGGTGCGCATGCGCGCCGTGTATCACATTGAAGACGGCGACATCATCGTCACCGCGCTGCCGCATCAGGTCTCGGGTGCCAAGGTGCTGGAGCAGATCGCCGCGATGATGCAGGCCAAGCCGTCCAAGGCGCCGCAAATTGCCGACCTGCGTGACGAATCCGACCACGAAAACCCGTGCCGGATCGTGATCATTCCGGGGGCGCGGAAAAACTTCGACCACGATGCGCTGATGCAGCATCTGTTCGCCAGCACCGAGCTGGAGTCGAGCTACCGGGTCAACATCAACATCATCGGCCTGGACGGCAAGCCGCAGCTGAAGAACCTGCGGGCGCTGCTGGTCGAATGGCTGGAGTTCCGGGTGCAGACCGTGCGTCGTCGCCTGCAATTCCGCCTCGACAAGGTCGAGCGTCGCCTGCACCTGTTGGACGGTTTGTTGATTGCCTACCTCAACCTGGATGAAGTGATCCACATCATCCGTACCGAGGAGCATCCGAAAGCCGCGCTGATCGAGCGTTTCGCCCTGAGCGAAATCCAGGCCGACTACATCCTCGACACCCGTCTGCGTCAGTTGGCGCGACTGGAAGAGATGAAGCTGCGTGCCGAGCAGGATGAACTGCTCAAGGAACAAGCCAAGCTGCAAGCCCTGCTGAGCAGTGAAGCCAAGTTGAAAAAACTGGTGCGCAGCGAACTGATCAAGGACGCTGAAACCTACGGCGATGACCGTCGGTCGCCTATCGTCGAACGCGCCGAAGCCAAGGCTCTGACCGAGCACGATCTGCTGCCGAACGAGAAAGTGACGGTGGTGCTGTCGGAAAAAGGCTGGATTCGCTCCGCCAAAGGCCACGAAATCGACGCCACCGGGCTTTCCTACAAGGCCGGGGACGGTTTCAAGGCGCTGGCAGCCGGGCGCTCCAACCAGTTTGCCGTGTTTATCGACTCCACCGGCCGCAGTTATTCGGTGGCTGCCCACACCTTGCCGTCGGCCCGTGGCCAGGGCGAGCCGCTGACCGGCCGCCTGACGCCTCCGCCGGGAGCGAGTTTCGAATGCGTGCTGATGCCCGAAGACGATGCGCTGTATGTGATCGCCTCCGACGCCGGCTACGGTTTCGTGGTCAAGGGTGAAGACTTGCAGGCCAAGAACAAGGCGGGCAAGGCCCTGTTGAGCCTGCCGAACAACGCCAAGGTCATGCTGCCGCGCCCAGTGGCCGATCGTGAGCAGAACTGGCTGGCGTCGGTGACGACCGAAGGTCGCCTGCTGATCTTCAAAATCAGCGACCTGCCACAATTAGGAAAGGGCAAAGGCAACAAGATCATCGGGATTCCCGGTGAACGAGTGGCCAGTCGTGAAGAGTATGTGACGGACATCGCCGTATTGCCGGACGGTGCAACGCTGGTGTTGCAGGCCGGGAAACGTACCTTGTCACTGAAAGCGGACGACCTCGAACACTACAAGGGTGAACGTGGCCGTCGTGGCAATAAGTTGCCGCGTGGCTTCCAGAGGGTCGATGCGCTGCTCGTCGAAAACCTCAATTAGGCGACTTAGAAGCGCCGAACTACGAATTAACCCGTAGTTCGGCGCTTTGCGCTGGAGTCGGAACGCATATTCACGGATGATATGGCCTTTCAAACGCTGGCATTGCCGCGCGTTCTTCATATTTATTGAGTATTTTCACTGTGATCAGCCTTTTTGCGATCACCTGGATGGGACGATGACTGCTCTGCGCCTTCCTTTTATTCTTTTGCTCGCTGGTGTTCTTGGCCTGGCGGGTTGCAGCGTTCACCAACCGGTGTCGTTGTATCAGCTGGACGCTGGTAGTCCGGTTCAGCCCGCACAGAACGCGGGCATGGCGGTATTGTTGGGGCCGGTCATCGTGGCTGACTACCTGCAACGCGAAACCCTGTTGCAGCGTCAGCCGGATGGCAGCCTGCAAGCCTCGACCGACGGTCGTTGGGCTGGCAGCCTTTCGTCGGATATCGATCAGTTGCTGCTGCGTCAGGTCGCAGGTCGCCTGGACAGCCAGCGCGTAGTGCTGGCCCCGGCAACAGTGGGCTTCACCCCGGACGTTCAGGTACTGCTGACCATCACGCGCCTGGATTCGGGTGAAAAACAACCGGCGATCCTCGACGCGCAATGGCGCCTGATCGACCGTCGTGGGCAGGTTCGCGACAACCGCATCATTCATTTGCAGGAGCAGCACGCCGGCAGTACGGCGGCTCAGGTCCAGGCGCAGGGCGTATTGCTGCAACGCCTGGCCGAGCAACTGTCGGTGGCGCTCAAGCCGCTGGCCAATCAGCCGCCGATCGCCGACGTCCCGCGTAAGCCGGCAGCCAAGGCGGCAGCACCTGCGGTAGAACAGGAAAAGCAGCCGAAGATCCCGATGGCCGCGCCTATTCGTACGGATATGGAAGTGTTCCGCTTCTAAGCCCGAACTGAAGCTGTTCCCCATATAAAGCCCGCCCTGTGCGGGCTTTATTGTTTCTGCAGATCAGAGATTCCTGTCGCCTGTCCTGACGCCTTCGCGGGCAAGCCCGCTCCCACAGTGTCCGCGCCGTACACAAATTATGTGAACTCCCCTGAACCTGTGGGAGCGGGCTTGCCCGCGAAGAGGCCAGGGCAGGCCACAAAAAAGCCCGCAGACGATCACTCATCTGCGGGCTTCCAGGTTTAAAGGCTAAAAGATCGCAGCCTTCGGCAGCTCCTACGCCCGACGCTCGTGCATCCGCGCCAATTGCCGTTCCAGCATCGATGGATACGGCTCCATCAACCGCTCCACGCAGCACGCACCTTCAGGGCTGGCAATCGGGCGGATCCGTGCGCGCTGGCGGATCAGGGCGTCATCACTGATCTTGCGCTCCACCAGCAGCAGGTTGCGGCTGTGTTGTGACAGGGCCAGGGCGTCCTGGGCGGGGTCGGTCAGCAGCAGGTCGATCTGGCTCAGGCCGAACAGTTCGTCGCCCAGGGTCAGGCCCAGCTGCAATTGCAGGGTGATGCCGCTGTCCGCGACTTCGATCTGCAACTGGTGACCCAGGGCCCGCAGCAGCTCACCACAGCAAATGGCGTTGGTGAGGTAGTCATCGCCGCTGTCTTCAGTGTGGAACAGCATCAGCGTGCTGCCATCGTTCAAGGTCTCCACTTCGCCTTGATACAGCGATGCGGCCTGATCGAGGCAATCGCGATAGCGTTCGAGCAGTTCTTCAAGACGCGCCCGCGGCAGGCGTCGCAGTTGCTCCTGGGAGCCCAGCTGCACTGCCAGCACCGCGCTGTGTTGCGGCACGCTCGGCGTGGCCTTGCGAACCACCGGTTGTGGGGGGCTGTCCAGCGACTCGTCGCGCAGATCGGCGAACGGGTCTTCATCATCGTCGTCTTCGACGGTGCTGACGATCTGCCGTGGCGCTGGCTTGAGCGCCGCTACCGGGCGGCTCTCGTCGAAACTCGGGTCGCGCAGGTTACGGACTTCGAAGGCCGGGTCGGCCTCGTCATCCATGTCGTCGAATTCCGGTTCCGGTTCCGGCACAGGGGCGGGCTCCGGGGCGAAGTTGGCGTGGAGCTGACGCGCCAGGTCGCCGATTTCGTCCTGGCGGTCGGTGGCCGGGGTGTATTCATCGATATTGCGCAGCCACACCCGCAATTGCAGCAGCGGCGTGGAGAGATAGCGCCCCATGCGCAGGCTCAGGGCCAGGGACAGGGCCAGCAGGATGGCGCTCAGAATGCCCATGCTTTGCAGGCTGATGGTCATCGGCTGCTGGAACTGGTCCATGTCCAGGCTGATGCGCAATTGCCCGGCGGTCACGTCCTGGAAAGTGATCTTGCTCTGGTACATGCCCTCGGCTTCGCCCAGCAGGCCATGCTTGGGACGCTGGCCGGATTCGGCAAGGATGCGGTTGTCCGGGCTGTAGATGGCGGCGTGGGCCACCAGCTTGTTCTTGGTCAGGTTATTGAGCAGCACGTTGAGGCTGAGGATGTCGTTGGACACCAACAGCTCGGTGGCCGAGGTGGCCGTCTGCGTGGTCAGGCTTTCGCCCAGCGCATCCGCCTGCTCGTGCATGGCCTGCTTGAACTGCAGGCCCATCACACCGGCATAGATGACCAGGGCCAGGGCGACCAGGATCACGTTATGGCTGGCGATGCGCAATGCAATCGGTACACGGCGGTGGCGCAGTGCCCGGAAGATCAGCAGGAAGAAGTTGTCGGTTTTTACTGGCGTGGGCCGGTTCACTTGAGCTCGGCTCTTTTGTCCGTGAAGTTGACGCGCAGTATAGCGACAGGCCCTAGGCCGTCAAAGCGCTCACGGTGCCCGATGGTCACTGAAAGTGGGTAGAATGCGGTTTTTTTCCACCTGCGGGGGTGCGCCTTGCGCGAAATCGTCCTGATAAACATCACGGGAGTCGACCGTCCGGGTCTGACTGCGGCCATTACCGGCGTTCTGGCCCAGGGTGGTGTGAACATTCTCGACATCGGTCAGGCGGTGATCCACGACACCTTGTCGTTCGGCATCCTGGTTGAAATTCCCGACACCGAGCAAGGCAAGTCTGTGCTCAAGGACATCCTGTTCAAGGGATATGAGCTCGATCAACAGGTGCGTTTCACTCCGGTGTCCGAAGTGGATTACCAGCAGTGGGTCGGCAACCAGGGCAAAAAGCGCCACATCGTGACCCTGTTGACCCGCAAGGTGACAGCCGGGCAGTTGCAGGCCGTGAGCTCGATCACCGCTAAATATGGCCTGAACATTGATCACATCGATCGTCTGTCCGGGCGCATGCCGCTGGACACCCCGGCCGACAAGGGCAAGGGCTGCATCGAGTTTTCCGTGCGCGGCGAAGCGGCTGATCCGCAGGCGTTGCGTGCCGAATTCCTCAGCGTCGCCCAGGAACTGAACGTCGACATCGCCTTCCAGGAAGATTCGCTGTTCCGTCGCAACCGTCGCCTGGCGGTGTTTGACATGGACTCAACGCTGATCGAAGCCGAAGTGATCGACGAACTGGCGAAGGCGGCTGGCGTGGGTGACAAGGTCTCGGAAATCACCGAGCGGGCGATGGCCGGTGAACTGGATTTCCGCGCCAGCTTCAAGGAGCGCCTGGCCTTGCTCAAAGGTCTGGACGTCAATGTGCTGGATTCCATCGGCGCCTCGTTGCGCCTGACCGAAGGCGCCGAAACCCTGTTCGCCGAACTCAAGCGCCTGGGCTACAAGACTGCGATTCTGTCGGGCGGCTTCACTTACTTCGCCAAGCAATTGCAGGCCAAGCTGGGTATCGACTACGTATTTGCAAACGAGCTGGAAGTGGTCGACGGCAAAGTCACCGGCGTGGCGGTCGAGCCGATTGTCGATGCGCAGCGCAAGGCAGATTTGCTGAAGGAACTGGCACACAAGGAAGGCTTGCGCCTGGAGCAGACCATTGCGGTCGGTGACGGTGCCAATGACTTGCCGATGCTGGCGATTGCCGGGTTGGGTGTGGCGTTCCGCGCCAAGCCGCTGGTCAAGCAGTCGGCCAAGCAAGCGATCTCGACCCTGGGGCTGGATGGCGTGCTGTATCTGCTGGGTTTCCGCGATCGCGACGGGCAGCTCTGATACACCTGAAATAAATGTGGGAGCGAGCTTGCTCGCGATAGCGGTGTATCAGTCAACGAAGATGTCGACTGACACTATGCAATCGCGAGCAAGCTCGCTCCCACATTAAAAAAGAGTAAGCATCAGGCTTTTGGTGAGCCCATACCCTGACCCATCTGCACCGCCGTACCGGCGGTCATTTCTTCAGCCCACTTAATCTGATCCGGCCCGAACAGCACGACAGCGGTCGAACCCAGCTTGAAGCGACCCAGTTCCGCACCTTTTTCCAGATGGATCGGCGCGCGGGAGGCTTCGTCGTAGCGGAAGGTTTTCAACTCGCGTTTCGGCGGCGTGACCAGACCGGCCCAGACGGTTTCAATCGATGCCACGATCATCGCGCCCACCAGCACCACGGCCATCGGCCCGCGCTCGGTGTCGAAAATGCACGCCACACGCTCGTTGCGGGCGAACAGTTCCGGAACATTTTCAGCGGTGGTCTGGTTGACCGAGAACAGACGACCCGGGATGTAGACCATCTCGCGCAGGGTGCCGGCCAGCGGCATGTGCACGCGGTGATAGTCCTTCGGCGACAGGTAGATGGTCGCGAAGTCGCCACCCATGAACGGCGCAGCGTTTGCCGCATCGCCACCCAACAGTTCCAGCACGCTGAAGCTGTGGCCCTTGGCCTGGAACACGCGGCCGTGCTCGATCGGGCCGAGCTGGCTGATCGCGCCGTCGGCCGGGCTGAGGATCGCGCCCGGGGTTTCGTCCAGTGGACGGGCACCGTCTTTCAGCGCACGGGTGAAGAACGCGTTGAAGTGCTCGTAGGCGGTCAGGTCTTCGACCAGCGCCAGGGACATGTCCACCTGATAACGCTTGGCGAACCAGGCGGTGAAGGCATTCTTGAACCAGCGCACGCGGCATTCGGCGATGCAGCCGGCCAGTCGCGAGAGCAAGTTGTGGGGCAGCAGGTACTGGCCGAGGAGAAACAGACGCTTGTTCATTAACGGTCCTTAAAAATCTTGAATTTCTACCGGGGTATCGGGATGGTTGCCCCATTCGCCCCAGGAGCCGGCGTAGCCTTTGACCCGCGGATAACCGAGAGCCTTGGCCACCAGATAGGTGAAGCCAGAACGATGGTGAGTCTGGCAGTGGGTAATCACTTCTTTGTCTTTGCTGATCCCGAGTTGTTCGAGGATCTGCGGCATGTCGGTGCGGATGCGCAGCTGGCGTGCCCGATCCATGCCCGCGGTCCATTCGAAATTGACCGCGCCGGGAATGTGCCCGCCCTTGGCTGCCAGGACTTTCTCGCCGGAGTACTCCAGCGGCCCGCGCGCATCCCAGATTGCCAGGTCGGCGGCGCCGAGACGGCTCTGCAGGTATTCGCGGGTGGCGGTGGGTTCGTCATGCAAGGTCAGTGGAACCGGGCCGCCCACGGGTGGCGGGATCTGGATCGACATGGGCAAGCCTTCCGCCAGCCAGGCCGTCAGGCCGCCGTCGATATAGTGGTACTTGCTGTGGCCGATGACATCCAGCAGCCAGATGAAGCGCCCGGCCCAACCGCCGCCTTCGTCGTCATACACCACGTAGACCGCGTCGGGGTTGTGTCCCAGCTCACCAAACAGCGTTTCGAGTGCTGCCTGCGGGGGCATCAGCCCCGGGGCGGGGGCCTGGCCGAGCTGCGTGCGTTTCGGATCGACAAAGCGCGCGCCGGGAATGTGCCCTTCGGCGTAGCGGGCGGGACTGGTCAAGTCCACCAGAATCAGTTCGCGGGCGTCGAGGCGAGGGAGCAAGTCGCTCGGCTCGATCACCAGCGGCAAGCCAGAGAAGTCAGACATGTGAGGTCTCCAGAGCACAAAAGGGAGGATTGTAACGCAGCTTATTGGCCACGGTGGCTAAAGCTGTGCAGGGCTTTTTCGATGCACTGTGCGGTTTTGCCGAAGGCCTGTACGGAAATTTCCGAAAACGGCCCGCCGCCTTGATCCGCCACGACGATCATGATCACCCGTCCATTGTTGACCAGCGAACGCAGCAGCAGGTGTTCACCGCTGAACTGCGAACGCAGGCCGTTGGGCAACAGGGCCGAGAATTGCGTGTTGTTGGCGGGTGTCAGGCGCACTTGTGCCTGCTGCGCCAGCAGGCGCTGCAACACGTTGCTCTGGCTGACCACGAAATTCAACCCGGCCGCCTCCTTCGGCAGGCCGGCCGTCTGGTGCACGCGCAGGTTGGCGTGGGTGCGGTCGGCTATCAGGATCATCACCCGGCGCATGCCGCAGGCCACGAGGGCGTCCCGGGCGGCGATGGTCAAGTGCATGGCGTTGGTGAAGCGACTCGGCTCGACCAGCAGTTCGACGCATTGCTTGCGCCACTTCGCCAAGTCTTCGGCGGTGGGTGCCGCCGCCGGCAACAAGCCTGCGTGGACACGGTTCATGCCCCACGGCCAGATTAGCGATTCGGCGGGGTGCCAGAGGTCGGGCATGGCGTGTTGGCGTGCGCTGTTGGCGGCCTGCTGGTGCAGTTGTTGCTGCAGCTCGTCCATCGGCATTTGCAGGTAAAGGCTGGTCAGGTACTGCCAGCGCTCACTGTGCGGGCCGTCCCAGGCATGTTGCGCCGACAGCGCCAGCCCGTTGGCCAGTAGCACCGTATTGGCCGGTTGATTGAGCCAGCGGCGCAGGGTCGGATCGTCATCGAGACGGTTCTGCTGGCGCAGTGGATGCTCGCTGTCTCGGGCGATACGCAGGACTTTCACCAGTTCGCGCTGTTCAGTGAGCAACAGTCGATAGCCCTGCTGCACCCAGATCGGCAAGCGCCAGATCTCCACCAATGCCTGGCCGATGTCCAGCAGGCGCACACCAAACAGTTGTTGTTCGACTTTGCGTGCCGACTCACCTTTATGGATGACCCGCAGTTCCCAGTCTTCGAGCAGTTCTGGATGGGTCAGCGCCAGCGGCCACAGGGGCGAAAGAAACAGCAGGCTGCCCCAGTGGATGTCCTGCCACAGGCGCGCCAGGCGACTGGCAAAAAAGCCGTTGGCCTGTTGCGTGGCGTGCTGGCTGATCATCTGCAACTGACGCAGGGCTTTGGGAATCTCGGACCGGGGTTCGGCGGGCAGGCGCGCGAGCAGTTCTTCAGTGCGCTTCAAGCCGAGACGGTTGATCGCAATCTCAAGGTTTTCCGCAGGCTCGGTCATGCTGCCATGGGTATGCCGGTTGGCTTCGCGAATCACGCTCAAGGCCAGGGCCGGACTGCCTTGCATCAAGTCAGCGATGTCGCGCAGCGAGCTGCGATTGTCGCCGATGGCCTTGCAGACACGGTCGTGGCTGGCTTGCGGAACCGGCAGGCGTACGCCATCGAGAAGCTTGACCCAGCCTTCGAGAGTGGTCGGTTTCGGGGTTGGAACGTTCGTTTCGTTAACCATGGTGGGAGGCGATCATTGTCAACATTACCTGTGCCCGGATGGGGTCAAATCAGTTTTTCGCCTGAACTGGCTATAGTCTGGCGCAGTTTTGCCGATAAGGAGAAGAAGAGATTTTTTAACTTCCGAATATGACCTTGAACCCGACTCAGTAAGTGCTCTCCTAACCTATGGCTAAAATTATCGGCATCATCGTCGTATTCGCGAGCGTGCTCGGCGGATACGTGCTTTCCCATGGCAAGATTGCCGCCCTGATCCAGCCTTTCGAGGTCATGATCATCGGCGGTGCCGCCCTCGGCGCATTTTTGCAGGCCAACCCCGGCTACATGACGATGCACGTGCTCAAGAAGTCCCTGAGCATGTTCGGATCGCGTTTCAACCACGGCTTCTATCTGGAAGTGCTGGGCCTGATCTACGAGATCCTCAACAAGAGCCGCCGCGAAGGCATGATGGCCATCGAAGGCGACATCGAGGATGCTGCCGCGAGCCCGATCTTCGCCAAGTACCCGACCGTTCTCAAGGACGAACGCATGACCGCGTTCATCTGCGATTACCTGCGAATCATGTCCTCCGGCAACATGGCCCCGCACGAGCTGGAAGGCTTGTTCGACATGGAACTGTTCAGCCTCAAGGAAGACCTGGAACACCCATCCCATGCGGTCAACGGCATTGCCGACGCCATGCCCGGTTTCGGTATTGTCGCGGCGGTACTGGGGATCGTGGTGACCATGGCTTCGCTGGGTGAGGGCGATCAGAAGTCCATCGGCCTGCACGTGGGTGCGGCACTGGTGGGTACCTTCTTCGGTATTCTCGCCGCCTACGGCTTCTTCGGCCCGCTGGCCCATTCCCTGGCCCACGATGCCAAGGAAGAACTGAACGTCTACGAAGCCATCAAGGCCTCGCTGGTGGCTTCGGCGTCCGGCATGCCGCCATCGCTGGCCGTGGAGTTCGGGCGCAAGGTCCTGTACCCGGCGCACCGTCCAAGCTTCGCCGAGCTGGAACAAGCGGTTCGCGGTCGCTAAGTCATGGAAAATAATCAGCCGATTATTATCAAGCGCGTTAAGCGCATTGCTGGCGGGCACCACGGGGGCGCATGGAAAATCGCCTTCGCCGACTTCGCCACGGCGATGATGGCGTTCTTCCTGGTGTTGTGGCTGCTGTCCACCGCCACGCCGGAACAGAAGATTGCCATCGCCGGTTACTTCAAGGACCCGATCGGCTTTTCCGAAAGCGGTACGCCCTACATCATCGATCTGGGCGGCACGCCAACCCTGGCGCCGGAAAACACCCTCAACCCCGAGGTGAAGTCCCAGCCACAACCGGACAAGGTCACCATCGATACCGACCAGGTCGAAGGCATGGCCGAGCAGGTCGAAAAAGAACGCCTCGAGCTGTTGCTGCAAGAGCTGCAGAACAAGGTCGAAGAGAACCCGCAACTACAGAAGTTCAAGGACCAGATCCTGTTCGAAATCACCCCGGACGGCCTGCGTATCCAGATCATGGACGCGGAAAACCGCCCGATGTTCGACTCAGGCTCTGCCCGCTTGAAGCCATATTTCGAAGACATCCTGCTGGCCATGGCCGACACCATCAAGGCGGTGCCGAACAAGATCAGCATCAGCGGCCACACCGATGCCAAGCCATACACCGGCACCGGTGATTTCGGTAACTGGGAGCTTTCGGCCAACCGTGCCAACGCCGCTCGGCGGGCGCTGGTGGCGGGCAGCTATCCGGATGCACAGGTGGCGCGTGTGGTCGGCTATGCCTCGTCGGCCCTGTTCGATCGCGAGCATCCGTTCAACCCGGTTAACCGCCGTATCGACATCGTGGTGCTGACGAAGAAAGCCCAGCGTGCGATCGAGGGTTCGCAAGGCGCAGAGCCTGCTACTGATGCGCCGCAAGGTTCGGCTGCTCCGGGAGCCGCACCGGCTGCACCGGTCGACCCGAATGCGTTGCCGGCTGACAAGGAACCGCTGCCGGCTCATGAACTGCGTGAGCGTCTGAATCTGTTCGACGACCCGACGCCGAAACCGGGTGAGCCAGCCAAACCGGCTGAACCGCCCAAGCACTGACCCACAAGAAAGCCGACAGCGATGTCGGCTTTTTTGTGCTTGTAAGAATGAATTCAGATCCGCTGCATTGCGAGAAAACTCAAGGAATGAGGTTTGGTCCGAGAATTGTGTAGGACGGGTCTGAGAGCCGTAAACCGGGTTTTACTTCGCTTGGGGCCTCGGTACAGTTCGCCTGTCGCCGACGAATCGGTGATCGACTTTAGCCGGTCGTTTGAGAGGAATGCACAAGCGCCCGTATAATCGCGGCGCTTTTTGCTGCCTGACATATGTCTATGGTGGCTGTGCGTGGGACGCCTTCGGGTGTGCCGGGTTCCTCTGACCGGTCGGCTAACCCGCGTACAGCTGCCACCCCCATTCGATTAGCCGCGAAAAGGGTGGGAGTTTCATCTTTCAGACGGAATTCAAACCATGTCCCAATTCCACCCGCTCCAAAGCAACTTCAGCGTCGGGAGCACGCTGTACATCGACACTGAAGCTCGAGCTTCCGATCTTCTTGAAACCGCCACCCACCGAATCAAGGCCGCACGCAACCTGCTCAACAGCGTCACCTGCCTGTGCGTAAAAGATGCTGAGGGTCACGATTTGGAACATTTCGCCAATGCTGCGCACATACTGATACAGGAGGGCTGTGACGCGTTGGATGCGCTGGGCTGGAAGCTAGAAAAGACCGCACGCTGAAAATAGGAAAGCCGCAATGTTCGCGGCTTTTTTGTCACACACTTGAGGCTATGCGGTCGGAAATCTGCCCTTCACTATCAGACAGATATTTACTGTCACAAAGCTTTCGAGATCGACGCCCTCTGACTGCCCCGGGATTTGCCATGGACAATCAATCACTACCACTGCTGCAACAGCGTTTCGACGCGCTGGTACATCGTGTGCCTGATGAAAGCATCGGATTCTGGTTCGCTCGCGAGTTGCAAGCCCCCTTGGGTTACGCACGCTGGGATAATTTTTTGACCGCCATCAGGCGTGCCATAGCCTCTTGTGAAGCTACAGGTGTGGAGGTTTCCGATCATTTTCGTGACGTCACGAAAATGATCGAGGTGGGCAAAGGTGGTCAGCGTCCTGTCGAAGATTTCATGCTCACTCGTTATGCCTGTTACTTGATTGCCCAGAATGGAGACCCGCGTAAACAACAGATCGCATTTGCTCAGAGTTATTTCGCGCTCCAAACGCGCAAGCAAGAGTTGATCGAGGACCGAATGCGCTTACAAGCCCGCTTCGATGCTCGAGATCGGTTGCGTGAGTCGGAGAAAGAGCTATCGCAGAACATCTACGAGCGTGGTGTAGATGATGAAGGATTTGCCCGTATACGCTCCCGAGGAGATGCGGCATTGTTCGGCGGCAAGACCACGCAGGCGATGAAGGACACGTATGGCATCGTTAAGAGCCGTCCATTGGCTGATTTTTTACCGACGCTGACTATTGCTGCCAAAAACCTGGCTAATGAGATAACTAATCACAACGTGCTACAGGTGGACTTGCAAGGCGAGCCGGCGATTGCCAAGGAGCATGTCCAGAATAATTTGAGCGTCCGAGATATGTTGGAACAGCGCGGCATCAAACCCGAGGAGCTTCCAGCTGAAGAGGACATAAGAAAGCTTGAACGTCGCGTGAAATCCGAAGAGAAAAATCTTGCGAAACAGGCGACCAAACTTCCTGCAGATGATTCAACCGATGGTTGAGTTTGAGTCTTACCAGACTAACTGAGTTGGCAATAGTGAATCGATTCCCTCGGGTGTGGATTGATTGGTCTGCATGACCCACAAAAAAGCCGACAGCGATGTCGGCTTTTTTGTCGGCGTTTTCTACGTTAAAAGCCGCGGATGATTCGGGACTTGAGATCGGCGTGAAAACGATCCGCATTGGACTTGTTGACGCTGCGCACCGACTCGCTACCCGTCACCGATTCCAGTGACATCGAGCGCTTGAGTGTCGATTCGTTTCGATAGGCATCAATAAAGAACTCGATGTCCCGGTCGCTGATCAGCTTCGGCCATTTATCGAGGTACTGCGGCAGCTCTGTCGGGCCGGTCTTGAACGAGCAGATGCGTCGGTTGGTAATGGTCGCCTCGCCGATTTCGAACGGCACCCACCAGGACAGCGCGGTTTTCTCCGACACCACCGCCAGCAGGTGCGTGCATTCGCTGATGTTGCGGGTGATCACGCCGGTGATGTCATCGGTGGTCTGGGATTCGATATCCAGTACGTCGAGGTAGGTCTTGATATTGGCCTGGATCAGGCGCCCGTTGATTTTGACCGCGTGGGCGCGATCCATGTGGCGGTAGCTGATAAACACTGGCATCAGAAATGTCCCTTGGTCGCGAGTTCGCGGTAATAGGCGCCGAGGGCGGTGAGGCGGCAGCCGGTGGAGTGGATGGCGGCGTAGTACATGTGTTCGGCGTCCACCGGTTCGACCAGGCTGTGGCGGTTGCACTTTTGCAGTTGGGCGAAGACTTCGCCGTGTTCCGGGTTGAACTCGGGTTCGGTGGGCTCAAAGCTGGGGGCGAGGGGGTACACCGACTCCGCTTCGGCAAACCATTCGGGGAGTTTGCGCAGGATTTCCTTGGGGATCAGCGGCGACACTTCGCGCAGGGAAATGAACTGCGAGACGTTGGTCTTGAACACCGGACGCTGTTCCCAGGCGTCGAGGGCATTGTCGACAAACGAATACAGGCTGCCGGGGGTGATCTTGCCCAGGATGTTCGCGGCTCCACCGTGCAGGGCCTGGAGCAACAATCCGGTGAACACGCCGTGCTGCGCGCCCTCCATCGCTGGTTCTTCCTTTTTGCAGGCAGTAAGAATCGTCATGCCTTCTCCGACTACGCTGCCTTCACTGCGCAAGGCGCGCAGTTCGCCGGCCGAGCCGCTCTGGCAACAGTCGAGAATGATCACTTTGTTTTTGATCTTGGTGGCTTTGCTCGCCCAGTTGAGAATGTCACTGAGGCGAATCCCGTCCTTGGCGCTCTTGTAATCCTGCGGGATCAACATGCCTTCGTCGGTGTCGGTATCGAAACTGCCGTGGCCGGCGAAATACAGCAGCGCGACATTGCAGTCCCCGGCAAACAGCTCGCGGATCTGGTCTTCGAGTTTTTCCCGGCTCAGGAAATCCTCGGCGGAGGTCAGCACGATGTTCTTGAAGTTCGGATCGCCGTTGGCGTCGGTCTTCAAAACGGACGCCATGGCCATGGCGTCATTGCTGCAGCCGCTCAGGCGCGACACATGGGTGTAGTCGTTGATGCCGATAAACAGTCCCTTGCGCATGGTTACACCGCCGTGTGCTGGCGAATCGCATCGATGATGCTGTTGGTGTTCCACGCACATTCGGCATGTGCCGCGTCACGTACCACCGTGGAAATGCGCTCGGCACCGAACGGCTTGATCGCAATGATCACCTTGCCCATGCGCTTGGCGATCTCGATTTCCTTGTTGATCCACTTGCTGTAGGTGGAGTACATCCCGGCCATGATCAATACCGCCGAACACGGGCGGATCTTGTTTTCGATGGCCTCCTCAAGTTGTTTGTCGGTTTTCGCGCCGACAATCGGGTTGTCCGGTGGCACCGAAAAGTTCTTGTAGGTGAAACCGGGCTTGGCGTTGAGCAGGCGCACGAGATTGTCGTGGGCGTCGGGGTAGTTCCACGAGTGGCTGATGAACAGGTGGTAGGTTTGCATGGGTGTCCCTCGGTGTCGCTGGAGTGCGAAGAGGGTCTGAAACTAGGCTATTGACTGGCGGCTACAAGGGGATGTGACTTAAAGAGAAATGCCCTACAAGCGCCGGTGCGGGTGTCTTACAGAAAGGTCTGATGTTTAAGCAGGGGAAGATCCAGCCGCCGGCCGCCCGCTGAAGGCAGGCCGGTCGGCATGTCTGTTTAGTAGCCGTTTTCCGGCAGGCTGGCGATGATCGAGCGGTAGCTGTTCATCCGTTGCTGCTGCACGCGGCCGTCTTCAAGGGCCTTGAGCAGGGCGCAGCCGGGTTCGCGATCATGCTTGCAGTCACGGAAGCGGCAGGTGCCGAGCAGGTCGTTGAACTCGATGAAACCGGCTTCGACATCGGCACGGCTAACGTGGCCCAGGCCGAATTCGCGGATACCCGGGGAGTCGATCAACTCACCGCCGCCGGGGAAGTGGAACAACCGCGCGGTGGTAGTGGTGTGAGTGCCCTGGCCGGACAGCTCGGACAGCGGGCCGACACGGGTTTCGACTTCCGGCAGCAGGCTGTTGACCAGCGACGACTTGCCGACACCGGACTGGCCGACGAACACGCTGATACGCCCGTCGAGTTGCTTCTGCAACTGCTCCATACCGTTGCCGTGGTGCGCCGACACTTCCAGCACCGGGTAGCCGAGGGTGCGGTATACGGCGAGCAAGGCATTCAGCGCAGGCGCGTTGTTTTCGTCGATCAGGTCGAACTTGTTCAGCAGCAACAGCGGCTTGATGCCCGCATGCTCGGCCGCCACCAGATAGCGGTCGATCAGGTTGGCGTGAGGCTCGGGCAGCGGTGCAAACACGATGACGATCATGTCGACGTTGGCCGCAACAGGCTTGAGCTGACCACGGCTGTCCGGGCGGCACAGCTCTGTATTGCGCGGCAGTTGCGCCACGATCACGCCGATACCCTGGTTGCCGGCACGCCAGACCACCTGATCGCCGGTCACCAGCGCCGGCAGGTTGGCGCGCAGGTGGCAACGGAACACCTGGCCGGCCAGTTCGCCGTCACGGGCCTCGACTTCGACCTGCACGCCGAAGTGCGCGATCACCAGGCCGTGCTGTTCCGGGCCCAGATCGCCGCCCTCAAGCGCCTCGACAGCCGAGGACTCGCGTTTGGCGGCGCGGGCAGCGCGTTCGCCCTGAATCTTTTCGATGCGCCAGTTTTGACGACGATTGAGTTGGCGTTTGGCCATGGGTGTTCCGTATCAAGAATGCAACGATTAGGTAAAACGGCCGCGAGTTTAGCACGCCCGGCTACCGGCCTAGGCTAAACTGCGCAGCATTGCCTAGGAGCCGAACATGCAAAACCCACAGAACCTGATCTGGATCGACCTGGAAATGACCGGTCTGAACCCGGACACCGACGTCATCATCGAAATGGCCACCATCGTCACCGACAGTGACTTGAACACCTTGGCCGAAGGCCCGGTGATCGCCATTCACCACAGCGACGAAATCCTCGCCGGGATGGACGAGTGGAACACCCGTCAGCACGGCGGTTCCGGGCTGACCCAGCGGGTTCGCGACAGCCGCATCAGCATGGCCGAAGCCGAAGCCGAAACCATCGCCTTCCTGGAAAAGTGGGTGCCGAAGGGCAAGTCGCCGATCTGCGGCAACAGCATCTGCCAGGACCGTCGCTTCCTTTATACCCACATGAAATCTTTGGAAAGCTATTTCCACTACCGCAACCTCGACGTGTCCACGCTCAAAGAGCTGGCCGCGCGCTGGGCACCGGATGTGCGTGACAGCTTCAAGAAGGGCAGCACCCACCTGGCCCTGGACGACATCCGCGAATCCATCGCCGAGTTGCAGCACTACCGCAAGCATTTCATCAAGTTCTAATTCACGCTCGTCCGTTCCGGCCCCATCGCGAGCAAGCTCGCTCCCACAGGTACAGCGCCGCCCCTGTGGGAGCGAGCTTGCTCGCGATGGCGTCAGTTCAGTCACCATAGATGGTTGGGTCGATTCTCTGACGCCCTCTTTTGGTGCCTGGATGAACTGAGTAGACTGCGCGCCTTTTCTGCAAGGATCGCCCCATGCTGCTGATGCTCTACCTGATCGCCATCACCACCGAAGCCATGACCGGCGCCCTGTCTGCCGGCCGTCGTGGCATGGACTGGTTCGGTGTGGTGTTGATCGCTTGTGTCACGGCGCTGGGTGGCGGTTCGGTGCGCGACGTATTGCTTGGGCATTACCCGCTGACCTGGGTCAAACACCCGGAATACCTGGTGCTGACGTCTGTCGCCGCGATGATTACGGTGTTCACGGCGCGCTGGATGCGCCATTTGCGTTCACTGTTTCTGGTGCTCGATGCCATGGGGCTGGTGGCATTTACCCTGATCGGCTGCATCACCGCCCTGGAAATGGGCCATGGCATGTTGGTGGCATCGGTCAGTGGCGTGATCACCGGTGTCTTCGGCGGTATCCTGCGGGACATCTTCTGCAACGATATTCCGCTGATCTTCCGGCGTGAGCTCTATGCCAGCGTCTCGTTTGCGGCGGCGTGGTGCTACATGCTGTGTATCTACCTGCAATTACCCGGTGAACAATCGATTCTGATCACCTTGTTCGGCGGTTTTCTGCTGCGCTTGCTGGCGATCCGTTTTCATTGGGAAATGCCCAAGTTCGTCTACAACGACGAAGCCTGACGCTCGGCGTGTTGCCGCAACGCCCATTCGACGTGCTCACGCACCAGTTCCGAAGGATGCTGCCGTCGCGCCTTCAGCGCTTCCAGCACCGGAATCGTTGAAGGCGCATTGCCCAACCCCACCGCCAGGTTGCGCAACCAGTTTTCGTAACCGGTCCGGCGCAGCGGCGAGCCTTCGGTGCTGCTCAGGAATTTCTCTTCATCCCACATGAACAGTTCTGCCAGCCCGGCATTGTCCAGATTGTGCCGCGGCTTGAAGTCGCTTTCACCGGACGGGCGGGCGAAGCGGTTCCACGGGCAGACGATCTGGCAGTCATCGCAACCAAACACGCGATTGCCGATCAGTGGCCGCAGGTCTTCAGGGATGGCGCCTTTGAGTTCGATGGTCAGGTAGGAAATGCAGCGTCGGGCATCCAGCACATAGGGGCCGACGAAGGCGTTGGTCGGGCAGATGTCGAGACAGGCGCTGCACCGTCCGCAGTGTTCGGTAGCGTGGGGCGGGTCGACCGGCAGCGGCAAGTCGACGAACAGTTCGGCGAGGAAGAAATAACTGCCTGCCTTGCGATTCAAGACCAGGGTGTTTTTGCCGATCCATCCAAGACCCGCCTGTTCGGCGATGGCTTTTTCCAGCACCGGGGCACTGTCGACAAAAGCGCGGAAGCCGAACGGTCCGATCTCGGCCTGAATTTTTTCCGCCAGTTGTTGCACGCGTTTGCGGATCAGCTTGTGGTAATCGCGACCCAGGGCATAACGCGAGACGTAGGCTTTTTCCGGTTGGGCGAGCATTTTTGCCATCTGCGTGTCGCCGGACAGGTAATCCATGCGCAAGGACACCACGCGCAAAGTGCCCGGCACCAGCTCTTCGGGGTGCGAGCGCTTGCTGCCGTGGGCGCCCATGTAGTCCATTTCGCCGTGGTAGCCGGCTTCGAGCCAGCGTTCCAGGTGCTGCTCATGCTCGGCCAGGTCGAGGCCGCTGATGCCGACTTGCTGGAAGCCCAGCTCGCGGCCCCAGTCCTTGATGGATTGGGCGAGGGCAGGCAGGTCTGTGGTAATAGCGGGCATGAGGCGAGAGAAACCGGAGCTGAGGTGCGTATAATTCTGCCAGACATCGGAGCCCGAAGACGCATGCCGCACACTAAAGATGAATTACCCGACGTGCTGTACAGCACCGCCCAGGTGCGAGCACTCGACGCGAGCCTGATCGCCGCCGGCACAGCGGGCTTCGAATTGATGCAGCGCGCGGCGCGGGCGACGTGGCGGGCGCTGGTGCGGCAATGGCCGACAGCGAACGAACTGAGCGTGCTGGCCGGTCATGGCAACAATGCCGGGGACGGGTATCTGGTAGCCGTATTGGCCCAGCGTGCCGGTTGGTCGGTGCGGGTGCTGGCAGTGGGGGATCCGCAGCGCTTGCAGGGCGATGCGGCGTTAGCCCATGCCGAGGCGGTGTCTGAAAACGTGCTCATCGAGCCCTGGACCGCACAATCCGGATTGCGCGGCATTGTGCTGGATGCTTTGCTTGGCACTGGTCTGAGCGGCGATGTGCGTGAGCCGTATGCCAGCGCCATCGCCGCGATCAATGCCAGCGGACTGCGGGTTGCTGCGGTGGATATTCCGTCAGGGTTGTGCGCTGATACGGGGCGCATCCTTGGTCGTGCCGTGCATGCCGACCTGACGGTCACGTTCATTGGCTTGAAGGTGGGGTTGTTCACCGGCGAGGCGGCCAATGTGGTCGGTGAACTGCTGTTCAACGACTTGCACGCTGACCCACAGCTGATAGACGGCGCTGCTTTCACCGCCCGTCGCCTGACCGCTGCTAATCTGCCGCGTCCAACGGCGCGGGCACAGGCTTCCCACAAAGGTAAATTCGGCCATGTGTTGCTGATCGGTGGCGACCGTGGGTTGGGCGGCGCGATCCTGCTGAGCGCGCAAAGTGCGCTGCGCAGCGGGGCAGGCATGGTGTCGGTGGCGACTCGCAGCGAACATGTGTCCGCCGCGCTGGCGCGGATCCCCGAGGCGATGGTGCTGGGCACTTCGTCGGCCAATCAGCTGATGGTTATGCTGCAAAAAGTTTCCGTGTTGGTTGTCGGTCCGGGGCTGGGCCAGGCTGGCTGGGGGCGCAGCTTGTTGTCCGCCGCCGCCAACGCGCCGCTGCCGCAAGTCTGGGACGCCGATGCGCTGAACATGTTGGCCGAGGAGCGTGTGAGTTTGCCCGGCAATTGCGTGATCACTCCGCATCCGGGCGAAGCGGCACGTTTGCTTGGGGTGAGCACTGCCGACGTTCAGTCTGACCGTCCCGCAGCAGCCCATGCCTTGAGTAAAAAATATACAGCTGTCGTCATCCTGAAAGGTGCCGGCAGCCTGATCGCCCATCCCGATGGGCGCCTGGCGCTGTGTCATCAGGGGCATCCGGCGATGGCCACCGCCGGTTTGGGCGACGTGCTGGCCGGTTTGCTCGGCGCATTGCTGGCCCAGGGCATGGAGCCATTCGACGCGGCCTGCCTGGCGGTCTGGCTGCACGCCAATGCCGGCGAGCAACAAGGAAAATTGGGCCGTGGGCTGGCGGCCAGTGATCTGATCCCAGCCATTCGTCAGTTGTTGGAGGAGCAAGCACCGTGTCTGAAGTAACCCTGTACCTGGCCGATGAACAGGCCATGAGCGACTTTGGCGCACGCATTGCCCGAATCACCCAAGGCCATGGCCTGATCTTCCTTGAGGGCAACCTGGGGATGGGCAAAACCACGTTGTCCCGAGGCATCATCCGCGGCTTTGGGCATGTCGGGGCAGTCAAAAGCCCGACCTTCACCCTGGTTGAACCCTACGAGATAGGCGACATTCGCGCCTTCCATTTCGATTTGTACCGTCTGGTCGATCCGGAAGAGCTAGAGTTCCTCGGTATCCGCGACTACTTCGAAGACGATGCCCTGTGTCTGATCGAATGGCCCGATAAAGGTGCAGGCTTTTTGCCAAAGCCTGACCTGACCATTACCATTAGCCCGCAAGACAGCGGGCGTTCGCTGAAAATTTTATCCCAGGGCTCGCGTGGCGAGGCCTGGTGTGCCGCTTTGGCATTGGAATCCAAATAGATGATGGGGTTAGGTATGCGCTTTCGCGCGTTGGTGGCTGCCGTAGGGGTGTTGTTTTTGGCGGTGACCGTCGACGCTGTGGCCGATTCGAAGGTCAACAGTGTTCGTCTGTGGCGGGCACCGGACAACACGCGACTGGTGTTTGACCTGACCGGCCCGGTGCAACACAGCGTCTTTACCCTGACGGCACCGGATCGCCTGGTCATCGACATCAATGGCGCGACCCTCGGTGCGCCGCTCAACGTCAACACCTCGAACACCCCGATTACCGCCATGCGCTCGGCTCAGCGCACGCCGACCGACCTGCGGGTGGTCATCGACCTGAAAAAGGCCGTGACGCCGAAAAGCTTCTCCCTGGCACCGAACGCCCAGTACGGCAACCGGTTGGTGGTCGATCTGTTCGATAACGCCGCAGACGCCGCGCCTCCGCCAGCGCCGACACCGTCGGTCGCCACGGTGCCTGCCGTACCGGTCACGCCGACGGAACCTGCAATCAAATTGCCGCCAGCCCCGGCCGGCAAACGCGACATCATTGTGGTGATCGACGCCGGTCACGGTGGCGAAGACCCGGGGGCTTCCGGCTCCCGAGGCCAGCGCGAGAAAGACGTGGTGCTGCAGATTGCCCGCGAAACCCAACGTCAGGTCAACGGCATGAAAGGCTTCCGCGCCGAACTGACCCGCACCGGCGACTACTTCATTCCGTTGCGCGGCCGTACCGAAATTGCCCGCAAGAAAGGCGCCGACCTGTTCGTCTCGATCCACGCCGACGCCGCGCCTTCGGCTGCTGCTTTCGGTGCATCGGTATTTGCCCTGTCCGATCGCGGCGCGACTTCCGAGACCGCCCGCTGGCTGGCCGACAGCGAAAACCGTTCCGACCTGATCGGTGGTGCCGGCAACGTCAGCCTCGATGACAAGGACCGCATGCTCGCCGGCGTACTGCTTGACCTGTCGATGACGGCATCCCTGACATCCAGCCTGAACGTTGGCCAGAAGGTGCTGAGCAACATCGGCCGGGTGACACCGCTGCACAAGCAACGGGTCGAGCAGGCCGGGTTCATGGTGCTGAAGTCACCGGATATTCCATCGATCCTGGTGGAAACCGGGTTTATCTCCAACGCCAACGAAGCCTCGAAGCTTGCCGCGTCGAGCCACCAGCAAGCGCTGGCGCGTTCGATCAGCAGCGGCGTGCGCCAGTTCTTCCAGCAGAACCCGCCACCGGGCACTTATATTGCCTGGCTGCGCGACTCCGGCAAGATTGTGCAGGGGCCACGTGATCACCGCGTCAACCCGGGCGAGACCCTGGCGATGATCGCCGTGCGCTATCAGGTATCGCCCGCGACCCTGCGCAGCGCCAACAGCCTGTCGAGCGATGAGCTCAAGATCGGTCAGCACCTGACGATTCCTGGCACTGAACTGGCGGCCAAAGAATGAATCAGGTCGTGAACAGTAGCGCTCGAATCGAGTTGCTCAGCCCGCGACTGGCGAACCAGATTGCGGCGGGTGAGGTGGTCGAACGTCCGGCTTCGGTGATCAAGGAGTTGCTGGAAAACAGCCTCGACTCCGGCGCCAGACGCATCGACGTCGATGTAGAGCAGGGCGGCGTCAAGCTGCTGCGGGTGCGCGACGATGGCAGCGGCATTTCCGCCGATGACCTGCCACTGGCCCTGGCCCGTCACGCCACCAGCAAGATCCGCAACCTGGAGGACCTCGAGCAGGTCATGAGCCTGGGGTTTCGCGGCGAGGCCCTGGCCTCGATCAGCTCCGTCGCGCGACTGACCTTGACCTCCCGCACCCGCGACGCCGATCAGGCCTGGCAGGTCGAGACTGAGGGGCGGGACATGGCGCCCCGTGTGCAGCCTGCGGCCCACCCGGTGGGCACTTCGGTTGAAGTGCGCGACCTGTTTTTCAACACGCCGGCGCGACGCAAGTTTCTCAAGACCGAAAAAACCGAATTCGATCACCTGCAAGAAGTGATCAGACGCCTGGCTTTGGCGCGCTTCGATGTGGCGTTCCATCTGCGCCACAATGGCAAGACCATCCTCAGTCTGCACGAGGCCCATGATGATGCGGCCCGTGCCCGGCGCGTGGCGGCGATCTGCGGGCCGGGCTTCCTCGAGCAAGCGCTGCCGATCGAGATCGAGCGCAACGGCCTGCATCTATGGGGCTGGGTCGGTCTGCCGACCTTCAACCGCAGCCAGGCCGATTTGCAGTATTTCTTCGTCAATGGCCGCGCCGTGCGCGACAAACTGGTGGCCCACGCGGTGCGCCAGGCCTATCGCGACGTGCTGTTCAACGGTCGGCACCCGACTTTCGTGCTGTTTTTCGAAGTCGATCCGACCGGAGTCGATGTCAACGTGCACCCGACCAAGCACGAAGTGCGCTTCCGTGAAGGGCGCATGGTCCACGATTTCCTTTACGGCACCTTGCACCGCGCCTTGGGCGATGTGCGCCCCGACGATCATCTGGCGGCGCCGGTTGCCACGGCCATCGTCCGGCCTTCCGGCCTCGAAGCCGGTGAATTCGGGCCCCAGGGCGAAATGCGCCTGGCCGCCAATGCGCTGCTGGAACAGCCTCAGGCTCAGCCGTCGTTCAATACGCCGGCGGGCTCGGGAGCTGGCGCGGGTTATCAGTATCAATACACGCCGCGTCCGCAGTCCGGTGCACCTGTCGCCGAAGCGCAGGCCGCCTATCGAGAGTTTTTTGCGCCGCTGCCCGAGGCCAATGCCGTCGCGCTCCCGGAGGGGCAGGACGACATCCCGCCGCTGGGTTATGCGCTGGCACAACTCAAGGGTATCTACATTCTTTCGGAAAACGCTCAGGGCCTGGTTCTGGTGGATATGCATGCCGCCCACGAGCGGATCATGTATGAGCGTTTGAAGGTGGCGATGGCCAGCGAGGGCCTGAGCGGCCAGCCGTTGCTGGTGCCGGAGACCCTGGCCGTCAGTCAGCGTGAAGCCGATTGCGCCGAGGAACATGTCGCCTGGTTCCAGCGCCTGGGCTTTGAATTGCAGCGCCTGGGCCCGGAAACCCTGGCGATCCGGCAGATCCCGGCGCTGCTCAAGCAGGCCGAAGCCAACCGTCTGGTCGCCGACGTCCTGGCTGATCTGATGGAGTTCGGCACCAGCGACCGCATTCAGGCGCACCTGAACGAGTTGCTCGGGACCATGGCCTGCCACGGCGCGGTTCGTGCGAATCGGCGTTTGGCCTTGCCGGAAATGAACGGTCTGCTGCGTGACATGGAAAACACCGAGCGCAGCGGTCAATGCAACCATGGCCGACCGACCTGGACCCAACTGGGCCTGGACGATCTGGACAAACTGTTCTTGCGCGGTCGTTGATGAGCCAGTTCCCACCTGCGATTTTCCTGATGGGCCCGACCGCCGCCGGCAAGACCGACCTGGCCATCGAACTCACTAAGGTCCTGCCTTGCGAGTTGATCAGCGTCGATTCGGCGCTGGTCTACCGTGGCATGGACATCGGCACCGCCAAGCCTTCCAAAGAGCTGCTGGCGCAATACCCGCATCGTCTGATCGATATTCTCGACCCGGCCGAGAGCTATTCGGCCGCGGATTTCCGCCGTGATGCCCTGGAAGCCATGGCCGATATCACCGCGCGCGGAAAAATTCCGCTGCTGGTGGGCGGCACCATGCTCTATTACAAGGCTTTGGTTGAAGGTCTGGCGGATATGCCGGCCGCCGATCCCGAGGTCCGTGCGCAAATCGAAGAAGAGGCTGCGCGCCTTGGCTGGCAAGCCTTGCACGAACAATTGGCGGTGATCGATCCGGAGTCCGCGGCGCGAATACATCCGAACGATCCCCAGCGATTGAGTCGAGCACTGGAGGTTTATCGTGTCAGCGGTCAAAGCATGACCGCCCTGCGATTGCAACAATCTGTGCAAAGTACCGAAGCAGCCGCTTCGGGACTGCAACAATTGCCCTATACTGTCGCGAACTTGGCCATTGCTCCGGCAAATCGCCAGGTACTGCACGAGCGAATTAAACAAAGATTCACTTTAATGTTGGAACAGGGATTCATTGACGAGGTCGTAGCCCTGCGTAATAGAGGTGACCTGCATACCGGGTTGCCGTCTATACGTGCAGTAGGCTACCGCCAAGTCTGGGACTACCTGGATGGCAAGCTGACGTCAGCCGAGATGCAGGAGCGTGGAATCATTGCCACGCGCCAGTTGGCGAAACGCCAGTTCACCTGGCTGCGCAGTTGGACTGATCTGCATTGGCTGGACAGTCTGGATTGCGACAATCTGCCGCGCGCCTTGAAATACCTTGGGACCATCTCCATATTGAGCTGAGTCCTTGCAATTGCCGTCTATCCTTGGGGGTGTGGCGGCCAAAGCCATCTGATTACCTATTTTTTATATTGAATCCTTAAAGGAGTGCGGCACATGTCAAAAGGGCATTCGCTACAAGACCCTTACTTGAATACTTTACGTAAAGAGAAAGTTGGGGTGTCCATCTACCTGGTCAACGGTATCAAACTGCAAGGCACGATCGAGTCTTTCGACCAGTTCGTTATCCTGCTGAAAAACACCGTCAGCCAGATGGTTTACAAACACGCGATCTCTACAGTGGTGCCGGTTCGTCCAATTCGTCTGCCTAGCGCAACCGAATCCGAAGCAGGTGACGCTGAGCCAGGTAACGCCTGATAGGAGTCTCCTTTGTTCTTTGAGCGCCACGGTGGTGGTGAGCGAGCCATTCTCGTTCACTTGGATGGACAGGACCCTGAGGCGCGCGAAGATCCGCAGGAGTTTCAGGAGTTGGCTATTTCGGCTGGCGCCGAGACCGTCGCGTTTTTTAACGTGCCGCGTCATCGGCCAACCGCCAAAACCCTGATCAGCAGCGGCAAGGTCGAAGAATTGCGCGATCTGGTCCAGGCCGAACAGGTCGATCTGGTGATTTTCAATCACATCCTCACGCCCAGTCAGGAACGTAACCTCGAACGTATTTTCGAGTGTCGCGTGATCGACCGCACGGGTTTGATTCTCGATATCTTCGCTCAACGCGCCCGCACCCATGAAGGCAAGCTCCAGGTCGAACTGGCCCAGCTTGAGCACATGAGTACGCGGCTGGTTCGCGGCTGGACTCACCTTGAACGGCAGAAAGGCGGTATCGGCCTGCGCGGTCCGGGTGAAACCCAGCTGGAAACCGACCGGCGTCTGTTGCGGGTTCGCCTGCGGCAGATCAAGGGACGCCTGGAAAAGGTCCGCAGCCAGCGTGAGCAATCGCGCCGCGGCCGCAAACGGGCTGACATTCCGACGGTTTCACTGGTGGGTTATACCAACGCCGGCAAATCGACGCTGTTCAACTCGGTAACCGATTCCGACGTGTTCGCGGCTGACCAGTTGTTCGCCACCCTCGACCCGACCTTGCGCCGACTCGAGCTCGATGACCTGGGGCCGATCGTGCTGGCGGACACTGTGGGCTTCATTCGCCACTTGCCGCACAAGCTGGTCGAGGCATTTCGGGCTACGCTCGAAGAGTCGAGCAACTCTGACCTGTTGCTGCACGTGATCGACTCCCATGAACCCGAGCG
Organism: Pseudomonas sp. KH_046_1; assembly: GCF_057839025.1. NCBI lineage: Bacteria > Pseudomonadati > Pseudomonadota > Gammaproteobacteria > Pseudomonadales > Pseudomonadaceae > Pseudomonas > Pseudomonas sp. KH_046_1. Next base: position 602,743 of record NZ_CM174481.1, read on the forward strand.
CATGGCCCAGATTGAACAGGTCATGGTGGTGCTCGGAGAGATCGGCGCTCAAGACTTGCCGATCCTGGAGGTCTATAACAAACTCGATTTGCTCGAGGGCGTGGAGCCGCAGATCCAGCGCGATGCCGATGGCAAACCGCAGCGGGTCTGGCTTTCGGCGAAAGATGGTACGGGTCTGGACCTGCTCAAACAGGCCGTGGCCGAGTTGCTTGGCGATGAGTTGTTTGTTGGCACCTTGCGCTTGCCGAACCGATTTGCTCGACTGCGTGCGCAGTTTTTCGAACTCGGTGCGGTACAGAAAGAAGAACACGACGATGAAGGCATCAGTTTACTGGCCGTTCGTTTGCCACGAGCCGAATTGAATCGGCTGGTGAGCCGCGAAGGTTTGCAACCGATGGAATTCATCGAGCAACACACTTTGCAATAAAAGCCTGAGAAAGCGGTTGTGCCGCGGTGACAGGCATTCTGTAGCATTGGTCGGCGCGCCGTGGGTGCGTCTTTGCTTTATCAGATGGAGAGCGCTATGGCTTGGAATGAGCCGGGTGGCAACTCGAATAATCAGGATCCTTGGGGTGGCAAGCGTCGTAACAACGGCGACCGCAAGGGACCACCGGATCTCGACGAGGCCTTCCGAAAGCTGCAGGAAAGCCTGAACGGTTTATTCGGTGGCGGTAAGAAACGTGGTGGCGACGACGGCGGTGGTCCGGGCAAGAGTGGCGGCTTTGGCGGCCTGCTCGGCATCGGTCTGGTCGTGCTGGCCGCCGTTTGGCTGTACAGCGCGGTTTATGTCGTCGACGAGCAGGAGCAAGCTGTAGTGCTGCGCTTCGGCAAGTACTACGAAACCGTGGGTCCGGGCCTGAACATCTACTTCCCGCCGATCGACAAGAAGTACATGGAGAACGTCACGCGCGAGCGTGCCTACACCAAGCAGGGCCAGATGCTGACTGAAGACGAGAACATCGTCGAAGTGCCGCTGACCGTGCAGTACAAGATCAGCAACCTGCAGGATTTCGTGCTGAGCGTCGATCAGCCGGAAATCAGCCTGCAGCACGCGACCGACAGCGCCTTGCGCCATGTGGTGGGCTCCACCGCGATGGACCAGGTACTGACCGAAGGTCGTGAGTTGATGGCCAGCGAGATCAAGGAGCGTCTGCAACGCTTCATGGACACCTATCGCACCGGTATCACCGTCACCCAGGTCAACGTACAGAGCGCAGCGGCACCGCGTGAAGTGCAGGAAGCCTTCGATGACGTGATCCGTGCCCGGGAAGACGAGCAGCGTTCGCGCAACCAGGCCGAAACCTATGCCAACGGCGTCGTGCCGGAAGCCCGTGGTCAGGCCCAGCGCATCCTTGAGGATGCCAATGGTTACCGTGACGAGACCGTCTCGCGCGCCAAGGGTGAGGCCGATCGCTTCACCAAACTGGTCGCCGAGTACCGCAAGGCTCCTGAAGTCACCCGCCAGCGTCTGTACCTGGACACCATGCAGGAAGTCTTCACCAACACCAGCAAGGTTCTCGTGACCGGCAACAAGAACGGCCAGAACAACCTGCTGTACCTGCCGCTGGACAAGATGGTCGAAAGTGGTCGCAGCACCAGCACTCCGGTGACCGGCGCGGCAGCCACCAGCAATGAAGCGAATGCGCGTGCGGCAGCAGATCTGCAGCAACAGCAAGCACGTACCAGGGAGAGTCGCTGATGAGCAATAAATCGCTGATCGCCCTTATTGTCGGCGTCGTCGTGGCGATCGCTGCCTGGAACTGCTTCTACATCGTGGCTCAGACCGAGCGTGCGGTGTTGCTGCAGTTCGGCCGCGTGGTCCAGACCGATGTTCAGCCAGGCCTGCATGTGAAAGTGCCTTACGTTAACCAGGTGCGTAAATTCGATGCACGCCTGATGACGCTGGATGCACCGACACAACGCTTCCTGACGCTGGAAAAGAAAGCCGTGATGGTCGATGCCTACGCCAAGTGGCGCGTGAAGGACGCAGAGCGTTACTACACCGCGACTTCCGGCCTCAAGCAGATCGCCGACGAGCGTCTGTCCCGTCGTCTGGAATCGGGCCTGCGTGACCAGTTCGGTAAGCGCACCCTGCACGAAGTGGTGTCGGGTGAACGTGATGCGCTGATGGCGGATATCACGGCTTCGCTGAACAAGATGGCCGAGAAAGAGCTGGGCATCGAAGTGGTCGATGTTCGGGTCAAGACCATCGACCTGCCGAAAGAAGTGAACCGCAGCGTGTTCGAGCGTATGAGCACCGAGCGTGAGCGTGAAGCTCGCGAGCACCGCGCCAAGGGTAACGAGCTGGCCGAAGGCATCCGTGCCGACGCCGATCGTCAGCGCCGCGTTCTGCTGGCTGAAGCCTATCGTGAATCTGAAGAGGTTCGTGGTGACGGTGATGCCCAGGCCGCAGCAATCTACTCCAAGGCGTACGGTCAGGACCAGGAGTTCTACGCGTTCTACCGTAGCCTGCGCGCCTACCGTGAAAGCTTTGCGAACAAATCCGACGTCCTGGTCCTCGACCCAAGCAGCGACTTCTTCCACTACCTGGAAAAAGCCAAGCCTTGATACGGCGTTGACCTGATTTATCCCCCCGCCGGGCGGCTAAAACCTCTGGCGGGGTGATCCTTTGGGAAAACGTGTGTATGATGCGGCAGCCGGGAAATTCCCGGCTTTTTTGCGTCTGCATGTTTGATTGCTGTTTTAAAGCAGATGCCGGGCCGATTGGCTCGACAGTTTTTCGAGGAAAGTGGTTGGCGAAGCCGGTAGAAGGGCTTTTCGCTCCGTCGCTCATGCGCGTGGTTTGTGCGCAAGCCGATCATTTTCTGCTTCACTCAAGGCTCGCCGACAGGCTGGTCGCCCGGAGATAGGGGAAGGCGTAATGGCAACGGTAGACCGCTGGCTTCTGCCAGATGGCATCGAAGAAGTACTGCCACCGGAAGCTGCGCGTATTGAAGTCGCGCGTCGTCAGGTGTTGGATCTGTTCCAGAGCTGGGGTTACGAGTTTGTCGTGACTCCCCATATCGAGTACCTGGAATCCCTGCTGACCGGCGCGGGCCAGGACCTGGATCTGCGCACCTTCAAGGTCATCGACCCGCAATCGGGCCGTCAGATGGGCTTCCGTGCCGACATCACGCCGCAAGTGGCGCGCATCGATGCGCACACTCTGCGTCGTGAAGGCCCAAGCCGCCTGTGTTATGCCGGTAGTGTCCTGCACGCTCAGCCTCGCGCCTTGTCGTCCTCGCGCAGCCCGATTCAACTGGGTGCCGAGTTGTACGGCGACGGCAGTCCGAGCAGCGACGTCGAAGTCATCAGCCTGATGCTGGCCATGCTGCAACTGGCCGATGTGCCGGATGTGCACATGGACCTCGGTCATGTCGGTATCTACCGTGGCCTGGCCCGCGCCGCCGGTTTGTCCGGTGAAGTCGAGCAGCAGTTGTTCGATGCCTTGCAACGTAAGGCCATCGACGAGGTCATTACCTTGACCGAAGGCTTGCCTGCCGATCTGTCGGGCATGCTGCGTGCGTTGGTCGATCTGTGTGGCGGTCGTGAAGTATTGAGCGCTGCCCGCGAGCGTCTGGCCAAGGCGCCGGCCCCTGTTCTGGCAGCGCTGGACGACTTGCTGGCGATTGCCGAGCGGCTGTCCGTGCGTTTCCCTGAGCTGCCGCTGTATTTCGACCTGGGCGAGTTGCGCGGTTACCACTACCACACCGGTGTGGTGTTCGCCGTGTTCGTACCGGGTGTTGGCCAGTCCATTGCCCAGGGCGGTCGTTACGACGACATCGGCGCCGACTTCGGTCGCGCCCGTCCGGCGACCGGCTTTTCCACCGATTTGAAAACCCTGGTGACCCTGGGGCGTGCTGAGATCGAGCTACCGTCTGGCGGTATCTGGATGCCTGACAGTACGGATGCGGCACTCTGGCAGCAGGTTTGCCAGTTGCGCAGTGAGGGTCAGCGTGTCGTTCAGGCCTTGCCTGGACAGCCTTTGGCCGCCGCCCGTGAAGCGGACTGCGACCGGCAATTGATTCAGCAGAACGGGCTTTGGCAAGTATCGCCACTGGCTTCTTGAGTTTTCCCGCCGGCTGCCGCCGGCACCAAGTTTGCGCGAATGAGGACAAGTGTTATGGGTAAGAATGTCGTAGTCCTGGGCACCCAATGGGGTGATGAGGGCAAAGGCAAGATCGTTGATCTGCTGACCGAACATGCTGCCGCCGTAGTGCGTTACCAGGGTGGCCACAACGCTGGCCACACCCTGGTGATCGACGGTGAGAAGACTGTCTTGCACCTGATCCCGTCGGGCGTGCTGCGCGAAGGCGTGCAGTGCCTGATCGGCAACGGCGTGGTGGTTGCACCTGACGCCCTGCTGCGCGAGATCACCAAGCTGGAAGAAAAAGGTGTGCCGGTGCGCGAGCGCCTGCGTATCAGCCCGTCCTGCCCGCTGATCCTGTCCTTCCACGTTGCGCTGGACCAGGCTCGTGAAAAGGCCCGTGGCGAGCTGAAGATCGGCACCACCGGTCGCGGCATCGGCCCGGCCTACGAAGACAAGGTTGCACGTCGTGGCCTGCGTGTGGGCGACCTGCTCAACATGCCGCGCTTTGAAGACAAGCTGCGTGAACTGGTGGATTACCACAACTTCATGTTGGTGGGTTACTACAAAGAGCCAGCCATCGAATTCGACAAGACCCTGGCCGAATGCAAGGAATACGCTGAGCTGCTCAAGCCGCTGATGCTGGACGTGACTGCCGAGCTGCACGACCTGCGTCGCGCTGGCAAAGACATCATGTTCGAAGGTGCCCAAGGCTCCCTGCTGGACATCGACCACGGTACCTACCCGTACGTGACCAGCTCCAACACCACCGCTGGTGGCGTTGCTACCGGTTCGGGTGTTGGTCCTATGTTCCTGGACTACATCCTGGGCATCACCAAGGCTTACACCACGCGTGTAGGTTCGGGTCCATTCCCGACTGAGCTGTTCGACGAAGTCGGTGCGCACCTGGCTAAACAAGGCCACGAGTTCGGCGCGACTACCGGCCGTGCTCGTCGTTGTGGCTGGTTCGACGCTGTTATCCTGCGTCGCGCTATCGATGTGAACAGCATCTCGGGCATCTGCCTGACCAAGCTGGACGTGCTCGACGGTCTGGAAACCATCAACATCTGCGTCGGCTACAAAGATGCAGAAGGCAAGGCCGTTGCCCCGACTGATGCTGACAGCTATGTGGGCCTGCAGCCTGTGTACGAAGAAGTGCCGGGCTGGACCGAGTCGACCGTGGGTGCCAAAACCCTGGAAGAGCTGCCAGCTAACGCCCGTGCTTACATCAAGCGCGTTGAAGAGCTGATCGGCGCGCCGATCGACATTATTTCGACGGGCCCGGACCGCAACGAAACCATCGTTCTGCGCCATCCGTTTGCTTGATAAGTCGTTGATGTAAAACACAAAGGCCCCTTAATTGGGGCCTTTGTCGTTTATGTCTGTTGGACGGCATGACCTTTGCTATTAGCTTTGCCTAAAACGTCACTTTTGGCGTGCCATCAATTTAATGGCGCTTTTGCAGAGGGATATCAAGTGTCGGCCGTTCTCTCATTGTTACAGAGCCGTTTGTTGCGGCCCGTGTTCGTTACCCTTGGTATCGCCCTTTTGGTGCAGGTGCTGGTAGCTGTCGCTCTGACCCGGAGCACGGTGACCGCGCTGGAAGCCGATCTGGGCATGCGCCTGGGTGCAGACAGCCAAAAGCTTTCCGCTGAGCTTGAGCAGGCTGGGCGCGAAGTCACGTCCAGTCTGGACAGCCTCTCCACCAGTACGCGTCAGCGCCTCACGGCCGGTTTGTCCTCGCGTCTTGAGCAGGAGCAGGCGCAATTGCGTTCGACCCTGGAGAAGGACCTGAAGGACTCCGCCAGCGACATGGCGCAGCTTCTGGCTTCCGTCGCGCCCCGCGCCATGTGGGACAACGACGTTCCGACACTTTCCGAGTTCGCCCGCCGGGCCCAGCGCAATCCCAACGTGCTGTTCGTGGTCTATGACGACGCCACCGGCCAGCACCTGACGCGCTACCTCAACCGGGAAAACCCGATCAACAAGGCGCTGCTGGAAAAGGGCCAGGGCGAGCGTGCGCTGGACAAGGTGCTGGATGCGGCGAAAAACGATCCTTCGGTGTTCTACATCGAGGCCCCCATCAATCCTAACGGCGTAGAAATCGGCAAGGTCCTGATGGGGGTCTCGACGGCTTCGGTGGAGACTGATCTGGCGGCCCTCGACAAGCGCTTCTCGGCCTTGATCGCCAGCAGCGATCAACTGGTGGGCGACAGCCTCAAGGGTGCGGCCGCCGACAGCGCAATGGCCATGCGCTCGCGCCTGCAGTCGGCGCAGTCCACCGCGGCTGAAATGAAGGCCAACACCACGAGCACCGTGCAGGAAGCTGCTGCGACATTGCGCTGGCGCATTGGCGTGTGTCTGGCGGTGGTGGGTTTCGGTGTCCTGCTGTTGTTGGCGGTGGTGCTCGGTCGCCGGGTGGTCAATCGCCTGAAAATGCTGATCGTTGCCATGGATGACCTGGCGGCGGGCGAGGGCGATCTGACCAAGCGTGTGCAGATCAACAGTAAAGATGAAATCGGCGACATGGCCTCGGCGGTCAATCGTTTTGTGGATAAGTTGCAGCCGATCGTGCGCGAGGCGGGCGATGTGGCCCAGCGTACCGGAGTGGAGATCGGCGCCATGACCTTACGCAACGCCGGTGCGGATGCCGCGGCTGGCATGCAGCGCGACGAGGTGGCGGAGAGTTTGCGTGCGCTGTCGCAAATGGCTGATGAGGCGCAGTCGGAAAGCCACGCCATGCAGGCGGCGTTGAAGCAGGTGGTGGACATTCGTCAGGCTACTGACGAAAACACCCGGACCTCGGCGAAAGTCGGCAGCCTGATCGAGGAGCTGGCGGGTCAGGTCAACACCGGCGCCCAGGTGATCGAGCGCCTGGCGCAGCAAAGTGAGCAGATCGAGGTGGTGCTGACGGTGATTCACGGCATCGCCGAGCAGACCAACCTGCTGGCGCTGAACGCGGCGATTGAAGCGGCGCGTGCCGGCGAGACCGGGCGCGGGTTTGCCGTGGTGGCCGATGAGGTGCGGGCGCTGGCGAGCAAGACGCAGAGCTCCACCGGCGATATTCAGGCGCACATCGTGGCGTTGCAGCAAGGCGCGCGTGAAGCGGTGGCGGCGATTGGTCAGGCCGGGCGTCAGGCCAGTGAGGGTTTGCTGGTGCTGCGCGACAGTGCGCGGTTGCAGCAGTCGGTGCAGGCGTCCGTCGAGCAAGTGCATGCGGCGATCGGTCTGGCCACCCAGGCGGCGGCGCATCAGGCGCAGGGCGCGCAGGCAGTGCGGGGGCGGGTCCAGACCATTCACGCCCAGGCCGAGAAAGCGGCGCAAGCCGTTGTGGAGACCACGGCGAGCGGCAAGGTGCTCGATGGTCTGGCGGCGCAGTTGAAGGCGAGCCTGGGGCAGTTCAGGGCTTGATCTATTGTCTGTGCCGGCCCCTTCGCGAGCAAGCCCGCTCCCACAGTGGTCCTCTGTCGAACACAAATATGATGTTCACAAAGAGCCAATGTGGGAGCGGGCTTGCTCGCGAAAGCGGTTTCAGCGGCTCAGATACATCCGGGTCGTCAGCAGATAGACCGGCAACCCCGACACCAATATCAACAACGCCGCATAAGGCGCCGCCGCCGCAAACTCCACATTCGCGGTATGCGCCCAGACTTCCGTCGCCAGGGTGTTCAGCCCGGTTGGGCTCAACAGCAAGGTCGCCGTCAGTTCCTTCATTGCATCCAGGAATACCAGGGCAAAAGCCGCCCCCAGTGCCGGGAAAATAATCGGCAGCGTCACTCGGCAAAAGGCACTGAATGAGGAGGCGCCCAGAGTGCGGGCCGCCTCCTCAAGCTGTGGCGCCGCCTTGTTCAGGGCGGTGCGGATCGGCGCCTGGGCCAGCGGCAGAAACAGCAGGGCGTAGGCGATCAGCAGCAATGCCGAAGTCTGGTAAAGCATTGGCACGTAGTGCAGGGCGAAATACACCAGGGTCAGGGCAATGACCAGCCCCGGCAGCGCATGCAGCAGATACGGCAGGCGCTCGGCCCAGATCGCCAGTTGGCCTTTGTAGCGCACGACCAGCAGGCCGACCGGCACTGCCAGCACCAGGCACAGTGCAGCGCCACCCAGCGACAGTGCGAGGGATGACATCAATGCTTCGCCGATTGCCGCCACGGGAAAGGCTGCCGATGATCCCACCGCCAGCCAGTAGGCCAGCATGCCGAGCGGAATCCCGCTGCCAATGATTGCCAGCAGCAGGCAATAAAGTTGTCCTGCCACAGCCCAATGTCCCAGTTGAACCTGTTCCGCGCGTCGCGCCGCACCCTGGCCGGTGCGCACGTGTCGACCCTTGCCGCGCACGCGCAGCTCCAGCCACAGCAGCGCCAGGCACAACATCAGCAGTACGGCGGAGAGCATCGCCGCGTTGGCATTGCTGAACTCCAGCTCGAACTGTTGATAGATCGCCGTGGTGAAGGTTTGCAGGCCGATGATCGACAAGGCGCCGAACTCCACCAGCATGTGCAGTGCAATCAGCAGCGAACCCGCGAGCAGCGAAGGCCAGAGCAGGGGCAGGGTGACCTTGAAAAATACGCCCCAACGATTCTGTCCCAGCGTGCGCGCGGACTCTTCGAGGGATGGGTCAAGGTTGCGCAGCGTTGCCGCTACGGGCAGGAAAATCAGCGGGTATTTGGACAGGCTCATCACGAGGATAGCCCCGCCAAGTCCCTCGAAATGAGCGCTGAGGGAAACCCAGGTGAAGCTGCTGATAAAGGCCGGAACGGCGAACGGCAAGCAGAGGATTACGCCCCACAATCGACGGCCCGGCAGATTGCTGCGCTCCAGCAACCAGGCGAGCGACAATCCGATTACCCCGCATACCACGGTGACGCCAATCATCAATGCGAGTGTGTTGCGCAGCAAGCCGAACACATAAGGTCGCCATAGCAAATGCAGTGCTTCTGCCCAGCCCGCCTGCCAGGCTTTCAGGCCGACATACAGCAGCGGCAGGAGGCTGAGCGCCACCAGTAGCAACACGGGTAGTACCAGCCAGATAGACGGCCGCTTGCGCCTTGGTGCGTACGCGTGATGTGCGGACAGTGAGGCGCCCATCAATTCAGGCCAACGTCACGTTCCAGGTCCAGCGCTTCTTCGGCGTTGCCGAGGTCGGCAGGCGTGACTTTTGGTGCTTCCAGTTCGCTGAACGGCTTGAGCCCGCGATCAGATTCCATGCCTTTGTGCAGCGGGTATTCGGCGGTGGTGTGGGTGATCACTCGCTGGCCTTCCTCGCTGGCCATGTAGGCGAGCAATTGCTGGGCTTCCTTGGGGTGTTTGCTGGATTTGAGCACCGCAGCACTGGAAACCGTGATGAGTCCGCCGACGTCGCCGCCAGTAAAGTAATGCAGCTTGGAATCGAGCTGACCCTTTTCCCGTTGCAAGGCGAACCAGTAGTAGTTGTTGACCAGTACGGTGGCGACTTCGCCATTTTCCACCGCTTTCAATGCAACCATGTTGTTGCTGTAGGTCTTGCCGAATGCGCGCAGACCGGTCAGCCATTCTTCGGCTGCATCCATGCCGTGGATCTTGATGATCGCCACCGCTTGTTCCTGGAAAGCGCCGCTGGTAGGAACGAAACCGACCTTGCCTTGCCATTTCGGATCGGAGAATTCCATCACCGAGGTCGGCAGGTCTTTTTCATCGATCAGCTTGGGGTTGAACGCAACGACGCGCACCCGGGCGGTCACGCCAATCCAGGTGCCGTTGCCGGCAACGTATTCCTTGGGCAGAACGGCCAGCGTGGCGTCATCCGTCTTGGCCAGCAGGCCTTGCTCGCCGAGTTTGTTCAGGGGTGGGGATTCTTCGGTGTAGATCACGTCGGCGGGGGAGCGATCGCCTTCTTCGACGATCTGGCTGGCGAGCTGGTTGCTGCTGCCTTTACGCACATTGACGTGGATGCCGGTCTTGGCTTCGAAGGCTTTGGCGACCGCGTCGCCGACTTCTTTGTGTTGGCCGTTGTAGAGGGTCAGGGCAACCGGGTCGGCGGCTTGGGTGAGGGGAGTGGCGAGTGCCAGGCCGAGGAGGGTGGTGATCAGGCCGCGGCGCAGGGTATTTCGAAACATCATTCGCAGGGTTCCTCACTGTCACATTGCAAAAACTTGTAACAATGATAAACGATATTGTTTCTCAAATGCGGACGCTGATTCCTGTAGGAGCGAGCTTGCTCGCGATGGGCGTGAACGATGGCGCGTTCTATCTGAGAACAAGCGCTGTTCTCGAGTGCATCGCGAGCAAGCTCGCTCCTACAGAGGGTCGGTGATTTTTCAGGGGCCGGAAACGCAAAAACCCGCTTTCGCGGGTTTTTGTGAAATCCAAGGTCGTAACCTTGAATTTGAATTGGTGCCCAGAAGAAGACTCGAACTTCCACGACCTTGCGGTCACCAGCACCTGAAGCTGGCGTGTCTACCAATTTCACCATCTGGGCATTCATCTTCAGCGTTGCCGCTGTTGATGTGGCGCACTATACGGAGAGCATTTTGATCTGTAAACCCCTGATTCTAAAAATAATAAACCAGTGGTCAAAAATGCAAAAACCCGCGAAAGCGGGTTTTTGTGTGAGCCTTGAAATTGAACTAATCTCAAGCTCGAAATTGGTGCCCAGAAGAAGACTCGAACTTCCACGACCTTGCGGTCACCAGCACCTGAAGCTGGCGTGTCTACCAATTTCACCATCTGGGCAGTATCGGCAACGTTGTCCGTCGTCGATGGCGCGCACTATACGGAGCGTCTTTTTAACTGTAAACCCCCGAAGTCAAAAAAACCTGGAAAATTTCGCCAATGGTCTACAAAACAGCTTTGCGGTGTCGATACAGGGCTTTAGATGGGTCGTCTTAGCCTGAAATTTCCCGTTTCATTACGCCTATGCCAAACTAACCCGCATATAGACAAGGTGAAAACTCTCTAATGGCCGATTGGCAGTCCCTCGATCCCGAGGCCGCTCGTGAAGCGGAAAAATATGAAAACCCTATTCCTAGCCGCGAATTGATCCTTCAGCATCTTGCTGATCGAGGTTCGCCTGCTAACCGCGAGCAACTGGTCGAAGAGTTTGGTCTGACCACAGAAGACCAGATCGAAGCCCTGCGCCGCCGCCTGCGCGCCATGGAGCGCGATGCTCAACTCATCTATACCCGTCGCGGCACTTATGCGCCGGTGGACAAGCTTGATCTGATCCTGGGTCGCATCAGCGGTCACCGTGATGGCTTCGGCTTCCTGGTGCCGGACGACGGCAGTGACGACCTGTTCATGAGCCCGGCGCAGATGCGTCTGGTGTTCGATGGTGACCGTGCGCTGGCCCGTGTATCCGGCCTGGATCGTCGTGGTCGTCGCGAAGGCATGATCGTCGAAGTGGTTTCCCGCGCTCACGAAACCATCGTCGGCCGCTACTTCGAAGAGGGCGGCATCGGTTTCGTGGTTGCCGACAACCCGAAGATCCAGCAGGAAGTGCTGGTGACCCCGGGTCGTAACGCCAACGCGCAGATCGGTCAGTTCGTCGAAGTGAAGATCACTCACTGGCCGACGCCACGCTTCCAGCCGCAAGGCGACGTGGTTGAAGTCGTGGGCAACTACATGGCGCCGGGCATGGAAATCGATGTCGCCCTGCGTACCTACGACATTCCTCACGTCTGGCCTGACGCCGTGCTCAAGGAAGCCGGCAAGCTCAAGCCGGAAGTCGAAGAGAAAGACAAAGAGAAGCGCATCGACTTGCGTCATCTGCCGTTCGTCACCATCGACGGCGAAGATGCCCGCGACTTCGACGATGCGGTCTTCTGCGAAGCCCGTCCGGGCAAGCTGCGCCTGTTCTCGGGCGGCTGGAAGCTGTACGTGGCGATCGCCGACGTATCCAGCTACGTGAAGCTCGGTTCGGCGCTGGATGCCGAAGCGCAGGTTCGCGGCAACTCGGTGTACTTCCCCGAGCGCGTGATCCCGATGCTGCCTGAGCAGCTGTCCAACGGTTTGTGCTCGCTTAACCCGCAAGTCGATCGCCTGGCCATGGTTTGCGAGATGACCATCTCCAAATCCGGCGAAATGACCGACTACTGCTTCTACGAAGCGGTGATCCACTCCCATGCGCGTCTGACCTATAACAAGGTCAGTGCCATGCTGGAAACGCCGAAAGCCACCGAAGCTCGCAAGTTGCGTGGCGAGTACACCGACGTGGTGCCGCACCTCAAGCAGCTGTACTCGCTGTACAAGGTGTTGCTGGCGGCCCGTCACGTACGTGGCGCGATCGATTTCGAAACCCAGGAAACCCGGATCATCTTCGGTACTGAGCGCAAGATTGCCGAAATTCGTCCGACCGTGCGCAACGATGCGCACAAGCTGATCGAGGAATGCATGCTGGCGGCCAACGTGGCCACCGCCGAGTTCCTGAAGAAGCACGAAATCCCGGCGCTGTATCGCGTCCACGATGGTCCGCCACCGGAGCGTCTGGAAAAGCTGCGCGCGTTCCTCGGCGAGCTGGGCCTGTCCCTGCACAAAGGCAAGGATGGCCCGTCGCCGAAGGATTACCAGGCATTGCTGGCCGGTATCAAGGACCGTCCGGATTTCCATCTGATCCAGACCGTCATGCTGCGTTCGTTGAGCCAGGCGGTGTACAGCGCCGACAACCAGGGCCACTTCGGCCTGAATTACGAGGCGTACACCCACTTCACTTCGCCGATCCGCCGCTACCCGGACTTGCTCACGCACCGGGCGATTCGCAGCGTGATCCATTCGAAGCAGAACACCCCGCACGTTCGCCGTGCCGGTGCGATGACCATTCCGAAAGCACGCATCTATCCGTACGACGAAGCGGCCCTGGAGCAACTCGGCGAGCAGTGCTCGATGAGCGAGCGCCGTGCCGACGAAGCGACCCGCGACGTGGTGAACTGGCTCAAGTGCGAGTTCATGAAGGATCGCGTGGGCGAATCGTTCCCGGGTGTGATCACCGCCGTGACCGGTTTTGGTCTGTTCGTCGAGCTGACCGATATCTACGTCGAAGGCCTGGTGCACGTCACCGCGCTGCCGGGCGATTACTACCACTTCGATCCTGTGCACCACCGCCTGGCCGGTGAGCGTACCGGTCGTAGCTTCCGCCTGGGCGACACCGTGGAAGTGCGGGTCATGCGCGTCGACCTCGACGAACGCAAGATCGACTTCGAGATGGCCGAAAAAACCATCAGCGCGCCGATCGGCCGCAAGAAGCGTGGCACCGAAAGCACCGCACCCGCAGCGAAAGTCGAAGCAGAACCGGCCCCGGCGAAAACCGGTCGTCGTCCTGCCAAGGAAAAGGCTGTAGAAGCCTATCGCCCGAGCGATGCAGCGGCGAAGAATGCCGAAGTGCGCAAAAGTCGTGAAATGAAACAGGCGTTGCTCGCCGGTGCGAAAAGCGGCGGTAAAGCGGCGTCTGGGGGAAAGACCAGTCGGTCGACGCCTGACAAGGCCGTCGGCGGCAAGCCAGCCAAACCGAGCAAACATCGTAAAGGTCCGCCAAAAGCGGGCTCGGCTCCAGCCAAGAGTGGCGGGGCGCGTAAACCTAAGGCCAAGCCATGAGTCAGTTGGAAAAGATCTACGGCGTACATGCTGTAGAAGCGTTGTTGCGTCACCACCCGAAACGCGTCAAGCAGATCTGGTTGGCCGAAGGTCGCAATGACCCTCGGGTCCAGACGCTGATCGAGCTGGCCAACGAAAACCGGGTCCAGGTCGGCCAGGCCGAGCGCCGCGAAATGGACGCCTGGGTTGAAGGCGTGCACCAGGGTGTGGTCGCGGACGTGAGTCCGAGCCAGGTCTGGGGCGAGGCGATGCTCGACGAGTTGCTCGATCGCACCGACGGCGCGCCGTTGTTGCTGGTGCTCGATGGCGTGACCGATCCGCACAACCTCGGCGCCTGCCTGCGTTCCGCCGATGCGGCGGGTGCGCTGGCAGTGATCGTACCGAAGGACAAGTCGGCGACCCTGACTCCGGTTGTACGAAAAATCGCCTGCGGCGCGGCGGAAGTGATTCCGCTGGTTGCCGTGACCAACCTGGCGCGCACCCTGGAAAAACTCCAGCAGCGCGGCTTGTGGGTTGTCGGTACGGCCGGTGAAGCTGAAGTCAGCCTGTATGACCAGGACCTGACCGGCCCGACCATCCTGATCATGGGCGCCGAAGGCAAGGGCATGCGTCGCCTGACCCGCGAGCATTGCGACTACCTGGTGAACCTGCCGATGGCCGGTAGCGTCAGCAGTCTCAACGTTTCCGTAGCGACGGGTGTATGCCTGTTCGAAGCGCAGCGTCAGCGCAGTGTCAAAGCCAAGGCTGCTGCCAAGAAGTCCTAAGCTCGACGCAATCAAAATGTGGGAGCGGGCTTGCTCGCGAAAGCGGAGTAACATTCAGCAAATATGTTGGATGTAGTACCGCATTCGCGAGCAAGCCCGCTCCCACAGTGTTTTGTGGTGTGGCATGAGTTGGTGGCTGTTCAAATAATCACCAATTACCTTGCGCCTCCCTCGCCCCTTCTCTACAATTGCGCCCCTTGCTGTGATGGCAGGCACCAACGTGTCTAGCGTCCGCAAGTCCATAAGTGTCATTCACTCCTTGTCTGACCGCTTTTGAGCGGCAGGCTACAACCCGTAAGGAGCATTCATGCGTCATTACGAAATCATCTTTTTGGTCCACCCGGATCAAAGCGAGCAAGTCGGCGGCATGGTTGAGCGTTACACCAAGCTGATCGAAGAAGACGGCGGCAAAATCCACCGTCTGGAAGATTGGGGCCGTCGTCAACTGGCCTACGCAATCAACAATGTTCACAAGGCTCACTACGTGATGCTGAACGTTGAGTGCACTGGCAAGGCCCTGGCCGAGCTGGAAGACAACTTCCGCTACAACGATGCAGTGATCCGTAACCTGGTCATCCGTCGCGACGAAGCCGTTACCGGCCAGTCCGAGATGCTCAAGGCTGAAGAAAACCGCAGTGAGCGCCGTGAGCGTCGCGACCGTCCTGAGCACGAAGGCGCTGAAAGCGCTGATAGTGATGACAGCGACAACAGCGATAACGCTGACGAGTAATCCACGGACCTTTTAAGGAGCCAATTACATGGCACGTTTCTTCCGTCGTCGTAAATTCTGCCGCTTCACCGCTGAAGACGTGAAAGAGATCGATTACAAAGATCTCAACACTCTGAAAGCCTACGTATCCGAGACCGGCAAAATCGTTCCAAGCCGCATCACCGGTACCAAAGCTCGTTATCAGCGTCAGCTGGCCACCGCTATCAAGCGCGCCCGCTTCCTGGCCCTGCTGGCCTACACCGACAGCCACGGCCGCTGAGACCGGGCAGTCGACACGTAGCAAAGGATTGAATGCATGCGGGCCATAGCTGAGTTCATCATGCGCGGCCGTGTGCAGGCCACTCTGGTAGTGGCTGGATGCGCGGCGATGCCGTTGTTGTATTGGTTGGGTGCTGCCGCCGGATGCCTTGTGCTCTTGCGGCGCGGATTGAGGGACGCCCTGGGCGTTCTTGCTCTGGGACTGCTGCCGGCATTGGCCTGGTGGCTTTACTCCGACGACCCACGGGCACTTCTGGTGCTGCTGGGGTCTGCGAGCCTTGCGTTGGTTTTGCGCGCAAGCGAGTCCTGGAACCGCGTGCTGCTGGTCAGCATAGCGATGGGAGTGGTGTTTTCAGTGGTGTTGGGGACAGCTTTTGCTCCCCAGATCGAGATGCTGGCGCAGGCTTTGATCAAAGTCATGCCGTCGCTACTCGGTGATGTCTACCAGAAGTTGTCGGTAGACGAACAAGCGCGTTTCGCGTCCCTGATTGCACCGGTCCTGACCGGCCTGATTGCGGCGTTGTTGCAAATCGTCAGCTTGCTGAGCCTGCTTGTCGGGCGCTACTGGCAGGCGTTGTTGTACAACCCGGGCGGTTTTGGTCGCGAGTTTCGCGCCATCCGCATCCCGCTGTTGCCGGCGATGTTGCTGCTGGCGTGCATGCTTCTGGGGCCGAACATCGGTCCTCAGATGGCCATGTTGACGCCGTTGTGCAGTGTACCGCTGGTGTTCGCCGGGCTGGCCCTGATTCACGGGCTGGTGGCGCAGAAGCGACTGGCCAGGTTCTGGCTGGTGGGGTTGTACGTGACGCTGTTGCTGTTCATGCAACTGATCTATCCGTTGCTGGTGGTCCTGGCCATCGTCGACAGCCTGATTGATTTTCGCGGTCGTTCGGCACCGAAAGATGCCGATAACGCGAACGGTGAAGGTTAAAAGTTAAGAGGATTTTCACATGCAACTGATCCTTCTGGAAAAAGTCACCAACCTGGGCAACCTGGGTGACAAAGTGAACGTTAAGGCTGGTTACGGTCGTAACTACCTGCTGCCTTACGGCAAAGCTACCGCTGCGACCCCAGCCAACCTGGCTGCGTTCGAAGAGCGTCGTGCTGAGCTGGAAAAAGCAGCAGCAGATCGTAAATCGTCGGCTGAAAGCCGCGCTGCCCAACTGGCCGAGCTGGAAGTGACCATCACTGCCACCGCTGGCGACGAAGGCAAGCTGTTCGGTTCGATCGGTACTCACGACATCGCTGACGCACTGACCGCCTCCGGCGTTGAAGTGCAGAAGAGCGAAGTTCGTCTGCCGAACGGCACCATCCGCAACGTAGGCGAATTCGACGTAGCCGTGCACCTGCACGCCGAAGTTGAAGCCACCGTACGCGTTGTCGTGGTAGCAGCTTAAGCAGCACTTGTCGGCTGGCACCCTCGGGTGCTTGCCGGTAACATCGGGCACGATCCTGTTTACAGGTCGTGCCCTTTGTCTTTCTGATTCCTCCAATTTCAAGTGGCCATGAACGATATCTCCGCTCCTGAGCAATACGATCTGCAAACCGCCGCGCTGAAAGTGCCGCCGCATTCCATCGAAGCCGAACAGGCTGTACTCGGTGGTCTGATGCTGGACAACAACGCATGGGAGCGTGTGCTCGATCAAGTCTCCGACGGCGATTTCTATCGACATGACCACCGCCTGATCTTCCGTGCGATCGCCAAACTGGCCGATCAGAACTCCCCGATTGACGTCGTGACCCTTGCCGAACAACTGGACAAGGAAGGTCAGACGTCTCAGGTGGGTGGCCTCGGTTACCTTGGCGAACTGGCGAAAAACACGCCGTCCGTCGCCAACATCAAGGCTTATGCGCAGATCGTCCGTCAGCGCGCGACGTTGCGCCAACTGATCGGCATCAGCACCGAGATCGCCGACAGCGCCTTCAACCCGGAAGGTCGCACTGCCGAGGAGATCCTCGACGAAGCGGAACGCCAGATCTTCGCGATTGCCGAGGCCCGGCCGAAAACCGGTGGCCCGGTGGGTGTGAATGATTTGCTGACCAAGGCCATCGATCGCATCGACACGCTGTTCAACACTGACAACGCCATTACCGGCCTGTCCACTGGCTACACCGACCTTGATGAAAAGACCAGCGGCCTGCAGCCGGCTGACTTGATCATCGTCGCCGGTCGTCCGTCGATGGGTAAAACCACCTTCGCGATGAACCTGGTGGAAAACGCCGTACTGCGTAGCGACAAGGCTGTTCTGGTGTATTCCCTCGAGATGCCAGGCGAATCGCTGATCATGCGTATGCTGTCGTCCCTCGGTCGGATCGATCAGACCAAGGTGCGTTCCGGTCAGTTGGAAGATGACGACTGGCCGCGCCTGACCTCGGCGGTGAACCTGCTCAATGACCGCAAGCTGTTCATCGACGACACCGCCGGTATCAGCCCGTCGGAAATGCGTGCGCGCACCCGGCGTCTGGCGCGTGAGCACGGTGAGATCGGCCTGATCATGATCGACTACCTTCAGTTGATGCAGATTCCAGGTTCCGGCGGCGACAACCGAACCAACGAGATTTCTGAAATCTCGCGTTCCTTGAAAGCCTTGGCCAAGGAGTTCAACTGCCCGGTGGTGGCGCTGTCCCAGCTCAACCGCTCCCTCGAGCAGCGGCCGAACAAACGGCCGATCAACTCCGACCTCCGGGAATCCGGAGCGATCGAGCAGGACGCCGACGTGATCATGTTCGTTTACCGCGACGAGGTGTATCACCCGGAAACCGAGCACAAAGGCATCGCCGAAATCATCATCGGCAAGCAGCGGAACGGCCCGATCGGCTTTATTCGCCTGGCCTTCATCGGCAAGTACACCCGCTTCGAGAACCTGGCGCCGGGTAGCTATAACTTCGACGACGACGAGTAAGTTGTAGCGACTGTGCGGGCCTCTTCGCGAGCAGGCTCGCTCCCACAGGAATTGCATTGAACCTGTGGGAGCGAGCCTGCTCGCGAATGGGGTTCCACCAATTTCCGACCATAGCCGTCGGAATTGGTCAAAATTTGTGCTATATTCCGCGCCCGCGAAATTCAATGAAAGCCAACACCGGTTATCGACATGCAAGCAGCCAAGCCGTTATTTGACTATCCCAAGTACTGGGCCGAATGTTTCGGGCCAGCGCCGTTCCTGCCCATGAGCAGGGAGGAGATGGATCAGCTCGGCTGGGATTCCTGCGACATCATCATCGTCACCGGTGATGCCTACGTCGATCACCCGTCGTTCGGCATGGCGATCATCGGCCGGCTGCTGGAGTCCCAGGGCTTCCGCGTCGGGATCATTGCCCAGCCGAACTGGCAGTCCAAAGACGATTTCATGAAGCTCGGCGAGCCGAACCTGTTCTTCGGTGTCGCGGCCGGCAACATGGACTCGATGATCAACCGCTACACCGCGGACAAGAAAATACGTTCCGACGACGCGTACACGCCGGGCGGCTTGGCCGGCAAGCGTCCGGATCGTGCCAGCCTGGTCTACAGCCAGCGCTGCAAGGAAGCTTACAAGCACGTGCCGATCGTACTCGGCGGTATCGAAGCATCCCTGCGCCGCATCGCGCATTACGATTACTGGCAAGACCGTGTCCGCAACTCGATCCTGATCGACGCCTGCGCCGACATCCTGCTTTATGGCAACGCCGAGCGAGCAATCGTTGAAGTCGCCCAGCGTCTGTCGTTCGGTCACAAGATCGAAGACATCACCGACGTGCGCGGCACCGCGTTCATTCGTCGTGACACGCCGAAAGACTGGTATGAAGTCGACTCCACGCGCATCGACCGTCCGGGCAAGATCGACAAGATCATCAACCCGTACGTGAATACCCAGGACACCCAGGCCTGCGCCATCGAGCAGGAAAAGGGGCCGGTCGAGGATCCGCAGGAAGCCAAGGTCGTACAGATCCTGGCCAGCCCGCGCATGACCCGCGACAAGACCGTGATCCGCTTGCCGTCGGTTGAAAAAGTCCGTGGCGATGCGGTGCTTTATGCCCACGCCAACCGCGTATTGCACCTGGAAACCAACCCGGGCAACGCCCGTGCGCTGGTGCAGAAGCACGGCGAAGTGGACGTCTGGTTCAACCCGCCACCGATTCCGATGACCACCGAAGAAATGGACTACGTGTTCGGCATGCCTTATGCGCGCATTCCGCACCCGGCGTACGGCAAGGAGAAGATCCCGGCCTACGACATGATCCGTTTCTCGGTGAACATCATGCGTGGCTGCTTCGGTGGCTGCACCTTCTGCTCGATCACCGAGCACGAAGGCCGGATCATCCAGAACCGTTCCCACGAGTCGATCATTCGCGAGATCGAAGAGATTCGTGACAAAGTCCCGGGCTTTACCGGCGTGATCTCCGACCTCGGCGGCCCGACTGCGAACATGTACCGCATCGCCTGCAAGAGCCCGGAAATCGAATCCGCGTGCCGCAAGCCATCGTGCGTGTTCCCTGGCATCTGCCCGAACCTGAACACCGACCATTCGGCGCTGATCCAGCTGTACCGCAGCGCCCGTGAGTTGCCGGGTGTGAAGAAGATCCTGATCGCTTCCGGCCTGCGCTATGACCTGGCGGTCGAGTCACCGGAGTACGTTAAAGAGTTGGTGACCCACCACGTCGGTGGTTACCTGAAGATCGCCCCGGAACACACCGAGGAAGGTCCGCTCAACCAGATGATGAAACCGGGCATCGGCAGCTATGACAAGTTCAAGCGCATGTTCGAGAAGTACTCCAAGGAAGCGGGCAAGGAGCAGTACCTGATTCCGTACTTCATCGCCGCCCACCCGGGCACTACCGATGAAGACATGATGAACCTGGCCCTGTGGCTCAAGGGCAACGGCTTCCGTGCCGACCAGGTGCAGGCGTTCTACCCGTCGCCGATGGCCACCGCCACCGCGATGTACCACTCGGGCAAGAACCCGCTGCGCAAGGTCACCTACAAGAGCGACGCAGTGACCATCGTCAAGAGCGAGGAGCAGCGTCGTCTGCACAAGGCGTTCTTGCGTTATCACGACCCGAAAGGCTGGCCGATGCTGCGTGAAGCGTTGACTCGCATGGGCCGCGCCGACCTGATCGGGCCGGGCAAGAACCAGTTGATTCCTTTGCACCAGCCGTCGACAGATAGCTACCAGAGCGCCCGTCGCAAGAACTCGACGCCGGCCGGCAGCCACAAGGTTGCAGGGGAAAAGACCACCAAGATCCTGACCCAGCATACCGGTTTGCCACCACGTGCCAGCGATGGCGGCAACCCGTGGGACAAGCGCGAACAGGCCAAGGCTGCGGCGTTCGCCCGCAACCAGCAGGCGGCCAAGGAACGCAAGGACGCGGCCAAAGGCAAGGGGCCAAAGCCGACCCGCAAACCGGTCGTGCCACGCTAAGCCGCGCTTGAGCTGAACAGAACGCCAACCTTCGGGTTGGCGTTCTGCATTTCAGGGTTTAACCATTTGTGCTGGA
Organism: Pseudomonas sp. KH_046_1; assembly: GCF_057839025.1. Lineage (NCBI taxonomy): Bacteria > Pseudomonadati > Pseudomonadota > Gammaproteobacteria > Pseudomonadales > Pseudomonadaceae > Pseudomonas > Pseudomonas sp. KH_046_1. The sequence goes on from NZ_CM174481.1 coordinate 623,618, forward strand.
GCTACTGGCCTCTTCGCGGGCAAGCCCGCTCCCACAGTGTTTTGAGGTGAATCACAAATTGTGTGAACACCAAAGATCCCTGTGGGAGCGGGCTTGCCCGCGAAGAGGCCGGAACTACCAACCAATTTTTGGCTGGTCGCCACATTTACGTGCAATCGATACAAACCATTTTCCTGCATCGCCCGATTTTGGTGCTGTACTGCCTCAAGCAATCAAAGAAAGCGCCAGCACTGCTGGATGGCATAAGTCTTGCGCGCTTTCCCATACGCTTAAGGCTCGCAGGAGGCACGCCGTGTCGATTCATGTCGCATTGCACCACATCACGCATTACCGCTATGACCGCGCTGTCGAGCTCGGCCCGCAGATCGTTCGCCTGCGTCCCGCCGCCCACAGCCGCACGCGGATTCTGTCCTATGCGTTGAAAGTTTCCCCCGAACAGCACTTCATCAACTGGCAGCAGGACCCTCAGGGCAATTACCTGGCGCGGCTGGTGTTCCCGGAGAAAACCGAGGAATTGCGAATCGAAGTCGATCTGCTGGCAGAAATGGCGATCTTCAATCCGTTCGACTTCTTCCTCGAACCCTACGCGGAAAAAATCCCCTTCGCCTATGCCGCGGATGAGCGCAAGGAGCTGGCGCCGTACCTGGAAACCCTGCCCCTGACGCCGAAGTTCAAGGCCTACCTGGACGGCATCGACCGTACACCGTTGCCCGCCGTGGACTTTCTTGTCGCACTCAACCAGCGTTTGAGCGAAGACATCGATTACCTGATCCGCATGGAGCCCGGCGTACAAACACCTGAACACACCCTCGAGCAGGCCTCCGGGTCGTGCCGCGACTCCGCGTGGTTGCTGGTGCAACTGCTGCGCAACCTGGGGTTGGCGGCGCGTTTCGTGTCGGGTTACCTGATCCAGCTGACCGCCGACGTCAAAAGTCTCGACGGTCCGTCCGGCACCGAAGTGGATTTCACCGACCTGCACGCCTGGTGCGAGGTGTACCTGCCCGGCGCCGGCTGGATCGGCCTGGATGCGACCTCCGGACTGTTTGCCGGTGAAGGACACATTCCGTTGGCCTGTAGTCCCGATCCGTCCTCTGCGGCGCCGATCAGTGGCCTGGTTGAACCCTGCGAGTGCGAGTTCAGCCACGAAATGTCCGTGGAGAGGATTTGGGAGGCACCACGGGTCACCAAGCCCTACACCGACGACCAGTGGCTGGCGATCCAGTCACTGGGCCGACAGATCGATGCCGACTTGCTGGAGGGCGATGTGCGCCTGACCATGGGCGGCGAGCCGACCTTTGTATCCATCGATGACCCGGACGGCGCCGAATGGAATACCGCGGCACTGGGGCCGGATAAACGGCGGTTGTCCGCCGAACTGTTCCAGCGCATGCGCAAGCACTACGCACCCCAGGGGCTGGTGCATTTCGGGCAGGGCAAGTGGTACCCCGGCGAGCAACTGCCGCGCTGGTCGCTCAATTGCTACTGGCGCCGTGACGGCGTGCCGATCTGGCACAACAGCGCGCTGATCGCCGACGAGCAGGAAGACTATGGTGCCGACGGAGCGCTGGCCGGGCGTTTTCTGGCGAGTGTCGCCGAACGCCTGAAGATTCCGACACGCTTTGTGTTCCCAGCCTACGAAGACAATTTCTATTACCTCTGGCGCGAAGGAATGCTGCCGCAAAACGTCAGCGCTGAAGACTCGCGTCTGGAGGAACCGCTGGAGCGGGCCCGCCTGCGCAAAGTGTTCAGCCAAGGGCTGGACAAGGTCATCGGCCAGGTCCTGCCGCTGGCGCGCAACGCCAAGGGCGACCAATGGCAGAGCGGCCGCTGGTATCTGCGCGACGAGCACTGCCGACTGGTGCCGGGAGACTCGCCGCTGGGTTATCGCTTGCCGCTGGGTTCGCAGCCTTGGGTGAAAGCGGCGGAATATCCGTTCATCCATCCGCAGGACCCGAATCAAGACTTCCCGCCGCTGCCCGACACCGCGCAACTGCAAAGCCAAAGCGAAGCTGCCGAGGTACAAGAGCGCGCACCGAAGATCGACGAATCCGCCGACTGGCTGACCCGTACCGCCTTCTGCGCCGAGGCGCGGGAAGGCCGGTTGTATCTGTTCATGCCGCCGCTGGAGCGGGTCGAGGATTACCTCGAACTGGTCGCTGCCATCGAAGCCACCGCGCAGGAGCTGATGTGCCCGGTGTTGCTGGAGGGCTATGAGCCGCCGAGCGATCCACGTCTGAGCAACTTCCGCATCACCCCGGATCCGGGGGTGATCGAGGTCAACGTGCAACCGTCCGCGACCTGGGATGAGCTGGTCGAGCGCACCGAATTCCTCTACGAAGAAGCGCGCCAGACCCGGCTGACCACCGAGAAATTCATGATCGACGGCCGGCATACCGGCACGGGCGGCGGTAACCATTTCGTGCTGGGTGGCGCGACACCGGGGGACTCGCCGTTTCTGCGTCGCCCGGATCTGCTGCGCAGCCTGATCAGCTACTGGCATAACCATCCGTCCTTGTCCTACCTGTTTTCCGGATTGTTCATTGGCCCGACGTCCCAGGCGCCGCGGGTCGACGAAGCGCGCAACGATGCCTTGTACGAACTGGAGATCGCTTTCGCGCAGATGCCTGAACCGGGTGAAGAATGTCCGCCATGGCTGGTGGATCGACTGCTGCGCAATCTGCTGATCGATGTGACCGGCAACACCCACCGCGCCGAGTTCTGCATCGACAAGCTCTATTCGCCGGACGGTGCCACCGGGCGCCTCGGATTACTGGAGTTGCGTGCGTTCGAAATGCCGCCCCATGCGCGCATGAGCCTGGCGCAACAATTGTTGCTGCGGGCGCTGGTCGCGCGGTTCTGGCGCGAGCCCTATGCACCGCCGAAACTGGCGCGCTGGGGCACGGAGCTGCACGATCGTTTCCTGTTGCCGCACTTTATCGAGCAAGACTTCGCCGATGTCATCGTCGACCTCAACGCCGCCGGTTATCCGGTGCGGGCCGAATGGTTCGCCGCGCATCTGGAGTTCCGTTTCCCCAAGGTCGGCGACTACGCCGTCAGTGGCATAGCACTGGAACTGCGCCAGGCACTCGAACCCTGGCACGTGCTGGGCGAAGAGGGCGCCATGGGCGGTACGGTGCGTTACGTGGATTCGTCGCTGGAGCGTTTGCAGGTCAAGCTCAGCGGCTTGCCGCCCCAGCGTTATCTGCTGACCTGCAACGGCATTCCTGTGCCATTGCAGCCCACCGGGCGTGTAGGCGAATTCGTCGCGGGCGTGAGATTTCGTGCCTGGCAACCGGCCAACTGCCTGCAACCGACCATTCCGGTCCACGCGCCGCTGGTGTTCGACCTGCTCGATACCTGGATGCAGCGCTCGCTGGGCGGTTGCCAGTATCACGTCGCCCATCCGGGCGGGCGCAACTACGACAGCTTGCCGGTGAACGCCAATGAAGCGGAGAGCCGGCGAATGGCGCGCTTCTTCCGCATCGGACACACGCCAGGGAAACTTCCTGTACCCAATCTGGAAATCAGCGACGAGCTGCCGATGACACTCGATTTGCGACGTTTCTAAACCGTCCGCGACGCTCGGATTTTTCGTATATCCGGGCGTCACGAGCCTGCGTTAGTCTGACCCTTCATTGCTGTCTGCCGAGCTTTCCATGCCTGACCTGCTAGACCGCTACCCGCTGACAGCGGGCACCTATCACGAACTGCTCGACGACAGTGGCGCCGTGCGCCCGCACTGGCGCCGGCTGTTCGAACAGTTGCAACGCAGCACGCCGGCACAACTGGTGCAGCGTCAGGCCCTGCTGACCCGGCAGATTCAGGAAAACGGCGTTACCTATAACGTCTATGCCGACCCCAAGGGCGCGGACCGGCCATGGGAGCTGGACCTGCTGCCCCATGTCATCGCGGCTGATGAGTGGCAACAGTTGTCGGCCGGTATCGCTCAGCGGGCGCGATTGCTCAATGCCGTGCTGGCTGACCTTTACGGTCCGCAACGGCTGATTGCCGAAGGTCTTTTGCCCGCCGAGCTGGTGTTCGGTCATAACAACTTCCTTTGGCCCTGTCAGGGCATCAGCCCGCCTGACGGAGCCTTTCTGCATCTTTATGCCGTGGATCTGGCGCGCACGCCCGATGGCCGCTGGTGGGTGACGGCGGATCGTACCCAGGCGCCTTCGGGAGCCGGGTATGCACTGGAAAACCGCACGATTGTGTCCCGGGCCTTTCCCGAGCTGTACCGCGATCTGAAAGTGCAGCACCTGGCCGGGTTCTTCCGCACCTTGCAGGAAACCTTGGCCCGTCAGGCCCCGAGTGGCGGTGATGCGCCGTTGGTGGTGCTGCTGACACCGGGGCGTTTTAACGAAAGCTATTTTGAACATCTGTATCTGGCTCGCCAGCTCGGTTATCCGCTGGTGGAGGGCGGCGACCTGACGGTGCGCGATGCCACGGTTTACTTGAAAACCCTGAGTGGCCTGCGTCGGGTCCACGCGATCATGCGTCGGCTCGACGATGATTTCTGCGACCCGCTGGAGCTGCGTACTGACTCAGCCCTCGGCGTGCCGGGCCTGCTGGAAGCGGTGCGGCAGGGGCGGGTGCTGGTGGCCAACGCCCTCGGCAGCGGTGTGCTGGAATCGCCGGGCTTGTTGGGTTTTCTGCCGAGGATCAATCAATTCCTGTTTGGCGAAGAGCTGATCCTGCCGTCCATCGCGACTTGGTGGTGTGGCGAAGCGCCGGTTTTGGCCCAGGCCCTGGAGAAACTGCCGGAGTTGCTGATCAAACCGGCGTTTCCGTCCCAGAGCTTTACGCCGGTATTTGGTCGTGATTTGAGTGAAAAACAGCGCCATGAGCTCGCCGAGCGCATGCAGGCTCGGCCATACGCCTATGTGGCGCAAGAACTCGCACAATTGTCCCAGGCGCCGATCTGGCAAGCCGAAGATGGTCAACTGCAACCCCGTGCGATCGGCATGCGCGTGTATGCGGTGGCCAGCCGTGAGGGTTATCGGGTTTTGCCCGGCGGCTTGACCCGGGTCGCCGCCCAAGCCGATGCCGAAGTGGTGTCGATGCAACGCGGTGGCGCCAGCAAGGACACCTGGGTGCTGGGAGAGCGTGCGCCCAGCGGCGAACAATGGAAGGCCCAGCGCAACATCGGTGTGCATGATCTGGTGCGGCGCGATCCGTACCTGCCGTCGCGGGTGGTGGAAAACCTGTTCTGGTTCGGTCGTTACTGCGAGCGTTGCGACGACAGTGCCCGTTTGTTGCGCATCATGCTGGCGCGCTATGTCGACGGCGACGACCCGCAAGCCCTACAGGCCGCGGTGGATCTCGGCGAACGGCTGATGCTGCTGCCCGAGGAGGGCGAGTTGCCGGAGCGCCTGTTGGCGGCGTTGCTCGGCGATGATTGGCCGTTCAGCCTGCGTTCCAACCTGCAGCGCTTGCAGTGGGCCGCTTCGCAGGTGCGCGGCAAGCTCTCGCGGGAAAACTGGCAGGCGCTGGTGGAGTTGCAGCGCGAAGCCATGGAGCTGGAAACCGAAGAGCCGGATTTCGGCGAGTTGCTGGATTTCCTCAACCGTCTGGTGATGTCCCTGGCGGCGTTGTCCGGCTTTGCCCTGGACGACATGACCCGGGACGAAGGCTGGCGTTTCCTGATGATTGGCCGGCGGATCGAGCGCCTGCAGTTTCTCAGCGGCAGCCTGGCGGCGTTCCTGCGGGGCGTCGGAGCTTTCGACCAGGCCGGGCTGGAATGGCTGCTGGAACTGGGCAACAGCAGCATCACTTACCGTTCTCGATACCTGGCGGTGGCGCAACTGATCCCGGTGCTCGACCTGCTATTGCTCGACGAGCAGAACCCTCACGCCGTGTTGTTCCAGTTGAAACTGGTGATCCGCACCCTCAAACGCCTCAATGATGACTTTGGCGTGCCGCGTGAAGCAGCGCTGCCGCAATTGGTCGAGCGTCTGGCGCGATTCGATCTGGGCTGCCTGGAAAACCCGCTGTTCGGCGACGCGAGTGTTCGCGCTGCCATCGAGGGGCTGGCCGCGCTGCTGCAAGAGATCGCCGACGCCAGCGGGCAAGTTTCCGATCGCCTGGCGCTACGGCATTTCGCCCATGTCGATGATGTCAGCCAGCGCACGGTGTCCGTCTGATGAGTGCTCATTACCAGATTTTCCACGACACCCATTATCACTACGACAGCCCGGTGTCCCTGGCCCAGCAACTGGCGCATTTGTGGCCGCGGCCTTGCGCTTGGCAGCGCTGTACCGACCGGCAATTGCAGATCAGCCCCGAGCCGACCTCGCGTCGCGATGAACTGGATGTGTTCGGCAATCCGCTGACCCGGCTGGCGTTCGAGCGTCCCCACGATGAGTTGCTGGTCAATGCCAGCCTGACCATAGAAGTGCTGCCCCGACCTGCGTTGGACTTCAATCTGTCACCCGCGTGGGAAGACACACGTGGTGCGCTGACCTACAGCAGCCAACCGCTGTCACCTGAATTGCTCGAAGCCTGCCGATACCGGTTTGAGTCGCCGTATGTGCATTTGAAGAAAAACTTCGTCGAGTTTTCGCAAAGCTGTTTTCCGCCGGGTCGAGCGTTGTTGCTCGGCGTGCAGGCGCTGATGGAGAAAATCTTCAGCGAGTTCACCTTCGATGCCGAAGCAACCCAGGTGGCGACGCCGCTGGTGGAGGTGTTGGAGCGCCGACGCGGGGTCTGCCAGGACTTTGCCCACCTGATGCTCGCCTGCGTGCGTTCCAGAGGGTTGGCGGCGCGGTATATCAGCGGTTACTTGCTGACCCAGCCACCGCCGGGTCAGCCACGGCTGATCGGCGCCGATGCGTCCCACGCCTGGGTCTCGGTGTTTTGCCCGGTGTTGGGGTGGGTGGATTTCGATCCGACCAACAATGTGCAACCGGCGCTGGAGCACATCACCCTGGCCTGGGGACGGGATTTTTCCGATGTATCGCCGTTGCGGGGGGTGATTTTGGGGGGAGGGAACCACGATCCCGAGGTTCGGGTGACGGTGATGCCACTGGATTAACGCAGGTCCCCTGTAGGAGCGAGCTTGCTCGCGAAGAACCCGAGAGCTCCGGGGTGTCAGAGTTGCAGCGTTATCGTTAAAGACCATCGCTGTGAGGGTCGGCAGCAAAGCTGCCAACCCTGGACACAGATCCGGTGGGCCTGATCAGATCATCGGGCCCTGAGGGTCTCAGGCGTCGGGCGCCTGATCTTTCGGTGCTTCAACATCACTTTCTGCGGCCACTTCACCTTCTGCTTCCGGGTTCAGTGCGGCTGCTTCTTCTTCAGCTGTAGCTTTCTTGCGCTGAAGCTTTTCCTCTTTCTTCTGCTCCTTGGCCAAGTCTCTCTGACGTTTGGCGAAGGAATAATTAGGTTTGGCCATGGGCGATCCTCTGGGGTCGAAGGTGAGGTTGAGCGGCGCATATTCTGCCCTGTATCGGTGCCAAGCCGTTAGCTGGGTTTTTGCTCGGCCCATTTTGGCGCTATGGACGGTTGCCAGGCATCCAGAGCATCGAGCAGGGTTTGCGGCGATTCGCTCACTTGCAGCATGTCACGGTGCTGCCCGCGAACGAAGCCTTCGCCGACGATATGATCGAGAAAAGACGTCAATTTGCTGTAGAAACCGTTCACTTCCAGCAATCCCAGCGGTTTTCCGTGGTAGCCGAGCTGGCCCCAGGTCCAGACTTCGAACAGTTCTTCGAGGGTGCCAAGGCCGCCGGGCAGCGCGATAAAGGCATCGCTGAGCTCGGCCATCCGCGCCTTGCGCGCGTGCATGCCATCGACGACTTCCAGGCGAGTCAGGCCGCTGTGGCCGATTTCCTTGTCCTTGAGGCTTTGCGGGATGATGCCGATCACTTCACCGCCGGCCGCCAGGGCCGCATCGGCGACGATGCCCATCAGGCCCACGGCGCCACCGCCATACACCAGGGTCAGCTTGCGCTCGGCCAACGCCCGGCCAAGGGCCACGGCTGCTTCGCGGTAAGCGGGGTTGGTGCCGGTGCTGGCACCACAAAATACACAAACGGATGTTAAAGACATGCCTTGCTCCATGGTCGATCAGGGCCACAGAGTAAAGGCAGGCGCGCGGCAGTCCAAGGGCTAGACTTGGTGTTCCGGGGTTTCGTACGTACCGCTGGCGCCGCAAGCGTAGGCGGCCAGCAAACTGCACAACAGGCTGTTGATCGACATGACAGACGTTCCATTTGAAGGGGGACGGCCAGATGATAGGCCCGGGCCAGACACTTGGCCGGTAGATAATTTGCATCAGCGTCATAGCCCGAAAGTTGTATACAATTTTTGATTCAAGTCATATGAACTTGCGAAGTTTTCAGGCAGTCTTCTGTTCATTCGCGATTTCGTTAACCCTGCCTTGGAGATTCACCATGTTTGCCAAACTTGTTGCGGTATCCCTGTTGACACTGGCCAGCAGCCAACTGATGGCTGCAGAGTGCAAAGTCACCGTCGACTCCACCGACCAGATGTCTTTCGACACGAAGGCCATTGAAATCGACAAGAGCTGCAAGACGTTTACCGTGGAACTCAAGCACTCCGGCAGCTTGCCGAAGAACGTCATGGGCCATAACTGGGTGCTGAGTAAAGAAGCCGACATGCAGCCGATCGCCACCGACGGCCTGAGCGCCGGCATCGACAAGAACTACCTGAAGGAAGGCGACGCCCGCGTGATCGCCCACACCAAGATCATCGGCGCCAAGGAAACCGACTCGGTGACCTTCGATGTGTCGAAGCTCGCGGCCGGTGAAAAGTACGGGTTCTTCTGCTCGTTCCCAGGCCACATCTCGATGATGAAAGGCACTGTGACCCTGAAGTAATCAGGCACACCGCGTCATCGTTCTTCGCGAGCAAGCCCGCTCCCACAAGGTTCTATGTCGGACACAATTTTTGTGAACACCTGAAACCCTGTGGGAGCGGGCTTGCCCGCGAAGGGGCCAGAAGCATCGACGCATGTTTTGGCCAAAGAAAAAGCCCGCTGAAGCTCAACACTTCAGCGGGCTTTTTCATTCAATCACCAATCACGGCGCAAACGGCATCACCCGCTTGTGATGGGTCTTGTTGTAGGTATCCACAATGATCTTGAACGCCTCTTCACGCACCGGCTCGCCGTGCAGGAAGGCGTCGATTTCAGCGTAAGTCACGCCGTGGGACGCTTCGTCCGGTTTACCCGGCGAAAGATCCTCAAGGTCGGCGGTCGGGATTTTCTCCACCAGCGACTCCGGCGCGCCGAAGCTGCGGGCGATGGCGCGGACCTGGTTTTTCACCAGGCCACTGAGTGGCGCCAGGTCGCAGGCGCCGTCACCGAACTTGGTGAAGAAACCCATCACCGCTTCCGCCGCGTGATCGGTGCCGATCACCAGCCCCTGGGCTGCGCCGGCGATGGTGTACTGGGCGACCATGCGCATGCGCGCCTTGGTGTTGCCGAGCACGAAGTCCACCGACACCGCATGTTTGCCTTCGAAGGCTGCCACTTCATTGGCCAGGGATTTGACCGCCGGGCCGATATTCACGGTGTGGCGCTCGTCCGGCTTGATGAAATCCACCGAAGCCTGGGCGTCGTGCTCATCGAACTGGGTTTCGTAGGGCAGGCGCACGGCAATGAACTTGTAGCTGTCTTCGCCCGTGCGTTGGCGCAATTCACGCATTGCACGTTGGGCCAGCAGGCCGGCGGTCAGGGAATCGACGCCGCCACTGATGCCCAGCACCAGGGTCTTGAGCCCGGAGTTGACCAGGCAGTCCTGAATGAAGATCAACCGCCGGGCGACCTCGGCCTCAAGGGCGGCTTCGTCGGCGAATGGCGGCTGGACCTTGAGCTGTTCAGCAATCTCACGCTGTACGGCTTGCATGAATTCACTCCTTGCTTGATGTACTTGAAAGGGCGGCAGGAACCTGGAAAACGTGTCGCAGGTAAGCGACGAAATTCGGGTCTTTGCAGTGCGTCTTGCCTGGCTCGTCGGAGATCTTCGCCACCGGCTGGCCGTTGCAGGCGGTCATTTTAAGCACGATGCTCATCGGTTCGACACCTGGAATATCACAGGTCAGGTTGGTGCCGATGCCGAAGCTGACATTGATCCGACCGCGCAGCGCCCGGAATATCTCCAGGGTCCTGGGCAATGTCAGGCTATCGGAGAAGGTCAGCGTCTTGCTCATCGGGTCGATGCCGAGCTTGTGATAGTGGGCGATGGCTTTTTCCGCCCAGACCACCGGATCGCCCGAGTCGTGGCGCAAACCGTCGAAAAGCTTGGCGAAAAACAGATCGAAATCGCCGAGGAAAGCATCCATGGTGATGCAGTCGGTCAGGGCAATCCCCAGCAGGCCACGGTATTCACGGACCCAGCAATCGAGTGCGGCGATCTGGCTGTCGATCAGCCGCGGGCCGAGTTGCTGGTGCGCCATGATCCATTCGTGGGCCATGGTACCCAGGGGTTTCATGTCCAGTTCCCGGGACAGGTGCACGTTGCTGGTGCCGACGAAGCGTCCGGGGAAATCGTGCTTGAGCACATTCACCACTTCTTCCTGCACCCGATACGAGAAGCGACGGCGCGTGCCGAAATCGGCCACCTGCAATTCGGACAATTCATCACTGCTGGCGTTGGCGCTCAGCCAGTCGAACTTGCGGTAGAGCTGCTCACGGGCCTGCTCCAGCACGACTTCGCGGTAGCGATAGCGGTTGCGCACCTCGCTGACCAGCGCCAGCAGCGGCACTTCGAACAGGATCACATGCAGCCAGGGGCCCCGCAGGCGGATAAACAGCTCACCGTTTTCGAGGCCGGTGTGGATGTAGCGCAGGTTGAAGCGAAACAACCCGAGAAAACGCAGGAAGTCCGGCTTCAGGAAGCTGATGCGTTCCAGAAAGCTCAACTGGTCGGCGCTCAGGCTCAACTCGGCCAGGCGTTCGATCTGGAAACGGATTTCCGCCAGGTACGGGCGCAAGTCCTCGCTGTTACGGCAACGAAACTCCCATTCGACTTCGACGTTCGGGTAGTTGTGCAGCACCGCCTGCATCATCGTCAGTTTGTAGAAGTCGGTGTCGAGCAGGTTCTGCACGATGCGATCGGCAAATACACTCTCGCTCATAACGGGAATCTCCAGCGTTGCTGCGGTATTGATCAGTGGCGTTAGTGGCGCATATCAGAGGGCTGGATTGCCAGCGATTTCTTGGATCACTCTAGATCCCACAGGGAATGCGCAAGGCTCAGTGTTGTGGAGCATCCGGGCTATCGATCTGCTCCAGCATCCACTTCACAAAGTCCCGCACCTTCGGCACTTCAGCCGAATGCTCCGGGTATGCAAGGTAATAGGCATCGGTGCTGGGCATTGCATGCTGCCAGGGAATGACCAGTTTGCCGTCCGCCAGTTCCTCTTCCACCAGAAAACGCGGCAACAACGCCACGCCGCAGCCAACCTGGGCGGCGCGAATGCACATATAAAAGGTTTCGAAGCGCGGGCCGTGGTAGCTGTGTTCGGTGTGGTAGCCCTGATGGTCGAACCAGTCATGCCAGGCCTGGGGGCGGGAGGCGTTTTGCAGCAGGACCAGGTCAGTCAGTTGCGTCGGATCGGTGAACGGCGTGTCCGGCAGGCTGCCCGGGGCGCACACTGGCACCAGCTCTTCGCCGAACAGCTTCAGGCATTCGGAGCCGGGCCGCGAGCCCTGGCCGAAATAGAACGCCAGGTCGCTGCGCCCTTGCTGCAGATCGTCGGCTTCCTGCTCGCTGCACAGGTCCAGGTGAATCGACGGATGACGCAGGCGCCAGCCCTTCAGGCGCGGCACCAGCCAGCGCGCACCGAAGGTAGGAGGCGTCGAGACGCGCAGGACTTCTGTTTCGCCACCGTAGGAACGCAGGTAATGGGTCGACATCTCGACCTGCGTGAGGATTTTTCGCACTTCAACCAGGTACAGGTCGCCGGCCGGTGTCATCTGCAGGCGGCGGCGCACCCGACGAAACAGCAGGTGTTGCAACAGCTCTTCGAGTTGCGCGACCTGTTTGCTTACGGCGCTCTGGGTCAGGTTCAACTCTTCGGCGGCCCGGGTGAAGCTCAAATGCCGGGTGACGGCCTCGAAGCACTGCAATGCAGCGATCGATGGCAAGTAGCGTTTATTCAGCATGGGCGGTCCTTGGTTCTTGTCTCTTTATTGCCAGCAATGCACAGCATGAATAAACGGAATGATATCTCTCTTAATCGTCGTTTGTTGAGTAACCTCCGGGCAGCTAAAACTACAGGTCTGATCAGCCGTGAATTTCCGGCTGCACGTGTTCTGTCTTTTGCTTGAGGAGTGACCCATGGTTGCCGCATTGCTTGATCGTCTAGGTGTGAACCCGGCCCTGTACCAGAACGGCAAAGTGCCGGTGCATTCGCCGATCGATGGCAGCAGGATCGCCGCCGTGAACTGGGAAGGCGCCGCTGAAGTCGAGCAGCACATCAGTCGCGCAGATCATGCGTTCGAACTGTGGCGCAAGGTTCCGGCACCGCGCCGTGGCGAACTGGTGCGGCAACTGGGTGACATCCTGCGGGAATACAAGGCCGACCTCGGCGAGCTGGTGTCCTGGGAAGCTGGCAAGATCACCCAGGAAGGCCTGGGTGAAGTTCAGGAAATGATCGACATCTGCGACTTCGCCGTCGGCCTGTCCCGTCAGCTGTACGGTTTGACTATCGCCTCCGAGCGTCCTGGCCACCACATGCGCGAAACCTGGCATCCGCTGGGCGTCGTTGGCGTGATCAGTGCGTTCAACTTCCCGGTCGCGGTCTGGGCCTGGAACGCCACGCTGGCGCTGGTCTGCGGCAACCCGGTGATCTGGAAACCGTCGGAAAAGACTCCACTGACCGCACTGGCTTGTCAGGCGCTGTTCGATCGCGTGCTGAAGAACTTCAGCGATGCGCCGCCGTACCTGAGCCAGGTGATTATTGGCGGTCGCGATGCCGGCGAAGCCCTGGTCGATGATCCGCGTGTCGCGCTGGTCAGCGCCACCGGCAGCACCCGCATGGGCCGTGAAGTGGCGCCGAAAATCGCCGCACGTTTCGCCCGCAGCATTCTGGAGCTGGGCGGCAACAACGCAATGATCCTCGGCCCAAGCGCCGACCTGGACATGGCCGTTCGCGCGATCCTGTTCAGCGCCGTCGGCACCGCCGGTCAGCGTTGCACCACTCTGCGTCGCCTGATCGCCCATGAGTCGGTGAAAGAAGAAATCGTCACCCGCCTGAAAGCTGCGTACTCGAAAGTGCGTATCGGCCATCCGCTGGAAGGCAACCTGATTGGCCCGCTGATCGACAAGCAAAGCTTCGACAACATGCAGGATGCGCTGGAGCAGGCTTTGAGCGAAGGCGGCCGGGTGTTTGGCGGTGAGCGTCAGCTGCAAGACAAGTTCCCGAATGCCTACTACGTGTCGCCAGCCATCGTCGAAATGCCGGAGCAGAGCGATGTGGTCTGCCACGAAACCTTCGCCCCGATCCTGTACGTGGTTGGCTACAGCGATTTCCAGGAAGCCCTGCGCCTGAACAACGCCGTGCCGCAAGGCCTGTCCTCGTGCATCTTCACCACCGACGTGCGTGAAGCCGAGCAGTTCATGTCGGCGGTAGGCAGCGACTGCGGCATCGCCAACGTCAACATCGGCCCGAGCGGCGCGGAAATCGGCGGCGCGTTCGGTGGCGAGAAAGAAACCGGCGGCGGTCGTGAGTCCGGCTCCGATGCATGGCGCGGCTACATGCGCCGCCAGACCAACACCGTGAACTATTCGCTGGAGTTGCCGTTGGCGCAGGGCATCACCTTCGACTGATTCTCACGTCGAGCAGTGATCCCCTGTGGGAGCGAGCCTGCTCGCGAAGGCGTCGGCACATTCAGCATCAATGTGACTGACAGGCCGCATTCGCGAGCAGGCTCGCTCCCACATTTGAACTGTGTGTTTGTTGGGTTTCTGTTGGAGTCTGGCAATGCCGTTACGCGAAGAGTGTCTGTGGGAAAAACTGACGCCACAAAGGCCGGACAATTCGGCCCTCAAGGGTGAGGTTTCGGTGGATGTCTGCGTCATCGGCGCCGGGTTTACCGGTTTGTCGGCGGCGGTGCATCTGCTGGAGCAAGGCAAGACCGTTTGTGTGCTGGAGGCTCACCGCGCCGGCCATGGTGGTTCGGGGCGCAACGTCGGGCTGGTCAACGCCGGGATGTGGATTCCCCCGGACGAGATCGAAGCCGGGTTTGGCGAGGCCGTCGGCAGCCAGCTCAACCGCATGCTGGGGGCGGCGCCATCCCTGGTGTTCAGCCTTGTGGACAAGTACAGCATCGATTGCCAGTTGCGTCGCGAAGGCACGCTGCACATGGCGCACAACGCCCGCGGGGAAGCCGATCTGCGCAGTCGTGAAGAACAATGGAAACGTCGCGGTGCGCCGGTAGAGCTGCTCACCGGGCAAGCTTGCGAACAAGCCACCGGCACGAAAAAGATCGCCGCCGCGCTGCTCGATCGCCGCGCCGGCACGCTCAACCCGATGGCCTACACCACAGGGCTGGCCAAAGCGGCCATCGGCCTCGGTGGTCAATTATTCGATCATTCCCCGGTCACCCGACTCGAACGTCAGGGTCAGCGCTGGTCAGTACAGACTGCCCAGGGCTCGGTCATGGCCGAGAAGGTGGTGATTGCCTCCAATGCCTACACCGAAGGCGACTGGACGGAACTGCGGCGCAATTTCTTCCCGGGTTATTACTATCAGGTGGCCTCGGCCCCGCTGACCGAAGAAGCCGCCCGGCAAATTCTGCCCGGTGGCCAAGGGTCCTGGGACACCCGACAGGTGCTCAGCAGTATCCGTCGCGACAAAGACGGTCGCCTGCTGCTTGGCAGCCTGGGTAATGGCAATCAGAAACCGGCCTGGTTTCTCAAAGCCTGGGCCGACCGGGTGCAGCAACATTACTTCCCTTACCTGAAACCGGTGGAATGGGAGTGCACCTGGACCGGTTGCATCGCTTTCACCCCCGATCATTTGATGCGTCTGTTCGAACCGGCGCCCGGTTTAGTGGCAGTCACCGGTTACAACGGCCGGGGCGTGACCACGGGAACAGTGGTCGGCAAGGCCTTTGCCGATTACCTGTGTAACGGAAATCCTCAAGCGCTTCCGATTCCCTTTGCTCCCATGCAGCCACTGACCGGGGTGGGGTTGCGCAGCTGTCTGTATGAGGCGGGATTCTCGCTGTATCACGCAGGCCAGTGCCTGCGGATCGTGATCTGAAGGTTGATTTTTGCAGTGGGAAGCGGCGCTTTTTCGATCTGCAGCTAGCCTGTAGTGGTGCGGGTTGTAGCAGTCCCGCACCAGCAGTGTGCACTTCGGTGACGCACGTTGTTACAGGCTGGTTGCACGTCGTTTAAAGCCGCGGTTGCAATGATGGCGCAGGCGGGTTGCGCCTCAAAAAAATAATGGTTTCACCTTCCGCGGTTTAGACGGTTGCACGCCCAATGAAAATGGGACCGAAACAGTCGAATTAACAAGACAGCAGCGACTTTTTTCAGAATAAAAAACCGATGGCACGGCCCTTGCTCTGAGCATTCAGTGAAGTCGCAGTGCCAATTAAAAAAACCATGGAGCACCACCTCATGTCCCAGACGTTTTACAAGAAAGGCTTTCTGGCCCTCGCAGTGGCAACTGCGCTGGGTGTTTCTGCGTTTGCTCAGGCTGACATCAAGATCGGCGTAGCGGGACCAATGACAGGCGCCAACGCGGCATTTGGCGAGCAGTACATGAAGGGTGCACAGGCGGCGGCCGATGCGGTCAACGCGGCGGGCGGGGTTAATGGGGAAAAAATCGTACTGGTCAAGGGCGATGACGCCTGCGAACCGAAACAGGCTGTGACGGTCGCCAAAGACCTGACCAACCAGAAAGTCGCCGGCGTGGTCGGTCACTTCTGCTCCTCGTCGACCATCCCGGCCTCCGAGATCTACGACGAAGCGGGCATCATCGCCATCACTCCAGGCTCCACCAACCCGGCTGTGACCGAGCGTGGCCTGAGCGCCATGTTCCGTATGTGCGGGCGTGACGACCAGCAAGGCATCGTGGCCGGCGACTACATCGTCGACGTGCTCAAGGGCAAGAAAGTTGTCGTGCTGCACGACAAGGACACCTACGGCCAGGGCCTGGCGGATGCCACCAAGGCTCAACTGGTCAAGCGCGGCGTAACGCCTGTGCTGTATGAAGGCCTGACCCGTGGCGAGAAAGACTTCAGCACCATCGTGACCAAAATCCGCGGCGCCGGCGCTGACGTCGTCTACTTTGGTGGCCTGCACCCGGAAGCCGGTCCTCTGGTGCGTCAACTGCGTGAACAAGGCCTGAAAGACGTCAAGTTCATGTCCGATGACGGCATCGTGACCGACGAACTGGTGACCACCGCTGGCGGTCCGCAATTCGTTGACGGCGTGCTGATGACCTTCGGTGCCGACCCACGCATGCTGCCAGACAGCAAGACCGTGGTAGACGCCTTCCGCAAGGCCGGTACCGAGCCTGAAGGCTACACCCTGTACGCCTACGCTTCGGTCCAGACCCTGGCAGCAGCCTTCAACGGCGCCAAGTCCAACAAGGGCGAAGAAGCGGCAGCATGGCTGAAGAAGAACCCGGTCAAGACCGTCATGGGCGAGAAGACCTGGGACAGCAAGGGCGACCTGAAAATCTCCGACTACGTGGTTTACCAGTGGGACAAGGATGGCAAGTACCACCAGCTGGAAAAACAGAAGTAAGGGCTGACCCGATCAGCTGACTCCACAGTTCCCCTGTAGGAGCGAGCCAGCTCGCGATGACGGACTGACAGGCAACTCATTCGTTGAATGTTAAACCGCAATCGCGAGCAGGCTCGCTCCTACAGGGAGCGGTGGTGTGTCGGCTGATCGTGGCTGACATTGCTCCGACGTATATCTGTATTTTCCTTAGAGGAACCGCACAGCCACATGTGCAGGTTCTCATTGCGTGAGATTGCGTTATGGATGGTATTTTCCTGCAGCAACTGGTCAACGGCCTGACCCTCGGGTCGGTCTATGGCCTGATCGCCATCGGCTACACAATGGTCTATGGCATCATCGGCATGATCAACTTCGCCCACGGCGAGGTTTACATGATTTCCGCTTACCTCGCGGCAATCAGTCTGGCTCTGCTGGCTTACTTCGGTATCGAATCCTTCCCGCTGCTGATGCTTGGCACACTGATCTTCACCATCGTCGTCACGGCGGTGTATGGCTGGGTCATCGAGCGCGTCGCCTACAAGCCCCTGCGCAACTCCACCCGACTCGCACCGTTGATCAGTGCGATCGGTATCTCCCTGATCCTGCAAAACTACGC
The DNA here is from genome assembly GCF_057839025.1 of Pseudomonas sp. KH_046_1. Classification (NCBI taxonomy): domain Bacteria; kingdom Pseudomonadati; phylum Pseudomonadota; class Gammaproteobacteria; order Pseudomonadales; family Pseudomonadaceae; genus Pseudomonas; species Pseudomonas sp. KH_046_1. The sequence goes on from NZ_CM174481.1 coordinate 640,943, forward strand.
ACAGATCTCCCAGGGCGCGAAGCAACAAGGCGTTCCGACTTTGCTCTCGGGTGCCTGGCGCGTTGATATCGGTACCGGTTTCGTTCAGTTGACCTACACCAAGGTCTTCATTCTGATCGCAGCGTTCGTCGGGATGGCTGCGCTGACCTACATCATCAAGTACACCAAGCTCGGCCGCATGTGCCGTGCAACCCAGCAAGACCGCAAGATGGCTTCGATCCTGGGGATCAACACCGATCGGGTGATTTCCTACGTGTTCATCATCGGTGCAGCGATGGCGGCCCTGGCCGGCGTGCTGATCACCATGAACTACGGCACATTCGACTTCTATGCCGGCTTCATCATCGGGATCAAGGCGTTCACCGCCGCGGTACTTGGCGGGATTGGCTCACTGCCCGGCGCGATGCTCGGCGGGATCATTCTCGGGATTTCCGAGTCGCTGTTTTCCGGTCTGGTGAACTCGGACTACAAAGACGTTTTCAGCTTCTCGTTGCTGGTCCTCGTTCTGGTCTTTCGGCCTCAAGGCCTGCTCGGCCGTCCTCTTGTGTCGAAGGTGTAAGCGATGTCTTCAACCACTAAAAAAACCATTGATATCAAAAAAAGTCTGGTTGACGCGATTCTTGCCGGCCTCATTGCCCTGATCGTGTTCGGGCCGATCGTCGGCGTCGTTCTCGATGGCTATGGCTTCAACCTGGAAACCACTCGTGTGGCGTGGATTGTCGCTATCGTCATGGCCGGTCGTTTTGCCCTGAGCATGTTCCTGCAAACCCCCAAGGGCCTGAGAATCCTCGAAGGTTTTGAAAGCACTGGCTCCGGGGTGCATGTACTGGCACCGGATTACAAATCGCGGTTGCGCTGGATCATCCCGCTGATGATCGTCATCGCCGTGGTGTTCCCGTTTTTCTCCAACTCCTACCTGTTGGGCGTGGTCATTCTCGGGCTGATCTACGTGCTGCTGGGGCTGGGGCTGAACATCGTGGTTGGCCTGGCCGGCCTGCTCGACCTCGGTTACGTGGCGTTCTACGCCATCGGTGCCTACGGCCTGGCGCTCGGTTATCAATATCTTGGATTGGGCTTCTGGACGGTGTTGCCGCTGGCGGCGATTACCGCCGGCCTGGCCGGTTGCATCCTCGGCTTCCCGGTGTTGCGCCTGCATGGCGACTATCTGGCGATCGTGACCCTGGGTTTCGGTGAAATCATCCGTCTGATCCTCAACAACTGGTTGTCGCTGACTGGCGGCCCGAACGGCATGGCAGCGCCGTTGCCAACCTTCTTCGGCATCGAGTTCGGAAAAAGGGCGAAAGAGGGCGGAGTGCCGTTCCATGAGTTCTTCGGCATCGCCTACAACCCTGACGTGAAGTACTACTTCATCTACGTCGTGTTGTTCCTGGTGGTCCTGGCCGTGCTGCACATCAAGCATCGCCTGACCCGCATGCCGGTCGGCCGCGCCTGGGAAGCCCTGCGCGAAGACGAAATCGCCTGCCGCTCCATGGGCCTGAACCACGTACTGGTCAAGCTCTCGGCGTTCACTATCGGTGCCTCGACGGCCGGTCTGGCCGGGGTTTTTTTCGCCACCTACCAGGGCTTCGTCAACCCAACCTCGTTCACCTTCTTCGAATCGGCGCTGATCCTCGCCATCGTGGTACTGGGGGGCATGGGTTCGACCATAGGCGTCGTAATTGCAGCCTTCGTGCTGACCGTCGCCCCGGAACTGCTGCGTGGCTTCGCCGAATACCGCGTGCTGCTGTTCGGCATCCTGATGGTGTTGATGATGATCTGGCGACCGCGCGGCCTGATTCGGATCAGCCGTACCGGTGTGACCCCGCGTAAAGGAGTAGCGCCATGAGCGAAGTCGTACTCAGTGTAGAAAAGCTGATGATGCACTTCGGCGGCATCAAGGCGTTGAGCGATGTCAGCCTGAAAGTGCACCGCAACTCGATCTTCGCCTTGATCGGGCCTAACGGCGCCGGCAAGACCACGGTGTTCAACTGCCTGACCGGGTTCTACAAAGCCTCCGGCGGCAAGATCGAACTCAACATCCGTGGGCAACAGACCAACGTCATCAAGTTGCTGGGTGAGTCGTTCAAGCCAACCGATTTCGTTTCGCCGAAATCCTTCGCCAGTCGGCTGTTCTACAAGGCATTCGGCGGCACCCACCTGGTGAACCGGGCAGGCCTGGCGCGGACCTTCCAGAACATTCGTTTGTTCAAGGAAATGTCCGTACTGGAAAACCTGCTGGTGGCCCAGCACATGTGGGTCAACCGCAGCATGCTCGCCGGCATCCTCAATACCAAGGGCTACCGCAAGGCCGAAAGCGATGCGCTGGACCACGCGTTCTACTGGCTGGAAGTGGTGGATCTGGTGGACTGCGCCAACCGCCTGGCCGGTGAACTGTCCTACGGCCAGCAACGCCGCCTGGAAATCGCCCGGGCCATGTGCACCCGTCCGCAGATCATCTGCCTCGACGAACCGGCCGCCGGCCTCAACCCTCAGGAAACCGAAGCGCTGAGCGCGATGATCCGGCTGCTGCGCGACGAGCACGATCTGACCGTGGTGCTGATCGAACACGACATGGGCATGGTTATGAGTATCTCCGACCACATCGTGGTGCTGGACCACGGCATCGTCATTGCCGAGGGTGGTCCCGACGACATCCGCAACGACCCGAAAGTGATTGCTGCGTACCTGGGCGCCGAAGAAGAGGAGGTGGTATGAGTAAACCCATCCTCGAACTCAAGGATCTGGACGTGTTTTACGGCCCGATCCAGGCCCTTAAAGGTGTCTCGCTGCACATCAACGAAGGGGAAACCGTCAGCCTGATCGGCTCCAACGGTGCCGGCAAGTCGACCCTGCTGATGTCGATCTTCGGCCAGCCAAGGGCGGCGGACGGTCAGATCCTCTATCAGGGCGTGGATATTACCCACAAGTCGTCCCACTACATCGCCTCCAACGGCATCGCGCAATCGCCGGAAGGGCGGCGGGTGTTCCCCGACATGACCGTCGAGGAGAACCTGCTGATGGGCACCATCCCTATCGGTGACAAGTACGCCAAGGAGGACATGCAACGCATGTTCGAGCTGTTCCCGCGGCTCGAAGAGCGGCGTACCCAGCGGGCGATGACCATGTCTGGCGGCGAGCAGCAAATGCTCGCCATCGCCCGGGCCCTGATGAGCCGGCCGAAGTTGTTGCTGCTCGATGAGCCGAGCCTGGGCCTGGCGCCGATTGTGGTGAAGCAGATCTTCGCCACCCTGCGGGAACTGGCCAAGACCGGCATGACCATCTTCCTGGTGGAACAGAACGCCAACCACGCCCTGCGGTTGTCGGACCGGGCGTATGTGATGGTCAACGGCGAGATACGCATGACCGGCACCGGCAAGGAGTTGTTGGTCAACGAGGATGTGCGTAACGCCTATCTCGGCGGGCACTGAGTCTGCTTTGTCATGCACAGCCCCGGCGCGCAATCGCCGGGGCTTTTTTACATCTCCCAAACATCACTAAACCCTGTGGGAGCGAGCTTGCTCGCGATAGCGGTGCGTCAGTCACCACGATGCAAACTGTGCCCCGGTCATCGCGAGCAAGCTCGCTCCCACAGGGTTTTTGGCATGCCTCAAGAGAATTGTGGAAAACAATATTCCCAAGCTCGTAAAGCGCGACATAAAGCCGCTGCAAATAGTTGTTTTGTCACGGTTTTGACTTGTCCCCGTTTGCTGTGGAACCGGCTGTGAATAACGTGGGAGTAGCTGGCTGGAGGCCTTTTAAACCGTGGCTTGCAGAGGTGTGGTTGTTTTTTGATCAGGTGTTTTTGCGCAGCTTGCAGGCCGCTTTGTCAACCTTTTTGTTCGGGATGAAAGTGCGTGGAATCGGCGTGGACAAGCCTGTGGATAAGTCTGTGATTAAACTCTGGAAAGACCCCGCTGAAGGCCGTGGTTACTGGCTTGGCGCCATCGTCGGTTTGACCCGTCAGTCATGAAAATGGCCAAGAGCTACACAGCAGGCGGTTGAGGGTCAAGCAAAAAAGTTTCAAAATCCCGCGCAAAGCCTTGTGGATAGCGGCTTGCAGCTTTTCCACTTGCCCCCAAAGACTGTGGACCGGCCTGTGGATAACGTGCGCGCACATGGCTGTAGGCCACGCTGGTCAAGGGCTTGCCGGAGTTGAGCGTTTTTTGAACAGTTTGAACGGTGGTTGCCGCTGTGAACAAGGCCGGGCATGCTGCCTGCTGATTTTCTATTCCAATGGCTGGCGATCAGCCGAAGCAAGGAGAACACGATGTCCAACACCCTGTTTATTACCGGCGCGACCTCCGGTTTTGGTGAAGCCTGTGCCCGTCGTTTTGCCGAGGCCGGCTGGAAACTGGTGCTGACTGGCCGTCGTGAGGAGCGCCTCAATGCGTTGTGCGCCGAGCTGTCGAAGCAGACCGAAGTCCATGGCCTGGTGCTCGATGTGCGTGATCGCAAGGCCATGGAGGAGGCGATTGCCAATCTGCCGCCATCCTTTGCCAAACTGCGCGGGTTGATCAACAACGCCGGGCTGGCCCTGGGGGTTGATCCGGCACCCAAGTGTGACCTCGACGACTGGGACACCATGGTCGATACCAACGTCAAAGGCCTGATGTACAGCACCCGTCTGCTGTTGCCGCGCCTGATCGCCCACGGTCGTGGTGCCGGTATCGTCAACCTGGGGTCCATCGCCGGCAACTACCCGTACCCGGGCAGCCACGTGTATGGCGCGACCAAGGCGTTCGTCAAACAGTTCTCCGTGAACCTGCGCTGCGACCTGCAAGGCACGGGCGTACGGGTCAGCAACATCGAGCCGGGCTTGTGCGAGAGCGAGTTCTCGCTGGTGCGTTTTGCCGGTGACCAGGAGCGCTACAACGCCACTTACGCCGGCGCCGAGCCGATTCAGCCGCAGGATATCGCCGAGACCATCTTCTGGGTGCTCAATGCACCGGCGCATATCAACATCAACAGCCTGGAGCTGATGCCGGTCAGCCAGACCTGGGCCGGGTTTACTATTGATCGCAGTGGTGGCAAGGCTTAATACCGAGTCATCGTTCTTCGCGAGCAAGCCCGCTCCCACATTAGACCGCGATCCAATGTGGGAGCGGGCTTGCTCGCGAAGGGACCGGAACGGATAAATCAGGACATCAGCTAGACTCCTCCCTCAAGCAGCCCGCCACACCCGGCGGTCTAGAGGTTTTAGAGGAGATCAAGTGAGTAATCGAGGCGAGCAGTCGCTGCTCAAACAATCGACCTTCCTGATGCTCGCCGTGACATTCGCCGGGATCATCACCGGTTTTGTTTCGGGCGCCCAATCCATCCTGTTCGATGGCTTTTTTTCGTTGGTCGCGGCCTTCATCAAGGTCCTGATGCTGATCACCGCCCGGTTGATCGCCAAGGAAAGCAACCAGCGCTTCCAGTTCGGTTCCTGGCACCTGGAACCCATGGTGCTGGTGATCGAAGGCTGTTTCATATTCCTGGTGGCCGTTTATGCGTTTCTCAACGGTGTGTTCGGCATCATCAATGGAGGCCGCGAGGTCGAACTCGGTCTGGTGATCCTCTACGCGGCGGTGTTCACCGTCGTTGAGCTCATTTACTTCTTCTACGTCCGCCATCGCAATCGCACACTCAAATCATCGCTGATCCAGTTCGACAACATCAGTTGGCTGGTGGACGCGATGCTGTCGGCGGGACTGCTGGTGAGTTTCCTCATCGCGCTGTTGCTCAAGACTCAGGGTTACGACAAGTGGGCGGTGTATGTCGACCCGATGATCCTGATCCTGCTGGCCCTGGGCATGCTCCCCCCAGCGTTCAAAATCCTCGGGCCGGCCTTGCGCGATGTGTTGGGGATCGTTCCTGATCAACTGGACGACAAGGTGCGTCAGGTGATGGAGGTGGCGAAGGTCGAGCATGGTTTCGACGATTACATTTCCTACGTGCAGAAACACGGCAGGGCCTGTTTTATCGAGATTCACATCGTATTGCCGAAGGATTACTGGCTGGACGGTGTGGGGCAACTGGACAGTTTGCGCGAGGAGATTTCCGCGAAACTCGGTAAGCCGGATGCCGCGCGATGGCTGACCATCAGCTTTACCGGGGATCGCAAGTGGACTGAGTGATTGGATTTCACCTTGTGGCGAGATATTGCGCCAACCCGCGATAGCAGGTCGCCAGGTGATAAGGCGTGGTCGACGGCATGTCGCGGCGGCTGACTTCACCGTGCTCGTCACGGCATTCGTGCCAGCCGCCGGTATGCAGCGAGCGCTGCTGCAATACTTGTAATTGACGCAGCACGACGGCCTCGTTATCCGGACGCAGCGTCAATGCGCGCAGGTACTCGGCCTGGGCCCAGATACGCTGCGTGGCGTCCCGGACGCCGCCATCCGCTGCAAAGTCGAGCATCGCCCGCACGGCACCCGTCTGCTGATCGACACCCACTTGCTCGGTAAAGGCGAAGGCCCGCTCCAGATCGGCATGCAGCGTCGAACTGCGCAACAGCGCCGAGGATTCCAGTAGGAAATACCACTCGAACTGGTGCCCCGGTTCAAACCAGTTATCCACAGATCCCAACGGCTTTTCCATCAACACGCCGTGCTGCGGATCGATAAAGCGCGCGTGCATGGCTGTGCATAACTCGACGAGCGCCTGTTGCACGTCGAGGTCTTCACGCACCGACAGGGTGGCAAGGAATGCTTCGGCCAGGTGCATCAGCGGATTTTGCAAAGGGCCGCTGTCCAGCGATGCCCAGTCGCGCTCGAGCGTGGCTTCGTACAGACCGTCGTCCGTGGCGAAACGCTGCGCAATCACTTCCAGCGAGGCATTGAGCACCGACTCCACCAGCGGCTCGCGGACCTTGTTCCAGTAATGGGCGCAGGCGAACAGGATGAAGGCGTGGGTGTAGAGGTCCTTGCGCTGATCCAGCGGCGCACCTTGCGCATCGACACTGTAGAACCAGCCACCGTGCTCGGCATCGTGGAAGTGCCGCTGCAACGAGCGGAACAACGCGGCGGCACGCTCTTCGGCGCCCGGCACCTGACCGATCAGGCTGGCAAACAGATACAACTGCCGCGCACAGGCCATGGCCCGGTAGCGTTGCGGTGGCAGCGGTTGGTGTTCGGCATCCAGCGCCTCGTAGGGCAACGCCATGTCGGCATTCCAGCCCGGACCTTGCCAAAGCGGCACGATGACGTTCAGGAAGTGCTGTTGCACCGAGGCAAACAGGGCGGTCAGTTCAGGCTGAGAGGCGGAGCGGGAAACAGGTGGCATTGGCTGGCGTCGTCACGGCAGGGGCGATTGCGCGACATGTTAGCAGGCCTGAGAGGGGTGGTGTCTGTCAGGCCGTCATCGCGAGCAGGCATCAAAAAATCAACCCGCCAACAACCATACCCCGGTCGCCGCCGAAGCCGCGCCCGCCAGTCGCACCAGAGGCGCTGCGGTCTGCGGCAACACCCGCACCAGCGCATAACCTGCTGCATGCAATGCTGCTGTGGCCGCTACGAAACCAGCGGCATAGGTCCATGGACTCGACATGTCCGGCAGTTCCAGCCCGTGCGCGACACCATGAAACAGTGCAAACAACGCCGTCGCACCCACCGCCATCACCAACGGTGGACGCACTGCCAAGGCAACAGCCAGCCCCAAGGCCAACACGGAAGCAGCAATCCCGCTCTCCAGTGCCGGCAGGTTCAATCCTTCAAAACCCAACAGCCCGCCAATCAACATAGTGCCGACAAATGCGCACGGCAGCGCCCAGCGTGCGGCGCCTTGCTGCTGTGCCGCCCACAAACCGACCGCGAGCATCGCCAGCAAGTGATCGAGACCGCCAAGCGGATGGCCGATACCGGCGATCAAGCCGTTGTCGCCATGCCCCGGATGGGCGAAGGCGAGGGTCGGGGCCAGCAGCAGGGCCAGGGCGCCGAGAATGCGTTTGAGTGTCATGGATAAGCTTCCTTGTTGATAAGTCGTGATCAGGCCGCGGTCAGCAAACCCTGGCGTTCGATGAAGGCGATGATCTCTTCCAGACCCAAGCCGGTTTTCTGATTGCTGAACACAAACGGCTTGCCGTTGCGCATGCGTTTTGTGTCGCTGTCCATCATTGTCAGCGAGGCACCGACCAGCGGCGCGAGGTCGATCTTGTTGATCACCAACAGGTCGGATTTGCAGATCCCCGGCCCACCCTTGCGCGGCAGCTTGTCGCCGGCCGAGACGTCGATCACGTAGATCGTCAGGTCGGACAGTTCCGGGCTGAAGGTCGCGGAGAGGTTGTCGCCCCCGGACTCCACGAGAATCAGGTCCAGCCCCGGAAAGCGGCGGTTCAGTTGATCCACGGCTTCGAGGTTGATCGAGGCGTCTTCGCGGATGGCCGTGTGCGGGCAGCCACCGGTTTCCACGCCGATGATGCGTTCCGGCGCCAGGGCTTCATTGCGCACCAGAAAATCGGCGTCTTCGCGGGTGTAGATGTCGTTGGTCACGACGGCCAGGTTGTAACGCTCGCGCAGGGCCAGGCACAGGGCCAGGGTCAGGGCGGTTTTGCCGGAGCCGACCGGGCCGCCGATGCCGACGCGCAGGGGTTGTGCGTTCATGTGATTCTCCAAAATTAAAGGCCCTAGGAACGGAACAGACGGCTGTACTGGCGCTCGTGGGCCATGCACGCCAGGGACAGGCCGAAAGCGGCGCTGCCGTAATGATCGGGATCGATTCGGGTGGCGTTCTGTTGAGCTTGTTGAAGCAGCGGCAGCAGTTCGCTAGTCAGGCGTTGGGCAGCTTGCTGACCGAGGGGCAGGGTCTTCATCAGCACTGCCAACTGGTTTTCCAGCCAGCTCCAGAGCCACGCGGCCAGGGCGTCCTGCGGGCTGATGTGCCAGGCGCGCGCGGCCAAGGCCCAACCCAGGGCCAGATGTGGCTCGCTGCGTTGTTCGAGGAAGGCACGGGCCGGCGCGTCGAGTTCCGGCAAGCCATTGAGCAATTGCTGCAACGAGTAGCCCATCTGCCGGCTCTCCTGATGCAGCTCGCGGGTTTCGCGACTGGCGCGATGCTCTTCACAGCTCTGCAGCAATTCGTCCCAGTTTTCCTCGCTGGCGGCCACGCAATGGGCGAGCAACAGCGGCGCTTCGAAGCGTGCCAGATTCAAAAGCAACTGATCGCTGATCCAGCGTCGGGCGCTGTCGGGGTCGTGAACGCGGCCGTTATCCACAGCCATTTCCAGCCCTTGGGAGTAGCTGTAGCCGCCAATCGGCAATTGCGGACTGGCCAGGCGCAACAGCGCCCAGGCCGGGTTCATGTGCGTACGCCGAACTGGTGCAGTTTCGGCGCGTAGTTGAAGTCTTCATCACCGTGGCGCGAGTGGTGATGACCACCGCCGTAGGCGCCATGTTCCGGCTGGAACGGCGCCTCGATGTTCACGGCAACGGCACCAAGTTGTTCGAGCATGGCCTTGAGCACGTAATCGTCGAGCAGGCGCAACCAGCCGTTGCCGACTTGCAGGGCGACATGGCGGTTGCCCAGGTGATAGGCCGCGCGGGTCAGTTCAAAAGCATTGGCGCAAGTGACGTGCAGCAATTGTTCGGGGCGGGCGCAAACGCGGACGATTCGCCCGTCTTCGGCTTGCAGGCATTCGCCGTCATGCAACGGCGGCTGGCCGCGCTGCAAAAACAACCCGACGTCTTCGCCTTCGGCACTGAAACAGCGCAAACGGCTTTTGCTGCGGGCTTCGAACGTCAGGTGCAGTTCGGCGGCCCAAACGGGTTGAGGGTCGATTCTGCGATGAATCACCAGCATCGGAAGGCTTCCAGCAATGGGCAATGCTCAGGCTAGAGCAAGGGGCTTGCCAATCGACATGATGCGTAGGAAATGGCTGAAGGAGACGTGGGATTGGTATCGTTGGAGTGAGTTTTTTGGTTGAAGTTGGTGCGTTGTTTTTGAGTTGCGCACCAAGTTGAAGCGGCGCAGTTCAATGTGGGAGCGAGCCTGCTCGCGATGGCGGCGTATCTGTCACATCGATTCCGAATGTGCCGACGCCATCGCGAGCAGGCTCGCTCCCACAGGGTTCGGGGGCAGTCTGAAACGGGGGGCATTACTCGGTGCTGCCAAGCCCTTGCCAATGTTTGAGGCCGATAAAGATAAACCGCAGTTGCTGGGTGATTTTCGCCTGGGGCGTCAGGTGCTCAGGCAAGGCGTCGGCTGGTGGGTCAATGATGTCTGGCAGGGTGGCGAACACGCTTTTGACGATCAGGTCCGCCATGACGCTCAGGCTGGCGATGTTCAGATGCTGCAGTTTCGGCATCAGTGACAAATCCGCCGCCAGGTCCGAGCTGATGTCTTCACGCAAACGGCCGATGGCCTGGCGCACCGGCAGCGAACCGCCGTATTGCTCGCGGGCGAGAAACAGGAACTGCGAACGGTTGGCGCTGACCACGTCGAGAAAGATCCGTACCGAGGCATCGATGATGCCGCCCATCACGAATTCGTTGTGTCGTACCAGGCGAATGGTTTCGCGGAATGTCTGGCCGACTTCGCTGACCAGCACCAGGCCCAATTCATCCATATCGGCAAAATGCCGATAGAAACCGGTCGGTACGATCCCGGCGGTTTTCGCGACTTCGCGCAGGCTCAGGCTGCCGAATCCTCGGCCGCCATCCATCAGGCGCCGGGCAGCGTCCATCAGGGCGTTACGGGTTTGTTGTTTCTGTTCGGCGCGGGGCAGCATCGCAAGGGCGTTTTCTGGACTGGGACGCGGCGCACTCTAGCAAATCGGCTTTGCCGGCGTCGAACGACTGTGGGGGGATCAAGCGGGGAAGTGTGGCATCTATCAAGTGGACTGCTGAAAAGTCAAAAGCCCAATCCGGTGATTGGGCTTTTTCTCAAGGCGGCCATGAGGCTTAGCTCAGGTCGCTGTTGCGTTCGATTACACGGTCACCACCGCCTTCAGCGAGGGTTTGACCTTGTGGAGTGCGATCCGAACCGTCGGCAGCGAGGGTCTGGCCTTGTGGAGTACGGTCGGAACCATCAGCAGCGAGGGTTTGGCCTTGTGGAGTACGGTCGGAGCCATCAGCAGCCAGGGTTTGGCCTTGTGGAGTACGATCCGAACCATCTGCGGCGAGGGTCTGGCCTTGTGGGGTGCGGTCCGAGCCATCCTGAGTGATCAGGCCTTTTTCTTTCAGACGATCATTACCACCTTCGGCAAGGGTCTGGCCTTGTGGGGTACGGTCGGAGCCATCGGCGGCGACGGTCTGGCTGAACACCGAGTGGTTCTGTTTCACTTGTGGAGTGGCCTGGTCAGCCGCTGGCAGGGCAAAAGCAGTGCTGGCCAGCATCGAGAGTGTAAGGCTAAGCAGTAGTTGGCGTTTCATGATTGTTTTGCTCCGTGGGGGTGCGAATAAGTGGGTACGAGAGCAATGCTACTCTCGATAAGTCGATATGAAAGTTCATAAACGCAATGGTAATAATCAACGGAATTGATTGTTTGCTGCGGAGGCTCTAGGCCGGGCGTTTCCGGCGAGCAGTCTTGCACCGAAGTGGGTATTTTCGACCCACCTTTGACGTGCAAAAGTGCAGGGCCGGTAACGCCGGTCGACTGGCTGGTCAGTATTGGACTGGGCGGATTCGGCGAAATCGGTCTATCGATTAAACCTGCCGGTTTTTTATCAGTCGTAGATTTCATGGCGGGTCGCTTGCGGCTCACCGTTTCACATGTGCGTCGCAGTCGGGGCGCTCAGTCGTATCAGGAGCCTTGTGCAATGACGCGCACTCAAAAAACGTTTGTCTGGACCCTTTCCACTTTTCTTACCTTGTTGATGGTGCTGGTGCTGATCATCGTGTTCTTCGACTGGAACCGGATCAAAGCGCCGCTCAACGCCAAAGTTTCCGAAGAGCTGCACCGCGCTTTCGCCATCAACGGCAATCTGTCGGTGGTCTGGCAGCTCGAGCCTGATGAAGGCGGCTGGCGCGCCTGGGTACCGTGGCCTCATGTGGTGGCCGAAGACTTGAGCCTGGGCAATCCTGACTGGTCGAAACAACCGCAGATGGTCACCCTCAAGCGGGTGGAACTGCGTATTTCACCCCTGGCATTGCTGGCGCAGCGGGTAGTGATCCCGCGTATCGATCTCACCGAGCCGAATGCCCAACTGCAACGCCTGGCTGACGGGCGCGCCAACTGGACTTTCAAATTCGACCCGCAAGACCCGAACGCCGAGCCCTCGAGCTGGGTGGTGGATATCGGCGCGATCGGCTTTGATAAGGGCCGCGTCACCCTCGACGACCAGAACCTGAAGACTCAACTCGACGTGCTGATCGATCCATTGGGCAAACCGATTCCGTTCAGCGATATCGTCGGCGACAAAGCGGCGAAAGCCGCTCAGGAAAAGGGCTCGTCCCCCCAGGATTATGCGTTCGCGCTCAAGGTCAACGGCCAGTACCACGGCCAGAAACTCGCGGGTCAGGGCAAGATTGGCGGGCTGTTGGCGCTGCAGGATGCGGCACGGCCGTTTCCGCTCCAGGCACAGGTGAAAATTGCCGATACGAGCGTTGAACTGGCCGGCACCCTGACCGATCCGCTGAATCTCGGCGCCCTGGATCTGCGCCTGAAACTGGCTGGCACCAGCCTGGGCAACCTCTACCCGCTGACCGGCGTGATCCTGCCGGATACACCACCCTATGCCACTGACGGCCACCTGGTCGCCAAGTTGCACGAGGCGGGAGGCGCGGTGTTCCGCTATGAGGAATTCAACGGCAAGATCGGCGAAAGCGACATCCATGGCAATCTGACTTACGTGGCCAGCCAGCCACGGCCAAAACTCAGCGGCTCGCTGTTGTCCAATCAATTGCTGTTCGCTGACCTGGCACCGCTGATTGGTGCCGACTCCAACGCACAACAGAAGGCCCGAGGCGGTGACAGCAAACAACCGGCGGACAAAGTGCTGCCGGTCGAAGAGTTCAAGACCGATCGCTGGCGTGATATGGACGCCGATGTCGAGTTCACCGGCAAGCGCATCGTGCACAGCGAAAAACTGCCGTTCAACGACCTCTATACCCATCTGGTGCTCACCGATGGCGTGCTCAGCCTCGAGCCACTGCGCTTCGGCGTGGCCGGCGGCAAGCTGGATGCGCAGATTCGCCTGAACGGCCACACCGATCCACTGGAAGGCCAAGCCAGACTCACGGCGCGAGGCTTCAAGCTCAAGCAGTTGTTCCCAGGCTTTGAGCCGATGAAAACCAGTTTCGGTGAAATCAACGGCGACGCTGATCTCAGCGGGCGCGGCAATTCGGTGGCCAAACTGCTGGGCAGCGCCAATGGCAATCTGAAAATGCTGATCAACGATGGCGCCATCAGTCGCGAATTGATGGAACTGGCAGGCCTGAACGTCGGCAACTACGTGGTTGGCAAGATCTTTGGCGACAAGGAAGTGAAGATCAACTGCGCCGCCGCCGACTTCGGCATCCAGTCCGGCCTGGCGAGTACCCGCCTGTTTGTGTTCGACACCGAGAACGCCATTGTTTACATCGATGGCACGGCGAACATGGCGACCGAACAACTGGACCTGACCATCACCCCGGAATCCAAGGGCTGGCGCCTGATTTCATTACGCTCGCCGCTGTATGTGCGCGGCAAATTCATCAAGCCCGATGCCGGGGTCAAGGCCGTGCCGCTGATGTTGCGCGGAGCCGGGATGGTGGCGCTGGGCGTGATCGCCGCACCGGCGGCAGGGTTGCTGGCGCTGGTGGCGCCAAGCGGCGGCGAGACGAACCAGTGCGCGCCGTTGCTGGAGCAGATGAAGGCGGGCAAGGCGCCTGTCACCGTCAAGTCAGCCAAGTAATCGGGTGCCAGTGACGGCCCCATCGTCGGAGCGCCGCCCGGAGCAGGCTCGCGCCCACATTGGTCCTGCGTTTACAGATCATTGTGGGAGCGAGCTTGCTCGCGATGGCAGTTTTGCAGGCACTGCATTTGGTTGCTTATGCCAAAGCATGTCCCGACACCAACGCCTCTTCACGCAGCCACGCAAAAAACGCCCGAACCGGTGGATGACGTTCGCGTCCCGGCACGCACAGTGCGCTGTAGCCGGCGCCATCGACCTGGATTTCTCCCCGGTACGGCAACAGCAGACCACTGGCCACGCTTTCCGACACCAGGATATTGCTTGCCAACACCAGACCTTGCCCGGCAATTGCCGCTTGCAGGGCGTAATGCTCTTCGTCGTATTCGCGCACCGCTGGCCGGTCGCTCAGCCAGGTTTCGCCGGATTGCGCGCACCAGGCCTCCCAGCCGTGGGCATAGAGTTTGGAGTTGTGCCAACGCACGCTGATCAGTGTTGGGGGGCGACTCGACGCCAGGGTCACTTGTTCGGGCGAACCGTAGACGCCGAAGGATTCGTCGAACAGGCACAACCCATACAGGTTGGGGTAATCGTCGAGGCTGTAGCGCAGCACCAGATCGACACTGGCGTCCTGATGCAGATCGATGACTTCGCAGTGGGTATCGAGGCGCACGTTGATGTTCGGGTGCCGGGCGTAGAAGCGTCCCAGCCGTGGCACCAGCCACAGCGCGGCGAAGGCAGCGGTGGTGGAGACCGTCAGGCTGGCGCCGCTGCGTTGCGGGCGCAGGGTATCGACGCTTTGCGCGACTTCCAGAAAAGCCCCGTGCAGGCTCTGGAACAGCCGTTCGCCGCATTCGGTCAGGCGCACCCGACGTGGCAGGCGCTCGAACAATGGCACGCCGAGCCAGCTCTCCAGGGAGCGGATCTGGTGGGACACCGCCGTCGGGGTGACGGACAGTTCTTCGGCGGCGGCCTTGAAGCTCAACAGGCGTGAGGCGGATTCAAAGGCCCGCAGGGCGGTCAACGGCAACGAGGCAAACATTGAACACTCCATGGATGAAATGGATTCATCCAGACTGATTTCTACTCATTTGAATGAGAGCAGCTGTGAGCTTCAAGCTGCAAGCCACAAGCCGTTTGAGTTTAGCCCTGAGGAGAGACAGATGAGTAAAATTCTTGCTGTTCACGCCAGCCCCCGTGGTGACCGTTCGCACTCCCGGCGTTTGGCCGAAGTGTTTCTGTCGGCCTGGCAGGCCCGTCATCCACACTCACAGTTGACCCGACGCGAAGTCGGTCGGGCGCTGATACCGCCGGTCAACGAGGCATTCGTGGCCGCCGCGTTTTACCCCGAGCCCCATGCTCGGCCACTGTCGATGCAGGCCGACCTGGCGCTCAGCGACGAACTGGTCGGCGAACTGCTTGGCCATGATGTGTTGCTGATTTCCACGCCGATGCACAACTTCAGCGTACCCAGCGGCCTCAAGGCCTGGATCGATCAGATCGTGCGAGTAGGGTTGACCTTCGATCACACCCTGGACAATGGCGTAGCCCAGTACCAACCCTTGGTGCAGGGCAAAAAAGCCCTGATCATCACCAGCCGTGGCGGCTTCGGTTTTGGCCCGGGAGGCGAGCTGGAAGCCATGAACCATGCCGATATGCTACTGCGCACGGTGCTCGGATTCATCGGCATCACGGATGTCACCGTGGTGGCTGCCGAGGGCGAAGAGTCCGCCGAGCGCAGCTTTGAAATCTCTGCCGCCGAGGCTGAGCAGCGCTTGTTGGCGCTGGCCGGGGAGTTCTAGATGGCCTGGCTGTTTCTGCTGGTCGCCGCCGGGTTCGAAGTCACCTTCGCCATGGGCATGAAGTACGCCGAGGGCTTCACCCGGCTCTGGCCTTCGCTGGTCACCGTGGTGGCCGCTGTGGGCGGGATCTACTTCCTGACCCTGGCCATGCGCGAGTTACCGGTGAGTATCGCGTACCCGATCTGGACCGCCATCGGTTCGCTGGGCACGGTGTTTCTCGGTTTCGCGTTGCTGGGTGAAAGCCTGACCGTGATCAAGCTGGTCTCGGTCGGGCTGATCGTGGCAGGTGTGGCGGGGTTGAAGTAGGGCGGATGACATAGACTTGTCGTCGAGTTGTCATCTTCGCAGGTGTAGCTTGGCGGATGTCTTGCATCCCGCCTTGCGTCACCGCCCGACCACAAGGATGTCCGCCCATGTCGCAAGGTTCTGCCCCGCGCTACCCGCTGGTGTTGGTCCCGGGAATGCTCGGGTTCATCCGGTTGGTGCTTTATCCGTACTGGTACGGGATCGTCGAGGCGTTGCGCCGGGGTGGTGCGGTGGTGTTTGCCGTGCAGGTCTCACCGCTTAATTCGAACGAAGTGCGCGGCGAGCAATTGCTTGTGCGTATCGACGAAATCCTGCGGGAAACCGGGGCCGCCAAGGTCAACCTGATCGGCCATAGCCAGGGCTCACTGACCGCCCGTTATGCAGCGGCCAAACGCCCGGACCTGGTGGCATCGGTGACCTCGGTGGCGGGGCCGAACCACGGCTCGGAACTCGCCGATTACCTGCACGAGCATTATCCCCATGACAGCGTACGTGGTCGTCTGCTGAGCTTTTTGCTGCGGATGGTCGGGGTGCTGATGGGGTGGCTGGATACCGGTTACCGCGGGCCGAAATTGCCGGTGGATATCCATGCGTCCCATCACGCCCTCACCAGCGCTGGCGTGGCGCTGTTCAACCAGCGTTATCCACAGGGTTTGCCTGAAACCTGGGGTGGTCACGGGCCGGAGGAGGTCAATGGCGTGCGTTATTACTCCTGGTCTGGCACCTTGCAACCGGGCATAACGGATCGAGGGCGCAATCTGCTGGACGGTACCAACCGCAGCTGTCGGCTGTTCGCTAAAGCCTTCGTCCGCGAAGCCGGGCATTGCGACGGCTTGGTCGGGCGCTACAGCTCGCACCTGGGCACGGTGATTGGTGACGAATATCCGCTGGATCACTTCGATATCGTCAACCAGTCGCTGGGGTTGGTGGGCAAGGGGGCCGAGCCGATCCGGTTGTTTGTCGAGCATGCGGCGCGGCTGAATGCGGCAGGGCTTTAGACCGGGTTATCGTTCATCGCGAGCAAGCTCGCTCCCACAGGTTTTCGGTCGTCCGCAACAGACGGGTTGGACACTACACCTGTGGGAGCGAGCCTGCTCGCGAAGGCGCCGGATCAGGCAACACTGACCTTACGACCCAACACCGTCGTCCAACGCTCGGAAACAATCACCCCACCCAGGGTCAACACCCCGCCCACCAGGTGATACAGCGCCAGTTGCTCATGCAACACCACTGCCGCAATCAATGCGGTAATCAACGGCAGCAAATTGAAAAACTGCGTGGTCCGGCTCGGCCCCAAACGCAGCACGGCCTGCATCCACGCCAGCGGCGCGACCATCGAAGCCAGCAGGCAGGCGTACAGCACCAGCGGAATGTTCTGCAGGGTCGGGCCGACTTTCGGTGAGGCGAGGAACAACGGAAACAGCACCACCACGGCCACCAGCACCTGCAAATACAGGAGCACCAGCGGCGGCAGTTTCAGTTGCCATTTTTTCAACAGGGTGCTGTAGACCGCGTAGGCCAGGGTGGCGACCAGCATCATCGCGTCACCCAGGTTGACCCCGTGTTCGAGCAATGCGCCAAGGCTGCCGGACGACACCACCACCAGGACACCGGCGAATGACAGCACTGCACCGGCCAAGGCACCCATGGTCAGGCGCTGGCCGAGGCTGATGATCGCCATGGCGAGCGACATCAGCGGCATCAGCGACAGGATGATGCCCATGTTGGTGGCCGAGGTCAGGCTCGCGGCGAAGTACGCCAGGCTTTGATAGACCGCCATGCCGAGAACACCGAGAACAAAGATCTTGCCCAGTTTCGGGCGGATCAGCGGCCAATGGGCGAGCACCGGTTTGAGCATGAAGGGCGTGAACAGCAACCCGGCCAGTAGCCAGCGGTAGAAACCGATCTCGGCGGGGAAGATCGCCCCGGCCGACATTTTGGTGATCACGGTGTTGCCGGCCCAGATAAAAATGGCCAGCAGGGGATAAGCGTATTGCATCGGGAAAAAACCAGAACGTTAATGAAGGGCAATTATCCGCTTGTCTGGATGCAAGCCTATACTTCGATCCAGACAACCGGCCCCTGATGACGGACAGCATGAGCAGTAAACACATCGACCTGCTGGATTTCAGCGAACTGCCATCGGCGGTGTACTTTCGCTATGCCGATTTCGACGCCCACGAATACGCTGCGCCCCATCGACATCCCTGGGGGACGCTGGAATACGCCGCCCACGGCGTGCTGCACATGGACGTCGAGGGCAGCCGTTTCATGTCGCCACCGCAATACGCGGTGTGGGTACCGCCGCAGATCGAGCACAGTTTCTACAGCCACCAACCGGTCAACTACCGCGCCGTGTGCCTGGCACCCAAGGTCTGCGCCGATCTGCCGCCGCGAGCCTGCACCCTGGCCATCAGCGACATTCTCAAGGCAATCCTCAAGGACTTCGCCGCCCGGGACGTGAAAATCCCCGAACAGGCCGCCGATCAGCGTCTGGCCCAGGTATTGGTGGACCAGTTGCAACACGCCCCGGTGCACGAGTGCTACCTGCCCTATGCCAGCAGCCCCGGATTGCTCGGGATTCTCGAAGCGTTGCAGGGCGAGCCTGGGGATAACCGGCCCCTGTCGGAATGGGCTGCACGCATCCATGTCAGTGAGCGCACCCTGGCGCGGCAGTTCGTGCGGGAACTGGGCATGAGTTTCGGTGAGTGGCGCCAGCGCCTGCGTTTTCTGGCGGCGATCGAAGCGCTGGATAGCCCGCGCAGCATTCAGGAAATCGCCTTCGACATGGGCTACAGCACCGGCTCGGCGTTTATCGCGATGTTCCAGCGCCAGGCCGGGTGTACGCCGGAGCAGTATCGGCGCAGCCATCTGGAGAACAGGAAGGTGTAACAGGGGTTGTCTACACTCCAGTACAAGGCCGCGCCCCTCGGTGTGGCGACCAGGAGAAAACACCATGAAGATGATGCGTGTCCCTTTGTTGATGATCGGTTTGCTGCTCTGTTCCCAAGGCTTTGCTGCTACAGCCCAACAGGAAAAGATGACTACCTGCAATGCCGACGCTACGGCTAAAAGTCTCAAGGGCGACGAGCGCAAAGTCTTCATGAGCACCTGCCTGAAGGCTACTCCGGCGGCAAACGATGCCGCTAAGGTCCTGACCCCACAGCAAGAAAAGATGAAGACCTGCAACGCCGACGCCGCCACCAAAGCCCTCAAGGGTGATGAGCGCAAGGCGTTCATGAGCGAGTGCCTGAAGAAGTAATAAACACAGGGCTGAAAAATGTGGGAGCTGTGAGGACCCCATCGCGAGCAGGCTCGCTCCTACATTGGGACTGAGCACACAGGACAAAGGTGGGAGCGAGCCTGCTCGCGAAGAGGCCGCAAAAGGCACTGCAAAAAATCCTGACCACCCCACTAAGGTCGCCCCACACAATCCCTAGTGCTCGCACCGGATCGCTGGCAGACTGCCAATCCTTTTTACGCCGTTCGTTTTTGAGGCTGTATGCCAACGTTTTCTCAGCGTCAAGTCTTGCTGGTCATCAGCTGGGTCATCATTTTTGGTGGGCTGCTGCTGGTCCTGCCACTGCGATTGCTGCCCAGCCTGCTCGCCGGGTTGCTGGTGTTCGAACTGGTCAACATGCTCACCCCGCAACTGCAACGGCTGATCGAAGGCCGGCGCGCGCGCTGGCTGGCGGTGGCGTTGCTGGGGACTCTGATTGTCAGCGTGCTGTCGCTGATCTTTGCCGGTGCCTTCAGCTTCCTGCTGCACGAGGCGGAAAACCCCGGTGCTTCCCTCGACAAGTTCATGGGGGTGGTCGACCGCGCACGCGGGCAATTGCCACCGTTCATCGACGCCTACCTGCCGGCCAGTGCTGCGGAGTTCCGCGTGGCGATTGGCGAGTGGGTCAGCAAACACCTCAGTGATTTGCAACTGGTGGGCAAGGATGCGGCGCACATGTTCGTGACCTTGCTGATCGGCATGGTGCTGGGTGCGATCATTGCCTTGCAGCGTGTGCCGGACCTGACCAAGCGCAAACCGTTGGCTGCGGCGCTGTTCGAACGCCTGAGCCTGCTGGTCCAGGCGTTTCGCAACATCGTGTTCGCCCAGATCAAGATTTCCCTGCTCAACACTGTCTTCACCGGGATTTTCCTGGCGGTGGTGCTGCCGATGTTCGGTATCAAGCTGCCGCTGACCAAAACCCTGATCGTGCTGACGTTCCTGCTCGGCCTGTTGCCAGTGATCGGCAACCTGATGTCGAACACCCTGATTACCATCGTCGGTTTGTCGTTGTCGATCTGGGTCGCTGTGGCGGCGCTGGGTTACCTGATTGTTATCCACAAGCTCGAATACTTCCTCAACGCGCGCATCGTCGGCGGGCAGATCAGTGCCAAGTCGTGGGAGTTGCTGCTGGCGATGCTGGTGTTCGAGGCCGCGTTCGGCCTGCCGGGGGTGGTGGCGGGGCCGATTTACTATGCGTACCTGAAGAGCGAGTTGAAGCAGGTGGGGATGGTTTGATCAGGTAGACATCTGTTGTCTGGCAGGCCCCCATCGCGAGCAGGCTCGCTCCCACAATAGTCCTGTGTTCGCAGGTCAATGTGGGAGCGAGCCTGCTCGCGATGGAGGCGCCTCGGTTTTGGATCAGTCCATCGAGCCGTAGCGCTTCGCAGCCTCGATCGCCAGACCGCTACCGATACTGCCAAAGATATTCCCTTCCACATGCCGCGCATTCGGCAACATCGCCGAAACACTGTTGCGCAGCGCCGGAATCCCGCTCGAACCACCGGTGAAGAACACCGTATCGACCTGATCGACCCGCACATCGGCGTCTGCCAGCAGTTGGGTGACGCTGTTGCGCACGCGTTCAAGCAGGTTGTCGATGGCCGACTCGAACAGAGCCCGGCTCAGCTCCACGCTCAAACCGGCTTCGATGCGGTCCAGCGGCACGTGGCGACTCTCGGCGTGGGTCAGCTGGATCTTGGTTTCTTCCACTTCCATCGCCAGCCAGTGCCCGGCGCGCTGTTCGATCAGCTTGAACAGACGGTCGATACCGCCGGTGTCTTCAATGTCGTAGCGCATGCTGCCCAGGGCCAGTTGCGATTTCTGCGAGTACACCGAGTTGATGGTGTGCCAGGTCGCCAGGTTCATGTGGTGACTGGTCGGCATGTAAGCGCCGCTCTTCATGCGGCTGCCGTAGCCGAACAGCGGCATCAGGCCTTGCAGGCTGAGCTGTTTGTCAAAGTCGGTTCCGCCGATGTGCACACCGCCAGTGGCGAGGATGTCCTCGTGGCGGTTATCCACGCCCCGACGCTCCGGCGACAGGCGCACCAGCGAGAAGTCGGATGTACCACCGCCGATGTCGACGATCAGTACCAGCTCTTCTTTCTCGATGGTCGACTCGTAGTCGAACGCAGCGGCAATCGGCTCGTACTGGAACGAGACTTCCTTGAAGCCGATCTTGCGTGCCACGTCGACCAGGGTGTCTTCGGCTTCCTTGTCGGCCATCGGGTCATCGTCGACAAAAAACACCGGACGACCCAGCACCACTTCTTCGAATTCCCGACCGGCGGCCGCTTCGGCGCGGCTCTTGAGCTGGCCGATGAACAGCCCGAGCAGGTCCTTGAACGGCATCGCCGTGCCTAGGACGCTGGTGTCGTGCTTGATCAGCTTGGAACCCAGCAGGCTCTTGAGCGAGCGCATCAGGCGGCCTTCGTAGCCTTCCAGGTACTCGTGCAGCGCCAGCCGGCCGTACACCGGGCGGCGCTCTTCGATATTGAAGAAGACCACTGACGGCAGGGTGATCTTGTCGTCCTCCAGCGCGATCAGCGTTTCCACGCCGGGGCGCAGCCAGCCGACAGTGGAGTTGGACGTGCCAAAGTCGATACCCAAGGCACGGGCTGGAGATGCGTTGTTCATGTCTTTCAGGTTCCGGTTAAAAAACGGCCGCGCAGTGTATGTCAGAGCGCGCCAGATTCGAAGGCCGGTTATCTGCTAAATCTCGCCTGATGATCCTTGAAAGACGAACCATCACCCCCAAACTACCCTGCATCAACCGGACAACCGCGGGAGTGCTTGCAAGAAGCCCCGCCGGCTGCCGATAAACTTCTGCCGCGCCGCCCGGTCACAAACTTGAGATCGGTCAGACCAATGGCTGCAAACAAGCGCATGCTGTGGCCCGTGACGCGATTTGATAACGGATGGTGATTCCCGCGATGGACTTCAAAGACTATTACAAGATTCTCGGTGTGGAACCGACCGCAGACGACAAGGCGATCAAGGCCGCCTATCGCAAGCTTGCGCGTAAATACCACCCCGACGTCAGCAAGGAAAAGGACGCAGAGTCCCGGTTCAAGGACGCCTCGGAAGCTTATGAAGCACTGAAAAGCGCCGACAAGCGCGCCGAGTACGATGATTTGCGCCGCTATGGCCAGCATGGCCAACCGTTCCAGGGACCACCAGGCTGGCAAAGCCGTGGCGGTTTCGGTGGCGGTGGCCAGGACACGGGCGATTTCTCGGACTTCTTCAGTTCGATCTTCGGCAACCGTGGGCCAGGCTTTGATGGTGGACAATCGCGTCGCAGTACCGGACGTCGAGGGCAAGACGTGGAAATGGAACTTGGGGTTTTTCTTGAGGAAACACTGTCGACCGAATCGAAGAAGGTCACCTTCCAGGTGCCGCAGTACAACGCGGCTGGCCAGCATGTGAGCAACACCAGCAAAAGCCTGAACGTGAAGATTCCGGCCGGTGTGAGCGATGGCGAGCGCATTCGCCTCAAGGGGCAGGGCGCTCCGGGTGTCGGTGGCGGGGCCAATGGCGACCTGTACCTGACGATCCGTTTTGCACCGCACCCGAAATTCGACGTCGAAGGCGAGAACCTGATCATCACCTTGCCACTGGCACCGTGGGAGCTGGCGCTGGGCGCTGAAGTCGCCGTGCCGACCCTGACGGGCAAGATCAACCTCAAGGTCCCGGCCGGCAGCCAGAACGGCCAGCGCATGCGTGCCAAGGGCCATGGCCTGATGAACAAGGCCGGTGAGCGTGGTTACCTGTTCGTGCAGTTGAAGGCCGTGATGCCGAAGAAATCCGACGATGACATCAAGGCCCTGTGGCAGGAGCTGGCGAAAAAAGCCGCGTTCGACCCGCGAGAGCATTTTTGATCCCTTAGAACCAAGGAGTCACTGACTATGAGCAGTCCCCTGATCGTTCAACTGGACATGGCAGAATTCTGTGAGGCGGCCGGGCTGTCGGACGTCTACGTGATCGAAATCGTCGAGCACGGCATCCTCGAACCTCAGGGTGCTCAGCCCAAGGACTGGGTTTTCAACGACTACGAGCTGACCCTGGCCAAGCGCGCCGCCAAGCTGCGGCGCGACCTTGACCTGGAATGGGAAGGCGTCGCCCTGGCGCTGGACCTGTTAGAAGAAGTCCAGCAACTGCGGGCCGAGAACCGCATGCTCAAGCAGCGATTGGGGCGGTTGGTGGTGGAGTAGGCGTTCAGGTATTTCTTTGCTGTCCGTTCGGACGCTATCGCGAGCAGGTTCGCTCCCACATTGGTTTGTGTCGTGATCAAAATCCCCTGTGGGAGCGAGCCTGCTCGCGAAGAACGATAACGCGGTCTTGCGCCATCACACCTTCCTGGGCAACACCACGGTAAACGTCGTGCCATCAATCTCGCTGGAGCTGACTCCAATCGTCCCCTCATGAGCATCGACCACTTCCTTGACGATAAACAACCCCAACCCAAGGCTGGTAGTAGGCTCGCCGAGTTCTTCGCTGGCACTGCGCACCAGCGGATCGAAAATCGTCGGGATCGCATCGCAGGGGATCGGGGCTCCGTCGTTGTGCACCGTCAGTCGGACGCTGTCGGCCTCGCCCTCGAGGCACAGCGTCACCTCGCGTTTGCTTGAGCCATGCTGCAAGGCATTGCCGATCAGGTTTTGCAGCATCTGATCGAGTCGGCGTGGGTCCCAGTTGCCGCGGGTGTCACCCTGTACATCCAAGGTCGGATTGCATTCCGGTTGACTGGCGCAGGCCCGGGCAATCGCTTCACGCGCCGCTTCGGCCAGGTCCATGGGCGCCGGCTCGATCGGCAGGCGCTTGCCCAGGCGGCTGCGCACCAGTTCCAGCAAGTCCCCGACCATCACCGCGAGGTGCCCGGTACTGCGCAGGATATTGACCGCGCACTTGAGCGCATCACCTTCGAGCGCGGCTTTGCGCAGCAGTATCTCGGTGGACATGCTCACCGCCTGCAGGGGCGCGCGCAGGTCATGGCCGAGGATCGCCAGAAAAATGTCCCGCGAACGATTGACCTGCTCGGCATACGTGGCCGTGGACTCGGCGAGGGCTTCGTCGATGGCTTCGTTGAAACGGATCATGTCCTGGAAGTAGGCCAGGTCAGGCGATTGCAGGCTGTTGACCCAAAGGCGGATGACACAGGCGCGCAAGTGACGGAATTCACTGGTCATCTGCACCAGATCAAAACCCAATGTATGGCGCAGTTCGCCGTGGCTGGCGCCGGCCTCGTCGAGGCTAGGGGTTTTCTCCGGTCCTTCGCCACGCGCCTTGGCCGCTTGTTCGGCAGGAGTCTGGGGTTTGCACATATCCCGGGCTGCGGCCAGCAGGATCGACCGGGCATGGTCGCGCAAGGCGACGCGGTCCATGGTTTCGGCCGCCGGGGTGATGGTTTTGGCAAACAGTTCCCACTCATCGACGATGCGATCAGCGTGTAACACGATGAACTCGGAAAGACGCATGGCAGTTACCTGAGCATGAACCGGAGGCAGCGAGTCGAATAGTAGTCCCTTTGCCGGAAAAAACACGACCGCTCATGCAGAGGCACAGGCGGACATGCCGATGGCGGTAGATATATGTTTTTGGCTCCCTGATTTTCGATCCCACAGAGCCATTTCAGGGGGGCGGTCAAGCAGCTATTTGGACTTTTGTTTCAGGTGCAGGTGAATAAGCTGGTGGTTCTTTTCCTGTCATCAAGGTGATTCAAAAGTGTCTGATTTGCATGGAAGCAACTCACAGAAAATACCGGACGGAGTGTCCATCGATAGTTACGGGATACATTACCGTCGTGCAAACGACGTGATCCCCGGCGCCATCAAGAATGCGCCGGTGGAGAGGTTGAAGTCCCTGCTGGCGCTCGAGCCGCAAATGCCCGAGTGGTATAGCGGCGCGCGGAAAATCGACCGTCAATACCTCAAGCAGTTGATGGATGAGCGCTGGCGTTTGCAAGGCGTGCTGGATCAGACCCTGGGCGACTTGAAGCACGACATCAATGCCTTCGCCGAACCGCTGCTCAAAACGGCATTGCAGTCAAAATTCACTACGGTCGAGAACTTCAACGAACTCACCGTGCAGCTCGAGGTGCCGAGCACCATCATTTTCGGCATCGATACCGGGGCCAGTCGTGTCCGCCAATCCACGTTGCTGGAAGCGGCGCTGCACAACTTTGAAGAGGACGAAACCGGTGAGGGCGAATTGCGTAATGGCTCCGGCATTTACCGCAAGGACAGCAGGGGCAGCCTAAGCCTTGAGCCGGCCATCACCCTCCCGGCGTTTGCAGCGTTGTGCCGAAGTCTCGACATCGGCGGCCAATACCAACGGTACATCAAGTCTGTCTTGCAGCCTGATACCCCTGAAGCTCGGCAAACCTTGCAACAGAACTCGGTGGCCAGTGAAAAGGCCGCCTTCGATGTAGCGGCACTGATTGCTCTGTTGAAGGGCGACATCACCAGTCATGCCTACGGCCAGCTGAGAAAGGTGCGTGACAGCCAGGCCAGCGTCACGCTGTACGAGCAACCGTTGCATTGCCATCGTTTGTCGCTGATGGGTTTCAGATTGTCTGGCGTCGTGCTTTTCAGTGCGGTGAGTGAACCCTCGAAAATCAAGCAATTGATTGATGAGCTGACCCCCGAATCATTGAGGTTCTGGAGTGAGTGGTCACAGCGACTGCCGGTGTTGCCCGACAAAGCCTACGAACAGTTCAAGTTGTTGCAGGCGTTCCTGGCCAATGGCGCTCAGGGCGTGAGCGAAGAGTTGATGCGCCGGGACGACATACAACAACAAAGCCGTTTGTCCGGCCCATTGATCGCCTATGTGCCGGATGATCCCGACCATCCCTTGAAGGAGTACCCGTCGCTGACCGCGTTCATGAAGGAGCTGTTGGGTCAGCTGAGAAATACCGACTACCAATCCTTTTTCAGCCGTTTCGTCGCGCAACAGGACAAAGGGAAGTTTTTCACCCGGGTCAACGAGCGTCTCACGACCTTCACCTGGCATGAGCGCGAACCGCTCGACATGAGGCCGTGGTGGCGTGAAACGGCGGTTGAAAATCCCAATGCAGAACCCATCACCAATCAGATTGCGGGTGATCTTTGGGAGGCACTGTTTTTGGCACGCCGTGACAAGGCCATTGCCGATGCCCGACTGATTGCCGTCCCGACCGACGACGAGGATGCCAACGCACGCTTCAAGCGCCTGACCAGTTACCTGTCAATCGGCTGGAACGTGTTCAATTTTGCCGCCATGTTGGTGCCCGGGCTGGGCGAAGCCATGCTCGGCATCATGGTCGCGCAAATGCTCGCCGAGGTGGTCGAAGGCATCGAGGACTGGAGCAAGGGTGA
Organism: Pseudomonas sp. KH_046_1; assembly: GCF_057839025.1. Taxonomy (NCBI): domain Bacteria; kingdom Pseudomonadati; phylum Pseudomonadota; class Gammaproteobacteria; order Pseudomonadales; family Pseudomonadaceae; genus Pseudomonas; species Pseudomonas sp. KH_046_1. Next base: position 667,485 of record NZ_CM174481.1, read on the forward strand.
CAAAGAAGAAGCCTCTGCCTACTTCAACGGGGTCTTGATCAACTTCGCGCAACTCGCGCTCATGGGTGCCGGACACGTGCTCCCGGGCGCGGGTGTCACGCCGATCAAGGTTTCACCGTTTGTCGAAGGCCTCAAGCCGGTGGAGGTTGGCGGCAAGGCGCGCTTATGGAATCCGGACCTCGGTCCCTATGAACAAACGGTTGCTCTGCCTGACGGGGCACAGGCCAGCGATAAGGGGCTGTACCGACATCAGGATCAGGATCTGCTGCGGATCGACGACAAATGCTATGGGGTCAAGCAAGACCCGGTTACGGGCGAGCACCGTTTGGAGCACCCGACCCGTGCCGATACCTATCAGCCGCTGCTGGAGCATAACGGTGCCGGTAGCTGGAAAACCGAACTCGACCAACCGCTTGAATGGGATAAACGGTTATTGCTCAGGCGTCTCGGTGCTTCTGTAGACGGGCTCTCCGATGAAACACTCGAACAGATTCTGACCGCCAGTGGCGTGCACGAAAATGCCCTGCGAAGGCTTCACGTCGAACACGAAACACCGCCCGCGCTGCTGACCGATACCCTCGAGCGTTTCAAGGCCCATGCCGATGCCGGCGCCTGTGCGGAACTGATTCAGGCCAATCGAATCGGCGCTGAGTGGGCCGATTACGCGGTGCGGTCGATGACCGAAATGCACGGCTGGCCCGGTGACAAGGCCATCGAGGTCTTCGAGGGACCTGGCCTGACAGGCAGCGCGATCAAGGATGGTTACGCCGATGCGGTGCCCGCCGATACGTTGCAGATGACCTGGTCCGATCTGCTCGCAGGGGCGCTACCTGAACGTGTGGTCGGGTTCCTGGATGAACAAGCGCTTCGCGAACTGCTTGGCGAATGGTTTGCAGGTGATGCGCAGAAGCGTACCGAAGCATTGCGCGATCAATGGGCGGGGCAGGTGAGTCAGCGTAAAAGCCAGCTGTTCGACCTGTTGTACAAGCGACGGACCCGTTCAGACGATTCGTTGGTAAACCTGCTCAAGGGCGACTTTGCAGATATCTCGATAAGCCAGGCGCAAGAACTGCTGGGTGAAGCGCATCCCTCTGACGTGCAACACCTGAACGAAAAAAAACGCGTGCCGCTGCGCCTGGCTGAACAAGCCCGGAAGGCCGCCGAGCAATTGCGGGTAACGCGAGCCTATGAAGGCCTGTACCTCGACACCTTGCACAACGCCGATACTGCGCGCCTGGAGCTGCATTCACTGGCAGCTCTGCCGGGCTGGCCGGCAGACCTGCGACTGGAGATTCGTGAATATTCATTCGAAGGAACGCTGACCGACAGTCTCGGCCCCGTCGACGCGCCGATCCGCAAAGTGCTGATCCTGGATGAGGATGGCAAATACGAAGCGAGGGACGACAGCGATCAACATCTGCACGGCAAGGACAATCTTTATGCCGCGGTGCTGCACGCCTTGCCCGACACGCAACGAACCGCCCTGGGTTTTGGCATCAACGAGGCGACGCGACTTGAGCAGGCAATTAAAGCCCGTCCATTGGATCGTTATGTATTTGAGCCGATCCTGCGGGACAACCCGAATTTCAAGCCGGCGTACGACCCAGAGGGCATGCGCCTGCGTGGCGGCATGCCCGGTTACGCCCGGCAAGCTCCGCACGGCATGGGGTTGCGGCGGCGAGCCCACGCTCTATATCCGGGCTTTACCCCGGCGGAAATCGAGACACTGCTTTTGGAACTCAATGATGGCGAGCGCACCGTGCATGAGCACCTGGCGGTGCTGGAGGCCGAGTTCAATCAGTTGAACCGCGACATGCGCCGCTGGATGAACTTGCCGACGGAGTCCTTTCGTTTTAGCCCGGCAGGCGTGGCGGAGTGGCATGCGCGAAACAATATCTACAAAGCACTCAGGCAATGCTGGCAGTGCACCGGGCCCGAAGGTATGGAAGCGGTGGGTGTGCAGCACCCGCAGTCCTTGAAGATCGAGAACATTCCAAAGTTGAGCGAGCTTCTGGATACCCTGCCGAAACTGGAGGCCAACTTCGATCATGTCACCGAGTTGAGCCTGTGCGGTGGCCGGTTGCGCGGCGAGCACATGTCATTCCTCGACTCGTTTCACCAGGTGCGCTATCTGAATCTGCAAGACAATCTGCTGACGGCGCTGCCGCAGGCGGTGAAGGACATGCCTCATCTCACTCATCTGTTTCTTGACGGCAATAATATTGAACTGGATGCATTGGCCGTCGATCGCCTGAAGAATCTGACGCGCATGATGTTCCTGCACTTGAAGGGCAACCCACTGAGGCTCATTCCGAACATCAGCCTAATGCCCTATTTGCAGGTGCTATCGCTGGGCGAAACGGGGCTGGACAGCTGGCCTGTCGGGCTGTTTTCGCAACCGCGGCTGCGCAGTTTCCGTCTTGATCTGAGCAATAACCCGATCAGCCGGATACCCGAGGTCGCGCCCGGTTCATTTCGCGCAGTGCTATTGGCGCGTACCGTGATCAGTCGGTCCCCGCACTGGATCTCGCCAGAGAATCTCGAGATCCTCAAGTCTTACATCGAGTCGGTCGGTATGGACCCGGAGCGTCCTTATCCGCCCCGTGGCGTATTCGATAGCAAGGACTGGGCGTCGGGCATGACCGAGCGGCAATGGCATTTAAAACAGAAATTCTGGAGCGCGGTCGAGGATGAATTCGATTCAGTGCCGTTCTTCAACGAAATCCGCAAGCTTACCCAATCCGCCGACTTCAAGGCTGGCGGCGCCTATCAGACGGAACTAACGACCAAGGTCTGGCGCATGCTCGAAGTCATGGCCAGCGACAGTGAACTGCGCATCAGGCTGTTCAACGAGGCGGCAACCCCCACCGAATGCGTGGATGGCGGCACACAGTTGTTCAATGCCATGGGCGTGCAGGTGTTGGTCCACGAAGCTTACGCCCTGGAGCGTTCGGACTTGATCGAAACACAGTTGCTGGAACTGGCCCTGGGCAAGTCCCGGCTCGATGAGCTCGGTGCCATTGCCCGCCAACGGGTGTCTGAACGGTTGGCGAAGGGAGAGCGGTTCCGCCGCTACGACGCCGATGGCGAAGTGACCGGCACTATCGATGAAGTGGAAGTGCACCTGGCTTACATGACTGATCTGGCCGAGCGCCTGGATTTGCCGTGGCAGGCGCGGGGCATGCAGTTCCGCAAGATCGCCAAGGTGAGCAAAGAGATGATCGAGGCAGCGTTCCAGCGGATCAAGGCGCTGGAGGAAGGTGACCTGCTGATCGACCGGATCTTCGAGCAACCGCTTTGGCGAGATTGGCTGGAGTCCACTTACCGCGAGGAATTGAATGGTTTGAAGCGCAAGATCGACTTTGCCTTTGACTTGCAGGAGGCGTTGCAGCGCAGGGCTGAAGGCGCGCGGCTTACGGCAGCGGAAAAGGCTCAAATCGAGGCGCAAATCAAGGCGTTTTGCGGCGAGCTTGGCAAAAGTGAAAGCGACTTCCCGGAGGGCCAACTCATGACCGACGATGCGTATGTACAGATCCTGGAAGACATCGACAAGCAGATCACGCAACAGCTGAAGACCCTGACTCGTGAGGCGATGAAACGGGCCAAACTGGACCGACTGCGGATAGAGTCCACTCAGTAACCACGGAAACGACAAAGGCCTCGACACGCAATGTGCGAGGCCTTTTCTTGTGGGGCAATTGAAGGCTCAGAACAGGAAGTAACGCTGGGCCATCGGCAAGGTTTGCGCCGGTTCACACCACAGCAACACGCCGTCGGCCTTGACCTGATAAGTCTGTGGGTCGACGTCGATGTTCGGCAGGTAATCGTTGTGGATCAGGTCGGTTTTCTGCACGTCACGGCAGCCTTTGGCCACAGCGATTTTTTTCTTCAAACCTAGCGCTTCGGGCAAGCCTGCATCGTGCGCCGCCTGGCTGATGAAGGTCATGCTGGTGGCATGTAGCGAGCCGCCGAAGCTGGCGAACATCGGGCGGTAGTGCACCGGTTGTGGCGTCGGGATCGAGGCATTGGCGTCGCCCATCAGGCTGGCCGCGATGGCACCGCCCTTGAGAATCAGCGTCGGCTTCACGCCAAAAAACGCCGGGCGCCAGAGCACCAGGTCTGCCCACTTTCCCACTTCGACCGAACCCACTTCATGGCTGATGCCGTGGGTGATCGCCGGGTTGATGGTGTACTTGGCGATGTAGCGTTTGGCGCGGAAGTTGTCGTTGCCTTGACCATCGCCGGGCAGCGGCCCGCGTTGTTTTTTCATTTTGTCGGCGGTCTGCCAGGTGCGGGTGATGACCTCGCCGACCCGCCCCATGGCCTGACTGTCGGAGCTGATCATCGAGAACGCACCGAGGTCGTGGAGGATGTCTTCGGCGGCAATCGTCTCGCGGCGGATGCGGCTTTCGGCGAAGGCCACATCCTCGGCAATGCTCGGGTCGAGGTGGTGGCAGACCATCAGCATGTCGAGGTGTTCATCAATGGTGTTGCGGGTGAACGGCCGGGTCGGGTTGGTGGAGCTGGGCAGCACGTTGGCCAAACCGCAGGCCTTGATGATGTCCGGCGCGTGACCGCCACCGGCACCTTCGGTGTGATAGGTGTGAATGGTGCGGCCCTTGAAGGCGGCTAGGGTGGTCTCGACGAAACCGGATTCGTTGAGGGTATCGGTGTGGATTGCCACCTGCACGTCGAACCGGTCGGCTACGTTCAGGCAGTTGTCGATGCTCGCCGGCGTGGTGCCCCAGTCCTCATGCAACTTGAGGCCGATGGCACCGGCCTTGACCTGTTCGATCAAAGGCTCCGGCAGGCTGGCGTTACCCTTGCCGGTCAGGCCGATGTTCATCGGGAAGGCATCGGCGGCCTGGAGCATGCGCGCCAGGTGCCACGGCCCGGAGGTGCATGTGGTCGCATTGGTGCCGGTGGCCGGCCCGGTGCCGCCACCGATCATGGTGGTGACGCCGCTCATCAATGCCTCTTCGATCTGCTGTGGGCAGATGAAGTGGATGTGGGTGTCGATGCCGCCGGCGGTGAGAATCATGCCTTCACCTGCGATGACTTCGGTGCTGGCGCCGATGGCGATGTTGACGTTGGGCTGGATGTCCGGGTTGCCGGCCTTGCCGATCGCCGCGATGCGCCCGTCCTTGAGACCGACGTCGGCCTTGACGATGCCCCAGTGGTCGATGATCAGCGCATTGGTGATCAGCGTGTCCACCACTTCGGCGGCCAGCAACTGGCTCTGACCCTGGCCGTCACGGATGACTTTGCCGCCCCCGAATTTCACTTCTTCGCCGTAGGTGGTGAAGTCCTGTTCCACTTCGATCCACAACTCGGTATCGGCCAGGCGCACCTTGTCACCGACAGTGGGGCCGAACATGTCGGCGTAGGCTTGACGGGAAATCTTCATTCGTTCGCCTTGAGATTCAATTGAATTTGAGACTGTTCGCTTCGCTCACAGATTCGCGAGCAAGCCCGCTCCCACATTCGATCGCGTTCCCCTGTGGGAGCGGGCTTGCTCGCGAAGGCGTCAGTGGGGACATCGCATTACTTAGAGGTCACCCATGATCCGCCCGGCAAAGCCGAACACCCGGCGATGCCCCGCCAAATCCACCAACTCCACCTCGCGGCTCTGTCCCGGCTCGAAGCGCACCGCCGTGCCAGCGGGGATGTTCAGACGCATGCCGCGGCTGGCGGCGCGGTCGAACGTCAGCGCGTCGTTGGTTTCGAAAAAGTGGTAATGCGAGCCGACCTGGATCGGCCGGTCGCCGCTGTTGGCCACCTTGAGGCTAAGGGTGCGCCGACCAACGTTGAGTTCGATCTCGCCGGGTTGGATCTGGTATTCACCGGGAATCATCAATGGGCTCCTTGGAGAATTTTGTAGTACAGCGCGGTCGGCTTGTAGCGACCGCTCGGATCGCAGGCGTAGTCGGGGATTTCACCGGCGCGGGTATAGCCCAGCGATTGGTAGAAAGCTTCTGCAGGCGAACCAGCCTCGGTGTCGAGGTAAAGCATGCCGCGCTTGTGCTGCAGGGCGGCCGCCTCCAGGGCACTCATCAGTTGCTGGCCCAGACCACGACGCCGCGCATGTTCGCGCACCAGCAGCTTCTGCACTTCGGCGCGGTTCAGGCCGTTGGCTTTCTGGCACAGACTCAGTTGCACGCTGGCCTGCACCTGCTCGTCCTTGACCACCACCCACAGCAACACATTGCCCTTGTTCAGGTTGTCCTGGACCTCGTCGAAGTAGGCGTGGGCCTGGGTAGTATCGAGGTCAGCCATGAAGCCGACACTGGCGCCATAACCGACGGCATCGAGCAGCAGGTCGATCAAGCCCTGGCGATAATGCGCAAAACTTTCAACGTTGACGCGTCGCAGTTGGGCGGGATTCATGGGCGATCACTCCTTGTTGGCGGCGGGTGGTTGCGCGCCAGGATTGAGGGTCAGTTGCATGAAAGTCAGGTCCAGCCAGCGGCCGAATTTGGTGCCGACCTGAGGCATTTGCCCGGTGGTGATAAAGCCGATGCGCTCATGCAAGCGAATGGAGGCAGCGTTACCGCTTTCGATGGCGGCGACCATCACGTGCTTGTCGCAGCCCTTGGCGCATTCAATCAGCGCTTCCATCAGTTGCGGGCCGAGGCCGTTGCCGCGCTGGTCGCTGCGCACATAGACCGAGTGCTCGACGGTGTGGCGGAAACCGTCGAAGGGTCGCCAGTCGCCGAACGAGGCGTACCCGAGCACCGTGTTGTCGGCATCGACGATCACCAGAATCGGATAAGCCTGGGCTTGCCGGGCGTTGAACCAGGCCTGGCGGTTGCCGAGGTCGACCGCTTGCTCGTTCCAGATCGCCGTGGTGTTGAGCACCGCGTCGTTGTAGATGTCGCGGATGGCTGGCAGATCGGCAGGCACGGCATCGCGGATGTGGTAAGTCATAGCGCGGCCTCAGGCGATGGGTTGGTGGACGGTGACCAGTTTGGTGCCGTCGGGGAACGTGGCCTCGACCTGGATTTCCGGGATCATTTCCGGGATGCCTTGCATCACTTGTTCGCGGGTCAGCAGGGTGGTGCCCAGGTGCATCAGGTCGGCCACGGTCCGGCCGTCGCGGGCGCCTTCAAGCAGGGCTGCGGAAATGTAGGCCATGGCCTCTGGGTAATTGAGTTTCACGCCGCGAGCCAAACGCCGCTCGGCCACCAGGCCGGCGGTGAAGATCAGTAGCTTGTCTTTTTCGCGTGGGGTCAGGTCCATTGTTGCAATCCGTACTCGGCAGTTAAAGGTGTTGGATCTGTGAATACAAATCCCCTGTGGGAGCGAGCTTGCTCGCGATGGCGTCGGCACAATCAATATTAATGGCGTCTGACACACCGCTATCGCGAGCAAGCTCGCTCCCACAGAAAAGCAATTCAGGTGTTCCATATTCTTGGAGGTATTGCTTCGCGGCCAAGCAACGCAGGCCTAAGCAATCGCCACAAATCAATCAACCACCCCCGCGCCAACAACGCTTCACTGGCCAGACACCGTGCTACCAGCAATCCCGGCAACTGCGTCAGATCTCCGCGCACGTCGTTGGGTAGCGAGCGGCAGGTTTCCAGCAGTTCGCTGTCGATCTCACCCGTCACCAGCAACGTCGCAAACACCGGTTGCCCATCCAGCCCGATGGGCGAATCCAGCAAACCGTCCGCCCCGACAATGCGCTGGCGTTCATGCCAGAGCAACTGGCCGTCGCGGCGGATATCCAGTTGCGCCTGGAAGTGCCCAAGGTCAAAACGCTCGCCGCTGGCCGGACGGCCCAGGGCGACGACGTCCCAGTAGAACAACCGCGCATCGCCTTCAAGGTCGATGGAGGTACTGAGTTCCGCCTGGGCAGCGCTGAAAATGATCGTCTCCTGGGGCAGCCATTCCAGTGTCGCACCGGCCGCCACCTTCAACGTCAGCTGCTGATAGGCGGGGCCGGCGGCGCGATACCACTTGGCTGCGCCGGGGCTGGTGATTTGTGCCCAGGCATCGCGCTCGACGCTGGCCGAGATGTCCAGCCGATCACCGCCGGCAATGCCGCCGGGTGGGTGGACGATGATGTGCTGGCAGACTTCTGGCCCTTCGGCATACAGGTGTTTTTGCACCCGCAACGGACCTTTGTGTCGACGCTGGACCGGGCGAGTGGTGTTGTCGAATCGGGCGTAGCCCAGCTCCAGTTCGGCGTGCCAACTGGGGGTAAACAAGGCGCCAGATGCGGGAAGAGTCATAGTCAGTGCTTATCGTGAGGTCGTCATGATAGTTGCAAAGGCTGTGCCGCAAGGTATCCCGGGCAGGACACAGCTATTGCGTGGCTCGGTGCACCAGCAAGAGGCGCGCCATGAAATGTCACGCAACAAATTGGTGCTTCGCCCGTCTTTCCAGACATACATATGTACCGCCATCCGTGCTCCCGGAGAACTCAGGATCCAGGCGTGCGCTCCCTCCTTCTGCGGGGCGACTGAGCAACTTGGAGTTTCTTGATGACTACCGATACAGATCGTAAAAATGCACGCGAATTGCTTGAACAACTTGCAAATCCACCCCTTGAACAACCACCATCGGCCGCGCCCGTGTTGCCACCCGTGAGCCCGCCCTTCATTTCCGAAGACGATGCTGCATTTTGGGTTCACCAGCATGAGCGCGTGAGCGACAGAGAGTACGGTGCACTCATTTTGCGGCGCCCTGACGGTAAATTTGTCGCCACTACTCCGTTAAAAGGTGAGGCATCAAGTTTCGATATTGAGCGTTTGCTGGCGTACGACCGACAGACCCGGACGATCACCCATCCAGCGGGATTCATTTGCGTGGGTACTTATCACAGCCATCCGGACTCTGCGGAAAGGTTTGCCCGAGCTTATCCCAGATACAACGAGTACCAGGTCAAGTTGCATCAGGCGCTCCCATCGACCGTCGATCTTTCTACAACTTTCCGACATGTGGATATCTTTAAAACCGATTACATTTCAGGTCCCGATGGATCACTGGTGGCCTACTCCATCAATCCGCAGAACGCATCCGGCAGTCCTGAATACGGGTTGGGTTCGACACCCGAAAGTCGAATCAAGAGAATTGTGAGTATTGGACAGATGCGAGTCCTCGATCCAGGCACCCTTTTGGGTGGATTTCGCGGCCCGATCACGGCTGAATGGACTGCCAACCAGCCGGTCATACCCGGACCTCCCGCCCTCCAACCGTTCTATACGTCGGTTTTTGAAGATCCGGCGTCGGCGTTGAATGCAGCCTTGAGTCGCGTGTCCGCCACAGCAGCGAATCTGCGCGTGGGATTTATCCTCAGGCATCGCGACCGTGACGAATATGTCGCGACTTTGCCGTTCCACCGACCTGATGGATTGTTGGCAATCGAGCAGGTATTTCCCGCGACGCCAGACGGTTTTCTGTTACCAGATAATCAGACGTTGGCAGGTGTGTACCTGGGGCCAGAGTTGCTGGCGACGCCACTACCGGAAAAAGAGGCTGACCTGTATCAGCAATTTTTCTCACCCCAGTCATTGGTGTTCAGTGTTCTGCAGGCTCGGGGATCAGGGTTGGTGGACACCTCCTTGGGTTATTCGGTGTTCCGCCAGACCCCGGACGGTGCATTGCTGAAGTACCACAGCACGTTTTCTGAGGCCGAAGCCTGGGTTATCAAGACCGAAGGGGCGATGGGCGTCAACATCGATAAACTCTTGCTGGGTGGACATCTGAGCGCTAAGGATTTTGTCTTGTGTGTTGCAGTAACGGGCGTACTGACGGTCGAAAAAAGTAGCCCGCTCTGGGATGTTGGCGGCGTGGTGGGTTCTGAATGGCTGCCCTATGCAGGGTCAAACCGCATCACCCCGGTTTCTGAATGAGCGCTGACAGTTCACTGCTCAGATCGTAACCAGCCCGCGCACGCCTTCGACCTCCATATTCACGCCGCGACCCTGTTGCACGATTTCGCCCCGGGACATCACCAGGTATTGATCGGCCAGTTCGGCGGCGAAATCGTAGAACTGCTCGACCAGTAGAATGGCCATGTCGCCCCGGGCCGCGAGTTTTTTGATCACGGCACCGATCTCCTTGATCACCGACGGCTGGATGCCTTCGGTGGGTTCGTCGAGGATCAGCAGGCGAGGGCGACTGGCCAGCGCGCGGCCGATGGCCAGTTGTTGTTGCTGGCCACCGGACAAGTCGCCACCCCGGCGTTGCTTCATTTGCAGCAGCACCGGGAACAGCTCGTAGATGAACGCCGGCACTTCCTTCGCTTCGCTGCCGGGAAAGCGCGACAGGCCCATCAGCAGGTTTTCTTCCACGGTCAGGCGGCCGAAGATCTCCCGGCCTTGCGGCACGTAGGCGATTCCGGCGTGCACACGCTGGTGCGGCTTGAACGTGGTGATCGGCTTGCCTTCCCAGTTCACGGCGCCTTCCTTGGCTGGCAGCAGGCCCATCAGGCATTTGAGCAGCGTGGTCTTGCCCACGCCGTTTCGGCCGAGCAGGCAGGTGACTTCGCCGACCTTCACGTCAAACGTCAGGCCGCGCAGGATGTGGCTTCCGCCGTAGTACTGGTGCAGTTTTTCGACTTGCAGCATGTTCGAATTCCTTCTGTTTTACACAGAAACCTGTGGGAGCGGGCTTGCTCGCGAATGCGGACTGACATTCAACATTTGCATCGACTGGCACACCGCTTTCGCGAGCAAGCCCGCTCCCACATGGGTCGGTGTTCACATGTCTATCGACCGAGATAAACCTCGATCACCCGCTCGTTGTCCTGTACCTGCTCCAGCGACCCTTCGGCCAGCACGCTGCCCTGATGCAACACCGTGACGTGGTCGGCAATCGAACCGACGAAGCCCATGTCGTGTTCCACCACCATCAGCGAGTGCTTGCCGGCCAGGCTTTTGAACAGCTCGGCAGTGAATTCGGTTTCGGCGTCGGTCATGCCCGCCACCGGCTCATCGAGCAGCAGCAATTGCGGGTCCTGCATCAGCAACATGCCGATCTCCAGGAACTGCTTCTGACCGTGGGACAGCAAACCGGCGGGGCGATTGACCGATGAGGTCAGGCGAATGGTCTCCAGCACTTCGGCGATGCGGTCTTTTTGTTCGCCATTCAAGCGAGCGCGCAAACTGGCCCACACCGACTTGTCGGTTTTCTGCGCCAGTTCCAGATTCTCGAACACGCTCAAGGCTTCGAACACCGTGGGTTTCTGGAACTTGCGACCGATGCCGGCCTGGGCGATCTGCACTTCGCTCATTTGCGTCAGGTCCAGGGTTTCGCCGAACCAGGCCTTGCCGTGACTGGGACGGGTTTTGCCGGTGATCACGTCCATCAGCGTGGTCTTGCCCGCGCCGTTGGGGCCGATGATGCAGCGCAGTTCACCGACGCCGATGTACAGGTTCAGATTATTCAGCGCGCGGAAGCCGTCGAAGCTGACACTGATGTCTTCCAGGGTCAGGATGGTGCCGTGGCGGGTGTTCAGACCTGGCCCGACGCGTTGGCCAAGGCCGATGGCATCGCGGCTGCTGCCGGCGTCCTTGTTGGGCTCCACAGGAAAAAACGCTGGTTCGAGCATGAATTCAGCAGTTGCAGTGACTCTCATTGCTCACCTCTTTTCTTCAACAGACCGATCACGCCCTTGGGCAAATACAGGGTCACGACGATGAACAGCGCGCCGAGGAAGAACAGCCAGTACTCGGGGAACGCTACGGTGAACCAGCTCTTCATGCCGTTGACCACGCCGGCGCCGAGCAACGGGCCGATCAAAGTCCCGCGCCCGCCCAGTGCTACCCATACTGCTGCTTCGATCGAGTTGGTCGGCGACATCTCGCTCGGGTTGATGATCCCCACTTGCGGCACGTACAGCGCACCGGCCAGGCCGCACAACACCGCGCTCAAAACCCACACGAACAACTTGAAGCCGCGCGGATCGTAGCCACAGAACATCAGGCGGTTCTCCGCATCGCGTAGCGCGGTCAGGACCCGGCCGAACTTGCTCTGCGCCAGACGCCAGCCGATGTACAGGCTCGCCACCAGCAACAGCACCGTGGCGAAAAATAGCACCGCGCGGGTGCCTGGCTCAGTGATGCCGAAGCCAAGAATCGTGCGGAAATTGGTGAAGCCGTTGTTGCCGCCGAAGCCGGTTTCGTTGCGGAAGAACAGGAGCATCCCGGCGAAGGTCAGGGCCTGGGTCATGATCGAGAAGTACACGCCCTTGATCCGCGAACGGAAGGCGAAGAAGCCGAACACCAAGGCCAGCAAGCCCGGTGCCAAAACCACCAGGCACAGGGTCCAGAGGAAGCTGCTGGTGCCGGTCCAGAACCACGGCATTTCGGTCCACGACAGGAAGGTCATGAATGCAGGCAAGCCATCGCCCGAGGCCTGACGCATCAGGTACATGCCCATGGCATAGCCGCCGAGGGCGAAGAACAGGCCGTGGCCGAGGGACAGCAGGCCGGCGTAACCCCACACCAGATCCAGTGCCAGTGCGACGATGGCGTAGCAAAGAATTTTGCCCACCAGCGTCAGTGTGTAGGCCGAAACGTGCAGCGTGTTGTCGGGCGATAACAGCGACAGCAGCGGTAGTGCCAACAGCAGAACGAGGATCACTGCACCGACGGCAATCGAGACTTTGGGGCCGGCTTTTTGGGTCGCGGTAACGAGCAGGGGCTGGTTCATCAGTCGATCACCCGTCCTTTGAGTGCGAAGAGGCCTTGCGGACGCTTCTGGATGAACAGAATGATCAGCGCGAGGATGAGGATCTTGCCGAGCACGGCACCGATCTGCGGTTCGAGAATCTTGTTGGCGATCCCCAGGCCGAACGCCGCCAGCACGCTACCGGCCAACTGACCGACACCGCCGAGCACCACCACCAGGAACGAGTCGATGATGTAGCTCTGGCCGAGGTCCGGGCCGACGTTGCCGATCTGGCTCAGGGCCACGCCACCGAGGCCGGCGATGCCCGAGCCGAGGCCGAAGGCGAGCATGTCCACGCGCCCGGTGGGTACGCCGCAGCAGGCGGCCATGTTGCGGTTCTGGGTGACGGCGCGAACATTCAGGCCCAGGCGAGTCCTGTTCAGCAGCAGCCAGGTCAGCACCACCACAAACAGCGCAAAGGCAATGATGACGATGCGGTTGTACGGCAGCACCAGGTTCGGCAGCACTTGAATGCCGCCCGACAGCCACGCCGGATTGGCCACTTCGACGTTCTGCGCGCCGAACACCAGGCGAACCAGTTGAATCAGCATCAGGCTGATGCCCCAGGTGGCGAGCAGGGTTTCCAGCGGACGGCCGTAGAGGTGGCGAATCACCGTGCGCTCCAGCGCCATGCCGATGGCCGCGGTGACGAAAAACGCCACGGGCAGCGCGATCAGTGGATAGAACTCGATGGCCTGCGGTGCGAAGCGCTGGAACATCAGTTGCACCACATAGGTCGAGTAGGCGCCGAGCATCAGCATCTCGCCGTGGGCCATGTTGATCACGCCGAGCAGGCCGAAGGTGATTGCCAGCCCCAGGGCGGCGAGCAGCAGAATCGAACCCAATGACATGCCACTGAAGGCCTGCCCCAGGAGCTCGCCGACCAGCAGTTTGCGTTTGACTTGAGCCAGGCTGGTTTCGGCAGCCGTGCGTACATTGGCATCGGCCTCAACGCCAGGTTCGAGCAAACCTTCGAGGCGGGTGCGGGCCAGCGGGTCGCCGGTTTCGCCGAGCAAGCGCACAGCGGCCAGCCGTACGGCCGGGTCGGCATCCACCAGTTGCAGATTCGCCAGGGCCAGACTGAGGGCGGCGTGAACGCCCTCGTCCTTTTCGCCCGCCAACTGCTGGTCGAGGAATTTCAACTGCGCCGGCTTGGCACTTTTCTGTAGTTGCTGCGCAGCACTCAGACGGAGTTTTGCGTCGGCGGCGAGCAATTGATGACTGGCCAACGCGGTGTCGATCAGACCCCGCAGGCGGTTGTTCAGACGCAGGGTTTTCGGCTGGCCGTCGACGGTCAACTCGCCTTGTTGCAGGGCGTTGATCAATTCGATACGGGCCGGATCGGGCTGCGCCGCCCAGGCTTCCAGCAGCCTGGCTTGCTGCACGGGATTGGCGGCGACGAAATCTTCGGCGTCGCCGGCGTGGACGGCCATCGGCAGTAAAAATGCGATGGCGAAGATGAGACGATAAAGGGCGGTGGGCATAGATAGTCGCCTTGACGCGGACATTGTGGGAGCGAGCCTGCTCGCGATAGCGGTTGTTCAGTCACAGAAATGTTGAATGTGCCGCCGTCATCGCGAGCAGGCTCGCTCCCACAGGAATTTGTGTCAGGCCCGAATGCTTGGGCCCGACACCCAATGGCTCAGTTGCTCTTCACCGCATACTCCGGTTTCTTGTCGTTGCCCGGAATGAACGGGCTCCACGGCTGGGCGCGGATCGGACCATCGGTCTGCCACACCACGTTGAACTGACCGTCGGCCTGGATCTCGCCGATCATCACCGGCTTGTGCAGGTGGTGATTGGTCTTGTCCATGGTCAGCGTGTAACCGGACGGCGCGGCAAAGGTCTGGCCGGCCAGGGCTTCGCGGACTTTGTCGACGTCGGTGGATTTGGCTTTTTCCGCCGCTTGCGCCCACATGTGGATACCGACGTAAGTGGCTTCCATCGGGTCGTTGGTCACCGCCTTGTCGGCGCCCGGCAGGTTGTGTTTCTTCGCGTAGGCTTTCCAGTCATCGACGAATTTCTTGTTCACCGGGTTCTCGACCGATTCGAAGTAGTTCCACGCCGCCAGGTTGCCCACCAGTGGCTTGGTGTCGATGCCGCGCAGTTCTTCTTCGCCGACCGAGAACGCCACGACCGGAACGTCGGTGGCTTTCAGGCCCTGGTTCGCCAGTTCTTTATAGAAGGGCACGTTGGAGTCGCCGTTGACGGTGGAGATAACCGCCGTCTTGCCACCGGCCGAGAACTTCTTGATGTTGGCGACGATGGTCTGGTAGTCGCTGTGACCGAACGGGGTATAGACCTCTTCGATGTCCTTGTCGGCCACGCCTTTGGAGTGCAGGAACGAACGCAGGATCTTGTTGGTGGTGCGCGGGTAGACGTAGTCGGTGCCGAGCAGGAAGTAGCGCTTGGCGCTGCCGCCTTCTTCACTCATCAGGTATTCAACGGCAGGGATCGCCTGCTGGTTCGGCGCCGCGCCGGTGTAGAACACGTTCGGCGACATTTCTTCGCCTTCGTATTGCACCGGGTAGAACAGCAGGCCGTTGAGTTCTTCGAACACCGGCAGTACCGATTTGCGTGACACGGAAGTCCAGCAACCGAACACTACGGCGACCTTGTCCTGGGTCAGCAATTGACGACTTTTCTCGGCGAACAGCGGCCAGTTCGAGGCAGGGTCGACCACCACCGGCTCCAGCATCTTGCCGTTCACGCCGCCCTTGGCGTTGATCTCGTCGATGGTCATCAGCGCCATGTCTTTCAACGACGTTTCGGAGATCGCCATGGTTCCGGACAACGAATGCAGAATACCGACCTTGATGGTCTCGGCGGCCTGGACAGTCCAGGTCATGCCCATCGCGGCGATGCTTGCCGAGAGTGTGAAAGCCTTGATCAAACTGCGACGCTTCATTGTGCGATCTCCATGAACTTATGAGTTTTCTTGGTTGGCAGATGCGGACTACTGAAGGTGTGTTTTGCAAGGGCTGTGCCCGGTCGGCAAAAGGCAGGGAAATGCCGTTTTAGAGCGGTTGAGCGGTTTGATGTCGCACCATGAAGGATCGCGTCTGGCGCGTTGGTGCGAAGAGCTGCGCCAGATTGGGGCGGGTAGCATCGATCAATTGTGGGAGCGGGCTTGCTCGCGAAGAGGGTGTGTCAGACAACATGAATGGCAACTGAAACACCGCATTCGCGAGCAAGCCCGCTCCCACAAGGTCAGCGGCGCAACAAATCAGCTTTTAATGCAGGTTTCAAAACCATGTCCACCACCTTCGTACTCTGGACCGTAATAGTATTTGCTGAAGGACACTTCTCCTTCAGGGGTTGAAGTGATTTTTGCAATTCCAACTCCGTAGTCTTTAAGCGCTGGATCCGTGTGGGCAAAGTACATGGCGAGGGAGTTAAGGTTGGCGGCGGCGAACCCGTCATAGTGGGACTGGTCGGGCAGGATCAACGTAAAGTTGTAGGCGCTATACTCGCCGCTGCTTTGTTCGGCGTTTAGTTTCATTTGGATGACGCCGCTGAATTCGCCAATGTGGCTGTCCACGCCGGTACATGCGTACTGCCCGCTGTAATCAGGACCGTTGAATGGGAGGGGGGCTGCCCATACAGGGGCCGAAATGAACGCGAAGGTTGTGACAATCTTTTTGAACATCTTTACCTCTTTCCGCTTTTGTAGGAATTATGTCGGTTAAGTTGTAGGAGTTATCTTTATCAAAGTGTGCGGGAGTCAGTTACTTGTTCGCTCGCGGGTCGGAGTGTAAATTTGTTCGTAAAGTTGTTCATGGTTAACTTGAGACAATGTTTTTCAACGCGAGAGCGGCTTGGAATAAGTTACCTGTCTGAGTAAACAAGTTGTTAGCGGCGGCGCATCAAGCCGATGAAGAACAACCCGCCAATTGCTGCAGTGGCAACACCGATGGGCAAGTCTTCGGGGGCGATCAGTGTCCGGGCGGCGACGTCGACCCAAACCAGAAAAACGCTGCCGAGCAACACGCACACCGGCAACAATTTTCGGTGTTCAGCGCCGGCCAGGCGCCGTGCAATGTGCGGCACCATCAGCCCGACAAAACCGATCGAGCCACTGATCGACACCAGCACCCCGGTCATCAATGACGCAATCAGAAACACTCGCAGGCGTACGGTGCGTGCATTCAGGCCCAGGGTCACCGCCGTCTGCTCACCGGCCATCAGTGCATTCAGCGGTCGCGCCATGCCCAGCAGCAACATCAGCCCGAGCAATACACTGGCTGTCGGCACCGCCAGCAGCTCCCAGCGTGCCAACCCGAGCCCGCCGAGCATCCAGAACATCACTGCCGAACTGGACCGATGGTCGCCCATGAACAGCAGCAAATTGGCAATCGCCATCATCACGAACGACACCGCCACGCCACACAGCAGCAAGCGGTCACTGTCGAGGCGACCCTGGCGACTGGCGATCATCAGCACCACCAGCATGCTCAGCAATGCACCGATAAATGCCGCGATCGGCAAGGTCAGCAGGCCAACGATTTCACCGACATGCAGCACCACGATGACTGCGCCCAAGGTCGCACCGGAAGTCACGCCGAGTAGATGAGGGTCAGCCAACGGGTTGCGCGTGACCGCTTGCAGCACCGCGCCGATCAACGCCAGGCCGGCGCCCACCAACGCGCCGAGCAGCATGCGCGGGACGCGGATCAGCCAGACGATATGCTCTTGTCCAGGGTTCCAGTCCGGCACACCGAAACCGAACAGTTTGTGCAACAGGATGCGCCACACCACATCCAGCGGCACCCGTGCCGGGCCGAAACCCAGGGACACCACGCACGACACCAGCAACAGGGTACCGAGGGCGATCAGCAACAGGGCGTAGCGACGGTTGATCATTCGCCGTGGAAACCCTTGGCCAGGGTGGCGACCGCCAGCACGTTATCGATCCCCGGCGTGGCCTGCACGTAAGGGATGACGATGAAGCGCTGGTGCTTGATCGCGTCCACCGAGTGCAGGGCCTTGTTGCTCAGCAGGAACTGAATCTTCTGTTCGGCAGTGATTTCGCTGTAGTCGACAATCACGATCACCTGCGGGTTGCGCTCGACCACGGTTTCCCAATTGACCCGGGTCCAGCTCGCGTCGACATCCTCCAGGACATTGCGTCCGCCAGCGGCGTCGATCAGTGCTTGCGGCATGCCCAGACGCCCCGAGGTCATGGCCCGGTCTTCGCCGCTGTCGTACAGGAAGACCCGCGGTTTTTCCGCGGGCAGGTCTTTGCGAATATTCGCCACTTGCGCCTGCATGTCGGCGATCAGGGCATTGGCGCGGTCCTGTACGTCGAAGATTCTGCCGAGGTTGCGCAGATCGTTGTAGGTGTCTTCGAGGCTGGCCGGCGGGCGCTTCATCACGAAGGCGCAGGATTCGCTCAGCTCGTACACATTGATGCCCAGCGGTTGCAGGGTTTGTGGCGTGAGATCGCCGCCGATACGCATGCCGTAGTCCCAGCCGGCGAAGAAGAAATCGACGTTGGCATTGAGCAGGGTTTCCACCGACGGGTACTTGGCCACCAGTTCCGGCAGGCCTTCGAGAATACCCTGCATCTCGGGCGTCACGGCCTTCCAGCCACTGATGCCGCTGTAACCGGCCATCTGCGGTTTGAGGCCGAGGGCGAGCATCATCTGGGTCATGTTGATGTCGTGGCTGAGGGCGTGTTGTGGTGCCTGCTTGAAAGTCACTTCGCGGTTGCAGCTTTTGATTGTCAGCGGGTAACGGGTGGCTTCGGCCAATGCCTGGGCGCAGCCCAGCAGCATCACGAGAGGGAGGCAGCAGCGCAGCAGGGAACGCAAAGTCATGGTTGGGTTATCCAGGTGATTCGTGGGTAGCCGTGCAGTGGGTGTTCATCGATCAGTGCTTCGACGCCGAACACATTGCGCAGCAGCGCAGCCGTCAGGACTTCTTTTGGCGTGCCGCTGGCGACGATACGACCATGATTGATCACGTACAGCCGATCACAAAAAGCCGCCGCCAGATTGAGGTCGTGGATGCTTGCCAGGGTGCCGATGTTCAAGCGCGTGACCAACTGCAAAAGCTCAAGCTGGTAACGCGGGTCGAGGTGGTTGGTCGGCTCGTCGAGGATCAGCAATTGTGGTTGCTGGGCCAGGGCGCGGGCGAGGATGACTCGCTGTTTTTCACCACCGGAGAGAGTGACGAACCCGTGGTCTTCGAAGCCCTTGAGGCCGACGGATTCCAGGGCCTGATTGATCAGGTCGCGGTCTTCAAAGGTGTCGCCATCGAACAAGCCTTTATGCGGGGTGCGGCCCATGGCGACCACTTCCTCGACGGTCAGGCCGAAGGCATCAGGGAATTCCTGCAACACAACGGCGATGCGTTGCGCGCACCAGCGCGAGGATTGTTTCCAGACGTTCTGGTGATCGAGTCTGACCTCGCCGCTTTCCGGTTTGTTGAAGCGCCAGGCACATCGCAACAGGCTGGTCTTGCCGCTGCCGTTGGGGCCGATCAGTCCGACGAACTCACCGGCGGCCACCTGTAGCGAGGCGTCACGCAGCTGGAATTGATGATGGCAATGGCCGTGACCCAGTGGGGACCAGGTGAGGTTTGTGAGGTTCAGCGAGGTCATGCAGTGGCTCTTGAGGTGATGCTGATGGCCCCATCGCGGGCAAGCCCGCTCCCACAGGTCTTATGCAATCCCTGTGGGAGCGGGCTTGCTCGCGATGGGGCTGAGTTGATGCGCGGGGAGTTTACAGTGCCTTTCGCCCCGCGCATCTCGCCTGTTTCATGATGAAGATGAGGCGCTCTCAGTCTGCCGGGTGAAGCGCGACAGCAGCACACGATCCAGCACCCACACCGCCACCAGCGAAGCGCCCACCAACGGGAAGGCCACCGCCAGGGCAAACATGATCACCATCGCGGTTTTCCATTTCGGCAGGTCGTGGCGCAGCGGCGGCACGCCGAGTTTTCCTTGCGGGCGGCGCTTCCACCAGATCACCACGCCGCTGACCGCGCTGAGCAAAATCATCAGGCAGATCAGCAACACGACGATCTGGTTGAAGGTGCCGAACATCTTGCCTTCGTGCAGCATCACGCCGATTTCCGTGGCGCGGGCGACGGTGCCGTAGTGCTCGAAACGTACATCGGCCAGGACCTTGCCGGTGTATTGATCGATGTGCAGCGTGGCGTCATTGCGCGGGTCGTCGGCGAACAGGGCGATGGTGAACACGCCGGTTGCAGTGGTCGGCAGGGTGATGCTGTAACCCGGTTCGACCTTGCGCTCTCTGGCGATGTTTTGTACGTCCTGCAGGCGGATGGTCGGCGAGGCCGGGCCGGCCGCTGCACCGTCGTGGGCCATGTGCTCGGCATGGTCGCCGGACATCGGCATTGGCGTGTTTTCCATGGCCCACGGCACGGTCTGGCGGGTGGCGGTGTTGAGGCTGCGCGCCTCGACGTCGGACTTCGGCACGTCATCCCACATGGCTGCCGGGAACACGTTCCACACTTCGGCGTACTGCTTGCCCCAGAAGCCGGTCCAGGTCATGCCGCTGAGCAGCATCACCAGCAGCAGGGACGCGCCCCAGAACCCGGTGACCGCGTGCAGGTCGCGCCACAATACGCGACCACGACTGTTCAGGCGTGGCCACAAGATGCCTGCCGCCTGACCGCGCGGCCACCACAGGAAGATGCCGGACACCACCAGCACCACGCCCCAACCGGCGGCCAGTTCGATCAGCCGATCGCCAACGGTGCCGATCATCAGCTCACCGTGAATCGACCGGGCGATGGCTTGCAGGTTCTTCTTGGCGTCTTGCTCGCCGAGGATGTCGCCGTGGTACGGATCGACGAAAACGTTCAGCTCCTTGTCATCGTTGAGCACGACAAACTGCGCGCTGCGCTCGGCGTTGACCGGTGGCAGGTATTGGGTGACCTGGCCTTGTGGATAAGCTGTTTTCACCCGTGTCAGCAGGTCGTCGGCCGGAACGGTGTGATGACCGGCCGGGACGTTGAGCAGGCTGCTGTACATCAGCGAGTCGAGCTGCGGTTTGAACAGGTAGAGGGTGCCGGTCAGGGCCAGCATCACCATGAATGGCGCAACGAACAATCCGGCATAGAAATGCCAGCGCCAGGCCAGGTTGTAGAAATTCACTTTGGGCTGTTTCATCACGTGTGCTCCGCTTGGCTGGATCTTTTAGTTGTTTGTTTTGCGGTTGCTGCGCAACCGACCGCGAGCAGGCTCGCTCCCCTGTAGGAGCGAGCTTGCTCGCGAAGCTTTTAGAAACTCATGTCCACCTTGGTCCAGAGCGTTCGCCCCGGCTCCTTGATGGCTTGCGGGTCATTGGCCGGGTAGCCGAAGCCGGCGTTGCCGGCCAGGTTCAAGTGCTCGGCGTAAGCCTTGCCGAACAGGTTGTCGACGCCGCTGCTGACCTTCCAGTTGTTGTTGATCCGATAGGCACCGTTGAGGGAGAACACGCCGAAGCCCGGCGTTTTGTCGAAGTCCTTGCCGACCACGTTGCCCTTGTTCTGGTCGATGCGGTTTTGCGCGGCGACCACTCTCCACAGTGCGCCGGCGCTCCAGTTGTCTTCGCTGTAGGTCAGGCCGAAACGGGCATCCAGCGGCGGCATCTGCGGCAATGCACTGCCATCGCTGCTGTTCTTGCCCCAGGCGTAGGCCAGGGTCGCGTCGGCTTTCCAGTTGTCGGTGAAGTCGTAAGCGGCCCCCAGTTCACCGCCCATGATTCGCGCGTCGATGTTTTCGGCTTGCGAGGTCGTACCCATCATTGTCGGGGTGTAGTTGAACAGGATGTAATCGCGCACCTGCCCGACGTAAGCCGAGGCCCAGGCTTCGAGGTCTTCGGTCTTGTATTGCAGGCCAAAATCGAGCTGGGTGGTTTTTTCCGGCTTGATCGAATCGAAGGCATTCACCGAACCGGCGGGGCCGGACTTGGGTGAAAACAGCTCCCAGTAATCCGGGAACCGCTGGGTGTGACCGAGGCCGGCATACAAGGTGGTCGGGCTGTCGGCCAGGTCATGCTCGTAGCGGATGAAACCGCTCGGCAGGGTATCGGCGCGGGTGTCGTCGGCGGTCGGATTCGGGCGGGTCATCATGCCCGAGCCGATGGTCTGCCGAAAATCCTTGGCCGAGGCGCGGTCCAGGCGTGCGCCGCTGATCAGGCGGTCACGGTCGGCGGCGTACCAGGTCAGTTCGCCGAACACACCGTAGTTATGGAAGTCGGCATCCTTGGTGTACGGCAGGTTCTTGTAGGTGTCGACGCCCATGGCGCCGCGCTGGCGATGTTCGTTGGTCTGCGCGTCGATACCGCTGATCAGCTGCACATCAGCCCAGCGCCAGGTGGCCTTGACCCGGGCGCCGAGGGTGCGGCGGTCGACGTTGGAGGCCATGGGGCCGGCCATCATCCCGGTACCGGACGGCGTGCGCAGGGTGTAGTTGTCCATCACGTGGTCGGCGTAGTTGTAGTAGATCTGCGCTTCGACCTTGTCCAGCACCTCGCCGATATTGGACTGCTCGAACCGCAGGCCGAGGCTTTCACGCAGGAACTGCGAACCGTCCATGCCGCGCCCGGCGTAGCGGGCTTCACCATCGCCACGGCCGGCGGTCAGTTCCAGCAAGGTGTCTGTATTCGGCGTCCAGCCGACGGCCACGTCGCCGTTCCATTTGTCGTAGCGCGACGCCACTGTGTCGTTGTTGCCGTCCTGGTAGTCGTCGGAGTGCGCGGTGTTGCCGATGACCCGCACGTAACCCGACTGACCGCCGGCTGCGGCGTCCACCAGTTTGTCGAAGCGGCCGTAGGAGCCGGCCAGCACGCTGGCGTTGACCCGTGTGCCGAGTTCGCCGAAGTGCTCCGGCTCGCGGTCGAACAGAATGGTCCCGGCCGAAGAGCCAGGCCCCCACAGCACGGTTTGCGGGCCCTTGATTACGGTGAGTTTGTCGTAGGTTTCCGGCGAGATGTAGGAAGTCGGGGCATCCATCCGGCCCGGGCAGGCACCGAGCATCATGCCACCGTTGGTGAGGATGTTCAGCCGCGAACCGAACATGCCGCGCAGCACCGGGTCACCATTGGTGCCGCCGTTGCGCACCATGGCAAAGCCGGGGATGGTTTTCAGGTAATCGGCGCCATCGCTGGCCGGCACCGGTTGGCGCGGGTCCTTGGGATTGGTGACGATGGTCAATGGAGAACTGGGCGCAACGGCGGTAATCACTGTCGGGCTCAGTTCTTCAGTGTGACCGGAGTGTTCATCGGCCAGCGCAGAAGGCGCCAGCAAAGCACCGCACAGGATCGCGGTGGCGTGCCTGAAACGAGCGCTGGATTCGTTCAGGGCAAAAGAGGCTTGGGCAGGGCTCAAGCACGGGACAGCGGAAAACCTGGACATGACAATTTCCATCGAACAGTCGTAAACGACACGGCCGGCAGCCTGCACAATCCATGTGGGAGTGAGCGTTGGCTGTCTTGCGGACCGTGCGAAATCAGAAGTGAGTGTTTACGCGACGATGGGCGGGGCGCGGGTACGGGCGCCGGGGAAGAAGGTTTGCCGGGCATGGCCCTGGCGCGCAGAGGGTGTGGTGAAGGTATTGACGGGCGGGATGACGAAGTTGGCGAAAGACACGCCACCGGTCAGCGCCGGGCAATTGAACAGCAGGCTGCAATAGCCGCACTTTTCCCATAGCACATGGTGCCCGGGGGCTGGCGGGCAATGCTCGGCGGTGGCTTGCGTGGCATGGTCGGCATGCTCCATCGCCGACATGTCCATGCTCATACCCGCAGGCATGGTCATCGACATGGCGCGCGAATCCATCGGCATCGACTGAGAAATCAGTGGACCGATAAAGATCATCAGCATGGCGAACAGGCTGATCCAGCTGCCGCGTGTCAGGCTCAATGCCTGATTGCGTGACCTGGATGACCTGGCGCTAAGCGGGCGCATAGGCGTATTCAGCGCAGGAGGTTATTGCGCGTGCTTGTGTTCTTGCATGGCGTCCGGCGCCTGCTTCTGCACCGCGACTTCGACCGTCACGTCACCGGACTTCTCGAAGTGCAGCGTCATGGGGAAACGCTTGCCGTCAACAAGCAGGCTGCGGTCCTTGAGGCCCAGCAACATCACGTGATAGGCCATCGGCGCGAAAGTGACCTCGCCTCCGGCGGGCACTTCCACGCTCGGTACGTGCTGCATTTTCATCATGTCGCCTTGCATCACGTGCTCATGCAATTGCGCTTCGCCCGCAATGGGGGTGTCGACGCTGAGCAGGCGGTCGGCGGTCTTGCCTTCATTGTCGATCACGAAATACGCCGCAACGGTGGGCGCATTGGGTGGCAACTCCTGGGACCACGGATGAGCGATTTCCAGTGTGCCGACCTTGTATTCGTGGGCATTGGCAAAGCAGGCAGGCAGCAGCAACGCAGCCAGAACGATGAGTTTGTTCAACATGGCAGTTCTCCGGAACGATTTAAAACGCAGTCAATTGCGAGAAAAAATCACACCAGAGGGGACGCGCGGGGGTTGAGGCTCGGCCATTGCTGGCGCGGCGACGGGCTTTCGAGGGAGGTGGCGGGCAGGCTTCGGTTGGATTCGAAGTGCGCGAAATACAGCTGTGGCGAATGCCCCGGTAACGCCACCAATGGCGCAGAACCGGAGCAGCACCAGCAATGCTGCATGTTGGAATGATCGTCGTTTTGCGGGGCTTTCTGTTCAAGGTCCCCGATGGAAATCGCCACCATCCTGGTGCCACTGGCGCTGCAGAAACTGCCCCACAACAACTGTTCGGCAGGTGACTTCGCCGTTTGCGCCATCGCTCCGGACATCGGCATGGCGAGCATGTTGAACAGCACTGCGAAGCAGGCTATCCAGGCAATTGCGAGCCGTTGTCGGGACATGGGACAAAATCCGTTTGGGTGGGCGATCAGGCGCGGGCTATTTAGCCTGATCAGGGCCGATAAGTAAAAAGGCGGCGTGCGGTTTGGTGTCGCAGCAAAAAGACGTCAGCTCAGTGCGCACGTACTGCATGTACTTGTATTTCTACTCCAAGCGTAGCGCGAATTACGGCGAATATTGCAGCCAGGTTGTCCATGCTTGGGTTGCCTTTGGCGGACAACATTCGATGGAGGCTTTTGCTGGGCTTTGCCGTTTCCTTTGCCAGTTCTTCAAAACCAACGGTGGCGTTGATGAGGTCGCGCAGGATGATCCGCGCCAATTCGGGTTCGCCGTTAAGAAACAGAGTAGCAGCCTCATCCAACAGTGCCTGGGCGAACTCGGGATCACGTTGGGCACGCTCGGCAATGGTGTGTTTGTAGCTTCGGGTGAGCGCCATGACGTTATCTCCGGTGTCGTTCGGTCTTTTTTCGGGATCGAAACTCGGCTATCAGTACTTTCGCCTGCTTGATGTCAGTTTTTTGTGTGGACTTGTCACCGCCACCAAAAAGGATGATCAGGTGTTTCCCTTCTTGAACGAGATAG
This sequence comes from Pseudomonas sp. KH_046_1, assembly GCF_057839025.1. Classification (NCBI taxonomy): domain Bacteria; kingdom Pseudomonadati; phylum Pseudomonadota; class Gammaproteobacteria; order Pseudomonadales; family Pseudomonadaceae; genus Pseudomonas; species Pseudomonas sp. KH_046_1. The sequence continues at coordinate 692,610 of NZ_CM174481.1, forward strand.
ATTCTATAGCCCGGGCCCCAATTTATCCGGTACTCGCCAAACCCGTCGAACCACTTGATGTTTGATGTGTTTCCTAACTCAAGGCGCAGCAACTCGGTAGATACCTTAAGCGCGGCCTGCGCATTCAAGTTGGAAAACCAGCGACCAAAGGGGCTGGTTTCGTTTTCCTGTACGTATTCTTCGAGTGTGATCACAGGCGGCCCTGACGGTAACAAATAGGTTACTTATCATGCAAGCCGATAATCCTGACCTAATGAACGAAGATCGACAACGCGCCAAGTGTTTCCTCAGGCGTCAGGAACTCCCAATCAACCCCCGGCAACACCGGTCGTTTCAAGACAATCACCGGCACACCACGTTCACGCGCCACTTCCAGCTTCGGCTCGGTCGCCGTGCTGCCGCTGTTCTTGCTGATCAGCACATCGATGTTTCGCCGTTCGAACAACCCACGTTCATCGTCGATCAGGAAGGGTCCCCGTGCGCCGATCACTTCGCAGCGCTCGTTGCCCGGGTACACATCCAGTGCGCGCAGGGTCCAGAATTGCTCCGCAGGAATTTCGTTCAGGTGTTGCAGGGGCTCGCGACCGAGGGTGAACAGCGGGCGACGGAAGGGCTTCAGGGCTTCGATCAGTCCGGCCCAATCGCTGACTTCCCGCCAGTCATCACCCGCCTGGGCTTGCCAGGCCGGACGCCGTAACGCCCAGCAGGGAATGCCGCTCAAGCGCGCGGCGGTCGCGGCGTTCTGGCTGATTTGGGCGGCGTAGGGGTGAGTGGCGTCGAGCAGCAGATCGATGCCTTCATCGCGAATAAATTGCGCCAGACCCTCGGCACCACCGTAGCCGCCGACGCGAACCCGGCATTGCAGATCCGTCGGCACCCGACCGACACCGGCCAGGCTGTAGATATGTTGCGGTCCCAGCGTGCGGGCAATGGCCATGGCTTCGGTCACGCCGCCGAGCAACAGGATGCGCTTCATTGAAATGCTCCGGCATGGCCAACGATTCCGCCCTGGCGATCGATGGCGAAGACTTCCACCTGAACCTGCGCCGGCACCACGCTACGGGCAAAGTCCAGGGCGTGCTGACAGACTGCATCACCCAGAGCGACCCCGGCTGCGGCGGCCATGGCCAGTGCCTGCTGGCTGGTGTTGGCCTCGCGAATATTCTGCTGCAGTGCCGCATCGGCGCCGACCTGCGCCGCCCACAGCGCCAGTTGCGGCAGGTCAATGCTCGAATGGCGACTGTGCAAATCCATGTGCCCGGCCGCCAGTTTGCTGATCTTGCCGAAACCACCGCACAGGCTGAGTTTATCCACGGGTACTTTGCGCAGGTGCTTGAGCACGGCGCCAACGAAGTCGCCCATTTCGATCAGGGCGATTTCCGGCAGATTGTAGACCCGGCGCATGGTGTCTTCACTGGCGTTGCCGGTGCAGGCGGCGATGTGCAGGTAACCGTTGGTTTTCGCCACGTCGATGCCCTGGTGGATCGAGGCGATGTAGGCCGCACAGGAAAACGGCCGGACGATGCCACTGGTGCCGAGGATCGACAGACCGCCAAGAATGCCCAGGCGCGGGTTCATGGTCTTCAGTGCCAGTGCCTCGCCGTTCTCGACATTGACCGTGACCTCGAAGCCGCCGCTGTAGCCGAGTTCGTCGGCCAGTCGGGCCAAGTGTTCGCTGATCATTTTGCGCGGCACCGGGTTGATCGCGGGCTCGCCGACACCCAGCACCAGCCCGGGCCGGGTCACGGTGCCGACGCCGCGACCGGCCTTGAAGCGAGTCCCCGGTTCGCTGCTCAGGCGCACCTGGGAGTAGAGCAGGGCACCGTGGGTCACGTCCGGATCGTCACCGGCGTCCTTGAGGGTTCCCGCTTCGGCGCCGTCCTCGGTGAGGCGGCAAAACTCCAGGCGCATCTGCACCTGTTTGCCCTTGGGCAACTCGATTTCCACCGCATCGGCCGATGTGCCAGCCAGCAGCAGACGCGCGGCGGCGAGGCTGGTGGCCGTGGCGCAACTGCCGGTGGTCAGGCCACTGCGCAGGGGGGCGGGTTGTTCGGCGGTTTCGTCACGCATCGAAGGGTTTCGTCACGTCCAGCAAGGTAATCGGCAAGGCCTGGCGCCAGGTGTCGAAGTCGCCCAGCGGTTGTGCCTGGGCGATATGAATGCGGGTCAACTCCCCGCCGTGTTGCTCGCGCCAGGCCATCAGGGTCATTTCACTTTGCAGGGTGACTGCGTTGGCAATCAGCCGGCCGCCGGGTTTGAGTTCGGCCCAACAGGTATCGAGCACGCCTTCGCGGGTGACACCGCCGCCAATGAATATCGCATCCGGCCGCTCCAGTCCGGCCAATGCCTGTGGCGCGCTGCCGCGAACCAGTTGCAGGCCGGGAACGCCGAGGGCATCGCGGTTATGTTCGATCAACGCTTGTCGGCCCGCATCCGCCTCGATGGCCAGTGCGCGGCAACCGGGGTGGGCGCGCATCCATTCGATGCCGATCGAGCCACTGCCGGCGCCGACGTCCCACAACAGTTCGCCAGGGACCGGGGCCAGGCGCGCGAGGGTGATGGCGCGCACATCGCGTTTGGTCAATTGGCCGTCGTGCTGGAACGCCGAGTCCGGCAGACCGGCCAGTCGCGACAGGCGCAGCGTGTTCGGCTCGGCGATGCACTCGATGGCGATCAGGTTCAGGTCGGCGATCACAGGATCGGCCCAGTCGCTGGCGGTGCCATCGATGCGACGTTCGGCTTCACCGCCCAAATGTTCGAGCACGGTTATTCGGCTCGGACCGAAGCCACGTTCGCGCAACAGTGCAGCGATGGGGGCGGGGCTGCGGCCGTCGTTGCTCAACACCAGCAAGCGCACGCCACTGGACAATTGCGCGTTGAGTGCGGCGACGGGGCGGGCAACCACCGACAACATGACCACTTCCTGCAAGGGCCAACCCATTCGCGCCGCGGCCAGTGAGCAGGAGGACGGCGCAGGAAGCGTGAGCATCTCGGCCGCGGGGAGTTGCCGGGCGAGGCTGGCGCCGACGCCGAAAAACATCGGATCGCCACTGGCCAGGACGCAAACGGGCTCGCCACGGTGCGACAGCAGCGACTCAAGGCAGAAGGGGCTCGGCCACGGCTGGCGCTCGCCGCGTATGCACGGCGGGAGCAAATCCAGGTGTCGTTGGCCGCCGAAGATTTTCGCGGCGCACAACAACGCATGCCGGGCGTTCTTGCCCAGGCCCTTGAAACCGTCTTCGCCGATGCCTACTACCGTCAGCCAGGGTGCCATGCCATTCCTCAATCACGCGTTCAACGTTGTTGGGCGGCATGATAGCGCGGGTTCCTTGAGCTGACTGCCTTGTCTTCCCGACCGGAGTCTTTTCATGCAGCGAAGTAAAGCAGGCATAATACCGCGCACTTTCGCCGTGAACTGCCTCGCCACCTGAACGGGTCCGCCTTGAACGAACGTCCACTGTCCACTGCCTTACGCCCCTCGGCCTGTCCGGGGTTGCTGCGTATTGTCCCGGCACTGGATGGCGGTATCTGCCGGATCAAGTTGGACGGTGGTTCGATCAGCAGCGACCAGGGCGACGCCGTAGCGTCTGCGGCCGAGCGTTACGCCAGCGGAGCGATCGAGGCGACCAACCGGGCCAATCTGCAGATCCGTGGCATTGGCGATGAGCAAGCGGCGTTGATCGATAGCCTGCTGGCCGCCGATCTGGGGCCGCGCACGGCGGCTGGCGACGATGTGCGCAACCTGATGCTCAGCCCCGGCGCCGGGATCGATCGGCGCATGCTGTTCGACACTCGCCCGCTGGCCGGACAGATTCTCGCCACACTGCAAAGCCAGGAAGCGTTCCACGACCTCAGTGCCAAGTTCGCCGTGCAACTCGATGGTGGCGAAGACCTGACGATGCTCGAGCATCCCCATGACCTGTGGCTCTCGGCGTTTGAACAAGACGGCGAGCAACGGCTGGCGTTCGGTCTGGCGGGATGCCCGACGGACAGCCCCGCCGGTTCGGTTGCACTGGCTGACGGGCACGCGCTGGTGGTCGCGGTCCTTGAGTTGTTCCTTGAACTGGCGTGTCCCGAGCAGACGCGGATGCGCCATTTGTTGGCTGAGTGCCCGATCGAGGGCATTGTGCTTCGACTGGCCGAGCGAGTGCCGCTGCAAGCTGTTGTCGGTTGGCAGCGGGTTTCGGGTTCCAGTGATTTGCACCTGGGTGCCCATCCCCAGGCCGAGTCCGGTGTTGTCTATGTGGGAGCCGTCCCGCCGCTGGGGCGGCTCGATCCGGCGATGCTGCGGGGGGTGGCACAACTGGCGCGCGAGTTCGGTGATTCCAGTCTGCGCTTCACACCCTGGCAAAGCCTGCTGCTGCCCAATGTCCGCATGGAAAACGCCGCCGAAGTCATACGGCGTTTGCAACGTCTGGGCTTGTCATGTGAAGCCGGTCAGCCATTGTCCCGGCTGATCGCCTGCACCGGTTCCAGCGGTTGCGCCAAGGGGGTGGCCGAGACCAAGGGCGATGCCCTGCAACTGGCCACACTGCTGCACCGCCATGGACCGGCGCTGAACATGCACCTGAGCGGTTGCCCGCGTTCCTGCGCCGCTGCACATACGGCGCCCGTCACATTACTGGCCGTCGCCCACGGTCACTACGATCTCTATTTTCGCGATGCAGCGCAGCCGGGCTTCGGCGCGCTGCACGCACGCAACCTTACTATTGAAGCGGTCGCGGCCCTGCTCGACGCCCGCTCACGGAGCCCCCTTGATGCTTGATTACATCCGCGACGGTCAGGAGATCTATCGCAACTCCTTCGCGATCATTCGCGCTGAGGCCAACCTTGACCGAATCCCGGCCGATCTGGAGAAACTCGCGGTCCGTGTGATTCACGCCTGCGGCATGGTCGAGGCCATCGACGGTTTGCAGTTTTCCGAAGGGGCGGGCAAGGCCGGGCGTGATGCGCTGGCGGCCGGCGCGCCGATTCTGTGCGATGCGCGGATGGTCTCCGAAGGCGTGACCCGCGCACGGTTGCCGGCGAACAATCCGGTGATCTGCACCTTGCGCGACGAGAGTGTTCCGGAACTGGCGCGTGAATTGGGTAACACTCGCTCAGCCGCTGCGCTGGAACTGTGGCGTCCGCACCTCGAAGGCAGCGTGGTGGTCATCGGCAACGCCCCGACGGCACTGTTTTACCTGCTGGAAATGCTCGACGCCGGAGCACCGAAACCGGCGCTGATCCTCGGTTTTCCAGTGGGCTTCGTCGGTGCCGCCGAATCCAAGGCAGCGCTGGCGGCGGATAGCCGTGGCGTGCCTTTTGTCATCATGCAGGGTCGCCTGGGCGGTAGCGCCATGGCCGCCGCTGCCGTCAATGCCCTCGCCACGGAGATCGAATGATGCAGCAACCTGGACGTTTGATCGGCCTCGGCGTCGGCCCCGGTGATCCGGAACTGATTACCATCAAGGCTCTGCGTTTGCTGCGCGAGTCGCCGGTGGTGGCGTATTTCGTGGCCAAGGGCAAGAAAGGCAACGCCTTCGGCATCATCGAAGAGCATCTGCAGGAAGTGCAGAATCTGTTGCCGCTGGTATATCCAGTGACCACCGAGGCGTTGCCGGCGCCGTTATCCTACGAGCAAGTGATCAGCGACTTCTACGATGACGCCGCCGACGAACTGGCGACGCATCTCGATGCCGGTCGCGACGTGGCGGTGATCTGCGAGGGCGATCCGTTCTTCTACGGCTCCTACATGTACCTGCACGACCGGCTCGCTGAGCGTTATCAGGCCGAAGTCGTGCCGGGCGTGTGCTCGATGCTCGGCGGGGCCTCGGTGCTCGGTGCGCCGCTGGTGTATCGCAATCAGAGTCTGTCGGTTTTGTCCGGTGTGCTGCCGCACGACGAACTCAAGCGTCGCCTGGCCGATGCCGATGCGGCCGTCATCATGAAACTGGGGCGCAACTTTCCCAAGGTTCGCCAGGTGCTGGAGGAACTCGGCCTGGCCGAACGTGCGTTGTACGTCGAGCGCGCAACCATGGCCAATCAGAAGATCGTGTCGCTGGATCAGGTCGAGCCGATGTCCTCGCCGTATTTCTCGCTGATCATCGTTCCCGGTGAAAGGTGGCAAGGCTGATGACCCGTCCAGTTCCGGCGATTGTCATTCTCGGCAATGGCAGCCTCGCTACCGCACGCAGCATTCAGCAGGTGTACCCTGCAGCCCTTATCCATGGCCTGGCCGAACGGGTCGAAGGCGCGGATCGGGCCTATCACGAATTCGGCGCGACCCTGCGCGAGCTCTATCAACAGGGCACACCGATCATTGCCCTGTGCGCGGCGGGGATCGTGATCCGCACGCTGGCGCCCCTGTTGCTGGAAAAGGGCGCCGAGCCACCGGTATTGGCGGTGGCTGAAGACGGCAGTGCCGTGGTTCCACTATTGGGCGGTCTCGGTGGGGTGAATGTGATGGCGCGGGAGATTGCCGCCGTGCTTGAAGTCGCCGCGGCGATCACCACCAGCGGCGAGTTGCGTTTCGGCACGTGCCTGCTCAACCCGCCCAGCGGTTATGCCCTTGGCGATCTGGAACTGGGCAAGCGGTTCGTTTCCGATTTGCTCGCCGGCGAAACCGTGCGCATCGAGGGTGAGGCTCCGTGGCTGGCGCAGGCGCAGTTGCCCGAAGATGCGCAGGCTCGACTGGCGGTGCATGTCGGTCATGTCGAACGGACACCCGCGGCCAACGAATTGTTGATCTACCCGCGCAATGTGGTGGTCGCCGTGGACGCTGGTCTGGTGAACGTCGTGGAGGTGGTGCGGGAGGCGTTGCATCAGGCAAGAATCGCCGTGCAGTCGCTGGCCTGCCTGTTGGCCGCCGACACCGAGATGGCCAGCGCGGCGTTGCGCGAAGCTGCGCTTGAATTGGGCGTGCCGTTGCGCTTTGGTCACGCTGAGGAGGGCCTTGGAGAACGTCTGCGTACTGCCGTGGGCCAACCCGTTTCCATGTTTGGGAACGACACTGTTGCCATTGCGGTAGCAGAGCAACCGCTGGACCCGTTGCAGATCGGCCACCCTCGCGGACGCCTGGCGGTGATCGGCCTCGGGCCGGGTGCTGCCGAGCTGATGGTGCCGGCCGTGAAGGCTGAACTGGCCCGGGCAACCGACGTGCTGGGCTACGAAACCTACGTGCGCATGGCCGGGCCGTTTCGCGCCGATCAGGTGTTGCATTGCACGGACAACCGCGAAGAGATGCAGCGCGCCCGTCACGCTTTCGAACTGGCGGCCCAAGGGCGTTCGGTGGTGGTGGTTTCTTCAGGTGATCCGGGGGTGTTCGCCATGGCAGCGGCGGTGCTGGAAGCGTTGCATGAATCCAGCGACGCCCATTGGCATAACGTTGATCTCGAGATTTTGCCGGGGGTTTCCGCCTCGCTGGCGACAGCCGCCCAGGCAGGTGCGCCGCTGGGGCATGACTTCTGTGTGCTGTCGCTGTCGGATAACCTCAAGCCCTGGGCAATCATCGAGAAACGCCTGGACCTGGCCGCTCAAGCCGATCTGGCCTTGGCCTTTTACAACCCGATTTCCCGTTCGCGGCCATGGCAACTGGGCCAGGCGCTGGACATCGTCGCCCGGCACCGTGTGCCTGAGACTCCTGTGGTGTTGGGCCGGGACATCGGGCGTCCGGGGCAGACGCTGCGGGTCACCACCCTTGGCCAGTTGACCCCGGATCAGGTCGACATGCGCACCATGGTGTTGATCGGTTCATCCCTGACCTGCGTTTTTCCACGCACTGGCGGCGGGGAGTGGGTCTACACGCCACGCTGGTATGGCAGTAAACCAGTATCCTGAGTTGTAGCGGCCTGGTTTTCCGGGCCGCTGTTTCAAAAAATACAAACTAACGATTAGCCCATGGTCAATGAAAGTTGTCGTGGGTTTTTTGATGCTTGCTATTTGAAATAAGTTTTAAGTGTTTTTGTTTTGAATGGGGCGGTGTTTTGTTTTAGTTTGAGGTTGTCGCATGGAGTGGCAAGTTAATTAAATGGAGATTTAAATGAGCGATATAAGTATTCAACCAGTTACTCAAATGGCATTTGATGATGCGATGCAGGATAAGTACTTCGAAGGCATTGCGGCAGAACTGCAAAACGTCGCGCCAGGGCGGCGGACCAAGCGTTCCACCTCGATCCTGGAGACGGCATCGAGTGATTCGTCGGCGCAAGGTGTAGGGACTTCGGTAGTAGGACCCTCGCTGGTGGTCTTCGAACAGGCGCTTTCGGAGGACGACAGGCAGGCTGCGCTGGAGTGCCAGCAGTTTGCCGAAGCAGTGGTCCGGAATCGACTGCCCCAGGGAGCCAGCAACGAAGAACGCTACCGGATGTACAACGAGGCATTGTTGTCGCTGGGCTGGGTGACGCAAAGCTACACCTACAAGAAATACGTCAGCAAACAGCTCACCATCACGATGAATGAAGCGATTTTGCAAGTGCTTGAGACCGTTGTTTCTGGTGGAGCAAGCAGCGTCCTGAACCTGGTGGCATCGGGTTTCAGCAAGCTTAAGGGCGATAAGGACGCACTGAAGATTGTCGATGCCGGCAGCAAGAAAAACGATGTCGTCAGCTTCAAGGCTGTGCCTTGCATTACGACGGCTGACGGCGGCATGTCCATGTTGATGGGTGGCCTGGACTTGGTGGACAAGGAATACAACGGCAACTTCTTATTCGTGACTTACAAGACCCAAGGGGTGCAGATTTTTCAGGGAGCGGGTGTGCGCAATTTTAATCGGCGTGCATTCGAGCGAAAGAAGAATACGATATACGAGTATAACGACAAGTTTGCCGATGGCCTTTTCAAACAATTAACAGGGCAGTGAGGCTGGCTTTTTATCGGTAATGCCGGTTTCAAGCGCTGACTGTGAGTGGTAAATATGTCTGCAACTGTCAATGCCACCGTAGTGGGTGGCTGTCTGTTGTCTTTTACACAAGGTGTGAGTCCGCAAGATCAACAGGATATACAGGACTGTTTGCTGTACGCAGAGTTGGCCGCTAACGAAAAGTATCCGGGCAAGGTCTCGAAGAAAATCTGGTTCGATTATTTTCAAGGGCGATTGCTCAAGGCGGGATACTCGCTCAAGACCATCGTTCCGACCGATCCGATCCTGGTCACGAGTGTCCGTCAATTGCTCAGCGCCAGTTACAGTGTGATGGGTCGCTTGGGCGTGGAGCGCCTAGGCCAGCTCTTCGAGGACACCTTTAAGGCGTTGCGGCTGGATGAGTTTGCCTGGGATTTCTTTCGCAGCAATGTTGCCAATGGCGGCTCGGGTATCCTCAAATGCGCGCCTTGCGAGCGGCTCGCTTCGGGTGAAGTGGTCGTCTGCCTGCTTGGCTTGCGCTACAGCGCGACCGTGATGGAAAGCGACTTTTTCCTGTGGAGTGAGTTCGATCGAGTGCTGGAGATCATTCCCGATGGCGGGGTGTTTGTGTTCGACCGACGGGCGTTTGAAAACTACCGTAAACGGGTTCACGAGAAAATCGAGGCTTATTCGAACAAGGTGTTCGTGCGCAAACTCCAGTCCTGATTGAAAGCTTTGCACGCAATAAAAGACAAGGCCCTGTGATTGACACACAGGGCCTTGTTTTTGGAATTGGGTAAACGTGCTTTAAGGCACCAGATAACCCTTCACCCCGGTGAAGATGATCTGCGCCGCCAGTGCACACACGAACAACCCCATCAAGCGGCTGACGATCTGCAGCCCCTGGTCGCCAAGAATGCGCTCGATACGACCGGACAAAAACAGCACCACGCCCACGGTGAAACTGGCCAGGGCAATGCTGACAATGGCAGTGAGCTTGTCGTCCCAGTGCGGCTGGCTCACGCCCATCACCAGCAAGGCGCCGATGGTGCCGGGGCCGACCGTCAGCGGAATGGTCAGCGGGACGATGGTCACATCCTGCTGCACGTTGTCGGTCTGTACCGCCGATTTACCTTGCGCCATCCCTAGTGCGGAGATGAACAGGACACTGCCGGCGCCGATGCGAAAGGCATCCACGGTAATGCCGAAGACAGTGAAAATCACTCGGCCGAACAAGTACAACAGAACACTGGAGACCAGGGTAGCGACCGCTACTTTCCAGGCCAGCCGTCGTTGTTCCTTGCGCGAATAACCACGGGTCAGACTGATGAAGCAGGACAACACGAAGAATGGGCTGTAGAGCACCAGCATCTTCAGATAAACGCTGAACAACACATGGAGCATGGTGCCGGGCTCACTGGCGAGGGAATTCGAGTGGGAGTCTATCAGGGGTTGCGAAGTCTGTCGGCTCAGGACGTTTGGGTCGTTGTGCGATTCTGCTGGTCACGCTGGGCGACCCAATGCTCGATCAGTTCGCGCAACTGCGACAGTTCCACCGGCTTGGCCATGTGTCCGTCCATGCCGGCCTGGCGCGCACGCTCTTTGTGTTCGGCAAGGATATGGGCGGTCAACGCCACCACAGGGGTGCGAGTCCGCTGGTTGCCGACTTCCCAGGCGCGCAGCTGCTGGGTAGCCGAAAAGCCATCGAGGATGGGCATTTCGCAGTCCATCAGCACCAGGTCGTAGCGTTGGGCCTTCATCGCCTGCAAGGCTTCTTCGCCGTTGCAGGCGGTATCCGGTTGCAGGTTGAGCTTGCTCAGCATGCCGCGGATCACCTTGGTCGAAATGCTGTTGTCTTCGGCCACCAGAATGCGGAAGTCGCAGGGGACCTTGACCGGCAGGGCCGGATCGCTTTGCACTGGGTGGGTGGCGACGAGACCGTTGTTGCGTTGGGTCAGTTCGTCGGCCAGTGTGGTCTTGAGGGTGTAGCCGGCCACCGGTTTGGCGAGGATGCGCTTGATCCCGGAGTTGCGCGCGATGATCTTGCTCGGTGCGTTGCTGATGCCTGTGAGCATGATCAGCAGGATGTCATGGTTCAGGCTCGGGTCTTCCTTGATCTTGGCCGCCAGTTGCATGCCGGTCATGCCGGGCATGTTCTGGTCCAGCAGGACCACATCGAAGTAATCGCGCAAATGAGCCTTGGTGCGCAGCAGTGCGAGTGCCTCCTTGCCGGAAGGCGCGGCGCTGACATTCAGGCCCCAGGCGCTGCATTGCTGCACCAGCACCTTGCGACAGGTTTCATTATCGTCCACCACCAATACCCGCGCACCTTGCAGCGGGCCGTCGAGGTCGGAGGTCGGGTGTTCGAGGCGATCCGGGTCCAGCGGCAGGGTCAGCCACAGGGTGCTGCCCTGGTTGCTGCCACTCTTGATCCCGAATTCCCCCTGCATCAAGCGGATCAGCTGGCGGGCAATCACCAGCCCCAGGTTGCCGCCCAGGTGGGTGGCCGAAAGGAAATGCCGGCTGTGCAGTTCGGCGTGCATCAGGGCGTCGCGTTCTTCGGCGTTCATGGGCTCGCCGCTGTCCTGCACGGCGATACGCAGGCGTGGCTTGGTGTTGCGCTCGTCGAGCGCCACGACGATCAGGATTTCGCCCTCATCGGTTTTTTTCAGGGCGTTTTCAAGCAGGCTCAACAGCGTCTGGCGCAGGCGTGTGGGGTCACCGCTGATCACCCGCGGCACTTGCGGCTGGATGAAGCTGATCAGCTCGACGTTTTGCTGCTCGGCCTTGGCGCGGAAGATGTTCAGGCAGTCTTCGATCAGCGCGTTGAGGTCGAACTGCACATCGTCCAGCTCGATCTGCCCGGACTCGAGTCTGGAGATGTCGAGAATTTCGTTGATCAGTGTCAGCAGCTCGTTGCCCGCGCTGTGGATCGTCTGCACATAGTCGCGTTGCTTGACCGAAAGCGGCGTGCCCAGCAGCAGCTCGGTCATGCCGAGGACACCGTTCATCGGGGTGCGGATTTCATGGCTGATCTTCGCCAGGAACTCTGCCTTGGCGTTGATCTCGGCGTTGCTGGCCGCCAGGTCACGACTGATGCTGAAACGGTCTTCGGTGATGCGGCGCTGGCGCTCGCTCAATGCAATGCTCATCAGCAGGCCGCTGATGCAGATGACCAGCAGCAAGGTGGTGAGCAGGCCATGGGGTTCGATCAGGGTCAGCCCCAACAGCGCCGGCAGGATGACCAGTGTCCCGAGGTTGAACACCACCATGGCCGCCACGAAGAGGCGAGCCGGGCGATAACCTTTTTGCCAGTGGTAGGCGCTGATGAACAGCATGGTCAGGCCTGCCAGGGCCACCAGGCCATAGGTAATGAAGTTCAGCGGCAGGGTATTGACGAACAGCAGCATCAGGCCGCAGGCGGTGATGAGCAGGACCTCGCCGAGCAGCAACCGATTCAGCGGATGCGGCCCGAGCGGGGAGAAGAAACGATGGGCAAGCATCAGGCCGCAGGGCGCAGTCATTAACAATGCCAGGTAAGCCCCCGGCGTTTGCAGTGCATGCCAGTCCGGTAGCCAGGGACCGGCGAGGTTCAGCAACAACAGCAGGCTGAGCATCAACAGCCCTTCGCACGTCGCCAACCAGAGGGCACTGTGCGAGCGGGTGTAGGTGTAGCGGATGAGATTGTGCAGGATCAACATGGCGATGCAACCGAACAGCAGGCCATAGATCAGCGTCTGGATCTGGTTGGCAGCCGCGAGGATCGCCGATTGCAGGGTGATATAGGGTCGTAACTGGTGATCGGAGGCCAGCCGCAGGTAAACGTCGAGGGGGTTGTCGCTTTGCGGCAGAGCCAGCATGAAGTCGCTGCTGGGCAATGGTCGCTCGGATTGCGGCTGTTCGTTGCCCGTGCTGGATTGATCGATCAGCTTGTCGCCGTCCAGTACGTACATGTTGAACTGGCGCAGGTCAGGCGCGAACACCCGCAGCAACTGTTCGTGTTTGCCCGGCGCGAGCCTGAATCGCAACCATAACGCGCCATCGGGTTCGGCCGCGGTAATGCGGTCGAGTTCGATGGGGCTGAATTGATTGGTGTAACGTGCGGAACGGATGTCGCTCAGTTGCAGGTCGCCCTGTTCGTCGAGCAATACCGCCCAGCCACTGCCTTGCGTGGCCTGGGCCGGTAGCATGCAGAGCAAGGTCAGCAAAGTGACAGTCAAGCTTATGGCAATCCTGAGCCAGCGCACGGCGAAATCCCTTCGTTAGGTTGATGCCAGAATATAACGATGCGCGACGCCGGAACAGCCAGGCAATAAACCGTGTTCATTGCCTGGCGCGGTGTTTACCTTATTCCTGATTTTCGCCACGCTCGCGGGCAATGGCACGGTAGCCAATGTCCTTGCGATAGAAACAGCCTTCCCAGTCAATCGATGCCGCCAGTTTGTAAGCCTGCTGCTGTGCAGCGTCGACGCTGGCGCCCATGGCCGTGGCGCAAAGCACCCGACCACCGGCCGTTACGACTTGACCGTCCTTGAGCGCAGTACCGGCGTGGAAGACTTTGCCTTCCAGTGCTGCTGCTGCATCCAGGCCATTGATGGCCACGCCTTTGGCGTAGTCACCAGGATAGCCGCCTGCGGCCAGCACGATACCGACGCTCGGACGTGGATCCCATTGCGCTTCTACTTTATCCAGCGCCTGCGCAAGGGCGGCTTCGACCAACAGCACCAGGCTCGACTGCAGGCGCAGCATCACCGGTTGGGTCTCAGGGTCGCCGAAGCGGCAGTTGAATTCGATGACTTTAGGGTTACCAGCCTTGTCGATCATCAGGCCGGCGTACAGGAAACCAGTGTAGACGTTGCCTTCCTCGGCCATGCCGCGCACGGTCGGCCAGATCACCAGGTCCATGACGCGCTTGTGCACCTCGGCGGTGACCACTGGCGCCGGGGAGTAAGCACCCATGCCGCCGGTGTTTGGACCGGTGTCGCCGTCGCCGACGCGTTTGTGATCCTGGCTGGTGGCCATCGGCAACACGTTCTTGCCGTCGACCATGACGATGAAGCTGGCTTCTTCGCCGTCGAGGAACTCTTCGATGACCACGCGCGAACCCGCATCGCCGAAGGCATTGCCCGCCAGCATGTCGCGCACGGCGTCTTCGGCTTCGGCCAGGGTCATGGCGACGATCACGCCTTTACCAGCGGCCAGGCCGTCGGCCTTGATCACGATCGGAGCGCCTTTTTCACGCAGGTAAGCCAGGGCCGGCTCGATTTCGGTGAAGTTCTGGTAGTCGGCAGTCGGGATCTTGTGGCGAGCCAGGAAGTCCTTGGTGAAGGCTTTCGAACCTTCCAGCTGTGCGGCGCCAGCGGTCGGACCAAAGCAGTCCAGGCCACGGCTGCGGAACAGATCCACAACACCGGCAACCAGCGGCACTTCAGGGCCAACGATGGTCAGGGAAACGTTTTTCTCGGCAAAGTCTGCCAGTTGCTCAAGCGCCAGTACGTCGATGGCGACGTTCTCGCACTTGGCTTCGATGGCGGTACCGGCGTTGCCCGGAGCCACGAATACCTTCTGCACACGCGGATCCTGAGCCACTTTCCAGGCCAGGGCGTGTTCACGGCCACCGCTGCCAATGATCAAAACATTCATTTCAAAAACCTCGGATGACGCTAATTCTGTTTTAGAACCTAAAGCGCTTTACGCCCTAGGAGGTTGCAATGACGCCGGTAGATGCAAGGCGGAGCCCACCTCGATGAGCGGAGTTGCCTTTTGGCAATGAGCATCATCGAGGTGGGCTCCAACGCAGCAGATGCCGGCGTCAGTGCGACCGTTGCCGTATTAGTGACGGAAGTGGCGCATGCCGGTGAACACCATCGCGATGCCGGCTTCGTCGGCAGCAGCAATCACTTCGGCATCACGCATCGAGCCGCCTGGTTGGATCACGGCAGTCACGCCCGCCTTGGCCGCATTGTCCAGACCGTCGCGGAACGGGAAGAATGCGTCGGAAGCCATCACCGAACCGGCTACCTGCAGGCCCGCGTGCTCAGCCTTGATGGCAGCAATTCGCGCGGAGTTCACGCGGCTCATCTGGCCGGCGCCGACACCGATGGTCTGGCGATTCTTGGCGTAGACGATGGCGTTGGACTTGACGTACTTGGCGACTTTCCAGGCGAAGATCAGGTCGTGGATTTCCTGTTCGGACGGTGCACGCTTGGTCACCACTTTCAGGTCATTGGCGCCGATCATGCCGATGTCGCGGCTCTGTACCAGCAGGCCACCGTTGACGCGCTTGTAGTCCCAGGCCGCCGCGCGGTCAGCCGACCACTCGCCGCAGGCCAGCAGGCGTACGTTGGCTTTGGCGGCGACGATGGCGCGGGCTTCTTCGCTGACCGACGGAGCGATGATCACTTCGACGAACTGACGCTCGACGATGGCCTTGGCGGTCTCGGCGTCCAGTTCACGGTTGAAGGCGATGATGCCGCCGAACGCCGATTCAGTGTCGGTAGCGTAGGCCAGTTCGTAGGCCTGACGGATGCCGCCTTCGGCATCAGGGCTGACAGCCACGCCGCACGGGTTGGCGTGCTTGACGATTACGCAAGCCGGCTTGACGAAGCTCTTCACGCATTCCAGCGCGGCGTCAGTGTCTGCCACGTTGTTGTACGACAGTTCCTTGCCTTGCAGTTGGGTCGCGGTGGCGATGCCGACTTCGGCAGGCTTGGCTTCAACATAGAACGCCGCGCTCTGGTGCGGGTTCTCGCCGTAGCGCATTTCCTGGGCCTTGATGAACTGGCTGTTGAAGGTGCGCGGGAATTCGCTGCGACCGGAGGTCGAGAGGGTTTCGGCTGCCTGGTTCACGGTGCCCATGTAGTTGGCGATCATGCCGTCGTAGGCGGCGGTGTGCTCGAAGGCCTTGAGCATCAGGTCGAAACGCTGGGCGTAGGTCAGGCCACCGGCCTTGAGGCTTTCCAGGACGCTGGCGTAATCGCCGGCGTTGACCACGATGGCCACGTCTTTATGGTTTTTCGCTGCCGAACGAACCATGGTCGGGCCGCCGATGTCGATGTTCTCGATGGCGGTCGGCAGGTCGCAGCCTGGCTTGCTGATGGTGGCTTCGAACGGGTACAGGTTGACCGCTACCAGGTCGATCGGCTTGATGCCGTGCTCGTTCATGATGGCGTCGTCGATACCGCGACGACCGAGGATCCCGCCGTGGATTTTCGGGTGCAGGGTCTTCACCCGGCCGTCCATCATTTCCGCAAAGCCGGTGTAATCAGCGACTTCCACTGCGGCAACGCCGTTGTCCTGCAGCAGCTTGAACGTTCCGCCGGTGGAGAGGATCTCGACGCCCAGGGCTTCAAGCTCCTTGGCGAATTCGAGGATCCCGGTCTTGTCGGAAACGCTGATCAAGGCGCGGCGGATCGGCAGGCGGGTAGTCTGGTCGGTCATCTCAATTTCCATCAAAAGCAAAGGAAGTCAGCAAAAAAGGCGACCGGTTTTACGCGGGCGCCTTTCTGGTTTGATTGAATGCTTACAGCAAATCGTACTGCTTGAGTTTCTTGCGCAGCGTGCCCCGGTTCAGCCCGAGCATCTCGCTGGCCTTGGTCTGGTTGCCCTTGACGTAATTCATCACGCACTCGAGCAGGGGAGCCTCGACTTCGGAGAGCACCAGGTTGTACACATCCGTGACGGCAGCGCCCTCAAGGTGGGCGAAATAATTGTGCAGCGCCTTCTCGACACTCCCGCGAAGGGTCTGGCCTTCTTCGCTTGGCGTATTGAGGTGCTGTTTCAAATTTACGTTGTCGCTCACGGGTGTTGTTCCACTCACTAAAGTCTCGGTCATCATCGTCATGCGGCCACCCACTCTCCGTCCCCTGTCAGGCTCTTGTAACGCTCGGCGAAAAACGCCCGAACGTTGGCGCATTGTGTATCCGTACCATCCAAACGATTGAAGTGGGCGCGAAACTCCCTGGCGCCCGGCAGGGTTGCGAGATACCAGCCCACATGCTTTCGAGCAATGCGCACACCCATGACATCGCCATAGAAGGCGTGCAGGGCGGCCAGATGCTCTAGCAGAATGCGTTCCACCTCGATCAGTTCCAGCGCCGGGAGTTTCTCGCCGGTACGCAGGAAATGGTCGATCTCGCGAAAAATCCATGGCCGCCCCTGGGCAGCCCGGCCAATCAACAGGCCATCGGCACCGGTCGCGTCGATCACGTATCGGGCCTTTTCCGGCGAATCGATATCGCCATTGGCGAAGACCGGAATCGACACCGCCTGCTTGATCGCGGCAATGGTGTCGTACTCGGCTTCACCGGTGTACAGGTCGGCTCGGGTGCGGCCATGCACCGCCAGCGCCGTAATGCCTGCCTGTTCGGCGATCTTCGCCACCGTCAGGCCGTTCTTGTTGTCCCGGTCCCAGCCGGTCCGGATCTTCAGGGTCACCGGCACATCGACCGCAGCCACGACGGCCTGCAGGATCTCGGTGACCAATGCTTCATCCTTCAACAGGGCGGAACCGGCGGCCTTGTTGCAGACCTTCTTCGCCGGACAACCCATGTTGATATCAATAATCTGTGCGCCCAGCTCGACGTTGGCCCGGGCCGCGTCCGCCAGCATCTGCGCATCACCACCGGCGATCTGTACCGAGCGTGGCTCGGGATCGCCTTCGTGGATCATGCGCATGCGCGATTTGCGGGTGTTCCACAAACTCATGTCGCTGGTGACCATTTCCGAGACGACCAGGCCCGCGCCCAAGCGCTTGCACAGCTGACGAAAGGGCTGGTCGGTGACTCCCGCCATGGGGGCGAGAATCAAGCTGTTATGTAATGTGTATGGGCCGATGCGTACCGCCGACATAGGACTTCCCTGTTGTGGGGCCGGATCATGAGAGTTCGAAAAAGGGTTGGCATGATACCCGCTCTCGATGACTGGATAAAGGCTGAATTGAACAAAATCTGAACAGTTATTCTGTTATTACCCGTGGTTTGGTTGGCCAGGGGGCGTCAGAAAACCGACGTTAATCCCGGAACGATGAAGCGTTTCACTCCGGAGAGTGAAAGCTCAAACTGTAGTTCACGGCCTTGGCACCAGGGTCGAGAATGTCCAGGGCAATGTGGATCGGCGTTTGCGGAGGCATTTCCGCCATGCCTTCGAGATCGCCATTGAGGTACTCGCCGGGTTTGAAGCGGCGACTGGCGATCAGGTGGCCATTGAGGTCGGCGAAGCGCAGTTCCAACAGCGGGAAGGGCTGGGAGAAGGGCGCGCGGTTATAGATGATCGCATCGACCACCAGGGCGCCATTGAACTCGGGATGGCTGCGCACCACCAGGTTGCTGCTCTTGATTTTCGCGATGTCGACCTTGGAGGGCACGGTGCAGCCGATTTGCGGGCACAGTTGCTGGAACCACGGGCGATATTGATCCTGTCGCGCCAATTCGTCGAAATGGTAGGCGATGTACTGGCCGGCGAGGGCGCCAGCGGCAATCAGCACCAGCAGCAACCACAACAGCCGCCGCCCCCAGGGCGAGCGGCGTTTTTGCCAGTCCAGTTGCAGCGGATCGTCGGTCAGGTCTTGCAGCATCTCGGCGCGCACGCCCGGTTCGCTGCGTTCGCGTCGCTTGCGCAGCGGTTCGATCGAGGGCAGGTCGTCGTCGATTTCGCTCTCGTCGGCGGCCGACAGGCGTTCGTGGTTCAGCGGTGCATCGAGCGGGTCGTTCAGGCGCAGCTGGGGTGGTTGCTGCTCGTCGTCGAGATCAACCGGTTCCAGGGACAGCGAAGGTTCGGTGCGCGAGGCTTTGCTCGGTTCAGGTGTCGGCTCTGGCGCTTCAAGGCTGTCGAGTGGTTCGTCGACTGGCGCACGATCGGCCGCCGACGCACTGAACAGGCTGTCGGACCACGGCCCCTCGTCGTCCTGCCCGGTGCTATCGCGACGGGCACTCAGCGAGTCGTCGCGATGGCGGCCGAACTCGGTGGTCGGCTGGATTTCCCGCTGTTCGAGCCGGGCGAGCTCTTCGTCGAGGTCGAGACTGTCCAGGTCCAGTTCGGTCGCGCTCCATTGCTTTTGGCTGATGGCGCGCGGCGGCGTTGGATCGAGGGGCTCCGCAGGCTGCACAGGCGGGAGCGGCGTCGCGACCGGTGATTCCTTGCCGGCCTGCTCAAGCAACTGCCTGGCGGCATTGAACACCTGCAGGCAGGAGCCGCAACGAACCACCCCGCGCGCCACGCTCAACTGGGCATGGCTGACGCGGAAGCTGGTTTGGCAATGCGGGCACTGAGTGACGAAGCTATCGGTCATGCGGCGATCCGGATTATGCAGGCGCTCATTCTAGCGCCGACGGCCAGTGATGCGCACCCAGCCATCGCGATTGGCGATCGGGTCCAGATCGAAGTCTTTGGCATAGGCCGCAGCGACTTCATCGCCTTGCTCGGCGAGGATGCCCGACAGCGCCAGGCGCCCGCCCGACTTGACCAGGCCTGACAACTGCGGCGCCAGGGAAACCAGCGGACCAGCGAGAATGTTGGCCACCAGTACGTCGGCCTGCACCTGCGGCAGGTCTTGCGGCAGGTACAGCGGGAACAGGTGTTCGGCAATGTTGTTACGCCCGGCATTGTCGCGCGAGGCTTCCAGTGCCTGCACGTCGATGTCGGTGCCGACCGCTTCTTTCGCGCCCAGCAGCAGGGCGGCAATCGCCAGAATCCCCGAGCCGCAGCCAAAGTCCAGCACGTTGCAGTCCTTCAGGTCCTGGCCGTCGAGCCATTCCAGGCACAGCGCGGTAGTCGGGTGGGTGCCGGTGCCGAACGCCAGGCCCGGGTCTAGCAGCAGATTCACTGCGTCAGGTTCCGGCGCGGCGTGCCAGCTCGGCACGATCCACAGGCGCTGGCCGAAGCGCATTGGCTGGAAATTGTCCATCCAGCTGCGTTCCCAGTCCTGGTCTTCGATCACTTCGCTGTGGTGTTCAGGCAGCGGGCTGCCGGTCAGCAGCTCCAGATGGGCCAGTACCGGGCCTGGCTCGGTGCCACCTTCGAACAGGGCCAGCAGGTGCGTGTGAGACCACAGTGGCGTGGTGTTGAGTTCCGGCTCGAAGATCGGCTGATCTTCGGCGTCCATGAAGGTCACCGACACGGCGCCCACTTCAAGGAAAGCGTCTTCATAGGTTTCGGCTTGTTCTGGGCTGATGGCGAGACGTACTTGCAGCCAAGGCATGGCGGGCACCTTTGAAAAATATTGATTGCAGCCTAGCGGGCTGCGAGAAGGGCGCAAGTTTACGCGAGAGAGCGGGTTTTGTGGGAGTGGGTTGACCTGGGGCTGTCGCGACTTCCGGTTAAGCCCGAAACCCTGTGGGAGCGAGCTTGCTCGCGATGGGGCCGGTACATCCAGTATCGGCGTTGACTGATACACCGCTATCGCGAGCAAGCTCGCTCCCACAGGGTCGGTGTTCAGTTGGATGAAATGTCCAGATACAACAAAGCCGCCCGAAGGCGGCTTTGTCGATCGGGTCGAAGCTTAGTGCTTCTCGCCAGCCAGCTTGTGCTCGAGGTAGTGAATGTTCACGCCCCCTTTGCAGAAGCCTTCGTCGCGGGTCAGGTCGCGGTGCAGCGGGATGTTGGTCTTGATCCCGTCGACCACGATTTCGTCCAGCGCATTGCGCATGCGCGCCATGGCTTCGTCGCGGGTTGCCCCGTAAGTGATCAGCTTGCCGATCAACGAATCGTAGTTCGGCGGAACGGCATAACCACTGTACAGGTGCGAGTCAACGCGAACGCCGTTGCCGCCTGGGGCGTGGAAATGCTTGACCGTGCCCGGGCTCGGCATGAAGGTTTTCGGGTCTTCGGCGTTGATCCGGCATTCCAGCGCGTGACCGCGGATGACCACGTCATCCTGGGTGAACGACAGCTTGTTGCCGGCGGCGATGCTGAGCATCTCCTTGACGATGTCGATGCCGGTGACCATTTCAGAAACCGGGTGCTCTACCTGGACACGAGTGTTCATCTCGATGAAGTAGAAGCGACCGTTCTCGTACAGGAACTCGAAAGTGCCTGCGCCACGGTAACCGATGTCGATGCACGCCTTGACGCAGCGGGCGAGGACTTCCTCACGTGCGTTCTCGTCGATGCCCGGTGCCGGCGCTTCTTCGAGAACCTTCTGGTGGCGGCGTTGCAGCGAGCAGTCGCGGTCGCCCAGATGGATAGCGTGGCCCTGGCCATCGGAAAGCACCTGGACTTCCACGTGACGTGGGTTGGTCAGGAATTTTTCCAGGTAGACCATCGGGTTGCCGAACGCAGCGCCCGCTTCGGTACGGGTCAGTTTCGCGAAGGAGATCAGGTCTTCTTCTTTATGCACAACGCGCATGCCGCGACCACCGCCGCCGCCAGCGGCCTTGATGATCACCGGGTAACCAACTTCGCGACCAATGCGCAGAGCGGTTTCTTCGTCTTCCGGCAGCGGGCCGTCAGAACCCGGAACAGTCGGTACGCCGGCAGCGATCATGGCGTGCTTGGCCGATACCTTGTCGCCCATCAGGCGAATGGTTTCGGCTTTCGGGCCAATGAACGCGAAGCCGGAGTTCTCGACCTGTTCGGCGAAGTCGGCGTTTTCCGCAAGGAAGCCGTAGCCCGGGTGAATGGCGGTGGCGCCAGTCACTTCGGCCGCGGCAATGATTGCCGGAATGTGCAGGTAGGAGTGGGCGGCCGATGCCGGACCGATGCAGACGGATTCGTCTGCCAGGCCCAGGTGCATCAGTTCCTTGTCAGCCTTGGAGTAAACGGCGACGGTCTTGATGCCCATTTCTTTGCAGGCGCGCAGGATCCGCAGGGCGATCTCACCGCGGTTGGCGATCAGAACTTTTTCCAACTTCGCAGTCATCAAAGGCTCTCCGCGGTTCAAACGATGGTGAACAGCGGTTGGTCGTACTCAACCGGCTGGCCGTCTTCGACGAGGATGGATTCGATCACACCGCTGGTTTCAGCTTCGATGTGGTTCATCATCTTCATGGCTTCAACGATGCACAGGGTGTCGCCTTTCTTCACGGTCTGGCCGACTTCCACGAAGGACGGCGAGGTTGGCGAAGACTTGCGATAGAAAGTACCGACCATCGGCGAACGGGCAACGGTGCCGTTCAGTGCTGGAGCGGCGGCAGCAACAGGTGCGGCAGCGGCAGCCGGAGCGGCGGCAGCGACAGGCGCGGGGGCTGGAGCATGCATTGGAGCTGGCGCGTAGTACTGCTGAGCCGGGGTCTTGCTATGACGGCTGATGCGTACGGACTCTTCGCCTTCCTTGATCTCGAGCTCGTCGATGCCGGACTCTTCCAGCAATTCGATCAGTTTCTTAACTTTACGGATATCCATGAATCATCAACTCCCAAGGGTCGGTCAGGGGCGGTTAACTTGTTGTTCAAGCTGTTCCAGGGCGGCCTCCAGGGCCAGTCGATAACCGCTGGCGCCAAGGCCGCAGATCACTCCCACCGCTACGTCGGAGAAGTAAGAGTGATGGCGGAAAGGTTCGCGTTTGTGCACGTTAGACAAATGCACTTCGATGAATGGGATGCTCACCGCCAGCAGCGCGTCACGTAATGCGACACTTGTATGTGTAAAAGCTGCTGGGTTGATCAGAATGAAGTCCACGCCTTCACTGCGGGCAGCGTGGATGCGGTCGATCAATTCGTACTCGGCGTTGCTTTGCAGGTGCAGCAAATGGTGACCGGCTTCGCGGGCACGGCGTTCCAGGTCCTGGTTGATCTGCGCCAGCGTCGTGGAGCCGTAAGTGCCCGGTTCGCGGGTGCCGAGCAAATTCAGGTTGGGTCCGTGCAGAACGAGTAGCGTCGCCATCGGCGGTTCCTATGTTATCTGTGAGCAATTGTCAGAACCCGGCGACTATGCCGCAAAGCCTTTGTGACTGTCCAGTTCTCTGCAATAGCCAGCACGATGACCGATGTTTGCGCGAAATATATGACTGCTTAATTAAATTTGGTCATTCGCCCTGGTTACACGTTCGGCGAAGTCCTTGGCGTTGATCTCGCCGATCACTCGCACATCGGCGCGTTCGACGCCGTCCTTGCCGAAAAACATCAGGGCCGGTGGGCCGAACAACTGGTAACGGTCGAGCAGGGCGCGTTGCTCGACGTTGCTGGCGGTGATGTCGAAGCGGATCAGCCGGTAACCCTTGAGGCGTTCGATGACGATAGGGTCGTCCAGCACCTCACGCTCGATGACTTTGCAGCTGATGCACCAGTCGGCGTACCAGTCGAGCAGCAGCGGTGTGCCGGATGATCGTGCGTCGGCGAGTGCGCGATCCAGTTCGGCCGGCGTGCTGAGGGTTTGCCAGGTGCTGGCGTTTTGCGCTTGTCCGTTGCTGTCAACGATACGGGGCTGGCCAATCGGGTTGAGCGGGTCGGTCTGGCCGCTGAAGGCGCCGTACCAGCAGGCCAGTGCATAAAACAGCAAAAACATGCCGAGCAATTGGCCCAGGCGTTTGCGCGGCGGTTTATAGACGAACTCCAGCGCCCCCATGAACAAACCGACACCGCCGGCCAGCAAACCGATCAGCAGCAAGGTGACCTGACCCGGCAAGACGCGGCCAAGCAGGCCGATGGCCAGCCCGAGCAACAACACGCCAATCGCGTTTTTCACGTAGACCAGCCACGGACCGCTTTTTGGCAGCCAGGCTGCGCCACCGGTGGCCACCAGCAACAGCGGTGCGCCCATGCCGAGGCCGAGCATGAACAGTTTCAAGCCGCCGCCCAGCGCATCGCCACTGGCGCTGATGTACAGCAGCGCCCCGGCCAATGGCGCCGAAACGCAGGGTGAAACCAGCAAGCTGGAGACCACGCCCAACACTGCGGCGCCCCACAGTGACCCGCCTTTGGTGCGACCGGCGATGTGGTCCAGGCGACTGCTGATGGCATGTGGCAACTTGAGTTCGAAGACGCCAAACATCGCCAAGGCAAACACGGCGAAAAACATCGCGAACGGCGCCAGCACCCAGGCCGATTGCAGTCGCGCCTGTAGATTGAGCTGGGCACCGAACAGGCCCATCAGGGCTCCGAGCAGGGCAAAGCAGGCGGCCATCGGCAGCACATAGGCCAGTGACAGATTGAAACCGCGCCAGCCACCGCTCTGACCGCGCAGCACCACACCAGAAAGGATCGGCAACATGGGCAGCACGCATGGCGTGAACGTCAGACCCAGGCCCGCGAGGAAAAACAACGCCAGTTCGCGCCAGCTCCATGGATAAACCGTGACCGGAGCGCCGCTGCCATCGATGCTCAGGCGCTCGGTTTCCGGTGGATAACACAGGCCTTTGTCGGCACATCCCTGATAAGTCACGACCAGGGTGAAGGCGCGTTGGTCGGTGCGCGGCAACTCGACGTCGAGAATGCCGTGATAGACCTCGACATCGCCGAAGTATTCATCGTGCTTTTTCTGACCGTCAGGCAGTTTCGCCGCGCCGAGGACAACATCGGCTGGATCGGCGCGAAATTGAAAGCGGTGACGGTAGAGGTAATAACCTTCGGTGGCGACGAAACGCAGCTTGATCGATTGCGGCGTGCTGTCTACCAGGCTCAGCCGGAATGCTTCGCGTACCGGCAGGAAGTCGGCGCTGTTGTTGATCGAGCCCAGGCTTGAGCTGGGGCGGTTCTCCAGCAAGCCAGTGGCGCTGGCCGGCAGGGCGAACACTAAAAACAGCAGGCAAAGCAAACGGCGCATGACGATCTCGCGTATCGGAATTGGGGGGATGATAGCGGACGGCGGCGTGGTATGCAGGAGGGGAGTCTGAGGTGTTTGTTCTGACGCCATCGCGAGCAGGCTCGCTCCCACAGGGGATCTGCGCCGTGCACAAATCAAATGTGGGAGCGAGCCTGCTCGCGATGGCGGTCTGTTAGACGCGGAAAGCCTGAACGGCCGTGTGCAATCGCCCACCCAGCACCAGCAAGTTCTCCCCTTGCTCACGCCCTTCGCCAATACGCAGCAAGTTATCCCCACCCAACTGATGAATCCGCTCACTGTGGTCACGGATTTCGCTGACAGCGCCGCTCTGCTGGGCGGTGACATCGGCGATGCGTACCGCCGTGTTGGAAATGGTCTGGATCGCCCCGACGATTTTATCCAGCGCGCCGTCAGCGGCCTGGGCCTGGCTGGCCGTGGCTTCGGCGTGTTCGACCTGGGCGCGCATGCCTTCCACCGATTGCCGCGCGGCGGTTTGCAGCCCTGCGATCAGCGTCTGGATTTCTGCCGTGGCCCCGGCGGTACGTTGCGCCAGTGAGCGCACCTCTTCTGCCACCACGGCAAAGCCACGCCCCATCTCTCCGGCCCGGGCCGCTTCGATAGCGGCGTTCAAGGCCAGCAGGTTGGTCTGGTCGGCAATCGAGCGGATCACCGTCAACACGCCGCCGATGGTGGCCGACTCTTCGGCCAGGTGTTCGATCATTTGCGCATTGCCTTGCACCTCATCCACCAGCGCATGCAGGCCGGTGAGGCTCAGGCCGATGACTTTCTGTCCGTGCTCCACGGCCAGGCCGGCGTGGCGGCTGGCGTCGGCGGCCTGACTGGCATCGCCGGCGACTTGTTGAATGGTCGCCTCCAGTTCGCTGAGGGAATCGCGGATCAGTGCCGTGTCGCCGGCCTGATGCTCGGCACCGTCATGCAGGTCATTGCTCAGCTCGGCCAGGGTGCGACTGCTGCCGGCCACCTGTTCGGCATTGCGGCGAATGGTCCCCACCAAGTCCACCAGATAAGCGCGCAAGCGGTTGAGCGAAGCTTCAATGTCATGCAATTCGCGGTTGGTATTGCCCAGTTGAATGTCGCGGCTGAAGTCGCCTTCGGCCCAGGTCGAGAGGGCCGGGGCGAGGTTGGTCAGGGTCCGTGCCAGTTTGCGCTGCAGGGTGTCGATCAGCAGGGCGATCAACAGAATCAACCCGATCATCACGCCTTGCATCAGCCGCACTTCACCCTGGATCTGCCCGTGCTGGGCGCGCACCACCGGTTCCAGCCCGGCAATGGCCTGTTGCACATCGGCGATTTTCAGGTGGGTAGCCGCGCTGAGGTCGGCGCGTTTGCGGATTTGATCGCGAGTGCGCGAGAGCTCGGCCGGGTAGCGGGTGAGCAGGCTGTTGAGCTCGCGCTTGAGGCCGACGCCGGCATCTTCGGCGACGGTTTTTTCCTTGTTCTCAAGGCCCATCATCGAGGCGAAATCATCGGTGTTCGACTCGCTGCTGGCGGTCACGCCCAGCAATGGCAGGGCGTCGAGTTTCTCTGCCTGGGCACGGATATTGGCCACTTCGCGTTCGACATCGGCGGCCAGTTCACTGCGGCCGCTGCTGACCAGTTTGTCCCGGGCCAGGGACAATTTACCCAGGTGCTGCGATGCGGTGAGCAGAGGCGTCAGGTAGGCCGCATTGCCACTGGCGTACTGGCTGAGCTGATCGAGACTGGCACCCAGTTCGCGCTCGGCCTGCAGCAGCAAGGCCTGCGGATCACCTGCCAGTTTGCCGGCGGCCAGCAGGTCGGTTTTGCTGAACTCTTCAAGGTTCGACAGGCTGGGGCGCAAGGTCTCGGCCAAGGCCGGTGGCAATTCGCCGAGTTCTTTTTGCAGGCTGTCGATGCCTTGGGCGGCACTGCTCAGGCGCAGCGCATCGCCGCTGCCCAGGTAATCCTCGACGCTGCGGGCGACTTCATTCTGAAACTGCTGCGACAGGCCCAGGTAGCGCTCCATTAATAGATACGGACGCTCAAGGGCTTTCTGCGACCACCACAGCGTAGCGCCGAGGGCCACGCACACGGCCACCAGAAGGAGGGTATTAAGATTGGTCAGCAGCTTCAGGCGCATTACGGACTACCAACGGCAGAAATGGTAAGTGCCTGAAGTTATTGCGTTTCTGTTACAGGGTTATGACCGAATGGGTCGATTGAGATGAAAAAGTGGCACTTTGCTTTGACGCCAGTGCCGCCTGGACGCGGTTGCGTCCGGCACCTTTGGCACGATACAGCGCCTCGTCTGCCTGACTGGCCATCAACAGACTGTCAGAGTCTTCGCACAGCTCGACCACCCCGGCGCTGAAGGTGCACCACAGATCCTGCGGTTGGGCGGGGTAGTGGATTTCGGCAAAGCGCTGACGAATTTCATCCAGTACGTTCCAGGCCGCTTCGAGGTCGGTGTCCGGCATGACAATGGCGAACTCTTCGCCGCCGTATCGACCGATGAAGTCGGTCTTGCGCAACCGCTGCTTGAGGAACAGCGCCAGGCTCTTGATCACCCGGTCGCCCATGGGGTGGCCGTGGCTGTCATTGACCCGTTTGAAATGGTCGATGTCGAGCATGGCAAAGCTCAGCGGCTTGCTTTCGCGACGGGCGCGGAACGAGCAGTCTTCGAGCAATTGCAGGATATGCGTGTGGTTGTACAACCCGGTGAGGCTGTCGCGGACCATCCGTGCCTTGAGGTTGCGTGCCCGCGCCGCGCGGTTGCGCACGGTGGTGATCAGGTGCCGGGGCTTGATCGGTTTGGTCAGGAAGTCATCGCCGCCCTCGCTCATGGCGTCGAGCTGCTTGTCCAGGTCGTCTTCGGCCGACAGGTAAATGATCGGCACGCTGACGTAACGGTCGTTGTGGCGAATGACCTTGGCCAGTTCCGTACCGGTGCAGGCCGGCATGTACATGTCGAGGATGATCAGGTCCGGCTGGAAATCCGCCAGTTCGGCCATGGCCTGGATCGGCTCGATCAAGGTCCGGGTGACGATCCCGGCGCTGTTGAGCAGGCGCTCGGTGTGCAAGGCCTGGGCGCGGGAGTCGTCGATGATCAGCACTTTATAAGGCTCGTACTGGGCAACGCAGGTCAGGACTTCGATTTTCTCCAGCAGGCTCGACGCATCGAGGGTGCCGGTGAGGAACTCCTGGCCACCGGCACGCACGGCGGCCAGGCGGGTCGGGGTGTCGGTTTCGTGCAGGCTGAAGAACAGCAGCGGCAAGCGATGGTCCAGGCCTTCCTGGGCTTCGGCGGCCAGTTTCAGGCCGACACCGGCGCCACTGAAATCCACGTCCATGACAATCGCCGCCGGCAAGCGCTCGACCATTGATGAGCGAAACGCATCTACGCTGTCCAGGGACTGGGCGCTGAGGCCGAAGAATTCCAGTTGCTTGGCCAGGCGCTCGGCGCGGTCGTGATCCTGCAACATCACGTAGATGGGCTTGCGCAGCGGTGGCAGGAAGGTTTGATCGAGTTGGTCGCCATGGCGCAGGCCGGTGCGTGACAGGCGCTGCATCAAGCGATTGAGGTCGGTGATCAGGCCGCTGCTCAGGCGTCCGCGATTGGCGTCGACCGCCTCCAGGGACTGACCGATATGGCGTGCCAGTTGCGTGTGTTCCGGTTGTTCGAAACGCTCGGCGAAACGCAGCAGGCGCAGATTGGCCTCGCTCAGTTCCGAAAGGTCGGCGGTAGACCACTCACTGCGTTGCAGGCGCTGCCATATCTCAAGAATCTGACGAGCCTGATGAATTACCCGCTGGGCAAAGTGGTGCTTGAGGCGCTCGCGGCTGGGGTCTTCTGGCTCGGTCATAACCTGACTACTAGTTAGGGTGCACGCTGAGGTCGAGTGGTGGCTCTATGCTAGCACCACTTTTCCATTGCATGAGTGCTGTACGTCAATAATCTGCAATGCGACTTCATTCAGTTTGTGACCTGATGGTCTGATTCGAGTCGTTGAAGTCGTGGTGTGCAGGGGGCGAACTGCTTGAATCAGGGCATTTGGCGGGCGTGGGGTGGGAATGGGCGAGTGACTGAATTTAGGCCATTCATGATTTTTTGCCAGTGCCGATCGGCCCGGTTTTTTGGATTTAAGAGTGTCGGGGATCCCCTTAGTGTGGCAATCCAAACCATTAGTAGGGGGGTGAGGACCGCAGCGTCGTCGGGTGGGCAGGAACACTTTTCATCCGCGAGCCCGGTAATTTTCCGCATCGATGCAATGGCGGGTGCCGGGCCAAGGCACGTTGTTGTATGGTTGTGGTCGAACCGTTGACCTCAAGAGCTTGAAAGGAAATCGCCATGCTGGACTGGAAGAACCGCACAGGCAGTGCGCCTGAACGTGCCGCTGAACCGAAGTCGGAGACCCGCAGTTATCTGGGCGGTCTGTTGTTCAGCCGGGCGCTGGCCACTCTGCTGGGCATCTA
Source organism: Pseudomonas sp. KH_046_1 (assembly GCF_057839025.1). NCBI lineage: Bacteria > Pseudomonadati > Pseudomonadota > Gammaproteobacteria > Pseudomonadales > Pseudomonadaceae > Pseudomonas > Pseudomonas sp. KH_046_1. The sequence continues at coordinate 721,576 of NZ_CM174481.1, forward strand.
CCTGTTGGTGGCGAGTGTCCTGGGCTGGTACTGGAGCCAGGAGCCGGCACTGTTTCCGGTCCAGCAAACCGCGCAACTGGCGGCCGAGAAAGAAGGCAAGCAGATGGTCGTCGGCTACACCACGGTGGAAACCCTCAAGACCGTCGCCGGCACCTTGCTGACCAAGCCGGGCGGCTATATTTCCAACGACCGATTCCCGCCAGGTCTGTGGATGGACAACATGCCGAGCTGGGAATATGGCGTGCTGGTGCAGGTTCGCGACCTGAGCCGGGCACTGCGTAAAGACTTCGCCCGTTCGCAGTCGCAGTCCGCCGAAGACGCCGACCTGGCCAAGGCCGAGCCGCGTTTCAACTTCGACAACAAGAGCTGGGTGCTGCCGTCCAGTGAGTCCGAGTACCAGGAAGGCATCAACTCCCTGAGCCGCTATCAGGCGCGCCTGTCCGATCCGAACCAGAAGAGCGCGCTGTTCTATGCCCGCGCCGACAACCTGAACAACTGGCTGGGTGACGTCGGCACTCGTCTGGGTTCGCTGTCGCAACGGCTGTCGGCCAGTGTCGGCCGGGTCAAGCTCAACACTGCGTTGAAGACCGAGGTGGTGGCACCGGGTGTGGCGCCGCAAGTCGATGAAGAAATCGTCGAAACGCCATGGCTGCAGATCGACAACGTGTTCTACGAAGCTCGCGGCCAGGCCTGGGCCTTGTCGCATTTGCTGCGCGCCATTGAAGTGGACTTTGCCGATGTGCTGGCCAAGAAGAACGCCACGGTCAGCGTGCGCCAGATCATTCGTGAACTGGAAGCGTCGCAGGAACCGGTGTGGAGCCCGATGATCCTCAATGGCAGTGGCTTCGGCGTACTGGCCAACCACTCGCTGGTCATGGCCAACTACATTTCCCGGGCCAACGCGGCAGTGATCGATTTGCGTCAATTGCTCAATCAGGGCTGAGTCATGGTTGATAACTCTGTCGATGGAATGCGAGAAGCCGCGCACCGTGCGGCTTCCGATGCCGAACAGATCGCCTGGGTCGACGAGCAGGACAACCTGCTCGGCGCTCTGGTCCGTTCCGATTTGCGCGAGCGTGGGCTGATCGGGCGCGGTACCTACATCATGTTGTTCAACTCCGCTGGCGAGTTGTGCGTGCACCGGCGCACCCTGAGCAAGGCAATCTATCCCGGTTTCTGGGACGTGGCGGCGGGCGGCATGGTGCTCGCCAGTGAAACCTACGCCGAATCGGCGGCCAGGGAACTGGAGGAAGAACTGGGAGTGAGTGGTGTGGAACTGACCGCCCATGACCACTTTTTCTTCGAGGACACCGGCAATCGCCTGTGGTGTTCGGCGTTCTCGGCGGTGTGGGACGGCCCGTTGATCCTGCAACCGGAAGAGGTGCTCGAAGCGCGCTTTATCCCCATCGATCAGGTCATGCTGGAAATCGAGCAAAAGCCTTATTGCCCGGACTCACTGGCGGCGTTGAAGCGCTATCTGAAGGCTCAACAAAGCAACGTCGCAAAACAGCTATAAATTGGCGCCGATTGGCTCTTAGCAATCGACGTTTTTGCCGTTACACTGCGCGACCTTTTTAAACTGAACCGGTATTGCTTCACCTGTAGGAGCGAGCTTGCTCGCGATGGACGTCAACGATAACGCGGGCATCCAGAGTGAACGCGTCGCCTTTGAGCTCATCGCGAGCAAGCTCGCTCCTACAGTGAAGTGAATGTTGTACCGTTTCAGTAGCGCTGCCCCTGCCTGAGTGGGGCTTCGCGGTCGATAGCCTTCCCAAGTGCTGCGACCAGTCTTTGTCCTCCGAAGAGGATTGCCGGTGGCCAAAAAAGCCGCATCCTTCGCCGCCCTGGGCGGCCTGGTATTTTCCACCGACGCAGGTCGTCATTGCCCGGAATGCAGTAAACCGGTGGACGCCTGCATCTGCAAACAGACCGTTATCCCGGCCGGCGACGGCATCGCGCGCGTGCGTCGCGAAAGCAAGGGCCGTGGCGGCAAGACGGTGACCACCATCACCGGCGTGCCGTTGGCTGAAGACGCGCTCAAGGATCTGGCCACGACGTTGAAGAAACGTTGCGGTACCGGTGGGGCGCTGAAAGACGGTGTCATCGAAATCCAGGGCGATCATGTCGAGCTACTCTTGGCAGAACTGATCAAGCTCGGTTTCAAAGCGAAGAAGTCCGGCGGCTAGCAGCCTCTGTGAAAACCACCCTCGGCTTGATCCGGTCCTGATGACATTCAGGTCCGGCATCGTCTACATGGTTTTCACAGAGCCTGTTCATGACCGGTATCTAAACTCACTGCGGTCGGCGAGGTCTATTGCCTCGTTGACGAACCGTCATTTTCATTCTTTAGACTGCGCCGGCCTGAACCCAGGCGACGCACTATGACTTCTTTATAGGGGACTTCGATGTCCGTACGACGCACACGCAAAGACGATGGCAGCCAATGGACAGTTGCGGACAGCCGCAGTGTTTACGGGATTCGCCATTGGGGGGCCGGGTATTTCGCGATCAATGACGCCGGTCGCGTCGAAGTTCGTCCGAACGGTCCGAGCAGCTCGCCTATCGACCTGTACGAGCAAGTCGACCAGCTGCGCAAAAGCGGCCTGTCCTTGCCGTTGCTGGTCCGTTTCCCGGACATCCTGCAAGACCGCGTGCGTCAGCTGACCGGCGCGTTCGATTCGAACATCGAGCGTCTGGAATACCAGAGCAAGTACACCGCACTGTACCCGATCAAGGTCAACCAGCAGGAAGCGGTGATCGAGAACATCATCGCCACCCAGAACGTTTCCATCGGCCTGGAAGCCGGCTCCAAGCCTGAACTGCTGGCCGTGCTGGCACTGGCGCCGAAGGGCGGCACCATCGTTTGCAACGGTTACAAGGACCGCGAGTTCATCCGCCTGGCGCTGATGGGCCAGAAGCTCGGTCACAACGTGTTCATCGTGATCGAGAAAGAATCCGAAGTCGGCCTGGTGATCGAAGAAGCCAACTCGCTGAAGGTCAAGCCTCAGGTCGGCCTGCGCGTGCGCCTGTCGTCCCTGGCCTCGAGCAAGTGGGCGGACACCGGCGGCGAGAAATCCAAGTTCGGCCTGTCGGCGGCGCAACTGCTGTCGGTGGTCGAGCGTTTCCGTGCGGCGGGCCTGGACCAGGGCATCCGCCTGCTGCACTTCCACATGGGTTCGCAGATCGCCAACCTCGCTGACTACCAGCACGGCTTCAAGGAAGCGATCCGCTACTACGGCGAGTTGCGTAACCTCGGCCTGCCGGTCGATCACATCGACGTCGGCGGTGGCCTGGGCGTGGACTACGACGGCACACACTCGCGTAACGCCAGTTCGATCAACTACGACATGGACGACTACGCCGGCGTCGTGGTCGGGATGCTCAAGGAATTCTGCGATGCGCAGAGCCTGCCGCACCCGAACATCTTCTCCGAAAGCGGCCGTTCCCTGACGGCGCACCACGCCATGCTGGTGATCCAGGTGACCGACGTCGAGAAACACAACGACGACGTGCCGCAGATCGAGAACAAGGAAGCGCTGCCGGAAACCGTGCAGTGGCTGGTGGACCTGCTGGGTCCGACCGACATCGAGATGGTCACCGAGACCTACTGGCGCGCCACGCACTACATGAGTGACGTTGCCTCCCAGTACGCCGACGGCAAGCTGACCCTGGCCGAGAAAGCCCTGGCCGAGCAGTGCTACTTCGCCGTGTGCCGTCGCCTGCACAACTCGTTGAAGGCGCGTCAGCGTTCCCACCGTCAGGTGCTGGACGAACTCAACGACAAGCTGGCCGACAAATACATCTGCAACTTCTCGGTGTTCCAGAGCCTGCCGGACACCTGGGCCATCGACCAGGTCCTGCCGATCATCCCGCTGCACCGTCTCGACGAAGAACCGCTGCGTCGCGCGGTACTGCAAGACCTGACCTGTGACTCCGACGGCAAGATCAACCAGTATGTCGACGAGCAGAGCATCGAGACCAGCTTGCCGGTGCACGCGTTGAAAGAAGGTGAGGACTACTTGCTGGGTGTGTTCCTGGTCGGTGCCTACCAGGAAATTCTTGGCGACATGCACAACCTGTTCGGTGACACCGACTCTGTGAACATCTACCAGAACGCCGACGGCAGCGTGTACCACGCCGGTATCGAAACCCACGACACCATCGAAGACATGCTGCGCTACGTGCACTTGTCCCCGGAAGAGCTGATGACCCACTACCGCGACAAGTGCGCCAGTGCCCGCATCAGCGCCACCGAGCGCACGCAGTTCCTCGATGCCTTGCGTCTGGGGCTGACCCGTTCGTCTTACCTGTCTTCTTGAGGTAAGGCGCCGCGCACATCAGGTTGTCTGAAAACTCTCCGTACGTTGCGGAAAACTCGGATGACCTGGTGCGGCGCTTCTTCTTTTTCAAGCGAAATGACCCTCAGACTGGGCTATCCAAGCGATGTGGTCTTCTTTTCGCGTAGGTCATTTCCTAAGTTGTACTTCGGCACTCTACTCGGCCATGTCTCTCAGCGAGAATCCCCGGCCGCCCCTCCTGTAGAGAATCGCCGATGTTCGATCCAGTCAACGAGCCTCCATTTCGTCTGGATGTAGCGGGTCTTCCCGACCCCTTCGAGGTCTTGGCCTTTACCGGCAGTGAAGCCATCAGCGAGCCGTTCGTGTTCGACCTGGAACTGCTGATCGATGACCCGGTGCTTGACCTTGCCAGTTTGCTGTACCGCCCGGCCTCCCTGCATTTCGGGCCAGCCGGATGCCTCGTGCATGGACAACTGCATGAGCTCGTCCAGCGTGATCATGTCTCGGGACCCCGACTCTGCCAGGTGCGCCTGGGGCCAAGACTGGCTTGCCTGGCCCAGCGCTTCAGCCAGCGAATCTTCAGCGCCCGTTCCGTGCCGCAAATCCTTGACCAGGTGCTCAAGGAGCACGGTATTACCGGCAAGGATCGACGCCTGGAGCTGAGCGGCGAATACCCGCCCCGGGATTTTTGCACACAATATCGAGAGTCAGACCTGCAATTTCTCCAGCGACTGTGCGCCCAGGAACGGCTTCACTACCACTTCGAACACCGGGCCCGCGGGCACTGTGTGGTGTTTGGGGATGACCAGCAGCATTTTCCAACCGGCGAACCTGCGGTATTGCGCAGCGAGGGCGAACGGCCGGCGGTGCGGCAGTTCGAACGTCAGCACCGCGGTGGGACAGCGGTGCAGAGCGCCGAATGCCGGACGGATCTGGCGACCCTGCGCAGCGGTCGGTTGATGCCGTTGTCTGGTCATCCGGTTGCCGATTGCAATCGGCTCTGGCTGCTGACCCGCGTCGAGCATTGGGGCAGCCAGGATACGACGACGCCTTACCACAATCAGGCCCGTGCCCTGCAGTGGCCGGCACCCATCGAGCCGCCCTGTGCGACGGTCAAACCACAGATGCATAGCCTGCAACGGGCGTGGGTCGTCGAGGTCGATGAACCAGGCCCCGACCCGGCAAGGCCGGTGCCGGTGCAATTCGACTGGCTTTATCAGGGCGAAGGGGCGACGCCCAGTCATTGCTGGCTGCCCCTGGCCAGGCAGTTGCAGGCCTCGACGTTCTCGCCATTGCGCGAAGGAACCGAGCTGGTGGTGAGTTTTATCGAGGGCGACCCCGATCAACCGCAGATAACCGGGGTGCTGCATGCACCGGCAACGATCGAGGTGACGGACGCTGACACCCCACAGCCCATCTGCGCCCATGATGAGGGGCTGGAGCAATGGTTGCGCTCGGGGGAGCCATTGCTGATGTTGTGCCTGCTACCCGGTGGCGGCAGCTTCAACCATTGCGCGCAGGCTTTGTGCACCTGTCGTCTGGCGACGCAGCTTGGCCAGAGCTCTGGAGCATGATCGCCACACGCACGCCCGAGGCACCCCCGCAGTGGCTGTTGCTGGATGTGCCGGGCACGCCGCAGGCGGGTGTCACACTTCGGCAGATGTTTGCCCAGGCCCGATGGTTCGGGCTGTTCGAAGGTACGGAGTGGCATGCGCTGCATGAACAGGGACCGGTCCTGGTCGATCTGCGCACCTGCCCGGCACTGGCCGATCTATGCATCGTCGACGGACAACGCTGGCCTGGATTGCTGATGGCCAGCGAGGCCGGCGCTGCGTCGTTGCTGGTGCATTTGCGGCGCCTGCTTACGGTCACGCTTGGCCTGCACCGGGCCCTTTTGAGTTACTACAACCCAACCACGGCCAGCTATTTTTTCGATGCCAGCGACGCCGTTGAACTGAGTCGCTGGCTAGGGCCTATCCACCAGTTACGCTGGTTCGGCGGCAGTTGGGCCGACCGTGCGATGGGGTGTGAAGGCTGGCAGCGCTTGTCCAACCCGGGGTTGGCGGTCAGTCCGTTGGCAGTCGAGGAAAGCCTCAGCGCAGGGCAGCAGGGGAAATTGCAAACCTGCCTGCTCGAACAGCATGCCTGGCGCTGGAACCGATCCACCGGTGTCGATTTTCCCCGTCTGTGGACCTATGTGCAGGAAGGGCTGGTGCTGGGTTTCAGCGAGCGCCCGGTGCTCGATGGCTGGATATGGCTACGCCTGCAGTATCCCGATGCCGTTCCCGTGCAGCCGCTGCCGAGCGGGACTCAACAGGAACGACTCGATAGCCTGCGTCGCCTGTGGCAGAACGATCGCCCCTGGCCATGAGGTCGAATATTGCCGGGGCCGCGCCCGATCAGTGAATGCCGCCGGCGAACCAGCCATCGTTACGGCGCAGGCGCCAGGCGATCATGCCGAGGGTCAGACTGCGCAGCAGCATGAACAACAGAAAGGTTATCCACAGGCCATGGTTGCCCCCGCCTTGCAGTGCCCAGCCGAAGGGCAGCACCAGCGCCACGGTCAGCAGCATGCCGTTGCGCATTTCCCGGGCGCGGGTGGCGCCGATGAACAGGCCGTCGAGCAGGTAACTCCAAACGGCAATCAGCGGCAGTACGGCGAGATAGGGCAGGTAGATGAACGCGGTGTCACGCACACTCTGAATGTCGGTCTGCATCTCGATGAACAGATGCCCGGCGAACAGAAACAACGCGGCAAAGCCCAGGCTTGCCAGCAACGACCAGCCACCGGCCACCACCAATGAACGGCGCAGGGCATCGCGGTCACGTGCGCCAAGCGCATGTCCGCACAGGGCCTCGACGGCGTGGGCCAGGCCATCGAGGGCGTGGGCGGTCAGCAGCAGGCCATTGAGCAGCAGGGCATTGGCCGCGACCGTGGCGTCGCCCAGCCGTGCGCCTTGCACCGTGATCAGGAAGAACACCGACTGCAGCGCCAGGCTGCGGATGAAGATGTCGCGGTTGACCGCCAGCAATGGCCGCCAACTCTGCCACAGCGCCAATGCCGCCCAGACGATATGCCCGGGGTAGGCGCGCAAGGCTTTGCGGGTCATCAGCAAGCCGATCAGTGCACCGGTCCATTCGGCAATCACCGAGGCCCGGGCCGCACCGACCACACCCCATTCCAGGCCGAGGACGAACCACAGGTTCAGGGCAATGTTGACCAGGTTGGTGCTCAGCAAAATCGCCAGCGGCGCCTGGGCATTCTGGGTGCCGAGAAACCAGCCGACCAGTGCATAACTGGCGAGCGCCGCCGGCAGGCCGAACAGGCGGGTGTGGAAGAACTCGCGGGTCAGTTGATCGAGCTCCGCCGACGGTTGCATGAAGTGCAACGCGACCCCGCTCAATGGTACGCCCACCGCCCCCAACAGCACGGCCAGGCCGATGGCGAGCAACAGGCCTTGCAACAGAATCTGCCGCAGGGCCGCGCCATCCCCGCGCCCGGCCGCTTGGGCGGCGAACCCGGTGGAGCCCATGCGCAGAAAGCCCATGGCCCAGGCAAGGAAGGTGTACAGACTGGCCCCGACCGCGACGGCACCGAGTTGATGGGCGTGGGGCAGGTGACCGATGACGGTGCTGTCGACCAATGCCACCAGCGGTACGGAAATGTTCGAGAGAATCATCGGCGCAGCGAGCGCCCAGACCCGGCGATGGGTAGGGCGGTCGCGCCAGTCGGCGGTCAGGTTGGACATGCAGGCTCCTTGGGAGCAGGCATTGTAGCGGCACATCTAGAGCAAACCGCGATCAATTGTGGGAGCGGCGGTGCGGCGATCCGACTTGCTCGCGAAAGCGGTCGTCCAGTCAATAATGATTCGACTGACATGCCGTCTTCGTCGGAACGCCGCCCGGAGCAAGCCCGCTCCCACAGGAGTTCGGTGGTATCAGTGGATGATCCAGCTCAGCAACCACAGCCCCAGCACCAACCAGATGAAACCCATGATGAACGACGCATTGAGAAAGGCGCGGATCGCCGACCACAGCAGTATCAGCCCGAGGATCAAGGTCACGATGCTGACGACCGAGGTGTCCATGCCCAGCGCCTGGGACAGGCCTTCGACAAAATTGCTGCTGGCGTTGCTCAACAGACTGAACAGCCCGCTGAGGGCATCAACGATGAAGCGGATGATCGAGCCGAGTACCTGGCCGAGCCATTCGGAAAAACCTTCTACCTGCATGGAGTAAACGTCCTGATTAAAGAGAATTGAGTCTTGGGCTGTCGATCATGCTGCCGAGTTCCCACAAGCATAGAGGGTTGCACAGAGAGCATGCATCTTCTGCCCCTTGCCTTCACCTGTGATCCCCCCGAAGCTATACGCCTTCAGGAGAGCCCGATGAACCTTGTTGAACTGACCGAACGCCTGCACGCCATCCGTGACCGCAATGACTGGCGGCAATTTCACAGCCCGAAAAACCTCGCCATGGCCGCGAGCGTGGAAATGTCCGAGCTGGTGGAAATTTTCCAGTGGCTGACCGAAGACCAGTCACGCCAGTTGTCGGCGGACAAACTCGCCCACGCCGGGCAGGAAGTCGGTGACATCGTGCTTTACCTGTTGCTGTTGTGCAGCGAGCTGGGCCTGGACATGGAAGCAGTGGTGCGCAGCAAACTGGCGGACAGCGAACGGAGGTTCAGCTGATGAGCGACCGTCATTTCGATCAACTGGCGACCCGTTTCGCCGAAAAAATCTACGGCGGTGCCAAAGGGGCGATCCGTCTGGCGGTGTTGCAGGCCGATCTGGTCGAAATCCTGCCCGACCGGCCGCTGCGTGTGCTGGACATCGGCGCCGGCCTTGGTCACATGTCGTTGTGGCTGGCCCAGCGCGGCCATCAGGTGACCCTCGCCGAGCCTGCCGAGCCGATGCTCGAAGGCGCCCGCCAACGTTTTGCCGACGCCGGGCAGAGCGCCACGTTCATTCAGGCACCCTGGCAGGACCTGTTGGGGCAGCTCACCGAACCCTACGACCTGGTGCTGTGCCACGCCGTGCTGGAATGGCTGGCCGAACCCCACGCCATCCTGCCGGTGCTGCATCAACTGACCAAGGCGGACGGCTGGCTGTCCCTGGCGTTCTACAACCGCGACGCGCTGATTTATCGCAACTTGCTCAAGGGCCATTTCCGCAAGATGCGCAAGAACGACATGGCCGGCGAAAAGCAGAGCCTGACCCCGCAACAGCCCCTTGATCCGCGCGAGCTGGCGGCGCAACTTGAAGGTCTGTGGCAGGTCGAAACACAGAGTGGCGTGCGGGTTTTTCACGATTACATGCCGGTGGAATTCCAGGCCCGCGTCGAGCTGGCGGACCTGTTGGAAATGGAGTTGGCCCACCGCCGTCATCCGAGCTTTGCCGGGCTTGGGCGTTACTTGCACTGGATCTGTCGGCCTGTCTGATCGGAGCACGCAATGAAAAATCATTCAGGTGTACTGGTGTTCTGCCTGGGGCTGGCCGCTTGTCAGGGCAGCAACCCTTATGTCGCCACCTCGAATCCTTTGCCACCGGCGCCGCCCCAGGCTGCCAATACCTTCGATCGAAGCGCCTACCCGGCGGCGCCACGTGACTATGGACGATACCGCAGTTGGGCGTGGCTCAATGGGCATCTGCCACCGGGTACCGCCTGGGCCGACTCGGCGCAGGTTGCCGAAGCGGTCAGCAATGCGCTGGATCAGCGGGGTTTGCGTCCGCTGCATGACAATCGTCCAGCGGACCTGTTTGTCAGCGCCGACCTGCGGATGGAAACCCGCTTGCGTCAGGTTCAGGACGACTATTACGGCGGCGGTTATGGCGGCTACAACGGCTACGGCCCTGGATATGGCGGATACGCCACAGTGCCTATCATCCGTACCTATCAGGAACAGGTCGTAGTGGTTCAGGTGGACATGTTTGACGCCAAAAGCGGTCAGCCGGTGTGGAGCTCCAGCGCTGAAACCGGCAACCGGGGCAGCGAAAGCGAGCGGGCCGATGCCATACGGGAGGCTGTGGAAAAGGCAATGTCGGCGTATCCTCCTAGTTAGCTTCTTGTAGAATAAGAAGCATTCCGCAGGATCATGCCTTCAACCGGAGACTCATCATGTTCCGCCGTTTTGTTTTACTGGCAGTGGCCGCGCTGCTCAGTGCCTGCGCCGCCAACCAGGTCAATCATGACTTCGACGCCAGCCGCGACTTTGCTGCCTATCGCAGCTGGACCTGGAAAGAACCTGCCCTGCAATACCGTCCCGATGATCCTCGAATCAAGAGCGACCTGACCGAACAGCGCATCCGTCAGGCGGTTGCCGATCAACTGGATCAGCGCGGTCTGCGTCCGGCCGCCGCAGGTGCCAAGGGTGACTTGAATGTGCAGACCTACCTGATTGTCGAAGAGCGGCAACAACAGGTGACCACCAATTACGGCGGTGGCTGGGGTAACCCGTGGTATGGCTACTACGGCGCACCGATGTACAACGAAACCCGCAATGTCAGCTACAAAGTGGCGACCATCCAGATCGATCTGCTCGATGGCAAGGACGGCAAACTGGTGTGGCGCGGCAGTGACGAGCAGATACTCAGCCGCACGCCGAACCCGACGGATCGTCGCGATGCGATCTGGGAAACGGTCACGCGGATATTGGCCAACTATCCACCGCACGCGTCCTAGAATCAGCTGGCCTCTCAACCCCTGTGCTCCCCGCAGGGGTTTTTTGGATGGTGTACATATCCATTGCTGCGGTAACGGTGGCTGGCGGTTTCGCCCTGACGGCGACTCACTTTTTTTACAAGCGCCTAAAAAAAGTAAGCAAAAAAACGCTCGCCCCGAACGTCCGGCCCCTCGCCAAGGCTCGGGGTTCCTTCGCTCCGGCATTCATCCGGGGGCATTGCCCTCCGGTCGGCTTCGCGCGACCTACATGCAATGAGTTCGACTGCGTCGAACGGCGCTGCGCGCCCATCCCCGGATGAACACCTCCGCTCAGCCTGCCGAGGGGGCGGGTGGATCAAGATCAAGAGCTGCAGGCGAGCTAACGCTCGGCCTGTTGAGTGGTTAGAAGCGTGGGTGTACGCCGACCTGCTTTTGCTCTTCTGTGGGAGCGAGCCTGCTCGCGAAGACGGCCTGACAGCCGACCAATATCTTTCAGATGTACCCGGCCCAACTGTGGGAGCGGGCTTGCCCGCGAAGGCGGCCTGACAGCAAGCCAATTTCTCCCAGATGTACCCAACCCAACTGTAGGAGCGAGCCTGCTCGCGATGAGGTCCTGACAGTCAATCAATCCTGTGTAGTTTTCCTCAAGTCCCGAGGAAACCTCCGACACGTTTTTCAGGTTGTCCGTCGGAAGCGCGATCTCTAGCCTTTGTCTGTCGCTGCAAAATCAGTGATCGGGTTTGGTCGCCCGGGTTTAGAATGGCGCACAGTGCCGCGCGAGCGGCATTTTTGTGCTTGCTTAATGGCGAGCTGTGCGTGGGAGGGCCTAGGCCCTGCCGGGTTTCCATTCCCTGGTCGACCAACCTGCGTACGGTTCGCCACCCTTCTGCTTGGTCGCAGTGATGGCGAACTCCAAATTCAAGAATGGAGCTTCACCATGTTCAAACCCACCCCAAATCCCCCCGAAACCGACGACGTTTCCCCCTATCAATCCCCCCACTCAAACAAACTCCACGAAGCCGCCGACCGCGCCCTCGATCACTATCTCAATCCACCCAGGCAATCTGTCACCCACAAGCCCAGCACGATGTTCGTCATTGCCCCTGGCATCGACACCGAAACCCTGCTGGCCCACGCCTGTGAATCACTGGCGTCGGCGAGTGTGATGGCGAGTGATTTCGCGGGGTTTCTGGAAGGCTCGCAGCGCAATACGATGCTGGGGATTGCGCAGGTGATCATGCTGGGTGAGCTGGCGGTGAACCGGGCGTTGGACAATCTCGATCCGCAAGACTGACTACGCAGCTTTTGTGGCGAGGGAGCAAGCTCCCTCGCCACAGATCAGGATCAGGCAACCGGCCGCCAGTGCCCGACCATATGCTCCAGATCCTGGGCACCCACCAACTGAAAATCCCCGCTCGGCCCTGGCGCACTGGCCAGCAACGTCACTTCACTGGGCAACCGTACCGGCTTCTTGAACTGCACCGCGATCTCGACATTCGCCACAGGCAGATGCCCGGCCAGCGCAGCCACCGTGCGCGCCTTGTTCCACAGGCCATGGGCGATGGCGGTCGGGAAACCGAAGAGCCGGGCGCTGGCCGCGCTGAGGTGAATCGGGTTGTAGTCGCCGGACACCTTGGCGTATTGCCGGCCGATGTCCGAGGGCGCTTTCCAGTGCTCGACTTCGCTCAGGGCCAGGCTCGATTCCAGGTTCTCTTCGAGCGGTTCGCTCTCGAGTTTGACGCCGCGGCAGAGCATTCGGCTTTCTGCTTCCCACAACGGTCCCAACTGATCGTCGAGGGTGGTCAGCAGATCGAACGTCGCGCCTTTGGCGTGGGGTTGCAGGTTCTGCACTTGCACGCTGACGCGCACCCGACTCACCCCGCCCAAGGGGCGTAGTACGCGAATGCGATTGCTCAGGTGAATCAGGCCCAGCAGCGGGAAGGGGAAGTCCCTGGCCGTGAGCAATTGCATCTGCAAGGCAAACCCGAGGATGTGCGGGTAAGTCGGCGGCAGCAGGCCGTTGTCGGCGAAACCACAGACCTTGCGATAGGCCGCCAAGCGCTTGGGATCGACTTCGACCCAGCAACGCAAACCCGAGTCGGGCAGGCGGCTGCCAGTGATTTTTCGCCGTGTCGCCGCGCGTGCGTACAACCCCGTCAGGCTGGGTTCACGGTTGAGTGTGTGCCAGTCAGTGATCATGCCTAAGCCCCCAGAGCGTTTTGCCCACACACGCGCAACGCTTGCCCGGTGAACGCGCCGGTGCCCGGTTGCGCGAGCCAGGCCACGGCTTCGGCGACGTCCTGCGGCAGGCCGCCCTGGCCGAGGGAGCTCATGCGGCGTCCGGCTTCGCGCAGGCCGAAGGGGATGTGCGCGGTCATCTGCGTTTCGATGAAGCCCGGCGCCACGGCGTTGATGCTGATGCCGCGCTCGTGGAGCAGCGGCGCCCAGGCTTGCGCGAGGCCAATGAGCCCGGCCTTGCTCGCCGCGTAATTGGTTTGCCCGCGATTGCCGGCGATGCCGCTGATGGACGCCAGCAGGATCACCCGGCCGTTGTCGTGCAGGGTGCCGCTGTCGAGCAGGGCTTTGGTCAGCACTTGCGGCGCGTTGAGGTTGACCGCCAGCACCGCGTCCCAGAATTCCGGGGTCATGTTGGCCAGGGTTTTATCCCGGGTGATGCCGGCGTTGTGCACCACGATGTCGAGGCCGTTGGGCAACTGTTCGACCAACTGCGCGGCGGCGTCTTCGGTGCAGATGTCGAGGGTGATGCTGCGCCCGCCGAGGCGCGCGGCGAGGGCTTCGAGATCGGTTTTGGCCGGGGGCACGTCGAGCAGGATGACGTCGGCACCATCACGAGCCAGGGTTTCGGCGATGGCGGCACCGATACCGCGTGCTGCGCCGGTGACCAGTGCCTTGCGCCCGGCGAGCGGGCGCGTCCAGTCGGCGACTGGCGTCGCGCACGGATTCAAGCGAATGACCTGCCCGGACACGAAGGCGCTTTTGGGCGAGAGGAAAAACCGCAGCGGGCCTTCCAGCTGCGCCTCGGCCCCTTCGCCGACGTAGATCAATTGCAGGGTGCCACCGCTGCGCAACTCCTTTGCCAGCGAACGGCTGAAACCTTCCAGGGCACGCTGCGCACTGGCGGCGAACGGGTCGCGCAGGGTTTGTGGATCGCGTCCGAGAATCACCAGGTGCGCACAGTGGTCGAGGTTCTTCATCAGCGGCTGGAAAAACTCGCGCAATTGCTTGAGCTGATCGGTGTGCAGCAGGTCACTGGCGTCGAACACCACGGCCTGGAGTTTCGGTCCGTGGCCGGGAATCCAGGCCGTGGCCATCGAAGGCTCGGTGCCGTAGCTGTATATCGCGTCGGTCAGGCGGTTGGCGAAGGCGCTGACGTGTTCGGTCAATGTCCCGCCGCCGATCAGCAGAGCGCCTTCTACAGGTCGCAGCCGGCCTGCTTGCCAGCGCTCCAGTCTGCTCGGCACCGGCAGCCCCAGGGCGCCGACCAGGCGATGGCCAATGGACGAATTGGCGAAGTCGATATAGCGGTCAGACATGGAACGCGCTCCGAAAGCAGGGGATCAAAGTGTGGACCACGAATGGCGATCAGTCGTTCGATCCACGAGATAAGGCCTACGCTTGGTTACATTGTAGGAGCGAGCTTGCTCGCGATGGCGGTGTATCAGCCAACATCGATGTTGCATGTGCTGATCTCTTCGCGAGCAGGCTCGCTCCCACAGGGGTTAGTGTTTACATCAGGTCTTTTGTCAGGAGCTCTTCATGACCCAACTGCGCCGCGTCGCGATCATCGGCGGTAACCGAATTCCCTTCGCCCGCTCCAACGGCCCCTACGCCACGGCCAGTAACCAGGTGATGCTCACCGCCGCCCTCGAGGGCCTGATCGAACGTTACAACCTGCACGGCCAGCGCATCGGCGAAGTGGTCGCCGGGGCGGTGCTCAAGTTGTCGCGGGACATGAACCTCACACGCGAGTGCGTACTGGGGTCGCGACTGTCGCCCGCCACTCCGGCCTATGACATCCAGCAGGCGTGCGGCACCGGGCTGGAGGCGGCGTTGCTGGTGGCGAACAAGATTGCCCTGGGGCAAATCGACTGCGGCATCGCCGGTGGCGTGGATACCACCTCGGATGCGCCGATCAGTGTCAGCGAGGGCCTGCGCAAAATCCTCCTGCAAGCCAACCGCGCGAAAACCACCGGCGACAAACTGAAAACCTTCCTGCAATTGCGTCCCAAACATCTGATTCCCGAATTCCCGCGCAACGGCGAGCCGCGTACCGGGTTGTCCATGGGCCAGCATTGCGAGCTGATGGCCCTGACCTGGAACATCCCTCGTGAAGCACAGGATCAATTGGCGCTAGAGAGCCATCAGAAACTGGCCGCGTCTTACGCCGAGGGCTGGCACAACGATCTGATGACGCCGTTCCTGGGCCTGACCCGCGACAACAACCTGCGCCCGGACTCCACGCTGGAAAAGCTCGCCGCGCTCAAGCCGGCCTATGAAAAAAGCGCCAAGGGCACCCTGACCGCCGGCAACTCCACACCGCTGACCGATGGCGCGTCACTGGTGCTGCTGGGCAGCGAGGAGTGGGCCAAGGCACGCGGGTTACCGATTCTGGCCTACTGGCGTGACGGCGAGGCGGCGGCGGTGGATTTCGTCAATGGCGCCGAAGGGTTGTTGATGGCACCGGTCTACGCCGTGCCGCGGTTGCTGGCGCGAAACGGCCTGACCTTGCAGGACTTCGACTACTACGAAATCCACGAAGCCTTCGCCGCGCAAGTGCTGTGCACCTTGAAGGCCTGGGAAGATCCGGAGTACTGCAAAACCCGTCTCGGGCTCGATGCGCCGTTGGGCTCGATCGACCGCAGCAGGCTCAACGTCAAGGGCAGCTCATTGGCGGCGGGGCATCCCTTTGCCGCCACGGGCGGGCGCATCGTCGCCAACCTGGCGAAGTTGCTGGATGGGGCGGGCAAGGGGCGGGGACTGATTTCGATCTGTGCGGCGGGCGGGCAGGGTGTGACCGCCATTATCGAACGTTGAACAATCGCAACTGTGGGAGCGAGCCTGCTCGCGAAAGCGGTGTCTCATCCGACATGGATGTTGACTGACACGGCCAATTCGCGAGCAGGCTCGCTCCCACAGGGTTTAGTGGTGAGGTTGCGAATCAGGTACGGAACCTGCGCACCAACCCGTCCAGCTCATTCGACAACCCGGCCAGGCTCTGGGAATCCAGGCGCGCCGAGTTGGCCAGTTCCGCCACCAACTGCGCATCGCCATGGATCTGGCTGATGTGCCGGTTGATGTCTTCGGCCACCTGATGCTGTTGTTCCGCCGCCGTGGCGATCTGGGTGTTCATGTCGCGGATCACGTCCACCGACTCGCGGATCTGCCCGAAGCTGTTGCGCGCCTCGCCGATGCGCGTCACCGATTGCTGGGACACTTCCAGGCTGGCGTGCATCTGTTGGGTCACCTGGCTGGTGCGTTTGGCCAGGTTGCCCAGCAGTCCGTCGATTTCCGCCGTGGAGTCGGCCGTGCGCTTGGCCAGGGCCCGCACTTCGTCAGCCACCACGGCAAAGCCGCGCCCCTGTTCACCGGCCCGGGCCGCTTCGATCGCGGCGTTCAGCGCCAGCAGGTTGGTCTGTTCGGCGATCGAGCGGATGGTCCCCAGGATCGACTGAATGTCGTTGCTGTCGCGTTCGAGCTGTTGCATCGACTGGGCCGACTGTTCGATTTCCTGGCTCAGGCGATCCACGCTGTTCACCGCCGCATCGATCTGCTGCTGACCTTCGCGCGCCTGGCGCTGGCCACTGTCGGCAGACTCCGCCGCCTGGCTGCAAGAGCGCGCGACTTCGTTGGCGGTGGCGACCATTTCGTGGAACGCCGTGGAGACCATGTCTACTGCCTCACGCTGGCGTCCGGCGGCTTCGGCCATGTCGCTGGAGACCTGGGTCGAACTCTTGGACGTGGCGAGGATCTTGCCCGCCGCGCCGCCGATGTTCTGGATCAGGTTGCGAATCGCGGTCAGGAACTGGTTGAACCAGTTGGCCAGTTGCGCGGTTTCATCGTTGCCACGGATTTGCAGGTTCTGGGTCAGGTCGCCTTCGCCTTGGGCGATGCCTTCCAGGCCGCTGGCCACGCTGCGGATCGGGCGCACGATGAGGCTGGCAAAACTGGCGCCGACGATGGCGAAGATCACGGCCAGGACGGCGGCGATGATGGCGATCAACCAGGTCAGCTGGGTCGCGGAGCTCATCACGTCGTCCTGTTTGATCAGGCCGATGAAGGTCCAGCCCAGTTGCTCCGACGGCCAGACGTTGGCCATGTAGTGCTCGCCGTTCAACTCCACTTCCACCAGGCCCTTGCCGGCCTTGGCCAGTTGCGCGTAGCCGTCGCCAAGGCTGTTCAGCGGTTTGAAGTTGTGTTCCGGTTGTTTCGGGTCCACCAGGACCATGCCGGTGTTTTCCAGCAGCATCAGGTAGCCGGTTTCACCGAGCTTGATCTGTTTGACGATTTCGGTGAGCTGCTTGAGCGTCACATCGATGCTGACCACACCGCCGTTGGTACCCAGCTTGTTGTCGATGGTGCGCACGGTGCTGACGTAGGTCGCGTCGTCCTGGGCCCAGTAGTAGGCCTCGGTGCGGAACGGCTTGCCCGGTTTGGCCTGGGCCGCCTTGTACCAGGGGCGCTGGCGCGGGTCGTAGTTATTCAGCTTCGGATCATCCGGCCACGACACGTAGCCGCCCGCCGCCGTGCCGAGGATGGCATATGCGTAGGCCGGGTGGCTGTTGCCCAGGTCCTGGAGCAGGGCGAAGACTTTTTTGTCAGCCTCGCCCTGGGGGACGCTCTCGGCGTTGGCGCTCATGTAGGTCTTGAGGCTGTCGTCGGAGTTTCGGATCAGCGGCTGTTTGGCCAGGTAATCGACGTTCTGGCTGATGCCGTCAAAGAACAATTGCATGGCGTTGCTGACCTGACGAATCTCGCGGGCACTGCCGTCGATGAATTCGTCCCTGGCATCACTGCGCAGGTTCAGCACAACGAGGGTGGCGACCAGCACCACGGGCAGGCAGGCGATGATTGCAAACGCCCAGGTCAACTTCTGTTTGATGTTCATCCGCGCTCCAGATTTTCTTGTAGGCCCACGCAGTGCAGATGACTCGCGGTTTTATTGGCAGCCGTAAACGTTCTTGGTCAACCCGGGTCCTTGAGTGCGGCATCGCTATTATTGGGGGAGCGATTGTCGGACAAATCACTTTGTCACTTAAGGCTTCGGCTGTTGTTGGAGGAAATTGAGGTCTGTTGGGAAAAATCCTACGGAAGGCATGAGCTGTGGTGTCAGCTTCTGTCGCAATTGCTCTCAATGCCCCTGCACAACAAGTGACGCAGGCTCGGCTATGATCTGGAACGACCATGGCGGTCGTCGGTTTTACTTGATGAAATCGGCACATTGTGTGCTTCTGCAATGTTCATAAGTCGGCAACCCCTCCCCCCGGTGAGTGGATTGCCGTATAACGAATGACTTTCGCGTGTTTGGTAATAAAGGACCCACAATAAAAGCTGATGAAGACTCCAAAACGCATTGAACCCCTGATCGAGGACGGTCTGGTCGACGAGGTGCTGCGCCCACTCATGAGTGGTAAAGAAGCAGCTGTTTATGTGGTGCGCTGCGGCAACGAGTTGCGTTGCGCGAAGGTCTACAAGGAGGCGAATAAACGCAGTTTCCGTCAGGCGGCCGAGTACCAGGAAGGCCGCAAGGTACGCAACAGCCGTCAGGCCCGTGCGATGGCCAAGGGCTCCAAGTTTGGCCGCAAGGAAACCGAGGACGCCTGGCAGAACGCCGAAGTGGCGGCGCTGTTCCGTCTGGCCAATGCCGGTGTGCGGGTGCCCAAGCCGTTCGACTTCCTCGAAGGCGTGCTGCTCATGGAGCTGGTGGCCGACGAGTACGGTGATGCCGCGCCACGCCTGAACGATGTGGTGCTGGAGCCGGACCAGGCCCGGGAGTATCACGCGTATCTGATTTCCCAGATCGTGCTGATGCTGTGTACCGGTCTGGTGCACGGCGACTTGTCCGAGTTCAACGTGCTGCTGACGCCGACCGGCCCGGTCATCATCGACCTGCCGCAGGCGGTGGACGCGGCGGGCAACAACCACGCGTTCAGCATGCTGGAGCGGGATGTGGGCAACATGGCGTCCTACTTCGGGCGGTTTGCGCCGGAGTTGAAGAAGACCAAGTACGCCAAGGAAATGTGGGCCTTGTACGAGGCTGGCACCTTGCACCCGGCCAGTGTCCTGACCGGCGAGTTCGCCGACACGGAAGAGTTGGCCGACGTGGGCGGAATCATGCGCGAGATCGAGGCCGCGCGCCTGGATGAAGAGCGCAAGCAAGCCGTACGTGCGGCGGACGATGCTCCGCCGGGCAAGACCGAAGAACCGCCTCCACCGTGGATGCAGTGATCGGTTAAAGAAAAACCCGGCTTTGGCCGGGTTTTTTGTGCGCAACACAAATCCAGTGTGGGAGCGAGCCTGCTCGCGAAGACGTCGGTACATCCGACATCAAGGTGACAGATACACCGCTTTCGCGAGCAGGCTCGCTCCCACAGGGATCAGGCTTGAGTCGGAGTGGCACAACACCCCGACTCCAGATTCTTAAGAATCGGGCAATCCGGGCGATGATCGCCCTGACAGTGCTCAACCAGGTCCTGCAAGGTGTCGCGCAACTGGCCAAGTTCACGGATCTTCTGGTTCAACTCATCGATGTGCTGGCGGGCCAGGGCTTTCACATCGGCGCTGGCGCGTTGGCGGTCTTGCCAGAGGGTCAGCAACTTGCCGACTTCTTCCAGGGAAAACCCCAGGTCCCGCGAGCGCTTGATGAACGCCAGGGTGTGCAGGTCGTCATCGCCGTATACCCGGTAGCCGCTGTCGGTGCGATGGGCCGCCTTGAGCAGGCCGATGGATTCGTAATAACGGATCATCTTTGCGCTCAGGCCGCTGTGGCGGGCCGCTTGGCCGATGTTCATCGGTTGTCCTCCAGGTCCTTGGGTTTCCAGGTTTTCAACAATAGCGCATTGCTCACCACGCTGACGCTCGACAACGCCATCGCCGCACCGGCCAGCACTGGATTGAGGAAGCCGAACGCCGCCAGCGGAATGCCGATCAGGTTATAGACGAAGGCCCAGAACAGGTTCTGCCGAATCTTGGCGTAGGTCTTGCGACTGATCTCCAGCGCGGCCGGTACCAGTCGCGGATCGCCGCGCATCAGGGTGATACCGGCCGCGTGCATGGCGACGTCGGTGCCGCCCCCCATGGCGATGCCGATGTCGGCGGCGGCCAGTGCCGGGGCGTCGTTGATGCCGTCGCCGACCATCGCCACCACACCGGTTTGTTTCAGTGCGGCGACCGTGGCAGCTTTGTCTGCCGGCAGCACTTCGGCATGCACATCGTGGATGCCCAGCGCCTCGGCGACCACCTTGGCGCTGCCGCGATTGTCGCCGGTCAGCAGGTGGCTGCTGATGTTCCTTGCGCTGAGTTGTTGCACCGCTTGCAGCGCGCCGGGCTTGAGGGTGTCACCAAAGGCGAACAGGCCCAGCACCTGTGGTTCTGGGGATTGCTCGATCAGCCAGGACAAGGTCCGGCCTTCTTTTTCCCACGCTTTTGCCGAGTCGGCCAACGGCCCGGCATTCAAGCCGCTGTCCTCCAGCAGGCGACGGTTGCCCAGTGCCAGGCGACGCCCTTCGAGGTTGCCGGCGATGCCGCGACCAGTCAGGGATTGGCTGTCGCTGACATCGGCCACCTTCAATCCACGCTCGGCACAGGCATCCAGAACAGCCTTGGCCAGCGGGTGCTCACTGCCGCGTTGCAGGGCGCCGGCCAATTGCAGCAGGCTCGCCTCATCACCGTCGATGGCACTCAGATGCGCAATGCGCGGGGCGCCGGAGGTCAGGGTGCCGGTCTTGTCGAACACTACCGCGCTGACTTCATGGGCACGCTCCAGTGCTTCGGCGTCCTTGATCAGAATCCCGTACCGTGCCGCCACGCCGGTGCCGGCCATGATCGCCGTCGGCGTGGCCAGGCCCAGGGCGCACGGGCAGGCGATCACCAGCACCGCCACGGCGTTGATCAGCGCGGTTTCCATCGGCGCGCCATACAGCCACCAACCGATCAGGGTGGCCAGGGCAATCAGCAGCACGGTGGGCACGAACACCTGGCTGACTTTATCCACCAGTTTCTGGATCGGCGCTTTTGCGGCCTGGGCGTCTTCCACCAAGCGGATGATCCGCGCCAGCACGGTTTCCGCACCGAGGGCCTGGGTACGCACCAGCAACCGGCCTTCACCGTTGATCGCGCCACCGGTGACTTTGTCGCCGGGCTGCTTGGGCACCGGCAGGCTCTCGCCGCTGATCAGGGCTTCGTCGGCATGGCTCTGGCCTTCAACCACTTCGCCGTCCACCGGGAAGCGTTCGCCGGGTTTGACCATCACCAGGTCATTGAGGCGCAGGGCGCTGATGGCGACGTCTTGCTCGTGGCCATCGATCACCCGGATCGCCCGTTCCGGGCGCAAGGCTTCGAGGGCACGGATGGCGCTGGCGGTCTGGCGCTTGGCGCGGCTTTCCAGGTACTTGCCCAGCAGCACCAGGGCAATCACCACCGCCGAGGCTTCGAAATACAGATGCGGCATGCGCCCGGCGGCGGTGGCCCATTCGTACAGGCTCAAGCCATACCCGGCGCTGGTGCCCAGGGCGACCAGCAGGTCCATGTTGCCGGCTCCGGCGCGCACGGCTTTCCAGGCGGCGACGTAAAACCGTGCACCGAAGATGAATTGCACCGGCGTGGCCAAGGCGAATTGCACCCAGGCCGGGAGCATCCAGTGCACGCCGAATGGCTGCAGCAGCATCGGCAATACCAGCGGCAAGGCGAGGGCAATGGCGATGATCAAGGCCAGGCGTTCGCGATGCAGGCGCTGTTGCTGATTATCGGTTGTCGGGTGTTCGGCTTCCCATATGGTGGCGCTGTAGCCAGCCTTGGCCACCGCGGTGATCAAGGTTTGCGGATCGATCTGGCCGAGCAGTTCAAGGTGGGCGCGTTCGTTGGCCAGGTTGACGCTGACACTTTTCACTCCGGCAACCTTGCCCAGCGCACGTTCGACGCGACCGACGCAGGATGCGCAGGTCATGCCGTCGATGCTCAATTCCAGGCTCTGCTGCGGCACGCTGTAGCCGGCCTTGGCCACGGCATCCATCAGGGCCGGCAGGCTGTCGCTGGGTGCCTGGACCCGCGCCTGTTCAGTGGCGAGGTTGACGCTGACGGCACTGGCGCCAATGACTTTGCTCAAGGCGCGCTCGACCCGTCCGGCGCAACTGGCGCAGGTCATGCCGGCAATCGGCAGGTCGAACGTGGTGGATTCGGACATCGGTCGCACTCCCTGTAGTAGATGACCACAGGATCAACCTTGCCATGCTGGCAAGGTCAAGTGCCATGTTTCAGATCAAGTAACCCATCAGTAACCAAGACCGGCGCGCTTGAGGTACATCCCTTCCTGCGTCATCGCGATCCGGTACTTGAGCACATCCCCGGCCTTGAGCTGGATATCCTGCGAGCCCGGCGCGAGCATGCCCGGATTGCAACCCGGGACCTGGCCCGGCAGCAGTTTCAGACGTAGCGATACAATGCCCGGCGGCAGGTTGAACGAGGTGCTCTGTTCTTGAAACAGACGCGCTGCCAGTTGATCCTGGATGTACACACCGATCTCGCAGCTGGTCGCGACTTCCAGGCGCTCGCGGGAAATGATCAGCACGCCATAATCCTGACCGGCAGCATTGACCGAAGGCACGGTGGCGAAAAGGCTGAGAAAGCCAAACAGGCTGAAAACTGACCAGCGCATGGCTGAATCTCCTGAGTTCGAGTCATTGATGGACGCAGCTTGGCCGAGCGTCGCACCGATTGCCAGCCCGGCAGTTAACGTCAGAACTTGACCTTGCCATGGTGGCAAGCTCGAAACTGGGTTCAACCCTCGGAAAAGGAGTCATCCCATGCAAGTGTTCAACGTTGAAGGCATGTCTTGTGGCCACTGCGTCAAGGCCATCACTCAGGCGGTCCAGGCCAAAGACCCCGCAGCCAGTGTGCGGGTCGATCTGGCGGCCAGGGAGGTCGGTGTCGAAAGTGCGCTGACCGCCCAGCAAGTGATCGAGGCGATCAGCGAAGAGGGCTACGGCGTCAAACTGGCCTGAATTTGATAGTTAGCGAGCTACCGGAATGTTCAAGGCGTCCATGCGCGGCTAGACTGTCGGGCTGCCGACTACTGCCCCACTGGATGCCTGATGAACTTTCGTACCATTCTGATTCTTGGCGCCTTGAGCGCTTTCGGTCCGCTGGCGATCGATTTCTACTTGCCGGCCTTCCCGGCCATGGCTCTGGCTTTCGGGACGGACGAAAATCACGTTCAGATGACGTTGGCGGTGTACTTCCTCGGCTTGTCCATCGGTCAGTTGGCCTATGGCCCGGTGGCGGATCGTTTCGGGCGACGCATTCCATTGCTCATCGGAGTCGGCCTGTTCACCGCTGCATCCGTGGCGTGCGCCTATGCGCCGAACCTGGAATGGCTGATCGGCGCGCGTTTCATCCAGGCGTTGGGCGGCTGCGCGGGGATGGTGATTTCCCGGGCGGTGGTCAGCGACAAGTGTGATGCGGTGGGCTCGGCGAAAGTCTTTTCGCAGCTGATGCTGGTGATGGGGCTTGCCCCCATTCTCGCGCCATTGCTGGGTGGGTTGTTGGTCAACACCACAGGCTGGCAGTCGATCTTCCTGGCCTTGACCGGTTTCAGTGCGCTGGCGGGGCTGGCGGTTGCGATGGGATTACCGGAAAGCATGCCGGCCCACATGCCGCGTCAACCGCTGTCGGGTGCGCTGCGTCAGTACGGCCGATTGCTGGCCGACCCGATATTTCTTGGCCATGCCTTGACCGGGGGCATCGCCATCGCCGGGATGTTTGCCTACATCGCCGGTTC
Source organism: Pseudomonas sp. KH_046_1 (assembly GCF_057839025.1). Taxonomy (NCBI): domain Bacteria; kingdom Pseudomonadati; phylum Pseudomonadota; class Gammaproteobacteria; order Pseudomonadales; family Pseudomonadaceae; genus Pseudomonas; species Pseudomonas sp. KH_046_1. The sequence goes on from NZ_CM174481.1 coordinate 745,546, forward strand.
ACCCTTCATCATCATCAAGCTCTACGGCGTTGCGGCCGAGCATTTCGGCTGGCTGTTCGGCATCAATGCGGCGGGCTTCATTCTGGTGGCGCAGGTCAACGCGCGGTTACTGGCCAAGCGTGGCCCGACGTTCTTGCTGGCGCGCGCGGTGTGGGTCTATCTGGCGGCCGGCTTGGCCCTGCTCGCTGTCAGCTCTCTGCACCCGGCACAACTGTGGCCGCTGCTGATTCCATTGTTCATCTGTATCGCCAGCCTCGGTTGCATCAGCCCCAACGCGGCGGCTTGTGCGATGAACGGGCAGGGCGCACGGGCCGGCAGCGCGTCGGCGCTGCTCGGTTGTCTGCAATTCAGCGTGGCTGCCGGCGCCTCTGCGCTGGTGGGCGTGCTGCACGACGGCAGCGCCGTGCCGATGGCCATGGTCATCAGCCTGTGTGGAATTCTGGTGGTGAGCGCAGCGGTGCTCACCCGGCGTTTGCAAAATGCCCGGGCGCTGGCGCAAGCCCAGGTTTGAGGCCGGAGTCAGCCGGCTGCACGCTGCGCAAGGAGGACGGGAATCTGGTGAGGGGCCTGGATACGGGCTTCAAGGGTACGCGTGAAAGCGCGAGCTTCTGCTTCGCTGCGGAACGTCACAGCATGTTGGTCAAGGCGGACTTGCCACTGGGATTTTGCCAGTTCTTTTATCAGGATCTTCATAGCTGATCACCTCTCGTAAAAGACGTTACGCAAAAGAATACCTCGCAGGAGATTCGATTGTAGTCCCGTATACGCTCACCATTGTGACAAGGATCAACTGTCGGACTGACGGTTTGTAACTAAAAAAAACGCGACTTTTCGAGGGTGCCCACAGAGGCTGTCTGCGACCGGGATTGCCCGGTCGCAGTCGGAAAACAGCAGAAGGCGATGAAATCAGCGGCGGTTTTTTTCAGCGCTTCAGAACCCTTCCAGCACAATCTTGCCCTTGGCTTTGCCACTCTCCAGCAGGGCATGGGCACGGCGTAAGTTGGCCGCATTGATTGTGCCGAAGTGTTCGCCCACCGTGGTTTTCAGGGTCCCGGCATCGATCAGCCAGGCGACGCGATTGAGCAGGTTGTGCTGCTCGATCATGTCCGCGGTTTCAAACAGCGAACGGGTGTACATGAATTCCCAGTGCAGTGACAGGCTCTTGCGCTTGAGCTTGGTCACATCCAGCGACTTGGGGTCATCGATCAGCGCCAGTTTGCCTTGGGGTGCCAATGCCTCGACCAATTGGTCCAGGTGCTGGTCGGTTTGCGTCAGGCTGGCGACGTGGGTGACCTGATCCACGCCGGCACGCTTGAGTGCTTCGCTCAGTGGCTGGCTATGGTCGATCACCAGATCGGCGCCCAGTTCCTTCACCCAGCTTTGGGTCTGCGCACGCGAAGCGCTGCCGATGACTTTCAGGGCCGTCAGTTGGTGAGCGAGCTGCGTAAGCATCGAGCCCACGCCACCCGCCGCGCCGACGATCAACAGGCTCTGGCCTTCGTCGGTTTTGCCTTCGCGCACTTGCAGGCGCTCGAACAACAGCTCCCACGCCGTGATCGCGGTGAGGGGCAGGGCAGCGGCCTCGGCGAAACCCAGGGTCTTTGGCATGTGGCCGACGATGCGCTCGTCCACCACATGCAACTCGCTGTTGCCGCCCGCACGCGCGATGGAGCCGGCGTAATACACCTTGTCGCCGGCCTGGAACAGTGTCACCTCACTGCCCACCGCCTTGACCACACCGGCCACATCCCAACCCAACACCTTGGCCGCACCACCTTCGGGCTGGACGTTCTGGCGCACCTTGGTGTCTACCGGGTTGACCGAGATGGCTTTGACTTCCACCAGCAAGTCGCGGGGACCGGCAACCGGGTCCGGCAATTCGATGTCTTGCAGAGCCTTGTCGTCACTGATCGGCAACGAGGCGTAGTAGGCAATGGCTTTCATGGGCGGCTCCGGAACACTAATAAAGAATAGATTCGATGAGGCAGATGATTGGCTATTTCTCCTGAAGATAAAACCGGCTAAAAGAGCAGTCTCTTTCAATATTTTTTTGATAATCGGTGCTCTGATGCTGCGTTTCGATGACTTGCAGTTGTTTGTCCGGGCGGCGGACCTTGGCAGTCTGTCCGCCGCCGCACGGGGCATGGACATGTCGGCGGCGGTGGCCAGTGCGGCGCTCAAGCGCATCGAACAGCAACTCGGCGCCCGTTTACTGGCCCGTTCGACCCGCAGCCTGCGCCTGACCGCCGAAGGCGAGGGCTTTCTCGAGTACGCCCGCGCGGCCCTGAGCAATCTCGACGAGGGCCGGCGATTGCTGGCCAGTGGTCAGGACCAGGTCAGCGGGGTGCTGCAACTGTCGGCGCCATCGGACTTTGGCCGCAACCTGCTGCTGCCCTGGCTCGATGAGTTTCAACGCGAGCACCCGAAACTCACCGTGCGCCTGCTGCTGGGGGACCGCATCGCCGATCTGTTTCGTCAACCGGTAGACATTGCCCTGCGCTACGGTGAACCGGAGGACTCCAGCCTGGTGGCGCTGCCCATCGCCCCGCAGAACCGCCGGGTGCTGTGCGCCGCTCCCGGCTATCTGGCCCGGCATGGCGAGCCGCGGCATCTGGAGCAACTGGCACAGCACAATTGCCTGTTGTACATGCTCGGCAGCCGGGTTCACGATCACTGGAGTTTTCACGACGGCAAACGCGAAGTCAGCCTGACCGTCAGCGGCGATCGTTTCAGTGACGATGCCGATGTCGTGCGCCTTTGGGCCGTGGCAGGAGCCGGGATCGCTTACAAGTCCTGGCTCGATGTGGCCGCCGATGTACTGGCCGGCCGCTTGAAGGTGCTGATGCCCGAGCTGCTCTGTGAGCGCGCACCGTTGAATCTGCTGTGCGCCCATCGCGCACAATTGAGTAAGCCGGTGAACCTGTTGCGTCAAATGCTTGCCAGACGATGCGCCCTTTTGAGCAGTCAATTTCCAGGTTTTGCGGAAATCGATCATTAGTCGCCCAAAAAAAGAGAAATTTCCCTCAGGAACGATCACCACCTACGCCGGGCGGAGGAAAGGATCCGCCGACCAACCCGAATATACTAACGCCCTCATCATATACGTAGCGTCGATCCCCCAATGGCGGGTCCACGTACGAGTCGGCCCGGCTGCACGGTCAACCTTCTGGCCTTCGCAGCATCGGCCAGGCAGCGCTAATGAGTGAGCAAGGCGTTGCCGGGCTTATGGCAGTTTCCACGGATTGGCCGACGACACATTACTGGTCAAGATTTCTCTGGGCAGTAGACGAATCGATTCAACAGGGAGTGAATACATGGAACATGCACCTTGCATCAGCCAGATCGCCACATTGCTGGCTGACCCAAAGCGCAGCGCAATGATGTGGGCCTTGATGGATGGTTCGGCGCGAACAACCGAAGAGTTGGCATTGCTGGCCAGCCTGTCACCGTCTTCGGCCAGTGCACACCTGGGACGTTTGTCCGCCGGAGGTCTGCTGAGGGTTGAAAACCGCGGCCGCAAACGCTTCTTCCGCCTGGCCGCGCCCGAGGTCGGGGCGGCAATCGAAGCACTGGCCAGCGCGACCTTCGCCAGCGCACCCCAGGATATTCCGGACGTATTCAAGCGTAATGTGCCTCTCGCCAAACCCCGGGCGGTGCGTTCGTCATTGCTGAGTGCCCGACTGTGCGACGATCACTTGGGGGGCACCCTGTCCGCCGATCTGTATCAGCGACTGCTGGAGGCAGGCTGGATCGAACACTTTGATCAGCGGGTCACGGTCACGCTCAAGGGCGCGACGGAGTTGGCGGCACGGGGCGTGTTCATCCAGGCGCTGGCCCATCACAACGGCAGGGTTGCCTGCGCGTGCCCTGACTGGAGCGAAAGACGCCCGCACTTGGGCGGCTCGCTAGGCGCGGCACTGTTGCAGCTGTTCATGCAGTCGGGGTGGCTGAGCCTGCCCAACGATTCCCGAGCCTTGCAGGTGACGGCCTCCGGGCAGCGCGAAATTCATCGCTTTGCCCAGGAAACCGAGTTGGAAATGGCGCTGTAGGAGCCGGCTTGCCGGCGATGGCGGCCTCCCAACCAGCATCAACACTGGAGGTGATGGCCTTATCGCTGGCAAGCCAGCTCCTACAAGGATTTGCGTTTGACTTTAGGGCTTCACCAACCGCGCATCGAGGCTGTTCTGCGCCAGGCGTTTGGCCTGATCCTGGGTCATGCCCAAGTGGGTGTGCAGCGCATGGAAGTTCTCGGTGACATAGCCACCGAAGTACGCCGGGTCGTCGGAGTTCACGGTCACTTTTACGCCGCGCTCCAGCATGTCGAGAATGTTGTGCTGGGACATGTGATCGAACACGCAAAGCTTGGTGTTCGACAACGGGCATACGGTCAGCGGGATCTGCTCGTCGATGATTCGCTGCATCAGGCGCTCGTCTTCGATGGCGCGCACACCATGGTCGATGCGCTGGATTTTCAGCAGGTCGATGGCTTCCCAGATGTACTCGGGCGGGCCTTCTTCACCGGCGTGGGCGACGGTCAGGAAGCCTTCGTGACGGGCACGGTCGAACACGCGCTGGAACTTGCTTGGCGGGTGCCCCATCTCGGAACTGTCCAGGCCCACGGCGACGAACGCATCGCGGAACGGCAACGCCTGGTCGAGGGTTTTCTGTGCCTGGTCTTCGCTCAGATGGCGCAGGAAGCTCAGGATCAAACCACTGGTGATGCCCAGTTGCTGCTCGCCATCCTTCAGCGCGGCGGCGATGCCGTTGAGCACCACCTCGAACGGGATGCCACGGTCGGTGTGGGTCTGCGGGTCGAAGAACGGTTCGGTGTGAATCACGTTCTGCTCTTTGCAGCGCAGCAGGTACGCCCAGGTCAGGTCATAGAAATCCTGGGACGTGCGCAGCACATCGGCACCCCGGTAATACAGGTCGAGGAACTCCTGCAGGTTGTTGAAGGCATACGCCTTGCGCAAGGTTTCGACGTCGTTCCATGGCAAGGCAATCTTGTTGCGCTCGGCCAGGGCGAACAACAGCTCGGGTTCCAGCGAGCCTTCCAGGTGCAGGTGCAACTCTGCCTTGGGCAGGGCGTTCAGCCAGTCGTACATAATTCTTTTCTCATCAGGTGCAATGGTCGCCATTCTACAGAGGGTTGCCGCAACAATTGGTAAAACCTGACCAGGCGGTTCATCACACCGCTTCCAGTCCCCGTCGGTAAGCGTAGGTATCGGCGAAGCGCGAGAGCAGGAACTCGGCGCAGGTGGTGAGCGGGTATTTCGCCGGGTGCAATGCGTCCTGACAGCCGGGCAGGCATTCGATGCGGGTATCCGGGTGCGGCTCGGCGAAGAACGGCATCGAATAACGATCCACGCCGAGCGGGCTGATCACCCGGTGCGGCGTCGACAGGTAACGGTCATTGCTCCACCGCGCCATCATGTCGCCGAGGTTGACCACGAACGTACCTTCGATCGGCGGCGCGTCGATCCATTCGCCTTTGACGTTGCGTACCTGCAAGCCACCGGCGGCGTCCTGATAGAGCAGGGTGATGCAGCCGTAGTCGGTGTGCGCCCCGGCACCTTGCTGCTCTTCGGAACTGGCGGTGTGGCGTGGCGGGTAATGGATCATCCGCAGCACGCTGACCGGGTCATTGAAGCGTGTGTCGAAGAAATCGCGCTCAATTCCCAGTGCGATGGTCATTGCCCGTAACAGCGTTTGCGCGAGGGCTTGCATGTCGACGTAGTGCTGTTCCATCAACGCTTCCCAGCCGGTCATGGACGGATGGCGATTGGGGCCGCGCAAGGGTTTTTCCGCCAGTACGTCAGGGTGCTCGGCCGGCAGGTGCAGGCCCATGTCGAAGGTTTCCTTGAGGTCGCTGGGTTTGCTTGGGTCCAATTGCTCGGTGGCAATGGCGCCGTAGCCGCGATGGTGACGGGTTTGAGTGATGTCGATCTTGAGCTTTTCGGCGGCGGGTTGGGCGAAGAAGCGCTTGGCGTGATCGAGCAGCTCGTCGATTCGCGCAGTGCTGATCGGGTGGCCCTTGATGTAGAAAAAGCCCCACTCACGGCAGGCGAGGTCGATTTGATTGGCGACAGTTTGCCAGGCGATTTGGTCGGCGCTGTAGAGCGGGGTGATGTCGATGATGGGGAGGCTGTTCATGCGCAGTCCTTAAGAACGCTGAAGATCCAATGTGGGAGCGGGCTTGCTCGCGAAAGCGGTGTGTCAGGCGACATATACATCGACTGAGATGACGCTTTCGCGAGCAAGCCCGCTCCCACAGGGTTTTGTGTTGTGGTTAAAACGTTACTTCGGAATCTCGGCCTTCATGCCTTCCACGTAGTAATTCATCGACGCCAGTTCCGCCGTGGTCGCGCTCACGCCCGCCGGAATTTTCTCGACCCCGGCCTGATCCTTGATCGGCCCGGTGAACAGTTGCAGCGCACCGCTCTTGATGTCGGCGATGAGCTGCTCGGCTTCGCTCTTCACCGACGCCGGCACCAGGTCGCTGATCGGCAGCTCAACGGTGCCTTCCTTCAAACCGCCCCAGTAGTCCTGGGGTTTCCAGTCATGGTCGATCACGCTCTGGGTTGCCTGAACGTAGTGCGGGCCCCAGTCGTTGACGATGGAGGTCAGTACCGCTTTCGGTCCGAAGTGCGCCATGTCCGAAGCGTAGCCCACGGCGTACACGCCGCGACGTTCGGCCGCCTGGATCGGCGCGGGGCTGTCGGTGTGCTGGAACACCACGTCCACGCCCTGGTCGATCAACGCGTTGGCTGCATCCGCTTCCTTGCCCGGATCGAACCATGAGTTGACCCACACTACCTTGATCTCGGTGCCGGGGTTGTACTTGTTCAGGGCCAGCTGGATGGCGTTGATGTCGCGGATCACTTCCGGGATCGGGAACGAGGCGACGTAGCCGACCTTCTTGGTCTTGGTCATCTTCGCCGCGAGGAAGCCGCCGACGTAGCGGCCCTCATACGTGCGCGCCAGGTAAGTGCCAAGGTTCTTGTCCTGCTTGTAGCCGGTGGCGTGTTCGAAGGTCACCTTGGGAAACTGTTTGGCAACTTTCACCGTCGGGTTCATGTAGCCGAAGGAGGTGGTGAAGATCAGGTCGTATTTGTCCTTGGCCATATTGCGGATCACCCGCTCGGCGTCGGCGCCTTCGGCGACGTTTTCCACGTAGTTGGTGGTGATCTGCGCGCCGAATTTTTCCGCGAGTTCCTTACGCCCCTGTTCATGCTGATACGTCCAGCCGTGGTCGCCAATCGGGCCGATATAGACGAAGCCGACTTTCAGCGGCTCGGCGGCTGCGGCGGTCAGGCTGGCGCTCAAACCGATGGCTGCCGCAACGGCGCAAAGCAGCTTCTTCAACGGACGGTTGTGCATGAATTGGAACTCCATTTTGTTGTGAGGTTGGCTGGGCTCTCTGGCTTGCACAGGGCAATGCAAATTGCTGACCAACAAGACAACAAAACATGAATCCGCGGTGATGCTATCGCGAGCAGGCTCGCGACAGGTCCTTGAAGTCCGATAACAGTGCATGTCCTTGCACAACTGCCATCCACTGGTGCGCCCATCCACAAAACCAATGTGGGAGCGGGCTTGCTCGCGAAGGCGGTGTGTCAGTCACATAAATATTGACTGATACAACGCCTTCGTCGGAACGCCGCCCGGAGCAAGCCCGCTCCCACATTTTTTACTCGGTGTTCGTCAGACCCCAGCAATCAACTGCCGCGCCGCCTGGCTGTGATCAGCAATCAACCCCTTCAGATCCAGCCCTTCGACCTGCCCATCGATCACCCGCCACTTGCCGCCGACCATCACTCGATCCGCGCGATCAGCACCGCACAGCAGCAACGCCGAGACCGGATCATGGCTGCCGGAGAAGCGCAGTTCATCGAGCTTGAACATCGCCAGGTCAGCCTGCTTGCCCACCGCCAATTCGCCGATATCGGTACGGCCCAGCAGGCTCGCCGAACCCTTGGTCGCCCAACCCAACACGCGCTCCGGGGTGATCTTCTCGGCGCCGTAGCGCAGGCGTTGGATGTACAACGCCTGACGCGCTTCGAGCATCATGTTCGAGGCATCGTTGGACGCCGAACCGTCCACGCCCAAACCAAGCAAGGCACCGGCATCGGTCAACTCGATGGTCGGGCAGATGCCCGAGGCCAGGCGCATGTTCGAACTCGGGCAATGGCAAATGCCGGTGCCGGCGCCGCCGAGGCGGGCGATTTCATCCGGGTTGAAATGGATGCCATGGGCCAGCCAGGTACGCGGACCAAGCCAGCCAACACTGTCCAGATAGTCCACGGTGCGCAGGCCGAAGCGTTGCAGGCAGAAATCTTCTTCGTCGAGGGTTTCTGCCAGGTGGGTGTGCAGGCGCACGTCGAGTTTGTTAGCCAGTTCGGCACTGGCCGACATGATTTCCGGTGTCACCGAGAACGGCGAGCAAGGTGCCAGGGCGATCTGGATTTGCGCGCCGTCACCGCGTTCGTGGTATTCGGCGATCAGCCGCTGGCTGTCGGCGAGGATCACTTCGCCTTCCTGCACGGTCTGTTGCGGCGGCAGGCCACCGTCCTTTTCACCGAGGCTCATGGAACCGCGGGTGAGCATGGCGCGCATGCCCAGCTCGCGAACGCTCTCGACCTGCACGTCGATCGCGTTTTCCAGACCTTCCGGGAACAGGTAGTGATGGTCAGCCGCGGTGGTGCAACCGGACAGCAGCAATTCAGCCAACGCGACTTTGGTGGCGAGGGCGAGTTTTTCCGGGGTCAGGCGTGCCCAGACCGGGTACAGGGTTTTCAGCCACGGGAACAGCGGCTGGTTGACCACCGGCGCCCAGGCGCGGGTCAGGGTTTGATAGAAGTGGTGATGGGTGTTGATCAGGCCCGGCAGGATCACATGCTCGCGGGCATCGAACACTTCATTGCACGGTGCGGACGGTTGTTGACCGGCGCCGAGTACTTCGACGATCAAACCGTCTTGCAGCACCAGACCGCCACGGGCATCGAGACCGTTGGAGGTGAAAATGGCGAGGGGATTTTTTAACCAGGTACGGGTCGCAGGCATGTTGGCCGGCTCCTCTGAAAGTTGGGTTCAGGGTTGCCAGCTCAGTGTTGCCCTGTCTGCTGATCCAGGTTCGCCGGGGAGGCGAGGTGCGCAGTGTCGATCAAAACGCTCTGGCGGGCAAGCCCAACCCGACCAGACGAAGAGTAACCCTGTGGGAGCGAGCCTGCTCGCGATGACGGAGTGTCAGTCGACAACATCTGTGCCTGATACACCGCCATCGCGAGCAGGCTCGCTCCCACAGGTTATGGGGTGTTACCAGGGAATGGTTTCACCCCGGTAGTTGATGAAGTGATGCCCGCCCTTGCCGACATACGCATTCACTTGATCGATCAGGCCACGGGTGCTGGTTTCCACGTCGATGTCCGCGCCTTCACCACCCATGTCGGTTTTCACCCAGCCCGGGTGCAGCGACAGCACGGTGAGCCCGGTTTCGCCCAACTGAGTGACGAAGCTGCTGGTCATGGAATTCAGTGCCGCCTTGCTGGCCTTGTACAGTGCAAGTTCTGGCGCATCGGGCATGGTCACGCTGCCCAGCACCGAACTCATGAAGGCCAGCACGCCGGTGTCCGGGCGCAGTTGCTCGACAAAACGCTGGGCCAGGTTGATCGGCGCCACGGCGTTGGTGAAAAACAGCTGACCGACTTCGGCCATTGTCGCGCCGCCGTTCGGCGTCTGGACATCCGGCCCCTTGACCCCGGCATTGACGAACAGCAGGTCAAACACGTCGCCCTTGAGTTGTTGACTCAGGGCGGACACCGCCTGCTGATCGTCCATGTCTAGTTTTTCGATCCGCACATCGCCCAGGGCCTGCAAGGCTTCGGCTTTTTGCGGATCGCGCACGGTGGCGGTGACTTGCCAGCCATCGGCCAGCAGGGTTTTCACCAGCCCGAGGCCAAGCCCCCGGGAGGCGCCGATGATGAGTGCGGTTTTTGCCTTGGACATGAGTGGCTTCCTTGAAAATTCAGAGTCGTGGATTCAATGGACACTGTTGCCCGAGCCGTTGTTGCAACTCATCGCGCAGCGCGCCGAGTTCGGCCATGCGGGCTTCGATCAGTTTGAGTTTGTCTTGCAGCAGTTGCGTGACGGCGCTGTCTGGATCGGGCGATTGCCAGATTGTAGCGACGCTGTTGCCGATCTCGCCGAGGGTAAAGCCCAGACGTTGAGCGGTCTTGATGTACTGCACCAGTTGCACCATGTCTGGCGGATAGTCGCGATACCCGTTGGCGCTGCGTTGCGCCGCGATCAACCCGCGCTGCTCGTAAAAGCGCAGCGTGTCGCGGCTGACGGCGCTGGCCTGGGCTAATTCACCGATGCGCATCATGACGTCTCGAGAGGGCTTGACCCTGGAGCATACTCCAGGCTTTAGCCTTGTTGCTCCCTGAATTGATGGAGCAATGTCGATGTGGACTACAGCGCAATATCGCCGGTTGGTGCAAGGCAGTGCCTGGTATGACCTGATCGTGACGGTCGCGTTTGTCACGCCGTGGAGTTTTGCGGCGTTGCATGGGGTTTTGACGGGGTTGAGTCAGGCGTTAAATTTGCCCGGTGAGCTGCCACCGTTCGAGCCGGTGCACATGCTGATGGCGAATCTGCTGGGGTCGATTGTCTGCATATGGTCGGTGCTGCGGATTCGTGATCCGCAGCAGGTTTATGGGCGGTATGACGCCGTGGGCAGGTTTCTGTTCTCGGCCTGGCAGGCATATGCCCTTATCCATGGCGCGAGTTCGTTGCTGGCAGTTTTTCTGGTGTTTGAATTGGCGTGGGGCGTGGCTCAGGTGTTGCCTGTTCGGACGCCTTCGCGGGCAAGCCCGCTCCCACAAGGTTCTGCTGTGTGACTTGGATTGTTGCCATGCCAGCGATCCCTGTGGGAGCGGGCTTGCTCGCGAAGAGGCCCGCCCAGACAACCACTAATGCCCAGCCTGCCACGGCTGCCCCAACGACACCGGCGCATACAACCGTGTGCGCAGCGCATCCCGTGACAGCAACACCAGCACCACAATGGTCGCGACATACGGCAACATCGCCAGCAGGTTCGACGGAATCGCCAGCCCCAACCCCTGCGCCACCAGGTGCAGGATGCTGGCGAGCCCGAACAGGTACGCGCCAAGCAGCAGGCGCCACACCCGCCAACTGGCGAACACCACCAGCGCCAAGGCAATCCAGCCGCGCCCGGCACTCATGTTTTCCGCCCACATCGGTGTGTAGGCCAGGGACAGATAAGCCCCGGCCAGCCCTGCCATCGCACCGCCGAACAACACCGCCAGGGTCCGCACCGCCAGCACCGGCAAGCCCATGGCGCTGGCCGCATCGGGGTTTTCCCCGACCGCCTGAATGATCAGCCCGACGCGGCTTTTCAGAATCACCCAGGCCACCAGCGCAAACAGCCCGAATGACAGATACACCAACAGGTCCTGGGCAAACAGCATCCGCCCGATCAACGGGATCTCACTCAGATAGGAAATCGCCATCGGCTCGAACCCCGCCAGCGGCTTGCCGACCCACGCCGCACCGACAAAGGTCGACAGGCCGACGCCGAAAATCGTCAGGGCCAGACCGGTGGCCACCTGATTGGCGTTGAACACCAACGCCACCAGGGCGAACAGCGACGACAACAGCATCCCGGCGAGCATCGCCAGCAACACGCCGAGCCACAGGTGGCCGGTGTTGAACGCGACGATGAAACCGATCACCGCGCCAAACAGCATCATGCCTTCCTGGCCCAGGTTGAGGACGCCGCTTTTCTCGCAGATCAGTTCCCCCAGCGCCACCAGCAGCAACGGCGTACCGCAGCGGACCATGGCGTAGAAAATATTGCTCAGCAGATCGATATCCATCACAGCGCTCCTGCTTGTACGGCGGTGGCTTGCGCGCGGCGGGTCCAGCGCAGGTTCAAGCGCGGTCGGTAGAGGATCAGCACATCACTGGCCAGCAGGAAAAACAGCATCATGCCCTGGAACAATTGGGTGATCGCTTGCGGCAGGTTCAGGCTCATTTGTGCGCTTTCGCCGCCGATGTACAGCAGCGCCATCAACAGGCTGGAAAACAGGATGCCGATGGGGTTAAGCCGGCCGAGAAACGCCACGGTGATTGCCGCGTAGCCGTAGCCCGGCGAGACTTGCGGCACCAGTTGGCCGATGGGACCGGTGACTTCGCACACGCCGGCCAGCCCCGCCAGACCGCCGCTGATCAACAGTGCGAGCCAGATCAGGCGCTTCTCGCGAAAGCCGACGAAACCGGCGGCACGCTTGTCCAGTCCGAGCACCTTGATCTGGAAACCGACAAAGCTTTTCTGCAACAACACCCACACGGTCACCAGCGCGAGCAGGGCGAAGTAAACCCCGGCGTGGACCCGGCCATCTTCCATCAGCAGCGGCAAGCGGCTGGCGTCACCGAACATCGCTGATTGCGGAAAATTGAAACCTTCCGGATCTTTCAGTGGGCCGTGCACGCAATACAGCAAAAGGTTCAGGGCAATGTAATTGAGCATGATGCTGGTGAGGATCTCATTGGCGTTGAAACGCGTGCGCAACCACGCCGTCAGCCCGGCCCACGCAGCTCCGGCCAAGGTGCCGGTAAGCAAGATCAGCACCAGCGCCCAGCGGCTTTGCATATCGATGATATTCACCGCCAGCGCGCTGCCGGCCAACGCACCGAGCAGCAGTTGACCTTCGGCACCGATGTTCCAGATGCGCGCCTGATAGGCGACGGCCAGGCCCAATGCGCAGAGCAGAATCGGCAGGGCTTTGACCAACAATTCGGAGACGCCATACAGGTCACTGACCGGGGCGATCAGCAAGGTGTGCAAGGTCAGCAGCGGGTCGTGCCCGAGTGCGATAAACAACAGCGATCCACAGCCCAGGGTCAGTGCAGCCGCCAGCAACGGCGAGCACCACAGCATCCGGCGCGATTGCTGGCCGCGGGGTTCAAGAGAAAGCAGCATGTGACACTCCGTTAACGCGTGGCGGATGCGAGTGATTGAGGGGCGCCGAACTGGCCGGCCATCCAGCCGCCGACATCGCTCAGACGCGTGTCGACTGTGGCGTGGAGCGCGGACAGTCGACCGCCGCACAGGGCGCCGAGGCGGTCGCTGATCTGGAACAGTTCGTCGAGGTCTTCGGAAATCACCAGGATCGCCGCGCCGGCATCGCGCAAGGCAATCAAGGCGCGGTGGATGGTGGCGGCCGCGCCGACGTCCACACCCCAGGTCGGGTGCGCGGCGACCAGTAGTTTTGGTCGCTGAAGGATTTCCCGGCCGAGGATGAATTTCTGCAAGTTGCCGCCGGACAGGCTGCGGGCCGGCGCCTGGCTATCGGGTGTCTTGACCCCGAAACGGCGGATGATTTCCTCGGCCAGTGCTTCGACTTTGCCGCGCTGGATCAGGCCCTTACTCACCAGTCCCTGTTGGAAAGCGGTCAGCAGCGCGTTGTCCGCCAGGCTCAGCTCCGGCACCGCACCATGACCCAGGCGTTCGGCGGGAACGAACGCCAGGCCGAGTTGGCGGCGAGCATCGGGACGCAAATGGGCGACGGGCTCCTTGCCAAAACGGATCGTCGCGCTGGCATTGCGGGGCAGCAGTGCTTCGCCGCTGAGCAAGGCCAGCAACTCATCCTGGCCATTGCCGGCGACACCGGCGATGCCGACAATTTCACCGCCACACACTTCAAGGTCGATGTCCTTGAGCGAGCAACCGAACGGGTCGGGGTTGTGCCAGGACAAGCCATTCACACTGAGGAACGTCGCAGCGCCAGTCACCTTTGGATAATCGGTGATCAACTCCGCGGCTTCACCGACCATCAACCGCGCCAACTGCTGATCCGTACACTCCGCCGGCAGGCAATGCCCGGCCACCCGTCCGCCGCGCAGTACCGTCGCGCTGTGGCACAACGCACGCACTTCCCCAAGCTTGTGGCTGATGAACAAAATGCTGCAGCCTTCGGCGGCGAGCCGGCGCAGGGTGACGAACAAGTCGTCGGCCTCTTGCGGCGTCAGCACCGAAGTTGGCTCATCGAGAATCAACAGGCGGATGTCCTGCATCAGGCAGCGAATGATTTCCACCCGTTGCCGTTCACCGATCGACAGGCTGTGGACAAGTCGCTCAGGTTCCAGCGCCATGCCGTAGCGCCGGGACACCTCGCGAATCTTCGGCTCAAGCTGTTTGGGTGTGCCTGCCGCCGCACCCATGGCCAGGGCGATGTTCTGCGCCACGCTCAGGGTTTCGAACAGCGAGAAATGCTGGAACACCATGCCGATTCCCAAACCCCGGGCCTGGGCCGGGTTGCGCAGGCTCACCCGCTGACCTTGCCAGATCACTTCGCCGGAATCGGCGTGGGTCACGCCGTAGATGATCTTCATCAGCGTGCTTTTGCCTGCGCCGTTTTCGCCGAGCAGGGCATGGATCTCGCCAGGGGCAATGGTCAGGTCGATGGCATCGTTGGCCAGGCAACCGGGGTAGCGTTTTGTGATTCTGCGCAGTTGCAGGCGCGGAACCGGGTCGGGGATTGAAGCGTGATTGGGCATGACAGGCTCGGTGCTGTTGGACTTGTGCCTGTGGATAAAGCAATTTTCTGGCCACTAGGTCAGGAAAACCTCGAAGCCCTGCGAGCAGAGGCGTTGAGTACGCAGCTTTCAAATGTGCCACGCGCAGCCCGGCACCACATGGGGGCAAGGGTGCAAATCAAGCCCCGATTTTGCTCGTGCGCTTTTGCTCAAAAAATGAGCAATCGACCACAAGCCATACCGTGCAGGGCGCCGAGGCGGCCATGAACGGGTTATCCACAGATTGCTCCACAGTATTTGTGTGCAAGCTCAGAGCACGGGCATAAGCACTGAGTGGCTTTCTTCTAAAGGCGATAAACCGTTGTAACTGTTTGTTTTTATTTGAATTTGATGTGCTTGATGGCAGATTGGACGAAAATTGAGCAAAGACCGCAAAGCCGCATGACAGAAGGGTTACAGCGGTATGTGCTCAGGTTATCCACAGGCGGGTGCACAGCAGATGTGGGCAAATATGGAATAAGTGAAAAAGCGGCGTGCCCCAAAAAATCGCAGCCTGAACTGAAGCGCTTTTAGCGCTGCAACAAAATACGTCCGCGACTCAAATCGGCCAGTTGTGACTGCAAGGTGTCGATCTGCGCAGCGCCCACGGCCAACTGCAACTCGACACCATTGGCGGTGAAGCTTTCATCCACAACCAATCCACCTGCCTCTGCCACCCGCAGCTTGACCAGGGCCAATTCGGCAAATCCGCAAGCGCAACGCAGCGGCACCCGGCTGATCAGCTCGATCTTTGGCGCCGCCTGCAGGCATTTGTTTGCACCCCCGCCATAAGCCCGGGCGAGCCCCCCGGTGCCCAGTTGGATGCCGCCATACCAGCGAATCACCAGCACCGCGACCTGATCGCAATCCTGCGCCTCGATCGCTGCCAGAATCGGCCGGCCGGCCGTACCGCCGGGCTCGCCATCATCGGTGCTGCGATATTGATCGCCGAGTTTCCAGGCCCAGCAGTTGTGCGAGGCATTCAAGTCGCTGTGCTGCTCAATGAACGCCTGGGCCTCGGCCGGGCTGGAGATCGGCGCGGCGAAGGTAATGAAGCGGCTCTTGCGAATCTCTTCGCGGTATTCGCAAAAACCGCTGAGGGTAAATGGCATAAGTGCTTAGATGGCAGGTTTCAGGCCGCAGCCTTTGAGAATGATGCGGATCAGGTTGTCCCCGGCGTCTTCCATGTCTTGCTTGGTCAACCTGGAGCGCCCGGTGACGCGGCAGATCTGCGTGGCGAAGTCGGCGTAGTGCTGGGTGCTGCCCCACAACAGGAAGATCAGGTGCACCGGATCGACCGGGTCCATTTTACCGGCGTCGATCCACGTCTGGAACACGCCCGCACGGCCCTGGAACCAGGCGCGATAATCCTGGTTGAAGTACTCGGTCAGGCATTCACCGCCGCTGATGACTTCCATGGCAAATATCCGCGAGGCTTGCGGCTGGCGTCGGGAGAACTCCATTTTTGCGCGGATGTAGCGGGTCAAGGCTTCGGCCGGATCGTCCTCGGCGGTGAGGGTGTTGAAGGTGCTGTCCCACAACTCGATGATGTTGCTCAACACCGCCACGTACAAACCGAGCTTGTTGGTGAAGTAGTAATGCAGGTTCGCCTTGGGCAGCCCGGCATTCTGGGCGATGGTGTTCATGCTCGTGCCTTTGTACCCGTGACGGGCGAACTCGTCTTCGGCGGCTTTGATGATGGTCTCTTCGTTTTTCTGACGAATGCGGCTGACGGGTTTTCCGCCGTGGGCTGGGACTTCAAAGGTCATAGGCACTTCCGAGAAGATGAGTGGGGGCGGCCAGTGCGTTGATAACGTACCCACCGACTTCAGACAAGTCCTCACACAATAAAACACTACACCGCAATCTACTGTGGGAGCGGGCTTGCTCGCGAAGACGGTGTGTCAGCTATGCAGATATCGACTGACACGGCCTCTTCGTCGGAACGCCGCCCGGAGCAAGCCCGCTCCCACAATTTTCAACGCGTCGCCGCGAGGCTCTCGAGAAAACTCTCCAGCACCAGATGGGGTCGACGCCCCTTGCGGGTGACCGACGCCAGGCTCAGGTCATAGAAGCGCGTTCTGGCTTTCAACGCGCGCAACCGCCCCTGCTGCACCCAAAGACTCGCATAGTGATCCGGCAGATAACCGATGTAGCGCCCGGTCAGGATCAGGAACGCCATGCCTTCGCGGTCCGAGGCACTGGCGGTGCAATTGAGCGCCTGGTAGTGAGCCTGGATCTCCGCTGGCAAGCGGAAGGTGGGTGCGATGGCGTCCTGACTGTTCAGGCGTTCGTCGTCCAGTTGCTTGTCGTCGACATAAAACAGCGGGTGACCGACCGCGCAGTACAGCAGCGAACGTTCGCTATACAGCGGTTGATACTCCAGCCCCGACAGTGCGCTGGCCTGCGGCACCACGCCGACGTGCAGGCGACCGTCGAGCACGCCTTGTTCGACTTCATTGGGCGCGATCATGCGGATCTGGATCTGCACGTCCGGGCCGCGTTCTTTCAATTGTGCGAGGGCATGGGTGATGCGCATATGGGGCAGGGTGACCAGGTTGTCCGTCAAACCAATGATCAATTCGCCGCGCAAGTGCTGGTGCAGGCCGTTGACCTCGGTGCGGAAGCTTTCCAGCGCACTTAACAGCTGCAACGCCGATTGATAGACCTCGCGGCCCTCTTCGGTCAGGGAAAACCCGGCACGTCCCCGTTGGCACAGGCGCAGGCCGAGGCGCTGCTCCAGATCGCTCATCTGCTGGCTGATTGCCGAGCGACCGATGCCCAGCACGGTTTCCGCCGCGGAGAAACCGCCGCATTCCACCACGCTGCGGAAAATCCTCAGCAGGCGGATATCAAAGTCGCTGACCTGGGCCAGCGGATCGGGACGGCGAGTGCTCATGCGGGTTACTCAAAGTTTAGTAATTGGCTGACTGAACATTAGAAGAGTTGGATTTCACAGACTTTATCCCCGTGGCAATTTAGCTGCAACAACGGTTTTCAATCCTTACGCCGCTTATTGCCTTGCGAGGTTTCGCCCATGAACCAGCCTGAAAACGCCCCGACTTCCCTGGCCAGCCAGCTCAAGCTCGATGCTCACTGGATGCCTTACACCGCCAACCGCAACTTCCAGCGCGACCCACGCCTGATCGTTGGCGCCGAAGGCAGCTGGCTGATCGACGACAAGGGTCGCAAGGTATATGACTCGCTGTCCGGTCTGTGGACCTGTGGCGCCGGGCACACTCGCAAGGAAATCCAGGAAGCGGTCGCCAAGCAACTGGGCACTCTCGATTACTCGCCAGCTTTCCAGTACGGCCATCCGCTGTCCTTCCAACTGGCTGAAAAAATCACCGACTTGACCCCGGGCAATCTGAACCACGTGTTCTTCACCGACTCGGGCTCCGAGTGTGCGGACACCGCGGTGAAAATGGTCCGTGCTTACTGGCGCCTGAAAGGCCAGTCGACCAAGACCAAAATGATCGGCCGTGCCCGTGGTTACCACGGTGTGAACATCGCCGGCACCAGCCTCGGCGGCGTGAACGGCAACCGCAAGCTGTTCGGTCAGGCGATGATGGACGTCGACCACCTGCCGCACACTTTGCTGGCAAGCAACGCTTACTCCCGTGGCATGCCGGAGCAGGGCGGTATTGCCCTGGCTGACGAACTGCTGAAGCTGATCGAACTGCACGATGCGTCGAACATCGCGGCGGTCTTCGTCGAGCCATTGGCTGGTTCCGCTGGCGTGCTGGTTCCACCACAGGGTTACCTCAAGCGTCTGCGTGAAATCTGCGACCAGCACAACATCCTGCTGGTGTTCGACGAAGTGATCACCGGTTTCGGCCGTACCGGCACCATGTTCGGCGCCACCACCTTCGGCGTGACCCCGGACCTGATGTGCATCGCCAAGCAAGTCACCAACGGTGCGATCCCGATGGGCGCGGTGATTGCCAGCTCCGAGATCTACCAGACCTTCATGAATCAGCCGACGCCTGAATACGCGGTGGAATTCCCTCACGGCTACACCTATTCCGCGCATCCGGTGGCTTGCGCCGCGGGTCTTGCCGCACTCGACCTGCTGCAAAAGGAAAACCTGGTGCAGAGCGTGGCCGAAGTCGCACCGCATTTCGAAAACGCGCTGCATGGCCTGAAGGGCACCAAGAACATCATCGACATCCGCAACTTCGGCCTGGCCGGCGCGATCCAGATCGCGCCACGTGACGGCGACGCCATCGTGCGTCCGTTCGAAGCCGGCATGGCGCTGTGGAAAGCCGGGTTCTACGTACGCTTCGGCGGCGACACCCTGCAGTTCGGCCCAACCTTCAACAGCAAGCCGCAGGACCTGGATCGTCTGTTCGACGCGGTCGGCGAAGTGCTGAGCAAGATCGACTGATTTCTCCTTCTATATACCTATAAACAACGGGCGCTTGGGAACGGGTGCCTGTGGACAACTTTTCAGGAGCTTCCATGAGCGTTATTCCGCATTTGATCAATGGCGAACTGGTGACCGAGAACGGTCGCGCGGTCGATGTGTTCAACCCGTCTACCGGCCAGGCTATCCACAAGTTGCCGCTGGCGACCCGCGAAACCATCCAGAGCGCCATCGACGCGGCCAAGGCTGCATTTCCGGCCTGGCGCAACACGCCGCCGGCTAAGCGTGCCCAAGTGATGTTCCGCTTCAAGCAACTGCTGGAGCAGAACGAAGCTCGCATCTCGCAATTGATCAGCGAAGAGCACGGCAAGACCCTGGAAGATGCTGCCGGTGAATTGAAGCGCGGTATCGAGAACGTCGAGTTCGCTTGCGCGGCCCCGGAAATCCTCAAGGGCGAGTACAGCCGTAACGTCGGCCCGAACATCGATGCC
>NZ_CM174481.1:770000-1510000 GCF_057839025.1 Pseudomonas sp. KH_046_1
CCGAAAGACCAAGGTTTCCTGCGCAACGTTAATCGACGCAGGGTTAGTCGGTCCCTAAGGCGAGGCTGAAAAGCGTAGTCGATGGAAAACAGGTTAATATTCCTGTACTTCTGGTTATTGCGATGGAGGGACGGAGAAGGCTAGGCCAGCTTGGCGTTGGTTGTCCAAGTTTAAGGTGGTAGGCTGGAATCTTAGGTAAATCCGGGATTCCAAGGCCGAGAGCTGATGACGAGTGTTCCTTTGGAACACGAAGTGGTTGATGCCATGCTTCCAAGAAAAGCTTCTAAGCTTCAGGTAACCAGGAACCGTACCCCAAACCGACACAGGTGGTTGGGTAGAGAATACCAAGGCGCTTGAGAGAACTCGGGTGAAGGAACTAGGCAAAATGGCACCGTAACTTCGGGAGAAGGTGCGCCGGTGAGGGTGAAGGACTTGCTCCGTAAGCCCACGCCGGTCGAAGATACCAGGCCGCTGCGACTGTTTATTAAAAACACAGCACTCTGCAAACACGAAAGTGGACGTATAGGGTGTGACGCCTGCCCGGTGCCGGAAGGTTAATTGATGGGGTTAGCTAACGCGAAGCTCTTGATCGAAGCCCCGGTAAACGGCGGCCGTAACTATAACGGTCCTAAGGTAGCGAAATTCCTTGTCGGGTAAGTTCCGACCTGCACGAATGGCGTAACGATGGCGGCGCTGTCTCCACCCGAGACTCAGTGAAATTGAAATCGCTGTGAAGATGCAGTGTATCCGCGGCTAGACGGAAAGACCCCGTGAACCTTTACTATAGCTTTGCACTGGACTTTGAATTTGCTTGTGTAGGATAGGTGGGAGGCTTTGAAGCGTGGACGCCAGTTCGCGTGGAGCCAACCTTGAAATACCACCCTGGCAACTTTGAGGTTCTAACTCAGGTCCGTTATCCGGATCGAGGACAGTGTATGGTGGGTAGTTTGACTGGGGCGGTCTCCTCCTAAAGAGTAACGGAGGAGTACGAAGGTGCGCTCAGACCGGTCGGAAATCGGTCGTAGAGTATAAAGGCAAAAGCGCGCTTGACTGCGAGACAGACACGTCGAGCAGGTACGAAAGTAGGTCTTAGTGATCCGGTGGTTCTGTATGGAAGGGCCATCGCTCAACGGATAAAAGGTACTCCGGGGATAACAGGCTGATACCGCCCAAGAGTTCATATCGACGGCGGTGTTTGGCACCTCGATGTCGGCTCATCACATCCTGGGGCTGAAGCCGGTCCCAAGGGTATGGCTGTTCGCCATTTAAAGTGGTACGCGAGCTGGGTTTAGAACGTCGTGAGACAGTTCGGTCCCTATCTGCCGTGGACGTTTGAGATTTGAGAGGGGCTGCTCCTAGTACGAGAGGACCGGAGTGGACGAACCTCTGGTGTTCCGGTTGTCACGCCAGTGGCATTGCCGGGTAGCTATGTTCGGAAAAGATAACCGCTGAAAGCATCTAAGCGGGAAACTTGCCTCAAGATGAGATCTCACTGGGACCTTGAGTCCCCTGAAGGGCCGTCGAAGACTACGACGTTGATAGGTTGGGTGTGTAAGCGCTGTGAGGCGTTGAGCTAACCAATACTAATTGCCCGTGAGGCTTGACCATATAACACCCAAGCAATTTGCTTACTTCGAAAGAAGCATCAGATTGCGGTGTGTGAAGACGAAACGAACCGAAAGTTCGAGATGCTCACAAAACACCGAAAACTGTCACATACCCAATTTGCTGAAGCGCGGCCAACCGGCCACGACTCAGTACCCGAATTTCTTGACGACCATAGAGCGTTGGAACCACCTGATCCCATCCCGAACTCAGCAGTGAAACGATGCATCGCCGATGGTAGTGTGGGGTTTCCCCATGTGAGAGTAGGTCATCGTCAAGATTAAATTCCGAAACCCCTATCTGCGCATGCAGGTAGGGGTTTTGTTTTTTTGGTCTATTTACACCTCGAACGCTGTGCACTGTAGGAGCGAGCATGCTCGCGAAAAGCGCCAAGGCACCGCGCGGCACCAGGCAGCCAGCGTCATCGTTGACGACCATCGCGAGCATGCTCGCTCCTACAGATGTTAAAGTCGTCCTTCGATTTTGCATTTCCAGGGACGCCACTATGCCGGACGCAACACCTCTCAGTGCTGGATTCATGGTGGTTCACGGCAACCGCCTGGACGAGTTGCGCAGCCTGGTGGTCAGCTGGATGCGGCGCTACCCGCTGGCTCCCCTGGAGAACGAAATCGCATTGGTGCAAAGCAATGGCATTGCCCAATGGCTGAAGCTGGCACTCGCGGAAGATTCTGAAGAAGACGACATGGGAGGCTGCGGCATCGCTGCCGCCATCGACGTGCAGTTGCCCGGCAGCTTCATGTGGCAGCTCTATCGCATGGTCCTTGGCCGCGACGAAATTCCGGTCAAGTCCCTGCTCGATAAAGCCCCGCTGACCTGGCGCCTGATGCGCCTGCTGCCGCAGTTGATCAATCAGCCGCACTTCGAGCCGCTGCAGCGTTTCCTGACCCACGACACCGACCTGCGCAAACGCTATCAACTGGCCGAGCGTCTGGCGGATCTGTTCGACCAATACCAGGTGTACCGAGCCGACTGGCTCGAAGACTGGGCGGACGGTCGCCATCAAACAAGAAACGCCAGGGGTGAAGCCAAACCCCTGACCCCGGCCAATTGTTGGCAGGCAGAGTTATGGCGCGCACTCTTGCTGGATGTGGGAGAAGAAGGCATGGCGCAAAGCCGTGCCGGTGTCCATCAGCGATTTGTCGAGCGTATCAACCATCTCGAAACAGCCCCCAAGGGATTACCCTCGAGAGTGATCGTTTTCGGGATTTCTTCCCTGCCTGCTCAAGCCCTGGAAGCACTGGCGGGACTGGCGCGATTCAGTCAGGTTTTGCTGTGCGTACACAACCCGTGTCGTCACCATTGGGCGGACATCGTCGCCGATAAAGACCTGTTGCGGCATCAATACAAGCGTCAGGCTCGCAAGAGCGGCATGCCGGTAGTGATCGATCCGCAAACCCTCCACCAGCATGCTCACCCGCTGCTGGCTGCCTGGGGCAAGCAGGGGCGGGACTACATCAACCTGCTCGACAGTTATGACGATCCCAACAGCTATCGTTCGGCATTCCGCGACGGTCGCATCGACCTGTTCAGTGACGGTCAGCCGCTGAGCGTGCTCAACCAGTTACAGGACGACATCCTCGAGTTGCGCCCCCTCAACGAGACTCGGGAGCGATGGCCGGCTATCGATCTGCACAAGGACGAATCGATCCGTTTTCACATCGCCCACAGCGCCCAGCGAGAAGTCGAGATCCTCCACGATCAACTGCTCGCGCGCTTCAGCGCCGACCCGACACTGCGGCCCCGGGACATCATCGTGATGGTTCCGGACATCGACAGCTACGCACCGCATATTCGTGCCGTGTTTGGTCAGCTTGACCGCCAGGACCCGCGCTTCATTCCGTTTACCCTGGCTGACCAGGGCCAGCGTGGTCGCGATCCATTGCTGATTGCTGTGGAGCACCTGCTCAAGCTGCCTGACAGCCGATTCCCCGTCAGTGAAATTCTCGACCTGCTGGACGTCCCGGCGCTGCGCGCCCGTTTTGCTGTCGAGGAGCGTGATCTGCCGACGCTGCACCGCTGGATCGAAGGTGCCGGCATTCGCTGGGGCATGAATGCCGAACAACGTGCCGGGCTCGGGCTACCCAATGAGCTGGAGCAAAACAGCTGGCGTTTCGGCTTGCGACGGATGCTGCTCGGTTATGCCGTTGGCGGCGCCGATGCTTATGCGGGTATCGAACCCTACGACGAGATCGGTGGTCTGGACGCTGCGCTCATCGGTCCACTGGTTGCGTTGCTGGACGCGCTGGAAGTGGCTCACCACGTACTCTCCCAGCCGGCCTCGCCGGGGCAATGGGGCTTGCGCTTGCAGGCTTTGGTGCAGTTGTTCTTCCTTGCCGGTAACGAACACGATGACTACTTGCTGGCCCAACTCGAAGAGCTGCGTGAGACCTGGCTCGAGACCTGCGAATCCGTCGGGTTGCAGGACGAGTTGCCGCTGACCGTCGTCCGTGAAGCCTGGCTTGCAGGTCTGGATCAGGGCCGTTTGTCCCAACGTTTTCTGGCCGGTGCGGTCAACTTCTGCACCTTGATGCCCATGCGCGCCATCCCGTTCAAACTGGTGTGCCTGCTGGGCATGAATGACGGCGATTATCCGCGCGCGCAACCGCCGCTGGATTTCGATCTGATGGGCAGCGATTACCGTCCGGGTGACCGCTCCCGGCGCGAAGATGACCGCTACCTGCTACTGGAAGCCTTGCTGTCGGCACGGGACCAGCTCTACATCAGTTGGGTGGGCCGCAGCATCCGCGATAACAGCGAGCGGCCTGCCTCGGTGCTGATCGGCCAGTTGCGTGACCACTTGGCCAGCGGTTGGCGATTGCTGCAAGGCGATGAGGATCTGCTGGAAGCCATGACCCGGGAACACCCGTTGCAACCCTTCAGTGCTCGCTACTTTCACGACGGGGATGAGTCGTTCAGCTACGCCAGCGAATGGCAGGTGCTTCATCAGGCGGCAGAGCAACAGGCAAGCGCCGAAGTGCTCGCGCCTCACGTTCAGGACGAACCACTGAGTCTCGGTCAGGTGCAGGATTTCCTGCGCAATCCGGTACGGCACTTTTTCAGCCAGCGACTGAAGGTCTTCTTCGAGGCGGCTGAAGTGCCGTTGGCCGATGAAGAGCCCTTTGTCCTGGATGCATTGCAGCGTTACAGCCTCAGCGACCGATTGCTCGAAGCGGCGCTGGCGGATCCGGAAAATACCGGACAGGCACTGGAGGATCAGGCGAAACGTCTGCAGAACAGCGGGCTGCTGCCCATGGCCGGATTCGGTGAGTGCCTGCAAAGGGAGTTGATCGAGCCATTGCCTGACTTGCTGCAACGCCACCAACAGCTCCTGGCGTTGTGGCCAACACCCCTCAGCAGCGCGTTGCCCGTCAGTCTTGAACTGCAGGGCCTGCACATCGAGGGCTGGCTCAGCGGCCTGCATCAGCGTGCTGATGGCGGTTTGTTGTCTATCACAACGATCCCCAACAGTATCGGCTCGATCAAGTCGCGCAAATGGCATCGACTGACACGCCCGTGGGGCAATCATCTGATGGCTTGTGCCAGTGGCATGCCGCTGACCACCGCACTGGTGGCCAGCGACGACAGCCTGTTGCTCGGTCCGCTGGACGAGTCCACGGCGCGGAAAATTCTCGGTGATCTGTTGATGGCATGGCAGTCGGGTATGCGCCAGCCTCTGCCGATCGCGGTCAAGACAGCCTTCGCGTGGCTGGGGCAAACCGACCCGGTCAAAGCCGAGGCCGCTGCACGCAAGGCCTATGAAGGGGATGGGCAGACAACGGACGGAGAGCGTCGCGAAAGCCCGGCACTCGCGCGCCAATTCGCCGATTACGATGCCTTGGTCGCCGACGAGACGTTCCCCCAGTGGTGTGACGCGCTCTATCGCCCGCTTCTTGAAGCGCCCTGGCATTCACTGTCCAGCCAGGAGTCGCGCTGATGAGCATGAGGACACCTCTGGCCCTGGCATTCCCGTTGCGCGGTAGTCAACTGATCGAAGCCAGCGCCGGGACCGGCAAGACGTTCACCATTTCCGCGTTGTACCTGCGTCTGGTGCTTGGCAATGGCGCGGAGGACAGTGGTTTCGGACGCGAGCTGTTGCCGCCGCAGATCCTCGTCGTGACCTTCACCGACGCCGCGACCAAAGAGCTGCGTGAACGCATCCGCACGCGGCTCGCCGAGGCCGCACGATATTTCCGCGATGAAACACCGGCCCCCGACAGCCTGATTGCCGAGTTGCGTGATCAGTATTTGGCCGAGCAATGGCCCGGGTGCGCAAACCGCCTGGATATCGCCGTGCAGTGGATGGACGAGGCGGCGGTGTCGACCATCCACAGTTGGTGCCAGCGCATGTTGCGCGAGCACGCATTCGACAGCGGCAGCCTGTTTACCCAGACCCTGGAAACCGACCACAGCGATTTGCTGGGGGAAGTCCTGCGCGATTACTGGCGGCTGTTCTGTTACCCGATGCAAGGTGACGCCTTGAATTGGGTGCGCAGCAATTGGGGCGGGCCGGCGGCGCTGCTGCCGCGGATTCGTGCACTGTTCGCCAGCGAGCGGGATACCCTTGAAGGGAAGGAACCCGCCGAAGTGATTTCGCAATGCTTGCAAGAGCGACGGGTGGCCCTGATCGAACTCAAGCAGCCCTGGCTCCGTTGGGCTGACGAGTTGCTTTCCATCTGCCACCAGGGCGTTGCCAGCAAGAGTGTCGACGGTCGCAAGATGCAGGCTCGCTATTTCGAGCCCTGGTTCGAAAAGATCAAGGCCTGGGCCGAAGACGAATCTCTCGAGCAACTGGATATCGGCACCGGTTTCACTCGCCTGACCCCGGATGGCATGGCTGAAGCCTGGAAGGGCGAAGCACCTCGACATCCGGGGCTCGATGCGATGGCCGGCCTCAAGGCCTGCCTCGATGGGTTGCCGACACCTGACGCCGCCGTACTGCAACATGCGGCCCGCTGGGTCGGGGCACGATTCGAAGAAGAGAAGCGCCGCCGCGCGGAAATGGGTTTCGACGACATGCTGCTGCGCCTTGATGCGGCCTTGCAGTCCGATGGCGGTGAGCGACTGGCAACCCTGATTCGTGAACAGTTTCCGGTCGCCCTGATCGATGAGTTCCAGGACACCGACCCGGTGCAATACCGGATCTTCGAGAGCATCTACCGCATCGAAGAGAACAGCCCCGAGTGCGGTCTGTTCCTGATCGGCGACCCGAAACAGGCGATCTACGCTTTTCGCGGCGCCGACATCCATACCTACCTGCGCGCCCGCCAGGCCACCACCGGCCGCCTGCACACCCTGGGCACCAACTTCCGCTCAAGCCACGGCATGGTCAACGCGGTGAACCATGTGTTCGAGCGCGCCGAAGCCCGGGAGTCAGGGCGCGGCGCTTTCCTCTTCCGGCAGAAGAATGGCGACAACCCGGTTCCGTTCACGCCGGTTGCCTCCCAAGGCCGCAAAGAAGTCTTGCGCATCAATGACCAGGCAATCCTGGCCTTGAACATCTGGCACTTGCCTGCCGAACAGCCGTTGTCCGGTGCGGTGTACCGGCAACAACTGGCGGCTGCCTGCGCCAGTGAAATCACGGCATTGCTCAATGGCGGACAGCAGGGGCAAGCGGGGTTCACCCAGGACGGCAAAGCCTTCAGGGGCTTGCTGCCGGCGGACATCGCCATTCTGGTCCGCGACGGCAAGGAAGCGCAGGCGGTTCGTGCCGAACTGGCCGCACGGGGCGTGCGCAGTGTTTACCTGTCGGACAAGGACTCGGTATTCGCCGCCCAGGAGGCGCATGACGTGCTGACCTGGCTCAAGGCCTGCGCCGAGCCGGATGTCGAGCGACCGCTGCGGGCCGCGTTGGCCAGCATCACGTTGAACCTTTCGTTGACTGAGCTGGAGCGGCTGAATCAGGACGAGTTGGCCTGGGAATCCCGGGTCATGCAGTTCCGGGGCTATCGCGAAGTCTGGCGCAAGCAGGGCGTACTGCCGATGCTGCGACGCTTGCTGCACGACTTCCGTTTGCCCCAGGCGTTGATCGCGCGCAGTGACGGCGAGCGCGTCTTGACCAACCTTCTGCACCTTTTCGAACTACTGCAACAAGCCGCCGCCGAACTCGATGGCGAGCAAGCCCTGATCCGGCATTTGTCCGAGCATCTGGCGTTGTCCGGGCAGGCTGGCGAAGAGCAGATCCTGCGTCTGGAAAGTGATGAGCAATTGCTCAAGGTCGTGACCATTCACAAGTCTAAAGGCCTTGAATACCCCTTGGTGTTCCTGCCATTCATTTGCTCGGCGAAACCGGTGGATGGCAGCCGTCTGCCGTTGCACTACCACGATGAATCCGGCAATGCCCAGGTCACGTTGAAGCCGACGACAGAGTTGATTGCCCTGGCTGACGATGAGCGTCTGGCCGAGGATCTGCGCTTGCTCTATGTCGCCCTGACCCGGGCGCAACACGCCTGCTGGCTGGGGGTGGCCGACCTCAAGCGCGGCAACAACAATGGCTCGGTGCTGCATCTGTCGGCATTGGGTTATCTGCTGGGCGGTGGTGCGCCTTTGGCCGAGTCCCCGGCGTTGCAGCTTTGGTTGCGGGACCTGCAACAGGACTGCCCGGCGCTGGCGTATGCCGAGATGCCTGAAGCGACTGCAGAGCATTACCGACCACCGCAAAATGACGCGGCGCTGCTGGTTCCGCTGGTTCCGAAACGCAAGGCCAGTGAAAACTGGTGGATTGCTTCCTACAGCGCGTTGCGCATTGGCGACACCCTGAGTGTCGGCACCGACGAGGCGCCGGAGAGCCCGCAGGCGCAAAAACTGTTCGATGACGAACGCCTCGACCCGCAGGCCCCCAGGGAAGTGGTGACCGGTGGCGGCGATATCCATCGCTTCCCGCGCGGCCCGAACCCCGGCACCTTCCTCCATGGTTTGCTCGAATGGGCGGGAGGTGAGGGTTTTGATGCGGCACCACAAGAGGTGATCGACGCCATTGCCCGTCGCTGCAACCGTCGAGGCTGGGAGGGCTGGATCAGCACCTTGAGTGACTGGCTGCAGCATCTGCTCAAGTCGCCGTTGCAGCTGGGCGGCGGTCAGGCACCGGTGATGTTCAGCCAGTTGACGCAGTATCAGGTCGAGATGGAGTTCTGGTTCGCCAGCCATAAGGTCGATGTGCTCAAGCTCGATGCGCTGGTGTGCCAATACACCCATAACGGCGTCGCCCGGGTGGCCGCGGAACCGGTGTTGCTCAATGGTATGTTCAAGGGTTTCATCGACCTGACGTTCGAACATGACGGCCGCTATTACGTTGCCGACTACAAGTCCAACTGGCTTGGCGCCGATGATGCGGCCTACACCGCGCAGGCCATGGAACAGTCGATTCTCGACAACCGTTATGACCTGCAATATGTGTTGTACCTCTTGGCCCTGCACCGCCAGCTCAAGGCGCGGCTCGCCGATTACGACTACGACCGGCATGTCGGCGGTGCGTTGTACCTGTTTTTGCGCGGCACGCGTGCGGCCAGCCAGGGTGTGTTTTTCGCCCGCCCGCCAAGAGAACTGATCGAACGTCTGGACAGGCTGTTCCAGGGCAAGCCAGAGCCCAAGGCCGAGCCCGCCTGGGAACAGGGAGTACTGTTATGAATCGCACATTCGCCGATTTGCTGCCCACATCGCTGGCAGCCGAAAGCCTGGCCGATCTTACGCCGTTGAGTCGTGCCGATGACTTGCTGTTGTTGCTCACGCGCTGGGTTGAACGCGGCTGGTTGCGCGCGCTGGACAAAGCCTTTGTGGCGTTTCTGCATGAACTGGCCCCGGAGGATGATCCGCTGGTGTTACTGGCAGCCGCGCTGACCAGCCACCAATTGGGCCACGGGCATGTCTGCCTCGACCTGTTCGAAACGCTGAAAGAACCGGACTTCGCCCTGTCGTTACCACCCGAAGGTGACGTGCAAGGCGGCGCGATGCTGTTGCCGTCGCAATTGCTCGGATCGCTGGACGGTGCTCATTGGTGCAAGGTGCTTGCCGCCAGCAACCTGGTCGCACTGGCCGCTGACAGTCGTGACAACGTGCGCGACCGGCCTTTGGTTTTATCGGGCAAACGCTTGTACCTGCGCCGCTACTGGGCCTACGAGCGGCGGATCGACCTCTCGCTGCGCGAGCGTCTGACGGGACACGAATCCACGCCGAATGACTTGCTCCAGCGTCTCACCGGTTTGTTTGGTCCTGCCAGGCCGGGTGACGTGATCGACTGGCAGAAGCTGGCCTGCGCCCTGGCAACGCGCAGTGCCTTCAGCATCGTCACGGGGGGGCCGGGAACCGGCAAGACCACCACCGTCGTGCGCTTGCTGGCGTTGCTCCAGGCGCCGGCGGTCGAGGCCGGCATGCCCCTGCGCATTCGCCTCGCCGCACCGACCGGCAAGGCCGCGGCGCGTCTGACGGAATCCATCAGCCAGCAAGTCCGGACCTTGAAGGTCACCCAAGACATACGAGACAAGATCCCCTCCGACGTCACCACCGTTCACCGCCTGCTCGGCAGCCGGCCCGGGACTCGTCATTTCCGCCATCACGCGGGCAATCGCCTGCCGCTGGATGTGTTGGTGGTGGACGAGGCCTCGATGATCGACCTGGAAATGATGGCCAACCTGCTCGACGCCTTGCCGGCCCATGCGCGCCTCGTGCTGTTGGGTGACAAGGATCAACTGGCTTCGGTAGAAGCCGGTGCGGTACTGGGGGATCTGTGTCGCGACGCGGAGGCTGGCTGGTACAGCCCGCAGACACGCCAGTGGCTGGAAACCGTCAGTGGCGAAAACCTGCAGGCCAGCGGGTTGCAGGAAGATGCCCAAGGCACTCATCCATTGGCCCAGCAGGTCGTGATGTTGCGCCATTCCCGGCGATTCGGCGAAGGCAGCGGCATTGGTCAACTGGCTCGCTGGGTCAACCAGCAGCAACCCGAAGAAGCCCGCAAGTTGTTGTCTGCGCGCAGCCATGACGATGTGTATTGCCTGGCCCTCAAGGGGGAACAGGATCGGGCCCTGGAACGCTTGCTTCTCGACGGCCACGGTGAGGGGCCGCAGGGTTATCGACATTACCTGAGCGTGCTGCGCAATCAGCGCCCGCCACTGGACAGCCCGCTGGAAGATTCGTGCTGGATTGATTGGGCTCGACAAGTGCTGCAGGCCTTCGACGCGTTCCAGTTGTTATGTGCCGTGCGCAAGGGGCCGTGGGGTGTGGAGGGCTTGAACCAGCGGGTGACGGAGGCATTGCTCAGGGCGCGCCTGATCGACAGCGACCAGCAGTGGTACGAAGGTCGACCTGTCCTGATGACCCGCAACGATTACGGGCTGGGTTTAATGAACGGCGATATCGGCATTGCCCTCAAGCTCCCGGAACAGGAAGGCCACGGGACTGGAAGGCAGGTTCTGCGTGTGGCGTTCCCACGCAATGATGGCCAGGGTGGTGTGCGGTTTGTCCTGCCCAGCCGTCTGAATGATGTCGAAACCGTGTACGCCATGACCGTGCATAAATCCCAGGGCTCGGAGTTCGCACATACCGCGTTGATTCTTCCCGATGCCTTGAACCCGGTGCTCACCAAGGAGTTGATCTACACCGGCATTACCCGGGCCAAGGACTGGTTCACCTTGATCGAGTCGCGTGCGGGCGTGTTTGAAGAGGCGGTGAAACGCCGGGTCAAACGCTTGAGCGGGCTGATGCTGGAGCTAAAGGAAGCCAGCGAGCCGACAGGCTGAAAGGTCAGTAATCGGCAAACAGCATCTCCCGGCTTTCGCCCATCAGCAGGCCCTGATTCTGCTCGGTGACCTCGCGGATGTAATCCCACAACAGGGTGATCCGCTTGAGCTTGCGCAGGTCTTCGCGGCAGTACATCCAAAATTGTCGGGTGATATTGATTTCCTGCGGCAACACCGGCAGCAGGCGCGGGTCCTGGGTGGCGAGGAAGCACGGCAGGATCGCCAGTGAGCGTCCTTGCTGCGCGGCCACGAACTGCGCGATCACGCTGGTGCTGCGCAGATTGGCGCTGGCGCCGGGCAATACGTTGGCCAGGTACAACAGCTCCGAGCTGAACGCCAGGTCGTCGACGTAACTGATAAATGAATGCTTGGCCAAATCGGCTGGTTTGCGGATCGGCGGGTGGTTGTCCAGATAATCCTGGGTCGCGTACAGCTGCAATCGGTAGTCGCACAGTTTGCAGCAGACGTATGGACCATGCTCCGGGCGCTCCAGGGCGATGACGATGTCGGCCTCGCGTTTGGACAGGCTGATGAAGTGCGGCAGCGGCAGGATGTCCACCGAGATCGCCGGGTAGGTGTCGACGAAGTGGCTCAGCTGCGGCGTGATGAAAAAGCTGCCGAAGCCTTCGGTGCAGCCCATGCGCACGTGACCCGATAGTGCCACGCCAGACCCGGAAACCTGCTCGCACGCCATGTGCAAGGTACTTTCGATCGACTCGGCATACCCCATCAACCGCTGGCCTTCGGCGGTCAGGACAAAGCCGTTGGTCCGGGATTTCTCGAACAGCAATGTGCCCAACGCCGTTTCCAGGGAACTGATGCGCCGCGACACCGTGGTGTAGTCCACCGCCAGGCGCTTGGCCGCGGTGCTGGCCTTGCGGGTGCGGGCGACTTCAAGGAAAAACTTGAGGTCATCCCAGTTCAGCGAGCCGAGGGAGGTGATGTTTTTTTGCATGTTGGACCGGTTTTTATGTGCGTTCATATTAGAAGTTTGCACATCTATACTCCAAAAACAGTCCGTTAACCAATTCGCGGCACACGCCTCATCTCAAGGCGAACTTTTCGTCTTGGCTCCTAGATAAAAACAACTTCCGGAGACCCACATGAACGTATCGCTCACGCCCAATGACACCACCGTGCAAAAGGTCAAACTGTTGATCGACGGCGAGTGGGTCGAATCCAAGACCACCGAATGGCACGACATCATCAACCCGGCGACCCAGCAAGTGCTGGCCAAAGTGCCGTTTGCCACCGCCGAAGAAGTCGACGCGGCCATCAGTGCGGCCCATCGCGCCTTCCAGACCTGGAAGCTGACGCCCATCGGCGCGCGGATGCGCATCATGCTCAAGCTCCAGGCGCTGATTCGCGAACACTCCAAACGCATCGCCGCGGTCCTGAGTGCCGAGCAGGGCAAGACCATTGCCGACGCTGAAGGCGATATTTTCCGTGGGCTGGAAGTGGTCGAGCACGCCTGCTCCATCGGCAGCCTGCAAATGGGCGAGTTCGCTGAAAACGTCGCCGGTGGCGTCGATACCTATACCCTGCGTCAGCCAATCGGCGTGTGCGCCGGCATTACCCCGTTCAACTTCCCGGCGATGATTCCGCTGTGGATGTTCCCGATGGCCATCGCCTGCGGCAACACCTTCGTGCTCAAGCCGTCCGAACAGGACCCGATGTCGACCATGCTCCTGGTGGAGCTGGCGATCGAGGCGGGCATTCCGGCCGGCGTACTCAACGTCGTGCATGGCGGCAAGGACGTGGTGGACGGGCTCTGCACTCACAAGGATATCAAGGCGGTCTCCTTCGTCGGTTCAACCGCCGTCGGTACTCATGTCTATGACCTGGCCGGTAAACACGGCAAGCGCGTGCAATCGATGATGGGCGCCAAGAACCACGCCGTGGTGCTGCCGGACGCCAACCGTGAGCAAGCGCTGAATGCGCTGGTGGGTGCCGGTTTCGGTGCCGCCGGTCAACGCTGCATGGCCACCTCGGTGGTGGTGCTGGTGGGCGCGGCCAAGCAGTGGCTTCCGGATCTGAAGGCGCTGGCGCAAAAGCTCAAGGTCAATGCCGGCAGCGAGCCGGGCACCGATGTCGGCCCGGTGATCTCGAAAAAGGCCAAGGCACGGATTCTCGACCTGATCGAAAGCGGCATCAAGGAAGGCGCGAAACTGGAGCTGGACGGTCGCGAGATCACGGTTCCGGGTTACGAGAAGGGCAACTTTGTCGGCCCGACCCTGTTCTCCGGCGTGACCACCGACATGCAGATCTACACCCAGGAAATCTTCGGCCCGGTGCTGGTGGTGCTGGAAGTCAATACGCTCGACGAGGCCATCGCCCTGGTCAACGCCAACCCGTTCGGCAACGGCACGGGCCTGTTCACCCAGAGCGGCGCGGCGGCACGTAAATTCCAGAACGAAATCGACGTCGGCCAGGTCGGTATCAACATCCCGATTCCGGTGCCGGTGCCGTTCTTCAGCTTCACCGGTTCGCGCGGTTCCAAGCTCGGCGACCTCGGCCCGTACGGCAAGCAAGTGGTGCAGTTCTACACTCAGACCAAGACCGTCACCAGTCGCTGGTTCGATGACGACAGCGTCAACGACGGTGTGAACACCACCATCAATTTGCGTTGAGGAGCCGGACATGAAAATCGCTTTTATCGGTCTGGGCAACATGGGCGCGCCGATGGCGCGCAACCTGATCAAGGCCGGCCATGCACTGCGCCTGGTGGACCTGAACAAAGCTGTGCTGGCGGAACTGGAACAACTGGGCGGCAGTATCAGTGCATCGGCCCGTGAAGCGGCAGAGGGCGCCGAACTGGTGATCACAATGCTGCCTGCCGCGGTGCATGTACGCAGTGTGTGGCTGGGTGAAGACGGCGTGCTCGCCGGCATCGGCAAAGGTGTGCCGGCCGTGGATTGCAGCACCATCGATCCGCAGACCGCGCGGGACGTAGCCACTGCCGCTGCCAAACAGGGCGTGGCCATGGCCGATGCACCGGTCTCTGGTGGCACCGGTGGTGCAGCCGCCGGGACGCTGACCTTCATGGTCGGCGCCACCCCCGAACTGTTCGCCACCCTGCAACCGGTACTGGCGCAGATGGGCCGCAACATCGTCCATTGTGGTGAGGTCGGCACCGGGCAAATCGCTAAAATATGCAACAACCTGCTGCTGGGAATTTCCATGGTCGGCGTCAGCGAAGCCATGGCGCTGGGCGATGCCCTGGGCATCGACACCAAGGTGCTGGCGGGCATCATCAACAGCTCCACCGGGCGTTGCTGGAGTTCGGAGATGTACAACCCATGGCCGGGCATCGTTGAAACGGCGCCAGCGTCGCGCGGTTACACCGGTGGTTTCGGTGCCGAACTGATGCTCAAGGATCTGGGGCTGGCCACTGAAGCGGCACGTCAGGCGCACCAGCCGGTGGTACTCGGCGCGGTGGCCCAGCAGTTGTATCAGGCGATGAGTTTGCGTGGGGAGGGGGGGCAGGACTTCTCGGCGATTATCAACGGCTATCGCAAACCGTTGTAGAAGGGTGGTGGAAAACCTGTGGGAGCGAGCTTGCTCCGGGCGGCGTTCCGACGATGACGGCGGTAGCTTCAACAATGAAGTGACTGACCGTTCGCTATCGCGAGCAAGCTCGCTCCCACAGGGGACTGCATGTACCCAAAGATATTGACCGGGAGATCACGTCGGGTGATCCCCCGGTTTTTTTGTATCAGGCAAACACGAAATATTTGCGCACGGTTTCCACCACTTCCCAGGTGCCTTTCATCCCCGGCTCAACGACGAAAATGTCGCCGGCGCGCAGGTGGATCGGTGCCATGCCTTCCGGGGTGATGACGCAGTAGCCTTCCTGGAAATGGCAGTACTCCCACTTCACGTATTCCACGTACCACTTGCCCGGCGTGCAGATCCAGGTGCCCATGATCTTGCTGCCGTCTTCACTGGTGTAGGCATTGAGGTTGACGGTGTGCGGGTCGCCTTCGAGTTTTTCCCATTTGCAGGCGTCGAGCACGGGCAGCGGGTGGGTGTCGCGAAGAACGGTAATCGGTGCGGTCATGATGACTCCGGGCAGTGGGCTCAAGAACTGAAGTCGCACCCTATAGCGCCTGTCCAGCCATCAGTTGTCTGTGGTCGACACTGAGCTGTCCAGAAACGCACGTTCCTCAATTACGGTTCAGCGGACAGTCGAGCCTGGATTGTTCGAGGCTGTTCTCGAACTCGACCAATTGCGAGTGCTGTTGCGACAGCGTCGCTATGCGCTCGGCGATTTCCTGTTTTTTGCTGGCGATGACCTGATGTGCCTGTTCCCATGGCAACTGCGGGCCCTGATGTCCGGCGAAGATCGACTGCAATTCCTTGAGCCTGAACCCCAGCTGCTGGGCACATTTGATGAACATCAGCAGGTCGACGCTGTGCTGGTCATAGATGCGGTACTTGCCCAGGCGGCGAGCGGCAGGCAGCAGGCCAATCGACTCGTAGTGACGGATGCTTTTGACAGTGGTGCCGGAACGTTGCGCGGCTTGGCCGATGTACATGGGAAGGTCCTTTTCTCCGAGGATAAAGCTCGGCGCATTATCGACCGACTCAAGCGCTGGCGATAGCTTCGGCTTGGCGCAACCAGACCGCATGCCGGTCCGCGCTGGCGCCGAGAATTGGCCCGAAGGTGAGGGTTCGGGTTGGCTTGATGCCACAGAATTCCAGTGTGGTTTTGCGGACCTGATGCAAACCGGGCATGCGGTAGATCCATCGGTAGTACCAGGGCGGTGTGTCCATGGTCACCAGCAGGTGGGCGGTTCGACCGCGAAGGAGTTTGTCGGGGAAGGCTTTGCCCAGGCGATATTTGAAGGCAAAACCCGGCAAGAACACCCGGTCGAAAAAGCCCTTGAGCAAGGCCGGTACGCCACCCCACCAGATCGGATAAACCAGCGTCAGCTGTTCGGCCCAGAGGATATCGGCCTGGGCGTTACGCAAGTCGGCTTCCAGCGGCTGGACCTGTTGATAGCCTTCACGCAGCACCGGGTCAAAGTCCATGCTGCCCAGAAATAACTGCCGCACCTCATGCCCGGCGTGCATTGCCGACTGTGTGTAACGCTCGGCAAGGGCGGCGCAGAAGCTGTTGCTGGACGGATGCCCGAGGATCACCAGTATTCGTTTACCCATCATCGCTGTCCTTGAGGATCAAACCTCAAGGATAAAGTCTGCCCCTCAGGGGAGAGTCAAGGCGTGCAGCAGGGCCTTGGCATAACCGGGTAATACGGCGAAGTCCCTGGCACAGAGCAACAGTTTGCGTTGGCCCCAGGGTTCTTGCAGGGCGAGGCTTTTGAAGGACAGTCCACCTGACCTGCGTTCGACCGCGGCCAGCGGTACGATTGCCAGCCCCGCCCCGCGGGCGACCATGCGCATCACGCCATCGAAGCCATCGGCGCGGATGCGAATCTGCATGCGCAGGCCGGCGTGCAGTGCCTGCTCTTCCAGGTACACCGCCAAGGCGCTGTTGGCATTCAGGCCGACGTAGTCGTGATGCAGCGTGTCGGTGAAACTCACTGAGGTCGCATGAGCCAAGGGATGTTCCCGGGGCATGATCAGCACCAGCGGATCATCGCGGAACGCTCGGGTCTGCAGGTCATCGGTGTCCACCGCGTCGGAAACGATGCCGAGGTCTGCCGCCCCCTGGCGCAAGGCGTGGGTGATGCGGGTGCTGGGCAGTTCCTGCAGGTCGATGTCGAGGTTGGGATGGCTGTGCAGGAAATCCGCGAGCAGCTCTGGCAGGTACTCGGTGATCGCCGTGGTGTTGCACAGCAGCCGTACCTGGCCTTTGACGCCCTGTGCATATTCGGCCAGTTCCTGTTGCAGGCGTTCGGCCTGTTGCAGCAGGACCCGAGCGTGTCGGGCCAGGGCATTGCCGGCCGGCGTCGGGCTGACCCCACGACGATTGCGCTGAAGAAACTCGACACCCAGCGACGCCTCCATGGCGCGAATTCGTGCGCTGGCCGCTGCGAGGGACAAATGACTGCGTGCGGCACCGGCGGTGATGTTGCCAGTGTCGAGGATGTTCAGGTACAGGCGCAGGTCGGTCAGGTCGAAGTGCATTGCAGCAACCTCTAGATAGGTGTTGTCTGGGCCGGCCTCTTCGCGGGCAAGCCCGCTCCCACAGTGGTTATGTGTTGTTCACAAATCCCCTGTGGGAGCGGGCTTGCCCGCGAAGAGGCCAGTCGCTGCAGTGAAATATTCAGCCTCTGCCAAGGCAAGAGGCTGCCTCAGTATATGGCAGATTTTCAATCAACCCCCGCGGGCTCACCATGGCCCCATGAATACACTCTCGGCGTTTTATCAGAACCTCGGATTAGCCCTTTCAATGCTGGTCATTGGCACCTTTGTGCTGGCCGGCATGATCAAGGGCGTGATCGGCCTCGGCCTGCCGACCGTTGCCATGGGCCTGCTCGGTCTGGCTATGGCGCCGACACAGGCTGCGGCGCTGCTGATCATTCCGGCGACCCTGACCAACGTCTGGCAACTGGCATTCGGCGGGCATCTGTCGGGGCTGGTCAAACGGCTGTGGCCGATGTTGCTGGCGATTTTCATCGGCACCGGGGCAGGCACGCTGTGGCTCGGCATGAGCGGTGGCCATTGGGTGGTGCGGGGGTTGGGCGCGGCATTGTTGCTGTATGCGCTGAGCGGTTTGTTCCTGCCGACTGTGCGTGTGGGGCGGCGCAGCGAACGCTGGCTAGGTCCATTGTGCGGCGTGCTGACCGGCATCATCACTTCGGTCACCGGTGTGTTCGTGATTCCGGCGGTGCCTTATCTGCAAGCGCTGGGTTTGAGCAAGGACGAACTGGTGCAGGCGCTGGGCCTGTCGTTCACCGTCTCGACCCTGGCGCTGGCTGGGGGATTGCTATGGCGTGGTGCGCTAGGCGGGGGCGAGTTGAGCGCATCGCTGCTGGCGCTGATCCCGGCGATGCTCGGCATGTGGTTGGGGCAATCGCTGCGCCAGAGGATCAGCGCCCTGTGGTTCAAGCGCGTGTTCTTCGTTGGCCTGGGGGTGCTCGGCGGCCACTTGCTGATCAGCGGTTAGCGGACGACGGGCTGATCATCTCGATGGCGCGGATCTCGAAGTCCCGTTCCAGGTATTCATCACGCTGCGCGAGGAACTGTTTCATGTGCGGCAGGTTCGAGTGCACGTCGAGGTGGGCCTGGGATTGCCAGATCTCGTAGAAAATGAACAGGGTCGGGTCTTGTTTGTCGCGCAACATGTGGTATTCGATGCAACCGGGTTCGACCCGGCTCGCTTGCACGTAGCCGCTGAAAAACGTTTCGAAGGCGTCGGATTTTTCCGGGCGGGTCTTGGCGTGCAGGATGAAGCCCTGGATTTCACTCATCTACATCTCTCCTCAAGTCAGAACTGGCGCCAGTTTAAGGCAACAATCGCCTATCGATTCGTGCTTGAAGGTCAAATGAATTTTGCCAAATCGACGCTTACTCCGCGCGAGGTCGATCGGTACTCTGCCGCCATCCGATTCCCGAGACCTCCCATGAAAAAAGTCCTGTTGCTCAATGGCGGCAAAAAATTTGCACA
Organism: Pseudomonas sp. KH_046_1; assembly: GCF_057839025.1. Taxonomy (NCBI): domain Bacteria; kingdom Pseudomonadati; phylum Pseudomonadota; class Gammaproteobacteria; order Pseudomonadales; family Pseudomonadaceae; genus Pseudomonas; species Pseudomonas sp. KH_046_1. Next base: position 788,931 of record NZ_CM174481.1, read on the forward strand.
CTCCGACGGTCGCTACAACACCACCCTGCATGAAGCCGCGCTGAGCGTGCTGGATCGCGGTGGCATGGATGTGAAAACCACCTTCATCGACGAGGGCTACGACATCGCTGAAGAAGTGGCCAAGTACCTCTGGGCTGACGTGATCATCTACCAGATGCCCGGCTGGTGGATGGGCGCGCCGTGGACCGTGAAAAAGTACATCGATGAAGTCTTCACCGAAGGCCATGGCAGCCTCTATGCCAGCGACGGTCGCACCCGTTCGGACGCGTCGCAGAAGTACGGCAGCGGCGGTCTGATTCACGGCAAGCAGTACATGCTGTCGCTGACCTGGAACGCCCCGCAGCAAGCCTTCGAAGACCCGACCGATTTCTTTGAGGCCAAAGGCGTGGACGCGGTGTACTTCCCGTTCCACAAGGCCAACGAGTTCCTGGGCATGACCGGTTTGCCGACGTTCCTGTGCGTGGACGTGATGAAGCGGCCGAACATTGAAGGTGATGTGGCGCGCTATGAGCAGCATTTGGCTGAGGTGTTTGGCCTCAAGGCATGACGCTCGGCTACTATCCGATGCAACGGCCAGGAAGATCGCAGCGCCGATTCGCAAACGAGGACACACGTGAAAGCCAGATCCGATGAATTGCAGGTTTTCGTCTGCGTGATTGAATGCGGGTCGATTTCTGCGGCGGCCGAGCAGGTCGGGCAAACGCCTTCGGCAGTGAGTCGTACGCTGTCGCGGCTGGAGGCAAAGCTCGATACCACGTTGATCAATCGCACCACGCGGCGCATGGACCTGACCGAAGAGGGCAAGTACTTCTTCGAACACGCCAAGCGCATTCTCGATCAGATGGACGAACTCGAAGAGCGCCTGTCCTCGCGCCAGCAAACACCGTCCGGGCGGCTGCGGATCAACGCGGCGTCACCTTTCATGCTGCACGCCATCGTGCCCTACATCGATGAATTCCGCAGGCTCTACCCGGACATCCAGCTCGAACTCAACAGCAACGATTTGATCATCGACCTGCTGGAACAGAGCACCGACATCGCCATCCGCATCGGCACCCTGAGCGACTCGACGCTGCATGCCCGCTCCCTGGGTTGCAGCCCGCTGCACATCGTCGCCAGCCCGGCGTACCTGGAAAAGCACGGCACACCGCAAGCGGTGGCTGACCTGTCCCACCATACGCTGCTGGGGTTCACCCAGAACGAAGGCCTCAACCAATGGCCGCTGCGTTATGTGCATGGCGATCGCTGGCCGATCCAGGCGTCGATCAGCGCCTCCAGCGGCGAAACCATCCGCCATCTCGCACTGGACGGCCAGGGCATCGCCAGCCTGTCGCATTTCATGACCATCGAAGACATTCGTGCCGGACGCTTGAAAGTGTTGCTGGCCGAGTTCAACAGCGGTTATCGCCAGCCGATCAACGCGGTGTACTACCGCAACTCGCAACTGGCCCTGCGGATTCAATGCTTCCTGGACTTTATCCAGGGCAAGTTGGTGGATTATGCGAGCGTAGATTTCAAGGGCTGATTCGTGATTCCTGCGCAAAAGTGAATTGGGTCAGAGGGCATTTTTCGGCAGTGATCGCTCCTTGATACTCCTTGCATCACTTTTCCACGCAGGGAGTTTCTCCATGAATGTATTCGTTACCGGTGCCGCCGGTTTTATCGGCGGTTCCATCGCCACGGGCCTGGTCCAGGCCGGCCACAACGTCACCGGTCTGGTGCGCAGCGCCGAACAAGCCGATGAACTGCGTGCACTGGGCATCACCCCGGTGATCGGCACCCTCGACGACTCCGCCCTGCTGGCCGATCAGGCGCTTGCTGCCGACGCGGTGATCAACGCCGCCAGCAGCGATCATCGTGGCGCGGTGGAAGCCTTGCTTGATGCCTTGCGCGGTGCTGGCAAAGTGTTCCTGCACACCAGCGGTTCGAGCATCGTCGGTGATGCCTCGGGCGGTAAATCCAGTGATGTCATCTACTTCGAAGACAACCTGCCGAAACCGACAGTCGACAAGGCAGCGCGCGTGGCCATCGACAACCTGATCCTGGCGGCAGCCATGGATGGGGTGAACTCGGCAGTGATCTGCAACACCCTGATCTACGGCCACAGCCTGGGCGTCCATCGTGACAGCGTGCAACTGCCGCGCCTGCTCAAACAGGCACGCAAAAGCGGTGTGGTGCACCATGTCGGCCCGGGCCAGAACATCTGGTCCAATGTGCACATCGAGGACGTGGTTGCGCTGTACCTGCTGGCGCTGACTGAAAACGTACCTGGCACCTTCTACTTTGTCGAAAGCGGTGAAGCGTCGTTCATCGACATGACCACGGCCATGGCCCAGGCGCTGAACCTGGGCGAGCCGCAGGACTGGGCGCTCAAGGACGCGGAAGCCGAGTGGGGCTATGAAATGGCCAACTATGGTTTGGGCTCCAACAGCCGGGTGCGTGGCAAGCATGCGCGGGAATTGTTGAGCTGGGTGCCGAAGCGCACGTCGGTAGTGGAGTGGATTCGCGACGAGATGGTGTGAGTTCGCTTTAGACCGAGTTGCGGCTATCGCGAGCAAGCTCGCTCCCACATTTGATCTGCATAGGGCACGGATTTTGTGTTCGACACAGATCCCTTGTGGGAGCGAGCTTGCTCGCGATGGCGTTTGCGCAGGCACAACAACTGGTCGGTCTGACTGCATTTCCGTAACATCCGCACACTCTTTTTCGTCTCTCCCTGTGTGCGGTTCCCCATGAAAGCAAAACGTCTACGCGCCGATGTCCTGGCCGGGCTTACCACTTCCTTCGCCCTGTTGCCCGAGTGCATCGCTTTCGCGCTGGTGGCCCATCTCAACCCGTTGATGGGGCTCTATGGCGCGTTCATCATCTGCACCCTGACCGCGCTGTTCGGCGGGCGACCGGGCATGGTCTCCGGCGCGGCCGGCTCGATGGCCGTGGTGATCGTCGCGCTGGTGGTGCAACACGGCGTGCAGTATCTGCTGGCCACGGTATTGATGGGCGGGTTGATCATGATGGCGTTCGGGCTGCTCAAGCTCGGCAAACTGGTGCGCATGGTGCCGCACCCGGTGATGCTCGGCTTCGTCAACGGCCTGGCGATCATCATTGCCCTGGCGCAACTGGAGCACTTCAAGAGCGGGGAGGCCTGGTTGAGCGGTACGCCGCTGTACATGATGATCGGGCTGGTCGCGGTGACCATGGCCGTTGTCTACGTGTTGCCGCGTCTGACCCGTACGGTGCCGCCAGCGCTGGTGGCGATTCTCGGCGTGGGCCTGGCGGTGTATCTGCTTGGCTTGCCGACCCGCACCCTGGGCGACCTGGCGCACATCGCCGGTGGCTTGCCGAGCCTGACCCTGCCGGACATTCCATGGAACCTGGACACCCTGCGCATCATCGCGCCCTACGCGATCCTGATGGCGCTGGTCGGGTTGCTGGAAACCCTGTTGACCCTGAACCTCACCGACGAAATCACCGAAAGCCGTGGCTACCCGGATCGGGAGTGCGTGGCGCTGGGGGCGGCGAATGTGGTGTCCGGTGCGTTCGGCGGCATGGGCGGTTGCGCGATGATCGGCCAGACTATGATCAACCTCAGTTCCGGCGGGCGCGGGCGCTTGTCCGGGATGGTGGCCGGGGTGTCGATCCTGTTGTTCATCCTGTTTCTGTCGCCGCTGATCGAGCGCATTCCATTGGCCGCGTTGGTCGGGGTGATGTTCGTGGTGGCGCAACAGACCTTCGCCTGGGCCTCGCTGCGGGTGATGAACAAGGTCCCGCTGAACGATGCTCTGGTGATCATCGCCGTGACGGTGATTACCGTTTTCACCGATCTGGCCATCGCGGTGCTCTGCGGGATCATCATCGCGGCGCTGAACTTTGCCTGGCAGCAGGCCCGGCAGCTATACGCCGACAGTCATCTGGAGACTGACGGCAGCAAGCTGTACCGGGTGCATGGCACGCTGTTCTTCGCCTCGACCACACCCTTCCTTAATCAGTTCGATCCGGCCAATGACCCGGCGCAAGTGACACTCGATTGCCAGCACCTGAGTTTTGTCGACTACTCGGCCATCGCCGCACTGGGTACCTTGCGCGAGCGCTATAACAAAGCCGGCAAGCACCTGCGGGTGCTGCATTTGTCCGAGCGCTGCAAGAAATTGCTCAAGCGTGCCCGGATGCAGCACGACTGAAATCAAACAGGCAGGCGCGATGAAAATCCGCCTGCCTGATTTTCATTATTTGCGACAACTCATACCTCTGTGCGACACCCCTTACCTCTGCACGAAAATTACTTTCACCTCGTTTGAAAATCACCTGCCGAAATGTTTTAAGAGTTTCACAAATATTTCGACGTGACCCTCTCGAGGAGTACCGCATGACCCTGTCCTTCGGCTATTGGCTGCTGGTGTATGCCGCCATCGCCATCATTGCACTGATCGTTCTGATCGCCCGTTACCGACTCAACCCGTTCATTGTCATCACCCTGATTTCCATCGGCCTGGCGCTGGTCGCCGGCATGCCGCCGTCCGGTGTGGTGGGGGCGTACGAGGCGGGGGTCGGCAAGACCCTGGGGCACATCGCACTGGTGGTGGCGCTGGGCACCATGCTTGGCAAGATGATGGCCGAGTCCGGCGGCGCCGAGCAGGTGGCGCGGACCTTGATCGACCGCTTTGGCGAGAAGAACGCGCATTGGGCGATGGTGACCATCGCGTTTCTGGTGGGGCTGCCGCTGTTCTTCGAAGTCGGTTTCGTCTTGCTGGTGCCGATTGCCTTTACCGTGGCGCGGCGCGTGGGCGTCTCGATCCTGATGGTCGGCTTGCCGATGGTCGCCGGGCTTTCGGTGGTGCATGCGCTGGTGCCGCCGCACCCGGCGGCGATGCTGGCAGTGCAGGTGTATCAGGCGTCTGTGGGGCAGACGTTGATGTACGCGATCCTGATCGGCATTCCGACCGCGATCATCGCCGGTCCCCTGTACGCCAAATTCATCGTGCCGCGCATTCAGTTGCCGGCGGAAAACCCGCTGGAACGACAGTTTCTTGAGCGTGAACCGCGCGACAGCCTGCCGGGGTTCGGCATCACCATGGCGACCATCCTGTTGCCGGTGGTGCTGATGCTGATTGGCGGCTGGGCTAACCTGATTTCCACACCGGGCACAGGTTTCAACCAGTTCCTGCTGTTCATCGGCAACTCGGTGATCGCGCTGTTGCTGGCCACATTGCTGAGCTTCTGGACCCTCGGCCTGGCCCAGGGTTTCAACCGTGAATCGATCCTCAAGTTCACCAACGAATGCCTGGCGCCGACCGCGAGCATCACGCTGCTGGTGGGTGCCGGCGGTGGCTTGAACCGGATTCTGGTGGACGCCGGCGTCACCGACCAGATCGTTGGCCTGGCCCACGAATTTCATTTGTCGCCGTTGTTGATGGGCTGGCTGTTCGCCGCGCTGATGCGCATCGCCACCGGTTCTGCCACTGTGGCCATGACCACCGCTTCAGGCGTAGTCGCGCCGGTGGCCATTGGTTTGGGTTATCCCCATCCGGAACTGCTGGTGCTGGCGACCGGGGCCGGGTCGGTTATCTTTTCCCACGTTAACGACGGCGGCTTCTGGTTGATCAAGGAATACTTCAACATGACCGTTACCCAAACCTTCAAGACCTGGACCGTGCTCGAGACGTTGATCTCGGTCGTCGCTTTCGCGTTGACCGTTGGCCTTTCTTACCTGATTTAACCGGAGCCGCCCGCCATGGACATCCTCTACCAGATCCGCGCCCGTCAGGACTCCTTCAGCGCCGGTGAAGGACGCATCGCCCGCCTGATGCTCGACGATGTAGGATTTGCCGCCTCCGCCAGCCTCGATGAACTGGCACTGCGGGCAGAGGTCAGCAGCGCCACGCTGTCGCGGTTCGCCCGTACGGTCGGTTGCAAGGACCTGCGTGACTTGCGTTTGCAACTGGCCCAGGCCAGCGGCGTCGGCAGCCGGTTTCTCGATCCGGCGGGCACGCCTGAGCAGTCGGCGTTCTACGGGCAGATCGTGAGTGACATCGAGTCGACCTTGCGCCAGCACCTGGCCGCGTTCGATGAGTCGCGTTTCGCCGATGCGGTGAAACTGCTGGGCAAGGCGCGGATGATTCACGCCTTCGGCATGGGCGGCTGTTCGACCCTGTGCAGCGATGAACTGCAGGTGCGCCTGGTGCGCCTCGGCTATCCGATTGCGGTGTGCCACGATGCAGTGATGATGCGTGTCACCGCCGCCAGCCTCAGTGCCGAACAGGTGGTGATTGTCTGCTCGTTGACCGGGATCACCCCGGAGCTGATTGAAACGGTGGAACTGGCGCGCAACTACGGCGCACGCATTCTGGCAATCACCCGGGCCGATTCTCCACTGGCGCAACTGGCCGACATCGTCCTGCCCCTGCAAAGCGCCGAAACTTCGTTCATCTACAAACCCACGGCAGCGCGCTACGGCATGCTGCTGGCCATCGATGTGCTCGCCACCGAACTGGCGTTGGCCAATCCTGAAGATAATCAAGAACGTCTGCGGCGGATCAAACTCGCCCTCGACGAATACCGCGGCGGCGACGATCACTTGCCGCTGGGAGACTGACATGCAATACGACACGCTGATTCGCAACGCCCTGATCATCGATGGCAGCAACAGCCCCGGTTACCCCGCCGACGTGGCCATCCTCAACGGGCGCATCGAGCGTATCGGCGACTTGCGCGATGCCCGTGGCAGCGAGGAAATCGACGCGCTGGGCCATGTGCTGGCGCCGGGTTTCATCGACGTGCACACCCATGACGACACCGTGGTGATCCGTCAGCCGCAGATGCTTCCCAAGCTCAGCCAGGGCGTGACCACGGTCATCGTCGGCAACTGCGGGATCAGTGCGTCACCGGTGAGCTTGCACGGCGATCCGCCGGACCCGATGAACCTGTTGGGCACGGCCGCTGCGTTCGTTTATCCGACCTTTCGCGACTACCGCGCGGCGGTGGAAGCGGCGAACACCACGCTGAACGTTGCCGCGCTGGTCGGCCACACGGCGTTGCGCAGCAATCATCTGGATGACCTGTTGCGCACCGCCACAGCGGACGAAATCAGTGCGATGCGCGAGCAATTGCGCGAAAGCCTTGAGGCCGGCGCCTTGGGCCTGTCCACCGGCCTTGCCTATGCCAGCGCCTTCTCGGCATCCACCGATGAAGTGATGCAACTGACCGAAGAGTTGACAGCGTTCGGGGCGGTCTACACCACCCATTTGCGCAGCGAATTCGAACCGGTGCTGGAGGCCATGGACGAGGCGTTCAAGATCGGCCGCCATGCGCAAAGCCCGGTGATCATTTCCCACCTCAAATGCGCTGGCGCCGGTAACTGGGGGCGTAGCCCACAGCTGCTGGCGTCCCTGGAACAGGCGGCGAAAACCCACCCGGTGGGTTGCGACTGTTATCCATACGCCGCGAGCTCTTCGACCCTGGACCTCAAGCAAGTGACCGATGCCCATCGCATCACCATCACCTGGTCGACCCCGCACCCGGAAATGGGCGGCCGCGACCTGATGGACATTGCCGCCGAATGGAATGTGTCGCTGCTGGATGCTGCTCGCCAACTGCAACCGGCTGGTGCGGTGTACTACGGAATGGATGAGGCGGATGTCCGCAGAATCCTCGCGCACCCGCTGTCGATGGTCGGCTCCGACGGCCTGCCGGAAGATCCGTTTCCGCACCCACGCCTGTGGGGCGCATTCCCCCGGGTGCTCGGACATTTCAGCCGTGATGTGGGACTGTTCCCGCTGCACACCGCTGTGCACAAAATGACCGGGCTGTCGGCGGCACGCTTCGGTTTGAAGGGGCGCGGTGAAATACGTGAAGGCCATTGGGCCGACCTGGTGTTGTTCGATCCGGCAACCATCCGTGATGTCGCCGATTTCAACGATCCGCAACGGGCGGCGCAAGGCATCGAGGGCGTATGGGTCAACGGTGTGTTGAGCTACCGCGATGGCCAGGCCAACGGGCGCAGGGAAGGGCGGTTCCTGGCCCGGGAAGGGGATTTGCGCACGGGTTTTCAGTGAGTTTCGAGGACTGCGTCAAACCCGGTGGGTTTGGCGAAACTCGCCGGGCGGCATCCCGCGCCGGCTTTTGAACGTGCGGTGAAACGAGCGGGGTTCAGTGAAACCCAGGTACTGGGCGATGTCCTGAATCGGCAGGGTGCTGTTGAGCAGGTAATGCTCGGCCAGCTCCTGGCGCAGGTCATCGAGGATCTGCTGGTACGACGTTCCGGCCAGATGCAGCTGGCGTTGCAGCGTGCGCACTGACACCGCGAGATGCTCGGCCACCTGCTCCTTGCGTGGCAGGCCTTCCTTGAGCAACTTTCGCAGGATGCTTTTGACCCGCTGTTCCAGCGATGCGTCCTCCAGTGTGGCCATCAATCCCTGGGCATGTTCTTCCAGCGTGCGCAGCAATTGCGCATCGGCCTGGCGCAATGGCAACTGCAAATACGGCAACGGGACAATCAGCGCCGAATAGGGTTGGTCGAACAGTACCGGGCAGTCGAAGAACTGCTCGTACTGTGCAAGCGTTGTGTCGGCCGGACAGGCATGTTCCAGCCAGACGGCGGCCGGCGACATTTGCGTGTCGGCGATCCAGCGCGCGTATTGCAGCCAGGAACCGAGCACGTTTTCCACCAGGTGCCGGCGAATTCGCGGGCGCTGATGGCGGCATGTCCAGATCAGGTGCACCTCGCAGCCTTGCACCTCGGCGCGGCTGACGCCCATGTCTCCCACCAGCTTCTCGAACGGCATGATGCGGCTCATGGCGTCGCCCAGTGTCGCGCAGTTCATGGTGATGTAGCCCAGCACGCTCCAGGAGTTGGGCAACACGAAACGCGCGGCGTTGAGACCGAACAACGCATCGCCCGAGTGCTCGCAGAAATAATCGAGCAGCCGTTCATGGGCTTCACCCGGCAACCGCAGGCTGTTGTCACTCAACTGCTGTGCCTGCAACCCGGCAGCCGCCAACGCAGGCTCGATGGCCATGCCCAGTTGTTCGGCATGACGCAGGTATTTGAGCAGCGGCGGAACTGAAGTGAAGCCCAGGGATTGCATGACCGTATTCCTTTGATCAAGGCCCGCGTGCGCGGATGAATGCCCTGAAAGGTAATTTGAAACCACGGCTAAAGTAAATGGCTGACGCTTGCGCGACGTTTGACTCAATTGGCTACTCGAACTGGCCCGATGCGACCGTGACACTTTCGGGCGGCTGACTAGTATGGGGACCTGAAAATATCACTGATCAGAACCGCAAAAGGACACACGCATGCGACGCTGGAACGGCTGGGGAGATGCAACCACGGTGGTCGAACTGCCGGCCCAGGGCGCGAGTTTTCTCGCTCGGCGGGTGGGTGACGGTCGAGCGCTGCCCGATGCGACGCTGGAGACGGCATTGGCCCGCGTACCTCCGTCGCGGTTGCAGCAACACTTCTTGTACAGCGTCGATGCCCATGATCGTTTGCTGCATGCTCGCGGCCAGAGCCTGCCGGACTGGCTGGCGTTGCGTGAAGGCGCGCTGGGAAATTATCCCGATGCCGTGGCCTATCCCGTGAGCGCTGAACAGATTCGCCGGTTACTGCTGCTCGCCCATGAACAGGACCTGTGCCTGATTCCTTATGGCGGCGGCACTTCGGTGGCCGGTCACATCAACCCGCCGAGTTCCGCGCGGCCGGTTGTGACGGTTTCCCTGGCCCGCATGAATCGCCTGCTGGACCTCGACGAAGAGAGCCTGCTGGCCACCTTCGGCCCTGGCACCAGCGGACCGCAGGTGGAAAGTCAGTTGCGCGCCCGTGGTTACACCCTGGGGCATTTCCCGCAGTCGTGGGAGCTGTCGACCCTGGGTGGTTGGGTTGCCAGTCGTTCCAGTGGCCAGCAGTCGCTGCGCTATGGGCGGATCGAGCAACTGTTCGCCGGCGGGACCCTGGAAACCTTTGCCGGACCTTTGGAAATTGCCTCCTTTCCCGCCTCGGCGGCCGGGCCCGATCTGCGCGAAGTGGTGTTGGGCTGTGAGGGCCGTTTCGGGATCATTTCCGAAGTGAAGGTGCGGGTCAGCGCACTGCCTGCCGATGAACGTTTCTATGGGGTGTTTCTGCCCGATTGGCCCAAGGCGTTGCAAGCCATCCGCCAGTTGGCCCAGGCGCGCGTGCCGCTGTCGATGCTGCGCCTGTCCAACGCGGTGGAAACCGAAACCCAGCTGGCGCTGGCCGGTCACCCGCAGCAGATCGCCTGGCTTGAAAAGTACCTGGCCCTGCGCGGCGCCGGTGCGGGCAAATGCCTGCTGACGTTCGGCGTGACCGGCAATCGTCGGCAAAATGCGCTGTCCCTGCGTCAGGCCCGGCAGCATCTCAAGGCGTTCGGCGGGGTGTTTACCGGCACCTTGCTCGGCAAGAAGTGGGCGCAGAACCGTTTTCGTTTTCCCTACCTGCGCGAAAACCTGTGGAACGCCGGTTACGTGGTGGACACCCTGGAAACGGCCACCGACTGGAGCAACGTCGACAACCTGCTCACGCTGATCGAAAACAGCCTGCGCGACGCCTTGGCTGCCGAAGGCGAGCGGGTGCATGTCTTCACCCACCTTTCCCATGTCTATGGTGAAGGATCGAGCATCTACACCACCTATGTGTTTCGCCCGGCGGCGGACTACCCCGCCACCCTGGCGCGCTGGCAGGCACTCAAGCAGGCGGCCAGCCAGACCATCGTCGACAACCACGGCACCATCAGTCACCAGCATGGCGTGGGCAAGGATCACGCGCCGTACCTGCGGCGGGAGAAGGGCGCGCTGGCGATGGAAGCCCTGCAGGCACTGAGTCGGCATTTTGATCCGGCCGGGCGACTGAACCCTGGCACGCTGTTGCAGGAGTGACGGCCATGAGCCTGGACTGGAACGCGGCGTGGCGACAGCGGGTGCTGCCGACGCTGGCGGAGGAATCCTGGGACCTGATCGTCATCGGCGGCGGCATCAGCGGCGCCGGCATCCTGCGCGAAGCCGCGCGCCGTGGCTGGCGTTGCCTGCTGCTGGAACAGCGCGATTTCGCCTGGGGCACTTCCAGCCGCTCCTCGAAAATGGTCCATGGCGGCTTGCGCTACATCGCCAAGGGCCAGTGGCGCCTGACCCGCGATTCGGTCCGCGAACGCCAGCGCCTGCTCGACGAAGCGCCGGGGCTGGTGGAGCCGATGAGTTTCATGATGCCGCATTACCGTGGTGGTTTTCCCGGACCTCGGGTGCTGGGTGGTTTGCTGTCCATCTATGACGCCTTGGCCGGGCGGCGCAGCCATCACTTCCATGACGCGCAACAACTGCGTTATCTGGCGCCTGGGGTGAAGGAAGATGACCTGCTGGGCGGCACCTGTTTTGTCGACGCGCTGACCGATGATGCCCGTCTGGTGATGCGCGTATTGGGCGAGGCCCGGGCCGACGGTGCCGTGGTGCTCAACGGCATGCGCGTGCAGCAATTGCTGCGTGAAGAGGGGCGCGTTTGCGGGGTTCAGGTCGAAGACTGCGAGGGCGGCGGATCACTGACATTGCGTTGTGCTGTGCTGGCGGTGGCAACCGGCGCGTGGGCCGAGCGCTTGCGCCTGCCCGATGCCCCTCGCCAGTTGCGCCCGTTGCGTGGCAGTCATCTGTTGTTGCCGGGCTGGCGCCTGCCCGTGGCGCAAGCCTTCACTTTCCTGCACGAGCGCGACCGTCGACCGGTGTTCGTTTTCCCTTGGGAGGGTGCCACGGTGGTCGGTACCACGGACCTCGATCATCACGGCGATCTGGACCAGAGCGCGAGCATCAGTCCTGAGGAACTCGACTATCTGCTGGCGGCCTGCAGCCAACAGTTCCCCCAGGCCGAGGTGGTCGCAGCCGATGTGCTGTCGACCTGGTCGGGCGTGCGCCCGGTGGTGGGCGGCGCGGCGGGTGAGCATCAAGACAAACCGTCGAATGAAACCCGTGAACATGTGCTGTGGCAGGAGCCTGGTTGCGTGACCCTGGCCGGCGGCAAGCTGACCACCTTTCGCCCGCAGGCGATCGAAGTGCTCAAGGCCTGCGCGACCATGCTCGACCGGCCCTTCAATGATGACGCCGCGCCGGTGTTCGCCATCGTGCCGCCGCTGGCTATACCGGGACTTAGCGCCAACCGGTGGCGGCGCTTGGCCGGGCGACATGGCCGTGACCTGCCGAGGTTGGCGCAACTGATCGCTGAACTGGGCCATGACACCGTCGGCGGCACTGACACCTTGTGGGCGGAACTGGCCGTTGCCTGCGATGGGGAAATGGTCCTGCACCTGGATGACCTGCTGCTGCGTCGAACCCGCCTTGGCCTGTTGCTGCCGCACGGTGGCGAGGATTATTTCGCTGCCATTCGCCAACTCTGCCAACCGCGGCTGGGCTGGGACGATGAGCATTGGCAGCAGGAATTGCAGCGTTATCGGGCGTTGTGGCAACGCCATCATGGTTTGCCGGATGCCGCGCATTGATGCCCATTGAAGAGAGCTCCATGGATAACCACCCGAACAAGCGTTACCTGTTGGCCATCGACAATGGCACCCAGAGCGTGCGCGCGCTGCTCTTCGACCTGCAGGGCAATCTGCTGGGCAAAGGCAAGGTCGAGTTGCAGGCCTATTACTCGACTCAACCCGGCTGGGCCGAGCAGGACCCGGAGTATTACTGGGCAAAACTGGGTGAGGCCTGCCAGCAGTTGTGGCAGCAAACCGGCATCGATCGCTCACAGATTGCCGGTGTATCCCTGACCACCCAGCGCGGCACAGTGATCAATGTCGATGCTCAGGGCAAGGCGCTGCGCCCGGCGATCCTGTGGCTCGATCAACGCCAGGCCGAAGTCAAAGGCGGCATCAAGGGACCGTGGGGCTGGCTGTTCAAACTGGTCGGCGCGCAAGCCACGGTGAACTACTTTCGCGCCCAGGCCGAGGCCAACTGGATCGCCCGCAATCAGCCTGAAGTCTGGGCGGCGACCGACAAGTTTTTGCTGCTCTCGGGGTTTCTCACCCATCGCCTTTGCGGGCGCTTTGTCGATTCGGTGGGCTGTTGCGTCGGTTACCTGCCGTTCGACTTCAAGCGCTTGCGCTGGGCCGCACCCGCCGACTGGAAATGGCAGGCGCTGGCGGTGCGCCCCGAGCAACTGCCGAGCCTGCACAAGCCCGGTGAAACCCTCGGCTACATCAGCGCCGAGGCCAGCCGCCACACTGGCATTCCCGAGGGGCTGCCGCTGATCGCCGCGGGTGCCGACAAGGCCTGCGAAGTCGTGGGTTCCGGCGTCGTCGACGCAGGCACCGTGTGCCTTTCCTACGGCACCACGGCGACGATCACCAGCACCCGGTCGCGCTACCTGGAAATCGTCCCGTTGATTCCGCCTTACCCGTCCGCGGTGCCGGATCAATACAACTGCGAGGTAATGATTTATCGCGGCTACTGGATGGTCAGCTGGTTCAAGAACGAGTTCGGCCTGCGGGAAATGCAGCAGGCCAAAGCCCAGGGCGTGGAGCCCGAGCAACTCTTCGATGCGCTGGTCGACGCGGTGCCGCCGGGCTCCATGGGGTTGATGCTGCAACCCTACTGGTCGCCCGGTATCCGCGATCCGGGTGTGGAAGCCAAGGGCGCGATGATCGGCTTCGGCGACGTGCATACCCGCGCGCACATTTACCGGGCGATCCTCGAAGGTCTGGCGTATGCCTTGCGTCAGGGCATGGAGAAGATCGAGAAACGTTCGAGGGTCTCCATCACGCGCTTGCGCGTCGCCGGTGGTGGCTCCCAGAGTGATGCTGCGATGCAACTCACGGCGAACATTTTCGGCCTGCCGGCCGAGCGTCCGCATGTCTACGAAGCGTCCGGCCTGGGCGCGGCCATTTGCTGCGCGGTGGGGCTGGGGCTGCATGCGGATTTCCCCTCGGCGATGGCCGCCATGACGCGGGTCGGTGCGGTGTTCATGCCGCAACCCGAGGCGCAGCAGATCTATGAGCGACTGTACAAAGAGGTCTACCTGCGCATGTATCGACAGCTCAAGCCGTTGTACCAGAGCATCCGCAAAATCACCGGTTACCCCGCTTAGGAAAACACCCGGGAACCCTGTGGGAGCGAGCCTGCTCGCGAAAGCGGAGTGTCAGTCACATCTTTTTTGACTGTGCCGCCGTCTTCGCGAGCAGGCTCGCTCCCACATGGGGCCGTGGTGTTTTTTGCACCGAGGCGTGGCGCTATCGGAGAACTTTTCTGGTGAGATCGGACAGTGTCAGGGGCAGGGTCGGTTGTTAGGCTCAACCCCCACTGCACATCCAATAAGAACCAGGCAATGAAGCTCACATTCCTCCTGTTGCTGCTTTGTGCAACGGCCCCGACAGCCTGGGGCTGGTCGAACCATACGGTGGGCAGCTACCTGGCGTTGCAGGATTTGCCGACGTTGCGTGATGCACCGCAGGTCGAAGTCGAGCCGCTGGAACAGTTTCTTTCGCAGCAATACCAGGTCGTGAGTGCGCTGCTCGATGAGCAGGAGCGCTTTGCCCGCGAGCACTTCGCCCAATACCCGCCGCGCCCCGACAACCTGCGATTGCCAGCCGTGCCCGGGGACAATCTGCGCCACGACTTCCTCACCGCACTGCGCATCAATCCCGGGATTCATCTGGCGATGGTCATCCAGCCGATGCCGGGCAAGGATCTGCCCGAGCGTGAACACCTCAAGGCCGAACAAGTCATGGTGGCGCAGACGCTCTCACCGTGGAATCGCCAGCGCTTCATCGTTGTGACTGACCACGAACAGGTCGCGCCCCTGGCCGTGGTGGCCAGCGCCGCCGACGAGCCGGATTACGGCCACGACATCAACCTGTTCAGCGATAACCCGGGCGAGGTGGGCGCGGTGTACGGCTTCGGCCCGCAGCCTTTCGGCGACGCGCGGTTTCAGTACAGCTCCCAGGCGCCCTTCCATATGGGCTTCTTCCATGAGAGCCCGGTGGTGTACGCCGCTGCTGGATTTCTTCAGCGCAGTTGGCCGGACTGGCGCGCCTACCAGTACATGGGGTTGGCGCGACTGGCGTTTGCCACTGGCCATCCATATTGGGGTTATCGATTTCTCGGTTGGGGCCTGCACCACGTTCAGGACATGACCCAGCCTTATCACGCCAAGCCGCTGCCCGGTGTCGAACTGGCGAGCCTGCTGGTGCTGGAAGGCAAGGCCCTGGCCGGCTTCGATGCGGACAAACATGCGGCCATCGAACGGGTCGCCACCCGGCACATGGAAGTGGAGAAGTATCAGTCGACCTGGCTTCGTCGCCTGCTGCGCGCCGGCCAGGCACACCCGATGCTCGACGCTTATACCGACTCTGCACAGGACGCCCGTTATTCGCCGTACTCGGTGGACTACCTGCGCGAAGTGGTGAGTGCCGAGTCCGTCGACCAATCCGCGACGTTTGATGAAGCCATCGGCCAGTGGCTGGACACAGCACCGATCACCAGCGATTTCAGCAGTGGAAATCAGCTGCAGCGCGAAGAGTTCGACCATCCGGTACTTAACCGGCAGCTGTTCAAACTGCTGGGGCATTTCGGCGCCCACAGCCGGAGTTATGCCCGTGCGGGATTGGCGCCATAGCCATCGCAACAACAGTGTCAGAACACAAAAACAATAAAACCAGGGAAAGAGGAACGGATCATGAGCACTCGATTTCGCCTGTCTGGCGCGGCGCTTCCCGGCGTGGGCCTGGCAGGGCTGCTGCAACTGTGCGCGGTCGACGGCGTGCAGGCCAAGGAGTTCAGCGTGCTGGACAACCAGATCACCGGTTCATTCGACAGTACCTTGTCTTATGGCCGCTTGTGGCGGGTCCAGGGTCGGGACAAGAACAACGATGACGTCAACACCAACGACGGCAATCGCAACTTCGACACCGGGCTGGTTTCCGAGGTGTACAAGATCACCTCGGAGCTCGAGGCCAACTATCAGAACTACGGGATGTTCGTGCGCGGCACCGCGTTCTATGACACGCAACTGATGGACAAGCGCAACGATTACTACCGCAACAACAACCCGTCGCAACCCAGCCAGAGTTTCCCGCAGGACGACCACTTCACGGACCAGACCCGCGATATCGCCGGCAGCCGGGTGGAGATGCTCGACGCGTATCTCTATGGCAACTGGGACGTCGCGCAGATGCCGCTCACGGCACGTATAGGGCGCCAGGTGTTCAACTGGGGCGAGGGGATTTTCTACCGAGGCGGGATCAACACCACCAACCCGGTGGATGCGGCCAAGTACCGTCTGCCCGGGGCGGAAGTCAAGGAAGTGCTGGTACCGGTGGAAGCGCTGAGCTTCAACATCGGCCTGACCGACAGCCTGACCATGGAAAGCTTTTACCAGACGAACTGGAAGGAAACCCGCATCGACCCGGTCGGCACGTTCTACTCGCAGACGGATCTGTTCGCCGACGGCGGCAACACTGCCTACAACAACTTCAGCGGTACCGCGCTGGACACCCCGGTGCCTGGCTTCGGCAACGTCATCGATCTGTACAGCGCGCTGGGTAACAACCCGCTGCTCAGCCAGGCCCTGAGTACCACCGGCCTGTACGCCAACGGGGTCACCCCGGCCTTTGGCAACACCGTCAAAGTGGCCACGGTCGGCAAGGATTTCAATGCGCGCAACGACGGCCAGTTCGGCTTCGCTTTTCGCTACATCGTAGAAGAGCTCAACAGCACCGAGTTCGGGTTGTACATGGTCAACTACCACGCCAAGGAACCGACCATTTCCGCCGATCTGGGCGGGTACCAGGGCATCGACATGAATGCCCTGACCAACCTGTTGGCCGGTGTCGCCGGCAGTCAGGCGGGGCAACTGGCCAACGGCCTGGCGACCATGGACGTGCTGGGCAATATTCAGGCACATCGGCGCTACGCCGAAGACATCCGCATGTACGGCTTCAGTTTTAACACCACCTTGGGCCAGGCGTCGGTGTTCGGTGAGGTGGCTTATCGGCCGAACCTGCCCATCGGGGTTGCCGCCACCAACGACCTGATCGGCGACCTGGCCAACGGCGCCGCCGCAGCGGCAGGCGGCCAGACCATCAACATCGGCGGGCAGCAGGTCACGCTCGACAGCCAGATCAATAACGCCGAGCGGGTGGAAGCGTTCAACACGTCCCTGGGCACGATTTACAACTTTGGCCCGAGCCTGTCATTCGACTCGATGTTCGGCGTGTTCGAACTGGCGTCCGAGCACCTGCGCGGCAGCAGCCTGCAATACACCGCGTATGACGGCAGTACTCGTTACTACGCTGGCACCGGTAACTTTTCCTATGTGTCCGGCGGCGAGCGCAGCGACCAGGTCAACCGCAATTCCTACAGCTACACCGCGATGCTCAACGGCACCTGGAACGACGTGTATGCCGGGGTCAACGTCTCGCCTTATGTCGTCTACAAGGATGACTTCGAGGGCAACAGCTACCAGGCAGGCAACGTCATCGAGGGTCGCAAGGCCTACACCCTGGGGGTCAAGGCCAACTACCAGAACAAGCTGGAGGCGGAGCTGCAATACACCGAGTTCTACGGTGGAGGCCAGGACAACGGCCTGCGTGACCGCGACAACGTCGGCTTCAACCTCAAGTACTTCCTTTGATTACCCAGAACACGGGTGTTGCCCCTGTGGGAGCGAGCCTGCTCGCGAAGAGGGCCGCACAGCCAATACAGATGCCGCCTGACATACCGCTTTCGCGAGCAGGCTCGCTCCCACAGGGGATCTGCTGTGTGTTGCAGACCTGCGGCCTTTATTTCGGAGAACGATCATGTTTCACACTTCACGACTGACCAAGACCACGCTGGCGCTGTTCCTGAGCCTGGCCGCCAGCAGCGCACTCGCCGCGGTCACGCCCCAGCAAGCCGAGCAATTGAAGACCACGCTGACGCCGATGGGGGCCGAGCGTGCCGGCAACGCGGCCGGGACCATTCCGGCGTGGAACGGCGGTATCACCCAGGCGCCGGCGGGCTACAAACCCGGCCAGCATCACCTGGACCCCTATGCGGCGGACAAGCCGCTGTTCACCATCACCAAGGCCAACCTTGAACAGTACAAGGCCCACCTCAGCCCGGGTCAGATCGCACTGTTCAACAGCTACCCCGACACCTTCCAGATGCCGGTCTATCCCTCTCGCCGGTCGGGCTCGGCGCCGCAGTGGCTGTATGACAACACCTTGAAAAATGCGACCTCGGCCAAGCTGCTCGATGGCGGGACCGGTTTTGCCGATGCCTATGGCGGTGTGCCGTTCCCGGTGCCCAAGGATGGCATCGAGGTGCTGTCGAACCACATCACCCGTTATCGCGGCATCTATGTGGTCCGTCGTGCCTCCGAAGCGCCGGTGCAACGCAACGGCAGCTTCGCGCTCGTGACCTCGCAGCAGGAAGGGCTCTTCAACTATTACCGCCCGGGCGGGCAGTTTGCCGACCTGAAAAACATCCTGTTCTACTACCTGGCATTCGTGAAGAGCCCGGCCCGGCTGGCGGGCGGTGCGGCACTGGTTCACGAGACCCTGGACCAGCTCAAGGACCCGCGTCAGGCCTGGGTCTACGACGCGGGCCAACGCCGTGTGCGCCGGGCGCCGAACCTCGCGTATGACACCCCGATCGCCTCATCCGACGGCCTGCGCACGGCGGACGATACGGACATGTTCAACGGCTCGCCAGACCGCTACGACTGGAAGCTCAAGGGCAAGCAAGAGGTCTACATTCCCTATAACAATTACAAAGTCGGCAGCCCTGAGGTGAAGTACGAGCAGTTGCTTATACCGGGCCACCTCAACCCGCAATTCACCCGTTATGAGCTGCATCGGGTCTGGGTGGTCGAAGGCACGCTTAAGCCGGGCGCGCGGCATATCTATTCCAAGCGCGTGCTGTTTCTCGACGAGGACAGTTGGGGCGCCGCATTGGTGGATCAATACGACGGGCGAGGGGAGTTGTGGCGGGTGTCGATGGCCTACCTGAAAAACTTCTACGACCTGCCCACCACCTGGAGTGCGCTGGACGTATTCCATGACTTGCAGGCGCGTCGTTACTACGTGCAGAACCTGGATAACGAAGAGCCGGCCACAGTGGATTTCGCCCAACCGGTGCCGGAAGACGCGTACTTCATGCCGTCGGCATTGCGCCAGCGCGGGACGCGGTGATGTTGGCCATTCGGAGGATGGCCGGGTTTTGGTTGGCCAGGATGTGCTAGCCTGCAATCAATGATTTCATTGATTGCAGGGGGCATCATGGCCAGCATCACAATTAGAAACCTTGATGAGAAGCTCAAGGAGCAGCTGCGCATCACGGCGGCTCATAACGGACATTCCATGGAAGAGGAGGCTCGCCTGATTCTGGGCAGGGCCTTGGCGACTGTTGATCGCGCCGGTGGACTTGGAAGCAGGATCCGCAACCGATTCAGCGCTATCGGCGGAGTCGAGCTCGATCTGCCAGAGCGTTCAGAGAAAGCGACGGCGGTGGATTTTTCTGAATGATCGTGCTCGATACCAACGTTCTTTCAGAGTTTATGCGAGTCGAGCCTGAAACCCGGGTGCTTGCCTGGGTTGATGCGCAGCCATCGATGGATCTGGCAGTCAGTGCGGTAACGGTGGCGGAAATACTCCACGGCATCGCACGCCTGCCTTCTGGCAAGCGCAAACAGAAACTTGAAGCCCATGCCATGGCCATGTTCGAAGAGGACTTTGCCGGACGCATTTTGCCGTTCGATGCTCATGCCGCTGTTGAGTACGCAACGCTGACGGCAGGTGCTGAAGCCAATGGGCGTGCGGTTTCAATGGCCGATGCGCAAATTGCTGCCATTTGCCGAAGCCATGGGGCTGCTATAGCCACCCGCAATATTCGAGACTTCGGGTTTCCCGGGATTGAGGTCATCAATCCTTGGGAGGCGTGAGCATCTTCGCAGTCATCCAGAATGCAATCGCGAGCAAGCTCGCTCCCACAGGGTTTTGGGTCGTTCACAGAATCTGTGTTCGACACCTTACCTGTGGGAGCGAGCCTGAACTGGCCTAATAATTCCGGACACCTCTTAAGGGCGATATGATTTCGCCAACTTGGAGGTTCCATGAACGAAAGAAAGGTCTATACCCGCGAGTTCAAGCTGCATGCTGCCAGCATGGTGCTTGATGATAACTGCCCGGTTCCAGAAGTGTGTGCATCGCTGGATATCGGCCCTACCGCTTTACGGCGTTGGGTCGATCAGGTTCGCAAGGAACGCGAGGGACAGCCAGTCAAAGGCACCAAGGCGATTACCGAAGATCAGCGCCAGATCCAGGAACTAAAGGCCAAGATCAAACGCATGGAAATGGAAGCCGAGATCTTAAAAAAGGCTACCGCTCTCTTGATGTCGGATCCCGATCGTTTTCGATGATTGCGGAACTAAGAGAGTCATTCCCGACTGCCATTGTGTGTCGTGTTTTCGATGTGAAGCGCAGCAGCTTTTATGAGTGGCTTCAGCGGCGAGCCAAACCGCGGATCAGACGCGAAGACCTCAAGCTGAAAGTGGTTGAACTGCACAGCGAAAGCCGGGAAGCCATGGGTTCCAGAATGATCAGCAAGAACCTGAAGTCCCAAAACATCGCGATCGGAAGAGGCCTTGTCAGGGCGCTAATGAGGGAGGCCAACATTGTCAGTAAACAACGCCAGCCTCACCCATTCAGATCCAAAGGCGTTGAAGCATTTGTCGCGCCCAATCGACTCAAGCGCAATTTTAAGCCGACTGCAGTTGATCAGGTCTGGTGTGGCGACGTTACCAGCTTGATGGTGGGCGAGCGCTGGGTTCATCTGGCCATCGTGATCGATTTGTTTGCTCGCCGCGTCATTGGCTGGGCGTTTTCGCTGGTCAATGACGCCAACTTGGTCAGCAAGGCGCTACGCATGGCGACAGAGGTGCGAGCGTGTCCTCCTGGACTGATGTTCCATTCAGATCAGGGCTGTCAGTACACCAGTCGCAAGTTTCAAGAAGAACTGAAGCGTCATGGCATTTTGCAAAGCATGAGTCATCGCGGGCAGTGCTGGGACAATGCTCCAACGGAGCGTTTTTTCGGCACGCTGAAATCAGAATGGGTGCCTCGTAGTGGCTACAGCAAGATCGAGGAAGCAAAAACCGATATGGTGCGTTTCTTCCTGTACTACAACCGCACCAGGCTCCACAGCTACAACAACTACCTGTCGCCAATAGCCATGGAGCAAAAAGCGGCATAAACACCGTAACCGGTGTCCGGGATTACTTGACCAGTTCAGCCTGCTCGCGAAGGGATCTTTCATTCACGGCAAGGCGAATGTCAGACGCGGAAGTGGCTCACCATCTGCTGCAATTGACCACCCAACCGCGCCAGTTCAATGCTGGACTTGGCGGTCTCATCGCTCGCCGCAGCGGTCTGTTCAGACACGTCACGCACGTTGATGATGCTGCGGCTGATCTCTTCGGCCACGGCGCTTTGCTGTTCGGCAGCGGCGGCGATCTGCTGGTTCATCGACTGGATGTTGGACACCGTGCGGGTGATGTTCTCCAGTGACTCGCCGGCCTTGCGGGTCAGGGCCACGCTGCTGTCGGTGAGGACGCGACTGTTGTTCATCACCGCCGACACTTGTTGCGTGCCGTTCTGCAGGCCGGCCACCAGGCCTTCGATTTCCTCGGTGGATTTCTGCGTACGCTGGGCCAGGCCGCGGACCTCGTCGGCCACCACCGCAAAACCACGACCGGCTTCACCGGCGCGAGCTGCTTCGATGGCGGCATTGAGTGCCAGCAGGTTGGTTTGCTCGGCCACGGCCTTGATCACGTCCATGACGCTGCCGATCTTGTCGCTTTCCCGTTGCAGTACGCTCATGGCTTCGGTGGAGCGCACCACTTCACTGGCCAGGCGCTCGATCTGGGCGATGGCTTCATTGACCACTTTGTCCCCTTCACGGGCTTCGCCGTCGGCCGCCGCAGCAGCTTGCGAGGCGTCTTCGGCGTTGCGCGCGACTTCCTGCACGGTGGCGGTCATCTCGTGCATGGCGGTCGCGACCTGATCGGTCTCGACTTTCTGACTGTTGACCCCGGCGCTGGTCTGCTCGGTCACGGCCGACAGCTCTTCAGCGGCGCTGGCGATCTGGGTCACGCCGTCGCGGATGCCGCTGATCAAGTCGCGCAGGGTCACGCCCATGCGAGCGATGCCTTGCTGCAACACGCCGAGTTCGTCGCGACGGGTGACCAGCACGTTGTGGGACAGATCACCGCTGGCGATGCGATCGACCACCGCCAGGGTTTCGCGCAATGGCCGGGTGATCTGGCGAGTGATGACCACGGCGGCAATGACGCCCACCAGCAGTGCCAGTAATGTGCTGATCAGTTGTAGAGTGCGCGCCCGGGCGCTTTCGGCGTCACGGCGGTCGAGCTGGATCTGGTACAGCTGATCGCTCTGGGACACGATGGCGGCGCCCTGGTCGGTCATTTCCTGGCGCGCTTGCACCGCGTCATTGCTGGCGGCCTTGTAGGCCTGCAAGGCGCTGCGGTAGTTGCCCAGCGCAGTTTCCAGCTGACGCAGGGCGTCTTGCCGGGAGTCGGCGAAATGCACGTTCAGCGGTTTCAGGCTGGCGATGGCGGCGTCCAGTTGGCCGACGGCTTTTTGCTCGGTCTCGGCATTGGTACTGGCGGTGTAGCCGCGCACTTCGTAGCGCGCCAGCAGGAACGCTTCCTTGGCCGCGGTGATGGCCTGGAACTGTTCGAAGCGCTGGTCGCTCAACGGCATTTGTTGCACGCGGGTATTGATGTCATTGATCAGCGTGTTGGCGGTTTCGGCGTTGGCACTCATGGCGTCGCGGGCGCTGTTGCCGGCGCGATAGGCGCTGCGCATCTTGCCCAGGGACGTCCTGTAGGCGTCGATGACGGCGCCTTGCTCGCGCAGCAGCTTGAGGTTTTCCGGGCTCTTGAACTTCGCCAGCAGGGCTTGCTGCTGGGCCGAGAAGGCGTCGAGGGTGGTCTGCACGTTCTGCGCGGCGGTTTCGTCGCCGTTGGTCAGCATGTATTGCAGGCGAACCACGCGCAGCTTGGTCAGACCGGCGTTGAGCTGGGTGATGTCGCTCATCCAGTTGCTACGGTCGATCAACCCGCCCAGGCTGGTCCAGCCGGTCAGGGCGAGGACACAGGTCAGTGCCAGGACCAGGCCAAACCCCAGGCCCAGTTTCAGGTTCACGCTGATGTTGCCGAACCAGCTATTCATCTCATTCCTCCAGGAACTTGGTACTTCTTTATCGTCGGTTGGCTGGAAGATTGTTTTTTTTGGAAGCCGCCAAGCTGTGTAAGCAGGATGTATCGGCAGCAATCCCGGGAGCTGAAAGGATTTTTCCGAACGGATTCTGTAACAAAATTTTTACAGCGCTTTTAAGCTTTTTTTCACATGCGTTTCACCAGTCACCGACGCGCCTTTCCTTAACCTGCCGGGATCTAATGAGGTAGTGCGTGCCGGCGAGGCGGCTTGATGTGGAATTAAGACTGAGTCTTTTCGGGATAAAACGCTCGATCGATCTGAGCCGCTTCGCCCGTTATCGCAACGCTGCGGTGGTGTTGGCCTCGGCGTTGCTGGTGATCCCGTTGACGGTGTTCCTGCTGCGACCTGCCGCCGTTGCAGACCTGGCTCACGGCAATGTAACCGGTGCACAGGCGTTGATGACCGGATGGGCCAAGGGCGACCTGATCGTGCTGGTGCGCCACGTCGAGCGCTGTGATCACTCCTCGGCGCCTTGCCTGGTTGGCAACGATGGCATTACCGAGCGCTCGCGCCGTGTCGCCATGGGTGTCGGTGCGCACTTCCAGAACCTGGGCCTGGACAAGGCCGATATCTACAACAGCCCGATTCTGCGTACGGCGCAGACCGCCAGTTTCATGTTCAACAAGGTCGGCACGGGCGAAGACTGGTTGATCAGTTGCAAGGGCACCATGCTGCGCGACGCGTTGGCGCACAAGGTGGCCGGGCGCAACCTGATTCTGGTGACCCACAGCGAATGCATGGACCAACTGGAAAAAGACCTCCATTTGCCGACGTCGACCCTGGGTTACGGGGCCTCTTTGTTTATCTCCGCCGAAACGCCGCACACTCCGCGCATGCTTGGCTTTATCGAAGCTTCGGATTGGCCGACCGTGACGCCCCGTTGAATTTCACCATCCCTTCGAATCAGGACTGAGCATGCCGACCGCTTCCCGCTTTTACTGGATGAATTTCGGTATTCCGCTGGCCTGCGCGGTCGCGGTGTTCCTGATGTTCGACATGACCAGTATCGACATCGCCTTCAACAATTACTTTTTTGATCCGGTGACGCAGACGTACCCGTTGGACCAGGTCCATCTGTTCGAAAAAATCACCCATAAATGGGCGCGGATCATTCCGAACTGGACCGGTGAAATTGCGATTATCGGTGCCTTGCTGTCGTTTCTCTGGCCGCGCCTGAAGGCCGAAAAGCACGCGAAAATCATCGCCTTCCTGGAAAAAATCAAAGTCGCACCGGTGCTGCGTTTTGCCAACCGCCACCGACGCGACTTTCTCTACGTGGTGTTCGCGTTCTCCATCAGTACAGGGGTCATTCACTACCTCAAGGGCCACACCAGCGTGTATTGCCCGATCGAGACGACCCAGTACGGCGGCAAGATGGAGCACATTGAGTGGTATGAAAGTTTCGACCTGCTGAAAGTTGCTGGCGAGGGGCGCTGCTGGCCGGGCGGACATGCGTCGGGCGGTTTCACCATGCTGGCGTTGTACTTCGTGGCTCGCCGTTATCGCTGGCGCTATTCGAAAGCGATCATGTACGGCTCGCTGACCCTCGGTTTCATCTATGGCACCACACGGGTATTGCAAGGGTGGCACTACATGTCCCACACCTTCTGGGCCGGGATCTTCGTGTGGCTGGCGTGTTTGCTGACGGCGCTGGCGTTTTACGGGCGAGCGAGGCTGGAACAGCCGGTGCTCACCAGAGCGGAACAACCGGTGTTGGCGGCTCAGCCTCAATCTGTGAATTGAGTGGCGTTGGACCGCAAAAACCGCATCTCGAAAGGGGTGCGGTTTTTTTGTTGGTGCGCCAGGCATGGCGCGTTGCGCGAAGCGCAACCAGCTTGGCTGTGGTGGCCTCGCTGGTGACTTGGAGGTGTAAGTCCTCTACACACCCGGCAAGGGGAAGTGTTAGCCAGAGGCAAGGGTGTCGCGGGCGACTGCGAATCTGAAGGAAGCCCGAGGCAAAATGCTGGCCTGACGAACAGGAAGCGGATAGAGGCGGCGCAGCGGGGTAAGAAGGCCAATATCTTCAAAGCCCAATACTTGCACGGAACGCTGTGACGTAGATCCGACAGGCATAAGCAGGAAGGTCGCGCGAATTACCCTGGGAGATCTGTGGGTTTGCCACTGTGCTACCGAGCGTCGAGAGGCGACGGGATGAGCCCACAGAAGTCAGCTGAGGCCGTAGTAAGTGGCGGATTACCGCGTCACCAAGGGCCGAACAGGTTATGCCGCCAGTAGGCGTCAGAGTCTCGTCGAATGTTGAAACGCAGAATATTCTCCAAGAGAAAACTGTTACCCCAGGTCCTGGACGGTATCCGAGGATGAAGGCTGACAGGGCGCAAACATCGACGGCGTCTGTGGCGTGGACGAACGCGGAGCCGGACACGCTGATGGTGCGGGTGCTTGCACCCGCCAACCTCAAGCGTGCGTATCAACGCGTGGTCAGCAACAAGGGCGCACCGGGTGCCGATGGCATGACGGTCGACCAGCTGGCGGGCTACGTGAAACAGTATTGGCCGATCCTCAAGACTCGGCTGTTGGCCGGCGAATACCACCCGCAAGGTGTACGCGCCGTCGATATCCCCAAACCCAAAGGCGGCACAAGACAGCTGGGTATCCCCAGCGTCGTGGATCGCCTGATCCAGCAGGCGCTGCTGCAACAGCTCACGCCAATCTTTGATCCGCTGTTTTCGGACTACAGCTACGGCTTTCGTCCGGGCAGAAGCGCTCATCAAGCCATCGAAACCGCCCGCGCCCATGTGGCGGCGGGCCACCGCTGGTGCGTGGAACTCGATCTGGAGAAGTTCTTTGATCGGGTCAACCACGATGTATTGATGGCCTACATCGAGCGTCAAATCGAAGATAAACGTGTGCTTATGCTGATCCGTCGTTATCTCGAAGCGGGAATGATGTCGGGCGGGATCGCCAGCCGACGGCAGGAAGGGACGCCGCAAGGCGGCCCGCTCTCACCGTTGTTGTCGAACATCCTGCTCAATGAACTCGACCGCGAACTGGAACGGCGGGGCCATCGTTTTGTACGCTATGCCGACGACGCCAACATTTATGTGCGCAGTCGTCGTGCTGGCGAGCGAGTGCTGGTCAGGGTTGAGCGCTTCCTGAATCAACGCCTGAAACTGACGTTGAATCAAGAAAAGAGCCGAGTAGCACGGCCGTGGGCGTGTGATTACTTGGGTTACGGGATGAGCCTGCATAAACAGCCGAGGCTGAAAGTAGCTACGATGAGCCTGAATCGCTTGCGCGATCGGCTCAGAGAACTGCTGCGCGGAGCGCGGGGCCACAAGATGGCAAGCGTCATTGAACGGATTAACCCGGTGTTACGTGGTTGGGCGGGTTACTTCAAGCTCAGCCAGAGCAACCGCCCCCTTGAGGAGTTGGATGGCTGGATGCGCCGTAAACTTCGCTGTGTCATTTGGCGTCAATGGAAGCAGCGCCCAACGAGGGCGCGCAACCTGATACGTCTGGGGATCAGCGAAGCACGCGCCTGCAAATCAGCGTTCAACGGGCGCGGGCCATGGTGGAATTCGGGAGCGTCACATATGAATCACGCGCTGCCGAAGAAGCTGTGGGACAGCCTGGGGCTGGTCCCAATACTGGATACGATAAAACGGCTTAACCGCATAACCTGAACCGCCGTATACGGACCCGTACGTACGGTGGTGTGAGAGGACGGCGGCTGTGAAGCCGCCTCCTACTCGATCCCGAGGAAACCTTCAGTGAGTCTCGGATTGCGAATTCGCAGACAAAAAAAAGCCCGCGGGAGGGCGGGCAAACCGTAGTTTCTTGAATGAGCGAGTGCAATGTACAGGCAGTGACGGAGGCGTGGGGTGAAGAAAAATTCATCTGGTATCGGGCCGCGGTCGACATTGCCCAAGGCCTATTCGACAGGGGTTGCAGGGCGATTGCGGATTGAGTGGTTCGTCCGAAGTGTTTGCCCGGCGACTAATCTGTCTGTCAGGCATCGACTTGATGCCACCACCCGGAAACAGGGAGGCCCGTGTTTTCATTGCTGATTTCGCTGCTGCTGGCGTTCCTCATCGGCTGGGTGTCCCAGCGCATGGGCATGTGCCTGGTCAATGCCATGGGGCTGCTGCTCAAACGTCGGCCGACCCTGTTCGTGTCGCTGGTCAGTTGCGGTCTGTTCGGTCTCTTGCTCGCACCGCTCTACGCCTTGTCTGGCGTCAGTCAACCGTTGTTCATCCCTGAGGTTGGCTATCTGTCACTGGTTGGTGGCGGGTTGCTGTTCGGCCTCGCCTCGGTGCTCAACGACGGGTGCAGCGTCGGCACCCTCACCAAGCTCGCCAGCGGCAACCTCAACAAGGTCTTTACCATCCTCGGCTGGGTGCTGGGCATCGTGCTGTGGCATCACCTGAACATGCTGCCCGAACACCGGGCGCTGCAAATGCCGATGATCACCAGCCGTCATTACTGGCTGGTCATTGGCATCGTGCTGCTGATTCTGCTGTTCCTGATCCGGATTCACGGCGACAGACACCTGGTGCTGTCGAGCCTGCTCCTGGGGGCTTTGACCAGTGCCCTCTACACCTTCGAACCGCTGTGGACGCCCAGCGTATTCTTCTACGATCTCTCGCAAAGGTTCTGGGGCCCGGGCGACACATCATTGACCACCCAGCGTGTGACGGTGTTTGCCATGCTGATGCTGGGCATGCTCTGTTACACCTTACATCGCCGCACCTTCAACTATCAGCGGTTTGCCGCGATGACAGCGGCCAGGCATTTGCTCGCGGGCGTGTTGATGGGGACCGGTGCATCGATGATGCTGGGTGGCAATGACTCACAGATTTTGTTGGTGTTTCCGACGCTGACCTGGGTGGGAGCGGTGCCGTTGGTGTCGATTGTGTTGGGGATATTGGTGGGGGTTGGGGTTAAGCGGCTGCGTGCTTGATGATCGCGGCTCTGGAGTTGGACGACCTCAATGAGACCGTCCATTTTTCAAGGATCAAACCTGCATCTGCAACCGCCGCCCAACCACATCCAGCAAATCGCAACCATCGCGCAGGGAAGTGACCAGCACCCGCGCCAGTTCGCTGTAAACACCCTCGTCAGCCGCGAAGCTCTCCAGCAATTGTGTCGCGGTTCGAATGCGATAGGCGGCTGTTTCGTG
Organism: Pseudomonas sp. KH_046_1; assembly: GCF_057839025.1. Lineage (NCBI taxonomy): Bacteria > Pseudomonadati > Pseudomonadota > Gammaproteobacteria > Pseudomonadales > Pseudomonadaceae > Pseudomonas > Pseudomonas sp. KH_046_1. The sequence continues at coordinate 817,338 of NZ_CM174481.1, forward strand.
CAGCACATCCAGCGGTGCCTCGGTGTCGATCAGCAGCGATGCGATGGTGCAGTCGATGCCGGTCATTGGCATGTACCGATCCATCTCAAGCCTCCACTTCGTCGAGCGGCGCGATGTTGTCCAGTGCCCGGTTTACCAGCAATTGCGCCAGCACGGCCAGCTGCTGGATCGCCAGGGCGATATTGCGACGCGAACTCTCAAGCTCGCAGGCAAGGTCGGTGCTCATGACGTTGAGCGAGGCGAGGGTTTCGCTGGCGTGAGTGAGCAGGGACGGTGTGTCGATGTCGGGGCGCAGGGTGAAGACGTGGCTGACGGGGTCGAGGTGATTGGGGTTGCGGAGACGGGCGCTGATGGCGGGTTCGGTGGTTTTCGATAAGTCGATTTTGTCTTCAGCTAAATTGGCTGGGGTTTCCGGGGGATTGGGGCTGTTCTTTTTCAAGATGGCATTCCTCACACTGTTTAGAGAAGCTGCCATCCCCTGCTGTCAAACAGGATTGGGTGGCAGCTATACGCGGGTTGACAGACCGGAAGTGTGAGAACCCGGTGCACCCGAAGGTGCCCCGCGCACAGCCGCCATAATCGCGACTACATGAGCGAATGCATGCTGTCTGATTTGGGAGGTGTGCAGGGTACACTTTTCAGCCTGTCAAAGCCGATCGCTGATGTGCAGCGACCCTTGAAGGCTATCGTCGAGAAAGTGCGTCCGCCAGTTCATGAAAGGCGATGCGTTTTGCGGGAAATGTCCTAGGACGTGAGGAAGGCGTCGAGATGGGTAACCGCTTGGATGCTGAGTCAAATCGATTCGTAGTAATGTTCTGTATGCAATACATTTGATCACCAATGTCACGGTAATCGAACATGGATCAATCTCTCCTGCTATCCCGCCTGGGGCTCCAAATACGTGCAAAGCGTAAGAGTCACGGACTGACGCAATCAAGAGTTGCCGAGCTTTCCGGGTTGCCACGACAGAAAGTTATTGCCGTGGAGAAGGGTACACCCACTGTTGCGATGGTCGCGTATGCCCGTGTTTTGTGCGCATTGGATTGTGAGCGTTCTGTGATTCCGGCAGCACTGCCAACGCTTGAAGAACTAGGTGAATTGTTCGAGTGAAACGATGGCTTTTGCGTGAACATAACAGCTTACAAATCCGCCAGTTTTACCGTGTGCTTGAAATGATGCTCCCAAAGCCTGACCCCTAGCCCACCCGTCCGGTCCAGCGATGATCCCACCGTCAAATCCGTAACTAACGTCGGCTGCAAACCCGCATCAAACAGCGCAAACCCCGCCGCCAGGCAGCAGGTTTCGGTCTGCAGGCCGCACACCAGCACGCGTTCGACGTTGAGGCTTTTCAGGTAGTCGATGGTTTCCGGTGTGGGCGCGTAGCCGTGCTTGATAAAAATGCGGTCGGCTGGGATCAGGCTGTCATCGTCCGGTGCGGGGTGCCAGCCGAGCTGTTTTTCGAAGGGGGTTATGGATTCGTCATAGCGCTCGACCGTGGCGACACTGGGCAGGGTGCCGATCAGCTTCTGGATACCGTCGATCAGCCACTACGGCGGGTCGAAGCCGGGTTGTACGTCGATGATCAGGAGGGCTTGGCGCATGGGCTTCTCCGAGGAGATGGCAGTGATAGGGGCGACCGTGGATGCAAAATATTCTGGAGGGTCTCGCTGGCCTCTTCGCGGGCGGGCAGCTGCAAAGCTTAGTCGTTACCGATGCCCATATTGCAAGCATGCACATAACAGCCTAGCGCGGCTGCCTAAGTGACCCTATCGTCAGATTTCACGTACCACAAAGTGCTTTTGTGAGTTGTGAGCGTACGATGTAACTCACGTTTTCGTTGAATTCCTGGGGGCGCGAACGAAGCGACTGAGCGGTATGGCATTGGAGAAAAATCATGATTCGCAAGCACTACTTGAAAGCCCTGGCGATGCTGCTCGTCGCCGCTGGCGTGCAGTGGGTGACGCTACCCGCTTACGCGACCGAGCAGGGTCAACAACGGCGTGAAGCTCGCGATACCAGGCAGGAAGGGCGCTCCACTGCCCGGCAAACCAAGGATGAGTGCAGAAAGGGCAGTGACAAGAGCAACGTGGAATGTCGCCAGGACAAGCGCAGCACCAAGCAGGATACCCGTCGCACGGCTAGGGACATCAAGTACTGATCGTTAACGTGGGGCCTGTTTGCGCTTGCCGGCAGGCCGGTCAAGCGCTTCGGGATTTCGAGAGATGGCGGATGTCCGCTTCGATCCAGGGCGGACATCATCGAAATGCGCTGTAGTCATGGTGGTCGTTTGCGCAAGAACGATGATGCAGCCGTAAAACCACCATGTTCTGGCTTTAGGCTTTTCCGAACGTTACCAACACCTTGGCCGATTCATCTGCACGCGCGGCGGTAGCGAAGGCTTGCTCGAAGTCTTCGAAGGCGTAGCGATGACTGATCAGCGCGGTGGTGTCGATTCGGCCTGCGGCGAGGATCTCCAGCACCTCGCCAAACTCGGTGGGATAGGCCATGGCGGTGGTCACTTCCATCTCCTTGCCCAGCGCCATCGCCAGATCCATGGCGACCGGTGCGTGATGTACCGCCACCACCGTCAGATGCGCCCCGAAACGTGCGCGCGCAATGATTTGGGGAATGACCGGAGCGGCGCCCGACACCTCGATGAATTCGTCGGTATCCACCACTGGCATCCCGTAGAGCGTGCCAGCGCCATGGCGCTTGCCGATTTCAGCCCAGAGATCGCAATTGTCGGGATTGAACGTGGCGTTTGCACCGAGTGCGCGCGCACGTTCCAGACGTGAGTCCACGCGATCGACGGCGATGATGTCCGCGACGCCGCGCAAACGGAGCATCGCCACGACACCGAGCCCGATGGGACCCGCGCCGAAAACGACTACTTTGCTGCCAGCGCCGGCACGCGACCGGTTGACGCCGTGCAGCGCGACGGCGAGCGGCTCGACCAGCGCAGCGGTTTCGAAGTCCAGGGTGTCGGGAATGGGGTAGACCGACGACTCGGCCATGACATTGCGCACGAGAATGTGCGAGGCGAAGGCCCCAGGACCTCCGGAGCCGATCATGTTCGCAGGCGTCGTCGGGTTGACCACCACGCGCTGGCCTTTGCGCAGCGCCGTCACTCGCGCGCCCACCTCCTCGATCACGCCCGAGAATTCATGCCCGAGCGATAAGGGACCATCGCCCCCCATCGGCAGGCCACCGGCGCGCGCATAACCGAGGTCAGAGCCGCAGATACCGCAGACCACGACCTTGACCACAATATCGTCCGGCCCGGCACTGGGGCGCAGTACCTGTTCGACACGAATATCGTCAGGTCCGTGAACCGTTGCATGAAGCATCAATTTCGTCATAGCAGAGTCCTTCATTTCAGATTGTGATCCAGGCGCGCTTGCGCGCCGACAGTCGAATGGCGTCGAGCACCTGTTGGCCTCGCGCAGCGTCGTTGAATGTGGCGGCACGCTCGGGGATCGCGGGTGCGCGATTTTCGATCCGCGTGCGCATCTCGGCGAACAGGCGCGCATAGGGCGCAACATCGAAGCCCATGGTGTGCCAGCGGTCCTGCTCGGTCTGGATCAGCTCGGCGACGGGAAAAGCTGTCGGCATTGCGTTGACCAGATCCGCGGGCATCTCGATGCGCCGCACACCATCGGCGTCGCTCACCCAGACTTCTTCGGGGTCACCAAACGTCGCGCCGCTCTGAATCCACGCGCCGCCTGCGCTGCCCACCACTTTGGTGGCCATTACCAGCGGCCCAGGCGCGGCCAGCGCGGCGATGATTGACCCGGCAACACCGCTGTCCGTTTCGAACTGCACGGTGTAGCAATCGTCGGCCGTCATGTTGGGGCGCCCGGGCGCCAGCGTCTGCAGCATGCCGCTGACACGAGCGATGGGCCCGAACATGTATTCGACCTGATCGATCATGTGCGAGCCGAATGCGCCAAGAAAGCCGCCGCCCTGGTCAGCGTCCTCCCACCAGTCGCTGAGCTTGCTTGTCGAGTCCTGCAGGCCCGGTTGATGGTAGATGCGCAGGAAATGGCGCGGTGTGCCGATCAGACCCGACTGAACGACGCGCCGCAGCAACGCCTGCGCGCTGTCGAAGCGGAATTCGGCGCCGAGCAGGTGATGAACACCTGCCTTTGTCGCGGCTTCGCGCATCTGCACCGCTTCGGCGGCGTCGCGGGCAAAGGGCTTTTCGCACACGACATGCCGCCCGGCGGCGATCGCGGCCATCACCGGTGCATAGTGTGCGTGCGGGGGCGTTGCCACCGTAACGAGCTGTATCGCCGGATCAGCCAGCACCTGGGCCAGACTATCGGTCGCCAGTGGGATACCCAGCGGCGCGGCGCGGGCGATGGTGCGGGCACGGTCTCGGCCGACGATGGCGCGCACCTCGAAGCCAGCCTCGCGCAGCGCACGGACATGGGTAAAAAGGCCGAAGCCGGTGCCGACCACGGCGGCACCTATGGGATGAGTCATCAGAGATCGCCTCCATGCAGGACATGATTGATCGCCACGATGCAGTGCCGTGCCATTTCGCCGGACAGCACGCTCATTGCGCCACCTCGCCACTGATGATCGGCGCGATGTCTTCAAGTGCCTCTTCACCACGTTCTTGCAGCACGGCGAGCGCAATACGGCGCAGCGTTACCTGCGGCGGCTCGCCCTGTGTGCCAATCAGACGCAAACTCATGCCGCCATGGACATGGCCGAAGGACTGGACCCAATTGCCGGCGATGCCGGGCTGGCCTTGCGCAACGATGACGCGCACCGAGCCGTCGTGGCGATAGCTGGCCTTGTACTTCTGCACACAACCGCCGCCGTCCTCGTAGTTGTCGAGGTTCTCTTGCCAGATCGAACAGAGCTGGAATATCCAGTAATCACAGGCTGAGGGCAGGAAATCGATAACCAGCGCCTCGTCGCCAGCACACTCCCATGTACCGAAGCCGTGGTGTCGGTCCGGCACGCCGCCATTGGACAGGTACACCGCGCGGTCGAAGCGGATGCGGTTTGGCCGCTGGCTGAGATTGTCCTGCCACCAGCTGCGCACCAGCTCGCAATAGCCAAGTACCATCTGACCCGCCTTGGCGAGCGCATCGCTTATTTCGGCGGCGGTGACGGGTCGCGGTTGCGGGCTATCGATCCGTTCGATAGTGAAGTGAGGCGGCGCGGTATTCGCGCGATCATGGTAGAGCGTGCGCACCAGGAGACCGACGCAGTCCGGTGAGATCGACAGCCAGTCGCGCCCGTCTGCGGGTTTGTTCTGGCTGACCACGATCTCGAAGTTGCCCTGCGTATCGAACTTCACCTGGCGTGAGGAGATGAAGCCGGTGGTCTGCAGCGCAGCGGGATCGAATTCGTCAAGACCGGATACACCACGCGTTGCCCAGTCCTGAGCGCCGGGATGGCGCGGTTGTGGCGCGCGCCATGAGGCGATGACGAAGTACGGCAGCCCGCCACGATGGCCACGAATGACATAGTCATGACTACCGTCGACGAACTCGGCAAGCAGATGATCCTGATCGGGAGACTGGAAGTTGATGGACTGGCGCCAGGGCGCATCGCGCAGGCGCGGCCGTTCTGGCTCGCAGTTCTCCAGGTAGCGTTCGAAACCGTTGCGCATGAGCCGGGTCATGAATCGATACCATTCGGCGCGGTCGAGGGTATCGGCCTCGGCGCCAAAAGCATCGACCCTGTGGCCGGCCTGGCGAACGGTTTCGCAGAAGTCGTCCCACGCGCGGCCGGACAACAGGCGTTCCATAGCTTGATCGGTCATGGCCGCTCTCCTTCGATGCGCTCTGGCCTGACCGAGAAGCGCTCATAGTAAAAGCCGAATCGCTCGCGCAAAGCGGCAACATCAACCCCGAAATCGCCTTTCAGGTCATAGACGACGCGACCATGCTTGCCCCGTGGGTTGGCGTTCAGATAGACCTGGATCCGCGTCTTGGCGTCGGCGGTCAGTGGCAGGCCGGCCATGGCATAGATGCGTTCGATCACCGTCTGTTGGTCGGCCATGTAGTCGTCGAAGAGCACATCGAGCGATTGGCCGGCGGGAACACTGTCCCGGTCCCGAACGCAGGCGCGCAGCAGATGTTCCACTCGATCTGTCCAATAGCGCGCCAACGCCTTTACGTCGAGGGTATGGCGGCGGATGCGGTCGCCATAGGCGATCATGGTGATGGCGGACTGGAGCACGGCTACGGGGTCGCGATGGGTGATGACGAGCGTGGCGTCGGGATAGGTCGTCACCAGCGGCCGCAGGTTTTCCATGTGCGGTGGCGATTTCATCACCCATCGGTTCGGGCCCTGGAGCCAGGTGAGCGCCTGCAGGACTCGGCGACCATAACGGTAGTGCGGCGTCTGATCGTGGCTGTAGTAGTAGTCGCGCCAGCGACACGGGCGAGACTGCCATTCCGGCAGATAGGACGAGAAGTCCAGGCCTTGCAGTTCGATGTCTTCATGCACGTGGGTGGGGGACATTTCGTGCATCGCCGGCATGAACGGCAATATGGCTTCGAATTCGCCCCAGGCCTGGCGGGTACGAACGATACGTGGATCTTCCCCGTCTGATGTTTGGTCTTGCGGCGCAGGAATCGGCTCCATCGCTTCCCAAAGCGGCATCGAACGCAGTCGCGGATCGGCTGCCAGGATGTTGACCAGGTGGGTCGTGCCTGAGCGGGGAAGGCCGGCGACGATGATCGGCCGATCAATCGCGACGTCGTTGATTTCCGGGTGTCGCTTCACCAGATCTTCGAAGCGCAGGCGCGAAGATGCGTAGCGCACAGCATCGCCGAACATCCCCGCGCGCCCCAGGGGGCCGAGCTCCGTGTCCTCGTCAAAACTCTTCAGCCAGACTCGCAGCCGTTCGCGGAAGTCCTCCGAACCGAAGTCGGAAAGCCCCGTGCGCTGGCATGCGGCTGCCAGGACGGCCTCCTCGCGCATTTCCACGGGGGGGACGCCCGCGATCGCTCGACGCTGCCGCTCGGTCAGCTCGGGGGCGCCCAGGTCTGTGATACGGATGATGTCAGGTTTCATGCGCTGCTCCATAAGTGTGAGGAGAGGTGTTGGCGACAGGCAGTACGGGAAGGGCCGACGCCGGACTCAGCCGGCGACCGTGAAACCGCCATCGACAGGCAGTGTCTGTCCCGTGATCCAGCCGGCAGCGGCGCTCGTCAGGAAAAGGACTGGACCGGCGATGTCCTGCGGCACCCCAAGCCGTGCTGCCGGCGTGCGTGCAAGCGTGGGCGCGGACCACTGCGGATTGGCGACAGTCGTCGCCGTCATGCGGCTTGCGGTAAGCCCCGCCGCGACCGCGTTGACGCGAATGCGTCCGCCCCAATGGACCGCCAGTGCCCGGGTCAGCCCGACGACGCCAGTCTTTGCCGCGCCATAGCCGGGCACCACATCGATCCCGAAGAACGAGCTCATTGATGCAATGCCGATGATCGAAGGGCCGCCTGGCAGCGTGCTTTGCAGGAGTTTGTCTGCGCAGCCATGCGCCATGCGATAGCCACCAACGAGGTGCATGCGCACCGCGCGTTCGAAAACGTCCGGTTCGTACTCGTCCAGGCCACAGCTTGGCAGCGCAAAGCCGGCGTTGTTGACGAGGATGTCCAGGCGCGGCAGCGCTGCTGCAACGGCAGAAATGTTGTCTGCGTTCTCGATGTCGAGCTGCAAGTAGCGGTAGCCGTCGAGGTCAATGTCGTAATCGGCGGCGCAGGGCCGGGTGCCGGTGATCGTCACTTGCGCACCTGCTGCTCGGTACGCTGCGGCGATGCCGGTCCCGATGCCGCTGGTGCCACCGGTCACCAGGACATGGCAATTGTTGTAGTCAAACTGAAGGTTCGGCCAGTCGGCCTGTTGAGTGTTCATGGGGCGTTGCCTCCAAAAGGTACACCTGAATGCTGTGGCGCAATGGGCCAGTCGATCAGGAGCAGCAGCTATCGCCCCGACCGACTGGCGGTTCAAGATAAGGCGATAGTATTAAAAGCATTCGAACTGTGAATAGTCTAAACGGACGATGATCCGTGCAATTGCGAGATCTACCTTTAAAGCCAGTTTAAGTAACAAGGCTTAAAAAAGAGGTGGGCGATAAACGTCCACACGCAATCGCACCTCGAGTGACTGGGCCGGGCATCGGATTCTCGGTGGCATCCCGACCCAGCGCAGAGGAAGGAGGAAACACATGCTGACGCACTTGCAGCGTCTTGAGGCCGAGAGCATTCACATCATGCGAGAAGTGGTCGCTGAGTGTGAGAACCCGGTAATGCTCTACTCCGTCGGTAAGGACAGTGCAGTGATGCTGCACCTGGCCCTGAAGGCGTTCCACCCGGGAAAACTGCCGTTCCCATTGCTGCACGTCGACACGACCTGGAAGTTCCGCGAGATGATTCAGTTCCGCGACGCCATGGCGAAAAAGCACGACTTCGACCTGCTCGTCCATATCAATCCCGAGGGGCTGGAAAAGGGCATCAGCCCCTTTTCCCATGGTTCGGCCATACACACCGACATCTGGAAAACCGAGGGATTGAAGCAAGCGCTGGACAAGCACGGTTTCGATGCGGCCTTTGGCGGCGCACGGCGGGACGAAGAGAAGTCGCGGGCCAAGGAGCGAATATTCTCGATCCGCTCCGAGCAGCACCGCTGGGATCCCAAGCTGCAACGCCCCGAACTGTGGCGGATGTATAACGCCCGAAAGCACAAGGGCGAAAGCATCCGGGTGTTTCCCCTGTCCAACTGGACCGAGCTCGACATCTGGCAATACATCTATCTGAACGACATTCCGATCGTGCCGCTTTACCTGGCGAAAGAGCGACCGGTGGTGGAGCGCGACGGCACGCTCATCATGGTCGATGACGAGCGCATGCCACTGAACGACGGCGAGGTTCCCGAGATCAGGAAAGTGCGTTTCCGCACGCTGGGTTGCTACCCGCTGACCGGCGCAATCGAGAGCGAGGCCGACTCCTTGACGGCCATCATTCAGGAAATGCTTCTGGCCAGGACGTCCGAGCGCCAGGGTCGCCTGATTGATCACGACTCCGCGGGCTCGATGGAGAAAAAGAAACAGGAGGGGTATTTCTAATGGCACACGTATCCGATTTGATTTCCGAAGACATCGAGCAATATTTGAAATCCCACGAGAACAAGAGCCTGCTGCGTTTCATCACCTGCGGCAGCGTCGACGATGGAAAAAGCACGCTCATCGGGCGCCTGCTCTACGAGTCGAAGATGCTCTTCGAAGACCAGTTGAGCCAGCTGGAAGCGGATTCAAAGAAGGTGGGAACGCAAGGTGGCGACCTGGATTTCGCACTACTGGTCGACGGACTTTCCGCCGAGCGTGAACAAGGCATCACCATCGATGTTGCCTATCGCTTCTTCTCGACCGACAAGCGCAAGTTCATCGTGGCCGATACACCGGGCCACGAGCAATATACGCGCAACATGGTCACCGGAGCCTCGACAGCGGATGTCGCCATCATTCTGATCGACGGGCGCAAAGGGGTGCTGACCCAGACGCGGCGACACAGCTATCTGGTGTCGCTGATTGGCATTCGCCATGTCGTGCTGGCCATCAACAAACTGGATATGGTGGGTTACTCGAAAGAGATCTACGACAAGATAGACGCGGACTATCGCGCTTTCGCCAGCCAGATTAGCCTGCAGAATATCGTCACCATCCCGATGTCAGCCCTGAAGGGCGACAATATCACCGAGCCGAGCGCGAACACCCCTTGGTACCAGGGGCCGACACTGATGGGATACCTTGAGACGGTGCAGGTCGAGGATGCTGCGGATCAGTCCGGGCCGTTTCGCATGCCGGTGCAGTGGGTCAACCGACCGAACCTCGACTTCCGCGGCTATGCCGGGATCGTTGTCGGCGGCAACGTCAAGCGCGGCAATCGCCTCCGTGTCCTGCCGTCGGGGAAGGAAAGCCGGGTCGCGCGTATCGTGACGCGCGAGGGTGACCTTGAGGAAGCCGTCTCTGGCCAGTCGATCACGATTACGCTCGAGGACGAGATCGATATCAGCCGGGGCGACATTCTCGCGACGATCGATGCACCGGCCAGGGTGGCAGACCAGTTCGAGGCGACGATCGTCTGGATGAGCGATGAGCCGATGCTGCCGGGCCGCCCCTATCTGTTGAAGATCGGCACCAAGACCGTGACGGCCACCAGCGCGACACCGAAATACAAGGTCAACGTCAATACGCTCGAGCATCTCGCCGCCAAGACACTGGACCTGAATGAAATCGGCGTCTGCAACCTGAGCTTTGATCAGCCAATCGCATTTGATCCCTACAAGGAAAATCGCGATACCGGCGGTTTCATCATGATTGACCGCCTGACCAACAATACGGTCGGCGCCGGACTCCTGCACTTTGCCTTGCGTCGCTCGCAGAACATCCACTGGCAGGCGATTGACGTTAACAAGCAGGCGCATGCCACCCTCAAGGGGCAGAAGCCTTGCGTACTCTGGTTCACAGGGTTGTCGGGTGCCGGCAAGTCCACGATCGCGAACCTCGTCGAGAAGAAACTGCATGCATTGGGCAAACATACCTATCTGCTTGATGGTGACAACGTGCGCCACGGCCTCAACAAGGATCTCGGTTTCTCCGAAGCCGACCGGGTCGAGAACATCAGACGCGTAGGTGAAGTCGCCAAGTTGATGGTCGATGCGGGGCAAATCGTTCTGGTGTCCTTCATCTCTCCATTCCGTTCTGAACGCAGAATGTCGCGCGAGCTGGTGGAGCAGGGCGAGTTCTTCGAGGTGTTCGTCGACACGCCGATCAGCGTGGCCGAACAGAGGGATCCAAAAGGCCTCTACAAGAAGGCTCGCCGTGGCGAACTGACGAATTTCACCGGCATCGATTCCCCTTACGAGCCGCCGGAAAATCCGGAAATTCGCATCGACACCACCGCTTGCTCTCCCGAGGAAGCAGCCGAACTGATCGTCAGCCATCTTGTCGCTCGCGAGGCCCTATGAATCGCTACGTTGCATTCAATGGGGATGCCGATGGGTTGTGTGCGTTGCAGCAACTGCGGCTTGCCGTGCCTGACGAATTCGCCAGCGCGAGGCTGCTGACCGGAGTCAAACGCGACATTCAGTTACTGCGGCGTATCGAAGCGTGCGAGGGGGATACCATCACTGCACTCGACATCTCCCTCGATCAGAATCGTACCGATCTGCTTCGCCTGCTTGAGGCGGGCGCTTCGGTGCGCTACTTCGATCATCATCACGCAGGGGAGATGCCTCGGCATGGGCGCTTCGAGCCTTATATCGACGAGGCTGCCGACGTCTGCACCAGCATCCTGGTCGACCGCTATCTTGGCGGTCGCCATCGTGCATGGGCGGTTGCCGCGGCATACGGCGACAGCCTGCCTGAGGTGGGCTGCGTCATGGCCAAGGCGCAAGGCATAGATGCTGGAGCGGTCAGGACCCTGGAGCGGCTCGGCCTCTATCTCAACTACAACGCTTATGGCGAGACCGTTGCCGATCTGCATTTCGATCCGGCCGAGCTGTCTATCCTGATGCAGCCGTTCGCCGATCCGCTGGAGTTCGTCACAGGCTCGGACGCCTACGTGCGGCTGGCCGCCGGCTATAAGGAGGACATGGATCTGGCTCGCCGGCTTACGCCGACACGCCAGATACCCGGCGCGATGCTGCTGATGTTGCCTGACGCGCCATGGGCACGGCGGGCCATCGGAACCCTGGCCAACGAGCTCATGCAGGCACAGCCAGATCGCGCGCTCGGTATCCTGTCGCCCAAAAGGCAAGGTGGGTTCACCGTAAGCGTGCGCACTCCCGGACATAGTCCGGTGGCTGCGGCTGACTTCTGCCGCACCTTTGACACCGGCGGTGGCAGGAGACTGGCGGGAGGTATCAATCATCTGCCCGAATCGGAAGTCGACCGTTTTACACGCGAGTTCGAGACGAGCCTCTCCAGGTAGCAGTCGTTACCCATGCAATGTTTACAGCTGCCTCATGAGGGCAAGCTGTAAACGTGGGCTGGAACCTGTTCGGGTACGTCAAGGCGGGAAAGAAGGGAGACAGTTTCGGGCGACATGGGGCTCGCCAGCAGTGCCACCAGGCAGTCTTCGATGTTCTTGATGAACAACTCGGTGTCCATCACCAAGGTCTTCTTATCGCTCGCATCAAGCATGCGAGAGTGATCGGCGAGCCCATGGAGGAGCAATACTGCCGCCAAGTGCAGGCGCTGCTGGGCCACGGACTCCGGCAGGTCCTGGAGGACCCCGAGCAGCGCCCGCCTCAACCGATCCACCTGACCCAGATTGAGCGTGGAAGCGCGCAGGTTCTGTACGGAGAGCGTATGCACCGCCACCAGTTGGGCATCCAGACGGATAAAGTCCTTCCCTCCGTTGGGATCGAACATCTTGTCGGCCACCGGATACATCAGCGCGCGGACCACGTCTCTTACCGACGGATTACCTCGCTTCTCCAGTTCATCGAGCAATGCGTTGCGCCGGCTGGCAATACCAGGCTCATGCTTGTCGAGGATGGCCTGCAGCAAGCCGTCCTTGCTGCCGAAGTGGTAATTCGTGGCGTTCTTGTTCCGCTGCCCGGCGGCTTTGTTGATGTCGCTTAACGACACCCCTTCGATACCGCGCTCGGCGAACAGCCGTTCGGCAATTGACACGAGCTTTGCTCGCGTGACGACGCTTTTCAGTGTCAAACGTTCGATTTTCCTGACTTGCTGGGTCATCACACCAATCTTTTGAGTCGACCAATGGTACGAAACGAATCGCAGTTTAACATCGGCCATAGGGTGGATCGTACAAGTAAACTCACCGGCCGGCCGGTGCGCTTCGCAGGACGCAAAGTTACACGATCTGGCAGGTAGGCCCACCTCCTTTCAGACTATAGATCCGGGTGTTGCGCTCAATCGACGAGGGCACCTATTCTCGACCATCTCCAACACTAATAAATATAAAAGGATTGTCCATGCAGAGCCTCAGCCTCGAGACGTTCAGCGAGTTCGTCGGCAATCTCTATCAAGGACCGCTGGAGAACATCCCCTGGACGACCTTCCTCAACCGGCTCAATGTGTATCTGCAAAGCAAATTCGTCACCTTCATCCTGCGCCCACCGAGTCAACACGACACTGGCCTGATGATTCACACCACTGGCTCATCAGCCGAAATCACGGCCTCATATAACCAGCACTTTTTCACCCTCGACCCCTTTGTCGACCTGCCCAACCGCCAGGTCGTCACCCTGGCCGAATTCGTCTCCGACGACGACTGGCAAAACTCAGAGTTCTGCAAGAATTTCCTCGAACCGCTGGACGTGTTCCATATCCTCGGCGCCGACATCAACACTGCCGATGGCGCTCAGTGCCGCATCCGCATCAGCCGCGGTCGAGACGACAGGGCCTTCAACAATGATGAAAAGGCCCTGTTGGCGCAGTTCATTCCGCACCTGGAACGCTCGGTCGAGATCCATATGCGGTTGAACCAAATCGAAACCGAGCGCAACCTCTATGCCGGCGCGGTAGATCAGATGGCGGTTGGCACGATCATTCTCGACGAAGCCGGCAAAGTGCTGCGGACCAACCAGGTGGCCGACCGCCTGATCCAGGAAAAAGACGGTATCAAGCTGGTCAACGATGGCCTGCAGATCGGTACCGCGCGTGACACCCAGGAGTTCCGCCGCCTGGTGAAACAGTCGCTGCTCTCGCAAAAAAGCAGCAACCCCTCGGTGGTCGAAGCCCTGCGCGTACAACGCCCTTCGGGCCGCGCGGACCTGGGCATCATCGTGCGCTCGGTACCGTTGTCAGACTGGAGCGAAGGCAAACAGTGCCCAGCGGTGGTGATTTTCATCAGCGACCCGGAACAGCAATCCAGTGCACCGCAAGAGATTGTCCGCGCCCTGTTCGACTTCACCCCGGCCGAAACCCAGCTGGCCATGCTGCTGGCCAACGGCCTGACCCTGGACGAAGCCTCCGAAGAACTGGGCATCAGCCGCAACACCTCACGGGCACACCTGCGTTCGACTTTCTCCAAGACCGGGGTGACCCGCCAGACCATGCTGGTGCGGTTGATCCTGCGCAGCGTCGCGACCCTCGGTTATTGCAATTAGTCGCCGCGTTGGATGCATCGGTGTCGGGGTCTGGCGAAAACGGTTGATTAACCATGAGTAACGCCGGCAACCTCATCCTCGGCCGCCGCCAGTACGCGGTCTGGAGTGGCTCACCATCGATGAGGATTTAATCCTTGTCTTTTGGTTTGACAGCCTTGAGTTGGCGGTCTGAGAGGCGGGTGGATTTCAGGCACAAAAAAAGACGCCCTTGGACGTCTTTAGATGATGAAGTGGTGGAGCCGGGGGGATTTGAACCCCCGTCCGCCAGTACTCCGCTGTCGGTACTACATGCGTAGCCGTGTCTATTAAGTTAACCCTCAGCGACCCGACGGGCAGGGTGCTTTGGGCGAGTTGTGTAAGTTTTAGCCGCTTCGTCCACAACGTACTGCACGGCGATTCTGTTCTATATGACAATCACTTTGGGTTTACAGACATCCCCTGATGATTGCTGGACCCGAAGGTACCAGGAGGGAAGGGCTAAGGCTGCTTACGCAGCGAGAGCGTATTCCCCGTAGGTTTCGTCATTGGCAACTATAGGAAGTTGCAACAGTGGATTTACGAGTTCTGTTACCAACTCGGCATGCACCTAAAGTTTCGCAACCGGCGTCGAATCCTAAACGGCCCCGAGCCTGGTGCTCTGTGAATCAAAGTGAGCAACAAGCCTGAGTAGTGTACGCCAACGCGCCCCGGAAGGCCAACCCGAAGGTTGACCACCACAGATCATGGGTTTGGCTGGTTGCTCTGACTGTCAGCGAGTGCCAATGCCTGGGTGGCCTCGGTGACGCATTTTTTGTCGTCTCCGGAGGCTTGTGAGGCTTCGGCGCTGGACATCAGCCTTTTGATCTCCATTGAGGTGTTTGTGGAGGTCGCCGGCAACGCACTCACTTTGCCTTTGAGCTCTTGCAACTTGCTCGTACAAAGGTTGTTGTCCGCAGCAAATACAGGAGAGGCCAGCATGGCAGCAGCAATGAACAGGCCTGCGAGTGTAGTGCGTTTCATGGGGATCTCCTTGAGCTGAGGGTCTCGGTGCTGCCGTATGAGCGGACGGCCAAGCCGAGCCCGAAAAATCAGCCGCGATCTGACGGGGCCTACCTCAAAGACTACGATTCAACGCAAGAATTCGGTTTTTTCAGACAATGTGTCGAGCTTTTCCAGCGATGGGGGGACACATTTCCAGAGCCCAGAAGCAACAAAACCCGCAACTGACGGGTTTTGGTTTGCTTCGTAGCGGGTGCAACCGGGCCTTGAATTCCCGGCTGCCAGTACTCCGTTGTTGATGTTCGCCAACGTGGCCCGGAAGGCCAACCCGGAGATTGGCCGTGAACCGAGTTACTTCCCGCCTTTTTTCGAGTCGCTGACGGCCTTGATGATGTCGTTGGTCTCGGCGACGCAATCATCAATGCCTTCCTTGGTGCCTTTTGCCTGGTCGGCTTTGGCTTGCTCGACGGAGGCTTTTACCTGGTCAGTCATTTCCGGAGGAATCTGTGCCTTGCCGTTTTCGATGGTTTGCAGGTTGACCGCGCATAGGTCTTTTTCGGCCGCAAACGAAGTGGAAGCCATGATGGAAGCAGCAACGAACAAACCTAACAGCACAGAACGATTCATGTGTTTCTCCTTGAACTGAAGGGCCAGCATTGCTGGCTATCAAATCGGTCTACCGAGTTTTTGGAAGGTCCCGCATTAGCGGGACTTGATCAGTGGACTGCGGCGGCACATCAGGGTTCTTTTTTTCTGCCGTAGAGCTGTCGATTCCGACAAGAAGCGTTAACGAAGGGCACCTTTATGCGCCTTCCTTTAGATCCTGCTATCAGGGCACCCTAGCCTGGGTAACGCGGTCCACCAGATAGACTAGTCCGTGGTAGTCAATGCCGCCATGTTGCGTCAGGCCGATCTCACAGGTGCGGCTGGTGGAAATCCCCTCGCTGCACTGTTGCACCGCGTCTTTGAGCGTGCGCAGCGAATGGGCGTTCAGTTCCGGGGTGGTGAAACCCTTGTCACCAGCAAAGCCGCAGCAGTGAATGCCTTCGGGAATCACCACGGTTTTGCTGCATTTGCGCGCCAGGTCGATCAGCGCCTGGCTTTCCCCGAGGTGCTGGGTGCTGCAGGTTACATGCACGGCGATGGGGGCTTCCTGAGGCGTGAAGTCCAGGCGATCCATCAAGTGCGTGCGGATGAAGCGTACCGGGTCGTACAGGTCCAGACGGACTTCGCCGATGTCTTGAACCAGGCGCAAGGTGCAGGGGCTGGTGTCGCAGTAGATCGGGTCGAGACCGCCGCGGCTGGCGTGCAGCAGGGCGCCGATCAGTTCCTGTCGTTTGTGCTCGGCCTGCTCGGCGTAGCCTTTGGAGGCGAACGGCTGACCGCAGCAAAGGCTGTCCAGATTGTCCGGGAACACCACTTGATAACCGGCCTTTTCCAGCAGGCCACGGGTCTTGTCGTGCAGCGACATTTGCTCCGTGTCGCCCGCCGCCGGCCCCATGGCGCGGGATACACAGGCAGCCAGATAGACCACACGCGGGCGCGCGTCGGTCACCGCCGGACTGAAGCGAATGGCTTTTTCCGGTTGCGGCATCGCGTTGGTCCACTGTGGGACCTGGCCCTTGGATAAGCGCGTTAACGTTGCCGACAACTTCGCCAATCTTGGTGCACCCAGCAACATCCGCGCGCCATTGGCCACGTGCAGGGTGAAACGTGCACCTTGCAGTGCCGTGGCGAAGTTTCCTTCAAGCCAGTTGGCGGTTTTCGTATGCGTCGCCTTCCGGCTACGCAGCTTTTTCACCAGTTCGCCGGTGTTGATGCCTACAGGGCAACGTTGTGCGCAGAGGCCGGTGGCGGCGCAGGTATCGATGCCTTGATATTCATAAGCGGCTTCGAGTTCGGACGTATCGATGCCCGCGTGTTTCTTCGCTTGAATGTCACGCCAGATCACAATGCGCTGGCGCGGGCTCAGGGTCAGGCCTTTCGACGGACAGACCGGTTCGCAGAAGCCGCACTCGATGCACTTGTCCACAATCTCGTCAGCAGCGGGCAAGGGCTTGAGGTGCTTGAGGTGGATCTGTGGATCTTCGCTGAGCACCACGTCCGGATTGAGAATGCCGTTGGGGTCGAGCAGTCGTTTGAGTTGCCACATCAGCTGGTAGGCATCGCTGCCCCATTCCAGCTCGACGAACGGCGCCATGTTGCGCCCGGTGCCGTGTTCGGCTTTCAGCGAACCGCCGAACTCCACCGCCACCAGTTGCGCCACGTCGTCCATGAACGCCTGATAGCGTGCGACTTCTTCCGGGCTGTTGAAGCCTTGGGTGAAGACGAAATGCAGATTGCCTTCCAGGGCGTGTCCGAAAAGGATCGCTTCGTCGTAGTGATGTTTGTCGAACAGTTCGATCAGGCGGTTGACGCCGATGGCCAGCTGTTCGACCGGGAAGGTGACGTCTTCGATGATCACCGTGGTGCCGGTCTTGCGCACCGCGCCGACCGCCGGGAAAGTGTCCTTGCGGATGGCCCAGAGACGGGCGTTTTCCTGCGGGTCTTCGGTGAAGTCGACCTGCTTTTCCACCGGGAACGCCTTCAGCGACGCCATGATCTGGGCCAGTTGTTCGTGCAGCAAGGTGGACGACGCCGCGCGGGATTCGATCAACAGCGCACAGGCATTATTCGACAAATGCTGTACGAAAGCGGGCATGCCGGGTTTGTCCTGCACCGAGCGCAGGCTGCGCCGGTCCAGCAATTCCACGGCCGACACCGGTTGGCTTTTCAGCACTGTCACTGCGTTGCAACAGGTTTCCACGTCCGGGAAAACGATCAACGCCGAGGCTTTATTCGGGTGGTCGATCACGGTGTCGTAGGTCACGGCACTGATGAACCCGAGCGTGCCCTCGGAGCCCACCAGCAAGTGGCTCAAGATATCCACAGGCTCGTCGAAATCCACCAGGGCATTGAGCGACAGGCCGGTGGTATTTTTCAGACGGTATTTGTGGCGAATTTTTGCAGCCAGTTCGGCGTTTGCGCGGGTCTCGCGGCCCAATGTCGCCAGACGCTCCAGCAGCGTGGCGTGACTCTGGCGAAAGACTGCAACACTGGCAGCGTCTTCGGTATCGAGACGGCTGCCGTCAGCCAGGACCAAGCGAATCCCGGCCAGGGTGTGATAGGTGTTTTGCGCCGTGCCGCAGCACATGCCGCTGGCATTGTTGGCGACGATGCCGCCGATCTTGCAGGCGTTGATCGAGGCCGGGTCCGGGCCGATCTTGCGTCCGAACGGTGCCAACCAGGCGTTGGCCTGAGCACCGATCACCCCCGGTTGCAGGCGGATTTGCGTGCCTTGGCCGCGAATCTCGCGACCGTTCCAGTTATCCCCCAGCACGATCAGTACCGAGTCGCTGATGGCTTGGCCGGACAGGCTGGTGCCGGCGGCGCGGAAGGTCACTGGGACCTGATCGCGCTGGGCGAGTTTCAGCAGGGCCACCACTTCATCTTCGGACTCGACGCGTATCACCAGTTTTGGAATCAATCGGTAGAAACTTGCGTCGGTGCCGAAGGCGAGGGTCGATAACGGGTCGTCGAAACGTCGCACCTGGGGAATCAGTTGCTGCACATCACGCAGGAAAGCGGCCGGTAGACTCATTGGTCCTCCAGGATCAGCACCACCAGGTCCTTCGGACCGTGTGCGCCGTAGGCGAGAACCTGCTCGATATCGGCTGTTTTCGACGGGCCAGATACCAGCAACGCATTGGTCGGCATGCCCTGGGCCCATTCGAATTCTTGCTGCACTTGATAGAAGTTGTCGCGGATGTCGCTGGCCTTGAGCAGGGCAAAATGCACGGGTGGCACAAGACTCATCAAGCGCGGTTCTTCCCGGGTTGGCCAGAGAATCAGACTGCCCGTGGCAGCGATGGCGCCGAGGGTGGTGGTCAGGCTCGCCGGGGTGTCGTTGAACAGCTCGGCTTTCCATTCTTCAACCGGGCGGTCGTAGGCCTTGAGCATTGGCAGACCGGGATTATTCGCCCAGTGCTGCGCGATCCGTTGACCGTGGGGGGTCGTCGGTGCGATCAGCAGACTCGGCAACTGGCGGTCCCGCAGCAATTGCGCGAGTAGCGTCGGCCACTCTTCGCCAGACGTCAGATGAATTTCCGTGTGCACCGCTTCCATCAATTTACGCAGTTGCGTAATGCGCTGCTCAGGCGCGTAGGTGTAAGGCTGGGTCACCAGATCGACATCGAAGTTGTCGGCCACAGGCGTGGTGCCTGTCAGACTTTTGCGCAGTTTGGCGAGGATATTTTGTTTGGCGCTCATCAACGGTCTCCCTGTTTGGCCAAATGTTCGCGGGCCATGTCATGCAGCGAGCGGGCAGCGGGTTTCGGTGCGCTGTGGTTTTGCGTCCATGGGCCGACGTTGCTCGGCGTGAGTGCGCGCAAACGGGTGGCTAAGAAACCGAACAGGCGATACAGCGTCGGCGAGCTGTTGAGCTTCGCCCAGGCGTTCCAGATGAACCGCTCCTTGCGCGAATACTTGCTGCCCTGGCCGCGCATCACTTGATTGGGGCTGTCCGGGGCCTTGACGTTTTCTTCCCGCAGGCGCCGTAGCAAAGCAGGGATCGGGATTTTCACCGGGCAGA
This sequence comes from Pseudomonas sp. KH_046_1, assembly GCF_057839025.1. Taxonomy (NCBI): domain Bacteria; kingdom Pseudomonadati; phylum Pseudomonadota; class Gammaproteobacteria; order Pseudomonadales; family Pseudomonadaceae; genus Pseudomonas; species Pseudomonas sp. KH_046_1. The sequence continues at coordinate 837,049 of NZ_CM174481.1, forward strand.
CTTCACCGCAGGCGCCGCACAGCGAAGAAGCACTCGGGTGATCCGGGACTTTCGCCAGGCCGACCATGTGCGGGGTGATGATTTTTCCGATAGGGCCGGGGTAAACCTCCCCATAGGCATGGCCGCCGATTCGGGTGTAGACCGGGCAATGATTCATACAGGCGCCGCAGCGAATGCAGTTCAGGGTCTGGCGCAATTCGCTGTCGGCAAAGGCCTGGCTGCGGCCGTTATCGAGCAGTACCAGGTGCACTTCCTGCGGGCCGTCGAGTTCATGTTCCTTGCGCGGGCCGGAGATCATGTTGACGTAGGTGGTGATCGGAATGCCCAGGGCCGAGCGGGTCAGCAATGACAGCAACGGCACCACGTCGCGCAGGTTCTCGACGACTTTCTCGATGCCGGTGACGGCAATGTGCACCGGCGGCACCGTGGTGGTCATGCGCCCGTTGCCTTCGTTTTCCACCAGCAACAGGGTGCCGGTTTCGGCCACGGCGAAGTTGACGCCGGAGACGCCGATGTCCGCTTCGAAGAATTTCTGCCGCAGGACTCTGCGGCCGATCTGAATGAGTTGGTCAACGTCCTTGGTGTATTCCACGCCAAGTTTGTCGTGGAACAAGGACGCGACCTGACCGGCATTCTTGTGGATTGCCGGCATGATTATGTGTGAAGGCTTCTCGTGGTCGAGCTGGACGATGTACTCGCCCATGTCCGATTCCAGGCATTCAATGCCCTGTTCAGCGAGGACATGGTTCATCTCCATCTCTTCGCTGACCATCGATTTGCCCTTGATCACTTGCCGCCCCTCGTGAGCGCGGATGATCGAGAGGACGATGCCATTGGCTTCGTCCACCGTTTCCGCCCAGTGCACTGTCACACCGTTGCGGGTCAGGTTCTGTTCCAGTTGTTCGAGCAGCTCGGGCAACTTGGACAACGCGCGGGCGCGGACAGCATTGCCCAGCGCACGCAAGTGTTCTCTTTCATGGGCATCGCTGAACGCCGCTGCCCGTTTGGTCATCAGTGAATCCATCGCCTTGCGAAAGTTGCCTCGCAATTGCGCGTCACCCAGCGCGTTGTGGGCGCGGGTGCGGAAATCTTCTTCTACGGTAACCGTAGGAATAATCGTCGAGGTGCTCATTTCGCACCTCCGGTACGCTGCCAGAGGAAGCTGGCCAGATGCTGACCGCGTAACGCTTCCTGCTGTTTTTCCAGCGAGCCGTTGATGTTCATCAAACAGCCGCAGTCGGCACTCAACACCTTGTGCGCGCCGGATTCCTTCAGCGCCCGGGTCTTGTCAGCCACCATCGCGCCAGAAATGTCTGGCATACGGACGCTGAATGTCCCGCCAAAGCCACAGCACTCACTTTCGTGATCGTGATTGACCCGCTCCACATTGCTTAGTTGCGACAACAACTCGCGGCCGTGCAGGTGGGTGTTCATCTCGCGGCGTGCCGAGCACGAGGTGTGCAGCGCCACTTTTACCGGTTCGCCGCTGTCCTTGAGCTGCACCTTGCAGACAAACAACAGGAACTCGGCCAGTTCGTAGGTTCTGGCCGCCAGCGCCTGAACCTGTTTCAACGTGTCCGGCTCGTCCTTGAACAAGTCGGCGTAATGTTCGCGCAGCATGCCCGCGCAAGAACCCGACGGCACCACCACCGGATAGTCGCCGGCAAACAGCGCCAGTTGTGAGCGCGCCACGGTCCGTGCCTGTTCGGTGTAACCCGAGGTGTAGGCCGGTTGGCCGCAGCAGCTTTGCCCTTGCGGGTATTCGACACGAATGCCTTCGCGCTCCAGCAGGTGGATCGCATCCATCCCGGCTTCCGGGTAGAACAAATCGACCACGCAGGTCCCGAACAGGTAGACCCGTGGCGGTTTCTCGCTGGGGTACTGCCGAGGCTCGGGCAGTGGCGGGGCGACACGGGTCGCATTCGGCACGGCGTTGTAAAAAAGCTCGCTCATCAGGCGGTCTCCGGGTGGTCCCGGTTATTCGTCTGTTGAGGCTGCTGAATATAGAGCGGGAAGCTTTCAGCAGCCTTACAGACCGGGGTGTGAATAGCGGACGCCGGGGGCGTGGCCCGGCGTCGGTTTTTATTGTGTTGCTTGTAGCCCTTAGTGCACCAGCATGCCGGTGAACCAGTAGGCCTGGGCCAACGTGATCAAGCCGACAATCGTTGCAAAGAATAGGCTGTGCTTGAGGGTGAAGCGGAACAGATCCGATTCTTTGCCCACCAGGCCGGTTGCGGCGCAGGCCACCGCGATCGATTGTGGCGAGATCATCTTGCCGGTCACACCGCCGCTGGTATTAGCAGCCACCAGCAGGGTGTCGTTGACACCGATCTGGTGCGCGGTGGTCGCTTGCAGCGAACTGAACAGGGCGTTGGACGAGGTATCGGAACCGGTGAGGAACACGCCCAGCCAGCCGAGGAACGGCGAGAAGAACGGGAAGGCCGCGCCGGTGCCTGCCAATACCAGCGCCATGGTCGAGGACATGCCCGAGTAGTTGGTGACGAAGGCGAAGGCCAGCACCATACCGATGGACAGGATCGGCCAGCGCAGTTCGTAGAAAGTCTCTTTGAAAGTGGTCAGACCAGTTTTGAGGTTGATCTTCAGCACCAGCATGGAGATCAGGGCCGAGAAGAAAATCGCCGTGCCGGTGGCGGAAATCGGGTCCAGTTTGAACACTGCCGGAAGGGCGGTTGGCGCGACCACGATCGGTGCGACCTTGATCACCATTTGATCCAGGTGCGGAATGGCGAAGTTGAACACCCAGCTGTACATCGAACCGCCAGCGGCGAACATCGCCTTGAACGGTTTCAGGGTCCAGATGGTGACCAGTATGGTCAGGATCAGGAACGGCGACCAGGCCTTGATGATTTCCCCAAGGCTGTAGGGCGAAGCCACGGTGGTGCGCTTCTGGCCGAAACCACCGACGCTGGCGCTCACCACGGAGGCCGAAACAGCGCCGACGATGTGTTGGCCGGCGGCGCGTTTTGGTTGCCAGACTTTCAGGAACAGGGTCAGGGAAATCAGGCTGGCCAGGGCCGAGGTGATGTCCGGCAGTTCCGGGCCGATGAAGTTCGAGGTGAAGTACTGGGTCACGGCAAAGCTCAAACCGGCCACCAGGGCTGCCGGCCAGGTTTCCCGCACGCCGCGCAGGCCGTCCATCATGAACACCAGCCAGAACGGCACGAACAGCGACAGCAGCGGCAGTTGGCGGCCGGTCATGGCGCCGATCTTGAACGCGTCGATGCCGGTCACTTGCCCGGCAACGATGATCGGAATGCCCAGGGCGCCGAAGGCCACCGGCGCGGTGTTGGCGATCAGGCACAAGCCAGCGGCGTACAGCGGGTTGAAGCCAAGTCCTACCAGCAGAGCAGCGGTAATCGCCACCGGTGCACCAAAACCGGCTGCACCTTCGAGGAAGGCGCCGAAGCAGAAACCGATCAGCAGGACCTGCAGGCGCTGGTCATCGGTGATCGACAGGACCGAACTGCGGATGACTTCAAACTGCCCGCTCTTGACCGTCAGTTTGTAGAGGAACACCGCTGCCACGATGATCCAGGCAATCGGCCACAGGCCATAAGCGAAGCCATACCCTGCGGCGGCGAACGCCATGTCGACCGGCATCTGGAAAGCGAAGATCGCCACCAGTATCGACAAAGCCAGGGTGATGCTGCCGGCCACATGTCCTTTGAGGCGGAACACGGCCAAAGCCAGGAAGAAAAACACGATGGGGATGACGGCGGCGAGTGCGGACAGGCCGAGGCTGCCGAGCGGGGTATAGAGCTGTTGCCAGGTTTGCATATGGGGTGGCCCCTAATTGTTGTTGGTCAGGCACTGATCAGCGTTCTTGGATAATTGGTAAGACCAATTTACAATCGCTGTTGGGTAGGGTAAAAGCCTTGTAGGCGGTGTGTCAATTTGCCGCCCTAAAACTTTTGTCGAATGCGAAGTGCGCAGGTGGTCTGCCTGGTATGACCAAATGCGTTGTGGCAGGTGCTGGCGCGGCGCCGATAGGCCAGAATAGAGCCCCGGCGAGCCGTCGGATCGTGGAGTAATCGAGTTATGGGGTTTGATCAGATTCGTCAGCGCCGTTTGTCTGACGATATTGTCGAGCAGCTTGAGGGCATGATCCTCGAGGGCACGCTGAAAGCGGGTGAGCGCTTGCCGGCCGAGCGCGCGCTGGCCGAGCAATTTGGCGTGTCACGGCCTTCGTTGCGCGAAGCCATTCAGAAGCTGACCGCCAAGGGGCTGCTGGTCAGTCGCCAGGGTGGTGGCAACTATGTGGTGGAATCACTGGGTAGCACCTTCAGTGATCCCTTGTTGCATCTGCTGGAAAGCAATCCCGAGGCGCAACGCGATCTGCTGGAGTTTCGCCATACGCTGGAAGCGTCTTGCGCCTACTACGCGGCGCTGCGTGCCACGGAGGTGGATCGCGAGCGGCTGACCGCGGCATTCAACGAATTGCAGGACTGTTATTCGCGTCACGAAGAGGTGAGTCGTGCCGAAGAGGGTGCGGCGGACGCAAGGTTTCACCTGGCGATCGCCGAGGCCAGCCACAATGCCGTGTTGCTGCACACCATTCGCGGGCTGTTCGACCTGCTCAAGCGCAACGTGGTGACCAACATCGGTGGCATGTACAAACAGCGCACTGAAACCCGCGACATGTTGATCACGCAGCACCGGGAGTTGTATCAGGCGATTATCGAAGGGCGGGCGGAGCAGGCGCGGGAAGTTTCCAGCCGGCACATTTTGTATGTGCAGGAGGTGCTGGAAGAAGTGCGTCAGGAAGTGCAGCGCGTGGCGCGGGCGGAGCGGCGCAAGGGGATGTAGTCAGTCGGATGTGTATCGTTTATGCGGTCGCCATCGCGAGCAAGCTCGCTCCCACAGGTTCCAGGTCTGCCGCATAACATCGGCATCCACGGATCTTGTGGGAGCGGGCTTGCCCGCGAAGGGGCCTCAAGGCGAAAGAGTCAGTCTTCCTTGCCCTTGTTGCGCACCGCACGCTGCAACTCGCGACCGGCGTCGCGTTCGCGTTCGGTATCGCGCTTGTCGTATTCCTTCTTGCCCTTGCCCAGAGCAATCTCGCACTTGACCATGTGCTTGCTCCAGTACCAGGACAGGCACACGCAGGCGTAGCCCTTTTGCTGCACGGCCGCGGCCAGCTTTTCCAGCTCGCGCCGGTTGAGCAGCAATTTACGGGTGCGCACCGGATCCGCGATGACGTGGGTACTGGCGGTCGTCAGGGGCGTAATGTGGCTGCCGAGCAGCCAGGCTTCGCCATCCTTGAGCAGCACGTAGCTGTCAACCAGCTGCAGCTTGCTTGCCCGCAAACTTTTTACTTCCCAGCCGGCCAGGACCAGACCAGCCTCGAATCGATGTTCGATGAAGTAATCGTGTCGCGCCTTTTTATTTTGCGCGATGGTCCCTGTTGGGTGTTTCTTCTGTTTAGCCATAGGGGCGGCATTATAGGGAGTTGCACGCGAGTCGGCTACGGTGTTGCTACGTGCTTGAGCAGGTTGATTGAATCCCGGACAATGCGGCCTCTTTTTTGAACGCTTGGGCGTGATAACGATGTCGACAGACAAGGTTTCTGTCCACGGCAGTTGGGCTAGCCGCTGGGTCTTCATACTCGCCGCGACCGGTTCGGCCGTGGGGCTGGGTAGTATCTGGAAATTCCCGTACATGGTCGGCGTCTATGGCGGCGGCGCCTTCGTGCTGATGTTCCTGGCCTGCATCGCGCTGATCGGGGTGCCGGTCATGCTGGCGGAAACCCTGATCGGCCGGCGTGCCCGGCAGAGCCCGGCCAATGCCTTGAAGATACTGGCGGTCGAGGCGGGGCACTCGGCCAAATGGTCCTGGGGCGCATTTGCCGGGATGATCACGGCATTGCTGATCCTGTCTTTCTACAGTGTGGTCGGCGGCTGGTCGCTGGATTACATCATCGACATGGGGCGTGGCGACTTCCAGGGCGCGACGCCGGATCAGGTGGGGGCTTACTTCGGCAATGTGATCGCCGATCCCTGGCGCCTGACACTTTGGCACACGATTTTCATGCTGTTGTCCGCGGTGGTGATCGCCAAGGGCGTGGTTGCCGGGCTTGAGCGCAGTTTGCGCATCATGATGCCGCTGCTGTTCGTGATGATTCTTGTGTTGTTGGGCTACAGCATGACCACCGGGCATTTCATGGAGGGCGTACATTTCATGTTCGACTTCCACCCGGAAAAGGTTCTGGACGGCTTGCTGCCCGCGATGGGGCATGCATTCTTTTCCCTGAGCGTGGGCGTCGGCTCGATCATGATCTACGGTGCTTACATGCCAAAGAACTCGTCGATCTCAGGGACGGTTGTCGGCGTGGCGCTGCTCGACACCTTCGTTTCCCTGGTGGCCGGCCTGGCATTGTTTCCGATTGTGTTCGCAGCGGGCCTGAATCCGAGTGAGGGGCCGGGGCTGATGTTCGTCAGCCTGCCGTTTGCCTTCGGTAACGTGGCGTTCGGGCAATTGATGGGTGTGGTGTTCTTCGTGCTGGTGGCGGTCGCTGCCTGGAGTTCGGCGATTTCCCTGCTTGAACCGATGGTGGCCTACCTGGTCGAGCGCACTAAAGTGAGTCGTGCCTGGGTCACCTTCTGGCTGGCTTTCAGCTGCTGGTTTGTCGGTCTGGGCACGGTGTTCTCCTTCAATATCTGGAAAGAGGCCAAGTTCTTCGTGAACGAAGGCGGGATGTTCCACCTCTACCAATGGGGAGCAACAGGTGGCCTCGACTTCTTCGGTGTGATCGATTTCTTCACCTCGCGACTCATGTTGCCCCTTGGCGGTTTGTGTTTCGTGGTGTTTGCGGGCTGGATCATGGGGCGTGAAGCGGTGCGCGACGAGTTGTCGACCCGCAACCCTGCGCAGTTTGGCCTGTCCTTGTTCTTGATGCGCTATGTGGCGCCCATCGGCATTCTCGTAGTGTTTGCCGCCCAGCTGTGGAAGTGACGCTGACATGACGACACACATTTCACGTTCGGCCTTGCTGCCGTACCCGGCCCAAGCGCTGTATGACCTGGTCAACGACGTGGCGCGCTATCCGGAGTTTCTGCCGTGGTGCTCGTCGGCCGAAGTCCTGGAGAGCTCACCTGAGCATATGCGGGCGAGCGTTGGCGTGGCGAAGGGTGGCCTCAGTCAGCATTTCGTGACGCGCAATACCCTGGTTCCCGGTCAATCGATCGAAATGAACCTTGAGGAAGGCCCGTTCAATCAGTTGCATGGCGTGTGGGTATTCAAGCCGCTGGGCGAGAAGGCCTGCAAGATCAGCCTCGATCTGTCGTTCGATTATGCCGGGCCGCTGGTTCGTGCCACCTTGGGGCCACTGTTCAATCAGGCTGCGAACACTTTGGTGGATGCGTTCTGCCAGCGCGCCAAGCAGATACATGGTTGAGGTCATGATTGAAGTTGAGGTGGTCTACGCGGCCGTAGACCGTCAGGTGCTGCTGGCAGTGGCCGTGCCTGTCGGAACGACCGTGCGGGCGGCCTTGCTCAGGTCGGCCGTGGCTGAAGAGTTTCCGGAGCTGGATCTGACCCATTGTCCTGTGGGGATCTTCGGCAAGGTGGTAGCTGACCCGGAGAGTCGGGCGGTGCAGGCCGGGGATCGCATCGAGATTTACCGCCCGTTGCTGGCCGATCCGAAAGAGGTGCGCCGACTGCGCGCGGCGAAAGCTGCCGAGGCCAAGGCGCGGAATCAGTGAGTGGCTGGAACGCCAGACAATAAAAAGCCCGGGCAAGCCGGGCTTTTTATTGTGTCGCAAATTATTGCGGCGAGGTTTCCAGCGGTTGCGGCGTCGGGACCGGAACGGCTTCTACACCGTCGACGTCCTTCTGGATCTGATCCAGCAACGAACCTGGCTTGACCGGTTTTTCCGGTTTTGGCTTCTCGACGTTTTCTGCCGGGGCAGCCACTGTCGTGCCGCTGTCCTTGCCGAGAATGGCTTCGTCACGGCTCACGCCTGGCATGAAATCACCGGAGAGGCTGACAAGCTGATCATTTGGGTTGAAGATAACGCTAATGCGTTCCTGTTGGCGTTCACCGCCGCCCGGTTGCAGGCTGTACAGATAATCCCAGCGATCGGCATGGAACGTGTCAGTCAGCAGAGGGTTGCCCATGATAAACCGTACTTGCTTACGGGTCATTCCCGGGCGTAACTGGTCTATCATGTCCTGCGTGACGACATTGCCCTGCTGGATGTCGATTTTGTAAACCCCGGGGAATGAACAACCGGCGAGTGCGAGCAGTCCCACAAAGGTGAAACTGGTTAGCAAGAGCTTGGTGTTTTGCATCGGTGGGCGACTTCCACTATCTTGGCTGGGACAACGTAAACGCCGATCATACCCGCATTAAGAGAAGCTGCGAAGCAGCATCGCGAGAAAGCTGACCATGGTTGAAAATAGCGAACTACGCAAAGCCGGCCTCAAAGTGACCCTGCCACGGGTCAAAATTCTGCAAATGCTCGATTCCGCCGAGCAGCGCCACATGAGTGCCGAGGATGTCTACAAGGCCCTTATGGAGGCTGGTGAGGACGTCGGTCTGGCCACGGTTTACCGTGTCCTGACCCAGTTCGAGGCAGCTGGCCTTGTGGTGCGGCACAACTTCGACGGAGGCCATGCGGTCTTCGAACTGGACGACGGCAAGCATCACGACCATATGGTCAACGTCGAAACCAGCGAAGTGATCGAATTCTTCGACGAAGAAATCGAGCGGCTTCAGAAAGCAATCGTCGACAAGTATGGCTTCGAGATGGTTGATCACAATCTGGTGCTGTACGTGCGCAAGAAAAAGTAAGCATGTCGCGCGAACTTGAGGTTCGCGAAACGAACGAAGGCGACCCCAGGGTCGCCTTCGTGCTTTCTGCCTTTATTTATTCAAGCTTTTGCGGCCACCACCATTTTCCTGGCGTGCGCCAGGGATTCCTTGGTGAGGTCGATGCCGCCCAGCATCCGTGCGACTTCTTCGACGCGGTCGTTTTTGCTCAATTTGGAAACGGCCGTGCGGGTGGCATCTTCGCCGCGCACTTTATGCACAAATAGATGCTGATGACCTTGCGCCGCCACTTGTGGCAAGTGGGTCACGGTCAGTACCTGCCCTCGCTCGCCGAGCCTGCGCAGCAACTGGCCGACGATTTCTGCGGTCGGGCCGCCAATGCCGACGTCGACTTCGTCGAACACCAGAGTGGGAACACGAGATGTTTGCGCGGTGATCACCTGAATCGCCAGGCTGATCCGCGACAGCTCGCCTCCGGATGCGACTTTTGCCAACGCTTTTAATGGTTGGCCCGGGTTGGCGCTGACCAGCAGTTCAACCTGTTCAAGTCCGTTAGGCAGCAGTTCGTCGCTGCTATTTGGACGCAGTTCGATGGTGAAGCGCCCACCAGGCATGCCCAGACGCTGGATTTCCTGTTCCACGGCGCTGGCCAGGCTGCTTGAGGCTTGATGACGCAGATCGCTCAGTTCGCGAGCCTTTTCCTGATAATGGCGAGCGTATGAAGACAGTTCATCGCTCAGCCGCTCGATGGATTCGTCATTGGCGTTGAGGGTTTCGATTTCATCCAGCAGTTTCTGTTGCATCTCGGCAACTTCAGTCGGCTGGATGCGGTGTTTGCGCGCCAGGGTGTAGATCGCGTCGAGGCGCTCTTCGAGGTACTGAAGGCGCGATGGGTCGGCGTCGAAGTTGTCGAGGAAGCGGTTCAGTTCACCAACGGCCTCTTCAACCTGGATCTGTGCACTGGTCAACAAGCTGCTGGCTTCGCCCAGCGCACCGATCGAGCTGTTAACGCTCGACAGGCGGTTGAGGCTGGCGGTGAGGGCGTTCAGTACATTTCCGGAATCACTTTCACTGCATTGCTCAACGACTTGCCGGCAGATGCCGAGCAAGGTCTCGGCGTTGGTCAGGTTCTTGTGTTCCTGCTCTAGCTGCTCCAGTTCGTTGTCGCCAAGGCCAAGGTTTTCCAGTTCTTCGAGTTGGTAACTGAGCAATTGATGGCGGGCGCGTTGCTCATCGCCGGAGTTGGAGAGTCGCTCCAGTTCCAGGCGGGTTTGGCGCCAGCGTTGGGCGGCGAGGTGAACCTGGCGGGCCAGATCGGTCGCGCCGGCATATTCATCGAGTAGGCGACGGTGGGTATCGGTCTTGAGCAGAGATTGGTGTTCGTGCTGGCTGTGAATGTCGATCAGCAGCTCGCCCAGCGCCTTGAGGTCGCCAAGCGGGCAGGGCGTGCCGTTGATGTAACCACGCGAACGTCCTTCGGATGTGATGACCCGGCGCAGGATGCACGGGCCGTCGTTTTCGAGGTCGCGTTCGGCCAGCCAGGCGCTGGCTTCCGGAATGTCGGCCAGATCGAAGGTGGCCAGGATGTCGGCCTTGTCGGCGCCGGGGCGGACCACGCCGCTGTCGGCGCGATCGCCCAGGGTCAGGCCCAGCGCGTCGAGCATGATCGACTTGCCCGCGCCGGTTTCCCCGGTGATCACGCTCATCCCGCGATCGAGTTCGAGATCGAGATGTTCAACGATGGCGTAGTTGTGTACGGACAGGTGCACCAGCATATGGGCCGCTCCCAGGTGTTAGGTCTGGTTATTTATACAGTGTTTTGTTTCTGGCTGACAATGCCCCTCGTTAGCTCGATTCGCTCGGTCCGACGAAAGCCTTATCGCGACCGGGAATGACAAAGCAGTTGTTTTTTGTAGGGTTAATCGTCGGCGCCCCTTGAAGCCGGATTTTGCGGCCCCATATAGCTGGGCAGAAGCGCGAGTTGAGCTCGCGGACGAAATTGAAAGGAGAAATCTATGGCTGACGAACAGACAGTGGATACGCAAAACCCAGACGCCAACCAGGCGCCCGAGGCTTCGGGTGATGACCTGGCGGCTCGTGTACAAGTGCTCGAAGAGCAACTGGCAGGCGCTCAGGATCAGGCTTTGCGTGTAGCCGCCGATCTGCAGAACGTCCGCCGTCGCGCCGAGCAGGATGTGGAGAAGGCTCACAAGTTCGCGCTGGAAAAATTCGCCAGCGACCTGCTGCCGATCGTCGACAGCCTGGAGCGCGGCCTGGAACTGTCCAGCCCGGACGACGAAAGCATCCGTCCGATGCGCGAAGGCATCGAGCTGACCCTGAAAATGTTCCAGGACACTCTCAAGCGTTATCAGCTTGAAGCGATCGATCCCCATGGCGAACCGTTCAACGCCGTTCACCATCAGGCAATGGCCATGCAGGAAAGCGCCGATGTCGAGCCGAACAGCGTTCTGAAGGTGTTCCAGAAGGGCTATCAGCTCAATGGTCGCCTGCTGCGCCCGGCGATGGTCGTGGTCAGCAAGGCGCCTGCGCCGGTTTCGCCTTCAATTGACGAGCAGGCTTGAAATCCGCCGCAAGGCCCCCATTTATAAGTCAAGCGTTTAAGTGCTACCGCAGTTAGCCACCACTGCTGCGGCAACCAAATCCAAAGTTTCGGGAGAGTGAACATGGGCAAAATTATCGGTATCGACCTGGGGACTACCAACTCCTGCGTCTCCGTGCTGGAAAACGGCAAGGCAAAAGTTATTGAAAACGCTGAAGGCGCGCGTACCACGCCGTCGATCATCGCTTACGCCAACGATGGCGAAATCCTGGTTGGCCAGTCGGCCAAGCGTCAGGCTGTGACCAATCCGCATAACACCCTGTATGCGGTGAAGCGTCTGATCGGTCGTCGTTTCGACGAAGAAGTCGTGCAGAAAGACATCCAGATGGTCCCTTACAAGATCGTCAAGGCTGACAACAGCGACGCCTGGGTTGAAGTGAACGGCCAGAAAATGGCACCGCCACAAATCTCGGCTGAAATCCTGAAAAAGATGAAGAAGACCGCCGAAGACTACCTCGGCGAGACCGTGACTGAAGCGGTGATCACCGTTCCGGCCTACTTCAACGACAGCCAGCGTCAGGCGACCAAAGACGCCGGCCGCATCGCCGGCCTGGACGTAAAACGTATCATCAACGAACCAACCGCAGCTGCTCTGGCTTACGGTATGGACAAGGCCAAGGGCGATCACACCGTGATCGTTTACGACCTGGGCGGCGGTACTTTCGACGTTTCTGTGATCGAGATCGCTGAAGTCGATGGCGAGCACCAGTTCGAAGTACTGGCCACCAACGGTGACACGTTCCTGGGCGGTGAAGACTTTGACATTCGTCTGATCGACTACCTCGTCGACGAATTCAAGAAAGAAAGCGGCATGAACCTCAAGGGCGACCCGCTGGCTATGCAGCGCCTGAAAGAAGCCGCTGAAAAAGCCAAGATCGAGCTGTCTTCCGCTCAGTCGACCGACGTGAACCTGCCGTACATCACTGCAGACGCCACCGGTCCTAAGCACCTGAACGTGAAGATCTCCCGCGCCAAGCTTGAAGCGCTGGTTGAAGACCTGGTTCAACGTACCATCGAGCCTTGCCGCATTGCGCTGAAAGACTCCGGTATCGACGTTGGCGCGATCAACGACGTGATCCTGGTCGGCGGTCAGACCCGTATGCCACTGGTTCAGAAGCTGGTGACCGAGTTCTTCGGTAAAGAAGCTCGTAAAGACGTCAACCCGGACGAAGCGGTTGCCATGGGTGCTGCCATCCAGGGTGCGGTACTGGCCGGTGACGTGAAAGACGTTCTGCTGCTCGACGTCAGCCCGCTGACCCTGGGTATCGAAACCATGGGCGGCGTGATGACTGCGCTGATCGAGAAAAACACCACGATTCCTACCAAGAAATCGCAAGTGTTCTCGACTGCCGACGACAACCAGGGCGCCGTGACCATTCACGTACTGCAAGGTGAGCGTAAGCAAGCGACGCAGAACAAGTCCCTGGGCAAGTTCGATCTGGCCGAGATTCCACCAGCACCACGTGGCGTGCCACAAATCGAAGTGACCTTCGACATCGACGCCAACGGCATCCTGCACGTAGGTGCCAAGGACAAGGCCACGGGCAAGACTCAGTCGATCGTGATCAAGGCCAACTCCGGTCTGTCCGACGAAGAGATCGAGCGTATGGTGCGTGATGCCGAGGCCAACGCCGAGGAAGACCGCAAGTTCGAAGAGCTGGCCGCTGCCCGTAACCAGGGTGATGCACTGGTTCACTCGACGCGCAAAATGGTCGCTGATGCTGGCGACAAAGTGAGCGCTGAAGAGAAGACTGCAATCGAAGCTGCCGTAGTAGCCTTGGAAGCCGCTGTTAAAGGCGACGACAAGGCCGCTATCGACGCCAAGGTTGAAGAGCTGTCGAAAGTCTCCGCTCCAGTGGCGCAAAAGATGTACGCCGAACAGGCTCAGCCTGCTGAAGGCGCTGCACCGCAAGGCGAATCGGCTGAGAAGGCTGACGACGTTGTCGACGCCGAGTTCGAAGAAGTCAAAGACCACAAGTAAGTTGTTGGTCGGCCGGTTGACTGCCTTCAGGCGGTGACTGGTAGGATGTCGCCGCGCGGGAGCTTGCTCCCGCGTTGGCGTATCTGGAATACGCGAATTTTTACAGCATGCGACAACGTTCGAATGCTGACGGTATGGCCGGGAATGCTCCTGCTTTTCGTGCCGCAAGTACCGCAAGAATCAAAGACCAGGATCGTTGAATTGACGTGAGTTGGGTCCGGGCCTGTATTGGGGCTCAACGAGTTCGGCAAACTCAGGAGGGTTTTGTCGGACGTCCTCAAGAGTGCAAAGACTTATGGCAAAGCGTGACTATTACGAAGTGTTGGGTGTTGAGCGTGGCTCAAGCGAAGCGGACCTGAAGAAGGCTTACCGTCGCCTGGCGATGAAGCACCACCCGGACCGTAATCCCGATGACAAGGCGTCGGAAGAGATGTTCAAGGAGGCCAACGAGGCCTACGAAGTGCTGTCTGACTCCAGCAAGCGCGCGGCCTACGATCAGTACGGCCATGCCGGTGTCGACCCGAGCATGGGTGGCGGCGGTGCCGGTTTCGGCGGTCAGAACTTCTCCGACATCTTTGGCGATGTCTTCAGTGACTTCTTCGGTGGCGGTCGCGGTGGTTCCCGTGGTGGTGCGCAGCGCGGCAGTGACTTGCGCTACACCCTGGAGCTGGACCTCGAAGAGGCGGTGCGCGGTACGACCGTGAATATCCGCGTTCCGACGCTGGTCAACTGCAAGCCTTGCGACGGCTCCGGCGCCAAGAAAGGTTCTGCGCCGGTGACCTGCCCGACTTGTGGCGGTATCGGCCAGGTGCGCATGCAGCAAGGCTTCTTCTCGGTGCAGCAGACCTGCCCGCGCTGCCATGGCCAGGGCAAGATCATTTCCGATCCGTGCGACTCCTGCCACGGCGAAGGTCGTGTCGAAGAGTACAAGACCCTGTCGGTGAAAGTGCCGGCCGGTGTCGATACCGGTGACCGCATTCGTCTGTCCGGCGAAGGCGAGGCGGGTGCCCAGGGTGGGCCGACTGGCGACCTGTACGTGGTGATCAACGTGCGCGAGCACTCGATTTTCCAGCGCGACGGCAAGCATTTGTTCTGCGAGGTGCCGATCAGCTTCGTCGATGCGGCGCTGGGTGGCGAGCTGGAGATTCCGACCCTCGATGGTCGGGTCAAGCTGAAGATCCCTGAGGGGACCCAGACCGGCAAGCAGTTCCGTGTGCGTGGCAAGGGTGTCGCGCCTGTGCGTGGCGGTGGTGCTGGTGACTTGATGTGCCGCGTGGCGGTCGAGACTCCGGTCAACCTGAGCCGTCGCCAGCGTGAAATGCTAGAGGAATTCCGTAGTTCGCTGGCGGATGACAACAGCCATTCGCCAAAAACCACCGGTTGGTTCGAAGGCGTGAAGCGCTTCTTCGGCGATTTGTAAGGAGGCAGGCATGCGACGTATTGCAGTGATGGGCGCCGCCGGGCGCATGGGCAAGACCCTGATTGAAGCCGTGCAGCAAACCCCGGGCGCTGGTCTGACGGCGGCGGTGGATCGTCCCGACAGCACGCTGGTCGGCGCGGATGCCGGTGAGCTGGCTGCGCTGGGTCGAATCGGCGTTCCTCTGTCCGGTGATCTGGATCGGGTGGTCGACGAGTTCGACGTGCTGATCGACTTCACGCACCCGACGGTGACCCTGAAGAACCTGGCTTTCTGCCGTAAGCACGGCAAGGCCATGATCATCGGTACCACCGGTTTCAGCGTTGAAGAAAAGCAGTTGCTGGCGGAAGCGGGCAAGGACATTCCGATTGTCTTCGCGGCCAACTTCAGTGTCGGGGTCAACCTGTGCCTGAAGTTGCTCGACACGGCGGCTCGCGTACTGGGCGACGATGTCGATATCGAAATCACCGAAGCTCACCATCGGCACAAAGTCGATGCGCCGTCCGGCACTGCCGTGCGCATGGGTGAGGTGATTGCCGATGCTCTGGGGCGCGATCTGAAGAAGGTGGCGGTGTATGGCCGTGAGGGCCAGACCGGCGCTCGTGATCGTGAAACCATCGGTTTCGCCACTGTGCGCGCTGGCGACATCGTTGGAGATCACACCGTGCTGTTCGCTGCCGATGGCGAGCGTGTCGAGATCACCCACAAGGCGTCCAGTCGCATGACGTTCGCCAAGGGTGCGGTACGTGCTGCATTGTGGCTGGACGGGCGCGAGCCTGGCCTTTACGACATGCAAGACGTGCTCGATCTGCGTTAAGATGCACCCGAAATCGGGCTCGCGCACCGCGTTTGAGCCCGGTTTTGTTCCGCCAAGCGACGTCCTGTCGCATTCTCCAGCCTTTTAGGCTCATTGGCGGTAGACCAAAAAGGCCTTTTTCTGTAAGCTACAGCTTTAGTGTGTCCACTAAAAGCGCGCAGAATAATTCAGTGAAGAAGCGGGGTGACGTGTCCATACGTCACTCCGCTTTTTTACAACCTGCGATCGCCCTTTCAGGCTTTATTTACGGGAGGTCTTCTTGACTAAGCCAGCCATACTCGCCCTTGCTGATGGCAGCATTTTTCGCGGCGAAGCCATTGGAGCCGACGGTCAGACCGTTGGTGAGGTGGTGTTCAACACCGCAATGACCGGCTATCAGGAAATCCTTACCGATCCTTCCTACGCCCAACAGATCGTTACCCTGACTTACCCGCACATCGGCAACACCGGCACCACGCCGGAGGACGCTGAGTCCAACCGCGTCTGGTCTGCCGGCCTGGTCATCCGTGACCTGCCACTGGTGGCGAGCAACTGGCGTAACACGATGTCCCTGTCCGACTACCTGAAGGCCAACAATGTTGTGGCCATCGCCGGTATCGACACCCGCCGCCTGACGCGCATCCTGCGTGAAAAAGGCGCGCAGAACGGCTGCATCATGGCCGGTGACAACATTTCCGAAGCCGCGGCCATCGCCGCCGCCCAGGGTTTCCCTGGCCTGAAAGGCATGGACCTGGCGAAAGTCGTCAGCACCAAGGAAAGCTACGAGTGGCGCTCGACTGTCTGGGATCTGAAAACCGACAGCCACGCGACCATCGAAGCCTCCGAGCTGCCGTACCACGTGGTGGCCTACGACTACGGCGTCAAGGTGAACATCCTGCGCATGCTGGTCGAGCGCGGTTGCCGCGTGACCGTCGTGCCTGCGCAAACCCCTGCTGCCGATGTGCTGGCGCTGAAACCGGACGGCGTGTTCCTGTCCAACGGCCCTGGTGATCCGGAGCCTTGCGACTACGCGATCCAGGCGATCAAGGAAGTGCTGGAAACCGAGATCCCGGTCTTCGGTATCTGCCTCGGTCACCAACTGCTGGCCCTGGCCTCCGGCGCCAAGACCCTGAAAATGGGTCACGGCCACCACGGTGCCAACCACCCCGTCCAGGACCTGGACAGCGGCGTGGTGATGATCACCAGCCAGAACCACGGTTTTGCCGTAGACGAAGCGACCCTGCCGGCCAACGTTCGCGCGATCCACAAATCGCTGTTCGACGGCACCCTGCAAGGTATCGAGCGTACCGACAAGAGCGCCTTCAGCTTCCAGGGTCACCCGGAAGCCAGCCCTGGCCCGAACGACGTAGCGCCATTGTTCGATCGCTTCATCACCGAGATGGCCAAGCGACGCTGATCGCTCGCCCTGATGTAGCAAAGCTTGAGGGTGGCCCCGTACCGGCGGCCCTCTCAAGGCTTCAGAGATTGAACAAGACGGCTTGCCGACTGACCTGCGGATTTGAGTGACAAACCCATGCCAAAACGTACAGACATTAAAAGCATCCTGATTCTTGGTGCTGGCCCGATCGTGATCGGCCAGGCCTGCGAATTCGACTACTCCGGCGCCCAGGCCTGCAAAGCCCTGCGCGAAGAGGGTTACCGCGTCATCCTGGTGAACTCCAACCCGGCCACCATCATGACCGACCCGGCCATGGCCGACGCCACCTACATCGAGCCGATCAAGTGGCAGACCGTTGCCAAAATCATCGAGAAAGAGCGCCCGGACGCGCTGCTGCCGACCATGGGTGGCCAGACCGCCCTGAACTGCGCCCTGGACCTGGAGCGCGAAGGCGTCCTGGAGAAGTTCGGCGTAGAAATGATCGGTGCCAACGCCGACACCATCGACAAGGCTGAAGACCGTTCGCGTTTCGACAAAGCGATGAAGTCCATCGGCCTGGCGTGCCCGCGTTCCGGTATCGCCCACAGCATGGAAGAGGCCAATGCGGTCCTCGAGAAGCTCGGCTTCCCGTGCATCATCCGTCCGTCCTTCACCATGGGCGGCACCGGTGGCGGTATCGCTTACAACCGTGAAGAGTTCGAAGAAATCTGCGCCCGTGGTCTGGACCTGTCGCCGACCAAAGAGCTGCTGATCGACGAATCGCTGATCGGCTGGAAAGAGTACGAGATGGAGGTTGTCCGCGATAAGAAGGACAACTGCATCATCGTCTGCTCCATCGAAAACTTCGACCCGATGGGCGTGCACACCGGTGACTCGATCACCGTGGCTCCGGCACAGACCCTGACCGACAAGGAATACCAGATCCTGCGTAACGCCTCCCTGGCGGTACTGCGCGAGATCGGCGTGGAAACCGGCGGTTCCAACGTTCAGTTCGGTATCTGCCCGAACACCGGCCGCATGGTCGTGATCGAGATGAACCCGCGTGTATCGCGTTCCTCGGCACTGGCTTCGAAAGCCACCGGCTTCCCGATCGCCAAGGTCGCGGCCAAGCTGGCCGTGGGTTACACCCTCGACGAGCTGTCGAACGACATCACCGGCGGCAAGACCCCGGCGTCCTTCGAGCCGTCCATCGACTACGTCGTCACCAAGCTGCCGCGTTTTGCCTTCGAGAAATTCCCGAAAGCCGACGCTCGCCTGACCACGCAAATGAAGTCGGTCGGTGAAGTCATGGCCATCGGCCGTACCTTCCAGGAATCCCTGCAGAAAGCCCTGCGCGGTCTGGAAGTGGGCGTTTGCGGTCTGGACGAGAAAGTTGATCTGGCCAACCCGGAAAGCATGAGCGTACTCAAGCGCGAGCTGACCGTGCCGGGTGCAGAGCGTATCTGGTACGTGGCGGACGCAATGCGCGCCGGCATGACCGTCGAAGACATCTTCGGCATGACCATGATCGACCCTTGGTTCCTGGTGCAGATGGAAGACCTGATCAAGGAAGAAGAGAAGGTCAAGACCCTGGGTCTGACCAGCATCGACCGCGACCTGATGTTCCGCCTCAAGCGCAAGGGCTTCTCCGATATGCGCCTGGCCAAGCTGCTGGGTGTGACCGAGAAGAGCCTGCGCGCTCACCGTCACAAGCTGGAAATCTTCCCGGTCTACAAGCGCGTCGACACCTGCGCTGCCGAGTTCGCCACCGATACTGCCTACCTCTACTCGACGTACGAGGAAGAGTGCGAAGCAGCGCCATCGGGTCGCGACAAGATCATGATTCTGGGTGGCGGTCCTAACCGCATCGGCCAAGGCATCGAGTTCGACTACTGCTGCGTACACGCGGCACTGGCCCTGCGCGATGACGGCTACGAGACCATCATGGTCAACTGCAACCCGGAAACCGTTTCCACCGACTACGACACTTCCGATCGCCTGTACTTCGAACCAGTGACCCTGGAAGACGTGCTGGAAATCGTCCGCGTCGAGAAGCCAAAAGGCGTGATCGTCCAGTACGGCGGCCAGACTCCGCTGAAACTGGCTCGCGCCCTGGAAGCCGCCGGTGTGCCGATCATCGGCACCAGCCCTGACGCCATCGACCGTGCCGAAGACCGTGAGCGCTTCCAGCAGATGGTCCAGCGCCTGAACCTGCGTCAGCCGCCAAACGCCACCGTGCGCAGCGAAGACGAAGCGATTCGTGCCGCCAGCAAGATCGGTTACCCGCTGGTGGTGCGTCCGTCCTATGTACTGGGCGGTCGTGCGATGGAAATCGTCTACGAAGAAGAAGAACTCAAGCGCTACCTGCGCGAAGCAGTTCAAGTGTCCAACGACAGCCCGGTGCTGCTGGACCACTTCCTCAACTGCGCCATCGAAATGGACGTGGATGCGGTCTGCGACGGCAAAGACGTTGTAATCGGCGCGATCATGCAGCACATCGAACAGGCTGGCGTTCACTCCGGTGACTCCGCGTGCTCGCTGCCGCCGTACTCGCTGCCGGCGCACATCCAGGACGAGATGCGCGAACAGGTCAAGAAAATGGCCCTGGAACTGGGCGTGATCGGCCTGATGAACGTGCAGTTGGCGCTGCAAGGCGACGACATCTACGTCATCGAAGTCAATCCGCGTGCTTCCCGTACCGTGCCGTTCGTGTCCAAGTGCATCGGTGTTTCCCTGGCAATGATCGCGGCTCGCGTCATGGCCGGTAAGACTCTGAAAGAAATCGGCTTCACCAAGGAAATCATTCCGAACTTCTACAGCGTGAAAGAGGCGGTGTTCCCGTTCGCCAAATTCCCTGGCGTTGACCCGATCCTCGGCCCAGAGATGAAGTCCACCGGTGAAGTGATGGGCGTGGGCGACACCTTCGGTGAGGCGTTCGCCAAGGCCCAGATGGGTGCCAGCGAAGTGCTGCCGACCGGCGGTACTGCGTTCATCAGCGTACGTGACGACGACAAGCCACTGGTTGCGGGTGTGGCCCGTGATCTGATCAACTTGGGCTTCGAAGTGGTTGCTACTGCCGGTACTGCCAAGCTGATTGAAGCTGCAGGCCTGAAAGTACGCCGCGTGAACAAAGTGACCGAGGGTCGTCCGCACGTGGTCGACATGATCAAGAATGACGAAGTCACCCTGATCATCAACACCACCGAAGGCCGTCAGTCGATCGCTGATTCCTATTCCATTCGTCGCAACGCCTTGCAGCACAAGATTTACTGCACCACCACCATTGCTGCTGGCGAAGCCATCTGTGAAGCGCTGAAGTTCGGTCCCGAGAAGACCGTGCGCCGCTTGCAGGATCTACACGCAGGATTGAAGGCATGAGCATAACGAAGTACCCAATGACCGTTCAGGGCGCTCGCGCCCTGGAAGAAGAACACACTCACCTGACCAAGGTCGTTCGTCCGAAGCTTAGCCAGGACATCGGTACGGCCCGCGAGTTGGGTGACTTGAAGGAAAACGCCGAATACCACGCTGCCCGTGAGCAGCAGGGTATGGTCGAGGCGCGGATCCGTGACATCGAAGGCCGGATTCAAAATCAGGTCATCATTGATGTCACGACCATTCCTCATACTGGCAAAGTGATTTTCGGCACCACTGTTGAAATCGCCAACGTCGAAACTGACGAGCGCGTCACCTATCACATCGTGGGTGAGGATGAGGCTGACTTCAAATTGGGCAAAATCTCTGTTGGTTCGCCACTGGCCCGCGCCTTGATTGCCAAGGAAGAGGGTGATGTGGTCGCCGTGAAAACGCCTGGTGGCGTTATCGAGTACGAGATTGTCGAAGTTCGCCACGTCTGAAGGCCGGCGCCCGTTTCGTGCGGGCGCCATGCTTTGGCAGCTGACCCAGATGTTGTGGGTCGGCGGCTTGTGGTTGTTGCAAATCGGTCTGTTGCCGGTGCTGGGACGAATTGGCCTGGCGCCGCTGCTGATCGATGAAATCGCAGGCACGCTCAATACGTTGGTAGTGGGATTCGCTACGGCGTGTGTGATTTTTCAGGCTTTGGTGCTGGTTAAGGCCGAGGGCCTTGTCAGTCTATGGCGGGATATTCGCGGGCAACTGCTGTTGATGGCGCTGTATGCGTGCGCGATGTACTTCGCGGTGCGTTTCGGCTGGCCGGATGCCGATCGTTGGCAGGCGTTCAGCTATCTTGTCCTGGGCTTTTCCGGGCTGGTGCTGGTGTTGCAGCCGGTGCCGGGATGGAGTGGCAGGGTGCGCGAAGCACACCCTTGACCCTTGCAATCACTTGAAGCGATGGACGTTCGACAGCTGCTTGTTGACGCTGAAGTTCTTGCGGTAGATCAATGCCATCTTGCCGATGACCTGGACCAGATCCGCTTTGCCGACCTTGCAGAGCTCTGCAATGGACGCCAGGCGCGATTCGCGATCGAGGATGTTGAGCTTGATCTTGATCAGCTCGTGATCCGCCAATGCGCGTTCGAGTTCCGCTAACACACCTTCAGTCAAACCATTGTCTGCCACAATCAGAACCGGTTTCAGATGGTGGCCAATGGATTTGTACTGTTTCTTCTGCTCTTGAGTGAGCGGCATAATCTGACCCCTGCGTCTGATCTTGTAAAAAGCGGCGGCCAGTTTACCCGAGCGAGTCCGGGACCGCCCAGTTAATCACGACCCGTTTTATTTTCGAGGTGGCCCGTGGCCCGTTCCAAGACAAGCCTTAAGTGGCTGCAAGAACATTTCAACGACCCATTCGTCAAAATGGCACAAAAAGACGGGTACCGTTCCCGCGCCAGCTACAAACTGCTGGAGATCCAGGAAAAGGACCGTCTGATCCGCCCGGGCATGAGCGTAATCGACCTGGGTGCGGCCCCCGGTGGGTGGTCCCAGGTGACCAGTCGTCTGATTGGTGGGCAGGGCACACTGATCGCTTCTGACATTCTGGAAATGGACAGCATCCCGGACGTGACCTTCATTCAAGGGGACTTTACCGAGGATGCGGTGCTGGCTCAGATCCTCAATGCCGTCGGAAATAAGGAAGTAGACCTTGTGATTTCCGATATGGCCCCCAATATGAGTGGATTACCGGCCGTAGACATGCCACGAGCGATGTTCCTGTGTGAGTTGGCACTGGATCTCTCGACTCGGGTATTGAAGCCCGGTGGTGATTTTTTGATCAAGATCTTCCAGGGCGAAGGCTTCGACGAGTTCCACAAGAGCGTTCGCCTGCAGTTCGAGAAGGTGCAGATGCGCAAGCCGACCTCGTCGCGCGACCGTTCTCGCGAGCAGTACTTGCTGGGCCGTGGTTTCCGCGGACGCAGTGAGGGTTGAGTGAATTTTCGATCGGGGCGATAGGATTTTTGTATTACGCCTTGTCAGAATTAGCGAATATTGTGTAGGAAGTGTTTCACAAAGGGTTACAGACGGCGCCTGCCAAGTTGTAGGTAATGTAGTAAGTTAGGCCGGTGAATATCATGCGAAGCGCGCGCCAGTAGCGGAGCTTGCTTCAGAGGGTAGTTAATTGAACGATATGGCAAAGAATCTGATCCTGTGGTTGATCATCGCGGCTGTCCTGGTGACGGTGATGAACAACTTCTCCAGCCCTAACGAGCCGCAGACCCTCAACTATTCCGACTTCATCCAGCAGGTCAAGGATGGCAAGGTCGAACGCGTGGCGGTTGATGGCTACGTGATTACCGGCAAACGCAACGATGGCGACAGCTTCAAGACCATTCGCCCGGCGATCCAGGACAACGGCCTGATCGGCGACCTGGTGGATAACCACGTCGTGGTCGAAGGCAAGCAGCCTGAACAGCAATCCATCTGGACTCAGCTTCTGGTCGCCAGCTTCCCGATCCTCGTGATCATCGCCGTGTTCATGTTCTTCATGCGGCAGATGCAGGGCGGTGCCGGTGGCAAGGGCGGGCCGATGAGCTTCGGCAAGAGCAAGGCACGCCTGCTCTCCGAAGATCAGGTCAAAACCACTTTGGCTGACGTTGCCGGTTGCGACGAAGCCAAGGAAGAAGTTGGCGAGCTGGTCGAGTTTCTGCGTGATCCGGGCAAGTTCCAGCGTTTGGGCGGTCGCATTCCTCGTGGCGTGCTGATGGTCGGTCCTCCTGGTACTGGTAAAACCTTGATTGCCAAGGCGATTGCCGGCGAAGCCAAAGTGCCGTTCTTCACCATTTCCGGTTCCGACTTCGTCGAGATGTTCGTCGGTGTGGGTGCCAGTCGTGTTCGCGATATGTTCGAACAGGCCAAGAAACACGCTCCATGCATCATCTTCATCGACGAAATCGATGCGGTCGGTCGCCATCGTGGTGCTGGCATGGGTGGTGGTCACGACGAGCGCGAGCAGACGCTCAACCAGTTGCTGGTTGAGATGGACGGCTTTGAAATGAATGACGGCATCATCGTGATTGCCGCGACCAACCGTCCTGATGTACTGGACCCTGCGTTGCTGCGTCCGGGCCGTTTCGACCGTCAGGTTGTGGTCGGTCTGCCGGACATCCGTGGTCGCGAACAGATTCTCAAGGTTCACATGCGCAAAGTGCCGATGGGCGACGACGTTGCCCCGGGCGTGATCGCTCGTGGTACTCCAGGCTTCTCCGGTGCTGACCTGGCCAACCTGGTGAACGAGGCATCGTTGTTCGCTGCCCGTGCCGGCAAGCGCATCGTCGAGATGAAAGAATTCGAACTGGCGAAAGACAAGATCATGATGGGCGCTGAGCGCAAGTCCATGGTCATGTCCGAGAAAGAAAAGCAGAACACGGCTTATCACGAAGCGGGCCACGCCATCGTGGGTCGTGTCGTGCCTGAGCATGATCCGGTGTACAAGGTGTCGATCATCCCGCGCGGTCGTGCGCTGGGTGTGACCATGTTCCTGCCGGAAGAAGATCGTTACAGCCTGTCCAAGCGTGCGTTGATCAGCCAGATCTGCTCGCTGTACGGCGGTCGTATCGCTGAAGAAATGACCTTGGGCTTCGATGGCGTGACCACTGGTGCCTCCAACGACATCATGCGCGCCAGTCAGATTGCGCGGAACATGGTGACCAAGTGGGGTCTTTCGGAAAAACTCGGTCCGTTGATGTACGCCGAAGAAGAGGGTGAAGTGTTCCTCGGTCGCGGCGGTGGCGGTCAGAGTGCAAGCTTCTCTGGTGAGACAGCCAAGCTGATCGACTCCGAAGTGCGCAGCATCATCGATCAGTGCTACGGCACGGCGAAGCAGATTCTCACGGACAACCGTGACAAGCTCGATGCGATGGCCGATGCCTTGATGAAGTACGAAACGATCGATGCCGAGCAGATCGACGACATCATGGCGGGTCGTCCGCCTCGCGAGCCGCGCGACTGGTCGGGTGGCACGGGTACTTCCGGCACCCCGCCGGTGGTGCAGGATGAGCGTCCGGAAACACCGATCGGTGGTCCTGCTGCTGACGTATAAGGTTTGAAATGACTTCTGTTCAGTCCTCGACCCGGTTGCCTTGCGGCAACCGGGTTCTTGATTTGGCCCAGACGCATGTCATGGGTATTCTCAATGTCACTCCTGATTCTTTCTCCGATGGTGGCCAATACAGCCAGCTCGACGCGGCCATGCGCCACGCTGAGGCCATGGTGGCGGCCGGCGCGACGCTGATCGATGTCGGTGGCGAATCTACCCGTCCTGGTGCCAGGGCGGTGTCGCCACTGGAAGAGTTGGAGCGCGTAGCGCCCATTGTCGAGCGCATCAGTCGCGAACTGGACGTCATCATCTCGGTCGACACCTCCACACCAGCCGTCATGCGTGAAACTGCGCGCCTGGGTGCCGGGTTGATCAATGACGTGCGTTCGTTGCGTCGCGATGGTGCCCTGGATGCCGCGGCGGCCACCGGGTTACCGGTTTGCCTGATGCATATGCTTGGAGAGCCAGGCGATATGCAGGACAATCCGCAGTATCACGACGTTACAAGGGAAGTCGGTGAGTTTCTCGCCGAGCGCATGCATCAGTGTTCATTGGTGGGAATTGCGGCCGAGCGGATCATTCTTGACCCCGGCTTTGGCTTCGCCAAAACCTTGCAGCACAATCTGAGTTTGTTCAAGCATATGGAGGCCCTGCATGCCTTGGGGCGACCCCTGTTGGTCGGGGTTTCGCGAAAGAGCATGATTGGTCAGGCGTTGAATCGCCCGGTGGGGGATCGACTGTATGGTGGTTTGGCGCTCGCGGCGCTGGCTTCAGCGAAGGGTGCGCGTATATTGCGCGTCCATGATGTAGCCGAAACAATGGATGTGGTGCGGATGATTGCCGCAGTGGAATCAGCCGAATAAGAATGATGGAGCACTTATGAGCAAAAAATATTTTGGCACCGATGGTATTCGTGGGCGTGTCGGTGAATACCCGATTACTCCTGATTTCATGCTCAAGCTCGGCTGGGCTGCAGGTATGGCGTTCCGCAAGATGGGCGCCTGCAAGGTATTGGTAGGTAAGGACACCCGGATCTCCGGCTACATGTTCGAGTCTGCGCTTGAAGCAGGGCTGACGTCGGCAGGTGCTGATGTGATGCTCCTTGGGCCTATGCCGACCCCGGCTATTGCCTACCTGACGCGTACCTTTCATGCCGAGGCTGGCATCGTGATCAGTGCGTCGCACAATCCGCATGATGACAATGGCATCAAGTTCTTCTCCGGCAATGGCACCAAGCTGCCGGATGAAGTCGAACACATGATCGAAGAGTTGCTCGATACCCCAATGACTGTGGTTGAGTCGAGCAAGATCGGCAAGGTGTCGCGAATCAATGACGCGTCGGGTCGGTATATCGAATTCTGCAAGAGCAGTGTGCCGACCGGTACCAGCTTTACCGGCCTCAAGATTGTGATCGACTGCGCCCATGGTGCGACCTATAAAGTGGCGCCGAGTGTGTTTCGTGAGTTGGGTGCCGAAGTCGTGGTCTTGTCCGCGCAGCCCAATGGTTTGAATATCAATGACAACTGCGGCTCGACCCATATGGGGCAACTGCAGGCCGCTGTGCTGGCTGAACACGCCGATCTGGGTATCGCCTTCGATGGTGATGGTGACCGGGTGTTGATGGTGGATCACACGGGGGCGATCGTCGATGGTGATGAGTTGCTGTTCATCATTGCTCGCGACCTGCATGAGCGAGACAAGCTGCAAGGTGGTGTAGTCGGTACATTGATGAGCAATCTGGGATTGGAGTTGGCCTTGGCCGACCTGGCGATTCCATTTGTCCGCGCCAATGTTGGTGATCGTTATGTGATTGCTGATCTGCTGGAGCGCAACTGGCTGGTCGGTGGCGAAAATTCGGGTCATATCGTTTGCTTCAATTACACCACCACTGGTGATGCGATTATCGCCGCGTTGCAGGTGCTGAAGGCGTTGAAAGCTCGTGGGCAAGGTTTGGCTGAAGCGCGTCAGGCGCTGCGCAAGTGCCCTCAGGTGCTGATCAATGTGCGTTTCGGTGGCGGCGCAAGCCCACTCGACCATCCGTCGGTCAAGGAAGCCAGCGAACGTGTGACCAAGGCCATGGCAGGCCGGGGGCGTGTGCTGTTGCGCAAGTCCGGAACCGAACCACTGGTGCGTGTGATGGTCGAAGGCGAAGACGAAACGCAGGTTCGTGGCTATGCCGAAGAGCTGGCAAAACTGGTTACTGAAGTTTCTGCCTGAATTCGGCTTGCCAGCCATGATTGTGTTGGGTAACATCTGCGCCCACTTTGACCGACGAGGTACAGCATGCGTCGCCCTATGGTAGCTGGTAACTGGAAGATGCACGGTACCCGCGCCAGCGTCGCTGAGCTGATCAACGGCCTTCGTGACTTGGTCTTGCCGAGCGATGTTGATGTTGCGGTATTCCCGCCTTGCCTGCATATCAATCAAGTGATTGATGGTCTGGAAGGAAAGTCGATTTCGGTCGGCGCGCAGAATTCTGCGGTGGAATCCGGACAAGGTGCGTTGACCGGTGAAGTTGCACCGAGTCAGTTGGTGGATGCAGGTTGTTCCCTGGTGCTTGTCGGGCACTCCGAACGCCGCCAGATCATGGGCGAGCAGGACGGAATGCTGATCCGCAAGTTCGCAGCGGCACAGGCATGTGGCTTGATTCCGGTGTTGTGCATAGGGGAAACCCTTGAGCAGCGTGAAGCCGGAAAGACTCTTGAGGTTGTCTCGCGTCAGCTGGGCAGTATCATTGAGGAGCTGGGTGTCGGTGCCTTTGCCAAGGCGGTGATCGCTTACGAGCCGGTCTGGGCCATTGGCACCGGGCTGACTGCAACGCCACAACAGGCGCAGGATGTGCACGCAGCCATCCGCGCCCAGTTGGCGGCAGAGAATTCTGAAGTCGCGCAAGGTGTGCGGCTTCTATACGGCGGCAGCGTGAAGGCGGCCAATGCGGTCGAACTGTTCGGCATGCCGGATATCGATGGGGGCCTGATTGGTGGGGCTTCCCTGAATGCAGATGAGTTCGGTGCGATTTGTCGCGCCGCGGGAAACTGAAAAAATGCTGGAAACAGTCGTAGTCGTTTTTCATCTGCTGGGTGCATTGGGCGTAGTAGCTCTGGTTTTGCTGCAGCAGGGTAAAGGTGCAGATGCTGGCGCGTCTTTCGGAGCAGGTGCTTCAAATACTGTGTTCGGAAGCCAAGGTTCCTCTACCTTTCTTAGTAAGTTTACTGCTATACTTGCCGCAGGTTTTTTCATAACCAGCTTGGGGTTAGGTTACTTTGCTAAAGAGAAGGCTGAACAGCTGACTCAAGTAGGTCTCCCAAATCCAGCGGTACTGGAAGTTCCAAAGCAACAACCGGCTTCTGATGATGTCCCGGTGCTTCAAGAGCAAAAGTCGGCTACTCCAGCGACTGACGTACCTCCAGCTCAAGAGCAGAAGTAAGAAGAGTTTCAAACGTAGTATTGCCGAGGTGGTGGAATTGGTAGACACGCAACCTTGAGGTGGTTGTGCCCATAGGGTGTAGGGGTTCGAGTCCCCTTCTCGGTACCAATTAGTCAGGAGAGCCCGCTGTTGCGGGCTTTCTTGCAGGTGGAAGGTTACATTGACCCTGTAGGGGATCGGTCGTATACTTCCGCCCCAGCTTTGTCGCGGGGTGGAGCAGTCTGGTAGCTCGTCGGGCTCATAACCCGAAGGTCGTCGGTTCAAATCCGGCCCCCGCAACCAGTTTAAGGAGCCCCTTTTAAGGGGCTTTTTGTTAGCTGGACACTTTCAACGCCGCTGTTCGACGGCGTTTCAAGGATGGGCGTTTCGCCCATTTTTTTATTTTGCATAGCATGCACATACATGCACTAGGGGGTTCAGGTGTCGAGCAAGCTAGAAGAGTTGCAGGCCTTGCTGGCCCCGGTGGTCGTGGCCCTAGGCTATGAATGCTGGGGTATCGAGTTTTCGGCTCAGGGTCGTCACTCGATGTTGCGCGTTTATATCGATAAAGAAGGCGGCGTGCTGGTGGACGATTGCGCCATCGTCAGCCGTCAGATCAGCGGTGTGCTGGATGTTGAAGATCCAATCTCCGTTGAATACACCCTTGAAGTTTCCTCGCCTGGCATGGAACGCCCGCTGTTCACTCTTGAGCAGTTTGCAAAATTTGCCGGTGAACAAGTGAAGATCAAGCTGCGCTCGCCTTTTGAAGGACGACGCAACTTTCAGGGCCTTCTGCGCGGCGTAGAAGAGCAGGATGTCGTGGTGCAGGTAGAAGACCATGAGTTCCTGTTGCCGATCGATATGATCGACAAGGCCAACATTATTCCCAGTTTTGACTGAGGCGTGCCAGATACTGCGGATCCCGCGGATCCAATGGCTTGCGAAAGGCGAGGCGTACGATGAGCAAAGAAGTACTGCTGGTTGTTGAGTCGGTATCCAATGAAAAGGGCGTACCGGCAAACGTTATTTTTGAAGCGCTGGAGCTGGCTCTGGCCACTGCTACCAAAAAGCGTTTCGAAGACGAAGTTGATCTGCGTGTGGAAATCAATCGCCACACGGGTGCATACGAGACATTCCGTCGCTGGACGGTCGTCGAAGAAGCAGACCTGGACGATCCGGCCATCGAAACCTGGCCGAGCAAGGTTGCCGAAACGCATCCTGGCGCCAAGGTCGGTGATGTCGTAGAAGAGAAAATCGAGTCCATCGAGTTCGGCCGCATTGCTGCACAGACTGCCAAGCAAGTCATTGTGCAGAAAGTTCGCGAAGCCGAGCGCGCTCAGGTTGTTGACGCTTACCGCGAGCGCCTGGGTGAAATCATCTCCGGCACCGTGAAAAAAGTCACCCGCGACAACGTGATCGTTGATCTGGGCAACAACGCTGAAGCGTTGCTGGCCCGCGAAGACATCATTTCTCGCGAAACTTTCCGGGTTGGCGTGCGTCTGCGTGCGCTGCTCAAGGAAATCCGCACCGAGAACCGCGGCCCGCAGTTGATCCTGTCGCGCACCGCGCCGGAAATGCTGATCGAGTTGTTCCGCATCGAAGTGCCGGAAATTGCCGAAGGCCTGATCGAAGTGATGGCTGCGTCCCGTGATCCGGGTTCGCGCGCCAAGATCGCTGTTCGCTCCAAGGACAAACGCATTGACCCGCAGGGCGCTTGCATCGGTATGCGCGGTTCGCGCGTCCAGGCAGTGTCGGGTGAGTTGGGCGGTGAGCGTGTTGACATCGTTCTGTGGGACGACAACCCGGCTCAGTTCGTGATCAACGCCATGTCCCCGGCCGAGGTTGCGGCAATTATCGTTGACGAAGATGCCCACGCAATGGACATCGCCGTTGGCGCAGACAATCTGGCTCAGGCCATCGGTCGCGGTGGTCAGAACGTGCGTCTGGCTAGCCAGTTGACTGGCTGGACCCTGAACGTGATGACCGAATCGGACATCCAGGCTAAACAGCAAGCGGAAACCGGCGACATCCTGCGCAACTTCATCGACGAGCTGGAAGTCGACGAAGATCTGGCACAGGTGCTGGTGGACGAAGGCTTCACCAGCCTGGAAGAGATTGCCTACGTACCGTTGGAAGAAATGCTCAACATCGACGGCTTTGACGAAGATACCGTCAACGAGCTTCGCGCTCGTGCCAAGGATCGTTTGTTGACCAAAGCCATCGCTACTGAGGAAAAGCTGGCAGACGCCCATCCGGCCGAAGACCTGCTCTCGCTTGAGGGTATGGACAAGGATTTGGCGATGGAACTGGCGGTGCGCGGCGTAATTACCCGCGAAGACCTGGCCGAGCAGTCTATTGACGACCTGCTCGACATCGACGGCATTGACGATGATCGTGCCGGCAAGTTGATCATGGCCGCCCGAGCCCACTGGTTCGAGTAATTAGGCGCGGCCTGAGGAGAGAAATGCATGACGCAAGTCACGGTGAAACAACTGGCCGATGAGGTCAAAACACCGGTAGAGCGCCTGTTGCAGCAGATGCGTGAGGCAGGTCTGCCGCACACCGCCGCCGAAGAACATGTGACTGACAGTGAGAAGCAATCGTTGCTGACTCACTTGAAAAGCAGCCACAAGGCGAAAGTGGAAGAACCACGCAAGATTACGCTGCAGCGTAAAACCACCAGCACCCTGCGTGTTGCTGGCAGCAAAAGCATCAGCGTTGAAGTACGCAAGAAGAAAGTCTTCGTACAGCGCAGCCCGGAAGAAATCGAAGCCGAGCGCAAGCGTGAACTGGATGAACGTCGCGCAGTAGAAAATGCTGCTCGTCAGAAGGCTGAAGAAGAAGCCAAGCGTCGCGCCGAAGAAGACGCGCGTCGCCAGCCTGCTGCGCCGACCGCTCAAGTCGTACCTGTTGCAGCGTCTGCTGTGGTGGCCGAGCCAGTTCGCGAAAGCGCACCGGTTGTGGCGGCTGCTCCGGCTCCTGCGGCCGATACCCGCAAGCGTGACGAACAGCGTCGTCCGGACAAGCCACGTGCCGACGACAGCAATCGTCGCGGTAGCGGCGATGGCGAGCGCAAAAACGCTCCGCATCGTGCTTCGGTCAAGGAAAAGGCTCCGGCTCCACGCGTTGCCCCACGTACTACCGACGAAGAAAGCGATGGCTTCCGTCGTGGTGGTCGCGGCAAGGCCAAGCTGAAGAAGCGCAACGCCCACGGTTTCCAGAGCCCAACCGGCCCTGTCGTGCGCGAAGTGAAGATCGGCGAAACCATCACTGTTGGCGACCTCGCCCAGCAGATGTCGGTGAAGGCTGCTGAAATCATCAAGTTCATGTTCAAACTGGGTACTCCAGCGACCATCAACCAGGTACTGGATCAGGAAACTGCCCAGCTGGTGGCTGAAGAGCTGGGCCACAAAGTGACCCTGGTCAGCGACACCGCCCTGGAAGATTCCCTGGCCGAGTCCCTGAAGTTTGAAGGCGAGGCAGTTTCCCGTGCACCAGTCGTGACCGTAATGGGCCACGTTGACCACGGTAAGACTTCCCTGCTCGACTATATCCGTCGTGCCAAGGTAGCTGCTGGCGAAGCCGGTGGTATCACCCAGCACATCGGCGCGTACCACGTTGAAACCGACCGTGGCATGGTGACGTTCCTCGACACCCCTGGTCACGCTGCGTTTACCGCAATGCGTGCCCGTGGTGCCAAGGCGACCGATATCGTGATCCTGGTGGTTGCAGCGGACGACGGCGTGATGCCGCAGACCATTGAAGCTGTTCAGCATGCCAAGGCTGCGGGTGTTCCGCTGGTCGTGGCGGTGAACAAGATCGACAAGCCGGGCGCCGATCTCGATCGCATCCGTAGCGAACTGTCGGTTCACGGCGTGACGTCGGAAGAGTGGGGTGGTGACACTCCGTTCGTACCGGTCTCGGCGAAGATGGGTACTGGCGTCGACGAACTGCTCGAAGCGGTACTGCTGCAAGCCGAAGTTCTGGAACTGACTGCAACTCCATCGGCTCCTGGCCGTGGCGTCGTGGTTGAATCCCGTCTCGACAAGGGCCGTGGTCCGGTGGCTACCGTTCTGGTTCAAGACGGTACCCTGCGTCAGGGCGACATGGTCCTGGTCGGTTCGAACTATGGTCGCGTTCGCGCCATGCTCGACGAGAACGGCAAGTCAATCAAGGAAGCCGGTCCGGCCATCCCTGTCGAGATCCTCGGCCTGGACGGTACTCCGGATGCTGGCGACGAGATGAGCGTGGTTGCCGACGAGAAGAAAGCCCGTGAAGTGGCTCTGTTCCGTCAAGGCAAGTTCCGCGAAGTCAAGCTGGCTCGCGCTCACGCCGGCAAGCTGGAAAACATCTTCGAAAACATGGGCCAGGAAGAGAAGAAGACGCTCAACATCGTCCTCAAATCCGACGTCCGTGGCTCGTTGGAAGCGTTGAACGGTGCCTTGAACGGCCTGGGTAACGACGAAGTGCAAGTGCGTGTAGTGGGTGGCGGTGTCGGTGGTATCACCGAATCCGACGCCAACCTGGCACTGGCCTCCAACGCTGTACTGTTCGGCTTCAACGTGCGTGCCGATGCCGGCGCGCGCAAGATCGTCGAGCAGGAAGGTCTGGATATGCGTTACTACAACGTGATCTACGACATCATCGAAGACGTCAAGAAAGCCCTGACCGGTATGCTCGGCAGCGATGTTCGCGAGAACATCCTGGGCATCGCCGAAGTGCGTGACGTGTTCCGTTCGCCGAAGTTTGGCGCGATCGCCGGTTGCATGGTTATCGAAGGTGTTGTGCACCGTAACCGTCCAATCCGTGTACTGCGTGAAGACATCGTTATCTTCGAAGGCGAGCTGGAATCCCTGCGCCGCTTCAAGGATGACGCTTCCGAAGTACGTGCCGGCATGGAATGCGGTATCGGCGTGAAGAGCTACAACGACGTCAAGGTCGGTGACAAGATCGAAGTCTTCGAGAAGGTGCAGGTTGCTCGCAGCCTCTAACTCGCGCACTTCAAGAGCCGTGATGGGCCGCCGCATGCAAATGCGCAGTTCGTCACCCGGACTCTAAACGCAACGCCCGGTCTGGCTTCTGTCAGGCCGGGCGTTTGCCGCTTTCAGACCACACGGGTTTCACCGTGGGGCAGTTACAGGTAACAAGACATGGCAAAAGAATATAGCCGTACCCAGCGTATCGGCGATCAGATGCAGCGCGAGCTGGCACAACTGATCCGTCGTGAAGTCAAAGACCCGCGCGTCGGCCTGGTCACCATTACCGCTGTGGAAGTCAGCCGTGACGTCGGTCACGCCAAGATTTTCATCACTGTGATGGGGCAGGACAGCGCCGAAGATATTGCCCAAAGCATCAAGGTGCTGAACTCTGCCGCCGGTTTCCTGCGCATGCAGTTGGCCCGTGAGATGAAGCTGCGTAGCGTTCCTCAGCTGCACTTCCACTACGACGAAAGCGTCGTGCGTGGTGCGCATCTGTCGGCATTGATCGAGCGCGCAGTGGCTGAAGACAATCAGCATCCGGTTGTGGCAGAAGCCGAAGACACCAAGGAGTAATCGGTGGCTCAGGTCAAACGTATCCGTCGTAACGTCAGTGGCATCATCCTGCTCGACAAGCCGCTGGGGTTCACCTCCAACGCGGCCTTGCAGAAGGTTCGCTGGTTGCTCAATGCCGAGAAGGCCGGGCACACCGGCAGTCTCGATCCCTTGGCCACCGGCGTGTTGCCGTTGTGCTTCGGTGAGGCCACCAAGTTCTCGCAATACCTGCTCGATTCCGACAAGGGTTATGAAACCCTGGCGCAACTGGGCAAGACCACCACCACGGCGGATGCCGAAGGTGAGATTTTGCAGGAGCGCCCGGTGACCGTTGGTCGCTCCGATATCGAGGCTGTACTGCCAAAATTTCGTGGGCAAATCAGTCAGATACCGCCGATGTACTCGGCACTCAAGCGCGATGGCCAGCCGCTGTACAAGCTGGCTCGTGCAGGCGAAGTAGTGGAGCGCGAACCGCGTTCTGTTACTATTACGCGCTTGGAATTGCTGGCCTTCGAAGGTGATACTGCGCGGCTGGCGGTGGATTGCACTAAAGGCACCTATATCCGCACCCTGGTGGAGGATATTGGTGAGCAACTCGGTTGTGGCGCTTACGTTGCAGAACTGCGACGTACCCAGGCCGGGCCATTCACCCTGGCGCAGACAGTTACCCTCGAAGAGCTGGAAGCGGTACATGCCGAAGGCGGCAACGAAGCGGTCGATCGCTTCCTGATGCCATCGGACAGCGGCCTGCTGGATTGGCCTCTGCTGCAGTTCTCGGAAGCGAGCGCGTTCTACTGGCTCAACGGCCAGCCGGTACGTGCCCCGGATGCTCCGAAGTTCGGCATGGTGCGGGTACAGGATCACAATGGTCGCTTCATCGGTATCGGTGAAGTGAGCGAAGACGGGCGCATCGCGCCGCGTCGTTTGATTCGGTCAGAATGACCGGAACCGGCCTGTGTAACAGCAGGTCGGCGAGGGTGGCTGTTAACAGGCACGGTCACTACTCATTTTTAGATACAGGGATTTGTCCCTGGCCTGTTGAAACTGTTTTTCTGAAACAGTTTCCTGATAAAAGGATTGCCTCATGGCTCTCGACGTTCAAGAAAAAGCTCAAATCGTTGCTGACTACCAGCAAGCTGTTGGTGACACTGGTTCGCCAGAAGTGCAAGTTGCACTGCTGACCGCCAACATCAACAAGCTGCAAGGTCACTTCAAGGCCAACGGTAAAGACCACCACTCCCGTCGTGGTCTGATCCGCATGGTAAACCAGCGTCGTAAGCTGCTGGACTACCTGAAAGGCAAGGATCTGGGTCGCTATCAGACTCTGATCGGTCGCCTGGGTCTGCGTCGCTAATAAGCGATTGCGCTAGAGGTTGGTTGTCTGTCGTGCACCAGCGGGTTTCCCGCCGGCGCATGGCAGGCTCCCAGCCTCAAGTTTTATCTGGATACCTGCTTTACCTGAGTTACACCTGGACAAACCAGTCGGGCCGACTCCCGGCGTTGCCCAAGAATTTCGCAAGAAACCAGTTCCCCAAGAGCCACAATGAAGGTAGGACACCGTGAACCCGGTAATCAAAAAATTCCAGTTCGGTCAGTCGACCGTTACCCTCGAGACTGGCCGTATCGCCCGTCAGGCCTCCGGCGCAGTATTGGTCACCGTTGACGACGACGTCAGCGTATTGGTGACCGTAGTCGGTGCAAAACAAGCCGATCCAGGCAAGGGCTTCTTCCCTCTGTCTGTTCACTACCAGGAAAAGACTTACGCTGCCGGTAAGATCCCTGGCGGTTTCTTCAAGCGCGAAGGCCGTCCTTCCGAGAAAGAAACCCTGACTTCCCGACTGATCGACCGTCCGATCCGTCCGCTGTTCCCGGAAGGCTTCATGAACGAAGTGCAGGTTGTCTGCACCGTCGTTTCCACCAGCAAGAAGACCGATCCGGACATCGCTGCGATGATCGGTACCTCGGCTGCCCTGGCTATCTCCGGGATTCCTTTCGATGGCCCGATCGGCGCTGCCCGCGTTGCGTTCCACGAAAGCACCGGCTACCTGCTGAACCCGACCTACGAGCAGCAAGCTGCTTCGAGCCTGGACATGGTCGTTGCCGGTACTTCGGACGCTGTGCTGATGGTTGAATCGGAAGCCAAAGAGCTGACCGAAGACCAGATGCTGGGCGCGGTACTGTTTGCTCACGACGAGTTCCAGGTTGTGATCAACGCTGTTAAAGAACTGGCCGCTGAAGCTGCCAAGCCAACCTGGACCTGGGCTCCTGCGCCAGAAGCCACCGAACTGCTGGGCGCTATCCGTGCCGAGTTCGGCGAAGCGATCTCCCAGGCCTACACCATCACCGTCAAGGCCGACCGTTACGCTCGCCTGGGCGAGTTGAAGGACCAGGTCGTTGCCAAGCTGTCCGGTGAAGAAGGCCAGCCTTCTTCCAGCGAAGTCAAAGCGGCTTTCGGCGAAATCGAATACCGCACCGTTCGCGAAAACATCGTTAACGGCAAGCCACGTATCGACGGTCGCGACACCAAGACCGTACGTCCGTTGAACATCGAAGTCGGCGTCCTGCCAAAAACCCACGGTTCGGCTCTGTTCACCCGTGGCGAAACCCAGGCTCTGGTCGTTGCAACTCTGGGTACTGCCCGTGATGCACAGCTGCTGGACACCCTGGAAGGCGAGAAGAAAGACCCGTTCATGCTGCACTACAACTTCCCTCCGTTCTCGGTAGGCGAGTGTGGTCGCATGGGTGGCGCTGGTCGTCGTGAAATCGGTCACGGCCGTCTGGCCCGTCGTTCGGTTTCGGCCATGCTGCCTGCCGCCGACGTGTTCCCGTACACCATCCGCGTTGTTTCGGAAATCACCGAATCCAACGGTTCGAGCTCGATGGCTTCCGTTTGCGGCGCTTCCCTGGCCCTGATGGATGCTGGTGTGCCGATGAAGGCGCCGGTTGCCGGTATCGCCATGGGTCTGGTTAAAGAAGGCGAGAAATTCGCCGTCCTGACCGACATCCTGGGTGACGAAGACCACCTGGGTGACATGGACTTCAAGGTAGCCGGTACCGCCAAAGGCGTCACCGCGCTGCAGATGGACATCAAGATCAAGGGCATCACCGAAGAAATTATGGAGATCGCTCTGGGCCAAGCCCTGGAAGCGCGCCTGAACATCCTCGGCCAGATGAACCAGAT
This sequence comes from Pseudomonas sp. KH_046_1, assembly GCF_057839025.1. Classification (NCBI taxonomy): domain Bacteria; kingdom Pseudomonadati; phylum Pseudomonadota; class Gammaproteobacteria; order Pseudomonadales; family Pseudomonadaceae; genus Pseudomonas; species Pseudomonas sp. KH_046_1. The sequence goes on from NZ_CM174481.1 coordinate 873,603, forward strand.
CATTGGCCAGTCGCGTACCGAACTGTCGGCCAACGCTCCGACCATGATCGCGATGAAAATCGACACCGACAAAATCCGTGATGTCATCGGTAAAGGCGGCGCGACCATTCGTGCGATCTGTGAAGAAACCAAGGCTTCGATCGACATCGAAGACGACGGTTCGATCAAGATCTTCGGCGAAACCAAGGAAGCGGCAGAAGCTGCTCGTCAGCGCGTTCTGGGCATCACCGCTGAAGCCGAGATCGGCAAGATCTACGTCGGCAAGGTTGAGCGCATCGTCGACTTCGGCGCATTCGTCAACATCCTGCCGGGCAAGGACGGTCTGGTTCACATTTCCATGCTGAGCGACGCTCGCGTTGAGAAAGTGACCGACATCCTGAAAGAAGGCCAGGAAGTGGAAGTACTGGTACTGGACGTGGACAACCGCGGCCGTATCAAGCTGTCCATCAAAGACGTGGCAGCAGCCAAGGCTTCGGGCGTTTAATTACGCCTCACGCCTGACCGCTTCAACGTTGTAGAAAATGCCCCGCAGTGAAAGCTGTGGGGCATTTTTTTGTCTGCAGGAAATTGAGACGTTGCGGAAGTTGCCTGCCCCTGAAGTCAGTGCTAGGTTTAGCCCACCGCCCGTGTAGCTCAGCCGGTAGAGCAGCGCACTCGTAACGCGAAGGTCGCAGGTTCGATTCCTGTCTCGGGCACCAGTGATACCCTGTTTTCAGATGATCCCGAATGGTTCTGAAGGCCAGACAAGCCGTGCTTCATACGGTTTTTTGCGTCAGAGAGATCCTTGATGATCCAGATCCATCTTCCATTCCCCCGATCAACGAGAACGACATGACAACAAAAGAATTGAGCCAAGAAGCCAGACACGAAGAAGCACTGAAGAAGTACGTGCTGGATGTGCCGGATCTGATGGAAGAGATCAAGGACCTGAGTGCCGATGATCAGAAGGACCAGATTCAGTGGGCGTTCGAGGATGAAGCCGAAGCCCAGGGCTTGCAGCCGTGGGAGTTGAGCCTCAAGTACACCTCGACACCGGAAGAGTACGAGACAGAACGTCTGAAGCTGCATAAAGAAGCGGCCGAGGTGCTAGGTGTCGAGTGGGAAGAGTACTGCGAGATGAACAATCTGGTGGTTTGAACAAAAACGCCAGCCTCAATGGGGCTGGCGTTTTTCATTGCACGAGAGCGATCAGATGCTCAGGCGCATCGAAAGGTCTACAGCCTTCACATCCTTGGTCATCGCACCGATCGAAATGTAATCCACCCCGGTCTGTGCAATCGGCAGCAACGTGCTTTCGTTGATCCCGCCGCTGGCCTCCAGCTTGGCTTTACCGGCATTCAGGCGCACGGCTTCGCGCATGTCGTCCAGGCTCAGTTCGTCGAGCATGATGATGTCGGCACCGGCCGCCAGCGCTTCTTTGAGTTCATCCAGGCTTTCCACTTCAATCTCGACCGGTTTGCCCGGCGCGATCTTGTGCGCGGCGGCGATGGCCTGCGCGATGCCGCCACTGGCGGCGATATGGTTTTCCTTGATCAGGAAGGCGTCATACAGGCCGATGCGGTGGTTGTGGCAACCGCCGCAGGTCACGGCGTACTTTTGCGCCAGGCGCAGCCCCGGCAAGGTTTTGCGGGTGTCGAGCAGCTTGACCTGAGTCTCGGCCACGAAGTCCGCCAGGTATTGCGCGCGGGTCGCCACACCGGAGAGCAATTGCAGGAAGTTCAGGGCGCTGCGTTCGCCGGTCAGCAGCGAGCGCGCAGGGCCTTCGAGGTGGAACAGCACCTGATTGGGCGTCACCCGTTCACCATCGGCAACCTGCCAGTGCACCGCCACCCGTGGGTCCAGTTGCCTAAACACGGTATCCACCCAGGCGGTGCCGCTGATGACGGCCGCGTCACGGGTAATGATGGTCGCTTTGGCCAGGCGTTCGGCCGGTATCAACTGCGCGGTGATGTCGCCGCTGCCGATGTCTTCACGCAACGCACGGCGCACGTTGGCTTCGATTTCGGCGGTCAGATCGGCGAGACGTAGATTCGGCATAACGGACTCCACAAACAAAGTGGCTCGATTATAGGGCCATGGCACGGACCAACCCAAGGCATCAGAGCGTTACGTTGGTGCTGGCGCCTGCATTTGGTCGAATCCCTGCCGTTGTCGGCGTTGACCGTCGATTCTGAACAAACGCCTGTTTGAGATCGGCAACCTCCAGCGCCTCAAACATGGCAAGGGATCGCGCCCCGGGGGATTATCGCGGCATACTGTGCCAACACAGTCGCCGCTGAAGGAATATGTATGCAGTTGGACCCCGCGAGCGGTTGGATACAGGGTGTGCATGTCTGCCCCTCACCCAACTTCAATGCGCGCCCCGCAGGCGAAATTTCCCTGCTGGTGATTCACAACATCAGTCTGCCGCCGGCGCAGTTCGCCACCGGCAAGGTGCAGGAATTTTTCCAGAATCGTCTGGATGTCACCGAACACCCCTATTTTGAAGGGGTCGCGGATTTGCGGGTGTCGGCGCACTTTCTGATCGAGCGTGACGGTACCGTCACCCAGTTTGTTTCATGTCTTGAGCGTGCGTGGCATGCGGGTGTCTCGAGCTTCGAGGGGCGGGAAACCTGTAACGATTTTTCCGTGGGCATCGAGCTCGAAGGCACGGATGATCTGCCGTTCACCGATGCGCAGTACAGCGCATTGACAGCCCTGACCCGCCAGTTGCAGCAGGCGTTCACGGCGATCACTACAGAGCGCATCTGCGGGCACAGCGACATTGCTCCGGGGCGCAAAACCGATCCAGGGCCGGCGTTCGACTGGGCACGCTATCGTGCCGCCCTGGCACAAGAGGAAGGACGATGAGTTTTCTGGTGTTGCTGTTGGCGGTGTGGATCGAGAAGTTCTCGGCCTTGCGTCATCGGGTTCAGCGAGACAGCGGCTGGATACACGAGCTGAACAAGCTTGAGGCCAGCCCGCGATTTTCTGGCCGGCCATGGCTGGTGTTGTCGGTAATGGTCTTGTTGCCAGTGGCGTTGCTGGGTTTGCTGCTGCTGGTCATCGAACCGGTGGCCTACGGGTTGCTGGCGTTGCCGATCCATTTGCTGGTGGTGATCTACAGCCTGGGGCGCGGTGATCTGCTGGGCGATCTCGGGCCGTTCCGCGATGCCTGGCGTCGGGAGGACCTGCAGGCCGCGGCCCATGTCGCCCAGCGCGATCTGGATATCTGCGCAGACAGTGGCGAGCAGCTGCTGGAACAGGTCGAAGGACATTTGTTGTGGGAGGCCTACCAGAGCTTTTTCGCGGTGATTTTCTGGTACTTCCTGTTGGGTCCCGTCGCGGCGCTGAGTTATCGGTTGCTGGCGCTGGCCGAAGAACACGGGAAAAACCCGGCGGTGGTCGAGCGCGCCGGGCAACTGCGTCACGCCTTCGACTGGTTGCCGGTGCGTCTGCTGGCGGCGAGCCTGGCGTTGGTCGGCAATTTTGTCGCGGTCAGTCGGGTCATGCTGCATGAGCTGCTGAACTGGAACATCAGCGCCGCTCAATTGATCGTGAAAGTCGGGCTGGTGGCCGGTGAAATTCCGGCGCCGGTGACCGGTGTGGAAGGTATCAACAATCTGGACCGCATCTGGGCGCTGCTGCTGCGTGCCGCGGTGCTCTGGTATGCCGGTTTTGCGTTGTGGACGGTCCTGCATTAACGCTGCATTCAGAGCAAGCTCCTTAGCCACAGGGCGATCACTAGTGCGAAGTGCTTCGCCCTGTCGTTAACCTTAAGTTACAAAACCTTCTGCCGATTTAAGTTATACAGAGATAGCGCTGAATAGTGGCTATCTGCCGCCTGTCTGCGCCTGCCAATAAAAAAAATAAGAAATCGAAGGGAGACATCCAGTGAAGAGCTTGCTCTATCCCGCTGTCGCACTAATGAACCGCCTGAGCTTCGGCATGAAGTTCAGCCTGATCAGCGTACTGTTCCTGGTGCCGATGCTGGTGACCAACTTCTATCTGGTGCGTGACTCCTACCGCGAATTCCAGGGCACGCGCATCGAACTGCAAAGTCTCGACCTGTTGGGCAGCAGCCTGGCGTTGCGGCGCGATCTGGAAACCCTGAACAATCTGGTGCAGATCAATGTCAGCCTCGGCCAATCCGGCAAGGCCGGCAATGTCGAATCGAAGATCAGCGCCCTTGAGCAGAATATTCTGACTCGCCTGCAAGGGCTGACGGCGATGACCAGCGACCCGGAGCAGGTCGCGGTGTTTGATGGCAAACGCGATGAAATGATCGCCGCGTTCAAGGCCCAGCAAACGGAAAACTCCCTGCAAAGCAAAAGTGCCTTGATCGGCAAGCTGGTGGGCAGCGCACAGATTTTCAGCCAGCTCATCACCAGCCAGTCCGGCCTCAGTCGCGACAACCAGAGCGACATGCGTCAGTTGAGCGAGCTCGTCACCCTCGTCACGCCACGGGTCACCCAGATCCTGGGCGAAGGTCGGGCAATGGGGTCTTATTCGTTGGGGCAGGGGTTCATCAACTCGGCTTCGAGTACCCGTTTCGATGAATTGCTGGCACAGATTGAAAAGCTCCAGGCCGAGTATGGCCTGAAGTTGCAGGATGCCTTGGGTTCCAGCAAAGCCGCACGCGATAACCTGGCCGCTCAGGCCGATAGCAGCCGGGCATCCTTGAAGAAAGCCAGCGAGCTGTTCGAAGAACAAGTGGTCATGGCCGATACCCTCGATGCGCCGTGGCAGGGCTTTTACGATCAAGTCAGCGTCCTGATGGACCAGACTTACCAACTCAACGAAGCGACCCTGAAGTATCTGGGCCCGCAGTTGCAGCAACGCCTGGAACAGAACCGTACACACATGGTCTTGCAGGCCGTGGCGCTGTCAGTCGTGTTTGTGTTGATCTTTTATCTCTACGGCGCGTTCTACGCTTCGACCCGCACCACGCTCAAGCGCCTGGGGGCGGTGATGGACAAGGTGGCGGCCGGCGACATGACCGTGACCTTCAGCGCCCACAGCCGCGATGAGCTAGGGGAGTTGGGCGAGGTGTTCAACGGCACTGTGAAAAAGATCCATGACCTGATCGAGCGAGTGGGGCAGACCGTCAGCGAAGTCGAGCGTCAGGCCGGGCAAGTGGAAAACGTTTCCGCGCAAAGCAATCAGGCCGTCGCCGGGCAGCGTACGCAGATCGAACAAGTGGCCACGGCCATGAACCAGATGTCGGCCACTTCCCAGGAAGTGGCGCGCAGTGCCGCCGCGGCGGTGAGCAGTGCCCACAGCGTCAACGATGAGACCATCAGTGGCCGCAGTCTGGTGGAGTCTCAGCAAGGCAGCATTGCCGCGCTGGCCAGCGAGATCGATCAATCGGTACTGGTGATCAACCAACTGGCCAGCGACAGCCAGTCCATCAGCCGCGTGCTCGAAGTGATCAAGAGCATCGCCGAGCAGACTAACCTGCTGGCGCTCAATGCCGCCATCGAGGCAGCGCGGGCCGGTGAGCAGGGCCGTGGTTTCGCCGTGGTAGCCGATGAAGTCCGGACCCTGGCCAAACGAACCCAGCAATCGACCGAAGAGATCGAGCAGATGATCGCCAGGCTCCATGGCGGTGTCGGCGCGGCGGTCAAGGCCATGGGCACCAGCCATGAAATGGCCAGCGGCACGGTCGGGCAGTCGGAGAAGGTCCAGCGCGCGCTGGAAAATATCCTGGGAGCGGTCGGCATGATCGTCGACCAGAACCAGCAGATTGCCGCTGCCGTGGAGCAGCAAACCGCCGTGGCCCACGACATCGACCAGAACATCGTCGAGATCAATCGCGCCGGCGAGCGCACCGCTGAAGGTGCGCATCAGACCGAAGACGCCAGCCGGGCGTTGTCGGCCCAGGTTGTGGAGTTGAAGCAGTTGATCAGCGCATTCCGGGTTTGAAAGGCTCCTCGGGACCCTGTGGGAGCGGGCTTGCTCCGGGCGGCGATCCGACGAAAACGATCTTTCAGTCACATTGATGTTGAATGTGCCGCCGTCTTCGCGGGCAAGCCCGCTCCCACAGTTGGCGGGTGCTGGCCGTTATGACCAGTTAAACAACGCGCAGGCATTGGCCGTACTGGCCGCGGCCAATTGCTCGGGGTTGATCGCCATGATGTCGGCCAGTGCAGTGCAGATCGCCGGCAAGTGTGCCGGGCTGTTGCGCTGGCCGGGGAACATGGCTGGGGCCATGTCCGGCGAGTCGGTTTCCAGCACCACAGAATCCAGTGGCAGTTCGCCGAGCACGCGATGCATGCGCAGCGCCTGCGGCCAGGTCGCGGCGCCGCCGAGGCCGAGTTTGAAACCCAGCTTGATGTATTCCCGGGCTTCTTCCTTGCTGCCGGCGAAGGCGTGGATGATGCCGGCCCGTTTCAGGCGAAAGCGTTTGAGCGTGGCAATCACCGCCGCATGGCTGCGCCGCACATGGATCAATGCCGGAAGCGCGAAATCCGCCGCCAATTGCAATTGCGCCTCGAACAACGCCTGCTGGCGGCCGCGGTCCAGGGTTTCGATGAAGTAGTCCAGGCCAATCTCGCCGACTGCGCACAATTGCCGATGGCCGGCCAGGCGGGTCAGCCAATCGCCGAGTTCGCTCAAGTCTTCAAGGCGATGATCGTCCAGATACACCGGATGCAAACCGAACGCGGCGTGCAGGTCGGGATCACTCTGCACCAGCTCCCAGACCCGCTGCCAGTTGGCCCGGTAAACCCCCAGCACCACGATCCTCCGCACCCCGAGGGCGCGGCTTTCGGCCAGCAGCGCCTGACGGTCGACGTCGAAGTCCGGAAAATCCAGATGGGTGTGGGTGTCGATCAGCTCCACGGTTCAGTCCTGGCGAATACGCTGCTTGAACGTGCGCGCGATGGCCTGCACGCCGGGCCGGTAATCCGACTGCTCGATGGCTGCCAGGGCCAGCGCGAGGGCCTTGTCGGCGATCAACTGGTGTTGCTGGGCCATGGCGTTGACCGGCAGCGGCAGGAAGTCCAGCAGCTGGGTGTCGCCGAAAGTGCCGAGGCGCAGCGGGCGGTTTTTCAGCGGGAAGTCGTGCAGCGCGTCGAACACGCCCTGAAGCAGCACGTAGGATGTGGTCACCAGGGCATCGGGCAAATGGCCCAGGCGCTGCAGCAACTCTTCCATCAATTGTTTGCCGCACTCGCGGCTGAAGGACTCGCCTTCTTCGATCAGCACCTCACCGTTGAACCCGGCGAGCGCTTCTTTGAAGCCGGCGCAACGTTCCTGGCTGATGCTCAGCTCCGGTCGGGCGCCGATCAGCGCGATCTGTTTGGGCAAGGGAACGAGCAGGCTGCGGGTCAGTTGCAGGCTGGCTTCGCGGTCGTCACTGATTACCGAGCAGAAATGTTCGGGTTCCATGACCCGGTCGATGGCGATGATCGGAATGCCCTTGGCCTGCAATTGGCGATAACTGTCGTCGCCGGCCGGCAGGCAGCTGGCAACGATCAGTGCGTCGCAGCGCCGAGCGCGGAACAGTTGCAGCAATTGCCGTTCGCTGTCCGGCGCATCGTCGGAACTGGCGATCAGCAACTGATAACCCCGGGCCCGCGCACCTTGCTCCAGCAACTTGGCGATTCGCGCGTAACTGGGGTTTTCCAGATCCGGCAGAATGAACCCCAATGTGCGGGTGTGCCGGCTGCGCAAACCGGCGGCCTGTGGGTTAGGCGTGAAGCCATGTTGTTCGACGACCGCGCGCACGCGTTCGACGGTAGCGCTGCTGATGCGCTGTTGTTCGGCCTTGCCATTGATGACATAGCTGGCGGTGGTGACGGACACACCGGCCAACTGGGCGATATCACTGAGTTTCAACCCGCTGTTTCCTTGTTTTTTCGAGATTGCCTCGACATTTTCGTCAATCCTAACCGATTAAGGCAGGCGACCATTGTCGCAACGTATCCGACAAGTTGGACTTCAAGGATGGGCCAATATCGAGTAACGTGCCAATTGATCTAGATTAAACGTTTCAGCAAGCGTATTTTCTACGTTTTAGGCGCCTTTGGCCGGTTCTGCCGTGAAACCGCCAAAAGCGATGACCAAGCGCCTAAGCTGACTCATTCAAAACAATACCTGGTGCCCGAAGGCGCCAAAAAGGAGAAAGCATGCTCGAGCTCACTGTAGAGCAGATTTCCATGGGCCAATCGGCTGTGGATAAGTCCGCAGCGCTGCAATTGCTCGCCCGGCATCTGGTCGCCGACGGCCTGGTCGCCGAGGGGTATCTCGCCGGATTGCAGGCGCGGGAAGCCCAGGGCTCGACCTTTCTCGGTCAAGGTATTGCCATCCCCCACGGTACGCCCGAAACCCGCGAACTGGTGTTCACCACCGGTGTGCGCCTGATGCAGTTCCCCGATGGCGTGGACTGGGGAGATGGTCATATCGTTTACCTGGCGATCGGTATCGCCGCCAAATCCGATGAGCATCTGCGCCTGTTGCAATTGCTCACTCGCGCCCTCGGCGAGACTGACCTGGGCCAGGCCCTGCGTCGCGCCGGTTCCGCCGAAGCCTTGCTGAAGTTGCTGCAAGGCGCGCCGCAGGAGCTGGCACTGGATGCGCAGATGATCGGCCTCGGTGTGGCGGCCGAAGATTTCGAAGAGCTGGTCTGGCGCGGCGCCCGTTTGTTGCGGCAGGCCGACTGCGTGAGCAACGGTTTCTCCGCCGTGCTGCAGCAAGTTGAAGCGCTGCCCCTGGGCGATGGCCTGTGGTGGTTGCACAGCGAGCAGACGGTGAAGCGTCCGGGCCTCGCGTTTGTCACCCCGGACAGACCGCTGCGCTATCTCGGCCAGCCGCTCAATGGACTGTTCTGCCTGGCCAGCCTCGGTGAGGCCCATCAAGCCCTGCTCGAACGCCTGTGCGCGTTGTTGATCGAAGGGCGTGGCCATGAGTTGGGGCGCGCCACCAGCAGTCGCAAAGTCCTCGAAGTGCTCGGTGGTGAAGTGCCCGCCGACTGGCCCAGCGCGCGAATTGCGTTGGCCAACGCCCACGGTTTGCATGCGCGGCCGGCGAAAATCCTCGCGCAACTGGCAAAGAGTTTTGAAGGTGACATCCGCGTGCGGATCGTCGATGGCCACGACAGCGCGGTGTCGGTAAAGAGCTTGAGCAAGTTGCTCAGCCTCGGCGCCCGTCGTGGGCAGGTCCTGGAAATCATTGCCGAACCGGGCATCGCGGCTGATGCGTTGCCGGCCTTGTTGGCCGCCATCGAAGAAGGCCTCGGTGAGGAAGTCGAGCCGCTGCCACCGGTAAGCCAGGTGCGCGAAGTCGTTGCCGATATTGCCGAAGTAGTCCTCGCCCCGGTGTCAGGCAGCGTGGTTCAGGCGATTGCCGCCGCCCCGGGGATCGCCATCGGCCCGGCGCATATTCAAGTGCTGCAAACCATCGATTACCCGTTGCGCGGCGAGTCCGCCGGCATCGAGCGTGAGCGCCTGCAGCACGCTCTGGCGCAGGTACGCCGTGACATCCAGGGCCTGATCGAGCGCAGCAAGAGCAAAGCCATCCGCGAAATCTTCATCACCCACCAAGAGATGCTCGACGACCCGGAACTGACCGATGAGGTCGATACACGCCTCAAGCAGGGTGAAAGCGCCGAGGCGGCGTGGATGGCCGTGATTGAAGCGGCGGCCCGACAGCAGGAGGCATTGCAGGATGCCTTGCTCGCCGAACGTGCGGCCGACTTGCGTGATATTGGGCGTCGGGTGTTGATGCAACTCAGTGGCATCGAAACCCCAAGCGAACCGGATCAACCGTACATTCTGGTGATGGACGAGGTCGGCCCGTCCGACGTCGCGCGTCTCGACCCCGCTCGCGTGGCGGGGATTCTCACCGCCCGGGGTGGCGCTACGGCGCACAGTGCGATTGTCGCCCGGGCCCTGGGCATTCCGGCACTGGTCGGCGCCGGCCCTGGCGTGTTGCTGCTGGCGCCGGGCACGCCGTTGCTGCTCGATGGCCAGCGGGGTCGCCTGCATGTGCACGCTGACGCGGCGACCTTGCAACGCGCCACGGCCGAACGCGATACCCGCGAGCAGCGCTTGAAGGCGGCAGCTGAACTGCGCCATCAACCCGCGCTGACCACCGATGGCCACGCCGTCGAAGTGTTTGCCAACATTGGTGAAAGCGCTGGGGTGACCGGCGCGGTGGAGCAGGGCGCCGAAGGCATTGGCCTGTTGCGCACCGAATTGATTTTCATGGCCCACCCGCAAGCGCCCGACGAAGCGACCCAGGAAGTCGAGTACCGCCGCGTCCTCGACGGTCTGGCCGGGCGGCCGCTGGTGGTGCGTACCCTCGATGTCGGTGGCGACAAACCGCTGCCGTACTGGCCGATTGCGAAGGAAGAAAACCCCTTCCTTGGCGTGCGCGGCATTCGCCTGACCTTGCAGCGCCCGCAGATCATGGAAGCGCAACTGCGCGCCTTGCTGCGGGCTGCCGACAACCGGCCGCTGCGGATCATGTTCCCGATGGTGGGCAGCGTCGACGAGTGGCGCCAGGCCCGCGACATGACCGAACGCCTGCGCCGGGAAATCCCGGTCGCCGACCTGCAACTGGGGATCATGATCGAAGTGCCGTCGGCGGCATTGCTGGCGCCGGTGCTGGCCCAGGAGGTCGACTTTTTCAGCGTCGGTACCAACGACCTGACCCAATACACCCTGGCCATCGACCGTGGCCATCCAACGCTGTCGGCCCAGGCCGATGGTTTACATCCGGCGGTGCTTCAACTGATCGACATCACCGTGCGCGCGGCCCATGCCCACGGCAAATGGGTCGGTGTGTGTGGCGAGCTGGCGGCCGACCCGCTGGCGGTGCCGGTGCTGATCGGCCTCGGGGTGGATGAGCTCAGCGTCGGGGCGCGCAGCATTGCCGAAGTCAAGGCGCGGATTCGCGAACTGGGCTTCACTCAGACTCAAACCCTTGCCCGCCAAGCCCTGGCCGTGGGCAGCGCCAATGAAGTGCGCGCATTAGTGGAGGCCCTGTAATGGCCCGGATTCTTACCCTGACCCTCAACCCGGCGCTGGACCTGACCGTCCAGTTGCCGCGCCTTGAAGCCGGCCAAGTCAACCGCAGCGATGTGATGCACACCCACGCCGCCGGCAAAGGCGTGAACGTGGCGCAAGTGCTGGCGGACCTCGGGCATCAGCTGACCGTCAGTGGCTTTCTCGGCGAAGACAACCTGCAAGCGTTCGAAACATTGTTCGCCAAACGCGGTTTTGTCGATGCCTTCATCCGTGTTCCGGGCGAGACCCGCAGCAATATCAAACTGGCGGAAAGCGACGGCCGCATCACCGACATCAACGGGCCGGGGCCGCAGGTCAGCGAAGCGGCGCAACAGGCCTTGATCGATAGACTGGAGCAGATTGCCCCGGGCCACGATGCGGTGGTTGTCGCTGGAAGCTTGCCGTTGGGCGTCAGCGCGCAATGGTTGCAGGCATTGATCTTGCGCTTGAAGAACCTGGGGCTGAACGTCGCCCTCGACACCAGCGGCGAGGCGTTGCGTGCAGCGCTCAAAGCGGGGCCGTGGCTGATCAAACCCAACACTGAAGAGCTGGCCGAGGTGCTGGGCTGCGAGGTCGTGTCGGTCAGCGCCCAGGCCACAGCGGCGGAGCGCTTGCACGCCCAAGGCATCGAGCATGTGGTGATTTCCCACGGTGCCGAAGGCGTGAACTGGTTCAGCGTTGGCTCGGCACTGCATGCCACGCCACCCAGGGTCAGCGTCGCCAGCACGGTGGGTGCGGGTGATTCGTTGCTGGCGGGGATGCTCCACGGTTTGCTCAGTGCCGATACGCCTGAGCAGACCTTGCGCACCGCCACGGCAATTGCGGCGATGGCAGTGACCCAGATCGGATTCGGCATTGGCGATGCAGCGCAACTGGCGCAGCTCGAACAGGGTGTACGCGTGCGTCCCCTGACAGAACAATAAGAGGGTTTGTCATGAAGTTAGCCATCGTTACGGCCTGCCCGAACGGCATGGTCACCAGTGTGCTGTGTGCACGGTTGCTCGACGCCGCGGCCCAGCGCCAGGGCTGGAGCACCAGTGTCGAAGTCACCGATGTCGCGCATCCCGAAAAACAACTGTCGGCGGCCACCCTCGACGCAGCCGAGTGGGTGCTGCTGGTGACCAGCGCGCCCGTGGACATGTCGCGGTTTGTCGGCAAGCGGCTGTTCCAGAGTACCCCGGCTCAGGCCCTGCAGGACGTGGAAGCCGTGCTGCGGCGAGGAGCGCAGGAGGCACAGGTCTACGTCGCTACCGAAGCCGTCGTCGAACCTGTGGCGGCTGTCCAGAACGCGCCGCGACTGGTGGCCGTCACCGCCTGCCCGACGGGTGTAGCTCACACGTTCATGGCCGCCGAGGCCTTGCAGCAAGCGGCCACGCGCCTGGGCTATGACCTGCAGGTGGAAACCCAGGGCTCGGTCGGCGCGCGCAATCCATTGAGCGCGCAAGCCATTGCCGAGGCCGATGTGGTGCTGCTGGCGGCCGATATCGAAGTCGCCACCGAGCGTTTCGCCGGCAAGAAAATCTATCGCTGCGGCACCGGCATTGCCCTTAAGCAAGCCGAGGCGACCTTGAAAAAGGCCTTGGCCGAAGGCCAGCAGGAAAGCGCATCGAACACTGCCAAGACAACGGCCAAGCAGGAGAAGACGGGCGTCTATAAACACCTGCTGACCGGCGTGTCATTCATGTTGCCGATGGTGGTGGCCGGCGGCTTGATGATCGCCTTGTCGTTTGTGTTCGGCATCACCGCGTTCAAGGAAGAGGGCACGCTGGCGGCGGCGTTGATGCAGATCGGCGGCGACACTGCATTCAAGCTGATGGTGCCGCTGTTGGCGGGTTATATCGCCTATTCCATTGCCGACCGTCCGGGTCTCGCACCGGGGATGATCGGTGGCATGCTGGCGAGCACCCTGGGCGCCGGCTTCATCGGTGGGATCATTGCCGGCTTCCTTGCCGGTTACGCGGCCAAGGCGATCAACCGATATGCGCGATTGCCGCAAAGTCTTGAGGCGCTCAAGCCGATCCTGATCATCCCGCTGCTGGCGAGTCTGTTCACCGGTCTGGTGATGATCTACGTGGTCGGTAAGCCGGTCGCCGAGATGCTTGCCGGGCTTACGCATTTCCTCGACAGCATGGGCACCACCAACGCGATTCTGCTGGGTGTGTTGCTGGGCGGCATGATGTGCGTTGACCTCGGCGGGCCGATCAACAAGGCGGCCTATGCGTTCTCGGTGGGGTTGCTGGCGTCGCAGAGTTACGCGCCGATGGCGGCGACCATGGCGGCCGGCATGGTGCCGCCGATCGGCCTTGGCATCGCCACGTTCATTGCCCGACGCAAGTTCGCCCAGACCGAACGCGAAGCCGGTAAAGCCGCCTTGGTGCTGGGGCTGTGCTTCATCTCCGAAGGGGCGATTCCGTTTGCGGCGAAAGATCCGTTGCGGGTGATTCCGGCGAGCATCGCCGGCGGTGCGCTGACCGGTGCGCTGTCGATGTATTTCGGCTGTAAATTGATGGCGCCCCACGGTGGGTTGTTCGTGCTGGCGATCCCGAATGCGATCAACCATGCGCTGCTTTACTTGTTGGCGATTGTGGCGGGGAGCCTGTTGACGGCGGTGGTGTATGCGCTGGTGAAACGGCCGGAGACGGTGGAGTTGGCGGTAGAACCCGTCACCGCCTGACACTTGTCCCCTGTGGGGTTGACAGGATCTGTGTCATGCCAGGGTCATAGGGCCATGCTTTAGTTTTTCCTTTTCAGGGAGAACACCATGAGCGATTTCAACCTCGGGCGCCGTCGTGTCATGCAAGCGGTCGGCGCCGGGCTGTTGTTGCCGGGGCTGGCGCCGGCGGTGATCGCTTCGGTCAAGGATCGGCCGCAACTCACCGACGGCGTGCAGTCCGGCGACCTGCTGGGCGACCGGGCGATCATCTGGAGCCGCTGCGACCGCCCCGCGCGGATGGTGGTGGAGTGGGACACCCGCAGCCTGTTTCCCAACCCCCGGCGATTCGTCTCGCCCCTGGCCGATGCACGCACCGATTTCACCGCCCGGGTCGAACTCACCGGGCTGCCCGCCGACCAGGCGATTTTCTATCGCGTGCAGTTCGAGGACGCCCAGAGCGGTGTCGCCAGCGAGCCCTGGTTCGGTCACTTGCGCAGCGTGCCGCAGGCCCGCCGTGACATCCGTTTCGTCTGGAGTGGCGACACCGTCGGCCAGGGCTTCGGCATCAACCCGGACATTGGCGGCATGCGCATCTATGAAGCAATGCGCCTGCGTCTGCCGGATTTTTTTATCCACAGCGGCGACACCATTTACGCCGACGGCCCGATCCCGGCGCAGCTCACCACCGAAGGCGGCCGGGTGTGGCGCAACATCACCACTGAGGCCAAGAGCAAAGTCGCCGAGACCCTCGATGAGTATCGCGGCAACTATCGCTACAACCTGATGGACGAAAACATCCGTCGCTTCAACGCCGAGGTCCCGCAGATCTGGCAGTGGGACGACCACGAAGTGGTGAACAACTGGTCGCCGGGCAAACAGCTGGATGCGCGTTACCAGGACAAGGATATCCACAGCCTGGTGGGCCGCGCACGCCAGGCCTGGCTCGAATACGCGCCGATGCGTTTGCAGAGCGGCGATGGCGGCGGGCGGATCTATCGCAAGCTGGGCTACGGGCCGCTGCTCGATGTTTTCGTGCTGGACATGCGCAGTTATCGCGGGGCCAACGATGACAATCTGGGCGCTGAAAAACCCTTCCTCGGGCGTGAGCAACTGGACTGGCTCAAGCGTGAAATGCAGGCCTCGAAGGCGCAATGGAAAGTGATCGCCGCCGACATGCCCATTGGCCTCGGCGTGCCCGATGGTGAAGTCAGTCCCGGTGTCGCGCGCTGGGAAGCGGTGGCCAACGGTGACCCCGGCTCGGCCCAGGGGCGCGAACTGGAGATCGCCGAATTACTCGGTTTCCTGCGGGCGCAGCAGGTGCGCAATTTCCTGTTCCTGACCGCGGATGTGCATTACTGCGCGGCCCATCATTACCACCCGGATCGGGCGGCGTTCCAGGATTTCGAGCCGTTCTGGGAGTTCGTCGCCGGACCGCTGAATGCGGGTAGCTTCGGATCGAACTCGCTGGATAAAACCTTTGGTCCTGAAGTGGTGTTCGAAAAGGCGCCGTCAGCGCAGAACGTCTCGCCGTTTGCCGGGCTTCAGTTTTTTGGCGAGGTGAATATCGATGGGCAGAGCGGGGAGTTGAGCGTGGTGTTGCGGGATCTGGATGGGGTGTCTGTATTCGAGCGGAAGTTGCAGCCGGTTTGATGGACACCCGAGTCACTGTGGGAGCGAGCTTGCTCGCGATAGCGGTCTGACAGCCAACAGATTTGTTGAATGTAAAACCGTCATCGCGAGCAGGCTCGCTCCCACAGGGAACTCAGTGAATCAGTAAACGTCGCGGCGGTAGCGGCCCTGTTCGATCAGGCGCTCCACTTCGGCGGCGCCCAGCACCTCGTTGAGTACCTGATCTACGCCCGAAGCCATGCCTTGAAGGCTGCCGCAGATGTAGATCACAGCACCTTCCGCCAGCCACTTTTTGAGTTCGGCTGCCGATTCACGCAGGCGATCCTGTACGTAAATCTTTTCGGCCTGGTCGCGGGAAAACGCCAGGTCCAGGCGCGCCAGATCACCATTGATCAGCCACTCCTCCAGCTCCTTTCGACACAGGTAGTCGTGCTCGCGATGACGCTCGCCAAACAGCAGCCAGTGGCGTTGCTGACCGTCGGCAATCCGTGTCTTGAGCAGGCTGCGCAACCCGGCCAGCCCCGTGCCATTGCCCAGCAGGATCATCGGCACCGGTTGGGCCGGCAGATGGAAACCACTGTTGCGCCGCACGCGCAGGTTGATGGAAGTGCCCACAGGCGCGTGTTCGGTCAGCCAGCCGGAGCCGACGCCGAGGTTGCCGTCGGCATGCACTTCCTGACGCACGATCAATTCCAGCACGCCATCGGCCGGGATCGACGCAATGGAATACTCGCGCATGGCCAGCGGCACGAGTGCTTCTGCCAGCGCTTGGGCGTGCAGGCCGACCAGGTGGGCGCGGTTTTCCGGCAACTGGCGGCTGGCCAGGGCCTGTTCGAGGGTTTCTTCCAGACCGTTGAGTTGCACCTTGGTTTCACCGTGGATCCCCATGCCGTCGAGGAAGTGCTCGATGGCCCACGGGCAATTGCGCGGCATCACTTCCACCAGGTCGCCCGCCAGCCAGCTGCTGGTGGAAGGAGGCTTGAGGCCCAACAAGTACACCGGCGAACCACTGCTGTCCGGGTTGAGCAGTTCACGATGCAGCAGGGTCCAGTTGTCATAGCTGGGCGCTTGCCAGGTATCCACGGGGGCCTGGCCGGTCAACAGGCCCAGTTGCTGTTGCCAGTGACGCAAAGCGTAAGGGTCTCCGCTGTCGACCTCCACGGGGGCGAACAGGGTCTTTGCGCCATGTTCGCCCAGCCAGGCGTGCAGGCGTTTGGCGAATCCGCAGAAGTGTTGGTACTGCCGGTCGCCCAGTCCCAGGACCGCGTAATTCAGGCGTCCCAGGCTCGGTGCCCGGCCCAGTACCTTGCGTTCGAAACCGCGGGCGCTGTCCGGTGCTTCGCCGTCGCCGAAGGTGCTGACCACGAACAAAGCATTGTCCGATTCATGCAAGTCCTGCTCGCTGACGTCCGCCAACGGTTGCACTTTTACCGGCAAGCCTGCGGCCTGCAAATGCCCGGCGGTTTGCCACGCCAGTTGCTCGGCAAAACCACTTTGGCTGGCAAAGCCGATCAGCCACGCCGGCGCATCGCTGTCGGTTTGCACAAGGTCTTTGCGCGCATCCTTGATCTGGCGTTTTTTGCGCCGACGATCCAGGTACAGCATCCAGCCGGTGATGAAGAACAGCGGCATGGTCAGCGAGGTGATGGTCAGGAGGATGCGCCCGACGATGCCGAAGTAACTGCCGACGTGCAGCGCATAGATGCTGGTCAGCAGTTGCGCCTTGAGGCTCTTGTCGCTGTAGCGATCAACGCGCTTGACCACGCCGGTGGCCGGATCGAGGGTGATCTGGTTCAGGGCGCGGTCGTGAGGCGAATTTTTCAGCAGGAAGTACACGGTCGCTGGTTGGCCGGCCACGGGCGGCATGCGCACGTTATAGGAACTGAGTAGCGGACCGGCCGCACTGTAGATGCTGCTCCACATCGCCGCGTAATCGGCCGTCGGTGCCGGACCGCTCGGCGCAGGCCCGCGTCCGCCGCGCACGCGTTCGCTCTGTGGTGAGTCGGAGAGCAAGCGGGTCAGGCCTTTGTTGTACCACTCGTAGGACCAGGACAAACCGGTCAGTGCCGCCAGGAGGTAAAACACCAGGCACCAGGTGCCGGCCACCGAGTGCAGGTCCCAGTTGAAGCTGCGACCCTTTTTCTTCCAGTCCAGGGTCAGCCAGGCGCGCCAGCTTCTCCACTGGCGAGGCCAGCGCAGGTACAGGCCGGACAGGCAGAAGAACACCAGGATCAGCGTGCACGCGCCGGTGATCTGCCGACCCGTGTCGCCCATGGCGAGGAAGCGGTGCAATTGCAGCATCAGGCCGAAGAAGCCCTGGCCGGAGGCATCGCCGAGGAACTCGGCGGTGTACGGGTCGAAGTAGCGCATCTCGCCACGGCGTTCACCCGGTGGCGGGGTGAACCACACTTTGGCGGCGTTGCCGCTGTCGGTTTCCACCGTGAGCATCGAGACTTTTTTGCCCGACGCGGCTTCGATTCGCTCCACCAGTTCGGCGGGCGGCAGCACACCGGCGACCTGTTTTTCGACCTGTAATACAGACGGGTTGAGCGTGCTCAGGATTTCATCCTGAAACGACACCGCCGCCCCGGTGATGCCCATCAGGGCCAGGACCAGCCCGGCGCTGATGCCGAAAAACCAGTGCAACTGGAACAGGGTTTTCTTCAACACGTCGCTCGCCTTGTTCGTTCAAGTTGATTCATCACGGCGCGCATTATGCCGTGGGGTTGTCGAGAAGCATTCTTTTTTACGCACAAAAGCCCCATTCACGGTATGAACGGGGCCTGGTCTGATTTCAGCCTTCACCCTCTCCTGTGGGAGCGAGCTTGCTCGCGATGGCGGTGTGTCGGCCAACATAAATGTTGAATGTGGCGACGTCATCGCGAGCAAGCTCGCTCCCACAGGGATTGCAGTGTAAGTGGCAATCAGAAGTGGAAGTTGGTGCTCAGCAAAGCGGTACGACCAGCCGCCTGGTTGGCGAAGTGAGTCGAGAACGCCTTGTCGTAGTAGGTTTCGTCGGTCAGGTTCTGCACGTTCAGTTGCAGGTCGACGTTCTTGCTCAGCTTGTAGGCCGCCATCGCGTCGTAACGAACGTAGGAATCAACCATGGTGGTGTTGGCGGCACTGCCGAACACGTCATCGACATAGAACGCACCGCCACCGATGGTCAGCCTTGGCGTGACCTGATAGGTCGTCCACAGGCTGGCGCTGTTTTTCGGCGTGTTAGGCAGTTCGTTGCCATCGTTCGCTTTGTTTGCCGGAATGTCGCCGCCATCGACTTGCTCGCTGTCCATGTAGGCGTAGCCGGCGAAGACTTGCCATTTGTCGGTGAGCTTGCCGGTGGCCGACAGTTCGACACCTTGAACGCGGGTTTTGCCGACGTTTTCGTACGTCGTGGTGTTGGTCTGCACACGAGCGTTTTCTTTCTCGGTGCGGAAGATGTCGGCGGTCAGGGACAGACGATCGTTCAGCAGGTCCCACTTGGTGCCGATTTCGTAGTTCTTGGTGGTTTCCGGCTCCATGTCGCTGCTCAGCAGGTTGCCGCTGCGATCCGGCGTACCGCCCAGCGGGTTGCCGTCCTGGCCCTCACCGAGCGTAGAGCCCGGTGGAGTCGCGGACGTCGCGTAGGACGCATAGATGCTGCCGTTTTCGGCTGGTTTGTAGACCACGCCAAACTGACCGGTGACGAACTCGCTGACGTCATCGCCCTTGGAAGTCGTGGTGCCTGCGGCGTTGTAGGTCTTGTAGTCGGTGTCGAAATGGTCGTAACGCAGCCCCATGTTCACCAGCCACTGCTCGGACAACGTCAGGGTGTCGAACACGTAAAGTGCGTAGGTTTTACCCGTGGTGTCGGTGCCGGCGTAGTTGCGGGCAACCGAACCGTTCCATGGGTCGTTCGGGGTCGGGTTGGACAGCGAGGTGCAGTTGTAGCCGCTTGGCTCACCGATCTGCGCCGGATTGCAGGTATTGGTCACCGCAGCGGTTCTTGGCGTGGTATCGGTGTTGACGGTGTACGAAGACTTCTGGCTTTCCTCGCGGCTCAACTCGATACCGGTGGCGAAGCTGTTTTTGAACCCGGCGATGTAGACGTCACCAAACAGGTCGGTCTGGTTGGTGGTGGTCTCGGTGTTGCTCACGCGGGTGTTCGCCCGGCGCCAGACGCTGCCGTTGTTGACGTTGCCTTTACTGTCGTCCGGCTGGGTCAGGATGTAGTCCTGCATGCTGTTGCCGTGGCGCAGGGTGTTCTTGACGGTCAGCGCGTCGCTCAGGTCGTGCTCGACGGCGATGGTCGCGGTGTCGGTGCGGGTCTTGCGGAAGTCGCGATCGGTCAGGCCATAGAAGTTGCTGCTGTCGCCGCCGTCATTGGGTTTGTCCGGATTGGACTTGGTGCGACCAGCCGCGAGATTGGTCGGGATCGAGTACGGAATGCCCGAATCCGGCGTGTCGTTGCTTTCGAGGTGGTAGTAGTCGAGGTTGACGCGAGTGTCCGTACCCAGGCCGAAAGCCAGGGACGGTGCGACACCCCAGCGGTCGTAGTCGACGCTGTCACGTCCGGCGACGTTGCTCTCGTGGCTCAGCAGGTTCAGACGGCCAGCGGCGGTGTCGGTGAACTGGTAGTTGCCGTCGAAGGTGTAGCGCTGGGTCTGATCGGAGCCCCAGGTGAAACCACCGTCGAGCGAATCGCCCAGGTGCGCTTTCTTGCTGACCAGGTTGATGCTGCCGCCCGCAGCGCCACGACCGCCGATGGCGGAGTTCGGGCCTTTGCTGACTTCGATCGATTCAACGGCGAAGATTTCGCGGCTCTGGGAGCCGGTATCGCGCACGCCGTCCAGGTAGGTGTCGCCCTGGGCGTCGAAGCCGCGGATGAATGGACGGTCACCCTGGGGGTTGCCACCTTCACCAGCACCGAAGGTGATGCCTGGAACAGTACGCAATGCGTCCTGCATGTTGAGGGCACCGGTGTCTTTGAGAACCTGTTGCGGAATGACGGTTACCGAGCGCGGCGTGTCGATCAGCGGCGCGGTGTACTTGGGCGAGGAGGCTTTCTCGACGTTGTAGGTTGTCTCGTCCTGGGCTTCGCCGGTGATGGCGGTGGCACCCAGCGAAATCACTTTGTCCGGAGCTTTTTTGTCGGTTTTTTCCGCCGCGAAAACCATGTGGCCCGCAGAGCCGGCAGTAATCGCCATGCCGATGGCGGATGCGAGCAGACGTGGTGAACTGACCGGTACTTGTGGTTGTTGACGCGACATTTGAATTCCCCTCCCCAAGGATTTGAGGCCGCGGAATATAGGGTAAATAGGTATTCGTAACAATTGCGAAACATTACTATTCGCACTGAATTTACAATCTTTACAATTTAACCTTACGGTTTCTGCTGACTCATTCGTCAGATGGGTTTTACATAGGCAATAAGAATCAATACCATTGGCATCCCTTTGGTTTCAGGTGCCTTTGTCATGCTGCTGCACATTCCCGGCCTGTTTGAAAAAGACGAGGTGCAGCGCATTCGCGAGGCTCTGGAACAAGCCGATTGGGCCGATGGCAAGATCACCGCCGGCTACCAGTCGGCCAAGGCCAAGCACAATTTGCAGTTACCGGAAGGCCACCCGCTGGCCAAGGAGATCGGCGCGGCGATGCTGGAACGGCTGTGGAAAAATCCGCTGTTCATGTCAGCAGCGCTGCCCCACAAAGTCTTTCCTCCGTTGCTGAACTGTTACACCTCCGGTGGCAGTTTCGACTTCCATATCGACAATGCGGTGCGTCAGCCCAAAGGCGGCATCGAGCGGGTACGCACGGATTTGTCCGCCACGCTGTTCTTCAGCGAGCCCGAGGATTACGACGGCGGCGAGCTGGAAATCCAGGACACCTTTGGCACCCAACGGGTGAAGCTGCCCGCTGGCGACATGGTGCTGTACCCCGGCACCAGCCTGCACAAGGTCAACGCGGTGACGCGCGGAACGCGACTCGCCTCGTTTTTCTGGACGCAAAGCCTGGTGCGCGAGGACAGCCAGCGGGCGCTGCTTTTCGAGATGGATGGGGCGATTCAGCAACTGACCCGCGATGTGCCCGATCATCCATCGCTGATCCGCCTCACCGGCACGTATCACAACCTGTTGCGTCGCTGGGTCGAGGTGTAAGTGGCGGACTTTCGTTTACGCCGCGAGGAAATGCTCGACGGTGAGCGCCTGCGCGCGATGCTCGACGAAAGCCCGGCCCGCGCGGCCCAGGCCATCCTGATTGCCGCACGTGAAGGTGAGATCGAGGCCCAGGCCTTGCTCGGGCAGATTCTGCTCGACGGGCAGGGCATCGCGCAGGACCAACCGCTGGCGCTGAGCTGGTTCGGCATCGCCGCGCGCCAGGGGCACCTGATGGCGCGCAACATGCTCGGTCGTTGCCATGAACAGGGTTGGGGTTGTGTTGCCGATGCCACGATTGCGGCGCGGCATTATCGGATCGCAGCTGAAGGAGGGCTGGATTGGGCGATGTACAACTTCGCCAATCTGCTGGCCACCGGGCGCGGTGTAGCCGAGCATCAGGCGCGGGCGCTGAGCTGGTATCGGCGTGCGGCGGATCTCGGCCATGCGAAGTCGATGAACCTGCTGGGGCGCTATCTGGAGGAAGGCCGATTTTGCCAGGCCGACCCGGATGCCGCTTTCGAGTGGTATCGACGTTCTGCAGAGGGTGGGGACTTTCGTGGGCAATTCAGCTATGCGGCTGTTCTGGCGCAGGACGGGAAAGTCGAAGAGGCCTTGGTGTGGTTGCACAAGGCATTGGCGACAGGGAACCTGAACTTCCTGCGCGTCAGCGGCGAGGCACTGTTACAGGCTCCTCACCCTGATCTGCGGGCATTGGCACCGCGCTTTCAACAGCGCGCCGTGCAATTGCAATATCGGGCGCAGGTCGCCTAGTTACTGAGGCTCAAGGAACTGTAGCGTGTTCAAGGCGAGCGAAATGGCGTTGTGCGCGCTTTCGCTCGCTCTGATCAGGGTGCTATATCCAAGCGGAGCGAGCGTGGATTAGCTTCGCCATTCCTGGCGCAGGTTGTTCATATGCTTGATGAAGATATTCGACTGTTCGATGAACTGTTTAACGACCGAACTGAAATCGTCGCCAGCATCATGTTTAGTAATCTCCAGAAATTTAAAAACGGCATCGACGAGGGTGCTTATCTCATTCGTATAAGCCTCTCTCGGGGTTTGCACGGACTGGAATTCCACTAACTGTTTTTTTTGGTCTTGCAGGATTTTTGTATCCTGGTTGATGCGGGTCAGGTTTCGGCTACGGTCATCCAGTCGCCCCTGGATCTGGCGCCTGGCTTCAATCAGGTTGTCATATTGAATTTTGTCGCTGATTAAATTGAGGATCTTGCCTGCGGCGGCAATACCCGCCTTGACGAGTTCAACTTGAGGGGCGGACAGGTTAAGTCCGGCAAGTTTTTCGGCCGTTAGAAAGAATTCCTTGATGAGCGAGAACGTGTCCATCGCCTCAATGAGTTTGATGGCTTTGTTAAGCTCTGATTCGTCTGTTACTAGCTGTTCAATGTCGTTTTCTGCTTTAGTGATATGCGGGCTGATGTTGCTGATGTCAGTCTCTAGATCTTTGATTCGATATTGGTTGTCGCTGAGGGTCACTGCTTTCAAATTCGACAGATTGTTGTTCAGTATTGTAGCAAAATCCAATACTTCGGAGGTGCCGCTTTCAATCGATGAGTTGATCTCTTGGTAATAACTGTCTATAGCTTCATTTTTCTCGGGGGTGGAGGGTTCGAGTTTCAGATTTTCAATGATGGTATGAAGGCGTTGAACTTCGCTAATGGGTAGTGCGCTGGGGAGCAGAGTCAGGGTGTTAAGTGCTTGGTTGTCGATGGAGTTTATTTCACTTCGCAATGATGTTAGTTGCTCTCCAAGTACCGGTAAATAGACGGTGCTCAATGCGCCGATCTTATAGTCGAGCTCCTCCCTGGTTTGCTTAATTTTCTTGATGTCGGGAGTGGGGTATTGGAATGGCGAGCCGAGAGTGTGTAGGGTCATGATTGTCCTGCCTTTAAAAAAGTAGATTTCGGGTATGGCATTGGCGTGCAAGCCTGGATGTCAGGATTCGCTCGTGGCATTGTTGAAGGCAGTCAATAAATCGCCCGCCTGCCTTTTTATCGCTAACCAGTTTTCCATCATCGTGGTTAGCCTGGTGACAAAAGACTTCAGGTACATGGCATTGGTAACGCCATTGAGTCTTTTGCTGGAGGAGTCGACATACTTCTGTATCATCAGCCAGAGACTATCGAGGCTCGATGAACTGCCAGCCGCTTCTGCAACCCTGACTTTCAGGTCATAAAGGCTGGTATCGAATGCCCGCAACGACGCAAGGACCACGCTGATGGTTGCAATCTTTGCTTCGATTTCACGTCGTTTTGCTATCAGCAGATCCAGTTCATTTCGAGCTTGCTGGGCCTTTTTTCCATAAATGGTGGTCGTGACGATAAAGCCAACTGCGCCACCCAATAGCCCCCACCATTTGCTCTGGGAGTACTGCTCGATTTCCGCGTACTTTTCGTCAGTTCGCTGGTTGATGATGTCGAGTTCATTGTTGAGATTATTTATGTTTACGTCGAAGTTGTGGCTTTTGCAAAGGGCTATTTTCAACTCCAGCGCGGGCTTCAGCGAATCGTTAATTTCATTCTTGAATTTGGCTATTTCAGCTTTCGTGGTTTGCGTACTTTGGCTGTGCTCGGCAATGACTGTTTTGAGATCGTCAACCAACTCCAGTAGGGCCGGGATTTTTTGTTTCTCATCTTCGGTTAATTGTATCTCTGGCAAGTTGTCAATTTCCTCAGGGGTCAGGCCGCTGATTTTACCAGTGCTACTGATGTAGCCGGGCAGCTCTCTGAGGTGGTTGATGATGGAGTTGCAGCTAGACGTAAAATTGTCTGCAAATACGTGGAGGTCCGAACCAACAGCTCTCATACTGGACTCCAGCGGTGACCAACTGCTCGCGTGGTTCTTCATGTTTTGATACAGGATTTGCATATCCGCTGAATAAAGTCCGGAAATATTCAGCTGGTCGTATTTATATAGTTGTTCTATTTCGTTGATATCGGTCGGTAATGCCAGTCCCGAATTGACATATCGTTTGATTTTTTTAATGTCGTCGTTTGTGACCAAAAGTCCAGGTCCACGTTCGACACCACTGAGAGTTCCGGAAGCGGCTGCCATGAAATTGGCTGTGAGTGAGTTGAACTCTTCATCGGTTATGATTTCTTCTTGGATAGCTAACATGAAAATTCCTTTTATGTATTAGCGTTATTTTTGGTGTGGTTCTGTAGCCTTTGAAAAGTAATGGTGTTTGTTCTTAAAGTTAAGCGGGGAAGGTTTTCATTATGTGTAGGGCGGGAATCACGGCAGCGCTGTATTTTTTGAATGATGCCAATCCATAGGGCGAAGGCATAAATAAAAAAAAAGGCCTGTGATTACTCACAGGCCTTTTTTGTACAGCGGGTGGGAATTAAACGTAAAACGACTTCAGCGGCGGGAAACCATTGAACTCAACAGCGCTGTAACTGGTGGTGTACGCACCGGTCGACAGCCAGTACAGGCGATCACCAATGGCCAGGTTCAGCGGCAGGCCGTACTTGTAGTTTTCGTACATGATGTCGGCGCTGTCGCAGGTAGGACCGGCGATGACCACTTCTTCCATCTCGCCTTTCTTCTCGGTCCAGATCGGGAACTTGATGGCTTCGTCCATGGTTTCAATCAGGCCGGAGAACTTGCCCACATCCGTGTACACCCAACGCTCTACCGCGGTACGGGATTTACGTGCGACCAGCACCACTTCGCTGACCAGGATGCCGGCGTTGGCGATCAGCGAACGGCCCGGCTCGAGGATGATTTCTGGCAGGTCATCACCGAAGTCTTCCTTCAGGAAGCGGATGATTTCTTCGGCGTAGGTTTCCAGGCTGTTGGTACGGGTGATGTAGTTGGCCGGGAAGCCGCCGCCCATGTTGATCAGCTTCAGGTGGATGCCGTCTTCTTCCTTCAGGCGTTCGAAGATCACTTTGACCTTGGCGATCGCCGCGTCCCAGACGCTGATGTCGCGCTGCTGCGAGCCGACGTGGAACGAGATGCCGTAAGGCACCAGGCCCAGGTCGCGAGCGAGGATCAACAGGTCCATGGCCATGTCGGTCTGGCAGCCGAATTTGCGCGACAGTGGCCAGTCGGCGGTGGTCGAGCCTTCGGTCAGGATACGTACGTAGACTTTCGAACCCGGTGCGGCCTTGGCGATGTTGCGCAGGTCGGCTTCGGAGTCGGTGGCAAACAGACGCACGCCCTTCTCGTAGAAGTAGCGGATGTCCTTGGACTTCTTGATGGTGTTGCCGTAGCTGATCTGGTCGGCGCTGACGCCGCGATCGAGCACTTTGTCCAGCTCGTAGATCGAGGCGATGTCGAAGCTCGAGCCTTTCTCTTTGAGCAGGTCGATGATCTCGACAGCCGGGTTGGCCTTGACCGCGTAGTAGACCTTGGCGAATTCGAAACCGGCGCGCAGGTCGTCATAGGCCTGGCTGATCATCGCGGTATCGATCACCACGAACGGGGTTTCCTGCTTGTCGGCGAACGCCTTCATTTTCTGAAAGGTTTCGCGCGCGAAATAGTCTTCGACCTGGATCGACATACCTGGGAGCTCCTAATGGCAAACGAGTAAAAACAATGGGTGCAAATGAACGTCCTCCGTATCCCCACTTTGGTTCGCCTACTTCCCAAGGCATGTCGCCGAAAGCAAAAAGGCCATGGGAGCGCTGCGCCCTTGGCCTTGCTGTCTCGTCGTCAGTACTTGAGCCGGATGGATCGTTTCCAGCATGGACGTTCGGCGCGAACTTTAGGGCGTGAGGGGCTTGAGATCAACAAAAAATGTCGCGTTTTTGCACTCTTCTGACGCGCGTTACGAGCATCACTCTTTGTAACCGACTCAGATGACAGTCGGATGTTCCCGAAGAATTTTGAAGTGTTAAACATACCTGCACGTTCGACGCTTTTGTGCACAAACTCCCTGATAACTACGATGGCGTCAATATCGGCGACGTTGGCTGCTAGAAGGTAAGCTGAGAGGGGATTTGGCTATTTCACAAGGTATTTATGGATGGCTTTTGCAGGCGGTGCTGTTGATATTTTTTTCCGGCCTGCGAATCACTAAAAAATCGCATAGAACTGTGGGAGCGAGCTTGCTCGCGATAGCGTAATGTCAGTCAACGACGTTGTTGGCTGTGAAAATGCCATCGCGAGCAAGCTTGCTCCCACAGGTTTTGCATTTTTACCGAGCCATATGAGCTGTCAGGCGACTACGGCTGCTGCGCTCCCGAACAGGAGCAAGGTCGATCAGGGCGATACTGTTCGACCGACGAAATACGGGAACGGTCGCCGATCAATAGACGTTAAGCCTAAGGCTTACGCTCTTGCGAATGGCTGGGTACTGCTGCGTGGTAACGGTAAATTGAATAATGGTGTTTTGTTGCACATTGTTTAACGTGAATGTCCCGTTCATGTTTCCAGGACCTCGATTGATAGTGGCGCCAGCTGTAGTTGTCGTCCACACGGAGGTAACTCCTGTAATTTCCCTGCCGTCCTTATCGACTAGTTTTGCCGCGATCACCAATTTAAAGTTTCCCCCTTTTTTGACAAGTTGCGGGTCTGCCAGGCCTCCTATGATGATTTGTGTGGGTGGACCAGCCATGACCTTTGGCTCCACGGAGTTGGCCTCTGGTGTCGGTGTGGCAGGTGATGTCGAATCGTTGGTTTTCATGGGTGACCTCTATAACCTGGTAAGTTTATTTTTGAGAGCGTGTCGCTGTGCTCCCGATTGAGTAGAACTTTTTCCAGGCAATAGCGGACCTATCACTTTTGACAGTCTTTAATATTCGTTTGTTAACGATTGCGAATTTACATAGCACCAGCACTTGGCCCTGTCTCCGTTTTTCCTCTTGAGGTGGTGATGGGCCAAGCGAAATGGACTATGGAAGATAATCTATCAAGTGAGTGCTACTTCAGCCGGTGAAACAATACTGGTCTTGGCGCCGCGGGAGCGACCTGAGCTCAGGTAAGCCGCAATCGACTCCTGAGTGACCTCGCCAAGGAACACCCGCTCGGCATCCATCACCGGCAGCCACGCACGATTGAACTCGTACATGCGCGACAGCAGGATGCGCAAATGCTCGTCGTACGCGGCCGTGGCATTGAACTCGCGTTGGTACTGCGCGCAGGTGCCGGTCTGACGGTGCAGGTCACGACGGCGTACATAACCCAGGGCTTTATTCTCGGCACAAGTGACCACCAAATAGCGTCGGTCATGCTCGTCCATCAACTCCAGCGCTTCGGCCACCGGGGTTTGCGGGCTGACGGAGGGCGCGTTGTCCGCCGCGTCTTCGGCCTTCACCAGCAACAGGCGTTTGAGCGTGCTGTCCTGGCCGACGAAGTTGCTGACAAATTCGTCCGCCGGATGCGCGAGTAGCGTGTCCGGGTGATCGATCTGCAACAGTTTGCCGGCGCGGAAGATCGCAATCTTGTCACCGAGCTTGATGGCTTCGTCGATGTCATGGCTGACCATGATCACGGTCTTGTTCAGCGCCCGCTGCATCTCGAAGAATTCGTTCTGGATCATCTCGCGGTTGATCGGGTCGACCGCGCCGAACGGTTCGTCCATTAATAGCAGTGGTGCATCCGCCGCCAGTGCGCGAATCACGCCGATCCGCTGTTGTTGGCCACCGGACAACTCCCGCGGATAGCGATGCAGGTATTGCTTGGGTTCGAGCTTGATCATGCTCATCAACTCGCGGGCGCGGTCGTGGCATTTCTGTTTGTCCCAGCCGAGCAGTTTCGGCACCACCACAATGTTCTCCTCGATGGTCATGTTCGGGAACAAACCAATCTGCTGGATCACATAGCCGATGTTGCGGCGCAGCGTCACTTCGTCGAGGCCTGTGGTGTCTTCGCCATTGATCAGGATCTTGCCCGAGGTCGGTTTGATCAGGCGGTTGATCATTTTCAGCGTGGTGCTTTTGCCGCAACCCGATGGCCCGAGGAACACGCAGATTTCGCCTTCATTGACGGTCAGGCTTACCGAGTCCACGGCTTTCACATCTTTGCCGTTGCTTTGGAAGGTCTTGCTGAGGTTTTGAAGTTCGATCATTTCAGGAGTCCTTTTGGAGTCAGCGAACGTTGCAGCCATTGCAGAAGCAGGTCGGCGAAGATGGCCAGCACACTGACCAGCACAGCGCCGACTATCAGCATCGACATGTCGCTGCGGCTGATGGAAGCGAGGATGAGTACGCCCAGACCACCGGCGCCGATGGTGGCGGCGATGGTCATGACGCCGATGTTCATCACCACGGCGGTGCGCACACCGGCGAGGATCACCGGCACGGCGATGGGCAGTTCGACCATGCGCAGGCGCTGGCCGAAGGTCATGCCGATGCCGCGCGCGGCTTCGCGAATGCCCGGTTCGACGCTGGTCAGGGCCAGGTAGGTGTTACGCATGATCGGTAGCAGCGAGTACAGGAATACGGCGGTGATCGCCGGCATAGGGCCGAGGCCCTGACCGAACTTTGAATAGAACGGCAGCAGCAGGCCGAACAGGGCAATCGACGGCACGGTCAGCAGCACCGTGGCGCTGGCTTGCAAAGGCCCGGCGAGGCTGGGGAAGCGTGTCATCAGGATGCCCAGCGGCACGCCAACCAGAATCGCCAGGGTCACCGCGATGCCAACCAGCGTGATGTGCTGCCAGGTCAAATGAAGCACTTGTGCCCAGTCGAGATGGGAAAAGGCGTTGAGGAAATCCATAACGTCTGCTCCTCAGTTCAACGGATGCTGACGCAGAAAATCTGCGGCAACGGATGACGGGCTTTGGTGATCGACATCGACCCGCGCGTTGAGCTGGCGCATGGTTTCGTCGTCGAACAGGTCGGCCAGTGGCTTGAGCTGTGCGGCCAATTGCGGATGCGCGTCGAGGTAGGCCTGACGCACCACCGGCGCGGCGGTGTAGTCGGGGAAGTAGTGCTTGTCGTCTTCCAGCAACTTGAGCTTGAACGCGCTCAAGCGTCCGTCAGTGGTGTAGACCAGGCCCGCAAATACCTGGCCGTTGCGCAGGGCGGTGTAGACGAGGCCGGCGTCCATCTGCCGGATGTTTTTACGGGTCAGGTCCATGTCGTAGAGCTTGACCATGCCGGCCAGACCGTCGGAGCGGTTGGCAAACTCGGTGTCCAGCGCCACCAGCGGATTGTCCTTGGCTTCGGCGCGCAACGTGCGATTGAGGTCACTGATGGTGTTGACCTGCGGGTACTCGGCAGCGATGTTCGCCGGCAGCGCCAGCGCGTAGGTGTTGCTGAACTTCGACGGCGAGAGCCAGGTCAGGCCTTTCTTCGCGTCCAGCTCGGTGACCCGCGCCAATGACTGCTGGCTATCGAGTTTTTCCGTAACGTGGTTATAGGAAACCAGCGATACGCCGGTGTACTCCCAGACCATGTCCAGTTGCCCGCTTTCCTGGGCACTGCGGGCCAGGTTGCTGCCCAAACCGCCGGTGACCTGGGCGTCGTAGCCTTTGGTTCGCAGGTATTGGGCGGTGATCTCCGCCAGCAGGGTTTGTTCGGTAAACACCCGGGCGCCAATGCGGATCAAGGGTTTGTCAGCGGCTTGGGCAAATCCTGCGAACAGCAGGACGCAGCCTAGTAAAAAGCTTGATGTTTTCATGACGATTCCTTTGCCGGGGCTTAAGACGGGCGCAAGCCGCGTTCGAGCCAGAGGCGGCTGGCGAGTGTCACCAGGCCGTCGAGCAACAAGGCCAGCAGGGCGGTGCAGGCAGCGCCGAGCAGCAATTGCGGCTGATTGTTCAGGGCAATGCCGGGGAAGATCAGGCTGCCGAGACTGTTGGCACCGATCAGGAACGCCAACGGCGCCGTCCCGACATTGATCGCCAATGCCACGCGCACACCACCGATGATGATCGGCACCGCGCTGGGCAATTCGACTTTCCACAGCACCTGACGCGGGGTCATGCCGATGCCGACGGCGGCTTCCTTGAGCGAACCCTGAACGTTTTTCAGGCCTTCGTAGGTGTTGCGCACGATGGGCAGCAAGGAGGCGAGGAACAGGGCGAAGATGGCCGGGCCGCTGCCGATGCCTAGGATACCGAGGGCGATTGCCAGGACGGCCAGGGGCGGAACGGTGTTGCCGATGTTGAAGAACTGCATGAAGCGTTCGGCGCGGCCGACCATGGACGGGCGGCTGAGGAGGATGCCGGCGGGGATGCCCACGACAAGGGCGGCCAGCATGGAAGCGAGGACGAGAACCAGATGAGCTTGCAGGTAAAACAACAAATCGTCGCGGTAGTGTTCGATCGTGTTGATGCCGATCCATTGGATCAGCAGGGCCAGAAGGGCGATTACCAGCGCGCCTCCTATCAGCCCTTTGCCATAGTGGATAGCCACAGGCGGACTCCTTTTTTCAGTCGGCGAACACATTTTCGTGTGGCAAGGCCATTCCTGGCAGCCGAAAAAATGATCGCGATAAGCAGCTCAAGCCGAGCGCGTTCCACTGTAGGAGCGAGCTTGCTCGCGAAGAATGTCCAGACAACGCGTACATTCAGGTACCCAGCGTTATCGTTGACGTCCATCGCGAGCGAGCTCGCTCCTACAGAGGGTAGGCGCACGGCTATCGAGCCATGAGCACAGCCTCGTCAGGCCGATTTGCAGGTGTTTCAGGCCCCCGACGAGTGGTCGTAACGGGGGAGTGGACGTCTCCGTGCTTTAAAAGGTTCCCATCTGCGGCAGCATTTGGCCACCCCTAATGTGCTCAACGGTTCGGTTCTTGGATCAACTTGGGCTATAATCTGCGCCCTTTTTTGAATCACCTGCCAGGCGATTTCCCATGACCAAACAGGCCGCCGAAGTCGCGAAACGCCGCACTTTCGCCATTATTTCCCACCCCGATGCCGGTAAGACCACCATCACCGAGAAGCTTTTGCTGATGGGCAAGGCGATTGCGGTAGCCGGTACGGTGAAATCTCGTAAATCCGATCGCCATGCCACCTCCGACTGGATGGAAATGGAAAAGCAGCGTGGTATCTCCATTACCACGTCGGTCATGCAGTTCCCGTATCGCGAACACATGATCAACCTGCTCGACACCCCGGGCCACGAAGACTTCTCCGAAGATACCTACCGCACCCTGACCGCGGTGGACTCGGCCTTGATGGTTCTCGACGGCGGTAAAGGTGTAGAGCCACGGACCATCGCCCTGATGGACGTCTGCCGTCTGCGTGACACGCCGATCGTCAGCTTCATCAACAAACTCGACCGTGACATTCGCGACCCGATCGAACTGCTCGACGAAATCGAAGCCGTCCTCAAGATCAAGGCGGCGCCGATCACCTGGCCGATTGGTTGCTACCGTGACTTCAAGGGTGTGTATCACCTCGCCGATGACTACATCATCGTGTACACCGCCGGTCACGGCCACGAGCGCACCGAAACCAAGATCATCGAGAAGCTCGACTCCGATGAAGCCCGCGCCCACCTGGGTGACGAGTACGAGCGTTTCATCGAGCAGCTGGAACTGGTGCAGGGCGCCTGCCACGAGTTCAACCAGCAGGAGTTCCTCGACGGTCAACTGACCCCGGTGTTCTTCGGTACGGCACTGGGCAACTTCGGTGTCGACCACGTCCTCGACGCCGTTGTGGACTGGGCACCACGCCCACTGGCACGCGTGGCCAACGAGCGTACCGTGGAACCGGTGGAAGATAAGTTCTCGGGCTTCATCTTCAAGATCCAGGCGAACATGGACCCGAAACACCGCGACCGTATCGCCTTCATGCGTATCTGCTCCGGCAAGTACGAAAAAGGCATGAAGATGCGCCACGTGCGCACTGGCAAGGACGTGCGGATCGGCGACGCGCTGACCTTCTTCTCCTCCGAGCGTGAACAACTGGAAGAAGCGTTTGCCGGCGACATCATCGGCCTGCACAACCACGGCACCATCCAGATCGGCGACACCTTCAGCGAAGGCGAAGTCCTGGGTTTCACCGGCATCCCGCACTTCGCCCCGGAACTGTTCCGCCGCGTGCGCCTGAAGGATCCGCTGAAATCCAAGCAACTGCGCCAGGGCCTGCAACAGCTGGCCGAAGAAGGCGCGACCCAGGTGTTCTTCCCGGAGCGCAGCAACGACATCATTCTCGGCGCCGTCGGTGTGCTGCAGTTCGATGTGGTCGCCAGCCGCTTGAAAGAGGAATACAAGGTCGAGTGCTCCTACGAGCCGATCACCGTTTATTCCGCGCGCTGGATCGAATGCAGCGACAAGAAGAAGCTTGAGGAATTCTCCAACAAGGCTGTGGAAAACCTGGCACTGGACGGCGGTGGTCACCTGACCTACCTCGCGCCTACGCGGGTCAACCTGGCCCTGATGGAAGAGCGCTGGCCGGACGTGAAATTCCGTGCGACCCGTGAGCATCACTAAGCGCTGAATTGCTTTACCAAAAAACCCGTTGCGCGAGCTGCGGGTTTTTTTTGTTGTCCACATTTCCATGATTAACGATGGATCCCTGTGGGAGCGAGCTTGCTCGCGATAGCGATCTGTCAGTCGACATTAATGATGACTGCAGGTCCGTCATCGCGAGCAAGCTCGCTCCCACAGGATTCTTGGTGTTAGTGGAATTATGAATAACCCCTATTCCAAACCAATCTCTCAACCCTCTGCATTTTCCCTCGCTCGATAGCGTCCAATCTGGAGAACCCGGCTGATCGGAACTAGATTTGACTCAGCGCCAGACAGGCACTCAACGAAAGGAAGGAATCGGCTATGAACAGGTTGTTTCGCGTTTTACTGCTGTTGAAGGTAATGGTGATGCTCTCGCTTGGAACTTCGATGGCGTGGGCCGAGTGTATCGATCATGGGGAGCAGGCTTCGAGCGGGCAGGCGGGTTACGCGGGGCTGATGATCGCCAAGTCCGAATCGGAACCGGGGGATCAGGGGCAGGGTGGTGCGGACAACGACGATGACTCGACCACCGACGAGCCGGACTCCGATGAGGAAGAGGGCGACAGCCAGACGTAGTCGCTCTATTGCAGGCAAAAGAAAACCCCTTCTACCTGAGTGATGCGCAATCGAGGCGGAAGGGGTCGGGTTAACGCTTGACTACTTGAGCTACTCAATCCCTGTGGGAGCGGGCTTGCTCACGAAAGCGATCTGTCAGTCGACTTTGATACTGACTGGAATGACGCCTTCGCGAGCAAGCCCGCTCCCACATTTTTTATGCCGCGCCGTCGAGGAATTGCTCGGCGTAGTGGCAAGCCACCTGGCGGCCGGCGAGCAGGCGCAGGGCCGGCTCTTCAGTGCTGCATCGCTCGGTGGCGTACGGGCAGCGCTTGTGGAAGGCGCAGCCGGACGGCGGGTTCAGCGGGTTGGGCAGTTCGCCGACGATCTTGATTTTCGGCTTGTTCGGATCCGGGTGGATGGCCGGCGTCGCCGACAGCAGCGCCTGGGTGTAGGGGTGCAGAGGGCGGGAGTAAATGTCCTCTTTCGTGCCCATTTCCACCGGACGACCGAGGTACATCACCATCACGTGGTCGGCAACGTGACGTACCACCGCCAGGTTGTGGGAGATGAACACATAGGCGGTGTTGAACTCTTGCTGCAAATCCATGAACAGGTTGAGCACCTGCGCCTGAATCGACACGTCCAGCGCCGAGGTCGGTTCGTCCGCCACCAGCACTTTCGGTTGCAGCATCATCGCCCGCGCCAGGGCAATCCGTTGGCGTTGACCGCCGGAGAACATGTGCGGATAACGCTGGTAGTGCTCGGGACGCAAGCCCACCTGCTTCATCATCGCCTGGACTTTTTCGCGGCGTTCGGAAGCGCTGAGGTTGGTGTTGATCAGCAACGGCTCGGCCAACTGATCACCGACTTTCTGCCGTGGGTTCAACGAGGCGTACGGGCTCTGGAACACCATCTGCACGTCTTTGCGCAGTTGCTTGCGCTGGGCCTTGTCGGCGCCGGCAACTTCCTGCCCGGCGATTTTCAAGGAGCCGGAGGACGGCTCTTCGATCAGGGTCAGGGCACGGGCCAGGGTGGATTTGCCGCAACCCGACTCGCCGACGACAGCGAGGGTCTTGCCGGCTTCCAGTTCGAACGACACACCGTTGAGGGCGCGCACGGTGGCGTGACCCTTGAACAGGCCTCGGGACACCTCGTAGTGACGGGTCAAGTCGCGGGCGGTAAGAACGACGGCCATTACGCCACCTCCTGGTTCAGCGGGTAGAAGCAGCGAGCGAGGCTGTTGCTTTTCTGGTCAAGGGCCGGACGTTGTTGACGGCAGTTGTCTTTCACGTACGGGCAGCGCGGCGACAGCAGGCAACCCTGCGGACGGTCGTAGCGACCGGGAACGATGCCCGGCAGTGTCGACAGGCGCGAGGCACCCAGGCTGTGTTCCGGAATCGCCTTGAGCAGCGCTTCGCTGTAGGGGTGTGCCGGGATGTCGAACAGTTGCGGCACCTGACCGACTTCGACCGCCTGGCCTGCGTACATCACGCACACGCGCTGGGCGGTTTCGGCCACGACGGCGAGGTCGTGGGTGATCAGCACCAGGCCCATGTTCTGCTCTTTCTGCAACGCCAGCAGCAGGTCCATGATCTGCGCCTGGATGGTGACGTCCAGTGCGGTGGTCGGTTCGTCAGCGATCAGCAGTTTCGGTTCGCCGGCAATCGCCATGGCAATCGCGACACGCTGGCTCATACCGCCGGACAGTTGATGCGGGTAGGCGTCCATACGGCTGGCGGCACCCGGGATTTCAACTTTTTCCAGCAGTTCGATGGCGCGCTTGCGGGCCGCCTTGCCGGACATTTTCAGGTGCAGGCGCAGCACTTCTTCGATCTGGAAGCCGACGGTGTAGCTCGGGTTCAGCGCGGTCATCGGATCCTGGAAGACCATGGACAGGTCTTTACCGACGATCTGCCGACGTTGGCGATTGTTGAGCTTGAGCATGTTCTTGCCATCGAAATTCAGGGCGTCAGCGGTGACGATCCCCGGATGCTCGATCAGGCCCATCAGCGCCATCATGGTCACGGACTTGCCGGAACCGGATTCGCCAACGATGGCCAGCACTTCGCCCTTGTCCACTTGCAGGTCGAGGCCATCGACCACTGGCGTGGCGTTCTTGTCGCCGAAGCGGACGTTGAGATTCTTGATTTCTAGCAGTGACATGGGAATCTCCTCAGGCGGCGTTCTTGAGTTTCGGGTCCAGCGCGTCGCGCAGGCCGTCACCCATCAAGTTGATTGCCAGCACGCTGAGCAAAATGGTCAAACCAGGCAGGCTCACCACCCACCAGGCGCGTTCGATGTAGTCGCGAGCCGAAGCCAGCATGGTGCCCCACTCAGGGGTTGGCGGTTGTACGCCAAGGCCGAGGAAGCCCAGTGCGGCGGCATCGAGGATTGCCGAGGAGAAGCTCAGGGTGGCCTGAACGATCAGCGGCGCCATGCAGTTAGGCAGCACGGTGACGAACATCAGGCGCGGCAGGCCGGCACCGGCCAGGCGTGCGGCGGTCACGTAGTCGCGGTTCAGCTCGCCCATCACCGCGGCGCGGGTCAGACGAACGTAGGACGGCAGGGACACCACGGCGATGGCGATCACGGTGTTGATCAGGCCAGGGCCGAGGATGGCGACGATCGCCACGGCCAGCAGCAGGGACGGCAAGGCCAGCATGATGTCCATCAGGCGCATGATGGTCGGGCCGAGCACGCGCGGGAAGAACCCGGCGAGCAGGCCCAGCAGGATGCCCGGAATCAGCGACATCACCACCGACGACAAACCGATCATCAGCGACAGGCGCGAACCATTGATCAGGCGCGACAGCAGGTCGCGGCCCAGTTCGTCGGTGCCGAGCAGGAATTGCAGTTGCCCACCTTCCAGCCAGGCCGGCGGGGTCAGCAGGAAATCGCGGTACTGCTCGCTCGGGTCATGGGGGGCAACCCACGGGGCGAATATGGCGCAGAAAATCACCAGCAGCATGAACATCAAGCCGGCGACGGCACCTTTGTTCTTGGAGAACGCTTGCCAGAATTCTTTGTACGGTGACGGGTACAGCAGGCTTTGATCGACTGCTACCGATGGAATTGGAGTGGTCATGTTCATGATCTCAGCGCTGATGACGGATGCGTGGGTTGGCAAAGCCGTAGAGGATGTCCACTACGAAGTTGACCACAATCACCAGGCAGGCGATTAACAGGATGCCGTTTTGCACGACGGGGTAATCCCGGGCGCCAATGGCTTCGATCAGCCATTTGCCGATGCCCGGCCACGAGAAGATGGTTTCGGTGAGGACCGCACCGGCCAGAAGGGTGCCGACTTGCAGGCCGACCACGGTCAGTACCGGAATCAGCGCGTTACGCAGACCGTGCACGAACACCACGCGCGACGGCGACAGACCCTTGGCCTTGGCGGTGCGAATGTAGTCTTCACGCAGCACTTCGAGCATCGAGGAGCGGGTCATCCGCGCGATCACCGCCAGCGGGATGGTGCCCAGCACGATGGCCGGCAGGATCAGGTGATGCAGGGCATCCAGGAACGCGCCGACGTCATCGGCCAGCAGTGTATCGATCAGCATGAAGCCGGTGCGTGGCTCGATGTCGTACAGCAGGTCGATCCGCCCGGAAACCGGGGTCCAGCCAAGGCTCACCGAGAAAAACATGATCAGGATCAGGCCCCACCAGAAGATCGGCATCGAGTATCCCGCCAGGGAGACGCCCATCACCCCGTGGTCGAACAGGGACCCTCGCTTGAGTGCCGCGATCACCCCGGCCAGAAGGCCCAGGATGCCGGCGAATAACAGGGCGGCCATGGACAGTTCCAGGGTCGCGGGGAACAGGGAGGTGAACTCGCTCCACACGCTTTCACGGGTACGCAGGGATTCCCCGAGATCGCCGTGGGCCAGCTTGCCGATGTAATCCAGGTACTGGGCATACAGGGGTTTATTCAGACCTAGGCGTTCCATTGCCTGAGCGTGCATTTCGGGATCGACCCTACGTTCTCCCATCATGACTTCTACGGGGTCGCCCGGGATCATGCGAATCAACGCGAAAGTCAGCAAGGTGATACCGAAGAACGTGGGGATCAGTAACCCCAGTCGGCGGGCAATAAAACTAAACATCGTGTGTTGTACCTCATCAGCCGGTTAGGCGTGCCCGGCATGCCTGGGTCAGGCATGCCGGGAGTTTTCTTATTACTTCACCTGGGTGGTGGCGAAGTTATTCGTGGTAAGGGGGCTAATGTGATAGCCCTCTACGTTGTTGCGCATTGCGGTAAACATCCGAGTATGCGCCAAGCTGATCCACGGCTGGTCCTGGTTAAAAATAACCTGGGCCTGCTCATACAGGGCTGCACGCTCGGCCGGATCGGTTTTTTCCCGGGCCTGATCGATCAGGGCCTGGAACTTGTCATTGCACCAGCGTGCGTAGTTTTCGCCGTTCTTGGCCGCCTCACAACTGAGCATAGGCGTCAGGAAGTTATCCGGGTCGCCGTTGTCGCCCGCCCATCCGGCGGAAACCATGTCGTGCTCGCCGTTTTTCGCGCGCTTGAGCATTTCGCCCCATTCCATCACGCGGATGTCGATCTTGATCCCGACCTTGGCCAGGTCGGCCTGCATCATTTGCGCACCGAGCATCGGGTTCGGGTTGGTTGCACCGCCTCCGTTGCGGGTGAACAGGGTGAAGGTGGTGCCTTCCGGTACGCCGGCTTCCTTGAGCAGGGCACGGGCCTTCTCCAGGTCACGGGCCGGGTTCTTCAGTGTGTGGTTGTAGCCCAACAGGGTGTCCGGGAACGGGTTGACGGCGGCTGTTGCATTGCCCTTGCCGAACAGCGCGTTGACAGCCGCTTCCTTGTCGAAGGCGATGTCGATGGCTTTACGCACCCGTACATCGCTCAGGTACTTGTGCGTGGTGTTGATGGCGATGTACGCGACGGTCATCGCATTCAGCTCATCGACTTTCAGCTTGTCGTCTTTCTTGATGCTCGGAATGTCATCCGGTTTTGGATACAGCGCGACCTGGCACTCGTTGGCCTTGAGCTTCTGCAGGCGCACGTTGTTGTCGGTGGCGATGGCCAGGATCAGCGCATCAGCCGGAGGCTTGC
The DNA here is from genome assembly GCF_057839025.1 of Pseudomonas sp. KH_046_1. NCBI lineage: Bacteria > Pseudomonadati > Pseudomonadota > Gammaproteobacteria > Pseudomonadales > Pseudomonadaceae > Pseudomonas > Pseudomonas sp. KH_046_1. Next base: position 912,027 of record NZ_CM174481.1, read on the forward strand.
CTCGGAAGTAGTCCGGGTTGGCCTTGAAGCGAACCTGGGCGTCCTTGTTGTAGCGCTGGAATACGAACGGGCCGGTGCCGACTGGCTTGTTGTTCAGGTCGCCGGTCTTGTTGGCCTTGAGCAACTGGTCGGCGTACTCGGCGGAGTAGATCGAGGAGAAAGCCATGGCAATGTCGGCCAGGAACGGCGCTTCGCGACGGGTCAGGGTGAACTTGACCGTGTTGTCGTCGACTTTCTCGACGCTCTTGAGCAGTTCCTTGAAGCCCATGCTTTCAAAGTACGGGAAGCCCACGCTCGACAGTTTGTGCCACGGATGATTCGGATCCAGCTGACGCTGGAAACTCCAGACCACGTCGTCGGCATTCATGTCACGGGTCGGCTTGAAGTAGTCGGTGGTGTGGAACTTGACACCTTTACGCAGATGGAACGTGTAGCTCAGGCCGTCTTCGCTGATGTCCCAGGAGTCGGCCAGTGCCGGAATCACGTCGGTGGTACCGGGCTTGAAGTCTGCCAGGCGATTGAAGATGGTTTCGGCCACGGCATCGGCGGTGACTGCAGTCGTGTACTGGACCATGTCGAAGCCTTCGGGGCTGGCTTCCGTGCAAACCACCAGGGGTTTGGCCGAAACGCCGACAGCGACACTGAGCAACGCGGCCGCGATGGCCGCACGTAGGGGAAGCATTTTCATCAAGAACCCTCTGCAATCAGTTAAAGGACAAAAGCCGAACGGTCGACTCGTCATTGAATCAGCCGTTCGGCACGTGCATTACAGGATGTTGAACGGAACCGTGGTCACGAGACGGAACTCGTTGATGCTGCCGTCAGCCTGGTTTTCGCTGGCACGGTGAGCGGTGTAGGTGCCGCGGATCGTGGTGGCCTTGAGCGGGCCGCTCTGCACGGCGTAGGTCGCGCCGATGCCGTATTCATAGTGGTGTTCGCCATCCTGGGACTGGATACCGTCGTAACCCTTGCCTGCCACGCCGCCGTTGCCGGTGTAGTGAGTACCGTCGATACCCCAGCCGCGAGCCTGGTAGATGTTGAACTTCAGGCCTGGCACGCCGTATTCGGCCATGTTCAGACCGTAGGCAACCTGGAACGATTTTTCGTTCGGGCCGTTGAAGTCCGACAGCAGGGAGTTGGCCAGGTAGATACCGTTGGTTTCGTGCAGGTAGTCGAAGTACTCGTTACCGTTCACTTCCTGGTACGAGAAGGTCAGGGTGTGGGCCTGGTGGGTCAGGCCGAACGACAGCGAGTAGGTGTCGTTGTCGATATCGCCGATCAGGGCTTTACCGGTTTCCTTGGTTTTGTAGTAGTTCAAGCCGGTGGTCAGGCTCAGTACCTGGCTGTCGCCCAGTACGTGAGAGGCGCCGAAGTAGTACTGGTTCCAGATGTCTTCAGCCTGGGTCGCCCAGAGGCTGGTGGTCAGGCTGGCAAATGGGGTGTAGGTGATACCGCCGGTGTGAACGTGGTCGGTTTCGACGATGCCGTTGGCGTATTCGGTGCGGAATTTGCGCTGGCTTTCTTCGGTACGCGGCGAGTTGCGGTCGAAAGTGGCCAGGTCGAAGGCCAGGTTGTTCAGCTCTTCGCTGTGGAGGGCCACGCCCTGGAAGCTCGAAGGCAGTGCACGGTTACCGATCACGTCGACCATCGGGCTGCTGAAGTTCATGCGGCCGGCGGTCAGGGTGCTGTTGGAGACACGGGCCTTGACGTTGGCCAGGCCCAGTTTGCTCCACTGGCCTTGAGCGTCGCCGCCTTCCTTGGTCAGGGTACGGTTGTTGCCCGCGCCTGGACGAGTGCCCGGTGCGCCACCGTTGTTGGATGCCAGGTCTTTGCGGTCCCGGTCCAGGGCAACGGCGTTGTAGGCGGCGATTTCAGTGCTGAAACCGACAGTGCCTTCGGTGAAGCCCGAGTTGTACTTGAGGATGGTGCCCTGGACCCAGTTGATCCGGCGATCGGTCGGGGTCGAAACGCCGTCCTTCTTGTAGGCGAACTTGGCGCCGCGTTGCAGTTGCTCGTTGGCGTACCAGTTACGTGTGGTGCCGGTGATCGACTGGCCTTCGACAAAGCCGGTGGCTTCGCTTTGGGCGCTTTTCTCGTTCACGGTAACCGGGGTGAAAGCCTGGCTTTGGGTTTCTGCGTAAGCCGTGGCGGTTACGCTGCTTATGGCCAAGGCCAATAATGCGGTGCTGCTCAGTTTCATGGGTAAAGCTCCTTACTTTCTTTTTTTATGCCGGTCTTTTTTTTGTGATCCGGCTATTGGTTTAGAACTCATTAACGGCATCGCAAACGTTTGCTGTAAGCCAAATTGGCAAAAGACGGCAAAGCGTCTGCGCGAGGGCGGAAAATCCGCCCCCCGGCATTTCTGGCTAATCGGTTATTTTTCTATGCTGACACCCGAGAAAACGTTGCGACCGAACGGGCTCACCTTGAACCCTTCGATTTTGGCGCTCAGCGGCTGGTTGACCGTTGAGTGGGCGACTGGCGTGATCGGCACTTGCTGCTTGAGGTACTGCTGCGCCTGTTTGTAGAGCAGAGTGCGCTGGTCGCGGTCGGTGACGACCTTGGCCTGCTTGATCAGCTTGTCGTAAGCCGGATCACACCACATCGAGTAGTTGTTACCGCCAATGGCGTCGCAGCTGTAGAGCGTGCCCAGCCAGTTGTCCGGGTCCCCGTTGTCACCGGTCCAGCCGATCAGGCTGATGTCGTGCTCGCCATTCTTGGTGCGCTTGATGTACTCGCCCCACTCATAGCTGACGATCTTGACCTTGAGGCCGATCTTCGCCCAGTCAGCCTGGAGCATCTCGGCCATCAACTTGGCGTTGGGGTTGTACGGACGCTGGACCGGCATGGCCCAGAGGGTGATTTCGGTGCCTTCCTTGACGCCGGCAGCCTTGAGCAATTCCCTGGCTTTTTCCGGGTTGTAGGCGGCGTCCTTGATCGTGTCGTCGTAGGACCATTGGGTCGGCGGCATGGCATTGACCGCCAGTTGCCCCGCACCCTGGTAGACGGCATTGAGAATGCCTTGCTTGTTCACCGCCATGTCCAGCGCCTGGCGCACTTCGAGTTGGTCGAAGGGTTTGTGGCGCACGTTGTAGGCGATGTAGCCGAGGTTGAAACCAGGCTTCTCAATCAGTTGCAGGGCCGGGTCGTTCTTCAGCGCGGTCACATCGGCAGGGCGCGGGTGCAAGGTGATCTGGCACTCGCCGGCCTTGAGTTTCTGCACGCGTACCGAGGCGTCGGTGTTGATGGCGAAAATCAGGTTGTCGAGCTTGACCCGGCTCGGGTCCCAGTAATGCTGGTTGCCGGTGTAACGGATGTTCGAGTCTTTCTGGTAGCTCTTGAACACGAACGGCCCGGTGCCGATCGGCTTCTGGTTGATGTCGCTCGGCTTGCCCTCGGCCAGCAGCTGGTCGGCGTATTCGGCCGAAAGGATGGCGGCGAAGCTCATGGCGATGTTCTGGATGAACGCGGCGTCCACGCTGTTGAGCGTAAAGACCACGGTCAGCGGCCCGGTCTTTTCGACCTTGGCGATATTCTTGTTCAGGCTCATGCCGTTGAAGTACGGAAACTCTGTCGGATAAGCCTTACGGAAAGGTTGCTGCGGATCGAGCATGCGATTGAACGTGAACAGCACGTCATCGGCGTTGAAATCGCGGGTCGGCGTGAAGTACTTGGTGGTATGAAACTTCACCCCTTCGCGCAGGTGAAAGGTGTATTTGAGGCCGTCTTCGGAAATATCCCAGCTCGTGGCCAAGCCCGGTACGACGTTGGTCGCGCCTTTTTCAAACTCGGCCAACCGGTTGTACAGCGGCTCGGCGGCGTCGTTGTCGGTCGCAGTGGTGTACTGCGCCGTGTCGAAACCGGCGGGGCTGCCTTCGGAGCAGAACACCAGGCTGTTGTTGGCGGCCTGGCTGATGGAAGTGGCGGCCAACAGGCCGGTGCCCAGCAATGCGGATAAAACCAGGGTATGGCGCATAACGCTTCCTTTTCTCTCAAAGTGTTGTCAATGAGCCGCCGTCCCGTGCGCGGACGTAGAGGCATCACTGATTTCAAGCCATGCACACAGCAGTAACCGATGACCCACGCATGCACTGGTCGGATCCCGACGGTATGAGCCACGGGTCCGGCAGTAAATGCGTAGAGTCCTAAAGACTCGTAGGAAATGGCGACGCGTCCTCCCCCGATGCTGTAGTCAGCTGCGGATTTGGATGTAGGCGAATTCCTGCTTTCTCGGTAGATAAAGCAACGGCGACGTCAGAAACGTCGCCGTTGCAAAACCTTATTTGCTGACGCTGACGCCGTAGAAGGAGTTCAAGCCAAATGGGCTGATCTTGAAGTCCTGCACGTTGGCGCGCATGGGTTGGAACACCGTCGAGTGAGCGATAGGTGTCATAGGCACAGCATCTTTGAGGACGTGTTGCGCTTGTTTGTAGAGCTCGGTGCGCTTGCTTTGGTCTGAAGTGCGCTTGGCTTGCTTGACGATGTCGTCAAACTTCTTGTCGCACCATTTGGAGAAGTTGTTGCCTTCCAGCGAGTCGCAGCCGAACAGCACGTTCAGCCAGTTGTCCGGATCACCATTGTCACCGCTCCAGCCAATCAGCATCGCCTGGTTCTCGCCACCTTTGGAGCGCTTGATGTACTCGCCCCACTCGTAGCTCTGGATCTTGACCTTGAGGCCGATCTTGGACCAGTCGGACTGCAGCATTTCTGCCATCAGTTTAGCGTTCGGGTTGTATGGACGCTGTACCGGCATCGCCCACAGAACGATCTCGGTGCCATCTTTGACGCCGGCTTCCTTGAGCAGCTCCTTGGCTTTCTCAGGGTTGTACGGCGCATCCTTGATGGTGGTGTCGTAGGACCACTGGGTCGGCGGCATGGCGTTGACGGCCAGTTGGCCGGCGCCCTGGTACACGGAGTCGATGATCTGTTGCTTGTTGACCGCCATGTCCATTGCCTGACGCACCTTCAGGTCAGCCAGCGGGTTCGCATCGGTTTGACCCTTGACCTTGGGCATCACGTTGTAGGCGATGTAGCCCAGGTTGAAACCAGCCTGGTCAGGCAGTTTCAGGTCCTTGTCTTCCTTGAGCGCCTTCAGGTCAGCCGGACGAGGGAACAGGGTGACCTGACACTCGTTCTTCTTCAGCTTCTGGATACGTACCGACGGGTCGGTGGTGATGGCGAAGATCAGGTTGTCGATCTTCACGTCGTCAGGCTTCCAGTAGTCCTTGTTCCCGGTGTAGCGGATGTTGGAGTCTTTCTGGTAGCTCTTGAACACGAACGGGCCGGTGCCGATCGGCTTCTGGTTGATGTCGGCAGTCTTGCCTTCCTTGAGCAGCTGCGCAGCGTACTCAGCGGACTGGATCGAGGCGAAACTCATGGCCATGTTCTGGATGAACGCGGCATCAACGTCTTTGAGGGTGAACTTGACCGTGTGGTCGTCGACTTTATCGATCTTGGTGATGTTGGTATCCATCCCCATGTCGGTGAAGTACGGGAATTCGGTCGGGTACGCTTTGCGGAACGGGTCATCCTTGTTAATCATGCGATTAAAGGTGAACAGCACGTCGTCGGCGTTGAACTCACGAGTTGGCTTGAAATACGGCGTGGTATGGAACTTGACGCCTTCACGCAGGTGGAAGGTGTAAGTCAGGCCGTCATCGGAAACGTCCCACTTGGTCGCCAGCCCAGGAACCACGGCGGTGCCGCCGCGTTCGAACTGGGTGAGGCGGTTGAACATGGTTTCTGCAGAGGCGTCGAAGTCGGTTCCGGTGGTGTATTGACCTGGATCGAAACCGGCCGGGCTCCCTTCGGAGCAGAACACCAGGTTAGTCGCTGCTTGGGCGAACGGTGCGCTGGCTAACAAGCTTGCGCCAACTAAGAACGGAATGACCGCGTGTTTAAGCATGGTGGCCTCATGATTTGTTGTCATTTTTGGAATTAGAGGACGACCTCGTGAGTCGTGCCTGCGGATACTTATGCAGGGGCCATACCCAATGCAAGATCCAGAGTGGCTACAAGCCTTAAACGGTGGCACGAACGTACCTTAATGTCGCATTTGTGTAATTCCTGACGCATTTGACCGTTTGCGCGGTGTTTTTACGGTGCAATTGGCGCACTTTGGTGGTGCGCCAGGAAGCTTGGTTGCTCCCGGGTGGGGCGAGGTGTTACTTATTCATACCCCGTTTTGTGGGGTGGGTATGGCGTGAATAAGAGTGGTTATTGTTGCGCCGATAGTGCCAATCGAACTCAGTTGCACCCGGTGCAACTGCCGGCTTTTCCCGGTGGACTCTCCAGTTATAGCTCATGCCTGAAAACTGCCCAAAAAAAAGGCGATCATCTGAGTGATCGCCGTTTTTTGTTCAGGGGCTATCGATTCAAGGCATCAGCACTTCAATCGAACCATCCGCGGTCATGCTGACCTGGCTGGTGCCTGCCTCGACATCCGGTGTCACCGGTGCGCTGTCCATGGCGGCGGCTTTCATCATCATCGGCGCGCGCAGGTAAGGCTGTGGATAACCGTTGCTGTTGAGGTTCAGGTTGACGATTTTGTAGCTCTTGCCGCCCAGAGCATCAGTCGCAAGCTGGGCGCGGGCCTTGAAGGCGGTCACGGCGTCCTTGAGCAAGGCGTCTTCGCTGGCCTTGCGGGTCGGGGTGGCGATGGCGAAGTCCATGCCGCCCATTTTCAGGTCGGTGAGCAGTTCGCCGGTCAGCTTCGACAGCGCGGCGAAGTCCGAGCTTTCCAGGCGCAATTCGGCGCGCTCGCGCCAGCCGGTGATTTTCTGGCCCTTGGTGTCGTAGATCGGGTAGCTGTTGCGGCTGCCCTGGCGCAGGGTGATGTCCTTGACTTGCTTGGCCTTGGCCAGCGCCTTGTTCATGGTGGTGCTGACGTCGGCGGCGAGTTTGGCCGGGTCGCTGTTCTGTTCTTCGGTGTAGAGGGTCACGATCATCAGGTCGCGGGCCACTTCCTGACTGACTTCGGCGCGCAGGGAAATCTGGTTGTAATGAAGCTCGTCGGCGGCCAGGGCTGGGAGGCTGGCGACGGTGCCAACGCCCAGGGCGAGGAGTGCGGCGCTGCGGCGGAATGTGTGCATGAAGGCTCCTTGAAAGGTGCGCAGGGGTATGGTCCGGGCCTGCGTGAAACCATCAGACTCTAGCTTTTATGCTCCGGTTCGCACAGTTACAACTTCTATACAGATCGCCACAGCTTCTTGTAGGAGCGAGCTTGCTCGCGAGAAACCCGAATGCGCGACGGGGTGTCAGGATACCTGCGTCATCGTTGGCGACCATCGCGAGCAAGCTCGCTCCTACGTGTGGCCGTTTGCCGCACTTTTGCCTGTCAGCCCCCGCGCTTGGTTATACTCCCTGCGATCCGCCTGGAGCGCTCATCAGGAGAGCTCATGCTCGCCCCCGTTCAAATCACTTCCGCCACTCGCCAGAACCTCTGGCGGCTGACGTTCATCCGCACGTTGGTGCTGGCCGCCCAGGCCGGTTCCGTTGGCCTGGCCTACTGGCTCGAATTGCTGCCACTGCCCTGGTTTCAACTGGCGGCAACGCTCGCATGTTCAATGCTGCTGTGCGTGTTCACGGCGATTCGCCTGCGCACCTCGTGGCCGGTGACCGAGCTCGAATACGCCGTGCAGCTGGCCTGTGACCTGTTTATCCACAGTGCCTTGCTGTATTTCTCCGGCGGTTCGACCAACCCCTTCGTCTCTTATTACCTGGTGCCGCTGACCATTGCCGCCGTGACGTTGCCATGGCGTTATTCGGTGATCCTGTCGGGTATCGCGCTGACGATGTACACGCTGTTGCTGGCGCAGTTCTACCCGCTGCAAACCTTCCCGATCGCTCGTGAAAACCTGCAGGTGTACGGGATGTGGTTGAGCTTCGCCCTTGCCGCCGCAGTGATCACCTTCTTCGCCGCGCGCATGGCCGAAGAGCTGCGTCGCCAGGAAGAGTTGCGCGCCATTCGTCGCGAAGAAGGCCTGCGCGATGAGCAACTGCTGGCCGTCGCCACCCAGGCCGCCGGTGCGGCCCATGAGCTGGGCACGCCGCTGGCAACCATGAGTGTGCTACTCAAGGAAATGCGTCAGGACCACCATGATCCGATGTTGCAGGACGACCTGAGCGTGCTGCAGGATCAGGTCAAGCTGTGCAAGCAAACCTTGCAGCAACTGGTGCGCGCCGCCGAGGCCAATCGTCGGTTGGCGGTGGAGATGCAGGACGTCACCGATTGGCTCGATGAAGCCCTCAATCGCTGGCACCTGATGCGCCCGGAAGCCAGTTATCGCTTCCAGCGCCTCGGCCAGGGCCCGGTCCCCCGCATGGCGCCGCCGCCGGATCTGACCCAGGCTTTGCTGAACCTGTTGAACAACGCTGCCGATGCCTGCCCCGAAGGGCTGCAAGTGACACTGGACTGGGATTGGGAAAACCTCACCATCAGCATTCGTGACCATGGCGCCGGTGTGCCGCTGGCCATCGCCGAGCAAATCGGCAAGCCGTTTTTTACCACCAAGGGCAAAGGCTTCGGCCTGGGCCTGTTTTTGAGCAAGGCCAGCGTGACACGCGCCGGCGGCTCAGTGAAACTCTACAGTCATGAGGAAGGTGGCACGCTCACCGAGCTGCGCCTGCCCCGTGTCGCCCGAGGAGACGAACATGAGTGAAGAGATCCAAGTCGAAGGCGAAGAACTGCCGCATTTGTTGCTGGTCGATGACGACGCCACATTCACCCGCGTCATGGCTCGTGCCATGGCTCGCCGCGGTTTTCGCGTCAGCACTGCCGGTTCCGCCGAGGAAGGCCTGGAGCTGGCCAAGGCCGATCTGCCGGATTACGCCGCCCTGGACCTGAAGATGGACGGCGATTCCGGCCTGGTGCTGCTGCCCAAGTTGCTGGAAATGGACCCGGAAATGCGCGTGGTGATCCTCACCGGTTACTCGAGCATTGCCACCGCCGTCGAGGCGATCAAGCGCGGTGCCTGCAATTACCTGTGCAAACCGGCGGACGCCGACGACGTGCTGGCGGCGCTGCTGTCCGAACACGCCGACCTCGACAGCCTGGTGCCGGAAAACCCGATGTCCGTGGACCGCCTGCAGTGGGAGCACATCCAGCGCGTGCTGACCGAGCACGAAGGCAACATCTCCGCCACGGCCCGTGCCCTGGGCATGCACCGCCGCACCCTGCAGCGCAAACTGCAGAAGCGTCCCGTTCGCCGCTGAACCTGCGCCGAACGAATGCAGGCCGTATCTCGCGATAAACCGAACCGATCATCTATGATCGGTTCGTGTGTGTTCTTTTCTCTATCGAGCCTTATCCATGAATCAGAACGCTGAGTATTCCGCGGTCAACGACGCCGTGCGCGGGCAGTTTTTTCGCAAAGTGTGGGCGATGATCACGCCTTACTGGCGTAGTGAAGAGAAGGTCAAGGCCTGGACACTGTTGATCGCGGTGATTGCGCTGTCGCTGATCAGCGTGGGGATCTCGGTGTGGTTCAACACCTGGTACAAGGACTTCTACAACGCCCTGCAAAAGAAGGATGAAGCCGCATTCTGGCAGTTGATCCTGTACTTCTGCGCGATTGCGGCGGTGGCGATCATCGGCGCGGTGTACCGGCTGTACCTGACGCAGATGCTGACGATCCGCTGGCGAGCATGGCTCACCGAAAAGCATTTCACCCGCTGGCTGGGTGACAAAAACTACTACCAGCTGGAGCAGGGCGGTTACACCGATAACCCTGACCAGCGGATTTCCGAAGACCTCAACAGCTTCACCTCCAACACCCTTGAGCTGGGTATCGGGCTGCTGCGCAATATCGTCAGCCTGGTGTCGTTCTCGATCATTCTGTGGGGGGTGTCGGGCAGCATTGAAGTATTCGGCATCACCATTCCCGGCTACATGTTCTGGTGCGTACTGGTTTACGCAGTGGTCGGCAGTTGGTTGACGCATTTGATCGGTCGTCGCCTGATCGGCCTGAACAACCAGCAACAACGCTTCGAAGCCGACCTGCGTTTCTCCATGGTGCGAATTCGCGAGAATGCCGAAAGCATCGCGTTGTACAACGGCGAGCCGAACGAAAATCGTCGGTTGAGCAGCCGCTTCGGGATGGTCTGGCATAACTTCTGGGACATCATGAAAGTGTCCAAGCGCCTGACGTTCTTCACCGCCGGTTACAGTCAGGCCGCCATCATCTTCCCCTTCATGGTTGCCGCGCCGCGTTACCTTTCCGGCAAGATCGAACTGGGCGAACTGATGCAAATCAGCTCGGCATTCGGCAATGTGCAGGAAAGCTTCAGCTGGTTTATCAGTGCGTACCAGAGCCTCGCTTCCTGGCGCGCCACCTGCGATCGTCTGCTGAGTTTCCATCAGGCCATGCGTGACAACGAAGAGCGTGCGCCGGCCATCGACGTACAGAATTCGGGCTCGATGCTGAAGGTGCACAACCTCGGCCTCGACCTGGCTGAAGGTCGTCACCTGCTGACCAACGCCGACATGACCGTGAAGGAGGGCGAGCGTGTGATGCTCAGCGGTCGTTCCGGCAGCGGCAAGTCGACCCTGCTGCGGGCGATGGGACATCTGTGGCCGACCGGCCACGGCAGTATTCGCCTGCCATCGGCGCGCTACCTGTTCCTGCCGCAAAAACCGTATTTGCCGATTGGCACCCTGCGTGATGTCCTGAGTTATCCACAGCCCGGCGATACCTATGCGAACGAGCGCTACGCGCAGGTGCTGGAAACCTGCCGCTTGCCGCACCTGATTGCCCGTCTCGACGAAGCCAACCACTGGCAGCGCATGTTGTCGCCGGGTGAGCAGCAGCGCCTGGCCTTTGCCCGTGCGCTGCTTTATGCACCGCAATGGCTGTACATGGACGAAGCGACTTCGGCGATGGATGAAGAGGACGAGGCGTCGCTGTACCAGGCGCTGATCGATGAGTTGCCGGGGCTGAGCATCGTCAGCGTCGGCCATCGCAGCAGCCTGAAGCGCTTCCATCCGCGGCACATTCGTATCGAGAATGGTCATTTGGTGGACCAGGCCGTGACCGCCTGAAGACCTTGGATCCCTGTGGGAGCGAGCCTGCTCGCGATGCGGAGTGTCAGACATTTAAATATTGAATGTCGTACCGCTATCGCGAGCAGGCTCGCTCCTACAAGGTGATCGTACAACTGCGTTGCGCTATGATGCGCTTTCAGCCGCCGAATTTTTCGAGACAGATGTTCACCATGGAAAACCCGAACGACGCACCACGCCTCCCACGCAAGCGCCGCAGCCTCGCTCAGGAACTGGTGACGGTGCTGTCCGAGCAGATCCGCGACGGTCATCTCAAGCGTGGCGACAAATTGCCCACCGAGTCGGCCATCATGGATGCCCATGGCGTCAGCCGCACGGTGGTGCGCGAGGCGATTTCCCGTTTGCAGGCGGCAGGGCAAGTGGAAACCCGCCACGGTATCGGTACCTTCGTGCTCGACACGCCGAGCCCGAGCGGTTTCCGTATCGACCCGGCGACCGTGGTGACCTTGCGAGATGTGCTGGCGATCCTGGAATTGCGCATCAGCCTGGAAGTGGAGTCTGCCGGGCTGGCGGCGCAACGTCGCAGTCCGGAACAGCTGGCCAACATGCGCGCTGCCCTCGATGCGTTGAATGAAAGCGCTGCTCACGCCAGCGATGCCGTGGCTTCGGACTTCGCCTTCCACCTCGAAATCGCGCTGTCCACCGGCAACCGCTATTTCACCGACATCATGACCCACCTGGGCACCAGCATCATTCCACGCACACGGCTGAACTCCGCGCGCCTGGCTCATGACGACCAGCAGCACTACATGAGTCGCCTGGGCCGTGAGCATGAGGAAATCTACGACGCCATTGCCCGTCAGGATTCCGATGCGGCGCGGGCCGCCATGCGTTTGCACCTGACCAACAGCCGTGAACGGTTGCGTCATGCCCATGAAGAGGCTGAGGCGCAGCGGGGGTAAGTAATCTGTCCGTGTCATTCATCGTCTGAACTACCGCTATCGCGAGCAGGCTCGCTCCCACAGTGTCTTGTGTCGATCACAAAATTGAGATCATGCACCAGCCCCCTGTGGGAGCGAGCCTGCTCGCGATAGGGCCATAAGCCATAAAACAAAACCCGTATTTATCCCAAATCTTCCGACAACGTATCTCTCAAGCAACCGTTTATCACGGCGCTCGCAACTCTCCTCCCTCTGCTGAACCCCTCTAAAACTTTGGTCTTAGCCTTTTTTGTCGAACAATTTTCCTCTGCAGCGATGAAATGCAGTTGACGGTTGTATTTTAAGTTGTACGATGACCTACAACTTCAGCGCTGGCTGAATGGTTTTCTCACATACACACAACCTCGCAATCCAGGGTGTTCGAATAATGAATCCACAAGAACTGAAGTCCATCCTCTCTTCCGGTCTACTGTCTTTCCCGGTCACCGATTTCAATGCGCAGGGCGACTTCAACCGCGCTGGCTATATCAAGCGTCTGGAATGGCTGGCCCCATACGGCGCCTCGGCGCTGTTCGCCGCGGGCGGCACCGGTGAGTTCTTCTCTCTGGCGGCCAGCGAATATTCGGAAATCATCAAGACTGCGGTCGACACCTGCGCCACCAGCGTGCCAATCCTGGCCGGTGTGGGCGGTTCGACCCGCCAGGCCATCGAATACGCTCAGGAAGCCGAGCGTCTGGGCGCCAAGGGCCTGTTGCTGCTGCCGCACTACCTGACCGAAGCCAGCCAGGACGGCGTTGCCGCCCACGTTGAGGCTGTGTGCAAATCGGTCAACATCGGCGTGGTGGTCTACAACCGTAACGTCTGCCGCCTGACCGCGCCGCTGCTGGAACGTCTGGCCGAGCGCTGCCCGAACCTGATCGGCTACAAGGATGGCCTGGGTGATATCGAGTTGATGGTGTCGATCCGTCGCCGCCTCGGTGATCGCTTCAGCTACCTGGGTGGCTTGCCGACCGCTGAAGTCTACGCCGCGGCCTACAAGGCGCTGGGCGTACCGGTCTACTCCTCGGCGGTGTTCAACTTCATTCCGAAAACCGCGATGGACTTCTACCACGCGATCGCTCGTGAAGATCACGCCACCGTCGGCAAGATCATCGACGACTTCTTCCTGCCGTACCTGGACATCCGTAACCGCAAGGCCGGTTACGCCGTGAGCATCGTCAAGGCCGGGGCGAAAATTGCCGGCTATGACGCAGGCCCGGTGCGTGCACCGCTGACCGACCTGACCGGCGAAGAGTACGAAATGCTCGCCGCGCTGATCGACAAGCAGGGCGCGCAGTAATACATCCGATTAAGTAAGGCCGCTGAGCAATCAGCGGCCTTTTGCGTGAGGAGATCTTCAAGTGGCTGATTCAAAGCGTTTCGATAACTACATCAACGGTGAATGGGTTGCCGGTGGCGACTATTCGACCAACATCAACCCGTCCGAACTGACCGATGCCATCGGCGACTACGCCAAGGCTGATCTGGCTCAGGTCCACGCCGCCATCGACGCCGCCCGCGCTGCGTTCCCGGCCTGGTCCACTTCCGGCATTCAGGCGCGTCACGATTCCCTGGACAAAGTCGGTACTGAAATCCTCGCCCGTCGCGAAGAACTCGGCACCCTGCTGGCCCGGGAAGAGGGCAAGACCCTGCCTGAAGCCATCGGCGAAGTGACCCGCGCCGGCAATATCTTCAAATTCTTCGCCGGTGAATGCCTGCGCCTGTCCGGCGACTACCTGCCGTCGGTGCGTCCGGGCGTCAACGTTGAAGTCACTCGCGAAGCCCTGGGCGTGGTCGGTCTGATCACCCCGTGGAACTTCCCGATCGCCATTCCTGCGTGGAAAATCGCCCCGGCCCTGGCCTACGGCAACTGCGTCGTGCTGAAACCCGCGGACCTGGTTCCGGGTTGCGCCTGGGCCTTGGCCGAAATCATCTCCCGCGCAGGCTTCCCGGCCGGTGTGTTCAACCTGGTGATGGGCAGCGGTCGTGTGGTGGGCGATGCACTGGTCCACAGCCCGAAAGTCGACGGCATCAGCTTCACCGGTTCCGTGGGCGTGGGTCGTCAGATCGCCGTCAGCTGTGTTTCGCGCCAGGCCAAGGTCCAGCTGGAAATGGGCGGCAAGAACCCGCAGATCATTCTCGACGACGCCGACCTCAAGCAAGCAGTCGAGTTGTCGGTACAGAGCGCGTTCTACTCCACTGGCCAGCGTTGCACCGCTTCCAGCCGCTTTATCGTCACCGCTGGCATCCACGACCGGTTCGTCGAAGCCATGGCCGAGCGCATGAAGTCGATCAAGGTCGGTCACGCGCTGAAAGCCGGCACCGACATTGGTCCGGTGGTTTCCCAGGCCCAGCTTGAACAGGACATGAAGTACATCGACATCGGCCAGTCCGAAGGTGCGCGTCTGGTCAGCGGCGGTGGTCTGGTGACGTGCGACACCGAGGGCTACTTCCTCGCGCCAACCCTGTTTGCCGACAGCGAAGCTTCGATGCGCATCAGCCAGGAAGAGATCTTCGGCCCGGTGGCCAACATCGTCCGCGTCGCCGATTACGAAGCCGCGCTGGCCATGGCCAACGACACCGAGTTCGGGCTGTCGGCGGGCATCGCTACCACGTCCTTGAAGTACGCCAACCACTTCAAGCGCCACTCCCAGGCCGGGATGGTGATGGTCAACCTGCCGACCGCCGGTGTGGATTACCACGTTCCGTTCGGTGGGCGTAAAGGTTCATCCTATGGATCACGTGAGCAAGGTCGCTATGCGCAAGAGTTCTACACGGTCGTGAAGACCTCTTACATCGGTTCGTAACGCAACATCCCTGTAGGAGCGAGCCTTGCTCGCGATGGTCTTGAGGTCGCGGCGGTAAACCTGATGCCCCGCGTCATCGTTGACCACCATCGCGAGCAGGCTCGCTCCTACAGAGAGCAACTACAGATTCACCCGCGCATAAAAATAATTTGTGGGAGTACATCTACATGCAATCGACCCAGAAGCCGACTCACGTCCGCTATTTGATCCTGCTCATGCTTTTCCTCGTGACCACGATCAATTACGCCGACCGGGCTACCATCGCAATCGCCGGCTCCAGCCTGCAGAAAGACCTCGGCATCGACGCCGTTACCCTCGGCTACATCTTCTCCGCATTCGGTTGGGCCTACGTGGCCGGGCAAATCCCCGGTGGCTGGCTGCTGGACCGTTTCGGTTCGAAAAAAATCTACGCACTGAGCATCTTCACCTGGTCGCTGTTCACCGTGCTGCAGGGTTATGTCGGCGAGTTCGGCATGTCCACCGCCGTGGTCGCGCTGTTCATGCTGCGCTTTTTGGTGGGCCTGGCTGAGGCGCCATCCTTCCCGGGTAACGCACGTATCGTGGCGGCCTGGTTCCCGACCGCTGAACGCGGCACTGCCTCGGCGATCTTCAACTCGGCGCAATACTTTGCCACCGTGTTGTTCGCACCGCTGATGGGCTGGATCGTCTATAGCTTCGGCTGGCAGCACGTGTTCATCGTCATGGGCGTGATCGGCATCATCTTCTCCGGGATCTGGCTGAAAGTGATCTACAGCCCGCGCCAGCACCCGATGATCAACGAGGCCGAGTTCAAGCACATCGCCGACAACGGCGGCATGGTCGACATGGACCAGGACAAGGGCAAAGGCAAAGGCAAAAAGACCGACGGTCCGAAATGGGACTACATCCGCCAGTTGCTGACCAATCGCATGATGCTCGGCGTGTATCTGGGCCAGTACTGCATCAACGGCATCACCTACTTCTTCCTGACCTGGTTCCCGGTGTACCTGGTGCAGGAACGCGGCATGACCATCCTCAAGGCCGGTTTCATCGCGTCCTTGCCGGCGATCTGCGGCTTCATCGGTGGTGTGCTCGGCGGGGTGATTTCCGATTATCTGCTGCGCAAAGGCCATTCCCTGACCTTCGCCCGCAAGGCGCCGATCATCGCTGGGCTGCTGGTTTCCAGCAGCATCGTGGCGTGCAACTACGTCGACGTAGAATGGATGGTCGTCGGCTTCATGGCCCTGGCGTTCTTCGGCAAAGGTGTAGGCGCATTGGGCTGGGCGGTGGTGTCCGACACCTCGCCGAAGCAGATCGCCGGTCTGAGCGGTGGCCTGTTCAACACCTTCGGTAACATTGCGTCGATCACCACCCCGATCGTGATCGGCTACATCATCAGCTCCACCGGGTCGTTCAAATGGGCGCTGGTGTTCGTCGGTTGCAACGCTTTGGTCGCGGTGTTCAGCTATCTGGTGATCGTGGGCCCGATCAAGCGCGTGGTGCTCAAAGAGCCACCAGCGAACGGTTCTGAAGCCCCTGGCAAATTGTCTCAAGCGCATTCCTGAGGAGCGGCGTCATGCAGTTGATTGAACATGCCGACTCGCCGCGCTACATCCGCCTTCACGAGCGGGACAACGTGGTGATCGTGGTTAATGATCAGGGTGTACCGGCCGGCACCGAGTTTTCGGACGGCCTGGTCACCGTGGACTTCGTGCCACAGAGCCACAAGGTCACCCTGGAAGATATTCCAGAGGGTGGCCAGGTGATTCGTTACGGCCAGGTCATTGGCTATGCCTTGCAGCCGATTCCCCGCGGCAGTTGGGTCAAGGAAGATCAACTGCGCATGCCGACCGCGCCACCGCTGGACAGCCTGCCGCTGTCCACCGACGTGCCGGCCGCGCAAGCACCGCTGGAAGGTTTCACCTTCGAGGGTTATCGCAATGTCGACGGCACCGTTGGCACGCGCAACATTCTTGGCATCACCACCACCGTGCAATGCGTGACCGGGGTGCTGGATCATGCGGTCAAGCGCATCAAGGACGAGTTGTTGCCCAAGTACCCGCACGTCGATGACGTGGTGGCGCTGACCCACAGCTACGGCTGTGGCGTGGCCATCACTGCGACTGACGCGTACATCCCGATCCGCACCGTGCGCAACCTGGCACGCAACCCGAACCTGGGTGGCGAAGCCTTGGTGATCAGCCTGGGCTGCGAGAAATTGCAGGCCGGGCAGGTGATGCACGACAACGACAGCTCGGTGGATCTCAGCGAGCCTTGGCTGTACCGCTTGCAGGACTCCAGCCACGGCTTCAGCGAGATGATCGAGCAGATCATGGAACTGGCCGAGACGCGCTTGAAGAAGCTCGATCAACGCCGCCGGGAAACCGTGCCGGCGTCCGAGCTGATCCTGGGCATGCAATGCGGCGGCAGTGATGCGTTCTCCGGCATCACCGCCAACCCGGCGCTCGGTTATGCCTCGGACCTGCTGCTGCGGGCCGGTGCGACGGTGATGTTTTCCGAAGTGACTGAAGTGCGCGATGCCATTTATCTGCTGACCTCCCGTGCGGAAAACCAGGACGTCGCCCGGGAACTGGTGCGGGAAATGGACTGGTACGACCGCTACCTGGCCAAGGGCGAGGCGGATCGTAGTGCCAACACCACGCCGGGCAACAAGAAGGGCGGGTTGTCGAACATTGTCGAGAAATCCCTGGGATCGATCGTCAAGTCCGGCAGCAGCGCGATCAATGGCGTGCTTGGCCCTGGCGAGCGTTTCAAGCGCAAGGGCCTGATCTTCTGCGCGACCCCGGCCAGCGACTTTGTCTGCGGGACCTTGCAGTTGGCGGCGGGGATGAATCTGCATGTGTTCACCACCGGTCGCGGCACGCCTTACGGGTTGGCCATGGCGCCGGTGGTGAAGGTCTCGACCCGGACCGAACTGGCGCAACGCTGGCCGGACCTGATCGACATCGATGCCGGGCGCATTGCCACCGGCCGTGCATCGATCGAGGAGCTGGGCTGGGAGTTGTTCCACTACTACCTGGACGTGGCCAGCGGCAAGAAACAGACCTGGGCCGAGCAGCACAAGCTGCACAACGACATCACCCTGTTCAATCCGGCGCCGATTACTTAAGACCGCGTTATCGTTCATCGCGAGCAGGCTCGCTCCTACAGTGGATCTTTTTCGTACACGGATTTTGTGTTCGACACTGGACAAATGTGGGAGCGAGCCTGCTCGCGATAGCGATCCAGCAGGCGCCGAAGTGTCCAGTGGCTTATCATTAGCCACCTAACGACGCCCACCAAGGTTACCCCCGGCATGCTGGCAATTTTCCTCGAAACCCTGAACATCACCGCGCCGGTGTTTGCCATGCTGTTTCTGGGGGTGTTGCTCAAGCGCATCGACTGGATCAACGACAACTTTATCCACACCGCGTCGGCCCTGGTGTTCAACGTCACCATGCCGGCGTTGCTGTTTCTGGGCATCCTGCATGCCGACCTGCACGCGGCGTTGCAGCCGGCGCTGCTGATCTACTTCTCCCTCGCGACCCTGGTATGTTTTGCCATCGCCTGGGGCTGGGCGATCTGGAAGTGCCCGCGGGAAGATCGGGGGATCTACACCCAGGGTGCCTTTCGCGGTAACAACGGGGTCATCGGCCTGGCGCTGGCGGCAAGCATGTACGGCGACTACGGGATTTCCCTCGGGGCGATCCTGGCGGCGCTGGTGATCCTGTTCTACAACACCCTCTCGACCATCGTGCTGGCGGTGTACAGCCCGGTGATCAAGTCCGATCCGTGGAGCATCTGCAAAAGCGTGTTCAGCAATCCGCTGATCATCAGCGTGATCGCGGCTGCACCCTTCGCCTATTTCAAGATCGGCTTGCCGGGCTGGCTGGAAACCTCCGGCCAGTACCTGGCGCAAACCACCTTGCCGCTGGCGCTGATCTGCATCGGTGGCACGCTGTCGCTGGCCGCACTGCGCAAAAGCGGCAACATGGCGCTGAGTTCAAGCCTGGTGAAGATGATCGGCTTGCCGGTACTGGCGACGCTGGGGGCGTGGTTGTGGGGTTTTCGCGGTGCAGAGTTGGGGATTCTGTTTCTGTACTTCGGTAGCCCGACCGCCGCTGCCAGTTTCGTCATGGCCCGGGCGGCGGACGGCAATCACGAGCTGGCGGCGGCGATTATCGTGATTACCACGCTGATGGCGGCGGTCACCACCAATGTCGGAATCTTCTTTTTGCAGTGGGGTGGGTGGATCTGACTGGCAGTTTTGCTGTGTTCTTTCGGGCCTCTTCGCGGGCAAGCCCGCTCCCACAGGTTTCTTTGTTGTTAATCAAATTCTATTCACACCGAAGACCCCTGTGGGAGCTAGCTTGCTCGCGATGGCGGTAGTGCTGTCACCACAACGTTCGGGTAATCACTCTGGCTTCTGGTAACTGTCGATCACTTCCTGCGCCGCCCGAAACGCATCGATCGCTGCCGGCACACCGGCATACACCGCGCAATGCAGCAACGCCTCGCGAATCTCATCCACAGTACAGCCGTTGTTCAGCGCACCGCGTACATGACCTTTCAATTCCTGCGGGCACTTGAGGGCCGTCAGGGCGGCGAGGGTGATCAGGCTGCGGGTCTTCAGTGGCAGGCCTTCGCGATTCCACACACCGCCCCAGGCGTGTTCGTTGACGAAATCCTGCAGCGGCTGGGTGAATTCGGTGGCATTGCCCAGTGCGCGGTCGACGAAGGCGTCGCCCATCACTTGGCGGCGGACTTCAACGCCGGGTTTTTTATTCTCGGTCATGGGACTTCCTTTTTATGGTGTTGGCGACGCCAGGCGCGTAGTGACGTGAACAGCAAAAACGCCACCAGCGCCGGCAGGACGAAAAACAGCATCAAGTGTTCCAGCTTGCCGGCCAGTGGCATGCCGGTGGTGAACGACACCACGTGCAGCCCATACGCCAGGTACAAACCCAGAAACAGCAGGCCTTCGGCGCGGGTCACCCGGTAGCCGGTGTAGAACAGCGGCAGGCACAGCACCGCGACGCCGAGCATCACCGGCAGGTCGAAATCCAGGGCATTGGGCGATACCGACAGCGGCGACGGCGCCACCAGCGCGGTAAAACCGAGCACACCCAGGAGGTTGAACAGGTTGCTGCCAATCACGTTGCCCACGGCAATGTCTCGCTCGCCGCGTATAGCAGCGATCAACGAAGTGGCGAGCTCCGGCAGTGAGGTGCTGACGGCGACGATGGTCAGGCCGATGATCCGTTCCGACAATCCAAGATCGGTGGCGACCGCAACGGCTGCCCCCAGCAGCAAGTGCCCGGCGTACACCAGCATCGCCAGCCCGGCGACGATCATCAGCAGGCTGCTCAGCCATGGCGCCTCGCCGTGGTGGTCATGGCTCGATACCGGCCGACCCGAATGCCGTGACTGGCGCAGCAACAAGCCGAGGTAAATTGCCAGAGCCGCAAGCAACATCACGCCGTCGGCACGGGTCAGTTCTTCATTCCAGGCGAGTACGAACACCAGCAGGCTGGCGCCGATCATCAACGGAATATCCAGGCGCACCAATTGCCGGGAAACCCGCAAAGGAATGATCAGCGCGGACAACCCGAGGGTAACGAGGATGTTGAAAATGCTGCTGCCGATCACACTGCCGACGGCAATGTCGGCATTGTGCGCCAGGGTCGCTTGCAGGCTGACCGCCATCTGCGGTGCGCTGCTGCCGAGGGCGACGATGGTCAGGCCGATGATCAGCGGTCGTACGTGCAATCGCGCGGCGATGCGTACGGCGGCGCGTACCATCAATTCGGCGCCGACAATCAGCAGGAACAATCCGCTGAGCAATTCGATCACGCTGATCAGGGGTAAATCGGCTAGTCCGAAAATGGTCGGGGCTCCATCGGTCAGTCGTCGAGGGCTTGCACGCGAACCCGCGCGGTGCCGCTGCGCAGCATGCCCAGGCGCTCGGCGGCTTCCTTTGACAGGTCGATCAGGCGGCCACGGGTGTGCGGCCCGCGATCATTGATGCGTACCACGCAGGATTTGTCGTTATTCAGATTGGTGACCTTCACCCGTGTACCGAAGGGTAGCTGGCGATGGGCGGCGGTCATGGAATTCATGTTGAAACGCTCGCCGTTGGCGGTGCGTTTGCCTTGGTGTTTGGCGCCGTAGTACGAAGCCACGCCGGTTTTGTCGTAGCCATGCGGATCGACGGTGTCGGTGCTGGCGCAACCGGCCAGGAGCGAGAGGAGGGCACAGGCGCTGAATAGACGTTTCATTCAAGGTTTTCCCGAAACAATTGTGGGAGCGAGCCTGCTCGCGATAGCGTTCTGACAGTCAACTCATCGTTGAGTGCCGGACCGCTATCGCGAGCAGGCTCGCTCCCACAGGGAATGGAGCCAGATTTTAGAGCTGGCTCCATCCTCATCAGCCTTCGAGCTTGCTTTTGAGCAGTTCGTTGACCTGTTGCGGGTTGGCCTTGCCTTTGGAGGCTTTCATGGCCTGGCCGACGAAGAAACCGAACATCTTGCCGCGCTTGGCTTCGTCTGCCGCGCGGTATTGTTCGACCTGCTCGGCGTTGGCCGCGAGCATTTCGTCCAGTACCGCCGAGATGGCGCCGGTGTCGGTCACTTGCTTGAGGCCGCGCTTGTCGATGATTTCGTCCGCGCTGCCTTCGCCGTTGGCCATCGCTTCAAACACCACCTTGGCGATCTTGCCGGAGATGGTGTTGTCCTTGATGCGCAGCAGCATGCCGCCCAGAAGCTCGGCGGAAACCGGCGACTCGTCGATGTCCAGGCCTTGCTTGTTGAGCAGGCTGCCCAACTCGACCATCACCCAGTTCGCCGCCAGTTTGGCGTCGCCGCCGATGCTCGCGACTTTCTCGAAGTAATCGGCTTGCTCGCGGCTGGTGGCCAGCACGCTGGCGTCATAGACCGACAGACCGAACTGCTCCTGGAAGCGCTCGCGCTTCTGCGGTGGCAATTCCGGCAGGGTGACGCGTACTTCGTCGAGGAACGAGTTCTCGATGACCACCGGCAGCAGGTCCGGATCGGGGAAGTAACGGTAGTCGTTGGCTTCCTCTTTGCTGCGCATTGGACGAGTTTCGTCCTTGTTCGGATCGTACAGGCGGGTCTGCTGGATCACTTTTCCGCCGTCTTCGATCAATTCGATCTGACGCTGGATTTCGCTGTTGATCGCCTTCTCGATGAAACGGAATGAGTTGACGTTCTTGATTTCGCAGCGGGTGCCGAATTCGACCTGGCCTTTCGGGCGGATCGATACGTTGCAGTCGCAACGCAGCGAGCCTTCGGCCATGTTGCCGTCGCAAATCCCTAAGTAACGCACCAGCGCGTGGATCGCCTTGACGTAGGCCACGGCTTCCTTGGCGCTGCGCATGTCCGGCTCTGAAACGATTTCCAGCAGCGGCGTGCCGGCACGGTTCAGGTCGATGCCGCTGGCGCCGCTGAATTCTTCGTGCAGGCTCTTGCCGGCGTCTTCTTCCAGGTGCGCGCGGGTGATGCCGACACGTTTGACCGTGCCGTCTTCCAGGGCCATATCCAGGTGGCCCTTGCCGACGATCGGCAGCTCCATCTGGCTGATCTGGTAGCCCTTGGGCAGGTCCGGGTAGAAGTAGTTTTTACGCGCGAACACGTTGTGCTGACCGATCTCGGCGTCAATCGCCAGACCGAACATCACCGCCATGCGCACCGCTTCCTGGTTCAGCACCGGCAGCACGCCGGGCATGCCCAGGTCTACCAGGCTTGCCTGGGTGTTCGGCTCGGAACCGAACGTGGTGGAACTACCGGAAAAGATTTTCGACCGGGTGGTGAGCTGGGTGTGAATCTCCAGCCCGATCACGACTTCCCATTGCATGTGTGTCTCCTCAGAAGCCGGTTGGGGTGCGGGTGTGCCAGTCAGTGTTGAGCTGATACTGGTGGGCAACGTTCAACAGGCGACCTTCCTGGAAATACGGAGCGAGCAGCTGCACGCCGACTGGCAGGCCGTCGACAAAACCGGCCGGCATCGACAAGCCCGGCAGACCCGCGAGGTTGGCGGTGATGGTGTAGACGTCTTCCAGGTACGCAGCGACCGGGTCGCTGTTCTTGGCGCCAAGCTTCCAGGCCGGGTTCGGTGTGGTTGGGCCGAGGATGATGTCGACCTCATTGAAGGCTGCCATGAAGTCGTTCTTGATCAAGCGACGGATCTTCTGCGCCTTGAGGTAATAGGCATCGTAGTAACCGGCGGACAGCGCGTAGGCACCGACCATGATCCGGCGCTGTACTTCCGGGCCGAAACCTTCGCCACGGGAACGTTTGTACAGGTCTTCCAGGTTTTTCGGGTCTTCGCAGCGATAGCCGAAACGCACGCCGTCGAAACGCGACAGGTTGGAAGAGGCTTCCGCCGGGGCGATCACGTAGTACGCAGGGATCGCATGCTGCATGTTCGGCAGGCTGATTTCCTTGACCACGGCGCCGAGCTTTTTCAGCTCTTCAACGCTGGCCATAATCAGGTCGGCGATGCGCGGGTCGAGACCAGCACTGAAATACTCTTTAGGTACGCCGATGCGCAGGCCCTGCAGCGAACCGTTGAGGCTGGCGCTGTAATCAGGCACGGGCTCATCGATGCTGGTGGAGTCCTGCGGGTCGAAACCGGCCATGCCTTGCAACAAAATCGCGCAGTCTTCGGCAGTGCGCGCCAATGGGCCGCCCTGATCGAGGCTGGACGCATAGGCGATCATGCCCCAGCGCGAAACACGACCGTAGGTCGGTTTAAGGCCGGTGAGGTTGGTCAGGGCCGCGGGCTGACGAATGGAACCGCCAGTGTCGGTACCGGTGGCTGCCGGCAACAGACGAGCGGCAACCGCCGCCGCGGAGCCGCCGGACGAACCGCCCGGAACGTGTTCCAGGTTCCACGGGTTTTTCACCGCGCCGTAGTAGCTCGACTCGTTGGCCGAACCCATGGCGAATTCGTCCATGTTGGTCTTGCCCAGGGTCACGGCCCCGGCAGCGGCCAGCTTGGCGACGACGGTGGCGTCGTACGGTGCCTTGAAGTTGTCGAGCATCTTCGAGCCGCAGCTGGTGCGAATGCCCTGGGTGCAGAACAGGTCTTTGTGGGCGATCGGCGCGCCGAGCAGGGCGCCGCTCTCACCATTGGCCCTGCGGGCGTCAGCGGCTTTCGCCTGCGTGAGCGCCAGGTCCTCGGTGAGGCTGATGAAGCTGTTGAGCTGCGGATCGAGCTGGGCGATACGCGCCAGCAGGACCTTGGTCAGCTCTTCGGAGGAAAACTTTTTATCGGCGAGTCCGCGAGCGATCTCGGCCAGAGTCAATTGATGCATTGCAGGCTCTTTCCCTATTAGTCGATGACTTTCGGAACCAGGTACAGGCCGTTTTCGACCGCTGGTGCGATGGACTGGTAGGCCTCGCGGTGATTGGTCTCGGTCACGACGTCTGCGCGCAGGCGCTGGCTGGCTTCCAGTGGGTGGGCCAGCGGTTCGATACCGTCGGTATTGACCGCTTGCATTTCGTCGACCAGCCCGAGAATGCTGTTGAGGGCCGAAGTGATGTGTGGAAGATCGGCATCATTGAGGCCTAGGCAGGCCAGATGAGCGATTTTTTCCACGTCGGAGCGTTCAAGCGCCATTGGGATTCTCCAGTGGAAAACAAAACGGACGGCGTCCGTGTGTTAGATTGTCGGAACACTACCGCACTTCTACGGTCATAAGGCCGCGATTGTGGGGCTTGGTGCACAGAAAAGCGGCCAATTTAACATATTGGCGCCTTGCCCAAAATCCCTGTCGTTGTTAGAGTTTGCCGCACTTTTTTACCCACGCGTTGCCTAGGGTCCTTTCCCCATGTTCAAGAAACTGCGTGGCATGTTTTCCAGCGATCTTTCCATTGACCTGGGCACTGCCAACACCCTTATTTACGTGCGCGAGCGCGGTATCGTCCTGAATGAGCCCTCCGTTGTGGCCATTCGGACACACGGTAACCAGAAAAGTGTCGTTGCTGTCGGCACCGAGGCCAAGCGCATGCTCGGCCGTACGCCGGGTAACATTGCTGCCATTCGTCCGATGAAGGACGGCGTGATCGCCGACTTCAGCGTGTGCGAAAAAATGCTGCAGTACTTTATCAACAAAGTTCACGAAAACAGCTTCCTGCAGCCTAGCCCTCGCGTGTTGATCTGCGTTCCATGCAAATCCACCCAGGTTGAGCGTCGTGCCATCCGTGAATCGGCCCTTGGCGCCGGTGCCCGTGAAGTGTTCCTGATCGAGGAGCCGATGGCCGCTGCGATCGGTGCCGGCCTGCCGGTTGAAGAAGCTCGCGGTTCGATGGTCGTGGATATCGGTGGCGGTACCACTGAAATTGCGCTGATCTCCCTGAACGGTGTGGTTTACGCCGAATCCGTGCGCGTTGGCGGCGACCGCTTCGACGAAGCGATCATCACTTACGTGCGTCGCAACTACGGCAGCCTGATCGGTGAGTCCACCGCCGAGCGCATCAAACAGGAAATCGGCACTGCCTACCCGGGCGGCGAAGTTCGCGAAGTCGACGTTCGCGGTCGCAACCTGGCCGAAGGCGTTCCACGGGCATTCACTCTGAACTCCAACGAAGTGCTGGAAGCTCTGCAAGAGTCCCTGGCGACCATCGTTCAGGCCGTGAAAAGCGCCCTGGAGCAATCGCCGCCGGAACTGGCGTCCGACATCGCCGAGCGCGGCCTGGTATTGACCGGTGGTGGCGCCTTGCTGCGCGACCTGGACAAATTGCTGGCCCAGGAAACCGGTCTGCCGGTGATCGTTGCCGAAGACCCGCTGACCTGCGTTGCTCGCGGCGGTGGCCGTGCATTGGAAATGATGGATAAACACACCATGGACCTGCTTTCCAGCGAATAAGTCGCCGGATTGCCTCTATGCTGTTGAGCGCGCAGGCGGCACTTTGCAGTGCTGCCTGTTCGCGTTTATCTTCTGTCAGTCTGCATCCAGGCCGGATTGCTGCCGTATGAATAAACAGAACATTTGCCTGGGAGGAGCGGCTTATTAAACCGCTTTTCACCAAGGGCCCTTCACTGGGCGTGCGCCTGTTGGTGCTGGTCGTGCTATCGGTCGCGCTGATGGTGGTCGATGCCCGTTTCAGTCTGCTCAAGCCTGCACGCAGCCAGATGTCGCTGGTGCTGATGGACGCCTACTGGATCACCGACCTGCCCGGACGACTGTGGGAAGGCGTTGCCAGTCAGTTTGGCAGCCGGACCGAACTCGTCGCCGAAAACGAAAAACTCAAGACCGAGAACCTGCTGTTGCAGGGGCGCATGCAGAAGCTTGCCGCCCTGACCGAGCAGAACGTTCGGCTGCGCGAATTGCTCAACTCTTCGGCACTGGTCAACGAGAAGGTCGAAGTGGCCGAGTTGATCGGTATGGACCCCAACCCTTTCACCCATCGCATCATCATCAATAAAGGTGAGCGCGACGGCGTGGTCCTCGGTCAGCCGGTACTCGATGCCCGTGGCCTGATGGGCCAGGTGGTCGAGTTGATGCCCTACACCTCCCGCGTCTTGCTGCTGACCGATACCACCCACAGCATTCCGGTGCAGGTGAACCGTAACGGTTTGCGGGCGATCGCCAGTGGCACCGGCAACCCGGAGCGTCTCGAGTTGCGGCATGTGGCCGATACCGCCGATATCAAGGAAGGCGACCTGCTGGTCAGCTCCGGTCTCGGTCAGCGTTTCCCGGCCGGTTACCCGGTGGCGACGGTCAAGGAAGTGATTCACGATTCCGGCCAGCCGTTTGCCATTGTCCGCGCCATTCCGACCGCCGCCTTGAACCGTAGCCGTTACCTGCTGCTGGTGTTCAGCGACAACCGGACTGCCGAAGAGCGCGCCAACGACGCCGCACAGGCCCAGGAAAGCCTGGATGCACAGGGCGGTGGGCCGATCATTCCGGCGACGGTTCCGAAACTGGTCAGCCCCGCGGTCCCCGCTGTACCGGCCGCCGCACCGGCGACTTCTGCCACGGTGGCACCTGCGGCCACCGCACCTGCCAAGCCAACCACCACGCCAGCCAAGCCTGCGGCCTCGCATCCTGCGGCGGCTAAGCCGCCGGTGGCGCAACCCGCTGCCGCGAAGCCTGCCGCCAAACCGCCAGTGTCCGCGCCGGCCACTCCAGTGGGGAGAGAATAATGGGCGGTGTAAAAGCATCCCGAAACGGCTGGATAGTCTGGCTGACGTTCGCCGTCGGTCTGCTGTTGAGCGTTTCGCCTCTGCCGCAATTCATGGAAATCCTGCGCCCGTTGTGGCTGGCCTTGTTGCTGGCATTCTGGGCGTTGAACCTGCCGCAGACCGTCGGGATGGTGACGGCGTTTTGCCTGGGGCTGGCTGAAGACGTGCTCTACGGTACCTTGCTGGGGCAGAACGCCTTGATCCTGACGCTCATCACCTATCTGGTGCTGGCGCTGCAGCAACGCCTGCGGATGTTCCCGATGTGGCAGCAGAGCCTGGTGATCCTGGTGATCTTCGGCCTCGCCCAGCTTGTACAACTGTGGCTCAGCGCATTGACCGGCAATCGTCAGCCGACGCTGGCGCTGGTGCTGCCGGCACTGGTCAGTGCGCTGCTCTGGCCCTGGATCAGTTTCGGTTTGCGCGGACTGCGTCGACGCTACAAAATCAATTAATTCGCTCAGGCATTGGACAGGGAGAGGTCTTGATGAAACGGTTGTACCTCGCCTCTGGTTCGCCGCGTCGACGTGAACTGCTCACGCAGATCGGCGTTCCGTTCTGCGCCGTCAGTGCGGACATCGATGAAACTCCTTTAGCTCAAGAATCCCCGTTGGCCTATGTCGAGCGTCTGGCGCGCGGCAAGGCCGAGGTCGGACGCGGCAGCGTCGTGTCTGACGAACCGTTCTGCATACTCGGCGCCGATACCGCCGTGGTGCTCGATGGAAAAATTCTCGGCAAACCGGTTGATCAAGCGGATGCGTGCGCCATGCTGATGATGTTGTCAGGGTGTGAGCATGAGGTCCTGACCGCGATTGCCGTGCTCGATGGCGAACGTTGCGAATCCCGGGTTGTCACCAGTCGCGTGCGTTTTCGGGATATCAGTCGTGAAGAAGCCGTGGCCTACTGGGCCAGCGGCGAACCACGGGACAAGGCGGGCGGTTATGGCATTCAAGGACTGGGTGCGGTGTTTGTCGCCGGGCTCGATGGAAGTTATTCAGCGGTGGTCGGACTGCCGCTTTGCGAAACCGCGGAACTGCTCGGCCATTTCGGCATACCCTGTTGGCAACCCCGGAACGCGCTTTAAGCGTCTTCCTGAACAGATGCGGCCATTATCGTGAACATGTCTGAACGAGACCCTGCCATGAGTGAAGAGATCCTGATCAACATCACGCCGATGGAGTCGCGCGTGGCGGTGGTCGAAAACGGTGTCCTGCAAGAGGTCCATGTCGAGCGTACGCAAAAGCGCGGGATCGTCGGCAACATCTATAAAGGCAAAGTCGTGCGGGTATTGCCGGGAATGCAGGCGGCATTCGTCGATATCGGCCTGGACCGTGCCGCGTTCATTCATGCATCGGAAATTTCCCTGCGCGAAGGCCCGGCGGTCGAGAGCATCAGTGCGCTGGTGCACGAAGGCCAGAGCCTGGTGGTGCAAGTGACCAAGGACCCGATCGGTTCGAAGGGCGCACGCCTGACCACCCAGCTGTCGATCCCTTCGCGTTACCTGGTGTACATGCCGCGCACCGCTCACGTCGGCATTTCCCTGAAGATCGAGGACGAAGCCGAGCGCGAACGCCTCAAGCAAGTGGTCACCGATTGCGTGGCCAAGGAAGGGATCAAGGAAGCCGGCGGTTTCATCCTGCGCACGGCAGCCGAAGGTGCTGGCGCCGATGAAATCCTCATGGACATCCGCTACCTGCGAAGGCTCTGGGATCAGATCAGCGCCCAGATCAAAACCATCAGCGCGCCCAGTGTGATCTACGAAGACCTCGGTTTGGCGCTGCGCACCCTGCGTGACCTGGTAAGCCCGAAAATCGAGAAAATCCGCATCGACTCCCGGGAAACCTTCCAGAAGACCACGCAATTCGTCGCCGAATTGATGCCCGAGATTGCCGACCGCCTGGAGCATTACCCGGGCGAGCGACCGATTTTCGACCTGTATGGCGTCGAGGACGAAATCCAGAAGGCTCTCGAGCGCAAGGTTCCGCTCAAGTCTGGCGGTTATCTGGTGGTCGACCCGGCGGAAGCCATGAGCACCATCGACGTCAACACCGGGGCGTTCGTCGGCCATCGCAATCTCGAAGAAACCATCTTCAAGACCAACCTCGAAGCCGCGACGGCCATCGCCCGCCAATTGCGCCTGCGCAACCTTGGCGGAATCATCATCATCGACTTCATCGACATGGAAGATGAAGAACACCAGCGCCAGGTGTTGCGCACGCTCGAAAAGCAACTGGAGCGCGATCACGCCAAGACCAACATCATCGGTATCACCGAGTTGGGCCTGGTGCAGATGACCCGCAAGCGCACCCGCGAAAGCCTTGAACAAGTGTTGTGCGAGCCATGCAACGCCTGTCAGGGGCGCGGCAAGCTCAAGACCCCGGAAACCGTTTGCTACGAAATCTTCCGCGAAATCCTGCGTGAGGCTCGCGCCTATCAGGCGGAAGGCTATCGTGTATTGGCGAACCAGAAAGTTGTCGACCGTCTGCTGGACGAAGAGTCGGGCAACGTTGCCGAACTGGAAGGGTTTATCGGGCGCACCATCCGGTTCCAGGTAGAAACCATGTATTCCCAGGAACAATACGACGTGGTGTTGCTCTGAGTCGCTGCGTTTTAACTTTTCCTGAACGGCTGGCCTCAGCTTTTTGCAAAACTTTTGCCATGGGGGCCACCTGACATGGACCGTCTTACACGCATTTTGGCCGCACTGACCCGCTGGGGTCTGGGCCTGTGCGCGTTGGTTTTGGTGTTGATGGCGCTCTACGTCAGCCTGGGCCGGGAGCTGACGCCGTTAGTCGCCGAGTACCGTGCCGACATCGAAACCAAAGCCAGCGATGCCTTGGGCATGCCGTTGCAGATCGGCGAGCTGGAAGGCAACTGGAGTGGTTTCGCGCCGATATTGATGGCCCGCGATGTGACCGTCGGCGAGGGTGCCAACGCCTTGCATCTGGATCAGGTGCGTGCGGTGCCGGACCTTTGGGGCAGTCTTCTGGCGCGACAGGTACGCATCGCTCATCTGGAACTCAGCGGCCTGAAGATCAACCTCAAGCAAGGTGAGGACGGTCAGTGGGCGCTGGAAGGTTTGCCGGTGCGCCAGGACCAGCCCACCGATCCGGAGCAACTGCTCAATCAGATGCAGATGCTTCAGCAACTGTCGGTGCTCGACAGCCAAGTGACCTTGCAGCCGTTTGGCGAGTCGCCGCTGACCCTGACTTATGTCGGCCTTAATCTGAAAACCGGAGTGTCGCGGCAGCGGCTCGACGCACGACTGACCCTGCCTGACGGGCAGCCGGTAGCCATGAGTCTGCGCACCCGCATTCGTGCCAGCCAATGGCAGGACGGTGAAGCCGAGGTCTATCTGAGCCTGCCGCAAAGCGACTGGTCGAAATGGTTACCTGAACGTCTGACCCAACAGTGGAATTTTTCCGAGATCAAGGCCGGTGGCGAGCTGTGGGTGACCTGGGGCAAAGGCACCTTGCAAAGTGCTGCGGTGCGCTTGAACGCGCCACAACTCAAGGGTGCCTACGCCGAGCGCAAGCCGATCCAGATCAATAACCTGGCGCTCAATGGATACTTCCAGCGCAATGCCGAAGGCGCGTCAGTGACTCTCGATTCCCTGGCGATGAACCTCGGCGAGACCCGCTGGGAAACGCATTTGCAGCTCAAGCAAAGCGCGGCCACCGACAAGACCGAAGAACTGTGGCATCTGCAAGCCGACCGCGTCGACCTGACCCCGCTCACGCCGCTGCTCAATGCCCTTGCGCCGTTGCCAGAAGGTTTTGCCACGGTCGTCGAGCGGCTCAAAGTCACGGGTGGCCTGCGTAACGTGCTGGTCGACTTCCGCCCGAATGCCACCGACGACAGCAAGTTCGGCTTTGCCGCCAACCTCGACCAGGTAGGCTTCGATGCCTATCACGGTGCGCCGGCGGCGCGAAACGTCAGCGGCAGTATCAGTGGTGACCTGGGGCACGGCGAACTGCGCATGGACAGCAAGGATTTCATGCTGCACCTGGACCCGATTTTCGCCAAGCCATGGCAGTACATTCAGGCCAATGCACGGCTGACCTGGAAGCTCGATAAAGAAAGTTTCACCCTGATCGCGCCGTACCTGAAAGTGCTGGGCGAGGAAGGCAAGATCGCCGGCGACTTCCTGATTCGCCTGCATTTCGATCCCACCCAGGAAGACTACATGGACCTGCGGGTCGGCCTGGTGGACGGTGACGGTCGCTACACCGCCAAGTACTTGCCGACGGTCCTCAGCCCGGCGCTGGATGAATGGCTGCGCACGGCGATTCTCAAGGGCGCGGTGGACCAAGGGTTCTTCCAGTATCAAGGGTCGCTCAGTCACGGTGCCGCGGATGTGGATCGCAGCATCAGCCTGTACTTCAAGGTTCACGATGCCGAACTGGCCTTCCAGCCGGGCTGGCCCCACGTCAGCAAGGTCAGCGGTGATGTGTTTGTCGAAGACAGTGGTGTGCGGATTCTGGCCAGCAAGGGCCAGTTGCTCGACACGCAAGTCAGCGATATCTACGTCAACATTCCCCATGTACCGGCGGGGCAAAACGTTCATTTGTTCCTTGATGGCGGATTTGCCGGCGGTTTGGGCGATGGCCTGAAAATCCTCCAGGAAGCGCCGATAGGCACCGGGGCAACCTTTGCCGGCTGGGAAGGCGAGGGAGACCTGCAAGGCAAGCTGAAGTTGGATATTCCGTTGGCAAAAGGCGAGGAGCCGAAGATTCTCGTCGACTTCAAGACGGCCAAGGCACGCTTGAAACTGGCCGAACCTGTACTGGAACTGACCCAGCTCAAAGGTGATTTCCGTTTCGACAGCGCCAAAGGCCTGAGCGGGCACAACATCAGCGCACGGGCGTTCGACAAGCCGGTCACCGCACAGATTTTTGCCGATGGCCGCCCGGGCAAACTCAATACCCGGGTGACTGCGTCGGGCCAGGTCGAGGTCAAGAAACTGACCGACTGGCTGAAGGTGACCCAGCCTCTGCCGGTGAGCGGTGTGATTCCGTATCAACTGCAACTGACCCTGGACGGCGCAGACAGCCAATTGATGGTCAATTCCAACCTCAAGGGCGCGGCCGTCGATTTGCCTGCACCGTTCGGCATGACCGCCGATGCAGGGCGCGACACGACGTTCCGCATGACCTTGCAGGGCGACGAGCGGCGCTATTGGGCCAACTACGGGGACCTGGCGAGTTTCACGTTTGTGGCCCCGGCCAGCAATTTCGCCGACGGTCGCGGAGACTTGTTCCTCGGTGGCGGCGAGGCTGTGTTGCCTGGCACCAAAGGCCTGCGGATAAGGGGCGTGCTGTCGGAGCTGGACGTTGGCCCGTGGAAGGATCTGGTGGATAAATACGCCGGGCAAGACCCCGGCGGCAGCGCCAGGCAATTGCTCAGCGGCGCGGATTTCAAGGTGGGCAAGCTCAGTGGTATCGGTACCACGCTCGATCAGGCGTCGATCCAGTTGGCGCGCAAGCCTTCCGCCTGGGCGCTGCAGCTCGACAGCCAGCAGATCAAGGGCAGTGCCAGCCTTCCCGATTCGAAGGCCACGCCAATCACGGTCAATCTGCAAGCCGTGCGCCTGCCTGCACCGGACCCGACCGTGCTGGCCGATGAAAACTCGCCGGATCCACTGGCGTCGGTGGACCCGACGAAAATCCCCGCGATGGACATCATCATCAATCAGCTATTCCAGGGCCAGGATCTCGTGGGGGGCTGGTCGCTGAAGATTCGTCCTACGCCCAAGGGCATCGTGTTCAACTCCCTGGACCTGGGCCTCAAGGGCATGCTGTTGGTGGGCAGCGGAGGTTGGGAAGGCGTGCCGGGTGCCAGCAACAGCTGGTACAAGGGCCGTATCAGCGGCAAGAACCTCGCCGATGTGCTCAAGGGCTGGGGGTTTGCGCCGAGCGTCACCAGCCAGGACTTTCATATGGATGTCGATGGCCGCTGGCCCGGCTCGCCAGCCTGGGTGGCGACCAAACGCTTCTCCGGCTCGCTCGATGCAACGCTCAATCAGGGCCAGTTCGTCGAGGTCGAAGGCAGTGCCCAGGCGTTGCGGGTATTTGGTTTGCTCAACTTCAACTCCATCGGCCGGCGCTTGCGCCTGGACTTCTCCGACCTGTTCGGCAAAGGCCTGAGTTATGACCGGGTCAAGGGGCTGCTGGTTGGGACCAATGGGGTGTATGTCACCCGTGAGCCGATCCGGTTGACCGGCCCGTCGAGCACCATCGAACTCGACGGCACCCTGAACATGGTGGCCGATCAGATCGATGCGAAACTGCTGGTGACCTTGCCGGTAACCAATAACTTGCCGATCGCCGCACTGATCGTCGGTGCACCCGCGGTCGGCGGGGCGCTATTCCTGATCGATAAGCTGATCGGTGACCGCGTTTCCCGTTTCGCCAGTGTGAAGTACAGCGTCCAGGGGTCGTGGAAAGAACCGAAAATCACCTTCGACAAGGCTTTTTGAGATCCTTTTGAAAAGGCACTCGGCAAGCCTATGGAGTAGCATGGCCGCATACGATTCCAGGAGTGCGCCATGTCTGTAGCGGTGATTCAAATGGTCAGCCAGAGCGATGTGCTGGCCAATCTGGCCCAGGCCCGTCGCCTGCTCGAACAGGCGGCCACCGGCGGCGCGAAGCTCGCGGTATTGCCGGAAAACTTCGCCGCCATGGGCCGGCGCGACATTGCCGACATCGGGCGCGCCGAAGCACTGGGCGAAGGCCCGATCCTGCCCTGGTTGAAACAGACCGCACGCGACCTCAAGTTATGGATTGTGGCTGGCACATTGCCGTTGCCGCCGGTGGATCAGCCGACGGCCAAAGTGCATGCCTGTTCGTTGCTGGTCGATGACCAGGGCGAAACGGTGGCGCGCTACGACAAGCTGCACTTGTTCGATGTGGACGTGGCGGACAATCGTGGCCGTTATCGTGAATCCGATGACTATGCTTATGGCAGCGGGGTGGTCGTGGCAGACACGCCCGTCGGCCGGGTTGGCCTGACGGTCTGCTATGACCTGCGCTTTCCCGAGCTGTACAGCGAACTGCGCGCGGCCGGCGCGGAACTGATTACCGCCCCCTCGGCCTTCACGGCGGTGACCGGCGCGGCGCATTGGGATGTGCTGATTCGTGCGCGAGCCATAGAGACGCAATGTTACGTGCTCGCGGCTGCCCAGGGCGGGACGCATCCGGGGCCGCGGGAAACCTTTGGACATGCCGCCATCGTCGACCCGTGGGGGCGTGTGCTGGCGCAACAGGATCAAGGCGAGGCCGTGCTGCTGGCCGAACGCGACAGCAGCGAACAGGCGTCCATCCGGGCGCGGATGCCGGTGTCCAGTCACCGGCGCTTTTTCTCGCAGGGCGCCCAGCGACCTGCATCAGAACGACGAATTTAAGGCGTAAAGCATATGAGCGAGTTGTTGTCCTCAGTCAGTGAACACCTCCTGGCGCCCGGTGGCGTCACGATCGAGAGCCTGCAAGGTGTGCTCGGCGATCTGGCCGGGCCGGGCATCGATGCGGCCGACCTGTATTTCCAGGGGCAGATCTCCGAGTCCTGGGCGCTGGAAGACGGCATCGTCAAAGAAGGCAGCTTCAACCTTGACCAAGGTGTGGGCGTGCGCGCGCAATCGGGCGAAAAAACCGGTTTTGCCTACAGCAATGCCATCACCCTGGAAGCCCTGGGCGCGGCGGCGCGGGCCGCCCGTTCGATTTCCCGGGCCGGGCAGCACGGCACCGTACAGGCATTCACCAGCCAGGATGTCGCGCAGTTGTATGCGCCGGACAATCCCCTGGAAGTGCTGACCCGTGCCGAGAAAGTCGATTTGCTCAAGCGAATCGATGCCGCGACCCGCGCCCTCGACCCTCGCATCCAGCAAGTCACCGTGAGCATGGCCGGTGTCTGGGAGCGGATTCTGGTGGCATCCACCGATGGTGGTCTGGCGGCAGACGTGCGACCGCTGGTGCGTTTCAACGTCAGTGTGATCGTCGAGCAGAACGGTCGCCGCGAGCGCGGCGGTCATGGCGGTGGCGGTCGGACCGATTACCGCTATTTCCTCGCCGAAGACCGCGCCATGGGCTATGCCCGTGAAGCGTTGCGCCAGGCGCTGGTCAACCTTGAAGCCATTCCGGCACCGGCCGGTACCTTGCCGGTGGTGCTCGGTTCCGGTTGGTCGGGCGTGCTGCTGCACGAAGCCGTCGGTCATGGTCTGGAAGGCGACTTCAACCGCAAGGGCAGTTCGGCCTACAGCGGGCGCATGGGTGAGATGGTTGCGTCGAAGCTTTGCACTATTGTCGATGACGGCACCCTGGCTGGTCGCCGTGGCTCGTTGAGCGTCGACGACGAAGGCACGCCGACCGAGTGCACCACGCTGATCGAAAACGGCGTACTCAAGGGCTACATGCAGGACAAGCTCAACGCGCGCCTGATGGGCGTAGCGCGCACCGGTAACGGTCGTCGCGAATCCTACGCGCACCTGCCGATGCCGCGCATGACCAACACCTACATGCTTGCCGGCGAAAGCGACCCGGCGGAAATCATCGCCTCGGTGAAGCGCGGCATCTACTGCGCCAACCTGGGTGGCGGTCAGGTGGACATCACCAGCGGCAAGTTCGTGTTCTCCACCAGTGAGGCGTACCTGATCGAGGACGGCAAGATCACCGCTCCGGTCAAGGGCGCGACCCTGATCGGCAACGGGCCGGAAGCCATGAGCAAGGTGTCGATGGTTGGTAATGATCTGTCGCTGGACAGCGGCGTGGGCACATGTGGCAAGGATGGGCAGTCGGTGCCGGTGGGTGTCGGCCAGCCAACGCTGAAGATTGATGCGATCACCGTGGGTGGCACGGGTTCGTAAGAAGTGAGGCTGCGGGTGAGCTGCGAGGCAGCTCACCCGATTCGAGAATTAACGCAGACCGCGTTGAGTCTCGTCCAGCTCACGGATGTACTTGAAGATTTTACGGCTGGAAGCAGGAGGCTTGTTTTGCGCAAGCTC
The DNA here is from genome assembly GCF_057839025.1 of Pseudomonas sp. KH_046_1. Taxonomy (NCBI): domain Bacteria; kingdom Pseudomonadati; phylum Pseudomonadota; class Gammaproteobacteria; order Pseudomonadales; family Pseudomonadaceae; genus Pseudomonas; species Pseudomonas sp. KH_046_1. The sequence continues at coordinate 947,991 of NZ_CM174481.1, forward strand.
ATGCTGGGCCTGACGGATCAGGGAGCGCAATTGCTGGCGGTCCGCGTCCGGGTAGTCGACGACGAATTTTTCCAGAACGGCATCGTCGCCGGCGATCAGACGATCGCGCCAGCGCTCCAGGTTATGGAAGCGTTCGTTGTATTGGCGAGTGGAGGCATCGAGTTGATCGAGCAGAACCAGAATGGCGGCAGTGTCCTGATCGCGCATCAGTTTGCCGATGAATTGAAGGTGCCGTTTACGCGCGATATTCGCGGTGTGCTTGGGCGCATCGGCCAGAGCCCGACGCATTCCGTCGGTCAAGGGCAGTTTTGCCAGCAAGTCAGGCTTGAGTGTTGTAAGGCGCTCGCCAAGGTCAACCAGAGCATGCAGCTCGCGTTTAACCTGGGATTTGCTTTTTTCTCCCGTATCGAGGGAGTCGTCGTAAGAATCAACCATGGTGGCCGTCCGCAAAGAAACGCCGCCATGATAACCAGTCGGGGGCCGCTTGTCCGGCCCGGTCGCTCGATGACCGTTACCGAAAGCAGAATTTGAGTGGAGAACAGCATGAGTGCAGTTGAAAGCGTCGGCCCACAAGCGTTGCCGGCACTGCAGGAACAAGTCGAGCAGATCATCGCTGAAGCCAAACGCCAGGGCGCCAGTGCCTGTGAAGTGGCGGTGTCACTGGAGCAGGGCTTGTCGACCACGGTGCGCCAGCGTGAAGTCGAAACCGTTGAATTCAACCGTGATCAGGGTTTCGGCATCACCTTGTACGTCGGCCAGCGCAAAGGCTCCGCCAGCACCTCGGCTAGCGGTCCGGAAGCTATCCGCGAGACAGTTGCCGCAGCACTGGCCATCGCCAAGCACACCTCTGAAGATGAAGCCTCGGGCCTGGCGGATGCCGCGCTGATGGCGCGGGATATTCAGGATTTCGACCTGTTCCACCAATGGGACATCACTCCGGAACAAGCCATCGAACAGGCCCTGGCCTGCGAAGCCGCGGCGTTTGCCGCCGACAGCCGGATCAAGAACGCCGACGGCACCACCCTCAGCACCCATCAGGGCTGCCGCGTTTATGGCAACAGCCACGGGTTTATCGGCGGTTACGCGTCGACTCGCCACAGCCTGAGCTGCGTGATGATCGCCGAGGCCGATGGCCAGATGCAGCGCGATTACTGGTACGACGTGAACCGCCAGGGCAATCTGCTGGCCGACCCGGTCAGCATCGGCCAGCGCGCTGCGCAACGGGCGGCGAGTCGTCTGGGCGCGCGTCCGGTGCCGACTTGCGAGGTGCCGGTGCTGTTTTCCGCCGAGTTGGCTGGAGGACTGTTCGGCAGTTTCCTGTCGGCGATTTCCGGCGGCAGCCTGTATCGCAAGTCGTCGTTCCTTGAAGGTACTCTCGGTCAGAAGCTGTTTCCGGAGTGGCTGACCATCGACGAGCGTCCGCATCTGATGCGGGCATTGGGCAGCGCAGCGTTCGATGGTGATGGTTTGGCAACCTATGCCAAACCGTTCGTCGAAAAAGGTGAGTTGGTGTCGTACATCCTCGGCACCTACTCCGGTCGCAAGCTCGGCATGCCGAGCACCGCCAATGCCGGGGGCGTGCACAACCTGTTCGTCACCCATGGCGATGAAGACCAGGCCGCCTTGCTGCGCCGCATGGGCCGCGGATTGCTGGTGACCGAGTTGATGGGCCAAGGCCTGAACATGGTGACCGGTGATTATTCCCGGGGCGCGGCGGGTTACTGGGTCGAGAACGGCGAAATCCAGTTCGCGGTGCAGGAAGTGACCATTGCCGGCAACATGCGTGACATGTTCAAGCAGATCGTTGCCGTGGGTAACGATCTTGAGTTGCGCAGCAACATTCGCACCGGTTCGGTGCTGATCGAGCGGATGACGGTGGCGGGTAGCTAAAGCCCGGCAGCAATACAAAAAGGCGCGCCACCCATTGGGTGGCGCGCCTTTTTTATTGGCTACAACACAGATCCCCTGTGGGAGGTAACTTGCCCTTACAGCCTTGTTTTGTTTCTCATTATCACTTAATAATAAATCTCATTACCGAGCGAGCCCCGGATCATGAGTTCTGCCTTGCACGAGCAGCCGTACCTCGAAAGCTGGCGCTGGATGAGTCGCCAGATCCGTTGCGCGATGAACCCCGACGAGCCTCGCCTGATCGACCACTACCTGGCCGAAGGCCGGTATCTGGCGTGTTGCACGGCCACCTCACCCTGGACCGTCGCCGAAACCTCCTTCCGTTTGTTGCTCGATACCGCCGCCGATGTCGCGCTGCCGTGGCACTGGCGCACCTACTGTCTCGACCAGGCCTGGCGCCCGCTGCGCGACCTCGAACGCCTTTCGTTGTGCAAATGCCGCCTCAAGCGCTGGCAGAGCTACACCTGGCAACTCGCGACCTGTGAGTTGCAGCCCTCGATTCCCCTCATAGAACTGGTGCAAGGATTTACAGATGACCAAGACACGTATTGAGCGCGACAGCATGGGCGAGCTTCAGGTCCCGGTGGACGCCCTCTACGGCGCACAGACTCAGCGTGCGGTGGATAACTTCCCGATCAGCGGCAAACCGATGCCGGTTCAGTTCATTCGCGCGCTGATCCTCGCCAAGGCAGCGGCCGCCCGCGCCAACGTCGAACTCAGGCAGATCAGCGAAGCCCAGGGCAAAGCCATCGTCGACGCGGCCCAAGGGCTGCTCGAAGGCGATTTCATGCAGCATTTTCCGGTGGATATCTTCCAGACCGGTTCCGGTACCAGCTCCAACATGAACGCCAATGAAGTGATCGCCACGCTGGCCAGTCGCTTGCTCGGCGAGGCGGTGAACCCCAACGATCACGTCAACTGCGGGCAAAGCAGCAACGACATCATCCCGACCACGATTCACGTCAGTGCCGCGCTGGCGTTGCATGAGCAGTTGCTGCCGGCGCTGACGCATCTGGTACAGGTCATCGAGCACAAGGCCGGGCAAGTTCATCACCACGTCAAGACCGGGCGCACGCACCTGATGGACGCCATGCCAGTGCGCATGAGCCAGGTGCTCAATGGTTGGGCGCAGCAGCTCAAGGCCAACATCGGCCATCTGCGAGACTTGCAGCCAAGCCTGCAATCCCTGGCCCAGGGCGGAACGGCGGTGGGTACGGGTGTCAATGCGCACCCCGAGTTCGCGGCACGTTTCAGCCAGCAGCTAAGCAAATTGACTCGGGTTGAATTCCAGCCAGGCAAGGATCTGTTCGCGCTGATCGGCTCTCAGGACACTGCCGTTGCAGTCTCCGGACAGCTAAAGGCCACCGCCGTGTCGCTGATGAAAATCGCCAATGACCTGCGCTGGATGAACTCCGGCCCGCTGGCCGGCCTTGGCGAGATCGAACTCGAAGCCTTGCAACCGGGCTCCTCGATCATGCCGGGCAAGGTCAATCCGGTGATTCCGGAGGCCACCGCGATGGTCGCGGCTCAGGTGATCGGCAACGACAGCGTGATCACCATCGCCGGTCAATCGGGCAACTTTGAATTGAACGTGATGCTGCCGATCATCGCCCAGAACCTGCTGAGCAGCATTGAGTTGCTGGCCAACTCCAGCCGCCTGCTGGCGGACAAGGCCATCGCCAGCTTCAAGGTCAACGAAGGCCGGATCAAGGAAGCGCTGTCACGCAACCCGATTCTGGTCACCGCGCTCAACCCGATCATCGGTTACCAGAAAGCAGCCGAGATTGCCAAGAAGGCTTATCAGCAAGGCCGGCCGGTGATTGACGTTGCGCTGGAATACACCGAGCTGTCGCGCAGCCAGCTGGAAGAATTGCTCAACCCGGAAAAACTCACCGCGGGCGGCGTGTAAGCCCCGTTACCGCTTTGGAGGCGCACCATGGAGCACTGGAAACGCACGATCGAAAGAGCCAATCGTTTTTTCATGCTGGGTGAACTGGTCGATGCCCGCGAGGCGTACCTGCAGGCATTGGCCCTGGCCCAGGTGCTGTTCGAGCGCTGGGCGGATGCCGACGAAGCGGTGGCGGCCTGCGTGATTTCCCATCACAACCTGGCGGACCTGCACTTGCGTCTGAACCAGCCGGAGGAGAGCGCCGAATACTTGTGTGCCATCCACCAACGGCTGCTGCAGACCGTGCAGGACCCGCGGCTACCACAAGCATTGCGTGAAGCGGCGTTGCGCCAGAGCAGCAAGAGCTACGTTGAGCTGCTGAATTTCATCAGTGAGCACGGCGAGTATCCGCGTACCCATCGGCTGCTGCGCATCGATGTCGCTTCGCCTGCGCCTCATCATCATGGAGTCCATTGAACATGGCTTTTACCTTGCCTGCCTTGCCATACGCCTACGACGCCCTGGAACCGCACATCGATGCGCAGACCATGGAGATTCACTACACCCGGCATCACCAGACTTACATCAACAACCTCAACACGGCCGTCGAGGGCACCGAGTATGCCGATTGGTCCGTGGAGAAGCTGGTGTCTGCCGTTCAGCAGTTGCCGGAAAAACTTCGCGCAGCGGTGATCAATCAGGGCGGCGGCCACGCCAACCATTCGCTGTTCTGGGAAGTCATGACGCCCGGCGGTGGTGGCGAGCCCGAAGGTGCGCTGGCCAAGGCCATCGATGAACAACTGGGCGGCCTCGACAGCTTCAAGGAAGCCTTTACCAAGGCTGCATTGACCCGCTTCGGCAGTGGCTGGGCCTGGCTGAGCGTAACTCCGCAAAAGACCCTGGTGGTGAAAAGCAGCGGCAACCAGGACAGCCCATTGATGAACGGCAATACGCCGATTCTGGGCCTCGACGTCTGGGAACACGCCTATTACCTGCGTTATCAGAACCGTCGTCCGGAATACATCAGCGCGTTCTACAACGTGATCAATTGGCCGCAAGTCGCTGCGCGCTATCAGACCGCACTGGTTTAAGTCTTTTATAAAAACAATCCAAGGCAGGGCTATGGGCACTGAAACACTGGCGATCGGAAGTGGACGGATGTTTCGTTACGCGTTTGGATCGCTGTTACTGCTGGCGGGTATGAGCCTATTGGTTGCCCATGGGCTGGCATGGCTCGACCTTGAGCCGAAGTTGCTACGTGCACTGCAGGGCGGTGCGATCTGCGCCTTGGGTACCGCGCTGGGCGCGGTGCCGGTGTTGGTGATTCGGCGGATGCCACAGATGCTCAGCGACACTTTGCTTGGGTTTGGCGCTGGCGTGATGCTCGCGGCGACGGCATTTTCGCTGATCGTTCCGGGCATCTCTGCCGCCGAAGGGCTTGGCCTGTCACCCTGGGCGTCCAGTGGGCTGATCAGCTTCGGCATTATGCTCGGCGCATTCGGGTTGTTCCTGGTGGATCGGAAGGTCTCCGGGGCCAGTCCGGACATGCTGGTCGGCACGCTGGAGCGACCGGTCATTCCTCCGCGGATCTGGTTGTTTGTGTTTGCGATCATCGCCCACAACATCCCGGAAGGCATGGCTGTGGGTGTTTCGGCCGGTGGTGGAATGCCTGACGCCGACAGTCTCGCCATGGGCATTGCCTTGCAAGATGTGCCGGAAGGGTTGGTCATCGCTTTGGTACTGGCCGGGGCAGGGATGTCCAGGATCAAGGCGTTCCTGATCGGTGCCGCATCTGGGTTGGTCGAACCTGTGTTCGCACTGCTATGCGCGTGGCTGGTGAGCCTGGCCGAACTGCTGCTGCCTTTGGGATTGGCACTGGCGGCGGGGGCGATGTTGCTGGTGGTGACCCATGAAATCATTCCCGAGTCGCGCCGCAATGGTCATGACAAGCTTGCCAGCCTCGGGCTGCTGATGGGGTTCTGTTTGATGATGGTGATGGATACAGCGCTGGCTTGATTTGTGGCAAAGCTCCCTCGCCACAAAAGCTCACCTGTCGGAGTGTTATTCGCCTTCGTCGAAGAAGTTGTTGATCAACGCCACCAGCGCGTTCAGCGCTTCCTGTTCCTGCTCGCCTTCGGTGCTCAAGTGAATCGTGGTGCCTTTGCCGGCGGCCAGCATCATCATCGCCATGATGCTTTTGCCATCGACCATGGACTCTGGTGTACGACCGGCCCGGATCTGGCACGGGAACTGACCCGCCACCCCAACGAATTTTGCAGAAGCGCGAGCATGCAGGCCCAGCTTGTTGATGATTTCGATTTCCAGAGCAGGCATCGCGGTGTGAATCCTTTAGCTGAGGTCGCGGTGGCGAACCTGGACGTTCTTCAGTGATTTTTGCAGCGCCTGCCCCAGACGCTCGGTCAGGTAGACGGAACGGTGATGTCCGCCAGTGCAGCCAATGGCAATGGTGACATAGGCGCGGTTGCTGGCGGCAAAACGCGGCAGCCACTTTAGCAGGTATGTGGAAATGTCCTGAAACATCTCTTCGACATCCGGTTGTGCCGCCAGATAGTCGGCAACCGGTTGATCGAGCCCGGACTGTTCGCGCAATTCCGGTTTCCAGTAAGGGTTGGGCAGGCAGCGCACATCGAACACCAGGTCGGCGTCCACCGGCATGCCACGCTTGAACCCGAAGGACTCCACCAGGAACGCAGTGCCCGGCTCTGGCTGATTCAGCAGGCGCAGTTTGATGGCGTCGCGCAGCTGGTACAGGTTCAGGCTGGTGGTGTTGATCTTGAGATCGGCGAGGTCGGCAATCGGCCCGAGCAGGTCGCTCTCGACGCTGATGGCTTCGGCCAGCGAGCGGTTGGCATTGGTCAGGGGGTGACGTCGGCGGGTTTCCGAGAAGCGCTTGAGCAGGGTTTCTTCGTCGGCGTCCAGGTACAGCACATCGCACTGGATGTGGCGGGCACGGACTTCCTCGAGCAGGTCGGGGAAGCGTGACAGGTGGCTGGGCAGGTTGCGCGCGTCAATGGAAACGGCGACCAGCGGCTGTAACAGCTCGGTATGAACCAAGGCGCGTTCGGCCAACTCCGGCAGCAGGCCGGCAGGCAGGTTGTCGATGCAGTAGTAGCCGTTGTCCTCAAGAACGTTGAGGGCGGTACTTTTACCTGAGCCGGAACGGCCACTGACGATGATCAAGCGCATGATTACTGACCGTTTTGCTCGTCCAGGACAACCTGATACAGGGCTTCGTTGCTTGCAGCACTACGCAGCTTTTCGCGAACTTCCTTGCGGTCGAGCATGCTGGCGATCTGTCGCAGCAGCTCAAGGTGCGCATCGGTGGCGGCTTCCGGGACCAGCAGCACGAACAGCAGGTCAACCGGCGCACCATCGATGGCGTCGAAATCGATAGGGGCGTCCAGGTGCATCAATGCACTGATGGGCGAAACACAGCCCTTGAGACGGCAATGTGGAATAGCGATTCCATTGCCAAACCCGGTGGAGCCGAGTTTTTCACGGGCAATCAGTGCCTCGAAGACATCTTGCATCTCCAGGGCCGGCACTTCGCGGGCGATCAGATTGGCAATTTGTTCGAGGGCTTTCTTTTTACTGCCTCCCGGCACGTTCACCAGGGAACGGCCGGGGGTCAGGATACTTTCAAGTCGGATCATGGGTAGGGAGTGTTAACGACCGGTTGCGCCCTGGAGGAGGCTCTGGGTCTTTTCCTTATGTTTTTTGAGTTGTTTATCCAGCTTGTCGGTGAGTGCGTCGATCGCGGCGTACATATCGGTATGTTCCGCGTTTGCGACCACTTCATTCCCGGGAATATGCAGCGTGGCTTCGATTTTCTGCTTCAGTTTTTCGACGGTCATCGTGACCTGCACATTAGTGATCTTGTCGAAATGTCGCTCCAATCGTTCGAGTTTTTCGCCGATGTAGGTGCGAAGAGGTTCGGTCACTTCCAGTTGGTGTCCACTGATGTTGACTTGCATACAGCTTCTCCTTCGTTGCCAGTGCATAAAGCGGTAGATCAGATGATCTACCACTGGAACGCTGTGGCGTGGCTCTACATCAACCGCTTGCGTTCGCTCGAAGGCGCGATCCCGAGGGATTCGCGGTACTTGGCGACGGTGCGGCGAGCCACCTGAATGCCTTGTGCCTCCAGTAAACCAGCGATCTTGCTGTCACTCAACGGCTTTTTCTGATTTTCCGCGGCAACCAGTTTTTTGATGATCGCCCGGATCGCCGTGGACGAGCATTCGCCGCCTTCGGAGGTGCTTACGTGACTGGAGAAAAAGTACTTCAGTTCATAAATGCCCCGGGGGGTGTGCATGAACTTCTGGGTGGTCACCCGTGAAATCGTCGATTCATGCATGCCGACCGCTTCGGCGATGTCATGCAGGACCAGCGGCTTCATGGCTTCGTCGCCGTACTCCAGAAAGCCGCGTTGATGCTCGACGATCTGGGTGGCAACCTTCATCAGGGTTTCATTGCGGCTTTGCAGGCTCTTGATGAACCAGCGGGCCTCCTGCAACTGATTGCGCATGAAGGTGTTGTCGGCGCTGGTGTCGGCGCGGCGCACGAAACCGGCGTACTGGGCGTTGACCCGCAGACGTGGCACCGACTCCTGATTCAGCTCCACCAGCCAGCGCTCGTTGTCCTTGCGCACGATAACGTCAGGAACGACGTACTCGGCTTCGGTGGACTCGATCTGCGAGCCCGGGCGCGGGTTGAGGCTCTGGACCAGTTCGATGACCTGGCGCAGTTCATCTTCCTTGAGCTTCATGCGGCGCATCAACTGGCTGTAGTCGCGGCTGCCAAGCAGGTCGATGTAATCGGTGACCAGGCGCTTGGCCTCGGCCAGCCAAGGTGTCTTGGCTGGCAATTGACGCAATTGCAGCAACAGGCATTCACCCAGGTTGCGGGCGCCGATGCCGGCGGGCTCGAACTGCTGAATGCGGTGCAGGACGGCTTCGATTTCGTCCAGTTCGATGTCCAGTTCCGGGTCGAAGGCTTCGAGGATTTCCTCGAGGGTTTCGTCCAGGTAGCCCTGATTGTTGATGCAGTCGATCAGGGTCACGGCGATCAGGCGATCGGTGTCGGACATCGGGGCCAGGTTCAGCTGCCACAGCAAGTGGCTCTGCAGGCTTTCGCCGGCCGAGGTGCGGGTGGTGAAGTCCCACTCGTCGTCGTCACTGCTGGGCAGGCTGCTGGCGCTGGTCTGGTAAACGTCCTCCCACGCGGTGTCGACGGGGAGTTCGTTGGGGATGCGCTCGTTCCAGTCACCTTCATCGAGGTTATCAACCGTCGGGGCGCTTTCCTGGTAGGAGGGCTCCTGGATGTCAGTGTTGGGCTTTTGTTCGGCGTTGTCGGCCAAGGGGTCGGAATTGTCGAAGTCGTCGCCTTCTTCCTGGCGTTCGAGCATCGGATTGGACTCCAGGGCCTCCTGGATTTCCTGTTGCAGGTCCAGGGTCGACAATTGGAGCAGGCGGATGGCCTGTTGCAGCTGCGGTGTCATCGTCAGCTGCTGGCCCATTCTCAAGACTAGCGATGGTTTCATGGCAGGGGCTTAACACCTTATTCGCCGGCGCACATGCGCCATCCACTACAGGGCGCCGGGGCGCCAAACATAAGCAAATTATATGCCTGAAACTGAATGGTTTGCCTAGAGCGCTGTAACAATAAAAGCTGCAAAGTTTTGTTGACAGGTTGCTCCGGCTGGCTCCTGAACATCTTTGAAGCGTCGGGTTTGCCTGGAGCGCTGTAACAATAAAAAAGAGTTGATTTTTTATCGAGACAAGCGCCCGTCGACTGCTCTGGCACCTCGGTGTCTTACAGGCGGAATTCGTGGCCCAGGTACACTTCCTTCACCAGGTCGTTGGCCAGGATGGTTTCAGCGTCGCCTTCAGCGATCAGTTGACCGTCATTGACGATATAGGCGGTTTCACAGATATCCAGGGTTTCACGAACGTTGTGGTCCGTGATCAGCACGCCAATGCCTTTGGCCTTGAGGTGGTGAATGATCTGCTTGATGTCACCGACCGAAATCGGGTCCACGCCGGCGAAGGGTTCGTCGAGGAGGATGAATTTCGGGTTGGTGGCCAGGGCGCGGGCGATTTCAACGCGGCGGCGCTCACCACCGGACAGGCTCATGCCGAGGTTGTCGCGGATGTGGCTGATGTGAAATTCCTGCAACAGGCTTTCCAGCTCTTTGCGACGACCGGCCTTGTCGAGCTCCTTGCGGGTCTCGAGGATGGCCATGATGTTGTCGGCCACCGACAGTTTGCGGAAGATCGATGCTTCCTGCGGCAAGTAGCCGATACCGGCCTTCGCGCGGCCATGCATCGGCTGGTGGCTGACGTCCAGGTCATCGATCAGGACGCGGCCCTGGTCGGCCTGTACCAGGCCGACAATCATGTAGAAGCAGGTGGTCTTGCCGGCGCCGTTCGGGCCAAGCAGGCCGACAATCTGACCGCTGTCGATGGACAGGCTGACGTCGCGCACGACCTGGCGGCTCTTGTAGCTCTTGGCCAGATGCTGAGCTTTCAGAGTTGCCATTACTGAGCCTTTTTCTCGTCGGTTTTCTTCTTCGGCTGGATCACCATGTCAATACGCGGGCGCGCCTCGGTGACCTTGCTGCCTGTGGCGCGACCGGCGCTGGCGAGCTTCTTGTCCGTGTCGTAGACAATTTTCTCGCCTTGGGTGACGTTGTTGTCCTTGTCGACAACTTTGGCCTTGTCGATCAGTACGACGCGATTTTGCGCGGCGTGATACTGGATCGTCACGCCCCAGCCCTGAACAGGCTTGGTATCGCCAGCTGTTTGCAATTGCTCGAAGTACGCCAGGTTGCCCACCGAGGTCACTACGTCGATGTCGCCAGCCGGGGTGCGGGTAATGGTAACGGTGTTGCCTGTCACCTTCATCGAGCCTTGGGTGATGATCACGTCACCCTTATAGGTAGCAATACCTTGCTTGTCGTCCAGTTGGGCATCGTCGGCCTGAATGCGGATAGGCTGCTGTTGATCTTCCGGCAGAGCCCAGGCGCTCACGCTTCCCAGTGCTGCGCCCAGACTGAGCAAAATCGGGAGGGTTTTAACGAGCCTCATACTGTCCTCTTACGTTCGATAGCAGGTGTATCCTGCTTTCTTTCAAATACGCCTTCATTCCCTTGCCAGTCGATACACCGCCAGCGCCGTCGATTCTAACGTCTTGCTCGGTCTGCGCATATTGCTGCTGCGGGAACACGGTCATGCGGGTGCTGGTGATCAGGGTTTTACGGTTTTTCTCGTCAAAGCGCGTGATACGCACGTCATCGATCAGTTCGACCTGTGTGCCATCAGGGTTGACCTCGCCGCGCAGGCTCTGGACGTGCCACGGGAATTCAGTGCCGCGGAACACATTCAGGTCGGGGTTGGTCAGCAATGTCACCTCGGTCGCTTTCAGGTGCTCGACCTTGTCGGACACCAGATCATATTGCAGCTTGCCGTCCGGCAGGTACTGCACGCTGTGGGCGTTGATGGCGTAATAGTCGATCGCGCTTTCATCGACCGGCGTTACCGGCTTGTCGAGGAAGCGTTCCGGGCTGATGTTCCAGTAGCCAACCGCGGCGAATATCGCCGCGATGCAACTGAACATCAGGGTGTTGCGAAACTTTTTGCTCAGCATAGTGGGCTCACAGGTACGCCGCATTGGCCGCATCGAGGCGGTCCTGGGCGCGCAGGATCAATTCGCAGAATTCGCGAGCGGCACCTTCGCCGCCACGGGCGAGGGTGATGCCGTGAGCGTGTTCACGCACGAAGCTGGCGGCATTGGCCACCGCCATGCCCAGGCCGACGCGGCGAATCACCGGCAGGTCCGGCAGGTCATCGCCGAGGTAGGCCACCTGTTCATAGCTCAGGTTGAGTTGGGCCAGTAGCTCATCGAGTACCACCAGTTTGTCTTCGCGCCCCTGATACAGATGCGGGATGCCGAGGTTTTTGGCCCGTCGCTCGACCACCGGGGTCTTGCGGCCACTGATGATGGCCGTCTGCACGCCAGCGGCCATCAGCATCTTGATACCCTGGCCGTCGAGTGTGTTGAAGGTCTTGAATTCGCTGCCGTCTTCGAGGAAGTACAGGCGCCCGTCGGTCAGCACGCCATCGACATCGAACACTGCCAGTTTGATCTGTTTGCCGCGTTGCAACAGGTCCGCACTCATTACATTACTCCTGCACGCAGCAAGTCGTGCATGTTCAAGGCGCCGACCGGGCGGTCTTCTCGGTCGACCACGACCAGCGCGTTGATTTTATGATCTTCCATGATTTTCAGCGCTTCGGCGGCGAGCATCTCGGCGCGGGCAGTCTTGCCATGTGCAGTCATGACCTGGTCGATTGTAGCGCTATGGATGTCGATGCTACGGTCCAGCGTGCGGCGCAAGTCACCGTCGGTAAAGATCCCGGCCAGCTTTCCATCGGCTTCCAGGATCACGGTCATGCCCAGGCCTTTGCGGGTCATTTCCATTAGCGCGTCCTTGAGCAGGGTGCCGCGCTGGACCTGCGGCAGTTCCTGGCCTGCGTGCATGACATTTTCCACTTTCAGCAGCAGGCGTCGGCCCAGGGCGCCGCCGGGATGGGAAAAGGCGAAGTCTTCGGCGGTAAAGCCACGGGCTTCCAGCAGCGCGACGGCCAGGGCGTCGCCCATGACCAGGGCGGCGGTGGTCGACGAGGTGGGTGCCAGGTTCAAGGGGCAGGCTTCGTGTTCGACGTGAACATTCAGGTTGACCTCGGCGGCCTTGGCCAGCGCGGAGTCAGGATTGCCGGTCACACTGATCAATTGAATGCCCAGGCGTTTGATCAGTGGCAGCAGGGTCACGATTTCATTGGTGGAGCCGGAGTTCGAGAGCGCCAGAATGATGTCGTCACGGGTAATCATGCCCATGTCACCGTGGCTGGCTTCAGCCGGGTGCACAAAAAATGCCGTGGTGCCGGTGCTGGCCAGGGTCGCGGCAATCTTGTTGCCGATGTGCCCCGACTTGCCCATGCCGACCACGACCACGCGGCCTTTGCTGGCCAGAATCATCTCGCAAGCGCGTACGAAATCTGCGTCGATATGGGGTAGCAGGCCTTGCACGGCTTCTACCTCGAGGCGGATGGTGCGTTGTGCTGATTGAATCAGGTCGCTGGATTGGCTCATGTCAGAAATCGTATAGCCTGATGAAAAGGCGGCGATTATAGCGGTTATGATCGAATCCCTCACGCTAGTTCGTCGCGCATTGTCATCCTTGTTGCCGGAAACCTTCTAAACAGGGCTTTCAACCTGTCATACAGTTGAACATGTCCTGGCTTTGGCCTTGGGGGCGCAGCCTTTGCAGTGATATAGTTCGCCGCCAGTTCGGCCTGCCCGGGAGGTATGTGCTTTCGTGAGAAAGTCAGGCGTCCGAGTGAGAGGCTGCATCGCAAGGAGTTTAGATGAGTGCCGATAACGCCTACGCGGTCGAGCTGAAGGGACTGTCCTTCAAGCGCGGTGCGCGCAGCATTTTCAATAATGTCGATATCCGTATCCCACGCGGCAAGGTCACCGGCATCATGGGGCCTTCCGGGTGTGGCAAGACCACGCTCTTGCGTCTGATGGGCGCCCAGTTGCGGCCCACCAAGGGCGAAGTCTGGGTCAACGGTCAGAACCTGCCAAAACTGTCGCGCAGCGATCTGTTCGATGCGCGCAAGCATATGGGCGTACTGTTTCAGAGCGGTGCACTGTTTACCGACCTCGATGTCTTCGAGAACGTCGCTTTTCCGCTGCGGGTTCACACGCAACTGCCGGACGAAATGATCCGCGACATCGTCCTGCTCAAGCTGCAGGCCGTGGGCTTGCGGGGTGCCATCGAACTGATGCCTGACGAGCTTTCCGGTGGCATGAAGCGCCGTGTCGCGCTGGCCCGGGCGATTGCGCTCGATCCACAGATCCTCATGTACGACGAGCCCTTTGTCGGCCAGGACCCCATCGCAATGGGCGTTCTGGTGCGCCTGATTCGATTGCTCAACGATGCGCTGGGCATCACCAGCATCGTGGTATCCCACGACCTGGCCGAGACCGCGAGCATTGCCGATTATATTTATGTGGTGGGCGATGGTCAGGTATTGGGGCAGGGCACGCCGGACGAGTTGATGAACTCGGATGAGCCGCGCATTCGTCAGTTCATGACTGGTGAACCCGACGGCCCGGTTCCGTACCACTTTCCAGCGACGGATTACCGCGCAGATCTTCTGGGGAAGCGCTGATGCGCAGAATTTCATTGGTAGAACGCGTTCGCCGCTTCGGCCAGGCCGGCATCGATGTGTTGGCGGTGTTCGGGCGTTCGAGCCTGTTCCTGTTCCATTCCTTGCTTGGCCGGGGCGGAATCGGTGGCGGTTTCGGGCTGCTGGTCAAGCAGTTGCATTCGGTGGGCGTGATGTCCCTGGTGATCATCGTGGTCTCCGGGGTATTCATCGGCATGGTGCTGGCGCTGCAAGGCTTCAACATTCTTTCCAGCTATGGTTCAGAACAGGCCGTCGGGCAGATGGTGGCGCTGACGCTGCTGCGTGAACTGGGGCCGGTGGTGACCGCCTTGCTGTTCGCCGGGCGCGCAGGTTCGGCGTTGACCGCCGAAATCGGCAACATGAAGTCCACCGAGCAGTTGTCCAGCCTGGAAATGATCGGGGTCGACCCGCTCAAGTACATCATCGCGCCACGCTTGTGGGCCGGTTTCATTTCCCTGCCGGTGCTGGCGATGATTTTCAGCGTGGTGGGTATCTGGGGCGGCTCGTGGGTGGCGGTCGACTGGCTGGGGGTCTATGAAGGCTCCTACTGGTCGAACATGCAGAACAGCGTGACCTTCGCGGACGATGTGCTCAACGGGATCATCAAAAGCATCGTCTTTGCCTTTGTCGTGACCTGGATCGCCGTATTCCAAGGCTATGACTGCGAACCCACTTCCGAGGGGATCAGTCGTGCCACTACCAAGACCGTTGTGTATGCCTCGTTGGCAGTGCTCGGCCTGGACTTTATTCTGACCGCCTTGATGTTTGGAGATTTCTGATGCAAAACCGCACCCTGGAAATCGGTGTCGGCCTTTTCTTGCTGGCTGGCATCCTGGCTTTGCTCTTGTTGGCGTTGCGGGTCAGTGGCCTGTCCCCGACTCCGAGCACCGACACGTATAAACTTTACGCCTACTTCGACAATATCGCCGGTTTGACGGTCAGAGCAAAGGTGACCATGGCCGGTGTGACCATCGGCAAGGTCACGGCCATCGATCTGGATCGCGACAGTTTCACCGGTCGGGTGACCATGCAGCTGGAAAAACGCATCGATAATCTGCCTGCGGACTCTACTGCATCTATTCTGACCGCTGGCCTGTTGGGCGAGAAGTACATCGGTCTCAGCGTGGGCGGGGAAGACACCCTGCTCAAGGATGGTGGAACCATCCATGACACGCAGTCATCGTTGGTGCTCGAAGACCTGATCGGTAAATTCCTGCTCAATACCGTTAGCAAAGAAGCTAAATGAGGAACTGTTAAATGATCTCTACCTTGCGACGTGGCCTTTTGGTACTGCTCGCGGCGCTGCCGCTGGTAGCCAACGCCGTGGCGGCGCCTTCGGCGCACGATCTGGTACAGGACACCACTAATCGGATGCTGGCCGATCTGGCGGCCAATAAAGAAAAGTACAAGCAGGATCCGCAAGACTTTTATGCGGCGCTGAACACCATCGTCGGGCCGGTTGTGGATGCCGAGGGTATTTCCAAGAGCATCATGACGGTCAAATACTCGAAGAAAGCTACGCCTGCGCAGATGAAGACCTTCGAAGAAAACTTCAAGAAGGGTCTGTTCCAGTTCTATGGCAATGCCTTGCTGGAGTACAACAACCAGGGCATCACCGTTGATCCGGCCAAAGACGAATCGGGCGACCGTACCAGTGTCGGCATGACCGTCAAGGGCAGCAGCGGCGCGATCTATCCAGTGTCCTACACGCTGGAAAAGATCAACGGCGAGTGGAAACTGCGTAACGTCATCATCAACGGCATCAACATCGGCAAGCTGTTCCGCGATCAGTTCGCCGATGCGATGCAGCGCAATGGCAACGACCTGGACAAGACCATCAATGGTTGGGCCGGAGAAGTCGCCAAGGCCAAGGAAGCCACCGACAAGAAACCAGAGCAGTCAGCCCAATGAGTGAGTCGGCAGTCCAGATGGACGAAGCGGGCGAGCTGCGACTCAGTGGCGTGCTGGATTACCGCACCGGCCCTGGCCTGCGCGAGCAGGGCAAGGCGCTGATCAAGGCCAGCAAGGCTGCGGCGCTGGTGGTCGATTGCTCGGCGGTGACCAAGTCCAGCAGTGTTGGTTTGTCGTTGTTGCTGTGCTTTATCCGCGATGCGCAGGCGGCCGGCAAGGCCCTGAGCATCCGTGGGATGCCGGATGATATGCGTGAAATCGCTCAGGTCAGCGAGATGACCGAGCTGTTGGCGCACCCCTGACACGCATCTATAAAGAAGCCCCCCGTCCGAGTCCTGCTTGGCGGGGTTCGCAGGCGCGGGGCTTTTTTGTATGATGTCCGACCCGCGCGCACAGGGCGCCGATTGAGGTTGAGCATGCAGGCCAACGAAGTTAAGAGCTTTCTTGAAGGAAAGCTGCCCGGAACGAAAGTAGAAGTCGAGGGCGAAGGCTGCAATTTCCAGCTGAACGTGATTAGCGATGAACTGGCGGCGTTGAGCCCGGTGAAGCGTCAGCAGCAGGTCTATGCCCATTTGAACCCGTGGATCACCGATGGCAGCATCCATGCGGTCACTATGAAATTTTTCAGCAGCGCGGCCTGGGCCGAGCGCACCTGAGCCCAAGGGCGTCGAGATTCTTATGGATAAATTGATTATTACTGGCGGTGCTCGTCTTGATGGCGAAATCCGCATCTCCGGGGCAAAGAACTCTGCCCTGCCGATCCTGGCTGCCACCTTGCTGTGCGATGGCCCGGTGACCGTGGCCAACCTGCCGCACCTGCACGACATCACCACCATGATCGAGCTGTTCGGGCGCATGGGCATTGAGCCGGTGATCGACGAGAAACTCGCCGTCGAAATCGACCCGCGCACCATCAAGACCCTGGTCGCACCGTACGAACTGGTTAAAACCATGCGTGCGTCGATTCTGGTACTGGGTCCGATGGTTGCCCGTTTCGGTGAAGCCGAAGTCGCCTTGCCTGGCGGTTGCGCCATCGGTTCGCGTCCGGTTGACCTGCACATCCGTGGCCTGGAAGCCATGGGCGCAGTCATCGACGTCGAAGGCGGCTACATCAAGGCCAAGGCGCCTGAAGGCGGCCTGCGCGGTGCGCACTTCTTCTTCGACACCGTCAGTGTGACCGGTACCGAAAACATCATGATGGCCGCAGCGCTGGCCAAAGGCCGCAGCGTCCTGGCTAACGCCGCGCGCGAGCCTGAAGTGGTCGACCTGGCGAACTTCCTGAACGCCATGGGTGCCAAGGTTTCCGGCGCCGGTACCGACACCATCACCATCGATGGCGTCGAGCGTCTGCACACCACCACTTACAAAGTGATGCCAGACCGTATCGAAACCGGTACCTACCTGGTTGCCGCTGCCGTGACCGGCGGCCGCGTGAAGGTCAAGGACACCGATCCGACCATCCTCGAAGCCGTTCTGGAAAAGCTCCGTGAGTCCGGTGCCGAAATTACCTGCGGCGAAGACTGGATCGAGCTGAACATGCACGGTAAGCGTCCGAAAGCCGTCAACGTGCGGACCGCTCCGTACCCGGCGTTCCCGACTGACATGCAGGCGCAGTTCATCTCCCTCAACGCCATTGCCGAAGGCACCGGTGCTGTGATCGAGACGATCTTCGAAAACCGCTTCATGCACGTCTACGAGCTGCACCGCATGGGCGCCAAGATCCAGGTCGAAGGCAATACCGCCATCGTTACCGGCACCGAAAAACTCAAGGGCGCGCCAGTGATGGCGACCGACCTGCGTGCTTCGGCCAGCCTGGTGATCTCGGCGCTGATCGCCGAGGGCGACACCCTGATCGACCGCATCTACCACATAGACCGTGGCTACGAGTGCATCGAAGAAAAACTGCAGATGCTGGGCGCCAAGATCCGCCGCGTTCCGGGCTAGTTGTTACAGATGGGGCACAGGGACGTGCCCATTGGTTTTGTTTCAAGTCGAGCCGGTTTCCGGCTCGATGTGTGTCCGGCGCCATTTGCGACCGGGCATGAGTACCTTGATAAGGACTGACGTTTCCCATGTTGACCATCGCACTGTCCAAGGGCCGCATCCTTGACGACACCCTGCCGCTTCTGGCTGAAGCGGGCATCGTGCCGACCGAGAATCCGGACAAGAGCCGCAAGCTGATCATTCCCACGACCCAGGAAGATGTACGCCTGCTGATCGTGCGTGCCACCGATGTGCCGACCTATGTCGAACATGGTGCCGCCGACCTCGGTGTTGCCGGTAAAGATGTGCTGATGGAATATGGCGGCCAGGGCCTGTACGAGCCACTGGACCTGCAAATTGCCCAGTGCAAGTTGATGACTGCCGGCAAGGTTGGCGCGGTCGAGCCCAAGGGCCGCCTGCGCATCGCCACCAAGTTCGTCAACGTTGCCAAGCGTTACTACGCTGAGCAGGGTCGTCAGGTCGACATCATCAAGCTGTACGGCTCGATGGAGCTGGCACCGCTGATCGGCCTTGCCGACAAGATCATCGACGTGGTCGACACCGGTAACACGCTGCGGGCCAACGGCCTGGAGCCACAGGATTTCATTGCTGCCATCAGCTCCCGGCTGATCGTCAACAAAGCATCGATGAAGATGCAGCACGCCCGTATCCAGGCGTTGATCGACACCCTGCGCAAGGCAGTGGAGTCTCGACACCGCGGCTGATTCACCTGCGCGACGTTAAGTCGCGCCCGTCTATCCGCCTCATAGCCAGAATTCTCAGGTGCCCAAGCGGATGGAGTGCTAGCTTCGGGTGCCTGAGTTTTTGCCATTCCTATGAGGCTCTCGCTATGACCGCACCGACTGCAATTCGCCGACTCAACGCTGCTGACCCGGATTTCGCGCATCATCTGGATCATCTGCTGAGCTGGGAAAGTGTGTCTGACGACTCGGTCAATCAGCGGGTGCTGGACATCATCAAGGCCGTGCGTGAGCGTGGCGACGCGGCACTGGTGGACTTTACCCGGCAGTTCGACGGCCTGGACGTGAAGTCCATGGCCGACCTGATCCTGCCGCGCGAGCGTCTGGAGCTGGCGCTCACCCGCATCTCCGTGCCTCAGCGCGAAGCCCTGGAAGTCGCCGCCGCCCGTGTGCGCAGCTACCACGAAAAACAGAAGCAGGACTCCTGGAGCTACACCGAGGCCGACGGCACCGTGCTGGGCCAGAAAGTCACGCCGCTGGACCGCGCCGGCCTGTACGTACCGGGCGGCAAGGCGTCGTACCCGTCGTCGGTGTTGATGAACGCGATTCCGGCCAAGGTCGCCGGCGTCACCGAAGTGGTCATGGTGGTGCCGACCCCGCGCGGTGAAATCAACGAACTGGTGCTGGCTGCTGCCTGCATCGCCGGCGTCGACCGTGTGTTCACCATCGGTGGCGCTCAAGCCGTTGCTGCATTGGCTTACGGCACCGAAAGCGTGCCGAAGGTCGATAAAGTGGTCGGCCCGGGCAACATCTATGTCGCCACCGCCAAGCGCCACGTGTTTGGCCAGGTCGGTATCGACATGATCGCCGGGCCCTCCGAGATCCTCGTGGTGTGCGACGGCCAGACCGATCCGGACTGGATCGCCATGGACCTGTTCTCCCAGGCCGAGCACGACGAAGACGCCCAGGCGATTCTGGTCAGCCCCGACGCCGAGTTCCTCGACAAGGTCGCCGCCAGCATCGCCAAGCTGATGCCGACCATGGAGCGCGCCGCGATCATCGAGACCTCGATCAATGGTCGTGGTGCACTGATCAAGGTGCGTGACATGGAGCAAGCCATCGAAGTGGCCAACCGCATCGCGCCGGAGCACCTCGAATTGTCCGTTGCCGATCCACAAGCCTGGCTGCCGCAAATCCGCCACGCCGGCGCGATCTTCATGGGGCGTCACACCTCCGAAGCCCTGGGTGACTATTGCGCAGGCCCCAACCACGTGTTGCCGACTTCCGGCACCGCCCGGTTCTCCTCGCCACTGGGTGTGTACGACTTCCAGAAACGCTCGTCGATCATTTTCTGTTCCGAGCAGGGTGCTTCCGAGTTGGGCAAAACCGCTTCCGTGCTGGCCCGTGGCGAGTCGCTGACCGCCCATGCCCGCAGCGCCGAATACCGCATCGTTGACGACAAGCAGGTGAAATGAACATGAGTAAATTCTGGAGCCCGTTCGTCAAGGATCTGGTGCCTTACGTGCCGGGCGAACAACCCAAGCTGACCAAACTGGTCAAGCTAAACACCAACGAAAACCCGTACGGCCCATCGCCAAAAGCCCTCGCGGCGATGCAAACCGAACTCAATGACAATCTGCGTCTGTACCCGGACCCGAACAGCGACCTGCTCAAGCAAGCCGTTGCCAGGTACTACGGCGTGCAAGGCAATCAGGTGTTCCTCGGCAACGGTTCCGATGAAGTGCTGGCGCACATCTTCCACGGTTTGCTGCAGCACGATCAGCCGCTGCTGTTCCCGGACATCAGCTACAGCTTCTACCCGGTCTACTGCGGGTTGTACGGCATCAAGTTCGACGCGGTGCCGCTGGACGAGCAGTTCCAGATCAACCCGGCGGACTACGCCAAACCGAACGGCGGGATCATCTTTCCTAACCCGAATGCGCCGACCGGTTGCCTGTTGGCGCTGGAAGCGGTGGAGCAGATTCTCAAGGCCAGCCCGGATTCGGTGGTGGTGGTCGACGAGGCCTACATCGATTTCGGCGGCGAGACGGCAATCTCCCTGGTCGATCGTTATCCAAACCTGCTGGTGACCCAGACCCTGTCCAAGTCCCGTTCCCTGGCCGGTCTGCGGGTAGGCCTGGCGGTCGGCCATCCCGACCTGATCGAGGCGCTGGAGCGGATCAAGAACAGCTTCAACTCCTATCCGCTGGATCGCATGGCGAATGTCGGCGCTGCCGCCGCGTTCGACGATCGCGAGTATTTCGACAAGACCTGCCGGTTGGTGATCGAGAATCGCGAGAAGGTCGTTGCACAGCTAGAGGAGAAGGGTTTTGAAGTGCTGCCATCGGCGGCGAACTTCATTTTCGCCCGTCACCCCCGGCACGATGCGGCGGGGCTTGCGGCGAAGCTGCGCGAGCAAGGCGTGATCGTTCGGCACTTCAAGCAGGAGCGGATTGCCCAGTTCCTGCGGATCTCCATCGGCACGCCAGAGCAGAACCAGGCGCTGATCGACGGCCTCGGCGACCTCTAAACCACCCTCAAAACCTGTGGGAGCGAGCCTGCTCGCGATAAGGCCATAACACTCAACATCTTTGTTGACTGTTAAATCGCCATCGCGAGCAGGCTCGCTCCCACATTGGTTTTGGCTACAGCTTACTTTTCTTCTGTGTCCTTGACCGGAGCCGGCGGCGGACGCAGGCCGACTTCTGCCGTCAGCTTGAGCTCCTTGCCGTTGCGCATCACCTGGATCGCGACCTTGTCGGTCGGCTTGATCCGCGCCACCTGATTCATCGAGCGACGGCCATCACCGGCCGGTTCGCCATCGATGGCAAGAATCACATCACCCAGTTGCAGGCCGGCCTTCTGTGCCGGACCATCGCGGAAAATCCCCGCCACGACAATGCCAGGGCGCCCGGACAAGCCGAACGACTCGGCCAGCTCCTGGGTCAGCGGCTGCACTTCGATACCCAGCCAGCCACGAATCACCTGGCCGTGCTCGATGATCGACTTCATCACTTCCATCGCCAGCTTCACCGGGATCGCGAAACCAATGCCCTGGGAGCCCCCGGACTTGGAAAAGATCGCCGTGTTGATGCCGGTCAGGTTGCCGATGGCATCCACCAGCGCACCGCCTGAGTTGCCCGGGTTGATCGCCGCATCGGTCTGGATGAAGTCTTCATAGTTGTTCAGGCCCAGTTGATTGCGCCCGGTGGCGCTGATGATGCCCATGGTCACGGTCTGGCCGACGCCGAACGGGTTGCCGATGGCCAGCGCGACGTCGCCGATGCGGATGTTGTCGGAACGGCCCACGGTGATCGACGGAAGGTTCTTCAGGTCGATTTTCAGAACCGCGAGGTCAGTCTCCGGGTCGCTGCCGATCACCCGCGCCAGGGTCTCCCGGCCGTCCTTGAGCGCCACCACGATCTGGTCGGCGCCGCTGGTCACGTGGTTGTTGGTCAGGATGTAGCCTTCCGGGCTCATGATCACGCCGGAACCGAGGCTCGACTCCATGCGTTTCTGCTTGGGCGAGTTATCGCCGAAGAAGCGACGGAACTGCGGATCTTCGAACAACGGATGATTGGGTTTGTTGATGACTTTGGTGGTGTACAGGTTCACCACCGACGGCGCCGCGGTGGATACCGCTTCGGCATAAGACACCGGGCCCTGCTGCATGCTGGTGGTTTGCGGCGCTTGTTGCAGATTCACGTCGAGGCTCGGGAGCCCGACCCACTGCGGGTAACGCTGGATTATCAAAAGAGCGACAAGCACGCCGGCCAACAGCGGCCAGCCGGAAAAACGCAGCGCCTTGAGCATTAAGCAGTTCCTGAGAGAGTTGCAGGCGGTATGAGACCGCTCATAATGACGCGCATTATACGAGGCCGCACGCGCCTCTGAACGGGATATTTAGGAGTCTTTCATGGCCGTCGCCCTGAGCACCCTGGTCGAAGAAGCCGACCGTTACCTCAACAGCGCCAAAATCGCCGATTACTGCCCCAACGGCTTGCAAGTCGAAGGCCGTCCGCAAGTGATGCGCATTGTCAGTGGTGTCACCGCCAGCCAGGCCTTGCTCGATGCGGCCGTGGAGGCCAGTGCCGACCTGGTGCTGGTGCATCATGGCTACTTCTGGAAAGGCGAGAATCCGTGTATCACCGGCATGAAACAGCGCCGCTTGAAGACCCTGCTCAAGCACGATATCAGCCTGTTGTCCTATCACCTGCCGCTGGACCTGCACCCGGACGTCGGCAATAACGTGCAGCTCGCGCGGCAACTCGATATCACCGTCGAAGGTCCGCTGGACCCGGACAATCTGAAGATCGTCGGCCTGGTCGGCTCGCTGAATGAGCCGATGATGCCCCGGGATTTCGCCCGCCGCGTCCAGGAAGTGATGGGGCGTGAGCCGCTGTTGATCGAAGGCAGCGCCATGGTCCGCCGTATCGGCTGGTGCACCGGTGGTGGCCAGGGTTACATCGATCAGGCCATTCTGGCCGGCGTCGATCTGTACCTCAGCGGCGAGGCTTCCGAGCAAACCTTCCACAGCGCCCGGGAAAACGACATCAGCTTCATTGCCGCCGGTCACCATGCGACCGAGCGCTACGGCGTTCAGGCGCTGGGGGATTATCTGGCGCGGCGCTTTGCGCTGGAACACATCTTCATCGATTGTCCGAATCCGATCTGAAACGCCATCCCTGTAGGAGCGAGCCTGCTCGCGATGAACCCGAGAACACCGCGGGGTGTCAGGCTCCCAGCGTTATCGTTGACGACCATCGCGAGCAGGCTCGCTCCTACAGGGGGTGCGTTTGGCCCAAACGCGGGGGCATATTCATATGCTCTTTCGATCTAGTTGGCGTCCTGATTAGAAGAGGTCGCTGTGCTAGGATCCCCGCTCGAACACGGCCCGCTGGCCGTTCATAAGAAAGTTTTCGTGAGTAGCCATGGTCGACAAACTGACGCATCTGAAACAGCTGGAGGCGGAAAGCATCCACATCATCCGCGAGGTGGCCGCCGAGTTCGATAACCCGGTGATGCTGTACTCCATCGGTAAAGATTCCGCCGTGATGCTGCATCTGGCACGCAAGGCGTTCTTCCCGGGCAAGCTGCCGTTTCCGGTGATGCACGTCGACACTCGCTGGAAATTCAAGGAGATGTACAGCTTCCGCGACAAGATGGTCGCTGAGCTGGGCCTCGACCTGATCACCCACGTCAACCCGGACGGCGTGGCGCAGGACATCAACCCGTTCACCCACGGCAGCGCCAAGCACACCGACATCATGAAGACCGAGGGCCTGAAGCAGGCACTCGACAAGTATGGTTTCGACGCAGCATTCGGCGGCGCCCGTCGTGATGAAGAGAAATCCCGCGCTAAAGAGCGTGTGTACTCGTTCCGCGACAGCAAGCACCGCTGGGATCCGAAAAACCAGCGCCCCGAGCTGTGGAACGTCTATAACGGCAAGGTCAACAAGGGCGAGTCGATTCGCGTCTTCCCACTGTCGAACTGGACCGAGCTGGACATCTGGCAGTACATCTACCTTGAAGGCATCCCGATCGTTCCGCTGTACTTCGCCGCCGAGCGTGAAGTCATCGAGAAGAACGGCACGCTGATCATGATCGACGACGAGCGCATCCTCGAGCACCTGAGCGATGAAGACAAAGCGCGCATCGTCAAAAAGAAAGTGCGTTTCCGTACCCTTGGTTGCTACCCGTTGACGGGCGCGGTGGAGTCCGAGGCCGAAAGCCTCACGGACATCATTCAGGAAATGCTCCTGACGCGAACTTCCGAGCGCCAGGGCCGTGTCATCGACCACGATGGCGCAGGCTCCATGGAAGACAAAAAACGTCAGGGTTATTTCTAAGGGGTTGTCATGTCGCACGTATCTGATTTGATCAGCGAGGACATCCTCGCCTACCTGGGCCAGCACGAACGTAAAGAGCTGCTGCGCTTTCTGACCTGCGGTAACGTCGACGACGGCAAGAGCACCCTGATCGGGCGCCTGCTGCACGACTCCAAGATGATCTACGAAGATCACCTGGAAGCCATTACCCGCGACTCGAAAAAAGTCGGCACCACCGGTGAAGACATCGACCTGGCGCTGCTGGTCGACGGCCTGCAGGCCGAGCGTGAGCAAGGCATCACCATCGATGTCGCGTACCGCTATTTCTCCACCGCCAAGCGCAAATTCATCATCGCCGACACCCCGGGCCATGAGCAGTACACCCGCAACATGGCCACCGGTGCCTCCACCTGTGACCTGGCGATCATCCTGGTCGACGCCCGTTACGGCGTGCAGACCCAGACCCGTCGCCACAGCTTCATCGCCTCGCTGCTGGGCATCAAGCACATCGTCGTGGCCATCAACAAGATGGACCTCAAGGACTTCGACCAGGGCGTGTTCGAGTCGATCAAGGCCGATTACCTGCAGTTCGCCGAAGGCTTGAAGATGAAGCCCACCACGATGCACTTCGTGCCGATGTCGGCTTTGAAGGGCGACAACGTGGTGAACAAGTCCGAGCGTTCGCCGTGGTACACCGGCCAGTCGCTGATGGAAATCCTCGAGACCGTGGAAGTGGCGGGCGATCGCAACTTCACCGACCTGCGTTTCCCGGTGCAGTACGTCAACCGTCCGAACCTGAACTTCCGTGGCTTCGCCGGTACGCTGGCCAGCGGCATCGTCAAGAAAGGCGACGAAGTCGTGGTGCTGCCGTCGGGCAAGAGCAGCCGCGTGAAATCCATCGTCACCTTCGAAGGTGAACTGGAGCACGCCGGTCCTGGTCAGGCGGTGACGCTTACCATGGAAGACGAAATCGATATCTCCCGTGGTGACCTGTTGGTTCACGCCGACAACGTGCCGCCGGTGACCGACAGCTTCGAAGCCATGCTGGTGTGGATGGCTGAAGAGCCGATGCTGCCGGGCAAGAAATACGACATCAAACGCGCCACCAGTTACGTGCCGGGCTCCATCGCCAGCATCGTCAACAAGGTCGACGTCAACACCCTGGAAGAAGGTCCGGCCAGCGCGTTGCAACTGAACGAAATCGGCAAGGTCAAGATCGCGCTCGATGCGCCGATTGCCCTCGACGGTTACGACAGCAACCGCACCACCGGCGCGTTCATCATCATCGACCGCCTGACTAACGGCACCGTTGGCGCGGGCATGATCGTCGCCCAGCCTGTGGCTCACGGCAGCTCCACGCACCACGGCAAACTGGCACACGTAGCCACCGAAGAACGCGCACAGCGCTTCGGCCAGCAACCGGCCACAGTGTTGTTCAGCGGCTTGTCGGGCGCGGGAAAAAGTACGCTGGCCTACGCGGTTGAGCGCAAGTTGTTCGACCTGGGCCGTGCAGTGTTCGTACTCGATGGCCAGAACCTGCGTCACGACCTGAACAAAGGTCTGCCACAGGATCGCGCCGGGCGTACCGAGAACTGGCGTCGTGCCGCGCACGTTGCGCGTCAGTTCAACGAAGCCGGTCTGCTGACTCTCGCTGCGTTCGTTGCCCCGAGTGCCGAAGGGCGTGAACAGGCCCGGGAACTGATTGGCAAGGAGCGTCTGCTGACGGTCTACGTCCAGGCTTCGCCGACAGTCTGCGCCGAGCGTGATCCACAAGGCCTCTACGCGGCGGCAGGGGATAACATCCCGGGCGACTCCTTCCCATACGACGTGCCGCTGGATGCCGACCTGGTGATCGACACCCAGTCCGTGTCGCTGGAAGAAGGCGTGAAGCAAGTGCTGGGTCTGCTGCGTGAGCGTGGGGCGATCTAAGCCTTAGCCGGAAATGAAAAACCCGCCGATGAGTGATCATCGGCGGGTTTTTTTGTGCCCTTGAGATTGTCATCGCGGGCAAGCCCGCTCCCACAGGTTTTTCGGCTGTACACAACAATAGTGTTCACTGAAGGTCACTGTGGGAGCGGGCTTGCCCGCGATGAGGGCATTACAGACACCTGATTACTTCGCTGGATACTCGCGATGCATCTGTTCCAGCAACGCATCCTTGTCCTGCCACAACTGGTTGATCCAGCCCTGAAACTGCAGGCGGTATTCGCCATCCTGGTCATAGTTCTTGCCAATGAATTGCGGCGGAATCTTCAGCTCTTCGAAGTGCACCACCACGTCCGCCACATTCCCGCACAGCAAATCCCAGAAGCCCGGACGCCCGGCGGGGTAGTGGATGGTCACGTTGACCAGGGATTCAAGCTGCTCGCCCATCGCATCCAGCACAAAGGCAATGCCGCCTGCCTTGGCCTTGAGCAGGTACTTGAAGGATGACTGCTGTTGCTTGTGCTTGCCCTCGGTGAAGCGCGTGCCTTCGACGAAGTTGAAAATACCCACCGGGTTGTCGCGAAATTTCGCACAGGTCTTGCGGGTGGTTTCCAGGTCCTTGCCTTTCTTCTCCGGGTGCTTCTCCAGATAGGCCTTGGAGTAGCGCTTCATGAACGGAAAGCCCAGCGCCCACCAGGCCAGACCGATCACCGGGACCCAGATCAGCTCCTGCTTGAGAAAGAACTTCAGCGGCTGAATGCGCCGGTTGAGCACGTATTGCAGCACCAGGATGTCGACCCAGCTTTGGTGGTTGCTGGTGATCAGGTACGAGTGCTGATAGTCGAGGCCTTGCAGGCCGCTGATGCGCCAGCGCGTGCGGCGTACCAGGTTCATCCAGCCTTTGTTGATGCTGATCCAGGCTTCGTGGGTATGGCTCATCAGCCAGCCCGCGAGGCGCTGGGTGAGGGCGAACGGCAATACCTTGACGAGCGCCACGCAGAACAGGAACGAGCAGAGCAAAATCGTGTTCAGCGTCAACAGCAGCGAGGCGATCACGCCTCGCAGCGGAGCAGGTAGGAAGTCCAGCATTTACACATCCATAGGTCGGTTGGCAGCTTGAATCGCGGTCAACGCGATGGTGTAGACGATGTCATCGACCTGCGCGCCGCGCGGCAAATCGTTCACCGGTTTGCGCAGCCCTTGCAGCATCGGCCCGAGGCTGACGCAGTCGGCGCTGCGCTGTACGGCTTTGTGCGTGGTATTGCCGGTGTTGAGGTCGGGGAACACGTACACCGTGGCACGACCGGCCACCTGACTGTTCGGCGCCAGTTGCCGGGCCACGCTTTCGTTGGCGGCGGCGTCGTACTGCAAGGGGCCGTCGATCAGCAGTGAGTGCTGTTGTTCGTGCGCGAGCAACGTCGCCTCGCGGACCTTCTCGACCTCTTCGCCGCTGTCCGACTCGCCGCTGGAGTAGCTGATCATCGCCACCCGTGGCGTGATGCCGAATGCGGCGGCCGAATCAGCGCTTTGCAGGGCGATCTCGGCCAGTTCGCTGGCGCTTGGGTGCGGGTTCATCACGCAGTCGCCGTAGACCAGTACCTCTTCCGGGAACAGCATGAAGAACACCGACGACACCAGGGTGCAGCCCGGCGCCGTTTTAATCAGCTGCAGGGCCGGGCGGATGGTGTTGGCGGTGGTGTTGATCACGCCCGACACGAGGCCGTCGACTTCATCCAGGGCCAGCATCATGGTGCCGATCACCACGGTGTCTTCCAGTTGTTGCTCGGCCATCGGCGCGTTGAGGCTTTTGCTTTTGCGCAGCGCGACCATTGGCTCGACGTAGCGCTCACGGATCAAGTCCGGGTCGATGATTTCCAGGCCTGGCGGCAGCTCGATGCCTTGGGCGCGGGCGACGGCTTGCACGTCCTCGGGCTTGGCCAGCAACACACAGCGCGCGATGCCACGGGCCTGGCAGATCGCGGCGGCCTGCACGGTCAGCGGCTCGCTGCCTTCGGGCAGCACGATGCGCTTGTTGGCCGCCTGGGCGCGCTGGATCAATTGATAGCGGAAAACCGCTGGCGACAGGCGCATCTCCCGTGGCGTACCGCAGCGCTGGTGCAGCCAGTTGGCATCGAGATGGCCGGCGATGAAATCGGTGATGATTTCGGCGCGCTCGCGGTCGTCGATGGGGATTTCCTTGTTCAGGCCATTGAGCAGGTTGGCGGTGTCATAGGAGCCGGTACTCACCGACAGCACCGGCAACCCGGCCTGCAGGGCGCCGCGGCACAGGTCCATGATGCGTGGGTCGGGCAGGGTGTCGCTGGTCAGCAGCAGGCCGGCCAGCGGCACGCCGTTCAAGGCCGCGAGGCTGACGGCGAGGATGATGTCGTCGCGATCGCCGGGGGTCACCACCAGCACGCCGGGCTTGAGCAACTCCACGGTGTTGCGCATGGTGCGGGCGCAAATGATGATCTTGGTCATGCGCCGGGTTTCGTAATCACCGGCGTTGAGCACTTGCGCGCCCATCAGGTCGGCGACGTCGCGGGTGCGCGGGGCGTTCAGTTCCGGCTGGAACGGAATGCAGCCGAGCAAGCGGAAATCACCACTGCGCAGCAACGGCGAATGTTCCTTCAGGCGCGTGGCGAAGGCCTCCATGCTTTCTTCGGTCTTGACCTTGTTGAGGATCACACCGAGGACTTTCGGGTCTTTCGGGCCGCCGAACAATTGCGCCTGCAACTCGACGCGACCGGAGAGCTCGGTCAGCACTTCGTTTTCCGGTGCCGAGACCAGGATCACTTCGGCGTCGAGGCTCTTGGCCAGGTGCAGGTTGACCCGCGCGGCATAACTGGCGCTGCGGGTCGGCACCATGCCTTCGACGATCAGCACGTCCTTGCCGATGGCCGCCTGCTGATAAAGGGCGATGATTTCTTCGAGCAATTCATCGAGCTGACCGTCGCCGAGCATGCGCTCGACATGGGCCAGGCCCAGGGGCTGGGGCGGTTTCAAACCGTGGGTACGCGCCACCAGTTCGGTGGAACGTTCCGGGCCGGTGTCGCCCGGATGCGGCTGGGCAATCGGCTTGAAAAAACCGACCTTGAGCCCGGCCCGCTCAAGGGTACGCACCAGCCCGAGGCTGATGGAGGTCAGACCCACACCAAAATCGGTGGGCGCGATAAAAAAAGTTTGCATGCGGATTCTCTGAAGGTGCATGGCAATGGTGAAAGCCTATAACTGGCGATCTACCGAAATTCAGTCGCCAAGGTTATCGCTAACCGAGCCCTGTGCGCACCAACCGCAGGCAAAGGGTTGGCCTATTTTTTCCTGGCGCTGCGCAGGGTCCATGACCCAGGCACGTGATTGCCATGGCGGTTGGTGCCGCAGGTGTTGGGTGTGGCCGCAGGAAAGCTCGGCCACCCAGTGTCCGTCCTCGTCCTGGTGGAAGCCTGTGATCGTCGAATCCCGTTTGTCCGGGTTGTGTTCGCTTTCGGTCGATTGCTTCGCTAAACTTGGCCTTTCAATCTTCTTATGCAAAAGGTCTCGCCCCATGCTGATCGCCGCCAATAAGGCTGTCTCCATCGACTATACCCTGACCAACGACGCTGGTGAGGTCATCGACAGCTCCGCCGGCGGCGCGCCGCTGGTCTACCTGCAAGGCGCAGGCAATATCATCCCGGGCCTGGAAAAGGCTCTGGAAGGCAAGACTGTCGGCGACGAGCTGACCGTAGCCGTTGAGCCGGAAGACGCTTACGGCGAATACGCTGCCGAACTGGTCAGCACCCTGAGCCGCAGCATGTTCGAAGGCGTCGATGAGCTGGAAGTGGGCATGCAGTTCCACGCTTCCGCTCCGGACGGCCAGATGCAGATCGTGACCATCCGTGATCTGGACGGCGACGACGTCACCGTTGACGGCAACCACCCGTTGGCCGGTCAGCGCCTGAATTTCCAGGTCAAGATCATCGACATCCGTGACGCCAGCCAGGAAGAAATCGCTCATGGTCACGTCCATGGCGAAGGTGGCCATCACCACTGATTTCTGCGCTAAGCTCAGATAACTGGAGAGGCGCCCTGTGGGCGCCTTTTTAGTCTGCGGCTGTCCCTGACGACACCGCCAAGTGGCTGTTTCGAGAAGAACACGGGAATCTGGAGTACGCCATGAGTGCTTTTCACGACCTTAAATTGACAGCCCTGGATGGACAGGAGCTACCTCTGGCGCCTTTCAAGGGCCAAGTCGTACTGGTGGTCAACGTCGCCTCCAAATGCGGCCTGACCCCGCAGTACGCGGCGCTGGAAAACCTCTATCAGCAATACAAGGGCAAAGGCTTCAGCGTGCTGGGCTTGCCGTGCAACCAGTTTGCCGGGCAGGAACCGGGGACCGAACAAGAGATCAAGGATTTCTGCAGCCTCAACTATGGCGTGACCTTTCCGTTGTCCAGCAAGTTGGAAGTCAACGGGCATGAACGTCATCAGTTGTACCGCTTGCTGGCGGGCGAGGGTGCGGAATTTCCCGGCGACATCACCTGGAACTTCGAGAAGTTCCTGCTGGGCAAGGACGGCCGTGTACTGGCTCGGTTCTCGCCACGTACGGCACCGGATGATCCGACCATCGTTCACGCGATTGAAAAAGCGCTGAGCTGATATCTCACCCTGTAGGAGCGAGCCTGCTCGCGATGGTCGCCAACGATAACGCTGTAAGCCTGATACGGCGCGGCATTCTCTGGCCCATCGCGAGCAAGCTCGCTCCTACAGTATTTCGTACCTTTTAGTTCTTAATCACCAAAATCAATAATGCTGTTCAATGCGGTGGACTCTCCATATTATCGCCGTCATAAAATTACTTCCCGTGGAGCGTCCCATGCCCGTCAAAGCCCTGTTCAAACCGTTCCACCTCGGCACCCTCGAACTGCCGACCCGCGTCGTCATGGCGCCGATGACCCGCTCCTTTTCCCCGGGCGGTGTGCCTAATTCCAAAGTGATCGAATACTACCGTCGTCGCGCCGCTGCGGGCGTCGGCCTGATCATCACCGAAGGCACCACAGTCGGTCACAAGGCGTCCAACGGCTATCCGAACGTTCCGCATTTCTACGGTGAAGCGGCCCTGGCCGGCTGGAAGAAAGTCGTCGACGCCGTTCACGCCGAAGGCGGCAAGATCGTTCCGCAGTTGTGGCATGTGGGCAGCGTGCGCCGTATTGGCACCGAGCCGGACGCCAGCGTGCCGGGTTATGGCCCGTCGGAAAAAGTGAAGGAAGGTCAGGTCGTGGTGCATGGCATGACCAAACAAGACATCCAGGACGTCATCGCCGCGTTCGCCCAGGCCGCCAAGGATGCCCAGAGCATCGGCATGGACGGCGTGGAAATCCACGGTGCCCACGGTTATCTGGTGGACCAGTTCTTCTGGGAAGGCAGCAACCAGCGTACCGACGAATACGGCGGCAGCCTGGCCAACCGTTCACGCTTCGCCATTGAATTGATTCAGGCCGTGCGAGCCGCGGTCGGTGAAGGTTTCCCGATCATTTTCCGTTTCTCCCAGTGGAAGCAACAGGACTACACCGCGCGTCTGGTGCAAACCCCGGAAGCCTTGGGCGAGTTCCTCAAGCCGTTGGCCGACGCGGGCGTGGATATTTTCCACTGCTCGACCCGCCGCTTCTGGGAGCCGGAGTTCGACGGTTCCGAGCTGAACCTGGCCGGCTGGACCCGCCAACTCACCGGCAAACCGACCATCACCGTGGGCAGCGTCGGCCTGGACGGCGAGTTCCTGCAATTCATGGTCAACACCGACAAGGTCGCGCAACCGGCCAGCCTGGAAAAACTGCTGGAGCGCCTGAACAACGATGAGTTCGACCTGGTGGCGGTCGGCCGTGCCTTGCTGGTGGACCCGGACTGGGCGCAGAAAGTGCGCGACGGTCGTGAGGAAGACATTCTGCCGTTCAGCCGTGAGGCGTTGATGACGCTGGTTTAAGCGGCGACCGGGTAGACCTCATCGCGAGCAAGCTCGCTCCCACAGGGGATTTGTGTACGACACAGAACCAATGTGGGAGCGGGCTTGCCCGCGAAGACTGACTCAAGAACACTGCAAAATCAGGGAGCAATCGGTGCATTCGGCACCACCATCTCCCCGGCACACGCCCCGCGCAACTGCCCTTCGAACTGCTCGATAATCGCCGCCCAACCCTGGCGACTGGCGTGCTGGCGCGCATTGAGCCTCACATTGCGCAAGGCTTCCCTTTCCTCCAGCAGCCATGCTGCTGCATCACAGAACGCTTCTTCATCCCCCGGCATCGCCAGTACGCCGTTGTAGCCATGACGAATATGCTGGGCGGCTGCCGCCTGGTCGTAGGCGACCACGCCGAGCCCCGAAGCGAGTGCTTCAAGCACCACATTGCCGAAGGTTTCAGTCAGGCTCGGAAACAGAAACACGTCGCCCGAGGCATAGTGACACGCCAGGGCTTCACCCCGTTGGGTGCCGCAGAAAATCGCCTCGGGCATATCGTTTTCCAGTTCCTGGCGCTGCGGGCCATCGCCGACCACGATCAGTTTCAGCGTGCGCTGGGGATAACTCGCCTTGAGGGTATTGAAGGTGCGCTTGAGCAGGCCGAGATTCTTTTCCGGAGCCAGGCGGCCGACATGAATGACGGCGATGTCTGCCTCGGCCAGTCCCCAGTGCTCGCGCAGGGCATTCAAGCGTTTGGCCGGGTGAAACAATTCGCTGTCGACCCCACGGGACAGCAACGCCAGTCGCTCGAACTGACGTCGCTCCAGTTCCAGGCGCTGGCTGACGCTGGGCACCAGGGTCATGGTCGAGCGATTGTGGAACCAGCGCAGGTAGTGAGTCAGCAGGCGCGTGAGCAAACCAACCCCGTACTGGTTGGAGTACTGCTGGAAATTGGTGTGGAAACCGCTGACCACGGAAATCCCCAGTCGCCGTGCCGCACGCAACGCAGAGAGACCCAGCGGTCCTTCGGTGGCGATGTAGAGCACATCCGGGCGGTGACGCGTCCAGCGCCGCAGCAGTTTGTGCATCGACGACTGACCCCATTGCAGGCCGGGATAGCCCGGTAGTGGCCAGCCGCGGCACAGCAGCAATTCATCGTCGCTGCCCAGCTGCTGGTCGCAGCCCTGACGCGGCCGCACCAATTCCACTTGATGCCCGCGCGCGCGCAAACCGTCGCACAAGCGACCAAGGGTATTGGCCACGCCGTTGATTTCCGGTGGGAAGGTTTCGGTGATCAGGGTGATATGCAGGGCTGTCGTCATGACCCCAGTGTCGGCTGGGGCCATGTCGTCAGTGTGACGTCAGGATGATGGATTTGTGACTTAGCGCTGGGTCACCAGGTTTTCCGCGCCGCGCTCACGCACCCAGAACAGCGTCGCGCCGGCCACGGCCGCCGGCATCATCAGGATGTTGACCACCGGAATCAGCAGCACCAGATACACGCTGCCGCCGAAGCTCATGCTCTGCCAGCGCTTCTGGCGCAGCCAGGCGAGCATCTCGTTCCAGCCGAGCTTGTGGTTGTCCGCGGGGTAGTCGATGTACTGGATCGCCATCATCCACACCCCAAACAGCAGCCACAGCGGTGCGGCGATGATGTTCACCACCGGGATGAACGAGAGGATGAACAGCCCGATGGCCCGGGGCAGAAAGTAGCCGAGCTTGCGCATCTCCCGGGCCAGGGTGCGCGGGATCATGGCAATCAGCTCGCCCCAGCTGAAGGCCGGGAAGTCATCGGTGCCGCGCACCACCACTTCGACTTTCTCCGCGAGGAAGCCGTTGAACGGCGCGGCAATGACGTTGGCGAGCATGGTGAAGCTGAAGAACACCATCAATACCACCAGCACCACGAACAGCGGCCAGAGGATGTAGTTGAGAAAACTCAGCCAGTCGGGCAGGGACGGCATCAGGGTGTCGACCCACAGGCTGAATTGATGGCCGGCCAGGTAGATCAATCCGACGAACAGCACCAGGTTGATTGCCAGCGGCAACAGCACAAATAAACGCAGGCTGGGGCTCAGCACCAGCTTGAGGCCTTCGCGCAGGTATTGCGGGCCGGACAGAACAGGGGCGGGCATAAGAGGCTCCAAGCAGAGGGAAAACGCGCCGACCTTACCGGCTTTGCTTCACAGGCGAAAGCGCGGTGGCGGTATCGACATTCACTGTAACAAAGACGTCGATATCGTCGGCCAGATGGCATAGAGACCACCTATGAGCTGGATTGTTAAACCGTATTTCCTTAATCTTCGCCCCCTCGATACGCTGCACCCAATCTTTTTACAGGACGGTCGGGTTCAAGCCTTCCCCAAGTGCTTTCAACCGTTCTTTTTTATTCCAGCCGGCAATCCGGCGTTCCGCGCCAGGTATTCCGGGCCGGTCAACAGGAGCAGGTCATGTCTGAAGTCCGTCATTCGCGAGTGATTATTCTCGGTTCCGGCCCTGCCGGTTACAGCGCTGCGGTCTATGCCGCCCGTGCCAACCTCAAGCCACTGCTGATCACCGGCATGCAGGCCGGCGGTCAACTGACCACCACCACCGAAGTCGACAACTGGCCGGGTGACGTCCACGGCCTGACCGGCCCGGCGCTGATGGAGCGGATGCGCGAGCACGCCGAGCGCTTTGAAACCGAGATCGTGTTCGATCACATCAATGCCGTCGACTTCGCTGCCAAGCCGTACACCCTGACCGGCGACAGCGCGACTTACACCTGCGATGCCCTGATCATCGCCACCGGCGCCAGCGCTCGTTACCTGGGCCTGCCGTCCGAAGAAACGTTCATGGGAAAAGGCGTTTCGGCCTGCGCGACCTGCGACGGTTTCTTCTATCGCAACAAGCCTGTGGCTGTGGTCGGCGGCGGCAACACCGCTGTTGAAGAAGCCCTGTACCTGGCCAACATCGCCAGCAAGGTGACCCTGATCCACCGTCGCGAAACCTTCCGCGCCGAGAAGATCCTGATCGACAAGCTGAACGCCCGTGTTGCCGAAGGCAAGATCGAGCTGAAACTGAACGCGACCCTGGACGAAGTGCTGGGCGACAACATGGGCGTGACCGGTGCCCGCCTGAAGAACAACGACGGCAGCTTCGACGAAGTGAAAGTCGACGGCGTGTTCATCGCCATCGGCCACACCCCGAACACCTCGCTGTTCGAAGGCCAACTGACCCTGAAAGACGGCTACCTGGTTGTGCAGGGCGGCCGTGAAGGCAACGCCACTGCCACCAACCTCGAAGGTATCTTCGCCGCCGGTGACGTGGCTGACCACGTGTACCGTCAGGCCATCACCTCCGCTGGCGCCGGTTGCATGGCGGCACTGGATGCCGAGCGTTACCTCGACGATCTGCAGAACGCTTGATTCTGCTTTCGTCGAAATGAAAAACCGGCTTCGGCCGGTTTTTTTTTGCCCACGATTTACAACCCGATCACATTCCCACAGGGATTTTTGTTCAGGTCAATTTCTTCAGGCAGGCTTCAAGGATATCCAGTCCTTCTTCCAGAACTGTCGCCTCGATGGTCAACGGCGCCAGCAAGCGAATGATGTGCCGCGATTTGCCACTGGGCATCAACAGCAGACCCGCATCCCGCGCCAGGGCCAGCAGTTGGGTCAATTGTGCCGGTGCGGGCGAGCCATCGGCGTTGATCAACTCTATGC
The DNA here is from genome assembly GCF_057839025.1 of Pseudomonas sp. KH_046_1. Lineage (NCBI taxonomy): Bacteria > Pseudomonadati > Pseudomonadota > Gammaproteobacteria > Pseudomonadales > Pseudomonadaceae > Pseudomonas > Pseudomonas sp. KH_046_1. The sequence continues at coordinate 984,046 of NZ_CM174481.1, forward strand.
CACGCATGGCGCCGACGCCGGTCAGGCGTCCCAGGTACGGCGTCAGGTTGTTCGCACGCCAGGTTGCATGGCGGCCGACAATCGCTTCTTCCTGCTGTGTGCCCCAGGCATGCAGGTTGGCATCGGTCATTTCGTCGAGGGTTGCCAGTGCCGCTGCGCAAGCGATGGGATTGCCGGAGTAAGTGCCACCGAGTCCGCCCTTGGGCAAATTGTCGAGCAGCGGCTTGCGCCCGACCACCGCACCCAGCGGCACGCCGCCGGCGATGCTTTTGCCGAGCAGGATCAGGTCCGGCTCGATGCCCAGCCGCGAGAATGCGAAGCGCTGGCCGGTACGGCCGAAACCGGACTGGATTTCATCGGCGATCAGCACAATGCCTTTCTCGTCGCAGAAGCGGCGCAGCGTCTGGGCGAACTCCACGTCCATGGCCAGGAAACCGGCTTCACCCTGCACCGGCTCGACGATAAAACAGGCGACGTCTTCGACATCAATCTCGACGCTGAACAGGCGCTCCATGGCTTTGCGGGCTTCGGCGCAGGTGACGCCGTTGTCCTGGCTGGGGAAGGGCAGGTGAAACACCGGCCCCGGCAGCACGCCGACTTTCTGCTTGTAGGGAGCGACTTTGCCGTTGAGGTTGAGGGTGGCCAGTGTGCGGCCGTGGAAAGCGCCGTCGAAGGCAATCACAGCGCTACGGCCGGTGGCGCCACGGACGATCTTCAGCGCGTTTTCCGCCGCTTCCGCGCCGCTGTTGGTGAACATGCCGCTGACCGGGTAGCCCACCGGCATGAACGCACTGAGGCGATCCATCAGTTCGAGGTAAGGCCCATGAGGTGCAGCGTTGAACGCGTAGTGGGTCAGCCGGGTGGCTTGTTCGCGAATGGCCTCGACGATGCGCGGATGGCAATGGCCGAGGTTCAGCACGCCGATACCACCGACAAAGTCGATGTAGCGTTTGCCATCGGTGTCCCAGACCTCGGCGTTTTTGCCGTGGCTGAGCGTGACAGGGTGAACGATGTTGATCGACTGGCTGATGGTTTCGCTGCGCATGAATGACCGGCTCGGAAGAAGGAGGACTTCTTTTTATCTAAGCCGTGAGCGGTGGTAGGGGGCAAACGAAATAAAGTTGCCGGGTCAATCTTAAAAGTCAGGATGTGTTTCTGATCAGTTCCGCGTCGTGAACGCAGAACCTGTAGGAGCAGCCGGTCGACGCACGACTGCTCGCGATGGTGGTGAACGATTATGCGTAAACCTTAGGCCCAGTGGTGCTCTTGGGTTTTTCGCGAGCAGGCTCGCTCCTACAATTTAAATCAGCGGCGGGTCAGCGGCTGCTGAGCGAATTTCACACCGGCCAGGCCATGGGCAATCAACGCGCGGATATTGCCGTGATCGCTGCCTTCCGGTGTGGCAACAACCGAACGGTAATGCTCGCCGAAAGCCAGCAGGGCTTCTTCATCGCTCAAGCCTTCGAGCAGCGCCAGACCCAGGGTCTTGCACGAACCTTCGTTCTGCCCGGCCGCGTTTTCCACGCCACCGTTGTTGAAGGCCTGAGGCTGGTAGTCGTAACCGGCGGCGATGAAGGCCAGGGTGTCGGCGAAGGCGTGTTCGCCGGTCTTGAGGCTGGCGCGCAGGGTGTTCAAATCACTCATTGGGTTTTCCTTTGGCGAACGCCGCTTGCTGGTCGGCGCTGGCTTCTTGCTGATATTGGGCTTTCCATTCGGCGTACGGCATGCCGTAAACCACTTCGCGGGCTTCGTCGAGGCTGACCTCGATCTGGCGCTCGTCGGCCGCGGCCTTGTACCACTTGGACAGGCAATTGCGGCAAAAGCCCGAGAGGTTCATCAGGTCGATGTTCTGCACATCCTTGCGGCTGTCCAGATGGGCCACCAGCCGGCGAAAGGCGGCGGCTTCGAGTTCCAGGCGTTGTTGATCGGTCATGGCGGTCTCTGCGAGTCAGCTTCAAGCGGCAAGCCTCAAGCTGCAAGATGGATGTTCGGTGACCTGTAGCTTACCGCTTGAAGCTTGCGGCTTGAAGCTCAGCGGCTTGCCGCGAGTGTTATCGACACCGACTCGGCGAATCGCAGCGCGTGGGGCTTGTCGACCTCGACCTCGGCGTACAGCACCGATGCGTTGGCCATCACCAGGTCGAGAATTTCCTGGGTCAGGCGTTCGAGCAGCGCAAAGCGGTTACCTTCCACATGGGCGATGATCGCCTTGGTAATGGTCCGGTAGTTCAACGCGTGATCGATGTCGTTGTCCCTTACCGCTTCCTGGGCTGCGTACAGAATGGTGAGGTTGATCAGCACATCCTGCTTGTTGAGGATTTCATCCTCATTGATGCCGATGAAGGTACGCAGGCCCAGGTCTTTGACCCGGATGCGTGCCATGCCTGGCTGAAGTTGTGGCATTGCTACTTGCTCCGTCCAATCAATTGCAGGAACTCCTGGCGGGTGTTGCTCGACTCGCGGAAGGCGCCGAGCATCACCGAGGTGTTCATGGTCGAATTCTGTTTCTCGACGCCGCGCATCATCATGCACATGTGCTGTGCCTCGATGACCACCGCGACGCCTGCCGCGCCGGTCACTTGCTGCACCGCCTCGGCGATTTGCCGGGTGAGGTTTTCCTGGATCTGCAGGCGTCGGGCGAACATGTCCACCAGCCGCGCGATCTTCGACAGGCCCAGCACCTTGCCGGTTGGAATATAAGCCACATGCGCCTTGCCGATGAAGGGCAGGATGTGGTGTTCGCAAAGCGAGTACAGCTCGATGTTGTCGACGATGACCATTTCATCGTTGTCGGAGGCGAACAGCGCGCCATTGACGATCTCTTCGACACTTTGCTCGTAACCATGGCAAAGGTACTGCATGGCTTTGGCCGCGCGCGTCGGCGTATCGAGCAAACCCTCGCGGTCGGGGTTTTCACCGAGACCGATAAGGATCTCTCGATAATTCTGGGGCAGGGATAACGTCATGGAAAATCCTCGCGGGACACTTATTTGATGTGCCTTCCGCCGTTGACGGTCAGGGTGGTGCCGGTGACATAAGGGTTGTCGAGCAGATAGCGCAGGCTCTGGTAGATCACTTCGCAGCCGGGTTCGATGCCCAGCGCGGACTTGGCCAGCACCTTGGCGCGGTAGGCCGCGTCGTCTTCAGGGTTGAACAGTAGCAGGGCCGGGGCGATTCCGTTGACCTTGATGGCCGGCGCGTACCTGGCGGCGAAGGACAGGGTCAGGCTGTCGAGCCCGGCTTTGCTGGCGCAATAGCCGATGTGTTTGCTGCTGCCCTTGCGGGTCACGTCATCGCCGATGTGCACGATGTCGGCGGGGCTTGAGCGTTGCAGCAGGTCGGCGCAATGCAGGTTGATCAGATAGGGCGCCAGCATGTGCACGCTGAACATGCGGGTGAATGCTGCCGCATCGGTGTCCGGCGTTTCGGCCAGCCATTCGGAGGCGTTGTGGACAATTGCCCGCAAGCAGTCGGTGTGGGTTTTCAGCTCGCTGATGAACGCGAGGATCCCGGTCTCGCTGGCGAAGTCCGCGAACACCGCGATGGCCCCCAGATCGCGCAGGGCCTGTACGCCGGGACGCTCGCTGCGGTAGCTGAAAATCACCCGATGGCCATCCTCCAGCAATCGCCGGGCGCAGTGCAGGCCGACACGCTGGCCGGCGCCGGTAATGAGAATAGGGGCTGCGGAAGAAGTCATGAACGGCTCGCATCGCGGTGAGAGCAAAACTATACCAGCGACGGGAGCGCTATACCTATTGTGCAAAAACGGGCCTGTGTGGGAGCGGGCTTGCTCGCGAAAGCGTGGTGTCAGACAGTACAAATATTGACTGATACATGGCCTTCGCGAGCAAGCCCGCTCCTACAGGGGGATCAGCGATTTTGGACGGTGGGTTCTGCGGGCAGCGGTCGCGTTGGCGCACTGATAAGCCAATTGGCCAGCAAACGGGTCGACAACGGAATGAACAAGTAAACCATCAGCGGCGTCAGGCACAGTGTGCTGATGAATACCCGCGGCAGCAGGCTCATGTCACTCATCAGCGGACCCAGCACAAAGTTGAACAGCAGTGAGACCGGAAAGAACGCCAGCCAGATCGCCACAGCCTGTTTCCAGCGCGGCGGGCGTTGACCGACGGCACCGAACCAACCCTCGATGCCGCTGACCCGATGTTCGGTCGGGTGGGCGAACAGGTCGCTGCCGCGTGCCAGCCAGGCAGTGCGCGAGGCCGAATGCTCCCAGGCGTGCAGGGTCTGCTCATCGGCGAAGCGGAAAATGATCTGGAATTCGTCGTCCTCGGGCGGCGGAGCGAGCACACCGGAACCGAGATAACCGGGAAAGTCGGTGGCCAGTTGTTCGCCTTCGCGCAGCCAGGCGATCAGGTCCTGATAACGTCCATTGGCAACGCGGCGCGCAACCATCAGCGTGACGGGTGGGGTAGACATTGTGTATCTCCGTAAGGCATTTGCGTCGCTCCGGATAGGAACTTCGCCAGGCACAGCGCCGGGGTGGTGGGCTGCGACTCGAAACAAGCAAGGATTATTCCTGATTCCGGCCGTGACGTCTGTGACGTTTATCCGCTCATTCGCGGCATCGATTTTTTACGGAAACTTTACGGGGCAGGGGCGTTAGAATAACGCTCGGACGATACAGGGATGTTTCAACAGGATGCCCATACTTACAGACGTCGCTTCAGGCTCCACGCAGGCCGTCGCTCTCGAACAGGAAGAACTCTTCCCCATTCGCGAGGTGGCGCGACTGACAGGTGTCAACCCGGTCACGCTTCGAGCCTGGGAACGACGATACGGCCTGATTGTTCCAACACGCACCGATAGCGGGCATCGCCTGTATTCGATGTCCGATATTGAGCGTGTCCGCAGCATCCTCGGCTGGATCGAGCGCGGTGTTGCGGTCAGCAGGATCGGCAAGATCCTGGCCAGGACCGAGCCGCTCCAGGCGCTGTCCCACATCATCCCCAGCAACCTCGTGGAAGCCGATTACGCGCAATGGCAGCAACAGGTTCTTGCTGCGGTCAGTAGTTTTGACGACATTCGGCTGGAGCAGGTCTACGGGCAAATCTTTTCCAGTTACTCCCTGCCGGTGGTGTTCCAGGACATTCTGATCCCTGTCTGGAAGCAGTTGTTGCAACGCCAGGTCCAGTTCGGTGGAACCAGCGAGTGGCTGTTCCTGGATGGTTTTCTGCGTTCCCGGGTGGTGCAGCGTCTGTTGTTGCTGCGCGACAAACAGCCGCGTCGTGTAGTCATCAGTGCCCTGGTTGGCCAGTGCCGGGAGCTGGAGCTGCTGGTCGCCGCCCTGTTCCTGAGTTCCGGGCCAGTGGCCGTTCGCGTGCTGAACATGGGCCAGCCGTTCGAGGAACTGGCGCTGACGTGTGAAAGGATCAAGCCGTTGGCGTTGGTACTGTTTTCCAATCATGCGCCGACTGCCGAGTTGCCACGGCGCTTGAATCGCCTGGCCATGAGTCTGGAGTGTCGATTGTTGTTGGCCGGCGATGCTTGCGACCTGGCACAGGAAAGCCTGGCCGGGTCATCGATCGGTTGCCTGGGCAATGCAGGGGAGGTCATGAGCCAGCGTCTGAAGCAGTTCCTGGCGGGTAATCTGGATACTTGAAGTTCAGAGATGCAGCGCTGGATGAGTCAAACGATGCTGTTGCAGGATGAACTGGCGCAGACGCTCGGTTTCATCCGTATCGTTCTGGCTCAGCTGATAGGCAAAGAAACCCTGTTCGTTTTCTTTCTCGAAAGTGCCACGCAAGGCAATCCGCTCATAGCCTGACGGGCTGAACCACAAGGCGAAATGCTTCGGTGGCTTGGTCTTGTTGCGAACCTCCAGCAGAACCCCTTTGCACGACACTTCGTGTACCCACAGGGTGCCGGGTTGACCCTTGGCGTTTTCCAGCGCTACCGGTTCGTCCAGTACCAGGCGCCAAGGCCGGGCCATCGGCCCGTCTTCATAGATGCTCGGCACACCGAGGCGCAAATGCAGCGCATGAAACTCGTCTTCCACCAGGTGCAAGGGGAAGGTCATTTGCTGGTTTTCGAAACTGGCTTGAATGGTGACCTGCTCATGGGCCGCCAGACGGGTGAGCAGGTCACGGATTTGCGACCCACCGTTGACGAGCAGACTCGACGTCGCGTCCCGCACATTGAGTTGCGGGTTGTGTTGCATGGCCTGGATGAAATCCAGTTCATCCTGGGTCAGGAGCGCGTCGCGTTGCATGGCCAGCTCGAAAGATAGGGTTACAAAGTCATTGGTGATTGTAGTTACTGACCATTAATTCTGAATTTTGTTTTTGCCGTTCGTCGCCTTGAACGCGGCAAGTTCGGCCTGGAGTTCAGCCAACTGTCCTTCCAACTGGGCCACGCGCTGTTGCGCCTTGACCTGCACGGTGACGTCTTTCTGCACGCCGACAAAATAGGTTTGCCCGTCCGCTGGATTTTTCACCGTGGAAAGGGACAGTTCGTTCCAGAACGGTGTGCCGTCCTTGCGGTAGTTGCGCAGTATTTCCCGGCAGCATCCTTCACCGTTCAAGGCGTCGCGAATCAGCGGCAGGGCTTCCTGGTCGCGATCCCCCGACTGCAGGAAGCGGCAATCCTGATAGAGGATTTCTTCGCTGGAGTACCCCGTCAGGCGTTCGAACGCGGGGTTGACGTAAATGAGGATTTTGTCCTGATCGCCTTCCTTTTCGGCAATCACGATACCGTCGTTGGAGGCGTTGATTACCATTTGCAGCAGCTGTGCATTAATCATCGGAGTATCCTTTCCTGATTGATTTTCGATTGCATTCTAAAAGAACAATCACGACCGTGCTGTTAATATCCGGGTCTTTTACTCGGATTCAGGATCAGATTGATGAAAGTCGCCATCATTTCCGGCTCGGTGTACGGCACGGCCGAAGAAGTTGCCCGCCACGCCGCCAGCCTGTTGAAAGCCGCCGGTTTCGAAACCTGGCACAACCCGCGTGCGACCCTCGCCGATGTCCAGGCGTTTGGCCCAGAAGCCTTTCTGGCGGTGACGTCGACCACCGGCATGGGTGAGCTGCCGGACAACCTGCAACCGCTGTATTCGAGCATTCGTGAGCAATTGCCAGCGGCTTGGCGCGGTTTGCCAGGTGCGGTGATCGGATTGGGTGATGCGAGTTATGGCGATACTTTTTGTGGCGGCGGCGAGCAGATGCGCGAATTGTTCGGTGAACTGGGCATTCGCGAAGTACTGCCGATGCTGCGCCTGGATGCCAGCGAAACCGTGACCCCCGAGACGGACGCCGAGCCTTGGCTGGCCGACCTGATCAGCGCATTGCGCGCCTGATTGTTACTCCGGCATCCATTCCAGTCAGGGGGCTGACAGTGCGGTAAAAACTGCCTGTCAGACCCTTGCTGACGCCGGTCATTCGACATGGATCCAGGGCAACAGGACGACTGACTCGCAGGGCCACCAAGCTGGCTGCGAATGCAACTACACGAACCTCAAGGGCTGACTAGACTCGGTAATCATTGGAAACACTCCATCATAAAAACACCGAGGCTCCTTGCCGTGACTGTCGCTCCCGTCCAATCGCCACACAGTGTCAAAGACCAGGTCAGTGCTGCCGAGTGGCAGACCCGCGTCGACCTGGCGGCCTGTTATCGCCTGGTCGCCCAATATGGCTGGGATGACCTGATCTTCACCCATATCTCCGCCAAGGTGCCCGGCACCGAAGATTTCCTGATCAACCCGTTCGGGTTGATGTTTCACGAAATGACCGCGTCGAGCCTGGTCAAGGTGGATCAGGCCGGCAACAAGCTGATGGACAGTCCTTACGAGATCAATCCGGCGGGTTACACCATCCACAGCGCCGTGCATGAAGTCCGTCACGATGTCGTCTGCGTGCTCCACACCCACACGGCTTCGGGGGTTGCGGTGTCGGCACAGAAGCAGGGCGTTCTGCCGATCAGCCAACAGTCGTTGTTCGTGCTTTCCAGCCTGGCCTATCACACCTATGAAGGCGTGGCGCTCAACCATGAAGAGAAAGTGCGGCTGCAGGCCGACCTCGGCGAAAACAATTTCCTGATGTTGCATAACCACGGTCTGCTGACCTGCGGCAGCAGCATCGCCGATACGTTCCTGATGATGTTCACCTTTCAGCGTGCCTGCGACATTCAGGTCATGGCGCAAAACGGTGCCGCTGAACTGATCGCTATCGAACCGCAGATTCTGGCCGGTGCCAAAGCCATGATCGCGGGTGTCACCCGAAGTGCTCAAGGAATGGGCGGAGCGCTGGCGTGGCCGGCGCTGCTGCGCAAACTCGATAAACTGGACCCGAGTTATAAACTCTAATGGCACTCGCCGAGATCCCACTGTGTGTCTGGCGCAAGCGCAGCCAGACGTTCATTTTTCGTGACCAGAGCATCCGTTACTGGACAGCAGGGCAGGGTGAGCCACTGCTGCTCATTCACGGCTTTCCGTCCGCCAGTTGGGACTGGCATTACCTGTGGCAGCCATTGGCCCAGCGTTTTCGCGTGATCGCTTGCGACATGCTGGGCTTTGGCGATTCGGCCAAACCGGCGAATCACGAATACAGCCTGCTGGAGCAAGCGGATCTGCAACAGGCACTGCTTGAACACCTTAATGTGGAGCAGCCAGTGCACCTGCTCGCCCACGATTACGGCGACAGCGTGGCTCAGGAACTGCTGGCCCGGCATTACGAGTCGCGGGTGGAGCTGGCCAGTTGCGTGTTTCTCAACGGCGGGTTGTTTCCGGAAACCCACCACCCGCTACTGATGCAAAAACTCTTGCTCAGCCCGTTGGGCTGGATGATTGGCCGCGCCTTCAGCCGTGATGGCCTGGTGAGAAGCTTTCGGCGGATTTTCGGTCCGCAAACCCGTCCCAGTGAAAGCCAGATGGATGATTTCTGGAGCCTGGTCGAAAGCCATCACGGGCCACGGATCATGCACAAATTGATCACCTACATCCCGGAGCGACGCGTCTGGCGCAACCGCTGGGTGAGCGCGATGCAACGCGGTGAAGTGCCGCTGCGAGTGATCGATGGCGGGGTCGATCCGGTCTCCGGCGTGCACATGGTCGAGCGTTACCGGGAGCTGATCCCGGAGGCGGACACGGTGGTGTTGCCCGACATTGGCCACTACCCGCAGATCGAGGCGCCCTGCGAGGTGCTCAAGCACTACCTGGCGTTTCGCGATCAACTGTTGTTGCCGCCGCGCAAGCTGGCGTGTTCCTGAGTAAGCAAGCGATCCCTCGCCACAGGGTTTCGTGTCCATTTTCTCTATCAATCATCCCCCAGCCTTATCGCCCACCATTCAGCCTCCCCCGTGTTCATTGTGACCCGCTGCGCCGTGCCTGAAACTCGGACTCACTGTCCCTTGGCCTGCTGGAGTCCCCCATGAATGAGTCTGTGCGCTTCGAAGATAAAGTCGTGATCATCACCGGAGCTGGTGGCGGCCTGGGACGGGCGCATGCACTGCTGTTCGCCAAACAGGGCGCCAGGGTGCTGGTCAACGATCTTGGCGGCTCGACTCAGGGCGAAGGCGCCAACGCCTCGGCCGCCGACCGCGTGGTGGCGGACATTCGCGAGGCTGGTGGCATCGCCGAGGCCAACCACGACTCGGTCACTGACGGTGACAAACTGGTCCAGCACGCCCTGGACGTCTTCGGTCGCGTCGATGTGGTGGTCAATAATGCCGGGATCCTGCGCGACAAGACCTTTCACAAAATGGATGACGCCGACTGGGACCTGGTTTACCGCGTCCACGTCGAAGGTGCCTACAAAGTCACCCGCGCCGCCTGGCCACACATGCGCGAGCAAAACTACGGCCGGGTGATTTTCACCGCGTCGACCTCGGGCATCTATGGCAACTTCGGCCAGTCCAACTACGGCATGGCCAAGCTCGGTCTCTATGGCCTGACCCGCACCCTGGCCATCGAAGGCCGCAAGAACAACATCCTGGTCAACGCCATCGCCCCCACTGGCGGCACGCGCATGACCGAAGGCCTGATCCCGCCGCAAGTCTTCGAACAGCTCAAGCCCGAACTGGTCAGCCCGCTGGTGGTGTACCTGGCCAGCGAGAGCTGCGAGGAAACCTCCGGTCTGTTCGAAGTCGGCGGCGGCTGGATGGGCAAGGTCCGCTGGGAGCGCAGCCTCGGTGCCGGGTTCGATCCACGGACAGGTTTCTCCCCGGAAGACGTGGCAGCTCATTGGCAGCAGATCTGTGATTTCGAAGGCGCGGCGCATCCGAAAGACAACATCGAAGCGCTGAAGGAAATGATGGGGAATTTACATAAATATACGCTCTGATAGCGCCGGCAAGGTCGCATTGACTGACCCTGCCGGTTGTTGCATTTGTCGGCTGGAAGCCGTTTGTCAATGATCAGCGGGGAAAGTATTTGACTACCAGCGCCTTCAGATTGGCGGCGGTTTGTGCGTCCATTTTTCCATCGAAGTTATCCGGGCGAAAATGCATCTGGAATGCCCGCACCAACTGTTGAAAACCGCCTTCCGTGGACGCGCCCGAAACATCGTATCCATAGGTTTTGAACAGCCCCAGTAATTCGCATCGGGCTGGAATGCCCGAAGTGTTGTATTGGCGCAGATACTCGTCCCGAGTGGTTTCATCGAACCAGGCGCCGACGCCTTTCAAGTACAGCGCCTGCCAGGGAAACATTGGCCCCGGGTCACTTTTGCGGCCGATCGAAATATCGGAGTGGCCCAAAACCTGCGTCGGTGTGATGTCCGGGTAGCGCTTGAGGATGTTCAGCGCCAGTTGTTCAATCACAGTAATCTGCTCGGGGTGATACGGCGGGAAGGTGAATTCACCTTTGTTGTCAGTCGCCAGATTGACGACTTCAATGCCGATGGACGTGTCATTCAGACTGCTGCGGTTACCCCACTGACTGACGCCCGCGTGCCACGCGCGATGGGTTTCATCCACCAGGTTGAAAACTTCCTGCACGGTATAACCGGCACTCAGGTAACTGGGGTCAGTAATATCCGGAATCAGATAGTGCGCGCTGACATTCGGGCCGGTCAGAGCACTGACAGAGCTTGAAAAGTTAGCGGCCGTGTAGTGAAGAACCAAAAAGCGTACTCGGCTGTTGAAGCTTCTGGTTGAACGATAATGGCTGTAGTTGATGGGTTTCATAGTTGCACTCGCAATAGGTAAGTTTGAAGTCGGACGACGATAGAAGTCGTTCGCCGGCTTGCTGTTCAACTTAATGGCTTGAGTGCTATTGGTGTTTACTTATGCCTGTAGTCCATTTCTGTAAGAAATGTAGGCATGCGAAGTTTTGCCTGGATGGTCAGGGTTACCGACTGGCAGCAGTGATTCATCAAAAACCATCGCCCATAAAAAAGGCCGCTGCAAACGCAGCGGCCAAGGTAAGACGTTGGATCAGGAGCTACAAATCAACGTCAGTGAACACGGGGCGATGAACCGATTCCTCAATTCATCTGAAATCTTTCAGTCACGGTGCAGACCGGTACATCGTGCCTTGCGGTGGTTTGCTGTGACAGCGAGGCAAGAATAAGCCCTTGCTGTCGTAGGAAAAATACCAATTACGGACATGCACTGTTGCAGCCCCGGCAACAGTCAGTATTCGGGTGCTCGTCGTCTGGTTGATGACCCTGTGCCAGTCATCCTTAAGAGGTACACCACGAATACCTACTTGGTGCGCTTATCGACCCCGATGCCCGGCAGTAGGGTGAGGCCTTCTGTCACTCACCGGGGGAAGACGCATGACAAAAACAACAATGCGCGCCATCTTCACACCGCAGGCACTGGCGGCTGCGGTCGCCTTGGGTTGCTGTGCCCAGGCACAGGCCATTTCGTTCAACATCGGGGAAATCGAGGGGACGTTCGACTCCTCGCTGTCGGTCGGCGCGAGCTGGGGCATGCGTGATGCGGATGACGCCCTGGTGGGCACCGTCAATGGCGGTTCCGGCCAGTCTTCGACCGGTGACGACGGGCGACTGAACTTCAAGAAGGGCGAAACCTTCTCGAAGATCTTCAAGGGGATTCATGACCTCGAACTGAAGTACGGCGACACCGGTGTGTTCGTGCGTGGCAAGTATTGGTACGACTTTGAACTGAAGGATGAAAGCCGCCCGTTCAAGGACATCAGCGATCACAATCGCAAAGAAGGCGCCAAGTCTTCAGGCGGGCAAATTCTCGACGCCTTCGTTTATCACAACTATTCCCTCGCCGATTTGCCGGGCACTTTGCGCGCCGGCAAGCAGGTGGTCAGTTGGGGCGAGAGCACCTTCATCGGCAACTCGATCAACAGCATTAATCCGGTCGACGTGTCCGCGTTCCGTCGTCCTGGCGCCGAGATCAAGGAGGGGCTGATCCCGGTCAACATGCTGTTCGCCTCCCAGGGCCTGACGGAGAAGTTGACCGTGGAAGGCTTCTATCAACTGGAGTGGGACCAGACGGTCGTCGATAACTGCGGCACTTTCTTTGGTGTCGATGTGGTGGCGGACGGTTGCAACAAGGGCTACACCGTCGCCAACCCGGCCATTGCACCCTTGCAGCCGATTGCGGCTGCCTTTGGCCAGGGCTTCGAGGTCAGCAAGGAGGGGGTGATCGTTCCCCGTGGCGGTGACCGCGATGCCCGGGACTCCGGGCAGTGGGGTACGGCGTTGCGCTGGTTGGGGGACGACACCGAGTACGGCCTGTACTTCATGAACTATCACAGCCGTTCACCGAATGTCGGGACCACCACCGCCGGCCTCAGTACGCTGGCGAGCATTCCGGGGATCGTTGCCACCGCCAACCGTATCGCGCCCGGCAGCGGTTCGGGCCTGGCCCAAAGTGTGATGCTCGGTCGCGGCCAGTATTACCTCGAATACCCGGAGGACATCCGCCTCTACGGCGCGAGCTTCTCCACCACCTTATCCACCGGCACCGCGTGGAGCGGGGAAATCAGCTACCGCCCCAACCTCCCGGTGCAGGTCAACACCAATGACCTGACCCTGGCCATGCTCAATCCGATTGCGGGCGGTGCGGCATCGCCCATTGCCACTTCACCCGGAGCTGACAACAAAGGTTATCGCCGCAAGGAAGTGACGCAGATCCAGAGCACCCTGACGCACTTCATCGATCAGGTCGCAGGTGCGGATCGCCTGACCCTGGTGGGCGAGGCGGCGGTGGTTCGGGTCGGTGGCCTGGAATCGCGGACCAAACTGCGCTACGGCCGCGACTCGGTGTATGGCCAGTATGGTTTCGGCGGTGATACCGGCGGCTTCGTGACCTCGACTTCATGGGGTTATCGCGGCCGGGCCATCCTCGACTACAACAACCTCATCGCCGGGATCAACGTCAGGCCCAACCTTTCGTGGTCCCACGACGTCGCAGGCTTCGGCCCCAATGGTCTGTTCAACGAAGGCGCCAAGGCCGTCAGCCTCGGTGTCGATGCGGACTATCGCAACACCTATACCGCGAGCCTCAGTTACACCGACTTTTTCGGCGGGGACTACAACGTCCTCACCGACCGTGACTTCGTGGCGTTGAGCTTTGGTGTGAACTTCTGATCTGGCTGAAAAGGATGAATTCAATGCGCAAGATGATTCTGCAATTGGGCACCGTTCTGGCCCTGAGTCTGCTGGCCGCCAACGTGATGGCCGCGGTGTCGCCGGAAGAAGCCAACAAGCTCGGCACCAGCCTGACCCCACTCGGTGCCGAGAAGGCCGGTAATGCCGATGGCTCGATTCCGGCCTGGACCGGCGGCATCCCGAAAAACGCTGGCGCCGTGGACAGCAAAGGTTTCCTGGCCGACCCCTTCGCCAGCGAAAAGCCCTTGTTCGTGATCACCGCAGCGACCGTCGACAAGTACAAGGACAAACTCTCCGATGGCCAGATCGCGATGTTCAAACGCTATCCCGAGACTTACAAGATTCCGGTCTATCCGAGCCACCGCACCGTGGCATTACCGGCAGAAATCTATGAGTCGGCCAAACGCAGCGCACTGAACGTAACACCGATCAACGACGGTAACGGCCTGGCCAACTTCACCGGCAATCGCTACTACGCGTTCCCGATTCCGAAGAATGGCGTAGAAGTGATCTGGAACCACGTCACGCGTTATCACGGCGGCAATCTGCGCCGCACCATCACCCAGGCGACACCGCAGTCCAATGGCGACTTCACCGTGATCCGCTTCAAGGACGAGGTCGCCGTGCCGTCGTTGCTCGGTGATCTGAAACCGGGCAGCGACGATAACGTCCTCAACTACTTCAAGCAGGAAGTGACCGCCCCGGCGCGGCTGGCGGGCAACGTGTTGCTGGTTCACGAGACCCTCGACCAGGTCAAGGAGTCGCGCAAGGCCTGGATCTACAACGCAGGCCAACGCCGGGTACGGCGTGCGCCACAGGTCGCTTATGACGGCGTCGGCACCTCATCCGACGGCCTGCGCACCACCGACAACTTCGACATGTTTTCCGGCGCGCCGGATCGCTACGACTGGAAACTGATCGGCAAGAAGGAGATGTACATCCCCTACAACAGCTACAAGCTCGACTCGCCAGACCTCAAGTACACCGATGTGATCAAAGCCGGGCACATCAATCAGGACCTGACCCGCTATGAGTTGCACCGGGTCTGGGAAGTCGTCGCCACGGTCAAGCCAAGTGAGCGGCATGTGTACGCCAAACGCCACATGTACATCGACGAAGACAGCTGGCAAGTGGCGCTGGCCGACCACTACGACGGGCGTGGCCAGCTCTGGCGCGTCGCCGAAGGGCATGCCCAGTTCTACTACGATCACCAAGTGCCGGCCTACACCGTCGAAGCGCTGTATGACCTGATCGCCGGCCGCTATATCGCCCTGGGAATGAAGAACGAAGAGAAGCGCAGCTTCGAATTCAACATCGAAGCAAAAGCGGGGGACTACACGCCAGCAGCCTTGCGTAGCACAGGGGTTCGGTAGGTTTCCTACAGGCTCCTACACAAGAAGGTGACTTTGCGGTCACCTTTTTTATAGCGGTCGATCAGTGTGTTGAATACTTCTTCAACAAGCGTTCGGGAGGGGGCTAGGGTGGCGCCAGAATTATAAAAAAGGCGCACCACAATGACTGCAATGACGCACTGTCTGGACCACCCTGGCTTCCTGCCCCGACTGTCGTCCCATCATCTGTTCCGCGAGCGGCTGATTGACCCCATGCTGGTCTCGACCGCGCGGGTGAAGTTGCTTTGCGCACCGGCCGGTAGTGGCAAGAGCGCATTGCTCACCGAATGCCTGCTGCGGGCGCCGGAGCACGCTCGGGTCTGTTGGCTGCCGCTGGCGGGGGAGTCGCTGAGTGCAGCCGATTTTTTGTTGAGCCTGACGCAAGCGCTGGGTCTGCCCTCGACGGATGAACCCGGGCTGCTGGCACATCTGGCCCGATTACAGGCGCCGACCTGGCTGTTTATCGATGATTACTGCCGAGCACCCAATCCGGAACTCGACCGGATGCTCGATCGCCTGTTGGCCGTCGCCAGCCCGGCGCTGACCTGGTGGCTGAGTTCCCGTCGACGACCACCCTGCAACTGGCCACGGCTGCTGCTCGATGATGAGTTGTACGAGTGCGAAGGCCGGGCGCTGGCGTTTACCGAGGACGAGGTCGGGCAGTTGCTCGGTCATATCGAGCCGACCCTGGCGGCACAAACCGCCAAAAGGGTGGTTCAGCGCAGCGGTGGCTGGTGCGCTGGCGTGCGGATCGCATTGCTCAATGGTTGTCCGTGGTCGGGTGAGCAGGGGCGTTCGGCAACATTGCTCGATTATCTGCAACACGAGTTGTTCAACACCTTGCCGCCGGAGTTGGTTGAGGTCTGGCAGGTGTTGGTTCATCTGCCACGCTTCAACGCCAGCTTGTGCGAGCATCTTTTCGGTACGGGTGAGGGCGCGCAGTGGCTGCACGCGTTGCAGGAAATGGGTTGCTTCATTGAACCCTGGGAAGACTCCGTCGAGTGGTTGCGGATCTTCGAGCCACTGGCCCGGGAGATGCGTGAAGAGCCGACCCCGGCCGGGCGATCCTGGCATCGCCGCGCGTGCCAATGGTTCAGCGCCGAAGAAGACTGGCAGGGCGCCTTCGAGCAGGCTCTGTTGGCGCAGGAGTTCGAAGTTGCAGTCAGCCTGTTGCAGCATTTCAGTTTTGAGCATCTGTTCAAGCGTCAGAACGTCAGCTGGTTACTCAAGCTGCACGAGCAGCTGGGAGAACAGTTGACCCTGGGCACTCCGCAAAGAGTGGGGTTGATTACCGCAGCGTTGCTGTTTGCCGGGCGTTTCGAGCAGGCGGCTGCCTGCATTGGGCAGCTGTCGCGATTTGCCCCACAACCGACGGCATCCTTGCAACGGCAACTGCTGGCGCGTTGGCAGGCGCAACAGGGTTGGTTGTTGCATTTGCAGGGACGCCTGCCGGCGGCACGGGCGCATTTTATCGAGGCGCTGGACGATCTGGCGGCCGAGGCGTGGTCCGCGCGGTTGTTGTGTCTGTCCGGGTTGACCCAGCAAGCGCTACTCAACGCCGACCTCGATGCCGCCCAGTCCTTCAATCGTGACGCACTGTGCCTGGCGCGGGCACAAGGCTCGTTGTTGTTTGAAGGCTTGCTCGAACTCGATCATGCGCAGCTGCTGGAGCAGCGTGGTGCACCGCGGCGAGCAAGCCATTTGCTGGCCGACATCCATGAAATGCTCGGACGGCAGGCTGATCGACCGACGCCGCTGCTGGGACGAATCGCACTGCGGCGTGGGCGGTTGGCCTTGTGCCAGGGTCAGGATGAATTGGCCGGTGAATGTTTCCAGGCAGGTCTCGATGACTGCCTGCACAGTCAGGACAAGCACGTGTTGTACGGGTTTCTCGGGCAGGCGCAACTGGCGGCCAATCAACGCGACTACGCTCATGCGTTTGATCGTCTGCGCGAGGCCGAACGGTTGATGCAGCAACGGCAGATCCCCGATACGGTGTATCGCGGCGTGCTGCTGCAAATCAGCAGTCATTTCTGGCTGCAACAAGGGCGCCCGGAGTTGGCCCGGGAAGCGCTGACCCGGGTCTTGCGTCATTACCGTGGGGCCCACGCGCGCCAGGCACCGCCAGCCACTCTGCAGCTGATTGCGCGTATCGAATACCAGTTGGTGCTGGCCGAGACTCATTTGCAACTGGCGCAACGTCCATTGGATCGGCTCAAGGCGTTACTCGAGCACGCGCAACAACACGCCATGCAGGCGCTGGAAACGGAGTTGCAACTGGCGATCTGCGAAGTGGCGGACCTGACGGGCGAGCCGGACATGGCTCACTCGGCACTGGAGGCCGGTCTGGCGCTGGTGAAGCGTTGTCAGGGGCAACAGGCATTGCGTGATTTGAACTTACGCCAGCCGAATCTGATCTGTCGTTTACAAGGCGAGGAGACGGTGACCACGCTGGTCGTGGATGCCAGCCTGCTGAGTTGTCGGGAGCTGGAAGTGCTCGGCTTGATTGCCCAGGGTAATTCCAATCAGCAAATTGCCGAGCAGCTGTTCATTTCGTTGCATACGGTTAAAACCCATGCCCGGCGCATTCACAGCAAGTTGGGTGTGGAACGGCGTACACAAGCAGTTGCCATGGCGAAGAAGTTGGGGTTGATAATGCAGAGTTGGTAGTTGTTGGTTTTTCGTTTGGAAATGAATTAAAACATACTGTCGCGTGCATAAATAACTGTGTCGATTAGTATGCTCGTCGGCGCTGACAAATAAGCAATTAGTTGTATTGTCAGTATAATGGTCGACAGGTCGAGCAGGATGCTCGGCTATTTAACGTGACAGGAAGTCTGTATGAGTGAGAGTTTTTTTTCTAACAGTAAGATTGTGCTATTGAAGCGTATTCGTGCGGATTTCGCCGTCAAGGTGCTGTTGGCTGAACGCCTGGGGAAACTCGGGGTCAATCCGTTCAAGACCTATCTGAATACGCGGGTTGATATTGTTGGCACTGACGTCAGCGAGTCCAGGACGTTATTCGATGAGACGCTGGAGTGGGTTGAGAAAGAGACACTGCCTAATTATGTCCAGGCTATCAATGGAATCTTCAATCGGCGGTATTCTTTCGAACCGGAGCATAAGGTTGACGGGCTGGATCTGGTAGCGTTTGAAAAAATAGTAATTGATATCGTCCGTCGGTTGACCGATGCGCCCTCAATCAACCTTTCAAAGCGCTCGATCAAGGTTTCTGGTATCGAGCAGGTCCACACAGCGTTAAAGTATCAGATCCCGGAAATCAATATTGATAACGTGTACTTGACCAGTTTTGTGATGGAAGCGGACGGGCGAAAGATATTTCAGTCCCGAAGTCTGGCTGAAGATGTCTTTGCTTATTTTCAGCATAATGAAATTCCTTACTATTACGGCGAAGGACAGGGCGTTTATTCGATCGCCTACAGTTCCCGGGAATCTGATTTGCATCCGCAACTCACGATCAAGGATATTAGTGACCTGGTGATCGGAATTGCTCCGGATTTCCTGATCTGATACTCAGGGACTTTCGTAGCCCATTCAATTATGGAGTTTTAAGGCATGGAACAACTGACAAAGGAGCTGGTGCGGGCCAAGCTGCACGCAAGGCTCAGTGGTCGCGGTATTGATGTCGATAAGGTATATATAAATGCAGTTGCGTCGGCTGACGATTCGACGGTTATTTACTCTCAATCACTGGTCTCGGCATTTTTTCTCAAGTTGCAGGATGGTGAAGTTCCAAAATTCGCCAGTGAGAATTTGGGAGTCTTTTCCGAGCCGTACACGTTTGACCAGAAATATCGTTTCGATGGTGTGAAACTTGATGAGCTCAATGAAATGGGGGCAGCAATTGCCCGGGATTTACTGAGCTGATTGGTGGTTCTATCAAAGTAGTTGTGCCAACCCCTTGGTTGGCACAACTGCCGCAATCAGGTTGCGGGTACGGCGGGTTCAAAACCCATGCGCCAGCTGACCGAATGACTGGCGGATAACAGACGCTGCGCCGCCGGACCGTTTTCATCGGCATGGAACAACGATGTCGGCCCCACCACCGTCAGCACGGCAACCACTCTGCCCATCGCGTTGAACACCGGTGCCGACAAGGCATCCACCCCTGGCAGCAGCAAACCATGTACATGGTGCAAGCCGCGTGCGCGGATTTGTTCGCACTGGGCCGCATAGGCCTGATCGTCTGCCAGCGCGTGGGCTGTCTGGGACTGTAATTCCTGTACGCGCAGATCCTCGGTTTCGCGTTTCGGCAGGTAGGCGCCAAACACCAGTCCCGTCGAAGAACTGAGCAATGGCAACACCGAGCCCAGTTGTGTCACCACCGTCACCGCACGCACCGCCGGTTCGATATGCACCACGGTCGCGCCCTGATTGCCCCACACCGCCAGAAAACAGGTTTCATTCAAGTCATCGCGCAATTCGGCCAGAGGCAGGGCGGCGACTTTCAGCACGTCCATACTGTTGAGTGCCGCCAACCCTACGCGCAAGGCTTCGCGGCCCAGGCCGTAATGGTTGGTGGCGGTGTTCTGTTCGGCGAATCCGCTGGCGATCAAGGCCTGCAAATAGCGGTGAACCTTGCTCGCCGGCATCTGCACGTGTTCGGCCAGGCGCGACAGCGAAGTCGAAGGCGACAACTCGGCCAGAGCCTTGAGGATGTCGGTGCCAACCTCGGCCGAGCGGACTTTCTGTTTACCGTTGTTGTCGCTGGTTTTTTCCATGGTGGCTGGGCTCCCGGGACGAATGGGCGTCTTTATAGCTTGACGGTCAATACCAATCAAATTACGTTATGCGTAATCAGATTACGATAAAAACAACCCGGACGTGCCTCGACCTCTGCAATAGAGCGAGCGGCCACTGTCGACTCCCTGTTCAGGAGGCTCCATGAACCCCGATTCAACGACGCCAGCGCTGGCCTACCTGTCAGGCTTCGGCAACGAATTCAGCAGCGAAGCGTTGCCCGGCGCACTGCCCGTCGGCCAGAACTCCCCGCAAAAAGCCCCGTACGGCCTCTACACCGAACTGTTCTCCGGCACGGCATTCACCATGGCGCGCAGCGAGGCGCGGCGAACCTGGATGTACCGCATTCAGCCGTCGGCCAATCATCCGGCATTCGTCAAACTGGACCGGCAACTGGCCGGCGGCCCGCTGGGTGACGTGACCCCCAACCGCCTGCGCTGGAATCCGCTGGAAATTCCTGCCGAGCCGACCGATTTCATCGACGGTCTGGTGAGCATGGCCGCCAACTCGGGCGCAGAAAAACCGGCCGGGATCAGCATCTACAACTACCGCGCCAACCGTTCCATGGAGCGCGTGTTCTTCAATGCTGACGGCGAGATGTTGCTGGTGCCTGAACTGGGGCGCCTGCGCATTGCCAGCGAACTGGGCGTGCTTGAACTGGAGCCGCTGGAAATTGCCGTACTGCCTCGCGGCCTTAAATTCCGCATCGAACTGCTCGACCCGCAAGCCCGCGGTTATGTTGCCGAAAACCATGGTGCGCCGCTGCGTCTGCCGGACCTGGGGCCGATTGGCAGCAATGGCCTGGCCAATCCGCGGGACTTCTTGACCCCGGTGGCGGCCTACGAAAACCTGCAACAACCCACCACGCTGGTGCAGAAGTTCCTCGGCCAGTTGTGGGCCTGCGAGCTCAATCATTCGCCGCTCAACGTGGTTGCCTGGCACGGTAACAACGTGCCGTACAAATATGACCTGCGCCGTTTCAACACCATTGGCACCGTCAGTTTCGATCACCCCGATCCGTCGATCTTCACCGTGCTGACCTCGCCGACCAGCGTTCATGGCCTGGCCAACCTCGACTTCGTGATCTTTCCGCCGCGCTGGATGGTGGCCGAGAAAACCTTCCGTCCACCTTGGTTCCATCGCAACCTGATGAACGAATTCATGGGTTTGATCCAGGGCGAATACGACGCCAAGGCCGAAGGCTTTGTGCCCGGCGGTGCTTCGTTGCACAGCTGCATGAGCGCCCACGGTCCCGACGGAGAGACTTGCACCAAAGCGATCAACGCTGACCTCAAACCGGCGAAAATCGACAACACCATGGCGTTCATGTTCGAGACCAGCCAGGTGTTGCGCCCAAGCCGTTTCGCCCTCGATTGCCCGCAACTGCAAAACACTTACGACGCCTGCTGGGCTACGCTGCCCGCCACTTTCGACCCGACCCGGAGATAACCCATGACGCAGACTTCCATCACTCGCAGCTGGGTTGCTTCGGCCAACGGCCACGCGGATTTCCCCCTGCAAAACCTGCCACTGGGCGTGTTCAGCCTCAACGGCTCGGCACCGCGCAGTGGCGTGGCCATTGGCGAGCATATCTTTGATCTGCAAGCGGCCCTTGAGGCCGGATTGTTCGATGGCGCCGCGAAGGCTGCCGTCGAGGCCACCCGTGGCGGTCAGCTGAATGCGTTCTTCGAACTGGGCCGCGAGGCTCGCGTCGCGTTGCGCGAGCGTTTGCTGGAACTGTTCGCCGAGGGCAGCACCCTGCACGGCAAGATCGAAGCCCAGGGCGCAAAACTGCTGCCACTGGCGGCAGATTGCGAGATGCACCTGCCAGCGAAAATCAACGATTACACCGACTTCTACGTCGGCATCGAGCACGCGCAGAACGTTGGCAAGCTGTTCCGTCCCGACAACCCGTTGCTGCCGAACTACAAATACGTGCCAATCGGCTACCACGGTCGTGCGTCAACCATTCGCCCGTCCGGTACTGATGTACGCCGCCCGAAAGGCCAGACCTTGCCGGCCGGCCAAACCGAGCCGACCTTTGGCCCTTGCGCTCGCCTGGACTACGAACTGGAGCTGGGCATCTGGATCGGTCAGGGCAACGACATGGGCGACTCGATTGCCATTGGTGACGCCGCCGATCACATCGCCGGTTTCTGCCTGCTCAACGACTGGTCGGCACGGGACATCCAGGCCTGGGAGTACCAGCCGCTGGGGCCGTTCCTGTCGAAAAGCTTCATCACCAGCATCTCCCCGTGGGTGGTCACTGCCGAAGCGCTGGAGCCGTTCCGACGTGCCCAGCCAGCGCGTCCCCAAGGTGATCCGCAGCCGCTGCCGTACCTGCTCGACAAGCGCGACCAGGCCGGTGGTGCATTCGACATCGAACTGGAAGTGCTGCTGCTCACCGAGGCCATGCGCGAACAGAACCTGCCAGCCCACCGCCTGACCCTGAGCAACACCGGGCACATGTACTGGACCGTGGCGCAAATGGTCGCGCACCACAGTGTCAATGGTTGCCAATTGCAGGCCGGTGACTTGTTCGGCTCGGGCACGTTGTCGGGGCCGGAGAACGGTCAGTTCGGCAGCCTGCTGGAAATTACCGAGGGCGGTAAAAAGCCGATCGAACTGGCTTCGGGCGAGGTGCGTAAATTCCTTGAGGACGGTGACGAAATCATCCTTCGCGGCCGTTGCCGCCGCGACGGTTTCGCTTCCATCGGTTTCGGCGAATGCCGCGGCAAAGTGCTGCCGGCGCGCTAAGGAGCGGGGCATGGAACTCTATACCTACTACCGTTCGACGTCTTCGTACCGGGTGCGTATCGCGTTGGCGCTCAAGGGCCTGGATTATCAATCCTTGCCAGTCAACCTGATCGCACCGCAGGGCGGCGAGCATCGACAGCCGCCTTATCTGGGCATCAACCCGCAGGGCCGCGTGCCGGCCTTGCGCACCGATGAAGGCGAATTGCTGATCCAGTCTCCCGCGATCATCGAGTACCTGGAGGAACGTTATCCACAGGTGCCACTGCTGTCCGGGGACCTGGCTGCCCGCGCTCACGAGCGCGGCGTGGCGGCTGTGATTGGCTGCGATGTGCACCCGCTGCACAACGTCAGCGTGCTCAATCGGCTGCGCCAGTCGGGCCACGACGAACCGCAGGTGGTGGAGTGGATCGGTCACTGGATCGGCCAAGGGCTGGCCACGGTGGAGCAGTTGATCGGTGATGACGGTTACTGCTTCGGCCCAGAGCCTGGGCTGGCGGACGTCTACCTGATCCCGCAGCTGTACGCGGCCGAGCGTTTCAATGTTTCTCTTGAGGCTTATCCGCGAATCCGGCGAGTGGCGGCACTGGCGGCGATGCACCCGGCGTTCATCAAGGCGCATCCGGCGAATCAGCCAGACACGCCTTGAGGCCTCACACCGTCCCAATGTGGGAGCGAGCAGGCTCGCTCCCACAATGATTTTTGATCAGTGAACGATGGAATTGGGCGGCAAATGCCCCAGCCGTTCCGTCAGGCGAATCCGCTGGATCGGGTCGTCGCTGAGCAGCAGCGCATGCTCCAGGTCAAAACGCTCGGCGTTCGGGCAGTCCAGCCGTTGGTACAGGCTGGCCCGGGCCAGATAGTCGGCGGCAGTGGCATTGCCCAGTTCCAGGACGCGCTCGGCGTCGATCAGGGCATTGATGACATCGTCGTGGGACAGGTACAACTGGCGCAGGTTGCGCGACAGCCGTTGCAGCATCTGCAGCGGCTCGGCGGTTACCAGGTGCTCGGCGCTGAGCTTCATGTTCGGGCCAAACTGGCGGTGCAGCAGTTCCCGACAATCGTTCGGGTAAAGGCGACGGCCGCCGCAGGGGTCGAGCAAGTGATCGGCGCCCGGCACCCGCAGCAGGAAATGCCCGGGGAAGTTGACCCCGACCATGGGAATCTCCAGGCCCCTGGCCAATTCCAGCGCAATCAGCCCCAGCGTCAAGGGTTGCCCTCGTCGGCGCTCCAGAACCTTATCAAGCAGTGCCACTTGCGGGCGCAAGGGTGTGAAATCGTCCTGGGCATAGCCAAGGTCGTTCATGCGGCGCAGCAGCGGCTGGGCCAGTTCACTGACCGGCAGCATCGGCAAGCCGCCGCTGACCCGTTGTTGCAACACCTGGAAATCGGCCAACAGCGCTTGCGGCTCCACCTCGCTGTCGTGCTCGGCTGCAATCCACAGTGCCGCCTCGAACAGCGCGGGCGGTGAACGTTGCAGGCAGGCGAAGAACGATTGGCGCGGGGTCATCAAAATCTCCGGGCAATGCCTCGTTTTAGCCCCCTCTCCGGCATTCGTCCAGTGCCGCACAAGGGCGATCACAGGTTATTTCCGAAAGCCTGCATTGGGGCCGTTCTTATTCCGGTGCGCTTCTGCAATTTTTGGGCGCAAGCCTATACTGGCGACTACAAGAAGTGATTCGGGAGCCTTACGATGTTCGCTCTCATGCAAAGCACTCGCCTTGAATCGCTGCATCTGAGCGTTGACTCGGTCACCGGGTTGAAGGCGGTCATTGCCATTCATAACAGCCGGCTGGGGCCTGCCCTGGGTGGTTGTCGTTACCTTGCCTACCCCAATGACGAATCGGCGGTCGAGGATGCTGTGCGCCTTGCCCAAGGCATGAGCTACAAGGCAGCGCTGGCCGGCCTGGCCCAGGGCGGCGGCGTGGCGGTGATCGTGCGCCCGGCCCATGTGGAAAACCGTGCGGCGCTGTTCGAAGCCTTCGGACGCTGCATCGAACAGCTCGAAGGCCGTTACATCACTGCCATCGACAGTGGCACTTCAGTGGCGGACATGGATTGCATCGCCCAGCAGACCCAGCACGTCACGAGCACCACCTCGGCGGGTGACCCTGCGCCACACGCGGCGATGGGCGTGTTCACCGGCATCCGCAGCACTGCCATGGCGCGGCTGGGCAGCGATAACCTCGAAGGCCTGCGCGTGGCCATTCAGGGCCTGGGCAATGTCGGGTATGCATTGGCAGAACAGTTGCACGCTGCCGGTGCCGAACTGCTGGTCAGCGACATCGATCACGGCAAGGTGCAACTGGCCATGGAGCAACTGGGGGCGCACCCGATTGCCAATGAAGCGCTGCTCAGCACACCTTGCGATATCCTCGCGCCTTGCGGGCTTGGCGGTGTGCTCAACAGCCATACCGTCTCGCAATTGCGCTGCTCAGCGGTGGCCGGTTCAGCGAACAATCAGCTGACGCATCTGGATGTCGCCGACCAACTGGAACGCCGCGGTATCCTGTATGCGCCGGATTACGTGATCAACGCCGGTGGGCTGATTTACGTGTCGCTCAAGCACCGCGGCGAAGAGCTGTCGACCATCACCGCACACCTGTCGAAAATCAGCTCGCGCCTGACCGAAGTGTTCGCCCACGCCCAGGCGGAAAAACGCTCCCCCGCACGGGTGGCCGATGAGTTGGCAGAGAAAGTGTTGTACCGGTGAATCAGATGAGTTTTCCACAGGCATGAAAAAGGCCCTGGGTCATTCGACTCAGGGCCTGTTCAATTCGGGCTTTGCTTACTTGGCGGCTTTGGGGGCCTTGGCAGGCTTGGCCGGGGTGATCGGCTCCACGGCCTCAACGACCTCGACCGCTGCAACAGGTTGTGCGACTTCAACCGGTGCGCTGAGCAGTTCGGACAGGGCGTCCGGCTGGCTCTTGAACGCCTTGGCGAACACGTCGCGATTTTTCGCCATATAAATCCCGGCTTCTTCCACTTGCTGCTCGGTCAGGGACGGAACGGCTTTTTGCAACACTTCAGCCAGCAATTCGGCCAGTTCGAGCATTTTGTCATGACGGTCAGCTTCGGCTTTATCCATGAACAAGCGCTCCAGATCTCGGCTGCTGCGGTATACCACTTCGACGGCCATTCACCACCTCACATGCCTTCACATTGGTTGTCGATTTCGACTACTGTATCTATATACAGCGAAAGGATAAGCGAAACCCTGTCTTTTGGATAGTGGCTTTTCAATGTAGACCGGTTTCGGCATTTGTCAGGCGAGGCGCTGCACGGGTGCGACCAAACGCCACGGCGCGCGATCCGGAGCGGCTCGCCATCATGGGCTGGCCTTTTTTCTGCATGCAGAAAAACCGTCACGTCCAACCCGCATCATCCGGTCGAATCGACCTAAGGAAGCAGCATCGTGAAAATCAACTGGGCCGAAAAACTGCGGCAGAACGTGCATGAACTGGCCGAGTCCTTGGGCAATCTGTTCGTCGAAACCTTTCACTACCTGGCGTTGTTCGCCATTGGTGCGGTGACCGCGTGGGCGGCGGTGATGGAATTTCTCGGGATGATCGAAGAAGGGCACATCAAGATCGATGACATCTTGCTGCTGTTCATCTACCTGGAGCTGGGGGCGATGGTCGGGATTTATTTCAAGACCAACCACATGCCCGTGCGCTTCCTGATCTACGTGGCGATCACAGCGCTGACGCGGTTGCTGATTTCCAACGTTTCGCACCACAACCCGCCGGACCTGGGGATCATCTACCTGTGCGGCGGGATTCTGCTGTTGGCGTTTGCGATTCTGGTGGTGCGTTACGCTTCGTCGCAATTTCCTTCGGTGAAGATCGAGAACCCACACCGCAAGGCAGGTGCGGGCTCCAGTGAACATCCAGAAGTAGAAAAGGGCGAGCTTTAAAGCCCCATGGCGGGTCGGGGACGGCCATTGGCTGGTGGCGGCAGGCTGTGCGTGCCGCCATCGGTCATGGATTCGAGGATGGCCACGGCACTGTGGCCCTGTTCGATGGCAATGCCGAACTGAATGCTTTGCACCAGTCGTTTCAGGCGCTCGGGGTCATTGCGTTGTTCGGCGCTGATCATGCGTTTGGCCACCACGCGGCCACTGTTGGACAGGGTCAGCATGATGCTGCCGTCCAGACCCTGAATGCTCAGGTTGATCTGGTAATCCGCTGCAAAGGCATCGGTAATGAGCTGGAAAGGGTTGTCCATGATGCGTCACCGCCTGATTGAACGTGCAGTTGTTGACCGGCCGTGATCGGGTTGGTTCGCAATGCCTGACCACCGGCCATCTCGCCATCATTGTTCCAGCAGGGAAGTAGCAAGGCTCATGCCGGAAAAATCGTCGGACAAAAAATACGTTCTGTAGGAGCGAGCCTGCTCGCGATGGTCGTGAACGATAACGCGTCAAACCAGATGGTTCGCGGCGCCTGAGGTTTTTTCGCGAGCAAGCTCGCTCCTACAGGGGCCGCGTTTTCTGCACGTTTCAGGGCAATTAACCTCGACGTGCCTCCAAAGCGATCAGCATTCCACCCAGTTCACCGCCAGTCCGCCCCGTGATGTCTCTTTGTACTTGTCGTGCATGTCGGCGCCGGTGTCGCGCATGGTGCGGATCACCCGGTCCAGGGAAATGAAGTGTTTGCCGTCGCCGCGCAGGGCCATTTGCGTGGCGTTGATGGCTTTCACTGCGGCGATCGCGTTGCGCTCGATGCACGGCACTTGCACCAGTCCGCCGACCGGATCACAGGTGAGGCCGAGGTTGTGTTCCAGGCCGATTTCGGCGGCATTTTCCAGCTGCTCCGGGGTGGCGCCAAGCACCTCGGCCAGGCCTGCGGCGGCCATGGCGCAGGCGGAGCCGACTTCACCCTGACAACCGACTTCGGCCCCGGAGATCGAAGCGTTTTTCTTGCACAGGATGCCGACGGCAGCTGCGCCCAGGAAAAACGCGACCACGTCGTCGTCAGACGCATCGGCATTGAATTTCATGTAGTAGTGCAGCACCGCTGGAATGATCCCCGCCGCGCCGTTGGTCGGTGCCGTGACCATGCGCCCGCCAGCGGCGTTTTCTTCGTTCACGGCAAGGGCGTACAGGTTGACCCATTCCATTGCCGACAAGGTGGACGTAATGACATTCGGCTTGCCGATTTCCTGCAGGCTGCGATGCAGTTTCGCCGCTCGACGCGGCACATTCAGACCGCCGGGCAAGATGCCTTCGTGGCGCAAGCCCTGTTCGACGCATTCGCGCATCACCGACCAGGTATGCAACAGGCCCTGGCGAATGTCTGCGTCACTGCGCCAGGCCCGTTCGTTGGCCATCATCAGTTCGCTCACCCGCAGCCCGTGTTCGTTGCAGAGCTTGAGCAGTTCGGCGGCACTGGAGAAGTCGTAAGGCAGCACCACATCGCCGGCCGGTGCGACCCCGGATTCGGCTTCGGCCGCTTCGATGATGAAACCGCCGCCCACCGAGTAATAGGTCTGCTCGAACAGTTCGCCGGTTTCACCGAAGGCTGTCAGGGACATGGCGTTGGGGTGGTAGGGCAGGCTCTCATTTAGCAGCAGGAGATCGCGTTGCCAGTCGAAGGCAATTTCCGTTATGCCTGCCAGACACAGTTCGCCGGTTTCGCGCAGGGTGTGAATGCGGCTGTCGATGGTGGTTGGATCGATGCGGTCGGGCCATTCGCCCATCAGGCCCATGACGCAGGCGCGGTCCGTTGCGTGGCCGACGCCGGTCGCTGAAAGAGAGCCGTAGAGGCGAATTTCCACGCGTCGCACGTCAGCCAGAAAACCCTGATCGACCAGTGCTTGGGCAAAGGTTGCGGCAGCGCGCATCGGACCGACGGTATGGGAACTGGACGGGCCGATGCCGACTTTGAATAGATCGAAAACACTGATAGCCATGCTAAAGCCTGTACATGCAATGGAAGGGAAATCGCTGCCATTTCTGTAGGACAAGCGCAATTTGGGCGATACTGCCTGTCACGGTCCTGCGTGACCAACGAAAATTCCTAAGACATCCTTTAGCAGGACTAAACGATGAGCCGTCAATTACACGCCCAGACGTATGTCTGGCTGAACGTGTTTGCCTGTGCCGCGCGACACCTGTCGTTCACCCGATGCGCCGAAGAACTGCACATCACACCGGGGGCGGTCAGCCAGCAGATCCGCCAGCTGGAAGAACGCCTGGGCTTTCGCCTGTTTCACCGCCGCGCCCGCGGGGTGGAGCTGAGCGCAGAAGGCCAGCGCCTGGCCATTACCGTCAACGAGGCCTTTGGCAGCATCGACGCGGAATTGCGGCGACTGGATGCGGGCATGATCAGCGGGATTCTGCGAGTGCGTTCGATTCCGTCGTTCCTGAGCAAATGGCTGACGCCGCGCCTGCCGCGTTTGCAGCAGCGTTTTCCGGACATTCAGTTACGCCTGGTGGCCGAGGACAGCAGCGTGCCGTTGCATGAAGGTGACTTCGACCTGGCGATCGACCTGAACGACGGCAGTTATCCGGGCCTGTTATCCACAGCCTTGCTGGATGAACAGATTTTTCCGGTGTGCGCGCCGAGCCTGTTGCGTGGTCGTCCGCCGCTGCACGGTCCGGCAGACCTGATGCACTTTCCCTTGCTGCACGACATCACCGCCTGGCGCGGCAGCTATGAGTACGCGGAATGGGAGTTTTACCTCAATGCCATCGGCTTCGAGGGCGCGGATGTGCGACGTGGCCATACCTTCAATCGCAATCACTTGACCATCGAAGCGGCCATCGCCGGCATGGGCGTGGCGATTGCGCGTCGAACCTTGCTCAATGATGAGTTGGAGCGTGGGGCGTTGATCGTGCCGTTTGGCCTGGCGGTGCCCAATCACAAGCGCTACATGCTGCTTTACGCACCGGGGGCGTTGAGCCATCCGGGTGTGCGCGCGGTGCACGATTGGTTGGTGGAGGAGGCGGGTGCTTTTCGCAGCCTGCACCCGTTGGGGGAGCGGCAAATGTGAGCAATTATTACGTAAGAGCAGGGCGACCCAACTCCCGACCTTAACAGCGCTTTTACCGGTTGTCCGGCTTTTTTTACGATTGAAAATTTATCTTTTTTAGGGGGTTGAATTGTTCAGCGTACAGACCGATTGTGTAAGTAAGAGGTCACGGTGATGACGCCCAAGGGCTTAGCTGACCGGCCTCTCGCGAGCTAGCTGAAATAAGGGATGAACTATGCAAATCCAAGTCAATAGCGATAACCATATTCAAGGCAGTAAGCGACTGGAGGAGTGGGTACGTACGACCATTGAGAGCACGCTCGAACGCTACGAAGAGGACCTGACACGAGTCGAGGTTCACCTGCGGGACGAGAACGGCGACAAGCCGGGTCCCCACGATATGCGCTGCCAACTGGAGGCGCGGCCAAAAGGCCATCAACCGGTTTCCGTCACCCATAAAGCCTCCACCATGGAGCAGGCGATCGACGGAGCGGCCACCAAACTTGAACATGCGCTGGAGCATATGTTCGGCAAATTACGCGGCAAACGAGCCAATGTGGTGCCCATCGAGAGTGGCGCCCATGCCGACCAGCTGCTGGAAGAAGAGTTTCTTGAGAACGAACAGGCAGCGCTTAACGGCTGACACCTGATTCACTTTTTTACCTTCCCATGAAAACGGGCCTGCATTGCAGGCCCGTTTTGTTTTGGGTGGCTTTTGGATTCCATGGCGATTGGCATGCACTGTGGAGACAGCCGGGTTTGCGCCGCAACCAACCGGCGTAATAGAGAGGTTCACTCGCTCCCTTTGCGTATGAGAATATTTATCATTAATATTGCGTCCTTGCCGGCCCCCTGACGCTGTCGTGGCCTCATCCGGTTTCCAGGTCGAAACATGAACGCCAAACCCCGCACACTTCCCGTTTCCTACCGATTGGCGGTCGCGTCGCGGGTGCTCGCTGCCGTATTCGGCGGTTACCTAGTCGCGGCGCTGGCCAGTGTCAGCCTCAGCCTTTGGCTGCCTGTCGCTCGCGCCGAAGCGGTGGTGATCGGGATGATGACCTCGTTTCTGGTGTACTTGCTGGCCGTTATCTGGTGCTTTGCCTGTAGCAGTGCGTGGCGAGCCTGGTTCGGCGTGATGGTGCCGGGCTTGATGCTGGCAGCGGTGCTCGGGTTGGCGTACGGGGTGGGCCGTTCATGAAAGAGGGCTTCCGCCAGGCGATGGCCTGGTTGCATACCTGGGCCGGGCTGATGCTTGGCTGGCTGTTGTTCGCGATTTTCCTGACCGGCACGCTGGCCTATTTCAAAAGTGAAACCAGCCACTGGATGCAGCCGGAGATCCCGGTTCGTTCCGTGTCCGCCGAAACCAGTTTGACCGTGGCTCAACACTATCTTGAGCAACATGCCGCAGGCGCCTCACGTTGGTTGATCGAGTTGCCCAGCGCCCGGCGGCCGGGTTTATCAGTGCACTGGGAACCGGCAGCGGACAAGCCCGGCCAACACCGCGAACAATTGCTCGACCCGCTAACCGGCACCGAAGTGCACCCCCGCGAGACGATGGGCGGCGAGTTCTTCTATCGCTTCCACTTCGAGTTGCAAATGCCCTATCCGTGGGGGCGCTGGTTGGCGACTGTCGCTGCCATGTTGATGTTTGTGGCACTGATCAGCGGCATCATCACCCACAAGAAAATCTTCAAGGACTTCTTCACCTTCCGCCCGCGCAAGGGGCGGCGTTCCTGGCTCGACGGGCACTACGTGGTGGGCGTGCTGGTGTTGCCGTTTCACTTGATGATCACCTACAGCAGTCTGGTGATGTTCATGATGATGGTGATGCCGGCAGGGATTGAGGCCCGGTACAAGGGCGATGCCCAGACGTTTTATCGAGAGGCGATTCCCGAGTCCGAAGTCCCGTCAGCCGTCGGCGGTTCCGGTCTGTTGATGCCTTTGGCGCCGTTGCTGGAGCAGGCAAACCGACTTCGGCCAAGTGGCCGGATTGCCGAGGTGAGGGTGAACCACCCCGGCGACGCCAATGCTTCGGTGGTGATGCAGTTCGACGGGGCCGACCGTGTGGGCCACGATTTCGGCCGCACCGTGTCCTTCAATGGCGTAACGGGTAAGCAGCTGGAGGCGATGCCGGAGCGCTCGTTGCCTGTTGCAATCGCCGGCGGGTTCTTCGGTCTGCACATGGGCCATTTCGCCAGCCCGGTGTTGCGCTGGATGTACTTCATGTGTGGTCTGGCCGGTACGGCCATGATCGGTACCGGGCTGGTGATCTGGCTCGGCAAACGTCAACTCAAGCATGCCAAAAGCGCTGTGATGCCTTTCGAGCTAAGGCTGGTGGAGGTGCTGAACATCGCCAGCATGTCGGGGCTGATGCTCGCGGTGGCGGCGTTCTTCTGGGCCAATCGATTGTTGCCGGTGACCATGACCGGACGCTCGGATTGGGAGGTCAACGGCTTCTTCATCGTCTGGGGCTTGAGCCTGCTGCACGCCATGCTCCGCCGAGGCCGGGCGGCCTGGGTCGAGCAACTGGCGTTGGCGGCGTTGCTGTTTGGCGCAGTGCCGGTGTTGAACGCCCTGACGACACCGTATCACCTGGGTGTGTCGCTGGCGCAGGGCGATTGGGCCATGGCCGGGTTCGATCTGGCATGCCTGGTCAGCGGCCTGTTTTTCGCCTGGGCAGCCTGGAAAATACGCAGCTCGGAAATGGCTCAAGCCGTCGGCACAAAACGCCCGCGATCGATGGCGCTCGAACGGGAGGCGAACTGAATGTTGCTCGCCGCGTTGCTTTGTTATGCCGGTTTTGCCGCGCTGTGTTTATCGATGGACCGGCATCACGCCGAACTGCTGGGGCATAAACCGACACAGCGTCGGCGTCTGGGCCTGAAACTGCTTGGCTGGCTTTCGCTGAGTCTGTCGTTGTGGGCGGCAGTGGTGGCGGCAGGCTGGGGATTGGGCCTGGTTCAGTGGTTCGGCCTGTTGATGCTCAGTGCATTGTTGCTGGTTTTGCTGATTCCCTACCGTCCGCGTCTGGCCTTGTCTCTGGCCGGGCTGAGCCTGCTGGCCAGTCCGATTGCCGTGTTTGCGCAGTGTTGAATCGATGATCACTCTCCCCCCCGAGCCCCGCGATATCGAGGGTGATCAACAGCGCGGAGACCGTGCGCATTTTCTCCAGGTGTTTCTCTCCCAGCGTTCGCAAATGGAAGCGCTGGTGAGTCGGCGCGTCGGTTGCCGGGCGACGGCGGCCGACCTGGTACAGGATTTGTTCCTGCGTTTCTGGCGGCGGCCGCTGGTGCAAGTCGAGGAGCTCAGCACCTACCTGTTGCGCTGCGCTGGCAACATCGCCATCGACCACTTGCGCAGTGAAGGCACGCGGGTCCGGGCCAGCGAAGGCTTGATGGTGGAGCCACCGGACAGCCATGGCTGTGGACCGCAAGCGGCGCTGGAGGCGGGCAACGATTTGCGCCACGTCGAAGCCGCGTTGCGCGCCTTGCCGGAGCGCACGCGGCAGATCTTCTTGCTCAATCGCATTCACGGTCGCAAATACGCCGAGATCGCCAAGGCCATGGGCTTGTCCCAAAGTGCCGTGGAAAAACATATGATGCGCGCCCTCGAAGCCTGCAAGGCCAGCCTTCGGGAACCCGAATCGCGTACGCCAGGGAAAGCACCGTGAACCACTTCGAACGCGTCATTCCGACGCCCGCGCAGGAGCAGGCCGCGCTGGCCTGGCTCAGCCTGTTGCATGACCAACCCAGCAGCGCTGACCAGGCTACGTTCAGTCAATGGTTGCAAGCCGACCCCGCCCATGCCGAGGCGTATGCCCAGGTGCAGGTCTTGTGGGAGTTGAGCGAAGGGCCGGCGCGCACGCTCGCCAAGGAAGACGCTTTTGCCTTGCAGGGCTATCTCGACGCCATGGACAAGCCGCGGCGCAGCACGGTCGGGCGCTGGTCCGGTGTGCTGGCGATGGCCGCGTGCCTGCTGTTGATGGTCAGTCTCGGCACAGGTTGGCAGCCGATGCGCTGGATGGATGACCTGGGGGCGGATTACGTCTCGGCACCGGGGGAAATCCGCACCGTCACCCTGGCCGATCAGTCGCAGGTGACACTGGATGCCGACAGCGCCATCGCCGTGGATTTCAGTCGCGGTGAGCGGCATGTGCAACTGCGTCGCGGCGCCGGTTTTTTCAGCGTCACCCACACCGGCGAGCCATTTGTGGTGGACGCCGAGAAAGGGCAGGCGCGGGTTCTGGGTACGCAGTTCGAAGTCCGTTTGCAGCCTCACGGTGCACAGGTCACGGTGCTGTCGGGGCGGGTTGGCGTGACAGCGGACCAGAACGCCGATCAGCAAGTTCTCACCGCCGGCCAGCAAGTGGCCTACGGCGAAGGCTCGGCGCAAACACTCCACGCGGTGGACAGCGAAGCGCAGTTGGCATGGCGCGAGGGCTGGCTCAATTACTACAAGGCGACGTTGGCGGATGTGGTGCAGGATTTGGCGCGCTATTACCCCGGGCGGATCGTGATACTCAACGATGAATTGGCGACGCGTCGGGTCAGTGGCAGCTTTCCGAGCAGGAACCCGCAGGCGGTGTTGAGTTCGTTGCAGGGGGTGTTGGGGTTTGAGCAGCATCAGGTTTTGGGGCAGCTGATTATTTTGCGTTAAAGCAGCTGGCCTCTTCGCGAGCAAGCCCGCTCCCACAGGGACTTTCTGTGAATATGTAATTTGTGAACGACACGGACACTGTGGGAGCGAGCCTGCTCGCGAAGGGGCCAGTTCAAACACCACATCACCCTGAATAAAAATATTTTCAAATTTTTGCTGAGGTAAACCCGATTGCCATCCGTGTAGTGACTGAAACTGCGAGTCATTCGCATCCGTTGCGGTTCTACACAGGTCATGAGTCATGAAGTCCAGGGCAAAATCGGGGTCGGTCAAACAATGGTTGGGTGTGTCTGCGTTGAGCTTTTCGGCAATGGCGTTGTTGCCGCTGAGCGTGGCGCTGGCCGCAGAGGTGGGTAGTAGCCAGTCGCGTGGGCAATTCAATTTCGCGCTGGCCGCCAAGCCGCTGCCCCAGGCCCTGAGTGATTTCAGTCGAGTGACCGGCATCAGCGTGGTCTACACCGATGAAGCGCCGTATGGTCTCAATGCGCCGGCCATTAATGGCCAGATGAGCGCCGAACAGGCCCTGCAACGACTGCTCACTGGTTCGGGCTTGACGTTCCGTCGCACTGACGGCCACACCATTGCACTGGAACCACGGCCGACTGAAGGTGCGTTGAACCTGGGCGCAACCACCATCACCTCGTCGATGGATGACTCCATGAGCTACCAGCCGCCACCGACCTCTTCGGTGATGCGCTCCTCGGCCCCGATTCAGGAGATCCCGCAGACGATCAACGTCGTCCCGGCCCAGGTCATCCGCGACCAGGCGCCGCGCAATCTCGATGACGCCCTGGCCAATGTCAGCGGCATCACCCAGGCCAACACTTTGGGCAGCACCCAGGACTCGGTGATGGTCCGCGGCTTTGGCGATAACCGTAACGGCTCGATCATGCGCGACGGCATGCCGATCGTGCAGGGGCGTGGCCTCAACGCCAGTGTGGACCGGGTCGAAGTGCTCAAAGGGCCGGCCTCGTTGCTCTATGGCATTCAGGATCCGGGCGGCGTGGTCAACATGGTCAGCAAGAAGCCTGAGCTTGAGCAGTACAACGCACTGACCGCGCGCGGCTCGAGCTATGGCGACGGCAAGAACGGCAGCGGCGGCGGTCTCGACAGCACTGGTGCCCTCGGCGATTCCGGGTTGGCCTACCGCATGGTGCTGGACTACGAAGACGAAGATTACTGGCGCAACTTCGGTGTGCATCGCGAGAGCCTGATCGCGCCATCCCTGGCCTGGTACGGCGAAAACACCAGGCTGCTGTTCTCCTATGAACACCGCGAATTCCTCACACCCTTCGACCGCGGCACGCTGATTGATCCACGGACCAACCATCCGCTGGACATCTCGCGCAACGAGCGTCTCGACGAGCCGTTCAACAACATGGAAGGGCGCTCGGACCTCTATCACTTCGAGGCCGATCACGAACTCAACGACAACTGGAAAGCCCATTTCGGCTACAGCTGGAACCGCGAAACCTACGACGCCAGCCAGGTGCGCGTGACCGCCATCGACACCAAAAAGGGCACCCTGACCCGCAGCATGGACGGCACCCAGAATGCGATCAGCACCGATCGTTT
Source organism: Pseudomonas sp. KH_046_1 (assembly GCF_057839025.1). Lineage (NCBI taxonomy): Bacteria > Pseudomonadati > Pseudomonadota > Gammaproteobacteria > Pseudomonadales > Pseudomonadaceae > Pseudomonas > Pseudomonas sp. KH_046_1. The sequence goes on from NZ_CM174481.1 coordinate 1,019,714, forward strand.
CACCACCGCCAGCCTCGAAGGCAATGTGAATGTGCTCGGCATGCAGCACGACCTGCTGTTCGGCGTCGATGACGAATACCGCAAGATTTATCGCGAAGACCTGATCCGCCAGAAAAGCCTGACCACATTCAGTTACGTCAATCCGGTCTATGGTCGGGAAGTGGCGGGCACCACCGTCAGTGCGGCCGACAGCGCGCAGACCGATGAACTGCGCAGCGATTCGGTCTTCCTGCAGGATTCCATCCACCTCACTGATAAGTGGATTCTGGTGGCTGGCGCGCGTTTCCAGGCCTACGACCAGTACGCCGGCAAAAGCGTGCCATTCCACGCCAACACCGACAGCAACGGGCAGAAATGGGTGCCGCGCGCGGGCCTTGTGTACAAATACACCGATGCCTTGTCGTTCTACGGCAGCTACACCGAGTCGTTCAAACCCAACTCCACCATCGCGCCACTGAGCGGCAGCAGTACCGTGCTTGACGGCGGCATCGCGCCGGAAGAAGCCAAGTCCTGGGAGCTGGGGGCCAAGCTTGATCTGCCGGGCCGCGTCACCGGCAACATCGCGTTGTTCGACATCAAGAAACGCAATGTGCTGGTGGCCAACGCCGAAGGCCCGACCACGATTTACAGTGCCGCCGGTGAAGTGCGTTCCCGTGGCCTGGAAGTGGACCTGAGCGGTCAGCTCAGCGATCGCTGGAGCATGATCGGCAGCTACGCCTACACCGATGCCGAGGTCACCGAAGACCCGGTTTACCAAGGCAATCAACTGCAAAACGTGGCGAAGAACAGCGGCTCGTTGTCGGCCGTCTATGACTTCGGCAGCGTCATTGGCGGTGATCAGCTGCGGGTCGGCGCCGGGGCGCGTTATGTGGGCGAGCGCGCGGGCAACGCGGTGAACGATTTCGACCTGCCGAGCTACACCGTGGCCGATGCGTTCGCCACCTACGACACCAAAGTCGAAGGGCAGAAGGTTAAGTTTCAGCTCAACGTGAAGAACCTGTTCGACCGCACCTACTACACCTCGGCGGCGAGTCGGTTCTTTGTTTCGATGGGGGATTCGCGGCAGGTGACGTTGTCGAGCACTTTGGAGTTCTGACGACAGACCGCGTCATCGTTCTTCGCGAGCAGGCTCGCTCCCACAGGGGAATAAGGTGATCAAAAAACAGGTGAGCACCGCCAAACCTTGTGGGAGCGAGCCTGCTCGCGATGGCGCCCTGAAAGGCGCCGAAAATCCCGGATCTAGCGCAAAAACGCCTGCCGATACTCACCGGGCGTCCCGCCAAGTGTCTGGCGAAAGCGGTTGGTGAAATGGCTGGCACTTGAGAAGCCGCAAGCCAGTGCAATCTCCCCCAGTGGCTGCGAGGTCGTACGCAGCAACTCCCGCGCCCGGTCAAGGCGCCGCGCCAGCACGTACTGGTGGGGTGGCAAGCCGAAGCTTTCGCGGAACATCCGCGCGAAATGGTATTCCGACAACGCGCACAGCGCCGCCAATTGACCCAGGCTGATGGCCTCGTCCAGGTGGCTGTCGATGAACTCCGCCAGATGACGACGCTGATGCGCGGCCAACCCGCCTTTAAGGCGCAGGCCCTGACGCACATTCACTTGGCTGAGCAGGGCATGGCTGAGCAGTTCGTGAGCCAGGCTGCTGGTGAGCAGGCGCTCGCCCGGCTCGTCCCAGTTCAAGGTGATCAACTGCCGAAAGCGCAGCGCCTGCTGCGGATCATCAAGAAAGGTCTGCTCGCGCAGTTGCATTTCCCGTGGTTCGCGATCGAGCAGGGTGACGCAGCCGAGGGCAAATTGTTCGGGGCTGAAATACAGGTGTGCCAGGCGAATGTCGCCGTTGATCACCCAGCCTGACTGGTGATCGGCCGGGAGGATGCACAGTTTGTCCGGGCCACCCTTGTTGTCGGGCTGGTCGCGGCGAAAGGTGCCGGTGCCGCCGGCGATGTAACAGGACAACGTGTGGTGGCTGGGCGCTTCGTATTCCTGGGCGTCGTGGTGATTGCTCCACAGGGCTGCAGACAAGCCGTCACCGAGCTCGGCGCTGTGCTCGAGGCGAGCATTGGGCGAGCGGTTGAGGGCTTGAAAGACTTGTAGGGTATCCAGTGCCGCCATGATCGTTGCTCTCTAACACCTGCATCCAACGCCTGCATCCTACTCCGTAGACGCGTGCCTGCCAGCCTGCCGCCGGACAAAAGCGCAAGTTTATGCAAGTGAGCCAGGGCGTAGCGCCGGACACTGGGCTCCTATCGAGGAGCCTTAGTCATGAACCTTTCTTTGTACCTGCTGACCGTGCTGATCTGGGGTACCACCTGGATTGCCTTGAAATGGCAACTGGGCGTGGTGGCCATTCCCGTGTCGATCGTCTATCGCTTCGGCCTCGCCGCGCTGGTGCTGTTCGTGATCCTGCTGCTCAGCCGGCGCCTGCAAGTGATGAACCGTCGCGGGCACCTGATCTGCCTGGCTCAGGGGCTGTGCCTGTTCTGCGTCAACTTCATGTGCTTCCTCACCGCGAGCCAATGGATCCCCAGCGGTCTGGTGGCCGTGGTGTTTTCTACCGCCACCCTGTGGAATGCCCTCAATGCGCGAGTGTTTTTCGGTCAGAAAATCGCCCGCAACGTATTGATGGGCGGCGCGTTGGGCCTGCTTGGGCTGGGCCTGCTGTTCTGGCCGGAGCTGGCCCGGCATACCGCCAGCCCGGAAACCTTGCTCGGTCTCGGTCTGGCCCTGTGCGGTACCTTGTGTTTCTCGGCGGGCAACATGCTTTCGAGCCTGCAACAGAAGGTCGGTCTCAAGCCGCTGACCACCAATGCCTGGGGCATGGCTTACGGGGCGGCGATGCTCACGGTGTGGTGCCTGGTCAAAGGCATTCCCTTCGACATGGAAATGAGCGCGCGTTACATCGGGTCACTGTTGTACCTGGTGATTCCGGGATCGGTGATCGGTTTCACCGCTTACTTGACACTGGTCGGCCGCATGGGGCCTGAGCGGGCTGCGTACTGCACGGTGCTGTTCCCGGTGGTGGCGCTCAACGTGTCAGCGTTCGTCGAGGGCTATCAATGGACGGTGCCGGCACTGTTGGGGCTGGTATTGGTGATGTTGGGTAACGTACTGGTGTTTCGCAAACCGAAAATGCCGCAGGTGCTGGGCAACGGCAAGCTGGCCTGAGGCAGTGCTGAGTGACTCAGCGCTCGATTTTCATCGCGACGTATATCAATAGCGGAAAGATGAAATCAACGATGTGTCCAGCCCTGTCATTGTAGTTCCAGGTTTTCGACTCATCCATGTTGAACCATTCGGTACCGATTGTTTGAAAGCCGACGTAATAAAGAAAAATGGCAGTCAATAATCCGATTAGTGCAGGTTTTTTAGCTTCGTGAAATTGTTCGGGGCTGGAGTTGATGTTTTTGTAAAGGTAATAGGTTCCGAGTAGGCAGCATAGGGTGTAGATTACTTCAAGTGTAATGATCAGCCAGTAAATGCGGTGGTGAAGTATGGTGGAAGTAATAGCTCTGTGTCTGTATTTGTTCTGATCATTGGTGGTGTCCATGCTCAGGATGTGGCTAATGTATTGATAGTTTGTCGAGTAATCCATGAAGTTGTTATATAGCATTAGCAATCCAAAGAGACTAATAAACAACATTAGTATGACTTTGCTGAGTCGAATGACTTGACTTGTTGTGAATGGGTTCAAGTTGGTGATCTCCGTTGTTGATCCCGTAGTGCCAAGGTAAACAAGGAGAGTCTATCGCGTGGTTTTGTTGTTTGGCTGCTGACTGAGTTGCAGGGTGTGTATTCAGAAAGTTGTTTAATAAGGAAAGTGAGTTTTTTGTATTAAACAGGCAGGCGCTTGTTACACCTGCCTGTTTTGCGTTAACCCTTCCAGACTTGCGGGTTGACCAGGTCCTGCGGTCGCTCGCCCAACAGGGCGCTGCGCAAGTTGGCCAGGGCACGGTTGGCCATTGCATCGCGGGTTTCATGGGTGGCCGAGCCGATGTGCGGCAAGGTCACGGCGTTTTTCAGCTGGAACAGTGGTGACTCGGCCAGCGGTTCTTTTTCGTACACGTCCAGCCCGGCACCACGAATGCGATTGTTTTGCAGCGCTTCGATCAGCGCCGGCTCGTCCACCACCGGGCCACGGGAGATGTTCACCAGTATCGCGCCCGGCTTCATCAGCGCCAGCTCGCGATGGCTGATGAGGTGTTTGGTCTTCTCGCTGAGCGGTACCACCAGGCACACGAAATCAGCTTCGGCCAGCAATTGATCGAGGCTGCGGTACTGTGCGCCGAGTTCCTGTTCCAGCCCGGTCTTGCGGCTGTTGCCGCTGTAGATGACCGGCATGTTGAACCCCAGGCGACCGCGTCGGGCGATGGCCGCACCGATATTGCCCATGCCGACAATGCCCAACGTCTTGCCATGCACATCGCAACCGAACAGCTGCGCACCGACAGTGGCCTGCCATTGTCCGGCCTTGGTCCAGGCATCCAGTTCGGCGACGCGGCGCGCGCTGCTCATCAACAGGGCAAACGCCAGGTCGGCGGTGCTTTCGGTGAGCACATCCGGCGTGTTGGTCAGCATGATCCCGCGTTCGTTGAAGTAGGCCAGGTCATAGTTGTCGTAGCCCACCGAGACGCTGGACACCACTTCCAGGCTGGCGGCGCTCTCCAGCTGCGCACGACCGAGTTTGCGACCGACGCCGATCAGGCCGTGGGCGTGGGGCAGGGCTTCATTGAACTGGGCGTTGATGTCGCCGTTTTTCGGATTCGGCACGATGACATCGAAGTCTTGTTGCAGGCGTTCGACCATTTCCGGGGTGACGCGGCTGAATGCCAGGACAGTCTTTTTCATGGGAGGCGGGCTCGTCGGGCGGTGAAGAATGATGAGCACGCTAACATTCTTCGCGGGATTTGTGCGAGTCGCTCAGCGGTCGTTGCAAGCTTGCAGCTTGCAGGGCGTCATCCAGTTATACTGCGGCACTTCTTATACTGTGGCATGCGGCTCGCTCACCGGGCCCGACACTTCATGCACCACCCGGAGCTTTCATGACTTCCCCGAAACAACCGCCGGTCGCCGACGCCCTGAGCGACGCACAGGCAGAGCTGCCAGACAGCGTCGACTCCAGCGCCGACAGCGAAACCAAAGCCGAAATCCCGGCCTTCAAGTTCCCGTTCAAGCCGGGTGATCTGGCGGCCGCCAAGGGCTCCAACCAGCCGTGGTACAAGAACGGCGCCAAGAATGGCCACACCAAGACGCCGGGCATGGCGCCACCGGGGACTCGGCGGTCGATGGGTAAGCGCTAGGCCTTCAAGCTGCGGCGCTTGACCTGGCCTCATCGCGAGCAGGCTCGCTCCCACATCTGATCGCATTCTCATGAAAGAACGCATTCTCCTGTGGGAGCGAGCCTGCTCGCGAAGGGGCCGGAACAACCACCTCAAATCCCGGATCAAACCGCCCGCAACGAAATAAACGAGTAATTCGCCGGCGCATCCGCCGCCACTTGCGCACCGGCGGCCAGCATTTGCTCCGCAATATCATCCCCCGACACATGAAACCGCCATTCGCTGCCCCACTGCGGCAACGTTTGCCCGGCCAGGTCATCGATGATCGCGGCGAACTCCGTCATATCCGGAAGATAAGCGGTAAACCCGTCGCCCTTCAGGGCCGTCGTGCGAATCCCCAGCAACGCACAAACCGCGTCCTTCATCAGAATGTCATCACGATCCGCCTGACGGGAGCGCTGGATCAGTTCCGACAATTTCCGGTCGACCAACTCACCACCGACAATCAGATCCGGTCCTTTTTCCCACGACTCAGGCGGACATTCCTTCGCGGCAGTGTTCAGAGGTATGTGCGGATTGATTTCCATCGGATAGATACGGCACACCAACGGCCGGCGTTCGTAGATGCGGCAGCGGTTGTCTTCGTCAAGATTTCGGCAGGGGCCGACATTGTAGGCGGCGAAAGTGATGGCCACGTAAGCCTCCGATTCACCGCTGCGTACCGCCGCCGAACGGCGTTTGGCGTGTTCCCGTTGTTGCACCGGCAGACCCAGGCCATTACCCAGAAACGCTTCCACCAGCACGATCACCTGACCACCGTCGGCTGCCCACATCCGGGCTTCGCTCAGGGTCAGGGGCACATGGTGGTCATTGCAGCATTTGCCACAGCCTACACAGGAAAACGTTGTATTCATCGAGCGTTCGTTCGCATCACAGGGCATGACACGGCGACAGAATGCCGCCGCAAAAGCCGCTATCGAAGCAAATTATGCGCCACTCAGTTTGCCTTGCCGGCCGGGCGGATGGAGTCCCATTCGGTGACGTACGCAGTTTTACTCTTTTTGTTGTACAGGCACAGCTCGGTGCCTTGTGCGCCTTTCATGTGCTTTTTCGGGTACTGGCCCTGGAGCAGGAGCGCGGTGTAGCCGACACGGTCATCGAACTGCGTGGCGTTGCCCACCGGTTTGGCGTCCTTCAGGCCGCTGGCCTTGGTGCAGCTGGTGAGTACGGCTTTTTCGTAGGAGGCCCAGGCGTCGGGGCTTGAGGCGTGGGCCTGGGAGGTGAGGGCGGTGAGACAGAGCAAAATCAGGGGCGCAGCTTTCATGGTTCAGGCTTCCTTGGGCTGAGTGGCCAAGGCAGGAGTATGCCTGAAAGGTTGATGGAGACTTTGCTGGCCTCTTCGTCGGAACGCCGCCCGGAGCAAGCCCGCTCCCACATCGATCGAGTTTGAACACAAATTCTGTGCACGACACATAACCTGTGGGAGCGGGCTTGCTCGCGAAGGCGGTTCATCAGTCGGGAACCGGCTCCCGGCGGACCGCACGCATCCCGACGCTTTCATACAAGCGCCGCGCCCGAAGGTTGTCTTCACGTACCTTCAGGTCCACGAAACCTTCACGCCGCTGCTGGAACACCTTGAACGCCTGCAACAACAGCGCACGCCCCAATCCTCGGCCCTGAAACCGCGGATGTACCACCAGGTTCTTGATATAGGCACTGGTCCAGCACTGGCAAACGCCCACCACTTCTTCGGCATCCAGAGCAATGAAGCACAGGACCGGGTCATATTCCGGATCGGATTCGAACTGCCGTTGCCACATGTCCAGCGCGGCTACGCGACCGCCGCCTTCTATATAACCGAACTCCATCAACCGGTGCACGGCGGCGCCCAGTTCGGGGCGGTACTCGCTCAATTGCAGGCCGGCTGGCCAATCGGGAGGCGGCACGACGACAGAGAGGTCGCGCCGCATCAGCCAGCAGAATTCTTCGTTCAACACTCAATAACCCTGTTCGGCGACAGCCTTGGCCGCGGTGATCAGGCACTGGGTCAATTCCGGCGAAGAGAATTTGGTCAGCACCGCGTTCGCCCCCGCCAGTCGTGCTTTCTCGGCGTTCATCGCACTGTCCAGAGACGTGTGCAGCAGTACGTAAAGATGCGCGAAATCCGGGGTTTCCCGCAGGGTGCGGGTGAAGGCGTAGCCGTCCATCTCCGACATCTCGATGTCCGAGACGATCAGGTTGATCTGCTGCGCGGTGCCTTGCAGGTCCAGCAGGCAGTCGATGGCTTCCCTGGCGCTGCGGGCGGTATGGCATTGCAGGCCAAGGTTGCGCAGGGTGTGTACCGATTGCTGCAAGGCGACCTGGCTGTCATCGACCACCAGGATGCGCGCGTTGCCGAGCAGTTCGGCGTCTTCCATGCTCAGTTCGGTTGGCGCCATCTCGATTTGCGCCGGGGCGATGCCGTGGATGACTTTTTCGATGTCCAGCACTTGTACCAGGGTGCCCTCGACCGACGTCACGCCGGTGATGTAGGCGCGCAAACCACCGGAGCCGAAGGGCGGCGGACGGATGTCGGTGGTCAGGCAATGGACGATCTTGCTCACGGCCTGCACGTGCAGGCCCTGCTTGGAGCGGCTGACGTCGGTGACGATCAGGCAGCCGCCGTTGGGGTCTTCCAGCGGACGCTCGCCAATGGCACGGCTGAGGTCGATCACCGACAGCGAGGCGCCGCGCAGGGTGGCGATGCCTTTGACGTGGGGGTGCGACTCCGGCAGTTTGGTCAACGGCGGGCAGGGAATGATTTCACTGACCTTGAGCAGGTTGATCGCCATCAGCTTGCCGCTGCGCAAGGTAAACAGCAGAAGCGAAAGTGAGTCTGCGCGGGCTTTGGTGGAGGACATAGGAACCTTCTCTGGAAAAAGGTGACGGGCAATCCCGGGATCGCCAATGACTTCGATGCCGGGTTATCGACTTGTTTGGAGCAGGCTTTAACAATTGCGGTGAACAGTAAGACGCCATCGCGAGCAAGCTCGCTCCCACATTAGATCGTCGTCGTTCACACATCCTGTGGGAGCGAGCTTGCTCGCGATGGGGTCATCACTTCATGCCGAGCCTTTTAGCCATCCGCCCCAGATTCGCCCGATCCAGGCCTAGCTCACGGGCCGCGCTTGCCCAATTGTTGTTGTGCCGCTCCAGGCAGGCACCGATCAATTGACGCTGATAATGCTCGGTGGCCTCGCGCAAATCGCCGGTCAGCGCTTGCGTGATGGTGGCGACGGGTTGCTCGGCGGCGGCTTCAACGCTGGCATTGGGCAAGTCCAGGTCGGCAGCGCTCAAGCTGAGAATCTTCGGCCGCTCCTTGCAATTGCCCAGTGCTTTCAAGGCGCTGCGGCCGATCAAGTGTTCAAGCTCGCGCACGTTGCCGGGCCAGTCGTAGGCCAATAGCGCGGCTTGGGCGTCGCTGTTCAGGCGCAGGCTGTTGAGGCCCATGCGCGAGCGGTTCTGCTCCAGGAAGTAACCGCTGAGCAGCAGCACATCACGCCCGCGATCGCGCAGGGCCGGCACCAGCAGCGGATAAACGCTGAGGCGATGGTAGAAGTCGGCGCGGTAACGGCCGCTGCGCACTTCTTCGGCGAGGTCGCGGTTGGTCGCCGCGATCAGGCGCACGTCGACCTGATGCTCCTGGTCCGAGCCCAGGCGCTGCAGTTGACCGCTCTGCAGCACCCGCAGCAACTTGGCCTGCACGGTCAGCGACAACTCACCGACCTCATCGAGAAACAGCGTGCCGCCATTGGCCAGTTCGAACTTGCCGCGGCGGTCGTTCATGGCCCCGGTGAAGGCGCCGCGGACATGGCCGAACAACTCGCTTTCCACCAACGTGTCGGGCAACGCGGCGCAGTTGAGGCTGATGATCGGTTTGTCGGCGCGGGGTGAGGCGGCATGGATGGCCTGGGCCACCAACTCCTTGCCGACCCCGGTTTCTCCAGTGATCAACACGGTCAGGTCGCTGCCGCCCACCAGGCTGATTTCTTCGACCAGACGCTTGTGGGCCTTGCTCTGGCCAATCATCTCGCGATTCTGCTGGCCGCTGGCCTGGCGGTAGACCTCGGCGCGTTGATGTTCATCTTCGACCCGGTTGTTCAAACGCTCGATGCGTTCGGCGGCGTTGACCGTGGCGGCCGCGAGGCTGGCGAAGGCTTGCAGGGCATCCAGTTCGATCGGTTCGAAGCGCTCCGGGTCGAGAGCATCGAGGGTCAGCAGGCCCCATGGGCGCTCGTCGATGAACAATGGGCAACCCATGCAGTCGTGGACTTCCAGATGATCATCCAGGCCATCGACCAGGCCGTCATAGGGGTCGGGCAAGTCGCTGTCGGCAGCGAAGCGGGTCGGGCCGGGGCCGCTGAGCAGCGCTTCGAAACGCGGGTGCTCGCTGACCTTGAAACGCCGACCGAGGGTGTCGGTACTCAAGCCGTCGACGGCCAGCGGCACCAGCCATTCACCATCGAGGCGCAGCAGGGCGGCGGCGTCGCACGGGAGCAGGGCGCGCATGGCTTCCAGCAGGCGGCGATAACGCTCGCCCTCGGGCAGTTCGCGGGACAGGTCGGAGACCAGGGGTAGCAGGGCGGTGAGCAGGGATTTTGCAGTCATAGTGACTCCGTGTAGTCGGTATGACTATAATTCAGGCAGTGTCTAAATGACTATTATGTTTTTAACTTATTGATTTTTAACGATTAAATAGTTGGCATGGAAACTGATAAGCATAGGGTAATCCGTTAGCAACCCAAGAAGACCAGGAGTCACCTTATGCTGAGCGCTCAAGACCGTGCCATCGTCAAATCCACCGTGCCGCTGCTCGAAAGCGGTGGTGAGGCTTTGATTACGCACTTCTACCGCATGATGCTCTCCGAATACCCGGAAGTCCGCCCGCTGTTCAACCAGGCCCACCAGTCCAGCGGTGATCAGCCGCGTGCGTTGGCCAACGGCGTATTGATGTATGCGCGCCATATCGACCAGCTCGACCAGTTGGGTGACCTGGTGGCCAAAATCATCAACAAGCACGTGGCCCTGCAGATCCTGCCTGAGCACTACCCGATTGTCGGCAGCTGCCTGCTGCGGGCCATCGCCGAAGTGCTGGGTGAAGAGATCGCCACCCCGGAAGTGATCGCGGCCTGGGGCGCGGCCTACGGGCAACTGGCAGACATCCTGATCGGTGCCGAAGCCAGCATCTACGATCAGAAAGAACAGGCACCGGGCGGCTGGCGCGGGGCGCGGGAATTCATCGTGGTGGACAAGGTCGAGGAGAGCGCCGAGATCACCTCGTTCTACTTCGAACCCGCGGACAAAGGCCCGATCCTGGAGGCAGAGCCCGGCCAGTACATCGGCATGAAACTGATCCTCGACGGTGAAGAGATCCGTCGTAACTACTCGCTGTCGGCGCTGGCGAACAAAGGCCAGTACCGCATCAGCGTCAAGCGTGAAACCGGTGGCCGCGCTTCCAACTACCTGCATGACCAATTGCATGTCGGCGCCAGCATCCAGTTGTTCCCGCCATCGGGCGAGTTCATCCTGACCGCCAGCGACAAACCACTGGTGCTGATCAGTGGCGGCGTCGGCATTACCCCGACCCTGGCGATGCTCGAAGCGGCGCTGGAGACCCAGCGGCCGGTGCATTTCATCCACTGCGCGCGCAACGGTAGCGTCCATGCCTTCCGCGACTGGATCGACGGCCTGGCTGAGCGTCACCCGCAACTCAAGCGCTTTTATTGCTATTCCGAGGACGACGGCGTGAGCCCGGCGGCGCACAAGGTCGGTTTGTTGAGCCAGCAGCAGTTGCATGCATGGCTGCCGGAGCAGCGTGACCTGGATGTTTACTTCCTGGGGCCGAAAGGTTTCATGGCGTCCATCAAGCGCCACCTCAAGGCACTGGGTGTGCCGGAGAAGCAAAGCCGTTATGAGTTCTTCGGGCCGGCAGCGGCGCTGGAGTAAGGGGTTGCGGCGGCTCGGGAGACCGAGTCGCCTGCTTCGCGAGCAAGCCCGCTCCCACAATTTGATCTGCGTACGACGCGGACCAATGTGGGAGCGGGCTTGATCCGGGCGGCGCTCCGACGAATGCCACACCTCGGCCCTGAACTGAAAAAAGTCAGAAAGTTAATCCCTTCTTAACCGCCTTATCGTCTATTCCCCCCCGAATCCCCCTCACATGCTCCAGGCTCTCAAAGGTCCGGGCCAGCGTGTAGACTGGCGGGTAATCGATATTTTGAAGGGAAACGCGATGAGCGATGAATCCATGCGGTTGGGGCGTGAACGGCGCTACCTGGTGTTGTTGGGCATCATTTGCCTGGCGCTGATCGGCGGCGCGCTGTACATGCAAATTGTTCTGGGCGAGGCCCCTTGCCCGCTGTGCATCCTGCAACGTTACGCGTTGCTGCTGATCGCGATCTTCGCCTTCATCGGCGCGGCCATGCGCAGCCGTCGCAGCATCACGGTGTTTGAAGCCCTGGTGGTGATCTGTGCCGTGGCAGGTGCAGGCGTTGCCGGGCATCACGTCTATACGCAGTTCTATCCGGCGGTCAGCTGTGGCATCGATGTGCTGCAACCGATTGTCGATGACTTGCCGCTGGCGAAGATCTTCCCGCTGGGTTTCCAGGTCGACGGTTTCTGCTCCACGCCATACCCGCCGATCCTCGGCCTGTCACTGGCGCAGTGGGCGCTGGTCGCCTTCGTGCTGATCGTGGTGCTGGTGCCGCTGCTGACCTCGCGTAACCGCAAAGCGCTGCGCTGAGGTCATCTGCCGCCACGCATTGTCGGACAAAAAAGCCCCGGTCCTCGAAGAGAGGGCCGGGGCTTTTTTTGTCTTGCGCAGCGCATTTCAGAGGCCGGGTAAAAAGACCGTGACGGGCGGCAATCAAGGGTGCGACACATGTGCGACATGTTGTCACAGAGTCGGCGTCTCAGGGCGTTCGAGGAGGCCCGATTGGTACATGGAAACGTAACGAAATCGGGTTGTTTTGCAGGCTTGCGGTTTTTTCCATTACGGGCACGAACAGGCAGTTTTAACAGGCTCTGGCGAATGGCCGGAGCCCCCGTCATATCGGGCCTTGGGCAAGGTCAAGGGCACAGAGGAGGGACTCGATACTGTCTGAACCGTGGGTGGAAGACCTACTTATTTTGGTGTTTTTGTTGAGAATGAATTTCGATAAGATGCGCCACTTTTGCGAAAACGGGTAATGATTGTTGCCGGTTCGGATAAAAATTATTTCGGGATGAGACATGGTTTATAAAACGCTACATATCTACAATCGCCCGCACTGAATTCCCGGCACTGCTCAAATCTTAATCAGGGGTGAGCAGAAACAGGGTGTCGAGAGGTCTGGTGGCTTCATGCGATGCCCAGGTGTCGGAGCCTCCAACTACCCGCACCAAATGGAATTGGTCTGTAACAAGGCCTTTGACCACGTATTCGAATAAGAACTCACCGCAGGCCCGGGATTTGTCGTACAGCGTCTGACGCACGACGGGCATGCCCTTATTCAATCCAAGAAAAATGCCAACCCTTGGCAGGGTGAAGTGTTGGCGATCAAAACCCAACTGCATTGCGCAAGCTGCTTTAGAGGTCGTGAGATGAGTAAAAACAGGTACCCCAGACTACTAGGCTTATTGCCGCTGATCGGCACGTTGTTGCTGTCAGGCTGCAACATGACCTTGCTCAATCCCAAGGGCCAGGTTGGTCTGGACGAGCGAAACCTGATCATCACCGCAACGCTGCTGATGCTGTTGGTCGTGGTGCCGGTCATCATCATGACCTTCCTGTTCGCCTGGAAATACCGCGCGTCCAACACGAGCGCCACCTACACCCCGAAATGGAACCACTCCACCAAGATCGAGATCGCGGTGTGGGCTGTTCCAGTGCTGATCATCATTGCGCTGGGTTACGTCACCTACAAGTCGACCCACGCCCTTGACCCGTACAAGCCGCTGGAATCCGACGTCAAGCCTGTGACCATCGAAGTGGTCGCGCTGGACTGGAAGTGGCTGTTCATCTACCCGGAACAAGGCATCGCCACGGTCAACAAGATCGTGTTCCCGGCCCACACCCCGATCAACTTCAAGATCACTTCTGACGCCGTGATGAACTCGTTCTTCATCCCTGCGCTGGGCGGCCAGATCTACGCGATGGCGGGCATGCAGACCAAGCTGCACCTGATCGCCAACGAAAACGCTGAGATGGACGGTATTTCCGCCAACTACAGCGGCGCGGGTTTCACCGGTATGAAATTCAAGGCGATCGCCACTTCCCAGGAAGATTTCGACGCCTGGGTAAGCGAAGTCAAAAAGGCACCTAAACAGCTTGAACAAGCTGAATACGCAGCCCTTGCCAAGCAGAGCCAGAACAACCCAGTCGAGCTCTACTCCTCGGTGACGCCGAACCTGTTCCAGACCATCGTCGACAAGTACGAAGGCATGAAACCGGGTCCGAAAGTGAAGCACGAGAAAGAAGAGAAAGAAGTGGCCGCTACGCAAGGAATGGACATGAACGCGCATTCAGCTGCCGGGGCAGAGGAGTAAACGATGTTTGGTAAATTAAGTTGGGAAGCGGTCCCGTTCCACGAGCCGATCGTAATGGTGACCATCGCCATGATCGCGCTCGGCGGTCTGGCACTGTTCGCGGGTATCACTTACTTCAAGAAGTGGACCTACCTGTGGACCGAGTGGCTGACGTCGGTCGACCACAAGAAAATCGGCGTGATGTACATCATCGTCGCCATGGTCATGCTGCTGCGCGGCTTTGCCGACGCCATCATGATGCGTACCCAGCTGGCCATGGCCACCGAGGGTTCGCCTGGCTACCTGCCACCTGAACACTATGACCAGATCTTCACCGCCCACGGTGTGATCATGATCATCTTCATGGCGATGCCATTCTTCACCGGCCTGATGAACCTTGCAGTGCCGCTGCAGATCGGCGCGCGTGACGTTGCCTACCCGTTCCTGAACTCCCTGAGCTTCTGGCTGCTGGTTTCCGGCGTGGTGCTGATCAACCTGTCCCTGGGCGTCGGCGAATTCGCCAAGACCGGCTGGGTTGCCTATCCGCCGCTGTCGGGCCTGCAATACAGCCCTGGCGTGGGGATGGACTACTACATCTGGGCGCTACAGCTATCGGGTCTGGGGACAACGCTGACGGGGGTCAACTTCCTGGCCACCGTGCTGAAAATGCGTACCCCTGGCATGAAGCTGATGGACATGCCGATCTTCACCTGGACCTGCACCTGGGCCAACGTCCTGATCGTGGCTTCGTTCCCGATCCTGACCGCTACCCTGGCACTGCTGACGCTTGACCGTTACATGGATTTCCACATTTTCACCAATGAACTTGGTGGCAATCCGATGATGTACGTGAACCTGTTCTGGGCATGGGGTCACCCTGAGGTGTACATCCTGATCCTGCCAGCGTTCGGTATCTTCTCCGAAGTCATCTCGACCTTCACCGGCAAGAAACTGTTCGGCCACCACTCGATGGTCTACGCATCGGGCGCAATCTCGATCCTGGGCTTCATGGTTTGGCTGCACCACTTCTTCACCATGGGTTCGGGTGCCAGCGTCAACGCCTTCTTCGGTCTGGCGACGATGCTGATTTCCATCCCGACGGGTGTAAAGCTGTTCAACTGGCTGTTCACCATCTACCAGGGCCGTCTGCGTTTCACCAGCCAGGTGCTGTGGACCCTGGGCTTCATGGTGACCTTCGCCATTGGCGGCATGACCGGCGTACTGCTGGCCATCCCGGGTGCCGACTTCGTACTGCACAACAGCCTGTTCGTGATCGCGCACTTCCACAACGTGATCATCGGCGGTGCGGTATTCGGTTACATCGCCGGTTTCGCGTTCTACTTCCCTAAAGCGTTCGGCTTCAAGCTGCACGAAGGCTGGGGCAAGGCAGCGTTCTGGTTCTGGATCTCGGGCTTCTTCGTCGCATTCATGCCGCTCTACGCTCTGGGCTTCATGGGCATGACCCGTCGCCTGAACGCCACCACCAACCCTGAGTGGGTGCCGTACCTGTACGTCGCCATGTTCGGTGCGGTGATGATCGCCGTGGGTATCGCTTGCCAGCTGATCCAGCTGTACGTCAGCGTGCGTGACCGCAACAAGCCGGAAAACATGTGCGAACACGGCGACCCGTGGAATGCACACACCCTGGAATGGTCGACCTCGTCGCCACCTCCGTTCTACAACTTCGCCGTGCTGCCGAAAGCCGACTGCATCGACCCGTTCACCGAAGCCAAGGAAAACGGCACCGCGTACAAGGCTCCGGCCAAGTACCAGCCGATCCACATGCCTAACAACACCGCCACCGGTGTGGTCATGGGCGCGCTGTTGACCGTGTTCGGTTTCGCGATGATCTGGCACATCTGGTGGCTGGCAATCGCTAGCCTGGCCGGCACCGTGATCTACTTCGTGATCCACGCGGCCCGTGATGATCAAGGCTATATGGTGCCGGTCGACGTGATCGAGCGCATCGAAGCCGAGCAGCACAAGCGTCTGGTAGCGGCAGGGAAAGTCCCGGCCACCGCCACCCGTGTTGAAACCTCGTTGGAACAGGCTTAAACCATGTCGAATTTAGTGACCAATGCTGGACACGCCCATGGTGACCATGGGCACGATGACCACCACCACGACTCGGGCGAGATGACCGTATACGGTTTCTGGCTCTACCTGATGACCGACTGCATTCTGTTTGCGTCGATCTTCGCGGTGTACGCGGTACTGGTTAACAACGTAGCGGGTGGCCCGTCGGGCCACGACATCTTCGAACTGCCATACGTGCTGGGCGAAACCGCTCTGCTGTTGTTCAGTTCGATCACCTACGGCTTCGCCATGCTGGCGTTCTACCGGGGCAACAAGAAGCAGGTCCTGGGCTGGTTGGCCATGACCTTCCTGTTCGGCCTGGGCTTCATCGGCATGGAGATCAACGAGTTCCACATCTTGATCTCCGAAGGCTACGGCCCTAGCCGTTCCGGCTTCCTGTCCGGGTTCTTCACCCTGGTCGGTACCCACGGTCTGCACGTGACCAGCGGTCTGATCTGGATGGCGATCATGATGTATCAGGTCAACAAGCATGGCCTGACCTCGACCAACAAGACCCGTCTGAGCTGCCTGAGCCTGTTCTGGCACTTCCTGGACGTCGTCTGGATCTGCGTATTCACCGTTGTTTATCTGATGGGGACTATGTAAATGGCTAACCCAGCTCATTCCCACCATGGCCACGACGACGCCGGTCACGGCAGCTACAAGTCGTACGCCATCGGCTTCATCCTGTCGGTGATCCTGACCGTCATTCCATTCGGTCTGGTGATGTACCCGACGCTGCCGAAGTCGATCACCCTGTTGATCGTCCTGGCGTTCGCGATCGTCCAGGTGCTGGTGCACCTGGTGTACTTCCTGCACCTGGACCGTTCGGCCGCGCAGCGAAACAACGTGATTGCGTTTGTCTTCGCCGCGATCGTGATCGTCCTGCTGGTTGGCCTGTCGCTGTGGATCATGTTCAGCATCCACACGTTCATGATGGCGAAGTGAGGTAAGTCCGCATGTCCCTCAAGCACTTTATCCAAATCACCAAACCGGGGATCATTTTCGGTAACGTGCTTTCTGTGGCAGGCGGATTTTTCCTGGCCTCCAAAGGGCATGTCGATCTGGCCATCTTCCTGGCCGCCATGATCGGCACGTCCCTGGTGGTTGCCTCCGGTTGCGTGTTCAACAACTGCATCGACCGCGACATCGACATCAAGATGGAACGCACCAAGAACCGGGTACTGGTCCAGGGCCTGATCTCCCTGAAGCTGGCCCTGATCTATGCGACCGTCCTGGGTGTCGCCGGCGTTGCGCTGTTGTACAAGGTGGCCAACCCGTTGGCCGCCTTGTTCGCGGTGATCGGCTTCGTGATCTACGTCGGCTTCTACAGCCTGTACCTCAAGCGCAAGTCGGTTCACGGTACGCTGGTGGGCAGTCTGTCGGGCGCCATGCCGCCAGTGATCGGTTATGTCGCAGTCAGCAACACCTTCGACATGGCCGCACTGACCCTGCTGGTGATGTTCAGCCTGTGGCAGATGCCGCATTCCTACGCCATCGCGATCTTCCGCTTCAACGATTACCTGGCCGCATCGATTCCGGTGCTGCCAGTGAAGCGCGGCATCCAGGTGGCCAAGAAGCACATCCTGATCTACATCCTGGCCTTCCTCGTGGCGACCTTGATGCTGACCTTCAGCGGCTACGCCGGCATGAGCTACCTCGCCGTCGCCGCAGCCATGGGCATGTACTGGCTGTACATGGCCTGGACCGGCTACAAGGCAGTGGATGACACGGTCTGGGCACGCAAGCTGTTCGTGTTCTCGATCTTCACCATTACCGCGTTGAGCGTGATGATGTCCCTGGACTTCAAAGTGCCGACCGAGTTGCTGCTGACGTACGCGCCTTAAGCGTCGGATGCTGTAAAGAAAAGCCCCGCCCTTCGAGAGAAGGTGCGGGGTTTTTTTTGGTTCTTCACGGAATCCCGTAAATGCACTGGGTTGGGGCTGGTCACTTAAGAAAAAATAGAGATATTCTATGAATCTTAAGATTTTATTGGCCCGCTTAAGAAAAAACGCGCGGTCTGACCCAATATGAGGATTAGCGCGATGAACTCTGTCGGATACGCTTGCCTGCAGGACACGCTGGGCCTTTCAGCTTTTCCTCTGCGCCAACCTGCCAGGGTTCAGCCTGTTACACGGCTCGAACGAATTGGTGAGACATTAGCAGTCCCACCTGGGCTTGCCCCTGCTCCCGACGACTTGCTTGGTCATGTGCTTTTCGCGTTGAAGCATGAAGGTATCAACCTCACCATTCTGGCCCAGGCGTTACCTCATATTCCGGCACAAGTGCTTGAGGCCGAACTCCAAAAGGCTCCAAACGGAATCTACATCCGCAAGGCCTGTTTTCTTTACGAAGCATTCGCTGGTAAGGAGTTGACTCAATTTTCTCCAGTGAAAGGGGGCTTCATCCCCTTATTCGATCCAGAGCAGTACCTGACGATGACCGGGGAGCGCAATTCCCGCTGGCGCGTAGAGTTCAACGGTATTGGCACCTTAGCTTACTGCGCGACTGTCGAGCGGATACCTGAAGTCACTGCTCTGCTAGCGCACGATACCCTGGAGCGTGTGCAGCAATTCATCCAGAACCTGCCTTCAGGAATGATGGATCGGGCGATCAACTGGGCCTATTTGAACGAAACCCAAAACTCCTTCGCGATCGAGAAAGAGTCGCCGAGCGAAGATAAATCCCGACGTTTTATTCAACTGCTCAAGCAGGCACACGAGCGCATTCCATTGAGCGAGGACTATTTGGTAAGCCTGCAGAATGCGACAATTTCCAATCCATACGATATGGCTGCAGCGTTTCGTCATGAACAGAACCATCTGGCGAATGGTTTGCACGGTGCTGCAGGAGTTACTTATGTCCCTCCCGCACCAGACCTGTGTCGAGAGCTGATGGAGCAGCTCATGACCTTGGGAAATGAAGTGACAACGCATATCGACCCGCTGGTCGCTGCCGGGATAATTTCATTTGGATTCGTTTTTCTTCACCCGTTCATGGACGGGAATGGGCGTCTTTCCCGCTTCCTCATCCATCAAACACTTTGCCGTGCTGGTGCATTGAAAAATGGCTTGTTGCTCCCCGTGTCCGTGGCAATGAAGCGAGAGGAACGTCTGTATCTGGAAACCCTGCAGGCATTCTCCCGACCAGCGCGTGAGTTCTGGGACATCCGATGGATTGATCAAGGGAATCTGTCGTTTAACTTCACAGGACACCCGGCAATCTATCGCTTTTGGGATGCCACCCCAGGTGTGCAATTCACTCTGGAAATGGCCAAGCGAGCGCTTGAAGTCGAGTTGCGTGAAGAAACTATTTTTCTCGAAAATTACGACAAGATCGTCAAGGCAGTCGATGAGCGCTACGACGTCAGGGGCAGTGACTTGTCCAATCTGGTGATGATGTGCCTCGCCCAAAATGGCACTGTCTCGAAGCACCGTCGTAAGCAATTCAAGTATTCGGTTCAGGAGGAGGTGTTTGACTACATTGAGCAGGTCACACAAACCTTGCTTATGGCTCAGGAAGAGGAAAAGCAACGAGTCTAACCTGCTCGCAATGGTCGTGACGCGGACTAACAGATTCGATTTTCATTTGAGGATGCTCCGATTCCCAATGTGAGTTCCCCAGGAGTCGTGGCACCGCTGACAACGTTACATATGCTTCCAACCGAAAATTACAAAGCCGATGCTTAAGGAAAAATTGAGAAAATCTCAAAATATTAAGATTCTCTTGGCCTGCTGAAGAAAAAACGCACGGTTAGGGCGCAAGTGAGGATTAGCGATATGTGTATCAGTCTGATTCACCTATCTGAGAACTGAAAGCCCCGCATTCAAAAGAATCGCGGGGCTTTTTTTCATTCAGGCGCGGTTGTTACAGGGGGCATCGAGCACCTTCACCACGTCATCGATGATTGCCTTGCTCATGTCCTGCAAAAAATGTGAGGCCCAGGCGTGCCGGTCGGAGTCGCGAACCATAGTTGCGTCTGAGGCGAGCAGTTTTGCGAGGTGGAGCAGGTCGGAGGCGTGGTAGAGGGCTTCGATCACCGGGACACCGGCGTTGATGCGAAACAGCGGTTCGTTGACGTGGTAGGAGAACGGGGTGAGGCCGATGGTTTTGAGGTCTTGGGGATTGGTCATTGGGCTTCACCTCTTACTGGGCTGGAGGTGGAGGGGTATGACAGGTGTGGCAGACGGATCAATAGCGTTCATGAGTAAAACTCCCGTATAAAATTGAGAGCTACCACGTTCGTTCTCAGGCGAATGGGTGGCAGCTATGCGCGGGCTGAGAAACCGGAGATACAGGAATCCGGCAGACCCGAAGGTCTCCCACGCACAGCCGCCATTGCACGAGTGTGTAGACACAAAAAAGCGCCGGCAATCGTGATTGGTGGCGCTTGTGCGCCCGTATTTTACCCGGGTTCTCAGGCCCGGTCGCTGAATTGGCAGCGACCGGGCGAAGTTAGCCGGCAAGGATGAGGTCGGCAATCGTAGCGATCTGGTGGCCGGGGATCTCATTGGGCACCGCAACCCCTGTGGGAGCGGGCTTGCTCGCGAAGGCGGTGGGTCAGGCAACATTGATGCTGGATGTGACGGCCTCTTCGCGGGCAAGCCCGCTCCCACAGGATTGAGGGCAGTCAGTTATTTAAGTGGTTTATCAAGCAACCGGAAAAACCGCTCCCGCACCTGCAGGCTATCGCTGTGAGCCACATTGAATCGTAGGAACTGGCTGGCATCCGGCCCTTTGCTCAGCAAGGTGCCCGGTGCCAACACCATATTGTTCTCCAACCCCTGGCGAGCCAGGTTCTCGGCATGCAAGCCCTCCGGCAACCGTGCCCAGATAAACACGCCTTCGCCTGGCAATGACGACAAAGAACACCCAGCCAGCGCCAACCAACCGGCCACACGGCTATTGGATTCATACAACCGATCCACCGTGCGCCGCGCATGTTTGGCATAGCTACCGTCGCTGAGCATGGTGCAGGTAATCTGCTCCGCCAGTTCCGACGTCACCCCCCCGCAGGCCATTTTCAGGGCGACCATGCGTGCCGCCAGTTGCGGTGACAGTACGGTGTAGCTGACGCGGCTGTTGGCGGTCAGGGTCTTGGAGAAGCCCGACACATAACTCACGTTGTCCAGCCCGCTGGCCGCCAGGCGCGGGGTGCGGCGTTGCTGGATGTCGCAGTACAGATCGTCTTCGACGATGTGCAAGCCATGGCGGTGGCTCAGTTCCAGCAAGCGGTAGACCTGGGCCGGGGTGAACGAGTGGCCGGTGGGGTTATGCAGCGTGCTGTTGGTCATGTACAGCACGGGTTTGTGGGCGATCAGCAGTTGCTCGAAGGCGTCGAGGTCCATGCCGTCGCAATCCCGGGCGATGGTGATGACTTTGGCTCCATGCAGTGCCAGATTGGCGTGCATGTTGAAGTAGCAGGGGTCATCGAGCAGCACGGTGTCGCCGGGTTTGACCAGCAGGCGCATCAGCAGGTCGATGGCCTGCATGGTGTTGGCGGTGGTGATGATCTGGTCCACCGGCGCTTCGATGCCGAAGGTCGCCAGTTTCACCCGCAGGGCCTGGCGTAACGGCAGGTAACCGCCGGCCACGCCGTACTCGCCCATGCGCAACGACGTTGCACGCAAGGTGCTGCGCACGGCTTTCTGCAATTCTTCGGCGGGTAGCCACGAGGTCGGCAAAAAGCCGCAGCCGGGGCGCAGCGTGCCGTTGTCCAGCAGCAAGGCGCGACGAATCACACTGAGGGTGTCCTGGGGTTGCAGGTCCGGGCCGGTGCCACTTTTCAGCGCCGCTTCGGAGCGATGCACGTAATGCCCGGAGCCCTGGCGAGACACCACCAACCCCTTGGCCCGCATGCGGTCCAGGGCATCGACCACCGTGGACTTGCCCACGTTCATCAAGTCGGAGAGTTCGCGAATCGGCGGCAGCTTGGCGCCGTGGGGCAGGCCGCCGGTGCTGATGGCTTGCGTCAGCTGATCGACGATCTGCTGCACCAGCGGCACGCCGGGCTGGAATTCAATGGCGGCAATGACTGCACGTTGAACCTGCATTTTACTGGTCTCTCCGGCAGTAAAGTTCGTTGGATTCTATACGAACTTGCACTGATCAGGACAAGCCTCTCTCTCTACCATGCCCTTACAGACTTTTCTGAATGTCAGCCTTTGTCGGCGGGCATTCACCCGGTTCCTGAGGTGTTGCATGAGTGTCGAAACAACGGTCGCGGTGGCTAAACCGGTCATTAACCTGCGGTTATTCACGATCCGGATCATCACCGCCGTCTCGCTGTTCGCGGTGCTGGGCAAGGCCAACGTTTGGCTCGACACGGCCACCAACAGCATCCTGGCCCTTGGATATCGCGCCTTGTTGTTGCTGTTGCCCCTGACTTTACTGGTGCTTGGCCGCCGATCCCTGAGCGTCACGCTGCTGTGTGCCGGCCTTGGCCTGGTGCTGCTGGCGCTGACCAGTAATCAAGGCATGGTGATGTTTGCTGCCGCGCTGTTTGCCTACGGCATTGCCATTGCCGGTTACCTGATCAAGAGCGAAGCGGCCCAGACCAAGGAAGGCGCGGCCTACAACCGCGTGGCCATGAACATGGGCAGCCTGGTGGCCGGTTTGATCCTGCTGTCGCCTCTTCTCACGCCTACGATGTTTTTCCTCGGCGCGGCGGCGTTCGTGTTGCTGTGCCTGCCGATCGCCCTCGGCGCGACCTTCACCTCCGAACCGCTGGTAGCCCGCCCAGCCAGTCAGGCCGGCAGCAACTGGGGCAACAAACTGCCCTGGGTGATCGCCGGGATCATCATGGGCATCAAACTGTTCGGGGTGTTCTCGATCCTGCCACAGGCGATCCTGCTCAAGACCGGCGAGCTGCCGGCCTGGTACGGCCTGATGCTGATCCTCAACAGCGCCGTGGTGGTCTTCGCCCAGGTGCCGGTGATGAAGCTGATCGAGCGCACCGGGCGCTTCAAGGTCGTGGCGGTGATCGCGATCATCGTCGGCGGCTTTGTGGTGCTGTCTTCGCCTGCCGCGTTCCACGTCGAAACCCTCGCCGGGGCGCTGGTCTGGGTGGCGCTGCTGTCCATCGCCGAATGCGCCTTCAGCTACCTCGATTACTTCTCGGTCAAGCAGAACAACATGTTCGTCAAGGAAGTGTCCCTGGGGGTGGGGGCCGGTCTGACCGTGTTGATCATGCGGGTGGTACCGGCGCCGTACAACGCGCTGGTGCTGGCCGCCATCGGTGCCGCAGGGATCCTGGCCTGGTATTGGCTCAACCGTAAATCCAATGCGTCGTTGCATGACTGAGTCATCGCCGTTGCGGATTTCACCTTGCAGGTCGGGGGCATTATGAATACGACTTCATGCGTAGTAGTGGTCGGTTACAACGGTAATCGGGTGCACGACATCCAGAAACTGCGCGAGCTGTGCAAGTCGCTCTACAACGCCAGGCTCATCCTGCTGGTCGAGAAGATTCAGCCCGATGACGACCAGGTGGCCGATCACGTCTGCAGCACTTCACTGGCCGAAGACGATGTGGCGGCGTCCCTTGAACTGGTGGTGGGGTGCCTGAATGCCGACAGCTGGAAGCTGATCGGCGTACTGCCGTTCTCCGATCGCGGCGTGCTGCTCGGTGCGGCGCTGGCCAGTCATTTCGACCTGCCGGGCATTATCCCAGGCGAAGCGCGGGCGGGTCTGGACAAGCAGATCTTCCGCCAACTCGAAGCGGCGGCCAGCACCGCCCCCGAAGAATACCAGCCGGTGTTTTCCGCGCGGGTCGCAAGCCTGTCGGAACTGCGCCAGCGCGTCGTCGAACTGGGCGGAAAAGCCTTCATCAAGCCGGCCTGCGAAGGCGCGAGCCGGGGCTGTCGTGTCATCCATCACCCTTCGGAATGCGAGGATGCCTGGCTCGCCCTGAAGCCTTACCGCGAAGGCGGCATCGTTCTTGAAGAACTGGTGCAGGACGCCCGCGAATACAGTTGGGACTGCGTGGCCGGCAGCACCTGGGTGACTGAAAAAACCACCACCGAAGGCGCCTACCGCGCAGAGATCCAGCAAGTCGTGCCCGCACCGCTTACGGCTGAGGTACAGGCGCGTTTGATGGCAGCCGGTCGGCATATGGCGGGCCTGGTGTCCCGGGACAATGGGGCCTGGCACAACGAAGTGTTCCTGCGCAGCGACAACCTGACCTCGGCCGTGGAAACCAACATGCGCCCCGGCGGCATGCATATCTGGGACCTGGCCAAACGCGCCTTCGTCAATTTCGATCCGTGGGAACGCTGGGTGCGCTGGGCGGTGGAAGGCCAGACCGAACAGCACGAGCCAGTGGCCCGCGGCTACTGCGGCATTCGACTGCTGAAGGCGCCGGCCGGCGGCATCTTGCGCGCGATGCCTGACATCGAGGCCCTGGCCCGCGCCCTGCGTATCGACCTGGTGGAGGGCCAGTACGCCAAGCGTGTCGGTGACTCGGTCAGCGCGCAGATCAAGGACAACTTCTCATTCATCGGCCACATCGTGTTGTTCAACGAACACTACGGGCAACTGAGCAACGACCTGTTGCGTCTGGCCGAGGTGATTGAGTCACGCATTGAGGTGACTTGCCTGGCACCGGCCACCCGCGCCGTGTGCTGAGCCCGCAAGCACCCGTTTTTTGCATTACTGATTAAGAGGGTTCGATCAATGATCCAGCACATGACCTGCGATGAACGCTTCATCGCCCTGGCCAAAGAGTTTGGTTATGACATCTACGGCGAAAACACCGCAGGCGGGCATTACGCACCGCTGATCCGCCATCACGATGAGTTGTACATCAGCGGTCTGGTACCGCGCATGAACGGCAAGATCCATTACCCCGGCCGCGTCGGGCTGGACCTCAGCTTGGCCGATGCGCAAGCGGCCGCCAGCATCAGCGCGATGCGCGGGCTGGCGTTGATCGTCGATGCCATTGGTTCGCTGGACAAGATCAAGTCATTGATCCGGGTAACGGTCTATGTGAAGTCCACGGCGGATTTTGTCGATTTGAGCGAAGTGGCCAACGGCGCCTCGGATGTGTTCAGCCATGTGCTGGGCGATGCCGGTAAACATACCCGCACCACGGTGGGTGTTTATCAGTTACCCAAGAATGCCGCGATAGAAGTGGACATGATCGCCGCCTTGCGCCCCTCGGTTTTGTAAGTTCTTTCCCGACTTTACAGTGCTGAACCGTTAACTTAAGGTTTAGCACTAAAGTATGGGAAATAAAAAGAAAGGACGTGCGAATGGATAACTTTCAAGGTGCGTTTTTTTCATATAAGGACTTTCGTCAGAGCCTGCACCATCGAACGCCAAGTCCCAAGGTATGGAAAGGCACTGAACTGGCGAGTATGCGTCAGACCCTTGAAGCCAGCGACGTTGATATTGTCGCGTTGGCTCACGACAAGAGCATTGAAGGCTGTGAAGTGACGCCTGGCATGGCGATCGCCATGCAATGGCTGAACCCCGGTGTGACGCTCAATGGCCATGCCCATTCCTGGTGGCATCTGTTTGTCATCCAGTGCGGCAGCGGTGTGTTGACCCTCGGCGATGCCGACGGGGTCAACGTCAGCAATGGCGACGTGCTGCTGGTGCCGGCCTGGACCAAGCACGGCTTCGTCAACACCAGTAAACACGAGCCTTTGGCGATGCTGAACATGAGCAACATGCCGCAAATGGCACTGCTTTCGAACTTCGCCGACAGCCATGGCCTGATCACCACCCAGCCGTAATTTCCCAGCGCATAAACCCAGGGAGCCCACCTTCGTCGGCTCCCTTTTTTTGTTTTTCAGACCTGTCCCTGTATCGCCTTTTGCAGCGTTTTTGCCCGGATTTTGGCTGCGTGTCTGCCGGTGAAAAATAACTTTCTGTATCGATAGAAACGGACAAATTCTGTATCTATTCAGCCTTAATCCAACTAACTACGATCACTTCCAATGCACGTTGATCCCTGCAGTCAGTGAATGGAGTGTTCTATGGAAAACAGGAAGCTAAAACTGTATGTCGGCGCCGATCATGTCAGCGCTTTTGCGATGTCTGCTTTTGTGGCGCTCAAGGAGAAGCAACTTTCATTTGAACTTGTTACTGTTGATCTAAAGGCGCGCGAAAACTATCTGGCGAGTTATCGCGATCTTTCGCTGACTTGCAAAATTCCAACGTTAGTTCACGACGATTTTGCCTTGGCGGAATCATCGGCGATTGCCGAATACCTCGATGAACTCTCCCCGGGGCATAAAAAACTCTACCCGCAGGACCACCAGCAGCGCGCCCGTGCCCGTCAATTGCAGGCCTGGTTGCGCAGTGACTTGCTGGTGGTGCGCAAGGAGCGCCCGTTCGACCTGGTGTACTTCGGCAAGAAAAACACCGCGCTGTCCGACGAGGCACAAGCTGCCGTCGAGCGCCTGTTCTTCGTCGCCGGGCATTTGCTGGAAGAGGGCGCCGAGCATCTGTTCGGCGACTGGAGCATTGCCGACACCGACCTTGCAATCATGCTCAACCGACTGGTTGCCAACGGCGATCCGGTGCCGGCACGGCTCGCGGCGTATGTGCGCCGCCAGTGGGATCGCGACAGCGTCCGGGCGTGGATGGACATAGAGCGCAAAGCGCCGGCCATCGCGTAACAACACTCAGGGCAATCACCAGGAGCGCGGCCATGCAAGGACTGTCGGAGCACGAACGCTACAAACCCTATAACTCACGCACCATCCGCGACACACCGTACTGGCACAAACTGACGCCGGCGTTGCAGGAGGCCATGACCGTGGTGGCGCGGGTCATGCCGTTTCGCACCAACGAATATGTGCTGGGTACGCTGATCGACTGGAACAACATTCCGGACGATCCGGTTTTCCGCATGACTTTTCCCCACAAGGACATGTTGCTGGCGGAGGAATATGCCTCACTCAAACAACTGATCGAGCAGGATGACAGCGCGGCGATCAAGCGTCGGATCGAGGCGATCTGGCGACGCATGAACCCGCATCCGGCCGGACAGTTGACCCACAACGGAGTCACCCTCAACGGCAAGGTCCTGCCGGGCATCCAGCACAAGTACCGCGAGACCGTGCTGTTTTTCCCCGGTGCCGGTCAGACCTGCCACGCGTACTGCACCTTCTGTTTCCGCTGGGCGCAGTTCATCGGCGAGGAAGAACTCAAGTTCAATGCCCGCGAGTCCCAGGAGCTGGTCAGTTACCTGAGGGTGCACAGCGAAGTGACCGACGTGCTGATCACCGGCGGTGACCCGATGATCATGAACACCCGCTCCCTGGCCGGTTACATCGAGCCGCTGCTGGATTTGCCACACCTGAAGAACATCCGCATCGGCACCAAGTCCGTGGCGTACTGGCCGCAGCGTTTTGTCAGCGACAAGGATGCGCCTGAGCTGCTGGAGCTGTTCCAGCGCATCGTCGCGGCGGGGAAAAACCTGTCGATCATGGGCCACTACAACCACCCGGTGGAGATCCGCCAGGCCATCGCCCGCCAGGCCATCGAGCGCATTCGCTCGACGGGGGCGACGGTGCGCATGCAGGCGCCGCTGATCCGCCATATCAACGAAAACCCCGCCGATTGGGCCGCGCTGTGGACCGAAGGTGTGCGGCTCGGGGCGGTGCCTTATTACATGTTCGTCGAACGCGACACCGGCCCAAGCCATTACTTCGCGATGCCACTGGCTAGGGCCTTCGAGATCTTCCAGGAGGCGTACCGCACGGTGTCGGGACTGGCGCGCACGGTGCGCGGACCGTCCATGAGCACCTTCTACGGCAAGGTGTTGATCAACGGTATCGAGACCGTCGCCGGGGAAAAAGTCTTCGTCTTGCAGTTCCTCCAGGCACGCAATCCGCAATGGGTGTTGCGCACGTTCTATGCGCGCTTCGATCCACAAGTGACCTGGTTCGACGACTTGCAACCGGCCTTTGGCGAGCGTGCGTTTTTCTTTCAGACCGAGCTCACCGCTGTGCCGGAATTGATACCCGTGTTGCTGGAAACGGCGTAGGAAAAATCATGAACAATGGGGAGATATGGATATGAGCAGTATCCCGTTTGATCAGCGCGAAGGTGTTATCTGGCTCGACGGTGAGTTCGTCGAGTGGTCCCGGGCGCAGTTGCATGTGCTGACCCATGGCCTGCATTACGCGAGCACCGTGTATGAAGGCGAGCGGGTCTACAACGGCAGGATCTTCAAGCTGCGCGAACACAGCGAGCGCTTGTATCGCTCGGCGCAACTGATGGACTTTGCCATCCCCTTTGAGCTGGCTGAACTGGAGGCGGCCAGCCACGAACTGCTGCAACGCAACCAGGTCGTCGACGGTTATCTGCGCCCGGTGGCCTGGCGCGGCAGCGAGATGATTTCCACCTCGGCGCGTTTCAACCGTGTGCACGTGGCCATCGCGTGCTGGCAGTGGCCGAGCTATTTCGACCCGGCCGCGCGCATGGCTGGCATCCGCTTGAAAACCGCGACCTGGCGTCGCCCACCACCGAACAGCAGCCCGTTCGAAGCCAAGGCTTCCGGGCATTACCAGATCGCCACGCTGAGCAAGCACGATGCCGAGAACACGGGTTACCACGATGCGCTGATGCTCGACTGGCGCGGCCACGTGGCCGAAACCACCAGCGCCAATGTGTTCTTCGTCAAAGGCCGCACGCTGCAGACCCCGACAGCGGATTGCTTCCTCAACGGCATCACCCGCCAGACCGTGATCGAACTGGCCAAGGCGCTGGACTACCAGGTGGTCGAACGCACGATCTTGCCTACAGAGCTTGGCGACTTCGATGAGTGTTTTCTCACCGGCACCGCCGCCGAAATCACCCCGGTGCAGTGCATCGATGAGCAGCACTATCGACCGGGTGACGCCTGCCGCGACTTCATCGCCGCGTACACCTCAACCGTCAACGCCGGATAACCCGTCAGGAATCTCACCATGTCAGACCAAGGGATTGTTGCGTCTCAACCTTGCATTTCACTCGGCCATCGTCATGAGGAACTGTCGACGTTGGGCTGGACAGTGCTGACCCCCGACGAATTTGCCGATGATGTCGTAGGCACCTTGCGCGAATTCGGCCCGATCATTCCGCATTTCAACGGCCAGATGGCCTTTCCCATTACCCGCAAGCCGGGTTACGAAGACTTGCCGTATTCCCAGAGCATGAACGGCATCGGCCCGCACACTGAAGCGCCGGTGTATGGGCCGCCGCCACGCTACCTGGCGTTGCATTGCCATAAACAGGCCACGTGCGGTGGCGGGCACACCGGGTTGGTGGACGGTTACGAATTTCTCAAGTCCCTCGAACACAGCGAACCGCAACTGCGTGAGTGGCTGGATGACACGCCGGTAGAATTTGTCGCCACCGCCAAACCCGGCGAGCCGGGACAGCGGCGGGTCAAGGAGTACATCCTCACGCCTACGGAGGACGGGGATATTTTCCGCTTCAGCTACAACCAGTTTCACTACGGCGACGTGAACCCGTCCAAGGAGGCCCTGCAGCAATCGCTGGTCGCCAACAGCACCTCGCCGCTGGCCAGGTTTGCCGTGCTCGGCGAAGCGTACTTCGTCGAGCACAACATTCCGGTGCTGATTCCCGACGGATGCCTGCTGATTTGGGATAACTGGCGAATGATCCACGCCCGCAGTCGTTACACTGACCCGGCGCGCAACCTGACCCGCTATTGGCTGGCCTGATTTTTCCGGCGCCTTTCATTCTTTTGGCGTACCCCTCGGCGGGTACGCGTCTTACAGGTATCGCGTCATGCAGACAGCAATCGAGATCGCCCAGGTCGATCATCAACTGATCGTGCGGCTCAACCAGGCCTGGACCAAGCGCGCCACCGTGTGTTCTCCGGACAGGGCTCAGGTCAATGAAGAGTTCGACCCGGCGCGCCCGGATTACCCGGAGTGCATGGTGCCGTTCTTCCATCATCCGAAATTCCAGGCCTTGAGCGACGAACTCAAGAGCAGCGTGGTGACCTGGGGCTGGATCGGCTACAACCTGCGCACCGTCACCGCCGAGGAACATGTGGTCAATCCGGCGCTGAGCGTCATCGCCAATCAGTACCTGGGCAAGGATGACTGGCATTTTCGCGAGGCCATGCAACAAACCCTGATCGACGAGCACTACCACACGCTGATGCACCTGCGGGCCATCGAGCGGACCAAGCTGGATCGGGCGCTGGAACAGGATCTGGACTTGCCACCGTCCGTCACGTACCTGCGCCTGAAAGCCCAGCGTGAAGTACTGCCCGAGCAATGGCAGCGGGATCTGGCGGCGATCACCTTTGCGGTGGTGGCCGAGATCAGCGTCAACGCCTACCTGGACTTGCTGGCGGACGACCAGACCATCCAGCCACAGAACCGCAGGGTGGCCGAGCTGCACAACCGTGACGAGTACGCCCACAGCAAGGTGCTGGCCGAAGTGTCCAAGGTCATGTACGCGAACATGCAGCCCATCCAGCGGGAATTTTTCGCACGCAACCTGTCGGTGGCGCTGAGTGCTTTTATCGCTCAGGACTACTCGATGTGGGAGGCGATTCTGACGCAGCTCGGGGTCGAGGATGCGGCGCTGATCATTGCCGATACCCGCGAAAGCAACAAGAACGCGACCATCATGCGCGACTACAGTGGCCTGCATAAATTGGCCCATGACCTGGGTATCAGCGAGCAGATCGATTTTGACTTCCGTCCGACCCTCAAAACCACCGCAGCGGCCTGAATCCGGAGGTGTCCATGTCTGCTCCTGTGTACGAAGTGTTCGCTATTCGTGTCGGCGCAAACGCCCAGCGCACCGCCAGGGAGAACTTTCTCTACGACGCCTGCTGCGGTGATCCGAATGCGCCGATGCGGCTGGACTACTACTTCTGGGTCGTCCGCAACGAGCAGCAGGTGATCGTGGTCGACACCTGTTTCCAACCGGCCACGGCGGACCGGCGCAATCGCCAGATGTATCGCCTGCCGGAAGAATCCCTGCGACAACTGGACATCGATCCGGCGCAGGTAGAACACCTGATCCTTACCCATTTGCATTGGGATCATGCCGGCAACCTCGGGCTGTTCCCGAAAGCGACCGTGCATCTGCAGGAAGCGGAACTGCGTTTCTGCACCGGGCCGAAGATGACCCATCGCACGGTGAACAAAACCTACGAAGTCGAGGACGTGATGTCGGCGCTGCCGCCGCTGTTCGAAGGGCGGATGCGTTTGCACAACGGTGTTGTCGAGGTAGCTCCCGGCGTGACCTTGCACCCGGTAGGCGGACATACGCCGGGCAGCCAGGTGGTGCGGGTCAATACCGGGCGCGGCTGGATTGTGCTGGCCTCGGATGCCGCGCATTTGTGGGTCAACATTCGTCAGCGCAGTCCGTTCCCGATTCTCGATGACCTGGCGCAAACCCTCGAAGCCTTCACCGAGATCGACCGCCTGGCCGACAGCGAAGACCACGTCATCCCCGGCCACGACCCGCTGATCGCCGAGCGTTTCCCGCACTGGAATGACGACCCGCATATCATTTGCCTGCACCAGAATCCGCTCTGAAGACCACCTTTGACCCTGTGGGAGAGGGCTTGCTCGCGAAGGCGTCAGTACATTCAAAACTGATGTGCCTGACACACCGCTTTCGCGAGCAAGCCCGCTCCCACAGTTGATTGCTGTCGTTCACCGATTTTGTGTTCACCGAATATCCCCTGTGGGAGCGGGCTTGCCCGCGAAGGCGTCAGTACATTCAAAATTGATGTGTCTGACACAGCGCTTTCGCGAGCAAGCCCGCTCCCACAGTTGATTGCTGTCGTTCACCGATGTTGTGTTCACCGAAAATCCCCTGTGGGAGCGGGCTTGCCCGCGAAGGCGTCAGCACATTCAAAATTGATGTGCCTGACACACCGCTATCGCGAGCAGGCTCACTCCCACAGGATCGCGGTCAACCCTGATGTTGGAGCAAGCGGCCCAAGGTCAGCACGGCTTCATCAATCCGCGGCGAATACGGCGCGCCACAGCCAATGCGCACAAAGTGATCGAAGCGCCTGGCATTGGAAAAGATATCCCCAGGGGAAATCTGGATGCCGACCTTCAGCGCCTCGTGAAAAAACGCGATGGACGAATGCCGGCGAGGCAGTTCAACCCATAACAACGTGCCGCCCTGGGGATTGTTCACGCGGGTGCCGAGGGGGAAGTAGCGAGTAATCGCCTCGCTCATCTGTTGACGTTGCTGGGTCAGGGTTTTCCTCAACCGCCGCAGGTAACGCTCGTAGGACGGTGTACGCATGAATTCACTGGCCGCCAATTGCGATAACGCCTCGCACCCCCGCGACTGCGCATGCTTGAGCATCTCCACGCGGTCGTGCCATTTGCCGGCGCTGATCCAGCCCAGGCGCATGCCCGGTGCCAGGGTTTTGTTCAGCGAGGCGCAATAGATCACGTTGTCGGTGCTATCCCAATGTTTGAGCGTGGACAGCGGCTGCTCGCTGTCCACCAGGTCGCCGTAGGTGTCGTCCTCGATCAGCACGGTGTCGTGCTCGGCGCACAGTTTCACCAGCCGCGCCTTGTTGGCGTCGGGCATGATGCTGCCCAGCGGGTTTTGCAGGTTGGGAATGACGATCAGCGCCTTGACCCGTTCGGGGCCTTGCAGCAGCCGTTGCAGGGCCTGCAGATTGAGCCCGGTGTGGGCCGAGGCCGGGACTTCCAGCACGCGCAGGTTCAGGCTTTCGAGAATTTGCAGCAGACCGTAGAAGGTCGGCGACTCCACGGCCACGGTGTCGCCGGGGCGGGTGACTGCACGCAAGGCCAGGTTGATTGCTTCGGTGGCGCCGTTGGTGATCACGATCCGCTCGGGGGCCAGGTGGGTCTTGCTGGCCAGTGCCCGCCGGGCCAGGATGTTGCGCAATGCGCTGTTGCCGCAGGTCGAGCCCGCAGCGCCGAGCAGGCAGGCATCGTAGCGCAGCGCCTTGATCATGTGGTCTTGCAAGGTCTTGAGCGGATATAGCTCCGGCGCGCAGTAGGCGCTGGCGAAATTGACCTTGATCGTCGCGCGCTGGCTGGCCTTCAACACCGTTGAGACCTGTTCATGAATGCCGACATACGCGCGGGTATCCAGCGCTGGCGCCAGGGCAATCGGGGCGGACCTGGGCAGGGTGTCGGGCTGGCGAATGTAGTTGCCGGAGCGCGGCCGGGCCTCCAGCACACCGCAGTCTTCCAGTTCCCGGCACACCTGCACGGCGGTCGACAGGCTGACGGCGTGTTTCTCCATCATCAACCGGATCGAGGGCAGGCGTTCACCGGTTTTCAGGGTGCCGCTGCGGATAGCGTCCAGGTAGTGGTTGGCCAACTGGCGATACAAGGGGGGCGTGTTCATGATGACCTCGGCAGTTGCACCACTGAGGTCTGGGCTGGAAAGTGAGTTGACGCTCCCCGCAGGCGGACCCGTGGTGCTCATGGGTGAAGGGAAGTGGTGTTCTGCGTCGATACTGGAAGAGTAATCGCGGTTTTGCCCGAATCACGGGCAATAAAAAGCCCCGCACTGATGGCGGGGCTCTTGAGTGGGGCTGTGAAGTATCTGTGGCGAGGGAGCTTGCTCCCGCTTGAGTGCGGAGCACTCACAAAAATCAGCAAGTGTTGTCAGATTTTTGGGGCCGCTTCGCAGCCCAGCGCGAGCAAGCTCGCTCGCCACAGGCAGTCTTCTCACCACAGATCAGGGTGGGGCGCCTTACTGCGCAGCGATGCTGTACCCATCGAACGCGGTCTGCTGCTGCAGGGCGGTGATGATGTTCTTGCGGTTGACCGCTTGCTCGGCGCCGCTGTTGTCCAGGAACGTCTCGCTTTCCAGCTCTGCTTCCTCGCCTTCACCAACGAAGGTGAAACCGAGGAATTCCAAGGCTTCACGGTCGATGTTCAGGCGCGAGCGCGGAGTGCGCAGCGGCAAGGTGACGCTCATGCCGTCCCTGCTGATGGTGAACACTTCGACTTCTTTCTTGGCCTTGGCCGCTTTGCTCTTGCCGCCGCTCGGGTTGCTGATGGCCTGGTGGGTCTGGTTCAGCACCTTCAGGGCCAGGCCGTAGACGATTTCCTGGAACGCCGGGTCGTCCTTGAAGCTGGACAGGATGCGGCTGATCGGGAATTTGCTGCTCAGGTCTTCGAGGGCGGCGATGTCGGCGGCCTCGGCGTCCTTGAGTTGCTTGAGCTGGCCCATCAGTTCGTAGGCTTTGTCATCGTCGAAGCTGTCGTGAGCCTGACGGATCGCGGTGCGCAGCTCGCGGATCTGGTCGCTTTCGCGGGTGGACTGGAAAGCGTCCAGCACCATCTCGCTGATGGTCTTGGCCTGGGACACGTGTTGTGAAAGATTGATGGAGTTTTCGTATTCCGCTTTGGACGACAAGGTGACTACGGTTTCAGCGGTATTGGAATCGGACATTGAAATTTCACTACTTCTATAACTTGAATTGGGGCGAGAAAGCCCGGGGGCTTTTTCAGGTCGCCTAATCTATTGGACCGGGGCGGCGTTGTCACGGATCAACGGGCGGCTGGTCATTTTTTTGCTCCCCTGTAGGAGCGAGCCTGCTCGCGAAAGCAGTCGCCGTTTCCTCATCGATCGGCAACGAAAACCGGAACGTCGCCCCGCGCCCCGGCACATCGATCAACTGAATCTCGCGCCCGTGCAATTGCAGGATGCGATGCACGATCCGCAGCCCCAAACCGCCATCACGCCGTGCGCCGCCGATATTGAACGGGCGCAGGAACAACCCTTCGCGCAGTTCCGGGGCGATGCCGGGGCCGGTATCGCTGACCGTGACTTCGATGAATGAGCCTTGCGGGCGCAGACCCAGTTCGACCTCGCCACCGGCCGGGGTATGGCGCAGGGCGTTGTCGAACAGGTTGGTCAGCACCCGTTCGATCAACCCGAGGTCCGCGCAGGCCACCGAGGCGTTGGGCGCGAAGGTGGCCTTGAGTTCGACTTTGCGCGCTTCGGCAGTGAGTTCGAATTTCTGGAAGATGTCCTGGGCCAGGTCAGTCAGGGAAAAACGTTCCAGCACCGGCTGCACGAAGCCGTGTTCCAGCCGCACCAGTTCCAGCAGCGACTGCGCCAGACCGCCCACCTTGCGGCTCTGGTCCAGGGCGATGCCCAGATAACGACGGCGGTCGGCAGGGGACAGCGTGGCGTCCTTGAGCGACAGGGTTTCCAGATAGCCGTGCAACGAGGCCAGCGGCGTGCGCAAGTCGTGGGAGATATTCGCCACCAGTTCGCGGCGCTCCTGATCCTGGCGAGTCAACGAGCGCCATTGCTCGCCCAGGCGGGTCTGCATCTGTCGGAACGCCGCATCGAGCACGGCGATTTCATCGTGGCTGGCGGCTTTTTCCACTGCGACGGGCAGGGCCGGTGTGACCGGCACGCCATCGATGTCGAACTGGCTGACAGTTTCGGTCAAGCGGCGCAATGGCCGGGTAATCAGGGCAAACGCCGTCAGACCGGCAATCAGGCACAGCAGCGCCACCAGGCCGATGGACAGCAACGCAGTGTTGAGCGCCGCGCTGGTCGCACCGCGTTCGGCGAGGCGATCGTGATCCTCACCGAGCAACACCACGTAGAGATAACCGGCCGGCTTGCCGTCGACCTTCAGTGGCGCAGCGCTGAACACCTTGCGCGCATCGACGCTGCGCGGATCGTCGCCGAGAATCGGCAGGGCATCGCCCCGCAACAGGCGCTGGATCGGCGCCAGGTCTATCCGTTCGCGACGGATCCGGCCCTCGGGCGCGGCGCTGCCGACAATCTTGCCCTCGGTGTCCAACAGGTACACCTCGACGCTCGGGTTGACCTGCATCAGTTTGCTGAACAGGTCACGCACGGCATTGGGCATCAAGCCCTGGGTGTCCATCAGCACCGTGTCACTGGCGATGTGCTGCGCCAGGTCCCGGGACAACCCTTGCACCACTTCCTGCTCATGCATCTGGTTGGAGCGCACCTGCAACCACGCCGACGTGCCGCAGCACACCAGCAGCAGCACGGCGAACACCAGGGACAGGCGTTGCGTCAGGGTCAGCCTCATGGCTGCGGCTCCTCGCCTGTGGCGAATTTGTAGCCGCGGCCCCAGACCGTGAGGATGCGCACCGGTTGCGCCGGGTCGGCCTCGATCTTGGCGCGCAGGCGGTTGATGTGGGTGTTGACCGTGTGCTCGTAGCCTTCGTGGCTGTAGCCCCACACGGCATTGAGCAGGTCCATGCGCGAAAACACCTTGCCGGGCTGGCGGGCGAAGAAATACAGCAAGTCGAATTCCCGGGGCGTGAGGTCCAGGCGCCGTCCGTCGAGGGACACTTCGCGGGTGATCGGGTCGATGGCCAGGCCGTCGGTGAGCAGGCTGCCGGCGTCCATCTTCAGGTTGCGCGCCATGGCATCGACCCGGCGCAGCAGCGCCTTGACCCGTGCCACCAGCTCGAGCATGGAAAAGGGCTTGGCCAGATAGTCGTCGGCACCCAGCTCCAGGCCGAGAATCCGGTGCACTTCGCTGGAGCGCGCGCTGGTGATGATGATCGGCGTGTAGCGGGCCATGGCGCGGGCGCGGCGGCAGATTTCCAGGCCGTCGACACCGGGCAGCATCAGGTCGAGGACCAGTGCGTCCCAGTTGCCTTGCTGCAGCAGGCGCATGCCTTCATCGCCATCGGCGCTGTGCACCACCTCGAACTGCTCATCGCGAAGATGCAGGCAGATCAGGTCTGCGATGTGCATATCGTCCTCGACCACCAGGACGCGTTTGGTCTGTTCCATACAGCTCAATCCTTCAGTGCGATGCACGCATGATGCGCAATGCCCCTGTAGGAGCGAGCCTGCTCGCGATGGAGTGTCAGTCGACACCACTGTGTCTGAACCACCATCGCGAGCAGGCTCGCTCCTACAGTTCGGGCAGATGCATTGTGCGGGTTTTTCGGGGTCTGAGTTATCACGAATTGTTTAACTTCCCGTGAGGATTTGGCGATCACCCAAAGCCTAGGCTGTGTTCCATGAGACACCCCTGGATTTTTTGGAGACGAGCATGTTTTCACGACGGCAATTTCTTGCAGCGAGCGGTGGGCTGGGAGTGGCAGCCCTGGCAATCGGCCTGTTGCCGAAGTTTTCCACAGGCACTGCATTGATCAGCGAGGCCAGCGCGGCCGAGGCGTTCGAAGTGACCCACAGCGACAGCGAATGGCACGCCATCCTCAGCGATGAGCAGTACGACATCCTGCGCGAAGAAGGCACAGAGCGCGCCTACAGCAGCCCACTGAACAACGAGCACCGTGACGGCACCTTCGTCTGCGCCGGTTGCGAGTTGCCGCTGTTTTCCTCGGCGACCAAATTCGACAGCCGCACCGGTTGGCCGAGTTTCTGGGCACCGCTGGACAAGGCCGTGGCGACCCGCCAGGACCGTGCGTTCGGCATGGTCCGCGACGAGGTGCACTGCCGGCGCTGCGGCGGGCATCTGGGCCATGTCTTCGACGACGGCCCGAAACCCACCGGCCTGCGTTACTGCATGAACGGCCTGGCGATGAAATTCGTGCCCAAGACGGTGTGATTCCCTTCCACTCACTTTTTGCAGGTAATCGCCATGTGGCTGCTGGTCCTCGCTTATCTCGGTGGTGTGCTGACCATTGTCAGCCCGTGCATTCTGCCGGTGTTGCCGTTTGTCTTCGCCCGCACCGGGCAACCCTTCGTCAAAAGCGGGTTGCCGCTGCTGGTGGGCATGGCGCTGACCTTCGCGCTGGTTGCCACGTTGGCGGCGGTGGGCGGTGGCTGGGTGGTGCAACTCAACCAGTACGGGCGCTGGCTGGCGCTGGTGTTCGTGGCGTTGTTCGGTCTGACGTTGCTGCTGCCGCAATTGGCTGAACGCCTGACCCGGCCGTTGGTGGCGGCGGGCAGTCGTTTGTCGGAAGCGGCGGGCGCCGATGCGCGGCCACGTCCCGGTGCTTCGTTGCTGATCGGCGTGGCCACCGGCCTGCTGTGGGCGCCGTGTGCC
Organism: Pseudomonas sp. KH_046_1; assembly: GCF_057839025.1. Classification (NCBI taxonomy): domain Bacteria; kingdom Pseudomonadati; phylum Pseudomonadota; class Gammaproteobacteria; order Pseudomonadales; family Pseudomonadaceae; genus Pseudomonas; species Pseudomonas sp. KH_046_1. The sequence goes on from NZ_CM174481.1 coordinate 1,057,577, forward strand.
GGGCCGATTCTCGGTCTGCTGCTGACCGGCGCGGCGCTGCAAGGCGCCAGCATTCAAACCACCTTTTTGTTGCTGGCGTATGCCGCCGGTGCCGCCACGTCCCTAGCGCTGGCCTTGTTGCTGGGCGGCAAAGTCTTCACCGCGATGAAGCGCTCGATTGGTGCGGGCGAATGGCTGCGTCGCGGCCTGGGCGCGGCGATGCTGGCCGGTGTGGCGGCGATTGCCCTGGGCCTGGACACGGGAGTTCTGGCGCGGCTCTCCACGGCGTCGACCGGTGGTATCGAGCAAGCGCTGGTGGAAAAACTGAGCGGTAAGTCGCCGCGCAACAGCGGCGCGATGGTGGCGCAAAACACGACCTCCGGGGGCGCGGCGCAAGTGGCCGATAAATCCCCAGGCACCTTGCCGGTCGAAGGCAACCTGCCGCCTCTGGATGGCGCGGTGCAATGGCTCAACTCGCCACCCCTCGATGCCCAGGCCTTGAAGGGCAAGGTCGTGCTGGTGGATTTCTGGACCTACTCCTGCATCAACTGCCTGCGTTCGCTGCCCTATGTGAAGGCCTGGGCCGAGAAATATCGCGATCAGGGCCTGGTGGTGATCGGTGTGCATGCGCCGGAGTTTGCCTTCGAGCGTGACGTCGGCAACGTCACCAAGGCCATGAAAGACCTGGGCATCACCTACCCGGTGGCCATCGACAACGAGTTCAAGATCTGGCGCGCCTTCAACAACGAGTATTGGCCGGCGCATTACTTTGCCGACGCACAAGGACGCATTCGTTATCACCACTTCGGCGAAGGCAAGTACGCCGAATCGGAGCGGGTCATCCAGCAATTGCTGCGCGAGGCGGGTGCGGCCAAGGTCGCCGACGGGCTGATCAGTGCCAAGGCCGACGGTGTGCAAATGGCCCCCGACAGCGATGCCGTGCAGTCGCCGGAAACCTATGTCGGCTACCAGCGTGCCGAGCATTTCGTACCGGAAACCGCGCTGGTGCCAGACAAGGTCGCGGCCTACAACCCGCCGGCACATCTAGCCCTCAACGACTGGAGCCTGGGAGGCCAGTGGCATGTCGGTCCGGAGCGGGCCACCGCCAGCGCACCGGCCAGCCGCATCGTCTATCGCTTCCACGCCCGTGATTTGCATTTGGTGCTCGGCCCTGGCGCCGATGGCAAACCGGTGCGCTTCAAGGTGCTGATCGACGGCAACGCGCCGGGCGATGACCACGGCATGGACGTGGCCCCCGATGGCAGCGGCACCGTGACCGACCAGCGCTTGTATCAATTGGTGCGGCAGAGCGGCGGCGTGACCGACCGGACTTTCAGTATCGAGTTTCTTGACCCGGGTGCGTCGGCTTACGCCTTCACCTTCGGCTGATAATTATCAACGCTTCAGGAGTTCACCCCATGAAAACACTCTTTACCTGGCGCCGTACCCTGCTGGGGCTGGCGGCTGCCGGCATCATCAGCCAATGCTCGGCCTTCTCCTTCGGTGGCGCCGAAGAGGGGGTAATCCTTCCACCGCCGGCCCTCGACGAAACCACCCAGGCCCGCAGCGAAACCGCCGTGTTCGCCGGTGGCTGCTTCTGGGGTGTGCAAGGGGTGTTCCAGCATGTCAAAGGCGTGAAGAACGCCGTCTCCGGCTACGCGGGCGGAGCGGCCAATACCGCACAATACGAGCGCGTCAGCAATGGCAATACCGGCCATGCGGAATCGGTCGAAGTGACCTTCGATCCCACTCAGGTCAGCTACGGCACCTTGCTGCAGATCTACTTTTCGGTGGCGCACAACCCGACCGAACTCAACCGTCAGGGACCGGATACCGGTACTCAATATCGCTCGGCGATCTTTACCAAAAGCACTGAGCAGCAGCGGGTCGCACAGGCCTACATCGCCCAGCTCGACGCCGCCCATGCCTTCGACAAGCCGATCGTGACCAAGCTGGAAACCTTCAACGGTTTCTACCCGGCGGAGGAGGAGCATCAGGACTTCCTGACCGAGCATCCGACCTATCCGTACATCGTGATCAACGATTTGCCGAAGGTCGCGCAGTTGAAGCAGCTGTACCCGAATCGTTATCAGGAACAGCCGGTGCTGGTGAAGTCGGGGATGTAAATTCATGGCCTATTCGGCCGATGGGTGCTTGCCCCACCTCTGTACGGCGAATTCGACGAAGCGCCGCAGTTTCGGCAAACGGTGGCGATCCTGGGCATAGACCAGGTGCATCGGCCGGCTGGGCGGACAGTAATCGGGCATCAGGGCCAACAGCTTTCCGTCCTTGAGATCCTGCTCGACCAGGGCGTCGGGCATCATCACGATGCCCATGCCGGTTCGCGCCGCTTGATGCAACCCCGCCGAACTGTTGATCAGCATCGGCCCGCCGACCCCGACGCTGACTTCGCCATCGGGACCGGCCAGGCGCCATTCCTTTTGCACCGATTGCCAGTCATCCCCGGCCGGATAGGCAAAGGACAGGCAGTCGTGGTGTCGCAGGTCTTCAGGTGTCTGTGGCGTGCCCCGGCGGGCGAGATATTCCGGCGAGGCGCACATGGTCAGGGTGTAGTCGATCAGCGGGCGGGCGATCAGGTTGGAGGGCTCCAGCGCGCCGAGGCGAAACGCTACATCGAGACCGTTTTCCAGCAGATCCGGGCGACGGTTGGTCAGTACCACGTCGAGTTTCACCCGCGGGTTTTGCCGGCTAAATTCACTCAATGCCGGCGCCAGGCGTTCGGTACCGAAGGTCAAGGGCGCGGTGATGCGCAAGATGCCGCTCGGTTCGTCCAACGCCTGCTCGGCCAAGCGCTCGGAGTCGGCCACCAACCCCAACACTTCCAGGCAGCGCTGGTAATACGCGGCGCCGAACTCGGTCAGCCGCTGGCGCCGCGTTGTGCGGTTGAGCAAGCGCACACCCAGCCGTTGCTCCAGGGCCTTGAGGTGGTTGCCGACCATGGTCGTGGACATTTCGCACTGCAAAGCGGCGGCGGTCATGCTGCCGGTCTCCACCACTTTCACGTAGACGGTCATTGCCTGGAACAGATCCATTATCAAGCTCTGCTTTTAAATGATTGAAGTTTTTCGGCGTTTATCCAGCTCGGGTGGCTAACCATACTGCAAAAACACCGACCCTTGCTGGAGCTTGATGTCATGACCGCCGCCTGCCTGATGAGCACTTACCAACCCTTGGCCTTGAGTTTCAATAAGGGCCTGGGTACTCGCCTGTGGGATCAGGCCGGTCGCGAATACCTGGACGCGGTCGCGGGTGTGGCGGTGACCAATGTCGGCCACTCCCACCCGAAAATCGTTGCCGCCATCGTTGAACAGGCCGGGTTGCTGCTGCACACCTCGAACCTCTACAGCATCGACTGGCAACAGCGGCTGGCGCAGAAACTGACGCGGCTGGCGGGCATGGACCGGGCGTTTTTCAACAACTCCGGGGCCGAAGCCAACGAAACCGCACTGAAAATCGCCCGGCTGCATGGCTGGCACAAGGGCATCGAGCAGCCGCTGGTGGTGGTCATGGAGAATGCGTTCCATGGCCGCACACTCGGCACCTTGTCGGCCAGCGACGGCCCGGCGGTACGCCTGGGTTTCAACAAGCTGCCGGGGGATTTCGTCAAAGTGCCGTTCGGCGATCTCGACGCGCTGGACAAGGTGCAACAGGCCTTTGGCTCGCGGATCGTGGCGATCCTGATGGAGCCGATCCAGGGCGAAAGCGGCGTGCAACTGGCGCCAGCGGGCTATCTCAAGGCTGTGCGCGAACTGTGCAACCGGCGCTCATGGCTGATGATGCTCGATGAAATCCAGACCGGCATCGGCCGCACCGGTCAGTGGTTCGCGTTCCAGCACGAAGGTATCGTCCCGGACGTCATGACCCTGGCCAAGGGCCTGGGCAACGGCGTGCCGATTGGCGCGTGCCTGGCCCGTGGCAAGGCGGCCGAGCTCTTCACGCCGGGCAGCCACGGCAGCACCTTTGGCGGTAATCCGTTGGCCTGTCGGGTTGGTTGCACCGTGCTGGAGATCGTTGAAGAACAAGGGCTGCTGGAAAACGCCCGGCTTCAGGGGGAGCGCCTGCTCGAAAGATTGCGCACAGAACTGGCGGGCAACCCGAACGTCTCGCAAATCCGCGGCCAGGGCCTGATGATCGGCATCGAACTCAAGCAACCGATCCGCGACCTGAGCCTGATCGCCGCCCGGGATCATGGCTTGCTGATCAACGTCACGCGGGGCAAAACCATTCGCCTGCTACCGCCGCTGACCATTGATGAGCGGGAGGTGGAGATGATTGTCAGAGGGGTGAGTGGCGTGGTGAAAGAGGCCTGAAATACGCTCCTTGGGTACCGCAATACCTGTGGGAGCGAGCTTGCTCGCGATGGCGATTACACAGTCAACATCTTCGTTGACAGACATTCCGCTATCGCGAGCAAGCTCGCTCCCACAGGTTTTGTGCCTTAACTGATGGGTATTGTTCCTACTTCTGAAGCGAAGTCGGTGATTTCTTTCCGATCCATCAGTTGAATCCTGGGACCGGTAAACCCTTCAAACAGTCGCTGATGCGCAGAAAAACCACTTGAGTCGTCACGGGTGCGATAGCTGCCCGCCCACTCAAGCAATGCCACCAGTCGTTCGTCATCCTTTGCTTCCCGCCGGCGAATGTTGGCGATGCAATCAACGTCATCAATACACAGCCAGATCAACGCTGTGGCGCGGTGGAGGATTTCGCTGACGATCCAGCCGTAAACCCCTTCGATCACCCAGCGCTCTTCACTTGCCACCCCGTGCGCCATACCCAGCGCTTCATTTCGGGGGCGGGGGATGCTGTGTTCGTCGGACAGCCAGTGAATCCGGTCGAGATCGGTCCAGGGCACACACAGTTGTTCGGCCAGCCGCTGCGCCAGCCAGCTCTTGCCGGAACCGGAATTACCAATGATCAGGGTTCGGGTGAGGTCCATGAGCGACTCCGATCAATTGTGGGAGCGAGCTTGCTCGCGATGACGGTGTGGCAGTCACCACTAAAGTGACTGACAGATTGCAATCGTCGGTACGCCGCCCGGAGCAAGCTCGCACACAGTTTTTTGTGATCACTCGCCGCTTTCGGGCGCCACCATCCGGGTCTTCGGCGAGCCATTGGAGTTGTGCTGAAAAATGTCCTGCGGCTGACCTTTTTCATTAAAGAACACCTGCCCGATCCCCGCCGAATTCCATAGCCGCTCACCGGCTTCGGCGTGTTCCGGCACGTGGGGCACGATGCGCATGCGCCGCCGTTTGGTCAGCCAGTTCAACGGTGAGCGTGGCGAGTACAGCCAGCGGTTGAGGCGGTCGAACCACTCGAGCAGGGTGGCGGGGAATTCATTCTTGATGCCGCTGCTGGTGATCTGCCAGATGCGCGGCCCGGCCTTGCGGTGGCGGATCAGCACTTCGTAGACGAAGGAATAGTGCACATCGCCCGACAGCACCACGTAGTTACCCGGCGTGCGCGAGTGCCGGAAAATATTCAGGATCACCTGCGCCGCACCGCGATGGGCCATCCAGTTTTCCGCGTCCACCAGCAGAGGAAAACCGCACCAGCTGAATACCCGCTGCACGGTTTCAATTAGCTTGACGCCGAAGATCGGCGCGGGCGAAACGATGATCGCACTCGGGTGGTCCAGCAGTTCCTGTTGCAGTTCGCTCAGGGCTTCCCAGTCGAGCAAACCGGAAGGCTGCTTGAGGTTCATTTCGCTGCGCCAGCGTCGGGTGCGGGTGTCGATCACCACCATGGCCGGGGTGGTCGGCAGCACGTAATGCCAGTGCTGAAACTTCAGCAGGTCATCGATCAAATCATCCTGAACGGTGCTGTCGAGGTGACTCTGGTGTGTGCTGTCGCTCAACGCGCCGGCCTTATCCAGCACAGCGGCGAAAGCATCCGGATTGTTGCCCCAGCCCTGGCACAACATATACGCCAGCAACGCGTTGCCGATGATGCGCCGGGAGAACGGATGGCCGTAGGCGGTTTCCTCCCATTGCGCGCTAAGGTTCCAGTCATCGGTGATGTCGTGGTCGTCGAAAATCATCAGCGTCGGCAGATGCGCCAGCGCCCGCGCGACGTTGCCAAGGCCTGCCTTGAAGGCATCGATGCGCGTCTGTTCAAGGGCATAGCGCTTGAGCCTTTCCGGCGTCAGTGTCGGTGCCTGGGGCGCGATCAGGGTCCAGGGCACTGGCGACCAGACCAACAAGTACATGGTCATGACTTCGGCGAAGGTCACCAGGTGATTGTCGGCACTGCTGCTGGTGAAAATCGGCTTGCGCGCGCCACCGAAAAATCGCTCGCGCAGGGTTTCATTGCTTTGCAGTGCCGGCAGCAGATCCGCGCGGTGGTAGTAACTGGCCGGATGCTCGTAGAGCCTGGCGCTGTCGCTGACCACCGCGCCTTCGAGGTGTTCCCCGAACAGGCCCAGGCGCTCGATCAAGGCGTGAATCGCCCGCAACATCGGCCCCGCGACATCGTCGGCGTAGACCTGATCGCCCGTCATCATCAGCAGTGCCGGGCGGTCCCTGGCGGCGTGTTCCTGCGCCAGCAACCGGTCGACGCACAGCAAGCCGTCTGTCGCCGGGTGATGAGGCTTGCGACAAGAGCCGTGCAGCAACTGGTCGACCCGTGCGCGCAGGACGAAGTTCGGGCAACGGGCGTCGCCATACAGCAGGTGCGGCGCCCAGTCAGCGATGCCTTGTTCTGTGCCATCGATCAGCAGGTCATAGTCGATCGATTCATCGCAGGGCAGGGCGCCATCGAGTTGCACATCGATCAAGTGCACAAAGGCATGAGCACCCACTGCAATCACCGTGCATTGCCCGGCATCGAGACGGATATCGCCGACGCCCTGCAAACGCAGGGTCAGTGTCAGCGCCCGGGAACCCACCAGCCACAGCACCAGCCGCGTGGGCTCCAGACGCCGCAACAGCGGGCCGGCCAGGACTGGCGGCAGGGCTTGGTGATCGTCGGGCAGTGGCAGCGTGTCGGACATCCGGGTTCAAGACTCTTGGGGCGTGGAAGCGGGCGATGATAGCGCAGGTGGCGGTGGGACCGGCTAGACGATCCCGTTTCTGCCTGTCACCAAATGAAAAGCCATTGTCGTCTGATGAGAAGCGTCCCGACAGGCCTCGTCCTACAGTCCAATCAGCGCAATTCAATGCAACACGCCCATATTGCAGATTGGAGAATAAGAAAAATGGCCAAAGCCGTACGCTTCTACGAAACCGGTGGTCCCGAAGTTCTACGTTATGAGGACGTCGAAGTCGGCGAACCCGGTCCGGGTCAGGTTCGCCTTCGTCATGTGGCGGTTGGCCTGAACTATGCCGACACCTATTTCCGTAACGGCACCTACCCGATTCCGATGCCCAACGGCATGGGCGTCGAGGCCTCTGGCGTAGTCCAGGCCGTTGGTGAAGGGGTCACCAACGTCGAGGTCGGTGATCGCGTCACCTACACCGGTTTCCTCAACACCCTCGGCGCCTACAGCACCGAGCGCCTGATCCCGGCCGCGCCGCTGATCAAGCTGCCGGAAACCATCAGCTTCGAGACCGCTGCTGCGATGACCATGCGCGGTTTGACGTCCTCGTACCTGATGCGCCGCATCTACGACTTCAAACCGGGCGACAGCATCCTGTTGCATGCCGCCGCTGGCGGTGTCGGGCTGATCGTTTCGCAGTGGGCCAAACTGCTGGGCCTGAACGTGATCGGCACGGTTTCGACCGAGCAAAAGGCGGAAATCGCCCGGGCTCACGGTTGCGACCATACAATCAATTACAGCCATGAAGATGTCGCCGCTCGCGTTCGCGAACTGACCGATGGCGTGGGCGTCAACGTGGTGTTCGACAGTGTTGGCAAAAACACCTTCGAAGGCTCCCTGAATTCGCTCAAACCCCGTGGCCTGATGGTCTGCGTGGGTACCGCATCCGGACCGATCCCGGCGTTCGATCCGGTGATGCTGGCGATGAAAGGTTCGCTGTACCTGACCCGTCCGGCCCTGGCCAACTACATCAGCGACCCTGCGGAAAAAGCCGCCCTGGCTGGCGAGTTGTTCGACCATGTCGGCAGCGGCCGGATCAAGATCGAGATCAACCAGCACTACGCCTTGCAGGATGCCGTGCAGGCCCATCGCGACCTTGAATCTCGCAAGACTACCGGTTCGTCGATTTTCGTCATTTAAGGAGCAGCCAGCCATGAAAGTCGAACAATTGACCTGCAGCATTGGCGCCGAACTGATCGGCGTCAACCTGGCCGACGCGGTGCATGACGACGGTCTGTTTGCCGAGATTCGTGCTCAGCTGCTCAAGCACCGCGTGGTGTTCCTGCGTGACCAGGACATCACCCGCGCCGAGCACGTGGCCTTCGCCCGACGCTTCGGCGAGCTGGAGGATCATCCGGTGGCCGGCAGTGATCCTGATCATCCCGGGTTGGTGCGGATCTACAAGAATCCGGACCAGCCGATGGACCGCTACGAAAACGCCTGGCACACCGACGCTACCTGGCGCGAAGCGCCGCCAATGGGCTGCGTGCTGCGTTGCGTGGAATGCCCGCCAGTGGGCGGCGACACCATGTGGACCAACATGGTCCAGGCCTATGCGAACTTGCCGGAAGACGTAAAGGTCAAGATTGCCGACCTGCGTGCCCGCCACAGCATCGAAGCGAGCTTCGGTGCCGCCATGCCGATTGAAAAACGCCTGGCGCTCAAGGCGATGTACCCGGACGCCGAACACCCGGTGGTGCGCACCCATCCGGAAACCGGCGAGAAGGTGCTGTTCGTCAACGCCTTCACCACCCATTTCAGCAACTACCACACCCCTGAGCGGGTGCGCTTCGGCCAGGACGCCAACCCCGGCGCCGGTGAGTTGCTGCGTTACCTGATCAGCCAGGCGTACATCCCTGAGTATCAGGTGCGCTGGCGCTGGAAGCCCAACAGCATCGCCATCTGGGACAACCGCAGTACCCAGCACTACGCCGTCATGGATTACCCGCCGTGCCATCGCAAGATGGAGCGTGCCGGGATTATCGGCGACAAGACGTTCTGATCGAACGTCACCTGCATCCGCACTCGCAGCATTCGCACTCGTAAACACGTCTGCCCGGCACGACCCCGGGTGGGCGGAACAATCATAAGAACTGGCATAAGAACTGGAGTAACCATGCAATTCTTCGACGATTCCCTGCACCCCGAAAACATGGAAAAGGTGGTCATCACCGTGGCCCCGTACGGCCCGGAATGGATGCCTGAAGACTTCCCGGAAGACATCCCGTTGACCATGGATGAGCAAGTCCAGAAAGCGGTCGAATGCTATGAAGCCGGCGCCACCGTGCTGCACCTGCATGTGCGCGAACTGGACGGCAAGGGCTCCAAGCGCCTGTCGAAATTCAACGAGCTGATCGCCGGTGTGCGTGAAGCCGTGCCAGACATGATCATCCAGGTCGGCGGCTCGATTTCCTTCGCCCCGGAAAGCGATGGCGAAGCGGCCAAGTGGCTGTCCGACGACACCCGCCACATGCTGGCCGAGCTGACGCCGAAACCGGATCAGGTCACGGTGGCGATCAACACCACCCAGATGAACATCATGGAGCTGCTGTATCCGGAATACCTGGAAGGCACCTCCCTGGCCAACCCGATGACCCAGGCTGCCTACAGCGAGATGACCGTACCGGCAGGCCCGGCCTGGGTTGCCGAGCACCTCAAGCGCCTGATGGACAACGGCATCCAGCCACACTTCCAGTTGACCGGCATGCACGCCATGGAAACCCTCGAGCGCCTGGTGCGTCGTGGCGTTTACAAAGGCCCGCTGAACCTGACCTGGATCGGCATCGGCGGCGGTTTCGATGGCCCGAACCCGTTCAACTTCTTCAACTTCATCCACCGCGCGCCGGACGGTTGCACCCTGACCTCCGAGTCGCTGCTGAAAAACGTCATGCCGTTCAACACCATGTCGATGGCCATGGGCATGCACCCGCGTGTGGGCAACGAAGACACTATCATTGACCACAAGGGCGATCGTTTCGGCTCGGTGGCACAGATCCAGCAAACCGTGCGCATCGCCCATGAACTGGGGCGTGAAATCGCCACCGGCAAAGAAGCCCGCGAGATTTACCGCATCGGCGTGCAGTACGAAACCATCGAGGAAACCCTGTTGGCCAACGGCATGGCCCCCAACCGCAAGGCTGGGCAGAAAGGTGTGCCGCAACGCGGCTGACCTGTAGTCGGGGACGAGAGGCCGTGACCTCTCGTCCACCGCACTGCAAACGCTTGATAACAACAATAAAACAAAGCTTTGAGGAGGCTGCATGGCCTTTCACCCAATCGCCGCCGACGATGACGACGCAGGTTGCGTCGGCGTTGCGCGCCAATATGCCTGGATCGTCTTTGCACTGACGTTCGGCCTGTTGATTTCCGATTACATGTCGCGTCAGGTACTGAACGCGGTATTCCCCCTGCTCAAGAGTGAGTGGGCGCTGAGCGACGGACAGCTGGGTCTGCTCAGTGGCATCGTTGCCCTGATGGTCGGCCTGCTGACGTTTCCCCTGTCGTTGCTGGCGGACCGTTTCGGCCGGGTCAAGAGCCTGGCGCTGATGGCTTTCTTGTGGAGCGTGGCGACCCTGGGTTGCGCGTTGGCTCAGGACTACCAGCAGATGTTCATTGCGCGATTCATGGTCGGCGTCGGCGAAGCCGCCTACGGCAGCGTGGGCATCGCCGTGGTGATTTCAGTGTTCCCCAAACACATGCGGGCTACCCTGGCCAGCGCCTTCATGGCTGGCGGGATGTTCGGTTCGGTGTTGGGCATGGCTTTGGGCGGTGCGATTGCCGCCAAGCTGGGCTGGCGCTGGTCGTTCGCCGGCATGTCGTTGTTTGGCCTGGTGCTGGCGATGCTTTATCCGCTCATCGTCAAGGAAGCGCGCATTGCGCCCAAGCGTGCAGCCCAGTTGGCGAACAAGGTGGCAGCGGTCAAGCGTCCGTTGTCTACGTTGTGGTCCAGCCGTTCGGTGGTGGCAACCTACATCGGCAGCGGCTTGCAGCTGTTCGTCGGCGGCACGGTGATAGTGTGGATACCGAGCTACCTCAATCGCTACTACGACATGCCAACGGGCAAGGCGGGCGGCTTGGCCGCGATCATCGTCCTGTGCAGCGGTGCCGGGATGATCCTGTGCGGCATGCTCAGCGATCGGCTGTGTCGCAACTCGCCGGAGCGCAAGGTCAGCCTGGCCATCGCTTTTTGCCTGGGCAGCTGCCTGTTGCTGTCGGCGGCGTTCGCGCTATCGGCGGGGCCTTTGCAGCTGGTGCTGATCTGCCTGGGCATGCTGATTGCCGCTGGCACCACCGGCCCCGCTGGCGCGATGGTTGCCAACCTGACCCATTACTCGGTCCATGGCACCGCCTTCGCCACGCTGACCCTGGCCAACAACATGCTGGGGCTGGCGCCCGGGCCGTTCATCACCGGCCGGGTGTCGGACCTCATCGGTCTGCATGCCGCGTTTCAACTGGTGCCACTGGTCAGCCTCGCGGCGGCGGCGGTGTTCTTTTATGCCAAGTGTCATTACCACAAAGATATTGCCCGCCTTCAGGGTCAGAGCGTGCCTGACCCTGTCAGTGAAGCCGGGATAGAGGTGAAGTTGTGAGTCGTCGTTTACGTATTGATGTGTTTTTCGATTTTATCTGCCCCTGGTGCCTGATCGGCAAACGCCAACTGGAGCATGCACAGGTGCAGTTTCGCAGTCGCCACCCGGATGTGCAGATCACCACGGCGTGGCATGGCGTGCAGCTGTTGCCTCAGATACCGGTAGAAGGTGAACCCTTCGCCGATTTCTACCGCAAGCGCCTGGGCAATGCCGACGCCGTGGCCATGCGCCAGGCCCAGGTCCAGCAGGCTGCTTCGGCAGTCGGGCTGGCCATCGACTTGACCCGCATCGCGACGATGCCCAACACCGCCGACGCCCATCGTTTGTTCGAGCGTGCCAGCGCACTGGGTAATGCCAGCCAGCGTGAAATGTTGCTCGAACGACTGTTCGCCGCTTATTTCCTGAGAAGCGAAAACCTCGGTTGCCGTGAGACCTTGCTTGCCATTGCCCGCTCCTGCGGCGTCGCCCCGGACGGGGTGCTCGATTGCCTGAAGGGTGATGCCACGCCGTTTGAAGGATCTCCCGGCGCGACCAGTGGCGTGCCGAGCTTCAAGTTCGACAACCGCATGACGGTGATCGGCGCCCAACCTGCCCAGGCGCTGCTCGCGGCCATGAACGAAGCCCTCAAGGAAAGTGAGCACGAGCGGCAGCCAGCATGACCCGGCGCATTCCCGTGCCAGCCGGCAAGCACCCGCAGGCCGGTGGCCGGGCGTTGTACGAGTTCGAAGACAAAAGCCTGGCGTTGTTCAACGTCGACGGGCAGCTGTTTGCCATCGACGACAGCTGCCCGCATCAGGGCGCCTCGTTGTGTGGCGGGCGTCTTGAGGGGCGGGTGATTCAATGCTGCGCCCATGGCCTGCGCTTCGATTTACGCAGCGGCTACATGCTCAATTCCACCCTGGTCAAAGTCACCAACTACCCGGTCGAGATCATCGACGGCCAGGCGTTTATCGTCATCGCATCCGAGGAGAACGCGCCATGAGCGCCATTGCTCTCACCCGTATCCACACTCGCACGCGCGAACTGGCGCCGGGGTTTATCGTCAGTCTGATTGTCGCGGCCGCCGCGTCGTTCTTGTCCGAGCACTACGGTGCGCCGGTCATGCTGTTTGCCTTGCTGCTGGGCATGGCCCTGAATTTTCTCGCCGATGACGGCCCCTGCAAGGCCGGTATCGAGTTCACCGCCCGCACCGTGCTGCGCATCGGCGTGGCGCTGCTGGGCATGCGCATCACCCTGGAACAAATGGCGGCGCTGGGCTGGAAGCCGATAGCGCTGGTGGTAATCCTGGTGGTAGTGACCATCAGCGTGTCTGTGATCGCCGCCAAGGCCCTGGGTTTCCAGCGCCTGTTCGGCATGCTCACCGGCGGCGCGACGGCCATCTGTGGCGCCTCGGCGGCCTTGGCATTGGCAGCGGCGCTGCCGAACCATCCGCAGAAAGAACGGGCGACACTGTTCACGGTCATTGGCGTGTCGGCGCTGTCGACGCTGGCGATGATCGTCTACCCGATGATCGCCAACTGGCTGGAGTTGTCGCCGCAGGTGGCGGGCGTGTTCCTCGGCGCCACGATCCACGACGTGGCCCAGGTGGTCGGCGCCGGCTACAGCATGTCGACCGAGACCGGCGACACGGCCACGGTGGTCAAGCTGATGCGCGTTGCCATGCTGCTGCCGGTGATCGTCACTGCGGCGATGATCACCCGCATGCAAGGCGCCGACCCGACCGGCAAGCGCCCGCCGCTGCTACCGTGGTTCGCCGTCGGCTTTCTGATTCTGGCCTGCATCAACAGCACCGGATGGATTGCGCCTGCGGTGCAAGGATCGGTCAACGAACTGTCGCGCTGGTGCCTGGTGATTTCCATCAGTGCCCTGGGCATGAAGACCCGGCTCAAGGAGCTGGCGGCGGTCGGGATCAAGCCGATTCTGCTGATGGTCGGGGAGACGGTGTTCCTGGTCGTGCTGGTGCTGTTGTTGCTGCGCTGGGGGCTCTAGGTATCAGACAGATCCTGTGGGAGCGAGCTTGCTCGCGATAGCGGTTTCACATTCAACACTCATGGCGGCTGACACACCGCCATCGCGAGCAAGCTCGCTCCCACAGGGATGGTGTTCCAACTTCGCGCATTCTGGGCATGAAGACCCGGCTCAAGGAGCTGGCGGCGGTCGGGATCAAGCCGATTCTGCTGATGGTCGGGGAGACGGTGTTCCTGGTCGTGCTGGTGCTGTTGTTGCTGCACTGGGGGCTCTGAACGCGTCACCACCCTTACGTTTTATGGCAGGGCTGCACGGCGTTGACTCCTCATGCCGTGGGGCTCCAGACCGGTGCTACAAGCACCGGTCTTTCGCGGCGACTGTACCAGCAGTCGCCGTTTTTTTATGGCGGTCAATCAAGGGTTTTTCCACCAACCTGTAATTTCTGACAGTAGACGCTAGCCGACAGCGAATGCTATCCAGAGCCTATGAACAATCCCGGTGTGCACCACGCAACGCCCACCCTCGCGGTCATGGATCCGCGAGGGCTCGCTGTGCGCGGCGTGGGCTACTGGCGTGCGCAGACTGGACAAGCGCCGCAGGCGCGGGTCACGCGGCAGGTGTTCGATGCGGCGGGGCGTGGGGTTGAGCAGTGGGATGCGCGGTTGCCGGTTTCGGCGTTGAGTCATGGGTTTAGCCTGACAGGGGCGGTGTTGGCGACGGACAGCGTCGATGCCGGTTGGCGTGTGTCGATGCACGGTCAAACCGGTGAAGCCCTGGTTCAGTGGGACAGTCGCGGCACGCGGCAGGACCATGAATACGACACGTCGCTACGCCCAACGTCGGTGATGGAACAGGCGCGGGGTGAGCCGGTGCGGGTGGTCGAGCGCTTCGAGTATGGCGGCGCCCATCTTGAAGTCGGCAATCAGTGTGGTCGGCTGATTCGCCACGACGACCTGGCCGGCACTCGGTATATGCCCGAGTACGATCTGCTGGGGCTGGCGCAGAGTGAAATCAGCCACTTTCTCACTGAGTTGGACACGCCCGACTGGCCGCTGGACAAGTCGGGACGTGATGCCTTGCTTGAGTCCGGAATTGGGCTGGAGAGTCGCTGGGCCTACAACCCCGCCGGGAATCTACTGAGCCTTACCGACGCCAACGGCCACCGTCGGCGCTTCAGCTACAGCGTGGCGGGACAGCTCAAGGACGGTTGGCTGCAACCGGCGAATAGCCCGGGACCCGGACAGTGCCAGGTGCACGACATCCGTTACAACCCGAGCGATCAGGTTGAGCGGGAAACGGCCGGCAATGGCGTAATCACCGAGGCCGAGTACGCGCCCAGCGATGGGCGTTTGCTGCGCTTGGCCGCCGGATTGCCCGGCGCGTCACCCTTGCAGGACCTGCGTTATGAAGTCGACGCGGTCGGCAACATCCTTGAGATCGACGACTGCGCGCTGCCTATCCGTTTCCATAAGAACCAACTGGTCGAGGCACGGCGCACCTTCACCTATGACAGCCTCAGCCAGTTGACCAGCGCCACCGGCTGGGAAGCCGAGCAAGCCGCCTCTTACCCGATGCCCCGTTACCGCACCTCGAACGACGCCAACGCCGTGGTGAACTACCGCGAAGACTACGCCTACGACCCGGCCGGCAACATGACCGAACTGCGACACCTCGGCGCGCAGCCATTCACCCGGCGCTGGGCCGTCGCCCCGAACAGCAATCGCAGCTTGCTTGAGGATGATCAGCCGCCGGATTTCGACAGCCGCTTCGACAGCAATGGCAACCTGTGCTTTCTGCAGCGTGGCCAGGAATTGTTTTGGGACCTGCGCAATCAACTCTCCAGCGTTTCACCCGTACAGCGTGAAAACGAAGCCGACGACACCGAACGCTACCTCTATGGTGGCGGAGGCAAACGCCTGCGCAAAGTCCGCACGGCCCTGACCGGTACTCATACCGTGACCGCCGAAGTGCGCTACCTGCCGGGACTGGAAATCCATCTGCGCAATGGCACCCCGTTGCACCAGGTACTCGACCTCGACGCCGGCCGCAATCGCGTGCAATGGCTGCTCGGACCCGGTGCCCCGGAATATGCGTTGCGTTACCACCTCACCGACCACCAAGGCTCTGGCACGCTGGAACTCGATGAACACGCCCAGATACAGAGCCGCGAAGTGTATTACCCGTTTGGCGGTACGGCGTGGGAAGATCACCGCGATCAGAGTGGCGCCTGGAAAACCCTTCGTTACTCGGGCAAAGAGCGCGATGCTACCGGGCTCTATTACTACGGTTATCGCTACTTTGCGCCGTGGCTGGGGCGGTGGATCAATCCCGACCCGGCGGGGGCGGTGGATGGGTTGAATCTGTATGGGTTTGTCGGGAATTCGCCGGCGGGCAGAGTGGACCGGGATGGACGGATGGGGAGTCCGGCGCAATTATTATTGTTTGATGAGGATTCCGAAGAGTCGGTGGAGCTGCCACCGGATATGTTAAACACCGCATTTACCACCACCCTGCCCTTGCTGGAAATCACCGACGATGACTTCATTACAGAGGGGTTGGAATGGAACCTGGATGAATATGTTGGAACACCTGACCCTCAAGCAGAGTTTAACTTCGACATTGCGGTAACCCGGGCTTTTGATTCCATTGCGGTTCAGCCTGCCAGTTCTCCTGTTGCCGGCCCTTCGTCGGTGGGTTTTCTTAGCAAACCAAATCGTCCTGCCTGTCCCACTTGTGGCAAAGTCTTTTCGAGTAAGGACTCCCTTACACGACATTTGAGAACTCATACCGGTGAGCGACCTTATGCCTGTACAGAATCGGGATGCAATGCAGCATATAGCGCGTCGGGAAACCTGGCTGAACATCGTCGAACACATACTGGTGAGCGGCCTTATGCCTGTACGGAACCGGGATGCAATGCAGCATTTCGCGCGTTGGGAGCCCTGGCTGTACATCGTCGAACACATACTGGTGAGCGGCCTTATGCCTGTACGGAACCGGGATGCAATGCAGCATTTCGCGCGTTGGGAGCCCTGGCGGTACATCGTCGAACACATACTGGTGAGCGGCCTTTTGCCTGTACAGAACCGGGATGCAATGCAGCATTTAGCGCGTCGGGAGCCCTGGCGGTACATCGTCGAACACATACTGGTGAGCGGCCTTATGCCTGTACGGAACCGGGATGCAATGCAGCATATAGCACGTCGGGAAACCTGGCTGAACATCGTCGAACACATACTGGTGAGCGGCCTTATGCCTGTACGGAACTAGGATGTAACGCAGCTTTTGCGCGACCGGCTAACCTGGCTCGGCATCGTCGAACGCATCGATAATCCGTTACGACCGTTGGTTCACTAGATGATTGATCCTCTATAATTTAGAGTCGCCATCAAACCAGTCGCGAAGCAGGAAATGTCGGCCTCTCGATGGTCGAGTCGAATCAAGACTCTTTTGGAACAGCCTGAGCCGCAGCATCTGCCTGCAGTTTTGTAGAGCCCTGCTTCTGCGCCCGCCACGTCGCAGGCGGCATCCCAAACTGGCTGATGAACCACCGCGTAAACGAACTCGCCATCGAGTAGCCAAGCATGTCGGCAATGCGGCTCAGCGGATAATTCGGATTATCCAGATAGCGCAGCACAAGGTCGCGACGCACATCATTGATCACGTCATTGAACGCACAGCCATCGTCCTTGAGGCGGCGTTGCAGGGTGCGTACGTTCATGCCCTGGCTCTGGGCCACCTGTTCGATAGTGGCACGCCCCATGGGCAGTAGCAGGTAGATGGCCTTGCGCACCTCGAACAGCATCGAGGCGCCTTCGTGGTTCTGCAGCGAATCGAGGTAGCTCTGGGCGTAGCGGGCCATGGCCGGGTCGGCGTTGGGGTTGGTCACGTCGAGGCTGACGTCAGGGCAGACGATGCCGTTGAATTCGCTGCCGAACTCCAGGTTGCAGCCGAACAGCCGGCGGTGCAGGTGCAGGTTGTCCGGTGGCTGGTGCATGAAGTTGACGCTGTAGGGGTGCCAGTGTGAGCCCAGCAAGGCCGAGCACAGCCGGAACATCACGCCGATGGCCAGCTCCGTGGCTTGGCGGCTGGGCATCGGCGATTCGGTGACCACCTCTTCGCGAATGATCACCATCTTGCCGGCCTCTTCAATGAAGATCGCCAGCGAATCATTCATCAGGTGCCGATAATCCACCACGACCTGCAAGGCATCGCGCAGGGTGCGCTGGTGGCTGAGCAGCAGGCTGACCACGCCGAAGTCCGAGAGCTGGCGCGACTCGGCCATGCTCAGGCCGAAGGTCTGGCAGCCGCTGGCGGTGGCCGAGTCTTCCAGCAAACGCACGGCGGCATCGATCTGGATACGGTGTTCAGGGGCTTGCAGTTGGGCCCTGCTCAGGCCGACAGCGGCCAGCACGTCGCGCGGGTTGAAACCCAGGTACTGGGTGACCTCCAGGTAGTTGGTCAAGACGGCGGCGCGAACAAGCTTGGTCATGCAAAGTCTTCCCTGGGCCGATGGCGGTTGGCGTGAGCGTGGCGACTATATCCAGCGTATCAACAGTTGAACAGTTGTCATGTCGTTGATGGATTTCATGCTGTCCGGTCACCGATCCTCTACGCTGCATGGAGCCATCAGCGCTCATCCGTTGATTACAGTGACCTTGCGCCAACCTGCGGGATTTTTCGACCGGCGGTCGCGCTGTCCTGGTGTCCTACAATTTGTCATCAAAAGAAAAGTGCCTGACGTCCAATGTAAAGCGCTTCGGGTGGGCGCTCTTTAATGTCGACCCTACAAAAAGCCTCTGGCGAAAACAGCCAGTCGAGTTATCGAGAAAGCGAAGGTGCTGACCGTGGACAAACTGCAAACTGCCGCCACCATTCTGATCGTTCCGGGTCTGCGCGAGCACGTGGCCGAACATTGGCAAACATTGCTTGCCGCCAGGCTGAGCAACGTGCGCAGTGTTGCGCCGCTGGAGACCGACAAGCTCGATTGCATGGCCCGTGTGCGGGCGATTCAACACGAACTCGAACAGATCGACGGCCCCGTGATTCTGGTGGCCCACAGCGCTGGCGTGCTGATGGTCGCGCACTGGGCGGCGCACTACAGCCGTCCGATCAAAGGCGCCTTGCTGGCCGCGCCACCGGACCTCGATGCGGTCTGGCCGTCAAACTATCCATCTTCCGAGACCCTGCGTAACCAGGGCTGGAATCCTCTGCCACAAGGCCCGCTGCCATTTCGCAGCATCGTGGCCGGCAGCACCAACGATCACTTGGCCAGTCTTCCAGCGGTCACCCGCATGGCAGAAGGCTGGGGCGCCGAATTGCTCAATCTGGGCGATGTCGGCCATCTCAATCCGGCCGCAGGATTTGGCCACTGGCAGCAAGCTGAAGCACTCATCCTGGAGCTGGATCGCTAGTACAAGGAGCTGGACTGGCAGTACGCCAACCGGCATTTGCCCTCATTCCTTAAACGCAAACCCGAAGAGGTTTGTGCGAGGGCGGCTGCGCTTAAAACAAATACAAAAAGGCGGAGACAACGCAATGCACAACAATAAGAGTCACGGCTTCACCGCGCCACGCTGCACCTTGCTGGCCTCAGCCATTCTTGCGGCAACCGTACCGGTGGCCCATGCGGCCGAGATCGAGACGGGGAATCCGGACTGGAACGTACGCGTGGATAACACCATCAAGTACAACTACGGCGTGCGCACCGAAAGCGCCGACAAGCGCATGTTGGCAACGCCGAACAACAACGACGGCGACTACAACTTCCGCAAGGCCGGTACCAACATCACCAACCGTATCGACCTGTTGACCGAAATGGACGTGGTCTACAAGAACGCCATGGGCTTTCGCGTCAGCGCCGCCAGCTGGTACGACAAGGCCTATGACAACACTGGCTCCAATTCCAACCCGTTCGTCAACGGCAACGATGCGCGTTCGGGCCTGATCGCCAACGACCCACGACTGGCAGGGGTCAACCGTGACAACGTCGGCAACGGCAGCCCGCACCTGAGCAACTATGCCCAGCGCTACTACAGCGGTCCTTCGGGCGAAATCCTCGATGCCTTCGTGTTCTACAGCACCGAAGTGGGCGAGGAGTCGATGTTCAGCGCCAAGGCCGGTCAGCACAACGTGTTCTGGGGCGAGACCATTCTCAACCCGGTGCACTCGGTCAGCTATGGCCAGTCCGGCCTCGACCTGGCCAAGCTTGCCGCGTCGCCGGGTACCGAAGCCAAGGAACTGTTCGTTCCGCGTAACCAGTTGTCGATGTCGTTCACCATCAATCCCGAGCTGACCGTGGGTGCCCAGTATTTCCTCAATTGGGATGCCGCGCGTCTGCCGGAAGCGGGCACCTACTACGGTGGTTCCGACCTGGTCGGCTTCGGCGCGCAATCGTTCCTGTTGGGCAACACCAACGGCGTGGTCCCGGGCAGCCCGCTGGGTTGTGGCCTGGCGCCGTGCAACGCCTTGACCAATGTGCGTCGTGGCAAGGACCTGACCCCGCATGACAGCGGCGACTGGGGCGTCATGGCCAAATGGTCGCCGGCCTGGCTCGATGGCACCCTCGGCGTTTACTACCGCGAAACCTCGGAAATCCTGCCGCAAGCCTTTCTGGACGCCCGGGGCATCAGCTCGGCCAACCCGAACGGCACCCGTCCGGCAGGGCAAGTGCCTGCGGTAATCAACACCCTCAATTCGCTGGACACCGCCACCTATCAACTGGCCTATGCCGACAACATCAAGATCCTTGGCTTGAGCCTGTCCAAGGACGTGGGTGGAATCAGCGTGGGTTCGGACCTGAACGTTCGTCACAACATGCCGCTGGCCAGTATCCCGGCGATCGTCAGTACCCGCAGCCCGCTGGGCCTGGGTCAAGGTCTTGGCCTGCTGCCAGCGCGTACGGACGCCACCGGTGTGGTCTATGACACCCCGAGCCGTGGCGACAGCATGAGCGCCACCGGTGACACCCTGCACTGGACGCTCAACGGTCTGATGACCCTGCCGAAAACGCCGGTGTTCGACCAGGCAACTGTGCTTGCCGAGCTGTACTACAGCAACCTGCTCAAGCTCGATAGCAAGAACGAAGCGCTCTACAAGGGCAAGGGCAGCTATCGCGGTATCGACGCGCCGACCCGTGACAACTGGGGTCTGGCAGTCAACTTCACACCGACCTGGTACCAGGTATTCCCGGGTGTCGATCTCAACGCGCCGATGTCGGTCAACGTCGGCCTCGACGGTGTGTCGCCGGTCTCCGGTGGCGGTGCCAAGGACACCGGTAACTATGCCGTTGGCTTGGGTGCCGTTGTGTACAACAAATACTTTGTCGACCTGAAGTACGTGGACTCTTTCGGCGAAACCGACAAGTGCAACAACAGTGGTGTGAGTACCGGCCCAACCGGCGGTGACGGCTCCACCCCGAACGCCTTCAGCGGCAACGAAAACTACGCCTGTTACGCCGGCGGCTACTCGTCCTTCTCCGGAGGTGGTGCCACGACTGAGGACCGTGGCGCCGTGTACCTGACGATGAAAACTACATTCTGATTCACCACTGATTTGCTCAATGCAAGCAGGAGAATAACAAGATGAAATTTGTAAAAACCGTGTTGGCCGCGTCCTTGGCCATGGTCTTCGCCGCTCAGGCACAGGCTGCTGTTTCAACTCAGGAAGCTGCCAAGCTCGGCACCAGCCTGACCCAGGTAGGGGCTGAAAAAGCCGGGAACGCAGATGGTTCCATTCCTGCCTACAACGGTGGCCTGACCACCGCACCGGCCAGCTTCAAAGCCGGCGACAGCATGCGCCCGGACCCGTTTGCCAGCGAAAAACCGCTGATGGTGATCGACGGCAAAAACGTCGATCAGTACAAGGGCCTGCTCACGGCGACCACGGTAGAACTGGCCAAGCGTTTCCCGACGTTCCGTGTCGACGTGTTCCCGACGCACCGCACTGTTTCGCTGCCCCAGGCGATTCTGGATAACGGCGTGAAGAACGCCAGCGGCGCCAAGTCCCTGGAAGGTGGCCTGGCCATCGACAACGTGCTGCCGGGCATTCCGTTCCCGATTCCGCAGTCGGGCAACGAAGCGATGTGGAACTTCCTGTTGCGCTACCAAGGCGTCAGCATCAGCTCCAAGTACGACTCCTGGAACGTCGACTCCGCCGGTGTGCCAAGCCTGGCAACCACCGGGCAAGCGAACATCTCCTACCCGATCTATGAAAACCTCTCGCAGCCGATCAGCAGCGCCGACGTGTACTACCAGATGAAGCTGGCGTACACCGGCCCTGCGCGCCGGGCCGGTGAGGCGATCATGCTCAAGGACGCCGCCAACCCGTTGCAGCAACCGCGTCGCGCGTGGCAGTACTTGCCGGGGCAGCGTCGAGTCAAGCTGGCACCGAGCCTGGCCTACGACACGCCTAACCCGGGTACCGCCGGTGCAGGCACCTACGATGACGTGTTCGTGTTCAACGGTGCGCTGGATCGCTACGACTGGAAGCTGGTGGGCAAGCAGGAAATGATCGTGCCGTACAACACCTACAAGCTGACCTACGTCCAGGATCCGAAGTCGCTGACCACTGCCAATCACCTGTCACCGGACTTCGTGCGTTGGGAAAAACACCGCGTCTGGGTCGTGGAAGGCAACCTCAAGGCCGGTGCTCGTCACATTTACCAGAAGCGCCGCTTCTACCTCGACGAAGACAGCTGGACCGCTTTGGCCTCGGATCAATATGACGCCCGTGGTCAGCTCTATCGCGGTTCCTTCGCCTTCCTGAGCCAGAGCTACGACAAGCAGGTTCCGGACTCCACGCCGTTCATGATCTACGACCTGGTCGGTGGTTCCTACAACATCAACGGTGTAGTCGGCCCTTACGGCGGCATCAAGTACATCGAGCCGCTCTCCAAGGCCCAGTGGTCTTCGGAATCCCTGGCCGGCGCCGGTATTCGCTAAGCCAACCGCAAAAACGCGCTCGCACGATCCACCGGCACTGTAGGAGCGAGCTCGCTCGCGATGGACTCAAGAACACCGCGGGGAACCAGACTCCCCGCGTCATCGTTAACGCCCATCGCGAGCAAGCTCGCTCCTACAAACGGCATGACCTGCACGGCGCGAGGTTTTACCGTCAGGCACACGGATGTGTGCCCCGACGCGGTTTTCCGAAGAGGACGCAGTATGTGTTCGTATAAAAATAATATGTTGCAGCTCGCGTTTGGCGTTGTGCTCGGCCTGTCGCAAGGCATCGCCCAGGCGGCCGATTACGTCGATGTGCTGGACCTGCCCGCCAGGGTCAGTGCCTTGGCCATCAACAGCCCGTTGTCCGGCATGACCCGCGCCGGTGGGCGGGTGATTACCGTCGGCCAGCGTGGCCATATTCTGTTTTCCGATGATTCGGGCAAGCATTGGCAACAGGCCGCCGTACCGGCCAGTGCCGACCTCACTGCGGTGAGTTTTCCGACCACCACCCAAGGCTGGGCGGTGGGTAATGACGGCGTAGTGCTGCACAGCAGCGACGCCGGCGCGACCTGGCACAAGCAGCTCGACGGTCGTCAGATCGGCGCCTTGCTGGTCAAGCATTACACGGCGCTGGCCAACGCCCAGCCGGGCAATGAGCAATGGCCGCTGCTGGTCGCCGAGGGCCAGAGGCTAGTCGAGCAGGGCGCCGACAAACCGTTGCTCGACGTCTGGTTCGCCAACGACAAGACCGGCTATGTGGTCGGCGTGTTCAACCTGATCCTGCGCACCGACGACGGTGGCCTGAGCTGGACGCCATTCCAGGACCGTACCGACAACCCCCAGGGTTTCCACCTCAACGCCATCGCCTCCACCGGCGACAGCGTGTACATCGCTGGCGAGCAAGGCCTGTTGCTCAAGTGGGACGACAGCGCCCAACGCTTCACTGGCGTGCCGACGCCTTATCAAGGCAGTTTCTTCGGCGTGCTCGGCAAGCCTGGCGAAGTGCTGATCTACGGTCTGCGCGGCAACGTGTTGCGCAGCACCGACGGCGGCCAGCGCTGGACTGCGCTGGACAGCGGCCTGCACGTCAGCATCACCGCGGGCCTGATCGATGCCCGTGGCAATTACCGCTTGTTCACCCAGGGCGGGCAGATGCTGGTCAGCCAGGGGACGGGCGCGCAGATGCATCTGGTGCGGCAACCGGCACCGACCCCGGTCGCCGGTGCCACCGAGTCCGCCGCTGGCGCGTTGGTGGTAGCGGGCAGCCGTGGCGCCCGGACGCTGTCCGCCGATCCAGCCCTCGAACCCTAAGAGCGAGAACCCAGACATGGGCAATATCAAACAAGACGCCATGCCGGTGATCCGCGAGCTGCGGGATTTCGACCAGCGCTCCGGCAACCTCCTCGAACGGCTGGTGTTCAACTACCGCCCGCTGTTCATGCTGCTGATGGCGCTCGCCACCGTGGTGCTGGGCTTCATGGCCGTGACTCGCCTGGAGTTGCGCCCCAGCTTCGAAAAAATGATTCCGCAGAGCCAGCCGTACATCCAGAACTTTCTGGAAAACCGCCACTCGCTGCGCGGTCTGGGCAACTCGGTGCGCGTGGTGGTCGAGAACACCGAGGGCGATATTTTCGATCCGCAATACCTCGACGTGCTCAAGCAGGTCAACGACCAGCTGTTCCTCACCGAAGGCGTCGACCGCGCGTGGATGAAGTCGCTGTGGAGCCCGGCGGTGCGCTGGACCGAAGTCACCGAGGACGGTTTCCAGGGTGGCCCGGTGATGCCCGACAGTTATCAGGGCTCGCCTTCCGACATTGAACAGTTGCGCCAGAACATCTCCCGCGCCGGTCTGGTGGGCAGCCTGGTGGCCAGCGACTTCAAGTCGACCATGCTGATCGTGCCGCTGATGGACAAAGCCGCCGCCGGTGGCCAGCGCATCAACTACCACGCGTTCTCGCAGATGCTCGAAGAGCAGTTGCGCGACAAGATCGAATACGCCGGCGACAGCGCGGCGCGTCAATCCGGGGCCGAAGGCACCGGCCATTACAAGGTGCGGGTGATCGGCTTCGCCAAGCTCATGGGCGACCTGATCGACGGCCTGATCCAGGTGATGATGTTCTTCGGCCTGGCCGTGGTCACGTCGCTGATCATCATCTACGCCTACACCCGTTGCGTGCGCAGCACCCTGCTGGTGGTCGGCTGCTCGCTGATCGCGGTGGTCTGGCAACTGGGCATCGTCGCCTGGCTCGGTTACGCCATCGATCCGTATTCGGTGCTGGTGCCGTTCCTGATCTTCGCCATCGGCGTGTCCCATGCCGCGCAGAAGATGAACGGCATCATGCAGGACATCGCCCGTGGCACCCATAAACTGATCGCTGCGCGCTACACCTTCCGCCGCCTGTTCATCGCCGGGGTTACCGCGTTATTGGCCGACGCCGTGGGCTTCGCCGTGCTGATGCTGATCGACATCCCGGTGATCCAGGACCTGGCGATCACCGCCAGCATTGGCGTCGCGGTACTGATCTTCACCTCGCTGCTGCTGATGCCGGTGGCGCTGTCCTATGTCGGTGTCGGCGCCAAGGCCGCCGAGCGTGCGCTGAACATCGACAACCGCGCCGAGAAGCACAAAGGCTTCGGCAAACTGTGGGATGCGCTCGATCGCTTCACCACCGCCAAGTGGGCCACCGGCGCGGTTCTGGTTGCGGTGTTGATGGGCATCGGCGGTTTCATGGTCAGCCTGAACCTGAAGATCGGCGACCTCGACAGCGGGGCGCCGGAGCTGCGCGCCGACTCGCGCTACAACCGCGACAACGCCTACATCACCCAGCATTACGCGCTGTCCAGCGACCTGTTCGCGGTGATGATCAAGACCGCGCCGGAAGGCTGCCTGAACTACAAGACCCTGGTCCTCGCCGACCGCCTGGCCTGGGAGCTGCAACAGTATCCGGGCGTGCAGGCGACCGCGTCCTTGGTCAACGCGGTACGCCAGATCACTGCCGGCACCTACGAAGGCAACCCCAAGCTCAACAGCATCCAGCGTAACCAGGACGTGCTCAACTACGCCGCCCAGCAAGCCTCGGTCAACTCCCCGGAGCTGTTCAACACCGACTGCTCGCTGATGCCGGTGATCACCTTCCTCAAGGATCACAAGGCCGAGACCCTGGATGCCGTGGTGGCGATTGCCGACCAGTTCGCCAAGGACAACAGCACCGCGGATCGCCAGTTCCTGCTCGCCGCCGGTACTGCCGGGATCGAGGCCGCGACCAACATCGTGGTGCGCGAAGCCAACCGCACCATGCTGCTGTACGTGTATGCGGCGGTGACGCTGTTCTGCCTGATCACCTTCCGCAGCTGGCGCGCCACGCTGGTGGCCCTGTTGCCGCTGGTGCTGACCTCGATCCTCTGCGAAGCCTTGATGGTGGCCATGGGCATCGGCGTGAAAGTCGCGACCCTGCCGGTGATCGCCCTCGGCGTGGGCATCGGCGTCGACTACGCCTTGTACCTGCTCAGCGTGCAGTTGCACTTCCAGCGCCAGGGCTTGCCGCTGTCCCAGGCCTACCGCAACGCCGTGTCCTTCACCGGCCGCGTGGTCGGGCTGGTGGGCATCACCCTCGCCGCCGGCGTGGTGTGCTGGGTCTGGTCGCCGATCAAGTTCCAGGCCGACATGGGCATCCTGCTGACCTTCATGTTCCTGTGGAACATGCTCGGCGCGCTGATCCTCATTCCGGCCCTGTCCTGGTTCCTGCTGCGCGAACGGGCCCCTCAGCCCGGTGCTGTCGCGGCCACCGAAACCACTGAATCCACTGAACGTCCTGGCATGCCGCATGCCGTGACCACTTCCGAGTAAGCCAAGATGTCTGATTACAAAGCTCCCCTGCGCGACATGCGCTTCGTCCTCAACGAGGTTTTCCAGGTGTCCCGGCTCTGGGCACAATTGCCCGGCCTGGCCGAGGTGATCGATGAAGAGACCGCCGCCGCCATCCTCGAAGAGGCCGGCAAGATCAGCGCCGAAGTGATCGCGCCACTGAACCGCGCCAGCGACGAACAGGGCTGCACCTGGCACGACGGCGCGGTCAGCGCCCCGGACGGTTTCGCCCAGGCCTATCAAGCCTTCGCCGAAGGCGGTTGGGTGGGTGTCGGCGGTGATCCGCAGTACGGCGGCATGGGCATGCCCAAGGCGATTTCGGCCCAGGTCGAAGAGATGGTCAACGCGGCCAGCCTGTCGTTCGGCCTGTACCCGATGCTGACCGCCGGCGCCTGCCTGTCGATCAAGGCCCACGCCAGCGAAGAACTGAAAGCCACCTATTTGCCGAACATGTACGCCGGCACCTGGACCGGTTCGATGTGCCTGACCGAAGCCCATTCCGGTACCGACCTGGGCCTGATCCGCACCAAGGCCGAACCCCAGGCTGACGGCAGCTACACCATCAGCGGCAGCAAGATTTTCATCACCGGTGGCGAGCACGACCTGACCGAAAACATCATCCATCTGGTGCTGGCGCGCCTGCCGGATGCACCGGCCGGGCCGAAAGGCATCTCGCTGTTCCTGGTGCCGAAAGTACTGGTCAACGCCGACGGTTCGCTGGGTGAAAACAACGCGCTGTCCTGCGGCTCCATCGAACACAAGATGGGCATCAAGGCCTCCGCCACCTGCGTGATGAACTTCGACGGCGCCACCGGCTGGATCGTCGACGCACCGAACAAAGGCCTGGCGGCCATGTTCACCATGATGAACTACGAACGTCTGGGCGTGGGCATCCAGGGCCTGGCGCAGGGCGAGCGTTCGTACCAGAACGCCGTCGCCTACGCCCGTGACCGTCTGCAAAGCCGCGCACCGACCGGCGCGCAGCACAAGGACAAGGCGGCCGACCCGATCATCGTCCACCCGGACGTGCGCCGCATGCTGTTGACCATGAAAGCCTTGAACGAAGGCGGCCGTGCGTTCTCCAGCTACGTGGCCCTGCAACTGGACATCGCCAAGTACAGCGACGACGCCCCGACACGCCAGCGCGCGCAGGACCTGGTGTCGCTGCTGACCCCGGTGGCCAAGGCCTTCCTCACCGACATGGGCCTGGAAACCACCCTCCACGGCCAGCAGGTCTTCGGCGGCCACGGCTACATCCGTGAGTGGGGCCAGGAGCAACTGGTGCGCGACGTGCGCATCACCCAGATCTACGAAGGCACCAACGGCATCCAGTCGCTGGACCTGGCCGGGCGCAAGATCGTCGGCAGCGGCGGGGCGCTCTACCGCTTGTTCGCCTCGGAAATCCGCAACTTCACCGCCACTGCCGGCGCGGACCTCGGCGAGTTCACCCAGCCGCTGAACGCCGCCGTCGACACCCTCGACGACCTGACCGCGTGGCTGCTCGACCGGGCCCAAAACAACCCGAACGAAATCGGCGCGGCCTCGGTCGAGTACCTGCACGTGTTCGGCTACACCGCGTACGCCTACATGTGGGCGCGCATGGCCAAGGCCGTGATGAGCGGCGATGCCGAGGACGCTTTCTACACCAGCAAACTGGCCACCGCGCGTTTCTACTTCGCCCGGTTGCTGCCGCGTATCCACTCGTTGAGCGCATCGGCCAAGGCCGGCAGCGACTGCCTCTACGAGCTGCAAGCCGATCAGTTCTGATCGAAAGGACAAGGAACCTTAATCATGATGGCGACAAAAATAATTCCACCCGCCGACGGCGCTTATGCCTATCCCTTGCTGATCAAGCAATTGCTGCTGTCCGGCGTGCGCTACGAGCCGGGCCGGGAAATCGTCTACGCCGACAAGCTGCGCTACAGCTACCAGACCCTCAACAAGCGTATTCGCCGCCTGGCCAATGCGCTGACGGCGGCGGGGGTCAAGGCCGGTGACACCGTGGCCCTGCTCGATTGGGACAGCCACCGCTACCTGGAATGCTTCTTCGCCGTGCCGATGATCGGCGCTGTGTTGCACACGGTGAACATTCGCCTGTCGCCGGAGCAGGTACTGTTCACCATGAACCACGCCGAGGATGACCTGGTGCTGGTGCATGATGATTTCCTGCCCTTGGTCGAGCAGATCCACGGTCGGCTGGAAACCGTAAAAGGCTACCTGCAGCTCACCGACGACGAGGCGACCACGACCTCGCTGCCAGTGCTGGGCGAATACGAGCACCTTCTGTCCCTGGCCCTGGACCAGTACGACTTCCCCGATTTCGACGAGAACTCGGTCGCCACGCTGTTCTACACCACCGGCACCACCGGCGACCCGAAAGGCGTGTACTTCAGCCACCGGCAACTGGTGCTGCACACCCTGAATGCCGTCGGCACCCTGGGCGCCTATCAGGGCCAGCCGCTGCTGCGTTCCGACGATGTGTACATGCCGATCACGCCGATGTTCCATGTGCATGCCTGGGGCGTGCCGTATGTCGCGACGCTGATGGGCATCAAGCAGGTCTACCCCGGCCGCTACGAACCCAACAGCCTGGTCAAGCTGTACCGTGAAGAGAAGGTGACCTTCTCCCACTGCGTGCCGACCATTTTGCAGATGATCCTCAACTGCGAAGAAGGCAAGGCGACCCGTTTCGACGGCTGGAAAATGCTCCTGGGCGGCAGCGCGCTGACCCTGGGCGTGGCCAGCGAAGCCAATGCCAAAGGCATGGTGGTGCACGCCGGCTACGGCATGTCCGAGACCTGTCCGTTGCTGTGCCTGACGTACCTGCGCGATGAAGACCTGCAACTGTCCGCCGAAGCGCAACTGCCGATCCGGATCAAGACCGGCACCCCGGTGCCGTTGGTTGATCTGAAGATCATCGATGCCGAGGGCAATGACGTGGCCCATGACGGCGAGTCCCTGGGCGAGATCGTGGTGCGCGCGCCGTGGCTGACCCAGGGCTATCTGAAAGCCCCGGACAAAGGCGCGGAGCTGTGGCACAACGGCTGGCTGCACACCGGCGACATGGCCTCGATCGACCCATTGGGCGGCGTAGAAATCAAGGATCGCATCAAGGACGTGATCAAGACCGGCGGCGAGTGGATCAGCTCCCTGGAACTGGAGAGCCTGATCAGCGAACACCCGGGCGTGATGTCTGTCGCCGTGGTGGGCATTGCTGACGAACAATGGGGTGAGCGGCCGATGGCCATGGTCGTGTGCGAACCGGGGCAATACCTCGACCGCAAGATTCTGGAGGTTCATTTGCAAGCCTTCGTTGACGGCGGGCGCATCAACAAATGGGCGATCCCCAAGCAGTTCAAGTTCGTGACCGAAATCCCCAAGACCAGCGTCGGCAAGATCAACAAGAAGCTGATTCGGGAAACTGAAGCGAACTGAGGGGTAAACCTGCCACCGTCCCCGATGGTCGCAACTTAATTGTAGGAGCGAGCCTGCTCGCGATGGACTTGAGGGCGCCGCGTTTAACCAGTAAACACGCGTAATCGTTTACGACCATCGCGAGCAAGCTCGCTCCTACAGAAAATCACCGGTGCCAGGCGGTTTTTGGATAGTTTGCGGGGCGTCATCTTTGTCATAGTCCTCGCCAAAGATAACGCCCCGTTGGTCGCAGTATTCAACGCTTGTGCCAAGCTGAACGGGGTATTGAACCGCCGTGCATCCAACTGCCGGCCAGTCAAACCCCAGGAAGCCCACGACATGAACCTCGCCCGTGCATCAAACGTCCGCAAAGAGTTCTACAAAGCCGTCTGGTTCTATTTCAAAGTGGTGTGGCCGATCTTCTCGGTACTGCTGTTAGTGATTGTTGCGATTGGCCTCATCATCGCCCAACTGGAAGGATGGAGTCCTGATGACGGTGTCTACTTCGCCTTCGTGACGGGGCTGACCATCGGCTACGGAGAACTAGTGCCCAAGCTGGGTGTCTCGCGAGTGCTGGCGATCCTGCTGGGTTTCAACGGCGTGCTGATGACCGCGACATTCGCGGCGATCAGCGTCCGGGCGATTGAAGTGACCGTGTCGGCGGCGAGGAAGGGGGAGGAATAACACTGTAGGAGCGAGCTTGCTCGCGATGGCGTCAGCTCAGTCAGCTTGATGTTGAATGTGCCGGCCCCATCGCGGGCAAGCCCGCTCCCACAGGTTTATGCGTCGATTACAACACTCGTATACGACACGAACCCTGTGGGAGCGAGCTTGCTCGCGATGGCGGTGTATCAGCCAGCAAAAATGCTGAATGTTAAGCCCTCATCGCGAGCTCGCTCCCACAGTTTTTTGCAGCCAGCAGGCTAAGCCTCCCACCCCGCCCCGGTCACCGCCGCCTGCACCAGCGGGTGCAAGTCCGCCCCCTGATGCTCCGTCTGCCAGGCCAACAACTCCTTGCGCATACTCGGCGCCCAGTACATCTGCATATGATTACGCACGCTGAGCACCGCCTGTTGCTGGTCCGGCTGGCTGGCGAAGTACTGGGCGATCTGGTTGGCCATCTTGATCAGGTTGTCCGTACTCATTTACGCACCTCGGCTTTCTCGGTGTGCCGACGTTCCTTCAGCAGGCGATGTTGTTCATCACTGAATTCCTGAAAGCGCTTCTGCCACTCCGAAGGGTGATAAACGCGGCTGACCTCCACGGCGGTGACCTTGTACTCTGGACAGTTGGTGGCCCAGTCGGAGTTGTCGGTGGTGATCACGTTGGCGCCTGATTCCGGGAAGTGGAAGGTGGTGTACACCACGCCGGGTGCGACCCGTTCGGTGATCCGCGCACGCAGCACGGTCTGGCCGGCGCGGCTGCCGATGCCGACCCAGTCACCCTCGTTGATGCCACGGCTCTCGGCGTCGGTCGGGTGGATTTCCAGGCGGTCTTCGTCATGCCAGGCGACGTTTTCGGTACGCCGGGTCTGGGCGCCGACGTTGTACTGGCTGAGGATGCGCCCGGTGGTCAGCAGCAGCGGATAACGACTGTTGACCTTTTCCTCGGTGGGCACGTAGCCGGTGAGCATGAAGCGCCCCTTGCCGCGCACAAACTCTTCGATGTGCATGGTCGGCGTGCCGTCCGGTGCCTCGGCGTTGCACGGCCATTGCAGGCTGCCGTGGCGGTCCAGTTCGGCGTAGCTGACGTTGGTGAAGGTCGGCGTCAGGCTGGCGATTTCATCCATGATTTGCGATGGATGTTGGTAATTCATCGGGTAACCGAGGGCATTGGCCAGGGCCACGGTGCCTTCCCAATCGGCCTTGCCACCCAGTGGGTCCATGACCTTGCGTACCCGGGAGATGCGTCGCTCGGCGTTGGTGAAGGTGCCGTCTTTTTCCAGGAACGAGCAGCCCGGCAGGAACACGTGGGCGAACTTCGCGGTTTCGTTGAGGAAAATATCCTGCACCACCACGCACTCCATGGCCGACAAAGCGGCGGTGACGTGCTGGGTATTCGGATCGCTCTGGGCGATGTCTTCGCCCTGGCAATACAGGCCCTTGAAACTGCCGGCCAGGGCCGACTCGAACATGTTGGGGATGCGCAGGCCCGGGTCGGGTTGCAGGGTGACGTTCCAGGCCTGTTCGAACTGCGCTCGTACCACCTCGTTGGAGATGTGCCGGTAGCCAGGCAACTCGTGGGGGAAAGAGCCCATGTCGCAGGAGCCCTGAACGTTGTTCTGCCCACGCAGCGGGTTCACGCCCACGCCTTCGCGGCCGATGTTGCCGGTGGCCATGGCCAGGTTGGCGATGCCCATCACCGAAGTACTGCCCTGACTGTGTTCGGTGACGCCCAGGCCGTAGTAGATCGCCGCATTGCCACCGGTGGCGTACAAACGCGCCGCAGCACGGATGTCGGCAGCGGGTACACCGCAGACAGGGCCAAGGGCTTCCGGCGAGTTTTCCGCACGGCTGACGAACTCACTCCAGATCGCGAAATCGCTACCCTCGCAACGGGCGTCGATAAAGGCCTGGTTGAGCAGTCCTTCAGTGACAATCACATGAGCCAGCGCATTGAGCATGGCGACGTTGGTGCCGGGGCGCAGGGCCAGGTGATACTCGGCGCGGGCATGCACCGTATCCACCAGATCGATGCGCCGTGGATCGATGACGATCAGCCGCGCGCCTTCACGCAGGCGGCGTTTGAGCTGGGAGGCGAACACCGGGTGGGCGTCGCTGGGGTTGGCGCCCATCACCAGGATCACGTCGGCCTGCATCACCGAGTCGAAACTCTGGGTGCCGGCGGACTCGCCAAGCGTTTGCTTCAAGCCATAGCCGGTCGGCGAGTGGCAGACCCGCGCACAGGTGTCGACGTTGTTGTTGCCGAAGGCGGCGCGCACCAGTTTTTGCACCAGATAGGTTTCTTCGTTGGTGCAGCGGCTGGAGGTGATGCCACCGATGGAATCTCGGCCATATTTTTGCTGCAGCCGACGGAATTCGCTGGCGGCGTAAGTCACCGCTTCATCCCAGCTGACTTCCTGCCAAGGGTCGCTGATGTTTTTGCGGATCATCGGTTTGGTGATGCGGTCCGGGTGGGTGGCGTAGCCCCAGGCGAAGCGCCCCTTGACGCAGGAGTGGCCGTGGTTGGCCTGGCCGTTCTTGTCCGGAACCATGCGCACCAGTTGGTCGCCTTTCATCTCGGCACGGAACGAGCAGCCCACGCCGCAATAGGCGCAAGTGGTGATCACGCTGCGTTCGGGCTGGCCCAGTTCGACCACGCTTTTTTCCATCAGCGTCGCGGTGGGGCAGGCTTGCACACAGGCGCCGCAGGACACGCATTCCGAGTCGAGGAAGTTCTCGCCACCGGCGGCGGCCACGCGGGATTCAAAACCGCGCCCGGTAATGGTCAGGGCAAAGGTGCCCTGGGTTTCTTCACAGGCACGCACGCAGCGGTTGCAGACGATGCACTTGCTCGGGTCGTAGTCGAAGTAGGGGTTGGAGGTGTCTTTCACGTCCTCCAGATGGTTCTCGCCTTCATAGCCATAACGCACTTCCCGCAGGCCAACCTGGCCGGCGACGGTTTGCAGCTCGCAGTTGCCGTTGGCCGAGCAGGTCAGGCAGTCCAGCGGGTGATCGGAAATGTACAGCTCCATGACGTTGCGGCGCAGGGTCGCGAGCTTGGGCGTCTGGGTGTGCACGCTCATGCCTTCGCTGACCGGCGTGGTGCAGGACGCCGGATAACCGCGCATGCCATCGATCTCCACCAGGCACATGCGGCAGGAGCCGAAGGCTTCCAGGCTGTCGGTGGCACAGAGTTTGGGAATGGTGGTGCCCAGCAACGCAGCGGCGCGCATCACCGAGGTGCCTTCGGGCACGCTGATGCTGCGGCCGTCGATGTTCAGGGTGACTTGCACCTGGCTGTCGCGAGCCGGCGTACCCAGGTCGATATCGGTTTTCGGGTCGAAGAGAGTGATCATTGTTCGGCCTCCGAGGCTTGCAGACCGAAGTCAGCGGGGAAGTGCTTGAGGGCGCTGGCCACGGGATAAGACGTCATGCCGCCCAACGCGCACAGCGAACCGTATTGCAGGGTGTCGCACAGGTCCTTGAGGATGATCACCTGCTCATCACGACCGCTCTGGTCGGGCGCGGCCAGCAGGCGGTCGATCACCTCGACGCCACGGGTCGAACCGATACGGCAAGGCGTGCATTTGCCACAGGATTCCTCGGCGCAGAACTGCATGGCGAAGCGCGCCATGCGGGCCATGTCCAGGGTGTCGTCAGCCACCACCACACCACCGTGACCGAGCATCGCACCGATGGCCATAAAGGCTTCGTAATCCAGCGGCGTGTCGAATTGCGAGGGCGGCACCCAGGCGCCGAGCGGGCCGCCCACCTGCGCAGCCTTCAGCGGCCGGCCACTGGCGGTACCGCCGCCGTAGTCTTCCACCAGTTCCCGCAGGGTCAGGCCAAAGGCCCGTTCCACCAGACCGCCGCGACGAATATTGCCCGCCAACTGGAAGGGCATGGTGCCCAGGGAACGACCCATGCCGTAATCGCGATAGAACTGCGCGCCCTTGGCCAGAATCAGCGGCACCGAGGCCAACGTCAGCACGTTGTGCACCAGCGTCGGCAAGCCGAACAACCCCTGCAACGCCGGAATCGGCGGCTTGGCGCGAACGATCCCGCGCTTGCCTTCGAGGGAGTCCAGCAGCGCGGTTTCTTCACCGCAGATATAAGCCCCGGCCCCGACGCGCACTTCCATATCAAAGGCCAGTCCGCTGCCGCCGACATCGGCGCCCAGGTAACCGGCATCTCGGGCGATGTTCAACGCTGCACGCAGCGTGGCCACGGCATCCGGATATTCCGAGCGGACATAGATGTAGCCGAAGGTGGCGCCGACGGTAATGCCAGCAATGGTCATGCCTTCGATCAGCAGGAAAGGGTCGCCTTCCATCAACATGCGGTCGGCAAAAGTGCCGGAGTCGCCTTCGTCGGCGTTGCACACGATGTACTTCTGCGCAGCCTGAGTGCCGCGGACCGTGCGCCACTTGATCCCGGCCGGGAAAGCCGCGCCGCCACGGCCACGCAGGCCTGAATCGAACACCGCCGTCGCGGTCTGCTCACCGCCAATGGCGATGGCCTGGGTCAAACCCTCGAAACCACCATGTGCCCGATAGTCGTCTAGCGACAGCGGCCGGGTAATGCCGGCACGGGCAAACAGCAGGCGTTGTTGAGTCTTCAGATAAGGCAATTCCTCCACCAGGCCCAAGGCCAGTGGATGAGCGGACGGCTCGCCTTGCAGCGCATCAAGCACCGACGGAACATCCGCAGCAGTTAGCGGCCCAAAGCCGATCCGACCTTGCGGGCTGTCCACTTCCAGCAGCGGTTCCAGCCAATACAGGCCACGGGAACTGGTGCGCTGCAACTCCAGCGGCAGATTGCGTTCCTGAGCCAGCGTGATCAAGGCCACCGCCACCTCATCGGCACCCACGGCACGGGCAAGGGAATCACAAGGCAGATAAAGAGTCGGCATCACGCGTCCTCCCGGCAAGCGTCAAGCAACGCATCCAGCCGCTCGGCACTGAGCCGCGCATGCACCCGGCCATCCAGCTCCAGAGCGGGCGAACAGGCGCAGGCACCCAGGCAATACACCGGGCGCAAACTGATGCTGCCATCGGCGCTGCTGCCGTGATCGTCCAGTTGCAGACGCTCGCGCAACTGCGCGGCAAGCTGCTCGGCGCCACGGCTCTGGCACGACTCGGCCCGGCACAGCCGCAAGATATGCCGCGCGGGCGGCGCGGTACGGAAGTCATGGTAAAAACTGATCACCCCACGAACCTCGGCCTGGCTCAGGTTGAGGGCATGGGCAATCTCGGGGACGGCGACATCGGGGATGTAACCGATGCGCTCCTGAATATCATGAAGAATGGGCAACAGCGCACCCGGGGTGCCCTTATGGCGCTCCAGCAGACTGTTGACCACAGGCAGGTGCAACAACTCATCAGGCATTCAGCAATCCTCACGGTCACGGACAAACCAGAAGGTCGTCGGTTGTCCGAAAGTGTCGGCTGCGGCATTCACACCACGTCACGGTATCGTGGCATCTACAGACCGTCGGCCAGGGCACCCTGAATGGGCATCTTGTTGTGCCCGGCACGGTCTTCGCCGCACCTCTACTGGGCATAAAGGGCAGCTTGCCACGCGGCCATTGATCGACCTGCACCAAAGCGACGTGCTCGGTTCTGCCTACGACTATCCACTAAGTCTAGATGAGCGCCGCAAGGGGCGTTCACACACCGGCCTAATGCCCGGAGGGCTTGTCGATGACTGATGTATAGCAAGCATTACAGGGCAGAAGAAGCATCAGAACCGTGGGCAATTCTACGGAGCAGATGCGTTGACGTATCCCCTGTGGGAGCGAGCCTGCTCGCGAATGCGCCAGCCCAGACACCATCAATGCTGAATCAGTTACCTGGCGATACCTGCTCAGTTGAATAGTTGGCTATAAACCGTGGGACGACTCACCGGCGCCACCTGGTTGAACGCACTATTCTTATGTTTTTTATGGAAGTCAGAGGCGGAATGGAACGCCCATCACAGACCCGACGATAGCTATTGAATATGAGCGGAGCAATGATCATGGAATACGACGAAAAACTCATTGAAGACGCCGTGCTTGCCCTGTTGGCAACCTTCAGTTCCGACAGCGGCAACGCCTGGAAAGGGTTCGACTTCGAGGTCATGAGCCGATTGCATGAACATGGTTTCATCAGTGATCCGGTGAACAGGAACAAATCAATTTGGTTAACGGAGGAAGGGTTAGAGCGCGGTCGGCGGATAGCCGACCAGTTGTTCGGTGTGAAAACTCAAGGCGAACTTGAGTCCAACTCTGATACCTGACTTCAGACTGCGGTCACGATGGTTGGATTGATCTCGAAAATAAATCCATAAACTACTCGGTCCCCATTTTTTGCATGCTAGCAGTGGCGCCAGAATCTAAACCCCTGTAGGAGCGAGCCTGCTCGCGAAAGCGCCAGCCCAGCCAGCATCAATACTTAGGTGTACCGAAATCGCAAACCACTCACCCACTCAGGCCAAACAATGCCCGTCAGCCCACCGCAATCCCTGTAGGAGCGAGCCTGCTCGCGATAGCGCCAGCCCAGCCACCATCAATGCTGAAGATGCACCGCAATCACAACCGAGTCACCGAGTCGGGCCAAATAATGCCTGTCAGCTCACCGCAATCCCTGTGGGAGCGAGCTTGCTCGCGATAGCGCCAGCCCAGCCAACATCAATGCTGAATCAACTACTACCATCACAAGCCATCTACACCCCACAGGCCTCAACCACTAACCTTCAGCCTTTGCCCCCGCCCGCATAGAAGTCGATGCACAAGCCCGATCCCGAGTAAGCACCTTCACCGCATCATCCACCAACGCCTTACTCATCGAAGTCAAATAATGCGCAGCCCAAGCATGACGGTCAGTGTCTCTGGCATAAGCAGCGTCTTCAGTGAGCGTCTTGGCCAGGAACAGAAAATCGGAAGCCATGGACAACGCATCACCAAGAGGAACCCCGCGAGTGACGTGAAACAGCGCTTGATCCGCACAGTAGATGGCGGGTGTCAGGCCAATGGTTTTGAGCTCAGATTGTTCAGTCATTGGCCACCTCCGAGGATGGAGAGGCAATGGGGGAAGGCGTTACGCGCTTGTGAACTGCGTAGAGGGAAAAGCCAAATTTCAAACGGATTGATACTGCGCATTATCCAACTCCTTGATATGAGGAGCTGCCACGTTCGTTACCACACGAATGGGTGACAGCTGTGCGCAGGGTGGTAAACCGGGAATCAAGGAAACCGGCACGCCCGAGGGCGTCCCACGCACAGCCGCCATAACTCACGCCGCAGACATAAAAAAAGCGCCTGATGACGTGATTGGGGCGCTGTTGCGCCTTGAATAACTCGGGTTACCACACCCGGTCGCTGAATTGGCAGCGACGGTTGGAAGGGTATCGTGCAGTTCCTTCTCCTGCAACCTCCGGAGGCCTCGATCCCAAACCACCCGCGACGAAAGATGTGTTCTGTCCTCGATTTGTTCGTTACGCGTGTGGCGGCCGGTTGAATCCACAGCCAATAGCAGTCATTCAGATGCGTTTACGAAATTAATGGCGATTCAATTTATTTACTTACACCGATTGTCATGCTTCGTAGATTTGGCTCATGATGCCATTTAGATATCAAGCGGATATCACTTCAGGGAATGATTAAAATGAGACTCCATAGATTAGAAATAGCTGGTTTCAAGCGCATCCATTCCGCTACTGTTGAATTTGGCGAAGCGACGTTCTTAATTGGGGCGAACAATGCGGGGAAGAGTTCTGTATTGCAGGCGGTGGAATGGCTGCTTTCGGCTAAAACGGTAATGGACCCATCTTTCTACTGCTCAGAAGCTGATCCTGAAACAGGCGAAAATAAGATTTCTTGTAAGACCATCACATTGGAAGCTGAGTTTCGTGATGTGCCTGACCAGTCCTCCGATTGGAGAGGGTTCAAAGGAAGAGTCTTTAACTATGATCCAGGTGAATCAGGCGAAACAGGAAAGAGTATCTTTTACCGAAAAACTTACACCCTTGGGGAAAGTGTAATTACCGAACTAAAATCTTTTGCTCGTACTCTCAATCCTGATTTTGCAGCAATAATTAAGCCATTGGACCTGTTAGAGCGAGGCGTTGACGAAGGTGTTGTTCAAGAGTTATTCAAAGATGTGGATAAAAAAATTAGCGCTGCCGATCGTACTAAGTTGGAGTTAATTGACGAGATTTGGGGTATTTCAGAGGATGAGGTTTGGGACAAAAATCCTGGCGGAATTAGCGGGGTAGTATTATCAAAATTACCTAACTTTTTGCTTATACCTGCCGAATCGTCAGCTCATGAGTTCGACAAAGCTGGTGTTCTACATAAAACTCTTAATGAGCTCTTCAAGGATGTTAGAGAAACCTCCGAACACTTCAAAACCGCTCAACATAGTCTAAATCTCCTAGCAAAAGAGCTAGATCCTTCCGACGCGGCCTCGGAGTTCGGAAAAATGATGCTAGAGCTGAATAAAGTTCTGAGCGGAGTATTTCCAGAGTCCAGAATTTTTGCTTCTGCAGATCTTTCCGGACCGGAGTCTCTGAATCCGGTCTTCGCAATTGAGATGTCGAGTAACATCCGCACTAGCATCGCTAACCAAGGAACTGGAATGGTGCGGGCTGCAGTATTTGGGCTTCTGCGGTTCCGCCAACAATGGCTCAAAAAAAGGGGAGGTAATGATGATCGTGGACTAATAATAGGCTTTGAAGAGCCCGAAATATTTCTTCATCCAAGCGCAGCGAACCAAATGCGTGATTTGATTTACGAGCTTTCTGGCGGCACGTCTCAAATAGTAGCTACCACCCACTCACCGTACTTAATCGATTTGGCTAGAAAACCTAGACAGGTTTTAAATCGGTTCCATTATGAACAAGGCCACTCCACAATATATGCCTTCTCCGTTTCTGAGAAGTTTCGAGAGCTTCAGGAAAACGATAAAGATCAAGTAAAGATGCTAATCAAGCTTGATGATCACGTATCACGAATATTTTTTACTCGCAAGGTTATTGTAGTAGAAGGCGATACTGAAGAAGTTCTAATAAAGGAAGCGATCCGTCGAATGACTCCGGAGCTTCGAGCTAAAGTGTTGTCCGGAAGCGAAATAGTTAAGGCCAGAGGCAAGGCTGCAATCATAGGGCTGGTTAAATACCTTAATGCGTTAAATGTTAATTTTTTTGTAATTCATGATAGAGATCAAGGCACCGCTGGCGCCGAAATATTCAACCAGCCAATAGCCGATGCTGTTGGAGATAACGAGAAAGTTATTATGCTTCATGAGTGCGTAGAAGACTTAATGGGCTATCCCGCCCCTAACTCAGAAAAGCCGTTCAAAGCATATAAGGAAACTTTAAGCTGGAACGAAAGCTGGGAGGGTGTTCCGCAAGCGTTGAGAGATGTAATGGCGAAAGCGTTTAGTCCTTTTATATAGTTATATTTATTCGGCATTCATTCGATAAATAAAACTAAATCTCACCGTAAACTATGTTATGGGGAACGCCGGATCTCTTGCGCAGGCGCTTCAGCACCATCACACCGAGGCTGCTCGGGTCCGACTCCGGCGCTGGCTCAGCTTGCCCAAGTGGTGCTCGGCGTGCTGATTGGCGCCGTCCTGGCTCGCGCGCACAGCCAGCAGCGGGCTAAAAGGGGACAGATTTATTTTCCGGCTAAGAGAAATAAATCTGTCCCCTTTCTTCCATAACCAAATCATCCCGCA
This sequence comes from Pseudomonas sp. KH_046_1, assembly GCF_057839025.1. Lineage (NCBI taxonomy): Bacteria > Pseudomonadati > Pseudomonadota > Gammaproteobacteria > Pseudomonadales > Pseudomonadaceae > Pseudomonas > Pseudomonas sp. KH_046_1. Next base: position 1,097,778 of record NZ_CM174481.1, read on the forward strand.
AAATCGGACTTTGGCCTTCCGACTCATGAGCCAATTTGAGGGGGAAGTGGGCAACAGTTTCAAGCTGTACTTCCATTTAGTGGATAGGAAGCAGATTTATTATCCGTGGTCCAATTTTTTGTCATTTTTTCACTTGTTTACATTCATTTAACGGGAATCAATTTGTCCCAGTTTTCACACATTCATACGATTGACATTAAAGGGTTTCCGTTGGGAATTTACTTTGTCCGATATCTAAGTAAGAGTATTGTTTACACCTCGGCGGGGGGGGCGAACTGAGGTGCTAGCCTGAACTGGGCCTCTATTTGGAATGGGTAGCCGATAAGCTCGAAGCACGCTATCGACCAATAAAGGACCGTATCAAGCGGTTAGGAATAAGTGCGATGTATTTAACTCAACGACCTCATGGAGGCAATTGCATCCCTAACCTCAGTCCAGAAAGTATTTCTGTCAAATGGTACCCTTTCATATGGATATCGAACTTCTGCATCTGTTCCCAGCACAAGAGGCGCGTTGCCACTCATTTCACTTAACGCAACCAGGGTCACCGCCTTTTCGTCTAGTTCGACCAAACTTTGATGGAATACACCCTGTTCTACGCGGTATTGCCCTCCTGAACCGTGAACTCTATTCACAGATTCTGATAGAGCCAAGGTTGCCCCAGTTTTCACGATCTCAGAGCCGCCATCAAAGTAGTTTACCTTGTAGGCTGAATGTTCACTTCCATCCACAGTACGATACTGAATATCCCTAACGTTACCTGCCAGCACCAAACTGGACAAAGCATAAGAGTGTGTATGTATTGGCCAGTTTGGGTTTTTTGTTCTACGATTCCCACTCGGCCAATAGTGAACTCGAATATCATATTCGCCTTTTTTGGACGAAATAAGGCACGAAACAAAACCGAGTGGATGCCAAAGCGGAGTGCTACTTTGTGATAATTGATAAATGTTATCTTCAAGAAAGCTTAAGTGCTCGACGGCATTAATTTTCATAAGGGTTCTTCGATTTAATGCAGGCAGATAGGATGTTTTCCGAACCTAGGCGGCGACATAGATCGGACAGCTCAGCATTGTTCATCACGGAAATGACGTCGATTTCTTGGATCTCGCCAATCTGAATGTTTTTGCGCATCCCTGTTAGATCGACTTTTCGAGACTGATCTTTAGCCGTTCTCATTTGGAGTTCGAAATGCTCATAGGTAAAATGTTTTTTTGAGATTTTTAGAGCCGGGCTTCTCCGATCCTCAACAGTTAAAATCATCGCTTCATCATTTGAATCAATACGGATAGGGTCAAATGATTTGCTTAGATAAACCTCAATAGCCATATTTTTTTTAGTGGCGTACCATGAGGCGATAATTATTGTAACTGCCACTTCAGTCGCCACAAGATCAGCTGTGTATCTCGTACCCTTATCTATGGCGTTTATTCCGGCTCTGTATTCAGCGTGCAACTCGCAAAGATCGTTGTCATCTGGATCGATAAGACAGGCGATTACATGGATGTTCTGCTTTGCCGATAATGTGGGCAATACTTTTCCTCGCAGGTACCTTCCAAAATTGCCTTTGTATCGCCAACGGTTAGCGGACTCAAGTAATAGATCAAATTCTTTAGTTATTTTTCCGGGAGGGATTTCAATGCTTTCACCCTTTTCCGGCGTAGGCATGAATGGCACGATGATGATAAACCCGAATAGGGCGGTTATTAGGGCTGAAGAAATTGATTTGGCCTGATCTTTTAGTATGGCTGTTACGGTAGTCTCACCCATAAGATAAGTGACAAATAAAGAAATTAAAAACAAAGCAATAAGTAGGGCAACAAAAGTCCTTTTGTGATGTTTCGGTAGGCTTATTATTTTTTCAGCATCCATTGCAATCTCCACAAGCTAATATTTAGTTTAACTATATCACTACTTTCTGACAAAAAAGACGGGAAAGGTACTGGGAAAGCGGACAGATTTATTATTGGAATAGGCGGGCTTCCGACGTCGGTCCGGCTATCGGGCGTTCCTGCTTTGTAGGTCGCCCGCCTTCATTCATTGAATGTCTTTCAGATAATCCTTGAGCGCAGTGAGCGGGACATCAAGCTGCTCCATAGTCTGAATCCCAGCAAATTCACCCGCCAACCTCCGCAACTCCCGCCCCAGCGGCTTATCAACACCACCAATAGCCTCCAACGCCAACCCCACACACTCATCCACCTTCAACTGAATCGCCTCAACATCCCCCCGCCGCACCAGCAACTCAAACACATCCCGCTGGTAGTCACCCATCACCAGATCGTCACGCAAAATCGGGCTTGAATCTTCCGATTCATAAGCCAGCTTGAGGGAGAAGAGGGCGACGGTTTCCAGGTGCAATTCCATGGGGGGAATCCTTGTGAAATGTTCCGCGCGTGTCGGGTGCGTGGAAGAAAAGCGAGATCAAAAGATCGCAGCCTTCGGCAGCTCCTACAGGTCGGCGCGTTGTCGGTGGGGGGGTGTCAGGTACTTTTTTGCAGACGAAAAAAAAGGCCTTGCAAAGCAAGACCTTTCTTAATTTTGGTGCCCCGAGGGAGACTCGAACTCCCACTCCTTTCGAAAACGGATTTTGAATCCGCCGCGTCTACCAATTCCGCCATCAGGGCTCAATGGCGGCGAAGTATAGAGATGAGATAACCGCTGGTCAATCAGGTACATGGAGAATTTTTGATATTTCCGCTAGACTTCCCGGCCCTGCTAGACGACACCCCATCATGCGCGTTGCTGACTTTACCTTCGAGCTCCCTGATTCGCTGATCGCCCGCCACCCTTTGGCCGAGCGTCGCAATAGTCGCCTGTTGACCCTGGATGGGGTCAGCGGCGCCCTGGCACACCGTCAATTCACTGATTTGCTGGAGCATTTGCGCCCCGGCGATTTGATGGTGTTCAACAATACCCGGGTGATTCCGGCGCGGCTGTTTGGCCAGAAGGCTTCCGGCGGCAAGCTGGAAATCCTGGTGGAGCGGGTGCTCGACAGTCATCGCGTGCTGGCCCATGTGCGTTCCAGCAAGTCGCCCAAGCCTGGGTCGAAGATCTTGATCGACGGTGGTGGCGAGGCCGAGATGCTGGCGCGGCACGATGCGTTGTTCGAACTGGGGTTCGCCGAGGAGGTGTTGCCGCTGCTCGACCGCGTCGGGCACATGCCGTTGCCTCCTTATATAGACCGCCCCGATGAAGGCGCCGACCGTGAGCGTTACCAGACCGTCTACGCCGAGCGTTTGGGCGCGGTGGCGGCGCCGACGGCGGGGCTGCATTTCGATCAGGTGCTGATGGAGGCGATTGCCACCAAGGGCGTCGAGACCGCGTTCGTGACCCTGCACGTCGGCGCCGGTACGTTCCAGCCGGTGCGCGTCGAGAAGCTCGAAGACCACCACATGCACAGCGAATGGCTGGAAGTCGGCCAGGACGTGGTCGATGCCGTTGCCGCCTGCCGCGCTCGCGGTGGTCGTGTGGTGGCGGTGGGGACTACCAGTGTGCGTTCCCTGGAAAGCGCCGCCCGCGATGGCGTGCTCAAGCCGTTCAGCGGCGATACAGACATTTTCATCTACCCTGGCCGGCCGTTTCATGTGGTCGATGCCCTGGTCACCAACTTCCATTTGCCCGAATCCACGCTGTTGATGCTGGTTTCGGCGTTCGCCGGTTATCCCGAAACCATGGCCGCCTACAAGGCTGCCGTGGACAACGGTTACCGCTTTTTCAGCTACGGTGATGCGATGTTCATCACGCGTAATCCTGCGCCGACTGCCCCTAAAGAATCGGGCCCAGAGGAAACAGTATGAGTCGCACCTGTCGTATGTCTTTCGAGCTGCTGGCCACTGATGGCAAGGCTCGCCGCGGTCGTTTGACCTTCCCGCGCGGTACCGTCGAGACCCCGGCCTTCATGCCGGTGGGCACCTACGGCACGGTCAAGGGCATGCTGCCACGGGATATCGAGGCGACTGGCGCTGAAATCATTCTGGGCAACACCTTCCACCTGTGGCTGCGCCCGGGCACGGAAGTGATCAAGAAGCACGGCGACCTGCACGATTTCATGCAGTGGAAAGGCCCGATCCTGACCGACTCCGGCGGTTTCCAGGTGTTCAGCCTGGGCGCCATGCGCAAGATCAAGGAGGAGGGCGTGACCTTCGCTTCCCCGGTTGACGGCGCCAAGGTGTTCATGGGCCCGGAAGAGTCGATGCAGGTCCAGCGTGACCTGGGCTCCGACATCGTGATGATTTTCGACGAATGCACGCCATACCCGGCCGACGAAGACGTCGCCCGTATTTCCATGGAGTTGTCCCTGCGTTGGGCCAAGCGTTCGAAAGAAGCCCATGGCGAGAATACGGCGGCGCTGTTCGGCATCGTGCAGGGCGGTATGCACCAGGACCTGCGCATGCGCTCCCTGGAAGGCCTCGACAAGATCGGCTTCGACGGCCTGGCCATCGGCGGCCTGTCGGTGGGCGAGCCCAAGCACGAAATGATCAAGGTGCTGGATTACCTGCCGGGCATGATGCCGGCTGACAAACCTCGTTACCTTATGGGCGTTGGCAAACCGGAAGATCTGGTTGAGGGTGTGCGCCGCGGTGTGGACATGTTCGATTGCGTGATGCCAACCCGTAATGCCCGCAACGGGCATCTGTTCATTGATACCGGCGTGCTGAAGATCCGTAACGCGTTCCATCGCCATGATGATTCGCCGCTCGATCCGACCTGCGATTGCTATACCTGCCAGAACTTCTCCCGCGCTTATCTGCATCACCTGGACAAATGCGGCGAAATGCTGGGAAGCATGCTCAATACCATCCATAACTTGCGCCATTATCAAGTGCTTATGGCTGGTTTGCGCGAGGCTATTCAACAGGGTACATTGGCCGCCTTTGTCGATGCCTTCTACGCCAAACGCGGGCTTCCCGTGCCGCCTTTGGACTGAGTTTACTGACCCCAAGATTCAACATTTGCAACTGGAGTGCTAAATGAGCTTTTTTATCTCTAATGCCATGGCTGACGCCGCTGCACCTGCTGCCGGCCCAATGGGCGGCGGTTTCGAGTGGATTTTCCTGGTCGGTTTCCTGGTCATCTTCTACCTGATGATCTGGCGTCCACAGGCCAAGCGCGCCAAAGAGCAGAAAAACCTGCTGAGCAGCCTGCAGAAAGGCGACGAAGTTGTGACCACCGGCGGTATTGCCGGCAAGATCACTAAAGTGGCCGACGATTTCGTCGTTCTGGAAGTTTCCGACACCGTCGAAATGAAGTTCCAGAAAGGCGCCATCGCCGCCACGCTGCCAAAAGGCACGCTCAAAGCGATCTAAGTTTCAACTTCATTTTCAATCGACGGGGCGCGCAAGGCGCCCCGCGTCATAAACGGGCGGCGTGATGCTGAACAAATATCCTCTGTGGAAATACATTCTGATCCTGGCGGTGCTAGCGATCGGTCTGATTTATTCCGCTCCCAATCTTTATCCTGATGACCCGGCCATTCAGGTCAGCGGTGCAAGCACTGCGCTGCAGGTCAATCAGGCTGATCTGGATCGTGTGAGCGCTGCGCTCAAGGAATCCGGGATCAACGTCAAGGCTGCCACGCTGGCAGAGGGCGGCAAGGGTGGGCTGATTCGCCTGACCAAGGCTGAAGACCAGCTGCCGGCCAAAGACGTCGTGCGCAAGGCATTGGGTGATGACTACGTCGTTGCACTGAACCTGGCACAAACCACCCCGCAATGGCTGCGCAACCTCGCTGCGCACCCGATGAAGCTGGGTCTGGACTTGTCCGGTGGTGTGCACTTCCTGCTGGAAGTGGACATGGACAAAGCCCTCGACGCGCGCCTGAAAGTCTACGAAGGCGACGTCAAGAGTCTGTTGCGTAAAGAGAAACTGCGCTATCGCAGCCTGCCGCAACTCGATGGCGCCATTCAGCTGGGCTTCTCTGATGAAGCGACCCGCGAACAGGCCCGTTCGATCATTCGCAAGAACTTCAACGATTTCGACATTGTTCCGGCCGACCTCAATGGTCAACCGGTGCTGCGTCTGGCGATGACCCCGGCCAAGCTGGCGGAAATCCGCGAATACTCCATCAAGCAGAACTTGACCACGGTACGTAACCGCGTCAACGAGCTGGGTGTTGCCGAACCGATCGTCCAGCGTCAGGGCGCCAACCGTATCGTGGTTGAGCTGCCGGGCGTGCAGGACACCGCCGAAGCCAAGCGTATCCTCGGCAAGACGGCCAACCTCGAGTTCCGTCTGGCCGCTGAGCCTGGTGCTTCGAAAGCCACTTCCGAATCCTTCGAGTTCCGTGAGGGCAACCGTCCTCCTGCGCTCATCGAGCGTGGCCTGATCATCACCGGTGACCAGGTGACTGACGCCAAGGCCGGTTTCGGTGAGCAGGGCACTCCGGAAGTGAACATTCGTCTGGACGGCCACGGCGGCGAGCTGATGAACCGTGCGACCCGTTCGAACGTCGGTCGCAGCATGGCGGTGATCTTCATCGAGCAGCGTCCGGTTACCACTTACGTCAAGCAAGTGGTCAACGGCGTCGAGAAAGACGTGCCGGTGCAGACGTTCAAGGAAGAGAAGAAGATCATCAGCCTGGCGACCATTCAGTCGCCGCTGGGCGCGCAGTTCCGCATCACCGGCCTGAACGGCCAGGGCGAATCGTCCGAACTGGCGCTGCTGCTGCGTGCCGGTGGTCTGGCGGCGCCGATGTACTTCGCTGAAGAACGCACCATTGGCCCGAGCCTGGGTGCCGACAACATCACCAAGGGTATCGATGCATCGCTGTGGGGCATGCTGTTCGTCTCGCTGTTCATCATGGCCATCTACCGCTTCTTCGGCCTCATCGCCACCGTCGCGCTGACGGTGAACATGGTGATGCTGCTGGCCTTGATGTCGCTGCTGGGTGCAACGCTGACCCTGCCGGGTATCGCCGGTATCGTGTTGACCATGGGCATGGCGGTCGACGCCAACGTGCTGATCTTCTCGCGGATCCGTGAAGAGATCGCCGCCGGCATGACCGTGCAGCGTGCAATCAACGAAGGCTTCGGCCGGGCATTCACCGCGATTCTCGACGCCAACCTGACCACTTTGCTGGTCGGCGGCATCCTCTTTGCCATGGGCACAGGTCCGGTCAAGGGCTTCGCAGTGACCATGTCCCTCGGGATCTTTACCTCGATGTTCACGGCCATCATGGTGACCCGCGCGATGGTCAACCTGATCTTCGGCGGTCGTGACTTCAAGAAGTTGTGGATTTAAGGGGCTGCCATGTTACGTACAATCAACTTCATGGGCGTTCGCAACTTCGCGTTCGGCGTCACATTGTTCCTTACCGCACTGGCAATATTCAGTGTCTTCCATAAGGGCATGAACTGGGGCCTGGACTTCACCGGCGGTACGCTCATCGAGCTGACCTACGAGCGTCCGGCTGACGTCTCCAAGGTGCGTGAGCAGCTGGTGAGCGCCGGTTATAACGATGCGGTCGTGCAGAACTTCGGTGCAACCACCGACCTGCTGGTGCGCATGCCTGGCGAAGACCCACAACTGGGTCACCAGGTAGCCGAAGCCTTGCAGAAGGTCGGCGGCGATAACCCGGCGACGGTCAAGCGTGTCGAGTTCGTCGGCCCGCAGGTGGGTGAAGAGCTGCGCGACCAGGGCGGCCTCGGCATGCTGATGGCGCTGGGCGGGATCCTGATCTACCTGGCTTTTCGCTTTCAGTGGAAGTTTGCGGTCGGTGCGATCGTTTCCCTGATCCACGACGTGATCGTGACCATCGGTATCCTGTCGTTCTTCCAGATCACCTTCGACCTGACGGTGCTGGCGGCGGTACTGGCGATCATCGGTTACTCGCTCAACGACACCATCGTGGTATTCGACCGGGTTCGTGAGAACTTCCGTGTACTGCGCAAGGCCAGCCTGATCGAGAACATCAACATCTCGACCACGCAAACCCTGCTGCGGACCATGGCGACTTCGATCTCCACCTTGCTGGCGATCGCGGCCCTGCTGTTCTTCGGTGGCGACAACCTGTTCGGCTTCTCCATCGCCCTGTTCATCGGTGTTCTGGCGGGTACTTACTCGTCGATCTACATCGCGAACGTGGTGCTGATCTGGCTGAACCTGAGCACGGAAGACCTGATTCCTCCGGCCAATACCGAGAAGGAAGTCGACGACCGTCCTTGAAGGAAAAGTCTTTAAGCGATGTAGTCCGAAAAAGGCGCGAGTTGAACTCGCGCCTTTTTTTGTGCTCCAAGGCAGGGAGAAGCGCGGACACGTTCCGCATGTGATGGTCCAGGAGGTTCATGTGAACAAGTCGATGCTGGTTGGTGCTGTACTGGGTGCTGTCGGTGTAACTGCCGGGGGTGCTGTGGCCACCTACAGCCTGGTTAAAAGCGGCCCGGAGTACGCGCAAGTACTCGCCGTTGAGCCGGTCAAGACACAAATCAAGACTCCACGTGAAGTATGCAAGGATGTAGCGGTCACCCGGCAGGCGCCGGTGAAAGATCAACATCAGATCGCCGGTACGGTGGTCGGTGCATTGGCAGGTGGTTTGCTGGGTAACCAGATCGGTGGCGGCACCGGTAAGAAGATCGCCACGGTCGCAGGTGCTGTCGGTGGTGGTTACGCCGGCAACAAGGTGCAGGAAGGCATGCAAGAGCGTGACACCTACACCACCACCCAGACCCGCTGTAACACGGTCAACGACATCAGTGACAAGGTTGTAGGTTACGACGTGCGGTATTCGCTGGACGGCAAGGAAGGCAAAGTGCGCATGGATCGTGATCCAGGCAACCAGATTCCGGTGGATAAGGAAGGCAAGTTGATTTTGTCGGAGAATCAGGCGGCTCAGTGATCTGCTGACTCTGGATGAAAAAGATGCACCCTGCGGGGTAATGCCAGTCAGTTAAGCTGACTGGCATTTTTGTTTTTAATCGGATACTTCGGGGATTTGAGCCTGATTGCCCGGGGATAAATGCGCTCTTCCCGGCGATGGCTGTACAGGTCGACGATTTCATCGGATGGGAAACATGGGAGCGGGCTTGCTCGCGAAGAGGGAGTGTCAGCCAGCATTTTTGTTGAATGACACACCGCTTTCGCGAGCAAGCTCGCTCCCACATTGATTCGAGAGTGCACTCAGTCGTTGAAGTCTTCCCAGCCACCCATCTGTTTCCAGCGATTGACGATGCCGCAGAACAGCTCGGCCGTCTTCTCGGTGTCATAGCGAGCCGAGTGAGCCTCACGACCGTCGAAGTCGATGTCTGCTGCCTGGCACGCCTTGGCCAGCACGGTCTGGCCGTAAGCGAGGCCGGCGAGCGTTGCGGTATCGAAACTGGAGAACGGGTGGAACGGATTGCGCTTCATGTCCAGCCGCGCAACCGCAGCATTGAGGAAGCCCAGGTCGAAGCTGCTGTTATGCCCGACCAGGATCGCCCGTTTGCAACCATTGGCCTTGAGGGCCTTGCGCACGCCGCGGAAGATATCGTTCAGGGCCGACTCTTCACTCACTGCCATGCGCAGCGGGTGATCGAGTTTGATCCCGGTGAATTCCAGGGCAGCGGCTTCGATGTTCGCGCCTTCAAACGGCTCGACACGGAAGAAGTAGGTGTGATCCGGGTAAACAAAACCCTTTTCATCCATGGCGATGGTGGTCGCGGCGATCTCCAGAAGGGCGTCGGTGGCCGAATTGAAGCCACCGGTTTCTACGTCGACGACAACCGGCAGGTAACCACGGAACCTTGCCGCCATTGGATGACGAGGGCCGCCTCCGCCGCCATTGCCTTCCAGTTCGTCGTCGAAATGGTTTTCACTCACGCGTGTTCCTCCAGCAGGCGCCAGCGCAGTTTTTCACCGGCGCGCAGCGGGATAACGGTCAGCTCGCCAAATGGCAGGCTGGTCGGGGCGGTCCACTCTTCGCGGACCAGGGTGATGCTATCGGTGTTCGCCGGCAGACCATAGAACCTGGGGCCGTTGAGGCTGGCGAAGGCTTCGAGTTTGTCCAGCGCGTTGCGCTGTTCGAAGGCTTCGGCATACATCTCGATGGCCGCATAGGCGGTGTAGCAACCGGCGCAACCGCAGGCCGCTTCCTTGGCGTGCTGGGCGTGGGGCGCCGAGTCGGTGCCGAGGAAGAACTTATCGCTGCCGCTGGTGGCGGCGTCGAGCAGGGCTTCCTGGTGGGTATTGCGCTTGAGGATCGGCAGGCAATAGAAGTGCGGCCGAATCCCGCCCACCAGCATGTGGTTGCGGTTGTACAGCAGGTGGTGCGCGGTGATGGTCGCGCCGACGTTGGCCGAAGCCGAGTTGACGAACTGCACGGCGTCCGTGGTGGTGATGTGTTCGAAGACCACTTTGAGGGTCGGGAAACGTTCGACCACACGACGCATGTGCTCGTCGATGAAGATTTTTTCGCGATCGAACACATCGACATCGCCCCGGGTGACTTCACCGTGGACCAACAAGGGCATCCCGACTTCGGCCATGGCCTCGAGTGCAGGGAAGATCTTGTCGATGCTGGTGACGCCAGAGTCCGAGTTGGTAGTCGCGCCGGCCGGGTACAGCTTGGCGGCGTGAATGAATCCGCTGGCCTTGGCCTCGCGAATTTCTTCGGGCTGGGTGCGGTCGGTCAGGTACAGGACCATCAGTGGCTCGAACAGGCTGCCGGCCGGGCGGGCAGCGAGAATCCGCTGGCGATAGCCGTCGGCTTCGGCCGCGTTGCGCACCGGTGGAACCAGGTTGGGCATGATGATGGCGCGGCCAAAGGTGCGCGCGACATCCGCGACGGTATTGGTCAACACGGCACCATCGCGAAGATGAATATGCCAGTCGTCGGGACGCAGCAGGGTCAGGCGGTCGGACATGAGGGGATTCCAGGCGGGTCAAACTCAAGGGAATGCTACCGGAAAAGACTCTTGCAGGCACTCGCTATCAAGTTTTGCAGGAAGCTTCCGATATCCAACAGGTATGCCGTAAACATGTGTGTGTCGGTCTTTTTGTTGTAGAAGCCAGTGGAGCCTCCCGTGCGCCAGCGTTTTTTAGCCTTGCTCAGTGTGTTTGCCAGCCTTCCCGCGATGGCGCTCACTTTCCAGACCCGTCTGGAGAGCATTGAGTGGACGGTCGAGGGTGACAAGTTCGAATGCCGCCTGACTCAGCCGATTACTGACTTCGGTTCGGGCGAGTTCGTGCGCCGTGCCGGCGAGCAGGCGACGTTTCGTCTGAAAACCTACAGCCCGATGATTGGCGGTGGCTCGGCGACGCTGCTGGCCGCTGCCGCGCCGTGGCAACCGGGGCGTGACGATATCAACCTGGGCACAGTGAGAATCGGCAGCGGCAACGTATTGTTCAACAGTTCACAGGTTCAGGCCGGACGCCTGATCAGCGGACTGATGGACGGTCGCAGTCCGGTGGTTCGACATTCCTCGGGGGATGGGCGGGTGTCGGAAGTACGCTTGTTGCCGGTCAGGTTCACCAAGGCGTTTGCCGACTACCAGGGTTGTGTGGCGAAACTGTTGCCACAGAATTTCGAACAGGTGAAGCAATCCGAAATCGGCTTCCCCGGCGGCGGAATCGAACTCGACAGCGCCGCAAAAACCAAACTGCAGGTGATGCTGGAGTACATGAAGGCCGATCCGACGGTCAATCACATCGAACTCGACGGTCACTCCGACAACAGCGGCAACCGTCTGACCAACCGCGACCTGTCGCGGCGCCGAGCCCTGGCAGTGCTGGAGTTCTTCAAGGCCAACGGCATCCAGGAGTCGCAAATCACCGTGCGTTTCCATGGCGAGCGTTATCCGTTGGCGCCTAACACCAACAACGCCAACCGCGCGAAGAACCGTCGAGTTGCGGTGCGCCTGGAGCGCGGAGCCCCAGCGGAACAAGTCGCCCCGCAAGTGACGAAAGCGGCCACTTCGGCCACTTCCTGACTCGGCTGTAATCGTCGCGCCCTCGACAGAATCTGTCGCTTCGTCGTCATAAGCTGTCGCGCCTCTGTAAATTATCCTGCATGAGCGGTAGACTTGACGGCTTTCCGTAGAACCCCGTGGAGTGATGGCATGGCGGACGTAAACAAGGTCGTTCTGGCGTATTCCGGCGGCCTGGACACTTCGGTGATCCTCAAGTGGCTGCAGGATACTTATAACTGTGAAGTCGTGACCTTCACCGCTGACCTGGGTCAGGGCGAAGAGGTCGAACCTGCACGCGCCAAGGCACAGGCCATGGGCGTGAAAGAGATCTACATCGACGACTTGCGCGAAGAATTCGTGCGCGATTTCGTTTTCCCGATGTTCCGCGCCAACACCGTTTACGAAGGCGAGTACCTGCTGGGTACTTCCATCGCTCGTCCGTTGATCGCCAAGCGCTTGATCGAAATCGCCAACGAAACCGGCGCTGACGCCATTTCCCACGGTGCCACCGGCAAGGGCAACGACCAGGTTCGTTTCGAACTGGGCGCCTACGCGTTGAAGCCAGGTGTGAAAGTGATTGCTCCGTGGCGCGAATGGGACCTGCTCTCCCGTGAAAAGCTGATGGATTATGCTGAAAAGCACAACATCCCGATCGAGCGTCACGGCAAGAAAAAATCCCCGTACTCGATGGATGCCAACCTGCTGCACATCTCCTATGAAGGCGGCGTGCTGGAAGACACCTGGACCGAGCACGAAGAAGACATGTGGAAATGGACCGTCTCCCCGGAGAAGGCTCCAGATAAAGCGCAATACCTGGAACTGACCTACCGCAACGGCGATATCGTCGCACTGGACGGCGTCGAAATGACCCCGGCTACCGTGCTGGCGACCCTGAACCGTATCGGTGGCGAACACGGTATCGGCCGTCTCGACATCGTCGAGAACCGTTACGTGGGCATGAAGTCCCGTGGCTGCTACGAAACCCCTGGCGGCACCATCATGCTGCGTGCCCACCGTGCGATCGAGTCGATCACCCTGGACCGCGAAGTGGCTCACCTCAAGGACGAGCTGATGCCCAAGTACGCCAGCCTGATCTACACCGGCTACTGGTGGAGCCCTGAGCGTCTGATGCTGCAACAGATGATCGATGCGTCCCAGGTCAACGTGAACGGCGTTGTGCGCCTGAAACTGTACAAGGGCAATGTGATCGTCACTGGGCGCAAGTCCGACGACTCGCTGTTCGACGCCAACATCGCTACCTTCGAAGAAGATGGCGGCGCGTACAACCAGGCGGATGCAGCGGGCTTCATCAAGCTCAACGCCCTGCGCATGCGCATTGCGGCGAACAAAGGCCGGAAGCTGTTCTGAGACCTTTGAAATCGTGATGGATACCTGACCTCGTCCTCGACGAGGTCAGGTACCTGAAAACGGGGTGTGACGCCAGTTACTACGTTGTCGGGTGTTTTCGTTTGCGCTGATGATTTCCTGATTTTCTCCTTCTCGATGGTCTGACCTGTACTACACGTTGTTGTTCGCCGGTTGCCCGGCCTGATCAATGACCGACAACCTGTGCGAGTCCAGATTGTAGGCAACATGAAAGGCGGCACTGCGCTTGCTGGCCTGCTTTGAATGTTTAAGCGCACTGGCCTTCAGTAAAGTCTCCGAAACGGCACAAGTGACAAACAGAATCACGTACGCCGTCTTTTCCCGTGGCCTCTGGAGGTTTTCCAGCAGCGCTCCAAACTCGACCTCCTTGCTCATCCAGCGTGCATCAACGATGTACAGGTCTTTTATAAGTTCCGGTAACCGAAGCTGATGTTGAACAGAGACAGTGGTTTGCAGACCAATCTCGGTTGGCGGGTCCTGTGCGCCGCAGGGCGTTCGAGCTGACTGCCGGTCATTCGTTGACGTTTCCAGAGCGGGATTCTCAGACGACTTCCCGGACGCTTTTTTTTCCGGCCGCCCGGCATCATCCATGACCTTCATGAAGTGCTTTCCCTTTTCAAAGTCGGAGGGCGCATAAAGGGATTTGTAGTTGAAGTTGAGTGTCGCGAAAAAAAGTAAAAGTAAATAAAACGGAAAGCTGATCAGAAACCACACATAGAGTTCTCTTTCCTCTTGGTCGAGGAAGGGTAGAGAAACGGCTGCCGAAGTTTCAGAGAGTGCTGCGAATATCGCGATAATTGTCATTGGGTTGGTGATTCGTTTTTTTATCATGTTCTGTACTCATGCTGGATTGTCTTTTCTCGAATGGTTTATGAGGTTGGTGGGTGTGGTAATTATTGTAGTGAGTTTTATTGCGTGCTGGTTTTGATAAGCGTTTTTATTTGTTTGTTGTGCTGCTCTTCGATTTTTGCAGCGTTGGTGGTGTTTTAATGATTGCTCAAAAAATATTATTTGCTGTAAGAGTAATTGGATGCTTGGTGTGTGATATTTCTGGTGTGAATGTTTAGTGCGTAAATATCAGTTACGTTTTAGCGGAGGGGTAGAGGTTTATGTTTGTCAGGGCGCGACCGTTCAGGCTGGCTCTCGGATAATTTTGGTCGTAAACGATTGAGGTGACGGCTGGAAAGTGCGACACACTGACGCTGATACAGTTTTCAATTCATTCCGTTCGAGGGATTTTTGTAGGAGGAATCCGTGTTGTTTGTAGGGGATGTCTCTTGGTGTGGGTGGCTGGGAGGGGCGACATGCCATGGGTGAAACGACTAGGCTATTGTGCGGGCTCTAAAAATTCGAACAGCGAAAATTGGACTTGCCCATGAATAAAGTGCTGATCGTGGATGATCACCCCGTCATTCGTCTTGCGGTACGTATGCTAATGGAACGTCATGGCTACGAAGTTATTGCAGAAACCGATAATGGTGTGGACGCACTGCAACTAGCCCGTGAACTTATGCCGGATATTGTCATTCTGGATATCGGGATTCCGAAGCTGGACGGGTTGGAAGTCATCGCGCGTTTGTCTTCAACCTCAATGCCTATGAAAGTGCTGATTTTGACTTCCCAGGCGCCGGGGCATTTTTCGATGCGTTGCATGCAATCCGGTGCAGCTGGTTATGTCTGCAAACAACAAGACCTGACGGAGTTGCTCAGTGCAATAAAGGCGGTGTTGTCAGGCTACAGTTACTTTCCTAACCAAGCCTTGCATACCGTGCGTTGCAGTTTGGGCAATGCCAGTGAGGCCGATATGGTTGATCGCTTGTCGGGACGGGAAATGATGGTTCTGCAACAGTTGGCCCGAGGAAAGACCAATAAAGAGATTGCCGATGGAATGTTTCTCAGCAATAAAACAGTCAGTACTTACAAGACCCGCCTGTTGCTCAAGCTAAATGCGCGGTCTCTGGTCGATCTGATCGAGCTGGCACAACGCAATGGTCTGGTGTGATGACGTAACTGCGCGACAAGGGGCGTCTTCCAGAGTATGGCACTTAGAAAAAAGCCTCCGTTTCGGGAGGCTTTCAGGTGTCATAAGTCAAAATCGTAATCGGCCAATTGCTTTTGCAGTCGGCGCTCCTCCAGCAGGTTATCGATGGTGCGGCGTTTGCTCAGATTGGTTTTCGCTACTTCAACCACCGGCTCAGCGTCATCGGTTTCGGCGGTGGTGAAGTCGTCTTCTACGTCCAGTTGCTCTTTGCCAGTACTCATTTAGTTGCTCCAGGCTAAGAAGGCCTTTGGCGCTCCTTATATCGACAATCTCCCGGCGGGTAAAAAAGATTTTTTCAATCGATAATTCAATAAACCTAATAGCGCCTCAATCGTCGGAGGTTTTGTGCTTGTATTCACACAAGTCCTCGATCCGGCAGCTCCCGCATCGGGGCTTGCGGGCCAGGCAAACATAGCGGCCGTGAAGGATCAGCCAGTGATGGGAGTCGAGCAGGTACTCCCTGGGCACGAATTTCATCAGTTTTTTCTCGACTTCCACCACATTCTTGCCGGGAGCAATGCCGGTGCGGTTGCTGACCCTGAAAATATGCGTGTCGACGGCCATGGTCAGCTGACGGAATGCAGTATTGAGTACCACATTGGCGGTTTTGCGGCCGACGCCGGGCAGTGCTTCCAGCTCTTCGCGGGTTTGTGGCACTTCACCAGCGTGACGCTCGACCAGCAAGCGGCAGGTTTCGATCACGTTTTTCGCTTTGCTGTTGTACAGACCGATGGTCTTGATGTACTCCGACAGCCCTTCGACACCCAGGGCATGGATCGCCGCCGGTGTGTTGGCGACCGGGAACAGCCTGGCTGTGGCCTTGTTGACGCCGACATCGGTCGACTGCGCCGAGAGAATCACGGCAATCAGCAATTCGAACGCTGAGGAATAGGCCAGCTCGGTCTTTGGTTCCGGGTTGTCCTCGTGCAGTCTGCGGAATATTTCCAGACGTTTTGCGGCATTCATGGGCGGTGCGTTTCCTCGAAGGCAATCAATGTGTGGGCGCGGGGCGCCAAGCCTGCCAGGCGGCGATCAGCAGTCCGAGCAGTATGAACCCGCCAGGGACCAACGTGGCCAGGCGCAGACCGCCATCAGCCACCAGCACCCAGCCTTGCCAGTCAGTTGGCGTTGCGCCGATCGGCCACGATAGATGGTTTCCAAGTGTTCCGTTGCCGAAGAGTTCGCGCAGCAGGCCCAGCGCAATCATCAGCGTGGCAAACAGGCCATTGAGTCGCAGGCGTTGGCGCCAACCGTTCTGAAAGAACCCGGTGTGCTCCAGTACGACGCATTGCAAGGCGATCAGGGCGCCATAAAACCCCAGATGCTGCTGCCATTGCAGCGACCAGACTTGTGCCATGAGTTCCGCGCAACTGGTGAGCGTGGCCGCCAACAGGATGCTGGCCAGCAAGCGGGTCGCCGAGACCAGTCGGGACCGCAGGGCGCCCATGGCCAGGCTGAACAACTGGGTCACCACCATGAACATCAGGCACAGGCCAAGTGCGGCCATCAGCGAGTGGGTGGCGCCGATCAGCGGCGTCAGCATCAAGGCGTTGCGCAGGGTCGATGAGTTATCCATGGGCAGGGATTCCGAGCAGTTGTTGCCGGTGTTCATCGAAGTAGCGCAAGGCATCGTGGACGGCATTGATCACCGCTCTTGAGGTAATGGTCGCGCCTGCGATCTGATCGAACTGTCCCTGATCCTTTTTCAGCGCCCAGCCGCTGTCAACGGGGTCTGTTCGAGACTTGGCGGAAAAAACCTGGAGCCAGGTATTGGGCCAGTCGGCGATCCGTGCCCCCAGTCCTGGTGTTTCCGACTGTTTGAGGGTTTTGACGCCCAGCAACCTGCCGTTGGCGTCGACAGCGATCAACAGGTCGATGGCACCGGCGTAGCCAAGGGTTTGACTGCGCAGCAACACCGCGACGGGTTGATCGGCCCGGGTCGCCAGAAAACCACCCAGCAAGGTGCTGTTGGTCAGGGCGGTTGTTTCGATCCTGATGGGCTGTTCGAGTGGTTGATTGTCGTAGCTGTCCGGTGCGATCAGGTCCAGCAGATGACGGCTGTCGATCAGGCGCTGTTCGGCTGCAATGCGTGGCGCGCTGCCGAGCTGCACGAAGTACGTCACGCCAAGGCCCAGTGCGGCCAAAAGCACCACAAACGCGATGCTTGATGTCCGGCTCATGGCGCCTCCGGCTGTTGCCTGGCCGCCACGAACCGCTCCAGCGCCGGCACGCACAGGTTCATCAACAGCACGGCGAAGGCGATGCCGTCCGGGTAGCCACCCCAGGTACGAATCAGATAAGTCAGAAGCCCCACTCCAGCGCCGAATAGCAGCCGCGCGCCAGGGTTTCTGGCGCCGGACACCGGTTCGGTGATGATGAAGAACGCCCCCAGCATGGTCGCGCCGGTCAGCAGATGAAACAACGGCGAGCCATGGGAGTCGGAACCCGAACCGTTCCAGCACAGCAGGCTGATGATGAACAGACTGGCCAGCATGCCGACCGGTGCATGCCAGCTGATCACCCTTCGTTGCAGGAGAAACATTCCACCCGCCAAAAAGGCCAGGTTCAGCCATTCCACCCCCCGGCCGCCAAAGTGGCCGAATGCCGGGTTGCCGGCAAACAGTTCATCCATGGTCAGGCTTTTGTTGATCCGCAGACTGTCCAGTGCCGTGGCCTGCACCCAGGCATCCGGCGCATGGCCAGCACCGAACACTTGCTGCAAGCCGCTCAGCAGATCCATGCCATGGGATGACGGCCAATGGGTCATTGGTTGGGGAAAGGTCACCAGCACCAGAGCCAAACCGAGCATCGCCGGGTTGAAGGGATTCGAGCCGACACCGCCATACAAGTGCTTGCCAAACACCATCGCAAAAGCGGCAGCACTGAGGGTCAGCCACCATGGGCAGTAAGGCGGCAGCGCCAGAGCGAGCAACGTGGCACTGACCAACGCGCTGCCGTCACTCAAGGTTGGCCCCGGCGGTCGCTTGCGCCATTGCACGATGGCGGCCTCGACGGCCAACGCTGCAGCCGCCGCCAGAACCAGATTGATCAACACGCCCCAGCCATACAGCCAGAACGCCACCAGCATTCCCGGCAGCGTGGCCAACAGCACCAGTTTCATCGCCTGTTGCAGGCGATCATCAACCGCTTCAAGGGCTGGCATGGGCGTCCACCAGGCGTTCGGCTTCACCGAGTGCGCGCTCCAGGGCTTCGATTTGCTCCGCCGGTGCTTCGTTGGCCTGAGCCTTCTTGAGTTCGGCGCGGCGCATGGCCAACTGGATCTTGGCCCGTTTCAGATCGGCATCATTTGACGACACAGCTGCGACCGTCGGTGCAGGAGCCGATGGGGCGACGCTTTCCAGTTGCGCCAGGTTTTGTTCGGCGGCTTCGAACTGTTGTTGCAGGACGATCAACTGCGATTGCTGCTCGAAGGTCGGCGGATGCCCAAAGGCCTTCAGTGATTTGTGCAACTGTGCCCGACTCATCGCCACATCGATCTTGGCCTTTTTCAGCGCGGCATCGGCATTGGCGGTTTTCTGTGCGCGGACGCGTTCGAGGGCCGCCTGCACCGGGTCGGCTGTCGTCTCGGCAGGTTGCGCGGCTCGCTGCCTTGCCTGTCGCTCGGCGATTTTCTGTTGCTCCTCACGCTGCAAGCGGGCATTGCGTTGTTCGAAGCGGCGCCGTGCGTGATCGCGCTTGAGGGTGCGGGCCTGCCGCGCCTGCGGTGTGAGGGCCAGGCCCCCGACAACGGGCAGTACCGTGTTCGGCAGCAGTGGGCGCATTTCGATGCAGTCCACCGGACACGGTGCCACGCAGAGGTCGCAACCGGTGCACTCATCGATGATCACCGTGTGCATCAGTTTGGCCGCGCCGACGATGGCATCGACCGGGCAGGCCTGAATGCACTTGGTGCAACCAATGCACTCGGCCTCGCGGATATAGGCGATCTGCGCAGGTGCCGAGCCGCGAGTGATGTCCAGTTCCAGCACCGGCACCTTCAGCAGCTCGGCCAAGGCATTAATGGTTTCGTTGCCGCCTGGCGGACACTTGTTGATCGGCTCGCCATTGGCGATGCCTTCGGCGTACGGCTTGCACCCGGGGTGGCCGCACTTGCCGCATTGGGTTTGCGGCAAGAGTGCGTCGATGAGTTGAATCAGACTCATGTTTTGATCAGTCCGCTGAATCCGAGAAAGGCCACTGCGATCAGGCCGGCGCCAATCAGGTCGATCGGCAAGCCGCGAAAGGGCAGGGGAACATCGTTGTCGGCCGTGCGTTCACGCAAATCAGTGAACAGGCTCAACACCAGCCAAAAGCCCAGCCCAGCACCGAGGCTCAAGGCTGTGGCGTGAAAGAAGCCCTTGTCTTCCTGAGCATTGAGCAAGGCCAAGCCGAGCACGCCGGCATTGCCCAGCAGCAATGGCCAGAGGCCTTCGAACGGCAGTGCCGAAAACAACCGTGTCAGCAACTTCAGCAGTGGGCTGATCAGTAGCACGCTCAATGGCAGAAACACAAACAGACGCAGTGTCGTCAAATGCAGCGGCACCAGCAGCCATTGATAGAGCGCGTAGCCGAGCATGCCCACGACCAGCATCAGACATGTCGTCGCAATGCCCAAGGCATGGACCTGACGGCGCTGACCGGCCAACAGCGGATCGACGGCCAACGGCCAGTGCAACACGAGGTTGTTGATCAGGGCGGTGCTGATAAGCGTAAGCAGGATTTCGGTCATGATCGTCCATATCCGATGCTGGATAACTCCTACGAGATGAAGCCAGACCTGAGAGACAGTATGGGCCAGACATGAAAATCCCACAGCCGCGCCAGGCACGACTGTGGGATCGATTTGCCGCAGACCTTACTTGATGCGCTGGCCCGGCTTGGCGCCGCTGTCAGGGCTGAGCAGGTAGATCTCTTCACCGCCAGGGCCGGCCGCCATCACCATGCCTTCGGAGATACCGAACTTCATTTTCCGTGGCTTGAGGTTGGCAATCATCATGGTCAGGCGACCATCGAGCTTGGACGGGTCCGGATAAGCGCTCTTGATCCCGGAGAACACGTTGCGTTGCTCGTCACCGATGTCCAGGGTCAGGCGCAGCAGCTTGTCGGCGCCTTCCACGTGTTCCGCCTTGACGATCAGCGCTACACGCAGGTCAACGGCGGCAAAGGTGTCGAACTCGATTTCCGGCGACAGCGGGTCCTTGGCCAGTTCGCCATTGCCGGCAGGTGCGGCTGCGCCGGTGTCGGTCTGGCTGGCGGTCAGGTCTTCTTTCGAGGCGTCGGTCATGGCTTGCACCTTGACCGGGTCGATCCGGGTCATCAACGGCTTGAACTCGTTCAACTGGTGGTTGCTGAGCAAGGTCGCGTGGTCGTTCCAGGTCAGCGGCGCGACGTTCAGGAACGCCTCGGCGTCAGCGGCCAGCAGCGGCAGCACCGGTTTGAGGAAAATCACCAGTTGGCGGAACAGGTTGACGCCAGTGGCGCAGATAGCCTGGACTTCATCCTGCTTGCCTTCCTGTTTGTTCAGCGACCACGGTGCCTTGTCGGCGATCCAGGCGTTGGCGCGGTCCGCCAGGCCCATGATCTCGCGCATGGCGCGGGCGAAGTCGCGGGCTTCATAGGCGTCGGCAATGCCTGGCGCGGCGGCCAGGAAGGCTTCGGTCAGCTCAGGCGCGGCGTTGGTGTCGACCATCACACCGGCATTGCCCTTGTTGATGAAGCCGGCGCAACGGCTGGCGATGTTGACGACCTTGCCCACCAGGTCGGAGTTGACCTTCTGCACGAAGTCTTCGAGGTTCAGGTCGAGGTCGTCGACGCCGCGGCCCAGCTTGGCCGCGTAGTAGTAACGCAGGTATTCCGGCGACAGGTGGTCCAGGTAGGTCCGGGCCTTGATGAAGGTGCCGCGGGACTTGGACATCTTCTGGCCGTTGACGGTCAGGTAGCCGTGCACGTTGATCCCGGTCGGCTTGCGGTAGCCGGCGCCTTCGAGCATGGCTGGCCAGAACAGGGCGTGGAAGTTGACGATGTCCTTGCCGATGAAGTGGTACAGCTCGGCAGTGGAGTCCTTGCCCCAGAACGCGTCGAAGTCCAGCTCCGGCGTGCGGTTGCACAGGTTCTTGAAGCTGGCCATGTAGCCGATCGGCGCATCCAGCCACACGTAGAAGTATTTGCCCGGCTCGTCGGGGATTTCAAAACCGAAGTACGGCGCATCGCGGGAGATGTCCCACTGTTGCAGGCCGGCATCCAGCCATTCGGCGATCTTGTTGGCCACTGCGTCTTGCAGGGTGCCGCTGCGGGTCCAGGTTTGCAGCATTTGCTGGAAGTCTGGCAGCTTGAAGAAGAAGTGCTGGGAATCCTTGAGCACCGGGGTGGCGCCGGAGATTGCCGACTTCGGATCCTTCAGGTCGGTCGGTGCGTAGGTCGCGCCGCATTTTTCGCAGTTGTCGCCGTACTGGTCTTCGGTGCCGCATTTCGGGCAGGTGCCCTTGATGAAGCGGTCGGCCAGGAACATTTTCTTTTCCGGGTCGAAATACTGGGTGATCGAGCGCGTGGCGATGTGCCCGGCGTCACGCAGTTTCAGGTAGATCTGGCTCGACAGCTCACGGTTTTCTTCGGCGTGAGTGGAGTGGAAGTTGTCGAAGTCCACCAGGAACTCGGCAAAGTCGGCGCTGTGTTCAGCCTGGACATTGGCGATCAGTTGTTCCGGGGTGATGCCTTCCTTTTCCGCGCGCAGCATGATCGCCGAACCGTGGGCGTCGTCGGCGCAGACATAAATGCATTGATTGCCACGGTGCTTCTGGAAGCGCACCCACATATCGGTCTGGATGTATTCCAGCATATGGCCAAGGTGGATCGAACCATTGGCATAGGGCAGGGCGCTGGTGACGAGGATCTTGCGTGGCTCGGACATGGGGCTCGGCTACTTGATGAAACGGAGGTCGGCCACTATAAAGCGCCGGCGCATATTTTTCACCCTGTGAGCCTGTTTCATTGGATGAGTAACAGGTGAAGGTTCAACATCCCGCCGAACGCTTAGAACAGGTACGATACCCATCATCTTTTCCAGTCCTGATTTCGGAGTTGCCCATGAGCGCCGTCAATCGCGCAGCGGTGGAAGCCGTCCTTCGCCAATACACCGACCCTTACCTGAACCAGGACCCGGTCAGCGCCGGGTGCGTGCGCAACATCGACATCCAGGGCGAGCGCGTCAGCGTTCAGCTTGAACTGGGTTACGCCGCCGGGCTGTTCAAGAGTGGCTGGGCGCAGATGCTGGAAATGGCCATTCAGGGGCTGGATGGCGTGGCAAGTGCCAGGGTCGAAATCACCAGTGTGATCGCTGCGCACAAGGCTCAGGCGCAGATTCCGGGCCTGGCGAACGTGAAAAACGTGGTGGCCGTGGCGTCCGGCAAGGGCGGCGTGGGCAAATCCACCACGGCGGCCAACCTGGCCCTGGCCCTGGCCCGCGAAGGCGCCAAGGTCGGGATTCTCGATGCGGACATCTACGGCCCGAGCCAGGGCATCATGTTCGGCATCCCCGAGCGCACCCGCCCCGAGGTCAAGGATCAGAAGTGGTTTGTACCGCTCAAGTCCCATGGCGTCGAAGTGATGTCCATGGCCTTCCTCACCGATGACAACACGCCGATGGTCTGGCGCGGGCCGATGGTCTCCGGCGCCTTGCTGCAACTGGTGACCCAGACCGCGTGGGGCGACCTGGATTACCTGGTCATCGACATGCCGCCAGGCACCGGTGACATCCAGCTGACCCTGGCGCAGAAAGTGCCGGTGGCTGGTGCGGTCATCGTGACCACCCCGCAGGACCTGGCATTGCTGGACGCGCGCAAAGGCGTGGAAATGTTCCGCAAGGTCAACATTCCGGTGCTGGGCGTGGTGGAAAACATGGCCGTGCACATCTGCTCCAATTGCGGACATGCCGAGCATCTGTTCGGTGAGGGTGGCGGGGTGAAGCTGGCCAATCAGTACGGCGTCGAGCTGCTGGCCTCGTTGCCGCTGGCGATGGCCATCCGCGAACAGGCCGATGGCGGAAAACCAACTGTGATCGCCGAGCCGGACAGCCCGATTGCCCTGGTTTACCAGGAACTGGCCCGTCACGTTGGCGCACGGATTGTATTGCAGGAAGCATTGACGCCGGCGATGCCGAATATCAGCGTCAGCGACGACTAATAAGCTGAAATACGAATCCCTGTAGGAGCGAGCCTGCTCGCGATGGTGTATCAGTCGACACCGCGGTGCCTGACACACCTTCGCGAGCAGGCTCGCTCCTACAGTTGTTCTTTGTCGCGTCTTAGATCCGTAACCCGCCATCCATCTCCAGAATCCGACCGGTGTAGTAGTCGTTCTCAAAGATGTAAGCCGCCGAATGGGCGATTTCTTCAGGCTTGCCCATGCGCTTGAGCGGAATCCCGGCAGTCATCTTCTCCAGCGCTTCAGGCTTCATGCCCAGGGTCATTTCGGTTTCGATGAAGCCCGGTGCAATGCCGGCGACGCGAATGCCGTAGCGCGCCAGTTCCTTGGCCCAGGTCACGGTCGCCGCAGCAACACCGGCCTTGGCGGCGGAGTAGTTGGTCTGACCGACGTTGCCGGCGCGGGAAATCGACGAGATATTGATGATTGCGCCGCTGTTGTTCAGCTCGACCATCTTCGCCGCGACTTCACGGGTGCACAGGAACACGCCGGTCAGGTTGACGTCGATGACCGCCTGCCACTGGGCCAGGCTCATCTTGGTCATTTCTCCATCCTTGACCTTGAGCAACAGCCCGTCACGCAGGATCCCGGCATTGTTGATCAAGCCATGGATCGCGCCGAAGTCTTCAGCGACCTGGGCAACCATGTGGGTCACTTGCTCTTCGTTGGCCACGTTGCACAGGTAGGCGCGGGCCTCGACACCCTGGGCCTTGCAGGCAGCGACGGCGTCGTCGAGTTTTTCCTGGTTCAGGTCCACCAGCGCCAGCTTCGCGCCCAGGCCTGCGAAATACTCGGCCATGGAGCGGCCTAAACCCTGGCAACCGCCAGTGATAATGATTACTTTGTCAGTGAGTTGCATTCGCATGCCCCGGTAGCAGGTCTGAGTGGTTTCCTTTAGAGAGCCTCTCGATCTGCGCCTGACCTGGCTTGGCTGCACATGAGAACTGCCCCGATGGCGTGCTGGGACTTTCCACCAGCAGCTCGTCCGTTTTTCTGACGGATTCTATATAAGGAGTCATAAATTGAGCGTTGAAGCGGCTAAGCATGCACGAGAATTGCTCCTCAAGGAATACCGTGGGGTGCTCTCGACGCACTCCAAATCGATGCCCGGTTTTCCGTTCGGCTCCGTGGTTCCGTACTGCCTGGACGATCTGGGCCGGCCGCTGATCCTGATCAGCCGCATCGCCCAGCACACTCATAATCTGCAAAAAGACCCTAAATGCTCGCTCTTTGTCGGCGAACGTGGCGCCGAAGATGTTCAAGCCGTTGGTCGACTGACTTACCTGGCTGAGGCGCAGCAGCTCGAAGACGAAGCCGCCATTGACGCTGCTTCCGAGCGTTACTACCGCTACTTCCCGGAGTCGCAGGGTTATCACCGGGCCCACGATTTCGATTTCTGGGTGCTTGAACCTGTACGCCACCGTTACATCGGCGGTTTTGGCGCGATTCATTGGGTCAACGACCTGACCCTGGCCAACCCGTTCGCCGGCAAGGCCGAAGTGAGCATGGTCGAGCACATGAACGCCGATCACGCCAAGGCCATCGCTCATTACGTCGATCTGGCCGGGCTGCCGAAAAACGTGCCGGCGCAAATGGTCGGTATCGATACCGAAGGCATGCACCTGCGCATCGGCCAAAGTCTGTACTGGTTGCCGTTTCAAGCACCTTGTAATACGCCGACACAAGTTCGCGAAGCCTTGGTTTATCTGGCCCACGCCGAGCATTGGCCGAAAAATGAAGTGGCCGACGCTTGAATTCACGAAACGGCGACGTCATCTAAGGTGAACTGGCAAGGCATTCTTGCGTTGAGGAACCATTTGATGCGCCCTTTTTTGTTGCTCTTTCTGCTGTTCCCGGTGTTGGAGCTGTTCGTATTCGTCAAGGTGGCAGGGTCCATCGGGTTTTTCCCGGCCTTGCTGCTGATCATTCTCGGCTCGATGTTCGGCGTGTTCGTGCTGCGCATCGCCGGCCTGGCCACGGCCCTGCGTGCCCGTGAAAGCCTGAGCCGCGGCGAACTGCCGGCCCAGACCATGCTCGAAGGCCTGATGCTGGCATTGGCCGGTGGCCTGCTGATTCTTCCGGGTTTCATCAGCGATGTGATCGGTCTGTTCATGCTGCTGCCGTTCAGTCGTCGTCTGTTGGCCAATAAAATGCGCCAGCGCGCCGAAGAGCAGGCGATGCGTCAGCGAGCGTTCGCCGATGACCTCCAGGCCCGTGGCGGCCCGGCACCTCGCGAGCCGCTGGGCCGCGAGCCCAACGTGATCGAAG
Organism: Pseudomonas sp. KH_046_1; assembly: GCF_057839025.1. Taxonomy (NCBI): domain Bacteria; kingdom Pseudomonadati; phylum Pseudomonadota; class Gammaproteobacteria; order Pseudomonadales; family Pseudomonadaceae; genus Pseudomonas; species Pseudomonas sp. KH_046_1. The sequence continues at coordinate 1,123,554 of NZ_CM174481.1, forward strand.
GCGAGTTCGAACACCGCGATACCAAGTAACACACACATCGACACGGCACCTTCGGGTGCCGTGTTCGTTTGCGGGGCAGCGAACTGAAAATTTTTCGATCCCAGCCCTTGTAATAAGCTTATGCGCCCTTATGTAACGGTCACCGCAAGGTTTCTGGCGATCACGCCAGACAGACTTCCGCGGTTCGCTTGACGAACCGCAACCGGCACCGCCGGCCTTTGTTAAACCCGCCGGGACTACACCGGCCGATGAAAACCACAATTAGGAGAGATCGACAATGAAGCTTCGTCCTCTGCATGACCGCGTCGTCATCCGTCGCAGCGAAGAAGAAAAGAAAACCGCTGGCGGTATCGTCCTGCCAGGTTCGGCTGCTGAAAAAGCCAACAGCGGCGAAATCCTCGCTGTAGGCCCAGGCAAAGCACTGGAAAGCGGTGAAGTGCGTGCACTGTCCGTGAAAGTGGGCGACAAGGTTGTGTTCGGTCCTTACTCCGGCAGCAACACTGTGAAAATCGACGGCGAAGACCTGTTGGTAATGAGCGAGAACGAAATCCTCGCTGTTATCGAAGGCTGATTTCCCGCTCATTTTCCCGCTACTACAAAGTATTTAAGGAATATCGATCATGGCTGCTAAAGAAGTTCTGTTTGGCGATTCCGCCCGCAAGAAAATGCTCAAAGGCGTCAACGTCCTGGCTGACGCGGTAAAAGCGACCCTGGGCCCGAAAGGCCGTAACGTGATCATCGAGAAGAGCTTCGGCGCTCCGACCATCACCAAGGACGGCGTTTCCGTCGCCAAAGAAATCGAACTCGAAGACCGTTTCGAAAACATGGGCGCGCAGCTGGTCAAAGACGTTGCCTCCCGTGCCAACGATGACGCTGGTGACGGTACTACCACCGCTACCGTTCTGGCTCAGTCGATCGTCAACGAAGGCCTGAAAGCCGTCGCTGCCGGCATGAACCCGATGGATCTGAAGCGCGGCATCGACAAGGCGACCATCGCCATCGTCAAAGAGCTGAAAAACCTGTCCAAGCCATGCGCTGACACCAAGGCAATCGCTCAGGTAGGTACCATCTCTGCCAACTCCGACAACTCCATCGGCGACATCATTGCCGAAGCCATGGAAAAAGTCGGTAAAGAAGGCGTGATCACCGTTGAAGAAGGCACTGGCCTGGAAAACGAACTGTCGGTTGTAGAAGGCATGCAGTTCGACCGTGGCTACCTGTCCCCGTACTTCGTCAACAAGCCGGAAACCATGGTTGCCGAGCTGGACAACCCGCTGGTTCTGCTGGTCGACAAAAAGATCTCGAACATCCGCGAAATGCTGCCAGTGCTGGAAGCCGTTGCCAAAGCCGGCCGTCCACTGCTGATCGTTTCCGAAGACGTTGAAGGCGAAGCCCTGGCGACTCTGGTCGTGAACAACATGCGTGGCATCGTTAAAGTCGCAGCCGTCAAGGCTCCAGGCTTCGGCGACCGCCGCAAGGCCATGTTGCAGGACATCGCCGTTCTGACCGGCGGTACCGTTATCTCCGAAGAGATCGGCCTGAGCCTGGAAGCAGCCACCCTGGAAAACCTGGGCAGCGCCAAGCGCGTGACCATCTCCAAGGAAAACACCATCATCGTTGACGGTGCTGGCGTAGCAGGTGACATCGAGTCCCGCATTGCTCAGATCCGTGCTCAGGTTGCCGAAACTTCCTCGGACTACGACCGTGAAAAACTGCAAGAGCGTCTGGCCAAGCTGTCCGGCGGCGTTGCAGTGATCAAGGTTGGCGCTGGTTCCGAAGTAGAAATGAAAGAGAAGAAAGCCCGCGTTGAAGACGCCCTGCACGCAACCCGTGCAGCCGTTGAAGAAGGCGTGGTACCTGGCGGTGGCGTTGCGCTGATCCGCGCTCTGGAAGCAATCCTCGACCTGAAAGGCGACAACGCCGACCAGGACGTGGGTATCGCCGTTCTGCGTCGTGCCATCGAAGCACCGCTGCGTCAGATCGCTGCCAACAGCGGTGACGAGCCAAGCGTTGTGGTCAACGAAGTCAAGAACGGCAAAGGTAACTTCGGTTACAACGCTGCGACTGGCGAGTACGGCGACATGATCGAAATGGGCATCCTGGACCCAACCAAGGTCACCCGTTCCGCGCTGCAAGCTGCATCGTCGATCGGCGGTCTGATCCTGACCACCGAAGCCGCTGTTGCTGATGCACCGAAGAAAGACGGCGGTGCTGGCGGCGGTATGCCAGACATGGGCGGTATGGGCGGCATGGGCGGCATGATGTAAGCCAGCCTTACCCCTGTACGAAAAAACCCCGCCTGCGAAAGCAGGCGGGGTTTTTTATTGGTGCGCCAGGCATGGCGCGTTGCGCGAAGCGCAACCAGCTTGGCTGTGGTGGCCTCGCTGGTGACTTGGAGGTGTAAGTCCTCTACACACCCGGCAAGGGGAAGTGTTAGCCAGAGGCAAGGGTGTCGCGGGCGACTGCGAATCTGAAGGAAGCCCGAGGCAAAATGCTGGCCTGACGAACAGGAAGCGGATAGAGGCGGCGCAGCGGGGTAAGAAGGCCAATATCTTCAAAGCCCAATACTTGCACGGAACGCTGTGACGTAGATCCGACAGGCATAAGCAGGAAGGTCGCGCGAATTACCCTGGGAGATCTGTTTAGCCTGCCATGTGCTACCGGCGTCGCGAGATGACGGGATGGGCGACAGAAGTCAGCAGAGGCCGTAGTAGTTGCTCGAAACCGGAGTAATGAAGGGCTGAACCTGCCATGAGTGGATAGTCGGGTGTGATCTCTGTTGGAGCGTAAAGCAGAAACTCCGCGTAGCGGAGGTCAAGACCATTAGGAGGTAGGAGCCGGAAGCTCCGAGGGCCGGTCTGGGCGCTTAGATACCGCAGGCGACACATCAACGGAACCAAGCTCGCTGACGTTGTTTGTCAGTAGGCAGGAACCGCCGTATACGGAACCGTACGTACGGTGGTGTGAGAGGACGGCGGGGGCAACCCCGCCTCCTACTCGATCTCGGACTTTGATGGACACATCAATCCCGTGTAGGAGCGAGCCTGCTCGCGATAGCGGTTTTACTGTCAACGAACCTGTTGACTGACACTCCGTCATCGCGAGCAGGCTCGCTCCTACAGGGAACTGCGAAATCCTGTGGGAGATTCTATGTTTGGGGGGAACCCCCAAGCGAGCCTGCTCGCGATGGGGCCGGATCAGACGCCGATAGGTTCAGCATTAGCCTCAGTTTCAGACTTCACAGCCGGCCGATACAGAATCCAGTAATACGACCCCAAACAGATCAGCCAGCAGAACACCGCCGTCCACAGGTTGTGCGAGAAGAAGTGCGCGCCCTGCATCATCCGCCCGATGGAGAACACCGAGCCGAGGGCGAAGGCGAAGACAAACGCTGCGCGAGCCATGCGCGGGCGACGGTCACGCAGTACGAAAAACAGGGCAAACAGGGTGAAACCGGTGGCCGCATGGCCGCCGGGCCAGCAACGCCCCGGTTTTTCGGTGTGCGGGCGAGGGCTCAACAGTTCGCTGTAGGTCTCGTGACCACCGAATTGCTCGAGGCTCCATGGGCATTGCACCGCGGTCACTGCTTTCATGGGCGTGACAAAGGAAGTCGCCAGGCCCAGGGACAACACCAGACAGCCCAGTTCGCGCTTGAGCGGTTTGAGCCTGGCCATGAAGAGCGAAGCGATGAAGCCGAGGATGGCAAACACCGAGAAGGCAATGACCACTTGCTTGGCGCGATCGTGCAGGATGTCCTCGAGGAAGTAACTGTGGCGCCCGATGAATTCCCCGGCGACCGGGTCGTAAAACAGCTTGGCCAGGTCCATGTCCAGACTGGTCAATTCGAGCAATACCAGAATGATCGCAGCTACGGCGGGGACTCCAAGGCACATCCGGAAATTGAGCGGACGAGGGGCAGGGCGGGCAAGGGTCGAAACCATGCTAGTTCCTTGATCAGTGAAATGTTCTCAAATGCGCAGCCGCGCAGAGTTTGAACCCGATTCTGTCGCCAGCGTGTGAATCGCTGGTGAAAAACTCGTTAAGGCTGTAACCGGTCAATTTCCACGCTTTTGCGCTTCACTCAGTCCTAGCCGTGAGCTGAACTTCGCCTTAAGCTGCGCGGGCCACGACGGCCGTTACTGTGGACGGAGAGATACCCATGCGAATTCTATTGGTTGAAGACAACCGCGATATCCTGGCCAATCTGGCCGATTACCTGGGGCTCAAAGGCTATACCGTGGACTGCGCTCAGGATGGTCTGTCTGGTCTGCATCTGGCGGCCACCGAGCACTACGATTTGATCGTGCTCGATATCATGCTGCCGGGCATCGATGGCTACACCCTGTGCAAACGCCTGCGCGAGGATGCCCGTCGCGAAACGCCGGTGATCATGCTCACGGCCCGCGATCAACTGGATGATCGTCTGCAAGGCTTCAAGTCCGGCGCCGATGACTACCTGATCAAACCGTTCGCCCTGTCGGAACTGGCAGCGCGTATCGAAGCGGTCATGCGCCGAACCCAGGGCGGCGGGCGGCGGACCTTGCAGGTCGGCGACCTGAGCTACGACCTCGACACACTGGAAGTCACTCGCGAAGGCCGGTTGCTGAAACTCAACCCGGTCGGCCTGAAGTTGCTGGCCGTGCTAATGCAGAAAAGCCCTCATGTGTTGCGTCGTGAAATTCTTGAAGAAGCGCTCTGGGGTGATGACTGCCCGGACAGCGACAGCCTGCGCAGCCATGTCCACCAACTGCGCCAGGTGATCGACAAGCCGTTCGCCAAGCCATTGCTGCAAACCGTGCACGGTGTGGGGTATCGCCTGGCCGAGGGCCGTGATGGAGTTTAAGCAGAGCCTTGCTCAACGCATCATCATTGCCTTTGCGCTGATGAGCGCACTGGTGGCGGGTGCCTTTGCCATGGGCATCGTGGCGACCGTGCACCTGGTGGAAGAAAAACTGATTTCGGCCGGTCTGGGCGGCGATTTGCAGCGTCTGTTGCTGATGGACAATGTCACGGACTGGAGCCATCGCCCCGAACCGGACCAATTGTTCTACTTCAGCAACGGGCCAGGCGATTTCAGGTTGCCCAAGGATTTGCGGCACCTGGAGCCGGGTTTCCACGAAGTGTTCCGTGAAAACCTGTCGTACCACGCCATGGTCGAAATCGTCGACGGCCGACGTTATGTGCTGTTGCAGGACCAGAGCGACTTCGAAGAGCGTGAGCGGGTGCTGTTTGCCGTGGTGCTGGTGGGTTTCGTGCTGAGCCTGGCACTGGCGGTGTTTCTTGGCTGGGTGCTGGCACGCAAGGTCATGGCGCCGGTGGTGCGGCTGGCCCGCCAGGTGCGCCATCGCGATCAACTGCTGGGTTTGGCTCCCCCTTTGGCGCCGGATTATGCCGCCGACGAAGTGGGCGAATTGGCCGTGGCCTTCGATGCCACCCTCGGGCGCTTGCGTCAGGCCCTGACCCGCGAGCGGTTGTTCACCAGCGACGTCAGCCATGAATTGCGTACGCCCCTGATGATCCTGGCCAGTTCCTGCGAGTTGTTGCTGGAAAACCCCGGTCTCGATCAGCGCGGTCGCGCCCAGGTCGAGCGCATCGCCCGGGCGTGTGAAGAAATGCGTGAGCTGGTGCAAACCTTCCTGATGCTGGCCCGCGCCCAGCGCGAAAACGCCAGCATGTCGCCGCAGCAGTCCCTGGGCCAGGTAGCCGAGGGCCTGGTCGGTCTGTGGCGCGAGCCCATTGAAAGCAAAGGGTTGAAGCTGATCTTCGAACCGGGCAACCCTGAGGCCAAGGGCTACAATGCGACACTCTTGCATGCGGTGATGGGTAACTTGCTGCGCAACGCCTTGCATTACACCGAACGGGGCTTCATCCGCCTGAGCCTGACGGGCACGGGATTTCTGGTCGAAGACAGTGGTGTGGGCATTCCCGAGGAAAAACGCGAGGCGATGTTCGAACCCTTCGTTCGGGGCACTGAAAAACGCGGGGAAGGCTTGGGCCTGGGGCTTTCACTGGTGCAGCGGATCTGTGAAAACCAGGGCTGGAATGTCAGCCTGACTACGATGGAACCCAGTGGCTGCCGTTTTCAGGTGGAGCTGTCCCGAGCTTGATCTGTTGAGTCAGGCGTCCAGCAAACCCTGTCAATTCCGTAAAGCCCTGTAATACTTCCGGGTTTCCCATAACGATATTTTCACAAATGGATGACCAGTCACCGACACCACGAAACCTAAGGTAGTTGCTATCAGAAGTTCAGGAGACCTGATGATGGGCGGCCCGATCAAACTCGATTTTTCCGAAAAGTACGACGATCAACACGCACAACGCTATTTGCGCAAACACCAGGAAGGTCTCGGCCGTCGATTGTCCCATTGGCGTGACGAACAACTGGCGCGCAAGGCGCTGGCTCTGGTTGGCGAGCCTGGTCTGGTCCTTGATTTGCCGTGCGGTGCAGGGCGTTTCTGGCCCTTGTTGGCGGAAAAATCCAACCGCGTGATCATCGGTGCCGATAACTCGCAGTCGATGCTGAAGATCGCAATCCAGGCGCAACCTGCCGACGTGGTGAAACGGGTACAACCCTTGCACACGTCTGCATTCGACATCGCCTTGCCGGACAACGCCGTCGACAGCATTTTTTGCATGCGCTTGCTCCACCACATCGGTGAAGCCGAGCATCGCATGGCTATTTTGCGTGAATTCGAGCGCGTTTGCCGTGACAGCGTGATCCTTTCGCTGTGGGTCGATGGCAATTTCAAGGCCTGGAAACGCAAGCGTTCGGAGAAAACCCGTGGGCAGGAAGGTTACCAAAACCGGTTTGTGTTACCGGCCGCTACCGCAGAGAAGGAATTTGAGCAGGCGGGTTTCCGCATCCAGGAACAACTGGACTTTTTACCGCTCTATGCCATGTGGCGAGTTTACGTATTACGCAAGAGGTAACAGGATGGCAGTGCAGTATGCAGCAGAAACGGAAGTCGCTCCCCAGGACCGCTTCGATTATTTTTGGAATCAGCGCGGTGAATGGGTGGAAGAACCCAACGTCCGTCGCGGTGGGGAAAGCGGCGTTCAACGCCTGATGGGCAGTGATGGTCAGCTGCTTTACGTCAAGCGCCAGACCGGGCATATCCATCGTAGCTTGCAGCACCCTTTCGGGCGGCCTACGGTTATGCGCGAGCATGCTGCGTTCATCGGTGTGACCGAGCTTGGCGTACGGGTTCCGCAAATCGTTTTCTGTGGCGCACAGCGCGATCCTGTACATAAGTGGCGTGCCTTGCTGGTCACCAAGTCACTCGACGGCTTCGAGGAAATCGATCGCTGGTACGCCGGTGGCGATCGCGAGCGTCATGGTGAAGCAATAAACGAACGAGTGCTCAAGGACCTGGCTGAAAACCTGGCTCGCATGCACAAGGGCCGCTGGCAGCACGGTTGCCTTTACGACAAGCACGTATTTGTTCGCGTGACCGGTGAGGGCGAGTCGGCCAAGGTCGAAGTGGCCCTGATCGATCTGGAGAAATGCCGAAAGCGTTTGACGGCCAATCGCGCAGCTGTCCATGACTTGAAGCAGTTGCGTCGCCACTCGTCGTTCAGCGACGCAGACTGGAAAAAGCTCATCTATTTTTATGAGACGGCGTTTGGCAGCGCTATCAAGGTTTTATAGCGATGAAACTCGAAATTGCACGAGGTCTGTTTCTGGTAGGAGCCTTGGCAGTTGCATCGATCGCGATGGCAACCTGGGAGCAACCGCGCCCCCAGGTTCTCAGCTCGATAAGCGCAGAAGAACATTGTCCATTACCACGGGTTGCAAAGGCATCCGTGGCCACCCGACCCGATCATGACTTGTTGTTGTTCATGTTCGGACTCTCTCAGGGATTGAGGCCACAAAGTTGAACCGATTGAAGCCCAAATGAAAGGCCTCGCTGATGCGAGGCCTTTTTTTTCCGTGATCCAGGTTTCAACGCTGACCTGTGTGGGAGCGGGCTTGCTCGCGAAAGCGGTGTGTCAGGCAACATCCTTGTTGAATGTTGAGCCGCATTCGCGAGCAAGCCCGCTCCCACAAGGTTATGGGTGTTCTTGAGGTTTATCCGGTTTAGCCAGAAACGTGTAGACGCAGGGCAAGACAAACAGGGTGAACAACGTCCCGATCGACATGCCCGTTGCGATGACCGTACCGATGTCGAACCGGCTGACCGCGCCAGCACCGGTGGCGATGATCAATGGCACCATGCCGAACACCATTGCCGCGGTGGTCATCAAGACCGGACGCAAGCGGATGGCCGCCGCTTCCTCCACCGCTTCCCGCGCTGTCAGGCCCTTGTCCTTGCGTAGCTGGTTGGCGAACTCGACGATCAGAATGCCGTGCTTGCTGATCAGCCCGATCAACGTCACCAGCCCAACCTGAGTGTAGATGTTCATGCTCGACCAGCCCAGGAACAGCGGAATCAATGCGCCGCAGATAGACAACGGCACGGTGACCAGGATCACCAGCGGGTCGCGGAAGCTTTCGAACTGGGCCGCCAGCACCAGGAAAATGATCGCCAGTGCCAGGGCAAAGGTGACCCACAGGGCACTGCCTTCCTGAACGTACTGCCTCGATGCGCCGGCGTAGTCGAAGGCAAAGCCGGCGGGCGCCTCTTCCCGGGCGATCTGGCGCACGAGGTCGATGGCTTCCCCCATGCTCACCAGCGGCACGCCGGACAGGATGGCCGAGTTGAGTTGCTGGAACTGGTTCAGCTGTCGCGGTCGAGCACGGTCGGTGACGGTGATCAGGGTCGACAACGCCAACAGTTCGCCCTTGGTGTTTTTCACGTAGTAATTGTTCAGCCAGTCCGGATTGTCGCGGAACGGCCGCTCGACCTGGGCAATGACCTTGTAGCTGCGACCTTCAATGGTGAATCGGTTGATCTCGCCTTCACCCAGCAGGGTCGCCAGGGTTCCCCCCAGGTCCTGCATGGAAACCCCCATCTGCGCAGCCTTGGCGCGGTCGATATCCACCACCACTTCCGGCTTGTCGAAGGCCAGGTCAACGTGGACAAACGCAAACTTGCCGGATTCTTTCGCACGTTTTTTTACCCGGTCGACCACCTGCAGCAGCAATTCGTAATCGTTGGCGGAGTTGATGACGAACTGGAACGGCACGCCTTCGCCGGTGCCCGGCAGTGACGGCAGGTTGAAGCCGAAAATCTGCAGCCCCGGGATCTTTTCCAGTTTGGCCTGCACCTCGGGCAGGATCGCCATTTGCGTGCGACTGCGATCGTCCCATGGCTTGAGCAGGAAACCGCCGATGCCCGATTGCACGCCGTTGAAACCGTTGATCTGGAATGACGAGTAGTACTCGGGAAACGCCTTGAAGATCGAGACGAACTCGTCGGTGTAGGTGTTCAGGTAGTCGAGGTTGGTCGGTTGCGGGGCGTTGGCTATCATGAAAATGATGCCCTGGTCCTCATCCGGCGCCAGTTCCGATTTGGTGAAACTGAGAAGGACCGGAATCAGGCACAACACGATCACGGCGAACACCAGCACCACCGGCCGGGTGTTGAGGGTGCCATGAAGCAGGCTCTGGTAGCGGCGCTTGAGGCTTTCGAAAATCATGTCCAGGCGATGGGCCAGGCCACTGGGATTCTCGTCGTGACGCAGCAGAAACGCGCACATCATTGGCGACAGGGTCAGGGCAACGATGCCGGAAATCACCACCGCGCCAGCCAGGGTCAGGGCGAACTCCTTGAACAGCGCCCCGGTCAGGCCGGTCAGGAAACCGATCGGTGCGTACACCGCCGCCAGGGTGATGGTCATCGAAACCACCGGCATGGCGATTTCCCGTGCGCCCTCAATGGCAGCCTCAAGCGGTGTCTTGCCTTCCTCGATGTGACGGTGAATGTTTTCCACCACAACAATCGCATCGTCCACCACCAGGCCGATGGCCAATACCATTGCCAGCAAGGTGAGCAGGTTGATCGAGTACCCCATCATTTGCATGAAGAACATCACGCCGATCATCGACAGCGGGATGGTCACCACCGGGATCACCACCGAGCGCAGGGCACCGAGGAACAGGAACACCACCACGATCACGATCAGCACCGCTTCGAACAGGGTTTTCACCACTTCGTCGATCGAGGCCTGGATGAACAGGGTGGCGTCGTAGGCGATTTCACCTTTCAGGTTCGGCGGTAGCTGGGCCTCCAGGTCCGGCATGATCTTGCGCACTTCCTTGATCACTTCCAGCGGGTTGGCGCCGGGCGTCCCCTTGATGCCGATGTACACCGAAGGGGTGCCACCGAACGAGCTGATGGTGTCGTAGTTTTCCGCACCCATTTCCACGCGCGCCACATCGCGCAGCAGCACACGGCTGTCGCCATCGACCTTGAGTGGAATTGCCCCGAAGGCTTCGGCGGACTTGAGTTCGGTATTGGCGTTGATGCTGGTGACCACGTATTCGCCTTTCACCTCGCCGGCGGCAGAGAGGAAGTTGTATTGGCGCACCGCGTTGGTCACGTCACTGGCACTGAGGCCGAAACCTGCCAGCTTCATCGGGTCCAGCCACAGGCGCATGGCAAAGACCTGGTTGCCGAGGATCTCGGCTTCGGCCATGCCGGGCAAGGTCGCCAGTTTCGGCTGGATCACCCGCGACAGGTAATCGGTAATCTGCGGGTTGCTCAATTCCTTGCTGAAGAAGCTCATGTACATCAGCACTGACGCATCGGCAGATTCTTTGCTCAGCACCGGGTCTTCAGCGTCCTGGGGCAGCTGGCTCTTGACCTCGTTGGCCTTGGCCAGCAGTTCGGTAAACAGACGGTCGCTGTTGGCGCCGACGCGCGCGTAGATCGAGATCACCGAGAAGTTCTGGCGACTGACCGAGGTCATGTAGTCGATGCCCTCGGCGCTGGCCAGGCTTTGCTGCATCGGCTGGGTGATATAGCCCTGGATGGTCTCGGCGTTGGCCCCGGGGTAGGCGGTCGTCACCGTGATCAGGGCGTTTTCCATTTGCGGGTACTGGCGCAGCGGCAGCTTGCTCCAGGCCTGGAAGCCCAGCAGCACGATCAACAGGCTGACCACCGTAGCGAGAACCGGACGGCGGATGAACGGGTCGGTAAAAGCCATGGGGATTCCTTGATCAGTCCGCGCGTGGCGGGCTGTTCTGCCCGGCCAGGGTCTTGTCGTCGCTGATGGCAACGCGTGAGCCGTTATCCAGTTTGAGCTGACCGGCGGTTACCACTTTCTCGCCGCTCTGCACGCCTTTGGTGATCATCACTTGCCCATCGCGGCGTTCGCCGGTCTCGACAAAACGCCGTTCGGCGATCAGCACCGGTTGGCCCTTGTCGTCCTTTACCAGGCTGCCATCCTCGGCCTTCTTTGGTACGGCCACATACACCGAGTTGCCGTAGAGCGTGTAGGTAATCGCGCTTTCCGGCACCACGATGCGCGGCTGCGGGTCGGGCAGGAGCACCTGGAGGCTGGCGAACATGCCTGGGATCAACTTGCCATCGGGATTGGCGAGGGTGGCGCGGACCTGCACGTTACGGGTGCTGTTCTCGACTTTAGGGTTGATTGCACTGATGGTGCCGGGGTACTCCCGGGTCGGATACGCCGCGACAATGACCCGCACTGGCTGGCCGAGCGCAATCTTCGGCACCGACTGCTCGGGCACGAAAAAGTCGACATACAGGCTACTGAGGTCTTGCAGGGTGGCGATCATGGTGCCACTGGCCACATAGTCGCCGACGTCCACCTGACGAATGCCGATGGTGCCGCTGAAGGGCGCGACGATGCTTTTTTTGCCGAGCGCAGCCTTGAGTTGATTGACCGTGGCCTTGCTCTTTTTCAGCACCGCCGAAAGTCGGTCGAACTCGCCTTTGGAAATGGCCTGGCTGCCGACCAGTTGGCTGCCGCGACCGTAATCGAGCTGTGCCAGCCCGAGGTCGGCCTGAGCAGTTTCCAGCAGGGCACTTTCCACGGCGCTGTCGAGGCGCAGGAGTGGTTGACCGGCCTTGACCTTTTGCCCTGACTCGAACTGCAAATCGATGACGGTGCCATCGGTCTCCAGGCTCAGGTCCACGCCCTGCAATGCCTTGAGCGTGCCAACGGTAGGCAGGCGGGCTTGCCATGGGCGCTCGGTGGCGGTGGCCACGGCAACGCTGACGGCCGGTCTGGGCACAGAGAAGCCTTGAACCATCGTGTAGATCGAGAAGGCTTTGTACGCGGCCAGGACCAGCACAATCAGTAGAACAACACCCAACATGATCAGCATGCGGCGACGCAGCATATCCAGTTCCTTGGAGAAAATCAGGTGAGACAGTGGGGGCACATTACCGGGAGTGTAGAGGGTAATCCAACTGCTGTTTTTACAGGTTGCGAGGTATTAGAGAGGTGAAAGCCTGAAAAGATTCGCCGCCTCGGGTCGCGCCAGCGGGGTGTACGTCATCCCGATGCAGGCGCGGCCCAAAGCGGCGACTTTTTCAATGATTCAGGCCATCAGATGCAGATGGTTGTCCCAGAGCCCTGCGGGTAGCTCCAGCGGTTTTGCAACAAGGTTTGTCTGGCGGCAGTCGTAGTAGCGGCAGCGTCCCTGGCCCGAGGTCACGACAAAACCATCGGCCACGGCACCGACCCCGGCGCAATCGGGCAGTGGCGCGTCCAGGCGTACTTCACCGCTGTCCAGGTCCCAGATGAAAAAACGGTTGCCCCGCGGTGCGGTCAACGCCACCAGGCGCAGGTCGCTGTGTACCGCGACGCTGGCGGTGTAGTGCCCCATGGCCTGCAACTGGTGCTCGGGCAGCGGGAACGCGACGAAGGGCTGACCGGGCCGCTTGATCGCCAGCAACTCCGACGACTCGTGGGCAGCACCCATGAACTGCTGGCTGGCGACGATGGTGCCGTCGCTGGCGATGGCCAGATGGCGCACGCTGTTCATCTGCTGGGCAAGGGTTTCCTTGCTCAGCAGGGTGCCGTCGCGGTGCATCAGGACCAGGCTTGGTTCCATGGCGTTGAGGTTCATCTCCACCCGGCTTTCGGCCTCGGTGCGAATCCCGCCGTTGGCCACCACCAGGGTTTCGCCATCGGGCATCCACGACACCTGGTGCGGACCGAGGCCGTGGGTGGAAATCTCACCGCTGTGCACCAGTCGTTCGCCTTCGAACTTATACACGCCGAGCAGGCCGCGACCCGGATCGGTGGTGTCGTTTTCGGTGGTGTACAGCCAATCGCCGCTGTGGTGAATGACCGCGTGTCCGTAGAAGTGCCGGTTCGGCTGTGACACCACGGTTTGCAGGAGCGCGCCGTCGCGCAGATCGATCAGGTAGCTCTCGGTACCCGGACGGCGAGCGACGAACAGCGCAATCGGCAGTGTCGGGTGGTTGACGATGTCGTGGCAACGCTGGCCGACCCGGGTGGCGAACACCTGGGTGCCATCGAGCCGATAACCGACGGCGTAATGCTGGCCGTCGGTATCGTCCCGCGCCGAAAGCAACAACGGACTCCTGTCCTTTTGCTTGAACAGCTTCCAGCCGCCCAGCGTCACTGCACCCAGCAGCAAACTACCTAATGTCAGAACCTGGCGTCGCAGCATGGAACCGGCCCTCATCAGTCACCGTCGTTGGCGTTGAAGCCCAGCTGGATGCCCAATGCCTTGGCCAGGTCGGCCTCGTGCAGGCGATGGACGACGTTGAGGCTGTCATACAGCTCGTTGAGTTGCTGGCGGCCGGCATCGTCATTGAGCATGTCGGTCAGCGAGCGCTGGTTGCCAGCAAACAGTTTCAGCGAGGCGGCATAGGCCGCATCGATCTTGTCGGCCAACGGCTTCTGCTCGCTCGGCAACAGGCTGCGCAGGCCTTTGTTATCCACACCTTCCCAGACGGTCCTGGCGGCCGCGAGGCTGGCTTCAAGGCTGGTCAGGGACGCCTGGCTGCGCCATGCATCGGCCTGGAACGGTTGCGGCACGCCCTTGCTCTGGCGGCCCATTGGCGTGCCGAGTTTTTTCTTCAGGGTGTCGATGGCGGTGACTTGCACGCGTAGCAGATCGGCGATCGCTTCGTGGGAGTCCGCATAGCGCTGGTTCGGGAATTTGCTCATTTGCGCGAGCATGCCGTCGGTGTTGTTCCAGGTTTGCAGAATCTCTTCGGCCAATTGCTTCTGGCGTTCGCCGATGGCGATCAGCAGCGGGCAGTATTTGCTCTTCTGCTCAGCGTTGGCCACGTCAGGCTTGCTGTCGAACAGAATGTATTCGTAGGCCGAGAGGCCCTGTACCACAACGCTGGACTTGGCCAGGGCGGCGGCATCGATTTGCGGCTGGGCGGTGACCAGTTGCTCGACCTGACGGCCGACCAGGTTTTTCTTGTCCGGCCAGAACTGCACTTGCCACGAACGGTTGCCTTCGGCCAGCGGCCCGATCAGCAATGGTTGCAGCTCGGCCCAGGCTTTTTGCGCATGCAGGAAGTCGGCACGGGCAGTTTCCAGGTTTTCCTTGCCTTCGCAGTAGGCGAGGGCGCTGACCGCTAATTGACGATCGGCTTCAACCCAGCGGGTGTAGGTCGGCAGGATCACCGACTTGGCAATGGCCGCCGACGTGACCGCTTGCGGGTCCTGGGGCGAGCAGGCGCCCAAGGCAAGGGCGGCAAGGCTGGTGAACAACAGTTTGGGACGGAACATGTCGGGCTCCCGCGAATGGAATGCGTGTTAAAGGGAATTCAGGAACGCCAGCAACGCAGCGCGTTGCTCGGCATTGAAAGACAAAACCTGTTGCTGCGCCGCTGTTGCCTCGCCGCCATGCCAGAGCACGGCTTCGAGCAGGTTGCGGGCGCGGCCGTCGTGCAGGAACTGGGTGTGGCCGCTGACCGCCTGTGTCAGGCCTATGCCCCACAACGGCGGGGTACGCCATTGGCGGCCGCTGGCCTGGAACTCGGTACGGTTGTCGGCCAGGCCGTCGCCCATGTCATGCAACAGCAGATCGCTGTAGGGGCGAATCACTTGATTGGCCAGTTCAGGTTCGGCGGCGTTGGCGGCGGTGGTGTATTTCGGTGTGTGACAGGACTGGCAACCGGCCTGATAAAACAGGGTCTTGCCGGCCAGCACTTCAGGTGCGCTGACGTCACGACGGGCCGGTACGGCGAGGTTTCGGCTGTAGAACAGCACCAGGCGCAGGATGTTGTCGCTGACTTCCGGCTCGCCATTGGGGCCGTTGCCACTGGGTGCCTGTTTGCAGGCCGTTTGCGCGTCCGTGCAGTCATCAACGGGTCTCAGGCTGGTCGTGAGTCCCATATCACCCGAAAACGCGTGGACATTCTGCTGATTGAGGTTCGGTTGTCCGGCTTTCCAGCCAAATCGTCCCAGAACGGTCTTTTGCTGGGCGTCATCCCAGACCCGGTTCGGGCGTCCGCTGATGCCGTTGTTCGCCTTGGCCTGTGCCTCGGCGTTGGCCTGGATTGCTTCGTCGGGGATCGCTTCGAGCAAGCCCAGGCCAATCATCGGCGGCGCCACGCGGGCCGAGAAACGGGTGTCGGGGTGCATCGGGCCGTAGCCCAGCTGGGTGATGTTCAGGCTCGGTTTGCGCAACTCGACTTCGGTGCCGTCCTTGAAGCGAACCGGCACGGCGGTGTAATCGACCCGCACTTTGCCTTCGGGGGCCACACCGGGGACGGACATGTCCTGGAACTGACCGCCGTAGACGGGCTCCGGCACTACACCGAGCTGTTCGATGACCTTGGCATACACCGGGGCGTCGGGAATCGACAGGCGTACCAGCATCGACACGGCGTTCACATCGTCGGGAGTTGGCGGATGGCCGCGGCCGTCCTTGATGTGGCAACCCTGGCAGGCATTGGTGTTGAACAGTGGACCGAGGCCATCGCGAGCGGTCGTCGTCGACGGGGCGATCACCCAAGGGCTGCGGAAGAAACTGTTGCCGACGCTGAAATCTACGCGCCGTGACGGCGGCAGGTTCGCCGAGGGCATGGAAAACGCGTTCTGATCGGTCTTGCGCACCGTCGCACTGCCGCCGGAGCGGGCTTCACCAGGCTCGGCCTGGGTGAATTTCGGGGCGTCATCGCAGGCACTCAGGCCCAGGGCCAGAAACAGTGCGGACAAGCGAAGAGGCAGCGAGGGCATCAGACATCCTGCAAGACGAGCAAAACAAGGGCGCAAAGTCTAACAGGGGATGGGAATTTGAATAAGAGGAATTATCGTTTGCTTGATGTGGGACAGGTAATTTGGCTTGCCCATAATCCCCTGTAGGAGCGAGCCTGCTCGCGATTGCAATGTGTCATCCAAAACTGATGTCGACTGACATGGCCCCATCGCGAGCAGGCTCGCTCCTACAGTTGTTTGTGTTATGGCCGACAAAAAAGGCGACCCGAAGGTCGCCTGATTACTCACTCAGCCAGCATTGATCAGAATTCGTGATCAGCGTTGTCCGGGTTCAGGTCGTTGATGCCCAGTTTGCCAGCGGCGGCTTCGATCGAACCGGTCTGCTTGACCAGGGAAGCGATGGCGTCACGGACGATCTGGTTGCCCGCGGTGTTGCCGGCAGCGATCAACTGGTCGTAGTGCTCACCCTTGTTGGCGTGGTCGACCATGACCTGAAGCTTGGCTTCGGTGGCGGCCAGGTCGTCTTTGAGCGCGGTGTCGGCAGCCGGGTCGGCTTTGGCCACCAGGGACGACAGGCTGGCGCCGGTCATTTTGGTGCCGTCGACGCGAGTGTATTCACCCAGGTACACGTTACGAATGCCCTTGGCATCGTAGAAGTGCGAGTTGTGGGTGTTGTCGCTGAAGCAATCCTGTTCGTCTTCCGGGGAGTTGGCTTCCAGGGAAACCTTCATGCGCTCGCCCGCCAGTTCGCCCAGGGACAGGCTGCCCATGCCGAACAGCATTTTGCGCAGGCCGGTTTCAGCCGGTTCCGCTTCCAGGGTGGCGCGGTAGTTGTCGGCCACGTTCGGCTTCCAGTTGCCGACCATTTCTTCCAGGTCGCTGACCAGCAGCTGAGTCACGGACTTCAGGTAGGCACGACGACGATCGTTGTGGCCGCCGGTAGCGCCTTTGCCTTCCAGGTAGTCCGAAGCCGGACGGTTGCCGGCGCCAGGGCCGGTGCCGTTCAGGTCCTGGCCCCAGAGCAGGAATTCGATGGCGTGGTAGCCGGTGGCGACGTTGGCCTCGGAACCGCCCAGCTCGTTCAGGCTGGCGAGTTTTTCCGGGGTGATGTCTTTGACATCGACCTTGTCTTCGCCGATCTGCACTTTAGTGTTGGCGATGATGTTGGCAGTGGCGCCCGGGTTGCCCAGGGCGTGTTCGTAGGATTTGTCGACGTAGTCGATCAGGCCTTCGTCCAGCGGCCAGGCGTTCAGCTGACCTTCCCAGTCGTCAACGATGGTGTTACCGAAGCGGAACACTTCGCTCTGCAGGTAAGGCACGCGAGCGGCAACCCAGGCAGCCTTGGCGGCTTTCAGGGTGTTTGCGTTCGGCTTGGCGAGGAAGGCGTCTACGGCGGTTTGCAGGGTCTTCGCGGTGGATTCGGCATCGCTGTAAACGGCGAAAACGATGTCGGCGTAATGGGCGACAACGGCTTTGGCGGCGGCTTCGTCGACTTTACCGGCAGCGGCAGGCGCAGCGGCTGGAGCAGCCGGGGCAGCGGCAGTGCTGGCAGCTGGCGCGGCAGCTTTTTCCTGGTCTTTACCTTCGCCACAACCGGCGAGGGAAATAGCGATGGCCAACAGACTGGCGGTAGCCAGAGGCATACGAATCATGGCGAACATCCTGCTTCGTTAGGGGTGGTGTCGTGCTATGCGCACGCAAAACTGCGACATAATGCAAATCTTTCGCATTATGTGTAAAGGGTTGTACCTGTAAATATTTCTTATTCACGGAGCGTGGCTCGCGGCCTTGTAGGAGCGAGCTTGCTCGCGAAGGACTACAAGGCGACGCGTTTTTTCAGGCCGCACGCGTTATCGTTCACGACCATCGCGAGCACGCTCGCTCCTACAGGAGGGGTGTATTTTTTACAAAATAGCGGCGTTGCTGCGTTGGGCTTGCTTCAGGTATAGGCCCAGTTCTCGTGCCGGCAACGGCTTGCTGTAGTGATAGCCCTGACCTTCGTGGCAGCCTTCGGAGATGATGTAGGCCTCTTGCTCGGCGGTTTCCACGCCCTCGGCAATCACCTGCATGCCCAGGCTCTTGCCCAGCTGGATGATGGCGCGAACGATGGTCGCATCGTCGTCGTCATCGAGCAGGTCCTGAACGAAGCTCTTGTCGATCTTGATCTTGTCCAGCGGCAGGCTCTTGAGATAACTCAAGGACGAATAGCCGGTTCCGAAGTCGTCAATGGCGATCAGCGCGCCGGAGCGGCGCAGGCTGAGCAAGTGCTGGGCCGCGGTGCTGATGTCTTCCATCAGGCCGGTTTCGGTGACTTCCAGTTCCAGGCTGCGCGGCGGCAGGCGATACATCTGCAGCAGGTTGTTGACCACCCGTGGCAGTTCGGCGTGGTGCAGTTGAACCGTAGACAGGTTCACCGCCATGCGCAGGTCGGAGAAGCCCTGGTCATGCCACTCGCGCAGTTGTTTGCAGGCCTGGTCCAGCACCCATTCGCCGATGGCAATGATGGTGCCATTCTGTTCGGCCAGGGGGATGAACAGGTCTGGCGGCACCATACCGTGCTCGGGGTGTTGCCAGCGAATCAGGGCTTCGACACCCACCACACGGTTGTCGCGATAGCTGATCTGCGGCTGGTAGACGAGGTAGAACTGATTGCGGATCAACGCATCGCGCAGGTCTTTTTCCAGCTCGCGGCGGCGGCGCATTTCGGTGTCGACGCTGGCGATATAGAACTGATAGCGGTTGCGCGAACGGGTCTTGGCCAGCGTCATGGTCTGCTCGGCCTTTTGCAGCAACTTTTCGGTGCTGTTGCCGTCCTCGGGAAACAGGGTGATGCCGATGGTGGCGCGCAGGCGGATCTCCTGATGGTCAAGGGCAAACGCCGCTTCCAGATCATCGAGAATGCTTTGCGCCAGCTCGGCGGCTTCGTAGGGCTGTTCGATGTCGGCCTGGACCAGGGCGAACTGGTCGCCACCTAGGCGGGCGAGGGCGCCCAGGCGCCCGCTATGACCGCGCAGGCGATCGGCCAAGGCCAGCAACAACTGGTCGCCGGTCTGATAGCTGAACTGCTCGTTGATGCCCTTGAAGTCATCCAGGCCGACACACAACACAGCGACCCGGCGCTGCAATTTGCCGGCATCGATGAGGATCTTGTCCAGTTGCTGCTGCAATTGCTGGCGGTTCGGCAGCCCCGTCAGGAAATCGTACTGGGACATGCGCACCAGGCTGTTTTCCGCTTCGTGGCGCAGATGGGTATTGCGTTCGATGGATTCGAGCAACTGGTTGGCGGTGTTGATCCAGATGCCCAGTTCGTTATTCTCGTGCCCCTTGAGCAGCGGAATCTTGTGTTCGCTGGGACGATCCGGATTGATTTCCGTGAGGTGCTCGATGATCCGCGACAGCGGCTTGGTCAGCAGCCAGTGGTAGACCAGATACAACACCAGCCCCATGGCGAGCGCGCGCAGTACACCGGAAATGAAGATGATCACCGAGCTGACAATGAACTCTTGGCCGTAGGTGGCGGTATCGAGGGTGATGCTCAGGTCGCCGTAATACTCGCTGTAAGGCCCGCGACCGACCAGCTGGGTGGTGAAGGTGCGTTCCTTGCCAAGAATCAGGTCGGTCAGCCAGCGACTGTTGGAGTGCTGCAATTCGCGGTTTTTTTGCGCGAGCATGGCTTCGTTGGGATGGCCGATGGAGGCCTTGCGCACGGCGGCGTCCTGAAACAGGCCTTCGATCACCTGCATGCCCATTTCCCGGTCCAGGCTATAGACGGCCTGGGTCGAGGGGTCGCGAAACATGTCGAGGATGCGCTCGGCATCGCTGGCGACGGCCTGGCGTGTTTTATAGGCATCGAACACAATCTGCGCACAGCTCAAGACCACGCCGACGATCAATGCCGACAGGAGCACGACCCGGAGCAACTTCACCGACAAGCTGTTCTTGAGTTCCAGCTTCAAAGGGCTATTCCTTGTTCCGTGCGGGTGGCATCAAGTTGCCATGAGTATTGGCAATCCCGTGATGGCAGTCAAAGGGACAATCATCCTTGGGGGATTTTGCCTTCAGCTTGGCCGATTTGCAGTTGTCCTGGCGAGTTAGCCTATTAGCACTGTGTCGGTTGTCGAGTCCTTCAACTTGAGGGGAGGGGGTGGAGATATTTTCCTTTTGTTGATGTTAGTCGTCCGCGGCGGGGGAGCAAGGGCCGGAAGACTTGTTTCATCGTCGAAAAATGCCTGGATTCTGTAGGTTGTTTTGGAGTTTTGACGGAGTACATATCCATTTCTTCGGTAACGGCGGCTTATGGTTTCGCCCTTACGGCGAGTCCCTTTTGGCAAACGCCCCAAAAGGAACCAAAAGGTCTCGCCCCTTACGTACGGCCCCTCGCTTAGGCTCGGGGTTCCTTCGCTCCGGCATTCATCCGGGGGCATCGCCCTCCGGTTGGCTTCGCTGGCACCTACATGCGATGTGTTCGACTGCGTCGAACGGCGCTGCGCGCCCATCCCCGGATGAACACCTCCACTCAGCCTGCCGAGGGGGCGGGTGGATCAAGATCAAAAGCTGCAGGCGAGCTAACGCTCGGCCTGATGAGTGGTGAGAAGCGACGCGGTGGTGTGGGCTGCTCTGCCTTTGCTCTTCTGTGGGAGCGAGCTTGCTCGCGATGGCGGCCTGACAGCCGACCTGGTTTTTGCAGATGTCCCCGATCCCTGTGGGAGCTGGCTCCGCGTTACGTTTTTGCGGGTTAACGCGGTGTAGGAAAGCGCCAGAAGTTTCCCACGCAGTTTTCAGGTTGTCCGTCGGAAGCGGGCTGAATAACCTTTGGTGATCGCTGAAATGCTTCAGCGATCGGGCGTGAGAACCCGCAAGAGAGTGTTAATCCAGCGCCAGTACCACCATAATTGCCGCCAGCTTATCCGCTGCCAGCAATGCTTTATGGCGGCTGTGTGCGGGCAGACCTCGGTCTGGCCGGATTGCTCTCTTGCCGGTTTCTCACTCCGCACATAGCTGCCACCTCTTCGCCCGCGTGAGAAACGGCGAGAGATGGCTCCAATCGATAAGGAGCATATTTTGGATAAGTTAATCCCCGATCCCCCCTACAACACCACCAAACCCTACAGCCCCCGCACCATGTTCACGATCGTCCCCGACATGGACACTGAAAGCCTGCTTGCCCACGCCTGTGAATCACTGGCTTCAGTCAATGTCATGGCGAGTGATTTCGCCACCTGCCTGACTGGCCCCCAGCGAAACACGGCGCTGGCCATTGCGCAGATTGTCATGTTGGCGGAGCTGGCGGTGAATCGCGCGTTGGATAACGTCGATCCACGGTAGTTGGCAGGCTGACCGCGTTATCGTTCTTCGCGAGCAGGCTCGCTCCCACTGGCTCGGTGGTGACCTGTGGGAGCGAGCCTGCTCGCGAAGACGGCGGGACAATCACCACCGTCCCTTTGCTCATATTCCTTCCATAAAAAAACCCGGCACAAGGCCGGGTTTTTGTCTGGCATCGAGCTTAAGCGGTGAAGGTTTTGCCTTCGAACTGCTCAGCCACGAACTTCCAGTTGACCAGGTTCCAGAACGCCTCGACGTACTTCGGACGCAGGTTGCGGTAGTCGATGTAGTAAGCGTGTTCCCAGACGTCGCAGGTCAGCAGCGGGGTGTCGCCGTTGGTCAGCGGGTTGCCGGCGCCGATGGTGCTGGCCAGGGCCAGGGAACCGTCAGCCTTTTTCACCAGCCAGCCCCAACCGGAACCGAAGGTGCCGATGGACGTCTTGCTGAACTCTTCCTTGAACTTGTCGAACGAACCGAAAGCCGCGTTGATGGCTTCAGCCAGAGCGCCGGTTGGTTGACCGCCGGCGTTTGGCGCCAGGCAGTTCCAGTAGAAAGTGTGGTTCCAGACCTGAGCGGCGTTGTTGAAGATACCGCCCGAGGAAGTCTTGACGATTTCTTCCAGGGTCTTGCCTTCGAACTCGGTGCCTGGCACCAGGTTGTTCAGGTTCACGACGTAGGTGTTGTGGTGCTTGTCGTGGTGGAACTCCAGGGTTTCCTTGGAGATGTGCGGCTGCAGGGCATCGTGTGCGTACGGCAGTGGCGGCAATTCGAAAGCCATGATGATTCTCCTAATCAGGTCAGTTGCGGTGAGCGCAAGGCCGATCACGGGCGGCCAGACAAGCGCCGGGGAGTTTGTACTCTTTGCGGCGCAGGGAGTCGGATCATAGCACCGGGGGGGCGGCATAACCACGCAACAACTGTGTGGAATAGAGGTTCCGCCAATCAGCTGGCCATGATCAACTGCAGTGCTACGGCAAACATCATCACCGCCACCAACAGATCGAGAATTCGCCAGGTGCTGGGGCGGGCGAGACACGGTGCCAGCCATGCCGCACCGAGGGCTAGGGTGAAAAACCACAGCAGCGAGGCGCTGGCCGCGCCGACGACATAAGCGCCGGGCTCGGTTTGTTGTGCGCCCAGGGAGCCGATCAGCAAAACGGTGTCCAGATAGACGTGCGGGTTGAGCAAGGTCACCGCCAGCGCACTGAGCATCACCGCCCGCAGTGAGCGTACGGTCTGGTTCTCGCCCTGCTCAAGGCTCTGCTTGGAAAAGGCCCGACGTAGCGCCTGGCTGCCATACCACAACAGGAACGCTGCGCCGCCCCAACGGGCGATGGCCAACAGCGTCGGGTTCTGCGCCAGTACGGTCGCCAGGCCGAACACTCCGGCGGCCACCAACAGGGCGTCGCAGGCCACGCAGAGCGCGGCCACCGGCAGGTGATGTTCACGGCGCAGGCTTTGCGCCAGGACAAACGCATTCTGGGTGCCGATCGCCATGATCAGGCCGAAGGCCACCAACAGGCCGTTCACATAACTTTGCCACATGATTTTTTACTCCGCGTTGGCTGCCAGATCCCGCAGCACTTGCAGGGCACGGTCGGCGTCGGCCTGGCCGACAAACAGATGGTCGTGGTAGTAGCCGGCAATCACGTTGCAGCTGATTCCTGCCTGGCCAAGCGCCGTGGCGAATGCGGCGGTCAGACCGACCGCTTCGAGGGCTGAATGTACGTTCAAGGTGATCCAGGCGGCGATGTAGTCGAAGCTGAACCCGGCCTTTACGGCACGGGAACGTTCGAGAATCACGGTCAGGCCTTCCTGCTCGCGAAAGCTGCCGACAATTTCCAGATCCGTAGGCAACTTGCCGTCGCGCAAAGTGCAGAACACGTATTCGCCGGCGTTGAGTTGCGGGCTCATGCTGCGCAGCAGCGTTGCCAATGAAGTTTCGCCAGCCATGTGGGTGATCCTTGTTCAAGAGTTCATGCTGGTCATTGTCCTTGTGAAGGCTGTATAAGAAAAACCAATCTTGCTGATCGCTCATTAGGAAAACTGATGTTCGACTATAAATTGCTTTCTGCCCTGGCCGCCGTGGTCGAACAGGCCGGTTTTGAACGGGCGGCCCAGGTGCTGGGCTTGTCGCAATCGGCGATCTCCCAGCGCATCAAGCTGCTGGAAGCGCGGGTTGGCCAACCGGTGCTGGTGCGGGCCACGCCGCCAACGCCGACGGAAATCGGTCGGCGGTTGCTCAACCATGTGCAGCAGGTGCGATTGCTTGAACGGGATCTGCAAAGCCTGGTGCCGGCGCTGGATGAAGAGGGCCTGCCGGAACGCCTGCGGATCGCCCTGAACGCGGACAGCCTGGCCACCTGGTGGGCGCAGGCGGTGGGCGAGTTTTGCGCGGAACAGCATCTGCTGATGGATCTGGTGGTCGAAGACCAGACCGTCGGCCTCAAGCGCATGCGCGCTGGTGAAGTGGCGGCCTGTGTCTGTGCCAGCGAGCGCCCTGTGGCTGGCGCGCGCAGCGTGTTGCTGGGGGCCATGCGTTACCGTGCGCTGGCCAGCCCCGCCTTTATTGCCCGGCATTTTCCGCAGGGCGTACGCGCCGATCAGTTGTCCCGGACCCCGGCGCTGGTGTTTGGTCCGGACGACTTCCTGCAGCATCGCTACCTTGCGTCCCTGGGCGTCGAGGGCGGTTTCGAACACCATTTGTGCCCGTCCTCCGAAGGTTTCATTCGTCTGACGGAAGCCGGGCTGGGCTGGGGGCTGGTCCCGGAACTGCAGGTACGCGAGCAACTGCAAAGGGGCGTATTGCAGGAGCTGCTGCCAGATAAGCCGATCGATGTGCCGCTGTACTGGCATCATTGGCGTAATGGCGGTCAGTTGCTGGGGCTGCTCACCGATCAATTGGTCAGCGCATCGAAGCAATGGCTGGTGCCCTTGGACTGACGCGCAGCGTCAAGATCTCACGTAATACGCAAAACGAAATATTCGGAGCAATTCATGAAGATTCTGGTTACCGGCGCAAGCGGCTTCATCGGCGGGCGCTTTGCGCGTTTTGCCCTGGAGCAGGGCCTGGACGTGCGGGTCAACGGTCGCCGGGCCGAGAGTGTGGAGCATCTGGTACGCCGCGGAGCCGAGTTCATCCCGGGCGACTTGAGCGACCCGGAACTGGCGCGCGAGCTGTGTTCGGACGTCGAGGCCGTGGTGCATTGCGCCGGGGCAGTCGGTTTGTGGGGACGTTATCAGGACTTCCATCAGGGCAACGTCCAGGTCACCGAGAACGTGGTCGAAGCCTGCCTCAAGCAACGGGTTCGGCGGCTGGTGCATTTGTCGTCGCCGTCGATCTACTTCGATGGTCGCGATCACCTGGGCCTGACCGAAGAACAGGTGCCCAAGCGCTTCAAGTACCCTTACGCCGCCACCAAGTACCTGGCCGAACAAAAAGTCTTCGGCGCCCAGGAGTTCGGCCTCGAAACCCTGGCCCTGCGCCCGCGTTTCGTCACCGGGGCCGGCGACATGAGCATCTTCCCGCGCCTGTTGAACATGCAGCGCAAGGGGCGCCTGGCAATCATCGGCAACGGTCTGAACAAAGTTGACTTCACCAGCGTGCAAAACCTCAACGAAGCGTTGCTCAGCAGTTTGCTCGCCAGCGGTTCTGCGCTGGGCAAGGCTTACAACATCAGCAACGGCACGCCGATTCCCCTGTGGGACGTAGTCAATTACGTCATGCGCAACATGGAAGTCCCACAGGTAACCCGCTACCGTTCCTACGGCCTGGCCTACAGCGTGGCGGCGCTCAACGAAGGGGTGTGCAAGTTGTGGCCGGGGCGTCCCGAACCGACGTTGTCGCGTCTGGGCATGCAGGTCATGAACAAAAATTTCACCCTGGACATCAGCCGCGCCCGGCATTATCTGGATTACGATCCCAAGGTCAGCCTTTGGACGGCGCTCGATGAATTCTGTGGTTGGTGGAAGGCTCAGGCTATTCGATGATGTCAGGACAACGACCCCTTACTGAACCGGATACGGGACTTCAGGGTCAATGGTTACGGCTGCGGGGTTTATACTGCGCGGCATAAAGCCATCATGTGTTTCACTAAGGTTTATTCAATGTCCATGCGTAACGATGCCAACGACGACTTCGACGATGTACCGAGCTTGCGTGCAGACGTTCTCGATGACGATTTTCCGCCCACTGCCCGCACGGTCGTGCATTCGCGCACGGCGCCAGTGGTGAAGGTCAAGGCGGCGAGCACCGGCCCCCTGTGGGCGTTGGTCGGGGCGCTGATCTTTGCGTTCGCGGGCCTGGCCTGGTGGAGCTTCCAGCAGATCTCCCTGATGGAACAGCAACTGGTGGCGACCCAGGAAAGCTTCGCGCGGATCAGTGAGGAAGCGGCAGGGCGCTTGCAGGATATTTCCGGAAAGGTTGTTGCCAGCCAGACCAACGTCACCACTGACAGCGAGGCCTTGAAACTGCAAATCCGCCAGCTGGAAAGCAAGCTCCAGGACCAGAGCGCCCAACAGCAAGGTGTTGCCGGCCAGGCCTCGGACCTGGACAAGCGACTGGCACAGATGACCGCGCAAACCAGCGAACTGGACAAGCGTCTGGTGCAGTTGACTGCCCAGGACACCGAACATCAGACGGCCAATACGCAATTGCAGGCCCAGGTCAAAGCCTTGAGCGCTGAATTGGCCGCCCTGAAAAGTGCCCCGTCCGACGCTGAAAAACTCGATGCACAGCTGAAAAGCCTGGGCGCCGATATTGTCTCGCTGAAAAAGCAAGGCAACCCGAGCGCTGCCATCGAACGTCTTGAGCAAGACATGATTGTGCTCAAAAGCGAACAGGACAATCGCCCGGCCGCCGCGCAGGGTTCGACCAACACTGCCGAGTTCGATGCCTTCCGCAGTCAGGTCACCCGCAACATCAATACCCTTCAGGCGCAGATCCAGAACCTTCAACAGCAACTGCGCGCCCGGCAGTAATTGACCGCTACAGGAACATCAGAAGGATCCATACAAATCCCATTGCGGTCTACGCTCTTGAAACATCACCAGGAACGAGGGATGCGCAATGGGGTTTCTGCATAGGTTCGCCTTGCTGTGCGGCATGTTTTTGCTGTGCCTGGGCCAGGTGCAAGCCGTCGGGACGGAAAAGGACGACAGCAAGGCGGCCATCGCTCTGCTGGAAAAAGCCCTGGCTTACTACCACGAGAATGGAGACAAGGCCTTTGCTGCGTTCAGCCGCCAGGGTGAGTTTGTCGACAAGGACCGATATGTCTTTGTGCTCGACACCAAGGGCGTGATGCTCGCCAGCGGCGGGCCGTCGTCGGCGTTGATTGGTCGGGACGTGTCGCAAGTGCTCGGGCCGGACTTGCAGAAAACTTTCAAGGACGCCCTGAAAGTGCCGGAAGGCAATGGCATTCAGCAGGCGGAATATCGCTGGCAGAACTGGAGCGACGGCAAGGTCGAGCGCAAGCATGTCTACTACCAGCGCATCGGCCAGCGAATTCTGGCGGTCGGTTATTACCTGCCACGGGCCTCCGCCGAACAGGCCATGGCCTTGCTGAATAAAGCGGCAACCGATCTGGCCAAGGACGAAAAGGGCACTCTGACAGCGATCAACTCCCTCAAGGGCGGCTACCTGCAGGATGATCTGTACGTATTTGTCGTCGACCTGGACACCCAGCGTTACGTGGCCCACGGCACCAACCTGCGGCTGATCAATACCGACTTCAGCAAGATCCTGGACCCGGAAGGCAAACCGGTGGGCGCGCCGATTCTGGCGTTGATGGCCCAGCAGGATGATGGCGAATACGAATATCGCTGGAAAAACCCGGTGACCGGCAAGGTCGAGAACAAACATGCCTACCTGAAGAAGGTCGGGCATTTTCTGGTGGCGGTCGGGTATTACAGCCCTTGAATGGTGGTGGCTGTTAGACAGCCTTCGCGAGCAAGCCCGCTCCCACAGTTGACCGCGTATTCATGAACAACTCGGTCTAATGTGGGAGCGGGCTTGCTCGCGAATACAGGCGACGCGGTCTGCCTAGCGAACCTTGTCCTCGCGCCCGCGCAACAACATGTTCGGCATGGCAATCGCCGCCACCAGCCCCAGCAATGAAACGGCGGCGCTGACCGTCAGCAGATGCCGGAACGTCAGCAACAATTCGGCACGCAAGGCGTTCTGCGCATCACCCGGCGCGGCATTCAACCCGTCCAGCAACACATTCCCCGAACTGCCTTCGGCAATCAGTGACGAACTGGCCAGGTGCGCGAAACTCGAATCCTGCAACAACGCCAACAGCAGCGCCGACATCAACGCCACACCCACGGCACCACCCAGCGAACGGAACAGATTGGTGGTGCTGGTGGCCACGCCGATGTCTCGCTGCTCCACCGAGTTCTGCGTGCCGACCAATGACGTCGGGAACTGCATGCCGGAGGCAATCCCGCAGAGAAGCATGAACAGACTGCTCAAGACGAACGCCTGCGGCGGGCTGAATGCCATGCCGATAATCGAGACAGGCATCAGCGCTGCACCGGCAAGGATCATCGGTTTGTAGCGCCCGGTCACCGAGGTGCGGCGGCCGGCGAAATACGCGCCAATCGGCAAGCCCATGGCCAGCGGCAGCAGGTGCAGGGCGGCGCTGTCGGCACCGGCGCCGGTGACGCTCTGAAAGCGCAGAGGCATCAATACGATCAGCGAGATGGCCTGGAAACTGGTGAAGAAAATCGTGCACCAGCACAGGATCGCGTTGCGGTTGGCGAACAGATGCATGGGCAGCAACGGCTCCCGTGCCCGCCGCTCGTGGACGACGAACAGCCCCAGCACCAGAACTGCACTAGCCAGCAGCGCCAGCACTTCGGCGCTGCGCCACGAGTGGCCCTGACCGACCTGGGTGATGCCCAGCAACAATGCTGTCAGCCCGATGATCATCAGCACGGTGCCCAGGTAATCGATGATCGGTTTGCGTTGCGGAATCGGCAGGCCCACCAGCGTGCGATGGGCCACCAGCCAGGCACCCAGGCCCAGCGGCAGGTTGATCAGGAACACCCAGCGCCAGGACAGGTATTCAGTCATGTAGCCGCCAAGCACCGGGCCGGCCACGCTGGCCACGGCATACATGCTGCTGAAATAGCCCTGATAACGACCGCGCTCCCGTGGCGGTACGATGTCACCGATGATCGCCTGGCTCACCGAAATCATCCCGCCGGCCCCGATGCCCTGGAGGATCCGCGCCAGCACCAGTTGCTCCATGCTCTGGGCCATGCCGCAGAACACCGACGCCAGGGTGAACAGGCCCATGCCAAACAGCATCAGCTTGCGCCGCCCGTACAGGTCGCCCAGTTTGCCGTAGATCGGCACCGCCACGGTCATGGCCACCATGTAGCCGGAAATCACCCAGGCCAGCAGGCTGACGTCCTTGAATTGCGCGGAAATGGCCGGCATCGAAACAGCGACGATGGTCTGGTCCAGCGCCCCGAGAAAGATCGCCAGCATCAGGGCGATCAGTACGCTGCGGATGGCCGGTTTGGGCGATTCAGGCTGGTGGAGATTGGTCACGGGTAAACCTGCGGGCAGTGATTGACCCGCAAGTAGCAAGGCGAGCGGGGATGCTCGCCAGTGTAAGTCGGTAGGAAGCTATTCGATAGCCTCATAAGGAAGCCCGACGTAGTTTTCTGCAATGGTCTTGCGACCCGCTTCGGAGCCGACAAAATACTCCAGCTCCGACTCGGCGATGCGCTGGCTAAAGGCATCGTGGTCATCGAAACGGTGCAGCATCGAGGTCATCCACCAGGAAAACCGCTCGGCCTTCCACACGCGGCGCAGGCAGATTTCCGAGTATTTCTCCAGCAGATCAAGGCGATCGTCGCGGTAAACCTTGACCAGGATGTTGAACAGCGTACTGACGTCACTGGCCGCCAGGTTCAAGCCCTTGGCGCCGGTGGGCGGGACGATGTGCGCGGCATCGCCGACCAGGAACATGCGCCCGTATTGCATCGGTTCGACGACGAAGCTGCGCAGTGGCGCGATGCTTTTTTCGATGGACGGCCCCGTTACCAGTTTGTCCGCCAGCTCTTGTGGCAGTCGCGACTTGAGTTCGTCCCAGAAGCGTTGATCCGACCAGTTATCCACATGATCGCTGGTGGGCACTTGCAGGTAGTAACGGGTGCGTGTCGGTGAGCGCATGCTGCACAGGGCAAAACCGCGCTCATGGCGGGCGTAGACCAGTTCTTCGTGGACCGGCGGGGTATCGGCCAGGATCCCGAGCCAGCCGAACGGATAGATCCGTTCGAAGACTTTCAGGCTGTCGGCGGGAATCGATTGTCGCGCCACTCCATGGAAGCCGTCGCAACCGGTGATGTAGTCGCAATCGAGACGATACCGTTCGCCGTCTTTCTCAAAAGTGACAAACGCTTCGTCGGTTTTCATGCCGTGGGGAACGACGTTGTCGGCTTGATAAATCGTCTGCGCGCCAGCCTCCCGACGAGCGGCCATCAGGTCGCGGGTGACTTCGGTCTGGCCGTAGATCATCACGGTCTTGCCACCCGTCAGGGCGTGCAGATCGATGTGTACCTGGCGTCCGTCGAGGGCCAGTTCGAAGCCGCCATGCACCAGTCCCTCGGCGTCCATGCGCTGACTCACGCCGGCCTGACGCAACAGCTCTACCATGCCTTGTTCAAGCACGCCGGCGCGGATTCGGCCGAGTACATAGTCCGGGGTCTGACGTTCGAGAATGAGGGTGTCGATTCCGGCGTTGTGCAGCAATTGGCCGAGCAACAAGCCAGAAGGGCCGGCGCCAATGATGGCGACTTGGGTTTTCAGCGTTTTCATTGTTCTTATGACTCGCAAGCTTCACGCGACCAGGGCCGGTGAATGATTTTTATGGATCGAGTGCTTGCATTTTTCCCTTGCGGGTCTGTCAATTGAAGGTGAAAACTGAGCCGATAGCTGTACATTCTGCCAATCGGTGCGATTATCGCCCACCATCTACTCCGAGGCCTGGATTGAAGTGATGAACAAGCCTGACCTGCCTTCGATTCCAGTGTTCAAGCTCTACGGTGAAAGCCTGGATTGGCCGACCCCGGACTTGCTGCACTGTGAAACTATTTCCAAACGCAGTCGCGAACATCATTGGGAAATCAAACCTCACCGCCACGCTGATTTGTGCCAGTTACTCTTCGTATTCAAAGGTCAGGCAGAGCTTGAAATCGAAGGCAAGCGAACGCAACTGGTGGAACCGGCGATCCAGATCCTGCCACCGCTATCGGTGCACGGCTTTCGCTTTTCCGAGGACGTGGAAGGGTTTGTCGTGACCCTGGCCGCGCCGCTGATCGCCCACCTGCAGATGCAGTTGGGGCAATCGGTCAATGCCCTGGCCCAGTCTGAAAGCTACCCGGCAGGCAAGGACGCCGAGTACCTCAACAGCCTGTTCAGTGCCTTGCAGAACGAATACACCAGCCATCAACCGGCGCGGGAAATGCTCATGCATTCACTGGTCAGCGTGATCGTGGTGTGGGTCAGCCGCCAGGTGATCCAGCGGCGCACCGCCATGGCGCGACCGCAGCGGGCCCGGGAATACCTCAATGGCTTTATTCAACTGGTGGAAGAGACCTATCGCCAGCACGTCAAGGTCGAGGACCTGGCGCACCGGCTGGGGATTTCCGTGTCCCACCTCAATGGCACCTGCCGTGAGCTGGCGGGGCAACCGGCGTTGCAGATCATGCACGAACGGCAATTGCTGGAGGCCAAGCGTTTGCTGACCTACACCAGCATGACCATTTATGAAATGTCCGACGTGTTGGGGTTTTCCGATCCGACCAACTTCACGCGCCTGTTCCGGCGTCGAGTGGGGATTTCGCCCAAAGCATTTCGTGACCGTTTGAAGGCCGATCAGGACAACGAAGCCTGACCCCCTTCGTTACCGGAGGGTGTTGAAGGTAGCGTTGTGGGGGATGCAGCGCTCGAAGTTGCAGCTCGCGGCTTCACGGGGCAGGTTGCGCAACTGCTCGACGCGCCAGGCCGCAGCGCCATACAGCCCGAGTGTGACCGCACAGGTGATGAAAATCGCGAGGTATCTTCTTGTTCTGATGTTCATGGCGTTGACCTCTGAACGAATACCTGTCGGTATTACTTTGAGCATAGGTCAGCGCCGGTGAGTTACCAGCAAAGCGGGTACGGCAATTGACGCGGTATTCAGAACATTGATGCCCCCCTTGTGGGAGCGGGCTTGCTCGCGAAAGCGGTATTTCACGCGCAAAATCTACGTCGGATGTACCGACCTCTTCGCGAGCAAGCCCGCTCCCACATTTTCGATTCGGTTACAGGCCGATATCCCACGCCGGTTCTTCCGGAAATCTAAGCACCAGAAAATCCAGCAAGCTGCGCAACGCCGCCGGCATGTGCTTGCGTGAGGCATACACCGCATACACGTTCATTTGCCGGGGTTCGGCCGTCGGCAGCAGGCGAATCAATTCGCCGCTGTGGATGTGCACGCCGGCCTGGTACGTGGGCAGCATCGCCACCCCGGCGCCGGCGATCGTTGCGCGCAGCAGCGTGCTGGCCTCGTTGGCGCTGATGTTGCCCTGCACCGGTACAGAAACCTGCTCGCCGTCCTGTTCGAAATGCCACAGGCTTTTGCCGAAGTAGGAGTGGGTCAGGCAATTGTGCAGGCTCAGGTCCTCGACCCGTTGCGGCGCCGGGTGCTCGCGCAAGTAAGCGGGGGACGCGCAGATCACCGAGCGGCAAACCGTCAGGCGGCGGGCGATCAGGTTCGGGTCCAGGTCGTTGCTGGTGCGGATCGCCAGGTCGATGCGCTCATCCACCAGGTTCACGGTGCGGTCGAGCATCTGCATGTCGATGCTGACGCCGGGGTAGCGTCGGACATAGGCGGCCATGGCATCGGCCAGTTGCGCCTGGCCGAAGGAGGTGCTGACGCTGATCCGCAGCAGGCCGCGCGGTGCGTCATCCGGTTCGCTGACGGCGGCCTGCATGTCCGTGGACAAATCGAGCATCTGCCGACAGCGGGGCAGTATCTCGTTGCCGGCGGCGGTGAGGCTCAACTTGCGTGTGGTGCGATGCATCAGGCGCGCGCCGATCCAGTCCTCCAGTTCCGCCAGATACCGCGATACCACTGGCCGTGACAGCTCCAGATGATCGGCAGCGGCCGACTGGCTGCCGAGGTCGACCACCGTGACGAACACGCGCATTGCTTGAAGACGATCCATGATTTGCCCGCTTTCAGAAACAAACTATGTTCAAGCATCGCATTTTTTGTACTGAGTCAGGCAACTAAGCTCTGTTCCTCTGTAGGAGCGAGCTTGCTCGCGATGGACGTTAACGATAACGCGGGTTACCGGTTAAACGCGGCGTCTTTGAGTCCATCGCGAGCAAGCTCGCTCCTACAAGGGACCACGACAGCCATTGGACAACGGAGCAACAGATGATCGGTTTCACCACTTTGAAGCGCATTTTGCTGGCAGGCGCCACCCTCGGTTTCGCCGCCCATGCAGCCGCCTCGACCCTGACGCTGGATGTCTACAACCCCGGCGAAAAAGCCATCTTCCCGGTGACCTCGGTGCTGGTCAGTGGCGAGAAAGAAGCGATCCTGGTGGATGCGCAATTCGGCAAGTCCCAGGCCGAGCAGGTGGTGGAAAAAATCCGCGCCAGCGGCAAGCAACTGACCACCATCTACATCAGCCATGGCGATCCGGATTACTACTTCGGCCTCGATACCCTGACGGCCGCGTTCCCCAAGGCCAAGGTCCTCGCCTCGCAGCCGACCGTTGACCACATCAAGCGAACCGTCGACGGCAAACTGGCGTTCTGGGGCCCGAAAATGGGTGCCGACGTGCCGGCCAAAACCATCGTGCCTGGTGTGCTCAAGGGTGACAGCCTGATCCTTGAAGGGCAGAAGTTGCAGGTGGTGGGTCTTGAGGGCCCGCAGCCGGATCGCAGCTTTGTGTGGATTCCGTCGATCAAGGCAGTCGTGGGTGGTGTCGTGGTGGCGCAAAACATCCACGTGTGGATGGCGGACACGCAAACGCCACAGTCCCATGCCGATTGGTTGGCTACGCTGCATTCCATTGAAACCCTGAAGCCGCAGACCGTGGTGCCGGGTCATTACCTCGGCGAGAGCGATGGCTCCCTGGCAGCCGTGCAGTTCACCGCCGCTTACATCAAGGCCTTCGACGAGGAAACCGCCAAGGCCAAGGATTCTGCCGCGCTGATCGCGGCGATGAAAAAACGCTTCCCGACCCTGGGTGATGAAAGCTCCCTGGAACTGAGCGCCAAGGTCGCCAAGGGCGAGATGAAGTGGTAACCCGCCTCAACTGAAATCCAAGAAGCTCAACCCGCTGGAGAACGTCATGAGCAAAATCGCAATCATCGGTGCCACCGGTCGTGCCGGTAGCCAACTGCTGGAAGAAGCCCTGCGCCGCGGTCACAGCGTTACCGCCATCGCCCGTGATACGTCGAAAATCGACCCGCGTGAAGGTGTGGCCGGCAAGGCCGTCGATGCCCTTGATGCCGCTGCGTTGCAAGCTGCAATTGCGGGCCATGACGTGGTCATCAGCGCGGCGCATTTCGCCACGCTGCCTGCCAGCGCAGTCGTTGGCCCGGTGAAAAAAGCCGGGGTCAAACGTCTGCTGGTGGTGGGCGGGGCGGGTTCGCTGCTATTGCCCGATGGCACTCGAGTGATCGATAGCGAAGGTTTCCCTGAGGCTTACAAGGCAGAGGCCAGTGCCGGTGCCGAATTTCTCGCGAACTTGCGTGAAGAGCGGGATCTGGACTGGACCTTCCTGTCGCCTTCGGCCGAATTTGTCGAGGGCGATCGCAGCGGGAAATTTCGCCTCGGTCAGGATGATTTGCTGGTGAGCAGCGCAGGGCGCAGCTGGATTACCTTTGCCGACTACGCGATTGCGATGCTCGACGAAGTGGAAGCGCCGAAGCATTCGCGGCAGCGGTTTACTGTCGGTTATTGAGTTGACAAGGTACCTGTGGGAGCGAGCTTGCTCGCGATAGCGGTTGATCATTCGGCATAGATGTCGACTGACCTGACGCCATCGCGAGCAAGCTCGCTCCCACAGGGTGATGTGTCAGGAATTTCCGGTTTTACCGCGACTGCGCCTGCTCCACCAACCAGCCCATCAATTCCCTCAACTTCGGCGAAGGCCCGGGTTTTTCGGGGAACACCAGGTAATACGCCAGTCCCGTTGTCACCTTCAATTCGAATGGCATGACCAGCCGCCCGGCGTTCAGGTCATCGCCGATCAGCGACCAGTCGCCAATCGCCACCCCCGTTCCCTGGGACGCCATCGACATCGCCAGGTCCAGTGTCTCGAAATGCTGGCCCTTGCCGACATTGGTCAGATGCACATCCGCGGCTTTCAACCAGGCCTTCCAGTCCCGCTCGTCGCGGGTCGGGTGCAGCAACAGGTGTTGTTGCAGATCCGCCGGTGTCTGCAGGGGCATGGGGCCTTCGAGCATCGGTCTGGAACACACAGGCGTGAGTTGTTCGTCGAAGAGTTTTTGCGACATCAATGAATCGTCCGGCGGTGCGCCGTACATCACCGCTGCATCGAATTGCTCGCGATGAAAATCCACGCCGTGCTTGACCGTGGTGGTCAGTTCCACCGGCACGTCCGGGCGTTCTCTTTGCCATTGCAACAGACGCGGCAGCAACCAGCGCATGACGCAGGTCGGTGCCTTGAGCTGCAGGGTTTCGCGCTTCTCGCCGATCTGTTCAACGGCCTCGTCGATCAGGCCGAAAATCTGCTGGACCCGTGGCAGCCATTCCCGTCCCTCGGCTGTCAGGTCCAGGCCTCGGGCCAGGCGGATGAACAGCTCATAACCCAGATGATCTTCCAGCCCGGCGATCTGCCGACTCACCGCGCCCTGGGTGATGTGCAGCTGTTCGGCGGCCCGGGTGAAATTGCAGCACTGCGCGGTAATCAGAAAAGTGTGCAGCGCCGGCAGGGGAGGCAGTCGTTTCATTGGGATCCAAGGTATGACGTGAGGACATGGCTAGTATGACTTTTTATCCATTGTTGCGGCTACCTGTCGCCCGTTCCAATGAGGCCATTCCCGGGCCTGCGAATCCATCATAAACACAGCGCATGCCCGGCGTCTCAAACGAACAAAAAGGGCAAAGACATGGCGACGTGCGGCGAAGTATTGGTCAAGTTACTCGAAAACTACGGGGTCGAGCAGGTGTTCGGCATTCCGGGGGTGCATACCGTGGAGCTGTATCGCGGGCTGGCCCGTTCGAGCATCAACCACGTCACGCCACGCCACGAACAGGGCGCCGGCTTCATGGCCGACGGCTATGCCCGCACCAGCGGCAAACCGGGTGTGTGCTTCATCATCACCGGCCCTGGCATGACCAACATCACCACCGCCATGGGCCAGGCCTATGCCGATTCGATCCCGATGCTGGTGATCTCCAGCGTGCAATCGCGCAGCCAGTTGGGCGGCGGTCGCGGCAAGCTGCATGAGCTGCCGAACCAGGGCGCACTGTGCGCCGGTGTCGCGGCGTTCTCCCACACCCTGATGTCGGCGTCCGAGCTGCCGGGCGTGCTGGCTCGCGCCTTTGCACTGTTCCAGGCCGGCCGTCCGCGTCCGGTGCACATCGAAATTCCATTGGACGTATTGGTCGAAGAAGCCGATGACCTGCTCAGCAGCCTGCCGGTCAATATCGACCGTGCCGGTGCTTCGCCGAGCGCTGTTTCGCGCATGACCGAATTGCTGGCCGACGCCAAGCGTCCGCTGATTCTCGCCGGTGGCGGGGCCATCGACGCGGCCGTCGAGCTGACTGAGCTGGCGGAACTGCTGGACGCGCCGGTCGCCCTGACCATCAATGCCAAGGGCATGCTCGCCTCCGGTCACCCGTTGCTGATCGGCTCGACCCAGAGCCTGGTCGCCACCCGTGCGCTGGTCGCCGAGGCCGACGTGGTACTGGCCATCGGCACCGAACTGGCCGAGACCGACTACGACGTGACCTTCGCCGGTGGCTTCGAAATTCCTGGCAAGTTGCTGCGCGTCGATATCGACCCGGACCAGACCGTGCGCAACTACCCGCCGCACGTGGCACTGGTGGCCGACTCGCGCAACGCCGCCCAGGCGTTGCTCAGCGCCCTGTCGCACAAGTCCCTGGCCGAGCGCCGCAACGATTGGGGCCAGGTGCGTGCCGCCCGTTTGCGTGAAGACCTGGCCGCGACCTGGGACGCACCGACCCTGGCCCAGACCCGTTTCCTCGAAACCGTTCTGCAGGAATTGCCGAACGCCGTATTCGTCGGCGATTCGACCCAACCGGTGTACACCGGCAACCTGACGTTCAACCCGGAGCGTCCGCGTCGCTGGTTCAACTCGTCCACTGGTTACGGCACCCTCGGCTACGCCTTGCCGGCGGCGATTGGCGCCTGGCTGGGTGGCCGCGTCGAAGGTGGCGCGCGTCCTCCGGTGGTGTGCCTGATCGGCGACGGTGGCCTGCAGTTCACCCTGCCGGAACTGGCCAGCGCCGTTGAAGCGCGCACCCCGGTGATCGTGCTGCTGTGGAATAACCAGGGCTACGAAGAGATCAAGAAATACATGGTCAACCGCGCCATCGAGCCGGTAGGCGTGGACATCTACACCCCGGACTTCATCGGTGTGGCCAAGGCATTGGGTTGCGCCGCCGAAGCGGTCAGCAGTGTCGAGCAACTGCGTGGCGCATTGCGTGTGGCCACCGATCGCCAGGGCCCGACCCTGATTGAAATCGACCAGACCCAGTGGATGCAGGCGGTGTCGAAATGACTTTCCCTACGACCCTGGATGGCCTGTACATCAACGGCCAATGGTTGGCCGGCAACGAACACCTGCGTGTGATCAACCCGGCGACCGAAGCCCTGTTGACCACCGTCAATGGCGGCGATGAAAGCGCGGTTGATCAAGCGGTGAGCGCGGCGACCCAGGCGTTCGCCGACTGGTCGAAAACCACGGGTGCCGAGCGTGGCGCGATCCTGCGCAAAATCGCCGCGGGCGTGCAGGCCAATCGCGAAAAACTGATGCACCTTCAGTCGAGCAACAACGGCAAGCCACAGTTCGAAGCCGCGATCGACGTCGATGATGTGATCGCCACGTTCGAGTATTACGCCGGTCTGGCCGAAGGGCTGGACGCGAAACAGGACAGCGCCATTGAGCTGCCGACCGACGACTTCAGCGCTCGCCTGCGCCGCGAGCCCTGCGGTGTGGTCGGCCTGATCGTGCCGTGGAATTTCCCGATGGTCACCACCGCGTGGAAACTCGCCCCGGCCCTGGCCGCCGGTTGCTGCGTGGTGCTCAAGCCTTCGGAAGTGACGCCGCTGCCGGAGCTGGAACTGGCGGCGATCATCGCTGAAGCCGGGTTGCCTGCGGGCGTGTTCAACCTGGTGTGCGGCACTGGCCTGGCCGTTGGCGCGCCCCTGTCGGCAGACTCGCGTATCGCGAAAATTTCCTTCACCGGTAGCAATGCGGTCGGCGTGCAGGTCATGCAACGAGCGGCTGAAACCGTCAAGGGCGTGAGCCTGGAACTGGGCGGCAAATCCTCGCTGCTGGTGCTGGCCGATGCCGATATCGACTTGGCGGTGGAAGTGGCCTGTGGCGGTGGTTTCTTCAACGCCGGGCAGATGTGCTCCGCCACCAGCCGCGTGCTGGTCGCCGATGAACTGGCCGATGAATTCCTGACTCGTGTGAAAGCCCGTGCCGAAGCTATTCGCGTGGCCGACCCGTTCGACCCGAACGTGGAAATGGGCGCCCTGGTCAATCAGGCGCAATACCAGCGCGTGCTCGGTCACATCGATCGCGGTTTGAGTGCTGGCGCCAAGCTGGTTTGCGGTGGCAATCGCCCGGCCGACCTGCCGCGCGGATATTTTTTGCAGCCGACGGTGTTCACCGAAGTGCCCCTCGACAGTGCGTTGTGGAATGAAGAGATTTTCGGCCCGGTGATCTGCGTGCGCCGTTTCGCCTCTGAAGCCGAGGCGATTGCCCTGGCCAACGACAGCCAGTTTGGCCTGGTCGCCAGTGTGGTGACGCGCAATGCACAGACCGCTGACCGTGTCGCCAACGCTTTGCAGGCGGGGCTTGTGTGGATCAACGCGCCGCAGGTGATCTTCCCGCAGACCGCCTGGGGTGGCTACAAGCAGAGCAGCATCGGCCGCGAATTGGGGCCGTGGGGCCTGCAGGCTTTCCAGGAAATCAAACACGTGATCCGGGCCGTCTGAAGGCACGAAAAAGGTGAGCGCATGCCTCCGGTTGAGGCATGCGCTGGCGTCATGGCTTCAATGAGTTTTTATCGATAGTCAGGTGTTTTACACGACCTCAGGATGAACTCGCTGGCTCAGCCAAGCCCCGAAAATACGAGGGCTAACGCTGGTCCGGTTGCGCGGATGCAACAGTTTCGACCTGCCTTATACCTACAAAAACAAAGGGAGTCCGTAATGGGCGAGCATGATCTGAACAGACGTCAATTTATCAAGACCGTGGGCGTAGCCTCGGTTGCAGCGGCCGCCATGAGCATGCCGTTCATCAAGGCCAATGCCAGCGACACACGTTTTGCCGGCAAAACCCTGCGTTTGCTGACCTGGTCCGATGACACCGGCCTGGCTGCACTGCGCAACATCGCCGCGACGTTCGAAGACAAGTACGGCTGCAAGGTCATCGCTGACCGCACCGGCAGTACCTCGGAAATGGTCGCCAAACTCAAGGCCGGTGGTGATCGTCCGCAGTACGACATCATCACCCTGGCAGGCGTAGGCGCCGAAGGTCTGGCCGCCGCCAACCTGCTGGAAAAGCCCGACCTCAACCGCATTCCCAACCTCGTCGATGTACCGGAGAAATACCGCACCGGCGCCAATGGCCACGGTATCGGTTACCTGCTGTGGTGCAACAGCCTGGTCTACAGCACCCGCACCCAGAAAGAAGCCCCGACCAGCTACGCCTCCCTGTGGGATGCCGACGCGGCGCCGAACATCTTCCTGCCGCCGCCAAACTGGACCGAGGCCATGGACCTGATCATCATCGCCGCCAAACTGGCCGGTGGTGACGAACACAACATCGAACCTGGCTTCAAGAAACTCGCCGAGCTGAAAGATCGTGTGGTGACCCTGGGTGAAAACCCGAACCAGATCGCCGAACTGTTCCGCACCGGTTCCCTGGACATGGGCGGCCTGTACGCACCGGCCTTCTTCCCGAAACAGATCCGCGATCCGGCCTACGGCCTGGGCGCCACGTTCGGCATGAAGGAAGGTTTCTACACCGACCTGATGCTGTCGGTGATGCCGAAGAACCGTCCGGGCGATACCGACATGGCCTACGCCTTCATCAACCACTCCCTGGACCCGCTGGTGCAGGGCAAGATGGCTGAAGACATCTACAACGGCCCGGTCAACGCCAAGGCGATCATCTCTGCCGAAGCACGCAAGAGCCCGTACATCCTCACGCCGGAGCAGATTGCCGAGAAGGCGATCATGCACGACAACGCCTTCCTGGCCAGCGTGCATGACCAATGGATTCGTCGTTACACGGAAATCTTTTCTTCCTGATCGAGTGACGTACACAAGCCCGTAAAGCACCACAAATCAGATGTGGGAGCGGGCTTGCTCGCGAATGCGGTGTGACATTCAACATTGATGTCGGCTGACACGGCCTCTTCGCGAGCAAGCCCGCTCCCACATTGGACATCGGTGTTGTCAGGTCTTGTGTCTGTCAGCTGCTTTCCATTGACGAGACCCTTTGCTATGGAACACCAACCTCTGACTCATCCGGTGAGTGCCGCCCCCGTGCGCGCCGTTCGGGGTGTTTCGCCAACGACGCGCGCCTGGCTTTTCCTCACGCCGTCGATGCTGTTTCTCGGCGTGCTGATCGCCGCGAGCCTCCTGGTACTGCGCATGAGCGTGGGCACCAAGGGCGCGGAATGGTCCGGGTTCAGCCTGGCCAGTTACGCCCAGTTGCTGGAACCCTATTACCTCAAGTCGCTGATGCTGACCCTGCGCCTGGCGTTGATCAGCGCGGTGATCGCAGTGATCCTGGCGATCCCGGTGGCCTACACCATGTCGCGCCTGACCTCGCCGTTCGTGCGACGGATCTTTCTTGCGGCGGTGTTGCTGCCATTGCTGGTCAACCTACTGCTGCAAAGCTACGGCTGGCTGGTGATCCTCGGCCCCGGTGGCATGCTCAACCAGGCGCTGATGGGCCTGGGCCTGATCAAGCGCCCGATCATGCTGTTGTACAACCAGAACGGCGTGTTGATGGGCCTGGTGCAAACCGCCTTCCCGCTGGCCGTGTTGCCGATTGCCAGCGCCATGCGCGGCGTCGCCCGCAGCTACGAAGAAGCTGCCGCCACCCTTGGCGCCAGTCGCTTCCAGGTGTTCCGCCAGGTGGTATTACCGATGAGTCTGCCGGGGATCATTACCGGTGCGACCCTGGTGTTCGCCTACAACGCCAGCAGTTTCGTGGTGCCCTTGCTGCTCGGTGGCCGGCGCGTGCCGATGCTGGCGGTGATGGTGCATGACCAGATCGCCCCGCTGATGAACTGGCCCGCCGCGTCCGCTGCCGGTGTGGTGCTGATCGTCACCACCCTCGCGATCATGACCCTGTCCGAATACATCACTGGCCGCCGTCGCCGCATGCTGGAGGCTTCGCAATGAGTACCCTGATCAAGAAGCGCCAGTTGTTGCCGGGTGATACCGGCAAGTTTGCCGGCATCCTCTCGGGCTTCATCCTGTTGCTGGCGGTGTTGCCGATCCTGACCATGATCGTGATGTCGTTCAGCGGCGCGTCGAACCTCGACTTCCCGCCGAGCAGCTACAGTCTGCAATGGTACAAGGCCGCCTGGCACACGTTTGTGTCGCCGGATTCCAGTGACGTGCTGAGCCTCGGCCAGGCCATGAGCTCCAGCCTGATGGTGTCGTGCCTGACCATGATTTTCGCCACGATCATCGCGGTGCCGGCAGCCTACGCGCTGACTCGTTGCGAGTTCCGCGGCAAGGCCGTGGCGCTGCAACTGATGTCGTTGCCGCTGGTGTTCCCGATGGTGGTGTTGGGGTTGGCATTGCTGCTGGTGTTCGACAGCCTGCCGTTCCACATGACCACCTCGCGCCTGGTGATTGCCCACGTGATCCTCGCGTTGCCGTTCGTGGTGAAGAACTGCACGGCGGCGATGCTCTCCATCGGCAGCGAAGTCGAGGAGGCTGCGCAAATGCTCGGTGCTTCACCGCTGCGGGCGATTGTCGATGTGGTGGTGCCGTTGATGAAGTCGGGGATCCTGGCGGGCATGCTGCTGGCGTTCATCGTCTCGTTCAACGAATTCACCGTGACCTATTTCCTCTACACCATCGACGTCATGACCGTGCCGATCTGGATGTACAGCCGCACCGTGTCTTCGCTCGACCCAACCGTATTTTCGTTTGCCGTACTGATCGTGCTGATCGACTTCGTCCTGATCTGGGCGCTGGAGAAGCTGGTCGGTGAAGGTGGCGTTTCGTTCTGATTTCTTGAGGTGATTCACATGTCTGGTCTGATTCTGGAAAACGTCGAGAAACATTACGGCTCGGCCTGCGCGGTAACGGATGTGAACCTGCATTTGCCCGAGGGCAAACTGGTGTGTTTCCTCGGCCCTTCGGGCTGCGGCAAGACCACCTTGCTGCGCATGATCGCCGGCCTTGAAACCCTGACCGGCGGCGAAATCCGCCTGGACGGCGAAGACATCGGCAACACCCCGGCGCACCTGCGCAACTTCGGCATGGTGTTCCAGTCCCTGGCGCTGTTCCCGCACATGACGGTCGGGGAGAACATCGCCTATCCGCTGAAGCTGCGCGGAGTCAGCAAGGCTGACCAGCAGGCGCGGGTGGTGGAATTGCTGGAGCTGATCCAGCTGCAAGCGATGATCAATCGTCCGGTGGCCAAGCTGTCCGGCGGCCAACGCCAGCGCGTGGCGATTGCCCGGGCGATTGCCTCGCACCCGAAAATCCTCCTGCTCGACGAGCCGTTGTCGGCGCTGGACGCCAAGCTGCGCGAGTCGATGCAGGTGGAAATCCGTCAACTGCAACAGCGCCTGAACATCACCACCATCATGGTGACCCACGACCAGCGCGAGGCCATGACCATGGCCGATATCGTGGTCGTATTGGGTGAGCACAAGGTGCAGCAGGTGGGCACGCCGATTGAGATCTACCGCCATCCGGCCAACGAGTTCGTCGCGGACTTCATCGGCTCGGGCAACATCTTCCCGGCCACGGTGCTGGGTAACGGCAAGGTCAGCTTGCCGGGCGGCGATGCGCTGCAAGTGCCGATCTGCAGCAGCATCGTGGTCGGTGAAAAGGTGAAGATGCTGATTCGCCCGGAAGACCTGCAACTGTCCGCACCCCAGGCGACCGCGGGCAACCGCCTACTGGGCAAGGTGACCTTCGTGCGCGATATCGGCGCGACCATCGAGACCACGGTGGAGTGTTCCGGGGTGTCGTTTACCGCGCTGAGCACGCCTTGCCAGGGCTTTGGCTTGAGCGTTGGTCACCCGGTTTCGGTGACCTTGCCGGTGGAGGCTTGTCGGGTACTTGGGGCCTGATCCAGGATTTGTATTGCCTGAACTGGCCTCTTCGCGGGCAAGCCCGCTCCCACAGGGATCGTCGGTGTTCACACAATTTGGTGACCACCAATAATCCCCTGTGGGAGCGGGCTTGCCCGCGAAGGCGTCAGTAGCCGCACCACTGGACCCGGATCAAACCGACAACCGCAACCGCGCCAGATCCCGCAACGGCGGCGCCCCGAACAACCGGCTGTACTCCCGGCTGAACTGCGAAGGGCTTTCATACCCGACCCGATACCCCGCCGCCGAAGCCTCCAGTCCTTCGGCAAGCATCAACCGCCGCGCTTCCTGCAGGCGCAACTGCTTCTGATACTGCAACGGACTCATCGCCGTCATCGCCTTGAAACGGTGATGCAGCGTCGACACGCTCAGGTTCACTTCCTTGGCCAGATCATCAATGCGCAACGGCTGTTCAAAATTGCCATTGAGCCATTTGATC
The DNA here is from genome assembly GCF_057839025.1 of Pseudomonas sp. KH_046_1. Lineage (NCBI taxonomy): Bacteria > Pseudomonadati > Pseudomonadota > Gammaproteobacteria > Pseudomonadales > Pseudomonadaceae > Pseudomonas > Pseudomonas sp. KH_046_1. The sequence continues at coordinate 1,166,973 of NZ_CM174481.1, forward strand.
GCCTGGCTGATGCGATGGCTCTGACTGTTGGCGATGGCGATTTCGTACAGCCGATGCCCCTGTTTGCTGCGCAACAGGCGATAGAGGATCTCCCGGCGAATCAGCGGTGCGAGCATGGCGATGTCTTTGGGCGTATCCAGCAACCGTGCCAGGCGCAGCACGGCGTCGAGCATCGCGGTGTCGAGTTTTTCGACATACAGCCCGCGCCCGGTCGGCCGGGTGGGCACGCCGAGGGGACCGGCTTCGGCGATCAGTGCGGTGATTTCCGTCGGGTCGATGTCCAGGCGCAAGGCCAGGATCGGTTCCTCAGGCGAGACATCCACCACCCGTCCACTGAGCGGCATCGAGACCGAGACCACCAGGTAGTTCAACGGGTCGTAGTTGAAGTACTCGTTGGCCAACTGAACTTCCTTGCGCCCCTGGGCCATGATGCACAGTGCTGGCTGCGCGAGCACCGGGGCGAATTCGTGGTTCTGGCTGTGACGGGACATGAACAGCGAGCCGATGGCCGTGGCATAACTGCCATCTTCGGCGGTGTTGCGGCGGATGATCGCCGCCAGTTCCGCACGCTGCTTTTCCATGTCGGTGTCCAGCGGGGCTTGAAAGTGATCGAGCGACGACATGCGCGGCATCCTCGGCAAGGCATGGAGGGAGTGGTGCAGAGCATAAGTTTGTGCAAGTGGCAGCGGTAGACACATCCTGTCAGATGCTTGCCTGATTCTGCCTGGTGGCGACCGGCGGTGTAGCCACTAGAGCCTCGTGTCGCAAGAACTTGCTTGAAAGTCGTGTGGCAGAACCGTGACAGGGTTTTACAGATTGTTACAGGCTGGCGATGCAGTTTCGCAGGATTGTGCAACGCGCCGGCAGGAATCGACTAACGAGACAGGCGTCGCGGCCCTTAACCTTTGATCCTGTCGCAGCCCGTCCCCCGGCTGCCACGCGACTCCCCGGGAGGGTTGAACATGTCCACGCAGATCCCCGTCAGTCATATGGCCTTCGTTCGAGCGCGCGCCGGGCGCTCGGCGGAACTCGGTGTGCGCCTGAGCGCCCTGATCGAACCGTCCCGCGCAGCGCCAGGCTGCCTGAGCTTTGCCTTGCAGCATTCGCAGTGTGATCCAGAGCTGTGGCTAGTGTCCGGTTTCTGGAGCAATCAACAGGCCATGACGGCGTACTTCAGCACGCCGGCGATGGAGATTTTTGCCGAGCTGGTGCAGGAGCTGGTGGTCAACAGCCTGGATTTCCACACCTTCAAGGATGTCTCGGTGGCGCAGGCCCTGGATCAGTCCGCAGTGGCGGTACACAAACTGGCCGGTTGAGGGTTTAATGACGGCATTCTCAACCAGCCAGGATGCGCGACATGGCACGTAAAGCCTTTGATCACTTCGAAGCTGTTTCCGCTGTAGTACCGGGCGAGGGTGGTTACCACGCCGCTATCGCCGTCAAAGCGCTGGGTGGTGCCGGCGCCCCGCGTTTTCACAAAGTGCTGGAAGGGCAGATTTTCAAGACCGCCCATGACGCCGACCTGGCAGCGGCCAAAGAGCTGACCCACCTCAAGGACGTCAAAGAAGACGCCGACCTGCTCTGGTAGTCACTTCACCGCCCCGGGCGGTACATCTTGAACAAGGCCTCAGGCCCCAGCTGGAAATAATCCGCTGGCCCACCGCCGCGCAGAATCGGTTCTGCCGCGGCGGTGTCGTATACCCCATCCTTCAACAGCCATTTGGCGATATGCACGGCGACCACTTCGCCGAGAATCAGCCAGCTCGGCACTACATTGCCGTCCGCCCGTTGCAGCTGAATGATCTGCGTGACCTTGCACTCGAAGGACACCGGGCTCTCGGCCACCCGTGGCACCTGAATGACCTTCGATGCTGCGGTCGTCAGCCCGGCCAGTTCGAACTCGTTGACCTCAGGTTTGACCATGGCGCTGCTCTGGTTCATCTGCTCGGCCAGCGGCCGGGTGGCCAGGTTCCAGGCGAACTCGCCGGTTTGCTCGATGTTGTTCAGGCTGTCTTTGCGCCCGACGCTGGAAAAACCAATGATCGGCGGAATGTAGTTGAAGGCGTTGAAGAAGCTGTAGGGCGCCAGGTTCAAGCGGCCCTCGGCATCCTGTGAAGAAATCCAGCCGATGGGACGCGGGCCGACGATGGCGTTGAACGGATCGTGGGGCAGGCCGTGGCCGTTGGCGGGTTCGTAGAAGTGGATGTCGTCGGGCATGGGATTTCCAGAGCTTTCGGGAGACGTTCATGGTGCAAGCGCGCGCCGCAGATTTCCAGTCGGATTCGGTACTTGAGTCGATGAGATCCAATGTGGGAGCGGGCAGGCTCGCACACAGGGATTGAGGGTGCACACAAGTTTTGTGACCGACTCAATTTCCTGTGGGAGCGGCGGTGCGACGATTCGACTTGCCCGCGAAGACGGCAGTACAGGCGCTACAAGAGCATCAGAACAACACCTTCGCCACATCTGCAAACTTCTTGGCAAAGTGCACGGTAATGCCTTCCTTCAGATACTCCGGCAGCTCCTCGAAATTGCCCTGATTCGCCTCCGGCAGAATCAGTTCGAAAATCTTCTGCCGCCGCGCCGCAATCACTTTTTCCCGCACTCCGCCAATCGGCAGTACATGCCCGGTCAACGTCAGTTCGCCGGTCATGGCCACGCCTTTTTTCGGTGGCTGATTGCGCGCCAGCGAAAGCAGGGCACTGGCCATGGTCACGCCGGCGCTCGGGCCGTCTTTCGGCGTGGCGCCTTCCGGTACGTGCAGGTGGACGAAGGCCTCGTCGAAGAACTTCGGATCGCCGCCATAGGATTTCAGGTGCGAACTGACGTAGCTGTAGGCGATTTCCGCCGACTCTTTCATCACGTCACCCAGCTGGCCAGTGAGCTTGAATCCACGGTTGAGGGTGTGGATGCGCGTGGCTTCGATCGGCAGGGTCGCGCCGCCCATGCTGGTCCAGGCAAGGCCGGTGATCACGCCGACACCCGACAGCACCTGCTCGTTGCGGAACACTGGTTTGCCGAGCGACGTTTCGAGGTCTTTCGGGCCGAGCTTGATCACAGCCTTTGGATCGTCGAGCAGTTTCATCACCGCTTTGCGCACCAGTTTGCCGAGGTTTTTTTCCAGCTGGCGCACGCCGGATTCACGGGCATAACCGTCGACCAGCGCCTTGAGCGCGCTGTCGCTGATGCTCAGGCTGCCCTTGGACACGCCGGCTTTCTCAAGCTGCTTGGGCCACAGGTGACGCTTGGCGATGGCGACTTTTTCTTCGGTGATGTAGCCCGACAGGCGAATCACTTCCATCCGGTCGAGCAGCGGGCTGGGAATCGAATCGAGGGTGTTGGCGGTGCACACGAACAGCACTTTCGACAGGTCCATCCGCAGGTCCAGATAGTGGTCGAGGAATTCGACGTTCTGCTCCGGATCGAGGGTTTCCAGCAACGCCGAGGCCGGGTCGCCCTGGTAGCTCTGGCCCATCTTGTCGATCTCGTCGAGCATGATCACCGGGTTCATCACTTCGACGTCTTTCAACGCCTGCACCAGTTTGCCCGGCTGCGCGCCGATGTAGGTGCGGCGATGGCCCTTGATCTCGGCTTCGTCGCGCATGCCGCCGACGCTGAAGCGATAGAACGGCCGGCCCAGGGTTTCGGCGATGGATTTGCCGACGCTGGTCTTGCCCACGCCCGGCGGGCCGACCAGCAGCACGATGGAGCCGCTGATTTCGCCTTTATAGGCACCAACGGCGAGGAATTCGAGGATGCGGTCCTTGATGTCGTCGAGGCCGGCGTGGTGTTTGTCCAGCACTTTGCGCGCGTGCTTGAGGTCGAGTTTGTCCTCGCCGTACACGCCCCACGGCACTGAGGTCGCCCAGTCGATGTAATTGCGGGTGACCGCATATTCCGGCGAGCCGGTTTCGAGGATCGACAGCTTGTTCATTTCCTCTTCGAGGCGTTTCTGCACCTGTGCTGGCAGGACTTTGCCCTCCAGCCGCTGTTCGAACTGTTCGAGGTCGGCACTGCGGTCGTCCTTGGTCAGGCCCAGCTCCTGCTGGATGACCTTGAGTTGCTCCTTGAGGAAGAACTCGCGCTGATGCTCGCCGATCTTGCGGTTAACTTCGGCGGAAATCTCTTTTTGCAGGCGCGCGACTTCGACTTCCTTGCGTAGCATCGGCAGGACTTTTTCCATGCGCTTGAGCATCGGCACGCAGTCGAGGATTTCCTGCAGCTCACTACCGGTGGCCGATGTGAGCGCGGCGGCGAAATCGGTCAGCGGCGACGGATCGTTAGGGCTGAAGCGGTTGAGGTAGTTCTTCAGCTCTTCGCTGTACAGCGGGTTGAGCGGCAGCAGTTCCTTGATCGCATTGATCAGCGCCATGCCATAGGCCTTGACCTCGTCGGTCGGCTCGGAGGGCTGATGCGGGTATTCGACTTCCACCAGGTACGGCGGGCGGTGATGCTTGAGCCAGGTCTTGAGGCGTACGCGGGTCAGACCCTGGGCGACGAACTGCAGTTTGCCGTTCTCGCGGCTGGCATGGTGCACCTTGACCAGCGTGCCGTAGAGCGGCAGGGCCGAAGTGTCGAAGTGGCGCGGGTCTTCCTGGGGGCTGTCCATGTAGAACAGGGCCAGGGAATGGTGTTCGGACTTGGCCACCAGGTCCAGGGTCTCGGCCCACGGCTCTTCGTTAACGATGACCGGCAGCACCTGGGCCGGGAAGAACGGGCGATTGTGAATCGGGATGATGTAGACCTTGTCCGGCAGGTTCTGGCCAGGCAGGGCCAGGCCTTTGCCAGGTTTGTGCTGTGGGGCGTTTTCCGGGTCGGCGTATTCGCTTGGGGCTTCGGGGAATTCCTGCTGGTCGCTCATGAGGGCACCTGCGCAATGGGTATGGGTCTTAGATGGGGCAGGTTGGCGGTGGTTTCAACGGTCATTTTCTGCGACGCGGTGTTTCGCAGGTGTGTTCAGCGCAGAGACAGGTTAGCTGAACCATGGCTGTGCGCGGTCGAAATGTGGGAGCGGGCTTGCTCCGGGCGGCGTTCCGACGAAAGCGGTGTGCCAGACAACATTTGCATCGACTGACACACCGCTTTCGCGAGCAAGCCCGCTCCCACAGGGGGGGCGGTGTGGCACAAAAAAAGGCGACGTCCTCACGGGCGTCGCCTTTGTTTTGACTGCCGCTAAAACTTACTCGGACAGTTTGTACGCAATCACATAGTCACCCATCTTGGTGCCCAGTGAGCCGTGGCCACCGACGACCAACAGCACGTACTGCTTGCCGTCCTTGCCGGTGTAGGTCATCGGCGTAGCCTGACCGCCAGCCGGCAGGCGCGATTTCCAAAGCTCGTTGCCGGTGTTGACGTCATAGGCGCGCAGGTATTGATCCAGCGTGCCGCTGAGGAAGCCAACGCCGCCGGCGGTGACCATCGAGCCGCCCATGCTTGGCACGCCGAGTGGCAGGCCGATAGGCAATGGCGAGCTGTCGCGGCTGGTGCCGTTCTTGCGTTTCCACACGACTTTGCTTGTGGTCAGGTCGATGCCCGCGACGTAGCCCCAGGCCGGAGCCTGGCACGGTACGCCGAACGGCGACATGAACGGGTGCATGATCACCGCGTAAGGTGCGCCGGTGTTCGGTTGCACGCCCGCGGTTTCGCTTTCGCGCTTGCTGTCGGCTGCGACTTCGGCACGAGGCACCATTTTCGAAACGAAGGCCATGTAGTTCGGGCTGGTGAACAGCATCTGGCGAACCGGATCGACCGAAACTCCGCCCCAGTTGAAGACGCCGACGTTACCCGGATAGATCAGGCTGCCCTGTTCCGATGGCGGGGTGTACTGGCCTTCGTAGCGCAGTTCCTTGAACTGGATGCGGCACAGCATCTGGTCGAACGGGCTGGCGCCCCACATGGTTTTTTCGGTCAGTTCCGGGGCCAGCAGGTTCAGGTCCGAACGAGCCTGGGTCGCAGCAGTGTGGTCACCTTTCACCGCGCCTTGCGGCACGGGAATTTCGCGGATCGGGATGATTGGCGTGCCGTCGCGACGGTCGAGGACGTACAGGCTGCCCTGTTTGGTCGGGGCGATCAGCGCAGGTTTCACGCCGTCGGCGGTTTTCATGTCCAGCAGGGTTGGCTGGCTGCCGACGTCCATGTCCCACAGGTCGTGGTGAGTGAACTGGTAGTTCCAGCGCACCTTGCCGGTGGCCAGATCCAGCGCGACCAGGCCGGCACTGAACTTCTCGGCGCCCGGGGTGCGGTCGGCGCCCCACTGGTCAGGGGTCTGGTTGCCCAGTGGCAGGTAGACCATGCCGAGTTTTTCGTCGACGCTGGCCAGCGACCACATGTTGGCCGAGTTGCGGCTGTAGTGTTCGCCCTCTGGCAGCGGTTCGGTCGCGTCGGGATTGTTGCTGTCCCAGTTCCACACCAGATGACCGTCGTGTACGTCAAAGGCACGGATCACACCGGATGGCTCGTTGGTCGACTCGTTGTCGGTGACGTGGCCGCCCATGATCACCAGGTCACGGGTGATCGCTGCCGGCGAGGTGGAGTAGTAGCCACCGGGGGTGAACGGCCCGATGCCCTGAGTCAGGTCAACCACACCGTTTTTACCGAAACCTTCGCAGACCTTGCCGGTGTCGGCGTTGAGTGCGATCAGGCGTGCATCGGCGGTTGGCAGGTACAGACGACGCGGGCAGGCCTGGGCGACGGCTTTGCCGGCCTCGGAAATCACTGCGGAGGCAGCGTTTTCAGACTTGGCGTAGGCCGCTTCGTCGTAGTACGACACGCCACGGCAGGTCATGTGGGCGAAACCCTTGAAGCCCACCGGGCTCTTGATCTGCGGGTCGAAACGCCACAGTTCCTTGCCGGTGTCCGGGTCCAGCGCCAGCACCCTGCTATGGGCGGTGCAGGCATAGAGCATGCCGTTGGCCTTGAGCGGGGTGTTTTCGTTGGTCAGTTCCACCGGGTCATCGGCGGTTGGCAGATCGCCGGTCTGGATACGCCAGGCTTCTTGCAGCTTGCCGACGTTAGCCGGGGTGATCTGCTTGAGTGGCGAATAGCGGTCACCGAATTCGCTGCGGCCATAGGCCTGCCAGTCTCCGTCAGGCATTTGTGGCGCAGTGCTGCTCATGTCAGCCGAGTCACGACCCAACTCGCCGAGAGTCTCGCCCGGATGGGTGAACAGGCTGGCCACGGCGGTGACACCGGCCAGGACCACGGCCACGCTCAAGGCGCCAGTGCCCATGGGGGCAGGGCCGTTGATCAGCAATGGACGACGCAACCACGGCAGCAGCATCACCACACCGAGGGCGAACCACAGCGCCAGACGCGGCACCAGTTGCCACCAGTCCAGGCCAACTTCCCACAGCGCCCACAGGGTGCTGGCGAACAGCACCAGTGCGTACAGGCCCAGCGCCGCGCGGCGGGCGGCGATCAGCAGGACGCCGCTCAGTGCAATGCCGATACCGGCCAGCAGGTAATACAGCGAGCCGCCGAGCATGCTCAGCTTGATCCCCCCGGCCAGCATGGCCAGGCCCATCAGTAGAAGCAGAATGCCGAGCAGGGTCGGCAACAGACGGCTTCGACTCAAGGCACTATCAGTGCTCATAGTGTGATTCTCCGTGACGTTTCAAGTAGTCCTGCGCAAGTTCACTGTAGATGACGATCTTGTGCGGGCATGGTTCAGATAAATCGATTCAGTTGACACATACCCTTGTAGGATCGAGCTTGCTCGCGAGAAACCTGAGAACGCCGCGGGGTGTCAGGCTCGAAGCGTTATCGTTGACGTCCATCGCGAGCAGGCTCGCTCCTACAGGGGGTTTGTGGTGTTTTTTAGAACGAGGACTGGACCTTGATCCCGCCGATCAGCGCGTCATCGACCTCGTTCACACCACCGGGGTGGCGGATGTATTGCAGGTTCGGGCGCACGGTCAGCCAGTTGGTCACGTGCACGCCGTAATAAAGTTCGGCGCTGTATTCGGTGTCCTGGGGTGGCAGGTAGGACGGATTGTCGTAGTCGAATACGGCGTTGGCCTGGTTGGTCGCCTTGGCATTCTTGCGAAAGGCCGGGTTGACGTGGACGCGAGCCATGGCGAAACCGATGTCGTCCCGGGCGCGCGCGTCGAACGGGCCTTTGTAGACGAGGCCGGCCTGGGCGTAGTTGTCGATGGCGTTGGTCTTCTTGTCGTGCATCGTGCCGTTGGCGAACAGGCTCAGGCCACGGGAGTGGTCGCTGGCGACGCTGGTGACTTGCTGCTGAAGGCCCAGCCACATGCCGTGTTTGCTCGAGGCGCTGCGGTAGGCTTCGCCAGTCAGGGCGGCAGGTTGGCCATTGCTGTCCTTGTAGACGTCGGTGGCGCTGGCGCTGCTGTAGTAGTAACCGGCGCGGTATTCACCCGGCAGGTCATTGAGTTTCGGCGTCCACACCAGCTCCACCGGCAGGACCGCGCCCTGGGTGCCGCTGCCGCTGAGCTTGAAGCCGTTGTCGCGGTCAAGGTTCGACGGGTTCTGCTCGTACGCGCCGACCTGTGCATAAAGCTCTGGCGTCAGGTGATATTTGACCCGCATCGCCCACTGGCTGACCGGCCAGTTGTACCAGATGTCGCCCGCCCAGTTGCCGACCTGGGAACCGCAGAACGCCAGGTTCTGGAAGTCGCAGGGGAAGCTGTTGAAGTCTTCGCCTTCGCCGAATCGGCCGACCTTGATGTCGAGCTTTTCATCGAGAAATTTCTGCTGATACCACATCTGCGTCAGGCGCCAGGTCTGGCCGCGGCCCCAGACTTCCTGGGCCGAGGTGAAGCCGCCGACACGCGGGTCGTTGATGCGGTCGTTGCTGATGTTGTTGCCGTTGCGTTCGGTGATGGTCAACTGGAACTCGGCGTCGTCCCAGCCGAGGATTTTCTGCAAGTCCAGGTGGGTGCCCAGGCCGAACTGGTCGCTGTAGCGGGCCGTGCGGTCATGGTCGTAGCCGCCGTGCAGATTGCTGCCCATTTCACCGGTGTAATCGACTTTGAAGTCGTAGCCTTTTTCCGCGAGTTCTGTGCGAGTGCCATTCCAGTCACCGAGCATCCACGGTGAATCGCTATCGAAAGCAGGCGCCGCCTGAACGCAGGAGGCCAGGCCCAGCGCGGTAAGGCCGCCGATCAGGGGCAGGAGGTTTCGGTGGGCAGCAGTTGCAAAGACAGCGCTGTCTCGCAAGGATTTAAAGTCAGGCATAGTGACGGAGTTCTTGATCTTTTTCTGGGGAATAAACGGAAAGCAGCAGGCGTGAAGTGAAAGCAGAAGCGTTTCAGCAGGCAGCGGGGCGCAAGGATAATGATCTGTTACAAATAGAGAAAGTGCTTTTGCTGACATGCATCGTTTCGGATTTGGTAACAGTGGCAAAAGATCGCAGCCTGCGGCAGCTCCTACAGGATACGTATTCCAATGTAGGAGCTGCCGCAGGCTGCGATCTTTTCCGTTTCACCTACATTTAACGTAAGGTGCGCGGCTTCCAATTCCCTCTCTGCTCAAAGGCCCGGCATGACCGAACACAACACCGATCCGTTGCATGGCGTGACGCTGGAACAGATCCTCACTGCGCTGGTTGAACACTACGAGTGGTCGGGGCTGGCCGAGCGCATCGATATCCGCTGCTTCAAGAGCGACCCGAGCATCAAGTCGAGCCTGACATTCCTGCGTAAAACCCCGTGGGCGCGGGAGAAGGTCGAACGCCTGTATGTGAAGTTGATGCGCACCAAACGACCGCTTTGAACATGGTCAATCCGTCTGCGTTACGCCGTCATTTTGTGGCCGTGGCCGCCATGCTCGGCTGGGCGGGATTGAGCATCCAGATGTACCTGATTTTCCATTCACGCTGGACGCTGGGTGCCAGCCTGATCGGCGGGCTGATGAGTTTTTTCAGCTATTTCACCGTGCTGAGCAACACCCTGGTGGCGACCGTGCTGACCTGTGAATGGACATCCCGCGAGTCAGCCGCGCGCCGCTGGTTCCTGCAGCCTTGGGTCAGCAGTGCAATTGCCGTGAGCATCGCCGTGGTGAGCCTCGCCTACAACCTGCTGCTGCGCCACTTGTGGCACCCCGAGGGCTGGCAATGGCTGGCCGATGAACTGTTGCACGACATCATGCCGTTACTGTTCCTGGGGTATTGGTGGCGTTGTGTGCCCAAGGGCACATTGCGCGTGTGGCATATCGCGCTGTGGGTGATTTATCCGCTGCTGTATTTCGCCTATGCGCTGTTGCGCGGGCATCTGCTGGCGGTTTACCCGTATCCCTTCGTGGATGTGGACAAACTCGGTTATCCACAGGTGTTCATCAATGCCGGTGGGTTGTTGGCGGGGTTTGTGGTGATTGCGTTGCTGGTGATCGGGCTGGATCGGTGGCTTGGGTCTCGTACCAAGAGTCAGCGTTTGTAGTGTCTGAGGCGCCGCCATCGCGAGCAGGCTCGCTCCCACATTGGACTGCGTACATCCGCCCTTTGTGGGAGCGAGCCTGCTCGCGAAGAGGCCCGCGAGCAGGTCACTCCTCGTCGCTGTTCCCCAACTTCCAGTACCCAACCGCCTTGACGAACTGCTCGTCCAGCCCATGCTCATCGAGCAACACCCGACGAATCTGCCGCGACACTTTGCTCTCGGTCGCCACCCACGCGTACAGGCTGCCGGCTGGCACCTGGATCTGGCGCACGGTGGTCAGCAGATTGTCCTTGCCACCTTCGCGCAACACCCAGATCACATTGACCTCGGCCGCACTGTGCAGCACTTGCTGCTCTTTGCCGTTTTCCACCTCGACAATCACCAACGCACGGCGGTTGGCCGCCAGGCCTTCCAGGCGGCGGGCGATGGCGGGCAGGGCGGTTTCGTCGCCGATCAGCAAATAGCTGTCGAAAATGTCGGGCACGATCATCGAGCCCCGTGGCCCGCCGATGTGCAGGAACTGCCCGGGTTGGGCCTGCTCCGCCCAAGTCGAGGCCGGGCCGTCGCCGTGCAATACAAAATCGATGTCCAGCTCCAGGGTATCGAGGTCGTAGCGGCGCGGGGTGTAGTCGCGCATTTCAGGCAGCGGACCGTTGTCCTTGCCGGCGCCCAGCACCAGGGTTTCCAGCGCCGCCGCTTGCTCGGCGTTCTGCGGGAACAACAGTTTGACGTGATCGTCCGTGCCCAGGCTGACGAAACCTGCCAATTCAGGGCCGCCCAAGGTAATCCGGCGCATGCGCGGGGTCAGGTCGACCACCCGCAGCACTTCCAGGCGACGGCGTTTGATGTCGTGCATGACACGGTGAATGGTGGTGATCACTTCAGTCATTCGGCGTTCTCCTGAACGGGTTGAACGGTGGGGCCGTCGACGATGGCTTTGGCGGTGTTGTTGAGCAGGTCACGTACCCGCAGGATTTCGTCCGGGCTCCAGCGCCCATGGTGCATTTGCAGGGCGTGGCGCAGGTTATGCACAGCCTCATGGATTTCCGCCGGGCGATCATGGCCGCGCAGCGAACGTTTGCTGACGTCGATGCGCATCCGCACGCCATCCAGTGCAACGGCTTGCTCTTGCAGGAACAGACGTCCGGCATCGGTGATGGTGTAGCGTTTTTTTCCGCCTTCGGCGTCGCCCAGGATCAGTTCGCTTTCTTCCAGGAACGTCAGAGTCGGGTAGATCACGCCGGGGCTGGGGCAATAGGCACCCTCGAACATGCCTTCGATCTGGCGGATCAGGTCGTAGCCATGGCACGGCTGTTCGGCAATCAATGCCGGCAGCAACAACTTCAGATCGCCGGGGGCAAACACCCGGGGCCCGCGGCCGCCGCGTTCGCGGGCGGGGCGTTTCTCGAAGCTGTCACGGCCATCGCCATGCTCACGGTGGGGGGAATGATGGTCTCTCATTTTTGCGTTCTCTCGTCGTGTTTAGATACAACTTAAGATATATCTTTACGGGAAGGCAAGACCTCCCGACCAGCGGCCACTCCCGGCAGCGGACTGGAAATCATCTTCAAATCACAAAAAATAAGGGTCAGCAGAGCAGGTGCAAATGCCAAAATTAGTGTTAACTCTCTAATCTGTTGTTTTGGTCCATTGTTTACGGGGAGTGTGGTATTAGTCTTACAGAAGCTACTTTGTTAATATCTCGCAGGTCATGGCGGTTAGAACGCTGTTTGTAGTCTGTCTCTTACAGCCAAACATTGAATTTATAGTTATTTCCGGTTTTTTCTTTCTACGGTCATAGCACTTTGGCTACGCACTTGCAGGAACTTGCCTGCTTACTTTCAAGATAAATTTCTCGATCATCTCTCGGCGTTGAAAGTTCAGCTGGGCAAATGGCTGCTCGTGACGGTTCTGTTCATCATGAACTTTCAGCGCTTATCCTTTTTAATGACAGGTACTGAAAGATGTTCAAGAAAATTGCGTTTGCTGCTCCCCTGGCCGTTCTGACACTGACCTCTTCGATGGCGTTCGCCGCCACTGAAGCCAAGCACTCCATCAGCCTGATCGCCCATGTTCCTTCCGACGACTTCTACGCGGTACCGGTTGATTCCGACCTGGTCAACAAGGACCAGGACATGAGTTACAACCCAGGTATCGACGCCATGAAAACCGTCGACGGGCATTTTGACGTCCTGCATACCGCCGGCAAGGTCAACGCGCGGCTCGAAGGCGTTCCAAAGCTGATTGCCGGTAGCCAAACCATCGATTTGAAAGTCGAACTCAATGGCAAGACGCTGACCACCACTTCGCAGGAGGTCGTTGGAGATACTGAATCCAATACTCGTTATCGTGCACCGTTCAAAATCAGTGCAGTTAATAGCGGCAAACCGGATGCCGGCGACTACACCGGTGTAGTCATGTTGGTCGTTGAACCTTCTGTTTAATTAAGGCATTCGACGTTAAAACGCTTACTTGTTCCAAGTGACGTACCCGGTCGGCAAATTTTCCGGTTTGTCGGCCGTGTTTTGACTTCTTTGTAATCAGAGTATTCGTTCATGTTCCCGATGACGCCCATCGCGGCGGCGCTTGCGCTGCTGTTATGTAGCAGTGCATTTGCGGCGCCCACCTCCATTGATAACACGCCGCGAAGTTTGCTGGCACAGGCCAAGGGCCTGCCGGCCGAGTTCGAGGAGCATTTCTTCGATGTACCATTGGCGGTTCGGGTCGAGCTCGATCAACAACCCCTCGGCGAGTCGATGATCGTGTTGTCCCGCGATGACCGGGTGACGTTGCTCGACTTCACCGACACCAGCGAAAGCCGCTTCAGTGCAAGTGAGCGCGAGACCTGGGCCGATATCCTCAAACCTGGCGTGACGCTGGGCGCCTGCAGCGGACAATGCCCGGAACAGATGCTGGCGGTGCACTACAACCTGGAAAATTCATTGCTGTCGATCGTCACCGAAAATGCCGAGCGCGACAGCGAAGCCAAGCGATATTACGAGCAACCGGAAGGCGGCAGTAGCGGCCTGATGGTGCGTAACCAGCTCAATCTCAATGGTGGCCAGGACCAGGACCTGGGCGGCCGTTTCGGCCTGGAGGCCAGCGGCAGCCTGGGCAACTGGACCCAGACCTTCAACCTGCAGCTGTCTCGTCTTGGCGGTCCGGACGACAAGACCTATCACGCGGTGCATGAGCTCTATAGCCAGCGCGAACTGGAAGGGCGTTTTTTTCGCCTGGGTTACTTCACCCCCAACTCCGAAGGCCTGACGCGTCAGCCCCGTTCGTTCGGCTCCAGCCCCGATACCGCCGTGGGAGTGATGTATGGCAGTTCCGACAGCCTGGCGATCGACAGCCCGAAACCCAGCGTGTACCCGGTTTATGTCACGGCCAACCGGCAAGGCTCCGTGGAAATCTATCGTGATGGCCTGCTGATCAACACCCAGTCAGTCCCGGCCGGTTTGCAAACCCTCGACACCCGTCCGTTGCCGGGCGGTATCTATGAAGTGGAAGTGCGACTGATCGAGGATGGTCAAATCACCTCGACCACTCAGGAGCTGATTTACAAACCAAGTAACTGGCGCAACTTTGATGAGCGCTGGCGCTACAACCTGTTCGCCGGGCAGGAAAGCAAATTGCTCAGCAACTGGGATCAACAGGCCAGTGGTGATGCCACCGTCGGCGCGGCGATCAACTACTTGCTGCATCCACGGGTGATTCTCGGGCTGTCGGCCCGGCAGGTGCGGGAAACGCTGCAATACGGCAGTTCCATCGACTGGACCCTGGGCAACAGCGTCAGTCTCTACGCCAACCTGTACCAGACCGAAGACCACGGCACCGGCGCCGACTTGCAAGGCCTGTACAACTATGGCGCCGGCAGTCTGGTGATCAGCCACAACCGCAGTTGGCTCGACACCACCAACACCTACGACACCTTGCCCGACGGCACTCGCGTGCGTCAGCGCAACGTGTTCACCGGGGAGACCAGCAATTCATCGCTGGCGCTCAATCACCGGATCAGCCGTAAAAGTTCGTTCAACGCGCGGGTGTCTCACAGCGAGGGCAACGTCGAAGGCGTGGGCGCCGACCTGGGCTGGACACAACGCACCGTGTTGTTCGGCAGCGACGCCAACTGGCGGTTGTCGCTGTTTGATCGTCCGGGCAGTTTCAGCAGCGGTGATGCGCGCAATCGTGGCGTCGACCTGAGCATCAACATGGCGTTGGGCGGTCCGGGGCAGCAGATTTCCGGCAGCATCGGCAGCCGCACGGCCCGCGATGGCAGCCGTGACAACAATGGCTCGCTCGGTTATCGCAAGGACCTGCAAGACCACGTGCTGCAAAGCGTCTCGGTGACGGCGCTCAGCGATACCTATGGTGTCGGTCTTTCGAGCCTGGCGAACTTTCGTACCGACGCGATCAACGGCGATGGCTTTATCCAGCGCTCGTCGTTCAACGACAACTTCACCGGCGGCCTGAACCTGGACAGCACGCTGGTGGTTGGTGCCCGGCGCATGGCCTTGACCAGCCAGCATCAGGGACGCGGGGCGGGGATGATCGTCGACGTCGAGTCCGACATCGATGGCATCGCCTTGCGCGCCGACGACCTCAGTGGCGGCAGCGCAGCCTTGCGTCCGGGGCGCAATTTCATCCCGCTCACGGCTTACAAAAACAGCTCGGTGAGCTTCGACTTTGAAGGCAACCATGTGCCGGCGGCAAGCATCGAACCAGCGCGTACCCGCTATCACCTGAACAAGGGCGGTGTGGAGTACCGCAAGGTGCGGGTGATGAAAACCCTGACCGTGCTCGGTCGGCTGGTCGATCCGCAAGGGCGGCCGCTCAAGGGGCACCACGTGATCAATCACGCCAGCCGCGGGGTCAGCGAAGTCGATGGCTTCTTCTCGATGGAAATGAATGCCGGCTCACCCACCCTGGAAGTGCGTTATGCCGACCAGTTGCTGTGCCAGTTCCGACTCGACGTCGATCAGCACCGCAGTGAAAACAACGTGCTGATGATCGGTGATCTGCGTTGTTCGCCGGACACGTTGGCGGATGCCACTTCCAACCGGCGCACGGCAGGTTGAGCGGCCCCGATTCCGATGTTCAAGAGAGTGTGATCATGAAACCAACGTCTACATGTTCCCGCCTGCTGCGACGCAGTCGCTGGTTGGGGATGCTGGCCGTCGTCGCGGCGCCTTCGGCGCAGGCGGTGAATCAGGAGATCCGGGCGCTGTTCACCCCGGACTCTGCCAGCCCGCAACGAAATCTGTTCGTTAATAAAACGCCGGTCAGTGGCTATTGTGCCGACTATCCAAGTGAATGCCGGGACAACGAGACCTTCAGCATTCGCCTGCCCATGCGTTTCGAGTCGGCGAGCCCCATGCAACCCAATGCGTCGCCGCGCAACAGTGCGATGTTCAGCATTCCGGCCCTGTGGCGTCCGTTAACGGTGACGAACAGGGAAACGGGCGAAATGGAAACCGTCGAGGTGCGTATTGCCGGTTTCGGTTCCCGATACATGCTCAGTGATACCGCGGTCAATTTGACAGGTGCCGCGACAGCCATTGAAGGGCATCGCGCCTTATGGGGCGGTCCGGCGGGAGGCTGGGTAAACGCGGCACCTCCGTGTACCTACAGTGGTGTCGGACTGTATTCGGACAACTACTACCGGTTCTTCTGGAAGACTCCGGTACAAGGGACTTGCGTCAAGACTGCGAGTTTTCCGATACCGGCCATGACTTATGACTACCTGGACTTCTCCTATGAACTTAAAACTCCCAATCCGTTGACGATGTCATCCGGTCTCTATACGGGGGACGTGAGTTATCGCATCGGCCCCGGAGGTGACTTCGACATGGGCGATGTGATGCTGCCGAACGATCCCGACCTGACCCTGAATTTTGTCCTGGATGTTCAGCACACCCTCAAAGTCGACATTCCCCCCGGTGGCGAAAAAATCCAGATGATTGCGCAAGGCGGCTGGCAAAACTGGTTGCACTCGGGGCGCAAGCCTGTGCGGATATTCCGTGACCAGACCTTCCACATCTCGGCATCGTCGCGTTTCAAGATGTTCCTGGATTGTCAGTTCGGCCCAGGAACCAGTTGCTACATAAATGACGGCAACAACATCTTCGTTCCCATCGTGGTGAGTGTCAGTTTGCCCGCGGGGTTGATGGACAGCAGTGGCAATCCCGTCAGACAGCAGCTCTTGAAGGTAGGAGAGGCAAACGGTGTCGTATTCCAGCCAAGCCAGTATGTCGATCGACAAAACGGGACGCTGCACTTTGAGCTGCACAAGGATGCAATTGGAATCGTACTCGCGCCAACCACGCCCAAACACTACTCCGGCACTGTCGTTGTGATCTGGGATTCGGAGGTTTAGTGCGCACCAATGAAATGTCCCCAAGCAGCGTTGTCTTGAACGGTCGAGGTCAGAAACAATGAAGTATTTGATGATGTGGATGTGTTGCGTGGTTTTTTCCTGCATGGCCAATGCCGGCCCGCAGATCAATGTCGGAACGGTTTACGACTATCTGGACAGCGACAAGAGCACCTACCTCAAGCGCGTGTTCAACAGTGGTGACAGCACGGCGTTCGTCAAGGTCAACATCCTGGAAATCGTTTACGACGCCGATGGCAGTCATCGTGAAATTCCGGTCAAGAGCCAGGCGGACGGCAGCGGCCGGGATGGCTTGATGGCCAGCCCGGCACGCCTGATCGTGCCGGCCAAAGGCATGCAGGGCACGCGGTTGCTGGTCATGGGCTCACGGGACACCGAACGGTATTTTCGCGTGCGTTTCGTGCCGGTGGTGCCGGAAAAGGAAGATGAGTTCGCCGTGTCGGCTGAAGAACGGGACGCCTACAAAGAGAACCTGTCGGCGGGCGTCAACGTGATGACCGGGTTTGGCACGGTGTTTTTCGTGCGGCCGAAAAACAGTCGCTTCGACACTGTAATCGACGACGGCGCCGGTGTTTACCTACTGCGCAACAATGGCAACACCGTGGTGCTGATCGATGAGTTCCGAAACTGTTCGCTGAAGAATGAAAGCGAGTGCGAGCCGGTCACCAAACATCACATTCTGGCGGGCAAAACCTTCGAGTTCGAAAAGAAACCCGGACGCGAGTATCGCTTCAATCTGGTCGAGGGCGCGTCGAAGAAAACGCTGCGCATTGCCAGCCAATAACACCGCAGAGGCGAGTCGCCCTGGCGCGCTCCCGGCATTTTTTGACGTAGCAGGTAGCAGACATGATCAAGCAATTGGCCGTCGCCATATGCGCAGGTGTTATGGCACTGGTGAGTTCCCTTGCGTTTGCCGCGCGGGAAGAACGCACCTTCGAGGTGTCGGTGGATATCCCGACCCTGGGGTTTTACGTGATACCTGCCGAGACGAACTGGATACATCGCGAACAGATATTGCCATGGAACATTCACACAAAAACGCTGGAGGGGCTGCGCAAGAATTTCGACGTCAAGCACGACACCAGTGCGATCGAGGCGCGGCTGGAGGCCGAGCCTTACTTGTCCAACGGGCGCGACGACCAGAACATCTATTTGCGCGTCAGCTTCAACGGCAAGGAATTGAGTCATGACCCACGACCGCAAGAAGTGGTGCCTGTGGCGCAGGCCATGGCGGGTGGACGCTTCCCGCTGGAGATCCAGCCGAAAGTGCCCGCTGGCGGTTACAAACCGGGCCATTACTACGGCAATGTCCAGTTGATATTCACCGCTGCCGCGCCTTGACGTGAGGCAGACTGACGGAGTTCATATGAACGTCTCGCGTTCTTTCGTTTCACGCCCTTTTTGTTGGTTGGCAGGCGCTTTGCTTGCTTGTGCAGTAGCAAGCCCGGTCGAGGCTCAGGTGGCTACGATCACCGCGTTATTCAAGCCGGACTCGGCGCGTCCGCACCTCAACAAGTTCACCAATACCACTCCGCCCAGCGGCTATTGCGCGAATTACCCGCAGCAATGTGAGGCGAATCAGTTTTTCAGCCTGCAGGTGCCGATTCAATTCAATTCCCGTGCACCGATCCCGGCCAACCATTCTTCCCCCAGGCAAGGGGCAATGTTGAAAGTCCCGGCGCAATGGCGCGAACTGACGGTGCATCACGAAACCACCGGTGACCCTCAGAAGGTCAGGGTGCGTATCGCCGGCATTGGCTCGAAGGCCGTGACGGATGATGTGAAGGAACTGGTGGGGGGCGCCGATGACTACCAGATTGCGCACAATCGATTGTGGGGGGCGAGTTGGGTGTATGCACCGTCACCCTGCCAGGCCAGTGGGAGTGGTTATTACGGCACGTACTTCTACTTGTTCTTCTGGAGAACGCCCATGGTGGGTGCATGTGCAAAACAGGCGAAATTCGACGTCCCCTGGTTGCGTTTCGATTACCTGGATTTCGGCTACGAACTGGAGACTCCCAATCCCTTGGGCATGGCTTCAGGGCAATATACCGGTTCGCTCACCTATAGCGTCGGACCCAATGGCGATTTCGATTTCGGCGATGTCCTGTTGCCGACCGATTCGGCATTGACCCTGGACTTCAACCTCGATGTGCAACACACCCTCAAGGTCGACATTCCTCCCGGTGGCGAAAAACTCCAACTGGTCCCGGCGGGCGGCTGGCAAAGCTGGTTGCACGCGGGACGCAAACCGGTGCGATTGTTCCGTGACCAGACTTTCCATATTTCAGCGTCGTCGCGTTTCAAAATGTATTTCGAGTGTGAGCGATGGAGTACTTATGATTGCGTGATCAAGGATGCAATCGGCAGGCGACCGGTCGAACTGCGGGTCAGCGTGAGCCTGCCCAATGGCTTGACGGATTTGTCCGGTCAACCGGTCAAGCATCAGCGACTCAAGTGGGGACCCGAAGGCGCGCAAATATTCCAACCCGGTTTCTATGTGGACAGGGCACCCGGCGTTCTGCACTTCGAGGTGCCGGAGTATGAGGTGGAGTGGATGCTGCAACAGCCCAACATCGCGAGCCCGTACACCGGTCGTGTCACGGTGATCTGGGATTCGGAAGTCTGACGGGCTGAGTATCAATGGCAAGCAGGCGGCCTGACGCTGTTGCCAGTCGTCAGGCCGCCCGCGGGTCATGTTGGGATGGTCATTGTCCCGCTTTACGCAGGGCCGCTCGGGTCAAGCGTCTGGCCAACTCCTTTTCACTGTCTCCGAGGTCGGAGAGCATCCTGTCGAAATTGGCTTCGCTGATGGGTTCATCGGCAAACACCACGGTCTCTGGAACGGGCAAATCGTTCATGAGTTCCCTGAGCCGGTTGCGCAGGTCGGCTTTCTGAACGTCGGACGTCGACTCGAGCCACTGAAACTGGGTCGTGCGCAGTTCCTCCAGTTTCTCGTATTTGCTCTGGTAGAGATGTTTGTTCGTCTCCGTGTCAACAGGCCACTTTTCACGCAAGTAACTCTCCCAGAAATCCTGTTCAAGTATCTTGTTGATCAGACCATCGCCTTCGCCCAAGGCCAGCACCGTGTCGTATGCCTGATCGATCATGCTGTCGGTGACGCCCGAGACTGGCCGGTAGAGCATGCCTTCCGATTGCCAGGGCAAGCCCAGGCGTTGTGCCAACCCGGTCTGATAAGCCAGATAGATTTCGACCTCGTCAGGATTGCCGCCACGGCTGGCGACGTCAGCCCGGGCAATGTCGTTCACTTGTTCCAGTCGCGCCGCACCTTTGGCCAGGGTCACCAGTTTCTGCTCAAGCTCTGCCGCATCAATGGAGTACGAGTAGGCCTCGGAGGCGAGCACATTGATGCCCATGTGGTTGAACAGCTGTGCGCCGGCATCGGCACAGTCCACGGGGGCGATTGCCATGGTGAACAGCTTTTCCCGCAAGCGGGTGTCGACATGCACGGCATCAAGCATGCGCCAGACCCTTTTTAGCAATTGATCCTGAGCCCGGCCGCCGGCCCGGTAGTCGGCAGTGTCTTTGGTGTTGAGCAGTACAGTCATGAACCGCTCGGCCTTGGGCTCGTCGATCAGTTCAGACCAAAGGTTGGCCCGATCGACGCCCCAGCCAGGCACATCATTCCAGTGGTCAGCGCTGTAGTTCGAGCTGATCATCAGCTCTGCCTGAGTGTTAGAGGGCACGATAGGCTCCGGAGGCAGCTCCATTGAGCGGCGGATTTCCTGGTAGAGCAACTGATTCGGTTCCGACAGATTGCCGACATCCAGCCGGGTACGCCCCACTACCCAGGCTTCTGGGGTGCCGGAGACCACGTTGGGAATCAGGCTTATCGGGTTGTCTCGAAGGTCCAGCAGGAAGCCGCGGGGTCTGGGATTGCTCAAAACGCCTTTGGGCCAGGTCATGATCACGGTGTCTCTCAACCCTACGACTTTCAGCCGGGGCATAAGTGAGATGTCCACAGACCGTCCCAACGGATTTTCATCGAGCTTGAGTATTTCCAAATAGGTCAGGTGCTTAAGTTTCTCCACTGCAGGGGCGTCCAGAACGATCTCGTTGTCACTCAAGCGCAGGCGTTCCAGCCGATGCATGGTGCCAATGTGTTCCGGCAGGCCTGTCAGCTCGCACCGGCTGGCGCTGAGCTCACGAAGGTTGGGGAAGTCTTTCAACAAGCCGTTCGCCTTGCCGGAAAAGCGCGTGTTGTCGAGTTTCAGGATCGTGACCTTGTCCAGGAACCTTTTTAGCTGCGGTCGTTCCGGCCAACCGGATTCGAGGTCCAGGGGCAGCAGGTTCTCTGACAGATCCAGCGCATAACGGTGCGGATCGGTACGGCTACCGAGATTGGTGTTTTTTCGCTCAAAACAGTCGAGCAAGCCCTTGGCAATGTGTTGCCGGACGCCACGCAAAGGAATCGGATTATCGGCATCCAGCCCGGCGGACTGGATCTCCCAGAGATCGACGAGTTTGCGCAGTTGGTCGAGATCGTTTTCTTGTTCTTCCAGAAGCTTCATTGGCTCGCCCTTTTCGATCAGGGCGTTGGCGAACGTATCAACCTCAGCCTCGCTGAAGTGCGGATGAAGATCCTGAATTCGTTCGTGCAGTGTTTTTCCTTCCTTGCTGAGGCCGCCTCCACGAACCAAAAGCATCGTTTCATGCTCGACAATCGGTCGGATGGGGGGCGTGGCGAGGACAGTCCTGCGCTCGCTGGGCGGTGCTGACTTTACAATGACCCACTGCCTGAATTGCTCGGCATCGCCCGGTTTGTATCCCAACGCTCTTTTACCTTCGTTGCCCATGGCATGCAGCAGGGCCTCAAAAAAGATATCAGCATCGTGGATAGATTGATTCGAGGCATCGCGCACCTGATATTTCCCCGAATTGTCTCGAATCAATACCCGAACCTGCGTTGCGTCCTCGGGCCCGGCACTGCAACGAAGTTCGCCATCGAGTGTTCCCTGACGGATTTCTATGCGCAGGTCGCCAAACATATTTGTATGGAGTCGCAACGCTCCGAATGCCAAGCGCTCGGTGTCGATATTGCTCAATGCATCGAGGTACAGACCTTGGGCTGCACGGACCGATTGCACTTCGAACTGGAGCTCTCGTGCCTGTGTTTTGAGACGCAAGGGGAGCCGAAGCTTTCGTTCAATATATTGATGCTCCGAGGGTGTTGCGCCCGCCATGATGTTTTCCACAACTTGGGCAGGCAGCTCGGGGAAGTCGCTGAACAGTAAGGTGATATCGGGAGATAGCGCGACGGGCGGGTTCACCGTTGCACCCAGCTGTTGCAGGGTGTCGGTGAGCAACGGCGGCGGTGGAGTGTTATCCACATGCATCCTGCGCAGCGCCGCTTCTTCAGTTCCGCTAATGAGGCGAATCCGTTCCAGTTGCACGTCATTGAAAGCATCGGTTGTATGGCCCAGTCGACGCATCAATGTCGTGCCTTCCCACTCGCGCGGGTTCTCCGTTTCGCTGACCCAGGCGCCATGGCTGTTGTGCCGCAGGTTCGGGGTATACGCGTCGGGGCGCTGTGGATGTTGAATGCGGTGTTGTCCGGTTACCGGGTCTGTTTGCACGGCGAACAATTGATCGTCCAGTCGAAGAATCTGTTGCCCTTGATGCTGGTAAATCCCCTGTGCATCGGGCTTGGCGTCTGTTGGCAAGGCCAGGTCCGATTGTTGATAGGGGCCGAGATCCGGGTTCCACAGGCGTGTCCGGCCATCGGTCGATTGCACCGGCTTGAGCCCTTCGAAGAACGGCGAGAGTTTCGCCCGCGCGACATTGCCGATCGCGCCTGCGGCGGCGAATGCACCCAACTGGACGATGCTCTCCAGCACGCCGATGGTCTGCTCACCGGCCTCGGCCAGGCGACCTTCAGCCAGATCGACAATGCCCTCGACCACTTCATTGGTGAGTTGATAAGCGGTGTACGCCAGCATCAGTTCACCCATGCCGGGCACCAGCGGCGTGACCACCAGCAACGCGGCGTTGAGGATGTCCGAGAGCATTTTTTCCAGGTTATCCCACCAGGCCCAGCGGGCCATGCGGTCGGTGTACTCGGTGGAAATCGCGATGTCCTGTGCGTCGTTGAGCACCTTGTTGATTTTTTGCCGGTGGAAGTAACCCCATAGATCGCCTTTGAAAACGGTTTCCCGATCGATCCTGACGCTCGACAGGCCAAATTGCAGGTTGGGGTTATCCACAGGCGTTTCACGCCAGCTCGGCAGGTTGGAACCGGGCGCAGCCGGTTGCCATTTGACCTTGCTCAGCCGGTCGTTCAGCCCGGCAAAGAAATGTCCGCGCTGCTGATGGGGCACGAACTGGCTGAAGAATTGTTGGTAGCTCTTGGGGGCACTGGCATCGCGCAACTGGCGCGTCAGTTCGGCCATGAATTCTAGCGACGACGGGTACTGCTTGAGCGGGTGCTGCGGGTCATGGGGAACGTAGGCGATCAAGGGAACGGGGCCGGTCGCGGCGTTTGTATCAGGGATGATCAAGACGATGCCGGTCAGTTGGATGTCCATCATCGACAGGTTGTAGCAGTCGATGGAGCGACCGTTCCAGCGCAGGTCCTTGCGGTCATCGAGCAGGCCCTGCACCACATCAAAGGCGTCCTGCTCGATGTCGTTTTTCATCAGCGCCATGTGCGCTGCGATGTTGAGCGCTGTCTTGTGGCTGAGGGTGACTTTGTGGCGCAGGACGTTGCTGGCCACGCGGTTGTGCGGCAGCAGGAATTCGTTCAGGTGTTGTTGGTACTGGGCGCCGATGTCCAGTTCGCGGCACAACGATTTGAACTGCTCGATGCTCAGTTTGTGCTTGAGATGCACGACGCCGAAATGCCCACGTCCGTCGGGGCGGGTGATGAACTCCGAGTCCTGGGTGAACGTCTCGTCACGGGAAAAGTTGTGCAGGGCAGCATCCAGCAGCGAGACGGTACGGCTGGTGGTCCCGCCGGAAAAGTCATGCACCCACCATGACGTTTTTGCCGGTGCATACAGCCGCAACCAGATCTCTTCGACGTCCTCTTCAACGCCGAAGCGGTCCTTCAGTGCCTGTTGCAACAAGGGTTTGGCGAAGGCGTAAACATCCTGCAGTTCGCTCAGGGCCCGGTCGACATCGTTTTGCGCGGTCCAGCCGAGTTTGATGCCCTGTTTCAAGCGCTCTTGCAGCGCCTGTGCAGCGTTCGCCTGCCAGTCGGGAATGCTCACGCGGTCAGTCTTCAGCGCAGTGATACGAGACAGTGAAGCTTCTGAGAGCCAGGAAGGGATGGTCTTCCTGACCAGGTCGAAATGAATGCTTTGATCCGCCAGGTCGTTGGCGAGCGAGTCTGAAATTCGATGTGGGTGGTGCATGGCCTGATCGTCCGTTGATCATGGATGGATCGAACAGTCTAGGTAGGCGGCAGCCCCAAAAAAAGCGCAAAAACAGGTTGATAAAGACGTCTGTTGCGCCTTGATCCCCGCAAAATCCAGGAGTTAAAAATACATAGTTACCGCCACGCAGGCGCGTCTGTCGATCCTTGCCTAGCGGCGGACGGTTGCCTCGGTTGTCGCGGTTGGTTGGCACATCGTGTGGGTGCCCGGTTGCAGGTACGGCGTCAGAATCGGTGCCATGCCCTTGAGCACCTGCACCGGCAACGCCGAGGTGAAGGTGAAGCTTTCCGCCGAGCGGCCCGGCACGAACGCGGTCAGGGTGCCGAAATGGGTATCGCCGATGTAGAACACGAACGTGGCCGTGCGGTTGAGCGATTTCGAACTCAGGATCCGTCCGCCGGAACCGACGGCCTCGATGCGGTTGTCACCGGTACCGGTCTTGCCGCCCATGGCCAGCGGGCTGCCATCCGGCAGTTTGAAACTGCCGGCCACGCGTTTGGCCGTACCGGCATCCACCACTTGTGAAAGGGCTTCGCGCATGGCGGTCGCCACCTCGGATGGCATCACCCGTTTGCCGACGTCCGGGTCGTTGATCAGTTGGGTTTCAAAGGGGGTGTTCGCGGCGAAATGCAGGCTGTCGATGCGCAGGGTTGGCATGCGCACGCCATCGTTGAGGATGGTGCCGATCAATTCGGCCAGGGCGGCGGGGCGGTCGCCAGAGCTGCCGATGGCGGTGGCCAGCGACGGCACCAGGTGGTCGAACGGATAGCCGACTTTCTGCCAGCGCTGGTGGATGTCGAGGAAGGCTTCGATCTCCAGCATGGTGCGGATGCGACTGTCGCGGGCGCCCTTGTGCCGGCTTTTGAACAGCCAGCTGTAGACCTCCTGGCGCTCGAACTGGCTGGCTTTGACGATGTCGCCCCACTTGGCATCGGGGTGATTGAGCAGGTAGCCAATCAGCCACAGGTCCAGCGGGTGAACCTTGGCGATGAAGCCTTGGTCCGGCAGGTCGTAGGAGCCTGGACCGTAGGCCTCGTAGAGCCGCACGAGACGCTCGTCAGTGAGTTTTTCCGTGAGCTTGGCGCCGGTGAGGTGCGAGCGCACGAAGGCGTTGAAGCTTTCCTGACTGGCCTGTGGCAGCAGGTAGCGGTGCACAGCGGCCATGCGGATCGGGGTTGGCCGCATGCTGTCGAGGAAGGTCTCGAGTCGGTCCTGGGTGTCCTTGTTCTTGTACTTCTTCCAGAACTTGAGCAGAAACGACGTGCCCTCGCGGTCGGCGAATTCGGCCAGGTATTCCTGGCGCCGCGGGTCGCGGTCGTCCTTGAGCAGTTCGGCACTGCTGTTCGGGCCGGAGTAGGTGGTGTAGCGCACCAGGTCACGCATCAGGCGAATGAACGGCAGGTTGATCGACTCGCGCAGGGCGTCGCGCAGGGGCGGTATCCGGCCG
This sequence comes from Pseudomonas sp. KH_046_1, assembly GCF_057839025.1. Lineage (NCBI taxonomy): Bacteria > Pseudomonadati > Pseudomonadota > Gammaproteobacteria > Pseudomonadales > Pseudomonadaceae > Pseudomonas > Pseudomonas sp. KH_046_1. The sequence goes on from NZ_CM174481.1 coordinate 1,192,602, forward strand.
TTGTCTTCCTTGCGGAAGTTGTTGAACACGTGCAGGCCGCCACCGGTGAAAAACGCCTCGCCGGGGCTGGCGGAGTATTTGCGGTCCAGGGCTGCGCCGAGCATTTTTTTCAGGTCGCGGTCCTTGTTCTCGATCAGGTAATCGACCGCCCAGCGGCTCAGGCGGTCCTGGTCCGGTACGTCGACTTTCTTCAGTTCCGCAACGGCCATGCCGGCGTATTTGTCGTGCAGCTCGGCGATGATTTGCAGGTAGGTGGTCAGCACGCGCATTTTCGCCGTGGAGCCCAGTTCCAGTTTGCTGCCTTCGTTGATGTCGAATGGCTGGTCGGTGCTGTCGGTCTGTACCCGAACCCGCGAACCGTCCGGGGTCAGTTCGAACAAGGTGAAGCTGTAGCGTACCTGGGTGGTGCTGGTGGTGGTCAGGAGGCGTTCGCCGATCAGGCCGATTTGCGTGGCAAACTCAGGGTCGGCGAGTTTTTTCAGGTACTCGGTGGCCTCGCTTTGCAACTCGCCTTGCAGGGTGCTGGTGGCGGAGAGGTCAAGGCGGTCGAGGTCATACAGCGGACGGTTGAGCATGCCGGCCAGACGGCTGCGCGCGACACTGATGCCCTTGTTGGTTTCGATCGGTTGAATGGTCGGCTGGGTGGCCCAGTCGCGGTAGGTCACTTTGCTGGCCAGAGCTGCTGCGGCGAGCTGAGCATCGATTACATTGTTTTGTGCCAGCAAGCGAATATGGCTGTCGGTGAGGTCGGCCAGTTCATCATGACCCTTGGTCAGGTAATGCGACGGGCGGCGCTGGGCAATCATCAACGACAGCATCTCACGCAGGGCCAGGCCTTTTTCCGCGATGGTTTTTGGATCCGTCGCGGTGCTGGCAAGAGCTTCGTTGGCCTGATTGAAGTCGGAGCCGTACCACACGCGCAACCCTTCAGCCATGCCATGCACTTCACCATGGCCCGGTACGGCCGACAGCGGCACGCTGTTGAGGTAATCGCGAACCACGTTCTGCCGGGTTTCGAGGGTTTGGGGACCGGCCTGATAGGCGCGTACGGTAGCGGAAATCATCTGGCGAATTTTTTCCGCGCTGTTGATCGTCAAGCCATCGGGGGAATGTCGGTACTTCTCCAGTTGCGTGGCCAGGGTACTGCCACCGGCGGATTGGCCAGGCACGTGCAACATCTTGGCCAACTGGGACCACGCCGCCATGCCGAATCGCGGCCAGTCCACCGCCGGGTTGGCCAGCGGTTGCTTGGGGTCGAGCAGGAAGCGGTTCTCAATGAACAGCAGGCTGTTGACCACCACCGGAGGGATCGAGGCAAAGGTTGAATAGAGCTGCTGTGGATAGTTGTACTGGTACAGCGGCGCTGCACGGCAATCGGTGATTGACAGTCCGGCCTGGATTTTCTCGGCATAAGGCACGAACAGGCCCTTGTCGCTGTACTTCAACAGCGCCGGGGAAAAGCGGGTTTGCGCCTCGACGACGAAATCGCGCTTGATCAGGCGCGGCAGGAACTCGTCCAGCGAGCTGTAGCCCAGGCGCCGATCGAACGGACCTTCCCCCGGATAGCGAATCGCATCGCTGGGGCCGGGTTTGAGCTCATAGTTCAGGGACGCGGCGTATTTGCTGACTTCCTGGGCCTGGAACTTCGAGGTACGCATCTCCCTCGCGGCGGCAAGCCCCACGACAACCGCGATTATCAACAGCAATAGCCAGAACGCTCCCCATCCGTGCCTGGAGCGACGGGGTTTTTCAGGAATAGGCGCTTCATCCTCACATTCATTCGGAACCACGGTTTTACTCGAATCGGTTTGCCACAAAGCGCCCATAGTCGACTGATCCATTCACGCAGATTGATCGGACTTCACTGAAGCTTAGACGGTGGTTGGCGAGGGTGAAAAAAAATGTGAAAGGCAAAATGATGCACGGACGCACCGATAATCAGGCTGATTGAAGCACTTGTGATGAGGAGGGCTTGCCTCCTGTGATCGAGAGTCCGGTATTTGCAGTGGGTTTGACGCAACGGGGGGGATCTGATCAAGGGGTCAGTTTCGCAGTCAAACGGGCACTTCGGCAATCCAACATCCCCCTCGCTCCAATTGGCACGGGGGGAACGCGGCAGTTGCCTGTAATGGCCGCAATAGAGCCATTTCGAAAGTGAGTACGGCTTTCGTAGGGGCATGACGATGCACCAATGCTGTGCAATACTCCGCGCCCTTTAAATAGCGAAAATTCCTACATGATCTAGGTGATGCCCCTCCGCAAGTCGGGTTTTTGCCGGGATTTATGGCTGAATTTTGTGATTTATAGAGTGAATATCTCTGTCACCAGCTTTTTATACTGCACGACCCGCTGATCTTGCAGGTTTTGTCCTACAGGACGGTTCTGCTTACAAAGCAGGCCCGGTTACACGAAGCCATTGGCCTATCGGTCGGTGGCTTCAATGCTCGGTGGTCATATCCAACAACAAGATGAGGTGCCCCTTATGCCCGTAGGCAATCACCAGCCCAACGGCGAGACCGCTCAGGGCGGTCCGCTTAAACGTGAACTCGGCGAGCGGCATATTCGCCTGATGGCACTCGGTGCCTGTATCGGCGTCGGCCTGTTCCTGGGCTCGGCCAAGGCCATCGAAATGGCCGGTCCGGCCATCATGCTGTCTTACATCATTGGCGGTCTGGCGATCCTGGTGATCATGCGCGCCCTCGGCGAGATGGCCGTGCACAATCCGGTCGCTGGCTCGTTCAGCCGTTACGCCCAAGACTACCTCGGCCCGCTGGCGGGCTTCCTGACCGGCTGGAACTACTGGTTCCTGTGGCTGGTGACCTGCGTCGCGGAAATCACTGCCGTGGCGGTCTACATGGGCATCTGGTTCCCCGACGTGCCGCGCTGGATCTGGGCGCTCGCTGCGTTGATCAGCATGGGCTCGATCAACCTGATCGCGGTCAAGGCCTTCGGTGAGTTCGAGTTCTGGTTTGCCCTGATCAAGATCGTCACCATCATTGCGATGGTGTTCGGCGGCATCGGCATCATCGCCTTCGGTTTCGGCAACGACGGCGTGGCCCTGGGGATTTCCAACCTGTGGACCCACGGTGGCTTCATGCCCAACGGCGTGCAAGGCGTGTTGATGTCGCTGCAAATGGTGATGTTCGCCTATCTCGGCGTGGAGATGATCGGCCTGACCGCCGGTGAAGCGAAGAACCCGCAAAAGACCATCCCCAATGCCATCGGCTCGGTGTTCTGGCGGATTCTGCTGTTCTACGTCGGCGCGTTGTTCGTGATCCTGTCGATCTACCCGTGGAACGAAATCGGCACCCAGGGCAGTCCGTTCGTGATGACTTTCGAGCGGCTGGGCATCAAGACCGCGGCGGGTATCATCAACTTCGTGGTGATCACCGCGGCGTTGTCGTCCTGCAACGGCGGCATCTTCAGTACCGGGCGCATGCTCTACAGCCTGGCGCAGAACGGCCAGGCCCCGGCCGGCTTTGCCAAGACCTCGAACAACGGCGTGCCGCGTCGTGCATTGCTGCTGTCGATTGGTGCGTTGCTGCTGGGCGTATTGCTCAACTATCTGGTGCCGGAAAAGGTGTTTGTCTGGGTAACGGCGATTGCCACCTTCGGCGCGATCTGGACCTGGGCGATGATCCTGCTGGCCCAATTGAAATTCCGCAAAGGCCTGAGCGCCAGCGAAGCGGCCGGCCTGAAATACCGCATGTGGCTGTACCCGGTCAGTTCCTACCTGGCGCTGGCGTTCCTGGTGCTGGTGGTCGGCCTGATGGCGTATTTCCCGGACACCCGCGTGGCGCTGTATGTGGGCCCTGCGTTCCTGGTGCTGCTGACGGTGCTGTTCTACGTGTTCAAGCTGCAACCGACCAATGTTTCGCAAGGTGCGGCGCGTTCGGTTTCGTAAGTTGTAACGCCTGAAAGACAAAAGCCCCGGTCGAAAGGATCGGGGCTTTTTGGTTTTGAAGAGCAAAAGATCGCAGCCTGCGGCAGCTCCTACAGGGGAATGCGGTCTGATTCTGTAGGAGCTGCCGCAGGCTGGGATCTTTTGATTGTCTGGTTCAACCGCTTGTTGAACTCAAGCCACGCCGCCAGCAGCGCCATCAACCCGGCACCCACCAGCGCCGTGAAGATCTGCATGGCAACAGCGTCGTCGGTCAACGCATTGACCATGTCCGCCAATGGCGCCAGCAGCACGCCCAGACAGAAAATCTCCAGCGAGAAACGGCCCATGCGGCAACTTTGCTGCGCCAGCCAGTTTTGCGTCCATCCGCTGTCGGGAATCAGTTTCGCCGTGACGTAGGCCAGTGCGAGGAAATGCAGCAGGCGCACAGGCGACAGGTCGGTCTTGCTGATGGGGTACAGGACATTTTGCAGGTTCGCCGGCACCACGGCATCGTGTATGTCCGGCCAACGCCACAGCACGGTCAACACACCGGCGACCACGACATACAACGCCGCACCGACAAACAACGGCTGGCGAACCAATGGGCGCGTCTCGGGCAAGCGCGGGCGCTGGCTGTGAATCGCAGCGGCACCGCCGAGCACGAACAGCAACTGCCAGGCGACCGGGTTGAAATACCACACACCGTCCTTGATGGCCGCCAGGTTCCAGCCAGCCAGCGGCACCATCAGGTACAGCGCCAATGACATCGCGACCACCACCCAGGCCTTGCGCACCAGAATCGGCAGCACCAGGGGCAAGCCCGCCAACAGCACGATGTACAGCGGCAACGGGTCCATCAGGTTCGGCTTGAAGCGCAACAGCAGTTCATCGATCAAGGCCTGCTGCGGGTTGCTGATGAAGTGATGCATGCCCATTTCTTCCACCAGATCCCGTGTTTCCACGTGGCTGTTGGCGAAAAACACAATGCCCATCAGCATCGCCAGCAGGAAGATATGCACCACGTAGAGCACCCACGCCCGGCGCAGGATTTTCACGCAGGCGATCAGAAAGCCTTCGCGCGCCAGGACTTTGCCGTACGCCAGCACGGCTGCGTAACCTGCCAGAAACACGAAAACCTCGGCGGCATCGCTGAAACCGAAGTTACGCAGGGTGATTTGCCCCAAGGGGTTGTGGGGCACGTGATCCCAAAAGATGAAGATCAGTGCCAGCCCACGAAAAAAGTCGATCCGGTGATCGCGCGCTAACGTCATGACAGCAGGCTCGTAACAGCGGGTGAAAATGGGATTGGCCGCGGGCGCAAAGGCCGCGCGCCCAAGCAGCGGCGCGCAGGGTGGACTGATTCGCGGGCAATTGCAAAACCGGGATATTACCGGATGTCTCGGGTGTTGCCCCAAGGCTCAACCGCTGGTCTGAAAGGTCCAAAAACCTGCGATTTCTGACAGTAGACAGGCTCAAATAATAATGAGTGCAACGTACTGGAAACGGGAGCCTCACATGAGACTGTTGTGGAAGGGGCTGTCCAGTTACACGGTGATCGGGGTCGCCAACACCCTGATTCACTGGCAGATCTTTTTCCTGCTGAGCGTGGCGGTCGGCCTCAGCCAGGCGGTCAGCAACCTGGCGGCCTTTTGCGTGGCTGCGTCGTTTTCCTTCTACATGAACGCGCAATTTACCTTCGCCGCCAGTGCCACGGTCGCAGGTTACCTGCTGTTTCTGTTGGGCATGGGGACATTGAGCCTGGGGATTGGTCATCTGGGCGACGTCTGGCGATTGCACGGTTTGCTCACGGTGGTCCTGTTTTCGGCGTTGAGCCTGGTGTTCGGTTTCCTGTATTCCAAATACGTGGTGTTTCGCGAGCGTCATCAATGAAAATCTCGCTCATTGTCCCGGTGTTCAACGAAGAGCAGTCCATCAACCTGTTTTATCAGGCAGTGCGACGGGAGTTGAAGCTCAGCGGCGCCGAAGTCGAGATCGTGTTCATCAACGACGGCAGCTCCGACCGCACGGCCGAACAGGCTACGGCACTGGCCCAGACGGACGATCAGGTCATGCTGATCAATTTCTCGCGCAACTTCGGCAAGGAACCGGCACTGTTTGCCGGCCTGGAGCACGCCAGCGGCGATGCCGTGATTCCCATGGATGTCGACCTGCAGGACCCGATCAACGTCATTCCGTTGTTGATCGAGCAATGGCAAAAGGGTGCCGACGTGGTCCTCGCCAAACGCCGCAACCGGGCTGCCGACGGCTACCTCAGGCGCCACAGCGCGTCGATTTTCTACCATGTGCTCAATCGCATCGCCTACACCCGCATCGAGGAAAACGTCGGGGACTTCCGGTTGATGGATCGCAAGGTGGTTGACGTGATCCGCTCCCTGCCCGAGCACCAGCTGTTCATGAAAGGTGTGTTGTCGTGGGCCGGGTTCAACACCGTGGTGGTGGAGTTCGAGCGGCCAGGAAGGGTGGTGGGGAGCAGCAAGTTCAATGTCTGGAAGCTGTGGAACCTGGCACTGGAAGGCGTGACCTCGTTCAGTACCGTGCCGCTGCGCTTGTGGACTTACGTCGGTGGCGGCATTTCGATTTTCGCGGTGCTCTATGCGGTGTACATGGTGCTGGACAAGGTTTTCTTCGGCAACAGCGTCCCCGGTTATCCGTCGCTGATGACCGCCATCCTGTTTCTCGGCGGCGTGCAACTGATCGGCATCGGCATCCTCGGCGAGTACATCGGTCGCATCTACATCGAGGCCAAGCACCGGCCGCGCTATGTGATCAAAGACATCGTCGGCGGTAAAGACCGGGGCAGGCGTTAGCATGGGCCGGTTCAGCGACTTCTTCGTTCGCGAGCTCAGTCGGCATCAGGTCTGGCGGTTTTTTCTGTTCGCCACCCTGGTGTATGTCCTGCCGTTGATCCTCGCGGATTATCCCTACATCGATGACAACTGGCGTTCGCTGTCGGCGGGCATGGCCTGGGCCGAGCAGGGCCGACTCTTCACCCAGCTGTTCTACAACGCGCTGACCTTCAGCCATGCCGCGCCAAACATCTTTCCCTTGCCCTTGTTGATCGCCACGCTGGCCATGGCGTCGGCGCTGACCAGCCTGACGTTCCAATACTTTCACAAGCCAAGCGTCGCTTGTTGCCTGGTGCTGTTGCCGCTCTGGTACAGCCCGTTCTTCCTGCAGAACCTGTCCTATCAATACGACGGTCCCACCACGGCCCTGAGCCTGGTGGCGGTGATCTACGCCATCACCTTTCGTCACCCGTGGCGTAGCGTGCAATGGCTGGTGCCGGCGTTCCTGATTGCACTGGCGCTGGGGTTGTATCAGGTCAGCCTGAATGTGTTCCTGGGCCTGTGTTGCCTGGAGTTGCTCAGGGCTGCCAACGATAAAACGGCCCCGGTTCCATGGCGTGACCTGCTGGGCTGGAAAGCCGCCCAGGTCATCCTCGGCGGGTTGATCTACAGCGTCAGTGCTTATCTGTTCATGGACTCGAATCGCACATTGCTGCTCGATTGGACGGCGCATCCTTTGCTGCAGATCCAGATCAACATCGTCCGGGTCCTGGAAAAAGTCGTGCTGTTGTTCCATGGCGGATGGCTCTGGGTGTTCGGCGGGTTGCTGTTGCTTGCGATAGCCGGGGCGGTGCGGTTGGGATTGAACGTAGCAGCGCGTCAGGAAGGCGGGTCGAAGAAGCTGTTGATCGGCCTGATGTGCTTGCTGACATTGCCCTTGGTGACACTGCTGGTGTCCGGTGTCGCGCTGATTTTCCGCGACTTCAACGAAGGCGCCCGCACCTTGATGGGCTTCGCCGTGCTGCTGGTATTGCTGTTCTACCTGGGGCATCTGGCGCTGGCGTCGATCCATGAGCGCCTGCCGCTGCTGTTGATGATTCCTCTGCTGGCCATGTTGTCGCTGTCGTTCGCCTATGGCCGCGTGCTGACGGTGCAGAAAACCTTTGCGTCCACGGCGCTGGCCGGTCTTGCGTACGACATCGCCAGCCATCAGTCGCTGCGCGAGGCCAAGAGGATCTACATCTCGGTGAGTTATTCCGACTATTGGTTAGTGGCGGCGGCAGGCTCATTCAAGCAGTTGCCGGTGCTGCACTACCTGCTCAATACCGACTTTTACATGCTGGCCGAGAATCTGCCGAAAGCCGGGATCACCAACGTGGTGGCGGAGCGGGAACGGCGCAACGCGACACGGGTCGGTTTTCAGGGTTATCCGGCGCTGGTGGACAGCCAGTTCTACCGGATTTACCTGATCGGTGATTACGGTTTTATCGTGATGAAGGAACCGGCCCCGAGCAAAACACTGCGTTGGTGACACGCGGTTTTGATCGGGGTGGCGAGGTCATGCCGCCGCTATGTCATGGGGCTCGAAACTGTCGGCCCGGGCCATCTGCCACATCCGCGAGTAGAACTCGCCGTTCACTTCGCCGGTCAGCAACTCCCCCGGTTTGAGGAATACGTGCAGCTGCGAGAACAGCTTGATCTCGGTCGCCGACATGCGTCGCACCAGGTGCTTGGCCGACAGTTGCGACGGATGTTCGAGGCCGGCGGCGGCGAGCATTTCCGCCAGGGCCTTGAGGGTGTTGCGGTGGAAATTGAACACGCGCTGGGCCTTGTCCGGCACTACCAGCGCGCGCTGGCGCAGGGTGTCCTGGGTGGCGACGCCAGTCGGGCATTTGTTGGTGTGGCAGCTCTGCGACTGGATGCAGCCGATGGCGAACATGAAACCACGCGCCGAGTTGGCCCAGTCGGCGCCGATGGCCAGCACGCTGGCGATGTCGAAGGCGCTGACGATCTTGCCGCTGGCGCCGAGCTTGATCTTGTCCCGCAGGTTCAAGCCCACCAGGGTGTTGTGCACGAACAGCAGGCCTTCGCGCATCGGCACGCCGATGTGGTCGGTGAATTCCACGGGCGCGGCGCCGGTGCCGCCTTCCTTGCCGTCAACGACGATGAAGTCCGGGAGGATGCCCGTTTCCAGCATGGCCTTGGCAATGCCCATGAACTCCCACGGATGGCCGAGGCAGAACTTGAAGCCCACCGGTTTACCGCCGGACAGCTCACGCAGTTGTGCGATGAAATGCATCATTTCGATCGGCGTGGAAAACGCAGTGTGGCGCGACGGTGACACGCAGTCCTCGCCCATCAGGATGCCGCGGGTTTCGGCGATTTCTTTGGTGACCTTGTGCTTGGGCAGGATGCCGCCGTGGCCGGGCTTGGCGCCCTGGCTCATCTTGATTTCGATCATCCGCACCTGCGGCGTCCGGGCTTGTGCCGCAAAGCGTTCCGGGTCGAAGCGGCCATCGTTGGTGCGGCAGCCGAAGTAGCCGCTGCCCAGTTCCCAGGTCAGGTCGCCACCGTTTTCCCGGTGATAGGGGCTGATGCTGCCTTCGCCGGTGTCATGGGCGAAGTTGCCGAGCTTGGCGCCCTGGTTCAACGCGCGGATGGCGTTGGCGCTGAGGGAGCCGAAACTCATGGCCGAGATATTGAACACCGACGCCGAATAGGGCTGGGTGCACTGTGGGCCGCCGACCGTCACCCGGAAACTGCTCGGGTCGCTCAACGGCGCCGGACGCATGGAGTGGCCAATGAATTCGAAACCCGACTGGTACACGTCAATCAGCGTGCCGAAGGGTTTGTCGGCGGTTTCATTCTTGGCCCGGGAGTAGACCAGCGAGCGCTGGGCCCGGGAGAAGGGCAGGGCGTCGCTGTCGGATTCGAGCAGGTACTGGCGGATTTCCGGGCGGATGCCTTCCACCAGGTAGCGGATATTGCCGAGAATCGGGTAATTGCGGCGCACCGCGTGTGGGCTTTGCAGCAGATCGAACAGGCCGATCAGGCTGAGGACAGCGGTGACGGCGGTGATCGGCCAGAGCCAGTCATAGTCAAGAAAAGGCAGGCTGGCGAGGGTGAAGATCACGCAGACGGCAAAGAAGGCGTAGCGGCTCAGGAGTGACAGGCTCATACGGTTTCCTTGGGTTCGGACTCAATGATTGCAACGCTGCAGGTGCATGGATATGAAGATCCCTGTGGGAGCGAGCTTGCTCGCGATGGCGGCGGGTCAGTCAACATCAATGCTGAATATGAAACCGCTATCGCGAGCAAGCTCGCTCCCACAGAAAAGCAAAGCAATCCACATGCTGTTCAGGCATTTTGTGCCTGGAGAAAAATCGAAAACAGCTCGGACTGGGATTTGATCCCCAGCTTGCTGTACATGTGTTTCTTGTGGACTTTCACGGTTTCGACCGAGATTTCCAGCTTACGGGCGATTTCTTTACTGGAGCAACCGCTGAGCATCAAACGCCCGACATCCAGCTCCCGAGCCGTCAACTGCGCGCCTTTGAGCTGCTGCACCGAGGCCTCCAGTTGTACCCGCCAATCAGCTTGCGGCGTTGCGGGGGCCAGGGCCACGACTTCGTTGATTTCATAGGGTAGACGCTGGCGCAACAGGCCGAGCACCCACGGCTGGATCAACGACAACAAGGCGATCTGCTGGCCGCTGAAGCGCTGCGTGCTGCCCAGGGACAGGCACAGCGTGCGGTCGCCTTCGAGCTGGCAATTGAACTGGATTTCGTCGGCCACCACATTCAGACGAAAGTAGCGCTGGTAATACTCGGTCAGCTCGAAGTGCTCCGGGGCCACTTCCGAAAGGCGATACAGCCCGGTGCGCGACTGCTCGCGGCAGGCGATGTAGAAGGAGTCGAGCAGGTACAGGCCGCGCAGGTAATCCTGGAACAACTGGTCGGGGCTGCCGTCTTCGCCGGGGCATTCGGCGAACACCTGCGGGCGCTGATCGGCACTGAAAAGCAGCGCCACCCAGCTGTCGAAGGGCACGTACTGGTCCAGCAGGCGTACAAGCTGGGTCCAGAAATTGGGCTTGTCCAGGGCGTCGATCAGTTGCCCCACCGAGCGGTGCCAGGCGATGTCGTCCAACGAGAGTGTCATGCATCTACCCCTATCGTGTTACCCCAGCGGCGTAATTCCCCGCCCGGTTGCTTGCTGCGCATACTGGCGCACAGACACCGACCGGGCAATCTTTCTGCCGCCCGGCCCATGACAAGGAATACCCATGAAGGTCGAACTCGCCCAATTGGCAGGCCGTGATAACGACACGGCTTACAACCTCGAACGCACCCTGGCGGCGATGGCTGCGTGCGCAGCCGATACGCAGCTGATCCTGTTCCCCGAAGGCCACTTGATGGGTTTCCCTTCGGCCGAGTCCGTGGCCGAGGTGGCCGAGGCGCTGGACGGCCCGTCCGTCAGCGCGGTAATCGCCGCCGCCCGCGAGCGCAATATCGCCGTGGCCATTGGCATGGCCGAGAACGATAACGGCCGTTTCTACAACACCACGCTGCTGATCACTCCTGAAGGCATCGCGCTGAAATACCGCAAGACTCACTTGTGGGCCTCGGATCGCGGTGTCTACGAGGCGGGCGATCGCTACGCCACCTGCCTGTGGAACGGCGTGCGCGTGGGCCTGCTGATTTGCTACGACATCGAATTCCCCGAAAGCGCCCGCGCCCTGGCGCAACTGGGGGCCGAACTGTTGATCGTCACCAACGGCAACATGGACCCGTACGGCCCGACCCATCGCACCGCGATCATGGCCCGTGCCCAGGAAAACCAGGCGTTTGCGCTGATGGTCAACCGGGTTGAAGAGGGTGACGGTGGATTGTTGTTTGCCGGCGGCAGCGCATTGGTCGATCCGCTGGGCACCCTGTTGTTCGAAGCCGGACGCGAGGAAGGGCAGTTTGCGGTCGAACTGGACCTGAACCTGCTGAAGGCGGCGCGCCAGGATTATCGCTATCTGGATGATCAGCGGCTGAGATTGCCAGGGGAGGTGGTTGAGCATGTTTCCGGGGTGCGGGAGCTGCTGATTCCCAATAGCTGATCCAAATTCTTTTTGGTTTGTGCTGGCCCCTTCGCGAGCAAGCCCGCTCCCACATTGGTTGTGTGAACGCCCGAGATCAAATGTGGGAGCGGGCTTGCTCGCGAAGGGGCCCTGACAGACGACACACCTATTTGCCAGTTAAACCAAGAACAACAACGCAACACCCGTAACTTGCGCCGAACTCGGCTCTGCCATAAATCCAATAAAATCCGGAGTAGTCGCTCATGGCTCGTTTGCAACGCACCCTGTCACTGGGGTCGGTGGTGCTGTTTGGCATCGCCTACATGACGCCGGCCTCCTACCTCGCGGCGCTGGTGGCGATGTTTCCACCGCCACCAGCGCGAAACTCGGGTTCATTGCCTGTTGGGCGGTGCTGCTCGATTACCTGTTCCTGCCGATGGCGATCTGGCTGATCGGCGTGGTGTACCTGGCGGTGTTGACCGGTGGTTTCCGTCGTCAGCCGTCGGAGATAGATTTCCAGGAAGCGGTGTAAGCGAACAGCTTATGAGCTGATCACGCAGCGAAGTGCAAAAAAAAGGCGAACATCCTCAAGGATGTTTGCCTTTTTGTCTCAAGCACGAGTGGCTTGTTGTTTCAGACATTTTTTTCTTCGTGTTTTTGCTTGTCACGGGGAAGGGCGTTGATGCAGTAGTTGACGTAGTAGAAGGTGAAAAGTCCGGTATAGACCAGATTCATGCGCAGTTCGAAGTTGTGTTCAGCCAAGGCATATGCCCTTAACACCCTTCGTACACGGAAACACCAGAGCAGGGTCAGCAGTAAATATAGTATGAACAGAACACCTATAAGGGCGAATGCATAGTAGTGAGGTACCGAGCCGAGAGTTCCGATAGAACCAATGATGATCAGGTAGAAGACAAATAAAGCCGGGCTCATCGTCTTGATGTGAGTGACCTCCTCAAGTGCCGTGAAGGTTTTGTACATCCAGACATTTATATAGAGCCCACCAGACAATAGTCCCAGTAGAAGGAGAGGAAACGTCTTGGTGTTGATTTTTTCTTTCAGCGTTGAAATGTCAGACATGCGAGGCGTTCCAGTGGCGGCGGAGGGCGATTGACCGGTGAAGATCGGCAGAACACGCTACCAAAGTCGCTCGTGGGAAATTTCCGGGCTTGTTGGCGGAGAGTTCTGGATTCACTCTTGGCCGAGTTTTGAAGGCATGGGATTCTGTGCATCCCTCAACATGGACCTGTGGTCAGCGATGTCTTCTTCTATAAATGTTTCACTCAATCATTCCAGGCTCATCCGCATCGCCGCTGCCTTATTGATCGGCCCTGACGGCCGCACGTTGCTGGTGCGCAAGCGCGGTACCACGGCGTTCATGCAACCGGGTGGCAAGATCGAGCCCCACGAATTGCCGGTCCACGCCCTGGCCCGGGAGCTGGAAGAAGAGCTGGGTCTGGAGATCGATCCGGCGCAGGCCGCTTACCTCGGTCACTTCTCGGCACCGGCGGCCAACGAGCCGGGCTTTGTCGTGCACGCCGAGATTTTTCAGCTGCACATCAACGTCGACGTGACGCCCGCGGCAGAGATCGAAGAAGTGATCTGGATCGATCCGTCCAGCGATGGCGGTATCAGCCTGGCGCCATTGACACGGGACCTGATCCTGCCGTTTTATCGAGCATCGCTGACCGCGATCGCCTGATCATCACGCAAAGGACCTCGCCCATGATCCCGCTTCAAGACCTGCTGATTTTTGCCGCTGCCGCGTTGCTGATGGTACTGACGCCGGGGCCGAACATGATCTACCTGATCTCCCGGTCGATCTGCCAGGGACGCCAGGCCGGGGTGATCTCGTTGCTTGGGGTGGTCGCTGGATTCTTCGTGCACTTGTTTGCCGCGGCCGCCGGTTTGACCGCGGTGTTCCTGGCGGTGCCAATGGCCTATGAGGTGTTGAAGTGGGCCGGTGCGCTGTACCTGTTGTGGCTGGCCTGGCAGGCGATCAAACCCGGTGCGCGCTCACCGTTCGAGGCGCAGCAGTTGCCCCCGGATTCGTCCCGAAAGCTGATCACCATGGGCTTTCTGACCAGTGCCTTGAACCCGAAAATCGCGGTGTTCTATCTGTCGGTGTTTCCGCAGTTCATCACGCCGGAGCACGGCTCGGTGTTCAGCCAGAGCATCATCCTCGGCCTGACCCAGATCAGCGTCAGTTTCTGCGTCAACCTGCTGATCGCCATGTTTGCCGCGGGCATCGCCTCGTGGTTCGTCAACAATCCGACCTGGCTGGCGATGCAGCGCTATTTCATGGGCTTCGTGTTGTCGGCGCTGGCGCTGCGGCTGATGCTTGAGCAAAAACGGATGGCTTGAGGATGTGGATCGAACGACTGGATGCCAGCCATGCCCTGGACTACCGGGCGCTGATGCTCGAAGCCTACGACCTGCACCCGCAGGCCTTCACCTCGAGCGTGCGTGAGCGGGCGGTGATGCCGCTGAGCTGGTGGGAGTCGCGCCTGACCGGCAAGCTGGACGTGGTGCTCGGGGCCTTCGAAGAGGGCCAGTTGGCCGGCATCGTCGGCCTCGCGTTCGAGCCTCGGGAAAAGGCCCGGCACAAGGTGACGCTGTTTGGCATGTACGTGACCGCCAAGGTCCGCCAGCGCGGGCTCGGTTATCAACTGGTTCAGGCGGCATTGGCCGAGGCGCAGACCCATGCGGGTTTGCGCCTGATCCAGTTGACCGTCACCGCCGGCAACGATTCCGCGTTCAACCTCTACCAGCGCTGCGGTTTCGTCCAGTTCGGACTGGAACCGATGGCGGTGCGGGTGGATGAGGACTACTTCGACAAGATCCACATGTGGCGCGAACTCTGAAGTCACTGCAGATCCCCTGTGGGAGCGAGCTTGCTCGCGATAGCGGACTGACATTCAACACTTGTATTGACTGACACGCCGCCATCGCGAGCAAGCTCGCTCCCACAGGGATGTATGTCGCTCTATCGAACCGCGCTAACCCCATCCAGCGTCGAAAACGACGTGTCCTTGGCCGTCAGCAAGAAGTCACGCATGTAAGGCGCATCGAGCATGTCGGCGCGGATCGCCGCATACAATGTGGCGAACAAACCTTTCTCACCCAGCCGCTTGGCTTTCACATAACCCCGTGAACTGTATTCATGCAGTGCCCAATGGGGCATGCCGCACACGCCGCGTCCGCTGGCCACCAATTGCATCATCATCACCGTCAGTTCCGAGGTGCGGACCTGGGCCGGTTCGATGTCGGCGGGTTCGAGGAAACGGGTGAAAATGTCCAGCCGATCCCGTTCCACCGGGTAGGTGATCAAGGTTTCCGGGAGCAAGTCTTCGGGGACGATATAGGCCTTGCTGGCCAGGCGGTGCTGGTTGGCCACCGCGAGCATCGCTTCATAAGTGAACAGCGGTACATAGGTGATCCCGGCCAGGTCCACCGGATCGGAGGTCACCACCAGGTCCAGGTCGCCACGGGCCAGGGCCGGCAGCGGGGCGAAGGAAAATCCGGAGGCCAGGTCCAGTTCGACTTCCGGCCAGGCGTCGCGGAACTGGTCGATGGTCGGCATCAGCCACTGGAAGCAACTGTGGCATTCGATGGCCATGTGCAAACGACCGGCGGTGCCACCGGCCAGGCGACTGATGTCGCGCTCGGCGGCGCGCAGCAGCGGCAGGGTGGCGTCGGCCAGTTGCAGCAGGCGCAAACCGGCGCTGGTGAAGCGCACCGGTTTGGTCTTGCGCACGAACAGCGGCATACCCATGCGCTCCTCCAGTTCCTTGAACTGATGGGACAGGGCCGATTGGGTCAGGTGCAGGCGATCGGCCGCATCCACCAGGCTGTCGGCTTCGCGCAAGGCGTGCAGGGTCTTGAGGTGACGGATTTCAAGCACCGGGGGCTCCATGAGGAAAACTTGTCGATAAATCGAAAAGGTTGAGTTTGTCTCATGTTGATGCCGCTGTCGACCACAAGCACGGCGGAGCACATTGCGTGCCCCGCCGTTGTTACGTTACAGCGTGGAAAAGTGTTTGTTGCCCAGCGGTTTGCCGATGTCGCCGCGCCAGATCGCCTCGACCGTACCGCCACTGGCGGCCACGTCCTTCTGCCATTGCAGGCCCAGGTTGCGTTGTTCCGGCAGTTTCAGATGGCCTTTGACGAAGTCGCTGAATTGCGGCTTGGCCGAGGTGTAGTGAAAGTGCGCGTACCACAGGGTTTGCGCCGGTTCGCTGCGCAGGTCGCGCACCTCGTATTCCTGGAGGAAATCCCGTCGTCCGTCCGGGCGTTTGCCCAGGTCGCGCAAACCGCCTTCCTTGCGGATGTCCACCACTTGCTGTTCAAGCAGATAGTCCAGATAACCTTCTGTCGGGGTTTTGCTGTTCATGCTTTGATCGATGCGCAGGGTGCGCCCCGTGCGCAACATTTCATCCGCCCGATTGCGCAATTGCAGCGCCACGGCCTCGGCGGGGGACAAGCGTTCGATCTCCCGGGCACGCATGGTCAACTCCGTGGCCTCGCTGCTCATCATGTGCTCAAGGTCGACCGGCAGCATGTTTTGCTGCGCATAGCCTTTGACTTTGTTGGTATAGGCGTCCGCGGCCCCCAGCCTTTTTCCGGCCTCTGTCAGCAGCGGCCTGACATCGGTCGGCAATACCGGTTGCGTGGAGACAGCTGGTTCACTGAGGTGATATTTACCGTTGGAGCGGGGCAGCCAGGTTTCCGTACGGCCATCGACATCTTCGATGGTGAAGCGCTGTTGCCGAGTCACGACATCGGTACTGGGTTCGCCAATCAGCAATCGGTTGTCTTCAGTCTCGAACAGTTGTTTTCCGGTGCTTTTTGTCGGAGGTGGGGCTGCAGATCGATTTCCGATGGCATGGCGGGCGAGCGCTTCCATCTGGTCGAGGTCGTCTAGAAACGCACGGACTTGTTCCATATCCAGGTGTTGCGGATAGCCTAGCGTCCAAGCGCCAAGCTGGCGGCGGAACTCGCGGTAAGTGGTCAGGCATTCTTCGAAAACGCGGTTGCGCTGGCCGATATTGGAACGGACTTGTGGTAGTTGATATTGGGTGAATAGGACACGCCCGACCTTTTCGCGGGATTGTTTCAATCGCACATGGAAGTAAAGCCACGTAAGGTCGTCAACGGCTTCAAAATGGGGGATGGTCTCCAGGACATACGCCGTCCTCAAGTAACGGTAAGTCGAGTCACTGTGCGTGTCGTTTAGAAGCTGCATGGTCTTGGCCGCCTCCTCTTTTTGCGGGGAGTGAGTGATTCGACGGACCCATTGTCTGGCGTCTTCGACAGCTTGGTGTTGCTGGTCAAACTCTTTGATAAAGTCCATTCGGGCCTCCTTGCGCTCGGCCAGCAGTTTCAAGTGTGTGGAGGTATTGGTGTTAGGCGTTGCGCCCGAACGATCGACCAACTGATCGATCCTTGCGTTGTACTCATTCAGGCGTTCCATGGAGAGGGCGATCCGGTGGTTCTGACGGTAAAAGACAGTCGCGGCGCAAGTACTTTGGTTTCTGTTGATCAAGGCGCGCTTGTTGCCATGGCTTAACACTTTCAACTCGCCCAAAGTCAGGTACAGGGTCTGCGCGGCTTCGATATCTTCCAGAAAGGCACGGTCGACAGTCGCGAGAGGCGGACGCTGAGTACCTTCAGGCTTGGAGTAGCTCTTCAGTAAGGAGTCGGTGTTTCTGGTTTGAGATTTGAGGCGACGGATATTGGCGTCGACGGTGTTGTTCAGGGTCAACTGCCGACGCAAGGCACGATCGGTCCACCAGCGTGGCAGCCAGCGGCGAATGGCGACCGGCCAGAGTGGGTCCAATCCATCGGCCATGTGCCCAAGCACCGCGCCACCTCCGACGCCGCCGCCTTCGATCACGGTGCCGTACACCGCGTAGTGTGTGTTCCAGTGGCCGGATTCATCCAGGGCGATCGGCTGTTTGTAGGTCCGCGTGCTGGTGCCGCTCAAGCGCCAGCGCGGCGGATTGCCCGCCAGTTCGATGCGGTAGATACGGCCCTGGCTGAGCATGAAGTCGCCGTCGGCGTGGCGATACACATTGCGATAAACGCCCTCGGTGCCCGGTTGTAGACTTGCGAGGGAAATCGGTTTTTCGTATTCATAACCCTTGAAACGCTCCAGGGAGCGTCGCGCCTGAAGTGGCGTCGATACCTGCAAGGCACCCGGACTTTTGCCCAGCGCCCGCCACTGACGACTGCGCGTGGCGGCGCGGGCGGCAGCGGGTGCGGCACTGGTGCCGGGGAGAATGTCCATGGCCGCGTCGATCAGCGACAACAGCACCGCTTCCACCTCGGCCAGGCCATGGCCGACATCACCGCGCAGGAAGGCCGCAATGGCCAGGTTGGCGCTGTTCCAGGCGTCGTACAGGGCGATGGCCGTACCGACGAAGGGCAGCATGCCCAGGGCCATTTTCAGGTAATTGAACATTGCGCCGGACTTCAAGGCGACGTGCTCCAGGTACAACGCATCATTGGAGCGCGATGTCGCCCGATGGGCTTCGAGCAAACGGCCCATATGCGCGTTCAGCAGATGCGCCGCCAGGGAGGTGCTGGATGGCCAAGGCGTACCGACGCCGATCAGGCCGTCGAAGTTTCTCACTCGCGCCTCGTTGATTCGGCTGACGTGACGGGCGAACTCTCCGGTCAAGGCCCGTCCGGCGAGATAGGTGACCATCGAGCTGCGCAGGCAATCGTTGAACAGGCGCAGCCGTGCCTGTTCAAGGCTGTCGAACTGGCGCAGAAAAAACCCGTCGGGACTGTCGGGCAGATAAAGCAGGGTCAGGCCGCTGATCCGCTCCACGATAAAGGTGACGCCGTACAGGGTGGTTGGCCCCTGGCCAGAGGTGTCCTTGCCGCCCACCGTCAGGTGTGCCGGCAGCAGCTCGATGCGCTTGCCGTTGCGCGCAAAGGCTTCACGGCTGTTGGCATCGATGGCGATGTCCAGGACCTGTTGGCCATCGGCATTGATGTCTTTGGCGAGCACGGCGAACTCGCCTTGCAAACGCAGCATCAGGCGCCAGGGTTCACTCAGGCATTCGTGCCGGTATTCATTGTTGAACGTCGATGCCGTCGAGGAGCCGAGAAAGGTCTCGCGGATCAGCGTTTCATATTTCCCGGCCACATCCAGCTCGGTGACCAGCTTGCGCAGCCAGGACGTAGTGATGCCGCTTTTCACTTTCTGCCGTTGTACGGCGTCGGCACCGCTGACCTCGACCTGCATCAGCGACAGTCGCCACCACATTTCCTGATCGATGTTGCTCAGCGCCAGGTCGCCGAGAGACAGCTTGCTGCGCTGCTCGCTGGCGACCAGTACATTTTGCTGGGGGGTGCCTGGTGCGGCGCCTTCCATGACGACTTTGCGCCAAGTGGTGGAATCGGGAACGTCGAGCAGCACCTCCACCTGTTGAGTGAGGTCGAAGTCCTGGCGTAATCGGGCGTCGACAGCTTTCTTGCTGAAGGCTTCCCGAGGTGGCAGCTCGCGTTCCAGCCACTCGTGGGAGCGCTTCATCGCAGCGATGTAGGACTTGAACGACACCTTGAGTCGGTCACGCTGCACGGCGGAGAGTTCGCCATGCCACGACGGCAATTGGGCGGCCAGCGCACTGCTGCGGTTTTGTTCGAGGATGTGCGCGTACACCAACTCCCGGGCGGCGGACTGGGGAACGGTCAGGCAGGCAAGGGTCTGTTCGCGCAGCTTTTCCAGCTCTGCCGCGCGTTGGCTGGCATGAGACGGCACAGGATTGGTCGCCATGATCCGGGCAGCCTGTTGTTCACAGCTGTGAAGCTGAGTCTGCAAGGCGTATTCAAACGGCGGGCCGTTCAGCGGCAAGACGTGCAGGGCCAGGGTGTTGTCGTTGGCCGGACGTTTGAACAAGGTCTGTTCCAGTGCCTGTCGAGAGCTGAAACGCTGCAAACCACCGAAGCGCCCGGGCCAGTAGAGCAACAGGCTGTCGGTCGAGTCCGGCACCAACGCCGAGGCCTTGGTAAACAGCAGGACACCATCCAGTTCCTCGGTTTGCGTGCGGTGGGTATCGCCTTCGGTGTCCGTCGCCGACAGCACCAGGCGTGCGACCACCAGATCGGCCGCTGGGGCTTGATCGGGGGCATCCAGCACACGAGTGAGCCACTGATGCTCTTCAGTGTTGATCTGGTTCAGGCTCAGTTGCAGTTCAGCTTCGGCACGCAGACCGTCCAGGCGCGCCTGGTAAAGGGTTGCGTAGTGCGGGCGGTTTTTGTGGCGCAGTTCCAGCATTTTTTGCGCACTGTCGGTGTTCAGCAGCGCGGTTGCGGCGGTGGTGCTGGCCTGCTCGGTCGCGGTGAGGGCATCCATTTGCCGTTGCAGACGTTGCAGGCGCGGGTCAGTGTGGTCGCCCTGAAAGTTCTCGCCCAACAAGGCATCCAGTGCCGTGCGCTGTTGCTCCAGTGCCTGGCGACGGATGCCCAGTGGAATATCGGGGCTTAACTGGCCGAACAGGACATCGTCTTCGTTGGTATCCGCGTCCGGCAAGGTGGCGGGCAAGGCCAGGATCAATTCGTTACGCGGCCGATCGGCAGGGGTGACAGGCAATCGTGCCCACAAGGATTCAGCGCTGGTCTGCAGCACGCTGCGCTCAAGCTCTGTGTAATAAACCCTGAGGGTGCCTGTCGGTAGCCGGGGTTGGTCGAACATCTGCGGCTGATGTTCGAACAGCCAGCTTTCCATATCGACACGGTTCTCAAAGGTCATCCAGGCGGATGGCAGGGAAGGCAAGTACAGCACCTGAGCGACCGGTTGCTTCGTGTCCCGGGTGATGACCAAGGCGCCCGATAGTTCGATTGACAGGTCTTTGTCATCCTTGAACTGCATTTGCTCGACGTAAATCTTTGGAGTGGCAGGCGTTGCTGTCTGCGCGGGCGGGTCGATGATCGCCTGCAATGTCTGGACCTGCTCGGTATCCAGGATGCCCTGGGCAAAAGCCCATTGGCTCGACGCCTCGAAATGCTGGCGGTACAAGCGGTTTGCCTGTGCCTTGCGCGACTGATCCGTACCGCGCGCACGGGCATTCCACCAAGTGCCGGCGAGCGGCGACTGCGGGTTTTGCGCCATAAGTGCCCGCCACTGCTCACAGCATTCGTTCCAGCGTTCCGAGGCGCTCAGGGTCAGACCCTGATCCGGGTTCGCGGGCAAAGGGAAGGCAAGGCCGAAATCGGTCGTTAGGGGTGTGGTTTCGTCAACCATGACGATGAATCTCCAGAAGGCCGGACCGTGCCGGCGGGACGGGCATTAGGAGGCAGTCGCCAAACGGTAGGGTGGTACATAGTTATCGCTAGGCTGAATCTGCCGCCGGATGACCGCCCGGCACTCTTCATCAAACTGTCATGGAACTGTGGCAGCGCGCTTGAACAAACTTCATCAGACTCGCGCTCTACTGGGGTTCTGCGTTTTGGTGTTTTTTCATGGGTGCTTCATTCTTTTCACGAATCGTATTGTTGGCCGCGCTGTTGTTCGGCCTGCCGTCCCTGGCGGCTTCGCGTTGTGACGTCAATGTTCCGACCGAACGGGTGGATCTGGCCCAGGTAAGCCTGGCGTACCAGAGCATCGGCCGTGCGTCGGATCCGGCATTGCTGCTGGTGATGGGCCTGGGTGGGCAATTGATTCACTGGCCGGACGAGGTGGTGGTCGCCCTGTGCCAGCAGGGATTCCGGGTGATCCGCTATGACAATCGCGATGTCGGCCTGTCGACCTGGCGGCAAACACCGGCCGAAGCCAACCTGACCTTCGAAGTGCTGCGCTACAAACTCGGATTGCCGGTGTCGTCGCCGTATTCGCTGACCGACATGGCCGACGATGGCCTGGGCTTGATGGATGCCTTGCACATCGATCAATTCCACGTGTTGGGCGCCAGCATGGGCGGGATGATCGCCCAGCACATGGCGGCCATGGCACCGCAGCGGGTCGAGAGCCTGACCCTGATCATGACCAGTTCCGGTGCCGAAGGCTTGCCGGCACCGAGTGCGGCGCTGGTGCAGTTGTTGGCCCGGCGCGGCGCACCGAACCGCGAAGTGGCCCTGGAGCAACAGGCCGACTTGCTGGCGGCGCTGGGCAGCCCGATGGTCACCGACGATCGCCAGTCGCTGTTGCATCAGGCGGAGCTGTCCTATGACCGGGCGTTCAATCCCGAGGGCGTGAAACGCCAGATCATGGCCATTCTCGCCGAACCGAGCCGGGTGACCCTGCTCAATCAGTTGCGGGTGCCGGCGCTGGTGGTGCATGGCACGGCCGACCCGCTGCTGCCGGTGATGCACGGGGTGCATCTGGCGGCGCATCTGCGCGGCAGTCAGTTGGTCTTGATTCCGGGCCTGGCCCATCGCTTCCAGGAGGCGTTCAAGGCGCCGTTGCTGGGGGCGGTGTTGCCGTATTTGCGTGAGCACCGTGAAGACACTTCACATTGGGCGCAGATCGAGCCTGTGGCCGATCGCAACCTCCTCTAACCCCCGATCACCTGTAGGAGCGAGCCTGCTCGCGAAAGCGGTGTTTCAGCCAGCGATGATATCGACTGATCCGGCGCTATCGCGAGCAGGCTCGCTCCCACAGGAGAATGCATGGTCCATCAGTGGCTCAACCCGTACTTCTTTACCTTGTCGAACAGCGTGGTCTTGGCCATGCCCAGTTCCTGGCTGGCCTGGGTCAGGTTGCCGCCGCTGCGTTGCAAGGCATCGCTGAGCAGGTTGCGCTCGAAGGCCTCCACCGCTTCGGCAAAGGCCAGGCCCTGATTGCCGCCGCCGGCACCGGATTTCTTGAACGCTGGTAGGCCCAGGGCAAAGCGCTCGGCAACGTTGCGCAGTTCACGCACGTTACCCGGCCAGTCGTGGCTCATCAGGTTCGAAACGGTCTGGTTGTCCAATTCCGGCACCGTGCGGTCGAAGCGCAGGGATGACAGCTGCAAAAAGTGTTCGAACAGTTGCAGGATGTCCTCGCGGCGCTCGCGCAGCGGCGGCAGTTCCAGGGTCACCACGTTGAGGCGGTAATACAGGTCGCTGCGGAACTCGCCAGCCTTGCTCGACTCGACGAGGTCGGATTTGGTCGCCGCGATCACCCGGCAATCCACCGCTACGCTCTGGTTCGATCCGAGGCGTTCGAGGGTGCGTTCCTGCAACACCCGCAGCAGTTTGATCTGCAAGGGCAGGGGCATGCTTTCCACTTCGTCGAGGAACAGCGTGCCGCCGTCGGCGTGTTCGATCTTGCCGATCCGCCGTTTGCCGGCGCCGGTAAAGGCGTTGGCTTCGTGGCCGAAAATTTCACTTTCGAACAGGTTTTCCGGCAGGCCGCCGCAGTTCAGCGCGACGAACTGCTTGGTGTGTCGCCGACTGAAATCATGCAGGCAGCGCGCAACCAATTCCTTGCCGGTGCCGGTCTCGCCTTCGATCAGCACGTTGGCCGAGGTATCGGCAACGTTGGCGATCAGTTCCCGCAGGTTCTGCATGGCCGGCGAGCGACCGATGATCCGCCCTTCGAGGGAGTCGCGCTCGGCCAGTTGCCGACGCAACGACGAGACTTCTCGCGCCAGGCTGCGTTGCTCCAGGGCGCGGCGGGCGACGTCCACCAGGCGTTCGGGGGAGAAGGGTTTCTCCATGAAGTCGTAGGCGCCTTTCTGCATCGCGCCGACGGCCATGGAAATGTCGCCGTGGCCGGTAATCAACACCACCGGCAAGCTGCGATCACGCTCCTTGAGTCGTGTCAGCAGTTCCAGGCCATCGATGCCCGGCAGGCGAATGTCGCTGACGACGATGCCGGCGAAGTTGTCGCCGACCCGCTCCAGGGCTTCTTCGGCGCTACCCACGCCAATGCAGGGAATGTCTTCCAGGGTCAGCGCCTGTTGGCAGCCGAGCAGCACATGGGGGTCGTCTTCGACGATCAATACACTAAGGTCGTTGTTCATATTGGCTCGGCGGGAGTGGGGCTTACCAACGGTAAACTGAGGACGAATGCGGTACCACCGCTGGCCGGGTGCTCGACACCCAGGTGACCGCCGGTGGCGGCGGCGAGGCTGGCGGAAAGGGTCAGGCCGAGGCCCAGGCCCTGTTCGCCGGGTTTGGTGGTGAAGAACGGTTCGAACAGGTGCTTGCGCGCTTCGGCGTCGATGCCGTGGCCGTTGTCACGCACCCGCAGGCGATATTTGCCATCGAACGCTTCGCCTTCGAGCCACAGCTCGGGTTGCGGCTGCGCTTGCATGGCGTCGAGGGCGTTGCCGATCAGGTTGACCAGAATCTGCTCCAGGCGGGTCTGGTCGATCTGCACCTGCACATCGGTGAAATCGCGGTGCAGTTGCAGCTGAATGTTTTCCACCCGGCCGCCGAGCAATTGCAAGGCCGCGTCCACGCCTTTGCCGAGGCAGGCCTGGCCCTTGTCGTCCCCGCGCCGGGCGAACGAGCGCAGGCTGGCGGTGATCCGGCCCATGCGGTCGATCAGTTCGTTGATGGTCTTGAGGTTGGTGCTGGCCACGTCGAGCTGGCCGCGTTCGAGGAAGCGCACGGTATTGCCGGACAAGGTGCGCAGCGCCGCCAGCGGCTGGTTCAGTTCGTGGGCGATGCTGGTGGACATCTGGCCGATGGCCGCGAGTTTTCCGGCCTGTACCAACTCATCCTGGGCGCGGCGCAAGGTCTCTTCGGCCTGCCGGCGTTCGCGGATCTGGCCCTTGAGCCGTTCGTTGCTGGCGCGCAGGTCGGTGGTGCGTTCGGTAATCCGACGCTCCAGCTGATTGTTGGCTTCCTGCAAGGCTTCCCGGGCCGCGAGGCGGGTGGCGATCACCTTGCGTCGCTCGTTCCAGGCGATCAAAAGGAACGCCAGGAGGGCAAACGCCACGGCCACCAGGATCCCCTGGTTGATCGCTTCGCGGCGCAAGTCCTGGAGTGGCGTGAGCAGGGTGAAGTTCCACGGCGTATCGCCGAGCGGCCGGGTTTGCGCCAGGTAGCTGATGTTTTCATCGTCGGACACCAGTTCGCTGTTGGCCGGGAACGTGAGTTTTTCCACGCCTTCGGACAGGGTTTCCCGAGCCAGCGGCTGCAGTTCGTTGAGCGGGAACCAGTAGTACTGCAGGCTGCGGGCGAGTTTTTCCTTGGTTTCTTCGCTCAGCGGCACCACTGATTTCAAGCGCCGCGCCGGATCACTGGACAGAATGATGATGCCGTTTTCGTCGCTGACGAAGGCTTCCAGGCGTGCCCGTTGCCAGCGTTCTTCCATGGCTTCCAGGCGGACCTTGACCACCGCGACGCCGATGATCTTGCCGTGTTCTTCCAGGCCATGGGCCAGGTAGTAACCGGGTTCGCCGTTGGTGCTGCCGATGCCATAGAAGCGCCCCGGCTGACCGCGCACGGCGTTCTGGAAATAGGCGCGGAAGGACAGGTCTTCACCCAGGTAACTGTCGACATCGCGCCAGTTGCTGGTGGCCATGACGCGACCGGTGGTGTCCATCACGTAGATGGCCCGACTGCGGCTGCGCCGGTTCAGGCCTTCGAGGTAATCGTTGACCGTCTGCCGGTGTTCCGGGGTCGGGTCGGCCAGCAACTGCGGAACGCTGGTTTCGAGTTCCAGCAGGCTGGGCAGGTAGGTGTATTTGCTGATTTCGCTTTCGACGGCACGGGCGTGCAGTTCCAGCTGACGCTGGCCGTTTTCGCCAAGGCTGCGAATGCCGTAGTGCTCACTGATCCAGAAGCCGATATAGCCCAGGCCGATCATCATGGCGATGATCAGCGGCGGCAGGAACAAATGACGAACCAGACGGGGTTTCACGGCGAGTGATGGCATTGCTGCGCGATAAAGAGTGGGGTCGCATTTCATCACAGATGCCTTGGGTCAACCACAACACAAATCTGCAAGCCACCGCTGTCCCCTGTGGGAGCGAGCTTGCTCGCGATGACTTCATCACAGTCAACATTGATGTTGAATGTCAGTCCGCTATCGCGAGCAAGCTCGCTCCCACAGAGGATCGGTGTGCCTTCGGGCTATTGCCCACTGCTTTTAGTGCTGCAGAATCTTGTTGAGGAAGTGCTGCGTACGCTCGGCGCGGGCGTTGATGTCGCCGAAGAACTCTTCTTTCTTGCAGTCTTCGATGATCTTGCCCTGGTCCATGAAAATCACGCGGTCGGCCACTTTACGGGCGAAGCCCATTTCGTGGGTCACGCACATCATGGTCATGCCTTCGTGGGCCAGTTGCACCATCACGTCGAGCACTTCGTTGACCATTTCCGGGTCCAGCGCCGAGGTCGGTTCGTCGAACAGCATGACGATCGGGTCCATCGCCAGCGCACGGGCAATCGCCACACGCTGTTGCTGACCGCCGGACAGTTGGCCTGGATGCTTGTGGGCGTGGGCCGAGAGACCGACGCGTTCGAGCAGTTGCAGGCCTTTCTTGGTGGCTTCTTCCTTGCTGCGGCCCAAGACCTTGATCTGCGCGATGGTCAGGTTTTCGGTGATGGTCAGGTGCGGGAACAGCTCGAAGTGCTGGAACACCATGCCCACGCGGGAACGCAGTTTCGGCAGGTTGGTCTTCGGGTCGGCGATGGAGGTGCCGTCGACCACGATGTCGCCTTTCTGGAACGGTTCCAGGGCGTTGACGCACTTGATCAGGGTCGACTTGCCGGAACCGGATGGCCCGCACACCACGATCACTTCGCCTTTTTTGACCTCGGTGCTGCAATCAGTCAGTACCTGGAAGTCCCCATACCACTTGTTGATGCTTTTGATAGAGATCATACGGCGAACCTTTTTTGCAGACGCTTGACCAGCTGCGAGGCGGCAAAGCTGATGATGAAGTACACGAGACCCGCGAAAATCAGGAACTCATTGGAGCGGCCAATGATGTCGCCACTGGCGCGCGAAGCATTGAGGAAGTCCACCAGGCCGACGGCGTAGACCAGCGAGGTGTCCTGAAACAGGATGATGCTCTGTTGCAGCAACAGCGGCGTCATCTTGCGGAACGCTTGCGGCAGGATGATCAGGCGCATCATCTGGCTATAGCTCATGCCAAGGGCCTGGGCGGCGCCCATCTGGCCCTTGGGAATCGACTGCACACCGGCGCGGACGATTTCGCAGAAGTACGCCGCTTCGAACATCATGAAGGCCACGATGCACGAGGCGAACGCGCCGATCGGCGTGTCTTCGCCGGTGATCCAGCGCAGCACGAACGGCACCGCCAGGTAGAACCAGGTGATCACCAGCAGCAACGGGATCGAGCGGAAATAGTTGACGTACGCGCCGGCGATGTTCGACAGCAGCTTGCTGTGGGACAGACGCATCAATGCCAGGAGGGTGCCGAGGATGATCCCGCCGACCACGCCCATGGCCATCAGCTTGAGGGTCATGATCATGCCGTTCCACAGGCCCGGCAGGGACGGGATGATGCCCGAGAAGTCGAATTCCATCATTTACCCCCTACGGAGATCAGGCCCGGTACGGCGACTTTCTTCTCGACCAGGCGCATCAGCAACATCAGGCTCATGTTCAGGGTGAAGTAGATCAGCGTTGCCAGGGTAAAGGCTTCGAACAGGTTGGCGGAGAACTCGGCGGTCTGTTTGGTCTGCGCGAGCAATTCCATCAAGCCGATCAGCGAGGCCACGGAGGTGTTCTTGAAGACGTTCAAGAATTCCGAGGTGAGCGGCGGAATGATGATCCGGTAGGCCTGTGGCAGCAGCACGTTCCAGTAGATCTGCGGCAGCTTGAAACCCATGGCGCGGGCCGCGGATTCCTGGCCTTTTGGCAGGGCCTGGATACCGGTGCGCACCTGTTCGCAAACCCGGGCGGTGGTGAACAGGCCCAGGCACACGACGACGCTGAGGAAGGCCGAGGTGGTCGGGTTCAGATCCTGCTTGTACCACTCTTGCAGGTCCGCCGGCAGCAGGTCGGGTACCAGGAAGTACCAGATGAACAGCTGAACCAGCAGCGGCACGTTACGGAAGAGTTCGACGTAGCAGGTGGCGATGCCCGATACGATGCGGTTCGGCACGGTACGCATGACGCCCAGGATCGAGCCCAGTGTCAGGGCGATGATCCAGGCCGCGATGGCGATACCGATGGTCCAGGCCAGACCGGACACGTACCAGTCGAAATAGGTCTCGCTGCCCACGCCGGTGGACTTGAAGAACACGCCCCAGTCCCAGTTGTAATTCATTAGGGTCTCCCCTCAGTTCAATCGATGTACAAGTGCCCGCTTGGGGGAAGCTCCGTTCCCGCCTGACCTTGAGAGTCAGGCACACGCGCTCGGCTCGACAGCCACCGGTTCGAGTGTTTCCAGAAATGCCAGCAGGAAGTGACCACCTCCTGAAAGGGCGAGGGCCCTCTCAGGAGATAAGGTTAGTCAGAAATCAGGATTTCTTGTCGTCAGCCGCTTTATCAGTCGGTTTGGCGATCAGGACCTTGAGTTCTTCGCTCATCGGGAAGTTCAGGTTCAGGCCTTTTGGCGGGATTGGTTGCATGAACCATTTTTCGTAGATCTTGTTGATCTCGCCCGATGCGTAGGTGGCCTTGATGGCGTCATCCACAGCCTTTTTGAACGGCTCGTCGCCTTTGCGCACCATGCAGCCGTAGATTTCGTAGGACTGTGGAGTGCCGGTCACGGCCCAGTCACTGGCCTTCTTGGCCTTGGCAGCTTCACCGGCCAGCAGGGCGTCGTCCATCATGAAGGCCACTGCACGACCGGTTTCCAGCATCTGGAACGACTCGCCGTGGTCTTTGGCGGAGATGACGTTCATGCCCATCTGCTTGTCGGCGTTCATCGCCTTGAGGATGCGCTCGGACGTGGTGCCGGCGGTGGTCACGACGTTCTTGCCTTTCAGATCGTCGAAATCCTTGTACTTGGAGTCTGCCTTGGACAGCAGGCGAGTACCGATTTCGAAGATGCCAACGGAGAAGTCAACTTGCTGCTGACGCTCGACGTTGTTGGTGGTGGAACCGCACTCGAGGTCCACGGTGCCGTTCTGCACCAGCGGGATGCGGGTTTGCGAAGTCACCAGGTTGTATTTGACCTGGAGGTTCGGCATATCCAGGTCTTTTTTGATGGCTTCGACGACTTTCAACTGGATGTCGTGGGAGTAGCCGACCGGTTTGCCGGAAGCGTCTGCAATGTAGGAAAACGGAATGGAAGCGTCGCGATGGCCCAGGGTGATGGTGCCGGAGTCTTTGATCTTCTTCAGGGTGCCGGTGAGTTCGGCGGCGAAAACTGGCGTGCTGATCAGAGCGGCAGCAATGGCTGCGCCCAGGATATGGGGAACGATGCGCATCAAATTTTCCTCGACATTGTTTTTTTTATGGAGCCAGTTCACCGGCCCTTTTGTGCTGCAAAACACCTGAGCGCTACGATGAGTCGGCGCAAAGGACATTCGTCGAAGAAGTGTAGAGCATGACTCGTGCCAGACCAGTGCGAATTGATCAAGTCATTGATTTATAAGTGAATTAAATATTTTTTGCGTTGAGATTTCACTGAGATGATCCGGTTAACCGAACCGACCCGCAGGTCGCGTTCGGAAAACCGAATGGTGGCAGGGTGCTACCCGATCATCAGGTGTACTTGCGCTTGTCGGGAGCCGGCGGGAAGTACTGGTACAACCAGGTTTCACTCAGCGTGCGGTCGTTGGTGCGGATGAACAGGCGCAGCTCGACGGGCTCGACGCTGTCATTGGTCGGGTACCAGTCAAACAGGATGCGGTAGCCCTTGATGTCGTCGAGCTTGAGCACGCTGAAATCCTTGACCTCGCCGTTCGAGCAAGTGACTACCGGCTCGATGCCCGCGCCTTCAGGCAAGCGGTCCAGGCCGCCGCCGGTGAAGTCCACGGCAAAACGACGGGCCCAGACTGGCGGGTAATGCTCGCCTGGCGCCCAGCCTTCGGTGAAGCCGCCCATGCCCGAACGGGTCGCGTTGACCCGTGCCAACGGCGTTCCGACTGGCGGCAATGCGCTCCAGTAGAGCTTGTAGCCGTAGTTCAACGAATCCCCCGCAGCTACCGGTTTCTTCGGCGTCCAGAAGGCGACGATGTTGTCCATGGTTTCTCCGGTGGTCGGGATCTCCAGCAGATCGACCGAGCCTTCGCCCCACGCGGTGGTCGGTTCTACCCACAGGCTCGGGCGGCGGCTGTACCAGTCGACGGTGTCCTGATAACTGGCGAACTCGTGGTCGGTCTGCACCAGGCCGAAGCCCTTCGGGTCGGTATCGGCAAAGGCATTGAATTGCAGGGTCGCCGGGTTGTTCAGCGGGCGGCAGATCCACTCGCCGTTACCGCGCCACATGGCCAGGCGGTCGGAGTCATGGATTTGCGGGTGAATGGTGTCGCACATGCGGCGCTCGTGGGTGCCGCAACTGAACATGCTGGTCATCGGCGCAATGCCCAACTGGTCGATGGCGGTACGGGCGTTGACGTGGGCATCGACCTCCATCACCACGCGCTCGGCCTGGCAGTCGATATCGAAGCGGTAGGCACCGGTGGCGCTCGGCGAGTCGAGCAGGGCGTAGACCACGAAGCGGGTGCTGTCCTTGTTCGGTGTCTCGAACCAGAACTTGGTGAAGTCAGGGAATTCTTCACGCTTCTTGGCGTAGGTGTCGATCGCCAGCCCGCGGGCCGACAAACCGTACTGGCCGGTGGCGTCTACCGCACGGAAGTAACTGGCGCCGAGGAAGGACACGACATCGTGCTTGTCCAGTTCCGGGGCCTTGAACAGCTTGAAGCCGGAGAAACCCAGGTCGCCCTTGAGCTGTGCGGTGTCGACCGTGGTGTTTTCATAGTTGAACAGCGATGGGCGGAAATGCACCTCGCGGGCCATCCGGGTTTTCGGATCGACGCTGTACATGCGCACCGGCTGCTTGAACCCCATGCCGACGTGGAAGAACTGCACGTCCAGCTGGCCCTTGAGCTCTTTCCACAACGAATGATTGCCGTCGTAGCGGATCGCATTGAAGTTCTGCGGCGTCATGGTCGCCAGGGTCGGCGGCAACTGTTGCTTGGTGTCCTGGTAGCGATTGCTGGCGAGCTGTTTGGCCTGGAGCTTCAGCGCCTCGAAATCGAACGCGGTGGCTTCGCCGTCAGCGGTGCCACCGCCGGCGGCCCAGGCCTTGGCGGCCAACAGGCCCGTGGCGGACAAACCGGTGTAGGCCGCGATGGCCATGGAGGCTTTGAGCAAGTTCCTGCGGTGCATAAATACAACCTGTCGTGAACAATCCCGCGCCGTTCCTGGCACGTGCTGGATCAGAAATATCGGTTCGGACATGCCTTCGGCCAAACACAACGGACTTTTACACAGATGCCCGACAGCTTAAACCGTTCGATTGAAGAGCAAAATTGATTGGTGGCACTGCGCCGTCTCAGCAATGAAACAAGACATGTCGGGAAACAATTCCGACAGGGGTTTCTGATTTAGAGGGCATTTCTGCTTTTTTCGACTAATTACTCTAAAAACCGCTTTTCAGCGCCCGGAATATTTCTATTCTGTGCACATGACCGGTTTATGCCCGAAAGACCGGTGCGGTTCAGTCGGCACTATGCGGCTGCTGAAAAGGGGGAGGGCGATGCGGTTTTTTGCAGTTTTCTTTGACGTTTAGAAGGACATCGTCCATGTCGAAAGTACAAGGCATCACCGAAATGTTGGGAATCTTTCCGTGTCTGGCCCTGGGGCGACGAAGACGCCGACTCAATAGCGAGGAAATGAAACTGGTGGAACGCTATCGGGAGCTGTCGGAGAGCGACAGGATCGCGATGAGGTATCTGGTGGATGCGATGAGGAGTGTTTCGAGGTTTTAATAAGGCAAACCAAAGGGATGGACTGTGAAGTCTGTCCCTTTTTTATCAGCTCGATTTTTCCCTTCAGCGGCAAGTGCCAGCGATTGGGAAGGGACGCTGCACCTGCATCAACTCAGGCATGTCTCGCCACTTGATCCAGGCGTGATGTTGGTAATGCAGCAAGGGCACCGAGACTCCGGCCCAATTCAAGGAGCTCAGGCTTGGCAGGTTTTCCACAGGCTCTGATTTCGCATCACGCAACGAGGGTTTGACTTCGTTGCTCAACCACTGGCGCAGGTTGCGGTTTTCCGGGACGAAGTGGTGAACCAGCAAGGCGTACATGCCTGATTCGCTGACCATCAGGGTTTCGATTGTTTTGCCGTCCTTGCGCAGCCAGACGGTGCGACGTTGGTCGGGATCGAGTTTCAGGGTGAGCCGTTCATTCAGGGGTTTGCCCATCAGGCGCCCAAGGTCCTGAACACAGAACCAGGCTTGGTTGTCTTGCATAAAGGCGTGGAGGAAACGGTTGTGGCGGGTGAAGACGGCGGGGATGAAGCAGGAAGGAGTTTCAGTCGGATGTGATGTGTGCTTGTGCATTTCTCGACTCCATGTTGAAGAAAGGAGCCGCCACTAATCCTTCGAAAGATTTGGGTGGCGGACCGTGGGGCGTTCGAAGTCGGAACATTCTCGATCAACATGGAAGCCGAGAGGCCCGCGCCACACGGCCCGCCATAACGCGAAACTGAAAGGCTAAAAAATGCCCCAGCTCATATGGGGGCGCGGATGCGCCATGTTGATATGTTCCGGCTTCGACTCCGGGCCGCTGATTTGGCAGCGACGGAGCAAAGCCTATCGGTCAGGCGCTCGCGGCGCCAAGTCTACTCTGGGGACGCTTGTTGTAGGAATCGAGGGTTTTTCAGGAAGGCTGTATCTGTAGGAATTTCCTGTTTTTGCATCTAGCGAGGTGACATAGCGTTGCGCCCCTGATTTTTCCTATAACTTTTCCGGGTTCAAGAATGGACTGCAGATTTTTCTGCATTGATCGAGTTTCCAGCTAGTGCTTCTTCTATAAAACGCTTGTGGGAGGCGCGAGTTTTTTCAGAAGAGTCCAGCGAAAAAAACGTTCTTTCTACAAGTCAGGGAAGCAAATGCAGACGATCGTTGTCCGTTATCTCGAAACGGTGATCAATAAAACTACCGGAGGATCCAGCCAAGTCGTTCTGGGAACGGAAATTTACGAAGATATCCGTGAAACACTGATTCCAGGGATGCCGCGCTCCAAGCCGGGGACAGCCCCACACCCGGTTTTCCTGACCAAATGCTTCATCAATGACAGCAATCACCTTTGGCGACTCGAATCGATAAAGTCGACCGCCGCCACGGCAATGCGGCCCGCTGTTTTTTCGGTGCTGATTCAAAGACAGGATGTTTCTAAAGAGATTTTTCTGAATCAGACGCTGAAAAAAGACAAAAGCTTGAAGCTACAGAAACTTCTGGGGCGCCAAGGGAAACTGGTCGAAGTGGACTATGGGTTCGTGCAGCGAAGCGCACGCACAGATGCGTCGAGCAAGTCCAACAAGCGGTACATGGACACGCTGCTTGAGGCCGAGATGCATAAGCGCAGGCTTGCTGTCGTTGTGAAGGTGATATCAAAAAATCTTGTTCAGGTTGCCCCTGTGACATCAAGGGCTATTGCCGTCGAAGACAGGTCAGCCTTCAAGCTGGAACAGGCTACCTTGGACAAAATGCCTCGCTACCAAAACAGCGGAAAAGAAAGCTATGTGCTTTGCAGCATGCTTGAGTGCGTTTCGACCCAACGAATTTTGCCTCCAATCAGCTATTTCGGCGACGGGAGGGATACAGGGAGGAGCGTTAAGTACCCTGTTGCGCTGAGTGTCACCGAGAGCAAGTTGCTGAGGTCAGCGCTGATTCACGCCGTGGGAGCCTCCGGTTATGTTCCGTACAACGATTTACTTCAGGCTCAGCTTAAAGCTCAAAAGCTGCAGGAAGTCGTCGACCAACTCAATACAGAGTTGGACATTCGCAATACCGCATTGAGGCAGCTTGTTGCTGTCCAGGAGCTAGCCAAAAGGTGGGCGGCGGAAATGGGGCTTGAGTATGAGGATGAGCTCGAATTTCAACGAAATCTGGATGCTGAAAATGAAGTCGCGGCCACTGTTTTTTAACAAGCAAAACGAATTGACACCGCCTTCATCGGTTAATATCATTGGCTCACATGGCCTGGCAAAGAGAGCAGAACTCTACCCAGGCGACAGGGTTAATACCCTCTTCTGTGAAAGTAAAACCGCCTTTAGGGGCGGTTTTTTTATGTCTGTTCAAATGCTCAATATGTTTTAGCAACCTCAACCCTGCCCGCATCGCTGCGGGCAGCGCGTCCGATCAACGAACTATTACCGACTAACCTTCCACGCATCCCCCGCAGGCGCCTTCCCGTGGTCATACGGCTTGGCGATCCACATGTAGAGCAAACCCAGACCAATCACGATGGCAGTGCTCAGCACCATCGCGTAGTTGATGTACCACGCGGCGTCCGGGGTGCGTGGCCAGGCCATGTTGATGATGGCGCCGACACCATAGACCAGCGCGCCGATGTTCACCGCCCAACCCCAGGCGCCGAGGGTGAATTTGCCGCTCGGTTTCCAGCCCTTCATACGGGCGTACAGGGCCGCGAGCACGATCATCTGGAACGCCAGGTAGATGCCGATTGCCGCGAAGCTGACGATGGTGGCGACCGCGTCTTGCAGGAAGAAGCCGAGGATGATGATCAGTGCCGGCAGGACACCGGACACGAACAGCGCGGCAACTGGAACCTGAGTCGTAGGGGAAATCTTCTTCAGTAGTCGGCTGCCGATGACCATTTCATCACGGGCGTAGGAATACAGCAGACGACTGGCCGCCGCTTGCAGGCTGATCACGCAGGAGATGAAAGAAATCATCACCACACCCATCACTACTTTCGAACCCACCGGACCAAACGCGTTGCTGAGGATGGTGGTGACCGGGTCCTTGTCGGTGCCGTTGATCACCGCTTGCATGTCCGGCACGGCGAGGATCAGCGCCAGGCAGGCGAACATCGCCGCGATCCCGCCGATGTAGATGGTCATGCGCATGGCCACCGGGATTTTCTTGCTCGGGTTCGGGGTTTCTTCGGCCACATCGCCGCAGGCCTCGAAACCGTAATACAGGAACATCCCCGCCAGCGACGCGGTGAGGAAGGCCGGCAGGTACGAGCCGTCGACGCTGATATCGAAGGTGTTGAACAACACGCTGATGGGTTGATGACGCTCGAAAATCAGCAGGTAAACGCCGACGATCACCGCGCCCACCAGTTCGCAGAGGAATCCGAACATGGCGATCCGCGCCAGTACCTTGGTGCCGCTGAGGTTGACCAAGGTGGCGAACAGCGTCAGGAACAGGGCGATGATGATGTTGGTGTTGTTGCTCGGTTCAAAGCCCATCATGGCGGCGAGGTACGGACCGGCACCCACGGCAACCGCCGCGATGGTCACGCACAATGCGATGGAGTAGATCCAGCCGACCATCCACGCCCAGCGCTTGCCCACCAAGCGGCGAGCCCACGGGTACACGCCGCCGGAAATCGGGAATTGCGAAACCACTTCACCGAAGATCAGGCACACCAGCAACTGGCCGCAACCGACCAGCAAGTAAGCCCAGAACATCGGTGGCCCGCCCGCAGCCAGGCACAGGCCGAACAGGGTATAGACCCCGACGACCGGGGACAGGTAGGTGAAGCCCAGGGCGAAGTTTTCCCACAGGCTCATGCTGCGATTGAAGTTGGAGGTGTAACCCAGTTTGCGTAGTTGCTCGGCATCGCTGTCGGCAAGGGCTGGAGAGAGATCGGGTGATGCACTCATGTGTGATTGCTCCGGAAAATCGGCAGATTTCGGATGTCCGAAACCGTGGCGGAGCCTTGGGGGCGCCGCCCGGATCGGTGGTTATTGTTTTGTCTTCTTTGGGGTGGAGCCTGGTGGTGCCGGGTGTCGGTTTCTTCCTTGGAACCGTGGTGACCCA
This sequence comes from Pseudomonas sp. KH_046_1, assembly GCF_057839025.1. Taxonomy (NCBI): domain Bacteria; kingdom Pseudomonadati; phylum Pseudomonadota; class Gammaproteobacteria; order Pseudomonadales; family Pseudomonadaceae; genus Pseudomonas; species Pseudomonas sp. KH_046_1. The sequence continues at coordinate 1,228,186 of NZ_CM174481.1, forward strand.
TTTCGCGAGCAGGCTCGCTCCCACAGGGGAATGCATTCCAAATGTGGGAGCGAGCCTGCTCCGGGCGGCGATCCGACGAAGCTTTTAGTGCTTGAACATCACATGCCGTACAACGGTGTAGTCCTCCAGCCCGTACATGGACATGTCCTTGCCATAGCCGGACAGTTTCTGACCGCCGTGGGGCATTTCGCTGACCAGCATGAAGTGCGTATTCACCCAGGTGCAGCCGTACTGCAGACGAGCCGACAGGCGATGGGCGCGGCCGACGTCGGCGGTCCACACGGAGGAGGCCAGGCCGTAGTCCGAATCGTTGGCCCAGCCCAGCACTTGCGCTTCGTCGCTGAATTTAGTCACCGAGACCACCGGCCCGAACACTTCACGGCGCACGATTTCGTCGTCCTGCTGCGCATCGGCCAGTACCGTCGGTTCGAAGAAGTAGCCGTTGCCCTCGACAGCCTTGCCGCCAGTGATCAAACGAATGTGCGGCTGGGCGATGGCGCGCTCGACGAAACCGGCCACGCGGTCGCGGTGTTGCGCGGTGATCAGCGGGCCGAGTTCGGTCGACGGATCATCCTGTAAGCCGTACTTGATGCTGCTGACCGCCGCGCCGAGTTTCTCCACGAACTTGTCGTAGATGCCTGCCTGGGCATAGATGCGGCAGGCGGCGGTGCAGTCTTGCCCGGCGTTGTAGAAACCGAAGGTGCGGATGCCTTCGACGGCGGCGTCGATGTCGGCGTCGTCGAAGATGATCACCGGGGCTTTGCCGCCCAACTCCATGTGCATGCGTTTGACGCTGTCGGCGGTGCTGGAAATGATGTTCGAGCCGGTGGCAATCGAACCGGTCAGCGACACCATGCGCACTTTCGGGTGGGTGACCAATGGGCTACCGACGGTAGGACCACGGCCGAACACCAGGTTGAGTACACCGGCCGGGAAAATGTCCGACGCCAGTTCGGCCAGGCGCAGGGCGGTCAGCGGGGTTTGTTCCGACGGCTTGAGCACCACGGTATTACCGGCGGCCAGGGCTGGGGCGATTTTCCAGGCGATCATCATCAGCGGGTAGTTCCACGGCGCGATGGAAGCGATCACGCCCACCGGGTCGCGGCGGATCATCGAGGTGTGGCCGGGCAGGTACTCGCCGCCAGCCGAACCGCTCATGCAGCGGCTGGCGCCGGCGAAGAAACGGAACACGTCGGCAATCGCCGGGATCTCGTCGTTCAGCGCGGCGCTGTAGGGCTTACCGCAGTTGTCCGATTCCAGTTTGGCCAGCTCTTCGCCGTGGGCTTCGATGGCATCGGCGAGTTTGAGCAGCAGCAGCGAGCGCGCTTTCGGCGGGGTATGCGACCAGCTGTCGAACGCGGCGTCGGCGGCGCGTACGGCGGCATCGACCTGGGCTGCGCTGGCTTCGTTGATTTCCACCAGCACACGACCCAGCGCCGGGTTGAACACCGGTTGGGCGGGGCCTTCGCCGTCGAGCAGTTGGCCGTTGATCAAGAGTTTGGTTTGCATGGCTTTGTCCTCACTAACACTTTTATTTTTCTGCTGAAACCTGGCCCCCTGTAGGAGCGAGCCTGCTCGCGATGGACGTGAACGATGACGCGTTCAGTCTGGTTAAGCGCGGTGTGTTTGAGATCATCGCTAGCAAGCTCGCTCCTACAGGGGATCGGGTTCCTCCAGTTATTCGGTTACTTACCGCCACTACCCGCAACGCTCTCACCACCCCGCGTCAGGTAATAGGCGCCGAGAATCGGCAACATGGTCACGATCATCACCAGCATCGCCACTACGTTGGTCACCGGTACGTCCCGTGGGCGGCTGAGCTGGTTGAGCAGCCACAGCGGCAGGGTGCGTTCATGGCCGGCGGTGAAGGTGGTGACGATGATTTCGTCGAACGACAGGGCAAACGCCAGCATGCCGCCGGCCAGCAACGCCGAGCCGAGGTTCGGCAGGATGATGTAGCGGAAGGTCTGCCAGCCATCGGCGCCGAGGTCCATCGAGGCTTCGATCAAACTGTGGGAGGTGCGACGCAAGCGAGCGATGACGTTGTTGTAGACGATCACCACGCAGAAGGTCGCGTGGCCGACGATGATGGTGAACATCCCCGGCTCGATTCCCAATGTCTTGAAGGTCGCCAGCAGCGCGATCCCGGTGATGATCCCCGGCAGGGCAATCGGCAGGATCAGCATCAGCGAGATGCCTTGCTTGCCGAAGAAGTCCCGGCGGTACAGCGCGGCGGACGCCAGTGTGCCAAGGACCATGGCGATCAGGGTGGCAATCGAGGCGATCTGCAACGACAGCTTGATCGCTTCGAGCACGTCCGGCCGAGAGAACGCCACGCCGATCCACTTCCAAGTGAAACCCTTGGGCGGAAAGCTGAACGCCGCGTCTTCGGTGTTGAAGGCGTACAGGAAGATGATCAGGATCGGGAAGTGCAGGAACACTAGCCCGCCCCAGGCTGCGATGCGCAGACCCAATGAAGCCTTTTCAGAGTGCATCGAAGGCCCCCATTCGTTTGACGATGGACAGGTAGATGGCGATCAGCACGATCGGCACCAGGGTGAAGGCGGCAGCCATCGGCATGTTGCCGATCGCGCCTTGCTGGGCGTACACCATGCTGCCGACGAAGTAGCCGGGCGGGCCGACCAGTTGCGGCACGATGAAGTCGCCCAGGGTCAGCGAGAAGGTGAAGATCGAGCCTGCGGCAATGCCCGGGATCGACAGCGGCAGAATCACCTGCATGAAGGTCTGGCGCGGCTTGGCACCGAGGTCGGCGGAGGCTTGCAACAGCGAGGGTGGCAGGCGTTCCAGCGAGGCCTGGATCGGCAGGATCATGAACGGCAGCCAGATGTAGACGAACACCATGAAACGCCCCAGGTGCGAGGTCGACAAGGTACTGCCGCCGACGCCCGGAATGCCCAGCACGAACTGCAGGATCGGTTCCAGCCCCAAATGCTGCACGAACCACTGCGCCACGCCGCCCTTGGCCAGCAGCAGCGTCCAGGCGTAGGCCTTGACGATGTAACTGGCCCACATCGGCATCATCACCGCGATGTAGAAAAACGCCTTGGTCTTGCCGGTGGTGTAGCGCGCCATGTAGTAGGCAATCGGGAACGCGACAATGGCACTGGCGATGGACACCACAACCGCCATGCCCAGGGTGCGCAGGATGATGTCGAAGTTCGACGGCTGGAACAGCGCGGTGAAGTTCGCCAGGGTCAGGTCGGGGGTGACCGCCATGGTGAAGTCGTCGAAGGTGTAGAAGCCTTGCCATAGCAGCGTCAGCAACGAGCCCAGGTAGATCGCGCCGAACCACAGCAGCGGCGGCACCAGCAGCATCGACAGGTACAGGTTCGGCCGGCGATACAACAGGTTGGAAAACCTGCGCAACGGCGAGCCGCCTGACGAGGTTTGAGAAATGGCCAAGGTGCTCATCTCACACCCCGCCTGCAAGGGTGTCGCGCAACTGGACCATTGCTTCCCGCGCCCAGCGTGCGCTGAGGCGCTGCCCGGTCTGGTGTTGCGCGCTGCTGTCGATCCACTGATTGTTGGCCTGGCTGATGTTCAGGGTCTGGCCGTTTTCCAGTTTCAACTCATAACGGGTGGCGCTGCCCTGGTACTGGATGTCGTGGAGCAAACCGCTGACTTCGATCTCGTGGCTGGCCAGCGGTCCTTCGGCGAAACGCACGTGTTCCGGGCGAATCGAGAACGGCTGCGGATTGCCGCTGAGCTGCCAGGCCAGCTCGCCGCGAATCACGTTGGAGGTGCCAACGAATTCCGCCACGAAGGTGGTGGCCGGCTTCATGTACAGGTTGCGCGGGCTGTCGACCTGTTCAATGCGGCCTTTGTTGAACACGGCCACGCGGTCGGACATCGATAGCGCTTCGGTCTGGTCGTGGGTGACGAAGATGAAGGTGATGCCGAGCTGGCGTTGCAGCTTTTTCAGCTCGCCCTGCATTTGCTCGCGCAGCTTCAGGTCGAGGGCACCGAGCGGTTCGTCGAGCAGCAGCACCCGTGGACGGTTGACCAAAGCGCGGGCCAGGGCCACGCGCTGGCGCTGACCGCCGGAGAGCTGCACCGGCTTGCGCTCGCCGTAGCCGCCGAGGGCGACCATTTCCAGGGATTCCTCGGCGCGCTTGAGGCGTTCGGCCTTGCCGATGCCTTTGACTTTCAAGCCGTAGGCGACGTTGTCGCGAACGTTCATGTGCGGGAACAGCGCGTAATCCTGGAACACGGTGTTCACGTCGCGCTGGTACGGCGGCAGGCCGGTGGCCTCTTCGCCATGAATACGGATGGAGCCTGCGCTCGGTTGTTCAAAGCCGGCGATCAGACGCAAACAGGTGGTTTTGCCAGAGCCGGACGGCCCCAGCATGGAGAAGAACTCGCCGTCCTGGATGTCGATGGAAACCCGGTCTACGGCTTTCACTTCGCCGAATAGACGGGAGACGTTGGTGAACTGGACTGCAAGCGTCATGGTGCGGTGCTCCAAAAAGGCGAAGGCCGTCGCAGCGGCCCTGCCTGGACTTCTGAAAAAACGAACATCTTTTATCTGCCAGCCGAGTGCGGAAGCGGCAACGACGGTGATCAATTGTGGGAGCGAGCTTGCTCCGGGCGGCGTTCCGACGATGGCGGAGTGTCAGTCGATAGAAATACTGACTGTAATGCCCTCATCGCGAGCAAGCTCGCTCCCACAGGGGAGGGCGGGTTATCTACCGCCCATGATCGCGATGTAATCCTGGGTCCAGCGGCTGTACGGCACGAACTTGCCGCCTTCAGCCTGCGGGGTTTTCCAGAAGGCGATCTTGTCGAACTGGTCGAAACCGTTGGTCTTGCAGCCTTCGGCGCCAAGCAGTTCGCTCTCCTTGCACGCCGCCGGAACCGCTGGCAACGAGCCGAACCACGCTGCTACGTCACCCTGGACTTTCGGTTGCAGCGACCAGTCCATCCACTTGTAGGCGCAGTTCGGGTGCTTGGCCTCGGCATGCAACATGGTGGTGTCGGCCCAACCGGTGGCGCCTTCTTTCGGGATGGTCGAGGCGATTGGCTGCTTCTCGTTCATCAGGCCGTTGACCTGATACGGCCAGGCACCTGAGGCGACCACGCCTTCGTTCTTGAAGTCACTCATTTGCACGGTGGTGTCGTGCCAGTAGCGGTGGATCAACGGCTGCTGGGCGCGCAGCAGATCGAGCACGGCCTTGTACTGGGTTTCGGTCAGTTCGTACGGACTCTGGATGCCCAGTTCCGGTTTGGCGGTCTTCAGGTACAGCGCCGCGTCGGCGATGTAGATCGGGCCGTCATAGGCCTGCACGCGGCCCTTGTTCGGCTTGCCGTCCGGCAGGTTTTCCGCCTTGAACAGCACGCCCCAGCTGGTGGGCGCGGTCTTGAACACGTTGGTGTTGTACATCAGCACGTTCGGGCCCCACTGATAGGGGGCGCCGTAGGTCTGATTGTTGACCACGTACCACGGCGCATCTTTCAGGCGTGGGTCGAGGTTCTTCCAGTTCGGGATCAACGCAGTGTTGATCGGCTGCACACGCTTGCCGACGATCAGGCGCAGGGAGGCGTCGCCGGACGCCGTGACCAGGTCGTAGCCGCCCTTGGCCATCAGGCTGACCATTTCATCGGAGGTGGCAGCGGTCTTGACGTTGACCTTGCAGCCGGTCTCCTTCTCGAAACCGGTCACCCAGTCGTAGGCCTTGTCACTCTCGCCACGTTCGATGTAGCCGGGCCAGGCCACAATATCCAGTTGGCCTTCGCCCGCCCCGACAGCTTTGAGCGGCTCGGCGGCCTGGACACTGGCACTGGCCAGCAGCACGGTGGTGATTGCACTGAGCAGTGCGGTCTTGTGCACGAACATGGGAATTCCCTCTTCTTTAAATTATGGTCGGGGCAGTTGTGAACGTGGTGAAGCATGCCGTTGGCGGCTTGTTATTAGCGTAGTCAGAGATGCTCGCCATGGCGGGCCATGATGTGCCGCACCACGCTGTAGTCCTGAAGCGAATCGCTGGACAGGTCTTTGCCGTAGCCCGAACGTTTCAGGCCGCCATGGGGCATTTCGCTGACCAGCATGAAGTGGCTGTTGATCCAGGTGCAGCCGTACTGCAAGCGCGCCGCGACCTGCATGGCCTTGTCGAGGTTCTGGGTCCAGACCGACGAGGCCAGGCCGTATTCCGAATCGTTGGCCCAGTCCACCGCTTGTTCGAGTTCATCGAAGCGGGTCACGGTGACCACCGGCCCGAACACTTCGCGCTGGACGATCTCGTCACTTTGCTTACAGCCGGCGAGCAGGGTCGGCTGGTAATAGAAGCCGGCGCCGGAATGCACCGCCGCGCCGGTCACCCGCTCGATGTGCGGCTGGCCGAGGGCACGCTCGACAAAACTGGCCACGCGGTCGCGCTGGCGGGTGCTGATCAGCGGGCCGATTTCGTTGTCGGCGTCGCGTTTGCCGGCGAAGCGCAGGCTGCTGACGGCTGCGCCGAGCTCGGCCACCAGACGGTCATGTATCCCGGCCTGGGCATAAATGCGGCAAGCGGCGGTGCAATCCTGGCCGGCGTTGTAATAGCCGTAAGTGCGCACACCTTCGACCACGGCCTGAATGTCGGCATCGTTGCAGACGATCACGGGGGCCTTGCCGCCGAGTTCGAGGTGGGTGCGTTTTAGCGTTTTCGATGCCGCCTGGAGAATCTTCTGGCCGGTGACGATATCGCCGGTCAGCGACACCATGCGCACTTTAGGGTGATTCACTAGATGGCTGCCGACGCCTTCGCCACCACCGCAAACGATGTTGATCACACCCCGTGGCAGGATCTCGGCCAGCGCCGGGGCCAGGGCCAGGATCGAAAGAGGCGTGTGTTCCGACGGCTTGAATACCAGGGTGTTGCCGGCGGCCAGGGCCGGGGCGATTTTCCACGCGGCCATCATGATCGGGTAGTTCCACGGCGCAATCGACGCTACGACCCCGATAGGATCGCGCCGGACCATGCTGGTGTAGCCCGGCAGGTATTCGCCGCTGAGCTGGCCGGTCTGGCATCGCACGGCACCGGCGAAGAAGCGGAATACGTCGACCGTGGCATTGAGGTCATCCTGACGGGCCAGGTGCAACGGCTTGCCGCAGTTCATGGATTCGAGGCGGGCCAGCAGGTCGGCGTTTTTTTCGATGGCATTGGCGATCTCCAGCAACAGGTTCGAACGTTGTTGTGGCGTGGTCCGTGACCAACCGGCAAAGGCACGGTGGGCGGCGAGGATAGCGGCTTCGACTTGCTCGGTGCTGGCTTCGGCGATCCGGGTCAGGACTTCGCTGGTGGCGGGGTTGAGAATCGGCTCGACACAGCCTTGACCGGCAACCAATTCACCATCGATCAACAATGCGGTGAACAACGGGGTCTGCGCGCCAGTCATTTTTCGGGTTCTCGTTTTTTGTGTGGCTTCTTGTGTAGACATGGCAGCGCTCCCTGTGACTGGGGCCCGGCCGTCTTTATTGGATGCAACAAGACTAGTTCGCGGACCCGAGGACAACAAATACTAAATACTGAAGGTGGCGTTCGATTAAATAGATGGCTTGCGCCCGCCGTGGGGTTGTTCGCGGGCAACCGTGAGAAACGGGTCCACCAGCGCCGGTCGCGCGGTGCCGCGGCGCCAGGCCAGGCCGACATCGAGGGTCTGGCTGAGGTCGGCAATCGGCCGTGCTTCGATGATGTCGCCCTCCAGTGACCACGGGCGATAGGTCATGTCAGGCTGGATCGACACGCCCAATCCGGCGGCCACCAGGCTTCGCACCGCTTCGGTCGAGGCCGTGCGCAGGGTGATGCGCGGCTGCAAGGAGGCTGCCGACCACATGCGTTGGGCGTTGCGGTCCATTTCATCGACGTTCAGTTGAATCAATGGCTCGCGGGCCACGTCGGCGAGGTTGATGCTGTCGTGTTCCAGCAGTGGGTGCTGGGCGGGCAGCCATAGCCGGTGCGGCGAATGGGTCAACACTTCGGTCTGCAGGGCGTGGCGGTCTTCGAGGTTGGAGAGGATCAACACGCCGACATCGATCTCGCCGCTGACCAGCAAATGCTCGATGTACGGGCGCTCATCTTCCATCACGCGGATTTCCACGTTGGGGTAGGCGCGCTGGAAGCGGGTGAGCAGATCCGCCAGGTAATAACCGGCCACCAGGCTGGTCACGCCGACGATCAGTTGCCCGGCGACCTGGTCGGTGCTCTGTTGCAGGCTGCGCTTGGCGTTATCCACCGTGGCCAGGATCAAGTGCGCCTGACGCAGGAATTGATGCCCTTGGTGGGTCAGGGTCATGCCCTTGGCGTGGCGGCTGAACAGGCTGACGCCGATTTCCTCCTCCAGTTGCTGGATCGCCAGGGTCAGGGTCGATTGGGAAATGAACGCGGTTTGTGCGGCGGCCGAGATCGAGCCGGTCTCGGCCACGGCGATGAAGTGACGGATCTGACGCAAGGTCATCATGGGAAAGCACCCGGTGGGCTGTTTTTATCGATTGGCGAGAGTGTATATCGTTTTTTCTGATAGTCAGGTGCAAGCGGCAGCGCGGGCATTGAGGCAATGCAACATCTGGAAGCACTCTCGCCCACGGGACGTGGGCACTTTCGTTTTAGGCTGGTGGTCTTGGTTTCAGGTTAAACGTCTTGTGGAGGCGGTAAATGAACACCCGTGGATTGCTCGATCAACTACTCAAGTCCGGCCAGGAGCTGTTGCAGAGCAAGGCCGGCAGCTCACAGCAAAAGGGCGCGAGCGGTGGCAACGGTGCCCTCGGCAGCTTGCTCTCCGGCGCGAGTGGCGGGGCATTGGCGGCAGGCGCCATGGGTCTGCTGCTCGGCAGCAAAAAGGCCCGTAAAGTCGGGGGCAAGGTCGCGGTCTACGGCGGTCTCGCCGCGTTGGGCGTGCTGGCCTATAAAGCCTATGGTAACTGGAAGGCGCAGCAGGGCGGTGCAGCCGGTACGGAGCCGCAAACCCTGGACCGCGTGCCGGCTGCGCAAGTCGAGCTGCACAGTCAGGCGATTCTCAAGGCGCTGGTGGCCGCGGCCAAGGCTGACGGTCATGTCGATGAGCGCGAGCGTGCCTTGATCGAAGGCGAATTCACCCGGCTCGACAGCGACCAGGAGCTGCAACACTGGCTGCACGCCGAGCTCAACAAGCCGCTGGACCCGAGCGATGTCGCCCGCGCCGCCCGTTCTCCGGAAATCGCCGCCGAGATGTACATCGCCAGCGTGATGATGGTGGACGAGGAAAACTTCATGGAGAAGGCCTACCTCGACGAACTGGCGCGCCAGCTCAAGCTGGAGCCGGGGTTGAAAGCCGAGCTGGAGAAGCAGGTTCGCCAGGCTTCCCTGTAAACCGTCAGACTGCATTCGCGAGCAGGCTCGCTCCCACATCAGGTCTTCAGTGATCACAGATTCTGCGTACGCCAGAGATTCAATGTGGGAGCGAGCCTGCTCGCGATGGCGTTTTCAGTCACACCACCGCCCCAATGGCCATTCCACGGCCCCTTTCTACCCAATCACCCCTGGCACCCATCCCCTTCAATAGCGGACAGTCCCGCTCCAGAGCCCATCCCGCCTTTTTTCAACGGGATGAGAAGTGGCGCGCAACCGTCTTATAAATGAAACACCGCCCTCAGCTATACTCCCCGCATTTCGAATCAGGCCCGAGGATTGACTGTGAAGAACTGGACGTTACGCCAACGCATTTTGGCGAGCTTTGCGGTAATTATCGCCATCATGTTGCTGATGGTCGTCGTGTCGTATTCCCGTTTACTGTCGATTGAGTCCAGTGAGAACGTTGTGCGCTCGGACAGTGTTCCCGGGATTCACTACAGCTCCCTGATTCGCGGTGCCTGGGTCGATGATTACGTGCTGACCCAGCAACTGATCGGGCTGGGGGGCGGTCGAGGCATGACCCAGACTGACAAGGATATGTACCAGGGGATTGAGGAACGGCTGCAACGCGCGATGGCCAGCTACCAGGGTACCATCTTCGAAAAAGATGATCGGGCAAGGTTCGAGGAGTTTGAAAAGCTGCACGATCAATATGACAAGCTGCTCGAAGAGGTACTCGATGCCTACCAGCAAAAGGACTTCGAACAGGCCCGTCGCATCCTCGCCGAACAGATGACCCCGGCATGGGCTGCCGGCCGCAAACAGCTGGATGAACTCATTGAGTTCAACAGGGAGGCGGCTGAGGCGGCCACTGACTCGATCATTTCATCGGTAGCGGTGGCGAAGCTGATCATGGGCATTTCGTTGCTGGTCGCAGTCATTAGTGCCGGGTTGTGTGGTCTTTTGTTGATGCGCGCGATCATGGCGCCGATGAACCGCATCGTGAGAATCCTCGAAATCATGCGCACTGGCGACCTCAGCAGCCGCCTGAATCTGGAGCGCAAGGACGAATTCGGCGCGGTAGAGACCGGTTTCAACGACATGATGACCGAGCTCACTTCTCTGGTGTCCCAGGCCCAGCGGTCGTCGGTGCAGGTGACCACGTCGGTGACCGAGATCGCCGCGACATCCAAGCAGCAACAAGCCACCGCCACCGAAACTGCCGCCACCACCACGGAAATCGGCGCGACCTCCCGTGAGATCGCCGCCACTTCCCGGGATCTGGTGCGCACCATGACCGAGGTCTCCACCGCCGCCGATCAGGCTTCAGTGGCCGCCGGCTCCGGACAACAGGGCCTGGCGCGCATGGAGGAAACCATGCACTCGGTGATGGGCGCGGCCGATCTGGTCAACGCCAAGCTGGCGATCCTCAACGAGAAGGCCGGCAACATCAATCAGGTGGTGGTGACCATCGTCAAGGTTGCCGACCAGACCAACCTGTTGTCGCTCAACGCCGCCATCGAGGCCGAAAAGGCCGGTGAGTACGGCCGCGGTTTTGCCGTGGTCGCCACTGAAGTGCGGCGTCTGGCGGACCAGACCGCCGTCGCCACGTACGACATCGAGCAGATGGTGCGCGAGATCCAGTCGGCGGTGTCGGCCGGGGTGATGGGCATGGACAAGTTCTCTGAAGAAGTGCGCCGCGGCATGTCCGAGGTGCAGCAAATCGGCGAGCAGTTGTCGCAGATCATCCATCAGGTTCAGGCGTTGGCGCCGCGGGTGTTGATGGTCAACGAAGGCATGCAGGCCCAGGCCACGGGCGCGGAGCAGATCAACCATGCGCTGGTGCAGTTGGGCGATGCCAGCAGCCAGACGGTCGAGTCTCTGCGCCAGGCCAGTTTCGCCATCGATGAGCTGAGCCAGGTGGCCGTCGGGCTGCGCAGCGGCGTTTCGCGATTCAAAGTCTGATGAGCGAAATCACGGCCAAACGCTCTGTCGTGACGCAGGCGCTACATGCATTGTTTCTGGTGTTTCGCATCGGCAACGAGCGCTATGCCTTGAAGGCTATCGAAGTGGCTGAAGTGCTGCCGCGCCTGCCCTTGAAGCCCATTGCCCATGCCCCCGCCTGGGTCGCCGGGGTGTTCGCCTATCGGGGCACCGTGGTGCCGGTGATCGACTTGAGCGCACTGACCTTTGGTACGCCTGCACAGGCCCGTACCAGCACGCGACTGGTGCTGGTCAACTATCACCCGGATGAATCCGCCGAGTCGCAGCTACTCGGGCTGATTCTGGAACAGGCGACTGACACCTTGCGCTGCGATCCGGCGGATTTTCAGCCCTACGGCCTGGACAATCGCCAGACGCCTTACCTCGGGCCGGTGCGCAAGGACGAGCAGGGTTTACTGCAATGGGTACGCGTCGGCGATCTGCTGGACGATCAGGTGCGCGCATTGTTGTTCCCCTCGCCGCCAATGGATCCCGCGCTGCTGCAGGAGCGGCCATGAACAGCGACCAGCGTTTTTTCGACTTCCTCAAGGAAACCATCGGACTCGACGTGACCTCGGTAGGGCCTGCGATCATCGAGCGAGCGGTGCGCCAGCGCAGCATCGCTGCGCAAGCACCCTCGGCCGATGAATATTGGCGAACCTTGCAGGGCTCGCGGGACGAGCAGCAGGCGTTGATCGAAGCGGTGATCGTTCCGGAAACCTGGTTCTTCCGGTATCCGGAGTCCTTCGTCACCCTGGCGAAACTGGCGAGCAAGCGTCTGTCCGAGATCAACAGCCTGCGCGCACTACGGATTCTCAGCCTGCCATGCTCCACTGGCGAAGAACCGTACTCGATCGCCATGGCGTTGCTCGATGCCGGGCTCAAACCGCACCAGTTCAAGGTCGACGGCCTGGACGTCAGCCCGTTGTCAGTGGAAAAAGCCCGGGGGGCGTTGTACGGCAAGAATTCCTTTCGGGGTGACGACATTACGTTTCGCGACCGTCATTTCATTGTCGAAGGCGAGAGCTATCGCCTCGATCAGCGCGTGCTTGAGCAAGTGCGCCTGCAGGTCGGTAATCTGCTGGATCCGGCCTTGCTGGCCGGTGAGCCGCCCTTCGATTTCGTGTTTTGTCGCAACCTGCTGATCTATTTCGACCAGCCGACCCAGAAGCAAGTCTTCGAAGTCCTCAAGTGCCTGACCCACGTTGACGGTGTGCTGTTTATCGGGCCGGCCGAGGGCAGTCTGCTGGGGCGTTTGGGGATGCGCTCGATCGGTATCGCACAGTCCTTCGCGTTCAGCCGGCAAGGGATGCCGGACCCTGAACCCTTGCCGGCATTCGTTCCAGCGCCATTGCCAGTGCCGCAACCGCTGCGCAATCCACCGCCTGCGCCAGTGCGCAGCCGTCCGTTTGCCCGGGTTGCGCCGCTGCAGGCTGCGCCTGCAATCTCAGGTGCCGACACTGCCGCGCTGCTGGCCAATATCGCCGTGCTGGCCGATGAAGGCAAAAGCGCCGATGCGCGAGCGGCGTGTGAAAGCTACTTGTGCAGCCATGAGCCGGTGGCTCAAGTCTTTTATTGGTTGGGACTGCTTAGCGATGTGGCCGGCAATACCCTTGAAGCCCAGGGTTTTTACCGCAAGGCGTTGTACCTCGAACCGCAACATCCTGAGGCGTTGATGCACCTGGCCGGGTTGCTGCAGGCCCAGGGCGACGCGATGGGAGCCAGACGATTGCAGGAACGTGCCGCCCGCAGCGCACGCGCCGCCGACAGTGAGCGTAAACGATGATCGCCGCCGACACCTTTAGCGTCACCCGGGATGCCCAGGCCATCGACGATTGCTGGAACCGCATCGGTATCCACGGCGACAAGTCCTGCCCGCTGCTCAGCGAGCATATTCATTGCCGCAATTGTACGGTGTATTCCGCGGCCGCCACACGCTTGCTCGATCGCTATGCATTGCAGCAGGAAGATCGCGGGCCAGTGTCCGTCGCGGTCGAGAGCGAGGTGAAAACCCGCTCGCTGTTGATGTTCCGTTTGGGGGAGGAGTGGCTGGGGCTCGCGACCCGTAGTCTGGTAGAGGTGGCGCCGCTGCAAGCGATTCACTCTTTGCCGCATCAACGTTCACGGGCCTTGCTCGGTGTGGCGAATGTGCGCGGTGCGCTGGTCGCCTGCCTGTCGCTGGTGGAGCTGCTCGACCTCGACGGCACCAGCAACGTGGCACCCGGCGCGCGGGTCATGCCACGCATGTTGATCATCGCTGCTGATGGCGGGCCGGTGGTGGTGCCGGTGGACGAGGTCGACGGGATTCATGCCATCGATGAGCGCATCCTCGATGCCGCGTCGCGCTCGGGTGCTCAGGCCAGCGCCAAATACACCCGTGGCGTGTTGCAATTCAAAGGTCGCAGCCTGCGTTGGCTGGATGAAGAACAGCTGCTGTCCGCCGTGACCCGGAGCCTCACATGACCCCCGAGCAAATGCGCGACGCCTCTCTGCTGGAGCTGTTCAGCCTGGAGGCCGAAGCCCAGACCCAGGTCTTGAGCGCCGGCCTGCTGGCGCTTGAGCGCGATCCGACCCAGGCCGATCAACTTGAATCGTGCATGCGTGCGGCGCACTCGCTCAAGGGGGCGGCGCGGATCGTTGGCGTCGATGCCGGGGTCAGCGTTGCCCATGTGATGGAAGATTGCCTGGTCAGTGCCCAGGAAGGCCGCCTGTTGCTGCGCCCCGAGCACATCGATGCGTTGCTGCAAGGCACCGATTTGCTGATGCGCATCGCCACGCCGAACAGCACGCCGGGGGCCGCGGACATCGACGCCTATGTGGTATTGATGGCGGGGTTGCTGGACCCGGCGGCGTTCCTGATTGCGGCTGCTGCACCGGTGATGGCCGAGCTACAACTCGAGGCACCCGTGCCCAAGGTCGAGCCGCCGGCGCCTGCCATCGAACCGCCACCGGCACCAGCCCCGAGCAAGACCAAACGCACCACCGAAAACGGTGAACGTGTGCTGCGTGTCACCGCCGAGCGGCTGAACAGCCTGCTCGATCTGTCGAGCAAATCCCTGGTGGAAACCCTGCGGCTCAAACCGCACCTGGCGACTATGCAGCGACTCAAACGCATGCAGAGCAACAGCCTGCGCGCACTGGAGAATCTCAATGTGCATCTCAAGGATCACGTCTTGAGCCTGGAGGCTCAGGAGACCCTTGAGGATGCGCGGCGATTGCTCGCGCAATCCCAGCAACTGCTCATGGAAAAGAACGCCGAACTCGATGAGTTCGCCTGGCATGCCAGCCAGCGGGCACAGGTGTTGTACGACACGGCGCTGGCCTGTCGCATGCGGCCGTTTGCCGATGTGCTGACCGGGCAGGTGCGGATGGTCCGGGATCTGGGGCGCGATCTGGGCAAACAGGTGCGGCTGGAAATTGAAGGCGAAAAAACCCAGGTCGATCGCGACGTACTGGAAAAGCTCGAAGCACCGCTGACTCACCTGTTACGCAATGCGGTCGACCACGGCATCGAAACCCCGGAACAACGCCTGCTGGCCGGCAAGCCGGCTGAAGGTTTGATTCGCCTGCGCGCTTCTCATCAGGCCGGTTTGCTGGTGCTCGAATTGAGCGATGACGGCAATGGCGTGGATCTGGAAAAGCTCCGCCGAAGCATCGTTGAACGAAGTTTGTCGCCCGCGCAAACCGCTGCTCAGTTGAGTGAAGAGGAGTTGCTGACGTTCCTGTTCCTGCCCGGTTTCAGTCTGCGCGACACGGTCACCGAGGTGTCCGGTCGCGGCGTCGGCCTGGATGCAGTGCAGCACATGGTCCGGCAGTTGCGCGGCGCGGTGGTGCTGGAGCAGGCGGCAGGCGAGGGCAGTCGTTTCCACCTTGAGGTACCGCTGACCCTGTCGGTGGTGCGCAGCCTCGTGGTGGACGTCGGCGACGAAGCCTATGCCTTCCCGTTGGCCCATATCGAGCGCATGTGCGACCTGGAGCCGGCGGATATCGTGCAGGTCGAAGGCCGCCAGCATTTCTGGCACGAAGGCCGGCATGTCGGCCTGGTGGCAGCCAGTCAGTTGCTGCAACGTCCGGCCAGCCAGAACAGCGGGCAAACCCTGAAAGTCGTGGTGATTCGCGAGCGCGATGCCATCTACGGGGTGGCGGTGGAACGGTTTATCGGTGAGCGGACATTGGTGGTGCTGCCGCTGGATGAGCGTCTGGGCAAGGTGCAGGACATTTCCGCCGGGGCCCTGCTCGACGACGGCTCGGTGGTGCTGATCGTCGATGTCGAAGACATGCTGCGTTCAGTGGAGAAGCTGCTCAACACAGGTCGCCTGGAGCGCATTGCCCGTCACAGCAATCAGGTGGTCGAGGCGGCCCGCAAACGCATTCTGGTGGTGGATGATTCTCTGACCGTGCGAGAGTTGCAGCGCAAGCTGTTGCTCAATCGCGGCTACGACGTGGCGGTTGCGGTGGACGGCATGGACGGCTGGAACGCGCTGCGTTCGGAGGATTTCGACCTGCTGATCACCGACATTGATATGCCGCGCATGGATGGCATCGAACTGGTCACGCTGCTGCGTCGGGATAATCGCCTGCAATCGCTGCCGGTGATGGTGGTGTCCTACAAGGATCGTGAAGAGGACCGGCGCCGTGGACTGGATGCCGGGGCCGACTATTATCTAGCCAAGGCCAGTTTCCATGACGACGCCTTGCTCGATGCAGTGGTCGAGCTCATCGGAGGAGCACGAGCATGAGGATCGCAATCGTCAATGACATGCCCATGGCGGTGGAGGCCCTGCGCCGCGCCTTGGCATTCGAGCCGGCCCACGAGGTGGTCTGGGTCGCCGGCAATGGTGCCGAGGCGGTGCGCCAGTGCGCGCTGGACACGCCGGACCTGATTCTGATGGACCTGATCATGCCGGTGATGGACGGCGTCGAGGCTACGCGGCGGATCATGGCCGAGACCCCCTGTGCCATCGTCATCGTCACCGTGGATCGCCAGCAGAACGTGCACCGGGTGTTCGAGGCCATGGGTCACGGTGCGCTGGACGTGGTCGACACCCCGGCCCTCGGCGCCGGCAATGCCCAGGAAGCGGCCGCGCCGTTGTTGCGCAAGATCCTGAATATCGTCTGGCTGATCGGCGACAAGGGCAACCGCCCGCGCCCGGCGCCGGTACCGTTGCGCAGTTCGGGCTCTCGTCAGAGCCTGATCGCCATTGGCTCATCCGCCGGTGGGCCCGCAGCGCTGGAAGTCTTGCTCAAGGGACTGCCGCGTGATTTCTCTCCGGCCATCGTGCTGGTGCAGCACGTTGACCAGGTGTTTGCCGCCGGCATGGCCGAGTGGCTCGGCAGCGCCAGCGGCCTCGACGTGCGGCTGGCCCAGGAAGGCGAACCGCCGCAAAGCGGCGCGGTGTTGCTGGCCGGCACCAATCATCATATTCGCTTGCTGAAAAACGGCACGCTGGCCTACACCGCCGAACCGGTCAACGAGATCTACCGGCCCTCCATCGATGTGTTCTTCGAGAGCGTGGCCAGTTACTGGAGCGGTGACGCCGTGGGGGTTTTGCTCACCGGCATGGGACGTGATGGCGCCCAGGGGCTTAAACTCATGCGCGAACAGGGCTACCTGACCATCGCACAAGACCAAAGCAGCAGTGCGGTGTACGGCATGCCGAAGGCGGCCGCGGCCATCAATGCTGCCGTGGAGATTCGCCCGCTGGACAAGATAGCACCACGATTGCTGGAGATTTTCGCCAAATGAGCACCTTTTTCCTCATTCCTGGCTCAGGTAGTACTCAGGTGACCGCACATGACTGAATTACAGCTCGACGACTTCAAGACCGACGAAAACGCCGCCATGGTGTTGCTGGTGGACGATCAGGCCATGATCGGCGAAGCCGTGCGCCGCGGCCTGTCGAACGAAGAGAATATCGATTTCCACTTCTGCGCCGACCCGCACCAGGCCATCGCCCACGCGGTGCGCATCAAGCCGACGGTGATCCTGCAGGATCTGGTGATGCCCGGTCTTGATGGCCTGAGCCTGGTGCGTGAATACCGCAATCACCCGGCGACCAAGGACATTCCGATCATTGTCCTGTCGACCAAGGAAGACCCGCTGATCAAGAGCGCGGCCTTTGCGGCCGGGGCCAACGATTATCTGGTCAAGCTGCCGGACAACATCGAACTGGTCGCGCGCATCCGCTATCACTCGCGCTCCTACATGACCCTGCTGCAACGGGACGCAGCGTACCGCGCGTTGCGGGTCAGCCAGCAGCAACTGCTCGACACCAATCTGGTGCTGCAACGCCTGATGAACTCCGATGGCCTGACGGGATTGTCGAACCGTCGGCACTTCGATGAATACATGGAGCTGGAGTGGCGCCGTTCGCTGCGTGAGCAGAACCAGTTGTCGTTGTTGATGATCGACGTGGACTACTTTAAAGCCTATAACGACAGCTTCGGCCACCTGGAGGGTGATGAAGCCCTGCGCAAGGTCGCCGCGGCGATCAAGGATGCCAGCGCCCGGCCCTCGGACCTGCCGGCCCGCTACGGCGGCGAAGAGTTTGCCCTGGTACTGCCCAATACCTCCCAGGGCGGGGCACGGCTGGTGGCGGAAAAGCTGCGCATGACCGTGGAAGCCCTGAAGGTCCCGCACATTTCACCGAGCGAAGGGTCGAGCCTGACCATCAGTATCGGCCTGTCGACCATGACGCCGACAGCGGGCAGCAATTGCCGCGAATTGATCTCGGCGGCGGACAAGGGGCTGTATTCGGCGAAGAACAATGGGCGTAATCAGGTGGGGATCGGGTAACGGTACAACGCTTCGTAGCGCTGTAGCAGCTGCGGAGCCCGCGAGGCTGCGTCCGAAGACGAAGCCCTCGCAAACCCTGTGCATGAAGTTTGACTAAAGAAGCTTGTTGCATGATTTACGAGGGTTTTTGTACGGATAGTCGCTCCATACAATTATTGGTTGTTATTTAAGAATGCTGGCAGGTTTGCTTTCGAGTGTCTGAAAATAATCATGTCAGCTATTCATAAAGGTTTGGGGGTAGTGTCGTGTTTAATAAAAATAAAAGTGAATCTCACAATAAGTATTCTTATTCAAAATCTTCTTTTGGCATCTGACAATCTGGGCATAACCAATCTTCGGGCAGATCGTCCCAAGGCGTGCCTGGTGGTATTCCATTCTCAGGATCGCCCAGAGCGGGATCATACTCATAGCCGCAAACAGTACAACTCATTATTTTTTCTTTGTTTGACATGACTTTTCCTGAGGGGGGTTAAAGTGTGACGGTGGCGATCAAGCCAGTTGCTCCTAAGATGAAACCAATTAGAGCGCCTCTTTCTGGCAACTCCTTTAGCATTGCGTATATCACAATTGGTTCAAGAATAAGAAGGAGCGTCAAGGAAGCAACAGTTACTACCCAGATGTTTCCGGTTGCTTGATATCCTAGCCAGTACGCAAAAACTAGACTTATGCCAGCAATGCTGATAAGGACTATAGGTTTTACAAATATTAAAGGGTTTTCCAATGATCGGTCGGGAAGCTTGGAGGCATATACTTCGCTGTAAATCGTTAGTATCTCACCGAAAACCATCAGTATTAAGGAGGCAGCCATGTAGCAGTGATTTTTCATTTTTAACCTTTAGCTAGTATGGATAAAATGTCATTTACTACAGGGTCTCCGAGTTCGCTTGATTTTAGCAAAAAGTGAGGGCCGTCGTGATCAAAAAGAAATGTGTTCTGATAGGGCATATTTTCAAGCTTGGCAATGTTGTGAAGTATGTCTTCGGCTTTATGTAAGTTTGAAGAATGTTTGTGTTTTAGTATTTTTATTGCATTCCCGAAGTGTATGGCCTCGTCCGCAATCAGATTTTTAATCCATATGTTGAAGTTTTCGTGCCCGAACTCATTGTAGAATGTGTCTTTTTTATATGTTTTGACTGATGTGTATTCATCGTAAGCCAATAGAAGTAGTAGGTTGAATTCGCTTGTAAACATTTCTTGTAGTTGATCGAAATTCCCGGTTCTTGTTTTTAGTTGATCTATCAGTTCTTCCTCGGTTGAGCCAAATAAAAGGCGAATAAGCTCAAAAAAACCGTCGGAATGATTTTTTTCATCTGCAAACCATAGGTCGAGATACTGGACGAAGTATGGCGAGAATTTTGCTCTCTGTTGGTGTAAATTATGATAAAGATTGATGGCGTCATACTCAGAAAATAAGTCTGCCATAAAAAATTCTTTGTACTTTAAGTCAATTCCAGGGTTTGTCCATTCGCCACCAGATATTTCATTGAAAAGTGCTCTTGAACTCCAGTGTCTTTTTGTTAGAAAAAATGGGTTCATTTTTTTCTCCTGTAGTCCGGTTTATGCATTTATTTTTTTTATGATGGTGGGGATTATGAAGTCTCTAATTTCTTGTTTTTGAATAGGGAAGTCTGGCGTGTTGTGGTCCAGAACAAATGTTCCAGAGTAGTTTGGTTTCTCGAAGTCTATAGCGAAGATTTCTTCCAGGATTGAAGCGGTTTCATTAATCCTCTCGGGGAATAATTTTTTGGCTTTTTCGATAAAAGAGAAGAAATGATTGATTTCATCTTTTTTTGTTTTTCTGATCCAGTTCGAAAGCTGTGGAGATTCGAATTTATCGTACTTCACTATGCTGCGGTGGTAAACGTGTGTGGTAATAATTTCGTCGTAGGCCAGCATGATGAGAAGTTTGAATGTGTCATCAGTTATTGGGTTGATTGCACTGAAGTCTGGGTTTCTAACTTCAGCCTCCAGAGTAACTTGATCAAGGGGGATGCCTGTGAATGATGAATAGATAAGAGCAAAACCATAGGCATGGTCAATTTCGTCCCTGAGCCAAGGGTTTAGTACTCCCACTAGTGACGGAAAGTAAGTCGGGTATTTTGTCTTTAAATGCCAATAAAGTCGCCGTGCATCGTACTCAGTAATTATTGAGTCGAATAATATTTCCTTCCATTCAGTGCGCTCGATATTGCTTAATTTTGTATCAGGGAATCGGAAGTTTGCCAGCACCACGGCAGCATCCGGGGTCGAACGGGGGGGGATTCTGGGTTCTGTTGTTCTTGTTGTGTTCATGGTGTTTGACTTCCATTGTTTTATCAGTTTTTTTGGTGTACCCTAAAATTATGAAATTGTAGAGTGTCGCTGCAGTTTGGGCGCCAGTCAGTTTCTTGGATAATTATTGGCTGCCAGTACGGCTCTACGAAGTCGTAGATGTATTCCCAGTCTAGACTTTCGGATTCTAGAACCCCGGATTCTGAATTTTGCTCGGCCCACTTCATGCCGGCAAGGATGCTTGATGTGACTTGTAGGCTCGTCGCACTGTTGTGTTTTGCCATTTTTCTTGCCTTGCCTATTGAAAGATTAGAACCGAGCCAAAGTGATTTGTATTTTTTGCTGATCAGGAAAATGCCGAGTTCGTCGATGCCGGAAACTATATCGTCTTTCATTACTTCCTTTGATTCGATCTGATCTTCACTCCCACTGCAAAGTAAATGCATTGAATCTACTGCTTGGTCGCAAGGATGATATGCGTAGTATACGGTTGGTCGATATTTGGGTGCTGATGGGGTGTCTGAAGTTAAATATTCGGCGATTGATAGCGATTCATTATGTGTTAGTAGATATGCGTTAAATTCTAAGTAATTGGGAGACCAGCTTTTTACGATGACATTTCGGCCTTGTTCAATCAGTTCGAGTGAGTATCCGTTGTTCTTGGCGTTCAATGGAGCGTCTACTTCGTGAGATCCCCAGCCCAGCTCCGACGGTTGCAAGCACTCTGTAATCAGTCCGTCCACAGACCACGTGCAGATAAAGCTTTTTGGTTCGCGCTTTTTGGACGAAGTTTGTGTGTCTCGTTCTGATATTTGTATGACCTGTAATTCTAAGCGTTCTGATAGTTTGGCCCACTCGGGTTGTGTTGTTGGTTGTTCATGTATTCCATTTTTCAGTGCCATTTCAAGCATTGCTTTTTTTAGCAATATAGATATAAATCCAGGGTTTGCTCCGTGCCCAACAATTGCTGTTGTTGTGCTGGTCTGGGTTTGCGCATATTGCTTCAGGCTTTCCCTTAGCGAGTGATTGCTTTTTAAGTTGTTGTTGTTTTGATTTACGTACTCCCAAGGCTCTATGCACGTGTCTAAATATAGTGTGTTGAATTGCTGGGCTAAATTTATCAGAGCTAAGCTGGAAACAGATACCGCCAGATTTAAGAGAAAGCTGCTGTCACTTAATAATGGTGACAAAACACTGTGGAAGTTATTTGGGGTTATCAGCTTTTTGTTTAATATTGCGGAATACTCACTCGCGATATTTTTTCGAATTGTGTCGATTTCTTTATCGAAAATAATGATTTCTGAATTGTAGTTCTCTGAAAGTAGCGGTAGCAAAGCTTGGGCGATACTTCCAAAGCCTACAATTATTATTCTGTCGATTTTTTTCATGGTAGTCCTTTAATTGGTAAGTTGAGGTGACATATCCATGTTTTTCGGTGGTGCTGTAGCTTGCTTGGGTTTCTGATGATTAAGGTTTTCGATGATGGTGTTAGTAAAGTGTTGGTGGTTTTTTTGTGTTGCATAGTTATAGGGAAAGCAAGTGCATTGCGCAATTGCGAATTAAGTAGGATTGGTCCGTAATTTTTGAGGTTGTTTTCCTACAGATCGGTCGAGGTCTTAATCTTGTTGTTGATTAGTACTCTGGGAGATGTTTACGGCATCATCCTCAAGGACGAGTTGTTTGCAGCCATGGCAGTTGCGCGAGCCATACAGCCGCGCGACAGCGGTGCTATCGTGCAAACCGGCTGGTTGTGGGCCCAGCAGGCCATCAGAACCACACTGTCGGCGGATTACTTGGTCGTGAATGCCGGTGTGTATGTACAGCCGCGCAACCAGGCCCTCGAACGGGCTTCACCAAGCATTTGCATCAACTCAGTGGCCCCGGCCATGGTTGAATCTCTAGTCTAGGGCGCCTTCCTGGGAGTCGAGCCGGTCAAGGACGTTGCCAACCTTTAACCCTTTCCATCAACTGCGGCATAACGGTCAGCCCGCTGATGTAGCTTGGGTCATTCCGTTTCTGGTATCGAATCAGCCTTCGGGGATCACCGGCACTGTGCTTCCAATCGACAGCGGCATCACTGAAAGACATTAGCAGGGTGATGGCAGCGTTGATGGTTAATGTAAGGCAGGAAAAACTGAAACCATTCGCCGGTAAACCCGCCATGCGGGCTGCCGGGACCGCTTGATTACGGTATACTCGCCGGCTTTCAAAAGTTCGCCAACGAGTGCTGCCCGTCATGGAAATCAACCCGATCCTGAACACCATCAAGGACCTGTCCGAGCGCTCCGAAACTATTCGGGGGTATCTTTGACTACGATCAAAAGCATGAGCGTCTGACCGAAGTCAATCGCGAGCTTGAAGATCCGAGTGTCTGGAACAAACCTGAATACGCCCAGGAACTGGGCCGCGAGCGCGCTGCGCTGGCGCAGATCGTCGATACCCTGGACGAATTGAACACGGGTCTGGCCGATTGCCGCGACCTGCTGGACATGGCTGTTGAAGAGAACGACGAAGGCGCAGTGGGCGATGTCGTCGCCGAGCTGGCCCGTCTCGAGGAAAATCTGGCGAAGCTGGAATTCCGACGCATGTTCAGCCACGAAATGGACCCGAACAACGCCTATCTGGACATCCAGGCCGGCTCCGGCGGCACCGAAGCCCAGGACTGGGCCAACATCCTGTTGCGCATGTACCTGCGCTGGGCCGACAAACGCGGTTTTGACGCGACCATCATGGAACTGTCCGCCGGTGAAGTCGCCGGGATCAAGGGCGCCACCGTGCACATCAAGGGCGAATACGCGTTTGGCTGGTTGCGGACCGAGATCGGCGTGCACCGTCTGGTGCGCAAGAGCCCGTTCGACTCCGGCAACCGTCGCCACACCTCGTTCTCTGCAGTGTTCGTCTCGCCAGAGATCGATGACAAGGTGGAAATCGAAATCAACCCGGCAGACTTGCGGATCGACACCTATCGCTCCTCCGGTGCCGGTGGTCAGCACGTAAACACCACCGACTCGGCCGTACGTATCACCCACGTACCGACCAACACCGTGGTCAGTTGCCAGAACGAACGGTCCCAGCACGCCAACAAAGACACCGCCATGAAAATGCTGCGGGCCAGGTTGTACGAGCAGGAAATACAGAAGCGCAACGCGGCGTCCCAGGCGCTGGAAGACACCAAGTCCGATATCGGCTGGGGTCATCAGATCCGTTCGTACGTGCTCGATGCCTCGCGGATCAAGGATCTGCGCACCAACATCGAACGCAGCGACTGCGACAAGGTACTCGACGGCGATATCGACGAATACCTGGAAGCGAGCCTGAAGTCCGGGCTGTAAGTTACTGACACACCGCGATCCCCTGTAGGAGCCGGCTTGCCGGCGATCCCCGGCCGCAGGCCGGGGAAAACGAACCAGATGGAATATTTAAAGACATGAGCGACCTAGAACTCGACCCGCAAGCCCTGCAACAGGAAGAAAACTCCCTGATCGCCCTGCGCAAGGAAAAGCTTGCTGCCGAGCGCGCCAAGGGCAATGCCTTCCCGAACGACTTCCGCCGCGAAAACTACTGCGAACAACTGCAGAAACAGTACGCGGACAAGACCAAGGAAGAGCTGGCAGAGGCTGCGATCCCGGTCAAGGTTGCCGGTCGCATCATGCTCAACCGTGGTTCGTTCATGGTGATCCAGGACATGACCGGGCGCATCCAGGTCTACGTCAACCGCAAGACCCTGTCCGAAGAAACCCTGGCTGCGGTGAAAACCTGGGACATGGGCGACATCATTGCCGCCGAAGGCACCTTGGCCCGTTCCGGCAAGGGCGACCTGTACGTTGAAATGACCAACGTGCGCCTGCTGACCAAATCCCTGCGCCCGCTGCCGGACAAGCACCACGGCCTGACCGACACCGAACAGCGCTACCGCCAGCGCTACGTCGACCTGATCGTCAACGAGGACGTGCGCCAGACTTTCCGCGTGCGTTCGCAAGTCATCGCCCACATCCGCAGCTTCCTGATGCAGCGTGATTTCCTGGAAGTGGAAACGCCGATGCTGCAGACCATACCTGGCGGCGCGGCAGCCAAGCCGTTCGAAACCCACCACAATGCGCTGGACATGGGCATGTTCCTGCGTATTGCGCCGGAGCTGTACCTCAAGCGCCTTGTTGTTGGCGGGTTCGAGAAAGTGTTCGAGATCAACCGCAACTTCCGTAACGAAGGCGTTTCGACTCGTCACAACCCTGAATTCACCATGTTGGAGTTCTACCAGGCCTACGCCGACTACGAAGACAACATGGACCTGACCGAAGAACTGTTCCGCGAGCTGGCGCAGCTGGTTCTGGGCAGCACCGACGTGCCGTACGGCGACAAGGTGTTCCACTTCGGCGAGCCGTTCGTGCGTCTGTCGGTGTTCGACTCGATCCTCAAGTACAACCCTGAACTGACCGCCGATGACCTGAACGACATCGACAAGGCTCGCGCCATTGCCAAGAAGGCCGGCGCCAAGGTGCTGGGCTTCGAAGGCCTGGGCAAGCTGCAGGTGATGATTTTCGAAGAGTTGGTCGAGCACAAGCTGGAACAGCCGCACTTCATTACCCAGTACCCGTTCGAAGTGTCGCCGCTGGCCCGTCGCAACGACGACAACCCGAACGTCACCGACCGTTTCGAGCTGTTCATCGGTGGTCGTGAAATCGCCAACGCCTACTCCGAGTTGAACGACGCGGAAGACCAGGCCGAGCGCTTCATGGCCCAGGTGGCCGACAAGGACGCCGGCGACGACGAAGCCATGCACTACGACGCCGACTTCGTTCGTGCGCTGGAGTACGGCATGCCGCCAACGGCGGGTGAAGGCATCGGTATCGACCGTCTGGTGATGCTGCTGACCAACTCTCCGTCGATCCGCGACGTGATCCTGTTCCCGCACATGCGGCCGCAAGCGTAAGTGTTTCAAATAAAAAGCCGCCTTTGAGGCGGCTTTTTATTGCCTGTCTGGTACAAACGTATCAACTTGTTACTTTCATCTGAGAGGAAATACCTGTCGTGATTCGTGCAATAGCTCAAGAAGGTGCAGCGGGTGTCGCCACTGCGGTCGCTGAAAGTGTTCAGTACCAGGGCCGCAAGGCCAGCCGACAGGGCAGCGAACAGCGACGACAGGAAATCCTGGACGCCGCGATGCGCATTGTCGTGCGTGACGGTGTACGGGCCGTACGGCACCGTGCGGTGGCCGCCGAGGCGCAAGTGCCGTTGTCGGCGACCACTTACTATTTCAAGGATATCGATGACCTGCTCACCGATACCTTCGCCCAATACGTGGAACGCAGTGCGGCGTACATGGGCAAGCTTTGGGTGAACAACGAGGGCCTGCTGCGCGACATGATCGACAGGGGCGATGGCAGCCCGCAGGCGCGCTCGAAACTGGCGGACGACATTGCACGGCTGATGACCGATTACGTTCACCGGCAACTGGTCAATCGTCGCGAACATTTGATGGCCGAGCAGGCGTTCCGTCAGGAGGCATTGCTCAACCCGCGCCTGGCCGAACTGGTGCGCTCGCATCAGCAAATCCTGTTGCAGGGCTCTTGCCAGCTGTTCCAGGTGTTGGGCTCGCGCGAGCCGCATCAGGATGCCAAGGTGTTGACGGCGATTATCGGCCGGATGGAATATCAGGGCCTGCTCAACGTAGACGAGCCTGCCGCCGAAGAGGAAATGCTCGGCATCCTGACGCGCTACATGCACCTGGTGCTGGCGTCAGTGTAGGCCCTCCTGACTGGAGGCTACCCCTGTGGGAGCGAGCCTGCTCGCGAATACGGTCTGACATTCAACATCTCTGTTGCCTGACACTCCGCTTTCGCGAGCAGGCTCGCTCCCACAGAAGGGCGGTGTCCACCTCAGGGCGACGTATGTTCATAGGGAGTATTGAATGAAAGCCTGGCGTGTCGTTGTGATCGCCTTGTCGTTCCTGCTGCTCAGTGGCTGTCTGGTGACCTTCAAGGAGCCGCTGCCCACGAGCGAGCCCGCGCCCAAAGGGTTGCTCGGCAGGTGGACCAGCACCAGCGCCTGGGGCGAGCCCGTCAATCTGGAGTTGACCCGCATCGGCGACAATCGCTACCAGGCCGTCAGCTACTTCAAGGCCAATCCCAAGGAGCGTGAAGCCTACCCCTTCACCGTGTCGCGTCATGGCAACCGTTGGTACCTGTCAGCGAAGGTGCCGGCGCAGTTCGGCGGGCATTTCATCATCGGCGGCTTCGAGCTGACCGACCAGCGTGAACTGGTGCTGTACAACCTCGACCTCGAACAGATCAACCAGGCGCTGAAGCAAAACGCCCTGAGCGGCGAAGCGTTTCAGACTGACGACGGCGCAGGCGTATTGATCGACAGCAACATGGATCAAGTCGCTGCCTACCTCGACGACCCGGCCAATTCCGATGTGTTCGTCGAAGCCGTACGCTACCAGCGTCAGGCCAAATCCAAATAAGCAGCACAAACAGGTTTCTACAGGAGTTTCGCGTGGACGATTACCAACAGTCGATACGCATTTTGTCCGATCGCATCGTGTTGGCGCAGACGCCGATCCGCGTCCTCGATGCGGTCAAATGGGACGACAACATTCGTAAGGGTTTCCTCAAGGCCAAGGGCAAGGAAATGCCGGCGGTGGACCGCGACTACTACCTCAACCGGCCGCTGGCGTTCGACTCCAGCAAAGTGAAGCTGGAGTTCCAGAACATCGAGCGCGACATCACCCGCCAGCTCGGCCAGTTCAACCCGGTCGGCCAGATCATGCGCCGCATGTGCAAGGAATACCGCATGGTGGTGCGCATGCTCGAAGCGCGCGGCACCGAGGATTTCGGCCTGATTTCCCAGGAGTTGTACGGCGCCGCGTCCGACGCGTTCCACGCAGGTGACCCGACACTGTCCGACCTGGGCATGATGTTGTCCGAATACCTGAACAACATCGACGGCCGTGGCGACCTCAAGGATGAGCCGAAGACCCTGACTGCCAAGGATGCGGTCGACATGCTCCAGCATCGCTTGAACAAGGTTTTTGGCGAAGCCGAGGAAACCATCCGGGTGTTCGAGTCCGACGGCATCGTCGCCGATGCGGCGGCCGGCGCCGACTACATCAAGATCCGCTCCGACGCGATGTTCAACGACCGCGACGTGCGGGCGCTGGAAGTTCATGAAGGGCTGGTGCATGTCGGCACCACCCTCAACGGCCTGAACCAGCCGATCTGTACCTTCCTCTCCAAGGGGCCGCCCTCGTCGACGGTGACCCAGGAAGGCCTGGCGATCCTGATGGAAATCATCACCTTCGCCTCTTACCCGAGCCGCCTGCGCAAACTGACCAACCGCACCCGCGCCATCCACATGGTGGAGGAGGGTGCTGACTTCCTGCAGGTGTTCGAGTTCTTCCGTGAGCAAGGCTTTGAAATGCCCGAGAGCTACAGCAACGCCAGTCGCGTTTTCCGCGGCTCGGTGCCGACAGGTCTGCCATTTACCAAAGACTTGTCCTACCTCAAGGGCTTCATCATGATTTACAACTACATTCAACTGGCCGTGCGTAAAGGCAAGCTGGAGCAGATACCGCTGTTGTTCTGCGGCAAGACCACCCTGGAAGACATGCGTACCTTGCGCCAGTTGGTGGACGAAGGCCTGGTGGTGCCGCCCAAGTACCTGCCCGAACAGTTCCGCGACATGAACGCGCTGTCGGCGTGGATGTGCTTCTCCAACTTCCTCAACCACCTGAGTCTGGACCGGATAGAGGCGGATTACTCCAACATTTTGTAGGTCCGATGGGGTCACCTGTGGGAGCGAGCCTGCTCGCGAAAGCGGTGTGTCAGATAATAGAAGTGTTGAATGTCAGACCGCATTCGCGAGCAGGCTCGCTCCCACATTTGCTCCGTGTTTCAACTCCACACTGCGAGGTTTCAACGGATGAGAATCCTCGGCATCCTCTGCCTTTTCCTGGCCTTGAACGGTTGCAGTTCACTGCTGTTCTACCCCGAACCCGGCCAGTTGTTCACCCCGGAAAAAGCCGGGCTCGAATACCGCACCGTCACCCTGATCACCGCAGATGGCCTCAAGCTGAACGCCTGGTTGCTGCCGGCGAAGAAGGGGGTCGAGGTCAAAGGCACGGTGCTGCACCTGCACGGCAACGGCGGAAACCTGCCCATGCACCTCGGAGGGAGCTTTTGGTTGCCGAAAAATGGTTACCAGGTGTTGCTTGTGGACTATCGCGGTTATGGCCTTTCCGAAGGCGAACCCAGCCTGCCGGCGATCTATCAGGACATCGACGCGGCCTTCAAATGGCTCGACCAGGCGCCGGAGGTCAAAGGCAAGCCGCTGATCCTGCTCGGCCAGAGCCTCGGTGGCTCGATGGCCGTGCATTACCTGGTCCAGCACCCGGAACGGCAGAAACAACTGAAGGCTATTGTCCTCGACGGTGTGCCCGCCAGTTACCGAAGCATCGGTCAGTTTGCCTTGAGTACATCATGGTTGACCTGGCCGGTGCAGGTTCCGTTGTCGTGGCTGGTACCGGACGGCGACAGTGCGATCAACTCCATGGCGCAACTCAAGGACGTGCCGAAACTGATCTACCACAGCATCGACGATCCGATCGTGCCTCTTTCCAACGGCATCCGACTGTATCAAGCTGCGCCGCCGCCACGGGTGCTGCAACTGACCCGTGGCGGTCATGTGCAGACGTTCGCCGACCCGGTCTGGCGCAAAGTCATGCTGCGTTATCTCGATGACCCGCAACATTTCAACGGCCTGCGCCGCCTGGGTGAGATTCCCAATTACCCGGCACCCCCGAATTCAGAAAATGAACCACCAGAGAGCCCGCAATGAGTGAAGAACGCAACGCCATCCCGCTGATCATCACCGGTATCTGCAGCATCCTCGGCACCGTCGGTGCCCTGTGGTGGTACGGCTACCTGCACTTCGCCAAGCCTGAGGATGCGTTGCTGCTCAACGAATTCACCATGCTCAAGACCGTGCCGGGTGAAGACTACAAAGTCTCCCTGGAACCGGCCGCCCAAGTGGCGCAGTGCATCGATGGCGTGCTGGTGCTGTTCGACATGGAGCAGAAAGGCCTGACCGGCGTGCTGGTCGACAGCAAGAAAAAAGCCGTGCGCTGCATGGGGCAGGAGACGCCGCAGAAGCTGGAGCAGTAATCCGATTCTCACAGGCAACACAGAACCAATGTGGGAGCCAGCCTGCTGGCGATAGCGATTGTGCATTCAACATTGATGTTGACTGATACACCGCTATCGCCAGCAGGCTGGCTCCCACAGGTTTTTGTGTGATGTCGACTTATTGAGTGTATGAACTCACCGCCGAACGCGGCATCACCGGCTGACTGTCATTGGAAATGGTCACCTCCACCCGACGGTTCATCGCCCGGCCCGAGGTACTGCTGTTATCCGCCACCGGATACTCCTTGCCGTAACCCTGGGCGACGATACGCGCCGGATCAACGCCCATCTTCACCAGTGCCGCACGCACGGAGCCTGCGCGACGTTCCGACAGCGACTGGTTGTGCGACGCCGTACCGGTGCTGTCGGTATAGCCCTCGACAATCACTTTGCGCTCGGGGTTTTCCTGGAGGTACTGCGCCAGTTTGTTGATGTCCGCCAGGCCGTTGGGTTTCAGTTCGGCCTTGTCGGTGGCGAACAGCACATCACCGAAGGTCACCAGCGTCCCGCGATCGGTCTGCCTGGCGTTGAGGCTGTCCTTCAACTGTTTTATCTGCTGGTCCCGGGCGTCGAGGCGCGCCTGAGCCCGTTGCGCCGAGGCATCTTTCAGACTGGCCTCGGCGGTGCGCAGGGCAATGGTCTGCTTGGCCACTTCGACACGCTGGTTGGTCAGATAGGCAAGCTGGTCAACCTTGGCCGTGTCCTCCTTGTCCCTGTAGGCCTTATCGGCCAAATCCAGATAGTCGCTGGCCTCCTTGGTTTCCAGCGCAGCGACTTTACTGGCCTGCGGGTCGGCTTGCAGGCCGCTGTAGTTGCTGCGGGCCTGTTCGAGGTTGGCGTTCGGTGGTGTGGAGCAGGCCGCCAGGGCTACGGTGACAGCCAGCAGGGCAGGGATCATCAGTTGTTTACGTTTCATGATTTCGTCCTTTTAGTCGAGTGGGAATGCGTGGCGCCGCGCCGCTTACTGAACGGTGCGCTGGCTTTCCTGGCGCATTTCCTGGACGCCTTTCTGAGCGTCCTTCACTGATTGTTCGGCCTTCATCGCCTGGGCTTTGCGCTCGGCCACGCGAGCGTCCCATTCGGCCTGTTCGGCGAGCATCCGGGCCTGGTCGTATTTCTTGTCGTGCATGGCGATTTCGGCTTGCTTGAGCTTGTCCTGGGCCGACTTCATTTCCACGGCGGCAAACTCGGTGCCGCCGGCGCTCACGGCGTCGTTGACGGCCGATTGGGTGACAGCGTACTGCTCGGTCGGCGGGTTACCGGCGCAGCCGGCCAGGACCAGGCAGCTGCCCAGGGCCAGCGCCGCCAGTTTCAGGCTTTGTGAACAGGTAAATGAGGGGGTTCCGGTTCGGGTTTTCATGGTCTTCAACTCCATTGGGCCAGTTCCTGAAAAACGTCGAAGTCCACCCTGGGCAAGGCGCTGAAACCATCAATTGCGGGTTTTTTTGAAACGCTCGTCCCAGGCGTGGTTACTTGGGTTGACCCGAGGCTTTTTTTGAAAGTTCAGAGAATTTAGTCAGCTATTGAAAAAGCCGTGATCGAATGGACAGGGCTCTAAGACGGGGATTTACAGGACGCGAAGCGCTATGCCGGGCCTTTTACAGGTCCGGAGAAGCGCAATTTTCGAAGTGAAATACAGGCCAATGTGGGAGCGGGCTTGCTCGCGAAAACGGTGTATCAGTCAACGTAGATATCGAATGTTAAACCCCTTTCGCGAGCAAGCCCGCTCCCACAGGTTCTGCGGAAAGTCAGTGTTTCTGTTTGTCGTCAGGCATCGACAAATCATGCAAATGCCGACGGGACAGCGCCAGAAAGCGCGGGGTCGGCCCGATGTCTTCGTACAGCGGATCGCCTTCTTCATCGGTGGCGACCACGGTCGTGCCTTTGACGTACGGGAAGCTTCTTTCCAGCTCTTCCAGTGCGGCGCCGAGCAGATCGCCGAGCAGTTCTTCGGGATGCCGCTTGGGGTACATCTCGACGAGCGCGGCCAGGCGTGCGGCAGATTCCACGTCCAGATGAATCGAGTAGCCAGTGTCGGTCAGGCGACCCTTGGCGTTTTCTTCCCAGTGGTGGGCAAGCTCGCGGATTTTCATATTGACCTCATTGCGCGCCCGCTCGTGGCAGGCAGGGTGAGTGTCCGGCATTGGCCGGCGACAAGCGTTGTACGGCTTACCGTTCAGACTAGCCTCAACAGGCAAGGTTTACAGTCCCTTCGTCGTCTTGCTTGTAAGAACCTGTCTGGGGCGGCACTCTCTAGGTTCTTAGCCGCCCGGATTTTTTGCTGGAGACCTGCTGATGACCGATATTGATGCACGCTTGCGCGAGGACGTTCACCTGTTGGGTGAGCTGTTGGGCAACACCATTCGTGAGCAATATGGCGACGGTTTTCTCGACAAGATCGAGCAGATCCGCAAGGGCGCCAAGGCTGACCGACGCGGCTCCATGGACGCCGAACTCAGCGCCAGCCTCAACCAGCTGAGCGAAGACGAGTTGCTGCCGGTCGCGCGGGCGTTCAACCAGTTTCTCAACCTGGCCAACATCGCCGAGCAGTATCAGTTGATTCACCGTCGCGAGGAATCCCAAGAGGCGCCGTTCGAAGCCCGGGTGTTGCCGGAATTGCTCGCGCGCCTACGCGCCGAGGGGCATGGCGCCGACGCGCTGGCCCGGCAACTGGGTCGGCTGGAGATCGAGCTGGTACTCACGGCGCATCCCACCGAAGTTGCACGCCGCACACTGATCCAGAAGTACGACGCTATCGCCGCGCAACTGGCGGCTCAGGATCACCGCGACCTGACCAGTGCCGAGCGCGAGCAGATCAAAACCACCTTGCAGCGTCTGATCGCCGAAGCCTGGCACACCGAGGAAATCCGCCGCACGCGCCCGACACCGGTGGACGAAGCCAAGTGGGGTTTCGCGGTGATCGAGCATTCGCTGTGGCAGGCCATTCCCAATTACCTGCGCAAGGCCGATCAGGCCCTGCACGCCGCCACCGGCCTGCGCTTGCCTCTGGAGGCGGCACCGATTCGCTTTGCCTCGTGGATGGGGGGTGACCGCGACGGCAACCCGAACGTGACGGCGGCGGTTACCCGAGAGGTTTTACTGTTGGCGCGCTGGATGGCGGCCGATTTGTACCTGCGCGATGTCGATCGCCTGGCCGCTGAGCTGTCGATGCAGCAGGCCAGCGATGAGTTGAAGGCCAAGGCAGGAGACAGCGCCGAACCTTACCGGGCAGTGCTCAAACAGCTGCGCGAACGCCTGCGGGCAACGCGTAACTGGGCACATGCCGCCTTGTCGACGCCAGCGCCGGCACCCGCCGATGTGCTGCAAGACAACCGCGAACTGCTCGATCCACTGGAGCTTTGCTACCGCTCCTTGCACGAGTGCGGCATGGGTGTGATCGCCGACGGGCCGTTGCTCGATTGCCTGCGTCGGGCAGTGACATTCGGTCTGTTCCTGGTTCGTCTGGATGTACGCCAGGACTCGTCGCGTCACACCGCGGCGATGACCGAAATCACCGACTACCTCGGCCTGGGTCGCTACGAGGACTGGAGCGAGGAAGAGCGCATCGCCTTCCTGATGCGCGAATTGAGCAATCGTCGACCTTTGTTGCCGACGTACTTCAAACCCTCCGCCGACACCGCCGAGGTGCTGGCGACCTGCCGGGAAATCGCCGCTGCGCCGTCGGCATCCCTCGGTTCCTATGTGATTTCCATGGCCGGTGCGGCTTCCGATGTACTCGCCGTGCAGTTGCTGCTCAAAGAGTCTGGTGTGTTGCGGCCGATGCGCGTGGTGCCGCTGTTCGAAACCCTGGCCGACCTCGACAACGCGGGTCCGGTGATCGAGAAGCTGCTGCTGTTGCCGGGCTATCGCGCGCGCCTGCAAGGGCCGCAGGAAGTGATGATCGGCTACTCCGACTCGGCCAAGGACGCCGGCACCACCGCGGCGGCCTGGGCGCAGTACCGGGCGCAAGAGCGATTGGTGGATATCTGCCGTTCGCACGACGTCGAACTGCTGTTGTTCCACGGTCGCGGCGGCACTGTCGGGCGAGGCGGCGGCCCGGCCCACGCGGCGATCCTGTCGCAGCCACCGGGTTCGGTGGCGGGGCGTTTTCGTACTACCGAACAGGGCGAAATGATTCGATTCAAGTTTGGCCTGCCGGACATCGCCGAACAAAACCTCAATCTGTACCTGGCCGCCGTGCTGGAGGCGACCTTGCTGCCTCCGCCACCACCTACGCCTGAGTGGCGCCATTTGATGGACGAGTTGGCCGCAGACGGTGTCAGCGCCTACCGTGCCGTGGTGCGGGAAAACCCGCAGTTCGTGGAGTATTTCCGCCAGTCGACACCGGAGCAGGAACTCGGTCGCTTGCCGCTGGGCAGTCGTCCGGCCAAGCGCCGGGCCGGGGGGATCGAAAGCCTGCGGGCGATTCCGTGGATCTTCGGCTGGACCCAGACGCGCCTGATGCTGCCGGCCTGGCTGGGTTGGGAAGCGGCCCTGAGCAAGGCACTGGAGCGTGGCGAAGGCGAACTGCTGGGGCAAATGCGTGAGCAGTGGCCGTTCTTCCGCACCCGCATCGACATGCTGGAAATGGTCCTGGCCAAGGCCGATGCCGACATTGCACAGTCCTACGATGAGCGTCTGGTGGAGCCGAATCTGTTGCCATTGGGTGCGCACTTACGCGACCTATTGTCGCAGGCGTGCACCATCGTTCTCGGCCTGACCGGGCAGTCGCAGCTGCTGGCACATAGCCCTGCGACCCTTGAGTTCATCCGCTTGCGCAACACCTACCTCGACCCGCTTCATCTATTGCAGGCCGAGTTGCTGGCCCGTTCAAGAGTGCAGGACGTGGCGCAGGGCAGCCCGGTAGAACAGGCCTTGCTGGTGTCTGTGGCGGGGATTGCCGCCGGTTTGCGTAACACCGGCTAAGGTTTTTGCCGTGGGGTCAGGCATCCGGCAGGTGAGCCGGATGCCGCCGTTTGACGGGTGGAAAAGTGCTGTCAGGCGACAGTTAATGATGGGGTTGCGACTTGGGAAACTGTGCGCAATGGTCGCAAGAGGCAGCGGTTTCTCCGACTTTTGGCGTCTTGTGTGGGCGCAGCCTGCTGTGTATCTTGAGCAGCCTTTGACCGTTTGGGCGGTCACGACCCTATTTTTGAGATTGGCCCCACGAGGCGAATCTGACGTTATCCATATAAAAATTGAGGAGCACATCGATGCGCGTCATTCTGCTGGGAGCTCCCGGGGCCGGTAAAGGTACTCAGGCTAAGTTCATCACCGAAAAATTCGGCATTCCGCAAATCTCCACCGGCGACATGTTGCGTGCAGCGGTCAAGGCCGGCACCGAGCTGGGCATCAAGGCCAAGAGCATCATGGATGCCGGCGGCCTGGTGTCCGATGACCTGATCATCGCACTGGTCAAGGACCGCATCGCCCAGTCCGACTGCGCCAACGGTTTCCTGTTCGACGGCTTCCCGCGCACCATTCCCCAGGCTGAAGCCCTGGTGACGGCCGGCGTCGAGCTGGATGCAGTGGTGGAAATCGCCGTTGAAGACGAAGAGATCGTCCAGCGTATCGCCGGTCGCCGTGTTCACGAGGCCAGCGGCCGCGTGTACCACATCGTCTACAACCCGCCGAAAATCGCTGGCAAAGACGACGTCACCGGTGAAGAGCTGGTGCAGCGCAAGGACGACACCGAAGAAACCGTGCGTCATCGCCTGTCGGTCTACCACTCCCAGACCAAGCCGCTGGTGGATTTCTACCAGAAGCTGTCGGCTGCCAATGGCAAGCCGCAGTACAGCCACATCGAAGGCGTCGGTTCGGTTGAAGCGATCACCGCCAAGGTGCTTGCAGCCCTGAGCTGAAAAACCTGATCCGCTGCATCATCATCCACGGCCCGCTTGCGGGCCGTAGTTGTTTATACTGACGCACTTTTTTCTGATCTCTCTTGTGGATACATCGATGAGCACCTTGCTGGCCCTGGACACCGCGACCGAAGCTTGCTCCGTTGCCTTGCTGCATGACGGCAAGGTCACGAGCCATTACGAGGTGATCCCGCGCCTGCACGCGCAGAAGCTGTTGCCGATGATCAAGCAATTGCTGGCCGATGCCGGGACCACGCTGCAAGCGGTCGATGCCATTGCGTTCGGCCGTGGCCCGGGCGCCTTCACCGGCGTGCGCATCGCCATTGGTGTGGTGCAAGGCCTGGCGTTTGCCTTGGATCGCCCGGTGTTGCCGGTGTCGAACCTGGCCGTACTGGCGCAACGTGCGCTGCGCGAACATGGCGCCACTCAGGTCGCCGCTGCCATCGATGCGCGCATGGATGAAGTGTATTGGGGTTGCTACCGCGAAACGGCCGGGGAGATGCGCCTGATGGGTGCGGAAGCGGTACTGCCACCGGAGTCCGCTGGATTGCCGGCCGATGCCAGCGGCGAATGGTTCGGCGCAGGCACCGGTTGGGGTTATGGCGAGCGTATCGCCGTCAGCCTGAGCGGGCAGGACGCGGGCATGCTGCCCCACGCCGCAGACCTGCTGACCCTGGCGCGTTTTGCCTGGGAGCGCGGCGAGGGGATCGTGGCCGATGAGGCGCAGCCGGTTTATCTGCGCGATAAAGTGGCGACGCCTAAAGCTCGATAGTATTCAGGACCGAGTCGGTCCAATCGCGAGCAGGCTCGCTCCCACAGGTTCAGCGCAAATCCCTGTGGGAGCGAGCCTGCTCGCGATGCGATCTACCGGTTTTCACCAATCATCAGTTTCTAACCTCAGCTTTTAAACCTTTTGCCTTTTATGTGTTCTAGTTATCACTCGGCGGTTTGCGAAGTGGGTAATGCGCCACTAAACTGCCATCACTGATTCCGAGTATGCACCTATGCGTATAGACGGCGTTTCCTCTCAGTCCTACCCCATCAAACGCAAGCCTCGCAAAGGCCGTGTGGTGGAAGACGACGCCATTGATATCGAAGGCGAGCTGGAATTTCCGACTGAAGAGCAACTGGCTGCCCGCGCCGCCAAAGCCTCTGCGCAAAAATTGAGCAATCTTCCCGCCCGTCAGCAAGACATGATTTACCACCGTGCCATGAGCAAAAGCGTGGCGACAGCCCTGGCCAGCTACCTGAGCACCGCCGGTTTCGTCGATTGGGAAGCGGATGTGCTGGGTCTCGACCTGTACATCTGATGTTGCTGCCGTATTACCTCGGATGCCCGTCCTGGAGCGAAAACGCCTGGCGCGACTACCTGTATCCGCCGGACGCCAAACCCGCCGATTTTCTTGATCTCTATTCCCAGGTTTTCAATGCCGTAGAAGGCAACACGACCTTCTACGCGAGCCCGGCTGCCAGCACCGTGCAGCGTTGGGCCGACACCATGCCCGAACACTTTCGCTTCACCGCCAAGTTTCCTGGCGAGATCAGCCACGGCGGTGACCTGCGCGAGCAGCTGACCGCCGCCGAGACCTTCACTCAGTTACTCAGCCCGCTGGGTGAGCGAGTGTCGCCACTCTGGTTACAGCTGTCGAAAAGCTTCACGCCCCAACGTTTGCCCGAGCTGGCCGGATTTATCGATGCCCTGCAGCGACCGCTGGCCGTTGAAGTGCGGCATGACGAGTTTTTCGCCAAGGGTGACAGCGAGCGAATGCTCAACCGCCTGCTGCTGGATCGCGGAGTCGAACGCATCTGTCTCGATCCCCGTGCGCTGTTCAGTTGCACCTCGACCGAGCCCTCGGTGCTCCACGCCCAATCGAAGAAGCCCCGGGTGCCGCCGCGCCCTGCGGCATTCACGCAATTTCCGCAGGTGCGTTTTATCGGTCATCCGACGCTTGAGGCCAACGATACGTTCCTGGAGCCATGGGTCGAGAAAATCGCGTTATGGATCGAAGAAGGTCGCACGCCGTACATCTTCCTGCACACCGCCGACAACCTGCTGGCCGCGAAACTGGCGCAGCGTTTTCACGCCAGGCTGATGCTGCGTTTGCCTGGCTTGCCGGCGCTGCCTGAGCTATACAGAGAGCCCGTCGCCGAGCAACTTGGCCTGCTCTGAGGCGGATTCTTTCCCCTCTTCAGGAGCCTGCCCAATGGATGCGCAAACCCTTCGAGCCCAGGCGTTCAAAGCCCTTCATGAACGCCCCGGGGCTTTTGTGATTCCCAATCCGTGGGATGCAGGTTCGGCGAAAATGCTCGCCAGCCTCGGCTTTGAGGCGCTGGCGACCACCAGCGCCGGTTATGCCTTTTCCCAGGGCCGTGCCGATGGCGGATTGACCCTCGACGACACCCTGATGAACGTTCAGGCGATTGTCGCCGCCACCGACCTGCCAGTTGCCGTGGACCTGGAAAACGGCTTTGCCGACAACCCGGCCGACTGCGCGAAAAGCATCTTGCGCGCAGCAGAGGCCGGCGCCGTCGGTGGTTCGATCGAAGATGCCACCGGCCGCGAAGAAGGCCCGATCTATTGTTTCGAACACGCCGTGGCGCGCATCGAAGCCGCTGTGGCTGCCGCTCGCAGTTTGCCGTTCCATTTTACGTTGACTGCCCGGGCGGAAAACTTCCTGCATGGCAATCTCGACCTGGCCGACACCATCCGCCGTTTGCAGGCATTCGCCGAGGCCGGTGCCGATGTGCTCTACGCACCCGGCTTGCGCAGCGCCGAGGATGTGCTGGCGGTGGTGCGCGCCGTGGCGCCAAAGCCGGTGAATGTGTTGATGTCGGGCGGCTTGAAGCTGACGGTCGCGCAGTTGGGTGAGATGGGCGTCAAACGCATTAGCGTCGGTTCGGCGCTGGCATTGGCGGCCTATGGCGAATTCTTCCGCGCCGCCGAAGAAATCCAGACGTCAGGTACGTTCGATTTCACGTCCCGGTCGATGCCGTACCAGAAGGCCAATCAGTTTTTCAAAGGCTGAGGGAAGAGGGCGCGGCTGAGGATCAGGCGGCGATGCGCAGGTTCTGCAGGATGATCGGGCGCGCCCAGCCATTGTCGAAATCGAGTTGTTTCTGCTGCTCCCCCCGTTCTTCCAGTGAGAACGGCGGGAACGGCTTGTCGAGCAGGTCGAGTTCGAACTCAGCGATGGGCAGGTGCAGCGGGCGCGGTTGCGGGGCAGGGCCTGCTTCGTATACCGGCTGACCGGCTTTCAGCACAATCGGGCGAACCCAGCCGCTTTCGAAGTCCTGCTGTTTTTGCTGGGCGACGATTTCATCCGCCGGGAACGGTGGGCGTGGTTTGTCGGCCAGGTCCATTTCGAATTCGGCAATCGGCAGGAACAGTGGCTCGGGCGGGCGGATTACGTTGTCCTTCACCTCGCATTCACGCTGGGACACGATGTGCGCCAGCAGGTCGCTGCCAGCGGTGGGTTCAACCGGGCTTTCGAGATCGACCGGTGGGAAATTCAGCGATTGCGGCAGCACTTCACCCGACTGTTCGGCCAGCGCCCGGGCAAAGAAATCCTGCCAGATGTGGCTGACGCCG
The DNA here is from genome assembly GCF_057839025.1 of Pseudomonas sp. KH_046_1. Classification (NCBI taxonomy): domain Bacteria; kingdom Pseudomonadati; phylum Pseudomonadota; class Gammaproteobacteria; order Pseudomonadales; family Pseudomonadaceae; genus Pseudomonas; species Pseudomonas sp. KH_046_1. The sequence goes on from NZ_CM174481.1 coordinate 1,267,194, forward strand.
CTCAGTGCCTGGGTGTTTCGCAGGTTGTAGTCGCCGTAGGGCGAGATAAAACCTGTGATTGTGGGTTGAATGTCTGACATTTCTCTCGGTCGACGCTCAGCTCTGGCAAAATGCTCGATAGTTTTGTTATCGGCAGTTTTTGCCGATCATTAATTTTTTGAGCGTGTTTTCCGATGATTGATCAACCTGCGGCCTGCCGCATCCATGTCCAGGCCCTCGACGCGGCTTTCGAGCCACAAGCCGAGCAATGGGCTGAGCGCCTGGGCTTGCCAATGCAAGTGGCGGACGGCGAATTTGCCTTGCAGGTGGGTGACATGGGCTTGCAATTGCAACAGCTGGGGCCGGATGCGCCGGGGCCGGTGCGGGTGGACTTCGTCGAGGGCGGTGCGGCCCATCGCCGGTTGTATGGTGGTGGCAGCGGACAGATGATCGCCAAGGCCGTCGGCGTCGCCCAAGGCGTGCGCCCGCGGGTGCTGGACGCCACGGCGGGGCTGGGCAAGGACGCGTTCGTGCTGGCCAGCCTTGGTTGTGAGATGAGCCTGATCGAGCGTCAGCCGTTGATTGGTGCCTTGCTGGAAGACGGCCTGGCCCGTGGCGCGGAAGATTTCGACGTGGCGCCGATCGTGGCGCGCATGCGCTTGCTCAAGGGCAATTCGATCGAGGTCATGCGCAACTGGGAAGGCGAGCCACCGCAGGTGATCTACCTTGACCCGATGTTCCCGCATCGCGAGAAAACCGCGCTGGTGAAGAAGGAAATGCGCCTGTTCCGACCGCTGGTGGGCGATGACCCGGATGCGCCGGCATTGCTTGAGGCCGCGTTGGCTTTGGCCAGCCACCGGGTGGTGGTCAAGCGTCCGCGCAAGGCGCCGTGCATCGAAGGGCCGAAGCCGAGTCATGCGCTGGATGGCAAGTCCAGTCGGTATGACATTTATCCGAAGAAGGCTTTGAAGCCTTAAGACCGAGTCGCCTTCATCGCGGGCAAGCCACGCTCCCACAGGTTTTGTGTCGAGCCCAAGACTTGGGAGCAACTCGGACCCTGTGGGAGCGAGCTTGCTCGCGATGACGTCAGATCAGCCAGCCAATATCTGTCGGGCCTACTCAGGCCGATAAGCCCGCATAAACAACCCCACTACTTCCCGCACATGGCTCTCCGCCTCTTCGCCAACCAGAGGCTCGCCGCAGCCGTACAGCAAACGGAAATTCCCGGCGCCCTTGAGCAGGCAGAAGAAGTGCTCGGCCGCGTTGTGCGGCTTGTCGATGCGCAGCACGCCACTTTCATCGATCTTGCTCAGCAGGCGCTCCATGCCATGCAGCATGCGCTCCGGCCCGGCTTCGAAGAATATCTGCGACAGCTTAGGGTCCTGGCTGCCCAAGGTCATCATCAAGCGGTGCAGGTTCACCGATTCATCACTGTTGATCAGCTGGTGAAAACCGCGCGCGATATTCAGCAGCACGGTTTCCACGGCCACACCTTCCGGCAACTCGAAGAACAGCGGTGGCAACTGTTCCTCGCACTTGGCCATCACCGCAGAGGAGAACAGCGTCTCCTTGTCGTTGAAGTGGCTATAGACCGTCAGCTTCGACACACCGGCCTCGGCCGCGACGGCATCCATGCTGGTATTGGCATAACCCTTACTCAGAAACAGCGCTTTGGCCGCATCGAGAATCGCCTGGCGCTTGACCAGGTCCTTGGGTCTGCCTGGGCCATTGGGTGCTGAAAGATTGTTTGGCATATTCTTTTTTATTACTGGACTGGTGAGTTTGCTATTAATAACATACTGCTCAGTATAATTATTTAAAGCACCATTAGCGAAAGGTCCTTCACCATGTTCCGCTATGCCTTGCCCCTCGCGTTGCCAGTCACCCTGGCTTTTTTATTGTCTGCGTGTGGTCACGAAGAGGCACCGCAGGTCAGCGTGCGCCCGGCCATGGTGGTCCAGCCAGAGCCTTCGGCGCAGGCCATGGAAAGCTATCCCGGTGAAGTTCGCGCGCGGTATGAGCCGGACCTGGCGTTCCGTATCGGCGGCAAAGTCAGCCGACGACTGGTCGAGGAAGGGCAGCGGGTCAAGGCCGATCAACCCTTGGCGGAACTCGATCCCCAGGATGTGCGCCTGCAACTGGAGGCCACACGCGCTCAGGTCGCTGCCGCCGAAGCCAATTTGAGCATGGTGCGTGCCGAGCGCGATCGCTATAAAACCCTGATGGAGCGTCAACTGGTCAGTCGTTCGCAGTACGACAATCATGAAAACCTCTACCGCTCCGGTGAAGCGCGCCTCAAGCAGATCAAAGCCGAATTCAACGTCTCCAATAACCAGGCCAGTTACGCCGTGTTGCGTGCGCCGCAGGACGGCGTCGTGGCCAAGCGTCTGGTGGAAGTTGGGCAAGTTGTGGCCGCCGGGCAAACGGTGTTCACACTGGCAACCGATGGCGAGCGTGAAGTCTTGATCAGCCTGCCGGAGCAGAACTTCGGTCGCTTCAAGGTCGGTGAGCCGGTGTCGGTGGAACTCTGGACCCAACCCGATCAGCGATTCGAAGGGCGTATCCGTGAACTGTCGCCGTCGGCTGATCCAAAATCGCGCACCTTCGCGGCCCGCATTGCCTTCAGTTCCGGCAAGGCTCCTGTCGAACTGGGCCAGAGCGCCCGAGTGTTCGTGCAGGCCGCCGACGTCGTTCCTCTGTCCGTTCCTCTGTCTGCGCTGACGGCGGAAAACGGCGTGACCTATGTCTGGGTCGTCAGCGCCAACAACACCTTGAAAAAAGCCCCGGTGCGGGTCGGTGCCTTCGGTGAGAAAACCGTACCGGTGCTTGAAGGGCTCAACGCCAGCGACTGGGTGGTGGCCGCTGGTGTCCATGTGCTTCTCGAAGGGCAGCAGGTGCGCCCGGTGGATCGCTCCAATCGCGTGGTCAATCTGGCGGACAAGGAGTAAGCCCCGATGCGCTTCAACGTTTCCGAGTGGGCGCTGCGTAATCGCCAGATCGTCCTTTTCCTGATGCTGTTGCTGGCCGTTGTCGGCGCACTTTCCTACACCAAGCTCGGCCAAAGCGAAGACCCGCCGTTCACTTTCAAAGCGATGGTGATTCGCACCAACTGGCCGGGAGCGACTGCCGAGGAAGTCTCGCGCCAGGTCACCGAACGCATCGAAAAGAAGCTGATGGAAACCGGCGAATACGAACGCATCATGTCGTTCTCCCGCCCCGGCGAATCCCAGGTGACCTTCATCGCGCGCGACTCCATGCACTCGGTGGAGATACCGGAGCTCTGGTATCAGCTGCGCAAGAAAATCAGCGACATCCGCCATACCCTGCCGCCGGGGATTCAGGGGCCGTTCTTCAACGATGAATTCGGCACCACGTTCGGCAATATCTACGCCCTGACCGGTGAGGGTTTCGACTACGCCGTGCTCAAGGATTATGCCGACCGCATCCAGATCCAGCTGCAGCGGGTCAAGGATGTGGGCAAGGTCGAACTGCTGGGGGTGCAAGACGAGAAAATCTGGATCGAGCTCTCCAATGTCAAGCTCGCCACCCTCGGCTTGCCGCTGGCGGCCGTCCAGCAAGCCCTTGAAGAGCAGAATGCGGTGTCCACGGCAGGTTTCTTCGAAACCAGCAGCGAGCGATTGCAGCTACGGGTAACGGGGAATTTTCAGACGGTCGAAGAGATCAAGAACTTCCCGATCCGCGTCGGTGATCGCACCTTCCGCATCTCCGACGTGGCCGACGTGCGCCGTGGTTTCAACGATCCACCGGCGCCGCGCATGCGCTTCATGGCGCAGGACGCCATCGGCCTCGCGGTGGCGATGAAGGACGGCGGTGACATTCTGGTACTGGGCAAGGCGCTGGAAATCGAGTTCGCCCGCATCCAGAAAAACCTCCCGGCCGGTATGGAGCTGCGCAAGGTTTCCGACCAACCGGCTGCGGTGAAAACCGGTGTTGGCGAGTTCGTGCAAGTGCTGGTCGAGGCGCTGGCCATTGTGTTGCTGGTGAGCTTCTTCTCCCTCGGCGTGCGCACTGGCATGGTGGTGGCCCTGGCGATTCCGCTGGTGCTGGCGATGACGTTCGCCTGCATGTATTACCTCGGCATCGGCCTGCACAAGATCTCCCTCGGCGCGCTGGTACTGGCACTGGGCTTGCTGGTGGACGACGCGATCATCGCCGTGGAAATGATGGCGATCAAAATGGAGCAGGGCTTCGACCGGGTCAAAGCGGCGAGTTATGCCTGGACCAGTACCGCGTTCCCGATGCTCACCGGTACGCTGATCACCGCGGCCGGCTTCCTGCCGATTGCCACGGCGCAATCGGGTACGGGCGAATACACCCGTTCGATCTTCGAGGTGGTTACCATCGCGCTATTGGCGTCGTGGGTGGCCGCGGTGGTGTTCGTGCCGTACCTCGGGGAAAAACTTCTTCCGGACCTGGCGAAGATTCATGCCGCCAAACACGGTGCCGGCCAGCCCGATCCGTATGCCACGCCGTTTTATCAGCGCGTCCGGCGTCTGGTGGAGTGGTGCGTGCGCTGGCGCAAAACCGTGATCCTGGCGACCGTGCTGTTGTTCATTGGCTCCATCGTGCTGTTCCGCTTTGTGCCGCAGCAGTTCTTCCCGGCATCGGGTCGCCTGGAGTTGATGGTCGATCTGAAACTGGCCGAAGGCGCTTCGCTGAGCAACACCGCCGACGAGGTCAAGCGCCTCGAAGCGCTGCTCAAGGACAAGGCCGGGATCGACAATTACGTGGCCTATGTCGGTACCGGTTCGCCGCGTTTCTACCTGCCGCTGGATCAACAGCTGCCGGCGGCGAGCTTCGCCCAGTTTGTCGTCCTGGCGAAAACCATCGAAGAACGGGAAACCCTGCGAACCTGGTTGATCGCAACCCTCAACGAGCAATTCCCGGTGCTGCGTTCGCGGGTCACGCGCCTGGAAAACGGTCCGCCGGTTGGCTATCCGGTGCAGTTCCGCGTGACCGGGGAGCACATCGAGGAAGTGCGGGCGCTGGCGCGCAAAGTCGCAGCCAAGGTTCGCGAGAACCCGCATGTGGTCAACGTCCACCTGGATTGGGAGGAGCCGAGCAAGGTTGTCTACCTGAACATCGATCAGGACCGCGCGCGGGCGCTGGGCGTGAGCACGGCGAACCTGTCGAGGTTCCTGCAAAGCTCCCTGACCGGTTCCAGTGTCAGCCAGTACCGTGAAGACAACGAGTTGATCGAGATCCTGTTGCGCGGCACCTTGCATGAACGCACCGAGTTGTCATTGCTGCCGAGTCTGGCGGTACCGACCGATAACGGTCGCAGTGTCGCGCTGTCGCAGATCGCGACCCTGGAATACGGCTTCGAGGAGGGCATCATCTGGCACCGCAACCGTCTGCCCAACGTGACCGTTCGCGCTGACATCTATGGCAAGGAGCAACCGGCGACGCTGGTACAGCAGATCATGCCGACCCTCGATTCGATCCGCGCTGAATTGCCGGATGGCTACTTGCTGGATGTCGGTGGCACGGTGGAAGACTCGGCGCGCGGACAGAACTCGGTGAAGGCCGGGGTGCCGTTGTTCATTGTGGTGGTGTTGACCTTGCTGATGCTGCAGCTGCGAAGTTTTTCGCGCACGGCGATGGTGTTCCTGACGGCGCCGCTGGGGTTGATCGGGGTGACGCTGTTTCTGTTGGTGTTTCGCCAGCCGTTCGGTTTCGTGGCCATGCTGGGGACCATCGCGTTGTCGGGGATGATCATGCGTAACTCGGTGATTCTGGTGGATCAGATCGAGCAGGATATCGCGGCGGGGTTGAAGCCTTGGCAGGCGATCATCGAGGCGACGGTGCGGCGGTTCCGGCCGATTGTGCTGACGGCGATGGCGGCGGTGTTGGCGATGATTCCGTTGTCGCGCAGTGTGTTTTTCGGGCCGATGGCGGTGGCGATCATGGGGGGGTTGATTGTGGCCACGGCGTTGACGCTGCTGTTTTTGCCGGCGTTGTATGCGGCTTGGTTCCGGGTCAGGAAGGAGACCGTTTGACCGAGTGCATATCCATTTCTTCGGTAACGGCGGCTGGTGGTTTCGCCCTGACGGCGACTCACTTTTTTTACAAGCGCCTAAAAAAAGTAAGCAAAAAAACGCTCGCCCCGAACGTACGGCCCCTCGCCTGGGCTCGGGGTTCCTTCGCTCCGGTATTCATCCGGGGGCATTGCCCTCCGGTCGGCTTCGCTGCGACCTACATGCAATGAGTTCGACTGCGTCGAACGGCGCTGCGCGCCAATCCCCGGATGAACACCTCCACTCAGCCTCCCGAGGGGGCGGGTGGATCAAGATCAAAAGCTGCAGGCGAGCTAACGCTCGGCCTGATGAGTGGTGAAGAGCGACGCGGTGGTGTGTGCTGCTGTGCTTTTGCTTTTCTGTGGGAGCGAGCTTGCTCGCGATGGCGGCCTGCCAGCCGACCAATCCCTCACAGATGTACCCGATCTAATTGTGGGAGCGAGCCTGCTCGCGATGACGGCTTATCAGTCAAAAGTGTTTATCGTCCAATCAAACATTCAGACCATTCCCACAAGACTTTCAGCTTGCCCGTCGGAAGCACGATCTCTAGCCTTTGTCCGTCGCTGCCAATTCAGCGGCCGGGACTGCAAGCCCGCGAATAGTCGTTAGGCGCCTACTTTGGGAGCTTCGCAATGATCAATGACAGTCCTGATTACTCTGCCTCCGAATCCGAAAAGCAAACGAGAACTTCATACCGCCCCTGCCCAATTTTCACCATCCGCCCAGGCGTCAATTCCGAAACTCTCCTAGTCCATGCCTACGAAACCCTTGCCTCAGCGAATGTGATGGCAACCGAACTGTCGTCCATCCTGAGCGGCCCAACCTGCAATCTTGCACTCGGCATTCAGCAGATGATTGTTCTGGCGCAGCTATCAGTGAACCGCGTCCTCGATCAGCTGGATCCGCAGCAATAGCCAAGGGAAGAAGCCCGCTGAACCTGTACCAACCAGCGGGCCTTCATTGTTCCTACATTGATCTCGGACCCGTCTGATATTGAGGCTAAAAAGCTCAGGTGTTGTACTCAGGACCCAGTTTCACGCATGTTTGAGACAGCGCCATGAAAAATCCACCCACATTGAGGGGGCGGTCCGATCCGGTGTTTGATCGGCTGTTGCGATCGCCCCACAAGGAACGCCTTTCGCAATACCTCGCTTTGCTCAAGCCCCTGGACGATCAGGGGCGTTACCTGCCGTTCGATTCATTGCGCTACCGCTGGGCACCTGGACTGGATTCGAACCTGTGCTGGGCCTTGGTCAAGAAAGCGCGGACTGCACAGTATTCGAACCTTTTGCCATTGGGTGAACCGGCGTGCTGGCTGAAATTCATGCTGACGCCGCAGGCGCAAAAAGCCATTTCCGTAGTGGATCGTCAGGCGACAACCGCAGTGCTGGAATACATGACCGGCCAGATCGGCGAGCGTGCTCATTTCAGCTATCTGCTCAATGATCTGATCGAAGACGAGGCCATCAGCAGCAGCCAGCTCGAAGGTGCGGCCACCACGATGCGGGTGGCCAAGGACATGCTTAAGCGCCATCGTTCGCCGCGCACGCCGGATGAGCGAATGGTCATCGGTAACTTCAAGATGATGAACTTCGCCTGGGAGCAGCGTTACGAGCCACTGAGCCTTGAACTGATTGCAGCCATGCATCGAGTTGGCGTCGAGGGAATCGACGATTCGCAGTACTCGCCAGGAGCGTTCAGGGCCAACGATGACGTCGTAGTCCAGGATGGCGAGGGCAACACCGTACATTCGCCACCGCCTGCAACAGGGCTCGTGTCACGTTTGCAGGTGCTGGCCAAGTGGATCAACCAACCCCACAACAACCCTCATCAAGCGGACTACCTTCATCCATTGATCAAAGCCATCGCGCTGCATTTTGTCTTGGGTTACGAGCATCCCTTTCGCGACGGTAACGGTCGGGTAGCGCGCGCGTTGTTTTACTGGTTCATGTTCAAAAATGACTTCTCGGCATTTCGCTACATCGCCATCAGTGTTTTGTTGCGCAATGCACCGTTGAAGTACGGGCGGTCGTATTTGAATACCGAGGCGGATGACCTGGATCTGACGTACTTCATCGATTTCCAGTGTTCGGTGGTGTTGCGGGCTGTGGGCAGTTTTACCGGGACGTATCGGAAAAGTCTGGACGATGCGCAGCAATTTGATTGCTGGTTGCGTGAAAGTGGTTTTCTCGACCAGCTCACCGAGAAACAGCGGGCGTTGTTTCAAGTGGCCAGAAGCGGAATGGCCAAGGAGTTCACGGCGGTCAATGTGAAGGAGAATCTGGGTTGTTCCTACAACACAGCATCAGCCACGCTAAATGGGCTGGTCGCGTTGAAGCTGTTCGAGAAACGCAAGATGGGGCGCGAGTGGGTGTTCTTTCTAAGGCCCGTATCAGCGGTCTGAACCTTTGTGGGAGCAAGCCTGCTCCCACAGGGTTTGTATCGCGGCTCAGAGCGTGCCAAACACCTTCTTCGCCAAACTGGTCGCCGCAGCCGCCGGGTTCTGGCGGATGGTTTCTTCCTGTTTGCCGATCATCTCGAACAAGCCATTCAACGCCTGCTCGGTGACGTAGTTTTCGACGTTGGCATTCTTCGCATCCACTACGCCCATGGTCGCCGCTTGTCCGGCGAACGAGTTGTACTGCTGGGCCAGGCCAACCTTGTCAGTGGCTTGCTTGACGATGGGCAGGAACCTGGCACGGATCTGTTCGCGGCTGGTCTTGTTCAGGTACTGAGTGGCCGAGTCGTTGCCGCCGCTGAGGATGCCCTTGGCATCTTCCACGGTCATTTTCTTCACGGCATCGACGAGGATTGGCTGGGCCTGGGTCACGGCGGTTTCGGCCGCTTTGTTCATGCTGGCTTCCAGTTCATCGACCTGGTCGCCCATGCCGAACTGTTTCATCTTGCTCGCGACCTTGCCCAGCTTGCCCGGCAGTTCGATTTTCACGTCCGGGTCGTTGCTGAAACCACCCGGGGTGCCGAGTTGTTTTACGGCCAGTTGTGCGCCTTGGGTCAGCGCGTCCTTGAGCCCGCCGGTGGCGTCTTTCTGCGACAAGTCGCTGAGGGACAGCGCCAGGGCGCTGGCGGAGATCATCAAGCCTGCGCACAGGCCAGCAAAGCGAAGTGTAGGGCGGAGCATGAGAGCTTCCTTGTTCGAAGGATGAATTTAGCGGACGGCGTCGACGCGGATTTTCAGGGGCTGCGGGTCTTTGTCGTCGAGCTGCACGGCATGATGTTCGGTGGTGATGAACAGCAACTTGCCGTCAACTTCAATACGCGCGCTGACGGAGTAGCGATGACCCGGTTTGACCAGGGCCGGATCGTAACTCAGATGGAATGGCAGGGGCACCTGACCTTTGACCTGAGACTTCTGTTCGTCGATGACCACTGCCGGCGCGTCGGCCAGGGACACGTCCTGCAAGCTCACGCTCAGGATGGCGGTGGGGGGCAGGGCGCTGCGTTGCAGGTAAAAGACTTCGCCGTCGAGGCTGGCCTTCGGAGCAGATTGCATGGATTGACAGGCGCTTAGCAAGACAGCAAGTCCGAGTACGGAGAGTTTTTTCATGAAGCGGATCCTTGTCATTGGCGTTTGAAGAAGATCGGCGCCGACATTCGCCAGTTTGCAGATAAAAAACTTTACCATCCAGCGATACTTCAAGTCCGGATGTTGGGTGTTACCAGGCCGTTTTCGTCGATAGTCTTTTCAACCAGCGTCACAGACAACTTTGAATCGGCGGGTTAACCAGTCCAGGGCATCCAGTTTTTTTCGACTGCAATGCAGTCCACGGGACTCAAGAAGATGTCGGTATCTTCTTGGGCAATTGGTTTGTAGTGTGAATAAAACGGAAATATCCATGCTTTCCGTCAATTATCAGGAAAATGTCAGGTTTCAGGTGCTATTGCTGTTTTCGTCGCATCAATTGTCCAATGACCGGCGTGTCCAACTCAGGCCGTGTTGGACACGGGTTGTCGTTGGCACCTGGGGACGGGCGGCGCCAACGACAATTTCAGCAAAACTGCCGGTTATGCGCCTGGCGAAACACTAACGATGCTCACCACCACATCTTTGACCCACAAAAACTCCGCGCTCAAATCCAGCGGGGCATGTTCCGTGGAGGTGAAGACCACTTGGTCTTCATAGAGGATGCTTGCACTGATGGAGTAGGTGTGCCCGTACTGCAGTTTTGCAAGCTCGCAACTCAATGTGTAGTCCATGGCATCTTGATTCACATTGGAATAGATCTCTGTAGCCAGTGTTTTTAGAGCATTTGGCTGAGTGACATCCACTAAGCTGACATGGAGGGTCGAGCCAGGCAGAAGGCCAACTTTTTCGAGATAAATCACGTTGCCGGTAATTTCTTTTTCGCTATTCATTTTGATTTCCCTTTCAAAGAACCGTCGGTATTGACGAGTGCTAACCGTAGAATCGATACCAAGATTTTTATGTAGGGCAATTCCTGCAATCTGGGACGAAGAGCGGGTTTGATCTGGGAGAAATGTTCTTACTTCTGCCAAATACTCGAGGGGCATAGTGGCGTCACCAACTCCGCCGCATCTTCACTGCGATGTAACGCAAAAAAAACCGCTGGCCTTCACAGGTTCAGGGGGCTTCTCTGGTGTTGCCGTCAGCTAAAAATTACAACGTCCCAAATATCTTCTGCGCCAGGCTGGTCGCCGCAGCCGCCGGGTTCTGGCGGATGGTTTCTTCCTGTTTACCGATCATTTCAAATAAGCCGCTAAAGGCCTGTTCGGTGACGTAGTTTCCGATGTTTACCGGAGGCTGTTGATGTTCTGCTCCGCCGCATCCTCACTCCGATGCAACGCCACCTGCCGAATCGACAAGCGAATCTCCGCTGGCAACACCCGTTTGGCCGCACCTTCAGCCAGTTCACCGAGCAGTTCGTGATAGCTCAGCTTGCCCGCTTCATCACGTTTGAGCACGTCGAGGTCGAGCATGGTCTGGATGAAGTGGCGGAACAGGCTTTTGTCGAAGAATTCGGGGGCGTTCAGGCCATGCAGGATCGACAGGCGCTGGGCCATGACCGTGCACAAGTCCTCCAGCTCTTCGGCGCTGATGCTGTTCTGGCCACTGTTGAGCAGCAGGGACACGGTCATGTAGAAGCGCTGCAAAGTCTGGGCGATGCTTTTCGACAGCAGTGTCAGCAACACGAAATGCCGCGAGCTTGGCGCCGGACGCAGGTACACGTCGTTTTCGAAACGCAGCAGGCCTTGCTCGACGAACGCCTCCAGCCATTGATCGATCACCGCATCCAGTTCGTCCAGCGACCAGCGAATGAACAGCTCCGCTTGCAGGTACGGGTACAGCGCGCGGGTGTAGCGCAGGATCTGTTCGCGGCTCATGCGCGAAGCGCTCTGGAAGAAGCTTGCCAATAGCGCCGGCAGGGCGAAGATGTGCAGCACGTTGTTGCGGTAGTAGGTCATCAGGACGGCGTTCTGCTCGTCCAGGTACAGGATCTTGCCCAACGCATCGCTCTGCTCGGACAGCAGGTCCATGTCCTTCACGTGCTCGATCAGCGCCCGGCCATCGCCTTCCGGCAGGGTGGTGTGCGGCGAGTACGGCACCTTGCGCAGCAGCGCCAGGTACAGGTCCAGCACCCGCGCCATAGCCCGGTCATCCAGCGCTAGTCGGGTGGTCGACAGCAGCGCCAGTGCCACCAGGTTGACCGGGTTGATCGCCGCCGCTTCGTTCAGATGCCGGGCGACTTTCTCGCCAAGACGATTGGTGGTTTCGTTGAGCCAGGCGGGTCTGAATTGCGGGCCGAGTTCCTGTTGGCGCCAGTCCGGCTGTTCGCCGTCGAGGAATTCCGCCAGTTTGATCGGCTCGCCGAAGTTCACCGCCACCTGGCCGAAGCGCTGTTTGAGCGCGCCGATGACTTTGAAAATATCGAAGATCGACTCTTTCTTCTTGGCCGCACCGCGCAACTCGCCAAGATAGGTTCGACCTTCCAATACGCGCTCGTAGCCGATGTACACCGGCACGAACACGATGGGCATGCGTGATGAGCGCAGGAAGCTGCGCAGGGTGATCGCCAGCATCCCGGTCTTCGGTTGCAGCATGCGCCCGGTGCGCGAGCGGCCACCCTCGACGAAATATTCCACCGGGAAACCCTTGGTGAACAGGGTGTGCAGGTATTCGTTGAACACCGAGGTGTACAGCGGGTTGCCCTTGAACGTGCGGCGCATGAAAAACGCGCCGCCGCGACGCAGCAGGCCGCCGATCACGGGCATGTTCAGGTTGATGCCCGCGGCAATGTGCGGAGGGGTCAGGCCGTTGCGGAACAGTAGATAGGACAGCAGCAGATAGTCGATGTGGCTGCGGTGGCACGGCACGTAGATCACTTCGTGACCCTGGGCGACCTTCTGCACGCCCTCGATGTGGTTGACCTTGATGCCGTCGTAGATCTTGTTCCAGAACCAGCTCAGCACCACTTCCATAAAACGGATCGCAGTGTAGGTGTAGTCCGAGGCGATTTCGTTACCGTAGCGCAGCGCCTGGGCTTTGGCTTTCTCCGGCGAGATGTTCTCGCGCTCGGCTTCGTCGAGGATCGCTTGTTTGACCTGTGGCTGGTTGAGCAAGCCTTTGACCAGATTGCGGCGGTGGGAAATGTCCGGGCCGATCACCGCGGCCTTCAGGTTGCGAAAGTGCACCCGCAGGATGCGCTGGGCCATGCGCACGGTGCGCTCGTGGCCTTTGTCGTGTTCGATCAGTTCGCGCAGGTGGATCGGCGCGGAGAACTGCACGCGGGTCTTGCGTCCCAGCACGATGACGCTCAGCAAGCGCCGCAGGCGCCCGGTAACGGCCCAGCTGTCGGCGAACAGGAGTTTCCATGGGCTGTTTTCGCTGTCTGGCGACTGGCCCCAGAACACGCTGACCGGAATGATCTGCGCGTCTTCGGCGGCGTTCTGGCTCAGGGCGCTGACCAGGCGGGTCAGTGTCGGCGGTGCGCCGCGCTTGTCCTGGCGGCCGAGCCAGTCCGGGTCCGGCGTCAGGTAGAAGAACGCGGCAGGCTCCAGCAGGTTGCCCACCGACACCGGCAGCACCGGGCGTGGCAGGCCGGCCTTGCTGCACTCGGTGTCGACCACGGCGAGGTCGGTCAGCGAAGGGTTTTGCAGGACGTAGAACACCGGACGACTGCGGTCGAGGTTGAGGGTGAACGACGACTGGTTGATCGTCTCGGAGCGAACCCAGAGGTACAACAGTCGGCGCAGGGTGCCAAACACAAGACGGCGGAACGGGGAGCGGGTCATACGGCTTCTGCGTGAGTGAATAAAACCAAGCAAATGCTCGGGCGGCCGATAGTGTGCCGGATTCGTCGAAAATCGGCAAAAAAGCGCGGAAGTAAACTCCTGTTGAGAGTTTTAACGTCTGTCATATACTCGGCGCTCTGTCGCCGTTGCCCTCATGGGACCGGTATGCGCAGGCTGACGTTCCCGAGGCTTTCCTGCGAAAAGCCCAATCAATAATAAAAAGGGAGTATGAACAAATGGCAACACGCGAAACCGGCAATGTGAAGTGGTTCAACGACGCCAAGGGCTACGGCTTCATTCAGCGCGAGGACGGGGTGGACGTATTCGTGCACTACCGCGCGATTCGCGGTGAAGGCCACCGTTCATTGGCCGAGGGCCAGCAGGTTGAATACGCGGTGGTGGAAGGGCAGAAGGGGTTGCAGGCTGAGGATGTTGTAGGTCTGTAATCACACAAAACCACTGTGGGAGCGAGCAGGCTCGCTCCCACAGTGGACCTTCTTTGGGCAGGCCATTTGAGGCATACCCAAATCAGTTGTTAAGCTGTTTTCCAGGTGATCTCTTCTTCACCATCGACGCTGATGCGAATCCAGCGATCGGCGGTCTCTTCACCTTCTTCCTCGACCCAGGTGCCCGGTGCGCAACGCACTTCCACGTTCAGCGCGGCAAACGCGGCGCGGGCGCAGGCGATGTCGTCGTCCCACGGGGTCTGGTCGCTTTCCAGGTACAGGCTGTTCCACTTGCCGACGGCTTTTGGCAGCCAGGTCACTGGCACGTTGCCGGCCTTGCACTTGTAGGTTTGGCCCTTCTGGACCCAATCGGTGCACGGGCCCAATGCCGCACCGAGCCAGGCGGAAATGGCCTTGTGGTCGACGTCGGCGTCTTTCAGGTAAATCTCGATATCGGGTTGGCGCATGGATGTCCTCACTGCGGGTCTGAAAAATCCATTCGCGGATTTAGCCGGTCTCGGGCACTCGCCCGGAACCAAAAGTTATTGAAGAACGAAATAATCGTAGCGCATTGATACGGTGGTCTCGAACGGCTCGGCCTGTTCGATAACCGCTGTCCGGCGCTCGGCGCTGGCACGCCAGCCATGGGGCGTCATCGCCAGCAGGTTGGCGCGGTCCTGCGGCTTGTCCAGCGTCAGCTTGAACGTCAACGTCTCGCTGTGCGCCAGCGCCATGCCTTTCGGTACCAGGTCCAGATGCTTGTCGTCAATGTACTCGCGGACTTCGTCGTACAGCCGCTCACGCAGTTCCATCAGGTGGCCGCTGGTAGGCCCGACCTTCATCAGGCCGCCGCCGGGGCTGAGCAGGCGCTTGGCTTCTTCCCAATCCAGGGGGCTGAAGACACTGGCGAGGAACTGACAGCTGCCTGGCGCCAGTGGAACTCGTGCCATGCTGGCGATCAACCAGGTGAGCTGCGGGTTGCGTTTGCAGGCGCGTTTGACCGCTTCGCGGGAGATGTCCAGGGCATAACCTTCGGCATCCGGCAGGGCTTCGGCGATTTGCGCGGTGTAGTAACCCTCGCCACAACCGATGTCCAGCCAGTGCTGCGGTGCATAACCAGCAGCCAGCTCCGCCAGACGCTTGGCCACCGGGGCGTAGTGCCCGGCATTCAAAAAGTCGCGGCGGGCTTCGACCATCGCCTGGTTATCCCCAGGGTCGCGGCTGTTCTTGTGCTGCACCGGCAGCAGGTTCAAGTAACCCTGGCGCGCGCGGTCGAAACGATGCCCGGCGGGGCAGGCCACGCCGTTGTCCACCGCATTCAGCGGCTCACTGCAGATCGGGCACGCAAGCATCAGGCGAGCAACTTGATCAGGGTCTGGTAGTAGATCTCGGTCAGCACGTCGAGATCGGCGGCCAGCACGCGTTCGTTGACCTGGTGGATGGTCGCGTTGACCGGGCCCAGCTCAACCACTTGGGTACCCATGGTCGCGATGAAGCGGCCGTCGGAGGTACCACCGCTGGTGGACGCCTTGGTTTCACGACCGGTGATGTCCTTGATGCTCGCCGACACCGCGTCGAGCAGCGCGCCCGGTTCGGTGAGGAACGGCAGGCCGGACAGCGCCCAGTCGATGTGCCAGTCCAGGCCATGCTTGTCGAGGATGTCGGCGACGCGCTTTTGCAGGCCTTCGACGGTGGACTCGGTGGAGAAGCGGAAGTTGAACACCGCCACCAGGTCACCGGGGATCACGTTGGTCGCGCCGGTGCCGGAATTGACGTTGGAGATCTGGAAACTGGTCGGCGGGAAGAAATCGTTACCGTGATCCCAGTGCTCGGCAGCCAGTTCGGCCAGGGCCGGGGCAGCGAGGTGGATCGGGTTCTTCGCCAGGTGCGGGTAGGCCACGTGGCCCTGCACACCGTGCACGGTCAGCTTGGCGCCAAGGGAGCCGCGACGGCCGTTCTTGACCACGTCACCCACCAGGGTGGTGCTCGACGGTTCGCCGACGATGCACCAGTCCAGACGTTCCTTGCGCGCGGCGAGGCGTTCGACCACGGCCTTGGTGCCGTGGTGCGCCGGGCCTTCTTCGTCGCTGGTGATCAGGAAGGCGACTTTGCCCTTGTGATTCGGGTAGTCGGCGACAAAACGCTCGGAGGCGACGGTCATGGCGGCGAGGCTGCCTTTCATGTCGGCGGCGCCACGGCCGCAGAGCATGCCGTGTTCGTCGATCAGCGCGTTGAACGGTTCGATCTGCCAGGCCGTCACCGGGCCGGTCGGGACCACGTCGGTGTGGCCGGCGAAGCACAGCACCGGACCGTCGTCCTGGCCATGGGTGGCCCAGAAGTTATCCACATCTTCGATGCGCATCGGTTCCAGGGTGAAACCGGCATCGCCCAGGCGCTGCATCATCTGCTTCTGGCAATCGGCGTCGATCGGCGTCACGGACGGACGGCGGATCAGGTCGATGGCGAGTTGGAGGGTCGGCGAAAGGTCGGCGTGGGCCGTCATGGAAAACTCCGGAAGCTGTAAATGTGGGAGCGAGCCTGCTCGCGATAGCAATGTCACTGTCAACATAATGGTTGAATGTGACGGCCTCATCGCGAGCAGGCTCGCTCCCACAGGTATTGGGTCTGGCCCTAAGCCAAGCCCCGCAAAATGGCGCTTATCTTAAAGCAAAACGGCGACCATTGGCCGCCGTTTAGTGCATCCGCGCAGATTTAGACGACAGGTGCCGTTTCAGGCTCGGCGGTCGGTTTCGGCAGCGACGACAGGAACGCCATGATCAACGCCGCCAGGTACGGCAGCGACTGCACCAGCAGCATGGTCACCCAGAAGCGCATGTCGTTGCTCGGCATGCCGTTCACCAGGAAGATCCCCAAGGCAGCGCCCCACAACAGCAACATGATGAACATCTCTTCCCGGGCTTCCGAAATCGCCACCCAGAAGCCGTGGTTATCGGCATTCTTCGGCGTGCGGAAGAACGGAATGCTGCTGGTGAAGAAGCCGTACAACACCGCTTTGGCGATGGTGTGGGACAGCGCCAGACCGGCCAGCGCCGCGCAGAAGGCGTCCTTCAGGTTCACTCCGACCGCACGACGGTAGAGGAAGATGATCTTGGCGACCTTGAACACGAACAGCGCCAATGGCGGGATTGCGAAAATCAGCAGCGGCGGATCGACCCGTTGCGGCACGATGATCATCGCCGCCGACCACAACAGCGCGCCAACGGTGAAGAAGATGTTCATGCCGTCCGCCACCCACGGCAACCAGCCAGCGAGGAAGTGGTAACGCTGGCCACGGGTCAGCTCGGTGTCCTTGCCGCGCAGCAGGCTGGCGGTGTGGCGCTTGATGATCTGAATCGCGCCGTAGGCCCAGCGGAAACGCTGTTTCTTGAAGTCGATAAAGGTATCGGGCATCAGGCCTTTGCCGTAGCTGGTGTGGTAATACGCCGCCGACAGGCCTTTTTCGAATACCCGCAGACCCAGTTCGGCGTCCTCACAGATGCACCAGTCGGCCCAGCCCAGTTCTTCGAGCACCGAGCGACGGGTCATGGTCATGGTGCCGTGCTGGATGATCGCGTCACGGTCGTTGCGGGTGACCATGCCGATGTGGAAGAAACCCTTGTATTCCGCGTAGCAGAGCTTCTTGAAGGTGCTTTCGTTCTGGTCGCGGTAATCCTGCGGCGACTGCACCACGGCGATTTTCGGGTCGGCGAAGTGCGGCACCATGTGCTTGAGCCAGTTCGGGTGCACGCAGTAATCGGAGTCGATCACCGCGATCACTTCGGCATCCTTGGCGGTGTGCGGGATCAGGTAGTTCAGCGCGCCGCCCTTGAAGCCGGCCAGCGGTGCCACGTGGAAGAACTTGAAGCGCGGGCCGAGGGTTTCGCAATAATCGCGCACCGGTTCCCAGACCGCCGGGTCCTTGGTGTTGTTGTCGATGATCAGGACTTCGAAGTCCGGATAGTCGAGGTTGGCCAGGGCGTTGAGGGTCTGTTTGACCATCTCCGGCGGCTCGTTGTAGCAAGGCACGTGAATCGACACTTTCGGGCGATAGCTGGAGTCGCCTTCGACCGGCAGGAACTCGCGCCGGCGCTTGTGCACCCACACTGCTTCGGCCAGTTCATGGGCTTCGGTCAGCAGCACGATAAACACCCCGAGCGCACCGAGGGCGAGCAAAAAGCCCACCGTCAGGCTGAACCAGGTGCTGTATTGCTGGCTGTAGTCGTAACCGATCCACACCAGCACCGAACCGCACAGGAACGCAATGAAGGTCAGGAAGGTACGGCCACGCTGGCGCAGGGCCGAGCCGTCGATCATCAGCAGGGTCAGCGACAACAGCGCCAATACCACCGAACCAATGGCCAACACGCGCCATTGCGGAATCGCTACCACCGGGCCTTCGAAGTTGAACTTCTGCTGGCGCGCGGCGTTGAACACGCCCCAATAGGCGCCGACGGAACCTTCGTCGCTGGCTTTCCACGGCTGGTCGAACGCTTCGATCACGAAGTAGTTGAAACCCTGGCGGTTGAGCTTGTTGACCAGGGTTCGCAGGTAGATCGCCTGGTCCGCCGGGGAGGCATCGGCGCCACCGCGCATGCGGCCGTTGCTCGGCCAGCCCACCTCGGACAGCAGCAGTGGTTTTTTCGGGAACATCTTTTTCAGGTCGCGGGCGCGGTCGAGGACGAACTGCCCGGCCTTGTCCATCGGGACGAACTCCCAGTAAGGCAGGATGTGCGCGGCGATCAGGTCGACGTGCCTGGCCAGTTCCGGGTGTTCTTCCCACACGTGCCACTGTTCGGACGTGGTCACCGGCACTTTCACGGCAGCACGCACGCGATCGAGCATGACGCTGAGTTCCTGGGCGGTGATTTCCTTGCGGTAAATGGCCTCGTTGCCGACCACCACGCGAACCACGCTGCGCGAGGAGTTGGCGATTTCAATGGCGCGGGTGATTTCCCGTTCGTTGCGTTCCTGGTCCGGGCTGATCCAGATCCCCAGGGTCACCCGCAAGCCGAACTCTTCCGCCAGTTTCGGGATGTTCTGCAGGGTGCCATCGACCGAGTAGATGCGGATGTTGTCCGTCAGCTTGCTCATGATCTCCAGGTCGCGACGCATTTGATCGTCGGTCGGGTACTGGTCTTTCTGCGGGAACTGGCCCTGCTGGAATGGCGAGTACGAGAAGCCGGAGATCTGTTCAGGCCAGTTGGGGGCGGTGACCGGGCGGTTGATCAGCGCCCAGAAGCCGGTAAACAAGGCAGCGATGGCGAGCACCACGACCAGGTTGAGTCCAAATTTACGCGATGACATAGCTATTTCGGGTTCCAAAGGCTGTGGAACGAGGGGACGGTCGGCGGCCGTAAAGGGCGCGCATCCTACACCGGCGGTTCTCTGACCGTACAGCGGACAGGGAAATGCCGGACGTTGGGCAATCTGTATTCGCTAAAGTTCTGTCATTTTTGCTGTAGGGCTTATCGCCATCGATTTGTAGGCTATGTCGCCGCTCTGTGTAGGACTTGTTACCGTCTGGCCGTATAATACGCGCCGGTTTTTTAGGTAATGGTCATGAGTACAGAAGATCCGCGGTTTGCCGGCATCGCCCGCTTGTATGGCATCGAAGGGCTGGAGCGACTGCGGGCTGCCCATGTGGCGATCGTTGGTGTCGGTGGTGTCGGTTCCTGGGCGGCGGAAGCCATGGCTCGCTGTGGGGTGGGCGAGATTTCGCTGTTCGACCTGGATGACGTCTGCGTGAGCAACGTCAACCGTCAACTGCATGCGCTGGACAGCACGGTGGGCAAGCCCAAGGTCGAGGTGATGGCCGAGCGTCTGCGCGGGATCAATCCGGACTGCACGGTGCACGCGGTGCCTGACTTCGTCACCCGCGACACCATGGCCGAGTACATCACGCCGAACATCGACTGCGTGATCGACTGCATCGACAGCGTCAACGCCAAGGCCGCGCTGATCGCCTGGTGCAAGCGGCGCAAGATCCAGATCATCACCACCGGCGGCGCGGGCGGGCAGATTGACCCGACGTTGATCCAGGTCTGCGACCTCAATCGCACGTTCAACGATCCGTTGGCGTCGAAAGTGCGCTCCACACTGCGCCGCGACTACGGCTTCTCACGCACCGTGACCCGCCATTACAGCGTGCCGTGCGTGTTTTCCACCGAGCAACTGCGCTACCCGAAACCGGATGGCAGCATTTGTTTGCAGAAGAGTTTTGTCGGTGATGGGGTGAAGCTCGACTGTGCCGGCGGGTTTGGCGCAGTGATGATGGTGACGGCGACGTTCGGCATGGTCGCGGCGACCAAGGCTGTGGACAAGATCGTGGCGGGTGTGCGGCGGCCGGCGGAGCGGGTCAAGCCGCAGGCCTGATCTGTAAGGCTGATGGCCCCATCGCGAGCAGGCTCGCTCCCACAGGGATTTCGGTGATCCTGTAGGAGCGAGCCTGCTCGCGATGGGCTGCGAAGCAGCCCCTTTATAGAGCCAACTCCCGCATCCGCTGTAGCACTGCATTCAAACCATTGCTACGAGACTCGGACAACTGCCGCCCCAGTCCAAGCTGATTGAACCAGTCCGGCAAATCCACCTGTTGCAGCTCAGCCGCGGACAACCCGTTGACCCGCGCCAGCAGCAACGCCACTAACCCGCGAATCAACCGCGCGTCGCTATTGGCGCTGAATCGCCAATGGCCATCGCGCAACTCACCCATCAGCCACACCTGGCTTTCACAGCCGTGCACCCGATTGGCATCGCACATCTGCGCATCACTCAAGGCCGGCAGGCGCTCGCCCCATTGCATCAGCAGGCGTGCGCGTTGTTCCCAGCCGGCCGCTTTCTGAAAGGTCTCGAGTGCCACCACGGCATCGGCAGGCAGGTTCATCGCAATAGCTCCAGCGCCTGATCCAGGGCTTCAAAGAACCGCTCCAGGTCTTCGGAATCGTTGTACAGCGCCAACGACACCCGAATCGCCCCGGCCAGTTCGAAGCGCTTGAGCAGCGGCATGGCGCAGTGATGGCCGGCACGCACCGCGATCCCTTGTTCGGTCAGCAAATGCGCAAGATCGGAGTTATGCACACCCTCGACGGTGAAACTGGCCAGTGCCACTTGTGGCTTGCCCAGCAGGCGAATGCCGTTGCGCGCTTCCAGGCCCCTGAGCAGACAGGCATGCAGCGCCGCTTCATGGAGGGACACGGCGTCATGATCGAGCCCGGCGAGGTAATCCAGGGTCGCTCCCAGGCCGATCACACTGGCAATCGGCGGCGTCCCTGCCTCGAAACCCAGCGGTGCCGGGCGAAAGCGTGCGTCGTGGTAATTGGCATCGAGCACCATTTCACCGCCGAACTGCCAGGGACGCAGCTGCTGCAACGCTGTATTGCGCCCGAACAGCACGCCCAATCCATCGGGGCCGTAGAGCTTGTGGCTGGAAAATACATAGAAGTCGCAGCCCAGCGCTTGCACGTCGTGGCGGCCATGGACCACGCCCTGGGCGCCGTCGATCACGGTCAGGGCATTGTGCGCCTTTGCCAGTGCCAGTAATTCAGGCAGCGGCTGCCACGCGCCAATCACGTTGGACAGTTGACTGACGGCCAACAGACGCGTGCGTGGGCCGATCAAGCCGGTGGCGGCTTCAAGGTCGATCACGCCGTCGGCATCCAGCGGCAGGATCACCAATTTCAGCTCGCGACGGTGCGCCAGTTGCTGCCACGGCAGCAGGTTGGCGTGATGCTCCAGGGCGCTGATGACAATTTCGTCGCCCGGATTGAAAAGATGTTCCAGGCCGTAGGCCAGGAGATTCAGCGCGGACGTCGCGCCGTGGGTAAAGATGATCTGCCCGCAATCGCCAGCATTGAGCCATTGTGCGACTTTGCGGCGGCTGTCCTCGAACGCCTGGGTGGCGTGGGCGCCGGGCAAATGCTGCGCCCGATGCACGTTGGCCGCGCCGTTGGCGTAGTAATGCGCCAGGGCATCGAGCAGGGCTTGAGGTTTTTGCGTGGTGGCGGCGTTGTCCAGATAGGTCTGGTCTTGCCGTTGCAGGGCGGCGATGGCCGGAAAATCGGCACGCCAGGGAGAGAGAATCATCATGTGTTCAGCCCTGTGAACTTGGGCGGATGTACACCGGACCTTGTGGGAGCGAGCTTGCTCGCGATGGCGTCCGCAAGGGCGCCAAAAAGCATCGCGAGCAAGGCGAATCGTCGCACCGTCGCTCCCACAGGTGCCTGCGGCACTTAGTTGTGAGCGTGCAGCGCTTCGTTCAGTTCGATGGCCGATTTGTGGGTTTTGCATTCCACGGCACCGGTCTCCGAATTGCGACGGAACAGCAGGTCCGGCTGGCCGGCCAGTTCACGGGCCTTGACCACTTTGACCAGCTGATTGTTTTCGTCCAGCAGCGCAACTTTGGTGCCAGCGGTCACGTACAGGCCCGACTCGACGGTGTTGCGGTCGCCCAACGGGATACCGATACCGGCGTTGGCGCCGATCAGGCAGCCTTCGCCGACCTTGATCACAATGTTGCCGCCACCCGACAGGGTGCCCATGGTCGAGCAGCCGCCGCCCAGGTCCGAACCCTTGCCGACGAAGACGCCAGCGGATACGCGGCCTTCGATCATGCCCGGGCCTTCGGTGCCGGCGTTGAAGTTGATGAAACCTTCGTGCATCACGGTGGTGCCTTCGCCCACGTAAGCACCCAGTCGCAGACGCGCAGCGTCAGCGATACGCACGCCAGCCGGAACCACGTAGTCGGTCATTTTCGGGAACTTGTCCACCGAGAACACTTCCAGCAGCTCGCCGCGCAGACGGGCTTCGAGTTGCAGTTCGGCCAGTTCGCTCAGGTCGACCGCGCCCTGGCTGGTCCAGGCCACGTTTGGCAGCAGCGGGAAGATCCCGGCCAGGTTCAGGCCGTGGGGCTTGACCAGGCGATGGCTCAGCAGGTGCAGCTTGAGGTAGGCCTCAGGGGTGGACGACAACTGGGCGTCTTCAGCCAGCAAGGTGGCAACCAGCGGCTTGTGGCTCTCGGCCAGGCGGGTCAGCAGGGCAGCCTGGGCAGCGTCGACGCTTTTCAGCGCTTCAGCCAGTTGCGAGGCCTGGGCGGTGCTGAACGCGATGGCCTGATTGCCTTCGGTGTAGCCCAGGATCGGTGCGATAGCGGCGAGGATTTCAGCCGATGGCTTGAGTACCGGGGCGGCGTAGAACACTTCCAGCCATGCGCCTTGACGGTTTTGAGTGCCGACGCCGAAGGCCAGGCTGAACAGGGTAGTGGACATGTGTATACCTCTAACAAAATTGAACGGGCTGCTTACTTGAGCGCGGCCGCGTAGATATCTGGCTTGAAGCCAATCAGGGTTCGGTCACCGAGATCGAGCACCGGGCGCTTGATCATCGAGGGTTGTGCGAGCATCAGTTCGATGGCTTTCGTCTGGTCGAGATCGGCTTTGCGTTCGTCGTCGAGTTTGCGAAAGGTCGTGCCTGCACGGTTCAACACCACTTCCCAGCCGTGCTCGTTGCACCATTGGGTCAGGTGTTCACGGTCGATTCCGACCGCTTTGTAATCATGAAAGTCATAGCTGGCAGCGTGTTCATCGAGCCAGGTGCGCGCCTTTTTCATGGTGTCGCAGGCTTTGATGCCGAAAAGGTGCAACGTTTTGCTTGAAACGGTCAAGGAATTGCCCCCCTTGCAGGTGCCGTAAATATAAAGGTGACGGATTATGCCATGGGCATTGAGTTAAAACGCAAAACCTGTGGGAGCGAGCTCGCTCCCACAGGGATTGGCGCGGTCCGGGTGCGACATATGTGCAAGGGCCACCGGTAGTCTAAGCGGCTAATATGGCACTTCGATGCTGTCGATTGTCCGGGAACCACGCTTTATGCAAACCGCCTACACCGTCCTGATCCTGTTGATGCTGGTCGGCGTTTCGCGTCTGATCGGACGGGTGGTACCGCTGCCGTTGCCGTTGGTGCAGATTGCCGCTGGGGCCTTGCTTGCCTGGCCGACACTGGGCCTCCATATAACCCTTGATCCCGAACTGTTTCTGTTTCTGTTCCTGCCGCCACTGTTGTTCTCCGACGGCTGGCGCATGCCCAAGCGCGAATTCTGGCACCTGCGCGGCCCGATCCTGACCCTGGCAGTGGGGTTGGTGCTGTTTACCGTGGTCGGCGCCGGCTATTTCATTCATTGGTTGCTTCCCAGTGTGCCCTTGCCGGTGGCGTTCGCCCTGGCGGCCGTGCTGTCGCCAACGGATGCGGTGGCGGTGTCGGCCATTTCCCGCAATCGACTGCCGATCCCGTTGATGCACATTTTGCAGGGCGAGGCGCTGATGAACGACGCCTCGGGCCTGGTGACGTTCAAGTTTGCGCTGGTGGCGGCGGTGACCGGTGTTTTTTCACTGGCCAATGCCAGCCTGACGTTCGTGATGGTCGCCGTGGGTGGTCTGGCCATTGGGGTGGCCTTGAGCTGGCTGGTCGGCCGTTTGCGGGCGTGGATGATTGCGCGTGGCTGGGATGATCCGGCGACGCACGTGGTGTTCATGTTGCTGCTGCCGTTTGCGGCCTACGTGCTGGCCGAGCGCATGGACGTGTCGGGCATCCTCTCGGCAGTGGCGGCGGGAATGATGCAGAGCTGGCTCGACCTGCTGCCGCGCCAGACCAACACACGCTTGCTCAACCGTAGCGTCTGGTCATTGCTGGAGTTCGCCTTCAACGGTTTGATCTTCCTGCTGTTGGGTTTGCAGTTGCCGGACATCATCAAGGCGGTGGCCAGTCACGAAACTTCGCTATGGCCGACGTTGCTGTATCGCGGGCTGGACGTGGTGGCGATTTTCCTGGTGCTGCTGGCTTTGCGGTTCGTCTGGGTGCAGAGCATTTGGCGGTTGTCGGTACTGCTGCGGCGCTTGCGCGGCAAGGGTGAAGTGACCCAGGTACCGACGGCGCGATCCTGCTGGTTGTTGACCGTCGGCGGCGTGCGCGGGGCCGTGACGCTGGCGGGTGTGATGTCGGTGCCGATGCTCATTGGGGGCGGTGCGTTTCCCGAGCGCGACCTGCTGATATTCATCGCCGCCGGGGTGATTCTGCTGTCGTTGATTGCGGCCTGCATCGCGCTGCCACTTTTGTTGCGTGGCATCGAAGCCAGCCCGGACGACAAGCGGCGCAACGAAGTGCGCGACGCCTGGCGCAAAACCGCCGAGGCGGCCATTCATGCGCTTGAGACAGAAGAGGTCAACCCACAGGACGCCGCCCAATCCGCGCTGGCCGCTGAACTCAAGGCGCGGATCATGTCCGAGTATCGGCATCAATTGGAGGTGTTCAACGATTCCGCTGAAGCCCAGGCCTTGGCGTTTCAGATGGACTTGCTGGAACGGCGCTTGCACTTGAAGGCGCTGCGGGCGCAACGCCTGGAGTTGTATAGCCTCAGTCGTCATCACCAGATTGGTGATGACGTGTTGCGTGAGGTGTTGGGGGAACTGGATCTGAGTGAGGCGAAGCTTGGGGTGGTTAAGTAATTAAACACTACTGGATTTTTTTCATTGTTGTATAGCGGTGTATACCGAGGAATTGCTGAGACGAACTGGATCTGAAAGCGGTGGTTTGAAAACCTTACGTTCTAGCGAGAATTGCCGGTCAATGGCGCTTTCAGATGGTTAAGTAGTTCTGAAAATATCGTGAATATAGTTTTGTGAGGGTAAATTTTGCGAATTGTCTCCTTGTCTTTTTCGCTCAACGTACGATTTCTAGCTTGCTCCCAATTGTCTATGGTGACTTCGCCATCTATCTCGTAATGCATAATTGATAGGGGGTCGTAATCACTGTAGGTGACATTTGAATAGTAAGGAAGCGGCAGGACATCGGAATCAACACTCTTGCGGTCAAAGTTGTATTCTTTTTCATACCAGTCGTAGATTTTATCCAAATCCCATGGAATGGTTGCGTCTGGATGCTGGTGTTCATGATGAAGTCCCAGTGCGTGACCAAATTCATGCAGGACAGTCCCTTCGAATTCGTCGTCTTCCAGGGATAAACTTATGCGCATGGTTGGTTCTTCAGGGAGGTATTTCAAAGAGTCTGTGCCGAGCAAGGAATAAGAAAACCGGTCTTCACTTTCCTCGATCTTCAAGCGAATATCACCTGTCGCACCTGGTATGAATTCAAATTTTAAGTTGGCGTGCTCTAGCCATTGGCTGGCAATGTTTTTTACGATGTCGACGGTTTTTTGGTCCGTGTCATATGTCGCAATTTTCAGGGTGCGCCCGGGCTCCCAAAAACGCGTATGGAAAGCAACGCTTCTTTTCGTGCGTCTGGAGTTGCTGCGTTTTACATTGTCACTGCGCTCATTGATTGCGGCCTCATAAGAGGCAACGGGATCAATGCTTTTAACGATGCTGCAAATTCCATTTTTCATAGGGGGCGGTCCATACCTTTTATCGGTTGTGGTTTGATGAAAAACCGGTTTGTTGGTTTTTTATTTGCTCATTATTGGGGTGTAAAGATTTTTTGATATGACTTTTCAAGATTTTGAGTGTGGTGTTATCACTCGCCTTCTCGAAGTTTTAATTTGGTCAATGAATTGGTTTGGAGTTGGAGAATATTTAAATGAAAGCCGCGCTGTAAAGTTGCTGCTTGTTAGATGTTGTTGCCGGTGGGCGGCCTGTACTGCGTTGCACAGTACAGGCCTTGTTAGTGTCAGTTGCGGCGAGTGATGAAGTCGCGAATACGTTCTGCCGCTTCAACGCACTCGGATAATGGCGCAACCAGTGCCATGCGTACTCGACCCGCGCCTGGATTTAAACCATCAACATCGCGGGACAGGTAAGAGCCTGGTACCACGGTCACGTGCTCCTGCTCGAACAGGTCGCGGCAGAACACTGCGTCGTCACCGGCCACGTTCGGCCACAGGTAGAAGCTGCCATCCGGCCGCTGTACGTCCATGACCGGGCTGAGGATTTCCAGCACCGCATCGAACTTCTCGCGATACAGCGCACGGTTGGCGCGAACGTGCACTTCGTCATTCCACGCAGCAACGCTGGCCAGCTGGGTTTGAACCGGCATCGCGCAGCCGTGGTAGGTACGGTAGAGCAGGAAGCCCTTGAGGATGTCGGCGTCACCGGCAACAAAACCTGAACGCAGGCCTGGCAAGTTCGAACGCTTGGACAGGCTGTGGAACACCACGCAGCGCTTGAAGTCCTTGCGACCCAGTTCCACGCAAGCGCTGAGCAGGCCCGGCGGCGGGGTTTGTTCGTCGAAGTACAGCTCGCTGTAGCACTCATCGGCCGCAATCACGAAGTCGAACTCATCGGCCAGGGCGATCAGCTTTTTCAGGGTTTCCACCGGAATCAATGCGCCGGTCGGGTTGCCTGGCGAGCACAGGAACAGGATCTGGCAGCGTTTCCAGGTGTCCGGCGACACGGCGTCGAAATCCGGGTTGAAGCCGTTTTCGTCCAGGCATGGCAGGTAATGCGGCTTGGCCCCGGCGAGGAACGCGGCGCCTTCGTAGATCTGGTAGAACGGGTTCGGGCTGACCACCAGCGCGTCATCGCCACGGTTGACCACGGTCTGGGTGAAGGCGAACAGCGCCTCGCGGGTACCGTTGACCGGCAGCACGTTGCGCGCCGGGTCGATCCAGCCCTTGGGGACGTCGAAGCGACGCTCGCACCATGCCGCGATGGCTTCACGCAGCTCCGGGATACCGAGTGTGGTCGGGTACACAGCCATTTTTTCCAGATTGCTGGCCAGGGCCTCGGCGACAAAGCTTGGCGAACGGTGTTTCGGCTCGCCGATGGACAGCGCGATCGGGCGCTTGTCCGGGTTTGGCGTCACGCTGCCGAGCAGGGCGCGGAGTTTCTCGAACGGGTAGGGCTGGAGCTGGGACAGAGCGTTGTTCATGGTGGCCTCGTTCAATGTGGGAGCAGCGGTGCGGCGATCCGACTTGCTCGCGAAAGCGGTGTATCAGTGAAGTGTGTGTTTACTGACACACCGCTTTCGCGAGCAAGCCCGCTCCCACAGGGGAAAATTGTTTAGTTCAGATGCTGATGCGCGACAGTTTGATATCGGGTTCCTGGTTGACGCTCAGTTGTTCGACGATCGCATCCTGCAGGCGGCTGCACAGCAGCGGGTCGGACAACGGCTGATTATTGGCGTCGGTGATGAAGAACACGTCTTCCACGCGCTCGCCGAGGGTGGCGATCTTGGCGTTCTGCAGCGACAGATCGAACTCCAGGAATATCGTGCCAATCCGCGCCAGCAGGCCCGGGCGATCGGGCGCCGTGAGTTCCAGCACCGTCACCGGGCGCTGGGCATCGTTGTGGATCGTCACCTGTGGCGCAAAGGCGAAATGCTTGAGTTGACGTGGCACTCGGCGCTGGATGATGGTCGGGTAGTCGTCCGGGTTGCGCAGGGCTTCGGTCAGGCCGTCGCGGATCTGTTTGACCCGCGCCGGATTATCGCCAATCGAGTCGCCGTCAGTGTCGAGCACGATATAGGTGTCGAGGGTGAACTGGCTGCTGGAGGTGATGACCCGGGCGTCGTGAATGTTCAGGTTGAGCTGGTCCATCGCGGCCACGGTCACGGCAAAGAAGTCGTGCTGGTCCGGGGCATAGATGAAGATCTGCGTGCCACCTTCGAACTCACGCTGGGTGGTTTCCTTGATCAGCACCAGTGGCCCGCCGTCGACCGGTTGCTGGAGGATCGCGTCACTGTGCCAGGCCACGTCGCCGGCGGTGTGGCGCAGGAAATAGTCATCACCCAACTGCGCCCACAGTTGCTCGACATCGTCCGGGTCGGTGCCGCCGCGCACCAGGATATCCAGGGCGGCGCTCTGGGTCTGGCGGATCTGCTCTTCGCGATCCACCGGGTTTTCCAGGCCGCGACGCAGGGCGCGCTTGGTCTCGGTGTAGAGCTGGCGCAGCAGGCTGGCGCGCCAGGAGTTCCACAGGGTCGGGTTGGTCGCGTTGATGTCGGAGACGGTCAGCACATACAGGTAGTCGAGGCGGGTTTCGTCACCGACGATCTGGGCGAAATCGTGGATCACCTGCGGGTCGGACAAATCCTTGCGCTGGGCGGTGGTCGACATCACCAGGTGGTTTTGCACCAGCCACACGATCAGGCGGCTGTCCCACACTGGCAGCTGATGGCGCTGGCAAAACGCCTCGGCATCGACCGCGCCGATGTCCGAGTGGTCGCCATGCCGGCCTTTGCCTATGTCGTGGTACAGGCCGGCCATGTAAATCAGCTCGGGTTTGGGCAGCTTGCCCATGAGCTTGCTGGCCAGCGGGAATTTTTCCGACACCTGGGTGTACTGCAACTTACGCAGGTGTTTGATCAGGTTCAGGGTGTGGGCATCGACCGTATAGATGTGGAACAGGTCGTGCTGCATCTGCCCGACGATGAATCCGAATTCGGGCAGATAACGCCCAAGAATGCCGTAACGGTTCATTCGCCGCAGGTTGCGGTGGATGCCGATCTTGCATTTGAACAATTCGATAAACAGGCTGGTATTGCGAATGTCGTTGCGGAAGTCGTCGTCGATCAGGTGACGGTGTTCCCGCAGCAAACGGATGGTGTCGGCGCGAACGCCTTTGATTTCCGGCTGCTGTGCCATCAGCACGAAGATTTCGAGCATGGCGAACGGGGTGCGGCGGAAAACGTTGTCGTTGCGTGCCTCAATGTAGCCGTCATGCAACTGGAAGCGCGAGTTGATTGGCTGCGATGGCGCTTCGTCTTCCGGTGCGAGGATGACTTCCTCGAAGTGCTGGATGATCAGGTCGCTGAGCTGGGCGATGCTCATGACCACCCGGTAATATTGCTGCATGAAGTTTTCGATGGCTTGCTTGGCGTCGTCGCCTTTGAAGCCCAGCAGCCCGGCAATGGTGCGCTGGTGATCGAACAGCAGGCGGTCTTCGGAGCGGCCAGCCAGCATGTGCAGGGCATAGCGAACCTTCCACAGGAACTCCTGGGAGGAGGCGAGCAGGGCGTTTTCACTCTCGACCAGGAATCCTTCGCCAGCCAGTGCCCGCAGGTTCAGGGTGCCGTACTCGCGACGGGCCACCCACAGAATCGTCTGGATATCCCGCAGGCCGCCGGGTGAACCTTTGACGTTGGGTTCCAGGTTGTATTCGGTGTCATTGTACTTGTGGTGGCGGGCCTTTTGTTCGGCGCGCTTGGCCAGGAAGAAGTCCTTGCTCGGCCACATGTGCCCGGTGCTGGTGACGTCCAGCATGCGCTGGCGCAGATGCTCGGGGCCGGCGATGGTGCGGCTTTCCATCAGGTTGGTGACGACTGTCAGGTCGGCGCGGGCCTCGACGGCGCATTCGTCGACCGAGCGAACGCTCTGACCGACCTCCAGGCCGATGTCCCACAGCAGCGTCAGAAAACGCTCGATGGAATCGCGGAAAACCTCGTGGTCGGCACTGTCCAGCAGGATCAGCAAGTCGATATCGGAATAAGGGTGCAATTCGCCACGGCCGTAGCCGCCGACTGCGACCAGCGCGATGTCGGCGTCCTCGCTCCAGCTGAACTGCTCCCAGGCCTTTTGCAGGATGTTATCGACGAACCAGGCGCGATCCTCGATCAGCCGGCGAATGTCCCGGCCGTTGCGAAAGCGCGTGTCGAGCACCTCGCGGGCCTGGCGGATCGCCTTCTTGAAGGCCGCGATCGGGCTTGCCTTCAGGGCCAGTTCAGCCTGGAACTGGCCTCGGTCGAAGAGTTCGGGATCCACCTGCGGCATCGATTGGCTTTCCTTTCTATAGGCGAGGTTCGGTGTCGGGATCAGGCCGAAACGCGAGGGATGGTGTCATCGCCGCGCAGGGTGAAGATCTCGTAACCGGTTTCAGTCACCAGCAGGGTGTGTTCCCACTGTGCCGAGAGCTTTCGGTCCTTGGTGATCGCGGTCCAGCCGTCGCCCAGTACCTTGGTGTCGGCACGGCCCTGGTTGATCATCGGCTCGATGGTGAAGGTCATGCCGGCCTTGAGTTCCATGCCGGTGCCAGCGCGGCCGTAGTGCAGGATCTGCGGCTCTTCGTGGAACACCTTGCCGATACCATGACCGCAGAATTCGCGAACCACCGAAAATCCGTTCTTTTCCGCGTGCTTCTGGATGATTTCGCCGATGTCGCCCAGGCGGCAGCCGGGCTTGACGATTTCAATCGCCTTGTACATGCATTCCTGGGTCACCTGGGACAGGCGCTCGGCCCAGACCGGCACGTTGCCGACGTGGAACATGCGGCTGGTGTCGCCGTGGTAGCCGTCCTTGATGACGGTGACGTCGATGTTCAGGGTATCGCCATCTTTCAGCGGCTTGTCGTTCGGGATGCCGTGACAGACCACATGGTTGATCGACGTGCAGATCGACTTCGGATAGCCCTTGTAGTTGAGCGGGGCAGGGATGGCTTTCTGCTCATTGACGATGTAGTCGTGGCAGATCTGGTTCAGTTGATCGGTGGTAACGCCCGGCTTGACATATTCGGCAATCATTTCCAGCACATCGGCGGCCAGTTTGCCGGCGATACGCATTTTGGCGATATCCTCGGGGGTTTTGAGGGTGACGGTCATACAGGCTCTCTCTGCGCCCGACGGCGCTTACTAAACGGAAAGGGCATTGCGCGATCAAACTTCGCGGCCCTGAAAAATGCGATTCTACCAGACGATCAGCGCAAATCTGCGCCTGTGTGCATCGCTTCTCTCTATAGAATGGTGCATTCTTGGCGGATTCCTAGGGATGGAGCAAAGCACTCGCCAGGATTTCAGAATCCGGGTTCCGTTTTGCCCTGCCTTGTGATATAAAATGCGCCGCTTTCCGGGGATGTCCCGTAAAGCCTAAATCCACACACGTGTCGACACGATGACCTGGGTGCCTTCAGCTGATGCTGCTGGTTGGTCATTGGGATACGTGGAGGCCAAACCCGACTTATTAAGGAACTATCATGTCCCAAGTCAACATGCGCGATATGCTGAAGGCCGGTGTGCACTTCGGTCACCAGACCCGTTACTGGAACCCGAAAATGGGTAAGTACATTTTCGGCGCGCGTAACAAGATCCACATCATCAACCTTGAAAAAACCCTGCCAATGTTCAACGAAGCTCTGACTTTCGTAGAGCGTCTGGCCCAGGGCAAAAACAAGATTCTGTTCGTCGGCACCAAGCGTTCCGCTGGCAAGATCGTTGCTGAAGAAGCAGCACGTTGCGGTTCGCCGTACGTCGATCACCGCTGGTTGGGCGGCATGCTGACCAACTTCAAAACCATCCGTGCTTCCATCAAGCGTCTGCGTGACCTTGAAGTTCAAGCCGAAGACGGTACTTTCGCCAAGCTGACCAAGAAAGAAGCGCTGATGCGCACTCGTGACCTGGAAAAGCTGGATCGTTCCCTGGGTGGTATCAAGGACATGGGCGGTCTGCCAGACGCTCTGTTCGTTATCGACGTTGATCACGAGCGCATCGCGATCACCGAAGCCAACAAGCTGGGCATCCCGGTTATCGGCGTAGTCGATACCAACAGCAGCCCGGAAGGCGTTGACTACATCATCCCAGGCAACGATGACGCAATCCGCGCTATCCAGCTGTACATGGGTTCGATGGCTGACGCTGTAATCCGCGGTCGCAACAACGTTGCCGGCGGCACCGTAGAGTTCGCAGCTGAAGAAACTCAGGCTGCAGCTGAGTAATTGACGCCCTGGCGTTGACTCAGTAAGCAAAAAGGGGGCTTGGCCCCCTTTTTGCCACCTCGAAAACCATTTGTCGGCGCCCACCGCTCTATCTGTAACGTGCGGCAGCTAACAAGGGTGGTTGGGGAAGAATTGATCGCCCGTTCGATCGGGTGGAATGGTTGAAAACCTATCCAAGAGGATTTTGAAATGGCAGAGATTACTGCAGCGTTGGTCAAAGAACTGCGCGAGCGTACTGGCGAAGGCATGATGGACTGCAAAAAGGCCTTGACCAAGGCTGGCGGCGACATCGAGAAAGCCATTGATGACATGCGCGCTTCGGGCGCCATCAAGGCTGCCAAGAAGGCCGGCAACGTTGCCGCTGAAGGCGCTATCGCTCTGAAGGAAGACGGTAAGTCCGCCGTTCTGCTGGAAGTGAACTCGCAGACCGACTTCCTGGCCCTGCAGGACGACTTCAAGGAATTTGTTGCAGCAAGCGTTGAAAAAGCGTTCGCCGACAAGTTGACTGATGTTGCTCCGCTGATCGAAGCTCAAGAAACTGCTCGCCTGGTACTGGTCGGCAAGGTTGGCGAAAACGTCAACATCCGTCGTCTGGCACGCGTTGAGGGTGACGTTGTCGGTGGCTACCTGCACGGCAACAAGATCGGTGTTGCAGTTGTCCTGAAAGGCGGCAGTGTCGAGCTGGCCAAGGACATCGCTATGCACGTAGCGGCTACCAATCCTGAATTCCTGCTGCCATCGGAAGTTTCCGCTGAAGCGATCGAGCGCGAGAAAGGCGTGTTCCTGACGCTGAACGCTGACAAGATCGCCGGCAAGCCGGAAAACATCGTTGAAAACATGGTCAAAGGCCGTATCAGCAAGTTCCTGGCCGAAGCCAGCCTGGTTGAGCAGGCTTTCGTCAAGAACCCTGAAATCAAGGTCGGCGAACTGGCCAAGAAAGCCGGCGCTGAAATCGTTTCCTTCACTTACTTCAAGGTAGGCGAAGGCATCGAGAAGCCAGTGGACAACTTCGCAGAAGAAGTTGCTGCCCAGCTGGCTGCCGCCAAGCAATAAGACGGTTTTTTAACTGTCGCCCAGAAGAGGCTGCCCGCTCACGCGCGCAGCCTCTTTTCAGATGGGGCACCAATTTTTATTTGGTTTCCTTTTGGAACTGGCTTACAAAGCCATGTTCCGATGGCGCTGAAGCAGCGCCAAGCTAGAGTGAGCGCCAGCTGTAAACAGCTCGCAAAGAATTTTTAAAATACGCCGCAGGAGAGATTCGCAATGGCTCAGCAGGGCAGTGGTTATCAGGCTCGCTATAAACGCATTCTACTCAAGCTTAGCGGCGAGGCCCTGATGGGCTCGGAAGAGTTCGGGATCGACCCGAAAGTTCTGGATCGCATGGCATTGGAAGTTGGCCAACTGGTCGGCATCGGTGTTCAGGTCGGTCTGGTCATCGGTGGTGGCAACCTGTTCCGCGGCGCGGCGCTCAGCGCGGCGGGCATGGATCGGGTTACCGGTGACCACATGGGCATGCTGGCCACTGTGATGAACGCCCTGGCAATGCGCGACGCGCTGGAACGTGCCAACATCTCGGCCATCGTGATGTCCGCTATTTCCATGGTTGGCGTGACCGATCACTACGATCGTCGCAAGGCCATGCGTCACTTGAACTCCAAGGACGTGGTGATTTTCGCGGCCGGTACCGGCAACCCGTTCTTTACGACGGATTCGGCTGCCTGCCTGCGTGCAATCGAAATCGATGCCGATGTCGTGCTCAAGGCGACCAAGGTCGATGGCGTCTACACCGCTGACCCGTTCAAAGACCCGCATGCCGAGAAGTTCGATCATCTGACCTACGATGAAGTGCTGGATCGCAAGCTGGGTGTGATGGATCTGACGGCCATTTGCCTGTGCCGCGACCACAAGATGCCGCTACGCGTATTTAACATGAACAAGCCCGGCGCCCTGCTGAACATCGTGCATGGCGGCGCTGAAGGAACCCTGATCGAGGAAGGCCAACAATGATCAACGAAATCAAGAAAGACGCTCAAGAGCGCATGCAGAAGTCCGTGGAGTCGCTGGCGCACAACTTCGGCCGCATTCGTACCGGCCAGGCGCACCCGAGCATCCTGGAAGGCGTGATGGTGCCGTACTACGGTTCCGACACCCCGATCAAGCAAGTGGCCAACATCACCGTCAAGGACGCCCGTACCCTGCAAGTCGTTGCTTTCGAACGCAACATGCTGGGTGCCGTCGACAAGGCGATCGGTAGCGCGGGTCTGAACCTGAACCCGACCAACCTCGGCGAGCTGCTGTTGATCTCCATGCCTGCCCTGACCGAAGAAACCCGCAAGGGTTTCACCAAGCAGGCTCGTGACGTCGCTGAAGATGCCCGTGTTGCCGTGCGCAACATCCGTCGTGATGCCAACAGCCAGCTCAAGGATCTGGTGAAGGAAAAAGAGATCAGCGAAGACGAAGAGCGTCGTGCGACTGGCGAGATTGACGATCTGACCAAGAAGTTCGTGGCTAAAATCGACGCGGATCTGGCGCAGAAAGAAAAAGACCTGATGGCCGTATAAGGGTCGCGTTTTCATGGATAAGACAAAGCAGACTGCACCGTCCGCGGTGCCGCGCCATGTCGCGATCATCATGGATGGTAACAATCGCTGGGCGAAAAAACGCTTTATGCCGGGTGTCGCCGGGCATAAAGCGGGCGTGGATGCGGTGCGTGCGGTCATCGAGGTTTGTGCCGAGGCCAAGGTCGAAGTGCTGACCTTGTTCGCCTTTTCCAGCGAGAACTGGCAACGTCCGGCCGATGAGGTCAGCGCTTTGATGGATCTGTTCTTCAGGGCGCTACGTCGTGAGGCCAAGCGCCTCAACGACAACAACATCAGCCTGCGCATCATTGGTGACCGTTCGCGTTTTCATCCCGAGCTGCAGGCCGCCATGCGTGAAGCAGAAGCCATGACGGTTGGCGCCAATCGTTTTGTGCTGCAGATCGCTGCCAATTACGGCGGTCAGTGGGATATCGCGCAAGCTGCGCAACGACTGGCGCGAGAAGTTCAGGCCGGACACTTGCGTCCGGAGGACATCACGCCTGGTCTGCTGCAGACCTGCCTGGTCACAGGCGACCTGCCGTTGCCGGACTTGTGTATCCGTACCGGTGGTGAGCACCGCATCAGCAACTTCCTGCTCTGGCAACTTGCCTATGCCGAGTTGTATTTCTCCGACCTGTTCTGGCCGGACTTCAAACACGATGCCATGCGCAATGCGCTGGCCGATTTTGCTTCCCGCCAGCGCCGCTTCGGTAAAACGAGCGAGCAGGTCGAGGCTGGAGCCCGGGTTTAATGCTTAAACAACGAATCATCACCGCACTGATCCTGCTGCCGATTGCCCTGTGCGGGTTTTTCCTGCTTGAAGGTTCCGGTTTTGCACTGTTCATCGGGCTGGTCGTAACCCTGGGTGCCTGGGAGTGGGCGCGCCTGGCGGGTTTCGCCGATCAGGCGTTCCGCGTCGGTTATGCCGCTGTGGTCGCCTTGATGCTGTTCGTCATGTACATCCTGCCCGGCCTCGCGCCTTGGGTATTGGGCGCTTCGGTGCTGTGGTGGGTGGTGGCGACGTATCTGGTGCTGACCTATCCGCGTTCGAGCGAGCATTGGTCCAATGCGGCGACCAAGTTGGTGATCGGTCTGTTGATTCTCCTGCCGGCGTGGCAAGGTCTGGTGCAGATCAAGCAATACCCGCTGGGTAACTGGCTGATTATGGCGGTGATGGTGTTGGTCTGGGGGGCCGATATTGGCGCCTACTTTTCCGGTCGGGCCTTCGGCAAGCGCAAGCTCGCACCACAGGTCAGTCCGGGCAAAAGCTGGGAAGGCGTTTACGGTGGTCTGGCGCTGAGCCTGGTGATTACCACAATCGTTGCTCTGGTACGCGACTGGACGGTGGCCGAGCTGCTCAAAGGGCTGATCGGCGCTGCGCTTATCGTGTTTGTCTCGGTGGTGGGCGATCTCACTGAAAGCATGTTCAAGCGTCAATCCGGGATCAAGGACAGCAGTAATCTGCTTCCGGGTCACGGCGGCGTGCTGGATCGTATCGACAGCCTGACAGCAGCGATTCCGGTGTTTGCCGTGTTGCTGTGGATGGCGGCGCCATGAGCCGCCCGCAACAGATTACCGTTCTGGGTGCGACCGGCTCGATTGGCCTGAGTACGCTCGATGTCATCGCTCGTCATCCTGACCGTTATCAGGTCTTTGCCTTGAGTGGCTTCACTCGCTTGAGTGAATTGCTGGCGTTGTGCGTGCGGCATGTCCCGCGATTTGCCGTGGTGCCTGAGGTCGCGGCTGCCCGTACCTTGCAGGATGATTTGCGCGCGGCGGGACTTTCGACCCGTGTTCTGGTGGGTGAGGAGGGTTTGTGTCAGGTCGCTTCCGATCCGGAAGTCGAGACGGTCATGGCGGCCATCGTCGGTGCGGCGGGATTGCGCCCGACATTGGCGGCGGTCGAGGCTGGCAAGAAGATTCTCCTGGCCAATAAAGAAGCGCTGGTCATGTCCGGTGCGTTGTTCATGCAGGCGGTGCGCAAGAGCGGTTCGGTGTTGCTGCCGATCGATAGCGAGCACAACGCGATTTTTCAGTGCATGCCGCTCGATTATGCCCGTGGCCTTGAGGCGGTCGGCGTACGTCGGATTTTGCTGACGGCTTCCGGCGGTCCGTTCCGCCAGACGCCTATGGCTGAACTGGCGCATGTTTCTCCCGATCAGGCGTGTGCTCACCCGAACTGGTCCATGGGGCGAAAAATCTCCGTTGACTCGGCCAGCATGATGAACAAGGGGCTTGAGTTGATCGAAGCCTGCTGGCTGTTCGACGCCAAGCCATCCCAGGTCGAGGTGGTGATTCACCCGCAAAGCGTGATTCATTCGCTGGTCGACTATGTCGATGGTTCTGTCCTGGCGCAGTTGGGTAATCCGGACATGCGCACGCCCATCGCCAATGCCCTGGCCTGGCCTGAGCGGATCGATTCGGGTGTGGCACCGCTGGATCTGTTCGCCATTGCGCGCCTGGATTTCCAGGCGCCCGATGAAGAGCGTTTCCCATGCCTGCGTCTGGCCCGTCAGGCGGCCGAGGCGGGTAACAGTGCGCCGGCCATGCTCAACGCGGCGAACGAAGTGGCGGTGGCGGCATTTCTCGACGAACGGGTTCGTTACCCGGAAATCGCGAGTATCATCGAGGAAGTACTGAATCTGGAGCCCGTAGTGGCAGTGGATGACCTCGATGCAGTGTTCACGGCAGACGCGAAGGCGCGATTGCTGGCCGGACAATGGTTGAGCCGTCACGGGCGGTAAATGCTGCGGATAGTTGACACAGGCAGCAGCGGATAGGAATGCGGAGAAAGTAGATGAGCGCGCTCTATATGATTGTCGGCACCCTGGTCGCTCTGGGTGTGCTGGTTACCTTCCACGAGTTCGGCCATTTTTGGGTCGCGCGTCGCTGTGGGGTCAAAGTGCTGCGCTTCTCCGTAGGCTTCGGCACGCCTTTGCTGCGCTGGCACGACAAGCAAGGTACCGAATTCGTCGTCGCGGCGATCCCGTTGGGCGGCTACGTCAAAATGCTCGACGAGCGCGAGGGTGAAGTACCACTCGATCAGCTCGACCAGGCCTTCAATCGCAAATCCGTTCGTCAGCGCGTTGCCATCGTAGCGGCAGGGCCGATAGCCAACTTCCTGCTGGCATTTGTGTTTTTCTGGGCATTGGCAATGCTCGGCAGCGAGCAGGTGCGTCCGGTCATCGGGGCTGTCGAGTCTGGCAGTATCGCGGCCAGGGCGGGATTGAGCTCCGGCCAGGAAATCGTGGCCATTGATGGCGAGGCGACTTCCGGCTGGGCAGCGGTGAATCTGCAACTGATTCGTCGCCTGGGCGAAAGCGGTTCGTTGCAGATATTGGTTCGCGAGCAAGGCTCCACGGCCGATTCTCCTCGTGAACTTGCGCTGGACAAATGGCTCAAAGGGGCTGACGAGCCTGACCCTATCCATTCATTGGGGATTCGTCCGTGGCGTCCGGCATTGCCGCCTGTCCTGGCCGAACTCGATCCAAAGGGGCCGGCTCAGGCTGCCGGCCTGAAGACCGGTGACCGGTTGCTGGCGCTCGATGGTCGTACGCTGGATGACTGGCAGCAGGTCGTCGATACCGTCCGTATGCATCCTGATACCAAAATCATGCTGCGGGTTGAGCGCGACGGTGCTCAAATCGACGTCCCGGTGACGCTGGCCGCTCGCGGCGAGCGCAAGTCACCCAGCGGATACCTGGGGGCGGGGGTGAAGGCTGTCGATTGGCCGCCGGAGATGATCCGCGAAGTCAGTTACGGGCCGTTGGCAGCGATTGGCGAGGGGGCTCGACGCACCTGGACCATGAGCGTACTGACCCTTGATTCACTGAAGAAAATGTTGTTCGGTGAGCTCTCGGTAAAAAACTTGAGTGGACCGATAACCATTGCTAAAGTGGCGGGCGCTTCGGCCCAGTCGGGTGTTGCTGATTTCCTGAATTTCCTTGCTTATCTGAGTATTAGCCTGGGCGTTCTGAATTTGTTGCCCATTCCGGTACTGGATGGGGGGCATTTGTTGTTTTATCTGATCGAGTGGGCGCGTGGTCGTCCCTTGTCAGATCGGGTGCAAGGTTGGGGGATACAGATCGGTATCAGTTTGGTGATCGGGGTGATGTTGCTTGCTCTGGTCAATGATCTGGGTCGACTGTAACGCTTCGCTGAATTGCGAATCTGCCGCATTTTGCGGCAGTTTGTTTATTGCCAGTTGGAATAAGAAAGGACTTCATGAAACGTCTGCTGCTAACTGCGGTTCTCACCGTATTGATGATCGCCGAAGTTCACGCCGAGTCCTTCACTATCTCTGATATTCGCGTCAATGGCCTCCAGCGGGTCTCCGCGGGTAGCGTCTTTGGTGCTTTGCCGTTGAACGTCGGTGAACAGGCGGATGATCGCCGCCTGGTGGAATCCACTCGTGCGTTGTTCAAAACCGGTTTCTTTCAAGATATCCAGCTGGGCCGTGATGGCAACGTCCTGGTCATCACTGTAGTCGAGCGCCCGTCGGTCGCCAGTATCGAGATCGAAGGTAACAAGGCGATCTCTACCGAAGACCTGATGAAAGGCCTCAAGCAATCCGGTCTGGCCGAAGGCGAGATCTTCCAGCGTGCCACCCTTGAAGGTGTGCGTAACGAACTGCAGCGCCAGTACGTCGCCCAGGGTCGCTACTCGGCTACCGTCGACACTGAAGTGGTGCCACAGCCGCGTAACCGCGTCGGCCTGAAGGTCAATATCAACGAAGGTACCGTTGCGGCTATCCAGCACATCAACGTAGTGGGCAACACGGTCTTTCCCGATGAAGACCTGATCGACCTGTTCGAACTCAAGACCACCAACTGGTTGTCGTTCTTCAAGAACGACGACAAGTACGCCCGTGAAAAACTGTCCGGTGACCTGGAACGCCTGCGTTCCTACTACCTGGACCGTGGCTATATCAACATGGATATCGCTTCGACCCAGGTCTCCATTACGCCAGACAAAAAGCACGTCTACATCACCGTCAACGTCAACGAAGGCGAGAAGTACACCGTTCGTGACGTCAAGCTCAGCGGTGACCTGAAAGTCCCTGAAGACCAGGTCAAGTCCCTGTTGCTGGTGCAAAAAGGGCAGGTGTTCTCGCGCAAGCTGATGACCACGACTTCCGAGCTGATCACCCGTCGCCTGGGTAACGAAGGTTATACCTTCGCCAACGTCAACGGCGTGCCTCAACCGCACGATGAAGATCACACCGTAGACATCCTGTTCGCGGTCGATCCGGGCAAGCGTGCATACGTGAACCGCATCAATTTCCGTGGCAACACCAAGTCCGAAGACGAAGTGTTGCGTCGTGAAATGCGTCAGATGGAAGGCGGCTGGGCTTCGACCTACCTGATCGACCAATCCAAGACCCGTCTGGAGCGTCTGGGCTTCTTCAAGGAAGTCAACGTCGAGACCCCGGCCGTGCCAGGTGTCGATGACCAGGTGGACGTCAACTACAGCGTTGAAGAGCAAGCCTCCGGTTCGATTACCGCCAGCGTCGGTTTCGCCCAGAGCGCCGGACTGATCCTCGGTGGTTCGATCACCCAGAACAACTTCCTGGGTACCGGTAACAAGGTCAGCGTCGGCTTGACCAAAAGTGAATACCAGACGCGTTATAACTTCGGCTTTGTAGACCCCTACTGGACCGCCGACGGCGTGAGCCTGGGTTACAACGCGTTCTACCGCACGACTGACTACGATGATCTCGATACCGACGTCGCCAGCTACGCCGTGGACAGCCTGGGTGCCGGTGTGAGTGTCGGTTATCCAATCAGCGAGACTTCGCGTCTGACCTTCGGCCTGAATGCGCAACAGGACACGATCAAGACTGGCGTTTACACAGTCGACGAGATCTTCGACTTCGTTAACCAGGAAGGCGACAAGTATCTGAACTTCAAGGCTTCGGCCGGTTGGTCCGAGTCCACCCTGAACAAAGGCGTTTTGGCGACTCGTGGTCACTCTCAAAGCTTGACGGCGGAAGTCACCGTGCCGGGTAGTGACTTGTCGTTCTTCAAACTCGATTACCGTGGTCAGTTGTTCCAGCCGCTGAGCGAAAACTACACCATGCGCCTGCACACCGAATTGGGTTATGGCGACGGCTACGGTTCGACCGAAGGCTTGCCATTCTATGAAAACTACTATGCTGGTGGTTTCAACTCGGTTCGTGGCTTCAAGGACAGTACACTGGGGCCGCGTAGTACTCCGAGCCGCGGCGCACTCGAAACGGGCAACCCGGGTACTCTTGCTGACCCGGACCAGGATCCACTGCCGTTCGGTGGTAACGTCCTGATCCAGGGTGGTGCAGAGATTCTGTTCCCGCTGCCGTTCGTCAAGGATCAACGATCCCTGCGTACCTCGGTATTCTGGGATGTGGGTAACGTATTCGACTCCAAGTGCGAGCAGACGACCAATACCAACCCTGCGTCGAAGTCCAATACGCAGTGTAACGATGTCAGTCTGAGCAACCTGGCCAGTTCCGTCGGTGTGGGTGTGACCTGGGTCACCGCACTGGGGCCTCTGAGTTTCGCCCTGGCCATGCCAGTCAAGAAACCGGATGACGCTGAAACTCAAGTGTTCCAATTCTCTCTCGGCCAGACGTTCTAAGCGTCTGACCCAAGATAACGACAATGGATTTTGTAGGAGTGCATCGTGCGTAAGTTGACTCAATTGGTTCTCCTGGCAACCGTACTGGTAGCAGGTCCGGCGTTCGCCGACATGAAAATTGCTGTTCTGAACTATCAGATGGCTCTGCTGGAGTCCGACGCGGCCAAGAAATACGCCGTGGATGCCGAGAAGAAGTTCGGTCCTCAGCTGACCAAGCTCAAGTCGCTGGAAACCAGCGCCAAGGGCATTCAGGATCGCCTGATGGCCGGTGGCGACAAAATGCAGCAGGGCGAGCGCGAGCGTCTGGAGCTTGAATTCAAGCAAAAGGCCCGTGACTTCCAGTTCCAGTCCAAGGAGC
Organism: Pseudomonas sp. KH_046_1; assembly: GCF_057839025.1. Lineage (NCBI taxonomy): Bacteria > Pseudomonadati > Pseudomonadota > Gammaproteobacteria > Pseudomonadales > Pseudomonadaceae > Pseudomonas > Pseudomonas sp. KH_046_1. The sequence goes on from NZ_CM174481.1 coordinate 1,309,119, forward strand.
TGAACGAAGCCAAAGCCGTTGCCGACCGTGAAATGCTGAAGCAGCTCAAGCCGAAACTGGACAGCGCTGTGGAAGAAGTCATCAAGAAAGGTGCTTTTGACCTGGTCTTCGAGCGTGGCGCAGTGATTGATGTCAAGCCTCAGTACGACATCACTCGCCAGGTTATCGAGCGCATGAATCAGCTGAAGTAACCCATGACCGTGACCATTAAGCTCGGCCAGCTGGCCGAGTTCCTCGGCGCCACGCTACGTGGCGACCCCGAGAAAGCAATTACTGGGCTAGCCACCTTGCAGGAGGCTGGCCCAGCTCAGTTGAGCTTTCTCGCAAACCCCCAATACCGCAAGTACCTGGCAGGCAGTCAGGCTGCAGCCCTGTTGCTCAAGGCCGCTGACGCCGAAGGTCATTGCGGGGATGTGCTGGTGGTACCGGATCCGTACGCAGCCTACGCGCGTGTTTCTCACCTGTTCGATCCCAAGCCCAAGGCGGCAGCCGGGATTCATCCGACGGCGGTGATCGCGGCGGATGCGGTTGTCGATCCAGCGGCGAGTATCGGCGCTTTTGTGGTGATCGAAAGCGGTGCGCAGGTTGCAGCCGGTACGACTGTCGGCGCGCATTGCTTCATTGGCGCTCGCAGCGTGGTGGGTGAGGGTGGCTGGCTCGCACCGCGGGTGACCTTGTATCACGACGTTCGCGTCGGCAAACGGGTTGTCATTCAGTCGGGTGCAGTGCTCGGCGGTGAAGGCTTCGGCTTTGCCAATGAAAAAGGTATCTGGCAGAAAATCGCCCAGATCGGTGGTGTGCTGATCGGCGATGATGTTGAAATCGGCGTGAACACGGCTATAGATCGCGGTGCGTTGGCCGATACGGTCATCGGTAACGGCGTGAAGCTCGATAACCAGATTCAGATTGCCCACAACGTTCAGGTGGGCGATCACACTGCCATGGCGGCGTGCGTCGGGATCTCCGGCAGTACCAAAATCGGCAAGCATTGCATGCTCGCCGGTGGCGTCGGGCTGGTGGGACACATCGACATTTGTGACAACGTTTTCATTACCGGGATGACCATGGTGACCCACTCGATTACCGAGCCAGGCGCCTATTCTTCCGGTACGGCTATGCAGCCGGCAGCCGAGTGGCGCAAAAGCGCGGCACGTATTCGTCAGCTCGATGACATCGCGCGGCGTCTGCGACAGCTGGAAAAGCAGGTAGGGGAAGTGACCCCTGACGGTAATGCTTCATCAGATGGCTGATACCATTTCCATATCAAGTGTGCACAGCCGCTAGACTGCCTCCTTGATTTGCTAGAGGAGTGCGCGTCAGTCGCGCGCTCCCAATCTTTACATAGGCTTCCCCCCGAAATGATGGACATCAACGAGATTCGCGAATACCTGCCTCACCGTTACCCGTTCCTGCTGGTGGACCGGGTAGTGGAGCTGGATGTTGAAGGCAAGCGCATTCGTGCCTACAAGAATGTCAGCATCAACGAACCGTTCTTCAATGGTCACTTCCCTGCGCATCCAATCATGCCGGGCGTATTGATCATCGAGGCAATGGCTCAGGCTGCCGGGATCCTTGGTTTCAAAATGCTCGACGTGAAACCGGCCGACGGCACCCTCTATTACTTCGTCGGTTCCGACAAGCTGCGCTTCCGCCAGCCGGTATTGCCGGGTGATCAGCTGATCCTTGAAGCCAAGTTCATCAGCTGCAAGCGTCAGATCTGGAAATTCGAATGCCAGGCTTCGGTCGATGGCAAGCCGGTCTGCTCGGCTGAAATCATCTGTGCGGAACGCAAACTATGAGTTTGATTGACCCTCGCGCAATCATCGATCCGACAGCCGTTCTGGCTGACGGCGTCGAGGTCGGCCCATGGTCGATCGTCGGCGCAGGTGTGGAAATCGGCGAGGGGACAGTCATCGGGCCGCACGTGATTCTCAAGGGCCCGACCCGAATCGGTAAGCACAATCGCATCTACCAGTTTTCCTCGGTGGGTGAAGACACGCCTGACCTGAAGTACAAGGGCGAGGAAACCCGCCTGGTGATTGGTGATCACAACATCATCCGTGAAGGCGTGACGATTCACCGTGGCACCATCCAGGACCGTTCGGAAACGACCCTGGGCGATCACAACCTGATCATGGCGTATGCCCACATCGGCCACGACAGCGTTATTGGCAACCACTGCATCCTGGTGAACAACACCGCTCTGGCGGGCCATGTGCATGTGGAAGACTGGGCAATCCTCTCCGGTTTTACCCTGGTTCACCAGTATTGCCACATTGGTGCCCACAGCTTTTCAGGCATGGGTACGGCGATCGGCAAGGATGTTCCTGCGTATGTCACGGTGTTCGGTAACCCTGCCGAAGCCCGTAGCATGAACTTCGAGGGCATGCGCCGTCGGGGTTTCAGCGAAGATGCGATCCACGCGCTACGTCGTGCCTACAAGGTGGTGTACCGCCAGGGCCTGACCGTGGAACAGGCGCTCGTCGAACTGGCCGAGCCTTCTGCGCAGTTCCCGGAAGTAGCGGTGTTCCGCGACTCCATCCAGTCTTCGACCCGCGGCATCACCCGCTAATCATGGCCAATCTGCGTATTGCGCTGGTAGCGGGTGAGGCTTCCGGTGACATTCTGGGTGCGGGTCTCATGCGCGCGCTCAAGGCTCGTCACCCTGCTGTCGAGTTCATCGGTGTCGGTGGTCCGTTGATGCAGGCTGAAGGCCTGACCTCGTATTTCCCGATGGAGCGTCTGTCCGTCATGGGCCTGGTGGAAGTGCTGGGCCGGTTGCGCGAGTTGCTGGCTCGGCGCAAAAAACTGGTCGCCGACCTGATCGAGGCGAAACCCGATGTGTTCATCGGTATCGACGCACCGGACTTCAACCTCAATATCGAACTCAAGCTGCGCCAGGCCAGGATCAAGACTGTGCATTACGTCAGCCCGTCGGTCTGGGCCTGGCGGCAGAAACGCGTGCTGAAGATTCGCGAAGGCTGCGACCTGATGCTCACGCTGTTCCCGTTCGAAGCCAGATTTTACGAAGAGAAAGGCGTGCCGGTGCGGTTCGTCGGCCATACCCTGGCCGATGCCATTCCACTCCAGGCCGATCGCGCTGCTGCGCGGGCCGAACTCGGTTTGCCCGACGGGCCGCTGGTGGCGTTGATGCCTGGCAGCCGTGGCGGTGAAGTTGGCCGGCTCGGTGCTTTGTTTCTCGATACAGCGCAGCGCCTGCGGGCAATGCGTCCGGGTGTGCGATTTGTCATGCCTTGCGCCAGTCCTCAACGCCGGACCCAGATCGAAGCATTGCTGGCCGGTCGCGATTTGCCACTGACCTTGCTCGATGGCAAATCCCATCTGGCCCTGGCCGCGTGCGATGCGGTGTTGATTGCCTCTGGTACCGCGACGCTTGAAGCGCTGCTGTACAAGCGACCGATGGTGGTCGCCTATCGCCTGGCGCCGCTGACGTTCTGGATTCTCAAGCGCATGGTGAAAAGCCCCTACATTTCGTTGCCGAACCTGTTGGCCCAGCGTCTGTTGGTGCCCGAGTTATTGCAAGACGACGCCACGGTTGAAGCGCTGGCCCAGACCTTGTCGCCGTTGATCGAGGGTGGGGAAGAGCAGACCCGCGGTTTTGACGAGATTCACCGGACCCTGCGTCTGGATGCCTCCAACCAGGCTGCGGACGCAGTGCTGAACCTGATCGGCCAAGTAAAATGAGTAAAACGAATATGCAGATGGGGCTGGATTTTACCTTGGTGGCTGAAATCGAAGAGTTGGTTGCCGGCGTCGATGAAGTTGGTCGCGGCCCGCTCTGTGGCGCGGTGGTGACAGCGGCGGTGATCCTCGATCCGAACCGCCCGATCCTTGGCCTGAACGACTCGAAGAAACTCACCGAAGCCCGCCGCGAAAAGCTCTACGACGAAATCTGCGAAAAAGCCCTGAGCTGGTGCATCGCGCGCGCCGAAGTCGAAGAAATCGACGAGCTGAATATCCTGCACGCCACCATGCTGGCCATGCAGCGCGCGGTCGCCGGGCTGCATGTCCAGCCGAAGCTGGCGATGATCGACGGCAACCGATGCCCGAAGCTGCCGATGCGCTCCGAGGCTGTGGTCAAGGGCGATAGCAAGGTTCCAGCCATCGCCGCCGCATCGATTCTGGCCAAGGTCAGCCGTGATCGTGAAATGGCTGCGTTCGAATTGATCTACCCGGGTTACGGCATCGGTGGGCATAAAGGCTACCCGACGCCCGTTCATCTGGAAGCGCTGGCACGGCTTGGGCCGACCCCGATTCATCGGCGTTCGTTTGCCCCGGTGCGGCTGGCATATGAGGCGCGGGAAGGTCTCACCGAGAGTTAGTCGCGAGGCTGATTTTTTTTACCAAGGCCCGGTACAATCCGGGCCTTGTTGTCTTCACGCTTACAGACAGGATCACTATGCCGGCTTCATTCGTTCACCTACGCCTGCACACTGAATACTCCCTGGTCGACGGTCTGGTGCGGATCAAACCGCTGGTCAAGACCCTGGTCGGCATGAACATGCCTGCCGTAGCGGTCACCGACCAGAACAACATGTGTTCCCTGGTCAAATTCTATAAAAACGCCATGGGTGCCGGGATCAAGCCGATCTGCGGTGCCGACCTGTGGCTGTCGAACAAGGATCCGGACAACCCGCTGAGCCGGATCAGCCTGCTGGTGATGAACGCCGAAGGCTATCGCAACCTTACCGAACTTATTTCCCGCGGCTTTATCGATGGTCAGCGCAATGGCGCGATCATCATCGAGCGCGAATGGGTTGCTGAAGCCAACTCGGGCTTGATCATGCTGTCGGCGGCCAAGGAAGGCGAGATCGGCCAGGCCATGCTCAGCGGAAACTCCGCCGAGGCCGAAACCCTGGCCCGCGAATGGATGGAAGTGTTTCCGGATCGTTTCTATCTGGAAATCCAGCGCACCAACCGCCCCAACGATGAAGAACAACTGCACGGCGCCGTGGCCCTGGCCGAGAAGCTCGGTGCGCCGCTGGTGGCGACCAACGATGTGCGCTTCATCAAGCAGGAAGACTTCGCCGCCCACGAAACCCGCGTTTGCATCGGCGAGGGCCGCGCCCTCGACGATCCGCGGCGTTCGAAGAATTACAGCGACCAGCAGTACCTCAAAAGCGCCGAGGAAATGGCCGAGCTGTTCAGCGACATTCCCGAGGCGCTGGAAAACACCGTCGAGATTGCCAAGCGCTGCAACATCGAAGTGAAGCTGGGCACGCACTTCCTGCCCAACTTCCCGATCCCCGATGGCATGACCATCGACGAGTACTTCCGCAAGGTGTCCTTCGACGGTCTGGAGGAGCGGCTTAGTGTACTGCTGCCCAAAGACACCACCGAAGACTACGAGGCCAAGCGTCAGGTCTATGTCGACCGGCTGAATTTCGAGCTGGATATCATCATCCAGATGGGGTTCCCCGGTTACTTCCTGATCGTGATGGACTTCATCCAGTGGGCCAAGAGCAACGGTGTACCCGTGGGCCCTGGCCGTGGATCGGGTGCCGGATCGCTGGTGGCCTACGTACAGAAGATCACCGACCTCGATCCGCTGGAATATGACCTGCTGTTCGAACGATTCCTCAACCCGGAACGGGTATCCATGCCCGACTTCGACGTCGACTTCTGCATGGACGGTCGTGACCGGGTAATCGACTACGTAGCCGAGAAGTACGGCCGCAACGCGGTAAGCCAGATCATCACCTTCGGTTCCATGGCGGCAAAGGCCGTGGTCCGCGACGTGGCGCGGGTGCAAGGCAAGTCCTATGGCCTGGCGGATCGTCTGTCGAAGATGATTCCGTTCGAAGTCGGCATGACCCTGGAAAAGGCCTACGAGCAGGAAGAGATCCTGCGCGACTTCATCAAGGTCGATGAAGAGGCCGCGGAAATCTGGGAGATGGCCCGCAAGCTCGAAGGCGTTGTGCGTAACGTCGGCAAGCACGCCGGTGGTGTGGTGATCGCGCCGACCAAGCTGACCGACTTCTCGCCGATCTATTGCGACGAAGCCGGTGATGGCCTGGTAACCCAGTTCGACAAGGATGACGTCGAGGCGGCTGGCCTTGTGAAGTTTGACTTCCTGGGTCTGCGGACCCTGACGATCATCGACTGGGCGCTGAAAACCATCAACCGTGACCGCGCCAAGGTCAACGAACCACCGCTGGATATCGCGTTCATCCCGCTGGATGACAAGCCGACCTACACCTTGCTGCAAAAAGCCGAAACCACGGCCGTGTTCCAGCTCGAATCCCGGGGCATGAAAGAGCTGATCAAAAAGCTCAAGCCCGACTGCCTGGAAGACTTGATCGCACTGGTGGCACTGTTCCGTCCGGGGCCGCTGCAATCGGGCATGGTGGACGACTTCATCAACCGTAAGCACGGCCGCGCCGAGCTGGCGTATCCGCACTCGGACTACCAGTACGAAGGCCTCAAGCCGGTACTGGCACCGACTTACGGCATCATCCTGTATCAGGAACAGGTGATGCAGATTGCCCAGGTCATGGCCGGTTACACCCTCGGTGGTGCGGACATGCTGCGTCGAGCCATGGGTAAGAAAAAACCCGAGGAAATGGCCAAGCAGCGTGGTGGCTTCATTGAAGGTTGCGCCACCAACAACATCGATGCGGACCTCGCCGGTAACATCTTCGACCTGGTAGAAAAATTCGCCGGTTACGGCTTCAACAAATCCCACTCCGCCGCCTATGGCCTGGTGTCGTACCAGACCGCGTGGCTGAAGGCGCACTACCCGGCGCCGTTCATGGCCGCGGTACTCTCGGCGGATATGCACAACACCGACAAGGTCGTGACCTTGATCGAAGAAGTGCGGACCATGAAGCTGCGTCTCGACGCGCCGGACGTGAACACCTCGGAGTTCAAGTTCACGGTGAACGACGAAGGCCGGATCATTTACGGCCTGGGCGCCATCAAGGGCGTGGGTGAGGGCCCGGTCGAGGCGATCACCGAAGCACGTCTGGCCGGTCCGTTCAAGGATCTGTTCGATTTCTGTGCCCGGGTCGACCTCAAGCGTATCAACAAGCGCACCCTCGACGGTTTGATCCGCAGCGGTGCCCTGGATCGCCTCGGGCCGTATTTCCACGACGAGCAGAAAGCCTACCAGGCCAACATCGACCGCAATCGCGCGGTGCTGCTGACCGCCATGGAGGAAGCGATCAAGGCGGCCGAACAGACCGCGCGCACCCAGGACAGCGGTCACTCCGACCTGTTTGGCGGTCTGTTCGTCGAAGAGGACGCCGACGTCTACGCCAATCACCGCAAGGCCAAGGAGCTGACCCTCAAGGAGCGCCTGAAAGGGGAAAAAGATACCCTCGGCCTGTACCTGACCGGTCACCCGATCGACGAATACGAAGGTGAAATCCGTCGCTTCGCCCGTCAGCGCATCATCGACCTGAAACCGGCGCGTGATACCCAGACTGTTGCCGGGATGATCATCGCCTTGCGGGTGATGAAGAACAAAAAGGGCGACAAGATGGGGTTTATCACCCTCGACGACCGCTCCGGACGGATCGAGGCCTCACTGTTTTCCGAGGCGTTCCATTCCGCGCAGTCGCTGTTGCAGACCGACGCGATGGTGGTGGTCGAGGGCGAGGTCAGCAATGACGACTTCTCCGGTGGCCTGAAGTTGCGAGTCAAGCGGGTGATGAGCATGGAGGATGCGCGCACCAACCTGGCCGAGAGCCTGCGCCTGAAGTTGCATGCCAAGGACCTCAAGGGCGATCAGCTACGCTGGCTGGGTGAACTGTTGAAGCGTCACCGCGGCGCGTGCCCGATCACCATGGACTACACCAGCCCCGATGCGAAGGCCTTGCTGCAATTCGGCGAAGGCTGGCGAATCGATCCGGCGGATGCGTTGATTCAAGCCCTGCGTGACCAGTTCGGGCGAGACAACGTCTTCCTCCAATACCGTTGACGGTCAGTGCTATCAGATTGCCCTGACCTTGACCTGAATTTTTAATCTCGACCTCAACGCGCCTGTCCCTTAAGGTAGGGCGCGAATAGACAACCGGCCGGCCCAAGAACCCTTGGGACTCGACCCAAGACGGACGCCTATGAACCCGAATTTTCTAGATTTCGAACAGCCGATCGCCGACCTGCAAGCCAAGATCGAAGAGTTGCGCTTGGTCGGTAATGACAATTCGCTGAATATCGGCGATGAGATCTCCCGCCTGCAGGACAAGAGCAAAACGCTGACCGAAGACATCTTCGGCAAGCTGACCAGCTGGCAGATCGCACGTCTGGCGCGTCACCCGAAACGTCCGTATACCCTGGACTACATCGAACACATCTTCACCGAGTTCGACGAACTGCACGGTGACCGTCACTTCTCCGACGACGCTGCCATCGTTGGCGGTATTGCCCGCCTGGATGACAAGCCGGTGATGATCATCGGTCACCAGAAAGGCCGTGAAGTGCGCGAGAAGGTTCGCCGCAACTTCGGCATGCCGCGTCCGGAAGGCTACCGCAAGGCTTGCCGCCTGATGGAAATGGCCGAACGTTTCAAAATGCCGATCCTGACCTTCATCGACACCCCGGGCGCTTACCCTGGCATCGACGCTGAAGAGCGTAACCAGAGCGAAGCAATTGCCTGGAACCTGCGTGTCATGGCCCGCCTGAAAACCCCAATCATCGCCACCGTGATCGGTGAGGGTGGTTCCGGTGGTGCATTGGCGATCGGTGTCTGCGATCAGTTGAACATGCTGCAATACTCGACCTACGCGGTGATCTCGCCGGAAGGTTGTGCTTCGATTCTGTGGAAAACCGCCGAGAAGGCACCGGATGCCGCAGAAGCGATGGGCATCACCGCCGAGCGCCTCAAAGGCCTGGGCATCGTGGACAAGGTGATTGGCGAGCCACTGGGCGGCGCGCACCGCGACCCGGCCACCGCAGCCGCATCGATCCGCGCCGAGCTGAGCTCGCAATTGGCGATGCTGAAGAAGTTCGATAACGATGCGCTGCTCAAGCGCCGCTACGATCGACTGATGAGCTACGGTCTCTAACTGACCTCGGCTTTAATGTGGGAGCGGGCTTGCTCGCGAAAGCGGTATAACAGTCAACCGGTATGTTGAATGTTCAGCCGCCTTCGCGAGCAAGCCCGCTCCCACATTTGGTTTGTGCTGAGTGATTGATATGAGCCATCCCATGAACGATCTTCCTGCCAGGCTTCTGCTGAGCTTGAACCCTTGGCGCAACGTTCCGACCTGGCACATCGCCTTCTCCGGCGGCCTGGACTCTACCGTCCTGCTGCACCTTCTTGCACACCTCGCAAAAACCGAATCCCTGCCGGCGCTCAACGCCATCCATGTCCATCACGGCCTTCAAGCCGTGGCCGATGCGTGGCCGGAACATTGTCGTGCCGTGTGCGCTGCGCTGGGCGTGCCGCTGCAAGTGGTTCGCGTGCAGGTGCAACCGGGTGCCAGCCTTGAACGTGCAGCTCGGGATGCGCGGTATCACGCCTTCACTGAAACCGTTCAGGCCAACGAAGTGCTGCTGACTGCCCAGCACCGCGACGATCAGGCGGAAACCCTGTTGTTTCGCTTGTTGCGCGGAGCGGGCGTGCGCGGATTGTCCGGGATGCCGCGTCAGCGCCCGTTGGGCAAGGGGCATCTGCTGCGGCCATTGCTTGATGTCACGCGGGCTGAACTGGAGGCTTATGCCAGTGCGCATGGCTTGAGCTGGATCGAAGATCCCTCGAACCAGGATCGGCAGTACTCGCGCAATTACCTGCGGCATCAAGTCATGCCCGTGCTGATCCAGCGCTGGCCGCAAGCGGTTGCAACCATGGCCCGCAGCGCGGCGCATTTGACTGAAGCGCAGGGGCTGCTCGAAGAACTGGCGGACATGGATTTGCGTGAGGCCAGCTCTGCCAGTGAGTTTGCCTGGCTGGGCTTGCGATCCCTTGAACTGGCGCCGCTTGCGCAATTGTCTGATGCCCGGCAGCACAATGCCTTGAGTCATTGGCTCGAACCGCTCACCCGCCTGCCGGACACTGACCATTGGTCGGGTTGGGAGGATTTGCGCGACGCTACCGGCGATGCCTGCCCGGTGTGGCGGCTGGCCGATGGCGAACTGCACCGTGCAGGCGGACGCATCTGGTGGCTGTCCGGTTGCTGGCTGCGCACTGTGCCTTCTGCTGGAGCGTGGCAAAGTCCAGCATCGCCGCTGATATTGCCGGATAACGGTGTACTGAGTGTCACCGGCCAAATCCCCGATGGCCCGCTGCATATCCGCTATCGTGAAGGGGGAGAGGTCATGGCATTGCCAGGCCGCGGCCATCGGGACCTGAAACGTTTGCTCAATGAAAGCGCTGTACCGTCCTTCGTACGCGGCAGATTGCCGCTGCTCTACAAAGACGGGCAATTGCTGGCGGTAGCGAACCTCAAGGGGCTCGATGGTGGTGCGCTCGGCGACTGGCATTTGCATTGGCAGCCACTGAACGAAGATCAAGGTTTGAGCTGAAAGGGGCTTTCCGGTAGACTACGCTCCCTTCTTGATACAACTTCTGTGGATTCGCCTGAATTGCAGGAGTTGCCGATTACCAAGCAGTCTTTGCTGGGCGATTCCAAAAAATGTGTAGCGAGCAACGAACCGGTGTTTCATTTTCCGGTCTGTCCCAACGCGGCGGTTTTTTCGAAAGGTGCACTGTGATTAATGCAGGTGATCGGGGGCTTCGGCCTTCCTTCGCTTTCCCCGGCGGCTCGGACCGCTTTAACGCAGACTTCTAGGGTTTTTCATGACGCGCTACATATTCGTCACGGGCGGTGTTGTTTCTTCATTGGGGAAAGGCATTGCATCGGCATCATTGGCGGCCATCCTGGAGGCGCGGGGACTTAAGGTCACCATGCTGAAGCTGGACCCGTACATCAACGTCGACCCGGGCACCATGAGCCCGTTCCAGCACGGTGAAGTGTTCGTCACTCACGACGGCGCCGAGACCGACCTGGACCTGGGCCACTACGAGCGGTTCATCCGCACGACCATGACCCAGAACAACAACTTCACCACTGGCCGTGTCTACGAACACGTCCTGCGCAAGGAGCGCCGTGGTGACTACCTGGGTGCAACCATCCAGGTGATCCCGCACATCACCGACGAAATCAAGCGCCGCATCATCAAGGGTGCCGGCGACGCTGACGTGGCAATGGTCGAGATCGGTGGCACCGTGGGTGACATCGAGTCGCAACCGTTCCTCGAGGCCATCCGCCAGCTGCGTTTCGAAGTCGGCGCCAAACGCGCGATGCTGATGCACCTGACACTGGTGCCGTACATCGCCACTGCCGGCGAAACCAAGACCAAGCCAACCCAGCACTCGGTGAAGGAACTGCGTTCCATCGGCCTGCAACCAGACGTGCTGGTCTGCCGCTCCGACCACCCGATCGATGTGTCGTCGCGTCGCAAGATCGCGCAGTTCACCAACGTTGAAGAACGTGCGGTGATCGCGCTGGAAGACGCCGACACCATCTACAAAATCCCGGGCATCCTGCATTCCCAGGGCCTGGACGATTTCGTCGTCGAGCGTTTCGGCCTGCAATGCGGCGGTGCCGATCTGTCCGAGTGGGAAGCCGTGGTCGACGCCAAGCTCAATCCTGAGCACGAAGTCACCATCGCCATGGTCGGCAAGTACATGGAACTGCTGGACGCCTACAAGTCGCTGATCGAAGCGATGAGTCACGCCGGCATCAGCAACCGTACCAAGGTCAACCTGCGCTACATCGATTCCGAAGACATCGAGAACCAGGGCACCGCGCTGCTGGAAGGCGTCGATGCCATCCTGGTACCTGGCGGCTTCGGTCTGCGTGGCGTTGAAGGCAAGATCACTGCCGTTCAATACGCTCGCGAAAACAAGGTTCCATACCTGGGTATCTGCCTGGGCATGCAAGTGGCCGTTATCGAGTTCGCACGTAACGTGATGGGCTGGAAAGACGCCAACTCCACCGAGTTCGATCGTGCAAGCGGTCACCCGGTCGTGGGCCTGATCACCGAGTGGGAAGATGCCACCGGCGCTGTCGAAACCCGTACCGAAACCTCCGATCTGGGCGGCACCATGCGCCTGGGTGCGCAGGATTGCCTGCTGGAGCCGGGTTCCCTGGTACACGGTTGCTACGGCAAGGACGTGATTGTCGAGCGTCATCGTCATCGCTACGAAGTGAACAACAACCTGCTGCCGCAAATCATGGAAGCCGGTTTGAAAATCTCCGGTCGTTCCGGTGATGGCGCACTGGTTGAAGTGGTTGAAGCTCCGGATCACCCATGGTTCGTCGCTTGCCAGTTCCACCCTGAGTTCACCTCGACGCCACGCGACGGTCACCCGCTGTTCAGCGGTTTCGTCAAGGCAGCGTTGGTTCAACACCAGAAGAAGGCGTAACCCCGATGGCACAGAAGATCATCCGCGTCGGCGACATCGAGATTGCCAACGACAAACCCATGGTGCTGTTCGGCGGCATGAACGTGCTGGAAAGTCGTGACATGGCCATGCAGGTTTGCGAAGAGTATGTGAAGGTCACCGAAAAGCTCGGTATCCCTTACGTGTTCAAGGCCAGTTTCGACAAGGCCAACCGCTCTTCTGTGACCTCCTATCGTGGTCCTGGCCTGGAAGAAGGCATGCGCATCTTCCAGGACATCAAGCAAGCCTTCGGCGTGCCGATCATCACCGACGTCCACGAGCCTGATCAGGCCGCGGTCGTCGCTGAAGTCTGCGACATCATCCAGTTGCCAGCCTTCCTGTCGCGCCAGACCGACCTCGTGGTCGCGATGGCCAAAACGGGCGCTGTGATCAACATCAAGAAAGCCCAGTTCCTCGCCCCTCAGGAAATGAAGCACATCCTGAACAAGTGCGTGGAAGCGGGTAACGATCAGTTGATCCTCTGCGAGCGTGGTTCGAGCTTCGGCTACAACAACCTGGTCGTCGACATGCTCGGCTTCGGCATCATGAAGCAGTTCGAATACCCGGTGTTCTTCGACGTGACCCACGCGCTGCAAATGCCTGGTGGTCGCTCCGATTCCGCCGGCGGTCGTCGCGCCCAGGTCCTCGATCTGGCAAAAGCCGGCATGAGCCAGTCCCTGGCTGGCTTGTTCCTCGAAGCTCACCCGGATCCGGACAACGCCAAATGCGACGGTCCTTGCGCCTTGCGCCTGGACAAACTGGAGCCATTCCTGGCCCAGCTCAAGGCTTTGGACGAACTGGTGAAGAGTTTTCCGACGGTAGAAACCGCGTAATCCTCAATTCTCCGGTAAAGTACCGCACGATTTAACGCTCGGGCCCTCGGGCCTGAGCCTTGTCGTCTGCAAGACTGCCCGCTGCACCCACTTGCCGACGATCAAAGATTTCCTACAGCTGCGTCGTTTTCGTCAACTTTGGAGTGTTTACAACAATGGCTAAAATCGTCGACATCAAAGGTCGTGAAGTTCTCGACTCCCGTGGCAATCCCACCGTGGAAGCGGACGTGCTTCTCGACAACGGCATCATCGGCAGTGCCTGCGCGCCGTCCGGTGCTTCCACTGGCTCGCGTGAAGCGCTCGAGCTGCGTGATGGCGACAAGAGCCGTTACCTGGGCAAGGGCGTCCTGAAGGCCGTAGCCAACATCAACGGTCCGATCCGCGACCTGTTGAAAGGCATGGACCCAAGCGACCAGAAAGCGCTCGATCTGGCAATGATCAAGCTCGACGGTACTGAAAACAAAGGTTCCCTGGGCGCCAACGCGATCCTCGCCGTTTCCCTGGCCGCGGCCAAGGCAGCAGCACAGGACCAGGACCTGCCGCTGTACGCTCATATCGCCAACCTGAACGGCACCCCGGGTGTCTACTCGATGCCGGTTCCGATGATGAACATCATCAACGGCGGCGAGCACGCCGATAACAACGTCGACATCCAGGAATTCATGGTTCAGCCGGTTGGCGCCAAGTCTTTCTCGGAAGGCCTGCGCATGGGCACCGAGATTTTCCACCACCTCAAGGCTGTACTGAAGGCCCGTGGCCTGAGCACTGCCGTGGGTGACGAAGGTGGTTTCGCACCGAATCTGGCGTCCAACGAAGACGCTTTGAAAGTGATCTCCGAAGCCGTGGCCAACGCCGGTTACAAGCTGGGCACCGACGTGACCCTGGCCCTGGACTGCGCGGCCAGCGAATTCTACGAAGACGGCAAGTACAACCTGTCCGGCGAAGGCCAGGTGTTCACCGCTGAAGGTTTCGCCGATTACCTGAAAGGTCTGACCGAGCGTTACCCGATCATCTCCATCGAAGATGGCCTGGACGAGTCCGACTGGGCTGGCTGGAAGATCCTCACCGACAAGATCGGCGAGAAGACCCAACTGGTAGGCGACGACCTGTTCGTGACCAACACCAAGATCCTGAAAGAAGGCATCGACAAGAAGATCGCCAACTCGATCCTGATCAAGTTCAACCAGATCGGTACCCTGACCGAAACCCTGGAAGCCATCCAGATGGCCAAGGCTGCTGGTTACACTGCCGTGATCTCGCACCGCTCCGGCGAAACCGAAGACTCGACCATTGCCGACCTGGCCGTGGGCACCTCGGCTGGCCAGATCAAGACCGGCTCCCTGTGCCGTTCCGACCGCGTTTCCAAGTACAACCAACTGCTGCGTATCGAAGAGCAGTTGAACGGCAAAGCCAAGTACAACGGTCGCAGCGAGTTCCGCGGTTAAGCGGTAACTGGTAAAAAGACACCGGATTGTGTCGAAAAAATCGCTATAGCGACGTTTTTGCCACTAATCTGATGCCTTATATGCACAAGCCTGGTTCTTCCAGGCTTCGTGCTATCAGAAGCTTCACGTTTTGGCATGGCTGTCTTTTTTCACTGGATACCTGATATTCGATGCGCAGTCCCAATTGGTTGTTCCTCGTCTTGCTCCTGCTGCTGGCTGGCCTGCAGTACCGCCTGTGGGTGGGTAATGGCAGCCTGGCGCAAGTGGCCGAGTTGACTCAGCAGATTGCGGATCAGCAGGCTGAGAACCAGGCATTGCTGGAACGCAATCGGGTGATGGACGCCGAAGTCAGTGAATTGAAAAAGGGCATGGAGACCGTCGAAGAGCGGGCTCGCCATGAGTTGGGCATGGTCAAGGACGGTGAAACCCTTTACCAGTTGGCCCAATGATTAATTCGTTACCGGCCTTCTGGGCCGTGATTCCTGCCGCGGGCGTCGGTGCCCGTATGGCTGCGGACCGTCCCAAGCAGTATCTGCAGCTGGGCGGGCGCACTATTCTCGAACACAGCCTTGGCTGTTTCCTTGATCATCCATGCCTGAAAGGGTTGGTGGTCAGTCTTGCTGTTGATGATCCTTATTGGCCGAACCTGGCGTGTGCCAGTGATCCGCGTATTGCCCGGGTCGAGGGCGGCGCCGAACGTTCCGGGTCGGTGCTCAATGCGTTGCTGCACTTGCATGCGCAGGGCGCCGACGATGAGGATTGGGTACTGGTTCACGATGCCGCACGGCCGAACCTCAGTCGTGACGATCTGGACAAGCTGCTGGCTGAACTGGCTGACGATCCCGTTGGCGGACTGCTGGCGGTTCCGGCGCGGGATACGCTCAAGCGAGTCGACAAACACGGTCGCGTGGTCGAAACCGTGGATCGCAGCGTGATCTGGCAGGCCTACACGCCGCAGATGTTCCGCCTTGGGGCGCTGCATCGGGCTTTGGCTGACAGTCTGGTGGCCGATGCCGTTATTACCGACGAAGCCTCGGCGATGGAGTGGGCCGGTTCGGCACCGCGCCTGATCGAAGGGCGGTCCGACAACCTCAAGGTCACGCGTCCTGAAGACCTCGAGTGGTTAAGACAGCGTTGGGCTAATCGCCGCTGATTGACCTTGGTTCTATGTTGTCCCCAATCGCGAGCAAGCTCGCTCCCACAGGGTTCAATAGTGTTCCCAGGATTTTTGGTCGACTCGAACCACTGTGGGAGCGAGCTTGCTCGCGATGGCGGTAGTCTGGGCACCGGTATCTTGCTGACACGCCAGCTAGCTTCGATACTCCGGCCTTTGAGCCAACCCCTCCTTTAAAAAGTCCACCAACTTGCGCACCTTCGGCGACAGATGCCGCTGCTGAGGATACAGCGCCCAAACCGCCGTGTTCGGTGGTTGATGCGCTTCCAGCAATGAAATCAACGCGCCGCTATTCAAATGCTCCAGCACGTAATAGTCCGGCAACTGACACAGCCCTACGCCTTGCAGCGCGGCATCCAGCACCGCTTGCCCACTGTTGCAGCGCCAGTTTCCCTGCACCCTCTGCGAAAACTCCCTCCCGTTCTGTTCCAGTTGCCAGAGGTCCGAACTGCCGATCAGGCAGTTGTGGCGGCTCAGCTCCGACAGGCTGTGCGGGCGACCGTAGCGTTCAAGGTAGGAAGGCGATGCACAGAGAAACATACGCCGCGGCGCGAGGCGGGTGGCGACTAGCCGTGAATCCTGCAAGCGCCCGAGGCGAATCGCCAGATCCAGGCCTTCGTGCACGAGGTCAAGCTGGCGATTGCTCAGTTCGATGTCGATGCGCAGTTGCGGATATAGCCCCATGAAACGGGTCACCAGCGGCACGATGAACCGTTCGCCGTAAGCCACGGCGCAGGTCATGCGCAGCATGCCCTTGGGTTCGCTGGTCAGGTCGCCGACCGCGCGCAGCGCTTCTTCGCGACCATCCTGCAAACGCTGGCAATGTTGCAGGAAGGTTTGCCCGGCCTCGGTCAGCGTGACCCGACGGGTACTGCGGTAGAGCAAACGAGTCTGCAAACGCTCTTCCAGGCGTACAATTTGTCGACTGATATGGGAAGAAGAAACCCCCAGGCGTTGCGCAGCAGCGGTGAACTGGCTGCATTCGGCAACCGCGACAAACTCGTCGATCCCTTCCCAGCGATTTTCGGACATCAATGATTATCCCTGTGCAGCAATAATATTTTGCATTTGCATCGATTATTCATCGTTGAGCCATGTATTACACTCCCTGTCTCGTTTAAATTCACCGGAGAATCACCATGATCAAGTCGCGCGCCGCCGTTGCCTTCGAGGCCAAGAAGCCCCTCGAAATCGTTGAAGTCGATGTCGCCATGCCCAAGGCCGGTGAAGTATTGCTGCGCGTGGTGGCCTCCGGTGTTTGCCATACCGATGCCTACACGTTGTCCGGCGCAGATCCGGAAGGCATCTTCCCGTCGATTCTCGGTCATGAAGGTGGCGCGATTGTCGAGGCCATTGGCGAGGGCGTGACCTCCGTTGCGGTGGGCGATCATGTGATCCCGCTGTACACCCCGGAATGCCGTCAGTGCAAATTCTGCCTTTCGGGTAAAACCAACCTCTGCCAGGCGATTCGCGCGACCCAGGGCAAAGGCTTGATGCCCGACGGTACTTCGCGTTTTTCCTACAAGGGCGAAACGATTTTCCACTACATGGGTACTTCCACCTTCTCCGAGTACACCGTGCTTCCGGAGATTTCCGTGGCGAAAATCGCCAAGGAAGCGCCACTGGAAAAGGTCTGCCTGCTGGGTTGCGGTGTCACCACCGGCATCGGCGCGGTACTCAACACCGCCAAGGTGAAGCCGGGTGACACCGTGGCCATTTTCGGCCTCGGCGGCATCGGTCTGTCGGCTGTCATTGGCGCTGTCAAAGCCAAGGCTGCCCGCATCATCGCCATCGACATCAACCCGGCGAAATTCGAAATCGCCAAACAGTTGGGCGCAACCGACTGCGTGAACCCGAAAGACTTCGATCGTCCGATCCAGGAAGTTATCGTCGACATGACCGATGGCGGCGTGGATTTTTCCTTCGAGTGCATCGGCAACGTGCAACTGATGCGCGCGGCGCTGGAGTGCTGCCACAAGGGCTGGGGCGAGTCGGTCATCATCGGCGTTGCCGGTGCCGGTCAGGAAATCTCGACCCGTCCGTTCCAGTTGGTCACCGGCCGCGTCTGGCGGGGTTCGGCGTTCGGCGGCGTGCGTGGCCGTACCGAGTTGCCGAGCTATGTGGAGATGGCCGAGACCGGTGAGATTCCGCTGGATACCTTCATCACCCACACCATGGGCCTGGAAGATATCAACAAGGCGTTTGACCTGATGCATGAAGGAAAAAGCATCCGCTCCGTCATCCATTTCTGAGGTCCGCCATGAGCCTGGAAAACATCTCCTGCCAGAAAAGCTTCGGCGGCTGGCACAAACGCTATCGCCATCGCTCGGAAGTGCTCGGCTGCGACATGGTGTTCGCCGTGTACCTGCCTCCTCAAGCGGAGCAGGGTGGCAAGCTGCCGGTGTTGTACTGGTTGTCCGGCCTGACCTGCACCGACGAGAACTTCATGCAAAAGGCTGGTGCCATGCGCATGGCCGCCGAGTTGGGGCTGATCATCGTCGCACCGGACACCAGCCCTCGCGGTCCTGATGTGCCGGGCGATCCGGATGGCGCCTGGGACTTCGGCCTCGGCGCCGGATTTTACCTGAATGCCACCCAGGAGCCTTGGTCGCGCCACTATCGGATGCATGACTATGTCGTGCAGGAATTGCCGACATTGGTCGAAGCCCATTTCCCGGCGTCGGACAAGCGCGGTATCAGTGGCCATTCCATGGGCGGCCATGGTGCGCTGGTCTGCGCATTGCGCAATCCGGGGCGCTATCTGTCGGTGTCGGCGTTCTCGCCGATCAACAATCCGATGGATTGCCCGTGGGGGCAGAAAGCCTTCTCCCGCTATCTGGGAGAGGACCGTTCGAAATGGCGCGAATGGGATGCCTGCGCGTTGATTGCCGAGGCCGATGAAAAGCTGCCGCTGTTGGTCGACCAGGGTGATCGCGACGATTTCCTCGCCAACCAGCTCAAGCCTGAAGCCTTGCAGCAGGCGGCCAAACTGGCCGGTCACCCGCTGACGTTGCGCCTGCAACCGGGCTATGACCACAGCTATTTCTTCATCGCCAGTTTCATCGATGAGCACTTACGGCATCA
This sequence comes from Pseudomonas sp. KH_046_1, assembly GCF_057839025.1. NCBI lineage: Bacteria > Pseudomonadati > Pseudomonadota > Gammaproteobacteria > Pseudomonadales > Pseudomonadaceae > Pseudomonas > Pseudomonas sp. KH_046_1. The sequence goes on from NZ_CM174481.1 coordinate 1,328,067, forward strand.
CGCGCATGCTCTAGGTGCCTAATGCAGGTAGAATCACGCCCTGACAAAAATCGGGGCGTTTTTTTATGCGTATTGGCCACGGCTATGATGTGCACCGTTTCGCTGAAGGCGATTTCATCACTCTGGGCGGCGTGCGCATTGCACACAGCTTCGGGCTGCTCGCTCACTCTGACGGTGACGTCCTCTTGCACGCCTTGAGCGATGCCTTGCTCGGCGCCGCGGCGCTGGGCGACATCGGCAAGCATTTCCCGGATACCGACCCGCAGTTCAAGGGCGCCGACAGCCGTGCGCTGCTGCGTCACGTCGTTGCACTGGTCCATGCCAAAGGCTGGAAAGTCGGCAACGTCGATAACACCATCGTCGCCCAGGCGCCGAAAATGTCCCCGCATATCGAATCGATGCGCGCGCTGATTGCCGCGGATCTTCAAGTAGAGTTGGATCAAGTGAACGTGAAAGCTACCACCACCGAAAAGCTCGGCTTTGTCGGTCGCGAAGAAGGTATTGCCGTGCATTCCGTTGCCTTGTTGCTGCGCGCATGAACGAACTGCAACTGCTCGGCCCGCGGGCCTATGGTGAGCCCCTCGGTACAGCGGTACTGAAAGCCATTGCGGAAGATTTCCAGGTCGACGAAGTCCTCGACATTCCCCTCAGTGGCGAAGGCGAACACCTGTGGATCTGGGTGGAAAAGCGTGGTTTGAACACAGAAGAAGCGGCGCGGCGGATTGCCAAGGCTGCCGGCGTGCCTTTGCGCACCGTCAGTTATGCCGGGCTCAAGGACCGTCAGGCGTTGACTCGCCAGTGGTTCAGCGTGCAATTGCCGGGCAAGGCCGACCCTGATCTGTCGGCCGCGCAAAACGATACGCTGAAGATCCTCAAGACCGCCCGCCACAAACGCAAATTGCAACGCGGTGCCCACTCGGCCAACGGTTTTACGTTGCGCCTGACGCAATTCGCCGGCGACAAGGCTGCGCTTGAAGAGCGTCTGCAACTGATTGCCAAACAAGGCATCCCCAATTATTTCGGCGCCCAGCGTTTCGGCCATGACGGCGGCAACGTCGTCGATGCTCGCGCCTGGGCCGCGCGCAAGGCCTTGCCGGAGCAGCGCAACGTGCGCTCGCGTCTGCTCTCCACGGCGCGCAGTTTTCTGTTCAATCAGGTGCTGGCCGCGCGTGTCGCCGATGGCACCTGGCAGCGTGCCCAGGTGGGCGATCTGCTGGCGTTCACCGACAGCCGCAGCTTTTTTCCGGCAGGCGAAGCCGAGTGCAGCGACCCGCGCCTGGCGATTCTCGATCTGCACCCGACCGGTCCGCAGTGGGGCGAAGGTGACTCGCCGGCCACGGGCGTTGTCCATGAACTGGAGCAGGCCATCGCCGCACGCGAAGCGGATTTGCGTGACTGGTTGATCAACGCCGGTATGAGCCACGAACGTCGCATCCTGCGGCTGCCCATTGGCGGGCTGACGTGGCATTATCCCGAGCCTGACATTCTGCAACTGGAATTCATCCTGCCGGCCGGATGCTTCGCCACCGTATTGGTGCGTGAGCTTGTTGATCTGGTGCCGGTGGGGCAGACGGACAGCCCATGCGTATTCTGATTTCTAACGACGATGGGGTAACCGCACCCGGTCTCGCCGCGCTTTATGCTGCGCTGGCGGATTACACCGAATGCGTGGTTATCGCCCCGGACCAGGACAAAAGCGGCGCCAGCAGTTCGCTGACGCTCGACCGTCCGTTGCACCCGCAAACCCTGGCCAACGGCTTTATCAGCCTCAACGGCACGCCCACCGATTGTGTGCACCTGGGCCTCAACGGCCTGCTGGAGCGCGAAGCGGACATGGTGGTTTCAGGGATCAACCTGGGCGCGAACCTGGGGGACGATGTCCTGTATTCCGGCACGGTGGCGGCGGCCCTCGAGGGGCGTTTCCTGAAACACCCCTCGTTTGCCTTTTCGCTGGTCTCACGCCAGGTAGATAACCTTCCCACAGCTGCCTATTTCGCGCGCAAACTGGTTGAAGCCCATGCTGACCTGGATCTGCCACCGCGTACGGTACTGAACGTGAACATTCCCAATTTGCCGCTGGACCGCATCCGCGGTATCCAGCTGACCCGCCTGGGCCATCGCGCCCGGGCCGCGGCACCGATGAAAGTGGTGGATCCGCGGGGCAAGTCCGGTTACTGGATCGCTGCGGCCGGGGATGCCGAAGACGGTGGCCCGGGTACCGATTTCCATGCAGTGATGCAGGGTTATGTTTCGATCACGCCGCTGCAACTGGATCGCACCTTCAATGATGCCTTCAGAAGTCTGGACGGCTGGCTGGAGGGGCTGCGCTGATGGGTCGCGAACAAGACGATATGCTGCGTCGCGGCATCGGCATGACCTCCCAGCGAACCCGGGAGCGGCTGATCCAGCGCCTGTACGAAGAAGGTATCTCCAACGCCAGGGTGCTGGAGGTCATTCGCCGGACCCCGCGCCACCTGTTCGTCGACGAAGCGCTGGCGCACCGTGCCTATGAAGACACGGCGCTGCCGATTGGTAACAACCAGACCATCTCCCAGCCTTATATGGTGGCGCGCATGAGCGAGCTGCTGCTGGAGGCCGGTCCCCTCGACAAGGTGCTGGAGATCGGCACCGGGTCGGGTTATCAGACGGCGGTGCTGTCGCAACTGGTCGAGCGTGTGTTCTCGGTCGAGCGCATCAAGGTTCTGCAGGATCGGGCAAAGGAACGTCTGGTCGAGCTGAACCTGCGCAACGTGGTGTTCCGCTGGGGCGACGGCTGGGAAGGCTGGCCGGCACTGGCGCCGTACAACGGGATTATCGTCACCGCAGTGGCCACCGATGTGCCCCAGGCTCTGCTTGATCAGTTGGCACCGGGAGGCCGGATGGTGATCCCTGTCGGGGCCGGCGAAGTCCAGCAATTGATGCTGATCATCCGCGAGGAACAAGGTTTTTCCAGGCATGTTCTGGGGGCGGTGCGCTTCGTGCCATTGCTCAATGGGCCACTGGCCTGAGCATTTGTTTCGACACGCTGAATTCTCTTCGATTGCCTTTGTCTTACAGCGGCATCGTTTGGTTGAACGGGATTCATCGTCAGGCAGCAAACGTGTGCGCGACACCGATTCGCCACATTAAAGGTAAAGCGTGCACGGCTCGTTATACTTGCGACAGTTCATTGCCGGACTCCGGTATTTCACATTTTCAGCCACCACAGAGGGAGCGGCGGGTGAGTCTCACAGTCATTGCGCAGCGTATGAGTAAAACGAGCTTTCAGCGCCTGGTGACTGGCCTTGTCTTGAGCACCTTGCTGGTCGGTTGTTCCAGCAACAAATCCAGCGATGTTCGTGTCCTGGACCGCAACAATGCCGCGGCCCAGCGTCCAGCCGTAACCACCGGACAATACGTCGTTCGGCCCAAGGACACCCTGTTCTCCATCGCCTTCCGTTACGGCTGGGACTACAAGGCCCTGGCTGCGCGTAACAACATTGCTGCGCCTTACACCATCCGTCCAGGTCAGACGATTCGCTTTGATGGTCGTACCGATTCAACGTCGACGGCGGTGGTCAGCTCGTCCAGTTCAACACCTTCGTCGTCGAGTAAAACCACGGTCATCCGTCGTCCGGTAAACGGTGCGACCACCAGCACAACGACGGTTTTACCGTCCGTCGCCAATAAGCCAGCACCCGCTCCGTTGCCCCCTCCCGGGCCAGCCCCGACGGGCTGGGGATGGCCATCTAATGGCATTCTGATCGGGAAATTCTCTTCAAACGGTAGTTTGAATAAAGGAATTGATATCGCCGGAGATTTGGGACAGCCTGTTTTAGCTGCGTCTGATGGGACGGTGGTGTACGCCGGGAGTGGCTTAAGGGGCTACGGCGAATTAGTGATCATCAAACACAGCGAAACTTACGTCAGTGCCTACGGACATAACCGCAGGCTGTTGGTTCGGGAGGGGCAGCAGGTCAAAGTCGGACAGACAATTGCCGAAATGGGGTCAACGGGTACAGACCGGGTGAAACTGCATTTTGAAATTCGCCGCCAGGGTAAACCTGTAGATCCGCTGCAATTCCTGCCACGTCGTTGATCGCTTACCAGCCTGTTCCGTCGCGTAGAGGGGACAGGCTCCAGCGTTGCCAGGGATGAAGGCGCCGCTTGAGCTTGAGGTCGAACTCACCAAAGGACTATAACAATGGCTCTCAGTAAAGAAGTGCCGGAGTTTGACATCGACGATGAGGTTCTCCTGATGGAGAGCAGCATCGATACGGATTCGATGTCGAATGATGAAGGGGCGGCTCCACCTTCCGTTCGTGCCAAATCCAAACACTCCGCATCGTTGAAACAACACAAGTACATTGACTACACGCGGGCACTTGATGCCACGCAGCTGTATCTCAATGAAATTGGTTTCTCCCCCCTGCTGTCACCCGAAGAAGAAGTTCATTTTGCGCGCCTGTCGCAAAGTGGCGATCCTGCCGGGCGTAAACGCATGATTGAAAGTAACCTGCGGCTGGTGGTGAAAATCGCCCGGCGTTACGTCAATCGTGGGCTGTCGCTGCTGGACCTGATCGAAGAGGGCAACCTCGGCTTGATCCGGGCGGTGGAGAAGTTCGATCCGGAACGCGGTTTCCGCTTCTCGACCTATGCGACCTGGTGGATTCGCCAGACCATCGAACGCGCAATCATGAATCAGACCCGGACCATCCGGCTACCGATCCATGTGGTCAAAGAGCTGAATGTGTACCTGCGGGCTGCGCGGGAGCTGACGCAAAAACTCGACCATGAACCCTCTCCCGAAGAAATCGCCAACCTGCTGGAAAAACCGGTGGGAGAGGTCAAGCGTATGCTCGGCCTTAACGAACGGGTTTCTTCGGTCGACGTCTCGCTGGGTCCGGATTCGGATAAAACCCTACTGGATACCCTGACTGACGACCGTCCAACCGATCCATGTGAACTGTTGCAGGACGACGACCTGTCCCAGAGCATCGATCAATGGCTCTCGGAACTGACCGACAAGCAACGCGAAGTGGTTGTACGCCGCTTCGGCCTGCGCGGCCATGAAAGCAGCACCCTTGAAGACGTAGGCCTGGAAATCGGCCTGACCCGGGAACGGGTCAGACAGATTCAGGTGGAAGGCTTGAAGCGGCTGCGCGAGATCCTGGAAAAAAATGGTCTGTCGAGCGAGTCGCTGTTTCAATAACGCGCTCACTGCGATGGCATGAAAAACCCCGACTGGCTCGGGGTTTTTTATTACCTGGCCAGGAGGCCGAATCCCCTCGGGATTTTGGTTTCCTGCTGTAAGCCTTGGCTTACTCTTGCGTAAGTGTTCGTTATTTTTACACTCTGGCAGTCGTCCATGTTGAACGCTGACCGTTTCTATCTTTTTGATTTATATAAATATTTTCTATTATTAATGACGTGTGACAGTTGGATTTTGCGCCAAAGGGCGATTGATCCAGGCGGGGAAAGGTCTAGTATTCAGGTTGTGTCGACGGACAGACACGTCCTTCATGGATGAGGGAAATGGATATCGCAGGACGCGATTCATCAGGACGATGAAAAGGAACACAGGGAATAGGGAAAAAATGTGGGCGGGTCAAACCGCCCCTTTTTTTGCCTGCAGAAAAGCAAAAAGGCCCTTGTGGGGCCTTTTTCGCGAACGCGGGGGTAATCAGCGTTCGAGGTCTGCGATCTTGCCTTTCTTGCCATCCCACTCTTCAGCGTCGGGCATCGAATCTTTCTTCTCGGTGATGTTTGGCCAGATATCGGCCAACTCAGCGTTCAGCTCGATGAAGTTTTCCATGCCGGCCGGAACCTCATCCTCGGAGAAGATAGCCACGGCAGGGCATTCAGGTTCGCACAGCGCGCAATCGATGCACTCATCCGGGTGAATCACCAGGAAATTCGGGCCTTCGTAAAAGCAGTCCACCGGACAGACTTCTACGCAGTCGGTGTACTTGCACTTGATGCAGTTGTCGGTGACGACGAAGGTCATTTCTAATTTTCTCCTCAGGCGCGGCTTGCTGCGCCCCTTCTCGTAGGGGTCGCCAGGTTCGGGAGCGATAGTCTGCTGGCCAGGCTATTAGCCAGCAGCATCCCAAACCGCGCGAGATTCTAACAGCTTGCAAGCCGCTGCGTTAGATCCGTGTCTTTAGTGTATAGAGCATTTCGAGAGCACGACGTGGCGTCATGTCGTCCAGATCGAGCTTGGCCAGGTCATCCAGCACCGGGTGCGGCAGGCTGGCAAACAGGTCGCTTTGCAGCGGTGCGGCCGGTTTGCCTTTGGCCGGTGCCGGTGTTTCATGGGGCAGGGCGGTGTCTTCCAGGCGGCTCAAATGCTCGCGAGCACGGGTGATGACCTCGCTCGGTACGCCTGCCAGCTGCGCAACGGCCAGGCCATAACTCTGGCTGGCCGGCCCGGGCAGCACGTGGTGCAGGAACACGATGCGCTCGTTGTGCTCGGTGGCATTGAGGTGCACGTTGGCCACCAGCGGCTGGGCTTCCGGCAGGACGGTCAGTTCAAAGTAGTGGGTGGCGAACAGCGTGTAGGCACGCAGATGCGCCAGGCGCTCGGCCGCCGCCCATGCCAGGGACAGACCGTCGAAGGTGCTGGTGCCGCGTCCGACTTCGTCCATCAGCACCAGGCTGCGCTCGGTGGCGTTGTGCAGGATGTTCGCGGTTTCGCTCATTTCCACCATGAAGGTCGAGCGCCCGCCGGCCAGGTCATCACTGGAGCCGATCCGGGTGAAGATGCGGTCGACCAGCGACAATTCGCAACTGGCTGCCGGCACGAAGCTGCCGATGTGTGCCAGGAGCACGATCAAGGCGGTCTGACGCATGTAGGTGGATTTACCGCCCATGTTCGGACCGGTGATCACCAGCATGCGGGTGTTGTCGTCCAGGCTCAGGTCGTTGGCCACGAACGGTGTGGTCAGCACTTGTTCGACCACCGGGTGGCGACCCTGGGTGATGCGCATGCACGGTTCACTGACGAAGCGCGGGCAGTTCAGGTCGAGGTTCAGCGCGCGTTCGGCCAGGTTGCTCAAGACGTCCAGCTCGGCCAGAGCACCGGCGGTGTCCTGCAGCGGTGGCAGCTGGCTGATCAGGTCTTCGAGCAGCGCTTCGTACAGCATCTTCTCGCGGGCCAGAGCGCGGCTCTTGGCTGACAGTGCCTTGTCTTCGAACGCCTTGAGTTCCGGCGTAATAAAACGCTCGGCGCCTTTGAGCGTCTGGCGGCGAATGTAGTCGGCCGGTGCCGATTCCGCCTGCTTGCTTGGCAGCTCGATGAAATAACCGTGGATGCGGTTGTAACCGACCTTCAGGTGCGACAGGCCGGTGCGGGCCTTTTCCCGTGCCTCGAGGTCGATCAGGAATTGCCCGGCGTTTTCGCTGAGTGACTGCAGATCGTCGAGTTCGCTGTCGTAGCCGGTTTTCAGCACGCCGCCGTCACGAATGACTGCGGGCGGATTGTCGATGATGGCTTTTTCCAGAAGGGCCGCCAGTTCCGGGTAGGTGCTGGTGATGGTGGCGAGTTGCTGGAGGTGCGGGGCTTCGAGCTCCGTCATTGCCACTTGCAGTTCGGGCAGTGCGCCGAGGGCGTCACGCAAACGGGCGAGGTCGCGGGGGCGGGCATTGCGCAGGCCGATCCGCGCAAGAATCCGTTCGATGTCACCGATTTCCTTGAGCTGCGGTTGCAGCCTTTCGAAGCGGTAACCGTCGAGCAGGCAAGTGATCGAGGTCTGACGCGCCAACAGCACCGTCAAATCGCGTAATGGGCGATTCAGCCAGCGGGTCAGCAGGCGGCTGCCCATGGCGGTCTGGCAGCGGTCCACCACCGATTGCAGGGTGTTGTCGCGGCCGCCGGCCAGGTTGGTGTCGAGCTCCAGGTTACGACGGCTGGCGCCATCGAGCACCACGGTGTCGTCCAGGCGCTCATGACGCAGGCTGCGCAAATGAGGCAGGGCGGTGCGCTGGGTTTCTTTGGCGTAGGCCAGCAGGCAACCGGCGGCGCCGATGGCCAGGGTCAGGTTTTCGCAGCCAAAGCCTTTGAGATCCTGGGTCGAGAATTGCTGGCACAGGCTTTTGAGCGCCGAATCGCGCTCGAAATCCCACGGCGCACGACGACGCACACCACGGCGTTTTTCCGCCGGCAAGTCCTTGGGCCAGTCATCCGGAATCAGCAGTTCTACCGGGTTGACCCGCTCCAGTTCCGCCAGCAGGTTTTCCCAACCCTTGATTTCCAGCACGCTGAAGTTGCCGCTGGTGATGTCCAGCACCGCCAGGCCGAACAGGCGCTCATCGCCCAGGACGGCGGCGATCAGGTTGTCCCGACGCTCGTCGAGCAGCGCCTCGTCACTCACCGTCCCCGGCGTGATGATGCGCACCACCTGCCGCTCCACCGGCCCTTTGCTGGTGGCCGGGTCGCCGACCTGCTCGCAGATCACCACCGATTCGCCAAGCTTCACCAGCTTTGCCAGGTAACCCTCGGCGGCGTGGTATGGAATCCCGCACATCGGAATCGCCTGGCCAGCCGATTGCCCTCGGGCCGTCAGGGTGATGTCCAGCAACTTGGCGGCCTTCTTCGCGTCTTCGTAGAAGATCTCGTAGAAGTCGCCCATGCGGTAGAACATCAGCTGGTCCGGGTGCTGGTTTTTCAGGCGCCAGTACTGCTGCATCATCGGGGTGTGGGAGGACAGGTCGGAGACGGCTTTATTCATCGGATTGTCAGGAAGCTCGTTGAAAGAGATGGGGCAAAAGCGGGGCAACGGCCGGGCTTTTCCGCGATGGGCGCAAGGTTACCATGGGCGGTCTACCCGACGCAGGCATCACGGCCGGGTGACTCCTTTGCCATTTAAAATCTGGATATGCATGGGTTATGCAAATCGGCATTGTCTTCTTCGGGAAGAGCAAGCACTATGCGCATTATGCAAAAACGCAACGTATCTACCGTATTAAGAGCATTGCTCGATCAGCACGGGATCTCCCCCACGGAGCTTCACCGTCGCACCGGCGTGCCTCAATCCACGCTCTCGCGCATTCTCAGCGGGAAAATCGTCGATCCTTCGGATAGGCACATTTCGAAAATTGCCGACTATTTTTCCGTGAGCACCGACCAGTTGCGAGGTCGCGCGGACGTCGCGTCTGCCGCTAATGCCGGGCGCGCTCCTGTGCATTCGGAACTCAAGGATATAAGTCTGTGGGACGACGATACCCCTGTCGATGACGACGAGGTGTCGGTCCCCTTTCTTCGCGAGGTTGAATTGGCCGCGGGATCAGGAAGATTCGTCATCGAGGAGAGCGAGCGCTCTAGCCTGCGCTTCGGCAAACGAAGCCTGCGCCATAACGGCGTGCAGTTCGACCAGGCCAAATGCGTGACAGTGCGGGGCAACAGCATGTTGCCGGTACTGCGCGATGGCGCCACGGTCGGGGTCAATGCCGGCAAGTGCGGCATTGGCGATATCGTTGACGGCGACCTTTATGCAATCAATCACAACGGCCAATTGCGGGTGAAACAGCTGTATCGCCTGCCGACCGGGATTCGCTTGCGCAGCTTCAATCGCGACGAGCATCCGGACGAAGATTACACCTTTCAGGAAATCCAGGAGGAGTCGATTGTTATCCTCGGTCATGTCTTCTGGTGGGGTATGTACGCCCGCTAACACCCCTGCGTTCAGATAAAACCCGCACTTCCCGAGCGGGTTTTTTTCGTGTGCTGAAAACATTGGATCATCTTTTTGATGCGTTAATGCATTGACTGAATATGCATCAATGCATAATCTGTTTGCCTATCTATTCAAGAATACGGAATGACCGTTCACTCAAGGAGTCATGAAATGACCGCTGAGCAATATGCGTTGCTGGACATGCCTCTTTGGCTGGTCATCAGCCTGCCAGTACTCGGTGGCGTTACCGGTGAAATGTGGCGCGCCGATAAAGAGGGCGTTCGTGGCTGGCCCCTTATCCGGCGCCTGAGCCTGCGGTCTGGCTCCAGCATGATCTGCGGCGCCTCGGTCATCATGCTGCTGCACGCCGCCAATGTTTCCATTTGGGCAGCTTGTGCGGGTGGTTGTTTAACGGCGATGGCCGGGACAGACGTCGTTTTAGGGCTGTATGAGCGTTGGGCGGCCAAGCGCATGGGTATCGGTCATGCTCCGTCCGGTGACGTGGAAGATTGATTCCCCGACAGGCCTTTTCCAGAGCCTCTGATTCCTTACATTTTGATCGGTCCTGTAGCTTGCAAGTGCGGTCTGCTCGTGTACGGTTAACCTCATCCCGCCCGATCAGGAGATGACCGTGAACGAAATCACCCAACTCGCCGCCGAACTCGGCAGACGCCTGCAGGTTCTCAATGCCCACGTCACCACGGCGGAGTCCTGCACCGGCGGAGGCATCGCCGAGGCAATCACCCGTATCCCCGGGAGTTCGGCCTGGTTCGAGGCCGGTTATGTCACCTACTCCAACCGGCAGAAAACCCTGCAACTGGATGTCCCGGTGGAGTTGTTCACCACCGTGGGCGCGGTCAGCCGCGAGGTGGTCGAGGCCATGGTCCGGGGGGCGCAGAAGAAAAACAGCGCGTATTTCTCCGTGGCGGTCAGTGGCATCGCCGGGCCGGATGGTGGAACGGCGAACAAGCCGGTTGGCACGGTCTGGCTGGCCTGGGGCGTTGGAGATCAGGTGTTCTGCGAGCGGCAGCACTTCCCGGGTAATCGCGACGACGTCCGCCGACAAACGGTGAAGGCCGCGCTAGAGGGGCTGCTGCGGTATGCCGCGGCAGAAATCTCAAATCAGGGGTAGGCGATCCGGAAACGCTGTGGAATAATACTGGCTACTTATACAGGTGTTGGCCGTCAGGCCTTATTGATTACGTGAGGACTTTAATGGACGACAACAAGAAGAAAGCCTTGGCTGCGGCCCTGGGTCAGATCGAACGTCAATTCGGCAAGGGTGCCGTAATGCGTATGGGCGATCAGGACCGTCAGGCGATCCCGGCCATCTCCACTGGCTCTCTGGGTCTGGACATCGCTCTCGGCATCGGCGGTCTGCCAAAAGGCCGTATTGTTGAAATCTACGGTCCTGAATCTTCCGGTAAAACCACGTTGACCTTGTCCGTGATCGCCCAGGCTCAAAAAGCCGGCGCGACCTGCGCATTCGTCGACGCCGAACACGCCCTCGACCCTGAGTACGCCGGCAAGCTGGGCGTCAACGTCGACGACCTGCTGGTTTCCCAGCCGGACACCGGCGAGCAGGCCCTGGAAATCACCGACATGCTGGTGCGCTCCAACGCGGTTGACGTGATCATCGTCGACTCCGTGGCCGCCCTGGTGCCAAAGGCTGAAATCGAAGGCGAAATGGGTGACATGCACGTGGGCCTGCAAGCCCGTCTGATGTCCCAGGCGCTGCGTAAAATCACCGGTAACATCAAGAACGCCAACTGCCTGGTGATCTTCATCAACCAGATCCGCATGAAAATCGGCGTGATGTTCGGTAGCCCGGAAACCACCACCGGTGGTAACGCACTGAAGTTCTACGCATCGGTTCGTCTGGACATCCGTCGTACCGGCGCGGTGAAAGATGGTGATGAAGTCGTCGGTAGCGAAACCCGCGTCAAGGTTGTGAAGAACAAGGTAGCTTCGCCGTTCCGCCAGGCTGAGTTCCAGATTCTTTACGGCAAGGGCATCTACCTCAACGGTGAGATGATCGACTTGGGTGTTCTGCACGGTTTCGTTGAGAAGTCCGGTGCCTGGTATGCCTATGAAGGCACCAAGATCGGTCAGGGCAAGGCCAACTCGGCCAAGTTCCTGGCAGACAACCCGGAAGTCGCGACAAAGCTGGAGAAGCAACTGCGTGACAAGCTGCTGTCCCCTTCGTCGGTAGCAGACGCCAAAGCTTCTGCGGTCAAAGAGACCGAAGACGACCTGGCTGATGCTGATATCTGATCGAAGCGATGACCGCCGTACTCGATACACTCGTCGCGGTGCGGCGAACCGCAATGGACCTGCTCGCCCGACGCGAGCACGGTCGTGTCGAGCTGACGCGTAAGCTGCGTCAGCGCGGCGCCATTCCTGAAATGATCGAAACAGCACTCGACCGATTGACGGAAGAGGGGTTGTTGTCCGAAACCCGTTATCTCGAAAGTTTCGTTTCCTACCGCGCCCGTTCCGGTTATGGCCCTTTACGCATTCGTGAAGAGTTGGGCCAGCGTGGCCTGCAGCGCACCGATATTGAACTCGCCCTGCGTGAGAGCGGTATCGACTGGCAGGAGCAACTGGCTGATACCTGGCGGCGCAAGTTCTCCGGGCAATTGCCGGCAGACGCCCGGGACCGAGCCAAACAAGGCAGGTTCCTGGCGTATCGGGGATACTCCATGGAAATGATCAACCGCCTGTTCAGCGGTCGAGGGATGGACGATTGAACTGAAACGGCCCGCTATTTCGATAGCGGGCCGTTTTTTTATGCCTCACGAAACCTTTGACGGCTCCCGGGTGCGTTGTTGTACCTGGGGTTTTGATTGTGCCCAGTTTTCCGGCAGGTTGATGTAGTCCACAAGCTCGCGCAGGCGGCCATGATTGCGGGCGTTGAAGTTGAAGACCAGCCGCGCCAGATGGCTGAATTCGGCTTCGTTGTGTTCCTCGGTGTTGTAGGTGTGCTGATGGAAATGATCACTCAGGCACAGGTCGGCGAAAGCCTCCTGCATGTGTTCGAGTGCGTGGTCGCTGAGTGTGTGATTCATGCGCATCAGGAACTGATGCTTGAGCCAGCGACTGGAGTGGAAGTTGCTGTAGAACTGGTTGATGTGCTCTACCGCTTCTTCGACGTTGTAGACCAGTTTCACCAGCTTCATGTCAGTGGGCAGGATGTAGTGGTTTTCTTCCAGTTGCTGGTGAATGAAGTCCAGTGCGCCTTGCCAGAATTTGCCACCCGGCGCGTCGAGCAGCACCACGGGCACCAATGGACTCTTGCCGGTCTGGATCAACGTCAGCACTTCCAGCGCCTCATCCAGCGTACCGAAGCCACCCGGGCACAGCACCAGGGCGTCGGCTTCCTTGACGAAGAACAGCTTGCGGGTGAAGAAAAAGTGGAAGGGCAGCAGGTTGGTCGTGCCGTCGACAGTAGGGTTGGCATGCTGTTCGAAGGGCAGGGTGATGTTGAAACCCAGGCTGTGTGTCAGGCCGGCGCCCTCATGGGCGGCGGCCATGATGCCGCCACCGGCACCGGTAATGACCATCATGTCCGAGCGCGTCAGAGCGGCGCCGAGTTCCCGGGCCATGCTGTAGAGCGGATGTTCCATGGGGGTACGGGCCGAGCCGAAAACAGTGACCTTGCGCCGCCCCTTGAATTGTTCGAGTACGCGGAAAGCCTGTTCCAGTTCGCGCAGGGCCTGCAGGGTGATTTTGGCATTCCAGCGGTTGTGGTCTTCCTGGGCCATGCGCAGCACGGTCAGGATCATGTCGCGGTAGATCGGGGTGTTCGGGCTGTTGGGTGAAATCAGCTTGAGCTGTTCTTCGACCTTGCTGATGAGGTCATGGCCGCTTTCTTCAAAATGACGGCTCAGGAGGTCATTCGGTTGGTAAGGCATTCAACTTCTCCTTCTGCACAGAACCCTCGGCCCGACAACGTACGTCGGTGCCACGACACTTCATGTGTCGCTGTCTGCCCAGGCCCATGCCTGGGCGATCTACTTGACCCGAAAGGTATCGGATCATCCAAACAGGCTCTGTTTTCCCTTGGATGAAAGAAACGTTCGCACAACACGACAAGCGACGGCCAGCCCCTTTCCAGCCTGAAAGAGTGAACGTGGATACCCTGAAATCTAGACCTTCACAGTGATTTGCGCTGTCTTGATCATTGCGCCACAAAGTCTTTCCTGGCAACCGCTTATTGACGATTTGCAAGGTGCTTTCACCGCTCGTCTGAACGTACGTCGCATGTGCGGCACTCTGATTTACTAAGTTACAGGTGTCACACGACAGCTTTGCGTCAACGGCAGGGCGCACGGTACAAGCGGTTCAAGGATTTATCGCTCAAACATGAGTGAAGTGCAGGGAGGCGGGAAACCATGACCAGAGTCGTTCTGGAGATCGATACGCAACTGTATCGATTGCTGAAGGCATCAGCCGAGACCCATCAGTTAAGTCTCGAAGAGGAGTGCTGCCGACGTTTGCGCGGTGGCGAACGTCGTTCGCATTACTTGCAGGCGCTGCTGGCGGAATTGCGCGCCGAAGATGAACAACGACGCGCCAATACCCGGTGATTACTTTTTCTTCTTCGCCGGTTGCAGGCAATCCGATTCCTGGAAGCTCGCGGAGCCGACCGGGCGGTTGGTCTTCACCTCGGTGAAGTCGTAACGCATGATCGCGCCCTTGGCCATCAGCTTGCGAAACCCTTCGTTCCTGCAGACAGAAGCTCCCAACTGGAAGTACACGGCTTTCGGGTCTGCACGCATCTTGTCGGCGTGGCTGCTCTGCACGCTCAGATGGTTGATCAGCTGTTTGCCTTCAACGGTGTAGCCTTGATCGAGTATGTCTTCGTTGATCGCTCGTGGAGTACCGACGCTGCTCTGGGTGGCGACGTTTTGCAGCATTTTGCTCAGTTCCGTGTCTTTCAAGGACGCAGCCTGAGCGTTGAAGGACGACGCCAGCAAAATGGCCGCGGTAGGAACGATAAGGCGCAGCATGAAACTCTCCTGGTTCAGTGATGGGGGTTGGACCCGTCACGTGACTGTGCGTTCAGTGGCGGCGAATTATAGGGGAGGTGGGCTGGACGGTACAGGCTTGCGCCGGGCGCTCTGGTAAACTGCTGGCACTTTTTACCCTGTCGAGTGTTTTTCGTGTCGATTTCCCTTCTCTGTGGGCATTGCCCGCCATGAGTCATACCCCAGCGCGCTTTGCTTTGAACGCCGTAGCCCGCTTGCGCGATCAGCGCGAGGAGGAGGGCATCAAGCCGATTCAGGCCCGCGGCTGGCGCGCGCCGCGCTGCCGTGACTGCCGGGTGATCGAGAGCCATTGCCTGTGCGCATGGCGTCCGCAGGTCGCTACCCGCTCCGGCGTGTGCCTGATCATGACCAACAAGGAAGTGTTCAAACCGAGCAACACCGGTTGGCTGATCGCCGACGTGGTGCCTGACAACCATGCCTTCATCTGGTCCCGTACCGAGATCGATCCGATGTTGCTGGCGCTGTTGTCCGACCCGCAATGGCAGCCTTACCTGGTGTTTCCGGGTGAGTACGTCGAGCCCGAGCGCGTGACAAACAGCGTGGACGTCGATGGCACGAAGCGCCCGTTGTTCATTCTGTTGGATGCGACCTGGACCGAAGCACGAAAGATCTTTCGCAAGAGCCCCTATTTCGACCGACTGCCGATCCTCAGCCTGCTGCCAGAGAAACTCTCCCGCTACCGGTTGCGCCGCTCGACCCGCAGCGAGCATCTGTGTACGGCGGAAGTGGCGGCGCTGTGCCTCGACCTTGCAGGCGATGTCGCCGCAGCATCGGCGCTGGATGCCTACTTTGATGTGTTCAGCCAGCATTACCTCGACGCCAAACACCAGTTGGACATGAACGTTTCGACCCCGGCGCACGCCGAGTTGATGCCCTATGTCCGGTCGGTCGTCCCATTGATGGACTGATTGTCGCGCATACTGCAATAAAGTGTACCGGCCATGCTGCTTGACCACCCCGGTTTCGCTGGGCATGCTTGGCGCCGATTAGGGTGCGGCCGTAGTTTTCAACGCCGTTTTTTACGTTGAGCGTGCCTTGTCAATGCAGCTCCGTGGCTGTGTCTTGACTTGCTTTGGCAAGGTCCGAATGCATCGGGCGTCCCATGAAAAACAGGATCATTTGAAAAATGGCCACATACGAAATCCTGATTGCCGATGACCACCCACTTTTTCGTAGTGCCTTGCATCAAGCGCTGACTCTGGGCCTTGGCCCGGATGTCCGCCTGGTGGAAGTGGCGAGCATCGCCGAACTGGAAGTGCGCCTGACGGAAAAGTCCGATTGGGATCTGGTACTGCTGGACCTGAACATGCCAGGGGCCTACGGTTTTTCCGGGCTGGTCCTGCTGCGCGGGCAGTACCCGCAGATTCCGGTGGTCATGGTCTCGGCCCAGGAAGAACCGACCATCATGGTCAAGTCTCGTGAGTTCGGCGCCAGTGGCTTCATTCCCAAATCCAGCGACTTGAGTGTGATTCAGAAGGCCGTGAGTGCGGTTCTCGATGGCGACGTGTTCTGGCCGCCGCAGGCGTTCGAAGCGGTCAGCGTCTCGGATGAGGCCAAGGCGGCCAGCGAAGGCCTTGCCAGTCTGACGCCGCAGCAATTTCGGGTGCTGACCATGGTCTGCGAAGGCTTGCTGAACAAGCAGATCGCCTACGAGCTCAGCGTTTCCGAGGCAACTATCAAGGCGCACGTGACCGCGATTTTCCGTAAACTGAATGTGCGGACCCGGACCCAGGCCGCGCTGCTCCTGCAACAACTTGAGTCAATTTCCAGCCATTGAAGGCTGGCAAATTCACGCTTTTTTGACTTTGGTTGAACTAGCTTTCCCACTTCTTTTTTGCCAGTTGCCCACTCTATGTCACCTTTCAAAGGCCAGACCGGCCTGAAACGTATTCTCAATGCTTCCGGTTATTCGCTGGACGGTCTGCGCGCAGCCTTCACCGGTGAAGCCGCCTTTCGGCAATTGGTATTGCTCAACGTCATCCTGATTCCTTTGTCGTTCTTCCTGAATGTCAGCCGGGTCGAACGGGCGTTGTTGATCGCGGTATGCCTGTTGGCGTTGATTGTCGAGTTGCTCAACTCGGCCGTGGAAGCGGCCATCGACCGCATTTCCCTTGAGCGGCACCCGCTGTCCAAGAATGCCAAGGACATGGGCAGTGCCGCCCAGGCCGTGGCATTGAGCATGATTGCCCTGGTGTGGGCGGTGATTCTGCTCTAGGCGATCGTCGGCAGCACGATCTCGTCGCTGCGCTGGACCCCGGCGGTGAAGGCGCGGCACAGATCGAGGAACTCGCGCATCGCCGAGGTCTGATATTTCTGTTTATGCCAGATGAAATAGAACTGTCGCGCCAGATCCAGATCCGGCGTTTCGACAGGCACCAGGCTGCCGCGGCGGAATGCGTCGCGCAAAGCCAGCCTGGAAATACAGCCAATCCCCAAACCTGATTCCACCGCGCGTTTGATCGCTTCGGTGTGTTCAAGCTCTAGCCGGATGTTTAACGAAGTGCGGTGATGGCGCATGGCTTGATCGAAGGTCAACCGGGTGCCTGAGCCCTGTTCGCGCAAGATCCAGGCTTCGTGGCTCAACTCGTCCATGGTGGCCGTGCCGCGCTTGGCCAACGGATGCTGAGGGGCACAAAACACCACCAGTTCGTCCTCGACCCAGCTTTGCACTTCGATGTCCGGGTGGCTGCAGTCGCCTTCGATTAGACCCAGATCAATTTCATAGTGGGCCACTTGCTGCACGATATTGGCCGTGTTCTGCACATGCAGCTTCACTTGGCTTTCCGGGTGGCGCTGCATGAAGCTGCCGATCAACAACGTGGCCAGGTAATTGCCGATGGTCAGGGTCGCGCCCACGGCCAGCGAGCCGAAACCGGACTTTCCATTGAGCAGGTCCTCGATTTCCTTGGCCTGGTCCAGCAGGGCGACCGCTTGCGGCAACAGTTGTTTACCGAGGGCGTTCAGGCTCAACCGTTTGCCGGCACGGTCGAACAACTGGCAGCTGCACTGGCGCTCCAGTTCGGTGATCGAGGTGCTCGCCGCCGATTGCGAGAGGTTGAGCAGGCCCGCAGCACGGGATACGCTTTCCTGCTGGGCGACGGCGACGAAGACTTGTAGTTGACGAAGAGTAAATCGCATATCGATATAACCGATAACCCTTATCTTAATAATCCAGTTAACAGATATTGTCGTCGCTATTAGAATGCGATGCAATTGCGCGCCGCAGCGCTTGTCCTAATGAGCTAGCGCAGACCTAATCTCCAGGAGTCCCACGTACATGAGCAACATGAACCACGAGCGTGTCCTCAGTGTTCACCACTGGAACGACACTCTGTTCAGCTTCAAGTGCACCCGTGATCCGGGCCTGCGCTTCGAGAACGGTCAGTTCGTGATGATCGGCCTGCAACAGCCCAACGGCCGCCCGCTTATGCGCGCTTACTCGATTGCCAGCCCGAACTGGGAAGAGCATCTCGAGTTCTTCAGCATCAAGGTGCCTGATGGTCCGCTGACTTCGCAGTTGCAGCATCTGAAGGAAGGCGACGAGATCATCATCAGCAAGAAGCCTACCGGCACGCTGGTACTGGATGACCTGAAGCCTGGCAAACATTTGTACCTGCTCAGCACCGGTACCGGCCTGGCGCCGTTCATGAGCGTCATCCAGGACCCGGAAACCTACGAGCGTTTCGAAAAAGTGATCCTGTGCCACGGCGTGCGTTACGTCAACGAAGTCGCTTACCGCGAGTTCATCACCGAGCACCTGCCGCAGAACGAATTCTTCGGCGACTCGCTGCGTGACAAGCTGATCTACTACCCGACCGTGACCCGTGAGCCGTTCGAGAACGAAGGTCGCCTGACCGACCTGATGCGCAGCGGCAAGCTGTTCAGCGACATCGGTCTGCCACCGATCAACCCGCAGGACGACCGCGCCATGCTGTGCGGCAGTCCGAGCATGCTCGACGAGACCAGCGAAGTGCTGAACAGCTTCGGCCTGAAGGTTTCGCCGCGGATGCGCGAACCAGGTGATTACCTGATCGAGCGTGCGTTCGTCGAGAAGTAAGCAGCCGCTCAACGGCTCTGCTTTCCCGCAGTTGTTTCTGTCGTTCAGCTTATTGCGGGAATGACTTCCAGGACGCGGATCAGCTCTGGTGTCGGATAGTGCCAGCGCACATCGACATCCCAGAACTGCGCGCCGTACTCCCGCTCCGGTGCAGGCGTTTGATAGGCCGGGCGTGGATCTTGCGCCAGGCATTGCTCGATCAACTCGACCAAAGGCTCTGCAAGGCGCTGGGCATGCTCGTGAGCCTGTTGCAGCGCTGTGTCTGTCCACTGCACGGGGATCAACTGCGGCGCAGCGCTGGCGATGCTGTTGGCGGCGGTGTCGATGATGTCGGCGTAGGGCACGTAGGGTTTGATATCGAGAATCGGCGTGCCGTCCAGCAGATCGATGCCCGAGATCCAAAGCCGGCCGGCTTCGACCTTGTCCAGTTTCACCACCGACTGCCCGATGCCATTGGGGCGGTGGGTGGCGCGGGTGGCGAACACGCCCATGGACTTGTTGCCGCCGAGGCGAGGAGGGCGGACCTTCAAGCGAGGCTTTTCTTCCAGTGCCTGGTGGAACAGGAACAGCAGCCACACGTGGCTGACCTGCTCCAGGCCCTGCACCGCGTCCCCTTGATCGAACGGCGCCACCAGTTCCAGCACGCCACGGGCGGCTGGGGCCAGTTGCGGCTGACGCGGAATGGCGAACTTCTCCTTGAAGCAGGAGCGCACGAAGCCGATGGGGGAAACGCGGTAGGTCATGGTTTGGGGTCGAGGCGGGATTAAGGCAGGCATGATAACCCACACGGCCTCTGGCCCGGTGGCGCCTATCAGTCCGTCATCGCGAGCAGGCTCGCTCCCACATTGATTCGGGGGTGCTCATCTGTTTCCTGTCCACCACAAATCCCCTGTGGGAGCGAGCCTGCTCGCGATGGCCGCACCGCTGATCTAGAGGCTGAACCCGCCATCCAGCGGAATGATATTCCCGGTCATGTAGGCACCCGCGGTACTTGCCAGACTGATCGCCAGCGCCGCCATCTCTTCCTCGCGGCCCCAACGCTTCATCGGGATCAACGCCGTATCCTGCGCCAGCGCCTGTTCATCATTGCCAATGTGCTGGGTCATCTTGCTCGGAAAACGCCCTGGGGCTATCACATTGACGTTGATGTGCTGGCTCACCAGTTCGCGCGCCAGAATCCTCGACAGTTGGTGCAACGCAGCCTTGCTCGGGCCGTAGGCATACGCCTGCTCGCCGAAGGAGGATATCCCCGCCACCGATCCAATGTTGATGATCCGCGCCGGATTCGCTTCGGAACCGGCCTTGCGCAGCAGGGGCAGGAATTGCTGGATGCAGTTGAACACCGAGGTCACGTTGAGCTGCATGACCTTCTCCCAGCCCTTGATCGGGTAGCTCGCCAGTGGCGCGCCCCAAGTGGTGCCGGCATTGTTCACCAGAATGTCCAGATGAGTGATCTGCTCGCCCAGGCGGGTGGCCAGTTGCAGGACTCCCTCTTCGGTGGCGAGGTTCGCCGCGATGGCGCGGCAGCGGCCAAGTGCACCGAGTTCGTCAGCGGTTTGCTGGCAGGCTTCGACGTCGCGGGCGCAGACGTACACGGTGGCACCCGCCTCGACGTAGGCCTTGGCGATCATCTTGCCGATACCACGGGTGCCGCCGGTCACCAGGGCGGTGCGGCCTTGCAGGGAAAAGTAGGGATGCATGGCGAATCCTGAGAACTGAGGTCTTTACACCCTAGTCGTCAGCCGCCAGAAGCGGAGCCACTATTTTTGCGCGGAATGAGGGGCCATATGGCCCGGCCTTGAACTGCATGCGTGCAGTTCAAGGCCAGTGGGCGTTTATTGCGGGCGAACGCGCAGGGTCAGGCCCTTGAGGAAGTTGCGCAGCAGCTGGTCACCGCAAGGGCGATAGTTGGTGTGGCCGAATTTGCGGAACAGTGCGCTCAGTTCAGGCTTGGACACCGGGAACTCGGCAGCCTTGAGGATCGCGTGCATGTCGTCTTCTTTGAGCTCGAACGCCACCCGCAGTTTTTTCAGGATGATGTTGTTGGTCACCGGCACTTCGATCGGCTGCGGCGGACGGCTTTCGTCCTTGCCGCGCTTGAAGATCACCAGACCGTCGAGGAAGTGCGCCATGACTTCGTCCGGGCAGCGTACGAAACCTTCCTCGTCTTCCTCTTTCTTGTCGAGGTAGGTCAGCAGGTCGGGCAGGGTCACGTTCATGCCGCCGAGCTTGATGATCTCGATGACTTTCTTGTCGCTGATGTCGAGCATGTAGCGCACGCTGCGCAGTACGTCGTTATGAATCATGTGTGCAGTCCTGATATTCAGCTGTGGGCGTCGCGGCCAGGCGCGGCGCCGAAATGTGTGGCGGCGAGAAAAGCCTTAGAACTTCTCTTTGCCGGACAGGTAGCGCCATTGCCCCAGCGGCACTTTGCCGATGGACACGCCGCCGATGCGGATGCGACGGATGGCGATGACCTTGAGGCCGACCGCCTGGCAGAGCAGGGCGATGATGCCCGGTTGCGGGTTCTTCATGGCAAAGCGCAGGCGGTTCTCGTTCTGCCAGCTGGCCTTGACCGCCGGCAACTCCTTGCCCTTGTAGGTCAGGCCGTGGTTCAGGCGGTTCAGGCCGTGAGCCACCATCTCGCCTTCAACCTCGACCACATACTCCTGCTCGATCTTGCTGGAGTCGGCGGTGAGTTTGCGCAGGATTTTCCAGTCCTGGGTGAACACCAGCAGACCGCTGGCGTTGGCCTGCAGGTCGGTGCTGGCGGTCAGGCGCAGGAAGTGCCCGCGCAACGGTCGCTTGCCGTAGCGATGTTCTTCGCTCAGGGTTTCGGCGCCGAGGGTGGCCATGGCGGTGTCTGCGTCCATGCCGGCGGGCACATTGAGCAGCAGGGTCACCGGTTCCGGAGCGGTGGCCTTGGCTTCGGGATCAAGCTCGACTTTCTGGGTGTCGACCTTGAATTGCGGCTCGTCGATAACCACACCGTCGACGGTGACCCAGCCGCCCTCGATGAACAGCTCAGCCTCCCGACGGGAACAGCCGACGAGTTCGATGAGGCGTTTGGAGAGACGAATCGGGTCAGTCATGTCAGGGCCGTAACAAAAAGGGGGTGGGCATTGTACCTGCCTGGCGCCGGTTAATCCCGGTTCCATTTACGCCGTGAGGCTTTTTGTGGGAGCGGGCTTGCTCGCGAAAGGGCCATCAGCCTCAACATGTATGTTGGCTGGCACACCGCCTTCGTCGGAACGCCGCCCGGAGCAAGCCCGCTCCCACATTTGATCTGTGTTGTGTCAGCCGTGATGTGAAAGTTTGTGGTTCTGGCGCATACGCATGTGCAACAACGGATACGGCTGCCCCATGCCATCGACTTCCGAGCGACCGATGACCTCGAAGCCCTGCTTGAAGTAAAAGCCGAGGGCTTGCGGGTTTTGTTCGTTGACGTCAAGTTCGCAGGCGTTCAGGTGTTCCAGCGCATAGCGCAACAACTTCTTGCCCAGGCCCTGGCCGCGATGGTCCGGGTCGATGAAGAGCATTTCGATCTTACCAGCCGCGACGCCGGCGAACCCGGTGATGCGTTGGTTCGAATCCTTGGTGCAGATCAGCATCACCGAGTCGAGGTAGCGGGTCAGCACCAGGTTTTTCAGCAGCTCGATGTAGCTGTCCGGCAGAAAGTCGTGGGTGGCACGTACCGAGGCCTCCCAGACCCGGGTCAATTCTTCATAGTCGCCGAGTTTCGGCGTGTGGATGACCGAATGCTGACGCATGCCCGTCTGCCTCTTGTGCAGTGGTTGATAGGAATCCTTTCAACCTCAAACAATAGCCGTAAAAAAGCCCCGCATCTCGTCAAGAGAGCGGGGCTTTTCGTATTTTTTACGTTAGATCTGTTCAGCCCACAGATCGTATTCGTCGGCGTCGGTCACTTTGCACCAGACCTTGTCGCCCGGCTTGAGGTTGCTGCCGTTGTCGATGAATACGTTGCCGTCGATTTCCGGGGCATCGAAGAAGCAGCGGCCCACCGCGCCTTGCTCGTCGACTTCATCGACCAGCACTTCGATCTCACGGCCGATGCGCATTTGCAGGCGCGCCGAGCTGATGGCCTGCTGGTGCGCCATGAAGCGCTCCCAACGGTCTTGCTTGACGTCGTCCGGGACGACTTCAAGGTCCAGGTCATTGGCCGGCGCGCCTTCTACCGGCGAGTACTGGAAGCAGCCGACGCGGTCGAGCTGGGCTTCGGTCAGCCAGTTCAGCAGGTACTGGAAGTCTTCTTCGGTCTCGCCGGGGAAGCCGACGATGAAGGTCGAACGGATGATCAGGTCCGGGCAGATTTCGCGCCAGTTCTTGATCCGTGCCAGGGTCTTGTCTTCGAAGGCCGGGCGTTTCATCGACTTCAGCACTTTCGGGCTGGCGTGCTGGAACGGGATGTCCAGGTACGGCAGGATCTTGCCGGCGGCCATCAGCGGGATCAGCTCGTCAACGTGCGGGTACGGGTAAACGTAGTGCAGGCGAACCCAGACGCCGAGGGTGCTCAGGGCTTCGCAGAGTTCGGTCATGCGGGTTTTCACCGGCGCGCCGTTCCAGAAACCGGTGCGGTATTTCACGTCGACGCCATAGGCGCTGGTGTCCTGGGAGATCACCAACAGCTCTTTGACACCGGACTTGACCAGGCGCTGGGCCTCGTCGAGCACGTCGCCCACCGGACGGCTGACCAGTTTGCCGCGCATCGACGGGATGATGCAGAAGCTGCAGCTGTGGTTGCAGCCTTCGGAAATCTTCAGGTAGGCGTAGTGGCGCGGGGTCAGTTTGATGCCTTGTGGCGGCACCAGGTCGATCAGCGGGTTGTGGTCCTTGCGTGGCGGCACGACTTCGTGCACGGCGTTGACCACTTGCTCGTACTGCTGCGGACCGGTCACGGCCAGCACACTCGGGTGTACGTTGCGAATGTTGCCTTCTTCGACGCCCATGCAGCCGGTCACGATGACCTTGCCGTTTTCCTTGATGGCTTCGCCGATCACTTCCAGGGACTCGGCCTTGGCCGAATCGATGAAGCCGCAGGTATTGACCACTACAACATCGGCGTCCTGATAGGTGGATACGACGTCATAGCCTTCCATGCGCAGCTGGGTAAGGATGCGCTCGGAGTCGACCAGTGCTTTGGGGCAACCCAGGGATACGAAGCCAACCTTTGGATTGGCCGGCGCAGGAGTGGTGGACATGTCTAACCTCGGTATTTTGTGACGCCGCTTGCCGGGCAGGGCAAAACCGACGGACGGGCGCTTGAACTGCGCCTCTGATCAAAAAGTGCGCAATTCTAGCGATGAGTCGTTCACTTGACCAGCTTTATGCAGGGAAATACGACGAGTGCTGCGCTATGCTTCGCGCCGTTACGCTTTACTGATTTTTTACTGTCAACAAAACGTCTGTAACGTGAAGTAAAACAGCGCATGCTGCACGACAAAGCATAGTGCTTCTTTCAAAGAAGCCCGGGTCTGAGAATCAGGAGTGGTGGATGGGTCAGGCAAGTAGTCAGGCTGCCGGTGCCGAACATTCGGCGGTGAAGCCGATTGGCATGCTGGTCGCGGCAGTCGGGGTTGTTTATGGCGATATCGGCACCAGTCCGTTGTACACCCTCAAGGAAGTGTTTTCCGGCGGCTATGGCGTGCCGGTCAACCATGACGGGGTGCTGGGGATCCTGGCACTCATTTTCTGGTCGCTGATCTGGGTCGTGTCGATCAAGTACATGATGTTTGTGCTGCGCGCCGACAACCAGGGGGAAGGCGGGATCATGGCCTTGACCGCACTGGCCCGGCGGGCGGCGGCGGGGCACGCCAAATTGCGTACGTTGCTGGTGGTCTGCGGACTGATCGGCGCGGCGTTATTCTATGGCGACAGCATGATTACCCCGGCGATTTCCGTGCTGTCGGCGATTGAAGGCCTGGGGCTGGCCTTCGAAGGTATCGACCATTGGGTCGTGCCGCTGTCGGTGGTGGTGCTGGTCGCGCTGTTTCTGATCCAGCGTCACGGCACGGCGCGCATCGGCATTCTGTTCGGGCCGATCATGGTCACCTGGTTCCTCGTGCTGGGTGCGTTGGGCGTCTATGGCATCAGCCAGCATCCGGAAGTCCTGCAAGCGATGAACCCTGTGTGGGGTGTACGTTTCTTCGTGGTCCATCCGGGCATGGGTGTGTCGATTCTCGGCGCCGTGGTGCTCGCGCTGACCGGTGCCGAGGCGCTGTACGCGGACATGGGCCACTTCGGCCGCAAGCCAATCGCTCGTGCCTGGTTCATCCTCGTGCTGCCGGCGCTGGTGCTGAATTATTTTGGCCAGGGTGCTTTGCTGCTGGGCGACCCGGAAGCTGCCCGCAACCCCTTCTATCTGTTGGCGCCAAGTTGGGCGTTGATCCCGCTGGTGGGGCTGTCGACCCTGGCGACGGTGATTGCCTCGCAAGCGGTGATTTCCGGTGCGTTCTCCCTGACCCGTCAGGCGATCCAGCTTGGGTACATTCCGCGCATGCACATCCAGCACACCTCCAGCGCCGAACAGGGCCAGATCTACATCGGCGCGGTGAACTGGGCGCTGATGGTCGGCGTGGTGCTGCTGGTGCTGGGCTTCGAATCCTCCGGAGCCCTGGCCTCGGCCTACGGTGTGGCGGTGACCGGGACCATGCTGATGACCAGCATTCTGGTGTCCGCGGTGATCCTGCTGCTGTGGAAGTGGCCTCCGGTCCTTGTGGTGCCGATCCTGTTGGGTTTCCTGTTGGTAGACGGTGTGTACTTCGCCGCCAACGTGCCGAAAATCGTTCAGGGCGGTGCATTCCCGGTCATCGCCGGTTTCGCGCTGTTTGTGCTGATGACCACCTGGAAACGCGGCAAGCAGTTGCTGGTCGAACGTATCGATGAGGGTGGATTGCCGCTGCCGATCTTCATCAGCAGCATTGCCGTACAACCACCCCATCGAGTTCAGGGCACTGCCGTGTTCCTGACGGCGCGGCCGGATGCCGTACCCCACGCGCTGTTGCACAACCTGCTGCATAACCAGGTACTGCACGAGCAAGTGGTGCTGCTGACGGTGGTGTACGAAGACATCCCGCGGGTGCCGCCAACACGACGGTTCGAGGTCGATGCCTATGGCGAAGGTTTCTTCCGGGTGATCCTGCACTTCGGCTTTACCGACGAGCCGGACGTACCGAAAGCGCTGAAGCTGTGCCATCTCGATGAGCTGGACTTCAGCCCGATGCGCACCACGTACTTCCTCAGCCGCGAAACGGTCATCGCCTCCAAGCTCGAAGGCATGTCCCGTTGGCGTGAGGCGCTGTTTGCGTTCATGTTGCAGAACGCCAACGGCAATCTGCGTTTCTTCAATCTGCCGCTGAACCGGGTGATTGAGTTGGGGACGCAGGTGGAGATGTAAGCGACCCACAAAAAGCCCCCGTTGCCATTGCGGCAGCGGGGGCTTTTTTGTGCTCAATGCAAATTCTGAGGCCGGTGGCGATCCCTTGTGGGAGCGAGTCTGCTCGCGAAGGCGGACTGACATTCAGCATTTAAGGTGCCTGAAAGACTGCTATCGCGAGCAGGCTCGCTCCCACAGGGGATGTGTGGTGCACGCAAGAATGAAAAAGCCCCCGCTACCGTGAAGTAGCGAGGGCTTTTGTTCAGTGGGTCCGGATCATTCCTGAGCAGCCGTTTCCTTCGCCTGCCGCTTCTCGATCACATCCACCAGGCGCTTAGCCAGCGCCGGGTAGTTCTCGTCGAAGTGGTGGCCGCCAGGCAGCTTGATGGCTTCGCCCACCGCCGTCTTGTCGGTGCAGCCACTCTCGTCGGTTTCTTCTTCGCCGTAGATGCACACCACTTTGGCGGCTGGCAGCTTGGCCATTTCCGGGCCGGTGGCGGCTTCCTTGCCGGCGTTGCCGAGCCAGCCTTCGACTTCGATCTCGAAGCTGCCGGTGCGGGCGAAGGCCAGCAGGATAATGGCGTCGACGCGTTGCTGCTCCGACTCGGCCAGACGGTTGTAGATCGCCGGCAGTACGTCGGCGCCGAACGAGTAACCGGTCAGGATGAAGCGCTTGGTGCCCCATTGCTGCCGGTAGTGTTGCATCAGTTCGGCCAGGTCCAGCGCGCTTTGCTCCGGGCTCTTGTGCTGCCAGTAGTAGCGCAGGGTGTCGATGCCGACCACCGGGTAGCCGATCTTGGCCATCTCGCCCGCCACGTCGCGGTCGAGGTCGCGCCAGCCGCCGTCACCGGACAGGAACAGGGTCACGGTGTCGCTGGCCTGACCCGCTGGCACTTCGACCACCGGGATCTGCAGGCCGCCAGCAGCTTTGTCGCCGCCGACGAGGATCTTGCGCAGTTCGTTGTTCAGCACTTGCGGCAGGTTGATGTCGTAGTCGCTGATGCTGGTTTCGGCGTTCGGTTGATCACGCACGAAACCGGCACTGGTGTCGTCCGGGTTGTCGTTCCACGCCACCAGCCAGTGGCCATGGGCGGCGCTTTTCGGCAGCAGGTGAGTGCAGCCGCCGGGTTTCTCCAGTGCCAGGTCGACCGAGACGGCCTGGGCCTTGTCATCCTTCTGCTCGGACAACCAGCGCCAGGCCAGCACCGCGCCAGGGCCGATGCCGCTGACCAGCGTCGCCGGGCCTTTCAGTTCCCGCAGGCCCGATTGCAGGGCGCGGCTTTGCAGCAGGCAGTCCTTGGGCAGGATCACCTGGACAATCTGCGCCGAAGCACTGCGGCTCAGGGTCATCAATTGCTTGTCGCTGAGTTTCTGGTCTTCGTTGACCGCCACCAGCACCTGGGCGCGCGGCGAGGTGCCGGGGATGACACGGGTCATCGCCGCACCATCGGCCGGAGTCAGCAATTCGAGGGTCGGTTCCGGTGCCGGGCGTTTCAGGTACCAGAAACCGCCACCGAGAATCAGGGCCACTATCACCAGTGTGCCCAATACATACCGCAAGGAGCGTTGAATCATCAGCGTTTCACCAATCCGGTCAAGCCGCCCGCGATCAGGGCAGCAGTGTCGGCCAGCGCAACCAGCGGATCGAGTCCGGCGGGCACGGCCATATAACGGGGTTCCCAATCAGGCTGGAACTTGTCTTTGAAGCGGCGCAAGCCCTGGAAGTTGTACAGCTGCTCACCACGGCGGAATACCATCGAACCCAGGCGCTGGGTCAATGGCGCGCCGCGACGGGGTTGCAACCCCGACAACGGCACCATGCCCAGGCTGAAACGCGCGTATCCATGGTTTTTATAATGTTGAATCAGGCCGACCATCATGAACTCCATGGTCAGCTTCGGGGCGTCCGGATGCGCGCGCATCAGGTCGAGGCTGGCCAGGTCATGGCCGTAGGTCTCGAGCAGGTTGGCGAACGCCACCGGGCGTCCTTCGAAACGAATCACCGCGATGCGAAAATGCTTGAGGTACTCATCGCTGAAGCGGCCCAGCGAGAAGCCTTTCTCCCGGACGTTCTTGCCGGTCAGCCAGGCATCGGAAATCACCTTGAGTTCATCCATCGGCGCGTGGCCCGGCTCATGGATTTCCAGGGACAGGCCGTCACGGGTGCCACGGTTCCAGGTGTAGCGCAGGTCCTTCATCTCTTTGCCCTTGGCTTCGAGATCAAAACGCTTGAGGTCTACCCGGGCTTCTTCACCGAGCTTGATCGCAGTCAGGCCGATGTCCATGTAGTACGGCAGGTTCTCTGCGCGTACTTGATAGAACACGGGACGGGCGTGGTGGATGTCGCACAGGTCGCGGAACTGCCAGATCATTTCCGCCCGTTGCTGGCCCGGGCCGATCGGGTCATACAACGCCACCAGGCTGCGACCGCGACGGGCGTACATCAGGAACGCTTCGTCATTGGGGTGAAACAGCAGCGCCTTGTCACCGGTCAGGGCCAGGCCGCCATCCGGTTGGGCCGATGCCAAGAGGATCTTGCTGGCGCGCTCCAGTTCGTCGGGCGTCGGCAGGTGAATGACCGGCCGCGCGGTGCGCAGCAGCCAGGTCAGGGACACCACCACCAGCAGCACAGCGGCGCCGAGCAGCGAACGCAGGCCGCGAGGGGCATCGGCGTCGAGGGTGAACTGCCACCAGAGTTGGTGGCTGTACGGAACGTCCTGATAGGCGAACAGCAGCAGCCAGATCGATGCACCGAGCACGCACAGGCTGGCCACCAGGTACAGCGGCGAGAACGGTACTTCAGTCAGGCGGCTGGGGCGATAGAACGAGCGGCGGAATACCCCGAGCAGGCTCGCCGTCAGCACCATCAGGCTGGCTTCTTCCCAGTCGAAGCCTTTGAGCAGTGAGAGCAGGGCACCGACCAGCAACAGAATGGTGGTCAGCATCCACGCGGCCGACAGCCGGCGACGCAACCCCTGGGCCAGCAACAGGCAAAGAACGCCGACCAGGCTGGCGCCAAAGTGCGAAGCATCAACCAGTCGATGGGGGATCAGGAAACCGATGTGTTCCAGGCGGGTATCGATTTCCGGGGTGGCACCGGAGAACAGCAGGACAACACCGGACAGGAATACCAGCAGCGCCAGTATCGGGGCCGCCAGGCCTGAGGCCGCGCGCAACGTCTGGCGTGTCTGGAACAGGCGCTGGCCTTCGTTGATCAGCAACAGCAGGCAGGCCACCAGCAGGGGAAGGACCACGTAGATCAAGCGATAGAGCAGCAGGGCGGCCGCCAGTGGCGCAGCGCCAAGAGTGTCGGAAAACGCCGCCAGCAAAATCGCCTCGAACACCCCGACGCCGCCCGGCACATGGCTGAGCACACCGGCGGCCAGAGCCAACAGGTAAACCAACAGGAACGCACCGAAGGGTGGTGCTTCCGGCAGCAGCAGATAGAGCACGGTCGCGGCGGCTGCTACGTCGAGGGCGGTGATGATCAATTGCAGGAACGTCAGGCGACGCCCGGGCAGGCGCAAGGTGCGGCGCCCGACCCTGACCAGCAGGTTGTCCGGGTAAGGCTGTTCCGGCAGCCGACGACGGTAGATGCCGATGGCCAGCATCGCAAACAGCACGAGCACGGCGCTCGCCACCACGCCCAGCAACGTCTCGGAGAGCCCCAGGGCGACGGAGGCGGCTGGCAGGTCGCTGAGCGTCGCCAGGGCGGCCAGCGGCGGCAGGGCGCAACCCAGCGAGAGGCTGGCGAACAACGTCATGCGGGCGACTTCAGCCGCTCCCAGGCCATGACGGGCATAGAGGCGATAGCGGACCGAACCGCCCGACAACATTGAAAGACCAATGGCGTTGCCGATGGCAAAGGCCGTGAAGCCACCCAGCGCCAACTCGCGCGGTGCCAGGCTCACCCCGGCATAGCGGCTGGCGGACCATTCGTAGCCGAGCAGAATGATGAAGCCCACCACGGTTGCGGCCAGTGCGCCCATCAAGGCGGGTTTCGGAACTTCGAGGATCGAGTCGTGCAGCGCGTAAAGGTCGAGTTCGCTCAACAGGTGGTGACAGGCAATCAGCGCGATCGCGAACAACAGCAGGGTGACCGCCAGGCCAATGGGTTGACGGTATTTGCTCAATCGATCAAGCAGGCGCAGGCGCTCGGCATTGATCGGTTGTGTTGCTGTGACAGTGTCTTGTGAATCAGACGAGTTGGCGCGCATCAATCACCTCTTGGATTGTGCGCGACAGGATGGAGGTATCCAGCCAAGTTACCAATCCCTGTAGAAAAAAATAATCACAAATATCAACGCCTATCACCGGGCAACGGAGACGGCGCGTTATCAGTCGTGAAGGCTTCAGCCTGTGATAGAGCATAGTCTGACCCCGGCGCATGGGGGCTCCCCTAACGGCTTGCTACACAGTGGCAGGTCATTGTTGCGAAAGGACTTTTTCAACAGATACAAAAAAGGCCACTCTTTCGAGTAGCCTTTTTTGATGTTTGGTTGCGGGAGCCGGATTTGAACCGACGACCTTCGGGTTATGAGCCCGACGAGCTACCAGACTGCTCCATCCCGCGTCTGTGTGGCGGCATTCTATAGAGATACGCCGGGGTGTCAACCGTTAATCCTGAAGCAGGTCAAATAAACGTTGAATCGCGGCAAGCGGTCGCAGGAATGGCCTAAGTTTCGGAATCAGAACGATTTCCGGTTTCGGTTTCGTTGTGTGTCCAGGTCTTGTTTGGCGTTCGGTGCTACAAAACGAGCGCGCACAAAAAAGGCCACTCTTTCGAGTAGCCTTTTTTGATGTTTGGTTGCGGGAGCCGGATTTGAACCGACGACCTTCGGGTTATGAGCCCGACGAGCTACCAGACTGCTCCATCCCGCGTCTGTGTGGCTCATTCTATAGAGATGCGCTCGGGTGTCAACCTCAAATTCCGATAAAACCTCTTCCCGTTCAATCGCTTAGCGTTCAATAGGGGAGGTCGACCGGTCTGTGAGGCAGGCAGGACAAGGCCTGCGCGTCTATTGAAAGTAATTTTTCGATTGAAAAAATAAATTCACAATCGACTCTTCCTACGATTGGAAAAGAACATTCAGACTACTGGTGCTATATACAGGTGTCGGTGAGATACTGTTTGTCCGGCACGCCATGACGCCTTTTCTTTGCCATGAACACGGCTTTGCTATGACCCAACGCAAGATCATCCACGTCGATTGTGACTGCTTCTATGCAGCCATCGAGATGCGCGACGACCCACGCCTCGCCGGTAAGCCACTGGCGGTAGGTGGGTCGGCGGACCGGCGCGGGGTGATCGCCACCTGCAATTATGAGGCGCGAGCGTATGGGGTTCGTTCGGCGATGTCCTCCGGGCATGCCTTGAAGCTGTGCCAGGACCTGACCATCGTCAAGCCACGCATGGATGCCTATAGAGAAGCGTCCAGGGAAATTCACACGATCTTTCGCGATTACACCGAGATCATCGAGCCGCTTTCACTCGATGAGGCGTACCTCGATGTGTCGGACAGCGCGCATTTCGGTGGTAGCGCAACGCGCATCGCCCAGGACATCCGGCGCCGGGTCTCCAACCAGTTGCATATCACCGTGTCGGCGGGCGTGGCGCCGAACAAGTTTCTGGCCAAGATCGCCAGTGACTGGAAAAAGCCAAATGGCCTGTTCGTCATTACTCCGGACCAGGTCGAGGACTTTGTCAGCGGTTTGCCCGTGAGCAAATTGCACGGGGTCGGCAAAGTCACCGCTGACAAGCTCGGCAGGCTGGGTATCACCGATTGCCTGCAGTTGCGCGAGTGGGACAAGTTGGCGCTGGTGCGTGAATTCGGCAGCTTTGGCGAGCGACTCTGGAGCCTGGCCCGTGGGATCGATGACCGTGTGGTGCACAACGACAGTCGTCGTCAGTCGATCAGTGTTGAAAATACCTACGACGTTGACCTGCCGGACCTCAAGAGCTGCCTGGATAAATTGCCCGAGCTGTTGGAGACCCTGGCTGGCCGTATGGCGCGAATCGACAGCAGTTATCGTCCGGGCAAGCCATTCGTCAAAGTGAAGTTCCACGACTTCACCCAGACTACATTGGAGCAGGCCGGGGCAGGGCGGGATCTGGGGAGTTATCAGTTGATGCTGACCCAGGCCTTCAATCGCGGCGGTAAACCGGTGCGGTTGTTGGGGGTCGGCGTGCGGCTGGAGGACTTGCGGGGCGGGTTTGAGCAGATGGAGTTGTTTGAGCGGTAGTTGGGTGGTGAATGTGAGGGCGCCATCGCGAGCAAGCTCGCTCCCACATTGGATTTGTGAACACCTGAAATCCTGTGTGGGAGCGAGCCGGCTCGCGAAGGCTTCTGGCTTTTTAGTTCAGCCCCGGATTTGCCACCAGTCGCTCGCCATTCTGGGCCAGTGACTTCAGGAATTCGGTCTGCAATTCGGGATCATTGCGCGTCAGTTCGATCAGGCTCTGTTCCAGTTCGCTGGCTTCTTCTTCAAGACCCAGCTCCGACAGGCGTTTGACCCGGTGGACCCACTGATTGACTTCGTCGCCTTCGAGATCGTCATAAATCAACCCGTGGGCTTCATAGAGCTTGCTGCGTAAGTTGCTGCTGATGGCCAGGGTGGAATCGTTGTGCACGTTGCCCTTGGCATCCTCAACACGGATCAGCAACCGGCTCAGATGATTGATGTCATGTTCGGCGAACGGGTTGTCCAACAGATTCAGGCGCAATACGCCGTTTTTGTCGGTGGTCAGTTCGAAGGTTTCCTTGCCGGCCTTGACCTCGACCGGACGCTCGCTCCAGGGCAGGCTTGAGTACTCCGTGCGTTTGTCGCGCTGGACTTCACCAATAGCGGCCAGGTTTTGCTGCGCGCGGCCGTGGGACTGCACGTTCATGAACGGGTTGAGCCCGGCGAAACCGTAGCTCAGCCAGTCCTTGGTCACGCTGTCCGGCAGATTGCCGAGGGCGAACACATTGACCACGTTGGCACCGACACCCGCCACCACGGCCACCGCGCCCAGCGGGATTTCGTAAATCTCCCGCCAGGGTTGGTACGGCGTATAGCGATCGTAATGACGCGTGACTTCGTACTCGGTGACTTCGAAAGTCTTCTGCTCGAGAATTTTCACCCGCCGTTGCGGCAGCTCAAGCACCTTGGGCTCACCGACATCGATCTGCAGGCTGTGATCGAGCAATTTGCGCTCGATCCGCTCCTCTTGCTCGCTGCGTTGCGACATGTGGTTGGCACAGCCGCTGACCAGCAGTGCGCCGCACAAGGCGGCACTACCGAGGCCTAAGGTGTTTCGCTTGAACATGACGTCTCTATATCTGGTATCAGCGGCGGATGCGGGCCTGAAGGAACGACAGCACGTCGGCGACCGGCAGCGCTTGTGCGTCGGCCTCGGTACGGCTCTTGTATTCCAGGTTGCCTTCGGCCAGGCCGCGGTCGCTGACCACGATCCGGTGTGGAATGCCGATCAGCTCCATGTCCGCGAACTTGATGCCCGGGCTGGTTTTCTTGTCGCGGTCGTCCAGCAGCACTTCGAAGCCGGCAGCGGTGAGTTCCGCGTACAGCTTGTCGGTGGCTTCACGAACCTGTTCGGTTTCGTAGCGCAGTGGCACCAGGGCAATCTGGAACGGCGCGAGGGTGTCGCTCCAGATGATCCCGTTTTCGTCGTTGTTCTGCTCGATGGCAGCTGCCACCACGCGGGACACGCCGATGCCGTAGCAACCCATTTCCAGGGTGACCGGCTTGCCGTTCTCGCCCAGCACTTCGCACTTCATCGCTTTGCTGTACTTGTTGCCCAGCTGGAAGATGTGCCCGACTTCGATGCCGCGCTTGATCTCCAGGGTGCCCTTGCCGTCCGGGCTCGGGTCGCCGGCTACGACGTTGCGCAGGTCGGCAACGGTCGGAACAGGCAGGTCGCGTTCCCAGTTCACGCCGAAGTAGTGTTTGTCATCGATGTTGGCACCGATGCCGAAGTCGCTCATCAGCTCGACCGATCGGTCGATGATGATCGGCAGTGGCAGGTTCAACGGGCCGAGGGAACCGGCACCGGCACCAATGGCGTCGCGCAGTTCGCTTTCCGAAGCCATGACCAGAGGGCTGGCAACGCCAGGCTGGTTGGCGGCCTTGATTTCGTTCAGCTCATGGTCGCCACGGATGATCAGGGCAATCAGCTTGCCTTTCTCTTCTGCGTGCACCACGAGGGTCTTGATGGTCTTCTCGATCGGCAGGTTGAAGCCTTCAACCAGTTGCGCGATGGTCTTGGCGTTCGGCGTGTCGACCAGGCGCAGCTCTTCGGTCGCAGCGGCGCGCGAGGTTTCGCGCGGCACAGCTTCGGCTTTTTCGATGTTGGCGGCGTAGTCGGAGCCGTTGCTGAAAACGATATCGTCTTCACCGGACTCGGCCAGCACGTGGAATTCATGGGAACCGGCGCCGCCGATGGAGCCGTTGTCGGCTTCAACAGGGCGGAACTTCAGGCCCAGGCGAGTGAACACGTTGCAGTAAGCCTGGTGCATGCGGTCGTAGGTGACCTGCAGCGAAGCCTGGTCAGCGTGGAACGAGTAGGCGTCCTTCATGATGAATTCGCGGCCGCGCATCAAGCCGAAGCGTGGGCGGATTTCGTCACGGAATTTGGTCTGGATCTGGTACAGGTTGATCGGCAGCTGCTTGTAGCTGCTCAACTCGTTGCGCATCAGATCGGTGATGACTTCTTCGTGGGTCGGGCCTGCGCAGAAGTCGCGACCGTGGCGATCCTTGAAGCGCAGCAATTCAGGGCCGTACTCTTCCCAACGCCCGGACTCCTGCCACAGCTCAGCCGGTTGCGTGCTCGGCATCAACACTTCGAGAGAGCCGGCGGCGTTCATTTCTTCACGAACGACGGCTTCGACCTTGCGCATTACCCGCAAGCCCATCGGCAGCCAGGTGTACAGGCCCGAGGCGAGTTTGCGGATCATGCCGGCGCGCAGCATCAGCTGGTGGCTGATCACGACCGCGTCGGAAGGCGTTTCTTTTTGTGTGGCGAGCAAAAATTGACTGGTGCGCATGGTTGGCCGTTATCGATTGCTGATGACGAGAAATGACGGAGCATTGTACGGGCGAGTTCCGCTGGCGTACAGGCATGCGGTCGGTGGTGTGGCAGGAGGGCGCGATTTACTCGGCCCTCTGCGATTCTTCCTGCGTAAAGAGCCTACGATTCTTCGGCGACCGGGGTTTGCACCGGTTCCGGTGTCGGTGTCGGGCCTGCGCGGCGGTTCTCCTGGAACCAGTGCAAGGCGATCAACAGCAGGGTCGGGACGCCCAGCAGGGCGGTAATCAGGAAGAAGTCGTGGTAACCGAATTTTTCCACCATGACCCCGGAGTAGCCGCCGATCAGGCGTGGCAGCAACAGCATGATCGAGCTGAGCAGGGCGTATTGGGTGGCGGAGAACTTGAGGTTGGTCAGGCTCGACAGGTAGGCCACGAAGGCCGAGGTCGCCAGGCCTGAACTGAAGTTGTCCAGGGAGATGGTCAGAACCAGCATGTTCAGGTTGGGGCCCATGTCGGCGAGCATCAGGAACAGGATGTTGGTCGCCGCGGATGCGATACCGCCGATGAACAGGATCGGCAGGATACCGAAACGCACGATCAGCAGGCCGCCCATGCCGGCGCCGACCAGTGTCATGATCAGGCCGAAGATTTTACTGACGCTGGCGATCTGGTCCTTGGTGAAGCCCTGGTCGATGTAGAACACGTTGGCCATCACACCCATGACCGTATCGGACATCCGATAGGTGGCGATCAAGCCGAGCAGCAGCAGCGCTTGCCAGCGGTATCGCAGGATGAAGTCGTTGACCGGCGTCAGCACTGGCGCCAGGCCACGGCGGCCCATGGCCGAAAGGCACAGGGCGGTGAGGGTGGTGTAGAGGATCGCGCGCAGGAAGGCGCGGTCTTCGAGCAGCAGGTCAAGCAGGCTCACGCCCTGGAACAGCACGCTGGCGAAGTCGGTGTTGTAGAACTGGGTGAACATCGCCGGTACCGAAACCAGCAGCACGATCAGCACGAAGACCGACGCCAATTGATGCACGAAGCTGTAACGACCGGCCTGCAGTTGCGTGCGCAATGGCACCGGTGGTTCGCGCATGAACATGGAGGTCAGCAGTGCCGGGACCATCAGCACTCCGAACAGGATGTAAGTGCCGGCCCAGGCCGAATGCTTGTAGTTGAAGCCGGTGGAGCCAAAGCCTTCGGCGAAGTACAGCGCGCCTGCAGTAGCCAGCAGCGCAGCGACCCGGTAACCGGACATGTAACTGGCGGCGAGTGCGGCCTGGCGGTTGTCTTCGGCGATTTCCAGGCGATAGGCGTCTACCGCGATGTCCTGCGTCGCTGATGCGAAAGCGACGACGACGGCAATGGCGATCAGCCAGGACAAATGCTTTTGCGGGTCGCAGAAACCCATCCCGATCAGGCCAAGGATGACCAGTGCCTGGGACAGCACGAGCCAGGATCGTCGTCGACCGAGCTTGCCGAGCAATGGCAGTCGCCATTGGTCAAGCAAGGGTGACCAGACCCATTTGAAGGCATACGCCAGGCCAATCAGGCTTGCATAGCCAATGGTTTCACGCGCCACGCCGGCTTCACGCAGCCAGACCGAAAGCGTCGAAAACACCAGCATGTAGGGCAGGCCGGCGGCGAAACCAAGCAGCAACAGCACGAGTGTCGAAGGGCTGGCATAAGCGGCGAGCGCGGCGCGCCAGGTTTTACGGGGCATGGGCTGGAGTCTGCCTCAAGAAATACGGAAACAAAGCGCGCACTCTAACCGCTGTGCTCTACCGGACGCCAGCCATGGCGCTGAATATCAACACGATTATTCAGGATACTGATGCCTTCCATGCGTAATCGTGCGCGCTGCTCATCACCCGAAGGACTGCCCACCGGCAGGCTGATACGCCCGTTTGCACCCAGAACGCGATGCCAGGGCAATTTGCTGTCGCTCGGCAACTGACTGAGGGTGCGGCCTACCCAGCGGGCGGCGCGACCCAGTCCTGCAAGCTCGGCCAGTTGGCCGTAGCTGACGACTTTGCCCTCCGGTACTTGGGCGAGTGTCAAATACAGCGCCGTGCGTCGGATTTGCGCTGCGCTCTCGGATTCATCGGTTGGATCGGTCACGTCCGTCAGTCCTGAAGAGGTTTGCTTTACCATCTGTAGAGTAATTCCTGCGCAGGAAGTTGAGAAATGAACTCAACAGAAATAGTCGGGTCAGTCCTTGTCAGCGTCTTGTTCCTACGGATAATGCCGACTTTTCTCGCAAGCCTGAGCCTGTATTTTGTTTATGTTGTCCAGATCCCTGCTGTGTCTCGCCGTCTTTGGCGCATCCTCTCCCTTGCTGGCCGATACCGTGTGGTTGAAGAACGGTGACAAACTGAGCGGCAAGATCACGCTGTTCGATGGCGGCAAGCTGCTGATCCAGACCGAGTACGCCGGTGCGGTGACGATCGACTGGAAGCAGGTCAAGACCCTGGGCAGCGATCAGGAGTTGCTGGTCAAGCAGGATGCCTACAGTGGCGAGAGAGCCAAGTCGCTGAAAGCGGCGGACGCCGGCAAGGTCACGTTGGCCAACGGCGAGGCACCGAAGACGGTCGAGCTGGCAAGCATCCAGCAGATTCTCAAGCCAAAACCGGTGGTCGAGGATCTGGTGTGGAAAGGCAACGTCGATGTCGCGCTGGATTACCAGCGGGCGGAAAACGACACCGATGACTACGGCATCGATTTCAAGACCAGTGCGCGACACGGTCGCTGGCGGCACACCGCTGAAGGTGAATACAACCGTGAGTTCCAGGACGAAGTGGTGACCACGGACAACTGGCGGGCGGAGTACTCCATCGACCGATTCCTGACCGACCAATGGTTTTGGCAGGGGCGCCTGGTCTACAAGCGCGACAAGGTCGAAGACCTTTCCCGGCAACGCACCGTCGGTACCGGTCCCGGCTATCAGTTCTGGGATAACGAACTCGGGGCGTTCTCCCTTGGCTCGCTGATCAACCGCACGGACTATGAATTCTCCGATGGCAGCAAGGACAATTTCTACGCCCTGGCCATGAAGTGGGACTACAACCGCTACCTGGTCGGCAAGCGTGTCGAGTTCTTCACCAATGGTGAGGTCGGCAAGCCGCTGTCGGGGGTGGCCGACTACGCACTCGATGCCGAGTTGGGGTTGCGCTACAAGGTGACTGACTGGGCTTCGCTGAACCTGAAGGCGGAGCGGGACATCATCAGCGGCACCGACGATGCGGATCTGGACAAGACACGCTACACCGCAGGGTTTGGCGTGACCTGGTAAGAGCATCAAAAGATCGCCGCCTTCGACAGCTCCCGGGTTGATACTGCAGGAGCTGTCGAAGGCGGCGATCTTTTTTTGCGTGAACAAAACACTCGCCCACAAAAAAGCCCCGCTGTTGAGGGCGAGGCTTTTTACTAAAGCAAGTACAAGTTAGATAACTTGAACTTCTTCAGCTTGCATGCCTTTCTGACCGCGGGTAGCGATGAAAGAAACCTGTTGGCCTTCTTTCAGGCTTTTGAAGCCGTCGGATTGGATAGCTTTGAAGTGAACGAACAGGTCGTCACCGGATTGTGGAGTGATGAAGCCGAAGCCTTTTTCATCGTTGAACCACTTAACGGTACCGGTTTGGCGATTAGACATGGTGTAACTCCTTGAACAAAGATAACTGCGACTCAGGAAGAACCCTGGCCGAGACTGAGTGCAAAGAGCAGGAAAAATTCTTGTAGATGGTTGGATCGAAATTCAACATATCGTGTAGAGATTCTCAGTGACACAAGCAGCACAGTGACGCCACCTTAACCCTTTTTCCTGAACGTGCCAATGCTTCTTGCGAAGGTTTCTCTGTTTTAAGGATCGGCGGTGTGACGGTTCGTCGCCAGCGCAGGTAATTCCAGCCTGTTCGGCGAGAATTGCACCGCGGACTTTGAACCCGGCGGCGCGACCGGTAAGATGCCGGACAGAATTTTTCGACCTCGCTATTCAGGACACCCGCCATGAGCATCAAATCGGACAAGTGGATTCGCCGCATGGCGCAGGAACACGGCATGATCGAGCCTTTCGTCGAGCGCCAGATGCGCGGCAGCGACGATAGCCGTGTGATCTCCTACGGGGTGTCGAGCTACGGCTACGATGTGCGTTGCACCAATCATTTCAAGGTGTTCACCAACATCAATTCGGCCATCGTCGATCCGAAGAACTTCGATGCCGGCAGCTTCGTCGACATCCACAGCGACGTGTGCATCATTCCGCCGAACTCCTTCGCCCTGGCCAGCACCGTCGAATATTTCCGCATTCCGCGTAATGTATTGACCATTTGCCTGGGTAAAAGCACCTACGCGCGCTGCGGCATCATCGTCAACGTCACGCCGCTCGAGCCTGAGTGGGAAGGTCACGTGACCCTGGAGTTCTCCAACACTACCAATCTGCCGGCGAAAATCTACGCGAACGAAGGCGTGGCGCAGATGCTGTTCCTTGAGTCTGACGAAGAATGTGAAGTGTCCTACAAGGACCGTGGTGGCAAGTATCAGGGCCAGCGTGGCGTGACCCTGCCGCGCACCTGAGTCAACCGTCCGGCAAATGCCGGGAATTCCTGAGCGGGCGTACACTCTATGGGGTGTACTGTTCCGATCCGCGCAAGGCGGGTCGGGTCATCGCTCAGGAGTGCCGAATGAAGATCGATCCGCGAATCAGTGCCGAACTGGCAAGGCTTGAACCCAATCAGGTTGGCATTCTGGCCTGGTCCTTGTTGGCACATCCGCCCGTCAGCATGGCAGGGGGTATCCCCGGCCAGCCTGATCCTGATACCCCGAACGAACAGCCTAATGAACCGGGCGAGCCTACGCTGCCGGATGAGCCGCCGCCTGCGCCTGTTGTCTGATTTTCGATTTCCGCTACCCATGGCCGGTGAACTGCGGTTGTCGTCTTCAGCAAGCAGGCGTGCAACCAATCAGCCTGCACATATTCGGAAGTAACTGTGTCTGTCGTGGAAACCAACCGACGGGCACGGCTGTGGTTCTATTCAGGAGCTGCGTGCCCTTGGGCCGTTAGCAGAGGGCGTCAGGCAGTTAACTTCGAATATGAAAAGGAACATTCAGATGAGCGCAAATCGATCGGGACATTTGAGTGCTGATGTAATCACGACAGACGGCTCCATGCAGTTTCGCGTAACGGATGGACTCGATTTCTATCAGCGGTCAGACATTCATTGCATTGAGGCGGATAACGGTCAGGGGACTGCGTTCTACGTGTACTTGCCGATGAGCATCCAGAGTGGCAGCTTCAGCCTGGGGCTCAACGAGGGATCTCCCATGGTCATCCATGTGATCGGCAACTCGGAGGCAGAGCTTTACCCAGGAACGCTCGAGTTGACGGTGGGAGGTGACGCGCAGTTTGCCGGGCGCTTCAGTGGGACGGACGCTAATGGTCTGCAAGTGGAAAATGGCAGTTTCAGGCTGGAAAACGAGGCGGCGGCATAGCGGTTGACTGATGTTGGAAGCCGGCAACCCGGCTTCCACTTCTCCTCCCGGCGGCTATTTCAGGTTGCCACTCAGGAACTGCTTCAACCGCTCGCTTTTCGGATTGCCCAGCACCTCTTCCGGTGCGCCTTCTTCCTCAACCAGGCCCTGGTGCAGAAACAGCACCTGGCTCGACACTTTGCGGGCGAAGCTCATTTCATGGGTCACCATGATCATGGTCCGGCCTTCTTCGGCCAGGCCCTGGATCACCTTGAGCACTTCACCCACCAGTTCCGGGTCCAGCGCCGAGGTCGGTTCGTCGAACAACATGACTTCCGGCTCCATGGCCAGTGCGCGGGCAATCGCTACCCGCTGTTGCTGGCCGCCGGACAGGAAGGCCGGGTATTGGTCCGCCACACGGGACGCCAGCCCCACCTTGTCGAGGTAGCGCCGGGCGCGGTCCTCGGCTTCTTTCCTGTCGCAGCCCAGCACCCGGCGCGGGGCCATGGTGATGTTTTCCAGCACCGTCATGTGGCTCCACAGGTTGAAGTGCTGGAACACCATGGCCAGGCGGGTGCGAATCCGCTGCAGTTCATCGGCGTCGGCCACGTGCATGCCGTGACGATCCTTGATCATGCGGATGTTCTGCCCGTCGAGGCTCATGGCGCCGTCGTTGGGTTGTTCCAGGAAGTTGATGCAGCGCAGAAAGGTGCTTTTACCCGAGCCGCTGGCGCCGATCAGGCTGATGACGTCGCCGGTCTTGGCCTTGAGCGAAACACCTTTGAGAACTTCATGGTCGCCGTAGCTTTTATGCAGGCCTTCGATGGTCAATTTGTACATGGGGCGTGCATCCTCAAGGCGAAAGTAGATAGCCGCTGCGATAGGCTTCGGTGCCCGCGACGTGGGCGATCACCATGCCGGCAGTGGCCATGCGGCGCAGCGAACGGGCGTACATCAGCCCGGCTGTGGCGCAATGAACGGGAGTGACCAGATCGTTGACCGGATCAATGATCTCGGCGATCAGTTGCCCGGCTTCCAGGTACTGGCCCGGCCGCGCGGTGAACACCAGCAGGCCGCCGACGGGCGTGGTCACCGGTTCTACACCGGCCAGCGGTGTCGCCGGATAGGGCAGGTCAGGCAGGGGCGCGGGTTCGCCGGCGATCGCGCCGAAATGGATCAGGTAATCGATCAGTGCCTGGCAATCGAGGCTCGCCAGCGGGTGATTGACGTCGCCCTGGCCGCGCAATTCGACGGTCACCGAAAAACTGCCCGGCGGAATGTCGAAGTGCTCGCCGAAGCGCTCCTTCAACTGCCACCAGAGCAGGGTGAAGCATTCGTCGAACGACTGACCGCCGGAATCGGTTGCCAGCAGGCTGGCTTCAGCGCCGATATAACGGGCCAGCGGCTCGACCTGCGGCCAGGCATCCGGCGTGGTGTAGAGGTGAGCGACCGCTTCGAAATCGCAATGCAGGTCGAGCACCATATCGGCGTCGCAGGCCAACCGTTGCAGGGTCAGGCGCTGGGATTGCAATTGGGTGGCGGCGCTCTGCCGGGCCAGCGCATCACGCAGGCTGCTGCGGATCAGTTGCAGGTTGTGCTGCGGATCGTCACCGAGCTTGCCCTCTATCACGTTGCCGACTTCCTCACTGAGGTCGACGAACCAGCGGTTGAAGTTCTGGCCGCTTTCCAGCTCGTAGCGGCCCAGCGGCACATCCATCAGCACCTGTTCCAGACCCACCGGGTTGGCGATGGGCACCAGCACGATTTCGCTGCGCAGGCGTCCGGCGGCTTCCAGCTCCGCCAGGCGCTGCTTGAGGTGCCAGGCCACCAGCATGCCGGGCATTTCGTCGGCGTGCAGGGAGGCCTGGATGTAGATCTTGCCGTTGGCCGGTTGAGGGCCGAAGTGAAAACTGTGGATCTGTCGTGCGGTCCCCGGCAGCGGGGCCAGCAGGTCATGTTTCAGGTGGCGCATCTGTTGTTTCCTGAAGCAGGTTGAGTGCTAGTGGGTCGGCCCGAGGAAGGCCAGCCATCGGCGTTCGGCGAGGCGGAACAGACCGACCAGCGCAAAAGTGACGGTCAGGTAGATCAGCGCGGCGATGCCGAACGACTGGAAGGTCAGGAAGGTCGCCGAGTTGGCGTCCCGAGCAACTTTGAGTACGTCCGGGATGGTCGCGGTGAAGGCCACGGTGGTCGAGTGCAGCATCAGAATCACTTCGTTGCTGTAGTACGGCAACGAGCGACGCAATGCCGATGGCATGATCACGTAGGCATACAGCTTCCAGCCGGTCAGGCCGTAAGCCTTGGCCGCTTCGACTTCACCGTGGTTCATGCTGCGAATGGCCCCGGCGAAGATCTCCGTGGTGTAGGCGCAGGTGTTCAGGGCGAATGCCAGGATCGTGCAGTTCATCGCATCGCGAAAGAATGCGTCCAGTACTGGCTGAGCCCGAATGGCGGCCAGGCTGTAGATCCCGGTGTAACAGATCAGCAGCTGGATATAGAGCGGCGTACCACGGAACAGGTAGGTATAGAACTGCACCGGCCAACGGATGTAGAAGTGCGGCGATACACGGGCGATGGACAGCGGGATCGACACGATGAAACCGATGAAGATCGACGCGCTGAGCAGCCACATGGTCATGGCCAGGCCGGTGATGTTGCTGCCGTCGCTATAGAGGAAGGGTTTCCAGTATTCCTGCAGGAGTTCGATCATCGTACGGCCTCCCGGGTCCCGGCGGAGTAACGACGTTCGAGCCAGCGCAGGATGACGTTGGACGCGCTGGTGATCACCAGGTAGATCAGCGCGGCAAGCACCAGGAAATAAAACAGCTGATAGGTACTTTTACCGGCGTCCTGGGCAGCCTTGACCAGGTCGGCGAGGCCGATGATCGACACCAGGGCCGTGGCCTTGAGCATCACCATCCAGTTGTTACCGATACCCGGCAGGGCATAACGCATCATCTGCGGGAACACCACGATCCAGAAACGCTGGCCGCGCTTGAGACCATAGGCGGTGGCCGCTTCGACCTGACCCCTTGGGACCGAGAGAATCGCGCCACGGAAGGTTTCAGTGAAATACGCACCGTAGATGAAGCCAAGGGTGATGACCCCGGCGCTGAACGGGTTGATCTCGATGTATTCCCATTCCATGTAATCGGTAAACGAAGTCAGCCAGGTTTGCAGGCTGTAGAAGATCAGCAGCATCAGGACCAGGTCCGGAACGCCGCGAATGAGTGTGGTGTAGAGCTGGGCAGGCACGCGCATCAGTTTGACTTTTGACAACTTGGCACTGGCGCCGAGCAGCCCGAGCAACACGGCCAGCAACAGCGACAACGCCGACAGCTTGATCGTCATCCAGGTGCCTTGCATCAGCAGCGGACCGAAGCCCTTGAGGCTGAAGGCAGAGAGCCCCAGATTTTCTAATAAGGTTTCGAACATAAATCAGCAACCTGATCGGATGAAAAAAGCGCCCATCGAGAGATGGGCGCCGGGCATTATTTGCCGCTGTACAGATTCAGAT
The DNA here is from genome assembly GCF_057839025.1 of Pseudomonas sp. KH_046_1. Classification (NCBI taxonomy): domain Bacteria; kingdom Pseudomonadati; phylum Pseudomonadota; class Gammaproteobacteria; order Pseudomonadales; family Pseudomonadaceae; genus Pseudomonas; species Pseudomonas sp. KH_046_1. The sequence continues at coordinate 1,372,228 of NZ_CM174481.1, forward strand.
CGCCAAAGTGTTTCTTCTGAATGGTGGCGTAGGTGCCATCATCGTGTAACGCTTTGATACCTTTATCCAAAAGTGCTTTCAGCTCGGTGTTACCTTTCTTAATACCGACCGCTGTTTTGGCAGGCAGCAGTTCGCTGTCGACGGGCTTGCTGACTTCGTAGCCTTCACCTTTTGGTGACTTCAAGAAGCCCAGTTCGGCTTGCAGCATGTCCTGGATCGCTGCATCGAGACGGCCGGAAGTCAGGTCGGAATACACCTGATCCTGATTCTGATAGGCCTGGGTTTTCACGCCGGCCTTGTCGAGAACGGCTTTGGCGTAGGCTTCCTGGATGGTGCCTTGCTCGTAGCCTACGGTTTTGCCCTTCAGCGAAGCGACGTCCTCGGTCAGGCCGGAGCCTTTCTTGAACACGTAGGCGGTTGGGCCGGAGAACAACTCGCTGGAGAAATCGATGACTTTTTCACGGGCCGGGGTAACGGTCATCGAAGAGATCACACCGTCGAATTTATTGGCTTTCAGGCCCGGAATCATGCCATCGAAGTCACTTTCGACCCACTTGCACTTGACCTTCAGCTCGGCGCAGATCGCGTTCCCCAGATCGATGTCAAAGCCTACCAGGCTGCCATCGGCCGCTTTCGACTCGAACGGTGCGTAGGAAGGGTCAACGCCGAAACGCAGTTCTTTGTACTCCTTCGCCATGGCGGAGCCAGCAGCCATGCACAACGCCAGTGCAGAAAGGGTCAGCAATGCTTTTTTCATTATTCAATCCCTAAAAACCAATATGAGCGCTTGTGGCGCAGAATTATTGTTACTGGAAAGCGTAAGACCTGTTGAAAGTAGCAATTTCCGAACCAGAGTGCCGAACAAGCGTTTTAAAAGGTGCTTGGAAATGGCCGGAGACAGATTTATGCACGAAAACGGGCGCAGGGAAATGGGTGCACCAAATCATCTCGCCACAAAAAACGGTTTGACTGAGCAAGGTCACCAGGCTCTCTACCTCGTCGACTTGTCCTTGCGCCATCGCGAGCGAGTAAAGGGCTGGGTTACTTTCCTGGAGTCAGCGTCAACCGCGCCTTGCCATAGGCGTTGTCGAAGTTCTGCGGCTGCATCGGCAGGCTCATGTACTGGCCCTTGAGCCACGGTTCGATGCTGTTGAGGTAATTCGGGCTGGCCGGGTTGCCGGATTGACCGGTGCCGTTCTGCGCCATCAGCGGTTCGGACTGGCCGAAGTCGACGAAAAAGCGCATCGCTGGCGCCAGCGTGGTGTTGAAGTCCTGGCCCCAGGCGAAGGCGGCGGTGTTGAGCGTGGTGTGATCGCCACCGGCCGGCAGCGGTCCGCGTACGGTCTGGCCGCTGCTGTTTTTCCATTCATAGCGATGCAGTTTGCCCCACTGCCAGGCTTTGTGATCGCCGCCCAACTGGCTGTCGCCTGTACTGATCGCGGCGGCGAGGCTGCGAGCGAGGATCGCCGGTTTGTCTTCTTTCTGCGCGGTGCGCACGTCATCCCAGAACGGGCTGTCCTCACGCCCGAGCAAGTGATCGGCCTGGGTCGCGTAGGACAACTTGCCGTCGGCAACAAAAGCTTTCCACGCCGGGCTGCTTTGCGGGCCCAGTTCATCGAGGAAGATCTGCCGCGCGCTTTCCTGCAGGAACAGTTCGTAGATGGCCGCATCGGTGGAGGTCGGGCCGAGCTTGCCGTCGAACGCCATCAAGCGGCTGTAGGCTTCGTGTGCCTTGGCGCGATCGGCCGCCGGCAAGGCGTCCATGGCTTGTTTGAGCGGCTGGGCCATGCCCGGCGCTTCGAACATTTTCTTCAGCTTGGCAGCGAAAGTGGTGGTCTGGTCGTATTGCATGGCGATCAGGCTGCGGCTGTCGTGTTTGCCTGCGCCGGCCAGTTCGGCCAGGCGCTCGCCACGCTCCGGAGCTGCCCAGGAGTTGGACAACTGCATGCCGTAGCCATGGGGAATGACCCGCTGGTTGGCGGTGCCGAGCCAGCCCTGGGCCGGGTCCTGGTCGTACGGGTGCAGCATCGGGTCGGCGTAACCGTCCCAATCGTATCGACCTTCCCAGCCCGGCGAGGGCAGCAGGCCTTCGCCTTCTCGGCGGTTCGGGTAACGACCGGTGACTTGCCAGCCGATGTGGCTGGCATCGGCGAACACCAGGTTCAGCGCAATGGCGCGGATTTCGCGGCTGGCATCTGAAGCTTTCTCGACGGTCTGGGCGCGGGACAGGTCGAAGAACGCGTCCAGGGTCTTGTCGTCGGTGAAGTTCGGCGTCTGCAAGGCCAGGCCGAAACCATTGGCCAGCGTGGTGCCCTGGGCGCTGTTGAGCAGCGGGCCATGGCGGGTTTCGTACACCGCTTCGCGAATCGACCGCTGGCCTTTGACGAAATAGGTTTCGTTGCGCACGATCGCCGGCTGCCACTTCCCGGCGTTTTCGTAGGTAAGCCCGCTGCCCTGGCGCTTGATCTTCTCCAGGAACAGGTCCTGGTTGTCGCCCATCACGGACGTCATGCTCCACGCCACCTTGCCGTTGAAGCCGCCAAGCACCATCGGCAGGCCCGCGATGGTCACGCCGGACGCCTGATATTTCGGCGTGCGAATCTGCACGTAACTGAACAGCGAAGGCACGCCCAGCGGGCCGTGACTGTCACTGGCCAACAGGCTCTTGCCGCTGCGGCTGCGTTGCGGGGCGATGGCCCAGTTGTTCGACGAGGTGGCGCCCAGCAGGTTGAGGTCCGACAGTTGGCCAGTGGCCTTGCTGAGTTCGGCCAGCCCCGGTACTTGCCCGTTGAGCTTGAGACCTTGCAGTTTTTCGCTTTCGGCGGCCGGCAGTTTTTCGTCGGGAGCCGACGGCGTCAGCCACGCCAGTTTGTCGGTGGTAACGGTCTGGGCCAGTACCAGCGAGGAAATTTCTTCCGGCAGGTTGGTCGACTGGCTGAAGTTCAACAGGCAGAAAATCAGCGCCGAATCTTCCGGCTGCCAGTACTCAGGCTTGTAGCCGGTGGCTGCCAGATCCGCCGGCAGTTTGTCGCGGTAGCGGAACAGGTAGGCGTTGACCCCGCGCGCATAGACTTCGAAGAAACGCTTGAGGCGCGGCGAAGAAGCCTTGTACAACTCGCCAGCACTTTTCTTCAGGTTGACCGCCCGCATGTAACGGTCGGCATCCAGCAGTTCGGCGCCGTGCATCTCGGCCAAACGGCCCTGGGCCAGCAGGCGCAGGGTGGACATCTGCGTGATGCGGTCGCTGGCATGCACGTATCCGAGGGTAAACAGCGCGTCGTGGAAGCTGTTGCTTTCGATCAGCGGCATGCCCATGGCATTGCGACGCACCGAAACGTTCTGCGCCAGGCCCTTGAGCGGTTGTACGCCGGAGGTTGGCGGGAGGGTGTCCTGGGCGTTGAAGTTCTGACAACCGGTCAGGCTCAAGACACCGGCCACTGCTGCGGCAACGCCGAACCGGGGTAGAAAATGAGTAAGGGCTGGCGAGGCCATGGCAAAGCTCCTGCGGGGGTAGAGGCGGCGCGAAATAAAGGCGCTACGTTAGTGAGCGGGAGGTGGCCGCGCAAGCGGGGTACAAGGTTATTTCAGGATTTGTCTGATAAACCGGAAAGATCGCAGTCTTGCCAGTCGCAATGGGGGATGTTGAAGTGCGACACGCTCAACAATCCTGGAGAAAAGTCGGCATGGAGCTCAAGGCAAACGCGGCACTGATCATCATCGATCAACAAAAAGGCATCCTTCACCCCAGGCTCGGCCGCAGGAATAACCCTCAGGCTGAAGAGCGCATGCTGGAGTTGCTCAGCCATTGGCGGCGCACCGCCCGGCCGGTGATCCATGTGCAGCACCTGTCCCGCTCGGAAGACTCAGTGTTCTGGCCGCAGCAGTCGGGGGTGGAGTTTCAGGAACGGTTTCAGCCAATGGCCGGTGAACGCTTGATCCAGAAGCAGGTGCCGGATGCGTTTTGTTCAACCGGGCTGGAGGCGCAGTTGCGCGAGGCGGGGATCGGGCAGTTGATCATCGTCGGTGTCGCGACCCACAACTCGGTGGAATCCACGGCGCGTACCGCGGGCAACCTGGGGTTTGATACGTGGGTGGCCGAGGATGCGTGCTTTACCTTCGACAAGGCTGATTTTTTCGGCCATGCCCATAGCGCCGAAGAGGTGCATGCGATGTCGCTGGGGAATTTGCACGGCGAGTATGCGACGGTCACTGGCAGCGCAACAATTCTCTCGGCTGACTGAAAACACTGTGGGAGTGGGCTTGCTCGCGATGGCGTCAGGTCTGTCGACCTCTATGTTGAATGTGATACTGCAATCGCGAGCAGGCTCGCTCCCACAAGGGATCTGCATTCACAGGACAGTTGTCTGGCGCAGTTTAAATGTGGGAGCGAGCCTGCTCGCGAAGGCGATTCAACAGGCGAAGAATGACTTCGCCCGAAGCATCAAGCGCCGTGGCACTTCTTGAATTTCTTGCCGTTGCCGCATGGGCACGGATCGTTGCGGCCGACGTCTTTCAGGGCGTTGCGCACCGGTTCCTGGTGAGCGTGGCCGCAGTTCGGACCGTGGACATGGCCGTGGTCGTGATCATGGTGGTGATGGTCATGATCATGATCGTGGTTGCAGTCAGGGCCGTGGACATGGGGTTGCTGGGTCATCGGTGTTGCTCCGGAATTAAATCGGCGGCGATTATCACGCCATTGCGCGTCAGGTGCACGTAGTGGGCGATGAATATACCGGTTTCCAGTTCACCTTCCAGACGATAGGGAATGGGCTGATCGGATTTTTTCAGCAGTTTGGCCATTTCACGGACCTTGGACCACAGGTTGGTGCGGATCGGCACCTTTAAGTAAGCGCTGTGCCTGGGGCCGATGGTGAACCAGTGTTCGTACTCGCCGTCGGCCAGCAGTATGTCACCCAAGTGAACGCGGTACTCCAGACTGCGCACCGTCAGGTCGCTGTCGTTGGGGTTGTCGATGCGAAAGTGCAGGAGGAATTTCTGTTCCAGCAGTTTGGCGCTGACCACCTCGATCTTCACCAGATGGACCTCGGGGTCCGGCAAGTCGTCGCCGAACCACGATGCACAGCCACCGAGTCCCAGTGTCAGGAGCAGCGTGAGCAGGCAGAGTGCGCAGCGGCGGAGGATCATCGTGGTGTTTCTCCCTTGAGCCCTAGTCTAGACCCAAAGGATCGCAGCCTTCGACAGCTCCTGCATGGCGGGCAGTCTATGCATGCCCTAACTGCTGAAGTATCCCGCACAACACTTTTTGAACTTCTGCCCACTGGCACACGGGCAGGCGTCATTGCGCCCGAGTTTGAGTTGCACGGTGGGGTCGATGAAATACCAGCGCCCGGTGTTCTGTACGAACGATGAGCGCTCTCGATGACTGTGCTCGCCATTGCTGTCGTGCCAGCGCGCAGTGAAGGTCACGAAAGCGTGTTCAGGCTGGCCGCCCAGCACTTCGGAGCTTTCCACCTCAAGGCCCAGCCATGTGCTTTGCGTGCTCCAGTCGCTGATCGATTGACGGTCGAGGCCGGCCTGTTGGGCGGGCAGAGTGGTGGCCACCAGATAGTCGATCAACCCCAGCACATAGGCGCTGTAGCGCGAGCGCATCAAGGCTTCCGCACATGGTGCCGGGTGTCCGGCATGGTAGTGACCGCAGCAGGCGTCGAGCAGGGTGCCGCTGCCGCATGGGCAAATGGATGTACTCATTGCATCACCACCAGTATTTCCCGAAGTTTTCCGGATTGGCCCAGAAGCGCGAATTGAGCCAGTCGGGGACTTGTTTGTATTCAAGCAGATCGTAGGTGAACAGGGTCAGGACCTGTTCGTCCCGTTGAAAGCGTTCACTGGCTTGCAGGGCCAGGGAGAAAAAGTCCGTTTCCTGCCAGCCACAGGCCGGCAGATCCGCCAGCACCGCGATGCGGCTGGCGTTGAGGTTGCGGATGCCGCCCAGCAGGTTCAGGCCGTCGCGCTTGGGCAAATGCTCCAGGCAATCGACCACCAGGGCCAGGTCGAAACGGCGGGCCGCCAGCTCGGCGGGCAACGGTCCGGGGGCAGCGAAAGCGACGCAGCTTTCCGGGTGGGCGAGTTTGAAAGCTTCCAGTGCCGGGAACTCGCTGGCGCCGATCAACAACAGGCGCGCGGGGGCATATCGGTCGAGTAACGCGGCCAGTGCCTGTTGTGGCGTGCGTGAAGAAACACCTGCAATCATCGAAGATCCTCAATCAGATCTGCCAAGACTAGCCTGCCCGAACGTTTGGGCCTAGAGCGCCCTGGCGACAAAAGCGCCAAGCTACCGTTAATACGCGACTAAACAGCGTGGCCTATTGCTGGCGGAGTTTAAAACTCGGGTCTTTACTACCTGAATCGGTTCTAAGCCGATCCCTCAGGAGAAAACTAGATGAGCATAGTTCGGACAGCATTACCCTTGGTTCTGCTAACCAGTGTCTTGACTGGTTGCGCAGGTTTGCAGAAAACCGACTGGCCGACCTGTGCGGCGGTTGGTGGCGTTGTGGGGGCGGGCCTCGGTGCGACCGAAAGCTCGGCATGGGCAGGGTATGGTGCTCTACTCGTCGGCGGTACGGCAGCGGCTTATTGCTGGGTGCACGGTGATGGCGACGAAGACGGCGATGGTGTACTGGATAGTCGCGACAAGTGCCCTGGCACGCCTAAAGGTGTTCAGGTCGATGCCAACGGTTGCCCACCACCAGCGCCTGTGGTCGAAGAGGTGGTTGTGGTCCAGGAGGAAACCATCGTCATCCGCGATGTTCACTTCCAGTTTGATAAAGCCACACTTACCTCGTCCGACAAACAGGTACTCGACAAGATTGCCACTCGCCTGAAAGCCGAAGCCCCGACTGCTCAACTGACCGTAACCGGCCATACCGACAGCGTTGGCAGCGACACCTACAACCAGAAACTCTCGGATAAACGCGCCCACTCGGTGGTTGAATACCTCATCGAGCAAGGCGTACCTCGCAGCAACTTCGTGTCGGTTGTCGGTGCCGGTGAAAGCCAGCCGGTTGCTGACAACAAAACCGCTGACGGTCGTGCACAGAACCGTCGTACCGAAATCAAAATCCAGCGTTAAGCCCCCTCGCATCCGCGCCTTGTGCAGTCGCGGATGCGGGTCTTTACTCCTGTGTAACCGGTATTGGCCGGTACACAGGAGCTTTCAATATGATCGTTCTCACAAGGACCGTCTTGCCGGTTCTGCTAATTGGCAGCCTGTTGACCGGTTGCGCGACCCACAGCGATGGCACTGCCCCCCTCAATCAACGCACCTGGCCAATTTGCAGCCTCATCGGCGGCCTGGTCGGTGGTGGTCTGGGCGCAATCGAGAGTGGCGGTTGGGCCGCGGGTGGGGCGGCGCTCGGTATCTTGTCCGGCGGCTTGATCTGCTATGCCCTGGATGGCGACGAAGACGGCGACGGCGTTTTCGACCGACGCGACCGTTGCCCTGAAACCCCTGCCAATACCCCGGTCGACCATCGCGGTTGCCTGGTGCCGCAGTATCCGGACAGCGTCCAGGCCGAACCTGCGCAATCCGAAGTCATTACTCTGAGCGATGTACTGTTTGTCTTCAATCAATCCGAGCTGACCCCGACGGCGAAGAGTCAACTGGATGCGTTGATGAGCAAGTTCGAGGATGCCGATGTGGTCAGCATCAAGGTGGTCGGTCATACCGACAGCGTCGGTTCGGATGCCTATAACCAGGCCTTGTCGGAGCGGCGTGCCAGCAGCGTGGCGGAATACCTGTTGAGCCAGGGTGTGGCGCCGAACAAAGTCACCAGTGAAGGCAAGGGCGAAAGCCAACCGATTGCCGACAACGAAACAGAAGAAGGCCGTGCGAAAAACCGTCGCGTGGACCTGCATATAAACCGCTGAGCCAAGAGATAGAGCCGTCGGGCGACAGTTGTGAGCGCTGCGACGGCCGTTTGGCGGCCTCCATGAAGATTTTTCCGTTGCCCTCTGGCTTATCCCGCGTGGAAGCCGTTACTGTGCGCGCAAACAATAATTCTCATTGGGGGCGCGTATGAAAGTCTTATGGGGGCTGGGGCGGTTACTGACCTTGCTGTTCTGGTCGGTAGTGCTGGTCAATCTGCTCACACCGTTCGTCTTTCCGCTGCACCCGTTGGTCAACATGGCCGGTGGCCTGTTGGGGGGCATTCATCTTCTGGAAGCGTTGCTGTGCTATCGCAGCCTTCGAGGTCGTGCCCATCCCTGGCTTGACCGCCTGAAGATCGTCATTTTTGGCGTATTCCACCTGCAAACCATTCCAGCCCCCACCGCTTCGAAGGCTTCCCATGCGTAAACTCTGTCTGCTCGCCGCACTCATCAGCCCATTGGCCAGCGCACAGGTGGTGAGTGTCGAACCCAACTCGCTGATGCGCTTGCCCAACACCGCCAGCACCCTGCAACTGGAACGCCTGGAAGTGGCCGATTACGGCACCTTGCTGATTCCTTCGAACGTCACCGAAGTCACCGTGGGTGAATTGCATCTGGGGCGTGAAGCGCGCATCGCCATCGTGCCGGGGGAACAGGCGCTGGCCCTGAAGGTCCGTCGCGCTGATTTGTCCGAAGGCAGCCAGATCACCTCCCGTGGCGCCCCCGGGACTTACCAGAAGGCTGCTCGATCCGGGCGCAACCTTGATTTGCAGATCAAGACACTGAACGCAGCGCAATTGATCGTTGATGCTCGCGGTGGTGCGGGTGCACCGGGGTTCGTTGGTCTTGATGGGGCCAACGGCCAGGAACCGGGCTGCACCTGGGGTCAGGCGGGGCGCGGTGCCGATGGTAGTGATGGCAGCAATGGTCAACCGGGAGCACCGGGGGCGCTGGTCAAACTGGCAGTGCCGCACGACTTCCCGGCAGACCGGATCAAGGTTCAGGTGGCTGGCGGTGCCGGTGGCCTGGCTGGCCCAGGCGGCAAACCGGGCGCGGGTGGCAAAGCCAAGGGCTGCCTGATTTACAAAACCGATGGCGGCAAGAGCGGTAAACCCGGGGCCGATGGTCAGCCTGGTCCAGAAGGCGCGGCGGGTTCGGTGACAGTGCAGCGGATGTAAGCATCACCGAGAGCCCCTCCGGCTACATTTGCTTCAAAACATCGGCCGAGCCGCAGCAATCGCCACCACCGCCGACCCCACCAGCAGATTGATCCCCACCAATCGGCGAATTCGCCCCAGTACCGCTGCCCCGGCTGGCCAGTCCTGCTCGGCCACGGCGGTGCGCAGTTCCGGCAGCATCAGCGCCTGAATGCGGATAAACAGCGCGGTCATCACCACATACAGGCCCATCATCACCTGTACATAACGCGGCGCGGCTTCAAAACCATTGAATTGCATGTGCAGCATGCCCACACCGCTGACCGGCAACAGCACCACCGCCACCCAGACCCAGCGGAAAAAACCTTGAAACACTTCTATCCATAACTTCAGCCGGGCTGGGCCTTCAAGTGCCTTGATCGCGGCGGGGCGCAGGACCATCCAGGCGAAAAACATGCCGCCGACCCAGACCAGGGCCGCCAGTACATGCAGGCTATAAATGAGGCTAAAAGGTGTCATTGGGTTACTCCGTTCTGCGCGGGATTCATTAGCGGGGTATGATAGCGGCCGAACCGAACTACTGAAAATTTATCCAGCATTTTTGCGCCCGACAAACCATGATCAGCACTGAACTCAAAACCACGATCCAGGGCGCCTACTCGCGTTTTCTCGAAGCCAAGAGCCTCAAGCCGCGCTACGGCCAACGCCTGATGATCGCCGAAGTTGCCAAGGTCCTGGGTGATATCGACACCGACGACGAAGGCCGGCGCAGTGGCGACCCCGCGATTGTCGCGGTGGAAGCCGGCACCGGTACTGGCAAGACCGTGGCTTACAGCCTGGCCGCGATCCCGACCGCCAAGGCCGCCGGCAAACGCCTGGTGATCGCCACGGCCACCGTGGCCCTGCAAGAGCAGATCGTCTACAAGGACTTGCCCGACTTGATGCGCAACAGCGGGCTGAATTTCAGCTTCGCCCTGGCCAAGGGGCGCGGGCGCTACATGTGCCTGTCCAAGCTCGACATGTTGCTCCAGGAAGGTCACGCGCAGACCGCCACGGCGCAGTTGTTCGAAGAAGAAGGTTTCAAGATCGAGGTCGACGAGGCCAGCCAGAAGCTGTTCACCAGCATGATCGAAAAACTCGCCGGCAATAAGTGGGACGGCGACCGCGACAGTTGGTCAACCGCCCTGGAAGACGCCGATTGGGCGCGCCTGACCACCGACCACAGCCAGTGCACCAACCGTCATTGCCCGAACTTCGGCCAGTGCGCCTTCTACAAGGCCCGTGAAGGCATGGGCAAGGTCGACGTGATCGTCACCAACCACGACATGGTCCTGGCCGACCTGGCCCTGGGCGGCGGTGCCGTGCTGCCGGACCCGCGCGATACCATCTACGTGTTCGACGAGGGCCATCACCTGCCGGACAAGGCCATCGGCCACTTCGCCCATTACACGCGCCTGCGCTCCACCGCCGACTGGCTGGAAACCACCGCCAAGAACCTCACCAAGCTTCTGGCCCAGCACCCGCTGCCGGGAGACCTGGGCAAGTTGATCGAGCAGGTGCCGGAGCTGGCGCGGGAGATCAAGACCCAGCAGCAGTTCATGTTCACCGCGTGCGAGCAGATTGCCGATTTCAAACCCGGCGAAGACGTCGAAGGCCGCGAGCGCCCGCGTCACCGATTCGTCGGCGGGGTGATTCCCGAGCACATGCGTGAAATGGGCATCGAACTGAAAAAAGGCTTCGCACGGCTGACCGATTTGTTCACCCGCCTGACCGAGCTGCTCAAGGAAGGCATGGACGGCGAGGTCAACATTGGCATCGCCAGCAACCAGGCCGAAGAGTGGTATCCGCTGTTCGGCAGCCTGTTGTCGCGTTCTTCCGGCAACTGGGAGTTGTGGACCGCCTTCACCGTCGAAGACCCGGAAGACAACCCGCCCATGGCCCGCTGGCTGACCCTGGCCGAGAGTGGCTCGCTGTTCGACATCGAGGTCAACGCAAGCCCGATCCTTGCGGCGGAAATGCTTCGCCGCAATCTGTGGAACGTGGCGTATGGCTGCCTGGTGACGTCGGCGACCTTGACGGCCCTCGGCACCTTCGACCGCTTCCGCATGCGCGCCGGCCTGCCTAAAAAAGCTGTGACAGCGGTGGTGCCGAGCCCCTTCCATCACGCTGACGCCGGTGTGCTGCGGGTGCCGAACCTGAACGCCGATCCCCGTGATGCAGCGGCGCATACCGCCGCGATCATTCGTGACCTGCCTGAATTGGTCGAAGGCTCGCGGGGCACGCTGGTGCTGTTTTCCTCGCGTAAACAGATGCAGGACGTGTTCGACGGCCTCGACCGCGACTGGCGCAAGCAAGTGTTCATCCAGGGCAACCTGTCGAAACAGGAAACCCTCAACAAGCACAAGGCGCGGGTCGATGGCGGAGATTCCAGCGTGTTGTTCGGCCTGGCGAGCTTCGCCGAAGGGGTCGACTTGCCCGGCGCCTATTGCGAGCACGTGGTCATTGCCAAGATTCCTTTCTCGGTACCCGATGATCCGGTCGAAGCGGCGCTGGCCGAGTGGATCGAAGCCCGGGGCGGCAATCCGTTCATGGAAATCTCCGTGCCGGACGCCTCGCTGAAGCTGGTCCAGGCCTGCGGTCGCTTGCTGCGCACCGAAGAAGACCGCGGCACCATCACCTTGCTCGACCGGCGCCTGGTGACCCAGCGCTATGGCAAAGCCATCCTCAACGCGTTGCCGCCGTTCCGTCGAGAAATTTCCTGAAGCACCGGTGGGCAGTTTTGCCCACCGCGTTGTCTATCTCTCTGCCATCGCTTTTCCACTGGCCCACTGAAGGTCGTTAGGGAGAATTTCGTTCTCATGATTTGCCGTTCGTTGTCTGCTGTTTTTGCCCTGCTGTTCGCAACACCGCTGTTGGCCGCCCCCGCCAGCCAGCAGACGCTGTTCAACTTTGTGCGCCCCGCCGACGTGGTCCAGGTGGCGACTCAGGACGCCAGCCTGCCGCAATCCAACGCCGAGCAAACCCCCGAGGGCGAAGTGCTGCGCCGGGTGACGTTCAACCCGGTTGCCCGGCCGACTTTGCGCCTGACCCCGCAAACAGGTTCCTGGGACTGGTCGCAGTCGGGCGTCATGAGCCTGCGGATCCAGAGCGCGATGAACTGGGCCTTGACCCTGTACGTGACCATCCAGAGCAACGACGGCAAGACACTGGTCAGCCGCGTCGATCTGCCGGCGGGGCCTGCGCAAACCCTGTTGGTGCCTTTGCAAGCGACATCACCGCTGAGCCAGGGCATGAAGGCTGGTCCGCCGATGCCGATGACCGTTGAGGGGCAGCGTGTGTTTGTGGCCAGCAGCGCTGGTGAACTGGATCGCAGCCAGGTGGTATCGGTGAGCTTGTCGATGGACCAGCCCAAAGCCGCACAAAGCATCCTGCTGGAGCGTTTTGGTGTGCAGGACGGCGAGTCGGTCACCCAAGCCGTGTATGGCGGGTTGGTGGATGCTTACGGCCAGTCGACCCGGGACAAGTGGCCGGAAAAAGTCAGCAGTGACGAACAATTGAAAAGCGCCGCCAGCAAGGAGCAGCAACAACTGAAAACCTGGCTGGCCGAACGTCAGAAGTCTTCTCTGGATAAGTTCGGCGGGTTAGCCAAAGGCCCGTCGTTCAAGGCCAGTGGTTTTTTCCGAACCGAAAAACGTGACGGTCGCTGGTATCTGGTGACGCCCGAGGGGCACCCGTTTTATTCCCTGGGGGTCAATACCGTGGCTCCGGATGTCAACCAGACCTACGTTGCCGGTCGCGAATGGATGTTCGAATCCCTGCCCAAAGCAGATGACGCACTCGCCAGCCACTACGGCGAAGGCGACAACCGTGGCGGCAACGGCGCCGATCAGGGGCGTGGGTACAGTGCAGGTCGCTGGTACGATTTCTACGGCGCCAACTTGCAGCGCCTTCATGGCAACCCTTGTGACTCGAGGAGCGACAGCAAGGCCGATGCGGTTGAAGCAACGGCGGAAAAAGCTGCCGAGCAACCGGTCGTGCCTGCGACTGCCGAATCCGGTGTCGCCGAAGCGGCCAAAACTGAGGCAAAAGCAGCAACGCCAACACCTGTAGAACCCTGCAAAGCCGCGTTCGACGAGCAGCGCTGGGCCAGTCACTCCCTTGATCGCTTGCAGGCCTGGGGCTTCAACACCATTGGCAACTGGAGCGCCCCCGTACTGGGCAATGCCGATCGCGTGCCTTACACCTTGCCGCTGTCGATCGTCGGCGACTACGCCAGCATCAGCACCGGCACCGACTGGTGGGGCGGCATGCCCGACCCGTTCGACCCGCGTTTCGCCATGGCCACCGAGCGTGCAGTGGCGATTGCTGCCCGCGACCATCGTGACGATCCATGGCTGATCGGTTACTACGCCGACAACGAACTGGCCTGGACCGGTCCCGGCGACGACCCGAAAGCTCGTTATGCCTTGGCCTACGGCACCTTGAAAATGACCACCGACGTGCCGGCCAAGCGCGCATTCCTCAAGCAGCTGCGTGACAAGTACCGCAATCAGGCCGGCCTGTCGAAAGCCTGGGGCATTGATCTGCCAGCCTGGGAGTTGATGGAAGATCCGGGGTTCGTACCGCCGTTGCCGAGCGCCGAGCATCCGGAAATCGAAGCCGACTTCAAATACTTCCAGAAGGTCTTTGCCGACACTTACTTCAAGACCATCTCCGACTCACTCAAGTGGCACGCGCCGAACCAGTTGCTGCTCGGCGGCCGATTCGCGATCAGCACGCCGGAAGCCGTGGAGTCCTGCGCCCAGTACTGCGACGTGTTGAGCTTCAACATGTACACCCTGCAACCCCAGGATGGTTACGACTTCGCCAAACTGCGCAGTCTCGATAAACCGGTGTTGATCACCGAGTTCAATTTCGGCTCGGCTGATCGTGGCCCGTTCTGGGGCGGCGTCACGCCATTGGCGAAGGAAGAGGACCGCGGTCCGGCGTACGCCAACTTCCTCAAACAGGCATTGAGCGAGCCGTCGATTGTCGGCGTGCATTGGTTCCAGTACCTCGATCAACCGGTCACCGGGCGCTTGCTTGACGGTGAAAACGGTCACTTCGGGTTGGTAGGCATCACTGATCTGCCGTTCCAGGGTTTTGTCGACAGCGTGCGCAAGAGCAACCTGGCGACAGTCGAGCAACTGGGCAAAGAGGCCGAGAAGGCTGCGGCCGCCGCCGACAAAGCCAGCCACGACGCCGAGGGCGGCCGCAAGGCCGAGGCCGGCAAGGGGCCGGGGAAGGGCGCCGGTGGGCATTCCGGTAAAGGCCATTAATCGCTGAAACCCCTCGCCACAAAAGCTTGGTGGCAAGGCAACCATCCAGCCCAACCCTGTTCCCAAAACCCTCAAGGGCTGGAACAATGCCGACCACTTTGTAGAGCGTTAATCCGGGGAGTTGCGGGTGCAGATTCAGGGTCATTACGAGCTTAAGTTCGAAGCGGTGCGAGAGGCGTTCGCGGCGCTGTTCGACGATCCCCAGGAGCGTGGCGCAGCGTTGTGCATCCAGGTCGGCGGCGAAACCGTCGTCGATCTGTGGGCCGGCACTGCCGACAAGGACGGGGCCGAGGCCTGGCACAGCGATACCATCGCCAACCTGTTCTCCTGCACCAAGACCTTTACCGCCGTCACCGCGCTGCAACTGGTGGCTGAAGGCAAGCTGCAACTGGATGCCCCGGTTGCGCGCTACTGGCCCGAATTTGCCGCTGCCGGCAAAGCGTCCGTCACCCTGCGCCAACTGCTTTGCCATCAGGCCGGTCTTCCGGCATTGCGCGAGCTGCTGGCCCCTGAAGCCCTCTACGACTGGCAAACCATGGTCAACGCCCTGGCCGCCGAAACACCGTGGTGGACGCCGGGCGAAGGCCACGGTTACGCGGCGATCACCTATGGCTGGCTGGTCGGTGAATTGCTGCGCCGTGCCGACGGTCGCGGGCCGGGTGAATCGATCGTTGCGCGGGTCGCCAGACCGTTGGGCCTGGACTTCCATGTGGGCCTGGCCGACGAAGAGTTCCACCGCGTGGCCCACATTGCGCGGGGCAAGGGCAATGTCGGCGATGCCGCCGCCCAGCGCCTGCTGCAAGTGACCATGCGCGAGCCAACGGCCATGACGACCCGGGCGTTCACTAACCCGCCGTCGATCATGACCAGCACCAACAAGCCCGAGTGGCGACGCATGCAACAGCCTGCCGCCAATGGCCATGGCAACGCCCGTAGCCTGGCCGGGTTTTACGCCGGCCTGCTTGACGGCAGCCTGCTGGAAAGCGAAATGCTCGATGAACTGACTCGCGAGCACAGCCTCGGCGAGGACAAGACTTTACTGACCCGGACCCGTTTCGGCCTGGGCTGCATGCTCGATCAACCGGACGTTGCCAATGCCACCTTCGGCCTTGGCCCGCGGGCGTTTGGTCATCCGGGTGCCGGCGGCTCCATCGGTTTTGCCGACCCGGAGCACGATGTAGCTTTCGGATTTGTGACAAATACCCTGGGGCCGTACGTCTTGATGGACCCGCGCGCGCAAAAGCTGGTGCGGGTTCTGGCCACTTGTCTGTAAAAACGACTATCGAGTTCCAGGGTTGGAACCCGTTAGCCTTTCCAGTTTCAAAACATCTGCTTCTACCGGCCAATGTGGCCTGATTTTTTTGACTTCATTTTTGTGGATATCCAATGTCATCCAATAAAACCCTCGCCTTGGCCCTGTGCTTCGCTATTACCGGTTGCGCACAGACTCCACAGAAAGACGCGACGGCACCTGTCGCCAAGACTGAAAGCGGCAGCCACTGGTACTGGCCGTTCGGTTCCGCCGACAGTGACGGCAAGCCCGTGGCCAAGCCGGAGGTTAAACCGGTAGTCAAACCGGTTGCGGTGGCCAAGGCCGAAGCCGATAGCGCCAGCAAGTGGTGGTGGCCGTTCGGCGGTAGCGAGCAGAGCACCGCCAAGGCTGTGCCGATGCCAGACCCGAAAGTCACCCAGGCCTGGCTTGACGATTACGAACCGCGACTGCGCGAGGCGGTCAAGGGCAGCAACATGCAACTCGAGCGTCGCGAAAACGTGCTGGTGGTGACTGCGCCGGTCGAAGGCTCGTTCAACCCTGATCGTCCGGCCATGCTGCTGCCGGTTACGCTCGGTCCGTTTACCCGCGTTGCGAAAATCCTTGAAGCCGATCCAAAGACTGCTGTGTTGATCCTCGGCCACAGCGATACGTCCGGCGCTGCGCCTGCCAACGTCAAACTGAGCCAGGAGCGTGCCCAGTCCGTTGCGGCGATTTTCCGTCTCAGCGGTTTGCAGCGTGATCGCTTGATGCTGCGCGGCCTGGGCGGTGATGCGCCGCGTGCAGCCAACGACAGCGTGCAAGGGCGTGCACTGAACCGTCGTGTGGAACTGCTGGTGACCCCGCAAAACACCATGGTCGCGCTGCTGAGCAAGTACAACATGCCGGCTCCGGCGCCTGTGGCCTTGGTCGCTGCCGCTGACGCCAAACCGGTCGCCAAGCCTGTGACACCGGCCCCGGCGACTAAAAAGGCTGCTGTTCCAGCGACGAAAAAAGCCGCGGCGAAAAAATCTCCGGCCAAGAAAGCACCTGCGAAAACTGCAACGCCGGTGAAGAAAACCACGCCAGCCAAAGCCTCCACGGCTGACAAGAAAGTCGCCGCCACCGATACTGCAAAGCAGTGATTCGTTAACCAAAAGGAATGCGCCATGACCCAGGGCCTGGCTGATATGCGTCGTGACTACACCCGTGATGGCCTGACCGAGGTACAAGCCCCGGCCGAGCCGTTTGCGCTGTTCCACCAGTGGTTCGCCGACGCGGTGAAAACCGAACAGGTGCCGGTGGAAGCCAACGCCATGACCCTGGCCACCGTTGACCAGGACGGTCGGCCGCACTGTCGCATTCTGTTGCTCAAGGGCCTGGACGAACTGGGCTTCACCTTTTTCACCAACTACGAAAGCGCCAAGGGCCAGCATCTGGCCGCGAATCCGTTCGCGGCCATGACGTTTTTCTGGCCGGCGCTGGAGCGCCAAGTGCGTATTGAAGGGCGGGTGGTGAAGGTCACGCCTGAGGAATCCGACGCCTATTATCAGGTCCGTCCGCTGGGCAGCCGCCTGGGAGCCTGGGCGTCGCCGCAGAGCCAGGTGATCGCCGATCGTAGCGAGCTCGAAGCGCTGCTCAAGGATACCGAGCAACGTTTCACCGACACCCAGCCGCATTGCCCGGAACACTGGGGCGGTTATCGCCTGCTGCCGGACCGCATCGAATTCTGGCAGGGCCGCCCAAGCCGCCTGCACGACCGCCTCAATTACCGCCAGCAGGGCGCCGACTGGATTCTTGAACGTCTGGCACCCTGAGCAGTCTACCGACCGGGATAGCCTGCCGCAGCGGCCTCCAGCCACTTCGGCAGGTCTCGACGCTTGATCTTCTGCACCTGAGCACTCGCCAATTGTTCGAGCATGAAGGCTTTTTTCTGCTCGTCCTTGCCCGCCAGCGCTAGCGCCAGGTCGCGGTCCATCCAGCGTTTGATCCGCACGTACAGCCACCAGTGGAAGTACAAACCGGCAACAGTCGTGACGACGATGATAAAGTAGTCCATTGAAATCCTTGGCCAGTGGGGCAGCTTTGCGAATTTGCCGCTACTGTGTGAGTTCGTGGAGGCGCCTTAACGGAGCCTGAATCAAACCAATTTTACCCGGGCTGTGCCGTGACAGGCGTCAAGCTGCGGAGTTTAATGGATATCTGTTTTTTTGGAGTTGATGCTATGCGTAAGTCTGTTCTGCTGGTTGCTTCCTTTTCCACGATGGCGATGTTGCTCACTGGTTGCCAATCGAGCCTGACCGGTGACTCCTATTCCCGTGACGAGGCGCGTCGGGTGCAGACGGTTCGCATGGGCACCATCGAAGCATTGCGTCCGGTGAAAATCGAAGGCACCAAAACCCCGATCGGCGGCGCTGCAGGCGCAGTGGTCGGCGGCGTTGGCGGCAGCACCATTGGTGGCGGCAAAGGCAGCGTCGTCGCTGCCGTCATTGGTGCCGTGGCCGGCGGTCTGCTCGGTTCGGCCGCTGAAGAAGGCCTGACCCGCACCCAGGGCGTGGAAATCACCGTACGCGAAGACGATGGCAGCATGCGCGCCTACGTTCAGGAAGTTCAGCCGAACGAAGTGTTCCGTGTTGGCGAGCGTGTGCGCATCTCCAGTGTGGGTGGCACCAGCCGCGTTTCGCATTAAGCGCAAACACCGGATAAACAAAAAACCCGATCAGGTGACTGATCGGGTTTTTTGTTTTTCAGCTCAGGCGAGTCTTGATTGGCGCCAGGCGTTATCGCGGTTTATCAGGAGGCCAGCGCGGTGTTCTTGCGGCTCGCCATCGCCGTCACCACATAACCGATCAGCGCGGCCAGAATCGAACCGGTCAAGATCCCCATGCGGTCCATCCCGGCGAAATCACTCACGCCCGGCTCAAAGGCCAGCGAGCCGACAAACAGACTCATCGTGAAACCAATGCCGCAGAGAATCGCCACGCCCAGTATCTGGCCCCAATTGGCACCTTGGGGCAGGGCGGCGATACCGGTTTTGACGGCCAGCCAGGTCAGCCCGAAGACTCCGACGGTCTTGCCCAGCAGCAGCCCGATGGCGATACCCATGGGGACGTGGTGAGTGAAGCTTTCGACGGTGACACCGCTCAGGGACAGGCCGGCATTGGCAAATGCGAACAGCGGCAGGATGCCGTAGGCGACCCACGGATGCAGGGCGTGTTCCAGGGTCAGCAATGGCGAAGGCTCGGCATTTTTCGTGCGCAGCGGAATGCAGAATGCCAGGGTCACGCCGGCCAGCGTGGCGTGGACACCGCTCTTGAGCACGCAGACCCAGAGGATCAAGCCAATGATCATGTACGGCCCGAGCTTGACCACGCCAAGCCGGTTCATCCCGATCAGCGCCGCAATACAGGTCGCGGCCAGCGCCAGGGACAGGGTCGACAACGCGCCGGAATAGAAGATCGCAATGATGATGATCGCGCCGAGGTCGTCGATGATCGCCAAGGTCATCAGGAACAGTTTCAGCGATACCGGAACCCGTTTGCCCAGCAGCGCCAGCACGCCAAGGGCGAAAGCGATGTCGGTGGCGGTCGGGATTGCCCAGCCGTTGAGGGCCGGTGGCGTGTCGCGATTGAGGTACCAGTAGATCAGCGCCGGCACCACCATTCCACCAATGGCGGCGGCGCCGGGCAGGACGATTTGCGACGGTTTGGACAACTGGCCGTCGAGGACTTCGCGCTTCACTTCCAGGCCGATCAGCAGGAAGAACAGCGCCATCAGGCCGTCGTTGATCCACAGCAGCAACGGCTTGGCGATTTTCAGTGCGCCGATCTGCGCCACCACGGGGGTGTCCAGCAGGCCGTTGTACAGCCACGACAGCGGCGAGTTGTTGATAATCAGAGCTAGAACGGCAGCGGCGATCAGTAACAGACCGCTGGCAGCTTCCAACTGAAAGAAACGCGTGAAAGTGCTACGCAGAGGCAAGGTCGCTCTCCATCTGTGAATTCAAAAGGTGTTACACCCTAACAAGTACTGTTAGTTGTTAAAACAAAAGTTATATTCTTTTTTGTTATATGTCGTTACAGAGTGATCCGCCAGCACCGACCTGAGCCTAGCAGTTGCCGGGCGTATTGGATCTCAGCTGTACCTGTGCTGGATGCAGGTTTTTTCCTAAGCTTGTTGGATGAGCCTTGTTAAAGGCCGACTCCTGCCCGATTCAACGAGAAAACCATCATGAGCGACAATCGACAGTGGTCCCGCGAAGCGATCCGGATCATCGAAGCCGATTTCCAGCGCAGCGCCGACACCCACTTGATCCCCTTGCCGCTGCCAGGTTTTCCGGGCATCGAGTTGTACTTCAAGGATGAATCCAGCCACCCCACGGGCAGTCTCAAGCACCGTCTGGCCCGTTCGCTGTTCCTTTATGCGCTGTGTAACGGCTGGCTTAAACCCGGCGCGCCGGTCATTGAAGCCTCCAGCGGTTCGACGGCGATTTCCGAAGCGTACTTCGCGCGCATGCTGGGCTTGCCGTTCATTGCGGTGATGCCGGCGACCACGTCCAAGGAAAAGATCGCGCAAATTGCCTTCTACGGTGGCCAAAGCCACCTGGTAGACGATCCGACCCAGATCTACGCCGAGTCCGAGCGCCTGGCTCGCGAACACGACGGGCACTTCATTGACCAGTTCACCTACGCCGAGCGCGCCACCGACTGGCGGGCAAACAACAACATTGCCGAGTCGATCTTTCAGCAGATGCGTTTCGAGCAGCATCCCGAGCCGAGCTGGCTGATTTCCAGCCCCGGTACCGGCGGCACCACGGCCACCCTGGGCCGATACGTGCGTTATCGCCAGCATGGCACCCGCGTGCTGTGTGCCGATGCCGAGCGTTCGGTGTTCTTCGATTACTACCAGACCGGCGATGCCAGCCTGCGACTGGACCACGGCTCGCGGATCGAAGGCATTGGCCGGCCGCGCGTGGAAGCGTCGTTTCTGCCCAAGGTGATCGACGCGATGGTCAAGGTGCCGGATGCCTTGTCACTGGCGGCCATGCACTACCTTGCGGAGCGTCTGGGACGGCATGTGGGCGGATCGAGCGGGACCAACCTGATCGGCGCACTGATGGCCGCCCAGCACATGAAGGCGGCGGGGGAGACGGGGTCGATGGTGGCGATTCTGTGTGACAGCGGCGAGCGCTATGCCACGACCTATTACGATCAGGACTGGCTCAAGGCTCAGGGGTATGAGCTGAGTGGTTTGATGGCTGCGGTGGCGGCGACGGTGGAGCGGGGTGAGCTGCTGCCAGACTCGGTTCTGCGCGCCAATATCTGAGATCTTTCAGACACTGAGTACTAATGTGGGAGCGAGCCTGCTCGCGATGGCGGCATAACATTCAGCACATATGTTGACTGATTTACCGCTATCGCGAGCAGGCTCGCTCCCACAGGGTTTTGTATTGTTTCAGATGGTGTGTATCAGGCCTCGATACCGAGGATATCCCGAGCCACAGCCTCGGCAATGCGAATCCCGTCAACACCCGCCGACAGAATCCCGCCCGCATATCCCGCACCTTCACCGGCCGGGAACAAGCCCTTCACGTTCAGGCTCTGCAACGCCTCGTTCCGGGTAATGCGCAGCGGCGAGGAGGTGCGGGTCTCGATCCCGGTCAACACCGCGTCGTGCAGCGAGTAACCACGAATCTGCTTCTCGAACGCCGGCAGGGCTTCGCGAATCGCTTCGATGGCGAACGCCGGCAGCGCCAGCGCCAGATCACCCAGGGCAACGCCCGGCTTGTAGGACGGCTCGACGCTGCCCAGTTCGGTGGACGGTTTGCCCGCGATAAAATCGCCGACCAATTGCGCCGGCGCTTCGTAGTTGCTGCCGCCCAGCACGAATGCGTGGGATTCCAGGCGTTCCTGCAACTCGATACCGGCCAGCGGGCCGCCCGGATAATCGACTTCCGGGGTGATGCCGACGACGATGCCGGAGTTGGCATTGCGCTCGTTACGCGAGTACTGGCTCATGCCATTGGTAACCACGCGGTTCGGCTCGGAAGTCGCTGCCACCACGGTGCCGCCCGGGCACATGCAGAAGCTGTAGACCGAACGGCCGTTCTTGGCGTGGTGCACCAGTTTGTAGTCGGCGGCGCCCAGTTTCGGGTGGCCGGCGTACTTGCCCAGGCGCGCACGGTCGATCAGCGACTGTGGGTGTTCGATGCGGAAACCCACCGAGAACGGCTTGGCTTCCATGAATACGCCACGGCCGTGGAGCATGCGGAAGGTGTCTCGGGCGCTGTGGCCGAGGGCCAGGATCACGTGTCTGGAGTGGATCTGCTCGCCGCCGTTGAGCTCGACGCCGACCAGTTGGCCGTCCTCGATCAATACGTCGGTGACACGCTGCTGGAAGCGCACTTCACCGCCCAGGGCGCGAATCTGCTCACGCATGTTTTCCACCACGCCGGTCAGGCGGAACGTACCGATGTGCGGCTTGCTGACGTAGAGGATTTCTTCCGGGGCACCGGCCTTGACGAATTCGTGCAGGACTTTACGGCCGAGGAATTTCGGGTCCTTGATCTGGCTGTAGAGCTTGCCGTCGGAGAATGTCCCCGCGCCGCCTTCACCGAACTGCACGTTGGATTCCGGGTTGAGTACGCTTTTGCGCCACAGGCCCCAGGTGTCCTTGGTGCGCTGGCGTACTTCGGTGCCGCGTTCGAGGATGATCGGCTTGAAGCCCATTTGCGCCAGCAGCAGCCCGGCGAAAATCCCGCACGGACCGAAGCCGACGACGATCGGACGCGCACTCAAATCGACCGGCGCCTGGCCTACCGCTTTGTAGCTGACATCCGGCGCCACGCTGACGTTACGGTCATCGGCGAACTTGTGCAGCACCGCCGCCTCATCGCGAACTTCAAGGTCGATGGTGTAGATGAAGCACAGTTCGGAGGACTTTTTACGCGCATCGTAGCTGCGCTTGAACAAGGTGAAATCGAGCAGATCATCGCTGGCAAGCCCTAAGCGCTGCACGATGGCAGGGCGCAGGTCTTCTTCGGGATGGTCGATCGGCAACTTGAGTTCGGTGATTCGTAACATGGCGGGATCCGGTTCGCGGGGCGCACAACTGCGCCAGGGCGTTTGAAGCCCGCGATTATAAGCCTCAAAGGCGCAGGCCCGTGAGGCTTAAACGATCAGTCGTCGCGCGATCCGCCGAAATACCCGCAGCCGCGCTGTACCTGACCGTCGATGCGCAGTTCGGCGCTCATGTGCTGGATGCTGCCGGTGCTGCTGTCGACGCAACGTTGCGGCGCAACCCACAGTTCGATGTGCTGGTTGTTGGCTTCGGTGCTGAGGTTGAAACGGCCATCGCCCAGTTGCTCCTCGACGTAAGGCACGGCCAACGGCGGCTGGCCAGCCCGGTCGAGGACCATGCCTTTGCCGCTGACTTTCACGCTCCACTGCGGAGTGTGGCCGGCGGCGCGCAGGATCAGCAGCTTGAAATTCGGATCCTCGCACGCGTTGCTCGAGCGCTCGACGCGGTACAACTGCTCCAGATCGAGCCGGCCGTCACCACCGCTGCCTGCCACAACCCGCCCGCGCACGTCGGCAAACAGCTTGCCCTGCTTGTCCGCCAGGTTTGCGGCCTGCTGCAGAACGCTGGTACCGCCCGTGTCGTTGACCACGTAGCGGTTTGCCTGGTTGCACGGCTGGAACAGCAGTTTGCCGTCTGCCGCGGTCAACTGGCCTTGCATGCGTGTCTGGCCGATATGGGAGTCGCTCTGCCGTTCACCCTCGAACAGCTGGCAAGCGGCGAAAAGCGGAAGCAGGGCAACGAGGACTAAGGAACGGGCAACACGCATCTTGGGGTCTCCTGACAAGTGCCGCCACGTTACTCAGCCTGACCGTTCATCACAACCCGTTATCGTCTCCACTTTGTATTGGCGCTGACGCAGGTTGCGATTTTTTATCTTCAGATGTGAAAGGTCTGACCTGTTTGCAGGCCTTCCACGCTTTTGGCGTAGGCCAAAGCCACATCTGCCGCGGGAACCGGCTTGAAGCCACGGAAGTACGGCGCGTATTTGCCCATGGCTTCGACGAGGACGTTCGGGCTGATCGAGTTCACGCGCAAGCCGGGCGGCAGTTCGATGGCGGCGGCCCGGACGAAGCTGTCCAGTGCACCGTTGACCAGTGCTGCCGAGGCACCGCTGTAGATCGGATCGTGACTGAGCACGCCGGTGGTGAAGGTGAACGATGCGCGGTCATTGGCGAACTCGCGGCCGATCAGCAGCAGGTTGACCTGGCCCATGAGCTTGTCTTTCAGGCCCAGGGCAAAGCTCTCTTCGGTCATTTCGTTGAGCGGTGCGAAGGTCACGTTGCCGGCGGCACACACCAGTGCATCGAATTTGCCGGTCTGCTCGAACAGTTTGCGAATCGAGGCGCTGTCACTGATGTCCACCTGAAAGTCGCCGCTGGTGCGGCCGATGCGGATGATTTCGTGGCGTTGCGACAGTTCCTTGTCGACTGCCGAACCGATGGTGCCGTTTGCGCCGATCAAAAGAATTTTCATGGAGGCTGATCCTCGTTGTGGGTTGAACGAGGTATCAGTTTAGGGTGGTTTTTTCCGTAGATAAGCGCACTAATAGGCAACCTTTGGTTTTCAAATGGAAACAATCCATGAGCGAGATGGATGACCTGGCCGCGTTCGCCGTACTGATCGAAGCGGGAAGTTTCACCCTGGCGGCGCAGCAGCTCGGTTGCAGCAAAGGCCAGCTGTCCAAGCGCATCAGCCAGTTGGAAGCGCGGTTCTCCGTGGTGCTGTTGCAACGTACCACTCGCCGCTTGAGTCTGACCGCGGCCGGTGCTGCGTTGTTGCCACAGGCCCAGGCGCTGGTGGTGCAAGTCGAGCGGGCGCGCCAGGCCCTGGCGCGTCTGAAGGACGACATGGCCGGCCCGGTGCGGATGACGGTACCGGTGTCGCTCGGGGAAACCTTCTTCGATGGCCTGTTGCTGGAGTTCTCCGCCAAGTATCCCCAGGTACAGATCGAACTGGAGCTCAACAACAGCTACCGCGAACTGTCTCGCGACGGCTTCGATCTGGCAATTCGTTCCGACGTGGCCATTGACCAGCGACTGGTGGCGCGCCCACTGCTGGCGTGGCAAGAGCTGACCTGTGCCAGCCCGGCCTATCTGGAGCAATACGGTGAACCGCAAACACCCCAGGCGCTGGCCGAGCATCGTTGCCTGCTCAACAGCCATTACAGCGGTCGCGAAGAATGGCTGTATCACCAGCAGCACGAGTTGTTGCGGGTGCGGGTGTCGGGGCCGTTCGCCAGCAACCACTACAACCTGTTGAAGAAAGCCGCACTGGTCGGCGCCGGTATTGCGCGCCTGCCGTCCTACTGTTTGCCAACAGAATTGGCCGATGGGCGTTTACGATGGCTCCTGCGCGACTATCAGACCCGCAGCATGCCGATGTACCTGGTGCATCCGTATCAGGGCGGTTTGCCCAAGCGCACGCAGGTACTGGCGGATTATTTGATTGGGTGGTTCAAGCGTAGTGGGGAGGCGTTGGACCGGCTTTAACGTTAAAGCCTGGCACGACACAAACCCTGTGGGAGCGGGCTTGCTCGCGAATACGGTTTCACATTCAGCCTTAATGTTGGCTGATGCCCCGCATTCGCGAGCAAGCCCGCTCCCACAATGGATCTTCATTGTTAGCGAGGTTGTGGCAGATATAAAAAAACGGCCCGCAAAGGCCGTTTTTTTGTTTACCGCAATGGCTCAACCACCGAGGTACGCTTCGCGCACTTTCGGGTCGGTCAGCAGTGCTTCACCGGTGCCTTGCATCACCACCCGGCCGTTCTCCAGAACGTAGGCACGGTCAGCGATCTTCAGCGCCTGGTTGGCGTTTTGCTCGACCAGGAACACCGTCACACCGTCCTTGCGCAGTTGTTCGATGATGTCGAAGATCTGCTGGATGATGATCGGTGCCAGGCCCAGGGAAGGCTCGTCGAGCAGCAGCAGCTTGGGCTTGCTCATCAGCGCACGGCCGATGGCGAGCATTTGCTGTTCGCCGCCGGACATGGTGCCGCCACGCTGGCTGAAGCGTTCTTTCAGGCGTGGGAAAAGTCCGAGAACCTTGTCCATCTGTTCCTGATAATCGCCCTTGGCGGTGAAGAAGCCACCCATGGACAGGTTTTCTTCCACGGTCAGGCGGGAAAACACCCGGCGACCTTCCGGTACCACGGCGATGCTCTTGCGCATGATCTGCGAGGAGTCCTGGCCGACCAGTTCCTCACCCATGTAGCGGATGCTGCCGCTGTGGGCGCGCGGCGAACCGCAAAGCGTCATCAGCAGCGTGGACTTGCCGGCACCGTTGGCACCGATCAGGGTCACGATTTCGCCCTGGCGGACTTCGACGTTGACGCTGTGCAGGGCCTGGATCTTGCCGTAGAAGGTGGAAACGTTTTCGAACTGCAGCATTTACGCTTCCCCCAGGTAGGCTTTGATCACTTCAGGATTGTCGCGGATCTGTTCCGGCGTGCCGTTGGCCAGGGGGGTGCCCTGGTTGATCACGACGATGTGGTCGGAAATGCTCATGACCAGTTTCATGTCGTGTTCGATCAGCAGCACCGTCACGTTGTGCTCTTCACGCAGCACGCTGATCAGCGCCTTGAGGTCTTCGGTTTCCTTCGGGTTCAGGCCGGCGGCCGGTTCGTCGAGCATGAGGATCCGCGGGCGGGTCATCATGCAGCGGGCGATTTCCAGGCGACGTTGCTGACCGTAGGCCAGGGTGCCGGCCGGACGGTTGGCGAACTCCTTGAGGTTGACCTTTTCCAGCCAGAACTCGGCAAAGTCCATGGCCTCGCGTTCGCTTTTGCGGAACGCCGGGGTCTTGAACAGGCCGGACAGGAAGTTGGTGTTCAGGTGACGGTGCTGGGCGATCAAGAGGTTCTCGACCGCGGTCATGTCCTTGAACAGCCGCACGTTCTGGAAGGTACGCACCACGCCCTTGAGGGCGATCTTGTGGCCGGGCAGGCCCTCGATCGATTCGCCATCGAGCAGGATGCTGCCGCCGCTCGGCTTGTAGAAGCCGGTCAGGCAGTTGAACACGGTGGTCTTGCCGGCGCCGTTGGGGCCGATCAGTGCCACGACCTGTTTTTCCTTCACGCTCAGGGCTACGCCATTGACCGCCAGCAAGCCGCCGAAGCGCATGCTCAAATTTTCTACTTTCAGGATCTCGCGGCTCATTTGCGCAGCTCCATGTGAGGGCGTTGCATGGGCAGCAGACCTTGAGGACGCCAGATCATCATCAGCACCATCAAGGCGCCGAACATCAACATGCGGTACTCACTGAACTCACGCATCATTTCCGGCAACAGGATCATCACTGTGGCGGCGAGCACGACACCCAGTTGCGAGCCCATGCCACCCAGCACAACGATGGCGAGGATGGTCGCCGACTCGATGAAGGTGAAGGACTCCGGTGTCACCAGGCCCTGACGCGCGGCGAAGAAGCTGCCGGCGAAACCGGCGAAGCAGGCGCCCAGGGTGAAGGCTGAAAGCTTGATGATCGTCGGGTTCAGACCCAACGCACGGCAGGCGATTTCATCTTCACGCAGCGCTTCCCACGCACGACCCAGGGGCATGCGCAGCAAGCGATTGATGACGAACAGTGCGAACAGCGCCAGGAACAATGCGACCAGGTAAAGGAAAATCACCTTGTTGATCGAGTTGTATTCCAGGCCGAAGTACTCGTGGAACGTCTGCAGGCCTTCAGCGGCTTTACGTTCGAAGGTCAGGCCGAAGAACGTCGGCTTCTCGATGTTGCTGATGCCGTTCGGGCCGCCGGTGATGTCGGTCAGGTTACGCAGGAACAGACGGATAATTTCACCGAAGCCCAGGGTCACGATCGCCAGGTAGTCACCGCGCAGGCGCAGTACCGGGAAACCGAGCAGGAAGCCGAAAGTGGCCGCCATCATCCCGGCGATCGGCAGGCAGATCCAGAAGCTCAGGCCGTAGTAATGAGACAGCAGGGCATAACTGTAGGCGCCGACGGCATAGAAGCCGACGTAACCGAGGTCGAGCAGACCGGCCAGGCCGACCACGATGTTCAGGCCGAGGCCGAGCATCACGTAGATCAACACCAGCGTCGCGATATCCACCGCCCCGCGGGAACCGAAGAACGGCCAGACCAGCGCGCCGGCGATCAGCGCGATGATGATCCAGCGCTGGGTGGTCGGCAGGGTCAGGAAGTTGCTGGCCTTGGCCGGAATCAGCGGCATGCTCGGCGAGGAACGCCAGGCCGAGCTGATTTGCTGGTCGAACAGTACGCGCAGGAACATCAGCACCGAGCACACGGCGATGGTGATCAGGGTGGCGTCGCTGGTGCCATGAACTTCGAGGTTGATGCCGACGATGGTCAACTTCAGACCCAGTACCGGGTAGGCGACGGCCCACACCAGCAAGGCACTGAACAGTGCCTGTTTAAGATTCCTAGTCATACTTTCTCAACCTCCGGACGGCCCAACAGGCCGGTTGGCCGGAACAACAACACCAGAACCAATAGACCGAACGCCACGACGTCCTTGTACTGGTCGCCGAAAATATCGGCACCAAAGGCTTCCGCCACCCCCAGCACGATCCCGCCGAGCATGGCGCCGGGGATGCTGCCGATACCACCCAGTACCGCGGCGGTGAAGGCCTTGAGGCCGACCAGGAAACCGGCGTTCGGGTTGATCACGCCGTATTGCATGCTCAGCAACACGGCCGCGATGGCCGCCAGTGCGGCACCGACGACGAAGGTCAGGGCAATGATGTTGTTGGTGTTGATACCCAGCAGGTTGGCCATCTTGATGTCTTCGGCACAGGCGCGGCAGGCGCGACCCAGGCGAGAACGGGAGATGAACAGCGTCAGGCCGAGCATGGCGACAAAGGTCACCACGAACACCACGATTTGCATGTAGGAAATCAGCACTTCATGTGCACCACCTGGCCCAAAGGCAAAGTTGCCCGGAATCAGGTTGGAGATGGATTTGTCCTTGGAGTCTTGCGCCAGCAGAACGGTGTTCTGCAGGAAGATCGACATGCCGATGGCGGAAATCAGCGGGATCAGACGGTTGCTGCCGCGCAGGGGGCGGTAGGCGATCCGTTCGATGCTGTAACCGTAGGCACTGGTGACGACGATGGTCGCCAGGAAAGCGGCGGTCATCAACAACGGAACACTGTCGAGTCCCAGCATGGCCAGCCCGGCGATGGCGATGAACGCCACGTAGGAGCCAATCATGTATACCTCGCCGTGGGCGAAGTTGATCATTCCAATGATGCCGTAAACCATCGTATAGCCGATGGCGATCAGGGCATACGTGCTGCCAATGGTCAGACCATTAACCAGCTGTTGGAAGAAGTGATAGATGTCAGGCATTACAGCGCTCCTAAAAACCTGATACGCATTTCACTGGTGGAGTCATTTTCCCGCCCGAGCCCCGTGGATCTGCATCCACTTCGAATTCGGGGTTTGCCAGCGAACCGCTGATGACGGTTTTGAGATTTTCAGGTGGGGAGACTGGCGGATCACGCCAGCGCGGCCCAATACGTTCGTAAAATAAAGCCCACGGCACGCCGTGGGCTTTATTGGCAGTCAGTCAGGCAACGCCTTACTGAGGCTTGGCTTCAGTTTTTGGTTTGCCGAAGTGCCACTCGTAAACCACGAATTTGAAGTCTTTCAGGTCGCCTTTCTCGTCGAAGCTCAGGTCGCCGGTAGGCGTCTTGAAGGTGCCGGCGTGGATGGCTTCAGCCACTTTGGCAGTGTCTTCGGACTTGGCAGCCTTGATGCCGTCGGCGATCACGGTCACAGCCGAGTAGGCCGGGAACACGAACGGACCGCTTGGATCTTCTTTCTTGGCTTTGAACGCATCAGCCAGGGCAACGTTGGCCGGATCCTGGTCGAAGGATTTCGGCAGGGTCACCAGCAGGCCTTCGGAAGCGTCCTTGGCGATCTGCGAAATGGAGTCGTTACCCACGCCTTCCGGACCCATGAACTTGGCTTTCAGGCCTTTTTCCGCAGACTGACGCAGGATCAGGCCCAGCTCCGGGTGGTAGCCGCCGTAGTAGACGAAGTCGACGTTGGCTTGCTTGAGCTTGGCGATCATCGACGAGAAGTCCTTGTCGCCGGCGTTGATGCCTTCGAACACGGCAACCTTGACGCCTTTGCCTTCCAGGGTTTTCTTCACGGCGCTGGCGATGCCTTCACCGTATTGCTGTTTGTCGTGCAGGACGGCAACGATTTTCGGTTTTACGAAATCGGCAATGTAGTTACCGGCGGCAGGACCCTGGGCGCTGTCCAGGCCGATGGTGCGGAACACCATTTTGTAACCGCGTGCGGTGATGTCCGGGCTGGTGGCAGCCGGGGTGATCATGATCACGCCTTCGTCTTCGTAGATGTCCGAAGCCGGTTGAGTGGAGCTGGAGCACAGGTGACCGACCACGAACTTGACGCCGTCGTTGACGACCTTGTTCGCGACCGCAACGGCTTGTTTCGGATCACAGGCGTCATCGTATTCAACGGCTACGAGTTTCTTGCCGTCTACGCCGCCTTTGGCGTTGATCTGTTCGATGGCCATTTTGGCGCCACTGAACTGCATGTCGCCGTATTGGGCTACAGGGCCGGTTTTAGGGCCGGCGATGCCGATCTTGATGGTATCAGCTGCAAACGAATGGCTGGCAACCCCGGCCAGAACCATAGCGGCAAACAGTTTGGAAATCTGCTTAGTAGCCTTAGTCATAGTGCTCCACTCTTACTGTTGTAGTTTTTATAGTCCTGGCGCCGAAAGCAGCAGAACCGGGTCAGATATCTGCGACATTCCCCGGAAAAGCCCCTCGGCAACTGTACCGGTACAGTGTAGAGCGCCGATTGTCAGCCTGGGAAGGCGGCGCCGGGGGACAAAACCTGCAAGTGTCGCTTTATTGAAAGTAAAAGACAGAATTGCGGCGGGGTGTTGAGGGGCTTATAGCCGGATTCAGTGCATTCCCTGGCTTTCCTGCGCTTTTCATTTCGGTCACTCAATTGCATCCGGGTTTTTCTGCCAGGCCACCGACGTTATCATTCGCGTCGATTTCTTTTCCGGACAGTCCCATGAATCAAGAACCTAGCACCCTCTATGCCAAGCTGCTTGGTGAAACCGCATCTATTACATGGAAAGAGCTGGAGCCGTTCTTCGCCAAGGGTGCCCTATTGTGGGTCGATCCTGGCCTGGATTTGATCGCCGCCGCCGAGGCCGTGGCCCAGGATGAAGGGGAGAAAGTGGCTGCCTGGCTGGCCGCTGACAAGCTCGCCAAGCTGTCTGAAACACGGGCGCTGGATCTTTTCGAGCGTGATCCGCAGTTGTGGGCCGTGGTTGTTTCGCCGTGGATTCTGGTCCAGGAAAGGACGCAAGCTTAATGGTTGCACCTGATTGGTGCGTTCCTTTGCGCGGGAAAAGTGTGTAGCCGAGTAGCGTGATGGCAGGTTGCCGTAGAGAAAGGCCACAGCTTCACGGTGACGTAAACGTAACGGGAACAGTTGAGAGAGCAACTGAACGTCTGCTCAATTGTTTCTGGATGTTGAATTGCGGTGATTGTGGGGCCGCCTTCGCGAGCAGGCTCGCTCCCACAGGGATCGCATTCTTCAGAGGGAACACGGTCAACTGTGGGAGCGAGCCTGCTCGCGATAGGGGCGACGAGTTTTCGTGTCTTGTTAAGCCGTCTTGCCCGTATGGTTATTCAACGAAATAACCTTGGTCTTACCGATCCGGTGACGGTAGATCTCGCGCAGGTACTTGATCGATTTCTTCACGCAATCCCGGGACAGGCGGATGTCGTTGATCGAGACGAACTTTTCCTTGTCGTTGATCAGCTCACGGTACTTCTTCTCGTACATCGGCTTGATCGCGTACCAGTTGGTGTCGAGGATCTTCGCCGGGTTCTCGAATTCGTTGAGCAAGTCGTCGATGCGGCCTTCGTCGAATTCCTCCTGGACGATGAAGTCCAGGATCGAGTTGTCCAGGGTCTCGTCGAAACGGTATGCCGACTTCGCAAAGCAGCGCTTGATGAACGCCACGATCAGCGTCAGGAAGTCGTCCGACAGGCACGGGCTCTTGGCGATCAGGGTGGTCAGCGACAGGTTGGCCGAGGCGCCGATCACCAGCGCGTAGCGCTTGAGCGTGGTGTTGGGGAACAGGCTGTTGAGGTGGGTCTTCAACCGGTTCAGGTCCATGTAGGACAGCTTGTAGTCCTTCGGCAACGAGACGATAGACACCACCGACGAGCAATTCTTGAAGAAGTGCAGGTCGTGCAGGGCCGCCGCGTCGTAACCCGAGTTCTTGTACTGCTCCAGCGACGCGCGATAGCGCTTGGATTCGATCGGCAACAGGCTGATGCCTTCGATGGCCTGGGTGACCTTGTTGAAGTGCGGCAGGTCGATCGAACGGAAGAACAGGTCGTCGATGTTCAGGCGCTGCGGCTCTTTCTCGAACACCTTGAATTTGTCGCTGCTCGGCGCTGGGGTTTCCGGCACCACGGACTCGGCGTAGGCAATCGCCACCGGGCCAGCCAGGCTCATGAACAGGTCGTTGGCGTCCAGGCGGATGGTTTCGCCGATGTCGATGCCGGCGCGACGGAAATAGTTCTGGTCGTAGTCGGTGGTCACCGCCTGGGCCGTCAGAATGTTGAAGATCTGCTGCGAGATGTACTGGTTGGCATGCTTTTCCATGGCATTGACATCAATGTTCTGGATATTGCCGTCATCGTTCTCTTCGGCGTAACGCATGATGTCGTTGGAGATCAGCATCATCGCGTTCCATGGGCGGATGCGGCCCATGACGCTGGCTTCGCTGCTGTCTTCGTTGGCGAAGTTGTAGGAGAAGTCCCACTCTTCCGACAGGTATTTGCACAGCAGGCGGCCGGCGTTGATGTGCAGCGCCTCGGACATTTCACTGCGGTGATCGGAAATGTTCGGCAGTACACAGATGCCACTGGTGAAGATCGGTTCGAAGACGAAGGAGTGGCCGCTCTTGCTGTCGTGCTCGTCCATCGGTTTGGTGTCGAACGTCTTGTTCATGTACGAGTGCTGCTGGGCCAGGCCGAATTCCGAGGCCATGCCCGAGCCGGTACCGCCGCCAGCACTGAAGATCGAGAAGTACAGGCGCGACTGGTTGGCCTTGATGCCGCAGCTGTCGATCAGGTACGAGTGAATCATTTTCCAGTCAGGGCTGGAGAAACGCTGGGTGTCCTTGTTCAGGATGATCTTGGCCAGGTACTGGCCGAGGATCGGCGCGTTGCCGGCGCCACCGGCGTGGACTTCCGACAGGTCCATGATTTTCATCTTGCTGTAGTCGCGCAGGAAGCCGCTTTTTTCGCCCTTGCGCGAGAAGCGGATGCGTCCGGCGATGTCCTTGTCCAGGTCGCCGAGCATCACCAGCGGCTCGACCAGAAACACCGGCTTGGTGTTTTTGTTCTGGCCCAGGCGCAGGTTGTTGAGGATCCACTGGGCCGGGCTGTAGCCCTTTTCGGCAAAACGCTTGTCCGGCGACAGGCGATCTTCGTTGTTGAATTCGTTGAGGTAGAACTTGCGGGCGTTGTACACCAGCTCCGCCACGTCCAGCGCAATGTTCGAGCCGCAGCGGCCCAGGCCGATCAGGCATACCGACGGGAATTCCTGATCGCTGTGCTGTTCGCTGTCGCCTTCCAGGTGTGGTGCGCGCGGGAACACCATGTCGCGCAGGCCGTCGAGGTTGTCGAGGATGCGGTCGGTGTTGGTTTCGGTGAAGTACAGGTATTGCTGGGTCGCCAACGGACGGGATTGGATCAATGGCTTCGGTGATGACGGGCTGTTGGCCGCGGGGCTCAACGTCAGATCGTTTACCGCAGTGGCCGGGTTGTTTTTAGAAGTCATGGTTCGCCATCTACCTGGGCTGATTGGTTGGCCGACTCGCTGTCGTCGAACCGTCACGGAATACAATCGCGTCTTTTTTCAGCGCGTACCTGGACCATGCCTTGGTCTCTGGCCTGAGCATTGCTCGGGGGGGAATCCTTTCCTAAGTCATGATGAATCGGCCAATATTCGGTGATCTTTAATCAAGAAGAGGCAAAATGATGTCAACGCTACCTTCGCTAGGGTTTGCCGGGATCGGCCTGATGGGGCTGCCGATGTGCCGGCGCCTGCTGGCCGCGGGTTATCCGCTGGCGGTATGGAATCGCAATCCGGACAAGTGCAAGCCGCTGGTGGAGGTCGGCGCGCGCCAGGTCGCCAGCCCGGCCGAGCTGTGCCAGCACGCTGACGTGGTGATGCTGTGCCTGGCGGATACGTCGGTGGTACGCGAGGTAGTGTTTGGTCCGACAGGCATTATCGAAGGGGCAGGAAAAGGCCAGCTGCTGGTGGATTTTTCCAGCCTGGAGCCCAACGCCACGCGGGAAATGGCCGCAGAACTTGCTGGTAAAACCGGCATGGGCTGGCTCGACACGCCGGTATCCGGCGGCGTGGTCGGTGCCGAGGCTGGAAGCCTGGCGATCATGGTCGGCGGTGACGTACAGGATCTGGAGCGGGTCCGGCCTGTGCTGTTGAACCTGGGGCAGCGTGTGACACACATGGGCGGCGTCGGGGCAGGGCAGGTGACCAAGGCGTGCAATCAGATGATCGTCGCTTGCAATGCATTGGTGATTGCCGAAGTGGTCGCGCTGGCGGAGCGTTCCGGGGTTGATGCCAGCCTGATCGCTGAAGCGCTGGCCGGCGGCTTTGCCGATTCGAAGCCGTTGCAGATCCTCGCCCCGCAGATGGCGGAAAACCGTTTTGAGCCGGTCAAGTGGCACGTACGGACGTTGCTCAAGGATCTGGATACAGCGGTGAAGTTTTCCCGTGAACAAGGCTCGGCGACACCGATCAGCGGTCTGGCCGCGCAATTGATGCGCCTGCATGGGAGTCAGGGTTTCCTTGAGAAAGACCCGTCTACATTAGTGCAGATGTACCGTGAGCCAGGCTCAGCGTCGTGACGGTGTAGGCGTGCTGGCGCTGGTTGATTTCGTTCAGCACCGGATGCAACTCGGCCAGTGGCACCGGCCGGCTCAGCAGGGATGAGTCGCCGGTGCCGAAGCCATCGATTGGTGCTATTACTCAGGCGATTTTCTTCTGAGGCGTCTCGAAGGCGGGTTGCAGGGCCGGCAAGCCGAAAGCGGCACGGGCCGCGTCGCAATCGGGATTGGCCACGCCATCGACCCACGAAGCGTCGAACTCCCGACAGGTGCTGGAGCGTTTTTCGTAAATCGAGCACTGCACCGTACTGCCCACGTCTCCCACCAGGCTGGTGCAGCGTACGGGTTTGCAGCCCGTGCCGAGCATCGCGACCCGACTGGGGCTGATCTGTTCGACAAGCTCATCGGGTACCGTCCCCCCGGACGAGGCGCATTCACCCCAGAAAAATGACACGCGAAAATGAGAACAGCAGGCACCGCAATTCAGACACGGACTGGCTTCGGACATGGGCGATTATCTAAGGAGGAGTGGAGACACAGGGGGGAAACAAGGCCGCTATTCTAGGCTTCGCCAACGGCTTGGGAAGGGGGGCTCAAAGGTATTTTTCATCGACCGGACGGGCTGCGAAATACCCGCCCTGCGAAAGCTGCGATCCTGTGGGAGCAGGCTGTGCGCCATGGGCAGGTATCAGCCTGGCGAATAATGAAAGACAGGTGCGGCCGCCGTGTCTAGATTGCAAAGTCCGGGGGCAGTGACGCCCCAAAAACAATAAAAGAGACGGACCCATGCAGAACTCGACCCAAGTGGCCAATGCCTGGCGCATCCTGTTCCTGTTGTTCCTGGCCAACCTGTTCAATTTTTTCGACCGCACCATCCCGGCCATCATCATCGAGCCCATTCGCATGGAGTGGCACCTCAGTGATTTCCAGTTGGGGATCATCGGGACGGCATTCACCATCGTCTACGCCATTGCCGGCTTGCCGCTGGGGCGCATGGCCGATACCGGCTCGCGCAGCAAGCTGATGGGTTGGGGATTGGTGGTGTGGAGCGGGTTGACCGCCGTCAACGGCATGGTGGGCAGTTTCTGGAGCTTCCTGATCGTGCGCATGGGCGTCGGCATCGGCGAGGCCAGTTACGCGCCAGCCGCCAACTCGCTGATCGGCGACTTGTTTCCGGCTCACCGCCGGGCGCGGGCCATGGGGATCTTCATGCTGGGGCTGCCATTGGGGTTGTTGCTGGCGTTCTTCACCATCGGCGCGATGGTCAAGGCCTTCGATAGCTGGCGCGCGCCGTTCTTTATCGCCGCGGTGCCCGGGCTGATCCTGGCGATCTTCATGTTTTTCATCAAGGAACCGAAGCGCGGCGCCGCGGAGAGCGTTCAGGTTTCGCAGGAAAAGATCGATCGGCCGATCCGTCGTGTGTTGGCCGTGCCGACCTTCCTGTGGCTGGTGATGGCCGGCCTGTGTTTCAACTTCGCCACCTATGCCTGCAACTCGTTTCTGGTGCCGATGCTGCAACGGTATTTCCTGATGCCGTTGCAAGAAGCGGCGGTCGCCACCGGGGTTATTGTTGGCGTGACCGGGTTGGTCGGCCTGACCCTCGGTGGCTGGATCGCGGACAAGATTCACCAACGGGTCGCCAACGGGCGGCTGTTGTTTGCGGCCTTCAGCCTGGTGATTTCGACGGTCTGCACCGCGTGGGCGCTGCATTCCGGGCGAATCGAGATCGGTGTGTTTGTTGCGGCGTTTAGCCTGGGTTGGTTGTTCGCCTACAACTTCTATACCTGCGTGTACACGGCGATTCAGGATGTGGTCGAGCCGCGGTTGCGGGCAACGGCGATGGCGCTGTTCTTTGCCGGGCTGTACCTGTTGGGCGGTGGCCTGGGGCCGGTGGTGGTCGGGGCCTTGTCAGATCACTTTGCCCACACGGCGATGCTCGCGGCGGGTGCGCAACAGATGACTGAGGCGTTTAAAGCGGTCGGCCTGCATGACGCGATGTACCTGATTCCGGTGGCGCTGTTGTTCACCGTAGTGTTTCTGTTCCTGGCTTCGCGGTGTTTCGTGCGCGATGCCAAGCGGATGAAGGAAGGGTTGGTGGCGGTTGTTGAGCCTGATAGTTCTGCAGTGACTGCCTAACCGCCATCGCGAGCAAGCTCGCTCCCACAGTGGTTAGTGGTGTTCACAGGTTATGTGGTCAACACTAAACCTGTGGGAGCGAGCTTGCTCGCGATGAGGCCATCAGCAGCACTACTGAAATTGAAGTAAACAAAAAAGGCCCGCATCGCTGCGGGCCTTCTTTTTAAGCAGGGTGGAGCAGGGGATTAACCCGCCACCAGCACCCGAATCGCTTCCAGTCGCAGCGCAGCCTTGTCGAGCATGGCCAGGCCTTGTTCGCGTTGATTGCGCAGGGCTACCAGTTCACTGTCGCGCACGGTCGGGTTGACCGCTTGCAACGCGGTCAAGCGCGCCAGTTCTTCCTCGGTATCGGCGGCCAGGCGGCGCTGCGCCTCGGCGACACGCTCAGTGTGGCGCGGCAGGATCTTCGCTTCACCGGCATTGATCCGTGGCGTCAGTTGGTCACGCTGTGCCTGGATGAACTTGTTGGCGCTGGCACGCGGCACGCTTTCGAGCTGATCGTTCAAGGTTTCGAACGACACGCGGGCCGACAGGTCGTTGCCGTTGGTATCGAGCAGGCAGCGCAGGGCGGCCGGTGGCAGGTAGCGGCCCAGTTGCAGCGAACGCGGGGCAACCACTTCGCTGACATACAACAGTTCCAGCAACACGGTGCCCGGCTTCAGCGCCTTGTTCTTGATCAGCGCCACGGCGGTGTTGCCCATGGAACCGGACAGCACCAGGTCCATGCCGCCTTGAACCATCGGGTGCTCCCAGGTAATGAACTGCATGTCTTCGCGAGACAGCGCCTGGTTACGGTCGTAAGTGATGGTCACGCCTTCGTCGTCGCCCAGCGGGAAACTGGCGTCGAGCATTTTTTCGCTCGGCTTGAGGATCAGCGCATTTTCCGAATGGTCTTCGCTGTCGATGCCGAAGGCGTCGAACAGGGTTTCCATGTAGATCGGCAGCGCGAACTGATCGTCTTGCTCAAGGATATCTTCCACCAGCGCATCGCCTTCGCCCGCGCCACCGGAGTTCAGCTCCAGCAAACGGTCACGACCGGTGTGCAACTCGGCTTCCAGACGCTCACGCTCGGTGCGGGCTTCGTCGATCAGCGCCTGCCATTCGCCATCGTCGGCTTCTTCGAGCAGCGGCAGCAGGCGCGGGCCGAACTGGTGCTGCAAGGCGTTGCCGGTCGGGCAGGTGTTGAGGAATGCGTTCAGCGCTTCGTGGTACCACTGGAACAGGCGCTCTTGCGGGCTGGTTTCCAGGTACGGCACGTGCAGTTCGATGATGTGCTTCTGGCCGATCCGGTCCAGACGACCGATACGTTGTTCCAGCAGGTCCGGGTGGGACGGCAGGTCGAACAGCACCAGGTGATGGGAGAACTGGAAGTTGCGACCTTCACTGCCGATTTCCGAGCAGATCAACACCTGCGCACCAAATTCTTCGTCGGCGAAGTAGGCGGCGGCGCGGTCACGCTCGAGGATGTTCATGCCCTCATGGAACACCGTGGCCGGGATGCCGGAGCGCACGCGCAGGGCGTCTTCCAGGTCCATGGCGGTTTCGGCGTGGGCGCAGATCACCAGCACTTTGGTGCGCTTGAGCATCTTCAGTTGATCGATCAGCCACTCGACGCGCGGGTCGAACTTCCACCAGCGTTCTTCTTCGCTGGCATCCGGCTGCGCCTGGAAGCTGACTTCCGGGTACAGCTCGGCGTGATCGCCCAACGGCAGTTCGAGGTATTCGTCCGGGCACGGCAGCGGGTACGGGTGCAGCTTGCGCTCCGGGAAACCCTGCACGGCGGCGCGGGTGTTACGGAACAGCACGCGGCCGGTGCCGTGGCGGTCGAGCAATTCACGCACGAGGCGCGCGCTGGCTTCGGTGTCGCCATCGTTGACGGCGGCCAGCAGGGCTTCGCCTTCGTTGCCGAGGAAGCCGTGGATGGTCTTGTGGGCTTGCGGCGACAGGCGCCCCTTGTCCAGCAACTCCTGAACGGCTTCAGCCACCGGGCGATAGTTTTCGCTCTCGGCGCGGAAGGCTTGCAGGTCGTGGAAGCGGTTCGGGTCGAGCAGACGCAGACGGGCGAAGTGGCTGTCCTGGCCCAGTTGTTCCGGGGTCGCGGTCAACAGCAGCACGCCGGGAATGGTTTCGGCGAGTTGCTCGACCAGGGAATACTCAGGGCTGACCTGATCTTCGTGCCACACCAGGTGGTGAGCTTCGTCGACCACCAGCAAGTCCCAGCCCGCCGCGAACAGCGCGTCCTGGGCTTTCTCGTCGTCCACCAGCCACTCAAGCGCAACCAGTGCGAGCTGGGTGTCTTCGAACGGGTTGCTGGCATCGCTTTCGATGAAGCGTTCTTCGTCGAACAGCGCGACCTGCAGGTTGAAGCGGCGGCGCATTTCTACCAGCCACTGGTGCTGCAGGTTCTCCGGAACCAGGATCAGCACGCGGTTGGCGCGGCCCGAGAGCAATTGGCGATGGATCACCAGGCCGGCTTCGATGGTTTTACCCAGGCCCACTTCGTCGGCCAGCAGAACCCGTGGCGCGATACGGTCGGCGACTTCGCGGGCAATGTGCAACTGGTGCGCGATCGGTTGCGCACGCACGCCACCCAGGCCCCAAAGGGAGGACTGCAACTGGCGGCTGGTATGTTCCAGTGTGTGATAACGCAGGGAGAACCAGGCCAGCGGGTCGATCTGGCCGGCGAACAGACGGTCGCTGGCCAGGCGGAACTGAATGAAGTTCGACAGTTGGGTTTCCGGCAGGGTGACCACTTCGTTATGCCCGTTGAGGCCGTGGTAAACCAGCAGGCCATCAACGTCATCGACTTCGCGGACGGTCAGCTTCCAGCCTTCGAAGTGAGTGATGGAGTCACCCGGCGAAAACCGCACACGGGTGAGGGGCGCATTCCTTAGCGCGTACTGGCGAGTGTCGCCAGTGGCCGGATAGAGCACGGTCAACAAGCGGCCGTCCTGTGCCAGAACGGTGCCTAAACCCAGCTCGGCTTCGCTGTCACTGATCCAGCGTTGCCCCGGTTGATACTGCTGCGCCATGCTGCCTGACTCCCACCTGAAAAAGCGGGCTATCTTAACGGAATGAGGGCTTCAGGGCCAAAGGACTCTCAGAAAAACTCACAGTCATACGTTAGCCCACCTGTGCATGACGCGCCGCCCGGTGCACTAATGAGTGCCAAATGAGTCACAGTTTGCGACCGATGGCTCAAGACGCCATCCCCGCAGCCGACAGCCTGCTGACAGGAGACTGAAAACCATGCTGCCACCGATGCTCCCCCTGAGTGCCGTGCCGATCACTTCACAGACCGACCCGATCCGCCTGCGTCCGGACATTCCACCGGTGGTGCCGGTGCAGGAAAGCTCCAGTGAAAGCACCATCGACCTGCAAAAGCGCAATCCTGAAGAGGACGGGCTGGTGCTGCGCGAGGAGCAGCGCCGCAGGCAGGAGCAGGAACGACGCCGCCACGAGGCTGATAATGATCCCGAGGCTCACCTGGCGATTCCCGGCGATGAACTCAATGCCGACAACACCGTGCCGGTGGCGCCGCTGATGGAAGATCAGCCGCGGCAGGGGCTGTGGGTCGATATCGAGATTTGAGCACAGGCTGGTCAGCGCGGCCGTCAGGCCGCATTATTGGCGCAGGGTTGCCGAACGCTACGACGGCTTAAACTCATTTCAAGCGATGCACTGACCGCCATGAGCCAAGACGACAAACTGATTGACCTCAATGCTGAACGCGCCAAGCGTGTTCATGACCTCAATGACAAGCGACTCAATGAAGTTCGCCAGGCGTTCGAGCAGGCCATGCCGTTGGGCAAGTCCGGGAAAAAGCCGAAAAACAAACCGAAAAAGCGCTGAAGTCCCCCGCATTCATTGATGCGGGTCAAATTTTTCCCTTCCTCTTGCCCAGTCTCGGGCGACATTGATCCCGGTCAATATTCTCTCCTGCCCGTTTGGTTAACTTAGCCCTATCGCAACAGGGCAAGTACAGGAGACGCGTCATGTTTTTCGACAACGTGGTGATCGCCGGAGTGCTGACTGTCAGCCTCATGTTTGTATTTTTTGCAGGGTTCGGACTTTTTATCTGGAAGGATTCGCACAAGCGGAAATAACCGTAGTTCTTTCTGGATGTAATGAGCACGCAAGGCATTTTGGGCAACTTCGGTTGCCCTTTTTTTTGTCTGCAAAAAACTGTTGGAGTGCATAAAGCCACTGTGGGAGCGGGCTTGCTCGCGAAGGCGGTGGATCAGTCAACATCTTCGTTGAATGTAAAGCCGCCTTCGCGAGCAAGCCCGCTCCCACATTAATTGTGTAATGTCGGAAGTAGGCGGCAATAAAAAAGGCGCGTTCCTTGCGGAGCGCGCCTTTTTTGGTTTGGCTGCTTATCAGCTGCCAAGGGCCTTCGATGCCAGCCAGAACAACCCGGCCGACAGGGTCACGGTGGCTGGCAGGGTCAATACCCAGGCCAGCAGGATGGTTCTGACGGTGCCGCTTTGCAGGCCGCTTTTGTTGGCGACCATGGTGCCCGCCACGCCCGAGGACAGCACGTGGGTGGTGGAAACCGGCAGGCTGAAGATGTTCGCCATGCCGATCAGGCTGGCGGTGGTGATCTGCGCCGACATGCCTTGGGAGTAGGTCATGCCTTGCTTGCCGATCTTCTCGCCAATGGTCAGTACCACGCGTTTCCAGCCGACCATGGTGCCCAGGCCCAAGGCCAGTGCAACCGCCAGGATCACCCAGAACGGAGCGTATTCGGTGGTGGTGGTCAGGTCCTTGCGCAGCTTGTCCAAGTCAGCCTTTTCGCGGGGGGCGAG
Organism: Pseudomonas sp. KH_046_1; assembly: GCF_057839025.1. Classification (NCBI taxonomy): domain Bacteria; kingdom Pseudomonadati; phylum Pseudomonadota; class Gammaproteobacteria; order Pseudomonadales; family Pseudomonadaceae; genus Pseudomonas; species Pseudomonas sp. KH_046_1. The sequence goes on from NZ_CM174481.1 coordinate 1,413,772, forward strand.
CGTTGGCAGCTTGCTGACTTTCTTCGCCGTGTCGTCCAGGCAGAGCAGGTAGCGACGTACTTCGATGCGGCTTTCCGACGGCAGCGAGTGGTAGTCGGCTACACCCTTGAGGGTGCCGAGCAGGGCGGTGATGGTCGGTTCGGTCTGTTGCGGGTTGCAACGGAATTTCTCCGGCAGATCGCCATCCAGGCTTTTGCCCAGGGCCAGGAACTCGCCCAGTGTTTCGGAATTACGCTGGTAGAACTGGCTCAGGTGCAACGTGGCGTCGCGAGTCCGCTCGATCTGGTAGGTCGTGCTGTTCAGGTCGAGGACGAACTGCGCCGGCACGATACCGATCAGGACCAGCATGATCAGGCCGATACCTTTCTGGCCATCGTTGGAACCGTGCACGAAACTCACGGCCATGGCCGAGATCACCAGTACCAGGCGATTCCAGAACGGCGGGTGTTTCTTGTCGTCGATCTTGCGGCGCTGTTCCGGCGTCTTGTGCATCTTCGACAGCGGGCGCCACCATTTAAGGCCGATCAGGATCAGCGCGGCGATCAGGAAACCGGCCATCGGCGAGAACACAAGCGACATGGCGATATCGATCGCCTTCTGCCAGTTCACGCCATCGGCCAACGGTATGTCGTTGATCAAGGCGTTCGCCAGGCCCACACCGAGGATCGAACCGATCAGCGTGTGAGAACTGGACGCGGGAATACCGAAGTACCAGGTGCCCAGGTTCCAGGTAATGGCGGCGGCTAGCAACGAGAACACCATGGCCAGTCCGTGACCGGTGTTCACATTGATCAGCAGTTCTACCGGCAGCAGGTGGACGATGGCATACGCCACGCCGACCCCGCCCAGCAGCACGCCGAGGAAGTTGAACACACCGGAGAAGAACACCGCCAGATGAGGCGGCATGGCTTTGGTGTAGATAACGGTCGCCACCGCGTTAGCGGTGTCATGAAAGCCGTTGATGAACTCGAATGCGAGGACAAAGGCCAGGGCGAGCAAGAGGCTCACAAGCACCCAAGCATCCAGTCCGCTGAATAAATCGATCATGAAGGTTTTCTGACCCGGTCATAAGGGGGCGCGATTATGCCAGAAAAGACTGCTAATCAATGCACTAGCTGCTCATCGGTAACATTCTTCAACGAATTTCTTTGCCGCAGCACCGGAAAACCCAGGGTTTTGCTGAGTTTTTTAAGTTATTGATTTTATTGAAAAAATACGCTGTCACAAAACCTTCACGACCCGGTAAGAGGGGCTTGAACGGTTGTGCGAAAAATCTGAGAAATAGGTCAGATACCGGAAATCTGCCTGATTCAACGACGGTAATGGCCGCTGCCCGCTCATAGCGGGCACGCAAGGCAACATCAATACATCCCGCTTTTAACGGGTGCAGAGGCAGGCCTTTGTAAGGATCAGGCCAAAGCAGTCACGGCTCTTCGGCTTTGAGTTCCTTTTCCATTTTTTGAAGTTCTTGCTGGAAAACCTGATCCTGAACGGTGGCGCGTTTACGCCAGGGTTTGCGTTCCGGTTCGGGTTGAGCGGCGTAAGTGGTGACTTCTCCGCCGTAAACTTCCTTGTAACGTTGTTCCTGGCGCTCTAGTTCCGCGCGCAGTTCGTCTTTCGTCACAGTGCTACCTGTTTGAGTTGGGATAAATTCTGGTGAAAACGCGCTGCATCAAATCGATCGATCACGTTCGTCGAATGGGCAATGCCCATCAAGGCATCGTTTTTTGGCAACGACGTGATCAATACTTCCATGTCACAGGCGGCCACGGCACCAGAGATAAACAGCTGACGTAGCTTCAGTTTCCTGTTTCAGCAAGCGCACTGGCAAGGCTGTGCAATGCGGATCTGGCGCTTGCAACGGGCAACGGCGATGGAACATCGCATTGCCGGGCAGCGGGTTCGGCAAGTAAAAAACCGAAGCGCTACTGAATTGTATTATAGCGGCCGATTTGAAGAACACTATCTCCAAAGAGTTAAAAGTGGATCCTGGTGTGTGACCGTTTTGTTGCTCGATACTTTGCGATTAACTAGAACGTCGACGGATACCACATCGCTGCGGTGCCTTTCTGACACCATTAAGTCGGGCAAGTTACGGTAATTGGATTGCCCCATTAAGTCCTGTGTCGAGTCGAGGTAAACATGAGGGTCGCGAGTCAGCGAAAATCCGGACACCGGCGGATCGGGCGATTTATCCGGTGGATTGCGATTATCGGTCGAGCGTTCGATAATCGCACGGACTTGGCAGGCCGGGCTTGAGCGTCAGGCGCTGGCCCTTTGTAATAGTCGCTGATCCGAGTGGGTAAAAGGACCTTGTATGAACGATCAAATGCGCAATTCCTTCGCTTCAGTAGCTCCGCCCATCGTTGCTTCACCGGCCAAACGGATCCAGGCACTGACCGGCGACCCGGATTTCATGACGTCCCTGGCCCGTGGCCTGGCCGTGGTGCAAGCGTTCCAGGAGCGCAAGCGGCACCTGACCATCGCCCAGATCAGCCACCGCACGGAAATTCCCCGCGCCGCCGTGCGCCGTTGCCTGCACACCCTGATCAAACTCGGCTACGCCACCACCGACGGCCGCACCTATTCGTTGCTGCCCAAAGTGCTGACCCTCGGCCATGCCTACGTGTCATCGACGCCACTGGCGGTTTCCGCCCAACCTTACCTGGACCGCATGAGCGAGCAACTGCACGAGGCCTGCAACATGGCCACGCTGGAAGGTGATGACATTTTGTACATCGCCCGCTCTGCGACCACGCAGCGGCTGATTTCGGTGGACCTGTCGGTGGGCGGGCGCTTGCCGGCCTATTGCACGTCGATGGGGCGGATCCTGCTGGCCGCGCTGGATGACACGTCGCTGGGCGAATACCTCGACCACGCCGAATTGCAAGCCAAGACCAGCCGCACGATTCACACCCCCGAGGCATTGCTCGAATGCCTGCAAGAAGTACGACTGCAAGGCTGGTGCATCGTCGACCAGGAACTCGAGCAAGGGCTGCGTTCGATTGCCGTCCCGGTGTACGACGCTTCCGGGCAGGTAGTTGCGGCCCTCAACGTCAGCACCCATGCGGGGCGGGTCAGCCGCAATGAACTTGAACAGCGTTTCCTGCCCGGTTTGTTGAGCGCCAGCCGCGACCTCAGTGCCCAGCTGTTTGCCTAAGCTGTTCGATAAACGCACAGAGTTGCGTTTATCGAATTGACGCTGTTTCCTGCGGATCATTACTGTCGCGGCTTCGTCAGCATCTGCTGACACCGTTCGACTGCGATCCGTGGAATAAAAATAATGAACCAGCCTCAGTCTGCTGTAGGTAACTGCCTCGACGTGCAGTCCTTCATCAATGCCCAACCCATTTCGCGCTACCAGTGGCGCGTGGTGATCCTGTGTTTCCTGATTGTCTTCCTCGATGGCCTCGACACCGCAGCCATGGGTTTCATCGCCCCGGCCCTGTCCCAGGACTGGGGTATCGACCGCGCCAGCCTTGGTCCGGTGATGAGTGCGGCGCTGATCGGCATGGTCTTCGGCGCACTGGGCTCGGGCCCGTTGGCTGACCGCTTCGGGCGAAAAGTCGTACTGGTCGGTGCGGTGCTGTTGTTCGGCGCCTTCAGCCTGGCCTCGGCCTACAGCAGCAATGTCGATCAGTTGCTGGTGTTGCGCTTCCTGACCGGCCTGGGGTTGGGCGCTGGCATGCCGAACGCCACCACGCTGCTGTCGGAGTACACGCCGGAGCGCAAGAAGTCCCTGCTGGTGACCAGCATGTTCTGCGGCTTCAACCTCGGCATGGCCGGCGGCGGATTTATCTCGGCCAAGCTCATTCCGGCCTTTGGCTGGCACAGCCTGCTATTGATTGGTGGAGTTCTGCCGCTGATCCTCGCCGTCGTTTTGCTGTTCTGGCTGCCGGAGTCGGCGCGTTACCTGGTGGTGCGCAACCGCGGTACGGACAAAGTGCGCAAGGCACTGGCGCCGATTGACCCGACGGTGGTGGCCCAGGCATCCAGTTTCAGCGTGCCGGAACAGAAGACCGTGAAGGCACGCAATGTGTTCGCGGTGATCTTCTCCGGCACCTACAGCACCGGCACCTTGTTGTTGTGGCTGACCTACTTCATGGGCCTGGTGATTGTTTACCTGTTGACCAGTTGGCTGCCGACCCTGATGCGTGACAGTGGCGCGAGCATGGAGCAGGCCGCCTTCATCGGCGCGCTGTTCCAGTTTGGTGGTGTGCTGAGTGCGGTAGGCGTGGGTTGGGCGATGGACCGGTTCAATCCGCACAAGGTCATCGGAATTTTCTACCTGCTGGCCGGGGTGTTTGCCTACGCGGTAGGGCAGAGCCTGGGCAACATCGCGCTGCTGGCGACGCTGGTGCTGGTGGCCGGGATGTGTGTCAACGGTGCGCAATCGGCAATGCCGTCACTGGCGGCGCGGTTCTATCCCACTCAAGGGCGTGCTACCGGTGTGTCATGGATGCTCGGGATCGGCCGTTTCGGCGCCATCCTCGGGGCGTGGATGGGCGCGACGTTGCTGGGGCTGGGCTGGAACTTCGAGCAAGTGCTGACGGCGCTGGTGATTCCGGCGGCACTGGCAACCACGGCGGTGGTGATCAAGGGCATGGTCAGTCATGCGGATGCGACCTGATTCCGGTTTGAAATAGTGGTGTAGCAGGAAAAGATCGTAGCCTTCGGCAGCTCCTACAGGGGAATGTGTAAATCCGTAGGAGCTGCCGCAGGCTGCGATCTTTTGGGGGCAGCCTATAAAGATAGCCAAGCAACAATATGTTCGATAATCGAACGGTTAGTCGATTATCGGATTGTTTGGCGTTTTGCACGGGCTTAATCTTCAGTCATTCCGGCGCTGCGCATCGGCGCCTTCTTCCACTGTCGGTTAACAATAAACGGGAGCCTGCCCCAATGGCTGAAATCCTTTCGCTGCACGACGCGGTGAAGCAATTCGTAAACGACGGCGATACGGTCGCGCTCGAAGGCTTTACTCACCTGATCCCGACGGCGGCGGGTCACGAAATCATTCGCCAGGGCAAGAAAGACCTGACCTTGGTGCGGATGACCCCTGACCTGATCTACGACCAGTTGATCGGTGCCGGTTGTGCCCGCAAGCTGATTTTCTCCTGGGGTGGTAACCCTGGCGTAGGTTCGCTGCACCGTCTGCGTGACGCCGTAGAGAAGCAGTGGCCCCACGCGCTGGAAATCGAAGAACACAGCCATGCCGACCTGGCCAATGCCTACGTCGCCGGCGCTTCTGGCCTGCCATTCGCGGTGCTGCGTGCCTACGCCGGTTCCGACTTGCCGAAGGTCAACCCGCTGATCAAATCCGTCACTTGCCCGTTCACTGGCGAAGTGTTGGCCGCCGTGCCTTCGGTGCGCCCCGACATTACCGTGATTCACGCGCAGAAAGCCGACCGCAAGGGCAACGTGCTGCTCTGGGGCATCCTCGGCGTGCAGAAAGAAGCTGCGCTGGCGGCCAAGCGCTGCATCGTCACCGTTGAGGAAATCGTCGACGACCTCAATGCGCCGATGAACTCCTGTGTATTGCCAACCTGGGCCTTGAGCGCGGTTTGCCACGTACCTGGCGGCGCGCATCCGTCCTACGCCCATGGTTACAACGAGCGCGACAACCGCTTCTACCAAGCCTGGGACCCGATTGCCCGCGACCGTGAAACCTTCACCGCCTGGATCAACGAATACATCCACGGCAGCGCTGACTTCAGCGAGTTCCAGGCCAAACTGGCCGCCGCTTCGGAGGCGAAGTAATGACTTACACGACAAATGAAATGATGACCGTCGCCGCCGCTCGCCGTCTGAAGAATGGCTCGGTGTGCTTCGTCGGTATCGGCCTGCCGTCGAAAGCGGCCAACCTGGCGCGCCTGACTTCCTCGCCTGATGTCGTCCTGATCTACGAATCGGGTCCGATCGGTGCCAAGCCAAGCGTATTGCCGCTGTCGATCGGTGACGGTGAACTGGCGGAAACCGCCGACACCGTAGTCCCGACCGGCGAGATTTTCCGTTACTGGCTGCAGGGCGGGCGCATTGACGTCGGCTTCCTCGGCGCGGCGCAGGTCGACCGTTTCGGCAATATCAACACCACTGTGGTCGGTGATTACCACGCGCCGAAAGTCCGTCTGCCGGGTGCCGGTGGCGCACCGGAGATTGCCGGTTCCGCCAAGAGCGTGTTGATCATCCTCAAGCAGTCGTCGCGCTCCTTTGTCGATAAACTCGATTTCATTACCTCGGTCGGCCACGGCGAGGGCGGCGATTCGCGCAAGCGTCTCGGCCTGCCAGGCGCCGGTCCGGTGGGGATCATCACCGACCTGTGCATCATGGAACCGGAGGAAGGCACCCACGAATTCGTGGTCACCGCACTGCACCCGGGCGTGACCCGCGAGCAAGTGGTTACTGCCACCGGTTGGGCGATTCGCTTTGCCGACCATGTCGAGCAAACTGCTGAACCGACTGAAGTCGAACTGACCGCGCTGCGCGACCTCGAAGCCCGCACCGCCGCGGCACACGGCCAAGCCCCCGGAGAAGCGTGATGCGTGACGTTTATATCTGCGACGCGATTCGTACCCCCATCGGCCGTTTCGGCGGTGGCCTGTCGACGGTGCGTGCCGACGATCTGGCCGCGGTGCCGATCAAGGCACTGATGGAGCGTAACCCGTCGGTGGACTGGAACGCCGTGGACGAGGTGTTCCTCGGCTGCGCCAACCAGGCCGGTGAAGACAACCGCAACGTTGCGCGTATGGCACTGTTGCTGGCCGGCCTGCCGGAAACCATTCCCGGCGTGACCCTCAACCGCCTCTGCGCTTCGGGCATGGATGCCATCGGCACCGCGTTCCGCGCTATCGCCAGCGGCGAGATGGAGCTGGCGATTGCCGGTGGCGTCGAGTCGATGTCCCGCGCACCGTTCGTGATGGGCAAGGCCGATGCCGCGTTTTCGCGCAACATGAAGCTCGAAGACACCACCATCGGCTGGCGTTTCATCAACCCGTTGATGAAAGCCCAGTACGGTGTGGATGCGATGCCGCAGACCGCTGACAACGTGGCCGACGATTACAAGGTGTCCCGCGCCGATCAGGACGCGTTCGCCCTGCGCAGTCAACAACGCACGGCCGCCGCGCAAGCTGCCGGGTTCTTCGCCGAAGAAATCGTTGAAGTGCGCATAGCCCACAAGAAGGGTGAAACCGTGGTCAGCCAGGACGAGCATCCTCGCGCCGACACCACCCTGGAAGCCCTGACCAAGCTCAAACCGGTCAACGGCCCCGACAAAACCGTAACCGCCGGCAATGCTTCGGGTGTGAACGACGGCGCCGCCGCGTTGATCCTGGCCTCGGCCGAAGCGGTGAAGAAACACGGCCTGACTGCCCGCGCCAAAGTGCTGGGCATGGCCAGCGCCGGTGTCGCCCCGCGGGTGATGGGCATTGGCCCGGTGCCGGCGGTGCGTAAACTGATCGAACGCCTCGGTGTGGCGGTCAGCGATTTCGACGTGATCGAACTCAACGAAGCCTTCGCCAGCCAAGGCTTGGCGGTGCTGCGTGAACTGGGGATCGCGGACGACGCGGCCCAGGTCAACCCGAACGGTGGCGCGATTGCCTTGGGTCATCCGTTGGGCATGAGCGGCGCGCGGCTGGTGTTGACCGCGTTGCATCAGTTGGAAAAAACCGCTGGCAAGAAAGGTCTGGCGACCATGTGCGTCGGTGTCGGTCAGGGTCTGGCCCTGGCGATCGAGCGCGTCTGACGCGCTCTGAAGACTTATAAGAACTGAGGAATGCTTCATGACTGACAAGCCTGGTTACCGTCGCCCGCAGGCGGGCACTCAGCCGGAGTACCTGCACCCGGCCTATCAATCCACCAACCTGCGCTCGCCGTCGAAACCGTTGGTGTTCCTGCCTCATTCGTTGTCGGAAATTACCGGTCCGACCATCGGTGCCGAGCGCGTCAACGAGAAGGACAGCGACCTGACCGCCCAGCACGAGGGGCAGCCACAGGGTGAGCGCATCATCATCCACGGCCGTGTGCTGGATGAAAACGGTCTGCCGGTGCCGGGGATTCTGGTGGAGATCTGGCAGGCCAACGCCGCCGGTCGCTACGCCCATGCCCGCGACCTGCACGACGCGCCGCTGGACCCGAATTTCACCGGCACCGGCCGCACCGTGACCGACGCCGATGGCTGGTATCAGTTCCAGACCATCAAGCCCGGCGCCTATCCGTGGGGCAACCACCACAACGCCTGGCGCCCGGCGCATATCCATTTCTCGCTGTTCGGGCCGAGCATCCTGACGCGCCTGGTGACGCAGATGTATTTCCCGGGCGACCCGTTGCTGGCGTACGACCCGATCTACAACTGCGTGCCCGATACCAGTGCCAAAGAGCGCTTGATCGCCACGTTCGATCTGGAAAAAACCATCCCTTCCTATGCCCTCGGTTATCGCTGGGACATCGTTTTGCGCGGCCGCGACGCCACGCCGATGGAGAAATAAGATGACGCTGACTGCGACCACGTCCCACACCGTCGGGCCGTACTACCACATCGGCCTGACCTGGCTGAACCGCGAAAACCTGACCGTCGAACAAACCCTGGGCGAGCGCGTGGCGATCACCGGGCAAGTGGTCGATGGCAACGGTGATGTCGTCAATGACGCGATGCTGGAAGTCTGGCAGGCCAACGCCGCTGGCAAGTACGACCACCCGGAGGACGACCAGGACAAACCCCTGGACCCGAACTTCGAAGGTTTTGGCCGGGTGCCGGTGGATGCCGAAGGGCGTTTCCGTTTCACCACCATCAAGCCGGGCACGGTCGAGGGGCTCAAAGGCACGACCCAGGCACCGCACCTGGTGGTACTGGTGTTTGCCCGTGGCCTGGTCAAGCACCTGCTGACGCGGATTTACTTTGATGGCGAAGCGGCGAACGTGAATGATCCGTTGCTGGAGTGCGTGCCGGCCGAGCGCCGCAGTACGCTGCTGGCCAAGCAGGATGCTTCGGGCGTGTACCAGTGGAACGTGATTCTGCAGGGCACCGATGCCGAGACGGTGTTCTTTGATTACTGAGTGAACACCATCCCCTTGTGGGAGCGGGCTTGCTCGCGAAGGCGGTATGTCAGGCAACATTTTTATCGACTGACACTACGCCTTCGCGAGCAAGCCCGCTCCCACAGTGGATTTTTGTTGCTGACGTATTGCGGAACGGGAGTGTTGCAAAGTGTGTCTAGACTCTCACTGTCCCCATTGAGTGAAAAAATAATGACAACACCCGCAGCGCCTATAGCCCTTTATACGAGCGAAGAACGCAGCAAGCGGATCTTCGCCATTGTCGGTGCCTCGTCCGGCAACCTGGTCGAATGGTTCGACTTCTACGTCTACGCCTTCTGTGCGATCTATTTCGCACCGGCGTTTTTTCCGTCCGATAACCCCACCGTGCAACTGGTCAACACCGCTGGCGTGTTCGCCGCCGGGTTCCTGATGCGGCCGATTGGTGGCTGGATTTTCGGGCGCTTGGCGGACAAGCACGGACGCAAGAATTCGATGTTGATCTCGATTCTGATGATGTGTTTCGGCTCGCTGCTTATCGCCTGCCTGCCGACCTACAACAGCATCGGGGTCTGGGCGCCGATCCTGTTGCTGTTCGCCCGTTTGCTGCAAGGCTTGTCGGTGGGCGGCGAGTACGGCACTACCGCGACCTATATGAGTGAAGTGGCGCTCAAGGGCCAGCGCGGTTTCTTCGCCTCGTTCCAGTACGTGACCCTGATCGGCGGCCAGTTGCTCGCGGTGTCGCTGGTGGTGATCCTGCAACAGTTCCTCACCGAAGATGACCTGCGTGCCTACGGCTGGCGGATTCCCTTCGTGGTGGGTGCCATGGCGGCGCTGGTTTCGCTGTATCTGCGTCGTTCGCTGAAAGAAACCACCAGCAAGGAAATGCGCGAAAACAAAGACGCCGGCAGTATCCGCGCGTTGTTTCGCGACCATAAAGCTGCGTTCATCACCGTGCTCGGATACACCGCCGGTGGCTCGCTGATTTTCTACACCTTCACCACGTACATGCAGAAGTACCTGGTGAACACCGCCGGCATGCCGGCCAAGACCGCCAGCTACATCATGACCGGCGCGCTGTTCCTCTATATGTGCATGCAACCGATTTTCGGCATGCTCGCCGACAAGATCGGCCGGCGTAACTCGATGCTCTGGTTCGGCGCCCTCGGCACGCTGTTCACTGTGCCGATCCTGTTGAGCCTGAAAAGCGTGACAAGTCCGTTCCTGGCCTTTGTGTTGATTACCCTGGCGCTGGTGATCGTCAGTTTCTACACCTCGATCAGCGGTTTGGTAAAAGCCGAAATGTTCCCGTCGCAAGTACGTGCCTTGGGCGTTGGCCTGGCGTATGCGGTGGCGAATGCGATCTTCGGTGGTTCGGCGGAGTATGTGGCCTTGAGCCTCAAGGCCGTGGGCATGGAAAACTCCTTCTACTGGTACGTCACGGTGATGATGGCGGTGGCATTCCTGTTCAGCCTGCGCCTGCCGAAACAGGCGAAGTATCTGCAGCACGACCTTTGATCTTCACGCGCGGGTCGCAAAGGCCCGCGCCTTCAGGAACTGTTTATGAACCAGCGACCGGGCAATCAATTGTTCGATGCCTATTTCACGGCCCGCGCTATGCGTGAGGTGTTCTGCGATCAGGGCCGCGTCCAGGCCATGCTCGACTTCGAAGCGGCACTGGCCCGGGCCGAAGCGCGGGTCGGGATGATTCCGTCGAGTGCTGTCGCGCCGATTGAAGCGGCTTGCAGCGCCGGGCTTTACGACTTTGCGGCGTTGGGCGAGGCGATTGCCACGGCCGGTAACTCGGCGATTCCGTTGGTCAAGGCGCTGGGCAAACAGATCGCTGCCACCGATGCCGAAGCCGAACGCTATGTGCATCTGGGCGCGACCAGCCAGGACGTGATGGACAGCGGCCTGGTGCTGCAACTGCGCCGCGCACTGGAATTGATCGAGAGCGACCTGGCACAACTGGGGCAGACCCTCGCGTCCCAGGCCCGGCGCTACGCGACCACGCCATTGGCCGGACGCACCTGGCTGCAGCATGCGACGCCGGTCACCCTCGGCATGAAAATCGCCGGCTGGCTGGGGGCGGTGACCCGCAATCGCCAACGCTTGGCCGAACTCAAGCCGCGCCTGCTGGTGCTGCAATTCGGCGGTGCGTCCGGAACCCTTGCAGCCCTTGGCGACCAGGCCATGCCGATTGCCCAGGCGCTGGCCGAAGAACTGCAACTGACCTTGCCCGATCAGCCATGGCATACCCAGCGTGATCGCGTGGTGGAGTTCGGCGCCGTGCTCGGCCTGATCGCCGGCAGCCTCGGCAAGCTTGGGCGCGATATCAGCCTGTTGATGCAGACCGAGGCCGCGGAAGTGTTCGAACCCTCGGCGCCGGGCAAGGGCGGTTCCTCGACCATGCCGCACAAACGCAATCCGGTGGGCGGGGCGGTGCTGATCGGCGCGGCGACGCGTGTACCCGGTTTGCTCTCGACGTTGTTCAGCGCCATGCCCCAGGAACACGAGCGCAGCCTCGGCCTGTGGCATGCCGAGTGGGAAACCCTGCCGGAGATTTGCTGCCTGGTGTCGGGCAGCCTGCAGCAATCATTGTTGATCGCCCAAGGGCTGGAAGTGGATGCCGAGCGCATGGCGCGCAACCTCGATTTGACCCAGGGCCTGGTACTTGCCGAAGCGGTGAGCATCGTCCTCGCGCAACGGGTCGGCCGCGATACCGCGCACCATCTGCTCGAACAATGCTGCAAACGCGCCGTGGCTGAACAACGTCATCTGCGTGCGGTCCTCGGCGACGAACCGCAAGTGACCGCCGAACTGTCGGCGGCTGAACTCGATCATCTGCTGGACCCCGCCCACTATCTCGGTCAGGCCAAAACCTGGGTCGAGCGGGCGGTGGCTGAACATTCTGCATTGACTGCCTGAAGGAGACTTGCTGTGGCTTTTGTACAACTCGCCGAGGGCGAACTGCATTACCAACTCGATGGACCGGTCGATGCGCCGGTACTGGTGCTGTCCAACTCCCTGGGCACGGACCTGCACATGTGGGACGCGCAGATCCCGGCGTTCACCGAGCATTTTCGCGTGCTGCGTTTCGACACCCGTGGTCACGGCCAATCGCTGGTGACGCCGGGCCCGTACAGCATCGAGCAACTGGGCCACGACGTGCTTGCCTTGCTGGATGCCTTGCACATCGAGCGCGCGAATTTCTGCGGATTGTCCATGGGCGGGTTGATCGGCCAGTGGCTGGGCATCAATGCCGGCGAGCGCCTGAACAAACTGATCGTGTGCAACACCGCAGCGAAAATCGGCGATCCGTCGGTGTGGAACCCGCGTATCGAAATGGTGCTGCGTGATCGTCAGGCGGCCATGGTTGCCCTGCGCGATGCGTCAATTGCCCGCTGGTTTACCCCGGACTTCTCCGAAGCCAACCCGGCGGCAGCCAAGCAGATTACCGACATGCTCGCGGCTACTTCGCCCGAAGGTTATGCGGCCAATTGCGCGGCGGTGCGCGATGCCGATTTCCGTGAACAGTTGTCTGCGATCAAAGTGCCGTTGCTGGTGGTTGCCGGTACCGAAGATGCGGTGACGCCACCGTCCGGAGGGCATTTCATTCAAGAGCATGTGCGCGGGGCCGAGTACGCCGAGTTCTACGCAGCGCATTTGTCCAACGTCCAGGCTGGCAATGCGTTCAGCGAGCGCGTGCTGGCGTTTCTGTCGGCTGATTGAGGGTATTGCAGTGGATGAGAAACAACGTTACGACGAGGGCATGGAAGTCCGTCGCGCGGTCCTCGGCGACGCCCACGTCGACCGCAGCCTGAACGCCCTGACCGAGTTCAACTCGGAGTTTCAGGAGATGATCACCCGCCACGCCTGGGGCGACATCTGGACCCGCCCGGGCCTGCCGCGCCATACCCGCAGCCTGATCACCATCGCCATGCTGATCGGCATGAATCGCGAGGGTGAACTCAAACTGCACCTGCGCGCCGCCGCCAACAACGGCGTCAGCCGTGGCGAGATCAAGGAAGTGATCATGCAGAGTGCAATCTACTGCGGGATTCCGGCGGCCAATGCGACGTTCCACCTGGCCGAGTCGGTGTGGGATGAGTTGGGGGTTGAGTCGCGGGAGTGATCCCGGTGATTTTGCGTTGATTGAACTGACGCCATCGCGGGCAAGCCCGCTCCCACAGGTTTTGTGTGTGCCCCCAAGATTTGGGCATGACATAAAACTTTGTGGGAGCGGGCTTGCCCGCGATGGCGTACTTGAGATTTACAACAAGCTGATCGGATAGCTGATGATCAAGCGGTTCTCATCGAACTCGTTATTGCTGTAATCCCGGCGCATGGTCGAGTTGCGCCATTTCAGGTTCAGGTCTTTCAGCGCACCGCTCTGCACGGTGTAGCCCAGTTCCGATTCCCGTCCCCATTCCTTGCCGTCGGTGATAGTGCCGGTGTGCACGTTGTCACCGCTGATGTAGCGGTTCATCAGGGTCAGGCCCGGTACGCCCACGGCGGCGAAGTTGTAGTCGTGGCGCACTTGCCAGGATTTCTCCCGGGCATTGTCGTAGCTGGAGTTGTAGCTGTCGTTGGCCAGGGTGCCGCCGCTGGTGCCGTTGACCCGCATCCAGGCATTGTCACCAGTGAGTTTTTGCAGGCCGACGTAGAAGGTGTTGCCGCCGTGCTTGGCCGAAAACAAGCCGTACATGGTCTTGTTGTCCAACTCGCCGGCCCGGGCGCTGCCGTCATCCTTGCCGTAGAAGAAACCCAGGTTGGCGCCCAGGGTCCAGTCGCCGATCGGCTGGTTGTGGGTCAGGTTGATGAATTGCTGGCTGTAGATGTCCTTGAGCTCGGCATTCCACAGACCGACCTGGGTGCGCTTGTCGTTGAACACGTACTCGCCGCCCTGGAAGTTGAAACGGTCGGAGGTGAACGCGGCTTTGCCGGTCATCGACATGTCGTTCATGCTGCTGTCGTCCCGTGGGCTGTTCTGGCGGAACTGGCCGCCGTAGAGCGTCAGGCCACTGATTTCCTTCGAGGTGATCTGGCCGCCACGGAAGGTTTGCGGCAGCGAACGACCGTCGTCCGAACGCAGGATTGGCAGCACCGGCATCCACTCGCCGACTTTCACTTCGGTCTGCGACAGCTTGGCCTTGAACGCGACGTTGGTGCGCCCGAAGTTATCCGCCGGGCGACCGTCATGATCCAGCGGCAGCAGTTGCGTACCACCTGTGCCTTTGCCGCCGTCGAGTTTCACCGAATACAAACCGAGCACATCCATGCCGAACCCGACTGTGCCCTGGGTGAAGCCGGACTTGGCGTCGAGGATGAAACTCTGCGTCCACTCTTCAGCCTTGCCCTGGGCTTTGGTCGGGTTGGTGAAGTTGCGGTTGATGTAGAAGTTGCGCAGGTTCAGGTTGACTTTGGCCCCTTCGACAAAACCCGACTCTTCGGCGTAGGCGGGCAGGGCGGCACTGGCCAGGGCGGCGGCGATCAGGCTGGGAACGAAATACTGCGCGGTGGAAGACGTCATGAGCTCGGGTCTCTCTAATTCTTGGGGATGAAGCGGGGTGATGCCGCAACCCGGGGTTGCAGACGAATATTCGAAATCAGCACAAAACGAAGCAGGTCAGCCGGAGAGGGCAGGGCGCGGGGGCATGGTGTCGAACCTGTTGTTATTGGTTTTGTGGTTCGGATGGTGCGTGGAATGTACTGGATGGTTCAATCGTGAAAAGCGGGTTTTGGGCGATTATCGAACGTAACATTGATTGGGGTTCTGTGTTGACTGCACTGGCCTTATCGCGAGCAGGCTCGCTCCCACATTCGACTGCATTCTATCTGTAAGAACTCGGTTACCTGTGGGAGCGGGCTTGCTCGCGAAGGGGCCATAACCGACAACACAAATTTTCAGGCAGCCAACAAAAAGCCCACCAATCGGTGGGCTTCGTGTTTTCACAGCACTATCAGAAATACTTCATCTTCGGTGCTTCTTCTTTCAACGGCTTATTCTTCGCCGTCTGTTCATTCCAGCCACCACCCAGGGCCTTGTACAGGTTGACCTGGCTGACCAGTTGCGCCAGACGGTCGGTGATCAACACCTGCTGCGCACTGAACAGCTGACGCTGGGCGTCGAGGAAGGTCAGGTTGCTGTCGACACCGATGCGGTAGCGACGCTCGGCCAGGCGGTAGTAGTCCTGGTTGGCACTGACGAAATCTTTCTGTGCCTGCAACTGCTGGACGTAGGTCTGGCGGGCGGCCAGGCCGTCGGCGACTTCCTGGAAGGCCGTTTGAATGGACTTCTCGTAGTTCGCCACGCCGATGTCTTTCTGGATTTTCGAGTAATCCAGACTGGCGCGCAGGCTGCCGGCGTTGAAGATCGGCAGGTTGATCTGCGGCTGGAACAACCAGGTGCCCGAACCACCCTTGAACAGACCGGACAGGTCCGGGCTCAAGGTGCCCGCATTGGCCGTGAGGCTGATGCTCGGGAAGAACGCCGCCCGCGCCGCGCCGATGTTGGCGTTGGCAGCCTTTAGGTTGTACTCGGCCTGAAGGATGTCCGGACGACGATGCAGCAGGTCCGACGGCAGGCCAGGCGGAACGTCGCTCAGCAGGTCGTCGTCAAGCGGTTTGGCTGCTTGCAGGTTGGCCGGGATACCGGTGCCGAGCAGCAGTACCAGGCTGTTCTCGTCCTGGGCGACCTGACGGGTGTACTTGGCCAGTTGCGCACGGGCGTTTTCCACCGAGGTGCGCGACTGCGCCAGGTCCAGGGCCGAGGCGACCCCGACTTCGTTGCTGCGGGCGGTGAGCTTGTAGCTCTCCTCGAAGGCGGCCAGGGTGTCCTGGGTCAGCTTGTACAGTTCCTTGTCGGCCTGCCAGGTCAGGTAGGCATTGGCCACACTGGCCACCAGGCTGATCTGCGTGCTGCGGCGGCCTTCTTCAGTGGCGAAGTACTTCTGCAACGCTTCTTCGTTCAGGCTGCGAACCCGACCGAACAGGTCGAGTTCGTAGGCGCTGATGCCAACAGTTGCCGAGTAGGAACTGGTGATGCCGGCTTCGCCGGTCTGTGAAGCGTCAGCCGGAAGCCGCTGACGGCTGCCGGTGCCGTTGGCCGAGACGGCCGGGAACAGATCGGCACGGGAGATGCGGTACTGAGCCGCAAACGCATCGATGTTCAGGGCCGCGACACGCAGGTCACGGTTGTTTTCCAGGGCCACCTGGATCAGCTGTTGCAGCGCCGGGTCATGGAAAAACTGCTTCCAGCCCTGCTCGGCAGCCGCTTGCGCCGGTGCCTGGGCCGGCGAGTACGCCAGGCCCTGCGGGTACTGGCCCGCCACCGGCGCTTCGGGCTGCTGATAATCAGGTATCAGCGAGCAGCCACCGAGCACAAAGGCGGCGACTGCCAGGGAGAGTAGCGACTTGCTCATTAGCCAGCCTCTTTAGGAGTTTCAGTAGCATCATCCTGGTCGGCGATTTTACGCTGGCCAATGGACGACACGGTGACGAAGAACAGCGGGACCCAGAAGATCGCCAGCACAGTGGCCGTGATCATACCGCCGATCACGCCGGTACCGATTGCATGTTGGCTACCCGAACCTGCACCGGTGGATATCGCCAGTGGTACCACACCGAGGACGAAGGCGAGCGAGGTCATGATGATCGGTCGCAGACGCATGCGGGACGCCTCGATCGCCGCATCGCGCAGGCTACGCCCTTGTTCATGCAGTTCCTTGGCAAATTCGACAATCAGAATGGCGTTTTTCGCCGCCAGACCGATAGTCGTCAACAAGCCTACCTGGAAGTACACGTCGTTGGACAAACCACGCAGGCTGGTGGCCATCAGTGCACCGATGATCCCCAGCGGTACCACCAACATCACCGCGATCGGAATCGACCAGCTTTCATACAACGCCGCCAGACACAGGAACACCATCAGCAGCGACAGGGCGTACAGCGCTGGCGCTTGCGAACCGGACAGACGTTCTTCGTACGACAGTCCGGTCCAGGAAATACCGACACCCGCCGGCAGTTTCTTGGCGATGGCTTCGACTTCGAGCATGGCTTCACCGGTGGAATAGCCTGGCGCCGGGGCACCGAGGATTTCCATCGCTTCCACGCCGTTGTAACGGGCCAGTTTCGGCGAACCGTAAATCCACTCGCCCTTGGCGAACGCGGAGAACGGAACCATGGTGCCGACGCTATTGCGCACGTACCACTTCTGCAGGTCTTCAGGGCCCATTCGAGCGCCTGGCTGGCCTTGCACGTAAACCTTCTTCACCCGACCACGGTCGATGAAGTCGTTGACGTAGCTACTGCCCAGGGCAATCGACAGGGTGTTGTTGATGTCGGCGATGGTAATGCCCAGGGCACTGGCCTTCTCGTCATCGATTTCCAGCTGGTATTGCGGTTCGTCGTTCAGGCCGTTCGGACGCACCTGAGCCAGAATCTTGCTTTGTGCGGCCATGCCGAGGAACTGGTTGCGCGCTTCCATCAGTTTTTCATGGCCGATACCGGCACGGTCCTGCAGGAACACGTCGAAACCGGTGGCATTACCCAGTTCCAGTACCGCCGGTGGTGCGAAGGCGAACACCATGGCATCGCGGAAGGTGAAGAAGTGCTGCTGGGCACGGGCCGCCACCTTGAACACGTTGTTGTCGGCGTTACGTTCGTCCCACGGACGCAGCATGATGAACGCCATACCCGAACTCTGGCCACGGCCGGCGAAGTTGAAGCCGGTCACGGTAAACACCGAGTTCACCGCATCGCCTTCGCCGCCATCCTTGCCCGGACGCAGCAGGAATTCGCGCATTTCGTCGACGACCACCTGGGTGCGCTGGGACGTCGAGCCGGCCGGGGTCTGCACCTGGGCGAACAGTACACCCTGGTCTTCTTCCGGCAGGAACGCCGTTGGAATGCGGGTGAACAGCCAGATCATGCCAACCACGATCAGCAGGTACGCCAACAGGTACGGGATCTTGCGCTGCAGGATATTGCCGACACCGCGTTCGTAGCTGCGAACGCCGCGGTCGAAATTGCGGTTGAACCAGCCAAAGAAACCGCGCTTGGGTACGCCGTGCTCGCCTTTCGGGATCGGCTTGAGCATGGTGGCGCAAAGCGCCGGGGTGAAGATCAGCGCGACCAGTACCGACAGGGCCATGGCCGAGACGATGGTGATCGAGAACTGCTTGTAGATCACACCGGTGGAACCGCTGAAGAACGCCATTGGCAGCAGAACCGCCGACAGCACCAGGGCGATACCGACCAGTGCGCCCTGGATCTGGCCCATGGACTTCTTGGTGGCTTCCTTGGGTGACAGGCCTTCTTCGCTCATCACCCGTTCGACGTTTTCCACCACGACGATGGCGTCGTCCACCAGCAAGCCGATGGCCAGCACCATGCCGAACATGGTCAGGGTGTTGATGCTGAAACCCGCTGCCGCGAGGATCCCGAACGTACCGAGCAATACCACCGGCACGGTCATCGTGGTGATGATGGTGGCGCGGAAGTTCTGCAGGAACAGGAACATCACCAGGAACACCAGCGCGACCGCTTCGACCAGGGTGTGAACCACGCCCTTGATCGATTCCGTTACTACCGGAGTGGTGTCATACGGGAACACCACTTCCATCCCTTCAGGGAAGAACG
Organism: Pseudomonas sp. KH_046_1; assembly: GCF_057839025.1. Taxonomy (NCBI): domain Bacteria; kingdom Pseudomonadati; phylum Pseudomonadota; class Gammaproteobacteria; order Pseudomonadales; family Pseudomonadaceae; genus Pseudomonas; species Pseudomonas sp. KH_046_1. The sequence continues at coordinate 1,432,444 of NZ_CM174481.1, forward strand.
GCTTGAGGCTGTCGATGGTCGTGCGCAGGGCCTTGGCGGTATCGAGAGCGTTGGCACCGGTGGCCAGTTTCACCGCCAGGCCGGAAGCCGGGGCGCCGTTGAACTGGGCGTTGATGCTGTAGTTCTCGCCACCCAGACCAACTTCGGCGACATCTTTGAGGCGAACCTGGGAACCGTCCTTGTTGACCTTGAGCAGGATCTTGTCGAATTGCTCCGCGGTCTGCAGGCGGGTCTTGCCGATGATCGTCGCGTTCAACTGGGTGTCGGGCAGGGCAGGCAGGCCGCCGAGCTGGCCGGACGACACCTGGACGTTTTGCGCAGCGATGGCGGTTTTGACGTCGATCGGGGTCAGGTTGTAGTTGTTCAACTTGGCCGGGTCGAGCCAGATACGCATGGCGTACTGGGAACCGAACACCTGGAAGTCGCCGACACCGGCGGTCCGCGAGATCGGGTCCTGCATGTTCGACACGATGTAGTTGGACAGGTCGTCCTTGGTCATGCTGCCGTCACGCGACACCACGCCGATCACCAACAGGAAGTTCTTCACCGCCTTTGTGACGCGGATACCTTGCTGTTGCACTTCTTGCGGCAGCAGCGGGGTGGCCAGGTTCAGCTTGTTCTGGACCTGAACCTGCGCGGTGTCGGAGTTGGTGCCTTGCTCGAAGGTCGCGGTAATGGTCATGGTGCCGTCGGAGTTACTTTCCGACGAGACATAACGCAGGTTGTCGATACCGTTGAGCTGTTGCTCGATCACCTGAACCACGGTGTCCTGAACCGTTTGTGCCGAAGCACCCGGGTAGGCCACGGAGATGGCGATCGCTGGAGGTGCAATGCTCGGGTACTGGTTGATCGGCAACCGGAGGATCGATAGTGCCCCGACCAACATGATCACCAGGGCAATTACCCAGGCGAAAATCGGACGGTCGATAAAAAATTTCGACATGGTTTACTCCCCTTTGCCGCCGGAGGCTTTATTAGCTGCCTGGGCGGGGGCCGGGTTCTTTGCGGCTACGTTGGTCGCTTCACTGGCCTTGACTTCGACGCCGGGTTTGACGAATTGCAGACCTTCGGTGATCAGGCGATCGCCGGCCTTCAGGCCGTCTTCGATCAGCCATTGATTGCCGACGGTGCGGTTGGCCTTGAGTTGACGCAGTTCGACCTTGTTGTCCGGGCCGACAACCAGTGCGGTCGGCGTCCCTTTGAGGTCGCGGGTCACACCTTGCTGCGGGGCCAGGATCGCCGCGCTGTTCACACCGGCCAGCAACTTGGCGTGCACGAACATGCCTGGCAGCAGGGTGTGATCAGGGTTCGGGAAAATCGCGCGCAGGGTGACGGAACCGGTGGTCTGGTCAACCGAGATTTCGGAGAACTCCAGCTTGCCGTCCAGCTTGTACTCGCTGCCGTCTTCGAGGGTCAGCTTGACCGAGGCTGCGTTGTCGCCAGCCTTTTGCAGGCGACCGCTTTCCAGCTCACGGCGCAGTTGCAACAGCTCGACCGAGGACTGCGTCACGTCGACGTAGATCGGGTCGATTTGCTGGATCACCGCCATCGCGTCGACCTGGGCATTGCTGACCAGCGCGCCTTCAGTCACCGAGGAGCGGCCGATGCGGCCGGTCAGCGGGGCATAGACCTTGGTGTAGCGCACGTTGATCTGTGCGGTTTGCAACGCGGCTTCCGATTGCAGGCGGTTGGCCACGGCGGTGTCGTATTCCTGACGGCTTACGGCTTGTTCGTCGACCAGTTGCTTGTAGCGGTCGGAAATCGACTTGGTCGAACGCAGGTTGGCTTCGGCGCTGGCGAGCGTTGCTTCATAGATCGACGGGTCGATCTGATAGAGCTGCTGGCCAGCCTTGACGTCACTGCCTTCCTTGAACAGGCGCTTGAGAATGATGCCGTTGACCTGCGGGCGGACTTCGGCAATGCGGAACGCACTGGTACGGCCGGGCAGATCGGATGTCAGGGTGAAAGCTTGCGGTTGCAGAGTCACGACGCCGACCTGAGGCGGTGGGGCGGCCGGTGCTGCCTCTTCCTTTTTGCATCCGCTGAGTAGCGATGCCAGGGCGACGGCGGCGACCAGAGCGGTAACAGCTGGCTTGAATTGCATGAAAATCCTCGGGTCAGGCGCGCAAGGAGCGCACTAGAAAGGTGGAAGGTTGAAAAGTGTTTGCCGAGTGGATAAGTAGCTTGCTAAGGAATATACTTACGTACATGGCTGTTTGTAAATACCCAGGCTGCGTATCAACGTCGTTACATGGGCCGTTACACAAGCCGTTGAAAGGTTGGAATTGTAGGCCGGGGACGCACCCCCAGAACGTTCGCCCCACTTTTATTCAGCTGATGTTCAGGCATCGCTGAAGCACCCCGATTGAGGTTGTACTGCCATGGTCCGTCGTACCAAAGAGGAAGCTCAGGAAACCCGCGCGCAAATTCTCGTGGCGGCCGAAAAGGCCTTCTACGAGCGGGGCGTGGCGCGCACGACCCTGGCGGACATCGCGACTCTGGCTGGCGTCACTCGAGGGGCCATCTACTGGCATTTCAGCAACAAGGCGGATCTGGTGCAGGCGATGCTCGACACCCTGCATGAGCCGCTGGAAGAAATGGCCAAGGCCAGCGAGAGCGAAGACGAACTCGATCCCCTGGGCTGCATGCGCAAACTTTTGATTCATTTGTTTCATCAGATTGCGCTGGACCCGAAAACCCGACGCATTAACGAGATTCTTTTTCATAAGTGCGAATTCACCGATGAAATGTGCGACCTGCGCCAACAACGGGTGTCAGCCAGCCTCGAATGCAATGTGCGGATCGGCCTGGCCCTGAGTAATGCCGTGAATCGTGGCCAGTTGCCGGAAAACCTCGACACCGCCCGCGCAGCGATCAGCTTGCATGCTTATATTGATGGCATCCTGTACCAGTGGTTGCTGACCCCTGACAGTTTTGAATTGCACGCCGAAGCCGAGCGTTGGGTCGATACCGGGCTGGATCTGTTGCGCTTCAGCCCCAGCCTGCGCAAATAAAGCAAAATGCGTAATCGGCGCCTTGTGTGTCAACCGTTGAAGCCGAAGATGAACAGTTCTTCACGCGCCCTTCGACAATGGGGTGCTTTTATATACTTACGCTCGGCAGGTTGACAGGTAGCAAGCTCAGTAATTTGTAGGGAATTTGTGTCAAGTCTTTGAGAAGCCCACATATTTCCCCTGTAGGAGCGAGCCTGCTCGCGATGGCGGTGGGTCAGTTACATCAATGTTGAATGTACCGCCCTCATCGCGAGCAGGCTCGCTCCTACAGTGGATAGTGTTAATGCGTCCAGATACTAAAAAGCCCCGGCTCTTTCGAGTCGGGGCTTTTGCGTTTCAGCCGTTACTGATTACAGCGTCGGGTAGTCGATGTAACCGACCGGGCCCTTGGCGTAGAACAGTTCCGGACGCGCGTCGTTCAGCGGCGCGTCAGCCTGCAAGCGTGCTGGCAGGTCAGGGTTGGCAATGAAAGGTACGCCGAAGGCGACTGCATCGGCCTTGCCGCTGGCGAGCAACGCGTTGGCGCTGTCCTTGGTGAAACGCTCGTTGGCAATGTAAGGGCCGCCGAAGGCTTCCTTGAGTTGTGGGCCGAGGCTGTCGGCACCTTCTTTCTCCCGCGAGCAGATGAAGGCAATGCCACGCTTGCCCAGTTCGCGAGCGACGTAGGTGAAGGTCTCGGCCAGGTTGTCGTCGCCCATGTCATGCAAGTCGGCGCGTGGCGACAGGTGCACGCCCACACGACCGGCACCCCAGATTTCGATCGCCGCGTCAGTCACTTCCAGCAGCAGGCGGGCACGGTTTTCCAGGGAGCCGCCGTAGTTGTCGGTGCGCTGGTTGGTGCTGCTTTGCAGGAACTGGTCGAGCAGGTAACCGTTGGCGGCATGGATTTCCACACCGTCGAAGCCAGCGGCCTTGGCGTTTTCGGCACCGACGCGGTAAGCGTCGACGATGTCGGCGATTTCAGCGGTTTCCAGGGCGCGCGGCACCGGGAAGTCGGCCAGCGGACGCACCAGGCTGACGTGCCCCTTGGGCTGGATGGCGCTCGGGGCGACCGGGGCTTCATCGTTCAGGTACAAACCGTGGGAAATGCGACCCACATGCCACAGTTGCAGGAAGATCTTGCCGCCCGCGCCATGGATAGCCTTGGTCACGTTGGACCAGCCACGCACCTGATCGTTGGACCAGATGCCCGGGGTGTCCGGGTAGCCGACGCCCATCGGCGTCACCGAAGTGGCTTCGCTGAGGATCAGGCCGGCGGAGGCACGTTGCACGTAGTACTCGGCCATCAGCGCGTTGGGCACGCGACCTTCGTCGGCGCGGCAGCGGGTCAGTGGCGCCATGATGATGCGGTTGGCCAACTCGAGGTCGCCCAGTTTGATCGGATCGAAAATAGTCGTCATTTAGTGGCTCTCTTTTGGAGATCAGTTAGAAGTAGCTGGGGCCAGATCGGGATTACCGCTCTGACGGAAAGTAATCAGGGTCACCAGCAGGGCGAGTACCGCCAGTACGGCTGCCGCGAGGGGCACGCTGGTCAGGCCGAAGCCGTGGGCAATCACGCTGCCGCCGACCCAGGCACCCAGGGCGTTGCCGATGTTGAAAGCGCCGATGTTCAGGGTCGACACCAGGTTCGGTGCGGCCTTGCCGAAGGTCACCACGTTCACTTGCAGCGCCGGCACGGCGGCGAAGCACGCGGTGGCCCAGAGGAACAGGGTGATTTCGGTCGGGATCAGCGCGACGCTGGTCCAGGTCAGCACGGTGGACACCACGGCCATGGTGATGAACACGCCGATCAGCGTCGCGGCCATGCCTTTGTCGGCCAGCTTGCCGCCGATGATGTTGCCGACCGTCAGGCCCAGGCCGATGAGCATCAAGGTCCAGGTCACGCCACGGGGCGAGACGCCGGTGACTTCGCCCAGCAGCGGGGCGACGTAGGTGAACAGGGTGAACACCGAGGCGGCGAACAGTGCGGTCATGCTCAGGGACAGCCAGATGCCGCCGCCCTTGAGCGCGGCCAGTTCGGCGCGCATGTCGAGTTTTTCTTCATCACGCTTGGCCGGCAGGAAGCGGATCAGACCGATCAGTGCGATCACACCGATCACGGTCACGGCCCAGAAAGTCGAACGCCAGCCGGCTTCCTGACCGAGGGCGGTGCCCAGAGGTACGCCGAGTACGTTGGCCAGGGTCAGGCCGGTGAACATCAGGGCCACGGCCGAAGCGCGTTTGTTCGCAGGCACCAGGCCGGCGGCTACCACTGAACCGATACCGAAGAAGGCGCCATGGCACAGGGCGGTGACCACACGGGCGAACATCAGCACGTTGTAGTCGCCGGCCACTGCGCAGAGCACGTTGCCGACAATGAAGATGCCCATCAACGCCACCAGGGCTGCCTTGCGCGGCAGTCTGGCGGTGGCCAGCGCCATGAACGGCGCGCCGATGGCCACGCCCAGGGCGTAACCGGTCACCAGCCAGCCGGCACCGGGAATCGATACACCGAGGTCAGCCGCCACGTTGGGCAGCAGGCCCATGATGACGAACTCGGTGGTGCCGATGGCGAAGGCGCTCAAGGCCAGGATGAGTAGCGAGAGGGGCATGGGGTAATTCCTTTTTTAGCCGACTGACGTGGGGGGCGTTCTCAATTGGTTTTCCCCACGCTGTGTGAAAACCAATTGAGAACGCCCCCACAGGGTCAGAGCTCTTTACTGAAGGTTTTGAGGAACTCCTGAATGGTTTCCTCGTTGCGTTTGAAAAAATGCCACTGGCCGACTTTGCGGCTGCTGATCAGGCCGGCGCGTTGCAGGGTCGCCAGGTGTGCGGACACCGTGGACTGCGACAGGCCGCAACGTTGATCGATCTGCCCGGCGCAAACGCCGTGCTCGTTACTGTGGGACTGGTCGGGAAATTCGACGGTCGGGTCCTTGAGCCAGTGCAGGATTTCTCGCCGTACTGGGTGTGCCAGGGCTTTTATTATTTCGTCGAGATTGATGGTCATGATGTGGGCTCGTGATGTTTAAAACGCTATATCGCGATGAGGCGAATTTTAAATCGGTATTTCGCGATATACAAATATGATTTGGCTCTGACCAGCTCACATTTCGGTATATCGAGTTATAGCGATATGTTGAGTGTAACAAGACAAGAGGGCAGTGCTAAGCTGCGCCCATGAACTATCTCGCACATCTTCACCTCGGTGGCCAGCGTCCCGGCCAATTGCTCGGCAGTCTGTATGGCGATTTCGTCAAGGGACGGCTGCAAGGGCAGTTCGCACCGGAAATCGAGGGGGCTATCCAGTTGCACCGCAGCATCGACGTGTTCACCGATCGCCATCCGCTGGTCGACGTCGCGCTGTCGCGTTTCTCCCTGACCCGGCGTCGCTACGCGGGGATCGTGCTCGACGTGTTTTTCGACCATTGCCTGGCTCGTGACTGGACGCTGTACGCCGACCGACCGCTGGAGCTGTTCACTTCAGACGTGTACCGCGTGCTGTCCAGCGAACGACAACTGCCGGAGCGGCTGGCGAAGATTGCGCCGTACATGGTGGCCAATGACTGGTTGGGTTCGTATCAGGAGTTCGAAGTGCTGGAGCAGGTATTGCGCGGGATTTCGCGGCGCCTGACCCGGCCGGAAGAGCTGGCGGCGGCGATGCAGGAGTTGCGGCGGTTGTATGAACCGTTGAGCGAGGATTTTCGGTTGTTCTATCCGCAGCTACAGGATTTTGCCCGGAACTATTCAACACCATAAAACCACTGTAGGAGCGAGCCTGCTCGCGATTGCGGTCTGTCATTCAGCATCATCGTTGAATGTTAATCCGCTATCGCGAGCAGGCTCGCTCCTACAGGGGGGGGTTTTTATGCCGCAATGGCAGGACGCATCGGTGCCCGCTGAGGTTCAACGACAGCACCAAACAACACCTTCTGCACCGCCTGCTGAGCCTCGAACGCCAATGCCGCGCGCTCCCGACCTTCGCAAGCGATCGGCTTGAGCAGATGAATCTCCACGCCGCCACGGTCATTGGCAAACAACCGCATCAGATGCGACAGCAAGTCATCGTCGCCAATGAACGGCGCCAACGTGCAAGGCTCGCCGTCACGCACATAACGAATCGCCACCGGCTGCATGGCCACTTCGGAATCGATGGCGGCGGACAGCAGGCGGCCATGGAAAGTACGCAGCGAACGGCCATCGGTGGTGGTGCCTTCCGGGAACATCAGCAGGGGGTGTGCCTGTTCCAGGTGACGGGTCATCTGCTTGCGGATCAACTGGCTGTCACCCGAGCCACGGCGGATAAACAGGCTGCCGGCCTTGGCCGCCAACCAACCCGCTACTGGCCAGGTGCGCACTTCGGCCTTGGACAGGAACGACAGCGGCGTGAGCATGCCCAGCAGCGGGATGTCGGTCCAGGACACGTGGTTGCTGACCCAGAGCATCGGCGTCTTCGGCAGCTCGCCGTGCACGGTCACGTCAAAGGGCAGGGCGTTGCTCAGGCGGGCCATGAAAAACCGCGACCAGCGCTGACGACGTGCCATCGAATGGGCCATGCCCAGGCGCTCGAACACCCCGAACACGCTGGCCATGCCCAGGCCCAGCGTCACCACCACCAGCACTCGCGCGATTCGCGCGTACACCCGCAACCGGCTCATTACACAGCCGCCTTGAAGTGTTTGGCGTAACGCGGGCAGAGTTCGTCGCGCTTGAGCAGGATGAACACGTCGGCGACCTGGAAGTCTTCGTCCCAGCATGGCTCGCCACAGATCTTCGCGCCCAGGCGCATGTAGGCCTTGAGCAGCGGTGGCATTTCGGCAATCACGTTCGACGGGATGTCCAGGCTCGGCAGCGGGTTTTTCGGCTCGGCGCGCAGGTGTTCGGTGCATAGGTAGCGTTCGCGCAGACGCTGCATGATCGCGTGGGCCTGCACGCCGCCATCCTGCATCGGAATACTCGCGCAGCCCATCAGGTAGCTGTAGCCGCCCTGGTTCAGGACTTCCGCCAGTTCGCCCCAGAGCACGGCGATGGTGCCGCCGTTGCGGTAGGCCGGGTCGACGCAGGTGCGACCGATTTCCAGGATCGGGCCTTGCAGGTGCACCAGGCCGTGGAGGCTGAATTCTTCTTCGCTGTAGAACTTGCCCAGGCTGCTGGCCGCCGTGTGATCGAGCAAACGGGTGGTTGCCACCAGACGGCCGGTATTCAAGTCACGCACGCCGATGTGGGCGCAGTGAACGTCGTAGTCGTCCATGTCCAGACCCAGTTCAGCACCCTTGAGTCTGGCGTTGAATTCGCCGCTGAACACGTTGAAGCGCAAGGCCTGGGCTTCCTGCAAAGCCTCGGCACCCACCAGGCGTTCGGCTTGCAGGCGGCGTTCGTTGCCGGTGTCGCTGATGCGGGCGATCTGAGTCATGACGAATCTCCGTGCGGGCTGCTCACCCGTCTTTGGGCTACAGCGAATCGACTTTCTTTGTCTAGCCGTGTTGTGCAAAGTCAGGCTATGTAGCCCCGGTGTCATCGCCATTAAGCTTTGGTGATGCTTATATGACAGCCCTCGAGGAGCCTCTTATGCCCTGGCAAACCCTGTTGAACCGCCGTGATCGCTTGCCCGCCAACCCGGATCTGGCCGAAGGTTTCGCGACTTTGTTGCAGCAGTTGGGCACGGTCGCGCCGTTTGAATTGGCGGTGCTTGGCGGGCGGTTGATGGCGACGCCGGGGCTAGCGTTCCTGGTGGGGTATCAGGCGGCCTTGCGCATGCTCTGGCCGAGCGCGCCACTGAGCCTGGGCGCGCTGTGTGCCACCGAACAACGCAGCCTGCGCCCGGCCGACATGCAAACCCGACTGAGCGGTTTGCGCCTGAGCGGACGCAAGGATTTCGTCACCGCAGGTCATGCCGCCGACTGGCTGCTGGTGGCGGCGCGCAGCGAGGATCCCGGCGCCGATCCACGCTTGAGCCTGGCGGTGATCTATCGCGATGAGCCGGGTGTGCGGGTGGAAAAACTGGCGCCGATCCCGTTGATGCCGGACATCAGCCATGGCCGTTTGTTTCTGGATAACGCGCTGTGCGAATTGCTGGCGGGGGATGGTTGGGATGCGTATGTCAAACCGTTCCGCACGCTGGAAGACATCTATGTGCTGAGCGCCATGACGGCGTGGTTGTATGGCGTCGGTCAGGAATGCGATTGGCCGCAAGGCTTGCAACTGCGGTTGCTGGGGGTATTGGCGGGGTGCGCGGAAACCAGCCGCCAGCCACCGACCCATCCGGCCGGGCATGTGTTGCTTGGCGGGTTGTTTGCACAGTTCGATGGGCTCAAGGCTGAGGTGAGTGAGGCGCTGGCTGGAGGGCCTCCAGAGTGGGCGACGATGTGGCAGCGGGATCAGGCGGTGATGGAGTTGGCGGCGGGGGCTCGGGGGAAGAGGTTGGCCAAGGCATTGGCGGAATCTTCACTGCCCTGACTGGCCTCTTCGCGAGCAAGCCCGCTCCCACATTGGATCTTCGGTGTTAGCCAGATCCCTGTGGGAGCGGGCTTGCCCGCGAAGACGGACTGATTGGCAGCACAAATTTCTGAACTGTCATCAACCTCGACTAGGCTCAGCAGGTTCAATCTCCGAGCCCCCGCCATGCCCAAAGGCTTGTCCCTGATTTTCCTGCTGTTGCTCAGCCTCACGGCCCGGGCCGAAAGCTGGCCCGCCGAGCAATGGCCGACCGCCCCGACGCCGACCGGCCCGGGGCTTCAAGCCTTGGAAGCCTATGCCTTCCCATCCCGCGATGACACTACTCGTCAGGGCATCCGCACCGATGCCTTGTTGGTGATCCGCGACGGCCAGTTGATTTACGAACGCTACGCCAGTCCGACGACGGCCGAGACGCCGCACCTGACCTGGTCGATCAGCAAGAGCCTGATGGCTACGGTCCTCGGTGTGGCCTACGGCGAAGGGCTGTTCAAACTCAGCGACCCTGTGGCGAAGTTTTATCCGCCCCTGCAAAAATACCCCGACATGACCATGGCCGACCTGCTGCACTGGGCCTCGGGCCTGGATTGGCAAGAGGACTATGAATACGCACCGCTGAAGTCTTCGGTGGTGGCCATGCTCTACACCCGCGGTCACCACGACATGGCCGCGTTCACCGCGGCCCATGCGGAGTACGCAGCGCCCGGCCAGGCATTTCGCTACTCCAGCGGTGACAGCAACCTGTTGTCCGCCGCGCTGAAAACCATCGTCGGTCCCAGCCGCTATCCCGACTATCCGTGGACTGCGCTGTTCGAACCGCTGGGCATTCGCCATGCCGTTTGGGAAACCGATGCCACGGGCACTTTCGTCGCTTCGTCCTATGCCTACCTCACCGCACGGGATCTGGCCCGGGTCGGTCTGTTGATGGCCCGCGAGGGTCGCTGGGCAGACAAGCAACTGCTGCCCAAGGACTGGGTGGCGTTCAACCGTGAGCCGTTCGCTCACTATCACGCCGATCAAGACGATGCCGTCCCCGGCGGTCAGTGGTGGCTCAATCGAGCCGTAGAGGGCGCCGCACGACCCTGGCCCGATGCCCCCGCCGATACCTTCGCCGCACTGGGTCATTGGGGCCAGGCGATGTACGTGATCCCCAGTGAACAACTGGTGATCGTCCGCTATGGCGATGACCGCGACGGCAGTTACCGGCACAACCAATTGCTCCAGCTCGCGCTCAAGGCCTTTGCCGGGAAGGTGCAGCCATGAGCAGTTTCATTCGCCGTCGACCAGTCAGTTCCCTGTTGCTGATCCTGCTGATCGCCTTGCTCGGCTGGGTCTGGCACGAGCGGGTGGCGCTGTTGGCGTTCCCCGACATCATCAGCGCCTACACCGCCAAGGAATACTGTTCGTGCCGCTACGTGATGAACAACGACGCCGAGTACTGTCAGGGTTATGTGAAACAGTGGCTGCCCGCCAGCGGCTTTACCGATGACCCGGCCGGCAAACGCGTCACGGTCAGTGGCATGGGGCGCAGCAACAGCGCGGTGTGGATCGGCGAGCGCCAGGGCTGTCGCTTGCAGCCTTGACTGAGACCGGGCGCGGGCTTCTGTGGCGAGGGGGCTTGCCCCCGTTCGGCTGCGAAGCAGACGCAAAGCCATCCTCCCCGATGAATCAGACTTAATGCGTTGTAGATTTCAGCACTGCTTCGCAGCGCAACGGGGGCAAGCCCCCTCGCCACAAAAGCTCACTTGCCCCAGGGAATGTGTTCAAAGAGCAACAGAAAGTTTGCAACCTGTGACAAGCCAGTTAAGGTTCAGCACAGGTTTATCTGCCCCACGAGTCTCTATGTTCAAGCGCTCCACCTTCCAAACCCTCACGTTCCTGCTGCTGGCCGGCGCCGCGTTGTCGGCCCGTGCCGATTGGTACCTGGATGGCGAATCCTCACGCCTGTCGTTCGTCAGCACCAAGAATGCCAATGTCTCTGAAGTGCAGCGCTTTCTGGTGTTGCACGGCAAGGTCGACCCCGAGGGGCTGGCGCAGGTCGAAGTCGAACTGGAGTCGATCAACAGCGGCATCCCGTTGCGCGATGAGCGCATGCGCAAGGAACTGTTCCAGATCGACCGGTTTCCCGACGCCTTGATCACCACGAAAATCGATCTGCGCCCGATCAACGACCTCGCTCCCGGCGCACAGCTGGAGTTGCGCCTGCCGCTGACTGTCGACCTGCACGGCAAGCAACACGAGTACCACGCCGAACTGCTGGCGACCCGTCTCGATGATCGACGCTTTCAGGTGGTGACCCTCGAACCGCTGGTGATCAACGCCGAAGATTTCGATTTGGCTCCCGGCCTGGATTCGTTGCGCAAACTGGCCGGTTTGTCGGCGATCAGTCTTTCAGTACCGGTGAGTGCGGTACTGATATTCACGGCGCGCTGACATGGCCGGAGCGATTTTTCCATGGCGTGAAGGCAACCACTTCGAACTGCTGGTCGACGGTCCGCAGTTTTTCCCGCGCATGCTGGTAGCGATTGCCCGCGCCGAAGAACAGGTTGAATTGGAGTTGTATCTGGTGGAGGCGGGCGCCTGCGCCGAAGCCATGGTCCAGGCCTTGGTGCAGGCCGCCGAGCGCGGTGTGCGGGTACGCTGCCTGTTCGATGATTACGGCAGCCTCGCTTTTACCCTGACCTTGCGCCAGCGGCTGATGGCTGCCGGGGTGGAACTGCGTTTCTACAACCGGCTGAGCTGGCGGCGCTGGGTCGGCAACTTCTACCGCGATCACCGCAAGCTGTTACTGGTGGACCAGAGCCTGGCCGTGGTCGGCGGCACCGGAGTCACTGATGAATTCTGGACGCCGGGCGAAGACGTCAGCGAATGGCACGAAGTGATGGTGGAGATCACCGGCCCACTGGTGCTCGACTGGCAACTGCTGTTCGATCGTCAGTGGATTGCCAACCGCCATCGACGTGCCTGGCGATCGGCCTCGCATTTCGGTTTGCCGCGCCTGCCACGAGTGCCGTCGATAGGCGAGGGCATGGGCCGGGTAGCGTATGCCGACGCCCGTCAACACCGGGACATTCTGCAGTCGCTGGTGCGAGCCCTGAACAGCGGTCAGCGACGGATCTGGCTGGCCACGCCGTACTTTTTGCCGACCTGGAAAGTCCGTCGCTCCCTGCGCCGGGCGGCTGCCCGGGGCGTCGATGTGCGGTTGCTGCTGACCGGCCCCCGTACCGATCACCCATCCGTGCGCTATGCCGGCCATCGCTACTACCCGCGACTGCTCAGGGCCGGGGTGACGATTTACGAATACCAGCCGTGTTTCCTGCACCTGAAAATGGTCCTGATCGATGACTGGGTGAGCATCGGCTCGTGCAACTTCGATCACTGGAACCTGCGCTTCAACCTGGAAGCCAACCTGGAAGCACTGGACCCCGGATTGACCCGAGCGGTAGCCGCGAGTTTCGAACGGGACTTCGGGTTGAGTGAGCAAGTCAGTCTGGAAGAATGGAAGCGTCGGCCACTGTGGCGGCGGGTCAAACAGCGAGTGTGGGGATGGGTGGATCGGCTGGTGGTGAATCTGCTGGATCGACGGGGTTGACGCCGATCTTTTAGACACCAGAAACCAAATGTGGGAGCGGGCTTGCTCGCGAAAGCGATCTGTCAGTCGACATCATCATTGACTGACACTCCGTCTTCGCGAGCAAGCCCGCTCCCACATTTGTATTGCGTTGTTGCCGGGATTACAGCAACTCAAAACTCTGCTGCGTCACGTCCTCTGAATCCAGGCCGATCTGCACGTTGAACTTGCCCGGCTCCGCCGCGTACTTGAGCTGGGTGTTGTAGAACTTCAGGTCGTCCTCAGTGATGGTGAAGTGCACGACTTTCTGCTCGCCAGCCTTGACCATTACTTTCTGGAAGTTCTTCAGTTCCTTGATCGGGCGGATCATCGAGCCTGCCACGTCCTGGATGTACAACTGCACCACGGTTTCGCCGTCGCGCTTGCCGGTGTTTTTCACCGTGACGCTGGCGTCGAGCTTGCCGGTCTTGTTCAGTGTGGTCGACGACAGGGCCATGTCGCTCAGGCTGAACTCGGTGTAGCTCAGGCCATAGCCGAACGGGTACAGGGGACCTGTAGTGTCATCGAAGTACTGCGAGGTGTAGTTGCCCGGCTTGCCCGGAGTGAACGGCCGGCCAATGGTCAGGTGGTTGTAGTAGGTCGGAATCTGGCCTACCGAGCGCGGGATGCTGATCGGCAGTTTGCCCGACGGGTTGTAGTCGCCGAACAGCACGTCGGCGATGGCGTTGCCGCCCTCGGTGCCGGTGAACCAGGTTTCCAGGATCGCGTCAGCCTGTTCCTTCTCTTCGAGGATCGTCAGTGGACGGCCGTTCATCAACACCAGTACCAGCGGTTTGCCGGTGGCTTTCAGGGCACGGATCAGCTCGCGCTGGTTTTCCGGGATGTTCAGGTCGGTGCGGCTCGACGATTCGTGGGACATGCCACGGGACTCGCCGACGGCGGCAACCACCACATCAGCATCCTTGGCCGCTTTCACCGCTTCGTCGATCAGCACGTTCGCCGGGCGCGGGTCATCCACCACTTCCGGGGCGTCGAAGTTGAGGAAGTTCAGGTAGCCGAGGATGTTCTTGTCGCTGGTGATGTTGGCGCCACGGGCGTAGATCAGTGTCGATTTGTCGCCCAGGGCGTTGGTCATGCCGTCGAACAGGGTTACCGATTGCGCCGGCTTACCGGCGGCGGCCCAGCTGCCCATCATGTCGATGGGTGCCTTGGCCAGCGGACCGACCAGGGCGATTTTCGCGGTTTTCTTCAGTGGCAGAGTGTCATTCTGGTTTTTCAGCAGCACCTGGCTGCGACGCGCCACATCACGGGCCTCGGCGCGGTGCAGGCGGCTGTCGGCGTAGGGTTCGACCGGATCATCCTCGGCCTTGCCGATGCGCAAGTACGGGTCCTTGAACAGACCCATGTCGTACTTGGCGCCCAGTACCGCACGCACGGCGTTGTCGATATCGCTCTGCTGGATCTCGCCGGCCTTCAGCAGCCCTGGCAGCTCTTTGCCGTACAGGGTGTCGTTCATGCTCATGTGGATGCCGGCCTTGATCGCCAGCTTCGCCGCTTCGCGACCGTCGGCGGCGACGCCGTGCTTGATCAACTCGAAAATCGCCCCGTGGTCGCTGACCGCCAGGCCCTTGAAGCCCCACTCCTTGCGCAGCAGGTCGTTCATCAGCCAGGTGTTGGCGGTGGCCGGCACGCCGTTGATCGAGTTCAGCGCGACCATGACCCCGCCAGCGCCGGCATCGATGGCGGCGCGGTACGGTGGCAGGTAGTCCTGGTACATCTTGATCGGGCTCATGTCGACCACGTTGTAGTCGCGGCCACCTTCGACCGCGCCGTACAGGGCGAAGTGCTTGACGCTGGCCATGATGCTGTCGGCTGCGTTCGCCCCCGTGCCCTGGAACGCCTTGACCATCACGCCGGCAATGCGCGACACCAGGTAGGTGTCTTCGCCGAAGCCTTCGGAGGTGCGGCCCCAGCGCGGGTCGCGGGAGATGTCGACCATCGGCGCGAAGGTGATGTCGAGGCTGTCAGCCGCGGCTTCCTTGGCGGCAATGCGCCCGGACAGGCCGATGGCGTCCATGTCCCAGCTCGAGGCCAGGGCCAGCGGGATCGGGAAAATGGTGCGGTGGCCGTGGATCACGTCGTAGGCGAAGAACATCGGGATCTTCAGGCGGCTGCGCATGGCCGCGTCCTGCATCGGCCGGTTTTCCGGGCGGGTGATCGAGTTGAACGTACCGCCGATGTTGCCTGCCGCGATTTCCTTGCGGATCATTTCGCGCGGCATTTCCGGGCCGATGCTGATCAGGCGCAGCTGGCCGATTTTTTCATCGAGGGTCATTTGCTTCATCAGGTTGCTGACAAAGGCTTCCTTGTTCTCCAGGGGTGCGGGCGTCGTGGCGGCCAAAACGTTATGACTGGCCAGGCTGACGAACAGGCCCAGCAAACACAGCTTCTTCATGAATAGTTTTCTCAAGGGCCCAAACGGCGATGCACACGCCGGCCAGCCAAAATTTAGGGAGCGTCTATTGTTGTTCGGGTGCCGGCTCAAAAGACCAGAGCCAAAAAACCACAGCCAGATGGCGGATGCGTTTTCGCGCAGGGCCTCTTTTTAGCCCATCGGCCCGTTGCAATCCAGAGGCGCGGGCGATTATGCCCCAAGAGCCGGCTCAGTAGGTTTCACGGTCGGTTTTTTCATGAAATGTACAAGGGAGCGTCAGCCTGATGAATGTAAGTCCAACCTACCGTTCGCGCCTGCAGGTCGCCACGCTGCTGGTGCTGGCCACTTTGCTGACCGCCTGCGGCATCAACAACATCCCCACCCTCGATGAACAGGCCAAAGCCGCCTGGGGCCAGGTGCAGAACCAGTATCAGCGGCGCGCCGACCTGATTCCCAACCTGGTGGAAACCGTCAAGGGCTATGCGGCCCACGAGAAGGAAACCCTGACCGCCGTCATCGAGGCCCGGGCCAAGGCCACGTCGATCCAGGTGGATGCCTCGACCCTCGACAACCCGGAAAAGCTCAAGCAGTACCAACAGGCCCAGGACCAGCTCAGCGGCGCCTTGAGCCGATTGATGGTGGTCTCCGAGCGGTATCCGGACCTGAAGGCCAACCAGAACTTTCTCGCCTTGCAGTCGCAACTGGAAGGCACCGAGAACCGCATCAGCGTGGCCCGGCGCGATTTCATCCTCGCGGTGCAGAAGTACAACACCGAGATCCGCACGTTCCCCGGTCGCCTGTGGCACACCGTGATGTACAGCGACCTGCCGGTGCGCGAGACCTTCGAAGCCACACCGGGGTCGGAAAAGGCCCCCGAGGTCAAATTCTGAACAGCGTTAATCGGCGTCACCACGCAAGAGGTTGCCAATGCGCGTCCTGAAAACAGGCCTGTTGCTGTTGTTGTGGGTGGTGGCGATCACGGCCCGGGCCGAGCTGAGCTTCCCGGCGCTGACCGGGCGGGTGGTCGACAACGCGCAGATGATCGAGCCATCGGTGCGCCAGCAGCTCACCCAACAACTTCAGGCCCATGAGCAAGCCACCGGCGAGCAGCTTGTGGTCGTGACTTTGCCGGATTTGCAAGGCACCGACATCGCCGACTTCGGTTACCAACTCGGCCGCCACTGGGGCATCGGGCAGAAGGACAAGAACAACGGCGCCTTGCTGATCATCGCCCGGGACGAGCGCCGGTTGCGTATCGAAGTCGGTTACGGCCTGGAGGATCGCCTGACCGATGCCCAGAGTTCGGTGATCATCAACCAGGTCATCACCCCGGCGTTCAAGACCGGCAATTTCAGTAAAGGCATCAGTGACGGCGTGGCAGCAATGCTGGTGGTGCTGGGCGGCAATCCCTTGGACGAACCCTCCACGGCGTATGAATCCAGAGGTGATCCGGGGGACGATTTCATCGCGCGACATCCCGGTTTGTTCGTGTTTTTGGTGATGTTGTTCATCCTGACTGTTTTTGTGTCCCAGATGCTCGGTATCCTTCCCGCCGGCCGGGGCGGCTCCGGTGGATCCGGGGGCGGCTTTGGCGGTGGTGGGTTTGGCGGCGGCGGTGGAGGGGGAGGCTTCAGCGGCGGCGGGGGCAGTTTCGGCGGGGGCGGTTCGTCCGGCGGCTGGTGATAATAAAAATGAGCAGGCACTTCACGACATGGCATTACTGACTGAACACGAACAACGCAAAGTGGCCGAGGCCATTGCCCGGGTCGAGCGCGAGACCGACGCAGAACTGGTGACCGTACTCGCGGCCCGTGCCGACGACTATGCGTACATCCCGTTGCTGTGGGCCAGTCTGCTGGCGCTGCTGGTACCGGGCATCGTGCATTACTTCACCGGTTGGCTGACCCTGCACAGCCTGCTGCTGGTGCAATGGGCCATCTTCATCGTGCTGTGCCTGGTGTTCCGTCTGCCGAAAGTCACCACCCATCTGATCCCGCGCTCGGTGCGCCACTGGCGTGCCTCGAACCTGGCGCGCCGGCAGTTTCTGGAACAGAACCTGCACCACACCGAGGGCAGCACCGGCGTGCTGATTTTCGTTTCCGAAGCTGAGCGTTACGTGGAGATCCTGGTGGATGAAGGGATTTCCAGTCGCCTGGACAACAAGAACTGGGACGCGATCGTCGCCACGTTCACTCAGCAGGTAAAGCAGGGGCAGACGCTGCAAGGGTTTGTCAGCTGCGTCGAAGCCTGTGGCGAGCTGCTCAAGGTGCATGTGCCGGTGACCCATGTGCGCAATGAATTGCCGAACCGGTTGGTGGTGCTCGGCTAAGACTTTTCATCGCGTTATGTAGCGCGCGCCGCTACAACTCCCGTTAATTGTCCGGGTTCGGCCTTGCCATCAGTATTTCTCTCTAATCAGTGGACGCCCAGCGACGGGCGTTCCCGCGAAGAGGGATTCTTATGTCAACCCAACAATCGAATGACTCTTTGGCACGGGTAGTTCCTGACGGAGAGGGAAGTACGCCAACGGCGAAGCTGACGGCGAAAGAAACTCAAATCCTGATGTGGTGTTTCAAGGGCAAGACTTCCTGGGAAATCGCCAGGATCGAGAATTGCGCGGAATCTACCGTCAATTTTCACTTCGCCAATATTCGCCGAAAGTTCGCTGTCAGTTCGCGCAGTTCCGCCTTGCTCAAGGCCATCGAGTCGGGAGCGATCATCGTGGACTCGGTCGTTGCGCGAGGTGCGCATGAGCCTGACTGATTCGACCTACAACGGTATCAGTGGGCTCATGTTGGGAATGGGGATTGCAACGCTGCCAGTCGTTGATGGCGAGGCACTGTTCGGTGCAATGCTCGGAGCGTGGCTGGTCACGACCACTCGCACTGACTTCAAGGCCTGGCAGCGCATTGGTTCCTGGTTGCTGTCTGCAGGTGTCGGTTACCTCTTTACACCTGTCGCACATCCGCTGGCGCCTTTTCTGACAGGAGGTGTGACAGCCTTTCTTTGCGCACTGGTCGTTATTCCTATCAGCATCAAGCTCATGCAATGGATCGATAGCGCCGGTATTGGCGAAATCATTCGACACCTGAGAGGGCGAAAATGATGGTTCGTCAAAGGCTTGCCCTGGTGTGGGTACAGGCTGGCGTGTTATCAGCGCATTTATACCTGTTGCCCGTGGCACGTCTTGAAGCAATGAAACTTCTGATGACATATGTCATCAAGTTTCAGTTGAGGTTTTAAGTGTTGCAAGAATAGAGGCCATTTCGGAAAGTCTGAGTTCCATATCACGCAGTCGTTGCTTTTCCTCGAGTGCGTTTTGTATGGCGCAGCGATCAGCTTCGTCGAGCAACCGCCAGAGCGCGAGAATGGTGTCTTCCCGTGTTGTGCTTGCCTGATCAGCCTCCGAAGAATCAGTAACTGTTTGTCTCAGGACCGGCCCTTCACCCAGCAGCAACCAGTCAAGGGAGATTCCCCGCGTTTGTGCGATTTCTACGCATAATGAGTATGGCGTGCTATCGCGGCCTCTCCAGCTACTAAGTGTCTGCGGGCTGATCTGTAGCGCGGAAGATAAAGAAGCATCGGTTTTTGTGCCAGTAACTTGCTTTAGTCGAGCCAAAACGGCTTGTGATTTTTTGCTACGCAATTTGAGCCTCTTCCTTTTGACATATGCTTTTTGAGTGCCTAATTTATGCGTAATGAGTACTTTTTTTCATAATAAGTAATCAATCATCAAAGATGAGTCAGAAGAATACGATGTCGAAACTTCTTAATGGTATCAGGGTGATTTCCTACGAGCATGGCTCGAACCCATTACGCGTCTGCCCGATGCACTTCCTTATGTCTGGCAGACACTATCCGCAAGTCCGCAGCGCCACGATGAACGTCTCAAGTAGTATTGCGTTTGATCAGGTTGATTGCCACCCAATGACCCTCGGGAATCAAGCATGAGTACTTATAAAATGGTGTGCCCGCACTGCTTGAGCAGGATGCGCATCCGCACCAGCGAAGGCCGGCATATTTTCCTGCGGGTGGCGTATCTGCAATGCACGTCGGAAGCTTGCGGCTGGTCCGTTCGTGCCGAATTTGAAATGACCCATGAACTTTCGCCCAGTGGCATGCCCAATCCGGCCGTGCGCCTGCCTTGCGCCGGGCCCGATTTGCGTCGTGCCGCCCGGCCCGTTGCAGTCAGTCCTGCCACGACAGAAGTGCCGCAGGAGACGTGAGCATGAAGATTACCGATGAAAATGCAGGTCTGAATGAGGAGCTATTGGCGATAGCCCAGGCGTTTCTGGGGCGTCATGAAAGTGAAGGGGGGATCGATGATCAGATCCTGTTTTGTCGAGCGGTGAAGCATCTGCAGAATATGGATGTGCCGATGCACCTGGCGGAAAGGCTGGTCAGCCGTGCCTATGGCGTACTCAAGTCGTGCAACGACCGGCGGCGCCTGGACATCGATGCCAGTTCCGAAACGGTCGCCGTGGTGACTGATCCTGCCAATGGCCTGACCTGGGCAGTGCCAGTGGGGCTGATCGTCAAACACATCATTAACTCACCGAATAACCGCAGGCTTCGCCTGGTGGAACCCTGAGGTTTCAACGCTTGTATTGAGGTCCTGGGCTGCATGACTGGGACCTGCCGCAAAATAACCCCGTGCCCAAAGTCCTCGTCCCCCTTAAAATACCGGCATTCTCCGATTTGCATCGCCTGAGGCCGTTTTTCCATGTCCGTCACCGCCACTCCCGCCAGCCTCGCGCCGGATCATCACGCTCAGTTCATCGACCTGCTGCAAACCAGCCTCGAGCACAATGCGTTCATCAAACTGGTGCTGGCCAAGTACGTGGGCGATGAAACGGACCTGCAGCGAATCATCATCAAACCGGTGACGGTCAAGGCGCAGCCTTGCCTGTCTTTTGTCTACCGCTACAAGACCCGCGATATCACCAAGAACCTGCCGCTGGCCGACGGCGTGGCGAGTATTGCCGGGCTGCTGCCGGCGTCGTTCAAAAATGCGCATTTGTTGTCGTTGACTGACGAAGCCCAGCTCGAATACAGCAAAAAAGGCAAGTCATCACTGTTCAAGAGCCAACCTCAGCAATTGCGCGAAGTGCCATCGGCCGAGCACAACCGTGAGAAAAACCGTTTTCTTGACCTGAGCCGGCCGTTTCTCGCCGACCTCGGTGTGACAAACAGCAAGCACGAGCTGATCCCGGCGATGTCGCGCAAGTGGAAGCAGATCAACAAGTTCATCGAAGTGTTCAGCCATGCGCTGACGTCGTCACCCCTGGCGCTGGACAAGCCGGTGCGGGTGGCGGACTTCGGTTCGGGCAAGGGCTACCTGACCTTCGCCATCCACGATTACCTGCGCAACACCTTGAAGGCCGAAGGCGAAGTGACCGGTGTCGAGCTGCGTGAAGACATGGTCACCCTGTGCAACACCGCGGCTGCCAGGCTTGAACACCCCGGCCTGGTGTTCAAGTGCGGTGACGTGCGCAGCGTGGCGCCGAGCGAGCTGGACGTGATGATCGCCCTGCATGCCTGCGACATCGCCACCGACTATGCGATCCACACCGGCATCCGTTCCGGCGCGGCGATCATCATGTGCTCGCCGTGCTGCCACAAACAGATCCGCCTGCAGATCCAGAGCCCGGCGCTGCTCAAGCCGATGCTGCAATACGGCTTGCACCTGGGCCAGCAGGCGGAGATGGTCACCGACAGTCTGCGCGCGCTGTTCCTCGAGGCCTGCGGCTACGAGACCAAGGTGTTCGAGTTCATCTCGCTGGACCACACCAACAAGAACAAGATGATCCTGGCGGTCAAACGCGCCGAGCCGGTGGACCCGGCCCAGTTGCTGGCGAAGATTCAGGAGCTGAAGGACTTCTATCACATCAGCGAACATTGTCTGGAAACGTTGCTGCGCGCTGACGGTTATTTGAGCTGACCCTCTGTGGGAGCGAGCTTGCTCGCGATTGCGGACCGACATTCAACACCTATGTTGGATGTGACGACCCCTTTGCGAGCAGGCTCGCTCCCACACTTGGTTTGATCGCTGTCTTGCGTCCGAGCATCACCGTCACGATCACCCCGCCAGCAAACAGCCAGGTAATCGGCTCCACATGTTCACCGAAGAACAGCGCCGAGAAGGCGATGGTGAAGAAGATCTGCAGCAACTGGATCTGACTGACCCGGGCAATGCCGCCCATGGCCAGCCCGGCGTACCAGGCGAAGAAGCCGATGAACTGTGAAAATAGCGAGACATAACCGAAGGCCCACCAGGTCTTGGCGGAAATCTCGCCCTGATGCTGCAGCGCCAGATACACCACCGGGCCGATCAGCAGCGGCGTCGACAGCACCAGCGCCCAGCAGATCACCTGCCAGCCGCCCATCTCCCTGGCCAGTCGGCCTCCCTCGGCGTAGCCCAATCCGCCCACTGCAATGGCGCCAAGCATCAGCAAGTCACCGGCCTGGATACTGCCGGCACCGCTGATCAGTGCATAACCGAGCACCAACGCACTGCCCAATGCGGCGCAGGCCCAGAAGGCTTTCGAAGGCCGCTCATGGGACAACCACGCGGCGTACAGCGCCACGCACAGCGGCTGCAAACCGTTGACCAGCGCACCGTGGGATGCCGGCAAGGTTTGCATGGCCCAGGCCGACAATACCGGGAAACCGAGGATCACCCCGGCCATCACCAGCGTCAGGCCTTTGACCTGCTTCCAGGTCGGCCATTTTTCCCGGCGCCACAACAGCAGCAACGCCGCCGGAACAGCCGCAAACAGTGCCCGGCCCAGGCCATTGAGCAGCGGGTGCAGTTCCTGCACGACGATCCGCGTGAAGGGCAGGGTGAGGCTGAAGATCACAACGCCGAGCAGGCCCAGGGCCATGCCGGTGTTTTCGCGCGAAGACATGATGGCAACCGGAATATTGGGAAATGGGGTAGGGCTTCATATAGCCATAAACCGTGGGTTGTCCGCTGTTACAGCTAGGCACAGACTTATCCGTACAGTTTGCGGGCCTCTTCGCGAGCAGGCTCGCTCCCACAGGGATTGTGTCGTCCTTGTGGGAGCGAGCCTGCTCGCGAAGAACGATTACACGGTAGTAGCTGGTTATTACCCACACCTGCGCAATGGGACTACCTTGAATACTCCTGCAAGCCCACTTCCAGAGGAGTCCTCCCCATGGCTGCGAAAAAAATTCTGATGCTGGTCGGTGATTACGTCGAAGACTATGAAGTGATGGTGCCGTTCCATGCGCTGCTGATGGTCGGCCACACGGTGCACGCCGTTTGCCCGGACAAAGCCGCCGGCCAGACCGTGCGCACGGCGATCCATGACTTTGAAGGCGACCAGACCTACAGTGAAAAACCCGGTCACCTGTTTGCCCTGAACTTCGATTTCGCCAAGGTCGACGCCGCCGATTATGACGCCGTGCTGATTCCGGGCGGCCGTGCGCCGGAGTACCTGCGCCTGAACGAAAAGGTCCTGGAGCTGGTGCGCGCATTCGACAAGGCCGGCAAGCCGATCGCTGCCGTGTGCCATGGCGCGCAGTTGCTGGCGGCCGCGGGTGTTCTCGAAGGTCGCGAATGCAGCGCTTATCCGGCCTGTGCTCCGGAAGTGCGACTGGCGGGCGGTACGTATATCGATATTCCGGTGACGGACGGCCATGTTCAGGGCAATCTGGCCACGGCGCCGGCCTGGCCTGCGCACCCGAACTGGCTGGCCGGTTTCCTGGGGTTGCTGGGCACCAAAATCACGCTGTAACGAAGGATAGGTCCATGTGCGAGCTGTACGTCAAAGCCGACCCGATTCTCTACGAATCGCGCTCCCGCTCGCTGCGCATCTGCGGGGTGGTCACCACCCTGCGGCTGGAGAATCAATTCTGGGACATCCTCAGTGAAATCGCCGAAGTCGATGGCATGACCACCAATCAGTTGATCGCCAAGCTGTATGAAGAGGTGATGGACTATCGCGGCGAGGTGGTCAATTTCGCGTCATTCCTGCGGGTGAGTTGTACGCGGTACCTGAGCCAGCGGCGGACGTCGGCGCCGGAATTGTCGGTGGTGCGGGCAGTGGTGAAGTAGTCAAAACTGCGTCTACCCCTTCGTCGGAACGCCGCCCGGAGCAAGCCCGCTCCCACAGGGATTACGCTGAACCTGTGGGAGCGGGCTTGCCCGCGATGGGGCCGGTACAGGCGACAGAAACACCAGGCTGGTCTTTACTGTGAAGCGCACAACCTCTCAATCGCCAAGGAGAAAGAGCATGTCCGGATGGTATGAAGTGAGCAAAAGCAGCAATGGCCAGTTCAGGTTTGTCCTCAAGGCGGCCAACGCCGAGACCATTCTGACCAGCGAGCTGTACACCACCCACGCCGCCGCCGACAAAGGCATCGCCTCGGTCCAGGCCAACAGCCCGCTGGATGAGCGTTACGAGAAGAAAACCACCAAGGATGGCCACCCGTATTTCAACCTCAAGGCAGGCAACCACGAGATCATCGGCAGCAGCGAGGCCTATTCCTCTGATGCCGCCATGGAGAAAGGCATTGCCAGCGTGAAGGCCAACGGTTCGTCCACGGTGGTCAAGGACAAGACGTTGCCGGTGCTTTGAGTACAGCTTTCAAAGCCAACACAAATCCCTGTGGGAGCAAGCTCGCTCCCACATTCGACCGCATTTTATCTGAAGGAACTCGGTCACCTGTGGGAGCGGGCTTGCTCGCGAAAGCGTCAGATCGGCCAGTACTAAACTTCGACTGGAACAGATAACTTCGTGCCACCCAACGCATGGCTCTTGGAGTCAAAAAAACGCAACTCAACCCCCGTCCCCTCAAACACCTTCGCGTAATGCCGCTTCTGGTGCTGGATGAACGCCTTGCTGCGCGGGTAAATCGAGATCGCCAGCACCTGCGGTTTCGCCAGGCGCAAGGCATGGATGATGTGGCTGTCCTGCTCCCCCAACGCATGGCCGAAGATGCACAGCGCCTGGCCGTGACCGAGTAATTGCTCGTAGCAGAACGACAGATAGTCCGAACTGCGAATGGTCTTGAGCTTGTCTGCACTCGGCCCTTCGTTGACGAACAGCGGCACGTCGTCGAGGGTCTTGATCGTGTTGTTGATGGCGAAATTGCCCAGCAACGTGCCCTCGGTCGACATCAGCTTGCGCGCTGTACCGTCCTGGTTGCGTACCAGATGCAGACCGCCGTGCAGGTACAGCAAACGGGTTTTATCGGTGGCCGTGTCGCTCAGGTCGAAACCGGGCTCGGTGCCCAGGAACAGATCGGTGATCGCCTCAGGCTGGTGTTGCACTGCCCAATAGTTGAGCAAGTCGTAATTGGTGGTGAACACCGTGCGGTAACTGGCCAGTTCCTGATTGATGGTAACCAGTGTCGAGGGCACCACCAGCCGCCACGGAATATGCACCGCATGCACCGTGTTGATCAGCGCTTCCTTGATCGCGTAGTAGCGATTGCGCGGGGCAGCGGAGCTGACAGCCAGGGCCTTGTTGACCCGGCTGGTGGTTTTCAAGGCGCTCAGTACCTGCTCGAAACTGCGGGTCTGCATCGCATCGAACACACTCAGCTCGGACGGGCTCAGGGGTTTTTCTTCAACGGTACGGGCGTTGTCGAACAGTGACTCGTAGCCGAAATCGTCCCACACCGCGCGACTGGCACCGTTGCCCACCAGCAAACCACTGAACGAAGTGGTGCTGCGCAAGGCGTTCCAGTCTTCAAGTTGAGCATCGACATCCTGGAAATCGGTCATTGCGGTCTTCGTCTCACGGCAAAAGGTCTGTGGGCGGCGACTTTATCACGACCGGTGCCCGGACCACGGCACGACGCGGGCGAAGAACGCTATGCTGCGGTTTCGCCTGAGCCGACTTCGCCGAGTACCCGATGCTGCAAAAAAGCCTGATCCGCCGTCTCGACCTGATCACCCTGCAACTGTTCGTCGCCGTGCATGAAGAAGGCACACTGACCCGTGCCGCCTCGCGCGAAGCGATTGCAGTCTCGGCGGCGAGCAAGCGCTTGATGGAACTTGAGGAGGCGCTGGGCATCAGCCTGTTCGTGCGCCAGGCCAAGGGCATGTCCCTGACACCGGCCGGTGAAACCCTGCTGCACCATGCCCGGCAGATGTTGTTCAACGTCGAGAAAATGGGGCTTGAACTGGGCGAGCACAGCCACGGTGTGCGCGGCTATGTGCGGATGCTCGCCAACCTGTCGGCGATCATTCAGTTTTTGCCCGAGGACCTGCGGGATTTTTCCGAGCGTCACCCACAGGTCAAGACCGACCTCGAAGAACGCCCCAGCGCCGGGGTGATTCAGGGCGTGCTCGACGGGGTGGCCGACCTCGGGATCTGTTCCATCGACAGCGACATCAAGGGCCTGCACAGCGTGCTGTATCGCCAGGACAAACTGGTGGTGTTGATGCCGCCGCACCATCCATTGGCGAGCCGGTCGAGCGTGGCGTTCGCCGATACGCTGGGCAGTGATTACGTTGGGTTGCATGCGGCCAGTTCGATCAACATGCGCACCCACGCGGCGGCGCGCCAGGCCGGCAAGGTTTTGCGTTTGCGCATTCATGTGCCGGGGTTTGATGCGATGTGCCGGATGGTCCAGGCCAACATGGGCATCGGCATTTTGCCGCACAAGGCTTATGAACTGTTCGGTCGGGCGCTGGGTTTGCACGCGGTGCCGTTGACGGACGAATGGTCGGACCGGGCGTTGATTCTGGTGGTGCGCGATGAGGCGTTATTGTCGCCGGTGAGCCGGATGTTGTTTGAGCATTTGCGAGGGGGTGCCTGATATTGTTGTGTTGATTGGGCCGGCCTCATCGCGAGCAAGCTCGCTCCCACAATGGCTCTGTGGTGCGCTGAAGATCCCTGTGGGAGCGAGCTTGCTCGCGATGACTGACCTGAGGTCGCAACAAGCTTCCAGAGCGTTCGCATTTCGCGAACGCCCGTTGCCAACTGAAGGTTGGATTCCCGAGCCCCCTGTCCTCTAGCCTTGGCACATATTCCAAGAACAAGAGGTACCCCGCGATGACTGCCCCCTTGAGTGCGATCAAAGTGATCGAGATTGGCACGCTGATCGCTGCGCCGTTTGCGGCGCGCATGCTGGCCGAGTTCGGCGCCGAGGTGATCAAGATCGAAGCCATGGGCCAGGGCGATCCCCTGCGCAAATGGCGCAAGCTGCACGAAGGCACCTCGCTGTGGTGGTACCTGCAATCGCGCAACAAGAAGTCCCTGGCGCTGAACCTCAAATCCCCTGAAGGCATCGAACTGGTCAAGCAACTGGCGACCAGCGCCGATGTGCTGATCGAGAATCTGCGCCCCGGCGCCCTGGAGAAACTCGGCCTCGGTTGGGACGTGTTGCACGCGCTCAATCCCAACCTGACGCTGGTGCGGATTTCCGGTTACGGCCAGACCGGCCCATACCGTGATCGTCCGGGTTTCGGTGCCATAGGCGAAGCCATGGGCGGGATTCGCTACACCACCGGCACCCCCGGTTCGCCACCGGCGCGGGTCGGCGTGAGCCTCGGCGATTCCCTGGCGTCGCTGCACGCGGTGATCGGCGCGCTGATGTCGCTGCTAAGGGTCAAGACCGGGCAGGGTGGCGGGCAAATCGTCGATGTGTCCCTGGCCGAAAGCGTGTTCAACGTCATGGAAAGCCTGGTGCCGGAATACGACATGCTTGGCCATGTGCGTGAACGCAGCGGTGGCGCCTTGCCGGGCATCGCGCCGTCCAACACTTACCTGACCGCCGACGGCGCCTACGTGGTGATTGCCGGCAACAGCGATCCGATCTACAAGCGTCTGATGCAAACCATCGGCCGCGCCGATCTGGCGGAGGCTCCGGAGTTCGCCCACAACGACGGGCGTGCAGCCAAGAGTAATCTGCTCGACGCCGCCATCACCCACTGGACCAGCAGCCTGCCAATCGATGAGGTGCTGGCCGCTCTGGAGGCCGCCGAAGTCCCGGCCGGACGTATCTACTCGGTGGCCGACATCGTCGCCGATCCGCACTATCAGGCGCGGGACATGCTGCTCAATGCCGAGTTGCCCGGTGGTGCCACGGTGAAGATGCCGGGCATCGTGCCGAAACTCTCCGAGACGCCCGGCGGCGTGAACTGGTCCGGCCCCGGACTGGGCCAGCACACCGACGGCATCCTCGCGCAACTGGGCCTGACCGCGATGGACATCGAACGGCTGAAAGTCGAAGGAGTAGTGCAATGATCACCGATTATTCCGACAGCCTGATCGTGCAGGAAGTGTCCCCGCGCGACGGTTTGCAAATCGAGCCGACCTGGGTTGAAACCCACGACAAGATTGCTCTGATCGATCAATTGTCGCAGGCCGGATTCAGCCGCATCGAAGCCGGTTCGTTCGTGTCGCCCAAGGCCATTCCTGCACTGCGCGATGGCGAACTGGTGTTCAAGGGCATCACCCGGCAACCGGGGGTGATCTACGTCGCGTTGATCCCCAACCTCAAAGGCGCGCAACGGGCACTGGCGTGCCGTGCCGATGAGCTGAACCTGGTGATGTCCGCCAGCCAGACCCACAACCTGGCGAACATGCGCATGCGCTGTGAAGATTCATTGGCCGCGTTCGGCGAGATTGTGCAGTTCGTTGGCGACAGTCCCGTGCGACTCAACGCCAGCATCGCCACCACCTTCGGCTGCCCGTTCGAAGGCAAGATCGATGAGGACCGCGTGGTGCAAATCGTCGAGGCCTATCAGGAACTCGGCATCCAGGGCATCACCCTGGCCGACACCACGGGCATGGCCAATCCGCGTCAGGTCGACCGGCTGGTGCGCCGGGTGTTGCAGCGGGTGTCCCCGGCGGACCTGACCCTGCATTTTCACAACACCCGCGGCCTTGGCCTGTGCAACGTGCTGGCCGCCTACGAGGCCGGTGCCCGCCGCTTCGACGCGGCCCTTGGTGGCCTAGGCGGCTGCCCGTTTGCGCCGGGGGCGTCGGGAAACATCTGCACCGAGGATCTGGTGAACCTGTGCGATGAAGTCGGCATTCATACCGGCATCGATTTGCCGCTGCTGCTGAAACTGTCCCGAGGACTGCCGGCGCTGCTCGGCCATGAAGTGCCTGGTCAACTGGCCAAGGCTGGACGCAATTGTGACTTGCATCCGATCCCGACCTGACACCAATCCCCTGTAGGAGCGAGCCTGCTCGCGATAGCGGTGAGGCAGTCGACATCAATGTTGGATGTGACTCAGTCATCGCGAGCAGGCTCGCTCCTACAGTAAAAAGCACCTCAACCAGACAACAAAAACAATCGGACACCCACGGGAAGTCCGCCTGGAGAACTGCAATGAGCCTTAATGCACTGGAGGCCGGCGCGAGCCCGGCCGTTAGCCACGACGAAGAAAAAGCCCTGGTCAGCAAAGTCGCCTGGCGTCTGATGCCGCTGATCATGGTCTGCTACCTGTTCGCCTTTTTCGACCGCATCAACATCAGCTTCGCCAAGTTTCAACTGCAGGCCGACCTGAGCCTGAGCGACACCGCTTACGGCCTCGGTGCCGGGTTGTTCGTGGTCGGCTATGTGATTTTCGAAGTGCCGAGCAACATGATGCTGTACAAGGTCGGCGCCCGGCGCTGGATCGCCCGGATCATGATGTCCTGGGGCCTGGCCACGGCGGCCATGGTGTTCGTCAACAGCGAATGGCAGTTCTATGTATTGCGCTTCGTGATCGGTGCGATGGAGGCGGGGTTTGCCCCGGGCGTGCTGTATTACCTGACCCTGTGGTTCCCGCAGCACTATCGCGGGCGCATCACCTCGATGCTGTTCCTGGCGTCGGCGTTCGCCGGCCTGGTGGGCGCGCCGTTCTCGGGCCTGGTGCTGCAACACCTCGACGGCGTGCTGCAAATGCGTGGCTGGCACTGGCTGTTCCTGCTCGGTGGCGTGCCGTGCATCGGCCTCGGTTTGCTGGTGCTGACCCTGCTCAAGGATCGCATCGAAGATGCTCATTGGCTGACGCCTTCGGAGAAGACCTTGCTGGCCAGCCGCATCGCCCAGCATGAGCCGCACAAGAGCGGTGGTTCGCTGCTCGCCGCACTTAGGATTCCGGGTTTCCTGACCTTGGGCCTGATCTATTTCCTGATTCAGGTGGCGTCCTACGGCTTGAATTTCTGGGCGCCGCAACTGATCCGCAGCGCAGGGACCGAGAGTCCGGTGATGATCGGCTTGCTGACAGCCATCCCTTATATCTGCGGTGCCATCAGCATGGTGGTGATCGGACGCCTGTCCGATGCTACTGGCGAGCGACGCAAGTTTGTCGCCGGTCTGGTGGCGGTCGGTGCGATCGGGTTCTTTTGCGCGGGGATCTTCGCCAACCACACGACCTTCCTGATTGTCGCGTTGGGCCTGCTCGGTGCCGGGATCATCGCCTCCATCCCGAGCTTCTGGACCTTGCCGCCGAAACTGCTGGCCGGTGCCGGCGCGGGCGCTGCCGGCGGGATCGCGGTGATCAACACCCTGGGCCAGTTTGGCGGCATCGTCAGCCCGGTGATGGTCGGCCGGATCAAGGACCTGACCGGCAGCACCACGCCGGCGCTGTATGTCATTGGTGTGTGTGCGCTGATCGCGGTGGCGCTGTTGCTGTGGGGGTTGCCGCAGAAGTTGCGGACTTTGGACAAGGCTTGATTGCTGCGGTGTCAGATGAATAGCTTTCGCGAGCAAGCCCGCTCCCACAGGGACCGTGTACTCCCTGTGGGAGCGGGCTTGCCCGCGAAGACTGACTGAAAAACACCATAGTACTTTCGGTTTTCCCCTCAACCCGCCGCCGTCGCCCCCCCCTTGGCCGGTGCATCAAAAAACTGAATCAACACCACCCCGGCCATCAACAGCACCACCCCAAACACCTTGGGCAAGGTGACCTGTCGCTCCACCAACCCAAACCAGCCGAAATGATCCAGCAACAACGACGCCACCACTTGTCCCGCCAGCGCCAATGCCATGAACCCCGCGGCACCCAGCTTGGGCAGCAGCACCAATGCCAGGGAAATAAAGATCACCCCAAAAGCGCCACCGGCCCACATCCAAAGCGGCGCCTTGCTGATGAATGCCAGAGACGGCAAAGGCAAGCGCATCGCCACGATGATCGGCAACAACACCAAAACGCTCACCAGCAACGAGGCGAGCGTCGCCCACAACGGGTGGCCCAACCCGCGCCCGAGGTTGACGTTGATCGCGCTCTGAAACGGCACCACCGCCCCGGCGATTATCGCCAGCCCCATCAGACCGGCCCAATGCAACGTACTCATGATCGATCTCCAACAGGTTTTGCTGGACTCTAGGGTATTCGTCGCGCAGATTTAAATTCCGTTTTGTTATCCAGAACATGCAGCAGATGAATGATCTACGACGTATCGACCTCAACTTGCTGGTGATCCTCGACGCCTTGCTCAGCGAGCAACACGTGACCCGGGCGGCCGAGCGTCTGCACTTGAGCCAGCCAGCGGTCAGTCATGCGCTGGCGCGATTGCGTGACCTGCTCGGCGATCCCCTGCTGGTGCGCGCTGGTGCCGGCCTTGTACCAACTCCGCGAGCGCTGGAACTGGTGGCGCCGCTGGCCGAAGCCCTGGCCCAGGTGCAAGCGCTGCTGGCGCCGAACGCCTTCGATCCTGCGACCACCCAGCGGACCTTCCGCCTGGCGATGTCCGACTACGGCGCCGCCATTGTCTTGCCGGGACTGATCCGGACGTTGCGCCGCGAAGCGCCGGGCATTGACCTGCAAATCAGCCATGGCAGCCGCGAAAGCATGCTCGAAGGGGTGCTCAACGGTGACATTGATGTCGCCGCCGGTGTGTTCCCGGAAATGCCCAACGAATTGCGCAGCACGCCGCTGTTCGAAGAGCACTATGCCTGCCTGGTGGACCACAAAACCCTGCCCGCCGATGGTGTGCTCGACCTACCCACTTATCTGGAACGCCCTCACGTCCTGCTGGAGATGCGCGGCAGCGGCACCCCGGAAATCGAGCGGGCGCTGACGGCTTTGCGCGAACGCCGGCGTGTCGCCATCAGCCTGCCGCACTGGAGCGTGGCCCCGGAACTCATCCGCGGCACCGACCTCATCCTTACCGTCGCATCGCGAGGATTGCGCGAAATCGATGAGTCCTCATTGGTTGTCGTGCCACCGCCGTTTCACATTCCATCGTTCACCTTTGTGTTGGCGTGGCATAAACGGCGGGGTGGGGATCAGG
The DNA here is from genome assembly GCF_057839025.1 of Pseudomonas sp. KH_046_1. Classification (NCBI taxonomy): domain Bacteria; kingdom Pseudomonadati; phylum Pseudomonadota; class Gammaproteobacteria; order Pseudomonadales; family Pseudomonadaceae; genus Pseudomonas; species Pseudomonas sp. KH_046_1. The sequence goes on from NZ_CM174481.1 coordinate 1,464,103, forward strand.
CGTTGAACTGGTTGAATCGCAGGATTGGGGAGGGGATCGAACGCTAGAGGTTTTTCTAAAATGGCCTTTACCAATTGGACGGTGGCAGGCGACGCGTATGAAAAATTCGTAGTACCTGAAGCCGACCTTGGCGAACCCGGTAGGGAATCAAATAGGGTCGATCAGGCATGACCCATTCCCGGGTACCGGGTAAGCGTCCTTCACGACCCGTCGCTGGAAATCGGGCAAGGTGATCAACACTGGCGAGAATCGCCTGGACAAAATCTGCTGCAGCTTCTGGATTTTCGATGGCGATGTACGCGGCTTCGTCATCCAGATTCTTTAACGCCGTACGCAACCACTCAACGCGCATTCGCCGTCCACTTGTCAGCCATTGCGTTCACTTCTTCTTGTGTCGCGAAGTCACCTTCATCGGCTTCTTTCAAGGCTTTCTGAATCTCCTCGATTTGCCACGCTTCACGGGCCAGGTATTCACGCAGCGCATCCAAGGCCAGAAATGACTTGCTGCGGCCCGTTGCTTTGGAAAGACTCGCGAGAGTATCGGCGATTTCGTCTGGTATGCGCAGGGACATAACTGACATGGTGGTCTCGATGTAGTGGTTTGTAATACAACATACTACACCGTCATCAGTGAGGCGGGACCAGCCCGTTCGTCTGTCGAGATGTTTCAGTCGACAGGCAATGACCTGATATAGACTGGCGACCATTCACCAAACCGTTCAAAAGGGCTTCCCATGACCCCATCGTTGCTAATGGCCGTGCTTGCCTCGGGTTTTATCTACGGCATTACCCCGGGGCCGGGTGTGCTGGCGGTGTTCGGCATTGGCGCGGCCCATGGGCGACGGGCCGGGGCGGGGTTTCTGTGCGGGCATTTGCTCGGCGATGTGATCTGGTGCAGCACGGCGCTGATCGCGATTGTCGGTGCGCGGGAGATCGGCAGTACCGCGTTCGACGTGCTCGGTGTGCTCAGTGGCCTGTACCTGTTCTGGCTCGGCTGGCGTGCGGTGCGCGCCCGGCGCAGCAGCGCTGATGCGCCGCAGGGCCCGGCGCGGCAGCCGTTCTGGCACGGCATTCTGTTTGGTTTGACCAATCCCAAGGCTTATCCGGTGGCGGTGGCGACGTTCACGGCGCTGTTGTCGAGCCGCGCGGAACTGCTCAACTGGTCAATGCTGCCGACGCTGATCGCCCTGAGTTTCGTCGGCGGGTTGCTCGCCTACGCTATTCTCATTGGCGTTGTCGGTGCGCGGCGAGTGCGCAGCTTGTACCAGCGTCATGAACTGGCAATCACCCGGTTGTGCGGGGTGATGTTCATCGGTTTCGCCATCAACGCGCTGGTCCATGCGTTGCCGGGGCTGATGCCGAGCAAGGCTTGAATATGATCACAAGGATGCAAGGCCGACAGGGCAGGGATGATTGATAAGCGCTGCATTATCAGGACACCCACGCTGAACCATGGAAAACCGAAACTCCGCGCCGCTGGCGAGCTATATCGATCTGTTGCTGGACGCCGTCTGTGCGGTGGATAAACAGGGCCGCTTCGTCTTTGTCAGTGCGGCGTGCGAGCGCATTTTCGGCTACAGCGCCGATGAGATGATCGGCCAGCCGATGATCGACATGGTGCACCCGGGCGATCGCCAGCGCACCCTCGACGCCGCCCGGGAAATCATGGGCGGCGAACCCAAGCTCAACTTCGAAAACCGTTACTTGCGCAAGGATGGCCGCGTGGTGCACATCCTCTGGTCGGCGCGTTGGTCCGAGGACGATCAGTTGCGCATCGCGGTAGCCCGCGACATCACCGAACGCAAGCAGGCCGAATCCCGGCAGGCAGCGTTGTATGCGATTTCCGAGGCGGCCCATGCGGCAGAGGATCTGCTGGCGTTGTTTAAACGCATCCACATGATCATCGGCGAATGGCTGCCAGCACTGAATTTTTCCGTGGCGCTGTACGACGAGCACTGCGCGCAGCTGAATTTCCCTTATCACGTCGATGACCACGAGCCACGGCCCGAACAGCCCGGAACCATGACCGGGCGCTTGTGCACCGAGGTGATCCGCACGGGACAGCCGATCCTGTTGACCCCGGACCAGTGCACACCTCCTGCCGGCTTCGAAGTGCTGTTGACCGAGCAGAACGCTCCGTGTTGGCTGGGTGTGCCGCTGAACTCGCAAAACGGCACCATCGGCGCGTTGATCGTCAAAAGCATTCCGGGCGGCGAGCGCTACACCGAGCAAGACATGGAACTGCTGCAATACGTCTGCGCCCAGGTCGCGACCGCCATCGAGCGCAAGCAACTGCATGCCCGCTTGCAATACATGGCCCAGTACGACCAACTGACCCAGTTACCCAACCGTGAACTGCTGCGCGACCGGCTCAAGGCATCACTGCAAGTGGCCCGGGAGAACCGCGGGCGCATGGCGCTGTTGTACGTCGACCTCGACCGCTTCAAGCACGTCAATGACACCCATGGCCACGCGGTCGGCGACATGCTGCTGCAAGCGGTGGCCAACCGGCTCAAGGGCTGTGTGCGGGAAACCGACACCGTGGCACGCATCGGCGGCGATGAGTTCGTGGTGTTGCTGCACAGCATTCGCGCTGCGGGCGATACCGACATCGTGGTCGAGAAAATCCGTCAGATCCTGGTCCAGCCCCTGCGCCTGGACGGGCACAGCGTGAACATCCAGCCAAGTATCGGCGTCGCCCGATACCCCGATCACGGCACTGAAGAGAAGCAATTGTTCCGGCATGCCGACGAGGCAATGTACTGCGCCAAACGCGAGCATCACCTGCGACTGGTCTGAAAACCCGGGCACCGTTCGTCGTGGTATCCACGTAATTTTCTAAACCTTTTGGGATGCGCAACTTCAGATTCTATGGGGGCTACAGCTCGCCGCGATCATCACCAAGAGGAAGAGAATCATGCCTAATTCAAGAAACTCGAACTCGGGAAACTTCACCAACGATCGAACGAAGGCCTCTGAAGCCGGTCGCAAGGGTGGGAAAACCACCACCACGACCGTCGATAAAGACCCGGCGAAACCCGACATGGGTCGCAAGGGCGGTCAGAAATCCCGCTAAAGGATGCAGGTGGTTTTGATTGAGAGGCGGGGGCGAAAGCTCCCGTTTGAACTTTTCAAGGAGGGCGCGACCATGAACCGGATGGCCACCCGATTATGTAATGCCAGTTTTGCCACGTTACTGGGCCTGTTTGCCAGCAGCACCTTTGCCCAGTCGCCCGCCGAATTCATCGACGAGGCCTCGGCAAAAGGGATCGCCGATATCGAAGCGAGTCGTCTGGCGCACCAGAAAGCCGAGTCCAAAGAGGTCAAGGACTACACCATTATTGTCATCAATGACCGCACCACTGCGAACCAGCACCTGGCGAAAATCGCCAGGAAACTGGATTTACCGGTCGCCCCGCGCGAAGAAATTGTCGAAAAGGCCAAAACCCTGATGCCACAAGTCATGGATGGGGCGACTTTCGATGAGGCCTATGCCGCCAGTCAGGTGAAGACCACCCAGGAAGCCATCGATCAGTTGCAGCAGGAGGCGCAGACCACCGACGTGCCGGAAATCAAGGCGTTCGCCGAAGAAACCCTGCCCAAATTGCAAAATCATCTGCAAATGGCCAAGGCGTTGCAGGCCAGTCGTTGACCTGAAGGTTTGAACACAAACGGCGCGGGACTTCACTCACGCGCCGTTTTTCTTTTCCGCACTGATCCAGATGCGGTTTGGGGTTGTGCGTTGGATTCAGGCCATTGAGGTCGAACACTTCGTTTTCAGCCATGGTGCGGTAATGGATGCGCAGCATCTCCAGGAACGTCCGGGGTTGCCGATCCGGTAGGTGAGTTTCTTCGCTTTTTTTCCGAATTTCATGACCGTGTTCTTTGTAGGGGATGAACCTGAAGTTCGGGCAACGGTGGCGAGATGAAAGTTAGGCTGGGGTTGCAACCCAATGAAGCACGGCGGTGGGCAAGATCTTAATTCTTGGTGGAATTCTTCCTTTGTGTCGGTTTGTGTCTAGTATCAATGGCAGTCAATTTGCCAGCATGTGTTCACACGGATCGAAACCGGAAAAGAGGCTACTCATGGAATTCTTCGAAAAGTTAGCAAGTCTCGCTGCCAAAGTTCGTTTGCAGAGCGCTGCCATTCAAACGGAAGAAGCGACCAAGAATGCTTTTGTCATGCCCTTTATCAGCACGGTACTGGGCTACGATGTTTTTGATCCGACGGAAGTGACACCTGAATTCGTTTGCGATATTGGAACGAAGAAAGGGGAGAAAATTGACTACGCAATCATGAAGGCAGGAGAGGTACAGATCCTCATCGAGTGCAAGAAAATAGGCGAGCCACTGCACATCAATCATGCCTCCCAACTGTTTCGCTATTTCCATGTCACCAGTGCTCGAATTTCCATTCTCACTAACGGTCAGGTCTATAAGTTTTTCACTGATCTGGATGCACCGAACAAGATGGATGAGAAGCCATTCCTTGAACTCGACCTGCTGGATATCGACGAGTATTCCGTCCCAGAGTTGGTGAAACTCACCAAATCTGCATTTGATGTGGATTCGATCATCAGCGCCGCAGGTGAGTTGAAGTATGTCAGCCAAATCAAAAAGGTGATTGCTTCTCAGGTCAGCAAGCCGGACGACGATTTTGTGAAAGTCTTCGCTTCACGTGTTTACGACGGGGTGATTACTCAAAAGGTCCGCGAGCAGTTCCATGAACTCACGAGAAAGGCTGTGGTGCAGTTTCTCAACGAGCAAATCAATGACAGGCTCAAGTCGGCAATGAGTGGCGCCATCCAGCCTGCGCTCGCCTCTTTACCGGTCGCTACCAGTGACACTGAACAATCAGATGTTCGAGACGAGTCAGAGGACAAGGTACTGACGACATTGGAAGAACTGGAGGGCTATCACATCGTCCGGGCCGTGGTTCGGTCGGTTGTTGATGCCAAGCGGATTGTTCAGCGCGACACACAGAGTTACTTCGGCATCCTGCTCGATGACAACAACCGCAAACCGATCTGCCGACTGCACTTCAACCGATCGCAGAAATACATCGGCATATTTGACGAAGAGAAGAATGAAACACGGCATGCAATAAATTCCGTCGATGACATTTACGAGTACTCGGATCATTTGAAGAAGACTGTCGGCTACTACGATTAAGATCGCTGCCTAACGACGAAAAAAACTAGTCAATAGAGCCTAGGCCGATCAGTTAAGGTGAAAAATCTGTGGGAGCGAGCTTGCTCGCGATAGCGCCATGTCAGTCGACGACGATGTTGACTGTGCAATCGCCATCGCGAGCAAGCTCGCTCCCACAGAAGTTTTCGCGCCAAAGGTGGAATAGTGCAGAACCTATTGGCCGATGTATCGTAGTGAACTGGTTGTCTGCCCAGATCACGACAACACACCGACAGGAGAACGCAATGAGTTGGTCCGCCAAACAATACGTCGCTTTTGAAGATGAACGCACCCGTCCCGCCCGTGACCTGCTGGCGGCCATCCCCGCCGGGGACGTGCGTTCGGCCATCGATATCGGTTGTGGGCCCGGTAACTCCACCGAGTTGCTGGTAGAGCGTTTTGCCGATGCCAGGGTGCGTGGGCTGGACAGTTCCAGCGACATGATCGATGCCGCTCGCAAGCGCTTGCCGCAGGTGCAGTTTGATATCGCGGACATCGACACCTGGAATGACAGCGGCCCGTTCGATGTGATTTTCGCCAACGCGGTGTTGCAGTGGCTGCCCGATCACGCCACGTTGCTACCCTCGCTCATTAGCAAACTGGCGCCGGGTGGCAGCCTGGCCGTCCAGATGCCTGACAACCTGAATGAACACTCGCACCGTTTGATGCGTGAAGTCGCCGCTGATGGCCCATGGGTCGGCAAACTGGCGGGCGCCGCCGGGCAACGGACGGAAATGGCCGATGCCAGTGGCTACTATTCGATACTCAAAGCCTGTTGCACCCGCGTCGATGTGTGGCGCACCACTTACCACCATCCGCTGGCGGGTGGCGCGTCTGGCGTGGTGGAGTGGTTCAGGGGCAGTGGCTTGCGGCCGTTTCTCGATCCGCTGGATGAGGCGGAGCGGGCTCAGTATCTGAAGCAGTATCAGGCTGCTATTGAGCGGGCGTATCCGGCCTTGGCCGATGGGTCCGTGCTGCTGCCGTTTCCGCGACTGTTTATCGTCGCGACCCGCTGACGCGAAAAAGGGACAGTTGATGAGCGTCAACTGTCCCTTTTTTACCGCTTGGAAAAATCACTGTGGCTTGTTCTTTTTTGAGCGCCGGGCACTCAAGTACTCAAAGGCAAACGAGGCAAAGCCGAATAACCCGATCATTGAAATGATCATGATTCCCAACTCTGAATTGTGCATGTTGATCTCGGGGCGAAGGGTGAGCCGGGAGAATAAGGGATCAATTGCCGGGCTCAACGCAGCTCTACGGCTTCTTTACTCGCTTGCGGTGATCTATACGCAAAAGATATGAGCGTCTGGGTGGCGACGAGTAATTGCAACCTGTGGCGAGGGAGCTTGCTCCCTCGCCACTATCGCCCACGCTATCTCTTGACTGGCCGCGTTTGGCCGATGTGACGTCAGGACGGTTCTGCGTCCATTCGGCGAGCGATCACATCCAGTACATCGCAACCGTCACGCAAGGGCACACAGCACAGCAACGCAAAGTCACTGAGTACAACTGAGTCAGAGGTCAGGTCCCCGCGCATCGCGAGGTTTTCAAGAAGCTGCGTCACGGCGCGAATTCTGTAGCTGGCGGTGCTGAGCAGGGAGTGCAGGGGTTGGGTAGTGTTGACGAACAGCGAGGGTAGATCGTCGGCGTTGCTGGTTAAAGCCATGAACTCTTTCATGAGTGATTCCTTGAATTGAGGTGAACTACCACTCAGTGTCGCCAAACAAAGGGTGGCAGCTGTACGCAGGTTGGCGAACCGGGACAAGGCAAACCGGCAGACCCATAGGTCTCCCACGCACAGCCACCATAAACAGGTAGCCAAGTGCGTTCAGAAACGCTCCGAGATAGCTCGGAGGTTTCTATGCTTTGCCATCGAGTCGCCAAACCCGATACGCCATTTGGGCGCGGTCGGACTATAGGTCTCATGACAAAGGCACAGCAATGCGCAAGTCTACGGACATTTCCTGGCATCGTGTAGGACGCGGCCTTTTTGGAGGTTGTCCTCGCTCCCGGTCCAGTATGGCAATGGAGACGTTGTAATCTTGAGCCGGGTAAAACATGAGTGAGTCATTGATGACGCCAGAAGAGATGGCTATAGAGAAAGCCGCTTTTGAGTTCGCCCGAGAGAATCGGGCGGCTTTGGCTCGGCAGATCGCGGACACTGCTGCGTACTTCAGCGAGGAAACGCCATTTACGGTGTTCATGGCTGGTTCCCCCGGAGCTGGCAAGACAGAAGTATCCAAAGCCATGGCCGAGGATTTGGACGAGCGGAACATGAGCCTTCACGCCAAGCGTGTGCTTCGTATAGACCCTGACGACTTCAGAAATCTGATTCCAGGCTATGCCGGAGGTAACTCGTACTTGTTTCAGCGTGCGGTTACCAAAATTCTGGAAAGAGTCCTGGACCGGGCATTTGAAAAACGCCTCTCGTTTATTCTGGACGGGACAATGGCCAACCTGGATGTTGCGAGGCGCAATATCGAGCGGGTCTTGGGAAGTAGCAGGAATGCCCAGATTATGTACGTTTACCAGAGACCAGAACTTGCTTGGCAGTTCGTTCAGGCAAGAGAGCTTACGGAAGGCAGGAATATTCCGTTGCAGGAGTTTGCGAGACAGTTTATCGCAGCGAGGAGGAACGTGATTGAGCTCAAACGTTTGTACGGTGATCAAATCCATATCGATTTATTGATCAAAAACTTTGATGGCGGCAGTCAATGGGTAGAGCTCGACGCCAGTGGCGATACGATTGACGCTCTGGTCCCTCAGACCTATGATCAGGTTCAGCTCGTTGAGCTGTTAACAGAGGCATGAAATCAATGAGTACAGCCAAGGCCAAAAAAACCAGTGCGTTGACTGATTTTTTTTCTAACACTCCAGCCGAAGCAAGGCGAGAGATCTTGATGGGCGTGATTAGCAAGGCTAACGCCTCTCAACGTGATGTCGTGCAGAAAGCAGAAGCTATAAAAGCCGCTAAGGCCGCTGCCCCGACGGGCTGATCTTTCTTCACCGCGCCAATTCAAAGCCCAGCTCAATGCTGGGCTTTTCTGCATATGACTTCCTGGTAAATCCACCTTAGTTCAGTCAGATCGTTACCAGGTCGTACATCGGCCTGTACCACCCAAATCCCACCCACAAAAAAACCGGCCACTTGGACCGGTTTTTTCTGTCTCTACATCCCCCGTCAAAACCACCCTGACGTGAGATCAAAATTCGATTGGAGCGGGTGAAGGGAATCGAACCCTCGTTATCAGCTTGGGAAGCTGGAGTAATGCCATTATACGACACCCGCTCAGAGCGGTGACTTTGTACCAGATACGGCCGCGGATTTGAAGTTTTTCTTTACGTGGAGCGGGTTTAACGCAGATGTAACAGAAAAACGTGGAGCGCATGACGGTCGATCGCGGGCAAGCCTCGCGCCTGCAGAATGCGTTTAACGCAGCAGGGCGGGGCTTGCTCGCGATGACGCTACTTCAGCTTGCCAATGCATGGTGTTCCTGGACGTTGTGGTAACGCGGTCGGCTTTCGAGTTGAGCTGGTTTCAGGAAGCCCATCAGTGCGTTGCGGCTATCTCGGCAGGCGGCTTTGTGCTCCATGTCGAGAAAGTGGCCGGTGGCCTGAAGGGTGCTGAACGTGCTGTGTTGCACGTGGCCGGCGAACAACCGGGCGTCGTCGGCGGCGGTGTATTCGTCCCATTCGCCGTTGAGGAACAGCACCGGCACGTCGATTTTTTTCGCCGCGTGCAGGTAGCACTGGCGATCGCTGTGCAGCACGTCGTTGATGTGGAAGTGCATCTGCCCGTACTCATGTTCGGCCAGGGAGCTGACGTGGCGATAGTTGAAGCGCTTGAACAACGACGGCAGGTGTTTGCCGATGGTGTCGTTCACCAGGTGTCCGACCCGGTCGCGGTCCAGGTTGCCGAGGTGTTCGACACCGCGCTCGAGGTAGTCGAGCATGTGCGCGTTGATCACCGGGGAGAACGAGCTGATCACGGCTTTTTCGATGCGCCGTGGCCGTTGCGACAACGCCATCATGGTCGCGGCACCGCCCCAGGAAAACGACAGCACGTGTTCGGCGGCGAAGTGGTCGATCAGCTCAAGGAGGATCTGCCCTTCGATTTCCTTGGTGAGCATTTTTTCATGCAGGTTGTGGGCTTTTGACCGGCCCGCGTAGGGCTGGTCGTAGCAGACGACGTTGAACTGCGGATGGAGGTTTTTCACGGTTTGTGCAAACGACGCAGTCGTGGCCATCGAGCCGTTGACCATAATAATGGTCTTCTCTGCGGCGTCTGCGCGATAGAACTCCGTGTAAACCCGATACTGACCCTGTATATCCAACACAGCGATTTCTGGCCTCATGTCATAAGACTCCTGGCAAGCGGGTATGCGCGCAAATGAGATTGCACGAGCTTTGTGACAGGTAGGCATACGCCTGGAATTTGAGAGGCCCATGTCGATCCATTGCAGTCCGGTCGACGGGTATTGTTATTGGCGGGCAGTCTGCCGGATGAGGCCGGAACCCTTGGGTTCCTACCGGCAAAAAGTTTCTTAGAAGTATGTGGTGACTCGTCGGTCACATTTCGGCCGACGTCCTGATTCAAGCAGGGGTCACGTCATCGCGCAAGTGCCGTTGGTAAATTGTTCGACAACTTTCTGCTCGGCGGTCGCCTGTTTAGATCAATCCGATCTCTTCATCGCTCAGCGGGCGGTATTCGCCCGGTTTCAACGTGTCGTCGAGTACCAGCGGCCCCATGCATTCGCGGTGCAGGCGCATCACCTTGTTGTTGAAGTGGCCGAACATGCGCTTGACCTGGTGATAGCGGCCTTCGACGATGCTCAGGCGTGCGCATTTTGGCCCGATCAGCTCTAGCCCGGCCGGTTGCGTGGTGAGGTCTTCGAAGGCGAAGTACAGCCCTTGGCTGAACGTGATCGCGTATTCGGGGCCGATGTCCTGCTCGGTTTCGACGTAATAGACCTTGGGCAGTTTGGTCTGCGGTTGGGTCAGACGCCGCGACCAGCTGCCGTCGTTGGTGATCAGCATCAGGCCGGTGGTGTTGAAGTCCAGGCGTCCGGCGATGTGCAGTTCGTCCTTGTCCGGTTCATGGATCAAATCGAGCACGGTCGGGTGCTGCGGATCCCGGGTGGCGCTGACGCATCCGGCGGGCTTGTGCAACATGAAATGGCGCAGGGGTTTGCCGACTTGCAGCACGTCGTTGTCGACTTCGACGCGGCTGAATTCGCGGACTTCGCTGTGCGGGTCGCTGACGACTTCTCCGTCAACCCGGACGCGTTTTTCCACCAGCAACAGGCGCACCTGCTTACGGTTGAAGCACGGCAGGTTGCTGAGAAAACGGTCGACACGCATGACTTAAGGATCGGTAGGGAAAGGGGCGCGCATCTTACTAGATCGATTCGGACGCTGCTTGCAACTGCGCCTCGACCTCGGCGCAGCGCGGGCACAGGCATGAGACGTCGCGCAGTTCCGCCGGCAGCGCCTGGAGCACGGCCGGGTCGATGCTGACGCCGTAGCACCAGCAGGCGCGGTCAGCGGTTCGCGGATCGGCCAGGGTGCAGTCGTTGGGGGCGCCGCAGGCGGGGCAGAGGTCAGGCAGGTTCATGGACGGAGTGAGACTTCTCTACGCAGGTTCGGTTGCGGCCACTTTGTTTGGCCCGATACATCGCATGATCCGCCCGCGACAGCAGGCTGTGCAAGGTTTCATCGGGCTGCAGGGTGGTGAGACCGATGCTCACGGTCAGTTGCAAGGCTTCGTGCAGGACCTTGTGGGAGCGAGCTCGCTCCCACAAGGGATGTGTGTTTATCGCAGGGTTTTCAGGTACATCCGCCAGCCGCCAAAGTGGCTGATGTTTACCGCGCCCTCCAATCCATACGCCTCGCAGATAAACCCGCTCTCCCAGTGACCATCCGCCAGTTGCACCTTGCCCAACCCCAGCGGCGCTGGAATCCCGGTCAGGAACGAACCCAACTCGCTGCTCGGCAACTCCCAGACTTCCACCGCAATCGCCACGCCGCCATCCTTCACACGGACCATGCCCGGACGAAACGGCGGGCCGCCGGCCAGGGCATAGAGCTGATAATCCGGCGAGCTGAATGTCGACTCCAGCAACCGGGCGCCGCGCTGCTTGAGCTGCCAGTTCAACGCCAACCCGTCCAGGTGCGCACCACAGACCACCAGGCGCGCCCGATCGTGGCGGGCAACCGTCGCCGGTGCAGGCGCGGCCAGGCCTTGCTGACGCTGCAAGGCATCCGCCACGCTCAACAGATACTGATCGGTAAAGGCGCGGCCAAACAGCGTCACGCCCCACGGCATGCCGTTGTCCATGAACGCGCTGGGCACGGCGACGGCGGCGTAGTCGAGCAGGTTCATGAAATTGGTGTAGTAGCCCAGTTCCGAATTGCGCAGCACCGGTTCGGCCTCGAGCTCCGCCAGCGTCACCGGGCGGCCGATGGTCGGCGTGACGACGCAATCCAGGCCTTCCAGCGCTGTGTCGCACAGGGCTTTGAGCGCTTGCAGCCGATAGTGGGCGCGGAAGGTTTGTACGCCGTCGACGGCGGGTGCCTTGGCCAACACGGCGCGAATCACCGGCAACACGGCCTCAGGATTTTGCGCCATCAACTCCCCGGCCACGCTGTAGCGTTCGGCCACCCACGGACCTTCATAGAGCAAGCGTGCGGCCTCCAGAAACGGTGACAGGTCCAGTTCCACCGCTTCGCCGCCCAGGGCCTTGAGGCGGTCGATGGCATCACCGAACAACAGCGGGCCTTCAGGGCAACCGAAGAATTGCAGGTCCTGTGCACGGGGTACGCCGAAGCGGAAGGGGCGCGGTGTACCGAACGCCGAGCCGTCGTTCCACAGCGGGTTGCTGCGGCTGTATTCGTCCCGAGGGTCGAGGCGTGCGGTGAGCGCCAGCAACTGACTGGCTTCCCGCGCCGTGGCGGTGAAGGTGGTGACGCAATCCAGCGTACGACAGGCCGGAACCACGCCAGCCGTCGAGATCAGGCCCTTGGTGGCCTTCATGCCGACCAGATTGTTCAACGCCGCCGGCACACGCCCGGAGCCGGCGGTGTCGGTGCCCAGCGCAAAACTCGCGACCCCGAGCGCCACCGCCAGCGACGATCCGGCGCTGGAACCGCCCGACGGATACTCCGGCAACACGCTGTTGGGGCACGCGCCATACGGTGAGCGGCTGCCGTTGAGCCCCGTGGCGAACTGGTCGAGATTGGTCTTGCCCAGCGGGATCGCACCAAGGGCCAGCAATTGTTCGACGATGGTCGCCGAACGCTCCGGCACGTAGGCGAATGCCGGGCACGCCGCCGTGGTCGGAATGCCCGCCAGGTCGATGTTGTCCTTGATCGCGAACGGCACGCCAAACAGCGGCAGGCTATCGAGGTCGCGACCGTCGAGGGCGGCGAGGTATGGCTCCAGTTCATCGACACTGAGCAAGTGGATGAACAGGTGATAGTCCGGGTTCAGCGCGGCGGATTTGTCCCGCAGTTGCAGCAGCAATTGCCGTGGCGTGGTGCGGCCGTCGCGATAAGCGCCGCGCAGGGTGTCGAGTTGCAGATCGATGTTCATGGCGTTAGTCCTTTTCAAAATGGGTTCAGTCGAGTTCCAGCACCACGACGCGCTGTCCGGCGCGCACCGCCGAACCCGGTTGCACGCGAATCTCGCGTACCACGCCGGCCATTGGCGCGAGCAGGGGGATTTCCATCTTCATCGACTCCAGGATTACCAGCACATCACCGGTCTCGACGCGGCTACCGGTCGCTACCTGAACCTGCCAGAGGTTGCCGGCAATGTGGCTGTCGATGCTTTGTTGACCGCTGGTCAGCGGTGCATCCTCGGTGGCCTCCGGGGCCAGTTCTTCACTGTCGAAATGCGCCTGGCCACTGGCGATCCAGCGTTCGCGCTCGGCATTGAATGCGCCTTTTTGCTGATCGCGAAACGCGCCGATGGTCTCGGCTTCCCGGGCCAGGAAGGCCTGGTAATCCGCCAGGTTCAACTGACTGTGCTCGATGTTCAGGTCGAAGCGCCCGAGGGGGAAATCCCGGCGGATGCGCAGCAGTTCATCGGCGCTGACCGGGTAGAAACGGATCTGGTCGAAAAACCGCAGCAACCACGGTTTGCCATCGAAGGCTGCGACTTCGCGGTAGCGGTTCCACATCTGCAGCGTGCGCCCGACAAACTGATAACCGCCGGGGCCTTCCATGCCGTAGACGCACATGTAGGCGCCACCGATGCCCACCGAGTTTTCCGCGGTCCAGGTGCGCGCTGGGTTGTACTTGGTGGTCACCAGGCGATGGCGCGGGTCGAGCGGGGTGGCGACCGGTGCGCCGAGGTAGACGTCGCCCAGGCCCATCACCAGATAGCTGGCGTCGAACACTGTGCGTTGCACTTCATCGAGGTTCGGCAGGTCGTTGATGCGACGGATGAATTCCAGGTTGCTCGGGCACCACGGCGCATCCTTGCGCACCGTGGTCATGTATTTCTCGATGGCCAACTGGCACGCCGGGTCATCCCAGGACAGTGGCAGATGGACGATGCGCGAGGGCACTTGCAGGTCCTTGGCGGCGCACACGGCGTCCCATTCGCCGGCGACGATGCCGAGCAGGTCGGACAGCGGCAGTTGCTCGGGCTGATAGTGGACCTGCAGTGAGCGGATGCCGGGGGTGAGGTCGATCACGCCGTGCAGGTCTTTGCTTGCCAGCGCCTGCATCAGGGCGTGGGCGCGGAAGCGCAGGACCAGATCGAGTTCCGGAGCGCCGATTTCCAGCAGCAGGTGGGTGTCGCCGGACAGTCTTGCCACCAGCCGGGTGTCGTCCTGACCCAAATCCAATACCACAGGCGACACAACCCTCTGTGGGAGCGAGCCTGCTCGCGAAGGGGACGGGTTTGACACCGCATCAACTTCTTCGCGAGCAGGCTCGCTCCCACAAGGATTCCATTTCAAGGCGAGTGATCGGGCAGTTCTTAGGTCAACAGGCAAGAACTGCACCTTGTCCCCAGCCTTGAGCTGTCCCAGCTGCCAAAGATCCGCCTCGATCACCGTCACCGGGCATACGAACCCGCCGAGGCTCGGGCCATCCGGGCCGAGGATCACCGGCATGTCTCCGGTAAAATCCACCGCGCCGATTGCATACGGATTGTCATGGATGTTCGACGGATGCAAACCGGCTTCACCACCGTCGGCACGCACCCACTCAGGCTTCGGTCCGATCAAGCGAACGCCCGTGCGGCTGGAGTTGAAATGCACTTCCCACTGCGTGGCGAAGAAGGTGCCGATGTAGTTTTGCGTGAAGTATTCCGGGGCGCCGTGGGGGCCGTAGATCACCCGAATCTGCCGAACTGCCGGCAACTCGGTGACCTGCTCGTCAGCCAGTTGCTGACCGGCACGGCGGTCATTCAGGGCTGGCAGGTGCAACACATCACCGGCTCGCAACGCGCGGCCACCGTGGCCGCCAAACTGGCCGAGGGTGAAGGTGCTTTTGCTGCCCAGATACTCCGGTACTTGCAGGCCGCCACGCAGGCACAGATAGCTGCGCGCACCTGCGCCTGCGATGGTGCCAAGGCTCAACGTCGCGCCCGCTGGAATCAGCAGTGCCGTGTTCATCGGTACGCTTTCGCCGTTCAAAGCCAACGGAGTCACCGCGCCAGTCACCGCCACCACCGCCTCGCAATTGAAGCGCAACAACGGCCCGCTCATGGTGATTTCCAGCGCCGCCGCGCCTTCGTCATTGCCCAGCAAACGGTTCCCCAGACGCAGCGCCCGACTGTCCATCGGCCCCGATGGCGGCACGCCAACCGCCCAGTAACCGAGGCGCCCGGGATAGTCCTGAATGCTGGTTTGCGTACCGGCGCTGAGCACTTCAAAGGTGTTGGCCTGATAGACCAGTCCTTCCAGGCAACGGGTCCATGGCTGGCCGCTGGCGAAAGGCACATCGAGCAGAATCTGCCGCAGGTAATCGCGGTTGGTTTCCACGCCGTAGAGCAGGCTGGCACCCAGCGCCTGATGCAGATCCGCAGCGGCCTCCTCGCGAGTCGACGCCCAACTGATGACCTTGGCGATCATCGGGTCGAAGTACGGCGGAATCTCGCAGCCCGCCTCGACCCAGGTGTCGATACGCAGTTCAATGCCATTGGCCACGGGGAAATCCACGGCGGTGAGCAAGCCCGGGCTCGGTTGAAAGTCGCGACCCGGATCTTCGGCATACAACCGCGCCTGAATCGCATGGCCCACCGGTTTCAAACCCTGCATCAGTTCGCTCAGGGGCGGCAGGTCACCGGCCGCCAGTTGCACCATCCAGCGCACCAGGTCGACACCCCACACCTGTTCGGTGACACCGTGTTCCACCTGCAAACGGGTATTCACTTCCAGGAAGTAAAAGCGCTGGGCCTCGCTGTCGAATACAAACTCCACAGTGCCGGCGCTGCGGTAATTCACTGCCTTGGCCAGTTTGATCGCTGCCGCGCACAGCTCCTCGGCCATGGCGTCGGGCAGGTTCGGCGCCGGGGTTTCTTCGAGGACTTTCTGGTTGCGCCGTTGCACCGAGCAATCACGCACGCCGAGGGCGATCACTTCACCGTGACCGTCGCCGAACACCTGCACTTCCAGATGGCGGGCGCGCTGGATGTACTTCTCGATGAACACCCCGGCGTCGCTGAAGTTGTTCTGGCCCAGGCGTTTGACCGCTTCGAAGGATTCGCTCAACTCGGCCGCGCTGCGGCACACGCGCATGCCGATGCCGCCACCGCCGGCGGTGCTCTTGAGCATCACCGGGTAGCCGACCTGTTCACCGGCCAACAGCGCGGCATCAAGGCTGTCGAGCAGTTCGGTGCCTTCGAGCATTGGCACGCCGTGTTGTTTGGCCAGGGCGCGGGCGGTGTGCTTGAGGCCGAACACCCGCAGTTGTTCAGGTGTCGGGCCGATGAAGGCAATGTTGGCGGCCTCGCAGGCTTCGGCGAACGCGGCGTTTTCCGAAAGAAAGCCGTAGCCGGGATGGATCGCGGTGGCGCCGGTGGATTTGGCGATGGCGAGGATTTTATCGACCGCCAGGTAAGTGCCGGCGGCCGCGCCTTCACCGAGGCTGTGGGTCTCATCGGCTTGCAGGATGTGCAGGCTGGCGGCATCGGCTTCGGAGTACACGGCAACGCCCTGCACTTGCAGCTCCCGCAGGGTCCGCAGGATGCGGCAGGCAATGGCGCCACGGTTGGCAATCAGGACTTTTTCGAACATGGCATAACCCCCGGAGGCGATAGCGCATCAGCCTCGACTGGGATGCGGGCCGTCCCGCAGTTTTTCGACAGGCACCGGGGTCGTCCCCGATGGCAGAATCAGATTTCTTCAAATCACCGCCGAACCCCTGTGGGAGCGGGCTTGCTCGCGAAGGGGGCGTGTCAGTCGACTTCGATGTGTCTGATACACCGCTTTCGCGAGCAAGCCCGCTCCCACATAGGGATTTGTGGTGTTTTTACTGTTTCAGGCACTGCCCGGAACGGGCCTGGCACAAGACAAACAACCAGCGGCGCAACCGCGAAAGTTTCAGTTCCATACCAGCAGCTCCGCAGGGGTGGGGTTGTAGGCATTGCAGGGGTTGTTCAGTTGCGGGCAGTTGGAGATCAGCACGATCACGTCCATCTCGGCTCGCAGGTCGACGTACTTGCCCGGTGCCGAGATGCCGTCTTCGAAGGTCAGGCCGCCGTCAGCGGTGACTGGCACGTTCATGAAGAAGTTGATGTTCGGCCCGATGTCGCCCTTGCCCAGGCGGCCATCGTGAGAACAGGCGCGCAGGTAGTTGTCGCGGCAGCTGTGCATGTAGCGTTTTTCCAGGGCGTAGCGCACGGTGTTGCTCTCTTGCGCACAGGCACCGCCGAGGGTGTCGTGACGCCCGCAAGTGTCGGCGACGATGGTCAGCATCGGCTTGCCGAGGTTGGAATACAGCACGCTGCCGGTGCTCAGGTACACGCTGTTCTGCCGACGCAGGGTGCGCTGCACGTCGTAGCGCTCCCTGGGATTGGCAACGCTGTAGAACAAGGTGTCGACGGCCTGATTGCCTTCAAGGTCGAGGATGCGCAAAGTCTGGCCCGCCTTGACCTCCATCAGCCAAGGCTCGCCGGCGGGGATGGTGGCGCGGTAGATCGCGGTGTCTGGTTGCTTGTGAACGGTAGCGATAGCGAGTGACATGGCAGCGATCCTCAGGCAAACAAACGGTCGGTGTTGATGAAGCCGCGCTCGTTCTCCGGGCGCGAGGTGCGGCAGTGTTCGGCGATGCTGGCGTCGGCGTTCATCCAGCTGAGCTTCAGCGGTTTCGGTGCATATTCCGGCGACGGGTCCATCGGGTGCTGCAGGGCGGTGAGCACCACCAGGGTGTCCATCGGCGCGTACAACTCGATGTAGTCGCCAGCCTTGGAATTGCCCCCGACGAAATGGAAGCGCCCGGCGTCATCGACGTTCACGCGGCTGAACAGGTTGAGGGTCATCAGCAGGTCGGACAGGCCCAGCCCCCACTTGCCCAGCTCCACCAACAGGTTGTCGGTACCGTTGCGGAAAAAGCCGTTGCGCAGTTCCTGATAGCGGCCCGCGCCGTACTTTTGCGCCACTTCTTCAGCGCAGAGCACGCCGCCGAGGCTGTCGCTCCAGCCGCAGGTGTCGGCGGTGATGGCGGCCAGCACGCGGCCCATGTCCGAGTACAGGCAGTGGCCGGCGGTGAGCTTGGCGGTGTGTTGGCATTTGAGGCTGTCGGGCAGGTTCAGGCGTTCGGTTTTTTCATTGGCGTTGAGCAACGTCAGGCTGACGTTGGCGCCGCCACGCAGGTCGGTCAGGCGTAGCAATTGGCCGCGTTTGAGCACGAAGGAGCGGTGGCCGCCGCCGGGGAGCATTTCCTCGGCGAAGGGCGGGAACAGTTGGGTCGAATCAGTCATGGGCAAAAACCTCTCAAGCGGTTCGAAGTGAGCCCGCCAGTTGCACTGGCAGGGCATCGACGGCGGCACGGTGGGTGCGGCGGTCGCTGTTCAAAGGGATGTCGTAGGTGATGCGTGCGCCATAGCGGCCGGGCGCATGCGGATCGAGGCGGACCTTGTCGAACACCAGCAGGCGTGTGCCCAGGCTGAAGCCTTCGGACAGGTCATGGGTGACCATGAACACCGTCAGTCGGGTCTCGCGCCACAACTCCAGGAGCAAGGCGTGCATGTCTTTGCGGATGCCCGGGTCGAGGGCGCCGAACGGTTCGTCGAGCAGCAACACCCGCGGCTTCATGATCAGCGCCTGGGCAATGGCCAGCCGTTGTTGCATACCGCCGGAAAGCTGCGCCGGGTACTTGTCCAGCGAGTGGCCAAGGCCGACTTTGTGCAGCAGCGCCGAAGCCTGTTCGCGAGCCTCTTTTTTCGCACTGCCGAACAAGCGTCCGAGCAAATACGAGCGGGGCAGTTCGAGGCCGAGGGCGACGTTGTCCAGCACGCTCAGATGCGGGAACACCGAGTAGCGCTGGAACACTACGCCACGGCTGGCGTCCGGCTCTGCGGCCAAGGGCTGACCGTCGAGCAGGATCTCGCCGCGACTGGCGCGTTCCTGGCCGAGCAGCAGGCGCAGGAAGGTCGATTTGCCGCAACCGGAAGCGCCCACGAGAGTGCAGAACTCACCTTCGTTGACGTTCAGGTTGAGGCCTTCGAGCACCACCTGATCGGCGTATTGCTGCCAGACGTTTTTGACGGTGATGAAGCTCATTTGGCCGCTCCTTCATACCAGGGAAAAGCACGGCGGGTGAGGTACTTGAGGCCCCAATCCATCAACCAGGCGAGCAGGGTGATCCACACCACGTACGGCAAAATCACGTCCATCGCCAGGTAGCGGCGCACCAGGAAAATCCGGTAGCCGAGGCCGTCGGTGGAGGCGATGGCTTCGGCGGCGATCAGGAACAGCCACGCCGAACCGAGCATCAAGCGCAACGAGATCAACAGGCGTGGCAGCAGTTGCGGCAACACCACCCGCAGCATCAGGGTCCAGGTAGACGCGCCGAGGGTCTGGGCCTTGATCAGCAACTCCACGGGAATTTCCCGGGCGCGCTGTTCCAGGTCCCGGGCCAGCGCCGGAGTAATGCCGATCACGATCAGCATCACTTTCGACAACTCACCCAAACCGAAGACGATGAACAGGATCGGCAGGATCGCCAGCGGTGGCACCATCGACAGCACGGTCAGCAAGGGTGACAACGGCGCACCGAACAGCGGCAGGGTACCGGCGGCGATGCCCAGGCACAGCCCGGTCAGGGCGCTGATGCCCAGGCCAATGGCCAGACGCTGCAGGCTGGACGCCGTGTCCTGCCAGAGCAGGTATTCGCCAGTGCGGCTGTCGGCGACGAAGGCCAGGCGTTTCACCGCATCGGTCATCTGCATGGCGCTGGGCAGCAGCTTGTCGTTGGGGTTTTCCGCCAGTCGCTCGGCCGAGCCCATGAGGTAGGCGAACAGCACCAGGGCGAACGGCAGGATCACCAGCAACAGGCGACTCGGGCGGTCCGGGTGACGGTTGATCAGGCGCATGGCCAGTTCTCCTGATTACAGCTTGGCGTCGGCGGCCATCTGCACGTAACTCGGGTCGAAGCGCAGCTTGAGGTTGCCCTTGTCGCCGCTGGTCACGCCGTTGGCGAAGGCCATGCCGACCGCGCTGGTGTCCTTGGCGCCTTCACCCAGCAAGCCGTGCTGGAAGGAGAACTCGGCGACCTTGCGCATGGTTTCCGGCAGTTGCTTACTGGTACTGAACGCCAGGGCTTCTTTCGGGGTGGTGAACAATTTGGTGGTGTCCAGTTGCGCCTGGAAACCCGCCAGGTCAGTGCCCGAGGCCTTGGCCATGTGCTCCAGGGCGGCTTTGCTGGCGGCGTTTTTCGCGTTCATCAACTCGACCACTTCGAACCAGGCGCCGGTCAGTGCCTTGCCGAGGGCCGGGTTGTCTTTGAGGGTCTGGGAGTTGACCACCATCATGTCCATGATTTCGCCGGGGATCTGGCTGGAGTTGAACACCTCGGTCACCGCAGGCTTGGCCTTGATGTCCGAGAGCATCGGGTTCCAGGTGGTGACGGCGTTGACCTGATCGGTGTTGAAGGCGGCCGAGATATCGGCGTCGGAGGTGTTGACCACTTTCAGGTCTTTCTCGGTCAGGTCCACCGAATCCAGGGCCCGGGCCAGCAGGTAGTGGGAAACAGACAGCTCCACCAGGTTGACGTCCATGCCCTTGAGGTCGGCGACGTTCCTGCCTTCGCCCTTGAGCACGATGCCGTCGTTGCCGTTGGAGAAATCGCTGACGATCAGCGCGGTGCTGTCGACGCCGCCGGCGGCCGGAATGGTCAGTGCGTCCATGTTGGTCATGGTGCAACCGTCGAACTGGCCGGCGGTGTACTGGTTGATGGATTCGACGTAGTCATTGAGCTGCACCACGTCGATCTTGATGCCGTACTTCTTCGCCCATTTGTCGACGATGCCCTGGCTGCCGGCATATTCCCAGGGCATCCAGCCGGCGTAGATCGTCCAGCACACGCTGAAGTGGTCTTTCTGTGCAGCCTGGGACGAGAAGCTCACGAAGGCGGCGAACGCAGCGGCGAGCAGGGCGGGTAAACGAAGCTGAGACATGGTGGTTCTCCAGTTGATCAAGGACGGACAGGACGGCAGCGGCACCGCTAACGGTGGCTTGTCTCCCGGGCTTTTGTCCCGCCGTGTAACCTCAACTGGAGGTCGCCAACTCTCGGACCAGTCACTCGCGATTGCGAGCCGGAACCCTAGTCAGCCATTGCAAATTGTGGTGCCGCGAACCTGTAGTGACTCCTGCACGGTTTTAATAAAGCGAGAGGCGTGCCAAGTTGGCCCGAGCGCTCTAGCGTGGGGGACAGGGAGGTCGACGGTGTTGATTGGAAAGACGCACTGCCTTGTGATGGTGCGCTGGTGCACCGCATTGGAACCTGCCCGCCGCTGATCAGAAGGTGGGTGCAACGTCGCACTTGGCAGGGGATTGCCAGTCAAAACAGGTGTCAGTCGGTGTGTTCCGACTGCTGTTACAGGTCTTTACGGAGGCCGCCATGTTGCGTCGATTGTTGTTAGGTGCAGTACTTGGTCTTGGATTGTCTGGCTGCTACTACTACGCCGGTCCCGCCGACGTCTACGGGGGACCTTACTACTACCCCGGCTACTACTCGCCTTATTACTACGGTTACTACGGTCCACGTTATTACGGTGGTTATCGCTCCTATTACTACGGTGGGCATGGTTACTACCGTGGCCACGGCGGTGGATATCATGGCGGTGGACATCGCGGTGGCCACCGTTAATCAGGGCGTGAATGGATGAAAAACCTTTCATCGGCCAGATGTTTCTACTTGTTTCGGGGACGCACCAGATTCCGAATTCGGTGTCTGATCTTTCGACAGTCACCGAACATTTGACTGTCGCCTGCCAGCGTCGCTGGCGTGGCTTACCCGCGGTCCAGGAGGCCGCCATGCTCTGTCGAATTCTTCTGCTAGCTGTGTTGGGATTATCCCTAGGTGGGTGCGTGCCTTATTACGATGAAGGAGGCAGCTACTACAGTTCCGAGGTCTATACCTCGCCATCGCCAACCTATTACGCCGGGGGTAGTTCCTACTATTCCAATGGTTACTACACACCGCCACCTCGGTATTACGTGCCGCCGGCGCGGTATTACCAGCCAACACCGCGCTATTACTCACAGCCACGGATCTATCATCCGTCGCGCTATTACTCGCAGCCGCGGATGTATCAACCATCGCGCCATTACCAAATGGCCCCTCGTCACTATCAGCCGTCGCGGGGCGACTACCGCACGCATCAGAACCATGGCTGGGACGGCCGTAACCGCGGGAACTGGAACAACGACTATCGCGGTAACGGTCGCGGCTATCGCAGCGGGCGGGGCGGCCACCGCTAATCATTAAACTGAATACAAAACCTGTGGGAGCGAGCCTGCTCGCGAAGGCGGTGTGTCAGACAGCAATAACGTCGACTGACACGCCCTCATCGCGAGCAGGCTCGCTCCCACATTTTTTTGCCCGGACTTCAGTATTCGGACAAATCCGCCAGCGGATGCCGACCTTCCCACGCCTTGTGAAAATGCGCCTCTACCACCGCGTCCGGCACGTTGTTGATGTCCGGCCAGTGCCAGTGCGGCTTCTGATCCTTGTCGATCAGGCGGGCACGTACGCCTTCGCTGAATTCCGGATGCCGACAGCAGTTGAGGCTCAGGGTGTATTCCATCTGGAAGACTTCGGCCAGCGACAGGTGCCGGGCACGGATGATCTGCTCCCACACCAGATGAGCGGTCAGCGGCGCGCCTTCGCTCAGGGTCCTGGCTGCGCGGCTCAGCAACAGATCGGTGTGATCGCGCAAGGCGCTGATGGCCTTCCAGGCGCAACGTACGTCGCTGACATCCAACAGCTCGTCGATCTGCTGGCGCCGCGGCAGCCACTGGGCTTCGGGCATCTGCGCCACGGCTTCCTGCTGCAAGGCCTTGAGCAGGCTGTTGAGTTGCATCGGTGTCTGTTCCTGCCAGTTCAATTGCAACAGGCCTTCGATCAATTCCGGCTGCTGCTCATCGAGCAGGAAACGATCGGCCAGGTCCAGGTCGATGGCATCGCGGCCGTTCATGTGCGCACCGCTCAGGGCCAGGAACAACCCTAGCTTGCCGGGCAGGCGCGACAGAAACCAACTGGCGCCAACGTCCGGGTACAGGCCGATGCTGATCTCGGGCATGGCCAGGCGGCTGCTCGGCGTAACGATGCGGATGCCTGCCCCTTGCAACAGTCCCATGCCTCCGCCCAGCACATAGCCGTGGCCCCAGCAGATCAGCGGTTTCGGGTAGGTGTGAAGTTTGAAGTCCAGGCGATACTCCGCCGCAAAAAACTGCGCAGCCAGTGGCGGTACTTCGCCTGGATGGACGCGACAGGCTTCCACCAGGCTGCGCACTTCGCCGCCGGCGCAAAAGGCCTTGGCGCCATTGCCGCGCAACAGGACGCAGACGATCTGCGGGTCCTTGGCCCAGGCTTCCAGGCGGTCGCGCAGGGCGTTGATCATCGGCAGGGACAGGGCGTTCAGGGATTTTTCGGCATCCAGGCTGGCGATGCCGATGCGTGCGCCGTCGGTGCCGGTGAGTTCTTCGAAGTGCAGATTCATCGTGACCTCGATCGGGAATTTGAGGGTTAAGTATGATCGCTGTGTGGGAAAGTGCCGGATCTGCGACAGATCAATTGACAAGCGTGATGCGCTTTCCTAGGGTTCGCCCCATTGTTTTTGCCGGATGTAACCATGACTGCTGACGACCGTATCAAACTCGAACCGGGCTGGAAGGAGGCACTGCGTGCCGAATTCGACCAGCCCTACATGGCAGAGTTGCGAAACTTCCTGCAACAGGAGCGGGCGGCGGGCAAGGAGATCTATCCGCCGGGGCCGATGATTTTCAATGCGCTCAATTCCACGCCGCTGGACAAGGTCAAGGTGGTGATCCTAGGTCAGGATCCTTATCACGGCCCGGGCCAGGCCCATGGTTTGTGCTTCTCGGTGCAACCGGGCGTACCGGCACCGCCGTCGCTGGTGAACATTTACAAAGAACTCAAGCGCGACCTGAACATCGACATCCCCAACCATGGCTACCTGCAGAGCTGGGCCGATCAGGGCGTGCTGATGCTCAACACCACCATGACCGTGGAGCGGGCCAATGCCAATGCGCACAAGGACAAGGGCTGGCAGTTTTTCACCGATCGAGTCATTGAAGTGGTCAGCCAACAGCAACCGCACCTGGTATTCATGCTGTGGGGCGCCCATGCCCAGAGCAAGCAGAAACTGATCGATGCCACCAAGCATCTGGTGCTGACCTCGGTGCACCCGTCACCGCTGTCGGCCTATCGCGGCTTCCTCGGTTGCGGGCACTTCAGCAGGACCAACAAGTTTCTGGAACAGAATGGCGAGACGCCAATCGAGTGGCGTCTTCCACCTGTTTGAAAAAAGCATCGCGAGCAGGCTCACTCCTACATTGAAATGCGTTCCCTGTAGGAGTGAGCCTGCTCGCGATGAAGTCGACTCGGTCTTTACTCTGGATCGCGGTTCCAATACTTGAACAACGGCTCCGCCAGAAACAACACAAACAACAGCCGCATCACCTGCATCGCCGTCACCAGCGGCACCGACAACTGCAGGGTTTCCGCCGTCAGGCTCATCTCGGCAATACCGCCCGGCATCATGCCCAATGTCAGTGAACGCAGATCCAGATGGGTCAGTGCACTCAAACCCAATGCCGCCGCCGTAGCGATCAACATGGTCAACACCGTGCCAATCAAGGTGCGCCCCATGAACGATGGCGCACGCCGGAAAAACTGCCGGTTGAAGTGACAGCCCAGACCGCTACCGATCAACCATTGGCCAATCTGGCTACCGCCATTGGGCAAACCGATGTGCAGATCCCAGCCGATGCTGACTGCCGCGCTGACCAACAGCGGCCCGAACAGCCAGGGGTTGGGTTGACGCAGGCGCTCCCAGATCCAGGCCGCCAACGCACCCGCGGGAAACAACACCGCCAGCCAGCGCCAATCGATGCTGCCAACGTGGGAAATCGGCGCACCGTCGCCCAACAGATACTTGAAGGCTGCCGGTACGCAGAGTACGACCACCAACACCCGCAAACTCTGCCCCGCCGCCACACGGCTGAGCACCGCACCATTGCGGGCGCCGAGGTTGACCATCTCCCCGGAACCGCCGGGCATGCTGGAAAAGAACGCCGTGGCGCGATCTTCACCGGTGCGGCGCATCAGCCACACGCCGACGACCGCCGACAGGCTGGTGACCAACGCACCGAAGAAGATCAGACCGAAATGACTGAGTACCTGCTCCATCACCACTGGAGTGAAGTGCAGGCCGATACCGATACCGACGATCCACTGGCCGCACTTGCGGCCGCCAGGGATTTCGGCCAATTGCCAGGGTGTCAGGCAGCGCACGAGGATGATCGCCAGCAACGAGCCGACCATCCACGGCAAAGGCCAGCCGACCTGGCTGGCGAGGTAACCGCCAAGCAGGCCGACCAGCGGGGTTCCCCACCAGAGCTTGAGGGGGGACCGATCAGACATCGGCGATAACGCTTTGGGCGGCCGAACGTTTGCGCCAGATGCGGATGAGCGGCATCAGCAGCATGATCGCCGTCAGCACCCAGCAACCGAAGGTGATCGGGCTCGACCAGAGGATTTCCAGCGCACCGTTGGAAATCGACAGGGCGCGGCGCAGGTTCTGCTCCATCAAACCTCCGAGGATGAAGCCCAGCAATACCGGCGACAGCGGGAAGTCCAGCTTGCGCAGGATATAACCGAAGATGCCGATGCCGATCATCAGGAACAGGTCGAACGTTGTCGCGTGCACCGCGTAGACGCCAATCCCGGTAATGATCGCAATTACCGGTACCAGTGCCCAGTTTGGCACGGCGAGGATGCGGGTAAAGATGCGGATCATCGGGATGTTGAGGATCACCAGCATCACGTTGGCGATGAACAACGAAGCGATCAGGCCCCAGACGATGTCCGGTTGCTGTTGGAACAGCAGCGGGCCCGGAGTGATGTTGTACAGCGACAGTGCGCCGATCATCACCGCTGTGGTGCCGGAACCTGGAACGCCGAGGGTCAGCATCGGCACCAGCGCACCGCAAGCTGCGCCACCGATGGCGGTTTCTGGCGCCGCGAGGCCGCGCATGTCGCCTTGGCCGAAAGTACCCTTGGCACCCGCCATGCGTTTTTCGGTCATGTAGGCCACGGCACTGGCCAGGGTCGCACCGGCACCCGGCAACACGCCCATGATGAAACCCAGTACGCCGCAACGGATATTCACCGCGAACACCGACGCCGCTTCCTTGAAGTTGAACATCATGCGGCCGGTGGCTTTCACTGCTTCCTGGCCGTGATGGGTTTTTTCCAGCAGCAGAAGGATTTCGCTGATGGAGAACAGGCCCAGCACCAGCACGACGAACTGGATGCCGTCGGTCAGGTGGATGTTGTCCCCGGTGAAGCGATACACACCGCTGTTGGCGTCGATGCCGACGGTCGACAGGAACAGGCCGATCAGCGCCGCGATGAACGTCTTCAGCGGACGGTCACCGGCCATGCCGCCGAGGCAGACAATCGCAAATACCATCAGTACGAAATATTCCGCCGGGCCGAAGGCAATCGCCCATTTCGCCAGCAGCGGGGCGAACAGCACCATGCCGCAGGTGGCGATAAATGCACCGATGAACGAACTCCATGCCGACAGCGACAGCGCCACACCGGCCAGGCCTTTGCGGGCCATCGGGTAACCGTCGAGGGTGGTCATCACGGTGGACGCTTCGCCCGGGATGTTCAGCAGGATCGAGCTGATCCGGCCGCCGTATTCGCAACCCAGGTACACCGCCGCCAGCAGGATAAGCGCCGACTCCGGTGGCAGGCCGAGGGCGAATGCGATCGGGATCAACAGTGCCACGCCGTTGATCGGCCCCAGGCCCGGCAACAGGCCGACCACGGTGCCGATCAGGGTGCCGCACAGCGCGGTCACCAGGTTGTACGGGCTCAGCGCGACGCCGAAACCCTGACCCAAATAGCCAAGAGTATCCATATCAGTTCTCCAGAACGTCGAGCACGCCAAGCGGCAGCGGCACGTCCATCAACTTGTCGAACAGCAGGTAGAGGCCGACGGCCATCAGGCTGATGATCACGATGCTTGGCACCCAGCGACCGCCATACAGACGGGCCATGGGCACGCCGATCAAGATGCTGGCGACGATGAAACCCAGGGGTTCGAAAGTGCCGGCGAACACCAGCAACAGCGCCACGCAGATGCCGATTTTGGTCAGGGTTTCGCGGTCCAGTGGCGGCTCGTCATCGCTGTGCTTGATCGGCGCCGGACGGAACACCATGTACAGCAGGGCCGAACCCATCAGGCCGAGCATCAGCAATGGAAAGGCCCGAGGCCCCACCGGTTCGTAGGAAAAAGCCGCTTGATACGGCCATGCCATCAGTGCGAGGCCGAGGCAGGCCAGCAACAGCACCGAAGCAAAAATGCGTTGTAAGAGCATGGGGAACTCCTGTGCCGCGACTCCGCCAAACGGAGTCGCAGCCGCTAGACAGAGGCGATCACTGGATCAGGCCGAACTCTTTGGCCAGCACTTTGTAGTCCGCAACCTGCTTCTTCACGTAGGTGTCCAGTTCCGGGCCGGTCATGGCAAACGGGAACAGTTCACGCTGATCGCGCAGCTTGGCGAACTCGGGTGATGCCAATAGCTTGTCGAAGGAGTCCTTCCACCAGGCATAGTCTTCATCGCTGACTTTCGGCCCGAGGTAGAAGCCGCGCACCACTGGCCAGACAATGTCGTAGCCTTGCTCGCGTGCTGTCGGAATGTCCTTCATTTCCGGCTCGTCCAGGCGCTTGTCGGAGAACACCGCCAGCAGGCGCATGTCGCCGCTCTGGATGTGCGGCATGGAGTCGGAGATGTCGGTGCTGCCAACCTGGATGTGGCCGCCGAGCAGGGCGGTGGCAATTTCGCCGCCACCTTCGAGGGCAACGTAACGCAGGTCACGGGGGTTGATCCCGGCGGCCTTGGCGATCAGCGCGGTTTGCATCCAGTCCTGACTGCCGACAGTGCCGCCGGAACCGATCACCACTTTGCTCGGATCTTTCTTCAGTGCCTGCACGAGGTCGTCGAGGGTTTTGTAGGGCGAATCGCTCTTCACCGCGATGGCGCCGTAGCTGGTGCCGACGGCAGCGAGCCAGCGCACGTTGGTTTCATCGAAACGACCGAACTTGCCTTGGGCCAGGTTCAGCAGCGAACCACTGGACCAGGCCACCAGGGTGCCGGCATCAGCCGGACGCTGGGCGACCACCGCGTTGTACGCCACCGCGCCGACACCGCCGGGCATGTAGGTTACGCGCATCGGTTTGGTCAGCAGTTTTTCGTTGACCAGCGCGCTTTGCGCCAGTTTGCAGGTCAGGTCGAAACCACCGCCGGGCGAGGCCGGGGCGATGCATTCCGGGCGTTTTGGCTCGGCCATGAGTTGGCCGGCGAACAGCACACAGCTGGCGGCGAGGGCGAAACGGCGCATTGAACGGCTCATTTTTGTCTCCATTGGAGTTGTTGTTTTTCGGGATGATTCAGGTGCGACGATTTCGCACGGTGCTGGCGCGTTCGAGTCCGTACGGACTGAACGACGAGCAGCCGGCTTCGGCGCTGGCAAGCGTAAACATCGGGGAGCGAGAGAAAGGGCGGGGCGGGCAAGCCTGAAGCTGTGTGGACAGCATGGTGCAATACCTCGTTTATTGTTTTTATTGGCGAAAACGCTTCTAGGCGTTTTTCGGTAGTTACATGTCAAAGCACGTTTTCAAACTACGATTCGATGGTCGCAGTCGAACCCATCCGTGGGCCGACTCTAACGTCCCAACCTTTCGCTAACCTTTCAGCGGGCTTTCACGGTTTTTCGGGCTTCACAGTGGCGATTGCGGCTGTAAACTCCGCGCCAAAGAATGGCGTCGGCCATCCCTGAACGAGGTAAAGATCCATGCGTGTCCTGCTCGTCGAAGACCATCTGCAACTCGCCGAAAGTGTTGCCCAGGCACTCAAGAGCACCGGTTTGACTGTGGACGTGTTGCACGATGGCGTCGCCGCCGATCTGGCGCTGGGCAGCGAGGACTACGCCATGGCGATCCTCGACGTCGGCTTGCCGCGCATGGATGGTTTCGAAGTGCTGGCGCGCCTGCGGGCGCGGGGCAAGAACCTGCCGGTGTTGATGCTGACCGCGCGCAGCGACGTCAAGGATCGGGTCCACGGCCTGAACCTCGGCGCTGACGATTACCTGGCCAAGCCGTTCGAGCTGACCGAACTCGAAGCCCGGGTCAAAGCCTTGTTGCGCCGCAGCGTGCTGGGCGGTGAGCGCATTCAGCGTTGCGGTGTGCTGGCCTATGACCTGGAAACCCGGCGTTTCAGCCTCGGCGAAGAATTGCTGACCCTGACCTCCCGCGAACAGGCCGTGCTCGAAGCCCTGATCGCGCGCCCCGGTCGGGTGATGAGCAAGGAGCAGCTGGCTTCTCAAGTATTCGGTCTCGACGAAGAAGCTAGCCCCGATGCGATCGAAATCTACGTGCACCGCCTGCGCAAGAAGCTCGACGGCCAGCCGGTCGCCATCGTGACCTTCCGCGGCCTCGGTTATTTGCTGGAAAGCCGCGATGCATAAGCCCAGCAGCCTGCGCTGGCGGTTGTTGTGGAACCTGGCGCTGCTGCTGGTGGTGTTGATGCTGGCCAGTGGTTTGAGCGCCTACTGGAACGGCCGCGAAGCTGCCGATACGGCCTATGACCGGACCCTGCTGGCCTCGGCGCGAACCATCGCCGCCGGCGTCTCCCAGCGCGACGGCACCCTGAGTGCCGACGTGCCCTACGTGGCCCTCGATACTTTTGCCTACGACAGTGCCGGGCGAATTTTCTACCTGGTCAACGACATCAATCAGAAGCTGATTTCCGGTTACGAAAACCTGCCCGCGCCGCCGCCGGGGACGCCGCGCACCGATGACTATCCGGCGCTGGCACGTTTCTACAACGCCCAGTATCGCGGGCAGAACGTGCGCGTGGTGAGCCTGCTCAAACCCGTGAGCGAGCCGAACATGAACGGCATGGCGGAAATTCGCGTGGCGGAAACCGATGAAGCGCGCGTCAGCATGGCCCGCAGTCTGGCGGCGGATACTTTGCTGCGCCTGGGCATGCTGGCAATCGGTGCGTTGATGCTGGTGTGGTTCGCGGTGAGTGCCGCGTTGCGCCCGCTGGAGCGCTTGCGCACGGCGGTGGAAGAGCGCCAGCCGGACGATCTGCGGCCCTTGCCGCTGGTGGAAGTGCAGCGCGAATTGTGGCCGTTGGTGCGCGCACTCAATCACTTTACCGAGCGCTTGCGCGGGCAGTTCGAGAAGCAGGCGCAATTTATCGCCGATGCCGCCCACGAACTGCGCACGCCGCTGGCGGCGCTCAAGGCGCGCCTGGAACTTGGCATGCGCTCGGCCGAGCCCGATACCTGGCGCAGCACGCTGGAAACCGCCGCCCAGGGCACTGATCGCTTGACCCATCTGGCCAATCAGCTGCTTTCCCTGGCACGGGTCGAAAACGGCGCCCGGGCGATTGCCGAGGGTGGCGCGCAGTTACTCGACCTGAGTCAGTTGGCCCGGGAACTGGGCATGGCCATGGCGCCGTTGGCCCACAAGCGTGGCATCGCGCTGGCGCTGGAGGCGGATGAACCGGTCTGGTTGCGGGGCGAGCCGACGTTATTGAACGAACTGCTGAGCAATCTGGTGGATAACGCACTGGCTCACACGCCGCCGGGTGGCAACGTGATTCTGCGGGTCTCGACGCCCGCCGTGCTGGAAGTCGAAGATGATGGCCCCGGCATACCGCTTGAAGAGCGGGATCGGGTATTCGAGCGCTTTTACCGACGCAATCAGCAAGTGGCCGGTTCCGGATTGGGGTTGGCGATTGTCGGTGAGATCTGCCGCGCGCATCTGGCGCAGATCAGCCTGCATGATGGTGAGCACGCAGGGTTGAAGGTGCGGGTGAGTTTTGTTGCGGGGGATTGATGGCGTTTTTTCTGGCCTCTTCGCGAGCAGGCTCGCTCCCACATTGAATCGAGTCGTTCGCTACTGTGGGAGCGAGCCTGCTCGCGATTGAGGCAACGCGGTTCCAGGTCAGTAAAACATCGTGCGTGTTTCTTCCAGGTCAGCGCACATCGCCTTGTCGTCAAAGTCGACTCCGAGTGCCTTGTAGGCCGGTACATTCAACGAATCGGCACGGGCGAGCGGGTGATCGGTGTCCTGCAGGCAATACAGGCTGGCCACCTGCACCAGATCCACATAGTCGACCTGTGCAGACTGACGCTTGAAGTTCAGGTATAGCTGCGGCACTTGCACCAGCATGTCGGGAAATTCCCAGACCTTGAGCAGTTTTTCGCCGATCAGCGGATGAATCCGGTCGATCACATGGTTGAGGCTGACCGGGTCGGACAGCAGCTCATAGTGATCTTCGGCGTAGGTCAGGATCGGCAATACGCCGATCTGGTGCACCAGCCCGCCAAGGGCCGCCTGATCAGGCTTGAGTCGGGTGTAGCGGCGGCACAGGGCGTAGCTGACGCCGGCGATTTCCAGGCTTTTACGCCAGACATCGCGCATCTTCTGTTCCACCACGTCGGAGCGGGCATGGAAAATCTGCTCCATGACCAGGCCGATCGCCAGATTACAGCTGTAGTTGATGCCCAGGCGGGTGATCGCGGTATGCAGATCGGTCACTTCCTGGGTCGCACGCAACAGTGGGCTGTTGACCACTTTGATCAGGCGTGCTGACAACGCGGCATCACGGCCGATCACTTTGCTCAGGGTACTGACACTGACTTCCGGGTTTTCCGCGGCCTTGCGAATCTGCAGGGCCACTTCCGGTAACGTTGGCAGAACCAGGTCATCGTTATTGATGGCCTCAACCAAATCCTTTTGGACCTTTTCCGCCAGCTCGCTCATTTAGTCTCTCTAGGTGTTGCGCCAAGTGCTGCCGTTATTGCTGGATTTCGCGATCGCGGTCCAGTTCATAAGGCAGGTCGAGCAGCTGCAAGGACGGCCCTTCGAGCGCGCCCAGGTGGATGTCCCCACTGTCTGCTGCTTCGGCTTGCAACACCGCCAGGAGTTCAATGTTTTGCCCGGCGCGGGCAGCCAGCACCACTTCGCCGATGGAGCTGCCGTGGGTCGGGGAAAACAGCGGGGTACCCGGTTCAGGCAGTTCACTGGCAGCCAGTTGCAGGCGATACAAACGGCGCTTGAGTTTGCCCAGGTACTGCATCCGCGCGACGATTTCCTGTCCGGTGTAGCAACCTTTCTTGAAGCTCACGCCACCGACCGCTTGCAGGTTGAGCATCTGCGGGATGAACAACTCGCGGGTGCCGGGCATGACCTGGCCGATCCCTGCGCGGACCTGGCCCAGCAGCCATTGATTCAGATCGCCTTCGCTCAGTACTGCCGAAAGCTTGCCCTTGATCGCGTCGGCTTGACCGACGGCGACCCACAGTTCGGCACGTTCAGGCGAGACACGGATGGCGATCAGCCCATCGTTGCGCACGACGCTGTCGGTTTCTGCCGGCAGGTCCAGGCCGAAGCTGACCAGCGCGGCGTCGCCATGGTCAACGCCGAAGCGGACCCAGACGGCACTTTCATCGGTCAGTTTCGACTTGGAAAACACCGCGTATTTTTTCAGGTCCGCCAGTTGCGGTTCGAGCAATTCGGTGGCCATGGACAGGACCACGCCGTCACTCTCGAGCAGGATGCGGAAACTCGATTGCATCCGGCCTTTTTGCGTGCAGCGCGCACCGAGGCTGGCCCGGGAATCGCTCAGGTAGTTGAGGTTGCAGGTCAGTTGGCCCTGCAGGAATTTGCTGGCGTCCGCGCCGCGGACCGCGAGAACGCCTTCATGAGAAAGGGTGCAGAAAAAAGCAGAATCGGCCATGGGTCATCGCAGGGTAAAGAGTCTGGCGGACATCATAAGGGGGCGCCTTGGAAATGGGTAGTTCACAAAGGATCACCGGCGCCCGACCAAAGCCGACTGTTCGACGGGACGCGGGGCTGTATACTTGCGGCCTATTTGAGGAGCGCTCCATGGTCGAAGATGTTGAACTGAACCGCCTCTACTGGCACAGCCGCCGCGGCATGCTTGAGCTTGACGTGTTGCTGGTGCCGTTTGTGAAAGAGGTTTATCGGCACCTCAACGAGGTTGATCGCGCCTGCTACGTCAGGTTGCTCGAATGCGAAGATCAGGACATGTTCGGCTGGTTCATGGAACGCAGCGAATCGGAAGATCCTGAGCTGCAACGCATGGTTCGCATGATCCTGGATCGTGTCCAGCCCAAGTAATGGGTTCGAATGCCGCTGGCATGCCTCACGGCAGTTGCTGGCGGCGTATCTTCTGGCCCAGCTGTTCGCGTTGGGTTCGTTGTCTTTACTGTCAATTCCGGTCTGGGCCAGCGCGCTCGGCGTCGTGCTGTGCGTGGCTCACGGAGTCTGGCTGTTGCCCCGGCAAATCCTGCTGACCCACCCGCAGGCCTTTTGCGGCTTGCGGCGCGATGCCGATGGCTGGCAGTTGTGGAGTCGGGCCAAGGGTTGGCAGCCCGTGCAATTGAGGCCGGACAGCCTGGCGCTGCCGTTGGTGGTGGTACTGCGTTTCCGACTACCTGGTGAGCGCCGGGTCCGGGCCATTTGCGTGCCCCGGGACGCGCAGGCGGCGGATGTGCACCGACGCCTGCGGGTCCGGCTCAAATTCAGCCGACGTAGGTGGGTGGCACCAGAATAGTGTCCAGCGCGACCGGCAACAGGTTCGGGTAGTCGAGGGTGTAATGCAGGCCACGGCTTTCCTTGCGCTCCATGGCTGAGAGAATCATCAGCTCGGCCACTTGGGCCAGGTTGCGCAGCTCGATCAAATCCCGGCTGACCTTGTAGTTGCTGTAGAACTCGTCGATTTCATCCAGCAACAGTTGCACGCGGTGTTGCGCCCGTTGCAGACGCTTGTTGGTGCGCACGATGCCAACGTAGTCCCACATGAATCGCCGCAGTTCATCCCAGTTGTGCGCAATGATCACGTCTTCATCGGAATCGGTGACCTGGCTCGCATCCCAGGCGGGAAGGGGAGTTGGCATCGGAATCAGGGGCAGCTGTTCGAGAATGTCCGCTGCCGCCGAGCGGGCATAGACGAAACATTCCAGCAGCGAGTTGCTGGCCATGCGGTTGGCGCCGTGCAGGCCGGTGAAACTGGTTTCGCCAATGGCGTACAGCCCCGGCACATCGGTGCGGCCCTGTTGATCGACCATCACGCCGCCGCAGGTGTAGTGCGCCGCCGGGACCACCGGAATCGGTTGTTTGGTGATGTCGATGGAAAATTCCAGGCAGCGTTCGTACACCGTCGGGAAGTGCGTCTTGATGAAGGCTTCGGGCTTGTGGCTGATGTCCAGATAGACGCAATCGATACCCAGACGCTTCATTTCATGGTCGATGGCCCGGGCGACGATATCCCGTGGCGCCAACTCGGCCCGAGGATCGAAGCGCTGCATGAAGCGCTCGCCGTTGGGCAACTTGAGGTGGGCACCTTCGCCTCGCAGGGCTTCGGTGACCAGGAAGCTCTTGGCTTGCGGGTGATACAGGCAAGTAGGGTGGAACTGGTTGAATTCCAGGTTCGCCACCCGGCAGCCCGAGCGCCAGGCCATGGCAATGCCATCGCCACAGGCGCCGTCAGGGTTACTGGTGTACAGGTAAACCTTGGCCGCACCACCGGAGGCGAGGATCACAAAGCGCGCGCCGTAGGTATCGACTTCGCCGGTGCCGCGATTGAGCACGTAGGCACCGAGGCAGCGATCACCTTCGAGTCCCAGGCGTTTCTCGGTGATCAGGTCAACCGCAACCCGCTGTTCCAGCAGTTCGATGTTCGGTCTTTTCCTGGCCTGGTCGAGCAGGGTGGTGAAAATGGCCGCGCCGGTGGCATCGGCGGCGTGGATGATGCGCCGATGGCTGTGACCGCCCTCGCGGGTCAGGTGGAATTCGAACCCGCCATCTTCGGTACTCGACTGTTCATCGCGGGTAAAGGGCACGCCCTGGTCGATCAGCCATTGAATCGCTTCCCTGCTGTGCTCGACGGTGAAGCGCACGGCGTCCTCATGACACAGGCCGCCGCCGGCATTGAGTGTGTCATCGACATGGGATTCAACGGTGTCGGTGTCGTCCAGCACGGCCGCAACGCCGCCCTGGGCCCAGAAAGTCGAGCCATTGGCGAGGTTGCCCTTGCTCAGTACGGCAATGCGCAAATGACCGGGCAAGGTCAGCGCAAGGCTCAAGCCGGCAGCGCCGCTGCCAATTACCAGAACATCGTGTTGAAACTGTTGGCTCATTTCAGGATTCCGCTCAAAGCGACCCGGATCGGGGGTGGCGCAGCTGGACAGGCGAGTCAAGGCAGCCGCACAACCACTAGTATATAGAGGGGGGGAGCGGCACAATACCCGAGCTAGCATGGCATTGTGAAACTACTGTGACGCAAAACATCGGTCGCTTCGTCGGATGTTTTTCTGCCCGTTGGGCGCGAGAATGACTGTATCGCCGATTTAACAGTCTTTTTCCCTTCACGGTTGCACAATGTCGGTTCGGTGCAACTATAAATATTTGGAACTTTTGCCAAAGGGCCAAGATCAATAGACGGTTGCCTGAAACAAGGGACAGTGTCGGCTTCAGTGGAGGATTGCAGTTCGATCCCTGCTGAAGAATCCGATGACAAGATTATCCGCGCAGCCGGGTCAACTCGTGCTGCGCTTTTCGTGCGTGCCAAATCAGAGCCCGCAGGAAACTTGCCTGGAGGGGGAGAACTTTTGCGAAAAGCCCGAGTCTATGTTTGCAAGTCTGGTGGTTTACTTCTGCAATCCTCCTCCGAGCTCATCGAGGAGTGTTCATGCTAACCCAGGAAGAGGATCAGCAACTGGTCGAGCGCGTTCAGCGCGGCGACAAGCGTGCTTTCGATCTGCTAGTGCTGAAATACCAGCACAAAATTCTCGGGTTGATCGTGCGTTTCGTGCACGACACCCATGAAGCCCAGGATGTGGCACAAGAAGCCTTTATCAAGGCATACCGTGCACTTGGAAATTTTCGCGGAGACAGCGCGTTTTATACGTGGCTTTACCGTATCGCCATCAACACGGCGAAAAACTATCTGGTTTCACGCGGCCGTCGGCCGCCGGATAGCGATGTCAGTTCCGAGGATGCAGAGTTCTACGATGGCGATCATGGCCTCAAGGATCTCGAGTCGCCAGAGCGGGCCTTGCTGCGGGATGAGATCGAAGGCACCGTCCATCGAACCATTCAGCAACTGCCGGAAGATTTACGTACGGCTTTAACTTTACGTGAGTTTGATGGTCTGAGTTACGAGGACATTGCGAGTGTCATGCAATGTCCGGTAGGCACCGTGCGCTCCCGGATCTTCCGCGCCCGGGAGGCCATCGACAAAGCCCTGCAGCCGTTGTTGCAGGAAAACTAAAGACAGCGGCGACAGCCAAGAGAGGAACGCCATGAGTCGTGAAGCCCTGCAGGAATCGCTGTCCGCAGTGATGGATAACGAAGCGGACGAATTGGAATTGCGTCGGGTATTGAATGCCTGTGACGATGTTGAAACCCGTGAAACCTGGGCTCGTTATCAGATCGCTCGGGCAGTGATGCACAAGGATCTGCTGCTTCCACGCCTGGACATCGCGGCGGCTGTTTCTGCTGCCCTGGCTGACGAAGCCGTACCGGCAAAAGCCTCCCGTGGTCCATGGCGCAGCCTGGGTCGTCTGGCGGTCGCAGCTTCCGTGACCCTGGCGGTGCTGGCCGGTGTGCGTCTATACAACCAGGATGAGATCGCCGGTGTCGAACTGGCCCAGCAATCCAGTCAACCCGCGCTGGCCGCTCCTCAAGTAAAAGGCCCAGCCGTTTTGGCAGGCTACAATGAGAGTTCGGATGCTACCGGCCCAATGGCCAACGGCGTATTGCAAGGTCAACCAGGCTGGCATGATCAGCGTCTGCCAGGTTACTTGCGCCAACACGCACAACAGGCTGCACTGAAAGGCACTGAGAGCGCTCTGCCTTACGCTCGTGCCGCAAGCCTGGAAAACCGTTAAGGAGGATCATGCGCGCCATACCTCTACTTTCGCTTCTGCTCAGCGGCTGGTTCATCGTTCCAGCCCAAGCCGATGAAGCTCAGGACTGGTTGACCCGCCTGGGCCAGGCAGAGCAGCAGCAAAGCTTTCAGGGTGCTTTCGTCTACGAGCGTAACGGTAGTTTTTCTACCCATAACATCTGGCACCTCGTCCAGGATGGAAAGGTCCGCGAGCGATTGATCCAGCTTGACGGTTCCGCTCAGGAAGTCGTTCGCATTGATGGGCAAACCCAATGCGTCAGCGGCACACTGATAGCAGGGCTTGGGGACTCCCCGAACTCCGCTGCCCGTGCACTCGATCCTCAAAAGCTCAAGAATTGGTATGACCTCGCCGTCATCGGCAAGTCGCGTGTCGCCGGGCGTCCGGCGGTGATCGTATCGCTGAAGCCCCGCGATCAGCACCGCTACGGCTTTGAACTGCATCTGGACAAAGAGACCGGCCTGCCTCTGAAGTCCTTGCTGTTGGACGACAAGGGGCGGTTGTTGGAGCGCTTCCAGTTCACGCAACTGGATACCGCTGACGTTCCTTCCGAAAAAGACCTGCAGGCCAGTAATGATTGCAAGCCAGTCAATCTCGAAAGTGACAAGGCATCTGCCGTCAAGTCTGCCCAGGTCTGGCGTTCCGACTGGTTGCCGCCCGGCTTCGAGCTGACCAGCAGCACTGCTCGCAAGGATCCGCAGACCAAGACCCAGGTCAATAGCCTGATGTATGACGATGGTCTGACGCGCTTTTCGGTATTCCTCGAGCCGTTGAATGGCGCAACAGTCACCGACACCCGTACTCAGTTGGGGCCGACCGTTGCGGTTTCCCGGCGCCTGGCCACGGCACAGGGTGACATGATGGTCACCGTCGTCGGCGAGATACCGGTGGGTACTGCTGAACGGATAGCGCTTTCGATGCGCACCGACGCCGCTGCAACCAAGCAGTGAGCTGAATTCGAAATGTTTCGTGAGCATTTCAATTTGCAAAAATCCCGTAAATTTCTTATAGGTCAGAGCCCCTCGGCTCTGGCCTTGTTTGTTGTTCCCGGAACAAAAATACCGGCGTATTGTTCCCGGTGTTCCTTGCTCCATATCGCTTAACCCTGCTCGTCGTAACGGGAGCCGTATGTCGATACCTCGCTTGAAGTCCTACCTTTCCATTATTGCCACCGTGCTGGTGCTCGGTCAGGCGGTCACCGCCCAAGCGGTCGAGTTGCCTGACTTTACGCAACTGGTCGAACAGGCCTCGCCTGCGGTCGTGAACATCAGTACCACGCAAAAGCTGCCGGATCGCAAAGTCAGCCAGCAAATGCCCGACCTCGAAGGCTTGCCGCCGATGCTGCGCGAATTCTTCGAACGGGGCATGCCGCCACAATCGCGCTCACCTCGCGACCGCCAGCGCGAGGCGACTTCCCTGGGCTCGGGTTTCATCATCTCTTCCGATGGCTATATCCTGACCAACAACCACGTGATCGCCGATGCTGACGAAATCCTCGTCCGTCTGGCTGATCGCAGCGAAATGAAAGCCAAGCTGATTGGTACCGATCCACGTTCCGACGTGGCGCTGCTGAAAATCGAAGGCAAGGATCTGCCCGTGCTCAAGCTCGGTAAATCCCAGGACCTGAAGGCCGGCCAATGGGTTGTCGCGATCGGTTCGCCATTCGGCTTTGACCACACAGTGACCCAAGGCATCGTCAGCGCCGTCGGTCGCAGCCTGCCGAACGAAAACTATGTGCCGTTCATCCAGACCGACGTGCCGATCAACCCGGGTAACTCGGGCGGCCCGCTGTTCAACCTGAACGGTGAGGTGGTCGGGATCAACTCGCAGATCTATACCCGCTCCGGTGGCTTCATGGGCGTGTCGTTTGCAATCCCGATCGACGTGGCCATGGATGTTTCCAATCAGCTGAAATCCGGTGGCAAGGTCAGCCGTGGCTGGCTGGGCGTCGTGATTCAGGAAGTGAGCAAGGACCTGGCCGAGTCGTTCGGTCTGGAGAAACCGGCCGGTGCGCTGGTTGCCCAAATCCAGGATGATGGTCCGGCTGCCAAGGGTGGTCTGCAAGTGGGCGACGTGATCCTGAGCATGAACGGTCAGCCAATCGTTATGTCGGCCGACCTGCCGCACCTCGTTGGCGCGTTGAAGGCTGGCACCAAGGCCGATCTGGAAGTGATTCGTGACGGCAAGCGCAAGAATGTCGAATTGACGGTCGGCGCGATTCCGGAAGAAGGCAAGGAGCTGGACGCGCTGCCAAAATCCAGCATCGAGCGCAGCAGCAATCGCCTCGGAGTTTCCGTGGTCGAGCTGACTGACGAGCAGAAGAAAACCTACGACCTCAAGGGTGGTGTGCTGATCAAGGAAGTGCAGGACGGCCCGGCCGCCATGATCGGCCTGCAGCCGGGTGATGTGATCACCCACCTGAACAACCAGGCCATCGGTTCCACCAAGGAGTTCGCGGACATCGCCAAGGCGCTGCCAAAGAACCGCTCGGTGTCGATGCGGGTACTGCGTCAGGGGCGTGCGAGCTTCATCACCTTCAAGCTGGCTGAATAACCCGGTTGTTGTTGGTTGAATAAAAAACCGCCTCGAAAGAGGCGGTTTTTTTGTGTCCGGACTTCTTGTCTCCAGGGCTTCAGCCCATCATGTCCTTGATCATGCGCTCCTGTTCCATCAGTTCGCGTTGCCGCGCGTCGATCCGCGAAGACAGCGGGAAGTTGCTGCCAGCCCTGCGTTTGGCGAAGTCCAGTTGTTGAATGGCCTGTTTGTAGTCGCCGACCAGCGCAAAGTATTCGGCGCGAGCCTGATGCAGGCCGATGATATTGCCCGACAGGCCGCGCGTCTCGGCAACCTGATACCACACGTCCGGATCATCCGGACGCGACTTGAGCAGGCCTTCGAGGGCTTTCTCCGCATCCGCAGTACGGTTCTGCTTCAGCAGCAGGTCGACGCGCATCTGGTTCAGTGGGTAGTTGCCAGGGTACTGGGCCATCAACCGCTCAACCCGGGACTGGGCATCCGGCAGGCGGTTGTTGGTGATGTCCAGGTCGACCTGAGCCAGGTTGTAGATGATTTCGTTGGGTGCCTTGGCCAGCAGCAGCTTGAGGTTTTCCCGTGCTTCGTTCAGTTGACCGCCCTTGATCTGGGCAATTGCCAGGCCGTAGCGCGCCACGTCGTTTTTCGGGTTTTCGTCGAGCTGGGCGCGGAAGCGCTTGGCACCGAGCCCCGGGGTTTCTTCATAGATCAACTGGACGCGCGCGCGGATCAGTTGATAGCGCATGCTGTCTTCGATGCCACCCTGTGGCGCTAGTTCGGCGCGGTTGCGGGTGTCGGCGATACGCGATTCGGTGACCGGGTGAGTCAGCAGGAATTCCGGTGGCTTGGCATCGTAGCGGTACTGACGCCCCAGGCGCTCGAACATGGTGGGCATCGACCGGGGGTCATAACCGGCCTTTTCCAGATTGAGAATGCCGATGCGGTCAGCTTCCTGTTCGTTCTGGCGGGAGAATCGACGCTGTTCCTGAATGGCCGCAGCCTGTGTGCCGGCAATGGCCGCGATTCCTGCGTCACCGGCGCCCGCGGCGGCAATCACGATACCGGCCAGCAATGCAGCCATCATGGGTACTTGCATGCGTTGCTGCGCTTCGACGCCCCGGGCAAAGTGGCGCTGCGACAAGTGAGCCAATTCGTGCGCCATTACCGAAGCGTATTCGCCTTCGGTCTGGGCGTTGAGGAACAAACCTCCGTTCACCCCGACGATCCCGCCCGGCGCCGCAAAGGCGTTGAGTTGCGGGCTGTTAATCAGGATGAATTCCAGGCGCCGGTCAGTGACCTGGCTGGTCTCGACCAGTCGGTAGACGCTGGATTCCACGTAATCCTTGAGCTGCGGATCGTTGAGCTGCGAAACCTGGCTGCGCAACATGGCCAGCCAGGCCCGGCCGAGCTGGTATTCCTGTTGCGGTGAGACAATGGCAGAACTGGCGTCGCCGAGTGACGGCAGGTCGTCGGCGAAGCCCGGTGAGGCGAGCAGGCAAGCGAGCGTCAGCAGGGTAGGGCGCAAAAATGTCATGCACAAAGCCTTAGTCGACAAAGACCTTACTGTAGCCGGACACCGGCGTTGCGACCAGATATTCTAGGCAACTCAACCACCTGACCCGGAGTGATGCAATGACCGACGCTGTAGAGCATGACGTTGAACTGGACGCCAGTGGCCTGAACTGTCCGTTGCCGTTGCTCAAGGCCAAGATGGAGCTCAACCGGCTGGCCAGTGGTGCGGTACTCAAGGTCATCGCCACCGATGCGGGTTCGCAGCGCGACTTTCGCACCTTTGCCCGATTGGCCGGTCATACCCTGCTTCGTGAAGAAGATGACGCGGGTGTTTACCGCTACTGGTTGAAAAAAGCCTGAATTCGGCTGCGTTTACTCCTAAGGATTATTGATGTTCAAAGTGTTACGCGACTGGATTCAGCGCTATTTCTCCGATGAAGAAGCGGTGGTGCTGGCTGTGCTGCTGTTTCTGGCATTCACCGTCGTACTGACCCTGGGCGGTATGCTGGCGCCGGTGCTCGCGGGCATGGTGCTGGCATACCTGATGCAGGGGTTGGTGGTGACCCTCGAGCGCCTGCGCGTGCCGGGTTGGGTCGCGGTGGGGCTGGTCTTTGCGTTATTCATGGGGTTGTTGTTGGTATTCATCGTGGTTGTCGTGCCGTTGCTGTGGCACCAACTGATCACTTTGTTCAACGAGTTGCCCGGCATGCTTGCCAAGTGGCAGTCACTCTTGTTGCTGCTGCCTGAGCGCTATCCGCACCTGGTATCCGATGAGCAAGTGCTGCGGGCCATTGAAGTGGCGCGGGGCGAAATCGGCAAGTTTGGTCAGTGGGCGCTCACGTTCTCGCTATCGAGCCTGCCATTGCTGGTGAACATCATGATCTATCTGGTGCTGGTGCCGATCCTGGTGTTTTTCTTCCTCAAGGATCGGGCCATGATCGGCCAGTGGGTGCGCGGTTACCTGCCCCGTGAACGGGCGTTGATCACCCGGGTCGCCCATGAAATGAACCGGCAGATCGCCAACTACATTCGCGGCAAAGTCATCGAGATCTTCATTTGCGGTGGCGTGACCTACATCGCCTTTGTCGTTCTTGAGCTCAACTACGCGGCGCTGCTGGCATTGTTGGTGGGGATTTCGGTGGTGGTGCCTTATGTCGGCGCCGTGGTGGTGACCGTGCCCGTGTTTCTGATTGCGCTGTTCCAGTGGGGCTGGAGCGATCAGTTCATTTACTTGATGGCGGTCTACGGGATCATTCAGACGCTGGATGGCAACGTGCTGGTGCCATTGCTGTTCTCGGAGGCGGTCAACCTGCACCCGGTGGCGATCATTTGCGCGGTGCTGCTGTTTGGCGGGTTGTGGGGCTTCTGGGGGGTGTTCTTCGCGATTCCCCTGGCGACGCTGTTCAAGGCCGTGCTGGACGCTTGGCCGCGCAAGGAGCCGGTGGTGGCGCCGTTGCTTTAGTGGTCAGCCTTTATTTTTCAGTGAGGCTGATGGCCTCTTCGCGAGCAGGCTCGCTCCCACAGTGATTTGTGCCAAGTACAAAACCAATGTGGGACCGAGCCTGCTCGGGAAGGCGTCTGAGCAGACGCCACATACATCAGGCTTTATTCAGTGCCTGAGCTGCAGCCAAAACGGCATCAACATGCCCCGGCACCTTCACGCCGCGCCATTCCTGACGCAGCACGCCTTTGGCGTCGATCAGGAACGTGCTGCGATCTACGCCCATGTATTCCTTGCCGTAGAGCTTTTTCAGCTTGATCACGTCGAACAGTTGGCAGATGGCTTCGTCCTTGTCGCTGATCAGCTCAAAGGGGAATTCCTGTTTGCACTTGAAGTTTTCGTGGGATTTCAGGCTGTCGCGAGACACGCCGAACACTTCGGTATTGGCGGCCTTGAACGCAGCGTACTGATCACGAAAACCCTGCCCCTCGGTGGTGCAGCCCGGCGTGCTGTCCTTGGGGTAGAAGTAGATCACCACCTGCTTGCCTTTCAGGCCGGCGAGGCTGACGGCTTGCCCGCTGGTGGCGGGGGCTTCGAAATCGGCAACCGGTTGGTCGATGGCAACGGCCATGAAAGCTTCCTTACATTGGGTTCTGTGGGCGCCAGGGTTCGATCAGGGCATCGAGGTTCAGCGCGTCGGCAAAATCCAGGAACTGATCGCGCAGCCAGCTGATTTGCACGCCGGCCGGCAAGGTCACGGTAAACGTGGCGTTGAGCATGGTGCCGCCGGTCTGCGGAGCCTGGTAGGTGTCGCAGGTCAGGTTTTCCAGCTCGACATTGTGGTCCATGAAGAACTGGCACAGCTCGTTGATGATGTCCGAGCGGTAGGCCGAGCTGACATAAGCGACGTACGGCAGGGCCTGGGGGCGGTTTTCCAGGGCGGCGCTGCGCACCACGTTGACCGTGAACGCATGCCGCTTGGCCAATACTGGCAGGCTGCCTTCCAGGCGCGCCAGGGCATCCCAGCTACCGGAGATTTCCAGCACCAGGGCACTGCATTCGCCATGGCGGGTCAGGCGAGAGGTGACAACGGCGCAGCGGTTTTCATGGCTGGCGCGGCACAGGACGTTGGTCAGCTCCATGGGGTTGGCGCCGAGGGCACTGATGACAAGGAATTGTTCGCGAACTGTGGGGGTGGACATGCAGCATTCCTAAAGCGATGAGCGGTCGATACGTCCAGAGGGCGTTTTGTCGGGAGCCAGCCTGCGGATGCGAATTCAGAAAACCCCAAGCGGCAGGTTGCGACGTGCTCCGGCGGGGCGGGAGCGAGAGGCGGCAACGCTGGATCAGGGCTTGTGATGCCGAAAATGGAGGCTGAAACCCGACGGACGAGCTTGTCTGTACCGATCAAAGTCTGAAGGGTAGCGAAAACCGGCGCCAAGGGGAATGGCGGCAGCACAGTACTTCGCTTGTGCAAGCAACTTGGCGCCAGTACCATTACGGCTCTCTTTTTCCGGCAGGAGCGGTTTCATGATTGCGGGCAGTATGGTGGCACTGGTCACACCCATGGATGCACAGGGGCGTCTTGACTGGGACAGCCTCAGCAAACTCGTGGACTTCCACCTTGAAAACGGCACCCATGCCATTGTCGCCGTCGGCACCACCGGCGAATCGGCAACCCTCGACGTCAACGAGCACATCGCAGTCATCCGTGCCGTGGTCAAGCAGGTCAATGGCCGAATTCCGGTGATCGCCGGTACCGGCGCCAATTCGACCCGCGAAGCCGTCGAATTGACCCGAAATGCCAAGGAAGCCGGCGCAGATGCCTGCCTGCTGGTCGTGCCGTACTACAACAAGCCGACCCAGGAAGGCCTGTACCTGCACTTCAAGCACATCGCAGAAGCGGTCGACATCCCGCAGATTCTCTATAACGTTCCCGGCCGCACCTCCTGCGACATGCAGGCCGAAACCGTGATCCGCCTGTCCACCGTGCCGAACATCATCGGTATCAAGGAAGCGACCGGCGACCTCAAGCGCGCCAAGGCCATCCTCGATGGCGTAAGCAAGGACTTCATCGTCCTTTCCGGCGATGATCCGACCGCCGTCGAG
The DNA here is from genome assembly GCF_057839025.1 of Pseudomonas sp. KH_046_1. Classification (NCBI taxonomy): domain Bacteria; kingdom Pseudomonadati; phylum Pseudomonadota; class Gammaproteobacteria; order Pseudomonadales; family Pseudomonadaceae; genus Pseudomonas; species Pseudomonas sp. KH_046_1. The sequence goes on from NZ_CM174481.1 coordinate 1,508,609, forward strand.
CTGATTCTGATGGGCGGCAAGGGCAACATCTCCGTCACCGCCAACGTCGCTCCACGTGAAATGGCCGATCTGTGCGAGGCCGCCCTCAAGGGCGATGCCGAGACCGCCCGGGCAATCAACGAAAAACTGATGCCACTGCACAAGGACCTGTTCATCGAAGCCAACCCGATTCCGGTGAAGTGGGCTTTGGTTGAAATGGGCCTGATGCACGAAGGCATTCGCCTGCCGTTGACCTGGCTGAGCGCACCTTGTCACGCAACGCTGCGCACGGCCCTGCGCCAGTGCGGCGTCCTGGTTTAATTGAGGAAGTACAACGCATGAAGCGAATGGCCGGACTTTCCGCACTTGCCTTGATTATCTCCAGCACCAGTGGCTGTGGATGGATCTGGGGCCCGGAAGGTTATTTCCGTGACCGTGGTAGCGATTACCTGGAAGCGCAACAGACTGCACCGATGCAAATACCGCAGGATGTCCGTACCGCCAAGCGTCTGGATCCGCTGTTGCCGATCCCGCGCAACGTGGCCGATGACACCGTCAAGGGCGAATACATCGTTCCTCGTCCGCAACCATTGACGGCTGGGGCCGACGCCAGTCCGTACTCCCTGCAGAAGAGCGGTGATTCGCGCTCGATCCTGGCGCAAAATCCACCGGCCGAAATCTGGCCTGTGGCCGTTCAGTTCTTCCAGGACAACGGTTTCCGTCTGGATGAACAGCGTCCGCAAACCGGTGAATTCACTACGACCTGGCAGCATTCCGATGAGCTGTCTGCGGCCATGGCCAAGCGCTTGAGCGCGGCCGGCGTCAGCACGGACAGCGAAACCCGCGTGCGGGTGCGCATCGAGCCGGGCGTGCAGCGCAACACCAGTGAAGTCTATGTGGTCAGCGCTGAACGTCCTGCCGGCAGCACCGCCGACGTGGCCTTCACCAACCGTTCGGTCAACACTGGCCTGGACGCGGCACTGGTCGACGACATGCTCGCGAGCATGAGCCGCATCTCGGAGAAGGGCGGTTCGGTCTCCATGCTGGCTTCGCGTGATTTCGACGCGCCTAGCCGTGTCAGCCTGAGTGAAGACGGCAGCGGCAACCCTGTGCTGAACGTCGGTACCGACCTGGATCGTGCCTGGTCGAGCGTCGGTCGTGCGTTGGAACAAGGCGAATGGCGTGTTGAAGACATCAACCGCAGCCTGGGCCTGTACTACATCAACCTGGCCGAAAAAGCCGAGAACAAAGACGACAAGCCAGGCTTCTTCAGCAGCCTGTTCGGCAGCGCGCCGAGCAAGGAAGAGCTTGACGCCCGCGCCGAGCGTTACCAGGTTCGCCTGAGCAAGGTTGGCGAGAACGTCCAGGTCACCGTCGAGAAAAACATCAACACCGTGGCGCCGGCAGATGTGG
>NZ_CM174481.1:1515000-4520000 GCF_057839025.1 Pseudomonas sp. KH_046_1
TCGAAAGCTATTTAGGTAGCGCCTCATGTATCACTGTAGGGGGTAGAGCACTGTTTCGGCTAGGGGGTCATCCCGACTTACCAAACCGATGCAAACTCCGAATACCTACAAGTGCCGAGCATGGGAGACACACGGCGGGTGCTAACGTCCGTCGTGAAAAGGGAAACAACCCAGACCGTCAGCTAAGGTCCCAAAGTTATGGTTAAGTGGGAAACGATGTGGGAAGGCTTAGACAGCTAGGAGGTTGGCTTAGAAGCAGCCACCCTTTAAAGAAAGCGTAATAGCTCACTAGTCGAGTCGGCCTGCGCGGAAGATGTAACGGGGCTCAAACCATACACCGAAGCTACGGGTATCACCTTCGGGTGATGCGGTAGAGGAGCGTTCTGTAAGCCTGTGAAGGTGAGTTGAGAAGCTTGCTGGAGGTATCAGAAGTGCGAATGCTGACATGAGTAACGACAATGGGTGTGAAAAACACCCACGCCGAAAGACCAAGGTTTCCTGCGCAACGTTAATCGACGCAGGGTTAGTCGGTCCCTAAGGCGAGGCTGAAAAGCGTAGTCGATGGAAAACAGGTTAATATTCCTGTACTTCTGGTTATTGCGATGGAGGGACGGAGAAGGCTAGGCCAGCTTGGCGTTGGTTGTCCAAGTTTAAGGTGGTAGGCTGGAATCTTAGGTAAATCCGGGATTCCAAGGCCGAGAGCTGATGACGAGTGTTCCTTTGGAACACGAAGTGGTTGATGCCATGCTTCCAAGAAAAGCTTCTAAGCTTCAGGTAACCAGGAACCGTACCCCAAACCGACACAGGTGGTTGGGTAGAGAATACCAAGGCGCTTGAGAGAACTCGGGTGAAGGAACTAGGCAAAATGGCACCGTAACTTCGGGAGAAGGTGCGCCGGTGAGGGTGAAGGACTTGCTCCGTAAGCCCACGCCGGTCGAAGATACCAGGCCGCTGCGACTGTTTATTAAAAACACAGCACTCTGCAAACACGAAAGTGGACGTATAGGGTGTGACGCCTGCCCGGTGCCGGAAGGTTAATTGATGGGGTTAGCTAACGCGAAGCTCTTGATCGAAGCCCCGGTAAACGGCGGCCGTAACTATAACGGTCCTAAGGTAGCGAAATTCCTTGTCGGGTAAGTTCCGACCTGCACGAATGGCGTAACGATGGCGGCGCTGTCTCCACCCGAGACTCAGTGAAATTGAAATCGCTGTGAAGATGCAGTGTATCCGCGGCTAGACGGAAAGACCCCGTGAACCTTTACTATAGCTTTGCACTGGACTTTGAATTTGCTTGTGTAGGATAGGTGGGAGGCTTTGAAGCGTGGACGCCAGTTCGCGTGGAGCCAACCTTGAAATACCACCCTGGCAACTTTGAGGTTCTAACTCAGGTCCGTTATCCGGATCGAGGACAGTGTATGGTGGGTAGTTTGACTGGGGCGGTCTCCTCCTAAAGAGTAACGGAGGAGTACGAAGGTGCGCTCAGACCGGTCGGAAATCGGTCGTAGAGTATAAAGGCAAAAGCGCGCTTGACTGCGAGACAGACACGTCGAGCAGGTACGAAAGTAGGTCTTAGTGATCCGGTGGTTCTGTATGGAAGGGCCATCGCTCAACGGATAAAAGGTACTCCGGGGATAACAGGCTGATACCGCCCAAGAGTTCATATCGACGGCGGTGTTTGGCACCTCGATGTCGGCTCATCACATCCTGGGGCTGAAGCCGGTCCCAAGGGTATGGCTGTTCGCCATTTAAAGTGGTACGCGAGCTGGGTTTAGAACGTCGTGAGACAGTTCGGTCCCTATCTGCCGTGGACGTTTGAGATTTGAGAGGGGCTGCTCCTAGTACGAGAGGACCGGAGTGGACGAACCTCTGGTGTTCCGGTTGTCACGCCAGTGGCATTGCCGGGTAGCTATGTTCGGAAAAGATAACCGCTGAAAGCATCTAAGCGGGAAACTTGCCTCAAGATGAGATCTCACTGGGACCTTGAGTCCCCTGAAGGGCCGTCGAAGACTACGACGTTGATAGGTTGGGTGTGTAAGCGCTGTGAGGCGTTGAGCTAACCAATACTAATTGCCCGTGAGGCTTGACCATATAACACCCAAGCAATTTGCGTCGAAAGGCCAGATTGCGGTGTGTGAAGACGAAAGAACCGAAAGTTCGTGATACTCACAAAACACCAAGCTGTCACATACCCAATTTGCTGAAGCGCGACCATCTGGTCGCGACTCAGTACCCGAATTTCTTGACGACCATAGAGCGTTGGAACCACCTGATCCCATCCCGAACTCAGCAGTGAAACGATGCATCGCCGATGGTAGTGTGGGGTTTCCCCATGTGAGAGTAGGTCATCGTCAAGATTAAATTCCGAAACCCCTATCTGCGTATGCAGGTAGGGGTTTTGTTTTTGTCCGCAGGAAAGTTGGCACACGGTTATTCAGGGTCGCCAGTGCGAAATATCCCCTGACATTGAAAGCAATCAGCCTGGAAGCTCCTCCTTTACTCTGGTTTCGCAGACCACTGATCTGCAGCCACCAGCAATCGCAAGGAGCGAGCAATGTATTTTGAGATTTACAGACAAGTCCGCGGCACCGTTCTGACCGGCAAGGGCCAATGGCGTTGGCGGTTGAGGGCAGGCAATCATGAAACGATTGCCAGCGGGGAGGCTTACGTCAACAAGGCTGATTGTGTGCATGCAATCAGTTTGATCAAAGGGACCTGCGAGCAGACCCCGATCAAGGAAATCTAGATAGAGGGCGGTGAAGCTGCTCGTACAGAGCAGCTTCGTTTCAATCCGTCTTACGGCTGGGTATGGCCCAGTTTTCTCTTGATCAGTTCGTAGACGTCCTTGTGGGTGGAGTTGTGCAGGGATTTGTCCTTGCAGGCGGAGGCGAGGAATGTCTTGACCTCTTCCCTGGCGTGCGGGTACAGGCTGGCGACGTAGTCGGCTTCGTGTACCTGGGTGCAGTTGAAATGTTTGTCGTCTTTGGCTTTGTCTCTGGCCATGGTGCCGCTCCTTGTGATTTCGCATGTTTTGGATGACGAGGGTGGTTTTTCACCTCGTGCGTCGCTGAGCTTAGGGACTCACGGGCTGCCTGCCAGGGGTTTCAGGTAAAAAGGAAGAGGCTGTAGGACTAGGCATGGAACAGCATTTTGCTTAAGCGTGAACGGCATCAGGCTGTTGAACCTGAGTTGGATAGACGGCAGTCGCACCAGCTACCTAAACTGTCAGCAGATTTGGGGATCGGGGGCAGTGGATGAATCGCAATGAACTTCGCAAGGCGGATATCAACCTGATGGTGGTATTCGAAGCGCTGATGCTCGAGCGCAATGTCACTCGGGTGGCGGAGAAGCTGTTTCTCGGTCAGCCGACCATCAGTTCGGCACTCAACCGCTTGCGTGCGATGTTCAATGATCCGCTGTTCATACGCGTAGGCCATCGCATGGAGCCGACGGCACGGGCCGAGGAGATCATCAGGCACCTGTCGCCAGCGCTGGATTCGTTGTCCGTAGCCTTGAGCCTGACCCATGATTTTGACCCGGCCAGCAGCACGATGACGTTCCGCATCGGGCTGTCCGACGATGTCGAGTTCGGCCTGTTGCCGCCATTGCTTCGAGCGCTGCGCCAGGAAGCGCCCAACGTGGTGTTCGTTGTGCAGCATGTCGATTACTGGCGGATTCCCGACTTGCTGGCGTCTGGCGATATCACGGTGGGTATCAGCCAGACCCGTGGCTTGCCGGCCAATGCCAAGCGCAAGTTGCTGCGGCACATCCAGCCCAGCATTTTGCGCGCCGATGCCTCCGACACACCGCTGACCCTCGATGAATATTGCGCGCGACCGCACGTGCTGGTGTCTCATACCGCCAACGTCAGTGGCTACGCCGACGAGTGGCTGGCGGACATCGGACGCACACGCCAGGTGGTGCTCTCGGTACCGCAATACAGTTCTTTGCCGGCCCTGCTTGCCGGGACGGACCTGATTGCCAGCCTGCCGGACTACACCGCCGAGGCGATGGCTGCATCGGGAGTGCTGTTCAAGGAACCCTTTCCGATCCAGACACCTACCCTGGACCTGTCCATGGTCTGGCTCAGTCATGTCGATACCGACCCTGCCGAGCGCTGGCTGCGCTCGCGGCTGGAAGCGTTCATGAGCGAGCGTGCGGTTTTGCCGCTGCCTGAATGAGCAGGGCGGTGCTGTGTTATATGTACGACCTTTCCACCCACTTACAGGAACTGACTCATGCCTCACCTGCACATGGAATATACCGCCAACCTGACTGATCTGAATGCCGATGTGGCATTGATGCGGTTGAACAATACATTGGTGGGTTCCGGTCAGTTTGCTGCCGAATTCGACATCAAGAGCCGCGCGGTCAAGGTCGAGACGTTCAAGGTTGGTACGGCACTGGCTGAGCGGGCGTTCGTGCATGTGAAACTGGCGTTGTTGAGTGGTCGTTCCGCAGAGATCAAGAAACAGCTGTCTGAAAGCCTGCTGGCGGTGGTGCGGGACCTGTGTGAATGGCCGGGCAGCATTGAGGTCCAGTTGTGCGTGGAAATTCTCGACATCGATCGCGACTCTTACAGCAAGACCGCCATCAACAACTGAGCATCAGGCCGTTTCCTGGTCGACGCAGGCCCGGATCACTTGCGCTCGCAGCCAGGTGTTGGCGCTGTCCTGATCGACACCCTGGTTCCACTGCATGTCGAGGGTGAAACCCGGCAAGCCTTCGGGCGCTTCACAGTGATTGAAGGTGTCTGCACTGGCCAGCAACCGCTGGATGCGCCGGGGCAGGGTCAGGGCATAGTCGGTGCCGGTAATCAGTTTCAGCGCTGCACTGTAGCTGTTGGCGCGTGCGACGATCTGGCGCTGTTGTGCCTGCTGCGCGAGCCAACCGTCGACCATGTTGGTGGCGGACGTCCAGGGTGTCGGGAACACGTGTCGACGTTCGACATAGGTTTGCAGGCTCAGGCGTGGTTCCGCCGGCGTGGCGCGTTTGTCGAACACACACACCAGATCATCTTCCAGCAGCGTCTGCGATTTGACATCGACGTGACTGCGATGAAAGTTCGGACCGAAGCACATCACCAGGTCGAGGCTGCTTTCGCGCAACGCTTCGGCAGGGATATCGGCCTGGAGCTTGAACACATTGACCATCACCGGAAGGTCGGCGAGGTCGAAGGTTTTCAACAGGCGCGGCAGGATCAGTTGCTCGAAATATTCCGGTGCGCAGATGTTGAAGGTCACGGGTTGCAGGCCCGGGTCGAACGTGGGTACGCCGGCGTGACACAGGTTGATGCTTTCCAGGATTTTCAGTACGTGGGGGTACATCGCGCGGGCCTTGCCGGTGGGCTGCATGCCACCGGTACGGGTATTGATGAACAGTTCGTCCTCGAAACTGGTGCGCAGTTTTTTCAGGCAGTAACTCACGGTGGACTGGCTGACGCAAAGCGTCTCGGATACGTCGGTGACGCTGTTCTGCTCATACACGGCGACGAACACCATGAGGTCCTGCATGTCGAGTTTTCTAAGCGAATTACTGTTCAGCATCCATTGCGTCTCGCTGCGTCCCTTGCGCTGACCGTGTGCAAGGGTGGGTGCATGATCCTAGCGGAATGGGCGAGCAGGGAGAATGCTTTGCGGGACATTTCGCCCAGGACCCTGTCAGCCCTGGACCATCGCCGACACCGTGCGGCGGCTGGTTATCAACAGCGCAAACATGCCGAGACCCACCAGCACCGCACCGGCCATTTCCAGCGACAGCGGCATCTGGCGCCCCCATAGCCAGTGAAACAAGGTGATGAACAGCGTGCTCAGGTAGATGTAGGAAATCACCGAGGACGGCGCGATCACGCCGATGGCCCGATGCAGCAGCCAAAACGTCGCCAGGGTGGCGAACACCGCCAGGTACATCAGCCAATAGAAATCGTTGAGCGTCAGTAATGATGCCGAGCGCCAACCGCCACTCAATCCACAGAACACCAGCAGAAACAGCGCACCGAACAGCATGTTCCAGAACGTCATGGGCACCGGCCCGCGTCCCTTGAGGCTATTGGCTTTCAGGCGCTGGCTGAGGGGGGCGTAGAGTGCCATCGCCAAACAACCGATGCCGTACACCGTCAATGCATAGGGCGATGGCAACTCGCCGGGACCCGTACCTTTCATGATCAACAAAACCGCCCCGGCAGCGGCGAGCAGCATCGGCACAATCCGTTGTTTCAGACGGCTGTCAGGTGTCAGCACGGCTTCGAACCCCAGGGTCATCAGCGGCACCAGCGTGAACATCGTCCCGGTGTTGACAGCCGAGGTGTAACGCAATGCTTCGAACAGCGAACCGAAGTACAGCGCCAGCAGCAGGCCGAGTACCGCGTGACCAAGCAGCCCGCGGGCGGTCATGACGGCATCGCCTCTAAGCAGTAACAGTGGCAGAAACACCACGGCACAAAACAACAGGCGCAAACCGGTCAGCAGGATCGGGTCGATGGCCTGGCTGACTTGCGCCGCCGCGGAAAACGATGCGGCGATCAACAAGGCCCAAAGCAGCATGCTGGCGTGAGCGACGGCGAAACCGGTGGTTTTCATGGCAGGCTCCGGGTCAATGGATGTGGCGGCTGTAGTGCCTTGGGTTGAAGCGCAAAACCATCAGCATCATCAGCGCCATGACCGCCGTCAGCGCCCACCAGGCCCATTCAAAGCTGCCGAGCTGGTCGCGGATGATCCCCGCCAGCAGCGGCGACAGGCCGGCGATCAAGTAGCCGATGCCTTGCACGAATGCGGTCAGGCCACCGGCGCGAAATGGATTGTCCAGGTGGTCCAGCGATACGATCAGGCTCATCGGGAACAGGCCGCCAATGCCCAGCCCCAGCAGGCTTGGCCACATCAGGCTCAAATGCTGCGGGCTCAGAATCAGTCCGCAGAAACCGGCGATGATCAGTGTCAGCAATACCATCAGCACGACGCGGCGGTCGCGGCTGCGGTTGGCGATGACGGGCGTCAGCAGGCCCGACAGTACTTCCATGGCGGTCAGAAACCCGAGCAGCAATCCGGCGTTCTGCTCGCTCCAGCCTTTTTCCACGTAGTACGGCGCCAGCCAGGCCAGAACACAGGTGTAGGACGCAGTGCCCAGGCCAAAGAAAATCGCGAGTAACCATGCGCGGGAATTGGCGAAGTACGAATTTTTGCTGGATGCCTTCGAATCCAGTGTTGGCATCCCCGCGCTTTGGCTGCGCCAGAAAAGCAACGCCAGCACGGCGAGAACGGTCCAGATCGCCAGGCCCATACGCCAGCTTCCAGTACGCGCCATCACCAGCGGCGCAAAGGAAGCCCCCATGGCGGCACCGCCCATGATCGATGTGACGTAGAGCCCCATGCACAGGGCAACGTGGTCGCTGAAGCGGGATTTGATCAGCGCTGGCATCAGGGCCTGGATCAGGGCGATCCCGATACCCGCTAGTACTGCGCTGAGGAGCAACTCCACGGCTGAATCAAGGAACAACCGCGAAACCGTGGCCACGCCGATGATCAGCAACGAGAACACCACCGTGCGCTGATCGCCGAATCGCTGGCTGACGCGCAGGCCGAAAAACATCGCCAATCCCATGGCCGTCACCGGCAACATTGTCAGCAGTGAAGCCTGGCTGAAGCTCAGTGCAATGTCGTCGCGAATCGCCGAGAGCAGAGGCCCGACAGCGGCCATGGAAGGGCGCAGGTTCAGGGCAACCAGGACAATGCTGAACATGAGCCAGAGGGCAGGGCGGGAAGTGGCTCGGGTGTTTTCCATGATCGGACCTTGAACAGAAGGGGTCCGATTAGGCGCGCGAGGCCCGAAGTGGGCAAATCAGAAAGTCTGGGGTGGTATTTAGAAATCAAATACAGACCTTCTCCCACAGGAGGCAGCATAAAACAGCCAAATGTTTAGCCAGACGACATCCAAGGTTCTTCAAATCCTGATTTAACGACTTAAGCCATCGTGTGACGCTGCGGGTCATCTGTTTTCTGCGGTTCTCTCTATGGGCGGTTGGCCAGTCGCAATCCACTTCAAGGCATCCATCGACGTTCGAGCGTCGAGCCTTGGTCGTCGATTCACACCCGCCACCGCGCCAAACCTCTCTGCACTTCCTTCTGAACTGGCTTTCTGGGCGCTGTGGCATTGCCGCCATGCGCGCCCGCCGGATTCCTGCTTTTTCCGCTGATTGTTCCTACATATTCCGCTCGATGGCGGGATTAAAGTGCGGGTGCTTTTGCGTACCCGTCTGACACGGAAAAAGAGAGTTCCCATGAGTTGTGCCACGACCTCGTTTGCCACCCAGCAAGAAGCCCTGACCTTTCTGGAGCAGAACCCGGATATTGAAATGTTCGAGCTGTTCATCCTCGACAACAACGGTGTGCCGCGGGGCAAGTTGCTGCATCGTGATGAGTTGCTGGCGGTGTATGAAAGCGGGCGGCCATTGCCGAGCACCATCCTCGGCCTGACCATCAACGGCGATGACGTGGAAAACTCCGGGCTGGTCTGGGATGTCGGTGATATCGACTGCCGGGCCTACCCGGTCAGTGGCAGCCTCACGCGTATGCCGTGGCGCCTGATACCGACCGCGGCCGTGCAGGTCAGCATGCACCCGACTGAGGGAATGCCCGCCACCATTGCCGATCCCCGCCACTTGCTGGCTAAAGTCATCGAAGGTTTGCAGGCTGACGGTTATTACCCGGTCATGGCGGCGGAATTGGAGTTCTACCTGCTGGACCAACAACGCGACAGCAATGGCCGACCGCAACCGGCGCGGGATGTCGATGGCGGGCGTCCGCACGGCACTCAGGTCTATGGTTTGCGCGAGCTTGAACAGATCGAGCCGTTCCTGGCCGATCTCTACAGCGCCTGCAAGCTCCAGGGGATTCCCGCGCGCACGGCCATTTCCGAATACGCGCCCGGGCAAGTGGAAATCACCCTCGAACACCGCACCGACGCGCTACAGGCGATGGATGAAGCGGTGCGCTACAAGCGTCTGGTCAAGGGTGTGGCGCACAAACACGGCATGACAGCCTGCTTCATGGCCAAGCCTTTCGATGACCTGGCCGGCACCGGGATGCACATGCACGTGAGCCTGGCGGACAAGGACGGCAACAACCTCTTCGCCAGCGAAGCCCCGGATGGAACGCCACTACTCAAGCAGGCCGTCGCCGGCATGCTCAGTACCTTGCTCGATTCGCTGTTGCTGTTCTGCCCCAACGCCAACTCCTACCGGCGATTCCAGGCCAACAGCTATGCACCCCTGGCGGCCACCTGGGGCGTGGACAATCGCACCGTGAGCCTGCGCGTACCTGGCGGGCCGGCGTATTCCCGGCACATCGAACACAGAATCTGTGGCGCAGATGCCAACCCCTATCTGGCGGCTGCGGCGATTCTGGCCGGTATTCATCGCGGTATCCGCGAACAACTCGATCCCGGTGCGCCGGTGGAAGGCAATGGCTACGCCCAGGCTGCGAAACTGTTGCCGACCGACTGGCTGACCACTTTGCGATCGCTGGAAGGTTCGAGTTGGGCCAGGGAAGCCTTCGGCGGTGAATTCCTCGGCGTCTACCTGGCGGTGAAGCGCGCCGAATATCGTCAATTCATGGGGGAGGTCGGTGAACAGGACTGGCGCTGGTATTTGCACCAGGCTTGAGTCGAATCTGAATCGGGGCTGAACCATTCTCAAATAGTCTGAAAGTGTCAGGCGGACTTAATAAGCCAACTAATTGTTGGCTTATTTTTCACAAAAAATTGATTGTTGGCTGCCTAAAATTACAGCTGTCTCGGTAAATGAAATTTTCACATTTGCCGAAGATACTTATTTTCAGGATCCGCCAAATATCATGCTTAAGATTAAAGCTGTGCGCCCTGAATGGGTGACACTGATTGCCAGCACGTTTTTGTTAGTTGGCTTCAATTACGTACTTTGGCAACACCTGTTCGAAATCACCGCATCCGATGGCAAAGGCATCGTCATGCGCGTGGCCTTCGGAGCGATGATCTTCGCGGCCTTCAACATTGTGCTGACCCTGCTGGCATTCCGGCCGGTGCTCAAACCGATCCTGACCCTGCTGTTCATGACCAGCGCAGGGGTGGCGTATTTCATGAGCCAGTATGGTGTTCTGATCGACACCGGCATGTTGCGTAACTTAGCTGAAACCAATGCCACGGAAGTGCGTGACTTACTGTCGCTCAAGTTGTTTGTGTATATTTTTCTGCTCGGCGTTTTGCCATCCTGGCTGTTGTGGAAGACGCCGATTAATTATCGTCGTTGGCACCGTGAACTACTCAGTAAAGTTCTGGTGGTTTTTGCCTCGGCAGCAGTCATTGGTGGTGTTGCACTGGTTAACTATCAAGGGCTGTCTTCGCTGTTTCGCAATCACCACGAGTTACGCCTGATGGTGGTGCCAAGCAACTACATTGGTGCCTCGGCTGGCTTCTTGCGCGAGCAGGTTGCGTCTGCACATCAGCCTTTTGTGAAGCTCGGTGAAGATGCCCGGCGCAATCCGGCCTGGCAAACTCACGGGCGCAAATCCCTGACGGTTCTTGTCGTGGGTGAAAGTGCCCGGGCGGAGAACTTCGGCATCCTTGGCTATAGCCGCGACACCACTCCGACACTGAGTAAGGAAGATGGCCTGATCGCATTCACCGATGTGCATTCCTGCGGTACTGAGACCGCCGTATCGGTGCCTTGCATGTTCTCCAATATGGGACGCAAGGACTACAACGCCAGCAAGGCAAAGAACGAAGAAGGCCTGCTGGACGTGCTCAAGCATGCGGGTATCGACGTGATCTGGCGTGACAACCAGTCAGGCTGCAAAGGTACGTGCGATCGCGTCACCGTTGACGACGTCAGCAATCTGAAGGACCCGGCGCTGTGCGCCAACAGCGAATGCCGCGACGAAATCCTGCTGCAAGGGCTACAGCATTTCATCGATACCCTGGACAAGGACACGGTATTGGTATTGCACCAGATGGGCAGCCACGGTCCGGAGTACTTCAAGCGTTATCCGAAAGAGTTCGAGCGCTTCACCCCGGTTTGCGAGAGTAATGCCCTGAACAATTGCAGTCGCGAAAGTATCGTCAATGGCTACGACAACACCTTGGTCTATACCGACCACGTGCTGTCGACCTTGATCGATCTGCTGCGCAGCAACCAGGACAAAGTGGATACCGCGATGCTGTATCTGTCGGACCACGGCGAGTCCCTGGGTGAATACAACTTGTTCCTCCACGGCACGCCTTACATGCTGGCACCGGAGCAGCAAAAGCATGTCGCCATGTTTGCCTGGTTCTCCGACAGCTATAAAAAGTCGTTTGCGGTAGACACCCACTGCCTGCAACAGAGCCGTGAAAAGCCCCTGAGCCAGGACAACCTGTTCCATTCGATGCTTGGGCTGCTGGAGGTCAACAGCAAGGTCTACAACCAGGATCTGGACATGTTTGCCGGATGTCGCGGTCCAGTGGCCGACGGCGTGTTGGCCAAGGGTTGATTGCCTCTGACTCTGTTTCACGCAACGACCGCCGACCTGGCTTTTGGCCGGTGTTGGCCGGGCACGGTGATTCTCGCGACGGTTCCAGATGCTGGGTAAGACCAGCTAGCTCGGCTTTGTAGGACTATTCTTTATGTCACGCAGTAATTTTCGCTAACGCTCTTGTTCAGTGGATGCGCGGAAATCGCCGGGGGCGATATATACTGCGCGCCATTCTTCAAGGGAGAGCCGTGTGGCCATCGATATTCACTGGATTCGCGACAACGATAGCCTCGGACGGTTGTGCGCCGAGTGGCAACAGTTGCCATTCGTTGCCCTCGACACCGAATTCATGCGGGTCGACACCTTCTACCCGATCGCCGGCCTGCTGCAGATCGGTGATGGCGTTCGCGCCTATCTGATCGACCCGCTGACCATCGACAACTGGCAGCCATTGGCCGCGTTGCTGGAAAACCCGGCGGTGCTCAAGGTTGTCCACGCGTGCAGCGAAGACCTCGAAGTCCTGCTACGCCTGACCGGCAGCCTGCCGACGCCACTGTTCGATACGCAGTTGGCTGCCGCTTACCTGAACCTCGGTTTTTCCATGGGCTATTCGCGGCTGGTGCAGGAAGTGCTCGGCATCGACCTGCCCAAGGGTGAAACCCGTTCCGACTGGCTGCAACGTCCGCTTTCCGAAACCCAGATCAGCTATGCCGCCGAAGACGCCGTGCATTTGGCTGAAGTCTTCGTAAAGCTGCGTCCAAAGCTGTCTGACGAGAAATACACCTGGGTCCTGGAAGACGGCGCCGAACTGGTGGCCAACCTGCGCCGCGAGATCGACCCGTACGAGGTCTATCGCGATGCCAAGCTGGCCTGGAAGTTGTCCCGCGCTCAACTCGCCGTTTTGCGTGAGCTCTGCGCCTGGCGCGAAAAGGAAGCCCGGGTCCGCGACCTGCCGCGCAACCGGATTATCCGCGAGCATTCGTTGTGGCCGCTGGCGCGTACGCAACCGGATAACCTCGGTGCCTTGGCGAAAATCGAAGACATGCACCCGCGTACCGTGCGTCAGGACGGGGAGTTTCTGCTTGATCTGATCAAGCGCTCTGGCAGTGTGTCGCCTGATCAATGGCCGCCAGCCGTGCCGGAGCCGTTGCCGGTGGATGCCGCTGCGCTGCTCAAACAAATGAAGGCCATAGGCCAGGCCGAAGCCGAGCGCCTGAACATCGCGCCGGAACTGATGCTGCGCAAGAAAACCCTGGAAGCGCTGCTCAAGAGCGGCTTCCCCAATGGTCCCTACCAATTGCCTGATTCGCTGCGTGGCTGGCGCCGCGAATTGATGGGCCAGGCGCTGCTCGACAGCCTGGTCACCGCCGGAGAACAGCCTTGAAACGTATTTGTTCCATCTATCGCAGCTCGAAGAGAAACGAAATGTACCTGTATGTGCTCAAGAGCGACGCTCTGGAGCGCGTGCCGGAGTCCCTGATGGCAGCCTTCGGCAAGGCCATCCACGCGTTCGACCTGGTGCTGAGCCCCGAGCGCAAACTGTCGCGCGAGGACATCACGGTCGTGCTGGAAAACCTCGAAAAACAGGGCTATCACCTGCAAATGCCACCTGCCGAAGACGAGTACATCGAGCACTTGCCGGAAGAGTTGTTGCGTCGCAACGATCCGATGTGAGCGCCAGACAGGCTCTGTTCAGAGTGGTTATGAAACACTGATTGATTTTAGCGATGGCAGCATCGACGGAGCACTGCTCCGTCGGCGGCCGTCTGCACCGTTTTTGAAAGGTTTGAAGCATGCGCGTCCTGATTGCTGAACACGACCACCCGGTGTACGCCCAACTGTTGCGCGAGGCGGCACCGGACCTGGAGGTGCTGACCAGCGGTGATTCCGCCGAACTGGCCAGCCAGGCCGCCGATTGCCCGGTGTGGCTCGGCCAGCCTGATTTGCTGGCGACCCTGCTACGCCAGGGCCATCAACCGCAATGGCTGCAATCGACCTGGGCCGGCATCACGCCGCTGCTGGCCGATGGCTTGCCGCGGCACTATCGGCTGACCCGTGCAGTCGGAATCTTCGGCCAGGTCATGGCCGAGTATGTGCTCACGTACATGCTCGGTCACGAACGTGAAGTGCTGGCGCGACTGGTCAGCCAGGTCGAGCGCAAGTGGGACAGTCGCCATGGCCAGAGCCTGGCGGGGCGTAAGGTGTTGATCGTCGGCACCGGTGATATCGGCCAAAGTGTCGCGCAGTTCCTCACGCCGTTCGGCGTCGAGTTGTATGGCGTTGCCAGCAGCGCGCGGGAACAGGCACCGTTTATCGAAGTCGGTTCACTGGCGGATCTGCCGCGGCTGGTCGGTGAAGTCGATTACGTGGTCAACCTGCTGCCGAACACGCCGGAAACCCACGATATCTACGACGCTGCGCTGTTCAAGCAATTCAAGCCGACCGGGTTGTTCATCAACGCCGGGCGCGGTGTGGCGGTGGTCGATGCGGATCTGGTGGATGCCTTGAAGGAAGGCCATCTGGCTGGCGCAGTAATCGACGTGTGCCGTCAGGAACCCCTGCCCCAGCGTCATCCGTTCTGGACGGCCTGGGGCCTGCTGCTGACCGGTCACAGCTCGGCACCGACTTCGCCTTCGATGATGGTGAAGCTGTTTGTCGAGAACCTGCGAGCGTATCAGGCGGGAGAGGCGTTGCGCGGGGAAGTGGATTTCGATCGCGGGTATTAAATCCAATGCGGTCAAAGTGTGGGAGCGGGCTTGCTCGCGAATGCGGTGTATCAGTCGACAATTACAGTGACTGATACACCGCATTCGCGAGCAAGCCCGCTCCCACATTGGTTTTACGGTGGGGCTCAGAGGGTGAAATCACCTTCAGCCGCCAACTCGTTCAATGGGCGACGCGGGCTCGGTTCTTCTCGGGCTTGCAGGTAATCCGCCAGGCTCGCCTTGTCCCCCAGCTTGCCCACCGCGACGGCCGCGTGCAGGGCGTAGCCTTCAGGAATGTTCAGCTCCTTGCGGGTCAGCTCCTGGTCGAAGCCGGCCATGCCGTGGGTGTGCCAGCCGCTCAGGCTCGCTTGCAAGGCCAGGTGGCCCCAGGCGGAACCGGTGTCGAAGGTGTGCCACAGGGCCGGGGTTTCTTCGGTGGCGCCAGGCGCGGTGAAGGTGGTTTTCGAAATCACGATCACCAGGGCCGACGCATGTTGCGCCCAGCTGCGGTTGAATTCGTTCAGCAGGCCCAGGTAACGCTCCCAGTTCGGCGTGTCGCGACGTGCGTAGAGGAAGCGCCAGGGTTGCGAGTTGTAGGCCGAGGGTGCCCAGCGGGCGGCTTCGAAGAAGCTCAGCAGGGTTTCCTCTGCAATCGTTTCGCCAGTGAATGCGCGGGGCGACCAGCGATCGGTGAACTGAGGGTGAATGGCGTAATCGGCAACGCGTGGGTTGGCGCTCATCAAGAGATTCCTGGCTACGTTTGAAAGTGGGAGCAACACAAAACCCTACTTGGCAGCGCAAAAACTGACAAGCCCGTTCTACCGACAGTCGCCAATGCTTGGCCCAAAGGGCTTCGGGCACTAGACTGGCGGCCTTTTCACCACCTGATGTCGATACTCGAACCATGGCCGCCAAAGTAGAACCGTTCTGGATACGCAAGACCCTCGATCAACTCGATCAGGAGGAATGGGAGTCGCTGTGCGACGGCTGTGGATTGTGCTGCCTGCAAAAGCTTGAAGACGAAGACGACAACAGCGTCTATTACACGCGCATCGCCTGCAAGTTGCTGGACCTGAAAACCTGCCAGTGCAAGGACTATCCCAACCGCCGTGACTCGGTGCCGGACTGTATCCAGCTCACGCCGGGCAAGGCCGACGAATTCAAATGGCTGCCGCCGACCTGCGGCTATCGCCTGGTCAGCGAAGGCAAGGAGCTGCCGTTGTGGCATCACCTGGTGTGTGGTGATCGCGATGCCGTTCATCAC
This sequence comes from Pseudomonas sp. KH_046_1, assembly GCF_057839025.1. Classification (NCBI taxonomy): domain Bacteria; kingdom Pseudomonadati; phylum Pseudomonadota; class Gammaproteobacteria; order Pseudomonadales; family Pseudomonadaceae; genus Pseudomonas; species Pseudomonas sp. KH_046_1. The sequence continues at coordinate 1,530,444 of NZ_CM174481.1, forward strand.
GAGCGGATCTCCCAGTCCGGGCGCATGCTCGCCGAAGGCAGCGTGCCGGAAGATGACTGGGAAGATCACCTGATTTTCCGCGCAGGCTGATTGCCTGAGGTTCATGGTTTCACGAAGGAGTGTGTATGGCTGTGGGATGGCGGCAGGCGTTGATCCTTGGATTACTGGTCGTGAATTCGCCCGCATGGGCTGCGAACAAGGTCAATCTGGATTACCACGTGCGCCTGTTGCCGCAGAGCGATCAGGCCGAAGTGCGCCTGACGCTCGCCCAGGGGGCGGCGGTACGCAGCCTGGATTTCAACCTCGGCGACGGCAGCCGCTACAGCGACTTCAAGGCTGACGGCCAATGGCAGCTGACCCCCGGTAAAACGGCGCGTGGTGTCTGGCGTCCGGCCGCCGACAAGGCCAGCCTGACCTACCGCGTGAACATCAGCCATAGCCGCAAGAATGGCAGTTTCGAGACGCGCATGACGCCAAACTGGGCGTTGATGCGCGGCGACGATCTGGTGCCGGTTGCCAGGCTCGATCAACAGGACGGCATCGAACTGGTTTCACGCCTTGAATTCGAACTGCCCGGTGGCTGGAAAAGCGTTGAAACCGCGTGGCCACGAATCGGCCCGAATAAATTCCGTATCGATAACCCTTCCCGACTGTTCGACCGGCCCACGGGCTGGATGCTCGCTGGCCAGCTCGGCAGCCGTCGTACTCGTCTGGGCGAGACCGAAGTCACTGTCGCCTCGCCGCTGGGGCAGGGCATGCGCCGTATGGATGTGCTGACGCTGCTGACCTTCGTCTGGCCGCAAGTGCAGGCGCTGTATCCGCGACACCCGGGCAAACTGCTGATCGTCGGGGCCAATGATCCCATGTGGCGCGGCAGCCAGTCGGCGCACGAGTCGATCTATCTCAACAGTCACCTGCCGTTGGTCAGCGAAAGCGGCACCAGTGCCCTGGTCCGCGAGTTGGCCCAGATGTTCGGGCGTATCAATGGCACCCGGCGCAGTGACTGGATCCGCGAAGGCTTTGCCGAGTATTACGCCATCGAACTGGTGCGCCGGGCCGGCGGCATGAGCGATGAACGCTACGAGAACCTGCACGGCAAACTGGTCAGGAGCAGCCAGAAGGTCACCACGCTGCGCGGTGAGCAGATCAACCCGGCACAGGTGGCCAGGGCGGTGGCGTTGCTGCAGGAACTGGACCGCGAGATTCGCCTGAAAACCCATAACAAGCGGTCGCTGGACGACGTGTTGCGCGGGGCGATGCGGCTGGGGGATATCGATACCCAGGCGTTTGTTCAGCTCAGCGAGAGCGTGATCGGTGGCTCTTCAAAGGTATTGAGTACCGAGTTGATTCAGTGAGTCCGTCATCGCGAGCAAGCTCGCTCCCACAGTGATTGGGGGTGAACACAAATGTTGTGAACGCCACATGACCCTGTGGGAGCGAGCTTGCTCCGGGCGGCGTTCCGACGATAGGGCCATCAGCCCCGCCGGACAAGCCTGATCAAACCCCGGCCTTCGGCGACTTCAACGAATCATTTCCGGTAACGGTCGCGGTTTTGGTCGCCGCCTCGGCATTGGCCTTCAACTGGCTCAGTTCTTCACCCGCCCGCTGGATTTTCGCCCGCACGTTTTTCATGTCCTGACGGCCTTTCTCCAGCAGGCTTTTAGCCGAGCTGTGGCCGGTAATACCGCGCGCCAGCGCCACGCCGCCGATGGTCACCTGGATCAGGCCAAAGATCCCACCACGCCGCAGGCCCTTGCCCACCATCACCACGCCGCCAGCCAGGGAGCCAATGCGCTCCCAGCCCTGCACGTTCTGCTCGGAAGGGCTCTGGAACGGGGTGGATTCGATACGCTCGACGCGTTTGAGTTCGCTCATGGTCTGTCTCCAGGCTTCAGGGATCGATAGTCAAGCTGACAGCCGTGGCGGGCAGCTCGTTCAATCGGATGTGCGGCGATTAGCGGAATTTTGGCCCGGAGCGGGTATTGAGCCCCTTGGACATGCGGTCGTAGAGCACGACGTTGACCGTGGCGGCCAGGTTCATGCAGCCGGTGGTCGGAATGTAGACCACGTCTTCGCACCAGTCGCGAATCTCTTTATCCAGCGATCCGTCTTCCGGGCCAAAGATGTAGAGCGCGCGATCCGGGTGGGTGTATTCCGGCAACGGGCGGGCGCCGTCGACGAGTTCCACGGCGACGGGCACACAGTTGAGGGGCAGGATTTTCTTCAGGTCGTCGATGCCGATCAGCGGGATGTCGTAATGCACGCGCTTGGTATCGGTGACGAAGTCGGCGGCGCGCTCATAGCGCTTGCCGGTGTAGAACACCGACGCCACGCCATAACAGCCAGCGGCGCGCATCACCGAACCGACGTTCTCCGGTGATTTGGGGTTATACAAACCAATGCAGCTGTACCGTTTGTCTGCCACGAGCGGGGTGCCTTTCGGAAAAAAGCGCGATTATACGGGGATTGGGGCGGGGGTGTTCGGTTTGAGATTGGTGGTGTCTGAGCGATTGCTATCGCGAGCAGGCTCGCTCCCACAGTTGACCGAGGTGTCCTGACGGACGCAGAACAATGTGGGAGCGAGCCTGCTCGCGAAGGGGCCGGTTCAGGTACAGAAGAACTTCAGTCTTCTTTTTTCATGAGACCCGCCAACGCCGCAAACGGGTTGTGCGTGGCCTTGGCGATTTTCGGCGTGCTGAGGGAGCCTTCGTCGAAATACTGCTGGTCGGTGTAACGCGAGTGTTCATTATCGTGGCAGTACAGGCACAACAGCTCCCAGTTCGAGCCGTCCTGCGGGTTGTTGTCGTGGTTGTGGTCGCGGTGGTGCACGGTCAGTTCGCTCAGGCGCTTGCCGGAGAACTCACGGGCGCAGCGGCCACAGACGTGCGGGTACATCTTCAGGGCCTTGTCGCGGTAGCCCATTTCCTTGTCGCGCTGGTTGTCGGCGAGGATGCGATCCAGCTTCGAAGTGTTGGTCGGGGTGGACGAACTCATGGGTTCACCTTTGTAGAAAGACTAATGACGGTTATAGGGTGAAGTTTAGCCTAGCCCTTGAGCTTCTCGGCAATCCAGATGGTGTGGCGGGTGCCCTTGTTGCCGTGGGCGAAGACCTGCACTTCCTCGGCCTTGAAACCCGCCTTCTTCAGTTTGTCGGAAAATTGCCGGTCAGCGCTGGCCGACCACACGGCCAGCACGCCTTTGGGGCGCATGGCTCTGGCGCAGGCATTCAGTCCGGCGGCGGAATACAGCCAGCTGTTGGCTTTCTGGGTCAGGCCTTCGGGGCCGTTGTCGACGTCGAGCATGATCGCATCGAAACCCTGGGGTTCGGCTTGCAGGACTTTGGCCACGTCTTCCATGCGAATCACGGTCCGTGGGTCTTGAAGCGGGTTTCCGGCTTTCTCGCCGAGTGGTCCGCGATTCCATTCCACAACGCCAGGCACTAATTCAGCGACCACCACTTCGGCGGTCTTGCCCAAATGCTTGAGCGCCGAGGCGAGGGTGAAACCCATGCCCAGGCCGCCGATGAGTACCCGAGAATTCGGTCGGCCGGCAACCTTGCGACACGGAATTTCGGCCAGGGCATCTTCGGAACCGTGCATGCGCGTGTTCATCAATTGTCCGCCATCGCCGCCCTGGATCTTGATGACAAAATCCTCGCCGTATTCGAACAGGCACAGGGCGCCGCCGTTTTCAGGGATGGGGGTGGTGTCCAGCAGAACGAAACGTTTCATGGGGCTCACTTGAAGAAAATTGGCAGAACTCGGGAGGGCAAACAGACGCAGTTGGGAGTAGCCTGTTTATGACGACAAGGTCAACGGAGCCATTGATGAAGCGCACCATTCTAACGGTCATTGCCCTGGCCGCGCTCTCGATAACTGCAGTGCAGGCTCAACAGCTGCAATCGATTCCCGTCAGCCCCGCGCCGATACCCGGTTCACCCGGCACCGCGACGCCCACGCCGTACCCGCAAATCAGCCCGGCACCATTACCTAAAGTCGGCCCCGGCAGTAGCGGTCCGCCGTTGGTGCCGATTGAAATGCCGAGCCCGCCGACCAAGGATCAGCCCGTGCCGGGGATTGAGCCAAACCTGCCGAAACCCAAGTCGCTGGGCGGCTAGACCTGCTGCGAAAGCAGTTGGCCGTCGGCCATGCGCAGGCGTTTGGAGAGGGACACGGCGAGGGCGCGGATGATCTTGGCGGCGATTTTCGGTGCGTCGTTGAGCATCTTTTCCAGCGAGTCCTTGCCCAGGTTGAGCAACTGGCAGTTGCTCGCAGCCACGCAACTGGCCGAGCGCCGCTCGCCATCAAGCACGGCCATTTCGCCGAACGAGCGGCCGCTGCGCAACGTGGCAATGGTGACTCGTTGCCCGTCAGCGGTGGTTTTCTGCACCGCCACCTGACCGGTGTGGATGATGCACATGAAACTGCCCGCATCGCCCTCCTGGAAGAGTTCCTCGCCCTGGGCAATGGTGCTGATACTGAAGTAGCCCGAAGCTGCGGCGAAGTCCGCCGGCAGCAGTTGATTGAACAGGCCGCAATCCATCAGCCAGTCGCGAATTTCGTTGTTCAGAAAGGTTGGTTCAGACATGTCGTCTCGGTCTTTTTTGTGTGTTGCTGACTCGAATTTGAATTCACCGAAAATCCCTTGTGGGAGCGAGCTTGCTCGCGATTGCGGCTTCACAGGCAACGGTAATGTTGATTGTGCTGACGCCATCGCGAGCAAGCTCGCTCCCACAGGGGGCAGGTGTTGTATCGGCTACCAGCGTCCGGAATTAAGACCGGTTCATCGGCCCAGGTTCCTCAGGCAATACCCAGTACCTTGAACAAAAATGCATATTCGAGTGCTACGTCACGCAATCCCTGATATCGACCGCTCATCCCGCCATGCCCGGCACCCAGCTCAGTCTTGAGCAGCAGGGGATTGCTGTCGGTCTTGGTCGCGCGCAATTTCGCCACCCACTTGGCCGCTTCCCAATACTGCACGCGGCTGTCGTTGTAGCCGGCGATCACCAGGGTCGCCGGATAAGCTTGTGCGGTGACGTTTTCGTACGGGGCGTAGGCTTTGATCCGATCATGGACGTCCGGTTCTTCAGGGTTGCCCCACTCGTCGTATTCCGTCACGGTCAATGGCAGGTCAGGGTCGAGCATGGTGTTGAGTACGTCGACGAACGGTACTTCGGCGATGGCGGCGCCAAACAGTTGGGGCCGTTGATTGAGCACCGCGCCGATCAGCAAGCCACCGGCGCTACCGCCACTGATCGCCAACTGCGCTGCAGTGGTGAAGCCTTGGGCGATCAGGTGTTCGGCGCAGGCGATAAAGTCGCTGAAGGTGTTGTGCTTGTGCTCCTGCTTGCCGGCGCGATACCAGGCTTCCCCCAGTTCGCCGCCGCCACGCACGTGGGCAATGGCAAACGCCATGCCGCGATCCAGCAGGCTCAGGCGCGCATGGGAAAACCACGGGTCGAGGCTTTCGCCATAGGCACCATAGCCGTAGAGGTACAGCGGCACGGGTTTGCCCAGGTCTGTGCGTTTGATCACCAGGCTGATGGGCACTTGCGTGCCGTCCGGCGCAGTGGCCCACAGGCGCTGGCTGACGTAGGCGTCGGCATCGAACGGGCCGAGCACCGGGGTTTGCTTGAGCACTTTCTGCTCACTGGTCGCCAGTTCAAGCTGGCGGATTTGCGCCGGACGGTTCAACGCTTCGTAGCGCAGGCGAATCCGGTCGCTTTCGAACTCCAGGCTGTTTTGTACGTGCAGGCTATAGGCTGCGTCTGGCAGTTGCACGCGATATGGCGCCAGGCCTTGCGGGTGAACTTCAATGACCGGCAAGCCGCCGACCCGCAGGCTGAGGGTCATGGCCCGGGTGTTCAGGCTGATGCCGTCGATCATCACCGTGTCGCTGTGGGGGATCAGGTTCTGCCAGTCGGCTTCGGTCGGCGCGGCGCCGGTATCGACAGCGGTGTACAAGGCGAAATTGATGCCGTCACGGTTGCTGCGAATGAACCAGGTCCTTTGACCGTCGAGTACGCCGTGGTCGACGTCGTACTCATGATCCTCGACTCGTGGCGCGATGCAGGTAAAGGCTTGCTGCGGCTGGTTGGCGTCGAGGACCCAGGCTTCGCTGGTAGTCTTGCTGCCCACGGACAGCAGCAATTGCTGCTCGGAGCTTGAACGGTAGCAATGCATGAAGAAGCGACCGTCCGGCTCATGGAACACTTCTTCGGCCGCCGTGCCGTCCAGTCGATAGCGATACAGCTTGTGCGGGCGATGGGTATCATCCAGTTCGCCAAAGAACAGCGTCAGGCTGTCGTTGGCCCAGGTCATGCTGCCGTCGCAGTCCTGGAATTCCAGCTCGCTGACGCGGCCGTCGGACAATTCCTTCACGAACAGCGTGTAAATCTCGTCGCCACTGGAGTCGATGCTGTAGGCCAGACGCTGGTGGTCCGGGCTGATGCTGAACGCACCCAGGGAAAAGAAGCCGCCCTTGGCCAGTTCGTTAGGGTCCAGCAGCAGTTGTTCACGGCTTTCGTCGAGGGTCAGGCTGTCATCGGCCGGACGCGGACAGCGGTAGTGCCGGGCGTACTCATCGCCCGCCGTGGTGCGGGTGTAATACAGATACGGTCCCCACGGCGAGGGCAGGGACAGATCGGTCTCGAGAATCCGGCCCTTGATCTCTTCGAACAGGGTTTCACGCAGCTCGGCCTGGTCGGCGGTTTGCGCTTCCTGATAGCTGTTTTCGGCCTTCAGGTAGTCGAGCACTGCCTTGGTGTCGCGCTCTTGCAGCCAGGCATACGGGTCCAAGCCTTCAGCCATGTGGGCAATCGGAGCGTCGTGAATGTTGGTGGATAGGGGCATGAAGGGCTCTCGAACAGTGTACGGAATAGGGGCTGGCAACCTGTGGGAGCGGGCTTGCTCGCGAAGGCGTTGGGTCAGTCAATATCATTGTTGAATGATAAGCCGCATTCGCGAGCAAGCCCGCTCCCACATGGATAGCGCCCAACAGTCAGGCATTGATGCAGCCTGATGGGCGAAAAGTCGTTATCATAAGCGCCTCTTTGCCTGCCTTGCCATGGACACCATGACCGAGAACGACTATCTGATCGCTTGGGGCCTCTACGCCTTCGCCGCTTTGGGCTGCCTGTTGGTGTGGATGCGCTTGACCCGCTGGATGTGGCGTTGGCTGCGTGAGCCATTGCGGCTGGCGATGGTCGTGCTGCTGTTCAGCCCGACCATCATCGACCCTGTCAAGGATAAAGTCGCACCGGCCATCGCCATTACCGCGCTCGACCTGCTGTTCAAGGTCGGCAATAACGCCTGGCGGGCGATTTCCGATCTGTTGATGTACGGCATGATCGCGTTCGGCCTCTATCTGGTGCTGGTGGCGATCCGTTTCCCCATCGAGCGCGCCTCGAACGCCCGCAAGGAGCGTGAGGCTGTCACCCAAGCCGCCGTCCGCGCCGACGAGCCCGAGGGTGATCAACCGTTCGGCGGTGCCGGCGATGATCGTTACGGTCGTCCACCTGTGCCGAGCAGCCCTCAGCGGATGCGAGTCGAACCCCGTCTGTAACCTTGCCCCTGCGATTGAGCGAGAGTCCGAGCATGTGTGAGTTATTGGGCATGAGCGCCAATGTCCCGACCGATATCGTGTTCAGCTTCACCGGGCTGATGCAGCGCGGCGGACGCACCGGCCCGCACCGCGATGGCTGGGGCATTGCCTTCTATGAAGGCCGTGGGCTGCGGTTGTTCCAGGACCCGGCGGCGAGCTGCGAGTCGGAAGTCGCGAACCTGGTGCAGCGCTATCCGATCAAGAGCGAAGTGGTGATCGGGCACATCCGCCAGGCCAACGTCGGCAAGGTCTCCCTGTCCAACACGCATCCGTTCGTCCGTGAGCTGTGGGGGCGCAACTGGTGTTTCGCCCATAACGGCCAATTGGCGGACTTCCAGCCAGTGGCCAGTTTCTATCGCCCGGTTGGCGATACCGACAGCGAAGCGGCGTTCTGCGATTTGCTCAACCGTGTGCGTGCGGCGTTCCCCGAGCCGGTCGAGGTCGAAGCATTGCTGCCGGATCTGGTGGCCGCTTGCGCCGAATACCGCAGCAAAGGCGTATTCAACTGCCTGCTCAGCGACGGCGACTGGCTGTTCTGCTATTGCTCGACCAAGCTGGCGCAAATCACCCGGCGCGCACCGTTTGGCCCGGCGCGCTTGAAAGATGTCGACGTGATCGTCGATTTTCAGGCCGAAACCACGCCTAACGATGTGGTCACCGTCATCGCCACCGAACCCCTGACCGAAAACGAAACCTGGACCCGTTACGAACCGGGTCAATGGAGCCTGTGGCGACGCGGCGAATGCGTCAGCCAGGGCCAGACCTCATAAGGATTCAACCCCCATGTTGCTCAGTTATCTACGGCTGGTGTTGTTTGCGGCGGGCCTGTTGATCGGTGTCCAGGTGCCGGGCTTCATCAGCGATTACGCCAAGCGGGTAGAGGCGCATCTGATCGAGGCGCAAGCCGGGTTGAGTGGCTTCCAGAACACCGCCAATCAGTTCTTCAAGGGTGACATGCAGGCCCTGGTGGCCCACTACCGCGCCAGCGAAGACCCGATCTTTCGCAGCGATGCCGACAGCCTGGGCAACCTGCTGACCCGTCAGGTGGCGTTGGACAAGCAATTCCAGGCGATGCAGGGCCCGTGGTACATCCGCTTCCTGCAAGTGGTGTTGGCCGCCGATCCGGATATCCGCAAGGAAACCTGGAATGGCTACAGCTACCAGATCCTGTTGACGCCCGAGGCGATGGTCTGGGGCATCAGCGGCGCGTTGCTGCTGTCGTTCGGGATCGAGTGCCTGTTCCGTCTGATCGACTGGGTGGTGCTGGGCGGTAAGCGTCTGCGCCAGAGCCGGCCGATCGAAGAGCGGGATTTGCGCGGCTTGTAACACCGGCGAACGTCAAGGAGCCGGCAAGCCGGCTCCTTGCTTGATTACCAATCGATCGAATAGGTCATGCTCAAGGTACGGCCTTCGGCGTTGGGGAATGGCGCTCTGGCGTTGGCCTGGGCGAACAGGTTGACGTACGTGCGGTCGGTCAGGTTGTACACCCCGCCTTCCAGGCGACCGACCGGCAAGTACACGGAGCCGAGCAGGTCCACCAGCGTATAGCCTTCGATGTCGCGCCCGTTGTTGTCCTTGGCGGCAGCGTCGTAACTGGACAGGTGCATGCCTTGCAGGCGCAGGGTGTAGTCGTCTTCGGCGTAGCCGACGAACAGCGTGGTTTTGGCCGGTGAAATGCGTGTCGCCGGCAGATCGATCCATTTCCCGTTCTGCTGGGTCTCGCCTTTGGCCCAGGCATAGGTGCCACCCACCGACCAGTGATCGGTCGCGAGGTAGGTCAGGCTGTTTTCGATGCCGCGAACCCGCTCCTTTTGGTTGATCAGACGCAAGACACGGTCATTGGCATCGTAGAACTGAGTCACGTCCGAGGTGTTTTCATAGACGGTGACGTCGGCCTGCCACCGGTCCCAGTCACCGCGCCAGCCCAGCTCGTAGCTGTCGACCTTGATGGCCTGAGCGTTGAGGCTCTGGATGTCGAAGGTGCTGTTCACGTCACGCAAGAAGCGCTGGATGTCCGGCAGCGAAAAGCCCTGGCTGTAATTGGCGAAGACGTCCTGATGTTCGCTCAGGTGATAGACCGCGCCCAGGTTATAGAGCGTGGCATCGTATTTGAGGGTGTCGCCGGGCAGGATGGCACGTACGCCGGTCTGGACGATCTGACCGTAGGCGATGCTGTCGGAAACCTCGCTTTCGATCCATTCGCGGCGCACACCGCCACGCAAGGTCCAGTCACCGATGTCCCAGGACATCTGCCCGAACAGCGCCTTGGTGGTGGTTTCGATATCCGGGCCCATCTCGTAAGTGGTGCCAGTCTTGGTGTAGGTCAGCCCTTTGAGGGTGTATTGGTCACCGCGCTGGCGGGAGCGTTCGTGATCATAGTCGGCGCCCCAGACCAGGTTGCCCGTGGCGCTGCCGATGGCCGGCAACGGCGTGTCGATGGCCGCACGCAGGCCATACACATCCTGCACGCTGTTGTTGTCGGCGATCCCGGCCTTGCCCCGCGACAGGTCCGGGAAGAACAGCGCGTCGGCCCGGCGCCAGTAGCTTTCCAGTTGCAGGCCCTGACCGTAGAAGTCGTTGTCGGTGTAGTTGAGGTTGGCCGCCTGGTTATGGGTGTAGGGCTGGTCGTCGAGTTTCAGTCCTTTGACCGCCTCGGCCTCTTGCAGGTTTTTCGGGTTTTTTGTGTAGTCAGTGTCCTGCTGGTCCTTGTAGTCCTGCAGCGACAGGCTGAGTTTTTTATCGGCATCCAGTTCGTAACCGAAACGACCTTGCAGGTCATAGGTGTCGGTGTCCATGTTGCTGCCCTGGGACGTGTCCTGAGGGATGCGATTGCCATTGCCGTCGTACTGATCGTTGCGCTGGGTCAGGTCGGCGGACACGTACCAGTCCAGGGCATCCTTGCGCCCGGTCGCACTCTGAAAGGCCTCGTAGGCGAAACCTTTACTGTTGAGGTTGTTGCCGGTGGTCAGGCCCAGTTTGCTGCTGTAGGCAAGGTCCTGACCCTGATTGCGCTTGGTGATGATGTTGATGATGCCGCCCGAAGCACCGGCACCATAAATGCTGCTGGCGCCGGAAACCACCTCGATGCGTTCGATACTGGCCGGTGCGATGCTGTTGAGCTGGCGGAAGTTGTCACGTGTGGCGTTCTGCGACACGCCGTCGATCAACACCAGCATGTTGCGCCCGCGCAGGGTCTGGCCGAAGTTGCTCATCCCGCCGCTGGACGGCGCCAGGCCGGGAACCAGTTGCCCCAGAATGTCGGAGACCCGACGTCCGGCGCCACTCTGTTGGCGGATCTGTTGTTCGTCGATCACCTGGACCGAGCCTGGAATCGAGGCAATGGTCGCTTCGCTGCGCGTCGCGGAAACGACGGTGGCTTGCATGTTCAATGTGCCCGGTTGCTGCTCGGTGTCTTCGGCCCAGGCCTGGGCGCTGACGGAGCCGAGCAACGGAATCAACAGGGAAAGTTTGGTTCGGGTCATGAATTAGTCTTTTTTTAGTCGTGAGCCAGAAACTGTTACCCAGGCCCAGGGCAAAACCCTGCTGGCTTGGAGACACGGTGTTGGCGATCAGTGCATAGGCGAGGGGGAGCAGCGCTATGCGGCGGGCTCTAGGGCATTGCTCAAATGGTCGGGGGTGATGCGGTGGGATTGCAAAGCCTGAGTGACGAGGGCTTCGCTCCGGTGTGAGAGCAGTTGCCGCTGTCTAGACGTGTAAGCGCGCATCAAGTCCGATTCCTTCTGGACGGTGGTTTAGCTGAATGCGCGCAGAGAATACATTTTCAAAATATTAATGCAAATGATAGTAATTGCTTCTTGCGTGGAGGGGCGCGCCTTTTCAGAGGCCGGCCAGGGGTTTGCTCAAAACCATGTAATGCTCGCCTACCTTCTGCGCATAGTGCTCCACCACGTGCTGACACAGCGTCACGATCTCTTCGACTATCTCTGCGCCGACCCGCCATGACACCACCACTTGCAGGTTGGGTGGGCGTTGGTCGATGGCCAGCAAGGTCAATTCCCCCCGCTCCAGTTCCTCGGCCACCAGCACCGGTGGCAATGCGCCGATGCCGAAACCGTCGCGCAACAAACGGGTTATGGCCGACACCGAATTCACGCAATTGAGTCGCGGTGTCATGACACCGTTGGCCTGCATCAGTGCCAGCACTTCCTGATGCGGATGGGAGTTTTTCGAATAAGTGATGATTCGCTCACGCGCCAGTTCGGCGACGTTCGTGTAATGGCGGTTGTAGATCGAGTTGCTGGCGACGATCCAGCCCATGGGGTGGCTGGCCAGTTCCAGGCTGCGCACGCTTTCCTGGCGCAGCAGGTCGGTTTGCAGGATCACGTCAAGAAAGCCTTTTTGCAGCTGATCGCAGAGGTTGAGCGAGGTATCGGCCACCAGCTCGATTTCCACCAGCGGGTAGTGATCGGTCATCTGCGCCACCAGCGGGCTGAGCCAGGTATGGATCACCGTGTCCATCACGCCGATGCGCACCCGTCCGGCCTTGCTCGAACGGGTCTCGATCGACTGCTTGAGTGCCTGCATGGTGTCCATCATCTGCTCGGCGTAATCGAGCACTTTGAGGCCTTCGGGCGTCAGGCTCACGCCGCGCGAATCCCGCAGAAACAGCTTCACCCCGAGCTCGCCTTCAAGCACTGCGATGCGGCTGGAAATCGAGGCCTGGGTGGTGAAGAGCTTGTCGGCGGTCAGGCGAAAACTCTTGAGTCGGGCGACCCAGACGAAGGTCTCGAGAAACTTCAGGTTCATGGGATAAAGATTTCTTATGTCTAAGGCGGGTTTTTATTAGTTGGACGCAGCAGGGGCGCGCGTCCAAAAATCGACGCATCCGGTTCCCACGATAGGCGTCGTCGGGGCTCAGAACAATACCAATAAAATCAGCGCGGAGATTTGCCATGAGTGCGCCCGACACCACCGTCATTCCGAAAGCCTCGGCCCGTCCGGGACCTTTCGACTGGTATCGCAACATCAATCAGCAGGAACGCCGCACCTTCTGGAGCTGCAAGATCGGCTATGGCCTGGACGGCATGGACACCCAGATGCTCAGCTTCGTGGTGCCGACCCTGATTGCCATGTGGGGCATCACCACCGGCCAGGCCGGGCTGATTCACACCAGCACGCTGATCGCTTCGGCCATCGGTGGCTGGGTGGCGGGGATTCTCTCCGACCGCATTGGTCGTGTGCGCACCTTGCAACTGACCGTGCTGTGGTTTGCCTTCTTCACCTTCCTCTGTGGCTTTGCCCAGAGCTACGAGCAACTGCTGATTGCCCGCACCCTGATGGGCTTCGGTTTCGGCGGCGAGTGGACTGCCGGCGCGGTGCTGATCGGCGAAGTCATTCGTGCCCAGGACCGTGGCAAGGCAGTGGGCATGGTGCAATCCGGCTGGGCGCTGGGTTGGGGGCTGACGGCGATTCTGTATGCGCTGCTGTTCTCGGTATTGCCACCGGAAGACGCCTGGCGCGCGCTGTTCATCCTCGGCATCGTGCCGGCAGTCTTCGTGATATTCGTCCGCCGTCTGGTCAAGGACCCGGAAATCTATCGTGAAGCCAAGGCTAAACAGGAGCCGAGCAACCCGTCGAAGTTCTATGAGATCTTCGCCCCCGGCATGCTGTTCACCACGATTCGCGCTTCGTTGCTGACCACCGGCGCGCTGGGCGGCTACTACGCGATCACGTCCTGGCTACCGACGTTTCTGAAAAACGAGCGCGGTTTGAGCGTACTCGGCACTGGCGGTTATCTGGCGATGGTGATCATCGGGTCCTACGTCGGTTATGTCATCAGCGCCTATTTGACCGACATCCTCGGACGTAAAAAGAACTTCATCCTGTTCGCCGTCGGCTCGTTCACCATTGTCTTGCTGTACACGCAACTGCCGGTCAGCAACGGCGTGATGCTGTGGCTGGGCTTTCCGCTGGGCTTCTTCGCCTCGGGGATCTTCAGTGGCATGGGCGCATTCCTGACCGAATTGTTCCCTACACGCATTCGCGGTTCGGGCCAGGGTTTTTGCTACAACATCGGCCGGGCGCTGGCGGCGTTGTTCCCGCTGCTGATCGGCCTGCTCAGCCAGACCGTGCCGCTGAGTGTAGGCATCGGTGCCTTTGCGGCGGTTTCCTACGGCGTGGTGATCCTCGCGGCCCTGAGTTTGCCGGAAACCCGTGGCAAGCAACTCGACGCCCAGTAACTGATAACCTGCGGGGCTGTCTTATAGATATGTCCCGCAGCTGAAAAGAATAAAGCCTACAGGAGTGTTCAGTGTGAGCCGCCTGCTATTGAACTGCGACATCGGCGAGAGTTTCGGCAGCTGGACCATGGGTCTGGACGCGGAAATCATGCCCTTCATCGATTGCGCCAACATCGCCTGCGGTTTTCACGCCGGCGACCCGAGCATCATGCGCAAGACTGTCAGCCTGGCCCTCAGCCACGGTGTGCAAGTTGGCGCGCATCCGGCCTATCAGGACCTGGTGGGGTTCGGCCGTCGTTCCATGGCCTATGCCACCCAGGAACTTCAAGACATTCTGCATTACCAGATCGGCGCCCTCGACGGCATCTGCCGGGCCCAGGGCGGACGGGTCAGTTACGTCAAACCCCATGGCGCGATGTACAACGACATGATGGCCAACCCGGCGCAATTACGCGCTGTGCTGCAAGCGGTAGCGTCCTATGACCGCAGCCTGCCGCTGATGTTGATGGCGACCCGCGACAACAGCGTCGCGCAGCAGTTGGGCGATGAATATGGCGTGACCCTGTGGTTCGAGGCCTTTGCCGACCGCGCTTACGACAGCGCTGGCAGGCTGGTGTCGCGACAACTGCCGGGAGCGGTGCATCACGCCCCGGAAAAAATCATCGAACAGGCGCTGACCATCGCCCGTGGCGATCCGCTCACCGCCAGCGACGGCAGCGCCCTGCATTTGCAGGCCAACACCCTGTGCGTGCACGGCGACAACGCCAGTTCGGTCGCTGCCGTGCAACGCATCCGTGAAGCCTTGAACCGGCAGTGTGCGTCATGAAGCTGCGGGTGGAAGTGGTGGCGCTGGATTGCCTGATGGTGCGCCTGTTCGATGAAATTGCCGAAACCAACATGCCGTGGATGCTGGCGGCCAGTGAAAGTCTGCGCGCGGTGTTCGCCGGGCATCTGATCGATCTGGTGCCGTCCTACACCACCTTGATGGTGCATTACGACTTGAACGCGCTGAGTCCCGCCCAGGCCCGGGAATTGATTGCCCAGGCACTGATCGACCTGTCGCCCAATGCGCGTACGCGCGGTACCTGCCATGTGTTGCCTGTTTGGTACGACTTGAGCGTCGGTCCGGAATTGAACCTGTTGTCGCAACGCAGCGGGTTGGCGGTGGAGGAGGTGATCCGTCGTCACTGCGAACATGAATATCAGGTGTTTGCACTTGGCTTTGCGCCGGGCTTCGCCTTCATGGGGCTGGTGGAAGAGGTGCTCGCCGCGCCGCGACTGGACACACCACGCAAGAAAGTCGCCGCCGGCAGTGTCGGCATCGCCGAACGGCAGACAGCGGCTTACCCGGTGGCGTCGCCGGGGGGCTGGAACCTGATCGGCCGCACACCGGCCAAATTGTTCGATCGCCACCGTGACGGCTACAGCCTGATGCAACCCGGTGACACCGTACGGTTCGAAGCGGTCGGCCATGCCGAATTCATTAACCTGGGCGGTGACGACACGCCACTGGAGGCCCAGGCATGAGCCGTTTGATGATTGAAGCGAGTACGCCGTTGTGCCTGTTGCAGGACGCTGGTCGTTTTGGCGTGCGGCATCTGGGCGTGACCCAGGGCGGCGCGGCCGATTGGCGTTCGATGTCGTGGGCCAACTGGCTGTTGGGCAACGGACTGGATGCGCCGGTGATCGAAATCACCCTCGGCGGGTTCACTGTCGTGGCCGAGGATGATTGCGTGCTGGCCTTGGCCGGAGCGGATCTAGGCGCGCAGGTGGACGGCGAGGCGCTGGCGCCGTGGCGCAGTTTCAGGTTGCACAAAGGTCAGCGTCTTCAATTCACCCGGCCGTTGCTCGGCGCCCGGGCCTATCTGGCGGCACCGGGTGGGTTTGATGCACCGAAAGTGCTGGGCAGCAGTGCAACGGTGGTCCGCGAGGAACTCGGCGGCCTGGACGGAATGGGCCATGCGCTGGGTAAAGGCGCGTCCTTGAGCTACTCGGGGAGCTCGCTGGTATTGCTGCGCGAGTTGCCGAGCCAATGCGTGCCGGATTTCACCGGCGAGCCATTGCTGGATCTGGTGCTCGGTGCGCAGATTGGCGAGTTCAGCGGGCAGAGCCTGTTCGATGCGTTCAACAGCGTGTGGAGCCTCGACAGCCGAGCCGACCGGATGGGGATTCGCCTGTTGGGTGCGGCGCTGCAGTACCAGGGCAAACCGATGATTTCCGAAGGTATCCCGCTGGGGGCTGTCCAGGTACCGCCCGACGGGCAGCCGATTGTGCTGCTCAATGATCGGCAGACCATTGGTGGTTATCCGCGATTGGGGGCGTTGACGCCGTTGGCACTGGCGCGATTGGCGCAATGCCTGCCGGGGGCGCAGGTGCGGTTGCGACCGGTGGTGCAGGATGTTGCCCATCGCGAACAAATCGAGTATTTGCGCCGCTTCAACAACAGCTAAAAGCATCGCGAGCAGGCTCGCTCCCACAGGGATCTTATGCACGACAAAGATCCAATGTGGGAGCGAGCCTGCTCGCGATGGCGTCAGACCAGACAATAAAAGTTATTTGGAAAGAAACCGCATCCCTTCTTCCAACCCGCGAAGAGTCAGCGGATACATCTGGTCCTCGATCAAATCCCGCACGATGTTGGTCGACGAGGTATAGCCCCAGGTGTCCTTCGGATACGGGTTGATCCAGATGAGCTTCTTGTACTTCTCCTTGAACCGCTGCATCCACACGTAACCGGCTTCTTCGTTCCAGTGCTCGACGCTACCGCCCGCCTGGGTGATTTCGTAGGGCGCCATGGCGGCGTCACCGATGAAGATCACTTTGTAGTCGGCGCCGTACTTGTGCAGCAGGTCCATGGTCGAGGTGCGCTCGGAGGTGCGGCGCATGTTGTTCTTCCACACCGATTCATAAATGAAGTTGTGGAAGTAGAAGTACTCCAGATGCTTGAACTCGGTCTTGCAGGCCGAGAACAGCTCCTCGCAAATCTTCACATGGGCGTCCATCGAGCCACCGATGTCGAACAGCAGCAACAGCTTGACGGTGTTGCGCCGCTCCGGCCGCATCTGGATGTTCAGCAGGCCGGCATCCTTGGCGGTGTGGTCGATGGTGCCATCGATGTCCAGTTCTTCTGCCGCACCCTGACGGGCAAACTTGCGCAAGCGCCGCAGGGCGACCTTGATGTTGCGCGTGCCCAGTTCGACGGAATCGTCGAGGTTCTTGTATTCGCGCTGGTCCCAGACCTTGGCCGCCTTGCCCTGGCGTTTGCCGGCATCGCCGACTCGAATGCCTTCCGGGTTGAAACCGCCGGAGCCGAACGGGCTGGTGCCACCGGTGCCGATCCACTTGTTGCCACCGGCGTGGCGTTCCTTTTGTTCTTCGAGGCGTTTCTTGAACTCTTCGATCAGCTTGTCGAGGCCGCCGAGCGACTGGATCGCCGCCCGCTCTTCGTCGGTCAGCGAACGCTCGAATTCCTTGCGCAGCCAGTCTTCGGGGATCAGCGCCTGCAGGTGATCGTCGAGCTTTTCCAGACCGTTGAAGTAGGCACCGAAGGCTCGGTCGAACTTGTCGAAATGCTTTTCGTCCTTCACCAGAATCGCCCGGGACAGGTAGTAAAACTCGTCCATGTCGGCGAAGGTCACGCGCTGTTTCAGCGCGTTGATCAGGTCCAGCAGCTCTCGCACCGAGACCGGCACCTTGGCTGCGCGCATTTCATTGAACAGGTTGAGCAACATGGCGTTAACCCTTATCGGCTGCCGCGACGGCTCATGAACGCCAGACGCTCCAGCAGTTGCACGTCCTGTTCGTTCTTCACCAAAGCGCCGGCCAGCGGCGGGATGGCCTTGGTCGGATCGCGCTCGCGCAGCACCGCTTCGCCGATGTTGTCGGCCATCAGCAGCTTCAGCCAGTCCACCAGTTCGGAGGTCGATGGCTTTTTCTTCAGGCCCGGCACCTTGCGCACGTCGAAGAACACGTCCAGCGCTTCGCTGACCAGGTCTTTCTTGATGTCCGGGTAATGCACGTCGACGATCCGCTGCATCGTGACGCGATCCGGGAAGGCGATGTAGTGGAAGAAGCAGCGGCGCAGGAAGGCGTCCGGCAGCTCTTTCTCGTTGTTGGAAGTAATGATGATGATCGGGCGTTTCTTGGCCTTGATGGTCTCGTCGATCTCGTAAACGTAGAACTCCATCTTGTCGAGTTCTTGCAGCAGGTCGTTCGGGAACTCGATGTCGGCCTTGTCGATTTCGTCGATCAGCAGGATCACCCGCTCCTCGGACTCGAAAGCTTCCCAGAGCTTGCCTTTTTTCAGGTAGTTGCGAACGTCGTGGACCTTCTCCGTACCCAGCTGCGAATCGCGCAGGCGGCTGACCGCGTCGTACTCGTACAGGCCCTGGTGAGCCTTGGTGGTGGATTTGATGTGCCAGGTAATCAGCTTGGCGCCAAAGGATTCGGCCAGTTGCTCGGCGAGCATGGTCTTGCCGGTGCCCGGTTCGCCCTTGACCAGCAATGGCCGCTCCAGGGTGATGGCGGCATTGACCGCCAGCTTCAGGTCATCGGTGGCGACGTAGGCCTGGGTGCCTTCGAACTTCATCTGCTAATCCTCGAACGGTAACGCCGACCTGAACGAGGCAGGGCGGGGGGGCGCAATAAAAGAGTCAGTCCCGACTATAACGCGCTGCCCGGTCGACTGTGAACGCAGACGGCTTATTCAGTCTCTGAATGGGGCGTCACATCTTGACTCAGTCTCGGCTGCTGGCCAGTATTGAGCTATCGCCATTTTGGCGATAGCTTGCCGGGCATGTCTACTAAATACCGATTTCGTGACACATACCGCATTCAGTTGCGCGAAAAGGATCATCCACCACCTCACGTTCATCTAACTGGTGGCGGGCTGGACGTCATGCTCAGCCTGGAAACCGTCGAGGTGATGGTAGGCAGGGCTCCACCCCTGATCATCAGGGAAGCACTGGATTGGGTCAGGGCCCATCAGGCGCAACTGCTCGAGGACTGGAAACGATGTTACCCATGAAACGACCACGACTGCTGACCGTACAGGCACTGCCGGAGTATCGCCTGGCGTTGACCTTTATTGACGGCCAGCAACTGACTCTCGACCTGAGCCGGGATTTGCTGGCCTTACCAGGCTTGCAACCACTGCAGGGACGCGCGTTCGATGGCGCGGCTCTGGCTGATGATGGCTGGTGCGTCGAGTGGCCTGAGCAGGACATCCAGATTGGTGCAGACACGTTGTACCTGGATGCGATCGCACAAAATGCCTGCGACGAAAATACCCGGATCTTCATCGACTGGCGCGCTCGCACCGGGCTGTCACTCACACAGGCCGCCGAGGCGCTGGGGGTCAGTACCCGCAGCATCAGTCGTTACAGCCGTGGCAAGGAAGCGGTGCCGCGGTCCCTGGCACTGGCCTGTCTTGGGTGGGATTTCTTGCAGTTGCAAGCGAACGCGCCGCGGGCGGCCGAGGAAACAGGCCGGTACATCGTCACGCGCAAAAGTTAGCCTGCATCCGGCTTGGGTCGTTCATACCGCGCATTGAACGCCTGGATGAAACCATTGCGTAAAATCTGTAAAAAAGCCTGGAATGCGCTGACATCTTGCTGATGTACATTGCCCTTGAGTTCGACCCGTGTCGCAAACTGGTTTTTGCCCTGGTTTTTCAAGACGGTCTCGGTGCCGCCGACGAGGGCTTCCCAAATCGAGCGGAACAGCCCTTTGTCGTTGCTTTGCACATCCTGCTGCCAATTGAACACATCAACATCGCGCAGCAGTGGCTTGATATAGCCGGTCAGTCGTCCCTTGTTGGCTGAGGCTTCGATCACCACGTCGCCATGGCCGGCATTGAAGTCGAACTTGCCATAGGCCGCGGCGAAGTCGTTCAAGCGCTTGAGCTCGATATCCGTGGTGCGCAAGCGAAACTCGAAGTCTTCGAAGTCGCTCAAGGGATCGAAAGTGGCCGTGGTTTCCAGTGGCGCGTGCCCCAGCAGCAGGGCTTTGCCTTCGAAGCGCGCATCACGCTTGCCTTTGGTGTCGACCACGTTGGTCAGGTTGTAGAGGTTGGCATCCACGTTTGTGGCATTCATGTTCACGGGTGGTTTTGAGTTGAAGTTGCGAAAACTGATCTTGCCGTCGTTGATCCGCACTTCGTTCAGGGTAATGGGCAGCAGCTTGCCTAACTGTGCACGCCAGTCGGTACCCTCGCCGGTCTGGGAATTTTGCTTGTTGGCCCCGCCATCGACGAAGTTGACCTCGGGATTGATGAACTGCACCTCGGCTACTACCGCCCGGTCGTACCACAGCGAATGCCAACTGACCGAGAGGTCGATCAACGGCGCGTTGACGAAAGGCACCGGAACCTTGCCATCGATCTTGACGATTTTCAGTCCGTTGATTTTGTAGGCGCCGCGCCACAGGGCCAGGTCCACGTCGGTGATTTGGCCGCGGTAGTCGCCCATGTTCGCCAGTCGCTCATTGAGGTAGTCGCGCACCAGATAGGGCAAGGCGATGTGGAGCGCTATCAGCAACAGAACGAGGCCGATGAGGGTCCGCAGGGGCCAACTGTATCGACGTTTCATGGTGGCAAATCTCTGACGATCTAAAGCCATTGACTGCACTGATAAGCGGACGTTCGACCTGACTGGACGCCTGCGGGCAAGAGGGCTTACCTTGATGCCCTATTTCAATGCTGTCGTTAAGGACCCAGCCATGAGCCGCATTTTCGCTGACAACGCCCACTCCATCGGCAACACGCCGCTGGTGCAGATCAATCGCATTGCGCCGCGCGGTGTGACCATCCTGGCCAAGATCGAAGGGCGCAACCCGGGTTACTCGGTCAAGTGCCGGATCGGTGCGAACATGATCTGGGATGCCGAGGGTAGTGGCAAACTCAAGCCGGGGATGACCATCGTCGAACCTACCTCCGGCAATACCGGCATCGGCCTGGCCTTCGTGGCCGCCGCCCGTGGCTACAAACTGATGCTGACCATGCCGGCGTCCATGAGTATCGAACGCCGCAAGGTGCTCAAGGCACTGGGTGCCGAACTGGTATTGACCGAGCCGGCCAAAGGCATGAAGGGCGCCATCGAGAAAGCCGGTGAAATCGTTGCCGGCGACCCGTCGAAGTACTTCATGCCGGCGCAATTCGACAACCCGGCCAACCCGGCCATCCACGAAAAAACCACCGGCCCGGAAATCTGGAACGATACCGACGGCGCGGTCGACGTGCTGGTGGCAGGCGTCGGAACCGGTGGAACCATCACCGGGGTTTCACGCTATATCAAGAATACTCAGGGCAAACCGATACTCTCAGTGGCGGTGGAACCGGCGGTGTCGCCGGTGATCACCCAGGCCCTGGCCGGTGAAGAAATCAAGCCGAGCCCGCACAAGATCCAGGGCATTGGTGCCGGTTTTGTGCCGAAGAACCTCGATTTATCGATCGTCGATCGGGTGGAACTGGTTAGCGACGAAGAGTCCAAGGCCATGGCCTTGCGCTTGATGCAGGAAGAAGGGATTTTGTGCGGGATTTCCTGCGGCGCTGCCATGGCAGTGGCCGTTCGGCTGGCCGAGACTCCGGAAATGCAGGGCAAGACCATCGTCGTGATCCTACCGGATTCCGGTGAGCGTTACCTGTCGAGCATGCTGTTCAGTGATCTGTTTACCGAGCAGGAGAATCAGCAGTAAGCGCTGAACATTGGCGGGTTGTGGCTGGCGGTGATGGTTGAGGCGTTGTCGCTGGTTGCGATCCATTGAACTGGTCTGGTTGATGATGGATTGGCATCAGCCCGCGTTCAGGCACCTTATGTTAGTAAATGCTTTGTTGCACATTCATTAACATTGAATGTTGAAAAGTGCAGGTTTTCACCGGGTCGGTAGTGTTTATCATGCTGGCAGCCATGTCGGGCAATGGACGTGGTGGCATATCGTTTATCTTCAAAGGAGTTGTTGATGACTTTATCGTTTGCCGCGAAGGCCTCGTTGTTGCTGCTGTTTCTCGGCAGCACCCTCTATGTGCATTTACGCGGCAATGCGCGTCTGCCGGTTTTGCGCCAGTTCGTTAACCATTCGGCACTGTTCGCACCCTATAACTCCTTGATGTACCTGTTTTCCAGTGTGCCTTCGAAACCGTATCTGGATCGCAGCAAGTTCCCGGAACTGGATGTGCTCAAGGACAACTGGGAGGTGATTCGCGACGAAGCGATGCACTTGTTCGACGAGGGGTATATCCGCGCGGCGGCAAAGAACAACGACGCCGGTTTTGGCTCGTTCTTCAAGAAGGGCTGGAAGCGTTTCTATCTCAAGTGGTATGACAAACCGCTGCCTTCCGCCGAAGCCTTGTGCCCGAGAACCGTGGAACTGGTCGGCAGCATTCCCAGCGTCAAAGGCGCGATGTTTGCGCTGCTGCCGGGCGGCAGCCATCTCAACCCGCATCGTGATCCGTTTGGCGGCTCCCTGCGTTATCACTTGGGCCTGTCCACCCCCAATTCCGATGATTGCCGCATCTTTGTCGACGGGCAGGTTTACGCCTGGCGCGATGGTGAAGATGTGATGTTCGACGAGACCTACGTGCACTGGGTCAAGAATGAAACGCAAAAGCCCCGCGTCATCCTGTTCTGCGATATCGAGCGTCCGCTGAGCAATCGCTTCATGACCTGCATCAATCGCAGTATCAGCGCCTGGCTGGGTCGCGCCACCGCCCCTCAGAACCTGGACGACGAGCGTGTGGGCGGGATCAACCAGGCCTACGCCTGGAGCAAGAGCTCCAGCGATCAATTCAGTGGTGTGATCAAGCAATGGAAGCGGCGCAACCCCAAGGCCTACCGTGTACTGCGTCCAGTACTGGCGGTGGTGGTGCTGACATTACTGGGGTATTGGTTGTTTGGCTGAAGCCGGTTTCAGAATAAAAGAACCGCTCGTTGTGAGCGGTTTTTTTTTGCTTGCGAGTTTTAAGGGCGTCCGGCGAGAAGGCTAGGTTCTTCGCCGTCGATGCCTGTTACAAGTATTTTTAGAAGACGCTGCTGACTGGCAGTCAGCTCTACAGCGGCGGTCTTTTTTTCCGTATGACGCGAGCTTTTCCTTGTGGGGGATTTTTTGATTACTTTGCGCATTTTCCCTCCGCTGCTGGTCATTAATTGAACAATTTTCACGATACAAGGTTCTCCAGGGTTTTGACAAGACGGCCTTCTATATCGAAGTCAAATCCAAGCTGTTGATAAATTGAAACCGCGCCAACCTGCGGCTCTTGAACTTCGAGGAACCGGCAACCGATGAGCTGCGCGTATTGTTCAATGGCAATCAGCGCCAGTGTCGCAATACGGTTTCTCAAAGGATGCGCCTCCTTTGGACGTCCCTCTAACCGTACAATGCGCATCCGCAGGCGACTGTTGTTTGGATTCGCAAAGCACATGCCGCACAGTTCGTCGTCGAACCAGATGGCAATATCCAGAGCCAATGGCTCTCGTGCTTTCCACCCAACGACTTCATTCCAGGAAAAGTGCGGATCCTCCCAAAGCACAAAAGCATTCAATGCCCGTGTGTCAATCGGTTCAAAGCGCACCTTCGATAAATCGAACGCAGTAGGGCCGATCCGTTCCAGCTCATACTGCAACTGTGCAGTGCTGGCACCAGCAATCTTTCTGGCCTGAGACTTGTACAACTGATACCGAAGATGAGTCCTTTCCCTTGGCATGTGATCTCTTGCATTCCATTCCCCATCGTTGGGCGTTGCAGTTGCTCTCAAGCCTAGGTAGCACCCTCTCCCTTGTCATTACTGGCCTTTTGAGCAAGTCGTTGCAATCCATGTCGCACGCTGGTTATAGTCGGCGCACGGTGAGTTTCAGGACTCACTTTTTCATCCCTCGATCAAAGATCAGCCCAATGCCTGCATCCCTCATCAACGCGGTAGTCGATTCAGCGGTCAACGCTGGCGTCGTGCCGTGCGGGAATCAGCAGCCCGGGCAGATCAGTCATTACCCCCCACCTGTCAGCAGCACGCCGGTGTGCGCAGTCGTATCACCGCCAGGCGTTGGCATTTCGGGCTGATCAGCTGCCTTCTGCTGTTCCCCATGCCTGCCTGAAAAACTACTGGATTTCAGCTTTTTGCTGAGTTGGCTTTTTGCCTGACTACAGGTGGTATCCATGCTTGTCCTTTCGAAAAAATCCGCGCTCGCGGCGGCGTCCACGAGCCTGTTCGTTCTGCTGTGGAGCAGCGGGGCGATTTTCTCCAAGTGGGGGTTGGCCCACGCGTCACCCTTCGCCTTCCTGATGTTTCGTTTCGTCATTGCGCTATGCGGTCTGGTGTTGCTGGTGCCGTTGCTCAAGCTGAAATTGCCCAAGGGCGGCAAACCGATGCTGTATGCGATGACTACCGGTGTGGTGTTGTTGGGGGCTTATCAGATTTTCTATCTGCTGGCCCTCGACCTTAAAGTCACCCCCGGGGTGATGGCGACCATCATGGGCGTGCAGCCGATCCTCACCGTGGTGCTGATGGAGCGCCAGCGTTCCTGGAGCCGAATGTTCGGTCTGGCCCTGGGGCTGACCGGGTTGGTCATGGTGGTCTATCAGGGCATCGGACTGGCCGGGATGTCGTTGGCCGGGATGCTGTACGGGTTGCTGGCGCTGGCGAGCATGACGCTCGGTTCGATCATGCAGAAACGCATCACCGACAATCCCCTCGGCACATTGCCGGTGCAGTATCTGGCCGGACTGCTGTTGTGCGGGATTTTCGTACCCTTCCAGCCGTTTCACTTCGAACACAGCAGCGGTTTCATCTTGCCGGTGCTATGGATGGGGCTGGTGGTGTCGGTGCTGGCGACACTGTTGCTGTACCGCTTGATTGCCCAGGGCAATCTGGTGAATGTCACCAGCCTGTTTTACCTGGTGCCGGCGGTCACGGCGGTGATGGACTATCTGATCTTCGGCAATCGCCTGGCGATGTTGAGCCTGTTCGGCATGCTGTTGATCATCGTCGGTCTGGTGTTTGTGTTCCGTAAAACAGCGTAATTGCGAGGAAACCCGATGAGGCCTGGAGCGATGCTCCGGGCCTTCGTGATTTTTGGCGTCATCTGAAACACAACAACTCTACCGGTCCGCCACCAATTGCGGTTTCACAGCAGCCGGCTTCAACACCAACCACAACGCCAGCGCAATCAACAACCCGCCATAGATATGCGCCATCGACAGCGGCTCATCGAGAAACAATGCCCCCCACAACACGCCGAACAGCGGGATCAAAAAGGTCGTAGTCATCGATTTCACCGGACCAATCGAGCTCAGGAGCCGGAAGTAAACAATGTACGCAAACGCCGTGCATCCCAGACCCAACCCCAGCAACGAGAGCCAGACACTCCAGCCGCCCCAGGTCGCGGGTGGTTGGCTGATCACGCTGTAGCCGAACAGCGGCAGCAGGAACAACGTCGCGCCGAGCATGCTGCCCACTGCCGACAAACGGCTGTCGAGACCACCGGCCTGATCGAGCCAGCGGCGGGCCAGAAACCCCGCAAATCCGTAGCAAGTGGTCGCGAGCAGGCAAGCGACGGCACCCATCAGCAGTTGCATATCGAACGCCACCGGACCGGCTCGGGTCAGCACGCCCACGCCGAACAGCCCCAGGAACACGCCGCCGAGTTTGGCGCCAGTGAGCCTTTCATGGAAAAACAGGCCGCCAATCAGTACGCCCATCAAGGGGGTCGTGGCATTGAAAATCGACGAGTAACCGGCTGGTAGCACCTGCGCGGCCACCGAGTAAAGCGTCGCCGGGATGCCGGAGTTGATCACCCCGAGCAGCATCACGGTCTTGAGTTTGCCCTTGAAATCCCAACTGATGCGCATCAGGCCGAGAATCACCAGCAGTCCGGCAGCGGCTATCGATACACGGAAAAAAGCGGTAGGAATGCTGCCGATCACCGGGGCGATGATGCGCATGAACAGAAAACTCGCACCCCAAATGGCCGCCAGGGACAGTAAACGGAAAATATCGACGGGGTTCACAGCGAGGTCCTTCCTTGGGGGAGGGGCGAAAGTGTTGCTGAGTGTGTGATCGATGGCAACCGAAAACCGGGCATTTAATTCACCCGGAAAATTACGCTTCTCCTGCACCCGGTTCACTGGCTAAGCTCAAGCCTCCCGAATTCCCGCAGAGGTCTCACCATGCCGCAGCAGTGGCCAGCCGCCGACATCGCCCGCTTGATCCTCGATGGCTTTGACGATTACCGCGAGCATTTTCGCCAGATCACCGACGGCGCCCGGGCCCGCTTCGAACAGGCCCGGTGGCAAGAGACGCAGTCGGCGTCGGCGGCGCGGATCAATCTGTACGAAGACAAGGTCGGTGAAACGGTGGAGCGACTGCGCACCGCGTTTGACCCAGGCACCCTGGACGTCAGCTGCTGGCCGCTGGTCAAAAGCGCCTACATCAGCCTGATCGACCTGCGCTTCGACGATGAACTGTCCGAGACCTGGTACAACTCGATCTTCTGCGGGCTGTTCAGCCATGACCTGATCAGCGATGGCTGCATGTTCATCCACACCACCCGGCCGAGCCTGCGCCGTGCCCGGGCCGCGCAAACCCGCACGTACAAGCCGCAAGGTCAATTGTCGGCCATGCTCGCCAGCATCTTCGCCGATTACCGCTTCAGTGAGGATTACGCCGACCTGGCCGGTGACTTGAAGCGCCTCGAAGCGCAGTTGCGCGAGAACCTGCCGGATTGGGTGTGCAAAGACCCGGAGTTGAGCGTCGAACTGTTTTCCTCGGTGCTGTACCGCAATAAAGGCGCGTACCTGGTGGGGCGCATCTACACCGCTGACGAGCAATGGCCGCTGGCGATTCCATTGCTGCACCTCGAGGGTCGCGGCATCCAGATCGATGCGCTGATCACCGATGAGGCGGACGTGTCGATCATCTTCTCGTTCACCCGCTCGTATTTCATGGTGGATGTGCCGGTGCCGGCAGAGTTCATTGGCTTCCTGCGACGCATCCTGCCGGGCAAGCACATTGCCGAGCTGTACACCTCGATTGGCTTCTACAAGCACGGCAAGTCGGAGTTCTACCGGGCGCTGATCAATCACCTGGCCAACACCGACGACCAGTTCATCATGGCCCCCGGTGTGCGCGGTATGGTCATGAGCGTGTTCACCCTGCCGGGTTTCAACACCGTGTTCAAAATCATCAAGGACCGTTTCTCGCCGTCGAAAAACGTCGACCGCGCCACGGTGATCGAAAAGTACCGCCTGGTGAAAAGCGTCGACCGGGTCGGGCGCATGGCCGATACCCAGGAGTTTGCCGATTTCCGTTTCCCCCTGAGCAAGTTCGATCCGGCGTGCCTGGAGGAACTGCTGGAAGTCGCGCCGTCCACGGTGTCGGTGGAAGGCGACACGGTGTTGATCCGTCACTGCTGGACCGAGCGCCGCATGACCCCGCTGAACCTCTACCTGGAAAACGCCAACGAGGCGCAGGTACGCGAAGCCCTGGAAGACTACGGGCTGGCGATCAAGCAACTGGCGGCGGCCAACATCTTTCCCGGCGATATGCTGCTGAAGAACTTCGGCGTTACCCGTCACGGTCGTGTGGTGTTCTACGACTACGACGAGATCTGCTTCCTCACCGAGGCCAACTTCCGCCACATCCCGCTACCGCGTACACCCGAAGATGAAATGGCGTCCGAACCGTGGTACTCGATCGGGCCGTTGGACGTGTTCCCCGAGGAGTTTCCGCCGTTCCTGTTTGCCGATTTCGGGCAACGCAAGTTGTTCGATCAGCTGCATGGCGAGTTGTACAACGCCGATTACTGGAAGAGCCTGCAGGAAGCGATTCGGGCCGGGAAGGTGATTGATGTATTCCCCTATCGGCGTAAAGGTTTGGACAACGAGTAGTTCTCACAGACGCCATCGCGAGCAAGCTCGCTCCCACAGGTCAAGCGCGGTCCCTGTGGGAGCGAGCTTGCTCGCGATCGGCCGCGCAGCGGTCGTAAAATCTGCGACAATCCGCACCCTGCGCCACTAGACGACTGAATTGCGTACCCGATGACCGACGAATCGCCCTCCATCGACAAACTGCTGAAAAACCTCGATCACGCCATGCTCGCCGACCGCCACCGGCTGCGGCGGCAGTTGCTTGAGCTGCGCAAGAAACCCGATGAGGCCAGGCTGGGCCAGTGGGTGACGCGGATGCAGGCGTCCTGTGAGCAGGTGCTGGCGCGCAAGGCCAGCCTGCCGGTGATTCGTTACGACGACAGCCTGCCGATCGCCGCCAAGCGCGACGAAATCAAAAAGGCGCTGGAAAAGCACCAGGTGCTGATCATCGCCGGTGAGACCGGCTCGGGCAAAACCACCCAGTTGCCGAAGATCTGCCTGGAAATCGGTCGCGGCCAGCATGGCCTGATCGGCCACACCCAGCCGCGCCGGATCGCTGCGCGTAGCGTCGCCAGCCGGGTTGCTGAAGAATTGGGCACGCCGCTGGGTTCGTTGGTCGGTTATCAGGTGCGGTTCGAGGATCAGAGCGATTCGAGCACCCTGATCAAGCTGATGACCGACGGTATCCTGCTGGCGGAAACCCAGAACGACCGCTACCTGGAACGCTACGACACGATCATCGTCGACGAAGCCCACGAACGCAGCCTCAACATCGACTTCCTGCTCGGCTACCTGAAAACCCTGCTGCCGCGTCGTCCTGACCTGAAGGTCATCATCACTTCGGCGACCATCGACCTGGAGCGCTTCTCCAAGCACTTCGATGACGCGCCGATTGTCGAAGTCTCCGGCCGCACCTACCCGGTGGACACCTGGTATCGCCCGCTGACGCTTGAGCAGGACGAAGAGGGCAACCGCGTCGAGGACGACCTGACCGTGGATCAGGCGATCCTCGCCACCCTCGACGAAATCGCCGCCTATGAGCGCAGTGAACGCCGCAGTCCCGGTGACGTGCTGGTGTTCCTGCCCGGTGAACGCGAGATTCGTGACGCTGCCGACATGCTGCGCAAGGCCCAACTGAAACACACCGAAATCCTGCCGTTGTACGCGCGACTGTCGCCAGCCGAGCAACAGCGGATTTTCCAGTCGCACCCGGGCCGTCGTGTGGTACTGGCGACCAACGTCGCGGAAACCTCGCTGACCGTGCCGGGCATTCGTTATGTGATCGACAGCGGTACCGCGCGCATCAGCCGCTACAGCTACCGGGCCAAGGTCCAGCGCCTGCCCATCGAAGCCATTTCCCAGGCCAGCGCCAACCAGCGTAAGGGCCGCTGCGGACGGGTCGAGCCGGGCATCTGTGTACGCCTGTACAGCGAAGAGGACTTCCTCGGTCGTCCGGAATTTACCGATCCGGAAATCCTGCGCACTAACCTCGCGGCGGTCATCTTGCAGATGCTGCACCTGCGCCTCGGCGAGGTCAGCGCGTTCCCGTTCATCGAGCCGCCGGATGGCAAGGCCATCAGCGACGGGTATAACCTGCTGCAGGAACTCTCGGCGGTGGACCGCAACAGTGAGCTGACTCCGCTCGGTCGCCAATTGGCGCGGCTGCCGGTGGACCCGCGCATGGGCCGCATGTTGCTCGAAGCGGCCAAGCTCGGCAGCTTGCAGGAAGTGCTGATCGTCGCCAGCGCCATGTCGATCCAGGACCCGCGCGAGCGTCCGCCGGAGCGTCAGCAAGCGGCGGATCAGGCCCACGCCCAGTGGAAAGACGCCGACTCGGACTTCGCCGGGCTGGTCAATCTGTGGCGCGGTTTCGAAGAACAGCGCCAGGCGCTGACCGCCAGTCCGCTGCGTAACTGGTGCCGCAAGAATTTCCTCAATTACCTGCGCCTGCGCGAGTGGCGCGACTCCCATCGCCAATTGAGCCTGATCTGCCGCGACATGCAGTTGAGCCTCAATAAAGAGCCGGCGGATTATCCGAAACTGCACAAAGCGGTGCTGGTGGGGTTGCTCAGCCAGATCGGGCAGAAAACCGAAGACGGCGATTATCTTGGCGCCCGTCAGCGGCGGTTCTGGATTCACCCATCGTCGGGCATCGGCAAGAAGCGCCCGCAATGGCTGATGACCGCCGAACTGGTGGAAACCACCAAGCTCTACGCGCGCATGGTGGCGAAGATCGACGCCGACTGGATCGAGCCGCTGGCCGGGCACCTGATCAAGAAAAACCACTTCGAACCCCACTGGGAGAAGAAGCGCGGCCAGGTCGTGGCGTTCGAGCAGATCACCCTGTTCGGGTTGATTGTGGTCGGGCGCCGGCCGGTGCATTACGGCCCGGTCGACCCCGTGGTGTCCCGCGAATTGTTCATCCGCGAAGCGTTGGTGCGCGGCGAGATTCAGTCCAAGGCCAAGTGCCTGACGGCCAACAAGCAATTGCTGGAACAGCTCGACGAACTGGAAGCCAAGGCCCGCCGTCGCGACATCCTCGCCGATGAAGAAACCCTGTACGCCTTCTACGACGCGCGACTGCCGGCGGAGATCCACCAGACCGCGACTTTCGACAGCTGGTACCGGATCAACAGCCAGAAAGACCCGCAGCTGCTGATCATGCGCGAAGAAGACGTGCTGGCCCGTGAAGCCAGTGAAGTCACCGCCCAGCATTACCCGGATACGCTGCATATCGGCGATCTGGAATTGGCCCTCAGCTACCACTTCGAACCGAATCACCCGCGCGACGGCGTGACCCTGCGCGTGCCGGCGCCGCTGCTGCCGATGTTGCCACCGGAACGCCTGGAGTGGCTGGTACCGGGTGTCATCGAAGCCAAGTGCATTGCGCTGGTGCGCAACCTGCCCAAGGCCTTGCGCAAGAATTTCGTGCCAGTGCCGGACTTCGTCAAGGCGGCCTTGCAGCGCATGACCTTTGCCGAGGGATCGCTGCCCCAGGCCTTGGGTCGCGAGCTGCTGCGCATGACCGGTGCTCGGGTCAGCGATGAAGCCTGGGCCGAAGCGGCGCAGCAAGTCGAAAGCCATCTGCGGATGAACCTGGAAATCGTCGACGCCCAGGGCAAGTTCCTCGGTGAAGGTCGCGATCTGGCCGAACTGACTGCACGTTTCGCCGAGGCCAGCCAGGCCGCATTGGCCGTGCCGCAAACCGCGAAGAGCCAGCAGCCGGTGGAGCCGAAAGTGTTCGCCGCCGTGGCCGAGAAAACCCAACAGAAGATCGCCGGGCTGTCGATGACGGTCTATCCGGCATTGGTGGAAGAGGGCGGCACAGTCAAGGAAGGGAGGTTCTCGACCCCGGCCGAGGCCGAGTTCCAGCATCGCCGCGCGTTGCAACGCCTGTTGATGCAGCAACTGGCCGAACCTGCCAAGTTCCTCCGTGGCAAGTTGCCGGGCCTGACTGAATTGGGCCTGCTGTACCGCGACATGGGGCGAGTCGATGCGCTGGTGGAAGATATTCTGCTGGCCAGCCTCGACAGCTGCATTCTCGAGGGCGAAGACCCGTTGCCCCGTGACGGCGCTGGTCTGGCGTCCCTGGCCGAGCGCAAGCGTGGCGCCTGGACCGAGCACGCCGAGCGTGTGGCGAAGCTGACCCTGGAAGTCCTCAAGCTTTGGCATGGCCTGCAAAAACGCTTCAAGGGCAAGATCGACCTGGCGCAAGCCGTGGCCCTGAACGACATCAAGCAGCAGCTCAGTCACCTGGTCTACCCGGGGTTTGTCCGGGAAACGCCGATGCAGTGGCTCAAGGAGTTGCCGCGTTACCTCAAGGCGATTGAACAGCGCTTCGAAAAAATCGCTGCCCAGGTGCAGCGCGACCGGGTCTGGAGTGGCGAGTTGAGCGGGTTGTGGACGCAATACCAGACCCGCGCCAACAAACACGCCCAGGAAGGCAAGCGCGATCCGCAGCTGGAGTTGTATCGCTGGTGGCTGGAGGAATACCGGGTTTCGCTGTTTGCCCAGCAATTGGGGACCAAGGTGCCGATTTCCGACAAGCGCCTGAACAAGCAGTGGAGCCAGGTCGAGCCCTGAACCCGAGGTTGGCGCAATACCTGTGGGAGCGAGCTTGCTCGCGATAGGGCCATTACATTCAACATCTATGTTGCATGTCAGGCCGCCATCGCGAGCAAGCTCGCTCCCACAGGTTTTTGTATGGCCTGCAAGTGGGAGTCATCCAGCAAAAAGGGGCCAAAACCCTAGGTTTATGGCAAACTTCGCGCCTATAAACGCCGGCCCCGCGGTTTTGAGCCTTCACGGTCTCGGGCAGGTCGGAATAAAGCGATGCCAGGTTTGCGTCCCCCGGATGGGAATAGACCCTTTGTGTATTGGTACGACGGTACCAATGCTTTCTGCCTGAACAGATTAGAGACACGACCATGCATAATGTCGTCATCAGCGGCACCGGCCTTTACACCCCGGCCAACAGCATCTCCAACGAAGAGCTGGTGCAGTCTTTCAATACGTATGTGGCGCAATTCAACGCCGATAACGCCGAGGCCATCGCACGCGGTGAAGTCGAGGCATTGACCGAGTCCAGCGCCGCGTTCATTGAAAAAGCCTCGGGCATCAAGAGCCGCTTTGTCATGGACAAGGACGGCATCCTCGACCCGCAACGCATGGCACCACGCCTGCCGGAGCGTACCAACGACGAATGGTCGGTACTCTGCCAGATGGCGATCGGCGCCGCCGAACAAGCTCTGCAGCGCGCTGGCAAGACCGCCGCGGACATCGACGGCGTGATCGTCGCCTGCTCCAACCTGCAACGTGCCTACCCGGCCATTGCCATCGAAGTTCAGGAAGCGCTGGGCATCCAGGGGTTCGGTTTCGACATGAACGTGGCGTGCTCGTCCGCTACCTTCGGCATCCAGACCGCCGCCAACAGTGTGCAACTGGGCCAGGCCCGGGCGGTCCTGATGGTCAACCCGGAAGTCTGCACCGGCCACCTGAACTTCCGTGACCGCGACAGCCACTTCATCTTCGGTGACGCTGCCACTGCGGTGATCATCGAGCGCGCCGACCTGGCAACGTCCAAGTACCAGTTCGACATCGTCAGCACCAAGCTGCTGACCAAGTTCTCCAACAACATCCGCAACAACTTCGGCTTCCTCAACCGCGCGGCGGAAGAGGGCATCGGTGCCAAGGACAAACTGTTCGTGCAGGAAGGCCGCAAGGTGTTCAAGGAAGTCTGCCCGCTGGTTGCCGAGCTGATCGGTGAGCATCTGCAAGAGAACCAGCTCAACGTCAGCGACGTGAAGCGCTTCTGGTTGCATCAGGCCAACCTCAGCATGAACCACTTGATCGTCAAGAAACTGCTCGGTCGCGACGCCACCGAACAGGAAGCGCCGGTGATTCTCGACACCTACGCCAACACAAGTTCCGCCGGTTCCGTGATTGCGTTCCACAAGAACCAGGACGATCTGGCCGCCGGTTCGCTGGCCGTGCTCAGTTCGTTCGGTGCCGGTTATTCGATTGGTAGCGTGTTGCTGCGCAAACTGTAGGAGCGAGCTTGCTCCGGGCGGCGTTCCGACGATGGTCGTCAACGATAACGCGATAAACCTGACTCCCTGCGGCGTATTCAGGTTTATCGCGAGCAAGCTCGCTCCTACAAGAGAGGGTTGGCAAAAACAAACAGCCCGGCGTTGATGCATCGGAGGATGATGGGGACCGACACATCAACGCCAGGCTGTAAAAGGAGCCCGGGCTTCCTTGCTCGAGTCGTGTAGCGGGGTGAATCAGAACTTCGCTTCGGCATCCAGTTGCAGGGTGTTGATGTCCGAATCCTTCTTGTTGATGTTGGCGTTGGTCTGGTCCGAGGTCGCCATGTAGTAGGTCGCGCCCAGGGCAAAGTTCTTGTCCAGGTCGTAGCTCACTTTCAACTTGCTGCCGCGCGAACCGGTGAAGCCGTTGGCGAAGTCGGAGTCGGTGAAGGCGCCAACCACAGCGTTACGCTGCACGTCGCGGTAGTTGTAGTCCACGTTGAAGCCGTAGAGCTTGGACTTCACACCGGCCAACCAGCCAGTGTCCTGGTCGTTGCTGGCATCGGTGTTGTTGACGTACTGACCGTAGATCGACAGCGGAACCGGCAGGTTGCTGAAGTCCAGCTGACCAAAGCCTTCGTACAGTTTGAACTGCTCGCCCGGGCTGTTGCCGTTGACGGCCAGTGCGCATGGCGTAGTAACGGTACCCGAGGTAGGGCAAGCGCTGCTGTCGTCGTTGTCGTAGGCGTAGAGACTGCCGCCCAAGGTCATTTTCATGCTGTCGGTGATGGCGAAGCGCGCACCCAACTGGCCAGCGTACAGACGCAGGTCGTGCTTGAACTGCACGCCTTCGCCGTCGACGTTGTCCTTGAGGGTGTAGTGACCGGCGCTACCGAACAGCTCGGTGCTGCCGCTCAGCGGGTACTTGTAGGTAACGGCCAGACCTTCCGGGCTGATGTCGCTATCCCAGATGATGTCGCCCATGCTCACCCATTGTTGCGGCATCTTGCCGCCAACCAGGTGCAGGTTCTTGATCGCGTCCGGGTGGTAGTCGATGTAACCCTGGTCCAGCCAGATCTGCTTCTTGTCGAAGTAGTTGTCCAGGCTCTGGTTGGTCGAGCGAGCGTCGTCGTTGTTGCCGGTGGCGATACGGATACCGGTGTCGACTTGCGGGTTGATTTGGGTGTAGGCACCCAGGCGGGCACGAATGCGCTGACGGTCCTGGTCTTTGTTGTTGGATACGCCATCGTTGTGGACGTTTTCCTGACGGAAGCGCACGTCGCCCTTGAACTGGGTCTTTGCCGCCCATGCAAGCTTCTGGTCGAAAGCGCTCAGTGTGTCGGTTTTCTTCGCGGTGGCCGCGATTTGCTCGTTGGTCTCTTGCTGAGCCTGACGGGCGATCTGCTGGTCTTTCTGATCCCTGGCCAGCTCGGCTTGCAGTTCGCTGTACTGCGCGTTGGTGATCGAGCCGTTAGCCTTGAGCATGTCGAGCAGTTTGGCGTCGACTGCGGCACTGGCCGGAACACTCATGGCCAGCAACAGGCCACCGCACAAGGCCGCCGCAGTTTTCGTGGAAGCAAGACGCATATCAATCTCCGAAGATGAGAGGGGATGACAGAGCCATCCGGGACACAACCGACCATAAGGGGCGGAAAACAGTGACCGGGTATAACCCGGCGCTCTAAAAACAGGCGCCAGTATCGCGATGGTTTATGACAGAGCAGTGGCAATGTGATGTCATGTCGGTGACGATACAAAGTCGCCGTGAACTATTGAGTTAGAGCACTGTCGTCGTTTTGCCCGTGTGCATTGCAGAGCGATAGGCGATACTCGCGGGGCTTTCACGCCATGAAGAGTGAGGATGGTGATGCCGTTGCAACGCCTGCAAAAACTGTCAGAAATCGCCCCGCAGATATGGGACGCACTGGTGCCCGAGACTCAGCCTTTTCTGCGTCACGCTTTTTTGAGCGCACTGGAAGACAGCGGCAGCGTCGGACCCCATACCGGCTGGCAGCCTGAGCATTTGTTGCATGTTGAAGGTGAGCGCTTGATCGCCGCGCTGCCCGGTTATCGCAAGTGGCATTCCTACGGCGAGTATGTGTTCGATCATGCCTGGGCCGATGCCTGTGAGCGTGCCGGCATCGACTACTACCCCAAGCTGTTGAGCGCGGTGCCGTTCAGTCCGGTCACCGGACCACGGCTGCTGGCGGCCACGGTCGAAGACGGTTTCGAGTTATTGAAAAGCCTGCCGGGCTACCTTGAGCTTGAAGGGCTCTCCAGTGCCCACATCAATTTCACCGATCCGTTCACCGACGCGGCACTGAGCGAGCAGCCCGGCTGGCTGCAGCGCGTTGGCTGTCAATACCACTGGCAGAATCGCGGCTACCGGGATTTCCAGGACTTCCTCGACGTGCTCAGTTCGCGCAAGCGCAAACAGATGCGCAAGGAGCGCGAGCAGGTAGCGGGGCAGGGCTTCGATTTCGAATGGCTGGAGGGGCGGGAACTGAGCGAGGCGCAATGGGATTTCGTCTATGCCTGCTACGCCAATACCTACGCAGTGCGCCGGCAAGCGCCGTATCTGACGCGGGAGTTTTTCAGCCTGCTGGCCGAGCGCATGCCGGAGTCGATTCGCGTGGTGCTGGCCAGGCAAGGTTCACGGCCGGTGGCGATGGCGTTCAGTCTGGTGGGGGGCGACAGCTTTTATGGCCGTTACTGGGGATGTCTGGCGGAGTTCGATCGCCTGCATTTCGAGACCTGTTTCTACCAGGGGATGGACTATGCCATTGTCAACGGTTTCCAGCGTTTTGATGCCGGGGCACAGGGTGAGCACAAACTGATTCGTGGATTCGAGCCAGTCATTACGCATTCCTGGCACTACTTGCGGCATCCGGGATTGAAAGCTGCGGTGAAAGACTTCCTTGAGCAGGAGCGACTGGGAGTGCTGGCTTATGCAGAGGATGCAAAGTCAGCCTTGCCTTATCGACAAGGCTGAGCTTCAGCGTTTCAGCTTTCTTCTTTACCCAGCCAGCGATACAGCACGCCGCCGACCACTGCACCGAGTAGCGGTGCGACCCAGAACATCCACAGTTGTTGAATCGCCCAGCCGCCGACGATCAGCGCCGGGCCGGTGCTGCGCGCCGGGTTGACCGAGGTGTTGGTGACCGGGATCGAGATCAGGTGGATCAGCGTCAGCCCCAGGCCGATGGCAATCGGTGCCAGGCCTGCCGGTGCTCGTTTGTCGGTGGCGCCGAGGATGATCAGGATGAACATCGCGGTCATCACCAATTCACAGACAAACCCCGCCGCCATCGAATAGCCGCCAGGCGAGTGTTCGCCGTAGCCGTTGGACGCCAGGCCCCCTGCCAGTTCGAAACCGGGTTTGCCGCTGGCAATGAAATACAGCAGGGCGGCCGCAATCACGCCGCCAATGACCTGGGCAACGATGTAGGCCGGCAGTTCATTGGCCGGAAACCGCCCACCCACAACCAGGCCGAGGGATACCGCGGGGTTGAGATGACAGCCGGAAATATGGCCGATGGCGAAAGCCATGGTCAGCACTGTCAGGCCAAACGCGAAGGACACCCCGAGCAGGCCGATCCCCACCTCCGGAAAAGCTGCCGCCAACACCGCACTGCCGCAACCACCCAACACCAGCCAGAACGTACCTACCAACTCTGTAGCCGAACGTTTTAACAGAGACATGAGAGTGAGCCCTTTCGAGATTATGCTGCCTTTAGCATCCAGCCGATGGACTGCAGAACCATCTCCAGAACGTTGGAGTGAGTACAGCACGGTTTTTTAAGAATTCCAGCAGGCATAAAAACCGCCAGGGCCCGTTGTTGGCGGGGCCTGGCGGTTTTTATGGACTATCGGGATCACTGGATGTCCTTGTGGGAGCGAGCCTGCTCGCGATGACGGAATATCATTCAACAATGATGTTGTCTGACTCACCGCTATCGCGAGCAGGCTCGCTCCTACAGGGGAAGTGTGTTGTTCAGGGGATCAATCGATCCCGACAAACCCACCGGTCTGGTGTTGCCACAACCGCGCATACAATCCGCCATGGGCAAGCAGCTCGGCATGGGTTCCGGTTTCGGCGATCTTGCCGTTTTCCAGCACCACCAGCCGGTCCATCCGGGCGATGGTCGAGAGCCGGTGGGCAATGGCGATCACGGTTTTGCCCTGCATCAGGGTTTCGAGACTTTCCTGGATCGCCGCTTCGACTTCCGAATCCAGTGCTGACGTGGCCTCGTCCATGATCAGGATCGGCGCGTCCTTGAGCAACACACGGGCAATGGCGATGCGCTGGCGCTGGCCACCGGAGAGTTTCACCCCGCGCTCACCGACGTGGGCATCGAAACCGGTGCGGCCTTCAGCGTCCGACAGCGAAGGAATGAATCCGTCTGCCCGGGCCTTGTGCACCGCTTCCCAGAGTTGCGCGTCGGTGGCGTCGGGCTTGCCGTACAGCAGGTTGTCGCGGATCGAGCGGTGCAGCAGCGAGGTGTCCTGGGTGATCATGCCGATGCGTTCGCGCAGGCTTTCCTGGCTGACGTCGGCGATGTTCTGGCCGTCGATCAGGATGCGTCCGCCTTCGACGTCGTACAGGCGCAGCAGCAGGTTCACCAGGGTCGACTTGCCGGCACCGGACGGGCCGATCAGGCCGATTTTCTCGCCAGCCTTGATGGTCAGGTTGAGGCCGCCGATGATCCCGCTCTGCTTGCCGTAGTGGAAATCCACCTGTTCGAAGCGCACTTCGCCACGGGCCACTGCCAGGGGTTTGGCCTGGTCGCGGTCGGTGACGCTGACCGGTTGCGAAATGGTCTGCAGACCGTCCTGAACCATGCCGATGTTTTCGAAAATGCCGGTCACCACCCACATGATCCAGCCGGACATGTTGACGATGCGGATCACCAGGCCGGTGGCCAGGGCAATCGCTCCCACGCTGATCAACGACTGCGTCCACAACCACAGGGCCAGGCCGGTGGTGCAGACGATCAGCAAGCCGTTCATGCTGGTGATGACCACGTCCATGCTGGTGACCACGCGGCCGGCCAGTTGCGCCTTTTCGGTCTGTTCCTTGATGGCTTCGCGGGCGTATTGCTGTTCGAAGTTGGTGTGCGCGAACAATTTCAGGGTGGTGATGTTGGTGTAGCCATCGACAATCCGCCCCATGAGTTTGGAGCGCGCATCGGATGCCACCACCGAGCGATCCTTGACCCGAGGCACGAAGTAGCAGAGGGCGCCGATGAAGGCGAAGATCCAGGTCAGCAGCGGGATAATCAGGCGCCAATCCGCTTCGGCGAACAGCACCAGCGAACTGATGGCGTAGATCAGCACATGCCACAACGCATCCACGGCCTGCACGGCGGAATCGCGCAGTGAGTTGCCGGTTTGCATGATGCGTTGGGCGATGCGCCCGGCGAAGTCGTTCTGGAAGAAATTCAGGCTCTGCTTGAGCACGTAGCTGTGGTTCTGCCAGCGGATCATGCTGGTCATGCTGGGGCTCAGGGTCTGGTGCACCAGCAGATCATGCAGGCCGACAAATATGGGGCGCAGCACCAGCGCAACCACCACCATCCAGGTCAGTTCGAGGGCGTGATCCTGGAACAGACTGACGTTCGGCGTGCCTTGGGCCAGGTCGATGATGCGGCTCAGGTAGCTGAACAACGCCACCTCGATCAAAGCCCCAATCAGGCCGACGATCAGCAGGGCGGCGAAGCTCGGCCAGACCTGCTTGAGGTAATAAGTGTAGAAAGGGAAAACCCGGTCCGGCGGAGACGCCGTCGGTGCTTCACGGAAAACATCGATCAGTTTTTCAAAGCGGCGATAAAGCATTGGTTGTTCGCCCGCGAGCGGGCTCTCCTTTTAACGTTTTGAGCGTTGCCGGCAAGCACCGGCAACGGCTCGGACATCCTTGTCCAGCTTAGTCTCAGTCGATGCGCTTGGCCGACTTGATGAACACCGGATCGGCCGGCACGTCGCGCATACCGTTTTTGCTGGTGGTCGGTGCATTGACGATGATATCGACCACATCCATGCCCTTGACCACTTTGGCGAACACGGCGTAACCGGCATCGCGGCCCGGATCAAGGAAGTCGTTGTCCTTGACGTTGATGAAGAACTGGCTGGTGGCCGAGTCAGGATCGGAGGTGCGTGCCATCGACAGTGTGCCGCGTACGTTATGCAGGCCGTTGCTGGCTTCGTTCTTGATCGGGTCCTTGGTTGGTTTCTGCTGCATCGAGGAACTGAAACCACCGCCCTGGACCATGAAACCCGGGATCACCCGGTGGAAAATCGTGTTGTTGTAGAAGCCACTATCGACGTACGCAAGGAAGTTCTTGGTACTGATCGGAGCCTTGACCGGGTCCAGTTCGATTTCGATCTGGCCGTTGGTGGTGTCCAGCAGCACATGCGGTGCCTTTTCCGGCGTCGCGGCCATCAGGTTGGCGGCAAACAGGACGGAGCCTGCGGCGAGGGCGATTTTTTTCAGCATGGGTCAGTGATCCTGAGTGGTGGTGTCGACTGCGGTCAGAAACTCCAGCAGTGTTTGGTTGAAGTGTTCCGGCTGGTCCAGCGGCGTGGCGTGGCGTGAATCGGCGATCACCACCAGCCGCGCGTCAGGCAGCAGTTTTACGTAGTTTTCCTTCAGCGCCACCGGTGTGTAGTCCCGGTCGGCGCTGACGATGAGGGTTGGACAGGTGACCTTCGAAAGTCGTTCCTGGACTCCCCAGCCGACAATGGCATTGAAGCTGGCGAGATAAGCATGTTTGTCGTTTTTTGCCCAGCGTTCGGCCATTTTTTGTCGCAAGTCGGCCTGCTCGGGTTTCGGGAACAACTTGCCGCCCAGCGCCTTGCCGATGGTGCCCAGGCTAAGGGCGCGCATCAGGCTCCAGCGCTTGAACCACTGCCAGTAGTCATCGCGGCTGCGCAGTTTGACCTCGGGTGCGCTGTTGACGATGCACAGGCTCTTGAGCAGTTGCGGCTGATCCACGCCCAGCTGGAAGCCGATCATGCCGCCCATGGACAGGCCGACATAGTGTGCCGGACCGAGATTGAGGTGCTCGATCAGTGCAATCAGATCAGCGCTGAATCCGGCAATGCTGTAGCGCTCCCGGGGTTTGTCCGAACGGCCGTGACCGCGCACATCCGGGACGATCACCCGGTAGCGGGTGGCAAGTGTCGGGATCTGTTTTTCCCAGTCCAGCGTGCTGGAACCGAGACCGTGGACCAGCAGCAGCGGTATGCCGTGGCCATATTCCTCATAGTGCAGGTTGCAACCTTCGTGTTCGAAATAGGCCATGCATACACTCCGTGTCAGGCTTGTTCGGGGGCGGCGAACGGTGCGTCCAGTGGTGCGGTGTCAAACGTACGCAGCAGTTCGATGAGAATCTGCGTGGCCGGCCCCAGCGGTTTGTCCTTGTTCGAATACAGGTAGAAGCTCGGGTTACGGCTGCCGCCCTGATCCAACGGTAGCAGCTTGAGCGTGCCTTCCTTGAGTTCCCGTTCTATCAAGTGCCTGGGCAGCCAGGCAAAACCAAGGCCGCTGCTGACGAAGGTCGCGGCGGTGGCCAGGCTGCCTACGGTCCAGCGCTGTTCGGCACCGAGCCAGCCGACATCCCGCGGTTGCTGGCGGCCCGAGTCGCGGATCACCACTTGCATCTGGCTTTCCAGGTCCTGGAAGCTCAGCTCGCGGTTGAGGCGGTGCAGGGGATGCTCCGGGTGGGCGACCGCGACGAATTCGACGTCGCTCAATTCCGCGCCCAGGTAACCGGGAATACTGAAACCGGTGATGGCCAGGTCGGCCACGCCTTCGAGCAGGACTTCCTCCACGCCCGACAGCACTTCCTCACGCAGACGCACCCGGCAGCCACGGCTTTGCGGCATGAACGCGGTCAAGGCGCGGACGAGGCGGGCGCTTGGGTAAGCGGCATCGACCACCAGGCGCACTTCGGCTTCCCAGCCCTGCTCCATGTGATGGGCCAGGTCTTCGAGTTGACTGGCCTGTTTCACCAGTTGCCGGGAACGGCGCAACAACACCCCGCCGGCTTCGGTCAGCACGGCTTTGCGTCCGTCGATGCGCAGCAACGGCACGCCGAGCTGATCCTGCATGCGGGCCACGGTGTAGCTGACTGACGATTGCGAGCGATGCAGCGCCTCGGCGGCCTGGGCGAAACCACCGTGATCGACCACGGCCTGCAGCGTTCGCCATTGATCAAGGGTCACGCGGGGCGCTTTCATGTTGAGCTCCTCTTGTCCTAAGCTGGCAGCCCTTATTGGAGGCTGCTGAATGAAAAAATTCTGTTGTGTGCTGCTGGCGCTTCTGCCGCTGACGGCGATGGCTTACCCGATCGATGTGAAAAAAGACCTCAACGGCATGAAGATCGATTACCAGACCTACGACACGGATAGCGACATCGGCTCCATTCAGGTGGCCAACTACGGCGACGTCGATGCGAGCTGCAAGGCCGTTTTCATCAATGGCCCGGAAGCCCCCCGCACTCGCAAGCTCGATGTACCAGCCGGCAAACACAAAAACGCCACGGCCAAATTCAGCCGCAACATCATCAAATTGCGCATCGAGCTGACCTGCACCCCGAAATGACAGCAATCTCCTGTGGGAGCGAGCAAGCCTGCTCCCACAGGGGCATGGTTTGCTTATAAACGAATTTATTGATGGGTTATAGCAGTTATTTGCGCTTTTTCATCGATATGACTCTGTTTAACCTTCACTCCATCGACCTGAAGCATTCTCAGATGGAGGCTACATCCCATGTCCCGCGTTCTGATCATCGAAAGCAGTGCCCGTCAGCAAGACTCGGTTTCCCGTCAGCTGACCCAGACCTTCATCAGCCAGTGGAAAGCCGCTCACCCGAATGACCAGATCACCGTCCGGGACCTGGCCGCCAAGCCGGTGCCGCACCTGGACATCAACCTGCTGGGTGGCTGGATGAAACCCGCCGAGCAGCGCAGCGACATCGAACAGGCGTCCCTGGAACGCTCCAACCAGTTGACCGACGAATTGCTCGCCGCCGATGTACTGGTCATGGCCGCGCCCATGTACAACTTTGCGATCCCCAGCACTCTGAAAGCCTGGCTCGACCATGTGCTGCGTGCCGGCGTGACCTTCAAGTACACCGAAACCGGCCCGCAAGGCCTGCTCAGCGGCAAGCGTGCCTATGTGCTGACGGCTCGCGGCGGCATCTATGCCGGCAGCACCGCCGATCACCAGGAACCGTACCTGCGCCAGGTCATGGGCTTCATCGGCATCCACGACGTGACGTTCATCCACGCCGAAGGCATGAACCTGGGCGGTGACTTCCAGGAGAAAGGCCTGAACCAGGCAAACGCCAAGCTCTCGCAAGTGGCCTGACCGGTTAATCGCCAGATAATCGCTGGATGGTCTAGTGACCTGGCGCAACCCTTCAAGCCTGTACGCGCATCGAACCTCCCTTCGCACTGGTTGCTCCTGAGTGCCCTGGCCCGATTGAACGCTTTAGCGAGATCGGGCTTTTTTTTGCCTGTGATTTTATAGACACCCACGCAACCCTGTGGGAGCGAGCCTGCTCGCGAAAGCGTCGGCACATCCAGCATCTATGTGTCTGGCGCACCGTCTTCGCGAGCAGGCTCGCTCCCACAGGTTTTGTGTTGGTTTAGCGTTCGCGATCAGCAGCAAAAACCGCTATCGTCGCCGCCATTCGAAATGAGGCGAGCATGGGCTATCTACTTTTTGTCACGCTGATCCAGGCGTTTTCCTTCAGTTTGATCGGCGAATACCTGGCCGGTCATGTCGACAGTTACTTCGCCGTGTTGGTACGCGTACTGCTGGCAGGGCTGGTGTTCATCCCGCTGACCCGCTGGCGCTCGGTTGAGCCGGCATTCATGCGCGGCATGCTGCTGATCGGCGCGTTGCAGTTTGGCGTGACCTACGTCTGCCTGTACCTGAGCTTTCGCGTACTGACGGTGCCGGAAGTGTTGCTGTTCACTATCCTCACGCCGCTGCACGTGAC
Organism: Pseudomonas sp. KH_046_1; assembly: GCF_057839025.1. Classification (NCBI taxonomy): domain Bacteria; kingdom Pseudomonadati; phylum Pseudomonadota; class Gammaproteobacteria; order Pseudomonadales; family Pseudomonadaceae; genus Pseudomonas; species Pseudomonas sp. KH_046_1. The sequence continues at coordinate 1,573,638 of NZ_CM174481.1, forward strand.
ACTGATCGAAGATGCGCTCAATCGTCGCTTCAATCCCTGGGCCCTGGTCGCGGCGCTGGTGGCGGTGGCGGGGGCGGCGGTGATTCGCTTTGACCGGATCAACCCGGACTTCTTCATGGGGTTCCTGTTGCTGCAACTGGCCAACTTCACTTATGCCGCTGGCCAGGTGCTCTACAAACACCTGGTCGCACGCCACCCGAGTGATCTGCCGCATTACCGGCGCTTCGGCTACTTCTACCTCGGCGCACTGGCGGTGGTGTTGCCGGCGTTTCTGCTGTTCGGCAAACAGAACTTCCTGCCCGAAGCGCCGCTGCAATGGGGCGTTCTGCTGTTCCTCGGCCTGGTCTCGACCGCTTTGGGGCTCTACTGGTGGAACAAGGGTGCGTGCATGGTCAACGGCGGGACGCTGGCAGTGATGAACAACCTGCATGTGCCGGTGGGGTTGCTGATCAACCTGCTGATCTGGAACCAGCATGAAGAACTGGGGCGGTTGTTGCTCGGCGGTTCGGTGATTTTGCTGGCGGTGTGGATTAGTCGGTTGGGTATACGCCAGTCGTTGGTGGCAAGCCCGCTCCCACAATAGATAGCGTGATCTCGAAAATCACTTCGGCGCCAGTTGCCCCACCAGAAACTCGATAAACGCGCGGGTCTTCTGCGGCACCCGTCGCGCTGACGAATACACCGCGTTGATGGTGATCGCCGGGGCCTGCCAGTCACACAGCACCGGCACCAGTCGCCCGGCCGCCAGCGCATCCTCGACTATGAAGTCGGGCAGCAGGGCGATGCCCATGCCGGCTTCGGCGGCCTGGGCCAGCAAGTCGCCGTTGTTGGCGTGCAGTGGGCCGGTGACATTCACCCGCTGGGTTTCCTTGCCATTGCACAGTTGCAGGCTGACTCCGCTCTGCAGATACCCGTAGTTCAGGCATTGATGGGCGCGCAGATCCTGCGGAGTCTGCGGAACGCCCGCGCGTTCGAGATAAGCCGGGGACGCCACCATGATGCGCGGCGCGGGTGCCAGTTGCCGGGCGATCATCGTCGAGTCGGGCATGCTGGCGATGCGGATGGTTACATCAAATCCACCCCGCACCGGGTCGACCTGCTGGTCGCTGAGCACCAGTTGCAGCTCGATGTTCGGGTGCTGTTCATGAAACAGCGGAATCAATGGCCCCAGCCGCCGAAGACCGAACGACATCGGCGCATTGACCCGCAATACACCGCGTAACTCGCCGATGCCGTCACGGGCGCGTTGCTCGGCCTCGTCCAGTGCCGCCAGCACCTCCCGTGCTGCATCGAAATACTCGGCCCCGGCCTCGGTCAGGTGCAGGCTGCGGGTGGTGCGTTGCAGCAATTGCACACCGATGGCTTCTTCCAGTGCCTGAATCTGTTTGCTGACTTTCGAGCGCGGCACGTCCATGGCCCGGGCGGCTGCAGCGAAGCCGTTCTCGCCGACCGTGACGACGAAGGCGCGCATGCATTCGATGCGATCCATATTGTCCCTATTTTTGAATCAATGATTCTCGATTTTAGGTAATTGTCCCTTTTATAGCCAGCCCCTAAAGTGACATCCAAGCCGACAACAACGCCGCTGAAGGCAAGGTCGACTAACCCCTTACCCATTCGAAGTATCGACATCAAAAGGAACGCGCCATGTCTATTCGTGAACTGCTCAACCCAACCAACTCCGCCCTGATCCTGATCGACCACCAGCCGCAAATGGCTTTCGGCGTGCAGTCCATCGACCGCCAGACCCTGAAGAACAACACCGTGGGCCTGGCCAAGGCGGCGAAGATCTTCAACGTACCGACTATCTACACCTCGGTCGAAACCGAAAGCTTCAGCGGTTACATCTGGCCCGAATTGCTGGCGGTGCACCCGGATCAACAGCCGATCGAGCGCACTTCGATGAACTCCTGGGAAGACAAGGCATTGGTCGACGCGGTGAAAGCCACTGGTCGCAAGAAGCTGATCATTGCTGCGCTGTGGACCGAGGTCTGCCTGACTTTCCCGGCACTGGAAGCCCTGGCTGAAGGCTACGAGGTGTACATCGTCACCGACGCCTCCGGCGGCACCAGCAAGGAAGCCCACGACATGTCGGTGCAACGGATGATTCAGGCCGGCGCGGTGCCGGTGACCTGGCAACAAGTGTTGCTCGAATACCAGCGTGACTGGGCGCACAAGGATACTTACGAGGCGGTGATGGAACTGGTGCTGGAACACAGCGGCGCGTACGGCATGGGCGTGGATTACGCCTACACCATGGTGCACAAGGCACCGCAGCGGCAGGTGAAGTAATCCATAAATACATCAGTAACGATGCGGTTCATGTGGGAGCGGGCTTGCTCGCGAAAACGGAGTGTCAGTCGACATCAATGTTGAATGACCCACCGCATTCGCGAGCAAGCCCGCTCCCACATTTGTTTTTTGGTGTTACACCCTGCGTTTTTCGGCTTCGGGAATATGGCTCGCGCCCAGTACCGCCGGCAATATCCCCGCACGCAAATCCGATCCGCTCGGCTGCTGATAAAGACTCAACCCAAACTCCGGCAGCACCGCCAGCAGGTAGTCGAAAATATCCCCCTGGATCCGCTCGTAATCGGCCCACGCCGTGGTGCGGGTGAAGCAGTAGATTTCCAGCGGAATACCCTGGGCCGTGGTCTGCATCTGGCGCACCATGCAGGTCATGTTCGGCTGGATCCCCGGGTGACACTTCAGGTAGGCCAGCGCATAGGCGCGGAAAGTGCCGATGTTGGTCATCCGCCGGCGATTGGCCGACATGGCCGCGACGTTGCCCTGGGCTTCGTTCCAGGCCTTGAGTTCGGCCTGTTTGCGGGTCATGTAGTCGGTGAGCAAGTGCACCTGGGACAGCTTCTGCTCTTCGTCGTCCCGCAAAAAGCGTACGCCGCTGGCGTCGATGAACAGGCTGCGTTTGATCCGGCGGCCACCGGAAGCCTGCATGCCGCGCCAGTTCTTGAACGACTCGGACATCAGGCGCCAGGTCGGGATCGAGACGATGGTCTTGTCGAAGTTCTGCACCTTGACCGTGTGCAGCGTGATGTCCACCACATCGCCGTCGGCGCCCACCTGGGGCATTTCGATCCAGTCGCCGACCCGCAGCATGTCGTTGCTGGTCAACTGCACGCTGGCGACGAACGACAGCAGCGTGTCCTTGTAGACCAACAGAATCACCGCCGACATGGCACCCAGGCCCGACAGCAGCAACAGCGGCGAGCGGTCGATCAGCGTGGCGACGATGATGATCGCGCCAAATATGTACAACACCATTTTCGCCAGTTGCACATAGCCCTTGATCGAGCGGGTGCGGGCGTGCTCGGTGCGGGCGTAGATGTCCAGCAGGGCGTTGAGCAGGGCACTGACCGCCAGCAGCAGAAACAGGAAGGTGAAGGACAGGGCGACGTTGCCGAGGAAATTCAGGCTGGTTTTGCTCAGGTCCGGCACCAGATTGAGACCGAACTGGAGCACCAGCGAAGGCGTGATCTGCGCCAGGCGATGGAACACCTTGTTCTGCAGAAAATCATTGACCCAGTGCAAGGCCGGTTGGCGGCCGAGCATTTTTGCCGCGTGCAGAATGAGGTAACGCGCCACCCGTCCGAGGAACAGCGCAATTGCCAACAGCAGCAACAGCGACAGGCTGGAGTGCACGAGCGGGTGCTGGTCGAGGGCACCCCAAAGGTCCAGGACATTGGTCCAGAGCTGTTTGATATCCATGGTCGAAAACGATTCTTCTGTAAGGCGCGAGAGGGGATTAGAGCATTTAAGACGCTTTGTATTACGTTTCGGGAAAAATCAGGCAACAAAAAACCAACTGTTTACCGCCATTTGTATAAAGAAACTCGGCCTGAGCGCTCGAAACCGTTACCCTATGCAGCTGTTTTTTTGCATTTCTTCGAGGTAGCACCCGTGTTTTCCCAATTCGCCCTGCACGAACGCCTGCTCAAAGCCGTGGCCGAGCTGAAATTTGTCGAGCCAACGCCTGTGCAAGCCGCGGCCATCCCGCTGGCGCTCCAGGGGCGTGACCTGCGGGTGACGGCGCAAACCGGTAGCGGCAAAACCGCTGCATTCGTTTTGCCCATCCTCAACCGTCTGATCGGCCCGGCGAAAATCCGTGTCAGCATCAAGACCCTGATCCTGCTGCCGACCCGCGAACTGGCCCAGCAGACCTTGAAAGAAGTTGAACGTTTCTCGCAGTTCACCTTCATCAAGTCCGGCCTGATCACCGGCGGCGAAGACTTCAAGGTCCAGGCTGCCATGCTGCGCAAGGTGCCGGACATCCTGATCGGTACGCCGGGCCGGATGATCGAGCAATTGAACGCCGGCAACCTCGACTTGAAAGAAGTTGAAGTACTGGTGCTCGACGAAGCCGACCGTATGCTCGACATGGGCTTCGCCGATGACGTTCAGCGTCTGGTGGACGAGTGCACCAACCGTCAGCAGACCATGCTGTTCTCCGCCACCACCGGTGGTTCGGGCCTGCGCGAGATGATCGCCAAAGTCCTGAACAACCCTGAGCACTTGCAGCTCAACGCGGTCAGCCAGCTGAACGAAACCACCCGTCAGCAAATCATCACCGCTGACCACAACCAGCACAAAGAACAGATCGTCAACTGGCTGCTGGCCAACGAGACCTACCAGAAGGCCATCGTCTTCACCAACACCCGGGCCATGGCCGACCGTATCTACGGCCGCCTGGTGGCGCAGGAATACAAGGCGTTCGTGCTGCACGGCGAGAAAGACCAGAAGGATCGCAAACTGGCGATCGACCGCCTGAAGCAGGGCGGCGTGAAAATCCTCGTGGCCACCGACGTCGCCGCTCGCGGTCTGGACGTGGACGGCCTGGACCTGGTGATCAACTTCGACATGCCGCGCAGCGGCGACGAATACGTGCACCGCATCGGTCGTACCGGCCGCGCCGGTAACGACGGCCTGGCCATCTCGCTGATCTGCCACGGCGACTGGAACCTGATGTCGAGCATCGAGCGCTACCTCAAGCAGAGCTTCGAGCGCCGTACCATCAAGGAAGTCAAAGGCACCTACGGCGGACCGAAAAAGGTCAAGGCCTCGGGCAAGGCCGTCGGCGTGAAGAAGAAAAAGACCGACGCCAAGGGCGACAAGAAGAAAACCGCCGCCAAGACCCCGACCAAGCGCAAGAGCGCCAACCGGCCGAAGAGCGACTCCCTGGTCAGCAAGGACGGCATGGCCCCGCTCAAGCGCCGCAAGCCGGAAGCGCCAGCGGCTGAGTAAGTCGTTGTAGACGGCCTGTGAAAAACCCGGACAGTGTCCGGGTTTTTTTTGCCTGGCGTTTATCAGCCTTCGGCTTTCTTCTCGGCGGACTCCAATTCCTTCAAACGCTGGTCAATCAACTGACACTTGTCCGGAAGGTCTTTGGAGGCAGTGCCCAGATCCATTTTCTGCAACTCATCATTCATCTCCTTGGCCTTGGTCGGGTTTTGCTCGGTGAGCCTGGCCACTTCCCGGGCCAGTTGTTCGCGCTTGGCGGTGGCTTCATCGAGGGTGCAGGCCCAGGCGGGCAGGGCGCAGGTGAGGGCAGCGGCGAGAGTGAGCTTCTTCAGCAGTGGTTTCATGGGGGCGGGCCTCAGCTTCGGTCAAGGCGGGTTAACCGGTTGAGCGCTGGCCCAGAGGAAAGTTCAGTCTGTAATTGTCAGGGCTCCGTCGCGGGCAAGCCCACAGGTTTTGTGAACAACACAGAAACTGTGGGAGCGTGGCTTGCCCGCGAAGGCCGCGCCTCGCTGTCTGGGGCTAACCACCATGACAGCAGCTCGACTTCTCCTGTTCCTCATATTTGTCATGATGTCGCACCCACTCCATGATTTCTTCTTCGTTGCGCCCCTTGGGCGTCAGGTCGAGGTAGTTGTAGGCGCCGACCAGCATGTCCAGGCCCCGGGCATAGGTGGAGTAGGTATGGAAAATTTCGCCGGCGTCATTGCGATAAAACACGCTGAGACCGGGGAGTTCTTCCTCGGAACCGTCGGTTTTTTCGTAGTTGTACGTAGCCTTTCCGGCGGCGACGTCTTCAGCTCGGGCGGTGACGCCAAAGTCGTAGTTGAAATCGCATCCTTCTGACGACACCCAGTCGAATTTCCAGCCCATGCGCCGCTTGAACGCCTGGAATTCGGCGAACGGTGCGTGGGAAACCGCCACCACGGCCACGTCATGGTGGGCCAGGTGCTGGTTGGCGCCGTCGATGTGATCGCTCAGGTACGAGCAACCGGGGCAGCCCTCGTCCCAGCCCTCGGCGAACATGAAGTGGTAGATGACCAACTGGCTGCGCCCCCCGAACAGGTCCGCCAGTTTCATTTCGCCGTTGGGCCCCTGGAAGTGGTAGTCCTTGTCGATTTTCACCCAGGGCAGGGCGCGGCGTTCGGCGCTGAGTTTGTCCCTTTCCTTGGTGAAGGCTTTTTCGTGGGCCAGGTGCTGTTTGCGGGCGGTGAGCCATTCTTCCCGCGATACGACGGGATGATTCTGAATATTCATGTTGTTTTCTCCTGCGTGGGGCGGGGAGGTGACTTACACAGCCTAGTCGTTTGGCTTGCATGGATTTCGACATGCCGCCGGTCGGTCGTCTGCAAACGCCCGGCTGAACGGCGGCCGGGTGTACCGGTCACAACCTGTAAGGCCCGTTCAATTGCACGGGCATCAATCGAACGGGTACCGGAGGTTGAATCAGGATGACGACTTACAACTGGGACTTGATTGAGCGCTTGCTGCATGAAGTGCAAAACAGTGCGGGCCACAGCTTCACGCCGCGGCCGTACGCCGAACAGCATGCCGCGCAGAAGGCCGCGGAAGGCGAGCCGATTGAAAATCTTGATCACTTGAAAACGGTGGCTGGAGAGTACGAAAAGCTACTGCTGGTGCGTGGCTATATCGAGCCGCGACCGGAGGACGAGGGTGGCACGGGTGCCAATTATATTTTGACGGCGCGGGGTTCGCGTTTGTTGAGCCTGATCGACAGTAGTATTCCCGGCAATGATCACCCGCGGCAGGTGCTGGACGAGCAGGAGGATGCGCTGGATGAGATGACGTTTGATGAGGTGGCGTCGAAGGCGCAGATTGCCTGAGGTTCTCATGCAATCCTGTGGAAACACTCTGTGGGAGCGAGCTTGCTCGCGATTGCGATGTCACATTCAGTATTGATATTGACTGACACACCGCAATCGCGAGCAGGCTCGCTCCCACATTGGTCTTGCGTTGTCCTCAGCCTTGTTTCCCGGCTTTCAGGCACTTCAAGTCGCTGAAGTCCTTCCTTACACCCTCAATTTTCTTCAGCAGACGCTCACGCTGGTTCGGCGTGCTGTCAGCCATCAGATCCACGAACAGCGCACGTGCCTGGGCCTCGGTGTTGGCAAAGGCCTGACGATAGGCGGGCGTCCACAAGCTCTCGCGATTGACCAGAAGTGTCTCGATGCGTTGTGGGAACTGCGGACTCTGGCGTTGCGCAACAGCCGCGCTGAACTGCTTTTGCCAATGGACCCGGTTGGCAAGCCACTGGGTGTTCTGCTCGCCCAAGGCGCTAGACCATGTGGCTACCCGCTGTCGCTGGGTGGTGCTCAGTGGCCCGAGCCAGTCGTTCAGACGCTTCTCCATGCGCGCACCGCGTTCTTTGATCTGCTGGTCGAGGGAAGGTTTGAGGTATTGCTCCTGGCGTTTGCGCTGGTCCTTGGCAAAAGCGTCGTTCATTTCGGCGACTTGCTTGTCATCCAGCCTTTGCAGCAACTCGATGGCCGACGGGGTGATTTCCCGCGCGGTCTCGGCGATCGCTTGTTCGGCTTCGTGGGCGCGGGCCTGCAAGGCGGCGTCGGTGACCTGGTTGGTGGCGATCATGGTTTGCAGGCGGTCCAGCCAGTCGAGGTAGCCGGGCAGTTGGGTGGTGCAGTGCCAGCTCAGGTGTTCCTTCAGGCGTTCGTTCAGCCAGCTTTTTTGCTCGCCGTTCATGTCCAGGTAGTCGCTGAGTGTCCACGGGATGATCACATCGAGATTGCGGTAGGCCAGGCCCACGCGGCTGCACGCGCCGAGGGCGAGGGAAACGCTCAGCACAACGACGATATGTTTGAACCAGCGGGACATGGGCGAATCCTTGCGAAAGCCAGTCTTCGGGGTCTGATTCTCATGTGAACCCGGGAGGAGCCCGGCAGTTCAAGCCGATCAATAGAACGCGTGTTCGGCCTTGAGCGTCACCAGCCCGTCGCATTGGTTGTTGTGCCCGGCATAGGCCGAGCAACCGCTGCCGCTCAGGCTGGAGTCACTGTAGATCAGGTCGAGGTCGATGCCCATGAACGGGCGGGACAATTTCAGCGACCAATCGGTAAAACTGCCTACATACCCGCCATCCACCGCCACTGGCGTATTGAATTGGTGAGTGGTGTATTTCAGGCTGACACCGACACCGAACGGTTGATTGCCGCTCAAGTCAGCGAACAGGGTGTTGTTCTGTTTGTCCGGGTCATTGCTGAAGGCGATGCCGAAACGGCTGCCGAGCAAGGTCAGGCCGCCGAACAGTTCCTGGCTGTCAGGGGTGGTGACTTCGGGGTAGCTATAGCGGATCAGGCCCACTTCGTAGCCCAGGGTCTGGTCGAAGGGTTGTTTAAAACCCATGTAGGAGTCGATCTCGAGGTCTTTCCCCGGGCTGATGCCCATGCTGGGCGACCATTGGCCCACGTAGAAACCGCTGTCGTGGCTCAGGTCCAGGCCACCGTGGAACGAGCCGACGGCCGAGGGTTTGACCAGGCCCTGGGCCATGCTGCGGGTGGGGGTGGTGCCGAGCTTGAGGTCGAAGGCACCCAGCTCACGCTGAAAGATTTGTGCGTGGGCTACGGAGCAGGCCAGCAGGCCGGCGAGCAATGCCGATAGATAGAAAGGTTTGAACATGCGTCACTCCATGAACAGCGAGGACAGGCTGGCGGGCCCGCTGAAACGCTTGATCCAGACGTGTGCAAGGATACCGGCGAATGATCGGCAATGAAGGCCGTTCGTCGATTTCTACGGGATTTGAGGGAGTGCCAGAGGAGTATCGAGGGTTCCAGTCCAAGCGCTTCGAAGCTCAAAGCGCTTTGGGACCAGGTGACGCGAGGGGGTTACTTTTTGCCCAGAGTGATCTGCTTGGACGGGCCGAACGTCTGGCCGCTGACGCCTTTGGCAATTTGCTGGATTTCACCGCCGGACTTGAGGAACGCAGCGATCTGGCTGTTGATCGATTCGCTGGTTTCGACGGCTGGAGCTGGCTTTGCTTTGCTGGTGGATGCTTTTACGCGCATGGCGGCCATTAACCTGTAGAAAATTAACTTGGCCAGGCATCGTACAGGAATTACCTGATAATTGCTTGGCAAATATCCCCTCGGCATATTCGTGATGGCGGGGTAATTAGTCCCCGGCGAATATTCGAAATATGCACCTAAGCCGCTGTTTTAACTAAGAACATTGCCTGGAAAAATACCGCGTCATGCTTGCCTGGGCATGGCGTAAATGCCCGGAGCGGCCTGACGAGCGGCCGGGCGCGGGATGAAAACCCGGGAAAGTTAAGGGTTTCAGAGGATTTTCTCGCGCCATCGGGCCGGCTGCCGAACGCGGCGCTTAAAACCGGGTAGAATGCCGCCCACGCAATGAGGGTATTGGAAATGGCTTTAGTCGGGCGTTACAACAGTTTGCAAGTGGTTAAACACACTAACTTCGGTTTATATCTGGACGGTGGCGCGGATGGCGAAATCCTTCTGCCTAATCGTTATATTCCAAAAGATATTCCTACCGAAGATGAAGACTGGCTCAACGTTTTTATTTATCTGGACAGCGATGACAAACTCATCGCAACTACTGAAAAGCCGAAAGTTCAAGTCGGTGAATTCGCCAGTTTGAAAGTTGTTGAAGTCAACAGCATCGGCGTATTCCTGGACTGGGGGTTGCCGAAAGACCTGTTGCTGCCGTTCTCCGAAGAGAAGCGCCAGATGACGGCTGGCGAGTATGTGGTGGTGCACGTCTACCTGGACAAGCACACCCGTCGCATCACCGCCACCGCGCGCCTGGACCGCTACCTGGACAAGACCCCGGCCAACTACACCGCGGGCCAGGAAGTGGATCTGCTGGTGGCCGAAGCCACGGACATGGGCTTCAAGGCCATCATCAACAACAAGCATTGGGGCCTGATCCACAAGAACGAAATCTTCAAGTTCATGCGCGCCGGTAAAGAAGAAAAGGGCTTTATCAAGGAAGTTCGCGCCGACGGCAAGATCAGCCTGAGCCTGCAACCGGTCGGCCAGGAAGCGGCCACCAGCCTGAACTCGAAGATCCTCGCCAAGTTGCGCGAAAACAACGGCAGCCTGGCGGTGAGCGACAAGAGCGATCCGGCGTTGATCAGCAGCCTGTTTGGTGTCAGCAAGGGCAACTTCAAGAAGGCCATCGGTGCGTTGTACAAGAATGGCCAGATTGTCATTCATGCCGATTGCATCGAACTCAGTTGATGCACTGACAATACAGAGGGCCAGGATGGCGCAAGCAGAGAAGTAGAGGTCTCTGGCGGGCGGCATTTTCTGGCTTTCTGGTTAATAATCGACAACATGATTTTTCGCCCCGGTGATTTCTTTTCAACGAGAAGGCCGGGGTTTTGCTTTTTTACTGCCGAGTCTTTGCCATGGATTGTGTCTTCGAGGTGTTCCGGTGACCGCCACCCGGCGCAGCGCCGACGGGTTTGCCCTGCAAGTGATGGTCGGGTTGTGCCTGGTCTGGGGCGTGCAGCAGGTGATGATCAAGTGGGCGGCGGCAGATATCGCGCCGGTGATGCAGGCGGCCGGACGTTCCGGTATGTCGGCGTTGCTGGTCGGGCTGCTGATCTGCTGGAAGGGCGGTTGGAACCAGGTGGGTGCGACCTGGCGCGGCGGTCTGCTGGCCGGTGCCCTGTTCGGCCTGGAATTCTTCTTCATTTCCGAAGGCCTGCAACTGACCACGGCGGCGCACATGTCGGTGTTCCTCTATACGGCGCCGATCTTCACCGCATTGGGGGTGCACTGGTTGCTGCCCAGTGAGCGATTGCGGCCGTTGCAATGGCTGGGGATTGTCCTGGCCTTTATCGGGATTGCCATCGCGTTTGCCGGCGGGGTGTCCTGGGACAACCTTGATTACCGCATGTTGATGGGCGATGCCCTGGGTGTGCTGGCGGGTGCCGCCTGGGGCGCGACCACGGTGGTGGTGCGCGCCTCGCGCCTGTCGGAAGCGCCGGTGACCCTGACGCTGTTCTATCAGTTGATTGTCGGCTTCTTCGGCTTGTTGTTGATTGCGCTGCTCAGCGGCCAGATCACCCATGTCAGCCTGACCCATGTGGCGGTGGCCAGTGTGCTGTTTCAGGGCGTGGTCGTGTCGTTCTTCAGTTACCTGATCTGGTTCTGGCTGCTGCGCCGTTACCTGGCGGCCAACCTCGCGGTGTTTTCGTTCATGACGCCATTGTTCGGCGTCACCTTCGGTGTGGTGCTGCTCGGCGAGGAACTGAGCCTGAACTTCGTCATCGGTGCCGTGCTGGTATTGGCGGGCATCACCTTTGTCAGCGCCGAACAGTGGTTGCGCCGTCGTTTGCGCAAAGCCCTCGGGCAGCACTGACCGGCGCGAGCAACAGACCGCCGGCGATCAGCAAGCCACAGCCGGCGACCACCAGTGCCGGCTGCAAACCACCACTGAAATGACTGCTCAGCGCCGCCAGCAATGGCCCGCTGAGCTGGCCCACGGCAAAGCAGGCTGTCAGCAGGCCGGCATTGCGCTGGGTAGCGTGGGGCGCCAGTTCCCGGGAACGTTGCATCACCAGTTGCATGCAGGCCAGGAACGGCGTGCCGCACAGGATCACGCCCAATGCCAGACCTGGACCGTTGCCCAGCAGGCAGGCGAACACACCAGCGGCTTGCAGCCATAACGTCGCCATCAGCCAGTGACCCGTGGCACCGGGTTTTTGCCGCCGCAGACTCACCAGCACCACGCCGGTTGCCGCCGCCAGGCCAAAGCACGGCCAGAACAGGTCGGCCTGCCATTGGCCATGGAATTGCGCGTTGGCCATTTGCGACAAAAAGGTCGCCGGAATGATGTAGCCCAATCCGTACAAGGCATAGATCCAGCCCAGGCGAGCGATGCCTTGATTGCCCGAGGCGCTGGCGCTGGGTGCAGCCGTCGCGGTGACACCCGGTTGTGGCAGGAACGGCAGGATCCCCAGCAGCATCGCCAGCCCTGCGGCGGCGTACACCAGCCACAAGGTGGCGGAAGTCTGGTCCAGCAGATTCGAGCCCAGGGCCAACAAACCTGTCAGAAAAATCCCCAAGCCCGGTCCGGCAAAGACCAGGGCACCGAGCCGAGGACGACCGGCCGCTGCCGCAAGTGGTTGGCTCAGGGCGGTAATCATCACCAACACCCAGGCGCTGGCCACGCCGGTGCCGAAGCGCAGCAGCAGGTGCGACCAGAAACCATTGGCCCAGAACGACGCCAGGGTCAGCAGCACGCAAAGCCACAATCCGCCGAGCAAGCGCCGGCGCACTTGCGGTGGACGCCGGGAAAACATCGCGTCCACCGCACCAATGAAATACCCGAGGTAGTTGGCGGCGGCAATCAGTCCGGCGGCGGTCAGGTCGATCTGACCTTCGCTGAGCAGGTGCGGCAGTTGCGGTGTCAGGGCAAAACGGCCGATGCCCATGGCCATCATCAGGGCAACGAAACTGGCGGATAAGCGGATCAGGGGAGACATGGTCTGGATTCCGTATGGAGGATCAATGACCGTCAGGCTAGGACTGATTGACTTTCTTTAAAAATGAATAATAGTGAGTAACTTGTTCTTTTTCGGAGAGTGTCGTGGAGTTCAGCCAATTGCGCATCTTCCAGGCGGTGGCGGAGGAGGGGTCCATAACCCGTGCCGCCGAACGTCTGCATCGAGTGCCCTCGAACCTGTCGACCCGGCTCAAACAGCTGGAAGAGCAACTGGGCGTCGAACTGTTCCTGCGCGAACGTCAGCGCTTGCAGTTGTCGCCTGCGGGAAAAGTCCTGCTGGACTACACCGCCAAACTGTTTGCCTTGCACGATGAAGCCAGCGCGGCAGTGCAGGGCGGGCAACCGGCGGGCGACTTCGTGCTCGGCACCATGTACAGCACGGCAGCGATTCACCTTCCGGGGCTGTTGGCGCACTACCACCGTTTGTATCCGACGGTGAACCTGCAAGTGCAATCCGGCCCCAGCGGTGAATTGCTCGAAGGCCTGCTCACCGGTCGACTCGATGCGGCGCTGGTGGATGGCCCCCTGGAACTGGCCGGGCTCGACGGGGTGCCCTTGTGCGACGAGCGCTTGGTGCTGATTAGCGAGGCCGACCATCCACCCGTGCGCAGCGCGCTGGATGTGCAAGGTCGCTCGGTGTTCACCTTTCGCCAGGGCTGCTCCTACCGCATGCGACTGGAAGCCTGGTTCGCCCATGACCACGCGGCCATGGGTCGGGCGATGGAGATCGAGTCCTATCCGGGGATGCTGGCATGTGTGATTGCCGGTTCAGGTGTGGCGCTGATGTCGGAGTCGATGCTCGCCAGTCTGCCGGGTCGTGAGAGTGTGGCTGTGCATCCGTTGGCCGAGCCGTTCGCCAGTGCTACCACCTGGCTGATGTGGCGCAAGGGCATGGTCGGGGCCAACCTGAATGCCTGGATCGAGCAGCAACAGGTGGTTTTTCCCCCGGCACGGGTGCGGGCACGGGAAATTGCCTGAACACAGGCTGATTGTGATGGATTCAGTAACAGATCATTGTGACTTTGCGCGAGCATTGCGTAGGACTTCGGACTATTATCTGTACGAAGGGGCTACAGAACTTTGGCCGCTCGGCACTACCCTGAAGGGGGCACCATGAAAGAGAAAATCCAAAACTGGCTGCATGACCTGGGCGTGGCTCTCGGTTTGATCGAACCGCCTCTGCAACCTGTGCCTGTTCGTACTGACGACGAACAGCGTCGGCGCCAGCAGCGACGCCGGTAATGGCAGATATCATCTGACAGGTGAAAGGTTTCCCGTGGCGAGGGAGCAAGCTCCCTTGCCGCTTCGTGTACGTTTGATCAACAGCCTTAGTACCGCCCGATCTCCAGCAAGAACCGGCTCAAATCATTCGCCGTCCTGGCGGTCTTGAGCATCCGGTCTTCCTCCGCGGTAAACGCCGTGACATCCAGTTCATCTTCCAGATGGAAGATCAGCTCTTCGATATCTTTTTTATCCAATCCCAACTGCGCCAGGCTGGCGTTGTCGTCGAAGTCATCCCGACCTTCCAGCAGGCGGCTGATGTAGCGATGTACGACAGCACGAAGGGCGGCTTCTTTCATGATCGTTCTTCGAGGAGGTGGGGGTAGTTCTCTCTGCCGGTGCAGATCCTGCCGTTGAGTACAGCAGGCTTTAGCCGTGTGAGCGCTGCCACTCGTCAATCATGTTGCGCAAGTGCTCCCCGGAAAAACTGCCGAAATGCCCGCCATGCACCGTGCGGATCGACAGCTCACGCAAGCGTTGCAGGCTGCGGGCGTAGTCATCGAGGTTGGAGTGGTAGGCGTTTTCGATCAGCGGGCCGTCGTAGATGATGTCGCCGCTGAACAAGGTCTCGGTGGCGGCTTCGTACAGGCAGATGCCGCCCGGCGAGTGTCCCGGTGTGTGCACGACCTGCAACACCCGATTGCCCAGGTCCAGCACATTTCCATCTTCGACAAACCCCGTGGCTGGTGCGGCCTTGACCCGGTATTCGGCGTAGCACAGCGGGCAATCGGGGTGCGCCTCGAACATGTCGTCGCCGACAAAGGCTTTGCTCAGGTCGTTGTCGCCATCGGGGGCGGCGAGAATGTCCGCCTCGGCCGGGTGCACCAGCCGTTCAGCGAATTCGTGATGACCGGCGATGTGATCGAAATGGCAGTGGCTGGCCACGGCCACCAGCGGCCGTTCGGTGATCCACGGCAGCTGTTCGCGCAGGCTCACCAGGCCCGAGCCGCTGTCCAGCAGCAGGTCTTTGTCGCGGCCCTGGATGTGCCAGAGGTTGCAGCGGTAGAAGGGGCGGATGTACGGCTCGTGAATCAGGCGGATGCCGTCACTGAGTGGTTTCACCTCGAACCACTGGTTGCGAGAAACAATCTTCATGAAATGTTTTCTCCAGACGAAAAAAAACGAGTGTGGCAACCGACGCCACACTCGTCGAAGAAAGCATCAAGTCGTTATGTTCAGCTTAGGCCGCGCTGGCCACTGTCACCGGGCGACGGGACAGCAGGCTGACCAGCACGAAGCTCACCAGGCTTACGCCGAGGCTGAAGTAGATCGGCGAGTTGGCATCCATTCCGTCCTTGAACATGAATATCAGGGCGGTAATAAAGCCCAATGCCATGGCGGCGATTGCACCGGCCGTGGTGGCGCGTTTCCAGAAGATCGCACCCATCAGCGGGATCAGCATGCCTCCTACCAGCAGGTTGTAGGCCAGGGTCAGCGCGCTGATGACGTCATTCACCACCAATGCGATGCCCAGCACGACAATGCCGGTCAGCAGGGTGAACAAGCGGTTGGTAGCAATGTTCGACTCTTTACCACCGCGCAGCTTTGGCAGCAGGTCTTCGGTCAAGGTGGTGGACGCAGCCAGCAAGCCGGCGCTGGCGGTGGACATCATGGCCGCCAGGGCCGCAGCGATCACCAGGCCACGGATGCCGTCCGGCAGCGAGACTTTGACGATAGCGGCGAAGGCGTTGTTGACGTTGTCCAGATCCGGGATCAGTACGTGAGCGGCCATACCGATCAGTGCGCAGACCAGACCGTAGATGATGCAGTAGATGCCTGCCGAAGTACCGGCGTACTTCGCCACTTTTTCACTCCTGGCGGTGAACACCCGTTGCCAGATGTCCTGGCCAATCAGGATGCCGAAGAAGTAGATCATGAAGTAGGTGATGATGGTGTCCCAGCCAATGCTGGTGAAGCTGAAGCTTGCAGCCGGCAGTTGGGCAACCAGTTGATCCCAACCACCCACGCGGTACAGGCAGATCGGCAGCAGCAGGAACATCAGGCCGACGGTCTGGATACCGAACTGCACAATATCGGTCAGGGTCAGCGACCACATGCCGCCGATGGTCGAGTAGATTACGACGATACCGCCACCCACCAGTACAGAGACCCAGAATGGCAGGTCGAACAGTACTTGCAGTACGGTGCCAATGGCCAGGATTGAAACCACGCCGATCATCAGGGCGTAGGCCAGCATGATAGTCGCGCTGGCGGTGCGGGCCATTGGGTTATAGCGTTTTTCCAGCACCTGGGTGACGGTGAACACTTTCAGTTTCAGCAAAGGTTTGGCGAGGAACAGGTTCAGCGCGATGATCCCGCAACCCAGTGCGGCGCAGAGCCAGAAACCGGAGATGCCGTGCACGTAGCCCAGACGCACGGTGCCCACGGTGGACGCACCGCCGAGGACGGTGGCGGCCATAGTGCCCATGTACAGGCTCGGGCCGAGGTTACGACCGGCGACCAGGTAGTCCTCGTGGGTCTTGGCCTTGCGCATGCCGTAGTAGCCGAGTATCAGCATCGCGGCGGCGTAGATGAGTACGACGAATAAATCCAAAGCCATTATGGCGTGTCTCCGATTGTCTTTTTTATGTGGAACAAAGGCGATTTTGTGGGGCTGCTCTCTGTGGGAGCGAGCCTGCTCGCGAATGCGGTCTGTCAGTCACATCGATGTTGAATGTGCCGCCGTCTTCGCGAGCAGGCTCGCTCCCACAGGTGTATCTGCGTCAGGCCGTCTGACGTTGTTCTGGTTTCGCCGTGATGCTTGTGCTCTTGCTGCGAGGGTCGTTCGGACCGAACACTGCACTCGATTCCGGGAACAGGCTCAGCAACGCCAGGTACACCAGCGAGGCCAGGCCCAGGGTCACCGGCAGGCTGATGTCGATACCACCGGCCATTTCGCCCAGCGGCCCGACAAACTGACCCGGCAGGTTGACGAAGCACAGGCCGACGGCCGCGCTCGGGATCCAGGCACCCAGGCCACGCCAGTTCCAGCCGTGGGTGAACCAGTAGCGGCCACCTTTCTCGCCGCGGGTGAATACTTGCAGGTCATCCGGGCAGTAGAAGCCGCGACGCACCAGCAGGCCGATGATCATGATCACCATCCACGGGGTGGTGCAGGTGATGATCAGCACCGCGAAGGTCGACACGCTCTGCACCAGGTTGGCCGCGAAGCGCCCGATGAAGATGAAGGCAATCGACATCACACCGATCAGCAGCGTGGCCTTGACCCGCGACAGCACCCGAGGGAACACGCTGGACATGTCCAGGCCGGTGCCGTAGAGCGAGGTGGTGCCGGTGGACATGCCGCCGATGACCGCGATCAGGCACACCGGCAGGAAGAACCAGCTCGGCGATACCGCCAGCAGGCCGCCGACATAGTTGTTGGCCGCGATGTAGTCCGGTGCCTTGACCGCTACGATGGTGGCGGTGACGAGGCCGAACAGGAACGGAATCAGCGTGGCGAGTTGCGCGGCGATCACCGACGCCATGATCCGGCCTTTGGGCGTATCACGCGGGATGTAGCGCGACCAGTCACCGAGGAACGCACCGAAGGAGATCGGGTTGCTCATGGCGACCAATGCTGCCCCGATGAACGCAGCCCAGAAACCGGCCTGGCCCATGGCGACGGTGCCGGCGTACTGGCTGTCGAATGCAGGGGCGAAAGCGAAAACCCCCAGCAGGAACAGCAGACTGGCCGCCCACACCGCAATGCGGTTGACCCACAGCATGAAGCGGAAGCCATAGATGCACACGGTCAATACCAGCAGCGCGAACAGACCGTAGGCCAGGCCCAGGGTCAGATCGGTTTCCGGCAGATCGATCAGGCGTTTGGCACCGCCCACCAACGCATCGCCCGAACTCCAGACGGAGAGCGAGAAGAACGCGATAGCGGTCAACAGCGACAGGAACGAACCGACGATTCGCCCGTGCACGCCGAAGTGCGCGCCGGAAGAAACGGCGTTGTTGGTGCCGTTGATAGGTCCGAACAGGCCCATCGGCGCCAGGATCAGCGAGCCGAGTACCACGCCCAGCACAATCGCCCAGACGCCAGCCTGAAAGGACAGGCCGAACAGCACCGGGAAACTGCCGAGCACGGCGGTGGCAAAGGTGTTGGCGCCGCCGAAGATCAGGCGAAACAGATCGCTGGGCTTGGCGTCACGCTCATGGTCCGGGATCTGTTCGACCCCGTTTGTTTCGATGCTGCTAAGGCTTTTTTCGTTGTTTTTGTTATTCATGATCAGCTCCGATCATAAAGGCGCGCTCATCGTGTGTGAGCGTCACCTGTGTTGGCTAAGGGGATGGCAGCCCTTCCGGCATCGCGGACAAATGTTCGTGGCAGGCCAGCCATAGGCCTTGTTGTTCTTGGCCAGACGCTTGTTTCTTGAAAACAATCGTCTCGCGCTCCTGGCTGAAGTGTTGCTCCCCTTGCATGCGCAACTCGGTGGCTACGTCATGGATGAAAATCGCCACGTCACCCTGCAGGCTGACGAAAGCGTTGCTTGAGGTGCACGAGAGCACCTCGAAGCCATCCTCGGAGCGCCAGCTGTCCCACATCGCCTGATAGGCGTCGCGCGACAGCAGGGGCTGTTCGAGGGTGTAGAAGACGAAACTAGCGTCGGCGCTGAACGCGCCGAAGTAGGCTTCGCGATCGTTACGGGCAAAAGCAGACACCAGATCGGCGGCGGCTTTCAAAACCTGATCACGTTCGTTCATGACCGGTCCTCAGCGATGGACTACGCCAGGCAGTACGCAGAGCATTTCGTACAGCAGGTTGGCGGCCAGCAGCGAGGTGTTGCCGGTGGTGTCGTAAGCGGGCGAGACTTCTACCAGATCGCAACCGACCAGGTCGAGGCCTTGGCAGCCACGAACGATCTCGATCGCCTGAATGGTCGTCAGACCGCCGATTTCCGGGGTGCCGGTGCCAGGTGCCCAGGCCGGGTCGATACCGTCGATGTCGAAGCTCAGGTATACCGGGCCGCCGCCGACCTTCTCGCGGACTTCAGCCATCAAAGGCTCTAGTGACTTGTGCCAGCACTCTTCGGCCTGGACCACACGGAAGCCCTGGTTGCGGCTCCAGTTGAAGTCATCGGCGGTGTAGCCCTGGGCGCGCAGGCCGATCTGCACGACACGGTCCGGGTCCAGCAGGCCTTCTTCGACGGCGCGACGGAAAGTCGTGCCGTGGGCGATTTTCTCGCCGAACATGTGATCGTTCACATCGGCGTGAGCGTCGATGTGCACCAGGCCGACCTTGCCGTGCTTTTTATGGATGGCACGCAGGATCGGCAGGGTGATGGTGTGGTCGCCACCCAGGGTCAGGGGGATCACATCGTGTTCGAGGATGTTGTCGTAGGACTCTTCGATGATCCGCACGGCATCCAGCAGGTTGAAGGTGTTGATCGCGATGTCGCCGATGTCGGCAACCGACAGCGAGTCGAACGGCGCAGCGCCGGTCGCCATGTTGTACGGGCGGATCATCACCGATTCCGCGCGGATTTCGCGAGGCCCGAAACGGGTGCCGGGACGCAGTGAAGTACCGATGTCCAGCGGCACGCCTACGAAGGCAGCGTCCAGGCCGGCAGCGGTATTCAAATGGGGGAGTCGCATCATGGTGGCGATGCCGCCGAAGCGCGGCATTTCGTTGCCGCCCAGTGGTTGGTGAAGAATCTTGTCCACGGGTAGGGCCTCATCGTCGTTGTTTTATTTATTGGATTGCGCCGTTCACGGGAGTACGGGCGAACCTTGTGGCGCCGATTCTGCGAAATGTAGTGGCCGGGAAGAATCGCTACGGGCAAATACTTAGTTCAGATTTTTCTAAACTAATGACTGGGACAGCGATAGACTTCGCTCCATGCGCAGAACCACTGATGCCTTTCAGTCAAAGGGTGAGCACTGCAATCATTGTGGGAGCGGGCTTGCTCGCGAAGGCGTCGGGTCAGTCGGCATTGATGTCAATAGACACACCGCTTTCGCGAGCAAGCCCGCTCCCACAGGGATTGTGTTTCCACAGCAGTACTTTGCGCTTCCTTTCGATCGGAGTCCCCATGGCCAACGCTTTACCCGACCTGAAACTATTGCGCATCTTCGTCAGCGTGGTGCGCCATCAGGGGTTCGCCAACGCCCAGCAGGAGCTCAATCTCTCGACGTCGGCCATCAGCACCTACATGAGTCAGCTCGAAGCAGCCCTCGGCCTGGTGTTGTGCCATCGCGGCCGTGGCGGGTTCAGCCTGACCAGCAAAGGCGAGCTGTTCCATCAGGAAACCCTGCGTCTGTTGGGCGAACTCGAAGGCTTCGAGCAGTACGCCGCCGCCCTCAAGGGCGAGTTGCGCGGTACGTTGAACCTGGGGGTGATCGATTCCACCGTCAGCGACAAGGCCCTGCCGTTCGCCGAAGCCATCGGCGCCTACAGCCAGGAACACCCGGCCGTGCACTTGCACCTGTCGGTGATGAGCCCTTACGAATTGCAACTCGGGGTGCAGGACAACCGTCTCGACCTGGCCATCGGCGCGTTTTCCACGCGTATGAGCGGCCTGGTATACATGCCGCTGTACCGTGAACAACACTGGTTGTATTGCAGCACGCGACATCCGCTGTTCAACGAGCGGCGCATTCCCGAGCAAGTCATCACCCAGCAGCGCATGGTCGGACGTGGCTACTGGAGCCAGGCCGAGCTGGCGCGCCATGGTTTCAAGCACAGCGCCGCGACGGTAGAAAGTATGGAAGCCCAGTTGATTCTGGTGCTGTCCGGCGCCTACATCGGTTATTTGCCGGAGCACTACGCCCAGGCCTGGGCCGACAAGGGTGACTTGCGGGTGTTGCTGCCGGCGACCTTCGGTTATCAGGCGCCGTTCTCGATGATCGTGCGCCGGGGCCGTAGCCGCGAGCCGCTGATCCAGACATTCCGTGATCTGCTCAAAGCACAACTGAATCAGGCGTAAAGACGATGTCCAGAATTCAATGTCCGCGCTGCCTGCGCCCGCAAAGTCACTGCCTGTGCCCGTTGATCCCGAGCCTCGACAGCCGCACCCGGGTGTTGCTGTTGCAGCATCCGAGCGAAGTGAATCATGCGTTGAACACCGCGCGTCTGGCGGCGCTTGGGTTGAAGAATGCCGAGTTGATCGTGGGCGAGGTGTTTGAGGATTTGCCGGCGCTGTTGAATCAGCCGGGGTATCGGGCGCGGTTGCTGTTTCCCGGCGAAAATGCCCAACCGATGCAGGCGTGTGCCGCGACGGACGAACCCTTGTTGCTGGTGGTTCCCGACGGCACCTGGCGCAAGACGCGCAAGATGTTGCACCTCAATCCGCTGCTGGCGGCGTTGCCGAGGGTGACGCTGGCCGAGGGCGGCGTGTCCCGCTATCGCCTGCGCAAGGCGCCGGGACCGGGGGCGTTGTCGACGGTGGAGGCGATTGTGCAGGCGCTGGAAACCCTCGAAGCGCCGGCGACGTTTGCGCCGTTGCTGAAGCCGTTCGAGGCTTTGATCGAGGGGCAGATTGCGGCGATGGGGGAGGAGGTTTACCAGCGTAACCATGCCGACAGGTGATCGTTGTATGTGCCGGCCTCTTCGCGGGCAAGCCCGCTCCCACAGGTTCAGTGGCGTTCGCAGATTTTGTGTACACAACGGACACTGTGGGAGCGGGCTTGCCCGCGAAGAGGCCGGTTCAGTCACTGCAATCCTCGAAGAATGACTACCTTTCCCGCATCGCCTCGGTCCGCGCTTTCAACACCGGTTTAAGCAAGTAATCCAGTACCGTTTTCTCCCCGGTAATAATGTCCACCGTCGCCACCATCCCCGGGATGATCAGCAGCGGCTTCACATCCCCGCCCAAATGGTTTTTGTCGGTGCGCACCTGAATCAGATAGAAGCTGTTGCCTTTGTCGTCGGTGATGGTGTCGGCGCCGATCAGTTCCAGTTTGGCGCTCAGGCCGCCGTAAATGGTGTAGTCGTAGGCACTGAACTTGACCATGGCTTTCTGGCCCGGATGCAGGAATGCAACGTCCTGCGGGCGGACCTTGGCTTCGATCAGCAGGTTGTCTTCCAGCGGCACGATTTCCACCATGTCACTGCCGGGCTGGACCACGCCGCCGATGGTGTTGACCTTCAACACCTTGATGATGCCGTGCACCGGCGATACCACGGTGGTGCGGGTCACGCGGTCGTCGATGGCGATGCTAGAGGCCGTGATTTTCGACAGGTCGGTGCGTTTCTCGTTCAGCTCTTTGGCGGCTTCCGAGCGGAAGGTCTGTTCCGATTCATCTATCTTGCTTTTGATCTCGTTGATCGCCGATTCCGCCCGTGGAATCGCCAGGGTGGTGGCGTTCAATGAGCCGCGAATCTCCACTGCGCTGCGTTTGAGCCGCAGGATTTCCACCGGTGATACCGCACCCGTGCCCACCAGCGGCGTGGACATGTTCATTTCCTGTTGCAGCAACGCCAGGCTGGAGCTGAACTGCCCCTGTTTCGAACGGAACTCTGCCAACTCCTGGGTTTTTTGCCGAAGTTGTTCGGTCAGGGTGCGCTGCTCGCTGGCCAGGCGCCGTTGCCGTTGCTCGTACAGCGAGCGCTCGTCTTCGGCCACTTGCGGGGCCTTGGCGATCACTTCTTCCGACAGCTTGAACGGCCGGCCTTCGGCTTCGGCCGAAAGCCGTTCGACCTGCGCGGTCAAGGCATAGCGATCGGCTTCGCTTTCACCCTTGTTCGACAGGTAGCGGGTGTCATCCAGGCGCAGCAAGGTGTCGCCCTTGTTCACCATTTGTCCTTCACGGACGAAAATTTCAGTGACGATGCCGCCCTCCAGGTTCTGGATCACCTGGACCTTGCTCGACGGAATCGCCTTGCCTTCGCCCGTGGTCACTTCCTGCAACACGGCGAACTTGGCCCAGAGCAGTGCGCTGACCACCAGCGCGGCGGCCAGCCACACGGTGATTCGCGACCAGCGCGGAGAGTCCTGCAAGGAGGCGCCGGCGGTTTCCGGCATGAACTCGGTTTCGGCACTTTTGTTGAAACTGTCGAAGTAGCCACGGGATCCTTGATCGGCAGGCATGGACGACTCCTAGACGGCCGCAGAGCCGACACGGCCCTTGCGCAGTGCATCGATGACCGCTTCCTTCGGACCGTCGGCGACGATCCGCCCGTTGTCCAGCACCACCAACCGGTCCACCAGACTCAGCATCGAGGTGCGGTGGGTCACCAACAGGATGGTTTTGCCCTGGACCCAGCCGTGAAGTTTTTGCCGCAGGACGTCTTCGCTGCTGTTGTCCATGGCGCTGGTGGGCTCGTCGAGCAGCATGATCGGCGGGTCGAGCAACATCGCCCGGGCCATCAATACGGCCTGGCGCTGGCCGCCGGACAACAGTTGCCCACGTTCGCCCACGGGCCGGTCGAAGCCTTGCGGGTGTTGCCGGGCCAGTTCGGTGACCCCGGTCATTTCTGCCACTTCGAGCATGCGTGCGTCACTGATATAGCGCGCGCCGAGGGTCAGGTTGTCGCGCAGGCTGCCGGCCAGCAGCGGCAGGTCGTGGGCGACGTAGCCGATTTGATGGCGCAGGTCGGCGACGTCCAGTTGCCGCAGGTCCAGGCCATCGAGCAGCAGCTGGCCTTCATCCGGTTCATAGAACCCCATCACCAGCCGCGCCAGGGTGCTTTTGCCTGAGCCGCTGCGGCCGATGATGCCGACGCGCTCACCGGGTTTCACACTGAAACTGGCATTGGCCAGGGCGGGAGAACTCTGACCGTTGTAGTGGAAGGTCACGCCGACAACATCCAGCGCGCCCTGCAGTTGGGTGCGCTCCAGCGGCCGTTGTCTGGCATCGCGCTCCTGGGGCAGGCCCATCAACGCGTCGGTGCTTTTCATGGTCAGTTGCGCTTGCTGGTAGCGGGTGATCAGGCCGGCGATCTGTCCCAGTGGCGCCAGCACCCGACTGCAGAGCATGTAGCTGGCCACCAGCGCGCCGACGCTGAGGTTGCCGGCGATGATGCTGTAGACCCCGGCGACGATGATTGCCATGCCGGACAGTTGCTGGATGAACAGCGTGCCGTTGGTGGCCAGGGCCGAGAGGTTGCGCGCGTGGCTGTCGAGGCGGGTGAGGGCGCCGTGGGTGCTTTCCCATTTGTGCTGGCGTTCGCTTTCGGCGCTGCAGGCCTTGAGGGTCTCCAGGCCGCTGAGGGTTTCGATCAACAGTGCCTGGCGTTCGGCACCAAGGCTGAGGCTCTTTTGCACGGTGTCGCGCAGGCGCACCTGGATCACCATGGCGAAGATGATGGTGATGGGAAACGCCAGTACCGGGATCACCACCAGCCAGCCACCGAGCAGGCCGATCACCAGCAGCATCAGCAGGCAGAAGGGCAAGTCGATCAGGCTGGTGAGGGTCACGGCGGTGAGAAACTCCCGCAGGCCCTGGAAGTCATGAATGCTTTGGGCAAAGCCACCGATGGTCGCCGGTCGTGCTTTCATCGCCATGCCGGTGATGCGCTCGAACAGGGTGGCCGACAGGATCACATCGGTTTTCTTGCCGGCGGTATCCAGCAAGTGCGCACGCACGACCCGCAGCACCAGTTCGAAAACGGTGCCGATCAGCAGACCGATCGCCAGTACCCACAAGGTCGAGGTGGCCTGGTTCGGCACCACGCGGTCGTAGGTCTGCATCACGAACAGCGGCACCATCAGCCCGAGCAGGTTGATCAGGAAACTCGCCAGGATCGCATCGCTGTACAGCCATTTCGACAGCTTCAGCGTATCGCGAAACCAGGCCTTGACCCGTGGCACCAGCGGCGAGCGCAAGTCTTCGAGTTCATGGCGTGGCCGGGCAAACAACGCCTGGCCACTGTAGTGCTCGGCCAGCTCCTCGGGGCTGAGCCATTGTTCGCCGCCGTCGGCTTCGCTGGGCAGGATCAGCACCTTGCCGTCCTCGCCATAACGGCGCAGGACGGCCGTGCGGCCATTGTTGAGCAACAGCAGCACGGGCAGGTTGAGCGCGGAGATGTCTTTGAGGTCACGGCGCAGCAAACGCGCCTGCAAACCGGCCCGGGCCGCTGCACGGGGCAGCAGGTCCAGGCTCAGGCGTTGGTGTGCCATGGGCAGCCCGGCACTCAGGCTGGCGCGGCTGACCACCGCGCCGTGGAGTTTACAGAGGATCAACAGACCGTCCAGAAGCGGGTCATCGAAGCTCAGGCGCGGATCGACACCGGTGTTGCCGGGTTCCATGCTGGTCATTGAACCCTCCCGGGCCCTACTTCATTTCAGGCAGACGAGCTTCGTTTTTCACTTCGGTCTGGGCGATCGCGTCGGCGGGCAGTACGACCCGTTGCTTGCTCAGCAACTGGCCCATGTTCGCCAGGACACGGTACATCGAGAACTCTTCGGTGTAGCGCACTTCGGTGTAGCGACGGTTGGCGTTGTAGAGTTCGTTTTCACTGTCGAGCAGGTCAAGCAGGGTCCGTTGACCGAGGCCGAACTGGTCCTGGTAGGCAATGCGTACGCGCTTGCTGGTTTCGGCATATTCACGGGCGGTCGGGGTTTGTTTCTTGGCATTGACCATGGCGTTCCAGGCCAGGTGAATGTTCTCGTTGAGCTGGCGCAGGGCATTGTTACGGATGTCCATGGCCTGGTTGATCTTGTGCGAGTCGGAGGCCAGGCGCGCCTTGTCGCTGCCGCCGCGGAACAGGTTGTAGTTCATTATCACGCCGACCCGCCATTCGTTGTCGTGGCCTTCGTCACCCTGCACGTTGTTGTTCGCGCCCACTGCCGCCTCGGCGTCGAGGCGCGGGTAGAACGGCGATTTGGCGACTTCGTACTGGCTTTCGGCCGATTGCACGTCGGCCTGGGCGGATTTCAGAAAAGGGTTGTTTTCCACCATGCTCTGCTGGGCTTCGGGCAGGGAAGTGGGGACTTCACCGCGAATCGATGGCGGGGTTTCGAGTTCATCGGGCATGCGCCCTACAACGGCGTAGAAGCTCGACTCGGCATCGGCCAGATCGACTTCGGCGGTGTCGAGGTTGTTTTCTGCCAGTGCCCGGCGAGCCGAGGACTGGTCGGCATCGGCGTTGCTGCCCACACCGCGCTGGGTGCGCAGGCCGATCTGATCGTTGACCCGCAAGTGCGCTTGCAGGTTGTTCTTGGCCAGTGTCACCAGTTCGCGGCGCTTGAGGACTTCGAGGTAAACCTCGGTGGTGCGCAGGGCCAGATCCTGAGCCGTACCCTGAGCGTAATAGGCTCGCGAGTTGACCACGCCCTGGGTGCGCCCGACTTCATTGGCGGTGTTGAACCCGTCGAAGAGCATTTGCCGCAGGCGCAGTTCCGACTGGGTGTAGTTGAGGGTTTCGGTGTTGTGATTGCCGAACGCCCGGGTATTGGTGTTATCGCTGTACCCGCGCCCGTAGGCCGCGTTCAAATCAACGGATGGATAAAAGCCCCCTTTGGCGACCTTCACGTCCTCATCCGCCGACAGGCGGCTGTCTACCCGTGATGCCAGTTCCGGGTGGGTCGCGATGGTGCTCTGGATTGCCTCGGTCAGCGTCATGGCCTGAGCCTGGGACGAGCAGGCCATGGCCAAAAGAACCGCGCTGCAGAGGGGGGTTAATAGGCGCATGGTACATCTCCCTGATTCCTGGTGGTGCTTATCAGTCGCCAATTATTTGACGATATTTGTAGGTAAAGTTGTTTCACATCTTTAACAGAAGAGCTAAGAACATTCTGGAGCGTAGCTAAGAAATTTTTTTCATAACGGGTATGCAAAAAAAAACTTATGCGCTCTGCAAAATCCAGCACATTGTTCAATTCGAAAGCCCTTGTTTTATGAGCTCTAGGGCGCTCATCGGGGTTTGAGGAAAGTTCTAATCCACTTATCGACAAAGAGCGGAGAAGTGCTGGAGGGGAGGGACGCGAACGATCTGAAGGTGACGGTTTTTTGTCACTTGAGTGATTCAAGATCGTTACGCACCGCTCACAGGCAAGGTTGTTGCGTACAGGGATCCGATGCCATTGATTGCAGAGGGATTTTCCCGAAATCGTAAACAGCGCCGTGAGCGACTGGCTGGGCGAGATCGTTGCCGGGTCCACGGCTTACTCAAGTAAACCGGCACCCGCAGCACGATCCGCCAGACAACCCGCTTGAGCCATGAGCACGTTCTTCGCACAAACAAGCTGCCGACAGCGGTTGGCAGCGGAGGAAGTGCACATGGCTACGCTCATCGGTATCGTCAGTAAGGTCATCGGTCAGGTGTTCGCGGTTGCGAGCGACGGCAGCCGGCGTGCTTTGGTCGAAGGGGACCGGCTGTTCGCCGGCGACCAACTGAGCACTGGCGCTGAAGGCGCCGTGGCGGTGCATCTGCAAAATGGCCAGGAACTGACCCTCGGGCGCGGCAGCAGCATGCAGATGACGTCGCAGTTGCTCGCCAATCAGATTCCCCATGTGAACTCGCCTGAAGCGCTGACGCCGAGCGAAGCGCAACTGACCGATGTCGAACAGCTGCAAAAAGCCATTGCGGCGGGCGATGACCCGACCCAAACCGCTGAAGCCACCGCTGCCGGACCTACCACGACTACCGGTGTACCGGGCGGCGTCCAGGGCAGTGGCCATAGTTTCGTCATGCTCGAAGAAGTGGGCGGGCGAGTCGATCCGATCATCGGCTTCCCCACTGCAGGGTTCAATGGCATTCCCGAACTTCCCGAAGAACGCCTGAACGTTAATCCGGACAACGTTGTCGCGGCCGATGCCCCTGTGGTGCCGCCGGTGGTTCCGCAAGTGCCGAACAATCCGGTCACCTTCGACGGCCTGTCGCAGCAGAACGGCGAGCGAACCGTCAATGAAGCCAACCTGGCCGACGGTTCGGCGAGGAGCGAAGGCTCGCTGACGCGAAGCGGCACCTTCACCATCAATGCGCCCGACGGGCTGACCAGCCTCAGCATCGGCGCGATCAACTTGATCAGTGGCGGCGTGGCGGCAGGTTTCCCGCAGTCGATCACCTCCCCGCTGGGCAGCACGCTGACCGTCACCAGTTACAACCCGGCCACGGGCGTGGTCAGTTACAGCTACACCCTCAACCGTGCCGAATCCCACGCAAGCGGCGAGGGGGCCAACAGTCTTGCCGAACACGTCACCGTGGTGGTCAGCGACAGCAATGGCGACAGCATTACCGGTACGCTGGATATCAGCATCATCGACGACGTGCCCAAAGCAGTCGATGACAACAATGGCACCGCCTCGGAAACCCTGCTGACCCTCAACGGCAACGTATTGAGCAACGACGTGCAAGGCGCTGACCGGGTGCCGGTCGGTGAAAACACCGGCCCGATTACCCCGGGCACCTTCACCGGCACTTACGGCACCCTGGTGCTCAACGCCAACGGCACTTACACCTACACGCTGAGCACCAGCGATGCCGACTTCAAGGCGTTGCACGGTGGCGGCGACGGCACTGAAACCTTCACCTATACGCTGACAGACGCCGATGGCGACAGCAGCACCGCGAGCCTGGTACTGCAGATTCACAACAACGATGACCCGGACACGATTGACGGTTTGAACGCTCAGGGTGGCGAGTTGACCGTCTTCGAGAAAAACCTCAGCGACGGCAGCGCACCGGATGCCACGGCGTTGACCCAGAACGGCACCTTCACCGTCACCGCCCTCGACGGTGTTACGACCCTGACCGTCGGCGGTATCGCCGTGGTCACCGGTGGCGTGGCCGCCGGCTTCCCGCAATCGATCACCACCCCGTTGGGCAGCACCCTGACCATCACCGGGTTCAACGCGGCGACCGGGGTGATCAGCTACAGCTACACCCTCAACGATAACGAAGCCCATCCGACGGCCAACGACGCCAACACTTTGCCTGAGCAGTTCGCTGTGACCGTGGTCGACGACAACGGCACCACTGCCACCGGTTCACTGGACGTGAACATCGTCGACGAGCTGCCCAATGGCGTGGACGACAGCAACGCCAATACCGCTTCGGAAACCCTGTTGACCCTCAACGGCAATGTGCTGAGCAACGATGTGCAAGGCGCCGACCGCTTGCCGGTCGGAGAAAACGCCGGCCCGATCACCCCCGGCACTTTCACCGGCACTTACGGCACCCTGGTGCTCAATGCCAACGGCACCTACACCTACACGCTGAACACCAGCGATGCCGATTTCATAGCCCTGCACGGCGGTGGCAATGGCAGCGAATCCTTTACCTACACCATCACCGATTCGGACGGCGACAGCAGCACCGCGAACCTGGAGCTGCAGATCCACAACAACGATGACTCGATCACGATTGGCGGTTTGAACGCTCAGGGTGGCGAGCTCACCGTTTTCGAGAAAAACCTCAGCGACGGCAGCGCACCGGATGCCACGGCGTTGACCCAGAACGGCACCTTCACCGTCACCGCGCTGGACGGTGTAACGACCCTGACCGTCGGCGGTATCGCCGTGGTCTCCGGCGGCGTGGCCGCCGGCTTCCCGCAATCGATTACCACCCCGTTGGGCAGCACCCTGACCATCACCGGGTTCAACGCGGCGACCGGGGTGATCAGCTACAGCTACACCCTCAACGATAACGAAGCCCACCTGACGGCCAACGACGCCAACACTTTACCTGAGCAGTTCGCCGTGACCGTGGTCGACGACAACGGCACCACCGCCACGGGCAGCCTCGACGTGAATATCGTCGACGACCTGCCCAATGGCGTGGACGACAGCAACACCAGTACCGCCTCGGAAACCCTGCTGACCCTCAACGGCAACGTGCTGAGCAATGACGTGCAAGGCGCCGACCGCTTGCCGGTCGGAGAAAACGCCGGCCCGATCACCCCCGGCACTTTCACCGGCACTTACGGCACCCTGGTGCTCAACGCCAACGGCACTTACACCTACACGCTGGACACCAGCGATGCGGATTTCAAAGCCCTGCACGGCGGCGGCGACGGCACTGAATCCTTCACCTACACCATCACCGATTCGGACGGCGACAGCAGCACCGCCAATCTGGAACTGCAGATCCACAACAACAATGACTCGATCACTATTGACGATTTGAACGTTGAGGGCGGCGAGTTGACCGTCTTCGAGAGAAACCTCAGCGACGGCAGCGCACCGGATGCCACGGCGTTGACCCAGAACGGCACCTTCACCATCACCGCCCTCGACGGTGTTACGACCCTGACCGTCGGCGGTATCGCCGTGGTCACCGGCGGCGTGGCCGCCGGCTTCCCGCAATCGATCACCACGCCGTTGGGCAGTACCCTGACCATCACCGGGTTTAACGCCGCGAGCGGTGTCGTGAGCTACAGCTACACCCTCAACGATAACGAAGCGCACCCGACCGCCAACGACGCCAACACTTTGCCTGAGCAGTTCGCCGTGACCGTGGTCGATGACAACGGCACCACCGCCACGGGCAGCCTCGACGTGAGCATCGTCGACGACCTGCCAAAAGGCGTGTACGACAGCAATGCTTCAACGGCCTCGGAATCCCTGCTGACCCTCAACGGCAATGTGCTGAGCAATGACGTGCAAGGCGCCGACCGCGTGACGGTCGGTGAAAACACCGGCCCGATCACCCCCGGCACTTTCACCGGGACTTACGGCACTCTGGTGCTCAACGCCAACGGCACTTACATCTACACGCTGAACACCAGCGATGCGGATTTCAAAGCCCTGCACGGTGGTGGCGACGGCAGCGAATCCTTCACCTACACCATCACCGACTCGGACGGCGACAGCAGCACCGCCAACCTGGTGCTCAACGTCTACAACAACGACAATCCGGTGACCCTCAACGGCCTCGACGTGTATGGCGGTGAGCTGACGGTCTACGAGAAAAACCTCAGTGACGGCAGCAGCCCCAACACGCCGGCCCTGACCCAAAGCGGCACCTTCACCGTCACTGCCCTCGATGGCCTGCAAACCCTGACGGTAGGCGGCATCACTGTCGTGAGCGGTGGTGTGGTCGCCGGCTTCCCGCAAACGGCCGTCACGCCACTGGGCAGCACCCTGACCATCACCGGATTCAACGCCGCTACCGGGGTGATCAGCTACAGCTACACCCTGAACGATAATGAAGCCCATCCGACGGCCAACGGCGCCAACAGCCTGACCGAGAACTTCAACGTCGTGGCCACCGATACGGATGGCGACAGTGCGACCAGGCAGATCAACGTCAATATCGTCGACGACCTGCCAAAAGGCGTGTACGACAGCAATGCTTCAACGGCCTCGGAAACCCTGCTGACCCTCAACGGCAACGTGCTGAGCAACGATGTGCAAGGCGCCGACCGGGTGCTGGTCGGTGAAAACAGCGGCCCGATCACTCCCGGGACCTTCACCGGCACTTACGGCACCCTGGTGCTCAATGCCAACGGCACTTACACCTACACGCTGAACACCAGCGATGCCGATTTCAAAGCCCTGCACGGCGGTGGCGATGGCAGCGAAACCTTCACCTACACCCTCACCGACTCGGACGGTGACACCAGCACTGCGAACCTGGTGCTGAACGTCTACAACAACGACGATCGCGTAACCCTCGACGGTCTCGACGTGTATGGCGGTGAGCTGAAGGTCTACGAGAAAAACCTCAGCGACGGCAGCGCACCGGACTCCACGGCGCTGACCCGGAACGGCACCTTCACCGTCACCGCCCTCGACGGTGTCACGACCCTGACCGTCGGCGGCATCGCCGTGGTCACCGCTGGCGTGGCCGCCAGCTTCCCGCAATCGCTCACCACACCGTTGGGCAGCACCCTGACCATCACCGGGTTCAACGCCGCGACCGGGGTGATCAGCTACAGCTACACCCTCAACGATAACGAAGCGCACCCGACCGCCAACGGCGCCAACACTTTGCCTGAGCAGTTCGCCGTGACCGTGGTCGATGACAACGGCACCACCGCGACTGGTTCGCTGGACGTGAACATCGTCGACGACCTGCCCAATGGCGTGGACGACAGCAACACCAGTACCGCCTCGGAAACCCTGCTGACCCTCAATGGCAACGTGCTGAGCAACGACGTGCAAGGCGCCGACCGGGTGACGGTCGGTGAAAACACCGGCCCGATCACCCCCGGCACTTTCACCGGGACTTACGGCACCCTGGTGCTGAACGCCAACGGCACTTACACCTATACGCTGAACCCCAATGATGCGGACTTCAAAGCCCTGCACGGCGGTGGCGACGGCACTGAAACCTTCACCTACACCCTCACCGACTCGGACGGCGACAGCAGCACCGCCAACCTGGTGCTGAACGTCTACAACAACGACAATCCGGTGACCCTCAACGGCCTCGACGTGTATGGCGGTGAGCTGAAGGTCTATGAGAAAAACCTCAGCGACGGCAGCGCACCGGACTCCACGGAGCTGACCCAAAGCGGCACCTTCACCGTCACTGCCCTCGATGGCCTGCAAACCCTGACGGTAGGCGGCATCACTGTCGTGAGCGGTGGTGTGGCCGCCAGCTTCCCGCAATTGCTCACCACCCCGTTGGGCAGCACCCTGACCATCACCGGGTTCAACGTCGCGACCGGGGTGATCAGCTACAGCTACACCCTGAACGATAACGAAGCCCACCCAACGGCCAACGGCGCCAACACCTTGCCCGAACAGTTCGCCGTGACCGTGGTCGACGACAACGGCACTACCGCCACTGGTTCGCTCGACGTCAACATCGTCGACGACCTGCCAAAAGGCGTGTACGACAGCAACGCCAATACCGCTTCGGAAACCCAGCTGACGTTGAGCGGCAACGTGCTGAGCAACGACGTGCAAGGCGCGGATCGGGTGACGGTCGGTGAAAACACCGGACCGATCACCCCCGGGACCTTCACCGGGACTTACGGCACCCTGGTGCTGAACGCCAACGGCACTTACACCTATACGCTGAACCCCAGCGATGCCGATTTCAAAGCCCTGCACGGCGGTGGCGACGGCACTGAAACCTTCACCTACACCCTCACCGACTCGGACGGTGACAGCAGCACTGCCAACCTGGTGCTGAACGTCTACAACAACGACGATCGCGTAACCCTCGACGGCCTCGACGTGTATGGCGGTGAGCTGAAGGTCTATGAGAAAAAACTCAGTGACGGCAGCAGCGCCGACACGTCGGCCCTGACCCGGACCGGGACGTTCACCGTGAGCGCCCTCGACGGCCTGCAGACCCTGACCGTGGGCGGCATCACTGTCGTCAGCGGTGGTGTGGTCGCCGGCTTCCCGCAAACGGCCGTCACGCCACTGGGCAGCACCCTGACCATCACCGGGTTCAGCTCGGCGACCGGTGTCGTGAGCTACAGCTACACCTTGAACGATAACGAAGCCCATCCAACGGCCAACGGCACCAACAGCCTCACCGAGAACTTCAACGTCGTGGCCACCGATACGGACGGCGACAGCGAGACCGGGCAGATCAACGTCAACATCGTCGATGACCTGCCGAGCGCCAGACCTGACTCGTCGTCGGTAGTGGAGGGCGGCACCGTCAACATCAGTGTGCTGGGCAACGACATCAGCGGCGCCGATGGACCGGCGACGGTGGTCGGCGTACGCGCCGGCAGCAATACCTCGACGTCGGCCATCGGCGGGCTGGGCAACCCGATCATCGGCACCTATGGCTACCTGACCCTCGATGCCAACGGCAACGCGGTGTATCACAGCAACCAGAATTCGCTCGGCGATGCGGGGGCCACCGATACGTTCACCTATACCGTGCGTGATTCCGATGGCGATGAAAGCACCACCACCATCACCATCGACGTCGCCAACAGCATCATCAAGGCCAACCCCGACAGCGAC
Organism: Pseudomonas sp. KH_046_1; assembly: GCF_057839025.1. Taxonomy (NCBI): domain Bacteria; kingdom Pseudomonadati; phylum Pseudomonadota; class Gammaproteobacteria; order Pseudomonadales; family Pseudomonadaceae; genus Pseudomonas; species Pseudomonas sp. KH_046_1. The sequence continues at coordinate 1,607,451 of NZ_CM174481.1, forward strand.
GTGACGGTCTACGAAAAAGCCCTCGACCTGAGCCAGGAAGGGCAGGACCTGGCCGCCGCTACGGTCACCGGCAGCGACCCGGGCAACACTGGCGAAACTGCGTCCGGGACCCTGGTCGGTTCGGTCTCGGGTGGCAGCGGCGCGCTCACCTACACCCTGGTCGGCAGCGCCACCGGCACCTACGGGCAGATCCTGCTCAACTCCGACGGCAGCTACACCTACACCCTCACCTCGGCACCGAAAACCTCGCCGAATGCCAACGACGGGCCGAACAGCCTGAGTGAAAGCTTCACCTACAAAGCCACCGATGCATTAGGCAACAGCAGCACCAGCACCATCGTGGTCAACATTGTCGATGACGTGCCCAAGGCAGTGGCAACGGATCGCTCGGTGGCGGCGGTGGAGATCGATTCCAACCTGCTGATCGTGCTCGACGTCTCCGGCAGCATGGACGACCCTTCCGGCGTGTCGGGTCTGTCGCGGCTGGATCTGGCCAAGCAGGCCATCAGTGCCTTGCTGGATAAATACGACGACCTCGGCGATGTGAAAGTGCAGCTCGTCACCTTCAGCAGCAGCGCCACCGACATGACCTCGGTGTGGGTCGATGTCGCGACCGCCAAGACACTGCTGGCCGGCCTCACCGCGGACGGTGGCACCAACTACGACGCGGGCGTGGCGACCATGCAGACCGCGTTCAACACCTCGGGCAAACTGACCGGTGCGCAAAACGTCGGCTACTTCTTCTCCGACGGCAAGCCCACCACCGGCCAGGAAATCGGCACCGCCGACGAGACCGCGCTGAAAGCCTTCCTCGATGCCAACAACATCAAGAACTACGCGATCGGCCTGGGCAGTGGCGTGAGCAACGCCAACCTCAATCCACTGGCCTATGACGGCAGCAGCCACACCGACACCAATGCGGTGGTGGTGACCGACCTCAACCAGCTCAACTCGGTACTGTCCGGCACGGTGATTGGCGCCCCGGTGACTGGTTCGCTGCTGGGCGAGGGCGGCACATTCGGCGCCGATGGCGGCTTCATCAAAACCATCACGGTGGACGGCACCACGTACACCTACGATCCGAGCGGTAACAGCAATCAGGGCTCGTTGAGCTTCAGCGGCGGTCTCAACCACGGCACGTTCAACACCGTGGACAACACGTTGAACATTGCCACCAACAACAGCGGTACCTTGCAGATCAATCTCGACACCGGTGAATACGCCTACATTTCGCAGAAAACCACGTCGGTGTTGATCACCGAAACCATCGGCTTCACCGCCAGCGATAACGACGGCGACCTGGCCAGCGCCACCCTGACGGTCAAAGTCATACCGAACGCACCGCCAGTGGCCGCCGATGACCACGTCATCACCAACGTGCTCTCGGGCACTGTCGTGGTACCTGGCGAACTGTTGCTGGCCAACGACACCGACCCCAACGGCGATCAACTCTCGGCGACACCGACCTCGTTCAACACCGGCTGGATAGCGAAGGGCGCGGACTTCATCGGCACCGGCGCGATCAGCTTCACCGGCACCAACAACAACCCCGCCAACCAGAGTCTGGCCGACGTGCGCAATGCCTTTGCGGCCAACACGGCAACCATGACGGCGCTGCTGGTGGTCAGTGGCTATCTCGGTTCAGCGAACAACTCCAATGGCAACAATGAAGACCTCATCACGGTCAAGCTGAAACAAGGTGAGACGCTCAACCTCGATCACAACCTGGATGCCGGGCACGTCACGATGGAGTATTCGCTCAACGGTGGGGCGTTCGTCAGCATCGCCGATGGCGGCACCATCACCGCCAGCGCGGATGGCACTTACCAGATCCACCTGATCAACATCACCAACCCCGGTAACGGCAATTCGAATGCGGCGGAAGACTATCAGCTGACCATGACCGTCAACTACGCCGGGGCACAGGACGTCACCACCGACTACCACGGCACCTACACCGCCAACGATAACCATGGCGGCAGCGACTCGGCCAACCTGACCATCAGTTATCAGGACGGCCACACCCTTACCGGCACCAGCGGGGATGACGTGCTGGTGGCGGGCACGGGCAACAACATCATCAATGCCGGTGACGGCAACGATGTGCTCACTGCCGGCTCCGGCAACAACGAGATGCACGGCGGCGCCGGCAATGATTTGCTCTTCAGCGGCCAGGGCAATGACATCCTCGATGGCGGCACGGGCATCGACACGGCCAGTTACGCCCACGCCAGCGCCGGAGTGACGGTCGACCTCAGTCTGCTCGCTGCGCAGAACACCCTGGGCGCGGGCTCGGACACCCTGACCGGCATCGAAAACCTAACCGGCTCGAACTTCAACGACACCCTGATCGGAAACAACACCAGCAACGTGATCAACGGCGGCCTGGGCAACGACATCCTCAACGGCGGGGGCGGCGATGACTGGCTGATCGGCGGCCTGGGCAACAACACCCTGACCGGCGGAACGGGGGCCGATACCTTCCAGTGGCTCAAGGGCAACAGTGGCCATGACGTGATCACCGACTTCACGCCCGGCACCGACAAGCTCGACCTGTCTCAACTGCTGCAAGGGGAGAGCGGCACCACGGCTTCGCTGGATGACTACCTGCACTTCACCGTCACCGGCAGCGGGCCGTCGACGGTGACCAGCATCGACGTCAGCGCCATGGCCGGCGCCGCGCCGAACCAGACCATCGACCTGGCCGGCGTCAACCTCGCCAGCCATTACGGTGTGACTCCGGGGGCGGGTGGGGTGATCGCGGGCGGGCATGACACGGCGACCATCATCAACGGCATGCTCAACGACCATTCGTTGAAGGTGGATACCGTGTGACCTGAAAACCCACTAAAGAACCCGCCATCCCTGTGAAGGGATGGCGGGTTTTTTGTCTGCGACAGAAGTGAAAGTCCGACCAATGGTAGAGAGAACTGTAATTTCTGACAGTAGCCAGTCCTTCTTCGCTGCCTTTAAATCAAGTCTCGCCCCATGAGTAAACAGGTGAGCATTCCTTAAACACTCATGTGTGCCAGAGCATCTCGATGCCCTGCTTTGGCACGCGCATACCGGGTTTGTCATACAGGCGCCAAGTCTTCGTGGATGGGGCGTGAGTCGACACGTGGGCAGAACGTCCGATTACTGGAAGGAACTGCGAAATGACCATTGTTGAAAAAACCAACACGCTGAAAACCAGTTCACTGCGCAGCAGGAAAAAGCCTCGCGTCCCTGGGCCGGCAGATTACGATCCACCCGGAGTGGAATCACCTGTGTTGCTGGGGCCGACAGATGATGACCCGGGTAATCAGGTCCATACCGATGACCAAGGCCTTGCGGTGAGTCTGACCTTTGCGAACCTGGCCGCTGGCGACATTCCGAACAACACTCTGGTGCAAGTACAAGCAAGGTGGGATGGCGCCCTGACAGGGAACATAGTCGAGGGCCGCACTCCTTTGGCGGCCGACTGGGCAGATGATAAAAGGCTGGTGATTCCAGCAGGCAAGACAGACGTACCGGGACCTCACGAGGTTAAATACAGGGTGAAGTTTGGCTTGAACGGCAAGGATTCTAATCCGATAACCATTCATGTCGATAAAGAAGCGCCCACACTGAGTGAGGCGGTCACCTATCCGGATGAAATTAAAAACGACGGGTTTACCCATGAGTATTTTGAGGACGTCTCGCCCCATGCATTATTGAGTTACAAGGATACATATACCGGCGCCAGGACAGATGACTTGTTTGAATTCTGGATGGGAGAGATAGATCAGAACGGGCAACCTACTGCTGATTCGACGCTTATTGAAACCGTGAAACTCGTTTCGCCCAGACAAGCACTGGAAACCAAAAAACTTACAAGGGCATTGATTACGATAGACGAAGGAACAATCGATTTGTTCGCATTCGTAACGGATCGTAAAGGCAATCGAAGCTTGGCATCGCCACCCGTTACAGTTCCCATTTCAATGATTCCCATGCCCAAGGATCTGACACTGGATATCGTGCTGGAAAATGGTGATGTGACTGATCGGGTGATTTTGTTCCGGGATACGCAAGTACCTGTACATGGCAAACATGAGTTTCTGAACTGGAGAGCTGGTGACAAGTTGCGGAGAAAGATCGCTAATCAAACTGAAAGGGTTCTCGATATCAATAGTGCTCCGCCATTCTTTGATAATATCACTTATAGAGAACTTCTGGATGACGGGAACCTGGATCTTAAGGATCTTGAATACAAGTACCAGATTCAACGTGGCAACAAGCTGATCCCTGCAACGCCAATCTCGAAAATATTGAAAGTGCATTTGGATAAACCTGGTGAGCAACCGGATGACCCCGATAATCCTGGAGTGCCAGGCTCTCCAGATCCGAAGTTGAATATTGTCAATGTGAAAGGGGTAAATGCTAGGCTCAACTATCTGAGTAAGCACGATACGGAGTTGGGTGCAACTGCATTTGTATTGATTTATAAGGGGCATAAAAAAGATGATGAAATTGAGTTTAGTTATCATGGTGTTCCACTGTCAACCGTTTTGAAGTTGAATGGTGGTGAGGCAGATGATGAAGTTTTGGAAGTTCACGTTCCTGCGGATTACATTGCTAAAGGAGGTAACAACAAACAAATGCGTTTTGGTTACACTGTTTTTCATGCAGATATAAATGAGACGATTGCTATCGCAGTAGACCAGCTTCTCGATGTTTATGTCGATGAGATTCCTATGCCTCAACCCAATTTCAAAGTGACCGGCGATCCTGGGAACGGTGACGGTGAAACGGTGTACTGCGACTCTTTGGTGCGTGATCCAAAAACGAACAAGGTTGCAGTCGAGGTCACGTTTCCCCCGAATGAAAAATTCGCAGATAAGGAAATTTCATTTTTCATCCAGGGATTTGAGAACGTGGTTGATGCGGGCCAAAACAAGCCCGGCCTGTCGATAGAGGGTGCATCGGACAGTGTGTATGAAACACCGAATGCAGACCAGGCAGCGGCAGGTTTTAGTGTGTTCTTTGAACATACTGTCTTCGAGAAAATTTTTAACGGTTGGTGCGAACTGCATTGTGGGGCGATCCAGGATATATACTACACACGCTCGTATCCTTTAAGGTTCCGCGTCACCATGAACCATGGTGATGGCTCGTATTGCGAACTCCCCCCTCCCTTGACCAAATAATCTGGAGGCGCTCAGGCGCCTCCATTTTTTCAAGCGTTTTTATTGTGCGGTGGACTGGATTGGGAGTGGCGGATTTGTCTGATGCGCTTAGAGATTAATCCTACATTTTTCCGTAGGAAGAATCGGTATCGTCTGCCGCCTTCGTAGTCCTCCAGGTGTCATTGTTCAGTGAGGGCGCAATGATAGAAGGATATGAACCCATGGCGATCCGCACAGCAGCAAACCCGACTTTCACCTTACGATCCATTGGAACGCTGGCGTTGATGCCAGCTTTTTTTTTGAGCTCATCCGCTTTTGCAGCGGTCATCGTCGATAACGGCAGCACGCTGGATATCGATCCGACAAGCGCGCCTGTACCTATCGACTATTTGGTGCGTAATAACAGTGTCCTCAATGTGAACGGTGCCACGACGCAAAGCATCGAGATTCAACGTGGCTCGACGCTCAATATCAACGGCGGCACCATCAACGGCAATGCCGGTGGCGACGGAATCACCATCAACGGTAGCCGGGGGAGCATCAATCAGGCGACGGTGACCGCTGACGGCTTCGCACTGTTGGTCAACCGGGAACCCGGATCGACGCAGGGATCGGTGGTGACTGCGGCAAACAGTCAGTTCAGTGGCGCCATATCCGGTGCCGCTGTGTCGGGTTTCAGTACCCTGGACCTGATCAACAGCAAGGCCACGGGGACGGACCCAGGCAGCTTCGGCCTGTTCGTAGCGGGGGGCGTCGTTCGCGCATCCGCCAATACGCAAATCAGCGGTGATGCCGCCGGTGTCCGGTTTGAAACGGACTCACCCGTAGGCACTGCATCGTTGCTGCTGGACGGCTCAAGCGTAGTGGGCCGCAGCGGGCCGGCGTTGGAGGTGGACGGTGGTGTCGACGCCACGATCGAGGTGTTGAACGGTTCCACGTTGACGGCCGGTAACGGCAATCTGCTGGAAGTGCTGGGCGCATCCACGGCCGCCATGAGAGTGGCCGGCAGCGCCTTGCAAGGCAATGTGCAAGTCACTGACAACAGTAGCGCCAACCTGACGTTCGATCGAGGTCAGATGACCGGCGACGTAGTGGTCGAAAATGGCTCTACCGCCAATGTCACCCTGCAAAACGGCTCGCAGTTCACCGGTCGCCTGGATAACGTCACTGGCGTCACGCTCAGTCAGTCGAACTGGACCATGACCGGTAATGACACGGTCGGCAGCCTGACCATGGATGGCGGCCGGGTGGATTTCGGTGATGCCGCGGGCGCATTCCGTCAACTGAACATCGGAACCCTTGAGGGCAATGGCACGTTTGCCATGAAGGGCGATTTTGCTACCGGAACCAGTGATTTTCTCAATGTGACCGGCGCAGCCAATGGTCAATTCGAGCTGAAAGTCGAGGCTTCGGGCACGGATGCGGTGGCCACGCAACAACTGGCACTGGTACGCACTGCCAGCGGCAATGCGCAGTTCTCGCTGAACGGCGGCCGGGTGGATCTGGGCACCTGGTCCTATGATCTGGCCAGCGCCACCGATGGCAGCGGCGGTACAGAGTGGTTCCTCGACCCCGCCACGAAAACGGTCAGCCCCGGCGCCCAGACGGCGTTGGCGTTGTTCCGCACCGCGTCGACCATTTCCTATGGCGAGCTGAAATCACTCGAAAGCCGCATGGGTGACTTGCAATCGAATGGCAATTTGTACGGCGTCTGGGTACGTCCCTACGGTAACAAGTACAACGTCGGCGAGGGGGCGGGCGTGGCCTACCAACAGCGGCAACAGGGCGTTTCCCTGGGGGCCGATACACGTCTGGGTGATGGCCCCTGGCGAGTCGGGGTGCTGGCCGGTTACAGCCAGTCGGACATTGATCTCAAAGGCGGAAGCAGCGCAACGGTCGATAGTTTTTACGCCGGTCCATACGTTGGCTGGCAGGATCCGGACAACGGCTACTACGTCGATGGCGCGCTGAAATTCAACCATTTCCGCAACGACTCAAAAATCCGTTTGAGCGACGGATCCCGCGCCAAAGGCGACTACAGCAACTCGGCTGTCAGCGCACTGGTGGAAGTCGGCCGCAACATCCGGCTGGCGGATGATTGGCTGGTCAAGCCTTCCGCCCAATTGTCGGCGGCTGTCATCGAGGGCGCGAGTTATGACCTCGATAATGGCATGGACGCCGACGGCGACCGGACGCGTTCGTTGCGTGCCAAGCTGGGTGTCGCTGCCGGTCGTGACTTCAAGATGGGCAGCGGCACCGTCGTGCAGCCATACGGGCGGGTCGCAATGGTTCATGAGTTTGCCAACAATGACAACGTGCATGTCAACGGCAACGAGCTCAACAGCGATTTGTCGGGCAGTGGGTTTGAGGTGGGTGGCGGAGTGTCCGTTGCCTTGGCATCCAATGTACGGGTGAGTGCGGACCTCGACTACGGCAAAGGGGAAAGTTACGAACAGCCATGGTCGGCGACGCTGGGGGTGAGTTACGGGTTTTAATGGCTTGGTATAGAGGAATGAAAAAAACCGCGTTAAGCGGTTTTTTTCATTGCCTGGTACTACTGATGAAAAGCCTGTGGAGTAATCAGGTAAACAACCCTGACTTACTAATTACTAAGTGATTGTAATGTACCAATCCTGCGAAACCTGCCCGTTCACCCCTTTCACCTGGAATCTGTGGCTTCCCTTTAATAGTTCACCGGTGTCTATTTGGAATTCTCCATTTTCTTCAGCGTATCTTATGCTTGCGAGGTTATCGTTAACATACAGTTTGATCTCCGAGTACTGGTAGGCGCCGGATCCGTAGAAATAAATCAAACTCATCGGAGAATGAGGAACACTACCGGAGTTTTGAATGGGGGTTCCGTTTCTGCTTGTGACCCTATCAATGATCAGCTCAGAGTTCTCCACCACGTAAAATGTGCGGGGCGGGCTGGACACGACATCCTTGACCTTGATGGTGATGCTATGAAGTCCAAGGGATACACCTCGAACGTGACGCCAATCGTCGTCTCCGTCGGCGGTTACTTCCTTCCATTTACTATTGTGGTTCCAAATTTCAACTGTGTGGTGTGGACTGGCCTTGCCGATAAACGTGAGGCTTGTGTCAGTGGTGTATCCACCTTCCAGAATGGGGTTGTTTTTGGAGTCGACGATGTTCGTTACTTCGCCGAACGGTGTAACGGTAAACGTGTAGGGTGGGAAGGATGTTTCGCCCTGCCCATACAGGGCCTTTACGGTAAGGCTGACGAACTCGGTAAAAGCGGTTATGGGTTGTACCCACTTGCCCTCACCATCGGCCTCAGGCTCTCCCAGCGGATCAATACCTTTGAGCAACCGGACCTTCTGTCCTGGTGCTGCCTTGCCGCTGACGGTCAGATGAATATCTCTGGTCTCGGAGCCAGACAGGACAAGGGTGCCATTGGAATCCTTAACGCTTTCGATGTCCGGTTTGACGTCCTGTTTCCCGGTAGTAAATGTCCATGGATTAGACTCGGCATTGTTACCATAGTCTGCCACCGCGATGAGTGTATGACGGGTATCGTATTTCAGATTTGGAACGAATCTGACCCATTTGCCCTTATCGTCGGTCGGTTCCGGCGTCGGATCGGTGACACCGTTGATCTTCAGCTTGATCCCGGCTGACGGCTTGGCATCACCCCTGACTATTACATGGTTGTATGGGGTACTACCGTTGTCCTCGATCGGGCCGTCCGAATCGTACACGCGGGTATTGTGCGGCTTGATGATGGATGAAACGGTAAAGGTGCGCGGCGGGTCGGTGATGTCCCCCTCGCCATAGTTCGCCTTGGCGGCGAGGCGGTAGAAACCGTCTATCACATCGAGCAGAAATTTCCATTGGCCATCGTCGGGATCGGCAGGTGCAATGGCATCTTTTATGGGGTTGCCATCATTGAGTAGCTGAATGCTCTCTCCGGGTCTGGCATGCCCCTTGATGATCAACTGGTTCTTGTCGGTGGTGCCGTCGTCAGGGACAGGAGGGCCGTCTTCGGACTCGAGGACATCATCCAGGCTCAGCTCGACGGCCAACTCCACGGTAAAGGTGCGGGGCGGTTCGGAAATCTCGTCATCGCCATAACGCGCCTGAACGGTAAGGCTGTACGAACGGGGACTCACATCAAGTTCGAATGTCCAGTATCCGTCTTCCTCATCGGCGTGTGCGATTGCTTCTGGGATGTCCACGTTATAATTGCGCAACTGCACATCTTTGCCGGGCCTGGCATAGCCGCTGACCGTTACCTTATTGTCGTAGGTCTTGCCGCCCTCATCGATCGACCCCTCTGAATCGGCGACATCATCCAGGCTCAGCTTGACATCCAACGCCACGATAAAGGGATAGGGCGGCTTGGAAATCTCGCCCTCGCCATAACACGCCTGAGCGTCAAGGCTGTGCGGACCGGGGAACACCTCATGTTCGATTTTCCAGGATCCTTTCTCCAGCTCGGCGGTCGCCGTTGCTCCGTCGATAAGCGTCTCGTTATTGCGTAGCTGCACATCTTCGCCGGGCTTGGCATAGCCATGGACCGTAACCTTGTTGTCGTAGGTGGTGCCGCCTTCAGGGATCGCCTTCTCTTGGGAGTCGTAGACCCTATCAAGGATCAGTTTTACATCCAATACGACGCGGAATTCGAACACGTCGGACTCTTTGCCATTGGCTGCCCTGATCTTGATGCTGTAGGCGCCAGCGGTGAGCCCATCGAAGGTGAGATTGAACTGGCCGTTACGATCAACAGTGTCTTGCTTGCCCGTGGGAGTGTCGCCGTTGAATGCTTCGACTTCCATTTCGGGAGGTGCGTGGCCGGAGAACTCCAACGAGTCGCCGTCGTAGGTCGCGCCACTTTCAATCGGGCCATCCTTGCCAGTGACTTTGTCGATGATCGGTGTCTCGGTCGCCAGGACGAAAATGTATTGTGTGGATGAATCTTGAGGTAACTCTTTTTCGATAGCATTAAGGCTGTAACGCTTGAAGGTCGACAGGGGAGGAAGCTGTTTGATCCAGTTGCCAGAAGCGCCGCTTGTGACTTCAACCAGTCTGGTCAGACCATCGCGTAACCAGAGATCCGTGTTGGGCCCAGCCATGCCCGTGGCCGTCAGGTTTTTATCGAAGGTAGTGGTGTTCTTGCCAACCAGGTCGCCTTTGGAGTCACGGATCTCGGTGAAAGTCACCGTTGCCATGGTTTCGATTGGGGTATCTGGGGAGAGCGTTGAGGAACTCGGTGGTTTCGCGGTCATGATGGTGACTCCGTTCGTTGACAGGGGTAACGGAGTGATTTAAAGCCCGGAACGACGGGTTGACTACTGTCAGAAATAACAGGTTGGTGAGGTTTTCGGATCAATGGTCAGGACGTAGCGGGCCGGCCATTACATCGGCTCTGGCGCCCCGATCAACCGCCCCATCGCCCCGAATACGCCCAACTCCCGGATGATCTCCAGTTCCCCTGGCGTCTCGACCATCTCGGCAATCAGCGGCAGATCAATGCTGTGGGTCGCGCGAAAGATCGCGTCGATGAACAGCCGCTTGTCAGGTTGCTCGTCAATGTTGCGAATGTAGGCCCCATCGATTTTCAGGTACGCCAAGCCCAATTGGGTGAGGTTGCCGATCTGGCTGAAGCGCCCGCCAAAGTGCTGCAGGCCGATTCGATAACCGGTCTTGAGCAATGTGCTGCAAAGGTTCTGTAGCACTTCGGGGGAGGGCAACTGGCGCTCGTCGATTTCCAGGGTCAGCAGCGGCGCCAGTTCGGGAAGGGAGTCAAGCAGGTCGAGGATTGTTCGCCATTGCAGCGGGTCGCGCAGGGTGCTCCCGGACAGGCTTAGCGCCAAGGGCCTGCGGTTGACCACCAAGTGGTCCAGCGTGGCTTCGAGCATCGCCAGGTCGAAGCGTGCCGACCAGCCGAGACGCTCGATCCATGGCAGGAAATGCCCGGCGGCAATCGCCTCGCCCTGTGGGTCGAGCAGGCGTGCGAGCACTTTGTGATGCAGCACCTGGTGGGTGTCGGCGCATTGCACGACGGGCTGGAAGTACAGCTGCATTTTGCCTTCGGTCAAGGCGTCGTCGATCCAGGTGCGCCAGTCGTGCTGAGAGTGATTCGGCGCCGTGTCACGATGGCTCAAATAAACCCAGGGTCGTTCGGGATGTTGCCGGGACTCCGTCACTGCCTGATCAAGGCGCAGGAGTACGGTGCTGATCGGCTCACCGGGGTGGTAGGCGACAACGCCCAGATGGGCGACGGGCATGCAATCGCTGGCGCCGGTCAGGCGCAGGTTCTCCAGGCTGACGCTGACATCGGCGGCCAGGCGCGCGGCACTTTCAGCGTCCAGACCCGGTGTCAGCAGGCTGAATTCGCCGCCACGATTGCGCGCCGCCAGCCAGGTGCGACGCTCCGGCAATTGAGTCAGGCGCTTGAGGAATTCACCTACAGCACTGATCAGCGCGTCAGTCCGTTGGCCACCCAGGCGCTGATTGAGGCCGTTCAGGTCGTTGATCCGCAACATCAGCAAATGGCCGTCGCGGCTCTGTTCGCACACACGTAAATGGTCGGCCAGTTGCTCATCGAGCAGGCGCCGGTTGGCCAGGCCGGTGAGGCTGTCCAGATAGGATTCGGCCCGCAGTTTTTCGCTGCGCGCAGCCTCCTCGACGAACAGTGCCTTGAGCTTTTCGACCATCTGGTTCATCGCCAGCACCACCCGTTTCAGTTCCGGCGTGCGCGGCAGTTTCGACAGGCTGAGAAACTCGCGTTTGCTGATGGCCTCGGCTTGTTGGACCATACTGTCGAGTGGGCGAAATTGCCGGCGCAGCATCCATCCTCCAATCACGGCACTGAACACCCCGCACAACAGCAACCAGATCAGGCTGCCGAGGGTGCTGTCCCAGAGCTTGGCCAGGGCAAATTGCGGATTGCTCAGCACTTCGACCCGTGCCAGCTGTTCCCAGCCGCGCATGATCAAGGCATCGCCACCTTCCGGGCGCAGGTCGACCAGGTTGACGAACCAGTCAGGCACACCGTCGATTTTTGTCGGTGCGCTGCGTTCCACCAGGGTTTGCTGATCCTTGAGCCGAATGACGCGGATGCTGCTGAAATAGCCGCTGTCGAAAATCGAACTGACCATCAGTTCCATCATTGCCGGGTCATCGACCTGCGCCGTCAGCGACAGCCCCAGCGCGGTGGCCGCGTCCTGGGCGTGGGCGCGCAGCTGGCTGAGCGTTTGCTCGCGGGAGCTTTCCAGGCTGGCAAAAAAACTGCCGCTGAACGCCACCAGCAGGAACAGGCAGATGGCCAGGAACAACTGTTTACGCAGTGTCATACATCGCTCCTTGGCATGGCGGCTAGCCGTCACCGATGTCGAACCCTTCGGCCTGCATCTTTTTCAACACGTCCTGCCAGCGCGACAGCTTTTTCGAGTCGCTGCTGCGCTGGTCACCGTTCTTGCCCGGCAGGTACAGGCCTTCGGCGTTGAAGGCGTAAACCGGCAGCAAGTCTTTACGCTGGGAAGCGGGGCGGATATCGCCGATCAAGTTGTCCAGCACCAGCGGGTCGGCTGTGGGGGTGCTGTAGAACGTCAGCACCATGTGCGCCTGGTTCCGGCTCAGGGCCTTGACGTAGGTGATGCGCAGTTTTTCGCTGGAAATGCCGAGTCGGCGCAGGCTGAAATACTTCGCCAGCGCGTAGTCCTCGCAATCGGCGGCGCCCTTGATCAGGGCTTCGACGGGCGTGGCCCAGTAATCGGTCTGTTGCCAGATGCGCGTGTCGTCCTGGAAGTTCAGGTGCTGATCGAAGAAGCGGTTCACCGCGTTGAGCTGCTCGCGTTCGGTCGCGCCGCGTGCACTTTGCAGCATTTGACTCCACGCCTCGATCCGATCTCGCGCCGCTCCGAGCGGGCCGTAGCGTTGTTCAACGGTTTGCAGAATCTGCGCAAAATCCCAGTCGGCCCGGACCCCGTTGAATACGGTCAGTAGCAAACCCGCCAGCAGCAACCAGCCGCCGAGCCGAAGTCGGAGCGTTGGCCATCCTGGACTACGCAGACTGCGGGCCATGTCTGGCTGCTCGAGTGTAGGTTTGTGAAGTTTAGGTGGTGTTTTGGGCGCGGCAGGACAGGTCGTCGGACGGGGCTAGCCACAAATGGCCAAGGGAGACTTCAGGGTTTGTGCAGGGTTTTCTGCTTGAGGATGTAGATCGTCACGAGTACCGCACTGGTCAGCATGAAGCCCCGTGCCCAGGGCAGCGGCACCAGGTAGCACGAGAGCAGGATGCTCGCCCACATCAAGCTGATGGCGTAGACCTTGCTCTTGAGCGGGATGCCGTTGCCGTCGAGGTAGTCGCGGATCCAGGGGCCAAGCCGTGGATGCTCAACCAGCCATTGATAAAAGCGCGGGGAACTACGGGCGAAGCAGGCTGCCGCCAGTAACAGGAAAGGGGTGGTGGGCAATACCGGCAGGAAAATCCCGATCACCCCCAGCGCCACACTCAGCCAGCCGATGGCCAGCAGCACGTAGCGCAACATCAGGGGGCGGTTGCCTATGGGGTTGTCCATAGGCAGAACCTTAGTGGTGGCGAGGCTTGAGAATCGCCGGTTTTTCGTCTGGCGCGTTGCACAGCAGGTACAGCGCAGTCAGGGCTTCCGGGATCTGCACGATCATGTCGTCCATCAGGTTGGCGTCGGCGGCAATGTCGGAGAACTCCGGTTGCTCGTCGAACAGACCCGAACCGACCATGATCGGCAGCAGCATTTCGCTGACTTCGTCTTCGGCGGTTTCGAACCAGGCTTCTTCGCGCAGGAACACGCCTTCCATGAAACCGATGCACCAGCCGCGCAGTTCGGAATCATCCGGGTCGTCGCCCAGGTCGAGGTCGCACGGCAGCTCGAACTCTTCGTCGGAGGCCAGTTGGCGGGCGATGTGGGCCTTGAGGCCGATCAGCGTGGCTTCGATCTCTTCGCGCTGGGCTTCGCCGCTGTAGTGCGGCTCTTCGGCGAAGAGAGCATCGATCCACTCACGATCAGGAACGACTTCGGAACAGATCGACAGCGCAGTGAGGTAGCCGTGGGCGGCCACGTAGTCCAGCGCCTCGTCATGCAGTTCATCAGCATCGAGGAAGACTTGCAGGCGGGTTAGTTGCTCAGCGAAGGACATTAAAGGACTACCTTGGGGAATGTTCGATGCGGGAATTCTAGGCCTTCTTGAGCACTTGAGCCAGCCGCACGGCATATTTGCACCGTATTCCCTGTAGGAGCGAGCCTGCTCGCGATAGCGGTGGTTCAGGCGAAATCAATGTTGACTGTGATGGCCTCATCGCGAGCAGGCTCGCTCCTACAGTTTTGGCATTGCATGGGCGGAGTCTTATCAGCGGTGCCCTTTGCCGGACAGCGCTCGGGTATACTCGCGCGTTTTGTAATGCCCTGCTGGCGTTACGGCTGAAATGTGAAGCGTCATGCAATGCGCACTTACGATTTGTCGGTGCAGCATCGCGGGTTCTGAACCAGCATTGCAGGGATGTTTCGGTGATTTTTGGAGTTTCTATGCTCGAACAGGCTCAACGCGTCCTCAAGGACATCTTCGGCTACGACAGTTTCCGTGGCCGCCAGGGTGCAATCATTGAGCGCGTGGCCAGTGGCGGCGATGCCCTGGTCCTGATGCCTACCGGTGGCGGCAAGTCCCTGTGCTTCCAGGTCCCGGCGCTGTTGCGCGAAGGCCTGGCCGTGGTGGTCTCGCCGCTGATCGCACTGATGGACGATCAGGTCGCCACCCTCGAAGAGCTGGGCGTGGCCGCCGCCGCATTGAACTCCACCCTCAGCGCCGAGCAGCAGCGCGACCTCGCCGCCCGTATCCGCCGCGGCGAGGTGAAAATGCTCTATCTGGCGCCGGAACGTCTGGTCCAGCCGCGCATGTTGTCCTTCCTGCAGGGGCTGGACATCGCCCTGTTCGCCATCGACGAAGCACACTGCGTGTCGCAATGGGGCCACGATTTCCGCCCGGAATACCTGCAACTGGGCCAATTGGCGGAAATGTTCCCCGACGTGCCGCGCATCGCCCTGACCGCCACGGCCGACAAGCGCACCCGGGAAGAAATCGTCACCCGTTTGCACCTGCAAGACGCCGAGCGCTTCCTGTCGAGCTTCGACCGGCCGAACATCTTTTATCGCATCGTGCCCAAGGAGCAGCCGCGCAAGCAGTTGCTGGCGTTCCTCGCCGAGCGCCGTAGCGATGCGGGCATCGTGTATTGCCTGTCGCGCAAGAAAGTCGAGGAAGTCGCTGCGTTCCTCAGCGAACAAGGCTTCCCGGCGCTGCCGTACCACGCTGGTCTGCCCAACGATCTGCGGGCCTACCATCAGAAACGCTTCCTCAATGAGGAAGGCCTGATCATGGTTGCGACGGTGGCGTTCGGCATGGGCATCGACAAGCCCAACGTGCGTTTCGTCGCGCATCTCGATTTGCCGAAATCTCTTGAGGCCTATTACCAGGAAACCGGTCGTGGCGGCCGTGACGGCCTGCCGGCGGATGCCTGGATGGCCTACGGCCTGCAAGACGTGGTGATGCTCAAGCAGATGCTGCAGAACTCCGAAGGCGACGAGCGCCACAAACGCCTGGAGCAGCACAAGCTCGACGCCATGCTCTCGCTCTGTGAAGAAACCCGCTGCCGTCGGCAAACGCTGCTGGCCTACTTCGACGAAGACATGCCCGAGCCTTGCGGGCATTGCGACAACTGCGTCGATGGTGTGCAGACCTGGGATGCCACCGAGCCTGCGCGTCAGGCGCTGTCGGCGATCTACCGTACCGGGCAGCGCTATGGCGTCGGGCACCTGGTGGACGTGTTGCTGGGTAAGGACAACGAAAAGGTCCGCAGCTTCGGCCATCAGCACCTGTCGGTGTATGGTGTCGGCAAGACGATGGCGGAGGGCGAATGGCGCTCGTTGTTCCGCCAACTGGTGGCTCGCGGTTTGGCCGATGTTGACCATGAGGGCTATGGCGGTCTGCGCCTGAGCGACAGTTGCCGGCCGTTGCTCAAGGGCGAAGTGACCCTGGAGCTGCGCCGCGATCTCAAGGCGCAAACCGTGGCGAAAAGCAGCAAGAGCCAGGCGAGCCAACTGGTCCGTGGCGAGGAGCGCGAACAATGGGAAGCCTTGCGCGCCCTGCGTCGCAAGCTCGCCGAAGAACATGGCGTGCCGCCATACGTCATCTTCCCCGACTCGACCTTGCTGGAAATGCTGCGCAGCCAGCCGACCTCACTGGCGGAAATGGCCACGGTCAGCGGTGTCGGCGCGCGCAAGCTGGAGCGCTACGGCGAGGCCTTCCTCGAAGTGCTCGGCGGCCAGGTCGAGGCGCCGAAACCGGTGGCCGACGTGCGTCATGAACTGATCACTCTGGCGCGGGCCGGGATGACGCCGGTGCAGATCGCCGGTCAGTTGCAGTGCTCGGAAAAGAACGTCTACACCATGCTGGCCGAAGCGATTGGCAAGCAGCAGTTGTCGTTGGAGCAGGCACTGGATCTGCCTGAAGACCTGATGGGCGAAGTCCAGGACGCCTTCCTCGACGGCGAAGGCGAGTTGCCGCCGGTTTCCGAGATCTCCGCGCTGTTTGCAGGCAGGGTTCCGGAAGGGGTGCTGTACTGCGTTCGGGCGGCGTTGCAGTCGGAGTTCGAGATTTGAGACATCTGTAGTGCTGATGTAACGATTCAGTACAGATCAAGCCTTGCCTCAAGTCGAGGCTCATGCTTAGCTGACTAATAATTAGTTTTTATTTATTTCAGTCTGATCATGAGTGTTTTATGCCGTTAACCGATCAACACCGCTTTGGCATGCAATTGGCCCAGATGTCCCGTGGCTGGCGTGCCGAACTGGA
This sequence comes from Pseudomonas sp. KH_046_1, assembly GCF_057839025.1. Lineage (NCBI taxonomy): Bacteria > Pseudomonadati > Pseudomonadota > Gammaproteobacteria > Pseudomonadales > Pseudomonadaceae > Pseudomonas > Pseudomonas sp. KH_046_1. Next base: position 1,624,448 of record NZ_CM174481.1, read on the forward strand.
CCGCCGACTGGCGGGCATGGGCTTGTCCCAGGCGCGCTGGCTGGTGCTGCTGCACCTGGCGCGTTTCGATGAAGCACCGACCCAGCGTGAGCTGGCACAAAGCGTCGGCGTCGAAGGCCCGACCCTGGCCCGTTTGCTCGACAGCCTGGAAAGCCAGGGCCTGGTGCAACGCCAGGCAGTGCTGGAAGACCGTCGGGCGAAGAAAATCGTGCTCTGCGCCCCGGCGCGTCCCCTGATCGAACAAATTGAAACCATTGCCACGCAACTGCGTCACGAACTGTTCGAAGGCGTCGATGAGGCGGATTTGAAGGTGTGCATGCGGGTTCACGGGCACATCCTGGGCAACCTTGAAAAGTCTTGAGGCATAACCGAACGCCAGGCTTTTGAGAGACCGCATTGCGCAGACTATAAGAACTACTCGGCAATATCGTGTTCGTAACGGATGTACGAACCCGTGCGGATGGTTTCTGTAGATCTCAAGGATGCTCATGCTCAAGTGTTGGCGATTGGTTTTACGCGGTGGTTCTCAGTGGTTGCTGACCGGGGTCGCAGTCACTTACTCGGCATGGGCGCCGGCGCTGGGCCTGGGTGAAATCACCCTGCATTCGGCGCTGAATCAACCGCTGCGTGCCGATATCGCACTGGTGGATGCCGCCGGCCTCGAGGAAAACCAGCTGTCGGTGAGCCTGGCAACGGCGGACGAGTTCAGTCGTGTCGGGGTCGACCGGGCATTTTTCCTCAGCGACCTGAAGTTCACCCCGGTGCTGCGCGGTAATCGTAGCGTGATCCAGGTGACCTCCGGCAAACCGGTCAGTGAGCCCTTCCTGAATTTCCTCGTGCAGCTCAATCAGCCTAATGGGCGATTGCTGCGTGAGTACACGGTACTGATCGATCCGCCGGGTTCGTCGGGGGTTGTTCCCGCCGCCGATGAAGCGTTTTCCCGTTCCCCGGCGTCCGCATTCCCCCGTGTTCAACCGGTCGTGGCGCCATCACCCGTGACAAAGACGATGCCAGAACCGGACGTCGCCGTGGTTGATCCCGCTGTCGAACAACTGGCCGCCAGCACCCTGCAAAACCACCAGTTGCAAACCACTGTCGATGAGCTCAACGAGAAGCTTCAAGGCCAGGATGAGCTGATCACCGACCAGAAAAAACAGTTGGCCGAACTGCAAACCCAACTGGCGGAGCTCAAGAAGGTAAAGGCGCAACCCATTGCATCCGACGCCGTGGCGCCACCCCCCGCTATTGCTGAAAGCCCCGGGATTGGCTGGCTGCCGATTGCCGGTGTGTCGGCGCTGATAGCATTGCTGGCGCTGGGCTGGTTTGTTCGACGCCGGCGTCAGCAGCATCAAGTCTCAGAGTCAGAGGCGCTGCCGTCGCAGCATGAACCGTTGGCTGAGCTCTTTACCGAGCCTGTGATGTGGCCCCCCGTCATGCAACCATCCACTGTGCATCGGGACGGGGTGCCGGCCAACGATGAGCTTGAGCGGGTCGACAACCGTCATACCATTCCGGTCGCTACTGCCGTGGCGGTGGTTCCGGGGCTGGCGATATCCGGCGATTCCGCCACTGAGGATGAGTACCGGCTCAACCTGGAGGAGCTGTCCATGGCGTCGAGTTGGGAGGTGATCAGCCCAAACGGGAACCAGCAGTCGGCTGCCCTGGCCATGATCGAGCCTGCGTTCGAGTTGGAGGCGCAACCCGCTCCGCCGTCTCGGCAGCCTCCGGTCGGGCTATCATAGCGGCGTCGTCAAACTCTGGAGTCACGTCCCATCATGACCGTCAGCAAACCGGAAATCATCATCACCTATTGCACGCAATGCCAATGGCTGTTGCGTGCGGCCTGGCTGGCCCAGGAACTGCTCAGCACCTTTGGTGATGATTTGGGCAAAGTCTCCCTGGTGCCGGGCACCGGCGGGGTCTTTCATATCTACTGTGACGCCGTGCAGATCTGGGAGCGCAAGGCCGACGGTGGTTTCCCCGAGGCCAAAGTGCTCAAGCAGCGAGTTCGCGACCAGATTGACCCGGACCGCGACCTGGGGCACAACGACCGCACTCAGTGAGACGCGGCCTCGACTGCAACAGTCTTTTTGCTTGTGCCACTTGAGAACCGGCTGGACACCACAATCGCCACAATGATCAGCGCACCCCCCAGCAACATACGCAGGGTTGGATTTTCGTTGAACAGCAGCCACGCAACAGTGATGCCGTAGACCGGCTCCAGGGCGAACACCACGGCGGCGGTGCGTGCCTTGATCACCGCGAGGCTGGCGACGAACAGGCTGTGGGCGACACCGGTACAGAACACTCCAAGCAGGCCGATCCACAGCCAGTCGATGGCGCGCACTTCGCTCAACTGAGGCGCCGCCACCGGCAGCAGGCACAGGGCAACCACCACGTTCTGGCACAGCGCAGCCTGTACCGGCGGGACCCGCCCGGAGCTGGCACGGTTGGTCAGTGACAGCAGGGCGAACAACAAACCGGAACCCACGGCCCACAGCAGGCCGGTGGTGGCGCCGCTGGCCAGGTCGAAATCTGGCGTGACCAGCACCAGGCCGACACTCACCAGCAGCACCAGCACAATTTCATTGGCGCGAATGCGCTCGCGGAAAATCAGCCCTTCGAGGATTACGGTAAAGGCCGGGAAACTGGCGAAACCGAGCGTCGCAATTGCTACGCCTGCGACTTTCACCGCAATGAAGAAGCTCACCCAGTGCCCGGCCAGCAACAAGCCGCTGAGCAGCAGCCGGCGCCAGTCCACCGCCTCGAGTTTCTGCCAGCGCGTCTGGCTGGCGAACCGTGCAAAGAACGCCAGCGCGAGCACGGCAAACGCGGCACGGCCGAAAACGATGATCGCCGGTGAAGCGGCAGCCAGTTTGCCGAACACACCGGTCAGGCCGAACATCAATGCGCCGATATGCAAGGCGCCAAGGGCGGTACGGGGAGTCATTGCAATCCTTAACGACAAACGAACAGAGGCTTCATTGAAGCGCGTAATCGCCCATCAAGTCTGTCGGCAAACTCGCGTTATTTGTCGCCAGCCTCGCGCCGCAGTTTTCCGGGGGATGCCCCGAACTCGCGCAGCACCGCCGCCGCAAAGGCACTCTGGGAGCTGTAGCCGACGCGGCTGGCAATCTCGCCGATGGGCAGCGCCGAGTTGCGCAGCAAGCCCACAGCGATGTGCAGACGTCGGCTGCGGATATAGTCCATCGGCGTCTGCCCGCATTCGGCCACGAACCGCGCATGCAAACGGGCACTGGAAAGGCCGGCTATCCGGGCCAGGTCGGCCACTTGCAGCGGGTACGCCGCGTACTGATCGATGTGCGCGTTCAGCGCGGCATAGGGCAGGCGTCGACCGCCGACCGCGTCGGGCCTGGCGTTGTTGAGACTGGCCAGTAACAGCACCGCGCCTTGTTGAGCGATCAGCGGATCATCGACCGGACTGTTCGCCAGCCAACTGACCAATTGGCTTTGCCCGGCGTCCAGGGGCAGGCGCCCGGCGTTGTCGAGCAAGCGTCGGCTGGACTCGGCGTGATCGCCCAACGACTGGGCAACCCATTGTTCGCCGGGTACATCCAGCACCAGGCAGCGGCTGCCATTGGCGCTGCCACACGCGTGATGCGCCCCGGAGGGCACCACCACGAAACTCTGCTGCACCACTTGGCTGCCACGGCCGTCGACCTCGAAATCCAGCGCGCCCGAAAGCCCGAACACCAGTTGCGCGTGTTCGTGGCTGTGGACGATCAGGTCGTGGCTGTATTGGCGAAGCGTGAGGATCGGTCTCATCGCAGGTCTCCCGGTTCAGGGCGTCAGTCTACACCGAGCGGACCAACAAACGCTGTCACAGGACTGACTTGACTCTGTCATGGACCATTAACCGGCTCGGGGCAGACTTGGCAAAACTTGCCAGAGGGTTGCCCATGACCAGCGCCGAGCTCGCCAAACCCACCCGTAAACAACGCGTACGGACTTTATGGATTTCCGACGTGCATTTGGGCACCCGGGATTGCCAGGCTGAACACCTGTCGCAGTTTCTCAAGAGCTACCACGCAGACAAGATCTACCTGGTCGGCGACATCATCGACGGTTGGAAACTGCGCGGCGGCATGTACTGGCCACAAGCGCACACCAACGTCATCCGTCGCCTGCTGACCATGAGCAAGCGTGGCACCGAGGTGATCTACGTCACCGGCAACCACGATGAATTCCTGCGCCGCTATTCCAAGCTGATCCTGGGCAATATCCAGTTGGTCGACGAAGCCGTGCACGTCACCGCCGACGGCCGGCACCTGCTGGTGATCCATGGCGACCAGTTCGATGTGATCACCCGTTACCATCGCTGGCTGGCGTTTCTCGGTGACTCGGCCTACGAATTCACCCTGACCCTCAACCGCTGGCTCAATCATTGGCGCGCGCGATATGGCTACGGCTACTGGTCGCTGTCGGCCTACCTCAAGCACAAGGTGAAAAGCGCGGTCAGCTTCATCAGCGACTTCGAAGAAGCCATCGCCCATGAATGCGTCAAGCGCGAGCTGCACGGTGTGGTGTGCGGGCACATTCACCATGCCGAGATTCGCAAGGTCGGCGAGGTGGACTATCTCAATTGCGGCGACTGGGTGGAATCGTGCACCGCGTTGATCGAGCACTGGGATGGTTCGATCGAGTTGTATCGCCTGGCGGATGCCCAGGCGCGCGAGGCGCAGTTGAAGGCGGCCAGGGTTGCAGAGTTGGCCTGATAGTCATTCGGTGTTTGTACTGGCCTCTTCGCGGGCAAGCCCGCTCCCACAGGTTTTGCGGTGTCCACAGATTCTGTGTTCGCAACAAATCCACTGTGGGAGCGGGCTTGCCCGCGAATGGACCGCAAAGCGGTCCCGCTGGGTCTGTCAGGCTGGGGAATGTTCTTCCATCGCCGCCTTGTAAATCGAGTTCCTGGGGTGCGCAAACAAGCGCTCCATCATCGGCTCGAAAAAGCTCAATGGCAGCGTGTCGTACGCCGGATCAAACGCCGCCGCATCGTATTTGGCGCAGAATTCGACGGTCGCCTGGTACTGCGGATGGTCCTGGAATTGCTCACGCAGATGCCGGTCCATGCCCAGGTGATGGAAGAAGTAGTAGCCCTGGAAAATCCCGTGCTTTTCCACCATCCACAAGTTATCGGCGCTGACGAACGGCTTGAGGATCGCCGCCGCGATGTCCGGGTGGTTGTAGGAACCCAGGGTGTCGCCGATATCGTGGAGCAGGGCGCAGATCACGTACTCTTCGTCGCGGCCATCGCGCCAGGCGCGGGTGGCGGTTTGCAGGGAGTGGGTCAGGCGATCCACCGGGAAGCCGCCAAAATCCCCCTCCAGCAACTTCAGGTGCGCCACAATCCGTGCAGGCAATTGTCTTGCATAGGCACTGAAGTCCGCGGCGATGATCGCCCAGTCTTCCTGCGTTCCGTCCTTCATGTGGGTGAAGCGGGCATTGGCATTCATAGGCAACTCTCTTGTGACGGATGTCAGCTAGAACGGAACGCGCCCCAGAACCATGTCCCGGTACATGACAAAATCGCCGAGCAGGCTATAGAAGGGGTGTTGGAAGGTTGCCGGGCGGTTCTTCTCGAAGAAGAAATGCCCGACCCAGGCAAAGCTGTAACCTGCCAGTGGCAGGGTCCACAACAGCATCCATGCTCCACGACCAATGGTCAGCGACAGAATCAAGATAACCAGGGTCGTGCCGATAAAGTGTAAACGGCGACAGGTGCTGTTGCTGTGCTCGCTGAGGTAGTAAGGATAGAACTCAGCGAAGCTGTTGAAGCGTTTGACGTTTTCCACGACTGCGATCTCTGTGGTTATTGTTCTTGCTGCAAGTTGTTCTGTGGGTAGCTTATTTGAGTCTAGAGTGATCAATGGCATCAGCCAGTGACAATAGGCGCCACTTTAGTATCCTTCGGTCAATAGCCGTAGCATGCGGCCACCATGTAAGAAAACGCCATGAGCGAACGAACGACTTCTGCAAGCTGGGCGATGGGGATTGTCAAAGCGTTGGAGATGGACGGCCTGGATTGCCGGGCTCTGTTCAAACAGCTGGGGCTCGACTACGCGGCACTGGATGATCCGGATGCACGCTTCCCGCAAGATTCCATGACACGGCTGTGGCAGCGCGCGGTCGAGCTGTCCGGCAACCCGGCCATCGGCCTGAACATGGGCAAGGTGGTGCGACCGGCGCAGTTTCATGTGACCGGTTACGCCTTGATGTCCAGCCAGACCCTGGCCGAAGGCTTTCAGCGACTGGTGCGCTATCAGCGGATCATCGCCGAAAGTGCCGACCTGAGTTTCCAGCTGCTGGAGGAAGGCTACGCGTTGATTCTGATGGTGCATGGCGACCATCTGCCGCCGACCCGACAAAGCGCCGAAGCTTCAATGGCCTGTGCCTTGGCGCTGTGCGGCTGGTTGACCGGGCGTACGTTGCAACCACGCCAAGTGTTGTTGCAAGGTGCCGAGCCGGCCAACCTGGAACCCTATAGACAAGCCTTCCATGCTCCGCTGGTGTTCAACGCGCCTTACGATGCACTGATTTTCGAACGCGCCGATATGGAAGCGCCGCTGCCGACGGCCAACGAGGCAATGGCGTTGCTGCATGACCGCTTTGCCGGTGAATACCTGGCGCGCTTTTCCGAAAGCCGCGTGACCCACAAGGCGCGGCAGGTGTTGTGCCGTCTGCTGCCCCAAGGCGAGCCCAAGCGCGACACCGTGGCGCAGACGCTGCATCTGTCCCAGCGCACCTTGCAGCGGCGCTTGCAGGAAGAGGGCACGAGTTTTCAGGCGCTGCTGGACGATACCCGGCGTGAGCTGGCCGAGCAGTATCTGGCGCAACCGAGCATGACCTTGCTGGAAATTGCCTACTTGCTGGGGTTTGCCGATCCGAGCAACTTTTTCCGTGCTTTCCGCCGCTGGTTCGATGCCACACCCGGCGAGTACCGGATGCGGCTGATGCAATCAGCTGAAGCGGTCAATGACGCCAAAATGCCGGAATACAAAGCACAAACACCGTAATGATCTCCAGCCGGCCCAGCAACATGCCGAAGGAGAGAATCCACTTGGCGGCATCCGGCAGGGTGGCGAAGTTGCCCGCCGGGCCGATGGTTTCGCCGAGCCCCGGGCCGACACCGGACACGGTACTGGCTGCGCCAGTGAGGGCGGTCATCCAGTCCACGCCGAGCAGCGACAGCAGCAGTGCGATGACACAGATGGTGATTGCAAAGAAGAACGAAAAGGTCAGGATCGACCGCACGATTTCTTCGTCGAGGCGGTGACCGTTGTACTTCTGCTTGATCACCGCGCGCGGGTGAATCAGCTGGTTAAGGTTGGCCTTGAGCAGGATATAGGCCACCTGGAAGCGGAAAATCTTGATACCGCCCGCGGTCGAGCCGGAGCAACCGCCGATAAACCCCAGGTAGAAGAACAGCATCAGCGAGAAATTGCCCCAGAGGCTGTAGTCCCCCAGTGCAAAACCGGTGGTGGTCACTACCGACGTCACGTTCAGCGCCACATGCCGCAACGCCTCCAGCCAATGCAGCTGGGTAGTCCACCAATACCAGGTGCCGAGCACCAGCCAGGTCACCAGCAGCATGCCCAGCAGGCCTTGAACCTGTTCATCCTTGATCAGCGCCCGACGGTTACCACGCAACGTGGCGACATACAGGGTGAACGGCAGGGCACCGAGAATCATGATGACGATCGCGACCCAATGCACCGCAGGCTCCGGCCACTTGGCCAAAGACTGGTCGGAGGTGGAGAAACCGCCGGTGGAAATCGCCGACATCGCGTGGTTGACTGCATCGAACGGGCTCATTCCGGCCCACCAGAACGCCAGGCTGCCGACAATGGTAATGCCGACGTAGGCCGCCACGATCAGCCGCGCCACCATGTGTGAGCGGGGCATGACTTTTTCCGAGCGGTCCGACGATTCGGTCTGGAACAGCCGCATGCCACCGATGCGCAACAGCGGCAGGATCGCCACCGCCATGCCGATAAAGCCGATGCCGCCGATCCAGTGCAGCAACGAGCGCCACATCAGGATGCCGGGGGACATGGAGTCCAGGCCGGTGAGCACGGTCGCGCCAGTGGCGGTGATGCCGGACATGCTTTCGAAGAATGAATCGGTGTAGCTGATGTGCTGGGTCAGCAGGAACGGCAGCGCGGCGAAGATGCACACCACCAGCCAACTGCTGACGGTCAGCAGGTACATGTCCCGGGGGCGCAGGTGAATGTGTTCGGGGCGCCCCGGAATCACCAGCGCCAAACCGGCGACAAAGGTGATCATGCTGGCCCAGAGGAACGACGGCAGATCGCTGGTGCGGTCGAAAATGACCAGCGTGGCCATGGGCACGACCATGGAGATCGCCAGCGTGATCAGGAAGATGCCGATGATGAAACCAATGATCCGTAAGGTCGGCAACGCCATGAGGTCCGCTCGGCTGATAGTGGAAAGGGCGCCATTCTACCTGCGGGGCAGGGCATGTAAACCGGCACTGCTGCGACAGTTACAGCTAGAATAGCCGCACAAATTTTCAGGAGGTGGCCGATGCAGGCTCTCGACGCTTTGCTCAACCGTGTTTCCGTTCCACGACTGATTGACCCTGCACCCACTGCCGAGCAGCGCGAGGTGCTGTTTGGCGCCGCCATGCGCGCCCCGGATCACGGTCACTTGCAGCCTTGGCGTTTCCTGACAGTGGAAGGCGCGGCGCGTGAGCAAATGGGCGAGTTGCTGGCCGAAGCGGCGAAATTGCAAGACAGCGAAGTCGGCGAAGCGGCCATCGACAAGGCGCGCAATGGTCCGCTGCGGGCACCGTTGGTGGTAGTGGTGATCGCTCGCGTGCAGGATCACGTCAAATATCCGAAGTCCGAGCAGTTGCTGGCGGCAGGCTGCGCGGCCCACGGGATTTTGCTCGCGGCCTATGCGCAGGGCATTGGCGCTGTGTGGCGTACCGGTGACCTGGCTTACTCGGCCCATGTGGCCAAGGGCTTGGGTTTGGCTGAGGGGGAAGAGGTGATTGCCTTCCTGTATCTGGGCACGCCGCAGAAAGAACCGCGAGTGGCCGAGAAAGTCGACCTGGCCGAATTCGTCAGCGCCTGGCCCGGTAAAGCCTGACACCGAATAACCTGTGGGAGCGGGCCTGCTCGCGAAGAGGTCGTGTCAGTCGACATCAATATTGCCTGACACACCGCCTTCGCGAGCAGGCCCGCTCCCACAACGGTTCAGGGCTGAACCACAGCCCCCGGCACCAACGGCAATTCCAGGCTGGCAATAAACCCGCCTTCCGGGTGATTGGCCAGCACCAGGCTGCCGCCATGTCGCTCCGCCGCGCGCCGGGCGATGGCCAAGCCCAGGCCATGTCCGGCCGCGGTCTGCCCCGGCGCCCGATAGAACGGCTCACCGAGCTGGTTCAAATATTCGGCACTGACCCCCGGCCCGTGATCGCGCACGGTCACAACGATCCGCTCCCCCTGACGCAACGCCTGCATTTCGATCGGTAGGCCACCCACCGGATTGAAACGCTGGGCGTTGCGCAGCAAATTGTCCACGGCCCGTTCGATCATGGTCGGCCAGCCCTTCAGATTCAGTTGCGATTCGGCTTCGAGGTGGACCAGTTGCTCGGGTGAACCGAGTTGCGCATCCTTTTGCAGGCTATTGAGCAAGGTGTTCAGGTCCACCTCTTCGGCACTGGCGTTATCGGAGTCGACCCGCGCCAGTACCAGGATTTCGCTGATCAGCGCTTCCAGTCGGTCGCACTCGCGGGTCAGGCGCGGCCACAACTGTTCCCGTTCTTGCGGAGTGGCCCGTTCGGCCAACGCCAGCGCGATACGCAGACGGGCGAGGGGTGAGCGCAGTTCGTGGGACACATCCCGCAGCAGTTGTCGCTGACTGCCAATCAGGCTTTGCAGGCGCGCGCCCATGCGGTTGAAGTCGTTGGCCAGGACGCCGAACTCATCGCGACGGTTGGCCAGCTTGACCAGGCTGTTCTGTTGATACGTGGTCTGTCCCAGGTCATGCACCGCGCCACGCAGACGGCTGAGCGGGCGAGTGATGGAAAAGGTCACCAGCAGGCTGAACAGGGTCAGCACCACCAGGGCAATTCCCAGGGCACTCAGCGGCCAGAGCAGGCTCTCGCGGTGCCAGGCGTTCAGTTCCGGATGCGGGATGCGGTAGATGAACAGGTAGGTGTCACCGGTTTTTTCGCTGGTGAACTCATCGGTCAGACGCCGCCATGGCAGGCGCCGGTCATCCTTGTTCTGGCGCGCCTCAAAGGCCGCCGCACGTTTGGGAAAGGTACCGCGCACCACCGGATCGCCGCTTTCGTTAAGCACCTGAACGTCGATGTGATACTGGCGTTTGCGTTGCTGGAGAATGTCCTGGGCGGCGTCTTCACCCTGGCTTTCGTAGGTTTGCGTCCACTCTTCGGCCAGCGTGTTGAGGCCCGGGTGGCGGCTGAGAATCCAGGCGTCCTGGTTGAGCATGTGCCCGAGCAGGATGGAAAGCCCTGCAACCAGAGCGATGGCCAGCCAGAAGCTGGCCAGGATACGCCAGAACAATGAACGCACGGAAAATCCTCGAACGATCACAAATCCATGTGGGAGCGAGCCTGCTCGCGATGGCGGTTTTTCAGTCACGTTGATGTTGAACGTGCTGACGCTATCGCGAGCAGGCTCGCTCCCACAGTGAATTGTGTGGTGTCAGGCCCAGCGGTGAAAACCGTTGGGCCCGGGGTTAGTGCATTATTGCGCCTTTTGCGGTTGTTGCGCTTTCCAGGCCTTGAACTCGGTCCACTCGGCGCGGCGTTCAGCTTGTTTTTTCTGGATCTCGTCGAATTTCTTCTGTTGATCCGGTTTCAGCAAGGCGCGCACGTCCGCTTCAGCTTTCTTGTGGTTGGCGGCCATCTCGTCCTTCATGGCTTTCTGGTCGGCTGGCGAGAGCTTCTCCAGGTACTTATCGACCAGTTGCTTACGCTCGTGCATCTGCTCGCCCATGATCTTACGGATCTGCTCGCGCTGTTCGCGGCTCAGGTCCAGTTCACTGTACGGGCCTTTGCCGTGCATGCCGTGCATCTGACCGCCGTGGCGCGAACCGTCCATCGACCCATCCATGGGGCCAGCGCCTTCAGGCATGGCCATGGCAACGGTCGGCAGGGCAGCAGCGAACATCAGAGCGATAAGAGTCTTGCGCATGGTGTATCTCCTTGTCTCGTTCCCGGTACGTTCCGGATGAGTACAGATTACGCAGATCAAGGTCAGCGGCGGTCAGCGGAGGGTAAAGCTTTGGTAAACATGATTTTCGGCTGACCTGACAAAGCGGCAGCTCCTACGGGGTTCAGAGGCTGTAGTAATAGCCGCGGCTGCGCAGGGCAACGATGCGCGGTCGGCCATCGGGGTGTGGGCCGATCTTCTTGCGCAGGTTGCTGACATGCATGTCCAGGCTGCGGTCGTACAGGGTCAGCTTGCGGCCGAGGGCGATCTGCGCCAGTTCCTGTTTGTCCAGGGGTTCGCCGGGTTGCTTGAGCAAGGCTTCCAGCAGGCGGCTTTCGGAGACGGTGAGGGTGAATTCCTGTTCGTCGATGCTGACCACACCGCGCACCGGGCTGAAACACAGGTCGCCCAGTTGCATCTGGCTGGACACCGCTGCCGGGTGGCTACGGCGCAGGACTGCGCGCAGGCGGGCGGTCAGTTCCCGTGGATCGCAGGGTTTGGCCAGGTAATCGTCGGCGCCGAGCTCCAGGCCGAGGATACGGTCCAGGGGCTCGCCCCGGGCCGAGAGCATCAGCACCGGCAAATCCGGGTGGTCGCTGCGCAACTGCTTGAGCAGTTCCAGGCCGCTGCCATCGGGCAACATCACATCCAGCACTACGGCCGCCGGGGCGGTTTCGGCCAGCGCGCGGCGTGCGCTCTGGCCGTCGTGACAGGCACGTACCTGAAACCCTTCCTGGCTCAGCCAACTGCTCAGGAGCTCACACAGTTCCTGGTCATCATCAATAAGTAACAGCTCGCTCATGACTCACTCAATTTAGCCATTGTCGACGTTTTCGACTTGCTCCACTGGCGAAGATACCGCAGAGCAGAGCCAATAGCGCTACCCCGGCGCCAATGACGAACCATTGTTGCTGGTCGGTCAGCAGGCGCGGCAGCGGACTGCTGGCCTGGGCTTCCTTGAGTTGCAGCTTCAAACGCTGGTTCTCCTGGCGCAACCGGGCCAGCAGCGGGCTTTCGCGTTCGCTCTCGGCAGTTTGCAATTGTTTGTTCAGATCTTCCCGTTGCCGTTCGCTTTCTTTCAAGCGTTGCTGCAGCTCGGTGATCTGGCTGCCGGCGCTCAAGGACAGAGGCGTCGAATTGCCACCCTCGGCGTATTCTTCACCGTGGGCGGGCGCCCCGATCGACAACGTGACCAACATCAGACACAACGGACCCTTGCGCATGGCGACTCCTGGTTCCAATACGAGTATTGGGGAAGTTGTCGGCCGGCAAACGAGAATAATGAGCGATTGAGAACGCGATGAACCGATATGGTTCAGCGCGTGGGGGCAGTTGAAAGAAGAAAGTTACGGAAGGACTTGCTTGAACGGCTTGACCAGCACGTTGGCGTAGACGCCTGCGGCGATGTACGGATCGGCGTCGGCCCAGGCCTGGGCAGCGCTCAGGGAGTCGAATTCGGCGACGATCAGGCTGCCGGTGAAACCCGCAGCGCCCGGATCATTGCTGTCGATCGCCGGGTGTGGGCCGGCCAATACGATGCGACCTTCGCCCTTGAGCAGTTGCAGGCGCTCGAGGTGTGCAGGCCGTGCGGCCAGGCGGGCTTCCAGGGAGTTGGCGACGTCTGTGGCAATGATTGCGTAAAGCATGTCAGTCCTCGGTTTTAGGCGATGTGGTATCGGCGTCGTGCAGATGGCGGGACAGGTAGATGCCCTGGCCGACCAGGAACAGCAAAGTCATGCCCAGGCTGCCGAAGACCTTGAAGTCGACCCAGTAGCTCTGGAAGGTGAACGCGACAAACAGGTTGGCGGCACCGCAAAACAGGAAGAAGGCGATCCAGGCGATGTTCAGGCGCGTCCACACCGGCTCCGGCAGGGTCAGCGCGTGACCCATGATGCGTTTGATCAGCAGGCTGTCCCCGACGAAGTGGCTGCCGATGAACGCCAGGGCGAACAGCCAGTTGACCACCGGGGCTTTCCACTTCAGGAACGTCTCGCTGTGGAACGCCAGGGTCAGGCTGCCGAAGACCAGGCAGGCGATCAGGGTCAGCCACTGGCTCTTCTCCAGCTTGCGCTGCTTGATGAACAGTGTGCCGTAGACCGCCAGGGAACTGACGATCAGCATCGCGGTGGCGCTGTAGATACCGCCTACAGTGACCTCATGACCGGCGATGTCGACGACCCGTGGGTCGATTTTGAAGACGATGAAAAACAGCAGGAGCGGGATGAAATCGATGAATTGTTTCACAGTGGCAGCCAGAAGCAGGATGTGGCGGCATAATAACAAACATATGGGCGCGCGATAGCGCCAGCTGATTTGAGGTTACAAAGCCCTGTGAATGTTGATTTGCACTGCCATAGCACGGCCTCCGATGGCGCCCTGGCGCCTGCGGTTCTGGTGGCGCGGGCGTTCGAGAAAGGCGTGCGAGTCCTGGCCTTGACCGATCACGACACCCTTGAGGGCCTCGACGAGGCCCGGCACGCGGCCACCGCGCTGGGAATGCAACTGGTCAATGGCGTCGAATTGTCCTGCACCTGGGGCGGCGCAACCATTCATGTCCTGGGCTACGGTTTTGACGTGAACGCCGCGCCGTTGGTCGAGGCCATCGCCAGATTGCATGATGGCCGCTGGCTACGTTCCGAGGAAATCAGCCGCAAACTGGCGCTCAAAGGCATGCCGGGGGCGCTGGATGGCGCCCGAGAGATCCAGCAGGAACTGGGCGACAGCGGCAATGCGCCGGCCCGCCCGCATTTCGCCGACTGGATGGTGCGTGAAGGTTTCGTCAAGGATCGCGCCGAGGCGTTCCGCAAATGGCTGGGCGCCGGCAAGCTGGGTGACGTCAAGCAACACTGGCCGACCCTGGAAGAAACCGTCGAAACCCTGCGCGCAGCCAAGGCCTGGGTCAGCCTGGCACACCCTTGGCACTACGAATTCACCCGAAGCAAGCGCCGTCGTCTGATTGCCGACTATATTCAAGCGGGGGGCCACGCCATCGAAGTGGTCAATGGTTACCAGCCTGCCGAGCAAGTGGGCAGCTTGGCCATTCTGGCCCGCGAGTTCGGTCTGCTGGTCAGCGCCGGCAGTGATTTTCATGGCCCTGGAGGCTGGTCGGAGATCGGTGAATACCGGCCACTCCCGGAGGATCTGCCGCCGCTATGGTGTCGATTCAAACATGACCCAGTTATTGCCGCCGTCTGAACAGGTAGAGAATGTGAGTCAATTTTTCCAGATTCATCCGGAAAACCCGCAAGCGCGCCTGATCAAACAGGCAGTCGAAATCATCCGCAAGGGCGGGGTGGTGATTTATCCCACGGACTCTTCCTACGCCATAGGTTGCCAGATCGGCGACAAGGTGGCCGTGGAGCGCGTTCGGCGCCTGCGACAGCTGGATGAAAAACACAACTTCGCGCTGATCTGCAGCGACCTGTCGCAACTGGGCCTGTTCGCCAAGATCGACACCGGCACGTTCCGAATTCTCAAGGCCCATCTGCCGGGACCGTATACCTTCATTCTCAACGCCACCCGCGAAGTACCGCGGCTGTTGTTGCACCCGAAGAAACGCACCATCGGCCTGCGTGTGCCGAGCCACCCGATTGCCCTGGCGCTGCTGGCTGAACTGGGCGAACCGTTGATGAGCGTGACCCTGATCATGCCTGGCGATGAAGATCCGTTGAGCGACCCGCACGAAATGCGCCAGTTGCTCGAACACCAGGTCGATCTGATCATCGACGGCGGTTTCGGCGGGATCAAGGCGTCCACCGTGATCAGCCTCGCCGACGGCGAGCCGGAAGTCATTCGCGTTGGTTGCGGCGACCCTGCGCCGTTCATGGTCGAGGCCTAAATGTCCGCAGTAGAGCCCGTCGACAGTCAGGCCGGAGCCCAGCAGGAGCTGCCCTTCGCCATGGTCTATGGCCAGGCGGTCATGGAAATGCCGCTGGACCTGTACATCCCGCCGGATGCCCTCGAGGTCTTTCTCGAGGCGTTCGAAGGCCCGCTCGACCTGCTGCTGTATCTGATCCGCAAACAGAACATCAACATCCTCGACATCCCGGTGGCGGAAATCACTCGCCAGTACATGGGCTACGTCGAGTTGATGCAGTCGGTGCGCCTGGAACTGGCCGCCGAATACCTGGTGATGGCCGCGATGCTGGCCGAGATCAAGTCGCGGATGCTGCTGCCACGGGCCGAAACCGTCGAAGACGAAGAGGAAGACCCGCGCGCCGAACTGATCCGCCGCTTGCAGGAGTACGAGCGTTTCAAGGCTGCCGCCGAAGGCATCGACGGCCTGAGTCGCGTCGGTCGTGATGTGGTGGTGCCCAAGCTTGACGCTCCGGAGGCCCGGGCGCGCAAGCTGCTACCAGACGTGCGTCTTTCCGAGTTGCTGCTGTCGATGGCCGAGGTCTTGCGCCGTGGCGACATGTTCGAAAGCCATCAGGTCAGCCGCGAGGCGCTGTCGACCCGCGAACGCATGAGCGATGTGCTGGAACGCCTCAAGGGCGGCGGTTTCGTGCCGTTTGTCGAGCTGTTCACCGCTGAAGAAGGGCGCCTGGGGGTGGTGGTGACCTTCATGGCGATCCTTGAATTGGTCAAGGAATCGCTGGTCGAGCTGGTGCAGAATGAGCCATTTGCCGCGATCCACGTGCGAGCCCGAGCCGAATAACGAGTCGAAACATGAACCTGACTGAACCCCGTGATCTGGCACCCTTGCTTGAAGCCTTTCTGTTGGCCTCGGGAAAACCGCAATCTCTGGAAAGCCTGTTCGAACTCTTCGAGGAAGGCGAGCGCCCGGAACCGCCGGTCTTCAAGAAGGCCCTGACGATTCTCGCCAAGTCCTGCGATGGCCGCGCGTTTGAACTCAAGGAAGTGGCCTCGGGGTATCGCCTGCAGATTCGCGAGAAGTTTGCGCCGTGGGTCGGGCGCCTGTGGGAAGAGCGCCCGCAGCGTTACTCCCGGGCCATGCTGGAAACCATGGCCCTGATTGCCTATCGCCAGCCGATCACCCGTGGCGAAATCGAAGACGTGCGGGGCGTGGCGGTCAACAGCAACATCGTCAAGACCTTGATGGAGCGCGAGTGGATCCGCATCGTCGGCTACCGCGACGTGCCCGGCAAACCGGCGATGTTCGCCACCACCAAGGCATTCCTCGATCACTTCAACCTGAAGAACCTCGACGACCTGCCGCCGCTGGCGGAACTGCGCGAGCTGGAGCCGGATCCGGTGCTCGATTTCGACGACGCTCCCGTACCCGCCGGGCTGCAAGCGTTGGCCGATGCCAGCGCCGAGCCGGAAGAGCCCAAGGAAGAGACCAGTTTCCACACGCTGTTGCTGGAACTGGACAGTATGGAAGAGGGGATCAAGACCGACTTCGACGACTTGTTGCGTGATGGCGCGCCGCCTGAGTTCGATCCGGAGCAACCGGTTATCGAGCCAGAAGTCGAAGCGGCACAGCCCGAGCCTGAACCGGAAGGCGAGCCAGAACCCGAAATCGAGCCGGAGCAGGACGACGACATCCTCGGCGTTGCCGAAGCCCGGGAAAAACTCCTGGCCGCGGTTGCCGCCCTCGAACAGCCGAAACCCGAGCCGGAACTGTCGGACGAAGAAGCCGAAGCCCAGGCCCTGGCCGAGGCCATCGAAGCAGAACGCCGCGAACTTGAAGATTGACACGGACCCTGTGGGAGCGAGCTTGCTCGCGATGACGGCAGTACATTCAATATCAAGGTGACTGATCCATCGCTATCGCGAGCAAGCTCGCTCCCACAGGGTTTTGTGCTCGCCGGAAGACTGCGAACCACCGGCCAGCGGAAAAACAAATAACCTTGCCTTGATCAGCTAGTCTCTGATGCGCAAACGTCCTCATGCGCGTATGATTCGCGACCCTTCGGCGATCCCTTCGCCCAAGTACCCAGTTTTCAGACCACACCGGGAGGTGCCCAGATGAGTATCAAAGACCAGCAAGACGACCAGCCAATCGGCCCAGCAGGCGAAAAACTGCAGAAAGTCCTCGCCCGTATCGGCGTCGGCTCGCGCCGTGACGTGGAAGCCTGGATCAGCCACGGCCGCATCAAGGTCAACGGCAAAGACGCCACCCTTGGCCAGCGCGTCGACATGCACGACGCCATCACCATCGATGGCAAGGTGATCAAGCGCGAAGAGGCCGCCGAGTCGGTGCGCCGCGTGATCATGTACAACAAGCCCGACGGCGAGATCTGCACCCGTGTCGACCCGGAAGGCCGCCCGACCGTGTTCGACAAGATGCCGCGCCCTAAAGAGGGTCGCTGGATCAACATCGGTCGCCTGGACATCAACACCACCGGTCTGCTGATGTTCACCACCGACGGTGAGCTGGCCAACCGCCTGATGCACCCTTCCTACGAAATGGACCGTGAATACGCGGTACGTGTGCGCGGCGAAGTCGATGACGAG
The DNA here is from genome assembly GCF_057839025.1 of Pseudomonas sp. KH_046_1. Classification (NCBI taxonomy): domain Bacteria; kingdom Pseudomonadati; phylum Pseudomonadota; class Gammaproteobacteria; order Pseudomonadales; family Pseudomonadaceae; genus Pseudomonas; species Pseudomonas sp. KH_046_1. The sequence goes on from NZ_CM174481.1 coordinate 1,642,093, forward strand.
ATGATCGAGCGTTTGAAGGCTGGCGTGGTCCTTGAAGATGGCCCGGCCAAGTTCACCGACATCAAGCAGGCACCAGGCGGTGAAGGTTTCAACCACTGGTATCACTGCGTGGTGATGGAAGGTCGTAACCGCGAAGTTCGTCGCCTGTGGGAATCCCAGGGCCTGGTGGTCAGCCGTCTGAAGCGCGTGCGTTTCGGCCCGGTGTTCCTCAACTCGGACCTGCCGATGGGCCGCTGGCGCGAAATGAGTCAGTACGAAGTCGACATCCTGAGTGCCGAGGTCGGCCTGACGCCGGTCGCGATGCCGCAGATGAACGCCAAGAGCAAGGACAAGCTTGACCGGATGCAGCGCAAGTCGTCGCGTCCGATGGCCAAGACCGAGCGCGTGCGGACCCTGCGTCCGGCCACTGGCGCAGTCGCCGCACCTGCCGCACCTCGTGCCAGCCGCGAACCGCAGATCGAAGGCGAGCGTCCAGGGCGTAAGCCAGCCGCCCGTCAGGACGGCGAACGCGGTCCACGCACGCCACGTCCGGCCAATGGCCGTACCGAGCGTGGCGAAGGTCGTGGTACGCCGGTAGCCGATCGCCCGGCCGACACCAAGCGTCCGGCCAAGCCTGCGCCGAAGCGTCCGGGGATCAAACTGGTCGACGGTGATGCGCCATCGGGCAAGCGCCGTGGCGCACCGGCCGGTTCCGGCCAGCGTCCGGGCTTTGGTCGTCGCAAGCCGGAATAACCGGCTGAACGCTTCATAAAAACGCCAACCTTCGGGTTGGCGTTTTTTTGGGCTGGTTTTATGTCTGTGTTGTTTTTGAGGCCGCCTTCGCGGGCAAGTCGGATCGCCGCACCGCCGCTCCCACAGGGGACGGAGTTGTTCGGTTGAAATGCGGACCATTGTGGGAGCGGGCTTGCCCGCGAAGGCGATAGCGGCAACACCACACTCTCCCGAATGGAAACCCGATGTTACGGCCTGTAAAGAAAACCTGACAAAATCCACCGATTAACCCCGTGGATTCGCCACTTCCTGGATGCCGTAAGAAAACGCTTACGCATCAGCGCCTTCCTTCCCCATTCAATCCCTCTAACCCGCTTGTTTCACCGCTCCATGCAGGGTGTTATGCGCGCCATGCCTGTCGTGCAGGTGCATAACAAAAAGGAGGCGCAATGAACGCCGTATTCCATCTCCATCTCTCTGCGAGAGGCAGTTTTCCTGCCTTTCCCGTCGATGATCCGCAAGGATCTGACCCATTTTTTGCAGCCGCCCGAGACTCTCGGGGCGGACACAGGCAATCCCGGCCATAGACACGCTTGTCCAGCGGGTCTGGCAGCAGGGGGTTACGGGTGTACAATGCGCCGCGTTTTACCTGTGACCTCCTGCGCATCTGCGCAAACCTCAAGGCTATCCGCCTTGTTCACTCCGTCGCGTCACGAGCGTGTCGGGTTCGATTTCGTCACAGATAAAAACAAACAGGTGACGCATGACCGTTGTAATTACGCTGAACTCCTGGTGCCTGCGCTGGGGTTTGATCGGTGCCGCTTAACGCCTTTCTTGAGCAGCAACGTCTACTGAACATCATCAAACCTTGCGTGAGACCCTTTTCATGAGTGGACAAAACCCGCAATCAGGCGAGCTGAAACGCGGCCTGAAAAATCGCCACATTCAACTGATCGCCCTCGGTGGCGCGATCGGTACCGGCTTGTTCCTCGGCTCGGCCGGGGTACTCAAATCCGCCGGCCCGTCGATGATCCTCGGCTACGCCATCTGCGGCTTCATCGCCTTCATGATCATGCGCCAACTGGGCGAAATGATCGTCGAAGATCCGGTGGCCGGCTCCTTCAGCCATTTTGCGCACAAGTACTGGGGCGGCTTTGCCGGCTTCCTGTCGGGCTGGAACTGCTGGATCCTGTACATTCTGGTGGGCATGTCCGAGCTGACCGCGGTCGGCAAATACATCCACTACTGGGCGCCGGACATCCCGACCTGGGTCTCCGCAGCTGCCTTCTTCGTGCTGATCAATGCGATCAACCTGGCCAACGTCAAAGTCTTTGGCGAGGCCGAGTTCTGGTTCGCGATCATCAAGGTCGTGGCGATCGTCGGCATGATTGCCCTGGGCAGCTACCTGCTGGTCAGCGGCAATGGCGGCCCGCAAGCGGCGGTCAGCAACCTGTGGTCCCACGGTGGCTTCTTCCCGAACGGTGTCAGCGGTCTGGTGATGGCCATGGCTTTCATCATGTTTTCCTTCGGTGGCCTGGAAATGCTCGGTTTCACCGCAGCCGAGGCTGACAAGCCGAAAACCGTGATCCCGAAAGCCATCAACCAGGTGATCTACCGGATCCTGATTTTCTACATCGGTGCCCTGGTCATCCTGCTGTCGTTGACGCCGTGGGACAGCTTGCTGACCACCCTGAACGCCTCCGGTGATTCCTATAGCGGCAGCCCGTTCGTGCAAGTGTTCTCGATGCTGGGCAGCAACACCGCCGCGCACATCCTTAACTTCGTGGTCCTGACCGCGGCGTTGTCGGTGTACAACAGCGGCACCTACTGCAACAGCCGCATGCTGCTGGGCATGGCCGAGCAGGGCGACGCGCCGAAGGGCCTGGCGAAGATCGACAAGCGCGGCGTGCCGGTGCGTTCGATCCTGGCCTCGGCCGCCGTGACCCTGATCGCGGTGTTGCTGAACTACCTGATCCCGCAAAACGCGCTGGAACTGCTGATGTCGCTGGTGGTGGCCACCCTGGTGATCAACTGGGCGATGATCAGCTACTCGCACTTCAAGTTCCGCCAGCACATGAACAAGACCAAGCAGACGCCGCTGTTCAAGGCCCTGTGGTACCCGTACGGCAACTACATCTGCCTGGCGTTCGTGGTGTTCGTCCTTGGTGTGATGCTGTTGATTCCGGGGATTCAGACATCGGTGTATGCGATTCCGGTGTGGCTGGTGTTCATGTGGGTCTGCTACGTCATCAAGAACAAGCGCAGTGCTCAGCGTGCCTTGCAGGTCGCAGTGGAGTAACTCCGCGCAGAAACAACAAACCCGGCCAAGTGCCGGGTTTGTTATTTCAGGGCATACACATTTCCCTGTGGGAGCGAGCCTGCTCGCGATAGCGGTGTGTCAGGTTAGTTAGATGTTGACTGACACGCCCTCATCGCGAGCAGGCTCGCTCCCACAAGGGATTTGTGGCGTGCTGAAGATCTGATCGCGGTATCCTGCACGCTCTGAATACGGACGCTTTTCCATGCTGGTGATTTCCAACAACGTGCAGCTGCCGGATGCCGAGATCGAATTGACGGCCATTCGCGCCCAGGGCGCCGGTGGGCAGAACGTCAACAAGGTCTCCAGTGCCGTGCACCTGCGCTTCGACATTCCGGCGTCGTCCTTGCCCGAGTTCTACAAGGAGCGGCTGCTGGCGCTGCGCGACAGCCGCATCACCAGCGACGGTGTGCTGATCATCAAGGCCCAGCAGTACCGGACGCAGGAGCAGAACCGCGCCGATGCGCTGTTGCGGCTGACCGAGTTGATCCTCAGTGCCACCAAGGTCGAGAAGAAGCGCCGTCCGACCAAGCCGACCCTCGGCTCGAAGACCCGTCGCCTCGAATCCAAGAGCAAGCGCGGCAACATCAAGGCCGGGCGCGGCAAGGTCGACTTCTAAGGAGTGTCCCGCGCTTCGCGTTGCTTTGGTGCCTGCCGATACAAGTAAAGGCTCAGTATCAATCCGCTCAAGGCGGCGAAGGCAGCGAACAGGAAGATCGAAGCGAAACCGAACCCGGCTGCAATCGCCCCGGCCAGCGGCCCGGTGATCCCCAGCGACAAGTCGATGAACAGCGAATAGGCGCCGACGGCTGCGCCACGGCTGGAGGCCGGGACCAGGTTGACCGCCTCCACGCCCAGTGCCGGAAACACCAGCGAAAAGCCGAAGCCGCTCAGCGCCGCACCCGCCAGTGCCCAGTGGGCATCCGGTGCCAGCCACAGCAAGAGCAATCCCAGGGTTTCCACCGACAGGCAGGCAATGGCGACGCGAAAGCCGCCGAGGCGGTTGATCAGGTTGCCGAACAGCAAGCGCGCGCCGATGAAGCTGGCGCCGAACAGGCTCAGGCACAGCACCGCGTTGTCCCAGTGTTGCGTGGCGTAATACAGGGTGATGAAGGTGGCGATGGTGCCGAAGCCGATGGAGCCCAGGGCCAGGCCGCAGCCGTGGGGGAAGACTCGCCCCAGCACATGCATGAACGGCAGGCGCTCACCGGCAACGATCGGCGCGGCGGTTTTCGGCCAGGCCAGCAGCAGGCCGAGCACAGCTAGCAAAACAATGCTCACCCCCATGCTCCACAAGCCCAGTTGATGGACGAGCAACACACCCAAGGGCGCGCCGACAGCCAGTGCGCCGTAGCTGGCGATACCGTTCCACGAGATGACCTTGGCCGTATTCGCCGCGCCGACCCGGCCGATGCCCCAGCCAATCGAGCCCGAGCCCACCAGGCTTTCGGCGCTGCCGAGCACCAGCCGGCCGATCAACAGGCTGATCAGGCTGAGCATCGGCAGGCTCTGGGTCCAGGCGGAGACCAGCATGAACACACCGCTCAAGCCGCAACCGGCCAGGCCATACATCACAGCCAGCTTGCTGCCCTTGTTGTCGATGATCTTCCCGGCATAGGGGCGGCTGAGCAGGGTGGCCAGGTATTGCACACTGATCACCAGGCCCGCGATCACCGCGCCGAAGCCCAGGTCGCTGTGGACGTAACCGGGCAATACGGCCAGGGGGATGCCGATGTTCAGGTAGCCGATGAAGGTGAAAAGGACGATGGAAACAACTTGCAGCGTGACCGCCAGGGGGCGCTGGTTTTCAGGCATGGGTAAAGGTCCACGGTAAAGCAGGATAGATAGGCTGCTTATGATAACGGTGTGGACGGTCACAGGTTGTGAAAAGGTAAAACTATTTGCCGGGCGGCGTCATTCAGGTTTGGCGGGAGTGACCAGTTGCGTGGTGACCAGGGCGGCCAGTGCATTTTCCTGGGTGCCGAAGCGAGCGAGCAAGGCGGCTTGTTTCTCGGGGGAGAGGCGATTCCAGATCCCGATCATTTTCTCGGCGGTGCCGATCAGGACGCTGGCCTGCGCTTCACTGAATTCATCGGTCATGGGTAAAGACTCTTTCAGGCAGTGTGGAAAGCGCATGTTAGCGCTTTCCACACGGTCTGTACGGCGGGTGTTTCAGTCTTCTCTGTCAGCCTGGCGGCTGTCAGTGGCTTCTTTCGGCTCGGGCTGTTGGGCGCCGGCTTGCTGCGTGGTCGTCTGCTCAGGTTCGTGCAGGCTTGGGAAGGGGAGATTAGGAATCTCGTGCATGGTTGCGCTCCTCGCTAAGTCTGTTGATAGATCTGGTAGATCCGCGCTTTTAAAAAGCCTGGGCAGGATACAGCACTGAAAATGACAAACGGACTTTTATATCCATTTGTTTCGACGGATGGGGTTGTATAGACAGATCGGTAACACTGGCACAGAAATAATTGTAGGAGCGAGCCTGCTCGCGATAGCGGTGTATCAGTCAACATCAATGTTGAATGACACTCCGCTATCGCGAGCAGGCTCACTCCTACAGGGGATTTGCAGTGTTTGAAGGTTATTTGCAGACCTTCGCAATCGCCTCGGCCAGCAGATCCAGACGCGTGGCATCAATCCCCGCCACGTTGGCCCGGCCCGAGCTGACCATGTACACGCTGTGATGATCGCGCAGGTTCTTCACTTGCGCAGGCGTCAAGCCGGTGTAGGAGAACATCCCGCGTTGCACGCCAATGTGCGCAAAGCGCTCGCGCAAACCGTGAGGCTCCAGCGCTTCCACCAGACCGCTGCGCAGTTGGGCGATACGCAGGCGCATGGCTTCCACTTCGTCGGCCCAGAGGTTCTTCAGTTCCGGGTCGCCGAGGATGGTCGCGACCACGGCTGCACCGTGATCCGGCGGCGTCGACCACAGGTTGCGGGCGATGTTGGCCAGCTGGCTGCGGATGTCGGTGAGCTTGTCGGCGGTTTTCGCGCAGACAATCAGCGCGCCGGTGCGGTCGCGGTACAGGCCGAAGTTCTTCGAGCAGGAACTGGTGATCAGCAGTTCCGGCAACTCGGCGGCGAACAGCCGGGTGGACCAGGCATCCTGTTCCAGGCCATCGCCGAATCCTTGATACGCGAAGTCGATCAGTGGCAGCAGTTCGCGCTTGCGTACTACCTCCAGCACCCTCTGCCAGTCATCCTGGGACAGGTCGAAACCGGTCGGGTTGTGGCAGCAGGCGTGCAGCAACACCACGTCACCCTTGGGCGCTTCATTGAGCGCCGCCAGCATGCCGTCGACGTCGAGCCGGTTGTCGCTGCCCACGTACGGGTAGTGGCTGACCTTGACCTTGGCTGCCGCAAAAATCGTTTCGTGGATCGGCCAGGTCGGGTTGCTCAGCCATACGCCGCGCCCCGGCAGGCACTGGGCGATGAAGTCCGCGCTCAGGCGCAAAGCCCCGGTGCCGCCCGGAGTCTGGGTGGCGCCGGCGCGTTGTGCGCTGATCAGCTTCGAATCGGCGCCCAGCACCAGCTCATTGATCGCTATGCCGAATGCCGGTTCGCCGTGACCACCGATGTAGGTCTTGGTCGACTGATGCTCCACCAGACGCTGCTCGGCAAGCTTCACCGACTGGAGAATCGGCGTCAGGCCCTGGGCGTCTTTGTAGACACCCACGCCCAAATCGAACTTGCGCGGGTTCGGGTCCTGCGCGTAGGCCTCCATCAGGCCCAGGATCGGGTCGCCAGGTACTCGACCGATGGCGTCGAAATGCATTACTTGCGCCCCTCAGCGTCCTTGGCTACTTCGTCAGTGCGCGCGGCCATGATGAAGTCGTTGCGGTGCAGGCCCTTGATCGAGTGGCTCCACCAGGTCACGGTGACTTTGCCCCACTCGGTCAGCAGGCCCGGGTGGTGGCCTTCGGCCTCGGAGATTTCACCGACGGCGTTGGTGAACGCCAGGGCGTGCTTGAAGTTCTTGAACAGGAAAACCTTTTCCAGCTGCATGATGCTATCGCGTACTTCGATGTTCCAGTCCGGGATCTGCTTGATCAGGATCGGCAGTTCTTCGTCGCTGACTTGTGGAGCATCGGCGCGGCAGGCTTCGCAATGGGCTTGAGTTAATGCGGTCATGATGTGTTCCTGAAATCGAATGTTGGGAAATCGGCCCTCAGTGCTACCACGCTAATCCAAAGCTATGGTTTCTGACAGGCTCACTTGATTCTAAAAGCGGCGGATCACGCGGCTTTTGGTTTTGGCGGAAATTTTGGTGTGTGCAGACCCATCTGCATCGCTTGCTTGACCATGCCCATGATGTCTTCGTGAGCGAGGTCGAACAGACGCTTGAGATTTGGCAACGCGAAGTACAGTGGCTGCAAGATGTCGATGCGGTAGGGCGTGCGCATGCATTCCAGCGGATCGAACGCCTGATGCTCAGGCTCGTCCGACAGGCAATACACGGTCTCTTTCGGAGAAGACAGAATGCCGCCGCCGTAGATGCGCTGGCCTTGCGGGGTGTCGACCAGGCCGAATTCGATGGTCATCCAGTACAGGCGCGCCAGGTACACGCGTTCTTCCTTGGACGCCTTGAGGCCGAGTTTGCCGTAGGTGTGGGTGAATTCGGCGAACCACGGGTTGGTCAGCAGCGGGCAGTGACCGAAGATCTCGTGGAAAATGTCCGGCTCTTGCAGGTAGTCCAGTTCTTCGCGGGTACGAATGAAGGTCGCCACCGGAAACTGCTTGCTGGCGAGCAATTCGAAAAAGGTCTGGAAGGGAATCAGTGCGGGAACCCGGGCAACCTGCCAGCCGGTGGTTTCACCCAGGACCTTGTTGATTTCGCCGAGTTGAGGAATGCGGTCGTGGGGCAGACCGAGTTTTTCGATACCGTCCAGGTACTCCTGGCACGCACGCCCTTCGATCACTTTCAGTTGACGAGTGATCAGCGTGTTCCACACCGCGTGTTCTTCGGCGGGGTAGTCGATAAAACCTTGCGCATCGGGCTCGCGAGCCACGTATTGCGTCTGCTTCATGCTGCTCTCCTGCTAAGGGATTTCGTTCTTGTTATGTACTGCTATGGACCTAGAAATACCCCATCAATTGCAGCGTTGCAGCAGGTGAACAGCGTCGTGTGCGGGAAAATCCCTCAATTATCGTAAAGTTTTCGTTACGTATCGGTCGTCGTCGCGCAGATGTTGAGATTGGCGGCTGGGAAAAGCCCTACATCTGTCACATAATCTTGACGACTATCTGAGCGCCTAATCAGAAAAGTCGGGCGCTAACCCTGTGGGAGCCAGCCTGCTGGCGATAGCGGTGTGTCATTCGACATCAATAGGGCCTGATGCGACGCCATCGCCAGCAGGCTGGCTCCCACAGGTCAATCATCGTTTATCAGGTCTTTTTTATGCGTATCAAAGTCCACTGCCAGAACCGCATCGGCATCCTGCGCGACATTCTCAACCTGTTGGTGGAGTACGGGATCAACGTGGCCCGCGGTGAGGTGGGCGGTGAGCATGGCAATGCCATCTACCTGCATTGCCCGAACCTGATCAACATTCAGTTCCAGGCCTTGCGTCCGAAATTCGAAGCGATTGCCGGGGTGTTTGGCGTCAAGCGTGTAGGGCTGATGCCCAGCGAGCGTCGGCACATGGAACTCAATGCACTGCTCGGTGCATTGGAGTTTCCGGTGCTGTCGATCGACATGGGCGGTTCCATCGTCGCGGCCAACCGGGCAGCGGCGCAGTTGCTCGGGGTGCGGGTCGACGAAGTGCCGGGGATTCCCCTGTCGCGTTACGCCGAAGATTTCGATTTGCCGGAACTGGTGCGCGCCAACAAGTCGCGGATCAACGGGCTGCGGGTCAAGGTCAAGGGGGATGTGTTCCTGGCCGACATCGCGCCACTGCAATCGGAGCATGACGACAGCGAAGCCATGGCCGGTGCGGTGCTGACATTGCACCGCGCCGACCGGGTGGGCGAGCGCATCTACAACGTGCGCAAGCAGGAATTGCGTGGCTTCGACAGCATCTTCCAGAGCTCGAAAGTCATGGCCGCTGTGGTGCGCGAAGCGCGGCGCATGGCGCCGCTGGATGCGCCGCTATTGATAGAAGGGGAAACCGGCACCGGCAAAGAGTTGCTGGCGCGGGCCTGCCATCTGGCCAGCCCGCGTGGGCAGTCGCCGTTGATGGCGCTCAACTGCGCCGGTCTGCCGGAGTCCATGGCCGAGACGGAATTGTTCGGTTACGGCCCGGGTGCCTTTGAAGGGGCGCGGGCCGAAGGCAAGCTCGGGCTGCTGGAGCTGACGGCGGGCGGTACGCTGTTTCTCGATGGCGTTGGGGAAATGAGCCCGCGCTTGCAGGTGAAGTTGCTGCGCTTTTTGCAGGACGGTTGCTTCCGCCGTGTAGGCAGTGATGAAGAGGTCTACCTCGATGTGCGAGTGATCTGTGCGACCCAGGTCGACCTGTCCGAATTGTGCGCTCGCGGCGAGTTCCGCCAGGACCTCTATCACCGCTTGAATGTGCTGTCGCTGCACATCCCGCCGTTGCGCGAATGCCTCGACGGTTTGACGCCGCTGGTGGAGCACTTCCTCGATCAGGCCAGCCGGCAGATTGGTTGCCCGTTACCGAAGCTGGCTCCGGCGGCCATGGAGCGGCTCAGTCATTACCATTGGCCGGGTAACGTGCGGCAACTGGAGAACGTGCTGTTCCAGGCGGTTTCCCTGTGCGACGGCGGCACGGTCAAGGCCGAGCATATTCGCCTGCCGGATTACGGCGTGCGTCAGCCCCTTGGCGATTTTTCGCTGGAGGGTGGGTTGGACGAGATCGTCGGGCGTTTCGAGAAGGCGGTGCTGGAGCGGCTGTATTCCGAGCATCCGAGCAGTCGGCAACTGGGCAAGCGACTGGGGGTTTCGCATACCACCATTGCCAACAAGTTGCGTGAGTATGAGGTGGGCAAGACTGAGTCTTGACTGAAATTTTCAGCGTCTGTGCCGGCCTCTTCGCGGGCAAGCCCGCTCCCACAGGGGAACGCATTCCAAATGTGGGAGCGGGCTTGCTCGCGAAGGCGATAGATCAGTCACTCAAGAGGCCGGCACTTGCCACCCACCGGCATGACACCGCCGGTTTTTCGTCTCTGATACAAATCACAAATCCCCTCTGAATCCCCAAAGTCCCCTGTTTGCCGGGCCTCGCGCCGTCAAAAACAAGTTGGTCTGCAAATTGCTTATGGCTCAGCAGTACAGCAGTGGGCGGCAAACGTCCGGCAGGCAGAGGAAAGAGTGTGGACAAGTACCTTTATGTGGCTATGACCGGCGCCAGCCAGAATGCACTGGCGCAAAAGGCGCATGCCAACAATCTGGCGAACATCTCCACTAACGGCTTCCAGAAAGACCTGGAGCAGGCCCGTTCGATGCCGGTGTTCGGTGACAGCTTTCCGGCGCGTGCGTTTGCCATGTCCGAACGCCCGGCCACCGATTTTTCCCCTGGCTCACTGGTGGAAACCGGTCGCGACCTCGACGTCGCCGTGCAAGGCAACGGCTGGATTGCCGTGCAGACGCCCGATGGCGGTGAAAGCTACGTGCGCACCGGCAGCCTGAACGTTGACGCCCTGGGCGTGCTGCGCGCCGGCAACGGCATGCCGGTCATGGGCAATGGCGGGCCGATTGCCGTGCCGCCGGAGCAGCAGATCGAAGTCGGCGAGGACGGCACCATCAGCATCCGCGCGATGGGCGAAGGTCCCCGGGTGATGGCTGAAGTCGACCGCATCAAGCTGGTCAATCCGGACCTCAAGAACATGACCAAGGGCCTGGATGGTTCGATCCACACCAAGGACGGCGCGCCTGCGCAGGCCGATGCCAACGTCAAGCTGGTGTCCGGGTTTCTCGAGTCGAGCAACGTCAATGCCGTGGAAGAGATGACCTCGGTACTGGCCTTGTCCAAGCAGTTCGAGCTGCACATCAAGATGATGAACACCGCCAAAGACGACGACCAGGCCATGGCTCGGGTCTTGCAGATCAGCTAATTACCAGAACGTCGCGCCGTAAAACAGGCACACGAGGAGAATCGAATGCTTCCGGCTCTATGGGTTGCCAAGACAGGTCTGTCCGCCCAGGACACCAACCTGACGACCATTTCCAACAACCTGGCCAACGTGTCGACCACGGGTTTCAAACGTGACCGCGCCGAGTTCCAGGACCTGCTCTACCAGATCAAGCGCCAGCCTGGCGCCCAGTCGACCCAGGACAGCGAACTGCCGTCGGGTCTGCAACTGGGTACCGGTGTGCGCATCGTCGGCACCCAGAAAAACTTCACCGCCGGCAGCCTGCAAACCACCGAGCAGCCACTGGACATGGCCATCGACGGTCGCGGTTTCTTCCAGATCCTGCAACCGGACGGCACGACGTCCTACACCCGTGACGGTACCTTCCACCTGGACTCCAACGGCCAGATCGTCAACGCCAGCGGCTTTGCCCTGGAGCCGGCGATTGTCATTCCGAACGACGCGCAGACCTTCACGGTCGGCCGCGACGGCACCGTGTCCATCACCATTGCCGGCAACCCGGCTGCCCAGGTGATCGGCAACCTGCAAACCGCCGACTTCATCAACCCGGCCGGCCTGCAGGCAGTGGGCAACAACCTGTTCCTGGAAACCGCCGCCAGCGGCGCACCGCAAGTCGGCACCCCGGGCCTGGCCGGTTTCGGCACCACGCTGCAGAACACCCTGGAAACGTCCAACGTCAGCACCGTTGAGGAGATGGTCAACATGATCACCACCCAGCGCGCCTACGAGATGAACTCCAAGGTGATCTCCACCGCCGACCAGATGCTCTCGTTCGTAACGCAGAATCTGTAATCAAGTCTATGTGCGGCCATGAGGCTGCCTGCTACACCGTGAGGTAGGGTCATGAATCGCTATGTATCTGTTCTGGCACTGAGTGGGATCACCGCGCTCGCAGGTTGCGTGCCTGCGACGCCCAAGCCCAATGACCCTTACTACGCTCCGGTGTTGCCGCGTACGCCGTTGCCGGCGGCGGCGAACAACGGTTCGATCTATCAGGCCGGTTTCGAACAGAACCTCTACGGTGACCGCAAGGCGTTCCGGGTCGGTGACATCATTACCATCACCCTGAACGAAAGGACCCAGGCCAGCAAAAACGCCAACTCGCAAATTGGCAAGAACAGCAAGGCCAACATCGGCCTGACTTCGCTGTTCGGCAGCAGCGCCACCACCAACAACCCGTTCGGCGATGGCGACCTGAGCCTGAGTGCCAGCTACGAAGGTGACCGCGCGACCAAGGGTGACAGCAAGGCGGCTCAGGGCAACACCCTGACCGGTTCGATCACGGTCACCGTCGCCGATGTGTTGCCCAACGGCATCATCGCGGTACGCGGCGAAAAGTGGATGACCCTCAACACCGGTGACGAGCTGGTGCGGATTGCCGGCCTGGTTCGCGCCGATGACATCGCCACCGACAACACCGTGCCGTCGACCCGTGTCGCCGATGCGCGCATCACCTACTCGGGCACCGGTTCGTTTGCCGATGCGAGTCAGCCAGGCTGGTTCGACCGTTTCTTCCTCAGCCCGCTGTTCCCTTTCTAGGTGGTCAGTTTGAATCTTAAACACCTCATGGTGGCCGCCCTGATGCTGTCCGCCGCGTTCAACGCGCAGGCCGAGCGCCTGAAGGACATCGCCAGCATTTCCGGCGTGCGTTCCAACCAATTGATCGGTTACGGCCTGGTGGTCGGGCTTAACGGCACCGGCGACCAGACGACGCAAACCCCGTTCACCCTGCAGACCTTCAACAACATGCTCTCGCAGTTCGGCATCAAGGTGCCGCCGGGTTCGGGCAACGTGCAGTTGAAGAACGTCGCGGCGGTGTCGATCAGTGCCGATTTGCCGGCGTTCGCCAAGCCGGGTCAGCAGGTCGACATCACCGTTTCGTCCATCGGCAACTCCAAGAGTTTGCGCGGCGGCACCTTGCTGCTGACGCCACTCAAGGGTATCGATGGCAACGTGTATGCGGTGGCCCAGGGCAACCTGGTGGTCGGTGGTTTCGATGCAGAAGGGCGAGACGGCTCGAAGATCACCGTCAACGTTCCGTCGGCCGGTCGCATCCCCGGCGGTGCGTCGGTGGAGCGTGCAGTACCGAGCGGTTTCAATCAGGGCAACAGCCTGACGCTGAACCTCAACCGTTCCGACTTCACCACCGCCAAGCGCATCGTCGACAAGATCAACGACATGCTCGGCCCTGGCGTGGCCCAGGCCATCGACGGCGGGTCGATTCGCGTGACCGCGCCGCTGGATCCAAGCCAGCGCGTCGACTACCTGTCGATCCTGGAAAACCTCGAAGTCGATCCGGGTCAGGCGGTGGCGAAAGTCATCATCAACTCCCGTACCGGCACCATCGTGATCGGCCAGAACGTCAAGGTTTCCCCGGCTGCCGTGACCCACGGCAGCCTGACCGTGACCATTACCGAAGACCCGATCGTCAGTCAGCCCGGCCCTCTGTCCAATGGCACGACGGCGGTGGTGCCGCGTTCGAAGGTCAATGCCCAGCAGGAAGCCAAGCCGATGTTCAAGTTCGGCCCTGGCACCACCCTCGACGAAATCGTGCGTGCGGTGAACCAGGTCGGCGCGGCACCGGGTGACTTGATGGCGATCCTCGAAGCGCTGAAGCAGGCCGGTGCCCTGCAAGCCGATCTGATCGTGATCTGAGGACGGCCATCGTGGATATGCGCAAGAGCGGTCTGGTCAGCAGCAGCGATTCGGGCTCCTATTCGGACCTCAATCGTCTGAATCAGCTCAAGGTCGGCGACAAGAACAGCGACGGCAACATGCGCAAGGTGGCGCAGGAGTTCGAGTCGCTGTTCATCGGTGAGATGCTCAAGTCCATGCGCTCGGCAACCGATGCGCTGGGGCAGGACAATCCGATGAACACCCCGGCGGCCAAGCAGTACCAGGAAATGTACGACCAGCAACTGGCGGTTTCCATGTCCCGCGAGGGTGGAGGTATCGGCCTGGCGGATGTGCTGATGCGCCAGATGTCGAAGAATAAGCCAATGGCGCCGGGCGAGGCGGCCGCTGCATCGCTGGCCAAGCAAGAGGCTGCCAGGGCCGCCGTGCAAACGCCGGTGGCAGCAGGTACGGTGGCAATCAATGGCCCACTGTCGCGGGTCAACGGCCAGCGTCCATTGTGGGCTTCGCGATCGGTCCATACGCCACAAGAGGCGGGCGAGGGTGCCCATCGCAATGACATGGCGCTGATCAATCAGCGACGCCTGGCATTGCCGCCGAAACTGGCTGATCGGTTGTTGGCCGGACTGGTGCCTTCGGCGGCGACCGCTGCCACTACGACGATCAACAAGACACCGCTGCCTGAGCGCGCGACGAACACCGGCACGGGGCCGTTGTACAACGGCGACTGGCTGGCGACCGCGCAACAATCCTCCACTGGCGGCATGCAGATCTACGGTCGCGCCATGGCGCAGATTCCGCTGGCGCCGGCGAAGAAAGCCTTCAGTTCCGCCGACCAGTTCGTCAATACCATGTTGCCGATGGCCAAGGAAGCCGCAGCCCGGATTGGTGTCGATCCACGTTACCTGGTGGCCCAGGCGGCCCTGGAAACCGGCTGGGGCAAGTCTGTCATGCGTGCTCAGGACGGCAGCAGCAGCCACAACCTGTTCGGCATCAAGGCCGGCAATAGTTGGCAGGGCAACTCGGCGCGGGCGATCACCAGCGAATTCCGCAATGGGCAGATGGTCAAGGAGACGGCCGAGTTCCGTTCCTACGATTCCTACAAGGACAGTTTCCATGACCTTGTGACTTTGCTGCAGACCAATAATCGCTATCAAGATGTCGTGAAGTCAGCCGATAACCCAGAACAGTTTGTACGCGAGTTGCAGAAGGCCGGTTACGCAACCGACCCGGACTACGCAAGCAAGATTTCGCAGATAGCCAAGCAGATGACGAGTTACCAGAACTACGCTGCGGCGGGCGTTTCCACCACGCCTTTATAGGCACAAGGTATAAGGTCTGAATCATGAGTTTGCTCAATATCGGGATGTCGGGGCTCAGTGCTGGCCATAACTCGTTGGTGACGACCGGCAACAACATTGCCAACGTCGACACCGCCGGGTACTCGCGCCAGCAGTCTGTGCAGAGCACCAAAGGCTCGATTCAATACGGCAACGTGTTCATCGGTACCGGCACGACGCTGGCCGATGTGCGTCGCGTGTATAACTCCTACCTCGATTCGCAGCTGCGTACCGCTACCTCGCTCGACAGCGAAGCAACGTCGTACAACGCACAGGCCACGCCGCTGGACGCCACGCTTTCCGATACCAACACCGGGCTGACCGGTGTGCTGCAAAAGTTCTTCACTTCGATGCAAGGCGTTTCGACCTCGGCCACCGACGACACGTCCCGCCAGTCGGTGCTGACCGGTGCCCAGGCCCTGTCCGCTCGCTTCAATTCGATCGCCAAGCAGTTGAACGATCAGAACACCAACCTGAACGGCAGCCTGGGCGACATGGCGGATCAGGTGAACAAACTGTCCACCACGATTGCCACGCTCAACCAAAAGATTTCCGAGCTCTCCACCGGCACCAACCAACCAAACGACCTGCTGGACTCGCGCAACGAAGCCGTGCGCCAACTGTCCGAACTGGTCGGTACCCAGGTGGTCGAGCGTGGCAACAGCTACGACGTCTACATCGGCAGCGGCCAGCCCCTGGTGGTCGGCAACACCACCAATACACTGCAAACCGTACCGGGCAAGGATGATCCATCGCGCATGGCGCTGCAGCTCAACCGTGGCTCCAGCACCATCGACGTGACCTCGGTGGTCAGCGGCGGTGAAATCGGTGGCCTGCTGACTTACCGCAAGGAAGTGCTCGACCCATCGCTCAATGAACTGGGGCGCGTAGCCCTGGTGGTGGCTGACCAGATCAACAGCCAGCAGGCGCAGGGCATCGACAAGAACGGTGATTTCGGCGCGGCGATCTTCAACAACATCAACAGTGCCGCCCTGGTCAGTCAGCGCAGCATTGCGGCGGCAGGCAACAGTGCCGGCTCCGGCAACCTGGATGTCACCATCAAGGACACCGGCAAGCTGACCGCCAGCGACTATCAGGTGACGTTCACCAGCGCGACCAACTACACCGTCAAGCGCTCGGACGGCACCGACATGGGCGCGTTCAGCACCACGACCACCCCGGCTCCGGTGATCGACGGCTTCAGCCTGAACCTCAACGGCGGTGCACTGAGCGCCGGCGACTCGTTCAAGGTGACGCCGACCCGTGGCGCGGCGGCCGGTATCCAGACCGTGCTCAGCGACCCGAAAAAAATCGCGGCCGCAGCACCGTTGACCGGCGTGACCAATGCCAACAACACCGGCACCTACACCCAGCCGGCGCTGACCAGCACCATCGATATCTACAACCCGGCGGCCCAGGCAGAAATGCAGACCGCGCTCAAGCACTCGACGCCGGTCAAGCTGGTGTTCGGGGCGGCCAGCGGCGGTAGCCAGAGCTACAACATGGTCGATGCCAAGGGCAATTCGATCGGTACCGGCACCATCGTTCCCGGCCAGAGCAACACCCTGAACCTGAAAGTGGGCATGGTCGATGCCAGCGGTGCTCCGGTCATGGACACCAGCGTCACCCCGGCGGTGCAGAAGACGTTCACCGTGCAGACCACGGTCGGCGCCACGCCAGCCAGCGGCGAAAGCTTCACCATCAACCTGACCGGCGCGGCGTCTTCGGACAACCGCAACGCCCAGGCGCTGGTGGGGCTGCAAACCAGACAGACCGTAGACACCGGCACGGCGAGCAAGGGCATCAGCCTGACCGATGCCTACAACAAGCTGGTGACCAATGTCGGCGCCAAGGCTGCCCAGGGCAAGTCCGACAGCGAGGCCACCACGGCGATCCTGGACAACGCCAAAGGGGCACGGGATTCGAACTCCGGGGTCGACCTGGATGAAGAAACCGGCAACCTGGTCAAGTACCAGCAGTACTACACCGCGTCTTCGCAGATCATCAAGGCTGCGCAGGAAATTTTCACCACGCTGATCAACAGCCTTTAAGGAGTCGTAATTCATGCGCATTTCCACCGCCCAGTATTACGAAATCACCGCTGCCAACTACCAGCGCAACTTCAACAAGGCCATCGCGACCAACAACGAAATCAGCAGCCAGATCCGCGTCAACACTGCCGCCGATGATCCGATCGGTGCCGGTCGTTTGCTGCAACTGGGTCAGCAGAGCGCGATGCTTGGTCAGTACGGCACCAACATCAACACCACCAAGAGTGCGTTGAGCCTGCAGGAAACGACGCTCGACTCCATCGGTACCGCTTTGCAGCGCGCCAAGGAACTGGCCCTCGCCGCCAGCAATGGCATTGCCACCGACGCAGACCGCAAGGCCTATGCGTCGGAGTTGGGCCAGATCCAGCAACAAGTGCTGGGCTTGATGAACTCCAAGGATGCCAACGGCAACTACCTGTTCTCCGGTTCGAAAACCGACACTGCGCCTTACTCGCAGAACTCGGACGGCACCTACAGCTACAACGGTGACCAGACCACCATCGACCTTGGCATTGGCGATGGCATGACGGTCGGGACCAACACCACTGGCTGGGATGCGTTCCAGCAGACCATCAATACCAGTCGCACCCAGACCACCATGACCGCTCCGGCGGTGGATGACGGTCGCGTGGTGCTGTCCAACGGTACGGTCGGCACCAGCTCCACCTACAACGCGAAGTTCACGGGCGGCCAGCCCTACACCGTCAGCTTCCTCAGCAGCACCCAATTGAAGATCACCGACGCGCTGGGCAATGACGTGACCACCGAAGCCAGCCAGAACGGTGTCATCAGCAACTCCAACGGTGCCAACCAGACGGTCAGTTTCCGTGGTGTCGACCTGAAGTTGAACATCAACCTCAAATCCACTGATACCAACCCGGATGCGGTGATCGCTGGTCACAGCTTCAATCTGTCTTCCACGTCGGACACCTTCAACACGTCGCGCAGCGCCGGTAACCCGTCGACCGCGGTTATCACCGGTTCCACCGTGACCAACCCGACGGATTACACCAACGCCTTCCCGTCGGGCGGGGCGATCCTCAAGTTCACCAGCGCCACCAATTTCGACCTGTATGCCGCGCCAATCACTGCCGACAGCAAGCCGGTGTCGTCGGGCACCATGGTGGGCGGCAACGCCACTGCGGCGGGCGTAACGTTTGCCCTGGGTGGCGGCACCCCGGCGTCCGGCGACCAGTTCGTGATTCAGTCCAACAACCATCAGACCCAGAACGTGCTCGACACCCTGGGCCAGATGATCACCGCGCTGAACACGCCGATCGACGGCGACCCGGTGGCCAAGCAGAAGTTACTGGGGGCCATGGAGTCGGGAATGGGTAACATCGACAGTGCGGCCAACCAGATCGGCTCGGCCATCACCACGATCGGTGCCCGCGGTCAGGCACTGGATAACCAGGCCGCGACCAACGAGAGCCTGACCCTGGCGAACAGCGCCAGCCAGAAGTCGATTCGCGATTCGGACCCGGCTGAAGCCATGACTCGCCTGACCTTGCAGCAGACCATGTTGCAGGCGGCGCAGCTGGCGTTCAGCAAGATTTCCCAGCTGGGCCTGTTCAACAAGATCTGACGGTGGTCGGGCGCGCAGGCGCCCGATGGCCTTGCCCCTTCAGTATTTATCGTCTTTTTTGCGGTAACAAAGGGCTCGCTTTTCAGGGCGGGCTCGCGCCGCCTGTGAGCCCGCCGTGAATTCACTTCCGCTTGTCAGCCTGGTCATTCCCGCCTTCAATCCGCGCTTTTTCGGTCGTGCCTTGCACACGGCCGTGAGCCAGAGCTACGGCAATCTGGAGATCATCGTTTGCGATGACAGTCGTGGCCATGAGATCGAAGACATCGTTGCGTCGGTGGTTGAACAGGGTGCGAGCGTGCGCTATGTGCGTAATCCGCGAACCCTGGGGTTGGTGGGTAACCTGCAAGCTTGCCTGGAGCAGGCGCAGGGCGAGTACATCAAGTTTCTTTGTGATGACGACCAGTTGTTCTCCGCCTGCATCGAGCGTCAGGCCCAGGTGCTCATCGATTGTGCCGACGTCAACCTGGTGGTCGCCCAGCGCCTGCTCTGGGATGCCGACGACATGCCGCTGCCTTCGCGCCTGGAAAACACCCCGCTTTCCCCGGTGGGCGGGGTGTTCAAGGGCGAGGACCTGCTGGCGATCTTCGAAAACTTCCCGGTCAATATCCTCGGTGGTTTCAGCAACGCCATGTTCCGTCGGGCTGACGTGCTCGAACTGTTCCCGGCACTGACGCAGCCCGGCCATTGCTTCGTCGCGACCCTCGATTTCGCCTTGTACGTCTGCCTGATGCGGCGCGGCAACCTGGCGGTGTCCAATCACGTGCTCGGCGTCGAACGCCTGTACCCCGAACGATTGAGCAGCCAACAGTCGATGAAGGACGCAGCGGAAACCGAACGGCAATGGCTGTCGCAGATGCTCAAGGCCCGTAGCGGCGAATCAGCGCCGGCCCAGGGTTGGGTGCGCTATGTGCCACTGACCAAAGTGGACGAGTCACCGCGGGTATGGGAAGAGTTGCCGTTGAGCCGGACCCTGGGCACCAAGCAGACCACCCAGGACTGGCATGTCGGCATTGCCAGTGTCAGTTTCGCGCAACTGTATGCCCAGTGGCTGGCGTGCCGCAGTCTCACCGACGGTCAGCGCGAGCTGCTGGCGGATACGTTGGAGGCGTGGCCAAGCAGACCCAGAATCGTTCCGGTCATCATCGATGAGCAAGGTAGCCGTTCGGCACTGGAGCTCACTCTGCAATCGCTCGCGGATCAGGATTACGCCCCTGAACTGACGCTGGTGCTGTCGGCATCGTGCACAGAAGCCGTGCTGGACGAGCGAGTGTTCCGCTTGCCGTTGCAGGACGACTGGCAGCAGCAGATCAACGCCCTGTTACCGCAACTGGAAGGCACTGGCTGGTTCTATCTGCTGCGTGCCAGTGATCGTCTGGTGGCGCCGGCCTTGCTGGTCATGGCCGAGCGGATTGCGTTGTCGCGCACGCTGACCTGCCTGTACAGCGACGAAGGTGGGCTGCATCAGGGTGAGTCGGCCGAGCCTGCATTCAAGCCAGACTTCAACCTGGACTTGATGCGCAGCTATCCCTACGTGGGGCGAGCGCTGGCATTCGAGCGCGAGCAATTCTTGGCGCTAGGCGGTTTCGATTCGGAGTACGGCGAACTCGCGCCACACGATGTGTTGTGGCGAATGGTCGAGAGTGCTGGCACGCACGTGGTCGGGCACATTTCGGAGGTATTGCTGGAGTCGGCGTTCGACCTGGCCAAATGGCTGTCGCTGCCGCAAGTGGTGGACACCAATCCGCGGTTGCTCGAGGCACACTTGCAGCGCCTGGGTGTCGCCCACGACATTCGCCAGGGCAGTTCCGCGCTGCTCAATCGGGTCGACTATCAGCATGCTGATCGGCCGCTGGTGTCGATCGTGATCGTCAGCAAGGACCAGACCCTGGCGTTGCAACGCTGTGTCGAGAGTCTGCTGGAGAAAACGGCCTACGGCGAATACGAGTTGCTGTTGGTGGACAACGGTAGCGAGAGCGCCGAGGCGCTTGACTGGTTCGCCGGCATGGCGCAATTGGGCAGTGAGCGGATCCGGGTGCTGCGCTGCGAGTTGCAGGGTAATGCGGCGGCGGTGCGCAACTTTGCCGTGCAGCAGGCCGCTGGCGAGTACGTGCTGATGCTCAATCCCTACACGGTGATCACCCAGGCGCAATGGCTGGGCGAGTTGCTCAATCATGCACAACGTCCGGAAGTCGGTGTGGTGGGGGCCAAGCTGTTCAACCCCGATGGTCGCGTGCTGCATGCCGGCCTGATTCTCGGGTTGCAAGGGCCGGCCGGCATGCCGTTCCATGGTGAGATGCTGCACGCAGCGGGGTACATGTACCGCTTGCAGGTCGCTCACAATTTCAGTGCCGTCGGCGGCGATTGCCTGATGGTGCGCAAAGCGGTCTTTGACGCCGTCGGTGGCCTGGACGAGCAGGGCCTGGCGCAGTCCCTCAACGAAGTGGACCTGTGCCTGCGGGTTGGCCAGGAAGGTTATCTGGTGGTGTGGACGCCTCACGCTCAACTGGCCTTGGGCGCGCAACCGGCGGTGGCTGCGCAAGAAGGTGACCAGGCCCGGGGCGAGCAGGAGCAGGAAGTTTTCTATAAGCGCTGGCTGCCGATCGTGGCCCGTGATCCGGCCTACAACACCAACCTGGCGTTGCAGGGATTGGGCGGTGCAAGCTTCAGTCTCGAGCCCGGTTTGCGATCCGGTTGGAGCCCGTTTTCCAAGGCTCAGCTGCCGAAGATTCTCGCGTTGCCGGTCAACGCGTCCGCCATCGGCCATTACCGGGTCACGCAACCGCTGATCGAGCTGGAGGCCGCCGGCAGGGCGCACGGGCGGATTCATTACAACCTGCCGACCATCATCGAGGTCGAGCGCCATTCGCCTGACGTGATCATCTTGCAGGGGCGCTATTCCGAAGGTCCGATCAACGAAATCCCGAGCCTGCAAAAATACTCCAGCGCGCGACGTATCTATGAGCTGGATGACTTCGTGATCAACGTTCCGCACCGCAATGCGCATATCCGCAATATGCCGGGCAAGGATGAAATGGAGGCGCTGGTCCGGCGCGCCATCGGCATGTGCGATCGCGTGGTGGTCTCCACCGAGCCGCTGGGTAACGCGTTGTCAGACATGCATCAGGACATTCGCGTGGTGCCCAACATGTTGGCGTCGCACTTGTGGACCGACTTGCGCAGTCAGCGCCGCACTTCGAAAAAGCCCCGGGTCGGCTGGGGGGGCGGCACCAGCCACCACGGGGACCTGGCGGTCATCGCCGATGTGGTTCGCGAACTGGCCAATGAAGTCGACTGGGTATTCTTCGGCATGTGCCCGGACGATTTGCGTCCGTACATGCATGAGTTTCACGGGGTGATCGGGCTGGATGTGTACCCGGCCAAACTGGCCAGCCTGAACCTGGATCTGGCATTGGCGCCGTTGGAATTCCACATCTTCAACGACTGCAAGAGCAACCTGCGCCTGCTGGAGTATGGCGCTTGCGGTTACCCGGTGATCTGTACCGACACCGAAGCCTATCGCGGCTACCTGCCGTGCACCCGGATCAAGACCAACTCCACGGATGAATGGCTGCAGGCGATCCGCATGCACCTGGCCGATCCGGACGCCAGCTATCGCATGGGCGATGAGTTGCGCGAGATCGTGCTGCGTGACTACGTGCTGCGCGGCGACAATTTGCGCTACTGGGAAAATGGCTGGCTGGCGGACTGACCGTTCGCGCATCGATCCCGACCAGGCAGGCGACGTTGAGTCGCCTGCCTTTTTTTTGCCGCCAGACTTTGCAATCAGCGTTGAAGATGCCCGCCAAGCATTGCCCGGTAGCGGATTGAAAGAGCTGGCGCGTTTCCTGCAAGTCCCCCTTATATCGCCATAAAACGAGCACTTCCGGTGAGTCCGGATGCGCCCTGAACGGCAGCAGGTTTAACCCTGATGGCCCGCAAAAGCTTGATACAGCTTGGCTGAGCCCTGTGACGAACAAGAGAGGAAGGGGATGAAGGCAGTTATTTTGGCGGGTGGCCTGGGTACGCGGATCAGCGAGGAGTCGCACCTCAAGCCCAAGCCGATGATCGAGGTCGGCGGCAAGCCAATTCTCTGGCACATCATGAAACAGTACTCCGCTCACGGGATCCACGATTTCGTGATCTGCCTTGGCTACAAGGGCTATGCGATCAAGGACTTCTTCGCCAACTACTTTCTGCACACCTCCGACGTCACGTTCGACATGTGCAACAACCGCATGGATGTTCACCAGAACTACAGCGAGCCATGGCGCGTCACGCTGATCGACACCGGCGAAGAGACCATGACCGGCGGCCGATTGCGCCGCGCCCGACGCTACCTCGAAGACGAAAAGGCCTTCTGTTTTACCTACGGCGACGGCGTCTCGGACCTCAACATTGGCGCGTTGGTGGATTTTCATCTCCAGCACGGAAAACTGGCGACCGTCACCGCAGTGCAACCACCCGGCCGGTATGGCGCGCTCAATCGCGATGGCGACCGTGTCCTGGGCTTCACCGAAAAGCCTCGCGGCGACGGTGGCTGGATCAATGGCGGGTTCTTCGTCCTGTCGCCCAAGGTGCTGCCGCTGATCGACGGCGACGAGACCTCGTGGGAGTCCGGACCGCTGGATGGTCTGGCCGAGCGTGGCGAGCTCATGGCGTTCCAGCACGACGGTTTCTGGCAACCGATGGACACCCTGCGTGACAAGAATCACCTGGAAGCGTTGTGGCAGAGCGGGGAGGCCCCATGGAAGCAATGGGCCTGAGCCCGCAATTCTGGCGCGGCAAGCGGGTGCTGGTCACCGGCCACACCGGGTTCAAGGGCAGTTGGCTGACGTTGTGGCTGCAAAGTCTGGGTGCCGAGGTCAGCGGGTTTTCCCTCGATCCGTCCACCGAGCCGAGCCTGTTCGAACTGGCGCGGGTGCATGAAGGCATCAACGATCAGCGCGGCGACTTGCGTGACCTCGGGGCCTTGCTGGAGCTGATCGCCGAGACCCGGCCGGAAATCGTCCTGCACCTGGCGGCCCAGCCGCTGGTGCGCGAAGGTTATCGCGACCCGTTGGGCACCTATTCCAGCAACGTCATGGGCACGCTCAACCTGCTCGAAGCGATCCGTCAGGTGGGCGGTGTGCGCGCCTGCGTGCTGGTAACCACCGACAAGGTCTACGCCAATCAGGAATGGTTGTGGCCGTACCGCGAAAACGAAGCGTTGGGCGGTCACGATCCCTACAGCAGCAGCAAGGCGTGCTGCGAATT
Source organism: Pseudomonas sp. KH_046_1 (assembly GCF_057839025.1). Classification (NCBI taxonomy): domain Bacteria; kingdom Pseudomonadati; phylum Pseudomonadota; class Gammaproteobacteria; order Pseudomonadales; family Pseudomonadaceae; genus Pseudomonas; species Pseudomonas sp. KH_046_1. The sequence goes on from NZ_CM174481.1 coordinate 1,666,030, forward strand.
GCTGGCGCAATCCTATGCCGCCTCGTTCTTTGCGCCGCAAAAGCACGCCGAGCACGGTCTGGCGCTGGCCACGGCGCGCGCCGGCAACGTGCTCGGTGGTGGCGATTTCGCCCCGGAGCGGTTGATTCCCGACGTGCTGCGGGCGTGGTCGGCGGATGAACCCGTGACCTTGCGCTATCCGCAGGCGGTGCGCCCATGGCAGCACGCGCTGGAACCGCTGGCCGGCTATCTGCAATTGGCTGCCGGCCTGTATGAGCAAGGCCCGCAATTTGCCGGGGCGTGGAATTTCGGCCCTGGCGAGGCGGACATGTGCAGCGTCGGTGAAGTGGTCGAACTGCTCGCCAGCCGCTGGCCGCAGGCACGCGGGCTACGCATCGAACCGAGCGATTTGCATGAGGCCGGCCTGCTGCGCCTGGACAGCAGCCGCGCCCGTCAATTGCTCGGCTGGCAACCGCGCTGGTCGTTGCAGCAGTGCCTGACCCAGACCCTGGATTGGCATTTGGCGTGGCAGAACGGCGATGACATGCGCGCCATCAGCCTGGCGCAATTGAACCTGTACCGAGGCGCGCTGTGAGTGAATTTCTGCTGAAGGCGTTGCCGCTGAGCGGTTTGTTCAGCGTGCAGCACAAACGCTTCGAAGACGAGCGCGGGCACTTTTCCCGGTTGTTTTGCGAAGGCAGCCTCGGTGCGTTTGGCCAGTCGTTTCATATCCGCCAGATCAATCACTCCTGCACCCGCGAACGCGGCAGCGTGCGTGGCCTGCATTACCAGAATGCCCGTGCGCCGGAAGCCAAGTTGATCACCTGCCTGCGTGGTGAAGTCTGGGATGTCGCGGTGGATCTGCGTCCCGACTCCGAGACCTTTCTGCACTGGCACGCCGAACACTTGCGTGCCGGTGATGGCCGCAGCCTGTTGATTGCGGCCGGGTTCGCCCACGGCTTCCAGACCCTGAGCGCCGACGCCGAGCTGCTTTACCTGCACAGCAACGACTACACGCCGGAACACGAAGGCGGGTTGTCGGTGCTCGATCCACGGCTGGCGATTGCCTGGCCGTTGCCTGTCAATAATCTGTCGGTGCGCGATGCGAGTCATCCGGCGCTCGATGAACACTTTGCCGGAGTGCGACTATGAACTGCCGTGGTTGCGCGACTGCGCTGACCCTGCCGCTGATTGACCTGGGCACCTCGCCACCGTCCAACGCCTACGTGCGTGTCGACCAGCTGGAGCAGGCCGAACAATGGGTGCCGTTGAAGGTTGCCGTGTGCCAGCAATGCTGGCTGGTGCAAACCGAGGATTACACCAGCGCCGACAGCCTGTTCGATGCCGAGTACGCCTATTTCAGTTCGTTCTCCAGCACCTGGCTGGCCCATGCCGAGCGTTATGTGGCCGAGATGGTCGAACGCTTCGGCCTGAGCACCGATAGCCGTGTGGTGGAAGTCGCGGCCAACGACGGTTACCTGTTGCAGTACGTGGCCAGGCGCGGCATCCCTTGCCTGGGCGTCGAGCCGACCCGCAGCACCGCGCAAGCGGCGCGGGAAAAAGGCCTGGAGATTCGTGAACTGTTTTTCGGTCGCGACACGGCCGCGCAGCTGAAAAGCGAAGGCTGGGGCGCCGACCTGATGGCCGCCAACAACGTGCTGGCCCACGTCCCGGACATCAATGATTTTCTCGGCGGTTTCGCGACCCTGCTCAAGCCGACGGGTGTGGCGACCTTCGAATTTCCGCAACTGCTGACGCTGATGGCCGGCCAGCAGTTCGACACGCTGTACCACGAGCATTATTCCTACCTGTCGCTGACCGCTGTGCAGACCTTGTGCGAGCGCAATGGCCTGCAAGTGTTCGACGTCAGTCAGCTCTCGACCCATGGCGGTTCGCTGCGGGTGTTCGTCCAGCGGGTGGATGGCGAGCGTCGGGAAGTGCAACCGGCGGTCCGGAAACAACTGCAGGCCGAACTCGCCGCCGGGGTGAAAACCCCTGGGTACTACGCGACCCTGGCGCCCGCCGCCGAGCGCATCAAGCATGACCTGCTGCGTTTCCTGTTGCAGGCCAGGGCCGATGGCAAGCGCGTGGTCGGCTACGGCGCCGCCGCCAAGGGCAACACCCTGCTCAACTACGCCGGGGTCAAGCCGGACCTGCTGGCCTGGGTGGCCGATGCCAACCCGCACAAGCAAGGCAAGTATCTGCCCGGTAGCCGCATTCCGATCGTGTCGCCGGCACAGATCGACATCGAAAAACCGGACTACGTGCTGGTGCTGCCGTGGAACCTGCTGGATGAGATCACCCAGGCCTTTGCCGGCATCCGTGCATGGGACGGTCGTTTTGTCATTGCCATTCCCGAGTTGATCATTCGATGAGCCGAATTCATTACACCAAACCCAGTGTCGGTGAGCTGGAAGCTGACTACGTACTCGATGCCGTCCGCCATGGCTGGGGAGAGCGCTGCTACGAGTACCTGACGCGCTTCGAAAAGTCCTTTGCCGAGCACCTGGGTGCGACGTACGCGATTGCAACGTCCAGTTGCACCGGGGCGCTGCACATGGGCATGGCGGCGCTGGGCATCGGTACCGGCGATGAGGTGATCCTCGCCGATACCAACTGGATCGCCTCGGCCGCGCCCATCACCTATCTGGGCGCGACGCCGGTGTTCGTCGACGTGCTGGCCGACAGTTGGTGCCTCGACCCGCAGCAGGTTCGCCAGGCGATCACCCCACGGACCAAAGCGATCCTGGCGGTGCACCTCTACGGCAATCTCTGCGACATGGATGCGTTGCTGGCCATCGGTCGCGAGTTTGGCCTGCCGGTCATCGAAGACGCGGCCGAGGCGATCGGCTCGCAGTGGCGTGGTTACGCAGCCGGCTCCCTGGGTGCGTTCGGTGCGTTTTCCTTTCACGGCACCAAGACCATGACCACTGGCGAAGGCGGCATCTTCGTGACGTCGGACAAGGCCCTGTATGACCGCGTACTGACCCTGTCCAACCATGGCCGGGTGGCGGGCAGCAGCAAACAGTTCTGGCCGGATTTCCTCGGTTTCAAATACAAGATGAGCAACCTGCAAGCGGCCGTCGGTTGCGCACAGGTCGAGCGGATCGACGAGCTGATCGAACGCAAGCGAGCAATCTTCGCCCACTACGCCGAGGCGTTGGCGTCGTTGCCGGGCTTGTCCATGAACCCTGAGCCCGAACATGCGCGCAACGGTTACTGGATGCCCACCGTGGTCTTTGACCGCGAGCTGGGGATCACGCGGGACAGGTTGAGCGCAGCCTTCCAGGCCGCCGATATCGACGCGCGGGTGTTCTTCTGGCCGCTGTCGTCCTTGCCGATGTTCAGCCAACTGACGGCCGACTCGCCCGTGGCGCATTCGCTGCCGGAGCGCGCGATCAATCTGCCGAGTTACCACGACATGACCGATGACGATCAGCACCGGGTCATCGAGGTGCTGCGCGCGCTGGTACTCAAAAGGACCCGACTATGAAGGTTTACCTGCTGGGGGCGGCCAATCCTGAAGCGGTACGGATGATCCTCACCCTGCAACGCAGCCAGCCGGACGTGCAGTTCGCCTTTCTCGATAACGATCCGGCCAAGCAAGGCACGCTGTTTCATGGCGTGCCGGTGGTGGGGGGCACCGACAAGGTGGCCGAGCTGAAAGGCCCCGACGCACGCTTTGTCAATTTGATCACTGGCAGCACGGCGCTGCGTTACCGGACCACCTGCGAGATCGTCGAGGCCGGCGGCACCCTGGGCAACTTCATCCACCCGGGCATCGATCTGACGATGATCACCATGGGCGTCGGCACCTATCTGCAAGAGGGCGTGATCATGCAGGCGCAAGTCAGCCTGGGTGACAACACCAGTATCAGCGCCGGCAGCGTGGTCGGGCATGAGGGGCAGGTCGGCCATTCGGTGTTCATGGCTCCCGGTGTCTGCATTGCCGGTTGTGTCGAGATCGGTGACGGCACCTTCATCGGCACCAACGCCACGATCCTGCCGCGTTTGCGCATCGGTCGTTGGGTCACCATCGGTGCGGGCGCCGTGGTGACCAGAGACGTTCCAGACTATGCGGTTGTGGTGGGCAGCCCCGCCAAAACCATCAAGACCAATCCTGCTTCCTTTCAAGACGGTCGGGTTTTCAAGTAACCACCGCGACTAATTTCCGGAGAGTCTGTAATGAATCCTCATGAGCAGTTTCGTGAAGAAGTAAAAGACAACATCGAAGGCCTGCAACAGGACAAAGCCTTGCAAGCCACGTCGCTGGACTGGGTTGGCACGACTGCCAGGCATAAGTACACCTACAACTTCAGCTGGATGGGCCGCCCGATCATTCAGTTCCCCCAGGACATGGTCGCCATGCAGGAGATCATCTGGACGCTGCGGCCGGACATCATCGTCGAGACCGGTATCGCCCACGGCGGCTCGCTGGTGTTTTACGCCTCGATGCTGGAACTGATCGGCCATGGCGAAGTGCTGGGCGTCGACATCGATATCCGCCAGCACAACCGTGAGGCAATCGAAGCGCACCCGATGAGCAAGCGGATCCGGATGATCCAGGGTTCGAGCATTGATCCGGCGATCGTCGAGCAGGTCCGTCAGCGCGTCGAAGGCAAGACAGTGCTGGTGGTCCTGGACTCCAACCACACCCACGAGCACGTACTCGAAGAGCTGCGTGCCTATGCACCGATGACCTCGGTGGGCAGCTACTGCGTGGTGATGGATACCGTGGTTGAAGACATGCCGGAAGATGCGTTCCCGGACCGTCCGTGGGGCAAGGGCGACAACCCGAAAACTGCGGTATGGGCCTACCTGGAAGAAAACCGCGATTTTGAAATCGACCGGGCCATTCACAGCAAGCTGTTGATCACCGTCGCGCCGGATGGCTACCTGCGTCGCGTGCGGTAATCGACAAGACATCGTTGGGTTTTTTCGGCGATTCGCCGTTGTGGGGAAATGTATGCAAGGCAAGAACAATTCTGAACACGGGTTGGCACTCAACGAACAGTTGACCGTGGTGCTGATGTCTCACGAGCGGCCGGCATTTTTGCGCCGTGCGGCACGTTTCTATAGCGGCTTGCCTTGCAGGATTCTGGTGCTGGACTCTTCGACCGAAGGTCAGCCAAGCCTGGCCGGGCAGTTTGAAAATGTGGATTACCAGCATGTCCCGCAGTTTGGCTACTGGGGCGTTCGCGCCAAGCTGGCCTTTGGCGTGGAGCAAGTGACCACACCGTTCATGGTGTTCGCTGCCGACGATGACTTCCATGTGCATGATGCCTTGCGCGCCGCCGTGGCATTCATGGAGGCCAATCCCGACTACGGCCTGTGCCACGGCTACAGCATGATGTACCTGTCGCAACCCAACAGCGTCAGCTACTTTCGGCGTGACAAGAAGGTTTGCGAAGACTATTCGTCCGAGCACGCCGAGGAGCGTGTGCTCGATTACATGCACCAGTACCTGCCGCCTTTCTATGCCGTACAACGCACCGACCTGGTACGTGACTGGTATCAGGTGATGCCTCAGGATACGTCCTTCCAATGGCAGGAAATCGGTCACACGTACTACATGCTGGCGCGGGGCAAGGCGCGGATTCTGCCGATCCCGTATGTGGTGCGGGAGATGAACTACGGGTATTCGGACCACAACACCGAGATCTTCCACACGCTGGCGCATACCGATGCCAAGACGGTCGCCGAGCGCGAGGCCTTTGCCGATTTCCTCTTCGGGCTACCGACTCACGTTCAAAACGAAGACCCGGAGCAAGGCCGGCAGTTCGCGCTGCAAAGCTTTGAAGCCCTGGCCGATAGCTTGCGCACCGGTCGCGCACTGACCACCGAGCTGATTATCGAGTCCGCCTGGACGAGCGTCGAGAAAGGCCCTGAGCGCCGTTTCGGCCCCAAGCAGTACGTCGAAATGCCGTTCTACAATCAACAGTTTTTTGATCAGTTGACCCAGTTCGAATTCCTGTTGCACGCCATGCCGGCCGGACGCGTTCAGTTGGCAGGCCTGGAAGGTATCTGGACCCGTCAGCAGAGCCTGATGCTGGCGCGCAACAATGACACGCCGGAAAGTGTGGTCGACCGTTTGTGGCAAGCCCACGACAGCAACGTGTTCAATCGCACGGTGGTCAAGCGTCTGGCGGCTCAGTTGGAATTGCTGGGTGAAGACGAAGAGGCGCAGACCCTGCGCGATTGGGCTGCACGTCTGGAGGCGGTGTCGCTCGAGGGTAATCGTGCGACGTTCGACAAGATGCTCTCCGGTCGTTTGCTCAAGTGGCTTGCGCCCCGTCAGCCCGATGCCCATGAGGCAGAGTCGATCGCCCGGCACCTGGCGGCCAACGACGGTGGTCCACAGTTCGGGATCTTCCTGCTGGACCTGGATAACGATATCGACAAGCTGCAGGTCAGCCTCGACAGCCTGCTCGAAGGCCACGGCAAGGCGTTCAAGATCGTGGTCTTCACCACCGGTGAAGCACCGGCGGCGACCACGGCGCAGAACACTCTGCACTTTGTCCGTGTTACCCAAAGCAACTACGTCGACAAGCTGAACCAGAGTGCTCGTCAGTCGCCTTGCGACTGGTTGATGCTGGCCGAAGCCGGCGACGAATTCACTGCCGGTGGCCTGTTGCGTGCCAGCCTGGAGCTGCTGTCTGCCGCGGACTGCCGCGCCGTCGCCACCGACGAAATCCAGCGCACCGCCGAAGGCGCACTGGTGGACGTGTTCCGCCCTGGCTTCAATCTGGATTTGCTGCAAAGCCTGCCGGCCTTGATGGCGCGTCACTGGTTGATCCGTCGGGAAGTGTTCCTTGAAGTCGGCGGCTACCAGCCCGACTTCAGCAAGGCCCTGGAATTCGACCTGCTGCTGCGCATCATCGAGCAGGGTGGCCTCAACGGGCTGGCCCACCTGGATGAGCCGCTGGTGATTGCCCGGGCGCCGGCGCTGGAAGAAAACGCCGATGAGCGCCTGGCGTTGTTGCGCCACCTGGGCAATCGTGGCTACAAGGCCAAGATCACTTCGACGGTGCCGGGTACTTATCAGATCGATTACCGCCACACCGAGCGTCCGCTGGTGTCGATCATCCTGCCGGCCGGGGATGACCTGGTGGCGCTGCAACAGTGCCTGCAAGCTGTGTTGCTGCGTACCCGCTACATCCAGTACGAAGTGCTGATTGCGGCCAACCCGAATCAGTCAGCCGAGGTCAATGACTGGATCGGTACTTACCAGCATCCAAAAGTCAGCGTGCTGCGTGCCGACCAGACCCTCAGCGATGTGGCGTTGTACAACGCGGCCAGCCAGCAGGCGCAGGGCGAGTACCTGGTGCTGTTGGCCGCCGACGGTGAAGTGGTCAACCCGAACTGGCTTGAATCGCTGCTCAATCACGCCCAGCGTCCGGAAGTCGGCGTGGTCGGTCCCAAGTTGATCGACCGCGACGGCAAGGTCACCCAGGCCGGCCTGATTCTCGGCATGAACGGTGGTGTGGGCTCAGCCTTTGTCGGTGAAAAACATGGCGCCGAAGGTTACCTGCACCGGTTGGCCCTGGAGCAGAACTACTCGGCGGTGTCGAAGGTGTGCCTGATGGTGCGCAAAGCGTTGTTCGACGAACTGGACGGTCTGGACAGCGTGACCTTCGCCGACGGCTTGAGTGACGTCGATCTGTGCCTCAGGGCCGGTCAGGCCGGTTACCTCACCGTGTGGACGCCGCTGGTACAGGTCATTCATTCGGGTGAAGTGCCTCAGGTGCCGCAGGCCCTCGATGCGCTGCGTGACAAGTGGGCGGCAGCCTTTGCCCAGGACCAGGCCTATAACGCCAACCTGGCCTTGAGCGGCAAAGGCTTCGCCCTGGGCGAAAGTGCTTTGGTGAACTGGGCGCAGATGCTCGGCTAGGCCCGGCGAACAGGTATAAGGATTCAAGGCATGTTCAACGGAAAATCGATTTTCATCGCAGGCGGGACCGGTTCGTTCGGGTGTCGGATCATCCGGGACGCACTGGTGCGTGTCTGGTTGCCAGCATGATTCCTTACGCTCGGCAAAGCCTCGATCAGGCGGATATCGACGCCGTGGTCGGTGTATTGCAGTCTGACTGGCTGACCCAGGGGCCGACCATCGAGCGCTTCGAGCGAGCGATGGCCGAACGCTGCGAGGCCGGTTATGCCGTGGCGGTGTGCAATGCCACGGCGGCCCTGCACATCGCTTGCCTGGCAGCGGGGCTCGGCCCGGGCGACTGGCTGTGGACGACACCGAACACCTTTCTCGCCTCGGCAAACTGCGGTCGCTACTGCGGTGCCGAGGTGGATTTTGTCGACATCGACCCGCTGACCTGGAACCTCGATGCCGCTGCGCTGGCCGTCAAGCTGGAACGGGCCGAGCGTGAAGGCCGGTTGCCGAAAGTCCTGGTGGCCGTGGCGTTCTCGGGGCAGAGCTGCGACATGCGCAGGATTGCCGCACTGGCCAGGCGATACGGCATTACGGTGATCGAAGACGCGGCCCATGCCGCTGGTGCGTCCTACGCCGGGCGTCCGGTGGGTTGTGGCGAGTTTGCCGCGATGACCGTATTCAGCTTTCATCCGGTGAAGATCATCACCAGTGCCGAGGGCGGCATGGTCATGACCAACAGCCCGCAACTCGCCGAGCGCTTGCAACGCTTGCGCAGCCACGGCATGACCCGGGATCCGCAGCAAATGACCGGACCCAGCCACGGCCCCTGGTATTACGAGCAGGTGGAGCTGGGCTTCAACTACCGCATTACCGACCTGCAAGCGGCCCTTGGTTTGTCGCAGTTGAGCAAACTGGATGAGTTCATCGAGCGTCGGCGTGAACTGGCGGCGCGTTATGAGCGCTTGCTGGCGTATTTGCCGCTGACCCTGCCCGCTGCACAACCGGAGGCCGAGTCGTCATGGCATCTGTATGTGGTGCGCCTGCAACTCGATCAGATCAATCTCACTCATCGTGAGGTGTTCGAGGGCTTGCGAGCTGCCGGGGTCGGTGTGAACCTGCACTACATTCCCGTACATTTGCAGCCTTACTATCGTGATCTCGGGTTCGCCGAAGGTGATTTTCCGCAGGCCGAACGTTACTACGCCGAAGCCATCAGCCTGCCGTTGTATCCGTTGCTCAGTGATGAGCAACAGGACTACGTGGTCGAGCAGATGCGGCAGCTGATCGAAATAATCCAGCCATTGCGGCGCGTGGGAAATGTGTGATGCGTGAACTGACCGAACAGGAAACATTCTGGCAGGGCGAATTCGGCAACCAGTACGTTGAGCGCAATATCGGGCAGCCGCTGGTGGCGGCCAACCTGGCGTTGTTCGCCAAGGCGCTGACACGGGTCGGGCACATCGACAGCCTGGTGGAACTGGGCACCAATGCCGGCAACAATCTGCAGGCCCTGCGTCAGCTGTTGCCCCGCTGCGAGTTGTTCGGCGTGGAGATCAATGCCGGTGCTTGCGCCGCGGCCCGGGCGTTGGGTATTGCACAGATCTGGCAGGGTTCGCTGTTCGACTTCCCCCGGGAACGCACCTTCGACCTGACCCTGAGCAAAGGCGTGCTGATTCACCTGGCGCCGGAGTTGCTGCCGGCCGCGTACGCGCAACTGTATGAGCTGAGCCAGCGCTACATACTGATCGCCGAGTACTACAACCCGGCGCCGGTCGAGGTCCCGTATCGCGGCAACAGCGGCAAGTTGTTCAAGCGCGATTTTGCCGGTGAAATGCTCGATCGCTATGACGACCTGCAACTGGTCGACTACGGTTTCGGTTACCACCGCGATCGGCAATTCCCTGTGGATGACATCACCTGGTTTGTCCTGGAAAAACGCCGTTGAACAACGTCGCCATCATCCCGGCCCGCGGTGGCAGCAAACGCATACCCCGCAAGAACCTCAAGCCGTTCGCCGGTGTGCCGATGATTGCCCGCTCGATTCAGGTCGCCCTGGAGTCCGGGTTGTTTTCCCGGGTGGTGGTCAGCACCGACGACGAGGAAATCGCCGGGCTGGCGCGGGACTGTGGCGCCCAGGTGCCCTTCATGCGCCCGGCGGCACTGGCCGATGACTTCACGGGTACCGCAGCGGTGATCGCCCATGCCCTGCAAGCCTTGGGTGAACAGGGTGATAAGTTTGATCGTGCCTGTTGCATCTACGCGACCGCGCCGTTGTTGCAAGCGCGATTTCTTGCCCAGGGGCTGAGCCTGCTGGAACAGCATCCCGACAAGTCTTTCGCCTTCTCGGTGTGCGACTTCGGTTTCCCGGTTCAGCGAGCCCTGACCCTTGATGATCACGGTGCATTGACGGCACTGTATCCGCAGTATCGCGATACCCGCTCCCAGGATTTGTCGATCGCCTATCAGGATGCCGGGCAGTTCTACTGGGGCCGCAGCGATGCCTGGCTGCGGGGCGAGGTGCTGTATTCGCCGTACAGCCTGCCGGTCATCCTGCCGCGGCATCTGGTGCAGGACATCGACACACCGCAGGACTGGAAACGCGCGGAATACCTGTATGCCGCGCTCAAAGCCGGAGGTGAGCTGCAATGAGAGTGCTGATTCGTTCCGACGCCTCGCCGACCATCGGCAGCGGCCACATCGCACGCTGCCTGTGCCTGGCCCGGGTATTGCGCAGGCAGGGCAGTCATGTGGCTTTCGCCTGTCGCCTGTTACCAGGGCATCGAGTGGAGGCACTGCGGGCCGAAGGTTTCGAAACCTTCGCGCTGCCCGAGCGCTACAGCGATGAAGACCCGCAACAAGCCATCGAATCCATGCTGCCATGGCAGGTGGACATCGCCGCGCTCGAGCCGTTGCTGGAACACCAGCCGGCGTTCGACTGGATCATTGTCGATCACTACGGCCTCGATCATCACTGGCAGACGGCTGCGCGGCGCTGGGCGCCACGGATCGCCGTGGTAGATGACCTCGCCACGCGGACCTACAGCGCCGATTTGCTGCTGAACCAGAATCTCTCGGGTACGCCAGAGGCTTATACCTCGCTGCTGGCGCCAGGCTGCCGGACATTGTTCGGCCCGCGGTTTGCCATGTTGCGCGACGAGTTCTGTTGCCCGGCCATCGAAATCAAGCCCCAGGCCCGGCGTGTGCTGGTGAATTTCGGCGGTTTCGACGCGGCCATGCAGACCTATCATGCGATGCAGGCGCTGGCGGACTTTGTCGAGCTGGAGGTCGATTTTGTCGCCGGTGCGGATAATCCGGCCTGGGCGCAGATGCAGGTGATGGCGGCGAGTCGCCCGCATTGGCGCCTGCACAGTTTTGTCAGCGACTTTTATCGATTGATGACCGAAGCCGACCTGTTTGTCGGGGCGGGTGGCGGCACCAGTTGGGAGCGCGCAGCCATGGGGCTGCCGACGATTTGCATTGCCGTATCGAACAACCAGCAGGCCAACGGCGAGGTCATGGCGGCCGCGGGTGCCCATGTGTTCATGGGCGCCCGCGAGCAGGTCAGTGTCGAGCAGTTGCGCCTGGCCATCGGCTTTGTCGCGGGTAACCAGGGTCTGCGCCAGAGCCTGGCGCAACAATCTCGACTGTTGGTCGATGGTCGTGGCGCGCAGCGGGTAGCGGCGACGCTGGCCGGCGCGGTGCTGAGGATGCGCCCGGCGACCCCGGGTGATGCGCAGCTGTTGTTCGACGGGCGCAACACCGAGGCCGTGCGTCGCTGGTCGCTGGAGACCGGCGTGATCGAATGGCCCGCGCATCAGAACTGGCTGACGGCGAGCCTGAGCAATCCCCGGCGGCTGTTGTTGATTGCCGAGGCCGATGACGGTCCGGTCGGTGTGCTGCGTTATGACCTGCGTGGTTTTACCGCCGAGGTGTCGATCTATCTGTTCGAAGGCCGGTTCGGCCTGGGCTGGGGCAGGGCGTTGCTGGCCCGTGGGGAGGACGTTGTGAAGGCCCACTGGCCAGAACTGGAGTCGCTCACCGCCCAGGTGTTGCCTGCTAACCGGCCGTCGCTGAGCGTCTTTCGCGAAGCCGGTTTTACCCAGAGTGCCTGCGCGTTCACGCGCGTATTGAAGGATCACACAGATGACTAGCTTCAAGATTGGCGAACGCCTGATCGGTGCCGATGCGCCGCCATTCATCATTGCAGAGATGAGCGGCAACCATAACCAGTCCCTGGACATGGCGCTGCAAATCGTCGAGGCCGCGGCCAAGGCCGGTGCCCATGCGTTGAAGCTGCAGACCTACACCGCCGACACCATGACCCTGGACCTGGCCGAGGGCGCGTTTTTCATCAAGGACCCGAACAGCCTGTGGGCCGGTACTTCGTTGTACGCGTTGTACGAAAAGGCCCACACGCCCTGGGAATGGCATGCGCCGATTTTCGCTCGCGCCAGGGAACTGGGCTTGCTGGCGTTCTCCACGCCATTCGATGACAGCGCCGTGGACTTCCTCGAAAGCCTCGACGTGCCGGCCTACAAGATCGCCAGTTTCGAAAACACCGATCTGCCGCTGATACGCCGGGCGGCCGCGACAGGCAAGCCGCTGATCATTTCCACCGGCATGGCCAGCATCGCCGAACTCGATGAAACCGTGCGCACCGCCCGCGAGGCCGGGTGCAAGGATCTGGTGCTGCTCAAATGCACCAGCACCTATCCGGCATCACCCGCGAACAGCAACCTGCGCACGATTGCTCATCTGCGCGAGTTGTTCGATTGCCAAGTGGGGCTGTCCGATCACTCCATGGGCGTCGGTGTGTCCGTGGCGGCGGTGGCACTGGGGGCAACGGTGGTGGAAAAGCATTTCACCCTCGAGCGAGCGGCGGGTGGCGTCGACGCCAGTTTCTCTCTGGAGCCTTCCGAACTGGCCAGCCTGGTGATCGAAACCGAACGCGCCTGGCAAGCCATGGGGCAGGTGCATTACGGCGTCACCGAGGCTGAGCGCCAATCCGTGGTGTACCGTCGGTCGTTGTATGTGACCCGGGACATGGAGGCCGGCGAGCCCTTCGACGGGACAAATCTGAGAGCCATCCGTCCGGGGCTCGGGCTGGCGCCCAAGCATGCGCAAAGCCTCCTGGGACGCCGTTCCCGTCAGGCTATCAAGCGTGGAACAGCACTGGACTGGTCGTTGGTCGAATGACCCGTTGCCGAGCTGATTCGGCAAAATAGCGTGACCTGCGAGTCAGAACGGGCATCTTCACTGTATTGTATTGACCGGGAAGATGGCGCCTGACCCTTTATCGGGTTCAGTGATGGCCCTTTATGCTTCCCGGCCGTCGCCTTGGTGCGACGGAAATCCAGGTTTGTCGGCGCCCCTCGATTGCTGCGAGTGGTGGTATTGGGCTGTTTATTATTGGGAAGCCGTAATGATTGGCATAAAGAGCATTGCGAGCTACGTTCCTGTAGCCGGCGTGGACAATTACGCACAAGGTGCAAAATTCGAGAAGGATGAAGAATTCATCCTGGGCAAGATCGGTTCGGCTTTCCTGCCGCGCAAGGGCGTTGATCAGGAAACTTCCGATCTGTGCGTTGAAGCGGCCAATGCGCTGTTTGCCAGCAACCCTGATCTGAAACGTGAATCCATCGATGCGTTGATCGTCGTCACCCAGAACGGTGACGAAGAAGGCCTGCCGCATACCGCGGCCATCGTGCAGGACAAACTCGGCCTGCCGACCAGCGTCGCCGCGTTCGATATTTCCCTGGGCTGTTCCGGTTACGTCTACGGCATCTATGCGATCAAGGGCTTCATGGAAGCCGCTGGCCTGAAGAACGGCCTGTTGATCACTGCCGACCCGTATTCGAAGATCGTCGACCCCGAAGACCGCAACACCACCATGCTGTTCGGCGATGCGGCCACGGCTACCTGGATGGGTGATAACCCGACCTGGGCACTGGGCAAGGCCAAGTTCGGCACCGATGGTTCCGGCGCTCCACATTTGAAAGTCACCGACGGTGTGTTCTTCATGAACGGTCGCCAGGTGTTCAACTTCGCACTGCTCAAGGTGCCGGCACATTTGCATGAGTTGCTCGGCGAGTCGCAACTGAGCGCCGACGACATCGATGCGTTCTGCATTCACCAGGGCAGCGCGGCGATTGTCGATGCAGTCGCGCGGCGCTTCGAAGAGTGCCCGCAGAAGTTCATCAAGGACATGGTCGAGACCGGTAACACGGTGTCGTCGAGCATTCCATTGCTGCTGGAAAAACATATTCTCGATTCCGAATGGAAGCGCGTTGCGCTCAGCGGTTTCGGTGTGGGGCTGTCATGGGGTTCGGCGATCATCTATCGCCCTTGAGTGAAAGTCCTTTAATAAAAAGGCCGGTACAAAAAAGCGCTCAAGGGTTAACCTTGAGCGCTTTTTTGCTTGTAAGGAATGCGAGGTAGCATGAGCGAATGCTTTGAAGACAATGCTCAGGTTATCCAGCGGCGCTGGCCGTCGCTGTATGCGCGATTGAAAACGGAAGATCGCCTGGCCATCGAGGTCGACCTGGTCGAGGGGCGGGACTCGACGTTGTGTGTGGGTGGCATCCAGCTCACCAGCCGCCATGATCGTCTGCGCGAGGCGCGACTGCAGGCCGCCAGCCTCCCACTCGACAAACTGCAGTTGCACGTTTACGGCACCGGCTTCGGCGATTTGCCTGCGGTTTTGCTGGAACGTGCCGGGCTTGAAAAACTCTATGTGCACATTCTCAACGGCGCGCTTTTCGCACTGGTGTTACAGCTGATCGATCAGCGTCAGTGGCTGGGCGATCCGCGCGTGCAATTGCTCTACGCCGGCGATCTGTCCGACATCTTCACGCCGTTTTTTGCCTTGCCCGCCGAAATGCTGCTGGCCGATGACTACAGTGCGAAGATTCGTGATCGCCTGGTCAGTGAAGTGCACTTGAGTTTCAACAATCGTGATTTCGACCCGCAGTCGCCGGTCATTCTGCAGCGTCTGCAGGACAGCCTCGGACTACTGCTTGCCGACGACGATGTGGCTCGGCTGTTTGGCACTTGTCCCGAGCGTGAGGTTTATGTGATTGCCACCGGGCCTAGCCTGGAAGGGAGTTTCGAGCGCTTGGCAGCGGTGCGCAACCAATCCCCGCGACCTCTGTTCATTTGTGTCGATACGGCCTACAAGCCCCTTCGCGAGCACGGAATCAAGCCTGACCTGGTCGTGAGCATCGACCAGCGCATCAGCGTACTGCACCTGCCCGGTGAAGCGTCCGAGGATATTGCGCTGGTGTACTTGCCATTGAGCGATCCACAAATGCTCAATGCCTGGAAAGGCAAGCGTTACAGTGGTTACTCCGCAAGCCCGATCTACGCCACGTTGCGCGAACAGCATCCCCGTGCACTGCTGAACGTGGGCGGCAGTGTGATTCACCCGGCCGTGGATCTGGCGGTGAAGATGGGCGCGCAGCGCATCACGCTTTTCGGTGCCGACTTTGCCTTTCCAATGAACCGGACCCACACCGGCTGGAACGATGGTGACCTGGGGCCGCCGGTGAGTCAGGCCAAATACTGGGTGCACGATGGTCACGGCCAGAAGGTCAAGACGCAGTTGAATTTTCGCGGCTATCTGTGCGAGCTGGAACGTTACATTGCCAGGCATCCCCAGGTCCTTTTCCTCAACAGCAGTCGGGCAGGGGCAATGATTGCCGGTACGCAGTTCAATCAGGATTTCGTGCAATGAAGTCTCAAGCGAAAGGTATCGAGCAATACCGGCAATGCGCCGGATTGTTCCGCCTGGGGCGTGATGTCGAAGCGGCGTTGAACATGGTCGATCTGTTCGATGAGGCGCAGCTCCTGTTTTTGCAGGCGCCTCAGGACGTGCAGCAGGCGTGGGCATCCTTGCTCAGTCAAATGTTGGCCTGTCAGGAGCGCCAGGATTGGCTGGGGCTCGCCGACTTCATGGAATATGAGTTGATCGAGCTGCTCGAAAACCTGCCGGACTGAGGGGCAGCAACTGCTTTGGCACGGGCGTTTGCGGGCTGGACAGTTTTATGGCGTCATTTTTTCGTGGTTGAGGGGCGCTAAGCCCTTGTTTTCTCGGGGGTGGCAGGGTGATGGCATTTTTTTTAAAAAAAGCCCTCAAGCAACCTGCCAACCCGACGATAACTATTACGAAGGTTCTCTAGGCCATACCCGGCGGTTGCCAGGGCCGGAAGCCGCAGTACCCAACCAACGAGGAATTCGTCATGGCTTTAACAGTAAACACCAACACCACGTCGTTGAACGTTCAGAAGAACCTGAACCGTGCTACCGACGCGCTGTCGACTTCGATGGCTCGCCTGTCTTCCGGCCTGAAAATCAACAGCGCCAAAGACGACGCCGCTGGCCTGCAGATCGCAACTCGCATGGCCGCACAGATTCGTGGTGGCAACCAGGCAGTGCAGAACGCCAACGACGGTATCTCCGTTGCCCAGACCGCTGAAGGCGCGCTGCAAGCTTCGACCGACATTCTGCAGCGTATGCGTGAACTGGCTGTTAAAGCACGTAACGGTACCAACAGCACTGCTGACCAGACCGCTACCAACTCCGAATTCGCTCAGATGTCTGACGAAATCACTCGTATCTCTGCCTCTACCAACCTGAACGGCAAAAACCTGCTGGACGGTACGGCCGGTACCATGCAACTGCAAGTTGGCGCCAACACTGGCTCGGCCAACCGCATCGACCTGGTACTGAGCTCCAAGTTCGACGCCGTATCCCTGTCCGTAGGCAGCGGTACTGTTGTTCTGACCGGTGCGACTTCCGCTACCCTGTCTGCCAACATCGACAACGCGATCACCGCGATCGACGCTGCTCTGGCATCGATCAACGCCACCCGCGCAAACCTGGGTGCTTCGCAGAACCGTCTGACCAGCACCATCTCCAACCTGCAGAACATCGTGGAAAACACCACTGCTGCACAAGGCCGTGTACAAGACACCGACTTCGCCGCAGAAACCGCGAACCTGACCAAGCAGCAAACCTTGCAACAGGCTTCTACCTCGGTTCTGGCTCAAGCCAACCAACTGCCTTCCGCTGTACTGAAGCTGCTTCAGTAATTTCGGCATGAGTTTAAGCGGGGGAGTGTGCTGGTCACGCTCTCTCGCTTTTTACGTTAAGAGGTGATGGGCATGGAGATGAGCGTAAAGCTTGGCGTGTCTTATCCGGCTCCGGCTCCCCAGCCAGCGAGCGCTGTCTCGGATAAAGCGCCGGAAAAGCCTGAAGCCGCCAAAGTGACGCCAGTGGCGGATAAAAAAACGGATGTGGATGACGCCCATTTGAAGCAGGCGGTGCAGCAGATCGAAAAGTTCGTACAGTCGATCAAGCGCAATCTGGAGTTCTCGATAGACGAGCAATCCGGAAAGGTCGTCGTCAAAGTGATTGCAAGCGAAACGGGCGAAGTCGTGCGACAAATCCCCTCCGCAGAAGCCCTCAAGCTAGCGGAAAGCCTGAGCAATGCGAGCCACGTATTGTTCGACGCCAAGGTCTGATAGCTGGCATGAATAGTGTTTGTACGTTCTTAGGCGCAGGTATTGGTCAAAAGAGTGGCAGCAACCTGAAGGGAGACGAAAAATGGCAAGTCCAATTTTGCCGGGTACGGGCTTAGGCTCTGGCCTGGATATCGGTGCGATCGTCACTGCGCTGGTCAACGCCGACAAATCGGCGAAACAGACGCAGATCGATACTCAGACCAAAACCAACACGCTGAAGATTTCCGGTGTCGGTTCCCTGAAAAGCGCACTGACGGCCTTTCAGACGGCGCTGACCAATCTCGGTAGCAAGACCAATCCTGCGTTTGCGGGCTATACCGCCACTTCGGGTACCCCGTCGATCCTGGGTGCAACTTCCGACAACACCGCCGTAGCCGGTACCTACAGCGTTGTTGTGAATAACCTGGCCACCAGCTCGAAAGTCGCCAGTGCTTCTTTTGCCGGCGGTGCCGCCAGTGCCATTCCGAGTGGTACTTTGAAAATCAGTCAGAATGGCACTGATTACGATGTCACGATTCCAGCCAATGCGACCTTGCAGAGCACCCGGGATGCCATCAACTCTGCGCAGGCGAGTAACGGTATTTCTGCCAACATCGTGACCGACAGCAGTGGTGCGTCGCGACTGGTGATCAGCTCCAGCAAGACTGGCGCGGGTTCCGACCTTACGATCAGCGGTATCGCCGGCCTTGAAATCGACGGCACCCAACCGATGGGCGCTAACCCTTCGGCTACCAGTTCGGGGGCTGTCAACGGGGTTGCAGTGGATGCATCGCTGACCATCGATGGCCTGGCAGTGACCAGCAAGAGCAATACGGTGACCGGTGCAGTCAGCGGCCTGACCCTGAACCTGGCGTCCGTGAGCCCGGGTACGCCGCCAGCTGCGGCGACCGTCACCGTCGCGACCAACACCACCGGATTACAAACATCGATCCAGTCGTTCATTGACTCCTACAACACCCTGATGAACACCATCAACTCCCTGTCCAAGGCGACAGCGGATGCCGATGGCAACCTGACAGTTCAGGCGGCGTTTACCGGCGACTCGATGTCGCGCACACTGATTTCCGATATCCGCGGTGTGCTGACGGCTCCCGGGGCGGGCGGTCCATTGGCCGTGCTGTCGCAGATCGGCGTGCTGACGAACGAGAAAACGGGCAACCTGGCGTTCAACACCACGGCGTTCAACGAGAAGATGGCCATCAACGGCATGAGCGGCCAGATGCAGCAGTTGTTCAACGGTAGCAATGCTACCAACGGCCTGCTGGCGCGCATGGGTACCGCAATCAAGCCTTATGTGCAGACGGGCGGGTTGCTGGACCAGCGCAATACCAACCTGCAGAGCGTGAGCAAGAACCTTTCAACTCAGCAGACTGCGTTGGACTTTCGTGTCGCCAACATGACCAAGACGTTGACCGCCAAATACAACGCAATGGACCTTTTGGTCGGGCAAATGAAGGCGACGGCGAGCAACATCACCTCGTTCTTCACTTCCTTGAACGCCCAGAAGTCCAACAGCTAGTCATTAGTTGGCGATAAAAACCTGGCTACGCATTTTCGCGTGTGCCGGGTTTTTGTCTTTTGATCTAAAGTTTTTTGTCTTGCAGACGATACTCTGGCTATACGAGTCATTGTGGTAATGAGGTAGAACATGAATCCAATGTTAGCCCTTCGGCAGTATCAGAAAGTGGGCGCGCACGCCCAGACGTCCGAAGCAAGTCCGCATCGTTTGGTGCAAATGCTCATGGAGGGTGGCCTGGACCGTATCGCTCAGGCCAAAGGTGCCCTGGAGCGCAAGGACATTCCCGGCAAGTGTGTGTCGATCAGCAAGGCGATCGGCATCATCGGTGGTTTGCGTGAAGGCCTGGATCTTGAAAAATGCGCCGATACCGTGGGCGAACTCGACAGCCTTTACATCTACATGATGAAGCGACTGGCCGAGGCGAACATCAGCAGCGACCCGAAGATTCTCGATGAGGTCGCGGGCTTGCTGCGCACGGTGAAAGAAGGCTGGGACGGCATTGCTGCGCCAGGTCCGCAGTTCTAGGGAGATCGCCATGAGTCTTGTATTGCAGCGAATAGAACAAACTCGTGAAGCGCTGGTCGGTGCCTTGGCCGAGCGCGACTGGGAGGCCATCGGTCAATTGGACCTGGATTGCCGTTCCTGCATGGAAGACGTCTTGAGCGAGGCTTCGCTGGACGAAGAAGT
Source organism: Pseudomonas sp. KH_046_1 (assembly GCF_057839025.1). Taxonomy (NCBI): domain Bacteria; kingdom Pseudomonadati; phylum Pseudomonadota; class Gammaproteobacteria; order Pseudomonadales; family Pseudomonadaceae; genus Pseudomonas; species Pseudomonas sp. KH_046_1. The sequence continues at coordinate 1,685,618 of NZ_CM174481.1, forward strand.
TCTGCGTAGCAATCTTGAGGAGTTGCTGTATGTCTACAAGCAGCTACTTGAGGTAGCGATGGGGGAGAGGCAGGCGATAGTCGATGAAATGTCTCAGATCCAGCAAGCGCGGAACGCAGCAAAGGTTTACCATCTGTTTGGTTAATTAACCCCAAGTTAATCCAGATATGTGCGCCATAAATTTGACTGTGCGCGGTTTTTTGACTTAACTAGTGGCTGGTTCCAGATTTCAGTCGTCTTCAGGCATAACGTGTCTGCAAGCGTCTAGCTTGCCCCAGCATTTTGGGCATCGAGTTGACTAGGGAAGTTGCTATTGCATGTGGCGTGAAACCAAAATTCTGCTGATCGATGACGATAGCGTCCGCCGCCGCGACCTGGCGGTGATTTTAAATTTTCTCGGCGAAGAAAATTTACCCTGTGGTAGCCATGACTGGCAGCAGGCTGTCGGCTCTTTGTCGTCAAGTCGTGAAGTAATCTGTGTCCTCATCGGGACGGTCAATGCTCCTGGTTCACTTCTGGGCTTGTTAAAGACACTCTCGACCTGGGATGAGTTCCTTCCGGTTTTGTTAATGGGCGATAATTCTTCCATTGACCTGCCGGAAGACCAGCGTCGTCGAGTGCTTTCGACCCTCGAAATGCCGCCCAGCTACAGCAAGTTGCTCGATTCGCTGCACCGTGCCCAGGTCTATCGCGAGATGTACGACCAGGCCCGCGAGCGCGGTCGTCATCGCGAACCCAATCTTTTCCGCAGTCTTGTCGGCACCAGCCGGGCGATTCAACACGTCCGCCAGATGATGCAGCAAGTCGCCGATACCGATGCCAGCGTGCTGATCCTCGGTGAGTCCGGCACCGGCAAGGAAGTGGTTGCGCGCAACCTGCATTATCACTCCAAGCGCCGTGAAGCGCCGTTCGTGCCGGTCAACTGCGGGGCGATCCCGGCCGAGTTGCTGGAAAGCGAGTTGTTCGGTCATGAGAAGGGCGCCTTCACCGGGGCGATCACCAGCCGCGCCGGTCGATTCGAACTGGCCAACGGCGGCACCCTGTTCCTCGATGAAATCGGCGACATGCCGCTGCCGATGCAGGTCAAGTTGCTGCGCGTGTTGCAGGAGCGCACCTTCGAGCGTGTGGGCAGCAACAAGACCCAGAGCGTCGACGTGCGCATCATTGCGGCGACCCACAAGAATCTCGAAAGCATGATCGAGATCGGCACCTTCCGCGAAGACCTGTACTACCGTCTGAATGTGTTCCCGATCGAGATGGCGCCGCTGCGTGAGCGCGTCGAAGACATTCCGCTGCTGATGAACGAGCTGATCTCGCGCATGGAGCACGAGAAGCGCGGTTCGATCCGTTTCAACTCGGCGGCGATCATGTCGCTGTGCCGACATGGCTGGCCGGGCAACGTCCGCGAACTGGCCAACCTGGTGGAGCGCATGGCGATCATGCATCCATACGGCGTGATCGGCGTGGTCGAGTTGCCGAAGAAATTCCGCTACGTCGACGATGAAGACGAGCAAATGGTCGACAGCCTGCGCAGCGATCTGGAAGAGCGCGTGGCCATCAACGGCCATACCCAGGACTTCACGGCCAATGCCATGTTGCCTCCGGAAGGCCTGGACCTGAAGGACTACCTCGGTGGTCTGGAACAGGGGCTGATCCAGCAAGCGCTGGATGATGCCAATGGCATTGTGGCCCGCGCTGCCGAGCGCTTGCGCATCCGTCGTACCACGCTGGTGGAAAAGATGCGCAAGTACGGCATGAGTCGTCGTGATGGAGACGAGCAGGCGGATGATTGACGCCTGTTTTTCAACCCATTCATTTATAAGAAGTTTTTTTTAGGCACGGGTATTGCTACATCCCTCGCAACGTTCCGTTTCACTGACGGTCAGCCAAGCGAGAGAGCACAATGCCCCAAGCCGCCCAGATGTCTCCTGTCCCTGATGCTTCGGTGCAACCGTCGTCCGTAGAGCAGGCGAGCCGGCTTGGCCTTGAGCAGGCATTCGCGCTGTTCAATCAGATGTCCAGTCAGTTGACCGATTCCTACAGCATGCTTGAAGCCCGGGTCACCGAGCTCAAGGGTGAATTGGCGGTGGTCAGCGCTCAGCGCATGCAGGAATTGGCGGAAAAAGAACGCCTGGCCAACCGCCTGCAAAACCTCCTCGATCTGTTACCCGGCGGTGTCATCGTCATTGACGCCCAGGGCATCGTGCGCGAAGCCAATCCCGCGGCGTGCGAGTCGCTGGGGCTGCCGCTGGAAGGTGAATTGTGGCGCCGCGTCATTGCCCGCTGTTTTGCGCCGCGCGAAGACGATGGTCATGAAGTCTCCCTCAAGGATGGTCGACGCCTGTCGATCGCCACGCGCTCGCTGGACGCCGAGCCTGGCCAGTTGGTGTTGCTCAACGACCTGACCGAAACCCGTCATCTGCAGGATCAACTGGCCCGTCATGAGCGGCTGTCGTCGCTGGGGCGCATGGTCGCTTCGTTGGCTCATCAGATACGCACACCGTTGTCCGCCGCGTTGCTGTATGCCAGTCATTTGACCGAGCAAGAGCTGCCGGTCGCTACCCGGCAGCGCTTTGCCGGGCGCCTCAAGGAGCGCCTGCACGAGCTGGAACACCAGGTACGCGACATGCTGGTCTTCGCCCGGGGCGAGTTGCCGCTGACCGACCGCGTGACGCCCGGTCAGCTGATGCAGTCGTTGCAAGCGGCGGCGCTGACCCATGTGCAGGATCTGCCGATCCGCTGGCAGTGCGACAGTCACTCGGGGGAGTTGCTGTGCAATCGCGACACCCTGGTCGGCGCGATCCTCAATCTGATCGAGAACGCCATCCAGGCCAGTGCCGGTCAGTTGCGCCTCAAGATTCACCTCTACACCCGCGGCAACAATCTGCGCCTGTGCGTCAGCGACAGTGGCTGCGGTATCGATGCCGCCGTTCTGGCGCGATTGGGCGAACCCTTTTTTACCACCAAGACCACCGGCACGGGTCTTGGCCTGACCGTGGTCAAGGCCGTGGCGCGTGCTCATCGGGGCGAATTGCAGTTGCGTTCGCGGCTCGGTCGCGGCACCTGCGCACAGGTGATCCTGCCGTTGTTCAGCAGCGCTCAAGGAGCGGAGTGACGCAGATGGGTATCAAGGTTTTATTGGTCGAGGACGACCGCGCGTTGCGCGAGGCGCTGGCCGATACGCTCTTGCTCGCGGGGCACGATTACAAGGCAGTGGGTTCGGCAGAGGAGGCGTTGCTTGCCGTCGGCGGCGAAGCCTTCAGCCTGGTGATCAGCGACGTCAACATGCCGGGCATGGACGGCCACCAGTTGCTGGGCCTGCTGCGAGCGCGGCAGCCGCAGTTGCCTGTGTTGCTGATGACCGCTCACGGTGCGGTCGAACGTGCGGTCGATGCGATGCGCCAAGGGGCGGCGGACTATCTGGTCAAGCCATTCGAGCCCAAGGCGTTGCTCGATCTGGTGGGGCGTCATGCCCTGGGCAGTCTCGGCCTGACCGAGCGCGAGGGGCCGGTAGCGTTCGAGCCGGCGAGCGCGCAGTTGCTCGAGTTGGCAGCGCGGGTCGCGCGCAGCGATTCCACGGTGTTGATCTCGGGCGAGTCGGGCACGGGCAAGGAAGTGCTGGCGCGTTACATCCACCAGCATTCCCATCGCGCCCGTCAGCCGTTCATTGCGATCAACTGCGCAGCGATCCCGGACAACATGCTCGAAGCGACTTTGTTCGGGCACGAGAAGGGCTCCTTCACCGGCGCCATTGCCGGGCAAGCCGGCAAGTTCGAGCAGGCCGACGGCGGCACCATTCTGCTCGATGAAATTTCCGAAATGCCCCTGGGGCTCCAGGCCAAACTGCTGCGTGTGCTGCAAGAGCGCGAGGTCGAAAGGGTTGGCGCGCGCAAGCCGATCACGCTGGATATTCGTGTGGTTGCGACCACCAATCGCGACCTGGCGGGTGAAGTGGCGGCGGGGCGCTTCCGCGAGGACCTTTATTATCGCCTGTCGGTGTTTCCCCTGGCCTGGCGCCCGTTGCGCGAGCGTACCGCCGACATCCTGCCGCTGGCCGAGCGTCTGTTGGCCAAACACGTCAATAAAATGAAGCATTCGGCTGCCAGATTGTCGCCCGAGGCCCAGGCGTGCCTGATCGGTTATCCGTGGCCAGGTAACGTGCGTGAACTGGACAACGCGATTCAACGTGCGCTGATTCTGCAGCAGGGTGGCTTGATCCAGCCGCAGGATTTCTGCCTGGCCGGGTCGGTGGCTTGCGCACCACTGCCTGCATTGGCGCAGGCGCTGGCGCGTCCCGTGGGAGTCGAGTCCGAGTCGGCCGGTGCGCTGGGCGATGACCTGCGTCGCCGTGAATTCCAGATGATCATCGATACCTTGCGCGCCGAGCGCGGTCGTCGCAAAGAGGCGGCCGAGCGCCTGGGCATCAGCCCGCGAACCCTGCGTTACAAGCTGGCGCAGATGCGCGATGCCGGCATGGATGTGGAAGCCTTTTTGTTTGCTACCTGACCCTGTACCTGTAGGAGCGAGCCTGCTCGCGATGGACGTCAACGATAACGCTGGGAACCTGACGCCCCGCGGTGTTCTCGGGTTCATCGCGAGCAGGCTCGCTCCTACAGGGGGCTAGCGGCGATGAGAAGGGCTTTTGTGAAACAAGGCCATGGAGCTGGCACCCTTGTTGCTAACACCTCATTACCCGCCGAGTGAGTGTCAAAAAATTGCGGGTCGCCAAAGAGAGAAACCATGAGCCAAGGTATTGAATTCAATCGGTTGATGCTGGATATGCGGGCCATGCAAATGGACGCCATGTCTGCGCCGAAATCGACTGCCGTCCCTGAACTGTCGGGCAGCAGCTTTTCCGACATGTTCGGTCAGGCCATCAATAAGGTGAACGACACCCAGCAGGCTTCCACGCAGTTGGCCAGCGCCTTCGAAATCGGCAAAAGCGGCGTCGACCTGACCGATGTGATGGTTTCTTCGCAGAAGGCCAGTGTGTCGTTCCAGGCGTTGACCCAGGTGCGCAACAAAGTGGTTCAGGCCTACCAAGACATCATGCAGATGCCGGTTTAAAGGACGAGATTGAGTCATGGCAGAAGCAGTCGCCGATAACGTTCCGGCCAAGGCCACTCCAATAGACGGCAAGCCGCCGCTGTTCGGGTTGTCCTTCCTGGAAAACCTCTCCGAGATGACCATGTTGCGTCAGGTGGGCCTGTTGGTCGGCCTGGCGGCGAGCGTGGCGATTGGTTTTGCCGTGGTGTTGTGGTCCCAGCAACCAGACTACCGGCCTCTGTACGGCAGCCTTGCCGGCATGGACGCCAAGCAGGTCATGGATACCCTGGCCGCCGCCGACATCCCCTACACCGTCGAACCCAATTCCGGTGCCTTGCTGGTCAAGGCCGACGACCTGTCCCGCGCGCGGCTCAAGCTCGCGGGCGCTGGTGTCACTCCCAGCGACGGCAACATCGGTTTTGAAATCCTCGACAAGGAACAGGGGCTGGGCACCAGCCAGTTCATGGAAGCGACCCGCTATCGTCGCGGCCTGGAAGGCGAACTGGCCCGCACCATTTCCAGCCTGAACAACGTCAAGGGTGCCCGCGTGCATCTGGCGATCCCGAAAAGTTCGGTGTTCGTGCGCGACGAGCGCAAGCCGAGCGCTTCGGTTCTGGTTGAACTCTATTCCGGTCGTTCCTTGGAGCCGGGTCAGGTGGTGGCCATCATCAACCTGGTGGCGACCAGCGTTCCCGAGCTCAGCAAGTCGCAGATCACCGTGGTCGACCAGAAGGGCAATCTGCTCTCGGATCAGGCGGAAAACTCCGAACTGACCATGGCCGGCAAGCAGTTCGACTACAGCCGTCGCATGGAAAGCATGCTCACCCAGCGCGTGCACAACATTCTGCAGCCGGTGCTGGGCAACGACCGTTACAAGGCCGAAGTTTCGGCTGACGTGGATTTCAGCGCGGTCGAGTCGACTTCCGAGCAGTTCAATCCGGACCAGCCGGCATTGCGCAGCGAACAGTCGGTCAACGAACAGCGTACCGCCAGCAATGGTCCGCAAGGTGTGCCGGGTGCCTTGAGCAACCAGCCTCCAGCGCCGGCGTCCGCGCCGCAAACCACCGGTGGCGCCGCTGCGTCGGCCGGCATGGTGCAGCCAGGCCAGCCGCTGATCGATGCCAATGGCCAGCAAATCATGGACCCGGCCACCGGTCAGCCGATGCTCGCGCCGTACCCGGCGGACAAGCGTCAACAATCGACCAAGAACTTCGAACTCGACCGTTCCATCAGCCACACCAAGCAGCAGCAGGGTCGTTTGAATCGCCTGTCGGTGTCGGTGGTGGTCGATGATCAGGTCAAGATCAACCCGGCCAACGGCGAAACCAGCCGTGCGCCATGGAGCGCCGATGAATTGGCGCGCTTCACTCGCCTGGTGCAGGACGCGGTCGGCTTCGATGCCAGCCGTGGCGACAGCGTCAGCGTGATCAACATGCCGTTCTCCGCCGAGCGCGGTGAAGTGATTGCCGATATTCCGTTCTACTCCCAGCCGTGGTTCTGGGACATCGTCAAGCAAGTGCTGGGCGTGCTGTTCATTCTGGTGCTGGTGTTCGGTGTGCTGCGTCCGGTGCTCAACAACATCACCGGGGGCGGCAAGGGCAAGCAGTTGGCTGGTATCGGCAGTGACGCCGAGTTGGGTGGCATGGGCGGTCTGGATGGCGAGTTGGCCAACGACCGTGTCAGCCTCGGTGGCCCGACCAGCATTCTGCTGCCGAGCCCGAGCGAAGGTTATGACGCTCAGTTGAACGCAATCAAGAGTCTGGTGGCAGAAGACCCGGGTCGTGTGGCCCAGGTCGTGAAAGAGTGGATTAACGCAGATGAGTGATAACCGAGCCGTTGCCGCCAAACTGTCCAAGGTCGACAAGGCCGCAATCCTGTTGCTGTCCCTGGGCTCCACCGATGCTGCCCAGGTGCTGCGCCACATGGGCCCCAAAGAGGTTCAGCGCGTGGGCGTGGCCATGGCCCAGATGGGTAATGTGCACCGCGAGCAGGTCGAGCAGGTGATGAGTGAGTTCGTCGATATCGTCGGCGACCAGACCAGTCTGGGCGTCGGCTCCGACGACTATGTGCGCAAGATGCTCACCCAGGCCCTGGGCGAAGACAAGGCCAACGGCCTGATCGACCGCATCCTGCTCGGTGGCAACACCAGCGGCCTCGACAGCCTGAAGTGGATGGAGCCGCGCGCCGTCGCCGACGTGATCCGTTATGAGCACCCGCAGATCCAGGCGATCGTGGTGGCATATCTCGATCCGGACCAGGCCGGTGAAGTGCTCGGCAACTTCGACCACAAGGTGCGGCTGGACATCATCCTGCGCGTGTCCTCGCTGAACACCGTACAGCCAGCGGCCCTGAAAGAACTCAACCAGATTCTCGAGAAGCAGTTCTCCGGCAACTCGAATGCCTCGCGCACGACCCTGGGTGGCATCAAGCGCGCGGCGGACATCATGAACTTCCTCGACAGCTCGATCGAAGGCCAGCTCATGGACTCGATCCGCGAAGTCGACGAAGACCTGTCCGGTCAGATCGAAGACCTCATGTTCGTGTTCAACAACCTGGCCGATGTCGACGACCGCGGGATCCAGGCGCTGTTGCGCGAAGTGTCCTCCGATGTGCTGGTACTGGCCCTCAAAGGGTCGGACGAAGGCGTCAAGGAGAAGATCTTCAAGAACATGTCCAAGCGTGCCGCCGAACTGTTGCGCGACGACCTGGAAGCCAAGGGCCCGGTGCGCGTCAGCGACGTGGAAACCGCGCAGAAGGAAATCCTCACCATCGCCCGTCGTATGGCCGAAGCCGGAGAGATCGTGCTCGGCGGCAAGGGCGGCGAGGAAATGATCTAACACCATGGCCAAGAATGATGTTGCACCCACTGACCTGATCCGGGCCAGGGATGTCAGTGGCTTCGATACCTGGGCGCTGCCCAGCTTCGACCCGCCGGAACCCGAGCCGGAACCAACGCCTGAACCCGAGCCGCCGGAAATGGAGGAAGTGCCGCTGGAGGAAGTCCAGCCACTGACCCTCGAAGAGCTCGAAAGCATTCGCCAGGAGGCCTACAACGAAGGCTTCGCGGTGGGTGAGAAGGAGGGCTTCCACAGCACCACGCTCAAGGTCCGCCAGGAAGCCGAACAGGCATTGGCGCCGAAGCTTGCCGGGCTGGAGCAGTTGATGGCGCACTTGTTCGAGCCCATCGCCGAGCAGGACACCCAGATCGAAAAGTCCCTGGTCGACCTCGTGCAACACATCACCAGACAGGTGATCCAGCGCGAACTGGCCATCGACTCGACGCAGATCGAACACGTCATGCGCGAGGCGCTCAAGCTGTTGCCATTGGGCGTGGGCAATGTGCGGTTGTACATCAATCCGCAGGATTTCGCACAGGTCAAAGCCCTGCGCGAACGCCATGAAGAAACCTGGCGCATCGTCGAGGACGAATCGTTGTTGCCTGGCGGTTGCCGGGTCGAGACGGAACACAGTCGCATCGACGCCACGGTGGAAACCCGCATCACGCAGGTGATGGACAAGTTGTTCGACCAGTTGCACGAGCAAACCTTGCACCCGGCCGCACCGGACGTGAGCCTGGAGCTGCCGATCGACAGCAAGCCTGCGACCGCGGCAGAAGCGGATGCACCTGATGCGCCTTGAACGCACCAGCTTCGCCAAGCGCCTGGGCAGTTACGCCGAGGCCACGGAGCTGGCCGGCGCGCCGATCCTCGAGGGCCGCTTGCTGCGCATGGTCGGCCTGACCCTCGAAGCCGAAGGCCTGCGCGCCGCCATGGGCAGCCGTTGCATGGTGATCAACGACGACAGCTATCACCCGGTGCAGGTCGAAGCCGAAGTCATGGGCTTCTCCGGCAGCAAAGTCTTTCTGATGCCAGTCGGCAGCGTCGCCGGTATCGCCCCCGGCGCCCGCGTTGTTCCCTTGTCCGATACCGGGCGTTTGCCGATGGGTATGAGCATGCTCGGGCGGGTGCTGGATGGCGCCGGCCGTGCACTGGACGGCAAGGGCGGGATGAAGGCCGAAGACTGGGTGCCGATGGATGGCCCGACCATCAACCCGCTCAAGCGCGAACCGATCAGTGAACCGCTGGACGTGGGTATTCGCTGCATCAACGGCATGTTGACGGTCGGTCGCGGTCAACGGCTCGGGCTGTTCGCCGGTACCGGCGTCGGTAAATCCGTGCTGCTGGGCATGATGACGCGCTTCACCGAGGCCGACATCATCGTCGTCGGGCTGATCGGTGAGCGGGGTCGTGAAGTCAAGGAATTCATCGAGCACATCCTCGGTGAAGAAGGGCTCAAGCGTTCAGTGGTGGTGGCGTCCCCGGCGGACGATGCGCCGCTGATGCGACTGCGCGCGGCCATGTATTGCACGCGCATCGCCGAATATTTCCGCGACAAGGGCAAGAACGTCCTGTTGCTCATGGATTCGCTGACCCGTTTCGCCCAGGCCCAGCGGGAAATCGCCCTGGCCATCGGCGAGCCGCCGGCGACCAAGGGCTATCCGCCGTCGGTGTTCGCCAAGCTGCCGAAACTGGTGGAACGGGCCGGCAACGCGGAGAAGGGCGGTGGTTCGATCACCGCGTTCTACACCGTGTTGTCCGAAGGCGATGACCAGCAGGACCCGATTGCCGACTCGGCGCGGGGCGTGCTCGACGGACACATCGTGCTGTCCCGGCGTCTGGCCGAGGAAGGGCATTACCCGGCCATCGACATCGAGGCGTCCATCAGCCGGGTGATGCCGGCGGTGGTGTCGCCGGAACACATGGCCCGTGCGCAATATTTCAAGCAATTGTGGTCGCGCTATCAGCAGAGTCGCGACCTGATCAGCGTCGGCGCCTATGTCGCCGGCGGCGATCGCGAGACCGATCTGGCGATTTCCCTGCAACCGCAACTGGTCAAATACCTGCGGCAGGGCCTCAACGACAGCATCAGCCTGGGTGAAAGCGAGGCATATCTCGCTTCGATCTTCGCGCCCGCGGCAGGCGGTTAAGCGGTCATGGCCCTGAGTCGGGCAGGAAGGCTGGCGCCGGTGGTGGAAATGGCCGAAAAGGCCGAGAAAACCGCGGTCCAGCGCCTGGGGCACTTTCAAGGGCAGGTTCGCCTGGCACAAAGCAAACTCGCTGACCTCGAAGCCTTCCGTCTCGACTATCAGGAGCAATGGATCGTGCGCGGCAGCGGCGGCGTCTCGGGTCAATGGTTGCTGGGCTATCAGGGCTTTCTCGCGCAACTGGGCACGGCCATCGACCAGCAGCGGCAAAGCCTGGCCTGGCATCAGAACAACCTGAACAAGGCCCGGGACACCTGGCAGCAGGCGTTTGCCCGGGTCGAAGGTTTGCGCAAGCTGGTTCAGCGCTATGCCGATGAAGCGCGGGCGCTTGAGGACCGGCGCGAACAGAAACTGCTGGATGAATTGTCCCAGCGTTTGCCGCGCGAGAACCCCTATTGAGCGAGCTTTCAAAAACAGGCTGGCTTGCCCCCATCCACAGCTGGTGCTAAACCTTCTAAACGTTCTCCAAAGACAAGGAAGCCATTGAATGTCAGTCGTTACCGAAGTGTCCCCTGATGGGCAAAAGTTGACGATATCGGTCAAAGGACGATTCGATTTCGCCAAGCATCAGGAATTTCGTCAGTCCTACGAAGATAAACAGCTATCGGCAGTTGTGGTCGACCTGAAAGACGCCACATACCTCGACAGCTCGGCCCTGGGCATGCTGCTGTTGCTGCGCGATCACGCCGGTGGCGACAACTCCGATGTGCGCGTCGTCAACAGCAGTATCGACGTGCGCAAAATCCTCGCCATCTCCAACTTCGACAAATTGTTCGACATCAGTTGAATGCCATGCAGCCACTGGAGCCGCTGACGATCCTGATTGCCGAGGACAGCGCCGCCGATCGCCTGCTGCTGTCGAGCATCCTGCGCCGCCTGGGGCACGACGTGCTGACGGCGGCCAACGGCGCCGAAGCGGTCGACACGTTTCGCCAGCAACAACCGCACCTGGTGTTGATGGATGCGATGATGCCGGTCATGGACGGCTTCGAGGCGGCCCGGCAAATCAAGGCCCTGGCCGGGGAAACCCTGGTGCCGATCATCTTCCTCACGTCGTTGTCCGAAAACGAAGCCCTGGCCCGCTGCCTGGAAGTCGGCGGTGACGACTTTCTGGCAAAGCCGTACAACCAGGTGATTCTCGCTGCCAAGATCAAGGCGATGGATCGCTTGCGACGCTTGCAGGACACCGTGCTGCAACAGCGTGACCAGATCGCCCGGCACCACGACTACCTGCTCAACGAACAGCGCGTGGCCAAGGCCGTTTTCGACAAGGTGGCGCACTCCGGCTGCCTGAATGCCGCTGCGAATATCCGTTATCTGCAATCGCCCTATGCGCTGTTCAACGGCGACCTGTTGCTGGCCGCGTCCACCCCGGCCGGAGACATGCACGTGCTGCTGGGCGACTTCACCGGCCACGGTCTGCCGGCGGCGGTGGGCGCCATGCCTCTTGCCGAAGTCTTCTACGGGATGACCGCCAAAGGCTACGGCCTGGCGGAAACCCTGCGCGAGATGAATGCCAAGCTCAAGCGCATCCTGCCGGTGGACATGTTCTGCTGTGCCACGTTGCTGTGCCTGAGTTTTCAGCGTCGTTCGGTGGAAGTCTGGAACGGCGGAATGCCGGACGGTTACCTGCATCGCGTTGCCAGTGGCGAGCGAACGCCTCTGCCGGCGCGGCACCTGCCTTTGGGGGTGCTGAGCCCGGAATCCTTCGATGAGCGTACCGAGGTGTTTCCCATGGCGCTCGGGGATCGGGTGTTTCTCCTGTCCGATGGGGTGATCGACACCTGCGACGCCAACGATCAGTTGTTTGGCGTGCAGCGATTGCAGCAGGTGTTTGTCGCCAATCGCCAACCAGATGCGCTGTTCGAAGAGATCGAGCAGGCGCTGCGACAGTTTGGCGCAGAAGCGCGTGACGATGTCAGCATGGTCGAAATCAGCCTGCTGGAGTCGGCGCAGATCACTGCGCCGGTGTTGGTCTACTCCGACAGCGGCCAGTCCTGCCCGCTGGACTGGTCGGTGAGTTTCGAGTTTCGCGCCGCCACGCTCAAGCGCTTCAATCCCTTACCCTATCTGTTGCAGTTGCTGCTTGAGGTGCATGGCCTCCGGGCTCAGAGCAGTGCGCTCTACAGTGTGCTGGCGGAGCTCTATTCCAATGCGCTGGAGCATGGCGTGCTGGGGCTTGATTCGAGCCTCAAGCGCGATGCCTCGGGGTTTGCGCGGTATTATCAAGAGCGCAATACCCGGCTGGACGAGCTTCAGGAAGGCTATGTACGGTTACATTTCAAGGTGGCGCCAACAAGTGACGGCGGTTGCCTGACCATTCACATCGAAGACAGCGGCAAGGGTTTCGATGTCGAGCGGGTGATGGCAAGACCTGTGGATGACATCCGCCTGTCGGGACGTGGCGTCAGTCTGATCCGTCAGTTGGGGCGTAATGCCCGCTGGATCGACGATGGTCGAAGTGCACGCGTGGAGTTTGTCTGGGAGGCTCTGGCATAATCCGCGCATTCTTGATCAAGGAGTGAGCAAGTGGACGACACACATGTGGATCGCGACGTGCTGAGTGCATTGCAGGAAGTGATGGAAGAGGGCTATCCGGATCTGCTGGATATCTTTCTTGCGGACTCCGAAGAGCGCCTGCAAGTATTGAGAACAGCTGACAGTGCCGCACTGCTCGTTGAAACCGCCCATAGCTTCAAAGGCAGCAGCAGCAATATGGGCGCGCGCAGGCTGACCGAGCTATGCCATCAACTTGAGCAGCAGGCCAGAAGTTTGCCATGCACCGCCATTGCGGAACTGGTCGGCGAAATCGATCGCGAGTTCGCCGCGATCCGGCCTCTGTACGAAGCTGAACGACAGCATTGCCCGACGAAAATCTGAGCATTCGACGCATTTGATCTCCTTCGAGTGAAGCTGGCTCGACCTTTGCATTTAACTCGTCCAACTGTACTTACGAGCCCCGTGCAGCGGAGACCGTTTCATGCCCGTTACCCCCAATATTCTGCTTCAGGCCTCCAGACAGGCCAAGATTCAAGCGGCCTGCGCCAATCCTCCGGCGCTGACCGCTGAGCCCGGGGACAAGGCCGCAAGCTTCGCTCATGTCTATGCCAATCAGGCCCAGAGCAAACCCGATGCGTTGGCGGATGCCTCGGTCAAGCCGGGGCGCGAAAAAAGCTCCGATGTCGCCGGAAAAGAAGACACTGGCGACGACAAACCTGCCGCCGGGGAACCGGTGGTTGCCGATGGCGGCAAATCCTTGCCTGCCGACACGCCGATGCAGGCTGACGACAAGACTGTCGGTGATGAAGCGTCAGTTGCTGACCCGGCTCCGGTCGTAGATGTCGCACCGCTCGATCCGGCGCTTGATCCTTCATTGCAGCCAGTCCTTCAGCCAGTCGTTCCGGCACCGGTAGCACCCGCCGTGGCCGACACCGTGCAACCTGCCGTTGAAGCGCCAGTTGCCGCCGCGGCTACGGTTACGGCTGCAATCGCTCCAGCGCTGGCCACTACCGACGGCGATTTCGATCCCTCGACCGATCCGCTCGATGCATTGCCGGCGGTGCGCCTGGCGATGGAGCAGAGCGGTCACGTATCGGCTTCCAGCCAGGCGCAGCCCAAGGCTGCACCGACACAGGTGCAAGCCCAGGCCGACGGTGAGCTGACACCGGCGCAAAACTTTGCCGCCGGCACGGCGACCCTGCTGGATGTTCAGGGCGACAAGAGCAGCACCGGTCAGGGCGACGACAAGGCTTTCAGTGGCTTGATCGATGACGGCCTGAAGGATCTCAAGTCCGCCAGCAGCGACACCCGTGTCGATGATTTCGCCAACCGTCTGGCAGCGCTGACCCAGGCGGCCACACCGAAGGCAGCCAATGCCTTGCCGGTGAACCAGCCGATTGCCATGCACCAGAGCGGCTGGACCGAAGAGGTGGTGAACCGGGTCATGTACCTGTCCAGCGCCAATCTCAAGGCCGCGGACATCCAGTTGCAGCCCGCTGAACTGGGGCGCCTGGACATTCGGGTGAGCATGGTTCCCGATCAACAGACCCAGGTCACGTTCATGAGTGCGCATCCGGGTGTCCGTGAGGCGCTGGATGGCCAGGTCCATCGCTTGCGCGACATGTTCGCGCAGCAGGGCATGGGGCAGGTCGATGTCAACGTTTCGGACCAGTCCCGTGGTTCGCAGCAAGGGCAGGAACAAGCCCGGCAAAACCAGAGCGGGCGGACCAGTGCCAGCGGCGGTCGCCTCGATTCAATGGATGACGACGTGGCCCCGGGTGTCGCTGAAGTGGCTGCCAATACCACCCGCGTGATCGGCTCCAGCGCGGTCGATTACTACGCCTGACGAACACAACACCTGACCCTGTGGGAGCGAGCTTGCTCGCGATGGCGGTGTAACATTCAACATCTTTGTTGACTGCCACACCGCCATCGCGAGCAGGCTCGCTCCTACATGGCATAACACTTGCTCTTGCCTTGCCGTGCGACTGTGAAAACCCGAATAGTGACGGATTATTGGCATGGCGAAGAGCGACGCAGCAGTAAAAGACCCCGCAACCAAAGGCAAACTCAAGCTGATTATCGTGATCGTGGTGGCCCTGCTGCTGGCGATCGGTGTGTCCGTGGGGGCGACCTGGTACTTCATGCACAGCGCTCAGAGCAAGCCTGCCGCCGTGGCAGAAAACGCTCCCGTCGGCAAACAGCCAGCGATTTTCGAGGCGATGGCGCCGGCTTTCGTGGCCAACTTCAACCAGAACGGTCGCCAGCGCTACATGCAAGTGAGCATCACCATGCTTGGGCGCAATCAGGCGGATCTGGATGCCCTCAAGGTCCACATGCCGGTGATCCGCAATAACCTGGTGATGCTGTTTTCCGGGCAGGACTTCGCGACCCTCGCGTCGCCGGTCGGTCAGGAAATGCTGCGGCAGAAAGCCACCGCCAGCGTCCAGGAAGTGGCGCAGAAAGAGCTCGGCAAAGTGGTGATCGAACAGTTGCTTTTCACTAATTTCGTACTGCAGTAGGAACACGACATGGCCGTGCAGGACCTGCTGTCCCAGGATGAGATCGATGCGCTGTTGCATGGCGTCGACGATGGTCTGGTACAGACCGAAAACGCTGCCGAACCCGGCACCGTCAAAAGCTATGACCTGACCAGCCAGGATCGCATCGTCCGCGGACGCATGCCGACCCTGGAAATGATCAACGAGCGTTTCGCCCGCTACACGCGCATCAGCATGTTCAACATGCTGCGTCGCTCGGCGGACGTGGCGGTCGGCGGCGTGCAGGTGATGAAGTTCGGCGAATACGTGCACTCGCTGTACGTGCCGACCAGTCTCAACCTGGTCAAGATCAAACCCCTGCGCGGCACCGCGCTGTTCATCCTCGACGCCAAGCTGGTGTTCAAGCTGGTGGACAACTTCTTCGGCGGTGACGGCCGTCACGCCAAGATTGAAGGCCGTGAATTCACCCCGACCGAACTGCGTGTGGTGCGCATGGTGCTGGAGCAGGCCTTCGTCGATCTGAAGGAAGCCTGGCAGGCGATCATGGAAGTCAACTTCGAGTACATCAACTCGGAAGTGAACCCGGCCATGGCCAACATCGTCGGCCCGAGCGAAGCCATTGTGGTGTCGACCTTCCACATCGAACTCGATGGCGGTGGCGGCGACCTGCACGTGACCATGCCGTACTCGATGATCGAGCCGGTGCGCGAAATGCTCGACGCCGGCTTCCAGTCGGACCTCGATGACCAGGACGAGCGCTGGGTCAACGCCCTGCGCCAGGACGTGCTGGACGTCGACGTGCCGATCGGGGCCACGGTGGCCCGTCGTCAGTTGCGCCTGCGCGACATCCTGCACATGCAGCCGGGGGATGTGATCCCGGTCGAGATGCCGGAAGAAATGATCATGCGCGCCAACGGCGTGCCGGCCTTCAAGGTCAAGATGGGCTCGCACAAGGGCAACCTGGCGTTGCAAGTGATCGAGCCGATCGAGCGCCGTTGACCGGTGCTCGTACCGATTCGCGATTAACCGAATTCTGAATTTTTGCTCGCCGAGGACACTGACAATATGAACATACAGGACGACCAGGCTCTGGCCGATGAGTGGGCTGCAGCCCTGGAAGAAACCGGTGATGCCGGGCAGGCTGACATCGACGCTTTGCTGGCCGCCGATTCCGGCAGTTCCGCGTCCAACCGTTTGCCAATGGAAGAGTTCGGCAGCGTGCCGAAAAACAACGACCCGGTCAGCCTCGAAGGCCCGAACCTGGACGTGATCCTTGATATCCCGGTGTCGATTTCCATGGAAGTGGGCAGCACCGACATCAACATCCGCAACCTGCTGCAACTGAACCAGGGTTCGGTGATCGAGCTTGATCGCCTGGCCGGCGAGCCGCTGGACGTGCTGGTCAATGGCACGCTCATCGCCCACGGCGAAGTGGTGGTGGTCAATGAGAAGTTCGGCATCCGCCTGACGGACGTGATCAGCCCGAGCGAACGCATCAAGAAGCTGCGCTGAGTGAAAAGGGTTCTCGGGTTTGTGTTGGCAATGCCGTTCAGCGTGCTGGCGGCTGAGCCTGTCGCCACGGCGGCCACGGCTGCTGCGCCGGCGGTGAGCAGCGGTGTGGCCGGTCAGCTGACGCAACTGGTGTTCGGCTTGCTGTTGGTGCTGGGGCTGATCTTCCTCCTCGCTTGGTTGCTACGTCGGGTCCAGCAGGCCGGTCCGGCGGGCAAGGGGCAGGTGATCGACATCGTCGGCTCCCGTGCGCTGGGGCCGCGCGACCGCCTGATGCTGGTGCAGGTCGGCAACGAGCAGATTCTGTTAGGCCTGAGCCCCGGCAGCATCACTGCGCTGCACGTCCTCAAGGAGCCGGTGCAAGTGCCGAGTACCGAAAAGCCGACGCCGGAGTTTGCCCAGCGCCTGCTGGAGATGCTGGGTAAAGATCAGAAGGATAAGAAGTAATGGGTGCGCTACGCATCGTCTTGATGCTGGCCCTGATGCTGGCCGCGCCGCTGGCATTCGGCGCCGATCCGCTGTCGATCCCGGCCATCACCCTGGGCACCAATGCGCAGGGTGCGCAGGAATACTCGGTCAGCCTGCAAATCCTGCTGATCATGACCGCGCTGAGTTTTATCCCGGCGTTTGTCATGCTGATGACCAGCTTCACCCGGATCATCATCGTGTTCTCGATCCTGCGCCAGGCCCTGGGCCTGCAGCAGACACCGTCGAACCAGATCCTCACCGGCATGGCGCTGTTCCTGACCCTGTTCATCATGGCGCCGGTGTTCGACCGGGTGAACCAGGACGCCTTGCAGCCGTATCTGGCGGAAAAACTGACCGCCCAGGATGCGGTCGCCAAGGCCCAGGTGCCGATCAAGGACTTCATGCTCGCCCAGACCCGCACCAGCGATCTGGAGCTGTTCATGCGCCTGTCCAAGCGCACTGACATCGCGACGCCGGATCAGGCGCCGTTGACCATCCTGGTGCCGGCCTTCGTGACCTCCGAGCTTAAAACGGCGTTCCAGATCGGCTTCATGATCTTCATTCCGTTCCTGATCATCGACCTGGTCGTGGCCAGTGTGTTGATGGCCATGGGTATGATGATGCTCTCGCCGCTGATCATTTCCTTGCCATTCAAAATCATGTTGTTCGTGCTGGTGGATGGCTGGGCGCTGATCATTGGCACGTTGGCCAGCAGCTTCGGCGGTGTCTCGCCATGACGCCAGAAGTTGCGGTCGACATCTTCCGCGAAGCGCTGTGGCTGACCACCATGATGGTGGCGGTGCTGGTGATTCCAAGTTTGCTTGTGGGCCTGCTGGTGGCGATGTTCCAGGCCGCCACCCAGATCAACGAACAGACCCTGAGCTTCCTGCCGCGCCTGCTGGTGATGCTGGTGACGCTGATCGTCGGCGGCCCGTGGCTGGTGCAGACTTTCATGGATTACATCCTGCAGCTGTACGGCAGCATTCCTCAGGTCATCGGCTAAACCATGTCACTGCTAGCGCTGACCGATACGCAGATCAGCACCTGGGTGGCGACGTTCATGTTGCCGCTGTTTCGCGTCGGCTCCTTGCTGATGGTCATGCCGGTGTTTGGCACGACCCTGCTGCCCCGGCGCATCCGCCTGTATTTCGCCTTGGCCATTACCGTGGTCATCGCGCCGGGCCTGCCGCCGATGCCCCCGGTGAATCCCCTGGATTTGAGCGGGCTGTTGCTGATTGCCGAGCAGATTCTCATCGGTGCGGTGATGGGTTTTTCCTTGCAGCTGTTCTTCCAGGCCTTTGTGGTGGCCGGGCAAATCGTCGCCATCCAGATGGGCATGGGCTTCGCCTCCATGATCGACCCGGCCAACGGTGTGTCGACGGCGGTGATCGGGCAGTTTTTCACCATGCTGGTAACGCTGCTGTTCCTGTCCATGAACGGTCATCTGGTGGTGTTCGAGATCCTCACCGAGAGTTTCACCACGTTGCCGGTGGGTGGCGGCCTGATGGTCAATCACTACTGGGAGCTGGCCGGCAAGCTCGGCTGGGTGCTCGGTTCGGCGTTGTTGTTGGTGCTGCCGGCGATCACCGCGTTGCTGGTGGTCAACATCGCGTTTGGCGTCATGACCCGGGCGGCGCCGCAACTCAACATTTTCTCTGTCGGCTTCCCGCTGATCCTGGTGCTTGGGCTGTTCATCGTCTGGGTCGGGCTGGCGGACATTCTCAACCAGTATCAACCGCTGGCCACTGAGGCCTTGCAGTTGTTACGCGAAATGGCACGGGCGAGCTGAGTCATGGCTGAGAGCGAAAGCGGTCAGGACAAAACAGAAGACCCCACGGAGAAGCGCAAGCAGGACTCCCGTGAAAAGGGTGAGATAGCCCGGTCCAAGGAACTCAACACCCTGGCGATCATGCTGGTCGGTGCCTCGGCGCTGCTGATTTTTGGCGGCGCCATGGCGCAGGACATGATGGAGCTGATGCGCATCAACTTCTCGCTGCCGCGGGAAGTGATTCTGGATCAGCGCTCCATGGCCACCTACCTGATGCGCTCGGGGCAAATTGCCCTGTGGTCGATCCAGCCGGTGATGATCACGTTGGTACTGGCCGCCATCATCGGTCCGATTTCCCTGGGTGGCTGGCTGTTCGCGGCGAGCTCCATGGCGCCCAAGTTCAGCCGCTTGAATCCCGGTCCAGGCCTCAAGCGCATGTTCTCGACCAAGTCGCTGGTCGAACTGCTCAAGGCCCTGGCCAAGTTCATCATCATCCTGTTCGTGGCGCTGGCGGTACTGTCGTCGGACATCGATGACCTGCTGCGCATCGCCCATGAGCCCCTGGACATGGCGATCATTCACAGCCTGCAAGTGGTGGGCTGGAGCACCCTGTGGATGGCGTGCGGGCTGATCCTGATCGCTGTGGTGGATGTGCCGGTGCAGCTCTGGGAAAGCCACAAGAAACTGCTGATGACCAAGCAGGAAGTGCGTGACGAGCATAAGGACCAGGAGGGGCGGCCGGAGGTCAAGCAGCGGATTCGACAGCTGCAACGCGAGATGTCCCAGCGGCGGATGATGGCCGCCATTCCCGAGGCCGACGTGGTCATCACCAACCCGACGCACTACGCCGTGGCCCTCAAGTACGACCCGGAAAAGGGTAATGCGCCGGTATTGCTGGCCAAGGGCAGCGACTTCCTGGCCCTGAAGATCCGCGAGATCGCGGCGGCCAACGAGATCCTGCTGCTGGAGTCCCCGGCGCTGGCGCGGTCGATCTACTACTCCACCGAACTTGAGCAGGAAATTCCCGGCGGGCTCTACCTGGCGGTCGCGCAGGTGCTGGCTTACGTTTATCAGATTCGACAGTACCGGGCGGGCAAGGGCAAGCGACCGGATCCGCTCAAGGATGACCTGCCGATTCCGCCGGATTTGCGCCGCGATTCCTGATTTCGATATCGATCAGTGTGGGAGCGAGCCTGCTCGCGATAGCGGCTGCACAGGCACAATTTGTGTCGACTGACACGCCGCCATCGCGAGCAGGCTCGCTCCCACAGAATCCTTCAAAACCCCTCTGTTACCTGGCTCTGCAAAAGTTGGAAAGCTTCTTGCAGTAGCCGCTCTGCGCCTGCTTCGGGCGTCAAAAGTTTGCTTTAAAGGAACGGGGAAAACCGGTGGATCGCTCTCAGTTAATCAGCAGTGCCCGCAGCAACATTGCCGACCTCAGTCGAGGCAATCTGGGCGTGCCGCTGTTGCTGCTGGTCATGCTGGCGATGATGATGTTGCCGGTTCCGCCGTTCCTGCTGGACGTGTTCTTCACCTTCAACATTGCCCTGTCCATCGTCGTGCTGCTGGTGTGCGTCTACGCCTTGCGGCCGCTGGATTTCGCGGTGTTCCCGACCATTCTGCTGGTGGCGACGCTGTTGCGCCTGGCGTTGAACGTGGCCTCCACGCGGGTGGTGATGCTCCACGGTCAGGACGGCCATGCCGCCGCCGGCAAGGTGATCCAGGCCTTCGGTGAGGTGGTGATCGGCGGTAACTACGTGGTCGGTATCGTGGTCTTCGCGATCTTGATGATCATCAACTTCGTCGTGGTCACCAAGGGCGCGGGGCGGATTTCCGAGGTGAGTGCGCGTTTCACCCTCGATGCGATGCCCGGCAAGCAAATGGCGATCGACGCCGACCTCAACGCCGGCCTGATCGATCAGGCCCAGGCCAAGGCCCGCCGTTCGGAAGTGGCCCAGGAAGCCGAGTTCTACGGCTCCATGGACGGTGCCAGCAAATTCGTCCGCGGTGACGCCATTGCCGGCCTGTTGATCCTGTTCATCAACCTGATCGGCGGCATGGCGGTCGGTATCTTCCAGCACGGCATGACCTTCGGCGACGCCGGCAAGGTGTATGCGCTGTTGACCATCGGTGACGGTTTGGTGGCGCAATTGCCATCACTGTTGTTATCGACAGCCGCCGCGATCATGGTGACCCGTGCTTCCGGTTCGGAAGACATGGGCAAGCAAATCAATCGCCAGATGTTCGCCTCGCCCAAGGCGCTGGCAGTGGCGGCAGGCTTGATGGCGGTCATGGGCCTGGTGCCCGGCATGCCGCACTTCTCGTTCCTGAGCATGGCGGCCCTGGCGGCCGGTGGCGCTTACCTGTTCTGGAAAAAGCAGAACGTCGCCAAGGTGCAGGCCCTGCAAGAGGTCAAGCGCCAGCAGGAGTTGCTGCCGTCGCCGGCCCGCGCCCAGGAGACCAAGGAGCTTGGCTGGGATGACGTGACGCCAATCGACATGATCGGCCTGGAGGTGGGTTATCGCCTGATTCCGTTGGTGGACCGCAACCAGGGCGGCCAGTTGCTGGCGCGGATCAAGGGGGTGCGCAAGAAGCTGTCCCAGGATCTGGGCTTCCTGATGCCCACGGTGCATATCCGCGACAACCTCGACCTGGCGCCGAGCGCCTATCGCCTGACCCTCATGGGGGTGATCCTGGCCGAAGCGGAGATTTACCCGGATCGCGAACTGGCGATCAACCCGGGACAGGTCTACGGCACGCTCAGCGGCATTACCGCCAAAGATCCGGCTTTCGGCCTGGAGGCGGTCTGGATCGAAATCAGCCAGCGCGCCCAGGCGCAATCCCTCGGTTATACGGTGGTCGATGCCAGTACCGTAGTGGCTACCCACTTGAACCAGATTCTCTACAAGCATTCCAGTGAACTGATCGGTCACGAAGAAGTGCAGCAACTCATGCAATTGCTGGGCAAAAGCTCGCCGAAACTGGCCGAGGAGCTGGTGCCGGGCGTGGTTTCGCTGTCGCAGCTGCTCAAGGTGCTGCAGGCGCTGTTGGCCGAACAAGTGCCGGTGCGCGACATCCGCAGCATTGCCGAGGCCATCGCCAACAATGCCGCCAAGAGTCAAGATACCGCCGCGCTGGTGGCTGCCGTGCGGGTTGGCGTATCCCGTGCAATCGTCCAAAGCATTGTAGGCACTGAGTCGGAGCTGCCAGTCATCACGCTGGAGCCAAGGTTGGAACAGATATTGCTCAATAGTCTGCAAAAGGCTGGGCAAGGCTCGGAAGAGGGCGTTCTGCTGGAGCCAAGCATGGCTGAGAAGCTGCAACGCTCGCTGATCGACGCAGCGCAGCGCCAGGAGATGCAAGGTCAGCCGGTGATTCTGCTGGTGGCCGGTCCGGTTCGCGCGATGCTCTCGCGATTTGGTCGGCTCGCAGTCCCGGGTTTGCACGTGTTGGCTTACCAGGAAATCCCTGACAACAAGCAAGTGACCATCGTTGCGACAGTAGGGCCCAACGGCTGAGGTAGTGGTTTATGCAAGTTAAGCGTTTTTTCGCCGCCGATATGCGTCAGGCCATGAAGCTGGTTCGCGATGAGCTGGGCGCTGATGCCGCCATCATTGGCAACCGCCGGATCGCTGGAGGTGTCGAACTGACGGCTGCACTGGATTACAAGTTGTCGGCGCTGGCGCCGCGGGTTCCGAACATGGAACTCGAAGACGAGCTGCGCAAGACTCAGTCGCGGATCGTCACTGCCCAGGCCGAACTGAGTCTGCGTGGCGACGGCGAGAGCGACAATGCGACCAATCGCCAGTTGTTCGCCGGCTTGCCGCTCACCGCAGCCGAGCCGTTGATCGAGCCCACCTACGCCGAACCCCGTCGCCCCGCACCGGCCGCTGCACCAGCCTCCACTGGCGTGGACCCGCGCGCGTTCGACTCGATGCGTTTCGAGCTCAACAGCCTGCGCGAACTCATGGAAGTCCAGCTCGGCTCGCTGGCCTGGAATCAGCTGCAGGGCAGCCGTCCGGACCAGGCCAACCTCTGGCGTCGCCTGCAACGCATCGGCCTGTCCGGCCCGCTGTCGCGCGACCTTTTGGCGATGATCACCGATATCGAAGAGCCTCGTCAGGCCTGGCGCATGTTGCTGGCGCACCTGGCGCGCATGATCGTTACCCCGGAAGTCGAGCCGCTGGAAGAGGGCGGTGTGATCGCCATGGTCGGCCCGGCCGGCATGGGCAAGACCACCACCCTGGCCAAGCTGGCTGCCCGTTACGTGCTCAAGTACGGCGCGCAGAACATAGCGCTGGTGAGCATGGACAGCTTCCGCATCGGTGCCCAGGAGCAGCTCAAGACCCTGGGGCGCATCCTCAATGTGCCGGTGACCCACGTCGATCCGGGCCAGTCCCTGGTGCAGGCGCTGGAACCCTTGCTGCGCAAGCGCGTGGTGCTGATCGATACCGCCGGCCTGCAGGCCAGCGACCCGGCCTTGCGCATGCAACTCGAAAGCCTGGCCGGTCGTGGCATCCGCTCGAAAAATTATCTGGTCCTGGCAACCACCAGCCAGAAACAGGTTCTAACCGCCGCCTATCATAGTTACAAGCGTTGCGGGCTCGCTGGCTGCATCCTGACTAAACTGGATGAAACGGCTAGTCTGGGTGAGGTGTTGAGCCTTGCCATCAGTCATGAGTTGCCGGTGGCCTACCTGACCGATGGCCCGCGGATCCCGGATGATTTGCATCTGCCGCGTCGTCACCAGTTGGTCAGTCGCGCCGTGAGCGTGCAAATGCAGGAAGAACCCAGCGAAGAAGCCATGGCTGACATGTTCGCTGACATCTACCACAGCCCGACCAAGCAGGTTGGCTGAGGTAAAAATGAACAGTTTTTGTACCTACATCGATGGTCTGCCATGCATTGTTCCGTTTGTGAACGCGCAGCCAGTAATGTGGCCTCCGTCTATGCAAGACAAGGTAAAGAAATAACATGGGCAGCATGCATCCCGTACAGGTGATCGCGGTGACCGGCGGCAAAGGTGGCGTCGGGAAAACTAATGTGTCAGTGAACTTGTCCCTGGCTCTGGCTGAGCTTGGCCGGCGCGTCATGCTGTTGGACGCCGACCTGGGACTGGCGAACGTCGACGTTCTGCTGGGCCTGACACCCAAACGTACCCTGGCCGACGTGATCGAAGGCCGCTGCGAACTGCGCGATGTACTGTTGCAGGGACCCGGTGGCATCCGTATCGTTCCGGCCGCATCCGGCACTCAGAGCATGGTGCATCTGAGTCCCGCGCAACACGCCGGCCTGATCCAGGCCTTCAGCGATATCGGCGACAACCTCGACGTATTGGTGATCGATACCGCGGCGGGCATTGGTGACTCGGTAGTCAGTTTCGTTCGCGCAGCCCAGGAAGTGCTGCTGGTGGTGTGCGACGAGCCGACCTCGATCACTGACGCCTACGCATTGATCAAACTGCTTAACCGTGACTACGGCATGAACCGCTTCCGGGTCCTGGCCAACATGGCCCAGAGCCCGCAGGAAGGGCGCAACCTGTTCGCCAAGTTGACCAAGGTCACGGATCGCTTCCTCGACGTCGCCCTGCAATACGTCGGCGCGGTGCCCTACGACGAAAGTGTGCGCAAGGCCGTGCAGAAGCAGCGCGCCGTCTACGAGGCGTTCCCGCGTTCCAAGTGCTCGCTGGCATTCAAGGCCATCGCACAGAAGGTCGATACCTGGCCGCTGCCTGCCAACCCGCGCGGGCACCTGGAGTTTTTCGTCGAGCGGCTCGTGCAGCAGACAGCAGGACCGGTTCTATGACAGCAAGCGGTTACAACCTCTACAAAAAATCGGCGCGTGATGCGCAGTACGAGCTGATCGAGCGTTACGCGCCGCTGGTTAAACGCATTGCCTACCACTTGTTGGCGCGCCTGCCGGCCAGTGTCCAGGTCGAAGACCTGATCCAGGCCGGGATGATCGGCCTGCTTGAAGTGTCGACCAAATATGACGCCAGCAAAGGCGCCAGTTTCGAGACGTACGCGGGCATTCGAATCCGCGGCGCCATGCTCGATGAAGTGCGCAAGGGGGACTGGGCGCCACGTTCGGTTCACCGCAATACACGCATGGTCAGCGACGCCATTCGCTCGATTGAAGCGAAAACCGGCCGTGACGCTAAAGATCACGAAGTTGCGGCCGAACTCCAATTGAGTCTCGACGATTACTACGGGATTTTGAACGACACCCTGGGCAGCCGGCTGTTCAGTTTCGACGATCTGTTGCAGGACGGCGAACACGAAGGGCTGCACGAGGATGGCGCGAGTGCTCATATCGAACCGTCACGCGACCTGGAAGATGAACGCTTCCAGGCTGCGCTGGCGGATGCGATTGCCAATTTGCCGGAGCGTGAGCGACTGGTGTTGGCGCTGTACTACGACGAAGAGTTGAACCTCAAGGAAATCGGTGAGGTCCTGGGGGTCAGCGAATCTCGGGTCAGCCAGTTACACAGCCAGTGCGCGGCCCGTTTGCGGGGGCGTTTGGGGGAGTGGCGAGCGCGCTGAAGGCAGTGTGGGGGACACTGCGAACGAGGCCGGTGTGGTGTTGAACTGCGCCGGTCGCGATCTGTTGTGCTCCAGACAGTCATCGAGTGCTTTGCCGGATTGATTGAAATGGCGCGTCCAGGTGCTGGGCGCGTTTAAGACTGCTTGGAGGTCGAATTGGACAAGAACATGAAAATCCTCATCGTTGATGACTTCTCAACGATGCGGCGGATCATCAAGAACCTGCTGCGTGACCTTGGGTTCACCAACACCGTCGAGGCCGACGATGGCACAACCGCCATTCCGGTGCTCAACAGCGGAAGCATCGACTTTCTGGTAACGGACTGGAACATGCCTGGCATGACCGGTATCGATCTGCTGCGCCACGTGCGTGCCGATGAAAAGCTCAAGCACTTGCCGGTGCTGATGGTGACCGCTGAAGCCAAGCGCGAGCAGATCATCGAAGCGGCCCAGGCCGGTGTTAACGGCTATGTGGTCAAACCCTTCACGGCCCAGGCGTTGAAAGAAAAAATCGAGAAGATTTTCGAACGCATCGGTTGATGAGTGCGCCACGGGGGAGCTATGGGCAATAACGAAACTTCATTGGGCGACTTTGAGTCGACCCTGAAAAAACACGCCGTCGAATTGGTCGCCAGCCTTGAAAAAGGCAAGTTCGGCGACGCGGTGCAATTGATCCATGAGCTCAACCAGACCCGTGACCGCGGCCTGTATCAGGAAGTGGGCAAGCTCACTCGCGAACTGCATAGCGCGATCGTCAATTTCCAGATTGACCCGCACATGCCGCAAGCCGAAGAAGTGTCGCAGATCACCGACGCCACCGAGCGTCTGGGCTATGTCGTGAAGCTGACCGAGGCAGCGGCCAACCGCACCATGGATCTGGTGGAAAGTGCCACGCCGCTGGTCAATGGCCTGGCGGATGAAGCCAAGGTCTTGAGCGCGGACTGGGGACGGTTCATGCGTCGTGAGGTCGGCGCTGAAGAGTTCCGCGAACTGGCCCGGCGGGTCGACGGATTCCTGGTGCGCAGCGGCACGGACAATCGCGCGGTGTCGGGCAACCTCAACGACATCCTGCTCGCCCAGGATTACCAGGACCTCACAGGCCAGGTGATCAAGCGTGTGACCCAGTTGGTCACCGAAGTTGAAAGCAACCTGCTCAAGCTCGTGCTGATGGCCAGTCAGGTGGACCGCTTTGCGGGCATCGAGCATGACCGCGAAGCGATGCTTGCAGAAAAAGATCCACAAAAACATCTCTCTCAGGGTGAAGGTCCGCAGATTCATGCCGATAAAAGAGAAGACGTTGTGTCCGGTCAGGACGATGTGGACGATTTGTTATCCAGCCTGGGATTTTAGAGTTTTAGAATTTTAGGTTTTTTGGGTTTTTAGACCTGTAGGAGCACCCCCCTTAATGAGCTTCGGCGCCGATGAAGAGATCCTTCAGGATTTCCTGGTTGAGGCCGGCGAGATTCTAGAGCAACTGTCCGAGCAACTGGTCGAGCTGGAAAGTCGTCCGGATGATGCGGATCTGCTCAATGCAATTTTTCGCGGTTTTCACACTGTAAAAGGGGGCGCCGGCTTCCTCCAGCTCAACGAGCTGGTGGAGTGCTGCCACATCGCCGAGAACGTGTTCGACATCCTGCGCAAGGGTGAACGTCGCGTCGACTCGGAACTGATGGACGTGGTTCTCGAAGCTCTGGACGCGGTGAACAGCATGTTCAGCGAAGTCCGCGAGCGCAGCCCGATCACCGCTGCGACACCAGAACTGCTTGCGGCGCTGGCCCGTCTGGCCGAGCCGCAATCGGCTGACGAAGTGACGCCTGCGCCCGTCGCCGAAGTGATTGAAGAACCGGTGGCCGAAACCGGTTCCGACGACATCACCGACACCGAATTCGAACAACTGCTGGACTCGCTGAACGCCGTCAAGGCGCAGGCCGAGGCGCCGGCGGCTGCTCCAGCGCCTGTCAGCAATGCCGCTGCCAGCGATGAAATCACTGATGCCGAGTTCGAGTCGTTGCTCGATCAACTGCATGGTAAAGGCCAGTTCGCCGTTGACGCAGTGGTCCCGGCATCAGCTGCGCCAGAAGCGCCGAAAGCGGCAGGCGACAGTTCCGATATTACTGACGACGAATTCGAAGCACTGCTCGACCAACTGCACGGCAAGGGTAACTTTGCTGTCGAGGCACTGGAGTCGGCCATTGCTTGCGTGCCAGCACCTGCCGCGCCAGCCGCCGCAGCGGTCGGCAGCGATCTGATCACCGATCACGAATTTGAATCGCTGCTCGATGAGTTGCACGGCAAAGGCAAGTTCAGCGAAGTCGGCACCGCGACGGTTGCCAGCGGATCGAACACGTCCGTTGCCGTGCCGGCCGCGAAGGCTGCGGCGCCGAAACCGGTGGCCAAGGCACCCGAACCAAAAGCCGAAACGCCGGCTGCAGCCGCTGCACCTGCTGCTGCGCGTGCCCCGGCCGCGCCACCGGCGGAAAAACCGGCGAGCGAAGCCGAGACCACCGTACGCGTCGATACTGCGCGTCTCGACGAGATCATGAACATGGTCGGTGAGTTGGTGCTGGTGCGTAACCGCCTGGTCCGCCTGGGCCTCAACAGCGGCGACGAAGCCATGTCCAAGGCCGTGTCGAACCTCGACGTGGTCACCGCCGACCTGCAAACCGCGGTCATGAAGACCCGGATGCAACCGATCAAGAAAGTCTTCGGGCGCTTCCCGCGCCTGGTTCGCGACCTGGCTCGCCAGCTCAAGAAAGAGATCAACCTGGAACTGGTCGGCGAAGAAACCGACCTCGACAAGAACCTCGTCGAGGCCCTGGCCGACCCGCTGGTCCACTTGGTGCGCAACGCGGTCGACCACGGTATCGAGTCGCCGGAAGAACGCGAAGCGTCGGGCAAGGCCCGGGGCGGCAAGGTGATCCTGGCGGCCGAGCAGGAGGGCGACCACATCCTGCTGTCGATCTCCGATGACGGCAAAGGCATGGACCCGAATGTCCTGCGCTCCATCGCGGTCAAGCGCGGTGTGATGGACAAGGATGCCGCCGATCGCCTGAGCGACACCGAATGCTACAACCTGATCTTCGCCCCGGGTTTCTCGACCAAGACCGAGATCTCCGACGTATCGGGTCGCGGCGTGGGCATGGACGTGGTGAAAACCAAGATTTCCCAGCTCAACGGTTCGATCAACATCTACTCGGCCAAAGGCCAGGGTTCGAAGATCGTCATCAAGGTGCCGTTGACCCTGGCGATCATGCCGACACTGATGGTCATGCTCGGCAACCAGGCGTTTGCGTTCCCGCTGGTGAACGTCAACGAGATCTTCCACCTCGACCTGTCGACCACCAACGTCGTGGACGGCCAGGAAGTGGTGATCGTGCGGGACAAGGCACTGCCATTGTTCTATCTCAAACGCTGGCTGGTCCGCTCCGCCGCTCACGAAGAGCAGCGCGAGGGCCATGTGGTGATCCTTTCGGTGGGCACGCAGCGGATCGGCTTTGTCGTCGATCAACTGGTGGGCCAGGAAGAGGTGGTCATCAAGCCATTGGGCAAAATGCTCCAGGGAACGCCGGGCATGTCAGGCGCCACCATCACCGGTGACGGCCGCATCGCGCTGATTCTCGATGTTCCGAGCATGCTCAAGCGTTACGCCACACGGCGTATTTGATTCTGGTGGAGCGGGGCGCCTGGCCTCGCTCCATCTAATGGAGTGTTTATGGCAGTCAAAGTCCTGGTGGTGGACGATTCGGGGTTTTTCCGCCGCCGCGTCTCGGAAATTCTTTCAGCGGATTCCAATATCCAGGTCGTCGGCACGGCGACCAACGGCAAAGAGGCGATCGATCAGGCACTGGCCCTCAAGCCCGACGTGATCACCATGGACTACGAGATGCCGATGATGGACGGCATCACCGCCGTGCGGCACATCATGCAACGCTGCCCGACCCCGGTCCTGATGTTCTCCTCGCTGACCCACGAAGGCGCCCGGGTCACCCTCGATGCGCTGGATGCCGGTGCGGTGGACTTCCTGCCGAAGAATTTCGAAGACATCTCGCGCAACCCCGAGAAGGTCAAGCAACTGCTGTGCGAAAAGATCCTGAGCATTGCGCGCAGCAATCGTCGAGTCAGTACCTACAGCGCTCCGGCACCTGTCGCTGCGCCAGCCCCGATACATGCGCCTTCGCCTTCGAGCGTTGGCAGCTTTAGTGGCAGTGCGTCCGTGCGTCCGGCACCGATCCCGGCGCGTGCGCATGCGGCCGCCCCTTCGTCGCCCGCGCCGAAACGCAAAGCCTACAAACTGGTGGCCATCGGTACGTCCACCGGCGGCCCGGTTGCGCTGCAACGGGTGTTGACCCAATTGCCGGCCAACTTCCCGGCCCCGATCGTGCTGGTTCAACACATGCCGGCCGCCTTCACCAAGGCCTTCGCCGAGCGCCTGGACAAGCTCTGCCGCATCAGCGTCAAGGAAGCCGAGGATGGCGACATCCTGCGTCCGGGCCTGGCGCTGCTGGCGCCGGGTGGCAAGCAGATGATGATCGACGGCCGCGGCGCAGTGAAAATCCTCCCGGGTGACGAGCGCCTGAATTACAAGCCGTGCGTGGACATCACCTTCGGTTCGGCAGCCAAGTCCTACGGTGACAAGGTTCTGGCGGTGGTCCTGACCGGCATGGGCGCCGACGGCCGTGAAGGCGCGCGCCTGCTCAAGCAGGGCGGCAGTTCGATCTGGGCACAGGACGAAGCCAGTTGCGTGATCTACGGCATGCCGATGGCCATCGTCAAAGCCGAGCTCGCCGACGCGGTGTACAGCCTGGACGACATTGGCAAGCACCTGGTCGAGGCCTGTATCTGATGGATGTTCTAAGCCTGATCGGCATCATCATGGCCTTCGTCGCCATCATCGGCGGCAACTACCTTGAAGGCGGTCATCTCGGCGCCCTGGCCAACGGCCCGGCAGCGCTGATCGTGCTCGGCGGCACCATTGGCGCCGCGCTACTGCAATCGCCGATGAGCGCCTTCAAGCGCGCCATGCAGATCCTCGCCTGGATCCTGTTTCCGCCCCGTGTCGATCTGGCCGGTGGCATCGACCGCGTAGTGAACTGGAGCCTGACCGCCCGCAAGGAAGGCCTGCTCGGCCTTGAAGGCATCGCCGACGCCGAGCCCGACAACTACGCGCGCAAAGGCCTGCAACTGCTGGTTGACGGCGCCGAGCCGGAAGCGATTCGCAGCATTCTCGAGGTGGATTTCTACACCCAGGAAAGCCGCGATGTCGAAGCTTCGAAGGTCTTCGAAAGCATGGGCGGTTACGCGCCGACTATCGGCATCATCGGTGCGGTGATGGGCCTGATTCACGTCATGGGCAACCTGGGCGATCCGTCGCAACTGGGTAACGGCATCGCCGTGGCCTTCGTCGCCACCATCTACGGCGTGGCCAGTGCCAACCTGGTGCTGCTGCCGATTGCCGCCAAACTCAAATCCATCGCGTTGCGCCAGTCGCGTTATCGCGAAATGCTGCTGGAAGGGCTGCTGTCGATCGCCGAAGGTGAAAACCCTCGCTCCATTGAGTTGAAGCTTCAGGGCTTCATGGATTGATGGGGGTAAAGGACTATGGCTCGTCGTCGCCAGCATGAAGAACACGTCAACCACGAACGCTGGCTGGTGTCCTACGCCGACTTCATCACCTTGCTGTTCGCCTTTTTCGTGGTGATGTACTCGATCTCTTCGATCAACGAAGGCAAGTACAAGGTCATTTCCGAAGCGCTGATCGGCGTCTTCACCGATTCCGATCGTTCGCTCAAGCCGATCCCCATCGGTGACGAGCGGCCGAAGACCGTGACCCCGGCCAAGCCGCTGGTCAAGGACAGTGACCAGGTCGATGCCGGTGTCGCCGGCGCCAGCGATCCACTGAAAAGCATCGCCGACGACATCAGTGCGGCGTTCGGTGACCTGATCAGCTCCAACCAGATGACCGTGCGCGGCAACGAGTTGTGGGTCGAGATCGAGCTCAATTCCAGCCTGTTGTTCGGCAGCGGCGACGCCATGCCCAGCGACATCGCGTTCAACATCATCGACAAGGTCGCAGTGATCCTGAAGCCATTCGACAACCCGATTCATGTCGAAGGTTTCACCGACGATCAACCGATTCGCACCGCGCAGTACCCGACCAACTGGGAGCTGTCTTCGGCCCGCTCGGCCAGCATCGTGCGCATGCTGGCAATGCAAGGGGTGAACCCCGGTCGCCTGGCTTCGGTGGGCTATGGCGAGTTTCAGCCGGTAGCCAACAACGCCACCGCTGAAGGCCGCGCGCGCAACCGTCGCGTGGTGCTGGTGGTGTCGCGCAACCTCGATGTTCGCCGCAGCCTGACTGGCACCGGAACCGCCCATGCGCAACCGGATGCCGCATTGAAGCGTGCTGGCACACAAACTGCACCGACACCGGTCAAGTCGCCGGTACGAGAGAGCGCCGTCAATTCTCCGTCACCCGCATTAACACGTTGAGCTATTTCTCGGTCGATCCATTCGGTCGGGAGGAACAATCCGAATGAGAGTCTGGGCAGTCGCCAATCAAAAGGGTGGTGTCGGTAAAACCACTTCCTCCATCGCTTTAGCCGGTTTACTGGCGGAGGCGGGCAAGCGCGTGGTCGTGGTCGATCTCGACCCCCACGGCTCGATGACCAGCTACTTCGGCTACGATCCCGACGCCCTGGAGCACAGCAGCTACGACTTGTTCCTGCACAAGGGCAGCGTGCCGCAAGGCCTGCCGGGTCAACTGCTGCTGTCGACCAGTGACGAACGCATCTCCCTGTTGCCCTCCAGCACCGCGTTGGCCACCCTTGAGCGCCAGTCGCCGGGGCAGAGCGGTTTGGGCCTGGTGATTGCCAAGAGCCTGGCGCAACTGTGGCAGGACTTCGATTACGCGGTGATCGACAGCCCGCCATTGCTCGGCGTGCTGATGGTCAATGCCTTGGCGGCGAGCCAGCAACTGGTGATCCCGGTGCAGACCGAACACCTGGCGGTCAAGGGCCTGGAGCGCATGGTCAACACCCTGGCGATGATCAACCGCTCGCGCAAACAGGCGTTGCCCTTCACCATCGTGCCGACCCTGTTCGACCGACGCACCCAGGCGTCCCTCGGGACGTTGCGCGTGCTGCGCGACAAATTCCCCGAGGAAATCTGGCAAGGCTACATCCCGGTAGACACGCGCCTGCGCGATGCCAGCCGGGCCGGTCTGACGCCTTCGCAGTTCGACGGCAAGAGCCGTGGCGTTCTCGCGTACCGCGCATTGCTCAAGCACCTGTTGGCGGCACAACTCGTTCCGCAGGTGGCCTGACATGACCCCGATCCCTGTAGGAGCGACGGTGCGACGATTCGACATGCTCGCGATGGTCGTCAACGATGACGCGGGAAACCTGACATGACCCCGAACCCTGTAGGAGCGAGCGTGCTCGCGATGGTCATCAACGCTGACGCGGGAAACCTGACATGATCCCGATCCCTGTAGGAGCGAGCCTGCTCGCGATGGTCGTCAACGATGACGCGGGAAACCTGACACCCCGTGGCGCGCTCAGGTTCATCGCGAGCAGGCTCGCTCCTACAGGTGTGCGCGCATGAACCGCCCATTGAAGACCACCTCGCGCCCACAACTGGCCTTGCAGTCGTATCTGGACAGCCTGCTGCAGGACGTGACAGAGGAGCTGACACCGCCAGTAGAGGCGGTGGCCGAGGAGATCGCGGCCGAAGCCGTGCTGGACGAATTTCAGGCAGCGGTGCTCGAAGAGCAGGCCCGGGATGCACAGAAAACCGCAGTGGCTGCCGCTCCGGTGGTCGCGCCTTTGGCCGAGGCTCCCGTAGCCGTGGCCGAAGCCCCGGAAGTTATCGAGGCGCCTCAGACGCTGGTATCGCCCGTCGTCGAAGTGCACCTGCCACCGAACAACACGCCGCCACCGGTGGAAACCGACGGTCGTCCGTCCTGGGCTGCCGAACCCTTCGAATGTCTGCTGTTCGATGTCGCCGGTTTGACCCTGGCGGTGCCGCTGGTGTGCCTGGGGTCGATTTACTCGCTGGCCGGTCACGAGCTAACACCGTTGTTCGGCCAGCCGGAATGGTTCCTGGGCATCCTACCGAGCCAGGCCGGCAACCTCAAGGTGCTCGATACCGCGCGTTGGGTCATGCCCGACCGTTACCGCGACGATTTCAAGCAGGGCCTGCAATACGTGATTTCGGTGCAGGGCTACGAGTGGGGGCTGGCGGTGCATCAGGTCAGTCGTTCGTTGCGTCTGGACCCGAATGAAATCAAATGGAGAAGTCATCGAGGTCAGCGGCCATGGCTCGCCGGCACGGTGATTGAACACATGTGCGCCTTGCTCGATGTCGCCTCGTTGGCCGAGTTGATCGCCAGCGGCGGAGCCCGGCACATGTCCGGTGGCAAGCCGGGCCACAAACCGACATCAGTCAAATAAACAAAACAGGCGACGTCACCCTGATGGCGTTGCAGGGAACACACACCGCCAGGGCGGTTTCTTGAGGGGCTGGGTATGAATGACAAGGCAACGGCGGCAAAGGGTTCCGAAGATCCGATCCTGCAATGGGTCACCTTCAAGCTGGACAACGAGACCTACGGCATCAACGTGATGCGCGTCCAGGAAGTCTTGCGTTACACCGAAATCGCCCCGGTCCCGGGTGCCCCGAGCTACGTGCTGGGCATCATCAACCTGCGCGGCAACGTCGTCACCGTGATCGACACCCGCCAGCGCTTCGGCCTGATGAATGCCGAGATCAGCGACAACACCCGTATCGTCATCATCGAAGCCGACAAGCAGGTGGTCGGGATCATGGTCGACAGCGTGGCCGAAGTGGTTTACCTGCGTCAGTCGGAAATCGAAACCGCGCCGAACGTGGGTAACGAAGAGTCCGCCAAGTTCATTCAAGGCGTGTGCAACAAGAACAACGAACTGCTCATCCTGGTCGAGCTCGACAAGATGATGAGCGAAGAAGAATGGTCGGAACTGGAGAGTATCTGATTGATTCTCGAGGTTGCGGTCATTGTCCTGTTCCTGTTTTTGGCAGGCACGCTGGCGATGTTCCTGGCGTACATTCGCGGTC
This sequence comes from Pseudomonas sp. KH_046_1, assembly GCF_057839025.1. Classification (NCBI taxonomy): domain Bacteria; kingdom Pseudomonadati; phylum Pseudomonadota; class Gammaproteobacteria; order Pseudomonadales; family Pseudomonadaceae; genus Pseudomonas; species Pseudomonas sp. KH_046_1. The sequence goes on from NZ_CM174481.1 coordinate 1,720,088, forward strand.
AAAAACAGATCGCCGCGCAACAGGCCAAGGGCGATGCGCTGCGTGATCAGCGCATCAAGGACCTGGCCAAGCGCGTCGACGACTACCAGAACGGCAATGTGCGCATGGGCGAAGACCTGCACGAGCTGCGGGCGATCGTCGCGCCGTTGCCGGACAAACTCGCTCAGCTGGAACAGCGTGATCCTTCAAGCCTGTCGTTCGCCCAGGCGGCGCGACTGGTCGGGATGGGCGCCAGCGTCAACGAACTGACCCAGTCCTGCGGCTTGACCCAGGCTGAGGCGGAGTTGATGAGCAAGCTGCACAAGAACTGAGTGTTGTTATCCGGTTGAAATCGCTTTCGTCGGAACGCCGCCCGGAGCAAGCCCGCTCCCACACTGGATCAATGTCGTACACAAAATTTGTGTTCACAGAAGACCAAATGTGGGAACGGGCTTGCTCCGGGCGGCGTTCCGACGAAGGCGTCCTCGAATGCGCAGCAATCTTCCTCGCGATCCGCCTCATTCCTCTCTATCCTCAGACAGGGATTACGCTGTCGTAGTCTCCTGCCTATAACATTCTCAGATCCCACCGTCTTGTGATCGCAACCAGCGATCAGTAGTTTGATCTGCTCAAACATACACAGTGCCAGGAAGGCTTATGATCGACATTTTGCGCGGTACACCGCTGTGGGTTTATGCGGTGTTTTTTATTCTGAGTTACTACGGTGTCATCGCCTGTTTCAGGAGCCACGTATCGAAAAGGTCATTGCAGATATCACCCGTGATATTCGTGGCTTTGTCCCTCGCATCGCTCAATCCCTCCCAGGAAATTGCAATCCAGCTTTCAGTCTATGCATTGGGATTGCTGGCGGGGTGGTTGCTGGCACTGCGTTTTTTCTCGTACAACAATGTGCAGTGCGAGGGGCAACATCTGGTTCTACCCGGTACGATCAAGGTACTGATTGTGTATTGGGGCTTTTTTGCCTGGCGTTATTACGAAGGTTACCAGGCGGCCATGTACCCGGAACTGGCCAATGAAATGTCGGCGGTTGCAGGGGCGGCGCTGGGGGCAGGGCTCATCAATGGTTTGATTGTTGGTCGCAGTTTCAAGCTATTGCGTTTCGTAGGAGCTGGCTTGCCAGCGAAGGCGGCTAAATGATCGGTGCAATATTCAAGTTCGCATTCGCCGGCAAACTGGCTCCTGCATAACGGGTTCGTAAGCTCAATAATCATCCCCGCGCTCGGTGATGTCCTTCTCGACCATCAGCGCATCCGGATCCTGCCCCGCCGGAAACTTCCCCTTCAAACTCCACGCAAACGCAATGATCTCGGCAATCGTCCAATACAGCTCCTGCGAAATGCTGTCCCCCAGCTCCATCCGCGCCAACAACCTCACCAGTTCGGCATTCTCGTAGATCGGCACTTCGCAGTCGCGGGCAATGCGCATGACTTCTTCCGCCAGCTCTTTGTCGCCTTTGGCGGTGAGGGTCGGGGCGTGGGTGCCGTCGTATTTGAGGGCGATGGCCTGGCGTGGGGTGTTGGGGTTTTTCATGCGGTTTCGTCGACCCAGCGTTGTTCGAGGCGGGTTTGCGGGCCTTGGGGCGGTGTGCCGAGGTGGCAATCGAGGTCGCCGACGTTCAGGCCGGCGGACAGCAAGCGGTTACGCAGCCCGCTCAGGTTGCTTTCGATCAGGCTGGCGGTGTAAGGCCGCTCTGCCCAGAGCTGGCTGCTGAGGCTGCCCTTGATCAGTTGCGCCTGAATTTGCAGCGGCCCCAAAGGCTCCATGGCGAAGGCCAGTTCCACACGCCACAACTGCTGCTTGGGTTCGCGTTCTTCGCGACGTTCCTTGGGCTGTTCTTTTTCGGGTGAGTCTTCACGCTGGAACTTGACCTGCAAGGGCACGATGTCTTGCAAATTGCGCATCGGGATTTCCAGCTGCCAGGTGCTCATCAGCCGTCCGTCGGCGGTTACGCCGGTCTGTTCCAGGCTCGACAGTTGATGGCTTTGCAGGCGTGAAACCGCGGCGGCGGCCAGGCGCAGCAGGTGTTCGAGGTCGTTTTCACCGTCGGCGCCTTGCAACTGGCGTTCGGGCAGCGGGAAGCCGGTCGGCGATGGTTTGGCACTGACCTGGCCGAGCATGCCCAGGGCATTGCGGACAAAATTCGGCATGGCCTGGGCCAGGGTATTGGCGGCGATGATCGCACCGAGGCTGGTGTTGGCCGGCAAGCCCTGACTCAATTGCGCAACCAGTTTGAGCAGGTCGCCTTTCATGTCCGGTGCGAGCGTCGGGTTTTGCCCGGTCAGCAGTTTGCTTTCGAGAAACATACCGCTGCTGGCCAGGGCCTGGGCCAGGCCCTTGGGGGTGCTCAACTGTTGAACATCTGGCAGGCCGGCGAGCAACCGGGCAGCGGCGCTGCGCAATTCAACGGATGTCTGGTCCGAGGGCGGCAGGTTTTGCAGGAGCTTGAGCAAGCCGTCCAGCGATCCCTGGCGGCTTTGCTGGTCGACCAGTTGCCGGGTCACCGCCAGTTGCTCCTGTCGGCTGCTCAGGGGCACGAATTTCACGGTCTGGGCGTCTTGCACCTGCGCGCTCAACAAGGTGCCGATGCGCAAGGGCTGCGGGCTGTCGATGTTCAGGGTGCTGCCGCTCAGTGCGGTGTTGAGCAGGCCCACCATCGAGCGAAATACCATGGGCTGGCCGGGCACCTGGGGCAGCACTTGCGAGGTCAGCACTTTGCCCTGCAGCAGGGTGCCAACGGGCAGTTGCGCGGTGTCGAGACGGGTGAGGGTGGCGATGTTGGAGGCAATGGCCTGTTGCACCGTCACGGCCAGGTTGCCGGCCGAGGGCTGGCTGACGACCAGCGTGGTGCCCTGTGCCAGCGGTTGATTGCTGGTGGTCTGGACCGTGGTCTGGCGGCCGCTGTCGAGGGTGACCTTGAGCAGCATCTGGAAAGTCTGGTCCGCCTGCTTGAGCGACAGTACTTCGGCCTGGGCGGTTTGACCGACGCTGATCAGCCCCTCCACTGGCGTCAGCAACTTGAGCAACTCACCACTGACCACCGGCGGGCGCGAAGTCGCCGGGAGGGTTTGCGGTAGCGGGAGGATGTTCATTTCGCCTGTCATACGCGGTCACAACCTGAGGAAAATGCACTCTTTAGAGTAAGGTCTGGCATGTATAATGCCGCGCCGTTGTATCCAAAAATGGCGAAAACTTTGCAATTGTTTGACGCAGCTCTCTAGAACAAGACGTCATTGCATCTATGCTGCATCTCTTTAACGGCCGCGCCAGAGCCGACTTGAACCGTATAAGGCCCGTGAACCCTTGACCAGTCCTGTCCTGCAAACCGTTGCCCTTGCCTGTGAGCGAGACCTTCGGCTGCTCTTCGAAAATCTCGATTTGCGACTGGCCAGTGGCGAAATGGTACAAATCAGCGGCCCCAACGGCAGCGGCAAGACCAGCCTGTTGCGCCTGCTCTCGGGGCTGATGCAGCCGACCGCCGGTCAGGTGCTGCTCAACGGCCAGCCACTGAACGAACAACGCGGTGAGCTGGCGCGCAACCTGCTGTGGATCGGCCACGCGGCCGGGATCAAGGATTTGCTGACGCCGGAAGAGAACCTGAGCTGGCTGTGCGCCTTGCATCATCCGGCGACCCACGAGGCGATCTGGCAGGCGCTGGCCGCGGTCGGGCTGCGCGGATTCGAGGATGTGCCTTGCCATACCCTGTCTGCCGGTCAACAGCGTCGCGTCGCCTTGGCTCGCCTGTATCTGGACAGCCCGCCGCTGTGGATCCTCGATGAACCCTTTACCGCCCTCGACAAGCAGGGCGTGGCACAGCTTGAATCTCATCTGGCCGGCCACTGCGAACGCGGCGGCATGGTGGTGTTGACCACTCATCACACGCTGAGCCGGATGCCGGCCGGTTATCGCGACATCGATCTGGGGAGCTGGGCCGTATGAGTGTTTTCGGCTTGCTGGTCGCCCGCGAGGCTCGTCTGCTGTTCCGCCGTCCGGCGGAACTGGCCAATCCGCTGGTGTTCTTTGCCATCGTCGTTTCTCTGTTCCCGCTGGCGGTCGGACCCGAGTCTCAATTGTTGCAAACCTTGTCTCCGGGGCTGGTCTGGGTGGCAGCGCTTTTATCGGTTTTGCTCTCGCTGGACGGGCTTTTCCGCAGTGATTTCGAGGATGGATCCCTCGAGCAGTGGGTCCTTTCGCCGCACCCCCTGGCTCTTCTGGTTTTGGCCAAGGTGCTGGCACACTGGGCTTTTTCCGGCCTGGCACTGGTTTTGCTCGCGCCCTTGCTGGCGCTGATGCTCGGTTTGCCTGCCGCCTGTCTGCCAGTGTTGCTGCTTTCGTTGCTGCTCGGTACACCGGTACTGAGCCTGCTCGGTGCGGTGGGCGCGGCGCTGACGGTGGGCTTGAAACGCGGTGGCCTGTTGCTGGCACTGCTGATTCTGCCGTTGTACATCCCGGTGTTGATCCTTGGCAGTGGCGCCTTGCAGGCCGCCTTGCAGGGGATGCCGGCGACCGGTTATCTGTTGTGGCTTGGCAGCCTGACCGCCCTGGCGATAACCCTGACACCTTTTGCAATAGCTGCTGGCCTGAAGATCAGCGTCGGCGAATAATGAGGTCTGGTTAAAAAACAACCAGCAAAGACCCTGGCTCTTCACAGTAAAGAGCAACCGTGATGGAAACAGTATGAACTGGACGTGGTTTCACAAGCTTGGCTCGCCCAAATGGTTTTACGGCATCAGCGGCAAAATGCTGCCCTGGCTGAGCGTCGCGGCGTTGCTGCTGATCAGCGTTGGCGTGGTCTGGGGCCTGGCCTTCGCGCCGCCGGACTACCAGCAGGGCAACAGCTTTCGCATCATTTATATCCACGTCCCGGCCGCCATGCTGGCGCAGTCCATCTACGTGATGCTGGCCGTGTGCGGCATCGTCAGCCTCGTTTGGAAGATGAAACTGGCCGACGTCGCCCTGCAATGCGCGGCGCCCATCGGTGCCTGGATGACCGCCGTGGCGCTGGTCACCGGGGCGATCTGGGGCAAGCCGACCTGGGGCTCGTGGTGGGTCTGGGACGCACGCCTTACGTCCATGCTTATCCTGCTTTTCCTGTACTTCGGTCTCATTGCGCTGGGCAACGCGATCAGCAATCGTGACAGCGCGGCCAAGGCCTGTGCGGTGCTGGCGATCGTCGGCGTGATCAACATCCCGATCATCAAATACTCGGTTGAATGGTGGAACACCCTGCACCAGGGCGCGACCTTCACCCTCACCGAAAAACCGGCGATGCCGGTCGAAATGTGGCTGCCACTGCTGCTCACGGCGCTGGGGTTCTACTGTTTCTTCGGCGCGGTCCTGCTGCTGCGCATGCGTCTTGAAGTGCTCAAGCGTGAAGCCCGGGCCAGTTGGGTCAAAGTCGAAGTGGAAAACAGCCTGGAGGTCGCTCGATGAGTTTTGCTTCATTCGGCGACTTCATCGCCATGGGCCATCATGGCTTGTATGTCTGGTCAGCCTATGGCATCTGCCTGGCGGTACTGACCCTCAACGTGGCGGCGCCGATCCTGGCCCGCAAGCGGTATCTGCAACAAGAGGCGCGTCGTCTGCGCCGGGAGAACGGCAAGTGAATCCGCTGCGCAAAAAGCGTCTTATCATCATTCTCGCGATCCTGGTCGGGGTCGGCGCTGCCGTCGGCCTGGCCCTGAGCGCCCTGCAGCAGAACATCAACCTGTTTTACACACCGACCCAGATCGCCAACGGCGAAGCCCCGCAGGACACGCGTATCCGTGCCGGCGGCATGGTCGAGGCCGGTTCCTTGCAGCGTTCCGGCGACTCGCTGGACGTGAAGTTCGTGGTCACCGACTTCAACAAGTCCGTGACCATCACTTATCGCGGCATCCTCCCGGACCTGTTCCGTGAAGGGCAGGGCATCGTCGCCCTGGGCAAGCTCAACGCCGATGGCGTGGTGGTGGCCGATGAAGTGCTGGCCAAGCACGACGAGAAGTACATGCCGCCGGAAGTGACCAAGGCCCTGAAAGACAGCGGCCAGTCGGCACCCACTCCCGCGAAAGAGGGCTAACTGATGACAGCTGGAATCTTCATTCCCGAGTTGGGCCACCTGGCCATGATCCTGGCGCTGTGTTTCGCGCTGGTTCAGGCGGTGGTGCCATTGGTCGGTGCCTGGCGCGGTGACCGCTTCTGGATGAGCCTGGCCCAGCCGGCCGCGTGGGGGCAGTTCGCGTTCTTGCTGTTCGCCTTCGGTTGCCTGACCTACGCCTTCATGGTCGATGACTTCTCCGTGGCCTATGTGGCCAACAACTCCAACAGCGCCTTGCCGTGGTACTACAAGTTCAGCGCCGTGTGGGGAGCCCACGAAGGTTCCCTGCTGTTGTGGGCCTTGATTCTCGGCGGCTGGACCTTCGCGGTGTCGGTGTTCTCCCGGCAGTTGCCGCAAATCATGCTGGCCCGCGTGTTGGCGGTGATGGGCATGATCAGCACCGGATTCCTGCTGTTCCTGATCCTCACTTCGAACCCGTTCAAACGCATTCTGCCGCAAATGCCCACCGATGGTGCCGACCTCAACCCCTTGCTGCAAGACATCGGCCTGATCGTTCACCCGCCGATGCTGTACATGGGCTACGTCGGTTTCTCGGTGGCCTTCGCCTTCGCCATCGCCGCGCTGATGGGCGGTCGCCTGGATGCCGCGTGGGCGCGTTGGTCGCGTCCGTGGACCATCGTGGCCTGGGCCTTCCTTGGCATCGGCATCACCCTCGGCTCGTGGTGGGCCTACTACGAACTCGGCTGGGGCGGCTGGTGGTTCTGGGACCCGGTGGAAAACGCCTCGTTCATGCCATGGCTGGTGGGCACCGCACTGATTCACTCGTTGGCGGTCACGGAAAAACGTGGCGTGTTCAAGAGCTGGACCGTGTTGCTGGCCATCGCCGCATTCTCCTTGAGTCTGCTGGGCACCTTCCTCGTGCGTTCCGGCGTGCTGACCTCGGTGCACGCCTTTGCCTCCGACCCGGAGCGCGGGGTGTTCATCCTGATTTTCCTGCTGTTCGTGGTCGGTGGTTCGCTGACCTTGTTCGCCCTACGCGCGCCGGTGGTCAAGAGCCAGGTCGGTTTCAACCTCTGGTCCCGGGAAACCCTGTTGCTGGGCAACAATCTGGTGCTGGTGGTGGCCGCGTCGATGATCCTGCTCGGCACCTTGTACCCGCTGATTCTGGACGCCATGACCGGCGCCAAGCTGTCCGTCGGCCCGCCGTACTTCAACGCGCTGTTCATTCCGTTGATGGCGTTGCTGATGGTGGTGATGGCGGTCGGCGTGATCGTGCGCTGGAAAGACACTCCGGTGAAATGGCTGGTGAGCATGCTGACCCCGGTCCTGCTCGGCAGCGCCGCGCTAGCAGTAGTGGCCGGCGTCGCCTACGGCGATTTCAACTGGGCCGTGCTCGCAACCTTTATGCTCGCCGCTTGGGTGTTGCTGGCCGGTGTGCGTGACATCTTCGACAAGACCCGCCACAAGGGCCTGATCAAAGGCCTGCCAACCTTGACCCGTAGCTACTGGGGCATGCAGATCGCGCACCTGGGTATTGCCGTGTGTGCGCTGGGTGTCGTGCTGTCGAGCCAGAACAGTGCCGAGCGCGACCTGCGTCTGGCGCCGGGCGAATCCATGGACCTGGGCGGCTATCAGTTCGTCTTCGAAGGCGCCAAGCACTTCGAAGGCCCGAACTTCACCTCCGACAAGGGCACCGTGCGGGTGATCCGCAACGGCAAGGAAATCAGCGTGCTGCACCCGGAAAAACGCCTGTACACCGTGCAGAACTCGGTGATGACCGAAGCGGGCATCGACGCCGGTTTCACCCGCGACCTCTATGTCGCCCTCGGTGAACCACTGGGTAACGGCGCCTGGGCTGTGCGCGTGCATGTCAAACCGTTCGTGCGCTGGATCTGGTTCGGCGGCTTGTTGACAGGCGCAGGCGGGTTGCTGGCGGCGCTGGATCGGCGTTATCGGGTCAAGGTCAAAAGCCGCGTGCGCGAAGCACTGGGCATGTCGGGAGCCACTGCATGAAGCGTTGGTTGATGTTGTTGCCACTGGCGATTTTTCTGGTGGTCGCTGTATTCCTTTACCGTGGGTTGTACCTGGATCCGGCCGAGCTGCCTTCGGCCATGATCAACAAGCCGTTCCCGGAGTTTTCCCTGCCATCGGTGCAAGGCGACAAGACCCTGACCCGCGCTGACATTCTGGGCAAACCGGCGCTGGTCAACGTCTGGGGCACCTGGTGCATTTCCTGCCGGGTCGAGCACCCGGTGCTGAACAAACTGGCCCAGCAGGGCGTGGTGATCTACGGCATCAACTACAAGGACGTCAACGCCGACGCCTTGAAGTGGCTGAAGGACTTCCACAACCCGTATGCGCTGGACATTCGTGACGACGAAGGGTCGCTGGGCCTGAACCTGGGCGTGTACGGCGCGCCGGAAACCTTCTTCATCGACGCCAAGGGCATCATCCGCGACAAGTTCGTCGGCGTGATCGACGAACAGGTCTGGCGTGAAAAACTGGCGGGCAAGTACCAGGCGCTGGTCGACGAGGCCAAGCCATGAAGCGCTGGATTGCTGCCGTTGTCCTGGGCTTGAGCCTGGCGGGCGTGGCCCACGCGGCCATCGACACCTACGAGTTCGCCAAGGAAGGTGACCGCGAGCGTTTCCGCGAGCTGACCAAGGAGCTGCGATGCCCCAAGTGTCAGAACCAGGACATCGCCGATTCCAACGCACCGATTGCCGCCGACCTGCGCAAAGAGATTTTCCGCATGCTCGGCGAGGGCAAGAGCAACCAGCAGATCATCGACTTCATGGTCGATCGCTACGGTGACTTCGTCCGCTACAAGCCTGCACTGAACGCCAAGACCGCCTTGCTCTGGTTCGGCCCCGCCGGCCTGCTGCTGGGTGGTGTCGTGATCATCGCGGTGATCGTTCGCCGTCGTCGCGTGCAACGCGCCGGTACCCAGGCTGAGCTTTCTCCCGAGGAGCGCTCGCGCCTCGACCACCTGTTGGATAAAACCAAGAATGATTGATTTCTGGCTCGCTGCAGGTCTGCTGCTTCTGGTTGCCCTGAGTTTTCTGTTGATCCCGGTGCTGCGCAGCCGTCGCGCCCAGCGTGAAGAGGATCGTACCGCCCTGAACGTTGCGCTGTATCAGGAGCGCGTGGCTGAGTTGCAGACTCAGCAGGAAGAGGGCGTGCTCGATGCGGCGCAAATGGACGCCGGTCGCGCCGAAGCCGCCCGTGAATTGCTGGCGGACACCGAAGGCGCTGAAGCGCCGCGGGTGTCGCGTCTGGGCAAACCCTTGCCGTTGCTGGCGGCCATTCTGGTGCCGGTGCTGGGCCTGGGCCTGTATCTGCATTTTGGTGCCAGCGACAAGGTCGAACTGACACGCGAATTTTCCCAGGCTCCCCAGTCGATGGAAGAGATGACCCAGCGCCTGGAGCGTGCGGTCGCCGCTCAGCCGGATTCCGCTGAAGGCATGTACTTCCTCGGTCGCACCTACATGGCTCAGGACCGCCCGGCGGACGCGGCGAAGATGTTCGAACGTACCGTGAGCCTGGCCGGTCGCCAGCCCGAGCTGCTCGGTCAATGGGCCCAGGCCCAGTACTTCGCCGATGGCAAGAAGTGGTCGGACAAGGTCCAGGCCCTGACCGACGAAGCGCTCAAGGCCGATCCGAAAGAAGTCACCAGCCTTGGCCTGCTGGGCATTGCCGCGTTTGAAAGCGAGCGTTATCAGGACGCCATCGATTACTGGAATCGCCTGTTGGCGCAGCTGCCGCCGGAAGACAAGTCCCGCGAGGCGCTGCAAGGCGGGATTACCCGGGCCACGGAGAAGCTGGTGGCCAGTGGTGGCAAGGTTGCGCAAGCACCGGCGGCGAAGACCGCGGCGTTGCTCAAGGTCAGCGTCGATCTGGCAGCGGACCTCAAATCCAAGGTCCAGCCTGGCGACAGCGTGTTCATCTTCGCCCGTGCGATCTCCGGTCCTCCGGCCCCGCTGGCGGTCAAGCGCATGACCGTGGCCGACCTGCCGGTGACCGTCGAACTGGGTGATGCCGACGCAATGATGCCGCAATTGAAACTGTCGAACTTCCCTGAAGTCCAACTGGTTGCGCGCATTTCCCGTGCCGGCAAACCGACCGTCGGCGAATGGATCGGTCGCAGCCAACCACTGGCCAGCAGCACCACCGCGCCGCAAACACTGACCATCGACAGCCCGGACAAATAACAGGAAAACGCAATCATGACCGCATTCGCTCGTATCACCCTGCTCAGCGTCGTTATGGGGTTAAGCGCTTGTGCGGTCCAGCAGCCAACGGAACATCAGGCACCACCACCGCCGTTCCCGCCGTCGCAGCCGAGTCCCACGCCATCGACGTCGCCTGTACCGAGCAAGCCGACCATCCCGGCCAAACCCTCCAAGCCGTTGCCACGCACTTCTGCGAGCTTCGCGCCACCACCTGGGGGGAATAGCCATTGGGATCCGAAGCTTGGGGTGTATGTGCTGGATGACCAGCCCAATACCTTTTATCGCCAGCGCACCTATTACCGCTGGGATAACGGCTGGAGCCGGTCGATCAGTCCTGACGGGCCGTGGGAAGACACTGATATCCAGGGTGTACCGGGTGGCCTGGGGCGGAAATTCGGGCAGTAACGCAAAGAGGCGACCTTCGGGTCGCCTTTTTTGTGCCTGTTGAAATGTGATTGCCGGGGGATTGCTGAACCCTGTGGGAGCGGGCTTGCTCGCGAAGGCGGCCTGACAGCTGATCAATTTCTTCCGAATGTACCCAGCCCAACTGTAGGAGCGAGCCTGCTCGCGAAGGCGGGCTGATAGCCGACCTGTCTTTTGTTGACTGTGTACATATCCGGTTTTTTGGTAACGGCGGCTGGCGGTTTCGCCCTTACGGCGAGTCACTTTTTTTACAAGCGCCTAAAAAAAGTAACCCAAAAAACGCTCGCCCCGAACGTACGGCCCCTCGCTAAGGCTCGGGGTTCCTTCGCTCCGGCATTCATCCGGGGGCATCGCCTCCGGTCGGCTTCGCTCGACCTCCTCTCGATGTGTTCGGCTGCGCCGAACGGCGCTGCGCGCCTACCCCCGGATGAACGCCTCCACTCAGCCTGCCGAGGGGGCGGGTGGATCAAGATCAAGAGCTGCAGGCGAGCTAACGCTCGGCCTGTTGAGTGGTGAAGAGCGAAGGTGTACGCCGATCCGCCTTTGCTCTTCTGTGGGAGCGAGCTTGCTCGCGATGACGGCCTGTCAGCCAACTCAATTCTCACAGGCGAACGAACCCCGCGATCAGGCCGGCCGGTAGGCCGCCTCGCTTTGGCTTTTGATCTTGATCTTCTTGCCACCTCGTGAGGCCGAGCGGAGGTTCTGCGCAGTGGGCAACCCGGCATGGATGCCGGGTTAGCCGCCGCCGGCCATGGATGGCCGATGGCGGCGGGCCCACGGAGCAGGACCGGAGCGAGGGCATGTCGAGCCTTGGCGAGGCAACGAACGTCAGGGGCAAGAGCCCTTGGTTACTTGGGGCCGGGCGGCGTTCCGCTCTTCCAAGTAACCCGCCATAAGGGCGGAACCCTAAGTGGCCGTTACCGCAGCAACGGATATGTACACCCACAAAATAATCATCGCCTGACACAAAGCCTTCGCGAGCAAGCCCGCTCCCACAGTGTTCTTCAGTAACCACAACAATGGATACAACCGCGACCAAATACGCAAACCTCCAGCTCAACCTTTCACAAAACCTTCATCAAATAGCCCATCCAGTGACATGTGCAAGTCATAGGGCTGACATGCCCGGTGCCTAAAGTCTGTTGAACTCAAATACAGCCACGGACGGCTGTTCAACCAGACAGAGAAGCCCATGAACGCAGCTATCCATGTCGATCATCTGAACAAGACCTTTGCGCGCAAAACCGCACTGGTCGACCTCGAACTGACCATCGCGGCCGGTGAGATGGTCGCGCTGATCGGCGCGTCCGGCTCCGGCAAGTCCACCTTGCTGCGCCATCTCGCGGGCCTGGCCTGTTGCGATCGCCACAACGGGGGCAGCGTCAAGGTGCTGGGTCGCGAAGTGCAGGCATCCGGCCGTTTGAATGGCAAGGTGCGCCGCCTGCGCGCCGACATCGGCTACATCTTCCAGCAGTTCAACCTGGTCAACCGATTGAGCGTGCTCGACAACGTGCTGCTCGGTTGCCTGGGGCGCATGCCGCGCTGGCGTGGCAACTTGAGCCTGTTCAATGCCGAGGAAAAGCAGTTCGCCATGGAGTCCCTGGACCGTGTCGGCCTGGCTGACCTGGCGGCACAACGGGCCTCGACCCTGTCCGGCGGTCAGCAACAGCGCGTGGCGATTGCCCGTGCATTGACCCAGCGGGCCGAGGTGATTCTGGCGGATGAGCCGATTGCCTCCCTCGATCCGGAATCGGCGCGCAAGGTCATGGAGATCCTCGCCGACATCAACCGCCGTGACGGCAAGACCGTTGTGGTGACCCTGCATCAAGTCGACTACGCCACCCGTTATTGCCCGCGTGCCGTGGCGCTCAAGGCCGGCCGGATTCATTTCGATGGCCCCGGCTCTCAATTGAGCGGCCAGTTCCTCAACGATTTGTACGGTGCCGACACCGACACCAGCCTCATGTGTTCCGAGTCATCCCGTCACAGCGAAGCGGCGCCGCGACTGGTGTTGGCGCGCGTGTGATCAACCCCGGATTCCCCCACCGTTCACCCTCAGGAAACCTTTCCATGTTGAACCGTATCGGTCGCGTTTTTGCTGGTGCAGCGCTGCTCGCCAGCTGTGTATTGGGCAACGCCCAGGCGGAAGAAAAAGCCATCAACTTCGGCATCATGTCCACCGAGTCTTCGCAAAACCTCAAGAGCATCTGGCAGCCGTTCCTGGATGACATGCAGAAGCAGACCGGCCTGAAGATCAACGCCACGTTTGCCTCCGACTATGCCGGCCTGATCCAGGGCATGCGCTTCAACAAGGTCGATGTGGCCTGGCTGGGCAACAAGGCCGCGATCGAAGCGGTGGACCGCTCCAACGGCGAGATCTTCGCCCAGACCGCTGCCGCCAGTGGCGCCGCCGGTTACTGGAGTGTGCTGATCGTACGCAAGGACAGCCCGATCAACTCCGTCGATGACATGCTGAAAAATGCCAAGAGCCTGACCTTCGGCAACGGTGATCCGAACTCCACCTCGGGCTACCTGGTGCCGGGCTACTACGTGTTTGCCAAGAACCACGTCGACGCCGCCACCGCGTTCAAGCGCACCCTCAATTCCAGCCATGAAGTCAACGCGCTGAGCGTGGCCAAGGGGCAAGTGGATGTGGCGACCTTCAACACCGAAAGCTGGGATCGCCTGGAAGTCACCCAGCCGGACAAGGCGGCACAGCTCAAGGTGATCTGGAAGTCGCCGCTGATTCCGGCCGACCCGCTGGTGTGGAGCAAAGCGCTGAGTGACAGCGAGAAAACCAGGATCCGCGATTTCATCTTCAGCTACGGCGACACCGACGAAGAGAAGGCCGTGCTCAAGGGCATGCAACTGGGCAAGTTCCTGAAATCCAGCGACGACCAGTTACTGCCGATTCGCCAGCTGGAGCTGTTCAAGCAGCGCACCACGATCAGCGCTGACGACAAGTTGGAAGCGGCCGACAAGGCCAAAAAACTGGCCGACATCGATGCCGAGCTGGCGAAGCTGCAAGAGCGCCTGACCTTGCTGGAAAAGACCAACACCGAGAAGAGCGCGGCCAACGCCGGTTGAGCCAGTGTGGGAGCGAGCCTGCTCGCGAATGCGGCCTGACATTCACCCTCGATGGCGACTGACATACCGCTTTCGCGAGCAGGCTCGCTCCCACAGGTTTTATGTCTGCACTCGCATTTCGCGCTTCATTTGATTTTTTAGAGAACCCTCATGACCACTCTGCACGCTGAAGCTGTCGGCAAGCGCACCTGGCCGCAGTACCTCGGTTGGGGCCTGTTTCTGGTCCTGCTGGCTTGGGCCTGGCACGGCGCCGAAATGAATCCGATGGCGCTGTACCGCGACTCGGGAAACATGGCGACCTTCGCCGGGGACTTCTTCCCGCCGGACTTCCATGAATGGCGCATGTACCTCAAGGAAATGCTCGTCACCGTACAAATCGCCCTGTGGGGCACGGTGCTGGCGATTGTCTGCTCGGTGCCACTGGGCATTCTCTGCTCGGAAAACATCACGCCGTGGTGGATTCACCAACCCCTGCGCCGGGTGATGGACGCCTTCCGCTCGATCAACGAAATGGTGTTTGCCATGTTGTTCGTGGTGGCCGTCGGGCTGGGGCCATTTGCCGGGGTCCTGGCGCTGTGGATCAGCACTACTGGAGTACTCGCCAAGCTGTTCGCCGAAGCCGTCGAGGCGATTGATCCCGGTCCGGTCGAAGGCGTTCGCGCCACCGGTGCCAGTGCCTTGCAAGAGGTGATCTACGGGGTGATCCCGCAAGTCATGCCGCTGTGGGTGTCCTACGCGCTGTACCGCTTCGAGGCCAACGTGCGCTCGGCGACGGTGGTGGGGATGGTCGGGGCCGGCGGGATCGGGGTGATCCTGTGGGAGAACATCCGCGCCTTCCAGTTCACGCAGACCTGCGCGGTGCTGCTGGTGATCATCGTCATCGTCAGCCTGATCGACATCCTCTCGCAACGCCTGCGCAAGCAGTTCATCTGATATTTCGGAGGGGTGCCCGCGGGCGCTTTTTTTTAAGCATGCAGTTGTCTAGACAAGATGAGCCGGTGTACCGCGAGTTGGCCGACATCCTGCGTCGGGAGTTGGCGGATTACCGCGCCGGAGATTTCCTGCCGGGCGAGGTGATGTTGGCCGAGCGCTTCGGGGTCAACCGCCATACCTTGCGCCGCGCCATCGATGAACTGGTGTTCGAGGGCAGCCTGTTGCGCCGCCAGGGCAAAGGCACCCAGGTGCTGGAGCGGCCGCTGATTTACTCGATGACCGCCGACAGTGCCTACAGCCAGTCGCTGTCAGCCCAGGGGCATGGCGTCGAGGCAGTGCTGCTCAAGCGTCGTTACTGCTTCGCCAGTCGTGAAGAAGCCCAGTATCTGGGCATCGCCGAGATGGCTCCGATGATCGAGCTGCAGACCTTGCGCAAGCTCGACAACCAACCGGTCAGCCTGATCCGTCATCGCTACTGCGCCAGTTACGCGCCGCTGTTGGCCGATTACACCGGGGGCTCCCTGCGCAAATACCTGAGCGAACGGGACTTGCCGCTGACCCGTACCCAGAGCCTGATCGGCGCTCGCTTGCCCAACCGCGAAGAGGCCGCGCTGCTGCTGATGCCCCGGCATCTGCCGGCCCTGAGCGTGTTCACCCTTTCCCGCGATCGCGACGGCCGTGCGGTGGAGCTGGCCCAGTCCACCAGCCGTTCGGATCGCTTCCAGTACCAGGTCGTCACCTGATGGAGAACGCCATGCACAACCCTGTTCCTCATACCGAACGGCAGCACTGGATCGGTGTGCTGGCCCGCGCCAGCCGCAGTGAATTGCAGCCCTTCGAAGCCGCTTTGCGCGATGTCGAGTACCAACTGATCCGCGCCCCGGAAATCGGCATGACCCTGGTCCGTGGCCGCATGGGCGGTAACGGCGCGCCGTTCAATGTCGGCGAAATGAGCGTGACCCGCTGCGTGGTGCGCCTGGCCGATGGCCGTACCGGCTACAGCTATCTGGCGGGTCGCGACAAGGTCCATGCCGAACTGGCCGCGTTGGCTGACGCGCATTTGCAAGGCGCGCAACAGCGCCATTGGCTGGCGGAAATGATCACGCCGCTGGCGACTGTTCAGACCCAACGCCGGGCACAAAAAGAGGCGGAAACCGCCGCCACCAAAGTCGAATTCTTCACCCTCGTGCGAGGAGAAAACTGATGAGCGCACAGCTGTTGCAACCGGCGTTCGCCGACCCGGTGCTGGATGCCCAGCGCGGATTTCGCACTGCACTCAAGGCCTTGGCCGGCCCCGGTCTGATCCAGACGCTGCATGCCACACCGAGCCTCGAAGGCTTGGCGCCCGCGACCTACGCGCTGTGCCTGTCGTTGCTGGATGTCGACACACCGCTGTGGCTGGCGCCGTCCTTCGATACGCCGTTGATCCGAGCCAACCTGGCGTTCCATTGTGGTTGCCCATTGACCGCCAAGCGCGAAGACGCGCGGTTCGCCTTGCTTGCCGCCGAGGATCTGCTCGACCTGAGCGGTTTCGATACAGGCAACGACCGTTACCCGGACCAGTCCTGCACCTTGCTGGTTCAGCTGCCAAGTCTCGACGGCGGGGCAGGGCTGCTGTGGCGCGGGCCGGGCATCGAAAGCGAACACGGCGTCGCGCTGCCGCTGGCCGATGACTTCTGGCGCGAACGTGAACTGCACAACGAATTCCCCCGGGGCCTGGACCTGTTTTTCACCGCCGGCCATGACCTGATCGGCCTGCCCCGCAGTACCCGTATCGCAGAGGAGCGCGCCTGATGTACGTAGCCGTCAAGGGTGGCGAACAGGCCATCGACAATGCCCACCGCCTGCTGGCGAAAAAGCGCCGGGGCGATACCTCGGTCACGGAGCTGAGTGTCGAGCAGATCCGTCAGCAATTGCCGCTGGCGGTGGCGCGGGTGATGAGCGAAGGCTCGCTGTACGACGAAGAACTCGCGGCGCTGGCGATCAAGCAAGCGGCGGGGGATCTGGTGGAAGCGATCTTCCTGCTGCGGGCCTACCGCACTACGTTGCCGCGCTTCAGCCCGAGCCTGCCGATCGACACGCAACACATGCAGCTCAGCCGTCGTTTGTCCGCGACCTTCAAGGACGTGCCAGGTGGGCAACTGCTGGGCCCGACCTTCGATTACACCCATCGTTTGCTGGACTTCGCATTGCTGGCCGAAGGCGAATACCCGGGCCCGCAAGTCACCCCGAATGCCAGCCTTGAGCCCTGTCCGCGAGTCCTCGGTTTGCTCGCCCAAGAGGGCCTGATCAAGACCGAATCGGACAACGGCGAAAGCGTGGCCGACATCACTCGCGACCCACTGGAGCTACCCGCCAGTCGTGCGCAACGCCTGCAAGCGTTAGCCCGTGGCGACGAAGGTTTCCTGCTGGCGCTGGGTTATTCCACCCAGCGCGGTTATGGCCGCAATCACCCGTTCGCCGGGGAAATTCGCATCGGTGAAGTCGAGGTGTGGGTCGATCCCGAAGAGCTGGGCTTCCCGATCAACCTGGGCTGCATCGAAGTCACCGAGTGCGAGATGGTCAACCAGTTCGTCGGCTCGGCCACGGAGCTGGCGCAGTTCACCCGCGGCTACGGTTTGGCCTTCGGGCACGCCGAACGCAAGGCCATGGGCATGGCACTGGTCGACCGTGCGCTGCGCGCTGACGAATACAACGAAGAAATCGTTTCGCCAGCGCAGCAGGAAGAATTCGTACTGATGCACTGCGACAACGTTGAGGCCGCAGGCTTCGTCTCGCACCTGAAGTTACCTCACTACGTCGACTTCCAGGCCGAACTGGAACTGATCCGCAAACTGCGCAAGCCTGCCGAGGGCAAAAACCATGAATGACCTGACTCAGGCACCCGTGCGCGATGCGGCGTACAACTTTGCCTACCTCGATGAACAGACCAAACGCATGATCCGCCGCGCCTTGCTCAAGGCCGTGGCGATCCCTGGTTACCAGGTGCCGTTCGGTGGTCGCGAGATGCCGCTGCCTTATGGCTGGGGCACTGGCGGCATGCAGTTGACCGCCGCGATTCTGGGGGACGACGACGTGCTCAAGGTCATCGACCAGGGCGCGGACGACACCACCAACGCCGTGTCGATCCGCCGCTTCTTCGCCCGCACCGCTGGCGTCGCAACCACCGAAAGTACGCCGGACGCGACGGTGATCCAGACTCGTCACCGCATCCCGGAAACGCCACTGCATGCCGATCAGATCATGGTCTATCAGGTGCCGATTCCCGAGCCGCTGCGCTTTATCGAGCCGTCGGAAACAGAGACCCGGACCATGCATGCCCTCAACGATTACGGGGTCATGCACGTCAAGCTTTACGAAGACATTGCCACCTTCGGCCACATCGCCACGGCCTACGCCTATCCGGTGATGGTCGACGAGCGCTACGTGATGGACCCGTCGCCGATCCCCAAATTCGACAACCCGAAACTCGACATGAGCCCGGCGCTGATGCTGTTCGGCGCCGGCCGTGAGAAGCGTCTGTACGCGGTGCCGCCGTACACCAAGGTCACCAGCCTCGACTTCGAGGATCACCCCTTCGAAACGCAGAAGTGGGAAGAGTGCTGCGCGATCTGTGGCAGCCGCGATTCGTTCCTCGATGAGTTGATCCTCGACGACGCCGGCACCCAGAGCTTCGTCTGTTCCGACACCTATTACTGCGCCCAGCGCGTCAGCCAGCAGGAGCAGGGCCAATGAATCAGGCGCTGAATAACCAAGTGTCCGTGTCCACCGAACCGCTGCTGCGAGTGCGTGATTTGTCGCTGTTGTACGGATTGGAAAAGGGCTGTCAGGACGTCAGCTTCGACTTGTATCCCGGTGAAGTGCTGGGGATTGTCGGCGAGTCCGGTTCGGGCAAATCCACCTTGCTCTCGCTGCTCAGCGGGCGCTTGCCGCCGCAGCGCGGACAGATCGGCTACCGCGATAAAGAGGGTCAATGGCTGGACCTGTACAGCGCCAGTGAAGCCGAACGCCGCACCTTGTTGCGTACCGAATGGGGCTTCGTCGAGCAGAACCCTCGCGACGGTTTGCGCATGGGCGTGTCCGCCGGCGCCAACATCGGCGAGCGCCTGATGGCCCAGGGCGTGCGCAATTACCAGCAACTGCGTGGGGCCGGGCTCGACTGGCTGAGCCAGGTGGAAATCGATCCGCAGCGCATCGACGACTTGCCCCGGACCTTCTCCGGCGGCATGCAGCAGCGCCTGCAAATCGCCCGCAACCTGGTGTCCAGTCCACGGCTGGTGTTCATGGATGAACCGACCGGAGGCCTCGATGTCTCGGTGCAGGCGCGCTTGCTCGACCTGCTGCGGGGACTGGTGCGTGAGCTGGACCTCGCCGTGGTGATCGTCACCCACGACCTGGCAGTCGCTCGCTTGCTGGCTGACCGTTTGATGGTGATGCGCCGTTCGCGGGTGGTGGAAACCGGGCTGACCGATCAGATCCTCGACGATCCGCAGCACCCTTATTCGCAACTGCTGGTGTCGTCGGTGTTGCAGCCGTGAAGCCCCGTTCAATAGTGGAAAACCCTGCGATGAATACCTTGATCGAGGTCCGTGACCTCTCGAAAACCTTCACTTTGCATCAGCAGAACGGCGTGGTCCTCAACGTGCTGCGCGCCGTGGATTTCAGTGTGGCGGGCGGCGAGTGCCTGGTCCTGCATGGCCAGTCCGGCGCGGGCAAGAGCACCTTGCTGCGCACCCTGTACGGCAACTATCTGCCGGCGGGCGGCAGCATCCGCGTGCAGCACGACGGCCAATGGCGGGAGTTGGTGGGCGCGGAGCCCCGGGACATCCTGCAAGTGCGCCAGCGCACCCTGGGTTATGTCAGTCAGTTCCTGCGGGTGATCCCACGTGTGGCGTGCCTGGATGTGGTGATGGAGCCGGCCCTGGCCCGTGGTTGGGCGAAAGAGCAGGCGCAAGCACGTGCCGAATCCTTGCTCACTCGCCTGAACATCCCGCAACGTCTCTGGCAACTGGCGCCAGGCACCTTTTCCGGTGGCGAGCAGCAACGGGTCAACATCGCCCGGGGATTCATGGTGGCGTGGCCGGTGATGTTGCTCGATGAACCGACAGCATCACTCGACGACAACAATCGCCAGGTGGTGCTGGAACTGATGAATGAAGCAAAAGTCGACGGCGCCGCGCTGATCGGTATCTTCCACGACCGCGTCGCCCGCGAGGCGGTTGCCGACCGCCATCTCGACATGACTCCCGCCGCCGTGAACCAAGAGGAATACGCCGATGCCCATTGAACAGATCCTCAGCAATGCCCAGTTGGTTACCGCTGACCGTGTGTTCTACGGCACCGTGGTGCTGCGCGACGGTTTGATCGCCGAGGTCGCCGAAGGCCCGAGCCGTTTGCCCCAGGCCCTGGACCTCAATGGCGATTATCTTCTGCCGGGTCTGGTGGAACTGCACACCGACAACCTGGAACGCCACATGACCCCGCGTCCCGGCGTGGACTGGCCGTCGGTGCCGGCGGTGCTCAGCCATGATGCGCAGATCATCGCGGCGGGCATCACCACGGTATTCGATGCAGTGTCCATCGGCGACGTGAACCCCAAGGGCAATCGCATGCAGAAACTGCCGGCGATGCTCGACGCTATCTCCAAAGCCTCCGACGCCGGGCTGACCCGTGCCGAACACCGCCTGCACTTGCGCTGCGAACTGTGCCACCCGGACACCCTCAGCGTGTTCCGCGATCTGGTGGAAAACCCGCTGGTGCAACTGGTGTCGGTGATGGACCACTCGCCGGGTCAGCGCCAGTTCGTGCTGGAATCCAAGTACCGTGAGTACTACATGGGCAAATACCACCTGACCACCACGCAGATGGATGACTTCATCACTTTGCAGATGGCCAACTCGCGCACCTACAGCGACCGCTACCGCGCGGCGATTGTCGAGCACTGTCTGGCCCTTGGCTTGTCGGTGGCCAGTCATGATGACGCGACCCTGGCCCACGTCGAGGAGTCGGCGCGCTACGGCATGACCATCGCCGAGTTCCCGACCACCGTCGAGGCCGCGCGCGGTTGCCGGGAGCACGGCATGAATGTGTTGATGGGCGCACCGAACATCGTGCGCGGCGGGTCGCACTCGGGTAACGTGGCCGCCGCAGATCTGGCCGCCGAAGGTTTGCTGGATATTCTGTCCAGCGATTACTACCCGGCGAGCCTGCTGCAATCGGCGTTTGCGCTGGCGGCGCAGAGTGAGCGGATCGGTCTGGCCGAAGCGGTGCGCCTGGTCAGCCTGAATCCGGCCCGGGCGGCTGGTTTGACTGATCGCGGTGAAATCGCTCCGGGGTTATGTGCCGACCTGGTGCAGGCCCGCAGTCAGGACGGTTTGCCGGTGGTCCAGCAAGTATGGCGACAAGCGAAGAGGGTGTTTTGATGGCAGGCAGGTTGATCTATCTCATCGGGCCTTCAGGTTCGGGCAAGGACAGCCTGTTGGATGCCGCGCGAACGCGGCTGGCCGAACGCGGCTGCCGTATGGTACGGCGAGTCATTACCCGCTCGGCAGAAGCCGTGGGCGAGGCGGCGCTGGGCGTCAGCGCGCAGCAGTTTGCCGACATGGAAGCTCAAGGGGCATTTGCCCTGAGCTGGCACGCCAATGGGTTGTCCTATGGCATCCCGCGGGAAATCGACGATTGGCTGGCCGCCGGCCAGGACGTACTGGTCAATGGCTCGCGGGGGCATTTGCAGAACACCCGCCTGCGCTATCCGAAGGCATTGGTGCTGTTGCTGACTGTAGATCAAGCGGTGTTGCGCCAACGACTGCTGGAGCGTGGGCGAGAATCATTGGTCGAGATCGATCAGCGCCTGGCACGCAACGCCCGATTCAACGAGCGGCTGCTGGCTGAAGATCCGGCCGTGCACCTGCTCGACAACTCCGGCCCGCTGGAGTCTACGGTCGAACGCTTGCTGGCCTGCATTGACGAGCAAGCCCCATGCGCCTGACGTTGCTGGGCACCGGTGATGCCCGGCAAGTGCCGGTCTACGGCTGCGAATGTGTGGCTTGCGATGCGGCCCGCCACGATGAACGCTTGCAGCGTCGACCATGCAGTGCGCTGATCGAGTGCGCAGATCAGCGTTGGTTGATCGACAGCGGTTTGCCTGACCTGTGCGAACGTTTCCCGCCGCGCAGTTTCAATGGCATTTTCCAGACCCACTACCACGCCGATCACGCCCAGGGCCTGTTGCATATGCGCTGGGGCCAGGGCCTGGTAATTCCGGTCCACGGTCCCGTGGACCCGGAAGGCCTGGCCGACCTCTACAAACACCCCGGCATTCTCGATTTCAGCCAGCCATTCGATAGCTTCGAAACCCGGCAGTTCGCTGCGCTCAGCGTCACCGCGCTGCCGCTGCAACACTCGAAACCGACCCTCGGTTATTTGCTGGAAGGAGAAGGGCGGCGAATCGCCTACCTGACCGACACCGTAGGCCTGCCGCCAGACACGTTGAGCTGGCTGCGGCGTGAGCCACTGGATGTGCTGGTGCTGGATTGCTCCATGCCACCGCAACCCCAGGCACCGCGCAATCACAACGACCTGAACCTGGCCTTGCAATGCATCGATGAGTTGCAACCGAAGTCGGCGGTACTGACCCATGTCGGGCATACCCTGGATGCGTGGTTGATGGAGCATCGGGGTGAATTGCCGGCGAATGTCAGGGGCGGGTTTGATGGGTGTGTGTTGTAGGCGTTACCCCGCCAGCAACCCCTGCACATACTCCACAAACGCCCGAGCCTTGGCGCTGGCCATCCGGCCGGTAGGGAAAACGGCCCACAAATCCAGGTTCGGCAGTGTCCAGTCCTTCATCGTCTCCCGGACCGAACCGTCGGCCAGTTCCGGCGCGAACATCCATTGCGAGGCCATGGTCAGCCCTTGATGGGCCAGCACGGCTTCACGCAAACCTTCGGCGGCGTTGACGCGGATCCGGCCGCTGATGATCACCGATTGTTCCTCGCCGGCCTTGTTGAACTGCCAATTGGCGCCGCCTCCGAGGGTGTAGAGGATTGCCTGATGCTTGCACAGGTCGGTGGGGCAGGTGGGCTCGCCGTGTTTTGCGAAGTACGCCGGCGTGCCCAGTATCATGCGTCGGCATTCGGCGATCTTGCGGGCGGTCAGCCCCGAGTCGCTCAACTCGCCCATGCGCAGGGCTATATCGACGCCTTCTTCCACCAGATTGACGTTGCGATCATCGAGCATCAGATCGATGTTCAGCGCCGGGTTTTGCTCCAGGAAGGGGCCCAGGTGCGGAACGATGTGCAGCCGGCCGAAGGTGACCGCCGCGCAGATGCGCAGGTTGCCACTCAGCCCGCTGGCAGAACCCCGTGCGGCGTTATCGGCCTCGTCGGCTTCTTCGATGGCGCGCTTGGCCCGTTCGAAAAAGGCCAGCCCGGCCTCGGTGGGCGTCAGGCCCCGGGTCGAACGCAGCAACAGTCGCACCGCCAACCGCGATTCGAGTTGCGCGATGGTTTTCGACACGGCCGGCTGGCCGATGCTCAGGCGCCGGGCCGCAGCGGAAAACGAGCCGGTTTCCACCACGTAGACGAAGGTTTCCATTGCGCCGAGGCGGTCCATTGAAGGTCCTTGTGAGAAGTCTTGAAGTTGCCGCAGGCCCCTGTAGGAGCGAGCCTGCTCCGGGCGGCGTTCCGACGATAGCGGTTTAACATTCAACATTGATGCTGACTGTCATGCCGCCATCGCGAGCAGGCTCGCTCCCACAAGGGATATGTGGCGACAGTCAGAACGCGGCTTTACCCACAGAAGCACCACCATCGACAAACAGCGTCTGCCCGTTGATGAACCCGCTCTGTTCCGACAGTAGAAACGTAATCGCCGAGGCGATTTCCTGAGGTTGTCCCAGGCGGCCCATCGGCACGCTGGCCAGATACCGCGCTTTTAGCGATTTATGCCGTCGCCAGCGAACCCTTCGGCGAAACACTCAAAAACCGCAACAATGCCAGCAACGGAAACGCGCTGCCGACGATCACGATCCACAACCAGCCGCCGTGTTCGTACACCGCGCTGGCCACCGAAGAGCCGAAGGCGCCGCCGATGAAGATGCTGGTCATGTACAGCGCATTCAGACGGCTGCGGCTTTTGCCGTCGAGGGCGTAGACCGCGCGCTGGCCGAGGACCATGTTCATCTGCACGCAGAAGTCGAGCACCACGCCTGTCACTGCCAGGCCGATGACGCTGTAGGCCGGATGGATAAACGCCGGCATGAAACTCAGGCTGGCGAACAGCAGGGCCAGCAACGAGGCGATGCGGGTGTGACCGGCATCGGCCAGGCGTCCGGCGATCGGGGCGGCGATGGCGCCGATGGCCCCGACCAGGGCGAAAATCGCGATCTCGCTTTGCGACAAACCGTGATTGCGTGCCAGTTCCAGTGGCACAGCGGTCCAGAACAGGCTGAAGGTGGCAAACATGCAGCCCTGGTAAAACGCCCGCTGGCGCAGCACCGGTTGTTTGCGCAACAGCGTCCACAGCGAGCCCAGCAATTGGCCATAGGAAGCACTGTGATCAGGTTCACGCTTGGGAATGGTCACGGCCAGCACGATACTGATGGCCGCCATCAACACCGCGGCAATCATGAACATCGCCCGCCAGCCGAAATGGTCGGCCACCACGCTGGACACCGGCCGGGCCAGCAGGATACCGAGCAGCAAACCGCCCATGATCCCGCCCACCACACGACCACGGGTTTCTTCCGGCGCCAGGTGCGCGGCCAACGGAATCAGGATCTGCACCGACACCGAACTGAACCCCACCAACAGCGAAATCAGCAAAAACACGTTCGGCTGATCGGTGAACGCCGCGCCCAGCAGGCTGACAATTGCCACCAGCGTGGTGATGATCATCAGCCGACGGTTCTCCAGCAGATCCCCCAGCGGCACCAGGAAAAACAGCCCCAGCGCATAGCCGATCTGGGTCAGGGAAACGATCAGGCTGGCCATGGTGTTGGTCAGGCCGATGTCCGGGGCGATCAGGCCGATGATCGGCTGGGCGTAGTAGATGTTGGCGACAATCGCGCCGCAGCAGAAGGCGAACAGCAGCACCATGCCTCGGGTCATTGTCGCGGTGCCGTGGGACACCTGGGTCGCTGGGTTCATAACGGGTCTCGCTGTACGGAAAGGAATGCGCGCAGGCTAATGGGCTGACTGAAACGGCGGAAGTGGGATTGGAGTGATAGCAGTCATTCCATTGCGGAATGACTGACGAACGCGTGTGTCGTCCGTCGAAGAGCCTTGCGTCAGAACTATGCAGGTGAATGATACATTCACTTACATCTTGTTCGATAGCGTGCTTATGTTCTCTCTTCCTGTCTCACCACCGGAGGGCCATCCCATGAAGGTGAAGTTTCGTCAGCTGATTCGCTGGGTTTGCGTCGTCACCTTGATCAGCGTATTCAACGTTGGCCTGGCTCAGGCCGAAGATGCGCCGGGCATGCGCATCGGTGTGCGCGGCGAGATCACCGGCGTCGGTCCGGACATTCTGAAAGTCCATGCCAACAGCGGCGACAACGTGGTGATCAACCTGACCAAGGACACCAAGGTCCGCGCCGTGACCCTGGCCAACATCGAAGACATCAAGCCCGGAAGCTACATCGGCTCCGCGGCTGTTCCCCAGGAAGATGGCACCCTCAAGGCCCTGGAGGTCCACGTTTTTCCGCCGGAGCTGGCCGGCAGTGGCGACGGTCATCGGCCGTTTGACCTGGTCAAGGGCAGCAGCATGACCAACGGCAGCGTCGGCGACCTGGTGGTGAGCAATGGCCGGGTGCTGACCGTCAACTACAAGGGCGGTCAACAGAAGATTCTGGTGCCCGAAGACGTACCCATCGTCAATCTGATGCCGGCTGATCGCAGCCTGTTGAAGGTGGGCGTGAAGATCGTGAGCTTTGTGACGCAGGGCGCTGACGGTACGCTCACCGCTCAATCCATCTCGGCGGGCAAGGATGGCGTGACGCCGCCGATGTAGCGGGGAGTCGCTCCCACAATGGATTTGCAGTGAATTCTGATACGTACAAAAAAGGCGACCTTTGCCCGGTCGCCTTTTTCGTTAATGCCCAGCGATTACTGACCGCTGTAGACCTGGTCGAAAACCCCGCCATCATTGAAGTGGGTCTTCTGCACGGTGCGCCAGTCGCCGAAGGTCTTCTCGACCGACAGGAAGTCCACTTTCGGGAAGCGGTCGGTGTACTTGGCCAGCACGGCCGGGTCGCGCGGGCGCAGGTAGTTCGCCGCGGCAATCTCCTGGCCTTGCGGCGACCACAGGTACTTCAGGTATTCCTCGGCCGCTGCCCGGGTGCCTTTCTTGTCGACGGTCTTGTCGACCACCGACACCGGTGGCTCGGCTTCGGCAGAAACGCTTGGGTAGATGACTTCGAACTGATCGCGACCAAACTCGCGGGCAATCATTTCCGCTTCGTTCTCGAAGGTCACCAGCACGTCGCCGATCTGGTTGGTCATGAAGGTAGTGGTGGCAGCACGGCCACCGGTGTCGAGTACTGGCGCTTGCTTGAACAGTTTGCCGACGAAGTCTTTGGCCTTGTTCTCGTCGCCGCCGTTTTTCAGCACGTAGCCCCAGGCCGAGAGGTAGGTGTAGCGACCGTTACCGGAAGTTTTCGGGTTCGGGACGATGACCTGAACGCCGTCCTTGAGCAGGTCCGGCCAGTCTTTCAGGGCTTTCGGGTTGCCCTTGCGCACGATGAACACGGTGGCCGAGGTGAACGGCGCGCTGTTGTTCGGCAGGCGCGTGACCCAGTTGTCCGGGACCAGTTTGCCGTTGTCCGCCAGGGCGTTGATGTCGGTGGCCATGTTCATGGTGATGACATCGGCCGGCAGGCCGTCGATGACCGAGCGCGCCTGTTTGCTGGAACCGCCGAAGGACATCTGCAGGACGATGTTTTCGTTGTGCTCGGCTTGCCAGTGTTTCTGGAACGCAGCGTTGTAGTCCTTGTAGAAATCTCGCATCACGTCGTAGGAAACGTTGAGCAGGGTCGGTGCAGCCTGGGCGATGTTGCCCAGGGCCAGGCCAGCGGCGAGAAGCGAGGCGCCAAAGAGTTTTTTCACTACGCATTCCTTGTTCTATTAAAAGTGGGGCAATTTGCCAGCGACTATAACTGGGCTCGTATAGTCCTTTAAAGATTAAAAAGCTCTTTACTTATTCCAGTTTTTTGAACAATGCGTTGCCACAACGGGAGCAGAACGACGCCTCGGGTTCATGGCTGTCTTTGGCACACACCGGGCAGTCGCAATGCAGCTGGCCGCCACGCATGGCCGTGGCCAGTTCGGCGGTGAAGATCCCGGTGGGCACGGCGATGATCGAGTAACCGGTGATCATCACCATCGACGAGATGACCTGGCCCAGTGCGGTCTTGGGCACGATGTCGCCGTAACCGACGGTGGTGAGGGTCACGATCGCCCAGTAAATGCCCTTGGGAATGCTGGTGAAGCCATGTTGTGGGCCTTCGACCACATACATCAGGGTGCCGAACACGATGACCAGCGTGCAGACGCTGAGCAGGAACACGAGGATTTTCTGCTTGCTGCCGCGCAAGGCATCGAGCAGGTAATGGGCTTGCTTGAGGTACGGGCCGAGCTTGAGCACGCGGAAGATCCGCAACATCCGGATGACCCGGATGATCAGCAGGTACTGGGCATCGCTGTAGTACAACGCGAGGATGCCAGGCACGATGGCCAGCAGGTCCACCAGACCATAAAAACTGAAGGCATAGCGCAGGGGCTTGGGTGAGCAGTACAGGCGCAGGATGTACTCGCCGAGGAAGATGATCGTGAAGCCCCACTCGATGTACGCCAGCAGGCTGGCGTAGTTCTGGTGGACGTCATCGATGCTGTCCAGGATCACCACCACCAGGCTGGCGAGGATGATCAGCAGCAGGCTGGAGTCGAAGCGTCGACCGGCAACGGTGTCGGTCTGGAAAATAATCACGTACAGGCGGTTACGCCACGTGTCGCTGCTGTTCATGCACATCGCCTTGGCCGCAAATCAGCGCAGCCTAGGTTGATTCTCCCCGGGAGCGCAAGGCGCGCTTTCGACCGTGGCTTTGCCGAACATTTGCACGACGCTGCGAATCAGCCAGCCGGCAAGAATGAACGGCGCGGTCAGCGTAGGCAGACCGATGGCGGCAAACGCCGGTGTCAGCAACAGCGCCAGGCCGATGCCAACCAGCGGCAGCCACGGTTGGCGACGCTGCGAGCTGAAGGCGAGGGCGGCCAGCACGGCGTTATAGCCACCGAGGCCGAGCAGTGCGGTATAGAAGTCGTGGTTCAGCAGGCTCCAGCCCATGCCCGCGACAGACGCCAACAACGCCCAGCAGAATGCGCGGCGATCAGCGATCAGTAAACCGGCGGCAATCATCGCACCGGCCAGCGGATGACCGAGGAACATCACCTGACCAATGCCTTTGAGGGGGGCGGCGAGCATGTTCAGGGTGCTGACTTCGATCAAGTGCGGCTCTGTCGACGGCGTGGCGAAGCACAGCAGCAACCAGCCCAGTCCGACGAAGGGCGCGGTGTAGGCCGGCAGGCATTGGCTGAACCGGACGCGCTTGAGCCACTGCTGGGTGACCATCGCGCTCAGGCCACCGGCGGCCAGAATCAGTGGCGGCATCATCGCCGACCAGGGGAAATACAGGCTCAGTAACAGTCCGAGCAGGACACCGTTGTAGCTGAACAACCCGGCCTGACGATCAGCCTTGGCATAGTTGCGGCGTTGCGCGGTGAGCAGCCCGGCGACACCGCCGAGCAAGGCGCCGCCGAGCAAGGCGGGCGCAGTGAACAAAATGGCCAGGACGCACAGCAGGCCGCACAGCGGATTGCGCTGGAGAAAGATCTGGCTGAAGCCGTTGAGCAATGCTTCGGCCCAGTCGGGGCAGTGGGTGTTGAAATGGTTGGCAGGCATGGCAGTTCTGAAAGTCAGTGGGACCGAGTTGCCCGCATCGCGAGCAGGCTCGCTCCCACACTGAATCTCTGTTCAGTCTTGATTCTGTGAACGACACAAAACCAATGTGGGAGCGAGCCTGCTCGCGATGAGGCCGGTACAGGCGTTAGATCAATGTCTCGATACGCAAAGAGTTAGTCGACCCCGGCTGGCCAAAGGGCACACCGGCGGTGATCAACAGTGTGTCGCCACGCTGCGCCATGCCCTGGGCCTGTGCGATCTCCAGTGCCGTCGAGCAGACTTCATCGACCTGACGCAGGCGGTCGTTGACCACCGAGTGCACACCCCACGCCACGCTCAGACGACGGGCGGTCTGCAGGTTCGGCGTCAGGTTGAGGATTGGCACCGTCGGCCGCTCCCGCGCCGCACGCAGGCTCGACGCGCCGGATTCGCTGTAGTTCACCAGCACCGCCACCGGCAGCACGTTGCTGATGCGGCGAATGGCGCAGCTGATCGCGTCGGAAACAGTCGCCTCGGCTTTCGGTCGGCTGACGTCGAGTTGAGTCTGATAGTCCGGACCGTTTTCCACCTGGCGGATGATCTTGCTCATCATCTGCACGGCTTCGAGCGGGTACTCGCCGGACGCGGTTTCCGCCGACAGCATCACCGCGTCCGCACCTTCGGCCACGGCATTGGCCACATCGGTGACCTCGGCGCGGGTTGGCGCCGGTGAGAAGCGCATCGACTCCAGCATCTGCGTCGCCACCACCACCGGTTTGCCGAGCTGGCGGCAGGTGCTGATGATGTTCTTCTGGATCTGCGGCACGCTTTCGGCCGGCACTTCCACGCCAAGGTCACCCCGGGCGACCATGATCGCATCGCTCAATTCGGCGATCTCGCGCAGTTGTTCGACGGCCGAGGGCTTCTCGATCTTGGCCATCAGGAATGCCTTGTCGCCGATCAGCGAGCGGGCTTCGCGGATGTCATCGGGACGTTGCACGAACGACAGCGCCACCCAGTCCACACCCAGCTCCAGACCGAAGGTCAAGTCGCGGCGATCCTTGGTGGTCAGAGGGCTCAGGTCGAGCACCGCTTGTGGCACGTTCACGCCTTTGCGGTCCGACAGTTCGCCGCCGTTGAGCACGGTGGTGTCGATGGCGTCGGCGTACTTGGTCACCACCCGCAGACGCAACTTGCCGTCGTCCAGCAGCAGGTCCATGCCGGGTTCCAGCGCGGCGATGATTTCCGGGTGGGGCAGGTTGACCCGGCGCTCATCGCCCGGCGTGGCATCGAGGTCCAGGCGCAAGGCCTGGCCGCGCACCAGCTGCACCTTACCTTCGGCGAACTTGCCGACCCGCAGTTTCGGGCCTTGCAGGTCCATCAGGATGCCCAATGGATAATTCAGCTGGCGCTCGACTTCACGAATCCACTGAAAACGCTGGGCGTGGTCGGCGTGATCGCCATGGCTGAAGTTCAGGCGGAAGATGTTGACCCCGGCCAGCACCAGCTCACGGATGGCGTCGATGCCGTCGGTGGCCGGGCCGAGCGTGGCGAGGATTTTGACCTTTTTATCAGGCGTCATGTTTAGTGCTCTCAAGGATCAGAATGGCGCGGAAGTCGTTGACGTTGGTACGGGTCGGCTCGGTGACGATCAGGGCGTCCAGCGCCTCGAAGTAGCCGTAGCCGTTGTTGTTGTCCAACTCGTCGCTGGCGCTCAGGCCCTTTGCCGCGGCGCGGGCGTAGCTGTCCGGGGTCATGATCGCGCCGGCGTTGTCTTCGGAACCGTCGATGCCGTCGGTGTCACCGGCCAGCGCGTAGACGCCGGGCAGGCCCTTGAGGCTGTCGGTCAGGCTGAGCAGGAACTCGGCATTGCGTCCGCCACGGCCATTGCCGCGCACGGTGACGGTGGTTTCACCGCCAGAGAGAATCACGCAGGGCGCCGCCAGCGGCTGGCCATGCAGGACGATCTGTCGTGCGATGCCGGCGTGGACTTTCGCCACCTCGCGGGATTCGCCTTCGAGGTCGCCGAGGATCAGCGGGCTGAACCCGGCCTGACGGCATTTCACCGCGGCCGCTTCAAGGGATTGCTGCGGGCGGGCGATCAACTGGAAATGACTGCGGGCCAGGCTCGGGTCGCCGGGTTTGACGGTTTCCGACTCGGGGCTTTGCAGCCAGGTGCGCACCGAAGCCGGAACCTCGATGGCGTAGCGCTTGAGGATCGCCAGCGCTTCGGCCGACGTGCTCGGGTCGGCCACGGTAGGGCCGGAGGCGATGACCGTGGCGAGGTCGCCCGGCACATCGGAAATTGCATAGGTGTAGACCGTGGCAGGCCAGCAGGCTTTGCCCAGGCGGCCGCCCTTGATCGCCGAGAGGTGCTTGCGCACGCAGTTCATCTCGCCGATGGTGGCGCCGGACTTGAGCAGGGCTTTGTTGATCGACTGCTTGTCGGCCAGGGTGATGCCTTCGGCCGGCAGTGCCAGCAGGGCAGAACCACCACCGGAGAGCAGGAAGATCACGCGGTCGTTTTCGCTCAGGTCGCTGACCAGTTCCAGCACACGCTTGGCCACGGCCAGGCCAGCGGCATCAGGCACCGGATGCGCGGCTTCGACCACTTCGATTTTTTCGCAAGGTGCGCCGTGACCGTAACGGGTCACCACCAGGCCGCAGATTTCACCCTGCCAGCAGCGCTCGACCACCTGGGCCATGGCGGCTGCGGCTTTGCCGGCGCCAATGACGATCACGCGGCCGCTACGGTCGGCAGGCAGATGGGCTTCGAGGACTTGTTGCGGATGCGCCGCGTCGATGGCTGTGGCAAACAGCTCGCGCAGCAATTGTTGCGGATCGACCGACATGGCGGGCTCCCGGAATTCTTGTTATTCGAAAGGGCAACTCTGATCTCTGTAGGAGTGAGCCTGCTCGCGATCCAGGCACCGCGGTGTATCAGGTACACCGCGGTGATTTCATCGCGAGCGGGCTCACTCCTACAGGTTTGAAGCGGTGTGGGGCAGGGGCTTACTTCTTGTCGCGAATCGAGAAGTTCGCCATGTGTTCCAGACCCTTGATCAGCGCCGAGTGGTCCCAGTTGCTGCCACCGATGGCCGCGCAGGTGCTGAACACTTGCTGGGTGTTGGCGGTGTTCGGCAGGTTGATGTTCAGCTCCTTGGCGCCTTGCAGGGCCAGGTTCAGGTCCTTCTGGTGCAGGCTGATGCGGAAGCCTGGATCGAAGGTGCCCTTGATCATGCGCTCGCCGTGCACTTCGAGGATCTTCGAGGACGCGAAACCGCCCATCAGTGCTTCACGCACCTTGGCTGGATCGGCACCGTTTTTCGAAGCGAACAGCAGGGCTTCAGCCACGGCCTGGATGTTCAGGGCCACGATGATCTGGTTGGCCACCTTGGCGGTTTGACCGTCGCCGTTGCCACCGACCAGGGTGATGTTCTTGCCCATGGCCTGGAACAGCGGCAGGGCACGTTCGAAGGCGTCGGCATCGCCGCCGACCATGATGCTCAGGGTCGCAGCCTTGGCGCCGACTTCACCACCGGACACCGGGGCGTCGAGGTATTGCGCGCCTTTTTCGTTGATCTTGGCCGCGAAAGCCTTGGTGGCGGTCGGCGAGATCGAGCTCATGTCGATGACGACTTTGCCTTTGCCCACGCCGGCAGCGATGCCGTCGGCACGGAACAGCACGTCGTCGACCTGCGGGGTATCGGGCACCATGACGATGATGAACTCGGCTTCCTGGGCAACTTCTTTCGGGTTCGCCAGGGCAACGGCGCCAGCGGCGACCAGGTCGGCAGGCGCAGGGTCGTGGTGCGCCGACAGGAACAGGCTGTGACCGGCTTTCTGCAGGTTCGCCGCCATTGGGTGGCCCATGATGCCGGTGCCGATAAATCCGATTTTAGCCATGAGAAAATCCTCTTGTTTTGTGCTTTCTGTAGGAGCGAGCCTGCTCGCGAAAAAACTCAACGAAAACGCGTGCTGCCTGAGTAAACGCGGCGCCTGATCGTTCTTCGCGAGCAGGCTCGCTCCTACAGGGATATGTGTTAGATCGCGTTATGGGTCTTCAACCAGCCCAGGCCCGCTTCAGTGGTGGTCAGCGGCTTGTATTCGCAACCGACCCAGCCCTGATAACCGATGCGATCCAGGTGTTCGAACAGGAAGCGGTAGTTGATTTCACCGGTACCAGGTTCGTTGCGCCCCGGGTTGTCCGCGAGCTGCACGTGGTTGATCTCGCCCAGGTGCGATTGCAGGGTGCGGGCCAGATCGCCTTCCATGATTTGCATGTGGTAGATGTCGTATTGCAGGAACAGGTTGGCGCTGCCGACCTGCTCGCGAATCGACAGGGCTTGCGCCGTGTTGTTCAGGTAGAAGCCTGGGATGTCACGGGTGTTGATCGCTTCCATCACCAGCTTGATGCCCGCCGCTTGCAGCTTGTCGGCCGCGTACTTGAGGTTGGCGACGAAGGTTTTCTCCACGGTGGCATCGTCAAAGCCCTGCGGACGAATACCGGCCAGGCAGTTGACCTGGGTGTTGCCCAGCACTTGCGCGTAAGCGATGGCCAGGTCGACACCGGCACGGAACTCTTCGACCCGATCCGGCAGGCACGCGATACCACGCTCGCCCTTGGCCCAGTCACCGGCCGGCAGGTTGAACAGCACCTGGGTCAGGCCGTGCGCGTCGAGCTGGGTCTTGATTTCGGCGGAGCTGAAGTCGTACGGGAACAGGTATTCGACACCAGTGAAGCCGGCCTTGGCGGCCGCTTCGAAACGGGCGAGAAAGTCCTGTTCGGTGAACAGCATGGACAGGTTGGCTGCGAAACGCGGCATGGTGGTCTCCCGTAAATGTGTGAAGGCCCCTTGTAGGAGCGAGCTTGCTCGCGAAAGCGGTGGGTCAGTCAACATTGATGTTGAATGTGCCGGCCTCATCGCGAGCAGGCTCGCTCCTACATGGAGAGCGATCAGCTGTTAATTAATCCAGCAACGAAATCGCAGTCGGTGCGTCGTCGCCGACCAGCGCCAGGTCTTCGAATTCGTTGACGGCGTTGATCTCGGTACCCATGGAAATGTTGGTCACGCGCTCCAGGATGATCTCGACGATCACCGGAACCTTGAACTCTTCGATCAGCTCCTGGGCCTTGCGCAGGGCAGGCTGGATCTGGGACGGTTCGAACACACGCAGTGCCTTGCAGCCGAGGCCTTCGGCAA
Organism: Pseudomonas sp. KH_046_1; assembly: GCF_057839025.1. Taxonomy (NCBI): domain Bacteria; kingdom Pseudomonadati; phylum Pseudomonadota; class Gammaproteobacteria; order Pseudomonadales; family Pseudomonadaceae; genus Pseudomonas; species Pseudomonas sp. KH_046_1. The sequence continues at coordinate 1,753,939 of NZ_CM174481.1, forward strand.
CTGCGACGTGGTCGACACCGTAGCCGTTGAGTTCCGGCGCGTTCAGGTTGTCGAAGGACAGCTGCACGCAGTAGTCCATGTCGAAACCGCGCTGCGCCTGACGGATCAGACCCAGGTACGAGTTGTTCACGACAACGTGGATGTACGGCAGCTTGAACTGCGCGCCCACCGCCAATTCTTCGATCATGAACTGGAAGTCATAGTCCCCCGACAGGGCCACGACTTTACGGTTCGGATCGGCCTTGACCACGCCCAGCGCTGCCGGAATGGTCCAGCCCAACGGGCCAGCCTGGCCGCAGTTGATCCAGTGGCGCGGCTTGTAGACGTGCAGGAACTGTGCGCCGGCAATCTGCGACAGACCGATGGTGCTGACGTAGCAGGTGTCTTTGCCGAACACCTGGTTCATTTCTTCGTAAACGCGTTGCGGCTTGACCGGCACGTTGTCGAAGTGAGTCTTGCGCTGCAGGCTGGCTTTACGCTGCTGGCAGTCTTGCAGCCAGGCACTGCGGTTCTTCAGCTTGCCGGCGGCTTGCCATTCGCGAGCGACTTCGATGAACACGGTCAGCGCGGCAGCGGCGTCGGAAACGATGCCCAGGTCCGGGGTGAACACGCGGCCGATCTGGGTCGGTTCGATATCAACGTGAATGAACTTGCGGCCTTCGGTGTAGACGTCAACGGAACCGGTGTGACGGTTAGCCCAACGGTTACCCACGCCCAGAACCACGTCGGACTTGAGCATGGTTGCGTTGCCGTAGCGGTGCGAAGTTTGCAAGCCAACCATACCCACCATCAGCGGGTGATCGTCCGGGATGGTGCCCCAGCCCATCAGGGTCGGGATGACCGGGATGCCGGTCAGCTCAGCGAACTCGACCAGCAGATCGCTGGCATCGGCGTTGATGATGCCACCACCGGCGACCAGCAATGGACGCTCGGCCTGATCCAGCATGGCCAAGGCTTTTTCAACCTGGACGCGGGTAGCGCTCGGCTTGGCCAATGGCAGTGGCTGGTAGGCGTCGATGTCGAATTCGATTTCGGCCATCTGCACGTCGAACGGCAGGTCGATCAGCACCGGGCCTGGACGGCCTGAGCGCATTTCATAGAAGGCCTTCTGGAACGCATAAGGCACCTGGCCCGGTTCCATGACGGTGGTCGACCACTTGGTGACTGGCTTGACGATGGTGGTGATATCGACAGCCTGGAAGTCTTCCTTGTGCATACGGGCGCGGGGTGCCTGGCCGGTAATGCAGAGGATTGGAATCGAGTCGGCCGAGGCGCTGTAGAGCCCGGTGACCATGTCGGTGCCGGCAGGGCCGGAAGTCCCGATGCACACGCCGATGTTGCCGGCCTTGGTGCGGGTGTAGCCCTCGGCCATGTGCGAGGCGCCTTCAACGTGGCGAGCGAGTACGTGATCGATGCCGCCGACCTTTTGCAAGGCGGAGTACAGCGGGTTGATGGCGGCACCCGGGATGCCAAAAGCGGTATCGACCCCTTCACGGCGCATCACCAGAACGGCGGCTTCGATTGCTCTCATTTTGCTCATGGTTTTGTGCCTCTTTACGTTTTGTAATTGTATACAAGTGGCTTTGCGCAGAGTGTATTCACGGCGGACGGCGCAGGTCAATCCATTTTCTCAAGCGCTTGTTTCATTCGTCGGAAGCCCGTTCTACTGTGGCTTTTCGTCGCATGTGGCGCCTTTCGAGAATTATTGTATACAAAAAAATAATTCATTGTGTTCTATTTGTTGCATCGGGCTGCGACGCAAGCGCGCAGCACAACGGCGCAGCCCACCGACTTTCCGAAAAACAAAATGAGGACGGCACCATGAGCGCTTTAACCTTGAAAGTCGCAGTCAACCTGGTCAATGAGGCCATCACCGCAGGGCGTGCAATCTCTGCGGCACCCTTGACCATTGCGGTACTGGATGCCGGCGGGCATCTGATCGCCCTGCAACGCGAAGACGGCGCCAGCCTGCTGCGCCCACACGTCGCCATCGGCAAAGCCTGGGGCGCCATCGCGCTGGGCAAGGGTTCACGCCTGCTGGCGCTCGACGCCCAGCAACGCCCGGCGTTTATCGCCGCGTTGAACAGCCTGGGGCAGGGCAGCGTCGTGCCGGCACCGGGTGGTGTGCTGGTTCGCGATCAGGACGGGAACGTGCTGGGGGCGGTGGGGATCAGCGGCGATTTGTCGGATGTCGACGAGCAGTGCGCGATCAATGCGATCGAGGCGTTGGGGTTGGTGGCGGATGCGGGGGTGGCGGCTTGATCGGCAGCGCCTGACCTAATGCCATCGCGAGCAGGCTCGCTCCTACAGGGTTTGTGGTCGGACACAAAATTGTCTGAATGCCAGAACCCCTGTAGGAGTGAGCCTGCTCGCGATAGCTATCTACCAGACACATCCAGTCAATAGTGTGCCCCACCCACTTGAATCCACAGAGCTAGCCTTCTCATGACCTGATCATGGGAGGCGATGGAATGCCGGATTTACCTGCCGCAAATCGATTGAGAATCGGCCGCTATGCCGAAACCAGCCGAATTTATCTGTTAACCACCAATACACTTCACAGGACCCCGGTTTTCAAGGATTTCACCTTGGGCAGGCTGGTGGTCGATCAATTTCGAAATGCACAGAATCTAGGCTTTGCGAACTCGTTGGCCTGGGTGGTCATGCCGGATCATTTTCATTGGCTAATTGAGTTGCAGAAGGGGTCTTTGAGTGAGCTGATGCAAAAAACCAAGTCGATGAGTACCAAAGCCGTGAAGCAGTCTACCGGTCGAACTACCGGTCTCTGGCAGAGAGGATTTCATGATCGGGCACTGCGGCGGGAAGAGGATTTGGTGAAGATGGCGCGGTATGTAGTAGCCAACCCGTTGCGGGCTGGACTGGTGGAAAAGCTTGGCGACTATCCGTTGTGGGATGCGATCTGGGTTTGAGCTGAAACCGTGTCGTCTCGATCGCGAGCAGGCTCACTCCTACAGGGGAATGCATTCCAAATGTAGGAGTGAGCCTGCTCGCGATTGGTAGCACCGCTGTCCATCAATCCGGCTCACACCCCTTGAGCACCAACCGGATAATCGTCTGCGCCGCCGCTTCATAATCTTCTTCATCCAGCCTGGCCTTGCCGGTGATGGCGGTGATTTGCCAGTCGAAGTCGGCGTAGGTCTGGGTCGCGGCCCAGATGCTGAACATCAGGTGATTGGGGTCGATGGGGGCGATTTGCCCGCGGTCGATCCAGGTCTGGATGCACTCGATGTTGTGTTTGGCCTGGCCATTGAGCTGTTCGACCAGATCGCTGCTCAGGTGGGGGGCGCCATGCATGATTTCGCTGGCGAACACCTTGGAGGCGAAAGGCAGGTCGCGGGAGATGCGGATCTTCGAGCGAATGTAGCCACTGAGCACTTCACCGGGCTCGCCGTCCGGATTGAACGGAGTCGAAGCCTGCAGGATGGGCTCGATGATGCTTTCCAGAACCTCGCGGTAGAGGTTCTCCTTGGATTTGAAGTAGTAGTAGACGTTGGGCTTGGGCAATCCCGCCTTGGCTGCGATGTCGCTGGTTTTGGTCGCAGCGAAGCCTTTATCGGCGAATTCCTCACTGGCGGCACGCAGGATCAGTTGTTTGTTGCGCTCGCGGATAGTGCTCATAAACCGGGTGATTCCTTGCCTGTTCTGGCGGTTGCGCATGGTATCACCGGCCTCGCGCGGCGCTCAAGAATGCACCGCAGCCCGTGATGTCGCGCTATGCTGCTGCGCATTCATTGCAGAAGGAAACCCGATTCATGGCAGGAAGCAGTTTGCTGGTGCTGATCGACGACATCGCGACCGTGCTGGACGACGTGTCTTTGATGACCCAAATGGCCGCCAAGAAAACGGCCGGCGTACTCGGCGACGACCTGGCACTCAATGCCCAGCAAGTCAGCGGCGTGCGTGCCGAACGGGAAATCCCGGTGGTCTGGGCGGTCGCCAAGGGTTCGTTCATCAATAAACTGATCCTGGTGCCGTCGGCGCTGGCGATCAGTGCATTCATTCCGTGGCTGGTCACGCCGTTGTTGATGGTCGGTGGCGCCTATCTGTGCTTCGAAGGGTTTGAGAAGCTCGCCCACAAGTTTTTGCACAGCAAGGCTGAAGATGTCGCCGAGCATGCGCAGTTGGTCGAGGCGGTGGCCGATCCTGCCATCGACCTGGTGGCGTTCGAGAAGGACAAGATCAAAGGCGCGATCCGCACCGACTTCATTCTTTCGGCGGAAATCATCGCCATCACCCTCGGCACGGTGGCCGGCGCTCCATTGACTCAGCAAATCATCGTGCTTTCGGGCATTGCCATCGTCATGACGGTCGGCGTTTATGGCCTGGTAGCGGGTATCGTCAAGCTCGACGATCTGGGCCTGTGGTTGACCCAGAAGCCCGGGCAGATGGCGAAAAGCATTGGCGGCGGGATTCTGCGTGCGGCACCGTACATGATGAAAAGCCTGTCGGTGATTGGTACGGCGGCGATGTTCCTGGTGGGCGGCGGGATCCTCACGCACGGTGTGCCGGTGGTGCATCACTGGATCGAAAGTGTCGGCGCGGCGGCGGGTGGCGGCGGATTTATCGTGCCGGTGCTGCTCAATGGCGTGGCGGGGATTATCGCGGGGGCGGTGGTATTGGTTGGCGTGATGGCCGTCAGCAAGATCTGGAAAGCCCTCAAAGGCTGAAGGCAGCACAAAGCAAATGTGGGAGCGGGCTTGCTCGCGAAGTGGTTGTGTCAGTCACCAAAAAGGTTGTCTGACACACCGCTTTCGCGAGCAAGCCCGCTCCCACATTGATTTATAGCTGCCGGAATTACTCGGCGACCTGCAACTTGCGCGCTTCGGTATACACGTAACGCACTTTGTCGTACTCGAACGGCGAGTTCATCTGGCCATAGCGGAAGCTGGTCTGGTAGCGCTTGTCGATGCCGCGCAGGATCAACACTTCCGGATGGTTGGAGCTGACTTCGGCCACGTTCAGGAAGTTGATCGCACTCTCGGCCGAGTAATCCACCAGCAGGCCGCCGGTATCACGCAGGTTCGACGGACCGAGGATCGGCAGGACTAAATAAGCGCCGCCCGGCACGCCGTAGAAGCCCAGGGTCTGGCCGAAGTCTTCGCTCTGGCGCGGCAGGCCCATGGCGGTGGCCGGGTCCCACAGGCCGGCGATGCCGATGGTGGTGTTGAGCAGCAGTCGCCCGGTGGTTTCCAGCGAGCGCTGGCCCTTGAGTTGCAACAGGCTGTTCATCAGGTTCGGCACGTCGCCGAGGTTGTTGAAGAAGTTGCTGACGCCGGTGCGCAGGAAGCTCGGGGTGACGTAGCGGTAACCATTGACCACCGGCAGGAACACCCATTGATCGAAGCGGTAGTTGAAGTGATAGACGCGCCGGTTCCACTCTTCCAGCGGATCGTAGACGGTCAGCGCGCTGAGGGTTGAACGCTCGAACTCACGCTGGTCCAGACCCGGGTTGAATTTGAGTTTGCTCAGCGGTTCCTTGAAACCATCACTGTCGACGACCACGGGGGCGTTGGCTTTGCTGTTGTCGGCATTGGCGACGCCTGCACAGAGTAACGCTGCGAAAAGCAGGAGGTATTTAGCCACGGAAGAACTCCAGCATGGCGTCGCTGTTGACGCGGTAGTTAATGTTGCCGCAGTGGCCGCCGTACGGGTAAACGGTCAGGCGATCACCGAAGGTCCTGCGCAGGAAGCCCAGGTCGCCAGGGCCGAGGATCACGTCATCGGCGTTGTGCATGACCGCGATTTTCGGGCTTTCGTGCAGGTAGTCCTTCAGCGCATACAGGCTCACCTGGTCAATCAGTTGCAACAGGCTGCCGCCGTCGGTGCGGGCGCGCCACATCGGGATCACTTGTTCGGTGATGTAGCAGTCGAAGTCGCATTGCAGAGCACGCTTGAGGAATGGCGTGAGGCTGGTGCCCTCGGTGATCGGGAACTTGGGTGGGGTGATCAGGCCGCGACGGTTGACCAGGTCCGAAGTGAAGGCAATGTCGGCCGCCGAAAAGCGGAACGAGGTGCCGATCAGCATGGCCATCTGCTCGTTGGTCAGGTGCTGCTTGGACTGCTGGAAGTCGTAGAGCAGGGCATCATTGAGGTCGATGTAGCCCTTCTGCTGGAAGTAGCGGGTCAGCTTGTCCAGTACCAGTTCATAGAACGTGGTGCTGGTGTTGATGCCCCTGACCTCGGTCTGGACCAGCTTGTCGAGGTTGGTGATCGAGGTGTAGAGGTTGACCGGCGGGTTGAGCAGCAGGACTTTCTTGAAGTTGAAGCTGCGGCGGGTTTCGTCCAGGTGCGAGACGAAAGCGGCATCCAGTGCCCCCAGGCTGTACCCGGTCAGGTAGTAATCGGTAACCGGCATTTTCGGGTTCTGTGCCCGTACGGCCTGCATCACCCGGTACAGATCTTCGGCGTCTTCCTTGGAAACACCCGGCGTGGCGAAGCGTGATGCGGCGCTCATGAAGTCATAGCTGGTGGGCGATGACAACTGCACCACGTGGTAGCCGGCTTTGTAATAGAGCTTCTTCAGGTATTCGTTCAGGGTGCTGTCATAGCGCGCGCCGGTGCCGGCGATCAGGAACATCAGCGGTGCGGCGTGATCCTGCGTGGCAATGCGGTAGTCGAGTTTCTTGACCGCCCAGAAATTGTCCGGTAATTCGAACGCCCGTTCCGGACGCAAGGTGACGCTGCGCACCTCCTGATCGATATCGTCGTCCAGGGGTAACTCCGGACGCAGGTCCGGCGGCGTGGTCGCGATGGTCGCCTCGAACGGGTTGGTCAGGGGGTAGCCGTAACTGGCGGCGTCAATGTCGACCGCCAGTGCGGACGCACTCAATATAAGGCCGCCAAACAGGGCAGCGAAGTGCAAGGAACGGAGCATGACTAGATCCCTTAGAAGAAGGTGCCGAATGAATTTCGCAGGCTATGACCACCGGATGTGCGCCAAAGTGCCAACCCTCGGCACCAAGCAGGCTTAATTTCGAAGTAATAGTAGCTGGACGATACACTTTGCAGTGATTGAATGACCAGTTAACAGTTGTTATCACTTGCGAAACCCTTGAGGGCGATTAAGCTGGCCGCCGTTTTTCGCCAATTGGAGTGTTTCATGTCTCGCCGCCTGCCCGTGATCCTGCTGCTTGTTTTGCTGCCTGTCTGGCTGGCCGCCAGTTATGGCGCGCGTTATGGCTTCATGGAGGATGCGCAGTGGGTCGGCATTTGCGTGGATGAGGCGAATCGTTGGGAATGCCAGGTGCGATCGAACCTGGGGCTGATGATCCACTTCGCAGTCCTGGGATGGGCTGCGTTGGCGGCTGCGATCGTCGGCTTCGTTGTGCTGGGGCGGGCAGGCTGGTGGCTGGCGGTGCTGGCGCTGGTGTTCGGGTTTCCGGCGTTGGCGTTGTACAACACGACGCTTGCGGTGTTTGCGGTGGTGATTGCCGGGTTGCGGTTGGTCAGGGCGGCCCACGTCGCCTGACAGGTCGCCATCGTCGGAACGCCGCCCGGAGCAAGCTCGCTCCCACAATTGATCTTGGTCGCACACAAATTTTGTGCTCACTGAAGATCTACTGTGGGAGCGAGCTTGCTCCGGGCGGCGTTCCGACGATGAGGCCAGTCAGGTCAATGCAAAATCAAGCTGTGCGAACCCGCAGGCAACGCCACAACGCAGCCACCATCAACACACTCACCAGCGCCCAACCCCAGGCCTGCTGGTTCTGCAAACCTTCACGAAACAACTGCGGCGCAATGCCGGCACCGATGATGAAGGTCAGCAACGCAATCTCGCGGCGCGGCACGTTCACCGGGCGGCACAGATAAACCAGCGCAGGCACGATGAACGCGACACTCGGGAAGCTGCGATAACGTGGATCGAGCACCAGTTCCAGCATCATCACGGCTGCCGCGAACCCTGTCATTGCAACCAGCCAGCCAGCACGGCGTTCCAGCAGGTTGAACGCCCGTCCACGCCAACCGCCACGAGGGCTCAATGCCAGCGCAGCATGGATCAGCACCAGCAGATTCAGAGCGGTCAGCAATCCGACCCATAGCCATTCACTGGTAAAGCGCGTGGTCACCCGTGCCAGGTCGCCCCAGGCGCCAATCGAACACGCCGCCAAGGCACCGAGCAGGGGTAGCACCAGTGCCGAACGCGTGGTGCGGACCCGGCCACCGAGCAGCAACGTGCCGATGAAGATCAATCCGCCCACCGCCAGCCACTGCGACCAGTACGGTACGTTTGTCACTGGCCCGGCCAGCACACCCTTGTCCTGGCGATCGGCGTCGAACAGCCCCCAGTAACCACCGACCGCACCTTCACTGGCGCGTTTCCAGGGCTGGTCGAAGGCTTCGATCAGGTTGTAGTGCCAACCCTGTTGCTCGGCCATGGCGACAAAGCCGCGAATGAATTTGGCTTCGTTGACCCGGCTCGGCAGGGCCGTTTCGCGCTGGCGACCTTCGCTTGGCCAGCCGGTTTCGCCGATCAGCACATCCTTGGGCGCGAACTTGTTGCCGAACACTTGGCGTACTTCGGCCACATGTTGCAGGGCAGCGTCGATGTTCGATGGATCATCTTCCCAGTACGGCAGCAAGTGAATGGTCAGGAAGTCCACGGCGGGGGCGATTTGCGGATGCTTGAGCCAGAACTCCCAGACGTCGGCGTAGGTGACAGGCTGTTTGACCTGACTCTTGACCTTGTTGATCAGCTTCACCAACTGCGCACCAGTGACTTCCTTGCGCAGCAGGGTTTCGTTGCCGACGATCACCGCGCTCACCACATCCGGGTTGGCGTTGGCCGAGGCGATCAGCAGGTCGACTTCTTTCTCGGTGTCCACCGGGTTGCTGTTGACCCAGGCGCCGATCATCAGCTTCAAGCCATGCTTGCGCGCAAGGTCCGGCAGGGCTTCGAGGCCGGTCATGGAATAGGTGCGAATGCACTCGAAACTTTTGGACAGCAGCGCGAGGTCGGCATCCATACGCTCGGGGCGCAAGTTGAATGGCACGTCAAACGGCGATTGATCCTTGTCGAACGGGGTGTAGGAGGCGCATTGCAGCTTGTGCGTCGCGCTGGCCACATCCGGCAGGATCACCGGTTTGCCGAGGCCGTACCAGAAGCCGCCAAGGGCAAACAGCCCGAGCAGGCAAGCGAATAGATAAGCAGCAAAAGGGAAGCGGGAGGTCGCGGACATGGTCAGGCCGTGTGGGAACAAAGCGGCGCATGTTACCTGCATTTACCGCGTGCTTGGTGGCCTGCATGATTTTGACATGCAAAGTTCGGGCGGAGTGGCGGGGGTGTTTGTTGCGCCGAAGATTAATGGCTTTCTGATGTCGTTTCTCGATGCCTTGAGGTCGCTGGCAGAGCAGGTCGCCATGAGCGTCAGGTTGATTATCGCAAGTGTCAGTACTCCGCTGATGTTCGAACGAGTTTGCGGTGGGCGTGATGGGGGCGCTGTGCACCATAACAATACGTTTAAGCGACTCGGCATCCGTCGAGCGCAGCACTTTCGGGGAAGTAACGATGAAGATGCGACGACTCTTGGGCGCAGGTGCGGCTTTGGTGCTGGCGATCAGTTCGACCGTGGCAAGCGCCGCCGGCAAGGACGTGACGCTTGGTTATGTCGATGGCTGGTCGGACAGTGTCGCCACGACCAACGTGGCGGCTGAAGTGATCAGGCAGAAACTCGGTTATGACGTGAAGCTGCAAGCCGTCGCTACCGGGATCATGTGGCAGGGCGTGGCCACCGGTAAACTCGACGCCATGCTGTCGGCCTGGCTGCCGGTGACCCACGGTGAGTACTGGACGAAGAACAAGGATCAGGTCGTCGACTACGGCCCGAACTTCAAGGACGCGAAAATCGGCCTGATCGTGCCGGAGTACGTCAAGGCCAAGTCCATTGACGACCTCAAGACCGACGACACCTTCAAGAACCGCATCGTCGGCATCGACGCCGGTTCAGGTGTGATGCTCAAGACCGATCAGGCGATCAAGGACTACGACCTGACCGGTTATCAACTCAAGGCCAGTTCCGGCGCCGGCATGATCGCCGAGCTGACCCGTGCCGAGAAGAAGAACGAATCCATTGCCGTGACCGGTTGGGTGCCGCACTGGATGTTCGCCAAGTGGAAACTGCGCTTCCTCGAAGACCCGAAAGGCGTGTATGGCGCGGCTGAGACCGTGAACAGCATCGGCAGCAAGGGCCTGGAGGCCAAGGCGCCGGAAGTGGCCAAGTTCCTGAAGAACTTCCAGTGGGAATCCAAGGATGAAATCGGCCAGGTGATGTTGGCGATTCAGGATGGTGCCAAACCTGAAGCCGCGGCGAAGGATTGGATCGCCAAAAACCCTGAGCGTGTGGCTGCCTGGGTCAAGTAATAACAAAGAGCACGCTTGACCCTGTGGGAGCGGGCTTGCTCGCGAAGCGTTCTGTCAGTTGACTGATATGTCGACTGGCATGACGCCTTCGCGAGCAGGCTCGCTCCCACAGTTGTTTGGTGCATGCTGGAATTTGGTGAAAACACCATGGGGCTCTAAGACTAAGGTCGTCTGGAACCTGCCCCGCAGCCGCATAGAGTGGATACCGTTCCAACTAAATCTGTGCTGCGAGGATAAAAACAATGAACGACAGCATTTACCTCTCGATTCAAAACAGCCCGCGCTTCAAGGAGCTGGTTAGCAAGAGGGAACGATTCGCCTGGATTCTTTCGGCGATCATGCTAGGGCTTTACTCCGGATTCATCCTTCTGATTGCTTACGGGCCGCAGGTGCTGGGGGCGAAAATCAGCCCTGAGTCCTCGATTACCTGGGGCATACCGATCGGTGTCGGGCTGATTGTCTCGGCCTTCATCCTGACCGGTATCTACGTACGACGCGCCAACGGCGAGTTCGACGACCTGAACAATGCGATTCTCAAGGAGGCTCAGCAATGATCCGCCGTCTAATGGCTCTTTTGAGCATCGCAGCTTTCGCGCCTGGCGCCTGGGCGGCTGACGCCCTGACCGGTGCCGTGCAGAAACAACCGCTGAACGTCGCCGCGATCCTTATGTTCGTGGCGTTTGTCGGCGCAACGTTGTACATCACTTACTGGGCGTCCAAGAAAAACAACTCGGCCTCCGACTACTACGCCGCTGGCGGCAAGATCACCGGTTTCCAGAACGGTCTGGCGATTGCCGGTGACTACATGTCGGCAGCATCCTTCCTGGGTATTTCTGCGCTGGTGTTCACCTCCGGCTACGACGGCCTGATCTATTCGATCGGCTTCCTGGTGGGCTGGCCGATCATTCTGTTCCTGATCGCCGAGCGCCTGCGTAACCTGGGTAAGTACACCTTTGCCGACGTGGCGTCCTATCGCCTGGGGCAAACCCAGATCCGCTCGCTGTCCGCTTGTGGTTCGCTGGTGGTGGTGGCGTTCTACCTGATCGCGCAAATGGTCGGTGCCGGCAAGCTGATCCAGCTGCTGTTCGGTCTCGATTACCACGTTGCGGTGATCCTGGTCGGTATCCTGATGTGCCTGTACGTGTTGTTCGGCGGCATGCTGGCGACCACCTGGGTGCAGATCATCAAGGCAGTCCTGTTGCTGTCCGGTGCTTCCTTCATGGCACTGATGGTGATGAAGCACGTCAACTTCGACTTCAACATGCTGTTCTCCGAGGCGATCAAGGTTCACCCGAAAGCTGAAGCGATCATGAGCCCGGGCGGCCTGGTGAAAGATCCGATCTCGGCGTTCTCCCTCGGTCTGGCGCTGATGTTCGGTACCGCTGGCCTGCCGCACATCCTGATGCGCTTCTTCACCGTGAGTGACGCAAAGGAAGCTCGCAAGAGCGTGTTGTACGCAACCGGCTTCATTGGCTACTTCTACATCCTGACCTTCATCATCGGCTTCGGCGCGATCCTGCTGGTCAGCACCAACCCGGCCTTCAAAGACGCTGCTGGCGCCTTGCTGGGCGGTAACAACATGGCGGCGGTGCACCTGGCCAACGCGGTGGGTGGCAGTATCTTCCTGGGCTTCATCTCGGCGGTGGCGTTCGCGACCATTCTGGCAGTGGTTGCCGGTCTGACCCTGGCCGGTGCTTCGGCGGTGTCCCACGACCTGTACGCCAGCGTGATCAAGAAGGGCAAGGCTAACGAGAAGGACGAGATCCGTGTCTCGAAAATCACCACTATCGCCTTGGCGGTGCTGGCCATTGGTCTGGGTATCCTGTTCGAGAGCCAGAACATTGCGTTCATGGTGGGCCTGGCGTTCTCCATCGCGGCAAGCTGCAACTTCCCGGTACTGTTGCTTTCCATGTACTGGAAAAAGCTGACCACCCGCGGTGCGATGATCGGCGGCTGGATGGGGCTGGTCAGTGCCGTGGGCCTGATGGTGCTTGGTCCGACCATCTGGGTGCAGATCCTGCATCACGAGAAGGCCATCTTCCCGTATGAGTACCCGGCGCTGTTCTCGATGATGATTGCCTTTGTCGGGATCTGGTTCTTCTCGATCACTGACAAGTCGACTGCGGCTGACAATGAGCGGGCGCTGTTCTTCCCGCAGTTTGTTCGTTCGCAGACTGGCCTGGGTGCAAGTGGTGCTGTTTCGCACTAAGCATTTGGGTTTGACTGTTTAAGTTGTGTTGAATGGAAATGCCCTGGTCGAGAGATCGGGGCATTTTTTATTGGGCGGTAATCGACCTGAATTTTTTTGGATGTGCCCGATTTACTGTGGGAGCGAGCCTGCTCGCGAAGGCGGCCTGACAGCCGACCTGTCTCTTGTTGACCGCGTACGTATCCATTCCTGCGGTAACGACGACTTATGGTTCCGCTCTTACAGCGGGTCACTTTGGCAAACGCCCCAAAGTAACCAAAGGTCTCGCCCCTTACGTACGGCCCCTCGCTAAGGCTCGGGGTTCCTTCGCTCCGGCATTCATCCGGGGGCATTGCCCTCCGGTCGGCTTCGCTTCGACCTACATGCAATGGGTTCGACTGCGTCGAACGGCGCTGCGCGCCAATCCCCGGATGAACACCTCCACTCAGCCTCCCGAGGGGGCGGGTGGATCAAGATCAAAAGCTGCAGGCGAGCTAACGCTCGGCCTGTTGAGTGGTGAAGCGCAGAGGGTGTACGCCGCTTTTGCTTTTGCTTTTGATCTTCTTGCCCCCTCGAGAGGCCGAGTGGAGGTTCTGCGCAGTGGGCAACCCGGCATGGATGCCGGGTTAGCCGCCGCCGGCCATGGATGGCCGATGGCGGCGGGTCCACGGAGCAGGACCGGAGCGAGGGAATGCCGAGCCTTGGCGAGGCACCGAACGTAAGGGGCAAGAGCCCTTTGGTTACTTTGGGGCTTTTCCAAAGTAACCCGCTGTAAAAGCGGAACCGTAAGTCGCCGCTACCTAAATAACGGAAATGTACACAATTAAAAGAGGCAAACAAAAACGGCCCCTATATAAATAGAGGCCGTCTCCGGTACAACTCAACACGCTACAGCATGAATCTTACTTGCGGTCTTCCAGCTTGGTGATGTCACGCGACTCGTAGCCGGTGTACAGCTGGCGCGGGCGGCCGATCTTGTACGGGCTGGAGAGCATTTCCTTCCAGTGGGAGATCCAGCCGACGGTCCGCGCCAGGGCGAAGATCACGGTGAACATGCTGGTTGGAATGCCGATCGCCTTGAGGATGATCCCCGAGTAGAAGTCGACGTTCGGGTACAGCGAGCGCTCGATGAAGTACGGGTCGGTCAGGGCGATCTCTTCCAGGCGCATGGCCAGTTCGAGTTGCGGATCGTTCTGGATGCCCAGTTCCTTCAACACTTCGTCGCAGGTCTGCTTCATCACGGTGGCGCGCGGGTCGCGGTTTTTGTAAACGCGGTGACCGAAGCCCATCAGTTTGAACGGATCGTTCTTGTCCTTGGCCTTGGCGATGTACTTGTCGATGTTCGAAACATCGCCGATTTCATCGAGCATGGTCAGTACGGCTTCGTTGGCACCGCCGTGGGCAGGGCCCCACAGTGCAGCGATGCCGGCGGCGATGCAGGCGAACGGGTTGGCACCCGAAGAGCCGGCCAGGCGCACGGTGGAGGTCGAAGCGTTCTGCTCGTGGTCGGCATGGAGGATGAAGATCCGGTCCATGGCCTTGGCGAGTACCGGGCTGATCGGTTTGATCTCGCACGGGGTGTTGAACATCATGTGCAGGAAGTTTTCCGCGTACGACAGATCGTTGCGCGGGTACATCATGGGTTGGCCCATGGAGTACTTGTAAACCATCGCTGCCAGGGTCGGCATCTTGGCAACCAGGCGGATCGCGGAGATTTCGCGATGCTGCGGGTTATTGATGTCCAGGGAGTCGTGGTAGAACGCCGAGAGGGCGCCGACTACGCCGCACATGACGGCCATCGGGTGGGCGTCGCGACGGAAGCCGTTGAAGAAGGTCTTCAGCTGCTCGTGAACCATGGTGTGGTTCTTCACGGTGCTGACGAACTGGGCCTTCTGTTCTGCGGTCGGCAGTTCGCCGTTGAGCAGCAGATAGCAGGTTTCCAGATAGTCCGACTTTTCAGCCAGCTGTTCGATCGGGTAGCCGCGGTGCAGCAGGATGCCGTTGTCGCCGTCGATATAGGTGATCTTCGACTCGCACGAGGCGGTCGACATGAAGCCTGGGTCAAAGGTGAAACGGCCCGTGGCCGTCAGGCCCCGAACATCGATAACATCGGGACCAACGGTGCCGGTTAAAATGGGCAGCTCGACGGGGGCTGCGCCCTCGATGATCAACTGCGCTTTTTTGTCAGCCATGTGGCCTCCTATTTATGCTTGAAATCATCAGACAGACCCCCCACGCAGGGCCCGCACCACTATAGTGAGATAAATTCGAATGTCAATTTGCCTAAAGTCTTGCTCCAGAAGGCTTTAACCGGACTTTTTTCTCGAAATTGGCTGCCATTTACGCCTTTTATGTCAGTTGCGCAATCAGCTGTTCGGGTTAGGTGTTTGCGTTGTCATTAGTAGCCTAACTGTCTATACTCGGCCACCGACCGCCAAGGGCTTTTGGGCTTGCTTTCATTGGGGGTCGCATCCCTGGGTGGTGGTTACCTGACCAGTGCACTCCCCAACAACTTTGCCCTGATTGTTAGGGGCTCTTCAGTGTGAAAAAAAAGCCGTGAAAAGCCAACGACCTGTAAACCTAGACCTAAGGACCATCAAACTCCCAGTCACTGCTTACACGTCCATCCTTCACCGAATCTCCGGTGTCATCCTCTTCGTGTGCCTTGCCATCATGCTTTACGCATTGGACAAGTCGCTGAGTTCCGAGGAAGGCTTCGGTCAGGTGAAAGCGTGTCTGACCAGTCCGCTAGCCAAGCTAGTGACATGGGGCATCCTGTCCGCTCTGCTGTATCACCTGGTAGCCGGTGTGCGCCATTTGATCATGGACATGGGCATCGGTGAGACGCTGGAAGGCGGCAAGCTGGGCTCGAAAATCGTTATCGCCGTTTCCGTGGTGGTAATCGTTCTGGCAGGAGTTTGGATATGGTAACTAACGTCACGAACCTGTCGCGTTCGGGCCTCTATGACTGGATGGCGCAACGTGTGTCTGCGGTCGTTCTCGCGGCTTACTTCATCTTCCTGATCGGATACATCGTGGCCAACCCTGGCCTCGAGTACGCCCAGTGGCATGAACTGTTCGCCCACAACGGAATGCGTATCTTCAGCCTCCTGGCCCTCGTTGCCCTCGGCGCTCACGCCTGGGTCGGCATGTGGACCATCGCGACCGACTACCTGACGCCAATGGCGTTCGGCAAGTCCGCGACGGCTATACGTTTCCTTTTCCAGGCAGTATGCGGCGTTGCGATGTTCGCTTACTTCGTCTGGGGCGTGCAGATTCTCTGGGGTATCTGAGTCATGGCTAACATTCCAACGATTTCTTTCGACGCCATCATTATTGGTGGTGGCGGTGCCGGCATGCGCGCAGCGCTGCAACTGGCACAGGGCGGTCACAAGACTGCCGTGATCACCAAGGTTTTCCCGACCCGTTCGCATACTGTATCCGCCCAGGGCGGCATCACCTGCGCAATCGCGTCCGCTGACCCGAACGATGACTGGCGCTGGCACATGTACGATACCGTCAAGGGTTCCGACTACATCGGTGACCAGGACGCTATCGAATACATGTGTCAGGAAGGCCCGGCTGCCGTTTACGAGCTGGACCACATGGGTATGCCATTCTCGCGTACCGAGCAAGGTCGTATCTACCAGCGTCCATTCGGCGGTCAGTCCAAGGACTACGGTAAAGGCGGCCAGGCTGCGCGTACTTGCGCTGCGTCCGACCGTACCGGTCACGCACTGCTGCACACCCTTTATCAGGGCAACCTGAAAGCCGGTACCGTGTTCCTGAACGAGTACTACGCTGTCGATCTGGTGAAGAACGGCGAAGGCGAGTTCGTCGGCGTGATCGCCATCTGCATCGAAACCGGCGAAACCACCTACATCCGTGCCAAGGCCACCGTACTGGCTACCGGCGGTGCAGGTCGTATCTACGCTTCGACCACCAACGCCCTGATCAACACCGGTGACGGCGTTGGCATGGCGCTGCGTGCTGGCGTGCCGGTACAAGACATTGAAATGTGGCAGTTCCACCCGACCGGTATCGCCGGCGCTGGTGTACTGGTTACAGAAGGTTGCCGTGGTGAAGGTGGATACCTGATCAACAAGCACGGCGAGCGTTTCATGGAGCGTTATGCTCCGAACGCCAAAGACCTTGCCGGTCGTGACGTTGTTGCCCGCTCGATGGTTAAAGAGATCATCGCCGGCAACGGTTGCGGTCCGAATGGCGACCACGTGATGCTCAAGCTCGACCACCTGGGCGAGGAAGTGCTGCACAGCCGTCTGCCAGGCATCTGCGAACTGTCGAAGACTTTTGCGCACGTTGACCCGGTTGTTGCTCCGGTTCCGGTTGTTCCGACTTGCCACTATATGATGGGCGGCGTTGCCACCAACATTCACGGCCAGGCGATCACCCAGAACGGCGAAGGCGTCGACGAAATCATCCCTGGCCTGTTCGCAGTGGGTGAAGTGGCTTGCGTATCGGTTCACGGTGCCAACCGTCTGGGCGGCAACTCGCTGCTCGACCTGGTGGTATTCGGCCGCGCTGCCGGCCTGCACCTGGAAAAGGCGCTGACCGATGGTATCGAATACGACGACGCCACCGACGCCGACATCCAGGCTGCCCTGGCGCGTCTGTCCGCCCTGAACGAGCGTACCGAAGGCGAAGACGTGGCTACCCTGCGTCGCGAGCTGCAAAACTGCATGCAGAACTACTTCGGTGTATTCCGTACCGGCGAATACATGCAGAAGGGTATTGCCCAGCTGGCTGATCTGCGCAAACGCATCGCCAACGTGAAGATCAACGATAAGTCGCAGGCGTTCAACACTGCACGTATCGAAGCGCTGGAACTGCAGAACCTGCTGGAAGTGGCCGAAGCCACCGCCATCGCTGCCGAAGTACGTAAAGAGTCCCGTGGTGCTCACGCCCGTGAAGACTTCGAAGATCGCGACGATGAAAACTGGCTGTGCCACACCCTGTACTTCCCGGGTGACAAGCGCGTGACCAAGCGTGCCGTGAACTTCTCGCCGAAGACTGTTCCGACTTTTGAACCTAAGATTCGGACTTATTAAGGGTGGCCGCCATGTTGCAAGTCAGCGTTTATCGTTACAACCCTGATCAGGACGCCGCGCCGTTCATGCAGGAATTCCAGGTCGATACCGGTGGTAAAGACCTGATGGTGCTGGACGTGCTGGCCCTGATCAAAGAGCAGGACGAGGGTTTCTCCTATCGTCGCTCTTGCCGTGAAGGTGTTTGCGGTTCCGACGGCATGAACATCAACGGCAAAAACGGCCTGGCCTGCGTCACGCCGCTGTCTGCTGTCGTAAAAGGTAACAAGTTGATCGTTCGTCCTCTGCCAGGTTTGCCGGTTATCCGTGACCTGGTCGTCGATATGAGCATCTTCTACAAGCAATACGAAAAGGTTAAGCCATACCTGCAGAACGACACGCCGGCTCCGGCCATCGAGCGCCTGCAGTCCCCTGAAGAACGTGAAAAGCTCGACGGTCTGTACGAGTGCATCCTGTGCGCTTGCTGCTCGACTTCCTGCCCGTCCTTCTGGTGGAACCCGGACAAGTTCCTGGGTCCAGCTGCCCTGCTGCAAGCGTACCGCTTCCTGGCAGACAGCCGCGACACCAAGACGGCCGAGCGTCTGGCTGCGCTGGATGACCCGTTCAGCGTATTCCGCTGCCGGAGCATCATGAACTGCGTCAGCGTATGTCCGAAAGGCCTGAACCCGACTAAGGCCATCGGTCACATCCGTAACATGTTGCTCTCGAGCGGCGTGTGATTCAGCTGCTGTACCCGCTGTACCCGTAGATGCTACGGCGCAGGCTTCAACCGGCGCCGTAGTTTTAACCTGAGCAGCAGCTTAAAAGGCTGCGGCTCTTATTTTGAAGAAATGAGACAAGCAGGGGCATCCGGGCTGGTACCCGGACTATCAGTGTGATCCTAGTGGCTTGTTTTGGTCGCTGCATTCGGACTTCTGCAAGTTTGCTCGGTGTCGACACCGATGGTGTTCCCCTAACCGAGGGTGACCAAGCATGCAAGAAAGCGTGATGCAGCGCATGTGGAACAGTGCCTACCTATCCGGTAGTAACGCTGCCTATGTGGAAGAGCTTTACGAGCTCTACCTGCACGACCCTAACGCTGTGCCAGAAGAGTGGCGCACCTACTTCCAGAAGTTGCCTGCTGACGGCAACTCTGCCACCGATGTTTCGCACTCCACAATTCGCGACCATTTCGTCTTGCTGGCAAAGAACCAGCGCCGCGCCCAACCGGTTTCCGCCGGCAGCGTGAGCAGTGAGCACGAGAAGAAGCAAGTTGAAGTGCTGCGATTGATCCAGGCCTACCGTATGCGTGGCCACCAGGCAGCCCAGCTTGACCCGCTGGGACTGTGGCAGCGTCCTGCACCTGCAGACCTGTCGATCAATCATTACGGCTTGACCAATGCCGATCTTGATACGACCTTCCGTGCCGGCGACCTGTTCATCGGCAAAGAGGAAGCGAGCCTACGCGAAATTCACGAAGCGTTGCAGCAGACATATTGCCGCACCATCGGCGCTGAGTTCACGCACATCACCGATTCCGAGCAGCGCCAGTGGTTCCAGCAGCGTCTGGAAAGCGTGCGCGGTCGTCCGACGTATTCCGCCGACATCAAGAGCCACCTGCTCGAGCGCGTGACCGCCGGCGAAGGCCTGGAAAAATACCTGGGCACCAAATACCCGGGTACCAAGCGTTTCGGTCTGGAAGGCGGCGAAAGCCTGATTCCGATGCTCGACGAGCTGATCCAGCGTTCCGGTTCCTACGGCACCAAGGAAATCGTCATCGGCATGGCCCACCGTGGCCGTCTGAACGTGCTGGTCAACACCTTCGGCAAGAACCCGCGCGAGCTGTTCGACGAGTTCGAAGGCAAGAAGAAGGTCGAGCTGGGTTCCGGTGACGTGAAATACCACCAGGGCTTCTCGTCCAACGTGATGACCTCCGGTGGTGAAGTTCACCTGGCCATGGCGTTCAACCCGTCCCACCTGGAAATCGTTTCCCCGGTGGTCGAGGGTTCGGTTCGCGCCCGTCAGGACCGTCGTAACGATCCGACCGGTGAGAAGGTTCTGCCGATCTCCATCCACGGTGACGCTGCTTTCGCAGGTCAGGGCGTGGTCATGGAAACCTTCCAGATGTCGCAGACCCGCGGTTTCAAGACCGGCGGTACCGTGCACATCGTGATCAACAACCAGGTCGGTTTCACCATCAGCAACCCGCTGGACTCGCGTTCCACCGAGTACGCGACCGACGTTGCGAAAATGATCCAGGCGCCGATCCTCCATGTGAATGGTGATGATCCGGAAGCCGTATTGTTCGTGACCCAGCTGGCCATCGACTACCGCATGCAGTTCAAGCGTGACGTGGTGATCGACCTGGTCTGCTACCGTCGTCGTGGCCACAACGAGGCCGACGAGCCAAGCGGCACCCAGCCGATCATGTATCAGCAGATCACCAAGCAGCGCACCACCCGTGAGCTGTATGCCGATCGTCTGACCCAGGGCGGTGTGCTGGACGCAGAGCGTGTTCAGGCGAAAGTCGACGAATACCGCAACGCGCTGGACAACGGTCTGCACGTGGTGAAGAGCCTGGTCAAAGAGCCGAACAAAGAGTTGTTCGTGGATTGGCGTCCGTATCTGGGCCACGCCTGGACCGCACGTCACGACACTCGCTTCGATCTGAAGACCCTGCAGGAACTGTCCGCCAAGCTGCTGGAAATTCCGGAAGGCTTCGTGGTTCAGCGCCAGGTCGCGAAAATCTACGAAGACCGTCAGAAGATGCAAGCCGGCGGCCTGCCGATCAACTGGGGTTACGCCGAAACCATGGCGTACGCGACCCTGGCGTTCGAAGGTCACCCGATCCGCATGACCGGCCAGGACATCGGCCGCGGTACGTTCTCGCACCGTCATGCTGTCTTGCACAACCAGAAAGACGCGGGCACCTACATCCCGTTGCAGAACCTGTACAACGGCCAGCCACGTTTCGACCTGTACGATTCGTTCCTGTCCGAAGAAGCCGTACTGGCGTTCGAATACGGTTACTCGACCACCACGCCTGATGCGCTGGTGATCTGGGAAGCCCAGTTCGGCGACTTCGCCAACGGAGCCCAGGTGGTTATCGACCAGTTCATCACCAGTGGCGAGCACAAGTGGGGCCGTCTGTGCGGTCTGACCATGCTGCTGCCGCACGGTTATGAGGGTCAGGGGCCGGAGCACTCCTCGGCTCGTCTGGAGCGTTACCTGCAGCTGTGCGCCGAGCACAACATTCAGGTAGCCGTGCCGACTACGCCGGCACAGATCTATCATTTGCTGCGTCGTCAGGTGATTCGCCCGCTGCGCAAGCCTTTGATCGTTCTGACTCCGAAGTCGCTGTTGCGCCACAAGCTGGCCATCTCGACGCTGGAAGATCTGGCCGAAGGTTCGTTCCAGACCGTCATCCCGGAAATCGATGCCCAAGACCCGAAAAAGGTCGAGCGCGTTGTTCTGTGTAGCGGCAAGGTCTACTACGACCTGCTGGAAAAACGCCGTGCCGAAGGTCGTGACGACATCGCTGTCGTGCGTATCGAGCAGCTGTACCCATTCCCTGAGGACGACTTGAAGGAAGTCCTGGCGCCTTACACCAACGTCAAGCATGCCGTGTGGTGTCAGGAAGAGCCGATGAACCAGGGTGCGTGGTACTGCAGCCAACACCACATGCGTCGCAGCATCAGCAACCTCAACAAGTCTCTCGTACTCGAGTACGCGGGCCGTGAGGCTTCTGCTGCACCAGCATGCGGTTACGCATCGATGCACGCCGAACAGCAGGAAAAACTGCTGCAAGACGCCTTTACTGTTTAACGCCTTCGCGCACCTGAAACCGAATTTAAGGAACCACAGACAATGGCTATCGAGATCAAAGCCCCCACTTTCCCGGAATCGGTTGCCGATGGCACCGTTGCCACCTGGCACAAACAACCGGGCGACGCGGTCAAGCGCGACGAACTGATCGTCGACATCGAAACCGACAAAGTCGTGCTGGAAGTGCTGGCTACCGCTGACGGCGTGCTGGGCGCTATCGTCAAGAACGAAGGCGAAACCGTTCTGTCCGACGAAGTCCTGGGCTCCATCGTTGAAGGCGGCGCTGCTGCTGCCGCTCCGGCTGCCGCTGCTGCTCCGGCCGCTGCTGCCGCTGCTCCTGCTGCCAGCGCTGACGAGGACGCTATCGCAGCTCCTGCTGCTCGCAAGCTGGCCGAAGAAAACGGCATCAACCTGGCTTCCGTCAAAGGCACCGGCAAAGATGGTCGTGTAACCAAGGAAGACGTGGTTGCCGCTGTCGAAGCCAAGAAAGCTGCTCCTGCTGCCGCACCTGCCAAGGCTGCTGCTCCGGCTGCCGCTGCTCCTGTGTTTGCCGCTGGCGACCGCATCGAGAAGCGCGTACCGATGACCCGCGTTCGTGCCACCGTGGCCAAGCGTCTGGTTGAAGCTCAATCGAACATGGCGATGCTGACCACTTTCAACGAAGTCGACATGACCGAAGTCATGGCCCTGCGTTCGAAGTACAAGGATCTGTTCGAGAAGTCCCACAACGGCGTGCGCCTGGGCTTCATGTCGTTCTTCGTAAAAGCAGCTACCGAAGCGCTGAAACGCTTCCCGGCTGTCAACGCGTCGATCGACGGCGGCGACATCGTTTACCACGGCTACGCTGACGTCGGCGTTGCAGTTTCCAGCGATCGCGGCCTGGTTGTACCGGTTCTGCGTAACGCCGAACTGATGAGCCTGGCTGAAATCGAAGGCGGCATCGCCACCTTCGGCAAGAAAGCCCGTGACGGCAAACTGTCGATGGACGAAATGACCGGTGGTACTTTCACCATCACCAACGGTGGTACTTTCGGTTCGATGATGTCGACTCCGATCGTCAACCCGCCACAAGCAGCCATCCTGGGCATGCACAACATCATCCAGCGTCCTATGGCCATCAACGGCCAAGTCGTTATCCGTCCGATGATGTACCTGGCACTGTCCTACGATCACCGTCTGATCGATGGCAAAGAAGCTGTGACCTTCCTGGTGACCATCAAGAACCTGCTGGAAGATCCGGCTCGTCTGTTGCTGGATATCTGATAGAAGCAGCCATGAGCTGCAAGCCCGGGCTGTCGGAAAACCCGCAGCCTGGCTTGCCGCTCGCGGCTTGAAGCTTTTCGCTAAAGAGGATTTTTTGAATGTCGCAGAAATTTGACGTAGTAGTGATCGGCGCGGGCCCTGGCGGTTACGTGGCTGCCATCAAGGCCGCTCAGCTGGGCCTCAGCACTGCCTGCATCGAGAAGTACACCGACAAGGAAGGCAAACTGGCTCTGGGCGGTACTTGCCTGAACGTCGGCTGCATTCCATCCAAGGCCCTGCTGGACAGCTCGTGGAAATTCCACGAAGCCCAGGACGGTTTTGCGATCCACGGTATCAATCACGCTGGCGTGACCATGGACGTGCCAGCGATGGTCGGCCGCAAGGCCAACATCGTCAAAGGCCTGACCTCCGGCGTTGCGACCCTGTTCAAGGCCAACGGTGTGACCTCGATCCAGGGTCACGGCAAGCTGCTGGCCGGCAAGAAAGTCGAAGTCACCAAGCCAGACGGCTCGGTTGAAATCATCGAAGCCGAAAACGTCATCCTGGCTCCAGGTTCGCGTCCGATCGACATTCCGCCAGCTCCGGTTGACCAGAATGTGATCGTCGATTCGACTGGCGCCCTGGAATTCCAATCCGTGCCTAAGCGTCTGGGCGTGATCGGCGCTGGCGTGATCGGTCTGGAACTGGGTTCGGTCTGGTCGCGTCTGGGCGCGGAAGTGACTGTCCTGGAAGCCCTGGACACCTTCCTGATGGCAGCGGACACCGCTGTTTCCAAGGAAGCGCTGAAAACCCTGACCAAACAGGGCCTGGACATCAAGCTGGGCGCTCGCGTAACCGGTTCCAAAGTGAACGGCGACGAAGTCGTGGTTAACTACACCGATGCCAAGGGCGAACAGAACATCACTTTCGACAAGCTGATCGTAGCCGTTGGTCGCCGTCCGGTGACCACTGATCTGTTGGCTGCCGACTGCGGCGTGACCCTGGACGAGCGCGGTTTCGTGCACGTTGACGATCACTGCGCCACCACCGTACCGGGCGTTTACGCCATCGGCGACGTGGTTCGCGGCATGATGCTGGCGCACAAGGCCTCGGAAGAGGGCATCATGGTTGTCGAGCGCATCAAGGGCCACAAGGCCCAGATGAACTATGATCTGATCCCGTCGGTTATTTATACTCACCCGGAAATCGCATGGGTCGGTAAAACCGAGCAGGCCTTGAAAGCTGAAGGCGTTGAAGTTAACGTCGGCACCTTCCCGTTCGCAGCCTCTGGCCGTGCCATGGCTGCCAACGATACCGGTGGTTTCGTCAAGGTCATCGCTGATGCCAAGACAGACCGCGTACTGGGCGTCCACGTGATTGGCCCAAGCGCTGCAGAACTGGTTCAGCAGGGCGCGATCGGTATGGAATTCGGCACCAGCGCTGAAGACCTGGGCATGATGGTTTTCTCCCATCCGACCCTGTCTGAAGCCTTGCACGAAGCTGCTTTGGCAGTGAATGGCGGCGCCATCCACATCGCCAACCGCAAGAAGCGTTAAGACATAATAAGAAACCACGGCGGTTTGGCCCGTCGTGAGCCTTGCATGCAAGACTCACCGCGGAATATCCGCTGGACGCAGTCTTGCATAGCTGCACCGGGTATCCGGAAAGGCTATGCAAGCAGCAGTCACAGGTGGTGCGGCACTTGAATGAGTGCAGCACCGAATGCGCAGTACCTAACGAAGACGGTAATAAGCATGAATCTTCACGAGTATCAGGGTAAGCAGCTGTTCGCTGAGTACGGCCTGCCAGTTTCCACCGGTTATGCGGTAGACACCCCGGAAGCAGCAGCAGAAGCTTGCGACAAAATCGGTGGCAGCGAGTGGGTTGTCAAAGCCCAGGTCCACGCCGGTGGTCGCGGTAAAGCGGGCGGCGTAAAGCTGGTTCGCAGCAAAGAAGACGCCAAAGCCTTCGCACAGCAGTGGCTGGGCAAGCGTCTGGTGACTTACCAGACTGACGCCAACGGTCAGCCAGTCACCAAGATCCTGGTTGAATCGTGCACTGATATCGCTAAAGAGCTGTACCTGGGCGCTGTCGTTGACCGTTCGAGCCGCCGTATCGTGTTCATGGCTTCCACCGAAGGTGGCGTGGACATCGAGAAAATCGCTCACGACACTCCAGAAAAAATTCTGAAAGCCACTATCGATCCACTGGTTGGCGCTCAGCCATTCCAGGGGCGCGAGCTGGCATTCCAGCTGGGTCTGGAAGGCAAGCAAGTTGCCCAGTTCGCCAAGATCTTCGTAGGTCTGGCCAAACTGTTCAAGGATCACGACCTGGCCCTGCTGGAAGTGAACCCGCTGGTGATCAAGGCTGACGGCGATCTGCACTGCCTCGATGCCAAGATCAACATCGACGCCAACGCCATGTACCGTCAGCCTAAGCTGAAGACTTTTCACGATCCGTCGCAGGACGATCCGCGCGAAGCGCACGCTGCCAAGTTCGAACTGAACTACGTAGCGCTGGAAGGCAACATCGGTTGCATGGTCAACGGTGCTGGCCTGGCCATGGGTACCATGGACATCGTCAACCTGCATGGCGGCAAGCCAGCCAACTTCCTCGACGTGGGCGGCGGTGCTACCAAGGAACGCGTTACCGAAGCGTTCAAGATCATCCTGTCCGACACTAACGTCGCTGCAGTACTGGTCAACATCTTCGGCGGCATCGTTCGTTGCGACATGATTGCCGAAGGCATCATCGGCGCTGTGAAAGAAGTCGGCGTGAAAATCCCGGTTGTTGTTCGCCTTGAAGGCAACAACGCTGAGCTGGGCGCTAAAGTACTGGCAGAAAGCGGTTTGAACATCATCGCTGCTACCAGCCTGACCGACGCTGCTCAACAAGTTGTCAAAGCTGCGGAGGGCAAATAATGAGCGTCCTGATCAATAAAGACACCAAAGTTATCTGCCAGGGTATTACCGGTTCGCAAGGTAGTTTCCACACCCAGCAAGCCATTGAGTACGGCACCAAGATGGTTGGTGGTGTAACTCCAGGCAAAGGCGGCACCGAGCACCTGGGCCTGCCAGTGTTCAACACCGTGAAAGACGCTGTAGCTGCCACTGGCGCCACCGCCAGCGTGATCTACGTTCCGGCTCCTTTCTGCAAGGACTCGATCCTGGAAGCTGCTTTCGGCGGCATCAAGCTGATCGTGTGCATCACCGAAGGCATTCCTACCCTGGACATGCTGGACGCTAAAGTTAAGTGCGACGAGCTGGGCGTAGTCCTGATCGGCCCTAACTGCCCAGGCGTGATCACCCCAGGCGAATGCAAGATCGGCATCATGCCAGGTCACATTCACTTGCCAGGCAAAGTCGGTATCGTTTCCCGTTCCGGCACCCTGACCTACGAAGCTGTGAAGCAGACTACTGACGCCGGTTTCGGTCAGTCGACTTGCGTCGGCATCGGTGGTGACCCGATCCCGGGTTCGAACTTCATCGACATCCTGAAGCTGTTCCAGGAAGACCCGAAGACCGAAGCGATCGTGATGATCGGTGAGATCGGCGGTTCGGCTGAAGAAGAAGCGGCTGCCTACATCAAGGCACACGTGACCAAGCCGGTTGTTTCCTACATCGCTGGTGTGACTGCTCCTCCGGGCAAGCGCATGGGCCATGCTGGCGCAATCATCTCTGGCGGCAAAGGCACTGCAGACGAGAAATTCGCTGCTCTGCAAGACGCAGGCGTTAAAACCGTGCGTTCGCTGGCAGACATCGGCAAGGCCCTGGCCGAGCTGACCGGTTGGGCTGTCAAGTAAGCCTCGCGCTTAGCTGACGCTTCACCAAACAAAGGCCACCTTCGGGTGGCCTTTGTTGTTTCTGGCATTTGTGTTGGCTGTGCTGTCCCCTTCGCGGGCAAGCCCGCTCCCACAGTTGACCGCGTTCCAATGTGGGAGCGGGCTTACCCGCGAAGACGGACTTACAGACACCAACCATTTATATGCATAAACGCGACACGAAAATGTCGTAGATCGGAATGTTCGCCCTCTAACAGTGCGTTTCTGGTCCAAATTCGTTAGGCTACGCGCCATTTTTGCGTCTGCGGCCCACAAGGCAGCAACGCGCTAAAAGGGTCGGTCTTATACGGACTGACAGCATTTCCCTCACCCATAGGGAAATCCCTCTCTAAATTCCGATTCAGTAGTGTGGTATTTCCTTAATGAAAGTGTTGAAAGGCCAGGACATCCTGGCACTTGGTTTTATGACGTTTGCCCTGTTCGTCGGGGCTGGCAACATCATCTTCCCGCCTATCGTCGGTTTGCAGTCCGGGCCCAATGTCTGGATGGCGGCGCTGGGTTTCCTGGTCACCGCGGTCGGTCTGCCGGTGATCACCGTTGTGGCGCTGGCCAAGGTCGGCGGTGCCATGGATGCCTTGAGCAGCCCGATCGGTAAAGTCGCCGGTGGCCTGCTGGCGGCGGCCTGCTACCTGGCCGTGGGTCCGCTGTTCGCGACGCCACGTACCGCGACGGTATCCTTCGAAGTGGGCCTGGCGCCGCTGACCGGCGAGAGCCCGCTGGCGTTGTTCCTGTACAGCTCGGTGTACTTCCTGCTGGTGTTCTTCATCTCGCTGTATCCGGGCCGATTGCTGGATACCGTAGGGCGCTTCCTCGCGCCGCTGAAGATCATCGCCCTGGCCGCGCTGGGCATTGCGGCATTCGCCTTGCCGGCCGGTGACATTGGCCAGGCCACGCCTGAATACGTGGCGGCGCCGTTTTCCCAAGGCTTCATCAATGGTTACCTGACCATGGATACCCTGGGCGCTCTGGTGTTCGGCATCGTTATCGTCAACGCCATCCGTTCCCGTGGCGTCGAGTCGCCGGCACTGATCACCCGCTACGCGATCATCGCCGGCCTGATTGCCGGTGTCGGTCTGGCGCTGGTGTATGTCAGCCTGTTCCGTCTCGGTTCGGGCAGCCATGAGGTGGCCGCTGGCGCGACCAATGGCGCGGCGGTATTGCACGCTTACGTGCAGCACACCTTCGGTTCGCTGGGCAGTGGTTTCCTTGCCGTGCTGATTTCCCTGGCGTGCCTGGTGACCGCGGTCGGCCTGACCTGCGCCTGCGCCGAGTACTTCAGCCGTGTGGTGCCGCTGTCCTACAAGACACTGGTGATCATCCTCGCTGCGTTCTCGCTGCTGGTGTCCAACCTGGGCCTGACCAAGCTGATTGCGTTCTCGATCCCGGTGCTTACCGCGATCTACCCACCGTGCATCGTTCTGGTGGCGTTGAGCTTCTGCAAGGACTTCTGGCATGAGCAGGGTCGTATCCTCGGTCCGGTCATGCTGGTGTCGTTCATCTTCGGTCTGATCGACGCCCTGAAGGGGGCCGGCCTGGCGGACTGGATGCCGACGCAAATGGCACACCTGCCGCTGAGCGAGCAGGGCCTGGCCTGGCTGGTGCCATCGGTGATGACACTGGTGGTCGCGGTGGTTTGCGATCGCCTGCTGGGCAAGCGCGCCGAAGCCTTGGCTTAAGTCGCTTCACGACCCGCCACAAGTGGGTCTTGAGCAAAAACAGAAATGCCCCGTATCAATCGATACGGGGCATTTTTTTTGTGAGGGATGCGGTGTCTTTTCCGTTGAGCTAACGTCGAAGCACTGCAACACCCTTGTGGGAGCGAGCCTGCTCGCGAAGGCGTCGCTTCATTCAACGCAAATGTTGATTGATCTACCGCTTTCGCGAGCAGGCTCGCTCCCACAAGGTTTCGTGTTCCGTTACTACTTCACAAGGACCTGCATGTCGTTCATCCAAGCCAACCTGATCCACATTCTTGCCGCCATCTGGTTCGTTATCTGCTGGGGCGGGTACACCCGCTATGCCACCTGGAAAGGCCGTGACACTGCGTGTCTGGCCAGTGTATTGCACCTGTATCGTGAGGACTGGATGCGCCGCATGCTGCTGCGCGACAACCGCATCGCCGATGCCAGCGTGATTGGCAACCTGGAGCGCAATGCTTCGTTCTTCGCCTCGAGTACGTTGATTATCCTGGCGGGTATTCTCACGGTATTGGGGGCTTCGGAACGGGCGGTATCGTTGCTGGCGGATATCCCGATGGTGCAACAGGCGTCCCAGGGCATGTCGGAAATCAAGTTGTTGTGCCTGGCGCTGGTGTTTGTCTATGCGTTCTTCACGTTCAGTTGGTGCATGCGCCAGTACAACTTCGCCGCCATTCTGGTCGGCTCGGCGCCGATGGTTGGTGAACGCCATGTGTCCGAGCAGGAGCGCAAGGCCTTTGCCGCCCGTGCAGCCCGTGTCATCTCCATGGCCGCCAACCAGTTCAACTTTGGCCTGCGCTCTTATTACTTCGGCATGACCATGCTGGCCTGGTTCGTCAGCCCATGGCTGTTCATGTTGATGAGTGCCGGTGTGGTGTTCGTATTGTATCGCCGCGAGTTTCACTCCGACGTTCTCGACGTGATGGTCTATACCCCAACAGAGGCGCCATTGCCCGAAGTGAGTAAAGAGGCAGCCTGATCGGGCGCCCGCGCGCTGGCTATCCGGTGTGTTACTGGAAGGGGCTGGCTCGGTAGCGCAGTCTGGTTTGGCTGGTGGGATTAATCTGTTCGCTGTTGATGATGATTAGTCCGACTTTTCGAACGTTTTTGCTCTAACCGCTTTTTTCAAGGCAAAAGAAAACCCGCACTTGGCGGGTTTTCTTTTGCCACTCTAAAAATCTTAGTTCTTAGGTGCTTCCGGAGCCGCCGGAGCAGCTGGAGCAGCTGGAGCGGCCGGAGCGGCCTGATCTTTGGCGGCTTCGGCGTTTTCTTTCGCTGCGTCGTTCACTTTATCCTGAGCTTCGTTCATTTTTTGCTGGGCTTGCTCAGCATTTTGGTTAGCATCTTGAGCTTTGTCCTCGGATTTTTTATCGCAGGCAGCGAGACCGAGGGAAGCGGTCAACATCAAGGCAATAGCTAAAGTCTTACGCATGGGGTGTTTCTCCTGATGAAAAGCATCTACTGGCATTAAGAGCCCAGGCATCAGGGTTAAGTTCCTTAATTCTTTCAGATATATAAGTTTGTTCTAGTGCGGAACTTTTACCTGTACCGCCACTGCACTGTTCGGACATAAACAAGAGCTTTTATCAAATGGCTGAAAACCCCGTTTTTGAGCGTGCGATGCGTTTTCTGTCGGCGCTGCGACATTGTCAGGTACTTGGACTAAGCGTTCACAGCGCCAGCAACGAAGGACTGACGATTGTGCTGCCGTATAGCCCGCAGATTGTCGGCAATCCCGAAACCGGCGTGATTCATGGCGGGGCGCTGACCTCGCTGATGGACACCGCCTGTGGCATGGCGACCCTCTGTGTGCTCCCGGAATTCGAAGTCTGCCCGACCCTCGACCTGCGCATCGACTACATGCACGCCGCCGAGCCACATAAGGATGTCTACGGCTTTGCCCAGTGCTATCGGGTCACCACCGACGTGATTTTTGCCCGTGGCTTCGCCTATCAGGATGACCCCGGGCAACCCATTGCCCATGTGATGGGTACTTTCATGCGCATGGGCAAGGGCATCAAAGGCACCAAGGGCTTTGGTGGCGCGGTTGCCGGAGGTGCGCAATGAGCGAGTCGCTGAAGGATCAATTGCAAAAGGCCCACGAGCAGGGCGATTACGCCTCACTGCTGGATTTGATTCCCTATGCCCGGCTGATCGGCGTCGAATGTTCACGGGTGGGAGATGAGTTGCTGTTCAAGCTGCCAGCGAACAAGGACAACATTGGTAACCCTTTGTTGCCAGCGATTCATGGCGGTGTGATCGCCGGTTTCATGGAATTGGCCGCGGCGCTGCACCTGTTGGTGTTTACCGGATCGCCCGGGGTGCCGAAGATCATCGACTTCTCCCTGGATTACCTGCGAGCCGGGCAGTTTCGCGATACCTGGGCCCGATGCCAGGTCTGGCGCCAGGGTCGCCGGGTCGCCAATGTGGCGATTACCGCCTGGCAAAGTACTGAATCCGAACCCATTGCCACGGCTCGTGCACATTTCAAACTCGAAGAGCCCTTGAAATCCTGAACGGTGCCCCAAACTCTGAGGACAACCCGCCGTCGACCCTCAAGGTCGCGGCTTATGCCATCTGATTGGAGTTTGATGACCATGAGTGTGGAAACTCAAAAGGAAACCCTGGGCTTCCAGACCGAGGTGAAGCAGCTGCTGCATCTCATGATCCATTCGCTGTATTCCAACAAGGAAATTTTCCTTCGCGAATTGATCTCGAACGCCTCTGACGCTGTCGACAAATTACGTTTCGAAGCCCTGGCCAAGCCAGAGTTGCTGGAAGGTGGCGCCGAACTGAAAATCCGCGTGAGCTTCGACAAGGACGCTAAAACCGTCACCCTCGAAGACAACGGTATCGGCATGAGCCGCGAAGACGCGATCACCCACCTGGGTACCATCGCCAAGTCCGGCACCGCCGATTTCATGAAGCACCTGAGCGGCGACCAGAAGAAAGACTCGCACCTGATCGGTCAGTTCGGTGTCGGTTTCTACTCCGCATTCATCGTCGCTGACAAAGTCGATGTGTTCAGTCGTCGTGCCGGCAGCGCTGCCAGCGAAGGCGTGCACTGGTCGTCCAAGGGCGAAGGTGACTTCGAAGTGGCGACCATCGACAAGGCCGAGCGCGGCACTCGCATCGTCCTGCACCTCAAATCCGGTGAAGACGAGTTCGCCGATGGCTGGCGCCTGCGCAACATCATCAAGAAGTACTCCGACCACATCGCCTTGCCGATCGAGCTGCCGAAAGAAGTGGCCGCTACCGAAGGCGAAGAGCCGCCGGCCGTTGAGTGGGAAACCGTCAACCGCGCCAGCGCCCTGTGGACCCGTCCGCGTACCGAGATCAAGGACGAGGAATACCAGGAGTTCTACAAGCACATCGCTCACGATTTCGAAAACCCGCTGAGCTGGAGCCACAACAAGGTCGAAGGCAAGCTCGAATACAGCTCGCTGCTGTACGTGCCGACCCGTGCGCCGTTCGACCTGTACCAGCGTGAAGCGCCGAAAGGCCTGAAACTGTACGTGCAGCGCGTGTTCGTCATGGACCAGGCCGAGTCGTTCCTGCCGCTGTACCTGCGCTTCATCAAGGGCGTGGTCGACTCCAACGACCTGTCGCTGAACGTGTCGCGGGAAATCCTGCAGAAAGACCCGATCATCGACTCGATGAAGTCGGCGTTGACCAAGCGCGTCCTGGACATGCTGGAAAAACTGGCGAAGAACGAGCCTGAGCAATACAAGGGCTTCTGGAAAAACTTCGGTCAGGTCATGAAAGAAGGCCCGGCAGAGGATTTCGCCAACAAGGAAAAAATCGCCGGCCTGCTGCGTTTCGCATCGACCCACGGCGACGATGGCGAGCAGGTTGTTGGCCTGGCCGAGTACCTGGCGCGCGCCAAGGAAGGTCAGGACAAGATTTACTACCTGACCGGCGAAACCTACGCGCAGGTCAAAAACAGCCCGCACCTGGAAGTCTTCCGCAAGAAAGGCATCGAAGTGCTGCTGCTGACCGACCGCATCGACGAGTGGCTGATGAGCTACCTCAGCGACTTCGACGGCAAGAGCTTTGTCGACGTGGCGCGCGGTGACCTGGACCTGGGCAACCTGGACTCGGAAGAGGACAAGAAGGCCGCGGAAGAAGTCGCCAAGGCCAAAGAAGGTCTGGTCGAGCGCCTGAAGACTGCGCTGGGCGAATCCGTTGCGGAAGTTCGGGTGTCCCATCGCCTGACCGATTCGCCGGCGATCCTGGCCATCGGCGAGCAGGACCTGGGCTTACAGATGCGCCAGATCCTGGAAGCCAGCGGCCAGAAGGTTCCGGATTCGAAGCCGATTTTCGAATTCAACCCGGCTCACCCGCTGATCGAGAAGCTCGACAACGAGCAGAGCGACGAGCGCTTCGGCGACCTGTCGCACATCCTCTTCGATCAGGCGGCCCTGGCGGCCGGCGACAGCTTGAAAGATCCGGCGGCCTATGTGCGCCGTCTGAACAAGCTATTGGTTGAGTTGTCGGCTTAACTAAGTTGCAGAAAACCCGCTTCGGCGGGTTTTTTCTTTCTCGGGTTTAACCATCAGGAGTCAGAAATGAGTCAAATCACTGTACGTTCCGTTGCCTATCAGATTGACGGCCAGGCTTACGAAAGCCGTCTGGCCTTCGATGCCGACCATAAAGGCCCGCGCCCGGGTTTGTTGATGGCGCCGAACTGGATGGGCGTCAGCGCCGGTGCCGAGGAGATCGCCAGGTCGGTGGCCTCCAAGGGTTATGTGGTGTTGATCGCAGACCTTTATGGTCAATCGGTTCGTCCGACGAACAATGACGAGGCCGGCGCGGCAATGATGCCGTTGAAGAATGACCGCCCACTGTTGCGCAAGCGCATGCAGGTGGCATTCGAACAGCTGCAAAGCCAGGGTGAAGTAGCTGTCGATACTTCGAAACTGGCCACTTTCGGTTTCTGCTTCGGCGGTTGCTGCGCCCTGGAGTTCGCCCGTACCGGCGCGCCAGTGAACGCGGCGGTATCGTTCCACGGCACGCTGGACACACCGAATCCGGCCGATGCGAAAAACATCAAGGGTAAGGTCCTGGTGCTGCACGGTGCTTCCGATCCATTGGTACCGAAAGAGCAGTTGCCGGCGTTCGAAGATGAAATGAACGCGGCGGGTGTGGATTGGCAGTTGCTGAGCTACGGCGGTGCGTTCCACTCGTTCACCGACCCGCATGCCAAGGTGCCGGGCATGATGATGTATGACGCCAAGGTCGCTGCTCGGGCCTTCACGTCGATGCATAACTTGCTGGATGAAGTGTTCAAGGGTTGATCCTGTTTCAGACACTGACTGATCAGGTGTCTGATAGGGCCTCTTCGCGAGCAGGCTCGCTCCCACATTGGAATGCTTTTCCCCTGTGGGAGCGAGCCTGCTCGCGATGGCGGTATAGCGGACACCGAAGAATTCAAGGCAATTCGATCCTCTCAACTTCCCCCGGCACCGTCGGCCAGTCCCCGGCCGCCCAGCGCCGCCGCGCTTCATCAATCGCCGCCGGATCGCTCGCGACAAAGTTCCAGTTGATTCGCCGTGGCCCGTCCAGCGGAGCACCGCCGAACAACACGGCGTGACTGTCGCTTTCAGCAAACAGGGTCATCTCTTCCCCGGCAGGCAGTACCACCAGCGAGTACGGCTCTATCGGCTCGCCATCCAGTTGCACTTCGCCGCTCAACACATACAGCGCACGTTCTTCATACTCGGTGGGGATGAGCAATGTCGTCGCCGTTTGCAGGTGCAGTTCCGCGTACAGCGTAGGAGAAAGCACCGGCACGGGTGATTCCAGGCAAAAGCCAGACCCGGCAATCATGCGAATCTTCACCCCCAGGTTTTCGCTGACCGGCAATGTGGACGCCGGATGGTGGCTGTAATGCCCTGGACCTTGTTCTTTATCCTTGGGTGAGGCCAACCAGATCTGCAAGCCGTGCATGGTGAAGCCGCTTTCTCTCAGGGCCTCTGGCGTGCGTTCGACGTGGGCAATGGCACTGCCGGCCGTCATCCAGCTGGCGTCGCCAGTCCCGACCACTTGATCGGAACCGAGGCTGTCCTTGTGCTGGATCTGCCCCTGGAACAAGTAGGTGAGGGTGGACAGGCCAATGTGCGGATGTTGGCGGATGTTCATGCCTTTGCCCGGTGGATAACGGGTCTCCAGCATGTGGTCGAAAAACACGAATGGCCCGACGCTGCGGCACTTGGCGGATGGCAGCGGGCGGAGAATCGGCTGGCCTTCGACATCTTCGGTGCGGGGGCGGATCACGAGCGGAGTGTTCATGGTGCGTTCCAGGCTGAGCGGGTGATGCGTTCGAGCATAACCCGCTTGCGCAGCCCTTGCCGCTATTGGCAGAACGCGCCTTCGGACAAATGCGTTTCGATGCTGACTTCAGAGGTGGTCATCAGCTTGTGGATCGGACAGCGATCGGCCACGCGGTGCAGTTCATCGCGCTGGGCGTCGGTGAGTACGCCCTTGAGGGTCAGTTTGACGTGCAGCGCGTACTGGCCTTTCTGTTCCAGGCTGTTGTCGCGCTTGACCTCGACGCCGACACCGGTCAGCGGGATGTCCTTCTTCCTGGCATACAGCTTCAGGGTCAGGGCTTTGCAGGCACCCAGCGCGGCATCGAAATAATCGTGCGGTTCCGGCGCTGAGCCCTCACCACCCGCCGTGACGGGCGCGTCGGCGAAGAGTTCATGGTCATCGATCTGGACGCTGTGGCGCAAACCTTCGGCAGAAACGGTGTTGACGGTAACGGTCATGGCAAACCTCGCAGGCGACAGGAAAACTCATTCGATCAAAAAAGACCTTGAAGGTATAGAGCTGTCGCGCTTGTCGGGTGTTCCAATTTTCGAGCCCACAAAAAAGCCCCGCAATGGCGGGGCGTCATGGTATCGATCCGGATCAGCTGCCTTTGACTTCCTTGCCGTTGACCGTGCCGTTCAGGAGCATGATGTTGTACTCCTTGCCGTCAGTTTCGACTTGTTGCAGGCGGACCAGCAGGTAATCCCAGTCCTTGGCGAACCACATCACGGTGATGCGTTTGCTTTGCGTCGGGTCGCGCACGCGCTCAACCTTGATCGCTTCGATCTGACCGGCCTTGGTGTCGACTTTTTCCGAGCCCAGCACGCGGAAGTCGTAGGTGTCGACTTCACCGCCATCGACCACTTGATAGCTCATGGTCTTTTTGCCGGCGGCGACATCGTGTTGCAGCGCCAACTGATAGGTGGATTTGTCGACCATGCCGCGGTTGAGGGGGAGCTTGACGGCGTCACCGCGATCGGTGCCGGTGATCATCTTGGTGTTCCAGTCGAAATCCAGATCCGCTTTCTTGGCCTTGCCCAAACCACCACGTTCAAAGTGATAGGACTCTGGAAGAAGCGTGTCCTTGTCCACCGTCAGGGTGCTTTCCTCGGACAGGCTGGCGATCATCATCGATGCCTTGAAACTCAGCTTCCATTTGCCGTCGCTGGTTTTTTCGAGGCTGCGCTCGGCAGTGCCACTCATGGGCAGCTGTTTCCAGTCGGCGGTGTAGCTGGCGGAGAAAGGTTGAAGGTCTGTCGCCTGGGCGAGGGGCAAGGCGAGCAGAGCGCAAGCGAAGAGCAGGGCGCGACGCATAAAATCTCCTAGTTTCGAATCAAGTGGCCGCTGGCCGCGAGTAACTGTCCATCCAGTAAAGCACCTTGCTCGCCGAGGGCCAGACGACCTTCGGCAAACCAGCGTACGGCCATCGGGTAGATCAGGTGTTCCTGAACATGGATCCGTTGCGCCAGACTCTGCGGCGAATCCTGTAACTCTACCGGTATTACAGCCTGTACGACCAGTGGTCCGCCATCGAGTTCCTCGGTGACGAAGTGCACGGAGCAGCCGTGCTCGGTGTCGCCCGCCTCCAGCGCGCGCTCATGAGTGTGTAACCCTTTGTATTTGGGTAGCAGCGAGGGATGGATGTTGAGCAGGCGACCCTGATAGTGGCGTACGAAGCCAGCGCTGAGAATGCGCATGAATCCGGCCAGTACCACGAGTTTGGGATTGAAGGCGTCGATCAGTTCGATCAGCGCGGCGTCGAAGGCCTCGCGACCTTCGAAAGCCTTGTGATCCAGGGAGCGGGTGTCGATACCCGCGTCCCTGGCGCGTTGCAGGCCGTAGGCGTCGGCGCGGTTGGAGATCACCGCAGCGATGCGGGCCGGGCTGTCGCCGGTCCGCGTGCTGTCGATCAGGGCCTGCAAGTTACTGCCGGTGCCGGACAACAGCACCACCACATCACAGGTCTGAGACATCAATGAGCCTTGAGGTTCTTCAGTTCAACCTGGGCCGCGCCTTCGGCAGCGGTGGAGATCTGGCCGATGACCCAAGGCTGCTCGCCCGCTTCGCGCAGAACGTTCAGGGCGGCTTCAACGTGCTCCTGAGCCACGCAGATGACCATGCCCACGCCGCAGTTCAGCACGCGGTGCATTTCGTTCTCGTCGACGTTGCCTTTCTCTTGCAGCCAGTCGAACACCGCCGGGCGGGTCCAGCTCGCTACGTCAACCACGGCTTGTGCACCTTTTGGCAGCACGCGCGGGATGTTGTCCAGCAGGCCGCCACCGGTGATGTGGGCCATGGCTTTGACTGCGCCGGTTTCCTTGATCAGCTTGAGCAGCGGCTTCACGTAGATGCGGGTCGGAGCCATCAGCAGGTCGGTCAGCGGCTTGCCGTCGAGCTGGGTGTTTTCGATGTCGGCGCCGGACACTTCGATGATCTTGCGGATCAGCGAGTAGCCGTTGGAGTGCGGGCCGGAAGACGGCAGGGCGAGCAGGGCATCACCTGCAGCAACCTTGGAACCGTCGATGATTTCGGATTTTTCCACGACGCCGACGCAGAAACCGGCCAGGTCGTAGTCTTCGCCTTCGTACATGCCCGGCATTTCAGCGGTTTCGCCGCCAACCAGCGAGCAGCCCGACAGTTCGCAGCCAGCGCCGATGCCGGTCACAACCTGGGCAGCGGTGTCGACGTTCAGTTTGCCGGTGGCGTAGTAGTCGAGGAAGAACAGCGGCTCGGCGCCGCACACCACCAGGTCGTTGACGCACATGGCAACCAGGTCGATGCCGATGCTGTCGTGCTTGTTCAGGTTCAGTGCCAGGCGCAGCTTGGTGCCGACGCCGTCAGTACCGGAAACCAGCACAGGCTGCTTGTAGCCGGCCGGGATTTCGCAGAGGGCGCCGAAACCGCCCAGGCCGCCCATGACTTCCGGGCGCGCAGTGCGCTTGGCGACGCTCTTGATGCGTTCGACCAATGCTTCACCGGCGTCGATGTCTACACCGGCGTCCTTGTAGCTCAGGGAGGGTTGCTTGCTCATGATCCAGGCCTTTAGGGGGGGATTTCTGGGTAACGACCGAGTCCGTCGGGAGCGCCGAAACTGCGTAGGCGAGAACCATGCGCGCTATTCGGACACTGCCCGGCTGTTGCCGGTCTGCGAAGGCGCGCGATTTTATCAGGCTTGAGCCGCAGCGGCCATCCTCAGGCCGACAGCAGGGCCATATCCGTTCAAAAAAAACCATTAATGCGCGGTGTCGGTGGCATCCTGCATGGCTGTATAAGGTATCGCGATTAACCGTCTATCGTTATGACAGTGCGAAAACTTACCCGGAGCGTGTGAATGTTTTGCGTCGGGCAACGGTCACAGTCTTGCTCGATCGTCTTCATGCGGTCTGTTCCAGCCGCTCTTGTCGTCAGGAATCTTCCATGCGTTTTTGTAAATTCTTGCTTGTGAGTTGTTTGTCAGTGGTCAGCCTGGTCAGTCAAGCCGAAACCGTCAAAGGCCTTTACCTGGTGCGCGAGCCGGTGAATGGCCAGTCGCCCGAGGAGCGCGACCAGGCGACTCAGCGTGCGTTGGACACATTGGTGTTGCGCCTGACCGGCGACCCCAAGGCTGCTCAAAGTCCGGGGTTGGCAGCGATTCGCAAAGACCCGCAACAGATCATCAGCCAATACGGCTTTGAGGTCGGGCCGCCGGAGGTCCTGAAGGTCGATTTCGACCCGGGCACCACTGAGCAGGCCTTGCGCCGCGCCGGCCTGGCCATGTGGGGGGCCAATCGGCCGTCGATCCTCGGCTGGTGGTTGAATGATTCCACCGAGGGTTCAAGCCTGGTGGGCGACGGCCAGGCCAGCGCGGCGCCGCTGCGTCGGGCTGCCCAGCACCGGGGCTTGCCATTGCGCTTGCCGTTGGCGGATTTGAATGAGCAGATCGTCGCGACCGCGCCGAATCTGGAGGGCGCAGATCCCGCGCCATTGCATGAGGCATCGGAACGCTACAACGCCGACGCCCTGCTCGCGGTACACGCCAAGGAAGAGGGCGGACAGTGGCAAGCCAAGTGGCAATTGTGGCTGGGGGATAAAAAAGAGGCCGGCAGTGTGCAGGGAGCCGATCAGGCCGCCGTGGCCGATGCGGTGATGCTGGCGGTCAACGAGCGCCTGGCGCCACGGTTTGTCGCCAAACCCGGTGCTTCGAGCGAGCAATTGCTGGAAGTGCAAGGCATGAATCTTGAGCACTACGCGTCGCTCGGGCGTTTGCTGGAGCCGTTTGGCGGACGCGTGCAAAGTGTCGAGGGCGACCGGATTCTCTATCGGGTCAACGGCAGCGTCGATCAGTTGCGTGCACAACTGTCGCTGGCGAGGCTGCAGGAAGCACCGGCGGGTCAAGCCCCGGCCCCGGTAGCGCCTGTTCAGCCTGCCACCGGCGGTTCGGTGCCTGCCGCAGCGCCGGCCCCAACCCCGCAACTGCGTTATCGCTGGTAGTTTTTCTTTCTTTATATAGAAGCAATGGAGTGGTTCATGGCCGATACGCGGCGTTGGTTCTGGCTCGGTGGGGTGGTCCTGCTTTGTGCGTTTGTCTGGTTGTTGCATTCGATCCTGACGCCGTTCCTGGTGGCGCTGCTGTTGGCCTACCTGTTCGACCCGCTGGTGGATCGGCTGGAGAAAGCGGGGCTGTCTCGAACCTGGGGCGTCGTGGCGGTGTTCACCCTGTTTACATTGATCTTCACCGCGCTGCTGTTGGTCTTGGTGCCGTTGCTCGCCAGGCAGTTGTTTCGTTTGTATGAACTGGCCCCGCAGATGCTCGACTGGCTACAGCACACGGCGTTGCCCTGGGCGCAATCGAAGTTCGGCCTGTCGGACGGTTTCTGGAAGTTCGACAAGCTCAAGGCCGCCATCAGCGAGCATATGAGTCAGACCACTGATGTTGTCGGCGTGGTGCTGAGTCATGCCACGGCCTCGGGGCTGGCGCTGATCGGCTGGCTGGCGAACCTGGTGCTGATTCCGGTGGTGAGCTTCTACCTGTTGCGGGATTGGGACCTGATGATGGCCAAGGTCCGCAGCATGCTGCCCCGTGATCGTGAAGCGCGCGCGGTATCTTTGGCGGGTGAATGCCATGAAGTACTCGGAGCGTTCGTTCGCGGACAGTTGCTGGTAATGGTGGCCTTGGGTGTGATCTACGCGGCAGGCCTGATGCTGGTCGGGTTGGAGTTGGGCTTGCTGATTGGCCTGATTGCCGGTTTGGCAGCGATCGTGCCGTACATGGGGTTTATCATCGGCATTGGCGCGGCGCTGCTTGCAGGGCTGTTCCAGTTCGGTGGTGATCTTTACCCGATGCTCGGCATTGTCGCGGTGTTCATGGTCGGCCAGGCGCTGGAGGGGATGGTGCTGACGCCGTTGCTGGTCGGTGACCGGATTGGCCTGCACCCGGTGGCGGTGATTTTCTCGATCCTGGCCGGTGGTGAACTGTTTGGCTTTACCGGTGTGCTACTGGCATTGCCGGTCGCCGCGGTGATCATGGTGCTGGTGCGCCATGTGCATGATTTGTATAAGGATTCTGAAATCTACGGGAGTGTCGACGAGCCGCAGGTGTAAGGGGCGTCGATGGGCGTTGGCAGGCTGCCCGGGTTCGTGCCAGGTCAGCCTGCTTGCTTCATGCGACAGTCACATGCGCCGCCAAAGAATCTGCCACAAAACCGGTGCATTAACGCAAACCTTTGATTTTGCTTGTGGTCTGTCGCATTGTGCGGTCCGCTTCACGGGTATAAACTTCGCAAACTTTACACAGAGGCCACTAACGGTTCCTTTGGAACTGTTCAGTCAGCATGAAACCGATTCAGCTGCCCCTAGGTGTGCGTCTGCGTGACGACGCCACCTTTATCAACTACTACCCAGGCGCCAATGCCGCTGCACTCGGCTATGTCGAGCGGCTGTGCGAAGCCGACGCCGGCTGGACCGAAAGCCTGATCTACCTTTGGGGCAAGGACGGGGTAGGGCGTACGCACCTGTTGCAGGCCGCCTGCCTGCGCTTCGAGCAATTGGGTGAGCCGGCGGTGTATCTGCCGCTGGCCGAGCTGCTCGATCGCGGTATCGAAATCCTCGACAACCTCGAACAGTACGAACTGGTCTGCCTGGATGATTTGCAAGTGGTTGCCGGGCGAGCGGATTGGGAAGAGGCGCTGTTCCATCTGTTCAATCGCTTGCGCGACAGCGGCCGGCGCTTGCTGATTGCCGCGTCGACATCCCCTCGGGAGTTGCCGGTGAAGCTGGCGGATCTCAAGTCTCGCCTGACCCTGGCCTTGATCTTCCAGATGCGCCCGCTGTCCGACGAGGACAAACTGCGTGCCCTGCAATTGCGCGCATCCCGTCGCGGCCTGCATCTGACCGATGAAGTCGGGCATTTCATTCTGACTCGCGGTACCCGCAGCATGAGTGCGCTGTTCGAGTTGCTCGAGCGTCTCGATCAGGCCTCCCTCCAGGCTCAGCGCAAGCTGACAATCCCGTTTTTGAAAGAAACCCTCGGCTGGTAAACCCGCTGAAGCCGGGGCTTTTAGCCGGTCAGGCATATTTCAGACGCCAGAAACCCCGCTTTCCTGCAAGGTTGCAGGCCGCGTGTATGTTTAAAATAGGCTTAAGCGCTTAGATGTAAACAAGAAACGGATAAGTCACAAAAAGATCGATAGAATTTGCAAATGAGGTTGATAGCGGGCATAGTCTCGGCTTCTTTACAACTTTCAGCCACGGTCGTGCCCATGCTAAATCGCTTCGCACCCCTCGTGCCTCTCGCACTCGTCACCCTGTTGTTCGGTTGCGCCGCCCACACTCCGGTGGCTCAGCAAGCTCCGCAACAACAGGTTCAAAACTCCGTTACTGCCCAGTCTTCCGCTCTCTTTCAGGAAGAACTGGCTACCGAAAAAGAACTCGCAGACTTCGCTGGCGGCAAGTCCTACCAGCTTCCGGTCCTGGCCGACAGCATCCTCGAACGTGGCATGTCCCTGATCGGTACCCGTTACCGTTTCGGCGGTACTTCTGAAGCCGGCTTCGATTGCAGTGGTTTCATCGGTTACCTGTTCCGCGAAGAAGCGGGCATGAACCTGCCTCGCTCCACCCGCGAAATGATCAACGTGGACGCTCCGCTGGTCTCGCGCAGCAAGCTTGAGCCGGGTGACCTGCTGTTCTTCGCGACCAACGGTCGTCGCGGTCGCGTCAGTCATGCCGGGATCTACCTGGGTGACAACCAGTTCATCCACTCCAGCAGCCGCCGCAGCGGTGGCGTACGGATCGATAGCCTGGGTGACAGCTACTGGAGCAAGACCTTCATCGAAGCCAAGCGCGCCCTGGCGATGGCACCGAATGCGTCGCCAATTGTCACTGCACGTAAATAAGCGGACATTTTGTAAGGCGAACTTAAAGTCTTACTTGAAGTTTGTCCCGTAGCCGCTAGAATCTTGATCTACGAATGATGGCAAACCGCCTGCGTCCCACGCAGGCGGTTTTCTTTTCTGCGCTCCCCGCAGAAAAAGCCGCAGCCAGATCAGGATGCTCTGCTTATGACGACGTCGGCCCGCCTCGCAATCATGTTCTTCGCAGCGCTGCTCAGTGCCTGCGCCAGCCGCACACCGCCTCCTGCGCCGGTGGTTCGCTCTCCCATCGTATTTGGCTCCTCACAAGCTTTTTCACCCGAAGCGGAAGACGTGCTGTTTCGCGCGCTCGGTCTGGTGGGCACGCCTTATCGCTGGGGTGGTAACACGCCGGATTCCGGGTTTGATTGCAGTGGCCTGATCGCCTACGTGTACCGCGATGTCACCGGCATTGCCTTGCCGCGCACCACGCGCGAGATGATCTCCATGCAAGCGGCGAATGTGGGCAAGGAAGGCCTGCAAACCGGTGACCTGATTTTCTTCGCCACCAATGGCGGTTCCCAGGTCAGTCATGCCGGCATCTATGTGGGAGAAGGGCGCTTCGTCCACGCGCCGGCCACCGGCGGCACCGTGAAGCTCGACAGCCTGTCCAAGGCGTATTGGCAAAAGGCTTATCTGAGCGCCAAGCGTGTTCTGCAGCCTGAACACCTGGCGCGCAATCCGTAACGTCCGGAGTTGGTGCTCATGACTGCTCGCACGCTCAATCTCGACGACGACCTGTACCAATACCTGCTCGATGTTTCCCAGCGCGAAACGCCACTGCTCAAGCGCTTGCGCGATGAGACCCAGGCGCTGCCAATGGCACGCTGGCAGGTGGCGCCTGAGCAGGGGCAGTTTCTTGCTTTGCTGGTGAAACTGACGGGGGCCAGGCGTTTGCTCGAGGTCGGTACCTTTACCGGCTACAGCGCGCTGTGCATGGCGGCGGCGTTGCCCGCTGACGGTTCGCTGATTTGCTGTGACATCCCCGGCGACTACAACGCCACCGCACGGCGCTACTGGCAAGAAGCGGGGCTGGCCGGGCAGATTGACCTGCGGCTGGCCCCGGCGCTGGAAACCCTCGCCGAGCTTGAGCGACAAGGGCAGGGCGGGCAGTACGACCTGGTGTTCATCGATGCCGACAAGGCCAACTACCCGGCTTATCTGGAGCACGCCCTGCGTTTGCTGCGGGTCGGTGGGCTGGCGGTGTTCGATAACACCCTGTGGAGCGGGCGCGTGCTTGAGGCCAGCCCCGAGAGCGCGGACACCCGGGCAATCCAGGCACTCAACCGGGAGTTGAAGGATGATGTGCGGGTGGATCTGTCGTTGTTGCCGTTGGGTGATGGGCTCACACTCTGTCGCAAACGCTAAGCCCTTGTGTGAGCGAGCCTGCTCGCGAAAGCGGTGTATCAGTCACCAAATTGGTCGACTGACCGTGCGCATTCGCGAGCAGGTCGGATCGCCGCACCGTCGCTCCCACAGGTGAGGCGTATTACTTGATCGCCGAAACCCGCCACACCTTGTTCCCCACATCATCGGCCACCAACAGGTCGCCCTGCCGGTCGATCACCACGCCCACCGGGCGGCCCATGGCCTGTTCCTTGTCGTTGAGAAAACCTGTGAGCACTTCAACGGGCTTTCCGACAGGTTTGCCTGCACTGAATGGCACGAAAATCACTTTGTAGCCACTGTGGGGGTTGCGGTTCCATGAGCCGTGCTGCCCGATGAATGCCCCTTGGGTGAAGGGCGGCGGCAGCTTGCTGTTTTCGGCGAAGGCCAGGCCCAGTGATGCCGTGTGCGGGCCGACGGCGTAGTCCGGGGCGATAGCCTTGGCCACCAGATCCGGGTTTTGCGGCTCGACGCGAATATCGACGTGCTGGCCGTAGTAACTGTACGGCCAGCCATAAAAAGCGCCGTCCTTCACCGAAGTGATGTAGTCCGGTACCAGGTCACTGCCGATTTCATCCCGTTCGTTGACCGCGGTCCACAGCGCGCCACTGTGCGGTTCCCAGGCCATGCCATTGGGGTTGCGCAGGCCGGAGGCGAAGATCCGCTGCTGGCCGGTGGCACGATCCACTTCCCAGATCGCTGCGCGACCTTCTTCCTTGTCCATGCCGTTTTCGGCGACGTTGCTGTTGGAACCCACGGTGACGTACAGCTTGCTGCCGTCCTTGCTGGCGATGACGTTTTTCGTCCAGTGGTGGTTCAGCGGGCCGCCCGGCAGGTCGACAACCTTGACCGGCGGCGACTTGATCTGCGTATCGCCACTTTCATAGTGAAAGCGCAGCAGACGATCCGTGTCGGCCACATACAGGTCATTGCCGACCAGGGTCATGCCAAAGGGCGAGTTGAGGTTTTGCAGAAGCACCGTGCGGGTTTCCGCGACGCCATCGTGGTCCTTGTCGCGCAGCAAGGTGATGCGGTTGGCGCTGGGCACCCTGGCTCCGGCACGGCCCATGACTTTCTTCATCACCCAGCCGCGAATGCCTTTACCGTCTTCGGGTTTGGGTGGTGCACTGGTTTCCGCTACCAACACGTCGCCATTGGGCAGCACATAAAGCCAGCGCGGGTGATCCAGGTCTTCGGCAAAAGCGGCCACTTGAGTGCCCGTGGCGGCGACGGGTTTCGCACCCTGTGGCCAGCCGATGGCCGGGGCGATGTTCACGGTCGGAACCAGTGTCTTGTTGGGTTCTGGTAGTCGGGGTGACGGGCCGGTACCGTCGGAGACTTGCAGGCGGGAGGTCTCGCCACAAGCGGCGAGCCCTGCGCCAAGCGCGATAACGAGAACGAGCGGGGGCGTGCGCATGCTGGTCTTCCCTATGAATGCCTTGTTCTAATCATAGAGAAGTGTTGTCGTGCGATGGTTCAACCCTCAGCCGCGGGCTTCCTTGAACAGCACCGCAATGCCGGGGTGATAGT
Source organism: Pseudomonas sp. KH_046_1 (assembly GCF_057839025.1). Classification (NCBI taxonomy): domain Bacteria; kingdom Pseudomonadati; phylum Pseudomonadota; class Gammaproteobacteria; order Pseudomonadales; family Pseudomonadaceae; genus Pseudomonas; species Pseudomonas sp. KH_046_1. Next base: position 1,798,768 of record NZ_CM174481.1, read on the forward strand.
TGCCGGCTTCGTTGCGCAACTTGCGGTAGGCATAAGGGAAATACCAGGCTACAGCGCAGCTGTGTTCCTTTTGCAGGTCGTCGACCATGTCCTGGAGTTCTTCCGGTGTGGCGCCCTGCTGGGCTTTTTGCGGGGCGACGAACAGGCAGCCGAGTTTCAGGTCGCTGGCGTGGCTCAGGCGCTTCGCATCGCTGGCGATGTCGAGCAAGGCCTGGGACAGGTTGAGGCTGTTGACCCGTGGCCAGCGCTGGCTGGTCTGGATGTAGGCGCGGGTTTCGGGCGAGGCCAGGAGCAGGTCGGCGCGGCTGTTGCGTTCGCCTTCTTCGGTCTGCTTACGGGTGGGCGTTTGTTGCAGCGTGACCATCTCGGCCATCCAGGCGGCGGCAGACAGCAGTCCGAGATTGGCCTTTTCGTCGTGCCAGTACGGTGTGTCGCCATCACCGCGGACGGCGTTGTAACGGTCGATGCATTCGAACCAGCGCTCGAGCACCGGGCGCAGGAATTCCAGCTTTGGATTGCTGATGATCATGCCTTGCATGGGCTCACCCTTGTTGTTGTGTTGTGAGGTTGTGGCTCTTTGATATCACTGCTGAGAGCGTGGCACAAGATTGACGTCAGTTTATTGATTGACGGCAGCTATTCGGTCGATCGCCTCCCGGCTTTAATTGACGCTCCACCCCCAACCCTCTAACCTTCGCGGCTTGTTTCAGGTGCTCTGTGGCTTGGGTCGACAGAGTGAAACAGGGAAGCCGGTGAGTGAGTCCTTCTGTTGGTCGAAGGCCCGCAATTCCGGCGCTGCCCCCGCAACGGTAAATGAGTGAAAACTGTGTGTGATGCCACTGTGTCGATTTGATGCGGGAAGGCGCACGGTCCGGCCCCGCGCCACTCATGAGCCCGGAGACCGGCCTGATTCATCCAGCGGCATCACGGTGGGCGATGCCAGGCTTTTTGCCTTCTATTCTTGTGCCTGCCCGCCGTTATTCCTGCCTCAACGGAGAGCTCCCCCATGACTGATACCCCCGATCGTGACGAACGCCACCTGGCGCGCATGCAGCGCAAAAAAGCCGTGATCGACGAGCGCATCGCCAATTCCCCGAACGAGTGTGGCCTGCTGCTGGTGCTGACCGGCAACGGTAAGGGCAAGAGCAGTTCGGCCTTCGGTATGCTCGCCCGCGCCATGGGGCACGGCATGCAGTGCGGCGTAGTGCAGTTCATCAAGGGCCGCAACAGCACGGGCGAAGAGTTGTTCTTCCGGCGCTTTCCCGAGCAGGTGCGTTTTCATGTGATGGGTGAAGGTTTTACCTGGGAAACCCAGGACCGCCAGCGCGACATCGCCGCCGCCGAAGCCGCCTGGGCGGTGTCCCGGGAACTGCTGCGCGATCCATCCATCGGTCTGGTGGTGCTGGATGAACTGAACATCGCCCTCAAGCACGGCTACCTCGATCTCGATCAGGTGCTCAGCGACTTGCAGGCCCGGCCACCGATGCAACACGTGGTGGTCACCGGTCGTGCCGCCAAGCCGGAAATGATCGAGATGGCCGACACCGTCACCGAAATGGGTGTGATCAAACACGCCTTTCAAGCCGGGATCAAAGCGCAGAAAGGCGTCGAATTGTGAGTCAGCCTCGGCACTGTCCGGCGGTACTGATTGCCGCGCCGGCTTCCGGCCAGGGCAAGACCACCGTCACCGCAGCGCTGGCCCGATTGCATCGCAATCAGGGGCGCAAGGTCCGTGTGTTCAAGTGCGGCCCCGACTTTCTCGATCCGATGATTCTCGAACGCGCCAGTGGTGCGCCGGTGTATCAACTGGACATGTGGATGGTCGGCGAGCAGGAGAGTCGCCGGTTGCTGTGGGAAGCCGCTGCTGAAGCGGATCTGATCCTGATCGAAGGCGTCATGGGGCTGTTCGACGGTACGCCGTCGAGCGCCGATCTGGCGCGGCATTTCGGTGTGCCGGTGCTGGGGGTGATCGATGGCACCGCCATGGCCCAGACCTTCGGCGCATTGGCTCTGGGGCTGGCGCGTTATCAGCCGGACTTGCCATTCGCCGGCGTGCTGGCCAATCGTGTCGGCACGCTGCGCCACGCGCAACTGCTCGAAGGTAGCCTGACTGAAGGTTTGCGCTGGTACGGCGCGCTGTCCCGGGAAACCGGGATCGAATTGCCGAGCCGGCACCTGGGGCTGGTGCAGGCCAGTGAGTTGAACGATCTCGACCTGCGCCTCGATGCGGCAGCCGATGCCCTGGCCAGCAGTTGCGAGGTCGCGCTGCCGCCGGCGGTCGAGTTCGCCGCCCCTGATGTCATCGCGGTCGAGCCGCTGCTGGCTGGTGTGCGCATTGCCGTCGCCCGTGATGAAGCCTTTGCGTTCACCTACGGCGCGAGCCTGGATCTGCTGCGGGCGATGGGTGCCGAGTTGTCGTTCTTCTCGCCGATCCGCGACCGAGCGTTGCCGGAGGCGGACAGCCTGTATCTGCCGGGCGGTTACCCGGAGCTGCACCATCTCGCGCTGGCGCAAAACACCGCGATGCTCGACGCGATCCGCGCCCACCACCGGGCAGGCAAACCCTTGCTCGCCGAGTGTGGCGGCATGCTGTATCTGCTCGATTCCCTGACTGATGTCGAGGGCGCTCGCGCCGAACTGGTTGGCTTGCTGGCCGGTGATGCGGTCATGCAAAAGCGTCTGGCAGCGCTGGCGTTGCAAGCGGTGGAATTGCCGGAAGGTTTGCTGCGCGGGCACACCTATCACCATTCGTTGACCACCACTGAACTGGCGCCGATTGCCCGTGGCTTGAGCCCTAACGGCGGGCGCGGAGCGGAGGCGGTCTACCGTGATGGGCGGATGACTGCCTCCTATGTGCACTTTTATTTTCCGTCGAACCCTTCGGCGATTGCCGCGTTGTTTGCGCCGGACCTTGAAGCCGCCTTCGCGAGCAAGTCGAATCGTCGCACCGCCGCTCCCACAGGGGATTGCGTTTCTTCAGGCTGCTCACCTTCAAATGTGGGAGCGGGCTTGCTCGCGAAAAGGCCATGAGCGACAACGCATTCTCTGAAGCCGAACGCGCAGCGGTCTATCGCGCCATCGCCGAGCGCCGCGACATGCGCCACTTCAGCGGCGGCACCGTCGAGCCCGAATTGCTGCGGCGCCTGCTCGAAGCCGCACACCAGGCTCCCAGTGTCGGCCTGATGCAGCCTTGGCGCTTCATCCGCATCAGCGATCGCGCCTTGCGCGGGCAAATCCAGGCCCTGGTGGAAGAAGAGCGCATCCGCACCGCCGAAGCCCTCGGCGAGCGCAGCGATGAGTTCATGAAGCTCAAGGTCGAAGGCATCAACGATTGCGCCGAGGTTCTGGTCGCGGCACTGATGGACGACCGCGAGCAGCATATCTTCGGTCGCCGCACCTTACCGGAAATGGACATGGCTTCTTTGTCCTGTGCGATCCAGAACCTGTGGCTGGCGTCCCGCGCCGAAGGTCTGGGCATGGGCTGGGTGTCGCTGTTCGAACCACAGGCACTGGCGGACCTGTTGAGGCTGCCACCGGGAGCCAAGCCACTGGCGGTGCTGTGCCTGGGACCGGTGAGGGAGTTCTACCCGGCGCCGATGCTGGTGCTCGAAGGCTGGGCACAGGCGCGTCCGCTGCATGAATTGCTGTATGAAAACTATTGGGGAGTGAGTCAATGAGTGTGGCGTTGTTGAGTGTCGCCGCGGTTGCGCTGGATGCGCTGCTGGGTGAACCCAAACGCTGGCATCCGCTGGTGGCGTTCGGCCGTTTTGCCGAGCGCATCGAGCAACGTTTCAACGGCGGCGGTCGCGGCTGGCGCAGTCATGGCGTCACCGCGTGGGTGATCGCCGTGTTGCCGCTGACGCTGTTGGCCACGGCATTTTCCTGGGCGCCCTATGTCGGCTGGATCGTCGAGATCCTCGCGCTCTATTGCGCCCTCGGCATGCGCAGCCTCGGTGAGCATGTCACGCCTGTGGCCAAGGCCCTGCGCGGCGGTGATCTTGATGAAGCACGCAAACGCGTGAGTTATCTGGTCAGCCGTAAAACCAGTGATCTGGATGAGACCGAAGTCGCCCGGGCCGCTACCGAGTCGGTACTGGAGAACGGTAGCGATGCAGTATTTGCGGCGTTGTTCTGGTTTGCCGTGGCCGGCGCGCCGGGCGTGGTGCTCTACCGCCTGAGCAATACGCTGGATGCGATGTGGGGTTATCGCAATGAACGCTTCGAACGGTTCGGCTGGGCGGCGGCGAAGGTCGACGACGTGCTCAATTACATTCCTGCGCGCCTGGTGGCACTGACTTACGCGTTGCTGGGCAAAACCCGGTTGGCGTTGAAATGCTGGCGCACCCAGGGTCCGACCTGGGACAGCCCGAACGCCGGTCCGGTGATGGCGGCAGGGGCGGGTGCCCTTGGCGTCGAATTGGGCGGGGCGGCGATTTATCACGGCGAACTGCATCAGCGTCCACAGTTGGGCGAAGGCGTGCCGGCGGATGCCGACTCCATTGACCGGGGCTGGCAATTGGTCCAGCGCGGGGTATGGTTATGGCTGCTGATTCTTTGCCTGGGGGCCGAATTTTATGCTTGAGCACGGTGGGCGATTGCGCAAGGCGGCGCTCGAATACGGCATAGATGAAGCCGACTGGCTGGACCTGTCCACGGGCCTTGCGCCCTGGCCGTTCCCGGTGCCGGATATTCCGCTGCGGGCCTGGGCCCGTTTGCCGGAGACGGACGACGGTCTGGAGCAGGCCGCCTGCGATTACTACGGCACCTTGCAGGTATTGCCGGTGGCCGGCTCGCAAATGGCGATTCAACTGCTGCCGCGATTGCGTCGGGCGGGCAAGGTCGGCGTGCTGTCACCCTGTTATGCCGAGCACGCCGAGGCGTGGCGTCGCAACGGCTACATCGTGCGTGAAGTGCTGGAGCAGGAAGTCGACTTCTTTATCGACAGTTTCGATGTGCTGGTGGTGGTCAATCCGAATAACCCCACAGGCCTGAGCCTCACCCCCAGTCGCCTGCTCGACTGGCACGCGCGGCTGGCCCAGCGCGGTGGCTGGCTGGTGGTAGACGAAGCGTTCATGGATAACACGCCGCAACTGAGCCTGGCGCCGTTTGCCCATCAAGTCGGGCTGATCGTCTTGCGCTCCTTTGGCAAGTTTTTCGGCCTGGCCGGTGTGCGCCTGGGGTTTGTACTGGCCGAGCGCAAGTTACTCAAGTTGCTGGCTGAACAAGTGGGGCCCTGGGCCGTGAGCGGGGCAACCCGGGTAGTGGGCCAGGCCTGCCTGCGCGATACCGAGGGGCATACGCGGCAACGGGTGCGCACCGAAGAGGCCAGTGAGCGCCTTGCGTCGTTGCTGGAGCAGTACGGCTTCGAGCCCCAGGGCGGCTGTGCGCTGTTCCAGTGGTTGATCACCGAGCGCGCCGAAGCACTGCATGAGTTCATGGCCCGGCGCGGCATTCTCCTGCGGTTGTTCACGCACAACAGCAGCCTGCGATTCGGCTTGCCCGGTGACGAAATCGCCTGGGTACGACTGGCACAGGCGTTCGACGATTTCGCCAAGGAAAACCAATGACCACGCTGATGGTGCAGGGCACCACATCGGATGCCGGTAAAAGCACGCTGGTCACCGCGCTGTGCCGTTGGGCCACCCGCCAAGGCGTCAGGGTGGTGCCGTTCAAGCCGCAGAACATGGCCCTCAACAGTGCGGTGACCGCCGACGGTGGCGAGATCGGCCGCGCCCAGGCGGTACAGGCCCAGGCCGCGAACCTTGAGCCGCACACCGACATGAACCCGGTGTTGCTCAAGCCCAACAGTGACACCGGTGCCCAGGTGATCATCCATGGCCGCGCCGTCACGACCATGAATGCCGTCGCCTATCACGACTACAAATCCATCGCCATGCAAGCGGTGCTGGTCTCCCACGAGCGCTTGAGCGCGGCGTATCCGCTGGTGATGGTCGAGGGCGCGGGCTCGCCGGCGGAAATCAATCTGCGCGCCGGCGACATTGCCAACATGGGCTTTGCCGAAGCGGTGGATTGCCCGGTGCTGCTGATCGCCGATATCAATCGCGGCGGGGTTTTCGCCCATCTGGTGGGCACCCTCGAACTGCTGTCGCCGAGCGAACAGGCGCGGGTCAAAGGCTTCGTCATCAATCGTTTTCGTGGCGACATCGCGTTGCTGCAACCCGGTCTCGACTGGCTCGAAGAGCGCACCGGCAAACCGGTGATCGGCGTGCTGCCGTACGTAATGGACCTGCACCTGGAGGCCGAGGACGGCATCGATCAACGCCAGGCCGATAAAGCCGAACAGGTGCTGAAGGTGGTGGTGCCGGTGCTGCCGCGCATCAGCAATCACACCGATTTCGATCCGCTGCGCCTGCACCCGCAAGTGGACCTGCAATTCATCGGCCCCGGCCAGGCGATTCCGTCCGCCGACCTGATCATCCTTCCCGGCTCGAAAAGTGTGCGCAGCGACCTCGCGTACCTGCGGGCCAACGGCTGGGACACCGCCATTGCCCGGCATCTGCGTTACGGCGGGAAACTGCTGGGGATCTGTGGCGGCCTGCAGATGCTTGGTGAACAGGTACATGACCCGCTGGGCCTCGAAGGTGCGCCGGGTTCCAGTGCCGGTTTGGGGCTGCTGGCGTTCCAGACCGAGCTCGAACAAGAGAAGCAGTTGCGCAATGTGCGTGGTCGCCTGGCGCTGGAAGACGCGCCGGTGGCGGGTTATGAAATTCATGCCGGAGTAACCACCGGACCCGCTCTGGAAAACGCCGCCGTGCAACTGGATGACGGCCGCTGTGATGGTGCGCAAAGTGCTGACGGGCAGATTTTCGGCACTTACCTGCACGGGCTGTTCGAATCGCCGGCGGCGTGCAGTGCGCTGCTGCGCTGGGCGGGTTTGCAGGAGGTGCAGGACGTGGATTATCACGGCTTGCGCGAGCGTGATATCGAGCGGTTGGCGGATCTGGTGGAGAAGCATCTGGATACCGGGTTGTTGCGGCAGCTCTGTGGGATATAAGGCGCCTGCCATGGCCTCATCGCGGGCAAGCCCGCTCCCACAGAGATTTGGGTTGATCAGGAAATTTGAGTAAACCTCGTAACCCTGTGGGAGCGGGCTTGCCCGCGAAGGGGCCAGTCGCCTCACCGAAGATTTCAAGGAAACAACCATGCTCCAACTGATCCTCGGCGGCGCCCGCTCCGGCAAGAGTCGCCTGGCTGAAAAGCTCGCCATCGACAGCGCCCTGGCCGTCACCTACATCGCCACCAGCCAGCCACTGGATGGCGAAATGAGCGAGCGGGTGGCCCATCACCGCGCCCGTCGTCCTGCCGAATGGGCATTGATCGAAGAACCGGTGGAGCTGGCCCGGGTGCTGCGTGAAACCGCCCGTGCCGAGCGCTGCCTGCTGGTGGATTGCCTGACCCTGTGGCTGACCAATCTGCTGATGCTTGACGATGCCGAGCGCTTGCACGCCGAGCGTGATGCTCTGCTCGAATGCCTGGCGTCGCTGCCGGGTGAAATCATTTTTGTCAGCAACGAGACCGGAATGGGTGTCGTGCCGCTGGGCGAATTGACTCGCCGCTATGTCGATGAAGCCGGTTGGCTGCATCAAGCTCTGGCTGAGCGTTGTCAGCGTGTCGTCCTGACCGTCGCCGGCCTGCCCCTGACTCTGAAAGGAACTGCGTTATGACTCAATCCTGGTGGCTGAACCCGTGCAAGCCGGTCGATACCCAAGTGGTCGAACAGGCCCAGGCGCGGCAACAGCAACTGACCAAGCCGGCCGGCTCCCTCGGGCAGCTGGAAGCGCTGGCGGTGCAGCTGGCGGGTTTGCAGGGGCGGGTCAAGCCGAGTCTGGAGCAGGTGTGGATCGCGATTTTTGCCGGTGACCACGGCGTCGTCGCCGAGGGCGTGTCGGCGTTTCCCCAGGAAGTGACCGGGCAGATGCTGCTCAACTTCGTCAGCGGTGGTGCGGCGATCAGCGTATTGGCGCGGCAACTGGGCGCTTCCCTAGAAGTGGTTGACCTTGGCACGGTAACGCCGTCGCTGAGCCTGCCGGGTGTACGCCACCTGAACGTCGGCCCGGGCACGGCAAATTTTGTACAGGGACCGGCCATGACCCAGGCCCAGGGGCAACTCGCCTTGCAGGCCGGCCGTGACAGCGTGCTGCGGGCAATCGCCAGCGGTGCACAGTTGTTTATCGGTGGCGAAATGGGCATCGGTAACACCACCGCCGCCAGCGCCCTGGCGTGCGCGCTGCTCGATTGCCCGGTGGTGCATTTGACCGGGCCTGGCACCGGGCTCAATGCCGAAGGTGTCAGCCACAAGGCCCAGGTGATCGAGCGCGCCCTGGCATTGCATGGCGCGCAGCGTGGCGATGCCTTGCAGACCCTGTTCAACCTCGGCGGTTTTGAAATCGCCGCGCTGGTCGGTGCGTATCTCGCCTGTGCCCAGGAAGGTGTTGCGGTGCTGGTGGATGGCTTCATTTGCAGTGTCGCGGCGCTGGTTGCGGTGCGCTTGAATCCAGAGTGTCGTCAGTGGCTGCTGTTCGGTCATCGCGGCGCCGAGCCAGGGCATCGTCATGTGCTGGAAACCCTGGACGCGCAACCCTTGCTCGATCTCGGCCTGCGGCTTGGCGAAGGCAGTGGCGCGGCGTTGGCTGTGCCGCTGTTGCGCCTGGCTTGCGACCTGCACGGGCAGATGGCGACCTTCGCCGAAGCCGCCGTGGCAGATCGCCCGGCATGACCTTGCGCGTGGATCTGTTGCGTCACGGTGAAACCGAACTCGGCGGCGGCTTGCGCGGCAGTATCGATGACGCGTTGACCGACACGGGCTGGGCGCAGATGCGCGCCGCGGTGGTCGGGCAGGGGCCATGGGATCGGCTGGTCAGTTCACCCTTGCAGCGTTGTGCGCTGTTTGCCGAGGAACTCGGTGCGCAACTGGGTGTGCCGGTGCAACTGGATAAAGACCTGCAAGAGTTGCATTTCGGCGCCTGGGAAGGGCAGAGCGCGGCGGCGTTGATGGAAACCGACGCGCAGGCCCTGGGCTTGTTCTGGGCCGATCCTTATTCCTTCACGCCGCCTCAGGGGGAGCCGGTTGCAGACTTTTCGGCACGGGTGCTGGCCGCGCTGGAGCGTTTGCATGCGACCTGTGCCGGCGAGCGCATTCTGCTGATCAGCCACGGCGGTGTGATGCGCCTATTGCTGGCGCGAGCTCGCGGGCTGCCGCGAGAGCAACTGCTCAACGTTGAAGTCGGGCATGGCGCACTGTTTTCGCTGACGGTGGAGCCTGCGGGCGTGTTGAAGGAAGTGCTCTGATCATGCTGCCATTCTGGGTCGCCCTGCAATTTCTCAGCAGCCTGCCGATTCGCCTGCCCGGTATGCCTGAGCCCCGGGAACTGGGGCGGTCGCTGCTGTTTTATCCGCTGGTGGGATTACTCTTTGGCGTGATTCTGTGGGCAGTCAACTGGCTGTTGCTCGGCACGCCGACGTTGTTGCACACGGCGCTGTTGCTTAGCCTTTGGGTGCTGCTCAGCGGCGGGTTGCATCTCGATGGCCTGGCGGACAGCGCCGATGCCTGGCTCGGTGGTTTTGGTGACCGCGAGCGTACGCTGACCATCATGAAAGACCCGCGCAGCGGGCCGATCGCCGTGGTGACGCTGGTGCTGGTGTTGTTGCTCAAGTTCACCGCCCTGCTGGCGCTGATCGAACAGCCGCACTCGCTGGCATTGATCATCGTGCCGTTGATCGGTCGCAGCGCGTTGCTTGGCTTGTTCCTGACCACGCCGTACGTGCGTGCTGGTGGCCTGGGCCAGGCATTGGCCGATCATCTTCCGCGTTCGGCGGGCAAGCAGGTGTTGGCGGTCAGCGCACTGGCTTGTGTGTTGATCGCAGGCATCAGCGGTGCGCTGGCGGTGGTGTTGGCGGCGCTGGGGTTTGTCTGGTTGCGACAGGTGATGCTGCGGCGCCTGGGTGGTACGACGGGTGACACGGCGGGTGCGATGCTGGAGTTGCTGGAAGTTGCAGTGCTGGTAGGCTTGGCGCTGGCTTGATCGGGTTGTGTTGAATGTTCCGGCCTCATCGCGAGCAGGCTCCCACACAGTTGATCGCATTCCAATGTGGGAGCGGCGGTGCGGCGATCCGACTTGCTCGCGAAGGCGATCTTCAGAACACTGCTAACCCTCATGTAACTTGATTTAACCGACTCGCGGGTATATACACGCACCATGCTCGATTCCCAATGTTTATGCATCAACCTGCGTCGCGCCGCCCGTGGCGTCAGCAGGCATTACGACGGCGCTCTCGATGGCTTCGGGATCAACGTTGCGCAGTATTCTTTGCTGTGCAACCTGCAGCGTCTGGATCAGCCGAGCATCTCGACCCTGGCCGAGGCCATGGGCCTGGATCGCAGCACCCTGGGGCGCAATTTGCGGGTGCTGGAGGGTGATGGCCTGGTGACGCTGGTCGAGGGCGAGGACATGCGCAACCGCATCGTCCTGTTGACCGATGCCGGGGCAGAGCGCCTCAAGGCTGCCTTGCCGGCCTGGGAAGCCGCGCAGCAGCGCTTGATCGATCGCCTGGGTGCCGAGAAGCGCGAAACCTTATTGAAGCTGCTGGATGAACTGGCATGATGCCGGTTTTTTCGATCATAAGCGGGTATATACCCGCTACCGGAGAACAACAATGACATCGATGTGGCGTACATGCGGCTGGGTTCTGTTGGGGAGTGCGCTGATCCTTGCGTTGTCGCTGGGCGTTCGCCATGGCTTCGGGCTGTTTCTGGCGCCGATGAGCGCCGAGTTCGGCTGGGGCCGTGAAGTCTTTGCCTTCGCCATAGCCCTGCAGAACCTGATCTGGGGCCTCGCACAGCCGTTCACCGGCGCCCTGGCTGACCGCTTCGGCGCGGCGAAAGTGGTGCTGGTCGGTGGCGTCCTGTACGCGGCCGGGCTTATCTGTATGGGGCTCTCCGACTCGGCGATGACCCTGTCCCTGAGCGCCGGCCTGCTGATCGGCATCGGACTGTCCGGTACGTCGTTCTCGGTGATCCTGGGGGTGGTCGGGCGCGCGGTGCCGCCGGAAAAGCGCAGCATGGGCATGGGGATCGCCAGTGCGGCCGGTTCGTTCGGTCAGTTCGCGATGTTGCCCGGCACACTCGGTTTGATTGGCTGGCTTGGCTGGTCCGCGGCGTTGCTGGCGCTGGGCTTGCTGGTGGCGTTGATCGTGCCGCTGGTGAGTATGCTCAAGGACAAGCCGCTGCCCGTCCTGGGCCACGAACAAACCCTTGGCGAAGCGCTGCGCGAAGCCTGCTCCCATTCCGGATTCTGGCTGTTGGCGTTCGGCTTTTTCGTGTGCGGATTCCAGGTGGTGTTCATCGGCGTGCACTTGCCGGCCTATCTGGTGGATCAACACCTTCCGGCGACGGTCGGCACCACGGTGCTGGCACTGATCGGCCTGTTCAACATCTTCGGCACCTATACCGCTGGATGGCTCGGCGGGCGCATGTCCAAGCCTCGTTTGCTCACCGGTCTGTACTTGCTGCGGGCGGTGGTCATTGCGTTGTTCCTGTGGGCGCCGGTGACGACCACCACGGCCTACCTGTTCGGCATGGCCATGGGTTTCCTGTGGTTGTCGACGGTGCCGTTGACCAACGGCACGGTGGCGACCTTGTTTGGTGTGCGAAACCTGTCCATGCTCGGCGGGATTGTTTTCCTGTTTCACCAGCTCGGTTCGTTCCTGGGCGGCTGGTTGGGCGGGGTGGTGTATGACCGAACCGGGAGTTATGACTTGATCTGGCAAGTGGCAATTCTCTTGAGCCTGTTGGCCGCTGCCCTCAACTGGCCGGTGCGTGAGCGGCCGGTGGCGCGCCTGCAAACACAAATGAGTGCGACATGAACAGTCTCTGGCCTCGTATCACGTTTTTCGCTGTCTGCGCCTTGCTGCTTACCCTGGCGTGGTGGGGCTGGCATCAGGGCGGTCTGGCGCTGATGCAGTTGGGCATGGGTACTTGCTAGCGAGCGGCGAGGGCGAGTAACGTCGCTTTTGACGAATTATCAAGGATGCACCGACATGTTGAAGCGCTGGATTGCAGTCCCCGCGTTGCTGCTGACGTTTACCGGGCTGGCCTACGCGGCCGAGTGCCCGGAGCTGTTGCAAGGATCACTGCAAAAGCTGCGCGCCAAGGAATCCATCGACCTCTGTCAACGGTATGAAGGTAAGCCGCTGGTGGTGGTCAATACTGCGAGCTTCTGCGGTTTCGCCCCGCAGTTCAAAAGCCTTGAGGCGCTGAATCAGCGTTACAAAGGGCTGGGGCTGGAAGTGCTGGGTGTTCCGTCCAATGACTTCAAGCAGGAGTCCAGGGACGGTGCCGAAACCGCCAAGGTTTGTTACGTCAACTATGGCGTGACTTTCACCATGACCGAGCCGCAGTCGGTACGTGGCGCCGACGCAACCCATCTGTTCAAAGTGCTGGCCGAACAGAGCAGTGCGCCAAAATGGAATTTCTACAAATACGTGGTCGATCGCAAGGGTAAGGTGATCGCCAGCTTTTCCAGCCTGACCAAGCCCGATGATCCCGAGTTCATTGCAGCGGTGGAGCAAGCCCTGGCTTCACAACCTTGATCTGCACCCACTAAAAAGCCCCGCCTCTGTACAAGAGAGCGGGGCTTTTTTTGATTCAGCGGGCGAGCGGTTCAGGCTCGCCGTAAATCATCAGAAGCGGTAGGTCGCGCCGAGACCGAAACCGTTCGCGTAGTTTTCATACTTGGCGTTGTAGGTCTGGCCACGGTCGTTGCTGTTGTTGACCTTGACCGACTCTTCGCGCAGGTACGAATACGCCAGGTCGATGGTCAGGTCGTCGGTCGGGCTCCAGCCGGCGCCTACGCTGAAAATCTTGCGATCGCCAGTCGGGATGCGTGGGGAGCGGTCGACGTTGTTGGTCGGTGCCTGGTCTACGGACAGACCGGTACGCAGTACCCATTGCTTGTTCAACTGGTAGGACGCGCCGATGGCGTGAGCCCAGGTGTCGTGCCAGTTCTGTTCTTCAGTGATGGTGCCGAACTGGCCGTTCAGAACGGCCGGAACGCCTTTGTTTTCAACGGTGATTTCTTTCAGGCGGCTCCAGCGGGTCCAGGTGCTGCCTGCGTAAAGAGTCCACTTGTCGTCGAGCTGGTGAGTGACCGAGAAGTCCACCGATTCAGGTGTGGTCAGGTCCAGCGAAGCGTCGTATTTCTGGCTTGGGTTCTGGCCGATCAGGCCCAGCACGTTGTAGTTGACCTTGGTGTTGCCGTCGAGCGTGTACTTCACTTTCGAGTGGTAGGTCAGGCCGACGCGAGTGCTGTCGGTGGCTTGAACCAGCACGCCGATGTTGTAGCCCAGCGCGGTGTCGTCACCCTTGATCTTGACCTCGCCGTCCGGCGCGGCCTGGGTGATCGACAGGTTCGATTCCAGGGTGCCGTCGATGCGGTTGATGGTCGGACCGAAGCCAATCGATACCTTGTCGTTGAAGGCATAGCTGACGGTTGGCTGCAGGGTCACGATTCTGACTTCGCTCTTGCTGCCGAAGTAACGGCCGGCGAAGCCGTTCTCGTAATCGGTCACCAGACCGAACGGCGCGTAGACGCCGAAACCGACCGCCCACTGGTCATCGATTGGCTTGACGTAATAGCCCATCGGCACGCCCATGAAGGGGACCATGTCACCCTTGTTGGTGCCGCCGTTCGGACGGGAGCTGGCATCACTTATGTCGGTGTGCGCGTCGATAAATGCAACACCGCCGGTCACTTGTTCGCGTTTGAGGCGAGACATGCCGGCAGGGTTGCCAAAAATGGTGGATGCGTCGTCGGCAGAGGAAGATCGCCCGGCAAAACCTGACCCCATCCCGCTGATGCTTTGTTCGTTGAGGGCAAAGCCACTTGCAAAGATCTGGGTGGATGCCATGGCAACGGCGAGACTAATGGTGGTTTTGAGCATTACTTTTTTCATTATTAGAACTCCTGGTGATCACCGGGGCGAAAATTACCAACATTTTCGTCCCGACGCCATAGGCTGTATGCCTTGATTTAGAGCGGTTTTGTAGGACAATCCGACCAGAATCGCGGCGTGTTGCGCGATCTTTGGATCCAGAGGAGTCAGCAGGCTACCTGGTTCAGCGGTGAAACACAGGTTTGCCAGGCGCTGGTGAAATCACGCAGACGTCCCTGGGGTTGAAATGTCTGGCGCCAGATTCTGGCCATACCCAACAAATCATCCGGGGCGGGGAGGGGGGTGTTCTGTTCTTCCACCAGCAGCCAGGCGATGGCTGTGGCGTAACGCAGGTTGACGGTCAATTCGAGGTGCGGGCCACTGAGAAACGCATGCTGGCTGGCCAGGCCGCGGACCAGGCTTGCACGCTCCGGATCAAGGGCCAGGTAATGGTCCCAAAGGGCCTGGTGACGGGGCTCGGCGATGCGGTACAGGCCGTGCCCACGGCGGTCATGCAGGGCGGAACCAAGGGCGGACTGGCTGGCGGCAATGCCCAGCAGCAGGGATTCGGCAGTAGCGCTATGACGTCCGAGGTAGATCAAGGTCGGACGAATCACATAACGGCACAGTTCGCTGGCAGCGATACCCATAAAACCCTCGAAACCTGAGTTGGACGGCGACACCTGAAGGGGGGCTTGGCAGCAGTGAATCGACTCAGGCTCGCCGCAAGCGGGTCAAGCCGCTTGAGTTGAAGTGTAGTGTCATATTCGCGCTGTAAAGGCCTGTTTTTAAAATATTTCCAGCGACCAGTTATAACCGTTATATCGGATCGTGCTTAGTCGTGATTCGAGGAAAGGGAAATATCAGGCAATAAAAAGCCCCGCTTTTCGGGCAGGGCTTTTGGGTTTTTCAGCCTTTCTGGCGTTTCAGGCAACCAGTGCCTGACGGGTACGCTCGATCACGGCCTGCAGCGGCTCGGCGCTGGAGTATTGATCGGGGTACAGGCGTTCGCTGTGACGAGCGATACCGTGTTCGTTGACCAGGGTGAAGCTGAAGCAGCCTTTGCGAGCGGCCATGATCAGGCAGTTCATTGGTGCAAAAGCGTTGGTTAGGGTGCGAATGGCATCCTGAGTGTGGATTTGAGTAGACATTATTGGGTGTTCCTACAAATGACACGGATAAGAACCGTGCAACGTTAAAACGTTCCAGTAACGTCGATCACCATTGATCGAACGAAGAACCCGACTGGAACAAAGCAGCCAGTTTGAAGCGCTAATAAGTTGGCGCGCTTGGGCTGGCAGGTAGGTACTTAGGAGGGCAGGCAACACATCGAGGGCAAAGGTTCTGGGCCCAGGGTGAAGATCCTGATCAATTTGCAGGTTGGTTCGAGCAGAGTAGGCAGGCGGAGCAACACCCTTTGCTTTCGATTCAAAGGTTGTGTTGGCGCAAGATTTACCTGGAAACCATCGAGGTGGTCGATCCCGCTTGTTCGGTGGAGGCTTCCGTCGGGAAGGCTGACCGGGGGGATTTGTTCGACCAGAATTGACTTTCAGCTTGGTACTAACGCCGCGGATACTAACGGATTGAACTGGCCAAGGGAAGTGTGTTAGCGAAAAGAATTTCCCGGCAGGTGCCTGATCGGGCTGTTTTACCATGTAGAGATGCGCATAAAGCTGCGCGGCCTGCGATTGACACGCCCTGTATTCGAACAGAATCCGACTACCGGTCATCGAAGTTTGTAGCAACGCAGCCGCCTGAACAGTGGGTTTGCCAGGGCTTATCCCCAGGCACGACAAAAAAATGCGCCGAAAAAGTGCGTTGATATAACCGTCGCAAAGGCACTTGTGCACATTAGTTGCGCGGTCTGTCACCCCGCTGTCATCTCATGTTCAAGCGTAATGGCTGCCTGTAACCAAAATTTAAGTCAATGAAAAACATCGCTTTTTTTTACTGGTGAAAAAATCGTCAGTTTGACTGCGAGCCCCATTCCACAGGGCTTTGAGCGGGTTGGAGAGCGGTTGTCCACTGAGTTATCCACAGCTTCTGTGGATTGTCCCGAGCGCTTGCTCTAGGACGGGCGTCCCGGGATATTTTCAGCTTTACCTGTAAGAAAAAGAGAGTAAAGTTGCGCGCCTTCTGATCTGCCCCACAGTGCTTTATGAAGTTTCGCTCAGCCTCCGTTTCCTCTTCCTCCACACCACCCTCTGTTGCCCCTACCAAGCGCTTTTCCATGCGCGTGGCGGAGTGGCTGTTGGACAGTCCGCATCTGGGCGAAAACCGTAACGTCAAACACATCGCCGGACGTCTGCTCAAGCAACCGGCCCGTGAAGGCGTGGTGGCTGCGCAAAGTCGCCTTGGCCAGTTGATGTGCCGCGAATGCGGGAATGCCCGGGACCGCCGGATCGGTCAGGACCTGTTGCGTCAGGCCGCTCGGGCAGGCGATCACCGTGCTCAACAGGAACTGGGGCTGATCGAAGACTGAGCTGTCCAAGACCGGACGCCTTGGTTAACCTTCAGGCTTTATCCGAATGGCAGGAGTGGCTATGGCAATGGACTTGACCAGCGTATTGCTGGGGCTGGCAGGGGCAGCGTTGCCGTTGCTGGTATTGGCCTGGCAACTTCAGCGTCGGACCAGCGCCACGCAAGCCGATGTCGCGCTGCTGCAAGAACGCCTGGCCATGGCGCAACTGGCGCAGGACGGATTGAATGCTCAGCTGGAATCCAGCCGCGATGAAACGGCTGACCTGACCCATGCCAACGCCGCCAAACAGGCTGATCTGGCTGCGCTGCGTCGTGAAGTCGAGCTGCTGCAGATCGAGCGTGACGACGCCCGGGACGCCGCCCATGCGTGGAATATCGAACGCGCCGGCAAAGAAGCCGAATTGCGCCGTCTGGATGCCCAGGCCGCGTCGCTCAACGCCGAATTGCGCGAGCAACAGGACAGTCATCAACAACGCCTCAACGACCTGCAAGGTTCGCGGGACGAGTTGCGCGCGCAATTTGCCGAGCTGGCGGGGAAAATTTTCGATGAGCGCGAGCAGCGTTTTGCCGAAACCAGCCAGCAGCGCCTGGGGCAGTTGCTCGATCCACTGAAGGAACGCATCCAGTCCTTCGAAAAGCGTGTCGAGGAAAGCTATCAGAACGAGGCCCGTGAGCGTTTCTCCCTGGCCAAGGAGTTGGAGCGTCTGCAACAGCTGAATTTGCGCTTGAGCGATGAAGCCACCAACCTGACCCGCGCCTTGAAAGGGCAGAAGACCCAGGGCAACTGGGGCGAGCTGATTCTCGAGCGTGTGCTTGAGCATGCGGGGCTGGAGAAGGGCCGTGAGTACCAGACGCAGGTCAATCTCAAGGGACCGGACGGCGAGCGCTTCCAGCCGGACGTGATCATTTATCTGCCAGGCGACAAGCAGGTGGTGGTCGACTCCAAGGTCAGCCTGACGGCCTATCAGCAGTATGTGGCGGCTGAGGACGAGGCCATCGGCCAGATCGCCATCAAGCAGCACGTGCTGTCGTTGCGTAATCACGTCAAAGGCTTGGCCGGCAAGGATTACAAGCGCCTCGATGGCCTGCACAGCCTGGATTTCGTGTTGCTCTTCGTGCCGATCGAGGCGGCGTTTTCTGCTGCGTTGCAGGCTGAGCCGACGCTGTTTCAGGAAGCGTTCGACCGCAACATCGTAATCGTCAGCCCGACCACGTTGCTGGCGACCCTGCGCGTCATCGACAGTCTGTGGAAGCAGGAGCGCCAGAGCCAGAATGCCCGGGAAATCGCCGAGCGGGCCGGGTGGCTGTACGACAAGTTCGTGCTGTTCATCCAGGATCTGGACGAAGTCGGCAATCGCCTGCAGCAACTGGACAAGGCCTACAGTTCGGCACGCAACAAGCTGACAGAGGGGCGTGGCAACCTGGTCAGTCGCAGTGAACAGCTCAAGCTGCTGGGCGCGCGGGCGAGCAAGAGCCTGCCGGCGGATTTGTTGGAGCGGGCGATGACCGATGTGGACGGGTTGGTCGAGTTGCCGGAGTAGCCCCGGGCGAACGTAGACCCTGTGTTGAACCTCGTTACAACGGCAAATACCGGCTCAACAACGCCCGCAACGCCGCCGGTTTCACCGGTTTGGCCAGGTAATCCAGCCCCGCGGCGTGCACCAGGTCGACCGTCTCCGGCCGGCCATCGGCGCTGATCACCACCCCGGGAACCGGCTCGCCCATCTGCGTGCGCAACCAGGCCATCAAATCGGTGCCGGTCTCGCCATGATCGAGGTGGTAATCCACCAGCGCCAATTGCGGGCGCATGCCTTCGTCAAGCAACGCGGCGCATTCCTCGCGATTGCGCGCGGTCCAGACCTGGCAACCCCAGCGGCTGAGCAGGCTGTTCATACCGATCAGGATGCTGTCCTCGTTGTCGATACACAGCACCTGCGCGCCATTGAGCAATTTGCCATTGAGTTCGGCGACTTTGACCGGCGCTGCGGTTTGCGCCCGGGCCAGCGGCACGCTGACGCTGAACACGCTACCGCGTCCCGGCCAAGAGCGTACGCGCAAGGTATGACCGAGCACGCGACATAGCCCGTCAGCAATCGCCAGCCCCAGGCCGAGGCCTTTTTCGGCCCGTGTCTGGTGGCTGTCGAGGCGCTTGAACTCTTCGAAAATCACTTGTCGTTTATCTTCCGGAATACCCGGCCCACGGTCCCAGACTTCCAGGCTCAATGCTTCCTTGTGCCGGCGAACCCCCAGTAGCACCGGCCCTTTGCCATAGCGGAAAGCGTTGGTCAGGAAGTTCTGCAAAATCCGCCGCAGCAATTTGATGTCGCTGTCGACACGCAACGCGCTGCCGCGAACGCGGAACTCCAGTTTTTGTTCTCGCGCCAGCACCTTGAACTCGGTACCGAGGGTGTCGAACAGTTCGTTGATCGCAAATGGCTGGCGATTCGGGTTGATCTTGCCGTTCTCCAGACGGGAAATGTCCAGCAGGTCGCTGATCAAGTCCTCGGCCGAGCGCAGCGAGCTGTCCAGGTGCCCGACCAGTTTCTGCGCTTCGCCGGACAACCCATCGTCCTGGTGGGAGAGGGCGGCGGAGAACAGCCGCGCCGCATTCAACGGTTGCATCAAGTCATGGCTGACGGCCGCGAGGAAACGGGTCTTGGACTGGTTGGCCGCTTCGGCGGTGCCCTTGGCTTCGGTCAGGGCAACGTTGAGCTGCGACAATTCGTGGGTCCGTTCGGTAACTCGTTGCTCCAGGCCTTCGTTGGCTTCGGTCAGCGCCTGCTCGGCTTCGCGGAACGCGGTGATGTCGGTGAAACTCATGACGAAGCCACCGCCCGGCATCGGGTTGCCAATCAGCTCGATCACCCGGCCATTGGGGAACAGTCGTTCGGAAGTGTGCGCGCGGCCCTGGCGCATCCAGTGCAGGCGACGCGCGACGTGAACTTCGGCTTCGCCGGGGCCGCACAGGCCGCGCTCGGCATTATGGCGAATGATATCGGCGATGGGCCGGCCGACTCTGATCAGGCCATCCGGGTAGTTGAACAAATCCAGATAGCGACGGTTCCAGGCCACCAGCTTCAGTGACTGGTCGACCACGCTGATGCCCTGGGTGATGTTCTCGATGGCGCCTTGCAACAATGCACGGTTGAATTGCAGTACCTCCGAGGCTTCATCGGCGATGCGCACGACGTCTTCCAGTTGCATCTCCCGGCCTTCAATGGCGGCTTTTACCACCGCGCGGGTCGAAGAGGCACCGAGCACACCGGCCAGCAAGCGTTCGGTATGGGCGATCCATTCACTGTCGGCGTTCTGGTTCGGATTGAAGCCTTTGCCCTGGCGATAGGCAAAGCGGATGAAGCTTTGACGGGCGCGTTCTTCGCCGACGAAGCGCGCCGCCAGTTGCAGCAGGTCGTCGATCTGCACTGAAAGCATCGAGCGTGCGCTGGGGCGGGCACTGATTTCCTGGCCGATGAAGCGGCCCGCCTGCCAGTGCTCGGAAACCCGGGTGCGCGACAGCACCGAGACCCAGGCGAACAGCGTGAAGTTGCCTGCCAGCGACAGCACCACGCCCTGGGTCAGCGGGGTGATCGGCAGGTTCAGTGGATTGCTGTGCAGCCAGGCCAGCCCCGGGAAGGTGCTCAAGGACAGGCCGAGGCTGAGGGCGGCAATCGGCAGGATCAAGGTGTAGAACCACAGGAAGGTGCCTGCGGCGAGGCCAGCGAAAACACCGCGGCGGTTGGCCTGTTTCCAGTACAGCGCACCGAGCATGGCGGGGGCCAGCTGGGTCACGGCGGCGAAGGCGATCTGGCCAATGGTCGCCAGGCTGGCGGTCGAGCCCAGCAGGCGATAACTGACGTAGGCCAGCAGCAGAATGACCACGATGCTGACGCGGCGCACCGACAGCATCCACTGGCGGAACACTTCGAACGGGCGCTCGGCGTTGTTGCGACGCAGCAGCCACGGCAGCAGCATGTCGTTGGAAACCATGGTCGACAGCGCCACGCTGGCCACGATCACCATGCCGGTGGCCGCCGATGCGCCACCGATAAACGCCAACAGGGCCAACGCCGGATGCGACTGGGCCAGGGGCAGGCTGATGACGAACGAGTCCGGCAACACCGAACTGGGCAGCATCATCTGGCCGGCCAGGGCGATCGGTACGACAAACAATGCGGCGAGGGCGAGGTAGGCCGGGAATACCCACTTGGCCAGGCGCAGATCCTGAGGGTCGATGTTCTCGACAACGGTCACGTGGAACTGCCGCGGCAAGCAAATGATCGCCATCATCGCCACACCAGTCTGCACCACCATCGACGGCCAGTTGATGGTTTCCTTCCAGTACTGTTCGAGTCGCGGCGCCAACATGGCCTGGTCGAACAGGTCGTCGAAACCGTCGTACAGGCCGTAGGTCACGAAGGCGCCGACGGCGAGAAACGCGAACAGTTTGACCAGCGATTCGAAGGCGATGGCCAGCACCATGCCGCGGTGGTGCTCCGTGGCGTCGAGGTTGCGGGTACCGAAGACAATGGTGAACAGCGCCAATACCAGCGACACAATCAGCGCGGTGTCCTGGGCACGGGTGCCCATGGCATCGGCACCGGCGCCGATCAGCAGGTTCACGCCGAGCACAATGCCTTTGAGTTGCAGCGCGATGTAGGGCAATACGCCGACCAGGCAAATCAGCGCCACCACCACCGCCAGCGACTGGGATTTGCCATAGCGTGCGGCGATGAAGTCGGCGATCGAGGTGATGTTTTCCTGTTTGCTGATCATCACCATTTTTTGCAGGACCCACGGAGCGCCGACCAGCAACAGGATCGGCCCGAGGTAGATCGGCAGGAACGACCAGAGCTGTTCGGCGGCCTGGCCCACGGCACCGAAGAACGTCCAGCTGGTGCAATAGACTGCCAGCGACAGGCTGTACACCCAGGCGCGCACACG
Source organism: Pseudomonas sp. KH_046_1 (assembly GCF_057839025.1). Lineage (NCBI taxonomy): Bacteria > Pseudomonadati > Pseudomonadota > Gammaproteobacteria > Pseudomonadales > Pseudomonadaceae > Pseudomonas > Pseudomonas sp. KH_046_1. The sequence goes on from NZ_CM174481.1 coordinate 1,820,140, forward strand.
CGGCGGCAAGGGCGCGCTGCGACGGTCGCCATAGAAGGCGATGGCGAACAGGATGGCCATATAGGCCAGGGCTACGACGGCAATCAGCCCGGTGGACAGCGACATGGGGACTCCAGACAAAAGATATCCGGGCCTCCCGCCCGGACTGACAGTCTCGCACGACCGTCAGCGTTAGTCAGTGTCGACCAAGGTCGTGGCGTGGTGGGGTGTCGCAGGGGAATTTGCAGTGTCTGGATTGGCCCCATCGCGAGCAGGCTCGCTCCCACAGGGATTGTGGGTGGCAGGCAAATTTTGGGAGCGAGCTTGCTCGCGATGGGGGCTTCACTGATTCAATGCAACCTCATGGCGCAGCTCTGATTGTGCTGGCTCTTAGCGCAATGGTGAGTCTATTGCGATCACGTTCGGCCAGGGGCTGCGAGGCCAACCGGTAAAATTGAGTTAGCCTTGGCCCCTCTCAGCTCACTCGAAGGATCGGACCATGAAGATCATCCGCAGCAAATCGTTCACTGGCGAGCGTGCCTGGGCCGCGCTGGACATCGCCAGCATGAACGGCATCACCACGCGGCTGCACTGGACCGATCAGCCCTACAAGTGGCACGTCAACGATGGCGAGGAAGTGTTCGTGGTGCTCGATGGCCAGGTGCAGATGCGTTATCGCGAAGAGGGGGTGGAGCGGGAAGCCTTGCTGGAGGTCGGTGACATTTTTCATGCCTCGGTTGGCACTGAGCATGTGGCGCATCCGCTAGGACCGGCTCGGATACTGGTGATCGAGTCGGAAGGGAGTGTCTGACACTATATAAGTGATATAGATAAGATATAGAGATATTACCCGTTATATAGATATTCGATTCGGATCTAACATGGGCTCTACCTCACGAGAGGACAGGAGTTCGCCATGACATGCGCCAATAGCATCAAGCCCGGAATCAAACCTTTCAGCCACTTGCAGCATCCCCGCGAGGTGATCCGCCAGTTCACCCCCAACTGGTTCGCGGCCACCATGGGCACCGGCGTGCTGGCGTTGGCACTGGCGCAATTGCCGGTTGCCATGCCTGCCTTGCACGCCTTTGCCGAAGCCCTCTGGCTGTTCAATATCGCTCTGTTCCTGCTGTTTACCGCGTTATACACGGCGCGTTGGGTGCTGTTTTTCGACGAGGCGCGGCGAATTTTCGGCCACTCCACGGTTTCGATGTTTTTCGGCACCATCCCGATGGGCCTGGCGACCATCATCAATGGCTTCCTGGTATTCGGCCTGCCGCGCTGGGGCGAAGGGGTGATTCACGTCGCCGAAGTGCTGTGGTGGCTGGATGTGGCCATGTCGCTGGCCTGTGGCGTGCTGATTCCCTACATGATGTTCACCCGTCAGGAGCACAGCATCGACCAGATGACAGCGGTCTGGCTGTTGCCGGTGGTCGCGGCAGAAGTGGCGGCCGCCAGCGGTGGCCTGTTGGCGCCGCATTTGGCCGACGCTCATTCGCAACTGGTGGTGCTGGTGACCAGCTACGTGCTCTGGGCCTTTTCCCTGCCGGTGGCCTTCAGCATCCTGACCATTCTGCTGCTGCGCATGGCCCTGCATAAACTGCCCCACGAAAACATGGCCGCCTCGAGCTGGCTGGCCCTTGGCCCGATCGGCACCGGTGCGCTGGGCATGCTGGTACTGGGCGGTGATGCACCGCTGATTTTCGCGGCCAACGGTATGCCGGGAGTCGGTGAGATTGCCGCTGGATTGGGTCTGGTGGCCGGCATCACCCTGTGGGGGTTCGGCCTGTGGTGGATGCTGATGGCGTTGTTGATCACTGTGCGCTACCTGCGTGCCGGCATTCCTTTCAATCTCGGCTGGTGGGGCTTCACTTTCCCGTTGGGCGTCTATTCTCTGGCAACGTTGAAGCTGGCCAGTACCTTGAACCTGACGTTCTTCAGTGTGTTTGGCTGCGTGCTGGTGGCATTGCTGGCGGTGATGTGGCTGATCGTCGGCAAGCGCACGGTGCTGGGCGCCTGGCGTGGCGAGCTGTTTGTCTCGCCGTGCATTGCCGGATTGAAGAAATAACCGTCAAAGATTAGGTAAGGTGTGGCCTGGATCGACTTTTGATAATCCAATAAGAATCCAGGCCACTCGTTACCTATCATCAGGGACACATGGAAGATGAGTCACCCCTCACAGTTCACCTTGCTGCGCACCCGGCGCTTCCTGCCGTTCTTCATCACCCAGTCCCTCGGGGCGTTCAACGACAACGTGTTCAAGCAGTCGTTGATCCTGGCCATTTTGTACAAGCTGACCATCGAGGGTGACCGCTCGATCTGGGTCAACCTGTGTGCGCTGTTGTTTATCCTGCCGTTTTTCCTGTTCTCGGCCCTGGCCGGGCAATTCGGGGAAAAGTTCGCCAAGGACGCATTGATCCGCCTGATCAAGCTTGGGGAAATCGCCATCATGGCGGTCGGCGCCGTCGGCTTCATGTTCGATCACCTGTCGTTGATGCTGGTGGCGCTGTTCGCCATGGGCACCCACTCGGCGCTGTTCGGGCCGGTGAAATACTCGATCCTGCCGCAAGCCCTGCATGAAGAAGAACTGGTAGGCGGTAACGGCCTGGTGGAAATGGGCACCTTCCTGGCGATCCTTGCCGGCACCATTGGCGCCGGGGTCATGATGTCTTCGGCGCATTACGCGCCGGTGGTGTCCATGGCGATAATCGGCACTGCCGTGCTCGGTTACCTGGCCAGTCGCAGTATTCCCCGGGCAGCGGCCGCCACGCCGCAAATGCGCCTGAACTGGAACATTTTCAGCCAGTCCTGGGCCACGTTGAAACTGGGCCTGGGGCAAACGCCGGCGGTGTCACGCTCGATTGTCGGCAACTCATGGTTCTGGTTTGTCGGGGCGATTTACCTGACGCAGATCCCGGCCTATGCCAAGGAGTGGATGCACGGCGACGAAACCGTGGTGACGCTGATTCTGACGGTGTTCTCGGTCGGTATCGCATTGGGTTCGATGCTGTGCGAGAAACTCTCGGGGCGCAAAGTCGAGATTGGTCTGGTGCCGTTCGGATCGTTCGGCCTGACCGTTTTCGGTCTGCTGCTGTGGTGGCATTCCGGCTCAATACCGGACAGCACCGCCGGCCATGGCTGGATCGAGATCCTCGGTTTTGGTCACGCCTGGCTGGTATTGCTCGACATCCTCGGCCTGGGCGTCTTCGGCGGTTTCTACATCGTGCCGCTGTACGCGCTGATCCAGTCACGTACCGTGGAGAACGAACGGGCGCGGGTGATTGCCGCCAACAACATCCTCAATGCGTTGTTCATGGTGGTGTCAGCGATTGTCTCAATCGTCTTGCTGAGTGTGGCCGAGCTGTCGATCCCGCAGCTGTTCCTGGTGGTGTCGTTGCTGAATATCGGCGTCAACGCGTACATCTTCAGGATCGTCCCCGAGTTCACCATGCGTTTCATGATCTGGCTGCTCAGCCATTCCATGTACCGCGTCGAGCATCGCAATCTGGATCTGATCCCCGATGAAGGCGCGGCGTTGCTGGTGTGCAACCACGTGTCGTTCGTCGACGCCTTGCTGATTGGCGGTGCGGTGCGTCGGCCGATTCGTTTTGTCATGTACTACAAGATCTACAACCTGCCGGTGCTGAACTTCATCTTTCGTACCGCGGGGACGATTCCGATTGCGGGGCGTCAGGAAGACATCCAGATCTACGAAAAGGCCTTCACGCGCATTGCCCGGTATCTGAAGGACGGTGAGCTGGTGTGCATCTTCCCCGAAGGTAAATTGACCGCCGATGGCGAGATCAATGAGTTCAAGGGCGGGTTGACGCGGATTCTCGAAGAGACGCCGGTGCCGGTGATTCCGCTGGCCTTGCAGGGGTTGTGGGGGAGTTTCTTCAGCCGCGATCCGGGCAAGGGACTGTTCCATCGCCTGTGGTCGCGGGTGACGTTGGTGGCGGGGCCGGCGGTGGCGGTTGAAGTGGCGGAGCCGGCGAAGTTGCAGGCGATGGTGGGGGAGTTGCGCGGGGCTGTCAGATAGCGATTGTTTGTGCGGGCCTCTTCGCGAGCAGGCTCGCTCCTACAGGTTTTGTGTTGTGCCACACACAGTAGGCACGCCTTCAATCTCTGTGGGAGCGAGCCTGCTCGCGATGGCGGTCTGAAAGTTAAGCGCTGACCTTCAGGCCAACCAACCCGGAAATGATCAACGCCACACTCGCCAAGCGCACCAGCGCCATGGATTCGCCAAACAGAATGATCCCGGCGATCACCGTGCCCACGGCGCCGACACCGGTCCAGATCGCATAGGCCGTACCCAGCGGCAATTCCTTCATTGCAAGGCCGAGCAAGCCAAGGCTGATAGCCATGGCCGCAACGGTCAACACAGTGGGGAGCGGGCGGGTGAAACCGTCGGTGTACTTGAGGCCGACGGCCCAGCCGACTTCGAACAGGCCGGCGAAAAACAGAATGATCCAGGACATGAAGACCTCCATCGTCTGACGGGGTCGTCCCCTGATTAATGACTCGATCGAGCCGCGAGGTCGTCCTCGCGATGCGCAATATAGTGCCCAGCATTAACCCGGGGATCAAGTTTTCGAGTCAGTCACTGACCTGTTGCGCCGCCATTTCCCGATCCTGCTTCTCGCTCATGCGGCGGAAATACGTGGAGAGCAATGCCCCGGAAATGTTGTGCCAGACACTGAACAATGCACTGGGCACCGCCGCCAGCGGCGAGAAGTGTGCGCTCGCCAACGCGGCGCCCAACCCGGAGTTCTGCATGCCGACTTCCAGGGCCAGGGACTTGCGCTGGGCCAGAGGCAGCTTGAACAGGCGCCCGGTGAAGTAACCCAGCAGGTAGCCAAAGCTGTTGTGCAGCATGACCACGGCCATGATCAACAGGCCGGACTCGGCAATCTTCGCCTGGCTGGCGGCCACCACGGCCGTGACGATGATCACGATGCTGACCACCGACACCAGCGGCAACACGTCCACGGCGTGGCGAACCTTGTCGCCGAGCACCCGTTGGGCAACCACGCCCAGCACGATCGGCAACAGCACCACTTGCAGGATCGACCAGAACAACTCCATGAACGACACCGGCAACCAGGCCGAGGCCAGCAGCCAGATCAGCGCCGGCGTCAGCAGCGGGGCGAGGAGGGTGGTGACGGCGGCGATGGCCACCGACAGCGCCAGGTCGCCACGGGCCAGCCAGGTCATCACGTTCGACGACGTGCCGCTCGGGCAGCAGCCAACCAGAATTACGCCGACGGCGATTTCCGGCGGCAAGTGGAACACTTGGCAGAGCAACCACGCCACGCCCGGCATGATCACGAAATGTGCAACCACGCCCAGGGCCACGCGCCATGGATGGCGAGCGACTTCGGCGAAGTCTTCGAGTTTGAGGGTCAGGCCCATGCCGAACATCACCAGCCCCAGCAAGGGCACGATGGCGCCTTTGAGACCGAGGAACCACGCCGGTTGCAGGAATGCCACAACGGCGAAAATCAGTACCCAGAAAGCGAAGGTGTTGCCGACAAAACGACTCAATGCAGCCAGTGCACGCATGGCCTGATCCTTTTTCATTAAGTAGCACCACAAAACCAAATGTGGGAGCGGGCTTGCTCGCGAAAGCGGAGTACCAGTCAGTACCTATGTCGACTGACACTCTGCTTTCGCGAGCAAGCCCGCTCCCACAATTTGAGATCACAAGCTTTTAGATCCCCTGCGGGGTCTCTTCGCCACCCAACGCTTCAACCAGTGCCGGCAGGAAGTCGCCGAAGGTCAGCATCATCAGGGTGAAGCTGGCGTCCAGTTGGCCCAGGGCTTCGTCGCCGCCGTCCTGTTCCGCCTGGTCTTGCAGCAGGTCTTCGAACTTCAGGCGCTTGACCACCATTTTGTCGTCGAGGACGAACGACAGTTTATCCTGCCAGGCCAGGGACAGCTGAGTGACCACTTTGCCGGTGCTCAGGTGCAACTGGATTTCTTCGCTGGTCAGGTCCTGGCGCTTGCAACGCACGATGCCGCCGTCTTCGTGGGTGTCGCGCAGTTCGCACTCGTCCAGCACAAAGAAGTCGTCCGCGGCTTTCTGGGTGGTGACCCACTCGGTCATGGTCGCGGTCGGGGACATCTTCACGGTCAGTGGGCGCACCGGCAGGGTGCCGATCACTTCGCGCAGGGTGGACAGCAAGTCTTCGGCGCGTTTCGGGCTGGCCGAGTTGACCAGGATCAGGCCCTGTTTCGGCGCAATGGCGGCGAAGGTCGACGAGCGACGGATAAAGGCGCGAGGCAGGAAGGCCTGGATGATTTCATCCTTGATCTGATCGCGTTCCTTCTTATAGACCTTGCGCATTTGCTCGGCTTCGATCTCTTCGACCTTTTCCTTGACCGCGTCACGCACGACGCTGCCCGGCAAAATACGTTCTTCCTTGCGCGCGGACACCAGCAGGAAGTCACCGCTGACGTGTACCAGTGGCGCATCTTCGCCTTTGCCGAACGGCGCGACGAAACCGTAGGTGGTCAACTCCTGGCTTGCACATGGGCGCGCCAGTTTGGTGGCCAGTGCAGTTTCCAACGCCTCGGCATCAACAGGCAGATCTTGGGTCAGGCGATAGATAAGCAGGTTTTTGAACCACATGGGGTGAGTCTCTCCTTTATACAAAGGGGGGCATTATTGTCTTCGCCGTGCCATAGGCCAACCTTTCTCTAAGCCTTTGGAAGGGCTGAGAAAATTATTTTAAAAAGTGCTTGCCAGAGGTTGGGTCGCTCCGTAGAATGCGCGCCACACCGAAGCGAAGGGTGATTAGCTCAGCTGGGAGAGCGTCTGCCTTACAAGCAGAATGTCGGCGGTTCGATCCCGTCATCACCCACCATTCGTTTCAAGTGTTACGCGCAGCGGTAGTTCAGTCGGTTAGAATACCGGCCTGTCACGCCGGGGGTCGCGGGTTCGAGTCCCGTCCGCTGCGCCATATTCGGTAACCTGGAACACTGAACGCCAGGTCACCACGGAAAAGCCCGCTTAGGCGGGCTTTTTTCTGCCTCAAGTTTCACTGTTGTTCCTGTGGGTTGCATCGTTTCACCGGTTTTTAGATTTTTTGAAAAAAACTTCAAATAAATCAACACTTTATAAAAACCTGTGGCATAATGTGCCCCGCAACGAAGGTAAAGGGTGATTAGCTCAGCTGGGAGAGCGTCTGCCTTACAAGCAGAATGTCGGCGGTTCGATCCCGTCATCACCCACCACTTACTTTCAACGCTACGCGCAGCGGTAGTTCAGTCGGTTAGAATACCGGCCTGTCACGCCGGGGGTCGCGGGTTCGAGTCCCGTCCGCTGCGCCATATTCGGTAACCTGGAACACTGAACGCCAGGTCACCACAGAAAGCCCGCCTTGTGCGGGCTTTTTGCTGTCCGGGATTTGGCTTTCCTCGCTCTCTGCAGGAGCGAGCCAGCTCGCGAAGGTCGTGAACGATAACGCGTAAATTCAGATACCCAGCGGCGCCCATGGCTTCTTCGCGAGCTAGCTCGCTCCTACAGTCCGGCATTGCGCCTGTGTCGGTAGTCGCTGACGGCTTCATACACGGCTTTGCGCAGGCGATTGATCCCGCCAATCGGACGGTGCGCCTCGACGCCGAACCAGGGATTGAACGACTGGTTGTCGCATTGCAGATTCAGCGCCGGTGTATCGAAGTCCTGCGCCGGCACCTTGATCCGCGCCACCGTCTCGAATGGCGCATCGCCCTCGCTCCACTCAATACTGGTGTCTTCAATCGGCATGTACTTGTTGGCGTCCTGTCGCTGGATCTGCAAGGCGAAGCACGCAGGCACCCGGTCGGTCGACAGCTGTTGGTTCAGCGCATTGCGCAGGAAGTTCGGCAACTTGCGATTCTGTTCCGGCAGGTTGTAGGCCGGGCAGTTGTCCGGATCGGGCATGACCCGGAACTTCGCATTGGCTTCACCGAACTTGTAGGGCGAAACCGAAAAATACGTGGTCTGGGTCGGGCTCGACGGGGCAGGGGCCAGTGTCGCCAGGGCAATGAACAGGTGGCGAACCTGCCAGGTCCGTGGATCCCGGCCGGGGAAGAAGGCCATCATCTTTTTACCGTCGGCCTGGGCGGCGACGTTCTGACGGTATTCGGCGACATTACTGACAAAGAAGTTCGGGTGGCTGAACATCACAAAGTCCTGTTCACCTCGCCCCTGCTGATCGCTCAACAGTTGCTTGCCCGGCACATCGAACAGTTTGATCGCCATGCCCCGTGCGTCGCGGATGCTGTCGAACTGCGGGTAGGCATTGCCGTTGGACAGGCGCATCGTCGCTTGCCAGATTTTCCCCGGCTCGCTGAACACGCCCTGGCGCAGCTCGCCTGGCAGTTCCGGCAGCACCTGAACCTCGGCCTTCACACAGCCGTGGGCCTTGGCATGGGCGTCGCGCAGGTAGCGGGTGCTTTCACGGTGCTGATCGACGATGCGCACGGCGGTCTGGATGATGTCCCGGGTCATCGCGGCTTCGTTGTCCGCAACCAACTCCTGCGCCGAGACCGGCCCGCGATGCTGCCAGGCAAACCAGGCGCTGGCCAGGGCCCAACCCAGCACGCCGAGACCCAGCAACCACAGCAACAGCCTGGCGAGGAAGGCGCCCAGGCGCAGCCAGAGAGTTATCAGCATGGGAACGTCCTTTTAACTGCGGCTGTGGTCATGGCAATTGCGCTTCCAGCGGGCCGCCCAGCACCTTCAGATATTCCAGCAGTGCCCAGCGTTCTTGCGGCTGCAACCCGCGGCCGATCACGCCATTGCCGAGTTTGCCGGCACGGAATTCATGGCCGCTGTTGTGGTTGCCGGTGATTCGCGTGTCGAACAGGAAACCGTTGGTAAAGGCTTCGGTGCGGTAACCCAGGTGTCCCGGGTCGTACTCGAACGTGCCTTTATAGAAGGTGGTCGCACGCTCATCTTGAGGCGACAGCAATTGATAAAGGCTCGGTACCGAGCCGTTGTGCAGGAACGGCGCTGTCGCCCATACACCCGCCAATGGCCTGGCCTTGTACGAACGCAATTCGCGCACGCCGATCGGCAGGCCGAAACCGTCCATTGCAGGACGCTCGGCAGGGGTGACATTGGCGTCTTGATACGCGCGGTCCCGGACAAATGCCGTGACATAGGCCAGCCCCTTGGCCACAGACATCTTGCTCAGGTCCAGCGGTTCGTCGGGTTTTGGCTCGACATCGAGTTTTTCCAGTTCCGCCTGCTTCCATTGCAGCGCGGTCAGGTCGAAGCGGTGGTCGGCGATGTTGTTGGCCGCGCCGGGGTCGGTGCCGATGTAATCCACCGGGAGCATCTTCAGGTGCTGGACGTATCGTCCCTCGCCCTGGCTGGTGCGCGGTACATGACAACCTGCGCAGTTTTCGGCGAACAGGGCGCGGCCCTTGGCTGCCAGGGGTTTGTCGACCGCGCCCAACAGATCTTCCGGCCAGGTCGGAGGCGCGAGTCGTTGCAGGGTTTCTTCGATCAGGTGCAGGTCGCGCACGCGGACACTGGAGGGATAGCGGGCGTCGTCCATCAGCGGCTGGCCGTTCTTGTCGAAGAAGTTCAGCGTGGCGCCGACGCCCAGCGCTTCGCCGATGTTGCGGGCCATCGGTTGTTTCGCCGAGCCGTTCCACTGCACCCATTCGAACGTCCACATGTCCCACAACTGCGGATAATCGACCGGGGCATTGGCCACACGGTAGTTGTCGGGGGAAATCGCATCACCGAAGCTGGCGTTGGCGATGCGCCCGAAGGCGTCTGTTCGCCCCGGGCCTTCTTCGGTCGGATAGAGCCCGCGATGGGTGTCGTTCCAGGCCACCTTGAGGAACGTATCCATTGAAGATTTGAATTCTTTGCGCAACTGTTGGTGGCGCATCTCGTAGTCCTGGCCGAGCACGTTGCGTGCGAAGCGCTCGAATTTCCACGGGTTGTAGTAAGTGGAGGCGAGGCTGGCCACCAGAGCCTGTCCGAAACTGCCCCCTTTGAGCGTAGGAACACTGGACGGCAGGACATGCTGCGCCGAGCCGCCGTCGATACGCACGGCCTGACCCTTGAAACGCAGTTCACCGGTGTGGCAAGCCGCGCAGGTGATATCCAGAAACACATCCGGGCTCCCCGTATTCTGGTGCCGGGTAAAGCCTGCCGGGAGGTTGCCGGGGTTGTTCGGTGTCGGTTTCTGGCCAGGGTCCACCAGGAAACCGAAGCGGGCGAGGTATTCGGGGGCGGCGAAACGTTGCTGCGAGAAGGGCAGTTCGAGGGCGGTGAACCAGTCGTAGCGCAAGCCTTTGACCTGAGTGCCCTGGGGTGTGAAGTAATAGGTCTCGCGATCGGCGGCGCTCCATTGCTCCAGGTAATGCACCTGTTGTGCAGGCGACCAGGCCGGCAATTTCGGGTTGGCGACGTAGTAAAGAACCACGGCCATGACCAGCCCGAGCAGTACTGCGATGAGAACCAGCAAGCGAAAGAAGAGGCGCAAGATAAACATCCTTGTCGAATTTTCATGCCGTTATGCCCTAGTCCCCAGGGTGCGGCAAGAGGCCATTACACCAGATATTGTAGGTTCAGGAATGAGCCTGCGTCGGAACAAGATGAAAGAAGCTTCATCAGCCGAATTGTGAAATGCGTTTAAACACCTGAACTTATCAATTGTTTCCGGCTCTCATGCCGGTAGCCATTGGTCGTGGCGGCCTGATAAGCTCGCGGCTTTACTCGATTGCCCTTTAGGCGCATGAACAAGGAAATAGCATGAAACAGCATCGGTTGGCGGCGGCGGTAGCCCTGGTTGGCCTGGTACTCGCGGGTTGTGATTCGCAGACCAGCGTAGAGCTGAAAACTCCGGCGCAAAAAGCTTCCTACGGCATTGGCCTGAACATGGGCAAGAGCCTGGCTCAGGAAGGCATGGATGACCTGGACTCCAAAGCTGTAGCCCAGGGCATCGAAGACGCCGTCGGCAAGAAAGAGCAGAAGCTCAAAGACGAAGAATTGGTCGAGGCGTTCGCCGCACTGCAAAAGCGTGCCGAAGAGCGCATGGCCAAGATGAGCGAAGAGTCGGCCGCTGCCGGCAAGAAATTCCTCGAAGATAACGCCAAGAAAGCCGGCGTGACCACCACCGCTTCGGGCTTGCAGTACGAAGTCGTGCAGAAAGCCGATGGCCCTCAGCCAAAGGCGACTGATGTAGTGACCGTTCACTACACCGGCAAGCTGACCAACGGCACCGTATTCGACAGTTCCGTCGAGCGCGGCAGCCCGATCGATCTGCCGGTCAGCGGTGTGATCCCGGGTTGGGTCGAAGGCCTGCAACTGATGCACGTTGGCGAGAAGTACAAACTGTACATCCCTGCTGACCTGGCTTACGGCGCTCAAAGCCCAAGCCCGGCGATTCCGGCCAACTCGGTGCTGGTATTCGACCTGGAACTGCTGGCCATCAAGGATCCGGCAAAAGAAGACGCCGCTGCCCAGTAACCAGCGTCTGCTTCGATAACAACGCCTCGCTTATGCGGGGCGTTGTTGCATCTGGCGTTCGGCACGAGTAAACAAAACGAACAGACGCTCTAGGCCGGAGTCTTAGGCATAGTAGTGTCGGCGGTAGACGTACAAGACCGCCAAGTCAATGAAATTATAGGTTTTTTTTGATGAGTAAAAAATGCCCGATCTGAACGCAGGCCTTGTAAAACGGGCCTTACAGCGGTGAAAAGCAGCTCTGTTCACAAGGTTATCCACAATTTGTGTGGATAACATTTCAATGGGAGGAATGATGAAAATACCCTGGAATTTCGCTCGTTTCCTGCCACTGGCCGGACGCCTGCTGGCACGTGGCCGATTGCCGACGCTGTTGTTCGCGGTTGCCAGCAAAGGCGCGAGCCAGGGCTATCGACTGGGCAAGCTCAAGGACGACTTGAAGCTGTTGCAGGCACTCTGCCTGGCCTACTGGCGTGGTGAGTATCGAGCCATCAGCCCCAAGGCGCTGGTTTCGGTTGTCGCGGGCCTGATGTATTTCCTCAGTCCGTTGGATGCGATCCCGGATTTCATTCCAGTGTTCGGCATGTTCGATGACATCGCGGTACTGGCATGGCTGATGAAAGTGCTCGATGACGAGCTCAATGCCTTCCGCGCCTGGCGCAAACGGCAGGTGCCGGAGAAGCTCGCGGTGGTCGAGCGTCTGCCTGATACCCCCGAGCAACTGCAACTTCAAGGCCCGAAAAAACACTGAGTCGATTTCGACCTGTTCACAGATTGATGCCCCCCGCGACCTTGGCCGCTGTTAGGATTACACTTCTAGGGAAAAGTGCCGACTCGCTAAGTGTTGTTGTCCTACGGGGTAGTCATGGATATTCAGATAATTACACGCGAAGGCGAACCCGAATATGCGGTTCTGCCATGGGCTCAGTATCAGGCGTTACTGAAAGCAGCGGGGGTCAAGGAGCAAGCGTCACCTCAAGCCACGAAGCTTCAGGCGGCAACACCAGACGCGATTCTTCCGGGTCTGGATCAACTACGCAGTTTGCGCGAAGGGAAGGGCATCGCCATCGAGGCGCTGGCCCGCACGGTAGGCATCAGCCCGTCTTACCTGGCCATGATCGAAAGTGGCGAGCGTCTGCCCGACGCCGCGATTCGTCGCAGCCTGGCCTGGGAATTGACGGTGCCGGGGTGGAGGGATGAATCGTGAGCGTACGCATCAGTCGTCAACATTGGGACGGATTGCTAGGCGAACTGGATCAGGCGCGTCGCCAGCGCCATCTGTTGACGTATCGGGCATTACTGGAACGTTTGCAGTTGCCGACTCCGGCCATGCAAACCCTGACGGCGGCCCTTGAGCATCTGGCGGCCCTGGACGCCAGGGCGGAGCAACCATTGCGCAGTTCACTGGTGATCAGTCAGGGCGCCAGCCGCTTGCCGCGCACCGGATTCTTTGAATGTGTCGAGCGTCTCGGGCGTTTTTCCGGGCCGTCGGACGGCGTTGCCGCCGCGTCCTGGCATGCTTCGGAAGTGGTGCGGGTGTTCGAGTACGAATACCCGGAATCGGCCGAGGCCTGAGTGTTTTTACAACTCAAGGCGCGGGCCGGTTACTGGCTCGCGCGCCGATTGTTTCACTGGCCATGGTTTGTCCGTCAGCCACGCGGCTGGCACTGGCTCGAAGGCCAGTTCGCACGCATGGCCAACCTGGGCGATGTCGGCGCCCAGAGCTTCTATGGGCACATCCTGACGTTTCGCGGCGTCGGCCTCGGTGCTCGTGAGGAGGGCGTGCGTTTGTTGCGCCTGGCGGCCTTGGCGGGCGATGGCAAGGCGGCGTATCAAGTGGGCGTGATCAGTCTGGCCGGGACGGCGGGCAAGGCACCGGACCCGGTCGAAGCGGTGCGATTCTGGGAGCTCGCGGCGAAGGCCGGGCATCCGTTGGCGGCGATCAAGCTCGAAGAGCTGAAGTCTTCCTCTGCGCCTCGTTGATTGCAGTGATGCCGAACAGCACCCTTATCGATGCCCGGAAACGAGCACCTCATCTTCAGTCGAAACCACCAGGCTATCAATCACATACACGCTATAGCCCTGCACATTCTTCGCATGGTGCTTGGCCTGCGATGCCATCTCGGCTAACTGGCTCGCATCGAGTTGTTCACAGGCCTGTGGATGCAAATGCACCACGCCGATCGACAGCGACAACAACGCAAACTCCTGGCGCTGACCCTGGCGATTGGGTGCGATGAAGCAGCCGGCTTCCAGGTGTTCGCTGCGGTAGAAGCGTCGGCACTGGCTCTGGAAGTCGTCGAGCAACTGGTTCAAGCGTTTGCGCCAGTCTTCCGGGCTGAGTACCAGCAGGAAATCATCACCGCCAATATGGCCGACGAAGTCGCGGGACGGGTCGACGCGGTCGTTCAGGCATTGCGCCAGGCACAGCAGGACTTCGTCGCCGCGACCATAGCCGTAGATGTCGTTGAAGGGTTTGAAGCTATCAATGTCCACGTAGCAGATCACCGATTCCCGTCGCTGTTGCAGAAGCCGCGTCAGGCATTGCTGGATCGGCACGTTGCCCGGAAGCAAGGTCAGCGGGTTGGCATAGCGGGCCTGCTGGATCTTCAGTTCCGTGATCAGCTTGAGCACGTCAATCACCCGGCCCAACCCCAGATAACCGCCGTTGAGGGTGATGATGAAATCTTCTTCGATGCGCTGGCGGGCACGGCTGGTGATCAGGCGGCTGACCTGTTGCAGGGACTGGCTCAGTTCGACGGCGAGGAAGTCATCGTTCATCAGGCGGCTGATGGGCTTGCGGGCGAACAGGTCGGTGGCAAAGGGCTTGAGCAGGGCGTCGGAGAGCGAATGACGATGGACAATGCCGCAGGGCTGACCCTGTTCATCCAGGACTGCCAGCGAGTTCAGGTTGGCCTGGCGGCGAAAGGCTTCGAGCACCGTGGCGGTCGGGGTGTCCCGGTTCACCGCGGGGAGCTCGTTGAGCAGGGCGCTGAGGTCGCTGCCGTCTTCGCTCAGGACAACGGCGATGCTGTCCTGTCGGGGCATCAATGCCCGGGCCTCCCGTGGCGGGTGTTCCTGGGGGCGGCAGAGCAGATAGCCCTGCACCAGGTCCACGCCCATTTCGGTCAGCACCGTGAGTTCTTCCTGGAGCTCGATACCTTCGGCGATGACTTGCGCCCGCGAGGCCTTGGCGATTTGCAGGATCGAGCCGACGAACTCGCGCTTGAGCGCGTCCTGATGAATGCCATCAATGAAATGCCGGTCGATTTTCACGTAATCGGGCCGCAGTTCGGACCACAAGCGCAAACTCGAATAGCCCGCCCCCAGATCATCCAGTGCAATCGAAAACCCCATCGCCCGATAGTGATGCAGGGCGGTTTGCAACAGCTGGAAATCATCCGTCGGCGTCTGTTCCGTGAGCTCGATGACCACCTGGCTCGGCGCAATGCCGAAATCCTGCAGCAATTGCAGGGTGCGCCCCGGTTGATGGGCCGCTTCGAGCAGGGACTCCGGGGACACGTTAAGGAACAACATGCCAGGCAGTTGTTGCTCATTGAAGCGTCGGCAAGCGCTTTCGCGGCAGGCAATTTCCAGCTCGCTCAGGCGTCCGGCCTGGCGGGCGACGGCGAACAGGGCGACAGGGGAGTGCAGCGGGCTGTTGGAGGGGCCGCGACTGAGGGCTTCGTAGCCGAGAATGCGCCGTTCAGAGAGGCTGATGATCGGTTGGAACAGGCTGTGCAAACCGCTTTGACTCAGGATCGAGCTCAAGGCACTCAGCTGTTCGGTTGTGGTCATGGCGATCTCTGGCGATAAAAAAAGGACCGAGCGTGCCCTTGGTAAAAAGAGCACGCCCGGTCCTTTATTTCACGACAGAGTGATGACTGTTTGATGACGCTCCGGGGAGCGTCAACATTAAATTGCCATCAGTTGCTTGTGAAAACTCAGTGCTTGGCCACTGCCGTGTTGAGTTTCAGGTAGTCCAGCAGAATCCGCCCGGTTTCGCTGAGGTAGGCGTCGTCTTCCGGTTTGGTCTTGTCATCCTCGGCCGCAATGGCGTCCTCGTCTTCTTTCTTCAGCTCTTTGAGCGGTTCTTCGCCCTTGGCCTTGCGACGGATGTTTTCCATGGTCAGCTGTTTGGCTTCGATGTCGGCGTGCTGGGCACGACGCTCGACTTCATTGAGGCTGACGGTTTTCTCGGTCATCAGCTTCTGCGCCAGGGCCAGCTTGTCGCGGATGAACACGAACTCCGCATCCTTGGCTGTACGCACGTCATGCTCGGACTGGAGCTGCGAAATGTACGGCTTGAATGGGTCGAGCGCAGGCTTGATCGCCGCCTTGATGGTGTCCCACGGCATGGCTTCCGGCAGGGCGCTTTCACCGATTTCCTTGGTGTCGATGAGCGACGGGTAATCGATGTCCGGCAAGACGCCCTGATGCTGGGTGCTCTGCCCGGAAACCCGGTAGAACTTGGCCAGGGTCAGTTTCAGCTCGCCATGGTTGAGCGGCTGAATGGTCTGCACGGTGCCTTTGCCAAATGTCTGACCGCCGATGATCAGCGCGCGGTGGTAGTCCTGCATGGCGCCGGCAAAAATCTCCGAAGCCGAGGCGGACAGGCGGTTGACCAGCAACGCCATCGGGCCTTTGTAGAACGCGCCCGGGTTTTCATCTTCCAGGACATCGACGCGGCCATCGGCGTTACGCACGAGCACGGTCGGGCCTTTGTCGATGAACAGGCTGGTCAGCTCGGTGGCCTCTTGCAGGGAACCGCCGCCGTTGTTGCGCAGGTCGATGACCACGCCGTCGACTTTCTCTTTCTGCAACTCGGTCAGCAGTTTCTTGACGTCGCGGGTGGTGCTCTTGTAATCCGGGTCGCCGGCACGGAAGGCCTTGAAGTCCAGATAGAACGCCGGGATTTCGATAATGCCGAGCTTGTAGTCCTTGCCGTCCTGCTTCAGGTTCAAGACCGATTTTTTCACGGCCTGATCTTCAAGCTTCACCGCTTCACGGGTGATCGGCACGATCTTGGTGGTCTGGTCGTTCGGTGCATTGCTGGCCGGGATGACTTCCAGGCGCACCACGGTGCCCTTCGGACCACGGATCAGCTTGACCACTTCGTCCAGGCGCCAGCCCACGACGTCGACCATTTCCTTGTTGCCCTGGGCAACGCCGATGATCTTGTCGGCCGGTGCAACCTGCTTGGTCTTGTCCGCCGGACCTGCCGGCACCAGGCGCACGACTTTCACCTGGTCGTTATCGCTCTGCAACACGGCGCCGATGCCCTCGAGGGACAGGCTCATGTTGATGTCGAAGTTCTCCGCGTTATCCGGCGACAGATAGTTGGTGTGCGGGTCGTAGGACATGGCGAAGGTGTTGATGTACGCCTGGAAGATGTCTTCCGCGCGGGTCTGGTCCAGGCGCGCCAACTGGTTCTTGTAGCGCTTGGTCAGGGTTTCCTGGATCTGCTTGGAATCCTTGCCGGCGATCTTCTGACGCAGGACTTCGTCCTTGACGCGTTTGCGCCACAGGTCGTCGAGCTCTGCGGTGGATTTGAGCCAAGGGGCGTCCTTGCGGTCGATCAGCAAGGTTTCCTTGGTGGTGAAGTCGATCTTGTCGACGCCCTTGTTCAGCTCGGCAAGGGCGAAGTCCAGACGCGCCTTTACACGGTCCAGGTAGCGCTTGTAGATGGTGAACCCGGCGTTCAGGTCGCCGCTCTTGAGGAAATCGTCGAACTGCGTCTTCCACTTGTCGAATTCGGCAATGTCGCTGGCCATGAAGTAGCTGCGCGACGGATCCAGCAGCTTGAGGTAGCTGTCGTAGATGATCACCGAGCGTGCGTCATCGAGTGGCGGCTTGCTGTAGTGGTGGCGCTTGAGCAACTCCACGACGTTCAGGCTGGCGATCACTTCGTCACGATCGGGTTGAAGCTTGTCCCAGCTATTGGCTGCGAAAGTATTGCTCGACATCGGCAGCAAGCCGATACCGATGAATAAGGCGAGGGCAGTGCTGGGGAACAGATGCTTCATGCTGATTCGACGCGGGGACAATTGATAACGCATATTAGGCCGTCTTTGAAGTCGCCGGTTCTTTGGGAGCCGGTCGCATAATGCAAAAAGCCCGGCGCTACAGCTTCGGGCTCAGTCCAGACTCACTATGGAGGCACTGTGAAAGCATTGCAAGGCGTTGACGGTCGAGTGGTGTGGGTTGATGAGCCGAGTCCTACATGCGATGTAGGGCAAGTTCGTATCCGAGTGTCGGCAGCGGGTCTCAATCGCGCCGATTTATTGCAGAAGGCAGGCCTTTATCCGCCGCCGCCGGGGGCTAGCCAAGTGCTTGGTCTAGAGTGCTCGGGCGTGATCAGCGAGGTTGGCGCCGGGTCCTCCTGGCAGATTGGCGATCGGGTTTGCGCCTTGCTGGCCGGGGGCGGGATGGCCGAAGAGGTGGTAGTCGACGGGCGGCACGTGCTGCCGGTTCCCGACGGAATGTCACTGGTTGAAGCGGCAGCATTGCCCGAGGTTTATGCAACTGTCTGGCTGAATCTGTTTCAACTGGCTGCGCTCAAACCGGGTCAGAAAGTTCTTCTGCATGCCGGGGCAAGTGGAATTGGTTCAGCGGCCATTCAGCTGTGCAAGGCCTTCGGCAACCCGTGTTGGGTCAGTGTTGGCTCCGCCGAGCGACTGGCGTACTGCGAAGCGCTGGGGGCCCAGGGCGGCGTGGTGCGTAATGACGATCTGGAGAGCCTGCGGGATCTGGGGCCGTTCGACGTGATTCTCGACCCGGTGGGCGGCAATTACGCGGCTTTGAACCTCAAGCTGCTGGCCCAGGATGGCCGTTGGGTGTTGATCGGTCTGATGGGCGGCCGCGAGGCCAAGCTGGATCTGGCCCAGGTGCTGGCCAAGCGTGTGCAGTTGCTGGGTTCGACCCTGCGCAGCCGTGACGATCAATTCAAGGCGGATCTGTTCAGTGATCTGAGCCAGCACGTGTGGCCGCTGTTTGCCGAGGGACGCTTGAGCCCGCAACTGGCCAGGACATTCCCGATCAAGGATGCCGAGACGGCGTTTGCCGAGCTGGCGAGCAACAATGTGGCGGGGAAAGTTGTATTGGTGATTGACGAGAGCCTGAGCTGACCACACAAAAAACTGTGGGAGCGAGCTTGCTCGCGATGGCGTCGAGTCAGTCAAAACATTATTGAATGACACACCGCTATCGCGAGCAAGCTCGCTCCCACAGGGGATTTGGGTTACTTCCAGAGGTGGATCGGCCAGCCAGCCTTTTCAGCCTGCTCGCGCAACACCGGATCCGGGTTGACCACGTGGGGGTAATCCACCTTCAGCAATAGCGGCAGGTCATTGCGTGAGTCGGAATAGAAACTCGCGCCTTCAAGGTTTTCCTCTTCTGCATCCAGCCACTCCAGCAAGCGAGTGATCTTGCCTTCGCGGTAGGTCAGGGTGCCGACGGTATGGCCGCTGTAAACGCCATGAGTCACTTCCAGTTCGATACCGAGAATCTCGTCGATGCCAAGGCGCTCAGCGATGGGGCCGACCAGATGCGTGCCCGAGGCCGAGATCACCAGGATCCGGTCGCCGGCCTTGCGATGCGCGGCGATGGCTTTGGTGGCGTCACTGAAAATGATCGGCTCGATGTAGTCCTCCACCCACGGACCAACCAGGTGCGCGACTTCTTCAGGCGTACGACCAATCAACGGTTCCAGGCTGAAGGCCATGTAGTCCTCCATGGCCAGATGGCCCCGGCCGTAGGCATCCATCAATTCCTTGTCGCGACGCAGGAACGATTCGCCATCGACCCAGCCGAGGCGGACCATTTGCTCGCTCCACAGTGAGGCGCAGTCGCCGTGGATCAGGGTTTCGTCCAGATCAAAAATTGCCAGGGCCATCAGTGCAGTTCTCTCTTGAGCATAAGCAAAGGCATCAGGCTACCTCACACAGGGCCGTCGGATCGATGGAAAGCGCCAGCCGCTGACCATCGGGATGCAGGTCGGCCGCCGAGCGGTTCAGCACATCCACCACCAATTCCACGCCCCGGGCTTCGACCCGGTAGCGAATCACGTTGCCCAGCAGGCTGTGGCTGCGTATCTGTGCGTCCAGTTCGCCGTTAAGGCTCAGTTCGATGGCTTCCGGGCGAATGGCGATGCGCTTGCTGATCGGTCGCTGCAACAGCTTCGAAGCGCTGTCGGCATCCAGCAGGTTGTAGTTGCCGATGAAACCAGCGGCGAACACGTCCACCGGCGCGGTATAGAGGGTTTCGGCGTCGCCGCTTTGTACGATTTTTCCCTGATTCATCAGGAAAATCCGGTCGGACATGGTCAGGGCTTCTTCCTGATCGTGTGTGACGAAAATCGTGGTCAGGCCGAGTTCGCGCTGGATCTGACGAATCTGTTCGCGCAGGTGCTTGCGAATCCGTGCGTCCAGGGCTGACAACGGTTCGTCGAGCAGCAACAAGCGCGGGCGGGTCACCAGGGAGCGGGCGAGGGCGACGCGTTGGCACTGGCCCCCCGAGAGCTGATGCGGGTAACGCGCGGCAAAGTCATTGAGCTCCACCAGTTTGAGCACTTCGGCGACGCGTTTGCGGCTGTCATCGGCATTGACCTTTTGCATGCGCAGGCCGAAGGCGACGTTCTGTTCCACGGTCATATTGGGGAACAGTGCATAGCTCTGGAACACCATGCCGATCCCGCGTTTCTGCGGGCTCACCGGCACGATATCAGCGCCATCGAGCAGGATCTTGCCGCCATCCACCGAAGTCAGGCCGGCGATGCAGCGCAGCAGGGTGGATTTGCCGCAACCGGACGGGCCGAGCAGGGTGACGAACTCACCTTTCTGGATTTCGCAATTGATATCGCTGAACACCGTGGTGCCGGCGAAGCTTTTCTGAAGATGTTGGACGCTGACATAGCTCATTCGCTTTTGTCCCTGTTCAAGATATTGGCAATCCAGGTCAGAACCAGCACAAAGAAGAAGTAGGAAATCACCAGCGCACTGGTGAAATGACCGCTGCTGTTGCGCATGTTGTTGAGGTAGACCTGCAGGGTTTCGTAACGGGTGCCGACGAGGATGTTGGCGAACACGAACTCACCGAACAGGAACGAGAACGACAGCAGCAGTGCCACCATCAAGCCCTTGCGCAGGTTCGGCAGCACCACCAGGAAGGCGGCTTGCCAGGTGCTGGCGCCGAGCAACTGGGCGGCGTCCATCAGGTCGCGCAGGTTGATCGCCTGCAGGTTGTTGGTGATCGCCCGGTACATGAACGGCAGCGCCACGGTGAAGTAGCAACCGATCAGGATCCACGGCGTCCCGACCATGGCGAACGGTCCGGAACCATAGAGCTGCAACAGCCCCACCGACGACACCACCGGCGGCACGGCGAAGGGCAGCAGGATCAGGATGTTCATCAGCGCGTCGAGTTTCGGGAAGTGGTAATGCACCACGAACAGCAGCGGTAGAATCAATACCACCGCCAGAACAAGGGCGCCGACGCAGACCAGCAGCGACTGGCCGAAAGCGCTCAGAAAACGCGGATCGCTCCACAGCTGCGCATACCATTTGATACTGAAGCCGCTGGGCAGAATGGTGGCCGACCAACTGCTGGAAATCGAATAGATAAAGGTGCCGACCAGCGGCAGCAACATAATGGCAAACAGCAGGTAAACCACCACGCGATGGTAGATGCCGACAGGCCCCAATTCAACGCGAGACATGGTAGCTCCTCTTCAACAGCAGTTGATGGACGATGGTCACCAGGGTCATCAACGCTACCAGCACCACGGCCAGGGCACTGGCCAGGTTCGGGTCGAGGGAGATGTCACCCGAGACCATCGCTGCAATACGGATCGGCAAAACGTTGAAGTTGCCGGTGGTCAGTGCGTACACCGTGGCATAGGCGCCGAGGGCGTTGGCCAGCAGGATCACGAACGTGCCGAGCAGCGCTGGGGTCAGCACCGGTAGACCGATGTGGCGCCAGAACTGCCAGCCATTGGCGCCGAGCAGCGCGGCGGACTCGCGCCAGTCTTCGCGCAGGGCGTCGAAGGCTGGGTAGAGCAGCAGCACACCGAGGGGAATCTGGAAGTAGGTGTAGAGAATGATCAACCCGGTTTTCGAGTACAGATTGAAGTCTTCAATGATCCCGGCCTGCTTGAGCATGATGGTGAAGCTGCCGTTGAAGCCGAGCAGAATGATGAACGCGAAGGCCAGGGGCACACCGGAGAAGTTGCTGGTCATGTTGGCGAAGGCGTTGACGAAGTTGCGCAGTTTCGAATCGACCCGGCGCAGGGAATAGGCGCCCAGAATCGCGATGACGATCCCCAGCACGCTGGACCAGAAGCTGATCTCAAGGCTGTACTGGATGGCCTGCAGGTAAAACTTCGAGCTGAAGATCTTGCTGAAGTTGGCCAGGCCCCAGCCGAATTCTTCCGATTGCAGGCTGTTGATCATCACCCAGGTCAGCGGTGCGATTTCGAACACGATGAAGAACAGCGCGAACGGGACCAGGCATAAGGCTGCCAGCCATTTACTGCGGGTCATGGCATTCACTTCAACAGCTCCCGGCAGACCGGTTTGTCGTGGGGCACGCCGAGCAACTGGCAGACGGTGCCGCAGATCTCGGTCTGTTTCGGCGCGGCACCGGCGTCGAAGCTGAACGCGTCACCGAGAACGAACAGCGGCACCTCACGTTCTTCCGGCAGCAGGCCGTTGTGGGAGCGGTCGTTGTTCATGCCGTGGTCGGCGGTGACCAGCACCTGATAGCCGGCATCGAGCCAGCCTTGCAGGTAGTCGGCCAGGATGATGTCGGCCGAGCGAGCACTGTTGCGGTACTGCGGGGTGTCGAGGCCGTGCTTGTGCCCGGCGTCGTCGATGTTCATCGGGTGGATCAACAGGAAGTTCGGCGTGTGGCGCAGGCGCAGGTTTTCAGCGTCGGCGAACAGGTGAGAATCCGGGTAGTGATCGTTCCAGTAGAAATGCCCGTGCTGGATCGGCAGTTGCGGGTCATCGGTGTGACGATCCCGGGCCGCGACGAAGGGCGAACGGTTGTACAGCTCACTGACCCAGTGATAGGCCGCCGCCGCGGTGACAAGACCTGCGTCGGTGGCGTAGTGATAGATGCTGCGCTGATTGGACAGGCGCGAGACGTTGTTGTGGACGATACCGCTGTCGATAGGCGCGACGCCGGTCAGGATGCATTCGTACAGCGGGCGGGACAGGGCTGGCAACTCGCACTCCAGTTTGTAGAGTGCGGCGCGTCCGGTGCCGACGTAAGCCTGCAGGTGCCCCATGGCGTGGCGGGCGACCTCGTAGTTGAGGCCGTCGAGCACGACAAGGATGACGTTGTGCTTCATAGGGGCAAAACTCCGTGAAACAGATATTCGGAACTCACTCGATCCACTGTGGGAGCGAGCTTGCTCGCGATGAGGGACTAGTAGTCAACATCTATGTTGAATGCCAGTTCGCTATCGCGAGCAAGCTCGCTCCCACAGGGATTCTCATTGGCCCATCAAAAAATGGTGGGCCACAGGGTTACTGCATATTGATAATGACTTCTTCCTGCCACTTCTGAGGAAGGGCCTTGGAGGTCTTTTCCCAGGCGTCCGCGTCCTTGATCGGCGTGACCTTCTTGTACTGCTCGTTAGGCAGCAGCTTGGCCTTCACGTCTTCCGGCAGTGTGATGTGTTCGGCACGGATCGGACGGGCGTTGCCCTTGGCCAGGTTGATCTGGCCGGCGTCGCTGAAGATGTATTCGCGGGTCAGCTTGGCGGCGTTCGGGTTTTTCGCGTACTTGTTGATGATGGTGGTGTAGCCGGAAATCACCGAGCCGTCGGACGGGATCAGCACCACGTAATCATCCGGATTGGCCATCTTGGCCTTGTAGCTCAGGCCGTTGAAGTCCCAGACCACGCCGACTTCGATTTCGCCTTTTTCCATGGCACCAATGACCGGGTTGGACATCGACAGGCGACCCTGCTTGGCGATGTCGGCGAACAGATCCAGGGCAGGCTTGAGGTTTTTCTCGTCGCCACCATTGGCCAGCGCCGCGGCCAGTACGCCGTTCGCAGCCTGGGCAGCAGTGCTCACGTCACCGATGGAAACCTTGTACTTGCCGGTCTTGAGGTCAGCCCACTTGGTCGGCACTTCGGAACCGTGCAGCAACTTCTTGTTGACGACGAAAGCGATGGTGCCGGTGTAAGCCAGTGCCCAGTTGCCGTCCTTGTCCTTGGCCCAGGCTGGAATCTGATCCCAGGTCGAAGGCTTGTAAGGCTGGACCACGCCTTGCTTGACTGCGATCGGGCCGAACGCTGCACCGACGTCGCCGATGTCGGCGCTGGCGTTGTCTTTTTCCGCGGCGAACTTGGCGATTTCCTGGGCCGAACTCATGTCGGTATCGATGTGCTTGAGGCCGTACTTGTCGCTCAGGTCTTTCCAGGTGCCGGCCCAGTTGGCCCAGTCATTGGGCATGCCGACGCTGTTGACGGCGCCTTCCGCTTTTGCAGCGGCTTCCAGGGTTTTCAGATCATCGGCCGCCATGGCGGCGGTGCACATTGCGATGGTCGAGCCTAACAGTGATGCCAGGAAAAACTTTTTCATTCCGAAGCTCCTTGGGTCGTGTTCAACGCTGCGATTGCGGTTTGTGTTGGTCTAGGTCAGCAATACCTGAGCCAATTTAAGGGGGCTGGATGACACTTTGATGTCGTTCGTCGCCCGGAATGACTTTTTGTTCAGCGGTATCGCGACTGGCCTGCTAAGCGTAGACCATGGTCAAGGCCCCGGAAGGCAAGGGACTTGGCCGATGAATTGCAGGTTGTTGAGGCCAGAGAATGGCGACCGTTGGGCAGCTTTGTCACATCTCGGTCATCTGCACTGCCTACGCTTGCAGACTATTGAATGAGCCGGTTTACGCTGTGGTTCTGCCCTGAAATGGTGCTGGTCTAGTCCAGAAAGGAAACGTTGATGCGTGAAGAGGCAACAAAAGCGGTAACAGCCATCGGCCAAGTGCTTCAGGAGCAGATCGACCACGGACTGTTGACCCCCGGCAGCAAATTGCCGGCCGAGCGCAAGCTCAGTGAATTGTTCGGCACCACGCGGATCACTTTGCGTGAAGCGTTGTTGCAGTTGGAGTCACAGGGGCAGATTTATCGCGAGGAGCGTCGCGGCTGGTTCGTCTCGCCCCCACGCCTGGCCTACAACCTCATGCAGCGCAGCCACTTTCACGCGATGGTCAGCGCCCAGGGGCGGGTGCCGTCCACCGAAGTGATTTCGGCGCGATTGCAACCGGCATCGGCGGCGGTGTGTGCCTGGCTGCAATTGCCAGCGCTGTCGAGCGTGATTCAGATCTGCCGTTCACGGCGGATCGATGGGCGACTGGTGTTGTATGTGGAGCACTATCTGAACCCGCAGTACTTTCCAGGGATCCTCGATTTCGATTTG
Source organism: Pseudomonas sp. KH_046_1 (assembly GCF_057839025.1). Classification (NCBI taxonomy): domain Bacteria; kingdom Pseudomonadati; phylum Pseudomonadota; class Gammaproteobacteria; order Pseudomonadales; family Pseudomonadaceae; genus Pseudomonas; species Pseudomonas sp. KH_046_1. Next base: position 1,845,025 of record NZ_CM174481.1, read on the forward strand.
AATCAGTCGATCACCGAGTTGTACGCGCGGCATTACGACTTGCACTACGGGCGGGTGCGCTTCGAGATTGTGCCCACGGCGTTGTCGGTGGATGCGGCGGCGGCGTTGAAGGTGTCGGTGGGCAGCCCGGGCTTGCGGATTGCCCGGGTCAACTATGACCAGCATGAACGCCTGATCGACTGCGACCTGGAGTTCTGGCGGCATGATGCGATTCATGTCGGGGTGGATGTGGTCTGACGCTGCTTTTGTAGGAGCTGCCGCAGGCTGCGATCCTTTAAAGGCCAAAATCACAAGATCGCAGCCTGCGGCAGCTCCTACTCCTGCTGGCCGCCACCTGCAGTGATCACCTGAATACTCATCCGCGGTGTCGCCAGATCCAGTCCGGCTTCATCCATGTGTCGCTTGAGCGACAGGTTGAACGCTCGCGATACTTCCCACTGCTTGATTGGCGCGGTCTTGAAGCGGGCGCGAAGGATCGCGTTGCCCGACTCGAAACTTTCCACCCCCTGAAACTCCAGCGGCGACCAGATATTGCGTCGCTGCAACGGATCGGTGCGCATTTTCTGGGCGACTTCGCGCATCAGTTTGATTGCGTTGTCGATGTCCATGCTGGCGGGCACTGCTACCCGGAAGATCGCGTAGCCGAATTCCCGGGAGTAGTTCTTGATGCTTTTGATTTCACTGAACGGAATGGTGTGGACGATGCCATCGATGTCCCGCAGGCGCACGGTGCGGATGGTCAGGCCTTCGACCGTGCCGAGGTGGCCGCCGACATCCACGTAGTCGTCGATGGCCAGGGAGTCTTCGATGATGATGAACAACCCGGTAATCAGGTCGGCTACCAGCGATTGCGCGCCAAAACCGATGGCCAGGCCGATCACACCGGCACCGGCCAGCAGTGGCGTGACGTTCATGCCCATGTTCGCCAGGGCGACAATCATCGCGACGATAAAAATGGCCACGAACAGCACGTTGCGGATCAGCGGCATCATCGTCTGCGCGCGGGCGTTGGCCAGGCCTTTGCGCGAGCGGGTCAAAGCGTGATGCACGGCGGTATCGCTGAGAATCCAGATCAACCAGGCGAACAGCAGCGTGCCGGCGAGGCTGAACAGTTTGACACTGACTTCGTGGCCATCGCCTTCGGTAAAGCGGATCAACGACATGCCCCAGACCCGCAGGCCGAGTTCGATGAAGGCCAGCCACACCAACAGGTGGACGATGGTGTAGAAGAAGTTTTTCAGCCGTTCCGAATACACGGCGTAACGTCGTATGCCTCGCTGGGGTTTGAGGGCGTGGCGGCGTACCAGGCCGTTGATGACCATGCACAGCACCAGCAAGACGGTACAGATCAGCGACTGGCGCAGGGCGGTGCTGGTGTCGCCGGCGGAAATGAACGTCGCGAACAGGGAAACGGCCACCAGCACCAGCGCCGGTACGTACCAGAAGGTGCCGAGAATCGACAGGGTGTCGTTAAGGGCGCGGCGGGTCAGGCGTCGGGACAGCGGCTGATTGCGGATCAGGTGGGCGATCGGCCGGCGGAAGCGCAGGATGAAGCGCCCCGTGGAGAGCGCTGCCAGGACATTGGCGACAGTCGCGGCGGTGTGGGCCAGATGGCTGCCGAGGCTGTTGACCAATTGCGGATCGCTCAGCGCTTCGCCAAACGCGGCGAAGCTGCCGATCAGCCACAGCGGCCGAAACGCCTGGTGCCGCAGGATGTACAGGGCGCGGTGGCGGTGTGGGCCGTCGAGCAGGGAAAAGGCAATCACGCAGATGGCCGAGAAGCAGGTGCCGACCACCAGTGCATAGGCCAGCACCATCGCCAGGCTCTTGCCCAGGGACGAGGGCAGGGCGTAGCTCATGTAGACCGTGATCACCAGGGCGATCAGCCACGGCCCGAGTTTGCGCAGCGCAAAACGCAACATGTCCAGGGCCCGGGGGTGCTGCGGCAGTTCTTCGGTCAGGCCGAAACGCATCCGCACTCGGTGGCTGATCCAGATCAGGGCGGCGGCCAGCAGGCTCCAGATCATCAGGATCATGGCAAAGGCGAACAGCATGGGCAGCCATTCATTGGCCGGCAGCGCCAGCGCCACCAGTTCTTCCCTGGCCTGATCGAACTCACTGGACCAGCGCGTGAGCGGGCTGTCGTCGCCGGTAAACTTCTTCTCGATAGTGGTCAGGGTTCCGCCAATCAGGCCCAGCACGCCTTCTTCGGTCATCGGCTGGGCTTGTTTGGTGGTGTCGCGGAGCTTTTTCAGGTCGGCCAGCAGCTTGCTGCGTTGCTGGTCGTTTTCCAGTGACTTGATCACTTCGTCCAGGGATTGTCCCAGCGGTTCCTGTGCTTCGGGCTGCGCCTTGGCTTGGCTGTTGAGCAGGCCTGGCAGGCCGGCCGCCTGGGCAGGCGTCACTGACAGCAGCGTCATCAGGCAGACAAGGACAATACACGGGAGGGCAAAAAGACGAGCGAACACTAGGCGGTCAACCTCGCAGGGAGCGGATCGACCGAGTGTACGAGCCCGTCAAAATCAATGCGAGCCAAGGGCGATGAATTATTCGTTGAGTTTGGCGAGGATCTTGATCACCACGGTGGCGAGAATGGTCAGCATGCCGATCCACATGGCAAACACACCGGCATTTTTATCGCGAAAGTTGAAACCGACGGCCAGCAGGAGCATCCCGGCAAGAATCGGAATCAGCATGGCGTGGAAGGAAGACATCGAAATCATGGAGACAGCCTTGTCGAAGGGATACTTGAAGTCTAGGCCGCTTTTGATGCGGCCGGTGTGATGTGTATCAGAGGTGAGTCGATTTGATCATGGTGTTGGGGTTTCTGTGCTGCCGTCATCGCGAGCAAGTCGGATCGCCGCACCGTCGCTCCCACATTTGAAATGCAATCCAATGTGGGAGCGAGCCTGCTCGCGATGCTTTTTAAGGTTTACGGCAATTCGCGGCAGGCGTAGAACGCGCTCAGTACCTTGACCAGATGCGCCAAGTCATGGCTGCCGCACAGTTCGCGGATCGAGTGCATGGCGAACGTCGGCAAACCGATGTCCACGGTGCGCACGCCAAGGTGGCTGGCGGTGATCGGGCCGATGGTCGAACCACAGCCCATGTCGCTGCGCACCACGAAGCTTTGCACCGGCACTTCTTCAGCCATGCACAGGTGTCGGAAGAACCCGGCGGTTTCGCTGTTGGTGGCGTAGCGCTGGTTGCTGTTGACCTTGATCACCGGGCCGGCGTTGAGTTTCGGGCCGTGGTTGGCGTCGTGTTTGTCGGCGTAGTTCGGGTGCACGCCGTGGGCGTTGTCAGCCGAAACCAGCAGGGATTTCTGAATGGTGCGTACGAATTCATCACCTTCAGGCATCAAGCGACGCAAGGTTTGCTCAAGCATCGGGCCGTCGGCACCGCAGGCCGAGCAGGAACCGACTTCTTCGTGGTCGTTGCAGACCAGCACGCAGGTTTCGCCGGTGTCGGCCGTCAGCAGCGCTTGCAGGCCGGCATAGCACGACAGCAGGTTGTCCAGGCGCGCGCCGGCGATGAAGTCGCCGTGCAGGCCAATGACCGCAGCGCTTTGGGTGTCGTAGAAACTCAGCTCGTAATCGAGCACCACGTCGGCATTCAGGCCGTGTTCGCGGGCGAGCTGGTCGGTGAGCACTGCGCGGAAGTCCACGCGCTCGTCACCGGCAAATTGCGCGAGGATCGGCGGCAGTTCGGTCTGGGCGTTGATGGCCCAGCCCATGTTGGCTTCACGATTGAGGTGGATCGCCAGGTTCGGAATGATCGCGACCGGTGCCTTGAAGTCGATCAACTGGCTCTCGACCTTGCCATCACGCCGGAAGGTTACGCGGCCCGCCAGGGACAGGTCACGGTCGAACCATGGCGCCAGCAGCGCGCCGCCATAGACTTCGACGCCCAGTTGCCAGAAGCCCTGGCGTTGCAGCTCCGGTTGCGGCTTGACGCGCAGGCACGGGCTGTCGGTGTGGGCGCCGACCAGGCGAATGCCGCCGTGCAACGGTGAATGGCGGCCCATCTTGATCGCGACAATCGAAGAGTCGTTGCGGGTGACGTAGTAGCGACCGTTGGCTTCGGTATTCCACGGCTCGCGCTCGTCGAGGCGTTGATAGCCCGCCGCTTCCAGACGCTGAACAAGGCTGGCGGTGGCATGGAACGGGGTAGGGGAGGCCTTGAGGAAATCGATCAGGCCTTGGTTCAACTCTTCGCGCATAAAGTAGCTCCAGACAGCAGTGGCGCCAGTTTAACGTATTGGCTTGGTAAATGGCGTCGCACTGAATGTGGGGCTGGTCATCGAAATTGAATCTGGAGGAGATCCCTGTGGGAGCGAGCTTGCTCGCGATGGCGGAGTGTCAGCCAGCATCAATGTTGGATGTGCCTGCCTCATCGCGAGCAAGCTCGCTCCCACAGGGTTTTGTGTACTTGCGCCTAAAACGGTGCCGGGCACTCGAAGCGCAGGCGCTCACCGGTCTGCGGATGGGTGAAGCTGAGCATGCTGGCGTGCAGGCACAGGCGTGGCCAGGCCGCCAAAGCCTGTTCATGGGCATAGAGCCCGTCACCCAGCAGTGGATGACCAATCGAGAGCATGTGCACACGCAACTGGTGAGAGCGGCCGGTGATCGGTGTCAGCTCAACGCGGCACCAGTCGCCACAACGTTCGAGCACGCGCCAGAAGGTCAGCGCATGTTTGCCGAATTCATGATCGACCACATGCCGTGGCTTGGTCGGCGGGTCGTAGCGCAACGGCAGGTCGATGCTGCCGCTGTCCAGTTCCGGCTGACCCCAGCACAGGGCGGTGTAGGCCTTTTCGGTTTCGCGGTCGTGAAATTGCCGGGACAGCTCGCGATGGGTATCCGGATCGCGGGCCAGCAGGATGATGCCGGAAGTCTCCCAGTCCAGCCGGTGGACGATTCGCGCTTCCGGGTAGCCGTTTTCCTGCAGGCGGGTAATCAGGCAGTCCTTGTTGTCATCGGCCCGGCCAGGGACAGAGAGCAACAGGGTCGGTTTGTTCACCACCAGTACGGCGGCATCCTGATGGATGATGTGGATGTTGGACAACGGCATTAAAACAGCCTCGTAACAAACGCCAACGGCGGCTCAGGTCCCTTCCGGTTGCAGAAGGGACCTGAGCCGCCGTGGCTCCAGCCGGACCGACTCAGCGATCTGGCAGGGTGATATTGAGTTCCAGAATCGAGCAGCTGCCCTGGCTTTCCAGTGCGACATGCACGTCATCGGACCCGATATTGACGTACTTGCGGATCACCTCGACCAGTTCCTTTTGCAAGGCCGGCAGGTAGTCCGGGGTACTGCGTTGGCCGCGTTCGTGCGCCACGATGATCTGTAGACGCTCTTTCGCTACCGACGCGGTGCTTTGCTTTTTGTTGGCACGAAAGAAGTCAAAAAGGTTCATTGCTTAGTTGCCTCCAAACAGGCGCTCGAAGAATCCCTTCTTCTGTACATCAAGGAATCGATGATCCACGGTCTTGCCCAGCAGGCGGTCAACGGTATCGCTGTAGGCCTGGCCGGCATCGCTCTGGTCGTCGAGAATCACCGGAACACCCTGGTTGGATGCCTTGAGCACCGCCTGGGATTCAGGGATCACGCCGAGCAGGGTCACCGAAAGGATTTCCTTGACGTCTTCTACGCCGAGCATTTCGCCTTTGCTCACACGTTCCGGGTGATAGCGGGTAATCAGCAGGTGTTCCTTGATCGGGTCTTCGCCGCGTTCGGCGCGACGGGACTTGCTGGCCAGCAGGCCGAGCATGCGATCGGAGTCGCGTACCGAGGAGACTTCCGGGTTGGTCACGACGATCGCTTCATCGGCGAAGTACATGGCCAGGTGGGCGCCTTTCTCGATGCCTGCCGGGGAGTCGCAGACCACGAACTCAAAGTCTTCCTTGAGTTGCATCAGGACTTTTTCCACGCCTTCGACGGTCAGCGCGTCTTTGTCGCGGGTCTGGCTGGCGGCCAGCACGTAGAGGTTTTCCAGGCGCTTGTCTTTGATCAGGGCCTGTTGCAGGTTGGCTTCGCCGTTGACCACGTTGACGAAGTCATACACCACGCGGCGCTCGCAACCCATGATCAGGTCGAGGTTACGCAAGCCCACGTCGAAGTCGACGATCACTGTTTTGTGGCCGCGCAGAGCGAGGCCGGTACCGATAGCGGCGCTGGTGGTGGTCTTACCCACACCACCCTTGCCGGATGTAACCACGAGAATCTTGGCCAAGGTGTTTCACCCCTAAGGAAGAAGGACTTTTCAGTCCCTGAAAAACATCTCCTGAAAAACTACTGCAGTCGGACAGCCTTGGCTGGAATCCGGTTTGAGCGGCGTTTACCCCCGGTAAACACTGCTTTCGGCCTTTTTCCTACTTCGTTTGAGCCGTTTTCGCTACGTTTTAGAGATGCTTGGAAAATGCGGCAGTATCCGTTAAAGCCGAATGATGTTCAACACGTCGCCGGACAGGCTGACCTGCACACCCGAACCCCATAGAGGGTCGCGGCGCAGATCTTCGGAAACCTTGTAATGCCCGGCGATGGAAATCAGTTCAGCACTCATTTGCTGACAGAAAATCCGCGCCTTGGTGTCGCCCTTGACGCCGGCCAACACGCGACCACGCATCGGGCCGTATACATGGATGTTGCCATCGGCGAGAAGTTCCGCCCCCGGGCTGACCGAGGAGATCACCACCAGATCGCTGCCCTGGGCATAAATCTGCTGGCCACCGCGTACTGGCGAGGTGATGATTTTCGTCGGCTTGATGGTCGGTTCAGGCTGTTTTTCCGGTTTTTTCTTCGGTTCGCCTTCGGTCAGGTCCAGTGGACGCTCCCGGGCGCCGGACGGTGGCAGTACTGGCAAATCCACCGCAATGGCGGCGGCAATGTCTTCGATGCGGCTGGCGCGGATCGCCAGGGTACGCAGGCCATGCTGGCGGCAAACGCGCATCAGCCCTGGCAGATCGACCGCGCCTTCGTTGGCCGGGAGTTTGTCCAGGGCCAGTACCAGCGGCGCGTTGCTGAAGAAGTTGGGCGCCAGGGCGACCTTGGCGGCCAGTTGCCGATCGAGGCTTTCGAGGTCGTTACGGGCCAGTTCCAGCACCGTAATGGCCAGCATGCTGCCCTTCAACTGGAACACGGGATCTTGGTCTAGCGGTTCGGTTTGGCTCATGGTCGGCATACAACGACTTGTCACTAAAAGTGCCGAGACTTATAACGAGAACGCCCGCGGGCCGCAAGCCGGGTCGAACGATGTAGAATGCGCGGCCATTGTCATTCCGGAAGCATTAATGGATCGCCCGCGTTTTCGAAAAGCATTTCTATCTCCACGTTTCTGGCCGCTGTGGTGTGGCCTGGGGCTGTTGTGGCTGATCGTCCAGTTGCCGTACCCGGCACTGCTGTGGATCGGTCGTGTACTGGGCGCTTTGATGTATCGAGTGGCCGGCGACAGACGGCGCATTGCCAAGCGCAATCTGGAGCTGTGTTTTCCTGAAAAAACCACCGCCGAACGCAAACACCTGCTCAAGGAAAACTTCGCCTCCACCGGTATCGCTTTCTTTGAGATGGCGATGAGCTGGTGGTGGTCGCGCAAGCGCCTGGCCAATCTCGCTCATATCGAAGGGCTGGAGCATTTGCAGCAGGCCCAGCGCGAAGGCAAGGGCGTGATCCTGATGGCCCTGCACTTCACGACGCTGGAAATCGGCGCGGCGTTGCTCGGTCAGCAGCACACCATCGACGGCATGTACCGCGAGCACAAGAATCCGCTGTTCGACTACATCCAGCGCCAGGGCCGCGAGCGGCACAACCTCGACTCGCTGGCGATAGAACGCGAAGACGTGCGCGGCATGCTCAAATTGCTGCGCTCGGGGCGGGCGATCTGGTACGCACCGGATCAGGACTACGGCGCCAAGCAAAGCATTTTCGTGCCGCTGTTCGGCATTCAGGCCGCGACCGTTACCGCCACGAGCAAGTTTGCGCGGCTGGGCAAGGCGCTGGTGGTGCCGTTCACCCAGGAGCGTCTGGCGGACGGCAGCGGTTATCGCCTGGTGATCCATGCGCCGCTCGAAGGCTTCCCCGGCGAAACCGAAGAAGAGGACTGCCTGCGCATCAACCAATGGATCGAAAGCGTTCTGCGCGAGCATCCCGAGCAATACCTGTGGGCCCACCGCCGCTTCAAGAGTCGTCCACCGGGCGAGCCCAAGCTGTACGCCAAGCGCGGTTGAATCCCGATCCCCTGTAGGAGCGAGCTTGCTCCGGGCGGCGTTCCGACGATGGTCGTGAAAACGCCGCGGGGTGTCAGCCGCCCAGCGTTATCTTGGCTACCATCGTCGGAACGCCGCCCGGAGCAAGCTCGCTCCTACAAGGGAATAGGTCGAAACAACGAAATCCCATCAAGCACCATGGAGAGTTGTGCATGAGTCCAGTTGAACCGGTAACAGGGTTGATTCTTTCCGGTGGCGGGGCTCGGGCGGCCTATCAGGTCGGGGTGCTGGCGGCGATTGCCGAATTGCTGCCGCCGGGGGCACGCAATCCGTTTCCGGTGATCGTCGGCACCTCGGCGGGCGCGATCAACGCCGTCAGCCTCGCCAGCGGTGCAATGGACTTTCGTAACGCCATCGAACGCCTGACGGCCTTCTGGCAGGGCTTTCGCAGTCATCTGGTGTTGCGTAGCGACTGGCCCGGGGTGATTCGCCAGGCCAGCCGCTTTGTCAGCCACAGTTTGCTCGGCATCGGTGCCCAGGTGCCGGTGGCGCTGCTCAACAGTTCTCCGCTGCGGGATTTGCTCAACGACAAACTGCATATGGGCGGCATCGCCGAAGCGATCGCACAGAAGCAATTGCATGCGGTGGCGGTCACCGCGTTCGGCTATGAGTCCGGCCAGGCAGTCACCTTCTATGAGGGCGGCGGCAAGATCGATGCCTGGTTGCGCCATCGACGCATCGGCGTTCCCACCCGCTTGTCCGTTGAACACCTGCTCGCCAGTTCGGCCATTCCGCTGCTGTTCGCTCCGGTGAAAATCGACGAAGAGTATTTCGGTGATGGCGCGGTGCGTCAGTCGGCGCCGATCAGTCCGGCGCTGCATCTGGGCGCCAGTCGGGTGCTGGTGGTGGGCGTCAGCGGCAACCCCCGCGGGGTCGACCCGCAACAACCCTTGCTGCGCAGCTACACCGGTCAGCAGCCGACCCTGGCGCAGATCGGCGGGCACATGCTCAACAGTACGTTCATTGACAGCCTGGAAAGCGACATCGAGCTGTTGCAGCGCCTGAACCAGTTCAGTCACCTGATGCCCGACGGTACACCCACCCGCGCTTTGGGAGTGGCGCCGGTGGACGTATTGGTTATTTCGCCGAGCCAGCCGATCGATGAGATTGCTGCGCGCCATCGTCAGGAATTGCCGGCGGCACTGCGCCTGTTTCTGCGCGGGCCGGGTGCGACCAAGACCAGCGGGGCGGGGGTTTTGAGTTACCTGCTGTTCGAGGCGGGGTATTGCAGCGAGTTGATCGAGCTGGGGCGGCGTGATGCGTTGGCCAAGCGCGGCGAGTTGTGCCGGTTTCTGGGGTTGGCAGAGCCTGTCGTCCCCGTTTGAGATTTGTGGTGCAGCCAATCGCGGGCAAGCCCGCTCCCACAGGTAGCTTCGTCGTAAGTAAAATTTGAATTCGACGACAGTCACTGTGGGAGCGGGCTTGCCCGCGAAGGCGTCTTTACAGACGTCGCCGGATCAGAAGTGAACCTTAACCAGGAAACTGGTCACACTCTGATCAGTCTTGAAGCCCTGGCTGTCTTCAATCCCGTACTTGTTTTTCCAGTAGTCATACTCGACACCGACGTACAGCTGCTTGGCACCCAGATTCAACGCCTTGCCCAGGTCATATTTGACCTGCGGATTGAAGTGCAGGTTGGCGTGGTATTCGCCTTTGCTGTTGACATCGTTGTCGACCACCCAGTCCATGAAGCCGTCGATCAGCACGTCCGAGCCACCCACCGGAATGGTGTAGGACCAGACCGGCGAGACCTGCCAGATGTCGTCGCCCGGGCGGTCGCCTTCGGTGTGACGGTTGTAGAAGTTCAACTGGAAGTAATCGAAGCCCGGGATGGCCAGGTCGAAACCAGGACCGATCAGGTACGACTCGGTATCGTCTTCACCAAACTCGTAGGTCATGGCCAGCAGCACGTCCTTGATCGGGCCGAACTCGAACTTCTGGTCGAAGATCTTGTTGAACGACAGGCGCGGACTGAGCTCGCCGTAATGGCTGTTCTCGCCCGCGAAATGGTCTTCCTTGCCGTTGTAGAAGATCTTGTCGATGAAGAAGAAGTTGTCGCCGTATTTCCAACCGTCGGCGTGTTCAAAGGTCACCGTCTGCTGGATGCGCGGGTTGACCTGGAAGTCCTTGCCGTAAAGGTAGGACAGGCTGTTGTTTTGCCATTGCAGCAAGTCGCCGGCCATGGCCTGACCCCCCGCCAGCAATGATCCCGCCAGCATCAGGCTAGTGCACGTACGTTTCATTCGGTTGCTCCCAAAAAGTAGGTGGTTCCACGTTATTTTTTTAAGGTCGGCGCTCTGGTGTGGCGCCTGTTTCTGTAGCGGTAAAAAATCATCCATTCGGTCAGCTTTAGTGCTGTTAGCAAGAGCTGGGCCAAGGCTTTCAAAAAGCAAAAAAACTCCCGTTCGGCGGCTCAAGAGCGGTCGATTGAGAGGGGTTTTGGAGTGCCTTGGTGCCTGCCAGTGCCGGGATAAGTTGGCTTTCTGGTCAGGTTTTACATCCGGGCTTTTTTTTAAACCGGATTTGGGCGGCCGCGGAGAATACTGACTCCTCGGCCAGGTCTCAAGTGCTCCGCAACGGCGCACCGACGACAGGTGTGGGGCACGGTTGCAGAGCAGCATCAGAAGTGCACCTTTACCAGCAGGCTGGCGGTGTTTTCATTGGTGTTGAAACGGGAGCTGTCCTGGACGCCGTATTTGTCTTTCCAGTAGCTGTATTCGGTGCCGACATACACCTGTTTCTCGCGCCAACCCAGGGCTTTGCCCAGGTCGTATTTGATCTGTGGGTTGAAGTGCAGGTTGGCGTGATAGGTGCCGCGGGCGTTCTGGTCGTTATCCACCACCCAGTCGATGTAGCCGTCGATCAACAGGTTTGAGTTGCCCAGTGGCAGGGTGTAGGACCAGGCCGGGCTGATTTGCCAGACATCATCGCCAGGGCGCGAGCCTTCGGTCTGGCGGTAATAGAAGTTCAGGGTGAAAAAGTTGAAGCCCGGTACCGCGAGATCGAAACCGGGACCGATCAGGTAGGCCTCGGTGTCGTCTTCGCCGTTCTCGTAGGTCATGGCCAGCAGCACGTCCTTGATCGGGCCGAATTCGAAACGGCGGTCGAGGATCTTGCCGAAGGAGAGGCGCGGACTGAACTCGCCGTAATAGGCGTGAACGCCTTTGTTTCGGTCTTGCTCGCCGTTGTAGTAGGTGCTGTCGATGAACATGAAGTTGTCGCCGTACTTCCAGCGGTCAGCGTGTTCGAAGGTGATCGTCTGCTGGATCGCCGGGTTGATCGCGAAGTTCTTGCCATACAGGTAGCTCAGGCTGTTGGTCTGCCACAGCAGTAGATCGCCGGCCATGGCCTGACTCGCGGCCAGCAGGCCAGCACCCAACAGCAGGTTGGTTTGTGTCCGAATCATCTGTTGCTCCCTCTTGTTTTTATTTTTGAGGCGCAGGTTGTGGCCAGGGGGCTGGCCACAGGCAGGCCCCCTTGGTTATCCGTCAGATCAATGGGTGTGAGCCTGGCAGTCGTTGATGGCCGCGCGTTCGGCGCCACCAAGGATGTTGAACAGCAGGTTCAGCGTCAGCGCGCTGAGGGTGGCCATGGCGATGCCGCTGTGGGTGATCGGGCTCATCCACACGGGCAGGTGGGCGAAAAACTCCGGGCGTACAACCGGGATCAGGCCCATGCCGATGCTCACCGCCACCAGCAACTGGTTGCGACGGTCACCGATGTCGGCTTCCTGGAGGATTTTGATCCCGGTGGCGGCGACCATGCCGAACATCGCAATCGCTGCGCCGCCCAGTACTGCCGGAGGAATCGACGCCACCAAAAACGCGGCTTTGGGCAGCAGGCTCAGGACGATCAGCAACCCGCCGGCAACGATGGTCACCGAGCGGCAACGCACGCCGGTCATCTGTACCAGGCCGATGTTCTGGGCGAAGGAGGAGTGGGTGAAGGTGTTGAAGAAACCGGCGAAAAACGAGGCGCCGGCATCGCACAGCAAGCCGCGACGCAGCATCCGTGGGCAGACTTCCTGGCCGGTGATCTTGCCCAGCGCAAGAAACATCCCGGTGGACTCAACGAAAATGATCACCACCACCAGGCACATGGACAGGATCGGTGCCAGCTCGAATTTCGGCATGCCGAAATGCAGCGGGGTGACGAATTGCAGCCATGGCGCTTGACTCATGCCGCTCAGGTCAACCATGCCGATCAGGCCGCAGAGCACGTAGCCCAGGCACATGCCGATCAGGACAGAGATGTTGACCCAGAAACCCCGCATGAAGCGATGCACCAACAGAATGGTGCCCAGCACCAGTGCGGCGATGGCCAGATAAATGGGGGATCCGAACTCAGCGGCGCTGGCACCGCCGCCGGCCCAGTTCACGGCCACGGGGAACAGCGACAAACCGATCGAGGTGATGACCGTACCGGTCACCAGCGGCGGGAAGAAGCGCACGACCTTGGACATGAACGGGGCGATGAGCATGCCGAAGAACCCGGCGGTGATGGTCGCGCCGAAGATCCCCTGCAGGCCGATACCGGGCATGCCGGCCATGGCGACCATGCTGCCGACGGCGGCGAAACTGGCGCCCATCATCACCGGCATGCGAATACCCATGGGGCCGATGCCGAGGGACTGGACGATGGTGGCAATACCCGCCACCAGCAGGTCGGCGTTGATCAGGAAGGCGATTTCTTCACGACTCAGGCCAGCGGCCTGTCCGATGATCAGCGGTACCGCGATGGCACCACCGTACATCAGCAGAACATGTTGCAAACCGACCAGGATCAGTTGCAAGAGGGGCAAACGCTGAATGGCGGGTGCGTCGGGGATGCGCGCTTCGGATAGCTCGGACATGCAACACCTCGGATCTTTTTATTCTTGTGATTTACAGCTGCAGTGCTGCCGGCAGCTGTATTCGAATCAGGTGGGCCGCTTTGCGGCCATTCGCAGGCAAGCCAGCTCCCGCACAGGTCATGCAACACCTGTGGGAGCGAGCCTGCTCGCGAAGCTTTTAACGATTAATTGGTCTGGGCTCCCTGCACAATCCAGGCACCGATCAGGTCACGTTCCTGCTGGGTCATCTGGGTGATGTTGCCCAGTGGCATGATCTGGCTGGCGACGGCTTGCGCCTGAATCCGCGGTGCGTTCTGGCGGATTTGCTCGGGAGTGTCCAGCATCACACCGGCCGGGGCCGCGCTGAACAACGGGCTGGTTGGCTTGGCCGAGTGGCAGACCGTGCAACGTTCCTGAATCACGCTGTGCACCTTGTCGAAACCCGGGCCGGCATTGGATGCCTGAGCCGGAGCGGCAGCAGGTGCTTCTGCAGGTTTGGCTTCAACGGGTTTCAATCCACCGCCCACTGCGGTTTCCGGCAGCGGCTGGTATTGGATTTTCGCTGGAGCGTTGGCCACTTCAGGGGCGCTGGACATCGGCTTCGGACCGGACACGTAGGCCAGGCAGATCATGCCCACCGCTGCCACCGGCAGGGTCCAGGCAAACTTGTGGCTGTCGTGACGGGTGTTGAAGTAGTGACGTACCAACACCGCCAGTACCGCGATCCCGGCCAGGATCAACCAGTTGTACTGGCTACCGTAGGTGCTCGGGAAGTGGTTGCTGATCATGATGAACAGCACCGGCAAGGTGAAGTAGTTGTTGTGACGTGAACGCAACAGGCCTTTGGCCGGCAGCGCCGGATCGGGCGTGCGGTTCTCGGCGATAGCCGCTACCAGTGCGCGTTGCGCCGGCATGATGATGCGGAACACGTTGCCGACCATGATGGTGCCGATGATCGCGCCGACGTGCAGGTACGCACCCCGACCGCTGAACACTTTGCTGAAGCCGTAGGCCGCGGCGATGATCAGGACGAACAGGATTGCGCCAAGCAGGGCAGGGCGTTTGCCGAGGGCCGAGTCGCACAGGAAGGAGTAGATGAACCAACCGACGAACAGCGAGCCGAGGCCCAGCAATACGCCTTCGGGACCGCTCAGGCTGCTGCCAGGGGCCAACAGGTAAAGGGTCGGGTTGGAGTAGAACACCACGCACAGCAGTGCGACCCCCGATAACCAGGTGAAGTAGGCTTCCCATTTGAACCAGTGCAGGTTGTCCGGCATGGTCGGTGGAGCCAGCTTGTATTTTTCCAGGTGGTAGATCCCGCCACCGTGAATCGCCCATAGATCGCCGGCCAGGCCGCTCTTCGGGTTGACCCGGTTGAGGTTGTTTTCCAGCCATACGAAATAGAACGACGCACCGATCCAGGCCACGCCAGTAATCATGTGAACCCAGCGCACGCTCAGGTTCAGCCATTCCAACAGATGTGCTTCCACAGTCTTTACCTCTCGCCTGTCACTCTGTTGTCGAGTGATCAGACCTTCTCTTATTGGTGGGGGGCGAGGATCAAACGCTCATCCTCTTTGAAAAAATGCTCATCGCAGTTATTGCCTGTGCCACTGCGATCAACCACCAGGAAGTCATCCCGCTTTTCGATCGTCAGCACCGGGTGGTGCCAGACGCCGCGATGGTAATTAATGCCCTGCCTGCCGTTGGTGACGAAGGCGCGGACCAAGCCTGATACAGGTTCATCGCCAAGTGGCGCGACCACGATCAGAAAAGGGTTGCCGAGCAGCGGAATGAAAGCCTGGCTGCCCAGCGGGTGGCGTTCCAGCATGCAAACGGTCAGCGGCATGTCCTGCGCGTCGGCGCGGAAGATGCTGATGATCGCGTTGTCCTCTGGCTTTGCGGTTTCGACCACAGCCAGTTTATGGAAGCGCATGGTCGAACCGTTGTTGATCATGAAGTGATCGCTGCCGTCGGTTTCGATCACGTCACCGAAAGGGGCGAAGGCTTCTTTGGTCAGCGGTTCAATCGTCAGTGTGCGCATGCTGTTCTTCTTTGTTTAGTGTTTGTGGTTCTTTGTAGGAGCGAGCCTGCTCGCGAAAAACGTCAAGACACCGCATTCATTCAGGTTGAGCGCGTTTTCGTTAACGACCATCGCGAGCAGGCTCGCTCCTACAGGCTCAGCATTACTTCGCTACTTTGCCCAATACACGCAGGCGGCTCACACCACCATCCGGGAACACGTTCAGGCGGATGTGGGTGATCGGGCCCAGTGCCTTGATCTGCTCGGCGAAGGTGTGCTCGGCGTGCATTTCCAGCTTCTGGCTTGGCAGCAGTTCGCGCCAGAACAACGACTGGGTTTCGATCTGGCTGTCGGTACCGCCCTTCACGAAGGCGCCCTGGATCGAGCAGCTGTCCGGGTAGTTGCCCTTGAAGTGCAGGGTGTCGACGATGACTTTCTCGACTTCGCCGGCATGGCCCAGCGCGACGATGACCCAGTCATTGCCCGGGGTACGACGACGCGCGGTTTCCCAGCCGTCGCCCATGTTGATGCCACGGCCCGGGTTGAGGATGTTGCTCATGCGACCGAAGTGTTCATCGGAGCAGGCGAGGGCGCGGCCACCGTTGAGGGCTGCGGCCAGGTCGACTTGCTCGTTGTCGCCGGTAGCCGACCAGTCACGGAATGGCACACCGTACACGCGCAAACGGGCCACGCCACCATCCGGGTAGATGTTGAAGCGCAGGTGGCTGAAGGCCTGGTCGTTGTTGATTTCGTGGTAGTGGTGGCTGTTGCCTTGCAGCTCGACGGCGGACAGCACTTCAACCCACTGGGTGTTTTCGTTCGGCTCGCCTTCGGCCAGGAAGCAGGCTTCCAGGGACGCCGACGGCGGGAAGTTGCCGGTGAAGAATGAAGTGTCGATGTCGACGCCCTTGATCGAACCCGGTACGCCCAGGCGGATCACTGCGCTGTCGAAGCCTTCGAAGCGCTTGCGGCGCGACTCCCAGCCGTCCATCCACTTGCCGTTATCATCGAACACGCCCTCCTTCCATACGGCCGGGGTCGGTTGGAACAGACGGTTGGCGTCTGCGAACCAGTCATCGGTGACCGAGATGATTTTGGTGCCCAGGCGGGCATCGGCCAGGTTGACGAACTTCTCGAAAGGTACGGCGTAAGCTTTCATTCTTCTTGTCTGCCTTTAAATAAGTGGCTTGGGATGCTTGCAAGGCCCGGAGTGAATTCGGCGTTCATGAATTCACATGGGCCAGGCTTGCTATAGGGTCAGTAATCGGAACAGGGCGATCTTGTTGATCTCCGCCAGCGCGCATTTGAACTCGGTGTCGACCGGGTTGTGGATGCGCGTTTCGAACGCTGCGAGGATCTGATGCCGGTTGCTGCCTTTTACCGCCATGATGAAGGGAAACTTGAACTTGGCCTTGTAGGCGTCGTTCAGCTCGGTGAAGCGCTGGAACTCTTCGGCCGTGCATTGGTGAATACCGGCGCCAGCCTGTTCATGGGTGCTGGCTTCGGTTAGTTGGCCCTGGACGGCCGCACGGCCTGCCAGGTCCGGGTGAGCGTTGATCAGGGCCAGTTGGCTTGCGTGATCGGCGCTCAACAGGATGTCGCTCATGCGCTGGTGCAGGGTTTCGATCTGGTCGATCGAGGCATCCTGGCCCAGGTCGTAGGCCTTCTCGGCCACCCATGGCGAATGTTCGTAGATGTCGGCGAAAGCGGCGACGAAGGCGTCGCGGCTCAGGCTCGAAGGTTTGACGGTTTGAAAGGTGCTCATTTGCCAGCCCCTGTGTACGGGTGGGTTTCTTGCCAGTGACGCGCGATGTCGACGCGACGGCTGAACCACACCTGTTCATGACTTTTAGCGTATTCGATAAAGCGCTTGAGCGAAGCCAGACGCGCCGGACGGCCGATCAGGCGGCAGTGCAGGCCGATCGACAGCATTTTCGGTGCCTCGGCGCCTTCGGCGTAGAGCACATCGAACGCGTCTTTCAGGTATTCGAAGAAGTCGTCGCCCTTGTTGAAGCCCTGGACCTGGGTGAAGCGCATGTCGTTGGTGTCCAGGGTGTACGGGATCACCAGGTGCGGCTTGCCGGTCGGGTTGTTCGGTTCCCAGTAGGGCAGGTCGTCGTCATAGGTGTCGCAGTCGTAGAGGAAACCACCTTCTTCCATCACCAGGCGACGGGTGTTCGGGCCGGTGCGGCCGGTGTACCAGCCCAGCGGGCGCTCGCCGGTGATTTCGGTAAGGATGCGGATCGCTTCGAGCATGTGCTCGCGTTCCTGGGCTTCGTCCATGTATTGGTAGTCGATCCAGCGATAGCCATGGCTGCAGATCTCGTGGCCGGCATCGACCATGGCGCGGATCACGTCCGGGTGACGCTGGGCGGCCATGGCCACGGCGAAGATGGTCAGCGGAATGTCGAATTCCTTGAACAGCTTCAGGATCCGCCACACGCCGGCACGGCTGCCATACTCGTAGAGGGATTCCATGCTCATGTTGCGCGCGCCTTGCAGCGGCTGGGCAGAAACCATTTCCGAGAGGAACGCTTCGGACTCTTTGTCGCCGTGCAGGATGTTGCGCTCGCCGCCTTCTTCGTAATTGAGTACGAACGACAGGGCGATTCGGGCATTGCCCGGCCAGTGTGGGTGCGGAGGGTTACTGCCGTAACCGACCAGGTCGCGTGGGTAGTCAGCGCTCACTGCAGGCTTCCTTCTTATTCGATGATGACGGTTGGTGTGACGCAGCTGAAAACTGGATGGCAGGCTGGCGTCACAGCGATGGGCTGATTGTATACAACTTTATATTCACTTTGTAAGCCTGAATTTTCGCATTTTTCACCGACTGTCATCTTTTACTGCTATTGGCGTGAGCCTGCAAGAAATCTGCCTGACTGGTCAATTATTGATTGAGAGGTTCATAGGCTGTGCGGTTTGGCGGGAAATCGACGGTAAATCTGCGGGTGGCGGGGGTAATACGAAAAATGTCGTTTTTATTGTGTACAATTTTTTTGAAAAGTGTCTTAATCAGTCGCTCGCCGCAGCTTTTCGTGCTCCGAATCGGTGCGGTCTCCTTTTCAACTGACTTCGGGAGGCGCGAAGTCTGACTGCTCCACGCAGGCAGGCGCGCAGAATCAATGGGACGTTTGACTACACACGTTTTGGACGCAGCACACGGTTGCCCGGGCAGCTCGATCAAGGTCGAGTTGTACCGCGTTGAAGGTTCGCACCTGGAATTGGTCGCCAGCGCGATAACCAACAGCGATGGCCGTGTCGATGCACCGCTGCTGCAAGGCGATGACTACCGCACCGGGGTCTATCAGGTTCAGTTTCATGCCGGCGATTACTACCGCGCCCGTGGCGTCAAGCTGCCGGAGCCTGCCTTCCTGGATGTGGTGGTGCTGCGTTTCGGCATCTCCGCCGAGCAGGATCACTACCACGTGCCGTTGCTGATTTCGCCTTACAGCTACTCCACCTACCGCGGCAGCTGATCCCCCAGGCAGCAGCTGCACCCTGGAAGCGACTGCGCATATAGCTTCTTTGGTCTTTCGCCCGCTCACACTGCGGGCTTTTTTTCGTCTGGAGAAATGTGGTGCTTGTGTGGCCGCTTTCGCGAGCAGGCTCGCTCCCACATGGGGGTGGGAGCGCCGCAAATCCAATGTGGGAGCGAGCCTGCTCGCGAAGCTTTTGCTGTTAGCGGCTCAGCAGGGACGCTGCACCCGCCCCACTGAACAACCCCGCACTCACCCGGTTGAACCAGCTCTGCCCCTTGCCGCTGCGCAGATACCGCGCGGCACCATGGGCGCCGAGGCCATAAGCCAACTTGCAGGCCAGATCCAGCAGTGTCCAAGTGACAATCATCACCAGCAACTGCGGCAGGAACGGCTGCTCGGCACTCAAGAACTGAGGCAGGAAAGCGGCGAAGAACAGGATGTCCTTCGGGTTGCTCGCGCCCAGCATGAACGCACGCCCGAACAGTGCACGAAAGCGTGGCACCGGCGCGGCTTGTGGCACTTCAGCGCCATGGGAAGGCAGGCGCGATTGCTGCCAGCTCTGCCAGGCGAGGTAGAACAGGTAAAGGGCGCCAAGAATCTTCAGGGCGCTGAACAGCTGTTCCGATGCCAGCAACAACGCACCCAGGCCCAGCGCCGATGCGCTCAGCAGGCAGATCGATGCCGATACGCCGCCAAGAAAGGCCGGACAGGAGCGGCGCAGGCCGTAATTCAGACTGTTGCTGATCATCAGCAACGACAGCGGCCCCGGGATCAGGATCACTATCAGCGCAGCGCCGCTGAACAGCAGCCAGGTTTCCAGACTCATCACTTTCCTCCATTTGCACAAAAGCCCCACCCGACGGGGTGAGGCTGTTTTCAAGCGGGTCCCGCGTAAGGTTTACAGGAAGATGAACTTGGCGATGAAGATCGCGCAGAGCACCCACAGACTTACGGAAATTTCCTTGTACTTGCCAGTGCCTGCCTTCATCGCCACGTAGGTGATGAAGCCCAGCGCGATGCCGTCGGCGACCGAGAAGGTCAACGGCATCATGATTGCGGTAACGATCGCCGGAATGCTGTCGGTGGCTTCGTCCCATTCGATGTGGGCCATGCCGCCCATCATCAGCATCGCTACATAAATCAGTGCACCCGCGGTTGCATAGGCAGGAATCATCCCGGCCAGCGGTGCGAAGAACATGGCTGCAATAAATAGCACACCTACGGTCACTGCGGTAAGACCAGTCCGACCACCCGCTGCAACACCGGCAGCACTTTCCACGTAGCTGGTGACCGGCGGAACACCGACCACCGCACCAAACACACTGGAAGCACTGTCGGCTTTCATGGCGCGGGAAAGGTTTTCGATCTTGCCGTCAGCCCCCACCAGGTTGGCACGCTGGGCAACGCCCATCAGGGTGCCTGCGGTGTCGAACATGTGCACGAAAAGGAATGCCAGCACCACGCTGACCATGCTGATGTTGAATACACCCACAACGTTCATGGCCATCCAGGTCGGAGCCAGGCTCGGCGGGGCGGACATGATGCCCTCGTAGTGCACCAGCCCAAGGCCCCAACCGGCGAGGGTCACGGTGATGATGCTGATGAGGATCGCGCCGAACACTTTGTGATAGCTGAGGATGGCGATCATCAGGAAGCACACGGCGGCGAGCAGCGGGCCGGGTTCGCGCAGGGAGCCGAGCTTGATCAGCGTGGCCGGGCTATCGACGACGATGCCCGCGGTTTTCAGGCCGATCAGCCCCAGGAACAGACCCACGCCGGCGCCCATGGCGAAGCGCAGGCTGACCGGAATGCTGTTGAGCAGCCATTCGCGGATCCGCGAGAAGGTCAGGATCATGAACAACACACCGGACACAAACACCGCGCCGAGGGCGGTTTCCCAGTTGTAGCCCATGGTGCCGACCACGGTGTAGGTGAAGAAGGCGTTCAGCCCCATGCCCGGTGCCAGGCCGACCGGCCAGTTGGCGTACAGGCCCATCAAAAGGCAACCGAGTGCTGCGGCGATGCAGGTGGCGACGAACGCCGCACCGTGATCGATCCCGGCGTCGGCCATGATGTTGGGGTTGACGAAAATGATGTAAGCCATGGTGATGAAGGTTGTCAGACCGGCAATCAGCTCGGTCTTCACCGTGGTGCCGTGCAAGCTGAGTTTGAACAGACGTTCCAGCAAGCCATTGCGTAATGGCGGCGAGATTTCCAGCGTCGGTGCTTCGGATTTGCGGCTTTCCACAGCGAATACTCCTCAAGAGTTTTATTGTTATTTCCAGGGACGGACCCATGAGGGTGGCAGCGGCCCTTTGAGGTACTTGCGAATTTGTTGACCGCTTGGTCAGGAACTCGCACGAAGTGGATTATGCTTTTGTATACAAAGAATGCAAATAATGTTTTTGGTTTTGTTGACGATTTTTTTGGCGATAGGAATATATCGCCAGTTCAGACGCCTTCGCGAGCAAGCCCGCTCCCACAGGAAAACCGGTCAGTCACAAGATTTGTGGGCACCATCAATCACTGTGGGGGCGGGCTTGCTCCGGGCGGCGTTCCGACGAAGGGGGCTGATCAGCCAATGCACATTCATCAGGCAAACTCTCATTCGGCCTGCGAATGACTTTTCCCTAACGCCAGATTCACCGCCAGCCACCCATTCACCGCCGTCTCCCCGGCTTCGGCAAACACCCGCTCCAGCAATTTCACCTGCTCGCGACGCAATGCTTGCTCAAAGCGAACGCCTTCGGCGGTCAACTCCAGCAGGCGCTTACGCTTGTCGGTTTCGGACGCAACGCTGTCGACCAGATGCATCTCCAACAGCTGCCGCAACGGCATGTTCAACGCCTGCTTGCTCACGCCGAGCAACGCCAACAATTCCTTCACGCTCAGGTTCGGATAACGGGCGATGAAAAACACGATGCGCTGATGCACCCGACTCAGGCCGCGACGTTCGAGCATTTCATCGGCCTTGGAGGTGAAGGCCTGGTAGCCGAAGAAAAACGCTTCCATGGCCTGCTGCTGGGAAAGCGGGTTTTTAAGGTCAAGCATGTTGACGTATCCGTTCGGGGAGGCGTAATTTCGGTCAATAAGTTTGACTCATTTTTCACATGCCTCGCTACCGGTGATCCCCATGGCTTTTTCCGAACGTGTCTCACGCCTTAAAAGTTCTTTGATCCGTGAAATCCTCGCCGCGGCCCAGCGTCCGCAGATGATGTCGTTTGCCGGTGGTCTGCCGGCCGAAGCCATGTTGCCGAAGGTCGATTGGGCCAAGATGCCGGTTTCCATGGGCCAATACGGCATGAGCGAAGGCGAGCCGGCGCTGCGTGAAGCGCTGGCCGCCGAGGCGCGAGCGTTGGGAGTGGCATGCGAGGCAAGCCAGGTGCTGGTGGTCAGCGGCTCACAGCAGACCCTCGACCTTGCGGCCAAGCTGTACATCGACAAGGGCACCGAAATCCTGCTCGAAGCGCCGACTTATCTGGCGGCATTGCAGATTTTCCAACTGTTCGGCGCCGATTGCCTGACCGTGCCGCTGGAGGCTGACGGGCCGAATTTGACTGAGCTACGCACTCGCCTGGAACACCACCACCCGGCCTTCATCTACCTGATCCCGACCTTCCAGAACCCATCGGCGGTGCGTTACAGCGAAGCCAAACGCGACGCGGTGGCGGCGTTGCTCGATGAATTCGGCGTGACGCTGATTGAAGACGAGCCTTATCGCGAACTGACCTTCGACGGTGGCAGCGCCACGCCGATTGTCAGCCGCTTGAAGACGGCCAGCTGGATCTATACCGGGACCGTGTCGAAAACCCTGCTGCCGGGTTTGCGTATCGGCTACCTGATCGCCAGCCCGGACCTGTTTCCCCATCTGTTGAAACTCAAGCAGTCGGCGGATCTGCACACCAACCGGGTCGGCCAATGGCAGGCACTGCAATGGATCGGCAGCGAGAAATATCAGCAACACCGTAGTGAGTTGCGCGACTTTTATCGGGGGCGTCGGGATGCGTTTCAGGCTGCGCTGGAAACTCACTTCTCGGATCTGGCGGACTGGAACGTGCCGCAGGGCGGGCTGTTTTTCTGGTTGAAACTCAAGCAGCCGCAAGATACCCGCAGTTTGCTCAACGCTGCGCTGGCCAACGACGTGGCGTTCATGCCGGGGGAACCGTTCTTCCCTGAGCCGGATAATCATCCGGGGTATCTGCGGTTGAACTTCAGCCACATTGATCCGGCGCGGCTGGATGAGGGGCTCAAGCGGTTGGCGGCGGTGGTGCGACAGGCGCAGACAGCGCAAGCAGCCTGAAAACAAATAAACCGGCGCAAGGGCCGGTTTACTTTTGTCTGAAATTTTGCGGTGCCGGTGCAGGCCTCTTCGCGAGCAGGCTCGCTCCCACATTGGATCTGTTTTGAACACAAATCCTGTTCACAACAAAGTTCTACTGTGGGAGCGAGCCTGCTCGCGATGGCGTCAGTCAAAACACCACAGACAAATCAGGCCGCCGCGAAACGCTTATCCAGATAATCAATGATCACCTTGGACTCATACATCCAGGTGGTCTGGCCATTTTCTTCGATACGCAGGCACGGCACCTTGATCTTACCGCCTTGCTCCAGCAGGGTCTGGCGATCCTGTTCGTTGTTTTTCGCATCACGCAATGCCACCGGCACATTCAGGCGGCGCAGGGTGCGGCGGGTCTTCACGCAGAACGGACAGGCGTGGAATTGATACAGGGTCAGACCCTTGGCGGCGGATTCGACCTGAGCCTGAGCAGCGGCGGGGCGCTTCTTCTTGCTTGGGCGAGTAATGAAGTCGATGAAGATGATCAGTTGGCCAAGGCCGACACGAAGCGCTTTTACGAACACGTTGAAAGCCTCACGGTGCGAATGAAGAAGGGCGCGCAGCTTACCTGATTTTTTGCAGGCGAAAAAAAACCGGCGATGAATGCCGGTTTTCTTCGTGCCGCGAATTACTTGATGAGGCTGAGGAATTCGCTGCGGGTGGCAGCGTTTTCGCGGAACTCTCCGAGCATCACCGAGGTGATCATCGTCGAATTCTGCTTTTCCACGCCGCGCATCATCATGCACATGTGCTTGGCCTCGATCACCACCGCAACGCCCAGGGCGCCGGTGACCTGCTGGACCGCATCGGCGATCTGGCGGCTGAGGTTTTCCTGGATCTGCAGGCGGCGGGCGTACATGTCGACGATGCGCGCGACCTTCGACAGGCCCAGGACCTTGCCGCTCGGGATGTAGGCGACGTGAGCCTTGCCGATGAACGGCAACAGGTGGTGTTCGCACAACGAGTACAACTCGATGTCCTTGACCAGCACCATTTCGCTGTTGTCGGAGCTGAACAGGGCACCGTTGGTGACCTCTTCCAGTGTCTGTTCATAGCCGCGGCAGAGGTACTGCATGGCTTTGGCGGCACGTTTTGGCGTGTCGAGCAGGCCTTCGCGGGAAACGTCCTCGCCGAGCTGGCCGAGGATCGCCGTGTAATTCTGTTCCAGGGACATGAAACTACCTGTGGGATTTTACGCAAAGGGCAAGGGTACGGTGACGGACACGACGCTGCAAGCGCGGCGCGTCAGCTTTACTCGTCGCGACCTTCCATCATGGTGCGTTTGAGCATCACATAAACGGCGCCGGCACCACCATGTTTCGCCTGGCACGAGGTGAAGCCGAGCACCTGTGGATGCTGGCGCAGCCAGGTGTTGACGTGGCTTTTGATCATCGGCCGCTTGCCGTCCAGGCGAACAGCCTTGCCATGGGTGACGCGCACGCAACGGATTTCGAATTTGGTGGCTTCGGCCAGGAACGCCCAGAGGGTTTCCCGGGCCTTTTCCACGCTCATGCCGTGCAGGTCGAGGCTGCCTTCGAACGGAATCTGTCCGATCTTGAGCTTGCGCATCTGGTTTTCCTGCACGCCGTCACGCGCCCACATCAACTCGTCTTCAGGGCCGACGTCGATGACGAACTGATCGGACAGCCCGTCGACGGTGGTGGATTCGGTGCGTACGGTCGCCGCTTGACGCAGCTTGGCAATCTGCGCGCGGTCAGCCTTGGGTTTGCCGGTTTCGGCGCGATCGTGCTTGATCGGTTTGACGCCTTGGATCGCGCTTTTGAACAGGGAAAAATCGTCGTCTTGCATGTCAGCCTCCGCGAAGGGCGGCCAGTTTACCCAACTCGAAGCGAATCGGGCGCGACAAAAACGCGCGCGGCGCTTGGCTCAGTCGTGTTTTTTCATCAGGTGCGGGGACATGGCCAGTTCCCGCGACTGCCGCGAGCGACGACGGCAACGGCGCCATAGCCAGACACCGAGGTACAGCACGAACAGGCCGATGGCCAGGATCACGGCAGCACCGGTGCGGCTGGTGTTCAATTCACCGAGGGCGGGTGCGTGGCCGAGCAGGCTGGCGATACCGGCCATGGCGAGCAACACGCCGCACATCGCCAGCAATGCCGCGAACGTCGCGCCGATTCGAAAACGCCAGTTGCTTTGGCCTTTGGGCCGCAAGCGGCGAGCGTCAAAACCATCGGATAACTTCATTCCGACCTTCCTCAATGGGTATCGGCCCTTCGACCGGGAGTTGACCGGGATGTTCCTGAGGCTAAGACAATTATGGCAAATGGGAGGTTTTTACGGATGAGCGGCGTTCCAGGCCGCTCATTGAGCGTCGATCAGATCAGTTCACGGGTCAGCGCGAGGGTGGCGAAGTTGTCGCCCATGATCGCCATTTCCGTCTGATGAACGTGTGCGGCACTGAGCACGCCACCCTTGTAAGGCAGGTCGCGGGTGGCGCAGGCGTCTTCCACCAGGGTGCAGCGGAAGCCCAGGTTCTTGGCGGCGCGCACCGTGGTGCTGACGCTGGAGTGGCTCATGAAGCCGCAGACGATCAGGTCAAGGGCGCCGAGGTCTTCCAGGCGTTTTGCCAGTTCGGTGCCGTGAAAGGCGCTTGGCAACAATTTGCCGATGACGGTTTCATCGCTCTGTGGCTCCAGGCCCGGAATGAACTCACCACCTACGCCCTGGGGGTTGAACAAGCCGCCGAGCGTACCGAGGTGGCGGACATGCACGATCGGCCGGCCGGAGGCGCGGGCAGCGGCGAGCAATTGCTTGATGTTCGCGACAGCTTCTTCCATGCCGCTCAGGGCCAGGGGACCGCTGAGGTATTCTTTCTGGGCATCGATGATGACCAGCGTGGCATGGCTCAGATTGGCCGCTGCATAACCGCGGCCGCTGAGTTGAAACATCGTTTTTGGAACAGACATTCTGGGGCTCCTTGGAGTGGGGCTTTTGCGCCATTGTCCTCTGGCTGAGCGGTTCTGTGAATCGCTACGATCGTAGGTGCCGTCGTTGCTGGCCTGTAGCCTTGTCAATAGTCACGTTTTGTTCAATAGCCTGACGAAAAAATGGATAACTCCTACATTTGAATCGGTAGTTTCCCGCGTCGTCGTGACGTCGTTTGACTGGTAGAATCGCCCGTCGATTTTTCTGGAGTTTGCCGTCGTGATCACTTCCCGCCTTCGCACCCTGCGTGACCATATCCGTTGGGCTGTCAGCCGCTTCCATGGGGAGGATCTGTTTTTCGGCCATGGCACTGACAACGCCTGGGACGAAGCCCGGCAATTGGTGTTGGGCGCACTGCACCTGCCGTGGGAAATCGCCGACAGCTACCTCGACTGCAATCTGGAAGAGGACGAAGTGGTTCACCTGCAGCTTTTGCTCAAGCGCCGCATCGAAGATCGGGTGCCTACCGCGTATCTGCTGGGCGAGGCCTGGTTCTGTGGCATGTCGTTCATCGTCGATGAGCGCGTTCTGATCCCGCGCTCACCGATAGGCGAGTTGATCGAAAACCGCTTTACCCCGTGGCTGGCTACCGAGCCTGCGCGGATTCTCGACCTGTGCACCGGTTCCGGTTGCATCGGCATCGCCTGCGCCTACGAGTTCCAGCATGCCGAGGTGGTGTTGGCGGACCTGTCGTTCGAAGCACTGGAAGTGGCCAATCAGAACATCGAGCGCCATGGTGTCGATGAGCGTGTGTACACGGTGCAGGGCGACGGTTTCGAGGGCTTGCCGGGTCAGCGTTTCGACCTGATCGTGTCGAACCCGCCCTACGTCGATGCGGAAGATTTCGCTGACATGCCGGACGAATACCAGCACGAACCGGAACTGGGCCTGGCCTGCGGTGATGACGGTTTGAACCTGGTGCGGCGCATGCTCGCCGAGGCGGCGGATCATCTGACCGAGAAGGGCTTGCTGATTGTCGAAGTGGGCAACAGCCAGGTGCACGTCGAGGCGTTGTACCCGGAAGTCGACTTCGCCTGGCTGGAGTTCGAGCGTGGCGGCCATGGTGTGTTCATGTTGAGCGCGCAGCAGTGCCGTGAGCATCAGGCGTTGTTTGCTTCTCGCGTCTGACCTTTGTAGGAGCGAGCTTGCTCGCGATGGACCTGAGGGCGATGTGTTTATCCAGAAAGCACGCGTTATCGTTAACGTCCATCGCGAGCAAGCTCGCTCCTACAAGAAATGACCGCACCGCCGATCAACGGTGCGTGGCAATCCAGATCAATAACCCCGCCTGAAACACCGCGAATGCCACCAGGCAGGTGATGGTGAATCGCAGCCCGGCGTCTTCGCGTTTGTATTTGCTGACTTTCTCTTCGTGTTTCTTGAGTTTGACTTCCTGCTCGGCGAGGTTCTGTTCGGCTTGCTGGAGCATCTGCGCCGCCTCGAGAATTTCCACGACCTGCAGTTTTTCGCTGTTCCAGTCGCCAGAGAGGTCGCCGACCTTGACGGCCTTGACGCTGCCTTTCAAATGCTGGGCATCGGCATACACCACGTCGAAACCGTGCACGCGCAAAAAGTGATCGCGGCGCAGGCGGGTGTCTTCGTTCAGTGCATCCTTGTTGTTCAGGTCAAAGCCGTCGACGGTGTAGGTCGGCCAGCGCTTCTTCGCCCAGTTGATGCCCTGGGCCGCCATGTAGCGGCCAATGCCACGGTTCAGCGGTTCAATCTGCAGTCCGCTTTGCGGTCCGAAATGCACGCGTTTTTCGGCGTGATCGACCCACACGTCCAGATGATTCTGTTCCTTGCGTACGCGTTGGCCGGGCAGGGTGATGCTCATGCGCATCAGGCTGCGTTCCTTGTCGTTGCGTTCGGCATAGCCTGATTCGACAAAGCGCAACGGGCGCCCGCCGGTGTTGCGGTCAGTCTGCAACGGCGCCAGACGGAGCATCTTGTGGTGCTCGACGTGGACGTCCGCCCAGGGCAGCTCGACCGCTGGCGGTGCGTCTTTTTCAGCGCTGGTGTCGGGTGAAGTCTGGGTGTCAGTCATAACGGCGAGATCCTGTCCAAGCTCAGCTTGTCGCCAGCCAATGTGCTGGCGACAAAGGCTTATCGGCCGTTTTTCCCAGGACTGGAGGGGTTAACTGGTGCGAAGTCCGTCAATAAACCCGAGGATTCGCGTGCCCAGTTCCGCCGCCAGGGGCAACTGCGGGTCTTTATAGGAGGCCAGTTGGCGTTTGACGTCGTTGGGCACGATGCGCATGACGTGGTTCATGCCCTCGATCAAGGCCAGTTCGGCGTCCGGTTTGGCCGCCTTGAGCAGTCTTGCGTCATTGACGCCGACCTGGATGTCGTTGCTGCCCTGGATGATCAGCGCCGGCATTTTCAGCTTCGCAAATGCCGCGGCCGGGTCCTGGCGGAACAGGGAAATCAGGTAAGGCTGCACGCTCGGGCGGAAAATCACCTGTAAGGGGGGCGGCACATTGTCGTCGGGTTTCCCGGCCTTGAGGCTGTCGAGCAGTTCATTGCTGCGCAGCATCAGCGGTGGCGGCAGGCGATTGCCCAGTTGCTCGCGAATGACCTGATCCACCGGTCTTGCGCTGCCGGAGACAGAAATCACCGCGTCGGCATCGATGTCCGGCGCAGCGAGGCTGGCGATCAAGGCGCCTTCGCTGTGCCCCAGCACGATCAGTTGGCCGAAACGCGGATCGGTCTTGAGCTTTCGGCCCCAGGCTTGGGCGTCGGCCACGTAGGCTTCCACCGTCAGGTTGCGTTCATCCGGGGTCGCCGCCAGGCTCGCGGCCACGCCGCGCTTGTCGTAACGCACGCTGGCGATGTTGTGTTTGGCCAGCACCCAGGCCAGGCGCTTGAGGCTGTCATTGCGCCCGCCATCGGTGTTGTTTCCGTCACGATCCGTAGGACCGGAGCCGGAAATGATCAGGACAACCGGCACCGGATTGTCGGATTTTGGCAGCAACAGCGAGCCGAAAAGCTCGCCGGTGCCGGTATCCAATGTGATCGGTCGTTGCAGGACAGTCGCCTGGGCGAAGCCGGAAATCAGGGTAAGGCTCAAGGCTAGAACTCGCAGCATCATCGCGCCATCATCAAGAAGATGCCGGTTGGACTCACGGGCACCCATAAGGTTCGAGGATGAACTACTTGGGTAGCCTGCGTATACTGGCGCGCATTACGTATTCAGGTTCATTTCACGGAGCGTCCTGCATGTCCGGCAATACCTACGGCAAGCTGTTCACTGTCACCACCGCGGGCGAAAGCCATGGCCCGGCGTTGGTCGCCATTGTCGATGGCTGCCCGCCGGGGCTGGAGATATCCCTGGAGGATCTGCAGCGTGACCTGGACCGCCGCAAGCCTGGCACCAGCCGCCACACCACCCAGCGCCAGGAAGCCGACGAAGTCGAAATCCTCTCCGGCGTGTTCGAAGGTCGCACCACCGGTTGCGCCATCGGCCTGTTGATCCGCAACACCGACCAGAAGTCCAAGGACTACTCGGCGATCAAGGACCTGTTCCGCCCGGCCCACGCCGACTACACCTACCACCACAAGTACGGCGAGCGCGACTACCGCGGCGGCGGTCGCAGCTCGGCCCGTGAAACCGCGATGCGCGTCGCGGCCGGTGCGATTGCGAAAAAATACCTGGCCAGCCAGGGCATCGTCATTCGCGGCTACATGAGCCAGCTCGGGCCGATTGAAATCCCGTTCAAGACCTGGGATTCGGTCGAGCAGAACGCCTTCTTCAGCCCGGACCCGGACAAGGTGCCGGAACTGGAAGCCTACATGGACCAGTTGCGTCGCGACCAGGATTCGGTCGGCGCGAAAATCACCGTGGTCGCCGAAGGTGTGATGCCGGGCCTGGGTGAGCCGATCTTCGACCGCCTCGACGCCGAACTGGCCCATGCGCTGATGAGCATCAACGCGGTCAAGGGGGTGGAAATCGGTGCCGGTTTCGCCAGCGTCGCCCAGCGTGGCACCGAGCATCGCGATGAAATGACTCCGGAAGGATTCCTCAGCAATAACGCAGGCGGCATTCTCGGCGGCATTTCCTCCGGTCAGCCCATTGTTGCGCACCTGGCGCTGAAGCCGACGTCGAGCATCACCACGCCGGGGCGTTCCATCGACATCCATGGCAACCCGGTGGAAGTGATCACCAAGGGCCGTCACGATCCGTGCGTGGGCATCCGCGCCACGCCGATTGCCGAGGCGATGATGGCCATCGTGCTGATGGATCACCTGCTGCGTCACCGCGGGCAGAACGCCGATGTGCGTGTGAGCACGCCGGTGCTGGGTCAGCTGTAAATGGCTGACTTCATGGTCGCAGCCGTCTGATGGCGACTGCGGCGCTCCCGTACTGGCGGCTCTCCAGTTTCTATCTGTTCTATTTCGCCTTGCTCGGTTCGACAGCGCCGTTTCTGGCGCTGTACTTCGATCACCTGGGGTTCAGCGCCGCGCGCATCGGCGAGCTGGTGGCGATCCCGATGCTGATGCGCTGCGTGGCGCCGAACATCTGGGGCTGGCTGGGCGACTACACCGGTCGGCGACTGGCCATCGTGCGCTTTGGTGCGGTATGCGCACTGCTGACCTTTTCGCTGATTTTCGTCAGCAAGACCTACGCCTGGCTGGCGATGGTCATGGCCTTGCATGCGTTCTTCTGGCACGCGGTGTTGCCGCAGTTCGAAGTCATCACCCTGGCGCATTTGCAGGGCCAGACCTCGCGCTACAGCCAGATTCGCCTGTGGGGCTCGATCGGTTTCATCATCACCGTGGTCGCGCTGGGCCGTTTGTTCGAATGGCTGAGCCTGGACATCTACCCGGCGGCGCTGGTGCTGATCCTGGCCGGCATCGTGGTCAGCAGTTTGTGGGTGCCTAACGCGCAACCGATTCAGGGTGAACGGTTGACCGGGGAGGGATTTCTCCAGCAACTGCGCAACCCCGGTGTGTTGGCGTTTTACGGCTGCGTGGCGCTGATGCAGATGAGCCACGGGCCGTATTACACGTTCCTGACCTTGCACCTTGAGCACCTGGGATACAGCCGGGGCGTGATCGGCATGCTTTGGGCGGTCGGCGTGGTCGCTGAAGTTTTGATGTTCTTGGCCATGAGCAAGATCCTCGCGCGGTTTTCCCTGCGCCGGGTACTGATGGCGAGTTTTCTGCTGGCTGCGCTGCGCTGGTTACTGCTCGGATCGTTGGCCGAATTTTTGTGGGTGCTGTTGTTCGCCCAGGTGTTGCACGCGGCGACGTTCGGCAGCTTTCACGCCGCTGCCATTTCATTCGTGCAACGTAGCTTCGGTGCGCGCCAGCAAGGCCAGGGCCAGGCGCTGTATGCCGCGTTGGCCGGCACCGGCGGTGCGTTGGGCGCGTTGTATTCAGGCTACAGCTGGAATGCCCTAGGCGCGGCATGGACATTTAGTATTGCCAGTCTCGCAGCCGTCGCGGCTGCCGTTATCATTGCCACACGTATGCAAGAGGACAGGCCATGAGCCTTACCCGTGAACAACTCGCCCAGGAAATCATCGACGCCGGGCGTTTTCTGTATGGCCGCGGCTGGTCGCCGGCCACCAGCAGCAATTACTCGACCCGCCTGTCGCCGACCGAAGCCTTGCTGACTGTCTCCGGCAAGCACAAGGGGCAACTGGGCATGGACGACGTGTTGGCCACTGACCTGTCGGGCAACAGCCTGGAACCGGGCAAGAAACCGTCCGCCGAAACCCTGCTGCACACCCAGCTCTACAGCTGGCGCCCGGAGATCGGTGCGGTGCTGCACACCCACTCGGTGAACGCCACCGTGCTGTCGCGCCTGACGCCGCAAGACTTCATCGAGTTCGAAGACTACGAACTGCAAAAGGCCTTCAGCGGTGTGACGACCCACGAATCCCGGGTGCGCGTGCCGATTTTCGACAACGACCAGGACATTGCGCGCCTGGCCGCCAAGGTGCAGCCTTGGCTGGACGCCCATCCCGATTGCGTCGGCTACCTGATCCGTGGCCATGGCCTGTACACCTGGGGCGCGCGCATGAGCGATGCCCTGCGGCAGATCGAGGCCTTTGAATTTTTGTTCGAGTGCGAGTTGAAGATGCGCTCGCTCTTTAAAGCATGAACCGTTAAGGAGTTGCCCAGATGAGCAGCCTGTCCGTCTATCACGTCTCCAGCCCTGAAATCCCCAACAAGGTGCTGACCCATTTCGAAGACATCGCCTCGACCCTGGCCGAGCAGGGCGTGCGTTTCGACCGCTGGCAAGCGGCGGCGAAGATCCAGCCGGGCGCCACTCAGGAAGAAGTGATCGCCGCCTACAAGGAGCAAATCGACCAGCTGATGACCGAGCGCGGTTACGTCACTGTCGACGTGATCAGCCTCAACAGCGATCACCCGCAAAAAGCCGAACTGCGTGCCAAGTTCCTCGACGAACATCGCCACGGCGAAGATGAAGTACGATTTTTCGTCGCCGGCCGTGGCCTGTTTACCCTGCACATCGACGATTACGTCTACGCGGTCCTGTGCGAGAAGAACGACCTGATCTCGGTGCCGGCCGGCACCAAGCACTGGTTCGACATGGGCGAACATCCGCATTTCGTCGCGATCCGTCTGTTCAACAACCCGGAAGGCTGGGTCGCCAACTTCACCGGCGAAGACATCGCCAACCAATTCCCGCGCCTGGAGGACTGAGTCGATGCCGATCAAAGCGATTCTCACCGACATCGAAGGCACCACCAGCGCGGTGAGTTTTGTGTTCGACGTGCTGTTCCCCTATGCCGCCAAACACTTGCCGGCGTTTGTCCGTCAGCACGCCGAACGCGCCGATGTGGCGGAGCAACTGGCTGCCGTGCGCCGCGACAGCAACGAACCGAATGCCGACGTCGAGCGGGTCATCGAGATCCTGTTGGGCTGGATCGCCAAAGACCGCAAGGCCACGCCGTTGAAAGCGTTGCAGGGAATGGTCTGGGAGCAGGGGTATCAGGCCGGGCAGTTGAAGGGGCACGTGTACCCGGACGCCGTTGAAGCGCTCAAGCGCTGGCATCAGGACGGCTTTCAACTGTTTGTTTACTCGTCCGGTTCGATCCAGGCCCAGCGGTTGATCTTCGGCTGCTCGGAGGCGGGGGATTTGACACCGTTGTTCAGTGGTTACTTCGACACCACTTCAGGACCCAAGCGCGAGGCGCAGTCCTACGCCAACATCACCCAGGCGATCAACCTTGAGGCGGGGCAGATTCTGTTTCTGTCGGACATCGTCGAAGAACTCGACGCGGCGCGCACGGCGGGGATGGCCACGTGCGGGCTGGCTCGCGAGGGTGGAGAGCTGGTAGGACACGTCACGGTCGACAGCTTTGCGCGGATCGATCCTGCTGCCTTCTAAGCACTACACAACTTGTAGGAGCGAGCCTGCTCGCGATAGCGGAGTGTCAGTCAACATCAATGCTGAATGACAGATCGCTATCGCGAGCAGGCTCGCTCCTACAGTGGTTTTTCCACAATGTTTTTTACAGCGAGTGATAAGTCGGCAGCGCAAACCGTTGCTGGCTCTGCAGCATGGAAATCTGCGGCAGTTCACTGGCTTGTTCGGCGAGGTCGCGGCGAATCGCACTGATGACCCACGTCAGTTGGTCGCCATTGTGCAATTGCTGGTAGGAAATCGAGCGCTTGAACACTTTGCCTTCGCCGCCGTTCAGGGTCAGCAGGATCCCACCGTCGGGACGGGCCTGGGTGGTGACTTCGAAGTTGGAGAACAGGGACGAAAATTTTTCCTGAATCAGGTTCATGTCTTTCAGCTCCGTTGGCTCTTGAATGGCAAGCATACGGAGAGGGTTGCAGTGATTGTGCCAGCCTTGGTTGTTTGTAAATAACCTTATAAAACAACTTGTTAGCATCTGTAGTGATTCTTTCTTTCGTGCATTCTGCATGAACGGCCATCGTGCATCCTGCATTTTGCGCGGTCGCTCGGCGCTTCGATGGAACCATTGCGTGTGCGGGGGTTCACGATTGGCCCTGTATCAATCGCAGATCAAGATCGTAGATCAAGATCGCGGATACAAAACATTTCAAAAACCGCGTGTACAGCTCAAGAACCGTTGACGTATTTTCGGGCTCAGTCATCGCAGCCCGACAATAAAAAGATCGAACGGGAGCATCATGAGTCGCACGTCGAACGACACGATTACCTGGAGCATGATGCTCCGCAAGCTGCCTTCCATCGCCAAGGCCATCCCTCGGGTGGTGAAGGGCATGAAGGCCGCCAACGTCAAGGACCCGACCCAAACGTGTGGTTTGGGCTGGAGTTTCGAGCAAGCCACGTTGCGTAACCCGGATGGCCCGGCGCTGTTGCAAGGCGACGTGACGCTCAGTTACTCCGAGGTCAACCAATGGGCCAATCGCATCGCCCATCACCTGATCGGCCAAGGCATCGGCAAGGGTGATGTGGTGGCGGTCTTCATCGAGAACCGTCCGGAACTGCTGGTGACGATTCTTGCGGTGGCCAAGGTCGGCGCGATCAGTGCGCTGCTCAATACCTCGCAGACCCGCGATACCCTGGTGCACAGTGTGAATCTGGTGGCGCCGGTGGCGATCATTGTCGGTGAGGAGTTGGTCCCGGCATACCTGGCGGTGCGTGATCGGGTGTCGATCAAGGCTGACCGAACCTGGTTCGTCGCCGATCAGGACACCTCTCGCCAACCGGGTATCGCGCCTGAAGGTTTCATCAACCTGATGACCGCCAGTCTCGACGATGCCAGCGACAACCCGGTCAGCAGCCGGCAGGTTTTCTTTGACGATCCCTGTTTTTATATCTACACCTCGGGCACCACGGGGCTGCCCAAGGCTGGCGTGTTCAAGCACGGACGCTGGATGCGCAGCTCGGCGAGCTTCGGCATGATCGCCCTGGACATGCGCCCCGACGATGTCGTCTATTGCACCTTGCCGCTGTACCACGCCACGGGCCTTTGCGTGTGCTGGGGGTCGGCCGTCAGTGGTGCCAGCGGGTTCGCCATCCGCCGCAAATTCAGCGCCAGTCAGTTCTGGAACGACGCGCGCAAGTACCGGGCGACCACCATCGGTTATGTCGGCGAACTGTGCCGCTACCTGGTCGATCAACCGCCCAGCGCCGACGACAGCCGGCACGATGTGAAGAAAATGATCGGCAACGGCTTGCGTCCCGGTGCCTGGAACGAGTTCAAGACGCGCTTTGTGGTGAATCACATCTGCGAGCTGTACGCCGCCAGCGACGGCAATATCGGTTTCACCAACATTCTCAATTTCGACAACACCATCGGTTTTTCCCTGATGTCCTGGGAGCTGGTCGCGTACGACCATGACAGCGGCGCGCCGATTCGTCAGGCCAATGGCCTGATGCGCAAGGTCGCCAAGGGCGAGCAGGGGTTGTTGCTGGCAAAAATCGACGACAAGGCACCGCTGGACGGCTACACCGATCCGCAGAAAACCGCCAAGGTCGTGCTTGAGGATGTGTTCGAAAAGGGTGACCGCTACTTCAACACCGGCGACCTGTTGCGCAACATCGGCTTTGGGCATGCGCAGTTTGTCGACCGCCTGGGCGACACCTACCGCTGGAAGGGCGAAAACGTCT
Source organism: Pseudomonas sp. KH_046_1 (assembly GCF_057839025.1). NCBI lineage: Bacteria > Pseudomonadati > Pseudomonadota > Gammaproteobacteria > Pseudomonadales > Pseudomonadaceae > Pseudomonas > Pseudomonas sp. KH_046_1. Next base: position 1,880,487 of record NZ_CM174481.1, read on the forward strand.
CGACCACGGAGGTCGAAAACATCCTCCTGCAACACCCGCTTATTTCCGAAGCCGTGGCCTATGGCGTGGAAATCCGCAACACCAATGGCCGGGCCGGGATGGCGGCGATCACACCTGCCGAATCCCTGGCAACCCTGGACTTCAGTGAGCTACTGGCCTTCGCCCGCGAGCAAATGCCGGCCTATGCGGTGCCGTTGTTCCTGCGGGTGAAAGTGAAAATGGAAACCACCGGGACTTTCAAATATCAGAAGACTCGACTCAAGGACGAGGCCTTCGACCCGGGTAAAACCGGCGATGACCCGATCTATGCCTGGTTGCCAGGGACGCAGACTTACGTGCAGGTCACTGAGCAGTTGTTGTCCGACATTCACTGCGGCAAGTACCGCTATTGAATCTGGCTATGGCGGCCCATGAGAAAAAACAAGTGACAGTGCCGGGGGCGCTCGGGAAACTGTCGGCTTTTACGAATGACAGAAAAGGGAGTGCCCAATGTCAGACAAAAGCCGCCAGATGACCCCCGAAGAAGCCGCCGAATTCACCGAACAGGTATTCAACAAGGCACGGGAGGGCGATGCGGCGATGATGGCCGCGCTGCTGACCAAGGGTTTGCCGCCGAACCTGCGTAACCACAAGGGCGATACCTTGCTGATGCTGGCCGCGTATCACGGTCATGTGGACACGGTAAAAGTCCTGCTGGAGCACAAAGCCGATCCGGAAATCCGCAACGACAACGGCCAGAGCCCGATTGCCGGCGCCGCCTTCAAGGGCGACCTGGCGGTGATCAAGGCCTTGGTCGACGGCGGCGCCCAGGTTGAAGGCTCGTCCTTCGATGGCCGCACGGCGCTGATGATGGCAGCGATGTTCAACCGCGTCGAAGTGGTCGACTACCTGGTAAGCAAGGGCGCCGACCCGAAAGCCAAGGACGCCAATGGCATCACCGCGCTGGAGGCTGCTAAAACCATGGGTGCTTCCGATACCGTTGCTCAGTTGCAGAAACTGGTTGGCTGATTGCTTTAAAAGATCGCAGCCTTCGGCAGCTCCTACAGGTGTACACCACTCAATGTAGGAGCTGCCGAAGGCTGCGATCTTTTTTGGGCATTCGAATCTATCCTTGCGGTATCCTTCGCGCCCTCAAAATTCACCTCGCTACAGGATCCTCCCCATGAAAGCCGCACTCGTCGAACTCATCAGCAAAATCAGCTCCGGGTGCATGGGCGAAGACGAAATTCTCAAGGTCGCGGACGAGGCGGCCCAGGCCTACGCCGATCCCGAGGCTTTCCTGACCGCCAATCCGGACATCAACTACGACGAAACCTTCCCGATCCCGCTGGGTGAGTGGGTGGTGGTCGGCAGCCTGCCGGAAACGGTGCTGTTCCAGGCTGACACCTGCATGGACCTGTTCGCGCAGATCGTCGCGTCGTTCGGCCCAGGCGTGGAGTTCAATCTCAAGCCCAAGCAACTGGCCAAGACCGAAGCCCTGACCGCGCTCAATCGCATCCAGGTGCAGATGAGCAGCATGAATAAGGAAAACGGTGGCTACACGCTGATGAATTTCAGCCAGTTGCTCGATGACGAACTGCAGGTGGTCCTGGTCTACGGCAATGACCTGCCACGGGTGCTGGAATTGTGCGCCGAAGTCGGCATCGCAGCCGCGCCATCCCTGGAAGCCCTGAAAGTGGCGATCCACGTCTGATAGCAAAATACTGTCAATAAAAGGGAACCCTTGCGACGACCGTCTATCCTGAGGGGGCATATCACTCTTTGGGAGCGTCACCATGGGTTCCACGTTCAACAGCCTGGTTGCCTTGATCATTTTTGTCCTGGACATCTGGGCCATCATCAACGTGTTCAAAAGTAGCGCCGAGACCGGGATGAAAATCCTCTGGGTGTTGTTGATCGCGCTGTTGCCGGTGCTGGGACTGATCATCTGGGCCATCGCCGGGCCGCGGGGCAACGTCAAACTCTGAGCGTCGACACTGAACCTGTGGGAGCGAGCCTGCTCGCGAAGAACGATGACGCGGAGCCACTGAAACACCGCATCGCCTGCTTCGCGAGCAGGCTCGCTCCCACAATGTTCTGCGGGTACTTCGATGACGAAGGTTCGACCTGTCATGTTCCGCGACGTAGAATGCGCGCCTTTCCCGGTCAATCGAGACGCTCGATTGGCCATCATGGGCGGGTAACCGTCCGTTGCCACCCGCATTCATCGGAGCACTTCCCATGAGCAATACCCCGACCAGCGACTACCTGGAAACCCTCTACGAAGGCTACGGCCAGCGTTTTCGCATGGAAAAACTGCTGCACGAAGTGCGCACCGAGCACCAGCACCTGGTGATCTTCGAAAACCCGCGCATGGGCCGGGTGATGGCGCTGGACGGCGTGATCCAGACCACCGAAGCCGACGAGTTCATCTACCACGAAATGCTCACCCACGTGCCGATCCTGGCGCACGGTGCTGCCAAGCGCGTGCTGATCATCGGCGGCGGTGATGGCGGCATGTTGCGTGAAGTGGCCAAGCACCGCAGTGTCGAGCACATCACCATGGTCGAGATCGACGGCACCGTGGTCGACATGTGCAAGGAATTCCTGCCGAACCACTCCAAGGGTGCATTCGATGATCCACGCCTGAACCTGGTGATCGACGACGGCATGCGTTTCGTCGCCACCACCACTGAAAAGTTCGACGTGATCATTTCCGATTCCACCGACCCGATCGGGCCGGGCGAAGTGCTGTTCTCGGAAAACTTCTACCAGGCCTGCCACCGTTGCCTGAACGAAGGCGGCATCCTGGTGACGCAGAACGGCACGCCGTTCATGCAGATCGAAGAAGTGAAGACCACCGCCGGTCGCCTGCGCAGCCTGTTCCCGGACTGGCACTTCTACCAGGCCGCCGTGCCGACCTACATCGGTGGCTCGATGACCTTCGCCTGGGGCGCCACCAATACCGCTTATCGCAAGTTGTCCCGCGAAACCCTGCAACAGCGCTTCACGGGCAGCGGCATCATCACCCGCTACTACAATCCTGAAATCCACATCGGCGCCTTCGCCTTGCCTCAGTATGTGTTGCAGGCGATAAACAAGCCAAGTAACGACTGATCTTTCTGTCTACGCACCAATCCTGTGGGAGCGGCGGTGCGGCGATCCGACTTGCTCGCGAAAGCGGTGTATCAGTCAACAATTCTGTCAACTGACATACCCTCTTCGCGAGCAAGTCGGAACAATTAGCCAGCTAACAAGGTCGAGATAGAGATAAGCCCATCCATGGGTTTTATCGAGGAGGCACCAATGCAAAAGTGGAAAGTCACTTTCGTGGATGATCATGGCGAAACCATCGACGAAGTCTTTGAGTGCACCGAGCGCCCGGACTACGAGCGTGCCGCCAAGCTCATCAAGGCCCGGCTTCTTCCTGTCGCTGCCGAACTGGATCTGAACGATCTGGAAGGGCGGACCACTGATGCGTGCGTCAAAGAGCTCAAGTCCCAGAACAGCATTCAAATCCTCGGCATTACTCCAATCTGAGCAACACCTCTCGCATTCACATCCAGGCCTTGGCAGAGGCTCTATCTTGAGGCTACTCTGCAGGCGAGATCAGCGAATGAATCGCTAAGGTCTGGTCTTGTCAGCTCCATGCTTGTTTCCCGCCGGCACATCGGTTGCCGTCGCTCGCGCTGTTCGGTTGCGGGTGAGGGAGTACGGAAAGTCTATCCATCGTTTTGAGGAGGACGTTTCATGAGCACAGCCTATCAAGAAGACATCAGCAGCAGTGTGCTGCGCCGCATGAAAGAAGGCGGTTTTGACTTTTCGCGGTTTCATCCCATCGAGTTCTACGCCATTTTCCCGGACGAGGAGCGGGCACGCAGGGCGGCAGGTCATTTCCACCGTGGTGAATCCCTGAATGCGCAAATCAGTGTGCGCGACGACGGCGCCTGGGCGCTGGAGCTGTGCAAGGTCATGTATGCCACCTACGACGACATCGGCGACTTCGAACAAGGTTTCGAAGCAGTGGTTGAGCCGTTGGGCGGCATCATCGAAGGCTGGGGTGTGAAGCAGGAGGTACGAGGGCGACTCGCATAACCTTATGAACAGTGACAACCAGCAATGACGGCTGACCTTCGGGTTGGCCGTTTTCATTTTCGCCGACAGGACATTGAACACGACCCCGTAGGAGCTGCGGTGCGGCGATCCGACTTGCCAGCGAAGGCGTCCCCGAAGAGCGACGCATGACTCATGGGCCCCTTCGCCAGCAAGCTGGCTCCTACAGACTATGCTGGTGATAGGCGATCACAGCGCCTTGCAATGAAGCGGGGGCAATCAGGTTGGGGCATTTGTCGCACAGGATTGGTGCGTTGCGTGCGTCTTGATTATCCAACCGATTGAAATCTAAGCGTTTATGCCGATGGCACGGGCCTTGCGAAGGTCTGGACGTCCGAGTGACAAGGAGTACGGCATGATCCGCACCTATTTTGATGAGATGTACGATGCCGGCGGCCAGGTCCGCCCGCATTATCGGGAGTTTGCCCGTTGGCTGGCCGAGACGCCTGACGAGCTTTTGGCACAACGGCGACGCGAGGCCGATCTGCTGTTTCATCGCGCCGGGATTACTTTCACGCTCTACGGTGATGAGCAAGGGACAGAGCGCCTGATTCCCTTCGACACCATCCCCCGCAGTATCCCCGCCAGCGAATGGCGGATTGTCGAGCGCGGCTGCATCCAGCGGGTCAAGGCGTTGAACATGTTCCTCGCCGACCTTTACCACGAGCAGCGCATCATCAAGGCCGGCATCATTCCGGCCGAGCAGGTGCTGGCCAACGAGCAGTACCAGTTGGCAATGCAGGGCCTGGATCTGCACCGCGATATCTATTCGCACATCTCCGGCGTCGACCTGGTGCGCGACGGCGACGGCACGTATTACGTGCTCGAAGACAATCTGCGTACACCGAGCGGTGTCAGCTACATGCTCGAAGACCGCAAGATGATGATGCGCCTGTTCCCCGAGCTGTTCGCGGCGCAACGCATCGCCCCCATCGACCACTACCCGAACCTGTTGCTCGATACCCTGAAAAGCTCAAGCCCCATCGATAACCCGAGCGTGGTGGTGCTGACGCCGGGGCGCTTCAACAGTGCGTTCTTCGAACATGCGTTCCTGGCGCGGGAAATGGGTGTGGAGCTGGTGGAGGGCGCGGACCTGTTCGTGCGTGACGACAAGGTCTACATGCGTACCACCGACGGGCCGAAAGCGGTCGACGTGATTTATCGTCGCCTCGACGACGCCTTCCTCGATCCCCTGGCCTTCAACCCGGAATCGATGCTCGGTGTGCCGGGGCTGCTGTCGTCCTACCGTTCCGGCAACGTGGTGCTGGCCAATGCCATCGGCACGGGGGTGGCGGACGACAAGTCGGTGTACCCGTTCGTTACCGACATGATCCGTTTCTACCTCGATGAAGAACCGATCCTGAAGAACGTTCCTACGTGGCAATGTCGTAATCCCTCTGAGCTTTCCCACGTGTTGGCCAATCTTCCAGAACTGGTGGTCAAGGAAACCCAAGGCTCCGGCGGGTACGGAATGCTGGTGGGGCCGGCAGCGACGGCGGCGGAAATCGAAGCCTTCCGCGCGCGGATCATCGCCAAGCCCCATGCGTATATCGCGCAACCGACGTTGTCGCTGTCGACCTGTCCGACCTTTGTCGAAAACGGTATTGCACCACGCCACATCGACTTGCGGCCGTTTGTCCTGTCGGGCCGTGAAACCCGGGTCGTGCCCGGCGGCTTGACCCGCGTCGCCCTGCGCGAAGGCTCCCTGGTGGTCAATTCCTCCCAGGGCGGCGGAACCAAGGACACCTGGGTGGTCGAGGATTAAAGGAAGCCTGTCATGTTAAGTAGAACTGCCTCGGATTTGTATTGGATGTCGCGTTACCTGGAGCGGGCGGAAAACCTCGCACGGATGCTCGACATCAGTTATTCGCTGTCGCTGATGCCGCAGGACGGTCGTGGCGATGGTTTGCACGAACTGGCCATGCCGCTGCTGATCACCGGCACCCTTGACGATTACCTGGAGCGCCATGGCGAACTGCATGCCGAACGGCTGCTGCATTTTTTCGCCCTGGATGCGGCCAACCCGGCGAGCATCTACAGCTGCCTCGGTGCCGCACGGGCCAGCGCCCATGCGGTGCGTGGGCGCATCACCGCCGACATGTGGGAAAACATCAACGCCACCTGGCTGGAAATTCGCGGCATCGCCGAACAGGGCCTCAGTCGCTACGGCATGAGCCGTTTCTGCGAGTGGATCAAGGAACGTTCCCACCTGTTCCGGGGCGCGTCCTACGGCACCATCATGCGTAACGATGCGTTTCGTTTCATTCGTCTGGGGACCTTTATCGAACGGGCGGACAACACCTTGCGCCTGCTCGATGCCCGCTACGAAATGGCCGGCGATCAGGCCGAAGCGGTCAGCGATGGCACCGCCCATGCGTATTACCAATGGAGCGCGTTGTTGCGGGCGTTGTCGTCGTTCGAGGCCTACACGGAAATCTACCGCGACGCCCCCGGCGCCCGGCATGTCGCCGAATTGCTGTTGCTGCGGGTCGATGTACCGCGATCCCTGCGCGCCTGCACCGAAGAAATCGACCTGATCCTCGCGCAATTGCCGGGGGCCAATGGTCGTCCCGCACAACGCCTGGCGGCAGAAATGGACGCACGCCTGCGCTACACCGGCATCCATGAAATTCTCGAAGAAGGCCTGCACGCCTGGCTGACCGAGTTCATCCCGCTGGTGCGCCAGTTGGGTAACGCGATTCACAGTTCTTATCTGGAGGCCGCATGAGACTTTCCATTAGCCACGAGACCACCTATCACTACGAAGACAAGGTGCGGGCGAGCATCCAGTATCTGCGCCTGACTCCCCACGACAGCGAGCGCCAGCACGTGCTTAGCTGGCAGCTCGACTTGCCGCGTCCGGTGCGGGCGCAGCTCGATCCGTTCGGCAACATCCTGCATGTGCTGACCATGGACGAGCCCCATGAAGCGATCATTATCGGCGCCCGTGGCCAGGTCGATATCGACGAATGGCGTGAGGCCGAACACGAGAGCCAGTCGGCACTGCCGTTTCTGCGCTTCACCCGTTTGACCGAAGCCGACGCCGCCCTGCGTGCGTTCGCCGAGAAGGAGTGCAAGCAACGCCGCGATCGCACGGCGTTGATCGATCTGATGCATGGCCTCAACCAGCATATGACCTACACGCCGGGTTCCACGGAAGTGGACACCAGCGCGGCCCAGGCCTTTGCCGGACGCTCCGGCGTGTGTCAGGACCACACCCACGCGTTTCTCGCCTGCACCCGCAGCCTGGGCATTCCCGCGCGTTATGTGTCGGGCTATCTGTACAGCGAAAACAGCGAACACCTGGCCAGCCACGCCTGGGCCGAAGCCTGGCTGGATGACGCCTGGTACAGCTTCGACGTGACCAATGAACTGGCCCGGCCGGAACGCCATCTGAAACTGGCGGTGGGCCTGGATTACCTGGATGCCTGCCCGGTGCGCGGGATGCGCCGGGGCGGTGGGTGTGAGCAGATGCACGCCAAGGTGCTGGTTTCACCGACGCCAGCGCCGGTGATTTCGGTTCAACAGCAGTAACTGGATACCCCGCAGAACCTTTGTGGGAGCGAGCCTGCTCGCGAAAGCGATTTTTCAGTCAGGACTTTGTCGCTGACACACCGCCTTCGCGAGCAGGCTCGCTCCCACAGGACAATGTGGGTCAGGGCTTCACCTTGCGCCCAACCATATGCTTCAAATACCCCACCAGCATCTGCAGATCCCCATCCGGCAACACCTCGGCCGAGAACCCGGGCATTTTCGCCTGCGGCCACTGACGCAAACTCTGTGGATCGCGAATGTAACGCTTGAGGAAGTCCGCACCGAAGTACTCGGTCGGGTTGTACGGAATATTCAGGTCCGGCCCGAATTGCGCGTCCCCGGCGCCATTGAGTCGATGGCAGGCCAGGCAGTTTTTCTGGAACAACGCCAATCCCTTGTTCACCGGATCATCAGCCTTCAACGCCGGATCGGGCAGCAGGGCAGGGAAGCGCTCGGCTACGGGCGCCAGGCGTTTGATGCTCGCCACCTGGAACGGCCATTGTTCGGGGCTGATATTGCCGGCCTGCGGATTGCTCCAGACCAGATAGAACGGCCCGGCGCCTGGCTTGCCTTCCGATAGCGGTGGCCAGGGTTTGGCCGGATCTTCAATCGCCAGCCACGCCTGTGCCCCTTGGGTATTGAGCAACGGCGCCGCGGTCATTTCGGCGGCAAAACCATCCAGGGCCACGGCTTGCAGGTGGTCCTCAGGCTTGATGCCGGTCAGCAGCGCGGACAGCGGCACGGCGCGGTAACTCATGTCCCGCTTGTAGGAAACGTCGTTGCTGATGTCGATGGTTTGAACCTGAGGATGCTTGAGCAATTGCTCGGTCTGCCAGGTGCGACTGTTCGCGCCCAGCTCCAGGTTCAGCTGTGCGGCATACAAGGGCGAGCCGAACAGCATGGCCCCAAGCAGAATGAGCATTTTCAAGTGATCGCCGTCCATGTCGTGCAAGTGCCGCAAAGATTGGCACAGCCACGCTGGCCCGGGTAGCGGGCCAGTCACATTTTGAGAGTGGCAATTCAAAAACTGTGACGCCGTATCTTTTAGACGCGACTAGCCGATGACCTTGGTCAGGTTCGGCAATATCAACAACAGCGTGGTGGCGAAAAGGATGAGCCCGGCTTGACGTACTTTCGATTGTTTGAACATGGCTTGACCGCCTTTTTTGTTATTTCCTGATGCCTGCCCGCATAGCTCCATGATGGCAGCGCGTTGCACTTCCTGTAGTGACGAGTGCCTCGGCAAAACCCGACGACAACTTCGTACAAGTTCACCTTAGAGCCCGCGTTAAGCTTGGCTTAGATCCATTTCGTATGGTGATATTACGATTTGCTTTAAAAAAGGCATGAGGCCTATTGCCAGCTTCTTTGGCGCCCGTTGGCTAGACAGCTTGGTGTCCTGAACGGTAGCTGACTACCGTCCGTCTGAGCGTGAGCGTCAACGTCTGTGAGCGCTGCGGTCATTGAATCAAACGCGGCTCGGGCCAAGAGTGGGCGCTCGGTATTTACCCACCTGCACTGTGGTTCGAGGACGTCATGACCCAAGCATTGATTTTCGACGCGTTACGCACGCCCCGTGGCAAAGGCAAGGCCGATGGCGCCTTGCATAGCGTCAAACCGGTGAACCTTGTTGCCGGTTTGCTTACGGCGCTGCAACAGCGCACGGCACTGGACACCAGCCAGGTCGATGATGTGGTGCTCGGCTGCGTGACACCGATTGGCGATCAAGGTTCCGACATCGCCAAGACCGCCGCTCAGGTGGCCGATTGGGATGTCAGCGTGGCGGGAGTACAGATCAACCGTTTCTGTGCTTCGGGGCTGGAGGCCGTGAACCTCGGCGCGATGAAAGTGCGTTCCGGCTTCGAAGACCTGGTGGTGGTCGGTGGTGTCGAGTCGATGTCCCGGGTGCCGATGGGCAGCGATGGCGGGGCCTGGGCGCTGGACCCGGCGACCAACCTGCACAGTCACTTCACGCCACAGGGCGTGGGCGCCGACCTGATCGCCACCCTTGAAGGCTTCAGTCGTCAGGATGTCGATGCCTATGCCCTGCATTCACAGCAAAAGGCTGCGCGGGCGCGGGCCGACGGTTCGTTCAACAAGTCGCTGGTGCCAGTGCAGGACCAGAACGGCATCATCCTGCTCGATCACGATGAGTTCATCCGTGCCGATTCGACCCTGGAAGGCCTGGGCAAACTCAAGCCGAGTTTCGAGATGATCGGGCAGATGGGTTTCGATGCCACCGCGCTGCGGGTCTACAGCCATGTCGAGCGGATCAACCATGTTCACACCCCCGGCAACAGTTCCGGGATAGTCGATGGCGCGGCGCTGATGCTCATCGGCTCCGAAGCCAAAGGCCGGGCGCTGGGCTTGCAGCCACGGGCGCGAATTGTCGCCACGGCGGTCACCAGCACCGATCCGACCATCATGCTCACCGGCCCCGCGCCGGCGACCCGCAAGGCGCTGGCCAAGGCCGGGCTGCGGGTCGAAGACATCGATCTGTTCGAGGTCAACGAGGCGTTCGCGTCGGTGGTGTTGAAATTCATCAAGGACATGGCCGTCGATCCGGACAAGGTCAATGTCAATGGCGGCTCAATCGCCATGGGCCACCCGCTGGGCGCCACCGGTTGCGCCATTCTCGGCACGCTGCTCGATGAACTGGAGGCCCGACGCCTGCGTTATGGCCTCGCGACCCTGTGTGTCGGTGGCGGCATGGGCATTGCCACCATCATCGAACGCCTCTGAGCCCGGACTTCAAGGAACCCCGTTATGAACGAAGCCATTCGTTACGAAAAAGGCCAGGACCAGATCGTCGTCCTGACCATCGACATGCCCGGCCAGAGCGCCAACACCATGAACGCGGTGTACCGCGAAGCCATGGCTGACTGCGTTGCGCGCCTGGTGGCCGACAAGGACAGCATCGCCGGTGTGATCATCACCTCGGCCAAGAAGACTTTCTTCGCTGGCGGCGACCTCAATGAACTGATCAAGGTCGGCAAACCCCAGGCCAAGGCCTTCTACGACATGGTGCTGAGCCTCAAGGGCCAGTTGCGCACCCTGGAAACCCTCGGTAAGCCAGTGGTCGCGGCGATCAATGGCGCTGCATTGGGCGGTGGCTGGGAAATCTGCCTGGCCTGTCATCATCGCGTGGCGCTGGACAACCCGTCGGTGCAACTCGGCCTGCCGGAAGTCACCCTCGGCCTGCTGCCGGGCGGCGGAGGCGTGGTACGCATGGTGCGCATGCTCGGCCTGGAAAAAGCCCTGCCTTATCTGCTTGAAGGCAAGAAGGTACGGCCACAACAAGCGCTGCAGGCAGGATTGATCGATGCGCTGGCGAGCGATCACGAAGACCTGTTGGCCAAGGCGCGGGCGTGGGTTCTGGCCAATCCGGCGGCGGTGCAGCGCTGGGACGTGAAGGGCTATCAGATACCGGGCGGCACGCCGTCAAACCCGAAAGTCGCGCAGATGCTGGCGATTGCGCCGTCGATCCTGCGCAGTAAAACCCAGGGCACGATGCCCGCGCCGGAGAAAATCCTCTGCGCGGCGGTCGAGGGCGCCCAGGTGGATTTCGATACAGCGCACCTGATCGAAACCCGCTACTTCACCGAACTGACCACTGGCCAGGTCTCGAAAAACCTGATCGGTACCTTCTGGTTCCAGCTCAACGAAATCAATGCCGGCGGCTCGCGGCCTCAAGGTTTTGCGCCATATGTCACCCGCAAGGTCGGCGTACTCGGTGCCGGGATGATGGGCGCCGGTATCGCGTTTGTCAGCGCGTCGGCCGGGATCGATGTTGTGCTCAAGGACATCAGCCTTGCGGCGGCGGAGAAGGGCAAGGCGCATTCGGCGGCGTTGCTGGACATGAAAGTCGCTCGCGGACAAATGAGCATCGAGCAACGCGACACCGTTCTGTCACGCATTCAAACCAGCGAGAGCGATGCCGACCTGGCCGGTTGCGACTTGATCATCGAGGCCGTGTTCGAGGATCGAGCCTTGAAGGCCAAGGTCTCGTTGGCGGCGCAGAAGGTCGTCGGCGCGGACGCCGTGATCGCGTCCAACACATCGACCCTGCCGATCAGCGGCCTGGCGTGTGCCGTGCCCGACCAGAGCAAGTTCATCGGCCTGCATTTTTTCAGCCCCGTGGAAAAAATGCCGCTGGTGGAAATCATCAAGGGCGCTAACACCAGCGACGAAACCCTGGCCCGCGGCTTCGATTACGTCCTGCAAATCAAGAAAACCCCGATTGTGGTCAACGACAGCCGCGGCTTCTTTACCTCAAGGGTGTTCGGCACCTTCACCAACGAAGGCATCGCCATGCTGGGCGAGGGCGTGAGCGCGGCGATGATCGAGACTGAAGCGCGCAAGGCCGGCATGCCGGTAGGGCCGCTGGCGATCTCTGACGAAGTGTCCCTCAGCCTGATGAACCATATCCGTCTGCAAACCGCCAAGGACCTGCAAGCAGAAGGCAAACCGCTGACAGAACACCCGGCATTTGCCGTGATTGACTTGCTGCTCAATGAGTTCAAGCGTCCGGGCAAGGCTGGCGGTGGAGGTTTCTACGAGTATCCGGCGGGCGGCCAGAAACACCTGTGGCCTGAGTTGAAAACCCGCTTCGAGAAAGCCGACGGGCAGATTTCGCCCAAGGACGTGCGTGATCGCCTGCTGTTCGTGCAAGCCATCGAAACCGTGCGCTGTGTGGAGGAGGGCGTGTTGACCTCGACGGCGGATGCCAACGTTGGCTCGATCTTCGGCATCGGTTTCGCCGCCTGGACCGGCGGTGCACTGCAGTTCATCAACCAGTACGGCGTGCAGGACTTTGTGGCCCGCGCCCAGTATCTGGCCACTCAGTATGGCGAGCGGTTCGCGCCGCCCGCGTTGCTGCTGGAGAAGGCCGCCAAAGGGGAGGCGTTCTAAGGGGGAGATGATGCATTTCGGGGCTTGCCTTGACACAGCGTTTCAAGGCAGGCTCTGGGGTGTGCATTATTCCCATCACGTGTCAGGTATTTTTTATGTCGTTACGCATCTGCATTCTGGAAACCGACCACCTGCGTCCGGAATTGGTTGACCAATATCAGGGCTACGGGCAGATGTTCAAACACCTGTTTTCGCAGCAGCCGATCGCCGCCGAGTTCACCGTCTACAACGTGGTGCAGGGTGAATACCCAAGCGACGACCTGACGTTCGACGCCTACCTGGTGACGGGCAGCAAGGCCGACTCCTTCGGCACCGACCCGTGGATCGAAACCCTCAAGACCTATCTGCTGACCCGCTACGAGCGCGGCGACAAGTTGCTGGGTGTCTGCTTCGGTCATCAGTTGCTGGCGTTGCTGCTCGGTGGCAAGAGCGAGCGTGCGACCCAAGGCTGGGGCGTCGGCACCCACAACTACAAATTGGCCGCCAAGGCGCCATGGATGAGCCCGGTGCGCGAAGAACTGACACTGCTGATCAGCCACCAGGATCAGGTCACGTCGCTGCCGGAGAACGCCACAGTCATCGCCTCCAGCGATTTCTGCCCGTATGCCGCCTACCACATCAACGATCAGGTGCTGTGCTTCCAGGGGCATCCGGAATTCATCCACGACTACTCCCGCGCCCTGTTGGAGATTCGCCAGCAGGCACTGGGTGAGCAGGTCTACTCCAAGGGTATCGCGAGCCTGGAACAGGAACACCACGGCACCACCGTGGCCGAGTGGATGATGCGGTTTGTCGCGCACAAACCAGCAGCTGATTGAAACTAAAAGCATCGCGAGCAGGCTCGCTCCCACATTGATCTCTGCAACACCGAAGATCCACTGTGGGAGCGAGCCTGCTCGCGAAGGTCGTGAACGATAGCGCGTTGAACCAGGTACACAGCGGCGCCCTTGGGTTTTTCGCGAGCGAGCTCGCTCCTACAGCCACCCCGACTTCTTGAAACTCGCCCACAACCCCAGACAACCCACCGTAATAAACCCCAGCACCCCGAAATACCCGTAGTGCCAGCTCAACTCCGGCATGTTCTGGAAGTTCATCCCGTAGATCCCCGCCACTGCCGTCGGGAAGGCCAGGATCGCCGCCCAGGCCGCAAACTTGCGTTGCACCACGCTCTGGCGTGAGGCCTCCAACAGTACCCCGACCTCAATGGTCTGGCTGGCAATATCCGCCAGCGTCGTCAGGTCTTCCATCTGCCGCGTTACATGAATCTGCACATCGCGAAAGTACGGGCGCATGTTCTTGTCGATGAACGGGAAGCTCAGCCTCTGCAGTTCCTCTCCTATCTCGATCATCGGGGCCACATAACGACGCAAGCGCAAAACATCACGACGCAGGCCATGTAGCTTCTGGATGTCGTAATCATTCAGCGAGCCACATAACACATTGCCCTCCAGCACATCGATTTCCGCGTGAATGGCTTCGCCCATCGGCTGGTAGTTTTCGATCACGAAATCGAGGATGGCATAGAGTACGAAATCTTCCCCGTGCTCAAGCAATAGCGGACGCGCCTCACAGCGCTGTCGGACATGGGCGTAGGACGCCGAGTGACCGTTGCGCGCAGTAATGATGTAGCCATTGCCGGCAAAGATATGCGTCTCGATGAACTCGAGTTTGCCTTCGTGGCGGATGGGCGAATACGTCACGATGAACAGCGCATCGCCGAAGGTTTCCAGCTTCGGTCGGCTGTGCTTTTCCAGGGCGTCTTCGATCGCCAGTTCGTGCAGGTTGAACTGGTGTTGCAGGTTGTAGAGTTCCTCGGCGTTCGGCTCCTCAAGGCCGATCCAGACAAAGTGCCCGGGCTTGGCAGCCCAGGCAGCGCCTTCGTCGAGGGTGATATTGGTGACTCTCTTACCGGCGCTATAAACCGCAGCAGCAACAACTCTACCCATGATGGTGGTTCACTTCTTTCGGCAGCTTTCAGTTGGCAACAAATGCAATGGCAGTGTGGATCAGCTTAGCCTCGCAGTGTTTGAGAGTCAGTTAAATCTGCCGAGTTCTGGGCAAAAACGCGCAGGCAAAAGAAAACCCGCACCAGGCGGGTTTCTTTTTCAAGCGGCTTGCAGTTGCCGGTCCATCGATTCGATGCATTCACGCATCTGCTCGCGGCACTGGGCGATCAACATGGGCAAGTCGTCCAGGCTCAATCCGGCGGTGGGAATCGCCGGCAACGAACGAATCAGGATTTTCCCACTGCGCCAGCGGTTCAATCGCATGTGTTTGACGTAGCTACTGACACACACCGGCACGATAGGCACCCCGGCGGCAATGGCCATCTGAAAGGCGCCTTTCTTGAAGGGCAGCAAGTCCTCACCCAGATTGCGCGTGCCTTCCGGGAAAACCCAGATCGAGGTGTCTTTGTTTTGCAGGGTGTGGGTGGTGGTCAACATCGACTGGCGTGCCTTTTGCGCATTGCCACGGTCGATCAGCACGTTGCCGGCCAGCCAGAACAACTGCCCGAACAGCGGCACCCACTTCAGGCTCTTTTTGCCGATGCACACGGTGCGGCGGGGCACCACGTTGCCAAACACAAACAGGTCGTAGTTGGACTGGTGATTGGCGATGATCACGCAGCTGTCGGGTTTATCCATCAACGGCCCGACTTCGGCCTTCACCCGCAAACGCAAAATACACATGGCCGGCCATGCGTACAGGCGTGCGCACAGACGGCTATTGTCCGGATTGAATGGCCGACACAGGCCGAGAATCACCCCCAGCACACCCGCCACGATAAAGTGCAGGCCCATCAATGACATACGGAACACAAACAGCATTTACAGGCCCCACCGGGACAAAAGGTGGCGCAGTGTACGGATGTACACTGTTTTCGGCAATTGCTGCCAGGGAGGTGGGAGATGGCTGATGTTTGAGCTGATGTTTCCGACTAGTGGGTCAGATGCGGTCTAGAGCGATTACAGACGTTTAACACAGACATGTATGAAAAAGCCCGACACGACGGTCGGGCTTTTCGTTGCAGCAGATCCGGGCTTATCCCAGATGTTCCTGATCCTGGATGATCGCGTTGTCCAGGGCCTCCAGCAGCGCTTTGCGCACTTTCAGTTTGGTGTTCTTGTGCGCGGTCATGTTGATCTTCTTCAACTGACGAGCCGCCGCCAGTGCCGCGCCTTGCAGTTCTTCAGGCGAGACCACGACATCAAGGAAGCCGGCCGCCACGGCGCCTTGTGGATTGAACATCTCGCCGTTGACCACCGAACGCTGCAGCGCCACTTTGTTCAGGCGGTCACGGGCGATCTCGATGCCCGCGTGGTGCATGGTCATGCCGATCTGCACTTCGTTCAGGCCAATGCTGAACGCGCCTTCTACGCCGATGCGATAGTCGGCCGACAACAGCAGGAACGCGCCCTTGGCCACTGCATGCCCCGGGCACGCGACGATTACCGGGAAGGGGTGCGACAGCAGGCGGCGGGCCAGGGTCGAGCCGGAGGTCACCAGTGCCACGGCTTCTCTAGGGCCGGCCGTCATCACCTTCAGGTCATAACCGCCAGAGAGAATGCCCGGCTGGCCGGTAATGATCACCACCGCACGATCAGTCACCGCCTGATCCAGCGCAGCGTTGAACGCGGCAATCACATCCGGGGAGATGGCATTGACCTTGCCATTGCTCAAGGTCAGGGTCGCGATACCGTCTTCGAGATGGTAGGAAATCAACTCACTCATGACGCTATTCCTTTCAATAAAGTTGGGCAGACGTTACCCACCGCCGCTGGCCAGGTAAAGCGCCGTGACTGACCCGCCAGTCACCCTTTACCCGCCCGCCAAGCGTAGCCCGCCGTGCCTGCCGCGCATTCCCCTCTATATAGAAGAGGGCACGAAGCCGGAGATTGGCCGGTTTGCCATGGCCCGGAGCGACCGGAAACGCTGAATCGCGTTAACCGCATGAAAATTCTGAAAAAAATGTTTGCCATCGGAAATGCTTTCGACTACATTAGCGCGCCTCGACAGACAGAACTTGTTTGAAGAGATACGGTGAAGTGTCCGAGTGGCTTAAGGAGCACGCCTGGAAAGTGTGTATACAGGAAACTGTATCGAGAGTTCGAATCTCTCCTTCACCGCCACATTTATACGAAAAAGCCCTGATTATTCAGGGCTTTTTCGTTTCTGCGTTTCTGAAAAAACTCCAGCCCGGCAAATCATTCCATCAGGGATAAAATGGATTGTCGCCCCGTGCCCAATATTTTCCTCACATCCTGGTAGCGATCCGCGAGAATGTTTACCCTGGCATTGCCCAGGATTGCAGCGCGTAGCCCCCCTGGCTCAACTCGGCGCGTACCTCTTCCAGCAGGTTTTCCAGCTGCGCCGGGTCGGAATAGGTACTGCTTGGAATCTGTTTGCGACAAATACGAGTGGCTGCCCGGTCGATGACGGTCAGGCTCAGTTCGCCATTACCGTCTTGCGCGGCCCAGGCGACGCATTGAAAAGGTTCGAATGCGTGCCCGGCAATCAAAAGTGCTTCGTTGATGCGCAACGCGGTGCTCATGGGGCCTCTTTCCTTGTACCGAAACAAATGATCCGCAGTTGACCTGCTGCATGAAGTCATGCAGCAGGGCATTTCAGTCTTTCATTGCTTTACATAACTGCCTGGCGCCGGCTCCAGAGGCGGGAATTTGTCATTCCCTATGTGCGCAACCGCTGGTTGGCGCTCGCCGGAGTGTCCCGCCAGCCAGTTGAACCAATCATTCCACCAGCTACCGGGTTGCTGCTCAGCATTCTTGAACCAGGTCTCCGGGTTTTTCGTGACCCGATTATTGGTCCAGTAATGGCGCTTCTGCTTGGCCGGTGGATTGATGACGCCGGCGATATGCCCTGAAGCTCCTAATACAAAACGCTTGGTCCCGGAGAGCAGGTTGGTGCTGGCGTAGGCGCTTTTCCAGGGCACGATGTGATCGTCATGGGTGGCGAGGATGTAAGCGGGAGCGTCAATTGCACGCAAATCAAGCTTGACCCCACAGCACTCCAGCTCGCCTGATTTCAAATCGTTCTGCAGATAGGTGTGGCGCAGATACCAGCAGTACATCGGCCCCGGAAGGTTGGTGCTGTCGTTGTTCCAGAACAGCAGATCAAGCGGGATCGGCTTCTGCCCCTTGAGGTATTTGTCGACGTTGTAGTTCCACCATAGTTCGTTGGGGCGCAGTAGGGAAAAGGTATTGCCCATGTCCTCACCACGAAACAGACCGATGGGACCATTCATGCCGCCGATAGTGCGCTCTCGATAGGCCACCAGTTCTTCGTCGACGAATATGTCGATGGGACCGGTATCCAGGTAGTCAAGGAACGTGGTGAACAGGCTCACGCTGGCGATTTCCCTGTCGCCGCGTGCAGCAAGTACTGCCAGCGCCGTGCTCAGCAGGGTGCCGCCGATGCAGAAGCCCACGCAATTGAGCCGCTGTTCGCCACTGATCTCGCGGGTCACTTGCAGCGCGTTGATCACCCCGTGCTCAATCAGGTCATCCCAGGTGGTGCCAGCGTGTTCCTGATCAAAGTTGCGCCAGGACATCAGGAAAACGGGATGTCCCTGTTCCAGCAGGTGGCGGACCATCGAGTTGTCCGGGCGCAGATCAAGGATGTAGTACTTGTTGATCGACGGAGGTACGACGAATACCGGGTGTCGGTACTGGGTTTCGCTTTGCGGGTAGTACTGAATTAGCTGGAAGAGGTGATTCTCAAAGACCACTTCGCCGGGGGTGTTGGCCAGGTCGACGCCAACCTTGAAGGCACCGCTATCGCACTGGCGCATTTTGCCTTCGTTCATGTCGCTGGCCATATGCGCCAAACCTGTCATCAGGCTGGCACCTTGAGTCTCAACCGCACGCTGGAGCGCATCAGGGTTACTGACCAGGAAATTGCTTGGCGCACTGGCGGCAATGGCTTGCTCCACCAGATAGCGCAGGCGTTGGCGCGGTTTTTTTTCGTCGATCAGCAGCTTGTCGAGCAGTTTCAGGAGAAAGCTTGCGTTGAGCAGGTAAAACGCAGCGAGGGAGCCGAACAGTGGCTCGCTCCAGTTGCCGCTGGAGAAGCGTCGATCATCGAAGCTGAAGGGTTGGCCGGTCAGCAGTTTTTGGCCGAGTTGGCCCCATTGAACCTGGTAGTCCGCTTGTAGACTGTCCAGGGTTTCGCGAGGCAACTCGAACCAGGCGCCGTGCTCATGCCCGGAAAACCACGGATTAGTGCTGACCCATAGACGTAATTGTTGCACTGCAAAGGAAGCGATGAACGGAACCTGGCCTGACCAATAGGTTTTGAATGTATGCGCGTTGTTGTCCATAAAGTTCCTTGCCCATACAGATGAGCCGGGCAGAAAAAAAGCCGCGCTTTGCCGGACTCCGGCGTAGCGACGGCAGGAATGCGGGCAGCGTTGTCTGACGCCAACCTGGCGCCAATCTGATGCGCGGAACAAGGGTCCCAAGTCCGCGCATGGGCTACTCAGATGCCGTTCGTTAGCGCTCGATAGCCAGGCCGACGCCTTGTCCGCCACCGATGCACAAAGTGGCCAGCCCCTTCTTGCCGTCGCGACGGATCAGCTCGTGCACCAGCGACACCAGAATCCGTGCCCCTGACGCGCCGATCGGATGGCCAAGGGCGATCGCGCCGCCGTTGACGTTGACTTTGCTGGTGTCCCAACCCAACTCTTTGCCAACCGCAAGCGCCTGGGCGGCGAAGGCTTCGTTGGCTTCGATCAGGTCCAGGTCCTCGACGCTCCAGCCGGCCTTTTGCAGGGTCAGGCGTGTAGCCGGGACAGGGCCGATGCCCATGATCGACGGGTCCACGCCGGCGCTGGCATAGGCTTTGATCCGTGCCAGTACCGGAAGGCCCAGCGCTTGTGCTTTAGCGGCGCTGGCCAGCAACAGTACGGCCGCACCATCGTTGAGGGTCGAAGCGTTGCCGGCAGTCACGCTGCCGTCTTTCTGGAATGCCGGTTTGAGTTTCGCCAAGGCTTGGGCAGTACTGTCGACACGCGGCTGTTCGTCGGTGTCGAAGACCAGCGGTTCGCCCTTGCGCTGAGGAATCAGGATCGGGGTGATTTCGCTCTGGAAACGCCCGCCCTCAATGGCTGCGGCGGCCTTCTGTTGCGAGGCGGCAGCGAAGGTATCCTGTGCTTCACGAGAGATCTCGTACTTCTGCGCCAGATTCTCAGCTGTGATACCCATGTGATAGTCGTTGAAGGCGTCCCACAGGCCATCCTGGATCATGCTGTCTTGCAGTTGCGCATGGCCCATACGCAAGCCGGTGCGTGCCTTGGGCAGAACATAGGGGGCCAGACTCATATTTTCCTGACCGCCAGCGATTACCAGTTCCGCGTCGCCGCAACGGATTGCCTGGACGGCAAGATGGACCGCCTTGAGACCGGAGCCGCAGACCTTGTTCAAGGTCAGGGCAGGGGTGGTGTGTGGCAAGCCAGCCTTGATCGCTGTCTGGCGTGCCGGGTTCTGCCCAGCGCCGGCAGTGAGCACCTGGCCGAGGATCACTTCATCAATTTGAGCAGCATCGATACCCGTCTGCTCCAGCAAGCGGCGAATCACTGCGGCACCCAGTTCGGTCGCGGGAATTGCAGACAAAGCACCCTGGAAACTGCCAATGGCGGTACGAGTAGCGGCAACGATTACGACTTCGTTCATGCGTGACCTCATGGAAAAGACAAAATTCGTCGAGCAAACCAGGGCATTCATGCCCTGGTCAGGGTTACTGCATGTTCATGCCGCCGTTTACCGAGAAGTCCGCTCCGGTGCTGTAGGCGGACTCATCGGATGCCAGCCAGGCCACGATTGAGGCGATCTCTTCGGGTTGGCCAAGGCGACCAACCGGTGTTGCCGCGATCATGCCTTCGAGAATGTCCGGGCGTATTGCCGCGGTCATGGAGGTCTGGATGTAGCCTGGGGATACGGTATTGACGGTCACGCCCTTGCCGGAGACTTCCCGGGCCAGTGCCATGGTGAAACCATGGATGCCAGCCTTGGCGGCGGAGTAGTTGGTCTGGCCGAACTGGCCACGCTGACCGTTGATCGAGGAGATATTGATGATCCGCCCCCAGCCTTTGGACAACATGCCTTCAATGACCTGCTTGGTGGTGTTGAACAAGCCCGTCAGGTTGGTCCCGATCACGCTGTTCCAGTCTTCCGGGGTGAGCTTGCGAAAAGACGCGTCGCGGGTGATGCCGGCGTTGTTGACCAGCACATCGATCGGGCCGAATTGTTCACGAGCCATCTCGAAAGCCTTGCGGGTTGACTCCCAATCGGTGACGTCGCCATAGATGAATTCGAACTCATAACCCGCCTCCAGTTGGCTGGCGCGCCAGTCGTTCTTGCGGCTGGAATCGGAGCTGCAGCCTACGATTACCTTGAATCCTTCCTTGTATAGACGTTGGCTGATTGCCGTACCGATACCGCCCATACCACCCGTTACCAAAGCAATGCGACTACGCGATTCCATACATCTACTCCATTTTTTTTGCGCTGCAGGAGAGAAGATTGTTCGATATCGACGGGCCGTGCGGAAGTGTTTGAAGGTGACGTTCTCCTGTCCATCGGTGCCACGCGGGTGTTTTGGCCTGCTGGCAAAAAAATGAGAAGTACCCATACTTGGATCAACTCTTAAAACTCAATGGATAGTTAATATTCCTGAAACACTGTTGAAATATGTTCAGTGCATGTCAGTATCGGCTCCGGACAGGACGTTCGGTTCCATCGGTCATTGAGGACGCCATGTATAGAATGAGTTCGGGTTATGCCAGCATGCTGGCGAATACGTTTTTGGCCCAAGGACTGGATCTTGCTGTTCTGTGCCGCGAGGCGGGACTGGATGTCGGGTTCGTGAGTAAACCAGGAGCATTCTGCGAGCGAAGCATTATCTATCGTCTTTGGGACTTGGCTGCTCAGGCTTCGGATGATCTGAATATCGGTTTGAAAGCCTACGGGGAATTCCATCCCAGTAGTTTTCAGATCGTGGGCTACACGATGATGTCCAGTTCGAATCTGAAAAGAGCGCTTGAACGTCTGGTTCGTTTCAGCCCGTTGATTGGTACCGGATTCAGCCTTTTCCTTGTCAAGGAGCAGCAGCATTACCGATTGGCCAGTCTCGATCATCAGCAACCTGGCTCGGTCAAACCCCGGCAATACACGGATGCAGCCTTGGCTTCGCTGCTGGGTTTCTGCCATTGGCTGGCGGGTGGCAAGTCACCGCAACCATTGAGTGTGGAGTTCACTTATCCCGAACCTGAAGACACGTCGGAGCATCAGCGGCTTTTTGGCTGTCCGCTGAGTTTCGGGGCGGCATATGACAGCATCTTGTTCGATGGCCAGGAGCTTCTGAGTCCGTTGAGCATGGCCAACGAGGCGTTGGCCACACTCCATGACAGTTTTGCCGAGGCTCAATTGGACCTGTTGTCCGGTTACTCTATGGTTGGCAGGATTCGCGCGCTGATTACCGAGCGCTTGAGCCAGGGGCAAGGCCAAGGGCAATGTGATATGGAATCGATTGCGGCGGCACTGAATATCAGCAAGCGAACGCTTCAACGCGGCCTTGAGAAGGATGGCACGCAATTCAAGGACGTCCTGAACGATGTGCGTCGGCAGATGGCTGACTTCTATTTGCGGCATTCTCATTTCAACATGAAGCATGTGACTTACCTGCTCGGCTTTCATGATCACAGCAGCTTCCATAAGGCATGCACCCGTTGGTTCGGTATGACCCCCGGTCAGTATCGAACCGACGAGTTGTCGCCTGTGGTCGAAAAAGTCGCGCGGGTCCGATCCATGAACCTCATCGGTCTGTCCAGAGATCATAAGGTCGCAGGCTTCGCCGAACGGATTCACCGCTAATCCCTTGTGAAGTGTCATTGTGGCTTGGGGCCCGTTGTCCCTTTGCTCGCTTTGCGCTTCGGGGCTTTAACTACGTTGGCAGGAGCGGGCAGTGGTGTGATCTGCGGCGACGGAGATGGCTGCGAAGGGGTCTCCTGCGGGATGACAACTGTTTCACTGGGTGGTTGGGTCAGGTTGAAGCCCGGCAGGGGGACTTCGAGCAGCGCGTGCAGTTCGCGCCAGAATTCGCCTTCAGCTCCAACGGTCGCCAGCAGTTCAGGCATCAATTGCCCAACGGCTGTCAGGACCTGTTGGCGTTCCTTTGCCTCAGGTAGCAACAAGGGCAGGCTGCGCAAGCTTTCTTGGGGGTGGGCGAAAACCAGCAGGTTCTGCAATCGGATGGCTTCGCGCAGGGCAGTGGGCTCATTGCTGTAGTCCTGGACCAGCAGGTGCACCTGCTGGACCAGCTTCTCGATGCTTTCCTTGCCCGCCTTGTCGCTGTCGCGGCCCAGCAAAAACAGAATCCGCACCAATGCTTCCAGGGGGCCGCCATGAGGCAGCGCATCCTGCAGGCGTTCGATCAGGGCCTGGTCCAGCTGGTCGGCATGTGCCTGGAGATTTCGCGCAGGCTTGTTGCTGCTGACGGCACTCAGTGCGCCGTAAATACCGTAAAAACACAGCTCCTGAGTGGCGTCACGCACATCGCGATAAGCATTCAGGGCGTCTTGCATCTGGTTGGAAAACAACGCTTGCCAGGCCAGCAACGGGTTGTCTTTGCGTGCAGGATGGCGATCACTGCTCACTTGGGAGGCGGTCCCGGCTAACCACCACAGCGCCGGATTCAGGCTGCTCCATAGCACTTGCTGCTGATGGAAGGGGTGCGCCCTGCGCAACAGTTCGGCAATTGGCTCGTTGACGATCTGACGCAGCCACGGACGTATGAATCCGTCGTAAAACGCGCTGTTGATTTCAGAGGCGCGCTCCACCAGAGAGAATTCGCGATCGTCATCACGGGCCGGCTCGACGTCATCATGGATATCGGCGATTCGCCTTGATTCGAAACGCACTCGGTATTGCATGTCATCGCTGCCTGAGGAGGTTGGCAGATCGTCAATCAGCATTTCATACAGTCCCGCCGGCAGCGCCTTGATGGTTTCGACCGCGCCGAGCATCCCACGGTGTTCGCGCCGCGCCACTTTGCCGGAAACAAAAATACCTAAATGGCCGATGCTGGCGTGCCGCAGGTAGACGATGGTACGTCCTGCGTCATGCAAAGCGAGATCGCTGGGATAAACATCGGCGATCCAGTTCAATGCCTGCTGGGGAGGGGTGATGTTGTCTCCGTAGGAACAGAACACCACCACCGGTACTTCGATCCGTTTCAGGTCAATGCCACTGTTCTTGCGGCCGAGACCGCCGGACAATTGGTTGCCGATGAAAAGGTCATCGACAATCCTCTCAATCTCTTCGCCATTGAGCAGGGTCGGGCTGCCCCACCAGCGTTCGAAGTCGAGGAAGCGCGCAGCCTCGCTGTCGACCTGGCTGAACAACTGGTAGTACTTGGCCCAATAGGTGTTGGCCGGGTCCAGGTTTTCGAAATTGCTGACCAGCCAGGTACCGTCAAAGCGGCCATTGCCCAAGTCGCTGCCCAGGCGAGCCATCCAGCCGCCACCCAGCAGGCCTCCGGTATAGCGCATCGGATTGCGTCCATTGACACCGGCCCAGTACGACAAGGGGGCACCATTGATAATGATCAATCCCGGCAGTTCCGGTCGTGTTGCAGCCAGTCCCATCAACGCCCAGCCCGCCTGGCAGTTACCGATGATGATCGGCTCGCTGTTGGTCGGGTGAAGGGCGCTGATGACTTCGATGAACCGGGCCTGGGCTTCGACGATATCGGCCAGGGTTTGCCCAGGCTGTGGCGAGTGACTGAAAGAGATGAAATAGGTGGGGTGGCCGGCTCTGAGGCTTTCACCTAATACCGAATCCTGTTTGAAGCCGCCGATTCCCGAGCCGTGGCCGCCGCGTGGGTCAATGATGATCACCGGCTGGCCATTGCTGTCGATTCTTTGCTCTGGTCCGGGGAGGATTCGCAACAGTGAATAGTTGACCGGGCGTGGGAGATCGGAGCCTGCGACCAGGGTTTCATGATCGAACTTGAGCAGCAGAGGATACCCGGCGCGTTCATGGGCCAGCGTATTGTCGCCGCGCTGGCGCAGGGTGTCCCAGAACAGCAGGCTGCGTTGGCCGAGGTCGGTGAAGTATTCCTGCCAGTCAGTGGGCGTGGGTTGTCTGAGTTGACCCCGCTTCAGGGGCGCGAGGGTTTTTTCCTGGCGCTGGCGCAAAGCATCAAGGACGTTCAGGGTGTTGAGGTGCTGCAGATGACTCAGGTGTTCGAACAGGCCGCGTTGAGAGGAGGTTTTGTCATATTGCGATGCAATAATATCTTCCTGGCCCATGGTGATCTCCTGGCGTTGTGCATGAGAAGCAGCTGCCTGCGCCTCTTTAATAAAGAGGGCTTGGCTGGCTGTTCGACGTTAGGAGTCTATAGCGAATAGGGGCAGGAGAAGAAATATTTTTGTGCGCTGCACAAAAAATCATTGCTAAACGGTTTTGTGCGCTGCAATATTAAGGCTAACGCGATGACTGGCAGGATCGCTATCGCGTCCTCAGGCCCATGTCGGCTTTTCAGAATCAGGAGATTCAAGCATGTCTTTTTTCAACTCGGAAAAATTGCAAGACGCTCAGAAAGCCAACCTCGACCTCCTGCAGCAAATCAGTGGCAAAGTCTTCGCCAGCGTTGAACAGCTCACCCAATTGCAGTTCAAGACTCTGCAGGCCTCCACCGAGGAGCAGTTCGACGGCTTTCGCAAGCTGTTGGCAGTCCGTGATCCACAAGGGTTCGCTGAGCTCCAGGCTTCTTTCACCCAGCCAAATGTGCAAGCCGAACGCCTGGCTGAGTTCAATCGCCAAGTGCAAGCGTTGATTGTCGGCACTCACTCGGAAATCGCCAAACTGGCCTCGCGTCAGGTCGAGGCGGGCACCCAGCAGGTGCAAGAGTTCGTTGACGTGATCAGCAAGAATGCACCGGCTGGCTCCGAGCCTGTTGTGGCCGCGTTCAAGTCGTCGCTGGCGAATGCCGGTACCGTTTTTGAAAGCGCACAGAACGCCGTAAAACAGGCTGCTGACGTTGCCCAGAGCGGTTTTGACGCAGCGACCGCCGCAGCCGGCAAAACCGCTCCTGGTGCCAAGGCTACAAGCGGTAACAAGTAAGTCATATTAGAGCGGTTACGCTGATGGCGATGGGTTTACTCCCCATCGCCATTTTTTTTCGGCCCGCCACCGGCACCTGGCTTGCCTGGTGGCATGCCGCCGAACAGGCCGAAGAGGTTTTGAGTATTCAGGTAGAGGTTTTTTGACTGGTCGACATACTGGCGCATCAAATCCTGCATGACCGGTGCTTGCTGGTGCATGAACTTGCTCCAGGCCTCAGAGGACTGAGCGCCGGTCTGGGACTGGATGTCGATGACCGTCTGGATGCTTTTATCCAGGTAGCTGCCGAGGACGCTCTGGTAGGGACCGTAGAACTGGATAATCCCCATGAGCATCTCGCTGGAGAATATCGGCTCACCGCCACTTTCGGCTTCCAGAATGACCTGCAGCAAAATACTTCGGGTCAGATCCTCGCCAGTCTTGGCGTCGACCACCTCGAACGGAATTTTATCGACGACCAATTGGCGTATATCCGCAAGGGTCAAATGACTGCTGGTGTGCGTGTCATACAGACGGCGATTCGGGTACTTCTTGATCAGACGGGTGGTGTTCCGACTGTTATCTGTCATGCGGGGCTACTCACAGCAAATCTGATTTGCAGGCATCTTATCTTACTCTGACCACTGCCACTCCAATGCGTCGCCTCACGCGGCACGCGCTGGGTGGTCAGCGTAAGAGCTTTTCTTCATCTTTTGAGTGCTGAGCTTGCGAGGCTGGCCACTTCGAGGCAGGGTCGTTCAATCCCTCAAGACCCGCCTCCGGATAGCGCTTTCGCCATTTGAACACCACAGGTTCTGAGATCTGGGCTGATTGCTGACGTCTCTGGGTGTTAATCCAGCACCCTGTGCACCTGTTCCTGCGTTGGCGAAGCAAAACTGAGCAAACAGGGCGCGCTTCTGTGATCGCCACATAGGTGAGCGTGAGGGGAGGGACCAGCTAAAAACGCAGCAAGCGTAACGCTTTACGCAACTCTCGGAAATTGCCTACAACCCCGGCGAGAGTCACCCCGATATCCTGCTTGTCGTGCAAAACAAACCCTTCCACGCGAAAACGCCGCTTTCCTGTTCTGGATAAGCGGCGTTTTTTTAAGCGCGCGTTAGAGGTTTCTCCCATGCATCAGCGATGTCATTCGCGGTTGCTAAACCCTGAACGGTATCATGATATAATACCATGAATATTAAACAGCTCAGCTCCCTCAAAGCCGTATTTTCAAGACCCGCCCCAGCAACCATGGAGTGGTCCCGCATCGAATCCTTGTTCGGCGCTGCAGGGGCCAGAACTATCGAAGGCAATGGATCGCGAGTACGTTTTGAACTGAATGGCGTGGTGGCCACTTTTCACCGTCCCCACCCCGACAAAGAAGCCAAGCCCTATCAGGTGCGTGACGCCCGGGCTTTCCTTGAACAAGCAGGAGTTACCCCGTGAACGTAATGAACTACAACGGCTACTCAGCCCGGATCGAGTACAGCGACGAAGACGGCCTGTTCGTCGGCCACATTGCGGGCATCAAGGATGTTGTCGGGTTTCACGGCGAGTCAGTCAAAGAACTTCGCAGCGCATTCGAAGAGGCCGTCACCGATTATCTGGAGACTTGCGCCAAACTCGGCCGCACACCACAGAAACCCTATTCAGGCCATCTCAGTCTGCGCCTGGCCCCAGCCCTTCACGCGACGGTTGCTGTGAAAGCTCAGTTAGCCCACAAAAGTATCAATCAGTGGGTTGCTGATGTTCTTGATCGCGAGGCGCATGCTTGAGCGGTGAATAAGCCGATCCGGCTGTAGACTGCTCAAACTCTTCGAACGGAATCGACATCATGCTCCATCCTCGCGCCAGTTTTCGCGGCGCAGCCAAGCTCATCGCGGCTGTGTCGATAGTTGCCATGTCATCACTGGCCCTCGCATCCGCCCCTGCAACTTTTCCCGACGCTCAAGACAGTGACCCCGCCAAACTCGGCTGGATGGTCGGTTCGCCACCCCCCGCTGATCGCACCGTGCGTTTTGAAGACGGCAGCTATTTCCAGTTCCCGGCAATGCGCTGGAGTGTTTCGAATTTCCGGCAACTGATGCCGACGATCAACGTTTCACGCGGCCTGGGTGCTCCGGTTCCACTGGAGACAGTGCTGCGCAAAGATATCGACGAGATCAGTTTTGTCCCGCTTGGCGCCAGGGCGCCGATGACCTGGGAGCAATCCCTCGCGGCCACTTACACCGATGGTATTGTGGTGATGCACCGCGGGAAAGTTGTCTATGAACGTTACTTCGGCGTGTTGAAGCCGGACGGCCAGCACGCGGCGATGTCCGTGACCAAGTCTGTGATCGGCACGCTGGGCGCCATGTTGGTGGCGCAGGGGCGCATCGATGCTGGCAAGCGGGTTGCCGAATATGTACCGGAATTGACGGATTCTGCGTTTGGCAGCGCCACGGTACGGCAGGTGCTCGACATGACCACGGGCCTCAAATACAGCGAGGACTACGCGGACCCGAACGCCGAGGTCTGGGCCCATGCCAGGGCAGGCAACCCGTTGCCCAAACCCAAGGGTTATGGGGGCCCTCGCAGTTACTACGAGTTTCTGCAGACGGTGCAATCGCAAGGTGAGCACGGCAAAGCGTTCGCTTACAAAACCGTCAACACCGACGTGTTGGGCTGGGTCATTGCCCGCGCCACCGGTCGCAATGTTGCACAACTGCTGTCGGAGAACATCTGGAGCCGGTTGGGTGCCGAACAGGACGGCTATTTCACCGTGGACTCCATCGGTACGCCGTTCGCCGGTGGTGGCCTGAATACGGGGTTGCGGGATCTGGCGCGTTTTGGCGAGATGCTACGTAACGGCGGTCGGTTCAACGGTCAGCAGATCGTGCCAGAGGCAGTGATCGACGATATCCGTGGCGGCGGTGATAGGCAGGCTTTCGCCAAGGCGGGGTACACATTGCTCAAAGACTGGAGTTACCGGTCGATGTGGTGGGTGACGGACAAGGAGGGCGGGGCATTCATGGCGCGTGGGGTCCATGGGCAGCGCATCCATGTCGACCCGAAGGCCGAGATGGTCATTGTCCGCTACGCATCCCATCCGGTGGCCAGCAACTCGGCCAATGATCCCGTCACTTTGCCGGCGTTCGATGCGTTGGCTGAATATCTGAACAGGAAGGAACACCCATGATCATCACCACGACCCACTCTATCGAAGGCCGGCAAATTACCGCCTATCTGGACATCGTCAGCGCCGAGTCGGTGCAAGGGATCAACGTTGTTCGAGACGTATTTGCCGGCATGCGCGACTTTTTCGGTGGGCGCTCCCAGACACTGGAACGAGCGTTGAAAGAAGCACGCATTCAGGCCACCGATGAGATCAAGGAACGGGCGCAGGCGCTTCAGGCGGACGCGGTGGTCGGGCTTGATTATGAGATCAGCATGCCGACCGGCAGGGGCGGGATGGTCGTGGTGTTTGTGACCGGGACTGCGGTCAAGTTGAGGTGAAAGCCGAGAAGCCATTCGTCGGTCACGGAGAAATCCGAACGGCGGGTCCGTTAGTGACCGTCTAGTCTCAAAAACCTTGGCGATCGATATTTCTTCAGGCAAAAGGCTTGCCGATGTCGATCACGCTTTTTGAAAGGGGTGAAGAGATGGCTGATCCGTATATCGAGGACGATGGCGCAGAATTTCCGATCAACAACTCCGTGCGGTGTGGTCAGACCCAATATGTGGCCAGTTTCGGCGAGGACCAGACTGAGGTCGACAAGATCAAGACCAGAGCGTGCCGGGTACTGAAGGGCAAATTTTTACCCAAGGTGACAGCACCGGTCAGGAAGTAACCGAACGTCAGGCAGACCCCGTCATAGAGCGGGGTTTTTCATGCCTGAAAAGTTTTATGACAATTTTTTTGAAAAGGGTAATTTTTCACAAACTTTTCACAGCACCCTCCTTAATCTCTACTCATCCGTTAGAAAGCAACACCTGGCCCGTTTCCCCAGCGGGCTTTTTTTTGTCCGTCATAAAACCTTTTTCAAAAATGCTGTCCAACCGTCGCCAATCGCGAAGTTGGACCGGCGTGCTGGACTTTATCCGCGCAAAAGCATTCAATCTCGCCCCCTTTTTGTGTACCCCTATTTTTTGAGGTTTTTGTCATGCGTTTAACACTGCCTGCTCTGGTTCTGGGGCTTCTGGTTGCTCAAGGTGCAATGGCTGGTGACGGCACTGCCGCGCTGGGCGGTGGCTTGGGCGGCGCGTTGGGTAACGTGGTCGGCCAGAAAATGGGTGGCAGCACTGGCGCAGCGATTGGTGCGGGCGTGGCTGGCGCGGCGGGCAGTGCAGTTGCCGCCAAAAAAGGTCATCGCACCAGCGCTGCTATCGGTGGCGGTGTTGGCGCGGCCGGTGGTTCGGTGATCGGCAATAGCCTGGGCGGCAAGTCCGGTGCCACCATCGGTGCAGGCCTGGGCGGCGCATTGGGCGGCGGCGTAGGCAGCAACCTGGCCAATGGTCACAAGCGTCACTGATCCTGATTCAGATTTGAAAAGAGCCCGGCCTGATGCCGGGCTTTTTCATTTATGAACGTTTCACGCCGCAGCAGCTCAAATCTTCCATACCCTGGAAGAATGCGAGGCGTGCCATGAACCCGAAAGCCAACGGCAAAAAAAACGGAAGCCTGAATGCTCGACTATTGATGGTGCCTGCGATTGTTTTTGGATTGCTGGTCTCTCAGGTGGCGCTGGCGGGAGGTAATGGAGATGCCGCGGTAGGCGGTGGTCTTGGTGGGGTGTTGGGCAACGTCGTCGGTGGCCAGGTGGGTGGCAGCACGGGCGCTGCGATTGGTGCAGGTGTCGGCGGAGCGGCCGGCAGTGCCATTGCCGCGCCCAAGCGCAGTCGCACCGAGGCGGCGGTAGGCGGTGGTTTGGGCGCGGCGGGTGGATCGGTGGTCGGCAACAGTATTGGAGGCTCGACCGGATCGGCCATCGGTGCCGGTATTGGCGGTGCAGCCGGCGGTGCGGTCGGCAATGATCTGGGGAGTGACAGTGGTCATTCCCATCCCGGTAAAGGTTATAAACACTCGAACAAGCACCACAAAAAGCATCACTAGTTGAGCGAGGCATCCCATGACTGCGAAAAGCGAAGGCAAGGAAGAAAAGGGCCCGGGCGGACTGTCATCTATAAACGATCCCGGCAATGAAGATCCGGGATCGCTGATGGATGATGCGACGGTGCCGCTTAACGATGCTGATGATTTGGGCGATGTGGGGAATATCGAGTTTGACGATGAGGAAGAGGACGAAGATTGATCGAGCCGTGCTGGCGGATTGACCGGTTGTCCAGTCCTCGCCAGGTCGTGGCCTGCAATTCAGGTCACACGAGAGGTGCGATATGAAGACTGATCGGAACGTCCCCGACGTTGATGACACGCCGGAGTATCCGCTGCCGTCGCCTACCGACTCCTTGAGCCGCGACCAACGACCGCCGGACGATGATGATGCAGGTGTGGAGCTGGTTCCGAGCGACGACAATATTGAGGCCGATCCAGAAGAACAGGACGATGGCGCGGGTGAGTCAGCCATTACGAAGCGACAGTGAGGAGGCCCGGGTCCCGATTGCTTCTTTAAGGCGTCGATCCGAGGGATTCAAAACCGGTTCCAAAAATTTCCCGGGGCTCCCGCGAGTTTCCGCGATACACGTATTTATTTGAAGGTTTTGGGGAGGGCACATCAGGCTCCCTCTCATCAACCTTTGCCCCTCCCTCCCCATACGGTGCCGACCATCCCGGCTGGTTCGCGTGCGGGCAATTCCCGCTCGACCCCAACGGATCCACCCACCCCGTCGGGTTTCGGGTGTACCGATACGGGTTCAACCCTCCGGCCAACTTGACCGGATCCGGCGTCAGATAACGACCGATGTCCGGATGGTAGTAGCGATGCCGGTTGTAGTGCAGGCCGCTCTCCGCGTCGAAGTATTGCCCCTGAAACCGTAGCGGCTGTTCGAGTCGTTCGCCTTCGCCGTGGCTCACTTCGCGGAGTTTGCCGTGGGCGGTGTACTTGGCCGACCAGACGATGGCGCCGCCGTAGCTGGTCAGTTCCTGCGGGGTGCCGAGGTGGTCGAGTTGGTAGTAGAACGGGCAGGCGTCTGCCCGGCCTTTGCCGTTTAGCAGCGCCAGCGGGCGAAAGCTGCCGGGTTCGTAGACGTAGCTGCGGTAGTGCCGGGGGCCGCTTTCGGCGATGAGTTGGTCGCCTTGCCAGAAGAATTGCGTGGTCTGGCCATCGACGGTTTTGCCGATGCGCCGGCCGAAGGCATCGTAGCGGTAGCTGACACTTTTACCGTCCGGGGTGCTGACGCTGATCAGGCGGTGTTGGCTGTCGTAGGTGTATTGGGTGACCTGGGGCGGCATCCCGCGGCGTTCGCGGACCAGGTTGCCGAAGGCGTCGTAGTCGTAGTGGCTGTCGTAACGGCGGCGCAGGCGGTTGCCCTGGAGCACGCACGGGCCCGGGCGGTCGTGGATCAGCAGGTTGCCGGCCGAGTCGTGGGTGAAGTTCTCAGCGAACTGGTCGCGGGCGTGGCGTACGCCGGTCAGGCGGTCGAGCGCATCGTATTGATAGTGGCGTTGGCCGTGACGGCTGTCGGCAATCTGCAGGAGATTGCCCTTGGCACTGTAGGCATACTCGCGGCGGTACAGCGGTCGTTGCTTTTGGCTGACGGCATGGGCCTGCAAACGGCCCAGCTCGTCGTAGGCATAATCGCTGAGCAGCAGGCCCTGTTGGCGTTGCTGTTCGCGCCCGCCGACAAAACGATGGCTGGTCAGACGCGTACCGTTGAGGTCGATGGCAGTCAGGGCGCCGCCCCGGGCATGGTGGTAATCGAGCACACAGCCGTCCGGCAGGCGCAGGCGCTTGAGCCGACCGCAAGTGTCGTAGCCGTAACGCAGGGTGCTCCAGCCCTGATGCTCGGTGATCAGCCGGTCCAGGCGGTCGTATTCGAACTCCAGCGGATGGTCCTGGCCGTCGTCGACGCTGACCAGCCGCCCGAGGTTGTCGTAGTGGTACTCGACCTTGATCCCGTCGGGCAGAGTCTTGAGCAATAAGCGTCCAGCGCTGTCGCGTTGGTACTGCGTGACGAGTTGCGAACCGTCGTCGCCGAACTCGGTTTTCTCGAGCAACTGGCCATTGCCGTCATAGGCATACGCGGTACGACGGCCATCGAAGCCGGTTTCCTGTCGGATCAATCCGCCCGGCGTGTAGTCCAGCCGATAGGTGTCGCCGACCTCGTTTTCGATCTCGGTGAGCAACAATTGCGCATGGTCGTAGCGGTACTTCAGCGCGCTGCCTTCGGGGTTGATCCGGCGGCTGACCAAGTGCAGGTCGTCGGCGTATTCGTAACGGGTCACCCGTCCCAGTTCGTCGGTTTCGGCGGTGACCTGGCCGTAGGCGTTGTAGCGATAGGCGCGGCGGGCGCCGGTGGGCAGCGTGGTCCGGGTCAGTCGGCCCACCGCGTCCCACTCATAGCCGGTGATGGCACCGTGTTCGTCTTGCCGGGTAATCCGCCGACCCAAGGCATCGTAGGAAAAAGTGCGCTGAGCACCGTCCGGCAGGATCTCCTCCAGCAATAGCCCCAAGGCACTCCAGACAAACCGGTGACCGCTCCGGTCGGGGAAGCGGATCGTCAGCAAGCGCCCCTGTGGGTCGTAGATGTAGCGGGTGATTTGCCCGTCTGGATCGGTGATGGCAGTGATGTCTCCCTGGGCATTGCGCTGACAGGTCCACGTCGCCTGACCCTGGGTGCGGGTGTGCAGCAAGCCGTGGCGATACTCGCAGGACGTGGGTGCCGCATCCGTTGCAAGCAGCGCGATCAGCCGACCGACTTCGTCATAATGGTATTCGGTGACGGCACCGAGGACGTCCTGCTCGGCGATCAGATGGCCCTTGTCGTCATAGGCCTTGTGCTGCTCAGCACCGTCCGGTCCAACCTGGCGCACCAGTCGCGCGCGGTCGTCATGAACGTAAACCTCTTCGCTACCGTCGGCGTTGTTCACCGTCACGCAGCCTTGCTCGTCCCAGACGTAATGCGCCTCCATCTGTGCAAACGAAGCCCAGTGACGAATGCAGCGGGCGGCTTTGCCGGAGCGTTCCCACGCCCAGAAAAAACTCGCGCCGCCCGCCAGTTGCCGTTGCAGGATGACGTGTTGCTCGTCGTAGTCGTAACGCTCGCTTTCACCCGCCGCATTGGTTGCCTCGATCAATCGCTGGCGGGCGTCGTAGCGGTAGCTGGCCAGTGTCTGCTCGGTGCGCCAGGTGGACGTCTCGGGGGCACTGCGCTGAAACACCTGATAGTCGATGGCCACCAGGTGCTTGAGGTCGTAACGCAGCAGCAAGGCGCGGTTGGCGCCATTGTCCAGGCGCTGGATCCGGTCAAAGCGGTCCCGCTGCACCGTCAGGCGGTTGCCGTAGGCGTCGCTGATCGCGCTGAGCCGGCCGTCATGAAAGTGGTAGAACCGCGCGCGGTCGCCGGCCAGGGCGAGGATCAGTTCGTCCGGCTCCTCGCCGAGGTAAATCGCCGCCCGCGACAGGTTGTTGTGGATCATCGGGCGCGCCGCCGTCGGCCGTGGAAAGGGCGTGCGGCGGTTTTCGGGGTCGATCCACAACACCTGCTCGCCGTGGAGTTCCAGGTGCTGGGACAGCGAATGGCTCCAGCCAAAACCGAGTCCGCTGTCGAGCTCGACGGCACCGGTGCGATAGACGCGGGTGAAGTCGAAGGGCAGGATCCCGTCGAGGGTGCCGTCGGTGAGGGTCAGCAGTTCTTCTCCGGTTACCATCGACACCGAGCAGTTGTGGGTGGCAGTGCGCTCGACGGTGTCAGCACTGTCGCCGTTGGGGTTTTTCGCCTGTCTGGAGGCGTCGTCGTGGTGTTCATGCTTGCCGGAGCGAAGTGTCAGAGGGCCGCTCGCGGGGCATGCCAATACCTTTTGGGGATCGAACATCTGCAGTCTTTCGCTTGGCGGAATGTGGAGCGCGAAACTCTGCGGGGGATCGGCAAGGAAAGAAGTCGGGAAAGGTGGCGCTTGCTGTAGGGCGATTCGCTAAATCACGGAGGGTCATTCGGCGTCGATCGGGATTTCCTCGTTGCTCAAAGCCGGCGGCGCTCGCTATGCTGCTGAACCCTTTAATCCATTCGGGCATCGGCCGTACCTGAGCTGCCCGGGATACCTTGGAAAACGGATCAGATGCGATGAATGCACCCCTGAAAGCATTCGGCCCGATCAAGGCCGTGATTTTCGATATGGACGGTTTGTTGCTGGATACAGAGGGCATCTACACCGAAGTCACGTCCATCATTGCCGCGCGTTACGGCCGGACGTTCGACTGGAGCATCAAACAGAACATCATTGGCCGGGGTGCGGGCGATCTGGCGCGCTATGTGGTTGAAGCGCTGGACTTGCCGATCACGGCGCAAGAATTTCTGGTGATCCGCGAGCCGCTGATGCGCGAGCGTTTTCCTGCCGCGCAAGCAATGCCTGGCGCACAGGAGCTGGTGCGGCATCTGAAGGCCAACAATATTCCCATTGCCGTGGGCACCAGTTCCTCGAGCCAGTCGTTCGGCCAGAAAACCACCTTGCACCGCGACTGGTTCGCCTTGTTCGACTTCATCGTTACCGCCGATGACCCCGAGGTGGGCGCGGCCAAGCCGGCACCGGATATTTTCCTGACGGCGGCGCGACGTCTGGGTGTTGCACCGGAAGATTGCCTGGTGTTCGAGGATTCGCCTTTCGGTGTCACTGCGGCGAAAGCGGCGGGGATGACGGCGATTGCGATACCGGATGCGGCAATGGCAGACGCCAGCTACGCACACGCTGATGGCATTCTTCGCACGCTGAAGGCGTTTGTGCCGAGTGCCTGTGGTTTGCCGGCGCTTGAGTGGACCTAGCTAAAAAAGACGGCTCGACTCTGGCAATTGTGGGAGCGAGCCTGCTCGCGAAGGCGGTGTTTCAGACAACATCAACGTGTCTGATACTCCCTCTTCGCGAGCAGGCTCGCTCCCACAGTTATTGCAGTTGGCTGACAAGCATCAGGCGCCAAAACCACCGTCGATGGTCAGGCTGGCTCCAGTGATGTAGCCCGCTTCAGGGCTGACGAGGTAGGCGACGAAGCTGGCGATCTCTTCGGCCTTGCCGTAACGGCCCACGGCCATCAACGGGATCAGGCTTTCCGCAAAGTCACCCTCGGCCGGGTTCATGTCGGTGTCGACCGGGCCTGGTTGCACGTTATTGATGGTGATGCCTTGCGGGCCGAGATCGCGGGCCAGGCCTTTGGTCAGGCCGACCAGCGCCGACTTGCTCATGGCGTAGGGGCCGCCACCGGCGAAGGGCATGCGATCGGCGTTGGTGCTGCCGATGTTGATGATGCGACCGCCTTCTGTCATGTGCCTGGCGGCGGCCTGGGTGGCGATGAACACGCTGCGCACGTTGATGGCCAGGGTCTGGTCGAAGTCTTCGAGTTTGAACTCGGCCAGCGGTGCGACCGCCAGTACGCCGGCATTGTTGACCAGGATGTCCAGGCGACCGAAGGCTTCTACCGTGGCGGACACGGCACCGCGGATGGCGTCGGCGTCGGCGCTGTCGGCCTTGATGGCCAGGGCCTTGCCGCCCTTGGCGGTGATGCTGTCTTGCAGTTCTTCAGCTTTCGCCGTCGAGCTGACGTAAGTGAAGGCAACGGTCGCGCCTTCAGCAGCCAGGCGCTTGACGATGGCTGCACCGATACCGCGGGAACCACCTTGAATCAATGCCACTTTGCCGCTGAGGTTCTGAGTAGTCATGTCGATCTCCAAGTCCCGAGGCGAGATGTCCCGGTTGATGGAGCCTAGTATCGATTCAGGATTACCTGCTGTGTAGACCATAATTGCGATGGTCTGTGTAAACCAAAAGTTTATAATGGCGCCTATGGAAACCTTCAGCAGTATCGAATGCTTCGTGCGCAGTGCCGAGGTCGGCAGCTTTGCCGAAGCGGCGCGGCGCTTGAGCCTGACACCGGCGGCGGTGGGCAAGAGCGTTGCCAAGCTCGAGGCGCGCCTGGGTGTCAGATTGTTCCAGCGCAGTACTCGCAGCCTGACCCTGACGGAGGCCGGTCAGTTGTTTCTCGGCGAAGTCAGCGCCAGCCTGCATACGATCCAGAATGCCGTGGCCAATCTCGCCAGCGCCGGAGGGCAGCCTGCGGGCACTCTGAAAGTGAGCATGGGGACGGTATTCGGCTGCCTGTACATTGTGCCGATGCTCGGCGAGTTTCTGCGACGATTCCCGGCGATCAACCCGGACTGGCACTTCGACAACCGCCAGGTCGATCTGATCGGGCAGGGCTTCGACGCGGCAATCGGCGGTGGCTTCGAATTACCCCAGGGCGTGGTTGCACGCCGACTGAGTCCGGCACATCGGGTGTTGGTGGCTACGCAGGACTACCTGGAGACACATGCAGCGATCAGCGAGCCGGATGACCTCAAGCACCATGACGGGATTCTGATCCGCTCGCCGCAGACTGGTCGGGTGCGCTCCTGGCAGTTGACCCATCGCAATCAGCAACACAGCCCGTTGACGCTCAAGGCGCGGATGACCATGAGCGATTCCGAGGCCGCCTGCGCCACGGCCGCGCAGGGTCTGGGCATTGCGCTGGTGAGCATGCCGTTTGCTGCGGGCTATCTGGAAACGGGAAGGTTGCAGCGGGTGTTGCCGGACTGGTACATCGACGACGGCTACACCTCCATCTATTACGCCGAACACAAACTGCTGCCCGGCAAGACCCGGGCGTTTGTCGAATTCGTCATTGAGCAGTTTGCCGAGCGGGGGTTGGGGCAGAGGTTTAGTGCGGTTTGAGCAAGTCTTGAAACCGGGGGGTGGCCATCGCGAGCAGGCTCGCTCCCACACTGATCTGCGGCGTTCACAAATCCCCTGTGGGAGCGAGCCTGCTCGCGATGAACGATAACGCGGTCTACCGGGCAAACCGCGCCGGCCAGCCAATGATGTTTTTCGGCCGCGGAGTTGCGTAAGTCCGCACTTTCGACGTCGACAACCCCAACCGCACCAGCGACTCGGCAATGGTCACCGCCGCCGTCACCCCATCCACCACCGGTACTCCGGTACGTCGGCGAATCTGCTCGTCCAGCCCGGCCATGCCGCCGCAGCCCAGGCAAATCACTTCGGCCTTGTCCTGGGTCACCGCCAGTTCGGCCTGATGCACGATGGCCTCCAGTGCGCGCTGCGGTTCGTGTTCCAGTTCCAGCACTGCCAAACCACTGGCCCGTACCGAGGCGCAACGGTCCCAGAGTCCGGAGAGCTTGAGGCGATCTTCGATCAGCGGCACGGTGCGGTCGAGGGTGGTGACCACGGAATAGGCGTGACCGAGAAACATCGCCGTGCTGGCGGCGGCATCGGTGATGTCCACCACCGGCACATTGAGCAGTTCCTGCAAGCCTTCACGGCCGTGCTCGCCGTAGCCGGCCTGGATCACGGCGTCGAACGGCTGGTCGTAGGACATCACCCGGTCCATGACCGCGATGGCCGCCAGGTAACTTTCGAAATTGCCTTCGATGGAGTCGGCGCCGAAGTGCGGGGTGAGGCCGACGATTTCCGTGCCGGGCGACGCGACGGCCTGCGCCGAGCGGGCGATGGCCTGGGTGATGGATTCGGTGGTGTTGACGTTGACCACGAGAATGCGCATGGGGAGTCCTTATTGCGGTTGGTTCTGCGGCCCGACAACGCCGGACCGCGACAGGATCAGTGGCTGACGTTGTCGACCGCGATGGCTTCGCCGCTGACATCGGCATAGTGCGGTTGGCGCTTGGCGATGATCAGGTAGAGCATCCCGGCGATGCCGGCACCAATCAGCCAGGAGAACGGCGACACGCTGTGGAACCCCGGCACCAGGGCCAGGACGATGGCGATCAGGGCGGCGGGAATGAACGCCGCCACGGCGCGCAAATTGACCCCGCGGCTGTAGTAATAAGGGCCGTTCGGGTCTTCGCTGTACAACTGCGGGACGTTGACCTGGCCTTTTCGAACCAGCCAGTAGTCGACCATGATCACCCCGTACAACGGGCCGAGCAGGGCACCGAGGCCGGACAGGAAATACACGATCACCAGCGGACTGTTGTAGAGGTTCCACGGCAGGATCAGCACGGCGATGGTCGCGCTGATCAGACCGGCGCGGCGGAAGGTCAGGTACTTGGGCGCCAGGTTGCTGAGCACGAACGCCGGGGCGACGAAGTTGGCCATGATGTTCACCGCCACGGTGACGATCAGGAACGCCAGGCAGCCGAGCACCAGGAAGAAGGTGTTGGGGATCGAGGCGATGATTTCGGTCGGGCTTTCGATGATCCGGCCATTGATCTGAAATTGCGCGCCGCACAGCAGGACCGTGATGCTGGCGAACACCAGGATATTTACCGGCAAGCCCCAGAAATTTCCGACCTTGATGGTCTTGCGGCACGGCGAAGAGCGGGCGAAGTCGCAGAAGTTGAGGATCAAGGTGCCGTAGATCGCCAGCCACAACGCGCCACCGGCAAAGATGTTGCGCCACATCTCACCGCCAGTCAGCGGCTCACGGATCGACCAGGCGATGGTCGCATCGGCTTGGGTGTACATCCATGCGGCGAGGGCGGCGACGGTCAGCAGAATCACCGGGCCGGCAAACGCCTCGTAGCGCCGCACCATCTCCATGCCATAGGCAAGGATCGCCAGTTGCACGAACCAGATCGCGACGAAACACGCCCAGCCCAGGGTCGACAGGCCGAGGATCGAGTCGTGGTCGTAGTCGGCGAACCCGGGATGGACCGCCGTCAACAACACGCGAAAGACCACGGACGCAAGGTACGTCTGGATACCGAACCAGGCGATGGCGATAACGGCGCGGATCAACGCAGGAATCTGCGCACCGTGGATGCCGAAGCTGATCCGGCTGATGACCGGGAAGGGCACCCCGGTTTTCTGGCCCATGTAGCCAGACAGGTTCATGAAGAAGTAGACCAGTGCCGCGCCGATCCCCAGGGACAACAGGATCTGCCAGCCGCCCAGGCCAAGGGCATACAGGCCGATGGCAAACGAGTAGTTGGCAATGTTGTGCACGTCGTTGGTCCACAGGGCAAAGATGCTGTAGCGGCCCCAGCGTCGGCCTTCGGCCTTGGTCGGTGCCAGGTCCTTGTTGTGCAATCGGGGACTGAGCACCACGGGGGCATGATGCGCCTGATTGTCGGCGGTGTGGGTGGATTGGGAGGAGGGTAGATCCAGCGCGATGTTGTTATTGGAGAGACTAGTACGCATTCCGGCAGGCTCCTGATGCTCGACGCCGCGATGACTGTGCATGAGCGTTGGCTCGACAAATCTTCGTCGCGGGTGGCGAATATCATTGGTTACGGGGCATCTGCAGCCTGTACGGGATAGGGCGCTTCAGGCTTGCGGATCTAAAGTGTGTGTATGTTTTGATTTGATTGTATACAAAACATGTATGCACTTAAGCCAGATCCATGCCAGTCGCGATTCTATAAAAACCAGCGCTCATTTCGTTTTGTTATCGATAACGAATAACTGACTGAAAAATAGAAAATTTAAATTGACCGATTGAACAGGTATTTATTTTTTTAGAGGGGATGCAGGCGAGGTGATGGGAAAAGAGATGTAACTTTCTGGGGCGCTGAAACTAAAAGTGCACACACAAATGGCACCGATGGTGACATTCGTGTGTACACATTTTTAATGGTTGGTCACGAGACCCTGTGGGAGCGAGCCTGCTCGCGAAGCGGAGTGTCAGTCACATTGATGCTGGATGTACCGCCGCCTTCGCGAGCAAGCCCGCTCCCACAAAGGGGATTTCACAAGGCTTGGGATCAGGCTTTCGACTTGCTGATGATATTCCCTGCATGCAGCCCACATTCCTTCTGCGTCGCTTCTTCCCACCACCAGCGGCCTTCACGCTCGTGCTGGTTCGGCAGTACCGGGCGGGTGCAAGGTTCGCAGCCGATGCTGATGAAACCGCGTTCGTGCAGGCTGTTGTACGGCAGTTCCAGCATGCGGATGTAGCCCCAGATCTCTTCGCTGGTCATTTGTGCCAGCGGGTTGAACTTGTACAAGGTGCGTTCCGGGGTGGAGAACGCGGTGTCGATTTCCATCACCGCGACGGCGCTGCGGGTGCCGGGGCTCTGGTCCCGGCGCTGGCCGGTGGCCCAGGCTTTCACGCCGGACAGCTTGCGGCGCAGCGGTTCGATCTTGCGGATGCCGCAGCATTCGCCATGACCGTCCTTGTAGAAACTGAACAGGCCTTTTTCCTTCACGAACGGTTCGAGTCTGGTGTGGTCCGGCGACACCAGTTCGATGTCGATCTTGTAGTGCTCGCGCACCTGATCGATGAAGCGGTAGGTCTCGGGGTGCAGGCGGCCGGTGTCGAGGCTGAACACCTTGACGTTCTTGTTCAGCTTCCAGGCCATGTCCACCAGCACCACATCCTCGGCGCCGCTGAAAGATATCCACAGGTCATCGCCGAACTCGGCAAAAGCGAGTTTCAGAATGTCCTGGGCGGATTTGTTGGCATAGGTCGTGGCGAGTTCCACGACGTCGAACGTTGGGCTCATCAGGGCGGCTTCCTACAGGTCGGTGGCGCTGGGCGCTCTATATGGGGTCGATGGTAACAAAAAGCTGCACGGGCCGGGGCATCCTCTGCGTTGCGCAGGCAGGCCCGAGTCGCTAGAGTTCGGCAGTCTTTTTGCTCGCTCGACTCAATAATCAATACAAATGGGAGTGTCTTGTGGAAATTGCCTGTCTGGATCTTGAAGGTGTGCTGGTTCCGGAAATCTGGATCGCCTTCGCCGAAAAAACCGGGATCGAATCCCTCAGGGCCACCACCCGGGACATTCCCGACTACGACGTGCTGATGAAGCAGCGCCTGCGGATTCTCGACGAGCACGGCCTGAAGCTCTCCGACATTCAGGAAGTGATCGCCACGCTCAAGCCGCTGGACGGCGCCATCGAGTTCGTCGACTGGTTGCGCGAGCGCTTCCAGGTGGTGATTCTGTCGGACACCTTCTATGAGTTCTCCCAGCCGCTGATGCGCCAGCTGGGCTTCCCGACCTTGCTCTGCCATCGTCTGATTACTGACGACAGCGGGCGAGTCACTGACTATCAACTGCGTCAGAAAGACCCCAAGCGTCAGTCGGTCCTGGCCTTCAAGAGCCTCTACTACCGGGTGATCGCGGCGGGGGATTCCTACAACGACACCACGATGCTGGGCGAGGCCGATGCCGGGATTCTGTTCCATGCGCCGGACAACGTGATTGCGCAGTTCCCGCAGTTCCCGGCGGTGCATACGTTTGAAGCGTTGAAGCAGGAGTTCATCAAGGCTTCGAACCGGACGTTGAGCCTGTAGTCGTCCAGAAGGACGCCATCGCGAGCAGGCTCGCTCCCACAGAGGTTCGGTGATGACTTGTGGGAGCGAGCCTGCTCGCGATGCTTTTAAAGGTTTTGCAGTGTGTCGAGCAACACCTTCACCTTGGTAATCGACTCCTGATACTCAGCCTGCCACTCCGAATCCGCGACAATCCCGCCACCGCCCCAGCAACACACCTGCCCGTCCTTGACCAGCAAACTGCGGATGGCGATGGAGCTGTCCATCTCGCCGCGCACGTCCAGGTAGACCAATGAACCGCAATACAGTCCGCGTCGGGTCGGCTCCAGCTCGTCGATGATCTGCATGGCGCGAATCTTTGGCGCGCCGGTAATCGAGCCTCCCGGGAAGCTGCCGGCGATCAGGTCCAGGGCGTCGCGCTCATCCGCCAGTTCACCGGTGACGCTGCTCACCAGGTGGTGCACGTTCGGATAGCTTTCCAGGCTGAACAATTCCGGCACCCGTACCGAACCGGTACGGCAGGTACGACCGAGGTCATTGCGCAGCAGGTCGACAATCATCAGGTTTTCCGCCCGGTCCTTGGGGCTGGCCAGCAATTCGGCGGCGTTCGCGGCGTCTTGCTCAGGCGTCAGGCCCCGCGGGCGAGTGCCCTTGATCGGGCGGGTTTCCACATGGCCCTGGCTGATTTTGACGAAGCGTTCCGGCGACAGGCTGAGTACGGCATTGCCATCAGGCAAGCTCTGGAAACCGGAAAAAGGCGTTGGACACGCTGCGCGCAGTGCGCAGTAAGCGGCCCACGGGTCACCCTGGCAGGGTGCACGAAACCGTTGGGCGAAATTGACCTGATAACAGTCGCCGGCCTGAATGTACTGCTGGATGCGCTCGATGGCCTGTTGATACTCGTCTGCGCTCAAGTCGGCAGTCATCGGGGTGAGCAGTTTGAAGGGCGCGAGCACTTCCGGGGCAGGCTGGCTGAACAATTCGATCAGGCGCTGACGCTCACT
Source organism: Pseudomonas sp. KH_046_1 (assembly GCF_057839025.1). Classification (NCBI taxonomy): domain Bacteria; kingdom Pseudomonadati; phylum Pseudomonadota; class Gammaproteobacteria; order Pseudomonadales; family Pseudomonadaceae; genus Pseudomonas; species Pseudomonas sp. KH_046_1. The sequence goes on from NZ_CM174481.1 coordinate 1,923,513, forward strand.
GTCGGGCAGGGTCGGGTGGAACACCAATTGACTGGTCAGCGACAGGTGGTCGCTGATCAATGCCCAGCCGTACAAGCCGAAACGTGCGTCCGGCAGATGCAGGTCGTCACGGGCCTGGCTCGGCAGGCGCTCCAGATGTCGGCCGAAGTCGTAACTCAGGTAGCCGATCAATCCACCGGCAAACGGTAACTCATAAGGTGTCGGCAGACTGGCTTCGCCCAGGCGTGTCAGGTTGTCGCGCAGGCGTTGCAGGAAAGCGTCGCCACTTTCGTCGGGCGATACCGTCAGTTGCTCCAATGGCCAGGCGCTGAGCAGGTCATAGCGACCGCGGTCGGCGCTGGGGCGGCCACTGTCGAGCAGGATGGCGCCGGGAGCATGGCGAATCGCCGCGAAATATTCGGCGGGGTTGGCGCGATAGGGCAGCGGGTGTACGGAGCAGGTCAACATGGGCGGGGGAAGTCAGCCATTGAGGCGGGGTGGCGATTGTAGTCCCCTCGGGGATTTGCTCCTAGAGGGGATGTCGGGGATTGGTAGATTGGAGGCAGGCATGAGTGCTGTGGAATCTGTCAGGTGGTCTTCGCGAGCAGGCTCGCTCCCACAAAAACGGCGCTGAACCCTGTGGGAGCGAGCTTGCTCGCGAAAGAGGCGACTCGGTTCTGGATCAAATCTCAACCGCAGGAATATGCCCAAACATCTCCTGCACAAACGCCACGCGCTCTTCAACCGTTTCGGTCACGCCACGAGCCTTGAGGTCTTCCAGCCGCGCCTCGACCGCATGAGTACGCAACGTCAGGCCGCAGTCATTGGCAATCTGGATATTCAGCCCCGGCCGTGCGTTGAGCTCCAGGATCAGCGGGCCTTTTTCCTGGTCCAGGACCATGTCGACCCCGATGTAGCCCAAGCCGCACAACTCATGACAGCCAGCGGCGAGTTTCATGAAACCGTCCCAGTAGGGCAGTTGCACGCCATCCACTGCATTCGTGGTGTCCGGGTGTTTGTTGATGATGTTGTTCAGCCAGGTGCCGCGCAGGGTCAGGCCGGTGGCCAGGTCCACGCCGACACCGATGGCGCCCTGGTGCAGGTTGGCCTTGCCGTTGGACTGGCGCGTCGGCAGGCGCAACATGGCCATCACCGGGTAACCCATCAAAACAATGATGCGAATGTCCGGCACGCCTTCATAGCTGATGCTCTTGAAGATCTGGTCCGGAATCACCCGGTATTCGATCAGCGCCCGGTCGCGGTGACCGCCCAGGGAGTACAGGCCGGTCAGGATGCTGGAAACCTGGTGCTCGATTTCCTCATGGCTGATGATCCGGCCGGACACCGTGCGGTAACGCCCTTCAAAGCGGTCGGCGATCACCAGGATGCCATCACCGCCAGCGCCCTGGGCAGGTTTGATCACGAAGTCACTGCGTGCGCCAATGATCTCTTCGAGATTGTCGATTTCCTTCTCGGTGGAAATCACGCCATACAACTCGGGCACATGGATGCCGGCGGCAATGGCGCGTTCCTTGGTGATGATCTTGTCATCGACGATCGGGTACAGGCTGCGCTTGTTGTACTTGAGCACGTAGTCTGCGTTGCGCCGATTGATCCCCATGATGCCCCGGGCTTCCAGGGCCTTCCAGGTCTTCCAGTAGCCGAACATCAGGCGTCAGCCTTCTTCAGGAAGGCCTTGAAACGCACCAGCTCGGTCAGGCGGTAACCGCGATAACGACCCATGGCCAGCATGAAGCCCACCAGGATCAGCAGGATCGCCGGGAAAGTGAACACGAAGTACACCAGTTCCGGCACGGTCATGATCAGGTGTGCCAGGGACGCGGCGAACAGCGTGCCGATGGCCACTTTCATGGCATGGCCACCGCCGCGTTCTTCCCAGGTGATCGACAGGCGTTCGATGGTCATGGTCAGGATCACCATCGGGAACAGCGCCACCGACAAGCCGCGTTCCAGGCCGAGTTTATGGCTGAGCAGGCTGATCGCCGCAATCAGCACCACCACGAACGTCAGTACCACCGACAACCTCGGCAGCATTTGCAGTTTCAGGTGTTCGAGATAGGAGCGCAGCGACAGGCCCAGCGTCGTGATGATGGTAAACAGCACGATACCGAAACCGAGCTGGGTTTCGCGGAAGGCCAGGGCGATCAGTACCGGGGTGAAGGTGCCCAGGGTCTGGATGCCGATCAGGTTGCGCAGGATCAGGATCACCAACACGCCGATCGGGATCATCACCATGATCATGAAGGTCTGCTGGGTTTGCAGCGGCAGGCCGTACAACGAATATTCGAGGAAGTTGGCGTCGGTGTTTTCATCGGTCAGCTTGGCCAGGCGAATGGCGTTCATTTCGCTGTTGTTCAGGCTGAAGGTCACGTTGGCTTTCTTGCCGCCATCGACGGTGATCAGGTTTTCATCGCCGCTCCACCACAGCAGGCGGTCGGTCGGCAGGCCCTGTTCACCGGTTTCCGGGTTGAAGTACAGCCAGTCGGTGCCATTGAAACTGCGCAGCCACAGTTCCGGTATTTGCGGCTGGTCGGCCACCAGGCGGATGGTGTGGACCTTCTCGATCGGTACGTGGGCGATGGACAGCAGCAACTCGACGATTTTCGCCTTGTGCGCCGCGGATGGATCACCGGCCAGCAGCAGTTTCACGTTGTCGTCGTTGAGGTTGTTGACCCGCTTGATGGCTTCGCCGACGAAGGTTTCGACGTCGGCCGAGTGTTGGCGAATCGGTGCGAGCAGGGCTTCGGCGGCGATTTTTTCCGGGCCTTCGATAGTCATGCTGTCGCGAAAGGTCGGGCCTTTGATCTTGGCTTTCTCGCCGGAATAACGCTTGGTCAGCACCAGGCGGTAATACAGCGTCTGATTGCCTTTGGCCCGGCGTGCCGACCAGGTGACCTTGCGGTTGCCATCGACCCGGTTCACGGCCACGCCGTAGTTGTTGGAGATGAAGCTCTCGTTGAGGCTGACGAAGTCGCGGCTCAGCGGCGGCACGAACATCTGGATCTTGACCGGATCCTTGGCACTGGCGACGAACTCGACCTTGGCGTCGATGTTCCACAGGTCGTCGGTGGCGTCTTCGGTCACCGGGATGCCCAGTACGAAGATCTGATAGGCCGTAACTGAAATGCCCAGCACCACCAGGATGGCGATCAGCAGTTTCAGGTGAAGGGTAAGAGAGCGCATTTGAATTACTCGGCGGTATGAGCGTCGGTGGTGCAGGCGGGTTTGCCGGCAGCATATTTAAGGCTGGGGTCAACCAGTGCATCGAAGCGCTTGAGTGCTTCGGAGCCAATCAGGAGCGGATATTGGAACGCGCTGCGGTCGGTCAGGTTCACTTCGATGCTGCGCAGGGCCGAGCCCATGCAGATGTCCAGTTCGATCACCGGGCGGGCGGTGTACTTCTTGCCTTCCTCCGGGTCGTAGTCGCCGGCCCGGCGCTTGATCTTGCTGACACGGGCCAGCGGGCGTTCGATCGGGTGCGAATGGGCGGCGTCGATGGCCAGGTAAAAACGTACCCACGACTCGCCGTTGCGTTTGAAACGTTTGATATCCCGTGCACTCAGGGAAGCGGTTTTCGCCCCGGTGTCGAGTTTGGCCGCCACTTCCAGATCGATGCCGTTGAGCGATGCGTACTCATTCAGGCCATACACGGTCTTTTCCCCGGCCATTGCGAAGCCGGGCAGGCAAAGGAAATAAAGGAAGGTGGGGAAGGGCTTGAGTCTCATAAATCCTGGTGCGCAGCGGTCCGACTTGATTCAAGGCCCTGGCATCGCTGCGCAAGCTCCCTCGTATGCCTGTCAGGGTTTTATGACAGGCAGTGCAGATGTGACAAACAAATGCGGGCGGCATTCTAGCACGGTGGTTTGATGGCGCCAGCGCTGGCCGGTGGCTATAAATAGACGGGTTGCTTCGTTATGGTGCAACCGGTTATCAGAAGATTGTCGACAATATCTATTTATCCTTTGACTGCATCGCCTGTATTCGTTAGTTTTTACGGCATTGGCTCACAAGGTGTCGACAATATGCTGGATCAACTCGATCCCCCGGTTTCTACGCAAGACGATACGGAGACGCTTTCCGAGAATGTCTTCCGACGCATTCAGGCGGCTATCGTCAAAGGCGATATCGCGCCGGGCAGCAAAATCTCCGAGCCGGAACTGGCGCGCACCTACGGCATCAGCCGTGGCCCGCTGCGCGAGGCCATCCACCGTCTGGAAGGCCAGCGCCTGCTGGTTCGCGTGCCGCATGTCGGCGCTCGGGTGGTGTCGCTCAACCACGCCGAACTGATTGAGCTATACGAAATCCGCGAATCCCTGGAAGGCATGGCCTGTCGCCTGGCCGCCGAGCGCATGAGCCTCGAAGAAATCGACGAACTGCGTCGGGTCCTGGAAACCCACGAGCGCGATGAGGCGTTTCAGGCCGGGAGAGGCTATTACCAGCAGGAAGGCGATTTCGACTTCCATTACCGAATCATCCAGGGCAGCGGCAACCGCACGCTGACCCAAATGCTCTGTGGCGAGCTGTATCAACTGGTGCGCATGTACCGCATCCAGTTTTCCACCACGCCCAATCGCCCGCACCAGGCGTTCGCCGAGCACCACCGAATTCTCGATGCCATTGCCGACCGTGACGGTGAACTGGCCGAGTTGTTGATGCGCCGTCACATCGGCGCCTCCAAACGCAACATCGCCCGTCATTACCAGGACGGCGCTAACCCGACAGCCAAACGAGGTGAGTCATGAGTTTGAACAAGAGCACTCCAGGCCAGCGTTTCCGCGATGCGGTCGCCAGCGAGCATCCATTGCAAGTGGTCGGCGCGATCAACGCCAACCATGCGCTGCTGGCCAAGCGCGCCGGTTTCAAGGCGATCTACCTGTCGGGTGGCGGGGTGGCTGCCGGCTCCCTCGGCGTGCCGGACCTGGGCATCACCGGCCTGGATGACGTGCTGACCGACGTGCGCCGTATCACCGATGTTTGCGACCTGCCGCTGCTGGTGGACGTGGACACCGGTTTCGGTTCCTCGGCGTTCAACGTCGCTCGCACCGTCAAGTCGATGATCAAGTTTGGCGCCGCAGCGATTCACATCGAAGACCAGGTCGGCGCCAAGCGCTGCGGTCATCGCCCTAACAAGGAAATCGTGACCCAGCAGGAAATGGTCGATCGCATCAAGGCGGCCGTCGATGCCCGTACCGATGACAGCTTCGTGATCATGGCCCGTACCGACGCCCTGGCGGTGGAAGGCCTGGAGTCTGCCCTGGATCGCGCCGCCGCGTGCATCGAGGCCGGCGCCGACATGGTGTTCCCGGAAGCCATCACCGAGCTTGAAATGTACAAGCTGTTCGCCAGCCGTGTGAAAGCGCCGATCCTGGCCAACATCACCGAGTTCGGCGCGACGCCGCTGTACACCACCGAACAGCTGGCCGCTGCCGACGTATCGCTGGTGCTGTACCCGCTGTCGGCGTTCCGCGCCATGAACAAGGCTGCGGAAAACGTCTACACCGCGATCCGTCGCGATGGTACGCAACAGAACGTCATCGACACCATGCAGACGCGCATGGAGCTTTACGATCGCATCGACTACCACACCTTCGAGCAGAAGCTCGATGCGTTGTTCGCCGCGAAGAAGTAAGTCGAATAACTCCCTAATAAATTCAAGAAATTGGAGGCAGAAATGGCCGAAGCAAAAGTACTCAGTGGCGCCGGGCTCCGTGGCCAGGTAGCCGGGCAAACCGCATTGTCCACCGTGGGCCAGTCGGGTGCCGGTCTGACCTATCGTGGTTATGACGTCCGTGAACTGGCGGCAGACGCGCAGTTTGAAGAAGTGGCCTACCTGCTGCTGTACGGCGAACTGCCGAGCAAAGCGCAACTGGCAGCCTACGTTGCCAAACTGAGCAAGCTGCGTGACCTGCCGCAAGCGCTGAAAGAAGTGCTGGAACGCATCCCCGCCGACGCCCACCCGATGGACGTGATGCGCACTGGCTGCTCGTTCCTGGGCAATCTGGAGCCGGAGAACGACTTCTCCGAGCAGCACGACAAGACCGACCGCCTGCTGGCTGCGTTCCCGGCGATCATGACTTACTGGTATCGCTTCAGCCACGAAGGCAAGCGCATCGATTGCGTGAGCGACGAGCAGTCCATCGGTGGCCACTTCCTGCACCTGCTGCACGGCAAGAAGCCGAGCGAGCTGCACGTGAAGGTGATGAACGTTTCGCTGATCCTCTACGCAGAGCACGAGTTCAACGCGTCGACCTTCACCGCACGTGTTTGCGCATCGACCCTGTCCGACCTGTATTCGTGCATCACTGCGGCCATCGGCTCGCTGCGCGGCCCGCTGCACGGCGGCGCCAACGAAGCGGCGATGGAAATGATCGAGCGCTTCTCGTCGCCGGAAGACGCGATCAAGGGCACCCTCGGCATGCTCGAGCGCAAGGACAAGATCATGGGCTTCGGCCACGCGATCTATAAGGACAACGATCCGCGCAACGAGGTGATCAAGGGCTGGTCGAAAAAGCTCGCCGACGAAGTGGGCGACAAGGTGTTGTTCCCGGTGTCCGAAGCCATCGACAAGACCATGTGGGAGCAGAAGAAACTGTTCCCGAACGCCGACTTCTACCATGCCTCGGCGTACCACTTCATGGGCATCCCGACCAAGTTGTTCACACCGATCTTCGTCTGCTCGCGCCTGACCGGCTGGGCCGCCCACGTGTACGAACAACGTGCCAACAACCGCATCATCCGTCCAAGCGCCGAGTACACCGGCGTTGAACAGCGCAAGTTCGTACCAATCGAACAACGCTGAATGGTGGAGGTCGGCACCGGGATCTGAGTTCAATGCAGATCCCTGTAGGAGCGAGCCTGCTCGCGATGACGGACTGACATTCAACATCAATGTCACCCGTTACATCGCTATCGCGAGCAGGCTCGCTCCTACAGTGGATTGCATTGGCTTCGAAGCCGCTGCCAGGCCCCACCTTTTGTAACTACCGTGACCGAGTCCTGACGATGAACACTGAATTTCGCAAATCGCTGCCCGGCAGCCACCTGGATTACTTCGACGTCCGCGCGGCAGTCGAGGCGATCCAGCCTGGCGCCTACGACACCCTGCCGTACACCTCCCGTGTGCTGGCGGAAAACCTTGTGCGTCGCTGCGACCCGGCCACGCTCACCGAATCCCTGAAGCAATTCATCGAGCGCAAACGCGACCTCGACTTCCCGTGGTTCCCGGCCCGCGTGGTGTGCCACGACATCCTCGGCCAGACCGCTTTGGTCGACCTCGCCGGCCTGCGTGACGCCATCGCCCTGCAAGGCGGTGACCCAGCGCAAGTCAACCCGGTGGTGCCGACCCAACTGATCGTCGACCACTCCCTGGCCGTCGAGCGCGGTGGTTTCGATCCAGAGGCGTTCGAGAAGAACCGCGCCATCGAAGACCGTCGCAACGAAGACCGGTTCCACTTCATCAACTGGACCAAGAAGGCGTTCAAGAACGTCGACGTGATCCCGCCGGGCAACGGCATCATGCACCAGATCAACCTGGAGAAAATGTCTCCGGTGATCCAGGTGCGTGACGGCGTGGCCTTCCCTGATACCTGCGTCGGCACTGACAGCCACACCCCGCACGTCGATGCGTTGGGCGTGATCGCCATTGGTGTCGGTGGTCTGGAAGCCGAAAGCGTAATGCTCGGTCGCGCATCGTGGATGCGTCTGCCGGAAAGCGTCGGCGTCGAACTGACCGGCAAGCTGCAACCGGGCATCACCGCCACCGACATGGTGCTGGCGCTGACCGAGTTCCTGCGCAAGCAAAAAGTGGTTGGCGCATGGCTGGAATTCTTCGGCGAAGGTGCCTCCGCGCTGACCCTTGGCGACCGCGCGACCATCTCAAACATGGCTCCGGAATACGGCGCCACCGCGGCGATGTTCTACATCGACCAGCAGACCATCGACTACCTCAAGCTCACCGGCCGTGAAGACGAGCAGGTGCAGCTGGTCGAGAACTACGCCAAGCAGACCGGCCTGTGGGCTGACAGCCTCAAGGGCGCGCAATACGAGCGCGGCCTGACGTTCGATCTGTCTTCTGTTGTGCGCAACATGGCTGGCCCAAGCAACCCGCACGCCCGTGTCGCGGTTTCGGATCTGGCGGCCAAAGGCATCTCCGGCCAATGGGATGATGTGCCTGGTCAAATGCCGGATGGCGCGGTGATCATCGCCGCCATCACCAGCTGCACCAACACCAGCAACCCGCGCAACGTGATCGCCGCCGGCCTGCTGGCGCGCAACGCCAACAAGCTCGGCCTGACCCGCAAGCCATGGGTCAAGTCGTCCCTGGCACCGGGTTCGAAAACCGTGGCGCTGTACCTCGATGAAGCCGGTTTGACTAAAGAACTGGACCAGCTCGGTTTCGGCGTCGTGGCTTTCGCCTGCACCACTTGCAACGGCATGTCCGGTGCACTGGACCCGGTGATCCAGCAAGAGATCATTGATCGCGACCTGTACGCCACTGCCGTGTTGTCCGGTAACCGCAACTTCGACGGGCGGATTCACCCGTACGCCAAGCAGGCGTTCCTCGCGTCGCCGCCATTGGTGGTCGCTTACGCCATCGCCGGTACCATCCGTTTCGACATCGAAAAAGATGTGCTGGGTGTGGTGGACGGCAAGGAAATCCGCCTGAAAGACATCTGGCCGAGCGACGAAGAAATCGACGCAGTGGTCAAGGCTTCGGTGAAGCCGGAGCAGTTCCGTCAGGTGTACATCCCGATGTTCGCCATCCACGAAGACACCGGCCCGAAAGTCGCGCCGCTGTACGAATGGCGTGAAATGAGCACCTACATCCGCCGTCCGCCGTACTGGGAAGGCGCGCTGGCCGGCGCTCGTCCGCTCAAGGGCATGCGCCCTCTGGCGGTACTGCCGGACAACATCACCACCGATCACCTGTCACCGTCCAACGCCATCATGCTCGACAGCGCCGCTGGCGAATACCTGGCGAAAATGGGCCTGCCGGAAGAGGACTTCAACTCTTACGCGACTCACCGTGGTGACCACCTGACCGCGCAGCGTGCGACGTTCGCCAACCCGAAACTGTTCAACGAAATGGTTCAGGAAGACGGCAAGGTCAAGCAAGGTTCGCTGGCCCGCGTCGAGCCGGAAGGCAAAGTAATGCGCATGTGGGAAGCCATCGAGACCTACATGGATCGCAAGCAGCCGCTGATCATCATTGCCGGTGCCGACTACGGTCAGGGTTCGTCCCGCGACTGGGCGGCCAAGGGCGTGCGCCTGGCGGGTGTGGAAGCGATTGCCGCCGAAGGTTTCGAGCGCATTCACCGCACCAACCTGGTGGGCATGGGCGTGTTGCCGCTGGAGTTCAAAGCGGGCACCAACCGTCACACCCTGGCCATCGACGGCAGCGAAACCTACGACGTGATTGGCGACCGCACCCCGCGTGCAGACCTGACGCTGGTGATCCATCGCAAGAACGGCGAACGCGTCGATGTGCCGGTGACCTGCCGCCTCGACACCGCTGAAGAAGTGTCGATCTACGAAGCCGGTGGCGTGCTGCAACGCTTCGCCCAAGACTTCCTCGAAGAATCGGCGGTTGCCGTCTAAAACAAGCTGTGCAGACGCGGGACTTTGAGTCCCGTGTCTGTTTTCAGATCAGGAGTAAGCAGCACCATGGCTCACGCAGCTCAGATCAAGATTCCCGCCACCTACATGCGCGGCGGCACCAGCAAGGGCGTGTTTTTCAGCCTGACGGATTTGCCAGAAGCGGCACAGGTTCCAGGCCCGGCCCGCGATGCCTTGTTGCTGCGCGTGATCGGCAGCCCCGATCCGTACGACAAGCAAATCGACGGCATGGGCGGCGCGACCTCCAGCACCAGCAAAACCGTGATCCTGTCGAAGAGCATCAAGGCTGATCACGACGTCGATTACCTGTTCGGCCAGGTCTCCATCGACAAGCCTTTCGTGGACTGGAGCGGCAACTGCGGCAACCTGTCGGCGGCGGTCGGTTCGTTCGCCGTCAGCAATGGCCTGGTGGACGCCAGCCGCATCCCGCACAACGGCGTGGCTGTGGTTCGCGTGTGGCAGGCCAACATCGGCAAGACCATCATCGCCCATGTGCCGATCACCAATGGTGAAGTGCAGGAAACCGGTGATTTCGAACTCGACGGCGTGACCTTCCCGGCGGCCGAAGTGCAGATCGAGTTCCTTGATCCGGCAGCGGACGAAGAGGGTGGTGGCGGTTCGATGTTCCCTACCGGCAACCTGGTGGATGACCTGGAAGTACCCGGCGTCGGTACCTTCAAGGCGACCATGATCAACGCTGGCATCCCGACGATTTTCGTCAATGCCGAAGACATCGGCTACAAGGGCACCGAGTTGCAGGGAGCGATCAATGGCGACCCGAAAGCCTTGCTGATGTTCGAAACCATCCGCGCTTACGGCGCATTGCGCATGGGCCTGATTTCCAACATCGACGAAGCGGCGAAACGCCAACACACGCCAAAAGTGGCCTTCGTGGCCAAGCCGGCGGACTACGTGGCGTCCAGCGGCAAGGCGATTGCCGCAGGCGATGTCGACCTGCTGGTGCGTGCACTGTCCATGGGCAAGTTGCACCACGCGATGATGGGCACGGCGGCAGTGGCGATCGGTACGGCCGCAGCGATTTCCGGTACTTTGGTGAACCTCGCGGCAGGCGGTATCGAACGCAACGCGGTGCGCTTCGGCCATCCGTCCGGCACCTTGCGCGTCGGCGCCGAGGCCAGCCAGGTCAATGGCGAATGGACCGTGAACAAAGCAATCATGAGCCGCAGTGCGCGGGTGTTGATGGAAGGTTATGTGCGTGTGCCGGGTGATTCGTTCTAGCCGACGCATCCCCCCTGTAGGAGCTGGCTTGCCAGCGAAGAGGACGTCAAATTCAACATCATTGTTATCTGTGACACCGCTTTCGCTGGCAAGCCAGCTCCTACAGGTGAATCGAACATGAGCGCCAACGTCGACCTGAACAACCGACCCGACTACGACCAGGTCCTGCAGGATATTGCCGACTACGTTCTGAACTACAAGATTGAGTCTGAGCAAGCGCTGGACACCGCGCGCAACTGCCTGATCGATACCTTGGGTTGCGGCCTGCTGGCCCTGCGTTTTCCCGAGTGCACCAAGCATTTGGGGCCCGTGGTAGAAGGTACTGTCGTGCCGTTCGGCGCCCGGGTGCCGGGGACCAGTTACCGACTCGATCCGGTGAAGGCGGCGTGGGACATCGGCTGCATTGTGCGCTGGCTCGACTACAACGACACCTGGCTCGCGGCGGAGTGGGGGCATCCGTCGGACAACCTCGGCGGTATTCTCGCGGTAGCCGACCATTTATCACAAAAGCACCTGGCCAATGGCGAGGCACCGCTGACCGTGCGTACAGTGCTTGAAGCGATGATCATGGCCCATGAGATTCAGGGCGTGATCGCGCTGGAAAACTCGTTCAATCGTGTCGGCCTCGATCACGTCATCCTGGTGAAGGTCGCCTCGACGGCGGTCACCGCCAAACTGATGGGCGCGAATCGCGAGCAGTTGTTGTCGGCGTTGTCCCACGCTTTTGCTGACGGCCAGGCGTTGCGCACGTATCGGCATGCGCCGAATGCCGGATCGCGAAAGTCCTGGGCAGCAGGTGATGCATCCAGCCGTGGCGTGCGCCTGGCGGACATCGCGATGCGCGGCGAGATGGGCATCCCCGGCGTATTGAGTGCCAAGCAGTGGGGTTTTTATGACGTACTGTTCAGCCACGCCAATAGCGATCTGGCACTCAAGCCTGAAGACAAGCGCGGGTTCAGTTTCTCGCGGCCGTACGGCAGTTATGTGATGGAAAATGTGCTGTTCAAGATCAGTTTCCCGGCCGAGTTTCACGCGCAAACCGCGTGTGAAGCAGCGGTGATCCTGCATCCGCAAGTGCGCAATCGTCTGCACGAAATCGACCGGATCGTCATCACCACTCATGAGTCAGCGATTCGCATCATTTCCAAGGTCGGTCCGCTGGCCAATGCCGCCGACCGCGATCACTGTATCCAGTACATGACCGCCGTGCCGCTGGCCTTCGGCAACCTGGTTGCGGAGTACTACGAAGACGATTTCCACCAGGCGCATCCGATCATCGATGTGCTGCGCGAGAAAATGGTCATCGTCGAAGAACCGCGCTACACCCGTGAATATCTGGAGGCCGACAAGCGCTCGATTGCCAATGCGGTGCAGGTGTTTTTCAAGGACGGTTCGAGCACGGAAAACGTCGTCGTGGAATACCCGATTGGGCATCGTCGGCGTCGGGCTGAAGGTATTCCGTTGCTGGAGGAGAAGTTCAAAGCGAATTTGCTGACACGATTCGCGGGTCAGCGTAGCGAGGAGATTTTTGCGCTGTGCAAGGATCAGGCAGCGCTTGAAGCGACGCCTGTTAATCGATTTGTGGATTTGTTTGTGATCTAGGAGACCGCGTTATCGTTCAATCGCGAGCAGGCTCGCTCCTACAGTTGATTTGTGTTCACCGCAGATCCCCTGTAGGAGCGAGCCTGCTCGCGATGAGGCCGGAACAGGCAATAAAGATTTACTTGAACCGCCGCTCCACACCTTTCTCCACGAGAATCTTTGCGGAGATTTCTTCCACGGAAAAGTGCGTGGAGTTGATGTGCGGGATGTTTGCGCGGCGGAACAGGTTCTCGACCTCGCGCACCTCGAACTCGCACTGGGCGTAGCTCGAATAGCGGCTGTTGGGTTTGCGCTCGTTGCGGATCGCGGTGAGGCGGTCCGGGTCGATGGTCAGGCCGAACAGCTTGTGCTGGTGGGCGCGCAGGGCGGACGGCAGTTGCAGGCGTTCCATGTCGTCTTCGGTCAGCGGGTAGTTGGCTGCGCGGATACCGAATTGCATGGCCATATACAGGCACGTCGGCGTCTTACCACATCGCGACACGCCCACTAGTATCAGGTCGGCCTTGTCGTAATAGTGCGTGCGGGCGCCGTCGTCGTTGTCGAGGGCGAAGTTCACCGCTTCGATACGCTCCATGTAGTTGGTGTTGGAGCCGATGGAGTGGGATTTGCCCACGGTGTAGGAAGAATGCTCGGTCAGTTCCTGTTCAAGCGGTGCCAGGAACGTCGAGAAAATGTCGATCATGAAACCATTCGAGGTTGCGAGAATCTCACGAATGTCCTGATTGACGATGGTGTCGAAGATAATCGGACGGAAGCCGTCGGTTTCGGCGGCTTTGTTGATTTGTTGTACCATGGCCCGCGCTTTGTCCACGTTGTCGATGTACGGCCGCGTGACTTTGCTGAAGGTAATGTTTTCGAACTGCGCCAGAAGGCTTTGGCCGAGGGTTTCGGCGGTAATGCCGGTACCATCGGAGATAAAGAAAGCAGATCGTTTCATTTGCACCTTGGGTCTTAAGTGAGTGTCCTGTATCACAAATGCGTACCTTTTTGGCGGCGCCTGTTGTCGCCATACTACGTTGCCGCTCCTCGCCATAGCCAGCTATGACTTGTCGCGGCGCCTTGTCTGGCAACAACAGCCACTCGCCAAAAAGGTACGCATTTGCAACACAGGACACTTGTGACGAATCTTGGATATGATAGGCGCGATTTGCCGGCCGCCATTGGCCCGCATTCTCACTTATTTTCCAGGTCCAGGCCATATAGCCGGCTAATGCTCACTTAAGCAGCCGGTTTCTGAGCTTTTCCAACACAGTTAGTGGAGAGATCACCTTGGTAGAGTACGTAGTTTCCCTCGATAAGCTCGGCGTCCATGATGTAGAGCATGTGGGGGGCAAGAACGCATCCCTGGGCGAGATGATCAGCAACCTTGCAGGTGCCGGTGTATCGGTGCCCGGTGGCTTCGCCACGACCGCTCAGGCATATCGTGATTTCCTGGAGTTGAGCGGCCTGAACCAGCAGATTCACGACGCCCTTGATGCCCTCGACGTTGATGACGTGAATGCCCTGGCCAAGACCGGTGCCCAGATCCGCCAATGGATCATGGAAGCCGAGTTCCCTGAAAAACTGAATGCCGAAATTCGTACCGCGTTCGCCACGCTGTCCGCCGGCAACCCTGACATGGCCGTGGCCGTGCGCTCTTCGGCCACCGCCGAAGACTTGCCGGACGCATCCTTTGCCGGCCAGCAGGAAACCTTCCTGAACATCCGTGGTGTCGAAAACGTCATTCGCGCCGCTAAAGAGGTGTTCGCCTCGCTGTTCAACGACCGTGCCATTTCCTACCGCGTGCACCAGGGCTTCGACCACAAGCTGGTTGCCCTGTCTGCTGGCGTGCAGCGCATGGTTCGTTCCGAAACCGGCACCGCCGGCGTGATGTTCACCCTCGATACCGAGTCGGGCTTCCGTGACGTGGTGTTCATCACCGGCGCCTACGGCCTGGGTGAAACCGTCGTGCAAGGCGCGGTGAACCCGGATGAGTTCTACGTCCACAAGGGCACGCTGGCTGCCGGTCGTCCGGCCATCCTGCGTCGCAACCTGGGCAGCAAGGCCATCAAGATGATCTACGGCGACGAAGCCAAGGCCGGTCGTTCGGTGAAGACCGTCGACGTGGACAAGGCTGAGCGCGCGCGTTTCTGCCTGACCGACGCCGAAGTCAGCGAGCTGGCCAAGCAGGCGATGATCATCGAGAAGCACTACAAGTGCCCGATGGACATCGAGTGGGCCAAGGACGGTGACGACGGCAAGCTGTACATCGTGCAGGCACGTCCGGAAACCGTGAAGAGCCGCACCCAGGCCAACGTCATGGAACGTTACCTGCTGAAGGAAACCGGCACCGTTCTGGTGGAAGGCCGCGCCATTGGCCAGCGCATCGGCGCCGGCAAGGTCCGCATCATCAAGGACGTGTCCGAGATGGACAAGGTCCAGCCAGGCGACGTACTGGTTTCCGACATGACCGACCCGGACTGGGAACCGGTCATGAAGCGCGCCAGCGCGATCGTCACCAACCGTGGCGGCCGTACTTGCCACGCGGCGATCATCGCCCGTGAGCTGGGTATCCCGGCAGTAGTAGGTTGCGGCAACGCCACCCAGCTGTTGAAAGACGGCCAGGGCGTGACCGTTTCCTGCGCTGAAGGCGACACCGGTTTCATCTTCGAAGGCGAGCTGGGCTTCGACATCAAGAAGAACTCCGTGGACGCCATGCCGGAGCTGCCGTTCAAGATCATGATGAACGTCGGCAACCCGGATCGCGCCTTCGACTTCGCGCAGCTGCCGAACGCCGGTGTGGGCCTGGCCCGTCTGGAGTTCATCATCAACCGCATGATCGGCGTGCACCCCAAGGCACTGCTGAACTACGACGGCCTGCCGCTGGACATCAAGGAAAGCGTCGACAAGCGTATCGCCGGTTACGACGATCCGGTCGGTTTCTACGTCGAGAAACTGGTCGAAGGCATCAGCACCCTGGCTGCAGCTTTCTGGCCGAAGAAAGTCATCGTGCGCCTGTCGGACTTCAAGTCCAACGAATACGCCAACCTGATCGGCGGCAAGCTGTACGAGCCGGAAGAAGAGAACCCGATGCTGGGCTTCCGCGGTGCGTCGCGTTACATCAGCGAATCGTTCCGCGACTGCTTCGAACTCGAATGCCGCGCCCTCAAGCGCGTGCGCAACGAGATGGGCCTGACCAACGTCGAAATCATGGTGCCGTTCGTCCGTACCCTGGGCGAAGCGAGCCAGGTGGTCGATCTGCTGGCGGAAAACGGCTTGGCCCGCGGCCAGAACGGCCTGCGCGTGATCATGATGTGCGAACTGCCGTCCAACGCGATCCTGGCTGAAGAATTCCTCGAGTTCTTCGACGGTTTCTCCATCGGTTCCAACGACCTGACCCAGTTGACCCTGGGCCTGGACCGTGACTCCGGGATCATTGCGCACCTGTTCGACGAGCGTAATCCGGCGGTGAAGAAGCTGCTGGCCAATGCGATTGCCGCGTGCAACAAGGCTGGCAAGTACATCGGCATCTGCGGTCAGGGCCCTTCGGACCACCCGGACCTGGCCAAGTGGCTGATGGAGCAGGGCATTGAAAGCGTTTCGTTGAACCCGGACTCCGTACTGGAAACCTGGTTTTTCCTGGCTGAGGGTCAGGCGCAGGCTTGATCCTGTAGGAGCGACGGTGCGGCGATCCGACCTGCTCGCGATGGACTGCAGAACAGCGCGTTTTTTCAGTATGAACGCGTCATCGTTGGCGACCATCGCGAGCAGGCTCGCTCCTACAATGATTGGCAGCGTGGTCGGTGAACGCTGCCTTTAAGATTCAAGCAGGGCGGGCTCCATCCGGATGCCGCCCTTTTTTGTGCAAGAGATTATGCAAAGCAGCAGCAACCTATTTCCTGTCGCCCTGATCAGCGCCGAACGGCGCGGTGATCTGAGCGAAGATGTCTATCGTTTGAAACCCGGTAACAGCCCCGACTTCACCGTCGAACTGGCTGTGACACGCCTTGGCATGGCCGATGAGTCGTCCTCCCGTGGTGTGCCGGTGATCCTGCTGCACGGCAGCTTTTCCAATCGCCGGTTCTGGTTTTCTCCCAAGGGCCTGGGGTTGGGCGCTTACCTGGCCCGCCAGGGGTTCGACGTCTGGATTCCGGAAATGCGCGGTCACGGCCTGTCCCAGCGTAACCACGACTACCGCAAGAACCGTGTCGCCGACTACGCACGCTATGACCTGCCAGCCATTGGCGCGTTCGTGCGCGAACAGAGCGGGCAGGTGCCGCACTGGATCGGTCACTCGCTGGGCGGTACTACGCTGGCCGCAGCGTTGGGTGGCGAGTACATCGGCGAGCCGGTGGTGGCCTCGGCGGCGTTTTTCGGTACACAAGTCAGCCGCACCTACTGGCCATTGAAGATTCCGCCGGTGGAGTGGAGCGGTCGCTTCATTCTCAAGCGGTTTGCCCAGTTGTCCGGTTCACGCCTCAAGCGTGGCCCGGAGGACGAACCGATTGGCCTGGCCCTGGAAAGCATGCGCTGGTTTGGCTTGTTCGGGCGCTTCGGCGATGCCGACAAGGACTGGTGGGCAGGCCTGGCCGAGGTCAAGTTGCCCGTACTGGCGGTCAGTGCCGCGGGTGATCATCAGGACCCGGCCTGGGCGTGTCGCAAGCTGTTCGATCAGGTCGGTTCGCAGCACAAGCAATTCATCAATCTGGGGCGCGAGCAGGGCTTCGGCGACAATTTCGGTCACGTGGAAATGCTCGTCAGCAAGGCAGCCCAGGCTGAAGTCTGGCCGTTGGTGACTCGCTGGTTGGCCGATCAGCAGACGCCTTTGCCGGGAGCGCAACAGGATTTTGCCGCGGCAATCTGAGCCTGACGCTCTAACAAGGGCATTTCGCTCTGATCGGCTTGCGGCTAAGATATGACGCATTGAGCTGTTCCGGTCACTTTCCGTGACTGAGTCATCACTGATGTTCGTGCTGTCTTCCTCTTCACAGGAGTTTCTCGATGATCCATTACCTCACGCCTGACCTGTGCGACGCCTATCCGGAGCTGGTGCAGGTGCTGGAACCGATGTTCAGCAATTTCGGCGGCCGTGATTCGTTCGGCGGCGAAATCGTGACCATCAAGTGCTTCGAAGACAACTCGCGGGTCAAGGAGCAGGTCGAGCTCAAGGGGAATGGCAAAGTGCTGGTGGTAGACGGTGGCGGTTCCCTGCGTCATGCGTTGCTGGGTGACATGCTGGCCGAGAAAGCCGCGAAAAACGGTTGGGAAGGGCTGGTGATCTACGGTTGCATCCGCGACGTCGATATCATCGCGCAGACCGATCTGGGCGTTCAGGCCCTCGCCAGCCACCCGAGGAAATCCGACAGGCGCGGGCTCGGCGATCTCAACGTTGTGGTGACGTTTGCCGGTGTGACGCTCCGTCCAGGCGAATACATTTATGCGGACAACAACGGCGTGATCATCTCGCCAAGCCCGCTGAAAATGCCTGAATAAAGCGCTGATCGACTAAAGGAGTGCGGATGTTCGAGGAAGAAAACGCGCAATGGGGGCTGGTGCATGCCCTGGTGCTGGACGGTAGAGGCGGCGCGCGTTCGATTGCCCGGACTGAACTCGATGACTTGCAGCTGCAGGCCCATGAGAGCCTTTGGCTGCACTGGGATCGCAGTCATCCGCAAACCCGGACCTGGTTACGCAAATCCAGCGGTCTGAGCGAGTTCAGCTGTGACCTGTTACTCGAAGAAAACACCCGTCCGCGACTTTTACAACTTTCGGACAGCGAACTGCTGCTATTTTTGCGCGGGGTCAATCTGAACCCCGGTGCCGAACCGGAAGACATGGTGTCGGTGCGGATCTTCGGCTCTGCCCAGCGTGTCATTTCCCTGCGTTTGCGTCCGTTGCGTGCCACTGAAGAGTTGCTGGTGCAACTGTCCGAAGGCAAGGGGCCGAAAACAGCCTCCGAACTCATCCTTTGCATGGCGCAGTACCTCACCAACAAGGTGCAGGATCTGGTCAGCGACCTCTCGGAAGTGGTCGATGCGGAAGAAGAAAAGCTGGACGCCGACGAACGGTATACTCCTGAGCACGGATCGGTTTTGCAGATTCGTCGCCGGGCGGCTGCGTTGAAGCGTTTTCTCGCTCCGCAGCGGGACATTTTCGGTCAACTGACGCGGATCAAATTGCCCTGGTTTGTCGAGGACGATGGCGATTACTGGAACGAATTGAACAACAGCCTGACCCGTTATCTCGAAGAGCTCGAGTTGACCCGGGAGCGCGTGGGGCTTGTGCTGGAGGCGGAAGACCGGCGATTGAGCCTGCGCATGAGTCGCACGATGTATCGCTTCGGTGTCATCACCGGGATCTTTTTGCCAATGAGTTTTCTGACCGGGCTTTTGGGGATCAACGTCGGTGGCATTCCATTCTCTGCGAGCCCGTATGGTTTCCTGATCGCTTGCCTTTTGGTGGTCTCGGTGGCGTTGGGGCAGTGGTGGTTGTACCGACGTTTGCGCTGGGTCTGACGGACAGTCATGTGACCCGACCAATTTTCATCGCGTCTTCCACAGACATCACGAGAGGTGCGTATGCACGATCCGTTTGAACAGTCTTTACGCGACATGCTCAAGGCCTCACCGTCCACCCGGGACGACGATGCGTGCCTTGGGCGCGTGCTGAAAACCGCCAACCGCCAGGTCGGCGCCGGTGATCTGTTCAGCCTGCTGGGGCGCTGGCTGCCCGCACTGATGATCGCCCTGAATAACGGATCGGCCCATGTCGCGCCGGTATCCCGTCTTCGTAAACCTGCTGCTCGCACTGCTGATAAGGCTGATTGAATATGGAACTTGATCTCTGGACTCAGAGCCTCGTCACTGCAATGACTGCGTTGTGGACCAAGGTTGCGAACTTCATTCCGAACCTGTTCGGCGCACTGGTTGTGCTGCTGCTGGGTTTTGTCGTGGCCAAGCTGCTCGACACCTTGCTCTCCAAGTTGCTCGCCAAACTGGGCCTTGACCGCTTGATGGGTGGTACCGGCCTCACCAAATTGCTGTCCCGTGCTGGATTGCAAGTTCCTATTTCGACCCTGATCGGCAAGATCGTCTATTGGTTCGTTCTGCTCATTTTTCTGGTTTCTGCCGCAGAATCCCTTGGACTTGAGCGAGTTTCAGCTACGCTGGACATGCTTGCGTTGTATTTGCCGAAGGTATTCGGCGCGGCGCTGGTGTTGCTGGTAGGTGTCTTGCTGGCGCAACTGGCCAACGGGCTGGTGCGCGGAGCGGCAGAAGGCGTAGGTCTGGACTATGCTTCAGGGCTTGGACGAATTGCCCAGGGCTTGGTGATCATCATCAGTATTTCGGTTGCGATCAGCCAGTTGGAGGTCAAGACTGACCTGCTGAACCATGTGATCGTGATTGTGTTGATAACCGTTGGTCTGGCGGTAGCGCTGGCCATGGGGTTGGGAAGCCGGGAAATTGCCGGCCAGATTCTTGCGGGAATCTACGTGCGTGAGCTGTACCAGGTTGGGCAACAAGTGCGTGTTGGCGAGGTCGAAGGCCAGATCGAAGAGATCGGCACGGTTAAAACCACATTGCTGACCGATGAGGGTGAGCTAGTCTCTCTTTCCAATCGGATCCTCCTTGAGCAGCATGTGAGTAGCCGCTAACCCGGCAAACCCTGCTAATGTATGCCGCCGCAAAATGCCTGCTGAAGCTGGCTGCGGCGGACATTGACCTGACTGTCGGCCCGACTTGTTTTGAATAAAGCCCAATCGCTATCCATGCGCTACGACCCCCGCGAGCTCTCTGATGAGGAGTTGGTCGCGCGCGCGCATTCCGAGCTGTTTCACGTAACACGCGCCTATGAAGAACTGATGCGGCGTTACCAGCGGACATTATTTAATGTGTGTGCACGATATCTCGGGAACGATCGCGACGCAGACGATGTCTGTCAGGAGGTCATGTTGAAGGTGCTGTATGGCCTGAAGAACTTCGAAGGTAAATCGAAGTTCAAGACATGGCTATATAGCATCACGTACAACGAGTGCATCACACAGTATCGCAAGGAACGGCGAAAGCGTCGCTTGATGGACGCTTTGAGTCTTGACCCCCTCGAGGAAGCGTCCGAAGAAAAGACGCCGAAACCTGAGGAAAAGGGCGGACTTGATCGCTGGTTGGTGTATGTGAACCCGATTGACCGTGAAATTCTGGTGCTACGATTTGTCGCAGAGCTGGAGTTTCAGGAAATCGCAGACATCATGCATATGGGTTTGAGTGCAACAAAAATGCGGTACAAACGCGCTCTAGATAAATTGCGTGAGAAATTTGCAGGCATTGCTGAAACTTAGTTCAGCGCAAATATCTCTTACGTGTAGGCAAGTTCTGTTAGACTTGCCGCCGAGTTGTCCCCCGGTTTGCGGGACTGCTTCACAATCACCAGATGGGGATTTAACGGATGAAACTGAAAAACACCTTGGGCTTGGCCATTGGTACTCTTATTGCCGCTACTTCGTTCGGCGCATTGGCACAGGGCCAAGGCGCAGTTGAAATCGAAGGCTACGCAAAGAAGCAATATTTCGATAGCGACCGTAACTTCAAGAACGACGGCATCCTGCCGGGTGGTTCTATCGGTTACTTCCTGACTGACGACGTTGAACTGCGTCTGGCCTATGACGAAGTGCACAACGCCGTTACCAACGACGGCAAGAACGTAAAGGGCGCGAACACCGCTCTGGACGCTCTGTACCACTTCAACAACCCAGGTGACATGCTGCGTCCTTACGTCTCGGGCGGTTTCTCCGACCAGAGCATCGACCAGTTCGGTTCGAACAGCCGTGACCGTTCCACCTTCGCCAACGTTGGCGGCGGTGCCAAGCTGTACTTCACCGACAACTTCTACGCCCGTGCTGGCGTTGAAGCTCAGTACAACATCGACCAGGGCAACACCGAGTGGGCTCCTAGCGTTGGTGTCGGTGTAAACTTCGGCGGCGGCAGCAAGCCGGTTGCTCCAGCTCCAGTACCAGAAGTTTGCTCTGACAGCGACAACGATGGCGTTTGCGACAACGTTGACAAGTGCCCGGACACCCCGGCCAACGTAACTGTTGACGCTGATGGCTGCCCAGCTGTTGCTGAAGTCGTTCGTGTAGAGCTGGACGTGAAGTTCGACTTCGACAAGTCGGTAGTCAAGCCAAACAGCTACGGCGACATCAAGAACCTGGCTGACTTCATGACGCAGTACCCATCCACCACCACTACTGTTGAAGGTCACACTGACTCCGTCGGTCCTGACGCTTACAACCAGAAACTGTCCGAGCGTCGTGCAAACGCCGTTAAGCAAGTTCTGACCAACCAGTACGGTGTTGAGTCGTCCCGCGTTCAGTCCGTTGGCTACGGCGAATCCCGCCCAGTTGCTGACAACAAAACTGAAGCTGGTCGCGCTGTTAACCGTCGCGTAGAAGCGCAGGTTGAAGCTCAAGCTAAGTAATTAGCTCGCAGCTCTGAAAAGCCCGGCTCAGGCCGGGCTTTTCTTTGTCTGCGATTTGGTGAAACAGCTGAAACTACGCTGACTGATCTGCCGCCATCGCAGGTAAATCACGCTCCCAAAGGGATTGAGTTGCACAGGCTGCCACTGCACCGATCACCATTATGGCTGGGCTTTTCAGTTGGAATCTGTAGGCAGCTTCATCCATGTCTGTGAGAGTGCTCCGACATTCCCGTTGATGGGGCAAAGAGGCGTTTTCAATCATGGCCACGGGCGTATCCGTCGCCATGCCGCCGGCCAACAGCTGCTCACGGATTTCACCGAGCTTGGCCACTCCCATGTAAATCACCAACGTCGTTCCGCCTTGGGCCAGTGCCTGCCAGTTCAATTGGCTGTCGTCCTGGGTGTGTGCGGTGACCAGCGTGACACCACGGGCGACACCGCGCAAAGTCAGCGGAATATCGCATTGCGTTGCCCCCGCCAGCCCGGCAGTGATGCCGTTGACCAACTCGGCTTCGACCCCACGCTCACGCAACCACTGCGCCTCTTCACCGCCGCGGCCGAAAATGCACGGATCGCCGCCCTTGAGCCGCGCCACGCATTTACCCTGCCGGGCATAACGAAGCATCAGGCGATGGATGAACGCTTGAGGGGTAGAGCGGCAGCCGCCGCGCTTGCCCACCGGGATGATCCGCGCCCCAGGGCAATGCTCGAGTACCGCGACATTAACCAGGTCGTCGATCAGCACCACATCTGCCTCGCGCAAGGCACGTACCGCTTTCAACGTGAGCAACTCCGGATCACCCGGGCCCGCACCTACCAGCCAGACTTTTGCACTCATAGTGTTTTCCTCACGAGAAGACGGTGACTGGCTGCGCCGTGGCAGCCAGCAGGCGTTTGATTTCCGGAACGCAGGACCCGCATTGCGTGCCACAACCCAGTTCCTGCTTGAGTCCCTGCAAGTCCAAGCCACGGCTGATGCCGGCGCAGATCGCGTTCTGGCCGACGTTCTTGCAATTGCACAGGATCTTGTTCGCGTTGACGGGCGCGTCGAGATTGCCCGGTGGTGCGCTCAGCGGCGCAAGCAGCCAGCGCCGCAGTTGCTGGTCCGCGCGACCTTCGAGCCACAGCCCCTGCAACCAGTGTTGGGCAAGGGTTTCACCGGCCAGTCGAATGGCAGTGATCCGGCCATTTTCGATTCGCACGCGCTTGCCAATGGCCCGTCGAGGGTCGTCGTAAGCCAGCACCGGGCCGTCATCGAGCGCCAGGTTTTTATCGATTTCGCTTAGCAGCTCTGCCGAAGGTGCTGAAGTATTGGCAGCCCGTACAAGCAGGGCAGGGCGCTCGCGACCAACAAGGCTGAGGCTGACGTAGGAAAACGCCTCACAGAGCGGTCGTAGCGCCTCAAAATGCCGTTGAACATCGCCCTCGATCAGTGCGAACAGTTTCCAGGGCAAATCCACCGGATCCAGGCGAACACCGCTGTGTTTGAGTTCGGGCTGTTTCGACAAAGGATCGAATGCGGGCAGGGTGAGACTGTTCACCCCGCCCTTGAGAAAACGGTCACCCCAATGCATCGGCAAAAAGGCCTGGCCCGGGCGCACGCTGTCATCGCTGGCAACCGCGACGACGACTGCGCCACGCCGGCTCTTCAGGCTGACCAGATCCCCAGGCTGCAGGCGATGGCGGCGCAGTTCGTCCGGGTGCAGGCTCAACTCCGCTTCGCTGACATGGCCGAACAGCTGCGCGGCGGTGCCGGTGCGGCTCATGCCGTGCCATTGATCGCGCAGGCGGCCGGTGATCAGGGTTAGCGGGAAGCGTGCATCGCGTTGCTCTTTGGCGGCGCGGTATGGATCGGCCACGAACTGTGCGCGCCCATTGGCAGTGGCAAATTTCCCGTCGACGTAAAGCCGTGCCGTGCCTTCAATGGCACCCGCCGGGAAGGGCCACTGCTGCGGGCCGAGACGATCGATCAGTGCATGGCTGATACCGGACAGATCCAGATCGCGACCTTGAGTCAGTTGTTTGTATTCGTCAAAGACCTGAGCGGGATTATCAAATTCAAACAGGCTGGTTTGGCCGGGACGCAGGTGTTTTTCCAGGCGTTGTGCGAAATCTACGGTGATTGCCCAGTCCGGCCGCGCCTCACCCGGTGCGACGATTGCCTGGCGTACGTGGGAAATGCGCCGCTCGGAGTTGGTCACGCAACCTTCCTTTTCCCCCCAACTGGCGGCGGGCAGCAGGAGGTCGGCAAACTTCGCGGTTTCAGTGGTGCTAAAGGCTTCCTGCAACACCACGAACGGGCAGGCTTGCAAGGCTGCGCGCACGGCTGTCTGGTCCGGCATGGATTGCGCGGGGTTGGTACAGGCGATCCACAACGCCTTGATCTTGCCGTTGCGCACTTGCTCGAACAGTTCGATCGCGGTGAGCCCGGGATTTTCCGGCAGTTGCTCGACGCCCCAGTAGGATGCCACTTGCGCACGGTGTTGCGGATTGGCGGCGTCACGGTGGCCGGGCAGCAGGTTGGACAAACTGCCGGTTTCCCGCCCGCCCATGGCATTTGGCTGACCGGTGAGGGAGAAAGGTCCGGCACCGGGACGACCGATCTGCCCGGTGGCCAGGTGCAGATTGATCAGTGCACTGTTTTTCGCGCTGCCGGCGGTGGACTGGTTAAGCCCCATGCACCACAGCGACAGAAAGCTCGGTGATGTGCCGATCCACTCGGCACATTGCTGCAATTGCCCGAGGCTGATTCCGCAGAGCTGCGAAACCATTTGCGGCGTGTAGTCACGCACCAGGTTTTTCAGCTCGGCCAGGCCTTCGGTGTGATCCCGGATGAAGTCACGATCGATCCAGTCTTCCCACAGCAGCAGATGCAAAATCCCATGGAACAGGGCGACATCGGTGCCCGGCAAGATCGCCAGGTGCAGGTCAGCCAGATCGCAGGTGTCTGTACGACGTGGGTCAATGACGATGACCTTCATCTGCGGGCGGCGGGATTTGGCTGCTTCCAGCCGGCGAAACAGCACCGGGTGGGCGTAGGCCATGTTGCTGCCGACGATCATCACGCAATCGCTCAGCTCCAGGTCTTCGTAGCTGCAGGGCGGGGCGTCGGCACCCAGGCTGCGCTTGTAGCCGACCACCGCCGAGGACATGCACAGGCGCGAATTGCTGTCGATGTTGTTGGTACCTACCAAGGCACGTGCCAACTTGTTGAAGGCGTAGTAGTCCTCGGTCAACAGTTGCCCGGAAATGTAGAACGCGACGCTGTCCGGGCCATGTTCGGCAATGGTCGCGGCAAACACGCTGGTAGCGTGATCGAGGGCGGTATCCCAATCGGTGCGGTGACGAGCCAGGCCTTTGCCGAGGCGCAGTTCGGGGTACAACGCCCGTGCCGTCAAGTCGCCGGTCAGGTGCAGGGTCGAGCCCTTGCTGCACAGTTTGCCGAAATTGGCCGGGTGCGTCGGATCGCCGCTGACGCCGAGGATGCGTGAACCGTCGTGCTCGATCAGCACGCCGCAGCCGACCCCGCAGTAACAGCAGGTGGATGCAGTGATCTGGCGGTCCATCAGCCTGCATCCCGCAGGGCCAGCATCACCCGGCCATTTTCCACCCGGGCGAGATGGTGATGGGCACAGCCGATGTCCGGGGCCAGTGCTTCGCCGCTTTGCAGGTCGATTTGCCAGTTGTGCAACGGGCAGGCCACCCGCTTGCCGTAGACCAGTCCTTGGGACAACGGGCCGCCCTTGTGCGGGCAGCGGTCGTCAAGGGCGAACACTTCGTCGTCGCTGGTACGAAAAATCGCGATGTCTCCCTTTGGCCCGGCGATGATCCGCGAGCCCAGGGCATTGATCTCTTCCAGTGCGCAGATATCCAGCCAGTTCATGCCAGCACCTCCAGGTTTTTCACGGGGATGACGTCGAATTCTTTTTTCAGCTGGGGCTGTTCCAGGCGCTCCTTCCACGGGTCCTGTTCGAACGACAGGGAGAATTGCAGGCGATCGTTGAGCGCCTTGCGCCGCTCCGGATCTTCCAGCACGGCTTTCTTGATGTGTTCCATGCCGACCCGTTGCAGGTAGTGCACGGTGCGTTCGAGGTAGAAGGCTTCTTCGCGATAGAGCTGCAGGAATGCACCGTTGTATTCGCGCACTTCTTCGGCGGTTTTCAGTTTGACGAAGAATTCCGCGACTTCGGTCTTGATCCCGCCGTTGCCACCGATGTACATCTCCCAGCCGGAGTCCACACCGATAATTCCCACATCCTTGATACCGGCTTCCGAGCAGTTGCGCGGGCAACCGGAGACAGCCAGCTTCACCTTGTGCGGCGACCACATGTTGAACAGGTCATGTTCCAGTTCAATGCCCAGTTGTGTGGAGTTCTGGGTGCCAAAGCGGCAGAACTCGCTGCCGACGCAGGTTTTCACCGTGCGGATGGATTTGCCATAGGCGTGGCCGGACGGCATGTCCAGGTCTTTCCACACCCCCGGCAGGTCTTGCTTGCGAATGCCCAGCAAGTCGATGCGCTGGCCACCGGTGACCTTGACCATCGGCACGTTGTACTTGTCGGCGACGTCGGCAATGCGCCGCAGCTCTGAAGGATTGGTCACACCGCCCCACATCCGCGGGACTACCGAGTAGGTGCCGTCTTTCTGAATGTTGGCGTGGGCCCTTTCGTTGATCAGGCGCGATTGCGGATCATCCTTGGCTTCCCCTGGCCAGGTGGAAATCAGGTAGTAGTTGAGCGCCGGGCGGCAGGTGGCGCAGCCGTTGGGTGTGCGCCAATTCAGGTAGCTCATTGTGCCGGCGATGGTCAGCAGGTGCTGCTCGCGGATAGCCTGGCGGATTTGCCCGTGATTGAGGTCGCTGCAGCCGCAGATGGCCTTTTCGCTTTTCGGTTTGACGTCCGCCGCACCACCCACGGTGTTGATCAGGATCTGCTCGACGAGGCCGGCGCAGGAGCCGCAGGAGCTGGCAGCCTTGGTGTGTTTCTTGACGTCGTCGACACTGAACAGCCCGTGTTCCTGAATGGCCTTGACGATGGTGCCTTTGCACACGCCGTTGCAGCCGCAGACTTCGGCCGTGTCAGCCATGCTCATGGCTTTGTCCTGGCCCTGATGTCCTACGTCGCCCAGTGCATTTTCACCGAACATCAAGTGATCGCGGATCTCACCGATGGCGTGATTTTCACGGATCTGCCGGAAATACCAGCCGCCGTCTGCCGTATCGCCGTACAGGCAGGCGCCGACCAGCACGTCATCCTTGATCACCAATTTCTTGTAGACCCCGCCAATCGGGTCCGAGAGGGTGATGGTCTCGGTGCCTTCACCGCCCATGAAGTCGCCGGCGGAGAACAGGTCGATGCCGGTAACCTTCAATTTGGTCGAGGTCACCGACCCCTTGTAGGTGGCAAAACCCAGTTGGGCCAGGTGGTTGGCGCAGACTTTGGCCTGTTCGAACAGCGGCGCCACCAAGCCATAGGCGATACCGCGGTGGCTGGCACACTCGCCGATCGCATAGATCCGTGGGTCGTAGGTTTGCAGTGTGTCGTTGACCAGAATCCCGCGGCTGCACGGAATGCCGGATTTCTCCGCCAGTTCGGTATTGGGGCGAATGCCGGCGGCCATCACTACCAGGTCGGCGGGGATGATGTCGCCGTTCTTGAATTGCACCGAGCCGACCCGGCCGTTGCCCGCGTCATGCAAGGCCTGGGTCTGCTCGCACAGGCGAAAGTGCAGGCCGCGAGATTCCAGAGCGCTTTGCAGTAGCTGGCCGCTGGTCTTGTCCAGCTGGCGCTCCAGCAACCACTCGCCGATGTGCACCACGGTGACGTGCATGCCCCGCAGCATCAGGCCGTTAGCGGCCTCCAGACCGAGCAGGCCGCCACCGATCACCACGGCGTGCCGATGGGTTTTCGCGGTGTCGATCATGGCTTGGGTGTCGGCGATGTCGCGGTAGCCGATCACGCCTTCAAGGGTATTGCCGGGAATGGGCAGGATGAAGGGCGTCGAGCCGGTGGCGATCAGCAGGCGATCGTATTCGGCTTCGCTGCCGTCTTCGGCAATGACCCGGCGCTTGACCCGGTCGATCTCCACCACCTTGCGGTTGAGCAGCAGTTTGATGTTGTTTTCCAGGTACCAGTCCAGGTCGTTGAGCACGATCTCTTCGAAGGTTTGTTCGCCCGCCAGCACCGGCGACAACAGGATGCGGTTGTAGTTGGTGTGCGGTTCGGCACCGAAGACCGTGATGTCGTACAGCTCGGTGCTCAGTTTGAGCAGCTCTTCCAGGGTCCGGACCCCGGCCATGCCGTTGCCGATCATCACCAGTTTTAGTTTTTTCATCAGGTTCTCCGGGGAGCTCAGGCCTGCCTCATCAGGGTTCAGGCCATGCTCGACAAATTTTGCGCAAACAAAAAAAGGCGTCCCGCTAGTTGCCTAGCGAGGACGCCTTTGTCCTGGTCCCGTTCTCTCGGGAAGTGCAACCTTCGTCGTTGAAGCCTGCGCTGTATGTCTGTTGCAAGAGGTAATGCAGCGGTTATGCCAAGTCGCTCAAATCCCGTGTTTGTTGGCTATTTCCCCGTTCACAAGGGCAGAGCCGTGAGGGAGTGCACCGATTCAAGGCGCATTGCCCGCTAATGGAGCGCAATCACCAGCAGCACCAGGTTCAGCAGCAACGACACCAGCGCCAACGTCCGCCAGACCTTCAGCGGCTCGCGCTCCAGCAAGGGCTTGGGGCGTACGCTCAAGCTGCGGCGTTCGCCCTGTTCCATCAGCAGCAGCCATTCTTCCGCCGTTTCGAAACGCTGGTCGGGGGCCGCCGCCACGGCGCGCTCCAGGCTATGGGCGATCCAGTCCGGCAGGTCGGGCCGGTAGCGGCTGGCGTTGACCGGGAGGCCAAACCTCGGGCGTTGGAACGCTTCGATTTCGCCATAGGGATAGTGCCCGGTGAGCAGGAAATACAAGGTCACACCGACCGCGTACAAGTCCTGCCGTGGCGTCGGTACTTCGCCGCGAAAGGCTTCGGGCGCGATGTAACTGGGTGTGCCCGGCAGCGCCCAGGGCAGGTCTTGCGAGAGTCCGGGGCAGTAGGCCAGGCCGAAATCCAGCAGGCGCAACTCACCATCGTCTCCCAGCAACAGGTTTTCCGGTTTGATATCGCGATGCAGGATCTGCCGTCGATGCAACAGGCCGACCGCTCGCAACAAGCGTTCGGCGATGTCTTGCCACTGGGGCAGCGGCAAGGGTCCGCTTTGTTCATGCCGTTGGGCCAGGGTAGCGCCCGAGTATTCACGCATCACGTAGTAC
Source organism: Pseudomonas sp. KH_046_1 (assembly GCF_057839025.1). Taxonomy (NCBI): domain Bacteria; kingdom Pseudomonadati; phylum Pseudomonadota; class Gammaproteobacteria; order Pseudomonadales; family Pseudomonadaceae; genus Pseudomonas; species Pseudomonas sp. KH_046_1. Next base: position 1,952,715 of record NZ_CM174481.1, read on the forward strand.
AAATGCTGACGCTGACTGGCTGGATGGACTTCAGGAAAGTGTCGACCGGCCACGCGTTTGAGAAACCATTCTTCCGACAGTAACGCTTGCCCGGCCTGGTGATCGTCGTGCAGGCGACCGGGCAGGGTTTTCAGCAGCCAGGGTTGTTGCTGACTGTCGCGAACGCGATAAAGCAGCGATTGCTGGCTCTGTGCGACGATTCCTTCGACCTGCCAGCCCTCGAACGCCTGACCTGGTTTCAGGGCTGGCGGCAGTGGCCATTGCTGTAAGTGCATCAGCGCATCGCCAATGCTCGCTTCGCCGAGGGCATCGACCCGCACCAGTAAGGCGCTGGCGTTGTCCTGGCTGCCCGCCAGGTGCGCGGCATTGACCAGGGTTTGCGCAGCGCTGTGCAAGTCCGGTTGATCGCGCAGGATCGCGGCAATGGCAGTATCGCCCAGGACGGCCCAGACGCCGTCGCTGAGCAGTACGAAGCTTTCATCGGGGCGCAACTCGCCGTCGAGAAAATCCAGCACCAGGTGTTGATCGAGCCCCAGCGCCCGTTTCAGCACATGCTGCATGCCCGGCTGGTCCCAGACGTGATCCTCGCTGATTCGCTGCAATTGGTCGGCGTGCCAGCGATACACCCGACAATCGCCGACATGAGCCAGGGTAAAACGCCGGCCGCGCAGGACCAGCGCACTGAGGGTGGTCAGCAGCGGTTGCCCGCCGCCATTGGCCTGCAACCAGCGATTTTGCGCCAGCAGCAGACGATCGAGTGCCTGTGCGACGCTCCAGGTTTCCGGCGTGGCGTAGTAATCCAGCGCCAGGGCCTGCAGCGTCGAACGGGCAGCCAGACCGCCATCGACGCACTGGCTGACACCGTCGGCAATCGCGAACAGGTAACCCTTGCTTGCGGCCAGCGCCGGAGCCGGCGTGACCAGGCGCAAGGCATCCTGGTTTTCCTCGCGAGGACCGACGGCAGTGGCTTCGGCGAAACTCAGTTGCAGGCTCATCGGGGCGTCAGACCCGCGCAGCCGTCACGGCGGCCGAACCCCAGGTGGTTCTCCAGCGACGTTTCACGCCGTGCAGACCGAACCAGGCCAAAACGCCGAGGCTGGCGAATAACCACAGCGCCAGTTGATAGCTGCCGGTGTTTTGCTTGATCGCGCCCATGCCGGCCGCGAGGGCAAACCCGCCGATGCCGCCGGCCATGCCGATCAGGCCGGTCATCACACCGATTTCCCGGCGAAAACGCTGGGGCACCAACTGGAATACCGCGCCATTGCCTGCACCCAGACCGAGCATGGTGCAGACGAAAAGCGCCAGTGCGGCGTAGGAACTCGGCAGGTTGAAGCCGACCACGGCAATGCAGGTCGCCGCGACGGTGTACATCGCCAACAGGGTCCGAATGCCGCCGAACCGGTCAGCCAGTGCACCACCCAAGGGGCGCATCAGGCTGCCGCCGAACACGCAGGCAGCGGTGTAGTAGCCGGCAGTCACCGGGTTCAGGCCGTACTGGTCGTTGAAATAACCTGGCAGGGCGCTGGCCAGACCGATGAATCCACCGAACGTCACGCTGTAGAAAAACATGAACCACCAGCTGTCACGATCACCCAGGGCCTTGAAGTAGTCGGCCATGGATTTGGCTTTTGGCCGCTCGGGGGCATTGCGGGCCAGCCAGGCGAAGACGATCAGGGTCAGGATCAACGGAATCAGGGCAAAGCCGAACACGTTGCTCCAGCCAAACGCCGCCGCCAGTACCGGAGCGATCAATGCGGCAAGCACCGTGCCCGAGTTGCCCGCGCCGGCGATGCCCATGGCCTTGCCTTGATGCTGCGGTGGATACCACTGCGAGGCCAGGGGCAGGGCGACGGCGAACGAAGCGCCGGCCATGCCGAGGAACAGGCCCAGCAGCAACGCTTGCTCGTAGCTGTGGATCCCGAGTTTCCAGGCGCCGAACAGGGCGCAGATCACGATGACCTGGCCGATCAGGCCGGCGGTTTTGGGCGACAGGCGATCAGCCAGCATCCCCATCACGAAGCGCAACACCGCCCCGGCCAGAATCGGCGTGGCGACCACCAGACCCCGTTGCTGCGTCGTCAGGTGCAGGTCGGCGGCGATCTGTACCGCCAAAGGGCCGAGCACGTACCAGACCATGAAGCTCAGGTCGAAATAGAGGAAGGCTGCGAACAATGTAGGTGTATGGCCGGATTTCCAGAAGCTTGAATTCATCGCGCACCTCAGCTGTGAAGAGTCTCGAAAGGAGTCATGAGCTTGCAGGTGGGGCGCCGTTACGGCCGCACCACCGGCCCCGTGCTGTGGGGCCAAAACGAAAAAACGCCGCCACCCGATCCGCCAAGGGCAAATGAGGTGCGCGACGTCTTTGTCGTAGGTGGGGCAACCGCCGTTGGTTACCTGTATCGATTACATAGCGAGATTTGTGCCAACAACCGAAATCGAGTCGCTGCCATTCGCGAGCAAGCCCGCTCCCACAAGGGAATGGCGTCGAACACAAATCACCTGTGGGAGCGGGCTTGCTCGCGAATGCGATAGAACATTCACCACTGGGTTTCAGCCGAGCAACTCGCTCATGGCAATAATCTGCTCCGCCACTTGTATCAGCTTCTGCTGGCGGCTCATCGCCTGGCGGCGCATCAGCGTGTAGGCCTCTTCCTCGTTGCAGTCCTTCATCTTCATCAGCAGTCCCTTGGCCAGTTCGATGCGCTTGCGCTCGGCCAATTGCTGGTCGCGGGCATGCAACTGGGCACGCAAGGCCTGGTCGCTCTCGAAGCGTGCCATGGCCACGTCGAGAATCGGCTGCAGGCGTTGTGCGTGAATGCCTTCGACGATGTAGGCGCTGACCCCGGACTTGATCGCCTGTCGCATCACATCGGGGTCATGTTCGTCCGTGAACATCACAATCGGTCGTGGCTGGTCGCGAGTCACCAGCACCACTTGTTCCATGACATCGCGCCCCGGTGACTCGGTATCGATCAGAATCACATCCGGACGCACCGTTTCGACGCGTTCGGGCAAGTCGATGGTCAGGCCGGATTCATCGATCACTTCGAATCCGGCCTCGGTCAGGGCGGCCTTCAGGCGTCCGACTTTTTTGGCGGTGTCGTTGATCAGCAGGATACGCAGCATGTTCGTGGTCTCCTGTCAGCGGCTGGCGGATCGGTGCGAGCTGTCGCTCATGGCGTGCAGTTTGAAACTGCGGGCATAACCGGCCGGGTCCGAGCCGTCCCAGATCTTGCCGTCGATCAACTGACTGCTGCGCATTTGCTCGGCTGATGAAGCGACGCCGACGGCACGGGCGGCTTCACGGTAGAGGTCCAGTTGCTGGACCTGCCGGGCCACCGCGAGATAGTCCGGATCATCGCGCAACAAGCCCCAGCGGCGGAACTGGGTCATGAACCACATGCCGTCGGACAGGTACGGCAGGTTGACCTCGCCATCCCCATGCAAGCGCAGCGCGTGCGGGTCTTGCCAGCGGTGGCCAAGGCCGTCGGCGTATTCGCCCAGCAGGCGTGGTTCGATGCAGTCCAGTGGCGCGTCAAGGTACTGCGCGGCACTGAGCAATTGTGCGGTACTGCGGCGATTCTCGGTGCTTTCTTCGATGAAGCGGCTGGCTTCCAGAACCGCCATCACCAACACCCGGGCGGTATTGGGGTATTGCTCGACGAACGCACGGGTGCAGCCGAGGACCTTTTCCGGATGATCGGGCCAGATGGTCTGAGTCGTGGCCAGGGTGAAGCCGAGGTCCTGTTGCACGGCGCTGGCGGACCAGGGTTCGCCGACGCAGAACCCGTCGATACGCCCGGCCCGCAGGTGCGCGACCATCTGCGGCGGCGGCACCACCACGCTGTCGACATCCAGCAGCGGGTGTATGCCTTGGCTGGCGAGCCAGTAATACAGCCACATGGCGTGGGTGCCGGTGGGAAACGTCTGAGCGAAGGTGAGTTTTGAGCGAGTTTGGTGCACGTGCCGATCCAGTGCTTCAGGACTGGTCACTCCAAGTGTCTGCAAGCCGCGGGACAGGTTGATGCTCTGGCCGTTCTGATTCAGGCCCATCAACACAGCCATGTCGGTCGCGGCCACGCCACCGATGCCCAGGTGAACGGCGTAAACCAGGCCGTAGAGGCTGTGGGCGGCATCGAGTTCGCCGCTGACCAGTTTGTCCCGCAGGTTGGCCCAGGACGATTGACGCTTGAGGTTCAGGGTCAGGCCGTGGGGTTGGGCGAAGCCCTGGGTGGCGGCGACAACCACCGAGGCGCAGTCGCTCAGGGCCATGAAGCCGAGATTGATTTCGGTTTTTTCCGGGGCATCGCTGCCATTGACCCAGGCCAGAGGGCCGGCTGACGGTTCATTCATCGCGTGTTCACCTTGCAAAAAAAACGTCGTCCCGAGTTCTTGCATGAGCAGGCCGGGGACGACGCCATTGTCTTTGCACACATTCGGTCGTTGGCATGGGTGCTGGTGCCCAGAGTGGTGCAAGGCATATGCCATTATCCGTTGATTTGATCACGCGCCTCGCTTGCCACCCCGTTGCCCGGCTATAATCGCCGCCTCAATTCGCCGCCAATCGAGTCAAATCCGCCCATGTACACCCTGGCCCGTCAGCTGTTGTTCAAACTCTCCCCGGAAACCTCCCACGATCTGTCCCTGGACCTGATCGGCGCGGGCGGGCGTCTTGGGCTCAACGGCTTGCTGTGCAAGGCCCCGGCGAAGCTGCCGGTGAATGTCATGGGCCTGGACTTCCCCAATCCTGTGGGGCTGGCCGCCGGCCTGGACAAGAATGGCGCGGCCATCGATGGTTTTGCCCAACTGGGTTTCGGTTTTGTCGAAATCGGCACCATCACCCCGCGTCCGCAGCCGGGCAACCCGAAGCCGCGCCTGTTCCGTTTGCCGGAAGCCGAGGCGATCATCAACCGCATGGGCTTCAACAACCTCGGCGTCGATCACCTGCTGGCCCGCGTGGCGGCGGCCAAGTACAAGGGCGTGCTGGGCATCAACATCGGCAAGAACTTCGATACGCCGGTCGAGCGTGCCGTGGACGACTACCTGATCTGCCTGGACAAGGTCTACGCCCACGCCAGCTATGTGACGGTCAACGTCAGCTCGCCGAACACGCCGGGCCTGCGCAGCCTGCAATTCGGTGATTCGCTCAAGCAGTTGCTGGCCGATCTGGCCGAGCGCCGCGCGGAACTGGCATTGCGTCATGGCAAGCATGTACCGCTGGCGATCAAGATCGCGCCGGACATGAGCGACGAAGAAACCGCACAAGTTGCGCAGGCGCTGATCGAAACCGGGATGGATGCGGTCATTGCGACTAACACCACCCTGAGCCGCGTAGGCGTCGAAGGTATGGAGCACGGCGAAGAAGCTGGTGGTTTGTCCGGCGCGCCGGTTCGCGACAAGAGCACCCACACGGTGCAAGTGCTGGCGTCGGAGCTGGGCGGACGTTTGCCGATCATTGCGGCGGGCGGTATTACCGAAGGCAAGCACGCGGCGGAGAAAATCGCCGCAGGCGCGAGCCTGGTGCAGATCTACTCGGGCTTCATCTACAAAGGCCCGGCGCTGATTCGCGAGTCGGTAGACGCAATCGCAGCGCTACGCTGATCCCCTGTAGGAGCAGGCATAAAAAAGGGCTCCATAAAGGAGCCCCTGGGCCGGAGCCCGCCGTCCGGATGGGACGTGCGTGGTTAATTCAGTACAAGTTCAGATTGTCGTGTCGGAGTGTTGTGCCCTGTAATTAGCCGACGGCGTGAAGTTCGTTGAGTCTGTGGATTCCCGCAGTGCCGGTCATACCGTCCCAGTTGTCGCCGCGTCCTTCTCGCCAGCCGTTGATCCAGGCTTGACGTACCGACGGTAGAGTAAATGGGCAAAGCTCACGGGATTTGCCACCAACGCCATATTGATATCCGCGCAAAAATGCTCTTTCCAACGGATCACGCTTAAGTCTTCTCATAGGGTGTTGCCCTCACTTGTTGACTGTATTTATCGCGTCGACCTCTATTGAGGTCTGGCAGAAAAACTCTGCCGTTGGCGGCTCGTTGCCGGCGTGACGAGCCAAGGTGTTGGCGTCATTGCGGCGCCAACCTGTATTGAGTTCTAACCAATGCGTCACATCGAGGGAATGATCGTTTTGTCATAAGGACGTAACTATTCATGTGCTAAGGCCATAAGTAACAGCGTGTTTTTAGCGTATTTATTGGCCAAACCCCGGTATGATCGGCCCTGCGCTGGATGATGGGCTTAATCCTTTAGTGAGAATGGCTCCCGTTGCCGGGAAGCACTATTCGACGAAGGGTCGACTTATGACATTTTGTTGCATCAACTTTTTTTTCTGTCCTTGCATCTAAGCTCATTTAACCCGGGCAGCAGGGGTGGAACGGCACACCTTCGTGCCACGCGGGCGCTCTTCGAGAAAAGCGCCTGATTGAAAAACGGACCGGCAATGCGTTGCCCGGTCACTCAGCTAAAGGTTCTGGAATTCCCATGTCCGATCATTTCGAACTCTTCCTCACTTGCCCAAAAGGCCTTGAAGGCCTGCTCATCGAGGAAGCCGTCGGGCTTGGCCTTGAGGAAGCGCGCGAGCACACCTCTGCCGTGCGCGGCATGGCCACCATGGAAACCGCTTATCGCCTGTGCCTGTGGTCGCGCCTGGCCAACCGTGTGCTGCTGGTGCTCAAGCGTTTCCCGATGAAGGACGCCGAAGACCTGTACCACGGCGTGCTGGACATCGAGTGGCAAGACCACATGCTCAATGACGGCACACTGGCCGTCGAATTCAGCGGCCATGGCTCGGGTATCGACAACACCCACTTCGGCGCGCTGAAGGTCAAGGACGCCATCGTCGACAAACTGCGCACCCCGCAAGGCGACCGTCCGTCCATCGACAAGCTCAACCCGGACCTGCGCATTCACCTGCGCCTGGACCGCGGCGAAGCCATTCTTTCCCTGGACCTGTCGGGCCACAGCCTGCACCAGCGCGGCTATCGCCTGCAGCAAGGTGCGGCACCGCTGAAGGAAAACCTCGCGGCCGCCATCCTGATCCGTTCCGGCTGGCCACGTATCGCGGCCGAAGGCGGCGCACTGGCCGACCCGATGTGCGGTGTCGGCACCTTCCTGGTCGAAGCGGCGATGATCGCCGCCGACATCGCGCCGAACCTGCGTCGCGAGCAGTGGGGCTTCACCGCCTGGCTCGGTCACGTCCCGGCGTTGTGGAAAAAACTGCACGAAGAAGCTTCCGAGCGCGCCGCTGCCGGTCTGGCCAAGACACCATTGTGGATCCGCGGCTACGAAGCCGATCCACGGCTGATTCAACCGGGCCGCAACAACGTCGAGCGTGCCGGCCTGAGCGAGTGGATCAAGATCTACCAGGGCGAAGTCGCGACTTTCGAGCCGCGCCCGGACCAGAACCAGAAAGGCCTGGTGATCTGCAACCCTCCGTACGGCGAGCGTCTGGGTGATGAGGCGAGCCTGCTCTACCTCTACCAGAACCTCGGCGAGCGCCTGCGTCAGGCCTGCCTGAACTGGGAGGCGGCGGTGTTCACCGGTGCGCCGGACCTGGGCAAGCGCATGGGGATCCGCAGCCACAAGCAGTATTCGTTCTGGAACGGCGCCTTGCCGTGCAAGCTGTTGCTGATCAAGGTGCTGCCGGATCAGTTCGTCACCGGTGAGCGTCGTACTCCGGAACAGCGTCAGGCCGAGCGAGAGCAAGCGGCCTACGATGAAGCGCCGAGCGAGCCGCAAGAGCGCAAATACAACAAAAACGGCAATCCGATCAAACCGGTTCCAGCCCCGGCCCCGGTGATCGAGCAGCCGCGCCTGAGCGAAGGCGGGCAGATGTTTGCCAACCGTCTGCAAAAGAACCTCAAGACCCTGGGCAAGTGGGTCAAGCGTGAAGGCATCGACTGCTACCGCGTGTATGACGCCGACATGCCGGAATACTCCATGGCCATCGATCTGTATCACGATTGGGTCCACGTCCAGGAATACGCCGCGCCGAAATCGATCGATCCGGAAAAGGCCTCGGCGCGCATGTTCGATGCCCTGGCAGCCATCCCGCAGGCGTTGAACATCGACAAGAGCCGCGTGGTGGTAAAACGCCGCGAGCGTCAGAGCGGCACCAAGCAGTACGAGCGCCAGGCAGCACAGGGCAAGTTCGTCGAGGTCAATGAAGGCGGGATCAAGCTGCTGGTGAATCTCACCGACTACCTCGACACCGGTCTGTTCCTCGACCATCGTCCGATGCGCATGCGTATCCAGAAAGAGGCGGCCGGCAAACGCTTCCTCAATCTGTATTGCTACACCGCGACCGCCAGCGTGCATGCGGCCAAGGGCGGCGCGCGCAGCACCACCAGTGTCGATCTGTCGAAAACCTATCTGGACTGGGCGCGTCGCAACCTGTCGCTGAACGGTTTTTCCGACAAGAACCGTCTGGAGCAGGGCGATGTGATGGCGTGGCTCGAAGCCAGTCGTGACGAGTACGACCTGATCTTCATCGACCCGCCGACGTTCTCCAACTCCAAGCGCATGGAAGGTGTCTTCGACGTGCAGCGCGACCAGGTGCAACTGATCGACCTGGCCATGGCACGACTGGCGCCCGGCGGCGTGTTGTACTTCTCCAACAACTTCCGCAAGTTCGAACTGGAAGCCAATCTCGGCGAGCGTTATGCGGTCGAGGAGATCACTGCCCAGACCATCGATCCGGATTTTTCCCGCAACGCCAAAATCCATCGTGCCTGGAAAATCATGGCTCGTTGACACCTGGATCTGTGTAGGAGCGAGCTCTGCTCGCGATGGTCGACAACGATAACGCGTGCTTTCTGAATGTACGCGGTGTTCTTGAGTCCATCGCGAGCGAGCTCGCTCCTACAGTGCTGGTCAAATTAGTGGCTAATAGCTATAACTCAGTTCATGGCCAAAGGGCTTCTCCGCACCTGGCGTTTTGAGTTTGCGTTTTATGTCGTTGCACGCCGTGCGCCCCAAGATCCTGGGAATTATCAGTGAAGATGTCTCGGCCTGGCTGGTCGCGTTGCTGGTATTGCTTGTCGGTGGAGTGCTCACCGGGTTGTTGGCGTGGTCGACGCTGAATCTGTTTCACCATCAATTGCGGCAACGTTTCCAACTGCTGGCCAGTGAACGTTACAGCCGTATCGAAGAGCGTTTCGAAGATCAGGAGCAGCGCCTCGATGGCCTGCGGCGGTTTTTCGCCAATTCCGATTCGGTTTCCCGAGCGGAATTCGACGGCTACACCCAACCTTTGCTGCTGCGAACCCAGGCGTATTCCTATGCCCATCGGGTCACCCGTGACGAGCGTGCGGCGTTCGAGCGTCGGGTGCGTGACGAAGGCTTGAGCAACTTCGCCCTGAGAGAGCTCAACGCCGACGGCCAATTGCACCCGGCCGGCGAGCGAGATGAGTACGTGGCGGTGCTGTATAGCCAGACTCAAAGCAAACTCGGCGCTCCCCTCGGTTACGACTTGCTGGCCCAGCCGCTGCGGCGTGCCACGCTCGATCGGGCCGATCAGCATGGCGGCATGGCGGTGTCGCAACCGATGCACCTGGTGAGTATCGAGCCGGCTTATGCGCGTGGCGTGCTGCTGGTCGCGCCGGTCATGCAGCGCAACAGTCAGGACCACAAAGCCGCGAAGCCCTACGGTTATGTCATGGCCGTGATCAGCATGCGCCAGTTGCTGGCGGACGGACTGCCGGACGCGAGCCGTGATTATCTCTCGGTGCGCATCCTCGATTTGTCGATCGACGACCAGCACGAAGTGCTGTTCGAGTCGCCCAACCCGCCGGCCATCAGCGAGCTGTCCGCCACTCGCCTGTTACGCATGGCCGACCATGACTATCAAGTCGATATCCAGCCCAGCGACGCGTTCGTGCAGGCCAACCATTCCTCCGTGACCAGTGTGGTGGTGTTGGGTGGATTGCTCAGCGTGATGCTCAGTGCCTTGCTGTATGTGTTGGTCAGCCAGCGGCAGCGGGCGTTGAAACTGGTCGAGCAACGCACCGGGGAGCTGCGCGATCGAGAGCAGGAGTTGCGCGGCACCCATGGTCAGTTGCGTGGCGTGCTGAATGCCGCCACCCAGGTCGCGATCATCGCCACCGACCTGCGCGGCGTCATCAGCACCTTCAACGCCGGTGCCGAGCAGATGCTTGGCTATACCAGTGCCGAAGTGGTCGGCCATATGACCCTGGAGAACCTGCACCTGCCCCGGGAACTGGTCGCTCGCTCTACAGAGTTGAGCGGCCGCTTTGGCAAACCAGTGCCGACTTGCCAGGCGATGCTGGTCGAAGGCGACGTGGAGGGCGGCCACGAGGCGCGGGAGTGGACGCTGGTGCGCGGCGATGGCAGCCATTTGATGGTCAACATGCTCGCCACGCCGGTGCTCGACGAGCAAGGCCTGTGGGTCGGGCACCTGGCGGTGTGCATCGACATCACCGAACGCAAACGGGTCCATGAAGCGCTCGCGGCGCGGGACCTGTTGTTGAAGAAGCTCAGCGCCCATGTGCCCGGCGGCATCTACCAGTTCAAGATGGAATTCGACGGACGCTTCAGCGTGATCTATGCCAGCGACGGCATTCGCGATATCTACGAGCTGGAACCTGATGTGCTGCTGTTCAATGCCGAAGCGATCTTCACCCGGATTCACCCCCAGGACACCACCCGTGTCCGCGCCTCGATCCGAGCCTCGGCCGACACCCTCAGCCCCTGGCGCGAGGAATACCGCGTGCAATTGCCGCAACGGGGTCTGCGTTGGGTACGTGGCGAGGCCACGCCGGAGGAACTGCCGGGTGGCGGCGTGCTGTGGCATGGCTACATCTCGGACATTTCCGATATGAAGCGGGTGGAGGAGGAGTTGCGGGCGTTGTCGGTCACCGATTCGCTGACCGGTATCCACAACCGGCGTTATTTCCAGGAACGCCTGACCACCGAAATGGCCCGGGTGGAGCGCGGCGGTGGGGATCTGTCGGTGATCATGCTCGATATCGACCATTTCAAGCGCATCAATGACCTGCATGGCCATGCCATCGGTGATCGGGTGTTGCAGGCCGTGTGCCAACGGATCGGACACCGGCTGCGTCGCACCGATGTGTTCTGCCGCCTGGGCGGTGAGGAGTTCATGGTGCTGTGCCCGGATATCAGCGGCGAACATGCCTATATGTTGGCCCAGCAATTGTGGCAAGGCTTGCGCAGCTCACCCATTGAAGGTGTCGGTACGGTCACCGCCAGTTTCGGGATAGCCAGTTGGCGGGTCGGGGAGGGCGCCGATGCCTTGCTGTTGCGCGCGGATTCGGGGGTTTACGCGGCGAAGCAGGCGGGAAGGGATCGGGTTGAGGGGGAGATGAATTAGACGGGCAGTCCACTGACCCTGTGGGAGCGAGCTTGCTCGCGATGGCGGTCTGTCAGTCATATCAATGCTGACTGAACTGTCGCAATCGCGAGCAAGCTCGCTCCCACATGGGACTGCGTTGTGCTTAAAGTACCGAAGCCGTCTGCGGCAGTTTCGGTTGGCGGTACAGGTCCAGCAGCACCTGATCAAGCACCGACGAGGCGCCGAACGGGGCCTTGTCGTTGAGGATCGCCACCACCGCCCAGGTGTTGCCGTTGACGTCGCGACTGAAACCGGCAATCGCCCGTACGGTGTTCAGGGTGCCGGTCTTGACGTGGGCTTCACCGCGCATGGCAGTGGTCTTCAGGCGTTTGCGCATGGTGCCGTCGGTGCCGGCAATCGGCATCGAACTGATGTACTCGGCGGAATACGGGCTGTGCCAGGCCGCTTCGAGCATCGAGGCCATTTCCCGGGCGCTGACACGCTCGGAACGGGACAGGCCGGAGCCGTTCTCCATCACCAGGTGCGGTGCGGTGATGCCCTTTTTCGCCAGCCACTGACGCACGACACGCTGGGCGGCCTTGGCGTCGTCACCATCGGCATCGGTACGGAAGCGTTGGCCGAGGCTCAGGAACAACTGCTGGGCCATGGTGTTGTTACTGTACTTGTTGATGTCGCGGATGATTTCCGCCAGGTCCGGCGAGAACGCCCGGGCCAGGACCTTGGCGTCTTTCGGTGTAGGCGCCAGCACATCCCTGCCCTGAATGCTGCCACCCAGTTCCTTCCAGATCGCGCGGACGGCGCCGGCGGTGTAGGTCGCGTGGTCGAGCAGCGACAGGTAAGTCTGTGAGCTGCAGCCTTCGCCCAGTTGACCGCCGACCGTCACGGTCATGCTGCCGTCGGCCTGTGCCACCGGGTTGTAGCGCACGCCACCGGTGCATTGTTTGGAATTGAGGGCCTTGACCTGGTTGTCGATACGGATGCTCGCAATCGGCGGCTCCACCGAGACCAGCACCTTGCCCGAGTCATTGCGCGCGACGAAGCGTAGCGCCTTGAGGTTGACCAGCAGCGAGTCGGGCTTGACCAGGAACGGCTTGTTCTCGTCGTTGCCGTCGTCATTGAACTCCGGCAGTTGCGGTTGCACGAAGAAGGTTTTATCCAGCACCAGGTCGCCGGTGACCTGGGTCACGCCATTGGCGCGCAGATCGCGCATCAGCAGCCAGAGTTTTTCCATGTTCAGCTTCGGATCGCCGCCACCCTTAAGGTAGAGGTTGCCGTTGAGAATGCCTCCACTCAAGGTGCCGTCGGTGTAGAACTCGGTTTTCCACTGGTGGTTCGGGCCGAGCATTTCCAGCGCCGCGTAGGTGGTGACCAGTTTCATGGTCGACGCCGGGTTGACCGACACGTCGGCGTTGAACACCGTCGCGGTGCCGGGGCCGGTGAGCGGGATCATCACCAGCGACAGGGCGTTGTCCTGCAACTTGCTGGCTTTCAGGGCTTTTTCAACGTTGGGCGACAACGCGGTATTGATTGGAGCGGCGCAAACGGGAAGGGCCAGGGGGAGAAGAAAACCGGCCAACAGCAATGGACGCAAAGATTTGATCATCTGAAATAAAACCCTACAGCCGAGGGGAAAAAAGATGAGGGCATGGAGATAAATTCCCTCAATGGTCATGAAAGTGTCGGCATTATGCCCCAAGGTGTCGCGGCTTGGGCCGTGCGCGGGCATTCTGATCGGCTATTTTTTACCGACGGTAGGCGTGGTGGCCCAGAGAGTCAGGCAATCGGCGGCTTAAACTGCTAAAGTGCCGCCCGTTATTACTTAAGAGGATTGTTCCAATGGCGACTAACCGTTCCCAGCGTCTGCGCAAAAAACTGTGCGTCGATGAATTTCAAGAGCTGGGTTTCGAACTGAACCTGGATTTCAAAGAAGATTTGGCTGATGAAGCCATTGATGCTTTCCTCGATGCGTTCCTCAAAGAAGCCATGGAAGCCAACGGTCTGGGCTATGTTGGCGGCGACGACTACGGTCTGGTTTGCCTGCAGAAGCGTGGCTCGGTCAGCGCTGAACAGCGCGCTGCCGTTGAAGCCTGGCTCAAAGGCCGCACCGAGCTGACCAGCGTTGAAGTCAGCCCGCTGCTGGACGTCTGGTACCCGGAAAAGCCGATCAATCCGGTAGCTTGATGTTCTAAAAAAACGGCGACCCAAGGGTCGCCGTTTTTTTATGCCGATGGTTTTTGGTTTCAGGCCTTGCGCCAGTTCAGTATCACCAGGGTCACCACCCCCGCGACAATCCCCCAGAATGCCGAACCGATGGAAAACAGCGTCAGCCCCGATGCCGTGACCATGAAGGTGATGAGCGCCGCTTCACGTTCCTTCACTTCGCTCATGGCGATGCTCAAGCCGTTGATGATCGAGCCGAACAGCGCCAGCGCCGCAATCGACAGCACCAGCTCCTTGGGCAGCGCGGCAAACAATGCCGCGAGCGTGGCGCCGAACACGCCGGCAATCCCGTAGAAAATCCCGCACCAGACGGCTGCGGTGTAGCGCTTGTTGCGATCCTCATGGGCGTGCGGTCCGGTGCAGATCGCTGCGCTGATCGCCGCCAGGTTGATCCCGTGGGAGCCGAACGGTGCCAGCAGCAGACTGGCGATGCCGGTGGTGGTGATCAGCGGTGAGGCGGGTACCGTGTAACCATCGGAGCGCAATACCGCGATGCCGGGCATGTTTTGTGAGGTCATGGCGACGACAAACAGCGGGATGCCGATGCTGATGGTCGCCGCCAGGGAGAAGTGCGGCGTGGTCCAGACCGGCGTGGCCACTTCCAGATGGAAACCGCTGAAGTCCAGCAGCCCCATGAAGCCTGACAATGCCGTGCCGATCAGCAATGCTGCCAACACCGCGTAGCGCGGCGACAGGCGCTTGACCACCAGATAACTGACAAACATCCCCAGTACCAGGGCGGTGCGGTGTTGCGCCGCGACGAAAATCTCGCTGCCGATCTTGAACAGGATCCCCGCCAGCAGGGCGGCGGCCAGGGACGCCGGAATCTTTTTCATCAGTCGTTCGAAGCTGCCGGTCAGCCCGCAAATCGTCACCAGCACCGCGCAGGTGATGTAGGCGCCGATGGCTTCGCCGTAGCTCACGCCGCCCAGGCTGGTGATCAGCAGCGCGGCGCCGGGGGTCGACCAGGCAATGGTGATCGGCGTGCGATAGCGCAGGGACAGGCCAATGGAGCACACCGCCATGCCGATCGAGATGGCCCAGATCCACGAAGAAATCTGCCCGCTGCTCAGCCCTGCCGCTTGCCCGGCCTGGAACATCAGCACCAGGGAGCTGGTGTAGCCGGTCATCATGGCGATGAAGCCAGCGACGATGGCCGAGGGCGAGGTGTCGGCCAGAGGGCGGATTTGCGTGTGGGTGGCGTCGTTCATGACGGTGGTGTTCCTTTTACAGATGAAGATGTCCGCTGCAACGCTGAATCCTGTGGGATTGCGTTACAAAGGCGGATTCTGCGAACAAGCCTAAACTCAAAAGTAATCAGGCGTTGCGATACAGCCGAGGCAACATTCAGCCGTACAGTCGTGTTGCCACCCTCCATTGTGTACAATCGCAGTGTTTTTTACGCGATACTTGCCAGCGACCCACTGTGCCGTATTACAGTCGCGGTCAATTCGCCGCAGTTCTTCCGACTCGAGTGCCCATGAACGAACAGTTGCAACCCCTAAAGAAACAACCGCGAGCAGGTAAAGCCGGCCGCAGCGGTACCCAGGACGATATTGTCTACGCGCATATCTTCGAGGCCATCCTCGAGCAGCGCCTGGCGCCCGGCACCAAGTTGAGCGAAGAAGCGCTGGGGGAAATTTTCGGGGTCAGCCGCACCATCATTCGCCGCGCCTTGTCGCGCCTGGCCCATGAAGGCGTGGTGTTGCTGCGTCCGAATCGCGGCGCCGTGGTCGCCAGCCCGAGCGTCGAAGAAGCCCGCCAGGTGTTCATGGCCCGCCGTCTGGTGGAGCGAGCGATCACTGAACTTGCGGTTCAGCACGCAACCGCCGAGCAGATTGCCGAATTGCGCCAGATGGTCAACGACGAACGCGACAGCTTCTCCCGTGGCGACCGTGGTGCTGGTATCCGCCTGTCGGGTGAATTCCACCTGAAACTGGCCGAAGCCGCGAAAAACGCCCCGCTGATCAGCTTCCAGCGCAGCCTGGTGTCCCAGACGTCGCTGATCATCGCCCAGTACGAAAGCGGCAACCGTTCCCATTGCTCCTACGACGAGCACACCCAGTTGATCGATGCCATCGAGAAGCGCGACGCTGAACTGGCGGTTGACCTGATGATGCATCACATGGATCACATCGACAGCAAGCTCAACCTCGACGAGGAAAGTGCTTCGGATGATCTTCATGCGGTGTTCTCGCATTTGCTGCAGACCAAGAAGCCTGGGCGCTCGCCGGCGAAAATCTGATCGACCGCGTCGCTGCTTTCGCGAGCAGGCTCGCTCCCACAGGGTTTTGTGTTGAATACATAAGCTAGGATCACTGAAGATCCATTGTGGGAGCGAGCCTGCTCGCGAAGGCGGTGTGACAGGCAACAAAAATCCCCCGGGCTGAAAAGCAGCGGGGGATTTTTTATGCCCGGAAAAACCTTAGCGCTGATGCACCAGATTCCCCGCCGCATAGGTCTGCTGCACAGTCCGGTCATCCCCCAGGGTCATCAACACAAACAACGTCTCGGCAATGTTGTTGGCCTGCTTCAGGCGATAGCCCAGCAGCGGTGTGGCGTTGTAGTCCAGCACCAGGAAGTCGGCGTCGGTGCCCGGTTGCAGGGTGCCGATCTTGTCTTCCAGGCGCAGTGCGCGGGCGCCGCCGAGAGTGGCCAGGTACAGCGACTTGAACGGGCTCAGGCGTGCACCTTGCAGCTGCATGACCTTGTAGGCTTCGTTGAGGGTTTGCAGCAGCGAGAAACTGGTACCGCCGCCCACATCGGTGCCGATGCCGACATTGAGCTTGTGCTTCTCGGCCATCGGCAGGTTGAACAGGCCGCTGCCGAGGAAGAAGTTCGAGGTCGGGCAGAACGAGATGGCCGAACCGGTTTCTGCCAGGCGCGCGCACTCGTCATCGCACAGGTGCACACCGTGGGCGAACACCGAGCGCTCGCCGAGCAACTGGTAGTGGTCGTAGACGTCCAGGTAACCCTTGCGCTCAGGAAACAGCTCCTTGACCCACTCGATTTCCTTGAGGTTTTCGCTGATGTGGGTCTGCATGTACAGATCCGGGTATTCGGTCAGCAGCTGGCCGGCCAGGGTCAGCTGTTCCGGGGTGCTGGTCGGTGCGAAGCGTGGGGTGACCGCGTAGTGCAGGCGGCCCTTGCCGTGCCAGCGCTCGATCAGCGCCTTGCTTTCGACGTAGCTGGATTCGGCGGTGTCGGTCAGGTAGTCCGGGGCGTTGCGGTCCATCATCACCTTACCGGCGATCATCCGCAGGTCGAGCTGCTCGGCGGCTTCAAAGAACGAGTTCACCGATTGCGGGTGCACGCTGCCGAATACCAGCGCCGTGGTGGTGCCGTTGCGCAGCAGTTCCTTGATGAAAATGTCCGCGACCTGGTCGGCGTGGGCCTTGTCGGCGAACTGGCTTTCGCACGGGAAGGTGTAGGTGTTGAGCCAGTCCAGCAATTGCTCGCCATAGGCGCCGACCATGCCGGTTTGCGGCAGGTGGATGTGGGTGTCGATGAAGCCGGGGGTGATCAGTGCGTCCTGGTAGTGGGTGATTTCGACGTCAGCCGCCAGGGTCGGCAGCAATTCGCTGGCGTGGCCCAGGGCGCTGATCTGGCCGTTATCCACAACCAGCAAGCCGTCTTCGAAATACTCGTAGGAGGCTTCGATGCCCACGACGGCTGGGTCGGCGATGCTGTGCAGGATGGCGGCGCGGTAAGCTTTGCGAGTCAAAGGCATGTGAGTTCTCAATTGGAGGCTTGACTGCGGCGTGACGCAGGCAGCAGTTTGGCAATCGATCCGGCGCTGGCGGTGTGCTGACCGAAGTTCGCGTTATAGGTGGCGATGATTTCGCCGGCGATGGAGATGGCGATTTCCACAGGCAGCTTGCCTTTGACTTCGCCGATGCCCATCGGGCAGCGCATGCGTTGCACGACGCTGTTGTCGAAACCGCGGTCGCGCAGGCGATGTTCGAACTTCACCCGTTTGGTCTTCGAACCGATCAGGCCGAAGTAGGCGAAGTCGTTGCGCTTGAGGATCGCAGCGGTCAGTTCGAGGTCGAGCTGGTGGTTGTGGGTCATCACGATGCAATAACTGCCGGCCGGCAGATCATCGATTTCATCCACCGGTTCTTCGCTGACGATCTTGAGCACGCCATGGGGGATCTGCTCGGGGAATTCATCTTCGCGCGAGTCGATCCAGCGCACCCGGCAGGGCAGGCTGGCCAGCAGCGGAACGAGGGCGCGGCCGACGTGGCCGGCACCGAACACGGCGATCTGCGCTTGTACCTGGCCCATCGGTTCGAACAGCAAAACGGTTGCACCACCGCAGCACTGGCCAAGGCTGGCGCCGAGGCTGAAGCGCTCCAGATGGGTGTCCTGCTTGCCGCTGGCGAGCATCTCGCGGGCGATCTTCATGGCCTTGTATTCCAGGTGCCCGCCACCGATGGTGTCGAAGCTCTGGTTCGCGCTGATGACCATCTTCGAGCCAGCGTTGCGCGGCGTCGAGCCGAGCTCTTCGATGATGGTCACCAGCACGCAGGGCTCACCCCGGTTTTGCAGGTCGGCGAGGGCGTCGATCCAGTTGTACATAAACACCTCAACATCTCTGTTGTCTGTTCCGGCCTCTTCGCGAGCAGGCTCGCTCCCACATTTGGAATGCATTCCCCTGTGGGAGCGGGCTTGCTCGCGAAGGCCGCACCTCGGTCTTAGAGCGAAGCCAACTCGGTCTCGGCTTCGACAGCCTTCGCCGCCTTCAGCTGGCGCATCTGCTCACAGCCCCACAACACCCGCTCCGGGGTCGCCGGTGCGTCGATTTTCGGCTGATGCTTGTAGTCACCCAGGCTCGCCACGGCGTCCTTGATCGCACACCACGAGGCGATGCCGAGCATGAACGGCGGCTCGCCCACGGCCTTGGAATGGAACACCGTGTCTTCCGGGTTCTTGCGGTTTTCCACCAGCTTCACCCGCAGGTCCAGCGGCATGTCCGCCACGGCCGGGATCTTGTAGCTCGCCGGGCCGTTGGTCATCAGCTTGCCCTTGTTGTTCCACACCAGCTCTTCCATGGTCAGCCAGCCCATGCCCTGGATGAACCCACCCTCGACCTGACCGATGTCGATGGCCGGGTTCAGCGAGGCGCCGACGTCGTGGAGGATGTCGGTGCGCAGCATCTTGTATTCGCCGGTCAGGGTGTCGACCAGCACTTCACAGCACGCCGCGCCAAAGGCGAAGTAGTAGAACGGACGGCCGCGCGCCTGGCTGCGGTCGTAGTAGATTTTCGGGGTCTTGTAGAAGCCGGTGCTCGACAGCGACACCTGGGCGAAGTACGCCTGCTGGATCAATGCTTCGAAGGTCAGGATGTGATCGCGGACCCGCACGTGGCCGTTGTGGAATTCCACGTCTTCTTCGCTGACCTTGTACTGGCGAGCCGCGAATTCCACCAGGCGTTGCTTGATGGTTTCGGCGGCGTTCTGCGCGGCCTTGCCGTTCAGGTCGGCACCGCTGGAAGCGGCGGTTGGCGAGGTGTTCGGTACTTTGTCGGTGTTGGTCGCGGTGATCTGTACGCGGTCCATTTCCACCTGGAACACTTCAGCCACGACCTGCGCAACCTTGGTGTTCAGGCCCTGGCCCATTTCGGTGCCGCCGTGGTTGAGGTGGATGCTGCCGTCGGTGTAGACGTGCACCAGGGCACCGGCCTGGTTGAGGAAGCTGGCGGTGAAGGAAATACCGAATTTCACCGGGGTCAGCGCCAGGCCTTTTTTCAGGATCGGGCTGTTGGCGTTGTAGCGACGGATCGCTTCGCGACGCTCGGCGTACTGGCTGCTTTCTTCAAGTTCCGCGGTCATCTCTTCGAGCATGTTGTGCTCGACGGTCTGGTAGTAGTGGGTGACGTTGCGCTCGGTCTTGCCGTAGTAGTTGGCCTTGCGCACGGCCAAAGGATCCAGGGCCAGATGGCGAGAGATGGCGTCCATCACTTCTTCGATGGCGACCATGCCTTGCGGGCCGCCGAAACCACGGTAGGCGGTGTTCGACGCGGTGTTGGTCTTGCAGCGGTGACCGTTGATGGTCGCATCGCCCAGGTAGTACGAGTTGTCCGAGTGGAACATCGCGCGGTCGACGATCGACGCCGACAGGTCAGGGGAGCAACCGCAGTTGCCGGCCAGTTCCAGGTTGATGCCGTGCAGGCGGCCGGTACTGTCGAAACCGACGTCGTACTCGACATAGAACGGGTGACGCTTGCCGGTCATCAGCATGTCTTCGACCCGCGGCAGACGCATCTTGGTCGGCTGGCCGGTGAGGTGCGCGATCACCGCGCACAGGCACGCGGGGCTCGCCGCCTGGGTTTCCTTGCCGCCGAAACCACCGCCCATGCGGCGCATGTCGACGACGATCTTGTTCATCGACACGTCCAGCACTTCGGCCACCAGTTTCTGCACTTCGGTGGGGTTTTGCGTGGAGCAGTAGACGATCATGCCGCCGTCTTCGGTCGGCATCACCGAAGAGATCTGGGTTTCCAGGTAGAAGTGTTCCTGGCCGCCGATGTGCAGGGTGCCTTGAATGCGGTGCTCAGCGGTGGCCAGCGCGGTGGCTGAATCGCCACGT
Organism: Pseudomonas sp. KH_046_1; assembly: GCF_057839025.1. Lineage (NCBI taxonomy): Bacteria > Pseudomonadati > Pseudomonadota > Gammaproteobacteria > Pseudomonadales > Pseudomonadaceae > Pseudomonas > Pseudomonas sp. KH_046_1. Next base: position 1,972,861 of record NZ_CM174481.1, read on the forward strand.
TTGTGGGTGTGGCTGTCGAGTACGAAGTGGCGTTTGCGCAGGGCTTCGACCACGTCCAGCACAGGTTCCAGGTCTTCGTATTCGATAATCGCGGCCATGGCCGCCTTGCGCGCGGTTTCCAGGTCTTTCGCCGCCACGGCGATCACCGGTTGACCGACGAATTGCACGGTGTCGATGGCCAGCAGCGGATCGCCCGGCAGCAATGGACCGATGTCTTTCAGACCCGGCACGTCTTCGTGGGTGATGGCGATACGCACGCCTTCGAAGGCGTAGCAGGGCGAGGTGTCGATGCTGATGATCCGCGCATGGGCACGGTCCGACATGCGCGCATAGACGTGCAACTGGTTCGGAAACTCCAGGCGGTCGTCGATGTATTGCGCTTCACCGGCCACATGCTTGGCGGCGCTGTCGTGCTTGACGCTGCGGCCGACACCGGTGGTCAGGTCCTTGGCGAACAGTTCAGCCAATTCGGCTTGGGTCTTCTCTACGGCGTGATGATTAGACATAAGCGGTCACCCGAGTCTCGATGTGCGGTGTTTGCAGTTCGATGAAGTATTTGCGCAGCAGATTCTGCGCGCTGAGCAGGCGATATTCCTTGCTGGCGCGGAAGTCCGAGAGCGGCGTGAAGTCTTCGGCCAGGGCAGCGCAGGCGCGTTCAACGGTAGCGTTGTTGAATGGCGAGCCGAGCAATGCGGCTTCGCAGGCAGCGGCGCGTTTCGGGATGGCCGCCATGCCGCCGAAGGCGACGCGGGCTTCAGCGACGACGCCGTTTTCCAGGCGAATGTTGAAGGCGGCGCACACTGCCGAGATGTCGTCGTCCAGGCGCTTGGAGACCTTGTAGGCGCGGAACAGTTTTTCGACGCTGGCGCGGGGCACGATGATCTTCTCGATGAACTCGCTTTCCTGGCGCGCAGTGACGCGGTAATCGATGAAGTAGTCTTCCAGCGCCAGGGTGCGGCGGGTTTCGCCTTTGCACAGCATGATTTGCGCGCCGAGGGCGATCAGCAGGGGTGGCGAGTCACCAATCGGCGAGGCGTTGCCGATGTTGCCGCCCAGGGTGCCCTGGTTGCGGATCTGCAAGGAGGCGAAGCGGTGCAGCAATTCACCGAAGTCCGGGTACTCGGCGTTCAAGGCCTCGTAACAATCGGACAGGGACGTGGCGGCGCCGATTTCCAGGCGATCGTCAAAACGCTCGATGCGCTTCATCTCGGCGACGTTGCCGACATAGATCATCACCGGCAGGGTGCGGTGGAACTGCGTGACTTCCAGCGCCAGGTCGGTACCGCCGGCCAGCAGGCGGGCCTGTGGATAAGCGTCGTAGAGATCGGCCAGGTCGGCCACGGTCAGCGGCACCAGGCAGCGTTTGTCGCCGCTGTTGAGTTCGCCGATATCGGTCGGGGCAATGGCTTTCAGGCGCGCGATGGTGTCGGCCTCGCGGGCGTCGAACTGGTCCGGTTGCTTGGCGCAGCAAGACTGCTCGGCGGCTTCCAGGATCGGCCGGTAGCCGGTGCAACGGCAGAGATTGCCGGCCAGTGCTTCGTGGGCCTTGGCATGATCCGGTGCATCGCTGTTCTTTTGCAGCGCAAACAGCGACATCACGAAACCGGGGGTACAGAAGCCGCATTGCGAGCCGTGGCACTCGACCATGGCTTTCTGCACGCTGTGCAGTTCACCCTTGTGCTTGAGGTCTTCGACGCTGATCAGTTGTTTGCCGTGCAGGGACGACACGAAGGTCAGGCACGAGTTGAGGCTGCGATAGCGAATGTGTTCGCGGCCGTCATCATCGGTCTGCAATTCGCCGACCACCACGGTGCAGGCGCCGCAGTCACCGCTGGCGCAGCCTTCTTTGGTGCCGGGCTTGCCCACATGGTCGCGCAGATAATTGAGCACGGTCAGGTTCGGGTCCAGGGCGTGCTCGCTACGGAGTTCCTGGTTTAGTAAAAACTGGATCACGGAAGGCCTCGCAGACTCATTATTGTTGTTAACCGATAGGAACTGAATTTAGCAGGTCTGACTTTTCGGTCAATGATTTTCTGACCTAAAGGTCAGGAAATTGCAATTTGTCGATTAACCACCTGTTCCTTAATTATTGTCGTTGGTTCGATAGCCTGCCTTTTTGCTTGAATTTGCTTGAATCGTGCCAAAAAACCTCCGGGCGGGCACTCCGCCCTGACGCAGCAATTGCGCTACACTGCGCCGCTTGTACAGATCAAAGAGTTTGAAGGACAACCATGACGTTCAAGGCGCCGGACAGCCTCGCCGAGCAAATCGCTCACCACCTCGCCGAACGCATCATTCGCGGCGAAATGAAGCCCGGGGAGCGCATCCAGGAACAGAAGGTCACGCTGGCCCTCAACGTCAGCCGTGGTTCGGTCCGCGAGGCCTTGCTGATCCTCGAGCGTCGGCACCTGATCGCGATCCTGCCGCGACGTGGTGCCCACGTCACCGAACTCACGCCGCACAAGGTGCAGAGCCTGTGCACGCTGATGAGCGAGCTCTATATCCTGCTCGGTAACTCGGTGGCCAGCGGCTGGAAAACCCAGGCTGACATGGCGCCGTTCGTGCAGATCCAGCAACGCCTGACTGCCAGCTACGAACGTCAGGACATCCGCACTTTCGTCGACGACAGCTTCAATGTGATGCGCGCCGCGTACCCGTTCGCCAACAACCCGTACTTGCAGGAGACAGTCGAGAATCTGCAGCCGGCCATGAGCCGTGCGTATTTCCTCGCGCTGGACCTGCGCAAAGCGTCGATGAGCGAATTCCTCGAGCTGTTCGAACGCTTGCTCGCTGCCGTGCTGGCCCGTGATTTTGCGCAGATTCGCGTGGTGCTGACGGCTTATGCCCAGCGCAGTTGCGATCTGGTGATCTCCGCCCTGACGGACGCCTGATCTTGCGGCTCAAGTGCATCAAGCTGGCGGGGTTCAAGTCCTTCGTCGACCCGACCACGGTGAACTTCCCCAGTAACATGGCGGCGGTGGTCGGGCCCAATGGTTGCGGCAAGTCGAACATCATCGACGCCGTACGCTGGGTGATGGGCGAGAGCTCGGCGAAGAACCTGCGCGGCGAGTCGATGACCGACGTCATCTTCAACGGCTCCACCAGCCGCAAGCCGGTAAGCCAGGCGAGCATCGAACTGGTGTTCGACAACTCCGACGGCACCTTGCTCGGGGAGTACGCCGCCTACGCGGAAATTTCCATCCGCCGCAAAGTGACCCGCGACAGCCAGACCACCTACTACCTCAACGGCACCAAATGCCGGCGTCGCGACATCACCGATATCTTCCTCGGCACCGGCCTTGGCCCGCGCAGCTACTCGATCATCGAGCAGGGGATGATCTCCAAGCTGATCGAGTCCAAGCCCGAAGACCTGCGTAACTTCATCGAAGAAGCCGCAGGCATCTCCAAGTACAAGGAGCGCCGGCGCGAGACGGAAAACCGCATCCGCCGCACCCACGAAAACCTTGAGCGCCTGACCGACCTGCGCGAAGAGCTCGAGCGTCAGCTCGAACGCTTGCACCGCCAGGCCGAGGCCGCCAAGAAGTATCAGGAATTCAAGGGCGAGGAGCGTCAGCTCAAGGCCCAGCTGTCAGCCCTGCGCTGGCAGGCGCTGAATGATCAGGTTGGCCAGCGTGAAGCGATCATCGGTAACCAGGAAGTTTCTTTCGAAGCCCTGGTGGCCGAACAGCGCAATGCCGACGCAAGCATCGAACGCCTGCGTGACGGACACCACGACCTCTCGGAACGCTTCAACCTGGTGCAGGGGCGCTTCTACTCGGTTGGCGGCGACATTGCCCGGGTCGAGCAGAGCATCCAGCACGGTCAGCAGCGTTTGCGCCAGTTGCAGGATGACCTGAAAGAGGCCGAGCGCGCACGCCTGGAAACCGAATCGCACCTGGGCCACGACCGCACGCTGCTGCTGACCCTCGGCGAAGAGCTGGACATGCTCACCCCGGAGCAGGAAGTCACCAGCGCCGCCGCCGAAGAGGCCGCTGCCGCGCTGGAAGAATCCGAAACCACCATGCACGGCTGGCAAGAGCAGTGGGATACGTTCAACCTCACCGCCGCCGAGCCGCGCCGTCAGGCCGAAGTGCAGCAATCGCGGATCCAGCAGCTGGAAACCAGCCTCGAGCGCCTGGCCGATCGCCAGAAGCGTCTCGGCGAAGAACGCGCCTTGCTCTCGGCGGACCCGGAAGATGCGGCGATCATGGAGCTCAGCGAGCAGCTCGCCGAATCCGAAGCGACCCTTGAGGATTTGCAGACCAGCGAAGAAACTCAGGTCGAAAAGCTCGAGCAGTTGCGTCAGGAACTGCAGCAAGCGCTGACCGCGCAGCAGCACGCCCAGGGCGATTTGCAGCGCCTCAACGGTCGGCTGGCTTCGCTCGAAGCCTTGCAGCAAGCGGCGCTCGATCCGGGTACCGGCACCGCCGAATGGCTACGCGAACAGAATCTTGCGAATCGCCCGCGCCTGGCCGAAGGCCTGAAGGTTGAGGCCGGTTGGGAGCTGGCCGTGGAAACCGTGCTCGGCGCCGACCTGCAAGCGGTGCTGGTGGATGACTTCAACGACTTCGATCTGTCGGGCTTTGCCCAGGGCGACTTGCGTTTGCTCAGCCCGTCCAGCGATGGCGTACGGGTGCCGGGCAGCCTGCTGGACAAGGTCGAGGCGCAGATCGATCTGTCGCCGTGGCTGGGGCAGGTCAAGCCGGTGGACAGTCTCGAACAGGCCTTGGCCCTGCGGGCTCAATTGGCTGCCGGACAGAGCCTGATCAGCCGTGACGGTTATTGGGTCGGCCGGCATTTTCTGCGGGTGCGTCGGGCCAGTGAAGCGGAAAGCGGCGTACTGGCCCGCGGCCAGGAAATCCAGCAACTGGGCCTGGAGCGCGAAGAGCGTGAAGCCGCTGTCGAAACCCTGGAAAGCCGACTGCAGAATCTCAGGGCGCAGCAGCGTCAGCAGGAAAACGGTCGCGAACATTTGCGCCGTTTGCTGCAGGACGAAGCACGTCAGCAAGGTGAATTGAAGGCTCAATTGTCCGCCGGCAAGGCCAAGGCCGAACAATTGACCCTGCGCCGTACCCGTCTCGACGAAGAGCTCACCGAGCTGGACGAACAACGGGCCCTGGAGCACGAAAACATCGGTGAAGCCCGCCTGCAATTGCAGGAAGCCCTCGACAGCATGGCGCTGGACACCGAGCAGCGTGAGTTACTGCTGGCCCAGCGCGACAGCCTGCGGGAGCGTCTGGACCGGGTGCGTCAGGAGGCGCGGCAACACAAGGATCACGCCCACCAGTTGGCGGTGCGTCTGGGCTCGCTCAAGGCGCAGCATGATTCGACGCGCCAGGCGCTGGAGCGTCTGGAGATGCAGTCCGAGCGGCTGACCGAAAAACGCGAGCAACTGAGCCTCAATCTGGAGGAGGGCGAAGCACCGCTGGAAGAGCTGCGTTTGAAGCTCGAGGAGTTGCTCGACAAGCGCATGACCGTCGACGAAGAACTCAAGACCGCGCAGATCGCCCTCGAAGACGCCGACCGCGAACTACGCGACGCCGAGAAGCGCCGCAGCCAGGCCGAACAACAATCCCAGTTGATTCGCAGTCAGCTCGAAACCCAGCGCATGGAATGGCAAGCCCTGACCGTGCGCCGCAAGACCTTGCAGGACCAATTGCTGGAAGACGGCTACGATCTCCACGGCGTACTCGCAACATTGACCGCCGAGGCCAGCGAGAAGGATGCCGAGGAAGAACTCGAGCGCATCGCCGCGAGGATCCAGCGTCTGGGCGCGATCAACCTGGCGGCCATCGATGAGTACCAGCAACAATCGGAACGTAAACGTTATCTGGATGCGCAGAACGACGATCTGGTGGAAGCGCTCGATACCCTTGAGAACGTGATTCGCAAGATCGACAAGGAAACCCGCAACCGTTTCAAAGATACCTTTGATCAGATCAATGGCGGTTTACAGGCGCTTTTCCCAAAAGTTTTCGGTGGAGGCCGCGCGTATTTGGAACTGACGGGCGAAGATCTACTCGATACAGGGGTAACAATCATGGCGCAGCCGCCAGGAAAGAAGAACAGCACCATCCATTTGCTCTCCGGCGGCGAAAAAGCCCTGACCGCATTGGCCCTGGTTTTTGCGATCTTCAAATTGAACCCGGCGCCGTTCTGCATGCTCGATGAGGTTGACGCGCCACTGGATGACGCTAACGTTGGACGCTACGCGCGATTGGTAAAAGAGATGTCACAGACAGTGCAGTTCATCTATATCACCCACAACAAGATCGCCATGGAAATGGCTGAACAACTGATGGGTGTGACGATGCATGAACCCGGTTGTTCACGTCTGGTGGCCGTGGATGTCGAGGAGGCGATGGCGATGGTGGATGCCTGAGTCGTGGTTGCAGGAAAGGGTGTTTACGGTATGTAGGACTCTTTTCCTTGCTTCGACTTGCTGGCCAATCGACATATTCGCGCTAGCCAACGTGGTAGACGGTGTAAAGTTGCCTTTGGTCGTGCTAGTTTAATGTCAATTTTTCGTATACGTGGGCAAAACGCCTGTCAGAACATAGAGTTGGCGCCACGTTTTAAAGCGGTTTGCAGGTTGTAAACCCCTTATTTTTCAGCATTTTTTATAGAGGCACGGGATTACATGGAAATCGGTCTGCGCGAGTGGCTGATCGTCATCGGCATTATTGTCATTGCCGGTATTCTTTTCGATGGCTGGCGCCGTATGCGCGGCGGCAAGGGAAAACTGAAGTTCCGTCTTGATCGAAGTCTGTCCAATCTGCCGGACGAGGACAGCAGCGCCAGCGCCGAGCTGTTGGGCCCGCCGCGCGTGCTGGACACGCATAGAGAGCCGCAACTGGACGAGCACGATCTGCCGTCGGTGAGCATGCCGGCCCGCGAACCTCGCGAGTCGGGCTCCAAGCGCGGCAAGCGTGGCCACAGCGAGCCTTCCCAGGGCGACATGAACCTCAGCCTGGATCTGGACGGCGGCCCGAGCTTCAGCAGTCGTGACGACGACTTCCCGGATGACACCAAGACTTCGCCAGCGGTCAACGACAAAGAACAACCGCAAGCTGAAGAAGTGCTGGTGATCAGCGTGATCTGCCGCGACGCTGCCGGCTTCAAGGGCCCGGCGCTGTTGCAGAACATTCTGGAGAGCGGTTTGCGTTTCGGCGAAATGGATATTTTCCACCGTCACGAAAGCATGGCCGGCAACGGTGAAGTGCTGTTCTCCATGGCCAACGCCGTCAAGCCTGGCGTATTCGACCTGGACGACATCGACCACTTCAGCACCCCGGCGGTGAGCTTCTTCCTGGGTCTGCCAGGCCCTCGCCATCCGAAACAGGCTTTCGACGTCATGGTGGCAGCGGCGCGTAAATTGTCCCAGGAGCTGAACGGCGAATTGAAAGACGACCAGCGCAGCGTGCTGACCGCCCAGACGATCGAGCACTACCGTCAGCGCATCGTGGAATTTGAACGCCGCGCCCTGACCCAGAAGCGTTGATTGAAATGGTTATTCCCGCGCGGTGCGCGGGATAATCGGCAAAACAGATTGAGCAGCCTCGGCTGCTCTTTTGCTTTATGAGAGAACACCCATGACCGCCGCCAAGAACCGTATTTTAGAGCTGCGCGCTGAGCTGGATCAGCACAACTATCGTTACCACGTGCTCGACGAGCCGAGTATTCCGGACGCCGAGTACGACCGCTTGTTCAACGAGCTCAAGGCTCTGGAAGCGGCCAATCCCGAACTGATCACCAGCGATTCGCCAACGCAGCGGGTGGGCAGTGCGGCGCTGTCGGCGTTTACCCAGGTGCGTCATGAAGTTCCGATGCTCAGCCTCGGCAACGCCTTCGAAGAAACCGACATGCGTGAGTTCGACCGCCGGGTGACCGAAGGCCTGGACCTGCCGGCCGGTGACCTGTTCGGTGGCGGCGCGACAGTCGAGTACAGCTGTGAGCCCAAGCTCGATGGCCTGGCCGTCAGCCTGCTGTATCAGGATGGCGTTCTAGTGCGCGGCGCGACCCGCGGCGACGGCACCACTGGCGAAGACATCAGCGTCAACGTGCGCACCGTACGCAACATCCCGCTCAAGCTGCACGGCACCGGCTGGCCGGCGACCCTGGAAGTGCGCGGCGAGGTGTTCATGTCCAAGGCCGGTTTCGAGCGGCTCAACGCCACGCAACTGGAAGTAGGCGGCAAGACCTTCGCCAACCCGCGCAACGCGGCGGCGGGCAGCCTGCGCCAATTGGATTCGAAGATCACCGCCAACCGTCCGCTGGAGTTCTGCTGCTACGGCATCGGCCAGGTGTCGGCGGACATTGCCGATACACACATCGGCAATTTACAGCAACTCCAGGCCTGGGGCATGCCGATCAGTCATGAGCTGAAACTGGCGCACGGTATTGCCGAGTGCCTGGACTACTACCGCGATATCGGTGAGCGTCGCAGCGCGCTGCCGTATGAAATCGACGGCGTGGTGTTCAAGGTCAACAGCATCGCTTCCCAGCGTGAACTGGGTTTCCGCGCCCGCGAACCGCGTTGGGCCATCGCCCACAAATTCCCGGCGATGGAAGAACTCACCGAACTGCTCGATGTGGAATTCCAGGTCGGCCGCACTGGGGCGGTGACGCCGGTGGCGCGTCTGAAACCGGTCAAGGTCGCCGGTGTCACGGTGGCCAACGCCACACTGCATAACATGGACGAAGTCGCGCGCCTGGGCCTGATGATCGGCGACACGGTGATCATCCGCCGCGCCGGTGACGTGATTCCGCAGGTGGTGCAAGTGGTCATGGAGCGCCGTCCGGAAAACGCCCGGCCGGTGCAGATTCCGGAACAGTGCCCGGTGTGCGGTTCCCATGTCGAGCGCACGCAACTGATCAAACGCAGCAAGGGCCGCGAGACGGTCAGCGAAGGCGCAGTGTATCGCTGCGTTGGTCGTCTGGCCTGCGGTGCGCAGCTCAAGCAGGCGATCATCCATTTCGTTTCCCGTCGCGCCATGGACATCGAAGGCCTGGGTGAGAAGAGCGTTGAGCAACTGGTCGACGAAGGCCTGGTGAGCTCGCCGGCCGATCTGTACGCCCTGACCTTTGAGCAGATCGTCGATCTGGAAGGCTTTGCCGAACTGTCGAGCAAGAACCTGCTCGGCGCCATCGAAGACAGCAAGAAGCCGGGCCTGGCGCGGTTCATCTACGCCCTCGGGATTCCCGATGTCGGCGAGGAGACGGCCAAGGTTCTGGCGCGTTCCCTGGGTTCGCTGGAGCGGGTGCAGCAGGCCTTGCCGCAGGTGCTGACGTACTTACCGGATGTTGGCCTGGAAGTCGCGCACGAGATCCACAGCTTCTTCGAGGATGCGCATAACCAGCAGGTGATCGCTGATTTGCTCAGGCATGGCCTGCAGATTCAGGATCAGGGCGAGTTGGGCGCCGAGTTTTCGGCGAGTACCACGCTGGGTGGCTTCCTCGACAAGCTGCATATCCCCTTGGTCGGGCCGGGCGGGGCGCAGAAACTGGCGGACAAGTTTGGCTCGCTGCAGGCGGTGATCGGCGCGGATTGGCTGGATATGCGCCAGGCGCTGCCGGAAAAACAGGCCAATTCGGTGCGCGAGTTCTTTGCGGTCGAGGACAATCGCCAATTGGCCGAAGCGGCGGAGAAGCAACTGGCCGATTTCGGCATGCACTGGCAGAGCGAGAAGAAAGTCGTCGAAGGCTTGCCGCTGGCCGGGCAGACCTGGGTGCTGACCGGCTCGCTGGAGCTGATGAGCCGCGATACTGCCAAGGACAAACTCGAAAGCCTCGGCGCCAAGGTCGCGGGTTCAGTGTCGGCCAAGACCCATTGCGTGGTGGCAGGGCCGGGGGCTGGTTCGAAGTTGACCAAGGCCAATGAGCTGGGGTTGAAGGTGCTGGATGAAGAGGCGTTTGTTGAAACATTGCGCGGGTACGGCAAGGTAGATTGAGTAGCTATTCAACCTGTAGGAGCGAGCCTGCTCGCGATGGTGGATCAGGCGCATTGATGTCGACTGACACTCCATCGCGAGCAGGCTCGCTCCTACAGGTGTTGCGTTCGACCTGGGAACGATCCTTCTTGGGAAATGATCTAGTCTTGGCAAGCCTCAGGGAGAGATCACCATGTACCGTTTTTTCGAGCAACTCAGCTCGCGCATCGCTGCGCCGTTCATGGCCGAAAATTTGCGCAACAGCAAGGTCTGGTCCTGTCGTTGCGGGCAGTCGCTGTTCTTTCGCAACAGCCAGTGCCTGGCCTGTTCGGCGGCGTTGGGTTATCAGCCGGAGCAGAGTCGCTTGTCTGCGCTGCAACCGGGTGTGCAGGTGGGCACCTGGCTGCTTGATGTCGATCCCGGGGCTGGTCTGTTTCGACGCTGCGCCAACCTCGATTCCCCGGCGGCCTGTAATTGGTTGCTGCCTGCCAAAGACCATGACGTCTTGTGCATTGCCTGCAGCCTCAATCGCACCATTCCTGATCTGACGATCACTGACAACCACGAGCGCTGGCGCAAGGTGGAAACCGCCAAGCGGCGTCTGGTCGCGCAACTGCTCAGTCTGGGGTTGCAGGTAATTCCCAAAACCGTCGATGAAGACACGGGCCTTGCCTTCGATTTCATCGGCGTGGACCTCGAAGGCCAATCGCCTACCACAGGACACGCCAATGGCCTGGTGACTCTTGATATCAAGGAAGCCGACGATGCGCACCGTGAGCAGGTACGGGTGCAAATGCACGAACCCTATCGCACGTTGCTCGGGCATTTTCGTCACGAAGTCGGGCACTACTACTGGGATCGATTGATCGCCGATAGCCAATGGCTTGAGCCTTTTCGCGGATTGTTCGGCGATGAAAGCGTCAGCTATGCCGACGCCCTCGAGCGGCATTATCAACAGGGCGCACCGCTTGACTGGCAGCAGCACTACGTCAGCGGCTACGCCACCATGCACCCGTGGGAAGACTGGGCCGAAACCTGGGCGCATTACCTGCATATGATGGACGCAGTGGATACCGCGCTGGGCTTTGGCATGAGTGCCCGGGAAATGGACTTCGACTATCAGCCGTTTCCGTTGGATACCCTCTACGATCCACAGCATCCCGGCGGCGCGGCGTTCCTGTCGTTCGTCAATGCGTGGATCGAGCTGGCCGGCATGCTCAACGAGTTATCGCGCAGCATGGGGCAGCCGGATTTCTATCCGTTCGTCCTGCCATCAGCGGTCATTGCCAAGCTGCACTTTATTCACCTGGTGATTCAGCAGGAGGGCGGCAGGGCGGATGAGGTGCTTGAGGAGCAATAGCAAGTGCTTGAACCCCCTCATGTTTTTAATCCGAAACCAACGGTTGTAACTTCGCCTCAGATAGGTACAATGGCGCGGCTCGCCGACAGGTGAGCGTCGTTATGGTGACCCCATCGGTCCCCCCGCAACGATCAACCGTGAACCCGGTCAGGCCTGGAAGGGAGCAGCCGCAGCGGTGACATTGTGTGCCGGGGTGTGGCTGGTGGGGTTACCACCTATCTCTAAGTCCTTGAATTATCAAGGAATTATCAGTCAAAAATCTCGAAATGTGACAGCGTGTAGGTACACCGAATGGGTGCGCCATGCGAGGCAGGCCGGCTGGCTTCACATTTGCACTCTTCAAAGCCTTACCGCACCCCCTCACTTTCTGCACTCTCCAATTTCCTTGCTGTGGCATGTCTGCACGCCTTCTCGCTCCTGGCCCAGGTTGGCAAACTACTTCGTATCAAGTGCGTCGTGAGTAAGTGGCGGGGTTATCGCCATTGGCAAATCGAATGATTGGTCATGTTGTTATGAAGATTCGATATTTGCGCAGATTGCTATTTGGTCCTATTTGTTATTAGGGATAAATTATTAATTCGATCAAGTTGTAAATCATAAAAAATCCAAGGCATAAAGACGGGCGCATATTTAGCAAGATAATCGTGAGGGCGCGCCTCAAAACGGATTTTGGTTACTTTCCGGGCAGGAGTGTGTGGCATGAGTTCATTGTCTGCAGTACTGCAGTCGAGATGGGTCGGATTTTATAGCGGAGTTTTCCTGGCGGGGGTGTGGGGTGTTTTTGCCTACAGTCATTTGGCTCGATTTCAAGAAACACATCAACTGGCTCTGCTTTTGTTCTGTCTCTCCGAAACGCTGACAGCAGTTTTGTTCATTTTTCGAAGCGAGCCAAAGACGGTTTCGCTCATTCCGGTCGACTGGTTGATGGCGGTAGTTGGGACTTTTGCTCCGTTATTTTTTCGGCCGGAGGCTTGGGGGGTACTCCCGTGGGCAAGTTTTCTGATAGTTGTGGGGACGGTCATTCAGGTGCTGGGTGTAATTTCTCTAAATCGCAGCTTTGCACTCGTTGCAGCAAAGCGGGTTATCAAGACTGCGTGGATGTATCGCGTGGTGCGTCACCCGATCTATGCTAGTTACTGTCTGACGTTTACGGGCTATGTATTGGTAAATACATCGCAGGCGAATGTAATTATCTATGCAGTAACTATCGGTTTTCTGATCGCGCGAATATTTCGAGAAGAAGCGCATCTTTCTCTTGATCCATTATATCGGGAGTATATGCAGGGTGTTCGTTATCGGCTTGTTCCATTCATATTTTAGTTTTCGTGTGTTGGCTAGCTCGCTTACATGGTCGCCAGGTCTGGAGCAGCCGCAGCGGTGACATTGTGTGCCGGGGTGTGGCTGGTGGGGTTACCACCTTAACGCCACGTGAGTGTTCTCTTGCGTTATCTTTCTGAAAACAGACTTTCGCTAGCTGCCAGGATCTTGTCCGTGGCGGTTTTTTGCCGTTTGCGGTTTATCCACAGCCGCAGGGTCGCCACCGATGTACAGTCGGACAATCTCATCGATCTCCCCGGACATCTTCATCCGAACCAGGGTGCGCAGAATGCGCTGCACCGGCACTTGCGGGTCATTGCGCACGGCGGCGCATGCCAGGTGATCAACACGTCGGGTTGAATGAAGAGCGGGATGCTCCAGAGATAATCGCCAGGCTGATCGGGCAGCCACGATTGCGCGGCCACGCTGTCCAGGCTGATCAACAGTAAATTCCCCAAGGCCAGCCGCATAAACACTCGGTTAAAAGCCCCCGATGTGCAGCTTGGCCACAATACACGAGCGCACCGGATGCAATTTGTGCCTTGCTCCGCTAGCATTAGCCGCTTCTGCTTCCTTCGCTGCGACGGTTTTCGATGAGTTATCAGGTTCTTGCACGTAAATGGCGTCCGCGCTCGTTCCGCGAAATGGTCGGCCAGACCCATGTGCTCAAGGCTCTGATCAATGCCTTGGACAGCCAGCGGCTGCACCACGCTTACCTCTTCACCGGTACCCGTGGGGTCGGCAAGACCACCATCGCGCGGATCATTGCCAAATGCCTGAACTGTGAAAAAGGTATCACTTCGACCCCCTGTGGCGAGTGTTCGGTGTGTCGCGAAATCGACGAAGGCCGCTTTGTCGACCTGATCGAGATCGACGCCGCGAGCCGCACCAAGGTCGAAGATACCCGCGAATTGCTCGATAACGTGCAGTACGCCCCGAGCCGCGGGCGCTTCAAGGTCTACCTGATCGACGAAGTGCACATGCTCTCCAGCCATTCCTTCAACGCACTGCTCAAAACCCTTGAAGAGCCGCCGCCCTACGTCAAGTTCATCCTGGCGACCACTGACCCGCAGAAACTTCCTGCAACGATTCTGTCGCGGTGCCTGCAGTTCTCCCTGAAGAACATGACGCCGGAACGCGTTGTCGAGCATTTGACCCACGTACTGGGTGTCGAGAACGTGCCGTTCGAGGACGATGCGCTGTGGTTGCTGGGCCGCGCCGCCGACGGGTCGATGCGTGATGCCATGAGCCTGACCGACCAGGCGATTGCCTTCGGTGAAGGCAAGGTCATGGCCGCCGACGTGCGGGCGATGCTCGGGACCCTCGATCACGGGCAGGTCTACGACGTCCTGCATGCCCTGATCGAAGGCGATGCCAAGGCATTGCTCGAAGCCGTCCGCCACCTGGCCGAGCAAGGCCCGGACTGGAACGGCGTGCTTTCGGAAATTCTCAATGTGTTGCACCGCGTTGCCATCGCCCAGGCCTTGCCGGAAGGTGTCGATAACGGTCACGGCGACCGTGATCGCGTGCTGGCACTGGCCCAGGCGTTGCCGGCCGAAGACGTGCAGTTCTACTACCAGATGGGCCTGATCGGCCGCCGCGACCTGCCGCTGGCGCCGGATCCCCGGGGCGGTTTTGAAATGGTGTTGCTGCGGATGCTGGCGTTCCGGCCCGCAGACACCGCGGATGCCCCGAGGCAACCGCTAAAGCCAGTGGGGATCAGCCAGGCCACAGTTGATTCCGCAAACTCAGTGGCTGCCGCGCCGGTTGTTGCGCCGGTAGTCGCTGCGGCTGTTGCACCGATAGCGGTTGCGCCAGTGGCGGCTCCGGAACCGGAACCGGTTGCGCCGGTCGTTGTGCCGGAACCAGCGCCTGCGCCTGTGGTTGAAGCGGTCGTGGTCGAAGAGGTTGTCGACCTGCCGTGGAATGACCCGGTCGAGCCGGCGCCCATCCAGCAACCGGCGGTGGAGCCGGTGCTGGAAACCGCCAGCGAACAACCCGAATTACCGCCGATGTCGTTGCCGACGCCGGACAGCGTGGTGCCGGACGCGCCTGAATGGGCTGCCGCGCCGATCCCGGAACCTTCGGTGGCCGAGGTCGATGCCGCGACGCCGGGCATGGACCTGGATGACGAGCCGCCGCTGGACGAGGATTACATCGAGCCGGACATGGATTCGGCCTACAGTTACCTCGACGAACTGGCCAGCGAGCATGCCGCCGACCCGGCTCCGGAGCCCGAGCCTGAGCCCGCGGCAATGCCGGCCACCGGCCTGGCCCTGCAATGGCTGGAGCTGTTCCCGAAATTGCCGATTTCCGGCATGACCGGCAGCATCGCCGCCAACTGCACGCTGATCGCGGTGGATGGCGACAATTGGCTGATGCATCTGGACCCGGCCCACAGTGCCTTGTTCAACGCCACTCAACAGCGTCGCCTCAACGATGCGCTGAACCAGTTTCACCAGCGCACGCTGACCCTGACCATCGAGCTGATCAAGCCCGAGCAGGAAACCCCGGCACAAGCGGCTTCGCGCCGCCGCGCCAACCGTCAGCGCGAGGCGGAGGAATCGATCCACGGTGATCCGTTCATCCAGCAAATGATGCAGCAGTTCGGTGCGGTGGTCCGTAACGATACTATTGAACCTGTCGACGCCCTGGTCACTCAGGGCTAATAACTGAAGGCGCCCGGCCGCATGGGCCGGGCGCTGTTTTAATCCAAGTACTTTTGAGGTGATTACCATGATGAAAGGTGGCATGGCCGGCCTGATGAAGCAGGCGCAGCAGATGCAGGAAAAAATGGCCAAGATGCAGGAAGAACTGGCCAACGCCGAAGTCACCGGTAAGGCCGGCGGCGATATGGTCACCGTGGTGATGACCGGTCGTCATGACGTCAAGAGCGTGACCATCGACCCAAGCCTGGTCGAAGGCATGAGCGAAGACGACAAGGAAATGCTGGAAGCGGTCATCGCCTCCGCGGTCAACGATGCCGTGCGCAAGATCGAAGCCAACAGCCAGGACAAGATGGGCAGCATGACTGCCGGCATGCAACTGCCGCCGGGCATGAAACTGCCATTCTGATTCGCCTTCAGGCGGCAGATGAGTTACAAAAATGCCAGGCATAGCGCCTGGCATTTTTGTTTCAGGCTGATGGAAGTATGTTGACTGTGCCGTCGCCTTCGTCGGATCGCCGCCCGGAGCAAGCCCGCTCCCACATTTGGAATGCAATCCCCTGTGGGAGCGGGCTTGCTCGCGAAGAGGTCGCCTCGGTCTTGCTGAATAAACATCGAACACCATACCGCCACAAAGGTCTGCTCCCTATATCACTGAACCTCATCGATCACAGGAGACGCTGCCATGTCCGACCCCATGACCCTCAATCAACGCATTGTCCTGGCTTCTCGCCCAGTGGGTGCGCCAACGCCGGAAAACTTCCGCATGGAACGGGTGGCGCTGCCGGACCTGGCCGACGGTCAGGTGCTGCTCAAGACCGTTTTCCTGTCGCTGGATCCCTACATGCGCGGACGCATGAGTGACGCGCCTTCCTACGCCGCACCGGTGGAAATCGGCGAAGTGATGACCGGGGGCGCTGTCAGCCGGGTCGAGCGCTCGCTCAACCCGAAGTTTCAGGAAGGTGATCTGGTGGTCGGTGCCACCGGTTGGCAAAGCCACAGCATCAATGACGGTCGCAGCATCATTCCGATTCCCGCGCTGCCAAGCCCTTCGATGGCTCTTGGGGTACTGGGTATGCCGGGCATGACCGCGTACATGGGCCTGATGGACATCGGCCAGCCGAAGGCCGGCGAAACCTTGGTAGTTGCAGCGGCGTCCGGGGCGGTGGGCTCGGTGGTCGGCCAGGTGGCGAAGATCAAGGGGCTGCGGGTGGTTGGTGTGGCGGGTGGTGCGAAAAAGTGCCGTTATGTGGTCGACGAGTTGGGTTTCGACGCCTGCATCGATCACAGGAGCCCGGATTTTGCTGAGGAACTGGCGCAAGCCTGTCCCAAGGGCATCGATATTTATTATGAAAATGTCGGCGGCAAAGTGTTCGACGCCGTGGTGCCGTTGCTCAATCCCAAAGCGCGGATTCCACTCTGCGGCCTGATTGCCTCTTATAACGCCCATGAAGCGCCGAGCGGCCCGGATCGCCTGCCACTGTTGCAGCGCACCCTGTTGACCAAGCGGGTGCGCATCCAGGGCTTCATCGTGTTCGATGACTATGGTGATCGCCAGCCGGAATTCCTCAGCGCCATGGCGCCCTGGGTACGCGATGGCAAGGTGAAGTTCCGCGAAGACGTGGTCGATGGCCTGGAGCAGGCGCCCGATGCGTTCATCGGCCTGCTGGAAGGGCGCAACTTCGGCAAGCTGGTGGTTCGGGTTTCCCGGGACTGAGTAATTGACGCTGCAATTTGACGCTCAACCGAGGCGCGGGTATAAACCGCGTCTCGTTGTTTTGTCGGACTTTTCCACCATGAGCTTCAGCCCTTTGATTCGCCAACTGATCGACGCCCTGCGAATTTTGCCAGGCGTGGGTCAGAAAACCGCCCAGCGCATGGCGTTGCAGTTGCTCGAGCGCGACCGCAGCGGCGGTTCGCGACTCGCGCTGGCCCTGAGCCAGGCCATGGAAGGGGTCGGTCACTGCCGCTTGTGCCGTACGCTGACGGAAGATGACCTGTGCCCGCAATGCGCCGATACCCGTCGCGACGACACCTTGCTTTGCGTAGTAGAAGGCCCAATGGACGTCTATGCCGTGGAGCAGACCGGTTTTCGCGGGCGCTATTTCGTGCTCAAGGGGCATCTGTCGCCGCTCGACGGCTTGGGGCCGGAGGCCATCGGCATTCCGCAATTGATGGCGCGGATCGAAGAGGCCGGCACATTCGCCGAAGTCATCCTGGCCACCAACCCGACCGTGGAAGGTGAAGCCACGGCGCACTACATCGCCCAATTGCTCAGCAGCAAAGGCCTGATCGCCTCGCGTATCGCCCATGGCGTACCGCTGGGTGGTGAGCTGGAGCTGGTGGATGGCGGGACGCTGGCGCATTCGTTTGCCGGGCGTAAGCCGATCACTTTGTAATTTGTGTTGTTTGGGCTGACGCCTTCGCGAGCAGGCTCGCTCCCACATTGGTTTTGTGTACGCCGCAATACCCTGTGGGAGCGAGCCTGCTCGCGATAAGGGCACCTCGGTCTCGCTGATTCACACAATCCTGTTGAAAACCAAGCAAGCGCTCGGTTAACTTCACTGACCCCTTCAGTGGAGTTCGCCGATGTCTGCCTTTCAGGAATACTTCGACCCCAGCCACCAATTGGTCCGTGACAGCGTCAGACGTTTCGTCGAGCGCGAGATCCTTCCTGATATCGAGCAGTGGGAAGAGGCCGAAAGCTTTCCTCGCGAGCTCTACCTCAAGGCCGGCGCGGCAGGGATTCTCGGCATCGGCTACCCGGAGGCTTACGGAGGCAGCCACGAAGGGGATCTGTTCGCCAAGGTTGCCGCCAGTGAAGAGTTGATGCGCTGCGGCTCAGGCGGGCTGGTTGCCGGCCTGGGGTCGCTGGATATCGGCTTGCCGCCCATTCTCAAGTGGGCCCGACCCGAAGTACGGGATCGTGTGCTGCCCCAGGTGCTGTCGGGAGAGAAGATCAGTGCCTTGGCCATCACCGAGCCTGGCGGCGGCTCCGACGTCGCCAACCTGCAAACCCGTGCCGTGCGCGAAGGTGATTTTTACCGGGTCAGTGGCAGCAAGACCTTTATCACCAGCGGCGTGCGCGCGGATTTCTACACTGTTGCAGTGCGAACGGGCGAGCCAGGTTTCTCTGGCATCAGCCTGCTGCTGATCGAGAAGGGCGCGCCCGGTTTCACCGTAGGGCGGCAGCTGAAGAAAATGGGCTGGTGGGCCTCAGACACCGCTGAACTGTTCTTCGATGATTGCCGGGTGCCTGCAGGAAACCTGATCGGCACACAGAACATGGGCTTTGCCTGCATCATGGGCAACTTCCAGAGCGAACGCCTGGCCCTGGCGTTGATGGCCAACATGACCGCACAGCTGGCGTTGGAAGAGAGCCTGAAATGGGCGCGCCAGCGCGAAGCCTTTGGCAAACCGATAGGCAAGTTTCAGGTGATCAAGCATCGCCTCGCCGAGATGGCGACCGCACTGGAAGTGTCCCGGGAATTCACTTACCGCCAGGCGGCGAAAATGGCGGCGGGGCAGAGCGTGATCAAGGAGATTTCCATGGCCAAGAATTTTGCGACGGATACCGCAGACCGGATCGTCACCGATGCGGTGCAGATACTCGGTGGGCTGGGTTACATGCGCGAGAGTCTGGTGGAGCGGCTGTACCGCGACAGCCGGATCCTGTCGATTGGCGGCGGGACGCGGGAAGTGATGAACGAGATCATCAGCAAGCAGATGGGGTTGTAGTCGGCGGTGTGGCGGCTGACGCTTTCGCGAGCAAGCCCGCTCCCACAGGGATCTACAGTGCACACAAATTTTGTGCATGACAAAGAACACTGTGGGAGCGGGCTTGCTCGCGAATGGCGCGCCGCTTACTTGTCGCTCAACGCAAACTGCGTCAGGCAAAACGTAGGAATGCCCATGTCTTCCAGACGCTGCGAGCCACCCAGCTCCGGCAGATCGATGATCGCCGCCGCTTCATGCACCCGGGCGCCCATGCGGCGGATCAGGTTGGCGGCGGCAATCAGGGTGCCGCCGGTGGCGATCAGGTCATCGAACATCACCACCGAATCCCCCTCGCACAGGCTGTCGGCGTGCACTTCCAGGAAGGCTTCGCCGTATTCGGTCGCATAACCCTCGGCCAACACTTCAGCCGGCAGTTTGCCTTGCTTGCGGAACAGCACCAGCGGCTTGTTCAACTGATAGGCCAGTACCGAACCGATCAGGAAGCCACGGGCGTCCATCGCGCCGATGTGGGTGAAGTCAGCCTCGACGTAACGGTGGGCGAAGCTGTCCATCACCAGGCGCAGGGCCGTGGGCGACTGGAACAGCGGGGTGATGTCGCGAAAGATCACACCCGGTTTCGGGAAGTCGATGACAGGGCGGATGAGGGATTTGATGTCGAAGGAGTCGAAGACCATCGTCGTGGTGTCCTGGCAGGGCTGCAAACAACGCAGTATAACGGCGGCTGAACCCTTTCGCTCAGCCGCAACGTTTTGTTTCAGCCTTCCAGCGAGCCACCGGCCAGGGCGCACAGCTGGATCGGGTCGATAATCCGGATTTCCTTGCCTTCTGCCGCGATCAGTTCGTTTTGCTGGAAGCGAGTAAAGACCCGGGACACGGTTTCCACTGCCAGGCCCAGGTAGTTGCCGATTTCGTTACGCGACATGCTCAGGCGGAACTGATTGGCGGAAAAACCCCGGGCGCGGAAACGTGCCGAGAGGTTGACCAGGAAGGTGGCGATGCGTTCGTCGGCGGTCTTTTTCGACAACAGCAGCATCATTTGCTGGTCGTCACGGATTTCGCGACTCATCACCCGCATCAGCTGACGGCGCAACTGCGGCAATTGCAGGGCCAGTTCGTCGAGGCGTTCAAAGGGGATTTCACACACCGAAGTGGTTTCCAGGGCTTGTGCCGACACCGGGTGCTTTTCGGTGTCCATGCCCGACAGGCCGACCAGTTCGCTGGGCAGGTGGAAACCGGTGAGCTGTTCTTCACCGGTGTCGCTCAGGCTGAAGGTCTTGAGGGCACCAGAACGGACTGCGTAGACAGAATCGAAGGTATCGCCCTGGCGGAACAGAAATTCGCCTTTTTTCAGCGGCCGGCCACGTTTGAC
The DNA here is from genome assembly GCF_057839025.1 of Pseudomonas sp. KH_046_1. Taxonomy (NCBI): domain Bacteria; kingdom Pseudomonadati; phylum Pseudomonadota; class Gammaproteobacteria; order Pseudomonadales; family Pseudomonadaceae; genus Pseudomonas; species Pseudomonas sp. KH_046_1. The sequence goes on from NZ_CM174481.1 coordinate 1,993,240, forward strand.
GATTTCGTCCAGCGCATCCATGTCTTCCAGATTCAGCGAAAGTGGCAGGCAAAGAGGGGCCAGGCTGCAATCCTTGCAATGGGCTTGATTATGAGCGCGCAGTTTTACTGGCTCGGACATTTCTTCAATCCTTGTGGGAATTCACACATAAGACGTAAGGGTAACTCACCATAGGATATCGAGGCCAGTCTGGGGCGCTTGCTTGCAGAATTAGATTACCCGTGAAAAGCGCTGGCGACTGTGTTGTTCCAGGTATGCGTCGAACACCATGCACACCGAGCGCACCAACAGTCGCCCGGCGGGCAGGATGGTGATCCTGTCGCGATCGAGTTCGATCAGCCCGTCTTTGGCCATGTCTTGCAGTTGGGGCCAGAGATCGCCGAAATAGCCCTGGAAGTCGATGTTGAAGGCTTGTTCGATGTCGGAAAATTCCAGGCTGAAATTGCAGATCAATTGCTGGATGACTGCGCGCCGCAGCCGGTCATCGGCATTGCACTGCAGGCCGCGGCTGGTGGCCAGTTGCGACGTGGCAAGGACGTTCTGATACTCGGTCAGGTCGCTGCTGTTCTGGCAGTAAAGGTCACCGATCTGGCTGATCGCCGACACGCCGAGGCCGATCAAGTCGCAATGACCGTGGGTGGTGTAGCCCTGGAAGTTGCGTTGCAGGGTCGATTCTTCCTGGGCAATCGCCAGCTCATCGTCGGGCAGGGCGAAGTGGTCCATGCCGATGTAGCGGTAGCCAGCGCTGATCAGTTGCTCGATGGTGCGCTGCAGCATCTCCAGTTTCTGCGCGGGTGTCGGCAGTTCATTGCTGTTGATGCGCCGCTGGGGCATGAAGCGTTCCGGCAAGTGGGCGTAGTTGAACACCGATAGCCTGTCCGGTTGCAGGTTGATGACCTCTTCGACGGTGCGGGCGAAATTCTCCGGCGTCTGTCTCGGCAGGCCGTAGATCAGGTCGATATTGATCGAGCGAAACTGCAAGGTGCGGGCGGCGTCGATCACCGCGCGGGTTTCTTCCAGGCTTTGCAGGCGATTGACTGCACGCTGCACCGCCGGGTCGAGGTCTTGCAGGCCGATGCTGACCCGATTGAAACCCAGTTCGCGCAGCAGGCCCATGGTCGACCAGTCGGCCTCGCGCGGGTCGATCTCGATGCTGTAGTCGCCGGAGTCGTCGTCCAGCAAATTGAAGTGTTTGCGCAACTGCGCCATCAACTGGCGCAGTTCGTCGTGGCTGAGAAAGGTCGGCGTGCCGCCACCGAAGTGCAGTTGCTCGACTTTCTGCGTGGGGTCGAGGTGGCAGGCGATCAACTGGATTTCCTGTTCCAGGCGCTGCAAATACGGCTGCGCCCGCCCGCGATCCTTGGTGATGACCTTGTTGCAGGCGCAGTAATAGCAAATGTTCGCGCAGAACGGCACGTGCACGTACAGCGACAATGGGCGTTGGGCCTTGCGGCTGTCGCGCAGGGCATGAAACAGGTCGAAGGTGCCGACCTGGCTGTTGAATTGCACGGCAGTCGGATACGAGGTGTAGCGTGGTCCCGCCAGGTCATAACGGCGGATCAGATCGGTGTCCCAACGAATGGCGTCGAGCATCATGCGGGCATTCCCCGGATAGGCTGGCAGTGTCAGCCACTTTATGCGAGGGCGGGGTGGGGCATCTTGATTTGCATCAAGGTCAGAATCTTTGTCGTTTGTGAGGGCCTCATCGCGAGCAAGCTCGCTCGCGAAGGGCGCGTCGCCGATCTAGTGCCCCATGAGCCAATGCTGATGCGGCCCCGGCAAGGTCCAGATGCCGAACAGCATCACCAGCAATCCGCCCGCCATCCGTACGCTGCGTTTGCGCAACAATGCGGTGATGCGCTCGGCGGCAAGGCCTGTCGCCAGCAGCACCGGCCAGGTGCCGAGCCCGAACGCCAGCATCAACAATGCGCTGTCCAGCGCGTTGCCCTGGCTGGCCGACCATAGCAAGGTGCTGTAGACCAGGCCGCACGGCAGCCAGCCCCAGAGCGCGCCCAACAGCAGCGCACGCGGAACGCTCGACACCGGCAGCAATCGGTTGGCGACTGGCTGGATATGCCGCCACAGGCCCCGCCCGAGGCTTTCGATACGGGTCAGGCCGCTCCACCAGCCGGCCAGGTACAGGCCCATGGCAATCAGCAGCAACCCGGCGAGAATACGCAGGAACATCGCCGCCGGGCTGCTGGCCACGGCCCATCCGGCCAGGCCGATCAGCAGTCCGGCGCAGGCATAGCTCAGAATCCGGCCCAGATTGTAGGCCAGCAGCAGGCGAAAGCGGCGGCTGCGTTGTTCCTTGGGAATCGCCAGGGTCAGCGCGCCCATCAAGCCGCCGCACATGCCCAGACAATGGCCGCCACCGAGCAAGCCGAGGATCACCGCAGACACCAGCAGTGGCGCCAATTCAAGCATGGGGCGGGGCCTTGTCGTCCGTTTTGGCCGGTTGGCCGCTGGCCTCATCGACGGCGGCGGTGTGGTTCGGGTCCTGGTCGTCGAACAGGATGCTGTGGGCGGGGCCGTCGAGGTCGTCGTACTGACCGCTGTCCACCGCCCAGAAGAAGATATAGACGGCGATGGCCACGATCAGCAACGCAGCGGGAATCATCACGTAAAGAGCTGGCATCTGGACTCCATGCCCGCGCGGCTCAGGCCGGCAGCGGGCGGGTTTCTGGCGTGGCGCAGAGGGCGGGCGCGCTCGGCATGCGAGTCAGGCGCAGCGCGTTCAACACCACGGTCAACGAACTGATCGACATGCCCACCGCCGCCCATACCGGGGTGATCCAGCCGAGGGCGGCGAAGGGCAACATGAGGCCATTGTACAGCCCGGCCCACAACAGGTTCTCGATAATGACCCGACGGGTGCGCCGCGCCAGGCTGAAGGCTTGCACCAGCGCGTCGAGGCGGTTGGACAGCAACACGGCATCGGCACTGGTTTTCGCCAGATCGGTGGCCGAGCCCATGGCGACGCTGATATCCGCAGCCGCCAGCACCGGAACGTCATTGACCCCGTCCCCCAGCATCAACACCTTGCGGCCTTCTTTGTGCAGTTGTTGCAAGACTTGCAGTTTATCGTCCGGACGCAAGCCGCCACGGGCTTCATCGATGCCCAGTTCCGCCGCCACGCTGGCGACCATCGGTGAGCTGTCGCCAGACAACAGCAGCGTGCGCCAGCCACGCGCCTTGCACGCGGCCAACAGCGCGGGCGCGTCGGCCCGCAAGCGATCATCGAGGACGAACCAGGCCAGCGGCCCCCGGCTGTCGCCAAGCAGCAGCCATTGGCCGGCTTCTTCGGGCATCGACGGCACCATGGCGTCGCTGAGTTCGCAGACGAAACGCGGCTGGCCAATGCGCAGGCGTCGGCCATCAACCAGCCCCTCCAGGCCAAGGCCCGGGGTGCTGTGGACTTCTTCGGCAGCCATCGGCGCACGACCGAAAGCGCGGGCGATCGGGTGTTCGGAGCGGTTTTCCAGGGCAGCGGCGAGGCCCAGGCATTGATCGCTGTCGAGCGCGCCGAGGGGGCGGATAGAACGCAGCGCCAGACGACCTTCGGTGAGGGTGCCGGTCTTGTCGAAAATCACCGTGTCGATCTGGTTCAGGCCTTCAAGGACATGACCGCGCGTCAACAGCAGCCCTAGTTTGTGCAATGTGCCGGTGGCAGCAGTGAGTGCAGTCGGCGTCGCCAGCGACAGGGCGCACGGGCAGGTCGCTACCAGCATCGCCAGCACAATCCAGAACGCCCGCGAGGCGTCCAGCTGCCACCACAACAGGCCAATGGCCGCAGCAGCGATCAGCGACAACAGCAGGAACCATTGCGCGGCGCGGTCGGCGATTTCCGCCAGGCGCGGTTTTTCGGCCTGGGCACGATCGAGCAGGCGAACAATGGCCGAAAGGCGAGTGTCCTGGCCCAGGGCCTGGACCTCGACGGTCAGTGCGCCTTCGACGTTCAGGGTGCCAGCGGTGACCGCGTCGCCGAGGGTGCGTGGTTGCGGCAGGTATTCGCCGGTCAGCAGCGACTCGTCGACACTCGACTGGCCATCGAGGATCTTGCCGTCAGCCGGGAGAATGGCGCCAGGATGAACCAGCACCTGATCGCCAATGCGCAGTTCACTGAGCAGAATGCGTTCGCTCTGGCCATCGGCTGTCAATCGCAGGCACGAGGCGGGCAACAGATTCACCAGCTGCGCGGTCGCGGCGGCAGTGCGCTCGCGGGCGCGCCGCTCCAGATAACGCCCGGCCAGCAGGAACAGGGCAAACATGCCGACGGCATCGAAATACAGTTCGCCCACCCCGGTGATGGACGTCCAGATCCCGGCGATGTAGGCGCTGCCGATGGCCAGCGACACCGAAACGTCCATGGTCAGGTGACGGGTGCGCAGATCGCGCATGGCGCCTTTGAAGAACGGCGCGCAGCTGTAGAACACAATCGGGGTGGTGAGGAACAGCGCGACCCAGCGCAGGATGGTGTGCAGTTCGGGGCTGAGGTCGATGTTGAATTCAGGCCAGGTGGCCATGGTTGCCATCATTGCCTGGAACCACAGCAACCCGGCCACGCCGAGCTGGCGCAGGGCCAAGCGGTTTTCGCTGGCCAGTTGTTCACTGGCCCGGTCGGCCTGATACGGGTGTGCGGCGTAACCGATGTGGCGCAATTCGCTGAGGACCTGGCTCAGCGGCAATTGGCCAACGGCCCAGCGTACGTGCAGGCGATGGTTGGACAGGTTCAGGCGCGCTTCGGCTACGGCCGGCAAAGTGCGCAGGTGTTTTTCGATCAGCCAGCCGCAGGCGGCGCAGCTGATGCCTTCCATCAAGAGTGTGGTTTCGGCGAGTTCGCCTTCGTGGCGAACGAAGGGTTGCTGCACATCGGCACGGTCGTACAGCGCCAGTTCATCCACCAGTTGCACCGGCAGCGCCTCGGGGTTGGCCGAGGCTTCGCTGCGGTGCTGGTAATAGCTTTCCAGACCGCCGGCGACAATGGCTTCGGCCACGGCCTGGCAACCCGGGCAGCAGAATTCGCGGGTTTGCCCGAGGACCGCAGCGGTGAAGCGGCTGCCGGCGGGGACGGGCAGGGCGCAGTGATAGCAGGGGAGTGGGGTGGTGGTCATGGAGTATTCACTGGTACTGCTGAATCTCTATCGTCGGATAGGGCCTCATCGCGAGCAAGCTCGCTCCCACAGGGATCATGGGTGTACTCAGGTTCTGAGCACGGCGCTGATCAACTGTGGGAGCGAGCCTGCTCGCGAAGCGCGAAGCGCAGGCTTTTTTATTTCTTCAGATCTTCGGCACCTTGCAGCGGTTCGTCACCCAGCAGCAGATCCTTGTCATGGCCGACCAGTTCTTCTTCGAACATGCGCCAGATGTGCTCGTCCTGAGTGCCAAGCAATTCGACAAAACGCCGGCCTTCGATCTTGTCGCTCAACTGGCCGATGTAGCGGCCCTGTTCGGTTTCGCTGCGGGTCAGGGTGATCTTGCGATCCTTTTCCGGCTGGGTCGGCGAGATCAGGTTCAGCTCCAGGGTTTTGGGCTGGCTGTCGCCGCTCAGGCGCAGGTCAACCTCGCCGGTCATGCCGTCGAGATGAACGCTGGCGCGCATTTTCAGGGTCTGGGCCAGCAGCTCACGGTCGAGGGAGCGGTTGATGCCTTTGCCAGCCTCGTAGTAGTTGTCGTTGACCAGGTTGTCCGGGTTCTTCACCGCGATGGTCACCATGGACAAGGTCAGGGTCACCGAGCAGGCCAGGATCCCGATGATGATCCACGGCCAGAGATGCTTGTACCAGGGGCTTGCGGCAGTTGCTGCGGGCATGTTCAGTTCTCTCAACGAATTTGTGGGCCGATGAACCGGCTCTTGGCTTCAATGTGGACACTGTCGTCATCGGCATCCTTGAGGATGAATTTCACCTCGTTGGTGCTCGACGGTAGTTTTTCCGGCGCGACGGACAGCTCGGCAGGCTGGCTGACGATCTCGCCGGCGGCGACCTTGATCTCGCGTCGGCCCTGCATTTTGAGATCCGGCAGGCCGGAGGCTTCGAGCAGGTAGGTATGGTCGCGCTGGTCCTTGTTCATGATTTTCAGGCTGTAGACGTTTTCGATCCGGCCTTCGGCGTTCTCGCGGTACAGCACGCGGTCCTTGCTGACATCGAAGCCCACCAGCGCACGCATGAAGAATGCCGTCACCAGCAGGCTGATCATCGCCAGCAGCACGATGGCATAGCCAATCAGGCGCGGACGCAGTTTATGGGTTTTCTGCCCGGACAGGTTGTGCTCGGTGGTGTAGCTGATCAGTCCGCGCGGGTATTCCATTTTGTCCATGATGGCGTCGCAGGCATCGATGCAGGCGGCGCAACCGATGCATTCGATTTGCAGGCCGTCGCGGATGTCGATGCCGGTCGGGCAGACCTGGACGCACATGGTGCAGTCGATGCAGTCGCCCAGGCCCTGGGCCTTGTAGTCGATACCTTTTTTGCGCGGGCCACGGCCTTCGCCTCGGCGCGGGTCGTAGGAAACGATCAGGGTGTCCTTGTCGAACATCACGCTCTGGAAGCGTGCGTACGGGCACATGTAGATGCACACCTGTTCGCGCAACCAGCCGGCGTTGCCGTAAGTGGCGAGGGTGAAGAAGCCGACCCAGAAGTACGACCAGCCATCCGCCTGGCCGGTGAAGAAGTCGAACACCAGTTCGCGGATCGGCGAGAAGTAGCCGACGAAGGTCATGCCGGTGACGAAGCCGATCAGCAGCCACAGGCTGTGTTTGCTGAACTTGCGCAGGAACTTGTTGGCGCTCATGGGCGCCTTGTCGAGCTTGATGCGTTGGTTGCGGTCACCTTCGGTGACTTTTTCGCACCACATGAAGATCCAGGTCCAGACGCTTTGCGGGCAGGTATAACCGCACCAGACCCGTCCGGCGTACACCGTGATGAAGAACAGGCCGAACGCGGCGATGATCAACATGCCGGACAGCAGAATGAAATCCTGGGGCCAGAAGGTGGCGCCGAAAATGAAGAACTTGCGCTCCGGCAGGTTCCACCACACGGCCTGATGACCGCCCCAGTCCAGCCACACCGTGCCGAAATACAGCAGGAACAACAGGGCTCCGCCGGTCATCCGCAGGTTGCGAAACAGGCCGGTAAAGGCGCGGGTGTAGATTTTTTCCCTGGAGGCGTAGAGGTCGACGCTGTTGTTCGCGTTCCTGGCGGGTGGAGTGACGTCGTGTACCGGAATCTGGTTGCTCATCATTGCATCCCACGGCAGTGGAAAAGTGCCTCGATCAGTACGTGCCGACCGCGGTCAAAAAGGGGTATTGCAGTGGCGCAATGATACGCCTGTCGCTCTAGTCCAAGGGTGCGACCTTTGGTCACGTTTGGCAAAATCATTTGATGGTGTAATGACTTGAATCAATTGACTTGAGAATTATGGACGGTTTTGCGCGTGTCGCCGGTCATTCGGCCCATGGGTTAATCAGTTGTACACCGCTGGACTGAAAGTCTGCGACATTGCGTGTAACGACGGTCAATCCATGAACCAGTGCCGTAGCTGCAATCAACGCGTCACTTTCATTGGTGCGGTTCGGGACATGCAGTCCTGCACAGCGCATCGCTACGGCCGTATCGACCGGCAGGATTCGGCTATCGAATGCCGGCATGACGTGATGCTTCAGCCAGGTGCGCAGTACCTTCCCTTGGGCGGCATCCCGGCGCTCTATTCGTAGAACGCCAGTCTCCAGTTCCTTCAAGGTGATAGCCGAAATGAACATGCGTGGTGCGATCACACTTTTGGCCCATGCAACGACGTTCGCGTCGGCATGCGGTTTGCGCAGTTCAGAAATCACGTTGGTGTCGAGTAGATACATCAGGTCAGATCCACAGGGCGATGATTGATCACGGCGCGCTCGGTTTCGAATTCGATGTCTGCTGCGTCCGGCATCACCAGCAATTCAACGATGTCGGCGTTGGTGCCAGTCAGTTTTTGGTAGTCCTCAATGCTTAGCAGTACATGGGCCGGTTTGCCTCGGTCAGTGATGAAAACGGGCCCCTGGCGAGTGGCTTTTTTGGCACCACTTGTGTCCTGGTTGAATTCGCGGCTGGATATTGTGGTGATGGCCATCGTGGTTGGCCCTCCTGAAGTGGCTTTGTAGAAACGTTACTACTATGTGTGGCGATCGACAACCTCGAAGTAGGTGCCGGGTATTACCATCGGTCGAAACCATTGGACACTGCCGAACAAACAAAACGGCCCCGCCAATTCACATTGGCGGGGCCGTTTTTTGTTGCTTCAAGCGTTTGCCTTACTCGGCGTCCGCTGCCTTCTCGCCGTGAGAAAGGCTGTAGACGTAAGCGGCCAGCAGGTGAACCTTGTCGTTACCCTGCATTGCCTCTTGCGCAGGCATCTGGCCCTGACGGCCGTAACGGATGGTCTGCTGCAGCTGAGCGAAGCTCGAACCGTAGATGAACGCTGCCGGGTGAGTCAGGTCAGGTGCGCCCATCGCTGGCGTGCCCTTGCCTTCCGGACCGTGGCACGCCACGCAGTTGGTAGCGAACAGTTTCTGCCCGGCAACCGGGTCGGCCTTGGCGCCTTCCGGCAGCTTGCGGCCATCGAGGTTGGTCAGGATAAACGCCGCCACATCGGCAACGCCTTGCTCGCCGATCACTTCAGCCCACGCAGGCATCACCGCGTGACGGCCGCCCATGATGGTGGTCTTGATGGCTTGCGCGTCGCCGCCCCAGCGCCAGTCGGTGTCGGTCAGGTTAGGGAAGCCGTAGGCGCCCTTGGCGTCGGAACCATGGCAAACCGAGCAGTTGGAGGCGAACAGGCGGCCACCCATCTTCAGGGCTTGCGGATCCTTGGCCACTTCTTCGATTGGCATGGCCGCGAACTTGGCGAAGATCGGACCGAACTTGGCGTCCGACCTGGCCATTTCCTTTTCCCACTCGTGAACGCCGGTCCAGCCGGTCTGGCCGTTGGCGAACGCGGTCTGCTTCTCGTTATCGAGGTAGTTGTAACCCGGCAGCAGGCCTTTCCAGTTGCCCAGGCCCGGGTACAGCACCAGGTAGCCGAGGGCGAAGATGATGGTGCCCACGAACAGCATGAACCACCATTTCGGCAGCGGGTTGTCGTACTCCTCGATCCCGTCGAAGGAGTGACCAACCGTCTCGTCGGTTTGCTCGGCGCGCTGGCCCTTGCGGGTGGACAGCAGCAGCCAGGTCAGGGCGAAGATGGTGCCGAGACTGAGGACTGTGACGTACAGACTCCAGAATGTAGTCATTCTTTGTTACTCCTAGAAGCTTGCTCGACGTGCTTGATGGCTTCGGGATCATCCGCGAAAGGCAGCAAGGTCGCGTCTTCAAACTCCGACTTGCGCTTGGGACTGAACACCCACAGTGCCAGTCCGATGAAGGCCACCATCACGACAACGGTGCCCAGGCCACGAATCATCCCGATATCCATCCAATTCACCGTTTGCTTTTGATGATGGTGCCCAGGCCTTGCAGATAGGCCACCAGCGCGTCCATTTCGGTTTTGCCCTTCACAGCATCCTTGGCGCCGGCGATGTCTTCGTCGGTGTAAGGAACGCCGAGCGTGCGCAAGACTTCCATTTTCTTGGCGGTGTCTTTGCCGTCGAGCTTGTTTTCCACGAGGAACGGGTAGGCCGGCATTTTCGACTCGGGCACTACGTTGCGCGGGTTGTACAAGTGCGCACGCTGCCAGTCATCGGAGTAACGACCGCCGACACGGGCCAGGTCCGGACCGGTACGCTTGGAACCCCACAGGAACGGGTGGTCCCAGACGCTTTCACCGGCGACCGAGTAGTGGCCGTAGCGTTCGGTTTCGGCACGGAACGGACGGATCATCTGCGAGTGGCAGCCGACACAACCGTTGGCGATATAAACGTCCCGGCCTTCCAGTTCAAGGGCGGTGCGGGGCTTCATGCCCTCGACCGGCTTGTTGGTGACATCCTGGAAAAACAGCGGAACGATCTGGGTCAGGCCGCCGATGCTGACGGCGATGACCATGAAGAAGGCCAGCAGGCCAATATTCTTCTCGACTGCTTCATGCTTCATCAGTGAGCTCCAACTACGGCAATCTGTTCGGCGGCTTTGGCTTCAGCCGGGTTCGAGGCGCGTACGGTACGGAATACGTTGTAGGCCATGAACAGCATGCCGGTGGCGAAGAATGCACCGCCCAGGGCGCGGACGATGAAGCCCGGGTGGCTGGCTTGCAGCGCTTCGACGAACGAGTAGGTGAGGGTGCCGTCATCGTTGATTGCACGCCACATCAGGCCCTGGGTGATGCCGTTGACCCACATCGAAGCGATGTAGAGCACGGTACCGATGGTCGCGAGCCAGAAGTGGGTGTTGATCAGGCCGGTGCTGTGCATCTGCGCACGACCGAACAGTTTCGGGATCATGTGGTAGATGGCGCCGATCGAGATCATCGCAACCCAGCCCAGAGCGCCGGCGTGTACGTGGCCGATGGTCCAGTCAGTGTAGTGCGACAGGGAGTTCACGGTCTTGATGGCCATCATCGGGCCTTCGAAGGTCGACATGCCGTAGAACGCCAGGGAGACGACCAGGAAGCGCAGGATCGGGTCGGTGCGCAGCTTATGCCAGGCGCCCGACAGGGTCATCATGCCGTTGATCATGCCGCCCCAGCTTGGCGCCAGCAGGATGATCGACATCGCCATGCCCAGGGACTGTGCCCAGTCCGGCAGTGCGGTGTAGTGCAGGTGGTGCGGACCGGCCCAGATGTACAGGGTGATCAGTGCCCAGAAGTGCACGATCGACAGGCGATAGGAGTAGATCGGGCGTTCGGCCTGTTTCGGCACGAAGTAGTACATCATGCCCAGGAAGCCGGTGGTCAGGAAGAAGCCCACGGCGTTGTGGCCGTACCACCACTGGATCATCGCGTCCGTCGCACCCGAGTAGGCCGAGTAGGACTTGAACAGGCTGACCGGCAGCGACATGTGGTTGACGATGTGCAGCATCGCGGTCACGACGATGAACGCGCCGTAGAACCAGTTACCCACATAGATGTGCTTGGTCTTGCGCTTGACGATGGTGCCGAAGAACACCAGACCGTAGGTGACCCAGACAATGGCCAGTAGAATAGCCAGGGGCCATTCCAGTTCCGCGTATTCCTTGGTGGTGGTGAAACCCATCGGCAAGGTAATGATCGCGCCGACGATCACCGCTTGCCATCCCCAGAAGGTGAAGGCAGCGAGGCTGTCGGAAATCAGTCGCGTTTGGCAGGTTCGCTGCACGACGTAATAAGAAGTGGCAAACAGTGCACATCCACCGAAGGCGAAAATCACCAGGTTGGTGTGCAGCGGGCGCAGGCGTCCAAAGCTCGTCCATGCCAGACCGAAGTTCAACTCCGGCCAGACCAGTTGCGAGGCAATGAAGACACCGAGCCCCATGCCAAGGATCCCCCAGACCACCGTCATGATGGCGAACTGGCGGACTACCTTATAGTTATAAGCAGTCGGACTGATTGCTGTGCTCATTCTAAGGTTCCACGGTTTGGGTGTTTTATTAGGATTAAAAATCGGCCGCAAGTATGGAGAAAGCAAGGGGTCATTGCAACGCGCCATGACCTGGGTCAATGCTTTCAAAAGCTGATTCTGCGGCCTTTCCATGCGCCGCGTAAGGACAAATTTGCCCGCGGGCAAAACATCCCGGCGGACTGATCAGGCGAGGGGGTCAGGTCGGATGTAACGGGGTGTGTTCAAACGCAACGTTTGGCTGACCGAAGGCAATTGGTGCGACAGCCGGTATCTACCAGCCTTTGCGGCCTGTCATCGGGCAGATTCGTCGAACACATCGTTCAGGGTCGACCTGGAACCGGCACCGGCCAGTCCGCATCGGGGGAAGCTTAGACCCGAATCAGGTGATCCGAAAGAAAGTCTGTGCGGGGGTGCGACAATGGGTCGCAAAGGGGCAGGGAACTGCCGCATCCGGGAGAATGCGGCAGCAGAGCGGTCGGGATTTATTTGCGGTTGTCTTCAGCCTGCAGGCGCTCGGTATTCAAACCGTGGGACAGGCTGTACACATACGCGGCCAGCAATTGCACCTTGTCATTGCCCAGCAGTTCATTCTGCGCCGGCATATGGCCTTGGCGACCATGCCGAATCGTTTGTTCAAGCTGCGTCAGGCTTGTACCGTAAATGAAGCCGGCAGGATGCGTCAGGTTCGGCGCGCCCATGGCTTCGGTGCCCTGGCCGTTTGCCCCATGACAGGCGACGCAGGTGGTGCTGAACGCTTGCTGTCCGGCCTGCAGGTCGGCTTTGCTGTCGGCGGGCAATGGCAGCTTGGCCAGGCCATGGCGCACATAAGCGGCGACGTTCTTCACACCGTCTTCCCCCAGGACTTCACCCCAGGCCGGCATCATCGCCATCCGGCCACCCATGATGGTGGTCTTGATGGTTTCTGCATTGCCGCCCCAGCGCCAGTCGCTGTCGGCCAGGTTGGGGAAGCCGAATGCACCCTTGGCGTCCGAGCCGTGGCACACCGAGCAGTTGGAGGCAAATAGGCGGCCGCCCATTTTCAGTGCTTGCGGGTCCTTGGCCACTTCTTCCACGGGCATTGCTGCGAACTTGGCGAAGATCGGCCCGAACTTCGTGTCGGCCTTGGCCATTTCCTTTTCCCATTCGTGCACGCCGGTCCAGCCATTTTCGTAGCCGGGGAGGATGCCTTTCCAGTTGCCCAGGCCCGGATAGAGGATCAGGTAGCCGACGGCAAACACCAGGGTGCCAACGAACAGCATGAACCACCATTGCGGCAGCGGGTTGTCGTACTCCTCGATGCCGTCGAAGCTGTGGCCCATGGTCTGGTCGACACTGCCCTTGGTTTCGCCCTTGCGGGTGCTGAGTAGCAACCAGGTCAGGCCGATCAGGCTGCCGATGGTCAGTACGCAGATCCACGTACTCCAGAAGGTGGTCATGGCCGGGTACTCCTTGTTGCTGATTCTTCAGTGATGTCGGGTTGTGGTTCGTCGGCGAATGGCAGCAGGCGCGCTTCGGCGAATTCCGGGCCGCGCTTGCCGTTGAACACCCACAGCGTCAGGCCGACGAAGGCCACGAATACGACGACGGTGCCAAGGCCACGGATCATTCCAGTGCTCAATTCAAACATTGCTCACCTCTTGCTCTTGATCGCAGTGCCGAGCACTTGCAGGTAGGCGACCAGCGCATCCATCTCGCTCTTGCCCTTGAGCGAAGCGACGGCGCCGGTGATGTCCTCGTCGGTGTACGGCACGCCCAGGGTGCGCATGGCCTTGATCTTGGTCTCGGTATGACTGCTGTCGACCGGGTTGGCCACCAGCCACGGGTAGGCCGGCATCTTCGACTCCGGCACGACGTTGCGCGGGTTGTACAAGTGCGCGCGGTGCCAGTCATCCGAGTAGCGCGCGCCGACACGGGCCAGATCCGGCCCGGTACGTTTCGAGCCCCACAGGAACGGATGATCCCAGACGCTTTCGCCGGCCACTGAGTAGTGCCCGTAGCGTTCGGTCTCGGCGCGGAACGGACGGATCATCTGCGAGTGACAGCCGACGCAGCCTTCGCGGATATAGATGTCGCGACCTTCCAGTTGCAGCGCGGTGTAGGGCTTCATGCCTTCCACCGGTTTGTTGGTCACGTCCTGGAAGAACAGCGGGACGATCTGGGTCAAGCCGCCGATGCTCACGGCCAGGATCATCAGCAGCAGCAACAGGCCGACGTTTTTCTCGATAGTTTCGTGTTTCATGGCGGACTCCTCAGGCCATCTGCGCGGCAGCGGCGGCTTCGGCAGGCTGCGAGGCCCGCACGGTGCGCCAGGTGTTGTAGGCCATCAGGAACATGCCACTGAGGAAGATCGCACCGCCCACCAGCCGCACGACGAAGCCAGGGTGGCTGGCCACCAGGGTTTCGACGAAGGAGTAAGTCAGCGTGCCGTCCTCGTTCACCGCACGCCACATCAGGCCCTGGGCGATGCCGTTGACCCACATCGAGGCGATGTACAGCACGGTGCCGATGGTGGCGAGCCAGAAGTGCGCGTTGATCAGGCCGATGCTGTGCATCTGCTCGCGGCCGAAGACTTTCGGGATCATGTGGTACAGCGCGCCGATGGAAATCATCGCCACCCAACCCAAGGCACCTGCGTGTACGTGGCCGATGGTCCAGTCGGTGTAGTGGGAGAGGGCGTTGACTGTCTTGATCGCCATCATCGGCCCTTCGAAGGTCGACATGCCGTAGAACGCCAGCGACACCACGAGGAAACGCAGGATCGGGTCGCTGCGCAACTTATGCCAGGCGCCGGACAGGGTCATCATGCCGTTGATCATCCCGCCCCAGCTCGGTGCCAGCAGGACCAGCGACATCACCATGCCCAGCGACTGCGCCCAGTCCGGCAGCGCGGTGTAGTGCAAGTGGTGCGGGCCAGCCCATATGTACAGGGTGATCAGTGCCCAGAAGTGCACGATCGACAAGCGATAGGAGTAAACCGGGCGCTCGGCCTGTTTCGGCACGAAGTAATACATCATCCCGAGGAAACCTGCGGTGAGGAAAAAGCCTACGGCGTTGTGCCCGTACCACCATTGCACCATCGCGTCGGTGGCGCCGGAGTACAGCGAGTAGGACTTGGTGAAGCTGACCGGCAATTCCATGTTGTTGACGATGTGCAGGATCGCCACGGTGACGATGAACGCACCGAAGAACCAGTTGCCGACATAGATGTGCTTGGTCTTGCGCTGCATGATCGTGCCGAAGAACACGATGGCGTAGGCGACCCAGACGATGGTGATCAGGATGTCGATCGGCCATTCCAGCTCGGCGTATTCCTTTGAGCTGGTGTAGCCCAGCGGCAGGCTGATGGCCGCGAGCAGAATCACAAGCTGCCAGCCCCAGAAACAGAACGCGGCGATTTTCGGTGCGAACAGCTGAGTCTGGCAGGTACGTTGTACTGAATAAAACGAACTGGCGAACAGCGCGCAGCCACCAAAGGCGAAGATCACCGCGTTGGTGTGCAGCGGGCGCAAGCGGCCGAAGCTGGTCCACGGCAAATTGAAGTTGAGTTCGGGCCAGACCAACTGGGCAGCGAGAAAAACCCCGAGCCCCATACCGACGATGCCCCACACCACCGTCATAATGGCGAATTGGCGGACCACCTTGTAGTTGTAGGCGGTACTGATAGAAGTGTTCATGGTTCCCCATCCACGGTTCAGCCGAAGTGAGCGCACTCGCGCAAGGCAGCGCACCCTTCGGCCGGAGTTATAGGCAGACTAAAAGCGAGGCAAGCATGGACAAAGGGCACAAGGCCGGTATTGACGAGGATCAATGGGCGCAGTGCGTGCGGGATCATGGATGGTTGTGGAATGCCGCCACTGGCAAGGCTGCGGCGACGCTGATCCTCGCCCATGGCGCCGGTGCACCGATGGACAGCGACTGGATGAGCGACATGGCTGCACGCCTCGCCGCGCAAGGCGTCAACGTGTTGCGCTTCGAGTTTCCCTACATGGCGCAGCGGCGCCTCGATGGCGGCAAGCGCCCGCCGAACCCGGCGCCGAAACTGCTGGAATGCTGGCGTGAGGTGTATGCCCAGGTGCGACGCCATGTCACTGGGCCGCTGGCCATCGGCGGCAAGTCCATGGGCGGGCGCATGGCCAGTTTGCTGGCCGATGAGTTGGGGGCGGATGGGCTGGTGTGCCTGGGGTATCCGTTTTATGCGGTGGGTAAACCGGAGAAACCGCGGGTTGAGCATTTGGCGGGGCTGAAGACACGGACCTTGATCGTGCAGGGTGAGCGCGATGCGTTGGGCAACCGGGAGGCGGTCGAGGGGTATGCGCTATCGCCGGGTATCGAGGTGTTCTGGCTGGTGGAGGGGGATCATGATCTGAAACCGTTGAAGGCTTCGGGGTTTAGCCATGAGCAGCATTTGGCGGCTGCGGCGGGGAAGGTGGTTTCATTTCTTCAGTGATGTTTTGTGCAGGCTGTGATGGCCCCATCGCGAGCAAGCTCGCTCCCACAGTGATTTTTGGTGTGGCTCAAAACCCTGTGGGAGCGAGCTTGCTCGCGATGAGGGACTATCAGGCAACATCACTTTCACAGACTCAATAAACCCGGAAGTTCTCACTGTCCGGGTTTTTGTCATTCCAGCCTCTTTCAGCGGTTAAACCGCTCCACCAACGAATATTGCGTGTTGGCAGTCCTGGTCAGCTCTTCACTCAGCAACGCCGAGTTCTGTGCCTGTTCCGCGGTCTGGTCCGCCAGTTGCGAGATGTTGCTGATGTTGCGGCTGATTTCTTCGGCCACGGCACTTTGCTCTTCGGTCGCAGCAGCGATCTGGGTGGTCATGTCGGTGATGTTGGCCACCGCTTCGCTGATCCCTACCAGTGCCTGGTCCGCTTCCAGTACCCGCGCCACGCCTTCTTCCGCCTGACGATGTCCGGCTTCCATGGTTTGCACGGCGGTGCCGGCGGTTTGCTGGAGCTTGGCGATCAGCGCATGAATCTGCCCGGTGGACTCGCTGGTGCGTTGCGCCAGCTGACGGACTTCGTCGGCCACCACCGCAAAACCACGACCCATCTCGCCGGCACGGGCCGCTTCGATGGCGGCGTTCAGGGCCAGCAGGTTGGTCTGGTCGGCGATGCCTTTGATCACGTCGACCACGCCGCCGATTTCGTTGCTGTCCTTGGCCAGCTGGGTCACGGTCACACCGGTTTCACCGACCACCACCGACAGACGCTGGATGGCTTCGCGGGTTTCCCCGGCGATGTCACGACCACGACCGGTCAGGCGATTGGCTTCCTGGGTAGCATCGGCGGTGCGTTGCACGTGGCTGGCGACTTCCTGGGTGGTAGCGGCCATCTGGTTGACAGCGGTGGCCACTTGCTCGGTTTCGACGCGTTGACGTTCCAGGCCGCTGGAGCTGTTGTGCGCCAGGGCATCGGACTGTCTGGCCTGATCGGTCAGGTGTTCGGCTGTGTCCTGCAGGCGCGTCAGGCAGGTTTTCAGGCGTGCTTCCTGACTGAGGATGGACATTTCCAGACGCGCCTGGGCGCCGCGACTGTCGGTGTACATCTGTGCGATCAACGGATCGGAGGTGGTCTGCTCGGCCAGGCGCAGCAAACGCTTGAGGCCACGCTGTTGCCACTGGAGACCCATCAGGCCCAGCGGCACCGAAAGACCGGCAGCCAGGGCAAACCCCCAATGGGAGTTCAGCGATGCACCGATCATGAAGCTCAATTGGCTGACCAGGATGAACGGCAGCCAGTCCTGCAGGATCGGCAACCATTTATCCGAGGAGGGAACGGCCGACTTGCCCTGGTTGATGCGTTGGTAGAGCGCTTCGGCGCGGCGGATCTGTTCGGCGCTGGGCTTGACCCGCACCGACTCGTAACCGATCACCTGATTGCCTTCGAAGATCGGTGTCACATAGGCGTTCACCCAGTAATGATCACCGGTCTTGCAGCGATTCTTGACAATGCCCATCCATGGCAAGCCTTGTTTCAGCGTGTCCCACATGTGTGCGAACACCGCGGCCGGGACGTCGGGGTGACGGACCAGGTTGTGCGGTGCACGGATCAGTTCCTCTCGGGGAAACCCGCTGATCTCGACGAAAGCGTCGTTACAGTAGGTGATCATGCCCTTGGCATCGGTGGTGGAAATCAACCGTTGCTGAGCCGGGAAGGTCCGCTCGCGTTGTGTAATAGGCTGGTTGTTACGCATGGCTTTTTTAATCCGCAAGGCTTTCAAGTGCTGTATCGGCAAGGCCGGCGGATTGTTGAGATTATTTTTTGATTATCAGTGATGCGTCGCAAAGTGGCCCTTGCATCAGCCGGCGAGCATCGGATAGGTGAACAGGCCGAAGTGCAGCAGGTTCAGGCCAAAGTGGCTGGCGATGGCGGCGCCCAGCCCGCCGAACCGGTAGGCCAGGCCATAGCCGACCCCGGCCAGCGTCGCCAGCAACACCCACTGCCATCCTGCGCCGATATGGGCCAGGCCGAAGACCAATGACGCCAGCAGCAGGGCGAGGTGTTCACCGTAGGGCCGGTCTTTCAGGTACCGGCTCAGGCCGCCCTGGATGTAGCCACGGAACAGCGCTTCCTCGACCAGCGTCACCAGCAGCAGATTGTTCAGCAACCACAACCAGGCTTGATCCGGCCATTTTGGCGCCCAGGCGATGACCCCGAGCAACAGTGCGCCGCCCAACGCCAGCAGGGCGCTCAAGGTCAGTGCCAGTGCGGTGGCATACAGCGATAGCCGAAGTGAACGGCGGCCGACAATCCACGGACACACCAGTAACAGCCAGAAGCCGATCAGCGGTTTGTCCAGATTCAGGTGCATGGCGAATGACGCGGCGTTGTCGGTGAAACGCTGAGGATCGATAACGCGACCGTTGTAGAAGCCGGGTAACCAATGCGTCGCCAGGGCCAGGGCCAGGACGATGAACAGGCCGTGGCCGAGGTAGCGGACAAAAGGGATCTCGCGTTGGCGGACGGCGACACCCGCGACCAGCAACAAAAACACCGAGATTGCCGAGAGCCAGCCGAGATGGCCGTAGGTCAGTGCCAGGCCGTAGCCGAAGGAAAGCAGGGCCAGAGACATCCATGGCAGGGCAATCATTTGAAGTCCTTGAGTCGGAATTTGCGATGCATCCCAAACCCTGTGGGAGCGAGCTTGCTCGCGATAGCTTACTGACTGTCGGCAACAATGTTGAATGTTATGTCCATATCGCGAGCAAGCTCGCTCCCACATAAATTTTCGTGACCCAAACACAAACACCGCCCGAAGGCGGTGTTTGTGTCGGTCGTCCGTTACGAAGCGATCAACTGCCGCAACACGTAATGCAGAATCCCTCCGGACTTGAAGTACTCCACCTCATTGAGTGTATCGATGCGGCACAACACCTCGATCTTCTCGCTGCTGCCGTCTTCGCGGGTGATGGCCAGTGTCAGGTTCATCCGTGGCGTCAGCTCGACGCCGGTCAAGCCGAAGATGTCCAGGGTTTCGCTGCCATTGAGGTTCAGGCTCTTGCGGTTCTGATCCAGCTTGAACTGCAACGGCAGCACACCCATGCCCACCAGGTTGGAGCGGTGAATCCGTTCGAAGCTTTCGGCGATGACCGCTTTCACCCCCAGCAGATTGGTGCCTTTGGCCGCCCAGTCGCGACTCGAACCGGTGCCGTATTCTTGGCCGGCGAACACCACCAGCGGCGTGCCTGAAGCCTGATAGCGCATGGCGGCGTCGTAGATCGACATTTTTTCCCCGGTGGGAAGGTAGCGGGTGTTGCCGCCTTCTTCGCCGCCGAGCATTTCGTTGCGTATGCGAATGTTGGCGAAGGTGCCGCGCATCATCACTTCATGGTTGCCGCGCCGCGAACCGTAGGAGTTGAAATCCCTCGGTTCCACGCCTTTGTCGCGCAGGTATTGCCCTGCAGGGCTGTCGACCTTGATGTTGCCGGCCGGGGAGATGTGGTCGGTGGTCACCGAGTCGCCGAGCAGTGCGAGGATCCTGGCGCCATTGACATCCTTGACCACTGGCGGCGGGCCGCCGATGTCGTCGAAGAACGGTGGGTGCTGGATATAAGTCGAGTCGGACTGCCAGACATAGGTCGCCGCCTGCGGTACTTCAATCGCCTGCCATTGCGCGTCTCCGGCAAACACTTCGGCGTATTCCTTGTGGAACATGGCGGTGTTGACCTGACTCACGGCGTCGGCAATTTCTTTGCTGCTTGGCCAGATGTCCCGCAGGTAAACCGGTTTGCCGTCCTTGTCATCGCCCAACGGCTCGCGGCTGAGGTCGGTGCGCACTGTGCCGGCCAGCGCGTAGGCGACCACCAGTGGCGGGGAGGCCAGCCAGTTGGTTTTCACCAGCGGATGCACCCGGCCTTCGAAGTTGCGATTGCCCGAGAGCACGGAGGCCACGGTGAGGTCGGCTTGCTGGATGGCTTTCTCGATGGGCTCCGGCAGCGGCCCGGAATTGCCGATGCAGGTGGTGCAGCCATAGCCGACCAGGGCGAAGCCCAATTCATCGAGGTAACGGGTCAGGCCGGCCGCCTTATAGTAGTCGGTGACCACTTTCGAGCCGGGGGCCAGCGAACTCTTCACCCAGGGTTTGCGTTTCAGGCCTTTTTCCACGGCCTTCTTCGCCACCAGCCCGGCCGCCATCATCACGCTCGGGTTGGAAGTGTTGGTGCAGGAGGTGATCGCGGCGATGACCACGGCGCCGTTTTTCAGCCGATAGGTCTGGCCTTCGTAGTCGTAATCCGCTTCGCCGGCCAGATCGGCGTTGCCAACGGCGACGCCGCCACCGCCTTCGCTTTCCAGGCGGCCTTCTTCCTTGCTGGTGGGTTTGAATTGCAGGTCGACGAAGTCGCTGAAGGCTTGGGCGACATTCGGCAGCGATACCCTGTCCTGCGGGCGTTTCGGCCCCGCGAGGCTGGCTTCGACGCGGCCCATGTCCAGCGCCAGGGTGTCGGTGAACGCCGGTTCCTGGCCGGGCAGGCGCCACAGGCCCTGGGCCTTGCTGTAGGCCTCGACCAGTTGCACCGTTTCCAGGGGGCGGCCGGACAGGCGCAGGTACTCCAGCGTGATGTCGTCCACCGGGAAGAAACCGCAGGTGGCGCCGTATTCCGGGGCCATGTTGGCGATGGTCGCGCGGTCGGCCAGGGGCAGGTCGGCTAGGCCATCGCCGTAGAATTCGACGAATTTGCCCACCACGCCTTTCTTGCGCAGCATCTGGGTCACGGTCAGCACCAGGTCGGTGGCGGTGATGCCTTCCTTGAGCTTGCCGGTGAGTTTGAAACCGATGACTTCGGGAATCAGCATCGACACCGGTTGCCCGAGCATCGCCGCTTCCGCCTCGATACCGCCGACGCCCCAGCCAAGCACGCCGAGGCCGTTGATCATGGTGGTGTGGGAATCGGTGCCCACCAGGGTGTCGGGGAAGGCGTAGGTGCGGCCGTCTTCGTCCTTGGTCCAGACCGTGCGGCCGAGGTATTCAAGATTCACCTGGTGGCAGATGCCGGTGCCCGGTGGCACCACGCTGAAATTGTCGAAGGCACTCTGGCCCCAGCGCAGGAACGCATAACGCTCGCCATTGCGCTGCATTTCAATGTCGACGTTCTGCTCGAAGGCGCTGCTGCTGGCGAACTTGTCGACCATCACCGAATGGTCGATCACCAGGTCCACCGGCGACAGCGGGTTGATCCGCTGCGGATTGCCGCCGGCCTTGGCCATCGCCGCGCGCATGGCGGCCAGGTCGACCACCGCCGGTACGCCGGTGAAGTCCTGCATCAGCACCCGCGCCGGGCGGTACTGGATTTCGCGGTCGGAACGACGCTCCTTGAGCCACGCGGCCAGTGCCTTGAGGTCGGCGCCGGTGACGGTTTTTTCGTCCTCCCAGCGCAGCAGGTTTTCCAGCAGGACTTTCAACGACATCGGCAGCTTGTCCAGATCGCCCAGGCTTTTGGCGGCATCGGGCAGGCTGAAGTAGTGGTAGGTCTTGTTGCCGACTTGCAAGGTCTTGAGCGTTTTCAGACTATCGAGGGACGGCATTGCGATCACTCCTTTAAGTCCGCACGGTTACGGACTGAGGGGACGGACAGAGCCTTAAACCTAGCCCTGTTTTCAGTAGCTGGCTAATAACTGGACTCTATGGACAAGCTCCAGGTTCCGATCTCGGCTATCATGCGCCGGTTTTCGTGACAGGCTTTGCTTCAACGCAAGCCTGGGCATCGCGCAGTGGCCGAAATTCCTCGCCATTGCCCAGGAGTAAGAATGAACACCCTATTCATGCATTGCCGGCCGGGCTTCGAAGGCGAAGTCTGTTCCGAGATTTCCGACCTCGCCGCGCGCTTGAACGTGGCCGGTTATGCCAAGGCCAAGGCGGCAACTGCCTGTGCCGAGTTTGTCTGCACCGAAGAAGACGGCGCCGAGCGCCTGATGCGCGGGCAGCGTTTCGCCGAGCTGATCTTCCCGCGACAGTGGGCAAGGGGGATCTTCATCGATCTGCCGGAAACCGACCGCATCAGCGTGATCCTTGCGCATATGGCGGACTTTCCGCTGTGCGGCAGCCTGTGGCTGGAAATGGTCGACACCAATGACGGCAAGGAACTGTCGAACTTCTGCAAAAAATTCGAAGTGCATCTGCGCAAGGCGCTGATGGCGGCCGGCAAACTGGTGGAAGATGCCCACAAACCGCGCCTGTTGCTGACCTTCAAAAGCGGCCGCGAAGTGTTCATGGGCCTGGCGGAGTCGAACAACTCGGCGATGTGGCCGATGGGCATTCCCCGTTTGAAGTTCCCCCGCGAGGCACCGAGCCGCTCGACCCTCAAGCTGGAAGAGGCCTGGCACCACTTCATCCCGCGCGACCAGTGGGACGAGCGCCTGCACGGCGATATGACCGGCGTTGACCTGGGGGCCGCCCCCGGTGGCTGGACCTGGCAACTGGTCAACCGCGGTATGCTGGTGACCGCCATCGACAACGGCCCGATGGCCGAAAGCCTGATGGATACCGGTCTTGTGCAGCATTTGATGGCTGACGGTTTCACCTTCAAGCCCAAGCAACCGGTGGACTGGATGGTCTGCGACATCGTCGAGAAGCCGGCACGCAACGCCGCGATGCTGGAAGAGTGGATCGGCGACGGCCATTGCCGCGAGGCGGTGGTCAACCTCAAGCTGCCGATGAAACAGCGCTACGCCGAAGTGAAGCGCTTGCTCGAGCGCATTGCCGATGGCTTCAAGGCCCGGGGCATCAAGGTCGAGATCGGCTGCAAGCAGCTGTACCACGACCGCGAGGAAGTGACCTGCCATTTGCGTCGGATGGATGTGAAGAAGCCGAAATCCCGCTGAGTCAAAGATACCCCTGTAGGAGCGAGCCTGCTCGCGATGAGGCCATCACATTCAACATCTTTGTTGATTGACCCACCGCCATCGCGAGCGGGCTCGCTCCCACAGGTGCCACAGATGACGTTACACCCGGCAATGCGCGACAATGCCGGCCAGTTTCAGGAGTGAATCATGAGTGAAATGCTTGATACGCCGGTAGACGGCACCCTCGACGCCACCGGCCTCAACTGCCCCGAGCCGGTGATGATGCTGCACCAGCACATCCGTGACCTGGTGCCCGGCGGCCTGCTCAAGGTGATCGCCACGGACCCGTCGACCCGTCGCGACATTCCCAAGTTCTGCGTGTTTCTCGATCATGAACTGGTGGCGCAGCACGAAGAGGAGGGCACCTACCTCTACTGGATTCGCAAGAAGTCCGTTTAACGGCACCCAAAAAAAGACCTGCATATGCAGGTCTTTTTTCATGTGCGATCAGCCCAGTGAATGACTGATACGAATCCGTTTGCGCGCACTGCGCGTCAGGCGAAACGACAGCATCAGTGCCGCGCAGCTCAAGCCCACGATCAAGCCTTGCCACAGCCCGCTCGGGCCACTCGGTGCACCGAACCAGTCGGTCAGGCCGAGGGCGTAACCCACCGGCAAACCGATACCCCAGTACGCGAACAATGTCAGGAACATCGTCACCCGGGTGTCCTGATAACCGCGCAATGCACCGGCGGCGGTCACCTGGATCGCGTCGGAAAACTGGAACAGCGCCGAATACACAATCAGCATCGCCGCCACCCGGATCACGGTCGGGTCGGCCGTGTAGATCGCGGCAATGTGCTCGCGCATCAACAACATCATGCTCGCCGAAAGGCACGCGTAGGCCAGCGCAGTACCCATGCCGACCCCGGCCGCGAAGCGTGCCTCACGCGGTTCCTGACGCCCAAGGGCCTGGCCGACCCGTACCGTCACGGCCATGCCGAGGGAGTAGGGGATCATGAACACCAGTGAGCTGAAGTTCAGTGCAATCTGGTGCCCGGCCACGACAGTGGCGCCGAGGCTGCCGATCAGCAGGGCGATCACGGCGAAGATGCTCGACTCGGCGAACACCGCGATGCCGATGGGCAGGCCGATGCCCAGCAAGCGTTTGATCACCGACCACTGCGGCCAGTCGAAACGGCTGAATAATTGGCTCGATTGATAGGCTGGCGCCCAACGCTCCCATCCGGCCATGCCCAGGGTCATCACCCACATGACGATGGCAGTGGCCCAGCCGCAGCCGACGCCACCCATGGCCGGGACGCCAAAGTGGCCATAGATGAAGATGTAGTTCAGTGGAATGTTCAGGGCCAGGCCGCACAGGCCAAGCACCATGGCCGGGCGGGTGCGGCCCAGGCCGTCACTGAAGCAGCGCAATACGCAATAGAAAGCTGTGGCGGGAAGGCCGCTGGCAATTCCGTTCAGGTATTGCATGCACGGACCGATCAGTTCCGGGTCAACCTTCATGATGTGCAGAATGGGTTCGGCGTTGAGCAATGCAGTCGTTGCCAGGAGTCCGACCAGCAATGCCAGCCATAATGCCTGTCGCACCAGCGGACCGATTTCACTGTGGGTACCGGCACCGAAACGTTGGGCGACTTTGGGGGTGGTGGCCAGCAGGGTGCCGGTCATCAGCAGAAAGACCGGCACCCAGATCGAGTTGCCCAAGGCAACCGCCGCGAGGTCGCGAGGACTGAATCGGCCCGCCATCACCGCATCGACGAAACCCATCGCCGTAGTAGCGAGCTGCGCGATCATGATCGGCAGCGCCAGGCCAAGCAGCGTCTTGAGCTCCAGGCGAACCCGGGCCGGGCGGGAGAGGGTGAGGGCAGCAGGGCGGTCAGTTACGGAATTCAAGGGCGAAACGTCCAAAAGTTTGCGAAGAGCAGTCGCGCATTCTACGCGTTGACGCGGCAGTCAGGAAAAGACCCGTGTTGTGGATTTGTAATCAAAGTTTGAGCGTGAACCTGTCCCCTCGCTACAAGGCAAATGATGTTGCTTCCCGCTGGCCGTTCACCAGCATCTACGCCTACACTGCCGATCCGCCAAAGGAGCCTGCCATGCTGATTGTTGCCGACGAAAATATCCCTCTGCTCGATGCCTTCTTCGAAGGTTTCGGTGAAATCCGCCGGGTACCGGGTCGCGCCATCGACCGTGCCACGGTCGAGCAGGCCGATGTGCTGTTGGTGCGTTCGGTGACCAACGTCAATCGCGCGCTGCTCGAGGGCAGCAAGGTGCGCTTTGTCGGTACGTGCACCATCGGCACCGATCATCTGGACCTGAATTACTTGCAGCAGACCGGCATCAAGTGGTCCAGCGCGCCGGGCTGCAATGCCCGCGGCGTGGTCGACTATGTGCTCGGCAGTCTGCTGACCCTGGCCGAAATCGAAGGTGTCGACCTGACCCGGCGTACCTACGGCGTGGTCGGTGCCGGCGAAGTGGGTGGCCGGCTGGTCAAGGTCCTGCAAGGCCTGGGCTGGAAGGTGCTGGTGTGCGATCCGCCACGGCAAGCTGCTGAAGGTGGAGACTACGTCAGCCTCGAGCAGATCATCGACGAGTGCGACGTCATCAGCCTGCACACGCCATTGACGAAACAGGGTCAGCAATCGACCTGGCACTTGTTCGATGAAAAGCGTCTGAACCAGCTCCGGTCCGGCACCTGGCTGATCAATGCCAGTCGCGGGCCGGTGGTCAACAACGCGGCCCTGCGCGATGTGCTGCTGGAGCGCGAAGACCTGCAAGCGGTGCTCGATGTCTGGGAAGGCGAGCCTGAAGTCGACGTGGCGCTGGCCGAACTGTGCGTGCTGGCAACGCCACACATTGCCGGCTACAGCCTCGACGGCAAGCAGCGGGGGACTGCGCAGATTTATCAGGCGTATTGCGATTTCCTCGGGCAGCCGGCCCGCGTCAGCTTGAGCGATTTGCTGCCGGCACCGTGGCTGTCGCACGTGACCCTCAATGCGCAAAGCGACCCGGCCTGGGCGTTGGCCATGCTGTGCCGTGGCGTGTATGACCCGCGTCGTGACGATGCGGATTTCCGTCGCAGCCTTGTCGGCAGTGTCAGCGAGCAGCGTGCGGCATTCGATGTGCTGCGCAAGCAATACCCATCGCGCCGTGAGATCGACGGGTTGCAGGTGCGGATCGAGGGGGATGCGCCGCAGTTGCAGAGGATTGTTGCGGCGTTGGGGGCGACGGCAGTCTGATTGACCGTGGCGGCCCTATCGCGAGCAGGCTCGCTCCCACAGGAGCCGCTATTGGATGCAAATGTTGTGTACGACCCGGATCCCCTGTGGGAGCGAGCCTGCTCGCGAAGGGCGCGCCACAGTCCCGGATTGGATAAGCAGGCATAAAAAACCCGGCCAACAAAGGGCCGGGTCAAGAAGACGGTGGCTATATCACTTTTGTTCGGCAGGTTTGACCAATCGCTTTTCCAGTTCGCTGCAAGCTTTCTGGATCATTTTTTCAGTGATCGGTACTTCGCGACCCTGCTCGTCAATAATCGAGCAACCCAGAGACTGGTCTGGTTGCGTGCGGATCACTTGAATCTTGTCATCGCTGCTGTATTGCAAGGACATGGCCTGTCTCCTCATCAGGTTGTTTGCTTACTGTAGAACCGCCAGGTGACCGGGCTATGACAACTCCCTGCGATCTTTCCGGGGGGACAGAAACAGTCCAGCAGAAATGCCTCCGCATGGCTACCCGAACTTTAGACCAATAGCGTCTAGCCTCTAGTGTTGGTGGACATAATTAACCTGACTCATTGTGATTTGCAGCGAGCCACCTCATTGAGCGGTGTAGGCTGACCCTAATGACTGCCTTGTCCAGGATGATTACGATGCTCTCTGCCCGTCACCGCCGTGCCATTCGCCTGGCCAGCCGTTTCATCGCGCCGTATCGCTGGCAGGCCTTTGGCGCCTTGCTGGCGTTGATCGCCACCGCGGGCATCACCTTGTCCATGGGGCAGGGCATCCGCCTGCTGGTGGACAAGGGGTTCATGACCCAGTCGCCGCACCTGCTCAATCAGTCCATCACGTTGTTCATGTTGCTGGTGATGGGGCTGGCGATCGGTACTTTTGCACGGTTTTACCTGGTGTCGTGGATTGGCGAGCGCTGCGTCGCCGATATCCGGCGCAACGTGTTCAATCATCTGATTTACCTGCACCCGGGGTTTTACGAAGACAATCGCAGCTCGGAAATCCAGTCCCGCCTGACCGCCGATACCACGCTCCTGCAATCGGTCATCGGTTCTTCGCTGTCGTTGTTCTTGCGCAATTTGCTGATGGTGATCGGCGGGATCGTTCTGTTGTTTGTCACCAACCCCAAGCTCACCAGCATCGTGGTGGTGGCCTTGCCCCTGGTGATCGCGCCGATCCTGATCTTCGGTCGCCGGGTGCGTAACCTCTCACGCCTGAGTCAGGACCGGATTGCCGACATCGGCAGCTATGTGTCCGAAACCCTGGGCCAGATCAAGACCGTGCAGGCCTACAACCACCAGGCCCAGGACGAGCGCCGGTTTGCCGTGACTGTGGAGGAGGCGTTCAACACCGCACGCAAGCGCATCTTCCAGCGGGCGTGGCTGATTACCCTGGTGATCGTGCTGGTCTTGGGTGCGGTCGGGGTGATGCTCTGGGTCGGCGGCATGGACGTCATCGCCGGGC
This sequence comes from Pseudomonas sp. KH_046_1, assembly GCF_057839025.1. NCBI lineage: Bacteria > Pseudomonadati > Pseudomonadota > Gammaproteobacteria > Pseudomonadales > Pseudomonadaceae > Pseudomonas > Pseudomonas sp. KH_046_1. The sequence goes on from NZ_CM174481.1 coordinate 2,020,749, forward strand.
GAATTTCCGCCGGCGAGCTGGCGGCGTTCGTGTTCTACAGCCTGATCGTCGGCAGCGCGTTTGGTACGTTGAGCGAAGTGATTGGCGAACTGCAGCGGGCAGCCGGCGCAGCCGAGCGGATTGCCGAGTTGCTGCGTTCGGAAAACTTCATCCTGGCGCCGGTGGCTGGCGCGGTGAAACTGCCGGAACGGGTCGACGGCCACCTGCAGCTGCACAATGTGCGTTTTTCCTACCCGTCGCGGCCGCAAAGCTATGCCGTCGACGGGTTGAGCCTGACCGTCAATGCCGGTGAGACGCTGGCGCTGGTCGGGCCATCAGGGGCCGGCAAATCCACGGTGTATGACTTGCTGTTGCGTTTTTACGACCCGGCCGAGGGACACATCCTGCTCGATGGCGTGCCGTTGACTCAACTCGATCCGCTGGACCTGCGCCGCTGTTTCGCCCTGGTGTCGCAAACCCCGGCGCTGTTTTTCGGCAGCATTGAAGAAAACATTCGCTATGGCAATCCGCAGGCGACCTTGGCCGAGGTGCAGGAGGCGGCAAAAATCGCTTACGCCCATGACTTTATCGAAGCCATGCCCAATGGCTACCAGACTCATCTGGGTGACGGTGGCCTCGGCTTGTCCGGCGGCCAGCGCCAACGCCTGGCCATCGCCCGCGCGTTGCTGGTGGACGCGCCGATCCTGCTCCTCGACGAAGCCACCAGCGCCCTCGACGCCCAGAGCGAACACCTGATCCAGCAGGCGCTGCCGAGCCTGATGAAAAACCGCACCACCCTGGTGATCGCCCATCGCCTGGCCACGGTGAAAAACGCCGACCGCATCGCGGTGATGGATCAGGGGAAGCTGGTAGCGGTGGGCACGCATCAGGAGCTTATCGCCAGCAATGCGTTGTATGCGCGGTTGGCGGCGTTGCAGTTTAGTGATGGACATGAAGCGGCATGAATGACTACTGATGAATGACGCCCGGTTCGGGCATTATGTCGTCCTCTGTTATGAGCCCGGATGAGGATATGAGCCGTTATCAACCACCGTTGACCTTGACGACGAAAATGTTGTCGCTGATCGCCGATATCAGCGAACAGATCGGTCAGCTTACGGCTATGGACGAACGCCTGCAGGCACCTCAGTTACGTCGTGGCAATCGGATTCGAACGATTCAGGCTTCTTTGGCCATCGAAAACAATACGCTGAGCATCGAGCAGGTGACTGCCGTTCTGGCAGGGCAGCGTGTGCTGGGGTTGCCTCGGGAAATCCAGGAAGTACGAAATGCGTTTGCTGCTTACGAAGCCATGCCTGATTGGCAGCCAAGCAGCCGGACCGATTTACTGCGTGCCCATGAATTGCTGATGGGCGGATTGATTGATGAACACGGGCAGTTTCGTCGAACCGGCGTGGGTATCTATCGTGGCGATAAGTTGATCCATATGGCGCCGCCGCCGAGTCGCGTTGTGCACTTGATTGATGACTTGTTGGCGTGGCTTGGTGCCTCGGACTGGCATCCCCTGATTACCAGCTGCGTCTTTCATTATGAATTTGAGTTCATCCATCCCTTCGCTGACGGTAACGGACGTATGGGACGCCTTTGGCAAACCCTGATACTCAGTCAGTGGCGCCCGGTATTATCTTATTTGCCGGTTGAGGCCGTGATTCGGGATCAGCAGGAGGCGTACTACGCGGCATTGTCGGCGGCTGATCATTTGGCCGAATCAACGCCTTTCGTAGAGTTCATGTTGCAAGCCATGAGCCTTGCACTATCGGAGGCGGTACGGGGTGAGCCAGAAATCGACCTAGTAACCGACCCAGTAAGCGACCCAGTAGAGAAGTTGCTTTCTGTACTGCATCTTAACGGTCCGCGAAAGATCAGCGAATTGATGGCTGACATCGGATTGGTGCACAAGGCGACCTTTCGGGCTAACTATCTCAGGCCTGCATTAGCGGTCGAATGGATAGAGATGACCCATCCTGAGTCGCCAAGTAGTCCGGCACAAAAGTATCGCCTGACCCAGCTTGGAAAACAGGTCTTCGCACGGCTCAAGTCGGCAAAGAAATTCTGAACAATAAAAAAGCCCGCAGCTGTGATGCGGGCTTTTTTTGCGGGTCGATTTGAATCATTGATCGTCGAAATACCGCTCATGCCAATCCACGATCGGCTGCGGTGAGTTGAGCTTCTCGCCATAGATCACCGAATACGACAGCACGTTTTGCACGTACTGGCGGGTTTCGTCGAACGGGATGCTTTCCACCCATACGTCGAAACTCAAGTGATCCGCACCGCGCAGCCACTGGCGAACGCGGCCCGGGCCGGCGTTGTAGGCGGCGGAGGCGAGGACACGGTTGCCGTTGAACTGGCTGTGCACCTGGCTCAGGTACGCGGCGCCGAGCTGGATGTTCTTGTCCGGGTTGAACAGTTGCTGTGGCGAGCTATAGGGAATGCTGAACTTGCGTGCGGTTTCCTTGGCGGTGGCGGGCATCAGTTGCATCAGGCCCGAGGCGCCGACCCCGGAGCGGGCATCTTCCATGAAGGCGCTTTCCTGGCGAGTGATGGCGAACGCCCAGCTCGGATGCAGGCCGCGATTCTTCGCTTCACGCACCAGCGTGTTGCGGTGGGCCATCGGGAAACGGATATCCAGGTCATCCCAATACTGCGCCTGGCTGATGGTGCGAATGGCCGGGAAATACCATTTCAGGTCGTAAGCCAGTTTCGCCTGGGCAACCATCTCGTCACGGCTGAAGTGGCGGCTGACGTGGTACCACTCGCGGCGACCGTCGACGATTTGCCCGCGAGCGTGGAACTCCAGGGCGCGACGTATGCCGGGGGTGTTGCGCACTTTGTTGATCAGCGCCTGGCTCATCACCAGCGGCTTGTTGTTCAGCGAATAGGGTGACTGCGAGCGATCGGCGGCGAGGAAGCCATAGAAGTCGCGTTCGCGGGCCAGGTTTTTATAGAGTGTCAGCGCTTCCGGATTCTGCGGTTGCGCCAGCTCCAGGCTGCGGGCCTGCCAGTAACGCCAGCGGTTGGTGTTGGCCAGGTCCTGGGGCAGGCGGCGGGTCAACTGATAGGCATCGTCCCAGCGCGCCAGGCGCAGGAGCAGGCGCAAGCGCCATTCGGAAACCGTGTTGTCGCGCAGTTCCGGATCGTATTTGGTCATGACGTCCAGGGCTCGGCCGTCAAAACGTTTGGCGAGGGTCAAGCCAATTTCCCGGGCGATTGCGACTTTTTCATCCCGGGAGAAATGCATGCTGCTGGCGTAACCGTCGAGCAGATTCATGGCCCTGTCCGGGTCCTGGCGAGCCAGGCGGCGCAGGCCGAGGCTGACCACGTCGGACATGGCTTCATCGGCCGGAGTGAAGCGTGACGGCTGGTTGAGCAGTTCCGGTTTCTGCGCCACGTCGATCAGCAAGCGACCGCGCGGGGCGAGAGTGGTCATGCCGTTGACCAGGCTGTTGGCCAGCGGGTAGTTGCGCGCCTGGGCGGCGAGTTTCGCGCGTTCCCAGCGTTTTTGCTCGGTCAGCTGGCCATCGGCGGCCCACATGCCGAACAGGGCATCGCAGGCTTCGGGCTGGGATTTACCGGTCAGCCAGAGCTTTTCGGTGTTGGCATAACCTTCGGCTTTGAGGTTGTGGCTGATCTGGTACTGCGCATTCAGGCAGTCCAGTTCGGTGAAGTTCATTTTCGGGTCGTAATACTTGACGAAGGTCGCCCAGTCACCCCGGTCCGCCAGCCAGCGCAACCAGCGCAGTTTCATCCAGTTGGCCTGGGGCAGGTCGCCGTGTTCGGCGAGGAATTTCTCGATTTCGGCGTTGCTCGCGGTTTTCAGGCGCGCGGTCAGCTCGTCGTACGCCAGGTAGGGTTCCAGCGGATAATCGGCGAGGGCCTGGCTGTAACGGAAATACGGGCCGCTATCGCCCTTGGCCAGAGCGCGTTTGGCTTCATCGTAATACTGGCGTTGGGTGGACAGGTCCACCGCCTGGGCGGATTGAACGGCAGCGGCAGACAGTAAAAATGCAGATAAAAGATTGAAAAGGCGACTGCGCATGAGACGTCCGGGCAGAGAAAAATCATGACAAGCGCGGGCCAGGCCCGCGCTGAATTGTCTGTAGCTTAGCCTTTTGCCAGCAGCCGGTGAAAGCTTTGCGAGTCTTCCCGCGTCAGTTCGCAACATTTGTCATGCAGAGTGCTACGAGAGTGAAATTGCCGGCCTTCTGAAGCCTCAAGTCAGGTAGAATGCGCGCCCGGTTTTTGGAGAAGCTCATGACCCTGCTCAAATTCAGCGATGTGTCCCTTGCTTTCGGCGCTATGCCGTTGTTGGACAAGGTGTCCTGGCAGATCGCCCGTGGTGAGCGGGTGTGCATCATCGGCCGCAATGGCACTGGCAAGTCCAGCATGATGAAGCTCGTCAAGGGCGACCAGAAGCCCGATGACGGCTCCGTTTGGCGCGCACCAGGACTCAAGATCGGCGAATTGCCGCAAGAATTGCCGGTGGCCGACGAGCGGACAGTGTTCGACGTGGTGGCCGAAGGTCTGGACGGCGTTGGCGCCTTGCTCGCCGAATATCACCACCTGAGCCAGAACTGCGTCACCGACGCCGATCTGGACAAACTGATGCACGTCCAACACGACCTCGAAGCCCGTGACGGCTGGCGCTTGCAGACCCTGGTCGACAGCACCCTGAGCCGCCTGCAGCTGCCGGCCGACAAGACCCTCGCCGAGTTGTCCGGCGGCTGGCGTCGTCGCGTCCTGCTGGCCCAGGCCCTGGTGTCCGAGCCGGACCTGCTGCTGCTCGACGAACCGACCAACCACCTGGACATCGGTGCCATCGCCTGGCTTGAAGAAGCGCTGAAGGATTTCCAGGGCGCCGTGCTGTTCATCACGCACGACCGTTCTTTCCTGCAGAACCTGGCAACCCGCATCCTCGAACTGGATCGCGGCGGCCTGATCGACTGGAACGGCGACTACGCCAGTTTCCTGGTGCACAAGGAAGCTGAACTCGCTGCCGAAGCCACTGCTAACGCGCTGTTCGACAAGCGCCTGGCCCAGGAAGAAGTGTGGATTCGCCAGGGCATCAAGGCCCGTCGTACCCGTAACGAAGGTCGTGTCCGTGCACTGAAAGCCTTGCGCGTCGAGCGTAGCGAGCGTCGTGAGCGTACCGGCAAGGCCAACATTCAGTTGGATACCGCCGACAAGTCCGGTAAGCAGGTCATGGTGCTCGAGAATGTGAGCTTTGCTCACCCGGGCGGGCCGTTCCTGATCAAGGACTTCTCCATGGTGCTGCAGCGTGGCGACCGTATCGGTCTGCTCGGCGCCAACGGTACCGGCAAGACCACGTTGCTGAAGCTGATGCTCAGCGGTCTGCAACCGACCAGCGGCAAAGTGGAGGAGGGCACCAGGATCGATGTTGCCTACTTCGACCAGTTGCGCCATCAGTTGGACCTGGAAAAAACCGTGATCGACAACGTGGCCGAAGGTCGCGACTTCATCGATATCGACGGCCAGAGCCGCCACGTGCTGAGCTACCTCGGCGACTTCCTGTTCAGCCCGCAGCGTGCCCGCACGCCGGTCAAGGCGCTGTCCGGTGGTGAGCGTGCCCGTCTGTTGCTGGCCAAGCTGTTCAGCAAGCCGGCGAACCTGCTGGTACTCGACGAACCGACCAACGACCTCGACGTTGAAACTCTCGAATTGCTGGAAGAAGTCTTGCTGACCTTCAACGGCACCGTACTGATGGTCAGCCACGACCGGGCATTCCTCGACAACGTGGTCACCAGCACCCTGGTCTTCGAAGGTGAAGGCAAGGTTCGCGAGTACGTCGGTGGCTACCAGGACTGGCTGCGCCAGGGCGGCTCGCCGCGCCTGCTGGGCGTGACCGAGAGCAAGTCCGGCAAGGCCGACCTGAACTCCGCCGTAGTGAAGGCCGAGCCTGCGCCGGTTGCGGCGGTCATCGAAGCGCCAGTGGCGAAGAAAAAGCTCAGCTACAAGTTGCAGCGCGAGCTGGAAGCGTTGCCGGGGCAGATCGAAGCCATGGAACAACAGATTGCCGCCGTTGAAGCGCAGATGGCCGATGCGGGCTTCTATCAGCGTCCAGCTGCGGAAACCGCTGCGGTGATTGCTCAGCTGGAGCAGTTGCAGGCTGAGCTCGACATCATGGTCGAGCGTTGGGCCGAACTGGATGCCTGATTGATACTGCAATAAACAAAGCCCGGCGTTCAGTGATGAACGCCGGGCTTTTCGTATGCAATGCAATCTGCGGGCTGTTGCAGATCCAATGTGGGAGCGAGCCTGCTCGCGATGACGGACTGACAATCGATGAAGATGTTGAATGTCAGATCGCTATCGCGAGCAGGCTCGCTCCCACAGGGGTCAGGTGTTGTCAGGATTTGTTTTGCAGACGCACCGCCAGCACATCGCAAGGCGCGCCATGCAGCACGTCATTGGCGGTGGAGCCCAGCAGCAGTGCCAGGCCGTGCCGGCCATGGCTGCCGACCACGATCAGATCGCATTGCTGTTCCTTGGCGAAGTGATGGATTTCCTGGCGTGGCTGGCCGTAGGTGAGGTGGCAATTGGAGCCCTCAAGCTCTGAGTATTTGTGCTTCAGGCGGTCAAGGCGCTCCTTGGCCTGATCGAACTGCTGCTGTTGCAGTTGTGACAGGTCCATAGGCACGTCGCCGCCGAAGGCCATCGCCATCGGCTCGACAATGTGCACCAGCGACAATTTCGCGCCATTGCTCACCGACAGTTCGCGAGCGCGGTGGATGACAGGGTCGCACTCTTCGGTCAGATCTACAGCGACCAGAATATGGTTGTAGGGCATGAGGTGCTCCTCCTGAGGGATGCAATATTGGTAAGTATGGCTGGTTTCAAGCGCATTGGTTCCAAAGTGACACAATGGGCTCATTCAAATTCGGGAGTACAGATATGACGGTCTGGATAGTGGTGTCAATCCTGTTGGTGGTGCTGAGCCCGCTGGCATGGTTGCGGCCGTCGCGAGTTCAGAGCGGGCGCATCGCCTTGCGGATGGAGGCCCGGCGCATCGGGCTGGCCATGCAACTGGCACCCCAGGAATGGCCGCACTGGCTCAGCCAGGAGCCGCCGAGCCCCTGCGCCCAGTATCATCGTCCGCGGCGTGGCAGTCAGCCGGCGTGCTGGAGTTACTGGCAAAAATCACCGGGTGTCTGGGTCAATCAATGGCAGGAAATCTGTGAAGATCGGCCGCTGCTCGATCATTTCGAAAAATTGCCCGGCAATGTCTTCAAGGTCGAGGCCGACAAGCAAATAATCGCCTTGTATTGGGGCGAAAAGGGCGAGGCCGAGGTGTTGCAGCAGATCGATGCCACCCTCAAAGCCCTCGCCTGAACCCCTGTAGGAGCGAGCCCGCTCGCGATGAACCTGAGGGCGCCGCTGGGTGTCAGGCTAACAGCGTCATCGTTGACGTTCATCGCGAGCAGGCTCGCTCCTACAGGTTTTCATGCAGGCAATAAAAAGCCCGACAAAATCATCGGGCGGGGTTGGCCAGGCAGGCCGGTAAAACGGTGTGGGCTGATCTTACGCTGGGCATTCGCCAAAGCGTTCAACTTTTTCCCCTAGTTTCGCCAGCGTAGCTTGTTAAACACGGGCTGCAGCGAATTAGGGCGACTTTTCTAACAATTGATTCTATGAATGACCTTGCATGCTTCGGCGTGTTTAAGGTCTTCGCAGTACGGAAATGACCGGAAAGTCGCGTTTCAACCCGTTTTTCAGGCGATTGACAATTGTCGGAAATTCCGTGAAGGTGACGTACCCAAATCAAACGGGCGTATGAATTGAGCGTTTGTATTTCAGATCGCTCCTACAGAATCCCGACTATCGCGTTGGCGGGTGTGCCGGGGGAATGGGCGTAGCATTGACGATCAACGTCCCTGCCAAGCCATTCGCCTGCGTCCGACGTGTACTGTTCAGCTTCCATATCGTGGAGATCAGTTGATGATTTACGAAGGTAAAGCCATCACGGTTAAGGCTCTTGAAAGTGGCATCGTCGAACTGAAGTTCGACCTCAAGGGTGAGTCCGTCAACAAGTTCAACCGTCTAACCCTGAACGAACTGCGTCAGGCCGTAGACACCATCAAGGCAGATGCTTCGATCAAGGGCGTGATCGTCAGCAGTGGCAAGGACGTCTTCATCGTCGGCGCCGACATCACCGAATTTGTCGACAACTTCAAGCTGCCGGATGCAGAACTTGTTGCTGGCAACCTCGAAGCCAACAAGATTTTCAGCGATTTCGAAGACCTCAACGTCCCGACCGTAGCCGCGATCAACGGCATCGCGTTGGGTGGCGGTCTGGAAATGTGCCTGGCGGCGGACTACCGCGTCATGTCCACCAATGCCAAGATCGGTCTGCCGGAAGTCAAGCTGGGCATCTACCCGGGCTTCGGCGGTACCGTGCGCCTGCCGCGCCTGATCGGTGCCGACAACGCCATCGAGTGGATTGCCGCCGGCAAGGAAAACCGTCCTGAAGACGCGCTGAAAGTCGGCGCCGTCGACGCAGTGGTTGCTCCAGAGCAGCTGCAGGATGCTGCGCTGGAACTGGTCAAGCGCGCCATCTCCGGTGAGTTCGACTACAAGGCCAAGCGCCAGCCGAAGCTGGAAAAGCTCAAGCTGAACGCCATCGAACAAATGATGGCTTTCGAAACCGCCAAGGGTTTCGTGGCCGGTCAGGCTGGCCCGAACTACCCGGCGCCGGTTGAGGCGATCAAGACCATCCAGAAAGCCGCGAACTTCGGTCGCGACAAGGCGCTGGAAATTGAAGCTGCCGGTTTCGTCAAGCTGGCCAAGACCTCTGCCGCGCAGAGCTTGATCGGCTTGTTCCTGAACGATCAGGAACTGAAGAAAAAGGCCAAGGCCTACGACGAAATCGCCAAGGACGTGAAGCAGGCCGCCGTACTGGGCGCCGGCATCATGGGTGGCGGTATCGCCTACCAGTCGGCGTCCAAAGGCACGCCGATCCTGATGAAGGACATCAACGAGCACGGTATCGAGCAGGGTCTGGCCGAAGCCGCCAAACTGCTGGTTGGCCGCGTTGATAAAGGTCGCATGACCGCTGCGAAAATGGCTGAAGTGCTCAACGGCATTCGTCCAACCCTGTCTTACGGCGACTTCGGTCACGTGGACCTGGTGGTGGAAGCGGTCGTCGAGAACCCGAAGGTCAAGCAAGCCGTACTGGCTGAAGTTGAAGACCAGGTCAAAGAGGACACCATCCTCGCGTCCAACACCTCGACCATTTCCATCACCTTGCTGGCCAAGGCCCTCAAGCGTCCGGAAAACTTCGTCGGCATGCACTTCTTCAACCCGGTGCACATGATGCCGCTGGTGGAAGTGATCCGTGGCGAGAAGTCCAGCGAGCTGGCGGTTGCCACCACCGTTGCCTACGCCAAGAAAATGGGCAAGAACCCGATCGTGGTCAACGATTGCCCGGGCTTCCTGGTCAACCGCGTCCTGTTCCCGTACTTCGGCGGTTTCGCCAAGCTGGTCAGCGCCGGTGTGGACTTCGTCCGTATCGACAAGATCATGGAAAAATTCGGCTGGCCAATGGGCCCGGCCTACCTGATGGACGTGGTCGGCATCGACACCGGTCACCACGGCCGTGACGTGATGGCTGAAGGCTTCCCGGACCGCATGAAGGACGACCGTCGCTCGGCCGTCGACGTGCTCTACGAAGCCAAGCGCCTGGGCCAGAAGAACGGCAAGGGCTTCTACGCCTACGAGACCGACAAGCGCGGCAAGCAGAAGAAAGTGGCCGATCCTTCGGTACTGGAAGTGCTCAAGCCGATCGTTTACGAGCAGCGCGAAGTCACCGACGAAGACATCATCAACTGGATGATGATCCCGCTGTGCCTGGAAACCGTGCGTTGCCTGGAAGACGGCATCGTCGAAACCGCTGCCGAAGCCGACATGGGTCTGGTCTACGGTATTGGTTTCCCTCCATTCCGTGGCGGTGCGCTGCGTTACATCGACTCGCTCGGTGTGGCAGAGTTCGTTGCCCTGGCTGACCAGTACGCTGATTTGGGCGCGCTGTACCACCCGACCGCGAAGCTGCGCGAAATGGCCAAGAACGGCCAGAGCTTCTTCGGTTAAGCGCCCCCAACTAGAGTGAGAGTGAACTTATGAGCTTGAATCCTAGAGACGTCGTGATTGTCGACTTCGGTCGTACTCCGATGGGCCGCTCCAAGGGCGGCATGCACCGCAACACCCGCGCCGAAGACATGTCGGCGCACCTGATCAGCAAACTGCTGGAACGTAACGTCAAGGTCGACCCGAGCGAAGTCGAAGACGTGATCTGGGGCTGTGTGAACCAGACCCTGGAGCAGGGCTGGAACATCGCGCGCATGGCGTCGCTGATGACCCAGATCCCGCACACCTCGGCCGGCCAGACCGTCAGCCGCCTGTGTGGCTCGTCCATGAGCGCTCTGCACACTGCTGCGCAAGCGATCATGACCGGTAATGGTGACGTCTTCGTGGTTGGTGGCGTCGAGCATATGGGCCACGTGAGCATGATGCACGGTGTCGATCCGAACCCGCACATGTCGCTGTACGCGGCGAAAGCCTCGGGCATGATGGGCCTGACCGCGGAAATGCTGGGCAAAATGCACGGCATCACTCGCGAGCAACAGGACGCTTTCGGCGTGCGCTCCCACCAACTCGCCCACAAGGCGACCGTGGAAGGCAAGTTCAAAGACGAAATCATCCCGATGCAGGGCTACGACGAGAACGGTTTCCTGAAAACCTTCGACTACGACGAAACCATTCGTCCGGAAACCACCCTGGAAAGCCTGGCGGCTCTGAAGCCGGCGTTCAATCCGAAGGGCGGCACCGTGACAGCGGGCACCTCGTCGCAGATCACCGATGGTGCCTCGTGCATGATCGTGATGTCGGCGCAGCGCGCACAGGACCTGGGCATTCAGCCTATGGCGGTGATTCGCTCGATGGCAGTGGCAGGTGTGGATCCGGCAATCATGGGCTATGGTCCAGTACCGGCCACACAAAAAGCACTGAAGCGCGCGGGTCTGGGTATCTCCGACATCGACTTCTTCGAGCTCAATGAAGCTTTCGCCGCACAGGCCCTGCCAGTGCTGAAAGATCTGAAAGTGCTCGACAAGATGAACGAGAAGGTTAACCTGCACGGCGGCGCGATTGCCCTGGGTCACCCGTTCGGTTGCTCCGGTGCGCGTATCTCCGGCACTTTGCTCAATGTGATGAAGCAGAATGGCGGTACCTTCGGGGTAGCCACCATGTGCATTGGTCTCGGCCAAGGCATCTCCACCGTCTTCGAACGCGTTTAAGCGTCTCGTTGATGGAAGCCGGGGCCAAGTGCCCCGGTTTTTGTTTTTCCGGATTTATTTTTATTTTTATTTTGAAAAAATTTCAGTGAGGGCCAAAGCATGCCGATACAACCCGGGCTCTACCAACATTACAAAGGTCCGCAGTACCGCGTATTCAGTGTTGCGCGGCATTCGGAAACCGAAGAAGAAGTGGTCTTCTATCAAGCCCTGTATGGCGATTACGGCTTTTGGGTGCGTCCCTTGAGCATGTTCCTGGAGTCCGTCGAAGTTGACGGCGAACAGGTGCCACGCTTTGCTTTGGTGCAGGCCGAAGAAAGCCTTTTCAACAAGCCATAAGCTGAGTGCGCGCAAAACCCTGCGCTTGACCTCACCTTGTTGCCACTATATATAGCGGTGCCGCGTCAGGCGCCAACCGCCTTTCACTTCTCGAATTCAGGAATTTTCTGATCCATGGGCAAATCGCTGGTCATTGTGGAATCCCCGGCTAAGGCCAAGACCATCAACAAGTATTTGGGCAACGAATACGTGGTGAAGTCGAGTATCGGCCATATCCGAGACCTGCCCACCAGCGGTTCGGCTAGCGCCAGCAAAGAGCCAGCCGCCAAGCGCGGCAAGGCTGCTGCGGGTGAAGTGCCGGCACTGTCGCCGAAAGAAAAAGCGCGCAAGCAGCTGGTCGCGCGCATGGGTGTCGATCCGGATCATGGCTGGAAAGCCAAGTACGAGATCCTCCCGGGCAAGGAAAAAGTCATCGAAGAGCTGCGCCGGCTCGCCAAGGATGCTGACACCATCTATCTCGCAACCGACTTGGACCGCGAGGGGGAAGCCATTGCCTGGCACCTGCGCGAAGCCATCGGTGGTGACGACACCCGCTACAAGCGCGTGGTGTTCAACGAAATCACCAAGAAGGCGATTCAGGAAGCCTTCTCAAAACCAGGCGAGCTCGATATCGACCGCGTCAACGCCCAGCAGGCGCGTCGCTTCCTCGACCGCGTGGTGGGCTACATGGTTTCGCCACTGCTGTGGGCCAAGATCGCTCGCGGTCTGTCCGCTGGTCGTGTGCAATCGGTTGCCGTGAAGCTGGTGGTCGAGCGCGAACGTGAAATCCGCGCGTTCATCCCGGAAGAGTACTGGGAAGTTCATGCTGACCTCGGTACCGCCAAAGGCGCGACCGTGCGTTTCGACGTAGCCCGTGAGAAAGGCGAAGCCTTCAAGCCGCTCAACGAAACCCAGGCCATGGCCGCGCTGGAGAAGCTCAAGGCTTCCAGCTACAGCATCGTCAAGCGTGAAGACAAACCGACCAGCAGCAAGCCGTCGGCGCCGTTCATCACCTCCACCCTGCAACAGGCCGCGAGTAACCGCCTGGGCTTCGGTGTGAAGAAGACCATGATGATGGCCCAGCGTTTGTACGAAGCCGGCTACATCACCTACATGCGTACCGACTCCACCAACCTCTCGGTTGATGCCGTGGCGATGGCGCGTACCTATATTGAAGGCGAGTTCGGCAAGAAGTACCTGCCGGAAACCCCGAACGTCTACAGCAGCAAGGAAGGCGCACAGGAGGCTCACGAAGCGATTCGTCCGTCCGACGCCAATACCGAGCCAAGCAAGCTGTCGGGCATGGAGCGTGACGCTGAGCGCCTCTACGAGCTCATCTGGCGCCAGTTCCTCGCTTGCCAGATGCTGCCGGCGCAATACCTGTCGACCACCGTCACTGTCGGTGCCGGCGACTTTGAGCTGCGCGCCAAGGGCCGCATCCTGAAGTTCGACGGCTACACCCGCGTCATGCCGCAAATCGCCAAGCCGGGCGATGACGACGTACTGCCGGACATGGCCCAGGGCGACGCGATGAAGCTGATCAAGCTTGATCCGACCCAGCACTTCACCAAGCCGCCGGCGCGTTACTCGGAAGCCAGCCTGGTAAAAGAAATGGAAAAACGCGGCATCGGTCGTCCTTCGACCTACGCGGCGATCATTTCGACCATCCAGGACCGCGGCTACGTGGCGCTGCACAACCGTCGTTTCTACTCGGAAAAGATGGGCGACATCGTCACCGAGCGTCTGGCCGAGAGCTTCTCCAACCTGATGGACTACGGCTTCACCGCCGGCATGGAAGAGCATCTCGATGACGTGGCCCAGGGCGAACGCGACTGGAAAAACGTACTCGACGAGTTCTACGGCGACTTCAAGAAGAAACTCGAAGTAGCCGAAAGCCCGGAAAACGGCATGCGGGCCAATCAGCCGGTCATGACTGACATTCCGTGCACCACCTGTGGCCGGCCAATGCAGATCCGTACTGCGTCGACCGGTGTGTTCCTCGGTTGCTCGGGCTACAGCCTGCCGCCGAAAGAACGCTGCAAGGCCACCGTCAACCTGGTGCCGGGCGACGAAATCGCTGCGGACGACGAGGGTGAGTCGGAGTCGCTGGTGTTGCGTGGCAAGCATCGCTGCCCGATCTGCAGCACGGCGATGGATGCCTACCTGCTCGATGAAAAGCGCAAGCTGCACATCTGCGGTAACAACCCGGATTGCGATGGCTACGAAATCGAAGAGGGCACCTATCGCATCAAGGGCTATGAAGGTCCGAGCCTGGAGTGCGACAAGTGCGGTAGCGAGATGCAGCTCAAGACCGGCCGTTTTGGCAAGTTCTTCGGGTGCACCAATGCGACGTGCAAGAACACCCGCAAACTGCTGAAGAGCGGTGACGCGGCGCCGCCGAAGATGGATCCGGTGAAGATGCCTGAGCTGAAATGCGAAAAGGTCAACGACACCTACATCCTGCGCGACGGTGCATCCGGTCTGTTCCTGGCGGCCAGCCAGTTCCCGAAAAACCGCGAGACCCGTGCTCCGCTGGTGATGGAAATCGTCCCGCACAAGGATGAGATCGATCCGAAGTATCACTTCCTCTGCGAAGCGCCGAAGAAAGATCCGGATGGCCTCCCGACTGTGATTCGTTACAGTCGCAAGACCAAGGAACAGTACGTGCAGACTGAGGTCGAGGGTAAGCCGACTGGCTGGAAAGCGTTCTACGACGGCGGTAAGTGGACGGTCGAAGACAAGCGCCCGGCAGCCAAGGCTTAAAGCCGCCAATCCCCCTGTAGGAGCGAGCTTGCTCCTACAGTGCGCAAGGCCGCATGAGAACCCTTGGGTTTTCATGCGGCCTTGGTTGTTTTGGGCTTGCGGTTGGATCGGCTGATCCACGACACTGTCCAACCTGCATGAAGCAATTATTTCGTTGTGGAGGCTGCCGTCATGGCCCACGAACTGTATACCCGCACCAATCAGAAGATTTATTTCGCCGGCTTGTCGCTCGAAGCACTGGCCCGCACTGAAGAGGGTCGGGCGATGAATTCGCTGGCGCTGATCCAGGCCGGACGCGAATCCGCGCTGTTTCACCTGTACGGCGCACTGTTGGGTCTGTGTCACGAAATCGCCGGTTTCTATCGCTTGCCCCAGGCCAATGCGCCCCGTGCAGAGTTGTTGCTGACTCGCGAGGTGCTGGAAACCATCGCCATTCCGGAAATGGCTGAGCTGGTCGAGTTGGCCAATAACCCGGAGACCTGGCTGGCCAAGCTGTTGGCCGCCCATGCTGCGCTGTTTCAGCCGCCACGCGCGCCCCACAAGCCGAAAGGGGACGTGACCCAGCCACTGATTCAGGCTGTCAATCTGGATGAAGAGGAGGCAGTGGAGGAGCTGAGTCGGGAGGAGCTGGAGAGCTGGCGCCAGAATCTGAAGGGGTTGGCGATCCGCTTTCGCGAAGGCCTGAACGAGTGCTGACAGAAACATTTTTGGGATGACATCTGGTCAAGATCCCAAGCGAAGCCCGCGCGATGCCTATATAATCCTCGCCTTTCGTGGAGAACAGTCCTTTATGCCAACGTCCTTTCTAGAAATTGTCGAGTTACCAGACGGCCGTATCGAGCTGCGCAGGGCCGAGGACGAGGGTTCTCTGGTTACTTTGGATTTCTCCGAGGACGCCAAGGCATTCCTGCAAGGCCAGCACGTGGAAGTCGCCAAGGCGATGTTGAGCGTGGGTGTTCAGATGGCCGGTCGCCTGGTTGAAGGCGAATTCGACAAGGAAGAGGGGTCGCGGGTGCTTCATTGACCCCCGTCTGTCGCTTTTCTTGATGTCGTTACTCATCGGCTTCTCTGTCCCTGGAGAAGCCTTGCGCGGTGAAGCGCGCGTCTTGCCTGTCCGTTAACCCAGTCGAATATTCAGGCTCTGAGCGTCCCCGGTGCGGGCGGCGCTGATCAGTTGTTGCCGCGATTGTGGGCTCAACGGGTTGATCCAGCTGACCACCGTGTGGCTACGACCCAGGCGCAGGGCTTCGCAGGTCAATTGCTGGGCGCTCTGGGTGCCCCGCGGTTGCAGCAGCAAAATGCGCTCGCGGTTGAGGCCGGCATCTCGCAGCCAGGCTTGAGTCAGGCTGGCGGGCGGCGCGATCAGTGTCAGCCAGCGTGCGTCCTGGTCCTGGCTCAATTCCCTGAGGATCGGTGCCAGGAGGTTCAGGCAGTTCCCGGCTGCACCACGCAGTGACAGCTCGCTGAAAACGTCAGGTTCGGCGCTCCAGGGGGACTCGACTACGTCTTTCAGGATCGGCGCCAATGGCTGTGCCATGAACGCTTCGAACAACGGCAGTTGGGTTTGCTGTGGTGATGGCTGTGGGAACTGCATGGAGCCTCCTTTAGCGGCGAATGACGCCGACACTCAAGCCTTCGATCACCAGTTCCTGGTCTTGAAGGTTCACTTCAATAGGGGCGAACTCGGGGTTCTCGGCGATCAGCCAGACTTTGCTGCCGTCACGCTTGAAGCGCTTGACGGTCACTTCGTCGCCGATTCGCGCCACCACGATCTGGCCGTTACGGGCTTCGCGGGTGGTGTGGACCGCCAGCAGGTCGCCGTCGAAAATGCCGATATCCTTCATGCTCATCCCGTGGACGCGCAGCAGGTAGTCGGCGCGCGGATGGAAGAAGGCGGGATTGATGTTGCAGGACTCTTCGATGTGTTGCTGCGCAAGAATCGGGGCGCCGGCTGCGACCCGGCCAATGATCGGCAGGGTGGAGTCGTCGGCCTTGGCTTCGAAGCCGGGGATGCGGATGCCACGGGAGGCGCCAGGCGTCATCTCGATTGCACCCTTGCGGGCCAGAGCCTTGAGGTGTTCTTCCGCCGCATTGGGTGACTTGAAACCCAGTTCCTGAGCGATTTCCGCGCGGGTGGGTGGATACCCGTTGTCTTCCAGGCAGCGTTTGATGAAGGCCAGAATCTCTGCTTGTCGTGGCGTCAGCTTTAGCATATCGATCGCTCTGTTTTTTTATACAGTGACTGGGATTATATACAGTAAGGCGGTCTTGGCAATGCTCCATTTTTCAGTCGCCGCCGGACGGTCGAACAGTCAGTGGATTGAAGCTTCGCCGTTGTGTGGTTAAATGTCTGACCGACCATTCCCGAAACGAACTGCCAGACTTGACAATGCACAGGCTGAAACGTATGTTTCAAACAAGTGTTTGTCAGGCGGAGTAGCCATGGCCCAGTCGGAAACCGTTGAACGCATTCTTGATGCTGCCGAGCAGTTGTTCGCGGAAAAAGGTTTCGCCGAAACCTCGTTGCGCCTGATCACCAGCAAGGCCGGTGTCAACCTGGCGGCGGTGAACTATCACTTCGGTTCGAAGAAGGCGTTGATTCAAGCGGTTTTCTCGCGGTTCCTCGGGCCGTTCTGCATCAGTCTCGATAAAGAGCTGGAGCGGCGTCAGGCCAAGCCCGACATCAAGCCTACTCTCGAAGAGTTGCTGGAGATCCTTGTCGAACAGGCACTGGTGGTGCAGCCGCGCAGTGGCAACGACCTGTCTATCTTCATGCGTTTGCTGGGGCTGGCGTTCAGTCAGAGCCAGGGGCACTTGCGTCGTTATCTGGAAGACATGTACGGCAAAGTGTTCCGCCGCTACATGATGCTGGTCAACGAAGCGGCGCCACGTATTCCCCCCATCGAACTGTTCTGGCGCGTGCACTTCATGCTGGGTGCGGCAGCGTTCAGCATGTCCGGTATCAAGGCCTTGCGCGCGATTGCCGAAACCGATTTCGGCGTGAACACCTCCATCGAGCAGGTCATGCGCCTGATGGTGCCATTCCTGGCTGCCGGCATGCGTGCCGAGTCCGGTGTGACGGATGCGGCCATGGCCACGGCCCAGTTGCGTCCACGCAGCAAATCGACACCGGTTGCCGCCAAGGTTTAACCGCACACGGGTGGGCGCGGCAGCTGACATCCGCTAAGCTAGCCGCCCATGCCGACTCTCGTTCTGAACCCGTTTCCCATTGATATCGCCGACCTGCCGGGCACTGTGCCTGGCGGCGAATCCGTGTGGGCCGGGTTAACTGTTATCAAGGAATTTTTATGACTGCTGGCTTGCAAGGCTCGTTGATGGTGGACGTCGCCGGTACCTGGCTGACGGCTGAAGATCGCCAATTGTTGCGCCAGCCCGAAGTGGGTGGCCTGATCATCTTTGCCCGCAACATCGAGCATCCACGCCAGGTGCGTGAATTGAGTGCGGCGATCAGAGCCATTCGTCCGGATCTGCTATTGGCGGTGGATCAAGAGGGTGGCCGAGTGCAGCGCCTGCGCCAGGGTTTCGTGCGCTTGCCCGCCATGCGCGCCATTGCCGACAATCCGAACGCCGAATACCTGGCCGAGCAGTGCGGCTGGATCATGGCGACCGAAGTATTGGCCGTTGGCCTGGACCTGAGCTTCGCACCGGTACTGGACCTTGATTACCAGCGCAGTGCCGTTGTCGGCACCCGTTCGTTCGAGGGTGATCCCGAGCGCGCTGCCTTGCTCGCGGGTGCATTCATCCGCGGCATGAACAGCGCAGGCATGGCCGCCACCGGCAAGCACTTCCCCGGTCACGGCTGGGCCGAAGCCGATTCCCACGTCGCGATCCCGAATGATGAGCGCAGCCTCGACGAGATCCGCGCCAATGATCTGGTGCCGTTTGCCAAACTGAGCAAGCAACTGGCCGCGGTCATGCCGGCCCACGTTATTTATCCACAAGTCGATTCCCAGCCCGCAGGTTTCTCCCGCCGCTGGTTGCAGGACATCCTGCGCGGCGAGTTGCAGTTCGATGGCGTGATCTTCAGTGACGACTTGTCCATGGCAGGCGCTCATGTGGTCGGCGATGCCGCCAGCCGTATCGAGGCGGCGCTGACTGCCGGTTGCGACATGGGCCTGGTGTGCAACGATCGAGCGGCCGCCGAACTGGCCCTGAGCGCTGCGCAACGCCTGAAGGTCAAGCCTTCAGAGCGCATTGCGCGGATGCGCGGCCAGTCGTTCGCCAGCACCGAATACCGTCAAGACCCGCGCTGGCTGGCCGCTGTCGGCGCGCTCAAAGAAGCTCAATTGATTGATTAAGGACTGTTCGTTATGACGGTTTACGCGATTATCGGTGGCACTGGCCTGACTCAACTCGAAGGCCTGAGCATTCGCCAGTCACTGGCAGTGGACACGCCTTATGGCGCGCCTTCGGCCGACGTTCAGATCGGCGAGTATGCCGGCAAGGAAGTGCTGTTCCTCGCGCGTCACGGTCATCCGCATCGTTTTCCGCCGCATCAGGTCAACTACCGCGCCAACCTCTGGGCGCTGAAGCAGGCCGGTGCCGAAGCCATTCTGGCGGTCAACGCCGTGGGCGGCATCCATGCGGCCATGGGCACCGGGCATTTCTGCGTGCCGCATCAGTTGATCGACTACACCAGCGGTCGTGAGCACACCTACTTTGCCGATGACCTGGAACACGTTACCCATATCGACTTCAGCTACCCCTACAGCGAGCCGTTGCGCCAGCAACTGATTGCGGCATTGGCGGCGGAAGGTGTGGGCTATAGCAGTCATGGCGTGTATGCCTGCACGCAAGGGCCGCGCCTGGAGACAGTGGCTGAAATCGCCCGGCTGGAGCGCGATGGCTGCGACATCGTCGGCATGACCGGTATGCCGGAAGCGGCCCTGGCTCGCGAGCTGGAACTGGATTACGCCTGTCTGGCGCTGGTGGTGAATCCGGCGGCGGGCAAGTCGACGGCGGTGATCACCATGGCCGAGATCGAGCAGGCGTTGCATGACGGCATGGGCAAGGTGAAATCGACATTGGCGCGGGTGCTCAAGGGCTGAGTCCCGCTTGATACCGAGTTGACTCCATCGCGAGCAGGCTCGCTCCCACAGGTTCAGTGGCGTTCGCAAAAAATGTGTTCGACGCGGTTAATGTGGGAGCGGGCTTGCCCGCGAAGAGGCCGGTTCAGGCGCCGAAAGTCTCAACGCTTTTCGAGGTTTTCCGGCAGCGGCGCAAACAAGGCCTCGATATCATCGCTCTGCAGCTTCCAGTCCCCGGCCTTGCGCCCATCCAGCACGCCCGCCGCGAGGTCGGATTTTTCTTTTTGCAGGTGCTGAATCTTTTCTTCCACCGTGCCGCGCGCAATCATTTTATAAACGAACACCGGCTTCTCCTGGCCGATGCGATACGCGCGGTCGGTCGCCTGGTTTTCCGTCGCCGGGTTCCACCACGGGTCGTAATGAATCACCGTGTCCGCCTCGGTCAGGTTCAGGCCAACGCCACCGGCCTTCAGACTGATCAGAAATATCTGACGCTTGCCGCTCTGGAATTCCTTCACCGGGGTGCGGCGGTCGCGGGTCTGGCCGGTCAGCAGGGCGTAGGCCACGCCGCGTTTGTTCAGTTCGTCTTCGATCAGTGACAGCATCGAGGTGAACTGCGAGAACAGCAGGATCCGTCGACCTTCCTCGAACAATTCCTCGAGCATTTCCATCAGGCTGTCGAGCTTGCCCGACGTGCTGCCACGGCTTGGCAGGGTCGCCTCGTTGACCAGGCGCAAGTCGCAGCACACCTGACGCAGCTTGAGCAGTGCTTCGAGAATGATGATCTGGCTGCGGGCCACGCCTTTGCGGGTGATCTCGTCACGGACTTTCTTGTCCATGGCCAGGCGCATGGTTTCGTACACATCGCGCTGGGCTTCGTTGAGTTCAACCCAGTGGATGATCTCGGTTTTCGGCGGCAACTCGGTGGCCACCTGTTCCTTGGTGCGGCGCAGCAGGAAAGGTTTGATCCGGCCGTTGAGATGCTGGAGCCTGACCTCGCTGGTGCGTTTTTCAATCGGCACGCGGTAATCGCGGTTGAAGCTTTTGACGTCGCCCAGCCAGCCGGGCAACAGGAAGTGAAACAGCGACCAGAGTTCACCGAGATGGTTTTCCAGTGGTGTGCCGCTCAGGCACAGGCGCTGTCGGGCATTGAGCTCGCGGGCAGCCTGTGCGGCCTTGCTGTTCGGGTTCTTGATGTATTGCGCTTCGTCCAGCACCAGTATGTGCAAGGGCTGCGCCGCCAGGCGTTCGACATCCTTGGGCAGCAGCGCATAGGTGGTCAGGATCAGATCGTAGTCAGCCAGCTTGTCGAAGTGCTTTTTGCGGCTGGCACCGTATAGCGCCAGTACCTTGAGCTGCGGCGTAAAGTGCGCCGCTTCGTCGAGCCAGTTGGGAATCAGGCTGGTCGGCATCACGACCATGCACGGCCGATCGAGGCGGCCGGCGTTTTTCTCGCTCAGAACGTGCGCCAGTGTCTGCAGGGTTTTGCCCAGGCCCATGTCGTCCGCGAGAATTCCACCCACTTCCAGCTGCCGCAGCGACTGCATCCAGCTCAAGCCTTCGAGCTGATACGGACGCAGCGTCGCATTCAGGCCGTCCGGGGCGGTGGCCGTGTGGTCCTTGATGTCACGCAGGCGCTGGGCAAAGGTGCGGATCTGTTCGCCACCCTCCCAGAGCAGCGGCATGTCTTCCAGCGGGTTCAGGCGCGTGGCATCGGCCTTGCTCAGGCGTAGCGTGGTGTCGCCGGGTTCCTGCAGGTAGAACTCACCGAGGGTGGCCAGCACCGGTTTCAAGCGGCCGAAGGGCAGGGCGACTTGCAAAGGGCCGTGCTCAGAATTCGGGCGATTGGGGATGTTGACCAGGATCAGCTCGTCGTCGCGGCGTCGGGCCAGGCGTTCCGGGTTGAGGATTTCGGTGTGGGAGCGCATCAGGTTGAGCAGGATCGGCAACAGGCTCAGGCGTTCGCCGTTGACGATGATCCCCAGTTCCAGATCGAACCAGTCGCGCTCCGGTGCCTGTTCGACCGTGGCGTACCAGTCGTCTACCGCGGTCAGGTCGAAACCGAAGTCCTCGTCGATCTGCAATTCCCAGCCCTGGGTGCGCAGCTTCGGCAGTTCATTGAGGGTAAAGGTCAGCCAGGCGCTGTCATTGACCATCTCGAACAGCTCGCCGGCACTTTCCGGCAAGGCCTTGCTTTGCCGGGTGGCGACTTTGAAGCCGAGGATTCGCAGCTGCTCCCGGTAGGACTGTTCCACTTCCGGGTGGCGTTTTATCCGCAGTGTCTGGGTTTCCTGGCGAATCAGGATGTCGGTGTTTTTCTGCCCGCAAACGTACTCGTCCAGGTAGCTGAAAGACAGCGCCGCGCGATGCTGGATGTAACGCTGCATTCGACCATTGCGCGGTTCGAAGGCGCTGAACTCGATGCTGGCCAGCCACAGGCGCGGGACGGGCTGCACATTCTCCACCAGCACTTGCGGCAGGGCTTTCGGGCTGCGATTTTCCAGGACTGCCTGGAGCTTTTCCAGGAGTTCGGCGTCTTTGGCGGCAGCGGGGTAGTCGAGGGTTTCCTGCACTTGCAGAAGCACCGCCGCGCAATGTTTGCAGTTGCTGTGGACCGGGCACGAGCACGTGGCGTCGACCATCAGCAGCGTGCCTTTGGCTGACTCGCGCAGGCGAATGGTCTGACGGTAAACGTTACCGCCAGAGCCTTCGCAGGCGGCAATGATCGTGGCGTCGCCGGCCTCGACGATCCTGACACGATTCTCCAGCGCGTAACGGCGACCACGTTCCAGGCTCTGTTCCTTGAATCGGCTGACCCAGGATGGTGCCAGGGGTTTGCTCAGGGTCGCGGACATAGGGAATCAGTCCGGAATTTCTTCGGGAGCTGCTCGGGGTGCGGGGGCGGTCAGCGAAGTGATCTTGATCAGCAGGCCGAGGTGGCCGTTGTCGAGGAAGTTCAGCTGGCCGTTCTTGGTGTGGCTTTCCTGTTTCATGCGCTCGCTGGCAGTCACCATGCCATTGGCGTCGAACTGGTTGACCCAGAAATCGGCGTCGACGTCGGTAAAGCGTCCCAGTTTCATGTTCAGTGTGCCCTCGATCGGGTACTGGCCATACTGTTCCTTGCCGTCGCTGATCGCCACTTTGCTGGCCGTTTCGCCGAGGGGCTGTTGCCAGGCCTTGTGCAGCAACACCGTGTAGTCGGCGCTGCTGGTGAGTTTTTCCACCTCGCCATTCAGGCTTGGCGTGCGCAGGCTGTCGGGGCTGACCGGTTGGGCGCCAGCCGCCCAGTCTTCCGGCGCGGCGCGGCTGACAATCGCCGGCACGGCGTTTTGGCGGACCAGAATCATTTCGACCTGATACAGGTCATCGGCAAATGCCGTGGGTGCAATCAGCGCTGGTATCAGCAGGGTCAGCAAGGTCAGTGAGCGAAACAGGCGCATGCGGCGTCCTTCAAGCAGTTTTCGGAACGAGGCGCTCGAACAGCGCCTCTACAGTATTAAAGCGCTCTTCCGGGCGCTCCATCGGAACCATGAACTTGAACATCGTGGCGCCTTCGAATTTGTAGCGTTTTGGCTGGCTCTGGATCAGTTTGATCAGGGTCAGCGGGTCGACCGGCGTCTGTGCGGCGAACTCGACGCGACCGCCTTGTGGGCCGCCATCGACTTTCTTGATGCCCAGTTGCTCGGCCTGCAATTTCAATGCAGTGATGCGGATCAGGTTCTTGGTCGGTTCCGGCAACAGGCCGAAACGGTCGATCATCTCCACCTGCAAATCCTTGAGGCCGTCCTCGTCGGTGGCCGAGGCAATGCGCTTGTAGAGAATCAGGCGGGCGTGGACATCCGGCAGGTAGTCTTCCGGGATCAACGCCGGTACCCGCAAGTTGACTTCCGGGCCGCCGCCTAGCGGTTGATCGAGGTTTGGCTGCTCGCCCTTGCGGATCGACTTCACCGCGCGCTCGAGCATTTCCATGTACAGCGTGAAGCCGACGGCCTGGATCTGCCCGCTCTGGCCGTCGCCGAGCAGTTCGCCGGCGCCACGGATTTCCAGGTCGTTGGTGGCGAGCACGAAGCCCGCGCCGAGGTCCTGGGTGTTGGCAATCGCTTCCAGGCGCTTTTCCGCGTCCGGGGTGATTTGCTGGCGCGGCGGCGTCAACAGGTAGGCGTACGCCTGGTGGTGGCTGCGACCGACCCGACCGCGCAACTGGTGCAACTGTGCCAGGCCGAACTTGTCGGCACGCTCGATGATGATGGTGTTGGCGCTCGGTACGTCGATGCCGGTCTCGATGATGGTCGAGGCGATCAGCACGTTGAAGCGCTTGTGGTAGAAGTCGCTCATCACCTGTTCGAGTTCGCGTTCGCGCATCTGCCCGTGGCCGATGCCGATCCGTGCTTCCGGCACCAGTTCGGCGAGGTCGGCGGCGCATTTCTCGATGGTCTTCACGTCGTTGTGCAGGTAGTAGACCTGGCCGCCACGCAGCAGCTCACGCAGCAGGGCCTCTTTGACCGTGCTCTTGTTCTGCTCCATGACGAAAGTGCGTACCGACAGGCGACGGGCCGGCGGCGTGGCGATGATCGACAGGTCGCGCATGCCCGACACCGCCATGTTCAGCGTGCGCGGAATCGGCGTGGCGGTCAGGGTCAGGATGTCGACTTCGCTGCGCAGCGCCTTGAGCTGTTCTTTCTGACGAACGCCGAAACGGTGCTCTTCGTCGATGATCACCAGGCCAAGGTTTTTGATCTTCACGTCGTCCTGCAGCAGCTTGTGCGTGCCGATGACGATGTCGATCTTGCCTTCGGCCAGGTTCGCGACCGCCGCATTCACTTCCTTGGCCGACTTGAAGCGGCTCATCACCTCTACGCTCACCGGCCAGTCGGCAAAACGGTCGCGGAAGCTGTTGTAGTGCTGCTGGGCGAGCAGGGTGGTCGGCACCAGAATCGCTACCTGGCGACCGCCGTGCACGGCGATGAACGCGGCGCGCATCGCCACTTCGGTCTTGCCGAAGCCGACGTCGCCGCACACCAGGCGATCCATCGGCTTGGGCGCAAGCATGTCTTCGCGCACTGCGTCGATGGTGGTTTGCTGGTCCGGGGTTTCTTCGAACGGGAAGCCGGCGCTGAAGGTGGCGTAGTCCGCCTTCGGATCGGCGAAAGCGTAGCCTTCGCGGGCGGCGCGGCGGGCATAGATGTCGAGCAACTCGGCGGCCACGTCACGCACCTGTTCGGCGGCTTTGCGCTTGGCTTTCTGCCAGGTCTCGGAGCCGAGGCGGTGCAGCGGGGCCAGGGCATCGTCGCTGCCGGTGTAGCGGGCGATCAGGTGCAGGTTGGCTACCGGCACATAAAGCTTGGCGCCTTCGGCGTATTCCAGGGCGAGGAATTCGGCGGTCTGGCTGTCGATTTCCAGGGTCGCCAGGCCCAGGTAGCGACCGACGCCGTGGTCGATGTGCACCACCGGCGCACCTTCGCGCAGCTCGGTGAGGTTCTTGATCACGGCATCGTTGTTGGCATCGGCGCGCTTTTCGCGGCGACGGCGCTGCATCACGCGCTGGCCGAACAACGGGCTTTCGGCGACAAGAGCCAGGGCCGGGTCGTCCAGCAGCAAGCCTTCGTCGAGCGGGGCGATGGTGATCGCCAGGCGTTCTTTGCCAGCGACAAAGTCCGGCCAGCTGTCGACGGTTTTCGGGCGCAGCTTCAGACGTTCCAGCAGCTCCAGTAACACTTCGCGGCGGCCTGCCGATTCGGCGGTAAACAACACGCGACCGGGGAACTGGTCGAGGAAATCGGCCAGTGCCGCCATTGGCTGCGTGGCCTTGGCTTCGATCGCCAGGTTGGGCAGCTCGCGAGCCGGGAAGCGCTCGCGACCGCCACCGCTTTCCACGTCCTGTTGACTGGCCACCACACGCGGCCAGTTCTTCAGGCGCGCGAAGCAGTCTTCCACCGGCAGGAACAGCTCTGCAGGCGGTAATAAAGGACGGGACGGGTCGACGCGGCGTTCTTCATAGCGATTGCGTACATCGTTCCAGAAATTTTCCGCGGCTTGCTCGATGCCCGGCAGGGAAAACACTTGTGTGTCCTGAGGCAAATAATCGAACAGCGTCGAGGTTTCTTCGAAGAACAGCGGCAGGTAGTACTCGATTCCGGCCGGAGTAATCCCGCTGCTCAAGTCCTGGAAGATCGGGCAGCGGCGGAAGTCGACGTCAAAACGCTCGCGAAAGCGCGCCTTGAAACGAGTGACCGCTTCTTTTTGCAGCGGGAACTCCCTGGCCGGCAACAGCTTGACCGAGTCGACTTTGTCGATCGAACGTTGGTTCTCCGGGTCGAAGGTGCGCAGGGTTTCGATTTCGTCGTCGAACAGATCGATGCGATACGGCAGCTTGCTGCCCATCGGGAACAGATCGATCAGCGAACCGCGAACGGTGAACTCGCCGTGTTCATACACTGTATCGACGTAGCGATAACCCGTGGCTTCAAGCCGGGAGCGCATTTGCTCGACGTCGAGTTTCTGGCCGATATCCAGCACCAGGCTGCTGCCGAGCAGGAATTTGGTCGGTGCGAGGCGATGCAGGGCGGTCGTGATCGGCACCACCAGCACGCCATGGCTCAGTTCCGGCAGCCGATACAGGCTGGCGATGCGCTGGGAAATGATGTCCTGGTGCGGCGAGAACAGGTCGTAGGGCAGGGTTTCCCAGTCGGGAAAGTGCAATACGGGCAAATCCGGGGCGAAGAAACCCAGCTCCTGTTCCAGCCGTTCGGCACTTTGGCTATCGGCGGTCAGTAGCAGGGTAAAGCGCTTGGCAGCGCTGGCAGCCTCGGCGATGGCCAGGCTCAGGGCGGCACCGGGCAGGTTGCCCCAGTGCTGTTTACCTGCCGCGGCAGGGAGAAGCGGTAGACGCAGAACGGGCACGGAAGGTTGAGCTCCAAGCGTTGCGACAAAGTCGGCAATTGTAGCGGTCAACGATGCCGCCTGTCAGTTGCTGACTGCGTCTAAAGCTCTGGTTGGGCGAAATGTAGTGGTAAAGACAAAATTCGGCGGTTTTTTACCTAAAATTACTGAATATGTAGTGGCAAAAACAACGACTGTTACGGAGGGTTACGGACAAGGAAGCGTGACCACCAAAAAATTGACTGCGCTGAAAGCCCCGGTTTTATTGGGCTGGCGCGATGCGTGATTTTTTTGAACGACGATTTGTTACGTAAAGCACGACGGGCGCGCATTGCTACGGCGCTCACTCGGCGGCATAATGTAGCCCCTTTTTTCTGCCCCTACATGTGGAAGGTTCCCGTGACTCAGAAGCCCGACCAGTGTCTTGGTGAATGGATCGACCGTGAAGCACTCGCAGAAGCGATGATTCCGCTTATCGGTCAGCTCTACCGCAATAACAACGTGGTGAGCTCGATCTATGGCCGCAGCCTGATCAATCGTTCAGTCATTGCGATTCTCAAAGCTCACCGCTTTGCTCGTCACCGTCAGTCCGACGAAAGCGAGCTGTCCGTCCACGAAACATTCCCGCTGATCAAGGCGATGAGCGAGCTCAAGCTCGGCGCCGCTTCGGTGGACCTGGGCAAGCTGGCGGCCAAATTCAAGGC
The DNA here is from genome assembly GCF_057839025.1 of Pseudomonas sp. KH_046_1. Classification (NCBI taxonomy): domain Bacteria; kingdom Pseudomonadati; phylum Pseudomonadota; class Gammaproteobacteria; order Pseudomonadales; family Pseudomonadaceae; genus Pseudomonas; species Pseudomonas sp. KH_046_1. Next base: position 2,047,767 of record NZ_CM174481.1, read on the forward strand.
CGAAGGCAATGGCCGTACTGCCGAGCAGTTCGTCCGTGAAGAACTGGCTGACGTGGTTGGCCAGCAAAACGCATCCGCCCGCAAAGGTACCGACGTTGTCCTCTACGGCTTCGGTCGTATCGGCCGTCTGCTGGCGCGCATCCTGATCGAGAAGACCGGTGGTGGCGACGGCCTGCGCCTGCGCGCCATCGTTGTCCGCAAGGGCGCCGAGAACGACCTGGTCAAGCGTGCCAGCCTGCTGCGCCGCGACTCGGTCCATGGCCCGTTCGATGGCACCATCACTATCGATGAAGCCAACAACACCATCACCGCCAACGGCAACCTGATCCAGGTTATCTACGCCAAGAGCCCGGCCGAAGTCGACTACACCCAGTACGGTATCGAAAACGCTCTGATCGTCGACAACACCGGTGTATGGCGTGACGCTGACGGCCTGGGCCAGCACCTGGCCTGCCCGGGCGCTGCCCGCGTGATCCTCACCGCACCTGGCAAGGGCGCGCTGAAGAACATCGTGCATGGCATCAACCATGGCGAAATCACCCCTGACGACAAGATCATTTCGGCGGCTTCCTGCACCACCAACGCCATCGTGCCGGTGCTCAAGGCAGTCAACGACAAGTACGGCATCATCAACGGCCACGTCGAAACCGTTCACTCGTTCACCAACGACCAGAACCTGATCGACAACTTCCACAAGGGCAGCCGTCGTGGCCGCGCCGCGCCGCTGAACATGGTAATCACCGAGACCGGTGCCGCCACCGCAGCCGCCAAGGCGCTGCCAGTGCTCAAGGGCAAGTTGACCGGCAACGCGATTCGCGTTCCTACGCCGAACGTGTCGATGGCCATCCTGAACCTGAACCTGGAAAAGGCCACCACTCGCGAAGAGATCAACGAGTACCTGCGCCAGATGGCCATGCACTCGGATCTGCACAAGCAGATCGACTACGTGAGCTCCCAGGAAGTGGTTTCCACCGACTTCGTTGGCTCGCGCCACGCAGGCGTAGTGGACGCTGAAGCGACCATCACCCAGGATAACCGCGTTGTTCTGTACGTCTGGTACGACAACGAGTTCGGTTACAGCTGCCAGGTGGTTCGCGTGATGGAAGACATGGCCGGTGTAAACCCGCCAGCATTCCCGCGCTAAGCCTTAGCTGCACATGAAAACGCCCCGGCCTTGGTCGGGGCGTTTTTGTTTGTGCTGCTTTTGTCTGTTGAGGGGGTGTTGTTCGGACTGGCCTCATCGTCGGATCGCCGCCCGGACCAAGCCCGCTCCCACAGGGATTGTGGCCGGCCGTGGGATTGGCGGTCACTGAAGATCAAAATTGTGGGAGCGGGCTTGCTCGCGAAAGCGGTGGATCAGTCGACATCTCTGTTGAATGTGCCGGCCTCTTCGCGGGCAAGCCCGCTCCCACAGTTCTATCGCATAATGGCTGGCCCTGGCGGTGTGTCAGGGGATGTTTCGGGGAGCTCGGGAATTGTTGATCAGGTGGCAGGGGGTGGCATTTTTGTTGCTCGGCGCACTATCAGGCTGCGGCAACGGCGACACTCTGGAAGCCTTCGGCGGCCCGACCATGGGCAGCACTTATTCGATCAAGTATGTGCGCCATGCCGGCCTTCCGGCGCCGGACGAGGTCCGCGTCCAGGTTGAGCAGATCCTCGCTGACATTGACCGGCAAATGTCGACCTACCGCAGTGACTCGGACATCGAGCGCTTCAATGCATTGCCGGCCAACAACTGTCAGGCAATGCCGGCCTCGATCCTCGAATTGATCCGCGTGGGCGAACAACTGTCAGTGCAAAGCGACGGCTCCTACGATCTGACAGTGGAGCCGTTGCTCAATCTCTGGGGATTCGGTCCACAGGCCCGCGGGGAAAAAGTCCCGACCGCCGAAGCTCTCGCCGAAGCCCGCAAGCGCGTCGGCCATGAACACTTGCGCATCGACGGCGACCAGTTGTGCAAGGACGCCGCCGTCGAGGTCGATTTCAACAGCATCGCCGCCGGTTATGCGGTGGACACGATTGCCGCAAGACTCGAGACGATGGGCATCCACGACTACCTTGCCGAAGCGACGGGCGAGCTCAAGGCGTCCGGCAAGAAGGCTGACGGCTCGCCATGGCGCATCGCTCTGGAAGAACCACGGGATGATCGGCAGGTGGCCGAGCGCGTGATTGTTGTCGACGGCTATGGCCTGTCCACCTCCGGCGACTATCGTAATTACTTCGAGCAGGACGGCCAGCGTTTTTCCCACACCGTCGATGCCCGTACCGGTGCACCGGTCTCACATAACCTGGCGTCGGTCACGGTGATTCATCCTTCGGCGTTGATGGCCGATGGCTTATCGACGCTGTTGCTGATTCTCGGCCCGGAGCGTGGTTGGGACTACGCAGAAAAACACGATATCGGCGCATTTTTTGTGATTCGTGCCGATACAGGTTTCGTCACGCGCAGCAGTCACGCTTTTGAACACCTCAGTGGCGAAAAAACCGAATGATTTCGGCGATTTGAGCATTGAAAACTGGCGTTGTAGCGCAGGCAAAAGTAGCCTACGACGCGACCAAGGGTTAATGTGCGCGGCGTTGACGCTTCTATAGACTGTGTCCGGGTTCTGCACTGGCCCCAAATTGTTCCTTCATGCCACGCATTGGCGTGATTTAGCCGCAGGTGCCGAGGGTGCCGCGGCCTGTTCTGAGGAGTACGCATGGCTGTCTACAACTACGACGTGGTGGTGTTGGGTTCCGGCCCGGCGGGAGAAGGCGCGGCAATGAACGCCGCCAAGGCAGGGCGCAAGGTGGCGATGGTCGATAGCCGTCGCCAGGTCGGCGGCAACTGCACTCACTTGGGCACCATCCCGTCCAAGGCACTGCGTCACTCGGTGCGGCAGATCATGCAATTCAACACCAACCCGATGTTCCGGGCCATTGGTGAACCGCGCTGGTTCTCCTTCCCGGACGTGTTGAAAAGCGCCGAGAAAGTCATCTCCAAACAAGTCGCTTCGCGTACCGGCTACTACGCCCGTAACCGCGTCGACGTGTTCTTCGGCACCGGCAGCTTCGCCGACGAGCAAACCATCGAAGTGGTCTGCGCCAACGGCGTGGTCGAAAAACTGGTGGCCAAGCACATCATCATCGCTACCGGTTCGCGTCCTTATCGCCCGGCGGACATCGATTTCCACCACCCACGTATCTACGATAGCGACACCATCCTCAGCCTCGGCCACACCCCGCGCAAACTCATCGTTTACGGCGCCGGCGTGATCGGTTGCGAATACGCCTCGATCTTCAGCGGTCTGGGTGTATTGGTTGAATTGGTGGACAACCGTGGTCAGCTGCTGAGCTTCCTCGACTCGGAAATTTCCCAGGCGTTGAGCTATCACTTCAGCAACAACAACATCACGGTTCGCCATAACGAAGACTACGACCGCGTCGAAGGCGTGGACAACGGCGTGATCCTGCACCTCAAGTCCGGCAAGAAGATCAAGGCCGACGCCTTGCTCTGGTGCAACGGCCGTACCGGCAACACCGATCAGTTGGGTCTGGAAAACATCGGCGTGAAGGTCAACAGCCGTGGCCAGATCGAAGTCGACGAGGCCTACCGCACCTGCGTGCCGAACATCTACGGCGCCGGTGACGTGATCGGTTGGCCGAGCCTGGCCAGTGCCGCCCACGACCAGGGCCGTTCGGCCGCCGGCAGCATCGTCGATAACGGTAGCTGGCGCTTTGTGAATGACGTGCCGACCGGCATCTACACCATTCCGGAGATCAGCTCGATCGGCAAGAACGAGCAGGAGCTGACCCAGGCCAAGGTGCCGTACGAAGTGGGCAAGGCCTTCTTCAAGAGCATGGCGCGGGCGCAGATCGCCGGCGAGCCGCAAGGCATGCTGAAGATCCTGTTCCACCGCGAAACCCTGGAAGTGCTGGGTGTTCACTGCTTCGGTTATCAGGCGTCGGAGATCGTGCACATCGGTCAGGCGATCATGAACCAGCCGGGCGAACTGAACACGCTGAAGTACTTCGTCAACACCACGTTCAACTACCCGACCATGGCCGAAGCCTATCGGGTAGCCGCGTACGACGGTCTCAACCGGCTTTTTTGACGGGCTCCGGCCGGTGGCCTGAGCCGGCCGGGGAGACCGATTTCAGCAATTCTCGAGCGTGGCGGTGGCCAAACCGGGAAAGTCTGTAATCAGGCTGTCAACGCCGAAGTCGGCGAGTCTGCGCATCAGCGCAGGCTCGTTGACGGTCCACACCGACACATGCAGCCCCTGACGCTGCGCCCTTTGCAGGCGTTCCGGCGTGCACAGGGTCCAGTTCAGCGCCAGAATCTCACAGCCATAGCTCGCCGCGACCTTCAGCGGGTCGAGCCAGGCGTACTCGGCCACCAGCCCGCGGGACACGTCCGGCACCAGTTCCAGCGCGGCCTTCAATACTTCGCGTGAACTCGAGGTGATGGTCACCTTGTCCATCAGCCCATGACGCTGCACCATTTCGCGAATCGCCAGCACAGTGGTCGCGGCACGCATCCTCGATGCGCTTTTTACTTCCAGCTGCCAGTGATCGAAGTCGCATGTCTCGAACAGTTGTTCCAGCGTCGGAATCGGGCACGGCTTGACCCAGCCCGGGCCACCCTTGCGTGCGTCATAAGTCACAAGCTCAGCCGCCGTGTGTTCGACGACCTTGCCGCGACGGTCTGTGGTGCGCTTGAGGGTCGGGTCGTGGATGACCATCAACTCGCCGTCCATGGACAGGTGCAGGTCCAGTTCGCAGCGACGCACGCCGTGCTTGAGACATTCCTGAAAGCTGGTCAGGGTGTTTTCCGGTGCTTCGCCCTTGGCGCCGCGATGGCCGTAGATGAGGGTCACGGTTCTTCCTTAAATTAATTGCCTGATTCGAGTTGGTCGCGGGCCAGGCGTCGTTCCTGGGCCTGCTTCTGCAAGATGTGGCGGGCCAGGAGCTGGCGCTGGGCGTCGGTCAGGTGTTCGAACTCGGTGCCAACGTCATAGCCGTCGCCCTTGCGGTCGCAATGGGTGACGCGGGCGCGCAGCAGCAGGCCCAGGGCTTGCGGCATCAGCACCAGCTTGACCGACAGGCCTGCGCCGGCGGCAATGGGCGACGGATGCTGAAAGTCGATGCCGCCTTCGGAGATGATCACCGGCTGCGGTTCGCCGATCTGCCCGAGCACTGTCAGAGCGATGACCTGACTCAGCAAATCGATACGTTTGTTCTGGGATTTGAGGAATGCGGCGGTCGTGCGGTCGCGTTCGCTGATCTGGCGCAACAGGTGTTGCGACTCGAATTCGCTCAGGTGTAGTTCGCTGAGCAAGTTGAAGAGTGGGGACGCATCCTGCAACACTTCTTGGCCAGCGGCTTCGGGAGCGGACAGGGGCCGAATTTCCAGTGCGATCGTATCCTCGATACGGTAGTATTCGCGGCGATCTTCTTCATCTAATGTCGACATGGCGAACCCATGGTAGCGGCGGTGGTCTGAGTGTAAAGCTGGTTATCGACCCCCGCCACAAGGACGTTCCTTTTCCCTCCGAACAAGCCCCGACATGTTCAGACCTCTCTTCGTATTTATCGGCACGCGTTACACCCGTGCAAAGCGTCGCAATCATTTTGTGTCATTCATTTCCCTGACTTCGATGATCGGGCTCGCCCTTGGCGTGGTCGTGATGATCGTGGTGCTGTCGGTGATGAACGGCTTCGATCATGAAATGCGCACCCGCGTGCTGGGCATGGTGCCCCACGCGACCATCGAGTCCGGCGAGGCGATCAGCGATTGGCAAAGCCTGGCCGCCAAGGTCAAGCAGAACCCGCAGGTGACGGCCGTGGCGCCGTTTACGCAAATGCAGGGTTTGCTGACCAACAACGGCAAGGTCTCGAAAGTCCTGCTCAATGCCATCGACCCGGCGCAAGAGCGCCAGGTGTCGATCATCGATCAGTTCATGACCCAGGGAAAACTCGACGACCTGGTGCCGGGGGAATTCGGCATCGTCATCGGCGACAAGGCCGCGGCCAAGCTCGGGGCCGCGATCGGCGACAAGCTGACCTTCGTCGCGCCCGAAGTCACCGTGACCCCGGCCGGGATGTTCCCGCGCATGAAGCGCTTTACCGTGGTCGGTATCTTCCATGTCGGCGCCGGTGAACTCGATGGCTATCTTGGCGTCACCAATCTGCAGGATCTGGCCCGGCTTCACCGCTGGAAACCGGACCAGGTCCAGGGCCTGCGCCTGAAGTTCGACGATCTGTTCCAGGCACCGCGCACCGCGTGGAGCATCGCCCGCGACCTCGGCGAAGACCGCTTCTACGCCCGCGACTGGACCCGCACCCACGGCAACCTGTACCAGGCGATCCGCATGGAAAAAGCCATGATCGGCCTGTTGCTGCTGCTGATTGTCGCGGTCGCTGCGTTCAACATCATTTCCACGCTGGTGATGGTGGTGAACGACAAGAAGGGCGACATCGCGATCCTGCGCACGCTGGGCGCCACGCCGGGCACGATCATGCGCACGTTCATGGTGCAAGGTACCGTCATTGGCGTGGTCGGCACGGCCATTGGCGCCGTGGTCGGGATCTTCGCCGCGCTGAACGTCAGCGCCGCGATCTCGGCCCTCGAAGGCCTGATCGGGCACAAGTTCCTCAACGCCGACGTGTACTTCATCGATTACCTGCCGTCGCAAGTGCAGAGCCAGGACGTGGTGATGGTCTGCTCTGCGGCGTTGGTCCTGAGTTTCCTCGCCACCCTGTATCCAGCCTGGCGTGCCGCGCGCACCCAGCCTGCGGAGGCGCTACGTTATGAGTGAGTCGGGCATGAGTGATAAAGCAATCTTGAGCTGCCGCAGCCTGGGCAAATCCTACGAGGAAGGCCCGGAATCGGTGGAAGTGTTGGCCGGCCTGCAACTGGAGTTGCACCCGGGAGAGCGTGTGGCGATTGTCGGCAAGTCGGGCTCGGGCAAAAGTACCTTGCTCAATCTGCTGGGCGGCCTCGATACACCAACCAAGGGCAGCGTCTGGCTCGACGGCGAAGAGCTGTCGGCGCTGAGCGAGAAGAAACGCGGCCTGCTGCGTAATCGCGCCCTCGGCTTCGTGTACCAGTTCCACCACCTGCTGCCGGAATTCACCGCCCTGGAAAACGTCTGCATGCCGCTGCTGATCGGCAAGACCGCGATCCCGGAAGCACGTCAGCGTGCCACGGCGTTGCTGGAGCGGGTAGGGCTGGGCCATCGCCTGGAGCACAAACCGGCCGAATTGTCCGGTGGTGAGCGTCAGCGCGTGGCCATCGCCCGTGCCCTGGTGAACAATCCGGGCCTGGTGATGCTCGACGAGCCGACCGGCAACCTCGATTCTCACACCGCCCAGGGGATCCAGGACTTGATGCTGGAGCTCAGCACCTCGATGCGCACGGCGTTCCTGGTGGTGACCCACGACATGAACCTGGCCCGCCAGATGGATCGCGTCCTGCATTTGCAGGAAGGTTGCCTCACGCCTATCTGATTGGCTGAAACCCGATGCCTGAAAAGGCGTCGGGTCATTTATTTCCATACGGTGCCCCAGCGAATGTTCAGACCGTTATCGATCTTTATCGGCACGCGCTATACCCGCGCCAAGCGCCGCAATCGCTTTGTTTCCTTCATCTCGATGACCTCGATGATCGGCCTCGCCCTCGGCGTGCTGGCAATGATCGTGGTGCTGTCGGTGATGAACGGCTTCCAGCGCGAAATGAGCTCGCGCATCCTCGGCATGGTGCCGCACGCCACCATCGTCGGCGTCAATCCGATTGATGACTGGAAGCCCGTGGCCGCGGCCGCGATGAAAAACCCGGAAGTGACGGCGGCGGTGCCGTTCACCGAGATGGAAGGCATGCTGTCCTACAAGGGCACGATGCAGCCAATCCAGGTCAGCGGTGTCGACCCGGCGCTGGAAGGCCAGGTGTCGATCGTCGCCAAGCACATCGTTCAGGGCAGCCTCGAAGCCCTGAAACCGGGCGAATTCGGCGTGGTGATCGGTGAGATCACGGCGCGCCGCTTCCGCTTGAACGTCGGCGACAAGATCACCCTGATCGTGCCGGAAGTCAGCAATGCGCCGGGCGGCATCACCCCGCGCATGCAACGGCTGAATGTGGTCGGCGTGTTCAAGGTCGGTGCGGAACTGGATGGCACCATGGCGCTGATCCACATGGCCGATGCCGCGCAGATGCAGCACTGGGAGCCGAATCAGGTGCAGAGCGTGCGCCTGGCGGTGAAGGACCTGTATGCCGCGCCGCAAGTGTCCAACGACATCGCCACGGGGCTGGGCGCCGCCTACAAGGCTGACGACTGGACCCACACCCAGGGCAGCCTGTTCAGCGCAATGAAAATGGAAAAAACCATGATCGGCCTGCTGTTGCTGATGATCGTCGCGGTGGCGGCGTTCAACATCATCGCGACGCTGATCATGGTGGTGAACGACAAGGGCGCGGACATCGCGATCCTGCGCACCATCGGCGCCACACCACGGGAGATCATGGCGATCTTCATGGTGCAGGGCACGGTGATCGGGATTGTCGGCACCCTGATTGGCGGTGTGTTGGGCGTGATTGCCGCGCTGAACGTCAGCCAGATCGTGGGCTGGATCGAGCGGGTCAGCGGACAGCACATCTTCAGTTCCGACGTGTACTTCGTCAGCAACCTGCCGTCTGAACTGCAAGGCGCGGATGTGGCGCTGATCTGCACGGCAGGGTTTGTCATGAGCTTCCTGGCCACGGTTTACCCGGCTTGGCGGGCGGCGAAGATTGAGCCGGCTTATGCACTGAGATATTCGTAACCAGTAACACCGCCATCGCGAGCAAGCTCGCTCCCACAGTAGACCGGGTTGAATCATGTATTTGTGAACACCCCCAGACCCTGTGGGAGCGAGCTTGCTCGCGATGAGGCCGCAACTGCCGGCCTCAATCTTCCCTTGGCAAATCGATCACAAACCTAGTCCACCCCTTCTCCGATTCGCAACGAATCTGCCCGCCATGGGCACGGATGATCGATTGCGTGATCGCCAACCCCAGTCCCGCATGTTCGCTACTGCCTTCACGACGCGCAGGATCGGCCCGGTAAAACCGGTCAAAAAGGCGCGGCAATAGATCTTCGGTAATCTGTTGGCCCGTGTTTTCAACGGTCAGGCGCAATTCTTTTGGCTGATCGACGATTCGCACCCGAACCTCGCCATCGACCGGCGTGAACCGCAGTGCGTTGTCCAGCAGGTTCGACAGCGCCCGCCGCAACATGCTGCGATCACCCTCCATGCGGCCCAGCCCTTCACGGGTGAGCGTGACACGGGCGTCTTCCGCCAATGGCGCAAAGAACTCCAGCAGCAGATCCGCTTCCTCCGCCAGTTCCAGTGGCTCGCATTTGGGCATTAACAAGCCGTGATCGGATTTCGCCAGATAGAGCATGTCGTTGACCAATTGCGCCATCCATTGCAGCTCCTCAAGGTTGCTGTGCAGGGCTTCGCGGTAGTCCTCGATGGGGCGCGGGCGGGTGAGGGTGACCTGGGTGTGGGTCAGCAGGTTCGACAGCGGCGTGCGCAGTTCATGGGCAATGTCGGCGGAGAACGCGGACAGGCGCTGAAACGAGTCGTCGAGGCGTCCGAGCATGGCGTTGAAGTTGTGGGACATTTCCGCCAGTTCCGGCGGCATGTTTTCTTCAGGCAAGCGCGAGTTCAGCGATTGCGCGGAAACACCGCTGGCCACCACACTGATCCGCCGCAACGGGCGCAAACCGCTGCGTGCCGCCCAGGCGCCCAGCAGTGCGGTGGCCAGGGCTGACAGGCCGACGGTCAGCCAGATCAAATGCTGCATGCGTTGCAGAAAGTGTTGGTGGTGGGTGATGTCCAGCAGCAGGGTCAGTTGCGGTGATTCGGGGTTGTCCACGAAAAGCGGCGCATTCAGCACACGGTAATCCGTGCCTTCATGGCTCACCGTCGACAACCCGGGCTGGCGCGGCAATGCCTGGGGAATGTTGGTCGAGCTGTCATACCAGCGCTGGCCGTCGCTGCCGGTGATTCGCAGGGGCAGGCCAGCTTGCCGACTCAATTCCTCGGCCAGTTTCACGCCACTGTCACTCGACTGAAGATCGTGCAGGGCCCGACGCAAGCCAATCAACTTGCCATCCAGCAGTTGCTGGTCGAGCTCAACGAAGTGCGCCTCACTGGCGCGGCTGAACAGCACCCCGGCGAACAGCGACACCACGGCGGTGCAGGCGGCAAACAGCAGCGCCAGGCGGCTGCTCAAGGACAGTTGGCGCATCAGGCGGGGCGCTCTTCAAGGACGTAGCCCATGCCGCGCACGGTATGGATCAGCTTGTTGGGGAATTCATCGTCGATCTTCAGGCGCAGACGACGGATCGCCACCTCGATGACATTGGTGTCGCTGTCGAAATTCATGTCCCAGACCTGGGACGCAATCAGCGACTTGGGCAGGACTTCGCCCTGGCGGCGCAGGAGCATTTCCAGCAGGGCGAATTCCTTGGCGGTCAGGTCGATACGCTGGCCGCTGCGCTCGACCCGGCGCCGGATCAGGTCCAGGCGCAAATCGGCCAGTTGCAGGTTGGTCTCCTGCGGCGTGGTGCTGCCGCGACGCAACAGGCTGCGGACCCGGGCCAGCAGTTCGGAGAAGGCAAACGGCTTGACCAGATAGTCATCGGCGCCCAGTTCGAGGCCGTGAACCCTGTCCTCCACGGCGTCACGGGCGGTCAGGAAAAGTACCGGCGTGTCCAGGCCGGCGCTGCGCACTGCTTGCAGAATCTGCCAGCCATCACGCCCCGGCAGCATCACATCGAGAATCAGCAGGGCATATTCGCCGCTGAGGGCCAATTGCTGACCGGTGTTGCCGTCAGCCACCAGTTCGGTGTTGAACCCGGCCTCGGCCAGGCCCTGGCGCAGGTAATGGCCGGTTTTCGGTTGGTCTTCGACGATCAGCAGTTTCATGGGCGACTCTTGGCAAGTGGAACGAACGCTTTATACCGTGGGCAGCATTGGCACAGGGCAACCTGACAAAGTTGTAATCTGGCTGTCAGGTTGCGGGCAGTGGCAGCAGTTTAGAGTTTTGCCCATGCTGAGCCTTATCTTGTTGGAGTATGACGATGTTTTTACGCAAATCCGTGGCGCAAATCGTTTGTTTGCTGGCGCTGAGTTCACCGGTGTGGGCGGACGCCGGGCATACCTTCGATTTCGGTCAGCCGGCCCCGGCGGCCAAGGCGACCCGCAGCATCGAGGTGGTGATGGAGGACATGTCCTTCACGCCGCAGTCCATCGACATCAAGGCCGGGGAAACCGTGCGCTTCGTGCTGGTCAATAAAGGCCAGTTGTTGCATGAGCTCAACCTGGGGGATGCGGCGATGCACGCCAAACACCAGCAGGAAATGTTGCAGATGCAACAGAGCGGCATGCTGACACCCACCGGCATGAAGGCAATGGACCACGGCAACATGGCCGGCATGGATCACAGCAAAATGGACCACGGCATGAAGCATGACGACCCCAACAGCGTGCTGGTGGAGCCGGGCAAGACCGCCGAGTTGACCTGGACCTTCAGCAAGGCCACCAATCTGGAATTTGCCTGCAATATCCCCGGTCATTACCAGGCCGGCATGGTCGGCAAATTGACTGTCAGTCAGTAAGCACTCAAAGGCGGGAGCAAAGGCTGATAGAATCCGCTGATTCTTCAGTCAGGTTTCCGCCATGCATCCCGCAGCCGAACACTCGCCGCTGGGCAAGTCCAGCGAATACATCGCCACCTACACGCCGTCTTTGCTGTTCCCGATCCCGCGTACCGCGAAGTGGGCGGAACTGGGCCTGACGGCGCAAACCCTGCCGTATAAAGGCGTGGACTTCTGGAACTGCTTCGAGCTGTCCTGGTTGCTGCCGTCGGGCAAACCGGTGGTGGCGATCGGCGAATTCAGCATTCCGGCGGATTCGCCGAACATCATCGAGTCGAAGTCGTTCAAGCTGTACCTCAACTCCCTGAACCAGACGCCGTTTGCCGATACCGCGAGCCTTGAAGCGACGCTGGCCAAGGACTTGTCGGCGGCTGCCGGCAAGCCGGTGGGCGTGCGTATTCGCAGTCTCAAGGATGTCGAGAGCGAAGGCGTCGTGGCCTTGCCGGGCGTGTGCATCGATGAGTTGGATATCAGCGTCAGCAACTACGAGCATCCACGGCCGGAACTGCTGCGTTGCGATGATTCGCGCATTGTCGAAGAGAGCGTGCACAGCCATTTGCTCAAGTCCAACTGCCCGGTCACCAGCCAGCCGGACTGGGGCAGTGTGGCGGTGGAGTACCGTGGCGCGGCGCTGGATCACGCGAGCCTGCTCGAGTACATCGTCAGCTTCCGCCAGCACTCGGACTTCCATGAGCAGTGTGTAGAGCGGATCTTCCTCGACCTGCAGCGGTTGCTGAAACCGGAGAAACTGACGGTGTATGCGCGTTATGTGCGTCGTGGCGGGCTGGATATCAACCCGTATCGCAGCACTGAAGAGGTGCAACTGCCGAACCATCGCCTGGTCCGTCAATGAAGATCCAATTGTAGGAGCGAGCCTGCTCGCGATGGCTGAGTGTCAGGCAACATTGATGTTGGATGTGCCGGCCTCATCGCGAGCAGGCTCGCTCCTACAGGGGATTTGCATTGTCAGTCGCAGAAACGAAAAAGCCCTGCTGGCGATAGCAGGGCTTTTTTGCATCAGCAGGGTTCAGATCCCCATGTTGGCCAAGGCCTGCCCGATGTTGCGCAGGGTGCCGGCAAGGGTAGGGTGTTCGAGTTCGAAGCGTTCCACGGCCAGGTTGACGCCATCGGCGAGGCTGGAATCCTGGGTTTTGGTTTCGAGCTCAAGCTTCAACTCGATCTGTTGCATCAGTTCGTGTAACTCGGCGCGTTCGGCATCAGACAATGGAGGATTCTGTTCCAATTGCTCGCGCAGGGCATTGAGCTGTTCTTGCAGTTCGCGGGCAGGCATGGCGTTCTTCCTTCTTTAATCGATAGGCACTGGCATAGACCGTGGCGGCAGGCCAAAAGTCGATGCCTGACCTTTAGATTAATCCACTCGCGCCCAACGTGCATGATCTCGATCAGGGCTTTTCGCCTTTGAGCCGACGCAAGCTGATATCGGCCAGGCAGGTGTCGAGTTCACCGAGGTGATCGATCACTGAATGTACGCCCAGACCGAACAGTTGCATCGTCGCCTTGGCGCGTTTGATGTCGCGCTCCTGCGGGCTCAACACTTGCCATTGCTCAGGCGTCAACCCGCACAGCGAGCCGCAGGACGCCAGGCCGATGGTCCACAACCCGGCATTGAGACCCGCTTGCAGCAAGCGGGGTTCGCCGCTCACCAGCACGCAGCCGTCGAGTCGCTCGACGTTCAGGGTCATCAAGGCTTGCCAGCAGGCATTCGGGGCGGGCCATGGGGTGTTTGTTGCTGGATGTTGCGAAGGTTTGATCCATTCCGGCAGCGCAGCGGCCAGGGATTGGCTGAGGGCAGGGGGCAGTTCATCGAGCCAGGCGCAGGGGATTTGCTGGCGCTGCAAGCTGCGCAGGCTATCCAGTGCGCCGGGTGTGGCCTCGGCGTGTTCGGCCGAGTGGCTGCCGTGCCGGTGCGTGTGTGCGCCGAAATCCACCAGGCAGCCACTCAGGCCGAACAGTACGGCGGTCAGGCTGGGTGCGGTTTGGGGCAAGGCTTCGGCGAGCGGCATGTATACGTCCCTGAAATAGCCTGAAGGCTAGTGGGTGACGGTGACAGTTGAGTGACATGGGTTTGAATCGCCCACTTTGGGCACGATTCCTTCGGTGTGGATTCCGTGCAAAGTGCCTTAAACGGCGTTTACGCCTTATACTTGCCAGCTTATTGCCTGGGCCAAGCGCCCGGGCCAGTACAAACCAAGGAGTTTTTTTCTATGCGCTGGAGCAATCATCTAGCCAGGATTTGTGTATGCGCCAGTGTGATGCTGGTTCCGTTCGTTGCCCAGGCAGCCACGGAAGATGATCCTTGGGAAAGCGTCAACCGCCCGATTTACAAGTTCAACGATGTGCTCGACACTTACGCGCTCAAACCCCTGGCCCAGGGCTACCAGTACGTGACGCCGCAGTTTGTCGAAGACGGTGTTCACAACTTCTTCCGCAACATCGGCGATGTGCGCAACCTGGCCAACGATATCCTGCAGGTCAAACCTCACGCCGCAGGCGTTGATACCGCACGAATCATTTTCAACACCACCTTCGGTTTGCTGGGCGTCATTGATGTCGGCACCAAAATGGGCCTGCAGCGCAATGACGAAGACTTCGGTCAGACGCTGGGTTACTGGGGTGTCGGCAGCGGCCCTTACGTGATGCTGCCCCTGCTGGGGCCAAGCACCTTGCGTGATGCGCCGTCCAAGTACGTCGACAGCTATACCGGTGCTTATCGTTACGTAGACGACGTTCCGGTGCGTAACTCGTTCCACGCACTGGACATCGTCGATACCCGTGCCAACCTGCTGTCGAGCGAGAAGCTGATCACCGGCGACAAGTACACCTTCATCCGTAATGCGTACTTGCAGAACCGTGAATTCAAGGTGAAAGACGGTCAGGTTGAAGACGATTTTTAACCTCGACCGGTAAATTGAGAAGGCGGCCATCAAGGCCGCCTTTTTTGTCTGCGAAGACCTGCATGCGGATAAAACCGCGCTTTTCGCTGCAGTCCCGAGCGGTTTGACTCATGGGTTCCATCCTTCCATTGGGTTACGGATTTGCCTGTTCTTATAACTCTCGGTGATTTGACAAATAAAGACGTCAAGCGACCATCGGCGTGAGCTTGAAACGCCCCGCGGATGGGAGTACCGTCTGCGCCTTAGAAGGGCACCTCTGGTGTACATGTGTGTAGGGCAAATGCCCGAAAGCGGTGCGACAGAGAGGCTAGAAAGCGAATCCAGTAGTCAGTACCGGGCCAAAGTCCCCGTCTGCTACGCCAACCTAATTCTGGCGCCGTTTGCCCACATGCCAAAAACCAGTGCCACGCTGCTGATAATCGATGATGACGAAGTAGTGCGCGCGAGCCTCGCCGCCTATTTGGAAGACAGTGGTTTCAGCGTCTTGCAGGCCAGCAATGGTCAGCAGGGTCTTCAGGTATTCGAGCAAGACAAGCCCGACTTGGTCATCTGCGATCTGCGCATGCCGCAGATGGGCGGACTCGAACTCATTCGCCAGGTGACCGAACGTTCGCCGCAAACGCCGGTGATCGTGGTGTCGGGTGCCGGCGTGATGAACGACGCGGTCGAAGCCCTGCGCCTGGGCGCAGCGGACTACCTGATCAAGCCTCTCGAAGATCTGGCCGTGCTCGAGCACTCCGTGCGCCGGGCCCTGGATCGTGCGCGCCTGTTGCTGGAGAACCAGCGCTACCGCGAGAAGCTGGAAAAGGCCAACCGCGAGCTCGAAGCCAGCCTGAACCTGCTCCAGGAGGACCAGAACGCCGGTCGCCAGGTGCAGATGAACATGCTGCCGGTCAGCCCCTGGACCATCGACGAGTTCAAATTCGCTCACCAGATCATCCCGTCGCTGTACCTGTCGGGTGATTTCGTCGACTACTTCCGGGTCGACGAGCGCCGGGTCGCCTTTTACCTGGCGGACGTTTCCGGTCACGGCGCCTCTTCAGCCTTCGTCACCGTGCTGTTGAAGTTCATGACCACGCGCTTGCTGTTCGAATCCAAGCGCAGCGGCACCTTGCCGGAATTCAAGCCTTCAGAGGTTCTTGGTCATATCAACCGGGGCCTGATCAGTTGTAAGCTGGGTAAACACGTCACAATGGTCGGTGGAGTCATCGACGAGGAGACCGGTTTGTTGACCTATAGCATCGGCGGTCATCTGCCGTTGCCAGTGTTGTACACGCCAGACAGTGTTCGTTATCTGGAAGGGCGTGGTCTGCCGGTGGGCCTCTTCAACGAAGCCACCTACGAAGACCACGTGCTGGAACTGCCACCGACGTTCAGCCTGACGCTGATGTCTGACGGTATTCTGGACCTTTTGCCAGAACCCACACTCAAAGAAAAAGAGGCAGCGTTGCCCCAACGGGTCAAGGCTGCGGGCGGCACCCTGGATGGGCTGCGGCAGGTTTTTGGATTGGCCACGCTAGGGGAGATGCCGGATGATATCGCCCTGTTGGTGTTGAGCAGGAATCTTTGATGAGTACCGGTAGAATCCAGTTCGCCGAGCAGGATGGCACCTTCGTCCTGAAGTTCGTCGGTGAAGTTCGCCTGACCCTGTGTTCGGCGTTGGATGCGACTATTGAGCGGATCTTCAGCGCGTTGAATTTCAACACGATCGTGATCGATCTGACCGAAACCCGCAGCATCGACAGCACCACACTTGGCCTGCTGGCCAAGCTGTCGATCCTGTCGCGGCAGAAAGTCGGCCTGCTGCCGACCGTCGTCACCACCCACGAAGACATCACCCGTCTGCTGCAGTCGATGGGCTTCGAGCAGGTGTTCAACATCGTTGATCAGCCGGTGCCGTGCCCGGAATGCCTGGACGACCTGCCAGACCAGGATCAGTCCGAAGAAGTGGTGCGGATCAAGGTGCTCGAAGCGCACAAGATCCTCATGGGCCTGAACGACACCAATCGTGAAGCCTTCCATGACCTGGTGAATGCGCTGGAGCGGCACTGATCCCCTGAAGTGATGTGGGCCGGACTGGCCCCATCGCGAGCAGGCTCGCTCCCACAGGTTCTTCGTTCAGCACACGACCAAAGCCATCCCGCAAATCCCTGTGGGAGCGAGCCTGCTCGCGATGGCGTCCTGACAGTCACCAAACACATACAAAAAAGGGCGAACCTGTGAGGGTTCGCCCTTTTTGCATTACACCCACTCAGATCACAGCTTGGCCTGCAACAGCGCCTCAAGCTTCTCCTGATCCCGTGCGAACTGACGAATGCCTTCAGCCAGTTTCTCGGTCGCCATCGCATCTTCGTTGGACAACCAGCGGAACTGCGATTCGTTGAGGCTCAGGCGCGCTTCACCGGCATGGCCTGGCACCAGTTTGCGCTCCAGCTTGCCGGTATCTGCGGCCAGCTTGTCGATCAGGTCCGGGCTGATGGTCAGGCGGTCGCAGCCGGCCAGCTGCTCGATCTGGCCCAGGTTGCGGAAGCTCGCCCCCATGACCACGGTCTTGTAGTCATTGGCCTTGTAGTAGTTGTAGATGCGCGTCACCGACTGCACGCCCGGATCATCCGCGCCGGTGTAGTCGTTGCCGTTGGCTTTCTTGTACCAGTCGTAGATACGGCCCACGAACGGCGAAATCAGGAACACCCCGGCGTCGGCACAGGCGGCTGCCTGGGCGAAGGAGAACAGCAGGGTCAGGTTGGTCTGGATGCCTTCCTTTTCCAGGATCTCGGCAGCGCGGATGCCTTCCCAGGTGGACGCGATCTTGATCAGCACGCGGTCGCGGCCAATACCGGCCTTGTCGTACAGCTCGATCAGGCGATGTGCACGCTTCAACATGGCATCAGTGTCGAACGACAGGCGCGCATCCACTTCGGTGGAAATACGGCCCGGGATCACTTTGAGGATTTCTTGCCCCACGGCCACGCCAAAACGGTCGCTGGCCAGGCCCACATCGCCCTTGCAGTCATTGACGCTGGCGTTCAGCAGCTCGGCATACGCAGGAATGGCCGCGGCCTTGAGCAGCAGGGAAGGGTTGGTGGTGGCGTCCACGGGTTTAACGCGAGCGATAGCTTCGAAGTCGCCGGTGTCGGCAACCACGGTGGTCATTTGCTTAAGTTGTTCCAGCTTGGAAGTCATGGGCGTGCTCTGTCCTATGGGTCTGATGACATTACCCGAGCGCTGACAGCCACTCAAGGGCATGTACGTGTATCGATGGCCCCTGCGGCAACAACCTGAAAACAGGTGTTTGAAAGGTCGGGCGCCGTATAGATGAATAGGATGCCAGGCGGGCTCACAGGTTCAACTGATCTGACGGTCAGCGCCTGGCAATCAGATCATCTGACGCCCGAGTCTTCTGATAACGCTCGCGGCACCTTACGTGTAATTACCGATATCGTTGAAGTCTATATAGTTCGATTGCGGGCTCAATAATTGTTATAAAAAGTCAATTAACACCCTGGCAAGGTTAATCTCCGCGGTAACAAATGTAATGTTATCTGGCGGAGATTTTGATCGTTAGAATACGTCCAGTACATATATAAAATAAAGTGTAATGTGATATTGAGAATTCGTGTTTGTAGAAATAACTTCACAACGTGAAGAGGTATATGTTTTTGGATGCGTTTGATGATTTGATGCTTGGCTACGCACTAAAAAAGTTGACCGGCGTGTTTGAAGAAATCGTGGAGGTTTCGAAAAACACCGCTTCGGACAAGGCAACGGGCGTGCTGGATATCAGTCCATCCAAAACCGCAAAAAAAATCCCCGTCTGGTTGGGGCGTCTGAGGGGCAACACCCCTTATCAAGTGACCCATGTTCTGATCGATCAGATGCACGCCTCTCGAAAACTCAACCTCGACCTGCGCTTCGCGGCACAAGCTGCCTTGCTGGATGCGCTGGTAGAGGACGGACTGGCAATGCACATCGCCAGTTATTCAGTGGTTGTCGTAGAGAATCGTCTGAAGTGCTTTGTTGATCGATGAACGTGGTATCTACTGTGCACGCGGCCAGTGTCCATCACACTGGGAAATTGCATGAGACGTGAGAAAGTAGATTGGTGTCAAAACTGTACATCGCACAATACGCCGGAATCACCATCATGCTTCCAGCGGCCATGGTCGTCGCTGGTTGGTTATGGAGCATGGCATCCAGAAAACTCGCCCTCCTATGGCTAGGCGTACTGTTCGTAGCCTATTTCGTCGTAGGTCTCAGTAAAGTGCTGTTCAAGGGCTGGGGTATCGGCCTGGAAAGCCTGGATATCGCGGTCATCAGCGGCCACGCAATGAATGCATGCCTGGTGTCGACCGTTGTCCTGAGTTTGCTATTGCGCCAACTGGATCATCGCCTTCGATGGCTGGCACTGGGGGCGGGGCTGCTGTCGACCTGGTGGTTCAGCGTGCAGTATGTCGGGCAGACGATTCATCCTCTGCCGGAAGCGATTGCCGGGGCGGTTGTGGGGTCAGCCGCGGCGTGCGTATTTCTTTTCAGGCTGGAGAGAAAGGAAGTTCGCAAAATTCCCCGCACGGCCCTCATGCTAGGGCTCGCGATTATCATGCTGAGTACGAGTATTCCAAAGTATACGGCTGAGAGGCTCTTGAACTCTTTCGCAGTCACTCTTTCGGGGGCAGAAAAGGCATTCATGCAGCCTCACTGGCGCACTCCCGGCGGATCGTCAAGGTTGTAGGTTTTGATTCGAGTTCTGGCGGAGTGGACTCACCAGGATTCACTACTATTTTCTTCTTCGATCCGCTCCAGCAGCTCTGCAGTTTTTTTCTGCATCAGTGCAACATCGCCTCGACTCTCAACCTTCAACAGGATCTCGCTCTCCGATGGGCAGATCTTGAAACGCCATTCAGCGAACGTCAGGCTCAGGCCGTCACTGTCATCCACATCCAGTGCTTCACTGGCATACAGGGTCCGCAAGTACTCGAGTAGCGCAATGGGATTACCGACCATGCGCCGAATATCACCTGAGGAAGGAAAGAGCCCGATGCGCTCCACCAATAACTTTGGCTGTGGGGTGACAGTGGAGGGCGCACTTTCGTATGTCCGCAACCAAGCCATCAATCCACTGTTGCCCTCGGTGAATGGCTGTCCAAAAACCATATTGCCCGGTGCAAAAGGGTCCGACGACTTATAGACAGCGTCGATCGGTGATCTGGAAGCGTTCATAGTGGTCTGCCTTGAAAAAGTTTATGGCCGCTCAAAAAATGCGGCACCCAAGAGCAAAAAAATACCGTTTACAGCAATGCTGTTCAGTTAAGGAAATTGTAGGAGCGAGCTTGCTCCGGGCGGAGTTCCGACGATGGGCTCAAGAACGCCGCGTTTAGCCAGTAAATACGCGTTATCGTTAACGACCATCGCGAGCGAGCTCGCTCCTACAGAGGACTACATTCGCCTAACTGACGTTTACAGGCCTTTCTTATTCAAAACCGCATAACAGAAATGGGTGGCGTCGATTCAGTGTTTTGATGTTTTCAGCCGTGTTGTCGCTATGCTCACGGGGCAAGCCATAGTCTTAAGTGTCCGGGAGCTCAGTGGACTGTTTGACGGGTTGCACCCAACGCCACGCAATCAAGCCGATCGACACACCGACAGCATTGGCCAAGGCGTCGTAAGGTGATGCCGTGCGCAGCGGCATCAGTGCTTGGGCATATTCGATCAGGATCCCCGTCAGCAGACAGCTCAAGGCGATCCAGCGTGCCTTGACCCGCAGGAAGGCCAGCTGGCAACTAAAAGACAACGCGAAAAAACCAAGCAGGTGATGCAGCTTGTCTTCCTGGGCAAAGGCTTCTGGAACCGGTTGCGCTCGCAAAGCGGCTGTCAGCAAGACCACACTGACGCCGATGAAAAACAGCGTGCGTAGGCTTTGGGAAAGTTGTGTGACACCCAGGAGTAACGAACTCATTCGGTGATTTTCTCAAAGTTCTTATAGAACGCATCTTTGTCGCGGCCATCGGTCATTGTGTACAGCGAATATTGGCGGTTAAGACGCGCACCACCATCGCGGGTCAGCGGAGCCCAGACCAGGTTGGCGCGACGCATCGTGGAAACGCTCATCAACTCGTCGAAGGGGACCGAGATATATATGCCTTTGTCGAAGCTACCCTCGCCGAACTCTTCTTTCGAGGCCGTGGTGCGGGTAACCCAGCCACCGAACTTCACGCCGTTACTGAACTCATGCGACAGATCGACCGTGGCCCCCCAATCGCGCGCCAGGTAACGTCCAACACTGACCGCCGCCTGCAATTCGAACGGCAGTTCGGTATAGGTGGTGATGTGACCGGTCACGGTATCGTAATCGCGCAGACCAAAACCCTGGTCAAAGTCACGCTGGCGTACAAAGTTCAAATCAGCACCCATGGCCCAGCGCTCGCCCATGGGGCGGTACAGCAATTCACCGCCGACCCCGGCGAACATTGACTCCAGATAACCGCCATACACCATGCCAAACAAGTCTTGATCCAGTTGCTTGGCATGGTTGAGCTGGAATGTCGGCATCGTTACATCAGAGGTGATGACGTACTTGCGCAAATCGGTCCGCACTCGGGGCAGATTGCTTGGCGCGTCGTACGTGAACTTGTCAAAGTTGTTCAGCAGATTGGTGCTGATGACCCCGCTCGTCCACGTGCTGCGGGTAAAGCGGTATTCTGCGTCCACATCAGCAGTCAGCTGGTACAGCAAGCCGTCGGGACCGCCAATGTTTTGCTTGTAACCCAAGCCGATACCATAGGTGAAACGCTCGAGCGCCTGGGTGTACAGCGTGTTTTCAATGTGCGGCGTGGCCCGGTTCAATTCGGTGGTGCGGTGCAGGTCTGTAAGGTCTTGTTGGTTGTTCACCACGGCCCGGAAGGTGTCGCGCGGCACACTGGTTTCTTCCACGGGCATGTCGTAACGCTTGTTCACCATCGTGAACCAGTCGATTTCGTCATTCGCGCTGTTGTCCAGAATCCGGCTGGCCCGGCCTACGCCTTTGGCGGAGTAGAAATAGCGCGACTGCTCGCCATACACAATCAGCTCGGAATCGCGCTGAGCAATACGCTCAACCTTATAACCTGCGTTGTTTTCCAGCCGTTTGGAAACCCCAGCCCAGTCGACCTGATCGAGCGGCGTGGTTGGCTCTTGTGCCGGCAGCGCTTCGACAGCTGGGTCGTAGCGTTTGGCCGGCGCCTTGCGGCTGGTGAAATTGGTATGAAAAGTAATACCGAACAACGCGGTGTTGCCGCGCTCCCAACCGGCGGTCAAATCGACTGAGTCAGTTAGCTTGAACACCGCCCCGATGTTGATGGGCGAGTCCTGCTTCAGGCTATTGTCCAGCGGCTCGTGCTCGTAGTCGTTACCGTCGAACTCGAGTTTCAGGCTCAAGGGCGCCCAGGGCGTCTGATAGGCCACACCGCCAAACAACGCGGGCGAGCCACGAAAATACGCGTTGGTATTGACGTTGCCCGCGTCCGCGCCCGTGTTTACCGGGCGTGTATCAAAGCGCTCATTGAGGTACCCCAGCGGGTTATCGATATCCCCGCGGTTACCGATGTAGCCCCAAGCGATGCCCAGGCTGAAATCCAGATCGTAGTAACGTTTGTTCGCCACAAAGTATTCGCTGGAAAACAGGCCGGTGCCCCCGACATCCCGAAAGCCGAGCGCGACCTCGGGCAACCAGTGGCTTTCTTGCCAGAGGCGGGCTTTGACATCGACCGCCTTGTCTTTATAGCTCTGGTCGCCACTGAATGCCTCGGCCCCGTATTTACGGTCGCTGATAGCGGTATACCGAAAGCTGCCTTCCAGCCAATCAAGGGGCTGTATTGAAATGCTATAGCGCGAATAGGGGTCTGTCCGGTTGGCGTTCAGGCTGAATTCGCCAGCGGGTGCCATCCGTGCGGTGGGGGTTTGCAACAAACCCACACCACCGAAATCATTCTGGGTAAAACGCGGCTCTCCATGAGCCAAGCTGTAGGGCAACAACAACACTACGGCGGCGAAACGTAACTTCAAGGGGCCACCTCGGGCAGCGGTTGGGTGGCGAGAAACTGGGCAAGCTGCTCGTTCAAGTCGGGTGTGGGCAGGTCCGGATCATCGTTTCGCACGGGCACCAGGATTGTGCTGCCTGCGGCGGCAAACACCCCGTCTTCGCGGTTCCAGGCGGCGTTACCGACTCGCCTGACCTGGCCATCGGGCTGAATCAGCCACAGGTAATCGGCATCTGCGTCGGTCACCGGCAGACAGCTCTTCAGATATTCCTGGACGGGCTGCAGGGCGCGATAAGGCAGCGCGCAAGGCTGTTCAACGGCGCCCACCACGGTGACCGTAGTCGGGCGTACAGGGTAAGTCAGCCGGTCGCCGTCACTGAGCGAGTAGTTGCGGGCGAACGCAACCTCCAGCGCCACGGGGTCGAGCATCGCGACTCTGCGGCCGGTAACGGGCAGTCGGCTGACCTCTTCAAACAGGCGCGCCGCCAGGGCCGCAAGGCTACTTTTTTCTTCAAGCAAGGCCCCACGTTGCAGCAATTTCAGATCGAACAGCACGCCGGCTTTAAGGCGGACTTGCTGCTCCACCAGTGGCTGGTGCAGCCAGGCGGCGGCCAGCCAGTAACTTTCGGCGTTCGGGCGTCCCTGGCTGACGGCATCGAGCAAGCGTGCACCTGGCACGAACGCGAAGGAACCGGCGTTTTTTACATCACCCGTGACCGTGACAGCGGCCTGAGCCATCGCAGAACTGGCCAGCAACAGGCAAGCCGACAGCGTTTTCGAATATCTCACCGAGCCGTCTCCCGGTCAGGGCGCAATTGCACAATCTTCAAGAAAAGTTCCGGCGTGAGATGTTGTTCGCTCTGCAGGATCAAGCCATCGTCAGGCCTGACCCAAAAACGGTTGGTGGCCTTGAATCCCAGCTCGGGTATGTCGATGCGTTCGTCTATGCGCAGCAGCGCATAGTCTTTGTCCAGGATGGTGACGGTTTCGATGTCTTGTCGGCTGAAACGACTGTTGACCGCCAGTCCGACCTGCGGCCCCTGATAGACATCTATCCAGCGGGTACTGCTGTAGCCGTCGGGCAATCGCTGCAAGCCAAGCTTGAACGGCGACTCACCGTCGAAGCGCGTGCCGTCGAGATTGATGCCCAGGCCGACGCTGCGCACGACCAGACCGTCGCGCATCAACAACACCTGTTTGCCGGAGGCGACCCAGAACTCCAGGTCGCCCTGCTGACGTAGCTTGGCCAATACACCTTCGCTGGCGTCGGTGGTGACCTTGATCTGCGCATAGGGCACGGCGTCCACTTGCGCCGCAGTCAACTCCAGCGGCTGGACGCCCAGTGTGGAGGCCTTAAAGGTATCCAGGGACGCTTGCATCAAGGGATTGCAGCCACACAGCAGTAATCCCACCGCCAGGCATGAGCTGTTACGCAAAGTTTTCAAAGCGGCTCAAACCTTATCGACTGCTGGCTTCACTGAGATTGTTTTGAGCCGCTGCTCCGGTACCCAGGATAGCGGCCGAAGGTAGCAACTGGCTGATCAAGCGGTTCCAGCGGGTCACGCCTGCAGGGCCGACGTAGACAATGTCCTGGGGTTGCAGATCGAAGCGGCTGGCGAGAGCAAACGCGGTAGGCGATTCGGCTTCCAGTTGAAAGACTTTTGCCGGCTCGGTTTCAAGGTTCTCGGCACCTCGAATGACATACAGCGCATTGCCGTTGGAGGTGGTCTGGTTCAGTCCACCGACCGTTCCGACCGCGTCTGCCAGATTCATCCGATTGATTTTGAACGTGAGCGCCTGAGGCTGGTTGACCTCACCCATGACGTAGATCTTTTTCCGGTCGTTGTAGGGCAGGTACAACTGATCGCCATCTTTCAAATAGACGTTATGCAACAGCGAGCCTTTGCTGTTAAGCGAGTCCAGGTCGAGCGGATACTCACGTCCGTCCCGGGTCAGTGTCAGGCCGGCAAGGTCGGCATTCAATGGATCGACAGTAGCAGTACCCATGGCTTCGACGACACTGAGCGGCGAAGTAGTAATGGGTTGTTGACCGGCTTTCAAAATAGCACCGGAAATAACGACTTTTTGACTGGCAAACCGCAAAACACTCAAGTCAACCTGAGGGCTGTCGACGAATTGAGTCAGGCGCTCAGCAATAAAACCGCGTAGCTCCTCGATGGTTTTACCTGCGGCATGAATATTGCCGATATAGGGGTAAAACAGGGTGCCGTCCGGGCGTACCAGGCGACCGTTCGCATCAATTTGCTGTTGCGCACCCGATGGCGCAGTCAACTCAGGATGGTCCCACACAGTGATGTACAACACATCATTGGCGCCAATCCGGTAAGCACCCGGCTTGTACGCCAACAACTCGGCGGGCATCGAGGCTTGCACTTTTGTCGCCGCGTTCTGGGCAATCAGTTTAGGCGTTATCGGAATCAACTCGATCCGACTGCTTTCCGGTGAGCCTTCACGGCCGACCTGGCTGGTATCCAGGTGTTGACCGGGTGAGAACATACAGCCTTGCAGGGTAATACCTGCAAGCACAGCGAGCGACAAACTACGAATCATGATTGAGGACACTTGTGGAGGGAACACATCAAAACGGAACCACCCGGATTGCTCCGGGTGGTAGAAGGCTATC
This sequence comes from Pseudomonas sp. KH_046_1, assembly GCF_057839025.1. Taxonomy (NCBI): domain Bacteria; kingdom Pseudomonadati; phylum Pseudomonadota; class Gammaproteobacteria; order Pseudomonadales; family Pseudomonadaceae; genus Pseudomonas; species Pseudomonas sp. KH_046_1. The sequence goes on from NZ_CM174481.1 coordinate 2,073,022, forward strand.
GACCTTGCGGTGCGCTTAGCGTGTACCGGTGGTGCCTGTGGTGCCGGTAGTGCCAGTAGTGCCGCCGTCATTGTTGCTTCCGCCACCACTGGATGACAGCGCAGCGGCGCCGGCAACAACCGCGGCGCCGATGCCGAGAGCAGTCCCTGTGGTCAGGCTGCCCACGAGAGGGGTGTTCAGACTCAAAGGAGCGTTTGCTGCGGGTTTTGCAGGTGTGCCTGGAGCAGAAGACGCTGCGGAAGGCTCAGCGGCCAAAACGGAGGCACTCAAAGACAGCATTAGAACGGAAGCAAGTAGTTTGGTCATGGTAGATTCCTTTTTGATGCATCGTCGGTATTGGCGGTGAAGCTAAGAAGCTCGCGTGCAAGGCCAAAAACTCTGAGCGTCCAGTAGCGTTAAGTATAGTTATTGATTCGAACTCGACGAGAGTGGACCTCTGGAGGCATTTCTCAGTGAGATTTATCTCGCGATTATTGCTCAAGAATACTCGTGTAGGACGCCTCGAAGGTCTGACGTTTTCTAACGCGATCGTTGTTTCTAACATTGCTTGGCCGCGCCACGAGCACGGCGATGATATTCAAGACCGCTTGAGCTTTTCCTTGATGAGTAACCAGGCGAATTTGCTGTTGGTAGTCAAGTAGCGCTTCCACATCCTGCCGGGTTCCTGGATAACACGGTACAGCCATTCCAGGCCGTACTTCTGCATCCATTGCGGCGCGCGTTTTACCTTCCCTGCGACCACATCGAACGTTCCGCCCACCCCCATGACAAAGGTGACACCCAACTGATCGCGCCAGCGGTTGATAAAGTTTTCTTTCATCGGCGAAGTGATGGCAACGAACAGCAGCTGCGCACCTGAAGCCCGAACCTTCTCGACCAGTGCGGCTTCGTCGTCCCAGAAGTAGCCATGGTGATATCCGGCGACTTTCAGCCCAGGGTAAAGCGCCTTCACCTTGCTGGCGGCGGTGGAAACGACGTCGTCCTTGGCGCCTAACAAGAACACCGAAAAGTGGTTAGTCGCGCTCATTTCCAGCAATTCATGAAACAGGTCGACACCCGCGACGCGTTCGGGCACTGAGTGGCCGAGAAAGCGGGCCCCCAACACCACACCCATACCGTCGATATTAATGATGTCACAGGAACGAACGGATTCGCTCAACTGAGGGTCGTCGCGCATGTTTACAAGCTTGGCGACATTCACAACCACGTGCTGGGTGAAGTGGCCGGCAGTAATCGCGTTGCGAATTGTCACGACGGTGTTGTTCATGGAGGCGACATCCATGGGGCAGCCCAGAACCTCAATTCTCTTCATGATGAAATTCAGTATTCCTATAATATTGGGATAAAATACGTGAGCGATCTCGCAGCATTCTATGCGTTGCACGAAAATTTATAGCTGTGAGTATTGTTATGTGCTCTAACTTTGCGGTTAGCTATCCATTCGACTAATAAACAAATTAATTGATGGCTGATGAAGTGGTAGTTGCGCGGATTATTTCAAAGCTGCGCGATAGTTTTCTAAAAATAGTTGCATGCCATACTGATTAGCTATCAAGCTACTTCGGTCGATGAGAGTTTTCATTCGTGTTTTTTGTTTCGATAAGTCGATAGCATGGGTGAGCGCCGTTAAAAACGATGCAGGGTTGGCGTGACTGAAAGAAATTGATAAGTCGTCGAGGGAGCATAGTTCTATTAATGCGGGAACGTCAGAGTGGATTAAAATCCTACCGTGGTACATCGATTCAATTGCCACTAAGCCGAAACCTTCTTCAATAGAAGGCATGATATTTATATGGCAATGCGCAATTTTTGTGAATGGGCTTTCAACTTCGCCTAGAAGAGTTATGTTTATATTGTCAGGCAGGTGCTTGGTTTTATCTAGGATCTGCTCTTTTAACGGACCGTCACCTATAATGGTTAATCGAATTTTGGCGTCGGATAGCGCAATATAATCTATTAACTCCAGAATGCCCTTCCAGGGATGAAGCCCCCCTACGTAGCTTAGGTCTATGGTGTTTGCCGGATACTCTGGATATGCGGCAGTGCCAGCTGTTATAGGGTTTTTAATTAACTTTATCTTGCGAGAAAGAATTCCCATTTTAACGAACCCGTCGCGGACGGTTTCGGAGACTGCGATATAGTTATCAGTTTTAAAAAATCGAAATATAATTTTTTTTGATTTGTAATCTGCATGGGCGTAGAAGCAGGTCTTTATTCCAAGAAAACGAAGGATTGGTACCAACGGTAAATAAAATCGAGAATGGATGATGATCCATTCGGGTTTCAATTGAATTGAAGTCCATAGAAGTTTGAGAGCCCAACACCCTCCGCCAATAATGTTGTGTTTGTCACAAAGATTGTCTTGTCTATATTTGCTAAAGCTGAACGTTTCTTTTCCTTGAGCGGCATCATCTTTTCTTAGAATTGCTAAAATTCTTTGCGCGCCTCCTCGTAACGGAGTTGCATCATTTATGAGGTGTAATATTCGCTTCATTTGAAAAAACTCTCTTGATGCTGAGAGGTTAGTGATTTTTGTTCATTAGTTCCATATAAAAGGCCTGCCTGCATTTGTTTAGTGACAATAGCGTTTGCTGCTACGCAAACACTTTCCTCGAAAATCAATGGGCCGAGAACAACAGAGTTAATGCCGATAAAGCTATCTGCAAAAAAATGTGGCTGTTTTATTATTTTATCGTTTCTGCATAATGTGCGGCCTAAATTACCACCCAAAGTACTACCTTGCATGATCTTCATATTGGCGGTTGAATGAACTCCGTCGCCAATCACTATACCTATGGGGTGTGGCATGTATATCCCGCTGTAAAGCTTTGCTCTGTAATCAATGTCAACCTTAAACAGCAAGAAGTTAACCCACCATATAAATTTTGGTAGTAGTGGGATTTTTAAGGAGTGAACTTGGTGTGACACGCGGTATAAAAATGAACAGATAAAAGATGGGGAGAGCGCACACCTAAATTTTGCCGAGATGCTAGAAGGATCTAGGCCTTTGTTTTGTGCAATAAATTTAAGGTCGGAGTTGATAAGATTAAACATGTCGTAATTCACTTCTTGGTGAGCAATAGGTTCTGGCAGCAAAGTATGGTGCTAGATACATCATGAAATAAAATGTGGGGTAATAAAAAGCCGCGCAAAATACCAGGGAGACCAGGATTATCATTTGCGTTTTTTCAGTCCTTTTAGTTGCCATATTGCATGTCGCGTAAAAGTCAAGAAAGAATAGAAGGGCGCCAACTAAGCCAAGTTCAAACACCACTACATAAGATTCGCTTGTGTCACGTGCGGTTTTGCTTTTTTCTGGACTTGCCCGAGATGATAGGTTCTCCTGGTAAGCGACTTCCCCCCAGGTAGAAAGGCCATTGCCAAACAGTAATGAAGGTAGCGAAAAATTTTTTTCGATATAAGTTGCTGTTTTAAGGACTGTAACGCTTCTTGCGGATACTGATCGATCATCTCCAGCTGCGCCAGATAAAGTATCACTAAAGGTTAGCGCTAAAAGAAATATTATTGGGGCGATGCATACGATGATGAGGAGATGTTTTTGGATTTTGTGGACGTATTTTTCGTAAAAAAATATAGAAGTAGACAACAAGACGAAGTATAGCGTTAGCCTATTTTCACTTAAATATAGGCACGTAAAAGATAGGCCCATCAAGAGAATAGAAGGCCGTTTTTCATCCGTGGTCATTATATATCCTATAAAAGCCGAAGCTAGATATAGGCCATACCAGTTAGGCTCAAGAAAAAAGCCTCGCATGCGATTGGCAATGCTGCCGCCATCGATGTAATAGGTGTCCGAAAGACCGCCTAGTGAAATTTGATAGTTAAAGACTGCGTACAATAAATACTGAGCGAATCCAGTCGCTACTAACAGGATTAGGGTTCGCTTAAAAAATAAATTGAAGTTGATTTTGTTTGCGTATGTAAAAATTGCAGCGTGTGTCATTATGGCTAGGATAAAATATGAAAGTACAACTATGTATGTTTTTAGGTCTGTGGCGATAAATGCATGAAGCGAAAGATAGATAAGCAGAAAGATAATTGTTCTATTTTGGCGGGCATATTGTCTAAGCCATTTTCTAGCTGATATTGCGCTTAGCGCCATCGCTATTATCAGCAGCAGGTGCGATATGTGAATCCTGAAGTCTTCAAGATTGATTTTTATCAAGCTGTCGAGCGAGAATAAAAGGATGGCAGGCATGATGATTTTTGATATTTTCACTTGTGCATGCGCCTAATGACTTGCGAAAGAGCAATGCTTAATAAAAAACTTAGTGTAATGCATATCATAATTTCATTTAAGGTTTTTGCTAAAAAGCCAATCAAAATAAGTGTTAGTGCTGAAATGGTGCTAGAGGTAAGGATCGGAGTGATATGTTTCTGCATTCGTAGTGATATTGATGATAGTCCAGAACTGCTATTGGCAGCTGCTAAGAGTGTGGCATATACAAGTTCTTGCGTGGTTATGGGGATTTTGGTAATGCTTTGGATTGTCTCAGAGCCTATAGCTATTAGTATTATTCCATAGGCTGCTGTAAGTGACAGAATTATAGGGAAAGCGGCTTTGTTGGTTGATTTTTTCGATATAAGAAAAGATCCTGCTATTGTGCCTGCTTGGAGAATAGGCATGAATAAAGTATAAATGATTCTAAGTTGGCCGCTTTCATCGGCTCGGCCAACAGCGGGTAAGTAATAAAAGAAATAATTACTGCATATCCACAGCATGATTGCTGTGACTAGACTGCTTAAGTCAGCGGCGACTTTCTCTTTATTTTCGTATTTTATTATGGGTAAAAGCAGCAGGTATGTTACGCCTAGCGCTCCATAGGTTATAAGCCATAAAGATAACGATGCTTGTGTGTAGTTGAGCAACCATAGTGATGTCATGGTCAGGGCGAAGCTGGTTGCAGATACTAGTGTTAGTTTGTTGTGTTCGCCGTTTAGTGCGTTAATTCTTCTGACTATGAATAGTGCAGAGTTTCCTAGGGTGAATGCCAGTACCGGGAAAAATTGAGACTGCTCTATGAAGAATAGACAAAGGAACGACGCTATTAGGCTTAGTATCGATAGTTTTGTAATTATTGTTCCTCGAGAAAGTCCTCTTTTTCCTTTTATCGCTGTGGGTTCGATGTACGCGGAATTGAATATTGCTGTCACCATAAGGCTTGTGCTTAGTGCAATTGCGTATATTGAAAAATCTGCAGCGCCAAATTCGCGGGCTAGCGTAATGGAAAAAATAAATAGCGATAGTGATGACAGCCCTTGATCGATGGAAAGTCTAATTATGTACTGCATTGTTTGTTTCTCATCTTGTTTGGGCTTGTTGAGTCTTGAAGTTTTAGTTGTTGGAAGTATTGCCGTATCTAAGCGGTGGCCAATATTAAAATTTGGCCACCGTGTAAGATATGGTTGTATATGAAATAGAGAGATTATTAGCTGATTGTTTGCTTTATTAGTTGCTCATTAGTCCGCGTGCATCAACTATATGGTTACCTGCGAAAATTTGCGATTTAGCTTCTTTGAACTCCTTGTGGTCAACTAAAATCACGACTATGTCTGATTCTGTCAATGCTTGTTCAAGAGTGTTGAGTGATAGTTTTTTGTTTAATGTATCTGGTAATGCCTGAATATTCGGTTCCACTACGACCACTTGCCCTGAATGCGTTGCTGCGATCTCAGTGGCAATAAACAGGGCTGGACTTTCCCGCAAGTCATCAATATCTGGTTTGAATGCTAATCCGAAGCACGCAATCGACACTTCCCGCGCGGTCTTATCCGGGTTGGCTTGCAGAAACTCGGCTACAGCCAGTTTGACCTTGTCAATCACCCATTGTGGCTTGCTGTCATTCACTTCGCGGGCCGTACGAATCAGGCGCGCCTGTTCTGGTGTTTTACTGACGATAAACCACGGATCAACTGCAATGCAGTGTCCGCCAACCCCGGGGCCAGGTTGCAGGATATTGACCCTTGGGTGGCGGTTGGCCAGGCGGATCAGTTCCCAAACATTGATATCCAGCTTGTCGCAAATCATCGAGAGTTCGTTGGCGAATGCGATGCTCACATCGCGAGAGCTGTTCTCGGTGAGTTTGCACATTTCCGCAGTGCGGGCGTTGGTGACGATGCATTCGCCCTGGACGAAGATCTTGTAAAGGCTGATGGCCAATGCGGAGCATTTCGGTGTCATGCCACCGATAACACGGTCGTTCTGTACCAACTCGTGCAGCACATGGCCGGGCAGTACACGTTCCGGGCAGTGGGCAATGCGGATGTCGGAGCTTTCACCGTGGGTTTGCGGAAAGCTCAGGTCTGGACGGGCTTCGGCAAGCCAGGCGGCCATCTGTTCGGTGGCGCCGACCGGGGAGGTCGATTCTAGAATGACCAGATCGCCTTTCTTCAACACCGGTGCAATGCTTTTACTGGCCGATTCGATGTAGCTCAGGTCCGGTTCATGGTCGCCCTTGAACGGAGTTGGCACCGCAATCAGAAAAGCATCGGCGGGTTCCGGCCGGGTGGAGGCGCGCAGGTAGCCTTCAGTCACGGCGGCATGTACAACCATGTCCAGGTCTGGTTCAACGATATGAATCTGACCGCGGTTGATGATATCAACCGCGTTTTGATTAACGTCGACGCCGATCACTTGTTTTTTGCGCGATGCGAAGACAGCCGCAGTGGGCAAGCCGATATACCCGAGACCAACGACGGAGATGGTGTTGAAAGGCATGGTGCGTCCTTGAATGGTAATGTGTAGATACGTTGTTCAAGCGAGCTAACAGCCGAGCAAAGCCACGGCTGTTAAGTAAGGGAGGGGATTAACGAGCGAGCAGCGCCTCGATGATGCGCTGGCAGGCGTTACCGTCGCCGTAAGGGTTGTGGGCGCGACTCATTGTTTGGTAGGCGGCCGTATCGGTCAGCAAGCGGTTCAACTCGCGGGCGATATCGGCGGTTTCGGTGCCGACCAGTTTCACCGTGCCCGCGGCAACGGCCTCTGGCCGTTCTGTGGTATCGCGCATCACCAGCACGGGTTTGCCCAGTGACGGCGCTTCCTCCTGGATGCCACCGGAGTCGGTCAAGATGATGTGCGCACGGCTCATCATGTGGACGAAAGGCAGGTAGTCCAGGGGCTCGATCAGGTAGATGTTGTGAATGCCGGTCAGAAGTCGATTGACCGGCTCGCGCACATTGGGGTTGAGGTGCACGGGATAGACGATATCAACCTCTGGATGTTGCTGGGCAACCTCCATCAACGCCTGACAGATGCGCTCGAAGCCGTCACCGAAACTTTCCCGGCGATGGCCTGTAACGAGGATCAGTTTTCGAGCTGGGTTCAGGAAGGCCGCCGGTGCAGATGCCTGGGCAAGCAGTGCCTGGTCCTGATCGAGACGCTTGACGACATCCAGCAGGGCATCGATCACGGTGTTGCCCGTGACGACGATAGTGGCTGGATCAACGCCCTCGCGCAGCAGATTGGCTTGTGACGTTTCGGTTGGCGCGAAATGCAGGTTGGCCAACGCCCCCGTGAGTTTACGATTGCCTTCTTCCGGCCACGGCGAGTAGAGGTTACCCGTGCGCAAACCGGCCTCTACGTGCGCAACCGGAATCTGCTGGTAGTAGGCCGCGAGGCTGGCAGCGAAGGTGGTGGCGGTATCTCCGTGAACCAACACAATATCGGGTTTGAATTCTGCGAGGACTTTCTTCAGCCCTTGCAGGATGGCGCTGGTGACATCGGTCAGGTCCTGGCCGGGTTTCATGATGTTCAGGTCGAAGTCCGGCTCAATGGCAAACAACCCCAACACTTGATCGAGCATTTCACGGTGCTGGCCGGTGACGCAGACTTTCGCCTCAAAGCGTTCATCTGCCGCCAGTGCCAGCGCAAGTGGAGCCATTTTAATGGCTTCAGGACGGGTACCAAAAATGCATAGGGTCTTCATAGGGCGATCCATTGCTATGTTCGTAGCTGAAGGTGGAGGGATGTTTGGACTGACTAACAAATGCCGTTTCAGATCGATGCTGTATAAAACAACGTTGACCCAACCTTTGTTGATCCAGAGAAATACGCCGAATTAACGGATAACCATTGACGTGGGGTACCACGAATTTGATTTTTTCCACGCTACCGCCCCAGGATTAATTGCCAGTCCCTGAGAGCGTCATTATTTACTAATGTGTCTGCATCTTTTTTCAGCTGCAGTTAGCAAGGTGGAGTTGATATGGCTACCGCCATGCACTTTTGCTCGACGGTAGCGGGGTATAGACAATAGTTAGTTAACTAAACATTCTCGGATTTATATTCGTAGTTGTAATAACCATAATCGGCATAACCATATTTGGCCGAGGCGCGTTTTTCAACACCATTGAAAATTGCGCCTTTCAAATCAATGCCATTTTGTGCAAAGCGGCGAATGGTCAATTCAATTTCACGAACAGGGTTAAGTGCAAAGCGCGTCACAATCAAGCTGGTGCCCGACTGGCGGCCGACAATCGCCGCATCCGTCACTGCGAGCAACGGCGGGGTATCCAGAATCACCAGGTCGTACTGGGCGCTGACTTCGTCCAGGAAGGCACTGAAGTTCGCATGCATTAGCAGTTCTGAAGGGTTGGGCGGTATTTGCCCGCGGCCAATAATGTCAAGGTGCTCGAATTCAGTTTTATTGATCGCGGTTGCCAGGTCGCAGCGCTTGACGAGTAAATCCGACAGCCCGTTTTCAGCGGGAGTCCCGAATACTTTATGCAAATACCCTTTGCGCATATCCACGTCGATCAGCAATACACGCTGGCCGGTCTGAGCGATGACTGCAGCGAGGTTGGCAGAAACGAACGTTTTACCTACCTTGGGGCTCGGACCGGAGATCATCAGGCGATTATTGCTGGCTTCGAGCATGGCGAAGTGCAGGCTGGTGCGCAGGCTGCGCAATCCTTCTATGGCCAGGTCGGTGGGGTGACTGCTGGCCAGTATAGGGGCGGCGTTGTTAGCGCGGCCTCGGCCACTTCGGTGGGTTTTGTTTTCTTCACCTTTTTGCAGTGTGCTGAAAGGAATGGATGCATACACCGGCAACCCCAGCTGTTCAATTTGATCCGGATTGTCCACGCCACGATTAAGGGCTTTGCGAAAAAGCACTAATGCAGTCGCCAGAAAAGCCCCGAACAGGGTGGCAATGAGTACGATCAGGGGCTTCCTGGGTTTAACGGGCTTGCGCAGATCCACATCGGCAGTATCGATCAAGCGCACGTTGCCCACGGTGCCGGCGCGCATTACATCCAGTTCCTGGGATTTATTCAGGAGCTGGGTATAAATTTCGGTGCTGACTTTTACATCGCGGGTGAGGCTAAGCAGTTCTTGCTGCGTTGAAGGCAGGCCCTCGACTTTTTTGGCCAAGCCATCCTGCTTGCTTGTCAGCTCGCCTAATTGGCTGAGCAAGGCCCGATAGGCGGGATGCTGACGGGTAAACTTGCGATCCATTTCCGCTTGCTGCAATTTCAATTCGGAGATGCTGGTATCAAGCGCCACGATCTGATCGAGAATGGCTTTGGCTTCCAGGCTGATATCGATGGATTTACTACGAATTTGATACTTGTTCAGGGCGTTTTCGGCTTTTTCCAGGTCTTTGCGGACCTGAGGCAGTTGATCGTTTAGAAACTCCAGGCTTTGAGCGGCTTCGGCCGATGTCCGCTCAACATTTTGCCTTACATAGAGCTTGGCGATTTCATTGAGGATTTGAATGGCTTTGGCTGGTTCTTCGCTTTCAAGAGCCAGTCCGATTATGCCGGATTCTTTACCGCGCTCTGATACATCTAGTACCTTTTGGTACTTCAAAATACTGGTCAGGCGTGGGTCACGTACGATGTTGAACGTTGTACCAGGATTCGCCTGCAACACTTCGACCTGCAGTTTAATGCCGTCTTTGTCATAGGCTTGGCCAACTTGGCCTTCGACCAGGATATTGTCGTCTTCATCCAACAAAGTGAAGTGGCCACTTTCACCGCTGACGAAAGTTAGTTCCTGACCCAGAAGCTCTTGTGGGAGTTCGAGCTGAAATATTTTCAGGGTTTCGCCACCCCAGGCAAAACTGTTCATGCCAAACCATGGCGTCGCGACCGCATTAACAGCGTCTGGCTTGAACCGACGAGCAATAAAGTCGCCGATCAACGGAAAATGGTTCGGCTCGACAGTGATATCGAGCGACAGATTGTCGACAACCTTGCCGATGATGGCGCGCGATTTGATTAATTCAATTTCTGTGGCTGAAGGTGACTCTTTACCCAACATGCTGTTGATATCGGAGAAGCCGAGCATGTCATTTTTTTTAGCCTCCACCTGTATCAACGCAGTTGCCTGGTAAACAGGATTGGCCAACACCGCATAGGCCGTTCCAACGGCCATGGAGGCAGCAGTGATCCCGGCAATCAACCATTTATGATCGACCAGTGTCCCGAGTAGGCCCATCAAGTCGATATCATCATCATCGTCATGTGAGGTTAATGCTGGAGTTTGCTGCATAAGTGAGTTCTTTTTTAACAAGTATTCGAGGAATGGTTTAGCGTGCGAGACGCCTTGCCCAGGCGGTTACTGCTTCTTCAATCAACGCGTATGCATGCACAAAAGACGGTTTGCCTTGACGGTAGGGGTCGCTGATTTCGCGGTTGTTCTGCCACTTGCCCAGCAAGAAGACCTTTCCTCGCGCTTCAGGCGCGATCTTGAGAACACGGTCTATGTGCGACTGCTCCATCACCAGGATCAGATCCGATTCGCTGATGGCTGCTGGGGTCAGTTGATTGGCTTTGTGCTCTGTTGGCAGATGGCCATGCTCTTCCAGTACGATCCGGGCGGTGGGCTCGATAGGGTGGTCTTGTAGCGCGCCAAGACCCGCGGAGCTGACTTCGATGTCGGACCGGAGCAGTGCTTCTCGCAACAAATGTTCTGCAGTAGGGCTTCGGCAAATGTTGCCAATGCAAACGATTAGAATCTTGTTAAACAAGGCAACCTCCCTGGAAATTCCACACTTGCGGTGATGGTGCAATTGGAAAGACTGAAATTCTGTTTTTCTTCAATGGCACTTTTATGACGGTTTGCAGCTATTGGGTGTGTGCCTCTTTCCGTGAGGAATTACCGTACTGGATGAAACTTTTCACTGCGAAGACTCTGGTCTGCTGGAATCTCGACTTGGAGCGTGCTTGACGGTTGCTATGCTAAAAATCATAACTGGCAACCCACGACAAACTCAACCATTAAATGCCACGTGATTATTGAGTGCTTGCGGAAAAAAAATATCAATATATAAAGTCAGATATTAAATAACATCGCCAACTCTTAAAATAACATTTCGTTGTGTTATCGGACAAATTCTAACATTCTCGGCTTTTTTGTGTTGTGCAGTAGTGGGCTGTGTTAAATAGCGTGAGGCGCGGTTTGATGATTAGTGCTGGGGATTGCTTTGGGTAAAGCGTTCTCCAGCATTCGTTTATTGCCAATAAGTTTCGCATGTTTTTAAAGGGCGCAGTTTCCATGGTCGGCCAATTCCGTTTCTCAGGTGCGTTTCCATCCTTGGGAGAAATCCGTCGCAAGGTCGAGGAGAAAACCACGGAGCTACTTGGCCACATAGGCGTAGAAGGGGTTGATTGTGTCCATCCATAGTGCTTCGGCAGTTCAAACGACCTTGCCTGAGCGTCTCACTGCCAGTGCCTGGTATTTGGTCCAATGTAAGGCGAGCCAGGACGAGCGTGCAGAGATCAATCTGGTTAACCAGGGGTATACCTGTTTTCGCCCTACGCACCAGCGTGAGCGTGATTTACAGGGACGCAGGAGGACTGTTCGCGAATCGCTGTTCCCGGGTTATCTGTTTATCCAGCTCGGCTCGGGTGAGAGCTGGGCGCCATTGCGTTCTACCCGCGGTGTACTGCGAATTGTCAGTTTTGGAGGCAAGCCGCTGCCCGTCGGTGATGACTTGATCGCGCAACTTTATGAGCACGATAGCGCAGCCCCTGTGGAGGCCCGGTTTGCCTGTGGAGAGAGGGTGCGTATCAATGAGGGGCCTTTTGTCGATGTGGAAGCGATCTTCCTGGCGATGGAGGGAGAGCAGCGAGTGTTGCTCCTGATGACACTGCTGCAGCGTGAGCAAAGAATCAGCGTCCCCTTGGTTGATATCAGTAAGCATTGATACGGCGCATTGCTCGTTTGTAATCATCGGAATCTTCCTTGCGGCGTCTTTCAAGGACGATGCCATGCCGCTCTGATTCGCCAAGCGCATTTCAGGGTATGGATCTGGCGGTTGTAGCCCGTGCATCCGCCAGGATGTTTGTGGGCTCCCGTCACAATGCGCTCGGCCAGCCAATCAACGAGCAGATACCGTTCTGGCAACAAGGTCCGTTGCCCTCATCTTCGCTTCCCCCCAGTAGGCATTAAGCTTTTTTCGCAGCACCAGGAAAGCAGTGGTCTCAGCCAAGGCCGCATCTTTGCGGCGTAGCTGGCGTTCCGGCCCGCGAATACGGTTTTTGTCGTCACGGGATTGCCCTGCATCCACTTTTTAGCGATCGACTGCTGTCGTTGCGCCTGCCTGACGCAAGTTTGTTGAGCTGCAAAGGGTTCAGCCTGAAGGCAAGTCCGGGCGTGCCAATATCGCCCTGATATCTGGTCAACAAGCTGTGCGGTATCGAGCGGAGATTTAAGAGAAGTCGGCGATGAACATCGCCACGAAAGTCGGCAGCAGAACAACTTGCCGGTGTTGGTGCGGTTGCAGGCGTGGCTGGTGAAGATCCAGCCACGGGTGACGAGGCTAACGCACTGGGAAAATGGCTTGCTTTCCCTGGTTAGCCTGCAGGCGCACCATCAATAAATGTCTTTTGACAGCAAGGTGAACGGCGTCTTCACCAGGATTTTCACATCCAGCCACAACGACCAGTTATTGATGTACTTGAGGTCGATCTCGACGCGCTTCTGCATCTTGTCGATGGTGTCGGTCTCGCCGCGGCAACCATTGATTTGAGCTAGCCCGGTGATCCCCGGTTTGATTCGGTGGCGGGCCATGTAGGCGAGAATCTTGCCGGAGTAGTAGTTATTGTGTGCAACGGCATGAGGGCGTGGCCCGACCAGCGCCATATGGCCCTGCAAGACGTTGAACAATTGCGGTAGCTCATCGATGGAAGTGCGACGGATAAAGCGCCCGATCGGGGTGATCCGCGAGTCGTTACGACTGGCTTGTTTTACCTCGTGATCGTCATGCACGCGCATCGAGCGAAACTTCCAGACCTTGATGACCTTCCCGTTCCACCCGTGACGGTCCTGTTTGAAAAATACCGGACCATGGGAGGTGAATTTGACGGCCAGGCCAATGATCAACAGCAACGGGCTCAGAGCGACAATGGCCATCAGCGCCACGCTTTTATCGAGCAGGCTTTTACTCAGTGCGGCAGTGGGTTGGCTGGACAGCGGGCATTCAATCAAATGGATTGCCGGCATGCCATCCACATCACTGACCGAGTGATTGAGCAGCGTCAGGCTGTTCAAGTCCGGGACCCAGACAACATCTACGTTGGCATCCAACAAGTCGACATACATTTCTTCGATTTGTACCGCTTCGCTCAGGGGCAGCGTGATGTACAGGCGTCGGATGTCATGAGTCTTGATCAGTTCGAGCAGTTCCTCTTGCGGGCCTACGACAGGTGGCGCACCTGTCTCCAGCAAAGGAGTGGTGTCGGAGCTTACCAGGCCGACCAATGGGAAGTGCTCGAGGGCGCGAAGCTTGTTAGCCAATCCCAGTGCCAGCTCGCCAGTACCAACAATCAGCGTTCTACGCTCAATTTGAAGTGCCCGTTGGTAGTACTTCGAAAAACCATGCAGTGGGACGTACAGCAGCGCCTGCCCGATGTAGCTGCAGAAAGCCCATGTCAGAATGATTTGACGGGAAAACAGTTCGTTGGCCTTGCAGAGGAAGGCGACAATAGCCAGCGCTGCCAGTGTCATTGACCAACCCATCAGGAGTCTTACCAGGCCCTCCAGGTAATTGTCCTTCTTTGCATAGACACCGCACCATGTATAGGCCGGAACCGATGCAAGCACAGTAAGCGTTGCGCAGACTCGATAATAGAACTCTACCGTACCCGTCTGGTAGTAAACCAATATTAATAACAGGGCAACAACAAAGCCTTGGCCAAGTGCCCACTGTCCCCAGAAGGTCAGTCCTTTGAGGGTGGTATTTCGATTGATACGAAGATTGTTAACCATACGGTATCCCCAAAATACGTCCATTCGCGTTTCGACAGACAAGAGCCAAAATACGTGCAGCAAGAGTTATTGTTCATATCAGATGGCGAAGCATTGACGACCGAAACGCCACATGCGCGGCGCTGTCATCAGTGCATAGGTTAAATTATTAGTGCGGGGACTGTCTGACGACTTTTAACGAGGGGGTGGTGTATCTGGTTGATATGTCTGGACAAGAAGCGCGTTATAAATAGTCTGGATTCAACGTTTTTAACGTGGCTTTATAGAGGGGGTGGTGAGGGGGGTGCGGGGGGTAAAATGGCGTGCTTTATTATTGTTGTATAGCACTGCCGGGGCGAACAATTTGAATTGTTCAGGCCAGATTTTTTACGCGTACGATTTTTTGTATCACGCAGTACCCACGATTCCTCACGGCACGAAAAAGGCGTTCGCCGTTACTGGCGTTTTTAAACTTTTCCTGTAACCGGCTCAGGCACATTTCGAGACCCCGATAATGCTCAGGTTCTCTGCCGATGCTACGGATAAGGTCGTCCTTGCTGACCACGCGATCATCATGGTGCAGCATTTTTTTAAGCAGCGTGGCCTCCAGGCCAGTCAAGGCGATCTCCACGTCATCTTTGACCAACGCGCCGCTGACATCGCTCAGTCGCCAGGTTTCAGTCGGCGCAACGTGCGGTTTGGCCGGCTGGGAGACACATTCCCTGGTGTCATCCCTGGAGTCGTTTGCAGTTGATGTGAAATGAGTAAATTTCGTTATGGCTTGCGCAGCTTGCCATTCGGACTTGAAGGTCGAAAGTATGCGCTGCGTATCATGCTTGATAACCGGAGGAGCCATTTTGGCCACATGCGGGGAAATAAATTCCATAAGCTTGGGGGCAGAAGTGGGTGGGGCGACGCCCTCAAAAAACATCTTTGCCTGTGACGTACCGTAAGCGTTATATCGCTTGCTGGACAGCAATGCCTCAAGCTCTAGTTGTAGTGCGGGGTTATGTGTAACCACGACAAAGTATTTTCTGGGGAGGTTTGTGCTGCTATCCATGGCTCTCTCCTGAGTTGCACGTCTGGGTCTTGGTTTAAAGGTTGTCGGCAGGGGAGTAATGACTCCCTTGGAAGTAATCGAAGGGCAGTGCGCGTGCCAGTATATGGCTGGCAGCATGCTCGACTCTGTCCGCTATAAAGGAGACTTTTGTGTTGTGAGTGAGCGTGGTCATGCGTTCGTGGAGACGATTGAATAACTCTGGGTTGCCACTGAGCTTGAGGCTCAAGTCTAGAGAGGAAGTGGAAATCTTTATATAGTCGAATAGATTCAGGGTTGTAAAGATTTCGATACTTTCATCGTCGATGTTGTAGTCGTCGAGCGCGATTTCTATGCCGTGATCTTTCAACAGATATACGTTGTGAAGGATTTTCTTTTTTTCTGCGAAGCTGACTGCCGAGAGGGGGAGCTCATTAAGCACGATAACCAGCGTCTGGCCAAATTCGCGCAGAGCGGCGCCGGACTGAATCAGCTCTTCGGTGAGCGCAGAGTTGGCGAGATCCGACTGTCCTACGCAAACAAATCTACGGCTTAGGTATTTATTTCCGTTGGTGGAGTTGTGATCTTTCAGCGAAAATGCAATCAGCCTGGTTTGCATCAGTACTTCACTGTAGATCCCACTCATCTGATGCGCCTCTGGCGCGTAGGAGGCGGAAGCGGAGTCGTCAAAATGTATTCTGATCTCGCTACCAAACGGGCAGTCGTCCCGAGTGAGGATCAATTGTCGAGACAGGTAATGCTCTGCGTGACCGTAGAGTCGCACGCTCCCTGTTGCGTTCATAAAACAGAAACTCCCTTTTGCATTAAGAATCAGGTTGTCGAGATCAGACCCCTGATTAAACGATATCCATGCCCACGGATACTTTGAATGGCGTTGCTGCCATACATGCCTTTTATTTTGCCGCGAAGGCGACTGATCGACTTTTCCAAGGCTCTTGGGTCATAAAAATTTATATTCAGCCCCATGATCCTGGCGATTTCATCATGGCTCAATATCTGGTTTTTTGTTTGAGAAAAAGCCTCAAGAATTTTCATTTCGGCAAACGATACATCCAGTTTTTTATAGTCGCCAGTCAGGCACATGCGAGTGGGGTCCAAAAGCAGATTATGCTTTTTTTGCCATTCCTGGCTGTCAAAAAACTCGGACATTGCGGCAGTATTTTCGTCTGCGGCAGTGTCGCAATTAATACAGTAGTCGGCCCCGGCCAGATAATATTTCATCTTGTTGTAGGTGCCTCTGCCGGTGATGGCTACAACCATTATTGACGCCAAATTATCGGCGCGAATATTTTCTACCAGGGCAAGGCTTTCAACAAACGCTTGAGGGTTGTCGATAACGATAAAAATGGCACGGTATGAATTGGTACTATTGTTCCTGTTGAATGAGTTGCTATAGCACATCGCATCAACGGCAATATCCTTGCCTACGTGGCTTGCGACTAATTCCCTAAAGCCCTCAGCTAGCGTATGGGTTCGCCCAATGGTGAGAATACCTGTCTCCTCCTTCACGTCGCTGTGGCCTGTAGTCGTTAATTTCCCTGTAAGCATCATGCTTTGACTCGGATGGGTGCGGGCATTTGAATGTTAAAGCAGCAATTCTCGTTTGTGACTGACAATTGGTAACATTTCACTGTTTTTTCTAGCGGTCGTCTCGTTTTTTTAACATCGTCGGTGATTCTGGTGTGATCGTCTGCCCGCCTGTGGTTCGAGGTGCCTAATCATCGATGACAATCTCGCGGGCTGACCAGGCATAGCATTGTGCCATCTATTGCCCCAATGTCCCGTATTTTCGCATCCATATGACCGTGCATCTCGCTAAAGTTTCAGCTGCCTGATTTTTTTTGATTGGGTGCCATGAGACGGCGGGTTTTTGTTGTTTTAAGTGCTAGTTATCGCTCTTGTCTGGCCCGGTACTCTCCAATATTAACTGTTATCTAACGTTCATGTTGGTGAAGACGGTCATGGACATTTCATAACATCGAGTTTTATTAATCGGCCTGATGCGCTTTACTATTGTGTTGGCGTTGAGTTAGAGCGTAGTCGACGCATTGGTATTTGTCGTTGAGGGGGGATTAATGGATCTTTGGACAACCATAACAGTGTTGATTTTGGGGATGGTCGAAGGTCTGACGGAGTTTTTGCCTATATCCAGTACAGGGCACCAGATTGTTGTCGCGGACTTGCTCAGCTTCGGCGGCGAGCGAGCCATGGCCTTTAACATCATCATTCAATTGGGCGCGATCCTGGCGGTTGTCTGGGAGTTCCGTCGCAAGATTCTCGAGATCGTCACGGGCTTACCGACCCAACGCAATGCGCAACGTTTCACCTTGAATCTATTGATCGGTTTTTTTCCGGCAGTGGTCTTGGGAGTGTTGTTCGCCGATAAGATCCATGAGTATCTGTTTAACCCGATCACTGTAGCGGTGGCATTAGTGGCGGGTGGCATCATCATGTTGTGGGCCGAGCAGCGGGAACATGTGGTGTATGTCGAGCATGTTGACGATATGCGCTGGAACGACGCACTCAAGGTCGGTTTCGCGCAATGCCTGGCGATGATTCCGGGTACTTCGCGCTCTGGGTCGACCATTATCGGTGGGTTGCTGTTTGGTCTGTCGCGTAAGGCTGCCACGGAGTTTTCGTTTTTTCTGGCGATGCCGACCATGGTCGGTGCCGCCGTGTATTCAGGCTATAAGTATCGGGATCTGTTCCAGGCCGGTGACCTGCCAGTGTTTGCGCTGGGTTTCGTGACGGCGTTCTTTTTTGCCATGATTGCCGTGCGTGGTTTGCTCAAGTTTATCGCCGCCCACAGTTATGCCGTGTTCGCCTGGTACCGGATCGGATTCGGTTTGCTGATTCTGGCAACGTGGGTATTCGGTTGGGTTGACTGGACCGGGGCTGCAGCGCACTGACACTCGCACCAGGCTGCAGGATATGCAGCCTGGTAGCAGGGAGGCGGCTAACCGTTAACGCCCCTCAAGCAGCTCCGCGGCTTGATCCAGCAACACCAAAGGTTCTTTGGCCTTGTGAATATCCACCGACAGTAACTGCCGAAACTTGCGTGCTCCCGGAAACCCGGTGCCCAGCCCGAGCACATGCCGGGTGATGTGGTGCATCGAACCACCTGCAGCGATGTGCGCCGCTATATAAGGACGCAACTGCGCCAGCGCCTCAGCCCGGCTGATCACCGGCGCCGTGCTGCCGAACAGCTGCTGATCCACCTCGGCCATCACATAGGGGTTGTGATACGCCTCGCGGCCCAACATCACGCCGTCGAACGTCTGCAAATGTTCGTGGCAGGCCTCGAGCGTCTTGATCCCGCCGTTGAGAATAATCTCCAGCTCAGGAAAGTCCGCCTTCAACCGCGCCGCCACGTCATAACGCAGGGGCGGGATGTCACGGTTCTCCTTCGGCGACAACCCCTCCAGAATCGCAATCCGCGCGTGCACGGTAAAGCTGGTGCAGCCGGCATCCCGCACCGTGCCGACGAAATCACACAGTTCTTCGTAACTGTCGCGCCCATTAATGCCGATACGGTGCTTGACCGTCACCGGAATCGACACCGCATCCCGCATCGCCTTCACACAATCGGCCACCAACTGCGGGTGCCCCATCAGGCATGCGCCGATCATATTGTTCTGCACCCGATCACTCGGGCAGCCGACATTCAGGTTCACCTCGTCGTAACCATGCTCCTGAGCCATGCGCGCGCAGGCAGCCAGGTCCAGTGGAACACTGCCGCCGAGTTGCAGGGCGAGCGGGTGTTCGGCTTCGTTGTGACGCAGGAAGCGTTCGTGGTCGCCGTTGAGCAGCGCGCCAGTGGTGACCATTTCGGTGTAGAGCAGGGCGTTTTTCGACAATAGGCGCAGGAAAAAACGGCAGTGTCTATCGGTCCAATCCATCATGGGTGCAACAGAAAACCTCCTGGATACCGAATCTGCTGGATAGGCCAGGTTTTCTGTGGGTTTCATCGGCATTTAGCTACTTCTCATTTGCTACGGTTTACTACGGTTTTGCTTAATATTGAGAGAGCCTTGCTGCTATGTAGCAACGCAAACCACTCGTGTAGCAAAATCCATGGGGTCGATCACCGTTCGCAAGCGCAAGGATGGCTCTGCAGCGTACACCGCACAGATCCGCATCATGCAAAAGGATGTGACAGTTTATCAGGAAAGCCGGACCTTCGATCGCAAGACCACGGCCCAAGCCTGGCTCAAGCGGCACGAAGCTGAGCTGGCCGAACCTGGTGCAATTGCCAAGGCCCATCGCAAGGGCGTGACGGTCAAGGAAATGATCGAGCCCCCTCGGCCTCCCGTTTCCGGGGTGCCGAGGGCACTAATGCCGGTAACGCTAGTCAGATCTTGCCGAAATTGACACAGCAGTAGCCCATATCGTCCTTCTCTTGCGCCTGCCGGAATTCAGACGGCACCCATTCGCAACGCGTGATCAGGCCTGGGCTATTCAGCCCTTTGAGAAATGGCAGCAGCTTGCCGTTGCTCAAGTCGCCACCGTAGCCGAATTCAGACACATAGAGCACGTGGATCGGTTTCTTGTCGCGCAAAAAGGCAAAATATGTCATGTGGTCCACTACGACATTTTCTGCCGACTCCGCGGGAATACCGCATGACGCCCCCAGCTTGCTGATTGAATCCAAGTGAAGCTGAGTCCCCAGCACCGGAATCGAAAGCGGCTGCCCGGGCAAGCTCGATTGAGCGAAGGAGGAGTTGCCTGTGATGCCAGGGGTCACGAGGGCTAACAGTGCCACCATCGACGCCATAGATAGCAGCAACAACAGTGAATAGGCTGCTAGCGTGGGTATGTTGCTTGGCTTCACTGCGCGTCGGGAATGCATCAACAGGGCTGTGATGATGATCGACACAGGCATGAATTGAATGCCTGCATAAAAATTCTGGATGTTGTAAAAAAACGCATTGATCAAATCTGCGCCGACCAACAACAGCGCCAGCACGACAGATGCAGACACTTCGCGGCGAACCACTTGGAACAGAAATACCGGGATGCTTACAACGTGGATTCCGATAATAAACGTGTACAGAAAATAATAAATGGCAAGGTTGAGGTTCGGCAACTCTTCAAAGCTACCGACGATAGGAGGCAGCCAGCCTGATTGAAAAGTGGCATTGAAGGTCAGGTGTATCAACACCCGGTCAGGGAAACTTATTAAATTATTGTATGCGGCGCTGACAAACTCAGCTGGTGCAGAGAACAGCATGCCCGGTAACAATGTGTTGGCCGCCAGCAATTTTTGAATGTTCGGCGCATCCTGACAGCCCGCCAGCGCGCTGAAATCGTGAAAGATCTGAAAGCACAGAACCACGACGAACAGCCACAAGCCATAGCGAATCGCTTTGTGGTACGTTGCCGTCGCCAACCACACGGCCGCTAGCGCGAATGGCGCATAGAACATGCTCTTCGGGTGAGCATAGAAAAATAATGTCAGCAGCAATGCAAGCCCGACAGTCATCGCCACCTGCGCGCGCGCAGACTTCTGCTCCTTGAAGAAGAGTGCCAACAAACAAAGCACCAGGATCAGCAGCATCAGAAGTTGTTCAGGACGCGACAAGACCCACAGATAGGGTAGGACACCCAGTGAAGCCACCGCCACCAATCCAGCGAAACGCTGAAGAGCCCCTCTAACATCACGCGCCTGCTTCAAGCACCAATAAGCGAGCAAGGCAAACCAGATCAGCGATAAAGAAATACCGCTCACTCTCAAGCCTAAAGGACCCAGGTGGGCATAGATCGCCGACAGTAATATACCGGCCGGATAAAATACCCATGAAACTGTCCGCCCTGCAGTTGTTGTGCATTGTGGAAAAAGGGTAACCGCATTTCCGTCCTCCAGAAAGAGCCGCGCAACCCTGAACTTTGTCATGACTTCATCGGAATAAACCGGAAGAAATACCCCGCTCAGTAATACAGCAAAGAACAATGCCAGAACAATTATTGGAATTTTATTTGTTAAAACATCTCTCATTCTTTGGTATCCAGTCGATTTAAAAATCGATTATTCCATATTCGTCAGTAAAGGCTTATTAATCGGCGCCAATGATAGCCCAATCCCGGCATTGAACCTGCATTGTATCCATCGAACCTGAAGGCTCTCCGGAAACTCCGGGTAAGCCCTCAGATGTGCTGAGCGGTTAGTTCATTTATCTACTGGCAACGATATACCGTGCGTCCAATGTCATGGGTGCAGCTACGCAGTGCGAAGATCAGCAATTGCACGCTACGTGTTCCCCTTCAGGAAACGGCGCGCTGTAGCGAGTCGACGACACCTGCCTGTTGTTCCTCTGTCAGCCCCACCCATAGTGGCAAGCGGATCAAGCGGTCCGACAGGCTGTCTGTATTTGTCATCGCGCCATGTTTTCGGCCGTAGCGCAGTCCTGCCGGTGAGGAATGCAGCGGTACGTAATGGAATACCGGGTGGATATTGTCGTGTTTAAGCTTCTCTAGCGTGCGTTGGCGATCGATGCCGGGAGCAAGCAAGACATAGTACATGTGTGCATTGTGTGTGCATTCTGCCGGAATGATCGGGCGGCGTACTGCGCCTGTCGATTCAAGCCCTTCGAGCGCTTGGTGATAGTGGTTCCAGCTATCCAGGCGATTTTGTGTAATCGACTGTGCCTCTTCCAGCTGCGCCCAAAGAAAAGCGGCGGTCAATTCACCTGGCAGGTAGGAAGAGCCGACTTCCTGCCAAGTGTACTTGTCCACTTCACCTCTGAAGAAACGGCTGCGGTCCGTACCTTTCTCCCGAATGACCTCGGCGCGTAATGACAGTGCCGGGTCGTTAACCAATAGCGCGCCGCCTTCGCCGGATATCACGTTCTTGGTTTCATGGAAGCTATATGCGCCCAGATCACCAATACTGCCCAAGGCTCTTCCTTTATAGGAGGCCATGACCCCCTGCGCAGCATCCTCAACCACGCGGAGACCGTGCCGGCGGGCGATCTCCATAATCGTGTCCATTTCGCATGCGACGCCAGCGTAGTGAACCGGAACGATTGCCTTGGTGCGAGGTGTAATCGCAGCCTCAATCAGGCGTTCGTCCAGGTTCAGTGTGTCTTCTCTGATATCGACAAACACCGGTATTCCACCGCGCAATACAAAAGCGTTAGCAGTGGAGACGAAGGTGTAAGAGGGCATGATGATCTCATCCCCAGGTTCAATATTGAGCAATAGGGCTGACATTTCCAGAGCAGCAGTACAAGAGTGCGTCAGCAGTGCCTTTTCGCTGGCGGTGTACTGTTCAAGCCACTGATGGCAACGTCGAGTGAAGGGGCCGTCACCAGCAAGCTTATTAAGGAACTTTGCTTCTGCAATATAGTAAAGTTCCTTTCCCGTCATGAAAGGGCGATTGAAGGGAATTTTAAAGTCGCTCACTGTAGGTCTCCAGATTATGGTTTTTTGGCTAACAGCAAGAGTGAGCCGCCGAGAGGAAAGGTGATGCCTGCCTTCAAAAGGCCAAGCTCTATCTTCATAACGAACTCAAGGAGCCGATTGGTCCGGTCAGAAATATCGAATTCGCTGTTTACTTGCGCATTTTTTTGACCGGGGCGCTGTCGTGCCAGCCACATCAAGGAGACGAGCAGGGTGACAAAGGATGTGACGTATTGAACCTCAAGGCCGGCGCGGCCTACCTTGTCGACAAGCTCTCGGCGCGTGTAGCGGCGCACATGACAGGCGCGTTCATCCGCGGCGGACCACAGCCAGCGGTGCTGGGGAACGGTCAGCAATAGATGACCATCCTTATGCAGTGCGCGGGAAAGATTCGCCAGTACCTGTTCATCTTCATCGATATGTTCGATGACATCAAAAGCGCCAATTACATCAAATCGCTCTGCATCGCTCATGGCGCGCGCGTCCAGCTTTTCAAAGCTTGCGCTGGGCACGCGTCGACGTGCATGCATCAGGCCTTCTTCGAAAAACTCGGTGCCGGAGAGTGTCGTTTCGGGAAATTCCTGGTGAATCCCTTCCAGCACAAAGCCGGTACCGCAACCAATCTCCAGGAAATTCCGGATTTTGCCGATGCGAGATTTCAGCACCCAAATGATCACGCGGTTACGGGCGCGAAACCACCAGTGGCGTGCCTCTGCCTGGGCAAGCGCCTCAAAGGCGGATTTGGGGAACGGGGTGCGATCTGGGGACATCAATCTGGCTCTCTGTTTTAGTTTTTATCTTTCAGGCGATTTTCCTGAATAGTATCCCACAAGTAAATAAAGCCACCGCAAGCGGCAGGAATCAGGACCATTAGAATGTAATTTGCCAGGGAGGCGCCTACGGCTATATTGGCCGGGACGTCAAGTAGACCATAAAAATAAACAAAAAAACCTTCGCGTACCCCAAGCCCACCCACTGTTATTGGAACCATGGTCAGGATGGCGATGACCGGATAGAGAGCAAAGTGCTGAATGAAGGGGATGTCATAGCCATAGGCACGAAATACCAAATACACTACCGATATCAGGGATATTTGATAGCAGCAGATAAAAAGCAGGGATGACGTGAGCGCCTGCCGGTAGGGGAAGTTAATCGTGCTGGCATGAAGTTTCTGAATATACCCCAGCAATAGGGAAAGTAACGGGTTATTGACGGTGCGGCCGCTATAAAGTGTATGGATTTTTTTGCTGGTCAATATTATTTGGGCCACTACGGCTATGCTGCTGACGGCGCCGACGGTCATGATGAGCAGCGCGTAGTTGTCTGATGCCGGCAAGAAGGGCAGGGCAAAAAGGGTAAAGGTACATAACACCAATAGTCCAATCATGCGCTCAATGATTACCGTACTGCCTGCGGTACCCCGCTTTTTCGGGTGGCGTCGTTCGATGTGAAACATACGAAAGGCATCCGCTCCCTGTGACGAGGGCAAAATCAAACCTTGAAATTGAGAAACCAGATTTATTTTCCAGAGGCTTGCTAACGCTTCGTCAATCGAATTGAGCCGCAGGAACACTTGCCAGCGGTTGACAGAAAAAAAAGAACTCAAAGTGATTGGGATAACAGCCGCCAGCGCAAGGTAGTGCCATGCTGTAATGTCGCTGATTAATGCCGTTAGTTTAAGGTCAAATGTGTGTATGAGAAATGCACAGATAAAAAACGCGATCAACAATTTCAAAAACGTCAAAGGCATGCAGGGTGCTCAACGTAGGAGGGTGAGGCTAACGCTGTGTAGATAATAGGTAGGCGAACCCTGTCACGGTCGAGAACGGCATGAGGGAGAGTGGACATGCTGTCTGCCTCCCCTACATGACAAGGGATGTCGGTTATTGCAGTTTTGATTTTATGTAATCGGCCAGGTCATTGATGGTTTTAAGGCCTTCAATATCCTCGTCAGGTATCTCGATGGCGTAGTGATCCTGGATAGACAGAATGATATTGAACATGCCGAGAGAGTCAACACCCTGGTCGCTGAGGCTAATATTGTCGCGTAGCGTTGAGGCATCTGCTACAACATCAGCCTGGGAAATGATGTTGATAAGTTGTTCTTTTGTCTGGGGCATGGTTAGTAATTCATCATAGAGGTGTTGAAGTTACCCCGGCCGGTACGTTTGTACTGCGGAAGGGAGGCTTTGTGGCATTGCTGGCAGTTGACGAGGTTGCCTGCTTCAAAAGATGTCGCACATTAGCAGCTGTCGAGAGAGGCGTGTAGTGTTGATCGTCGAGCCATAAGCTTCGCTGAACTGACACCTCGCCTTGCTGCAAGGTTCGTATGCCAGCGGTAGGCTACTCGACCTTGAGGGCGCTGAAGTAGAGCGTACCGATATGTTCTGCATTGAGCTCAATGCGACTACGGGTCAATCGAGTGCCCAGCGTCTGCTCAAGTGTCAGCCCTACCCCGCTCAAGTCAGAACATGGCGGCCACTTCGGGCTTTCCCAGCGACAGAAAACCCACTGGCTGCCACTGGGTATGCTCAATTCCTTGAGAAGCAGTGCCTTGTTCATGGATATCAGCACTTCGATCGGAGAGAAGTCATCTGGCATGGTCGTCAGGCTCACTGACCGATGGGCGGGTGTGAAAACACATTGTTTTTCAACCAGCGACTCGTCGTAAGCACGTCGTGTATCGGCGCAACCTTCGACTTGAATCAATTTGCCTTCATGATCAATGCCATCGAGTTGAAAGGTGAAGGTAGCGACAGCCTCACCTGGCAATGATCGAGGGGTTGCTCTCGGCCACCAGTGACAGGTGAGTAGGTGGTTGGTCATTCTACTGATTCTGAAGTCCAGCTTTTCGATCCGTGCGTGCGGCGCATGGCGAGTGATGGCCTGCATCGTGGCATTGAGCATGTCGGACCCGTGTATGTAGGTTCGTTCGCCTTTGAATCCCAGTGATAGCTCGGTGAAGTGCATCACTTTTGTTTCCTGAGGTGGGCTGTCATGTTAGCCCTGTGGTTGATTGCGAAGTTTCCAGAAACGACGCTGTTTGGCGCGATGTCGCTGATGACAACCGAGCCCATTTTTATTTGTACCGCGTCGCCAATCACAAGGCCCTGTGCGATGGAGCAAGAGGCGCCAACCCATGCGCCGGTCCCCAGGCGTGTGCGTCCTGCAATAACGGTATTGCCAGAAATCACAGAGTTCTTGCCAATCACGGCGCCATGACCAATGTTGGTCATGATGCCGATCTGGCAATTTTCGCTGATGGTTGTCGGCTGCTGGAACAAGGACCTAGCGATCACTGCGCCAGCAAGTATCTGGCAACCCGATTCAATACGTACACCGCCCTGATGTTTGACCACCATCAGCGTGCCGTTGTCGTTGCGTAGCGTGATCAAGCCCTCGGCGCCTATAACGGCATTTGAACCGATGTAGACATTGTCTCCGATCTCGACAGGGCCTTCGATCACCACATTTGCTGAAATTTCGACATTGTTACCCAGTGTGGCCAGTGGCGAGATAACGGCGCTGGGGTGCAGCGTGCAATTGTCGCCGATGCTCGGTGCTTGCGCAGTTGCGCACTTTGTCTCTTCACTCAAACGGTTGTAGAGGCGGAAAAAAGAGGTACGTGGGTCGGCACAGAATACAATTGATTTTTCAGTCGCTAATTCTTCATTTTTTAAACTTTCGGGGCACAGGACACACGCGACGTTGGGCGTAGCCAAAGCCTTTTGCAAATAGTGCAAGTTCTGACAGTACACCAGTGCGCCTGGTGTTTGCGCATCGATTTCGTCGAGGTGTGCAAAGACCCCATTGTTTAAAATGTGTTCAGCAGGGAAATAATCCACGACGCGGTAAGCGGATGTCATCATTACTCCACATGCTCTTCAATAATGGGGAATTGACTAAGGTGGGTTGCATTTTCGACCAGTCTTCCGAGGTACTCGCCTTGCACGCCTAGTGCCAGAAGGATGTTACCGGCGAGGAATGACAGCAAGATCGCCAGCGACGCCCAGCCGGGCACTATTTGATCGGTCAGGAGGGTGCGCAACAGAACATACATAGCGAATAAAATGCTCGACGCGCTGACCAAAAAGCCCCAGATCGACACGTAGCGAAGTGGCAACAGGGAGTAATTGACGATAAGGAACGAAAGCGTTTTGAACATCTTGCCAAGGGTGTAAGTGCTCGGGCCGCCATCGGCGCGCGGTGCGTGGCGAATGCTCACGTTCGCCATCATGCTGACGGGCACCGAATTAAAAAGCATCGCGGCGATATGTGGGTGTGAACCCTGGTATCTGGCGAGCTGTTTTGCCACCTGTTGACTCATGGCCCTGTAGCTCGAGAGGCTGAAACCGGTCGGTTTGCCCATGACCTTGCTAACCAGTTTCTGGTTGATGCGCGAAGCCATGTTGCGCCAGGCGCTGTGCTGTTTTTCAGCCTTCGGGATCTTTCCGATGACGACATGCTTGCCGGCTTGAAGTTGATCAATAAACAGGGGGAGGTCTTCGGGGAAGCACTGCAGGTCATCGTCGATTGTCACGACATAGCGTTTGCAGGCATAGCCGATGCCGCACAACGTAGCATGTTGTTGCCCCTTGTTCTTCGCGAAGCGAACGACTTTGACTCTGCGGTCTTGTTCGTGCAGTGCCAGAGCGGCAAGCCACGTCTGGTCCGGGCTCGCGTCATCGACAAGAATAATCTCCCAGTCGTCGCAAATCTGATCAAGAGTCGCGCGCGCACGCTCGTAAAATTGCGGGAGCGTACTTGCGCTTTTATAAACGGGTACCACCAAGCTTACTGAGACGGTTTTATCAATCACCTTGAGCCTCATCCTGATCATTCGATTGTGCGATGACGCATGCTGCTAACGCGTCCTGTCTGGATTTTACAGGCTTGTAGAGTTGTTGTTTGCTACTTGGCATCACGTGCAGCGGGGTGGCATGCCATATGCCAACCGATTGGCAGTCCTCAGGGAACCGGCCACCGAACGAAGCAGGTTGATAGGTCGGTTAAAGGCGCGGATTTTAAGCTAAGGGGGGAAAGGTGTCACGGTGCTGGAAACTTTACCTCTCGTTTTCAATCTGGTCGGGGTGTAGTGGTCTTCAGTCTGGCGTTGTCGATTCAGCAAGTGGCTGTGGTGGGGGAGTTGTTGGTGAATCGAGCATTGGACAATGTCGATCCGCAAGGCAAAGGGAGTTTGGGCTAATGGGGCTTGGGCATGCCTCAGGACGATTGGGCAGGTGCTGGGTATTGCGTTGATAACATCACGAAAAAGTAGGAGATTTCCCTCAAGTCGTGTCCCCATTGCCCATATTGCCCTCCCACTGATCACCCGGCTAACCTCCCCTGTCGCTGCAAATTCAGCGACAAGGGTGTGGAAGCCCTTCACAAGATCTGGGCGCACAGGGCGCCACCTAAATTTAAGCAGGCGCTTTTTTCATGTCTGCTGTTAAATTATGGCGGCTGTGCGCGGGGCACTTTCGAGTGCGTCGGGTTCCTAGATCCCCGGTCTTCCACACCCGTGCACAGCTGCCACCCCATCATGTGGAAGTGATGCTGGCAGTTCCTTTGGTTAATTCTAGGAACGAAAACGATGAAAAAGATAACGCCTGACCCTCCGGGAACCGCAATGGCTTCCGATTCTCTCGATCTTGCTCAACTATCCGCTGACTCTCAGCGGGTGGTCAGTAAACGTCTGCGAAACCCGAATCACGCTGATCCCGTCTGCCATGTGTTCACCATTCTTCCCAACGTCGATATTGAAACGCTCCTGTGTCATGCCTGCGAAACCCTTGCATCATTGAACGTCTTGACCACTGACCTGGCTTGCAAGCTCGAAGGTTCAACCCGCAGTCTGGCTCTGTCGATTCAGCAACTGGCGGTGGTGGGGGAGTTGTTGGTGAATCGAGCATTGGACAATGTCGATCCGCAAGGCAGTGGGGGTGAGGTATCGCCAGGTGCGCACGGTTCCTGAACCAACGCTGACTTGGCGAAAAGTTTCATGATGTGTCGTTGAAGTGAGGCATAGGCTGACCGCCAAAGGTCACGTCCCCGCGCCTCAACCCACAGGAATAAAAGAATGATCGCAAACCTCGTCAAAGTCTCGTTGATGGCCGGTGCTTTGTTGCTGAGTGCCTGTTCCGGTGTGAGCTCCCATAGTGATTATTCGACCGACTCGGTGCAGCCGGCCGGCTTTGGCCCGGGGCCGACCAACAGCAACCCCGACAAGATGAGTTTCCATGGCAGTGCGCTCGGCAATAGCTTCGGCGAATACGGTTCAGGTTTGCTGCACGACGACTGATACGCGGTCCGCAATGAAAAAGGGCGCTCCTTTGGGAGCGCCCTTTTTTGTGAGCAAAAACGATCCGTTACTTGGCGTCAGGCACCGCCAGCCACTGGCGCAGAATCTTCTGGTAGTTGCCCGTCGCCTTGGCCAAATGCAGCCACTGATCGACGTACAGCTTCCAGGTGATGTCGTCGCGGGGCAGCAGGTAGGCTTTTTCGCCGTATTGCAGGTAGTGCGTGGGGTTGACCGCGCACAGGCCCGGCTTGAGCTTCTGCTGGTACAGCGCCTCCGATGCGTCGGTGATCATCACGTCGGCTTTTTTATCCAGCAGTTCCTGAAAGATGCTCACGTTGTCGCGCAACTGCAATTGCGCCTTGGGCAGGTGGGCGTGGACGAACGCTTCGTTGGTGCCGCCGGCGGGTTCGACCAGGCGAACCGAGGGTTGGTTGATCTGTTCGACGGTCTGGTACAGCGCCTGGTCTTCGCAACGCACCAACGGGATTTTGCCGTCGACGTCCAGGATGCTGCTGAAGAAGGCTTTTTTCTGCCGTTCCAGGGTGACCGAGATGCCGCCCATGGCGATGTCGCACTTGCCGGCGAGCATGTCGGGCATCAGGGTTTTCCAGGTGGTGGGCACCCACTCGACCTTGACGCCAAGGCTGTCGGCCAAGGCGCGGGCCATGGCGATGTCGATACCGGAATGCTCGCCATCCTCGGCTTTGAGGGTGTAGGGCTTGTAGTCGCCGGTGGTGCAAACGCGCAGTTGTCCCTGTTGCATGACGCTGTCCAGATGCGACGGTTCTGCCTGGGCGCCAAGGGAGAGTGCGAGCAAGCCGCCGAGCATCATTGCTCTTTTGATTTTCTTCATTGTTATCGGGCTTTTGTGCTGGAGTGGTTTTGAAGGGGAGAGTGTAGTGAAACTTTCACCGGTGTGAAAAATCAACGCCCCCATAGATGGCTACCACCTTGCGTCATTACTTCAAACGTTCAGCCGCTTTGCGATAAACCTGCTCACGTTCCCGTTTATCCACGGCTACCACAAACACAGTAATTTCCTGGTCAATCACTTGATAGACCAAGCGGTAACCGCTGCTACGTAGTTTGACTTTGTAGCAGTCGGGAAAACCATGCAGGCGGTTAGCTTCAATACGTGGATTGTTCAGGATCTCCACCAGCTTCTTTTTGAGCTGCTGTCGGACCGTGTCGCCAAGTTTTTGCCATTCCTTCAATGCACGGGCATCAAACTCAAGGCTATAGGTCATCTATGGAAACCTTTACTCGTTGAGGAGATGCAAGCCGTTCCCGCACGGTGGCCAATAAAGCCTCATCGTCTTCAGTCATCAAGACAGGCTTGAAAGGCAACTGACCACGCTCCGCCACATATTGCAGGGCCTGGCGCATCAATTCGGAGGGCGTGACGCCGAGTTTTTCCAGTTCGAGATAGGCGCGAGCTTTGAGGTCGTCATCGATACGGATGTTGATAGATGCCATGGGATAGATTCTCATGTAATGACATTGGTCATTACATTGAATCAAGAGTTCCTCATTGGCAAGTCCGCCGAGACGTACGGCTAATTTAGAGAAAATTCGTACTCGGGAGGATGAAAATGCCAGCCAGCAAAGATCCCACCGCCTGGGCCATTGCCCTGGCCAGGCTGGCCCAAGTTTAAATCAGTACGTAAGTGTCAGAGATTTGCCCCTGAAGATGGCTCATTCCACTTCCGGGCTCAACGTCCCCAACCACGCCACCAACCCCACAATCAATACCGCCGCGGCCATTTCCACCACCACACTGCGCCGAAGTGCATGGGCTGCCGCGCGATACTGGCCCTTTCGCAACGACCGCTCCAGCAAGGGGCCAAGATGAAAGCGGTTCAGCGCCGCCAACATCAGCATCCCGGCAAACAGCAGCACTTTGATCGCCAGCAGAATTCCGTAATAGCCGAGTAAAACCTCATCGAGTTTCGGCCCGACGATGAACAGGTAGTTCACCACGCCCGTCACGGTGATGATCACGACGACCAGCGCACCGACAAGCTCAAATCGCCTAACTGCGCGAGCCAGCAACCGTATCTGTGCTTCGGTTTGCAGGACCCGGGTTTGCGCCATCAAGGCAAACGCCAGCAACGCGCCGAGCCAGGCACCCGCCGTCAACAGGTGCAGGATGTCCGCAGTAAAGTGCCAGAAACGGCGACTGCCTTCGTCCATGGCGCCATGCCCGCTCCAGGCCAGGCTGGCGAGGGCGATGCCACCGGCCGTGGCGGCGATCACCAGGCTGATGCCGGGTGCGCGTGGGTTGAGCATCAACGCCACACCCGCGACCGCTAATGCAATCATCCGTACAGCACAGGCCAATCCGACGTCTGTCTCGAACAGCATCATTTCGAGGTGAGGGCGCAACTCGGCAACGTCTGATTCGCCGCTCATGGCGCGGACCATCAGCACCATGCCCGCGATGGACAGCAGTGCGCCGAGCCCGGCTGTTGCCGTCAACAATCGGCGCAAGGGCAGCACCGTCCCGGATAGCCGTTCCTGTCCTTTGAAGCTGTAAAGCCCGAACAGCGCCACGCCAAACAACAGCATCAAATCCACATACAACACAAACCGCAGCACGACGTTGGCCGAGTCGCTCATCGATCATTTCACTTTGAAGGTGACGTTGCCGGTGATCGGATGGGTGTCCGACGACACCGCCCGCCATTCGACCTTGTAAGTGCCGGCAGTCAAGGGTGTTGTCGGGATAATGAGCATGGTTTTCGGATCACTGCCGCCGCTGACTTTGGCCTTGACCGGCATCGGGGCGTGGGCCATGCCGGACATTTCGGTCATCAGCAGTTTTGCGCCGGAAAACTGGGTGACGAGGTTTTCGGAAAAGTGCAGTTCGATCTTCTCGGGCGGCGCACCTTCTGCGCCTTCCGCTGGGGTGGAGGCGAGCAGTTTGGGGTGCGCTTGAGCGAGGGTGCTCATGAGCAGGCCGCTGAGCAATGCGATTGCGACGGCGGTGGGTTTGATGATGCGCATGCAAGGTCCTTTACCGCTCGAAGCGGTTGTTGTTGGTTTGAGGTGAATCTGTTCAGAACCACAGCCGAACACCGAGCACCAGGCGGGTTTCGCTGCGGTCCTCGCCTTCGTCGTTGGCGTAGTCGGCGGTGTTGCCGTAGGTGCGGTTCCAGGTCACGCCGAGGTAGGGCGCAAATTCCCGGCGGATTTCGTAGCGCAGGCGCAAACCAGCCTCGGTGTTGGACAGGCCCGCACCGATGCCCCGTTGCGGGTCGTTTTTGCCGTAGGCGTTGAGCTCGACGGTCGGCTGCAGGATCAGCCGATTGGTCAGCAGGATGTCGTAGTCGCCCTCCAGCCGCACGGCGCTCTGGCCGCCTTCGCCGATGAAGGCCGTGGCTTCGGCTTCGAAGTTGTACAGCGCCATGCCCTGCACGCCGAACGCGGCCCAGGTTTGCGGGGCGCCGGGTTTGAAGTCCTGGCGCACGCCGCTGACGACGTCCCACCACGGGGAAATGGCGTGGCCCCACAGGGCCTGGATTTCTGCGTCTTCGGTCACGCCGTTGGTGCGTTCACCTTCGGAGCGCAGCCACAGGCGATCAATGTCACCGCCGACCCAACCGGACAAATCCCAGGCCAGGGTGCTGCCGTCATCGGCGTCCTGCCACTCGAGTTTGTCGGCGAGGAAAAATGAATTGAGCGTGCTGTCATGTACGTGGTGACCGGCGGGATCGGCATACACCGCCGCGCGATCGGCATCGGTCAGCACCGGAATCGGCGTACGGCTTTCGCTGGGTGCGGCGGGCTGCATCTGGCCGTCGTCCATGCCTTGCATTTGGCCTTGGTCCATCTGGCTATGATCCATGCCTTGCATCTGGCCGTGGTCCATCTGGCTGTGATCCATGCCTTGCATGTCATCGCTGGCGGCCATCGCCGTTGAGGTCGCGAGTGCTAAAAAAAACGGGGTGAATCGAATCATGGGGTGCGCCTCATTCTTCCACGCGAACTTCACGGAACATGCCCATTTCCATGTGGTACAGGAGATGGCAGTGATAGGCCCAGCGGCCGAGCGCGTCGGCTGTGACCCGATAGCTGCGCCGGAAGCCCGGTGGCATGTCGATGGTGTGTTTGCGCACCATGAACTGGCCGTTCTCGTCTTCAAGGTCGCTCCACATTCCATGCAGGTGGATGGGGTGCATCATCATCGTGTCGTTGACCAGCACGATCCGCAGCCGCTCGCCGTACTTGAGGCGCAGGGGCTCTGCATCAGAGAACTTCACGCCGTTGAACGACCAGGCGAATTTTTCCATGTGGCCGGTCAGGTGCAGCTCGATGGTGCGGCCAGGCTCGCGGCCGTCCGGGTCTTCGAAGGTGCTGCGCAGGTCGGAATAGGTGAGCACGCGGCGCCCGTTATTACGCAGGCCCATGCCGGGATCGTCGAGTTTCGGTGAGGTGGACATGGCTTGCATGTCCACCAGCGGGTTGTCGGTTTCCGAGGCCGGGTGGGACTGCATTCCGGGCATGTCGCCCATGGCCATGTTGCTGTGATCCATGCCCGCCATGCTGCCGTGGTCCATGCCGCCCATGCCCATGTCATCCATGGTCACCAGGGGGCGCGGGTCCAGTGGCGGCAGCGGCGCAACCAGTCCCGCTTTCATCGCCAGGGTGCCGCGTGCGTATCCGGTGCGATCCATCGCCTGGGCGAACAGAGTGTAGGCCGCTTCGGTCGGTTCGACGATAACGTCGAAGGTTTCCGCCACGGCGATGCGAAACTCGTCGACGCTCACCGGTTTGACGTGCAGGCCATCGGCGGCGACCACGGTCATTTTCAGGCCGGGGATACGCACGTCGAAGTAGCTCATGGCCGAGCCGTTGATGAAGCGCAGCCGCAGCTTTTCCCCCGGGCGGAACACCCCGGTCCAGTTCATGTCCGGCGCCTGGCCGTTCAACAGGTAGGTGTAAGTGGCGCCGCCGACGTCCGCCAGGTCGGTGGGATTCATCTTCATCTCGGCCCACATTTTGCGGTCGGCGACGGCCGGCCCCCAGCCCTTTTCGCTGACGTCGTGGATGAAGTCGCCCACGGTGCGTTTGTTGAAGTTGTAGTAATCGGACTGTTTTTTCAGGGTCTTCATCAGGCCGACCGGGTCTTCGTCGGTCCAGTCGCTGAGCATCACCACGTAATCCCGGTCGTACTGGAACGGCTCCGGGTCTTTGGCGTCGATCACCAGCGGGCCGTAGACGCCGGATTGTTCCTGGAACCCCGAATGGCTGTGATACCAGTAGGTACCGTTCTGGCGCACGGTGAACTGGTAGACGTACATGCCGCCCGGCTCGATGCCCTTGAAGCTCAGCCCCGGCACGCCGTCCATGTTGGCCGGCAGCAAGATGCCGTGCCAGTGAATGGACGTGCTGTCCTTGAGTCTGTTGCGCACCCGCAGCGTTACCGTGTCGCCTTCACGCCAGCGCAGCAGCGGGCCGGGGATGCCGCCGTTGATGGTCATCGCGGTGCGCGGATTGCCGCTGAAGTTGACCGCAGATTCGCCAATGAACAGCTCGAAATCATTACCGGTCAACACCTGGGGTTCGCCGGGGCTGCTGATCGCCCAGACCGGCGTGCGCCATAACCCGAGGCCGCCGAAGAGCCCGCCGATGGCCAGGCTTTTGACGAAGGTGCGTCTTGAAGTGTGGGAGTGCATGCCGTGTGTTCCGCCCGTCAGCCTGTTGAACTTGTCGACTAGTCTAGCGGGCGGTGCTTTCAGCAGGCTGAGGCGAAGATTACAGTTTTGACAGGTTGGGCGTCGTTTTCTGGCTTGAAGTGGACTTTTCCCTTGAGGCCACGGTGTCGCCGCCGCAGTTGATGTAGGCAGAGGACTTCAGCCAGCGTTGGTCCGGGTAGTAGGAAAACAACAACTGCCCGTCCTTCATCGAATCAATCAGCCGATGGGCAATCGCCAGTCTGACGGCGGGGCAACCCAGGCTGCGGCCGATACGGCCATTGGCGCGGGCCAGCACCGGGCTGACATAGGGCGCGCCGTGAATGACGATGGCCCGGTCAAAGGCATTATCGTTGAAGCCGGGCTCCAGGCCTTCCATGCGCAGCGAGTAACCGTTCTGGCCGCGGTAGCTTTGCTGGGTGCGGAACAGGCCGAGGCTGGTGGCGTGGCTTTCGTTGCGGTTGGAGAACAGCGTGGCCATGTTTTCACCGCTGTTGCGGCCATGGGCGACCAGTTCGTGAAACAGCAACTTGCGCCGTTTAAGATCGAAGACCCACAGGCGTTGTTCGGTCGAGGGCAGGGAGTAATCGATCACCGCCAGTCTTTGGGCGGGGGCGACACCTTGGGCGCGGCTGCATTGGGTGGCACGAACGGCCAGGGCAATCACTTTGGCGTCGGCGCCGGGTGCTGCTTTGACCAGCGCGTTTTCAAGCGAATCGGCGTAGGCTGACGTTACTGAAAGGCACGTCAGTAAAATGGCAAATAAAAGGCCAAAGCGGTTTAGCGCCATAGTCGGGTCTCATCATGATAATTTCGAGTCTAGCTAGCCGCGAGCGGAAAGCTAGCCGTTTGAAACGGGGGATTAAGGATTATCCATGGTGAAGTTAACAAGGTCATTCGTCATAAGCCGCATTTTTTTTATGGGCTTTCTGATCAGCGGTGCAGCGATTGGGCAAATTTCGCCGATTGAGCCGGTATCTGTGGCGAGCAGCACAATCGATGCCGCAACGCCCGGCGATGCGGTCGGCCATGCGATTCAGGCGACGCTGGAGCCGCTGCGATCGGCCTTTCCGCCGTTGCTCACCTCCAGGCGCCATCAGCGTGTGGATGTCAGCCGGGTGGTGCTGGATTTCTATATGCATCGCAACTATCGCGCCGCGTGGACGGATGATCGTGACGTGGCGCAATTACTCAAAAGCCTGGAAGACACTCGGATCGATGGCCTGAATCCGGCGGATTTCCGCATCACCGAACTGGCGCAAGCCCATGAATCGCTGCTGGCCGCCGTGCCTTCCACGGCGCAACGGGCGATGTTCGACATGGCGGCGACCCGCACGTTCATCACCGCGCTGCTGCAACTGCGACAGGGTAAAGTCGATCCGTCGCGGCTGGACATTCACTGGAATTTCGATCCTGCCGGCGGCGATGCCCACGAGGCCATGAACAATCTGTTTGCCGCCCTCGATGCCCACGACGTGGCGCGTGCATTCGCCGATGCACCGCCTCAGGAAGAGATTTACCGCAATTTGCGTGAAGGCCTGGCCCGGTTGCGCCAAGTGCACGCTGCGGGCGGCTGGCCGAAAGTGACCGAAGGGCAATCGCTCAAGCCCGGCATGGATGGGGTGGCGGTCGCACAATTGCGTGCGCGTCTGGTGGCGGGCGGTTACCTGGATGCGCACCTGTCGAAAAAAGCCGGTTACGACGACAAGGTCATTGCCGCGGTGAAGAAGTATCAGACCGAGCAATACCTGGGGGTCGATGGTGTGGCGGGGGCGGCAACGCTGGCGGCGCTGAACGTGCCGGTCGGGGCGCGGATCGATCAGGTGCGGGTCAACATGGAGCGCGCCCGGTGGCTGTTGTACAAGCTTCAGGGCACGTTCGTGATCGTCGATATCGCCGGCTACAAGGTGGCGATGTACCGCGACGGTCTGCCGATCTGGCGTTCGCGGGTGCAAGTCGGTAAACCGGTGCGCAGTACGCCGGTGTTCCAGGCCGAAATCACCTACATCACGTTCAACCCGACCTGGACCGTGCCGCCGACCATCCTCAAGCAGGACGTGATTCCAAAAGTCCAGAACGATCCGGGCTATCTGGCGGCCAACCGGATTCGCGTGCTTGATCGCGAAGGCAATGTGCTCGATCCGTCGGACGTTGACTGGAGCAATCCACGCGGCATCCACCTGCGTCAGGATGCCGGGCCCGACAGTTCGCTGGGGCAGGTGGTGATCCGTTTCCCCAACGACTATGCGATTTACCTGCATGACACGCCGCACCGCGAACTGTTTGCCAAAACGGTTCGAGCCACCAGTTCAGGCTGCATCCGCGTGGAAAACCCCTTGCAACTGGTCGAGCTGTTGTTCAACGACCCGGTGCGCTGGAACAGCGCCGGCATCCAGAAGCAGTTGGCCAATGGCAGGACCGAGAACGTCCTGCTGCCGGTGAAAGTGCCGGTGTTGTTGGCTTACTGGACCGTGGACCTGAGCAATGACGGGCGGGTGACGTTCAAGCCCGACATTTATGATTACGATGCCAGGGTGTTGCAGGGCTTGAGTCAGCCTACGAAGTTGCCGGCTCTGGACTTGCGTCTCGCAGAGGTACCGCTGGTGGTGACGGGGCAGAACCAACAGCAATGAAATAGCTGAAGTAGGGCGCTCCAGGGGCGTAATGCCTGTCGGTTAAATGTTTGAACACCACAAACCTTGTGGGAGCGAGCTTGCTCGCGATGAGGGAGGCACATTCAAAATCAATGTGTCTGACAGTCCGCCATCGCGAGCAAGCTCGCTCCCACAGGTTTCGTGTGTTAACTGATCGGCTAATCCCCTAAAGCTCCAACCCTTGTTGCACCACTGCCAGCAGATCGCTTTCCGTCAGCGCTATCGCATCCAGCTGCGCGGTGGCCTGCTCGATCGTTTGTAGCCACCAGTGTGTTTCACCGTGCTCGTCCACAGTACGCAACAGGGCGAGTTCGTTGCCTGTGGTGTGGACCTCGACCCGCCCCTCGCCATCGGCGGTGAAGCGTGCAACCGGGTCAAAGGTAATGCTGCGCTCGTTGCCGGTGATCACCAACTGGTCGATGGCGTAGTCGTAAGCGTCACCATCGGGGTGACTCTCGAACACGTGGGTGGGGTTGCGCCGCAGGACCAGGCCCGCTTCGGTCAAGGGCAGCAGCCAAGCCTCTATCCGTTGATACAGTTCGTAGACCTGGCCCGGCCAGCCATCGATCGCCTGATCCGCGCTGGTCAGCCGTGTCTGTTTCAATTTTGCGGCGAGTTCGTCTGCCTTGCTCATGTCGATTCCCTGTATTGAGGTCAGTCTAATCGTAGCTCGTTGACGCGCAGGTAGCACTTGCCCTGGGTCATGATTGCAGCACAGGCAGGGTGTGGACGTTGTGCTCGGCCAGCACCGCCGGGCCAGCGCGACCACTGGGCAAGTGGTCGCCCATTTATCACGGATAACCCCGTAAACTACGGCCCACAAAGACTGAGGGCTTTAGCTCGTTGCCCATGCCTTGCCCCCCGACAGGATGAACTTTTGCCCACTCGCTTTAACGACCCGGACCACGCCCCTGGCGTCGCATTGAAACGCATACCGCTGCGCAAGGCCGCGGTATTGTTCATTGCCACGGTGTGTCTGTGCCTGTGCGGTTTGCTCTACCTGCAACTGGAACAGTCCCGTCGCCACGACCTGAGCCTGGCGCAAGTGGCGTCTTCGAACCTGACGCGCGCCATGGCGCAGCAAGCCGAAGACACCTTCATGAAGGCCGACCTGGTGCTGACCAGTCTGGTGGACTGGATTCAGGTCGACGGTTTCGGCCCGGTCCAACGGCCACGCTTGCAGCAGACTTTCGCCCGGCGGGTGCTGGCGCTGGATCAGTTGCACGGCATCCTGCTGTTCGACCAGAAGGGGCAGTGGGTGGTGACCTCGTTTGAAAACCTGCCCCGGGGTGCCGGGGTCGCGGATCGTGAGTACTTCAAGTATCACCAGCAGAACGTATCGTCGGTGGCACATATCGGCCCGGCCATCCGCAGTCGGGAAAACGGCGAGTGGATCATTCCGATTTCCAAACGGGTCAACGACAGGAACGGGCATTTCCAGGGCGTGTTGCTGGCCGGCATCAAGATGTCGTACTTCGACCAGTTCTTCAAAAGTTTCAGCCTCGACGACAACGGCTCGATGTTTCTCGGCTTGACCGATGGCACGCTGTTGGCGCGTCGACCTTTTGTAGAGGCGCAGATCGGCGTGTCGCTGGCCCAGGGCGAGATTTTCCAGAAGTTCCTGCCACTGGCCACCTCCGGCAATGCGCTGTTCACCTCCACCATCGATGGTGTGACTCGCATGTACGGCTACCGACAGCTGGAGGCGTATCCGCTGGTGGTCGCCGCTGCGTCGTCCACTGATGCCATTCTTGCAGGCTGGTACGACACGGCGTTTCGCTCCAGTCTCATCGTTGCCCTGGTGTTGCTGGGCGTGGGGTTGTTCGGGTGGGGGTTCCTTCATCAAGTACGTGTTGGCGAGCGGGTCGAGTCGGATTTGCGCAGGGCCCAGCAAGCGCTGGAGCTGATCGCCACTCACGACAGCCTGACCGGGCTGGCCAACCGCCGATTGTTCGAGCGGGCACTGGGCATCGAGTTCGGGCGCGGCGCCCGGCAGGCCAGCCCTTTGAGCCTGATCATGCTCGATATCGATTACTTCAAGCGCTACAACGACACCTACGGCCACGTGGTGGGGGATCATTGCCTGGCCGAAGTGGCACGCGCGCTGAAGAGTTGCTGTCAACGCAAGACCGATCTGGCGGTGCGTTACGGCGGTGAGGAGTTTGCGGTGCTGCTGCCGGACACCGACATCCATGGCGCCATGACGATTGCCGAGCAGATCCGCCGCAGCGTCATCGACAAGCACATCAATCACACCGGCTCGCCCAACGGTTACGTGACGGTCAGTCTGGGTTGCTATTCGTTTGTGCCGTCGGGGCGTGACAGCATGGACGTGTTTGTCGAGCGGGCGGATGCGGCGTTGTATCAGGCCAAGCATTCGGGGCGAAACCGCGTGGCAACGTTGTCGATGGCTGGCGGTGTCGAGGCGTTGATGCGTTCCGACCGTTGAAGTTTTTTCCGCCGGTGGTTCGTCTCCCGGGCCTGGCGGCCGTTCAACCTGACCATGCGTCTGTACAGCCCGAAAACCGAGGCGTTGGATGGCAAATGGAACCCGCCGGCGGTCAAGCCGATGTAAGCCTCAGGCGACAAAAAGCGGCCAATGACTGCAGGTCATTGGCGGCTTTTGCCTGTCCAGCTACCCGTTCCGCCGCCAGCTCCGCCGGTTCCGCCACCGGGCGCACCGGTGCCACCGCCCGCGCCACTGCCCGGACCATTGACGCCGGTGCTGCCGCTTGACGTGCTGGGGCCGCGACTGCCGCGGTTGTTGCCCGAGGGATCGCTGGGTCGGTTGTTGTCTGGCAGCAGGGTTGAGTTGCGGGTTGCGCCGGGTGCCGTACCGGGCGCGCCAGGGCTATCGCCGGACGCCGCAAAGGTGGCCAGGGGTGTCGCCGACAACCATCCGGCCAAGAGCAGCGAAGTCATTCTGATGTTCATCATGGTCGTCTCCTGAGATGAGTCGTTACCTGATGTTGGTGTGAAGGGGCACGCGGTGGGTGCCGACCGGATGACGAGTGGCGCGGACTTGACCGTAACCGGCACTGGGCCGCAGTGGGGGAGGCACCTCATCCTTAGGAGTGCCCGTTCAGGAAGAAGTTGCGGATCGCTTCGTTCAACGTCAATAGCCTGCGCGCATTATCCGCACAAGGCGATTGGCTAAATCAATTGTCGGCGACAGTGCTTGATCCCGTATACATAGCGGCCACTGGCGGATTAATCCGCCGCTTGCGTGCAAAAGGATTGAACGATGAGCGAGCCACGCCTGACTGACCGTGCTTTGTATCTGCGACGCCTGGGCTTCGATGCACCTGCGGCACCGACCCTGGAAACCTTGCGCCAACTGCAACTGCGCCATACCGGCGTTTTCCCGTTTGAAAACCTCACCACGTTATCCGGCGAGCCGGTGCTGATCGACTTGCCGTCCATCGAGCAGAAGGTCTTGCACGATGGTCGTGGCGGTTACTGTTACGAACTCAACAACCTGTTCCTGGCCTTGCTTCAGGATTTGGGTTTCGACGCCCGTGCCATCAGCGGCCGGGTGGTGATGGGCCAGCCGGAGGGCGCCTGGACTGCCCGGACCCATCGCCTGAGCCTGGTCATCATCGATGACGTGCGCTACATCACCGACGTCGGCTTCGGCGGCATGGTGCCGACCGCGCCCCTGTTGCTCGATACCCGCGCCGAACAACCCACCCCGCACGAGCCTTATCGCATCGACCTGCACGTCGACGGCTTTACCCTGCGCGCCAATGTTGCGGGCGAATGGCGAGCGATGTACATCTTCGACCTGCAACGCCAGGAAGATATCGATTTTGCGGTGGGCAACTGGTACGTCTCGACCCACCCCGAATCGTCTTTCGTCAAGCAGTTGATGGTGGCGCGCACCGGGGAGGGCTGGCGGCGTACGCTCAACAATGGCAGCTTCGCGATTCACCGGATTGGCCACGACAGCGAGCGGCGGGAGGTGACGGACGTGCAGGAACTGATTGGCCTGCTGGGCAGCGAGTTCGGCATTCGCGTACCGGAACAGGCGCAATTGGCGCGAACTCTGCAACGATTGATCGCAGCGCCGCAGTAGCTGGCTGATCCTGGACATCGCATGGGGCTGATCCGATTGATCGGCCCTTGGTGTTTCAGGGCCGGACACCCGGCTCCATCACCCGTTGGATTTCGCGCAAGGCCTCTGCCAGTTTCTGCTCCAGGCCCTTGAGTTCGGCAGGGGTGAGGGTTTTTTTCAGGTGTGTGGTCTTGCCTTCGTTGAGCAGGGCTCGGCGCAAGGTATTGTTGATCGCCGTCTGGTAGCCGTACCCCTCGTTTTCTGCAAGGGCGCGGGCGGCTTCGATGACGGCGTCATCAAGCATGATGGTAATGCGGGTCTTGCCTTTGGCGGGCACCACGGCCCCGCGCCTGGCGTTGCTGAAATCGTATTCGTCTTTCATCGGTCATGCCTCCAGATACTGACGGCGCTCGCTTTTGGTGGCGATGCGCGCGGAAATGATTCGAACGAAATTCGGATCGCGATGGGTGTACGCGACGACCAGCAATCGGCCTTTGGCATCCAGCCCCAGGGTGATCCAGCGTTGTTCATCATGGTGGTTGTCCTCGATGGTCAGCGCTCGTTCGCCATGGAATACCGGTTCAGTCTCTGCGAGGCTGATGCCTTGGTGCTTGAGTTTGTTGGCTGCGTTCTTGGCCTTGTGGAACTGAATTTCGAATGGCTTTATTATGCATACTTTATATGTATATAGAAGGGGCGGGCCTTACCGATGGTCGCCAGGAATTCAAAAGACTAGCCAGCACCCGGGGGCGGGCAGCGAGGGATGTATTTCAAGGTTTTTTGGCGGGGCCAGGAGAGTGGGTGTCAGGCGGAAATGGCCAGGTATCCATTTTGTGACTGATAAGTTGTATACAACTCTATAGACATTTGTCCTGACTATTGCATACAGTGTGCGCATAACAAAAACCAGGGAACCCCCTCCATGAAAACGCCCCATGTTTCACACCAACGGCCCGAGGACGAAAATCTTGGGATCGGCGCGAATATGGCTTATGGCCTGCAACATGTTCTGACCATGTATGGCGGTATCGTCGCGGTGCCATTGATCATCGGCCAGGCGGCCGGGCTCTCGCCGGCGGACATCGGTTTGTTGATTGCTGCTTCATTGTTTGCGGGGGGGCTGGCAACGTTGCTGCAAACCCTGGGTTTACCGTTTTTTGGTTGTCAATTGCCGCTGGTACAGGGCGTGTCCTTCTCCGGCGTCGCGACCATGGTGGCGATTGTCAGCAGTGGCGGGGAGGGCGGGTTCCAGTCGATTCTGGGGGCGGTGATTGCGGCGTCCCTGATTGGTTTGCTGATTACGCCAGTGTTCTCGCGGATCACAAAATTCTTCCCGCCGCTGGTCACCGGCATCGTAATTACCACGATTGGCCTGACGCTGATGCCGGTGGCAGCACGCTGGGCCATGGGTGGCAACAGTCATGCTCCGGACTTTGGCAGCATGGCAAACATCGGTCTGGCGGCAGTCACGCTGGTGCTGGTTCTGCTGCTGAGCAAGGTCGGCAGTGCGACCATCTCCCGCCTGTCGATTCTGCTGGCCATGGTCGTCGGTACGATCATCGCGGTGTTCCTCGGCATGGCAGATTTCTCGTCCGTCACCCAGGGCCCGATGTTCGGCTTCCCGACGCCG
This sequence comes from Pseudomonas sp. KH_046_1, assembly GCF_057839025.1. Lineage (NCBI taxonomy): Bacteria > Pseudomonadati > Pseudomonadota > Gammaproteobacteria > Pseudomonadales > Pseudomonadaceae > Pseudomonas > Pseudomonas sp. KH_046_1. The sequence goes on from NZ_CM174481.1 coordinate 2,116,024, forward strand.
TTCCACTTCGGCATGCCGACCTTCCACTTCGCTGCGATCCTGTCGATGTGCATCGTGGTGATGGTGACGCTGGTGGAGACCTCGGCGGACATTCTGGCCGTCGGCGAGATCATCGGCACCAAGGTTGACTCCAAACGCCTGGGCAACGGCCTGCGCGCCGACATGCTGTCGAGCATGTTCGCGCCGATCTTCGGATCCTTCACCCAAAGCGCCTTCGCCCAGAACGTCGGTCTGGTGGCGGTCACCGGCATCAAGAGCCGCTACGTGGTGGCCACTGGCGGTCTGTTCCTGGTGATCCTCGGCCTGCTGCCATTCATGGGCCGGGTCATCGCCGCCGTACCGACCTCAGTATTGGGTGGCGCCGGCATCGTGCTGTTCGGTACCGTCGCGGCCAGCGGCATTCGGACCTTGTCCAAGGTCGATTACCGCAACAACGTCAACCTGATCATCGTCGCTACCTCGATTGGCTTTGGCATGATCCCGATCGCGGCACCAAGCTTCTACGATCACTTCCCTAGCTGGTTCGCGACCATTTTCCATTCGGGCATCAGTTCTTCGGCGATCATGGCCATCGTGCTGAACCTGACCTTCAACCACCTCACCGCCGGTAACTCCGACCAGCAATCAGTGTTTGCGGCCGGTACCGAGCGAGTGCTGCGTTATCAGGATCTGGCGGCGTTGCGCGAAGGGGATTACTTCAGCGACGGAAAGCTTCACGACTGCGAGGGCAAGGAAATTCCGGTGGTTGAGGTGGACCACGGACATGGCGAGCCACATGCGGTGCATGCGAAAAGCAGTGAGCATGTCTGACGTTTAGACGGATGAAAAAAAGGCCGATCTGTTGAGTGACAGATCGGCCTTTTGCATTCATGCGGTCTCTATTGCTCGCTTTGCGTCCAGCGCCCCATCAACGTATTGGACGGCAGTTGTTCATCCAACAGCTTTCTCGCTGTTTCCACCCCGGCCACCGGGAGCCCTTCAGGGTTCAACAAGCCAATCTGCACCAGCACACTGGCCTGGTCCCAGTAGATATGCTCGTGGTACAGCTTGTCCCCTCGGAACTTGATCACCCCCAGCATCGGAATCTCGACGTACTTCCCGGTCGGTGCCACGTTGGGCAGCATCCAGTCGATTTCGGTGCTGTGGGTGAAGCACATGATGAATTCGTCGACGATCTGCAAGGCGCCGATGGTGCGGGAGATAGGGATGAGCTTCATGTCCGGCGGATTGCCGTGGACAAAATGGTGTTGGTAGAAGCGGCTGAGTTCCCTGGCGCCGACGCCGCCGGTCATGGTGGGAATATGGTTGACGTAGGGCTCGGCGACCATGGTCGCCATGGTGGCAGGTACGTCGCGGGTCTCGAACTCGTGGCGGATGTGGTCTTCCCACAGGGCTGACAGGTTGAAGTGGGGGCCGATCTCGCGCTTGAGGGCGGCGATGCTGCGTTCATGGGCCATCAACGAAGCCGGTTTGTCGTAGTGTGAACTCCCGGCCCGGGCGAAGGCGTGGTCGACGCCTGGGTACACGTAGATTTCGGCTTTGTCGTTGCCGGCCAGGTGTTGGCTGATTCGGGCTCGGGCACTGGCGTCGCAGTAGCCATCGTTTTCGGCAAAATGCAGGACCAAACGGCCCTTGAGGTTTTCCGATTCGTGCAGCAGGTGTTCGATGCCCATGCCGTAGTAGCCGACGGCGCAGGCCACATCGGTGCGCGTGGCGGTCAGCCAGGCCAGCTTGCCACCCATGCAGAAGCCGACATAACCCAGGCCCGCGCCTTCGACTTCAGGCCGTGCACGCAGGGCGCTGAGGCTGGCGTCGATGTCAGTGACGGCCTTGTCCACATCCAGGCGCTGGAACAGGTCGATGGCCAGTGCAAAATCGGCTTCGGTATAGCCCAGGTCAATGCCCGGTTGCAGGCGCCAGAACAGGTCAGGCACCAGCGCCACATAGCCTTCCTCGGCATAGAAATCGGCCACGGCGCGCATGTTGGCGTTGATCCCGAAAATCTCCTGGCCGATCACCACCCCGGGGCCCTTGCCGCTGGCCGGCAGGGCCAGGTAACCGCTGAACGTGGCGCTGCTGTCCGTTGCCTGGATCTCAATCATCTTGCCCATGTCATCTACCTCATTCGGTTATCAGATTTATTGGCTGTCACGGTGTTGTTGGAACCACACGCGCGGCGACACGCCGCGGTCTGGCCCGAGAATCGAAAAGCCGCCGTCCACTGGCACATCGACGCCGGTCATCCAGCCGGCACCGGCACTGCACAGAAAAGCCACGACACTGCCGATCTCATGACCACGGCCGATGCGCCCGAGTGGATGAAAGGGCGCCCCGACCCGATCGGCCAGCTGCGGATCGTTGTCGCTGAACTCGGCGACGCTGGGCGACCAGGTCCAGGCCGGGGATACACTCAGCACTCGGATTTGCTCCGGGGCCAGGGTCATGGCCAGGTTTTTCGTCAGTTGCAGGATGCCGGCCTTGGAGGCGGGGTAGAGCGCGCGCCCGGCCGCACCGAATTTGCCGCCGGTACTGCCGATGTTGATCACCACGCCACCGCTGGGCAGATGCACGGCGGCCTTCTGGGTAAAGATCGCCGCCGACACCAGATTGACGTTCAGGGTTTTCAGCCACTGTGCGCGGTCCGAGGCCAGCCCCTGATCGGCGTACAGGCAAGCGTTGTTGACCAGTATGTCGAGCCTGCCGAAGCGGGCCAGCGTGGCAGCGATGCAGGCGTCGATGTCTTCGTCGCGCTCCACATCGCAGGCGCAAAACCCGCAATCCAACGCTTGCGCCAATGCCTGACCACTGTCGGCGTTGCGCCCCACCAGCATCACCCGAGCCCCCTCAGCCAACAGCTGCCGAGCGATGTCCAGCCCCAGCCCCTGGGTGCTGCCGGTCACAATCGCCACTTTGCCTTCGAGCATCATGACCAGTCCTCCAGAGCTTCGTTGACGTGACTGATACGGGCGATCAGCGCCATGCTCGCCAGTGAGGCCGTGTGTGCGCCACTGTCCGCGCTGGCGCAGGCATCCGCTGCGACCGTCACCTCGAAACCGCAATCCACCGCATGGCGCACGGTGCTTTCCACCACCGAGTGGGTCGCCACGCCGGCGATCAACAAGTGCGAGGGATTGAACCGGCGCACCACGGTTTCCAGCGGTGAGCCATAAAACGCATTGATCCGGTTATGGGTGACGACGAACTCGTGGCGGCTGTTCAGCGGGGCCAGAGCGCTGAGGAACTCCGCGCCCCAACTGCCTTCCCGGACTGCGCCAAGGGCGGCGACCGTGCGCAGGATCGGCGCGTTCTGGATCAGGTCGGCGTAGTCCGGTCGGAACGCCACACGCACGTGGACGATCGGCCAGCCCTTGGCGCGTGCGCCGGCGAGCAATCGGCCGGCCGCATCGAGCAGCGCGGCACGCACGCTGTCATCGGCCCCCAGTCCGACCCGAATCTTGCCCTCGGGGTGCAACACGTCGTTCTGATAGTGCAGGGCGATCACCAGCGGCGCGTTCATCACACGAACACCTCGAGGTTGGCGAACACATCGTTGCAGTTGATGAGATCCACGCGCTTGAGCTGGATCTGCCAGCCCCCCTCGTCCAGGGCGGCCAACTTATAGGTGTAGCGACCGGCGAGCTGGCGTTGTTCCAGGCGCCATTCGCTGTACTGGAAGCTGGCGCTGACCACCAGCAGGCCCTGGGCGTCGAGACCTTCGACCATCACGTTGCCGACCAGGTGCGCGGTTTGGGTCTGCGGTTGCTGGGACCAGTTGCGGGCATTTTCCACTCGCCGGATCCGCACTTCGCGCAGCATGCGGTTTTCCCAGAACAGCGAGATATGGTCGAACGGGTTGGCTTGCTCGTGTTTGTGCGGCACCCAATACATGCCGGTGTCGGTGAACAGCTTGTCCCACTCCCAGAAACGCCGCTCATCCAGCAGGCGCGCCTCCTGATAAAGAAACTGTTCGATCTGGCGCAGGGTCTCGGCAGGGACCTGGGCAGGGGTCAATTGGCGGGTGTCGACGTCGATTCGGCGGTCAAGCAGCATGGGTGCTTTCCTTGGCAATCAGGGTGGCGGTCATGAACTGTTTCCAGGCGGCGAACTGGTTGCGCATCGGCAGTTCGCTGGTGCCGTTGGTGGAAACTGCACCGTCCTCCAGCGGCTTATCGGTGCCCGCGTAGCGGTGCATGCTGATCCACTCGCCACCGCGGGTCATGTTGCCTTCCTGACAGCGGGCATAGACTTCGACGTCGTCGGGCATCACGTTGGAGGAGGGCGAGTTGATGACGTTGGCGTAAGTCAGCGCGCGGTCGAACACGGCATCCGGAGCACCCTTGCAGCGGAAGGTCTGGATCTCGACCATGGTCTGGTCCACGGCGATGGGGCGGATGACCCGGAATTGCATGAACACCGTGTGCGGCGATCCGCTGCCGTAAATCACCGTGTTGTGGCGATTCATGCCCAGGATCTCCTTGGCACGCTGCTCGCCGTAGGCCTGGCTCAGGCATTCGAAGTGGGCGCGGGAGACTTCGTCGCGCTCGGCGGCGGCCGGGTCGAAGATCGCTTCCATGTAGCCGTGGCCGTTGTGGTAGGCGCGCAGTTCGAGCTTTTCCCAGAAGTCGTAGGGTTCGCCGTTACCATCCATGATCAGCAGTTCGAAGGGCATTTCACCGATGGCTTCGGCTTCGCCACGCGCAGCGTCTACCGACGATTCGTGGGTCACGCGGGCGTGCATGGTGTCATGCAGGTTCTCGTAGAACACTTTCCAGTTCGAGCGCTGCTGAACACGGAAGATGCCGCCGGCCACCTCGACTTCACCGACCGGTGAGCGGTCGCACAGGTTGTCGATGGAGGTGATGACGCCGCCCAGAAACGCTTTCAGGTCCGGTCCGAACGCCGCCTGGCTGGCGAACACGAAGCCGCGATAGGTCTCGACACGGGCGACGCTGACCATGGAAAAATCCGGATGCCTGGGGTCGTAGCAGGTGCCTTCGAAACCGCTCTTGAGCGGCGCCGACAGATGCTGGCCGTCGAGTTTGAAGGTCCAGGCGTGATACGGGCAGCGGAAAAATTTGCCGACACTGCCGTCACCGTCGGCCACCAGTTTGGCGCCCTTGTGCGGGCAGCGGTTGTACAGCACGCTGACCTGCTGGTTGGCGCCGCGCACCATGATCACGTCCTGGTCGCCGATGCGCGTGGTGTGATAGTCGCCGGGGTTCTTGACCTGGCTTTCATGGCCGACGTAGATCCAGGCATTGCCGTAGATGCGCTCCATCTCCAGCTTGAACAGGGTCGGGTCGGTGTAGACGCTCTTGTGTACGCTGTCCTCGCGGATCAAGGCAGCGATTTGCTCGTTGGTCGGTATCACGGGATGTCCTCGGCTTGTCACAGATCGAGCACCAGCAGCGCGCTGCTGGCACGGGAGACACAGGTGCAGAAACTGCCGCTGGCGCGGTCGCGCTCCGACAGGCAGATGTCGCGGTGATCGGGCTGACCGTCGATGACTTGGGCGACGCACACCCCGCAGTCACCCCGTCGGCAGTCGAACATCGGGTCCAGGCCGGCCTGGAGCATGGCCTCCAGCACGCTTTGCCCGGCGGCCACTTGCAGGTTCACGCCGCTTTCGCGCAGGTGCACCTCAAAGCCTTTATCGCCGGCCACTTCCAGGGCACCGCTGAACAGTTCGTAATGCAGATGATCTTCTGCCCAACCCTGTTCGCGAGCGCAGGCCAGCACGCTGTTGAGCATGGCGCTCGGGCCGCAGATGTAGAGGTGCAGGCCAGGTCTTGGCGCGGCCAGGATTGCGGCGGCAGGAAAGCGCTTTTGCGGGTCGCCGCCGCTGATCCAGCAATGGTTGTCCAGGCAGGCGCGGGTCTCTGGCAGATAGGCCATCTGTGCTTCATCGCGACCGGCGTAGTGCAGGGTGAAGGGCTTGCCCGCCGCTTGCAGCGACCTGGCCATGCCAAGCATGGGCGTGATGCCGATGCCACCGGCGATCAGCAGGGCATGTTCGGAGTTTTCACACAGTGGGAAGTGGTTGCGTGGCGCATCGGCCAGCAGTTCATCGCCGACCTTGAGCGAGTGCACCCAACGCGATCCACCTGTACTCGCCTCTTCGAGCTGAACGGCTATTTCGTAGTGTTCGCCGTCGGGCAGGTTGACCAGCGAATAGGCACGGCGTTGAGCGCGACTGCCTGGGACATGCAACTCAAGGTGCGCCCCGGCGGTGAAACCCGGCAGTGGCTGGACGTTGCTGGACACCAGCAGCACGCGGCGGATTCTGGGGGTCAGAGGCTCGATCTGTTGGACCCTGAGCGAGAGGCTGGACATACGCAATTCCTGTCTGAATTCGTAGTCACTTTATGAAGCTTGAGGGGGTCAAAAAAGCCGCAAACGGCAAACCGGTATCCACATCTGGCGAGAGTGATCCACTTCCTGAAAACACCGCGCGCAATCTGGATACTGCACCCCTGTAGGAGCGAGCTTGCTCGCGATGGTTGTCAACGATGACGCGGGGAAGCTGATTCCCCGCGGTGTTCTCTGGTTCATCGCGAGCAAGCTCGCTCCTACAGGGAATGGGGGTTCAGGTGTTTCAACAGTGCACGCAACTGTTCGCCATCGGCCCTGGCCAGATCGTCCAGCACCGCAAAGTGATGACACCCTGCAAGTTCGACAAGGCTCACGGCGTGCTCAGCCTCGCGACAGGCACTGGCGTACTCGCGCGAGTGGCGGATCAACTCCGGCAACTCATCCCCGCCCACGGTCACCAACAACGGTGCGCCATCGCCGATCAGCCTTTGCGGGCTATAGCGCTCGATGTCCTCTTCGCTCAGTTGCAGCTTGTCGTTCAGCCAGCAGCGGCTGATGGGTTCCAGCTCCATCAGGCCGCTGATCGGCATGGCCAGGGTCACCAGCGGATGCCGGGCATACAGCGCGGTCAGATGGCCACCCGCCGAGTGCCCGCACAGCACCACCTGCTGACCGATGTTCAAGGCTTCGCGATGCGCCAGCAGGTGGTCCAGTGCCTTGCCGATCTGTCCGACGATGGTGCCCATGCTCGCCTCGGGCGCCAGGGTGTACTCCAGCAACCCGACATTGAAACCCGCTTCGATCAGGCCCTCGGCCACAAAGGCGTAGTCGTCCTTGTCCGAGGCCTGCCAGTAACCGCCATGAATGAACAGCAGCGTCGGCGCCCCGGCGTTCGCCTGGGCATACCAGTCGAAACGCTCGCGCATGGCATTGCCATACGCCACGTCACGCTGCCAGGCGTGGCTCGCATAGGTCTGGGCACTGCGCTGGCGAAAACGCTGCATGATCTGTGGAAAATTACCCACGGCTGCGACGTTGTTGTAGGCCTGATTGAGGTCCATGGTTGCTCACACTCCCAGGTAGCGTTGCGACAGTTCGGGTTGAGCGGCCAGCTCCAGCGGTGTGCCATCCCATACCTGTCGTCCTTTCTCGATGATGTGATGACGGTCGACCACTCGCGCCATTTCCTTGAGGTTCTTGTCGATCACCAGAATCGTCTCACCCTCGGCCTTGAGGGTGGCCAGGCAACTCCAGATCTGCTCGCGAATGATTGGAGCCAGGCCTTCAGTGGCTTCGTCGAGAATCAGCAGGCTGGGGTTGGTCAGCAACGCGCGGCCGACCACTAGCATTTGCTGCTCGCCGCCCGACAGGGTGCGTGACAGTTGGTCCTGACGCTCCAGCAGGCGCGGGAACAGTTCATAGACCCGCGCCAAATCCCACTTGCCCCGCGTGGCGGTGGCCAGCAGATTTTCCCGCACGCTCAAGGTGCCGAAGGCGCGTCGGCCCTCCGGCACCAGCCCCAGGCCGGCCTTGGCGATGCGATAGGGCGCTGCACCGCGCATTTCCGTGCCGTTGATGCGGATGCTGCCGGCGCTGGGCTTGAGCAATCCCATGATCGATTTGACCGTGGTGGTCTTGCCCATGCCGTTGCGGCCGATCAGCGACACCACCTGGCCCTGCTCGATGCTCAGGTGCATGTCGAACAACACCTGGCTCAAGCCATAGCCCGCTTTCAAGCCTTGAACGTCAAGCATGCTCTTCTCCCAGGTAAGCGGCCCGCACTTGCGGGTCGTTGCGCACTTGTTCGACGCTGCCAGTCAGCACCGTCTGGCCGTACACCAGCACCGTGATGCGGTCGGCGAGAGCGAATACCGCGTCCATGTCGTGTTCGACCAACAGGATCGCGTAGCGGCCCTTGAGGCTGTGCAGCAGTTCGGTCATGCGCGCGGATTCGTCGGCCCCCATCCCGGCCATCGGCTCATCGAGCAATAGCACCGAAGCTTCCTGAGCCAGTGCCAGGGCGATCTCCAGTTGCCGCCGTTCTCCATGGGAAAGTTCGTGGACCGGGTCTTGCGCGCGAAGGCCCAGGCCCACCTGCTGCAAGTAGCCCAGCGCCGGTTCCAGCAGGCGGGTGTCGCGGCTCAGCGGACGCCACATGCCGAACGCCTTGCCGTCGCGGGCGGCGATGGCCAGGGCGACGTTCTCCAGCAGGGTGAACTCGGTGTAAAGCTGGCTGACCTGGAAAGCCCGCGCCAGCCCCAGGCGCGGACGCTGCCAGGCTGGCACGCGGGTGATGTCCTGGCCGTTGAGGTGAATCTGGCCGTGGTCGGGGAAAATTTCCCCGGCGATCTGCGCGATCAGCGTGGATTTACCGGCGCCGTTGGGGCCAATGATGGCGTGCAACTCGCCCTTGGCCAGTTCAAGGCTGGCGCCGTTGGTGGCTTTTACTGCACCGAAGGCTTTGTGTAGATCACGAATCGACAGTTGTGCGCTCATGGGCGTGCCTCCACGGCGGCGTTCGGTTTGACGGCAACCACCTTCGGCTTGCGCTGCAACAGGCTCAGCAGCAAACCGTAAACGCCTTTCTTGCCGAACAGCACCACCAGCAACAGCAATGGCCCGAAGATCAGCATCCAGTGCTCGGTCCACTGGCTCAGTACCTGTTCAAGGCCCAGGTAAGTGGCCGCGCCCAGCAGTGGGCCGAGCAGGGTGCCGACGCCGCCGAGGATCACCATCGCCATCAGCTCGCCGGACTTGTGCCAGGCGCCCATGTCGGGGCTGACGAACAGCGCGTAGTTGGCCCACAGAATCCCGGCCAGGCCACCGCCGGTGCCGGCGATCACAAACGCCGTCAGGCGATAGCGCAAGGGTTTGAGGCCCAGGCTGACACTGCGCCGCTCGCTCTGCTTGAGCCCGCGCAGGACAAAACCAAATCGCGAATTGACCAGTCGCCGGCACAGCAGCAACCAGCCGGTCAACAAGCCTACGCACAGGTAGTAGAAGTGGTTGGCGTCAGCCAGATCCAGTGCGCCGAGGGTGTTGCGCTCGTTGAGCAAAATGCCGTCGTCGCCGCCGTACAGCGACAACGAGCCAAGCACGAAATAAAGCATCTGGCCGAACGCCAGGGTGATCATGATGAACTGCACGCCGCTGGTGCGCAGCGACAGGTAACCCACCAGCAGCGAGAGCAGCGCGCACACCAGCAGGGCCAGCGGCCACACCACCAGCGCGCTGTTGCTGCCTTCCCAGCCCCACAGCGGCAGGCCTTGGGAAGTGTGAAAGGCAATGATGCCGACGATGTAACCGCCCAGGCCGAAGAACGCGGCGTGACCGAAGCTGACCATGGCGCCGTAGCCGATCAGCAAGTCCAGACTGATGGCCGCCATGCCGTAGATCGCAAGGCGGGTGAAGAAGCTGACCAGGTAGGGTTCGTGCAACCAGTGGGCCAGCAACGGCATGCAGGCGAAGGTCGCCAGGCACGCAACGTCAATGATGAGGCGTGGTGACATAGCGTTCTCCTCAGGCACGGGCCGGCAGCAGGCCGCGCGGACGCACCAGCAGCACCAGGGCCATGACGATGTAGGCGCTGGCGGAAATCAGCCCGGCGCTCAGGGTGCCGCTGGTTTCGCTGGGCAGCAGTTGGTCCAGCAGCGGCGGAATGTAGGCACGGCCCAGGCTATCGACCATGCCGATCAGCAAGGCTCCCACCAACGCGCCGCGCACCGAGCCGACACCGCCGACGACGATGACCACGAAGGTGGTGATCAAGATCTTTTCACCCATGCCGATTTCCACCGACAGCAGCGGTGCGGCCATGAAACCGGCCAGGCCGCACAGCACGCAGCCGAATACGAACACCAAGGTGTACAGCCGGGCGATGTTGACGCCCAGCGCGCCGACCATTTCATGATCGTCGGCACCGGCGCGAATCAGCATGCCCAGGCGCGTGTGGTTGATCAGCAGCCACATGCCGACCGCGACGATCAGCCCGGCGGCGATGAACAGCAGCCGGCTGACCGGGTACATCAGCCCCGGCAGCACTTCGACAAAACTTGAATACCATTGGGGCGTGGGCATCGCCGGTGGGCTGCGGCCGAAGATCAGGGTCAGCAGTTCGTTGCTGAAAAACACCACGGCCAAAGTCGCCAGCACCTGATCCAGGTGATCGCGATTGTAGAGGCGGCGCATGATCGAGGTTTCGATCAGCGCGCCGTAACAGGCTGAGCCGATCAGCGCGGCCAGGCCACCCAGCCAGAACGAACCGGTGGCCATGGCGGTGTAGGCAGCACAGAAAGCGCCGACCATGTAGAAGGCACCGTGGGCCAGGTTGATCACGCCCATGATGCCGAAAATCAGGGTCAGGCCTGAGGCCAGCAGAAACAGCAAGGCGCTGTATTGCAGGCCGTTGAGAATCTGTTCGAGCAATAACATGACTGCGTTCCTCATGAAAACGCCCCGCAGTTGTGCTGCAGGGCGAGGACGGGATTCAGGTGCCGGTCAGATCGAGCATTGAGCGGCGTAGCTGTCGACGTGGCGGGTCGCCAGGGTCTTGATCGGCACTTCGATCAGCTTGCCGTCGGCGCCGGCCTGCACTTGCAGCAGGTACCAGTCGATCACCGGGTGCTGGTTTTGGGCGAAGCTGAAGTCACCGCGAATGGAATCGAATTTGACGTTCTTCATGGCCGCGCGGAAGGCCGCCTGGTCCTTGAGGTTGCCCTGGGAGGTTTTCAGGGCGGCGCCAATCAGCCGTGCCGTGTCGTAAGTCTGGGCGGCATACACCGTCGGAACGCGTTTGTATTTCTCGGTGAAAGCCTTGACGAAGGCCTGGTTGGCCGGGTTGTCCGATTGCGGGTTCCACAGGGTGACGATGTTGGTGCCCTTGGCCACTTCGCCGGTGGCGGCGAGCATGCGTTCATCCATGGAGAACACCGGTACCACCATCGGGATTTGCGCCGACAGGCCCGAGCCGCCGTATTGCTTGGCAAAGTTGATGCCGCCGCCGCCCGGGTGAAACTGGAAGATCGCATCCGGCGCCAGCGCACGCACGCGTGCCAGCTCCACCGAGAAATCCAGCTGGTTGAGCTTGGTGTAGATCTCGGTCACTTCGCCTTTGAAGGTGTGCTTGAAGCCGGCCAGGGCGTCACGGCCGCCCTGATAGTTGGGCGCCAGGATCACCATTTTCTTGTAACCCAGTTCATTGGCGGCGACACCGGCCATTTCGTGCGGGGTGTCGTTCTGGTAGGAGCCGACGAAGTAGTTGGCCATGCACTTTTCACCGGCCAGGGTCGAGGGCGCGGTGTTGTTGCTGACGTAGAAAGCGTCCTTGGTGGTGGTGTTGATCACGGCCGCCAGCACGTTGGAAAAAATCACCCCGGTGTACAGCGAGATACCGTCCAGGCTCATGCGGTCGGCGATCTGCTTGGCCTTGGCCGGTTGCAGGCCATCATCTTCCACGATGAGTTGCACCGGCACGCCGCCGAGCTTGCCGTCTTCCTGATCGATCGCCAGCTGAAAGCCATCTCGCGAGTCTTCGCCCAGGTAGCCGGCGGGGGTGGAGAGGGTGGTGATGAAGCCGATTCGGACAGGCTCCACGGCCTGGGCAGCCGTCGCTGCGCAGAGGGAGGTTGCCAGACATGCACGCAATACCAGGTTTTTCATGAGGCGGCCTATGAGGTAGGTCGTGCCAACGCACGGTAGATGTCGATGAGGGCAGTGATTCAGTGTTCGGTCGGGCCGATTGATTGTTGTTATGGGTCGCTGTGTCAGCTGTTGCTCTCGGTGAACTTCTCCAGGTAAAGGCGGCTTTGATCCAGGCCGTGCTGCTGGCGCCAGTCCTTGATCGACTCGACCATCGGCGGCGGGCCGCACAGGTACAGGTCGAACGGCTGATCACGCAGCTCGGCCAACTCCAGGTGTTCGGCGATATAGCCGGTCTTGCCCGGCCAGTCGGGGTCGGTGTTGCTGACCACGGGTGTGAAACGGAACCCCGGGATCCTTGCGGCATAGGCCTCGATGCGCGAGACCTCGCACAGGTCCGCGGCCTCGCGCACGCCGTAGTAGAGGTGTACCGGGTGACCGCAGCCACGCTGGTCGGCGATTTGGTCGAGCATGCCCAGGAACGCCGACAGCCCGGTGCCGCCGGCCACCATCACCAGCGGGCGGTCGATATGGCGCAAGTAAAAGGCACCCAGCGGTGCTTCCATGTGAATCACGTCACCGACCTGGCAGCGATCGCGCACATAGTCGGTCATCACGCCGCTGGGCAGCAGGCGAATGAGGAATTGCAGGTTGCTGCTGCCCGGCGCGCAGGCAAAGGAATACGAGCGCCGATGCTCGGTGCCCGGTACTTGCAGACGCGCATACTGGCCCGGCAGATAGTCCAGCGCCGCGCCTGCTGCGCCGACTTCCACGTGCACGATCGCGGTGGTTGGGGAGACCTGCCGCACCTCGCTCACAGTGCCTTGCAGGCTGCTCGGGCCGCTGCTGCCGCAGAGGCTCGAGTCGAAGTCGAAGTAGAAGGCGGCATCCGACTGCACGCGTGTCTGGCAGCTCAGCACCTTGCGCTCGGCCAGGTCGCTGGCCGACAAGGCTTCATCGTCCACGTAGTCCTGGGTGTACTGCCCGGATTCACAGCGGCCCTGGCAGGTCGCGCAAACCCCTTCGCGGCAGTCCAGCGGAATCTTGATCCCGCTGCGCAGGGCCGCGTCGAGCAGGATTTCATTGTTCTGCACGTTGCAGAAGAGTGTTTTGCCGTCGGCGAAACTGAAGGCGACCTTGTACGTCATGGGCGTTAATCCGCAGGGTTCAGAGGTGGTAGAAATCGAGTACGGAGTTGATCGTGTCGTTGAGCAGCACCACGTGTTTGCGGGCGATCTTCCAGCTCTCGCCGTCGGGGCGCAGGCGGTAGGTGGCGCGGCCGAAGAACTGTTCGGCGGTTTGCATGCGGTAATACAGGGTGCTCCAGTTGACGCGCACCTCCAGCTCATCATCCTGCAGCGGCGAGATGCGCACGTTGCTGATCAGGTGCAGGGTGCGCGGCATCGGAATGGTCGACGCCGCCTTGCCGGTGCGAATGCGAAACACCCGGTCTTCCAGGCCACCCCGGTTGGGGTAATAGATCAGCGACATGCCTTTTTTCGGGTCGGTGGTGTAGACGTGCTCCGAATCCCATTGCGGCAGGTGGAACTCGCTGTCGTCACTGAACATGGCCAGGTAGGTGTCCCAGTCCTGGGCATCGCAAGCCTCGGCGTTGCGGTAGAGAAATTGCTCGATGCGGTATTGCAGTTGCGAATTCATGTTCACACCTCACGCAGTTTCAACGGTTGTTGTTCGGCCGCCTTGCGCGCCAGGCCTTCGAGCAAAAAGCGCTGCCAGTTGGCGTGCTGGTTGACGTACAGGCCTTCATGGGTGAACTCGGTGCCGGTCAGTGCCGGCGCGATGCCAATGGCTTCGCTGTTGCGGGTGGCGCCTTTGACCCACTTGCCTTCGCCACGGGAAATGTCGCTCCAGCGTTCCAGGCGGGCCTGGAAGCCGCGCTGGGCTTCACGAAACTCCACCAGGTCATCGGGGGTGCCCATGCCGGACACGTTGAAGAAGTCTTCGAACTGGCGAATGCGGTTTTCCCGATCGGCATCCGACTCGCCGACCACGCCCAGGCAGAAGCTGTTGATCTCGGTTTTGTTCCAGGCCAGCGGGCGGATGATCCGCAGTTGCGAGCTGATCTGGTCGAGGAAGAACATGCTCGGGTAGACGTTCAAGTTGCGCAGGCGATGCATCATCCACTCGGCCTTGCCCTGGCCATGTTCCTTGACCAGGCGCGGCATGATGCTGGCGTAGCCCGGGCGCACGGCCGGGTTGGGCATGTCGCTGAACAGCACGCTGTGGCCGTTGTGGAAGGCGAACCAGCCGTCGTCGGTTTCCTTGTCGCCGGCACCCAGCTTGCTGTAGTCCAGGGTGTCGCCGGCGCTCAGGCCTTTTTCGGCGTTGACCTGCTGGCGGTGCTGCACGGTGGCCACGTAGTTGTAGTGGACAGTGCTCACGTGATAGCCGTCCAGGCCGTTCTCGTTCTGCAGTTTCCAGTTGCCGTCGTAGGTGTAGGCCGACTTGCCCGGCAGCACTTCGAGCTGACCGGTAGGCGACTGCGCCACCATCATGTCGAAGAACACCTTGGCGTCACCAAGGAACTCTTCCAGGGTGTCGGCCCCCTCCACGTCGAGGCTGACGAACACGAAGCCGTTGTAGCTTTCGATACGGGCCTTTTTCAGGCCGCGGGTGGCCTTGTCGAAGCCCTCGGGGTATTCGCCCGGCGCCTTGACCTTCACCAGTCGGCCGTCGCTTTTGTAGCACCAGGCGTGGAAGGGGCAGGTGAAGGTTGACTGGTTGCCCTTGCCGACGCGGGTGAGGGTGGTGCCGCGGTGCTGGCAGGCGTTGATCAGGGCGTTGAGACGACCTTCACCGTCGCGGGTGATGATCAGCGGCTGGCGCCCGGCACGCATCGTCATGAAGTCGTGATTATTGGCGATCTCGCTTTCGTGGCAGGCGTAGATCCAGTTCTTCTCGAAAATCAGTTCCATTTCCAGGTCGAACAATTCCGGGTCGGTAAACATATCGCGGGCAATACGATAAACACCGTCTTCCGGGCGGAAGTCCAGGCAACTTTCTATATAACTTTTCCACTGTTCGACACTTCGTGCAGTTGTCATATCCCAGTCCTCGGCCAATGGGCTAATTCATGGGTTCATTTAATGCCGTGGTGGCTGGCAGGGTCTATCCGCTTATTAGTGGAAACCCATCCGGAAAATAAGCCCTGATCCTCGGTTGTTGGCGGTGTATCCCCGTAAATACTGGCCTTTGTCGCGCTTGTCAGCTGAGCAAATGGCTATTTGTCGTTCAGTAACGGGATAGCCGCTGACGAACTTGTTGCGGCTTAATTTCAATCGAAGCACCACCAGAGTGTCTCGCTGCAGGTCGCTGGAAACTGCCATTTCTCATGGCCTTGGGTTCCGTACCAGAAGTGCCTTCTATTCATGTGTCGCTATATAAGCGGCAGGGGGAAGAAATAATATGTTGCATAAAACGTGGTTAGTTCGGGGGGTTCAAACAGTTGGCTTGTTGACGCCATTGTTGGCACAGGCGGATGTGGTCAACGACAGCAAGCTGACGCTGGGTACCCGCAACTTTTACATTGATCGGGATTACAAGGAGAACAACCCGCCCCATTCGCGAGTGGGCAGTTGGACCCAGGGTTTCGACCTGCGTTTCGCCTCCGGCTATACCGAAGGCCCGGTGCAGTTCGGCGTCGATGCAGAGGCGCAGTATGCCTATCGTCTGGACGGTGGTGGCGGGCGCGGCGATGACACCATCATCCCTTACAGCCAGAGCCGTCAGGAGCAGGCCGATGAATACGGCCGCGGCGGTGTGACGCTGAAAATGCGCTATTCGAAAACCGAGCTGAAAGTCGGTGAGTTGCGGCCGCTCCTGCCCGTGGTGATCATTGACGATTCGCGCCAACTGGTCACGACCTATCGCGGTGCCTTGCTCGAGTCCAAGGAAGTCGACCGTCTGACATTGACCGCCGGACGGCTGACGGAGATCGGGGCGCGTAACTCCTCCAACTACGAAAAGCTGTACCTGCAGACCGGCTCCGGCGTGCGCCACGGCAGTGACGGCCTTAACCTCGCCGGCGCCAGTTATGCCTTCACCCCTTCGCTGACCGGCACCTACTTCTACGCGCAACTGGAAGACATCTATCAGCAGCACTACCTGGGTATCACCCATCTGGCGGATCTGGGCGACGGTTATGGGCTAAAGACCGACCTGCGTTACTTCAACAACAGCGAAGACGGCGATGCCCTCTACGGCGACATCGACAACCGCTCCTACGGTGCCATGACCTCGCTGAAAAAGGGCGGGCACCGCTTTGGCGTGGGATATCAGCGCATGCTCGGTGACAGCAACTTTCCAACCCTGGGCGGTTTTGTCCCGCAGCCGTTTCTGGTGAACTGGTCGCGGGTGGGGTTCATCAAGCCCAACGAAAAATCCTGGCAGGCCCGTTATGACTACGATTTCGCCGCCCTCGGCGTGCCCGGCCTGAATTTCATGACCCGCTACTTCAAGGGTACGTCGGTGGACCGTGGCGACAACCTCAGCCAGGCGGCGGAGCAGGAGCGTGACCTGGTGCTGTCTTATGTGGTGCAAAGTGGCCCGCTCAAAGGCGTGGGGGTGGAGGCCGGCAACGTCGTTGCCAAATTCAGCCACGGCAATGACTGGGTGGAGAACCGCCTGATCACCACTTACACCTGGAAATTTTGGTAACGTCCTGCCCTCAAATCGAACGCGGTTGTGCGCTGAAGTGACGCCTTGGGTAGCGCATTACCCATGGCGTTGACCCTTGCCGGCACCGTTGCTGTGCGCATCAACGCCGCACAGCGCGTTCGATATCCAGATAGTTTCCGATTACTAGCCAAAAAATGCGGATATCGCCTGTTCGCACCGGCTGGGCATAGCCCTTGCAAACCCAATGAAAATACGCGCCGAAGAGCGTGTCGATGTCCATTGCCGTGGGTGTACTGAGATGACCGAACCAAATGTTGCCCAGTTTCGAGATATCCGCATAGATCGCTACGACCTGGCCGGTGCCCGCGCGTGGATGGCCGGTATTTGCGGGCCGCACGAACTGCAGACCAGCCAGCCAAACCGGATTCAGTTTCACCACAAGGCCAATGTGTTCAAATCCATGTCCACGACCTTGGGCCGGATGGAATACGGCACCGACGTGACCATCGGCGTCGAGGATGCCGAACACCTCAATTGCTACAGCCTCAGCCTGCCGATTCGCGGCGAACAGGAGCTGCTCAAGGACGGTCGCCGGTTGTACTCCAGCCAGGACCAGGGCCTGATCGTAACCCCGCACGAAACCCAGGCACTGACCATGGCCGGTGACTGCCACAAGATTTCCGTGGTGATCACCCGCATGGCCATGCGCCAAACCCTGGAAGGCATGCTCCAGCGCCCGTTGGAAATGCCGGTGAAGTTCGAGCCGGTGATGGACGCGGTCAATGGTGCCTCTGCCTCCTGGTGGCGGCTGGCCCGTTACTACATCGATGAGCTGGAGCGCGGCCAGGATCTGTTCAATCAAGTGTTCTTCACCCGCGATATCGAAAGCGCGCTGATCAAGGGCCTGATCCTTTCCCAGCCCAACAACTACAGTGCCGAACTGCGTGACCAACTGGGCGTCAAGTTGCCGTACTACCTGGTACGCGCCAAGGACTTCATCGAAAGCAACGCCCGCGAAGACATGCACCTGGAAGACATCGAGGCGGCTGCAGGGGTGTCCCGCTTCAAACTGTTCGAAGGCTTTCGCAAGCACTTCGGTGTCTCGCCCATGGCTTACCTGAAAAAGTATCGCCTCGGCGCCGTGCGCCAGGAAATCCTCGAAGACGCCTCGGTGCGTAACATCTCGGTGATCGCGATGTGCTGGGGGTTCTCGCATCTGGGCCGGTTCGCCAGCGAGTACCGCAAGCTGTTCAACGAAACGCCCAGTGCCACCCTGCAACGTAGCGAAGCCCGTCGCAATCGGTCGCTTTGAGATGACGACCTTACAAGCCGCCACCGCCAACAGCGTGGGCCTGAACTTGTCGCAGATGTGCCGCGAGCCGGTTTTCACCAGCCGCTCGGCGCAGGAAACCCAGCGTTTGATGGGGCAAGCGCTGGTGGAGCATGAGCTGGATTGGCCGCGGGGCGGTGTCGATACGGCGTTCTATCGCGGCCAGGTCGCCAGCTGCGAACTGTATGCGCTGCGCTACGGCGGCCAGGTAGAAATCCGGCCGCAGCCTTTCGAAGATTTCGTGCTGGTACAGATGCCGCTGCGCGGCAGTGCCACCCTTGAGTCCGACGGCATGGGCTATGGCGTCAGCCCCGGAGAAGTGGCGATTCTGTCCCCGCGTGAACACGCGCGAGTGGTGTGGGA
Source organism: Pseudomonas sp. KH_046_1 (assembly GCF_057839025.1). Classification (NCBI taxonomy): domain Bacteria; kingdom Pseudomonadati; phylum Pseudomonadota; class Gammaproteobacteria; order Pseudomonadales; family Pseudomonadaceae; genus Pseudomonas; species Pseudomonas sp. KH_046_1. The sequence continues at coordinate 2,134,304 of NZ_CM174481.1, forward strand.
GGAGGGCTGTGAGCAACTGATCCTCAAGCTGCCCCGGGCATTGCTCGATGCCAGCCAGAGGGCACTGGCCGATGACTTGCCGTCGGGCTTCACGTTGGCGCCGGTCAGCCGCCTGCAACGCCCACTGGCGATGCGCTGGTTTCGTCTGGTCAGCGAGTTGCTGGAGCACTTGCCCGAGGGGGAGGCGAGCGCAACGCCTTCGCGCTGGCTACAGCATTTGGAGCAAAGCCTGCCGCTGTTTCTACTCAGCCATTGTGGCGTTGCGCAACAAGAGTCGCCTTCGCCGCGGCAGCCCACCCGCCAACTGCAAAAAATCGACGTTTGTATGCGCGAACACCTTGCCCAGGGCATCAGCCTGGCTGAACTGGCGGTTGCCGCCGGGGTGAGCATTCGCAGCTTGAACACGTTATGCCAGCGCGAATACGGTCAAAGCCCGATGGACCGTTTGCGCGGATTACGGCTTGAAGCCGCCCGGGAGTACTTGCTGGCGCGGCCGCACTGCAGTGTGACTGAGGTGGCGCTGGAGTTCGGGTTCGGGCATGTGGGGCGGTTTGCCAATTACTATCGGCAGCGGTTTGGAGAGTTACCGAGGCAGACGATGAAGTCTCAGGCATGAGCAAGAAACGCCAAAACGAAAAAACCCGCCATAAGGCGGGTTTTTTGTGGTCAGAGATTTTGATCTCCGAACCTTGTCTGGCTCCACGACCTGGACTCGAACCAGGGACCCAGTGATTAACAGTCACTTGCTCTACCAACTGAGCTATCGCGGAATGGTGCCTATGTTACTGATTCAAAAAGAGAAGTCAAGCGCCTGATCACAACTCGGCGGATTCATCGGGACGGACGGTGGTTTATCGGTGATTGGCGGTTACCAGGATCGCCCCAGAGGTCTACCATGACCGCCCGGAAGTGGTGACACGCGCTGCCGGCCATTCGCCGAAAAGGTACGCGCCATGAATCATTTGACCCTCACGCCTCGACATCACGGGGTGCGCCCATGAGCATCTCTCAGATCAGCCTGCCCAAAGGTGTCGGCCCGCATGCCGAAAAACTCTTCGACGCGATCACTCAGGCCAGCACCGCTGATGAGTTGAATCGCGCCGGTGGCAAGGCCGAAGGGTTTGTCCTGGGCCTGGAAAGCACTAAAGCGATCAAGAGCCAGGTCGCGGAATCGCTGTATGTCGCCTACGACGACGCTGCCAGCCAGCGTGCGACCGAACTGGCTTAACCGCCGAAGGTAATCGTGGCAAGCATCAGTTTGGCGTAGAGCGCCGTGGCCCCCAATTGCACCAGCCACAGGGCCAGGCCGCCGAGGAATACACCAGCAGCGACTTGCATTACCAGGTTGTTGCCGCGTTTTGTCGGGGCGCGGGGGGTGAAGTGATCCAGGTCATCCAGGTCATCGCGGTCGGCGCGCAGGTCATCGTTTTTCATGTGGGTTCTCATCGGAATTACAGAGTGTACGCATAACCTGTGGGAGCGGGCTTGCTCGCGAAAGCGGTGGGCCAGGTTGTACAAGTGTTGAATGTACTGGCGTCTTCGTCGGAACGCCGCCCGGAGCAAGCCCGCTCCCACATTTTGACTTGTGTGGAGTTTAGAGGGCTGCGTCGTTGCGTTGAGAATTATCTGAAGCAAATAAAAAACGGGAAGCCACATGGCTTCCCGTTTTCAGGTCAAGGCGTAATCAGATGACTTGGACGATAGCGTCCGTCACAACCTTGATGTTGCTCTGGTTCAGCGCAGCCACGCAGATGCGGCCGGTGTCCAGGGCGTAGATGCCGAACTCATTGCGCAGACGGTGAACTTGCTCAACCGTCAGGCCGGAGTAGGAGAACATGCCGCACTGACGACCGACGAAGCTGAAATCGCGCTGAGGCGCTTTTTGTGCCAGCAGGTCGACCATCTGGGTACGCATGCCACGGATGCGCAAGCGCATTTCGGCCAGTTCGGCTTCCCACTGGGCGCGCAGTTCCGGGCTGTTCAGCACCGCAGCGACAACGCTGGCACCGTGGGTTGGCGGGTTGGAGTAGTTGGTGCGGATCACGCGTTTGACTTGCGACAACACGCGCGCGCTTTCTTCTTTCGATTCGCTGACGATCGACAGGGCGCCAACGCGCTCGCCGTACAGCGAGAACGACTTGGAGAACGAGCTGGAAGCGAAGAAAGTCAGGCCCGATTCAGCAAACAGGCGTACGGCAGCGGCATCTTCGTCGATGCCATCGCCAAAGCCCTGGTAGGCCATGTCGAGGAACGGCACGTGGCCTTTGGCTTTAACGACTTCCAGGACGTTTTTCCAGTCCGCCGGGCTCAGGTCCACGCCGGTCGGGTTGTGGCAGCAGGCGTGCAGCACAATGATTGAGCCGTTTGGCAGCGCGTTCAGGTCTTCCAGCATGCCGGTACGGTTAACGTCGTGGGTCGCGGCGTCGTAGTAACGGTAGTTCTGCACCGGGAAACCGGCGGTTTCGAACAGGGCGCGGTGGTTTTCCCAGCTCGGGTCGCTGATCGCCACGACGGCGTTCGGCAACAGTTGCTTGAGGAAGTCGGCACCGATTTTCAGTGCGCCGGTACCGCCAACGGCCTGGGTGGTGATGACGCGGCCGGCAGCGATCAGCGGCGAATCATTGCCGAACAGCAATTTCTGCACAGCCTGGTCGTAGGCGGCGATACCGTCGATTGGCAGGTAGCCACGGGAAACGTGTTGAGCGGCGCGAATGGTTTCGGCTTCGACAACGGCGCGCAGGAGTGGAATTCGCCCCTCCTCGTTGCAGTAAACACCGACTCCCAGGTTGACTTTGTTGGTCCGGGTATCGGCGTTGAATGCTTCGTTGAGGCCCAGGATTGGATCGCGTGGTGCCATTTCGACAGCGGAGAACAGGCTCATTATTGCGGCGGCTCTGAATGGAGTGTGGAGGGACGTGTAGCGCTCCAGCCGAATGCACTAGAGCGGTGCACAAACGGGGAGCTAGTATAGAGGCCATCGGCGATGGCTGGCGACAGGCGAATCAGCATTTCGGGTAAGTTTTTCCGATTATTTATCGACCGTTAGTCGAATGGCGTCGGCAAAGGTTTAGCGCGATGTAGGACGTTTGCCTTGAAAGCGCTGGCAATCGGCTCCACATTGAGCACAATCCAGTTTTTTCCTCGGGCGACATCGGTCGTTTGCGGTCTTTCTCGTTCGTGCCGTTTTTACCGGCAAGAGTGATCCAGAGGTATTTCATGTCTGAATTCCAGCTAGTCACCCGTTTCGAGCCCGCCGGCGATCAGCCGGAAGCCATCCGCCTGATGGTCGAGGGCATCGAAGCCGGGCTGGCGCACCAGACGCTGCTCGGTGTGACCGGCTCGGGCAAGACCTTCAGCATCGCCAACGTGATCGCCCAGGTGCAGCGCCCGACCCTGGTGCTGGCGCCGAACAAGACCCTGGCGGCGCAGTTGTACGGTGAGTTCAAGGCGTTCTTCCCTAACAACGCGGTGGAATATTTCGTTTCCTACTACGACTACTACCAGCCGGAAGCCTACGTGCCGTCCTCGGACACCTTCATCGAGAAAGACGCCTCGATCAACGACCACATTGAGCAGATGCGTCTGTCGGCGACCAAGGCCTTGCTTGAGCGCAAGGACGCGATCATCGTCACCACGGTGTCCTGTATCTACGGCCTGGGCAGCCCGGAAACCTATTTGAAGATGGTGTTGCACGTGGATCGCGGCGACCGGCTCGATCAGCGCGAATTGCTGCGACGCCTGGCCGACCTGCAATACACCCGCAACGACATGGATTTTGCCCGTGCGACCTTCCGCGTGCGTGGCGATGTGATCGATATCCACCCGGCGGAATCCGATTTCGAGGCGATCCGCATCGAGCTGTTCGACGATGAAGTGGAAAGCCTGTCGGCATTCGATCCGCTGACCGGCGAAGTCATTCGCAAACTGCCGCGCTTCACCTTCTACCCGAAGAGCCACTACGTGACGCCACGGGAAACCCTGATGGGCGCGGTCGAAGGCATCAAGGTCGAATTGCAGGAGCGCCTGGAATACCTGCGCTCCAACAACAAACTGGTGGAAGCCCAGCGCCTGGAGCAACGCACCCGTTTCGATCTGGAGATGATCCTCGAACTGGGTTACTGCAACGGCATCGAAAACTACTCGCGCTATCTGTCCGGCCGCGAAGCCGGCGCGGCGCCACCGACGCTTTACGATTACCTGCCGGCCGATGCCTTGTTGGTGATCGACGAGTCCCACGTCAGCGTTCCGCAGGTTGGCGCCATGTACAAGGGCGACCGCTCGCGTAAAGAGACGCTGGTCGAATACGGTTTCCGCCTGCCTTCGGCCCTGGACAACCGGCCGATGCGTTTCGATGAGTGGGAAAGCATCAGCCCGCAGACGATTTTCGTCTCGGCGACCCCGGGCAACTACGAAGCCGAACACGCCGGGCGCGTCATTGATATGGTGGTGCGCCCGACCGGGCTGGTGGACCCACAAATCGAGATTCGCCCGGCACTGACCCAGGTCGACGACTTGCTGTCGGAAATCAGCAAGCGCGTCGCTCTGGAAGAGCGGGTGCTCGTCACCACGCTGACCAAGCGCATGGCCGAGGATTTGACCGATTACCTGGCCGACCACGGTGTGCGTGTGCGTTACCTGCACTCGGACATCGACACCGTGGAGCGGGTCGAGATCATCCGCGATTTGCGTCTGGGCACCTTCGATGTGTTGGTGGGGATCAACCTGCTGCGCGAAGGCCTGGACATGCCGGAAGTCTCGCTGGTGGCGATCCTCGATGCCGACAAGGAAGGTTTCCTGCGTTCCGAGCGCTCGCTGATCCAGACTATCGGCCGGGCGGCGCGTAACCTCAACGGTCGGGCGATTCTGTATGCCGATCGGATCACCGGTTCCATGGAGCGCGCGATCGGCGAAACCGAGCGCCGTCGCGACAAGCAGATTGCCTTCAACCTGGCCAACGGCATCATCCCCAAAGGTGTGTTCAAGGACGTCGCCGACATCATGGAAGGTGCCACCGTGCCCGGTTCGCGCAGCAAGAAGCGCAAGGGCATGGCCAAGGCCGCCGAGGAAAACGCCAGGTACGAAGCGGAATTGCGCTCGCCGGGCGAGATCGCCAAGCGCATTAAAGCCCTGGAAGAGAAGATGTACCAGCTCGCTCGCGACCTGGAGTTCGAAGCGGCGGCGCAGATGCGCGATGAGATTACCAAGTTGCGCGAGCGGTTGATTGCTGTTTGATTTGTAGTGTCTGAACTGGCCTCATAGCGAGCAAGCTCGCTCCCACAATGATTGAGGGTGCTCACACATTATGTGTACGCCCACGTACCCTGTGGGAGCGAGCTTGCTCGCGATTAGGCCAGTCAGGGCGCAGTAAATATCAACTAGTGCGCCTCACCAGCCTTCAACCCCTCCGGCAACTTCTTGGTCAACAACACCGCCAGCATGCTGATCCCCAGCGCAATCCCGACAAAATGAAACGCATCGTTGTAGGCCATGATCGACGCCTGTTGGTGGGCGATCTCGCTGAGTTTGCCCAGTGCTGCCGTTTCATTGCCCAGCCGATCAGCCAGCGAGGCGATCCGTTCGGCCACCTGCGGATTGCTCGGCACGATGGCTTCACGCAGGTAGTCAAAGTAAACCTTGGTCCGCGCATCCAGCAGCGTGGCGAGCAGGGCGATGCCGATGGCGCCGCCGAGGTTGCGCAGGATGTTGAACAGGCTCGAGGCCGATCCCGCATCCTGGGGCAGGATGTAGGCGGTAGCGATCAGCGAGATGGTCACCATGATCAGCGGCTGCCCCAGGGCGCGGATGATCTGGATCTGATTGAACTGCGGCCCGGCAAAGTCCGGGTTCAGCACGCCCGAAGAGAAACTCGCCAACCCGAACAGCCCGAAGCCCAGGGTGCACAGCCATTTCGGCGAGACGAACTTCATCAGCTTGGGCACCAGCGGGATCAGGAACAGCTGCGGCACGCCCATCCACATGATCACTTCGCCAATCTGCAGGGCGTTGTAGTTCTGGATTTGCGCCAGGTACAGCGGCAGCAGGTAGATCGAGCCGTACAGCCCGACCCCCATCCCGACGCTGGAAATACTGGATAACCCGAAGTTGCGGTTGCCGAGGATGCCGAGATTGATCAGTGGATTGGGTTTGGAGGTCTGCACGATCACAAAGCTGATCAGGCTGACCAGCGCGATGCTGCCCAGGGTCACGATCAGGCTCGATTCCAGCCAGTCCTTGCGATGGCCTTCCTCCAGAAACACCTGCAAGCAACCGAGCCCGACGCCGAGGGTGAGAATGCCGGCGTAGTCGGTGCTTTTCAGCAATTCCCAGTGGGCTTCTTTTTTCTCCAGGCCGTACATCAGGCCGGCGATCATGATCAGGCCGGGCGGGATGTTGATGTAGAAAATGTACTCCCAGCCCCAGTTCTCCGTCAGCCAACCGCCGAGGGTCGGGCCGATAGAGGGTGCGAAGGTGGCGGTCATGGCGAACATGGCCATGCCTTTAGCGCGGTGGTGCTCCGGGAGCTTGATCAGGGTCAGGGTGAACGCCAGCGGAATCAGTGCGCCACCGGTAAACCCCTGCAGGGCGCGGAACACGATCATGCTTTCCAGGCTCCACGCCATGGAGCAGAGCAGGGAGGCTGCGAGAAACCCGAGGGACACCCACACCGCCAGGCGCCGGGCTGACAGCAACTGCACGAGCCAGGCGGTGAGCGGGATCATGATGATTTCCGCCACCAGGTACGAGGTGGAAATCCATGAGCCTTCTTCCAGGGTCGCCGACAGCGCGCCCTGGATGTCCTTGAGCGAGGAGTTGGTGATCTGGATGTCCAGCACCGCCATGAACGCACCGAGCATCACGCTCATCACCGCAATCCAGTCCCGCCGGGTCGGTTCGCCGACCGGGCGGATCAGTTGATCACCGGCCATCGTCTGGGGCGTCTTTGTGGCTCACTTTGGGGGTGACATCTTCAGGGGCGTCCTTGATGTTCACCTTGGCGGTGACCGACATGCCCGGGCGAATCTTGCCGCGCAGCGGATTGTCCGCGGCGAAGGTCAGTTTTACCGGAATCCGTTGGACGACTTTGGTGAAGTTGCCCGTGGCATTGTCCGGCGGTAACAGGCTGAACTGTGCACCCGAGGCGGCGAACAGGCTATCGACCCGGGCTTTGATCGGGGTGTCGCTATAGGCGTCGAAGGTCAGTTCGGCTTCCTGGCCGGGCTGCATGTGGCCAATCTGGGTTTCCTTGAAATTGGCCTGAATCCAGATGTCTTCGTCCGGCACGATCGACAACAGGTAAGCGCCGGCCTGCACGTATTGGCCTTCGCGGGCTGCTCGCTGGCCGATCAGGCCGCTGATGGGCGCGTGGATTTCGCTGCGGGTCAGGTTCAGTTCGGCCTGGGCCAGATCGGTTTTGGCATTGGCGATCTGCGCATCCAGGCGTTTGATCTCGGCGGTGAGTGCGTTGACTTGCTGGCGCTGACTTTGCGCGTCGGCCTGGGCCTTGGCCACTTGCGAGCGGGCAATGTGGTTGTCGGCGGAGAGGGTGGTCACCCGTTCTTCCGAGATATAGCCGGGTTTGCGCAAGGTCTCGGCGCGGGTCAGGTCAATCTGCGAGCGACCCAGGCTGGCCTGGCTGGACGCGACCTGCGCTTCGCTGGCGGCAATCAGGCTGGCCTGCTGGGTCAGTTTGCTCTGGGCTTGCAGACGCTCGGCCTCGCGGGTGGCCAGGGCGGCATTGGCGCGGTCGACAGCGAGGCGGAAGTCGTCGCCTTCGAGTTTGACCAGCAACTGGCCTTTCTCGACATGCTGGTTGTCCTGCACCAGTACCTGATCGATACGCGCGCCCAATTGGCTCGACACGCGGGTGATCTCGCCCTGGACATAGGCGTTGTCGGTGCTTTCATAAAAGCGCCCCTTCAAGAGCCAATGGGCAAACAGGCCCCCGGCAATCAACAGGACAATCAGCAGGAACGAGAAGAGGCGACGCTTGAGTTGGGCAGGCATGAGGCAAACTGTAGTCGAGAAATTGTAAGAGAAGTTATCAGCAGGCAAATCTGGCATACAGCCGATAAGCGGTAAATGCCATCGGCTGATATTCGGCCATTCACCTCCCTATACGGGCGTTACAGACGCAACCTTGGCTTAAATGCCCTGTTCACTGGAGCCGGGCGGGTGTCGCCTGTTACCATTCGCGCCTTGTTTGAACTTCGCTTTTATTCTTTTCGAGACATGCCATGACCACCGTCCGCACTCGCATCGCGCCATCGCCTACCGGGGATCCCCACGTAGGTACCGCTTATATCGCCTTGTTCAACTACTGCTTTGCCAAGCAGCACGGCGGTGAGTTCATCCTGCGGATCGAAGACACCGACCAACTGCGTTCGACCCGCGAGTCCGAACAGCAGATTTTCGACGCCTTGCGCTGGCTCGGGATCGACTGGAGCGAAGGCCCGGACGTCGGCGGCCCGCACGGTCCGTACCGTCAAAGCGAGCGCGGCGATATTTATCAGAAGTATTGCCAGCAGCTTGTGGAGCTCGGTCATGCCTTCCCGTGCTTCTGCACCGCCGAAGAGCTGGACCAGATGCGCGCCGAGCAGATGGCTCGCGGTGAAACCCCGCGCTACGACGGCCGCGCGCTGCTGCTGTCCAAGGAAGAAGTCGCCCGTCGCCTGGCGGCAGGCGAACCCCACGTTATCCGCATGAAAGTGCCGAGCGAAGGCGTCTGCGTGGTGCCTGACATGCTGCGTGGCGACGTTGAAATCCCGTGGGACCGCATGGACATGCAGGTCCTGATGAAGACCGACGGCCTGCCGACGTACTTCCTGGCCAACGTAGTCGACGACCACCTGATGGGCATCACCCACGTATTGCGTGGCGAAGAGTGGCTGCCATCGGCACCGAAACTGATCCTGCTGTACGAATACTTCGGCTGGGAACAACCGGAGCTGTGCTACATGCCGCTGCTGCGTAACCCGGACAAGAGCAAACTGTCCAAGCGCAAGAACCCGACCTCGGTAACCTTTTACGAGCGCATGGGCTTCATGCCGGAAGCGATGCTCAACTACCTGGGCCGCATGGGCTGGTCGATGCCGGACGAGCGCGAGAAGTTCTCGTTGCAGGAAATGGTCGACAACTTCGACCTCAAGCGCGTGTCCCTGGGCGGGCCGATCTTCGACATCGAGAAGCTGTCGTGGCTCAATGGCCAGTGGCTGCGTGACCTGCCGGTGGAAGAGTTCGCTTCGCGGGTACAGAAGTGGGCGCTCAATTCCGAATACATGATGAAGATCGCGCCGCACGTGCAGGGCCGGGTCGAAACCTTCAGCCAGGTGGCACCACTGGCCGGGTTCTTCTTTGCCGGTGGCGTGAACCCCGATGCCAAGCTGTTCGAATCCAAGAAGCTCTCGGGCGATCAGGTCCGCCAGTTGATGCAGTTGATCCTGTGGAAGCTCGAAAGCCTGCGTCAGTGGGAGAAGGACAGCATCACCGCAACCATTCAGGCGGTGGTCGAGTCCCTGGAGCTGAAGCTGCGTGATGCCATGCCGCTGATGTTCGCTGCGATCACCGGCCAGGCCAGCTCGGTGTCGGTGCTCGATGCGATGGAAATCCTCGGGCCGGACCTGACCCGTTTCCGTCTGCGTCAGGCGATTGACCTGCTGGGCGGCGTGTCGAAGAAAGAAAATAAAGAGTGGGAAAAGCTGCTGGGCGCTATCGCCTGATTGCGTTTGCCTCTGCGGTAATGGCCGAAGGCCGGGATCTTTTGCTCCCGTTCTTCGGCGCTTCCCCTGAATTTACGAGGGGGAGGGCGGTAAGTGGTTGTTATGTCGGCAAAAAATTTTGAAATTTTTCAAAAATAAGTTTGACAGACTTTCGATACGCCCTTAAGATTCGCCCCGTCCTCAGCGATGACATCAACGATGAGGGGCTATAGCTCAGCTGGGAGAGCGCTTGCATGGCATGCAAGAGGTCGACGGTTCGATCCCGTCTAGCTCCACCAATTTACACTTCAAGGCCTGGCCACACCGGTCTTGAAGCGATCAACACTCAGCGTTGATCAGTTGTATAGAAGGGTTTGCGTCCCCTTCGTCTAGTGGCCTAGGACACCGCCCTTTCACGGCGGTAACAGGGGTTCGAGTCCCCTAGGGGACGCCAGTTTTACAGAAGCGATGTTGCAAGATGTCGCTCCGCCGCGAGGCGAAAAATCCGGGGCTATAGCTCAGCTGGGAGAGCGCCTGCATGGCATGCAGGAGGTCAGCGGTTCGATCCCGCTTAGCTCCACCAATTTTACAGTTCAAGGTCTGGCCACACCGGCCTTGAATCGATCAGCACTCAGCACTGATCAGTTGTATAGAAGGGTTTGTGTCCCCTTCGTCTAGTGGCCTAGGACACCGCCCTTTCACGGCGGTAACAGGGGTTCGAGTCCCCTAGGGGACGCCACGATTACCCGCTCTGCGGGATTTTATAAGGGTCATTCAATTATTGAATGGCCCTTTTGTTTGTCTGGCGTTTGGCCAAATTCCTCCATTTCCAAAAAAACTGTTCTTCAGACCAGCGGTCACGCCCATGACTTGCTAAAATTTATTATGAGAATAATATTTCAATCGTAATATTCGGAGGCAACGATGAACGATAAAAAAGCTCAAACCCGCGAACGCATCCTCAAGGCTGCCAGCGCAGCGCTGATTCAGCGCGGCCCGGCCGAGCCAAGCGTGGGCGAAGTGATGGGCGCGGCGGGCCTGACGGTCGGCGGCTTTTACGCCCACTTCGAAAGCAAGGACGCGATGATGCTCGAGGCGTTCAGGCAATTGCTCGGTCACCGCCGCGACCTGATTGCCGACATGGACGCGGAATTGACCGGCGAAGAGCGCCGCGCGTTGGTGGCTGCGTTTTATCTGTCGCGCAAGCACCGTGATTCCTCCGAGTCGGCCTGCCCGATCCCGGCATCGGTCGGCGAACTGGGGCGGCTGCCGGAAGCGTTTCGTGTCGCGCTCAATGAGCATGTGGAATTGATGGTCGCGCAGTTGGCGGCCAGCCCTGAAGAAACCGAAAAAGCCCTGGCCGACATGGCCTTGATGGTGGGTGGGTTGGCTCTGGCGCGGGCGCTGGGGCCTGGAGAGTTGTCCGATCGATTACTGCGCGCCGCCAAATCGGCAGTGCGTTGACCTGAAGGCTGCGGCCTGAGGAGAATGCGATGAGCGCGTTAAAGTGGGTTCGTGGCGTTAATGGCACCTTGGGCTGGTTTGCCCCGAAACTGGTCGCCAGCAAAATGCGACAGGCGTTCATGACGCCACGGGATCTGCCGCTGCGTGATTGGGAGCTGCCACTGTTGGCCAGGTCCGAGCGGATCACCCTGCGTTTCGGTCTCTCGGCCTTGCGCTGGGGCCAGGGCCCGGCAGTCTTGCTGATGCATGGATGGGAAGGGCGGCCGACGCAGTTTGCCAGCCTCATCACCGCGCTGGTCGATGCCGGTTACTCGGTCGTGGCCCTGGATGGTCCGGCCCACGGTCGCTCGCCGGGCAGCGAAGCGAATGTGGTGCTGTTCGCCCGCGCCATGCTTGAAGCTGCTTCCGAACTGCCACCCCTGCAAGCGGTCATCGGCCACTCCATGGGCGGCGCCAGTGCGATGCTCGCGGTCCAGTTGGGCTTGCGCACCGAAACCCTGGTCACCATTGCCGCTCCGGCGCGAATTCTCGGCGTGTTGCGTGGTTTTGCCCGCTATGTCGGGCTGCCACCGAAGGCCCGCTCGGCGTTCATTCGCCAGGTCGAGCAAGACGTCGGCATGCGAGCCGAGACGCTGGATGTCGCACACTATCAACTCGACATGCCTGGCCTGATTGTCCACGCCGAAGACGACAACTTCGTCTTGGTGAAGGAATCCCAGCTGATTCACGAAGCCTGGTTCGACAGCCGCTTGTTGCGTTTGAAAGACGGTGGTCATCAGCGAGTGTTGGCCGACCCGCGGGTGATTGATGGCGTGTTATCACTGCTGGCCGGGCGCAGTCTGCAATCACGCCAATCCGCCTGAGCTTCCGTTACACTGCCCCGGTCGAAATTATCTGACCAGGGAGTCGGGCATGGGTTGGGATCGGGAAACGCCGTTCATCATTGATCTGCAAGTGAGCGCCGAGGACATTGACGGGTTGGGGCACGCGAACAACGCGGTCTACGTGACCTGGCTCGAACGCTGTGCCTGGCGCCACTCCCAGCGCCTTGGTCTGGACCTGGTCGAATATCGGCGGCTGGACCGGGCGATGGCGGTGGTGCGGCACGAGATCGATTACCTGGCGGCAGCCTATGAGGACGACGAGTTGCAATTGGCGACCTGGATCGTCGATTGGGACCAGCGGCTGAAAATGACCCGACACTTCCAGTTGATCCGCCCCAGTGACAACACCACGCTATTGCGCGCGCAGACCACGTTCGTCTGCATCGAGCTGTCCACCGGCAAGCCCAAGCGCATGCCGGTAGAGTTCATTGAGGGCTATGGCCCGGCGTTGCATGCTTTGGAATCAGCAAAAATCTAATGTGGGAGCGAGCCTGCTCGCGAAGGCGGCGGAAAATCCAGCATCAATGTATCTGACAGAGCGCTTTCGCGAGCAGGCTCGCTCCCACAAGGGGTCTGCGGTTTCTCGCGCAATCCAGTAAACTGCCGCACGTTTTTCCTCGAGTGTGTTTTTCATGCAAATTGCTTTGGCGCCCATGGAGGGGTTGGTCGACGACATCCTGCGCGATGTGCTGACCCGCGTGGGTGGTATTGACTGGTGCGTGACCGAGTTCATTCGGGTCAACGACCAGTTGCTGACACCTGCCTATTTCCACAAGTTCGGCCCGGAGCTGCTCAACGGTGCCCGGACAGCCTCCGGCGTGCCGCTGCGTGTGCAACTGCTCGGTTCCGACCCGGTGTGCCTGGCAGAAAATGCCGCGCTGGCCTGCGAGCTGGGGTCCGAAGTGATCGACCTGAACTTCGGCTGTCCGGCCAAGACCGTCAACAAATCCCGTGGTGGCGCGGTATTGCTCAAGGAACCCGAGCTGCTCAACCAGATCGTCGAGCACGTCCGTCGTGCCGTCCCCGCGCACATTCCGGTCACCGCCAAGATGCGCCTGGGCTTCGACAGCCCGGACGGTTCGCTGGTGTGTGCCACGGCCCTGGCCGAAGGCGGCGCCGAACACATCGTGGTGCACGCGCGGACCAAGGTGGATGGCTACAAGCCGCCGGCGCACTGGGAGTGGATTCCGCGGGTGCAGGACGTGGTCAAGGTGCCAGTGTTCGCCAACGGCGACATCTGGAGCGTCGAAGACTGGCGTCGTTGCCGCGAGATCAGCGGCGTGGAAGACATCATGCTCGGTCGTGGTCTGGTTTCGCGTCCGGATCTCGCCCGGCAGATCGCCGCGGCGCGGGCCGGTGAGGAGGTCGTCGAGATGACCTGGTCCGAGTTGCTGCCACTGATCCAGGACTTCTGGCTGCAAGCCAAGGCACAAATGACGCCACGCCAGTCGCCGGGTCGCCTGAAGCAATGGCTGGCGATGCTGACCCGCAACTATCCCGAGGCAGTGGAGCTGTTCACCGTCCTGCGTCGTGAGACCGAGCTGGATAACGTCTCGCGCTTACTGGGGCTGCCGGTGGCGGAAGCGGCCTGATAAAAATCTGGAAATAATCTCTTGAAATGCAATCAGCGGTCCCTATCTAAGGGTTACGCGATGCCGAATTCGGGTCGCGGAGACAAAAAACCTTGCTGATTGTTTTCAGGAGATTTGCATCATGGCTACTACATTATCCCTGGCCCCACTGTTCCGTTCCTCGGTAGGTTTCGACCGTTTCAACGACCTGTTCGAGACCGCCCTGCGCAACGAGCCAGGCAGCAGCTATCCACCCTATAACGTGGAGAAACACGGCGACGATCAATACCGCATCGTGATTGCCGCGGCCGGTTTCCAGGAAGAAGATCTGGAACTCGAAGTCGAGAAAGGTGTGCTGACCATCAGTGGCGGTAAACGCGACGCGAACGAAGACGTCACTTATCTGTATCAGGGCATTGCGCAACGTGCCTTCAAACTGTCCTTCCGTCTGGCGGACCACATCGAGATCAAGGCTGCCGGCCTGAGCAACGGTCTGTTGAGCATCGACCTGCTGCGGGTGATCCCGGAAGAGGCGAAAGCCAAACGCATCCCGATCAACGGGACGCAAAAACCGGCTCTGCAACACTAAGTCAGAGCAAGAAGAAGGGCGCCATTGGCGCCCTTTTTTGTGCTCGTCACTTCAGCAGTTTTTGAAACTCTTCCACCGGCAACGGCTGGCTGTGCAAATACCCCTGATAGAAATGGCATTCCAACCCCTGCAAGAACTCCAGCTGCTCCGCTGTTTCCACCCCTTCAGCAATCACCTTCAAATCCAGGCTGTGGGCCATGGCGACGATGGCGCGGATGATCTCGGCGTCGTTCGGGTCGCTGGTGGCGTCGCGAATAAACGACTTGTCGATTTTCAGGGTATCGACCGGCAAGCGCTTGAGGTAGGTCAGTGAGGAGTAGCCGGTGCCGAAGTCGTCCATGGCGAAGCTCACACCGAGTTTTTTCAGGCGGCGCATTTTGCTGATGGTGTCTTCCAGGTTCTGGATGACGATGCCTTCGGTGATTTCCAGCTTCAACAGGGAGCAGGGCAGGCCATAGCTGGTCAGGCTGTTTTCAATCCGTTCGACGAAGTCGTTCTGGCGGAACTGGCGCGGGCTGATGTTCACGCACAGGCTGAATCTTAGCGGGTCTATCAGGCCGTTTTCGATCAATTGTTTGAAGGCCTGGCAGGCTTCGTCGAGGATCCAGGTGCCGACCTCCAGAATCAGCCCGCTGTCTTCCAGCACCTTGATGAACTCGTTGGGTGACTGCGGGCCGAGCTCCGGATGATTCCAGCGTACCAGGGCCTCGGCACCGACGATGCGGTCGCCCCGGGCGTCGACCTGGGGTTGGTAATGCACGCGAAACTCGCCCCGGGAAAGCGCCAGGCGCAGGTCGGTTTCCATGCGCAGGCGTTCGCTCGCGGCCTTCTGCATGGTGTTGTGGTACATCTGCGCGGTATTGCGACCAGAGTCCTTGGCGCGATAGAGCGCGATGTCGGCGCGCTTGAGCAGGTCGGTCGGGGTCGAGCCGTGATCGGGGATCAGTGCAATGCCGATGCTTGGCGTCACTTGCAGGCGCTGGCCGTCGAGGAACATCGGTTCGGACAGCAGCTCGCGGATGGTGTCGGCCAATTCGCGAACCTGATCGCTGACCTCGCTGCGCGAGCCTTCAAGGCCGCTGAGCAGTATCACGAATTCGTCACCGCCCAGGCGCGCGACGGTGTCTTCCATGCGCACGCTGGCCTCCAGGCGCGCGGTGATGATTTTCAGCACGGTATCGCCCACCGGGTGCCCGAGGGAGTCGTTGATGTGCTTGAAATGGTCGAGGTCGAGGAACATCAGCGCCCCGCGCAGGTTATGCCGTTTGAGCAGGGCGATCTGCTGGCTCAGGCGGTCCATCAGCAAGGCGCGGTTGGGCAGGTTGGTCAGTGGGTCGTGGTAGGCCAGGTGGCGGATCTGCGCTTCGGCGTTTTTCAGCAGGCTGACGTCTCGTGCGGTCAATAGCAGGCAGGCGGTTTCGTTGAGGGTGATCGGTTCCACCGAGACTTCGACGGTGAGCAGTTCACCGCGCTTGTTGCGCCCGAGCATTTCCTGGTGATGAACCCGACCCTTGATCTGCAATTCGGCCAGCAGCGCCGAGCGTTGTTTTTCTTCAGCCCAAATCCCGACCTGATACACCGTGCGGCCCACTACTTCCTCGGCGCGGTAACCGGTCAGGCGGCAGAAACCGTCGTTGACCTCCAGATAGCGTCCGGTGTCGCGCTCGGTGATGGTGATGGCGTCGGGGCTGGAGTGGAAGGCCTTGGCGAATTTCTCTTCACTGGCCTTGAGCGCCGCTTCCGAGCGCTGTTGCTGGGTGATATCGCGCAGCGTAGTGACGATGCAGGCCTGGTCGCCGACGCTGATCTGGCGGCTGGAAATCACGCAAGTCAGGACCTGTCCGTCCTTGTGCTGGACGAGAATGGCCACGTTGTTCAGGCCTTGTTCGCGGATCACTTGTTCGATCCGTCGCAGGCTTTTCGCCGAAGCGTCCCACAGGCCGATTTCGTCGGCGCTGCGGCCGATCACGTCGGCAGTGCTCCAGCCGAAGGTCTGGGTGAAGCTGGAGTTGATTTCAATGAACTGGCCGGAGTCCTGGTGGGTGACGCAGATCGGATCGGGGCTGACCTGGAACAACGTGGCGAATTTTTCTTCGGAGGCCACCAGCCGTTGCTCGCGCTCCACCTGGTCGGTGATGTCGAGCAATGTGCCGGCCATGCGCACCGGCACGCCGTTGTCATCGCGGTAGAGGCGGGCGCGGCTTTCCAGGTAGCGCGGGCTGCCGTCGGGCAATTGCACGCGATAGGTCAATTGATAGTTGCCGGCCGGGCCTTCACGCAGGCTGCGGTAAGCGTCGCGCATGGTGTCGCGTTCTTCGCCGGGCACGCCTTCGAAGAACTCGTCGAAGGACTCGTGAAAGGGTTTGGCGTCCAGGCCGTGCAGTTGGGCGGCCCGTGCCGATCCGTAGAGCATGCCGCTGGGAATGTGCCAGTCCCAGGTACCGAGCTGTGCCGAATCCAGGGCCAGGTCGAGGCGTTCCTGGCTGTCCTTGAGGGCCTGTTCGGCGACTTTGCGTTCGGTGGTGTCAAGGAACGTGCTCAGTAGATAGGGTTGGCCTTCGAGCTCGACTTTCTGCGCACTGAGGATGCCGTCGTGGACCTGGCCATTGCTGGCGCGAAACTGCACTTCCATGCTGACCAGGTCGCCTTTGGCTTTGGTGGCCTTGACCAGGTCGTCCCGTTGCTCGGGATGCACCCACAGGCCCAGCTCCAGGGTGGTGCGGCCGATCGCGTTTTGCACCGGCCAGCCGAACAGGCTTTCGAAATACTGGTTGGCTTCGGAGATCAGGCCGTCTTCCTGGCGGGTCAGCAGGACCATGTTCGGGCACAGGTGAAACAGGGTGGCGAAGCGTTTTTCCGAGCTGCTCAACGCCTGTTCGCGCTGGCGCTGGTGGGTAATCTCGCGGATTACGCCGATCATCCGTGGCCTGCCGTGCTTGTCCGGTAACAGGCTGCCGTTGATTTCCAGCCAGTGCAGGCTGCCATCGGGCCAGCGGATGCGGTGACGCATCGCTTGCTCCAACGGCGCGCCAGCGATGACCGCGTGGAAGGCGCGAAGGGTTTTCGCGCGATCCTCCGGGGGCAGCAGGTCGAGGTATTCCAGATCCCGTGGCAACGGTTTGCGGGGGTCGAAGCCGAACAGCGCCTGCGTACCCCGGGACCAGCTGATCTGCCCGCGCTCGATGTCCCAATACCAGGCACCCAGGCGCGCGCCGTTGAGCGCGGCCAACAGTTGCGAGGCACTTTCCCAGCTCTGTTCGGAGTTTTTCGGGTCAAGTGCCTGTATACGCGGCATTGGCGGAATACGGTCAACAGATTTGGGCATTGGCAAGCCTTAGGCTGAATGGGCGTTTGGCACAGGGGGTCGCGGCTCTATAGGAGTAGCACAAGTCAGCCTTGAGTCCCTGGCGGATCGAGTTGAGCATCCAGCAAGGCCATGAAAGCCCGAGCAGCATTCGACAGCGTCCTTTCCGTGTGCAGGATATAGCCTAGCTGGCGAGTGAGCTGTATGCCCGGCAAAGGTATGCGCGCCACCTGGTCATCGAGCATGGTGCGCGGCAAAACGCTCCAGGCCAGGCCGATCGAGACCATCATCTTGATGGTTTCCAGGTAGTTGGTGCTCATGGCGATGTTCGGCGTCAGGCCCTGGGCTTCAAACAGCCGCTGCACAATGTGGTGGGTAAAGGTGTTACCGCCGGGGAAGACCGCCGGGTGTCGGGCGATATCCGCCAGGCTGACCTTGCCGTTATTGAGCAACGAATGCTCTGGGGCAACCACGAAATCCAGCGGGTCGTCCCACACCGGGGTGGCCTTGACCAGCGCATGGGGTTCCGGCGCGAGGGTAATGACCGCCAGTTCGGCACGGCCATGGAGAATTTCCTCGTAGGCCACTTCCGAATCGAGGAACTGAATATCCAGCGCCACTTGTGGGTAGCGTCGGGTGAACTCCCTCAATAAGGGTGGCAAACGGTGCAGGCCGATATGGTGACTGGTGGCCAGGGTCAGACGGCCGGTCACTTCGCCTGTGAGGTTGGTCAAGGCGCGGCGCGTATCATCGAGGACATTGAGAATCTGGTAGGCCCGCGGCAGCAGGGCGCGCCCGGCCTCGGTCAGGCCTACTTCACGACCCAGGCGATCGAACAACCGCACCTTCAATTGCTGCTCCAGCCCGGCAATACGTTTGCTGATCGCGGGCTGGGTCAGGTGCAGCCGTTCGCCGGCGCCGGAGAAGCTTCCGGTCTCGGCGATGGCAATAAAAGCATTGAGGTTGGCCAGGTCCATGGTTGTATTCCAGTTGGTTATCCAAAGCATAAAAAATATGAATTTGAGTTATTTAATGTAACCCCATAGGATCAGCCTCACAAGCCAAAGGGTTATTGAGCACTTCAAGATCCGGGGCATAGAAACAAGCTGATGAGGAACCGTCTGATGGCCGGCAAAACGCTCTACGACAAGCTCTGGGATTCGCATTTGGTCAAGCAGCGCGACGATGGCTCTGCGCTGATCTACATCGATCGTCACATCATCCACGAAGTGACCTCGCCGCAAGCCTTCGAAGGCCTGCGTCTGGCCGGGCGCAAGCCATGGCGCATCGATGCCAACATCGCGACCCCGGACCACAACGTACCGACCACGCCGGAGCGCAAGGGCGGCATCGACGCCATCGTTGACCAGGTCTCGCGCCTGCAAGTGCAGACCCTCGACGACAACTGCGATGAATACGGCATCGTCGAGTTCAAGATGAACGACGTTCGCCAGGGCATCGTCCACGTCATCGGCCCGGAGCAGGGCGCAACCTTGCCGGGCATGACTGTGGTCTGCGGCGACTCCCACACCTCGACCCACGGCGCATTCGGCGCATTGGCGCACGGTATCGGCACATCCGAGGTCGAGCATGTGCTCGCCACCCAGTGCCTGGTCGCCAAGAAAATGAAAAACATGCTGGTGCGCGTCGAAGGCCAATTGCCGTTCGGCGTGACCGCCAAGGACATCGTGCTCGCCGTGATCGGCAAGATCGGCACCGCCGGCGGTAACGGCCACGCCATCGAATTCGCCGGCAGTGCGATTCGCGACCTGTCCGTGGAAGGCCGCATGACCATCTGCAACATGTCCATCGAAGCCGGCGCTCGCGTAGGCCTGGTGGCCGCGGACGAAAAGACCGTGGCTTACGTAAAGGGCCGTCCATTTGCTCCGAAAGGCGCGGAATGGGACCTTGCCGTCGAAGCCTGGAAAGACCTGGTGTCTGACGCTGACGCCACCTTCGATACAGTAGTTGAGCTCGATGCCACCCAGATCAAGCCGCAAGTCAGCTGGGGCACCTCGCCGGAAATGGTGTTGGCGGTAGATCAGAACGTGCCGGACCCGGCGAAGGAAATGGACCTGGTCAAGCGCGGTTCCATCGAGCGCGCCTTGAAGTACATGGGTTTGACCGCCAACCAGGCGATCACCGACATTCAGCTCGACCGTGTGTTCATCGGTTCCTGCACCAACTCGCGGATCGAAGATTTGCGTGCGGCGGCCGTGATCGCCAAGGGCCGCAAAGTGGCCTCGACCATCAAGCAGGCCATCGTGGTGCCGGGCTCGGGTCTGGTTAAGGCGCAGGCCGAATCGGAAGGCCTGGACAAGATCTTCCTCGAAGCCGGTTTCGAATGGCGTGAGCCGGGTTGCTCGATGTGCCTGGCGATGAACCCGGACCGCTTGGAGTCCGGCGAGCATTGCGCCTCGACCTCCAACCGTAACTTCGAAGGCCGTCAGGGCGCCGGTGGTCGTACCCACCTCGTCAGCCCGGCCATGGCCGCGGCCGCCGCTGTGAACGGTCGTTTCATCGACGTCCGTGAATTGATTCAGGGAGCGCAGTAAGCATGAGAGCATTTACCCAACATACTGGACTTGTCGCGCCTTTGGATCGTGCCAACGTCGACACCGACCAGATCATCCCGAAGCAGTTCCTGAAGTCGATCAAGCGCACGGGCTTTGGCCCGAACCTGTTCGATGAGTGGCGTTACCTGGATGTGGGGCAGCCTTACCAGGACAACTCCAAGCGTCCGCTGAACAAGGACTTCGTCCTCAACGCCGAACGTTACCAGGGCGCCAGCGTATTGCTGGCCCGGGAGAACTTCGGTTGCGGCTCCAGCCGTGAACACGCGCCGTGGGCGCTGGAAGAATACGGTTTCCGCAGCATCATCGCGCCGAGCTATGCCGACATCTTCTTCAACAACAGCTTCAAGAACGGCTTGCTGCCGATCATCTTGAGCGATGCCGAAGTCGACGAACTGTTCCAGCAGGTCGAGGCCAATCCGGGCTATCAGTTGCAGGTCGATCTGCAAGCCCAGACCGTGACCCGCCCTGACGGCAAGGTGTTGAGCTTCGAAATCGATGCGTTCCGCAAGCACTGCCTGCTCAACGGCCTGGACGATATCGGCCTGACCTTGCAGGACGGCGATGCGATTGCGACGTTTGAAGCCAAGCATCGTGCGAGCCAGCCTTGGTTGTTTCGCGACGCTTGATTTTGCGTAAGGCGTAATGACGCCATCGCGAGCAAGCTCGCTCCCACATTGGATTTGCGGCGTTCACAAAACCTGTGGGAGCGAGCTTGCTCGCGATGAGGCCAGAACAGACACCCCAAGACTCACCCCCAAAAGGAAGTCCCCATGACCAGCACCGCCCAGCACACCCAGGTAGTCCAGAAGCAATTCGGTGAACAGGCTTCGGCCTACCTGAGCAGCGCCGTCCACGCTCAAGGCACTGAATTCGCGCTGCTACAGGCCGAGCTGGACGGGCAGGGTGATGCCCGGGTCCTGGACCTTGGCTGCGGCGCCGGTCACGTGAGTTTTCACGTAGCCTCATTGGTGAAAGAAGTGGTGGCCTATGACCTGTCGCAGCAGATGCTCGACGTGGTGACCGCTGCCGCTGTCGATCGTGGCTTGAGCAACGTGACCACGGTCAATGGTGCCGCTGAGCGCCTGCCGTTCGCCGATGGCGAATTCGATTTCGTCTTCAGCCGTTATTCGGCGCACCATTGGAGCGATCTGGGCGTGGCCCTGCGGGAAGTGCGTCGAGTCTTGAAGCCGGGCGGTGTGGCGGCGTTCGTCGACGTGTTGTCACCGGGTAGTCCGCTGTTCGACACGTACCTGCAAAGCGTCGAAGTGCTGCGCGACACCAGCCATGTGCGCGATTATTCCGCTGGCGAGTGGTTGCGCCAGGTCAGCGAGGCGGGGCTGCACACCCGCAGTACCACCCGTCAGCGCTTGCGCCTGGAGTACAACAGCTGGGTCGAGCGCATGCGCACACCTGAAGTGATGCGCGCGGCGATCCGCGAGTTGCAGCAGTCGATGGGCAATGAAGTGCACGGATATTTTGAAATTGAGGCCGATGGTTCGTTCAGTACCGATGTACTGGTGCTGATGGCTGAACGATAGAATTTTTCCGGGTGCGTCCATGGGCGCACCGACTGATGACATGAGGAAAGCATGAGCAAGCAGATTCTGATTCTCCCAGGTGACGGTATTGGCCCGGAAATCATGGCCGAAGCGGTCAAGGTGCTGGAGCTGGCCAGTGACAAGTTCGCCCTGGGCTTCGAGTTGAGCCATGACGTGATTGGTGGCGCTGCCATCGACAAGCACGGCGTGCCGTTGGCCGACGAGACCCTGGAACGTGCCCGCGCGGCCGACGCCGTGTTGCTGGGCGCCGTTGGCGGCCCGAAATGGGATGCCATCGAACGTGACATCCGCCCTGAGCGCGGCCTGCTGAAGATCCGTGCGCAACTGGGCCTGTTCGGCAACCTGCGTCCGGCGATCCTGTACCCGCAACTGGCCGAGGCTTCCAGCCTGAAGCCGGAAATCGTTTCCGGGCTGGACATCCTGATCGTTCGCGAACTGACCGGCGGCATCTACTTCGGCGCGCCTCGTGGCACCCGCACCCTGGAAAACGGCGAGCGTCAGTCCTACGACACCCTGCCGTACAGCGAAAGCGAAATCCGCCGCATCGCCCGTGTCGGTTTCGACATGGCCATGGTTCGTGGCAAGAAGCTGTGCTCGGTGGACAAGGCCAACGTACTGGCCTCCAGCCAGCTGTGGCGTGAAGTGGTCGAACAAGTGGCCAAGGATTATCCTGAAGTCGAACTGAGCCACATGTACGTCGACAACGCCGCGATGCAGCTGGTGCGCGCACCGAAGCAGTTCGACGTGATCGTCACCGACAACATGTTCGGCGACATCCTGTCCGACCAGGCCTCGATGCTCACCGGTTCCATCGGCATGCTGCCGTCGGCGTCCCTGGACACCAACAACAAAGGCATGTACGAGCCGTGCCACGGTTCGGCGCCGGACATCGCGGGCAAGGGCATCGCCAACCCGTTGGCGACCATTTTGTCGGTGTCGATGATGCTGCGCTACAGCTTCAACCAGCAAGCCGCGGCCGATGCCATCGAGAAAGCGGTCAGCCTGGTGCTGGATCAGGGTTTGCGCACCGGTGACATCTGGTCGGCCGGTTGCACTAAAGTCGGTACGCAGGAAATGGGTGACGCAGTAGTCGCCGCGCTGCGGAATCTGTAATCTCTCGGGCCCGCTGCCAAATTCAAGACAAGGTAGCGGCCCACATTTCAAGAAGGTGTAGTTGCGATGAAACGTGTAGGTCTGATCGGTTGGCGCGGTATGGTCGGTTCCGTGCTCATGCAGCGGATGCTGGAAGAGCAGGATTTCGATCTTATCGAGCCGGTGTTTTTCACCACTTCCAATGTCGGTGGCCAAGGCCCGTCCGTGGGCAAGGACATTGCTCCGCTCAAGGACGCTTACAGCATTGAAGAGCTGAAAACCCTCGACGTGATTCTGACCTGCCAGGGTGGCGACTACACCAGCGAAGTCTTCCCCAAGCTGCGTGAAGCCGGCTGGCAGGGTTACTGGATCGACGCCGCTTCCAGCCTGCGCATGCAGGATGACGCGGTGATCGTTCTGGATCCGGTCAACCGCAAGGTGATCGACCAGCAGCTGGATGCGGGCACCAAGAACTACATCGGCGGCAACTGCACCGTCAGCCTGATGCTGATGGGTCTCGGTGGCCTGTTCGAAGCTGGTCTGGTGGAGTGGATGAGCGCCATGACCTATCAGGCGGCCTCCGGTGCCGGCGCGCAGAACATGCGTGAACTGATCAAGCAAATGGGCGCGACCCACGCCGCTGTTGCCGATCAACTGGCCGATCCGGCCAGCGCGATCCTCGACATCGACCGTCGTGTGGCCGAAGCCATGCGCAGCGACGCGTACCCGACCGAAAACTTCGGCGTACCGCTGGCCGGCAGCCTGATCCCGTGGATCGACAAGGAACTGCCGAACGGCCAGAGCCGCGAAGAGTGGAAGGCCCAGGCCGAGACCAACAAGATCCTCGGTCGCTTCAAGAGCCCGATCCCGGTCGATGGCATCTGCGTGCGTATCGGCGCCATGCGCTGCCACAGCCAGGCGCTGACCATCAAGCTGAACAAAGATGTACCGATCGCTGATATCGAAGGGCTGATCAGTCAGCACAACCCTTGGGTCAAGCTGGTACCGAACAGCCGTGAGACCAGCATTCAGGAGCTGAGCCCGAACAAGGTCACCGGCACCCTGAACATCCCGGTTGGCCGTCTGCGCAAGCTGAACATGGGTTCGCAGTTCGTCGGCGCGTTCACCGTCGGCGACCAGTTGCTGTGGGGTGCGGCCGAACCGCTGCGTCGCATGCTGCGGATCCTGCTTGAGCGTTGATCGGTTGATGAAATGAAAGAACCCGCGCCTTGAAAGAGGCGCGGGTTTTTTTATCGAAGAAATGTTGTCAGGCCCGACGCCTTCGCGAGCAGGCTCGCTCCCACATTGGAATGCATACCCCTGTGGGAGCGAGCCTGCTCGCGAAGGGGCCGCCACAGGCACCACAAGCCCCGGCGGAATTGCTTGCATGCCACCCACCCGGTAAAGTGCCGCTCCCCCCGTTTCGCCAGAGGTCAAACCATGAGCCAGTCCATTGATATTGCCGTGATCGGCGCCACCGGTACTGTCGGCGAAACACTCGTGCAGATTCTCGAAGAGCGCGATTTCCCGATCGGCACCCTTCACCTGCTGGCCAGCAGCGAATCGGCCGGCAGTTCGGTGCCGTTTCGCGGCAAGAACGTGCGGGTGCGGGAGGTCGATGAGTTCGACTTCAGCAAGGTGCAGTTGGCATTCTTTGCCGCCGGCCCGGCGGTCTCGTTGAGTTTTGCTTCCCGGGCGACAGACGCCGGTTGCTCGGTGATCGATCTCTCCGGTGCCCTGCCGGCCGAAAAGGCGCCACAGGTCGTGCCTGAGGCCAACGCCCAAGTGTTGACCGGCTTGAAAAAACCCTTTCAGGTCAGCAGCCCAAGCCCGTCGGCCACCACCCTGGCGGTGGTGCTCGCACCATTGATGGATTTGCTCGATTTGCAGCGCATCAGCCTGACCGCCAGCCTCGCGGTATCGGCCCAGGGGCGCGAAGCCGTGAGCGAGCTCGCCCGGCAGACCGCCGAGCTGCTGAATGTGCGGCCGCTGGAGCCGAAATTCTTTGATCGGCAGATGGCCTTCAACCTGTTGGCCCAGGTCGGCAAACCGGATGAGCAAGGTCATACGCTGCTGGAAAAACGCCTGGTGCGTGAGCTGCGCCAGGTCATGGCGCGGCCTTCATTGAAGATTTCCGTCACTTGCATTCAAGCCCCGGTGTTTTTTGGCGATAGCTATAGCGTGACCCTGCAGTCCGCGAGTGAAATCGACCTGGGGAAAGTCAATGCAGCCCTGGAAGACGCACCCGGCATCGAGCTGGTGGAAGCCGGCGATTACCCGACCCCGGTGGGCGATGCGGTAGGGCAGGATGTGGTCTACGTTGGTCGGGTTCGCCAGGGGATTGACGACCCGTCGGAACTTAATCTGTGGTTGACGTCAGATAACGTACGCAAAGGCGCGGCGCTCAACGCTGTGCAGCTGGCCGAGTTGTTGCTTAAAGACCTGCTGTAAAAGATACTTTGCAACAATTTGTCGAATGATTCCGCGCGAGCCTATGCTTGCCGGAGTGCTGAAGGCGAGCCACCCTGCGTGGCTTTGCCGGGCATCAATGAAATGATCGCGCGCGACGACCCACGCCGTTGCGCGCAATGCCTTACGGCAGCGACTATCAATACCTTCTCGCTGGCCGAGGAATGTTCAAACTAAGGATGAGCTAATGGTTCAAGTTCGCAAACTGGTGTTAGCAATAGCGGCCGCGTCGGCGCTGTCCTCCGGTATGGCGCATGCCCTCGGGCTCGGGGAACTGACCCTGAAATCGACGCTCAACCAGCCGTTGGTAGCGGAAATCGAGCTGCTCGATGTCAAGGACCTCACCGCCGCCGAAGTGGTGCCGAGCCTGGCCTCACCAGACGATTTCGCCAAGGCCGGTGTCGACCGCCAGGCGTTTCTCAACGACTTGACCTTCACCCCGGTGCTCAACGCCAGCGGCAAAAGCATCCTGCGCGTGACCTCCAGCAAACCACTTTCCGAACCCATGGTGAAGTTCCTGGTTCAGGTCATGTGGCCGAACGGCCGCTTGTTGCGCGACTACAGTGTGCTGCTCGATCCGTCCAAATTCTCGCCGCAAACCGCTGAAGCGGCTGCGCAACCAACGTCAACGGTTGCCGCGCCCGTCACCGGTGCGACCAAACCGTCCCAATACACCACCACGCCGCGCGATACCCTGTGGGAAATCGCCGCGAAGGCGCGTAATGGCGGTTCGATCCAGCAAACCATGCTGGCCATCCAGGCGTTGAACCCGGATGCCTTTATCGACGGCAACATCAACCGCCTGAAAACCGGCCAGGTGTTGCGCCTGCCGGACCAGGCACAGAGCACGGGCCTGCCGCAAGCCAAGGCCATTGCCGAAGTGGCTGCGCAGAACACCGCATGGCGCCAGGGGCGTCGCTATGTAGCGAAACCCGGGGCAGGGCAGCAACAGCTTGACGCCACCAGTCGCGCTCGTACCGATGGTGCTCCGGCGCAAGCGACTACCGACAAGCTGAGCCTGGTGTCTGCCGAGTCCGGCAAGAGCCGTGGCAAAGGGGCTGCCGGAGATGCCAAGGCCCTCAGCAACAAGCTGGCGGTGACCCAGGAAAGCCTCGACAGCAGCCGTCGTGATAACGCCGAACTGCAAAGCCGCATGGCCGATCTGCAAAGCCAGGTGGACAAGCTGCAACGCCTGATCGAGTTGAAGAACAATCAACTGGCCAAGTTGCAAACCGAGGGCGCTGCGGCTGCACCAGCGGCTGCGACAGCTCCGGCGATGTCGGCCGAGCTGGCTGCCAACCCGGCAGCGCCTGGTCCGGCTGACACTGCACCAGCGCCCGAGGCAACTGCGGCGCCGGCCGAGAAGCCCGTTGAGGTGACACCGGCAGCATCCGACGATCAGAAATTCAATGAGTTGCTGACCAATCCGGCGCTGCTGGGCCTGGTGGGTGGCGGTGCGGTGATTCTGCTGCTCCTGCTGCTGTTGCTGGCGCGCCGCCGCAAAGCCCAGCAAGAAGCCGAAAAGCATATGCGCATGGCCCGTGCCTTGGCCGAAGAGCAGCCATTCCCGGCCGATTTCGACTTGCCGGAAAGCAGCTTCGAAGGCCTTGAAGTTCCGTCGCCGAGCGTGAAGCTGGCGACTGCCCCGACGCCTGCTCCCGCGCCAGCGCCGGTGGTTGCTCCGGTGGTGATGACCACGCCGATCGCCGCACCATTGGTGTCTCCGGCCGCCGAGCGTTCCGACGACGTGCTGGGCCAGGCTCAGTCGCACATCAATGCCGGTCGCCTGAACCAGGCTGCCGCGTTGCTGGAGGACGGCGTCAAGCAAGAGCCGAAGCGCAGCGACTTGCGCTTGAAACTGATGGAAGTCTACGGCCAGCAAGGCGACCGCGATGCGTTCGTCGGCCAGGAGCGTCAGTTGGTGGCCAATGGCGACAACTTCGCCCAGGTTGAAAAGCTCAAAAGCCGCTTCCCGGCCATGGCGTTGGTGGCTGCCGGTGGTATCGCCGCAGCGGCCGTTGCTGCCGAGCTGGACGCGCAATACGTCAAGGATCTGTTGCTCGATGAGCCGCAAGCACCGGCGCCAGAGCCAGAACCAGCGGCGTTCGAGGATGACCTCGACAGCGCCTTCGATCTGAGCCTGGACGATCTGGACGCGATGACGCCTGTGGCGCCTGCACCTGTGCCGGAGCTTGAAGTGGCGGCGCTGGCAGGCCTGGACGAGTTCCCGCTGGATGACGATCTGAGTTTTGAGTCGGTGTTGCAGCAACAGACTGAAATCAAGGAAAACCTCGACGATCTGTCGGACTTCGACCTGGACCTGGATCTCGGTGCGCAACCGTCGCCAGTGATGTTGGCTGAAGATGATTTCCTGCTGGATCTGGACGAAGGTGTGAAGGATTTCCCGGCTACCGAAACCCCGGCTATTCCCGAGGTCGCGCTGGATGACCTGGAATTGCCGGCCGATTTCGATCTGTCGCTGGCCGACGAAATGGACGCACCGGATGCGTTCGCAGCCGAGCTGGATGATGTCAACGCCGAGCTGGAGAGCTTGTCCAGCAGTATCGGCGAGCCGACGTTTACCGAAGCTGATGCAGCGCTGGGTGACGATGATGACTTCGACTTCCTCTCGGGTACTGACGAAGCCGCTACCAAGCTCGATCTGGCCCAGGCCTATATCGACATGGGCGACAGCGATGGCGCTCGCGACATCCTCAATGAGGTGGTAAGCGAAGGCAGTGCCGAGCAGAAGAGTGAAGCCGAGGAAATGCTTTCGCGCCTGGCTTGAGTGATCGGTAGGTTGTAAAAAAAGCGGCAGCCCATTGAGGCTGCCGTTTTTATTTGGCCGATGAGTTGATGTCGTCTGCTGTGGCTCCTTCGCGAGCAGGCTCGCTCCCACAGGGGTCTATGCCAGGCATCAATCGCTGTGGGAGCGAGCCTGCTCGCGAAGAGGCCCTAACATTCACTCCAGTCCCTCAGTTGTACTGGCATCCCCTCCAGTCAGCCTTATAATGCCCGCCTTTGGTACATCATCAGGCTGTCCCTCCTTGGCAAATATAGATAACCCGGCCGCCGAAATGGCAGCCGACGGCTTTTTCCGGATCGCGCTGGGCGTCGAATACAAAGGCTCGCGCTACCGCGGCTGGCAGCGCCAGGCGTCCGGGGTGCTCACCGTGCAGGAAACCCTCGAAAACGCCTTGTCCAAAGTCGCCGACTCACCCGTTTCGCTGATGTGCGCCGGACGTACCGACGCCGGGGTGCATGCCTGCGGACAGGTGGTGCATTTCGACACCCAGGTCGAGCGTTCGATGAAGGCCTGGACCATGGGCGCCAACATCAACTTGCCCCACGACGTCAGTGTCAGTTGGGCCAAGGTCATGCCGGCGCACTTCCATGCGCGGTTCAAGGCCATTGCCCGGCGTTATCGCTACGTGATCTACAACGATCAGATCCGTCCGGCGCACCTGAACGAAGAAGTGACCTGGAATCACCGTCCGCTGGACGTCGAGCGCATGGCCGAGGCCGCTCAGTACCTGCTCGGCACCCATGATTTCAGCGCTTTTCGCGCCGGCCAGTGCCAGGCCAAGTCGCCGATCAAGGAACTGCATCACCTGCGCGTCACCCGTCACGGCAAGATGATCGTGCTGGATATTCGCGCCAGCGCCTTCCTGCATCACATGGTGCGCAACATTGCCGGCGTGCTGATGACCATTGGCGCCGGAGAGCGTCCGGTGGAGTGGATGAAAGAGGTGCTGGAGAGCCGGATTCGTCGGACCGGTGGCGTGACCGCGCATCCATTCGGTTTGTATCTGGTTCAGGTCGAGTACCGTGACGAGTTCGAATTACCCGAGCGTTACATCGGTCCACACTTCCTGACCGGTTTCTCGGAACTTGGCGGCTGACGCCCTCGAACGCTTTTGTTACCATCCGGGACTTTCCGGATTTGTCTTGGAGTTGTGTCGACATGTCAGCCGTTCGCAGCAAGATCTGTGGGATTACCCGCATAGAGGATGCGTTGGCAGCCGTCGAGGCCGGGGCGGATGCCATCGGATTGGTGTTCTACGCCAAAAGCCCTCGTGCGGTGACGTTCCAGCAGGCGCGCTCGATCATCAAGGCGCTGCCGCCGTTCGTGACCACCGTGGGCTTGTTCGTCAATGCGAGCCGTTGCGAATTGGGTGAAATCCTCGACGCGGTGCCCCTGGACCTGCTGCAGTTTCACGGCGATGAAAGCGCAGAGGATTGCGAAGGATGGCACCGCCCGTACATCAAGGCGTTGCGGGTCAAGGCGGGTGATGACATCGCCGCGGCCTGTGATGCTTATGCCAGTGCCAGCGCAATCCTGCTCGATACCTATGTCGAAGGCGTTCCCGGAGGAACCGGCGAGGCGTTTGACTGGTCACTGATACCGCACGGCTTGAGCAAGCCGATCATTCTGGCGGGCGGTCTGACGCCGGATAACGTCGCCGAAGCGATTGCCCGCGTCCGGCCTTATGCCGTGGATGTCAGCGGCGGGGTAGAGGCGAGCAAGGGCATCAAGGATCACGCAAGGATTCAGGCATTTATCAAAGCGGTACGCGGTAGCACCTGTTGATGTGACGGCTGGCAGACTGCCGCCGTCCACTGCACTGTACAAAGCGGATGCACTGCACACAGCAGGCAGATCCGAGGGTTTGTGGTTGCACGCAGGTCATGTTTCGCGCTGACCGTGGCAGTCCATCGACCCTCTTCGCACACATGAATTTAGCGCTAGGGCATACACGGGGCTGCGAACCAGAGCGTTCGGGCCACCGGTACTGGAGAAAGAAAGCATGAGCAACTGGTTAGTAGACAAACTGATCCCTTCGATCATGCGTTCCGAGGTCAAGAAGAGCTCGGTGCCTGAAGGTCTTTGGCACAAATGCCCGTCTTGCGAGGCTGTGCTGTATCGTCCGGAGTTGGAAAAGACCCTGGACGTTTGCCCCAAGTGCAACCATCACATGCGTATCGGCGCCCGTGCCCGTATCGACATCTTCCTCGATGTTGAAGGCCGTGCCGAGCTGGGTGCGGACCTGGAGCCGGTTGACCGTCTGAAATTCCGCGACGGCAAGAAGTACAAGGACCGCCTGACCGCTGCACAAAAGCAGACCGGCGAAAAAGACGCACTGGTTTCCATGAGCGGCACTTTGCTGGGCATGCCAGTCGTGGTCTCGGCGTTCGAGTTTTCCTTCATGGGCGGTTCGATGGGCGCCATCGTCGGCGAGCGTTTCGTGCGCGCCGCCAACTACGCCCTGGAAAAACGTTGCCCGATGATCTGCTTTGCCGCTTCCGGCGGTGCGCGGATGCAGGAAGCGCTGATTTCCCTGATGCAAATGGCCAAGACCTCCGCGGTGCTGGCTCGTCTGCGTGAAGAAGGCATCCCGTTCATCTCCGTGTTGACCGATCCGGTCTACGGCGGCGTTTCCGCCAGTCTGGCGATGCTGGGCGACGTGATTGTCGGCGAGCCGAAGGCGTTGATCGGTTTTGCCGGTCCGCGCGTGATCGAGCAGACCGTGCGTGAAAAACTGCCGGAAGGCTTCCAGCGCAGCGAGTTCCTGCTGGAACACGGTGCCATCGACATGATCATCGACCGTCAGGAGCTGCGTCCGCGCCTGGGCAACCTGCTGGCGCAAATGATGGGCCTGCCGACGCCGAAGTTCGTGGCTGCACCTATCGAGCCGATCGTGGTTCCACCGGTACCCGCCAGCCTATGACCCAACGTACCCTTGGCGAATGGCTCGCCTACCTTGAGCAGTTGCACCCTTCGGCCATCGACATGGGCCTGGAGCGGTCGCAGCAGGTAGCGTCCCGCATGGGACTGGGCAAGCCGGCGCCTCGGGTGATCACGGTCACCGGGACCAACGGCAAGGGTTCCACCTGTGCGTTCGTGGCGTCCTTGCTGCGGGCCCAGGGCTTGAAAGTGGGGGTCTACAACTCCCCGCACCTGCTGCGCTACAACGAGCGGGTAACGGTCAATGGCGTCGAAGCCACGGATGCCGAGTTGTGCGAGGCCTTTGCCGCGGTAGAGGCCGGGCGCGGCGACACTTCCCTGACTTACTTCGAAATGGGCACTCTGGCGGCATTCTGGCTGTTTCAGCGCTCCGGGCTCGATGCGGTGGTGCTGGAAGTCGGTCTGGGCGGTCGTCTGGACACGGTCAACGTGGTGGACGCCGACATGGCGCTGGTCACCAGTATTGGCGTTGATCATGCGGATTACCTCGGTGATACCCGAGAGTCCGTGGCCTTCGAGAAGGCCGGTATTTTCCGTCAGGGCGCGCCTGCGCTCTGCGGCGATCTGAATCCTCCACAACCTCTGCTGGACAAGGCGCGCGAGCTCAATTGCCCGTTTTTCCTGCGGGGGCGCGATTTTGACCTCGGTGTGACCGATCACCACTGGCAATGGCGCGGTGTCGATGCGCAAGGGCGCTCGGTTGAACTGCGCGACTTGCCGCTGCTCGATCTGCCGATGGAAA
Organism: Pseudomonas sp. KH_046_1; assembly: GCF_057839025.1. NCBI lineage: Bacteria > Pseudomonadati > Pseudomonadota > Gammaproteobacteria > Pseudomonadales > Pseudomonadaceae > Pseudomonas > Pseudomonas sp. KH_046_1. The sequence goes on from NZ_CM174481.1 coordinate 2,165,995, forward strand.
ACGCTGCGCTGGCGTTGCAGGCGTATCTGCTGCTCGGCTTGCCTTGGGTGGATGCGCAGATTATCGAAACGCTGCGGGCTACCCGGGTGGTCGGTCGTCTGGATCGCCGCGAGTTCGAGTGGCAAGGCAAGCGCCTGAATCTATTGCTGGATGTGGGGCATAACCCCCATGCGGCGGAGTATCTGGCTCGTCGCCTGGCCAGTCGTCCGCCGGTCGACAGGCGTCTGGCGGTGTTCGGGCTGCTGGCGGACAAAGACCTGGGTGGTGTTGTCGGCGAATTGAATGCTAGTGTCCAGCACTGGGCCGTTGCACCTCTGGATTCGCCTCGGGCGCGTCCGGTTGCGGATTTGCACGATGCGTTGCAAGGTCTTGGTGCGTCGGTTACGTCATACGGCAGCGTAGCGGCCGCCCTGGAAGGGCAGTGCGCGCAGGCCACGAGCGACGACGAAATCCTGTTGTTCGGATCATTTTATTGTGTCGCCGAGGCCCTTGAATGGCTGGCCCGGCGCTCCACGGAGGACGCGGCGAATGGCATTGCTGGATAAGGCATACAAGCAGCGCATGGTTGGCGCCCTGGTGTTGGTCGCGCTGGCGGTGATTTTTCTGCCGATGCTGTTTTCCCGCCAGGACGAACAGCGCCAGGTGACGGTCGAAGCGCCTGCGGCCCCGCAGGCGCCGGCGATGCCCCAGGTACAGGTCGAGCCTGTGGTTGTGCCCGAGCCGCAAGCCTTGCCTCAGGAACCCGTGCCGAGCGATGACGAAATCGCCCAGCAGGAATCGGCGGTGCCAACTGCGCCGGTGGTCCCAGCGCCTGCAGTTCCAGCGCCAGCAGCCAAGCCGCCTGCACCAGCGCCGGTCCCGGCTCTGGCCGCTAAACCTGCGACAGCGCCTGCCCAGCCCATCACGGCGGCACCGGGCAAGCCGGACACCACGCAAAGCCGTGTCGATGCCAATGGTTTGTCTGTCAGCTGGTCGGTGCAACTGGCCAGCCTGTCGAATCGTGAAAGCGCAGAAAAGCTTCAGAAAACCCTGCGCAGCCAGGGTTACAACGCCTACATCCGTACCGCCGACGGCAAAAACCGGGTGTTTGTCGGACCGCTGATCGAGCGCGCTGAAGCCGACCGGCTGCGTGACTTGCTGAATCGCCAGCAGAACCTCAAGGGGTTTGTCGTGCGCTTTCAGCCAGAACGTGGCTAAAACTATCGCCCCGATATGAAATGCACAGACAATCGCAGCTTACCGATAAGCACGGGCTCTGCTAAAATGCGCCGCCTTATCCGTCTGTAGGCTGCACTGTGCCATTTACCTGGGTTGACTGGGCGATCGTTGCAATCGTCGCCATCTCCGCATTGATCAGTCTGAGCCGCGGCTTCGTCACAGAAGCACTGTCGCTGCTGACCTGGATCATCGCAGGAGTCGTAGCCTGGATGTTCGGTGGCTCACTGTCCGAGTACCTCGGCGGGTACATTCAAACGCCATCGGCACGTATAATCACGGGCTGTGCCATCATGTTTGTCGCCACTTTAATCGTAGGCGCAATGATCAATTATCTTATCGGCGAACTGGTTCGCGTCACCGGGCTCTCCGGGACCGACCGATTCCTCGGCATGGCCTTCGGCGCCGCGCGTGGCGGGTTGCTGGTGGTTATCGCCGTCGGGCTGTTGAGCCTGGGGCCGGTACAGCAGGACGGGTGGTGGAAAGAGTCACAGCTCGTGCCAAAATTTCTATTGGTTGCAGACTGGTCCAAAAACCTGATCCTCGGGTGGAGCAGTCAGTGGCTTGCCAGCGGAATCAGCGTACCCGCTGATATTCCGTTCAAGGAGCAACTCTTGCCGACGGCCAAAACGCCTCAGTGAGTAGTGCTCAGTTCAGATCCATTAAGTAGGGGTTGCGTCGCATGTGTGGCATCGTCGGTATCGTCGGTAAGTCGAACGTCAATCAGGCGCTGTATGACGCGCTAACCGTCCTCCAGCACCGCGGCCAGGACGCTGCCGGTATCGTGACCAGCCATGATGGCCGGTTATTCCTGCGCAAGGACAACGGCCTGGTGCGTGACGTGTTCCAGCAACGTCACATGCAGCGCCTGGTCGGTCACATGGGTATTGGCCATGTGCGTTATCCAACCGCGGGCAGCTCGACGTCGGCTGAAGCTCAACCGTTTTACGTCAACTCGCCTTACGGCATCACCCTGGCGCACAACGGTAACCTGACCAACGTTGAACAACTGGCCAAGGAGATTTACGAATCTGACTTGCGCCACGTCAACACCAGTTCCGATTCGGAAGTGCTGCTCAACGTGTTCGCGCACGAACTGGCCCAGCGCGGCAAGTTGCAGCCGACCGAAGAAGACGTTTTCGCCGCCGTCACCGACGTGCACAACCGTTGCGTCGGTGGTTATGCCGTCGTGGCGATGATCACCGGCTACGGCATCGTCGGCTTCCGCGATCCGCACGGCATCCGCCCGATCGTTTTCGGTCAGCGTCACACCGACGAAGGCGTCGAGTACATGATCGCCTCGGAAAGCGTTTCCCTGGACGTGCTCGGCTTCACCCTGATTCGCGACCTGGCGCCAGGCGAAGCGGTCTACATCACTGAAGAGGGCAAGCTGTACACCCGTCAGTGCGCGACCAACCCGTCCCTGACGCCGTGCATCTTCGAACACGTCTACCTGGCGCGTCCGGACTCGATCATCGACGGCGTGTCGGTCTACAAGGCCCGTCTGCGCATGGGTGAGAAACTGGCCGAGAAGATCCTGCGCGAGCGTCCGGATCACGACATCGACGTGGTCATCCCGATTCCCGACACCAGCCGCACCGCGGCGCTGGAGCTGGCGAACCACCTGGGTGTGAAGTTCCGCGAAGGCTTCGTGAAGAACCGCTACATCGGCCGGACCTTCATCATGCCGGGCCAGGCCGCGCGGAAGAAATCCGTACGCCAGAAGCTCAATGCCATCGAGCTGGAATTCCGCGGCAAGAACGTGATGCTGGTGGATGACTCCATCGTTCGCGGCACTACTTGCAAGCAGATCATCCAGATGGCCCGCGAAGCCGGCGCCAAGAACGTCTACTTCTGTTCCGCGGCGCCAGCGGTTCGCTACCCGAACGTCTACGGCATCGACATGCCGAGCGCTCACGAGCTGATCGCCCACAACCGTTCGACCCAGGACGTGGCTGACCTGATCGGCGCCGACTGGCTGATCTATCAGGATCTGCCTGACTTGATCGAAGCGGTCGGTGGCGGCAAGATCAAGATCGACAAGTTCGATTGCGCGGTGTTCGACGGCCAGTACGTCACCGGCGACGTCGACGAGGCTTACCTGAACAAGATCGAGCAGGCACGCAACGATGCCTCCAAGGTCAAGACGCAGGCAGTCAGTGCGATCATCGATCTGTACAACAACTGAGTTTCTACCGGCCCTGAGGGGCCGGTTTTGTATCTGGCTTTTCATTTACGAGAATAGGGAAAGGAGTGACAGCATGAGTCAGGATTGGGATGCCGGTCGGCTGGACAGCGACCTCGAAGGCGTAGCGTTCGATACCCTGGCCGTACGTGCCGGTCAGCACCGTACGCCGGAAGGCGAACACGGTGATCCGATGTTCTTCACTTCCAGCTATGTATTCCGCACCGCTGCCGACGCCGCCGCGCGTTTTGCCGGGGAAGTGCCGGGCAACGTTTACTCGCGCTACACCAACCCGACCGTACGCGCCTTCGAAGAGCGCATTGCCGCCCTGGAAAGCGCTGAGCAAGCCGTGGCGACTGCCACCGGCATGGCCGCGATCATGGCGGTGGTGATGAGCCTGTGCAGCGCCGGTGATCATGTGCTGGTTTCGCGCAGCGTATTCGGCTCGACCATCAGCCTGTTCGAGAAGTACTTCAAACGTTTCGGTATTGAAGTCGATTACGTGGCCCTGGCGGACTTGTCCGGTTGGGATGCAGCGATCAAATCCAATACCAAATTGCTGTTCGTCGAGTCGCCGTCCAATCCGCTGGCCGAATTGGTAGACATCGCCGAACTGTCGAAAATCGCTCACGCCAAAGGCGCGATGCTGGTGGTCGACAACTGCTTCTGCACCCCGGCCTTGCAGCAGCCGCTGAAAATGGGCGCGGACATCGTCGTGCACTCGGCCACCAAGTTCATCGATGGCCAGGGCCGTTGCATGGGTGGCGTGGTCGCTGGCCGCAGCGAGCAGATGAAAGAGGTGGTTGGCTTCCTGCGTACTGCCGGGCCGACACTGAGCCCGTTCAACGCCTGGATCTTCCTCAAGGGCCTGGAAACCCTGAACCTGCGGATGAAGGCCCATTGCGCCAACGCCCAGCAACTGGCCGAGTGGCTGGAGCAGCAGGAAGGTATCGAGAAAGTCCATTACGCGGGCCTCAAGAGCCATCCGCAGCACGAACTGGCGCTGCGCCAGCAGAAGGGCTTTGGTGCTGTCGTCAGCTTTGAGGTGAAGGGCGGCAAAGAGGGCGCCTGGCGCTTTATCGATGCCACGCGCCTGATTTCGATCACCGCCAACCTGGGCGACAGCAAGACCACCATCACCCATCCGAGCACCACGTCCCATGGTCGCCTGGCGCCGCAAGAGCGTGAAGCGGCGGGCATTCGTGACAGCCTGATCCGCGTGGCGGTCGGCCTGGAAGATGTGGCGGACCTGCAAGCCGATCTGGCGCGCGGCCTGGCTGCGTTGTGATCGAGTTGTCTGTGCCGACCACTGGCTCAAATGGCCGCGTAGCGCTGGTGACTGGAGCTGCGCGAGGCATTGGCCTGGGGATCTCGGCCTGGCTGATCAGCGAAGGCTGGCAAGTCGTGCTGACCGATCTGGACCGGGAGCGCGGTTCGAAAGTGGCGAAAGTGCTGGGCGATAACGCTTGGTTCATCGCCATGGATGTCTCGAATGAAGGGCAAGTCGCACTTGGGGTGGCCGAGGTGCTCGGCCAGTTCGGGCGCCTGGATGCGCTGGTATGCAACGCAGCGGTTGCCGATCCGCACAACATCACCCTGGAAAGCCTCGACCTGGCTCACTGGAATCGGGTGTTGGCGGTGAACCTCAGTGGGCCGATGTTGCTGGCCAAGCACTGTGCGCCGTACCTGCGCGCTCACAGCGGTGCCATCGTCAATCTGGTCTCGACCCGCGCCGGGCAGTCGGAGCCTGACACAGAGGCCTATGCGGCGAGCAAGGGCGGTCTGTTGGCTCTGACGCATGCGTTGGCCATCAGCCTTGGCCCGGAGATCCGGGTCAACGCGGTCAGCCCTGGCTGGATCGATGCGCGCGACCCCAGGGTGCGGCGTGCCGAACCGTTGACCGAAGCCGATCATGCCCAGCATCCGGCGGGCAGGGTAGGGACGGTCGAGGATGTCGCGGCGATGGTGGCCTGGCTGTTGTCGAGGAACGCCGGGTTTGTCACCGGCCAGGAATTCGTGGTCGATGGCGGCATGACCAAGAAGATGATTTACAGCGAGTGATGGGGGCAGGGTGCGGTCTTCAGCATTTGATGTTGAATGTGCTGCCCTCATCGCGAGCAAGCTCGCTCCCACAGAGGGAGAGAGCATGCTTTTAACTGTGGGAGCGAGCTTGCTCGCGATGGCGGACTGATGGTTGCCGACACTGGCCGGAATGAAATGATTTTGTCTTTTTCAGAAAAACTTCAATCCTGCTATTGACTTAGGTTCGCTACCTGCGTAAATTTCGCGGCCTCGGAGATGCAAACGGGTGATTAGCTCAGCTGGGAGAGCGTCTGCCTTACAAGCAGAATGTCGGCGGTTCGATCCCGTCATCACCCACCACTTCCGAGATACTTGCGAAAGCAAGAGGTAGGCTGAAATGCCTCCACCGACGCGCAGCGGTAGTTCAGTCGGTTAGAATACCGGCCTGTCACGCCGGGGGTCGCGGGTTCGAGTCCCGTCCGCTGCGCCATATTTTCCGAGCCAGGCATGCCCTGATTCGAGATTGAAAGAGAGATTGAAAAGTCTCAGAGCTTTTAATCAGACGAGTTAATTGAGCGTCAGCTCAAAGCGATACGCAGCGGTAGTTCAGTCGGTTAGAATACCGGCCTGTCACGCCGGGGGTCGCGGGTTCGAGTCCCGTCCGCTGCGCCATATCTGCCCCGAGGCCCACTGAACGCCTTGGAGCTACGAAGAAACCACTGGTTACTTCGAGTCGATAGCAAAGACCCTGGTCGAAAGACCGGGGTTTTTTGTGTCTGCGATTTGGCTTTTTCTCCCTCCTCACGACCCTCACGGTTTCGCATCTGCCGACCAAGCGCGGATGGCCAGTGAATTGCGATGCCTCCTGAATTTCCCCCTCAATAATTCACAGCCTTGATAAACCGGCACCGCGCGGCCGAAATACCTGCTCGTCATCAAATTATTCAAGCATTTACCGGGTGCAAATCGCACAAAGGACTTGGTTTGACCTCTCAACACTAATTAGAATGAGTCGCATTTATAATATTTCTTCGCGCAGGGTTTCTTTAGATGAGTGATGCAGCGTTGCCGCCGGAGCAAACCTTCCACGACCTGTACCGCGATCACCGGAGCTGGCTCGAGGGATGGTTGAAACGACGCATGGGCAATGGCAGCGACGCGGCGGACCTGAGCCAGGACACCTTCGTTCGTTTGCTCGCCAGTTCTCAGCGCATCGCCGACCTGCAAGAGCCTCGCGCCTACCTGGCGACAGTCGGCAAGCGGCTGCTGGCCAACTTCTACCAGCGCCGCAGCCTGGAGCAAGCCTATCTCGATGCATTGGCGTTGCTGCCCGAGGACTGCGTGCCGTCCCCCGAGCAACGCTGGATCCTGCTGGAAACCCTGCAAGCCCTGGACGAATTGCTCGATGGCTTGCCGGGCCCGGTACGCCGAGCGTTTCTCTTGAGTCAGCTGGAAGGCCTGGGCTATCAAGAGATTGCCGAGCGACTGCAAGTATCGGAACGCACGATCAAGCGTTACATGGCTCAAGCCTACGAGCATTGCCTGCTGGTGGACCTGTGAACGGTTCGGCACCTTCGGCCCAGGCCCGGCAAGTCGTGCGGGCCGCTGCGCAGTGGCTGGCCCTCATGGAATCCGGCTGCGCCAATGAACAGGACCGGGCGCAGCTGCAGAGCTGGCGCGATAGTCATTACAGTCACGAGCAGGCCTGGCAGAAAGCGCAACTCTTGCGCCAACGCTTTGCCGACCTGCCATCGGCCCTGGCCATGGCCAGCCTGGACCGGCCACAAGTCAGTCGACGTACCGTGCTCAAACGCGCCGTCGGGGCGGTGGCGTTGCTGCCGACCGCCTGGCTGATCAGTCGACAGTTGCCTCTGGATGCCTGGAGTGCCGACCTGCGGACCGCCACCGGGGAAAGCAAAAAAGTCCGGTTGGCCGATGGAGGCTCTGTGCAACTGAACACTGCCAGTGCCGTCGATATCGACCTGAAGCACCGGCGCCTGACCCTCGTGGAAGGCGAAATGGCACTGAATGTGCCCGGGGTCTCGCCGCTGACGATTCTCACGCGCTTCGGGCAAGTGGTCGTCAATCAGGGCGAAGTATGTGTTCGTCAGGGGCAGGCGGGTTGCAAGGTCTCGGTGCTCAAAGGCACGGTGCAGTTGCAGCCTTTGCACGGATCGGTCTTTTCGTTGCGCGGTGGCCAGCAGGTCAGCCTTCAAGCGACGGGTGCCGGTGCCGTGGAGCCATTCGACGTGCTGGCCCCGGGCTGGCGTGAGGGTGTGCTGATGGCGCAGAACCAGCCCTTGGGGGATTTTCTGCGCGAACTCAACACCTATCGTCCGGGCGTGTTGCGTTGGGAGCCCGAGCTGGAATCGCTGCGCATCACCGGCAGTTTTCGTCTTGAAGACACTGATCGCATTCTGGCTCTGCTGGCGGCCAGCCTGCCGCTGGAGGTGCATTCGCGTACGCGTTACTGGGTAACGCTGGTGCCGCGCAAAAATAGTGTTTAAAGCGTGTCCCCTTTTTTCGCCTCGCTTGTCATTCAAGGTAAGCGAAACGAAATCAGAGAGATTCACAATGCCCGCAGTGATGTCTAGCAGTATGCGTCCGGCTCCATCCAGGTTGCGCCCGTTGTTGCACTTGAGTCTGTTGTTGAGCCTGAGTGCCTGTCCGTTGTTCATCACTGCCGGTTGGGCCGAAGACGCGCCGCGCCGCAGCTATCAGGTGCCAGCCGGTAGCCTCGACGCTGCGCTGACCCGTTTCGCCGGGCTGGCCGGGGTCAATCTGTCAGTGGACCCGGGGCTGGTGAGCGGGCGCACCAGCCCCGGTCTGTCCGGCGACTTCGCGGTGGAGGAGGGCTTCGCCCAACTGCTACAGGGTTCCGGTCTGCAACTGCAGCCGGTGGGCGAACAGGCGTACATGCTGACCCCGGTGCCAACAGGCAGCAGCCTGCAATTGGGCGCTACCTCTATTTATGCGACGGCGGACACGGCGCACGGTGATCCGTATGTCGGCGGGCAGGTGGCACGCCGTGGATCGCAAGGCTTGCTGGGCTCGAAGGACTTCATGGAGACGCCGTTCAGCGAGACTACCTACACCAGTGAGTTGGTGAAAAACCTGCAGGCGCGTACCCTGGGCGACCTCGTGGCCAGCGATCCCTCGGTTCGCGCCACCAACCCGGCGGGTGGGCGGTATGAGCAGTTCACCATTCGCGGAATGAGCCTGTTCAACAGTGATGTCTCCTACAACGGTCTCTACGGCATCCTGCCGACGTACACCATCGACATGGAAATGGCCGATCGCGTCGACATCCTCAAAGGCCCGAGCCAGCTGATCAATGGCATCTCGCCGCGGGGCAGCGTGGGTGGCGGGATCAACGTGGTGCCCAAGCGCGCCACCGACGTGCCCATTACTTCGTTTACCGGCAACTACGCTTCCGACAGCCAGGTCGGCGGGGCCGTGGACATCGGACGGCGCTTTGGTGAGGGGGACATGTTCGGTGTTCGTTTCAACGGCGTGAAGCAGTCCGGTGACACCGAATGGGATCACCAGAGCGTTGACCGCGAGATGGCTGTGCTGGGCCTGGATTTTCGCGGTGAACGCCTGCGGCTCTCGACGGACGTCGGACATAACGAGCGTGACACCGACGCCCCGCAGGAGCGTGTGCAGGTGGGTGCCAACGCGCAGGTTCCGCACGCCAGCGATGTTCGCCACAACTATGCGCAGCCGTGGAGCAAGGCGCGGACCAAGGACACCTTCGGTACGGTGACCGGCGAGTACGATGTCAGCGATTCCGTCATGGTGTACGCCGGTGCGGGCGCGCGTAAAAGCAATCATGACTTCCTCCGGCACGCCGTAGCGGTCACCAACGACGCGGGTAATTTCAGCGTTCTGCCACGTGACTTCACCCGTGACGAAAATGTCCGGACAGCCAACGCCGGGGTACGCAACTGGTTCCATACCGGTCCGGTGAGCCATGAAATCAACCTGGCTGCCAGCTATTTCTACATGGACTTCGAAAACGGCGGCGCCCGTTATGCCGCTGCCCCGAGCAACATCTACAACCCGGTGCAAACACCGACACCCATCACTCCCACGCGCCTTGATTCCGAGGTGTATACCGAGAACCGTTCCAGCAGCGTGGCGTTGTCCGACACATTGGGTTTCTTCGATGACCGAGTGCTGTTGACCCTCGGCGCCCGCTGGCAGCGAGTGCAGGTCGACGACTGGACGGATAATGTCAAAGGCGACACGGGCTACGACGAAGAAAAGGTTTCGCCCTCGGGCGGCATCCTGTTCAAGGCCACCGATAAGCTCTCGTTGTATGCCAACTACATGGAGGGCCTGAGCCAGGGCAAGATCGCGCCGTCGACCTCGGTGAACGAGGACGAAATCTTCCCACCGTTCATCAGTCGGCAGGTCGAGGTCGGTGCCAAATATGATGCGGGTGCGTTCGCCATTACCACTGCGGTGTTCCGGATCAAACAGCCAGCCTATGAAACCAACGCCACGACGCGGGTTTTCGGCCCGAACGGCAAACGCGAAAACAAGGGTGTGGAAGTCAGTGTGTTCGGTGAGCCGCTCAAAGGCTTCCGCCTGCTCGGCGGCGTCATGTACATCGACAGCGAGCTGACCGATACCACCAACGGCACCTTTGACGGCAACCGCGCTCCCGCCACGCCGGAATACAACGTCAACCTCGGCGCCGAGTGGGACGTGCCGAGCGTGCAAGGCTTGACCCTGACCAGCCGCGGCATCTATTCCAGCTCGCAGTATCTGGACCAGTCCAATAACAAGGAAATCGATGCCTGGACGCGTGTCGACGTGGGCGCGCGCTACGCGTTCAAGGTCGAGGAAAAGAACATCACCCTGCGGGCCAATGTCGAGAACGTGGCCGACAAGCGCTACTGGAGTTCTGCCGGGGCCTCGGATGACAGCGAGCCTGGATTGACGCTCGCGACGCCACGAACCTACCTGCTTTCGGCGACCGTCGACTTCTGAATCGATTCAACCGTGCGTTGCGCCACAGGGAAGGGCGCTGCCGGGTTGTGTCCTGCATCGATTGCAGAGGACCAGAGCATGCCCAGCCTCACTAACCCGCTCAAGAACGAACAGGTCAACACGCCCTCCAGGCGCACGCTGCTGCGCCTGTCCCTGGGCGTGCTTGCACTGAGGTTTACCCCATCGGCGTGGGCTCTGGCCGACGCCGCGCCGCTGCGGGTGATCACCCTGTTTCAGGGCGCCACCGACAGCGCCGTGGCGTTGGGCATTACACCCTGCGGCATCGTCGACTCCTGGAGTGAAAAGCCCACCTATCGCTATCTGCGCTCGGCGCTGGAGCCGGTGCCCCATGTCGGCCTGGAAACCCAGCCGAGCCTTGAGGACATCGCGCTGCTGAAACCGGACGTGATCATCGCCTCGCGTTTTCGCCATGAGCGCATCGCACCCTTGCTCAAGCAGATCGCCCCGGTGGTGATGCTGGAGGAGGTGTTCGAATTCAAGAAGACCCTGGCACTGATGGGCCTGGCCTTGCACCGCCAGCAGCGGGCCGACGAGGTGTTGGCCCGCTGGCAACTGCGTACGGCGCAACTGCGCCGGCAACTGCAGCAGAAGTTTGCCGGGCGCTGGCCGCCTACGGTGTCGATTCTGGATGTCCGTGAAGACCATATCCGCAGTTATTTGCCGGCCAGTTTTCCAGGTTCGGTGGTCACTGAGCTGGGGTTGGGTTGGAGTGAGGCCAGTGGGGCGGCGAGCGGGGTATCGATCAAACTCACCAGCAAGGAAAGTCTGGCGGTGGTCAATGCCGACATTTTCTTTGTCTTCTTGCGCGCGGAGAAACCGGCAGTGCAGCGAAACTATGAAAGCCTGGTGCAGCATCCGCTGTGGCAGCAAATGCGTGCGCCGCAGCAGGGGCAGGTGTGGCGGGTCGACGGGGTGGCCTGGAGCCTGTCGGGCGGGATGCTTGGGGCGAACCTGATGCTCGATGACGTTGCGCGGCTGGTCACGGCGGATGCGGCCTGATGAGCAATGGTTTGAAGCTGTGCTGTGCCGGGGTCGTGTTGCTGCTCAGCAGCGTGCTGAGCCTGGCGGTCGGAGCGACCTGGATTCCGTTGTCGCAAATTGCCGCAGCCTTCGTGCATCCCGACCCGCTCAGCGTCAGCCATGTGCTGGTGACCACCACACGCCTGTCGCGCACCTTGATGGCGATGGCCGTAGGCGCGAGCCTGGCCGTGGCGGGGGCCTTGATGCAGGCGCTGACGCGCAATCCGCTGGCGTCCCCCGGCTTGTTCGGGATCAATGCCGGCGCGACTTTTTTTATCATCCTGTGTTCCTCGCTGTTTTCCCTGTCATCCCCGGATGCCTGGCTGTGGTGCGCGTTCATCGGCGCGGCCGTGGCTGGCAGCCTGGTGTGGCTGATCGGCAACATGGGACAGGGCAGTCTCAGCCCGTTGCGCATTGTGCTGGCGGGGGCGGCGATGGCCGCGTTGTTCTCTGCATTCAGCCAGGCGTTGCTGGTGGTCAATCAGGATGGCCTGGACACGGTGCTGTTCTGGCTGGCGGGCTCGTTGACCGAGCGCAGCCTGTCGGTCGCCGCGCCAATGCTGATCTGTGGCGTACTCGGGCTGTTCGGCGCGATGTTGTTGGCGGGGCAGGTTAACGTACTTAACGCAGGCGAGGAGATCGCCACCGGCCTGGGTCAGCGAACCGGTTTGATCCGGCTGCTGATGAGCGTGCTGGTGGTCTGTCTGGCGGGCAGTGCCGTGGCATTGGCCGGCAGCATCGGGTTTATCGGTTTGCTGGTGCCGCACATGGTGCGCAAGGGCTTGTCCATCGATCATCGCTGGTTGCTGCCGGGGAGTGCGCTGCTCGGCGCGATTGTCCTGCTGCTGGCCGATACCTTGTCGCGGGTGTTGATCCTGCCGCAGGAGGTGCCGGTTGGGGTGATGACGGCGTTGTTCGGCGCACCGTTTTTCATTCTGTTGGCCCGGCGTGGAGGTCGTTATGGATAAGGTCCTGACCTGGCGTCGCAGCGGATTTTCCCGGCGGATCAATGTCACCACGTTGTGGCGGTTGCTGGCGGCGTTGCTGGTGACGGCGCTGATCATGCTCGGCTCGTTGTCGCTGGGCAAAGTCATGCTCTCACCGCTGCAGGTGCTGCGGATTTTGCTGTCGAGCCAGGACCCCAGCCTGACGTTCATCGTCGAGCAACTGCGCTTTCCGCGCATGCTGCTGGCGGCGCTGGTGGGGGCGGCGTTGGCGGTGTCGGGGCTGATTCTGCAAAGCATCATCCGCAACCCGCTGGCATCGCCCGACCTGCTGGGTATCACCAGCGGCGCCAGTGCGGCAGCGGTGCTGTACCTGTCGTTTTTCTCTGTTGCGCTGGGCCAACAGTATCTGCCGCTGGCGGCGATGCTCGGCGCGGGGCTGGCGGCACTGGCGATCTATCTGCTGGCCTGGAAGCAGGGGGCCTCACCGCTGCGCCTGGTGTTGATCGGGGTCGGCATCAGCGCGATGTTGACCGCCGCGACCACCTTCATCCTGGTCTTCAGTCCGCTGACCACAACCCTGTCGGCCTATGTCTGGCTGACCGGCAGCGTGTACGGCGCCAGTTGGCCGGAACCGCTGGCGCTGGGGCGCTGGTTGTTGGGTATTTGCCCGCTGCTGGTGCTGCTGGCCCGGCAGGTGATGGTGCAACAGCTGGATGACTCTCTGGCCCAGGGCATTGGTGTTCGCGTGCAGTGGCTGCGCGCCGGTCTGTTGCTGGTGAGCGTGGCCTTGGCCGGTGCCGCGATTGCCTGGGGTGGGGCGATAGCGTTTGTCGGGCTGATTGCACCGCACATTGCCAAGCGTCTGGTGGCCCCGGGTTTCGGCGGTCAGGCGCTGATGGCGGCGTTGGTCGGGGCGAACCTGGTGGTATTGGCCGACCTCGCCGGGCGTGTGCTGTTTTTGCCGCTGGATCTGCCGGCCGGGATTTTTGTCGCCGTGCTGGGCACACCTTTTTTTCTCTATTTGTTGATTAAACAGCGTCATTGAGGAATTCAACGTATGACGTCGATTGCAAGTCGCGGCCTGACCCTGAGTTATCAGCGCCAGGTGATTATTGACACGCTGGACATGCAACTGCCCCAGGGCAAGATTTCGGTACTGATCGGCAGCAACGGCTGCGGCAAAAGCACCTTGCTCAAATCCTTCGCCCGACTGCTCAAACCGCAGCAGGGCTCGGTGATTCTCAACGGTGTGGATATCCAGCAAAAGTCCACGGCCGCCGTTGCCCGGGAGTTGGCCATTTTGCCTCAGACTCCCAGCGCGCCGGAGGGCATCACCGTCAGGCAGTTGGTGGCGCTGGGGCGTTATCCGTATCAGAGCTGGATGCAACAGTGGTCGGCGCAAGACGAAGCCATGGTCAACCGCGCGCTGGCGCAAACCAGTCTGCAGGCCCTGGCGGACCGACCGGTGGACGCGTTGTCCGGCGGCCAGCGCCAACGCGCGTGGATTGCCATGACCCTGGCCCAGGACACCGGCATCGTGCTGCTCGACGAACCCACTACCTTTCTCGACCTGGCGCATCAGATCGAAGTGCTGGACCTGTTGCGCGACCTCAACCGGCTCGAAAACAAAACCATCATCATGGTGCTGCACGACCTCAATCTGGCCTGTCGTTACGCCGACCACATGGTTGCGGTGCACAACCGGACGGCTTTTGCCCAGGGGCGGCCCGACGAGGTGTTGACCGAGGCCCTGGTCAAGACCGTGTTCGACCTCAATTGCCGAATCATTCCCGATCCGTTCTTCGCAACGCCGCTGTGCATTCCGTTTGGCCGGGAGTTGCCGCAATGAATCTGGCCTGTTATTTCACGGCGTCGGAGTGGGCGCTTTTGTCCGGTGGCTTGCGGCTCAAGGACAGCGACGAGCGCGACCCGTTGCGTTCAATGAAGGCCCGAGACTTGTTGCAGGAAGACGTGTGCGAGCAACTACTGGATGCGCTGGGCCCGGTGATCGGTTCGCCAACCCGGGCGATCACGGCCTCGCTGTTGGGCAAGCGCTTGTCGTTTCTGGCGACCGGCGCCTGTTTGTATGCGATGTCGGCGTATGACAAAGGGTTGTTGCTGACGCTCGACAACGCGGTGATTGAATACGGCCACGATGACGGGTTGTGGACGTCTTCGATGCCGCTGCATCACGGTCAGCCGCTGACGTATGGGACCAATGAACGCGAGGCCTGGCGGGAAGCCTTGGTGCAGGGACTGTTCGCCGGGCTGCTGAAACCGCTGTGGCAAACCTTCAATCGTGTCACCGGTGTTTCCCGGCGCATTCTCTGGGAAAACACCGCCGTGCGTATTTATTCGCTGTATGAAAAGCGCATGGCGAAAATCGAAGACTCTTCAATTCGCGAGCGCTGTGAAGCGGACTTCAATTGGTTGCTGACACAAGCCGAGCCTGCGTTGTTCGGCCTCGATTACAACCCGCTGAGCCATTTCCGCCGACCGCCGAGGCTGGTGGACGACGGGCAGCGCAGCATTCGCTTTCGCCGAACCTGTTGCTTTTATTACCTGGCCACCGAACCCGCTGAGTACTGTTCAACCTGCCCATTGCTACGTCCGGGGAAATGCCGATGAGATGCTCATTCCAGGGGGATGGGGCAGGCGCCTAAGCGATGGCATAGGCGCGTACCCTTCACAGAAAGGGCGTGGCTCAGCCTTGCAGATAGACCGCGTGGGTATGGGTGTATTCGTACAGCCCATGCTTGCCATCCGCGCCACCGATACCGGACTTGCGCACGCCGGCGTGGAAACCCTGCATCGCTTCGAAGTTCTCGCGATTGACGTAGGTTTCGCCAAAATCCAGCTCACGCATCGCCTGCAGGGTTTTGCTCAGGTCGCGGGTGTAGATCGACGAAGTCAGGCCATAGTCGCAGTCGTTGGCCAGGGCGATGGCTTCGTCCAGGTCGTCGATTATCTGGATCGGCAGCACCGGACCGAAAATCTCTTCGCGCATGATCTCCATGTCCGCGCGGCAACCGGCCAAAACGGTGGGCTGGAAGTGGAAGCCATTCGGCAGGTCGGCAATCTGTCCGCCGCTGATCAGGTTTGCGCCCTGGCTCAACGCGGTGCGGACTTTGCGGTTGACGCTGTCCAGCCCCTGGCGGTTGATCAGCGGGCCCATCTCCACGTCCGGCTGGGCAATCGGGTCGCCATAGCGGGTCGCGCTCATTGCTGCCGCGATGCGCTCGATGAACTGATCCGCCACCTTACGTTCGACGTACACCCGCTCGGCGCAATTGCACACCTGGCCGCTGTTGATGATGCGCGAATCGCGGATCGCCCTGACCGCCAGGTCGAGGTCTGCATCCGCCAGCACAATGGCCGGCGCCTTGCCGCCCAGTTCCAGGTTGAGTTTGGTGATGTTTGGCGCGGCGGCGGCCATGATCCGCGAGCCGGTGTCGACGCTGCCGGTGAAGCTGATCATGTCCACGCCTTTGTGTCCGCTCAATGCCGCGCCGACTCGGCCGTCACCGCAAACCACGTTGAATACACCGGGCGGCAGATCCGTTTCGGCCACCAGTCGGGCGAACTCGAAGCAGTTGTTCGGGGTTTCTTCGCTGGGCTTGATGACGATGGTGTTGCCGGTCAGCAGGGCCGGGGCCATCTTGCGGGCAATCAGGAAGAAGGGGAAATTCCACGGCAGGATCCCGGCCACCACGCCCAGCGGTTTGCGCAACAGGAAGATGTTTTCGTTCTGGCGGTCGCTGGTGATGATCTCGCCTTCGATGCGCCGGGCCCATTCGGCCATGTAGTCAAGGTAGTCGGCGGTGAAATTGACTTCGACTTCCGCCAGCCCGCTGATCTTGCCTTGTTCCAGGGTGATGGTGCGCGCCAGGTGCGCGACGTTTTCCCGCAGTTTGGCGGCGATCCGGCGCAAGTAGCCGGCGCGGTCATTTGCCGGTTTGCGCGCCCAGTCTTTCTGCGCTGCACGGGCGGCAGCGAGGGCGCGCTCGACGTCCTCGGCGGTCGAGGCGGGGACTTTCGACAGCACGGCGCCGGTGGCCGGGTTGATCACATTGAGGTGGGCAGCGCTGGCCACGAACTGGCCGTCGATGAAGTTTTCGTAAACAGGCACGGATGACATGGTGCGACTCCTTGGCAGATCAGTAAGTGCGTGACGGCGCTAGGGTGGTAGCGGGTTCTCGGTAGCGGGCGAGGGTGGCCATGGCGCTTTGGCGCAGCAGGCTGATGTCGATGGCTACCGCAATGAACTGGCAGCCCCAGCGCTGGTAGCGGCGGGCGTCTTCTTCGTTGGGTGCGAGAATCCCGCAGGCCTTGCCGGCCGCCAGCGTGGCGTTCACGGCGTGTTGAATCTGCTCCTGAACCTCCGGATGGCCGGGGTTGCCGGCATGACCCAGGCCGATCGACAAATCCGCCGGCCCGATAAACACCGCATCCACGCCCTCGACGGCGGCAATCGCTGCGACGTTTTCCACGCCGGTGCGCGATTCCACTTGCACGATCAGGCAGAGCTGTTCATGGGCGGTATTCAGGTAATCCGGCACACCGTCCCAGCGGGTGGCGCGGGTCAGGCCGCCGCCGACTCCGCGAATGCCGTGGGGCGGGTAGCGCATGGCGCGCACCAGTGCCTGTGCCTGCTCGGCGGTTTCGACCATCGGGATCATCAGCGTCTGTGCGCCGATATCCAGCAGTTGCTTAATCAGGTTGGCATCGCCATTCACCGCACGCACTACCGGCGCGGTCGAGTAAGGCGCCACGGCCTGCAACTGGGCAAGTACGCCGGGCACTGTGTTGGGTGCGTGCTCGCCATCGATCAGCATCCAGTCGTAACCGGTGGTGGCGACGATCTCGGCGCCGTAGCCAGTGGCGAACCCGGCCCAGATGCCATATTGGGTCGCTGAGCTGTTCAGCGCGGCCTTGAACGCGTTGTGCGGCATGTTCATGTCGAACTCCTTTCTCAGCGGTTATACGGCCGATGCAGTTGGCATTCGGGGTTGAGGGTCACGCCGAAACCTGGCTGGTCGAGCGCGGACAGGCGCATGCGGCCATTGACCGGCACCGGTTCGCCGAGCAATTGCGGGTGGAACATCGGCACCACTTCGTCAGCCTTCGGCGCCATCATCAGGAACTCGGCGAACGGGCTGTTATGCCGGGTGGCGACGAAGTGGTAGCTGTACACCGATGAGCCGTGAGGGATGACCAGTGCGTTGTGGGCGTCGGCCAGGGCCGAGATCTTCACCAGTTCAGTGATCCCGCCGCACCAGCCGACATCCGGCTGGATAATGTCGCAGCAGCCCATCTCCAGGAGCATGCGGAAGCCCCAGCGCGTGGCTTCGTGTTCGCCGGTGGTCACCAGCATGCCTTTTGGTACGTTGTTGCGCAGGGCTGCGTAGCCCCAGTAATCGTCCGGCGGCAGGGCTTCTTCGATCCATTTCAAGCCGTATTCGTGGGCGCCGACCGCCAGTTTCGTGGCGTAGTTGAGGTCCAGGCTCATCCAGCAATCGAGCATCAGCCAGAAGTCCGGGCCGACACGTTCGCGCATGGTCGCCAGCTCTTCGAGGTTCTTGCGCAGGCCTTCCTCGCCTTCGGCCGGGCCGTGGTGCAGCGGCATCTTGCCGCCGATGAAACCCATTTTCTGCGCCAGGTCCGGACGGGCGCCGGTGGCGTAGAACTGCAATTCGTCGCGCACCGCACCGCCGAGGAGCTGGTGCACCGGTTCCTGGCGGATCTTGCCGAGCAAGTCCCACAGCGCCAGGTCAACGCCGGAGATCGTGTTGATGACGATACCCTTGCGCCCGTAATACAGGGTCGACTGGTACATCTGGTCCCAGATTTTTTCGATGTCGGTGACCCGGGCGCCTTCAAGGAAGCGCGCCAGGTGCTTTTCGACGATGTAGGCGGCAGGCTCGCCGCCAGTGGTCACGGCAAAACCGACGGTGCCGTCGCTGGCTTCGATTTCCACCACCAGGGTGCCGAGTACGTTGATGCCGAAGGTGCGGCGGCTCTGGCGGTACTCGGGGTATTTGCTCATTGGCGTGGCAATGTGATCGTCGATCCAGTGGCCGTCGGCCTGGTCGTGATAATCGGCGCCGCCGCCTCGCAGAGTGAAAGCGCGGACGTGTTTGATGGTTGGAATGCCCATGGTGTGACTCCTTTTTTTAAACGGCGGTCAGGTTTAAACGGTGGCCGGTTTGTTCGAGGCTTTATGGCCGGGCGCGCGTATGCCCAGCACCAGCAACGCGGCGATGACGGTGGTAGCGGCCAGCACGTACAAGCCTGCTGCCGGTGAATGGAAGGCGCCTTCGGCCCAGTTCTTCAGCACCGGGGCGATGAAGCCACCGAGGGCGCCGAACGAGTTGATCAGGGCGATCCCGGCCGCGGCGGCGCTGCCGGCGAGGTAGCTGGAGGGGAAGGTCCAGAACACCGGTTGCACAGCGATGAAGCCGGAGGCGGCAAAGCACAGGGCGATGATCCCCAGCAGCGGGTTGCTGAAGGTTACCGAGCAGGCAATGCCGGCAGCAGCCATCAACAGGGTCAGGCAGGCGGTGCGGCGGCGTTCGCCGGTGCGGTCGCTGTAGCCGGGAATCAGGTACGCGGCGATCAATGCGCAGACCCACGGGATTGCCGTCACCAGGCCGACCATCAGCCCGACCTTGGTCCCCAGCAGTCCGCCAACCTGACTCGGCAGATAAAACACCACGCCGTAGACGCTGGCCTGGATCAACAGGTAGATCAGGCACAGGTACAGCACCGAGGGTTGGCAGATCACATTGAGCAGGCTGCGGCCATGATTCTGTTTATGGCTGTCTTCCTGATCGAGCAGGCTCTGCACTTGCTGGCGTTCCTCGACGGTCAGCCACTTGGCGTCGGCCGGACGGTTGTCCAGGTACCAGTAGGCCCAGATGCCCACCGCCGTGGCCATCAGGCCTTCAACGGCAAACAGCCACTGCCAGCCGTGGAAGCCGGCGAAGCCGTCCAGTTCCAGCAGCAGGCCGGACAGCGGACTGCCGAAGATGAACGCCAGCGGCGCACCGAAATAGAAGAAACCCATGGCCTTGCCGCGCACGGCGCTGGGAAACCAGTAGGTGAGGTAGAGGATCACCCCGGGGAAGAAACCGGCTTCGGCCACGCCCAGCAGAAAGCGCAGGATGTAGAAGCTGGTTTCAGTGTGGGCGAAGACCATGGCGGCGGAGACCAGGCCCCACGTGACCATGATCCGGCACATCCACAGGCGGGCGCCGACGCGGTGCAGGATCAGGTTGCTTGGCACTTCGAGCAGTGCGTAGCCGGCGAAGAACACGCCGGCGCCGAAGGCGAAGGCGGCATCGCTGATGTTGGTGTCGGCCTGGAAGGCTTGTTTGGCGAACCCGACGTTGGCGCGGTCGAGGAAGGCCATGATGTACATCAGCAGGAGAAACGGGAGTAGCCGCCAGGAAATTTTGGCGAGCAGAGGCGCGGGTAGAGTCTTCATCGCAGTTTTCCTTTGGTAGGGCATTTGTTCTTATGGGGAAGACTGTACGGCCGCTGATCGATGCGTTACAAATCGAATCTAGCTAACAACTGATACCCTCAAGGTATCGATAAAAAAGGCCCGCCATGACCACGCCGACCATCTCCCGCAGTCTGCTCAATCGCCTGCGCTACAAGCATTTGCACATGCTGGTGACGCTCAGCAGCAGCCAGAACCTGCACCGCGCTTCGCAAAGCCTGAACATGTCGCAACCGGCGGCAACCCGCATGCTCCATGAGATTGAAGACATGTTCGGCTGCGATCTGTTCGAGCGCCTGCCGCGGGGGATGCGCCCGACAGCGCTGGGTCAGGAGCTGATTCGCTTTGCCGAGTCGGCCATCAGTGGCCTCGACCGTTGTGCCGAGGACCTGATGGCACGGCAGCAGGGCGGCTACGGCTATCTGTCGATCGGTACCATCATGGGCGCGGCGCCGGACCTGGTCATGGATTCGATTGCCGAGATCAAGGCGCTCAATCCGCAGTTGCGGATTCGCATCATGGGCGACACCAGCGACCAGGTGATCCAGTTGCTGGAACAAGGCCGCATCGACCTTGCCATCGCCCGGCGCAATGCCGCCACCGACAGTGAGCATTACGTCTTCGAGCAATTGGGTAACGAACGCTTGCTGGTGGTGGTGCACGCAGGCCACCCGCTGGTGCGGCGCAAAAAACTGGAAATGGCGGAGCTGGTCAGCGGTTGGCCGTGGATCCTGCAACCGGAAACCAGTCCGGCGCGCATCGGTCTGGATCAGGCGTTGCAGCGCCTGGCGTTGCCGTTGCCGGCAGACATCATCGAGTGCAGTTCGGTGTACTCCATGCAGCAACTGATTCAGCTGACCGACGCGATCATGGTGCTGTCGGAAACCGCATTGCGCGACTATCTTAAAATGGGCCTGGTGGTGGCGCTGCCGGTGGAACTGGATGTGCAGATGGCGCCATTCGGGTTGTTGTTGCGCAAGGGCGAGCACATCAGCCGGGAGTTGGGGTTGTTCATCGATCTGCTGCGTCGAAAAGTCGCGGTTTTTTGATTCCTTGGTCAGTTTTTGGTTTTCCGCGAAGGCATAAGCCTATAAACTTAACCTTTCGGTCAGCTTTGCACTGTCAACAACAGCCCTTTGCATCGTCGAAAAGGGCTTCTGCAAGACTCGAGATTTCCAGAACATAACCAGAAGGGCGGGCCCCATAACCGCCCAGAGGATGATCCATGTCCAACCGTGATATATCCCGGCGCTCGTTCCTTCAGGGCGGGCTGGTAGCGGGTGTGAGCGTGACGCTCACGCCATTGAGCAGCCAGGCGCTGGCCGCCTTGATGGAGAACAGTGTGACCGTGCCGTCCGAGCAGTGGCTCGGCAACAACGGCAAGGCGCGCGCCCGTAACGATGCCTTGTCCAAGGTCTGCGGCAGCAAGGTGTTTGCCCGCGACATCCGCGCCAAGGACATGCCGGGCTGGCCGCAGCAGCAAGGCCACGCCATGCTGCTGAAAACCATCAAGGCCGACCACATCTTTGCTGGCATCGACCTGTCGTGGCTCGGTGCCGAGTTACAACCGGACCGCATCGTCACCGCCGAAGACCTGGTCAAGGACGGTATCGTGTTCCCTGAGGAGCACGCCCCGGATCCACTGTTGCCGGCCGGCAAGGTGCCGATGTTCATCGGGCACCCGGTGGCGATCCTGATCTGGAACGATTTCGAGCGCTTCCGTCAGGCCAAGAACCAACTCAAGTTCAATGACAAGGCAATCCGCTACGGCGAGAAAGCGCCGTTCTACGAAGGCGATCCCTACGGCAGCTTCCGCTACGTGCGCGTTGGCGGCGCGACCTCGGCGGACGAAGACGAGTTCGCCAGCCTCAAGGATTCGATTCTGTTCCCGATGCTGAAAAACCGTCGTCCGGTGTGGAATGCCCAGCCGAACCTGCACGGCAACCTGACCGAGCGCGGGCTGTTCTACGCCGAGCGCATGAAGCAGCAGATCGATACGCCGCCGGACAACTGGCTGGTGTTCGACGAGCGCTACAAGACCCCGTCGATCGAACCGGCCGCCCTGGAGCCGGACAACGGCAACGGCTGGTACGACCCGGCGACCAAGACCCTGCATTTCGTGGTGGCGACACAGTGCCCGCTGGAAACCGCGACCGAGACCGCGAAGATGATCGCGCCGTCGCGTTTCGGCCTGGCCAACCTGAACATGCACCCGGGTTACACCGTCGGTTACGGCTCCAAGGACCACAATATTTTCGTCTACTACGCAGCGCTGGCGGCGTTGTACGGCGCTGGCGTGCCGGTGCGCCTGGCCAACGACCGCTACGAGCAATTCCAGAGCGGCATCAAGCGTCACCCGTTCGACATTCGCTACCAATTGGCGGTGGACAAGACCGACCACAGCTTCAAGATTTTCCGCTCCGAGATGAGTGTCGACGGTGGCGGGCGAATCAACTACAGCCCGTCGGTGGCGGCGGTGGGCGCCACGGCCGCACAGTCGATCTACTACATGCCGCAGAACGATCTGCAGGTCACGGCCTATCACTCCCGCGCCGTTGAAGCCGGGTCGATGCGTGGCTATGGCACCCTGCAGAGCATGGCGGCGACCGAGATGATGGTCGACGAAATCGCCGATCGCCTGGGTGTCGATGCCATTGAGCTGCGCCGCAAGAACGCATTGCGCTCGGGCATGAAAAACACCCAGGGCGCGATCCCGGCCGGTGCCTTGCGCCTGCACGAGATTCTCGACAAGGCGGCCGTCCACGACACCTGGAAAAACCGCGACGCGATCAAGAAGCAACGCGAAGCCGCCGATCCGGACAACTGGTACGGGGTGGGTTTCGCCATCTGCCAGAAAGACTTCGGCACCGGTTCCGAAGCGCCGATGGCCAGCATTGAATTCACTGCCGAAGGTCGCATCAGCCTGCGCCACATCGGTATCGAAATCGGCACCGGCATGTCCACCTCCCAGGCCATGGTCGTGGCCGATTTCCTCGGTATTGCGGCGCACGAAGTGAAGACCGGCGAAACCGAATGGAAAGAGTTGCAGCTGGTCAGTGGCGGCAACCCGTACATCATGAGCCAGGCCGAGCAGGACAATTTCCTGCGCAATCCGCGCTGGGTCGGCAAAGTCGCTTCGGCTTCGTCGGCCACCAACTCGGCGTACTACTTCAGCCATGCCACCCGTGAAGCGGCGCGCGTGCTGTTCAACCACGGCCTGTGGCCGGCGGCGCTGGAGATCTGGCGACAAGGCCCTTACGGCGGTCAGGCCAACCCTTATGTGGTTCGCCGCGAAGAAGCCCATTGGGTCGACGGCAAGCTCACCGCCAACGGCATGGAGCCACTGCCATTCGCCATGCTCGCCAAGCGCGTTCACGAACGTGGCCTGGTGAGCGGCGCCACCGTGCATGGTTTCAACCGCTGGAGCTGGGCCGAGGCCGAGTTCAGCATCGACGGCGTGCGTGAGCGCTTGCCGCTCGACGGCCTGGCGGTGAAGTACGGTGACGGTGCACCGAAGGCGAAGAAGGCGCAGATGAACAGCGCCGGTTTCCATCTGCTGGATCGGCAGGGCATCGCCTACCCGGCGACCCAGCTGAACAACGCGGCGGTGACTTACTACAGCCCGGTCGCGACGCTGGTGGAAGTGAAGGTCAACAAGGGTTCGAACGAAGTGTCGGTACTCAACCATCACTCGTGGGTCGAGTGCGGTCGGGTGCTGGTGGAAGAACTGGTCAGGGGCCAGCTCGAAGGCGGGATCGCCATGGGCATCGGCCATGCGCTGATGGAAGAGATGCCGTTGTACGAAGGCGGGCCGGGGGAGGGGGACTGGAACTTCAACCGTTACCGCTTGCCGATGGCGCGCCACGTCGCGGTGTGGAAACAGACGGCGGACATCCTGCCGCCATTGTCGCCAA
This sequence comes from Pseudomonas sp. KH_046_1, assembly GCF_057839025.1. NCBI lineage: Bacteria > Pseudomonadati > Pseudomonadota > Gammaproteobacteria > Pseudomonadales > Pseudomonadaceae > Pseudomonas > Pseudomonas sp. KH_046_1. The sequence goes on from NZ_CM174481.1 coordinate 2,189,821, forward strand.
GCGACCCGTCCAAGGGCATCGCCGAGGTGGTGATGATCCCGGTGGTCGGTGCCATCGGCAACGCCGTGGCCCATGCCATCGGTAAACGTGTCCGCGACCTGCCTATCACTTCTGCACGCATCAAGGAGGCCCTCAATGGCTAACCGTCCGCTTCAACTGACCCTCAACGGTCAATCCGTCGGCCCGGTGGACATCCCTGATGACCTGCCGATGATCGACTACCTGCACGAATACAAGAACCTCACCGGTTCGCGCCTGGGCTGCGGCCAGGGCATCTGCCACGCCTGTGTGGTGATCGTCGACAACCCCGACGGCACCAGCGAAGAAGTGCGCACCTGCATCACTGGCGCGCACTATTTCGAAGGCAAGAAGGTCCGGACCATCGAAGGCCATGCGACCCGCGACGAGCAGGGCAAGGTCACCGAGCTGAACCCGATCCAGCAGCGCTTCGTCGACGAATTCGCCTTCCAGTGCAGCTACTGCGCGCCGGGCTTCGTCAATGCCGCGACCGTGCTGGTGGAAAAGCTGCAGCGTCAGCCGATCGTCAAGAGCCAGCTGGAAAAAGTCATCGAGGACAGCCTCGGTCATCACATCTGCCGTTGCACCGGGTACGTGCGCTACTACAGCGCCACCCGCAACGTGCTGACCGATCTCGGCCTGGTCAAGGAGGGTTAAGCATGAAGCTTCTACTTAGCCGCCTGGCGTTGGCGGTTGGTCTGGCTGCGCCTGTGGTAGCGGCTCACGCGGATGATGCGCAGGTCAAGCAAGGCGAGTACCTCGCCCGCGCCGCCGACTGCATGGCGTGCCACACCGCACCGGGTGGCGCGCCCTATGCGGGCGGCCTGCCGATCGTATCGCCGTTCGGCACGATCTACGGCACCAACATCACCCCGAGCAAAGAGCACGGTATCGGCCTGTACAACGATGACGAGTTCTTCGCCGCGCTGACCGAAGGCAAGCGCCGCGATGGCGCGAACCTGTATCCGGCAATGCCGTACACCTCGTATCACCTGATCCCGCGTGCAGATTCCGACGCGATTCATGCCTACCTGAAAACCGTCGAGCCGATCGAGCGCGCCGCGCCGGTCACCAGCCTGAGCTTCCCGTTCAACGTGCGCCTGGGGCTGATGGGTTGGAACATGATGTACGGCAAGGACGTGAAGCTGGAGCCTGCCGAAGGCAAGAGCGAAGCCTGGAAGCGCGGCCAGTACATGGTCGACGTGCTGGGTCACTGTGGCGAGTGCCACACGCCTCGCGGTCTGCCCGGTGCGATGCAGATGGACAAGCGCATGACCGGTGGCATTCTCAATGGTTATCTGGCACCGAGCCTGCTGGCCACTGACCTGGCGGCCCGTGGCTGGAATCATCAGGACCTGAGCTCGTTCCTCAAGCACGGCATGAGCGCCCAAGGCACGATGTTCAACGAGATGTTCCCGGTGTTCCACAACAGCACTCAGGGCCTCACTGATCCGGATTTGGCCGCCATGGCGACGTTCCTGCTCGGCGATCAGCCGCCAGCGGCGAAAGTCCTCACTGAAGTGCCGTTGGACAAGCTGAGCCCAAGTGCCCAGCGCGGCCGTCAGGAATATTTGAATGTCTGCGCCGGTTGCCATGCGCCGGGCGGTGAGGGCAAGCCGCACATCGCCGTGGCCATGCGCGGCAACACCACGCTGCGCCTGGAAGATCCGCGCAACCTGGTACGGGTGATCGACGACGGTATCGGTGAGCAGAAGTTCTCCGGGTTCGAACACATGCAACCGATGCCGGGATTTGTCGACAAGTTGAGCGACGCGCAACTCACGGATCTACTGAACTACCTGCGTCAGGGTTGGGGCGGTCAGCCGAATGATCTGGCTGTAAACGACGTGCAGAAGTTGCGGGCCGATGCGCCGCCGCTCGAGCACAAGGCCCACTGATATGCAGCATCTGGATCTGCAAGTGGTGCGCCGGGCGCTGGAGTGGTCGGCGGCTGGTCAGCGCATCTGGCTGTGTACGGTGCTGGCCACTTACGGCTCGGCACCGCGCGCGCCGGGTTCGCTGCTGGCGGTGAACACGCAGGGGCACTGGATTGGCTCGTTGTCCGGTGGCTGTGTCGAGGAAGACTTTCTCGAGCGAGTCGCCGAGGGCGCGTTTCTGGAGCCGGTCAGCGTTGTTCGTTACGGCGAAGGCGACGATCCACGCTCGCGCGTCAGCCTGCCCTGTGGCGGGGTGCTGGATGTGCTGGTCGAGAAGCTTGACGCCGATTGCGAGGTGCAAGCGCATCTGCGGGAACTGGAGTCGGCGCTGCTGGGCCGACGTCGGTTGATCCGCGAGGTTGATTTGCTCAGCGGTGCGCGCAGCCTGTTCGATGATCGTGAACAGGGTGTGCGAATCGAACGTGAAATCGACCGGGTGCGCGTGCGCGTCGGCGCGGCCCAGCGCTTGCTGCTGGCGGGGTATTCCAGTGTCGCCCAGGCCTGTGCGGAGTTTGCCGTGGGGCTTGGGTTCGAGGTGATTCTGTGTGACCCGCGGGACGAAGTGCTGGAAGGCGTCGTGCTGGAAAACGTGGAGATTCGTCGCCAACTGCCGTCGGTGTTCATCGCCGACGGTGGCTGTCACAGCGACACGGCGGTGGTGGCGTTGACCCACGATCCACGCATCGATGACCTGGCGATGATGGAGGCAGTACGCACCGAAGCGTTTTACATCGGTGTGATGGGCTCCATGCAGACCTCGCAAAAGCGCTTCGAGCGCTTGCGGCGTATTGGTGGACTGGGGGATGTCGAGTTGGGGCGGATTCATGCGCCAATCGGGCTGAACCTGGGCAGCAAGACGCCGGCGGAGATTGCTTTGGCGGTGCTGTCCGATATCTTGCGGATTCGAAGCGGTATCCCACGAGATCGTCTCTAACCCAAAACCCCTGTGGGAGCGAGCCTGCTCGCGATGAGGTCGTAGCATCCAACATATTCGTTGGCTGCTAGACCGATATCGTCGGATCGCCGCCCGGAGCCGGCTCGCTCCTACAATGTATTGCGTGCCGCTTAGTACCCGAACCTGTCGCGCAATCCGTAGTACCAGGCGCCCAGCGCCGCGAACGGGGTACGCAGCATTTGTCCGCCCGGGAACGGATAGTGGGGCAGCTCGGCAAACGCATCAAAACGTTCTGCCTGGCCGCGTAACGCTTCGGCCAGCACCTTGCCCGCCAAATGCGTGTAGGTCACCCCATGGCCGCTACAACCCTGGGAATAGTAGATGTTGTCGCCCAGCCGTCCGACCTGAGGAAGACGCGACAACGTCAGCAGGAAATTGCCCGTCCACGCGTAATCGATCTTCACGTCCTTGAGCTGCGGGAATGCCTTGAGCATCTTCGGTCGGATGATTGCTTCGATGTTCGCCGGATCCCGCGCGCCATACACCACGCCGCCACCGAAAATCAGACGTTTGTCGCCGCTGAGGCGGTAGTAGTCGAGCAAGTAATTGCAGTCTTCGACACAGTAATCCTGAGGCAGCAGGGTCTTCGCCAGTTCTTCGCCCAACGGCTCGGTGGTGATCACCTGTGTGCCGCAAGGCATCGACTTGGCGGCCAGTTCCGGCACCAGGTTGCCCAGATAAGCGTTGCCGGCGACGATGATGAATTTGGCCCGGACCTTGCCCTGCGGCGTGTGCACCACCGGATTCGCGCCGCGCACGATGCGCACAGCGGGCGACTGCTCGTAAATCGTGCCACCCAGGGACTCGACCGCCGCCGCTTCACCCAGCGCCAGGTTAAGCGGATGGATGTGGCCGCCACTCATGTCGAGCATCCCGCCGACATACTGATCGCAAGCCACTACTTCGCGGATGCGACGTTGATCCATCAACTCAAGCTGGGTGTGACCGAAACGCTCCCACAGGCGCTTCTGGGATTCGAGATGCCCCATCTGCTTGGCGGTCATCGCGGCGAACACGCCACCGTCCTTCAAGTCGCACTGAATGTTGTACCTGGCGACCCGCTCACGAATGATTCGCCCACCCTCGAACGCCATCTGCCCCAGCAACTGGGCCTGCTTGGGACCGACCGTGCGCTCGATGACATCGATATCGCGGCTATAGCTGTTAACGATCTGGCCGCCATTACGCCCGGACGCCCCGAAACCCACCCCGGCGGCTTCGAGCACCGTGACCTTGAAGCCGTTCTCCAGCAGAAACAGGGCAGAGGACAGCCCCGTATAACCGGCGCCAATTACACAGACATCGGTCTCCACGTCATCCTGCAACGCCGGGCGCGGTGGAACCGCATTGGCCGATGCGGCGTAGTAGGACTCGGGGTAGGGAGTGTTAGCCATCCGGCAGCCTCTGTTTAATATATTTTACGAGTGCATCGATCCTACCCGAGTTGAAAATCGCCCGCCAGCCACCCGGAAAATCTTCTTTGCACGCGCAAAATTAAATATTTTGCATATTCATAGGGTTAGCTCGAAAAAAGGTGTTGACACCCCTCCGGAATTCCGTAGAATGCCGCCTCACAGCAGGCACGTAGCTCAGTTGGTTAGAGCACCACCTTGACATGGTGGGGGTCGTTGGTTCGAGTCCAATCGCGCCTACCAAACAAAATCCGCTCTGCTGGGCGGTCTGGAAGGGCTCACCGAAAGGTGGGCCCTTTTTTGTTGGTGCGCCAGGCATGGCGCGTTGCGCGAAGCGCAACCAGCTTGGCTGTGGTGGCCTCGCTGGTGACTTGGAGGTGTAAGTCCTCTACACACCCGGCAAGGGGAAGTGTTAGCCAGAGGCAAGGGTGTCGCGGGCGACTGCGAATCTGAAGGAAGCCCGAGGCAAAAAAATGCTGGCCTGACGAACAGGAAGCGGATAGAGGCGGCGCAGCGGGGTAAGAAGGCCAATATCTTCAAAGCCCAATACTTGCACGGAACGCTGTGACGTAGATCCGACAGGCATAAGCAGGAAGGTCGCGCGAATTACCCTGGGAGATCTGTGGGTTTGCCACTGTGCTACCGAGCGTCGAGAGGCGACGGGATGAGCCCACAGAAGTCAGCTGAGGCCGTAGTAAGTGGCGGATTACCGCGTCACCAAGGGCCGAACAGGTTATGCCGCCAGTAGGCGTCAGAGTCTCGTCGAATGTTGAAACGCAGAATATTCTCCAAGAGAAAACTGTTACCCCAGGTCCTGGACGGTATCCGAGGATGAAGGCTGACAGGGCGCAAACATCGACGGCGTCTGTGGCGTGGACGAACGCGGAGCCGGACACGCTGATGGTGCGGGTGCTTGCACCCGCCAACCTCAAGCGTGCGTATCAACGCGTGGTCAGCAACAAGGGCGCACCGGGTGCCGATGGCATGACGGTCGACCAGCTGGCGGGCTACGTGAAACAGTATTGGCCGATCCTCAAGACTCGGCTGCTGGCCGGCGAATACCACCCGCAAGGTGTACGCGCCGTCGATATCCCCAAACCCAAAGGCGGTACAAGACAGCTGGGTATCCCCAGCGTCGTGGATCGCCTGATCCAGCAGGCGCTGCTGCAACAGCTCACGCCAATCTTCGATCCGCTGTTTTCGGACTACAGCTACGGCTTTCGTCCGGGCAGAAGCGCTCATCAAGCCATCGAAACCGCCCGCGCCCATGTGGCGGCGGGCCACCGCTGGTGCGTGGAACTCGATCTGGAGAAGTTCTTTGATCGGGTCAACCACGATGTATTGATGGCCTACATCGAGCGTCAAATCGAAGATAAACGTGTGCTTATGCTGATCCGTCGTTATCTCGAAGCGGGAATGATGTCGGGCGGGATCGCCAGCCGACGGCAGGAAGGGACGCCGCAAGGCGGCCCGCTCTCACCGTTGTTGTCGAACATCCTGCTCAATGAACTCGACCGCGAACTGGAACGGCGGGGCCATCGTTTTGTACGCTATGCCGACGACGCCAACATTTATGTGCGCAGTCGTCGTGCTGGCGAGCGAGTGCTGGTCAGGGTTGAGCGCTTCCTGAATCAACGCCTGAAACTGACGTTGAATCAAGAAAAGAGCCGAGTAGCACGGCCGTGGGCGTGTGATTACTTGGGTTACGGGATGAGCCTGCATAAACAGCCGAGGCTGAAAGTAGCTACGATGAGCCTGAATCGCTTGCGCGATCGGCTCAGAGAACTGCTGCGCGGAGCGCGGGGCCACAAGATGGCAAGCGTCATTGAACGGATTAACCCGGTGCTACGTGGTTGGGCGGGTTACTTCAAGCTCAGCCAGAGCAACCGCCCCCTTGAGGAGTTGGATGGCTGGATGCGCCGTAAACTTCGCTGTGTCATTTGGCGTCAATGGAAGCAGCGCCCAACGAGGGCGCGCAACCTGATACGTCTGGGGATCAGCGAAGCACGCGCCTGCAAATCAGCGTTCAACGGGCGCGGGCCATGGTGGAATTCGGGAGCGTCACATATGAATCACGCGCTGCCGAAGAAGCTGTGGGACAGCCTGGGGCTGGTCCCAATACTGGATACGATAAAACGGCTTAACCGCATAACCTGAACCGCCGTATACGGACCCGTACGTACGGTGGTGTGAGAGGACGGCGGCTGTGAAGCCGCCTCCTACTCGATTCTGCGATTTGCAAAACTTTTGCAAAACTTTTGCAAAAGCCTCACTCAAAACGCCAAGTGCCATTGCTCGATCCAGCGGATGTACCCATCAACGTCCAGGCTGCCGCCTTTTTTCCAGATCGAAAACGCACTGTTGTCGAAGACGAACGACTGGCAGGCAGCAGCGACAATGCCCATGTCGTTTTGGCGCGTGAACGACGCCGGCGCATGCCGCCCGGCAAGGAAGCGAGCCCCGTCCTGCCGGGTTTCGCCGATTGGTGTGTCGATAAGTATTCACACGGGGTCCTCGCCCGCCATTCAACTGCAGGCTCAATGTTAATTTTGTTCAGGATTGTCTTCGGGACACTTGGCGCTGCGCTGGGTAAAGTCATGACCGCTCGCCCGGCCTGGTGTGTTTCAGATGGATTACTGAATGGCCAGCAACTGGTCAGGGTGGGCACCCATTCAGGCAAGATGCAGGCGACAAGCCAGTTAGTTCTGCTTCTGCATAACACCGACGCTGTTAAAGTCCCCGGTGATTCTGGTGACCCAGGCATCTGGTTCGGCTGTAGGCCCTGCCGCGCGAGTGAGGCCTCGCCACACTCCAATCATGTTGCGAGAGCCCGTAACATGTAACCATGTCGGCTCCTTGGCCAGCGAAAAACTGGTTAAGACTTTAGATCAAACACAATCCCGCATTAGTTTCTAGCGAGCCGCCATCCGCAGTAATCTGACCGCTTGCACTTGTCCAACTCATGTCTCCCTGAAAGCAATGTAGAATAGTGCAATAAGTGGGCGCTCTTTTGTATGTTCCTTCGAGAATTTCACTGGAATAGTTCCGGCCTTCATTTCGCATGCCAGTGGACATTATGCGGCCCACGGTTTATCCAGCCGTCTCCGTTATTGTCGCGGGCAACCGAAGCATTGTTAGATGTGTTAGTTGCGCAGTCGGTTTAACGGCCACCACGAGTGCCCCATCCGATTACAGCGTGATCTATTATCGTACCGGCACCATAGACGCAGCATACCCGGCCGATATCGTTATTTTCTCTGTTGCCATTGACTTGAGCGTTTCTTGATTCGAACCAAGAGGGCGCCCGGCTATCTATTGCAACTGGCAGGCCGGTGCGGGTAAAGGCCGAGAAGTTTTCAGATGTCACAAAGTCTACGTTTGATCCCGCTTGCCATAGCAGGATAGATACCAAGGGGTTCTCGTCTTGGATAATTACTCCCCTTGGAATCACCAGGGTGCTTGCTACGCACGTTCAAGCCCCAAGTAGCACGGTTCCGCCAGATGGGCCGAGAGCAGCAACTGCTTGTGCCACGAGGTACGAAAGGAATAAGAGAAGATTCCTGGTCGGGATCAATCAGGTCTTTTACATGTGGAATAATTTCAGTCAGCTGAGTTGATTTACTATCAGTTATATTAACCTCAAGTTATGTCGACCCCAAGACAAGGTTTTTTCAAGCTTTCTAAGTTGGATGAGTCGTGTCCAACTTGGCTAAATATAAAGCCAGTTGCGGCGCTACTGCGGTGCAGGACGATCGGACTACCATCAGGCTTCTTGTCGCTCTTGTGGGTGACAGGCATAGCGATTGATTCAGGCAGGCACCACTAACGAAGGAGTCTATAGAAACTCTTGTTTTTTTTCCTCGTTTTTAACATTTTTCAGGCGCCAAATATTTGAACTTTGGAGTTGATCGAAAAGCGATTGGCCTTAGCGCGATTTATTCATACGCGTCATTACAAACTCAGCCATAAGTAAGAAAACGTCCAACTAGAACAAGCGGCGAGGAGTACTGCAACCCGACAAAAGCCAAAATACTGACAACAAAAAACAGTCACATTCTCCCAATTAAGTCGGTGATATATCATGATCAAGATCATGGCCTACTTTTTAATTGGAGCTGTAACTGCAGGATGCAACGGCATCGTAAAACCCGACTTTTCGGGTCCTGCCAATGATTCATACTTTTCAGTCTATTCGGGGTTTCCCGCACCGTATCTATACATGGCCTCGGCCGTGCAATGGAACGATGACTATGCGGTAACCACCCGCCACACTCCGTTCATCCCCAACGTGAAGTACAGCTGCAGCACAGGCTGCGATCTCGTCTTCATCCTGCACAAGGCCAACGGCCGCTACCCATCATGGCGCGCACCGCGTGTGGGCGAGAGCATCACTGCCGTTGGGGCGAGTCCTTACCTCATGACCGCTACCGGGAAAGGCAAGGTGTATCAAACGCCGTTCGTCAATGCCGATGAACACAGCGGTGATCTCTATGCCATCCATGATGCCCCGCTGGTCAAGGGTATGTCGGGTGGGCCGGTCCTCACCAGTGACGGCTGTGTTGTCGGCATCAATATCGGTTTCTATTCAACCACTCTGAACGATGTGAGCAATAACTCCGGTGTAAAGGGGGCTGAGAGGATCAGCATTTTCATTCCTTATTCGATCATTCAGCGCGAGTGGGGGATATTGCAGGCAAAACTTAACGATCCACAGGGTGCGAGGTATGTGGTGAAGTAGCTTTCAGCTATCAACCAAATGGCCATCGTGCCTAACAAAAAAATCCGCTCTACCGGGCGGTCTGGAAGGGTTCACCGAAAGGTGGGCCCTTTTTTGTTGAAATGTGAGCAGGGATGGAATCCCTTTAAAGGCGTGCGCTGGTAGTCAATTCTGCAAACAGGGCTACAGGGTCATAATTGACGTATGACCCTGTGTTAAGACCGGATCGAATGCGCTTATTTCGCATCCGACTCCCCGTATCCTTTTGTTGGCCCCTGAGTGGGTGGCGGTACAACAACTTGCTCAATTGACTTTGACGATCTCGGGCGGGCTCCACGTCCCTTTGCCGGGAGGCAGGATGGAAGGCGCTTGCGTCTTTGGCCAATACAGCCGCATGACGAGGTAGATCAGATCATTCGGTGCGGGCAGCCAGTTGCTTTCCTTATCCGCGCCCGGTGAATCCTTCTGGATGTACAGCGTCAACGAGCCGTCCGCATTCTTTTTCATCTCGGGCAGCATCGGCGAGTTGATGAGGTAGCGATTGATCGGATTTTTGATCAGCAGTTGCGATTTACCGTCGTACATGGTCACTGACCAGAAGGCGTTGACTGGCGGGAATTGTCCGGCGGGCAGGGTGATGGCGTAGTTGTGCTTGCTGCCGTCAAGCGGCTCGCCATCGGGCAGGGTTTTGGACAGCGGATACGTGGCTTCCTCGGCATCGTTGGCATAGATGCCCGCTTGCGCGACGGCGGCACGCTTGAGCCAGTCGCCGTTGTAGAAGGCGCTGTCGCCGCCGGCACCGACAATGTTCCAGCCATTGATCTTCGTGCCGAGATTCTTGATCCCTTCCTCGACCTGTGCGTGCCCGGCCTGCATGCCCTGAACCACTGCGGCCTTTTGCTCGGCGGACAGATCCTGGAAGTTGAAGTCCTTGCCAGCGCCAATGCCGATCCGGGCAAGTTTCTCCCGGATCGCCACTTCATCCGGTGCGGCCGGGGCGTACTGCAAGGCAAAGTCGAGATACTTGAAGAAGCCGGTCTTCGCGAGGTCCGTGTTGATCTTCGGGAAGTCGAGCGCCAGCGCGGCAGGCGGCGCAGGTTGCTTGAGAAAGGCTGATAGCGGCTGTGCCTTGTAGCCTGACTGGACCTTTATTACGTTCGGCAGGTCAGCCGGGTTGAAGAGCTGGGTGCGAAAGAGCGCAAAGGGGAATTGCGTGCCGGAACGAAAAACCTTCTTGATGCCCGGCGGGGTCGCGCCCTTCCAGTCGGGTCCGACTACCATGTAGTCGCCAGCTTCGTTGCCGGTGGCGCGGCTGCCGATGTAACCGTAGTTGTAGGTGTTGCCGTCGATGAGCTGAACCGAGTAATACCGCGGTTTCTCTACCGCCGGAACCGATAACACCATTGGCTCGCTGCGCAGGTCCATGAATAACATCGAATAGGGCGTGTCGCTGTTTGGCGATATTACAGCTGTGTCCATGTAGGTCGCGACATGGTGCAGGTTATGAATCTGGTTGAACGGCGCCTTGAACTGTCCGGAGTGTTTGTCTACGGCATAGTCGTACATGATCGCGTAGTTCATCACGATGGGCAGGCCGTAGATGTAGCCTTCCGTGGCGATAGCCTTCATTTCAGCGGGAGTGATATCAGCTGCGTGGGTGAAAGTGGATATGAATGACGCCAGCAATATCACCGTACCGCCAAGGGCTTTCGGTAGTGGGTTTTTCATGAACATGCATCTCCATTCGTCAAGCCGGATAAGTGAGTAGGTACCAAGAATCATTACCGATCTTTGGGGAAGCTGACTGTGGGGTTATGTCTAGTCCATGGATTTTCAATCCACAAGTCATTGCGTGTTATTTGCTGAGCCTGGCATCCAGTTGGCAGTCACTTCGCTGTGTTTGAAAGATGAGATGCCCGGACAAGTAAAGTAGGACGGTACCTCGAAGCTCCGGCGCTGCAACACGCGATCTGTGCAAGCCACAAGCCACGGATGCGGGCGAATTCCTCGTTGTGTTTTGGCAGGCGACGAATGGCGGACCACTGAGAGTGATGGCCAGGATTCTTGGTCATTCGGGCGTAAACTAGTAGTGCTGCCTCATTGAAAGGAGCCGCCTATGAACGTCGATCAAATCATCAAACCGGCATCTGTGGACAAGGCTGTCTGGGATCAATACTTCTGCGCTGCATTGATTGCCGAAAGCAATTTGACTGCCCCGGTTGTTGGCGGGGCTACTCACGAAGACAGGCAGAACCTGTTGATCGAGAGGGCCAAAACACTCGCCGACAAAATGATGGAAAATCGAAAATAACCAGAGCCCAGCCGTCGCGCTGGGCTCTTCGCATGTGCGGATATGCACCGATGCTGGTGATGTGCGCGTTGTGGGTCAAACGATCAGCTCTACCTTGCCGCTTGCCAGACGATAGATACCGCCCACGATCTTCAGCGCGCCTTTGCTCTGCGCATCAGTCAGCAGTGGCGAGGCCTGTTTCAGGCTGTTGACCGAATTTTTGACGTTTTGCGCGGTGGCGTTCTCCATCAGGTTTCCGGGCTGCTTGAGTACTGCCTCGACGGCTGACTTGAGTGCGTCAGTCAGTTTCGGGATATGGCCGGGGAAAATCGTCTGATCCTTGACGGCCTTGATACCGGCCTCGATGGCGCCGCAGCTCTCATGTCCAAGTACGAGAATCAGCGGGGCGCCAAGCACGGCAACCCCGTATTCAAGACTGGCCAAGCCTTCCGGGGTAACGAAGTTGCCGGCGACGCGGATGGAGAAAAGATCGCCTCGTGCGGTGTCAAACGCATATTCCGGAGCGATGCGCGAGTCAGAGCAGCTCAGCACGGCCACGAACGGATTCTGACCGGACACCAGGGCCTCTCGCTCCGCCTTGAAATCATGCGTCTTGGAAGTACCGCTTACATATCGTTCATTGCCCTCCATCAGTCTTTTCAACGCCATATCAGGACTGATTACGTTTTGAGGTTTGGGTGGGGCTGACGTTTTTTCGGCTGCCTGGAGGATCTTGCCGGGCAGTGTGCCGGTCAGCAGCAGGGCGCCTGCGCTCAATCCGGCAAATTGTAGAAAACGACGACGGCCTGTTGTGTTTGAAGCAGAGCTTGAATCACATGATTCACACATGATTTTGTTTACTCAGTTCAATGCAGTGAGAGTGAGTTGCTGTCGGGGCCGGCACTGCCACGGACGCTCAATACCAGCGCAGTGGAGTCTAGTTGGTCTGTCATTTTTTGTTCCGGACATTGTCCACAGATGCCGTGCAAGCAGCCATTTCATGGGCTACTACTGACAGGCTCATACAACTTCGACCTGGCAGGAGTTTCTCGATGCTGACTCACTGGTTTCTGGCGGCGGTTCATCTTCTGGCATTGGCCCTGGGATTTTGGGCGGTGTTGGTTCGAGGCACGGCTTTTCGGCGTTTGGCCGACGGGGCGGCAGAAGTGCGCAGTGTTCTGATGGCGGACAATATCTGGGGTATTTCAGCTGTCGTTTTACTGATCAGTGGGGGGATGCGAGCCTTTGGCGGGTACGAGAAAGGCACGGACTATTACCTGCATCAGCCGCTGTTTCATCTGAAGATGACGCTGTTCGTCCTGATCTTGCTGCTGGAAATTGCACCCATGGTGACGCTGATCAAATGGCGGATAGCGCTGGGCCGTAAAGTGGCGATCGATACCGGCCGGGCGAAGCTGTTTGCACGGATCAGTCATATCGAGGCGTTGCTGGTGCTGCTGATGGTGGTGGCGGCGACTGGCATGGCACGTGGCGTGATGCTTGGTTAACCACGCAGCGAACGCGTCCTTCCCTGGGGTAAACCAGAAACGTCTGACAGCAAAAGAGTGGAGCTTGCCGCTAGTATCGGCCCCTGAGGTTTGAGTGGGAGCGCAAGCGGAGGGCGATGGGGGTGATGAATCTTTAGCCAGCCGTGGTTCCGGGCTGAACGGGCTGGCTACTGACTGCAGCAGAATTCAGGGTTGCGGCTTTTCCGGGGCGGTGAGGCCGGCCTGAATGCGCTGATAAATTTCTTCACGATGCACTGCAACGTCCTTCGGGGCGTTGATGCCGATCCTGACTTGCTGGCCGCTTACGCCCAGGATGGTGATCGTAATGTCATCACCAATGTTTATGCTTTCACCGACTTTGCGGGTGAGTATCAGCATGGTCTTCTCCTTGATTGCTTTGTGGGGCACCTGATTCGGACAGTGCAGAGGTCGGTGGTATGTATAGATTAGTGCGAAGTCTCACGGTTTGGGTGCCTCTTTCTGACGCGCAGACGCGGCATTAATTCCCAAGGCGTAACTATACAGAGGCCGCAACCATCAATCTCGTTGTTTTGAGCCCATTTTACGGCACTCGCGAAGTATTCATGGATGTTAAAATCTCCGCTTTATGCATTTGGAGGGAAGCGTCGTGCGCAAAATGGTTTTGGTAATCGCGATATTGGCACTGGCGGGATGTGGTGAGGGCAGCAGTGTGGATGCGCCGAAGCCTAAGCCGGCCATGGCTGCCGTACCCGCGCCAGTGTCCGGCCCGCAATGGGATCTTGAAGTGCGAGGTGAAACCCCTCAAGCGGTCAGCGATCTGAGTGGCTGGCTGATCGAGCACAGCTTCATGTCCAGCGTCGTCAAGGAAAATGGAAATACCCGAGTCCTGATGGGGCCGTTCAATTCGAAAGCCGAAGCCGAAGCCAAGCAGGATGAAGTCCGCGCGGCGCTCACTCGCGCGAAGAAGCAGAACATCGAATTGCTGGTGCTTGAGCGTCCGGTCGCTCAATAACGTTCTGTAGCGCAGGCGTTGAAGAAACAAAAAAGGCCTCGGGTGTTTAACCTCGAGGCCTTTGTCGTTTCAGGTGTCCCGTTCTGGATTCAACCGCAGGCCTTCATGTCTACCGGGCCGACGAACTCGTTGCCGCGTCCCATGGCGCACCCCACGCTCTGGTTCCGCTGGCGCTCCCAGGCTTGTACCGGATAGGTCTTGTCCCAGGCTTCATACAGTTGCCGATCCTGTTTCGACAGGCGCAAGCCGTATTGCTTGCTCATGTAGAAGTAGGTCCTGGCGATCATGCCGCGAATGGAAGGGCGGGGCATGACTTTCTTTGCCTTGAAGTCGACCTGGGTCAGGCAGGAACCATATTGCCCCGACTGCTCGGGCAGCCATCCGAAGCTGAAGTTGCTGCGATCGCCATTGACCTCGCCAATGCTGGGCACCAGGTTGTGCAAATCAGCCTCGGCCTTCTGGTAAACCGGGTCGTAGCGGGTGCAGTTCTTGCGGCCGCCCTCTTGCCAGCACTGGCGTTGATGACCAATTTGCCAGGCCGGAACAATATGTTCCCACTCGATGCGGGCTGCGCGTTTGGCATTTTTACGTGGCACATAACCGCAGGCGGCAAGGTTCACCCGGTTGCCGGTGTACTTGCAGCCACAGTAAAACTCGGTGGATTGGGGAGCGTAGAGCTTCCACGCCACCTTTTTCGCTTCAGTGAAGGTGCGCGGAGCGTCGGCTTGCGCGCCCACGACAAAAAACAGAAACAGCAAAGCAAACCAGCGGACACTCATCGACTCAATCTTCCTTCGGCAAAACCCAGAAAATCTGCACGCCGCCATCGTCGCGATAGGCGAGGGTGACGTTGTCGTTCTCGTCGATTTCTTCCAGCAAGCGTTCCCATTCATCCACTGGTTCGTCAGGAAGGCGGAAGATCAGTGCTGCCCTGGCCTTTTGTGCGGTGGGAGAGTTGATGATTTTCTGAACGCGCAGGCCCATGCGTACATAGGTCTCAGGAGAGGAGGAGGTGGTATCCACGGAATTATCCTTATTAAGCTGTACGTGCATACAGTATTTAACTGTAGGCCATTTCGCAACTGCTTAAAAAACAAGAAAACCCTCTGACAGCGGTTTGTTCCGTTTGGCGTAAGACGAAGGGAGTTTTTTTGTCAGATCCAGCGGCAGCCACTCGCCAAGGCTGGCGAATGGCGCACGGGGTGCCCGACCGGATCCGGTCGGGCGAGGGCGAATCAGTATTCCCAGAACATCCGTTGCAGTTCTTTGCTGTCATTGGTTTTGGTCAACGCGACCATTGCCAGGATCCGCGCCTTCTGCGGGTTCAGATCGTGGGCCACGACCCAGTCGTATTTATCGTCAGGCTGTTCGGCGTTGCGCAATACGAAGCCACCGGCGTTGACATGGGAGGAGCGAATGATCTGCACGCCGTCCTTGCGCAGGGCTTGCAGGGACGGGACTACCCGCGAGGAGACCGAGCCATTGCCGGTGCCGGCGTGAATGATGGCTTTGGCGCCCGATTGAGCCAGGGCCTTGTAGGCGGTATCGCTGACGTTGCCGTAGGAATAGGCGATCTCGACGTCAGGCAGGCTCTTGATGGTCTTGATGTCGAACTCGGAATCCATGGTGTGACGCTTGGCTGGCAAGCGGAACCAGTAGGATTTGCCTTCTACTACCATGCCCAACGGACCCCAGGCGCTTTTAAACGCTTCGGTCTTGATGTTGATCATTTTACTGACGTCGCGACCCGACTGGATTTCATCGTTCATGGTCACCAGCACACCTTTGCCCCGCGCGTCTTTGCTGCTGGCCACGGCCACCGCGTTGTACAGGTTCAGCATGCCATCGGCGGACATCGCGGTGCCCGGGCGCATGGAGCCCACGACGATGATCGGCTTCTCGGTTTTTTCCACCAGGTTCAGGAAGTATGCGGTTTCTTCCAGGGTGTCGGTGCCGTGGGTGATCACGATGCCATCGACGTCTTTGCTGTCGGCCAGCTCGGCGACACGGCGACCCAGTTGCAGCAGGTTTTCGTTGGTAATGCTTTCGGAGGCGATCTGCATGACCTGTTCGCCGCGAACATTAGCCAGTTGGCTCAGTTCAGGAACGCCGGCGATCAACTGTTCAATGCCGACTTTCGCCGCTTGATAGGTTGCGCTGTTGGCGGCGCTGGCGCCCGCGCCGGCAATGGTGCCACCCGTGGCCAGGATTACTACGTTGGCCAGTTTTTGTTGGGTTTCGGCTTCTTTGGCCTGAAGGGCAGTGGGCAGAAGCAGCAGGAGGGCCAAGGCGCCCGGAACAAAGGTCTTGAGTGCAGATGTCATTATTTTTCTCTTCTAGTTGTGAGACGGTGCAGATGCAAGTTCATCTAGATACGACCCAGGCGAATCTGAACGCCGGGGGTGCGAGAGGAAGAGCAGGATCTGTACCAGTAATACCCTGAATCGAAAAAACACGCCTAACTTAATGATTTGTAACGGTATTGCTGTTTGTGTCCGGAGGCGGTTTCGGGGCTTGGCGTCCGGATTACCGAACATGTTTAACTTTCGCGTTCGGCTCTCCGAAACGGATGGCAGCCATGTTTAAGATTTCAACGCGTCAAATCGTCGTTAACGACTAAAGAAACGAGTGCGTCGGTCGATGCTCCTTCAAGGGATCTTTTTCTGCAGGAGTTCACATGTCGTTATCTATTGGCTTCCCAAATGCCGCGGGCATCACCATTGGGGGAAAGTCTGCGACGACCATTCGTGCTTTAGGCGATGTGACAGAGGATGCGGCTGCTCAGGCGCTGGGTACAAAGAAAAGCGACGGCACTCAGGTCAAGACGGGCCCGGTAGGTCTGGGAGAAAGTGCCGGCGCACAGGCCGAATCGCAAACCGGCGATAACACCAGCGTTGCGGTGAAGGTCTTGCTCAAGCGTCTGAAGGAGCTGCAGCAGCAATTGCGCGAGCAACAGCAGCAATTGGCGCAAGCCCAGGCGGCGTCCTATCCGACTCCGCAAGCCAAGACCACCGCAGTAGCGGCCATTGAGGGGCAGGTTGCCGACACCAACGGCGCCATCCTGCAAGTGAGCGCGAGCCTGATCAAAGAACTGGCCAAGGGTTCTGGCACGGGATCGGTGGTCAACACCACGGCATGAACTGAATGCCGTTTTTCGCTAAACATCCGTGAAAGCACTTTTCCGGTCGTTGACAAATACCGGCAGGGTTCGCATAGTTTGGTTTACGCAAACGTTTGCGCGACGCCAGTGATGACTTTTCATCGCGCTGGGTCGTGAAGCTTACGCCAGCGCAAGCGTTGCTCACAATAATCATAAGATCGGAGTGAACCCATGAAGCTGCCATTCGCTGGACGTCTTCTTGCTGTCGCTATGCTGGCTGCCGCATCCGCTGCATTGCCTGTCTCCTCGGCTTTTGCTGAAACCACTGAAAAGCCGAAAGTCGCACTGGTCATGAAATCCCTGGCCAATGAGTTCTTCCTGACCATGGAAGACGGCGCCAAGGCCTACCAGAAAGATCACTCCGGCGAATTCGAGCTCATCTCCAACGGCATCAAGGATGAAACCGACACCGCGGGCCAGACGCGCATCGTCGAGCAGATGATCCTGGCCAAGGTCAACGCACTGGTGATTGCACCGGCAGACTCCAAGGCCATGGTCCCGGTGATCAAGAAAGCCATCGATGCCGGTATCACCGTGATCAACATCGACAACCAGTTGGACCCAGCCGTCGTCAAAAGCAAAAACATCAATGTTCCGTTCGTAGGCCCGGACAACCGCAAGGGCGCACGGCTGGTGGGGGATTACCTGGCCAAACAGCTGAAGGTCGGTGACGAAGTCGGCATCATCGAAGGTGTGTCCACCACCACCAATGCCCAACAGCGGACCGCAGGTTTCAAGGATGCGATGGAGGCGGCGCAGATCAAGGTCGTGTCCCTGCAATCCGGTGACTGGGAGATCGACAAGGGCAACAAGGTCGCCGCATCGATTCTCAGCGAATACCCGCAAACCAAGGCCCTGTTGGCCGGTAACGACAGCATGGCGGTCGGTGCGGTATCTGCCGTGCGCGCCGCGGGCAAGGCCGGCAAGGTGCAAGTGGTCGGCTACGACAACATCAATGCCATCCAGCCAATGCTCAAGGATGGTCGCGTGCTGGCCACGGCGGACCAGTTTGCGGCCAGACAGGCGGTGTTCGGCATCGAGACTGCATTGAAAATTCTCAAGGGCGAGCAGGTCGACGGCGGTGCCAATGGCGTGATCGAAACGCCGGTAGAGCTGGTCACCAAGTAGCCTTCTGGCGACATAACGGCGCTCGTCCAGCTGGACGAGCGTATGGAGAGTTTTTATGTCAGTTTGCGCTCCGAACGCTGTCCTCTCGGTCAGCGGTATCGGCAAGACCTACGCCCAACCGGTTCTTACCGGCATCGACCTGACGCTCATGCGCGGGGAAGTGCTGGCGTTGACCGGCGAGAACGGTGCAGGCAAAAGCACGCTTTCGAAGATTATTGGCGGGCTGGTCACGCCGACCACCGGCCAGATGCAGTTTCAGGGGCAGGACTATCGTCCGGGCAGCCGGGCTCAGGCTGAAGCGCTGGGTATCCGCATGGTCATGCAGGAACTCAATCTGCTGCCGACCTTGTCGGTGGCGGAAAACCTGTTTCTCGACAACCTGCCCAGCAAAGGTGGCTGGATCAGTCGCAAGCAGTTGCGCAAGGCTGCCATCGAGGCCATGGCGCATGTCGGGCTCGACGCCATTGACCCGGACACCCTCGTCGGCGAACTGGGCATCGGCCACCAGCAAATGGTGGAGATCGCCCGCAACCTGATTGGCGATTGTCATGTGCTGATTCTCGATGAGCCGACCGCGATGCTCACTGCACGCGAAGTCGAAATGCTGTTCGAGCAGATCACTCGCCTGCAGGCTCGCGGCGTATCGATCATCTACATCTCCCATCGCCTCGAAGAACTGGCACGAGTCGCGCAGCGTATTGCCGTGCTGCGCGATGGCAACCTGGTTTGTGTGGAGCCGATGGCCAACTACAACAGCGAGCAACTGGTCACGCTGATGGTCGGTCGCGAGCTCGGCGAACATATCGATATGGGGGCGCGCAAGATCGGCGCTCCGGTGTTGACGGTAAAGGGCCTGAGCCGTGCCGACAAGGTTCGCGACGTGTCGTTCGAAGTCCGTGCCGGAGAGATTTTCGGCATTTCCGGTTTGATCGGCGCGGGGCGCACCGAATTGCTGCGTCTGATCTTCGGTGCCGATATCGCCGACAGCGGCACGATTGCCCTGGGGGCGCCGGCGCAGGTCATCAATGTGCGCTCGCCAGTGGATGCGGTCGGGCATGGCATCGCGTTGATCACTGAAGATCGCAAGGGCGAAGGCCTTTTGTTGACGCAATCGATCGGCGCCAATATCGCCTTGGGCAACATGCCCGGCATCTCCAGCGCGGGCTTTGTCGACCACGATGGCGAAAACGCCTTGGCCCAGCGTCAGATCGACGCCATGCGCATTCGCAGCTCTGGTCCGGCACAGTTGGTGTCCGAGTTGTCCGGCGGTAATCAGCAGAAGGTCGTCATCGGCCGTTGGCTGGAACGCGATTGCTCGGTACTGCTGTTCGACGAGCCGACTCGCGGCATCGACGTCGGCGCCAAGTTCGATATCTACAACCTGCTCGGCGAATTGACCCGCCAGGGCAAGGCGCTGGTGGTGGTTTCCAGCGACTTGCGCGAGCTGATGCTGATCTGCGACCGGATCGGCGTGCTGTCGGCGGGGAGGCTGATCGATACCTTCGATCGCGACAGCTGGACCCAGGATGAGTTGCTCGCCGCTGCTTTCGCCGGCTACCAAAAACGTGATGCGCAGCTCATTGAAGCCGCGCCTAGGGATCTTCCATGAAAACCGCTTCTTTCGCCGGCACACGCAGTGGCAACTTCTACGGCCTGGGCACCTATCTGGGGCTGGCGGGTGCTTTGTTGGCGATGATCGTGCTGTTCTCGGTGCTGAGCAGTCATTTTCTGTCCTACGATACTTTCAGCACCTTGGCCAACCAGATTCCGGACCTGATGGTGCTGGCGGTCGGCATGACCTTTGTGTTGATCATCGGTGGCATCGACCTGTCGGTAGGCTCGGTGCTGGCGCTGGCGGCCTCGACCGTGAGCGTGGCGATTCTTGGCTGGGGCTGGGGCGTGCTGCCGGCGGCGCTGCTGGGCATGGCCGTCGCGGCGCTCGCCGGTACCATCACCGGCTCGATCACGGTGGCGTGGCGGATTCCGTCGTTCATCGTGTCCCTGGGCGTACTGGAAATGGCTCGCGGGGTGGCGTACCAGATGACCGGTTCGCGTACGGCCTACATCGGCGATGCGTTCGCCTGGTTGTCCAACCCGATTGCCTTCGGCATTTCGCCGTCGTTCATCATTGCGTTGCTGATCATTTTCGTCGCCCAGGCCGTGTTGACCCGCACGGTGTTTGGTCGTTACCTGATCGGTATCGGCACCAACGAAGAGGCCGTGCGGCTGGCGGGGATCAATCCGAAGCCATACAAAATCCTGGTCTTCAGCCTGATGGGGTTGCTGGCCGGTATTGCCGCGTTGTTCCAGATTTCTCGCCTGGAAGCCGCTGACCCGAATGCCGGCTCCGGACTTGAGTTGCAGGTGATCGCGGCCGTCGTGATCGGCGGGACCAGCCTGATGGGCGGGCGCGGTTCGGTGATCAGCACGTTTTTTGGCGTTCTGATCATTTCCGTGCTGGCCGCGGGGCTGGCGCAGATCGGGGCAACCGAGCCGACCAAACGCATCATTACCGGCGCGGTGATCGTGGTGGCGGTGGTGCTGGACACTTATCGCAGTCAACGCGCAAGCCGGCGGACCTGAGTCATGGCGACTATCAAAGATGTGGCAGCCCTTGCCGGCATTTCCTACACCACGGTTTCCCATGTGGTGAACAAGACCCGCCCGGTCAGTGAAGAAGTCCGGATCAAGGTCGAGGCGGCAATCCAGACCCTCGACTACGTCCCCAGCGCGGTGGCCCGTTCGCTCAAGGCCAAGACCACGGCAACCATCGGCCTGTTGGTCCCCAACAGCCTCAACCCGTATTTCGCCGAACTGGCCCGGGGTATCGAGGATTACTGCGAGCGAAACGGTTACTGCGTCATCCTGTGCAACTCCGACGACAATCCGGACAAGCAGCGCAGCTACCTGCGGGTGCTGCTGGAAAAACGCATCGACGGCCTGATAGTCGCCTCGGCCGGCGGCGACAGTGGCCTGGTGCAAGGTCTGAAAGGTGTCCGCACGCCAATGGTGATCGTCGACCGCGGACTGGACGGTGTCGATGCGGACCTGGTGCGCATCGACCATGAATACGGCGCGTATCTGGCGACCCGGCACCTGCTGGAGCTGGGCCACCGGGATATCGCCACCATCAGCGGGCCGGAAAACACCAGTGTGGCGCAGATGCGTCTGGCGGGTTATCGCCGGGCCTTGAAGGAGGCGGGCGTCGAAGTCTCTCCCGAGCGCATGCTGGAAAGCGATTTCACCAGCACCGGCGGTTACAGTGCCGCCGCGACTCTGCTGGAAAGCAATCCGCCCAGCGCCATTTTTGCCGCCAACGACATGATCGGCATCGGCGTGCTGCGGGCCGCCGCCGAGCGCAATATTCGCGTACCGAGCGAGTTGTCGGTGATCGGCTTCGACGATATCCAGATGAGTCGGTATGTCTACCCGTCGTTGACCACGGTCGGGCAATCGATCCTGCAACTCGGCGAAATGGCTGCCGAAGTGCTTTTACGGCGAATCGCCACGCCGGGCCTGGCGACCGATCAGCGGGTCGTGACGCCGAGTATCGTCATGCGTGAATCGACGGCGCCGCTGGCCGGCGTGTTTGCCCAATTCCGTTGAAACAAAAAGCCGTTGAAAACAGACAGCCGTTGAAAACGGAAAGCCGCTGAATCTACAGCGCCGCCGAAACAGAATCGATGAGTAGCAATGTATGCCAGCAAAAGTAGTGGTAATAGGCAGTTTGAACATGGACCTGGTGACCCGGGCGCCACGCTTGCCCAAGGGCGGTGAAACGCTGATTGGTCAGTCGTTTACCACCGTCTCCGGCGGCAAGGGTGCCAATCAGGCCGTGGCTGCGGCGCGGCTGGGAGCCCGGGTGTCGATGATCGGCTGCGTGGGCAACGACGCTTATGGTGAGGCGCTGCGCGGCGCGCTGTTGGCCGAGCAGATCGATTGCCAGGCGGTGAGCACCGTTGACGGTTCCAGCGGCGTGGCGTTGATTGTGGTCGATGACAGCAGTCAGAACACAATCGTGATCGTCCCCGGTGCCAACGGTGCATTGACCGCTGAAGCCATTGACCGTTTTGATTCGGTGATACGCGCGGCGGACGTACTCATCTGTCAGCTGGAAGTGCCCGATGCTTCTGTTGGACATGCGCTCAAGCGCGGCCGCGAACTGGGCAAGACAGTTATCCTCAACCCGGCCCCGGCCAGCCGTCCGCTGCCAGCGGACTGGTACGCGTCCATCGATTACCTGATTCCCAACGAGAGCGAAGCGTCGGCCCTGAGCGGACTGTCGGTGGACTCCCTGGACACCGCGCAAGCGGCGGCGACCCGCCTGATTGCCCTGGGCGCCGGCAAGGTGATCATCACCCTCGGTGCGCAAGGTTCGCTGTTTGCCGATGGCCAACGCTTCGAGCATTTCCCTGCGCCCGTGGTAAAAGCTGTCGATACCACGGCGGCCGGCGATACGTTTGTGGGCGGTTTCGCTGCGGCGCTGGCCGCGGGTCAAGATGAGGTGCAGGCGATCCGCTTCGGGCAGGTGGCTGCGGCGCTGTCGGTTACCCGTGCCGGCGCGCAACCTTCGATTCCCGCCTTGAGCGATGTACAGGCGTTTAAAACTCCATGAAAAAGACACCTCTGCTCAACATTGCGCTGTCGCGATTGATCGCGTCTTTGGGACACGGCGACTTGGTTGTCATCGGGGATGCGGGCCTGCCGGTTCCACCGGGCGTTGAATTGATCGACCTGGCCCTGACCCATGGCATTCCGGATTTTGTCAGCACCTTGAAGGTCGTGCTCAGCGAGATGCAGGTCGAAAGCCATGTGCTGGCTCAGGAAATCTTCGATAAAAAGCCGTCGGCCCTGGTCGCGCTGGAAGCGCTGGATGGCGAAGGTGTGTTGGGTCGGCGTGAGTTGCTCACCCATGAGCAATTCAAGGTCCTGAGCCGACAAGCCAGAGCGATTGTTCGTACAGGCGAATGCCAACCGTACTGCAACATTGTGCTGGTCGCCGGCGTTACGTTTTGATGGGCTGTCTGCGTTTTGATGTTCCCGGTACAAGGCGTGCGCCCCGTATCGCTATGCTCAGAAACTGCACCCACTGCTCTGGAGCCTGCTGCTTTTGACCCTGAAGACCGCAACGAACGCCCACGCGGCACCAAAGATCGACCTGATCATCGACACCGATCCGGGGGCTGACGACGTTGTTGCCCTGTTGTTCGCCCTGGCATCGCCGGACGAATTGAATGTCCGGGCATTGACCACCGTTGCCGGCAACGTTCGCCTGGACAAGACTTCGCGCAATGCGCGACTGGCCCGGGAGTGGGCGGGGCGCGAAGAGGTTCCGGTCTATGCGGGGGCGCCCAAACCCCTGGTGCGCACACCCATCTATGCCGAGGATATTCATGGCAAGGAGGGGTTGTCGGGCATTGCCGTGCATGAGCCCAGGAAAGGCCTGGCCAAGGGCAGCGCCATCACTTATCTGATCGATACCCTGAAATCTGCCGAGCCCCACAGCATTACCATCGCCATGCTAGGCCCACAGACCAACCTGGCCCTGGCGCTGATCCAGGAGCCGGGTATCGTTCAGGGCATCAAGGAAGTGGTGGTCATGGGCGGCGCGCACTTCAACGGCGGCAACATCACGCCGGTGGCCGAGTTCAACCTGTTCGCCGATCCGCAAGCGGCCGAAGTGGTGCTCAACAGTGGCGTGAAGCTGACCTACCTGTCGCTGGATGTGACCCACAAGATCCTTACCAGCGAAGCGCGCCTGAACCAGATTGCCGCGCTGAATAACAACGCCAGCCGATTGGTGAGCGGCATTCTCAATGAATACATCAAGGGCGACATGGAGCACTACGGCCTTCCAGGCGGCCCGGTGCATGACGCCACGGTTGTCGCTTATCTGCTCAAGCCGCAATTGTTCAGCGGTCGCTCGGTCAACGTGGTGGTCGACAGCCGCGAAGGACCGACCTTTGGACAAACCATCGTTGACTGGTATGACGGCTTGAAAGCGCCAAAGAACGCCTTTTGGGTAGAAAGCGGCGACGCCCAGGGCTTCTTCGATCTGCTGACCGAGCGCCTGGCCCGCCTGAAGTAAGCATCATCTCCCGCAGGTGGTTTCACGCCCTCGCGCTAACCGCTTAGGTCTTTTGGTCCGACAGATGTTTCTCGAAGATCTGCTCGATGAACGATTGGGCGGCTTCGGTTCCAAGGTCCCTGACCAGCAGGTCGATACCGATAATGGCGAGCTCTTCCGTGCTGCCTGGGCTGTAGGAGCTGTGGCCGTCTTGCCACTTGGCCTTGATGTCAGCGTCGATGCTTACGGTGGTCATGATGGCACTCGTGGGGTCGGGGAAGTCTGAGTGCCGAGTTAACCATTTTGCGGGGCTTTTGACACGTCGACTTAGGCATGAAAGGAGGGCTGTGCGACACTTGGTCTCTGACGAATATTCAAGGAACGCGCTGTGCAGATCGATTTGAACTCCCCGGATGGCCTGACCCTCGAGGCGGTGCGTCAGTTGCTGGCCGGCGCCAGTGACGATGAGCACACCCAGTTGCGGGTCACCAAAGGCGGCATTGCCTACATCTCCTCGGGTGTCGTGGGCGGCACCGATATCGACGGGTTGTTGTTCCGGCTCGAAACCTGGGCCAAGGGCTCCGGTTATGTCGGGCGGGTCGCGGCCAGCGATGAAGTCTGGGTCATGCAAATCTTCAATGCCTTGAAAGAGAACTGGCCCAATCCGCCTTTCGACTATATCGACATATATTGAGCGTCGTTCATATTCAGTCACGATTCAGTGGTTAAGGGTAGGGCGACGCTCAGGCAGAATCGCGGCTCGTCCGGATCATGGGCAGGGTGCCAGTGCTCCCTGTGAAACCAAACGCCAGTCTGGTTGTCGCACGATCTCAGCCTAATCATTGAATAAGGAGGCTTCATGCCTTGGAAGCTCGCGTCATTGGGTACTTTGTTGGCCGTTGCCATGCTGGCCGGTTGCAGCACTGCCTCTACGGAGTCGGCAACCACTGATGTTGCGACGACTGACACGGGTCACAGTCGCTGTGAGGCAAAGGCTGCCGAGTTCACCATCGGTAAACAGGCGTCGCCGCAGCTGCTCGAACAGGCGCGTACCCGCGCAGGGGCGCAAAGTGCACGGTTCCTGCTGCCAACCGATATGGTGACGCTGGAATACCGTTCCGATCGCCTGAACCTGAACACCGATGCCAGCCGGGTAGTGACCCGCGTCAACTGCGGCTGATCGCCCGGCTTTTGTTTCACCCATAAAAAACCCCGTCACATGGACGGGGTTTTTTTAGTGCGCCTGGAAATTACTCTGGGCGAACTTGAGCAGCTTGCATACCCTTTTGGCCTTTCTCAGCCACGAAGGAAACAGTCTGGCCTTCTTTCAGGCTTTTGAAACCGTCGCTTTCGATAGCTTTGAAGTGTACGAACAGGTCGTCACCGCCACCTTGAGGAGTGATGAAGCCGAAGCCTTTTTCATCGTTGAACCATTTAACGGTGCCGGTTTGGCGATTAGACATGGTGTATCTCCAAGAAACATATATTTTCAGTAGTACTGTGCTGCTCAGGCCAACTGGGCACACCCGAGTATCATAGTCGAAATGTTCGCTTTGGGACCCCCCCGGACGCACTGTTTGCCATCCAGTCGTATTTTCTTTGTGTCCTTTAGCAGCTGAAAGCCCCGTTCTATAAGGCTTTCGGCCGAAAGTTAAGGCGATAAAAAAAGCTGAAAAACCTGAATAAATTGTACGAAAGGACCTGTTTCAGCAGCTTTTTAACAGTATTTCAGGGACTGAAAGCGTGGGGGCGGGCTTATTTTTGCTCTTTTTTGGTGGCCTTGCAGGCTGCAATTTTGCTCAGTGCCTGCTGCTTCAATGTGTCGCTGGCCGTGTTGTTCATCAGGGCCTGAATATCGGCGGCAGGGTACGATTTGATGGCATCGGCACCGCAGGCGCAGTGGGATTTCGCTGCTGGCGTACCAATCTTCTCGGCAGCGGCAGGAACGCACTGAGCCATGTATTTCTCTCGTTCGCCTTTCGGCCATTCTGCATGGGCGGCCAGTGGCAGCAGGAGAATGACGGGGGCGACTACGGCAAATAAACGATTCAGACGCATGCTGAGATACTCCTTGTGGGTCAAATATCTTGTTATCTGAGGGGGATAGTGCGCTTCAAGTTCAGCACTCTGGCATAAAAACAGCCAATTTACCCCGCTGCAAAACCTGCGCACCGTGGCAACCGTTCATCTGTGCTAGCATGCGTGGCTCGGGCGTTTGCAGGCTCCGACGGACCTTCAGTCCCGGTAGCGGCAGATGCACGATTAACCCTGATTTGAATCCCAGTCACTCTGGTTCGGTTTTCCGGTTGGCCGCAAGGCTCCTGCCGCTGTAAGGCAGGCGTTCGTCATTGAACGGCCTGGACCGGATCTTGTACTGGCTCATCCCAACCCACGTGACCTTTGGTAGGGGTCACCACTAGGAGAGGAGGCGCCATGCCAACTATTACTCTTCCCGACGGCAGTCAACGTTCATTCGATCACCCGGTTTCCGTAGCCGAGGTCGCCGCATCCATCGGTGCTGGCCTGGCCAAGGCCACCGTTGCCGGCAAGGTCGATGGCAAGCTGGTCGACGCCAGCGACATCATCGACGGCGACGCGTCGCTGCAAATCATCACGCCAAAGGATGAAGAGGGGCTGGAGATCATTCGCCACTCTTGCGCCCACCTGGTTGGCCACGCGGTCAAGCAGCTGTACCCGACCGCCAGGATGGTCATCGGTCCGGTCATCGACGAAGGTTTCTATTACGACATCGCCTTCGAACGTCCTTTCACCCCGGACGACCTGGCCGCCATCGAACAGCGCATGCAGCAGCTGATCGAGAAAGATTACGACGTGATCAAGAAAGTCACTCCGCGAGCCGAAGTGATCGAAGTGTTCAAGGCCCGTGGCGAAGACTACAAGTTGCGCCTGGTCGAAGACATGCCGAACGAGCAGGCCATGGGCCTGTACTATCACGAAGAATACGTCGACATGTGCCGCGGTCCGCACGTGCCGAACACCCGCTTCCTGAAATCCTTCAAGCTGACCAAGCTGTCCGGCGCCTACTGGCGTGGCGATGCCAAGAACGAGCAATTGCAGCGCGTCTACGGCACCGCATGGGCGGACAAGAAACAACTGGCCGCTTACATCCAGCGCATTGAAGAAGCCGAAAAACGCGACCACCGCAAGATCGGCAAGCGCCTGGGCCTGTTCCACACCCAGGAAGAGTCGCCGGGCATGGTGTTCTGGCACCCGAACGGCTGGACTTTGTACCAGGTGCTCGAGCAGTACATGCGCAAGGTTCAGCGCGACAACGGCTACCTGGAAATCAAGACGCCGCAAGTCGTTGATCGCAGCCTGTGGGAAAAATCCGGGCACTGGGCCAACTACGCCGACAACATGTTCACCACCCAGTCGGAAAACCGCGACTACGCGATCAAGCCAATGAACTGCCCTTGCCACGTGCAGGTGTTCAACCAGGGCCTGAAAAGCTACCGCGAGTTGCCGATGCGCCTGGCCGAGTTCGGTGCATGCCACCGTAACGAGCCATCGGGTGCCTTGCACGGCATCATGCGCGTGCGCGCGTTCACTCAGGACGATGCCCACATCTTCTGCACCGAAGAGCAGATGCAGGCCGAGTCCGCCGCGTTTA
The DNA here is from genome assembly GCF_057839025.1 of Pseudomonas sp. KH_046_1. Lineage (NCBI taxonomy): Bacteria > Pseudomonadati > Pseudomonadota > Gammaproteobacteria > Pseudomonadales > Pseudomonadaceae > Pseudomonas > Pseudomonas sp. KH_046_1. The sequence continues at coordinate 2,217,638 of NZ_CM174481.1, forward strand.
TCAAGCTGACCATGGACGTCTACGCCGATTTCGGCTTTAAAGATGTCGAGATGAAGCTGTCCACTCGTCCGGAAAAACGCGTCGGTTCCGACGAACTTTGGGATCGCGCCGAAGCTGCACTGGCCGCAGCCCTTGATAGCGCGGGCCTGCCGTACGATCTGCAACCGGGCGAGGGTGCGTTCTACGGTCCGAAGATCGAGTTCTCGCTGAAAGATTGCCTCGGTCGCGTCTGGCAATGTGGTACCCTGCAGCTCGATTTTAACCTGCCTGTCCGTCTGGGAGCCGAATACGTCTCCGAAGACAACAGCCGCAAGCACCCGGTCATGTTGCACCGGGCGATCCTGGGGTCCTTCGAACGTTTCGTCGGAATCCTGATCGAGCACTACGAGGGCGCGTTCCCCGCGTGGCTGGCTCCGACCCAGGCAGTGGTGATGAATATCACTGATAAACAGGCTGATTTTGCCGCCGAAGTGGAAAAAACTCTCAACGAAAGCGGGTTTCGTGCCAAGTCTGACTTGAGAAATGAAAAGATCGGCTTTAAAATCCGCGAGCATACTTTGCTCAAGGTTCCTTATCTCTTGGTTATCGGAGATCGGGAAGTCGAGATGCAGACTGTCGCTGTGCGTACTCGTGAAGGTGCTGACCTGGGCTCGATGCCCGTCGCCCAGTTCGCTGAGTTTCTCGCGCAAGCGGTTTCCCGGCGTGGTCGCCCAGATTCGGAGTAATTATTATTAAGCGTGAAATGAGACAAGATAAACGAGCTGCACCGAAAGCCCCGATCAACGAGAATATCTCGGCCCGCGAGGTTCGGTTAATTGGTGCTGAAGGTGAACAGCTTGGGATTGTGTCAATTGAAGACGCGCTTCTTAAGGCTGAAGAGGCCAAGCTGGATCTGGTGGAGATTTCCGCCGATGCAGTACCACCTGTTTGCAAACTGATGGACTACGGCAAATCGATCTTCGAAAAGAAGAAGCAGGTTGCTGCGGCCAAGAAAAACCAGAAGCAGATTCAGGTTAAAGAAATCAAGTTTCGTCCAGGGACGGAGGAAGGGGATTACCAGGTAAAACTGCGCAACCTGGTACGTTTCCTGAGTGATGGGGACAGGGCCAAGGTATCCTTGCGATTCCGCGGCCGTGAGATGGCCCACCAGGAGCTGGGGATGGAACTCCTCAAGCGAGTTGAAGGTGACTTGCTCGAGTACGGTTCGGTCGAACAGCATCCTAAGATGGAAGGACGCCAGCTGATCATGGTCATCGCCCCGAAAAAGAAGAAGTAATCAACAGGGCACGGCAGGCCTTCTGATTATGTTTATCAACTGAATGCGGAGTATCCGAACATGCCAAAAATGAAGACCAAAAGTGGTGCTGCTAAGCGGTTTCTGAAAACTGCTAACGGTATCAAGCACAAGCACGCTTTCAAGAGCCACATCCTGACCAAAATGTCGACCAAGCGTAAGCGTCAACTGCGCGGTAGCAGCTTGCTGCATCCGTCTGACGTGGCAAAAGTCGAGCGCATGCTGCGCCTTCGTTAATTTTAGTCAAGAATAGAGGAAGTAACTCATGGCTCGTGTAAAGCGTGGCGTCATTGCCCGTAAGCGTCACAAAAAAATTCTGAAACTTGCTAAAGGCTACTACGGCGCACGCTCCCGCGTATTCCGTGTTGCCAAGCAAGCGGTAATCAAGGCAGGCCAATACGCCTACCGTGACCGTCGTCAGAAAAAACGTCAGTTCCGCGCTCTGTGGATCGCTCGTATCAACGCTGGTGCTCGTATCAACGGTCTGTCCTACAGCCGTTTCATCGCCGGCCTGAAAAAAGCGTCCATCGAGATCGACCGTAAGGTTCTGGCTGATCTGGCAGTGAACGAAAAAGCGGCGTTTGCTGCGATTGTCGAGAAAGCTAAAGCCACCTTGGCTTAAGTACCCCCGACAGTCACCCGGCCTCGCATCTGTGGGGCCAGGTGTTAAACGTCATAAATAGGGGAAGAGCCTTCAAGCTCTTCCCCTATTTTGTATCTGGAGTCTGTACATGGAAAACCTGGATGCGCTCGTCTCTCAAGCTCTAGAGGCTGTGCAAAGCGCTGAAGATATCAATGCCCTGGAGCAAATCCGGGTTCACTACCTTGGCAAGAAGGGTGAATTGACTCAGGTGATGAAGACCCTGGGGAATTTGCCGGCAGAGGAGCGTCCGCAGGTCGGTGCGCTGATCAACGTTGCCAAGGAGCGTGTCACAGAGGTCCTTAATGCGCGCAAGGCATTGTTTGAAGAAGCCGATCTGGCTGCCAAACTCTCCGCCGAGTCCATTGACGTGACCCTGCCTGGCCGTGGTCAGACCTCCGGTGGTCTGCATCCGGTTACCCGCACTCTGGAACGCGTCGAACAGTTCTTCACCCGTATTGGCTACGGCATCGCCGAAGGCCCTGAGGTCGAAGACGACTATCACAACTTCGAAGCGCTCAACATCCCAGGCCACCACCCGGCCCGGTCGATGCATGACACCTTCTATTTCAATGCGAACATGCTGTTGCGCACCCATACCTCGCCGGTACAGGTCCGCACCATGGAGTCGAAACAGCCACCGATCCGCATCGTCTGCCCAGGCCGTGTATACCGCAGCGACTCCGATATCACCCACTCGCCGATGTTCCACCAGGTCGAAGGCCTGCTGATCGATCGCGACATCAATTTCGCCGACCTCAAAGGCACCATCGAAGAGTTCCTGCGGGTGTTCTTCGAAAAGGAACTGGCGGTACGTTTCCGTCCTTCGTACTTCCCGTTCACCGAGCCATCCGCTGAAGTCGACATGGAATGCGTGATGTGCAGCGGTAAAGGCTGCCGCGTCTGCAAGCAGACCGGCTGGCTGGAAGTGATGGGCTGCGGCATGGTTCACCCGAACGTGCTGCGCATGTCCGGGATCGATCCGGAAGAGTTCTCGGGCTTTGCCTTCGGCATGGGCGTAGAGCGTCTGGCCATGCTGCGTTACGGCGTGAACGACTTGCGTCTGTTCTTCGACAACGACTTGCGGTTCCTCGCGCAATTTCGCTAGTCGTAACGAATTCTTAGGAGAGCAGGATGAAATTCAGTGAACAATGGCTGCGTGGCTGGGTTAGCCCGCAGGTAAGTCGCGACGAGCTGGTTGCTCGTCTGTCGATGGCCGGTCTTGAGGTCGATAGCGTTACGCCGGCCGCCGGTGTTTTCAGTGGCGTGGTCGTTGGCGAGGTGCTGAGCACCGAGCAGCACCCGGACGCCGACAAATTGCGCGTGTGCCAGGTCAGCAACGGTTCGGAAACCTTCCAGGTTGTTTGCGGTGCGCCAAACGTGCGCGCGGGCCTGAAGATTCCTTTCGCCATGATCGGCGCCGAGCTGCCAGGCGACTTCAAGATCAAGAAGGCCAAGCTGCGTGGCGTTGAGTCCAACGGCATGCTGTGCTCGCAATCCGAGCTGCAGGTCGGTGAAGGTAATGACGGTCTGATGGAGCTGCCGGTCGATGCGCCGGTAGGCAAGGATTTCCGCGTTTATCTGGACCTGGAAGACGCCAGCATCGAGGTCGATCTGACCCCGAACCGTGGTGACTGCCTGTCCCTGGCCGGTCTGGCCCGTGAAGTCGGCGCGCTGTACGCCGCTCCTGTGGTCCGTCCGGTGGTGGCTTCGGTTCCTGCCGCGCACGACGAAGTGCGTTCGGTAGAAGTGCTGGCGCCCGCCGCTTGCCCGCGCTACCTCGGTCGTGTGATCCGTAACGTCGACCTGTCCAGGCCTACGCCGCTGTGGATGGTTGAGCGCCTGCGTCGTGCCGATGTGCGCAGCATCGATGCTGCCGTCGACATCACCAACTACGTGATGCTGGAACTGGGTCAGCCGCTGCACGCCTTCGATCTCGCCGAAATCAACGGTGGCATCCGTGTGCGCATGGCCGAAGAGGGCGAGAAGCTGGTGCTGCTCGACGGTCAGGAAGTCAGCCTGCGTAGCGATACGCTGGTGATTGCCGACCACTCCCGCGCACTGGCAATCGCCGGTGTCATGGGTGGCGAGCACAGCGGTGTTTCCGCGACCACCCGTGATGTGTTCCTGGAAAGCGCTTTCTTCGACCAGATCGCCGTAGCAGGCAAGGCCCGTTCCTATGGCCTGCACACCGATGCATCGCATCGCTATGAGCGTGGCGTGGACTGGCAACTGGCCCGCGAAGCCATGGAGCGCGCGACTGGCTTGCTGCTGGAAATCACCGGTGGTGAAGCGGGTCCGATCATCGAGACCGTCAGCGAACAGCACCTGCCGAAAATTGCGCCGGTCACTTTGCGCGCGCAGCGCATTACCCAGATGCTGGGTATGGAAATGGATTCGGCCGAAGTGGAGCGTCTGCTCAATGCCTTGGGCCTGACCATTACTGCCGACGGGGCAGGGCAGTGGCGTGTAGAAGTGCCAAGCCATCGCTTCGATATCAGCCTGGAAGTCGACCTGATCGAAGAACTGGCACGCCTGTATGGCTACAACCGTTTGCCGGTTCGTTACCCGCAAGCGCGTCTGGCGCCGCAAGCCAAGGCAGAAGCCCGTAGCGACCTGCCTGAACTGCGCCGCCTGCTGGTTGCCCGTGGGTATCAGGAAGCAATTACCTACAGCTTCATCGATCCGAAACAGTTCGAACTGTTTAATCCGGGTGTGGAGCCGTTGCTGCTGGCCAATCCGATCTCCAATGACATGGCTGCCATGCGTTCGTCGCTGTGGCCGGGTCTGGTCAAGGCGCTTCAGCACAACCTGAACCGTCAGCAGGATCGCGTGCGTCTGTTTGAAAGCGGCCTGCGTTTCGTTGGTCAGCTTGAAGGTTTGAAGCAAGAGCCGATGTTGGCGGGTGTTGTTTGCGGCAGCCGCCTGCCGGAAGGCTGGGCGCAGGGTCGCGATACCGTCGACTTCTTCGACGTCAAGGCTGACGTGGAATCGGTGCTGGGCTTCGCCGGTGCTCTGGATACGTTCACTTTCGTGCCGGGCAAGCACCCAGCGCTGCACCCGGGTCAAACCGCGCGCATCGAGCGTGACGGTCGTCTGGTCGGCTTCATTGGCGCGATCCACCCTGAATTGTCGAAAACCCTCGGTCTCGACCGTCCGGTCTTCGTCTTCGAATTGGTTCTGGCGGAAGTGGCTTCGGGCAAAATGCCTAAATTCCACGAGTTATCGCGCTTTCCTGAAGTGCGTCGTGACCTTGCACTGATTGCGCACAAAGACGTTGCAGCCACGGCTGTACTGGACGTAATCCGTGAAAATGCAGGCGAATGGCTGACAGACCTCAGGCTATTTGACGTGTATCAGGGTAAAGGCATTGATCCTGATAGAAAAAGCCTTGCAGTCGGCTTGACCTGGCAGCATCCATCGCGCACTCTTAATGACGATGAGGTGAATACCGCAACGCAAAACATCCTCACCTCGCTCGAACAAAGGTTGAACGCCACGTTAAGGAAGTGACGTATGGGGGCTCTGACGAAAGCTGAGATGGCGGAACGTCTGTATGAAGAGCTGGGCCTGAACAAACGGGAGGCCAAGGAATTGGTCGAACTGTTTTTTGAAGAAATCAGGCACGCTCTTGAAGACAACGAACAAGTCAAATTGTCCGGTTTCGGCAATTTCGACCTTCGGGACAAACGCCAGCGGCCTGGCCGCAATCCGAAAACGGGGGAAGAAATCCCGATCACGGCTCGCCGTGTGGTCACCTTTCGTCCAGGGCAGAAGTTGAAGGCCCGAGTTGAGGCTTATGCTGGAACCAAGTCATAACGACGAGCTCCCCGTCATCCCGGGCAAACGCTACTTCACCATTGGTGAAGTCAGCGAGCTGTGTGCGGTAAAACCGCACGTGCTGCGCTACTGGGAGCAGGAGTTTCCTCAACTCAACCCTGTCAAACGCCGCGGAAACCGCCGGTATTATCAGCGCCAGGACGTGCTGATGATCCGGCAGATCCGCGCGCTTCTCTACGATCAAGGGTTCACCATCGGCGGAGCGCGCCTGCGCTTGTCCGGCGATGAAGCCAAAGACGACACTACCCAATACAAGCAAATGATCCGCCAGATGATCGCCGAGCTCGAAGATGTTCTGGTGGTACTCAAGAAATAAATTCCTGCTTTTAAATACTTCCAGTTTTCAAAAGCTTGCGATATATTCTTGAGCGTTCCTCGAGATGAGGAACAGGTTTCACGCCTAGTCGGGGCGTAGCGCAGTCCGGTAGCGCACTAGCATGGGGTGCTAGGGGTCGAGTGTTCGAATCACTCCGTCCCGACCATTATTCCTGAGTAAAATCAGACACTTAAGCCGATCAGATGGATCGGCTTTTTTGTGCCTGCGCAAAACCCGCGCAAAACTAGCGCAAAACTACCCGGTGATTTCGCTGATATTCAGGTCCGGAATCGCCTCGGACCAGATGACTTCCTCGTGGTCGCGTTGGTAGTTTTTGGTCATGCCCTCGCTTGCATGACCTGCAATTTTCTGCCCGTCCTTTCCAGCTTTCTTGTACAGGTGCAGTGACAGTGCTCGCACTTCGTGAAAGCCCGGCATCTCTTCTTCCTTCCATCCGGCGTAACAGTTCGCCGCCTCCCTGGCTTCCTTAAAAGCACGCGTCAAATACCTTTCCTCAACCTTCGTCCAGTGGTCCTTGGTCTGCGCCTGCTTCTGTTTTCGGCGATCAGGCTTTCGGTGCACTAGGTAGGGCGATACGACATCGTCACGGCAGCGGCTGATGACCGCCTGCAACTCGGGCGTCACGCGAAAGCGGATCCACGCCGCGTCACTGGCTTTCGCCGTCTTCTTTTGTACTAGGTATAAGAATCCCTCACGAACGCCGTCAAAACGCATATCGAGAATGTCGGTGCGGCGCTGTGCAGTGATCAGGGCAAGGTCGATTGCGTTCTGCAACCACGCTGGCGCTTTCTCCCTGATGGCTTTCAGACCCTCTACGGTGTGCCGCTTGCGCTGCTTCCTCTCGATGCGATTGATTGTGCTCGCGGCTGGATTGTCTGGGCACAACCCCTTCGCAGCGGCATGGTTGAAAATATCGATCAGTAGGGCCCGGCACTGGTTCGCAGTGCGCGGTGTGAGCGCGTCCAGCATCTCCGCAATCATGCGGATCGTGACCTGGTCCACGGCCTTGCCATCGAACTGCTTGCGGAAGCGTCGGAAGTGCACGGCGTACAAGCCTAGGGTGCCCTTGGCTAGTTCACGCGGCGGCAGGACATCTCGCTCGTAAGTGTCGAGGAAGCCGGCGAACGATTCTGAGGGGTTGTTCATTACGGCGCCGACAAGGTCGGCACCGCGCATGAACTCAAGGTTCAGCTGCTTCGCGGCATCAATCGCTTTGAGGCGGTCGGCACCGAAAGGAAACCACTTCCCGTCGGTAGGCCGCCGGTAGCGATAGGTCGAGCGCCGCGCGTCATAGTACAGATTCTGCGGAAGTCCCTTGTTCGCAGGGTTGCGCGGCCGTGGCACCATCATGCAGCTCCTTTCAATACCATTGCGACCAGGTCATTGCCGTTCGATCGGCTGAATGCGGCCCAGTCAACGTACCAGAGTTTGCCGATCTGCTCGCCGGGCACCATTCCGTTCCTGATATGGTTGCGGATAGCCTGCGGGCATTGGGGCGTGCCGCCTTCGCCCCAGCGCCGGCGCTGAAACTCGCTGATCTTGATCAGTTCTTTTTTCATTGGATGCTCCATGCCGCGCGTGGCGGTGGAAGAGGGTGATAGGGGTTATGTAGTGCCGAATAAGTCGAGCTGGTCAGACTCGACCTTCTGCTCTAGCTGATGGGCGACTTGATCCTCGATGCGAGTCCGGGCGATCGCGGTGCAGTGCTCGTCGATCTCTCAACCTATGAGCTGGAAGTCTTCATATGGAGTCACTTTGCTGGCGTTGCCCAATTCCATGAAATGATCTCCAGACGCCTAAGGCGACACAGCGCGGATCTGAAAGAATCTAATTTGTTATTCGGATGTCTGGTTAACTTGAGAGTTTACTGAGATGATTAGCAGTCGCCTTAGCTGCGAAGACGTTATGATCATTTGGCTAGATTATTTATTTGCAGGAATATTTTGTGAAAATAAATCCGAAAAAAAAGCCTTCAGAGTATCCTATCGAAAGATACGTGGAAATCTGTGAGGCGCTTGGTTATAAAATAGATGATACGGAGAAAGATTCTATCTATTTCTATGCGCCAGATGGATTTATGTATTATTTGGCTCGGGAAGAAACTGGTGCGCACTTTGTAAGCGTAAGTTTGCGCGTCGGGGTAGATGATTCAATATCGCTAGATAAGCAGGTCGAAGTTGAGCGCTATGTTAATTCTGAGTTTAAGTTGGTTAAGTGCTACTACGAGGTAGGTGCAATAGTTCTGGCGTGTGAAGGTTTTGATACAGGGATAGATGAATGTAGATCTTTTATTGAGTATGCAGTTTCGGCCACTAATTACGCATTCAACGATGCCACTGAAAAATTTCCTGATTCGGTGTAGCTGTGGATAAGGATATCGCTCTTCCTAACGGTCGTTTCTCAGCTCTTTTTGCGGCTGCTATCGGTTCGGTTATGGTGTTTTTTGTTAACCGAGCAGAAGCAGATTCGCTAACAAAATTACTGGTGTACTTTATTCCTGCCTTGACTCTCCTGATGTCATCGGTCTCGGCAGAGATGGAAGATATGCTAGTACTTAAGTGGAGACTCTTTAGGTCAAATTTTTCAGTAAAGGATTTTTTGGAGCATTGCGATAGAATGCTTGCTGACAATAGCCTTAATGATGCTCAGCGCGAACAAATTGTGGCGCATAGAAATCAATTGCGATTCAATGCTCTAGAGTCCGCATATGATAATATCAATAAATCCCTGAGTGGCTCAGGTATGAAGCAAGCTCCCTTAAGGAAGCCTGCAATAAAAGCCACAAATAGAAAAAAACCTGCTGCCACTCAGGATGTCTAAAGATCTTTGATCTTTCGCCAGTTTGGCTTTTCCTGTCCGTCCATGTTGGCGGGCTTGAGCAGTGAGTGGGGTCTTCAGGTTTTTTTTATCGCCGCCAGCGTTGCGCCATGTCATTGTTCAGGCGTTCGCTTGGCCGGCGGTAAAGGCAGAAGTCTATCGCCACCACATAACCGTTTTCGCATTCCAGAAAGATATCTGGTATTCACGCCGGCCTGCCCGCGCGGCTCATCGAAATGGTGGGTCTATTTTGTTCTGATAACCCACCGCCTCCCCGTCATTAGTTCCAGAATTGCGCGCACCATCGGGGCCGAGAACAAATCGGCGCGTTCCGCTATTTCAGACATGACTTCGTCCTTGCCGCTAAAGCGGCTTACTTTGAAGGGGGAGGGAGTTTCAGAGAGGTGGGGTACAGATGTACTCCTTTTGGGTCGATGGACTGCGCCGATCATTGTTTGAAAAAAGCTAGCGCAATCCCCCCGATCCCGGTTCAGGAAGCACTTGGGGCTACCTGAACCTGAGAATTTCAAATGAAAAAGCTGATGGAAGAACTCGTGACCCAATTGCTCATAGACCAATTGATGAAGGCCGTATACCACCTGGCTGAATGGCTTTTTGCCTTTCCTTGGGAATTGCTCTATGCATGATCTAAGCCGCGAGGCGCTGGTAGAGTTCGATGATGTCGGCGGCGTTGGCGGCGACCAGTGCCTCGGCTTCATCCGGACAGACACTGTTACCGATCAGCCGGACTTGGTCCGTCTTGTTGATGTCGCGCCATTCTTCGACGCCGGTGACCGGGTCGACGAATAGCCCGCGGTCAATGATGTAATCCTTGTCGAAACCCTGCGCAGCCTTCAGCTCTGGCGGCTGCAGCATGCGCAAGGTGATATCCACCAACACATAGCCGCCGACCATGACTAGGTCGGCCGGATCTTTGAAGTGCTCCGGCAGATGTTCGTGCATGAAAGCGGCACAGCGGCGGGCGCCTTCCATCTGTTCCTGCGTTAGCGTGTCCGGCACCTGCACGACTTCGACCAGCGCAACCCGGTCTTTCGTCGGCAGGGTGTGCATTGGCTCGGTCAGCGAAATGCCGTCCTTCTCGTTGCCGTAGTACTTCACCAGGTAGGCGTTCACCAGTCGCTGGTTGGCGCCCGATTGGCAGATGGTCGAGATCGGGTCGCATGCCGATCGGCCGTCGCCTTTGTAGAAGCCGTCATTGGCTTGCTCGAAGAGCGCAGCTGATACCGCATGATACCCGGTACTGGTTGCTATCATGCTGATCGGTCCGGCAACGTCGGCGCCGACAGAGCCGACAGAGCCGACAGAGCCTTTCCGCAATGTCACCATGTTCGCGGCGGCCATTGCAAAGTGCCCACCCTTCACCTGTGCCACTTGAGTTCGCAGCGGCTCTTGTGCGCTGAAGTTGCGCTGTGAAGATCCGTTGGCGCACTCGGTGAGGAGCGGCGCCGCTACAGGCTGCACCAGTGCATGATGCGTGCCGCCGGCGCTGATGGTCGATAACGCCTCGTCGACGCCATGGGTGCTGGTGTGTGCTTCCGATGTTCCGCGCATCGGCACAATGAACGGCTTCGCGCTGGTCAGCACATGGCGCCAGCAGCCCTTGGCGACGCGGCGCATGGTGTTCACGGCCATCGGCTTGTCACGGAAGATCGTGCGGCCAAGATTGCTCCAGTCGATGCACTCGGCAGCAGTGCGCCAAGGCTGCTGCTTTGCCGTCGGCACTTTGTGGCGCGTTGGCGCTGGCCAGACGATCGGCTTGCCGTCACTGCGTGCCACTAGGTAGAGGCGTTTGCGTATCGTCGGGGTACCTGCGTTGGCCGCAATGCGTTCGCGCCATTCGACGTTGTAGCCAAGGCCGCGCACCAGACTTTCTACCGGCACAAACTCGCCGATCGATTGCAGTATCTCCGGCATGTCCGGGTGATCGGCCGCCAGCCCGGTGCTAAGTGCGGCAATGAATGACTTGAAGGTGCGCCCACGCTCGGCCTTGATCGGTTGGCCGTCTTCGTCAATTGGACCCCAGTCGCAGAACTCTTCGACGTTCTCCAGGAACATCAGGCGCGGCCGGGTGGCGTGTGCCCATCTCACCACTACCCAAGCCAGGCCACGAACACCGCGGTCGCGCGGCGCGCCACCCTTGGCCTTGCTGTGGTGGCGGCAGTCTGGTGATGCCCAGAGAATGCCCACTGGTTGGCCACCCGTGGCGTGGATTGGATCAACCTCGAACACGTCGGCAACGTAGTGCGCTGTTTCTGGGTGGTTGGCTCGGTGTACGGCCAACGCGATTGGGTTGTGGTTTACCGCGACATCTGGCTCCCGGTACGCCCGGGCAATGCCGGTGCTAGCGCCGCCGCCACCGGCGAACAGATCCACCACCAATTCTTTCTGGAAGGGCAGGCCCATGCTTGGCTGGCTATGGATGAACTGGTGTTTCTTCTGTTGTGCGGACATAGGAGTGCCTCGTCGCCGAACGGCTACAGTGTTTTATGGTCAGGGTGGAGGAATGCGTGATGCTGAAAGGTGCAGAGAATTCGGAGCGGATTGCTGAGTTTTACGAGTACATCCAGGACGGCGAGGTCAAAGAGGCTTTCGCCTTGCTGGTTGGAACTTTCACTTGCCTGAAAGGTGTTTCTTGCAGGGTGACCTCACAGAAAGTCCGATCTATTGCGGTCGACCTAGATGGGAAGTGGTGCTTTTCGATCATGCCTTCCCGCAAGAAGTTGGTTTTCCAGTGGCGCCCGCCCGTGATCAAGATGAAGCGGTATAAGAAGGACAGGTTGAAGGCTCAGTTCCCCGACAGCTTCATTGATGACTCGCACAAAGCCGATGATGAGCATTGGGCTATAAAGGTTAAATCGCTCGATGATGCACTACTGCTCCTTTTGATCCTTGGTCTCAACTGATCCTCGCCGGCTGGCGTGATTCGTTGAAGTGGGGTATTTGTGCTGCCTCACAAAGGAGGCGGTATGGATACGAACAAGCTGCTCAAACTCTTGATAGCTACCAATCTGATTACGCTGGCCTTAGCTGGCGCGTCCGTATACTTCGCCATGGAGGCCCGGGATTTTGCTGATTACGCTTACTCGGAAGCAGTGTCTGCCAGCAAATCCGCGAGCAACATCGAATACATACTCAGCCGTCGATGAGCCAACATTGCCGCCCTCCGTGACCGGATGCGACATTGGGGCAGAAAATTGATAAAGTACTAAATATTCATAACAGAATCGTGCGTAATAAGTTGGAGTAGTAATATGGAAGCAAACCAGATTGTCCAGGACTACAACTCTAAGCGAGAGATTTACGATAATTTTGCCGCCACAGTAAGTAATCTCCTGGCTAGGTTGATTAGTGCAGAGGGGATTGCAGTTCACTCAATCGCGCATAGATGCAAAACTGCTAGTAGTTTGAAAGAAAAGGTGGAAAGAAAAAGATCCTATTCTAGTCTGAGTGATATTACTGATTTGGCTGGGGTGCGACTAATTACGCATTATGAAGATGATGTGGATAAGATAGCTAAAATAATTGAGTCAGAGTTCTTAATTGATGATGAGAATACTATCGATAAAAGGAAGTCGCTGGAGCCTGAGAAGTTTGGGTATCTTTCGTTGCATTATGTGCTTAAGTTGCGCCCTGATAGGCTTGCACTAAAGGAGTATAGTGTATTTGAGTCAATGAAGGCAGAGATTCAAGTTAGGTCGATACTTCAGCATACTTGGGCGGAAATAGAGCATGATACTGGATATAAGTCGGAGATAGAGGTTCCTAGGCATATACGCAGAAGATTTTCTCGGCTAGCCGGATTGTTGGAGATAGCCGATCAGGAATTTATTGGTATACGCAATGACTTAAATGAGTACTCAAGCTCCGTTGCGTTGCTTGTGGAGTCAGCGCAGGAAAATAATGTAGGGGATGATCCTGATGAGAAGCTGATGCTTGACAAAATTTCTCTAGAGAAATTTGTTGAGCTGGATGTTCAGCTCAGGAAGTTGGAGCTAAGAGCTGCTTCAGATTTAGGGGCGACTATTGATGGTGAAATGATTTTCGATTCTAAAGATATCGCGCGATTCAATAAATTGGGGGTTCGCAGTCTTGCTGAGCTAAAGAGGAGTTTGTTGGGTGAAGTGGAGCTGATTAATTTTAGAGTTGTACAAATTAAAAAGAACTTCGAAAGATTGAGGTTTGAAGCTAGCCTTCAGCATGGGTTTTTGCTGTATGTTTTGATGCATGTGTTGATTATGCGGAATTTTCTTGAAGAACCGATCGAAAGTGTCATGGAGGAGTTTGATTTTAATATGACTCCAGAGTTCTTGGAGCATTTGGAGGAACTGCGAGCGGAAATTATTAAGCAAAGGCCTTACGCTTCATGAGTCAGGGTGCAAATCTTAATATAGTTGTCACGGCGATCACGTCTGAGCTGCGCCTAGCTTTCCTCCAGATCATCCGCGCCACGGTTTCGTTTATCTGCACTTTGTGGCGCGGACTTTGAACCTCTTGATATGACAGAGTCGGCCCGAGTACATGAGCGTTCAAAGTCAGGTTTTCACCGATTCGTTAATTTCCTCGATGGCGTTTTCGACCATCAACTCAGAAAACTTCTGTTTTGCTTCTGGCCTGAATTGGTGCCGCAATTCCTTCTCGTCGTACTCGATCCGTTTCGCGCCAGCCTTCGCAGATCGTTCTTGTCCACTCTTGGCTATTGCCTGCCTCCTCAATTCCGTGGGCCGGTAGATCCAGCCATGTCTGTCGTCGGCGCTGGCGCACCTGGTTGCTGATGAGTCTCATGCTGCCCTCTGCTGATTCCAGACACCCACGGCGTCGAACACTCGGGCGGCCTGCTCTTCAGTCAGCGATATTTCGGCGGGAATGGCGATCCAGCTCGAAGCGACCCGATGATTCGGATTGCTCTCGGCAACCAGGTCCTTGTAGGTTTCCTCGATCACGTCTTCGAGGTGCGCGGCCAGATAGTTGCCTTGGGGGGCAACCTCTACTGATTTAGTGTAGCGGTGCCCTCGTTGATCGCGACACTGGACGCTGAGGTAGATCGTCCAGCGGTGAGCAAAGTCGCAGACCGCGTCCGCGATGCGCTGGCCGGGCGGGATGCTCTTGCAGCTCTTCCAGTTGATCATGCCCTGGCGGCCGCTGGGATCGATGTTCACCACCGCGACGTGGTTGGTGCTGAGCAGTGCCCGGCACGATCGCTCGACCCGGGCACGCATGTTGTTGGGCTTGCGCTTGCTCATAGTGAGTCCGCCATTTTGCGTAACGCCTGCCGCTGCGCCCAATTCAAGCCTTTGGGTTTGCGCTTGAGCACGGTTTCGGGATCGATTTTCTGTGAGCGGGGAGGCGGTAGCGGATTGCGCGGCGGGCTTCTCAGTTGGGCGATCTGCCCGCCGGCTGCCAGGTACTGGGCGATCCGGTCATTGATTGATTCAGTGCTTTGTCGCTGCTGCTCGATGAGGTTGAGGTGGTTGCTAATCATGCTGACTCCCTCGTTGTGTTCACATCCTTCCGGATTTTCTTTGCGGCGACCAAGCCAGACTTGAGACTGTCGAATCCGTGCATGATCAGCCTCCTAACCGATAGGCTTGCGCTCGAGTTTTGTCCGCAACCTCATCAACCATGCGATTCAGTTCCAGGTTGAACTGAACCAGCTCTTTGTGAAGGTTGGCGATGTAGCCTTCGTCGCGGTAAATCGTCTCGATGTAGAGCTGACACTCTTCATCTTGACGAGAATCGAACGACAGAAAGTCCCACCATTTTCGTCCCGTAACGAACATGCAACCTTGGACCTGTGGCATGTGTTCCTCGGGCATGCCTTCGAGCCAAGTCTTGACGTGTATCGCCTCATTGAAGGGGCACTTTGACTCGGTTCCACCGTCATCGTTGATCAGGCCGTCTGGCGAGCAGCCGAGCCAGTCGTACTTCGGGTGGACGATGAACTCTGACGGTATGACGATGTTGCCGGTCAACATCTCGTAGGCGTCCTGAGCCTTCTGTTCTTCGGTGTGGCCCCACTTCATGGAAGCGCTGCTGACGTTGTGCTTGGACTTCTTTGCCAGTCGCTCGAAGCACAGTTCGCGCATGTATGAGGTACGCGCGCCCATAGGCTCGCGCTTTCCATTTTTGTCAGGCTTCCCCCAAGCAATCACATCTTTAAACCGGCTGGCTGTCACTCGGCCAGATCGGTCTGCATGCCATTTTTCAGTGCCCTGAAGTTCCGTTCTCATTACGCCGCTTCCTCGGCCTGAGACAGGTTGTCGTTGGTGCCAGTCAAATCGGTAAAGTCGCCATCAACGGTTGCTGCCATGTTCTTGAGTGCTTCGTGGCACTCCAGGCCGATCGCTGCGCGCTGCTTAGGCTTGAGACCTGCCCAGGCTGTCGCATAGGCTTCGATGTCCTGCCGTTTTGCGACGACCAAAAGGTCTGCGAATACTCCGTCGACTTCCGGCGATGGGGATTTCGGGCCGAACGACACACCAGCAGCGGCAGCGGTGTTTGAAGCCTGCTTCGCAGGGGTGATATCGATTTCGCCGCCGTACGAGTCTTCGAATTCATCGGGTGTATAGACGCCGAGGATGACGTCAGGGCAGAAGAGTCGCGCCCATTTTTTAGTCACCAAGTAGGCGATTTGCTGCTTGGGGTCCTCCGCCCAAAGCGTAGAGTTCCGCGTGCGGACCTGGGTAAGCAGAAGTTCCAGAATGCGCGGCTCGTCTTCGCCTTTGAAGGTTGCCCAGACCCTGATCCCGAGACCTCTCTCATCGTCAAAGCCCCAGGCCGGAACGCGGTACTTCTTGAACTCGCCAGTGTCCTCGTCCTTCTTGGTCTTGCTGGTGACTTCGCGCATTTTGCCAATGACGTTTTCCCAAGTGCCGAACCACTCGAAGTTCAAGCGACCCTTGACTGGTGCCTTGGCGGTGATCACTGCGTTGACGAGCTGCGCCTCATAGCTCAATGCACCGCCGTTGACGATGAACGTCTTCTGCGCAACAGCGAATGGGTTCATCTGCCACTGCATTGCTTGTAGCACCACCGCCATGCAGTCAGCTTGATTGCCCTTCAGATGCTTGGGGACTGTTGTCACGCCCTTCGACATCATCAGCGCGAGGTCACTCATCGACTTCATGGTGCCTGGATCGAGAATGAGCGCTGCCGCGTTGTGCGATGGATCGTGGTACGTGGCGAGGCCGGTTGGTGTTTGGGTGTCTGAATCGGTCATTGCGCTCTCCGTGGCCGACAAGGAGTGGGTCGACCTTTAGATGGAAAGGGTGGTTAGAAGCGGATGGCACGAAGCCAAGCGCGAGCAGTGTCGAGGTCCACGTCGAAGCCCAGGGCTACAACCTCGACAATGTCGTCAACCGATGGCGCGGTCGTAGTCACATCGTCGGATTCAGCGGCGATCGCATGTGCGCTGACCTGTGCGACCTCGACCTTCTCTGTATCCACGGGCACAGCTACTGAAGTGGTTGGAGCGGGTGCGGAAGCCTGGGCGCGCAGGCGGGCCAGTTCCTCCTGGTCACGCTGATACTGGGCGTCGCGCTCACGCTGTTGGCGTTGCTGTGCTTCCATGTCGCGGCGCTGCTGATCCAGCTCGTCCTGCTGTTGCTTCAAGCGCTTGCGGTCCTCCTCGGCGCGCTGCTTACGCAGCTCCTCAGCTTCAGCGTCGGCAATGCGTTGCTTCTCGCGCAACTCGTCGAGTTCTTTCTGCTGGGCCAGCAGCTTGGCGGCAGCCTCTTCTCGTTCAACGGCAGATTTGTGTAACGTTTCAAGCTGATCAATGGCGTTGTCGCGAGCGATGGTGCCTTCAGCTTCGAACTCGGCATATTCTTCGGGCAGGATCACCGATTCCTTGACGCCTTGCAGAATGCTTGCGACATCTGCAGCGCTACGGCTTGCGTATGCGGCAGCGACGGAACTGAATCGGGTTATCTTCGCCCGGATGGCTTCGACACGTTCAGCTTCGACACGCTCGCGCTCGGCTTTGGCGTCAGCTACACGCTTTTCTTCGGCCTTGATTGCTTCGTCAACAGGCGCCTCGATCGCCAAGACTCGATCCTTCAGCGCCTCGCCGAATTCCTTAACCTGATTGACGCGAGCCTGGGCATCCTTGACCTTCTGCTGATAGGGAATCAGCGCCGTCTTGGTGGTGTTCGCTAGGGCATAGCGCACGTCGCGGATATCGACGCGAACCTCTTTTGCATTCGCCAAGCCTTCGCTGGTCGAGCAATCAACGACCAGCTTTCCGTAAGTGGTCTCCAGACGAACGATCTGCTCCTCGTGCGGCCGATATTCGGCGATGTCGGTGACGGCAACCGCAGGGACTACAGGTGTTTGTGCGTCGTCGGTTTCGCTCATTTTGAGCGATTCTTGTGTGAGTGCTTGTTTAGTATTTGCGGACATGACAATTCCTTGCCGCGCGGTGCGCAGTCTTGAAGGGTGTGGGGGTTATTGAGTGACGCAATCAGCAAGGGCGCTGAGCAGTATCAGGAAAGCGAAGACGGTGATGGCGGGAAAGGAACCGCGCCAGATGAACAGGCGTTTTGCCCGCTGCCGCTGAGTCACGACAACTGCGCGATGAGCATACCGCGCCGAGACTGGATCTTGATGCGGGTTGGCAGATCAGCGACCAGAAAAAAGCCCTGTCGGTGCAGGGCTTCGGTCATTGCTTTGGCGTTGCGGGCGATGATGGTCATGCTGCGACTCCCTGTTTGATCGATGCGTTGTAGGTGGCGTAGATCTGGTCGATTCGCGCCCTGTAGTGCCGGTGCTCGGCTTCACTGATGACGCGCAGCAGGAAGGCCAGGGTGATGACCGATGTCGCTGCTGAGCTGGCGTTGGGTTTGCCGAGGTCGCGGATCATGTTGTCGATCTCGCCCTCGATCCAGTTGACCGCCGTCTGGTGGTCGCGCTGTTCAGCGTTCATGTGCGCCTCCGCTGGGCGGGCAGACCATTTCCATTTTCGCCATGGCCAGGCCAATGCGCCGCTTGAGGCTCTTGCGCTCTTCCAGCAAGCGAGCTTCCCGATCGGCCAGCGCCTGGGTCCGGATCTGCTCGGCAGCCTCATAGTCGTGAAGCTCTTCGGGCTGCGATTTCTTCTCGCGCCCCCAAGCGTCGTAGCGCCTGTCCCACTCTCGGGCCTGCGCACTGTCTGCGTAGCTGGTTGCCATGGTCACCTCCAAGAGTGGCGGGTGTTGATCCAACAAAACTCGGCTGCACTCATCCATTCCGCTGGTTGCCATTGGGCGCGGAGGGGAGTGCATGCGGGTGGTGTCGGGGGAGGGCCGCTTACGGCGGCAAGTCGGCTTGCTTGTGGCTCACTGCAAGCAGGTGTTTCGACTCCCTAGTGAGATAGGGCTGCCATTCCTTGCTGCCGATACCCGACAAGGCTGGTCGAGAAATCATCTAGCCAGCGCTAGTAACGCTGGCTTCACTGATCGGCTCTGTGGGTTGACGCAGGTGGGCGGTTATAGGCCGCAGTTTCGTCCGCATCGGCCAACACCATCGGCAGGAGACTCCGCTGACCGGGATCTCACAAACCCTTGCGTAGATTGTTCAGGTCTTCGCTAGGGCACCGGCACTATCGTCCGGGGCACAGCACGCAAGTCAGTTGCGTGGATGGTGCTGGCCGATGCGCTCTCGTCGAGAGGATCGGGCAGTTATCGTCAGGCTGACGTGGCGCTGGTTGTTCAGTCGAGGCCGGTTTCCGTTGGCGTGATTCGAACCATCATCGCCATCCGCTCGAACGTGGAGGCCAGCTCTTCGCGACGCGCTTTCGACTTCGGCAGCCAGAAGGTAACCGCACTGCGGTCGTCGTCTTCTGGCGGGTGGTGCAGCTTCTCGCTGCTGTGCAGGATCATTTGAACGGCGCTGTAGGTCAGCCCGGTGTTGCTGAGCTTTTGAATCTCAACTACTTCACTGGTCAGCTCTTGGCTGTACACGTTGATTCGCATGGTCGTACTCCGGTTGATTTCCCGTCTGGCCCTGTCGCCAAGGCCAGCCAGTGAAATCTGTTGTCCGCCCCCATGCTCGGCGCCGCGGTTTCCCCACCTGGCCGGCGTCACACATTTCGTGTTCGGTGTTCTTCGCCGGCTGGCTTGCATGGTTTGGCGTTCTCCCTTGTAGGGAGCCCGGCCAGTTCCAGAGCTGGCATGGAGATCGAAATTTGTGTTTCGCGCTGTACCCGTTGCCGGGGATCGATCCGCGAAGATTCCAAGCTGTTAAAGAGCGGCGGGTCTGTTGAGGCCCTGGCGCCTTCTTGTTCGTTGGCGACAAGGCAAATATGTACCAGTGGTTCACACTGGTCAAGTACCTAAAGTACATAATTTAAGAAAAGATGAACCAGCCTTGACGGTTTACCTTCTCGGAATACTCAGGCTATTATCCTGTTTGCTGGATATGCATACAGTATTTAGGGGGCGGTATGGCGAAGGTGCAGAAGCAGAAGAAGCCGGTGGAACGGCAGGAAATGACAGGGTTGGAAAAGCTTGGCCTGCGCGTTTCCTCGATGATCAATCACCCGGTTGCGCAGGCTCAGCGCTGGGTAACGATTCACCGCTTGGACATGGATGGTGATCGCGAGTGGGAGGAGGTTATGGGCTTGCTATCCGAAACAGACGGTATAGACCTGACATTCAACGACGATGAGTCGGTGACGCTGAGGTGGGAGGTGAGCGCGGATGAAGACCGTGTGATGGAGGTCGACAGCATGGAAGAGGTGGCTCCTTTCTAACGGACAACAAAAAGCCCGCGCTTGGCGGGCTCTCGGTATGGGGTCGAATCCTTTCGTCAGTTCAATCTGCGCTCCATTCTGTGAGCGTTTCGTGAAAAGCATGTCGCAGATACGAAAAAACCCGGCGTCGGCCGGGCTCTCTGTAGATGGGCCAAATCCCTTTGGCTGACTGCATTGTGCTGGGTAGGTGTGACGAATGTGTGACGAGGCAGATACGAAAAGCCCAGTGCTGGGCCACGATTGGCGAGGCGCTGGGAGATTAGCAATCGAAAACCAATGACTCTGCTAAAGTCGTTCCACTACTGCATTGGAGAAGGTTATGAAAGGAATTGCTGTTCTTGCTATCGCCACCGTGGTTCTGAGTGGGTGCGCAGGGTCTGTATGGAAAGCCACTGGCAGTACGGACAAGTTCACTGACCAAACCACGACCATGGTGACCACCGGGGACTATTCAGCGGGAACTTCAATCATCACCAGCTCGCTCAAGTTTTATCCGGTGGTAAGGAAGGAGGGCGGTGAAATCTATGTGGGGCTCATGTCAGGCGGCCGTTTCAAAATCCCCGTCGGCACTATTCAGCTAAGGATTGATCAGAACGACGCGTGGACGATCACTCCTCAGGAAACACCAATCTCAATGGTCACTGCGGCGCCGGAAATTGCGCTTGGATTGCCGGTCGAACAAGCAGAGATGATCAAGAAGGCCCAGGCTCAAAGCTTGGACAGTATTTACAAAATGATGAGCCCATACACTGTCACGGGTGGTGACAAAGCGAAGGAGATTCTGCGGCAGATGGTGACAGGTAAAACTCTTATCTATCGCACAGTCGGGATCAACCAAGCGGCTTCAACTACAGGCGAAATCGAACTGGACGATTCCTTGCATCAGTCGCTGAAATTGATCGGTATCAATCCATCGACGATCTGATTCCAGAATGAAAAAGCCCGGCGCTGGGCCGGGCTTTAGTCATCGCTTGGATACAACTTACTTGTCCCATCCAGTTTTGAAGTCGAGTGCGCGCATCATACTGAAGACATCACAGCACTGTGCGCCCAGTGATTTACACACGTCAGGGACCTTCCTATTTTGCCTTTGCGCTGAAGGCTTAGATGTTTCAAGAGAGACTACGCATCTATCAATAGGGCTGGATAATGCGTAGGAAATCAGAAATGGATCTCGCCCAATATAAGCGAGTTCATTTTCATTGAGATCTACGGCATACCCGTTATAAGTAACGTGCGCAACAGTTCCAGGGTCTACATTTTCTTGAAGCACTAGATTATTTTTAACCTCCGGCATTTTAAGCCAGCCAGTTAAAATATCTTCTTTGCCCGCCAAAATTTCTTCATAGATTTCGACGGGCATCTTTATGCGACCATTTTGGCTCTGATGCAAAAGCCATGACCACAGCTCTGGTACCATCGTTTGCGGATAATAAACACCGTGAGAGGTGATTAACGTGTTTGCATCCAGCAGGTAAAGCTTCCTATCAAGCGCCATTATAATGTGCCAACCAAGTTATAGACATTGGCGGGCTTTACGCCCAGTACTCTTCCGGCTTTTGTCGCCGTTAATGCGCCTTCGCGCATCGTTCGCTGGACAAGATTTACGATGGCCCCGCCGAGCTTATGCCGCCGAACAACGTAATAGCTTGGACCGCCAGATCCGTCTCGACCGTCTTTTTCTGCCGTTTTCTGAGCAGCCCACATTTCTCGGAATTTCTGAGAAAGGATAGTCCACGTTTCTTGCTGAATTACCCCAGAAGTTAGCAGCCTGTACGCGACCAAGGAGCTGCTGACATTTATGCTTCTCGCGAACCCGGAAATTTTATGAGTGAGAATATCTATGTTTTCTGCATGCCAATTCTGATTATTCAAATCAGCTGGCGGAAGTAATAAAAGACTCGCAATATCGTTGCAATACCGCTCGATTTTTTGTTCTGCGCGGCTCCCGCTTAAACCAGTGACCCCAATCAATATGTGCGCATATTCATGAAGGAGTGTAAAAGATCTGGCGGGTGGCGCGTCCTGATCGTTGATAACAATGAATGGGGCTATTTTGTCAGATAGTGCAAACCCCCTGAACGCTTCGACAGGTATGTTTGTATGGTGACTACCAAGGTTTCCAATGAGAAGAACAAACGTCCCCATTTCCTCAATTAGTTTTCTAAGATAAGCAAAAGCCTCCTCAGATTTTCCATAACGCCGAAACTGATTAATGTCGAAACCGATCAATTTACCCAGATAGTCAGAAACAGAAGCAGGCTCCAAGTCAGCTTTCACGCTGCCGACATAATCACGAGGGAAGGCTTCCTCAACATCTTGAAGGACATTTTTGATCAGATCTTGCCGCACATAAATATCGCGCACTAGCGCATCAAGGGGCCCTTTGCTTTCAATGCGGAGCTCTTCAGGGAGTGTGCGGAAATCTTCGCCTCGCTCTGCTTGAGCTGGAGGAGATGGCAGATAGAAAACAAGAAGCGGGCGACGATACACCCCAGCCATTTTTGCGATAAGCGTTCTGGAGGCCTCCTTTTCGCCTTCCTCGTAACGCCGGAGCATTTCAGAGCCAGGAACCTTGCTCCCACCAATAGCTAGAGCTTTGGCGGCCTTTTCTCTGCTAAGGCCGGCAGTCTCTCGTGCCCATACAAGCACTTCAGGGTTAATTCCCGGCATACATCACCGCTTCAGCTCCGTCTTCATTTGCGCAATCATCCATTATCACAGTAGCGGGTTTTGCAGGATACTGAACTTCTCTACCGTCTATCGCAAGTGCATTTGCCATGCTCTGCGTGGCTAATCAGCCTTTCCCCGCACAATACTTCCCGACTTCATCTCATCAGCGTAAGCCGTCAGCCGATGCTCATCAGTATGAAAAACGTAGCATAGCCTTGGCTTCAATGAAGAGTTTTAACCCTGCGACTTTCGCCAATCCTGATCCGGTCGAGTGCCCGGTTTAGAGAATCTAAGGCATCTAGAAGGGCTTTCGCCTCCGCCTCTCGGCCATCACCCCAAAGGCGTTCAGCCATCTTATTCAGGGCTTGGATAGAGCGCTCAATTTCGGCGGCAGTCGTTGCTGCTCTACTTTCCGTCGGTTTCTTCGTCATCGAGTAACCCGTTTGCAGGGCATTGCTTGTCTTTCAGTTTTGAGCGCGAATACATGACCCGCCAGCTCGCATGCCCTAGGACCGAGTGCCATTCGTCGATCCCTCAATCCGCCAAAGCAATTCTCAACGCTACCACCGCTTCAAGCAGCTTATTTGCTTGGGCTGAGACGGCTAAAGCCAGGTCTTCATCCCCTGCATCTCTAAGCGTTGCTGCCAAATCGAGCAGCTTCCCCACCTCAGCCTCAATGGTGCGGACGGATTCGCCAATCTGGTATCGAAGTGAGTGCGCCATTCCATCAACCCTCGCTCCAGATTATCTACAAATCACTCCCACGCGAGTTCCGCCGGATTATGGTGATAGCTCAGACCAGATGGGCGTTCCACACCAACAACACGCGCGCCTGGATGAATGTCATGTCTCGACGGATCATCCGATCCTTGTGCTTGGTGTTATCGGAAATCATCTCGAAGTGATCCTCATCAGCCACCTGCAGGCGTTTGATGTAGATGTGGTCATCCCATGAGAAGAGGTAAATCCCATCACCAGCGAACTCGCGAATGCTCACGTCAACAATCAGGGGGTCGCGATGCTTGATGGTGGGCTCCATGGATTGACCCCAGCCGGTGACCATCTTCAAGTGGTAGTGCTGATCGAACTCCACGCCGAGTTCGCGTAGGTGTCGCGGGCTGACCCTGACGTCCTTGAACATTTCTGGGTAGTCGGGTGGTATCTGACCGCCCCCCATGGCGCCCCGGATGTCGTAGTGCGCGATCCACACCTCATCGCCAACGAGTCCTGGGCGAGAGAAGTCAACCGTAATGACATTCGCAGCGCCCAGTTCAGATGCAGTCTCCTGCACCGCTTCGGCAATTTTTTGCCGGGCCTCATCGGAAAGATTTTTGCCATGCTTCGCAAGCATGTTGCGGACGATATCTGCAGATGATGCCGCGGCTATCTCAGCCGACCTTTCTTCCTGCACATCGCCGGCAGGTAAGGGGGCATCCCCAACTCCGTGTTGAAGCCATTCGATTTTCACACCAAGCGCATCCGCTATAGCGCTCATCTTGGCAGGTCCAGGCATGGACTCACCATTTAGCCACTTGCTGGAGGCCTTCGGCGTGACCTTGGCTATTTCGGCCAGTCGAGCGCCTGCGCCCCACTGATCAATGCCGTGGGTAGACAAGGCTTTTTTAAGCCGAATAACGAATGCCGCGCGAATATCTTCGATCTGAACCATAGGTTCAGCATCGCACGCCCTTGCATGTACTTTCAGTTCCGACATAATATGTACTGCAAGTTCATATTTGACTCGGAGGCCTTATGCGGCCGCTCAAGAAATCGATTGATGATGCCGGTGGTGTTTCTGCTGTGGCTTTGGCCTGCGGAAAGACCCCGAGAGCTATCTATAAGTGGCTTGTTGCCGACGCATTGCCGCGCACCGAGTACACCGGCGAAACCCAATACGCCCAAAAAATTGCCGAATTGGCCGCCATTAAAGGCAAGCCATTCGATTGCGCGTGGCTTCTTGCCGAGGCGCACCCGAAAAAATCAGCCGCTTAACCATTCCGTAAGCCAGGAGCATCGACCGCATGTACGCCAATCCCAAGCACCTCCATGACCGCGAGATCAAGGTCCGTGTTGATGAGGACACGTTTGATCTTATTCAAGCGCTGGCGAAATTCCATCGCACGCAGCGCGCAGTCCTTTGTCGGGAGCTCTTAGAGGCCCAGCTTGCCGCCTTGTCTTCTGAGGATACAGCTGAGCACAACGCGGCCTGAAGGCCCGAAGGAGGCCCCATGCCAATCGAACAGGTCGGCTTGGACCAGGCCCTGATGGATCAGCTGGAGCGTGAAGCAGAGAAGAGGGGGGTTACCCCCGAAGAGCTGGCTGCTGAGTTGATGCGTCGAGAACTGGCCAACCGAACCAAGCCCCGAAATCCGCGGGGAACCGTAGCACCTTTCCATCGAAAGGCCTGAGTAGGCCCTGATAAGACCAAATTTCAGGCACAAAAAAGCCACCGGGCATGGTGGCTGATTCGTTGACGCTGTTAGCGAGGTAACTATGACAAACATCATTCCCATTGACAAGTCCAGGGGGTTCACCCGAATGGACAACAGCCTCATGGAGTCGTTGGCCACGGTTGATCTGCCCGCGCGCGACCTGCGCGTTCTGATGGCCATAGCGCGCCAGACGATTGGCTATCAGCTAGACACCAAGCGGCTCACTGCCGACGAGATCGGCAAGCTCACCAACATGCGTCGGGATGTCACTTCAAAGTCGATCAGCCACTTGCTCGAGCGCCGGATCATCTACCGGGTTGGTGGGAGCCGTGGCGACATTGGCATTTCCCCCATCTCCGAATGGTCTTTTTTCGAAGAGAAAGCATCCCGTCTCACTGAGACCAAAACGTCTCACTCAGCTCAAATCGTCTCACTGAGATCTGAAACGAGTGAGACCAAATCGGCAACTTGCCTTCTTTATACAAAGAAAGAACCCCTATTAACTCTTCCTTCGGAAGAGATTAATCCGCCCCAAGAGCAACCGACCCCCTCGAAGCCTGATCGAAAGACTCCGTTCGGCATGGCCCAACTGCTGGCCGACAACCCGCACAACGTGCCGGAGCAACTGCTGGCCGACTGGCTGACCCAGCGCAAGGCCAAGCGTGCTGCGGTGACGTCCACCGTCTGGTCGACCGTGAATGCCGAGCTGACCAAATGCGTTGAGGCTGGGGTCACACCAGCCGACGCAATTACCGAGGCACTCAATTCGGGCTGGCAAGGTTTCAAGGCGTCCTGGGTGATCAAGCGCTTTGCCGAAGCCGCATCGCAAGTCGCCGCACCATCCCGCCATAACGGCTTCTCTGATCGCGACTACACCGCCGGCCTGACCCGTCGGGAGGATGGAACCTATGCGTTCTGAAAAATTGATCGCCATGCCCAGCTGCATTGCCGATCCGCAGAAAACTACCGGGGTCTGCATCGACCACGGCCAGTTCGCCCAGACGATCAACGTGATTCTCGGCAAGGAGTTCAAGACCGGTTGCCCTGATTGCCTGTTGATCGCCAAGGAGGCTGACGCGGCCCGCGTGAAGCAGCAGGCTCGCGACGAACTGGTCTACAAGCTCGGCTCTGCACTGATCCCGAAGCGCTTCGTCAGCAAGACCTTGGACGGGTACACCGCAGAATCGCCGGAGCAAAAAGAGGCCCTGCGCATCTGCCGCAAGTACGCGGACAAGTTTCCCGAGATAGCCCAGACCGGTCGCTGCTTGTTGCTACTGGGCAAGCCAGGCACCGGCAAGACGCACTTGGGTGTGGCCATTGCCAACGAAGTCATGCGCAGGACCGCCGCCACAGCCGTCTACCGCACGATCGGTTCAGTCCTGCAGGACATTCGCGCCACCTACGAAAAATCCAACGACCGCAGCGAGAGCTGGATTCTGTCCGGGCTGATCAGCCCGTCTCTACTGATCCTCGATGAGATCGGCGTCAGCAAGGAAACTCCGAGCGACTTCGAGCTGACCACGCTGTTCGCGATCATCAACGGCCGTTACGAGCAACTGCGCCCGACGGTGATCATTTCCAACCTGGACGCCAAGACGCTGCCGGCCGCCATGGGTGAGCGCTGCGCCGACCGCCTGCGCGAGGGCGGGGTGATTGTGGTTCCGTTCGAGTGGCAGTCGCAGCGCGGCAAGGAGGGGTTTTGATGAGTGCCGAATTCGCGATCCGCGATCAGCGCGACATCAACCGTCTGATTGGCGCCCTGCATGCCACCGACTTCACCAAGCCGAAGGTGGTGGTGATCCGCGATGAGAAGCGGCCGGACATCTGCAACCGGAAGATGTGGGCAATGCTCAAGGACGTTTCCAGCCAGGTCGAGTGGTACGGCAAGAAACTGTCCGACGAAGACTGGAAGCACGTTTTCAGCTCGGCGCTGATTAAGCAGGACGTGGTGCCCGGAATCGATGGCGGCTATGTCGTCCTGGGCGTGTCGACCCGCAAGCAATCGCAGAAGTGGTTCAGTAATCTGTTCGAGTTGATGCATGCCTTTGGCGCGGAGCATGGCGTGCGCTGGACCGAGCAGGAAAAGTGGGGAGGGCGGTACTGATGCGCGTAGCCCCCAAACCGCCCCGCCCGAAGAAGTGCAAGAACCCGGACTGCGGCATCAATTTCCCGCCGCAGCGCCTCGATCAGGCCGTGTGCAGCCCCAAGTGCGGCCTAGCCATCAAGAACATAAATCAGGAGAAGGCGCGCAAGGCCATCGCGGACCTCGGGCGTCGGGAGATCCGTGCAGCAAGGGAGCGGATCAAGACCCGCGGAGAACACACGAAGGAAGCACAGGCCGCGTTCAACGAGTGGGTTCGTGTGCGTGACATCGCGCTGCCGTGCATCAGTTGTGGCCGGCATCACCAGGGCAAGTACGACGCTGGGCATTACCGCACGGTTGGGAGTAATCCCGCTCTGCGATTCGAGCCGCTCAACTGCCACAAACAGTGTGTCCCGTGTAACCAGCACAAGTCCGGCGACATCGTGAACTACCGCATCAACCTAGTGCAGCGGATTGGCGCCGACCAGGTTGCATGGATCGAAGGGCCTCATGAGCCCCGGCGCTACACCATCGAAGAGTTGAAGGCCATCAAGGCTGAATATCGGGCAAAGACCAGAGAACTGAAGAGGGCAGCAGCATGAAGCTAATCGGAGCACGTCAGGCATGGACTGACTCTCAGCACGAATCGAACGCCTCGATCACCGCGGCAGCCATCGACTCTGCACAGTCGGCGGCAGCGGTAAAAAAGACCCGGTCACGGCAGCATGAGGTGGTGTTTGCCGCGACGGGTGAGGATAAAGCTGAGCGGATCCTGGCTACCCGCCAGCGGATCAGCATCAGCGAGACACGCCGGACGCCGATCGGGCGCTCAACCGCCCGTGCCGCTCATCTGGTCACCATGGGTAAAATCCAGCGCGCCATCGGCACCTTGCCATTTCAGGTGCAGCAGTTCGGCCATTTCCTCTACCACCCGATGATGACCATGCAGCACGTCATGAATGCGGTGCTGCTGGTGGCGTCAAAAGCAGAGCTTCTTGATCTGACCTCTGCGAAGCGGGTGAAGGTGCATTACCTAGTGACCCTGGCGCTTCAGTCGTACAAGGCCCGGGTGAGCGGGGCGGCAGAGTGGGGGCCGGCCCGGGTCGCCACCGAGATGAACAGTTTCTTCGGGGTGACGATCGATCCTAAGAACTGGACGCGTGACTGGCTGGGCTTGTGGGAATCCCTGAAAGAAGTGATCGCTGAAGTTGATATTCAGGCACAACAACCGGTTTGGCAGGTAATTCACGCGGAAAAAGACGAAAATGCGGCATAAGAATGTTGACGTGACGGGGTTTTCTGCGTACTTTTCCCATAGTGCACAAATAATGCGAAACGCACACGAAACCCTGAGCCCGACCACTGCGTCGGGTTTCTATTTGAGTTCGCTGAAATCTCCGCAAGCATCGCAGTACAGATATTTCCTTTCTTCATCTTTGCGCTTGGCGAAAAAGTATCCGGCAGCTTCTTTGATTAGAGCGACTACGGCCGAAACAGCAATCGTCTCCATGAGCGCTCCTGCAGCGGCAGCATGTTTCGTGGTTAGGTCTTTTCTAAGGATGACTGCGGCCGATCGCTCCCCGCAGTGCTTGCATTTTATTTTCATGATCTGGCCCTTTTTGGTAGTTTTTTATTATTGCGTAATCATTCAAGCCCATCCATCGAGTTGGGTTTTTATTGCCTCAAGAAAACCACTGCAGCCAGGGCAGCCTTCGGGAAGGCCAGGATGTCGATAGCCGGACAGTGCACCGTACGGAATCAACACCGGCAGCCCGCGCACCCTGACCTCACATGCTGTCAGGGTGGCGCGAGACTGGATCAGCGAGATCGATGCAATGGGGCGTCGACACAGAGCAGATCTTTGGCAGACAGCGCGGAAAGACGCGCGCACCTATTTCAGAGCTTCAGAAGTCTTTCTTCTTGAAGCTTTTGTCTCCGGACTGATCGTTGCTAATCGTTAGCACGCCGTTCGACACCGAGTACGTTGTCGACGCATCTCCCTCTGAGTAGCGATTTCTCCATCGACCCCATTTGTTTTCATCGTTCATAAATGCTGACCAGATCACACGGTCCTCACTCACTTGGCATCGATAGCGAAACGAGTCTCCATCTGGTCGCCGATAAGAAATCTCGGGGTCCGGCTCTGCATGCTTGGTTTTCATCGTTTTCGTTGGTCGGCCCATCTCTACCGAAATTGCTGCCTTGCAAATATCAGCACTTGAGAAAGTGTCTGCATATGCGTTGGTGGTGAGACCAATGAGGGTGAGGATCCCTACCACTATTTTTCTATTCATGCCCTTGTCCTTGAATTGTTGGCGGGGGGAAGTTTACATGGCCGAAGGCCAATTCTCATGCCACCACGGAGTCGAGCGCATGGAGTTTCTACAGCGCCTGTTCGATAAGCTCGACTGGGCATTCGCCGGACTGTTGGGGGCTATTGCCGCCAGCTTCTGGCACCGGGATGACCTAGTCGACCGAAAGGCCTGGGCCATCTTCATTTTCTCGGGGGCTGTCTGCGCGCATTACCTGACGGGCCTGATCAGTTCCTACTTCGGAGTGGTCGAGCCGCGTAGCGTTGCGGGTGTCGGCTTCCTGCTCGGCACGTTCGGCGGTTCACTCATCGCCGCAATCACCCGCGCCATCAAAGCCGCCGACCTCTGGGCGCTCATCCGTCAGAGGTTCGGGGGAGGCAATCCACCATGAACCTTGAACTGATCAACACCATTGCCTGCGGCCTGATCGCCTTGTGGGCCACCTGGTGCGTACTGAGTGGGAAGGTGAGGGATGGCATACTCGGGAAGCTGATCTATTCGGCGATCTCCATCAGCGGCTTCGTTGTTATGTCCCGTAGCGAGAGCATCTTCATTGCGCCGACCACTGCAGGTCTGACGCTGCATGTGTCCCTGGCTCTGGCCGGTGCCCGCCACATCTTCATGGTCACCTGGTGGCAGAGGGTGAAGGTCTGGTTGTGTCGGATATTGAACTGCGAGCATTGCCTGGCGTGTGACAAGCACCTACCGGGCAAGAGAGACCACCAGAAACCGTAAGCCGCGACACGTTTCACGACTCAGCAAATTGTGTCGCGACACGCAACGTGGAGAGCACTACGGGACGCTTATCCGATTAGACCGGCACCTGCATCATGCTCTCCCGCTGGACCCGGGCTACTCGGCTTTATAGCCTGTGCGTGCAAACGTGTGCTTTTCATTCAGGCCAATGAACTCGTCGGATGGGTCGCTTCTATGTAGCTCGGCATATTTCTCTGATTCTTCGCGGGTAAGGCCGACGAAGATTTCTCTACCCATTGAATCGGTTGAGAGAGCGCGAGTCAGTCTCAATAGCGCCCTATTAAAATCCGGGAGGTAGAGAATTATCTTTCCGTCGTTCAGTTCATCGCAAGCCGCCCTAGCTTCTCCTTCGGTGGAATAGGGGCCTCCGATGTAATCACCGTCAGCAAAGGAGTCTTCGATCTGGAAGCAGTATTGGTCAATGGGAGTGCCGAGTCGCTGAACGCCAAACTCGATAGCGCTCAGCTCAACACGCGGGCGATGCACGACGTTGTATCTATCAGCCATAAAGGTCTTCCTCGCATTGAGTTGAGCGCCATCAATACCGGTAACCCGCTACTGTTTCAATCCCTGCTTTAAGCTGAGCGAAGTCAATTCAAGACAACCAAGCAACCCGACTGGGAGGCCATTGAACTAGCCTACTGGGCTGGGCTGGGCTGGGCTGGGTTGCGTTTCGTTACGGTCTACTGAGCTCATACAAAGCGGCCAACCCGAGGGTCACGATCAATATGGTTTTTGTGGTGAAAATCCTCTTCAGCTTTGACCAGGTAAGGATTGCTAGGCCAAGCACACTTAAGACGATATCTACATTGGTCATGTTGTAGCTCCGGTTTTAGGGAGGCTCCTATTCTCTAGAGCGATTTCACTCTATGTGTGGAGTTGATGACGAATTGTTGCAACTTTCGAGATTTTCTTTGTTTTCGCGCAAAAAAAAACGTCGTGATAAGTAGGTGCTCCATGGTAAGGCCGATACCTCCCATAGACCTGCTGGAATCGGTTGTAGCCATCCTACGTCCTACTCCAGAGGTGTGGGACTGGATCACTGACCAGATCCTCGCCGCCATCGGCAGCATTCACGACGAAGAGCACGCCCACCTGCTCGATGCCAACATCGGTGTGCTTTGGGCATCCTCCGGTTTCGCCAAGCAGGGCAGGGTGGTACTTGGCCAGGCCTATGGTGTGTTGGGCATTCTGGTGATGGTTGCCCGGGTGATCCTTCAGCCGAAGCTGAGCAAGTGACATGAAGGTCGTCGAGTTCAAACGTGAAGACTGGCGTGACCCGGTACGCACCCCGCGCAAGATCGCCGATGATCTTGAGTCTGGCGAGCTGGGCACATGTAAGGTCTGCGTGCTGGCAATGCTCATGGATGGCGGCGAGGTTAAAGCCTTCGGCTTCGGTCCGTCTGTTGACGACCTGCAAGCGATCGCCCTGTACCGACTGGGCGAGCAGAAGCTGATTGATGTGTTACTGGAAGTTGATCACTAAGCGGAATAAATTACTTACACAGCTCGTGGACAGTTCTGAAAAGGTCGCTAGGCTCTGCTTGATATCGTAGTCAAGGAGAGTCTAATACTATGCCAAAAAAACTGAATTTCGCGATCGCAGTATTCTGTTCTATGTCTGTCGAGTCTAGCTTTGGAGCCACCGCTGATAGCTTCCCAAAAGTCACGAAATACCAACTTGCATTCGAGAGTAAAAAGAGTTCGGATGAGCAAATGAATGCAGCTTTAGAAGATTATAAAGAGGTAAGCGTGTTTTGCCGAGATGTTCACAATCTCTACGAAAAAAACTCAAAAAAAGCTGAGAGTTGGAGGCTTGGGATCGGCCTTACTGGTGGGGTGCTCGGAGTCACAGGTGCGATGTTGGCTGCAGCTGGTACCGGAGGTTTTGCCGGAGGCGTAGCTGCTGGGCTTGCTGGCGTTGCAAGCACCACCTTGGGAAATGCTAAAGACGGTCCGCTTGATACCAGCTTCTATTCCAGTCAGCGTGCGCTTATCGCAAAATCAATAACCACATCCGCAGTGAAAGTTGAAGGCTCTGACAGCGCTATCGGTATTCATAAAACTACGCTAGCGCTGGCGGCTTTGTGCTCCACGCCAGCTCCAGCCTAACGCGAATGTAAAGAACCCATTAAGCGCGACTTGATACGCATCGAATCGATTGGAATGGAGGGCGTCGATTGAACAGACCGCGCCCGCACCCGTCAGCATTTTCCTTCTATGAAGCGTCCGACTTCAGTATTCGCCTAACTCCAGCCCCTGAGGTGTGGGAATGGCTCCAAGTTGAGATCCTTGCCGACTCTGGCAGCATTCACAACGAAGACCATGCCCATCTACTGGATGCAGATATCCGGGTCATGTGGGCATCGGCAGCGTTCAGCAAGAAGGGCCGCACGGTAGTTGGCTAGGCTGAACAGGTAGCGTTCCGCGCTGGTGGTTGGCAGAAGGCCCGGATGGAGCAGCAGATGTTCGATTGGTTCGGCTGTGTACCTGCCTACATCATCACGTTGGCCGCCGACTACTGCGCCCAGTGCTCCGACGAAGACTTCTGCGCCCTGGTGGAGCATGAGCTTTACCACATCGCCCAGTCGAAGGATCAGTACGGCGCTCTCAAGTTCACCCAGGAAGGCTTGCCCAAGCTTGAGATGCGCGGACACGACGTTGAAGAGTTCGTCGGTGTAGTTCGTCGCTACGGTGCGAGCCCTGACGTTCAAGCGTTGGTGGATGCTGCAAACAGTCCTGCTGAGGTGGGGAAATTGAACATAACGAGGGCCTGCGGAACCTGTCTGCTCAAGTCGGCCTGAATTTCTGACAGGTTTTGACGGATGACAACCATATGGCAGCACTACGAAGCGAGGTCAAAGCCTTCATCGTTCAGGCTCTAGCCTGCTTTGATACGCCATCTCAGGTGGTCGAGTCGGTCAAGAAAGAATTCGGCATTGAAGTCAGCCGGCAGCAGTGCGAGTCACACGACCCGACAAAGTTCGCCGGTCGAGCCCTGGGCGCAAAGTGGGCCGAGCTATTTCACGCTGCCCGCAAGCGATTCCGCGAAGAGACGGAAGGCATCCCGATCGCCAATAGGGCGTATCGACTCCGGGCACTTGGTCGCATGGCTGAGAAAGCTGAGAACATGAAGAACATGTCGCTCACTGCCCAGTTGCTGGAGCAGGCGGCGAAGGAAGTCGGTGACGTCTATGTCAATCGCCACCGCAGGGACGAGCCTGACGACGAGCCCGTTGTTCCGACTAGCATTGAAGTGCGCGTAGTAGACGCGAGGAAGCCAAATGCCGAGCCTTAACGTTCCGCAGGCTCAGTTCCTCACGCTGCCCCACAAGTTCCGCGCATTCGTGGCTGGCTTCGGCTCGGGCAAGACCTGGGTGGGATGCTCGGCACTCAGCAAGCATTTCATGGAGTGGCCGGGAGTCAACGCTGGCTACTTCGCCCCGACTTACCCGCAGATCCGCGACATCTTCTATCCGACCATGGATGAAGTGGCTTACGACTGGGGGCTCAAGACCAAAATCAACCAGGCGAACCACGAGGTTCACATCTACAGCGGCCGACAGTATCGCGGCACTGTGATTTGCCGGTCGATGGAGAAGCCGCAGACCATCGTCGGCTTCAAAGTCGGTCACGCGTTGGTCGATGAGCTGGACGTGCTGACGTCGATTAAGGCGCAGCAGGCATGGCGCAAGATCATTGCCCGGATGCGTTACAACTTGCCCGGGTTGAAGAACGGCGTGGACGTGACCACGACGCCGGAAGGGTTCAAGTTCGTCTTTCAGCAGTTCGTGAAACAGCTACGCGACAAGCCTGCGCTGACTGACATGTACGGCCTGGTGCAAGCCAGCACGTTCGACAACGAGTTGAACCTGCCGGACGACTACATCCCATCGCTGATGGAGTCGTACCCCGAGCAGCTGATCCGCGCTTACCTGAATGGCCAGTTCGTCAACCTGACATCTGGATCGATCTACCACACGTACGACCGCAAGCTGAACCAGTGTTTCGACACTGTGCAGTCAGGTGAGCCTCTGTTCATCGGCATGGACTTCAACGTCGGCAAGATGGCGGCGATCACCCACGTCAAGCGTGATAACGGCATGCCGCGCGCCGTGGATGAGCTGGTGGAAGGCTACGACACGCCGGACATGATCAAGCGCATCAAGGAGCGCTACTGGCGCCATGACGGTGACAAGTTCGTGAAGACCTGCGAAGTCCGGATCTATCCGGATGCCTCCGGCGACTCACGAAAGTCGGTCAATGCCAGTGAAACGGATATCGCCTTGCTCAAGCAGGCTGGCTTCGTGGTCATCGCTCCGTCAGCCAACCCGCCAGTCAAAGACCGGATCAACGCCATGAATGCCATGTTCTGCAATGCGCAGGGCGAACGGCGTTACCTGGTCAACCCGTTCACTTGCCCGACCTATGCCGACGGCCTTGAGCAGCAGATCTGGGCGCCCAACGGAGAGCCCGACAAGAGCCAAGGCAACGACCACGCCAACGACGCTGGCGGGTACTTCATCCACAAAGAATTCCCAATCATCAAACGTACCGCCACCAGCCAGCCTCTGAGAATGTGAATATGAGTGATGACCCAAGCAAGACGCTCAAGGTCGTGGATGACATGCGCGAAGACTGGGCCATCATCGACGCGCTCATGGGCGGCACGAGGGCCATGCGAAAGGCCGGCACCAAGTTTCTGCCGCAGTGGCCGAAGGAGGAGGGTGACACCTATCAGGCCCGACTTAAGACCTCGACGCTGCTGCCCGCCCTGAGCGAGACGGTGCAGAACATGACCGGTCGAGTATTCGCGGATCCGATCACGCTCACCGATGACGTGCCGGACCAGATCAAGGAAATGGCCGAGGACTTCGACCTGCAGGGGAACAACCTGCAGGTCTGGGCTCAGTCGCTGTTCAGTGGTGGTCTGTCACACGGCCTATTTCATGTGCTGGTTGATCACCCAAAGGCCGAAGGAATCAAGACCAAGGCCGAAGAGAAATCAGCAGGCGTGCGTCCATACGCCGTGATGATCAAGCCGGGCCAGGTGCTCGGCTGGCGCTCTGTGAACAAGGGCGGCGAGCAGGTTCTGACGCAGTTCCGGTACATGGAGTGCATCGAAGTCGATGACGGAGCGTTCGGCACGAAGAGCGTGGATCAAATCCGCGTGCTGGTGCCTGGCGGGTGGGCGACTTACCGCGAGGCCGATGACGGCAAAGGCCAGAAGTCTTGGCAGAAGACGGATGAGGGCCTAACCAGCCTCACCGTCATCCCGCTGACGACCCTCTATACCAAGCGCACCGGATTTCTCACCGCGACACCGCCACTCCTTGAGCTGGCGAACATGAACATCAAGCACTGGCAGTCCCAGAGCGATCAGGACAACATCCTGCACGTTGCGCGGGTGCCAATGCTTGCGGTCACTGGCCTCGATGAGGGCCAAACCATCACGGTCGGATCAGGATCAGCCACCTCGCTGCCGAAAGACTGCGACATGAAGTGGGTTGAGCACACCGGTAAAGCGATCGAAGCGGGGCGCCAGTCCCTCCTTGATCTCGTCGAGGACATGCGCCTCGCCGGCGCGAAGCTGCTCCAGAAGGAAAAGCAGACCGTCAAGACCGCTTCCCAGTCGGAGGAAGAGGCTGCGCAGGAAATGAGCCCGCTCCAGACCATGGCCGGGCAGCTCGAGGACGCGCTTGACCAGGTACTCCACTACTTCGCGCTTTGGATGAAGCTCGACGACGGCGGGCACGTCAAGATCAAGGGCAACTTCGATGTGGACTTCAGCCCTGAAACGACGATGCCTTTCCTGCTGAACCTGAACAAGGCCCGGATCCTGTCCGACGAGAGTCTTTTCCACGAGGTTCAACGGCGCGGACTGCTCAGCGATGAGCTGGATTGGAAGGAAGAAAAGCGGCGGGTTGCTAGCCAAGGTCTAGCGCCCAGTGGGCAGTCATCTCCTGAGCATTGACTGAGGAGCAGGGCACGCATATACAGGTGCCGTATGTGCAGTACAGTCAACGCAGGAAATGCAAATGAGCGATGAGATTGATATTCCCGAGCCCGAGCACGACCACTTGCTCGATCATGAATTCCACGATAACGAGTCATGGGTTGAAGAAGACGCTCAAGCAATTTTTGACGATGAAGACGAAGAGGATGATGACGTTGATTTTCTTGATCAGATAGATCAAGAGGACGAAGACGACAGTATCTAACGGCTTCACGACACGTAAGTAACCGAAGGGCCCCGTCCATTCGTACGGGTCTACATGCTTCGAATCAAGCCCTGGCATCCGCCGGGGCTTTTTTATGGGCGCGATTCCGGATGGATAGCGCCGCGCCGGGCCGGATGGCTCAACAAATGGGCGGATGCCCGGAGATGCATCAATGAAACTGAAATTGGACGACCAAGGCCACGTTTTACTGCAAGACGGCAAGCCTGTGTACGTGTACGACGATGGCAAAGAGGTCGCTTTTGACGCTCCTGGCACCGTGAACACGATCACCCGGCTAAACGCTGAAGCCAAGTCCCACCGCGAAGGCAAAGAGACTGCTGAAGCAGCCTTAAAAGCTTTCGAGGGGATCACGGACGGCGCCGCCGCCAAAAAGGCCCTGGAGATCGTTGCAAACCTCGATCAGAAGAAGCTGGTGGATGCCGGTGAGATCGACAAGGTGAAGGAAGAAATCAGCAAGGCCTACAAAGGCCAGATTGATGAAGCCACCACCAAAGCCGCGACCTTCGAAAAGCAGCTCTACGAAGAAAAGATCGGCGGTGCATTCAGCCGTTCCAAGTACATCGGCGAGAAGCTGGCAATCCCCGCAGACCTGGTCCAGTCCAAATTCGGCACCGCCTTCAAAGTCGAGGATGGCAAAACCATCGCCTACGACCAGCACGGCCAGAAGATCTACAGCCGCACGCGTCCCGGCGAAATCGCTGACTTCGATGAAGCAATCGAAACCCTTGTTGAGCAGTACCCGCACCGCGATCACATCTTGAAGGGCAGCGGAGCCAATGGCTCTGGTGCGCCGAACAACGGTGGCAATGGCGGTAACGGCAAAAAATCCATCTCCCGATCCCAGTTCGATGCACTTGACCCCATGGGCAAGCATGCACACGTCTCTGCGGGCGGCGAAGTTACCGACTGATCCCTAGGAGCAATCCATGAGCAATACTCTCACCGGCCTTACCACCACGATCTACAACGCACTGGACGTCGTATCGCGCGAACTGGTCGGGTTCATCCCTGCCGTTTCGTCCGACATGACCTTCGAGCGTGCGGCTGTCGGTCAAACTGTCACCTCGCCTGTGGCGCCGGCTGCAACCGCATCCGACATCACCCCGGCCGTGACTCCGCCGAACGACGGCGACCAGAGTATCGGCTCCGTGTCGATGACCATTACCAAGGCTCGCCGGGTTCCGGTGCGTTGGAACGGTGAAGAGAAACGCGGCCTGGACAACAACGGCGCGTCGTACAACGTCATCCTGCGCGACCAGCTCGCCCAGGGTATGCGTGCACTGGTCAACGAAGTCGAGTCCGACATTGCCGGTCTCTTCACCAAGACCTCCCGCGCCTATGGTGCTGCTGGCACCGTGCCGTTCGCCACCAACCTGGCAGAAGCTGCGCAGATGCGCAAAATCCTGTCGGACAACGGCGCGCCTATGAGCGACCTGCAGATGGTGCTGGACACCACCGCCGGCGCGAGCATGCGCACCCTGGGTCAGTTGACCAAGGCGAACGAGGCGGCTGACACCAGCATGCTGCGCCGCGGTGTGCTGCTGGATGTGCATGGCTTCGCCATCCGTGAATCGGCGCAGGTCAAAACTCCTGTCGTCGGTACCGGCGCAGCAGGCACCACCAACGCTGCCGGTTACGCCGTAGGCGCGACTGTCATCACCCTGGCTTCGGCGGGTACCGGCTCCATTCTGGCCGGTGACGTGGTCACTTTCGCCGGCGACACCGGCAACAAGTACGTTATTGCCTCGGGCGATGCTGACGTATCCAACGGTGGCACCATCACTTTGGCGGCACCTGGTCTGCGCAAGGCGATCCCTGCCGCCGCAACCCTGGTCACCGTGATTGCCGCAACCACCCGTAACATGGCGTTTGCCCGCTCGGCTCTGGCAGTTGCCACCCGTGCTCCGGCCCTGCCAGAAGGCGGCGACAGCGCGTCCGATCGCATGATCATCACCGACCCGGTCAGCGGCC
Source organism: Pseudomonas sp. KH_046_1 (assembly GCF_057839025.1). Classification (NCBI taxonomy): domain Bacteria; kingdom Pseudomonadati; phylum Pseudomonadota; class Gammaproteobacteria; order Pseudomonadales; family Pseudomonadaceae; genus Pseudomonas; species Pseudomonas sp. KH_046_1. The sequence continues at coordinate 2,255,782 of NZ_CM174481.1, forward strand.
TCTCGTTCGAGATCTCGCTGTACAAGCAATATCGCCAAATCCAGTACGAAATCGCACTGGCATGGGGTGTTGCTGCCGTTAAAACCGAGCACATGGCTTTGTTGCTCGGCTAACGGGTTAGCCCGGGGTTTCGGCTCCGGGTTCATTTACTCCAGGAGAAACGCATGGGCACTATTCAAGTTAAGCCGTGGGGCAAAGACCAGGGTGATTACGTCCTCATCAACGAAGAAGACTTCGTCGAAGGTACGCACGAACTGTACGCACTGAAAAAGCTGACCGCCAAAGAGCAGAAGGCTCTCGACGCGGCTGTTGCTGAAGCCGCTGCCAAGCTCGAAGCCACCAAGGTCGCGCTGACCGAGAAGGGCATCACCTTCGAAGAAACTGCCGATCAGGCCGCGCTGCAGGCCCTGCTGGATGCCGCTCAGTAACACGCCAGCCGGCGACAACGAAAGGTAGCAGGAGCCGAATATGCTTACTGATCAGCAAAAGTCGGACGCCCGTCGCTACGCCGGTTACCCGATGCAGGGTGATGTGACGCTGGATGACCGACGCGATACCGCGTGGGGCTGGGTTGCACCTTTGATCTGGCAAACGCTGAATCACCGACTGGAAAGCCTGCGCCCAGAGGAAGAGGTCACCATGACCTCGTTCCTGACCAAAATCGCCGGCCTTGAGGCGGATGTCCTGTCCGCCACCGAGAACCTCGACACGGATCAGGCAGCCGTTTGGGTGCACAACAAGGACGAAGTGCGCGACCGCATGAACCTTTACCGGATCTGGCGCCGCGAGTTATGCGGATTCATCGGTGTCCCCCCGGGTCCATCCCTCGGCTCGGGCGGCATCAGCCTGGCAAGGGGCTGACATGGACGGAACAAAGCTCCAGTCCAAGATCTACATCGGCTACGGCAAGGCCGCCAAGCGAATCGGCTTCGACTACCAGCAATTTCGCGCTACGAGCGCCAGTAACCCGCTGTCGTCAGTCGCTTTGCAGACGCTGCCTGTGTCGTTCACCTCCAACTTCAAGTACTCCGCACCGAACAAGTACGGCAAGGCCGACTGGCTTGGCCTGTTCGACGCCCGGGAGTTTGCCGTCGGCGACTACCTCGTCGGCCGGCAGGGCACGTTCTTCATCGCCGCGATGCAGGACACGCTGCCGATCCTTTGTGTGCAGACGAATCGGACGGTTGATGTGCTGCGCGTCGGCATGGATCCCGGCGTCGGGCTCGGTGGTTGGGCGGGTGAACGGAGAGCCACTGAGGTGCCGATCATGCAGGGCTGGCCCGCCAGCATCCTGCAGGGTACGAAGGGCGAGACGAACGAGGTGAAACTGCCTGAGGACGTCAAAACCCCGTGGTGGGCGATCCTCATGCCGGCTTATCCGGGCGTCGTGTTCCGCACCAGCGACATCATCCGTGATGAGCTGGACCGCAAATACATGATTTCCAGCGCTGAACTGACCGATATGGGCTGGCGCATCACCGCAATGCAAGCGCAGGTGTGACGATGGCGAGCCTAACCGACGTAATGAAGCAGGTCGCTGCGCAAGTCGCCGCCATTGCTTATCCGAACGGGACTGGTCAGCCCAGCGCCTCCGGTATTCCGCTGCGGGTTTACCCAGGCTGGCCGGTACCGAACGTGTTGGATACTGACCTTGCTGCAGGATGGGCGCACATCAGCGTCTACCCGCACGGCAAGGACCGGAAAACCACACGTTACCTCGGGCGAGGCTGGGAGCAACTGACGAGCCCTGTTCACACCGTTGTTATGACGGTCGCTGGCGCAGTGGTGATGCTGTCGGGCACGGTCAGCAAGCAGAACTTGCTGATCAACCTCAATGGCACCCACTACGTGTACGCCATGCAGGCTACGGACACACTCACGACAGCCGCCACTGCGCTCGCCTCGATGATCCCTGACGCCTCTAACGTTGGGCCAGTCATCACGCTTACGGGCGCTCATGGCGTCTTCACGCGCGTCGGCGGGTTCGGCACGGCCTTCAAGGAAACGAAGCGCCAGGAGCAGGTGGTGCAGATCATCATCTGGGCCAACTCGCCAGAGGCAAGAGCGGCTGTGGCTGACCAGCTCGATTCGGTGTTGTCCGACAGCAACAGCATCGCCTTCACGGACGGCTCCAGCGGAATCATCACTTCTGCCGGGTCGCTGATGACTGACCACCTTCAAAAGGCGGACCTCTACCGGGTCGACCTGTTCTACAGCATCGACTACGCCACCACGCAAGTCCTGCAAGCCACCGAAGTCATCGCTCCGGTGCTGAATATCGTCAACGCCCAGTCCGGGCTTCCTGTAATCACTGTGAACCCTTGAGGCCCGACATGGACTCCGAAACCAAACCGGTTAAGGCGAAGTCTTCGCCGTACAAGCTGACCGTCAAGTTCGCCTTTGCTGACTACCAAGTCGGCCAGGAGATCACTGACCCCGATGAAGTCGCCGCCATTCTCGGCGGCGAGTGCGCGGGCAACGTCCTGAAAGTCGCCAACGCCTAACAGGCGAAACCCACACACAAAAAGCCGCCCATCGAGGCGATTTTTTCATTAGGAGGACGCCATGCCCATTTACCCGGCAGGCAGCTTGAACACGGCGGCTCTTCAGGCCCCGGATCTCTACATCCAGATCGTTCCGCCAAAGACCCGCTTTATCAACGGTGTGGCCACCGACATTCTGGGCATCATCGGCATCGCTGACTGGGGCCCGGTAGGCGCCTCCACGCTGATCGGCTCGCCTGGTGATGCCTCGCAGAAATTCGGCACGCAGACCGTGCGCAAGTACGATCTGTGCACGGCGATTGCCGTGTCGATCCAGACTGGTGCATCGAACATCCGTGCCGTGCGGGTGACTGACGGCACCGACACCGCCGCGACCGCCACGCTGAAGGATACCGCCGTAGCGACCGGCGCCACACTGACCGCGTTCTACACCGGCACACTGGGCAACTCGCTCAGTGCCACGCTGTCGGCTGGCTCGGCTGCGTCGAGCTGGAAGTTGGTCATCACACTGCCAGGTGTTGCGCCCGAGGTCTTCGACAACATCCTCGGCTCCGGCCTTGCGTTGTGGCAAAACATCGTCAGCGCGGTGAACAATGGTCAGTCGGGTATTCGCGGACCGTCGCAACTAGTGATTGCCACTGTCGGCGTGTCTGTCCTCGCTCCGGTAGTCACCACGCAGACGGTCGCTTTCACGTCCGGCACTTCCGGCAATACCACCATCACTGACGCGGTTCTGGTCGGCACTGATGGCGTGACCGGTGCAACCCGCAAGGGTATGTACGCCCTGCGCGGCAGCGGCGCCCAAGTGGCGAACCTGGTGGACGTTACCGACGGCACTCAATGGCCGACCATGTTGACCTACGGCCTGTCCGAAGGCTGCTACATGATCACCCAGGGCGTTGCGGGGGCCTCGTACACGACCGTCGCCACCGCGCTGACCACTGCAGGCTGCGACAGCTACGCACTGAAGGTCATGGTCGGCGACTGGGTGTACTGGCAGGACCAGGTCAACGGCCAGCAACGCATGATCGCGCCGGCAACTTTCTCTGCGGCCAAGATCGCTGCGCTGTCACCGAACCAGAGCCCGCTGAACAAGCCAATCACCAACGCGGTGTCGACGCAGCGCAACCTGGCACAGCAGCCGTACAGCATCGCCGAGATTGGTGCGATCAACACTGCGCGACTCGATGTCATCACCAACCCTTGCCCGGGCGGCAGCTACTTCGGCCATCGTTCTGGCCTGAACTGCTCCAGCAACTCGGCGGTGAGTGGCGACAACTACACCAGGCTGACGAACTTCATCTCGCTGACCATTGCGGCCTCGTTCGGCAGCGTGATCGGCCAGTTGCAGACGCCTGATGTACGCCGCACCACCAAGTCGACCATGGAAAGCTTCCTGCAGACGCTGGTGCAGCAGGGGATGATCGGCGACGGCAATGGCGGGCCAGCGTTCTCGGTTCAGTTGGATGCTTCCAACAACCCTGATGCCCGCGTCGCCTTGGGCTACATGCAGGCCGACGTGCAGGTCAAATACCTGTCCGTGATCCGGTACTTCCTCGTGAACCTCGAAGCCGGCCAGTCCGTCACCGTGGTTGCATCCGCCACCCCGCGCACCTAAGCGCTGAACCACTTCCCAGCCCGACCTAGCGTCGGGTTTTTCATTTGGAGAACGCCATGCCCGGTCAAGGTGGATACAACACGGGGAAGGATGTCGCGATTGACATCAACACCCCTACGGGGCCGATCCGGCTTCCGAAGATCATGAACTTCGATTCAAAACCCAAGGTCACGAACCAGGAAATCACGCCGCTCAACGGCCTCACCGATGAGCTGATGATTCCGAAAGGCTGGACCGGCACGTTCGAAGCCGAGCGCGTCGACTCCACCCTCGATGACTGGTGGGCGCAGTTCGAAAGCGACTACTACAACGGCGTGAACCAGAACCCGGCCACCATCACCGAAACCATTCAGGAAATCGGCGGTGGCCAAACCACCTGGCGCTACACCCACGTCATTCTGAAGCTCGAAGACGCCGGTAAGAAGGAAGGCGACAAGACCATTCGCCAGTCGATGTCCTTCACCGCTCGCCGTCGCATCAAGGTTTAACCCGTTACGCATGGCAGCCCGGCAGGGCGCGGGCCTCGTCAACCCGCACGCCATGCACCTTTGACGACTCGCTGACCAGAGGAATTACCCATGGCTAAAGTTACCGTTCACGAAGGCGTAGCGGCGCCCGTTGTTGTCGACCAGAAACCGCGCTTCGAGAGCATTCAGGATTCGAAAGGCCGCACCATTCAGTTGCGCAAGCTGGGCCCACTGGAGCAGGGCCGCATTGTCGTCGCCGTCGGCGGTGAGATCGCAGGCAACCAGACCTACATGTCAGGGTTTGCACTGCCAGCCGCCATGGTCGTTTACATCGACGACACCCCGTTCGGCCTGCCGCAGACCCACAAGCAGATCGAAGTCGTTCTGAGCGAATTGGGCGAAGAGGGGATGGAGGCGATCAACAAGCACTTCATCGCCAAGTACGAGGCTGCTCAGGCCGAAGCTGAAGCCCGCGCACTGCAAGAGGGCCTTGGCGCCGAGCAGGCCGCAGCAAAAAACTAGCAACGAACCCCGAGTTTCGCCGGGACTGTTGGCTGGTGAAAAACGGGGTTCCGTTCAATCTGCTGTTTGAGTGCGGGCCATTGGCCGACTACGAACGCTTCGCCTTTTCCATCCTGTTTTCCGAATTCGAGGGATCGGGAGTCTGGAACTGGTCCAGCATGCAGTTCGACAAACCGAAGGAGGGCTGACCGTGGAATTCAAGAGTTTGGGCAGCCTGGCGCTGCACATGGCCGGCCAGGAAGTCGCTTTGCTGGCCAGCCTGCACGCAGGGCTGGAGAAGTGCGCTGTCAGGGTGGAGCAGGTCGCCAAGGCCGAGATCGGGCACTACCAAGCTGGTATTGGCCCATTTCCGGCCTGGGCAGACCTGGCTGACTCAACGGAGGTGCAAAAGGCCCAAATGGGGTATCCGTCCGATACGCCGCTGGAAGCCACGGGCGAGATGCGCGACAGCATCACGCACACGACGCACATGCTGGAGACGGTAATCGGCTCGACCGACAAGAAAATGGTTTACCACGAATTCGGTACACCGAAGATGCCAGCTCGGCCAGTGATGGGGCCTGCGGTCTTGCGCAGCAAGGAGTACATCCGGCGGGTTCTTGGTCTGGCAACGGTGTCCGGGCTCATCGGCGGCTCGGCGATTCACGCATCGCTGGGGTATGACTCTACTCCGTGACCCACATCGAACCGTTGTCGGTCTTGATCTGTGTGTAGGGGCCATCTCGCTTGAGCACCTTGAATTGCCCGGTCAGTGGTTTGCACATGTAGGTGGAGAGATTCACCAGCGACTCCCGCATCTCGGCGCGCTGCGCAACATAATGCGGGTTGTCGGACATGATGTTTTGCATCAGAACTTGACGGGATTGCTGCGTGCCCTGGTCTTCGCAGCCGTATTCACCGTCCAGCTTCAGATCGGCAGCCACCGCGGCGGTTGAAAGCGTGGCCGCAGCCATAAAGAACAATGCCTTGTTCATGTAATCACCGAATGAAGATTGCATAGAGCGCGAAGAGAAGGGCGCAAAGGGCGCCGCCGGCGAAAACCATCACCAAGCTGCTGCAGGTGAAAACGAGAAGGCCAGTCTGTAAATCCAAGCCTGCCTTCGGCCGCTCTGCCTTCTTTGCTGGTCTTGGTGCCGCGTCCTTCAGCTCAATCGAGCGCATAGAGCCAACATCTTGGATTCGGCCGTTCACCCACTGATACGTACGACACCCATTTGCCATGTGAATCACCCACCGTATAGGAATTGTCATTATGGCTTTTGAGGCTTATTCCGTAGCCGTCAAGCTGTCGCTGATTAACCACGTCAGCGCCGGCATGCTGATGATCAGCAAAAGCCTGGCAACAGCCGGTCAGGATGTCGACAAGCTCAATGCTAAGTTGACCTCGATCGGTAAGCAAGGCGCCATTGGGGGCCTCATGGTCGCCGGCGGCCTCGGAATTGCCGCCATGTTCAAAACCCCGTTGGACGAGGCGAAAAAATTTCAGAACGAGGTTGAGCGTTTCCGCTCCCTCGGGCTGGGTGACAAGGTGACCAGTGACGCCGTGAAGTTTGCCAACGGCATGGACACCTACGGCACCAGCATTCGCGAGAACCTCGGCCTGCTGCGTGACGCCCAAACCGTTTTCGGCGACTTCCATGAGGCGCAGATGGTCGTCCCGACGCTGTCCAAGATGAAGTTTGCCAACGCCGCGCTTTACGGTGATGAAGGCGGCGCGATGAAAGACCGTGCCTTCATGGACATGCTCAAAGTCATCGAAATGCGCGGCGGCCTGAAGAGCCAGGAAGCTTTCGATAAGCAAGCGAACATGATCCAGCAGGTGCAGACCGCAACCGGTGGGCGCGTTGGCGCTAATGAGTACCTGAACTTCATCAAGACCGGCGGTGTTGCCGCCAAAGGCATGAAGGACGAGAAGTTTTACTACAACATGGAGCCGCTCATCCAAGAAATGGGCGGATTCCGAGTTGGTACCGGGTTGATGTCGGGCTATCAGAACTTGGTACAGGGGCGCACCACCGCGCGCGCCGCAAACGAGCTGATGCGCATCGGCATGCTCGATCCGAAAAAGGTTGAATACGACAAGGTCGGCAACATCAAGCAGATCAAGCCAGGCGCTGTGAAAGGCTCCGACCTAATGGTCGAAGATCCATTTCAGTGGATGCAGAAGGTGATGCTGCCGGCCTTCGCCAGTAAAGGAATTACCACTCAGCAGGCGATTCTTAACGAAATTGGCGCGATTTTCACGAATCGCACGGCTTCCAACCTCTACTCCACGATGTTCCTCCAGCAGGCCAACATCGAGAAGAACATGAAGTTGAACGCCGGTGCGGCGGGCATCGAGGAGCTGGACAAGAACGCCAAAAACACGCTCTCCGGCAAGCAACTGGAGTTCGGTGCCAAGTGGCGTGATCTGATGCTCAATCTGGGCGCTGTCGTACTGCCGTTGGCCATCAAGGTGCTCGACAAGCTGAACCCGGCGCTGAAGGACTTGGCGCTTTGGATGGATAAGAACCAAGACAAAGTGAAGGGCTTCACCTACGCGCTTCTCGGGCTTTCTGCCTTCCTGATCGGTGGAGGACTTATCAATATGGTCATCGCGGCCGGCAGAGGATTTTGGCTGCTCGGCCAGGCTCTATTTCTCGTAGGGTCTGCAGGATTCGCCAAGCTCTTGCCCATCGTTGCACGGTTTGGCACTTACCTTCTGGTCTTTGTGATCGATGCTTTCAAGGCTGTCGGGAGTTTTCTGACGTCCGGCTTCCTGCGCGGCATCGTCATGGCATTTTTGTCGCCATTGAAACTACTCGGGCAGGGACTGCTGTTTCTTGGTCGAGCGCTTTTGATGACCCCGATTGGTCTTGTGGTGACTGCAATTGCTGCTGCCGCCTTCCTGCTGTGGAACAACTGGAAGGAAATCAGCGGGGCGCTGAAACTCATGTGGAATGACATGAAGACAGGCTTCGTGAAGCTGTTCAATGGCGATATCGGCGGGGCCTTCAAGTCGTTCGCTCTGGTGTTTCTGACTGGGTGGCAGACGATCTTCAACACGCTGATCGCTGGCGCAAACGCGATCCTCCCAGCGTCGATGCAGATCTCAAAGACGACCTTTGCGGATGACTTCAGGACGAGTGGCGAAAAAAGACCAAGCCTGGCTGTCCTGCCAATGCTACCGGTATCTGGCAAAGACAAACCGGCGCCAGTTCTGACGCTGATCCCTGCTCTCTCAGCCAAGCCCGCGGCACCACTGGTGATGCCTTCGCCGCCGACGCAGCCGATTCTTCAGCTGGTTGCCCCGGTACCGCCAAAGCAGTCCCAGACAGTTCAGGTCAACACCCGAATTGACTTGGACGGCAAGAAGGTCGGCGAGGCTGTGACCACGCACCAGGCACGCGAAGCTAACCGGCCGCAAACTGGCACCCAGGGCTTCGACCCTTCACGCAGCATGTTGAGGCCGGGAACGCCGAGCCTCGTCGTTCCAAGGGGATAACCGATGAGCTTTACAAGCTTCCTGGACAACTTCGCTCCGGGCGGGGATCCATTTGCCACGCGTTTGATCGTCGGTGACTTCGAGTTCAGTGGGCTTGAGGTTCCGGAGTCGGTCACCGTTGGTGGAAGGCAGCAGTTGGTGGTGCACAAGCTGATCGGCGGCAAGCGGGTAGTGGACGTGATGGGGGTGGACTACGACAACATGTCGTGGTCTGGCTGGTTTACCGGCGCGACCGCAGGGGATCGAGTCACTGAGCTCGAAACCCTGCGAGACCTCGGTGACCTGCTGACTTTCAACATGGACGGTTACTACTTCAGCGTCGTCATCCAGCACTTCAATGCCAGGTTTGATTACGTCTACCGGCGCTACTACACCATTGACCTGCTGGTAATCGCGCGCCTGGATGCGCCAATCACCGGGAACGCGCTCTCTGGCACGCTGGACGCACTGATCAATAGCGATGTCGGCGAGGCGCTGGGGCTTTCCAGCGTCATCGACTCCAGCGCGGTCAGCACCTCGATCAATGCAGTCAAGGACGCGGTGTCGCAGGTTCAGGGCTTCGCTAACGCAACCATCGAGACAGTGCAGACGGTCATCCGGCCCCTTGTAGCGACTCAGGCTGTCGTGCAGTCGGTCATCTCGCAGGTGGGCGCCTCGATCAACGACATCACCACGCTCGGCGGGCTCATCCCCGGCAATCCGGTATCAGCCGCGGCGGACAATGTTCTGCGCCAGGGGGCTGCGCTGACCCAGCTTGCGCCGCTGTATCAGATGCAGAGCGTGCTCGAGCGGTTGCAGAAGAACGTGCTGGCCGGGCCTTTGGCCAATGGCACCTCGAGCGTCACCACTAGTAACTCCAGTCTCCAGAAAATCGCCGCCGACGCTTACGGCGACCAGTCGCGCTGGACCGATATCGCCGCGGCCAACAGCATCGTCGACCCACAACTCGACGGCATTCAGACGATAAAAATCCCGATAGGTGAGTAATTGGACGTCAATCAAGCCGATGTCACTCCTGGCGCTCGGCATGTGGTCGGCCGTGTGTTGCTCAACGGGGTAGAGGTGCCGTTTGTTTCGGTCGACGTAGACAGCAACAACTTCTACTCGGCCGACACCTTTTCAGCTGTGTTTGCGCTGAGTGCGATGCCGGCCGAAACCGGAACACTGGCATGGTGGAGCGAGCAGAAGGAGATTCAGTTCGAAGTATCCGTCGGCTTGATCGGCCAGAACCTCACGGACTGGAAAACGCACATCATCGGCGGCGTGGATCGCTGGAATTTCCGGCCGGGCAAGTTCGAGGTGTACGTCGAGGGGCGGGACTACACCGCCAAGTTCATCGATACCAAGACCAGTGAAAAGTTTGCGAACTACACCACCAGCCAAGTGGCCACGTTACTGGCCAACCGACGCGGCCTGACCCCGGTCGTAACGGCGACAACCACCAGCGTCGGCGGGATCACCAAATACGACCACACGCACTGCAATGATGAGCGTTCGGAATGGGACCTGTTGTCCTACTTCGCCGGCGTCGACGGTTTTCAGGTCTACGTTTCGGGGAATGAACTGCACTACGAGCCGGCGCTTGATCCGGATACTGCCGATCAATACCTGATCCGCTGGGTGCAACCGGGGGCTTTTGCGTATCCGATGGCGAACGTCGCTGATGACCTGAGCTTTGACCGGGATTTGACCTTGGCCAAGGGCGTGACGGTGACGGTCCGGTCGTGGAATGGCGGCAAGGCATTCACTGCGACATTCCCGAACAACAGTGCGAAGGGAATCTCCCCAGGCAACGCTGAACCGAAGCGCCAGGTCTACAGCATCGTGCGCAGCGGACTTGATCGGCAGGCGGCGCAGCAACTGGCGCAAAAACTCCACAAGCAAATCACTGACCACGAAATGCGCATGAGCGGCTCGACGCCCGGCGACAACACGCTGACGCCGAGCACGATCATTCGCGTAGAGGGTACAAATTCGGCCTTCGACCAACTCTATTACGCCGATTCCGTCCGCCGGTCACTCAGTTACGAGTACGGCTACACGATGAGTTTCTCGGCCAAAAACCACAATCCCAACTCAATGGTGCTTCCGTGAGCGCGACCGCAGAACTATTGAATGCGCAGCGTCAGCACCAGGACAACGGTGCGACTTACTCGCGCTCCGGAACCATTTCCGGTTACGACCCCGGCAGTCACTGCGTGAAGGTCACGATCCAGCCTGACGGCTATGACACCGGTTGGATTCAGCTTTCTGCATTGGGGGTGGGCAATGGTTGGGGCGTGCTGGCCGGCCCGCAGATCGGCGACGAGGTGTGCGTCACCTTCGATGGCGGAGATCCGCAACTGGGCAAAGTGACCGGGCGCTACTTCAACGATGATCGGCCGCCGCCGGCGGTACCGGCCGGCGAGACGTGGGTCATTCATGAGTCCGGTTCGCTGCTCAAGTTCCACAACGACGGCACCGTGTCGCTGCATTCAGGTGTCGCCATCAACTACGACGCCCCGCAACACCACTTCACCGGCGGCCCGGTGACGATGGACCACAAGCTCACGGTTACTGACGCGGACGGCATCGTTGTTGTAGGCGGCGACGTCAAGGCCGACACGATCAGCCTGAAAAACCACAGAACCAGCCAAGTGCAGGACGGCACAGGGACATCTGGAGTGCCAGTGCCATGAAAGACCTGAATCACTACCCCGGAGACGATCTTTCCCTGTCCCCAACCGGGAGCTTATCACCCGTGGAAAGTATTGAGCGCGGCAAGCAGCGGGTTCTGCGCCGACTCATCACCAACCCGGGCGACTACCTGTTTCATCCGGAGTACGGCGCCGGGCTTGGCCGATATGTCGGCGCGCTGACCAACATTCCCGAGATCATCGCGCTCATCCGAGGCCAGATCCTGCTCGAGGATTGCGTCGCCAAAACACCTGCCCCGGTGATCTCCGTCACGCCGTCGAACGACACACTCTCCGTCAATATCGGCTACACCGATTCGCCCCTGGGCGAACCGGTGACGCTCTCGTTTGAGGTAAATCGCTGATATGGCATCGCTCAATATCAAAGACTTCACCACGCTCGTTCGCGACCAGGTGACGGCGCTTCAGGGGCGAGCCGCAGGGCTCGTCGATTTCACCATTGGCTCTTTGTTGCGGGCCATCACCGAAAGCAATGCCAGCGTCCTGCAATGGCTCCAGCAGCTGATCGTCACATTGTTGGCCACGACCCGGGCCGCAACATCATCCGGTGCCGACCTTGATAGCTGGATGGCGGATTACGGCTTCTATCGCCTGTCTGCCAGCTTCGCCACCGGTAGCGTGACCTATTCTCGCTTCACCCCGACCAACTCCGCGCTGATCCCAATCGGATCGCTGGTGGGGTCAACCGATGGCTCGCAGCAGTATGCGGTGACCATCGACACCACAAATGTGCTCTACAACGCCACTCTCGGCGGTTACCTGATACCGACTGGTACTGCATCGGCCACGGTCCCGGTCATCGCCAGTACGGCGGGTGCGGCCGGTAATGCCCTTATTGGGACGGTAACAATCATCGTCGGCAGCATCAGCGGCGTCGACACGGTTACGAACTCTGCGGTCTTCACCAATGGTGTTGACCCGGAAGGAGACTCGGCGTTTCGCGCCAGGTTTGTACTGTGGGTGCAATCCCTGTCGAAGGCCACCAAGGCCGCGATCGGTTATGCCTTGGCGTCGATGCAGCAGGGTGTTTCATACACGCTGACCGAAAATCAGGACTATAGCGGCAACCTTCTGTACGGCTACTTCTATGCTGTGGTTGACGACGGGAGCGGGGCGCCTTCAGGGGCATTTCTGGTCAGTGCAGGAGCCGCGATCGAGTCGGTTCGCGGGTTCACAACCCGCTACGGAGTGTTCGCCCCGGTGCTGGTGACGGCCAACGTCGGCATGACGATCACGACGGATGCCTCCGTAATCCATAGCGCAGTGGTGGCGAACGTCACCACGGCCATTCAGACCTATATCTCTGGGTTGACGCTTGGTCAGATCCTGCCATACACCCAGCTTGCGGCCATTGCTTATGGCGTCAGCCCGGCAATCACGAATGTCTCCGGCGTACTGCTTAATGGCGGCACTGCTGATTTAGGGGCTACCAATAAACAGGTCATCCGACCAGGTACAGTGACGGTGGCTTAAATGAGCGTTGGCGACCAAACAGACATGTTCGGCAGGCTTAAAAACCTGCTTCCACTCGGCTGGTTCGGCGATACCAACCCCGTCAGGGATGCATTGCTATGGGGTTATGCGCAGGCGCTGTCGTGGGGGTTCACCCTCTATCTCTATGCCAAAAGCCAGACACGGATCAAAACCGCCTCGGACGGCTGGCTCGACATGATTGGGCTGGATTTCTTCGGCAGCACCCTAGTTCGACTATCCGGCCAGCTCGATGCCAGTTACCTCAACCGAATCCTGATCAACATCTTCAGAGAGCGCACCACACGACGAAGCATTGATCAGGTGTTGTTCGACTTGACTGGTCGCCACCCGCAGATTGTCGAACCGGCAAAGCCGGATGATTGTGGATGTCTGGGCTCTACTCTTTATCTTGGGGTGGCCGGACCTCTTGGCTCAACGAGCTGCCCTTATCAGGCATTCGTCACGGCCTACCGCCCGCTGGGTGAAGGCGTAGGCAACTGGCCTGGCATTCATACCAACTGGTTTGGCCTGTCCGCCACAAGCTGGCTTTTGCCGGCGGCGCAGTTAGCGCCATCCGTCTCCGATGCGGACATTGTCGCAGCACTGGAGCAAACAAAGATGTTCGGCACGACGATCTGGTACCGGATCACCAACTAACTCCGCACTTTCAACTCTATAGCCCGCCTTGAGCGGGCTTTTTATTGGGGATTCCATGGACAGACAGATTACATACCCAGGCCAGCTTCTGACGGAAGCCAGCCTGCTCCAGGCGACTAAAGACGCCATGATCGGCATGGCGAAGCTGTCTTCCGCAGTACTCGGCACCGCCAACATCGCAAGTGGCTTCGCGGTCACGCCAACTGGCCCGGCGTCCTTGCAGGTGGTCTGCGCGGCTGGCGAAATCTACAGCATGACCGCCATTGATGCGCTGGCATTCTCTTCGCTGCCGGCGGACACCACGCATTCGATCCTGAAACAGGGGGTCATGCTGGACGGTGTGACGTTGGGCTGCCCAGCCCCAGGCACTACTGGTCAGTCGATCAATTATTTGATCCAGGTTACATACCAGGACACCGACTCGGCGCCGGTGCTGCTCCCCTACTACAACAGTGCCAATCCAGCGCTTCCTTTCAGTGGCATGGGGAACAACGGACTTCCACAGAATACGATCCGCAAAGGGTCGGCCATTGTTTCCGTAAAGGCGGGTGCATCTGCTGTAACCAATAGCCAGGTAACACCGTCGCCGGATGCGGGCTATGTCGGCCTGTATGTGGTCACAGTTGCTTTCGGTCAAACCACAATCACCGCTGGCAGTATCGCCCAGTACGCAGTGGCTCCGCTGCTCCCATCTGGCATTGTGCAGGCGGCCCAGACCGATGCGATGCGGTATGCGGTCGACATTGGCACGGTAAACGCTTATTTGGCGATCTATTCGCCTGCGATCACTGCCATCAAGGATGGGATGACCCTGAAGTTCAGGGCCGCAAATGCCAACACGGGTTCCAGCACATTTAGCCCCAGTGGACTCGCCCCCTTGCCGATCGTGGGGGCTGCGCACACGAGCCTTCAAGGTGGCGAGATTGTTGCGTCAGGAGATGTGTGGGTTCAGTACAACAGCGTGATTGGCGGCTGGGTACTGATCGATAGCACAGGTGGCGGTCTTCAGGTGTCGCCTGCATCAAGAAGCCAGCACGCTCCGCAGATTTCACAGGTTCAGAGTAACACCGCGAACTACGCGGTTGATGGCGGCATTGTGAACGCGGTGGCGGTGAACCTTTCGCCGATCCTGACAGCGCTCACCGATGGAATGCTGATCTACTTCAAGCCGAAGTTCACGAATACCGGCGCAACAACCATATCGGTAAACGGGTTGACGGCTATTCCGCTGGTTGGCCAGGCGCTCGGCGCACTGCAGGGGGGCGAGCTGTTTGCGAACGGCCGCGCCGTCGGTGTCTACTCCAGCACCTCCAACGCCGTGCAACTGTTGATGTGCACAGGCGGCGGCCTGCAAGTGGGGGCCGCATTGCAGAGCTCCCATGCAGTCCAACTATCGCAAATTGGCCACGGTCAGTGCCGGCTCTCGGTGAACAGCGCAACCCAATTGAAGCTGTCCCCTTACAACGGCAACAACATGATCATCAATGGTGTTCCGCAACCGATCCCGGGGGCGGGTATCACGATCAGCAACGCCAGCCTCGCAGCCTCGACGCTCTACTACGTCTATGTGTTCATGAGTTCTGGCACGATGACGCTGGAGCTTTCCACTACCGGGCATACCACCGGTACGACCGGCATTGAGCAAAAAAGCGGTGATGCGACACGCACATTGGTCGGCATGATCTACACCAACGCGTCCAGCCAATTCGTGGACTCGTCCACTCAGAAGTTTTGCCTGAACTGGTTCAACCGAAGAGGGATACAGGCAATCAATACGTTTGTTGCCAGCCGGTCCACGACCAGCGCTTCATTTGTAGAACTGAGTTCCACCGAGCGCGCACAGTTTCTAGCGTGGAGTGATGAAGGGATCCTGATCAGCGTAACCGGTTATGCCTCGCAAAACACGGTCGGTACGTTCGGTACCCAAGGCAACCTTGATGGCACCACACCAATCTCAAATGCCAGGATTAGCCCGCCAGTCGGCCAGGATTCGGCCTGCGGGTCGATTGGGCCTGTTAGCGCCGCGGAAGGGTTTCATTACGCCACGATCTTCGGTTTTGCGACGGCCGGATTCACCGCCACTTGGACCGCTGCCATCAACTCGATAAACGTTTCGACCAGAGGGTGAGTGTATGGACAATGAAATTGGCGAAAACTTCTCGGATGAATTGAAGGCAGCCGGGTTGCTCGGCCTCCCATTCTCTTGGGGTGATGATGGGACGTTTACATTCGATCCTTCTATGAAGGATGAGGATGTTGCAAAAGTAATGAGCGTTTATGGGGCGCACGTGCCTAGTGCTTCGCAGTGATCTGGGTCTGGCGGGCTACCATTGATGTAGTTTCCCGCCTTGAAAGGCTCTAGTTTCGCTCGGTTATTTGATAATTCCGAGATCTAAAAATTTCTGAGCAACGAATGTCGCTCCTTCAGTCGTTAGGTGGCCGTAGTCCCATGTTGTAAGTTTTTTCACACATCCATCAATATGGGTCATGCAGCCATCTCTGTTACATAAGAAATCATAAAGCGGGACTAGTGTTGCTCCTGATTTTGGAATAAATTCCCGAAAATAGTTGTCCACAATCTTTGTTCCTGGATTGAGGTGGTCGCTCATTCTTTCCGGAACTATGTGTCGCGGATAGCTGTTCTTCCAGCTGTTGTAGACAAGCTTAGGAAGTGGGTCAAGCCATTCCGGGGATGGACCAAGAACGATAACGTTCTGAATTCCAGATGCAATTATTTCGTTTATCGTGTGCAAAAGCTTTGCCTGGTCTTTAGATCCGGCACTCCAGTCAGCGCCGTATCGGCCCCATGCTCCGAAGAGGATTACTGTATGCGGTTGACTTTTCTTGATAGTCGATAAGATGTAGTTGTTGCTCGCTGTACATATGGCATCAGAAAAATCCAAGATTGGTGGGCACGAGCTTCGCGTTGCCTGAAGAACCTTGGTTTTATCTCCAATGACTGCAGCGATGCCAGGGTAGAGTCTCGCAGCGTGGGAATCGCCCCAAATTAAAATCCCTTCGCCGGGTTTATTTCCGGCTTCGGTTAGGCATTTCCCGGCGAACCCATCGTAAGGGGCCGCTACTCCGATCCAACATTCTGGGTTGCGGGCATCTGTTAAAAATTCGTATTTGAAGCCCGCGATCCCTTGTATGTCTGCCGGGAAGCGCGAAGGCAAACCTTCAAATTTCAGCGTTGCATAACCAGCGAGTCCGACACCTATCAATGCGATCGACAACATTGCAACGGCGCGCCGAGGATTTACTCTGTAGCGGATCGGTTTTTCGACGAAGCGATATGTCAGCCAAGCCAGGAACACGCTGGCGATGACTGCCGCAAGCCGGATAGCGGTGTTCGGCGTCTCGCTGTTCATGATTCTGGCGAAAGTCAAAAGCGGCCAGTGCCAAAGGTAAAGCGGGAAGCTGATGAGGCCGAACCAGACGAGCAGTCGGTTGGACAGGACGGTCTTGTTGATCCAAGCGAAAGGCCCGGCGGCGATGATCAGTGCCGCACCAATGGTTGGCAACAGCGCCCACCAGCCCGGGAATTGATTGTTCTTCGTGGTCAGGGCAAAGGCAGTGACGAGCAACGACAGCCCTGCCAGCGATTGGATATTTCGAACCGTCGGGCCGCTTGTGTCTCTCCACGCTGGGAAAAAATGGTGTTTGTGCAGGGTCACGTAGGCCAGCAATGAGCCGACCAACAACTCCCAAAATCGGGTCTGGGGGGAGTAGAACGTCGCCACGGGGTCGGTATGCACGCTCATGACATTAAGCGTGAACGAGATGCCGCCCACCAGGGCAATCAAGATCAGCGTCTTGATCCGGGCTTTCCAGGCGGCCCAGACCATGAGCGGCCAAACCAGATAGAACTGCTCCTCAATCCCGAGCGACCACAGGTGCAAAAGCAGCTTGGTCTCGGCGCTGTTATCGAAGTAGCCGGATTCACCCAGCAGCACGAAGTTCGATACAAACGCGGTCCCACCGGCAATGTGTTTGCCCAACTGAGTGTATTCGTCAGCGAGCAGGCTGAACCAGCCGAAGGCCCAGGTGGCAGCCAGCATGAGTAAGAGCGCGGGGAAAATCCGGTTAACGCGGCGGCTATAGAAGTCCACGAAGCTGAAGCTATTTTTTTCAAGGCTGCCGAAAATGATGCTGGAAATCAGAAAGCCGGAAATTACGAAAAAGACATCAACACCGACAAACCCACCCTGTATCAAGGATGGAAAGGCATGGAATGCAACAACAGATAGCACCGCGATTGCGCGCAGCCCGTCAATATCTGGCCGGTACTTCGGGTGACTCAAGTGCTTGTCGACCGCTGGCTGCACCGATTCGGATAAAGATGTCATTGGTGTTCGCAGATCCGTTTGATTAAAACGCCATGCTTGGGCGCTGAGCATCGTACCAGCACCACAAACTTTTCCCGCCACCGAGCGGGTATTTTTTTGCCTGGAGAAATGTATGACTTTCACAGAGAAAGACCGCGACGTCCTTGCTCGTACACTGTGGGGCGAAGCTCGCGGTGAAAGCCTCATCGGCCAGATCGCTGTTGCCTGGACCATCCGAAATCGGGTCAACGACGGCAAGGCCAAGTCGTGGTGGGGGGAGGGCTATGCCGGTGTGTGCCAGATGCCGTACCAGTTCAGCTGCTGGAACAGGAACGACCCGAACTTCGCCTACCTGAGTGGCGCCAAGCAGATCCCGTTCCGCGAGCTCGCGCAGGCGCGGATTGCAGCTGACCAGGTGATCGATGGAAAGGTGCCGGATCCCACCGGCGGTGCCACGCACTATTACGCGACCACCATCAAGGCGCCGGCTTGGGCGGCGAAAGCGAAACAGACCCTCAAGCTGGGCGGCCACGTTTTCTTCAGGGACGTGCCATGAGTCTTGGTGCACTGAAGCTCGCTCTCGCAGGCGTTCTGCTGCTGGTGCTGGTCACCGCTGGTGGCATCTGGAAGGTTCAGGACTGGCGTTATGGAAAGAGGCTGGCCGAGCAGGCCGGGCTGCACCAGTCAGACCTCGACGCGCTCAGCATTGCCGCCGCAGCCCAGCTTCGTGCTGATCAGGACAAGCGCCTGGCACTCGAGCAGCACCTGTCGGCTAGCGAACAATCCCACTACAAGGAGCTGAGCGATGCTCAAACGAACCAGGCGCGCCTGCGCGATCGCCTTGCCACTTCTGATTTGCGGCTGTCAGTCCTTCTCGACGCCACGGATTCAGCCGGTGGCTGTTCAGTGCCAACCCGCACCGGCGCCGGTGGCGTGGTTTATGGAGGAACGCGCGCCCGACTTGACCCAGCGCATGCTCAACGAATTGTCGCCATTACCGACGCCGGCGACCAAGGATTGATTGCGCTGGCGGCGTGCCAAGCTTATGTCAGAGAAGTAGGTCGTTAGCCGGCTTGATCAGCTTACGACCTTGTTTGAGCACATTGCTGCCGACGCTATCGGTGGTGATGATGAGGGCCCAATAGAGGGCACTCATTATTTAAATTGTCCAACTTAGACAGGTCTGATAAGTGCTTCAGGTAAAGGACCGTAGTTTCGCTCGGCTGACTCGAGTGCGTTTCTCATGTTCAGCACTAGAGCTGGATAGATTTCTTTTAGCACATTGACGTGCCATTCTTTTGGTAGGACCCTTCTAACAGCTTCGTCGCACAATACAGAGTACAAATCAGTCATGTAAGCATGGAATGCTTTTACTCGCTCTATGCGATAATACACGCGCATAGTTCTGCTGTTGTAGCTGTTAGAGATTTGTCTGCCGAGAGTGTTAAGTTGTTCCCAGACTTTTTCGTCGGCAACGAATGTGTCCATCATCAGGTTCTCTACAAACATGAAGTTTGCGATCAGGTCTCTAATAATGTATCCCCCCAGTCGACTCGGGTAATAACTCGATTTGAAATCGGCAGGTCCGTGGCCTCCGGTATAACAAAATCGGAAGCGACATAGATCATTCAGAACTTTTAATGCCACTTCATCGCCAATTCCTACTGAGCGTAGAAATCTATTGATTTCTATCCCGTCTAAATATTGGAAAGAAGCGTCTGAAGAGTATTGCACTAGCGCTGATAATACAAATAGTCGAGTGAGTTGAAGAGTGGTTCGCTCTAGGTGAGAGTCATACGGGTTACCAATTGGAGAAAAAGCCTCGTTGTATACCGACTGATTGCCCAGCAGGATGGCTCTTAGCGCTTCGTGCTTAGGTAGTGTGTATTTTCCGCCTGATTTATGAGTGTTGTATGCTTTGCCTGGATTTGAGTATCCGTGTTCAATGAACTCGCGGGTCATTCTCAACGCGTTTCGTACGTCTCCCGAGGCTAGTACTTCCAGAAGGCTTCCTACATCTGTTCCGAGTACCGAACTCTGTATCAACTCAATAAGAACGGCTAGGTCGGCCACATGAACTTTCATGCCGTTTTCAGAAGTGAAGTCTCCGGATTGACCGGATATTAAATTAGTGGCAAGGAAAAAACGCTTCGATAAGACTGCTTCGATTTTCGGAGGCTCTATGAGAATTGGATCGAAATCGAAGGCATTGAAGGCTGGTGAGTTGCGGTGTTCTACGTAAGTAGAGCTACGCAGAGCAATGACGAGGTTTAGATTAAGTTTTGACGAAAATGCAACTGCCTCAGTGAAAATACTTGACTGGAGTTTCTCCTCCAATTGGTCGATGTTGTCTATAACCAAAAAAATTGGAGCTTGCGATGTAGAGTAGCTAAGTAGTTTGTCGACGTACGGCTTGATGTTGTCGTAATCTTCAGTAAGTTTTTTTGTTATTAGTTCGTCAAATTTCTCTTTGTTTTGGGCAATCAGGAATGCAGGTCCCTTCCTAATTGCTTCAATTTCTTTGTTGTAAGCTTTTTCGATGCATAGATGATAGTCTGAGAAATACGCATCATCGATGAGGTAGTCTTTTATACCTTCATAAATGTAATCAACTGGAAGTTTGTCATTGGTGTACTTTAGGAAATTAATTGCTATCCAGTGTGGATAAGCCTGTCCTGGTTTTTTCTCGAAGACCGGCGCAGCAGTCACGTTGCGGGTATAGTGCAAGAAAGTGGTTTTCCCAGCTCCGACACTTCCGAGTATAACTATTGCCAGCGGCTTGGATTTGCTTTGAAGATTCCTGATGCGTTCTTTTAGAAAGTTTGCATCCTTCCTTTGCATAGGTCGGACGGGTTGAGAGCTAAATAAATGCTGACTTTTTGATATGTGCATATTAATTCGCCTGTCAAATTTAATTTTCTCAGGTGAATTCACATAGCATCTTTCGAATAGTTCCGGATCCATTTCGATGATGGTATCCGAAAATGAAGTTGTGATCGCGGTCTCGATTAGGGGATAGATCGAGTTTCTAGACTCTGATCTAGGGCTCTGGAAGAAGTTTCTCAGGCGCCGACCTTCCACCTGGTCTTCGCTGTAGCCTAAGAGCATGTTTTCAAGGCTTGAGTTGACGACAGCGTTTCTTGACAGTAAGTCTGTGAATTCCGAATAATCGCTAACTAGTATTGATTCAAGTGAGTTGAAGACCAGTGCGTAGGAATTTTGAAAGGTGACTTGGTCAGTTCGATTTGCTGGAAAAACGACCCATTGATTGCCATTGGTCACGACGGCAAACTGAATGCCCAGCTTGCGGCAATAATCACGCGCTTGTATTACGGCTTCCTCAAGGTCACCGAAGATATTGGATTTCGTTAGTTTTAAACGCCTGTCCTTTGCTTGTGTTTTAAACGCGACACCGACCTTTTTGGCTTCTAAAATGAATGCTGTGCTCGCTGTTCGTATTACATAGTCGGCATACGTCGTACTCCCATCCTCGGAAACACGCTCTTCGACTTGTACGTCATTGTGAGTCCATCCGAGAACCTCGAAAAGTACCTTGTCGATGAGCTTGAGCCGTGTTTCCGCTTCATTCACGTTCTCAAAATCAATTTTTTTACCGACTGCAAGCAGTTCGGATATTGCATTTGGCATAGATCCCTCTACTATCAAGACTTCACTGAAGAAAAACCAAACGTACTGAAGGATGCAAGGATGATGAGAGCTTAGCGGCTTTGGTTGTTGCTTCAGATGAGCCCCGCCGATGCACGTCAGAGGCGGGGTCTTAATCACCTAGCCTCATAGAAATTGTCACGGATAGCCATTCGCCACCACTCCCCATTTCCCTAGCATACCGGGTTGTTCTGATGAGATGCAAAACCCATCGCTAGAACAATTTCGGTCTCTTATCACTCCCCCCACACAAGTGGATTGAGTCCACGTAGGCCGAGCCTTTCCTCACGCATCGCAAATGTGTGGCAGGTCCAGACTGTGGTTCGCCACTGTTTGGCGTAGCAGAGTTTCCGTCGTGGAGGCTTCGGTCGCGCTCACTCACTCGAGCGTCATTAAAACCGCGAGCGTCATCTTGATGAACTCTTCGTTCTTATCGATGGCTTCCAGGGCGCCACGAACATTGTCGGCGACGTCCGCGGAGCCGCGCTGCTCGACCCAGTTCGAAAGCTCCAGAATTGCGGCTTCGAGAGCCAGCTGGTTTTCGTTGATCTTGTATAGCAGGGAAGGGAGCAGGTCTGAATTGGGCATCGCGAATCCTCCGTGAGGAGCTCAGCGTAGCAGTCAGAAAAATGTAATGGGAGATTTGTTAAACTCGTTCGGCAGGATGCCAGGGAGGGGAACTACTGTAGGAATATACAACGCTAAGTTATTGATTTTTATGGCTTGGTATGGCGGATTTGCACCTGCCAAAAATCACTGTATTTCCTTATGGATCAATGGCCTGTATTGGTTTCGGGGTCACCTTGACATGGTGGTGGTCATGTCTCCTACCGGTGATGAACCCATGAATACCGACTTGTTACCGGTAGGAGAAAAGTCCAGGAGTTATCAGCTCCGCTCCGCTATTGTTGTGGTCCGACTACTGTAAGGCTGTGGATGTGTGGAAAATCTGAATCACGGGAAACTACAATTTTGTTTTCGCCTGCTTCAAGCTTAATTATGCCTTCTTTAGAATCGATACGATTGCCCTCAAACCATCCTCCCGTCGGGGCAGATGCTGCATTGCTGGAAATGTTCTGTCCGTTTACTTTGATTGACACAGGCCGCGGGTCCAAGGCCGCGTAGCTCATCACCAGTTGGTATTTGCCTGCTTCTGTTACTTTGAATTCGTATTCGGCAGACGTAGGCAATTTCCCCGGTCTTCTAGTGACAATGCAGTCCCCATAGCCATCAGGGGCACCGCTTGCGACATTCTGGTTACTAATGTAATCCTGAGCACGAATCTCAATCGTTTCTGCATGGGCGACACTCATACTCAACGCCGCCAAAAGAAGCCCTGATGCTACTTTCATGAATTTCTCCTTTTACTTGGTGATGATTTAGTTACCTCAGTAGTCATCATAGGTGGTGTTTGTGAGGGGCTTCTCGATTTAAAAAGAACGCGCGCAAAACCTCCGCTGCAAGCCACGGTTTACCGTTTGCATAAGCACAAAAATACGATTGATTTGCCACACGAAATAGAATGCTTTTTCTTTATAAAACAGTTGGTTAGTCGTGTTCAGTCCCAAGCATGGGGTGCTAGGGGTCGAGTGTTCGAATCACTCCGTCCCGACCATATAATTCAAGGGGTTGCGAGGTTTTATCTCGTGACCCCTTTTTATTTTTAGGCGTTTTTACCCCTACAAAACGACTGGCTCTGGGTGGAATCCTCAACGCTCCATTTGGGCTGCAACTGATGCTGGCGCCTCATCAGGTATTGCCTGCATCGTGGCGCCTCCTATCCATTCAAGCGAAAATACCTAACAAAATAGTTGCGAGAATTACCGTCGATGGACCGCCAATGCGCGTCGAGATCTGAGCGAAAGGCATCTACGACATCCGATTGGAGGCCGAGAGAATTGCTACGTCTCCAGTGACTCCGAGACCGCTGTGGCAGCAGGTCACAATGGCCGACTCGATGGGATGCATCTTCATCACTTTGCCAATAAAGAAACCCGCGACTGTCATCGAGCCCACAACCGATACGCAGACCAGCACATAGCCAACCGAGAACACCTTTACCACGCTATCCAGCGGTACATAGAGCATGCCGAGACCGATCATGATCGGCCAGATGAAAGCGGCCGACAAATGTCTACCGTTCGGAAATTGACACTCACCATTTGCCGTACTATTTGTTTCCTTCTCTGTTGATTTCTTCGAGATTCGAATAGGAAGGAGGCCGCAAAGATGATGCGTAGAGGTTCCGCGTATTGGCTGTGGGCTGACTGCGAGTTGCACTGTCGGTCCTACGAAGAGGTGCTCAGAGACGGCACTACTGTCGACGTTCAGACCAGAATTTCCAGGAAGGGAAGAACGCAACTTTTTATCGGTGTGTACTACAAAAACGGAGCTCCACTGTTTGAGGAGGCCCACGATTGCTTGCCCAACGACACCATGACAACTGCGCTAACTTGGGGTGTCAGTTGCGCACGCAAAATCGCGACAGGGAATGTGGTTTTGCCAAATCGAGCGAACGCTATTCAGGAGGAGAGTCAGCCTGGGCAGTCATCCGCATTTTAGAAATAATTCCGCAGCACCTTCTGTGCTCATTGGATTGTGGAAATCAGATGAAGGGCGTCAGGCACACTTTGAAGGTGAGCTACGGTTTATTGGTTCACCTCGCCAGTTGCGTACACGCTCTCTCCCCTGAGGTGAC
Organism: Pseudomonas sp. KH_046_1; assembly: GCF_057839025.1. Classification (NCBI taxonomy): domain Bacteria; kingdom Pseudomonadati; phylum Pseudomonadota; class Gammaproteobacteria; order Pseudomonadales; family Pseudomonadaceae; genus Pseudomonas; species Pseudomonas sp. KH_046_1. The sequence continues at coordinate 2,279,895 of NZ_CM174481.1, forward strand.
TGGTGGGGTGAACCCTTACCGTCGCGGCCCCTTGTAGATGAGCCAGAGCATATAGCGCGGCGCTGCTATTGGTAGGAGGATCATCAGCAATCCCCCCAGCCCAAGCCCTGAATGTATTCGTTCGGGATCGTCACGGTCTTGACAGGAATCGTGCTTTCAACGTCGAGATTGCCGAAGTACCCAATAGCCGCCCTGGCAGGCCCCATCGATAATTGCGCGTGCCGCATCTGCCAAGACTTACGCGCCTTGTACGATCGCAGCGCCAGTGCCTTGTCGGTGTAGTCGAAGCGGTGGCCCCAGTTGCCGCCTTCCTTCAGTACGCGCTTGCGACGCTTCTTCACAGCTTCGGCGGTCCAGCTGTATTGCGGGCCGCTGACCAGGTCGCAGGTATGCTCACCGATGTAGTAGCACTGCGCGGTTTCGCCAATCACCTGGTAGGTGATGCAGTGCACCTCAAGACCCTCTGGCCCAATGATGTCGATGTAGCGGTAGCATTCTGGCCAAGCCTTCTTCATTTTTCAGGCATAGCGATTCCTTGCCGCTATAGCGGCTGACTTTGTAGGGGTGATTGTTGGCGCCGCCGTCGAATTGACCCACATGCCTATGGAATACTGACTCACCTCTAACCGGAACAAGGCCAGCACAGGCAATGGTTCGCAAGGGATCAGACAGGGTCAATGACATCTCGGCAACTGAGTCAATTCGGCGGCGGCGCCAACAGCCATTCCTTTCAAAAACTCAATCGGCAATGGAAATACAATGGTCGAGCTCTTGTCCCCGGCGATGGCACCCGGTGTCTGCATATAGCGTAACTGCATGGTACCAGGCTGGCGCCCAAGCATTTCGGCGGCCTGCATGAGCTTTCTCCGAAGCCTGCAATTCCCCTTCAGCATGTATCACCTTGGCCCGCCGTTCACGCTAGGCCTCCGCCTGTTTGGCGATGGCGCGAATCATCGATTCATTGAGGTCGACGTGCTTGATCTCGACGTTCGCCACCTTGATCCCCCAGGCATCGGTCTGGGCATCGAGCACTTGCTGGATATCGGTGTTTAGTCGTTCTCGCCCGGCGAGTAGCTCGTCAAGCTCGTGTTTGCCGAGCACGGCCCGCAGGGTAGTCTGCGCCAACTGGCTGGTGCCCATAAGGAAGTCTTCGATCTGAATGATCGCCTTTTGTGGGTCGAGAACCCGAAAGTAGAGCACTGCGTTAACCTTTACCGAGACGTTGTCGCAGGTAATCACATCCTGTGTCGGCACATCGAGCACCACGGTGCGCAAATCCACGCGAACCATCTGTTGCACCATCGGAATCAACAGAATCAATCCCGGCCCTTGACCCGCCAGAAGCGCCCGAGTTGGAACACTTCTCCGCGCTAGTATTCGCGCAGAATTCGGATGGCCGAGAACACCAACACAAGGAGCAGGGCTAGCAGCGCGCCAAAACCCAATTCGACGAACATAAATCAACCTCCTCGCGGTGGCGTTTCATCCAGCGCAGTGACGTCCAGCAGCACGCCCGTGCGCGCCACCACCCGGACCTGTTGGCCCAGATGCAGGGGCGAGCGGCTCTGCACTTGCCATTTTTCGCCCTGTAGTTGTACCCAGCCGCTCATAGGCAGGCCAGGCAACAGCCCCGTCACCGTGACCAGGCTGCCGACCAAGCCCGCATCGCCACTGACCAGGGCACGGCGTCGGGCCTTGAGCGCCATGCCGACCAGAGTCATCAACAACAGGGCGCTGATCAGTGCCACGCCGATGATCAGCGTCAACGGGATGCCGAAGCCTGGCACATCGGTGTCCATTAAAATCACTGCACCGACTACAAAGGCAACTACCCCACCGAAGCCGATTACACCAAAACTCGGTAGAAATGCCTCAGCGATCATGAAGGCGAGCCCTAGCAGAATCAGTCCGACCCCGGCGTAATTCACAGGCAACAGTTGTAGCGCATACAGCCCCAGCAAAAGGCAGATGCCACCGAGTACCCCACCGACGCCCGATCCCGGGTTCATGAATTCGAATATCAATCCATAGACCCCGAACATGATCAGCAGCAATGCCACGCTGGGGTTGGTGATCACCGCCAGCAGTTTTGTGCGCCAATCAGGCGCATGATCGATGAGTGCAGTCCCGGTGGTCTTCAGCTTTAACGTCTGACCGGCGACATTCAGGCTCTTACCGTCCAGTTGCTTGAGCAGGTCTGCCACGTCATTGGCCACATAATCGACCACCTTGAGTTTGAGCGCTTCGTCGGCCGACAGGCTGAGCGATTCACGTACCGCTTGTTCGGCCCAGTCGGCGTTACGTCCGCGCAGTTGCGCTAGGCCGCGGATGTAAGCTGCTGCATCGTTGATCTGTTTGCGAGTCAGGGTATCCAGCGGCTCGGGCGGTGAGTTTTTGTCGGTGGCAGGTGCGGCTGGTCGACGCGGTGGATCTGGCGCGGTCCCGGGCAGGCCGCCGATCTGCACCGGCGTAGCGGCGCCTAGATTGGTGCCCGGGGTCATGGCGGCAATGTGGCTGGCATATAGGATATAGGTGCCGGCGCTGGCCGCACGTGCGCCACTGGGGGCGACGAAGCTGGCCACTGGTAGAGGGCTGGCCAGAATCGCCTTGATGATCAAGCGCATCGAAGTGTCAAGCCCGCCCGGGGTGTCGAGCTTGATGACCACCAACTGTGCGCCCTCGGTCTCCGCACGCGTCAGGCCGCGCACGACGTAGTCGGCATTGGCCGGGCCAATAGCATCGTTGACGGTCAGGACCACGACACTGCCCGCAGCCGTCGCCGAAACCGTCGGTAGCCAGACCAGAATCATCACCAAGAGCAGGCGGCGCCACCAGTGACTGTTCACGGGACCCTCCCAGTTGCGGGTTCGGCAGTCTTCAACCTTACTAAAGCGTAGTTGAATCAGCCATGGGCGATACAGGCGCGGCGGTTAGTCCATTGTCTATGGAGATAGGGGCGCTTCAGTTGTGGATATGAGTTTTTGTAGGGGTGCAAGCGCGACCTCACGCTGCATTACTGGTTGATTGTTTCTCATTCCTACTGCTCCCTGTGTCCTGTAAAAAGCCATCGGCAGATGCTAGGAAAAGGTTAGTAGAAAACTCTAAAAAATCTTTAAATTACAATGAGTTGTATTATCTTGTCAGAATGCGAGTCGGGTATGAATTTTTACTCTGCTATATCTTTGAATACATTAAATAAACAGTCTTTCGAGGACGAGGAGGTTTTACCTCGGGTAGCTTGGGAGGCCGTACGGAACAGTGCACTTTGGTTTCGTGCGGGACGACGCAGGTCGAGGCGTTTGAAGATTACAAACAAAAAGCCCGCGTACAGCGGGCTCTCTGTATGGGTATGGGGTCGAATCCTTTCGTCAGCTCAATCTGCGCTCCATTCTGTGAGCGTTTCGTGAAAAGCATGTCGCTGATACGAGAAAGCCCGGCGCATTTGTGCGTCACGCCATACGTCCAATGCGGTGAATTTCTTCCATTATTCCGACTTCTACCGAAAAACACCTGGGAGAAGAACCATGCACGATGACATGAAGGTACGGGCGTATTCCGCTTGGCATGAGTTGCTGATGAACCCCCGAAGAACAGATGGATGCGCAGGAGCAGTACGACGAACTGCTTCGACTCGCTGACAATTTTCGGGAGAAAGGAATTATTGATTCGAAAGAGCGCAAGACCTTGATAGAGGTTGCGACGATAGCCTATGCACGTGCGGTCACAGGCGCGAGCTGTGAGGCCTAGAGCCTATCGGCTTAATGGCAACTGACAGTGCGATCTCAAAGATTGGAGGACTGCCGCGAGATGACCATCTCTTCCAGGATCTCGCGAACGAGCCTGTTGATGCCCGCGTCGCCGTGATACTGGAGCCGATCGATATTGATGATCGTGAATTGATGGGATTCTGGACCGATAACGTCTACGGAGAGGCTGCTATCCGGATTAATCGAGCAGGAAATTGTGCAGTTAGGCAGTCGGCCCGAGAGAACCTCCTCGATTTCAAGCTTGCTTAGAGTGTCCATTCACTTCGCCGTAAAGAGAGGAGAGAGGAGTAAGCCTAGTATTTGATGGCCAGCTCAAGGTCCACTTTTGGCCGGTTACTGCCCTTTGAGAAGGGCTGATATCGACGGTGATTTGAACTGTCGATGCAACAGATCGGCGGAATTCTTCAGTAGGGATTTCGTGCTCGAATGTTGTCCTATGGCGGTTGTCCGACTGTCTCGCAACTCCACAACTGTAGAAAAGGCTGGCTGCTGGTGGGTGATCCGACCCACCGGCTCATGAATTGACACGTCCCGTCAACGCATAGCTGGTAGTCGCCAGCCTCGGGGGTTCGTCCCAATTTCAGGGGTTGCAGGGGCGGCAAACGGCGCTGGAAGTGCCAACTACCGTTTTCCAATCGAGCATCATCAGGCATCTCCATTCCCGCACCGTTACCGCGGATCCTGGCTTCTTCCAGGACCAGACCTTTGCGGGTGACGCGATAGTCTTCCTCCCAGCGAATCTTTTCGATGCTGTGGTTCCACGCCAGCGTGAAATGGGACACCGGCAACTGGGCCCAGACGCCGCCGGCCAGGCCCAGGCACAAGCCGATCATGCGTTGGCCATCCCTGCGTGCCTGGACCGCCAGACGTGCTGAAGTAACACCAGAATCCCAAGTGCGAAGCCGATTTCATCGGTCAGCGGCAGCGCCACGATCAACAGGCCCCCCGCGCCAAGACTCAACAAGCGTTCCCAGATGGCCATTTTCTGTTGCAGATAGCCGGTGGACGCCACTCCCCAGAGACCGACCGCCAGAATGGTCTTGATCAGCATGTAGGCCGTCATCCACAAATTGTCACCTTGCAGCATCAGCGCCGGGTTATAGACAGCCATGAACGGAATGACGAAACCTGCCAGCGCAATGCGCACTGCCCACAGGCTGATCTTGAATCCGCTTTCTTTTGCGATGGGGGCTGCGGCAAAGCAGGCGAGGGCGACCGGTGGTGTCAGGTCGGCGAGGATGCCGAAATAGAACACGAACATGTGCGACACGATCAGCGGTACACCCAGTTCCAACAGGGCAGGTGCTGCGATCGAACTGGTGATGATGTAGTTGGGTATGGTCGGAATGCCCATGCCCAGCACCAGGCAGGTGACCATTGTCAGTATCAGTGACAACAGCAGGTTGTCCCGGCCAATGGCCAATATGTAACCGGCAAAGGTCGAGGCGACGCCCGTGAGCGAAACTATACCGATGATCACGCCCACCAGCGCACAGGCGATCCCCACCGGAACCGCATGGCGTGCGCCTTCGACCAGTGCGTGCAGGCAGATAATCAGCGTTTCCCGGCCGCCCTTGATGAACCAGCACATCAACATCAGCACCGCAATGACCGCAAAAATCACAGCGATTCCGAGTTGAAAAAAGCCTGTGCACAGCACGCCCAGTGCAACCCAGAACGCACAACGCAGACCGAAGTTTTGCACCTTGAGAATGATCGCCGAGCCGAGAATCACGATGGCGGTCAATGCCAATCCGACCATGCCGGAGAACAGTGGGGTGCGCCCGGAAAACAGCAGGTAAACCAGAACCAGCAGAGGGATCAGCAGATACCAGCGTTCCTTTACGGCGCCTAATGCGCTGGGGCATTGGTCTTTGGGCAATCCCTTGAGGTTGGAGCGCTTGGCTTCCAGATGAACCATCCAGAACACTGAACCGAAATAAAGGATGGCGGGTATCAATGCAGCCTTGGCAACTTCCACGAACGGCACATTGATGGTTTCAGCCATGATGAAGGCTACCGCGCCCATCACCGGCGGCATTATCTGGCTGCCCATGCTGGAGGTGGCTTCCACTCCGCCAGCAAATGCGGGCCGATAGCCAAAGCGCTTCATCAGTGGAATGGTGAATTGCCCTGTTGTCACGACGTTGGCAATCCCCGAGCCGGTAATGGTCCCCATCAACGCTGACGAGGCGACGGCGACCTTGGCCGGCCCCCCCAGCTTGTGGCCGAACAATCCCATGGCGAAGTCGGTAAACAGCTTGATCATGCCGGCTTCTTCAAGGAAAGCGCCGAACAGGATAAACAAAAAGATGTAGGTGGCCGAAACATAGGTCGGCGTCCCATACAGCCCTTCAGTACCAAAGGACAGTTGATTGATGATCTGGTCGAAGCCATAGCCCCGATGGGCCAGTTCGCCGGGTAGATACTCACCGAACAAGCCGTAGGCCAGGAACAGGCCGCAGATGATCGGCAGCGCAATCCCCATCACCCGTCGGGCGGCTTCGAAGACCAGAGCGATCAGCAACACACCCATCACCATGTCTGCCGGCGTCAGGTCGCCGGAGCGCTGGATCAGGTCAGCCTCGAACACCCATTGATACAAGGCGGTGAAGATCCCTCCCAGGCTGAGCAGCCAGGCCAGCGGTTGCCAGGGACGAGCCTTGCCGTGAGCCGGGTAACTCAGAAAGACCACCCAGAGCAGGAAACCGACGTGTACTGCACGTAGCACCTGGCTTGAAATGGGTGAAAAGGCCGCAGTGACGATTTGAAAAATCGAAAACAGCAACGCTACGTAAAACAGGGTTTTTGGCCAGTCCCTCGGGTTCGCGGAAATGCCCTGATGCTCGTCACTCATTAGCTGCCTGCCTCATGACCACGCTGGATAGAATCGATGGGGCAGTGGTAACCAAGCCCACTGCGCCTCGCGCGGTTACAGCGCGCCCTTTTCCTTGTAGTAGCGTTCGGCACCTGGATGCAGCGCGATCGGCAGGTTTTTGGCTGCACTTTCCAGTTTGATGTCCTTGGCTGCCGAATGTGAGTTACCGAGACGCGTCAGGTTATCGAACAACAGTCTGGTCATCTCATAGGCAACTTCATCGGACACATCGGCGCGGGTCACCAGAATGTTGGTGATGGCAACCGTCGGCACGGCTTCGGTTTGTCCGTCATACGTGTTGGCCGGAATCATTGCACTCTGATAGGCCGGGTTGCCGATTTTCGCGACCACTTCAGTCGGGATCGCTATGTAGTTCAGTGGCATGACAGAGGACAGGTCGCGAATGGCCGCCATGCCCAACCCGGAAGATTGCAATGTCGCATCCAGTTGTCTGTTCTTGATCAGTTCGACCGATTCGGCAAAGGGCAGGTATTGCACTTTACCCATGTCCTCATAGGTTAGCCCTGCTGCTTTGAAGATCGCGCGCGCGTTCAGTTCGGTACCTGATTTGGGCGCTCCGACCGAAATGGTTTTGCCCTTGAGATCCGCGAGGGTCTTGATCCCCGATTCCTTGCTGGCAACGATCTGAATGTAATTGGGGTAGGCCCCGCCAATGGCACGCAACTTGGTCAGCGGTGCCTTGAAACCAGCGTCTTCCACGCCGTTTTTGGCATCGGCAACCGAATCACCCAGTGCCAGCGCCAACTCGCCTCGACCGGCTTGCAACAGGTTGAGATTTTCCACCGAGGCCTTGGTGGCTTGAACCGAGGTCTTCGAGCCTGGAATGCCATCGCTGTAGATCTGTGACAAGCCGACACCAATCGGGTAGTAAACCCCGCTGGTTCCCCCGGTCAGGATGTTGATGAACACCGGCGCGGCTTGCGCAGCGGTACTGATTGCCAGCGTGGCGGCGGCCAGCAGGGCGAAGCGTGTTTTTACTCGCATGGGGAACCTCTCCGTCTTGTTATGGCTTATGCAGAGTGATTCCACTCTAGTTGATTCCGGCGCAGTAGGGGGTGGGCAGGCGAGATCAGTTCATGCCCAGCCACGCTGGCAGCACCAGCGAAATCCACGGCACATAGGTAATCAGCACCAGGAACAGCAACAAAATCGTCAACCAGGGCATAGCCGCTTTTACGGTGGCGGGTAATGACATACCAGTCACCGCCGAGGTGACGAACAGGTTCAGGCCCACCGGCGGGGTAATCAGACCGATTTCGAGGTTGACCACCATGATGATGCCGAGGTGAATCGGGTCGATACCCAGTTTCATGGCGATGGGGAAGAGGATCGGCGCCAGGATCAGGATAATGGCCGACGGCTCCATGAACGCGCCGGCAATCAGCAGCACAATGTTGACCACCAGCAGGAAAGTCACGGGCGTCAGGCCTGCGTCAATCACCCAGGCAGTGATCTGCTGCGGGAGCTGTTCGGTGGTCAGGACGTGGGCAAAAAGCATGGCGTTGGCGATGATGAACATCAGCATGATGCTCAGCTTGGCGGATTCCAGCAGGACTTTTGGCGTTTCACGAAACGTCAGATCCTTGTAGACGAACAAGGCGACGAACGCCGAGTAAACGGCCGCCACCGCCGCCGCCTCGGTCGGGGTGAACATCCCGGAATAGATGCCGCCCAGGATGATTACCATCAGCAACAGGCCCCATATTGCCTGGCGTGCGGTACCCATCAACTCCCGAAATGTCGCGCGCGGCAAGGCGGGCAGGTTTTTCCTAACGGCGACAATATAGATCGCCACCATCAGCGCTGTTCCCAACAACAGACCTGGCACCACACCGGCCATGAACAGCTTGCCGACGGAAGTTTCGGTGGCGGCGGCATAGACCACCATCACGATTGACGGTGGGATGAGGATGCCGAGCGTCCCGGCGTTGCAGATGATCCCCGCGCCAAAGGCTTGCGGATAACCGGAGCGGACCATGCCGGCAATGGCGATTGAACCCACGGCAGCCACCGTCGCCGGACTTGAGCCGGAGAGGGCGGCGAACAGCATGCAGGCCAACACCGCAGCGATAGCCAGGCCGCCGCGAATATGTCCGACACAGGCATTGGCAAAGTCAATCAACCGGCGGGCAACACCACCGGTGGTCATGAAGGCGCCGGCGAGCAGGAAAAACGGAATGGCCAGCAGCGTGTAATGCTCCGAGGTCTCGAACAGCTTGATCGCCAGCGAGCGCACCGAATCGGGACTGAAGAAAATGATGGTCAAGGAACCGGCCAGACCGAGGGAAATGGCGATGGGAACGCCGATGAACATCAGGACGAACAGGGCCACGAACAAGAAAGCAATGGTCATGACTTGTCATCCTTGTGCTCGGCGAGTTTCAACACGTCAGCGGCTTCGTCGGCCAGGCCCAGGCCGGTCTGGCGGTTCTGCAGGATGCGCAGGAGAATTTCAGCGAAGCGGATGAAGACCAGGGCAAAACCCAAAGGTACGATCAGCCCGATATGCCATTGCATGATACCGAAATGGCCCAGATCCTCGGCACCGATGCCTGCAATCATCAACGTCCGAATCCATTCGAAGCTGGCTACGCTGAGCAGTGCTGCATAGGCCAGGCAGCACAGGCAGGCCACAATGCCTATGTACTTTTGCACCGATCGGCTGGTCAGCCTGACGAGTGCGTCAACACCGATATGCCCGGCCGTGCGCACGCCATAGGCCAGTCCGAAAAAGATCAGCCAGCCAAACAGGGCCTTGGTCAGGGCAGTGCTCCAGGTCATCGCCTGAGCCATCCCCATGATTTCGTCGCCAATGGCGAACAGCGGGACGCTTGCACCTGGCCAACGATCGGCAAGCCAGTAGAAAAGGCTATAGAAATTGTTGAGGATCACGTAAACGAACGTGACCAGGGTCATGGCGGCCAGAAGGAAGACGATAAAGCCTTCCTCGAAGTGTTCCCAGATTCGCCGAAGCGCTTTCATGGATGGCTTCTCACATCGAGTGACGACTGGCAGGCGCCGCGCCGGCAGCACCTGCCTTGCGATCATTGAGCCTTGTTGGCGGTTTCGGCTGCAAAGATCAGTTCAGGGCCGATATCGCCTTCGAACATCTTCCATACCGGTTTCATCGCTTCTCGCCATTGTTCGCGTTCTTGCGGTGTCAGGATGATGATTTCGGTCGTTTTGGCCGCGATTATGCGTTGCTTGTCACTCTCATTCAGCTGCGCCGCTTCCTTGTTCACCTGAGCGGTGACTTCCACGACAATCTTGTCCAGTTCGCTGCGAACGTCCGGTGGCAGGCCGTTCCAGAATTTGGTGTTGGTGATCAGCATGTAATCCAGTACACCGTGGTTGGACTCAGTGATGTACTTCTGCACTTCGTGCATTTTCTGGCTGTAGATATTCGAGTAAGGGTTCTCCGCACCGTTGACCACACCGGTCTGCAGCCCCTGATAAACCTCGGCAAAACTCATCTTGCGCGGATTGGCGCGCACAGCCTTGAACTGTTCTTCGAGCACGGCAGACGCCTGCACCCGGAACTTCAGGCCACGGGCATCGGCAGGGACACGCAGTGCCTTGTTGGCCGACAATTGCTTCATCCCGTTGTGCCAGTAGGCCAGGCCGGTGATGTTTTTACTTTCCATGGATTTGAGCAGCCCCTGACCCTGCGGGCTCAACTGGAAGCGGTTGACGGCGGCGATGTCATTAAACAGGAAGGGCAGGTCGAATAGCTGGAGGGTCTTTGTGTACTGTTCGAACTTGGCCAGGGACGGCGCAATCATCTGCACATCTCCCAGCAACAGCGCTTCCATCTCCTTGCCATCACCAAACAGCGACGAGTTGGGATAGACCTCGACCTTGACCTTGCCAGGCAAGCGTTCCTCTACCAGTTTCTTGAACAGCAAGGCGCCTTGGCCCTTGGGCGTCTGTTCAGCGACCACGTGCGAGAACTTGATAATCACCGGATCTGCCGCCATGGTCGCGTTCATTGTGCCTAATGCAAGAGCGCAGGCGAGTACTGTGTATAGAGATCTGAACATCGGGGGGATTCCTCTTGTTTTTGTTTTTCATATGGCTCGATGCCTTGAGCGCATTTGTATGTCAGGACAGACACAAGTCTAGGCAGAAAACTATCTGTTGGAGGGTAATAACCAGGAAGGTAAAAAACTGCTGGTAGATGGCAAGATTCTCAAACCTGACTTTATTGGATTTTTTGCCGCTGATCGGACGCCTGAATGGATGACTGCTTTTGGTCGATTTCTGCCGATCATGAAGCCGAAATCAAGCTGAAGAACGTGCTCGGTGCGCAACTATGAGGACTCAACACTGAAGACGCCGACTTAAGAGGGCGGTAAAGAACCAGTCGCGGTATATGCAGGAAAAGACATCATCGATTCGGCCGGAGAATGCTCGTAGGTCGAGGACAGCACGGCACTCAGTCGGTCGCCCAACAGGTTCCAGGCGCGTTTTTTCTCTTCGGCATAATCATGATGCAGGTAGTGCCGCCTCACCCGGGACCCGGCCAGTACATGATTTTGACAGCGATCGATGACGTCCAGGCTGCCCTCCAAGGCCTGCATCATGGTCGCGCCTGTGCGGCGCAGGTCATGCGGCGTCCAGTCACCGTTCTGGCCGTCGGCAAGGACCAGCGTGTCGTCATGGCGCCGCCTGGAGAGGGCCTTACGATTTTTGAACCGGGCCTGACGGTCGCCGACCTGTTTGCTCACCACTCTCACGTCGACATGCCCAGCGCAACGTCATGGATGACATACGCGATGGTCGTATCAAGTACCGCGAACTCCCGATCCGGCAGAGTCTGGATGAGTGGAATGACTTCTGGTCGCAATACAAGGGTGCTTGACGAGACGAGTGGAGGTGGTCGCTATGATTTCAGACAAGTTGAAGACTTCACCGTCGGTACTCTCCGGTAATGCAGGTGCCCGAACAGAGCGCCGTTCAAGGAGGGTGTGGCGCCTGCCCTGGTTTGGCCTCTGTTTCTCGATGCCTATCCTGATCTGGCAATTGATTTTCTTCGCATTTCCACTGGCATTTCTGGTGGCCATCAGTTTTTGGCTTGTACGTAACTTCCGGATGGTGCCGACATTCGAGTGGCAAAACTGGAGCTACATGCTCAGCCGCGGCTTCTTTTGGGATGCTTACGTCCATACACTCGCCATGGCGGCGGGTGCCACTGTGCTGGTCAGCCTGGTGGCCTTTCCCTGCGCTTATACAATCGCCTTCAAGTTTCGCGAGTCGGCAAAGCAGCTGCTGGTGTTGCTGCTGGTCACTCCGTTCTTCACCAGCTACCTGGTGCGCACCTATTCATGGCAGGTGTTCCTCAGCGATAACGGCATCTTCAATGCTGCGCTCGGTCTGCTTGGGCTGGAGCCGTTTGCCATGCTGAATACAGCGTTCGGTACTTATATTGGCTATTTCACGCTGTGTCTGCCATTGGTGGTTTCAGAGCTGTTTCGCGAGCGTGGCTACGATGGCGTGGGGGTGGCTGAACTCATGGCAGCAGCCGGATTTACGCAAGGCGGTTTCTACAAGCACTTCGGCTCCAAGGCTGATTTGATGGCTGAAGCGGCAGCGAACAGTCTTTCGCATTCGCTGACCAGTTCCGAAGGTCTCGAAGTTGCTGAGTTCATCGATTTGTATGTGTCGAGGGATCACCGAGACGGCAGGGGCAGCGGTTGCACCATGGCGGCCCTTTGTGGAGACGCTGCGCGTCAATCAGATGAGTTGAAAGCCACCTTTGCCAACGGGGTAGAAAGCACGCTGGCAGCGCTCGAAGAAAAGTACAAAGCGAGGCAAGACGCGCCGCAGGATGGGGTACGGGCAAAAATGATCGACATGCTGGCGCATGCAATCGGTGCGGTCATGTTGTCGCGCGCCTGCCCAGATGATTCTTCTCTGGCTGATGAAATACTCGACGTTTGCCACGCTGAGATAATTGCGTCATTGCCGTTGTCGCCAGTCAGTGAGCCGCAGGGGAACACATAGATGGACGCTTTCTGGCAGATCTTGATCATTTGGCCGGGCATTGAAGATGTTGCGAGAGATGTTGTCGTTGAGACAATGGACGGGAATCACCGAACCTTGAAAGAGTGGAAAGCGACATATGGTTCCGACACCGTCGAATCCTGGCTGACCAAATGAGTTTGGTTTGAGTACAAAAGGGCCCGAGAGGGCCTTTTTTGTTTGGTATGTAATGGCTTACCGGGACGGAAAAACGGCCCGACACTTTCTGGAGAATTTTGAGAAGTTGGCAATGAGAGTCACAGGGACGAGTTGGTACAGTTTTGCTTACGGCGTCTCACCATTTGTCAGCAAACCGAATCGTTCATCCGTACAGTTGGCCGTCAATGAAATATGACGGCCTTCAGTTGGGGCTCTTAAGCCTGTAGTTATCCTAGAAGTGCCGCGTCGCCGAGGCGATCTTCACTAATCGGCACCGAAAGGCACCAGGTGAACATCAGCTGTATTGATTTGCCGAGCCGTCAGCGGGTTTGGGTTTTCTGGAACAGGTCAACTGGTAAGCAATTGCCAGCCATATGAACCACCCCGGCATGACAATCAAGGCAATTCGGGTGTCTGGTCTCAATGCCAGCAGACAAAGAACAAAGCCCAGAAAGGCCAAGGAGAACCAGGCCATCGGCACGCCGCCAGGCATCTTGTAGATCGATTTCGCATGCAGTTCAGGACGAGTTTTGCGATAGGCAATGTACGACGCGAGGATAGTCGACCAAGTGAATATCACCAGGATTGCTGACACGGTAGAAACGATGGTGAACGCTGTCATCACTTCTGGAACTATGAACAGCAACAGCACGCCGACCAGCATCAACAGTGTGGTGAACGCCAGGCTCAGCAAAGGAACGCTATTGCTCGACAGACGCCGGAAAATCCCCGGAGCATTGTCCTGATTGGCCAGTCCAAATAGCATGCGACTGGATGAAAATACGCCACTGTTGGCCGATGAGGCGGCGGATGTCAGTACTACAAAGTTGACGATGCCGGCTGCTGCGGGAAACCCTGCGACCAGAAACAGCTCGACAAAGGGGCTCTTGTTGGGCGAAACCTGTTGCCAGGAAGTCACTGCAATAATGCAGGCCAGTGCCAGCACATAGAACAGGATGATTCTCAGCGGAATCGAGTTAATGGCTTTAGGCAGGGTCTTCTCGGGGGATCGCGTTTCGGCGGCTGCAGTACCGATCAGCTCGGTGCCGGCAAAGGAGAAGATTGCCATCTGGAATCCTGCAAAGAAGCCAAACAGGCCGTTGGGGAAGGCGGCCTGTTTATCCAGCAAGTGGTTCAGGGATGCGGTGACGCCACTGGGTGATACAAAGGAGCTGGCAATCATCACCACGCTGACGCCAATCAGGGTGACGACGGCAATGATCTTGATGATCGCGAACCAGAACTCCACTTCACCAAAGAGCCTGACAGTCAGCACGTTCAACGCGAACAGTGTCATCAGCATGCCGATCGCCGGTATCCAGGCGGGTACATCGGGGAACCAATACTGAAAAAATCCACCCACCACGACTGCATCACCTATCACTGCAACGCTCCAGCTTAGCCAGTATGACCAGCCGAGAAAGAATGCTGCGCGTGGGCCAAGATAGGCACCGGCAAAATCCGCGAAGGTTTTGAAGTTCAAGTTGGAAAGTAACAGTTCGCCCATGGCACGCATGACGAAGTAGACGAACAGACCGATGATCATATAGATGAGGATGATAGACGTGCCGGAGAGGGCGATGATCTTCCCGGAACCCATAAACAGACCGGTACCGATGGCGCCTCCCATGGCCATTAACTGAATGTGACGATTGCTGAGCGTGCGCTGCAGCGCGGGCTGTTCAACCCGCTCGGACGGAGTCGATTTCATTACAAAACCTCTTGATTTTATGTTTTTGAGTTTTGGCAGAAAAGTGGGTGTTTAGCGTTCTTGTTGGAGATGTAACGGCTACTGACGGTGGTGATTTGCTGGCGGCAGGGTTGGTCCTCCAATCACACGGTGAGTAGCCCCTTGGCACTTTGCTCAGGGGCATCACCAATGGCTATCAACTCACTGTGCGCAGGCGTGAGGGGACGATTGCTGGCTGCTGATCAAGCAGTTGGTAGAGGTTTTTTATGTTGTCAGGCGTCGGCACCAGATGGATGCACTCACCGATTGCATGCTCCCGCGCCAGGTCATGCACGTAGCGCAGTGACGAAAAGTCTTCGAGGGCAAAACCCACCGAATCGAACACGGTGACCTGTGCGTCGTTCTCGCGGCCCGGGACTTCGCCCTGAACAATCCGGAAGAATTCGACGACGGGAGAGTCGGCTTCCAGCTGTTGAATGTCGCCTTCAATCCGGGTTTGCGGTTCGAATTCAACGATGACCCGGGCGTTTCGCAGGATGTCGGCGTGCAGTTCGGTTTTGCCTGGGCAGTCACCGCCTACGGCGTTGATATGCATGCCGGGCTCAATCATCTCGGGCGTCAGAATCGTTGCATAGGCTTTGTCTGCGGTGACCGTGGTGACGATGTGCGCGCCCTTGACCGCTTCCTGTACCGAGTTGGCCAGAATCACCTCAATTTCCGGGAATGCTGACAGGTTCTGCTTCAACTTAAGTGAAGCGTCGCGATCGATATCGAAAATGCGGATTTCCTTGATGGACAGCATTTCGTGGAAGGCGAGGGCCTGAAATTCGCTCTGGGCACCGTTTCCGATGATTGCCATGGTGCTTGCACCCGGGCGCGCCAAGGACTGCGCGACCAGGGCGGAGGTCGCTGCCGTGCGCACAGCTGTGGTCAGCGTCAGTTCACTGAGTAAGGTGGGATAGCCACTGTGGACATCGGCCAGGACACCGAAGGCCATGACCGTCAGCAAATTGCTTTGACCGTTGCCCGGGTGACCATTCACGTATTTGAAGGAGTATTGTTGGCCATCGTCGGTGGGCATCAACTCGATCACACCGTCGGCCGAATGATTGGCGGTACGGGGCGACTTATCAAACCGCGCCCAGCGCAAATAGTCCGCTTCAATATAAGTAGCCATTTCGCGGATTGCCCGGCGGATTCCCACCGTGGCGAACAGGCGTGCAGCATGATCGACGTCTATAAAAAGAGTCATATTTTTATTCTCCGATTCAATAGTTGAAGCGTTGCGATTCAGGGGATGACTCAGGCGCGTTTGCTCTCGTAGCCATGCAGTACGTTGACCGCATTGATCCCGATCTCATCGACCATGTAGCCGCCTTCCATGACGAACAGGGTGGGGCAGCCGACGCTCGCGATCAGCTCTCCGATGCCGATGAAGTCTTCACTTTCCAGCAGGAAGTGACTGATGGGGTCGTCCTTGAACGTGTCGACGCCCAGTGAAATCACCAGCACTTCAGGCCCAAATTGCTGGAGTTTCTTGCAGGCGTGGAGCAAGGCGTTGCGATAACTTTCCCAGGTGGTGTTCTTCGGCATCGGATAGTTCAGGTTGTAACCTTCGCCTTGGCCTGTGCCTACTTCATGGCGGAAACCTGAGTAGTACGGATAGGACACCGCCGGTTCACCGTGCAGCGAGACAAACATGACGTCACTGCGCCCGTAGAAAATGTTCTGGGTGCCGTTGCCATGATGAAAGTCGACGTCCAGTACGGCGATACGTTTGGCACCTTGGGTAATGGCCTGCTGTGCAGCAATGGCGGCGTTGTTCAGATAGCAGTAACCGCCCATGTATTCACGCGCTGCGTGATGGCCGGGCGGTCGGCACAGGGCAAAAGCACTGTCATGGCCTTCATCGATCAGTGCCAGGCCGGTGAGGGCGATGTCTGCACTGGTTTTCACCGCTTGCCAAGTAGTGGCGGTAATCGGGGAGCCGGCGTCCATGGCGTAGAAACCGAGCTTGCCGTCGATGAACGTCGGGACTTGCTCGTTGGACAGGTCACGCACTGGCCATACCAGCGGTAGGGCGTCGTGCGTACGTCCGGTCGCGCACCATTCTGACCAGGCGCCTTCTAGAAAGCTGACGTAGCGCTCGCTGTGCGCATTGACGTAACACGACCGGTCAAATGCTCGCGGTTCGATGATTTGGCCAAGGCCTACCTGCTTGACACGGTTATGGACGGTATCGGCCCGACTGGGCTGTTCGAACGACGGCTTGAGCACGCCGTCCTTCAATTCGGTGCCGTGGTGCAAGCGGTGGGAATCACTGAAAACTGTAAACATTCTGCGCATCCGTTAATGTGAGCCAGTGCAAATATTCTGTTCCGGCAGGGATGCGCTTTCTTTGCTTTGTTTTCGTGGTTTGCTAGATTATTCGGGCGTTTTTACTCTGGAATGGCGTAATGCAGAAAAAATCATCCAAACGCATCAGTCTCGACGATACCGACTTGGCAATCCTCGCATTGCTGCAGGAGGATGCGAGTATTTCCAATGCTGAGCTCAGTGAGCGCTTGTCGTTAAGTCTGACACCATGCTGGAGGCGGCGTAAGAGAATGGAGGAGGCGGGCGTGATTAAGGGCTATCAGGCGAACCTTGATCGACGAATGCTGGGGTTGGATATCATGGCGTTCGTGCACATCCGTTTTTCCACCCACGCCGATCACGCTCCGGACGCCTTCGAGGCGGTGATTGCTCAATTGCCTGAAGTGTTGTCCTGTCACAAGATCACCGGGGATGCCGATTACGTGCTGCAAGTGTTGGCAGAGGATCTTGATAGCTACAGTGACTTTATCGAGCAGGTGCTCAGGCGTCAGGTGGGTATTGCGTCCATCCAGTCCAGTCTGGCTTTACGCGAGGTCAAGACCAGTAGCCGTATAGCGATACCCAAATCGAGCAAGGAGTGAATGGGCAAGGGTTGGATCACCTTTTGAAACCAACCGACTCCATGACCAACACATGGTAGTCCGCGCTAGATCATCTTCTGTAATATGCAACGCATATCCCACTACGAGCGTTGAAAATGGAGTTTCACTCGATTCTTGCTTTTACCCTGGTCGCTGCGATTGCCATTGCGAGTCCAGGGCCTGCGACCCTGATGGCGATCAACAACAGCTTGGCCCACGGACAGCGCAGCGCAGTGTGGTCGTCCCTTGGTAATGCGAGTGGCCTGTTCTGCCTGTCGAGCGCTGCCATGCTGGGGCTGGGGGCGTTACTTGCCAGTTCCGAATGGTTGTTCAATGCGGTGAAGATCATCGGTGCCGGCTATCTGTTCTACCTGGGGCTAAGGCAGTTGTTCAAAAAGAGCCCGATGCTCGCGGAAGGTATGCAGGATGGCTCGAAGAAGAGCAGGCCCACTCGCTTAAAACTGTACAAGTCGGCTTTCCTGACGGCGGTGACCAACCCTAAGGCGACGATGTTCTTCACTGCGCTGTTCCCGCAATTCATCGATCAGAGCGCGACGTTGCTGCCGCAGTTCCTGATCCTCACCTCGATCTTCATGGCGTTGTCGGTTGCGTCGCTGAGCCTGTATGCGGCGCTTGCCTCCCGGGCCAAGGGGGTGCTGACGCGGCCTGATTTGTCCCGGTGGGTTAGCCGGGTGGTAGGGTCGACGTTCATCTGCTTCGGGGCCGCCATCCTGACCATGCGTCGACAGGCTGCATAAGAAGAGGGCGGCTAGTCGCTTGTTCGGGCCATCGAGGCCCGGCTAGCCAACCTAACTTGAGACCTACTCACTCTAGTGTCATGAGCACCGCAAGCGTGATGTTGATGAACTCTTCGTTCTTTTTGATCGTTGCCAGCGCTCTGCTCGCACACAACTAAATCTTATAACGATGTCCTAACCACCAATGGACAATCAACTGGCTGGGTTCCCGATACATCGAGGGTCTCGATCAGGTGCCGGGCAGCCTTGCGACCGATCTCGTAGTACGGCAGTTGCACCGTGGTCAGCGGCGGGATGAACAGCTCAGCAATGCCGATCATGTTGTCGTAGCCGAGCACGGCGACATCGTCGGGAATTTTCAGGCCACGGCCCAACAATAGCTGATAGGCACAAAAGGCAATGCGGTCGTTGCCACAGATCAGAATGTCGAATTGGGGACGCCCTTCGATGATGTGCCGGTCGAGGATGGCTGCGGTTTCACCATAGGCATCATGATCGGAAAGGTCGTATTGCAGCAGTGCGTCAGGCGCCAGGCCGAATGCCTGACAGGCACGCTGCAGGCCTTTTTGTCGCAGGCCCCAGGCCAGGCTCTGTTTGGGCAGATTGATACACAGAGGACGCCGATAGCCTTGGCTCAACGCGTGATGTACGGCGCGATACTGCCCCGATTCGTCGTCCGGCACATAACTGACCAGGTGACTGTCATCGGCCAGGCAATTGGCGAGTACCAGGGGTTTGCTCTTCAATCGCTCGGGAATGCACACCTGGCGAAACCCCATGGCGCTGAAGATCAACCCGTCGGGACGGTGCGACAACATCAGGTCAATGTTCTGGTCGGTGGGCGGGTTGCTCAACAGGTTAAGGATGAACACATTCCAGCCGGCTTGCTGCGCGGTCTGTTCGATGGACAGCAGCAATTCGACGGCGAACGGTGTGGTCGCGGTGTCCAGCGCGAACACACCGATGGTTCGCGACTGGAGGTTGTCGCCGCGCATCTTGCGCGCCGACAGGCTCGGTACGAACTGCAGTTCATCAATGGCGCGACGCACCCGCTGAAGGGTTTCGGGGCTCAGTTTTTCCGGATTATTGAGCGCTCGAGAAACCGTCATCAGGGACACGCCGGCCAGCTGTGCAACGTCTTTCACTGAAGTCATGCGAGGTGAGGCCGGTCAGGTTGACGCAGAATCATGACACACGGCCCGGGCTTCTCGCGACTCGAATGACGCAACTCACAGCCATCCGCCGCTCATAGCCATCCAGAGTCGAGAGGCCACGCCTTGGGAATGGAGACCCGCCCGCCACTCCCGCTTGCCAGAAGCTTCACCCCCAGACTGTCGGGCCGCGGATAGAGGCGACTGCTGAGGCTGAAGCGCCCGTTTTCGTCGAACACCTCGATAGACGAGCGATCGAGAAATACGCGCAGTTCCAGTCGCTCCTGCGTCGGGTCTATCGACACGCTGCGCTGACCGGTGACTTGTGCACCCGAGCGGCTGCGGTCAAGCACCAGGCGATGCAGTGATGCATCGTAGTAGAGCAGGGTTTCTTCATGGCCATCGTCGCTGCAGCGCAAAGCGATTCCCAAGTGGCCGTCGGTGCAGCCGAGCAGATCCAGATGCACATGGATTTCGAGCATGTCGCCATTCACTTGCGGCACCCACCGGGTTCCCGACTCATCCCACCAGGACGTGCCCGGCAAAGGCGCCTTGCGCAGAGCGCTGAGCTCCCGTGCCGGGTACACGCAAAGGCGATCTGCGTGCAGTTCAAGTTCGCGCGGCAAACCGAGCATGCCGCACCAGTGATGAGCCTGGCTCGGCATCGGGCTTTCCCACATGTCGAGCCATGCCCACACCAGGCGCCGACCATCGGCGGCCAGTAGCGTTTGCGCTGCGTAGAAATCGTGGCCGTTATCCAGCTCGATAAAAGGTCCGCCCGTGAAGTGCCATTCGCTGTCGAGTCGGCCCACTCGATAACCGGTGTGGTACTTGTTGAGCCGTTCGTAACCCTGGGGCTGCATGCCCTGGGGGGAGTACAGCAGCACATCGCGTCCGTTCAGCTGGAACAGATCCGGGCACTCCCACATATAGCCATCGCCCTCGCTACCACTGGACACATAGTCGAGGAATTCCCAGGTGTGCAGATCCGTGGAGCGGTACAGCGGGAGCAGCGGCACATCGCCCAGACGTGCGCCGGCAATCAGGTACCAATAGTCATCCTCCTGCCATACCTTGGGGTCACGAAAGTGCATGATCGTATCTTGCGGCGCGGTCTCGATGACTGCGCCATGCTTGATGAACCGGATGCCGTCGAGACTGGTGGCCAGGCACTGGACTTGACGGATCGAGCGTTCGTCACCGACTTCCCCCAGCCAGGTGTGCCCGGTGTAGATCAGCGCCAGGGTATCTCCACACACCACCGCGCTACCGGAAAAACAACCGTCGCGGTCGAAGTCATCGCCGGGCGCCAGCGCAATGGGCAGATGCTGCCAATGCACCAGATCGGCACTCTTGGCATGCCCCCAATACATCGGGCCCCATTTCGCTTCGAAGGGGTGGTGTTGATAGAACACGTGATATTCGCCACGAAAGTACACCACCCCGTTAGGGTCGTTCATCCAGCCTGCCGGAGGGGCAAGATGATAACCGGGCCGATAATCGTCGATGACGCGAGACAGGCCGTCCCTCAGCGCACGCTGCGCAAGGTCAAGGGCGGAAGACATTGGATCGTTCATGGGATTCAAATACATAGTCATAGGGCGCGTGCTCGTACCGGGCGTAGAGAGACGCCATCCGCCAGGGTTTCAATGGCGTGTGGGTGGCGCCTCAAGGCCGTGCCGTCGGCGTCGAACAGGTGCAGGTTGTCGATGTCCAGCTGCAGCTCGACCCGATCGCCTGCCTGCCATCCGGCGCTGACCTCGCAACGACAGATCAGTGGCTCGTCCTGACCTGTCTCGAGGTGCACATAGGTTTCGCTGCCCAGGTATTCGACCGCGGTAACGACGACGCCGGCAGTTCCATCCGCCGCCTTGAGCGACACGTGCTCCGGGCGAATCCCCAGGCTCAGCTGCGTGTCCACTGTCAGGTTCGAGCTGTCGAAGGGCAGGGAGGTCCTACCCAGTACGGGCGTATCGACCAGACTGGTTTCCCCAGGGGCATGCAGGCGCGCCGACAGAAAGTTCATTCTGGGCGAACCGAGAAAACCGGCGACAAAGCGACTGGCCGGACGTTCATAGAGTTCGCGCGGTGAGCCGACCTGTTCTACGCGACCGCCATTGAGCACGACAATTTTGTCGGCCAGGGTCATTGCTTCAACCTGATCGTGGGTGACGTAGATCATGGTCGAGCCCAGTCGGGCGTGCAGCCGGGCAATTTCGTTGCGCATCTGCACCCGCAAGGACGCATCCAGGTTGGAAAGCGGCTCATCGAACAACAAAATGTCCGGCTCCCGCGCCATGGCTCTGCCCATTGCCACACGCTGGCGCTGCCCTCCAGACAGTTCTTTTGGCTTGCGTTGCAGCAGTTTGTCCAATTGAAGAATTTGCGCTGTTTTCAGCACGCGCTCGCGCAAGCTGCTCTTTTCAGTCTTGGCCAGTTTGAGACCAAAGCTGATGTTGTCGTAGACGCTCATGTGCGGGTACAGCGCATAAGACTGAAACACCATGCCGACGCCACGCTCGCGCGGCTCCAGGTCGTTGACCCGTCGCCCGTCGATCAGCAGGTCGCCGCCGCAGATCGAATCCAGTCCGGCGATCAGTCGCAGCAGAGTCGACTTTCCGCAGCCCGAAGGGCCAACGAACACCACGAATTCACCCGTAGCGATTTCCAGGTTGACGTCGCGAAGAATCCGCGCGCCGCCCAATTGTTTGTTCACGTTGTCTAGCTTCAACTTGATCACGATGCTGTTCCTTGTAGTTGTCGGGCATCAACCCTTTAACGCGCCGGCAGTGAGACCGGAAACGATTCGGCGCTGGAAGATCAGCACCAGAATCACCAGTGGGACGGTGACCACCACCGATGCGGCCATCAACAATCCCCAAGGCAGCTCATGAGGACTCCCGCCGGAAATCAAGGCGATGGCGACCGGCACCGTGCGTTGCGTGTCGGTAAGGGTGAAGGTCAGGGCAAACAGGAACTCGTTCCACGCGGCGATGAAGGCCAACAAGCCAGTGGTGACCAGTGCGGGCCAGAGCAGCGGCAACAGCACGCGGATCAGCGTGACCCAAGGCGACGCGCCATCCATGATTGCCGCTTCTTCCAGTTCATGCGGCAGTTGCCCCATGAACGTGGTCAGCACCCAGACGGTGAATGGCAGGGTGAAAATCGTGTAGCTCAGGATCAACGCCCAGGACGTGTTGTACAGACCCAGGGCGCGGATCACTTCGAACAGCCCCGACAGCACAGCGACCTGGGGAAACATCGACACGCCTAGAACCATCATCAACACCGTGCCACGCCCTCGGAACTTCACCCGGCCCAAGGCATAGGCGGCGGTCAGGCTAAGGAACAGCGCCAGCGTCACCACACACAGCGCCACCACCAGCGAATTACCGATCGCCCGCAGGAATGAAGCTTGATGGAGTACCGCCGCGTAGTTGGAGAAGTCGGGGTTGTCGATCCAGTAGCTCACCTCGAACAAGGCGCTGGACGGCTTCAGTGAAGTCACGATGGCGTAGTAGAAAGGGAAAACCGCATACAGCAGCAATACCCCGATCAGGCACAAGAACCCGAGGCGCAACAGTGCTTTTTTCAGTAGGCGCAGGTTCATGACCGGACCTCCAGTTGACGGCGTCCGAGGTAGAGATAAAGCATGGCGATCACCGCAGCCACTAGAAACAGCAGCGTCGAGGCCGCGCTGCCGTAACCGACGTCCTGGAACTCCACCAGGTGCTGGCGGGCATACACCGACATGCTCATGGTGCTCGACGAGTTCGAGGTCAGCACATAGATCACATCGAATACCCGCAGCGAGTCGAGGATGCGGAAGATCGCCGCCACCAGCAGTGCGGGCATCAGCAGGGGAAGGGTGACACGCCAGAACACTTTCAGCGGATGAATGCCATCGACCCTCGCGGCTTCGTAGCAATCGCTCGGCAACATCTGCAAGGCCGCCAGCATCAGCAGCGTGACAAACGGCACGGTCTTCCAGACGTCGACGAGGATCACCGCCCACATCGACAGGTCCGCATCGGCCGTCCAGGCCAGGGGCGCGTCTATCAGGCCGAGGCTCAGCATCAGGTGATTGATGATGCCGAACTGGTCGTTAAGCATCCATGACCAGATCTTTGCCGAGACAATGGTCGGAATCGCCCAGGGAATCAGAATCATCGCACGCACCAGGGAACGGCCTGTGAACTTGATGTTCAGCAGCAACGCCACTAGCAGTCCCAGTACGACTTCCAGTCCCACCGACACCACGGTGAAATGCAACGTGTTGCGCACCGCGTTCCACCACTGAGGATCGACCAGGATGCCCGACCAGGTGGAACCGTTGTGAAACAGATAATTGCTCAGGCCGACGAAGGATCCGCCAGCGGTGTCCGACAGACTGGCGTCGGTCAGGCTGAACCAGAATGTACGCAGTAGCGGCCAGGCTGCCACCAGCGTCAGACACAACAGCATCGGTGTCAGAAACAGCCAGGCGGCGCGTACCCGGCGTCGTTGTACGGGCGTTTCCCTGGTGAGCAGAAGCTCGTCACAGGGGACATGGGTCGTAGAGACAGACATGGTGATTTTCTTCCTTGTGGCTTACCAGTTCCGGCGTTTGATGCGCGTGAGTTCGCTTTCCAGCTCGGCCAGCGCCTGATCCACAGGCAACTCGCCCGCCAGCACACCATGCACTCGATCGAAGAACGCATTGGAGACCCGTGGATAGCGATCAGCAGTGATGGAGGCGGGGCGCATGACCCCATCGTTGAGAATGCTGTGCAGCTGAGCGTAATAAGGCATGGCCGCGAGCAATTCGGGATCCTGATACAGCGACTCGATAACCGGGTTATAGGCGCCGATCAGGGCACGGCGTTTTTGCTCTTGGGCACGGGTCAGGTAGCTCACCAGCTCGGCGGCAAGTTTTGGATGGGCGCTGTAGCGCGATACCGCCAGGCCCCAGCCACCGAGGGTGGAAGCATGGCTGCCGGTCTCGCCGCCACGGGGCAGGGGAGCGACGCCGACTTTGTCTTTTACCGCACTGTCCTGGCTTTGCACCAAGGCCCAGACATAAGGCCAGTTACGCATGAACAGCGCATTGCCCGACTGGAATACGCCACGTCCTTCTTCCTCGGTGTAGTTGAGTACGCCACGCGGGGAGATGTCTCCTATCCAGCTTTTCGCCAGGGTCAACGCCGTTCTTGAGGCCTGGTTGTTGACAACGATGTCGCCTTGCGGATTGACCAGCCCGCCTTGCGGTTGGCTGCTGATCCACTCCAGCGCATTACACGTCAGGCCCTCGTAGGCGCGCCCCTGAAAGATGTAACCCCAGGCATTGGGGTTCCCGGCAGTGCGCTCGGCCTGTTGAACATTCCGGGCGGTCGCGGTCATTTCTTCCCAGGTCTGGGGAACCGGCTGGTTGTACTTCTCGAGCAAGTCCTTGCGGTAATACAGCAGGCCCGAGTCGGTGAACCACGGCATCGTCACCAGCCGTCCGTTCACCGTGGCGTTATCCACTTGTGCCTGGAAGTAGCCTTGGGTCGCATTGGCGGGAAGCACCTCGCGCAGATCCATCAGATGTTTGGCCAGCATTCCCGGCCACACCATATCGATTTGAATGATGTCGATGTCGCTGGACTGCGCACTGAGGATCTGTTGGTAGAACGACAACCGCTCGGTTGCCGAATTAGGCGTGGAAACCACTTCGACGTGGTTGCCGGTCTGTTTCGACCACGCCTCGACAGCCTCCTTGCAGAGTTGTAATTCCGCCCCCACCGCGCCGCAGGAGATCGTCAAATCAGCTGCGCTCGAGAGGGATGGAAGGCCGGCACAAAGGGTGAGCAGTGCTGCTGGAAGAAGAGATTTAAGCGCTTTCATAAAGCCCTCTTTATTTTTGTTTTTAGAAAAGTTAACGTTAACATCGCCAAATGTATCAGCGTATTTGCGATGAGGCATCTTTTTTTTCGTCGATTGCGACAATTCGCAACTCATGAAAAATGGCCGGTCGCGGGAACAAGACAATAAAAACAAAACAGGAAATCCACATGCAGAAAGCATCAAGCTGGCTACTCGCAGGCGTGCTCAGCACCTCGGTGACGACCTCTCAGGCCGCTACTCTGGAAGAACGCATGGCCGCGTTTGAAGCCCGTGCCAGCGCCGCGGAAAAGCGTGCAGCCGCAGCCGAGCAGCAAACCCAGGCACTAGCCAGGGAATTGCAGCAGATCAAACTCGCCACTCCTTCCTTGCAGCCCGCCGCGTCTACTGCGGCAGTAATTTCGGCGCCCGCTTTGGATACCCGACTGGCAAAACTCGAAGCCCGTCAGCAAAGTCTGGAGAAAGAGGGCAGTACCGGACACCTCACTGATGGGTTCAGCTTCAACGGCTACGCCCGCTCCGGATTGCTGATCAACGATGGGCTGGGTGGTGGTCGTGGCGGCCCTTATGAAACTCCTGCCGGTTCAGTCGGTGGTGCAGTCGGGCGACTCGGTAACGAAGACGACACCTACATGCGTATAGACCTGTCGAAAGAAATCTATGCGCAAAACGGCACCCGTTCCAAATTCACGGTCTCCATCGCCGACGGAGTGGAAAGTTCCAATGACTGGACGGCCGACGAAAGCAAACTGAACGTTCGCCAGGTATTCACAGCGCTTGACCATCTCGCTGCGTTCAAGGGCAATTCAGTGTTCGAGAACGCCACCCTGTGGGCAGGCAAGCGATTCGACAGAGATAATTTCGATATCCACTGGCTGGACTCGGACGTTGTCTATCTGGCCGGCACCGGGGGTGGAATCTACGATATGCAGATGAACAAGAATTGGCGTTCGAACTACTCTTTGGTCGGGCGCAACTACGGGGATTTCAGTCAAGGCGATCTTAGTGCCGATGTGGAAAGCTACATCCTGACCTCCAACCAGTTCTTCGAGGATGGTCAGTGGCAGTGGATGTTCAATGCCATCGGCGCAAAGAAAAACGATTTCGCTACCCGCACCAATGCAGCGGGTTTGACGCCTGCGGATTCCGGCTTGCACAGCATGTTGGCCAATCACCAGAAAAACTTTTTCGGCAGAGAAGGCTTCTTCAAAACGGCGCTGCTCTATGGGCAAGGTCTGGGAGCTGAGGTCAAGAACGTCGGCTCGGATGGTGAACTGATTGATGATGCCCGCGCTCTGCGTCTGGCACTTTACGGTGAGACACCCCTTGCGCCTGACTGGCGTATCGGCCCCAGCTTGCTGGCCGAACAGAGCAAGGATAGATACGTCAAGGGTGACGACTACCGCTGGCTGACCCTGAACGTGCGTTTGGCCAATAAAATCAACAGCAATTTCGAGATGGCCTACGAAGTAAGCTGGCAAACCATGAACCTCGACCCGAAGGACTATCTACAACGTAATGCGGTCGACGGTAACTTTTGGAAATTCACTGTCGCCCCGACATTCAAACCCGAGGTTGGAGATCTTCTTACCCGTCCCGAATTGCGAGTGTTCGCAAGCTTCATGAACTGGTCTTCGGATCTGGACAGTTTCAGTACCACAGACTCCTTTGGCATGACGGACTTCAAAGCCGGAGGTGTATGGCAATACGGTATACAAATGGAAACCTGGTTTTAATATTTGAACGTGTTCGGCCAACATCTGCTTGGAGGTTGGCTATGAGAACTTCTCTGACTTCAACAAACCCTGCCGTTCATCAAAGCGCATTGAGTAAGTGATTGCCGGTCGACGCTGATCAGCCAGCAGTTCCCTATGACAAAATATTGAGGAAATGACGATGGTATTGCCTCGCGCAATAGTGTTTGGCGAAGCCCTGACCGATCTTGTCCAAGGTACTCCTGGACAGTGGAAGGGCTACCCGGGTGGTGCTCCCTGGAACGTTGCACGAGCGCTAAGCCGCTTGGGTATCAGCAGCGCTTTTGCTGGATCGGTGAGCATGGATTCACTGGGTGACGAGATAGTTTCGCAGTCGGAAGCGGCAGGATTGGATATGAGGTTTATCCAACGGGTAGACCGAGATCCTTTGGTTGCCATCGTTCCATCGAGCCGTCCTCCAAGATATTTTTTTGCTGGAGAAGCCGATCTGTTTTTTGATCCCGACCTGATGCCAGAAGGATGGATCAACCATGCAGAGCTGTGTCATTTCAGCTGCATCAGTTTGGCTCGACAGCCACTCGCAGACAGGCTGGTTAAAATTGCTCGGCAGGCCAAAGAAGCCGGTAAACGGATTAGCTATGATCCGAACTGGCGCAATTTAATGGATAGCCATTATCGGGAGCAGACCTTCCCTACGATGACCACCCTTGCTGACATGATTAAGCTTTCCGATGAAGACCTTCGGCAAATTTATCCAGGGCTGACAGAACACCAGGCAATGGATGAGCTTCGCGCTCTTAATCCTCAGGCGCAGATCCTTTTTACCCGAGGAGAACACGGGATGATTCTCCACACCCCGGACAGCCAACTCGATCAGCCGGCGATTGCCGTGAAGGTGGAAGACACGGTTGGAGCAGGAGACGCTTGTATGGCTGGTTGGCTGGCTGCGCAGTTGCTGGGGATCGCGGACTTGAGAGAGCGCCTGCAATTTTCAGCGGCTTGCGCATCCATATCTTGCCGTCATGCCGGAGCCCATGCTCCAGCGTTAGCTGATGTGGAAGGTTTGCTGCAGCTGCTAAAACCTACTTGACCATGGTTGTCGGCGCCGAGGAGTTGTCTAAGTAAAAAGACGCGGCACCGACCCTGGCCACAAGCGTTGCTGAGCTCGCAAGCTCGCCAAAAAAACCAGGCAAGTTCAGGTAGCGATCAAGTCGGGGTTCTGGGGCTCAATGATTACGCACGAGCGAAAGTTGCTCGGTATGGGCGTTGAGATCATTGCGGAGGTTGGCGAGCATACACTCTATTGCACGATTGCTGTTGAGCTTGGAACAGGGGATGCATGCGCCTGATCACACCCTCACACAAAGGAGGCGTCAGCAAGTTGAACAAGGTGCGCTCGCCATCGCCACTGCGCAAAACCGGTTATCCAGCGTCATTCGAATCATGGCCTGGAGGCTAAGCCAGTCCCGCGGAACTAGCTTGTGCGTTCCTGAGTTGAATACCTGACGCGATGCTCGCTCAACATCAACGTCGCTATGGCAACCAGCACAGGTACAAAGGCAAGCGCACAGATAACGGTCCAACCGTATCGATTCAATATACCTCCCGATGCAAACGAGCCGAGCACCATGGCGCCAAAGACAATGAAATCATTGAGCGCCTGGACACTGTTTCTTTCTCTTGTTTTATGGCACTGAAGGACGAGCGCAGAGGCGCCGACAAAACCGAAATTCCAACCAATCCCTAGAAGCACCAAACATAGATAAAAGTGGTAGGACTGCACGCCGGCAAGCCCGACAGCAATAGAAACGCCGGTTAACATCAAGCCCATCAACACAACGCGGTTTGCCCCAAAACGGCGGATCAGATTTCCAGTGAAAAAGCTGGGTGCGTACATTGCAATGACGTGCCACTGCAATGCCAGGTTCGATGATTCCAGTGAAAGATCCTCATGCTTCATTGCCAGTGGGGCCGAAGTCATCAGGAAATTCATCAAGGTGTAAATTATGACACCACAGAGCATGGCGTTGATGAGTCGAGGCTGCCGAACAATCACCGCAAGCGGGCGACCTGGAATACGAACAGCCGCCTCATGGCGTGGCAAATCGACACCTGACAGCACCGCCGCCGAAACCACTGCCATTAATGCGGCTGCCGTTGCATCGCCAAGACGGTTTACCCGGATGACGATGAACGCAGTGCTGCATTTGGCAGGCCTCTCTGCCGACCCGTTGGCGCCTCTTAGACACCGCCGTACTGATACACGGTCGCACTCCAATACTGGCTGCCGTTACCTTTTTGGCGAGCCCATCCGTCGGCCACCAGTTGATTGGCGATCATTCGATTCATAAAGCCATGACCGAGCAGCAGAACCGGTCCATCGTTGGCAAGGGACTGCAATCGTTTGGCTGCCACACTGGCGCGCATCCTCGCAGTACCGGCGGATTCGACGTTGCGTGAGTAACCGCACAGCCATAAGACTCGAAGGATAAATGCCCAGGTAAACGGCGATAGCCTTGGCCGTTTCCAATGACCACAAGGCAGTTGTGCTTCGCAGAAAAGTGCGGCGACCAGTGCAGGCTTCAGGCCGAGCGCCTGGACGGAGGTCAGCGCACGAGGCGCGCTGCTTGAAACAATCACCGTGGCGGTGGCGGCGAGTTGCATGCTGGCAGGCGGGACCGGGTGGTGGGTAATTTCGGATCGGTTGTATTGTTCGATCCAGTCTTTCATCTCGAGCGCTGAGATTTTGTCGGTTGTGGCCAGTTTCGGCTGGCCGTGACGCATCAGGATTATTTCCCTGCTCACAAATTGACGTCCTTGTTCTGGTGTGTGGTAAATGACCAGCAAGTGCGGTTTCGGGAACTCAAGGTACGCCCCCCGTACCCGCACAAAACCGCACAATGAGGCTTGAGATTATCGGTTTTGGGACCAGGCGGTAATCCCGTTGGCGAAAGTCAGTTGTCGATCATGACCGATGAGCTTTTTTTCTTCGAGGCGCGCGCACTGTTGTTTTCAAACCAGCCGTGATCACGGTACCACGCCACGGTGTCAGTGATTGTCAGCTCCAGCGCCCGGAAGCTCAGGCCAAGCTCCTGCTCGCTCTTGCGGTGGTTGAAGCAGGTGCGGTACTCCTCTCGTATCATCAGACGCAACGTGGCCATGCTCAGCAGAATGGGCTTGCCGGTCAGGCGCGCATAGATCTCCTGCACAGCCGCCAAGGTGTATAGAAAGGGGAACGGTAGTTTTCGAGAGGGTGTCTTGACGCCCGCTATACGTCCTAGAACAGGGACCAGCTGACGCATCGTCATATGCCGGCCCGCCGCGAGATAGCGTTCACCTCTTCGGCCATGTTTGGCGGCCGCGATCAGCGCCCATGCCACATCACGGGCATCGACAACGGAGAAGCTGCCAGGGATCAGCCCGGGCAACTTGCCGTTCACGACATCGTTGACCAATTGTCCCGAGGAGGTCGGGCCAATGTCGGCAGGACCCCACATCCAACCGGGCAGGACCATGCAGGCATGCATCTCGGGATGTGCTTCCAGGAACGACAAGATGACGCGGTCGGCGAGGATCTTGCTGCGGTAATAGTCATCCGCGTCGGCGTCGGCCCGCAGACAGGTCTCATCGATGGACGAGCCAGGTGCGCCGTCGAGCACGGCAATGGAAGACGTATGGATGAACCGTCGTATACCGGCGCGGTAAGCCTGGTGAATCAGGTCCCGCGTACCGGCGACATTGATCTTTTCGAGTTCCGTCCAGTGCCTGCCACCCTTGTAGTTATCGCGAAAGAACGCCGCGGTGTGAAACACCGTATCGCAGCCTTGCAGCGATGCCGCGAATGCGTCGACATCGGCCATGTCACCAACGACCAGTTCCACACTCGGCAGATTGTCGAACTGCTGTTCACCTTTGGCTCTTGAGCGGACCAGGGCTTTGACCGCGTAGCCACGAGCGACCAATTCACGCACCAGGTTGTTGCCCAACAAACCGGTTGCGCCAGTAACGAATGCACTGTGCATGGCTCAACCCTCGGCCGGATAGGCGAACGGCATCAGCACCGCACTGTCGAAGAAGGCCTCTTCACGAATGGCCAGGCCGTTTTTGAAGGTGAAATGTGCGGCGTAGTGCGCGGTAATATGGCGTCCATGAGGTGGAATCACCCGGCCTGGCAACACCAAGGGTGCGGCGAAGGTACCGGTCAGGAAGGCCGTCAGCGCCAAACGATCGTTACTGACGGCGAATGGGCTGAAAATCACTTGGGCATCGGGGAGCGCTTCGAACAATGCGATCTCTCGTTTGCGCATGGCTTCGCGACCGGTTTGAATCCCAGTGCTATCGAGGTAGATGAAGTCTTCGCAAACCAACGCAAGCATCGCCTCCACATCACGGCGATTGAAGGCTCTTGAGGCGCGTTCCGCATAGTCGTTGGGTCCAGTAGTCATGCAGTCCATTCCATTCGTTTCGAGGGGCTGTAGATATACCTTTGAGGCATCTCCCGAAAAACAGCGACTACTGCATAATGGCTTTGCACATATGCAGACCAGGGAGGACAGGACGCATGGCGTTGCAAGCAAATTGGGACGATCTTCGTCTGCTGTTGGCAGTCTCGCGGCGTGGCAGCTTCCTTCAAGCTGGCCAGTTGCTGGGTATCGCGGCGTCTACCGTGTCCCGCCGCCTGACCCAACTTGAGGTCGCACTGGGCGAGCCACTCGTCGAGCGGGGCGTTGAAGGATGCTGGTTGACCTCGCGGGGCCAATCCCTCGTGGAAGTTGCCCTGGCTGCGGAAGCTGGCTTGAGGCGTCAAACCGCTGCTGGCATATCCGAGCTACACACAGAGCTATTTGGCAGTGTCCTGGTCAGTGCAGGAGAGGGGTTCTCGTCTTGTGTGCTGGAGGCCGCGAGTCGCTTCACTTCTCTGCACCCGCGTTGCTCGGTGGAGCTGATGGTAACAGCCGACTTTCACAAGATCGTCCGCGGCGTGGCAGACATTGCTGTGCGTACAGCTCATCTGGGTGAGCCGTCGCTGATTTATCGACCAATAGGCCGGCTCGCCTACGGTGTCTTCGCTGATGCAGGTTATCTGAAGCGGTTTCCAGGGGTGACCCCGGCCACGGCGGTCAATGTTGCCTTGCTTCCCCCGCTGGACATGTTGCCGCAAATGCGTGCGGCAAAGGCCGGTGGTCTGGACCGCGCGCAGATCAGCGTGAACTCTTTCGCGGTGCAGCTCGAATCGGTGAGGCGAGGTATGGGGGTGGCTGTACTGCCCCGTATATTGGCGAAGGATCTGATCGGGTTGTTCCCGGATCTCCACCTTCCAGATATGGAGGTCTATCTGGTGACCCGGCCACAGGCATTAAAGCAGGCTCACATCAAATGTTTTTTTGCCATCCTGGAGCAGGTGCTGCTCGAAGCTCTATCCATAGAAAATGTCGAAGGTTACCTCTGAGGGGGTGACCCGTGAGTATCGGAACAATAACGATCTCTACCGCGTATGGGCCACCGTGCTCGGGCATCTATAGCGCCATTACACGTGGTGCGTGGGAACAATGATCAAGACGCTCCGTGGGCAGCCAAAATTTCCCTGATCTTCTACGCTTCGACGTCAACGGATGGCAGGCGCTGTTGGTACATGACATTGCCGATGTCCCAGTCGAACTAGATACAGGCATAAAGCTGGTGATCACCGGCCACTCCCACAAGCCACGGATAGAATGGCGTGGGGAACAGCTATTTCTCAATCCGGGTAGCGCGGGACGGCGACGCTTTAAGTTGCCAGTGACCCTGGCTCTGCTTGAGATAACGCCAACCTCAATTGAACCTCTACTGATCCACTTATTGGAGTGAAGAGCGAGGGGCTACAATCGATCACTAGTTGGCGCAAACCCAGCGGGTACAGAAATGACTTTTGCTCACGATGTGGCTCGACCATGCCTAATGCTCTTCGCGAGACGCCTTACTTCTGGATACCGCTTGGACTTCTCGATGTCGAGCTGCGCATGGAGTGTGTTGGAGATTTCTGCACCGATGATTCCATGTCGTGGGATGAACAACGCTCGGGAAAAAGTTATCACGCCGCCCCAGAATCACTTGGATTTCTTCTGCATGAACTCCAGGTCAACAATGATTGACTCAGGAACCTGGGGTAAACGGACAAATTGATAGCCTGGCCAAAACTCGGCTCTTCGATAAAAACGAACTGCAGGCCATGGGCCGTGAAGTACAGCGATAAGCCCCCGTTTTCCACTGGCTGCCGGTGGGCACACGACGTTATACGGTAGCCAGTCAGTCGAAGCCTGCGATCTGATTTGTTTTGCCCAGTTTTCAATGATGAGCGCCGCAGGGTAAGCACAGGCTCGCTCTGGTCTGTCTGTATGGACCACTTCCGATAGTGTAGTGTTGGCGCTACAAAGGATGTTCCAGGCTTTTCGTTTCTTCCCAGGATGGATGTTTACCCAATGCTCAAGTTCAATGCTCATCTCGGTTTTCAATTCAATGAGTTGCCTTTTCTTCAACGCATCGAAGCCGCCGCTGCCGCTGGATTTCGGGCGGTGGAATTTCCGTCGCCCTATGAATTCGACGCCAGTCTCCTGGCCGACCACTTGGCTCAATACGCTCTTCCTCTGATTCAGTTCGCCGCACCGGCGGGTGTCACTAAAGGCATTGCTGCCCTGCAAGGCAAGGAAGAAGAGTTTCGCGCTGGCCTGGTCCAGGCCGCCAGTTATGCAAAGGTGCTGGCTTGTTCGGATGTCCACATCATGTCTGGAATTACGACGCAGGATGAGGCTGCGCTTATCTTCGGGAGCAACCTGGAGTATGCAGTCAAGTACTTCGAAGATCAGGGGTTGCGGCCCCTTATCGAAGTGATCAGTTCGAAGGAGATGCCGGGCTATTACATGTCTGACTTCAGCAGGGCGCAACAGGTGCTGGAGACCTTCCCGAGTGTTGGGCTGATTCTCGATCTTTACCATGCCCAGCTTTTGACCGGAGACGCAGCAGATGTTCTGGCTCGATTTTATGACCGAACCGTCCATGTGCAAATTGCTGACTGTCCGGGTCGTCACGAACCGGGAACGGGGAGCATCAACTTTGCTGCCTTGTTCGCGGTGTTGGAGCAGCGTGGCTACCCAGGATGGATCGGGTGTGAATACCGTCCTTCCGGCTCTACCGTTGCGAGCCTTGACTGGATTAAGCAGCTAAGGACTTAGCACTTGCGGGCACGAGTTACCCTGATGCACTCCTCAGGTGGAGAAGTTTGAAAGGCGCTTGATGGCCGATACCCATCGATCGTTGAGGCCCGCGATGCGATGGTCCGTACCGATGGCTATTGATCCAGTGCTAGTCGTGGCTCTGATTATGAGAAAACGCTTTTTGAATGCCCGGCAATAGACTGGGTTTTGCGATGAGCGTGGAGCGCTTATCAAATACCCACTCAAAGGATGAGCACATGAGCCGTACCGGCCATATCTGCCTGATGGCGACCTATAATAAATGGATGAACGTAAAGATCTATGGAGCGGCCAGGTGCTTGTCCGATGATGAGCTCTCAGCTGATAGAAAAGCGTTCTTCAGGTCGATTCTCGGGACGCTAAACCACGTGGCAGCCGGAGACACTGTGTGGTTAAAGCGATTCGCCAAACATCCAGCGAACCACTCGGCATTGGAGCCGGTGAGGCGAGTTCCTGATCCGAAAAACCTTGACCAAGCGTTGTTCTCTACTATTCGAGAACTCTCAGTATATCGAGAGAGACTTGATCAGATAATCGTCGAATGGGCTAACTCTATTACAGA
Organism: Pseudomonas sp. KH_046_1; assembly: GCF_057839025.1. NCBI lineage: Bacteria > Pseudomonadati > Pseudomonadota > Gammaproteobacteria > Pseudomonadales > Pseudomonadaceae > Pseudomonas > Pseudomonas sp. KH_046_1. The sequence continues at coordinate 2,314,665 of NZ_CM174481.1, forward strand.
GTCCGATCTAGACCACACCCTCCATTACGCCAGCTCGAAGGGTGTAGTGTCCGACAAGGATTTTTACGGCCTGATGATGCATTTCTTCAACCATCAGACTCATCACCGTGGTCAGGTTACTACGCTGCTTTCACAGGCTGGTGTCGACATAGGTGATACAGATTTAGTCGTCCTCATCCCATCCCGATCCGGCGTATGAAGAAAAGCTGGATACCAGTATTGAGAATTCACAGCCAAAGAGGGCAATTCGATTCGGATCGCACTGATTGCATCGCTATTGCCTTGGCTTAATCCATGACGAACACCTTCGCACTGAATCGCCCCGAGTTCGCCGCTGACATACATATCATCGGAATGCCAAGACATGCTCCTCAATCCGAAATCTGGTCATCGAGTGGTGGCGGGTAGTTATTTAATTTTAATGATGACCTTGCCTTTTGATCTTCCTTGTTCGACATAGCTCAACGCCTCGGCTGTTGACTCGAAAGGGAAGGTTCTGTCGACCACAGGTTTGATAATGCCGGACTCGATGAGAGCAGTGATTTCACTCAATTGAGCACCACTCGCACGCATAAAGACGAATGCATAGTTGATATTTTTTTTACGCGCTTTTCTGCGGATACCACTGCTCAACATACGCATGACCAGGCCCAATCCCCAAAACAGTTTTTGCTCTTCAGCGAACTGTGGCGTCGGCGGCCCCGAGATGGAAATGAGCTGCCCCCCAGGCTTCAGAATGTCGAGCGACTTTTCCAATTCATCAGCGCCCAAGCTGTTCAATACGACGTCGTAGTCCTGCAAAACGGTTTCGAAGTTGTGCTTCTTGTAGTCGATGACAACGTCCGCTCCCAGCCCCTTAACCCATTCAACATTATTTGTGCTGGTGGTCGTCGCAACGAAGGCGCCTAGATGCTTGGCGAGCTGGACGGCGATGGTACCGACACCACCCGAGCCGGCGTGGATAAAGACCTTCTGACCCTTTTTTAACTTGGCTGTTTCAACCAGCACCTGCCAAGCCGTCAGCGCAACCAGCGGGAGGGATGCGGCCTCTTCCATGCTGATGTTTTTAGGTTTCAACGCGAGTGCGTCTTCGTGCACCGCAATCAGCTCGGCGAATGTGCCTATGCGCTCCTGAGGAGGGCGCGCGTAGACTTCGTCACCTGGCTTGAAGCGCCGCACACCGGATCCAATGCTGACCACTACCCCAGCCAGGTCATTGCCCAGTATCAACGGGAATGAGTACGGCAAGATCAGTTTGAATTCGCCTGTACTGATCTTTGAATCAAGCAAGTTGACGCTTGTGGCATGCACTTTAACCAGGACGTCATGTGCACCCACTTCAGGTGCGGGCACCTCGGCAACACGGCCATTATTCTTGCCGTAACGATCGATTAAAAATGCCTTCATGTTGATTCAACTCTCATAGATTCAAATGGGAATTGCCGAACACGCTCAGGCATCCAGGAATACCGTTGCTTTGGCCACGAAGTCGGCATGATGTTGGAAAATTCCGCCGTGCCCTGCGTCTTCGTAAATGATCAGTTGTGAGTTCGGGATCCGGTTCGCCAAGTCAGTAGAGTTCACCGAGGGAACCATGATGTCGTGGTCACCGTTGGCGATAAGCGTCGGTATCTGTATGCGACTGAGGTTCTGCGGGGGCTGCCTCCCCCACGCGTTAATGGCTTTCAACTGCCGCAAAAAAGCGATTGGCGTCGGATGCTTGTCGCGATCTTTCCTGCGCTCCTTCAGACGCTTCACAAAATCCCTGGCAGCTCGCCGGCCATTGACCGTCGAGGTGAAGAATAGGTAGGTCTTTGGATCGCGCAACGTCAGCAAACCTTTAAGCATTAACGGCCAGCTCACTGACCAGACCTTGTCGATGCCGGTGCCGCCAGCAGGCCCGGTGCCGGTCAGAATCAGTCTGCGCACCAGGTCAGGGGCGCTCAGGGCAATTTCCTGGGCCACGAACCCTCCAAGTGAAAAACCCAGCAGGTCGACCTTGTCGAAACCCAGCGCACGAATCAAAGCGATGGCATCGCTTGCCATTTCACTGACCGTCGCAGGGGCCGTGCCACCTGATGCGCCGATGCCCCGATAGTTAGTGGTGATGATGCGCCTGGTGCTTGCGAGCCCATCGATGATCCGTGGGTCGAAGTTGTCCAGGACTGCGCCCCAATGATTCAACAAAACCAGCGGCAACCCGTCCTTGGGGCCTGTATCACGGTAAACGAACGCCGTTTCTTCAACCCTGATCCATTGGTTCGCTGCATTGACGAATCGAGTGGATGATCCGGTTTGAGGTTTCGTGTCATGGATGGTCATGTCGGCCCCGTGATGCGAGTCGAAAAGCTTCAAGTGAGATAGGACGTTGCAGGCGCTCTAGCACTAGCGCCTGCTTCACGATGTTTTACGCCTCGGCTTGATAGCGCTCGGCAACATCGGATTGCCGAATCTGCGACAGCAGGCCTTGACGTGCGGCCTGCAAGGCATCCCAACGCGCGGCGTCCTGCAAGGGTGGAATGGTCACGGGCTCGCGACGATCGAAACCGACCAGCGCCGCATCGACCAGATCACCCACTTCCATGATGTCACTGAGGGTATTGATATCGATGCCCGCTCGCTCCCAGATTTCGGTGCGAGTGGCTGCCGGCAGAACGGCTTGCACGTAGACGCCTTTGGGCGAAAGTTCCAGGCTCATACCTTGTGATAGAAACAGCACAAACGCCTTGGTCGCGCCGTAGACCGTCATGCCGAACTCCGGTGCCAGGCCAACAACCGAGCCTATGTTGATAATCGCGCCGTTTCCGGCTTGTGCCAGGCGTGGGGCGATGGCGCTGGCAAGCCGTACCAGTGCGGTAGTGTTGAGCGTGACCAACTGAGCAACGCTGTCGGTGGATTGTTCGATAAAGCTGCCGGATTGTGCGGCGCCTGCATTGTTCACCAGGATGCCAATACTGGCGTCGTCGCGCAGGCGAGCCTCGACCGTGGTCAAATCGCTGATTTGGGTCAGGTCAGCCTGGAGAACATCAATGATGATGTTGTGTTTCTCACGCAGCCGGGCTGCAAGAGCATCCAGCCGCCCTTTGTCGCGGGCAACCAGTACGAGGTCGTGCCCGCGCTGTGCAAAGCGCTCGGCATAGGTAGCGCCGATGCCAGTGGAGGCGCCGGTAATGAGAACGGTGGCAGGGATGCTCATGAATTGATCCTCAGTTTCGGATATCGATAGGCGAGTCATGCGTGGTGTCCGGAGGACGTGCGCAGACGTGATTTTTAGCCGTGCCGGGTACTGGATTCAGCAAGGGTTGGGTAGTCGATGTAGCCTTCTGCACCGCCGCCATACAGGGTCGCAGGATCGAATGCCGACAAAGAGGCAGCGGTTTTAAGGCGCTCCACCAAGTCCGGGTTACCTATGAAGGGACGTCCAAAGGCGATCAAGTCAGCCTTGTCATCGTTGAGTTGAGAGGTGGCCAAATTCACGTCGTAGCCATTGTTCGCGATGTAAGTGTTTTTGAAGCGTTGGCGCAAAGAACCAAAGTCGAAGTGCGCAATATCGCGTGGCCCGCCAGTCGCGCCTTCGACCACATGGAGGTACACAATGCCCAAGGCATCGAGTTGGTCGACAATGTAGTCAAACTGGGCCTGCGGTTCGCTGCTGGAGACACCATTGGCTGGCGAAACTGGCGATATACGGATGCCTGTGCGTTCTGCTCCGACCTCGTTTACTACCGCCGCCGTCACTTCCAGCAGTAGGCGAGCGCGGTTTTCAATCGAGCCACCGTAGGCATCGGTGCGGATATTGGCACCGTCCTTGACGAACTGATCCAGCAAATAGCCGTTTGCGCCGTGGATCTCCACGCCATCGAATCCCGCAGCGATGGCATTTGCCGCCGCTTGGCGAAAATCATTAACGATCCCGGGAAGCTCGCTGATATCAAGCGCTCGCGGCTCTGAAACGTCCACGAAGCTATTATTGACGAAGACCTTGGTTGCGGGACGGAGAGCGGAGGGTGCTACCGGAGCGGCACCGTTCTCCTGCAGGTCAACGTGCGATACGCGTCCGACATGCCACAGTTGCAGGAAAATTCGTCCGCCTTTTGCGTGGACGGCATCGGTGACCTTGCGCCAGCCATCAATCTGCTCCTGCGTGTAGATACCGGGCGTATCCTGGTAGCCCTGTCCCTGCTGCGAGATCTGCGAGGCTTCGGAGATCAACAGGCCTGTAGAGGCTCTCTGGCTGTAATAGGTTGCAGCGAACTCGCTCGGGACGAAGCCTTCTCCCGCACGGTTACGCGTCAGCGGAGCCATCACGATTCTGTTGGAAAGTGTCAGCGAGCCGAGCGTGTACGGCTCAAATAACGTCTTATCGTTCATATCGTTTCCATACTCGTTGATTAATGAGGGCGGCATGCGCCGTGCCAGGGAAGATTCGCGTTGGCGCATTTATGATGTCGATCACACTCAAAACTGTCAATGCTTTTGATTATGATCGACATCATAGTATGATGAGGGCATTGCTTTGAGATGCAGAGGCGCAGGAAATGAAGATCACCAAGGCGCAATCGCTCGCCAATAGAGCTCACATCGTTGAGACGGCTTCAGAGCTGTTTCGCGAGCGTGGCTACGATGGCGTGGGGGTGGCTGAACTCATGGCAGCAGCCGGATTTACGCAAGGCGGTTTCTACAAGCACTTCGGCTCCAAGGCTGATTTGATGGCTGAAGCGGCAGCGAACAGTCTTTCGCATTCGCTGACCAGTTCCGAAGGTCTCGAAGTTGCTGAGTTCATCGATTTGTATGTGTCGAGGGACCACCGAGACGGCAGGGGCAGCGGTTGCACCATGGCGGCCCTTTGTGGAGACGCTGCGCGTCAATCAGATGAGTTGAAAGCCACCTTTGCCAGCGGGGTAGAAAGCACGCTGGCAGCGCTCGAAGAAAAGTACAAGGCGAGGCAAGACGCGCCGCAGGATGGGGTACGGGCAAAAATGATCGACATGCTGGCGCATGCAATCGGTGCGGTCATGTTGTCGCGCGCCTGCCCAGATGATTCTTCTCTGGCTGATGAAATACTCGAGGTTTGCCACGCTGAGATAATTGCTTCATTGCCGTTGGCTCAGCATTGCCCCGGAAAGTAGGCACCATCTTCCGTGAACGATATTCAGCAGTCTCTCAACTTCGCCCAAAATTCTTCAGCGGATTGGCTGATAGGAGCCGTTGGACGCGTGAGGTGAATTTCCAAGGGGATATCCCAGCTTTCATCAAGAGCTCGTACAAGACGTCCGTCGGTGACTTCCTGTTCGGTTAGGCTCCTTGGTAGCCAGGCCACACCTTTGTTTTCCAGGGCCATGGACATCAGTACCGCAGCGAGGTGACTACTGAATAATGGCTTGAGGTGAAGGAAATCTTCCTTTCCATTAAGCCGGTGAGCCACGATGCGTCCCAACCCGGACTCTTGGGTATACGCCAAGTACGGCAACGATGCGGGCGAACTTTCAAAGTTGGCAGAAGCGCTCGCCAATGGAACGAGAACATCTTCGCCAACCTTTTTGCCTATGAACTGATCAGGGGTCAACAGCGGTGGAACATCCGGGTGACGATGACAAAGCAGGAACTGCACCTGGCCCTGAATCAGCATCTGCTCACAGACCGCCATGCTGTCGGAATGCAGCCGCACAGCCTCAATGGGAGCGCCGTTTTCCGTGCTTCTTAACCATCTCGGGAAGAAAGTGAACGACAGCGAATGGGTTGCAGCGAATTGCAGAGTCTTGGCAGCCATTCCCGCCACTTCCTGGGCTTCGCTGCGCATTCGGTACAAGCGCCTGGCAGTCTCCTGGGCACTTGGCAAAATCTGCTTCCCAGCCTCGGTCAGCGTTGCACCTTGTGGCGTGCGAACGAACAGTTCAACACCCATCCAATTTTCCAGTGAGCGGACTCTGCGACTGAATGCCGGCTGAGTAACGTGGCGCGCTTCAGCGGCACGAACAAAGCTGCCGTACTCTGCCAACGCTGAAAAATCTTCTAGCCAAACGAGTTCCAAGGGCCATGCCTCCTGTGCATAGGGCTCGGCATTAATAGCATTGGGCGGGTGTCATCGCAAAGCATAACGTGGGGCCACCAACAACAAGAGGAGCCCGTCATGCGTATCGTAGACATCCGTGAAAAAACTGTTTCTATTGCCTCCCCAATTGCCAACGCCTATATCGATTTTTCCAAAATGACCTGCTCGGTTGTCGCTGTCGTCACGGATGTGATTCGCGATGGTAAACCAGTAATCGGCTACGGCTTCAACTCCAACGGTCGCTACGGTCAAGGTGCACTGATGCGTGATCGCTTCCTGGCGCGTATCACGGAAGCTGATCCAGATACTCTCATCGACCACGAGAACAACAACCTGGATCCGTTTGCCATCTGGAAGACTCTGATGACTAACGAAAAGCCAGGTGGTCACGGTGAACGTTCAGTCGCAGTGGGTACCATTGACATGGCTGTATGGGATGCCGTTGCCAAGATTGAAGGCAAGCCTCTGTATCGCCTGCTGGCCGACCGTTATCGTGACGGCGTGGCAGATGACAAGGTGTGGGTCTACGCAGCGGGCGGCTACTACTACCCTGGCAAAGATCAAACCAAGCTCAAGGCAGAAATGCAGAGCTATCTGGATCGTGGCTACGACGTCGTCAAGATGAAGATTGGTGCAGTATCACTGGACGAAGATATCCGTCGTATCGAGGCGGTACTTGAAGTAGTAGGGGACGGTCGTCGACTGGCGGTCGATGCCAATGGCCGCTTCGATCTGAAGACAGGTATTGCATACGCGGAGGCCATCAAAAAGTACAACCTCTTTTGGTACGAAGAGATTGGCGATCCGCTGGACTACGCGCTGCAGGCTGAGCTTGCAAATCACTATGAACTGCCAATGGCTACCGGGGAAAACCTGTTCTCCCACCAGGATGCCCGTAACCTTCTGCGCCACGGCGGTATGCGCCCTGATCGCGACTACCTACAGTTCGACTGTGCTCTGTCCTACGGGCTCGTGGAGTACATGCGCACCCTGAAGGTGATGGAAGAAATGGGTTGGTCTTCCCGCCGTGTAGTTCCGCATGGTGGTCACCAGATGTCCCTGAACATCGCAGCGGGTCTGCACCTGGGCGGTAACGAGTCGTACCCAGACGTGTTCCAGCCTTTCGGCGGGTTCGCTGACGGGATTCGTGTGGAAAACGGCTATGTCGGTCTGCCGGATATTCCAGGTGTCGGCTTCGAAGCCAAGTCCGCTTTGTACGCAGTAATGCGCGAGCTGGGCGAAGGCTGATAGCCCTCGAACGGCGGCCTCTTGCAGGAGGCCGCCGTTATCAGGCGTCACTCACTGACGCCACGCCACACGCCCATCACAAAAATAAAATGAGGTGCTCCCGTGGAAATCTCCAAGTCCCGCTGGTACAGCCAGCTGTATGTGCAGGTGCTGATCGGTATCGTCATCGGTGCAGCAATTGGTCACTTTGAACCGCAATTCGGAGCCAAGCTCCAACCTTTTGCGGATGGCTTTATCAAACTCATCAAAATGCTGTTGGCGCCTATTATTTTCGGTACCGTCGTCGTTGGTATCGCTAAGATGGGCAGCATCAAGGAAGTCGGGCGGATCGGCGTCAAAGCGCTGCTCTACTTTGAAATCCTTTCAACCATTGCGCTGGTCATCGGCCTTATTGTGGTCAATATCGCAAAGCCAGGCGCTGGGATGAATATCAACGCTACCACGCTTGATGCCAGCGCTATCGCCAAGTACAGCCAAGCCGCCAGTGAGCAGGGCGGAACAATCGATTTCTTTCTCAACATAATCCCGAGTACCTTCATTGGCGCATTCTCGAATGGCGTCATGCTTCAGGTCATCTTGATTTCGGTTTTGATGGGCGTTGCCCTCGTTCAAATGGGCGAAACCAGCAAACCGCTGATCAATACCATCGACCTGTTTCTGCAAGGGCTGTTCAAGATCGTGGCAATGGTTATGCGTCTGGCTCCGATTGGTGCCGGCGCTGGGATGGCTTTCACTATAGGCAAGTACGGAATTGGTACCTTGCTGTCACTCGGCCAGTTGCTGGTCGCGCTCTACATCACGACCTTGATTTTCATCGTGGTAGTGCTGGGTACGGTTGCTAGATGGTCGGGCATGCCGCTTATGCAATTTCTTCGTTATTTCAAAGATGAAATTCTCATCACGCTTGGCACCTGCTCAACCGAAGCCGTACTTCCGCGAATGATGGTGAAACTTGAAAAGCTGGGCTGCAAGAAGTCAGTGGTGGGCATGGTGCTACCAACTGGATATGCCTTCAATGCAGATGGCACCTGCATTTACCTCACCATGGCGGCGATTTTTATCGCACAGGCAACCAATACGCCGCTGACGTTTATGGATCAGATGATTCTGTTGGGTGTCTTCCTGCTGACCTCGAAAGGCTCGGCTGGCGTGGCGGGTGCCGGGTTCATAACCCTTGCGGCAACGCTCACAACCATCCACTCCATTCCCCTGGTAGGCCTGGTGTTGCTGTTGGGCATCGACCGATTCCTCAATGAAGCACGGGCAGTGACCAATCTGATTGGCAACGGGATCGGCACCATCGCAATTGCCAAGTGGGACAACTCCTTTGACGTTGAAGCCTGCGAGCGTGAGATTGCCGCAATGAAACACGAAAAGGCAGCGCGAAAAGCATTGTTGGCGCAAAAGTAATCAGCAAAGTTTACCGGTCATTCCGCTTCAAACACGGCCATGACCGGTAGTGATTTCCAGGTCTCGTTCAACGCGAAACGATCCCAAAGCAGTCCTCGAATGAATTTGATGGAGCCGAAAAAATGATTGAGCGATCTCATCATGAATTGCGCAAGGCGTTTGGTGATTTACTTCATGGAGCAGTCTGTAAATTTGCTGCTTCCGTATTTGATCCCATCTCGGTTCGTATGGCATCCGACCTTGGTTTTGAGGTTGCAATCCAAGGTGGTTCCGTCGCCTCGCTTCAAGTGCTCGGAGCTCCGGACATTTCTCTGCTCACGCTTGATGAATATGTCGAGCAGGTTTCCCGAGTCGGGCGGGCCAGCCAAATCCCAATCATTGGGGACGCTGATCATGGGTTTGGTAACGCACTCAATGTAATGCGAACAGTGACCGAACTGCAGAAAGCCGGTGTTGCTGCCCTAACGCTGGAAGACACCCACCTACCGGCCAAATACGACGAGCAGTCGCACGTACTTATCGAAATGGAAGAAGCCGCAAGCAAGATTTACGCTGCGCGGTTTGCCCGTTCAGATGATGCCCTCAGCATCATCGCCCGTACGAATGTGGCCGTTACCACTTTAGAAGACTCCATTGCACGCACCACGGCCTATCAAAAGGCTGGGGCCGACGCGATTTGCCTTGTCGGAGTAAAGGACTTCCAACACTTGGAGGCACTCACCTCGCATCTTTCCGTGCCGATCATGCTGATCAATTATGGAAACCCTGCACTGAGCGATGTTGAGAAACTGAGTGCAGCCAATGTGCGGATCGTGGTCAATGGGCATGCCCCATTTTTGGCCGCGATCAAAGCGAGTTACGAGGCATTGCGTGAGCAGAGCGGATCGAAAGGAGCAGAGCTCTCCCTTCCAGGGCTGCTCTCAAAATACACGCTTTCGGATAATTACCGTGAGTGGGCAAAGACCTATTTGAAGTCAGAGCACGGTTCTAATTGAGCCTGAGACAGGTGAAATAAAGCGTCATGAAAAAAACGATTCTGGCCTTCAGTCGCGTCTCTCCAAGCCTGCTCGAGGCTTATAAAGATCAGTACAACATCATTATCCTCAGCCCAGAGAATGGTGATATGGACGCTCAGTTTAAAGCTGCTCTACCCGAGGCCCATGGATTGATCGGTGGAAATCGTCGTCTGGGCGAGGCCGAACTCGCATCGGCGAAAAACCTGGAGATTATTTCCAGTATCTCGGTTGGCTATGACAACTATGACCTCAGCTTTCTCAATAGCCGAGGGATCATGCTGACCAATACGCCGGATGTGCTGAACGAGACAACAGCTGATCTGGCTTTCGCTCTGATCCTCGCCACAGCACGGCGTATCCCTGAGCTGGATGCCTGGACGAAAGACGGAAATTGGACAAAGACCATCGATGCATCCCACTTCGGATGCGATGTGCATGGAAAGACCTTGGGCATTATCGGTTTAGGCAAAATTGGAGAGGCCATCGCCCGTAGAGGTAGGTTCGGTTTCGGTATGGATATTTTGTACAGCGGCAAAACCCGCAAGCCCAAACTGGAGCAAGAGCTGGGGGCAAGGTTTGTTACACAAGAAACGCTTTTGGGCGAATCCGATTTTGTGTGCCCGGTCGTTCCATTGACCTCCAATACCAGGAACCTCATCAGCCATTCCGAGTTGGCGCAGATGAAGCCTGAAGGCATTTTGATCAACGTGTCTCGGGGCCCAGTGGTTGATGAAGAGGCACTGATTCAAGCACTTGAAGCAAAGGCAATACGGGCAGCGGGATTGGATGTTTACGTGAAGGAGCCTTTGCCGGACTCCAGGCTCTTCAAGTTGAAAAACGTCGTCACTGTTCCCCATATTGGCTCAGCAACAAACGAGACGCGCATCGCAATGGCAAAGCGAGCCCTGGAAAATTTATTGATGGGACTTGAGGGCCAGTGGCCGCGAGACCTCGTAAATTCGCAAGCGTTACGCCAAAAGAGTTAACTCATTTTCCCCCTGTGTGCGCTAAGGCACACAGGTCCACTTGTACAAAAAAAGGCCCGAGAAAGGCCTTTGTTGTAGTTGGTCAGGGCATCTGGTTTGGTGTGAGTCAGTGTGCGCCTACAGACGTCTTTCTGACGAAGCTCCGCACCAATTAAAACCTATACACTGTTACTTGATTACTGACTGGAAGGCTTGTCCGTATTCTCACGGGCAAGCTCAATGCACTTCAATGCCAAAATGGTTGTCGGATCAACGAGTGCAACCTCATGATTTTTGATCATGTAGGATTCGCTATGCTCGAGCACCAGAGGTAGCTCTGTGCACCCCAGGATGAGCACATCTGCACCCAGTTCACACAAGTGCTCTGCTGCGATCAAGAGCTGGTCTTTACAAATGCCGTCAGTGAAACCCGCTTTGATTCCGTGGTATCCATAAATCGACTCCATCACCAAAGCTTGGTATTCCACGCCAGGGGTGATGATTTGAAGTCCTGCTCGCCGGGCTGCTTCGTGATAGACCTGACTTTTGATTGTGCCGGACGTTGCTAACAGCCCTACGGTTTTGCCAGCACCGTATCGCTGAACGATAGCCTCTACCGTCTCTGTCAGCATGTTCACAATAGGCACACGTAGGTGCGCCTGAATGCGCTCAACAAATGCATGAGCTGTATTGCACGGGATCGCTATGGCATTGGCGCCAGCGCTTTCCAGTCGCTTGCATGTTGCGTACATCGCCATCGTCGGGTCGGTTTCGTCATACAGCAGGTTCGCTGTGCGATCAGGGATCTGGGGGTTTTGTTCGACCACCATTTTGATGTGTTCTTGATCGCGACCTGCCGGTGTATGCGCAACGACCTTACCCATGAAGTCGACCGTTGCTGCCGGCCCAACTCCACCCACTATCCCAAGCTTGAATGGCGGACGGGTCGACTGACCTTTCTCCAAGGTGGCGAAAGTGGCATAAATCTCGTTGATATCCAGGACAGTGACGCCACGCCGTTGCAGATCACCGCAGACCAACGAGAGCTCAGTCATGCCAGGCAGGATGATTGTGGCCCCTTGATCCTGCAGCGAAAGGCACGCTTGATAAACACACTCCAGCGGCACCCCATCAAGGTACCCATCTTTGATGCCATTAACGCCATACATCGCGTCCATCAACCCGGATTGCTCGTTATCATTTGGATAAACGAGCTTGAAGTCAATGCCGAAATAGCGCTCAAACAGCCCTGAGTGCCGAACATAGTCAGACGCGATGATTCCCAACGTACTGCCGCCTTCAGCGACATGATCCACGTGCTTGCGTAACGCCGCCATCATATCCAGAACGGGTATGCCCATTTCCTCCTGGATCTCCTCACGAAAGGTGTGACTGGCAAAACAAGGCAGTAAAACTGCATTGACTTCGCTGGCCTCGAACGTCTGACAAACCTGGAAAACATAGAACTTTCTGGAGGTCATACTGGCGCCCCGGTCTAGGGGCATCAGGACGTCTTTGAAGGGGTGTTGCTCAAAGAGGAAGTGATAGCGACCTTGATCCTCCAGAACAGCTCTGGACTTCACTAACTTGTAGAAAAGATCGCCGCCGGCCAGTGAGCCAAGCCCGCCGACGATACCTAGTTTGCGAGCAAACGATGACCCGCTGGACGGCTTCGATTTACCTTTCATGTTTAGGTTCTCACACGGTGGCTGCAGTATGAATTGGGAGTGGAGACTGAGTGCCGGGCGCGTCTTCAGCTTCTTCATGTGGTTCTGATTTGGCAACCACAGCCGTTGCGATGCTATTGCCAACCACGTTGGTGGCAGTCCTGGCCATATCGAGGAACTGGTCAATGCCAAGGATCAGTAAAATGCCGGCTTCGGGAAGATTGAACATGGGTAACGTAGCCGCCACCACAACCACCGATGCTCGGGCCACACCCGCCATACCCTTGCTGGTGATCATCAGCGTCAGCAAGATGAGCAGTTGCTGTGTGAAGCTCAAGTCGACGTTGTAGGCCTGTGCAATGAACATGATGGCGAACGCTTGATACATCATCGAGCCATCAAGGTTGAATGAGTACCCCAACGGTAGAACGAAGCTTGATACGCGCTTCGGCGCACCAAACTTCTCCAGTGCCTCCATGGTTTTCGGGTATGCGGACTCGCTACTGGCAGTGGAAAATGCCAACAGAACAGGTTCGCGGATGAGCTTGCCCAAGGTAAACACTGAGCGCCCCAGGAACAGGTAGCCGGCAGCGAACAACACGCACCACAGAATCACAATGCCCAAGTAGAACTCGGCAATCAGCTTTCCGTAATCGACTATCAAGCCAAGACCTTGAGTGGTGATCGCCGATGCGATGGCTGCGAAAACGCCGATTGGCGCGAAGGCCATGACGAAGTCAGTGACCTTGAACATCACCTTGGCCAGCTCTTCGATGCCATCGACAATCGTTGTGTAACCCGCTCGCTTCACACCTGCGAGGGCAAACCCGAAGAACAACGAGAACACCACGATTTGCAGGATTTCGTTGTTGGCCATTGCTTCGGCAATGCTGCGGGGAAACACGTGACTGATGAAAACCTTGAGGCTGAAATCCCCGGTGTTCACCACGGGGCTCGCCGCATGCTGGACGACCTCCATGTTCAGTCCTGCGCCGGGTTGGAACAGGTTCACCAGGCCCATGCCGATTGACAGCGATATCACCGAAGCGGTGACGAACCAGGCCATGGCTCGCAGGCCTATGCGCCCAACGGAGCGGGAGTTTCCCATGCTGGCGATGCCGCCGACCAAGGTGGCGAACACCAGAGGCGCGATGATCATCTTGATCATGCGTAAAAATATGTCGGTGACCATCGAGAAGTACGACGCGATCTCTTTGGCGCTTTGTTCGCTCCCTGCGAAGTGGTGGCACGCCCAACCGACAAGCACGCCTAAGGCGATGCCAATTGCGATCCGACGCGGAAGTTTATTTTTCTTCACGGAGCTTTCCTCAAGTGGTTTTTTTGCTTTTTTTACTTGGCAGGAGACAAGTGTCATTAGGTCGAAGCTCTTCGGCCTCGCTTCTACGTTTTCGATTCTAGGGCTGGGGTTGAAGGGTCGTGATGAGTAATCCCGATAGCCTCATGCGCTTTTGGAATAGTTTTCGAAATCGCTGCTTCATCCCGACTGCGGCGCAGTAAACTGCTCATTCGGGGCATGAGGTGTCGGTATGCAAATCAAATGGCTGGATGATCTTCTGGCGGTCGCGGAGTGGAAGAATTTTTCTCGGGCTGCGGAGGTTCGCTGTGTGACCCAGTCGGCTTTGTCGAGGCGTATAAAGTCACTTGAAGAATGGGTAGGTGCGGAGTTGGTGGATCGTGGCACCTATCCTGTCCAACTGACCTCTGCTGGCCGCACATTTTGTGAAGAAAGTCGCGAGGCATTGGCGGGGCTAATGAGGCTGCGCTCAAGCCTTCGCGAGGTAGAGCGGATGCCTGGGCGATCCATCCAGGTCACTGCTGGCCACAGTCTGTCGATGACATTCCTGCCGAAATGGCTGAAGCAATTTCAGCAGCACAATGAGCAATTCAATGCGCGGGTCGTTGCCGCCAACATCCACGACGCGGTCATATCTCTGGAGGAGGGGAGTTGTGATCTGATGATTGTCTATCATCACCCCTTGGCACCCATTCTTCTCGATTCGGAAAAGTTCGGGAGTTTGACCTTGGGTCATGACGCGTTTATTCCTGTGTGCGCACCTGACAGCGATGGGAATCCGCTGTATCCCTTACCGGGCACCTCCAGCAAAACAGTTCCTCACCTCGCTTATACGGCTACGACTTTTCTAGGTCGTGTTGCCGACATCGTCATAAAGAATGGCCCGACTGCATGCATGTTGGAGCGGTGCTACGAGGCGGATATGACAATGCTACTGATGCGAATGGCAGTCGAAGGTTATGGGGTGGCATGGTTGCCACAAAGTGCTGTCATTGACGAGCTTCAGCGAGGTCAGTTGGTGAAAGCGGGTGGTGATGAATGGAGCACGCGACTGGAGATACGCTCCTACTGCTCCATCACGAATGAGAACCCTACGATGCGCAACTTATGGAAAACCCTCGAAGGAGCTTCCCGCGATCTCCATGGCAAAACAGCCAGTTGATCGAAGCTCCAAAGCTCGAAAAGCATCCCTCAAGTATGGGTAATGACATCTGTGCATCGGGTCATTCTGAAACGTCATCACCCGCTATTTTTTGCGTGATAGTCTCGCCGCACTTTTGAGTTGGCACTGATCGTTCACACGATGACGGCCACAGTGAGGAGCGATCATGCCCAGAGTTTCCCACCAAGCATTACGCCATTCGTTTCGCGAGCTGCTGGCATCCAGTAACTGTTTCCAGACCGCTTCAGTCTTTGATCCGATGTCAGCACGCATTGCCGCCGATCTCGGATTTGAAGTGGGTATTCTGGGGGGATCAGTTGCATCTCTGCAGGTTCTGGCTGCACCAGATTTCGCACTCATTACCCTGTCTGAATTTGTCGAACAAGCGGCCAGAATAGGCCGTGTGGCGCAGTTGCCTGTCATCGCTGATGCCGATCACGGTTACGGAAATGCACTCAACGTCATGCGAACTGTCCAGGAGTTGGAGCGCGCAGGAATAGCGGCACTCACGATTGAAGACACCCTCCTTCCGGCTCAATTCGGGTGTAAATCAACAGACCTCATCAGCACTGAAGAGGGCGTAGGCAAAGTACGGGCCGCACTGGAAGCACGCGTTGATCCGGAGCTTTCGATTATTGCTCGAACCAACGCCTCAGCTTTACCTGTGCATGAGGTCATTCACCGAACGCGCGCTTATCAACGGGCCGGCGCGGATGGCATTTGTATTGTTGGCGTACAAGATTTTGCGCACCTCGAACAGATCGCGGAGCACATCACGATTCCACTGATGTTGGTCACTTACGGAAACCCAGGACTCAACGACAACGAACGGCTAGCCAAGCTAGGAGTACGAATCATTGTTGCAGGTCATGGTGCTTATTTCGCCTCCATTAAAGCGACCTATGACTGCCTTCGTGAACAACGCCAGCTCACTCGCAGCACATCAGACTTAAGCGCTACCGAGCTGGCCTATACCTACACGTTGCCGGAAACATATTTGAACTGGGCCAGGGACTTCATGGATGTTCAGGAGTGATGGAAATTTCCTGATCAGCTCCCGTTGCTCTGCCTACAGGTTTCCTCCTGCTTGAATCCGCAAGCATGATTTGCGTGCCGAGAAGAGCACTTGCACTCATGCGGTTTGGTCACCCTCGGTTGCGTATTCAGCAGTTTGCTTCCGGAGCGATCTGGAAGCTTTTTTCTTCTCAACAAAGCGCTCGAAGCCCTAAGCACCGCTAGCGTCTTGTTGATGAACTCTTCGTTCTTGCTGATTGTCGCCAACGCGCCGCGCGCAGGTGGTCTCGATCACCTTGAATCTTGGCGGCATGGTGCGTTCCCTGCTAAAAAATGGTGCTCTACAGGTACCGGTAAGACTCTGTGATTTCAACCGCTGTGCAGGACTTGGCTGAGACAATTCATGACAGCGAAACGCGGTTTAAAAATTGTTATGTCAACTCAAAAAAGTAGGAGGCGTGAGGTTATTTCTCCCATTGTTCAAGCAGTATTGAGACGAATTTTTCCGCTGCCGGAGATAGTGAAGCGCCTCTCCGGTAAACCAGTCCCAACGATCGGTTAACTATGGGCTCTATCAAAGGGACGCTTACCAAGGTTGGATGATCCACAGCAGGCATTGCGAGGCTCGGCATGGCCGAGACTCCTAAGCCAGCTTCTACCAGGCCCAGCGATGTAGACAGGTGTTGCACCTCATAGAACCATTGTGGACGCCAGCTCAAGCCTGACAAAGCGTGGTCAAGCAACATGCGGTTGCCGCTTAGGCGACCGACCCCGATAAGGCGGTAATTGCTAAGTTCAGACCAGGTTACCGAGCTACGCTCAGCCAGCTCATGATCGCGTCGACAAGCTAAAACAAAAGGCTCGTTGACCAACGGTACGAACTCTATGTCTGGGTGCTGTCCGCTCATCATGTTGATGCCAAAGTCGGCTTCGCCACGCAGAACAGCCTCCAGCCCTTCGTTCGCACTGAGATCAAGCAAGCGAATGCGGATTTGTGGATAGCGCTCGTTGTAGAGGCGGATTACCGAAGGGAGGAAGTAGAAGGCTGCGGTTGGGATACAGGCAAGGGTTACACGGCCGCTCTGCCGCTCCGCCAACTCTCGGATGTTAAGTATCGAGTCGTCGAAGTCATCCAATAAGCGTCGTGCCTTGGGCAGGAAGTCTCGCCCAACGCTGGTGAGGCTTACCCTTCTTGTCGTGCGATCAAGAAGCGCTGTTCCCAATCCCTCTTCAAGCTTTTTCATTCTCCGACTCAGTGCGGGTTGAGAGAGATGCAATGCATCGGCAGCTTCGTGAAAGCTTCCAAGTTCGGCGATCTTCACGAAAGATCGGATGTCATTGAGCTCATAATTCACTTTTTTATCTCACTAGCCGAGAGTTGTTAAGCCCAGTCAGCCTAAATTCATCATTCGTAAAACGCAATAATCAGGCTGATATTTGCATTGGAAACAATTTTTAAAGCCTGCGACTCTTGCTTACAAGACATCAATTACCCCGATTGATCAACAAGAGTTAGTGTTCATGCAACGAATTCCCTGTGTGCTAATGCGCGGTGGTACTTCCAAGGGGCCAGTGTTCCTCGCCTGGGATCTACCTGTTGCGATCGAAGACCGTGATGAACTGCTGCTCAACCTCATGGGCTCTGGGCATGAGCTGGAAATTGACGGCATTGGTGGCGGTAGCCCACAAACCAGCAAGGTGGCGATAGTCAGCCCGTCGCTGCATCCTGAGGCGGATGTCGACTATCTGTTCGTTCAAGTCATGGTCTCCCAGCGTCGAGTCGACACCGCGCCTAATTGCGGCAACATGCTTTGCGCCGTTGGCCCGTTCGCCATCGAGCAGGGGCTGGTAAAAGCCTCCAAAGACCTGACACGTGTGCGTATTCGCAACCTCAACACGGGCACTTTTGTGAACGCCGAGGTACAGACGCCCGGTGGAAAGGTCAGCTATGAAGGTGACACCGCCATCGATGGTGTGCCGGGTACCGCCGCTCCTGTGCAACTCACCTTCCTGGATGCTGCGGGCAGCAAGACCGGCAAGCTTTTCCCGACTGGGCAAACGCAGGATTTGATCGACGGTATTCCAGTGACCTGCATCGACATGGCGATGCCGATGATGATCATCGAAGCTGGCCAACTGGGTAAGCGCGGCGATGAAAGTCCTGCTGAACTGGATGCCGACAAAGAGTTCCTGCGTCGCCTGGAGTCCTTGCGACTGCAAGCCGGCTTGGCAATGGGCCTGGGTGACGTCAGCGACAAAGTGATTCCCAAGCCTGTACTGGTGTCACCGGCCAAGGCTGGCGGCACAATTCAGGTGCGCTACTTCATGCCACACAACTGCCACCGGGCCTTGGCGATCACCGGCTCCATCGGCCTTGCCACCGCTTGTGTCACTGAAGGCAGTGTGGTCGCGCAATTGCTCGGCGGGGTTAGCGAGCCGCGGTTGAAGCAAGTACGCATTGAACATCCAAGTGGCGGGATAGATGTCGTATTGTCCTACACCGGCGATCAGGGTGAGACAATTCGTGCCTCAGTGGTGCGTACATCGCGCAGGCTGTTTTCCGGTTTTGTCTACGCCACGGCTTCCCAACGACTTGCCGGATAATTTCCCCTGGTCATTGCCGTTCTTGCATCAGCACAATTCTAAAAATGGGTGATGCCATGAAAGTTGTAAAATCGCTCTACTTCCAGATTCTCCTCGCCGTGCTGTTGGGTGTGCTGGTCGGACATTTTTGGTCGCAACAGGCCATCGCCTTGAAGCCGCTTGGTGATGCCTTCATCAAGTTGATCAAGATGATGATCGCTCCGGTGGTGTTCTGCACCATCGTCACCGGTATTGCCGGCATGAGCGACAAACGCTCCCTCGGGCGTCTGTTGAGCAAGACCATGCTGCTGTTCCTGGCACTGACCGTGATCAGCTTGATCATAGGCCTGGTGTCGGTCTACCTGTTCAAACCCGGTGTGGGCATGAACATTGACCCCGCCCAGTTGAGCACCAAGGGACTGTCGCAATACACCGATTCCGCCGCGAAGCTGGGAGTGGTCGAGTTTTTCATGCACATCATCCCGGACACTTTCATCGGCGCTTTCAATAAGGGTGAAGTGCTGCCGGTGTTGTTCATCGCGGTGCTTTGCGGTTTCGCACTGTCGGCCATCGGCGAGCGTGGCAAGCCGGTACTGGATGTACTGGAGTCCGCCTCGCACATGGTGTTCAAGATTTTCTCCTATCTGATGCGCTTCGCTCCGATCGGTGCTTTTGGCGCTTTGGCGTTCACCGTAGGCCAGTACGGCATTACATCGTTGGGCTCGTTGGCCAAGCTGATCATGACCTTGTACGTAGCCTGTGCCTTCTTCGTCTTTGTGGTGCTGGGGAGTATTTGCCGGGCAAATGGCTTCAGTCTCTGGAAGTTGCTGCGCTACTTCCGCGAAGAGTTCCTGGTGGTGCTCGGGACTTCCTCAACCGAGCCGGTGATGCCGCGGATGTTGGAAAAGCTGCAAGCCCTGGGTTGCAAAAAAGGCGTGGTGGGGTTGGTGCTGCCAACGGGGTACTCGTTTAACCTCGACGGTACGGCAATCTACCTATCGCTGGCAGCGGTATTCATTGCTCAAGCTTGCAACATCGATCTAAGCCTGACACAGACCGTGACCATGCTGGCCATCATGCTGTTGTCCTCGAAGGGTGCAGCAGGTGTGACCGGAGCCGGGTTTGTCGCGCTGGCGTCGACACTGACTGTGATCCATGACATTCCCTTGGCCGGCCTTGCACTGCTGATCGGTATCGACCGCTTCATGTCGGAAGCCCGGGCCTTGACCAGTCTGGCAAGCAACGCCGTGGCTACCGTGGTGATGTCCATCTCGGAGAACGCTTGTGATCGCGAGACACTGATGCGGACTCTTGACGGCGAACCGTCGCCCGCCCTGGCACAAACCCAGAGTGAAAACTGGGATGGTCGCAAGGTCACGGAACACGTCTGACCGGACACGCCTGAAACACCCAACAAACATTTCATTCAACTCCCCGCCAGGCACGGCTGATCGTACCGTCTGGCGGGTTCGAGGTCGTGCGCCTGCGCATCGGCCACGCTACTGATAAGAACAAGAGAACTGACCTATGCTCGCATTTCTTGGTTTGGCCATGGTGGTGGTTTTTACCTATCTGATAATGTCGAAACGCCTATCGCCGATTGTCGCCCTGACGGTGGTGCCGATTGTGTTTGCGGTGATTGGCGGTTTTGGCGGTACTACGGGCAAGATGATGCTCGACGGCCTGAAGATGGTTGCGCCTTCGGCTGCGCTTCTGCTGTTCGCCATCCTGTTCTTCGGCCTGATGATTGATGCCGGGTTGTTCGACCCGTTGATTCGTAAAATCCTCAAGCGTGTAAACGGCGATCCGATGAAAATCGCTATCGGCACCGCGCTGCTGTCACTGCTGGTCGCCCTCGACGGCGACGGCACAACCACCTACATGATCACCTGCGCGGCAATGCTGCCGTTGTACAAGCGTATCGGCATGAACCCGATGATTCTGGCGACCATCGCCATGTTGTCCTTGAGCATCATGAGCGGCATGACCCCATGGGGCGGGCCCGCTACAAGGGCGATCGCGGCACTGGGCCTGGATGCCGGCGAGTACTTCGTGCCCTTGCTGCCGACCATGATCGGCGGCGCGATGTGGGTGGTGTTCACCGCTTTCCTCCTGGGCCGTGCCGAGCGTAAGCGCATCGGTAATGTGCAGCTACAGAGCGGTGGCGGTAATTGCTACATCGACGCGATCCTGGGTGATACCCCGCACAAACGGCCTAAACTTGCATACGTGAACCTGTTGCTGGTGATCGCGGTCATGGTCGCGCTGGTAATGGGCATCATGCACTCGGCGATCCTGTTCCTGATCGGCTTTGTCCTGGCACTGATGATCAACTACCCGCAACTGGATATTCAGAAAGAGCGCATTCTCGCCCACTCCGGCAATGCGATGACGGTGGTGCTGCTGGTGTTTGCCGCCGGTATCTTTGCCGGGATCTTCTCGGGCACCAAGATGGTCGACTCTCTGGCGCAAACGCTAGTGGACTGGATTCCGCCATCCTGGGGTCACCTGTTCCCACTGGTGGTGGCGATC
This sequence comes from Pseudomonas sp. KH_046_1, assembly GCF_057839025.1. Classification (NCBI taxonomy): domain Bacteria; kingdom Pseudomonadati; phylum Pseudomonadota; class Gammaproteobacteria; order Pseudomonadales; family Pseudomonadaceae; genus Pseudomonas; species Pseudomonas sp. KH_046_1. The sequence goes on from NZ_CM174481.1 coordinate 2,335,629, forward strand.
ACCAGCATGCCGTTGACCTTTGTTCTGTCCAACGATGCTTACTACTTTGGTGTGGTACCGATCCTGGCCAACGCGGCCGCAGCCTATGGCATTGACCCGGTGGAAATCGCCCGCGCGTCGATTCTCGGTCAGCCAGTACACCTGATGAGTCCGTTGGTAGCCTCAACTCTGTTGTTGGTGGGTATGGTCGATCGTGATATCGGCGATTTCCAGAAAGCCACCGTCAAATGGGCGGTACTCACTTCATTAGTAGTCACCGCGCTAGCCCTGCTGACCGGGGCGATCAGTCTCTTCTCCTGATTCACCCCAAGCATCTGTTTTCTCCTGACGCGCCTCGCTTGCGAGGCGTGCGCTGTTCTGCACTCCAAATAACAACAATGAGTAGTTTGCCAATGACCACTTTGCATACCCAACGGGCGCTGTTTTCACTTCTTGGTTTGTTGCCGCTGGCCAGCGCCAGTGCAGAAGGCTTTATCGACGACAGCAAGCTCAAGCTGCAATTGCGCAACGTCTATTTCAATGAGAATTTCCGCGACGAGCATGGCATGAGTGCCAAATCAGCAAGGACGGCGAAGAGCGAACGAACCGAGTGGGCCCAGGGATTTCTGTTGGATTACCAGTCGGGATTTACACCTGGCACTATCGGGTTTGGTGTTGATGCCCTTGGCCTGCTCGGGGTCAAGCTGGACTCCGGCCGTGGCCGCAGCGGCACTGGCTTGTTGCCCGTGCATGATGACGGTCGTGCGGCTGACGAATTCGCAAGTCTGGGTATGACTGCCAAAGCCCAACTGGCCAAGACCACGGGCAAATACGGCACCTTGCTACCCAAGACTCCGGTGCTGATCTATAACGACGCGCGTCTGTTGCCGCAAACGTACCAAGGCACTCAGATCAGTAGCGTCGACATCGAGAATCTCACCCTCACCGGGGGTTACCTGGATCGATTCAAACTGCGTGACTCCAGTGACAACATGCCGATTGTGCCCGACGGTTATGGCGGAGATAAATCAGGCGACTTCAGCTATGCAGGGGCCGAATACAAGCTGGGGAAAAACGTTCGTTTGAGTTACTTCTACGGTGAACTGGAAAATTTTTACCGACAGAATTTCGCAGGTATCCAGCACGATCTACCCTTGGGCGGCGGTGTGCTGACCAGTGACTTGCGCTACTTCAACAGTGTCGATAACGGCTCAGCCTACGGTGGCAAGATCGACAACAACATGCTGAGCGGGCAATTGTCCTACGCCATTTCCGGCCATACCTTCGGTGGCGGATACCAGACCCTCAGTGGTGATGCCGGATTACCTTTTATCAGTGGCGCAACGGTTTATTCGTTCAGCAACGCCGGGATAGGCAAATTTGTCGAGGAGGATGAAAAAACCTGGATGCTTAATTACGGCTATAACTTTGCTGCCGTCGGCGTACCGGGCCTGACGTTTTCCGCCCGGTATCTGAGCGGCAACGACGGTAAGTCCGACACCTCGGTCAAGGAGTGGGAACGTGATGCCGAACTGGCTTACGTCGTGCAACAAGGCACCTTCAAGGGGCTGGGTGTGCGGTTGCGTAACTACGTTTACCGCTCTGATTATTCCCGTGGCCGAGATAGCAACCGAATCTACTTTACCTACGACATCGCCCTCTGGTGATCCCCTGATTGCGGCCTCGCGATTTTCGCAGGCCGCCTTTTCAGTGGCGGCTTCAAAGGATTGGACGGTGGCCAAATCATCGACAGCGCACGCTGACGGTTACGTCCAATTTCAGAGCGTATCCTCCACCGAAACCGCAAGACATGCCTTGGCGTGTCTTGCGGTTATTTCAAGCAATGCTTACCGATGCAACAGGCTCCCGCGATGCTGCGCGTGCAGCCAGGAAGGCAAGAACGGCCGCCACGCCTAGCAAAGTGGCGCTCAATTCGAAGGTCGCTTGATAGCCGCTCGAGTCGAAGACCAGCCCGCCAACGGTTGCGCCAGACGCAATAGCGAGTTGGATGATCGCCACCATTAAACCGCCTCCCGCTTCAGCAGCGTGTGGCAACGTTCTTGCCAGCCATGTCCACCATCCCACGGGCGCTGCAGTCGCAACCAGTCCCCATGCGCCAAGCAAGACGGTCGTGGTGGCCGTCGAGCTACCGAATGAAACAAGCGCCAGTGCAATCATCGCCATAAAGATCGGGATGACGATGAGGGTTCGATGCAGGCCATTTTTCAAGAACGCTTCAATCAGGAAGGTTCCGGCAAGTCCCGCCAGGCCCAGAACGAGCAACATAAAAGACAGCATGGAGACACTGACGTGCGTGACCGTTTCAAGGAATGGGCGCAAATAGGTAAACAGCATGAACTGGCCCATGAAAAACACACTGACCGCTACCATGCCTAGCGCGACCGGTACGCTTTTCATCAACCTGAAGACGTTTCCAGTGCCTGAGCCGCTTTGCGATTTCATCGGTGGAAGGCTTACAGACAGCCATACACAAGCGACTATCGCGACTGGGATGACGCACAAGAATGCACCGCGCCAGCCAATCAAGGCACCGAGAAAACTGCCCAATGGTGCTGCAATCACAGTCGCCAAAGCGTTGCCGCCGTTGACGATTGCCATGGCGCGTGTGACCTGGTCATCAGGCACAAGGCGCATGGCGGTTGCCGCCGACAGTGACCAGAAGCCACCAATCGCAACACCGATCAGCGCGCGCCCGATCATGAATACCCCGTAGTTCGGTGCGAACGCGACCACTGTTCCGGAAAGGATCATCAACAGCGTCAGTGAAAGAAGTAGCGGTTTACGGTCAACCCGCGCCGCCACCAGCGGGATAAGAAGGCTGGTGAATAAGGCAAACAGCCCCGAAACGGAAATGCCCTGACCGGCATGTCCTTCGGTGATATGCAGATCGGCGGCAATTGGTGTCAGCAGGCTGACGGGCATGAACTCCGATGCCACCAGCACGAAGGCGGCGAGCGACATGGCCAGGACAGCGCCCCATGAATGTTGAGCTTCATGGGAGGAGGGAAGATGGGGCATTGAAAAATCCTGTATTGCGTGAAGCGTCGCGGCTCCAGAAGCGAAGCCGCGAGAGAGGAACGGTTCCCGTGTGGGTCGCCGATCCGATTACTTCAGATGACTGTTGAAGAACGTGGCCAACTTGGCGAAGGGAATCAAATTGACCCGATCGTAAAGATCCACATGCCCGGCATCTGGAACGATCAGCAACTCTTTGGGTTCGGCCGCCCGTTTGTAGGCGTCCTCGCTGAACTCCCTTGAGTGCGCCGTGGCGCCCGTAATGAAAAGCAGTGGGCGCGGGGAGATGGTCTCGATGTCGTTGAATGGGTAGAAGTTCATGAACTTCACATTGCTGGTCAGCGTCGGCATGGTAGTGGTTTGCGGCGATGCGCTAGCGGGGGTGACCTCACCGCGCGGAGTGCGGTAGAAATCATAGAACTCGTCACCCACAGCGTTGCCGGTCAGCTTTAGTGGTGAGCCGCTGGTATAGCGAACTTCGCCGCCCCAGAATTCCGCGTTACGTTGCTGCGCCGCATCGCGAATGATTTGCTGGCGTTGTTCCAACGTGACTGAGTGCTTGAGACCGTTACGGTTGGCCGCCCCCATGTCATACATGCTGACCGTGGCGATGGCTTTCAGACGAGGGTCGATCTTGGCGGCGCTGATGGCGAAGCTGCCACTGCCGCAGATACCGATGACGCCGATACGCTCTCGATCAACAATCGGGCGAGTGCCGAGATAGTCCACGGCGGCACTAAAGTCCTCGGCGTAAATATCAGGCGAAACTGCTTGGCGAGGCGTACCTTCGCTCTCACCCCAGAACGACAAGTCCAGTGACAGCGTGATAAATCCCTGCTCGGCCATTTTAGTGGCGTAAAGATTCGCGCTCTGTTCCTTTACTGCACCCATAGGGTGTCCGACGATTATCGCTGCACTCTTTGATTGCGGTTCGAGTCCTTTGAGGGTGAACAAGTTACCTGTCACCTTCATGCCATATTGGTTTTTGAAGTTGACCTTTTCCACGATCACTTTATCGCTGGTGTAGAAGTTGTCTGCGCCGTTAGACATGTTGGCTCCCATTGAAGAAAAAGAGATAACAAGCAGCCCTAGGGCTAGCAAAATTCCTTTCACTGGATATTCCTTTCGATTGAATGGTTGTTCACTGGAGTTTTTGACTCAGGCGTTTAGTCAGCCAACGTGGCGTTGTCGACCACGAAGCGATACTTGACGTCACCCTTGAGCATTCGCTCGTAGGATTCATTTATCTGGTCTGCTCGAACCAGTTCGATGTCGGCGACGATGCTGTGCTCGGCACAGAAATCCAGCATTTCCTGTGTTTCCAGGATGCCTCCGATCATCGAGCCAGCAATCGTTCGGCGCTTCATGATCAGGTTGAATACGTTGGGCGATGGGTGTGGCGAGGCGGGCGCACCGACCAGTGTCAGAGCCCCATCACGCTTGAGCAGAACCAAAAAAGCATCAAGATCGTGGGGGGCTGCGACGGTGTTGAGAATGAAGTCGAAACTCTTGGTATGTGCAGCCATTTCTTCAGCGTTGCGCGATACGACGACCTCATCGGCGCCTAACGCCTTTGCCGCTTCGCGCTTGGATTCAGAGGTGGTGAACGCCACGACGTGGGCACCCATCGCGTGGGCCAACTTGATACCCATGTGGCCCAGGCCACCGATGCCGACCACACCTATTTTCTTGCCTGGGCCGGCGTTCCAGTGACGCAGAGGAGAGTAGGTGGTGATGCCCGCGCACATCAGCGGGGCGACGGCAGCTAGTTGCGCCTCGGGATGGCGGATGCGTAACACGTAGCGCTCATGCACCACGATGTTTTGCGAGTAGCCGCCCAGCGTCCAGCCAGGTGCATCCGGTGTCGGAAAGTTGTAGGTACCGACCATCTCATCGCAGTAGTTTTCCAGGCCTGTGTCACAGTCGTCACAGTGTTTGCAGCTGTCGACGACGCAGCCGACACCGACCAGATCGCCGACTTTGAAATCCGCTACATGTGTGCCCACCGCTGATACGCGACCGACAATTTCGTGCCCAGGTACACAAGGAAATTGCGTGCCTGCCCACTCGGCGCGCACTTGGTGCAAATCCGAATGGCAGATGCCACAGAAGGCGATATCGATCTGAACATCATGGGCTGACGGCTCGCGGCGATTGATCTGCATCGGCTCAAGGGGTTTGTCGCCAGCATGAGCGCCATAGGCTTGTACAAGCATGGGAGAGACCTCAAAGGATTTGTCGGATGGACATTTTCCCGGTCTGCCAAGGCTCTCTGTAGTGCATTCCGCTGGATTACTTGCCTGATTCTATGACTCTCTGTTTTTTTGCAGGACGGTCGTGAACTGGCGAGTTAGAGTTCAGTGAAGAGGTACAAGACGAATATGACGAACAACCCAGACACAGCTCCTCAACAGACATCGCCACAAGAAAGGCTTGCGCAGATCATCGGCGTGCAGATCTCGAAACCAGGTGATTACGGAACGGCCATTACAGGTCTCGGCTTCTTCAGGCGCGAACATCCAGCACCGCCCATCGTCTGCATGGTTGAGCCAAGTATCATCCTTGTCGCCCGGGGTGAGAAACAGCTCTGGGTAGGTGGCGAGGGCTACCCCTATGACATGTCGCGGTTTCTGATCACCTCATTGGATTTGCCTGCCAATTCAGAAGTGCTGACGGCAAGCCCGGAACAACCATGCTTGGGGCTGACGTTGAAACTCGATCTGCGCATGCTGGCTGAGCTGATAGCGCAAAGTGACCTGCCGCCAATCCGTGATCGATCAGTTGCGAAGGGGGTAGGAATTGGTTCAGTGACCCCTGCGATGCTGGCGTCATTCGAGCGTTTATTGGCACTGCTCGATGAGCCGGAGTCCATCCCTGTTCTGGCCCCCTTGATTCAGCGTGAGATTCACTACCGTCTCTTGCAGAGTGATCAGGCGAGCCGGCTTCGACAAATAACTTCTGTCGATGGCCAAGGTTATCGGATCGCGAAAGCCATCGATTGGCTGAAGTTGAATTACACCTCGGCGCTTCGCGTCGATGACCTTGCGGCCCGTGTGCAGATGAGCACTCCGACCTTTCACCACCACTTTCGCCAACTCACTGCAAAGAGCCCCTTGCAGTATCAAAAATGGCTGCGACTGAATGAAGCAAGACGGTTGATGCTCAATGAACACCAGGACGTATCCAGTGCGGCCTTCAAGGTCGGATATGAAAGCCCGTCTCAGTTCAGTCGCGAATACAGCCGTCTGTTTGGCGTCCCCCCCAAACGGGATATTTCGGTGTTGCGAGGGCAGGGGTAGGACCTTCAGTACGTACAAGGAGCTACATCGACCGGTTAAATCCACAACCAATAGCGGACACTCAGAATGATGAGGGGCTACGGTTGCCTACACGGATAGTCGCGGTGATGACTGGCGTCAGAGGCGGTGTAGAAATGATCTGACAATAGATTTCGTAGCATCGCTTGTGTCTTAGTCCTGAAATGTGTTCAGAGAATGCCAAATGCACGCGATGATCTCGTGTTGAGGCGCGGCATTTTCCGCATCTGGGACAGAGACTCCAAAAACATGGTGGTATGTGTTGCCTGCTTCCAAATAAAAAAATGTACAGGAACTGATCAAAACTTGGCCCGGTTTCCTCTTGGAGTTCTCGAGCAGCATCTAGCGATAGCTTCGCCAGTTTCTACCTTGCCCCCAAGTAGAGTACCTGCGCCGTAGAGTGCGATCGCCGCGAAGGTCAACCAGGGTGCCTGGGGCGATAGCTGCCTAGCGGATACATATGAGAAGGCGGCGGTATCGGCGAGCTAAAGCGACTGCACTCACCGCTGAAGGACTATCAAATAGTGTTGTCCAGTAAATCAGTAGCGTGTTGCGCTCCAACAACCGTAGCTTCCGAGTGGATCGGTGACGAGGAGTTCAACTGGCCGCGTTGAAGCTCCGATTAAATTCAACGACGTCATGATGAGACGGATTTTTGGCGAATAGTGCAGGGAGTTGCGCATTGAACGCCTCTCTTTTTTGCGCGGCGGCCCCCTTGACTGCGGCACTCAGCGCCGGGCGCATCTCATCAACGGTGTAATCGCAGCAGTACGCTGGTGTGCAGGGTTGTTGACGCCATGAGTCCTCCAAGCTGCCGCTGTCGACCGGCTCGAATCCAACTTCATCGACAAGTTGCATCACAAGACGCTTGTGATTTGCATCGTCACCGGCCACGGCGACTCCCAGACGGCCTTCGGCGCCTTTTGGCTTACCAAGATTCTCCAGCGAATAAGCCAGAATATTGTTGAAGGCCTTGATCACCGGTCGGCCAAGCTGCTCGCTAACCCACACGCTCTCTGTTTGACCATCTTCCAGCGCGGGGATGCGCTCGTCTCTCAGACCTGGGTAATAGTTACTGGTGTCGACCACTGGAACCGAGGAGGGTAGTGCGGCCAGCAGGTTCTTAGGAATAGCTGTCATAGCTGGTTGGGGAATTGAAATAATCACAGCATGGGCACTGTCGAAGACATCTTTCAAGTCACAAGGAACGGCACCTGCTTCCTTGGCAAAGGCGCTCACCGCCTCTTTTCCACGAGAGTTGGCCACACTGACTTCGTGGCCAGCAGTGACAAACTTGCGGGCAAGGGTTCCGCCGATAGATCCAATACCAACGATCGCAATTTTCATAATGCCTCCAGGGATTCAAAGTCCGGATACGTTATTATCGATACTGCAATATCCGCAAGAACCGACGTTTTTGTCTGTAACCCACCAAAAGGTAAGTATCGATGGAGCGCGAGTGGGAATGTGAGAACCCTTTACGACGGCAGGCCTGGTCTGCCGCTATAAACGCTACGCTTCGCGTTCTGGAGGGGAAGTGGAAAATTGTGATCATCAATGAGCTGATGGCCGCTAAAGGCCGGCCGCTTCGGTTCTCCGAACTGGAAAAGCTCATTCCCGATGTCACGCAGAAGATGCTCATTCAGCAGTTGAAAGGGCTTCAGCAGGATGACATCGTTCAACGCACCGTATACCCAGAGGTGCCGCCGCGGGTGGAGTACGCGCTGACGGTGCTGGGTCATGCACTCGGCCCGGCTATGACTGCCCTTATAGACTGGGCTGAGCTTCGTCACCAGCACGAGGCGAACGGGATGGAACTGTCTAGCGTTAGCGACAATGAACTTTTGGAACGCTAATCCGCCATGTGCGATTACTCAAAACGTCAGCCCGTTTCAAATCTGATCAACTGTGGTTTCCAAATGTTCGATTGGTGACTATATATATAATTGGTCACAATTTGTAAGTCCTCGATAGGGTGAGTAAGCTATTTCCATGAATCAGCCATCAATATCTTCGCCCAGCCCACGTGGCCCAGTTGATCACGACATTCGCGATCAGATTGTCGCGGCGGCCAACGAACACTTCAGTCAATACGGCTATGGCAAAACCACGGTTTCCGACCTGGCCAAGGCCATCGGGTTTTCAAAGGCCTACATCTACAAATTTTTTGATTCCAAGCAGGCGATAGGTGAAGCCATCTGCGCAAATTGTCTGGCAGAAATCGTCGTGGCTGTGGAGCAGGCTATCAACGTAGAAGACCTGTCGCCGACGGAGCGCTTTCGACGTCTGGTCAAAACGGTGATCGCCACAGGTGTGAATCTGTTCTTTAACGACCGAAAACTCTATGACATTGCAGCGTTCGCGGCGTCGGAAAGCTGGCCCAGTACGCGGGCTTATGAGGCACAGATCAAACGCTTCGTGTCGCAAATAGTGCGAGAGGGGCGAGAGATTGGCGAGTTTGAACGCAAGACTCCGCTGGACGAGACAGTAGAAGCGATACATCTCGCGTTGCGACCATTCGTCAACCCATTGCTGCTGCAATACAACCTCGATTTCGTCGAGGAGGCGCCCACGCTTACCTCCAATCTCATCTTGCGTAGCCTTATGCCTTGACCTTTGGCTAAAGGTTTACCGCATACCGGGGGGGGGCGCGACAGATCACCAAACGGCTTTTCACTTTGCCCTTCTTCCATCCGTCGAAGGGCATTTTATTTATCTGTAATGTGACTATTTACTGATTTGATCACATGAATAAATATGGTGGTCCATCGCTTCTAATGCTTCATCTCAGTGATACCCATAGAGTTCAAACAATGAAAAAAATAGTGCTCAAGACCCCATTTGGCCTTGCTGTCGTGCTCGCATCCTCAAACGTTTTTGCAAGCGGCTTCGCTCTCAATGAACAAAGCATCAGTGGGATGGGGTCCGGGTTTGCCGGTCGTTCTTCCGCCGCTGAAGATGCGAGCACAGTCTTCGGTAACCCTGCGGGCATGTCTCGCTTGAAAAGAGAGCAGGTCAGCTTGGGACGGCGACTCTTTTCGCCAAGTCCGACATAAGCCACACCCGCAGTACATTCGGCGGCCAGGAAGACGGCGACATGGTGCCAACCACCACCGTGCCTATGGGTTACTACGTCAAACCCATCGATGAGCATTGGGCGTTCGGTGTAGGTTTTTATGTACCTTTCGGTTTGATGACTGACTATGGCAGCGGTTTCGCCGGGCGCTACTACGCCAATAAAAGCGAAGTCACGACCCTTACGTTCCAGCCCACCATCAGCTATGACTTCTACGATAAAGTTTCGATCGGGTTCGGTCCGACCATCAACCGTATCAGCGGTGAGCTGTCTGGTATGGTGCCCAATCCGAGGACCGCGCATTCCTACGGGCGACAGGAAGGTGATCAGCTTCGGTGCTGGCTGGGCTCCGGCGGACAATGTCACGATCGATGTTGCCTATTCCTACCTGTGGGAGGAGAGCGTGCAGATCAACGACACCTCGCCGACCAGAGGTGCATACAGTGCCAAATATAAGAACAGTGCGAGCGGGCTCGGTACTTCTGTTAGTTACCGCTTCTAGTTGAGTGCCGTTACACGATTACTGTCCGGTCGGGAGCACGCGTTGCCTCCCGGCCTTTTTAGAATACATCTCTAGCTTTTTCCCTCAGGGAATAGGCATTTTTGTCGCTCGCCTCAGACTCCCATCACCTGTGCCATCAGGCTCTGATGAAACCGACGTGGTGTGGCCCACGTCAAGACAGTGATGGCCTTGTTGCCAAAACCTGGTACGACACTCATGCGTCCGGCTTGCAGTGCGCGGATTCCTGCACGCACGACGGGTTGAGGCTGCATCATCACCCTTTTTAAGGCCGGCGTAATCTTTTGCTTGGCGCTTTCTGCAAATCCGGTATCCGACATTCCTGGGCAAAGTGCGGTAACGACGACACCGTCATTTTTCAGTTCACGATGAAGCGCATCAGAGAAGCGAAGAGCATAGGCTTTCGCGGCAGAGTAAACGGCGAAATTCTTCACGCCCTGGAAGGACAGCAAGCTTGCGACCATCAGGATGTGGCCACGTTTGCGGGCTCGCATGTCGGCCGCGAAAAGGCGTGTCAGGGCTGTCAGGCTGGCGATATCCAAATCAATCATGGTCAGGGACTCATCCAGAGAATGATCCAGGAAAGGCCCCTGCAATCCATGACCCGCATTGTTGATGAGCACATCGATCACTATATTGCGTTCGCTGAGTCGCTCATGCAGTTCGATGATCGCCGGGATCGAGGACAGGTCTACTTGTTCGACGATCACATCGACGCCAAAACGTTCGCGCAATTGCGCCGATAGCGCTTCGAGCTTACTCAGCCTTCTTGCTACCAGGACGAGCGATTTTCCCTGTGCTGCATATTGTCGGGCAAACTCTTCGCCAAATCCGCTTGATGCGCCGGTGATGAGCACCCAGGAATTCTCGTTCGATTTCATTTCGCTGTACTCCGGTTGGTTTCTATTGAGCAATTGGTTGCTGAGCACGTCGCAACAGAACGGCCTGAGACCACTGGTCGTCAGTCGATGAGCGAATCCCGCTCTCGGGTTGGGTAGTAGCGAAGAGAGGACGTGGAGGTGCGTGCATCAAGGGCTACGTCACCTGGTTAAGTCATCGCGTCGCAACAGGTAGGACTTCAGGAGGTTGCCAGCCACCACCGAGTGACTTGAATACCGCAACCGCCGCTCGTGCCGATTCTGTTCGCGCTTGCGCCCGAGCATCGGAAGCCTGCAGCATCGTCTCGTCAGCGTGCAGGACATCGATCAGGCTGGCCGTGCCTTTCTCATAGGCAATGAACGACGATAGGCGAGCCTCAGTCAGAGACGCCTCTCCCCCGGTGAGGGTGGTTGCTTGAGCTTCCCGATTCACCAGTGAAGAGAGCGCGTTCTCGACATCTTCGGTAGCGCGCAGCACAGACTGACGGTAAGCGGCCAGGGTTTCGGCTTCCTGTCCCTTGGTTTGGTCGATTTTGGCGTTTATGCGACCGAAGTCGAAGAGCCTCCAGCGCAGTCCCAGCAGGCCCGCCGATTGGCTGGCGCCGCCGGTAAAAAGATTGCCTGCGGACACGGCCGTGGCACTGCCCAGCAATGCGCTCAGGGAGAACTTCGGGTAGTACTCAGCAATCGCCTCCCCGATGCGTGCGTTTGAGGCCGCAAGACGGCGCTCAGCCACAATGAGATCAGGCCTGCGGCGCAGCAAATCGGCCGGCGTTCCCATCGTCTTTAACTGCGGCGCTACAGGAATGCTCCCCGCACTTGCCAGTTGCGTGCGGTGAGTGCCTGGCGGCGTGCCGAGCATTACATCCAGCGCATTCATGGCAGCATCCAGACCGGTCTGCAGGACCGGCACTGTCGCTTGGACCTGCGATAGCGCCCCCTCGGTCTGGCGAACCTGATAGTTGGCGGCGAGCCCCTTGCTGTAGAGCAATTGGACTTTCTCTAGCAACGCCTGCTGCGTTTTGACTTGCCGATTCGCAATGTCCAGCCGGGTCTGCAGTCCGCGGATAGTGATGTAGATATCAGCGGTCTGCGCGGCGATGGCCAATCGTGTGGCAGCGACGCCTGCCTGGGAAGCCTGGTACTCGGCGAGAGCAGCCTCGCGTCCGCGGCGCAATCCGCCAAAGACATCTGCCTCCCAGCTGGCATCAAGGTTGGCCTCGTAGGAACTTCCGTACCGATCATAGCCAGGCGTTGAGTTCAACACCTGGCCGAGCGGCGTCTCGATTGACTGGTAGGAGCGCGCGGCCTGTCCACTGATGTTCCCTGAGGGGAGTAAAGCGGCATTTGCAGCACCTAGTCCGGCCCGCGCCTGTGTGACTCGCGCCGACGCCTGCGCCAGGTCCAGATTCTGCTCAAGTGCCTTGGAGATGAAGTCGGTTAGCACTGGATCACCAAAGCCTTCCCACCAAGCGCCAAGGCGGATCGGCGTCGCTCCAGGCCGCTGTTCGATAGAAGCCTGGCCCAAGTAACGATCCGAAAGCGGAGCGTCTGGACGATGGTAATCCGGACCGACCGCGCAACCTGCCATTAAGCCGGCGCTGAACAAAAGAGCAATTGGGCAGAGGGGAGGCATTGAGATTCCTTTAGTGCAGGATTTGTGACCATATTACGTAATGGTCACGCTCTGTCAATTGACGCTCTTTGAGTGGAGGTAGAGTTTATCCAGTTTTAATGCCGGTTTTCGCACTCGGTGTGTGAAGGAAAAGGTTTCACAGGCTGTGACCATTGACACTCGTAGTCACTAGATTGAGAATATGACGATCGTCCTATTTTAAGTAAGGGAACCTATGCGCCGGCTTCGACCTTTCCCCATTGCCGCTTGCTTGTTGCCTCTCGTCCTGACGGCATGTGGCGACTCATCCACCGTTGACGATCCACGCACGCATGCCCCTTTGGTGAGGTCCACTGTTGTTCAGACTTCGTCCGACGTCTCGCGTTCTTTCACGGGTGTCGTGGTTGCCCGCGTCCAGGGCGACCTGGGCTTTCGGGTGTCAGGCAAGATACTTGAGCGCTTGGTCGACACCGGTCAGACCGTTAAACGTGGTCAGCCACTCATGCGCCTCGACCCAATCGACCTAGGGTTGCAGGCGCGAGCACAGCAAGAGTCGGTAATAGCAGCTCGGGCCCGAGCCAAGCAGACAGCAGATGACGAGGCGCGATACCGCAGTCTGGTTGCCGCAGGCGCTATTTCTGCATCGGCCTACGACCAGATCAAAGCCGCAGCGGATACCGCAAAGGCGCAGCTTAGCGCCGCTGAAGCGCAGGCTGACGTTGCCCGTAATGCTTCTGGTTATGCGGTGCTGCTTGCGGATTCCGACGGCGTGGTGGTGGAGACGCTCGCCGAGCCCGGACAAGTTGTCAGCCCGGGACAGCCCGTGGTTCGACTGGCGCGGGCAGGGCAGCGTGAAGCCATCGTGCACCTGCCCGAGACGTTGCGCCCCGCAGCAGGATCCACTGCGCAGGCAACGCTTTATGGCAATACCACGGACGCTGTTACAGCGAAGCTGAGGCTGCTGTCTGACTCGGCCGACCGCATGACACGCACCTTCGAGGCGCGGTATGTGCTTGAGGGCGCGCTGGCCAATGCACCGATAGGTTCGACCGTCACGCTTCGGATCGCTGAAGGCACCACGCAAGGGCAGGGGCTGCAAGTACCGATCGCGGCCGTTTATGACCCAGGCCAAGGCACTGGCGTGTGGGTCATCGCCGGTACACCGGCGAAGGTGGCCTGGCGACCTGTACAAGTCCTGGGCTTGAGCGACGACACAGTGCGAGTCGCGGGCGACCTCAAAGTCGGCGAGCAGATCGTAGCGTTAGGCGCACATCTGTTGCGCGAAGGTGAAGAGGTGAGATTGCCTCAACAGGATGACGAAAAAATTGCCGGGGGGCGTCCATGAGCGAGGGTCGCTTCAATCTTTCCGCGATCGCCGTTCGTGAGCGATCTATTACGGTGTTTCTGATCTTCCTGATTGCCGTTGCAGGCACCCTGGCGTTCTTCCAGTTGGGGCGTGCGGAAGATCCTCCGTTTACGGTCAAGCAGTTGACGGTCATTACCGCGTGGCCGGGCGCCACGGCGCAGGAGATGCAGGATCAGGTAGCAGAGCCACTTGAAAAACGCCTGCAAGAACTGAAATGGTACGACCGCACGGAAACCTATACCCGTCCTGGCCTCGCTTTCACGATGGTGTCACTGCTCGATAGTACGCCGCCCTCGCAAGTGCAGGAGGAGTTCTATCAGGCGCGTAAAAAGCTTGACGACGAGGCCAGGAAGCTGCCGGCTGGTGTTATCGGGCCAATGGTCAACGACGAGTTTTCGGACGTGACATTTGCGCTTTTCGCCCTAAAAGCCAAAGGCGAGCCGCAGCGACTGTTGGTGCGTGATGCAGAGTCGTTGCGCCAACAACTGTTGCATGTGCCGGGCGTGAAGAAGGTCAACATTATTGGGGAGCAGCCCGAACGTATCTTTGTTTCCTTTTCGCATGATCGGTTGGCCACCTTGGGCGTATCTCCTCAGGACATCTTTGCCGCGCTGAATAATCAAAACGTGCTCACGCCCGCCGGTTCGATCGAAACCGATGGACCGCAGGTCTTCCTCCGGCTGGATGGCGCCTTCGATAAGGTGCAGAAGATTCGTGACACACCCATTTCGGTTCAGGGGCGCACGCTCAAACTCTCTGACGTGGCGACGATCGAACGTGGTTATGAAGATCCCGCAACCTTTCTCGTGCGCAATAACGGTGAAGAGGCCTTGTTGCTGGGGATCGTGATGCGTGAGGGCTGGAACGGTCTTGACCTCGGCAAGGCGTTGGACGCGGAGACGGTCAAGATAAATGAAGGCATGCCTTTGGGCATGACGCTCTCCAAGGTCACCGATCAATCTGTAAATATCAGTTCGGCCGTCGGCGAGTTCATGGTCAAATTTTTCGTCGCGCTGCTTGTGGTGATGCTTGTCTGCTTTCTCAGCATGGGCTGGCGTGTAGGCGTTGTGGTCGCTGCGGCTGTGCCGTTGACGTTGGCTGTGGTGTTTGTGGTGATGGCGGCCACTGGAAAGAACTTTGACCGTATCACCCTTGGCTCGTTGATTCTGGCGCTCGGACTGCTGGTGGACGACGCCATCATTGCTATCGAAATGATGGTGGTGAAAATGGAAGAGGGCTACGACCGCATCAAAGCTTCCGCGTACGCCTGGAGTCATACAGCCGCGCCGATGCTTTCCGGTACGCTGGTGACCGCTATCGGTTTTATGCCCAACGGCTTCGCGCAGTCGACAGCCGGCGAGTACACCAGCAACATGTTCTGGATCGTGGGCATTGCCCTGATTGCCTCCTGGGTGGTTGCGGTTGCTTTTACCCCGTACCTGGGTGTGAAGATGTTGCCGAACATCAAGAAGGTCGAGGGTGGTCACGCGGCCATCTACAACACCCCTAACTACAACCGCTTCCGCCAGGTTTTGACGCGAGTAATCGCTCGCAAATGGCTGGTGGCCGGCACTGTTATCGCTTCGTTTGTCGTGGCGATCCTCGGCATGAACCTGGTCAAGAAGCAGTTCTTCCCTACCTCGGACCGTCCAGAGGTATTGATTGAAGTGCAAATGCCTTATGGAGCCTCCATTGAGCAGACCAGCGCGACCACCGCCAAGATAGAGACCTGGCTGCAAAAGCAGGATGAGGCAAAGATCGTCACGGCCTATATCGGGCAAGGTGCGCCGCGCTTCTATCTAGCGATGGCGCCGGAACTCCCTGATCCGTCGTTCGCGAAAATTGTGGTGCTGACGGACAGCCAGGAGGAGCGCGAGACCCTCAAGTTCCGTATCCGCGAAGCGGCGGCTGAGGGACTTGCCCCAGAAGCGCGTGTCAGGGTGACTCAGCTTGTTTTTGGGCCGTACTCGCCATTCCCTGTTGCCTACCGGGTGATGGGACCTGATCCGTCAAAGTTGCGCGAGATTGCGGCTCAGGTACAGGACGTGTTGCAGTCGAGCCCGATGATGAGAACCGTCAACACCGATTGGGGACCGCTAACGCCGACGCTGCATTTCGCTCTGGATCAGGATCGCTTGGAGGCGGTGGGGTTGACGTCAAACTCAGTCGCGCAGCAACTGCAGTTCCTGCTGGCCGGAGTACCGATCACCGCGGTTCGTGAGGACATTCGCTCGGTGCAGGTGGTTGGTCGCGCAGCGGGTGATATCCGGCTCGATCCCGCCAAGATAGAAGGTTTTACGCTGGTAGGCACGGCGGGTCAGCGGATTCCGCTGTCTCAGGTGGGAGAGGTCGATGTTCGTATGGAGGATCCGATCCTCCGACGTCGTGACCGCACGCCGACCATTACCGTGCGCGGCGACATTGCCGAAGGCTTGCAGCCACCGGACGTCTCGAACGTGATCATGAAGGAGCTGCAGCCGGTCATAGGCAAGCTGCCTGGCGGGTACCGGATTGAGCAGGCGGGTGCAATCGAGGAGTCGGGCAAGGCCGGTAAAGCGATGTTGCCGTTATTCCCGATCATGATTGCCATGACGCTGCTGGTCATCATTCTGCAGGTCCGTTCGATCTCGGCGATGATCATGGTGTTCCTCACCTCGCCACTGGGGTTGATTGGTGTGGTGCCGACACTGCTTATCTTCCAGCAGCCGTTTGGTATCAACGCTCTGGTCGGTCTAATCGCCCTTTCGGGCATTCTGATGCGCAATACGCTGATTCTGATTGGGCAGATCCATCACAACGCGCAAGAAGGACTGGATCCGTTCCATGCGGTGATCGAAGCCACCGTACAACGTGCCCGCCCGGTGCTGCTGACAGCGCTGGCGGCAATCCTGGCGTTCATCCCCCTGACACACTCCGTCTTCTGGGGGACGCTGGCCTACACACTGATCGGAGGCACGTTCGTCGGAACCATCATGACGCTGGTGTTCCTGCCAGCGATGTACTCCATCTGGTTCAAGATCCGTCCTGACAATACGGGTCAAACTGAAACAGCGAATAAGCAAGCAAGCCTAGTGGATAGGACGCCACCCCGTCCTCTCGCCGTTCACCTCACCACAAAGCTTTAGCCATAGGCCATAGCTTGCTGCTTTTAGTGGGCGTCGGTTGAAAAATGAAGAGGGTTCAATGATTAATCTCGAAGGTCAAAAGCGAATCGTAGTCGCGGGCGTCGGAATTGTCGGGCCTCTGGGGTGCGGAGTAGAAGAAGTCTGGAAGAGACTGCTGGCTGGGCGTTCTGGCATTCGTAACCTGCCCGACGATATTACTGAGGGTACGGGCGTTGCAGTAGGCGGCCAGGTACCCACCAGGTGCAGCGACACCGCCACCCAGCTTCACGACACGGCCGGTGGACTTGCAACGCTTGGCGATCAATGCCCCCCACTGCAAGATCTGCTTCACGTTTTCCAGGCTGATGACGCGAGGTTTTTTCTTGCCGACCCACTTCACGCCGATCCACGACATATTGCGGATCTCGCGTTTGTGCGGCTGCCCGCTGGCGGCTTGGCTGTGGTGCGTGCAGTCAGGTGACATGTAGAACCAGCCAACGGTCTTGCCGCCACACTCGGTGTCCGGATCACCATCGAACACGTCGGTCGTGTAATGCACGGCGCCCGGGTGATTCACGGTGTGCATGTTGATCGCGCTGGCGCTGTGGTTCTTCGCGACATTCACCGCGCGACCCAGGCCCCTTTCTTGTCCGGTACCGGCACCGCCACCACCGCAGAAGAAATCGACTACGATTTCATCATCCTGAGTGCTTAAGCCAAGTCCGTATTGAGTTTTGAAATCGAAGGGGTGTTTCTTCTGTTGTGCGGACATAGACGTATCCTCGCCGTTGTATTGCAACGTGATTTTTTGAAAAGGAGATTCGTAAATGGGTGTATTCAGCGATGCACAGGCACAGCTTTCCGAATTGCTCGGAGTGGCTCAGCCACTGGATAGCGGAAATGGAGTTCGATTCAGGACAGGATCGACAAGGTTCGCCACCCTTTACTCTCGCAACCTCGCTTCAGGGAATTTGGCAGAGATTGCGTTCGAAGTTAAAAATCTAGCCGCAAAAGCTGAGCAGTCAGAAGACTCAATGGCTTCACTTGTTGAAAGGCTGCGTCTTGAAACCGGCCAACCGGTAAACATTGATCCTCAACACAAATGGCCGAGAGTCGGGCTATCGAAGAAAGAGCATGTGGATATCGTGATCTCTGCTATTTCTTCGATCCTCCACAAAGAACGCTAAAGGGCCAGGCGTTTCGCCGGCTAGCGTGGTTTGTTGAAGTGGGGTATTTGTGTTCGGCCCGGCATGGAGCCGGAAATGGAGGAGGCTATGAGTCTGTATCTGTACCTAAACGAGCATTGGCATGCAGAGACATGGATAAATGGGGGGGAAGTACCGATCAATCCGGCCAGTTTCTACAGGCGTATAGAAAGGGGCGGAATATTTACGCCAGACGAAAATCTCATTCATAAGTCTGAAGTTGATCTGACTACTCTCGGACCTTTTTTGAAGGTTGGGCCAGGCTCGATAATCAAAGATTTTACTTTCGTGGGGTGCGTGGTTGACGACGAGCCGTTTCCTGACATAACAAATGCAGATTATTACGAAAATGACGGCCTTATTCTTTCATTCAGCAGCAGGCTCACAGGTGTTCTTGCGCGAAAAATGAAGAAGAAAGCGTGCATTAAAATCGTAGACATGGACCTTTTGAAGAGACATCTAGACGATCAACTTGGAGTGGTTTCAGAGGCAGGCCCCTGCAAATACACATCCGGCCATCAGCGGAATCATTTTCTGAAATCAGATCTTGATGAGTGGCAAGCTGAGTATCGGCTCTTCTGGCCTGTAGACAAGAAAGCGGAGGTTTTTGTACCTGCAGGAACCGCACAGCTTATCTGTACCTGGTGATCGCTCAGCTCAATGGGTGAGAGTGGGTCAGGCGAAGATGTCGATCTGTGCGGCCTTGCACTCGCTTTCGCCGTGCGGCAGGCGCGCGAGCTCTTGTCTTGCGGCAACCACTTCACCGGTGTGGCGACCATGCTCGGTATCGATGCTTACCGTTGAACCGTCTGGTCGGCGAATCGTGCGTTCGCCGCGCGGGCCTCGCTCAATGGCGTAGCCCAGTCGCCGCCATAGCCCGTTGGGGCTTTCGAATTGAGGGGTCACAGCTCTCTCCAGTCAGGCGCCGCCCTCCGTGACCGGATGCGACAGTGGCAATTTGGGGTGTGCTGGGGTACTACGGGTGACCGGTATGGAGCCGGAAGCCAGCGGCAATTCCTGCACTGCCTCCGCAAGCAAGGCAGCTGCCAGCGCCGCCGCTGTGCTTGCCGACGTGTTCAAGCGCGCTGACAAGCGAGCGGGCGACCTGGCTGCAATTGCTGACCAGGCCAGAGCAAGGGGAATGACGTGTGAGCAAGCCTATGATGGCCTCGGGAGGCAGGAGCAACGCCGCGCAAGATAATGCGCGGCGTTGTAGGGGCTACGGATGGAGTGTTACGGATTGAAAATGTCAGGAGCGTTTGTTTTCGCCCAAGATGAAAACTCTTCGCTCATTTTCTCGCTGGCATATTCCGAGTAGTGGAAGAACTGGTCTCTAAAGATCGGCATGCCATCAAGAATCATCGAGCATTTCCCTGTTTTACAGAACAGTTCGTTTTGGTCGAAGAATTTCACTTGTGGATGCAGACGCAATATTTCATCCATCAGAGGCTTGAAGCTTTTATCAATCGCCTCTTTTTTCTCGATTCCGGTTGAGCACGAAGCGCTCAAGCCTGACGATATCGGACGAGTAAAGCACTTCTTGATGTCGTAATCGAATGTCATGTGAGGGATGAAAATAATTACTTTAATATTTTGCTTCAACAGGTAATCCACCCGCTTTTCAACACTGGTTATGTAGTCGCTGTACGGTGCTTTGATGAGCCCGCCGATAATGGCGTACTTGACAGTCCCCGCGTTTTTCACCACATCAAAAATAAACTTCTCTTGGCGGTCAGGCCGGTAGCCCGTGCATGGGTCCTTGCCACCAAGGATTGTTTTGTCAGAGTAATCTGGCGAACCAACGCCACAAGTTCCCAGGGAGAGGACTGTGTTTTTTTCAAAGTCCTTGTTGTGCGCCAGACCAGGGTAGAGATGGTTTACATAGCTGCTGCCGAACAACAGCAAGGTAGGATCGGCGTCTTTGTTAGTAGCGCAGAACCACCAGTCAAAGTCCTTCTTTTCCTCGTACGGATATTTTTGCAAGCACAGCTCATTGGTGGCGTATTTCCAGAGCGGGCCGGAGAACTGGGAAAGCGCCTTGTTCATGCTTTGAATGCTCGAACGATTGGGCAAACCTTGCAGTTTGTAGGTGACAAATCCCGTGAGCCCCACTGCTACCATGGCAACGGTCAGAATGGCGGTTGTGTACTTGTTGCGGTTGTTGCGGATTGGCTTCTCGATAACCTTAAAGGTGATCCACGCCAGGGCAAACGACAGGAGCACCATTGCAATTCGGATGTTGCGTGACGGCATATCGCCTTCAATGATTCGGGCGAAAGTCAGCAGCGGCCAGTGCCACAGGTACAGTGGGAAGCTGATCAGGCCGACCCACACCATCACTTTGTTGGAAAGTATCGAGCGATTGAGGTACGACCGCGTGCCGGCGGCGATGATCAACGAGGTACCGACCGTTGGGAGAATTGCGCGCCACCCGGGAAATTGGTCGTCCTTGGTGATGGTTGCCAGGCCGTAGGCAATGAGGCCAAACCCGATAAAGGACAGGACGTTTCTGATTGTTTGGCCGCTCTCTACCGGAACCGGCTTGTGAATGATCTTGGCTAAAAATTGGTCAACTGCCTCAAAGGCTTGATCAAATGCCGAGATTTTATAGAGCGACAGGTAGGCCAGCACGGAGCCGATCAACAGTTCCCAACAACGGGTCTGAGGCATATAGAAGGTGAACGTAGGGTTTTCCCTGATGTTCTCCATGTTCAGGGTGAACGACGCGCCGAGCAACAACACCGCGATGGTCAGCAGGTTTAACTGTTTTTTCCAAGCGGCCCACATGATCACCGGCCAGAAGATGTAGTACTGCTCTTCAATGCCCAATGACCATAGATGCAGGAACGGCTTTATCTCGGCCGACGTGTCGAAGTACCCGCTTTCGTTCCACAGAACCAGGTTGGATATAAAGGCGGAGCCGCCAGCAATGTGTTTGCCGAGCTGCTGGAACTCATCGGTGAACAGTGTCAGCCAACCGAATGCATAGCTGGCGATCATCACGGTCAGCAAGGCCGGGAATATGCGGTTGACGCGCCGAGCGTAGAAATCCGGAATGCTGAACGACCCGCGCGCCAAGCCTTCAAGCAGGATGGTGGTGATCAGGTACCCGGAAATCACGAAGAAAATATCCACGCCGATGAAGCCGCCAGTCACCCATGCCGGGAAGGCGTGAAAGCCGACCACGGACAGGACGGCGATTGCTCGCAGGCCATCAATGTCCGGCCGGTACTTCGTACTGTGAATATCTTGGGTCAATAGCGGGCTGGCCGGCTCGGCAAGAGACGTCATTGTCGGTTTTGCTCCATGTTTATTTAATTAACTCTTCGTTCTTGTCGATGGCTTCCAGGGCGCCGCGCACGTTGTCGGCAACATCGGCCGCACCGCGCTGCTCGACCCAGTTCGAAAGCTGCATGATGGCGGCTTCCAAGGCGAGCTGATTTTCATTGATCTTGAATAGCAGGGACGGGAGCAGATCAGAATTTGGCATCGTGAATCCTCCGTGGAGATTTCAGCGTAGCAGTCGTCAATGTAGGGGAGATTGGAAGTAGCTGTTCGGCAGGACGCCGAGGAGGGGGGGGTAATATGGCGAGCGTGACTTTTGCGTGACTTTCTCACGCACTTGTAAGCTCTTATGGGCATTCGATTGCGCAAAACTACCTTGTGATTTCGCTAATATTCAGGTCCGGAACCGCTTCGGTAGTGGCTGCGCCGAAGTCTGTTTCGGCTCCAGTCAAATGCGATGGGCGCAAATATTGCTCGCAGATGACCTCGTGCGCAGAGGCCAAAAACTTTCTGCGTAATTGCCCAGGAATGGAAATGGACGGCGACAACGACGGAGTACCCTGTGAGGCGCAGTGGTGCCAGTGACTATTCGCCGTTCACCGGCAAGCTAGTAGGTGGATTGTGGAATTCTGATGGAGGGCGTAAGGCACGTTTGAAGGTGAGGTACGTTTTATTGGTTCAACTCGCCAGTTGCGTTACACACACTCTCCCCAGAGGTGACTGTTGGTATGAAGAGGTTCGGGGGAACGCAGCGCCCATCGGACGACAGTTGCCACCATGGCGATGCTGAGAGCTCAGTCCTCGGGATCTTCCTCTTCTTCAGGCTCACACCTGGCAATCAGTTCGGCAATGGTTTCAGCTATGAAGTCCGCATTTGCGGTGATCACGGCCAGATGATCCTCAATACGGATGGACACTTCCGTGGATCCGCGTTGTTTGATCCAAATGCCTATTTCTTCAATGGCGCAACCCAAGGCCATGATGTTCTGATTGAGTCGGCTGAGTAGGGCGGGGGTAGGATCGTCTGGTAGGGGCATGGCCGCTTCTCCTGTGTCTAAGAAAAGCGTAGCAGGTGGCAAAAAGCCCGGCGCTGGGCCGGGTAAGCGCCACCTCTTCATGGTCCCTGGTGGTAGCGGTTGCGATGGTCTATGCCTGAATTCCGATCTCACCCTGTGCAGCTTGTAACGCTCGCTCCTCGGTCAGCGGCATTAAAGTTGGCTGTGTATTGCTGGCGTGCAAGTAAAGAAAGAAGTGCCCTGAATCGTCTAACAATACCCGGTACAGTTTTGATGGCCGAAAGTTGTTACCGATATAAATACTTTCCTTGAGGATCTCGAAAGACTTGATCCCATGCTGTTGCATTGTAGTTTCAAAGGCTTCGTAAAGAGTTTCTCTGCGACGTCGATTGTTTCGAGCATTCAGCTTGAAAAAAACCACCATCAGCACGGCATAGCTGATAAGGAGTATCACAAGGGCGCTAGTGCGCATGTGTGGAGCTCCATGTCCTCTCAATCGTTCTTCATTTCAGTGTAGGCGCGTTCCTGGTGTTTATCGCCGAATGACAAGTGTCGCGACATTGGAGTCAGCATGACGAACGCAACCCGCTTGCGCCACGCGCTCGGCATCACCGATGTACATGCACTTTTATAAAGCGCCATGCGTAACAACGCACCAGTCGGAAGCGTCGCAAAGCGCTTTCGCCTGCGGTTGCTCCAGCGTCTCGAACGGTTGCCCTTGACCATTCGCCTTCCCTGGAAGTCGGCTCACACTTGCCGAAACGCGCCTGGACAGCAGTCGCCGTGACAATCCCCCCTGGCTCAAGAGTCCGTGTTTCCAGATAGTTGAAGCCTCTCTGTGGCTGACTGGCACAAAGGCTGCAAGGCTGTCATCAGGTCCACCTGGAGAGCATTCGTGTGGACAGCCCCCTCGGTCAACGACGATCGATTGGCCGAACAGGTCGTGGGCAGCATCGGTGGATCAGGCATAGATGCCTGGTTTCAACACCGCAAAAGAACAGGCAAAGACGCCTGGAACCGAAAGGTTTCAGGCGTTTTTTTTTGCTTTTAAAACCGTGATTGGCTCGGGCTGGGTGCTTTCTATGAATTCCAATGTTGCCACGTTGAACAAGATGCAAACGCTGATCGTGATCGGTAATGGCATGGTCGGACATCATTGTGTCGAACAGCTGATCGAGCGGGGAGCGCTTGAGCATTACCGGCTGCACGTCTTCAGTGAGGAGCCGATGCGCGCCTATGACCGTGTGCATCTTTCCGAGTACTTCTCCGATCGTGATGCCGAGTCGCTGGCGCTGTCCGATGCGTCGCTTTACCAGACGCCCGGCGTTACGCTGCATCTGGGTGTGCCGGTATTGGAAATCGACCGCGTCCGTCGCCAGGTGGTCACCGAGCAAGGTTGCGTCACGTATGACAAATTGGTCCTGGCCACCGGTTCATATCCGTTTGTTCCGCCAATCGAAGGCGCCGAAGGTGAGTCGCGTCTGGTCTATCGCACCCTGGAAGACCTCGATGCCATTCGGGCTGCGGCGGCCAATGCCCGGCGCGGCGTGGTGGTCGGCGGTGGCTTGCTGGGGCTGGAAGCCGCGAACGCGTTGAAGAGCCTGGGCCTTGAAGCCCACGTGGTGGAATTCGCGCCGCGCTTGATGCCAGTACAGCTGGATGACCTCGGTGGCCAGGCGCTCAAGGCGCAGATCGAACGATTGGGCGTCGGTGTACACCTGTCCCGTGCCACTCAATCGATCAGTGCGGGCGAGCAGTACCGCTATCGCATGAATTTCGCCAACGACGAATTCCTCGAAACCGACCTGATCGTGTTTTCCGCCGGTATCCGCGCTCAAGACGCGCTGGCTCGTCAATGCGCGCTGGAGATCGGTCCGCGCGGTGGCGTGGTGATCGACGACACGTGCCTCAGTTGCGACTCGAACATCTACGCCATCGGTGAATGCGCTTCATGGAACGGCAGCCTGTTCGGCCTGGTCGCACCGGGCTACCAGATGGCGCGCAGCGTCGCGGCCCGTCTGTGCAACGAAGTCGCCGAGCCGTTCACCGGTGCCGACATGTCGACCAAGCTCAAGCTGCTGGGGGTGGATGTCGGTTCCATCGGCGACGCCCACGGCAACACCCCGGGCGCGCGCAGCTATCAATTCATCGACGAAACCAGCGCCAGCTATCGCCGCCTGGTGGTGGATGCCAGTGGCAAACACGTGCTCGGTGCAGTGCTGGTGGGTGACAACAGCTATTACGACACCCTGCTGCAATACATGCAGAACGGCATCGCCTTGCCAGCAGAACCCGCCAACCTGATTCTGCCGTCCTCCGAAGGCGCGCCGACCCTGGGCCCGGGTGCGCTGCCCGAGTCGGCCACGGTGTGCTCATGCCATAACGTCACCAAGGGCTCCATTTGTTCGGCCATCGACGGCGGCTGCACCGACCTGGGCCAGCTCAAGTCGCAGACCAAGGCCTGTACCGGCTGCGGCGGTTGCGCCGGGTTGCTCAAGCAAGTCTTCGAGCATGAACTGATTGCCCGTGGCGTCAGTGTCGACAAGAGCCTGTGCGAACACTTCGCCTACACCCGTCAGGAGCTTTATGCGCTGGTGCGGGTAGAAGGGGTGATCACCTTCGACGAACTGTTGGCCAAGCACGGCCGTGGCCATACCGGTTGCGACGTCTGCAAACCGGCGGTGGGTTCGATTCTCGCCTCGTGCTGGAACCAGCCGATCACGGACACGTCGCTGGTGCCGTTGCAGGACACCAACGACACCTTCATGGCCAACATGCAGAAAAACGGCACCTATTCGGTGGTGCCACGCATCGCCGGGGGTGAAATCACAGCCGACAAGCTGATCGCGATTGGTGTGGTAGCGAAGAAATATGACCTCTACACCAAAATCACCGGCGGGCAGCGCATCGACCTGTTCGGCGCTCAACTGCATCAGTTGCCGGACATCTGGTCCGAGTTGATCGAGGCCGGTTTCGAAACCGGGCACGCCTATGGCAAATCGACCCGCACGGTGAAGTCCTGCGTCGGCAGCACCTGGTGCCGTTATGGCGTACAGGACAGCGTGCAAATGGCCCTGACCCTCGAGGACCGCTACAAAGGCCTGCGTTCGCCGCACAAGCTCAAGTTCGCGGTTTCCGGTTGCACCCGTGAGTGCGCCGAGGCGCAGAGCAAGGACGTGGGCGTGATCGCCACCGAGAAAGGCTGGAACCTCTATGTGGCCGGTAACGGCGGCATGCGCCCGCGCCACGCCGAGTTGTTCGCCACCGACCTCGATGACGCCACCCTGATCCGTTACATCGACCGGTTCCTGATGTTCTACATCCGCACCGCCGACAAATTGCAGCGCACCTCGGTCTGGCGCGAGAGCCTGGAGGGTGGCCTGGATTACCTCAAGGACGTGGTCATCAACGACAGCCTGGGGCTTGGCCTTGAGCTCGAATCGCAGATGCAACTGGTGGTCAACCGCTACGAATGCGAATGGGCCAACGCCCTGAAAGACCCGGAAAAACTCAAGCGCTTCCGCACCTTCGTCAACGATCAACGCCCGGACCCGGACATCCATTTTGTCCAGGAGCGCGGCCAGCGCCGGCCGATCATGGCCGCTGAACTCCACCTTATCCCTGTCATCGAGGAGATTGTCTGATGAGCCAGTCCGATACCCAGCGAGCCTATTCCAGTCCCTCCCTGGTCAATCCCGATGCCTGGCAAGCGGTGTGCAGCCAGGAGGATCTGGTGAGTAACTCCGGCGTCGTCGTCTGGCTCGACGGTGCACAAGTGGCGCTGTTCTACCTGCCGGCTGCCGACGGCAAGACCCTCTATGCCATCGATAATCATGACCCGCAATCCGGGGCGAATGTCATCGGTCGCGGGCTGATCGGCAGCATCAAGGGCGATCTGGTGATTGCCTCGCCACTCTACAAACAGCATTTCCGCCTTGAGGACGGCAGTTGCCTGGAGTATCCGCAGCAGCGCCTGCGGGTCTGGCCGGTGCGGCTGAGCGGAGGCAAGGTGGAGGTCGCGGTGGCCTGACCACCTGGATTTCGCCGGGGTCTGAGCGCTCATTCTATTAATGATGTATGCCAGGCTCCGGCGGAGTCGATGATCAATGACAAACAGTATCGGAGGTTCGTATGAAAACAGCCGCACAACTGCTGAAGCTCAAGGCCGTGCAGAACCGGCGGGTGCATAGCATCGCGCCAGACCAGATGGTGCTTGAAGCGTTGAAGATGATGGCGGAAAAAAATGTCGGTGCTCTGCCCGTCATAGAGGAGGGGCAGGTGGTCGGCGTTATCAGCGAACGCGACTATGCGCGCAAGGTCGTTCTACAGGGGCGCTCTTCGGTCGGTACGCCGGTCCGGGCCATCATGAGCGCGCCCGTCGTGACAGCAGACAGTCAGCAGAGCATTGAACGTTGCATGGCGGTCATGACCGACAGTCATCTGCGCCATCTACCGGTGGTGGAGGGCGACCAACTGATTGGCCTGTTGTCGATTGGTGATCTGGTCAAAGAAGCCATCGTCGAGCAGGCCGAGCTGATCCGGCAACTGGAACACTACATTCGCGGGCATTGAAACGACCGGGGGCAGGGTGGATCGAAAGCTTATGAGTACAGGACCAGGGTAAACAACCCGTTATAAACATCCCTATCGTAACCGCACGGCTTACTGAAGTTTCCTTTATAGGTAATTGCACGGACTTGCCCACCCATTTGCATTCGACCTGACCAATCATTTGCATCGGATTTGACCATCACGCTGCGTGGCCATGACCGGCAGAGAACGACCCTAAGCTGCCCTTCAGACAGGCATCTATTTGCCGATTGATGTATGTCACAAAACAGCCACCAGTGAGCCTGCTCACAGGAAAGCTCCGTAGTTGCGCCTCCTGGGTGCGTTGAGGCGTTCACTTCACCTGTTCGATTTCGCTCGGCCGCCATTGCTTGGCAAAGAACGGTTCCGTGGGGCTATAAAGGCGCAGGATGACAAAAAAACCTTTCTTAGGATCGGTTTGAATCCAATTACCAGCGCTCACTCCACTGGGTTGTGTCGCAGCGAAATACACCGTGGTGGAGCCATCGCCACTTGCCTCGGCAGAGGGCGATGGATAGCTCTGGCTACCGGCGCGCGGATAGCGCTGTGGCGTGTCGAGCATCGAGCGTGTTTGGTTGTCGTAGAGCGTCAGCGACCAGAAATTCGACTCCGGAATCCCCTTGGGCAGCGATACTTTGTAGGTCTTGGCGCCGTCGAAGTAATCCTTGTCGGCATCGACCGTAGCGAAAAGGTATTGCGAGCCGATCCCTGGCACACGCATGGCCATAGCAGGTGTGATGCCGGTCACGCCATAGAAGTACCAACGGCGGGCGTCCATTTGGCGATAGCCTGTGGGTGGGAAGGGCTTGGCACCTTCGCGCGTAATCATTGGAATCGGCGTTTCGAATTGATAGCCGGAAACGAAAAGCGGGTTAAACCAAGTCGAGTTGGGGTAGTAGTACCAACTGGCATCACGCGGCTTCATGAACAGGCTGCGTGAGATGGCATTGGCAGTGGTGACTGCTTCGGTGAGGATTTTTTTCATCCGTGCATCGGGTGTAAAAGGCTTGCCCTTGATGATGCCGATGGCGGCGATCGGCCCCATCAACTCCGGGTCGAGGGAACTGGCCGGTTCCTGCTGGACGACCTCGTTGAGCAATTCGAAATAGCTGAAATCGTTTGGCGCAATGGTGTTCATCGCCATGCCGCTTGCTTCATGAAACACCGCTGGCGTCGACGGACTGATCCGCGCAAACGGCGCTTTTCCCGATAGAAATTCGGCGATGGCGGTGCCAGCGCCGCCCGGCTCGTAGGCATAGATCTTCGTGGCTTTGCGAATACCGTCAGCCACCGGCTTCGGGTCATTGTGGTCAGCTAGAAATGAACGGGCGAACCACATCACATGGTTGGTGGGCGAATGGGCAATGGTGAACCCACCTTCGGGAAGGGGGCCGTTGTAGCCCGGCGGCACGATCAGGTACTTGCCACCCTCGCCACGATCGGGTCCAGGCAAGCCAATATCGACAATCCAACCGAACCAGTAATCCTGGATCGCGCCGAGTATTCCCGGTGCCGTCTCCAGCACCATGGGGCCCTTTGTCAGATCGAGAGCACCCACTGCGTAGATCGTGTCGGCATTGGTGGTCAAAAAAAGTGACTTGGAATCCATCAACTCGGAGAAGATGATGGCTTCATTGTCTTTCACCCCGACACTCTGCAACCCCTTGCGGATCGCGTGGAGACTTACACCCTGATAGGTGTCCGCGAAAGCGCGCTGCGCGTAGGTGAAGTCAAGGTTGTCGTAGGCCTTGTCGAGTGTGGCCTGGTCCGGTGCGCCGTCCTTGAAGTCAAGCGCGCCGATACGCGTTTCGACCCTGTCAGGCGTTGAGATCGATGCTCGCGTTTGCTCGGACACTTGCTCCACTGCCGATATGGGTGTCACCAGCGCCACCCATAATCCGAAGCTTGCGTAATATGACTTGTTCAATGCTTTGCTCCTTTTAAGGTGCAATTAAATGTCGTTGAACTACTTCACTAATTCTATTTCGCTCGGACGCCAGGCCTTGGTAAAGAACGGTTCAAGCGGACTGTAGAGACGCAGCATCACGCTCCACCCCTTGCCGGCAGTGGTCTGAATCCAGTTACCACTGTTGACCCCTTCAGGCAGCGAGGGACTGAAGTAAACCGTCGTGGAACCATCTGTATTCGGTTGGGCGGCAGGCGTCGGATAGCTCTGGCTGCCTGCTCTCGGGTAGCGTTGCGGAGTATCGAGCATCGAGCGCGACTGGTTGTCGTAAACGGTCAGGGACCAAAACTTCTCGGCGGGGATATTGGGTGGTAGCGTCACTTTGTAGGTCTTGCCGCCGTCGAAGTATTCGCCATTGGAGTCCACGAAAGCGCCAATGTACTGCGAGCCAATGGCGGTCAATCGCATCATCATTGCCGGGGTGATGTAGGTGGCATAGAAGAAGAATGCCGTGCGAGCGTTGAGCGTTCGGGCACCGGTGGGAGGGTAAGGTGTGATGGCGCCTTCGGCGCTGACCTGTGGTGGCGGAGTTTCGAAGTTGTACCCACCGACCCAAAGCATCATCGACCAGGCAGAGTCGGAATAATAAGCGAACCCCTCGGCTGGTCGTGGTCGCCAATTGAGAGTTCGGGCTGACGCCGTTCCGATGGCCGCCGCCTCCGTCAGGATTTGCTTCATTCGCGTATCTGGCTCGAACGGCTTGCCTTTCACAATGCCGATTGCCGCTAGCGACCCCATGATTTCTGGATTGAGGGCCTCTGCCGGCTCCTTCTGCACCAGATCATTGATCTGCTCGAAATAGCTGAAATCGCTGGGTGGCACCGTGTTTATAATCTTGCCGCTACCTTCAGTGAACGTCACCGGCTCTACGGGGCGCAGAAAGGCCCAATCCAGTTTGTGGTCCGGCGTGTGCGCCAACGTCGCCTTCCCCTGCAGCGCAGAACCGATGCTAGTGCCGTATCCGCCGGGTAGGTAGGGATAGACCTTGAGCGTATTCTTGATCCGCGCGACCACCGGTTTCGGATCGTTCTTCTCTAGAAAGGAGCGCCCAAGTAGGGTGGCACGAGTCGTAGACAGTTTCTGAACGAAGTAGCCACTTTCTGGCAATTCCCCCGTGTAGCCAGGCGGCACAAATAGATACTTGCCCCCCGCCCCCCGGTCCGGACCCGGCAGACCGAAGTCGGTTACCCACCGGAACCACATGTCGTCGACAACACCGAGTGCCAGTGGTGGTGTCTCAATCACGATGGGGCCCTTGGAGGCGTCCAAATTGACGAAGAAATAGATAGTGTCCGCATTAGCGGTCAGAAAACGGGATTTGGCATCCATCAACTCTGAGAAGATCAGGGCGGTGTTGTTCGGTACCCCAGCCGCCTCAATACCTTTGAAGATCGATGCCACCGAAGCGCCCTGGTAGGCGTTCATGAATGCTTCGACGCCGTGCATCAGATCGAGGTAATCATAGACCTTCGCCACGGTCTCAGTGCTCGGCGCACCGTCCTTATACTCCAACGTACCAATTCGTGATTCGACTTTGTCAGGCGTGGCGATTGAGGGTGGTATCTGTGCGAGGGCGTATGACTGAAGAGTCCCGAACAGTGCAACGCTCAGCACAATTTGGTTGAGGAGATGCTTCATGTCAGAGTTCATGGGGAGTCCTCTGAGAGGATAAGGCGAAGGCAGCGGATTTCGACAGCAATGCATTGACAATGAACTGGATTTTCCGCCCTCTGTAGTTTAGTAGGCTGCTCCCTCAATGCCGGAAAGAAAATATAAGTTTTCAGAAGATACGATCGTCTGAATTGGCCTAATGAGACTCGGGTTGGCCATCTGCTGCCTTCGGCTGAAAGTCTGCTATTGGCCGATTCTGTTGAAAAAGTAGCTCCCCTGTCTGGCCTGCGGCAAAATCTCTACATTGGCCAGCAGGGAAGCACGCAGCATGATGGGACAGTTATCGAGTGGGCAGGAACGACTCTTTTACTCGTTCAACCTTGAAGATCACATCCCGGCCAATCACCTTCTGCGCAGCATTGATCAGTGTCTCGATCTGAGCGACCTGCGCCATTACCTCGCCGATTTCTATAGCCCGATTGGGCGTCCGTCGATTGATCCCGAACTGATGATCCGCATGCTGATCGTGGGCTATTGCTACGGCATTCGCTCAGAGCGGCGGTTGTGCGAAGAGGCGCATTTGAACCTGGCTTATCGCTGGTTCTGCCGGTTGAGCCTTGAAGATGAAGTCCCCAATCATTCGACCTTTTCCAAAAATCGACACGGCCGCTTTCGGGACAGCGATCTCTTTCGCTGGCTGTTCAATGAAGTGCTGCGTCGTTGCATGAACGCAGGCTTGGTAAAAGGTGAAGGCTTTGCCGTGGACGCCAGCATCATCAAAGCAGATGCCAGCCGGCAGCGCGGTGTACCAGGAGATGAACCGGTCAACTGGAGCGATCCAGCCCTGAGCACCCGCGCCGTGCGTGAGTACCTTGAAGCCCTCGATGAAGAGGCTCTGGCCGAAACGCTACCGAAGCGCCTATCGCTGACTGATCCTCAAGCCCGCTGGACCGCAGCTCCAGGTGGCCCAGCGTTTTACGCTTACTCCACGAATTATCTGATCGATACCGAGCACGGAGTCATCGTGGATGTGGAACCCACACCAGCTCATCGCACGGCCGAAGTCGAGAGCACCAAGACGATGATCGATCGCGTTGAAGCGCAGTTCGACATCAAGCCGGAACGCCTCATCGGCGATACCGCGTACGGTACAGCGCCGATGTTGGCCTGGATGGTGGAGGAAAAAAACATCGAACCACACGTGCCGGTGTGGGACAAAACCGAGCGCAAGAACGACAGTTTTTCGAGCAACGACTTCCACTGGAATGAAGCGGCTGAGGAATACCGCTGCCCGGCCGGCAACCCATTGCGCAGCGAATGGCGAGCCTTCAAGAACGAGCGTTCGCACGTCACCAAAGCCAACACCGTCATCTTCCGATCCAGGCAGATCGACTGCGTTGCCTGTCCGATGAAAGCCAAGTGCTGCCCGAATACTGCGTTCCGCAAGATCGCTCGCAACGTCCATGAAGCCGCCCGCGATGTGGCTCGGCGAATCGCAGCGACACCTGCGTACGTGCGCTCTCGCCACGAACGTAAAAAGGTCGAAATGTTGTTTGCCCACCTCAAGCGCATCCTGAAATTGGATCGCCTGCGACTACGTGGCATGAGTGGCGCGACTGATGAATTCACGCTGGCCGCTGCGGTGCAGAACCTACGACGGCTAGCCAAATTTACATCTCAAGGGCCACCTGCCACGGGATAGGTGCGCCTGCACGAAGCAAAAAACCTCAAACCAACCCAATAACCGAGCTACAAAGCTCAACGAAGGGCCGAGAAACCACTCAATGTGGTGAGTAGGTTCTCCGGTGGTGGTCGTGTCTGAGTTCAGGCGAGCTGAAAATCCGACTTTTTCAACAGAATCGGCCGTTATCTGCCTGTCACGGCTGACAGAAATCGACCCTGAACCGCCAGTCTTCTGAGGGGGAATAGCGCCCTGCGCAGTGGCGATGGCGCTACCCGCCTGTGATCAATCACATGGGCGTGGCAATGAGTAATATTGCAGTCCCGTGTGCGGCTGTGGCGGCGGTTACCCCGTAGCGCATGCGGACGAAAGAACAGACCAGACCCTCAATCAGAGTGAACAGTAAAATCGGCCAGCCAATCCGGGTGACGCTTAGCGCCAGGAACGAATGGCAGGCTGCGAAGGCGACAGCGCTGATCAGGGCTGCTCGTAGCGCAGAGGTGTGGTGTTCGAGGTGACCTTGCAGGAAGCCGCGAAACAGCACCTCTTCTAGCGCATTGCCGCCGAAAGCCAGCACGACCATACTCAGCAACCAAGGCCAATAACCCGCGATCTCGCCTATATCGATTCCTTGGTAAAGCCGCAGCGGAACGCCGATCGCATACCCGGCAGCGAAGCCCAGAGTGAGTCCGACAGCCCGATTGCCCTTACTCCAGGCGATGAGTCCCCATAGCTCTGGTGCGATCCTTGCCAGCGCGGCGACGATAGCCAAAGACAGGACGCCCAGTGCGGCCAAGACAAACGGATTTGAAGCAAAGCTGATCTGCACGTCACCACTCAGGGACCATAAGCGCAGCGGGGTCATCACATCGCGCATCAGTACGAAGCCAAGCAGCAGGATAACTATGCGCAAACCTGGCTGTGTCTTCGGTGTCAGACGGAACCAGAGGGCACAGAGGCTAAGACCAGGAAGCAGATAAAAGCCATAGTCGATGAGCAGCGAAAGTCCTTCTGCGATCATTTGGCTGTCCGTGAGAGTTGAAGCACATGCTGAGGCAGCTCGTTAAAAGCTGACAATGTGACCGGATCATTGGCTGCGGCATCGGGAAAAGTTGATGTCTCGCTTCCGCAGGCCGCTGATGTCATGAGAGAAACCAGCGAAGCAGTCTTGCCTGTGTAGATGCGTTTGAAGAGTGTGCCGAACATCCCTATTTCCCCAGTGCTATCCATTGCAATGTGTTTGAAAGAGGGAGAGTGAGGTACACGGGCCTACGCATGCAATAACCCTCAGGCGTCAAACCATGCTGATTTGGTTGATTCGGATTAGTGCTGCTTGAACCTTGCGCAAAAGATGGCCTGGCGACCTGCTTCGTCCGGGAAGGCTTTCCCTGTTTTGCATCCAGAAACAGGCCGCAACGACCCAAAGTGAATCCTGCGCAACACCAGCTCGGCGCAGGTACTGATAGTTAGTGCTGGCGCTGGGGAGCCTGGTTGACGTGCAAAGCGGTCTGATCCAGGGAGCGGAAGGCAGCTTTTGGCCGTTCTCTGCCGATCATGGTTACAAAGCGTGCTGGTCAAATCCGATGTAATCGGTGCTCAGAACGAATGAAAATGACTGGTCAGGTCGAATGCAAGCGGGTGGTCAAGTAGAGTGCAATTTCGCATCCTTTATCAACTTTTATGTCATAACCCACATCAAGGTAAGACTTGACCTTGTTCTGCAGCAGGCATGTTGATACCCCTTCATCGCCTGGCCACATCCGAAAAGTAAAACTTGTCCAGGGTATGCCGCGACTCGGTGTACTCGAACTGCCGGCCGTCCTGCAAAAAGGTCTGGTTGCTGACCACAATCACATGGCTCTGCCCCTCAAGATCAAGGTGCTGCTGGTCGTCCTTGCCTCGCGGTACGGCTTCGATGGTGCGCTGGGCATAGCTGATTTGCAGTTGCAGCGTCTGTTCGATGAAGGCATAGATCGAATGCTCGGCAATCTCGCAATTCAGCCCCGGAATAAGATCGGCGACGAAGTGGTTGATGTCGAGGATGACCCGTTTGCCATCGATTCGACGCACGCGTTTGATCCGCGTGATCAGGCTACCTTCTTCGGCTTTCAGGTGTTCACACAAGGCACCTTGCAGGGGGAACTGCTCGAACGCCACTACCTCGGTGCTGACGTCATTGCCCAGCCTTGGGTGGGTTTCCTGGAAACTGACGATACCGCCGAGCTGGAATTCGATCGGATTGGGCGACAGCACGAAGGTGCCTTTACCGTGAATTTTTTGCGCGAAACCGCGTTCCTGAAGCAGTTCTATGGCTTGGCGCACAGTACCGCGACTGGCCCGGTAACTCTCCATCAATTCGGTTTCGGAAGGCAGCCGGGCGCCGCGTTCCAGTCGTTCGGTGGTGATGCTGGTAAGCAGATCGCTGTAGATCTGGCTGTATTTGCTCATGGGAATGGCTGCGTTGTGCTCAAGGGAGGAACCTTAGGGAACGCGTGAGGGTTTGTCTATTGCACAAATGGCGGGGCGATCGTGGCTGTCACAAATATCGCCGCTGGGCGGGCCATCGATAAATAAATTCTAACTCGTCTGTACGAGTTGTTGCTTTAACTCGTACAGACGAGTATTTTTCGCTTCGGCATGCTGCCAAACAACAAAAAACACAGTGGATGAAAAAGCATGAGCCACGATTACGCGACTATCGCCAGCGAGCTGCTTCAGAGCCTCGGTGGCGCTGACAACCTTGAACAGGCCGCACATTGCGTCACGCGTCTGCGCCTGGCCCTCAAAGATCCACAGCGGGTCGACAGTACGACGCTGAATCAGATCGACCTGGTCAAAGGCTCGTTCTTCACCGGCGGCCTGTTTCAGATCGTCATCGGTCCCGGCGAAGTCGAGAAGGTTTACGCCGCGCTGCGCGAGCAGACAGGGCTTGCTGCGTCGACCATCGCCGACGTGAAACAAAAGGGCGTCGATAAAACCAATGCCATGCAGCGCCTAGTGCGGGTGTTCTCCGATGTGTTCATGCCGATTCTGCCGGCGTTGATCATTGCCGGCCTGCTGATGGGGGTGAACAACCTGATCGGCGCCAAAGGCATGTTCATTGCCGGCAAGACCCTGCTTGAGGCTTACCCGACGCTGGACGGTGTCTGGAGCTTGATCAATCTGA
Source organism: Pseudomonas sp. KH_046_1 (assembly GCF_057839025.1). Taxonomy (NCBI): domain Bacteria; kingdom Pseudomonadati; phylum Pseudomonadota; class Gammaproteobacteria; order Pseudomonadales; family Pseudomonadaceae; genus Pseudomonas; species Pseudomonas sp. KH_046_1. The sequence goes on from NZ_CM174481.1 coordinate 2,371,040, forward strand.
TGGCCAACACCTCGTTCGTGTTCCTCCCGGCGCTGGTCGGCTGGTCGGCAGCCAAGCGTTTTGGCGGCAGTGAAATCCTTGGCATCGTGCTGGGTCTGATGCTGGTTCACCCGGACCTGCTCAACGCCTGGAACTACGGCAAGGCGGTGGCCGGGCTGGACGGCCAGAGCCTGCCGTATTTCGATATTTTTGGCTGGTTCAAGATCGAGAAGGTCGGCTACCAAGGTCAGATTCTGCCGATCCTGCTGGCCGCCTACGTCATGAGCGTCATTGAAAAATGGCTGCGGGCGCGGGTACCCAATGCCATTCAACTGCTGGTGGTGCCGATTACCACGATCGTCGTGACCGGGGTGTTGGCGCTGGCCGTGATCGGTCCGGTGACCCGTCACCTGGGGATTCTGATCACTGAAGGCTTGGTGACCTTGTTTGACCTGGCGCCGATGGTCGGTGGGGCCATTTTCGGTCTGCTGTATGCGCCGTTGGTGATTACCGGCATGCACCACATGTTTCTTGCGGTCGATTTGCAGCTTATTTCCACTCAGGGCGGCACCTTCATCTGGCCGATGATCGTCATGTCCAACCTCGCACAAGGCAGCGCGGCACTCGGAGTGTTCTACATGACCCGCAGTGCGCGGGATAAAAGCATGGCCTCGACCTCAGCGATTTCCGCCTATTTCGGCATCACCGAACCGGCGATGTTCGGCGTCAACCTGCGCTACAAGTTTCCGTTCTACGCAGCGTTGGTCGGCTCGGCGCTGGGCTGCATGTTCCTGTCGCTGAATAAGATTCAGGCCTCGGCGATCGGTGTCGGTGGCTTGCCCGGTTTCATCTCGATCATCCCGCAGTTCATTCCGATGTTCGTGGTCGGGATGGTCATCGCCATGGTCGTGCCGTTCGTTTTGACCTGTGGCTTGAGCATGAAGATTGTCCGGCCTGGATATCGAGTCGCCTGACAGATCGCTATCGCGAGCAGGCTCGCTCCCACATTGGGATGCGATCAACTGTGGGAGCGAGCTCGCTCGCGATGAGGCCCTCAGGGCCAGTACAAAACCAATTGAAGGAATACGCCATGCAAGACTGGCAACGTTCGGTGATCTACCAGATCTACCCGAAGAGTTTTCACAGCCACGCCGGCAACCCCACGGGCGATCTGCTCGGGGTGGTGGCCAAGCTCGATTACCTGCAATGGCTGGGTGTCGATTGTCTGTGGATCACCCCGTTCCTGCGTTCGCCCCAGCGCGACAATGGCTACGACATCAGCGACTACTACGCCATCGACCCGAGCTACGGGACCATGGCTGACTGCGAGTTGCTGATCGCCGAGGCTGGCAAACGCGGTATCAAGTTGATGCTCGATATCGTGGTCAATCACACCTCCATCGAACACCAGTGGTTCCAGCAGGCCCGCAGCAGTCTCGATAACCCGTACCGCGACTTCTACATCTGGCGCGATCAGCCGAACAACTGGGAATCCAAGTTCGGTGGTTCGGCCTGGGAGTTCGAGGCGCAAACCGGTCAGTACTACCTGCACCTGTTCGACCACACTCAGGCCGACCTGAACTGGGATAATCCGCAGGTGCGCGCTGAAGTCTTCAGGATGATGCGCTTCTGGCGTGACAAGGGCGTCGGCGGTTTCCGCCTGGACGTGATCAACCTGATCTCGAAACCGGCGGACTTTCCCGAGGACAACAGCGACGGTCGGCGTTTCTACACCGACGGCCCGAACGTGCACGACTACTTGCAGGAAATGCACCGCGAAGTCTTCGAAGGCCATGACCTGATCAACGTCGGCGAGATGTCTTCCACCAGCCTGGAACATTGCATTCGTTACTCGCGAGCGGACTCGAAAGAACTGTCGATGACCTTCAACTTTCATCACCTGAAGGTTGATTACCCGAACCTGCAGAAGTGGGTTCGCGCTGACTTCGACTTCCTCGAACTCAAGCGCATCCTTTCCGACTGGCAGACCGGCATGCAGGCCGGTGGCGGCTGGAATGCACTGTTCTGGTGTAACCACGATCAGCCGCGAGTGGTTTCGCGGTTTGGTGATGACGGCGAACACCGCGTGGTGTCGGCGAAGATGCTCGGCACCGCGCTGCATTTTCTTCAGGGCACGCCGTTCATCTATCAGGGTGAAGAGTTGGGCATGACCAACCCGGGCTTTGAGAGCATCGAGCAGTACCGCGATGTCGAGACGCTGAACATCTTCCGGCTCAAGCGTGATGCCGGGGAGTCCGAGGCGTCGAGCATGAGCGCGATCATGCAGAAATCCCGCGACAACAGTCGCACCCCGATGCACTGGAACATGCAACCCAATGCCGGTTTCAGCAGCGCCGAACCCTGGATCGGCGTGCCGGCCAACGCCATGCAGATCAACGTCGAAAACCAACTCGACGACACGACTTCGGTGCTGCACCACTATCGCCAGTTGATTGCCCTGCGCCACAGCGAACCGCTGATTCAGGACGGTGTGTTTCGCCAGCTCCTGCCCACGCACCCGCAGGTCTGGGTGTACCTGCGTGAGGGCGAAGGTGAGCGCCTGCTGGTGGTGAATAACTTCTATGGCACGGCGTGTGAAGTCGAATTGCCGGAGCGGGTAATCACCGACGGCATGTTGCAACGCCTGGTGATCAGCAACTTTCCGGATTGTGAGACTCGTAGTCGACAGCTGTTCCTGCGGCCATACGAGTCGTTCGTCTTGCACCTGACCGACCACTAAAAAACACGCTCTTCAAACAACGCGCAGAGCACTGCGTGGGGTTTCTTGCGCGCAGATTTTACCGGATGAGCACAATAAAAATAATGAGATGCCTCTTGATAACAACAACTAATCGCAACCTTGCAGCATCGTGCGCATGCCTGATGTTGCCGTTCTCGGCCCAGGCTTTGGAGTTCGCCGGTTACTTGCGTAGCGGCGTCGGGACCTCGGTCAACAGCGGTTCTCAGCAGTGTTTTCAACTGCAGGGTGCCCAGTCAAAATACCGCTTGGGCAACGAATGCGAGCAGTACGCCGAGCTGGAGTTGCGTCAGGACGTTTACACCCTGGACGACGGCTCGGTGCTGAGCGTCGACGGCATGGCTTCGTTGTACAACCAGTACGACAAAGACCTGACGTTCAACGGTGATAACGGCTCGGTGCGCATGCCGCAGATGTACGCACAATGGTCGAACTTGCCGAGTCTCAATGGTGGTTCGTTGTGGGCCGGGCGGCGTTACTACAAGCGAAACGACATCCATATTTCCGACTTCTACTACTGGAACCAGAGCGCCACGGGTGGTGGTATCGAGGATGTGAAGATCGGCGACCTGAAATACAGCTACGCCTTTTCGCGCAAGGACAACCTGTACCAGAAGGATTATGTCACCCGGCAGGATTTCAACGTCGCAGGTTTTCAGACCAACCCCGGCGGTGAACTGGAGTTTGGCCTCAGTTACATCGATAAACCTGACCGCAGCGATGCGCACGCAGGTTGGGCCATCACCGCCCAGCATGTGCAAAAAAACTTCCTCGGCGGTAAGAACAAACTGGCGCTGCAATACGGCGAAGGGCCTGGCACCGGGTTGGGTTACACCGGCGATGTGGGCCTGGACGACAGCAACAGGAGCTACCGGCTGGTGGAGTTCTTCGACTGGCAAGTGACACCGCGTTTTGGTGGTCAGGTCGAGGCGGTCTATCAGAAGGACATTCGCCCGGACGGTAACGACCAGAACTGGATTTCCCTGGGCGTTCGCCCGGCTTACGCGATCACCGACCAATTCAAGTTGGTGACTGAACTGGGACACGATCAGGTCGAGGCCCCAGGCGGTACGCGCAAGTTGAGTAAATTCTCCTTTGTCCCGACCTGGTCGCCAAAAGGCCCGGGGTTCTGGGAACGTCCCGAGGTGCGTGTGTACTACACCTATGCCACCTGGAACGAAGCGGCCAAACGTGCGGCCAATGAACTGGCACAAGGTTCAGCGTTGTCCGATACCGGTGCGTTCGGCACGGCGCTGCATGGTGCGAACGTCGGATTGCAAGTCGAGTACTGGTGGAAATAAGCGATGCTGTAGGAGCTCGCGCTCCATCGGCACTTCAAAGAACAAAACCGCAGGTGAAGTCATGACCATAACCCAACCATTGCAATTGCTGGCGCCGCTGTCCGGGGTGCTGGTGCCACTTGATCACGTGCCGGATCCGGTGTTCGCCAGCCGGGTGATCGGCGACGGCCTGTGCATCGATCCGACCTCGCAGACTCTTTGCGCGCCGTTGGCCGGCGTGGTCAGCAACCTTCAACACAGTGGCCATGCGATCAGCATCACCGATGACAGCGGCGTACAGGTGTTGCTGCACATTGGTCTGGACACCGTGAACCTGGCGGGTAAGGGGTTCCGCGCCTTGGTCGAGCAGGGCCAGCGTGTCGAGGCCGGACAGCCGTTGATCGAGTTCGATGCCGACTATGTAGCCCTGCATGCCCGCAGCCTGTTGACCTTGATGCTGTTGGTCAGTGGCGAGCCCTTCAGCCTGCTGACACCTGACAATGGACTGGTGGCGTGTGCCCAGCCCGTGTTGCGCCTGAGCCTCGGCGATCCGCGTTCCAGCGTTGCGCAGGAGGAGGGCGAAGCGTTGTTCTCCAAACCGGTCCCCCTGCCCAACGCCAATGGCCTGCACGCGCGGCCGGCGGCGATCTTTGCGCAGGCGGCGAAAGGTTTTGCGGCAAGCATTTGCCTGCACAAGCAGCAGGACAGCGCCAACGCCAAGTCCCTGGTGGCGATCATGGCGTTGCAGACGGTTCACGGCGATGCGCTGCAGGTCAGTGCGGTGGGCGAAGATGCCGAATTGGCAATCAGCACGTTGGCCCAACTACTGGCGGATGGCTGCGGTGAGGCCGTGACTGCGGTGGCGGTCGAAGCGCCGGTGGCTCAGGCGCAGGAGGTGTCGACGAAGCTGTTGCGCGGTGTCTGTGCTTCGGCGGGTTCGGCCTTTGGGCAGGTGGTGCAGGTGGCTGAGCGCACCCTGGAAGTCCCCGAGTTTGCTGCGGATCAACGCGTGGAGCGCGAGTCGCTGGAGCATGCGCTGACCCGCGCGACGCAGGCGCTGCAACACTTGCGTGACAACGCGAAAGGCAAGGCGCAGGAGGATATTTTCAAGGCACATCAGGAGTTACTGGAAGACCCGAGTCTGCTGGAGCAAGCCCAGGCCTTGATTGCCGAGGGCAAGAGTGCGGCGTTTGCCTGGAACAGTGCCACTCAAGCCACCGCTGCGCTGTTCAAGTCGCTGGGCAACACCTTGTTGGCCGAGCGGGCGTTGGACCTGATGGATGTCGGCCAGCGCGTGCTCAAGTTGATTCTCGGGGTACCGGACGGTATCTGGGAGTTGCCGGACCAGGCGATTTTGATTGCCGAACAACTGACACCGTCGCAAACCGCTGCCCTGGATACCGATAAGGTGTTGGGTTTCGCCACTGTGGGCGGCGGTGCCACCAGCCATGTGGCGATACTCGCCCAGGCCTTGGGTTTACCGGCGGTGTGTGGTTTGCCGGTGCAGGTGCTGTCGCTGGCCAGCGGAACCCGGGTGCTGCTCGATGCGGACAAGGGTGAGTTGCACCTGGACCCTGATCTGTCGGCTATCGAACAGCTGCACGGCAAACGTCAGCAGCAACGGCAACGACATCAGCGCGAACTCGAGCAGGCTTCGCTGGCGGCCTGTACCCGTGACGGCCATCACTTCGAGGTGACGGCCAACGTTGCCTCGCTGCTTGAGGTCGAGCAGGCGATGGCGCTAGGCGGCGAGGGTGTCGGTCTGCTGCGTTCGGAGTTTCTTTATCTGGAGCGCAACAACGCGCCCAGCCATGACGAGCAAGCGGTCACTTACAGCGCCATTGCCCGGGCCCTTGGGCCAGAGCGCAATCTGGTGGTGCGCACACTGGATGTGGGCGGCGACAAACCGCTGGCCTACGTGCCAATGGACAGCGAGGCCAATCCGTTTCTGGGCATGCGCGGAATTCGCTTGTGCCTGGAGCGTCCGCAGCTGTTGCGCGAGCAGTTCCGGGCAATTCTGAGCAGCGCCGGTCTGGCCCGTCTGCACATCATGCTGCCGATGGTCAGCCAGTTGTCGGAGTTGCGCCTGGCGCGGCAGATGCTGGAAGAAGAGGCGCTGGCGCTCGGGCTCAAGGCGCTGCCGAAACTGGGCATCATGATCGAAGTCCCGTCCGCGGCATTGATGGCGGACCTGTTTGCCCCCGAGGTGGACTTCTTCTCCATCGGCACCAACGACCTGACCCAATACACCCTGGCCATGGACCGCGATCACCCACGTCTGGCCAGCCAGGCCGACAGTTTTCACCCCTCGGTACTGCGTCTGATCGCCAGCACCGTGAAGGCCGCCCATGCCCATGGCAAGTGGGTCGGGGTGTGTGGCGCGCTGGCTTCGGAGACTCTGGCGGTGCCGCTGTTGCTGGGGCTTGGGGTGGATGAACTGTCGGTCAGCGTGCCGCTGATTCCGGCGATCAAGGCCGCGATTCGCGAGGTCGAGCTCAGCGACTGTCAGGCCGTCGCGCATCAGATACTCGGGCTGGAGAGCGCTGAGCAGGTCCGCGAGGCCTTGTCTTCGCAGCAGCAGGCGATGGTCGAAACTTCACAGGTGTTGGAGAACTGAACATGTTCGAGAAAATGCAACGGGCGTTCTGGAAGGCATTGACCCCGGATCTGCTGGTGGATGAGCCGAAAGTGGCTGCCAGGCTTTCTACGGACCTGCCGTCGAACGTGGTCGCCGCGCTGGGTGGGCTGGATAACCTGGCGTCGCAACAGCGCATTGCGATAACGCGAGTACGGGTCCAGTTGCGTGATGTAACCCGACTGGACGAACAGGCCTTGCGTGCGGCGGGTGTGCCGGGGGTGATGGTGCTGGCGGATGGCGTGGTGCATGTATTAACCCGGTGCCCAAAGTGGGAATGACGGCCTGCGCGTGACCCGCGCAGGGTTCGCTGTCGTTCACCCGCTCGTGCCGCTGAAAGGTTCATATCAATGCAGTTCCAGTGCATTATTTTTGCACCATAGCCACCCGACGACCGCTCATGAAGCACAGGAGCCCACCCATCGCGGTCAGTGCGCTCAAGGCATAGAACATCGTGGGCGCGGGGGTGTGCATCAATAGAAAGCCACAAATCACCGGGCTCAGGGCGCCACCGAGGGCCGCCAGGTTCTGGGCTCCGTAATAGCTGCCGCGCAGCTCCTCCGGGGCCAGGGTGTCAACGAAGAGGAACTCGGCCGGGTAGATGATCATTTCACCGAGGGTGAAGATGAACATCGCCACGCACCAACTCACCATGCTGTCGGCCAGGCTGAAGCCGATCAGGCCAAGGATGAACAGGCTGGTGCCCGCGGCAATCCAGTAGCGCAGCTTCTCGCGATTGAGGAACCGGCCGATCTGGTACTGCAGCAGGATCACGCTGATGGCGTTGCAGGCGAGCAGGGCGGCCATGATTTCCAGAGCACGTTTGGAATCGTGGGTCACCAGCAGGTATTGCGACAAGTAGAGGGTGAAACGCCCGTGCACCACGGTGCTGAGCAGGCAGCCGCAAGTGAACATGATCAGGGTGCGGTCGTTTTTCAGGGTGACCAGGGTTTTCAGGAAACTCTGGGGTTGCCCGATGGCGGGTGTCTGCGCCGAATCCCTGGGAATGCCGATCATCAGGAAGATGCTGAAGAACGCGATGCCACCGGCAATCAGGAAGGGTGCGATCGGATAGACCCCGGCAATCACCACGCCGAGCATGGGGCCTGTGGCATAGCCGATGTTGGTCAGCGTGTAGCGCAGGGAAAACGCCTTGGCCCGCTGGCCCATGGGCAGGTTTTCGCTGAGGATCGCTTTGGAGCCGATGAGGAACAGCGCTGACGCGGTCTCGGTGATCACCAGGGTGGCGGTGGTCAGGTAGAGGTTTTCGGCAAAGGTCAGCAGTACGAAGCCGATGGCGCTGGAGAGCATCGCCAGGATCAGCAGCCGGCGCTTTTCCAGGCGGTCGATGATATAGCCGCCGTAAAGAGCCAGCAGGGTGGCGATGAACACCGCGATACCGAGCAGCAAGCCAACGTCCTGTTGGTTGAGGCCCAGCTTGTTGCTCAGGAACAGCGTGAGCAAGGGGCTGGTGATGGCGCGGCTGACCACGATGGTCAGTGAAACGATCATCAAGCGGCGGATAACGAGCGAGTAAGTGGCCACGGTGGTGCAAATGTCCTTATTCAGATTCTGTAGTGTTCGCCGATGTACCGAGTCGCGGCCATTCGCGAGCAGGCTCGCTCCCACAGGGGAATGCATTTCAACTGTGGGAGCGAGCCTGCTCGCGAAGAGGTCTGCATAGATAGCGCGAGATTCAAGCCATCCACCGATCCAGCGAACGAACCGATTCAAGTGCGTCAAGCCGGCACAACTGCTCAAACAACGCCTGCGCCTGCTCCCGCGGCATCACCCGCGTCGCCAAACTGAAAAACTTCTCCGCAAGCAGCACATCACTCAGCGGATTACCCGGCGCGCCCAACGGCACTTCAACGCACAGGCTCGCTTGCCGACCGTCCAGGGTCCGCAGTGTCACCACGGGCTCGCCATCCTCGGACAGTAGCGGGTCCACTTCAAGGCGAATGCGTGACATCCACTGGACAATGCGTGGATCGTTGCGCGCTTCATCGTCATAGGCCTGCAATCGACAATGACCATGTACCAGCCGTGCCGCCAGTGCATACGTCAGGCTCATCTGCGCCGCGGCGAGGGTGCCGACATCCTGGCCGCCACACATGTCCTTGAGAAAACTGCACAGCGAAACCTGTATGTCTTCGACCTGATCGACTGGCACATTCAATTGGTCGAGCAAAAGCCCCAACGCATCGATGGCCGAATGCGTGCCGCGACACGAGGCGTAGGGCTTGATCGAGCAGCGGGCGAGTTTCCATACGGCACCGAGATCGGCATCCAGTGCTTCGGGGGTTGAGGTGGCGCTGGCAAGTGTCTGCAAAAAACCACCCCAGACATCCTCGAACAACCTTGTTGGACCACTGATGCCCTGCTGCGCAAACCGCGCCGCCAGCAAACCCCCTTCGGCGGCCCGGCCACTGTGCAGTTTTTTACTTTGCGAGCCGTCGTGGATGAAAGCCCACAAGCCACCGCTGAAGCTGCCGGCGATGCCCAGTGCCGACAAGGTTTGCCCGGCATTCAATCGAAAAATCCGTGCACTGGCGGCTGCCGCGCCGAACACCCCGCAGGTCGCCGTGGAGTGCCAGCCAGCGCCGTTATGGGCTGAGTAGCCGCCGCAGGCTTCGAGCACCCGGCGCCCGACTTCGTAACCGATCACCACGGCCGTGATGAACTCGCGGCCGCTCACCGGTTGCCCGGCCATCGACACCGCCGCCATGACCGCCGGCAGCACTACGGCGCCGGAGTGGTCGCAGCCACCGGTGTCGTCCAGTTCCAGGGCATGGGCGGCGATGCCGTTGAGCATGGCTGCCTGAGCGGCGCCGACCCGCTGGCGAGTGCTCCAGACCAAAGTGTCGCCCGTTTCGTCTTCGAATACCTGCCGTGCCGTTTTCGCGACTTCGCTGTCTGCCCCGGCGAGGGTCGCGCCGAAAGTATCGAGAATGTGGCGCTTGGCTTGTTCCACCAGTGCGGGCGGCAGGTCCTCGAACCGCGTATCCACGCAAAATTTCGCCAGTCGTTGCATGCGCTCTGTCATAGCACGTAGTCCCTATAATGCCGCTCATACACCGACGCCGGATGATCTTCAGTGATCGGCGCTGCGGATTGCGCCCACCACTGGGCGACATCAGCACCGGTAGCGATCCATACGTCATCGTGCTGCAAAATCCCTTCGAGCAACTCACGCAACACACCAATGCGTCCCGGCGTAGCGATGATTTCCGGATGCAGGCGCAACACGTAGCACAGGCCGAAGCGATGAAACCCGGCGAAGTCCATTTGCAGGTTGCCCAGGGTGTGGCTGTAGGATGCGATCCGCGATTGCGCCGGCGGCACCGCCGGGCTGAGATTGAAGGCGAAGTAGGGTTCGTCCTCCAGTTCGTAATGCAGGGGCAACTCGATCACGTCGGGCGCGGTCGGGTGAGCGAACGGCAAGTCATCACCACGCCAAGACGACGACCAGCGCATGCCTTGATCCCTCAACGCCTCGATGAAGCCCGGTGCACCGTTGCCGGCGGGGATGCGCAAACCGGTGGGACGCTGACCGGTCAGCGCCGTCAACGCCGTGCATCCTTTGGCGATGTCGGCGCTCTGCGCGGCGAGGTCGAGGCTGTCGTAGTTCTGGTGGTGATACCCGGCGCAGGCAATCTCATGCCCGCCCGCCTGGATCGCACGAATATGCTCGGGGTTTTCCTCGGCGACGATACCGGGTACGAACCAGCTGCTGGAAACACCGAGCTCCTTGAACAGAGCGAGCAAACGCTCCACGCCGCGTTGGGTGCCGTAGCGCCAGACCGACAGGGTCTTGTCGCGTCCGGCGACTTCCGGGGCCTGGGTGAGAATGCCGTGGACGTCGTTGTAGTCGACGGTCAGTACCACGGCGCAGCGGTAGCCCTTGGGCCAGACAGTGGAATCAACCATGGTGATGTTCCTTCAGCCACCACTGGGCGACGTCACGGCAGGTGGCGAACCAGACGTCGTCGCGTTGGCGCATGTGTTCGAAGAGTTTTTCCAGCAACAGGATGCGTCCTGGTTTGCCGGTGATCTTGGGGTGGAACAGGGTGGTCAGGCACAGCCCTTCATCCATGGCACCGTCGTATTCGCGGCACCAGTTGTCCAGGGTCAGGGCGTAGCTGGCGGTGCGGTCCAGCCCCGAAGGGAAGTCCGGCGCGCGGGTATAGGCGATGGAGGCGTAGTCGTCCATTTCCCAGCGACCGGGGATTTCCACCAGCGGCGTGGCGTGGCCCGGAACATTCACCAGGTACGGCCGGTCATCGCCGCGCATGCTGCTGGAGTAAGTCACGCCGGCCTCCACCAACATCGCCGGGGTTTCGGCCCGCCAGTCGCCGGACGGCGTGCGGAAACCTTCGGCGCGGATGTGCAGGTGCTTCCAGAACACCTCGCGGGACCGCTTCATCACGTCCTTTTGCTGTTCCAGCGTCAGGGCGTAGAAGGATTCGTGTTTGTAGCCGTGATAAGCCACCTCATGCCCGCGCTCGACAATCGCCTGACACTGTTTCGGCCAGTTCTCCACGACCCAGGCCGGGACAAAGAACGTCGTCGGCAGACGGAATTCGTCGAGCAGATCGAGAATCCGCGGCAGCGCCCGGTACGGGCCATAACCGCCGAAGCCGAAATACTCGGGCTTGCGCCAGATCGAGCCGTTGAGCATGGCATCGCCGGTGGGGCCGTCGAGGTCGAAGGCCAGGGCCAGGCAGGCTTTGTGCTGGTCAGGCCAGGTGGGTTGGGGGGAGGAGGACATCGTTAGTGCTCCGACGATCTATAAACAATCACAAGACCTTGTGGGAGCGAGCCTGCTCGCGATGAGGCCAGTACATTCAACATCTTCATTGACTGATACACCGCTATCGCGAGCAGGCTCGCTCCCACAATGGATTTGGGACGCCTTTGCAATTACTTCCCGGCGTTAACCGTCACCGTCTTGATCGCACCCAGTTCCAGATCCCACTTCTTCAGGATCGCCTGGTAACTGCCGTCATCGACCATGCTCTGCATCGCCACTTTCACCGCTTCACTCAGCTCAGGCTTTTTCTTGCTCACGCCCAGCCCGGTGAACTGCTTGGAAATCGGCAGGCCCACGGTTTTGTACATGTCCTTTTCCTGGGTCTTGAGGTACGGCAGGGTTTCGCTGCCCTGCATGGCCGCGTCGATACGGCTTTGACGCAGTTGCGCGCGGGCGTCTGCCGAGCCTTCAGTGCCGATCACGTTGATCGCAGGCTTGCCGGCGGCTTCGCAGTTGGCCTTGCTCCACTCGGCGATTTCCGCCGGGAAGGTGGTACGTCGGCTGGTGCCGACTTTCTTGCCGCACAGGTCGATGATCTCGTTGGTGTCCTTGTTTTTCTGCAAGGTGTAGAACTGCGGACCGCTGGTGAAGTAGTCGACGAAGGTCACACTGGCCTGACGCTCGGCGGTGTCGGTCATGCCCGACATCACCATGTCGACGCGGTCGGTGGTCAGCGCGTTGATCATTTGCTCGAAACCGGTTTCCTGCCATTTGATCTTCACGCCCAGGCGTTCGGCCAAGGCGTTGCCCAGGTCAACGTCGAGGCCGGTGAGGGTGTTGGTGGCCGGGTCCTTGAAGTCCATCGGCGGGTAGTTCGGCATGATCGCCACAACGACCTCGCCCTTGGCCTTGATGCTGGCCGGCAATTCGGCAGCGAAGGTGAAGCCGGATGCCATAACGCCTGCGAGTACAGCTGGAATAACGAAGTTCTTCATGGTCGTTCTCTTATGAGTGTTGTGAGGCAGCTCTTGATTTGCGAGCCAGGCCCTTAGGTTCGAACGGCAGAAATGAAGCTTTGGGTGCGTGGGTTTTGCGGACTTATTAGTATTTCTTCGGGGCTTCCAGCCTCCACGATTTGTCCTTCGTCCATGAACACCATGCGGTTGGAAACCTCGCGAGCGAAGCCCAGTTCATGGGTGACGACGATCATGGTCATGCCGGTCTGCGCCAGATCGCGCATCACCGACAGCACCTCACCGACCAGTTCCGGGTCGAGTGCCGAAGTGGGTTCATCGAACAGCATCAGCTTGGGGCGCATGGCCAATGCACGAGCAATGGCGACGCGTTGTTGCTGACCACCCGACAGTTCGATCGGGTAGCTGTTGCGTTTGTCGGCCAGGCCGACGCGGGCGAGCAATTCCAGGGCTTCTTCGTGCGCCTCTTTGGGCGAACGCTTGAGCACCTGGCACGGCCCTTCGATGATGTTTTGCAGCACAGTCATGTGCGGGAACAGGTTGAAGCGCTGGAACACCATGCCGGTCGCCAGGCGCTGACGGGCGATCTGCGACTCGTTGAGTTCGTGCAGTTTGTTGCCGGCGATGCGGTAACCCACCAGTTCGCCGTCGACCCACAGGCCGCCCTTGTCGATCTTTTCCAACTGGTTGACGCAGCGCAGCAAGGTGCTCTTGCCGGAGCCAGACGGGCCGATGATGCACAGCACTTCGCCTTGCTCGACTTCGATGTTGATGTCCTTGAGCGCGTGGAAATGGTCGTAGTACTTGTTCAGGCTCACGGCCTTGACGATGCTTCTCATGTGCGGCTCCTCAGGAACGCTTGCCGGCGCCGCGGGCGAAACGACGCTCCAGACGGCTTTGACCAAAGGACAGGACGGTGACGGTGGCCAGGTACCAGATACCGGCGACGATCAGCAGCTCCATCACGCGGGCGTTGGCGTAGTAGATGTTCTGCGCGTTGTAGAGCAGTTCCGAGTACTGGATGACGCTCGCCAGCGAGGTCATTTTCACCATGCCGATGAACTCGTTGCCCACCGGTGGAATGATGATGCGCATGGCCTGGGGCAAGATGATCCGGCGCAGTGCTTGCAGGCGCGGCATGCCGATCGACTTGGCGGCTTCATACTGCCCGGTGTCCACCGAGAGCAGGCCGGCTCGCACCACTTCGGCGGTGTAGGCACCCTGGTTGATGCTCAAGCCGAGCAGGGCCGCCACGAATGGGGTCATCAGGCTCACGGTGTCCATTTCGAACAGACCGGGGATGCCGATGGTGGGGAAGATCAGCGCCAGGTTGAACCACAACAGCAGTTGCAGAATCAGCGGCGTACCGCGAAACAGCCAGGTGTAGATCAGCGCCACATAGCGCAGGATCGGGTTGGCAGACATGCGCATGATCGCGGTGATCACGCCGAACACGATGCCCAGCGCCATTGCCAGTACCGCCATGACGATGGTGTTGAGCAAGCCCCACATGATCGCCTGGGAGGTGAGGAACTGGCCGATGTACGACCATTCGATCTTGCCTTCGGCGAAGGCGCGCACCAGGCCGATAATTGCGATGACGATCACCGTGGCGAAGAAAATCCGCCCGTAGTAACGCCGGGGCACATGATCGTACTGGGTGATGTCGAACTGGTTTTCCGCCAGTTTGCGCTCCGCCTGGAGTCGTTCTGCCTGTGTCTGGCTCATGTTGTTTCTCCGAACTCGGTTTCAACGCTATCCCTGTGGGAGCGAGCTTGCTCGCGATAGCGGTGGGTCAGTTCACATTGATGTTGAATGTGAAACCGCAATCGCGAGCAAGCTCGCTCCCACAGGTTTTGCATCACTGCTTAAAGGCGGAAGCCCTGATAGTCCTCGGTCCATTGCTGCTGGGCGGCGAGGGCGGTTTTCAGGCGGCCGATCTGTTCGCGCACCTGTTGTGGCGCGGTCCCGCCCCAGCCGCTGCGGGCGGCGATGGCGGCTTCGAGGGTCAGGCTTGCGCGTACTTCTGGTGTGAGGCGCGGGTCGATTTCCGCCAACAGCGCCGGAGAGGCTTCCCACAATTCGATGTCGTGTTTCTCGCAGGCCTGGACCAACGCACCGGTGATTTCGTGAGCTTCCTTGAACGGCACGCCGCGCACCGCCAGCCAGTCGGCGACTTCGGTGGCGAGGGTGAAGCCCAGCGGTGCCTGGCGACGCAGCTCTTCGACGTTGACCGTCATGGTCGCAACCATTCCGGCCATGGCCGGCAGCACCAGCAGCAGGGTGTCGACGCTGTCGAGCACACCGTTCTTGTCTTCGCTCAAGTCGCGGTTGTAGGACAGCGGCAGGGATTTGAGGGTGGACAACAGGCCGGTCAGGTTGCCGATCAGGCGACCCGCCTTGCCCCGCGCCAGTTCGGCGATGTCCGGGTTTTTCTTCTGCGGCATGATCGAACTGCCGGTGGCGTAGGCATCGTCCAGCGCGACCCAGCGGAATTGCCGCGACGACCACAGGCAGAACTCTTCGGCGAGGCGCGAGATGTTGATGCCGAGCATGCTGGCGATGAACAGGAACTCGGCGACGTGATCGCGGCTGGCCACGGCGTCGATGGAGTTTTCGCAAACGCCGCTGTAGCCCATTTCTTTTGCCGATTGCTGAGGTAAACGAGCAATAGCCGAGCCAGCCATGGCCGCCGCACCGAGTGGCGACAGCGAAGTGCGCGCGTCCCAGTCCACCAGGCGCTGCACGTCGCGCAACATCGACTGGGCGTGGGCCAGCAGGTGATGAGCAAACACGATCGGTTGTGCCTGCTGCAGGTGGGTGAAGCCGGGGCAGATGCTCTCGATGTGTTGCTCGGCCTGGTCCACCAGCGCCTGCTGTAAGCCCAGCACTTCAACGGCCAGGGTGCGCACGTGGTCCCGCAGGAACAGCCGCAGGTCGTTGGCGGTCTGGTCGTTGCGCGAACGACCGGCGCGCAGCTTGCCACCGAGGGTGCCAAGGCGTTCGGTCAGCAGGCGTTCGATGAAGGTGTGGACGTCTTCGTCGTCCAGGGTCGGGGCGATGCTGCCGGCGCGGAAGTCAGCGCCGATACGTTCCAGGGCGTCGAGCATGGTCTGGGTTTCTTGCTCGCTCAGCAGTCCGGCGCGCTGCAGTTCCCGGGCATGGGCCTTGGAGCCGGCGAGGTCGTACGGGGTGAGCCGGAAGTAGCGCTCAGGGCAACGGGACAGGGCCGCCAAGGCTTCGCTAGGGCCGCTTTTGAAGCGAGCACCCCAGAGACGGTCGGTGGTTTGAGACATTGTTGTTTTCCTCGTCGGTAACGCGAACTGAAATGGGTATGCCGGGCCGCAACGTCGCTAAAAAGTCAGCGAACGAAATCAGGCCAGATCAGTTTTCAAGAGGGCAGTTGCAAAGGGGCGAGAGCTGATCGAAGTGTCAGCTTTTAATGTTTTGAGATCAGTGGTTTGGCACTGATGTTCGGGATTTATTGGCGGTTGCCAAGCCTGGTTTTCTGTGCTCATTATTATTAGGCCAGCTATGTTTTTGTTGTTGGGCACAGATTGTTGAATAGGGCGCCAGAGGTAAATAAGCATTATGGAAACCCCACTTTCCAATTCCGGAAACCCGCCGCCGAAAACGCTGCAACGGGCACCGCTGGCCCTCAGCGGGCTGGACTTCAAACTGCTCAAAGTGTTCAAGGCCGTGGTCGAGGCAGGTGGCTTCAGTGCCGCGCAAAATGAGCTGAATGTGGGGCTGGCAGCCATCAGTAAACAGATTTCCGACCTGGAAATCCGTATCGGTATGCGCCTTTGCACGCGGGGGCGAGAGGGCTTTCACCTGACGGAAGAAGGGCGTCTGGTGTATCAGGCGTCGATAGACTTGTTTGCCTCGGTCGACAACTTTCGCGACCGCCTTAGTTCAGCGCAAAACGAACTTGTCGGTGATCTTGGCGTGGGGGTTATTGATAACACTATCTCTGACGCCAATTCGCCGTTAGTTGCCGCACTTAGACGTATAAACGAACAATCTCCCAAGGTTAGATTTCAACTTCAGGCCACGCAACTTGATGAGGTTGAAAGAGGTGTCGTCGAGGGGCGATTGGTGGCGGGAATTGTGCCGGTTTATCAAAAGCGCGAAGAGTTCGATTACTACGAACTATACGAAGAACGCTCGGAGGTTTATTGCGCGCTCGGCCACCCGCTGTTCTCCATGGCGGACGCGGACATGGGGGGGAATGTGCTCAAGGATTACGAGTGCATCAACCATCGCTACGCGATTCATCGCGACAAACTGAAATTTGCCCACTACGACAGCTTTTCCGCCTCGGCAACCCAGGTGGAGGCCGTTGCGCTGCTGATCAAGACTGGTCGTTTCCTGGGGTTCCTGCCCCAGCATTACGCCGCACCGATGGTGGCGCGGGGAGAGTTTCGCGCGGTGCGCCCGGACCTGATCAACATCGTCACGCCGTTCAGTCTGATCCTGCGCCATAACACTGTGCGCAGCCCCTTGGTGAAGGCATTTGCCCAGGCACTGGGCGTGGATTTAAAAGCCTCGGTTTGATTGTTCGCCGCGTTGAACACTAACTAACGAACACTGGCGGCCAATGGGGATGATGGTGCCAGGCTTAAGGCTTCAGCACTTGCAGCAACACGAAATCGTTTTTATCGAAACGTCCGCTCAATACTGCTTGTAGAGTTCCCAATGCCGTGCCGTGAAGAGCGCGATAATCGCTGAGATCCATCATCACACAAGCAGGCGCCGCAACACTTTCCAGTCCCAGGAACGATTGGCTGAAGACTGGTTGCAAGTCCTGCGATATTGACCATGAACTTGATCACCTTGGCGTCCTTATCCGGCCACGCTCTCCCGCGGTGAAGCGCAACGCGTGGCCCCGGCCAGTGATACCCCGGTGCTTGCGGCTGCCACCGACGGAATCGAATTTCGCAGGGATCAGCTGTGAACAGGTACAGGCTCCACAGACTTTCGCCCGGCGTCCGTCCTGCTACCGCCTATTGGCGGCAGCCTTATCGGCGATCAGACCTCGCTGATATTGACCCAGCGCTGTTCCCGCGCCGCCAATCGAATCGCCGTCGCCAGCCGTTCAACTTCCAGGGCTTGCTCGAAATCGGTGCCGGCTTGTCCGTGCCCGGCCAAGGCCATGATCAACTCATGCACTTCCAGCGTTTTCAACTCGTTGTAGCCCAGCTGATGCCCCGGCGCGGGACTGAACGCTGCATATCCGGGCAGGTTCGGCCCGGCCAGTAAACGCTGGAAACCGTCCTGGCCGACACGGCACAGGCGTAACTCATTCAAACGCTCCTGATCGAATGACAGGGTCCCTTGGGTGCCACTGATCTCGAAACTCAGGTGATTCTTGTAGCCGTGCTTGAGCCAACTGCTGCTGAAGGTGCCACGCGCTCCGCTGGCAAAGCGCAGTAACGCATGGGCCTGATCGTCGACGGCAATTGTGCGTTGTTCCTGGCTACCGGCTGTGGTCGGGCGCTGGCGGTGCACGGTCTGGGAATCGGCGCATACCGCTTCGACATCGCCGAGCAGATAGCGCGCCATGCCCAGCAAGTGGCTGCCCAGGTCCGCCAGCGCGCCACCGGCATGTTCAGCCTCACAGCGCCACGACCAGGGTGACGCTGGATCGGCCATGAAGTCTTCGCTGAATTCGCCTTGAAAGCTGATGATCTCACCGAGTTTGCCGCTCTGAATCAACTCCCGCGCCAGGCCGATGATCGGGTTGTGCTGGTAGTTGTAGCCGACACGGGTGACCACGCCCGCATCCTTGGCCGCCAGGTGCATGGCGTTGGCCTGTTCGAGGTTCACCGCCAGCGGTTTTTCGCAGTACACCGGTTTGCCAGCGGCAAGCGCGGCCATGGCCATCGGGTAGTGCAGGTGGTTGGGGGTGGTGATGGCGATCAGGTTGACCTTGGGGTCGTCGATCAATTGCTGCCAGTCGCCATAGGCCTGCTCAAAGCCCCAGGCAGTGGCGCATGCCTGGGCACGAACGGAATCGGCGTCGGCCAGGGCGGCGAGGCGAAGCGTGAAGGGCAGTTCGAATGCTGCGCTGACGTTGCGAAAGGCCAGGGCATGGGCACGCCCCATGAAACCCGTGCCGATAAGTCCGATTCCGAGTTCGCGCATGACAGGATCCTTTGGTTTTTGTTTTCAGGAAACCCGTTTATAGAATAAAAATTCCTTTTCATCAATTATGGAATAAATATTTACATGTGGCCGCTGAGCGCTCGCGTGCAAACGCGGGAGTTCTTCGCTGCGCGCGGCGCCGTAACGCCAGTGTCTCGGTCAGTCTTCGAACCCGACCTGCTCGTGAATCTCATCGACTTTCAATTCCAGTCGATAAGCCACGGCGATAAACAGCGCCTGACACAGGCACAAGGTCGCACTCAACGAGCGGAAGGCAAACGAGCTGCCTTCGTTGACCAGCAGCACGGTGTTGGCGCGCTTGGCCAAAGGTGAAAGGTTACTGTCGGTGATGATCAGGGTTTTCGCCTGATGATGCTGGGCGATGCGCAGGCAGTGCTGGGTTTCCTTGCCGTACGGCGTGAAGCTGATGGCGATCACCAGGTCATTGGCGCGCACGCTGCGCATCTGCTCGCGGTAACTGCCGCCGAGTCCCGATACCAGGTGGATGCGCTTGTTGGTGTGTTGCAGGTTGTAGACCAGGTAATCGGCCACCGCGAACGAGCGGCGCACGCCGACCACGTAGATGTTGTCAGCGTTGACCACCAGATCCACGGCCTTGTCGAAGGCCTGATCATCGAGTTCCAGCCCCAGCCGTTCGATGCCCGACAGGGTGGCGTCGATGCATTCGCGCGCCAGGTCGCCGCCGCTGGCCTTCTGTGACTTGTTGGCGATCATGCTGCGAATGCGCTGCTGGTAGTTCTGCACCGGCGTGGTCTTGTGGGTATACGCCTCGCGAAACAGCGCCTGCATTTCGCTGAAGCCGCTGAAGCCGAAACGCTGGGAAAACCGCACGATGGCCGACGGGTGCACTTCGCATTCGCGAGCGATGTCGCTGATGCGGTCGACCATGATCCGGTCGCTCTGCTGGCTCATGTAGCTGGCGATGCGTTTGAGCTGGCGCGGCAGGCTTTCGTATTCATCGGTGATCAGCTGCAGCAGACGCTCGGCATTGATCGGGGGACTGGTGAGATCGCTGTCGGGCGTGCTCTCGGTCGTAGCCGGCTGATCGGTGCGGGACATTGGGGAATCCTTCTGGCTTGTTCTTATAGGGACGATTTTTCAATTCGTCCCCTGACAATAGGTTGGCTGTGCGCAGTCTACAGGGTAGGCCCGAATAAAATCTTGAGCTTGCAGCAGTGTGAAGCTTGCTGAAACGATGCACTGCTTCTGGAACGCATGTGCCAAAGCTTATTGGAAAATATATTCCATGTAAAAAATATTTGGAATAATTATTGATTGTTCGGTCCCGGTCGTTTTAGTCTGCATCCACCAAGAGTGTTCGGTACGGCCATCGCCCCGAACGCAGGCTGATAAAAATAACAGGAGCCAGCATGGGCCAGACTCGTTTTGCCAGTGGGCGTCAATTGGATCTGATTTGCCTGGGGCGCCTAGGCGTCGACCTCTATGCGCAGCAAGTCGGGGCGCGGCTGGAGGATGTAAGCAGCTTTGCCAAGTACCTCGGCGGCTCGTCCGCCAACATCGCCTTCGGCACCGCGCGGTTGGGGCTGAAGTCGGCGATGCTGAGCCGGGTAGGGGACGACCATATGGGGCGCTTCCTCGTTGAGTCCCTGACCCGTGAAGGCTGCGATGTCAGTGGCATCAAGGTCGATCCGGAACGCCTGACCGCCATGGTCCTGCTGGGTCTCAAGGACCGCGAAACCTTTCCTTTGGTCTTCTACCGTGAAAACTGCGCCGACATGGCGCTGCGGGCCGAAGACATCAGCGAAGCCTTTATCGCTTCCAGTAAAGCCTTGCTGATCACCGGCACGCATTTCTCCACCGACGGTGTGTACAAGTCGAGCATCCAGGCCCTGGACTATGCACAGAAGCACAACGTCAAACGGGTGCTGGACATCGACTACCGCCCGGTGCTCTGGGGTCTGGCCGGCAAGGCGGACGGTGAGACCCGTTTCGTCGCCGACCAGAACGTCAGCCAGCATGTGCAGAAAATCCTTCCGCGTTTCGACCTGATCGTCGGCACTGAAGAAGAGTTCCTGATTGCCGGTGGTGCCGAGGATTTGCTCACTGCGCTGCGCAATGTCCGGCGCCTGAGCGCTGCGACCCTGTTGGTCAAGCTCGGTCCGCAAGGCTGCACGGTGATTCATGGAGAGATCCCGACCCGTCTTGAAGACGGTGCGATTTATCCCGGCGTGCGAGTGGAAGTGCTTAACGTGCTGGGGGCCGGTGATGCCTTCATGTCGGGCTTCCTAAGCGGTTGGCTGGAGGACGCCAGCGATGAGCGCTGCTGCCAGTTGGCCAACGCCTGTGGCGGCCTGGTGGTGTCGCGCCATGCCTGCGCCCCGGCGATGCCGACCCGCGCCGAACTGGATTACCTGTTCAACAGCCCGGTGCCGATTACCCGTCCGGACCAGGACGCGGTGTTGCAGCGCCTGCATCAGGTCAGCGTGCCGCGCAAACAGTGGAAGCAACTGTTCATCTTTGCCTTCGACCATCGCGGGCAACTGGTGGAACTGGCGCAAAAGGGCGGCCGTGACCTCAACGCCATCTGCGAACTCAAGCAACTTTTTATCCAGGCCGTGGAGCGGGTCGAAACCGATTTGCGCGAGCAAGGCATCGACGCCGATGTCGGGCTGCTGGCCGATCAACGTTTCGGCCAGGACTCACTGAACGCCGCCACCGGTCGCGGCTGGTGGGTGGCGCGGCCGGTGGAAGTCCAGGGTTCGCGGCCATTGGCCTTCGAACACGGTCGCTCTATCGGCAGCAACCTGATCGCCTGGCCGCAAGAGCAGATCATCAAGTGCCTGGTGCAATTTCATCCCGACGACGAACCGTTGCTGCGTCTGGAACAGGAAGCGCAGATCAAGGGTTTGTATCAGGCGTCCCAGGTCAGTGGTCATGAACTGCTGCTGGAAATCATCCCGCCCAAGGATCACCCCTCGGCTCACCCGGACGTGCTGTATCGCGCCCTCAAGCGCCTCTACAACCTGGGCATCTACCCGGCGTGGTGGAAGATCGAAGCGCAAAGCGCCGAGGAGTGGCAGCAACTCGACGAACTGATCCAGGAACGCGATCCGTACTGCCGAGGGGTGGTGCTGCTGGGCTTGAACGCCCCTGCATCAGCGTTGGCCGAAGGCTTTCAACAGGCCAGCCAGAGCCGGACCTGCCGCGGGTTCGCCGTGGGCCGGACGATTTTCCAGGAGCCGAGCCGTGCGTGGTTGGCCGGGGAAATCGACGATGAGGCGCTGATTCGCCAAGTGCAAGGCACCTTTGTCGAATTGATCGATGCCTGGCGTGCGGCGCGGAGCTGAACATTTTCAATGTATGAACACTGAACCTGTGGGAGCGAGCTCGCTCCCACAGGGTTCAGTGCCGTATTCAACGGTTAGGTACAACAATAAAAGGTGCAGCCATGCCCGCTATCCGTATTGGCATCAACCCGATCTCCTGGAGCAACGACGACCTGCCGTCCCTCGGTGGCGAGACGCCATTGAGCACCGCCCTCGGCGAAGGCAAGGAAATCGGTTACGAAGGTTTTGAACTCAACGGCAAATTCCCCAAGGACGCCAAAGGCGTCGGCGACGTGCTGCGGCCCTATGACCTGGCGTTGGTGTCCGGCTGGTATTCCAGCCGTCTGGCACGGCGTTCCGTGGCCGAGGAAATCGACGCCATCGGCAGTCATGTCGAGCTGCTGGCGAAGAACGGCGCCAAGGTGCTGGTCTATGGCGAGGTCGCGGACTCCATCCAGGGCCAGCGCATTCCTCTGGTCGAACGCCCGCGCTTGCACACCGAACAGGCCTGGCAGGAGTACGCCGACAAGCTCACCGAACTGGCGCGCTTCACCCTGTCCCAGGGCGTGCGCCTGGCCTATCACCACCACATGGGCGCCTACGTCGAATCCCCGGCGGACATCGACAAGTTGATGGCCCTGACCGGCAGCGAAGTCGGCCTGCTGTTCGATTCGGGCCATTGCTACATGGGCGGCGGCGAACCCTTGCAGGTGCTGCGCAAACACATCGAACGCATCTGCCACGTGCATTTCAAGGACGTGCGCAAACCGGTGGTGCAGCTGGCGCGCAACAACCTGTGGAGCTTCCCGGACTGCATCATCAACGGCACCTTCACCGTGCCCGGCGATGGTGATATCGACTTCGGCTCATTGCTCGATGTGCTGCTGGCCGCCGATTACCACGGCTGGCTGGTGGTCGAAGCCGAGCAGGACCCGGCGGTGGCGCCAAGTTATGTCTACGCGAAAAAAGGCTACGACACCTTGCGTGCGTTGCTCGACGAGAGGATCGCGTCATGAGCCTGCTGGTCAAAAGCAACGCCCGCGGCCGCACCATGGTCGAGTTGGGCAACGGCGAGCTGGAATACGTCGGCTTCGCCGCCTACCGCTTGAGCCTGGGCGAAACACTGCCGGTCTCGGCGGGTGATAAAGAACTGTGCCTGGTGCTGCTCAGCGGCCGGGTCAGCATCAAGGGCGAAGCGCCGGGGCAGGGCGCGTTCGACTGGGACAACATTGGCGATCGGCAGTCGGTGTTCGAAGACAAGTCTCCATTCGCCGCGTACTTGCCACCCGGCAGTCAAGCCCAGGTGGTCGCCCTGAGTGATGTGCAAATTGCCGTGTGTTCCGCGCCTGGCTTCACTACTGAAGCCAGTAGCGAAAAGATCGCAGCCTTCGGCAGCTCCTACAGCCCACGCCTGATCAAACCCGACACGATGAAGCGCAGCGTGCGCGGCAAGGGCGCCAACACCCGTTACGTCTGCGACATCCTGCCGGACACCGAGCCCGCCCATTCACTGCTGGTGGTCGAAGTGCGCACGCCGTCCGGACACTCCTCGAGCTATCCACCGCACAAGCACGACACCGACGACCTGCCGCACCAGAGCTTTCTCGAAGAAACCTATTACCACCAGATCAACCCGCCCCAGGGCTTCGTGTTCCAGCGGGTTTACACCGACGATCGCAGCATCGATCAGGCCATGGCCGTGGAAAACAGCGACCTGGTGGTCGTGCCCAAGGGTTATCACCCGGTCAGTGTGCCGTACGGCTACGAGTCGTATTACCTGAACGTGATGGCCGGCCCGAAACGCGTCTGGCAGTTCCATAACGATCCGCAGCACAGTTGGCTGCTTGATCTGTGAACTGAAAAGCCTGAATTCCAACGTCTGAATTCCACTATCTGCACGGAGAACAATAACGATGAGCGACGCTCAGGTTGTAGGCCATTACATAGACGGTCAGGTGCAAGACACCGGCAGTGAGCGGTTCAGCAATGTCTTCAACCCGGCCACCGGCAGCGTGCAGGCACGGGTCGGGCTGGCCAGCGAGAAGACTGTGGACGAGGCAGTCGCATCGGCCCTCAAGGCCTTTCCAGCCTGGTCCGAGCAATCATCCTTGCGCCGTTCGCGGGTGATGTTCAAGTTCAAGGAGTTGCTCGACCGCCATCACGATGAACTGGCAGAAATCATCAGCCGCGAACACGGCAAGGTGTTTTCCGACGCCAAGGGCGAAGTCACCCGTGGCATCGAAATCGTCGAATACGCCTGCGGTGCGCCAAACCTGTTGAAAACCGAATTCAGCGACAACATCGGCGGCGGCATCGACAACTGGAACCTGCGCCAGCCGCTGGGTGTTTGTGCCGGAGTTACGCCGTTCAACTTCCCGGTGATGGTGCCGCTGTGGATGATCCCGCTGGCGCTGGTTACCGGTAACTGCTTCATCCTCAAGCCGTCCGAACGCGACCCGTCCGCCAGTTTGCTGATGGCCCGTTTGCTCACCGAGGCCGGGTTGCCGGATGGTGTGTTCAACGTGGTCCAGGGCGACAAGGCTGCGGTCGATGCGCTGCTGCAACACCCGGACATCGAAGCAATTTCCTTTGTCGGTTCGACGCCGATTGCCGAGTACATCCATCAGCAAGCCACCTCCCGGGGCAAGCGCGTGCAGGCTCTGGGCGGGGCGAAGAACCACATGATCGTCATGCCCGATGCGGATCTGGATCAAGCGGCGGATGCCTTGATCGGCGCGGCGTACGGCTCGGCCGGTGAGCGCTGCATGGCGATTTCGATTGCCGTGGCGGTGGGCGATGTCGGCGACCGCTTGATTGCCAAGTTGCTGCCACGCATCGATCAGCTCAAGGTCGGCAACGGTCTGCAGGGCGACAGTGACATGGGACCTTTGGTGACGGCCGAGCACAAGGCCAAGGTCGAAGGCTTCATTGACCAGGGTGTGGCTCAAGGTGCGCAGTTGATTGTCGATGGTCGTCATTTCAAGGTGCCGGGCGCCGAGAATGGCTTCTTCGTTGGCGCGACGCTGTTCGACAAGGTCACGACCGAGATGAGCATTTACCAACAGGAAATCTTCGGTCCGGTGCTGGGCATCGTGCGTGTGCCGGACTTCGCCAGCGCGGTGGCGCTGATCAACGCCCACGAATTCGGCAATGGTGTGTCCTGCTTCACCAGCGACGGCGGCATTGCCCGAGCCTTCGCCCGCACCATCAAGGTCGGCATGGTCGGCATCAACGTGCCGATTCCGGTGCCCATGGCCTGGCACTCGTTCGGTGGCTGGAAACGCTCGCTGTTCGGCGACCACCATGCCTACGGCGAAGAAGGCATCCGCTTCTACAGTCGCTACAAAAGCGTGATGCAACGCTGGCCCGACAGCATCGCCAAGGGTCCTGAATTCAGTATGCCGACAGCCAAATAATTCACTTGTGCGGAGAACAACAATAATGAGCAAACCCCTGCGTTTCGCCCTGAACCGTATGGTCGCCCCACGTTTGTCCCTGCCCGCGTTCATCGAGTTGGCGGTGACCCTCAAGGCCGACGCCATCGAGATCCGCAATGACCTCAAAGGTGTCGAAATCGAAGACGGCACCGCGCCCGAGCGCGTGCGTGAGTTGTGCGCGGCCAAAGGCATCACCGTGCTCTCGATCAACGCGCTGTATCCGTTTGATGTGTGGAACGACGAGCGCCGGGAGCAGGCCTCGAAACTCGCTGCCTATGCCCGGGACTGCGGCGCGCAAGGGCTGGTCATGTGCCCGTTGAACGACCGTGCCGACCCGCGTACCGAAGCCGAGCGCGCTTCAGGCCTGCGCACGGCGTTGAGTCAGCTGGCGCCGATCCTGCGCGATCACGGGATTCTCGGGTTCATCGAACCGCTGGGTTTCGAAGAGTGCTCGCTGCGCCGTAAACGCACAGCGGTGGACGCGATCAAGGCCATCGGCGGGCTGGATGTGTTCCGGCTGGTGCATGACACCTTTCACCATCATCTGGCCGGCGAGCAGGAGTTCTTCCCTGAGCTGACCGGGCTGGTGCACATCTCCGGGGTCGAAGATGCCGAAGCCCCGCTGGCGACCATTCGCGATGGTCACCGGGTGCTGGTGGGCGAGGGCGACATCCTTGGCAATGCGGCGCAGATCGACACCTTGCTCGCTAGCGGCTACAGCGGCTACCTGTCGTTCGAACCGTTCGCTGACAGCGTGCATGGGCTGGCGGATATCGAGCGGGCGATCGGCGCGAGTATGGATCACTTGCAGAAATCCCTGGCCTGAGGCAGTTATCGAACTGATTGGAGAACCCTTGTGGGAGCGAGCTTGCTCGCGATGGGGCCTGCACATTCAACATTGACGCTGGCTGCCAGTCCGCCATCGCGAGCAAGCTCGCTCCCACAATGATCAGTGTTCACAGCACATACCGGATTTAGCTTCAAAGGAAGGTGCAAGCATGACCACAACAAGACTGACCATGGCCCAGGCCCTGGTGAAATTCCTCGATAACCAGTACATCGAGGTCGATGGGGTCCAGAGTAAATTCGTCGCCGGGATCTTTACCATTTTCGGCCACGGCAACGTGCTGGGCCTGGGCCAGGCCCTGGAGCAGGACAGCGGCGACCTGGTCGTTCATCAGGGCCGCAATGAGCAAGGCATGGCCCATGCCGCCATCGGGTTCGCCAAGCAGCATCTGCGACGCAAGATCTACGCCTGCACTTCGTCGGTGGGGCCTGGCGCGGCGAACATGCTGACCGCTGCCGCCACGGCGACGGCCAACCGTATTCCCTTGCTGCTGTTGCCCGGTGATGTCTATGCCTGCCGCCAGCCCGACCCGGTGTTGCAACAGATCGAGCAGTTCCACGACCTGAGCATCAGCACCAACGATGCGTTCAAGGCCGTGAGCAAATACTGGGACCGCATCAACCGTCCCGAGCAACTGATGACGGCGGCGATCCACGCCATGCGGGTGCTCACCGACCCTGCGGAAACCGGCGCTGTGACCCTGGCCTTGCCGCAAGACGTGCAGGCCGAGGCCTACGACTATCCCGATTATTTCCTGCAAAAACGCGTGCACCGCATCGAGCGTCGTCCGGCTACCGAAGCCATGCTCGGTGATGCACTGGCGTTATTCAAAGGCAAGCGCAAACCGTTGATCATTTGCGGTGGCGGGGTACGTTATTCCGGTGCCAACGCCGCATTGCAGGCGTTTGCCGAGCGCTTCGACATTCCTTTCGCCGAAACCCAGGCCGGCAAGAGCGCGGTAGTGTCCAGCCATCCGCTGAACGTCGGCGGGATTGGCGAAACCGGTTGCCTGGCGGCGAACCTGCTGGCCAGGGACGCTGATCTGATCATTGGCATTGGCACCCGTTACAGCGACTTCACCACCGCGTCGAAGTCCTTGTTTCGGCACCCGCAGGTGCAATTTCTCAACCTCAATATCAGCCCCTGCGACGCTCTGAAACTCGACGGCGTGCAGTTGCTGGCGGACGCCAGAACCGGTTTGTCGGCGCTGGCCGAAGCGCTGGGTGATTATCGCTCGAGCTGGGGCGATCAACCCCGTCAGGCCAAGGCGCAACTGGATGAGGAAGTCGATCGCATCTATCAGGTGGAATACCAGGCCAAGGATTTCGTCCCGGAAATCAACGACCACATGGACCCGGCGGTACTGCGCGAATTCATCGAGCTGACCGGCTCCTGCCTGACCCAGAGCCGCGTGCTCGGGGTGCTCAATGAAACCCTGGCGGACGACGCAGTGATCGTCGCCGCCGCCGGCAGCTTGCCTGGCGACTTGCAGCGCAGCTGGCGCAGCAAAGGCGTGAACACCTACCACGTCGAGTACGGCTATTCCTGCATGGGTTACGAGGTCAACGCTGCGTTGGGCGTGAAACTCGCCGAACCGGATCGTGAGGTTTATGCGCTGGTGGGCGACGGCTCCTACATGATGCTGCACTCGGAGCTGGCGACCTCGATTCAGGAGCGGCGCAAGATCAACGTGGTGCTCCTGGACAACATGACCTTTGGCTGCATCAACAACCTGCAGATGGAACACGGCATGGACAGCTTCGGCACCGAGTTCCGCTTCCGCAACCCGCAAACCGGCAAGCTCGATGGCGGCTTTGTGCCGGTGGATTTCGCCATGAGCGCGGCGGCCTATGGCTGCAAGACTTACAAAGTGAACACCATTGAAGAGCTGAAGGCTGCACTGGCGGATGCGCGCTTGCAGACGGTTTCGACGCTGATCGATATCAAGGTTTTGCCCAAGACCATGATTCACAAATACCTGTCGTGGTGGCGGGTCGGTGTGGCGCAGGTTTCCACCAGTGCCCGTACCGATGCGGTAGCCAAGACCCTGAACGAACGACTGGCCAAGGCCCGTCAATACTGATTGCCCTGAAACGAACCCACAGGAGTGTTTATATGTCTTTGCTTTCTAATTCGTTGCGCATTGGCGTCATCGGCACCGGGGCCATCGGCCAGGACCACATCCGTCGTTGCAGCCAGACCTTGCTCAACAGCCAGGTCGTGGCGGTGACCGACATCAATTTGCAGCAAGCGGCCAAGGTCGTTGCCGATCTCAAGCTGACCGCCGAGGTTTATCCCGACGGCCATGCGCTGATCAAGGCGCCGGAAGTCGAGGCGATCCTCGTTACCTCCTGGGGGCCGAGCCACGAAGCGTTCGTGCTGGCAGCGATTGCCGCCGGTAAGCCGGTGTTCTGCGAGAAACCGCTGGCCGTCACTGCCGAAGGCTGCCGCAAGATCGTCGAGGCTGAAGTGGCTCATGGCAAGCGGTTGGTACAGGTCGGTTTCATGCGCCCGTACGATGAAGGGTATCGGGCGCTGAAATCAGTGATCGGCAGTGGCCAGATCGGCGAGCCGTTGATGCTGCATTGCGCCCACCGCAACCCGACCGTGGGCGAGAACTACAAGACCGACATGGCGATCACCGACACCCTGATCCATGAGCTGGATGTGCTGCGCTGGTTGCTCGATGACGACTACGTGTCGGTACAGGTGGTGTTTCCGCGCAAGACCAGCAAGGCCCACGCCCATTTGAAAGACCCGCAGATCGTGCTGCTGGAAACCGCCAAGGGCACGCGCATCGATGTGGAAGTGTTCGTCAATTGCCAGTATGGCTACGACATCCAGTGCGAAGTGGTGGGGGAGACCGGTATCGCCAAACTGCCGGAACCGTCCCAGGTGCAGTTGCGCAGTGGCGCGAAGCTGTCCAATGCGATTCTGATGGACTGGAAGGACCGGTTCATCGCTGCGTATGACGTCGAATTGCAGGCGTTCATCGATGCTGTGCGCGCCGGGCAGGTCGGTGGGCCTTCGGCGTGGGATGGCTTCGCAGCGGCGGTGGCGGCGGATGCGTGCATCGAGGCGCAGAACAGCGGGGCGATTGTCAAAGTCGGCCTGCCAGAGCGCCCACACTTCTACGGTTAACGATGATCCCCTGTGGGAGCGAGCCTGCTCGCGATTGCGATCTGACAGTCACATAGATGTTGGATGTGCTGCCGCCATCGTCGGAGCGCCGCCCGGAGCAGGCTCGCTCCCACAAGGGGAGTGGTGAAGGAGAATAAAAATGCGCATCGCACTAGACCCCTACATGTACCGCAACCTGTCCCTGGGCAAGATGGTCGACAAGGTCGCCGAGCTCGGTTACGAACACATCGAGCTGTCGCCCCGGGAAGATTTCCTGCCGTTCTACAAAGCCCCACGGGTCGACAAGGCGCGGATCAAGGAATTTCGCAAAGCCCTGAGCGACACCGGGGTCAAACTCTCTTCTTTATTACCGATGTACCACTGGGCCGCTGCCGATGAAGGTTTGCGCGTGGCCGCGGTGCGCAACTGGAAGCGCGCGATCCAGATTGCCGTAGAGATGGACTGCGAACTGGTCAACACCGAGTTCACCGGCCAGTCGGACAACCCGCTGGTGTGCGAGAACCAGTTCATGCGCTCCATGGATGAGCTGATCCCGGAGTTCGAACGCGAAGGCATCAAGCTCGATATCCAGGCTCACCCGTATGATTTCTGCGAGCGCAATAACGAGTCGGTGGACATCATTCGTGGTCTGGATCGTGACTGGATCAACTACCTCTACGCTGCGCCGCACACGTTTTTCTATGACGATGGCGTCGGTGATATCGCCTCGATGCTCAAGTACGCCGGGTCGAAACTGAGTCATCTGATTATCGCTGACACCTACAACCACAAGGCGTCTTCGGGCTTGCGCTACATCGTCAACCCGCCGGGCGTCACCGCCACCGTGCACCAGCATCTGGACATCGGCCAGGGCGAGGTCGATTGGGACGCGTTCTTCGGCACCTTGCGCGAGATCAAGTTCGATGGCATTGCCACCGTCTCGGTGTTCGCCTGGGAGGACCGGCCGGACGAGTCCAACCGGATGATGCTCGAACGCGTCAAAAGCGAACTCTGCCGTTGAATACCTACGAAAATCCTGTGGGAGCGAGCTTGCTCCGGGCGGCGTTCCGACGATTGCGATCTGACAGTCACATAGATGTTGAATGTGCTGCCGTCATCGCGAGCAAGCTCGCTCCCACAGAGGTCGCGTTCTATAAGGAGAATACTTTCATGCGCATCGGACTTGTCGGATACGGCCATGGCGGCCGGTTTTTCCATGCTCCACTGATCAGCAGTTTGCCGGGTGCAACCTTCGTCGGTGTGGTTACCCGTTCAGCGGAGCGGCGCCAGTTGCTGGCGGCAGAACACCCCGGCGTGCCGGCCTTCGACAGCATCGGCCAACTGGTCGAAATCGGGGTCGATGTGCTGGTAGTGTCCACACCGCTCAAAGGTCGCCCGGCGCTGGTGCTCGACGCCATCGAACACAATGTGGCGGTGGTCAGCGACAAGCCGTTCGCCGCTGACGCGCAACAGGCGCAAACCCTGATCACCATGGCCGAGCGCCAGGGTGTGCAACTGAGCGTCTACCAGAACCGGCGCTGGGACTCGGACTTTCTCACCGTGCGCAAACTCATCGAGTCCGGTGCGCTGGGGCAGGTCACCCGTTTCGAATCGCGGATCGAACGCTATTTGCCACAGTCGGTGAACAACGGCAGTGGCGGTGGTTTCCTGCGTGATCTGGGCAGCCATCTGGTGGATCAGGCGTTGTTGCTGTTCGGTCCGGTGACACGGGTCTACGCCGAGCTGGATTATCTGGAGAAAGACCAGACGTTCGATAACGGCTTCTTTATGTCCCTGACCCACGCTAGCGGTGTGACCTCGCACCTGGGCGGCAGTTGCCTGCAAAACACCCCCGGCCCGCGCTTTCGCGTGACCGGCACTCAAGGCTGTTACAGCGTCGATGGTCTCGACGGGCAGGAGGCGTCGGCGCTCGCCGGGCTGACACCGAAATCCGAAGGTGAACGCTGGGGCGTGGAAGAGCATCGCCGCTGGGGCTGGTTCGAACAGGGCGAAGTGCGCGAAAGAGTTCCCTCCGAGCGTGGTTGCTGGAATCAGTTCTATTTACAGCTGCAAGGCGCATTGCAGAGCGGTGGCCCACTGCCTGTGGAGGCCCATGATGCACTGGCGACCACCCGCGTGCTAGACGCTGCGCGGCTGAGTTTCGAGCGCCATCAGGTGGTGCAATTGAGCGCCTTCGAGAGTCATGGAATAAAATCAGAATAAAATTCTAAAATGAGTTGATATGGAAAATATTTTCCAATAAAGTCATTTCCAGCGAGCTGCCTCGCACCCGGTTCCAACTCTTTTCCCGCTTGCCCGCTTACTGAAATCGTCACGCCTTATC
Source organism: Pseudomonas sp. KH_046_1 (assembly GCF_057839025.1). Taxonomy (NCBI): domain Bacteria; kingdom Pseudomonadati; phylum Pseudomonadota; class Gammaproteobacteria; order Pseudomonadales; family Pseudomonadaceae; genus Pseudomonas; species Pseudomonas sp. KH_046_1. Next base: position 2,402,622 of record NZ_CM174481.1, read on the forward strand.
CATAAAACCAACAAGAATGTGGAGAAAGACTTTTCATGAAGACCAAGATCCGTTTCGCCTCACTCGCCTTGTCCCTGATGTTCGCCAGCGGCGCTGCACTCGCTGACATGAAGATCGGCGTCAGCATGTCGCAGTTCGATGACACCTGGCTGACCTACCTGCGCGAATCCATGGACACAAAAGCCAAATCCTATCCCGATGGCGTCAAGTTGCAGTTCGAAGACGCGCGCAGCGACGTGGTCCGGCAGTTGAGCCAGGTAGAAAGCTTCATTAGTCAGAAGGTCGACGCCATCGTGGTCAACCCGGTGGATACCGCCGCGACCAAAAAAATCACTGAATCGGCGGTCAAGGCCGGCATTCCGCTGGTGTACGTCAACCGCCGTCCCGATGACCTGAACCTGCCCAAAGGCGTGGTCACTGTCGCCTCCAACGACCTGGAAGCCGGTCAGATGCAGATGCAATACCTGGCCGACAAAATGGGCGGCAAGGGTGACATCGTGATTCTGCTGGGCGACCTGGCGAACAACTCCACCACCAACCGTACCAAGGGCGTCAAAGAGGTGCTGGCCAAGTACCCGAACATCAAGATCGAGCAAGAGCAAACCGGTATCTGGTTGCGGGACAAGGGCATGACCCTGGTCAACGACTGGCTGACCCAGGGCCGCAAGTTCGACGCGGTCGTCTCCAACAACGACGAGATGGCCATTGGCGCCGCGATGGCCCTGCAACAGGCCGGGGTGGAAAAGGGCAGCATCCTGATCGCCGGTGTCGACGGTACGCCTGACGGTTTGAACGCAGTGAAGAAGGGCTCTCTGGTCGTCTCGGTGTTCCAGGACGCCAAGGGTCAGGCCGACGGTTCGATCGAGACGGCAGTGAAAATGGCCAAAAACGAACCGGTCGAGTCGGCCGTGTGGGTGCCGTATCGCTTGATCACGCTACAAAACGTTGACCAGTTCAAATAGTCCGTCCGTTCAATAACAACAATAAACACGCAAGGTAGCAACCGCGACCTTGCTGATGGAGTACCTGATCATGTTCGCTTCAGCGACTGCTTCGAGCACCCCATTGATGGGTGTCCAGCCAACTGTAACGCCTGTCGATGAGCCGTACCTGTTGGAGATCGTCAACGTCAGCAAGGGTTTCCCCGGGGTGGTGGCCTTGTCCGACGTGCAGCTGCGGGTACGCCCCGGCTCCGTGCTGGCCCTGATGGGCGAGAACGGCGCGGGCAAATCCACCTTGATGAAAATCATCGCCGGCATCTACCAGCCGGACGCCGGCGAACTGCGCCTGCGGGGCAAACCGGTGATCTTCGAAACGCCCCTGGCGGCGCTGCAGGCCGGGATCGCGATGATCCACCAGGAACTCAACCTGATGCCGCACATGAGCATCGCCGAGAACATCTGGATCGGCCGTGAGCAGCTCAACGGTTTCCACATGATCGACCACCGGGAAATGCACCGCTGCACGGCAAAGTTGTTGGAGCGTCTGCGCATCAACCTTGATCCGGAGGAGCATGTCGGCAACCTCAGCATCGCCGAACGGCAGATGGTCGAGATCGCCAAGGCGGTGTCTTACGATTCCGACATCCTGATCATGGACGAACCGACCTCGGCCATCACCGACAAGGAAGTCGCCCACCTGTTTTCGATCATTGCCGACCTGAAAAGCCAGGGCAAAGGCATCATCTACATCACCCACAAAATGAACGAAGTGTTCGCTATCGCCGATGAAGTGGCGGTGTTCCGCGATGGCGCTTACATAGGCCTGCAGCGGGCCGACAGCATGGATGGCGAAAGCCTGATTTCGATGATGGTCGGGCGTGAACTGAGCCAGTTGTTCCCGGTACGCGAGACGCCGATCGGCGATCTGCTGCTGTCGGTGCGCGACCTCAAGCTCGATGGCATTTTCAAGGACGTGTCCTTCGATCTGCATGCCGGTGAGATCCTCGGCATTGCCGGGTTGATGGGCTCGGGGCGGACCAACGTCGCCGAGGCGATCTTTGGCATCACCCCGAGCGACGGTGGCGAGATTCGCCTCGACGGCGAAGTGGTGCGCATTACCGATCCGCACATGGCCATCGAAAAGGGCTTCGCCCTGTTGACCGAGGATCGCAAGCTCAGCGGCTTGTTCCCGTGCCTGTCGGTGCTGGAGAACATGGAAATGGCAGTGCTGCCGCATTACGTCGGCAACGGCTTTATCCAGCAGAAAGCGTTGCGCGCCTTGTGCGAGGACATGTGCAAAAAGCTGCGGGTGAAAACACCGTCACTGGAGCAGTGCATCGACACCTTGTCTGGCGGCAATCAGCAGAAAGCCTTGCTGGCGCGCTGGCTGATGACCAATCCACGAATCCTGATTCTCGACGAGCCGACCCGTGGCATCGATGTCGGCGCCAAGGCCGAGATCTACCGGCTCATTTCCTATCTCGCCGGCGAAGGCATGGCGGTGATCATGATTTCCTCGGAGCTGCCGGAAGTGCTCGGCATGAGCGATCGGGTCATGGTCATGCACGAGGGCGACCTGATGGGCACCCTCGAGCGCAGCGAAGCGACTCAGGAACGAGTGATGCAACTGGCCTCGGGCATGTCCGTGGTTCACTAATGGATGCCGGCGCTGGCCCGGCCAGCGTCGACGACGCGATAGAAGGGTGAGTGGTTATGAACGCGATACTGGAAAACAAACCGGCAACGGCACCGGTCAAGAGTCGCCGGCGCTTTCCGACTGAACTGAGTATTTTCCTGGTGCTGATTGGCATCGGCCTGGTGTTCGAGGTATTCGGCTGGATCGTGCGCGACCAGAGCTTCCTGATGAACTCCCAACGCCTGGTGCTGATGATCCTGCAAGTGTCGATCATCGGCCTGCTGGCCATCGGCGTGACCCAGGTGATCATCACCACCGGCATTGACCTGTCCTCAGGCTCGGTGCTGGCGTTGTCGGCAATGATCGCCGCCAGCCTGGCGCAGACCTCGGATTTCGCACGGGCGGTATTCCCGTCGCTGACTGACTTGCCGGTATGGATTCCAGTGATTGTCGGGCTCGGCGTCGGGCTGCTGGCGGGGGCAATCAACGGCAGCATCATTGCCATTACCGGGATTCCACCGTTCATTGCCACCTTGGGCATGATGGTCTCAGCCCGTGGCCTGGCGCGTTACTACACCGAAGGCCAGCCGGTGAGCATGCTATCGGACTCCTACACGGCCATCGGTCACGGCGCGATGCCGGTGATCATTTTTCTGGTGGTGGCGGTGATCTTCCACATCGCGCTGCGCTACACCAAGTACGGTAAATACACCTACGCCATCGGCGGCAACATGCAGGCGGCGCGTACGTCCGGGATCAACGTCAAACGCCATCTGGTCATCGTCTACAGCATCGCCGGGTTGCTGGCGGGGCTGGCGGGCGTGGTGGCTTCGGCCCGTGCCGCCACCGGCCAGGCCGGGATGGGCATGTCCTATGAACTGGATGCGATTGCCGCAGCGGTCATCGGTGGTACCAGTTTGGCGGGCGGAGTAGGGCGCATCACCGGCACGGTCATCGGAGCACTGATCCTTGGGGTGATGGCCAGCGGATTCACTTTCGTCGGGGTCGATGCCTACATCCAGGACATCATCAAAGGCTTGATCATCGTGGTCGCGGTGGTCATTGACCAATACCGCAACAAGCGCAAACTCAAACGCTGAATTTGACTGCAAAAACAGCGAGGGCCAGTTCTGGCTCTCGCTTCGCAATACCCCCTCATGGTTGTCTCGCTGAAAATGAATCAGTCCGACATCTGCTCGGTGAGCAGAACGACCGCGATGATGATCATGGCCGCTCCGGAGAACCGACTGACCCACTGAGCGGCGGCGGGGCGTGCCTGGAAACGGCCTGTGAGCCAAATCCCACCAGCAGATAGATAACGCCACAACTGACGGTGTGGACGAGCCCCAGCGCAATCATCTGCATTGGGACAGACCAGGTAGCGGTTGCGTCGGTGAATTGTGGCAATAGCGCCAGGAACAGCAGGAACACTTTCGGGTTCAGCCCGCTGACGCAAAGCCCCTTGAGCGCCCAGCGCTTCCAGGAACCCGACACCTGGATGTCCTCAGCATGGGGTGTGGAGGGACGGGCAAGCATGTTGATGCCTAACCAGAACAGATAAGCCGCCCCGGCAACCGTAAGCACCGTCAAGACAACGGGGTGGTTGGCGACCAGCGCGCCAACACCGGCGGCAACAATCACGGTTGCAATCAAATGGCCGGACAAAAGCCCGCCCACAGCGGGCAGGACGACCCGGCCCTTCAAACCTGCCGAAATCGCGTATGCCCAATCTGCACCGGGCGTGATGACGAACAGAATCGACACCGCCCAGAAAGCAACAAAAATACTGAAGGTCATGGCGCCAGGCACTCCCGTTGATGACACACCGCTCTCTGCATCGTCCCGCTCCGCAATCACAGGCCGCCTCATCTTTGGTCAAGGGAGTGCGGCGTTAATGGTGAGAGGAAGAATAATGAAATGTTGTTAGAATTAAATTTCAAAAGTAATCGTTAATGTGCGATTTAAGGGGAGATATTTCTATATGGACAGGATTGATCGAAAGATTCTTTCTGAGCTGCAAAAGGATGGTCGCCTTTCGGTCACAGAACTCGCTGAGCGAGTGGGACTGAGCCTTTCCCCTTGTCATCGGCGAGTACGGGCACTGGAAGAGTCGGGTGTGTTGCTTGGCTACAGGGCACAGCTGGACCCAGGCGCACTCGGCCTGAATTTTTCAGCGATGGTGTTTGCCACGCTTCGTGAGGGCGACAGGCAAGCTGTCGAGGCTTTCGAGACGGCGCTCGTCGAGATCCCGCAAGTGGTTGATGCCCAGAGGTTATTCGGGGAGCCGGACTACCTGCTGCACGTCATCACACAGGATTTGCCAGCCTTCCAGCAGCTATACGATGAGAGCCTTTCGACCTTGCCCAACGTACAGCGGTTGACCTCGACCCTCGTTATGAAACGGGTCGTTCAGGATAGGCCGCTTCCTTTGTGATGGCGTGGCAAGCCCTGCGGTTTGGTCTTTCGATTTCGCAAAACGCTATTCACTCAACGAAAAACGCCGCTGATTCCCGACCGGGACAGCGGCGTTAACGGTTAGTGTCGGGCGCTATTTGTAATGTTTCTCATAGACGGCAACCTGCTCCGGCGTGATCAGTTGGAAGGGCACCCAGACATCCGTCTCGACCGGCTCACCCTTGATCATTTTGATGGCCGCTTGCAGCGCAGTGGCCGCTTGGGCCTTGGGGTCTTGAAAGACCGAGGCCACCAGCATCCCGCGCTTGATCGCCGCGAGGCCGTCGGGCAGGCCGTCGATGCCGACAATCGCAATTTCACCCTTGGCTTTGCCGGCCTGCTGCAGTGCCATGGCGGCGCCGATGGCCATCTCGTCATTGTTGGCGACAATGGCATCAAAACTCGTGCCGGCCAGCAGCCAGTTGCTGGTCAGGTCCATGCCTTTGTTGCGCTGCCATTCGGCGCTTTGCTGTTCGACAATCTTGATCCCGGGATAGTCCTTGAGCACCTGTTTGACGCCTTCGGTGCGGTCGTGCGTGGAGTTTTGCGCGAGGTCGCCCATGATGATCGCGAGAGTGCCTTTACCTCCCAGTTTTTCGGCCAGGTAGCGCATTTGCAGTTGCCCGGCCTCAATGTCGTTCGACGCCACGGTGACAACCCCTTTGGGCAAGACGCGTTCGTCCGGGTGGCGGTTGACGTAGACCAGTGGTGTCTGCGCTTCGACGGCGGCACGGGTCATGTTGGCGGTGGCGGCGGTGTCTACGGGCAAGACGATGACCGCATCGACTTTCTGGTTGAGAAAGCCCTGGACCTGATTGAGCTGGCGAACCACATCGCCTTGGGCGTCCTCGAACTGGATCTGGACGTTGTCCTTTTTGGCGGCTTCCTCCAGGCCGCTGCGCACATAGGTCATGAAGTTGTCGTCGACCCTGGCAATGCTGACACCGATGCGATAGCTGGCGGCGGCCCATTGGCTGAAGACGAGTAGCAGCGTGGCAAAAAGTAGTGTGCAGCGACGCATGATGGTTTTCCTTTTGTTGTTATAAGCCGACATTCATCAAGATCAGGGGGGAGGGTTGCTGGCGCGCGTAGAGTCAACGTCCGGGCGCGCCGCAGGTTCCTCAATCCAGCGTGAACGCTTGCCGGAAACGTTCGAGTGCCGCTTCGCTGTCGCCGCTGGCCCAGCCCTCAAGCCCGACGACACCGGTGTATCCCATGCCGAACAAGGCTTTGGCAATGGCCGGGTAATGGATTTCGCCGGTGCCCGGTTCCATGCGTCCAGGGACGTCAGCGACCTGGATTTCGCCGATGGCGCTGCCGGCGCGCTGGATCAGTTCGATCAGGTTCCCTTCGCCAATCTGCGCATGGTAAAGGTCCAGGTTCATCTTCAGGTGAGGGCTGCCCACGGCCTCGATCAGCGCCAGGGTATCGTCGGCGCGAGCGAACGGCGTGCCGGGGTGGTCCACTTCGGTATTGAGGTTCTCCAGCAGGAACACCCGGCCGGCGTCTTCGCCCAGGCGAGCGATTTTCTCCAGGGTCTTGCAGGCGCTCAACCACATGCGTCCGGTGGTGTGAGCCACGGGTTTGACTGGCAAACCTTGATCGCCCAGACCCGTGCCATGCAAGTTGAGGCTCGGGCAATTCAATTGGGCGGCAACGGCCAGCGATTCCCGTGCGCTGTCGAGCAGGTGCCGGATATCCTCGGGGTCGGTCAAATTGCCCGAGATGTAGCCGGTCATGGAGGTGAAGTCAGCGCCGGTGGCGACCAGGGCCGGAATGTCTTTGGTCGTCCAGCTCCAGATTTCGGCGCTGAAGCCCAGTGCATGAATGCGTTTGACCCGTTCGGTGAACGGCAGGTCGAGGAACACCATTTCGGCGCTGATCGACAGTTTGAACGGTATGAAACTCATGAGCGGGCTCCTTGCACGCGCACGGCTTTGCCTTGCTGGAACGACTCGATACACGCGCGGGCAATGGCCAGTGCCGCCCGGGCATCTTCGCCGCTAGCGAGTGGTTTTTCGCCGGTACGCAGGCAGTCGACAAAGTGGTTGAGCTCTGCCACATAGGCATCACGCAACAGGTCGGTGTCCAAACGCTGGGTGTCGGCCTGGATGCCATTGGCCAGGTAGCGAACCAGGTCAGAGTCATTGATGCTGCCCATGCTCAGCATGCCGGCGCTGCCGAACACTTCGCCCCGAACGTCGTAGCCATACACCGCCTGGAAATTCGCCTCGGCGGTGGCGATGGCGCCGTTGTCGAAACGGATCGTGACCACAGCGGTGTCGAGCAAACCCTTGTCCTTGAAGTCCGGAGCGATCAGGGCATCGGCCATGACAAACACCTCAACCGCTTCGGCGCCGGGATTGAGGTAGCGCAGGGTATCGAAGTCATGGATCAGGGTTTCGAGGAAAATCACCCACTGCGGCGAGGCGGCGGGATTGTTCAGGGCCGGATCGCGTGTCAGCGAGCGCAGCAGTTGCGGCGTACCGATACGTCCGGCGACCACGTCCAGGTGAGCCGTCCGGAAGCTTTTGGCAAAGCGGCGGTTGAAGCCGACCTGCAGCGTCACTCGCGCATCGGCAGCCGCAGCGATGGCGCGGTCGGCTTCGTCCAGGGTAATGGCCATGGGTTTTTCACAGAACACCCCTTTGCCGGCCCGTGCCGCACTAATCACCAATTCGGCATGGCTGCGGGCCGGGGCGGCGATCAACACGCCGTCGATTTCCGGGTCATCGAGCAATTGCTGTGGATCGGTGTAGACCCGCTGTACACCCAACTCAGCGGCGAGGCGCGCGGCCTGGCCAGGTGTCGGGTCGGCGATGGCGGCCAGGCAGGCACCGGGAATGTGCCGGGCCGCGGTCTGACCGTGGAAGCTGCCCATGCGGCCGGCGCCGATGAGGCCCAGGCGGATGACTTTGGATGCACTCATGAAATGACTCCCTTTTATTGTTGTTCAACGACTCGACAGCAGGAATGTCCTCGCTGCTACAAAGCAGGGAGCAAGCGCCATGCCAATTTTTAAGTGATTGATATTTAAGGGTTTAATAATATTAATTTGAATTAAGTGTTCAGTCAGATGACATGTCTATACTGACATGTCGAAAATATGAACATATGGACACAGAGTGAATCCACAGCCGATGGCCTTCAGCGCGCAAGACCTCGATTACATCGCCGCAATCGGACCGGCGTCGTTGAACGCAGGACCGATCGCAGAGCTGGAACAGGCCTGGCTGGCGTGTCTGAGGGGGGGCATCGATCGACCTGCCGGGGTCAGGCAGGTGATTTGGGACTCCTGGTTGCGCAGCGTCAGTGCTGGCCTCAACCCTGAGGATGGTGTGTACCGGTTTGTCGCCCCCGCCGACCTGGCCGCGACGCTGGCAGCCAATCGCGCGTTGATCGCAGCGGCAGCGGAGGTCATGCGCGGATTGCTGGCGTACAACCCCAGAGGTCATATCAATCTGACCGATGCCCAAGGAACGATGCTGTATTCCTGCGGCCTCGATCTCACGCCGGTGGGCAGCCAACTGCTGGAGTCGGTGCAGGGCACCAACTGCACGGGGCTGGCGCTTGCCGAAGACCGATTGGTGTATGTGCTGGCCGAGGAAAACTTCGGGGTCGACCTGCGTCGGCGGCGCATGCATTGTGCCGCCGCGCCGATCCGGGATGCCCAGGGCCGGACACTGGCCATGCTGACCCTGACCGCAGAGCCCGGCTGGTTTCATTTCCATACTCTGGGCACCGTCCAGGCCGCAGCCGAAGCGGTTTCGCGGCAGATGGCGCTACAGGCCTTGCTGGAAGAACAACAAGCCGTGCTTGAAGTGCTGAACGAGGGACTGGTGGTGCTGGATGAGCGCGGCTGCATCAAGGCGCTCAACCGTTATGCCCGGCAATTGTTTCGCGTGGGCCTGGATTTGCTGGGCAGTCCGTTCCAGCGTCTGGGCCGCAGCGAACTGACCAATGAGGTTCTGCTGCGCGGCGGGGAAGGGCAGCAGTCTGAAGGGATAAGAGATCTGGATTGCACCTTTGAATTGCATGATCGCAGCCAGCTGGCGTGCCTGGTGTCCGTGTGCTCACTGGAGCAAGGCGGGCGCATCGTTTCGTTGCGGGAGAACCGACGCATCCGGGAAATTACCCGGCGGATCATCGGCACTCAGGCCAGCTACACCTTCGAAACCATTCAGGGCAGTTCGCGAGCCATTCAGGACGCGTTGCACTTGGGACGGATCGCCAGTCGCAGTGACTCGACCACACTGATCCTGGGCGAAAGCGGCACCGGCAAGGAGTTGTTCGCCCAGGCGATTCATAATGGCAGTGACCGGTGCAGTGGTCCGTTTGTGGCGGTCAATTGCGGGGCCATTCCGCGAGATTTGGTGCAGAGCGAACTGTTCGGGCATGTCGAGGGCGCCTTCACCGGATCGGCCCGTGGCGGTTCGGCCGGTAAGTTCGAATTGGCCGATGGCGGAACGATCTTCCTCGACGAAATCGGTGACATGTCTTTTGATGCCCAGGTCAGCCTGCTGCGGGTCTTGCAAGAAGGCGAGGTGACGCGGGTGGGCGCAAAGAAATCCCGGCAGGTGAATGTCCGCATCATCGCGGCCACCCACCGCAACCTGAGTCAGGCAGTGGCCGATGGTGCGTTCCGTGAGGATCTTTACTACCGGCTCAACGTACTGAATCTGACGGTTCCACCCCTGAGGATGCGCCGCGAGGATGTGCCCTTGCTGGCGCAACATTTTCTTGGTCGTTGCGCACGCTCGCTGCGCAAATCGGTGCAGGGCATCTCGCCACAGGCGCTGGATATTCTTTGCGCCTACCACTGGCCAGGCAATGTTCGCGAGCTGGAAAACACCATTGAGCGGGCGACCAATCTGGCAGTGACCGAACTGATTCAACCCGAAGACCTACCGCTCGAAATCAAGCAAAGACTGCGGCCTTCGGCGCCGGGAAACGTGCCTGAGCCTCGGGCGGCCATGGACCTCGGCACTCATGAAATGAACGCGATCATCACGGCCCTCAGGGATACCCGCGGCAACATCCGCCTGGCCGCCAAACAGCTGAACGTTTCCCGTGGCGGGCTGTACAACAAGATGAATCGGTTCGGGCTGAGTGCCGATGCTTTTCGTTCGGAACCCGAGCGCTGAGGGGTTAACCAAAAATGCCCTCGCCACAGGTTCAGCCTCGAGCGTTCTCGCAAGTCATGATCTGCAATGGAATATGAATTCGATGCCGGACAGGATCGAAGTCCGGTGTGGTTTGCAGTTCGATCAGCAAGTCGACCAGCGCAGCCGCCAGCAATCGCGGCTGGGAGTCGATGACCAGGCTGATCAATCCCTGGGCCAGGGCTTGGCGCGAAAGCTCGGTCGATTCCTGAAGAATGCTGCACAGCGACGGCTGTTTTGGTAGCTGCGACAGGGCACTGATGATGCCGTCGCCGCCACCGCCGACCACGCACAAACCCCGCAAGTCGTCATGTCGCGCCAGCAGTTCCAGAGTGGCCTCTTCGGTGACGTCACAGTTATCCAGGTTGATCACCGCTTCGAGTAGCTGCAACCCCGGTGCATGCTCCGTCAGATAACTGCGCAACCCCTCCACCCGCGCCTGATGGCCGAGAAAACGGTGGCCGCCCAGCAGTACCCCGACGCTGCCTTTGTGGGCACCGCAGGTATGGGCCAGCAGCCAGCCCATGGTGCGTCCGACTACATGATTATCCTGACCGACGTAAGGCTCATTTGCCGCCTCGTGGATGTCGGACAGCAGTGCGATCACTGGCACGCCCGCGGCCCTGATCTGAGCGATGGCGGCATTGATCAGTGGGTGAGCGAAGCTGACCACCGCCAGGCCATCGCACTGCACTGCCAGTTGTTCGATCTGGGCAATGATGGCGCTGGGTGAGCGATCGAAGACGTACTCGAACTGGCAGCTGAGGTTGGCGCCGGCCTGACGCTGTGCCGCCTCGGTGATGGCGGCGGCAACGTTGGCATAGAACGCCTGGGCGGTGCCGAGCAACAGGATGCCGAAACGATAGCTGGGGCGCCGTTCGCGGATCCGCTGGCCGATCAGCCGGGCCGCGAAATAACCCACCGCCTCGGCGGCCTGGAACACCTGCTCGGCGGTAGCCGGGTTCACCGGAGCCCTGGCATTGAGCACCCGGTCCACGGTGGCGACACTCAAACCGGCACGCTCGGCGACCGTGGCGATGGTTGGGCGTTTAGTGTTGTTCATGGCGAGCCCCCGGGCGCTTTGATAGAAAACTATCAAGCTGCAATGGGCCTGGATGATAGCTTGATAGGGAATGTATTCAAGGGCTTGAGGGTAATCTTTGTGCTCTCTATCTTTTCTCAAGCGATGTGATCCCGCATCGAAGCAAGTGCCTTAAACCATCAAGCTTGCGGAGAACAATAAAATGCCTGAACAACACGCAGCATCTGAAAACTCCGGTAAACCCGTGCCTCGGGATTATCGGTTGACGGGTCCCGAAGCCGCTAAAGCAGCGCAAAAAGGCCTGGTCTCGGCTAACTGGTATCAATCACCCATTCCCCGTAAACGCATGAAGGAACTGATGCAGCGCCGCGATGGCCCGGCCTTGCGCGATACCGCGATCTGGCTGCTGGCGATGGCCATCACCGGGTTCGGTGGTTACTGGTTCTGGGGCTCCTGGGCCTGCATTCCGTTCTTCTTCGCCTATGGGCTGCTCTACGGCACGGCGTCCAATGCCCGATGGCACGAAACCGGTCACGGAACGGCATTCAAAACCCGCTGGATGAATGATGCGGTCTACCAGTTGTCGAGCTTCATGTTCATGTTCGAACCCCATGTCTGGCGCTGGAGCCACGCCCGGCACCACACCGACACCATCATCGTCGGGCGTGACCCGGAGATCGTCGAGCCGCGCCCGCCGAGCCTGATCATGATGGTGCTGAGCCTGTTCAGGATGCCTTATGCAATCAAGACGATGTGGTCGGTCTGCCGGCATGCGACGGGGCGAATGGCTGAAGAAGAGCAGACCTTCATCCCCGAGTCCGAGTGGCCCAAGGTCTTTACGGCGGCGCGCATCTGGCTGGTGATTTATGGGCTGACTCTGGCGGCTGCGCTGTATCTGCAGAGCTGGTTGCCGCTGATGTTTATCGGTTTGCCGACCCTGTACGGCGGCTGGCTGTCCTACCTGTTCGGCCTGACGCAGCATGTCGGCCTGGCCGAGGATGTGCTCGATCATCGCAGCAACTGCCGGACCATTTACATGAACCCGCTGCTGCGCTTTCTGTACCTCGACATGAATTATCACCTCGAACATCACATGTACCCGATGGTGCCGTTTCATGCGCTGGCGCAGCTTCACGAAGAGATCCGCCACGACTGCCCGCCGCCGTACACCAGCCTTTTCGAGGCCTTGCGGGAAATCCTCCCGACTATCTGGAAGCAGCGCAAAGACCCGACCCATTATGTCCGTCGCTCTTTGCCACAACGCGCAGCGCCGGCCGCCACCGCTCAGGTAGAGCCTGAAGCAACGCCGGTCTGACACCTTCCTGGCTGTACCACTACAAGAGAAAACGCCATGACCGATCAATGGATCGATGTCTGTGCCGTGGGCGAAATAAATGAAGAAGATGTCATTCGTTTCGACCATGGCCCGCACACCTATGCCGTCTACCGCTCCGCAGACGACGAGTTCTTTGCCACCGCGGGTCTGTGCACCCACGAGTCCATCCACCTCGCGGACGGCCTGGTGATGGAGCATGTCATCGAGTGCCCCAAGCACAACGGACGCTTCGACTACCGCTCCGGCAAAGCCCTGGGGGCGCCGGTGTGCGTCAACCTCAAGACCTATCCGGTCCGGGTCGAGGCGGGGCGTGTCTTGCTCGCTATTTCGGTTTAACTGCTCGGAGTCTGTGCCATGAATCCTGCCAATGCTCCACTGGTTATCGTTGGCGCCGGGCATGCCGGTGGCCGCGCGGCCCTGACCCTGCGGGCCGAAGGTTATCGCGGTCGGCTGATCCTGATCGGTGACGAATTCCACCCGCCCTACGAACGTCCGCCGCTGTCCAAAGGGTTGTTACAGGGCACGGTTGAACTGGCGGGTTGCAGTTTGTGCGATAGCGCTCAACTCGCTGCACTGGACATCGAACACCTGGCCGCTAACCCGGTGAAAAACCTCGATCCGCAGCAGCATCGATTGCAGTTGGCCGACGGCAGTTGGTTGCATTACGCCCGTCTGTTGCTCGCGACCGGGGGCAGGGCGCGGCTGTTGCCTTCGGTGCCCGGGCATCAGCCCAACGTACTTTATCTGCGAACCCATGACGAGGCGGTCGCACTGCGCGATTCGCTGCGGCCAGGCGCCCGATTGGTGATCATCGGCGGTGGCTTTATCGGCCTCGAAGTCGCCGCCACCGCCCGTGCCCTGGGTTGCACAGTGACCTTGCTCGAAGCCGGGCCGCGCCTGGCGGGTCGCGTCCTGCCGGAGCGATTGTCCAGTGTCCTGCTGGAATTGCATCGCCGTCAGGGCGTGGATGTCCGGCTGAACGTGGCGATTGAAACGGTGCAAGGCTCCACCCGCGCTGAAGCGGTGCAATTGGTCGACGGCCAGTTGTTGCCCTGCGACCTGGTCGTGGTGGGCATCGGCATGCAACCCAACACCGAGTTGGCCATGGCCGCCGGGTTGGAGGTTGGTCAGGGCATTCGCGTCGATGCGCAGCTGCGCACTAGTGCACCGGATATCTTTGCGGCAGGCGACGTCTGTGAGTTTCGTCTGCACCCGCAAGGGGTTTTCCAGCGTCAGGAAACCTGGCGCAACGCCGAAACCCAGGGCCGTCACGCCGCTCTGAACCTGCTGGGGAGCGAGCGGCCCTTCGACGTCATTCCCGGCTTTTGGTCCGATCAATACGACTGGGGGCTGCAAACCGTGGGCGTCATCGCCAACACCGAACCGACGGCGAGCCGGACAATTCCGGGGGGTGGTTTCCTGTTGTTCTACCTCGATGCCGAACAACGTCTGCTAGGGGCTTGCGGCTGGGGTCAGGGCAATAGCGTCGCCAAGGACATCAAGTTGTGCGAACGGCTGATCGCCAACCATAACCCCCTCTCGGTGGTCGCTTTAACCGATGCCGATGTATCGCTCAAACAATTGTTGAGGAACTGACATGCACGAATTCCTGGTGTTTCAGTCCTTGTGGGCCATGCAAGATCACCGTGGCCAATGTGACCTTTCCATTGAAGCGCAACTGGAGAAAATCGCCGCCGCCGGTTTCGACGGCATCACCGACCATTTCTGGGAGGCGCCACAGGCTGCACGCCTGAGCGCCGCCGCCAAGGCGCAAGGCCTGCAAATCGAAGGTCAACTGTTCCCCCGTACCGTGGATGATCTGGCGGCCGCGCTCGATGTCGTTTCCCGCTACGGCTGCCACCACCTCACGTTGCAGGCCGACGTCCGGCCGCGCACGCTGGCGCAAGCCATCGAACTGATCGAAGGCTGGCAGCGTCTGGCCGAGCAGGTGGACTTTCCGATCCTGCTGGAAACCCACCGTTATCGCCTCACCAGCGACCTGTTGTTCACCCTCGACATTCTCGCGCAAATGCCTGACCTCAAACTGTTGGCCGACTTGTCCCACTACGTCGTGGGCCGGGAATTGCCTGAGTCGGCTACCGCTGAAGATGACGAACAGATCCATACCATCCTGCGCCACAGTTGGGGCTTTCACGGTCGGGTCGCCAACGGCGAACAGGTCCAGGTGCCCTTGAGTTTTGCCCAGCATCGACCCTGGCTGGACCGATTCCTGGGCTGGTGGCGCTACGGGATCGAGGATTGGCTGGCCCGCCCGAAGACACCCGCCAGCCTGTCCTTCACCTGCGAACTCGGCCCGCCACCCTATGCGATCACGGGGGCTGATGGGCGTGACATCACGGATCGCTGGGAGGAGGCGTTGATGTTGAAGGCGCTGATCCGTGGGGTTTGGAGCGACTGCCGGATGCGATTGGCTTAGCGCAACGAGCGATAGGCAATGGGGTCGATGTCAGCCGACTGCAGGTCCCGCTCCGGGATCTCCCAGATGATTTGCCTTGGCGGCGTTTCCTTGAAGGCCGGGTTGTTGAGGTAGCTGTTTGCAGCGCCAGAGAACGCGCCGCCGTCTTTGGCGAAGTTACCTACGGGGGCGCCCAGTGCCTGCTGCAGAAACCCTGCGAAGTTGGAGTTGCGTGAGAATGAAGTGCCGATGAGCGCGGTGTCGGGGAGGTCGGCATCGCCGAAGAGGTCTGCCTCGGTGTCAGGGCTGGCGGCTGACGCAACGGGAAGTTCGTCGGTGCTGGTCTGGGCGACCACTTCGGCTGCGGGTTGCCATTTGAGCGGCAGCCAGTCGATGCCCGCCAGATGGACCAGATCGCCAGGTCGCACCGCGAGCGGGGCATGACTTTCGTTGAACGACCTGCGTGGCGTTGCGCTGATGCCCAGGCTCTTCAGTCGCTGCGCGATAGCCTCGGCCGCCGTCTTCGCGCCGGATTCGCTCCAGTGCGTATCGGTGCGCAACCAGGCACTGGCCCCCAGTGGCGTCAGCGCACCGGTGAGGTCCAGATTCGACACGCCACCCACATCCAGCTTCGAGGTCCAGGCCTGGATGCGTCCTTCGTGAGCGGCTGGGCGGTACAGTGCGCAAAGCTGCCCGGAAGCGATGCGGCTCTTGTCTGGAACGATGACCACCAGCAGGCTGATGTCACGTTGGGAGAGCTGCTGCTTCAGATCAATCACTGCCTGGACCTTGGCATCGGCATTACGCTGCGCCTGGTGATTGATCTTGAGTTCATCGGCCAAAAACAGCCAGTCAGGACAACCCGGGCGAACCCTCGGACCCGTGTCGCGCAGGAGCAGCCAACTGGCTCCGCGCTCCAGCTCGGCGAGCGTGGTGGGAAAGTGCGCGTTCGACAGTTCCTTGGCGATCCGATGGGTGATATCGCCGTCAAGAATCTGCGTGGCCAGCATTTTATCGGGTAGCAGCGAGATCTGCCCTGAAACGATCAGGCGGCCAGTGGACAGCAGCCCGACGACCAGGAATATCAGCAGCGCCACGCCTGCCAACCGACTGCTGCGTGTCGCCAGATCATCTGGCTGAGTGGGGGGCGGGGTGTGCTTTGGGATCGTCATCAGAATTGGAAGTACAGGAAGGGGACGGTTTCGCGACTGGCGATCAGTGCGAACGACAGCATGAAACCGGCGATGGGCCAAAGGGCGGCGGCGTAAAACGCAATGCCGCCCAGTTGTTTCTCACAGTAAGGGCGCAGCAGCGGTGCGACGACACCGAACACACCCAGCAAACCCGCAATGCCGTGCACCGGGCGCAGGGTCGTGGACAGTTCGTCACCGAGGGCGATGCCCTGCAGGCCGAACTGTCCGGCATACAGGCTCAGCGCGCTATGTAAGTCGGGGGCGCGGAACAGTGTCCAGGCCAGGCACACAAACAGCAGAGTCAGGCCATGGGACAGCACCGGCGGTACAGCGGGCAGGGTGGAGCGGTTCCAGGCACGATCAACGCATAACGCCAGGCCATGGGCGCAACCCCACAGCAGATAGTTCCAGCTATCGCCACCGTGCCAGAGGCCGGCAATGGCCATGGTCAGGAACAGGTTGCGGTAGGTTTTCCAGGTGCCGTTGCGATTGCCGCCCAGCGAAATATACAGATAGTCGCGTAACCAGCTGGACAGCGACAGATGCCAGCGTCGCCAGAAGTCCTGGATGCTGTTGGCCAGATAAGGACGGTCGAAGTTCTCGGGAAAGTGGAAGCCCAGCATCAGGCCCAGACCAATGGCCATGGCGCTGTAGCCGGCGAAGTCGAAGAACAGTTGCAAGGAATAGGCAAGGCAGCCGATCCAGGCATCAGAGAAGCTGGGGTTCTGTACATTGAACGCAACGTCGACCACCGGCGACAGGGTGTCGGCCACCAGGACCTTCATGCACATCCCGACCATGAACCGGCGTGCGCCCAGCGAGAAATTCTGCCGGTTGAAGTAACGCTGATTCAGCTCGCGCCGAACCCAGTCATAGCGAATGATGGGGCCGGCGACCGAATGGCCGAACATCGAAATATAGGTGGCGTAGTTAATGAAGCTGCGCTCAACCGGCACGGTACGGCGATGCACATCCACCAGATAAGAAATCGCCTGCAAGACGATAAACGACAGCCCGGCGGGCATGACGACCCGCTGCCAGTCCAGGGGCATGGCGCCGTACCCGGTGACGGCATCGATCAAGGTGCCGGCGACGATGTTGGCGTACTTGTACCAGCACAGTACCGAGGTGTTGAGCACGATCAGCGTCGCGAGTAGCCGCACGCGGCCCTTGCCTTCTTCCCGCAGGGCGTCAATCAGCAAGCCGCCGACCCACGCCATGATCGTCAGCACCACATGCACCGCGAGGAACCGTGGGCTCAGCCAGCCATAGAACAGCCAGCTGCCGATCAGTAGCGTGACGTTGCGCCAGGCCGCCGGGCACAGTGCATAGGCACACAGGAACAGCGGCAGGAACAACGTCAGAAACTCGAGAGAGGCAAAAACCATGGCGGTGGCGCGATCCGATCAGTGAGCCAGGACGTCAGTCGCGAGCAGCAGGTATGGGCCATTTGCGCCAGGTAGCAGCACAACGCTGTAGCGTTCGCCGGCCTTGAGCCGACCCAGGTCAAGCGGCGCACCGACGTTGGTTTGGGCGCAGACCAATTGCACCGACAGGCTGACCGGGTTGATCGCTCGGCGTTGTACGCTGCCGTCGGCCACCTCCTTGAACAGGTCGGCGTTCTTCCCCGCAGCGCGCAAACCGGCCTGGGTACATGCTGGATCGGCGCTGATAAACGCCAGCGACGCTCTCAGGCTATTGAAGTCGTCGGGTTGCTCACGGATGACGACCTGGCGGATACCTTGAGCGCTGTCTGGCAAAGCGATCACGCTGGCGAATTCGCCGGCTGCCACCTGGATGTCCAGCGGCTGGCTTTTGCCGTTGCGTTCCAGAGTGCCCTTGATCGGCTGGTTGGCGGGCACGGGCAGGTAGTCGGACACGGCATTCGAGCCTTCCAGTTTGAGGCTTGCCCGAGAGCCTTCGGCCAGCAGCTGCAAGGGGCGGTCGGCGGCGTTGATAAAGCGCAGGAAGGCCGAGTCCTGATCCGGGCCCGTCGGGTACAGGGCAATGTCGGCGGCCTGGGCGTGCAGGCTCAGCATCAAGGGCGCGAACAGCGCCCAGCCACAGGCGGATCGGATCATTTTCCGGCTCCTGTGCTGCTGACGGTGTCGGCGGGCAGTTTGGCCAACGCACCACCAATCGCATTGCCCCAGGATTGATAACCGGCGACGGTGAAGTGCTGCCCATCGGTGGTGATCCACTGTCCGGGTTTGGAGAGCGTCAGCGAATCGATGTAGGTGCAAGGCGCCACGTTCGCGGCCAGAAACTGCGACATCAATTGGGTGCGGGCATCATTCTTCTGGTACATGCCACCGGCTTTGCCCCAGGCCGGGCCCACCCAGGCGCAACGGGTCCCGGTGGCGGCGATGGCCTTGGCCAGGCTGGTGACGCTTTGCCATGCCCAGGCCTTTGGAAACACCGGCTTGTCGTAGGACGCCATGGTGTCGCCGATGACCAGTACCACCAGGTCGGGCTTGTCGGCGGCGATCAGGTCCTGGATCGGTGTGGTGGTTGCCTCGCGCCCCTTGATCACGATTTTGTCGTTGCCTTTGCGCTCGGCACCGCAGTCGACCTTCTTGCTGATCAGCCAGTCACCGGCGCTGGCGCCGCAGGCACCGATGGAGTGGACCTGGGCGCCTTGGCGAGTCAGGTTGTCGTGCAGCGGCTCCAGCAAATGGTCCGCGAGGCTCATATGGCTCTCCCCAAGGACAAGGAGAGTCAGACCGGCAATGGCAGAAGTGGGCATCGAAAGCTCCAGAATGATCAGTTGGAATAAGGCGAGGTGTACGGGCTGACCGGCAGGCTCATGGGGCCGCTGATCTCCTCGAACTGGTAGCGCAAGGACAGGGCACCGCTGAGTTGTTCGTAGTCGCGGGCGTTGTCCAGGCCCAGATTGGCGCCCAGCAGGAAGTTCGAAGCGACCTTGTATTCAGCCGCCGCGGCGACGCTGTAGCCGATCCCGGTTTTGTTTTGCCCTTCGTAGCGCAGGCCCGAGGCCGCTTGCATGGCTTTGTCGTTGGGGAAATAGTCGACGCTGTCTTGCTCGAAGTGCTGCACGCCGACCGAGCCCTTGACTTGATACGTCAAGCGCCCGGTGCGTTGTGCCCAGGTCACCGGCACACCCAGGGCGAAGAACGTCTGCGGGCTGAAATAGCCACCGTGACCGTAGGTGAAAAAGTCCTGGTTGTTGGCGTAGCTGATGCCGGTCATGCTCAAGCCGACGGTCAGTTTGCTGTCCGTTGCATTTTGCAGGTACCAGTACACACCGCTGCCCAGTTCACTGCGGCTGTTGGACTCGACATGGTTGCCCAATAGCTGGTGCCAGGAGGCATAGCCATAGGCGCCGACTTCGTTGTCGTCATAGCTCAACTGGCCGCGCCCGCCGTTGGCGGTCACACCACCCCAGGACTGCCCGCTGCGTTTGTCCGTGGTGCCGGCAAACGAGGTGACGCTGTCAGTCACCGGACGCCGGGAAACGCTCACGCCGTAACGGACATTAGAGGTGTCGCTCACGGGGCGATCAACGCTGATGCCGCCCGTGGCGGTGGTGTATTTGAAGCCGAGCGGGGTGCTGCCGAGATCGGCTTTGAGCCCATCGGCGGGCCGTTGAAGGCCGACGGAAAGGCCGACACCCTCGGTTTTTTGCGAACCGACGCTGCCGCTCTGCGCACCGTTGCCAAAGCGCGACAGCGCCTCGCTGTTGGCACTGCCGGCGTTCAGCGAGACCGGTGTCACGCGCAGGGCGATGCGGCTTTCATCCAGCGGAATATTGATTTCCAGAGGTGTTTCAATGTCGGTCATTTTGCTCAGTCCCGACTCACTGTTGTTGCTACGAATGCTCACGCCCTGGGTGACGTAGGCACTGCGCTCCTGAAGGATTTTATTCAGCGCCAGTTGCGCGGGGCTGATGTCCTCGCTCACCAGTGCTGCGCGCGGCAACTGCGACTCGAATGGATTGCTCGCCTGCTGCGGCCTTGGCGGGGCGTCGATGCCAAAAGGGGGGCGGGACGTCACGCTGCCCGGCATCTCCTGAACCGGTGGCGGGATGGCTGCCAGCAAGGTGTCGCGACTGACTTCGCTACGTGAACCCGACACCCCGGCAAAAGGGTTGGGCGCCACCGTCGAGCCGGCCAGTTGGCCGCCCTGGTTTCTGCGTTTCTCGCTCTGTTCGATGGCCACGGCTTTGCGCAGCAGATCGGTCGCCGTGCCGGTCTTGCCCATGTTCTGGTAGAGGCGTGCGGCCTCGGTCAGCGTTTGAGGGTTACCGGATTCGGTCTTGAGCAGCTGTTGCAGCGCCTGTTCGGCAAAGGCCGGGTCATGTGCCAGCACCGCCGCGTCGGCAGCACCCAACAGCAGTTGCGGGTCGTTTGGCTGACGCTGTAACAGCGGTTTGTAGAGTTCGAGGGCTTTTGCCGTGTCGCCGTTGGCCGAGTACATCCGCGCCAGGGCCGCGACGGCCGCGCTGTCACCGGGACGTTGCGCCAGTGCGGGCGCCAGCGTGTCATAGGCGTTGGCCAGATCGCCGCGCTCACGCAACTGGTCAGCCTGGCGGATGCGATAGAGATAGAGCAGGTCGTCGAAGCGCTTGCGAGCCGGCGCGTTCAAGGGCCTGTTCTGCAGGTCGCGCAGAATCTCGTTGACCTGCGCGTCTTCTCCGGTTTTCAGCAGGACCGCGGCGTATTGCAGGATGAAGTCCGCCGAGGGCGCTGTGGTCTGTTGCAACCGGCCGCGCATGAGGGCCAGTGCACGGGTCGGCTCGCCGAGGTCGACATAGGCCGAGGCCAGGCTGGCCGTGCGGTCTGGACTGTTGTTGGCCATCGGCTGAATACGCTCGAGCAAGGCCAGGGCTTCCTGGCGCTGTCCGCGCTTGCCGAGCTCGATCGCCTGGCTGAGTTGCAGGTTGAGGCTGACATCAGCGGCCAGCGCTTCCATGTCCGCAGTGCGCTGGTCGGGGCGCAAGCGTGCCAAGGTTGTCTGGGCGGCTTTCCACTCACCCATCTGGACCGACAGCAAGGCGCTGACGTAAAGCGCATCGGCATTGGCGGGATGGGCCTGGAGCATGGCGTTGATCAGGTCCCGAGCCTTTTGCGGTTCGCCCATCGCCAGGTTCAGGCGGGCCAGGGCGAAACGCGTCCAGATGTTGTCCGGTTCGTAGCGCAGCGCGTCTTGCAAGGCGTTGCGCGCAGCGGGCAGGTCGTTGCGTTGTTCGGCGAGGGCGGCCAGTTGCGTCGCACGCAAGGCTTGCAGGCGTGCGGACTGGCCGATCTTTGCCTGTCCGGTGGCTGGCAGGCTGTTGATCAGTTGCAGGGCTTCATCGTTCTTGCCGCTCTTGAGCAGCACGTTGACCAGCCCTTCCTGTGCTTGAGGGTCGTCGCGGCGCAGGCTCAGCACCTGGCGATAGTTGCCCTGAGCGTCATCGAACTGGCCCGCGCCGGCCTGAATGTCCGCCAGGGCGAGGCGAGCGTCCACCCCGTTTGGATTGAGCCGCAGCGCCTGGTTTACCAAGGCCACTGCCTGGGCTGTCTGGCCTTTGGCCTGGGCGTCGCGGGCCTGCTGCAACGCCGACCAGTAGCGCACTTCGTTCAGCGCAACTTGCCAGTGGCTGCCGTTGTGTTGTCGCGTGGCCTGACCCAGGAGCTTTTCCGCTTCGGCCAGGCGGTGTTGCTGCTGGCGAACAACTCCAAGGCCGCCCAGCGCGTCGGCATCGTCGGGCCGGGTTTTCAAGCGCGCTTGAAAGGCCTGTTCGGCGGTGGCCTGATCACCTTCCTTGAGCGCCTTCAGGCCGCGCGCGACTTCGGCGGGCGGCTGCCATTCCTTGTTGGCCGTCGTTGCTGCCTGTTGCTTGCCCTTGTTCATCTGCGCCCGGATTTCCACGTCATCCGGATGCGTCTTGAGGTACGCCTCGAACAACGGCACTTGTGCCGGATCGGGCGGGCCGATCCAGGTCAGCGCCAGGCGCCAGCTTTCGTCGGCATCACCGGCAATGTCGGTACGCTGGGTCAGCGCGGCCAGGGCGCGGATGCCCTCGGCACGGCTGTCTTCATGGCGCACCAGATGCTTGGCGTAAAACAGCGCGACGATCGAGTCGTTGGGCATCTCACGTTGCAGGCGCTGAAGTCCACTGCGTGCTTCAGTCCAGTCAGCCTGATTGAAGGCAAGGTTGTTGTAATACTCGCGGCCGATCGTACCTTGAGGTGGACGGCCATCGAACAGCGAGCGAAACACCACGGTCGCCTTGTCACGTTCACCGGCATCGACGAGGCGCCGAGCCTCTTCCAGACGCTGCTGGTTCTGCGGTTGCGCCAGGGCGATGTCCTGCGCCAATTGCAGTGCCTGCCGAGGCGCTGGCTGGATGGCCTGCAACCGGGCGAGGTATTGCTGCGCCTGTTGGGGCTTGCCCTGTTGCACGCCGATCAAGCCCAGGCCATACAGTGCGTCAACCTGGACCGGGTCCAGCAACAGGACTTTCAGCCAGACTTCCGCAGCGCGCTGGGGGTTGTTGTGCAACTGCCAGTACTGCCCTTGCTCGACGAGTAATGTCTGTGGCGTCGGACTTTGAGCGTGGGGAGCAGCGGCCGTCCATGCGCTCATGACGGCGATGGCTAGCGTGCGGTGGTGCGGGTGCATGCGGTCTCCCAGGAAAGTTTCAGCGTTCCGTCTTCCCGGAATCGATAATGTTTATCTGCCCAGCCGAGCGCGAAAAGGCTGAGCATGAAGTTGTAGTAACGCGGTGGACCGGCATCGGCATCGGGCCTGGCCAGCGCCTCGTGCAAGGCGAGTTCCACGCGGCGTCGTTGCTGATCGGCCAACTTGGGTTGCCCCTTGGCCTCAAGGTAGGGAACCAGTGCAGCCCAGAATCCGTAAGGGCTCTGACCCTGGACACTGCCGTGCAGAACCTGGACCGTTTCCGGGGGGGAACCCGTCGCGACAGTGCTGCGGGCCATACCGTCCAGCCGCTTGAGCAGCAGCGCTGCCAGCGGTTCGGAGGTATCACTCATGCCCAGCCAGAGGTACACGCGAATGGCGTCGTAGCTGCCCGTGTCGCCGTTGATCGGGTCGCTCACGAAGGCACCCGATTGTGCTGAAGTGCCTTGATAACCGACCCAGTCAGCGATGAAACCGTGGCGGCTGGATTGGGCAATCATCGTCGCGGTGTTGTTGGCAATCGCTTGCCAGGGCCCGGAGGGTGCTTCCTTGGCCAGGCGCCGTAACAGTGGCAGCGGCAGGTAGCTGGGGTTCAGGCGCCAGAGTGCGCCCGGCTGGACGAAACCTTGTGGTCCGGGCAAGACCATTGGGCCGAGCCCGGGCAGTTTGACCACCAATTGCGCTTCGATCGTCGCCATCAGCTGCAGGGCGTCCCGGTGATAGTCCGGCCGATGCCACAGGCGTGCGGCTTCGAGCAGGGCGTAGGCGATCCACAGGTCGGCGTCGGCGGCCGAATTGGCGTCTTGCAGGCGCCACTGACCGTCCTTGCCTTGCCCCCATAACCAGCCCGGCAGGCGTGTGGCGGTGGCGGAGCCTGCGAGGTTGGCCGAGGTCCAGCGCCAGAGTTTGTCAAAGCGTGGCTGATCGTTGCCGATCAGTGCGAAGAGCATGCCGTAGGACTGCCCTTCAGAGGTGCTGTGATTGTTCTCAAGGCTCGACTCCAGAACCCGGCCGTCGGCCTGGACGAAGCGTGTTGCATAGGTTTGCCACAGTGACCAGGCCGGCGGCTCGCAGGATTGTGCGGCCGCTATCGCCGGCGCCAGCAGGGCGAGCGCAAGCACAGCGCTCAACCTGCGCGCGTTACCGCGCAGGCCCTGGCGAAGTGAAATACCCCGGCTGCTCATGGACGACACAGGCCCGCGCGGCTCATTGGCCAAGACGACGTTTGGCCCGTAGGCGCAGGGCCAGGTAGGCCATGCAAGCAAGCAGCAGGACCCCGATGAGGGTGAACAGCATGAGCGCCATGACGTTCTGCGAGAGGTACCACTGCAGATAGCGCAACGGACCCAAGCGCCCGACGTAGTAATCCTGCTCGGCGACCAGCGATTCGACATGCTTGCCCCTGACCACCACCAGACTGCCTTGCAGTTCGTTGGCATTTTCTTCGCTGCTGAGCAGGGTGTTGGTCACGTCGGCCAGGCCGCCGGGCCTTGTGCCGGCGATAAACACCACGCTGCGCCCACTCTTGAGCGGCGATTCGAATCCGGTCAGATAAGCACTGCCGTCCTCGGCGCTAAACCTGAAGCTGCTGCGCGCTTCACGCAGATTGGTTTTCGTATCCGGGCTGATCCAGTTGCGCAGACGCAACGGCAGGTCAGACAGTTCAAAGTACTGCGCAGCGTCTTCGCCCCTGGCCGGCAGCAGGCTTTGCCATTGCTCCAGCAGCGGCTGATTGTTGCCCGAGGCGAGCACCAGCAAATCCCGGTCGCGTTGCTCAGCGACCTGGTCGGCGCGGACCACCTTCACGCCGGTAGCCGGATAACCGGTGGAGTCGCCGAAGCGACCCAGCAGGGTCAGATAGGCGCTCAGATCGGCCGGGCCTGGCTCGTTGGGCAGGATCACCGATGTTTCAGACAGGTCGGCCATGCGGGTGAACGGGAAGCCACTGTCCTTGAACACCCCGAGGTTGGGCATGGCCATGAAATGTTCGTATTGGCTGAGGTCCAGGGTCGAGTCCGGGTCGATCACACCGCGCATGTTGTCGATGATGATGTCGCGGCATTCGCCCTGTTTGATGTAGTCATACATGAAACGAAATTGCAGGCGCGATTGCAGCGCGACTGAGTTGAGCGGCAACAGCATGCGCGACGTGCGGGCCAGGCTGTCGTCGGTCTTGAGCATCGACAGCAGGCCGTCGCTGTTGCCGAGTTTCTCGATCGAAGGCAGGTCGATCGACTTGATGAAGGTGTCGTTGAAGCTGATCAGCAACGAAGAATTGGTGGAGACCGGTTGCGGCGTGTAGCGGTACTTCAGGTCAAGTTGCGCACCGGGCTCACGCCAGTTGAACAGGTCGGGTGGCAAGCGCAGGGCAACCGTCATTTGGCCCGGGTTATAACCCGACACATTGAGTTCTGCGGGTTTCGCCAACTCACCCAGGCGAACCGGGCGATCGGAGGGCAGCCAGTTTGGCGCGTCGTACGGTTGGCGTGGCTTGAGCGAGTCGATCCGGTCGATCACCACGCTCTGCCCGGAAAAGGCCGAGCCGCCAAGGGCCAGCGCTGTCGCGGCGACTTTGAGGTCGGCGCCATCGCGCCCGGAGACGATCAACAGTTTGCCCTGAGCATCATTCGGGTTGCTCACGAGGGTCAATGTCGGCCCGGTGGCCTCTTTGATCGGCAAACCACTCAAGGTCGTTGACTCGCTGCCGCTGACAAACACCACCGCGTTGCCTTTGGCCGGCAGGCTGGTGAGGCTGGCGGGAAAGGTTGCGCCGCGGTAGCTGGCCAGTGCGCCGAACCAGGAAGACAGGATGCCCGCGGCCTCAAGCTCCGGACCGCTTGGGCGCGTGGCGAACACGAAGGGCAGCTTCAGGGGCAAGGCATCTCGACGATCGAACAGGGGCAGCGGCAGCGCGGACAGATCGTTGGGCTGTCTGATCGACGACACCTGGAGGCTCAGCTGGCTCTCGTTGCCGATCCTGGCCCACAGGCTGGAGTGCAAAGGGTCTTCACATTGCATCGTGTAGTGACCGATGAACTGCAGGCTGAGCCGGTTGAATTCGGTGATGGTCTGCGGCGGTATCTGCACGGTCCGGGTCTGCAATTTACCGGCCTCTTCCTTCGGGAGGGGCAGGCTGGCGGCCACTTGATCGTTGATCAGCACGTTGATTTGCGAAAGATCGGCCAGCAGCGCCGGTGAGTAGCTGTACTGCAGCGTGACCTGCGCAGCCGTGACGACTTCATCGGCGCGCACATCGAAATTCACACTGTCGGTAGCCTCCACGCCTTTAAGGGTCATCGAATAGCTTTTGCCCAGCTCCTTGAGGGTGCGGGTATAGCTGTTGCCCGGGGCATCGGTCCCGGGCAACGAAACGACCGGCATCACCGCCGGGTCCGTGGCGCTGATTTGGTCGGCAGCACTCAAGGCACAGCCGCTCCAGCCCATTAGCGAGCAGGCAATCAGCATGAGTGAGCGACGAGGAAGAAAGGTCCGGCGAGTGGAAGGCTTCAAGATCGTTGCGTGTCCGCGGTGGAGTCGATAGGTGATGGAGCGACCGGGCGTTTGCGCAGCAGCGCGCGGCTGTCCTTCAGGGTTGCAACGAACAGGCGCAGGATGGCGCGTAAGCCAATGCTGCTGACCTCGCGCAACGCCGACATGGGCGCGTCGAGGCGGCCGTTACCCCAGGTGTTGGCCCAGGTGTCGGCCCGTGAAAAGGTCAGTCGCACCAGCTCACTTTGCTGGCGCAGGGTCAGAGACTCGAATTGCACGCCCGCCCCGTTTTCGTTGCTGAAGATCGTTGTGGCGGGAAAGAGGCTTGAGGGAGGCGTGCGCAGAATGCACAGCCGCAGCTTCTCATTGACGCTGAGCTGAACCTGCGGTGGCAGTGCCAGACCCACGCCGTTTTGCGAGAAGTCCTGGGTTTTGCAATCGAACCAGGTGCCGTCTTCGCGATAGATGCGCACGGGCAGATCTGCGGGCACCCTGGGTTCGTTGCGCACCTGAGAGGACTCAGTGGCCACCGCCACGGCAGCGCTGACGATGATGATGTTGTACAGGGTCCAGGCCAGGTTGATCAGCAGGGTTGTGACCTGGGCCGAATCACTCCCGATCAGTTTCACCACGCCGATCACCAGACCGATCATGTTCAAGGTCAGCAGGACGATGTAAGGCCGTGCGAGCTTCCAGTCGAAATAGTCCTTTTCGATGGTGCCGCCCTTGTCGGTCACGTTGAACTTGCCCAGCGAAGGGCTGATCAGGGCCAACAGTACCGGGCGCATGATGTACCAGGCCAACACCGACTCATACACTTCGTTCCAGAAGGAATGGCGGAAGCGCCCCTGGATGGCGGAGTTGGTCAGGCTGGAATGGAAAATATGCGGCAGCACATAGACCGTAACCATCAGCGCCGAGGCATGGAAAATCTGCGCGTCGAATATCAGGTAGGCCAAGGGTGCGGTCAAGAACACCAGGCGCGGCAGGCTGTAGAAAAAGTGCATCATGGCGTTGAGGTAGCAGATACGCTGCCCCAGGTTCAGTCCTTTGCCAAACAACGGATTGTCGGTGCGAAAAATCTGCGCCATGCCCCGTGCCCAGCGTATGCGCTGGCTGATGTGTCGAGAAAGGCTTTCGGTGGCCAGGCCCGCCGCTTGTGGAATGGCGAGGTAGGCGGTATTGAAACCACGGCGATTGAGCTTGAGTGCCGTGTGCGCATCCTCCGTCACGGTTTCGGTGGCGATGCCGCCGACTTCCAGCAAGTGAGTGCGCCGGATGACCGCGCAGGAGCCACAGAAGAATGCCGCGTTCCACAGGTCGTTGCCGTCCTGCACCAGGCCGTAGAACAGCTCACCCTCATTGGGCACCGAGCGAAAGGTATCGAGGTTCTTTTCGAACGGATCGGGTGAATAGAAGAAGTGCGGCGTTTGCAGCAACGCCAGGTTCGGGTCCTTTAAAAACCAGCCCATGGTGATCTGCAGGAAGGAGCGGGTGGGCACGTGGTCGGCGTCGAATATGGCGATGAACTCGCCATCGGTGACTTTGAGTGCCTCGTTGAGGTTGCCGGCCTTGGCATGTTGATTGTTGTCGCGGGTGATGTAGTTGACCCCGATCTGCTGACAGAAAACCTTGAATTCTTCCCGGCGTCCGTCGTCGAGCATGTGCACCCGCAGTTTGCCCTCGGGCCAGTCGATGGCCTGGGCGGCAAGCACCACCAGTTTGACGATGCCCAACGCTTCGTTATAGGTCGGAATGAAGACATCTACCGTCGGCCATTCAGCGGGCGGCTGTTGCAGAAACTGCGGTGTGCGGTGCAGCGGCCAGGCGGTCTGTACGTAACCGAAGACGAGGACCAGCAAGGCATACAGTTCGGCCAGCACCAGCCCGTAGCCAAATACGGCATCCTGCCAGTTGTCGAAGCCCAGGGTGTCGGTCAGGCGCCAGTACATGTAGCGCAGCGAAGCGATCAGCGAGAGGGTGATCAGGGTCAGGATCGCCAGACGCCCGGCTTGCTTGCGGATGATCAGGCTGGCGGCAAAACAGACGGCGGCAAACGCAGCCTGGGAATACAGGTTCAGCGGCGCAGTGAGGATGCCCAGCACCAACAATGCTGCGCTCAGCCCGGCCGAGATCTTCAGGCCCTGGCGGCAACGCAGGGGCCATCGACTGACGCGAGCCAGGAAAGTATCCACCAGCCCCTGCAACCACCACGTCTTTGCAGGTAGCTGATTCAGCTGGGCGGTCATGGTGTGCCCTGCTGGCTGCAAGCATCCGCGAAAAGCAGGGCATGAACCGCGCCTGCCAGCGAGAGGATGTCCTGACAGCCAATGCTCTCGGGTGCGAACTGCAACAGGTCCCGACCATAGGCCAGCGACTCGTTGAATTGATGATCGAGGCGAATCGTCCCGATCAGGTTAGCGCCCAGCCGCCGCAGAAACAGCACGCTCATGTCCCTGCTGAACGAACGCGAGTCATCCCGTTGGTTGAGCACATACCGGTGCCGCTGTGCGCGTCGTCGGCTGGTTTCGAGCCATTGGGTCATGGTGTCCAGTGCCAGGTAGGAGGCCGCGTCGGCCACTGTCATCACCAACACCAGATCGGCGGCATCGAGTGCCTGTTGCGAATACACGGTCGCACCCGAAGGCGTGTCCAGGATCACAGTATCGTTTTCGCTGAGGTTCATTGACGCCAGGTGCCGATTCAACCAGTCAGAATCTTCAAGCATCAACTGCTTGAGCAATCGACGATCGTTCACCTCGCCAGTACCGAAGGGCAGGCACTCGCTGTCGCCAAAGCCCGGCAGGCGAAAAGCGCCCCAGTCTGCTTTGTGCTCTTTGAGCTGGATCAGCCCGGGAGCCTGCCTGGTGATACCCAAGTGGCTGGACAGCGCGTTCTGAGGGTCCAGATCAATCGCGATGGTTCGCCCGCCAGAGCTGCGAAGTGTTTTTGCGAGGCCGGCGGCGATGGTGCTTTTACCCACTCCACCATTCGCCGAAACGATAGCGATGACCTTCGCCTTGGTCCGCTTGCGAGTCGTTTCCGGCAGACCGTCTCGACGAACCTGGTTGAGTTCACGCAACAGGTCGCTCAATCGCTGACGGTCACCCGTAGCAGGACTCGCAGCTGGCTTGGTCAGGGGAGGGGATATGGGCGAAGGTGGCGAGAGGACAGCATTCTTCACAGGCTCGACCGGCGCGCCAATCAACAAAGAAGGCTGTGGCTCGTCCAGTAGAAACACAGGGGGCGTTGGTGTTGGGGGAGGCAAGGCCACCGACGGTTCTGGCTCAGCCAGCGCAGGTGTAACCGGGTCGTCCTTGAAATCTTTATAGTTCGGTTGTATTTCCTGGTAGCTCTCCGCATTGGCGCCAAAACGTGTAAAGAGTTTCGCAATATCGTCTACATATTTCATGCGTTGTACCAGGAATGAAATAACTCAGAAACTCAGCATTCCATTAACTTGTAAAGTTGATGCGTAGTCTTGGCATTGGCAGAGTGCCACTAATGTAGGGTGTCTGCATCTTAGTGTCAACGAATGTTATAATTAGTCAGCGAGGGTTATTGATGTTGGTCTGAATGTTGTTGGGATGTTGTGTTATTCGTGGAAAGTATGAGTGTTAGAGTACGCCCAATATCGACTGTCCAATGAAGTGTAATATGATGATGGGTAATGTGTGTATATGTCGTGTCGAAATAACTTTCGGCACGATGGAGTGTGGGTGTTGATCGCCTTCGGTGGTTTGATGCCGGGTTATTTATTAAATAAGTTGACTGATGTATTTGAAGGCATAGTGGGGGGAAAATAATACCTTTTCGGTTAAGGTGATGGGTGTCGCGGGTGTGCCAAGTTATGGACGCTAGTTTGCAAGAGCAGCAAGGGAAGCTCTTGGCGTGCCTATTTCCAATCAGTACCGACAAGTTGTAAGTTGGTCGGTGCGCAGGAATCAAAAAAACCTAGACTTCAATGG
Organism: Pseudomonas sp. KH_046_1; assembly: GCF_057839025.1. Taxonomy (NCBI): domain Bacteria; kingdom Pseudomonadati; phylum Pseudomonadota; class Gammaproteobacteria; order Pseudomonadales; family Pseudomonadaceae; genus Pseudomonas; species Pseudomonas sp. KH_046_1. The sequence continues at coordinate 2,432,904 of NZ_CM174481.1, forward strand.
GTCGAATGCCTGATGCGAGTCTCATTTCCCACGTCATACGCAACAACGCCGCTCATTGAGCCGCGTTGTTGTTTGTGGGTGATTTGTTGGGTTTGTTGAGGGCGAGATCAAGATCGTTTCTTTTACCCCGGAGCACTAAGCTGCCCTTAACGCCGATCCAGCCAAACCGTCTGTGCATTACAGAATTCGCGCACCCCGAAATGCGAGAGCTCTCGGCCAAAGCCACTCTTCTTCACGCCACCAAAACTGACTCGCGGATCGCTGGCGCTATAGCCGTTGATGAACACGCCGCCGGTTTCAAGTTCGCCTGCCATCTGCCGGGCAAGTTCGGCATTGCGCGTGTAGAGGGTGGCGGTGAGGCCGAACTCGCTGTCATTGGCCAGTTCCAGCGCATGGGCGGCGTCTCGGGCCGTGATGATTGAAGCCACAGGGCCAAACAATTCCTGTTTGAATGATGTCATCTGATCGGTCACGTCGCCGAGTACGGTGGGCTCATAGTAGTTGCCAGGGCCTTCCGCCTTGTTTCCACCCAGCAGCAAGGTCGCGCCTTCTTCCAGTGTGGCGCGCACCTGTTGATCCAGTTCGTCGCGCAGATCGAAGCGAGCCATCGGGCCGATATAGGTGGTGGTAGCCCGCGGATCACCGACGACCAGTTGTTGGGTGGCTTCGACGAACTTGCGGGTAAATTCCTCGACAACGCCTTGCTCGATAATCAGGCGTTTGGCAGCGGCGCAGACTTGCCCGGTGTTTTGATAACGCCCGATCACGGCGGCTTTCACTGCCTCATCGAGGTCTGCGTCGTCGAGCACGATAAATGGGTCGGAGCCACCCAGCTCCAATACACATTTCTTCAGTGCGGCTCCTGCCTGAGCACCGATGGCCATACCCGCACGCACGCTACCGGTGAGGGTGACGGCCGCGATGCGTGGATCGGCGATCGCCCTGGATACACCTTCCGGGGTGACGTTGATGACCTCGAAAACTCCTTCAGGGAAGTCCGCTTGCTTGAAAGCGTCCAGCAGCAGGTAGGCGCTGCCCATGACGTTTGGCGCGTGCTTGAGCACGTAGGTATTGCCGGCGAGCAGGGTGGGGGCCGCGCCGCGCAGGACTTGCCAGATGGGGAAGTTCCACGGCATCACGGCGAGAATCGGGCCGAGAGGGCGATATTCAATGCGTGCCTTGCCGCCTTCCACCAAGGTTGGTTCCGGGCTAAGCATGGCGGGGCCGTGTTCGGCGTACCACTCGCAGAGCTGTGCACATTTTTCAACTTCGCCGCGGGCCTGAGCAATCGGCTTGCCCATCTCCAGGGTGATCATGTTCGCCATGGCCTCGGCATTGTTGCGCAAGGCCTGGCCGAGGTTGATCAACAGCTGCGCGCGTTGTTCAACCGGTTTGCCGCGCCAGGCACGAAACCCGGTAGCGGCCCGCGTCAGCGCGGCCTGCAGTGCCAAATCGGATTCGAAAGGGTAATGGCCGATCTGCTCGCCAGTAGTGGGGTTGATCGAAATGGCATGGGTAAGGCTGGATACGTTGGTCATGGCACCGTCCTGCGAGGTAGGAATGTGCTCAGGGTATGGGGCTATATGTTTTCTGGAAACTGAATAATAATGATCATAACGTTCACGTTTGGAGAATGACTTGGATCTGGTTCAGCTCGAAATCTTCAAGGCTGTCGCCGAGCACGGCAGCATCAGCGTGGCCGCCCAGCATATCCACCGGGTGCCATCGAATCTCACGACCCGAATCAAGCAGCTTGAACTGGACCTGGGTGTGGACCTGTTTATCCGCGAGAAGAGTCGACTGCGCCTGTCGCCGGCCGGCTGGAGCTTTCTGGATTACGCTCGACGTATTCTCGACCTGGTTCAGGAAGCGCGCGCCACCGTGGCGGGTGAAGAACCCCAGGGAGCCTTCACCCTGGGTTCGCTGGAAAGTACTGCCGCGGTACGTATTCCAGAGCTATTGGCCGCCTATAACCAGAAGCACGCCAAGGTCGAACTGGACCTGTCCACCGGCCCCTCCGGGACCATGATCGATGGGGTGTTGTCGGGGCGGCTGGCCGCTGCATTCGTCGATGGGCCGGTGTTGCATCCGGCGCTGGAAGGCGTGCCTGCATTCGAGGAGGAAATGGTCCTGATCGCACCGCTCAACCATGAGCCGATTCATCGGGCCAAGGATGTGAATGGCGAAAACATCTATGCCTTCCGCTCCAACTGCTCCTATCGCCATCATTTCGAAAGCTGGTTCGCCAATGGCGCGGCGGTGCCCGGCAAGATTTTCGAAATGGAGTCCTATCACGGCATGCTGGCCTGCGTCAGCGCCGGTGCCGGCCTGGCGCTGATGCCCCGCAGCATGCTCGAAAGCATGCCTGGATGCACGACGGTCAGCGTCTGGCCGTTGTCGGAGTCGTTCCGCTATCTGCGCACCTGGCTGGTGTGGCGTAGGGGGACGGTGTCGCAGAGCCTGACGATGTTTGTGCGCTTGCTTGAGGAGCGCGGGGTGGTGTTGGTCGAAAAATAGTGGAAAGTTAACGGTCTGTGCTGAAAAACCGGATAATGGCGGCCAAATCGTTTAGCTCGTTATTCTGGTAATCGCACATGGAAATCAAGGTCAACTTTCTCGACAACCTTCGACTTGAAGCCAAGTTCGATGACTTCACGGTGATTGCCGATCAACCCATTCGCTACAAGGGCGATGGCTCGGCGCCGGGACCGTTCGATTACTTCCTGGCTTCGTCGGCGTTGTGTGCGGCGTACTTCGTGAAGTTGTATTGCGAAACTCGCAATATCCCCACCGAAAATATCCGCCTGTCGCAGAACAACATTGTTGATCCGGAAAACCGCTACAACCAGATTTTCAAAATTCAGGTTGAATTGCCGGCGGACATCTCCGCCAAGGATCGTCAGGGGATCTTGCGCTCCATCGACCGTTGCACTGTAAAGAAGGTGGTGCAAACCGGGCCTGAGTTCGTGATTGAAGAGGTCGAAAACCTCGACGCCGATGCCCAGGCGTTGCTGATGCCGCACTCGACTGGCGAAGCGGGCACCTACATCGTGGGCAAGGACCTGCCGCTGGAGCAAACCATCGCCAACATGTCGGGCATCCTGGCCGACCTGGGCATGAAGATTGAAATCGCTTCGTGGCGCAATATCGTTCCCAATGTGTGGTCGCTGCACATCCGCGATGCGCACTCGCCAATGTGTTTTACCAACGGCAAGGGCGCGACCAAAGAAGGCGCGCTGGCATCGGCACTGGGCGAGTTTATCGAGCGGCTCAACTGCAACTTCTTCTACAACGATCAGTTCTGGGGCGAGGACATCGCCAACGCGGCGTTTGTGCATTACCCGGACGAGCGCTGGTTCAAGCCTGGCCCGAAGGACGAACTGCCGACTGAAATCCTCGACGAGTACTGCCTGAAGGTCTACGACCGGGATGGCGAGTTGCGTGGCTCGCATCTGTACGACACCAACTCCGGCAATACCCAGCGCGGCATCTGTTCACTGCCGTTTGTGCGCCAGTCGGACAATGAGGTGGTGTACTTCCCGTCCAACCTGATCGAAAACCTGTTCCTGAGCAATGGCATGAGCGCCGGCAACACGCTGGCCGAGGCCCAGGTGCAGTGCCTGTCGGAGATCTTCGAACGCGCGGTCAAACGCGAAATCCTCGAAGGCGAAATGGCCCTGCCGGATGTGCCGCAGGAAGTGCTGGCGAAATACCCGGGCATCCTGGCCGGTATCCAGGCCCTGGAAGAGCAGGGCTTCCCGGTGCTGGTCAAGGATGCATCGCTGGGCGGGGAGTTCCCGGTGATGTGCGTGACCCTGATGAACCCGCGTACCGGTGGCGTGTTTGCCTCGTTCGGCGCGCATCCAAGCCTGGAAGTGGCGCTGGAGCGCAGCCTGACGGAGCTGCTGCAAGGCCGCAGTTTCGAAGGCCTGAACGACCTGCCTCAGCCGACCTTCGAAGGTCAGGCGGTGACTGAGCCGAACAATTTCGTCGAGCACTTTATCGATTCCAGCGGTGTGGTCTCGTGGCGTTTCTTCAGTGCCAAGGCGGATTTCGAATTCGTTGAGTGGGATTTCTCCGGTCAAGGCGAAAACTCCAATACCGAAGAGGCCACGACCTTGTTCGGCATTCTCGAAGACATGGGCAAAGAAGTGTACATGGCGGTCTATGAGCACATTGGCGCCAAGGCCTGCCGCATTCTGGTGCCGGATTACTCGGAAATTTATCCGGTAGAAGATTTGATCTGGGATAACACCAACAAAGCGCTGCAGTTCCGCGCTGACATCCTCAATCTGCACAGCCTGAGCAAAGTCGGCCTGAGATCGTTGGCCCAGGGTCTGGAAAACAGCGAGCTGGATGATTACACCGACATCACCACCTTGATCGGCATCGAGTTCGACGACAACACGCCTTGGGGCAAGTTGACGATCCTGGAGCTGAGGCTGCTGATTTATCTCGCCTTGCAGAAGTTTGACCAGGCCAAGGATCTGGTGGAAGCCTTCTTGCAATACAACGACAACACCGTCGAGCGCGGCTTGTTTTATCAAGCCGTGAACGTCGTGCTGGAAATGCAGCTGGACGATGATCTGGAACTGAGCGACTACGAGGTCAACTTCCGCCGGATGTTCGGCAACGAGCGGATGGACGCAGCGATAGGGTCCGTGGATGGCAGCGTACGTTTCTATGGTCTGACGCCGACGAGCATGAAACTGGAAGGGCTCGACAGGCACCTTCGTCTGATCGACAGCTATAAAAAGCTGCACATGGCGCGGGCGAGGGTGGCGGCCTTGTTCAGCTGATAGCGATAACAAAAAAGCACCTTGGGTGCTTTTTTGTTTTTTGGCGGCCGGCTAATCGTCCGTACGCGGTGGTCCCGCTTTTTGGCTATGACATGGGCTGTGGCTGCCTATGAGGAAGCTCTTCTATATAGAGGGGCGTTCTGGCTCTTCTATATAGGCGTCCTTTGGGGCGTTTTACTGCTTTCTGCAGGTTATTGATAGAAAACCCGAATCAGTGCTTGACGGCAGATTATAGATGTCTATAATTCGCCCCACTTCCGGCGCGGTCGAAACGGAAAACTCCTTGGTAAACAAAGAGTTACGCAGTTTTCGACAGCAGGTTGCTTCAGTTCATCGAAGCCGAAAGGGAGTTGAAAAAGAGGTGTTGACAGCAGCGTGTAACGCTGTAGAATTCGCCTCCCGCTGACGAGAGATCTGAAGCGCAAGTGGTTGAAGTTACAAAGGAAACTTTGAAAGCTTCTGAAAAATACCACTTGACAGCAAATGAGGCTGCTGTAGAATGCGCGCCTCGGTTGAGACGAAAGATCTTAACCAACCGCTCTTTAACAACTGAATCAAGCAATTCGTGTGGGTGCTTGTGGAGTCAGACTGCTAGTCAACAGATTATCAGCATCACAAGTTACTCCGCGAGAAATCAAAGATGTAACCAACGATTGCTGAGCCAAGTTTAGGGTTTTCTCAAAACCCAAAGATGTTTGAACTGAAGAGTTTGATCATGGCTCAGATTGAACGCTGGCGGCAGGCCTAACACATGCAAGTCGAGCGGATGACAGGAGCTTGCTCCTGAATTCAGCGGCGGACGGGTGAGTAATGCCTAGGAATCTGCCTGGTAGTGGGGGACAACGTTTCGAAAGGAACGCTAATACCGCATACGTCCTACGGGAGAAAGCAGGGGACCTTCGGGCCTTGCGCTATCAGATGAGCCTAGGTCGGATTAGCTAGTTGGTGAGGTAATGGCTCACCAAGGCGACGATCCGTAACTGGTCTGAGAGGATGATCAGTCACACTGGAACTGAGACACGGTCCAGACTCCTACGGGAGGCAGCAGTGGGGAATATTGGACAATGGGCGAAAGCCTGATCCAGCCATGCCGCGTGTGTGAAGAAGGTCTTCGGATTGTAAAGCACTTTAAGTTGGGAGGAAGGGCATTAACCTAATACGTTAGTGTTTTGACGTTACCGACAGAATAAGCACCGGCTAACTCTGTGCCAGCAGCCGCGGTAATACAGAGGGTGCAAGCGTTAATCGGAATTACTGGGCGTAAAGCGCGCGTAGGTGGTTTGTTAAGTTGGATGTGAAAGCCCCGGGCTCAACCTGGGAACTGCATTCAAAACTGACAAGCTAGAGTATGGTAGAGGGTGGTGGAATTTCCTGTGTAGCGGTGAAATGCGTAGATATAGGAAGGAACACCAGTGGCGAAGGCGACCACCTGGACTGATACTGACACTGAGGTGCGAAAGCGTGGGGAGCAAACAGGATTAGATACCCTGGTAGTCCACGCCGTAAACGATGTCAACTAGCCGTTGGGAGCCTTGAGCTCTTAGTGGCGCAGCTAACGCATTAAGTTGACCGCCTGGGGAGTACGGCCGCAAGGTTAAAACTCAAATGAATTGACGGGGGCCCGCACAAGCGGTGGAGCATGTGGTTTAATTCGAAGCAACGCGAAGAACCTTACCAGGCCTTGACATCCAATGAACTTTCCAGAGATGGATTGGTGCCTTCGGGAACATTGAGACAGGTGCTGCATGGCTGTCGTCAGCTCGTGTCGTGAGATGTTGGGTTAAGTCCCGTAACGAGCGCAACCCTTGTCCTTAGTTACCAGCACGTAATGGTGGGCACTCTAAGGAGACTGCCGGTGACAAACCGGAGGAAGGTGGGGATGACGTCAAGTCATCATGGCCCTTACGGCCTGGGCTACACACGTGCTACAATGGTCGGTACAGAGGGTTGCCAAGCCGCGAGGTGGAGCTAATCCCACAAAACCGATCGTAGTCCGGATCGCAGTCTGCAACTCGACTGCGTGAAGTCGGAATCGCTAGTAATCGCGAATCAGAATGTCGCGGTGAATACGTTCCCGGGCCTTGTACACACCGCCCGTCACACCATGGGAGTGGGTTGCACCAGAAGTAGCTAGTCTAACCTTCGGGAGGACGGTTACCACGGTGTGATTCATGACTGGGGTGAAGTCGTAACAAGGTAGCCGTAGGGGAACCTGCGGCTGGATCACCTCCTTAATCGACGACTCAGCTGCTCCATAAGTTCCCACACGAATTGCTTGATTCATTGAAGAAGACGATAAGAAGCAGCCCGAAATTGGGTCTGTAGCTCAGTTGGTTAGAGCGCACCCCTGATAAGGGTGAGGTCGGCAGTTCGAATCTGCCCAGACCCACCAATTTTGTGTGGGAAACGCCTGTAGAAATACGGGGCCATAGCTCAGCTGGGAGAGCGCCTGCCTTGCACGCAGGAGGTCAACGGTTCGATCCCGTTTGGCTCCACCACTACTGCTTCTGATTGTATAAAGCTTAGAAATGAGCATTCCATCGAGACGATGGTGAATGTTGATTTCTAGTCTTTGACTAGTTCGTTCTTTAAAAATTTGGGTATGTGATAGAAAGATAGACTGAACGTTACTTTCACTGGTAACGGATCAGGCTAAGGTAAAATTTGTGAGTTGCTCTTAGGAGCTCAATCGAATTTTCGGCGAATGTCGTCTTCATAGTATAACCAGATTGCTTGGGGTTATATGGTCAAGTGAAGAAGCGCATACGGTGGATGCCTTGGCAGTCAGAGGCGATGAAAGACGTGGTAGCCTGCGAAAAGCTTCGGGGAGTCGGCAAACAGACTTTGATCCGGAGATGTCTGAATGGGGGAACCCAGCCATCATAAGATGGTTATCTTGTACTGAATACATAGGTGCAAGAGGCGAACCAGGGGAACTGAAACATCTAAGTACCCTGAGGAAAAGAAATCAACCGAGATTCCCTTAGTAGTGGCGAGCGAACGGGGACTAGCCCTTAAGTGGCTTTGAGATTAGCGGAACGCTCTGGAAAGTGCGGCCATAGTGGGTGATAGCCCTGTACGCGAAAATCTCTTAGTCATGAAATCGAGTAGGACGGAGCACGAGAAACTTTGTCTGAATATGGGGGGACCATCCTCCAAGGCTAAATACTACTGACTGACCGATAGTGAACTAGTACCGTGAGGGAAAGGCGAAAAGAACCCCGGAGAGGGGAGTGAAATAGATCCTGAAACCGTATGCGTACAAGCAGTGGGAGCCCACTTTGTTGGGTGACTGCGTACCTTTTGTATAATGGGTCAGCGACTTATTTTCAGTGGCGAGCTTAACCGAATAGGGGAGGCGTAGCGAAAGCGAGTCTTAATAGGGCGTCTAGTCGCTGGGAATAGACCCGAAACCGGGCGATCTATCCATGGGCAGGTTGAAGGTTAGGTAACACTGACTGGAGGACCGAACCGACTACCGTTGAAAAGTTAGCGGATGACCTGTGGATCGGAGTGAAAGGCTAATCAAGCTCGGAGATAGCTGGTTCTCCTCGAAAGCTATTTAGGTAGCGCCTCATGTATCACTGTAGGGGGTAGAGCACTGTTTCGGCTAGGGGGTCATCCCGACTTACCAAACCGATGCAAACTCCGAATACCTACAAGTGCCGAGCATGGGAGACACACGGCGGGTGCTAACGTCCGTCGTGAAAAGGGAAACAACCCAGACCGTCAGCTAAGGTCCCAAAGTTATGGTTAAGTGGGAAACGATGTGGGAAGGCTTAGACAGCTAGGAGGTTGGCTTAGAAGCAGCCACCCTTTAAAGAAAGCGTAATAGCTCACTAGTCGAGTCGGCCTGCGCGGAAGATGTAACGGGGCTCAAACCATACACCGAAGCTACGGGTATCACCTTCGGGTGATGCGGTAGAGGAGCGTTCTGTAAGCCTGTGAAGGTGAGTTGAGAAGCTTGCTGGAGGTATCAGAAGTGCGAATGCTGACATGAGTAACGACAATGGGTGTGAAAAACACCCACGCCGAAAGACCAAGGTTTCCTGCGCAACGTTAATCGACGCAGGGTTAGTCGGTCCCTAAGGCGAGGCTGAAAAGCGTAGTCGATGGAAAACAGGTTAATATTCCTGTACTTCTGGTTATTGCGATGGAGGGACGGAGAAGGCTAGGCCAGCTTGGCGTTGGTTGTCCAAGTTTAAGGTGGTAGGCTGGAATCTTAGGTAAATCCGGGATTCTAAGGCCGAGAGCTGATGACGAGTGTTCCTTTGGAACACGAAGTGGTTGATGCCATGCTTCCAAGAAAAGCTTCTAAGCTTCAGGTAACCAGGAACCGTACCCCAAACCGACACAGGTGGTTGGGTAGAGAATACCAAGGCGCTTGAGAGAACTCGGGTGAAGGAACTAGGCAAAATGGCACCGTAACTTCGGGAGAAGGTGCGCCGGTGAGGGTGAAGGACTTGCTCCGTAAGCCCACGCCGGTCGAAGATACCAGGCCGCTGCGACTGTTTATTAAAAACACAGCACTCTGCAAACACGAAAGTGGACGTATAGGGTGTGACGCCTGCCCGGTGCCGGAAGGTTAATTGATGGGGTTAGCTAACGCGAAGCTCTTGATCGAAGCCCCGGTAAACGGCGGCCGTAACTATAACGGTCCTAAGGTAGCGAAATTCCTTGTCGGGTAAGTTCCGACCTGCACGAATGGCGTAACGATGGCGGCGCTGTCTCCACCCGAGACTCAGTGAAATTGAAATCGCTGTGAAGATGCAGTGTATCCGCGGCTAGACGGAAAGACCCCGTGAACCTTTACTATAGCTTTGCACTGGACTTTGAATTTGCTTGTGTAGGATAGGTGGGAGGCTTTGAAGCGTGGACGCCAGTTCGCGTGGAGCCAACCTTGAAATACCACCCTGGCAACTTTGAGGTTCTAACTCAGGTCCGTTATCCGGATCGAGGACAGTGTATGGTGGGTAGTTTGACTGGGGCGGTCTCCTCCTAAAGAGTAACGGAGGAGTACGAAGGTGCGCTCAGACCGGTCGGAAATCGGTCGTAGAGTATAAAGGCAAAAGCGCGCTTGACTGCGAGACAGACACGTCGAGCAGGTACGAAAGTAGGTCTTAGTGATCCGGTGGTTCTGTATGGAAGGGCCATCGCTCAACGGATAAAAGGTACTCCGGGGATAACAGGCTGATACCGCCCAAGAGTTCATATCGACGGCGGTGTTTGGCACCTCGATGTCGGCTCATCACATCCTGGGGCTGAAGCCGGTCCCAAGGGTATGGCTGTTCGCCATTTAAAGTGGTACGCGAGCTGGGTTTAGAACGTCGTGAGACAGTTCGGTCCCTATCTGCCGTGGACGTTTGAGATTTGAGAGGGGCTGCTCCTAGTACGAGAGGACCGGAGTGGACGAACCTCTGGTGTTCCGGTTGTCACGCCAGTGGCATTGCCGGGTAGCTATGTTCGGAAAAGATAACCGCTGAAAGCATCTAAGCGGGAAACTTGCCTCAAGATGAGATCTCACTGGGACCTTGAGTCCCCTGAAGGGCCGTCGAAGACTACGACGTTGATAGGTTGGGTGTGTAAGCGCTGTGAGGCGTTGAGCTAACCAATACTAATTGCCCGTGAGGCTTGACCATATAACACCCAAGCAATTTGACTACTCGAAAGAGCATCAGATTGCGGTGTGTGAAGACGAAAGAACCGAAAGTTCGAATCTTACAAAACACCGAAAGCTGTCACATACCCAATTTGCTGAAGCGCGGCCAACTGGCCACGACTCAGTACCCGAATTTCTTGACGACCATAGAGCGTTGGAACCACCTGATCCCATCCCGAACTCAGCAGTGAAACGATGCATCGCCGATGGTAGTGTGGGGTTTCCCCATGTGAGAGTAGGTCATCGTCAAGATTAAATTCCGAAACCCCAATTGCGAAAGCAGTTGGGGTTTTGTTTTTGTCCGCAGGAAATGGAAATTACTGCCCCAACCGCTCTAGCGTGTGCTCCAAGGGTTCCAGCGACACACATATAAAACCATCAAGTGGACGATTGAGCTCCTCTACCAGCAAGATGGTTGCCCCCGTCGACAGGGCACACATCAGCAATACGGCGACAATGGTGCCGTTGCAGGGTGCAAACAGGCCGAACGAACCGAAGATAATCCCCAGCCACGTCACCAGGATCACCAGCATCACCGGTGGAATCGATTGATTGGCCTGCAGCAGGGTCAGCCAGCGGGTGGCAAACACGGTGTCCATGTCTTGCAATGCCTTGGCCTTGAGCGAGCGCTGATCATCGTTGCCGGGCGTCAGTGATTCGACCTGGCGTTGCAGGCCTTCGGAGCGACGGATGACTTCGGGGCTATCGAGTTTTTCAATCTGCCCGTGATCGCGGGTCGCGAGCACTTGGGTGACTTCGGCGTAGTTGTGCTTGAGCTCGGTGCGGATGCCTTGGGTGTCGGGGCCGTAGCGGGCCAGCACGCGGTCGAATTGAACGACTTTCGCCGCCGCGCCCTCCAGTTCGGCATTGGCCGTATCGAAGGTACCTTTGGCAGAGGAAACCAGCAGGCCGAGGACCAGTGCCGACATCGTTGCGATGAGGCCGGTGGCCAGCTTCACCACCGCCACGGAGTCATCGCTCAGATGATGGCTCGGTAATCGCTCCCTCACGTACGAGCCCAGCAGTGCGCTGGCGGACAGGCAGGCGAAGACGATGAGGGCGATCACCACGTCATTCAAATTCAACCTCCGTTGACGCTGTCTTCCGGGGAGATATCTACTGGTACTTGATCACGATGCCTTTGAGTTTGCGTCCCTCGATGGTCGTCACGTCGCGAGCCCACAGCGGCCCGCTGGCGTAGGCACCCACCGCCTGAATGTGGTCATAGACCACTACCACCGCGTCGCCACCGAGTTTGGCGGACTCTTCCCGCAGCTTCTGTTCGACTTCGGTAATCGGTGGGGCAGGGTCGATGCTGGCGTCGATCAGCACTTCACCCAGACGCACATGTGGACGCAGAGGTTCCGAACGCAGCACGACTACCTGGTCCGGCGATGTCGGTGCCGGATGTTCTACGCCGACATAGGCGGTGGTCTGTGCATCGACAGTGGCGCAACCATTGAGGGCCAGCAAGCTGGTGATCACTCCACCGGCCAGTAGCAAGCATTTGAATCGGGTGGACCAGGACCGGTCGTGGGCTGGCATGGTGGGTTCGCTCCTCTGGTTCGCTGCTATCCATGTGGCTAGTTGACGGTAGCAGACAGGCCGGGAGTTGCCAGAACGCCCAACCTTTTCAGGTTGGGCTTTTTTGTGCCTTGAAGACTGTCGATCAACCAAGGCCTCTCACTGATCCTTTTCGCAGTTGACCATCCACGACACACCAAAACGGTCCACCAGCATGCCGAAGCGCGCCGCCCAGAACGTGGTCTCCAGTGGCATTTGCACAGTGCCACCGTCGGCCAGCGCATTGAAGACCCGCTCGGCCTCGGCAATGCTGTCGACGTTGAGTGAAATCGAGCAACCACTCATGCCCTGGACGGGGCGATCCGGTGTGGTGTCTGACCCCATGATCGCCTGATCGCCCACTATCAGGCGGGTATGGATGATCAGGTTGTGCAGATCCTTGGGGACATGCTCGGCGGCCGGCGTTTCGCCGAAGGTCAGCATGGCTTCGCTCTGGCCTTGCAGGCATTGGGCGTAGAACGTGAAGGCAGCTTTGCAGTTGCCGTTGAAGATAAGGTAGGGATTGATTTTCATGGTCGGCTCCAGGTGCTCGAGTACACACATCGGTTTGGACGCCGGGTTTGTCGGCGAATTCCGATTGTGTCGAGCCGACAAGCAAAGCGCTAAATCGTCGTCGGGGCCTGGGTTTCTTTAGATGTTTTTTCGATAGGACGCGCCAGGCTTATTGCCTCCGGCACACGCCGTGGCGCCAGCACACGTTCGATGGCGCCGCTGACCATGCTCTCCAGCAACTCATCACGCTCCTGCTCGTCCAGCAAATGTGGCGTCAGCCAGCTGGGAGCGCTGTTGAGCAGGGCGCCAATGGCATGCCCGGCCGCCAGCAGGCCTTGCTCGCTGAAGCGCGACTTCGCGCCCAGCATCCTCAGCAACGTGCGTTCGTATTGCTCGCGCAATTGCCGGACCCGAGCCTGTTGCTCTTCGTTCAGGCAGCCGCTGTCGCGCTCCACCAGGCGGAAATGCCAAGGCATCTCCCGATGCAGATTCAGATGGGCGCGGATCAGGCCGTTGAGTTTGTCGCGCTTGCCCGGGGCCTTTTGCTGGATACGTCCCAGGGTGGCCAGCAGCTCCTCGTAGAACTCCTCGATCAGGTCGAGCAGCAGATGCTGTTTGCTGGGGTAATGGTGATACAGCGAGCCTGGGGAGAGCCCCAGGCACGTCGCGAGCTCACGCATGCCGACCTGGCCGAACCCCTTGCAGGCAAACAGCTCCAGGACCTTGTCCCGGTACTCGGCAAAGCGCGAGCAACGCTCAGGCATAGGCATGGAAGCCGCGCCCCGTTTTGCGTCCCAGGTAACCGGCGGCGACCATTTCCTTGAGCAACGGCGCCGGGCGATATTTGCTGTCGTTGAAACCGTCATAGAAGGCTTCGAGGATCGACAACAGGGTGTCCAGGCCAATCAGGTCCGCCAGGGCCAATGGGCCGATGGGCTGATTGCAGCCCAGGCGCATGCCGGCGTCGATGTCTTCGGCGCTGGCCAGGCCTTCCTGGAACACCAGGATCGCTTCGTTGATCATCGGCACCAGGATCCGGTTGACCACGAACCCCGGACGGTTACCCGCGGTAATCGCGGTTTTGCCAAGGGTGGTCGCCATGTCCAGCGCCAGTTGGTGGGTCGCGTCACTGGTTTGCAGGCCGCGAATGACTTCGATCAGGCCCATCACCGGCACCGGGTTGAAGAAATGCAGGCCGATGAAGCGCTCAGGCTGGCTGACACTGGCGGCGAGTTGGGTGATCGACAGCGACGAGGTATTGGAGGCAATGACGCATTCGTTGCCGACCTGCGCGGCGATCTGTTGCAGCACACGCAATTTCAGGTCGAGATTTTCAGTGGCCGCTTCGATGACCAGTTGCGCGTTTTGCAGGCTGCTGTAATCGGTGCTGGTGCGGATTTTGTCGAGGGTCGCCTGTTTCTGCTCCGGCGTCAGGGTTTCCTTGGCGATCTGCCGGTCCAGGTTTTTACCGACCGTTGCGACGGCTTTTTGCAAAGCGCTTTCGGATATGTCGAGCAAGGTCACGTTGAAACCGGCCATGGCGCAGACTTGCGCGATGCCGTTGCCCATGGTGCCCGCACCGATCACCCCGATGTTTTGCAGATTCATCTTCCCATCCTTCGATCAAACCCTGCGATACCTTGGCCGCGATTGCGGCCGAAGGCGTACTATTGCCGCGAGTCTAGAGCCGGCAGGGCGGTTGTCCTATGCCAAAACTGTTCAACGGCACTGATGTTTTTTGCCATTCGGGTGATGAGAGAGAAGCGAACCAATGCGGGAAAAGGACTCGGTTGCCGCCTATTTCGTGCAGGCAATGATCCATGGGCTGAGGGATGATCCGCAGCGCGTGACGGCCGTGCTCGAACAGGCGGGCATTGATCCGGCGGTCATGCGCCAACCCACGGCGCGAGTGCCGGCCAACGCGTTTGCGGCGTTGTGGCTGATCCAGATCCGCGAGCTCGACGATGAGTTTTTCGGGCTCGACTCCCATGGCATGCCGCCGGGGAGTTTCGCCCTGATTTGCCGCGCCCTGATTCAGGAGCCCGATCTGCACAAGGCCATGCGTCAGTGCCTGGCCAACTTCGGGTTGTTCCTGCGCGACTTTCGCGGCTCGCTGGCGGTGCGTGGCAAGCGTGCGGTGATCAGCCTGGAAACCCGTTCGACGGACAACGATGCCAGCCGGTTTGGTGAAGAAACCTTCCTGGTGTTGATGATCAGTCTGCTGTGCTGGCTGGGCGGGCGGCGCATTCCCATTGACCGTGCGGACTTCCGCCATTCACGCTTGTCGCTGGGTGACGACCGCCTGCTTTGGGGCCCCAACCTGACCTTTGGTGCCGAGCGTACCGAAATCGAATTTGCCAGCCACTACTTGCGCCTGCCCGTGGTTCAGGACCTGGCGTCGTTGAAAGTGTTCCTGCGTACCGCGCCGCAATGGCTGGTGATCCGCTTCCGTAACCAGCACGGTTTGGCATCCCAGGTTCATCAGCGCTTGCGCGGCAGTCACTACAGTGAGTGGCCGACCTTGCAGGCCTTTGCCCTGGAACAGCACCTGAGCCCCAGCACCTTCCGCCGCAAACTGGAGCGTGAAGGCTGTTCCTATCAGGAGATCAAGGACGAAGTACGCCGTGGCGTGGCCTTTGAGCAATTGCGTCAGAGCGATGCGAGCATCAGCGATATCGCCGAGCGACTTGGATTCCAGGAACCCAGCGCCTTCCATCGGGCGTTCAAGAAGTGGACCGGGGAAAGCCCGGGGCGCTATCGGGCCCGTTATCAGGGGGAATAGAGCGTAGAGATCGCGAAACCTCAGGAGTCCTGCGAGCCAGCCAGGGTCCAGGCGGTGATCGATGAGATTGTCGCGGGGTTCGCCAGGACCGGCGAATAACCTGTAGGAGCGAGCCTGCTCCGGGCGGCGTTCCGACGATGGCGGACTGTCAGACGACATCACTGTTGAATGACACAACGCATCGCGAGCAGGCTCGCTCCTGCAGGGTTTTGTTACGGCATTTCCGGCAGTTCCTGTGGGCGCAGGTCGAACACCAGCACTTCAGCATCCACGCCGTGGTTCAAGGTTAGTGCCTGTTCTTCGCGGACCCGCACACCGTCGCCTTCCTGCAACAACACACCGTTGAGTTCGATGCTGCCCCGGGCCACATGCACATAGGCGTAACGGTTGGCGGCCAGCTCCAGGGTGGCGCTTTCCTTGCCGTCGATCAGGCCGGCATACACCCGCGCATCCTGACGTACCTTGAGCGAACCCTTGGCGCCGTCCGGCGAGATGATCAGTTGCAGGCGCCCGCGTTTCTTCTGGGTGCTGAAATGCTCTTGCTGATAACGCGGTTTGGCGCCGCTGACGTCGGGCACGATCCAGATCTGCAGAAAGTGCACCGCCCGGGTGCCGGAGTGGTTGAACTCACTGTGGGCCACGCCGCTGCCTGCGCTCATCAGTTGCACATCGCCGGGGCGGATCACCGAACCGGTGCCCAGGGTGTCCTTGTGTTCCAGGGCACCTTCAAGCACATAGGAGAAAATCTCCATGTCGCGGTGCGGGTGCTGGCCGAAGCCTTTGCCGGCGGCGACGCGGTCGTCGTTGATCACCAGCAGGTCGGAAAAACCCTGCTCTTTCGGGTTGCGATAGTTGGCGAAGGAAAAGGTATGGAACGATTTCAACCAGCCGTGATTGGCCAGGCCACGATCCGAGGCTTTGCGAAGAGTCAGCATGATGAAATCTCCTGTGGGGACGTGAATTCGTCCGAGTGAGGAGAAGGTTAATGGTTACTGGTTGGTGCAATAAGTAGATGGAAATTGAAATACTGTCTCTGTCAGGTTGACAATATTCGGGTGCGAATCAGCTATTCTTTTCCGACCTTTGCGTCGTACATGGCCATAATGCACAGCAAGAATCCTGTGGGAGCGGGCTTGCTCGCGAAGGCGTCGTGTCAGGCTACATATTTGTGAATGACACGACGCCTTCGCGAGCAAGCCCGCTCCCACAAGGATTGGTGTGCCGACCTTATTGATCCCAGTGAACTCCAATCCATGAAAACCGTCGCAATGGTGCTGTTTCCCGACTTTCTCCTGCTCGACATGGCCGGGCCCATGGAAGTGTTCTCCATCGCCAATCGATACCTGAAACCCGACGATCACTATGTGCTGTCGACCATCGGCACCGAGCACGGCGCACTGCGTGCGTCCAACGGGGTGAGCGTGCACGCTGACCGGCACATCGACCAGGCCTGCGAAGGTTTTGACTTGCTATTGATACCCGGTGGCCCCGGTGCCTACAACGAACGGCATCCGCCATTGCTCGACTGGCTCAGGCACAACGTCAGCCGGTCCGCCGCTTATGGCTCGATCTGCACCGGGGCGTTCGTGCTGGGGCACGCGGGTTTGCTCGACGGCTATCGCGTCACCACCCACTGGCACTACACCGAGCGACTGATCAAGGGCTTCCCGAAGGCGACCGTCGAGACCGATCAGATCTTTGTCCAGGACCGCAACCTGATCACCTCCGGTGGCGTCACCGCCGGGATCGATCTGGCCTTGTCGGTGGTGGCCCAGGACCACGGCAAAAAAGTCGCCCAGGACGTGGCCAAGGTGTTGCTGGTGGTGATGAAACGCCAGGGCGGGCAGGCGCAGTTCAGCCCGTTGATGGCGGCGGTGGCCCCTCACGAAACGGCGATTACCCGGGTGCAGAACCATATGCTTGAACATCTCGATGAAACCTACAGCATCGAGCGCATGGCCGGTCTGGCCAACATGAGCCCGCGGCATTTCGCCAGGGTGTTCGCCCGGGAAGTGAGCATGACGCCGATGGAGTTTCTGCAAAGCGCGCGGATCGATTGCGCCAGGAGCCTGCTGGAAACCACCGAGTTGCCGCTCAAGACCGTGGCCTTCAAAAGTGGCTTCGGCAGTGTGCGGCACATGCGTTTTCTGTTCAGTGAAAAGCTCGGACTGACCCCGACCCAATACCGCGAGCAGTTCAGCTAGCGCGCGTGTCCGTCATGCGCACCGCAATGGCCGTGACGCTCCCCCCGTGGCAGTTGTACCGTCACCGAGGCCTGCCAATATATCGCTGAACGCATTGCAAGGAAGGTGCGGAGCCTGGGATGGACTCACGTACCGAGCCAGGCTTCCAGCGGGTGACAGCGCATGAACAGCCTCAGAGATTTGAACAGCGAAGCGGTGTTGCAATTCGGGCCCTACGCTTTCCACCTCAGTCAGCGCCTGGTGCTACAAGGTGATCGACCGCTGCGCCTGGGCGGCCGCGCCCTTGATGTGTTGCAGGTGCTGGTCGAGCACGCAGGTTCGGTGGTCAGCAAGGAAGAGTTGATTGCGCAGGTCTGGCCGCGCTCCGTGGTCGAAGAGATCAACCTGCGGGTTCACATTGCCGCCCTGCGCCGAGCCTTGGGGGACGGCCAGAACGGCCAGTGCTACATCGTCAACATTCCCCAGCGCGGCTACAGTTTTGTCGCCCCGGTACAGCATTCGCCGCAGCCCGTAGCGTTCCCGAGCGAGACCTTAAAAAAGCCCCTGCACAACTTGCCGGCGCGTCTCACGCCGATCACCGGGCGCGATGCGATTGTCGGCAGCCTGGTGCGGCAGTTGCCGGTACGGCGATTCATGACCCTGGTCGGGCCTTGCGGGATCGGCAAGACCACCGTGGCGCTGCGCGTGGCCGAACTGTTGCTGCAGCACTATCGGCACGGCGTGTGGCTGGTGGACCTGGCGGCGATCGATGACCCGGCGCAAGTGACCGATCACCTCACACGAACCCTTGGGCTGGAGGTCGGCACCACGTTGGAGGCGCTGGCGCAGCGGCATGCCTTGTTGGTCCTGGACAATTGCGAACACCTGCTCGAACGCTGCCAGACGTTGATCGAAACGCTGCTGGCTGCGCTGCCGCGACTGTCGATCCTCGCCACCAGCCGCGAGCCGCTAAAGGCAGCGGGCGAAACCGTATTGCGTCTGCCACCGCTGGCGGTGCCGCCGGCGTCAGCGCTGCGCAGCGTTGCCGAGGTCATGGGCTATTCGGCGGTGCAGTTGTTCGTCAGCCGTGCCCGAACTCGTCAGCAAGGGTTCACCCTGCGCGAGCAAGACCTCAAGACCGTACGGGAAATCTGCCGGCGCCTCGACGGCCTGCCGCTGGCGATTGAATTGGCGGCGGCGCAAATCGATGCGCTGGCGCTGGTGGGGTTGCAGGCGCAACTCGACAACTGTTTTCAGCTGCTGTCCCAGGGCCGCCGCACGGCCGTGCCCCGGCACCAGACGCTCAAGGCTGCGCTGGACTGGAGCTACGAACGGTTGAGTCCGCTGGAGCAATCCGTATTGCAGCAGCTGGCGGTGTTCAAGATGGCCTTCACCCAGGACGCCGCGATCGGCGTGATCAGCTGCGACGCGTTGCCCGTCGCCGAGCTGATCGAGGTGCTGGACAACCTCACACTCAAGTCACTGCTGTCCCAGGAGCAGGGCGGCGGTGTGACCCGTTACCGTTTCCTCAACACCACCCGCACCTACGCCCTGGAAAAACTCGAACTCAGTGGAGACTTGCGCGCCCTCGAAATTCGCTATGCCGGTTACGTCAGTCAGACGCACCGGCCTTCAGGCGCGCAGGTGGCATTGCAACTCGTCGAGTAGCCGGCGAACGGTCATCAAGTCGGGCGTGGCGAAACCTTCGGTGTAGCGCTGGTAGATCGGGGCCAGCAATTGATGCGCCCGTTGGGGGTTGCCCTGACGTTGCCACAACTGCGCCAGCGAGGTGGCGCTGCGCAATTCCCAGGCCAGCGCACCCTGAGTCCTGGCCACGTTGAGTGCCTTCAGCAGTACGGTTTCTGCCGTCGCGGTTTTGACCGGGCAATCGGTTACCAGCAACGTCGTAGCCCTGGCCCGCAGAATCTCTGCCGTGCTCCAGTCTGAAACACCGCTTTGCGCACGTTCGAGCAGGTCATCGTCGACACAGGTTGAATCCAGCGTGACCATGATGTCCTTGATCAAACCGACACGTTGGCGGCTGGTTGGCCGAACGTCGGTGCCGCCGATCACCTGAGCGTAGTGTTGCGCCCAGTCATGGAACAGCAGCACCGAGTGTTTCTGCGTCTGTTGCAGCAGCAGGCGCAGGAGTTCGCGGGCGCTGCGGGTGTCGCCGTTGTAGTGGGCGATCAGGCAGCCGGCGAGCGCCAGGGTGTAACAGATCGACGTGCCGTGGTTGATCTGCAGCGCGATGTCCAGCGCCTGCCGGGCTGCGCGCCAGGCCTGTTCCGGTTGGCCTCGCAGCCAGAGGATGCGCGCGTGGATGGTCAGCGCCGCGACGCTCTGGTCGTATTGCACGCCGAAGCCATGGGTGAAACGGTTGAGATGACCGCTGTGGGCCATGCGTTGCAGCACCTGTTCGGCATGCTCCCCAGCCTGTCGCTGGTCGCCGCAGAAGTGCAGGGCGAGTACCCGCAATCGATGCATGCTCAGGGACATCAGGGCGTCGTCATGCAGCCCCAGTCGATCGAATTGCCGGCTCTGTTCCAGGGCCATCTGGTATTGGCCGCAGCTGAGGTTGACCGCCAGGTGCCCGGAAATCGCCCGCAACTGACCGGCCACATCCTTGAGTCGGCTGGCCAGGGCTCTGGCGCTGACGAAGGCGCCAACGGTTTCGGCGCAACCTCCTTGAACGTGGTAACAGGCACTGCCCAAAGCCAGCTTAAGGGCCATCTGCAAGCGCGGGCAAGGTTCGGCAGACTGCTCGAGCAAGGCCAGCGCCTTGCGCACATAACCGCCGTGCTCCTTGAGCAGTGACAACTCCTGCCACAGGGGCGTAGACGTCGCGGCCAGACGTATCGCCAGTGCCTGCGGCCCTTGCGCGTGCAAACCCCAATCGAGGGCAGCGCGGATGTCCTCCAGAGCCCGGCCATAGCGTTCGAGCCACAGGCCGGTCGAGGTTTTCTCCCAGTCGTCCTGCGCCTGTTGCATCAGCGCCAGGCAACGCTCGGCATGCCGCTCCCGAGTGCCGGGCAGGTCGCAGGTTTGCGCAAGTTTTTCCAGGGCATAGCTGCGGGTGGTATCGAGCAGGCGGTAGTAAACATCCTCGTCGCCTACCTCCACGTTCAACAGCGACTTGGCGACCAGTTGCGTGATCGAGCCGAACACTTCGCGAGGTTCGATGTGTTCGCCGACAATCACCGCCGCTGCCGACTCCAGGGTGAAGCTGCCGCGAAACACACTGAGTCGGCGCAGGCAGGTCTTTTCGCAGGCATTGAGCAGCTCGAAGCTCCAGTCCAACGTTGCGCGCAGGGTCTGGTGGCGTGCCAGGGGCATCTGACAGGGCTGGGTCAACACCCGGAAGCTGCTTTGCAACTGCGCCAGCAAGCCGGGCAATCCGAAGTTGCCCACTTGCGCCGCCGCCAGTTCGATGGCCAGTGGTATGCCGTCCAGTCGGTGGCAGATGTCGATCAACAGCGGCAGTTCATCGTCCGTCAGTTCAAAGCTGTCATGGCTGGCCATGGCCCGCTCGACAAACAGTTGCAAGGCGGAAAAGGTCATGGCCTGGGCCCGGTCGAGGACGGCGATGGGCGGCGGGCAGTCGAGTGATTCCAGGCGCTGGACGAATTCCCCTTCGGCCCGCAGGCTCTCGCGGCTGGTGGCGAGAATATGCACGTGCGGCGCACTGCGCAGAATGTTTTCGCAGAGCTGGGCGATGGCGTCGACCAGGTGTTCGCAGTTGTCGATGACCAACAGCATTTGCCTGTCGCGCAGACAGTCGGCAAGACCGCTCAGGGGGGCGTCGTCGTGCAGGGCCAGTTCGAGCAACGTCGCCAGGTGGCCGTCGATCATCAGTGGGCAGTTGATCGGGGCCAGGTCCAGCAGGCGAATGCCGTCCCGGTAGCGACCGATCATTCGTTCGGCGACCCGCAAGGCCACAGTGGTCTTGCCAATGCCGCCGGGGCCGACCAGGGTGATGAAGCGCTGGCGGGGCAGTTGCTCCATCAGGTTGTCGACCAGCGTCTGCCGGCCGATCATGCGTGTGCGACGCACCGGCAGGTTATGCTGGCTCGGCGCGCAGGCCACGGGCGCTGGCGGTTGCTCGGCCTGTTCCAGTGAGTGCGGTGCGACGAAGCTGTACCCGCGCTGGGCCACGGTGACGATGTAGCGCTGGCCGGCCTGGCCGTCGCCGAGCGCCTTGCGCAACGCGGCCATGTGCACCCGCAGGTTGATGTCTTCGACCACGCTGTTGGGCCAGACCCGGGCGATCAGTTGCTGCTTGCTCACCACGTTGCCAGCGTGCTCAAGCAGGATCAACAGGATGTCCATGGCGCGTCGCCCCAGGCGCAAGGGCTGGTCGGCCTCCATCACCAGGCGTTGTCCGGGGTAGACCCGGTAGGGGCCGAAATGCACAGCCTGTTCGGGGGAAAGGGTCAACGAGTCGCTCCTGCTGCATCCGTCTAGTACGCGGTTTTCGAGCATATTCCTCAGGTTTTTTACAGAGCGCAATGCGCCGCCCGGGTGACTGAAGGGGCAGGCATTGACTCTAGCGTATCGGCCAGCGGCTGTCGGCCCCGTGATCATTGGGCGCGACAGATGGATCTCGGTTGCCGGGGCTTTTTGCGCGCCATGGAAAATTAACAACGTTTAACTCGTCCTGAGTCCGGTCTGCGCCCAAAACTCTCTGCCTGTAGGAGCGAGCTTGCTCCTACAAAGGGATTCAATCCATCGCAAGGACAGAGCAATGAGCAACGTGGTGGTGGTCTATCACAGTGGCTACGGGCATACCCGGGTCATGGCCGAAGCCGTGGCCGCGGGCGTGGAACGGCACCTGGGCAGCACCTGCCAGTTGATTCCGGTCGAGGACGTGGACGAACACTGGGAGCGGCTGCACCGCGCCGATGCCATCATCTTTGGCGCGCCGACCTACATGGGCAGCGCCTCGGCGGCCTTCAAGGCGTTCATGGAGGCCACGGCGGCGTTCTACCTGACCCAGCCCTGGCGCGACAAACTCGCGGCAGGCTTCACCAATTCCGGCTGCCTGTGCGGCGACAAGCTCAACACCTTGCTGCAGATGGCGGTGTTCGCCGCGCAGCACTCGATGATCTGGGTCGGCCTCGACCTGCTGCCGGCACGCTCCAGCACTGGCGCGTTCAACGGCCAACTCAATCGCCTGGGCAGCTCCCTCGGCGCCATGGCCCAGTCGAATGTCGAGCAATCCCCCGACGATGCCCCACCGCTCGAGGATCGCTGCACCGCCGCGCACCTGGGCGAGCGAGTGGCGCGCCTGGCCGATCGCATGAACCTGATACCGGTTTGATTCACCCCCAACCCTCATCAAGGAGGCATCACCCATGAGCACCTTCACTACCCGCGACGGCGTCGAGATTTACTACAAGGACTGGGGTACCGGTCAGCCGGTTGTCTTCAGTCACGGCTGGCCGCTGAACGCCGACAGCTGGGAGTCGCAGATGATCTTCCTGGCCTCCAAGGGCTACCGGGTCATCGCCCACGACCGTCGCGGTCATGGGCGCTCCAGCCAGCCGTGGTCGGGCAATGACATGGACCATTACGCCGACGATCTGGCGCAGTTGATCGAGCGGCTCGATCTGCAAAACGCCGTGCTGTTCGGCTTCTCCACCGGCGGTGGCGAGGTGGCGCGTTACATCGGTCGCCACGGCACCGGACGCGTGGCCAAGGCCGGGCTGATTTCCGCGGTGCCGCCGCTGATGCTCAAGACCGAAGCCAACCCCGGCGGCCTGCCGCTGGAAGTGTTCGACGGCATCCGCCAGGCCTCGCTGGCCGACCGTTCGCAGCTGTACATTGACCTCGCCAGCGGCCCGTTCTTCGGCTTCAACAAGCCTGACGCGAAACCGTCCCAGGGCATGATCGACTGGTTCTGGATGCAGGGCATGATGGCCGGCCACAAGAACGCCTATGACTGCATCAAGGCATTCTCGGAAACCGACTTCACCGAAGACTTGAAGAAGTTCGACGTGCCGACCCTGGTGGTGCATGGCGACGCGGATCAGGTGGTGCCGTACGAAGCGGCGGGCGTCTCCTCCGCCAGACTGGTGAAGGGCTCGACCCTGAAGATTTACCCGGGCGCCCCTCACGGTTTGACGGACACCCACAAGGACCAGCTCAACGCTGACCTGTTGGCGTTCTTGAAAGGTTAAAAAGCCGGATCAAAAGATCGCTGGCGAAGGCTGCGATCTTTTGCTTTTAAGGCCATGCACCACCTGACAGCGCCAGGCAAACGGATTGATGCCTTCGCTGCGGGTGAAGATGTGGCAGAAATGCGCCTGATCGCAGAAGCCGCATTCGAGGCTGATCTGCGTAAGGCTCAGGTTGGTGTACTGGATCAATTGCTTGGCCAGGGCAATGCGCTGCTGGCGAATCCAGTCCTGTGGCGAGAGGCCGGTGCTGCACTTGAACGCGCGGGAGAAGTGACTGCGCGAGAGGGCGCAAGCCTGTGCCAGTTCAGTGACTTCAAGGCTGTCACCGAGGCGTTCGAGGATCAGTTGTTTAACCCGTTTTTCGCGTTGCGGGCTGAGGCCGCCGGTGCTTTTCTTTGGCACCGGCGTGAATGGCGCGGGGGCGGCATTTTGCTGAACGTGAGCCATGGCGAATGTCCGTGTCGGTAGGCTTCATTCTTGGACCCGAAGGCTCTGGCTTGCGAGTTAATCGTTGTTAATTCCTCGCTCACCGCGGGAAGTCTTGGGTAAAGTCAGACACACTTCTCATCCTCGCGCCTGGCCGAACACACACACACAAGGAACCCGTGCCAATGAACCGTAACGATCTGCGTCGCGTCGACATGAACCTGCTGGTGATTTTCGAAGCCCTGATGTTCGAAAAGAACCTGACCCGCGTCGCGGAAAAACTGTTCATGGGCCAACCGGCGGTGAGTGCCGCGCTGGGGCGTTTGCGCGATCTGTTCGACGACCCGTTGCTGCTGCGCAACGGTCGCGGCATGGAACCGACGGCGCGGGCGCTGGCGATTCTCAAGGAGTTGCAACCGGCGATGGACACCATTTCCGGCGCGGTCAGCCGGGCCAAGGAGTTCGCTCCGGCGACCAGTTGCGATGTGTTTCGCATCGGGCTGTCGGACGATGCCGAGTTCGGTTTGTTTCCGCCGTTGCTGCGTCAGTTGCAAGAGGAAGCGCCGGGCATTGTCGTGGTCGTGCGGCGGGCCAATTACCTGTTGATGCCGACACTGCTGGCGTCGGGGGAAATCTCGGTGGGCGTGAGTTACACCACGGATCTGCCGGCCAATGCCAAGCGCAAGAAACTGCGCGATATTCCCTGCAAAGTGCTGCGCGGCGACACCCGGCCAGGACCGCTGACCCTGGATGAGTACTGTGAGCGGCCCCATGCGATGGTGTCGTTCTCGGGGGACTTGAGCGGCAATATCGACCTGGATCTGGCGAAGGTCGGGCGTAGTCGTCGTGTGGTGCTTGGGGTGCCGCAGTTCAGTGGGTTGCGGGCGTTGCTCGCCGGGACCGAGATGATTGCCACCGTACCGGATTATGCGGCGTGTGCTTTGGTGGAGGGGTGTGGGTTGCGGGCTGAGGATCCGCCGTTCGAGATTGAGGCGGCGCAGTTGTCGATGGCCTGGAGCGGGGTGCATGACAATGATCCGGCGGAGCGGTGGTTGCGGTCGCGGATCAGTCAGTTCATGTCTGTGTCTTTGGATATTCCCTCCTGACTGAGTACATATCCGTTTCTGCGGTAACGGCGGCTGGCGGTTTCGCCCTTACGGCGAGTCCCTTTTGGCAAACGCCCCAAAAGGAACCAAAAGGTCTCGCCCCTTACGTACGGCCCCTCGCTGAGGCTCGGCGTTCCTTCGCTGCGGTATTCATCCGGGGGCATTGCCCTCCGGTCGGCTTCGCTTCGACCTACATGCAATGAGTTCGACTGCGTCGAACGGCGCTGCGCGCCAATCCCCGGATAAACACCTCCACTCAGCCTCCCGAGGGGGCGGGTGGATCAAGATCAAGAGCTGCAGGCGAGCTAACGCTCGGCCTGATGAGTGGTGAGAAGCGGCGCGGTGTACGCGCTCTGTCTTTGCTCTTCTGTAGGAGCGAGCTTGAACTGGTCAAGTAATCCCGGACACCGGTTACGGTGTTTATGCCGCTTTTTGCTCCATGGCTATTGGCGACAGGTAGTTGTTGTAGCTGTGGAGCCTGGTGCGGTTGTAGTACAGGAAGAAACGCACCATATCGGTTTTTGCTTCCTCGATCTTGCTGTAGCCACTACGAGGCACCCATTCTGATTTCAGCGTGCCGAAAAAACGCTCCGTTGGAGCATTGTCCCAGCACTGCCCGCGATGACTCATGCTTTGCAAAATGCCATGACGCTTCAGTTCTTCTTGAAACTTGCGACTGGTGTACTGACAGCCCTGATCTGAATGGAACATCAGTCCAGGAGGACACGCTCGCACCTCTGTCGCCATGCGTAGCGCCTTGCTGACCAAGTTGGCGTCATTGACCAGCGAAAACGCCCAGCCAATGACGCGGCGAGCAAACAAATCGATCACGATGGCCAGATGAACCCAGCGCTCGCCCACCATCAAGCTGGTAACGTCGCCACACCAGACCTGATCAACTGCAGTCGGCTTAAAATTGCGCTTGAGTCGATTGGGCGCGACAAATGCTTCAACGCCTTTGGATCTGAATGGGTGAGGCTGGCGTTGTTTACTGACAATGTTGGCCTCCCTCATTAGCGCCCTGACAAGGCCTCTTCCGATCGCGATGTTTTGGGACTTCAGGTTCTTGCTGATCATTCTGGAACCCATGGCTTCCCGGCTTTCGCTGTGCAGTTCAACCACTTTCAGCTTGAGGTCTTCGCGTCTGATCCGCGGTTTGGCTCGCCGCTGAAGCCACTCATAAAAGCTGCTGCGCTTCACATCGAAAACACGACACACAATGGCAGTCGGGAATGACTCTCTTAGTTCCGCAATCATCGAAAACGATCGGGATCCGACATCAAGAGAGCGGTAGCCTTTTTTAAGATCTCGGCTTCCATTTCCATGCGTTTGATCTTGGCCTTTAGTTCCTGGATCTGGCGCTGATCTTCGGTAATCGCCTTGGTGCCTTTGACTGGCTGTCCCTCGCGTTCCTTGCGAACCTGATCGACCCAACGCCGTAAAGCGGTAGGGCCGATATCCAGCGATGCACACACTTCTGGAACCGGGCAGTTATCATCAAGCACCATGCTGGCAGCATGCAGCTTGAACTCGCGGGTATAGACCTTTCTTTCGTTCATGGAACCTCCAAGTTGGCGAAATCATATCGCCCTTAAGAGGTGTCCGGAATTATTAGGCCAGTTCAGGCTCGCTCCCATAGGGAATACGCAGTGTTCCGACAGCGCTGTTTAAAAGCCGTCAGCCTCTATTCCTGAAAGCTACGCCGCCTTGCGTCGTTGCCTACAACTACGCCAGAATCCGCCGGCTTGTGAGTCTTGTACCCGGTCTTTATCGTTTCCCTGTCGCTGCAAATTCAGCGACCGGGTTTAGCGACCCGACCAGGTATAAGCGCAACAAGGCTCCAGTCTGCAATTTTCGACATGGTGGCTGTGCGCGGGAGGCCTTCGGGTCTGCCGGGTCTTATACCTCCCGGTTCGCTAACCTGCGTACAGCTGCCACCCTTACTTGTTTAGCGACGGGTTTTGGTGGTTTCACCAGGTATAAAGGAGCTCCGCCATGTTCAAACCAACCCCGAATCCCCCGCAATCCGACGACGTTTCCCCCTACGATTCGCTTGATTCCAGAAAGCTCCACGAGGCCGCCGACCGCGCGCTGGATCACTACCTGAACCCCGCAAAAGACCCGGCTCCATCGCACAAACCCAGCACGATGTTTGTCATCGCCCCCGACATCAATACCGAAACGCTACTGGCCCACGCCTGCGAATCCCTGGCCTCGGCCAGCATCATGGCCAGTGACCTTGCGGGGTTTCTGCAAAGCCCTCATCGCAATGCGCTGCTGGGCATTGCGCAGATCATCATGTTGGGCGAGTTGGCGGTGAATCGGGCGCTGGATAATCTCGATCCGCAGGAATAACCCGGTAGAAGCAACAACAAATAACCCTGTGGGAGCGAGCTTGCTCGCGATAGCGGTGTACCAGTCAACACCAATGCTGAATGTAATGCCGTAATCGCGAGCAAGCTCGCTCCCACAGGGTTCCATGCCGTTTGGCCGCTCTCGGTCTTCCCGCAAACAGAGCACGTACATTCAATTTTTTCTCCCCCCGTCACGGCACTATCGAATCCAGTCCCGGCGCATCGACGCCGGTGGTTTTTCATTTGTGCGGGTAGGCCATGGACGCTTCGCGACGCGATGATCGGGCGCAAGACTGGGGGCTGCTGTTCCTGCGGGTCAGCGGCGGGTTGTTGCTGTTGTGGGTGCACGGTTTGCCCAAGCTGCTGCACTACAGTGCCGAGTTGCAAAACATCGAAGACCCTTTCCATCTGGGCGCGAACCTGACGCTGCTGCTGGCGATTTTCGCCGAGGTGGTGTGCCCGCTGCTGATCGTCGCCGGGTTGCTGGCGCGTCTGGCATGTTTGCCTATTCTGTTTTTGCTGTGGGTGTCGATGTTGGTCGTGCATCCGCAGTGGACGCTCTTCGAAGGCCAGTTCGGCTGGCTGTTGCTGATCGTGTTCACCAGCATTTTCATCGCCGGGCCGGGACGGCTGGCGCTCAATGTCCGTTTCGCCGGAGCCTTGCGTTATGTCTGAATCCAATCACCGTGAGCCGGCAAGTCCCGGGCCTGATGAGGTGGTGACCCTGATCGTCAAGCACCGGGTCAAGGCCGGTTTCGAAGTGCCTTATGAAGCCTGGCTGCGCAACATCGTCAAGGTGGCCGCGCAGAACGTCGGGCACCTGGGCGTGGATGTGGTGCGTGGCAAGCACGCCGGTCTCGACACCTACACCAGTGTGCTGCGTTTTTGCTCGACCGAGGCGATGCAGCGCTGGCTCGATTCGCCGCAGCGCCAGGAACTGGTCAACGAAGCCGCGCCGATGCTGGCCGATGGCGACCAGACTGAAGTCAATCCGGTCAACGAATTCTGGTTCTCGCCCCAGGCCGAAGCCGGTACGCCACCGCCGCGCTGGAAGCAGGCCGTGGTGACGCTGCTGGTGATCCTGCCGCACACCTTGCTGGTGCCGCTGCTCTGGGGGCCGCTGCTACAGCTCAACGCCTTGCTCTCCAATTACGTGGTGGCCACCTTCCTGATCACCCTGACCATCGTGCTGTCGGTGGTTTACATCTTCATGCCCATGGCGACGCGTCTGTTCGCGCCCTGGCTGTCTCCCGCCACATTGCACGAGGAACCGTGATGAACGCCGATCTGATTCTGTTCAATGGTCAATTCCATACCGTTGACCGCGAAAAACCGCTCGCCAGCGCCGTGGCGATCAGCGACGGTCGTTTTGTCGCGGTCGGCAGCGATGCCCAGGCCATGGCCCTGCGTGGCTCGAACACCCAGGTGATCGACCTCAAGGGCCGCTGCGTGATCCCCGGGCTCAACGACTCGCACTTGCACCTGATCCGTGGCGGCTTGAACTACAACCTGGAACTGCGTTGGGAAGGTGTGCCGTCACTGGCCGATGCCTTGCGCATGCTCAAGGATCAGGCTGACCGCACGCCAACGCCGCAGTGGGTGCGGGTGGTCGGTGGCTGGAACGAATTCCAGTTCGCCGAGAAGCGCATGCCGACCCTGGCGGAGCTCAACCAGGCGGCGCCAGACACGCCGGTGTTCGTGTTGCACCTGTACGACCGCGCCTTGCTCAACCGCGCGGCGTTGCGCGTCGCCGGTTACACCCGCGACACGCCGAACCCGCCGGGTGGCGAGATCGTGCGTGACGCCAACGGCGAGCCGACCGGCATGCTGGTGGCGCGGCCCAACGCGATGATTCTGTATTCGACCCTGGCCAAGGGGCCGAAGCTGCCGCTGGAGTATCAGGTCAACTCGACCCGTCAGTTCATGCGCGAACTCAATCGCCTGGGCCTGACCAGCGCCATCGATGCCGGTGGCGGTTTCCAGAATTACCCGGACGATTACCAGGTGATCGAACAGTTGGCGAAGGACGAGCAACTGACCGTGCGCATCGCCTACAACCTGTTCACCCAGAAGCCCAAGGAAGAGTTGACCGACTTCAAGAACTGGACCGGCAGCGTGAAGCTGCACCAGGGTGACGATTTCCTGCGGCACAACGGCGCCGGGGAAATGCTGGTGTTCTCGGCGGCGGATTTCGAAGACTTCCTCGAACCGCGCCCGGACCTGCCGCAAACCATGGAAGCCGAACTGGAGTCGGTGGTGCGCCACCTCGTCGAGCAACGCTGGCCGTTCCGTTTGCACGCCACCTACAACGAATCCATCAGCCGCATGCTCGACGTATTCGAGAAGGTCAACCGCGACATTCCGTTCAACGGCTTGCCGTGGTTCTTCGACCACGCCGAAACCATCACCCCGCAGAACATCGAGCGGGTGAGGGCCCTGGGTGGCGGCATTGCGATTCAGGATCGCATGGCCTTCCAGGGGGAATATTTCGTCGAGCGTTACGGCGCGAAAGCGGCCGAAGCCACGCCGCCGATCAAACGCATGCTGGCCGAGGGCGTACCGGTGGGCGCCGGTACCGACGCGACGCGGGTGTCGAGTTACAACCCGTGGACCTCGCTGTACTGGATGGTCAGCGGTCGCACCGTCGGCGGCATGGAGCTGCACGCCGAAGGCCTTTCACGCCTGACGGCGCTGGAGCTGTTCACCCACGGCAGCGCCTGGTTCTCGTCGGAGCAAGGCAAGAAGGGCCAGATCAAGGTCGGGCAACTGGCCGACGTCGCCGCCCTCAGCGCGGATTTTTTCAGCGTCGATGAAGAGGCGATCAAGTGGATCGAGTCGGTGTTGACCGTGGTCGGCGGCAAGGTGGTGTACGGCGCCGGTGACTTCGAGAAGCTCGGGCCGGCCAGTGTGCCGGTGCTGCCTGACTGGTCGCCGGTGGTGAAGGTGCCCGGTCACTGGCGCCCGACGTCGCCGATGCAGGCCCAGGTTCACCATTGCAGCGGCCCGTGCGCGGTGCATTCCCACAGTCATGAACGGGCGCGCCTGTCGAACGCGCCGGTCAGCGATTTCGCCGGTTTCTGGGGCGCCTTTGGCTGCTCGTGTTTTGCCTTCTGACGAATTCAAAAAAAAGCGCCGACCCAACAGTTCGGCGCTGACTGCGACAACCATCCATCAAGGAGTTTCCAATGAGCAACGTTCCGTACAAACGCCTGAACAAAGACGATGCCGTGGTATTGCTGGTCGACCACCAGACCGGCCTGATCTCGCTGGTACAGGATTTCTCGCCCAACGAGTTCAAGAACAACGTGCTGGCGCTGGGCGACATCGCCAAGTTCTTCAAGCTGCCGACCATCCTTACCACCAGTTTCGACAGCGGTCCGAACGGCCCGATCGTGCCTGAGCTCAAGGCGCAGTTCCCGGACGCGCCGTTCATTGCACGCCCGGGCCAGATCAACGCCTGGGACAACGAAGACTTCGTCAAGGCGATCAAGGCCACCGGTCGCAAGCAACTGATCATCGCCGGTGTGGTGACCGACGTGTGCGTGGCGTTCCCGACCCTGTCGGCGATTGCCGAAGGCTTTGAGGTGTTTGTGGTGACCGACGCTTCCGGCACCTTCAACACCACCGTGCAACAAGCTGCGTGGGCGCGCATGTCGGCCGCCGGTGCGCACCTGCTGAACTGGTTCTCCGTGGCCTGCGAGCTGCAAGGCGACTGGCGCAACGACATGGAAGGCCTGGCCAACCTGCTGTCCGAACGCCTGCCGAACTATCGCAACCTGATCAACAGCTACATGAAGTTCACTGCGAAGTAAGACGTACACCTGTGGGAGCGAGCTTGCTCGCGATGGCGGCGTATCAGTCGACACACCTGTTGACTGACAGAAAGCTATCGCGAGCAAGCTCGCTCCCACAGTGTTTTGTGTGAGCCGTGGATCAGCGACTCTGCAACCAACTCAAAAATCCACCTTTCCTGACCACCACCGGCTTGGCCATCAACGCCATCCGGCTGTTCTGCTGGCGCACCGCTTGCAGCTTGTTCAGCGCCCGGTCGACTTCGCGACGTTGCTCCATGCAGCTGCGGGTCAGGGATTTGTCGAGGCGGTAAATGATGCTTGAGGTCATGGCGGTGAACCGTGCCTGGGACGGGGTGTCGGCGAGGATGCTCTGTTCGCCCATGACTTCACTCGGCCCCATGCGCCCGGCTTCGATCTGCGTGCTGCCGTCGAGGACGGTAGCGCTGACCACGCCGGTGGCGATGACGAACAGGCTGTCCGGTACTTCTTCCAGATCCAGCACCACCTCACCGGCCGCGTATTGCTGCGCCACCATGTTCTGGGCCAGGCGATCACGTTCCTCGGCGCTCAGGGAACGGAAGATCTTCACTTCATCGAGCAAGGCCCGAGCGCGGGTCGACGGCTCGATCACCCCATCGGGTTGCCGGGAAATACCAGCCGCTTCGAGGTGCCGATGGGCCAGGTCGAACAGTTGATTGCGCACTTCACCCTTTTTGCCGAGTTCCGCGATGAAGCCGCTGGCCACGTATTCGGACATGGTTTCGCCAGCTTCCTTGAGCACGGCTTTCGGCGCCGGATCGAGCAGCAGGCTGCTGCTGCCTTGCAGGGTGCGGTCCAGGGCATCGAGGACCCGACGCGGACGGATGTGGTTGGGCACCTGAATGCTGATCGACACGCCGTGCATATTGAACGGGCGGCTGAGGTTGACGATCTTTGCCTTGGCCGCCACCGAGTTCGGCACCACCGCGGTGCTGCCGGCGCTGGTCAGCAGGTGGGTGGCGCGCCAGTCGATGTCCAGCACCTTGCCTTCGATACCGTCGATGGAAACCCGGTCGTCGACCTGGTACGGCTTGGTGGTGTTGAGCACGATGCCGGAGAACACGTCGCTCAAGGTGCTCTGCAATGCCAGGCCCACCACGATGGCGACGACACCGGAGGTCGCCAGCAAACCTTTCACCGGCAGCTCCAGCACGTAGCCGGCAGCGGCCACCACGGCAATCAGGAACACCAGTGCGCCAATGACATCCTGCAGCAGCCGGCCGCTGTGGCCGATGCGCCGCATCAGTGCCAGTCCGATCACTTCGGTCAGCACCCGCGCGGCGTACAACCACCAGAGAATCCCCAGCGCCGTGGCCCCGAGCTGCGCCACGGGATCATCGGCAAACAATGGCGCCTGCAAAGGGCTGACGCCGGCGTTGATGAGCACCGCGCTGAACAGCACAAACAGCGCCAGGCGCACACCGACCCGGCTGACGCGATGCTTGAATGGCGCGAGGTGCCAGAGCAGGGCGTCGACTACCAACAGCAGTGCGCTCAGGGAAAGCAAATGCTCAAGGAACAAGGACATGGGGAAACTCCATTTAAATGCTTGCGGCAAACAGATCGCAGATCCTTCGGGGAAGGTGATTTCAGTGCGGTGAACGAAGATTAATGGTGTGCCCGGAAGGGAAAAAGCGGCTATAAAGTGTTTGACTGTCAACCTGGATGTGACAATGAACCCCTTCGAAGATATGCGTATTTTTTGTCAGGTGATGGATTCCGGCAGCTTCACGGCAGCCGCCGATCAACTGGGCCTGTCCAAGCAGTTTGTCAGCCGCCGCTTGATGCAACTCGAAGAGCGCCTGGGCGTGCGCTTGCTCAATCGCTCGACCCGGCGCCTGGATGTCACGCCGCTGGGGCAAAGCTATTACGAGTCAGCCTTGCGCCTGCTCAGCGAAGTCGAACAAGTGGAACAGGGCATCGCCGGCCAGACCACCGAGCCACGGGGGACCATTCGTGTGAGTGCGCCGCTGTCGTTCGCACTGGCGCATCTGGGCTGCCTGTTGCCGGTGTTTTTGCAGCGCTATCGCGACGTGACGGTAGAGATGGATTTGAGCGATCGTCCCGTGGATTTGCTCGGTGAGGGCTACGACCTGGCGCTGCGCATCGGTACGCTGGAAGACTCGACACTGATCGCCCGACGGATTGCCTCCATTGAACGGGTGTATTGCGCAAGCCCGACGTACCTGACCGAACGCGGCACACCGCTCAAGCCAGAGGATTTGCACGGTCACGACTGCCTGCCGTACGGCCATGGTCGACAGGTGCAATGGCGTTTTGCGGGGCAGGGCAAGCCATTGAGCGTCAATGTCAGCGGGCGGATGCGGGTCAACAACGGTGAATTGCTCAAGGACGCGGCGATTGCCGGGCTGGGGATCACGTATTTGCCGACGTTCATTGTCGGGTCGGCGTTGAAGGATGGACGGCTGGTGGAGGTGCTGGAGGATTTGCGGCCGGAGCCGCTGACGTTATCGGCGGTCTACCCGCAACACCGGCAGAGTTCGCGGCCGGTGCAGGCGCTGGTCGAGTTCCTGCGCGAAGAACTGGATCAGTCTGAGGGTGGGTTGTAATGAGATGGTTCACACAATCTATTGTGGGAGCGGGCTTGCTCGCGAAGGCGGTGTGTCATCGAACATTGAGTCGACTGACCCACCGCCTTCGCGAGCAAGCCCGCTCCCACAGGGTTTTGTGTTGTATGGGAATCAGCAGGGATCAGCTCCTTTTGTCATCACCGGGCTCGGCATGGACACCACGGTCATCGCCAGGCTCGCCATTGGCATGAACGCCGTGATCGTCGCCGACTTCACCGGACCGATGAACGCCATGGTCGTCCCCGGGTTCATCATGGGTGCCGCTGCGTCCTGAGGACGAGACCGATCCGGAGTGGCTCGAACCACTGTTGGCACTGCCATGGCCACTGTTGCTGCCATGGTCGCCACTATGGCCGCTGCCGCTGTTGCCACCACTGCCGCTTCCTCCGTGACTGCCACCGCCTCCACTGCCACCGCCGTGACTGCCGCCACCACCACCGCTGCCGCCACCGCCTCCACTGCCGCCGCCCCCACCACTTCCGCCACCACCGCCACCACCGCCACTACCGCCACTACCCCCATCCTTGGCCTGAGCAGTGGAAACTCCGGACAGGCTGTCCGGAATCAATACGGTAGACGCCGACAGAACCGCGCCAATAGCTACTGCCAGTAAAAGCTTATTGATGAGCATGTCGTTCTCCGTCTTTTTATTCAGATTGGAACGTAGATGAACTTTGCCATGTGCTGCTTTTTTCCCCGTGGGAACTTGATGAACAGTTCAACGCACCGGTTTATTCGGCTGCAACGTTGAAAAAGAATGCAACGTACAGCCGGACCCAGTTCTAAAGGGGCAGCTCCAAAGGCTCAGCTCCAAGGGGTCAGTGAATGCTTGAGGCCAGCTCGAAAATCGGGATGTACATCAGGATCACGATCACCCCGATCAACAGGCCGATGAAGGTCATGAGCAGAGGTTCGAACAGCCGCACGAACCATTCGATCCAGCGGCTGATTTCTTCGTCGTAGAAGTCGGCGCTGCGCTCCATCATCTGCCCGAGGTTGCCGGACTGTTCGCCGGCGCGCAGCAGGCGCAGGGACACGGGGGTTACCAGGTGATTGAGTTCCAGCGCGGCAGACAGTGATTGCCCCTCGCGCACCCGCTCGCAGGCCTGGTCCAGGCGTGCGCGGGAGGCGACGGTGAGCAAGCCACGGACCATGCCCATGGCGGTGACCAGGGGAATGCCGCCTTGCAGCAGAATCCCCAGTGAGCGGTAGAAGCGCGCCAGTTCATACATGAAGATGCGCTGGTGCACTGCGGGGAGTTTTTCGATCAGGTGGTCCAGCCCCCGACGAAACGCCGGTTGGCGCTGGAGCAGGGTGAGGGCGACGATGATGGCCAGCAAGCCCCCGAAGAATTCGCCCTGATGGGCATGCAGGAACATGCCGCTGCTCATCAGGATCTGCGACATCCATGGCAGGTTCGACCCCAGTCCTTCAAACACCAGGCTGAAGCGCGGTACGACATACCCCATCAGAAACAACACCACGCCACCGCCCACCACCAGCAACAACAAGGGGTAGATCGAAGCGCTGATGATCTTCTGGCGAACCTCGTCCATGCGCTGGCGATAGCTGACATAGCGGCCCAGGGCATCGCCCACGGCACCGGTCTTTTCGCTGGACTGCACCAGCGCAATGTACAGCGGGGGGAAAACCGCCGACAGCTGCCCCAGGGCCTGGGAAAACGATTTACCCTCGTAAAGCAGGCGCACCAGCTCGCTCAAGGTTTTGCGGGCCTGTGGCGCGGTTTCCTTTTCCGCCAGGCTTTCCAGCGCATCGATCAACGGCAGGCCGGCGTTGAGCAAAGTGGTCAGTTCCTGGCTGAACAACACCAGGTTGAACGTCTCGCGCTTGTGCAAGCGCAACGCGCGCCAATGTCGCTCGGCGTGCAGGCTGACCACCCGCAGGCCCTGGTCTTCGGCGATGCGCCTGGCTTCGCTGTGCCCCGGCGCCTCGACGGTCATCGAGACGACACCGGCCTTGCCGACGGCCTTGAGATGAAAGCGCATGGTCGCCATTCCCGTCAGTTCCAGTTGGTGACTTCGGCGTTCTCGCCTTCGCCACCGGGCTGCCCGTCCTTGCCCATGGACAACAGGTCGTACTCGCTGTTTTCACCGGGATAGCGATAGGCGTAGTTGCGGCCCCAGGGGTCTTGCGGGAGTTTTTTCTGCAGGTACGGGCCGGTCCAGCGCGGTTCGTCGGCGGGGGCTGTGACCAGTGCCTGCAAGCCTTGTTCGGTGGATGGGTAATGGCCAACCTCCAGACGGTAAAGGTCCAGGGCCTTGCTCAAGCCTTCTATCTGCGCCTTGGCCACTTTCACTTCGGAGCGGCCCAGTTGGGCGAAATACTTCGGCGCCACGATGCCGGCCAACAGCCCCAGTACCACCAGCACCACCAACAGTTCGAGCAAGGTGAACCCGCTTTGGGTTCGCCGGGCATAACACAGTCGCTGATTCATGATGATCTCCCTCAGTCGACAGCAGAGTCGCTATACAAGCGCATGCAATTGCCATGCTCATGACTGGACATCCTTTTGCACCCCCTGTGCTACGGGCCTTTTCACTTACGGCACAGTGCTTGCGTATGGCTGTTTTACTACCGGCCATTGGGGCAATACCCCCATTTTTCGGGGCCGGGCAGGGGAGGCGTACCAATGAAAGCCATCAACGCAGGATTGCTCGGATTACTCGCGCTCGCTGGCGCCGCACAGGCCGATGTATTCGTTTCCGTGGACGCGAAGGGCAACTATGTCCTGTCCAATGTCCACCGCCCCGGACGCCACTATGAACGGGTGATTCGTGAGCCTGATGCAGCGGTGGTCAGGCTCGATCAGCAACCGCAGATGATCGCCGCGCAACCCTACGCCGAGCTGGTTTCGGCGGCAGCCAGGGCCAACGAACTACCGGCGGCGCTGCTGCATGCAGTGATCAAGACCGAATCGCGCTACAACGCCCGCGCCACTTCACCCAAAGGCGCTCGCGGGCTGATGCAGTTGATGCCCGCCACCGCCCGCGAAATGGGTGTGACCAATGCCTACGACCCCAAAGCCAACATCCAGGGCGGCGCCCGCTATCTCAAGCGCCTGATGACGATGTTCGACAACGATATCCGCCTCGCCGTGGCCGCCTACAACGCCGGCCCGCAAGCGGTGCTCAGCCGGGGCAATGTAGTCCCGCCGTTCGCCGAAACCCAACGTTACGTGCCTAACGTGCTGAACCACTATCGGCGTTTACAGGGGTTGTCCGCGGATGCGCCGCTGTGATCGAAATCCCGGGGGAATTTTCCCCAATAGTGGGGAATGGTGGCCCCGACGAAAAAGTGGGGGGATTGGGTGGGGAATATCCCCCGACCGATCAAGTCGTGATTATAACAAGCTGATTAACAACGTATTTTTTTGTGGCATGCGGATTGCTCCGGTCGATTTGTCGAGAAGTGTTCCCCGATAACCCGTAGCGAGGCCCGAGTCCATGATCGGCATATCCCACCCTTCGTTCCTGATCAATTTGCTGTTGTTGGTGACATCGATGCTCGGCATCGAGATTGCCGGCTAGCAGATTCTGAAGGGGAGTTTTGACATGGACAGGACCATCACAGTCGCTGGCAGT
The DNA here is from genome assembly GCF_057839025.1 of Pseudomonas sp. KH_046_1. Classification (NCBI taxonomy): domain Bacteria; kingdom Pseudomonadati; phylum Pseudomonadota; class Gammaproteobacteria; order Pseudomonadales; family Pseudomonadaceae; genus Pseudomonas; species Pseudomonas sp. KH_046_1. Next base: position 2,470,494 of record NZ_CM174481.1, read on the forward strand.
GCGGTGATTCTCGGGATGGCCTTGATCGGGTTCGGGGTATGGCGGACCGCGCCCCCGACTGCACTCGACGAAGTCGCTTTGCCCGACACCTGGAGCGAGCAGACGCTGGAGCGTGACGAGGTTTCGGTGGCCCTTGCCGACGTGCAATTTCGTTTGACGGACAAAGCCTCGGGCCAGCCCTTGTCTGGCGTCGCGCCGGGTGTTCGGGCCGAACCCGGCGATACCCACTAAGAGGAAACTGACATGAACCGATTCGCGCATCGCGCACTGCTGACGTTCTGCCTGTTGGCCTTCGGTATCGGCCTGGCGCTGGCTCACTCGGCGGACGAGCACACCGGGCACGACATGGCGGCCAGCACCGCCAGCCCGGAGACCGCCCGGATCAGGTTTGCCGACGTGGCCCTGCTGGACCAGGACGGCAAGGTCGTCAGTCTGGAAAAGGACCTGGTGAGCAACAAGATCGTGGTCATGGGCTTCATCTACACCAGTTGCACCACGGTCTGCCCGGTGGTGTCCTCGATCATGGGCAAGGTGCAGAAACAATTGGGCGCGCGGGTCGGCACCGAGGTGCAACTGGTGTCGATCAGCATCGACCCGCAGCGTGATGATCCCCAACGCCTGAACGACTACGCCCGCAACTTCCAGAAGGGGCCGGGCTGGAGCTGGTTGACCGGTTCGCCACAGTCGGTCGAAGCCACCCTCAAGGGCCTGGGCGCCTACAGCGGTGGCTTCGAGAACCACTCGCCGCTGATTCTGGTGGGGGACGGCAACAACCGTTTCTGGACCCGCTACTACGGTCTCACCGAACCGACGGAGCTGGCCCGGGCCGTCGAGAAGCTCAGGGGTGAACGCAACGCCCACGCCAAGCACACCGCCATCGCCATGGAGCATCAGCCATGAGCGCCGTCGACAGGAAAACCTGCTTCCCCGACACACCCTTGCAGGACCAGAACGGCAGCACCTTAATCTCCCTTACCAGTGATCCGCTGCGGGACACCCCGGCGGTACTCAAGGCTTGCACCTTGAAACAGGGCATCGATGGGCCCCACTGGTTTTTTCTTACCGACGACAAGGTGCAAATGGACCTTGTATGGGGCCGTATAGGCCAGATCGTGCCGAATCCCGAGCAACACTCCAGCTTGTTGATCGTCGGTGACGCGGCGAACAGGCGCTGGAGCAAAAGCCGTCCCGACGCCCCGGCCGCGGCCATTGCCCAGCGCTTGCAGTTGCTGGCAATGCCCGTGGCCGGTCGCTGAGCCACGGCCATGAATGCTGCCCTCGTCCTTGGCCTGCTGCTCTTCGGCGGCATCGCGCTCAGTGCCCAGGCGCTGCCGCTGAACCCCAGTGAAAGTGCCGGCAAGCGGCTGTACCACGAAGGCGTGTCGGCCAACGGCGAACCGGTCATGGTCCGGGTCGGCGCGGCGGGCATGCTGCTGCCGGCCACCCGCCTGCCGTGCGCCAGTTGTCATGGCGAGGATGGCCTCGGGCGCCCGGAAGGCAAGGTGCGACCGCCGGACCTGCGCTGGTCGCGGCTGGCCAGCAGCCATGGCCAGCAGCACATCAACGGTCGCAGTTATCCGGCCTACAGCGAAATCACCCTGGCGCGGGCGGTGCAGGAGGGGCGCGACCCGGGCAACAATCGGCTCGATCCGACGATGCCACGGTTCGTGTTGTCGATGATCGATCAACGTAACCTCACGGCGTACCTCAAGCACCTGGCCGAAGACGGCGACCCGGGCCTGGCCCCCGACAGTCTGCACCTGGGCACGTTGTTGCCGGGTTCCGGACCCTTGGGCGAGGAGGGCATCACGGTGGCGGCGGTGCTCAAAGGCTGCGTGGCGCGCATCAACGAGGCTGGCGGAATTCATGGCCGGCAGTTGCGCCTGACCATCCTCGACCCCGGCGCCGACCGCGCCAGTGCCGAAAAGGCACTGGACCGGTTGATCGATGAAGAGCAGGTGTTTGCCCTGATCGCACCGATGGCGCCGGCATTGGACGTGAGCTTCGCCGTGCGTCTGGAACAGGCCGGCATTCCCCTGATCGGGCCGTTGTCCTTGCAGGGCACGCCCCACACCAGCCCGCAGATATTCGAACCGCTGCCGGGCCTTCGCGAGCAATTGATCGCCCTGGCCGACTACGCCAGGGCCAGCCTGCGGGTGCTTCAGGGGCCGACGCTGATCGCCTACCCGGACGAACCCGGCCAACGACTGGCGGCGCAGGAACTCAGCCAGTACTTGCAGCGACACGCCTGGCAAAAGGTGCGCCTGCAAGCCTACGACCCGGCCGGGGATGATTTTCCCTTGGGGTCGCGCTCGGTGTTTTACCTGGGCAGCAGCAGCGGCTTCAGTCGTCTGGCCGAGCGCTTGCAAACGGCGGGGCAGGTGCCTTACCTGTTCGCCGCCTCGAACCAGGTGGCGGGCAATCTGACGCAGATGCCCAGCGGATTTTCCCGGCGGGTGTTCCTGGCTTATCCGTTCGTGCCCAGCGACTGGACCCTGGCCGGGCGCCTGGCCTTGACCCAGCTGCGCGAACATCAGGGCCTCGGCGGCCAGCACGCGGTGCTGCAAGTGGGCGCGTTCAGTTCGATGATGCTGCTCAGCGAAGGGATGAAGCAGGCCGGGCGCAATGCCAGTCGCGAGAAGCTGGTCAGTGCCCTGGAAGGCCTGCGTGACTTCGATACCGGGCTGACGCCGCTGATGAGCTTTGGTCCGGGCCGGCGCCTGGGCCTGAGCGGTGCCCATATCGTCACGGTGGATCTGCCGGGCCAGCGTTTCTACCTGGTCGCCCCCTATAAACCCATTGCTGCCACACCCTGACCGGAGGTTGATGATGAAACTCGATACCACTCGGTGCAGTCGCTTCCACTGTCGAAACCGCAGGGCTACGCTTAACCGGGACGAGGGCGTCGGCGCCATTGCGCTCGCGCAATCGAATCGAACGGATTGACGATCAATAGGGGGTTTCCCCAACAGTGGGGGGAAAAATTCAGTGCCAATCCGGTCGCTTTCCCCGTTTTTGGGGGATGGAATTGCGCTACGAAAAGGCATTGTTTTTTAAATTCAAGGACATGAAGTCCTAAAATTACCGGCGCCCAGCCTGGCATGAAGTGTGCGTTAGTCCAGTCAGGGCGCGCACTCCGTCAGGTTCAAAACCCGGACCTGCGGTTTCAAGGAGTCCACCTTGTTAAACAAAGTACTGGTTGTTGATGACGAACAGTTGCTGGCGGAGAACCTCCAGGGTTACCTGCAGGCGCAAGCACTGGAAGTCCGGATTGCCCACGACGGTGCGCAAGGAATCGTTGAAGCTGACGATTTCGCGCCCGATGTGATGGTGTTCGATTACCGCTTGCCCGATATGGAAGGCTTTCAGGTGCTCGATGCCGTCCGCCAGAACAGGAAGTGTCATTTCGTGCTGATCACAGGGCATCCCACCGCGGAAGTTTGCGAGCGGGCCCGGCAACTGGGCGTCAGCCATATCCTGTTCAAACCGTTTCCATTGGCGGAACTGGCCCGTGCCGTGCTTGATCTTCTGGGCAGGCAACGCGAACCCAAAGCGGGGGTGGGCACTTGCGAAGGCTTTGTCGAACGACGCCAGAGCAGGACCGAGAGTTTCCCGCTGCAGTTGTACGACGGTAGTTGGGTGCTGGCAGATCGCCGAAAAAGTATATCGGCCGCCAAGGCGCCAGACGACGAACAATTGCTCACCGGGGAGTAGTGGCGCGACAAGACGTTCCGGCCCCCGCCGAAATGGCTCGCCGCGCCGACAGGGCCCAAAGCCCCGGGCGTTGGAGAGCAAGCCATGGACCGTCTATCCCTTGCCGTAGAACCGGCGCAACCGAAATGTGCACCGACTCGTTTTACCAGTGAACAACTGGCCCAGGCCCGAGCCCTGGCCACCAGTTCCGGCGAGCGGATGCTGGACGCCCTGAGGGGACTGTGCGAACTGGCTCCCATGCCTTTCATTCAATGCCTCGGTGTAACCCTGCACTACCCGGTGCTCGACACCGACAGCCTGTTCAATTCCACCCCGGTGTTCGACCGGGTGACCCTGGCCCAATGCCTCAAGCGCGAATTCATCCTGCTGTGTCATAACGATGCGGTCATCGGTGTGTTCGCCGACCCCTTCGACAGTGCACGCCTGGCCTGGATCGATGAATGCCTGCAAGGCGCGCCGCTGTACCTGGTGCATGCCGATGACCTGAAAGCCTATCTGGCGCGTCACGAAGAAAGCTTCCATGCGGTGGAGTCGCTCAACGCCCAAAGCGACGCCGGCGCCGAGATCGATAACCTGCAAAGTTTGTCCCTGACCAGCATCAGCGAAGATTCCAGCGTCGTGGTCAAGCTGGTCAACTCGACCCTGTACGACGCGCTGAAAATGCACGCCAGCGACATCCATCTCGGCACCACCGGCAGCGGTCTGGTGATCAAGTACCGCATCGACGGTGTGCTCAACAACATCAGCAAGATCCAGGGCAGCGAGTTCGCCGAGCAAGTGATTTCCCGGGTCAAGGTCATGGCCGAACTGGACATCGGCGAAAAGCGCGTGCCCCAGGATGGCCGCTTCAAGATCGGCATCAGCGGCCGGCAGATCGACTTCCGGGTGTCGATCATGCCGAGCATCTTCGGCGAGGACGCGGTGCTGCGGGTACTCGACAAGCAGGACCTCGCCGACAAAGTCTGCGGCGTGCAACTGCAGGCCCTGGGCTTTGAAGAAGAAACCCTGCGCCAGCTGCGCCGGCTGGCCGCCGAACCCTACGGCATGGTGCTGGTGACCGGGCCGACCGGTAGCGGCAAGACCACCACCCTGTACGCGATGATCACCGAGATCAACCACGGCGTGGACAAGATCATCACCATTGAAGACCCGGTGGAGTATCAACTGCCGGGCGTGCTGCAGATCCCCGTCAACGAGAAAAAAGGCCTGACCTTCGCCCGGGGCCTGCGCTCGATCCTGCGCCATGACCCGGACAAGATCATGGTCGGTGAAATCCGCGACCCGGACACTGCACAGATCGCCGTGCAATCGGCGCTCACCGGTCACCTGGTGTTCACCACCATTCACGCCAACAACGTGTTCGACGTGATCGGCCGATTTACCCAGATGGAAATCGATCCCTACAGTCTGGTCTCGGCACTCAATGCCGTGCTGGCCCAGCGTTTGATCCGCCTGGTCTGCACCAGCTGCAGCAGCCCTTACAGCCCGACAGAGGAGGAGCTGGAGGTCTCGGGGCTTGATCCGCAAAAGGTCGCTCACTACCAGTTCGTCCACGGCAAGGGCTGTGGGCATTGCCGGGGCACCGGTTATCGCGGGCGTAGCGCGATTGCCGAGCTGCTGCACCTGGACGACGAACTGCGGCAAATGATCGTCGAGCGCCAACCCATTTCGAAAATCAAGGCGCATGCCTGCAAGCGTGGCTTGCGCCTGTTGCGCGAGTCGGCGCTGGAGATGGTGGAGCAGGGCCGGACGACGCTCGAGGAGATCAATCGTGTCACTTTTATCTCGTGAGCAATTTGTAGCCGTGCTCGGCGCCAGCGGTGTTGGCCTGGGGCAACGGCAAGGCGCTGCAACCCGTTGGCTGGGCAGCGTCGGCTACATCGATGAAGGCTTCCAGGCCTGGACGGTGGCCCTCGACACCCTCGACCGGTTGCTCGCCGAACACAGCGTTGCCAGGGCGGAACTGACCGTGGTGATCTCCGGGCATTTCAGCCGCTATTGCCTGGTGCCCTGGAGCGAGCAGATCAGCAGCCCGGCCGAATTGCTCGGCTACGCCCACCTGTGTTTCGAAGACCTCTACGGTGCCCCGACGCAACCCTGGAGCCTGGTGCTCTCGGCCGAACCCGCCGGTTACGACCGTATCGCCACCGCGCTGCCACAGGACTTGCTTGAACGCCTGCGCGCCTTGGTCAGTGCTCGCGGTTTGCGCCTGCGTTCGGTGCAGCCGTACCTGATGGCGGCGTTCAACCATTTCGATAAGAGCTTTGATGCCGGGGACTTCCTGTTCGTCGTTGCCGAACCGGTACGCAGCGTGTTGCTGCTGGCCCGGGAAGGACGCTGGACCTCGGTGCGCTCGGTGGGCAGCAGCGACAGCGATGCCGCGCTGACCGCGCTGATCGGTCGTGAAAACCAGTTGCAGGCTTCCACCAGCGAACGGCCGTTGAATGTCTACCTGCATGCACCGGCGCGCATCGATTCGCATCCCGACGTGCCAGGTGTGCATCTGCGCACCCTCGAAGAAGACCGGACAGCCGTACGCGATTGCCTGTACCTCATGTCTCGGGCGGTGGCCTGACATGCGCCCCCTGATGCTCGACTTTCAGCCGCGCCGCCGTGCAGGCCCCTTGGGCTGGAGCCTGCTGGCCGGGGGCGTGGTGCTGACACTGACTTGTCTGCTGGTGCAACAGCACCTGAGTAACGAGGCCGAACAACAGCAGGGCCACCTGCAAACCACACAGCGGGTGCTCACCGGCGATACCGGCAGCAAGCTCAGCCTGACCCCGGCGCAAATTCGCGAGCAGGCGCATAACCTGGCGGAAATGCGCAAGGTCTCCCAGCAGTTGCGCCGCCCTTGGGAGCGCTTGTTCGCCACCCTTGAAGCCATGCCGCGGGACAACATTGCCCTGCTGACCCTGACCCCGGATGCCCGCAAAGGCCAGGTGCGGATCAGCGCCGAGGCGCAGGACCTGGACGCCATGCTCGATTTCCACCGCCGCCTCGAAGCCAGCGACGAGCTGTCCGACGTGTCGCTGCTGAGCCACGAAATTGTCGCCAACGTGCCGGAACACCCGGTGCAGTTCAACCTGTCGGCTACCTGGGAGATCGGCGATGCAAATCCATAAATTGATCGTCCACGAATACCTGCAAGGCCTGGGCGTTCCGGGGCTGGCAGGGATGACCATGCTGGTGCTGGCGCTGAGCTATGGCCTGGTCGGGTTGCTGCCGGACTGGGAATCGCTGCAAAGCCTCAACCAGCAGACTCGCGAAGCCACCGAGTACCTGGCCAAGGTCGAAGACGGCAGCGTGGCCGCGCCGGTGGTGCCGCAGCGCGAGCTCGACGATTTCCGCAGCAAGTTGCCGTCCCAGCCTCAGGCCACTGTGGCCATCGACAAGATCTACGCCCTGGCCGCCCAGGAACGCATCACCTTGTCCCGGGGTGAGTATTCCCTGGGCGTGGACCCCAAGACACACCTGGCCCGTTATCAGATTCTGCTGCCGGTACGTGGCAGCTATCCGCAACTGCGGCGTTTCCTGCACGCCTTGCTCGGCCAGTTGCCGGCGGTGGTGCTCGAGGATGTGGAGCTTTCGCGCAAGAATATCGCCGACACCGACCTGACCGGGCGGATTCGCATGACCCTTTACCTGTCGAGGTCATGATGAATACCAAACAAGTGGCGGGTTGGGTGGCGTTCTTCGGTGTAGCGGCAGCGCTCGCCTGGCTCCCCGCATTCTTCGATCAGACCGATGACAGCGACCCTGCGGTGACCACCGTGGCTACGCCAGCCAAGGGCAAGACCCCTGGCGCATCGGCGGCTGCATCGAACGCCGCTGCGCTGGCGCCGATCAAGGACCTGAGCCCGGCAGGCGACCTGTTCGCCGCCCGCAGCTGGAAAGCGGCGCCGGCCCTGGGCAGCGTCACTGAACAGCCGGTAGTCATTACTCCGGTGGTGCAAGTCCCCACTGCGCCACCGTTGCCCTTCCAGTTTGTCGGCAGGCTGCATGACCGTTCCGATCTGCAGGTGTTTTTGCAGAGCGGCGAAAAAATATACGTCGTACGCAAAGGGGATGTCATCGACGAAACCTGGCGGATCGAGCGGATTTCCGATAAGGAACTGCGCCTGGTCTACCTGCCTCTGCATTTATCGCAGACCTTGTCTGTGGGGAGTACGGAATGAACAAATCCCGTTTGCTGATGAGTCTGTGTCTTTGCGCAGGACTGGCCGCGTGCAGTTCGGCGCAGGTTGCCAGGGATGAAGCTTCCGCACTGATCGAGTCGGGCCAGTACGAAGCCGGTCTGGCGCGCATCGAAGAGGGGTTGCGTGAAAATCCTCGCGATACCGAACTGCACATGGCTCTCAACAACGGACGGGTCCTCGCCGTGAAGGCGCTGCTGGCCCAGGCCGACATGGACCGCACCCAGCGTAATTTCGCCGGGGCCCGCATGACTTACAGCCGGGTCTTGAACATCGAACCGAACAACCGTCGTGCCCAGGATTCCCTGCGCCAGCTCGACTACCTGCGCAGCATGGATGAGAAACTCGAAATGGCCCGTGGCGACCTGCGTCGCGGTGACATCTACGGTGCCGACCGCCAGGTCAAACAGATTCTCGAACTGGACCCGAAGAACGAAGGCGCCCTGGAACTGCAAGGTAGCATCCGCCTGGTGCAGAGCCGCAACGTGGTGCAGTACCCGCAACTGCGCACGCGCCTGGACCGGCCGGTGACCCTGGAGTTTCGCGACGCCAACCTCAAGACCATTTTCGAAGTGCTGTCCCAGGTCGCCGGCCTGAATTTCATCTTCGACAAGGACCTGCGCCCGGACATGAAAGCCACGATCTTCGTACGTGACGTGCGTATCGAAGACGCCGTGGAGCTGCTGCTGCAACAGAACCAGCTGCATCAGAAAGTGGTGAATGAAAACACCTTGCTGATCTACCCGGACTCGCCGCAGAAACTCAAGGATTACCAAGAGCTGGTGATGCGCACCTTCTACCTGACCAGCATCGATGCCAACACGGCGCTGAACATGATCAAGACCATGCTCAAGACCCGCGACGTGTTTGTCGATGAGCGCCTCAATACGCTGACCATGCGCGATACCGGTGACGCGGTGCGCATGGCGGAAAAACTCCTGCAATCGCAGGACCAGTCCAACCCGGAAGTGGTGCTGGAAGTGGAAGTGATGGAAGTCGCCCGTCAACGCATTCTCGACCTTGGACTGCAATGGCCCAACACCTTCGGCGTGGTCAACAGCGACGGCTCGGCGGTGACCCTTCTTGATCAACTCAAAGGCATCGACTCCAGCCGGATTACGATCTCGCCATCGCCCCAGGCCAAGATCAATGCTCAGGACAAGGACATCAATACCCTGGCCAGCCCCGTGATTCGGGTCAGCAACCGCGAACAGGCGCGCATCCACATCGGTCAGCGCGTGCCGATCATCAGCGCCACCTCGGTGCCTTCGACCCAGGGCCCGGTGATCACCGAAAGCGTGACCTACCTCGATGTCGGTCTGAAGCTTGAAGTGCAGCCCATCGTGCACCTGAACAACGAAGTGGCGATCAAGATCGCGCTGGAAGTCAGTAACGCCACGCCGCTGACGCCGACCGCTCAGGGCACCATTCCGGTCCAGGTCGATACCCGCAACGCCCAGACCACCTTGCGTCTGCATGACGGCGAAACCCAGATCCTCGCAGGGCTCGTGCGCAACGACCACGGCGCCACCGGCAACAAGATTCCCGGCCTTGGCGACATTCCCGGCCTGGGCCGCCTGTTCGGCAGCAACAGGGACGACGTCATCAAATCCGAACTGGTGCTGTCGATCACTCCGCGGATCGTGCGCAACCTGCCGTACCAGAGCCCGTCGGACATGGAATTCCCGACCGGTACCGAAACCAGCATGCACATCCAGGCACCGGACCGCTCGATGAGCACCACGGTTCAGACCAACCCCATGAACGCCCCGATCGCCACCACCGTTACCGTTGGGAAGCCTTGATCATGAACGCCTCGCAACGCGGTTTTACCCTGGTCGAAGTCGTGGTGACGCTCGCCCTGGTCGGCCTGCTGGCCGGCATGGCCGCACCGCTGACCGAGACCGTGGTGCGCCGGGGCAAAGAGCAGGATCTGCGGACCGCGTTGTACCAGATTCGCGATGCCATCGACGCCTACAAACACGCCGTTGACGCCGGCTACATCGAAAAGTCGCTCGACAGCAGCGGCTACCCGCCGAACCTGCAAGTACTGGTCGAGGGTGTGCGTGACACGCGCAGCCCCAAGGGCGCCAAGTTCTACTTCCTGCGGCGCATCCCCCGTGACCCGCTGGCAGTCGTCAAGCGTGACGACGAGGGCGGCTGGGGCCTGCGTTCCTATGACAGTTCGGCTGAGAACCCGCGAGAGGGCCAGGACGTCTTTGACGTTTACTCCAAGGCCCGCGGCAAGGGTCTCAATGGCATCACCTACCGAGAGTGGTGAGCATATGCGTCGGCAAAAGGGTTTCACCCTGATTGAACTGATGGTGGTCATGGCAATCATCGCGACCTTGATGACGATCGCCTTGCCACGTTACTTCAGCAGCCTGGAGGCCTCCAGGGAGACCACCTTGCACCAGAGCCTGTCGTCCATGCGCGAGGCACTGGATCACTATTACGGGGACACCGGGCGATATCCCGATTCCATCGAACAGCTGGTCGAACTGCGCTATTTGCGTAACCAGCCGCTGGACCCTATTTCCGAGCGCAAGGACACCTGGGTCATAGTCGCGCCACCGGATGGCGTGGCAGGCGGGGTGGCCGATATCAAGAGTGGGGCCAGCGGGAGGGCGCGAAATGGCAGCCTGTATTCCGAGTGGTAGACCTTCGAACCAGGGTGGCTTTACCTACCTGGGTGTGCTGTTTCTGGTCGTCGTGATAGGCATGGGCCTGGCCAGTGCCGGCGAGTTGTGGGCCACCGCTGCGCGCCGCGATCGCGAAAACCAGTTGCTCTGGGTCGGTACGCAATATGCCCAGGCGTTGCGCAGCTATTACCGCAGTTCGCCCGGTATGGCCCAGTACCCGAAAGAACTCGCGGACCTGGTGCAGGATGAGCGTTTTCCGTCGGCCAAGCACCATCTTCGGCAGTTGTACCCGGAGCCGATGACGGGTGGCGAGTGGGAGCTGATGCGTGATTTCGACGGGCGGATCAGCGGTGTGTACTGCCCGTCCGAGCAGAAGCCGCTCAAGCAAGAGAACTTTCCCAGTGAGTGGTCGGACTTCAAAGGCATGGCCAGCTACAAGGATTGGCAGTTCGTGGCCGAGAAAGTTGTCCTCGATGGCACCGAGGGACCGCCGAAAGAACAGTCCACCGGGCCCCAGGCATTGCAGCCTTGAACCTCGGGAGCGGATTTGACAGCCAACACATTTCCGCCAGATGTACCCGGTCCAATTGTGGGAGCGGGCTTGCTCCGGGCGGCGTTCCGACGAAGGCGGCCTGACAGCCGACCTGTCTTTTGTTGACTGTGTACATATCTGTTTTTTTGGTAACGGCCACTTATGGTTTCGCCCTGACGGCGAGTCACTTTTTTTACAAGCGCCTAAAAAAAGTAACCCAAAAAACGCTCGCCCCGAACGTACGGCCCCTCGCTAAGGCTCGGGGTTCCTTCGCTCCGGCATTCATCCGGGGGCATTGCCCTCCGGTCGGCTTCGCGTGACCTACATGCAATGAGTTCGACTGCGCCGAACGGCGCTGCGCGCCTACCCCCGGATGAACGCCTCCACTCAGCCTGCCGAGGGGCGGGTGGATCAAGATCAAGAGCTGCAGGCGAGCTAACGCTCGGCCTGTTGAGTGGTGAAGAGCGAAGGTGTACGCCGATCCGCCTTTGCTCTTCTGTGGGAGCGAGCTTGCTCGCGATGACGGCCTGTCAGCCAACTCAATTCTCACAGGCGAACGAACCCCGCGATCAGGCCGGCCGGTAGGCCGCCTCGCTTTGGCTTTGCCTTTGACTTTTGATCTTGATCTTCTTGCCACCTCGTGAAGCCGAGCGGAGGTTCTGCACAGTGGGCAACCCGGCATGGATGGCGGCGGGCCCACGGAGCAGGACCGGAGCGAGGGCATGCCGAGCCTTGGCGAGGCACCGAACGTAAGGGGCAAGAGCCCTTGGTTACTTGGGGCTCTTCCAAGTAACCCGCCGTAAGGGCGGAGCCGTAAGCGGCCGTGACCGCAGCAACGGATATGTACACCCTCAAAAATCCATATCGCCTGCCAAGCAGCCATCGCGAGCAGGCTCGCTCCCACAGGTAACCGCATCCGCAGTAACGGAGATGTACACCTTAAAAACAAATACCGCCTGCCCCGCAGATCCCCCGATGATTATTTTTTGTCGGCCATCGCTTGCGTGTCGCGCTCGATAGTTGGGCACCGTGTCCAGGCTGAGCAAACCTGACCGGAGCCCAATAATGATAAAAAAACGCTCGGCCACAGCCGGAGTCCGCCAACGGCTTCTCCGGCTTGGCCATACCCGCCCGCAACCCCATGCGCTGGCGATTCTTGCCGTACTGACGGGGCCAACGTACGCCACCACATTCGATCTCAACGAAGACTGGAGCCTGTCGACCAAGACCAGCCTGAGCCTGGGCAGCAGCTGGTCGACGCAAAACCCCGACAAAAGCCTGATGACCCGCGCCAACGCCTTGCAGGCCCAGGGCGTGAACGCCAATGGCACCAGCGTCAGCGCCGACGACAACCGGCTGAATTTCGAGAAGGGCGACTCCATCTCGCAACTCTTCAAGGGCCTCACCGATGTCAGTCTCGATGGCCAGGGCCAGGGCGCGTTCATTCGCTTCAAATACTGGTACGACCACGCCTATGAAACCGGCAATGGCCGCTTCAAGGATTTCGACGATTCGGGCTGGGACGACCTGTCAAAATTCAAGGGCTTCGAAGTGCTCGATGCCTACGTCTGGAAAGACTTACAGTTGGCCGGACATCCGCTGAACGTGAAGGTCGGTAACCAGGTGCTGTCCTGGGGCGAAGCGCTGCTGATCCAGAACGGTATCAATGTGATCAACCCGCTGGACATCTCGGCATTCAACCGTCCCGGCGTGGAAATCAAGGAAGGCCAGTTGCCGGTGGAGATGATCTCCTTCAGCTTCGGCTTGACCGACAGCACCAACCTCGAAGGTTTCTACCAGTACAACTGGCGCCCCAGCGTACTCGACGGTTGCGGCACTTTCTTCGCCAGCAGCGATGTGATCCAGCCGGGTTGCGGGCCGCTGTTCCTGAGTCAGGTACAGACCGATCAACAGATGCAGGCCGCCGGTTTGTTCGCCACGTCCCGGGGCAACGAGTCGCCGTCCGACAATGGCCAGTTCGGTTTCGCCCTGCGCCAGATGATCCCGGCGCTCAACGATGCGGAAGCGGCGATCTATTACATCAACTATCACTCGCGGTTGCCGTATTTCACCATTAACGCCAGGAACACCGCCTTGCCCGGCACCTTCCCCGGTGGCATCCAGGGGCCGAGCTATGCGGCGGCTTTCCCGGAAAACATTCACCTGTACGGCATCAGCCTCAACGGCGTCGAGCCTGTCACCGGGATTTCCCTGGCCGGTGAGTTGAGCTACCGGCCGAACATGCCGATCGGGATCAACGCGCCCGACGTCAACGTCGCCGTGATTTCAGGGCCAGGGGGCAGTTCCTGGGTGCAGTTGCCGCCCGGCTTCAGCACCACCAATGGCAGCCAGTTCGATGCGTGGGAACGCAAGGGCGTCTGGCAGCTGACCGGTTCGGCCACCCAGGCCATCGACAACGTGCTGGGCGCCACGCGCCTGAGCCTGTTCGGTGAAGTCGGGGTCGTGCACATCGACGATCTCGGCGACGAGCGCCTGGGCCGTAACGCCGCGTTCGGCCGCAGCGCCCCGCGCAACGGCACGCCGTGCAACACGGTGGCTTCCGGTGTGACCAACCAATACTGCACCGACAAGGGCTTTGCCACCGATTGGTCGTGGGGTTATCGCCTGCGCGCCAGCCTCGAATACAGCGATGTGTTGCCGGGCATCAACCTGATTCCGGCCGTCAACTGGCGGCATGACATCTCGGGCTATTCCTACGATCCGCAAGGGCCGTTCCAGGAAGGCCAGCAAGCGCTGGGCGTGAGCCTGACCGGCGTCTACATGAACGATTACAGCGTGGAACTGGCCTACAACGCGTTCTTCGGTACCAACGACTACAGCACCCTCGACGACCGCGATTTCGCATCCGTCAGCTTCAAGGCAGACTTCTAAGGAGAACCGTTATGCGTATGCAATTGTGCGTGCTGGCCCTGGCCTGCACCGTCGGCCTGGCCCAGGCCAAAGGCACCGATTCGGCGGCACTGGGCAAGACCCTGACCCCCATGGGCTCGGAAATGGCAGCCAATGCCGACGGCAGCATTCCGGCCTGGACCGGCGGCCTGGCGAGCAACGCCGGCACCGTCGACAGCAAAGGCGGCTACAGCGATCCGTATGCCGCCGAGAAACCCTTGTTCACTGTCACCGCGAAGAACGTGGCGCAGTACGAGAAGTTTCTCAGCCCGGGCCAAGTCGCGTTGTTCAAGCGCTTTCCCGACACCTACAAGATGAACATCTACCCGAGCCATCGCAGCGCCAACCTGCCCAAGGAGGTACTGGCGGCCAGTCGTGAGAACGTCGCCAAGACCAGCATGGCTGATGGCGGCAACGGCTTGCACGACTATACCCGGGGCATTCCGTTTCCGTTGCCCACCGAAGGCCTGGAGGTGATGTGGAACCACATGACCCGTTACCGCGGCGGCAGCTACGAGCGCATCAGCAGCGCCGCGCTGGTGCGTGAAAACGGCGGCACCAGCTACGTGCGCAACCAGTCGTTGATCAACTTCGCCGACACCGTGGGCGGGCTGGAGCCCAACTCGAACATCCTGTTCATGTTCAAGAGCCGGGTGCTGGAACCGGCGCGTCTGTCCGGCGAGGCGGTGCTGGTGCACGAGCCGATCGACCAGGTCGCCGAGCCGCGTTCGGCCTGGCAATACCTGCCGGGGCAACGTCGCGTGCGCCGTGCGCCGATGATCGCCTACGACAACAGCGCCCGTTACAGCAATGGCCTGATCACCGCCGATAACATCGACGGCTACAACGGCGCGCCGGACCGTTTCGACTGGAAACTGGTGGGCAAGCAAGAGCTGTTCATCCCTTACAACAGCTACAAGATCGGCAGCCGCGACCTCAAGTACGACGCCGTGATCAAGCCCAACCACGTCAATCAGGACCTGGCCCGCTACGAGAAGCACCGCGTGTGGGTGGTAGAGGCGACCCTCAAGCCTGATGCGCGGCATATCTACGCCAAGCGCCGTTTCTATGTGGATGAGGACAGTTGGCAGATCGCCCAGTCGGACCAGTACGACAGCCGCGGTGAACTGTGGCGCAGCGGTGAACTGCACGCGATCCAGCAGTACGACCACGGCTTCACCTACAACGTGCTGGAAACCTCCTATGACCTGATCTCCGGACGCTACTACGCCGGCGGCCTGGCCAACGAAGAGACCGAGCCGATGCGCGTGGGCTTCGCCGCCAAGACCGACGACTACACCCCGTCGGACCTGCGGCGCTGGGCCAAGTAACCATTCGCCAAACCACCGCATGACCCTGTGGGAGCGAGCTTGCTCGCGATAGCGGTATGTCAGTCACTCAAGCGTTGCCTGACACGCCGCCATCGCGAGCAAGCTCGCTCCCACAGGTGCTGATGTTTTGCTACAGGAGATCTGCCATGCGCTACTGGATATCCGCTCTCGCCCTGGGCGCGAGCCTGGGCACTGTTCACGCCGCAACCCTCGATCAACAGCAGGCGAAAGCCCTGGCGCAGGAGGCCTACGTGTTCGCCTACGCCACCGTCGAACACGACAAGGTGCTCAGCGCCATCGCCGCGAACCTGCCGTTCAACCGCCTCTACAGCGAGCCGCGCCTGCTCGGCCCGCAAGACAACAAAGTGGTGTCGCCCAACAACGACACCTTCTATTCCCGCGCCTTGCTCGATCTGCGCAGCGAACCGATGGTGCTGGACGTGCCGGCCGTGCAAGGTCGCTACTACAGCTTTCAACTGGTGGACATGCGCACCGACAACCTCGACTACATCGGCACCCGCGCCACGGGGGAGCAGGCGGGGCGTTACCTGATTGTCGGGCCGGACTGGAAGGGGCCAGTGCCATCGGGTTTCAGCGCGGTGATTCGCTCGCCGAGCCGGCTGGTCTTCCTGTTGGGACGGACCGAGGTCAAGGGCGAAGCGGATCAGAAAGACGCCGCGCAAGTGCTGAAGGGCTACGCCTTGCAACCGCTGTCCAAAGTCAATGGCAGCACGGCCCCTGAACCCTTGGCACCGCTGCAACTGCCAGCCTACACGGACACTAAACAAGGGCCGGCGCAGGCGCTGTTCAACACCTTCAACGCGCTGGCACCCTTGCACCAATGGACCGCCAGCGAACAAAAGAAACTGGCCCGTTTCGCCGCCATCGGCGTGAAGCCGAGGACCGATTTCCAGGCCCCTGAAAACTTGAGCGAAGCCGTCGCCCAAGGCGCCGAAGCCGGTCGCGAACAAGTACGCGCAGCCTCCAGCCAGCTGTCGGTGGAACAGCAGGGCTGGTTGCCGTCGCCGTCCAACGTCGGCAAATACGGCGACGATGACCTGACCCGTGCCGCAGTCGCCTGGCGCTACATCTACGCCAACGATGCGGTGGAAGCGTTGTACCCGATGGCGTTGCACGATGCCGAGGGGCAGGCGCTCACCGGCCAGCACGCTTATCGCCTGCATTTTTCCGCCGGGCAATTGCCACCAGTGAATGCGTTCTGGTCGCTGACCCTGTATGACGGTAAAACCCAGTTGCTGGTGGCCAACCCGATCCAGCGTTACGCCCTGGGCGATCGCAGCCCTGGTCTACAATACGATGCCGACGGCGGCTTGACCCTGATCCTGCAAGCCGATGCGCCCAAGGCTGCGCCGCAGGGCAACTGGCTGCCGACGCCGCAAGGTCCGTTCAACCTGCTATTGCGCCTGTACCTGCCCAAGGGCGGGGCATTGGACGGGAGTTATCAGTTGCCGACGATAACGAGGATCGAATCATGAACCTGATTTTCAGTCGCCGCCGGGTGCTGGGCAGCATGGGGGTATTGGGCGGCAGCCTGATGTTTCCACGCTGGTTGCTGGCCGCCGATTCCGATGACCTGCGGCAGATTGCCAAAGAAGCGTGGATTTACGCCTACCCCATGCTCATGCATTACCAGACCATGGAAAAACAGGCGCTCAACCCGGCCGCGCCAGAGTACGTTGGCGGCTTTAACCGCTTTCGTCATTACAGCGAGTTGTTCACCCCGAATAACCGCGACATCGTCACGCCGAACAACGACACGCCGTACTCCTGGGCCTGGCTCGACCTGCGCAGCGAACCCCAGGTGTTGAGCGTGCCGGCGGTCGATGACGAGCGCTATTACGTGCTTCAACTGGTCGACCAGTACACCCACAACTTTGCCTATGTCGGCGTGCTCAGCACCGGTCGCGATGCGGGGAATTACCTGATCGTCGGACCCGGCTGGCAAGGCCCGACACCGGACGGCGTCAAGGCCGTGCTGCGCAGTGAAACCGAAATCGTCATGGTGCTTGGAAGAACGGGCCTGAAAAACGCCGAGGACCTGTCGGCGGTGCGTGCCTTGCAGCAGCAATACGGTTTGCGTGCGTTGCATGAATACATCGGCAGTGCACCGCCCTTGGCTGCGCCAGCCATTGACTGGCAACCCTGGGACAGCAAGACCGGACTGGGACCGGAGTTCATCGCGACGCTGAACCAGATCCTCAGCCTGTGCCCCACGCAACCGTCCGAGCAAGCCTTGCGTGCACGCTTTGCCCGGATCGGCATCGTGCCCGGTCAGGGTTTCGACCCGGCGACGTTGCCGCAAGCAACACGTCAGGCACTGCTCGCCGGGATTCAAGACGCCCAGGCGCAACTGCAAACCGCGGTGAGCCAGGTACGCACCACCCTCGGCCTGTTCGGCACTCGCGAAGCGCTGAACGGCAATTACCTCAACCGCGCAGTCGCGGCGAATGTCGGCATCTACGGCAACAGCGTGGAAGAGGCCTTCTACACCGGCACTCGCCTGGATAATCAGGGACAACCCTTGCAGGGCGGGCGAAGCTATCGCCTGCGTTTCGCACCGGGTCAATTACCGCCGGCCAGCGAGTTCTGGTCGCTGACGCTGTATGACTTGCCGGACCGGCAACTGGTGGCCAACCCGATCAATCGCTACTGCCTGAGCAGCCGGGATCATTTGCAAAGCGATGCGGACGGTGGCGTGACACTAATCATGCAGAGCACAGCCCCGCAAGAGCAGAGCAACTGGTTGCCGACGCCGGCAAGCGGGGCGTTTACCCTGGTCCTGCGCCTGTATGGACCTGGGCAGCAGGTGGTCAATCAGCGCTGGCAAATGCCGGTGGTTGAAGTGGTGTCTGCCTGAACCGCACCGTCGCTCCTACATTGGATTTGTGTCGATCACAATCTTTGTGTACGACCGGGATCCTGTGGGAGCGGGCTTGCTCGCGAAAGCGGTGTGGCAGGCGGCGTGGATTTTTACGGGTGTACATATCCGTTTCTTCGGTAATGGCCGCTGGCGGTTTCGCCCTGACGGCGACTCACTTTTTTTACAAGCGCCTAAAAAAAGTAAGCAAAAAAACGCTCGCCCCGAACGTCCGGCCCCTCGCCAAGGCTCGGGGTTCCTTCGCTCCGGCATTCATCCGGGGGCATTGCCCTCCGGTCGGCTTCGCGCGACCTACATGCAATGGGTTCGACTGCGTCGAACGGCGCTGCGCGCCCATCCCCGGATGAACACCTCCACTCAGCCTGCCGAGGGGGCGGGTGGATCAAGATCAAGAGCTGCAGGCGAGCTAACGCTCGGCCTGTTGAGTGGTGAAGAGCGACGCGGTGGTGCGTGCTGCTGTGTTTTTGCTTTTCTGTGGGAGCGAGCTTGGTCCGGGCGGCGTTCCGACGATGACGGCCTGCCAGCCGACTCAATTCTCACAGGCGAACGAACCCCGCGATCAGGCCGGCCAGCAGGCCGCCTCGCTTTTGCTTTTGCTTTTGCTTTGGCTTTTGATCTTCTTGCCCCCTCGAGAGGCCGAGCGCAGGTTCTGCGCAGTGGGCAACCCGGCATGGATGCCGGGTTAGCCGCCCCCGGCCATGGATGGCCGATGGCGGCGGGCCCACGGAGCAGGACCGGAGCGAGGGAATGCCGAGCCTTGGCGAGGCACCGAACGTCAGGGGCAAGAGCCCTTGGTTACTTGGGGCTTTTCCAAGTAACCCGCTGTAAGAGCGGAACCGCCAGAGGCCGTTACCGCAGCAACGGATATGTACACCCACAAAATTATCATCGCCTGACACAAAGCCATCGCGAGCAGGCTCGCTCCCACAGAAATTGCAATGACCTGTGGCAGCGAGCCTGGTTTCACGGGGTAACGATATTGAACTGCGGCGCAAACGTATCGAGGCTGCCCATCAACTCCCCAAGCTTCTTGCCATTGCCCTGCAACTTGATCAGGCCTTTCTGCATCGCCGTCGGGATATCCAGTTGCTTGAGGCTGATCTGCTCCAGGGTGGCCTTGCTCATGGTCACGCTGGCATCCGCCTGAGCATTGAGCCCGGCACGGTGGGTCAGCACGCCATTGCGCAGGGTCAGGTTGAAGTCCTGGTTCAGGTCATCGAAGGTCCAGTTCAGGGTCAGGTCATGGCCTACGGCCTTTTCACTGTCCAGGCGCACCGCCAGGAAGTCGAAGAACATCTGCGGGCTCATCGCCCGCACCATGTCCACCGATACCGACGTGCCCGCATTGGGTGGCACACCGTTGCGCAGTTCCATGGCACCGGTCAGGTACATGTTGCGCCAGGTGGCGTTTTCACTTTGATAGCCCATTTGCTCCAGCGCCTGGGCCTGGACTTTGCGGGCGTCGCCGTTGTCCGGGTTGGCGAACAGCACCTGATTGCCCAGTTGCGCGGCCCAGCGGTATTCACCCTTGGCCATTGCCGCCTGCATTTTCCCCAGCACCGCCGCTTCGCCGCCCATGGCCTCGACCGAACGCTTGGCCGTTTCTACCGGCGGCAGCGGATTGAGGTTGGCCGGGTTACCGTCATAGAAACCCATGTAGCGCTGATACACCGCGCGGGTGTTGAAGCTCAGTGAGCCGTAGTAGCCGCGGGTGTACCACTTCTGGTCGAGGCTGCCGGGCAGTTTCTTGATCGAGTCGGCGATTTCCAGCGGCGTCAGGCCCTGGTTCAGCAGGTGCAGGGTGCGGTCGTTGAGGAAGGCGTACATGTCGCGCTGGTCGGCGAGGAAGGTGCGGATGCGTTCGCCGCCCCAGGTCGGCCAGTTGTGCTGGGCGAACAACACGTCGCTCTTGTCGCCGTAACGCGCCAGGCTGCCGTCCAGGTACTCGGCCCAGGCCTTGGCGTCACGCACTTGCGCGCCGCGCGGGGTGAGGATGTTGTGCATCATTTGCGTGGCGTTTTCCGCCATGCACAGCGCACGCAATTGCGGCAGGTACAGGTTCATCTCCGCCGGCGCTTCGGTGCCCGGGGTCAACTGGAATTCCACGTCGAGGCCGGCGATGGTGCGGGTTTCCAGTTCCTTGTCGATCAGGTCGGTGGGCGGGATCAGGGTAACGGTGCCGCCGCTCGGCGTGCTCTTGCCCAGGCCAGCATCGACCTGGCCTTTTTCGCCACGGGGCAGCAGGCTGCCGAACTGGAACTGCGCGCGGCGGCTCATGGCGTTGCCGGCGTAGACGTTCTCGCTCATCACGTGTTCCATGAACCCGGCGGGGGCGAATACCTTGACCTTGCCCGCCTTGACGTCGGCTTCGTCGATGACCCCGCGCACGCCGCCGAAGTGGTCGACGTGGGTGTGGCTGTAGATCACCGCCACCACCGGTTTGTGCGGACGGTTCTGGTAGTACAGGTCCAACGCCGCCTTGGCGGTTTCGGCCATGGTCAACGGGTCGATGATGATCAGCCCGTCGTCGCCTTCGATGATAGTCATGTTGGCGAGATCAAGGCCGCGCACCTGATACAACCGCGGGCTGACTTCGAACAATCCGGCATGGGCGCTGAGCTGGGCCAGGCGCCAGAGGCTCGGGTTGACCGACTCCGGGGCCTTATCCTTGGCGAGGAAGTCATAGGCCTGGATATCCCAGATGACCTTGCCCGAGGCGTCCTTGACCTGACCCTTGAACGGCGCGATCAGACCCTTGGTGACCGACTCGTAGTCGGTGCGGTCGGTGAAGGGCAGTTGTTGCAGCACGGCGGCGTTACTGGCCGTGGTTTGCGGGCTGGCCGCGACCGGTCCGTCGGCGGCGACCACCGATTGCGCAAGGCAGGCAGTGATCAGGCAAGCGAGCAGCCCACGAGGGCTCAAGGTGAAACGAGGCATGGCGTCTCCGGTTTTTATCGTTATGGTCAGACCAGCTTCGAGGGTAGGGTGGGACTCGGACAGGGCGATCATCAGCAACGGACAAAAAACATTCAGGGCCGCTATCCTTGGGCCATGCATATCCAGCAGGTTGACCCATGCTAGAAGTCCATGGCGTTTTCAAAAGCTACGCCACCCCGCAGGGACCACTGCCGGTGCTGCAAGGCGTCGACCTGACGCTCAGGCCCGGCAGCAGCCTGGCGCTGATGGGCGAGTCGGGCAGTGGCAAAAGCACTTTGCTGCACCTGATCGCGGGGCTGGACAAGGTCGATCGCGGCAGCATCCGCAGTGGCGAGCATCGTCTGGAGCAGATGAATGAAGGGCAACTGGCGAACTGGCGCCGTACGGAAATCGGCCTGGTGTTCCAGCAATTCAACCTGATCGGCAGCCTGCGGGTCGAAGACAACCTGGCGATTCAGGCGCGGCTGGCGGGGCGTCATGACCCACGCTGGCAGGCGCATCTGGTGCAACGCCTGGGCTTGGGCGAGCTGTTGCGGCGCTACCCGGAGCAATTGTCCGGCGGCCAGCAGCAACGGGTCGCACTGGGCCGGGCGCTAGCATCGCGCCCCCAATTGCTGCTGGCCGACGAGCCCACCGGCAGCCTCGATGAAACCACCGGCGCCGAGGTGTTGCAGTTGCTGCTGGAATTGCTCGACGACAGCCCCACCAGCCTGTTGATGGTCACCCACAGTCCCGGCGTGGCGGCACGGCTGGCAGAAAAAGCCCTGCTGTGCGGCGGTCGTCTGGCCGGTGTGGGCGAGCGCTGACATGCGCATTTTCAGCGAAACCCTGCGCGCGTTGCTCAGCCACTGGCGGCAGCACCCGGTGCAGTTTTTCAGTGTGCTGACCGGGTTGTGGCTGGCCACCGGTCTGTTGACCGGCGTCCAGGCACTCAACAGCCAGGCCCGCGACAGCTATGCCCGCGCCAGTCAGTTGATCGGCGGCGAACCTCAGGCCAGCCTCGGTGCGCCCGGCGGCGGCACGTTCCCTCAGCAATGGTTTATCGATCTGCGGCGCGCGGGGTGGCCGGTGTCACCGGTGTTGCAAGGCCGGGTCACGCTCAAGGGGCACGAAGGGCAGCGCTTGCAGTTGATGGGCATCGAGCCGGTGTCGCTGCCGGCGGGCGCGGCGGTGGCCGGGCAGGCCTTGGCGATTGAGCAGGTGGTTGGCTTTTTCAGTCCGCCGGGCAGTACCTGGATCTCGTCGCAGACCTTGCAGGCACTGGGTTTGCGCGAGGGTGACCGGCCACTGAACCTGGCAGGCACGGCACTGCCGCCGTTGCATGTGCAGGCCGATATGGCGCCCGGTGTGCTGCTGGTGGACATCGGTTTTGCCCAGCAGATTCTGGGGTTGCCGGATCAAGTGTCGCGGCTGCTGTTACCGAAGGATTTCACCGCACCGCTGCCGGAGCCGTTCAAGGGGCAACTGCAACTCAAGCGCGCCGGCGAAGAAAACAACCTGACGCGCCTGACCGAAAGCTTCCACCTGAACCTCGATGCCCTGGGGGTGCTGTCGTTCGTGGTCGGCCTGTTTATCGTGCACGCCGCCATCGGGCTGGCGCTGGAGCAACGGCGAAGCTTGCTGCGAACCCTGCGTGCCTGCGGTGTGAGTGCGCGGATGCTGATCGCTTGTCTCGCCGTCGAATTGGGTGGATTGGCCCTGATCGGCGGTGTGGCTGGGGTGGTCAGCGGCTACCTGCTGGCCGGCGTGCTGTTGCCCGATGTCGCCGCCAGCCTGCGTGGCTTGTATGGCGCTGAAGTGGCGGGGCAGTTGAGCCTCAGTCTGTTGTGGTGGTTCAGTGGTATCGGCTTGAGTCTGATCGGCGCGTTGCTGGCCGGGGCCAACAGCCTGTTGCGGGCGGCGCGTCTGCCATTGCTGGCGCTGGCCGACCCGCAGGCCTGGCATCAGGCCCATGCACGCTGGTTGCGACGCCAGGGTTGGGTGGCGGCAATGGCCGGGGTGATCGCGCTGCTGGCGTTGATTTTCGGCGACAGCCTTATCAGTGGCTTCGTGTTGATGGCTGCACTGTTGATTGGTGCCGCGCTGGCCTTGCCGGTGGTGCTCAGTTCTCTGCTCAATCTCGTTTCGCAGCGCAGTCGCTCGGTGCTCGGCCAGTGGTTTGTTGCCGATTGCCGCCAGCAACTGCCGGCCCTAAGCCTGGCGTTGATGGCGCTGCTGTTGGCCATGGCAGCGAATATCGGTGCCGGCAGCATGACTGCAGGCTTTCGCCAAACCTTCAGCGATTGGCTCGAGCAACGGCTGACGGCCGAGCTTTACCTCAATCCACAGAACCCGGCCCAGGCCCGGGAGCTGCACGACTGGCTCAACCAGCAGCCGCAACTGGCGGCGGTGCTGCCCAACTGGCAGGTTTCGATCCAGTTGCAGGGCTGGCCGACGGACCTCTCCGGGATCATCGACCACCCGACCTATCGCCAGCACTGGCCGCTGCTCGAGGCCTTGGGCGACAACCCTTGGGAGCGACTGGCCAAAGACGATGCGGTGATGCTCAGCGAACAACTGGCCCGGCGCCTGCACGTGCAACTGGGCGACCACCTGACGCTGTCGACGCCCACCGGCCCGTGGTCGCCGCGGATCGTCGGGATCTATGCCGACTATGGCAATCCCAAGGGCCACATTCTGGTGAACATCAACCACCTGTTGCGCGGCTGGCCGCAACTGACACCGAACCGCTTCAACCTGCGCATCGAACCGGCGTCGATCCCGGCGTTCGTCACGGCGCTGCAGGCGCGTTTTACCCTGGAGGACAGCCGCATCGTCGATCAGGCGCGGCTCAAGGGCTGGTCCACGCAAGTTTTCGAACGCACCTTCGCCGCCACCGCCGCGCTCAACAGCCTGACGCTGTGCGTGGCCGGGGTGGCGCTGTTCATCAGCCTGTTGACGCAAAGCCAGAGCCGTCTCGGGCAACTGGCGCCGCTGTGGGCGCTGGGCGTGACGCGTCGGCATTTGATGTTGCTCAACCTCGGGCAAACCTGGTTGCTGGCGATATTGACCCTGGTGCTGGCGTTGCCGTTGGGCATCGCCCTGGCGTGGTGCCTGGACACGGTGATCAATGTGCAGGCCTTTGGCTGGCGCCTGCCGTTGCGGGTGTTTCCATGGCAACTGGTGCAATTGATGGGGCTGGCGCTGGTGGCGACGTTACTGGCCTCGGCCTGGCCGTTGTACCGCTTGTACCGCACGCAACCGGCGGACCTGCTGCGGACGTTTGCCCATGAAGATTAAGGCCGGCGTGTTGCTCCTGGCGCTGCTGGCGAGCGGTTGCGATCAACCGGATCCAGTCGAAAAGGGCTTTGCCGGGCTGGGCAATCAGGCCGCTGCGTTCACCCCGGTGGTGCCCGGTCGGGTGTTCAGCTTCCCGGCGGATCACCGCCCCCACGACGGCTTTCGCATCGAATGGTGGTACGTCACGGCCAACCTGAAGGACGATCAGGGCAATGAGTTCGGCGCGCAATGGACCTTGTTTCGCAGCGCCCTGAAAGCCAGCCCCGAGGTGGCGGGTTGGCAGAATCAGACGATCTGGCTCGGTCACGCAGCGGTGACTTCGGCGACGGTGCATTACGCGGCCGAGCGCTATGCCCGTGGCGGCGTCGGTCAGGCCGGTGTCAGCGTCGCGCCGTTCAATGCGTGGATCGACGACTGGCAATTGCGCAGCCAGGCGACGGCCGACGACCCGTTGGCTGACGTGCTACTCAGTGCCCGCGACCGGCGTTTCAGCTACCGGCTGCGGTTGACCTCGACAGGTCCGCTGGTGCTTCAGGGGGATCGGGGCTTCAGCCAGAAATCCGAACAGGGTCAGGCCTCTTACTACTACAGCCAGCCGTTTTTCCAGGCCAGCGGCACCCTGGACATCGACGGCAAGACCTTTCAGGTCAGTGGCCCGGCCTGGCTCGACCGCGAATGGAGCAGCCAGCCCCTGACGAGCAACCAGACCGGTTGGGACTGGTTTTCCCTGCACCTGGACAGCGGCGAGCAGGTGATGCTGTATCGCATGCGGCACAAGGACGGCGAGCCTTACCTCACCGGCACTTGGGTCGACGCCCGGGGCCAGACACAATTGCTGCACGCCGGCGACATCAGCCTCACGCCGCAAGACACCGCCCGGGTTGCCGGGCGTGAGATGCCCATTCGCTGGGCGATCAAAATCCCCGCCAGACACCTCGATATCGCCATTACCGCGCTCAATCCCCAGTCCTGGATGGACTTGCGCATTCCCTACTGGGAAGGCCCGGTGCGCCTCAGCGGCAGCCATGCAGGGCAGGGCTATCTGGAAATGACCGGGTACTAGGCGCTCGCGTAAGGAAAATCACCGCCCCGGCGCGACCACTCGCAGAACAGCGTCTATGCTCACTCGCACACATGGCGTTGAGTCCGGTTTCAACGCCGTCTGTTGCCATCTATCACAGGGAATGTTCTGCCTATGAAACGCCATGCACTGACCAAAGCCATCACCCTCGCTACCTTGTTGTCTGCTGCCAGTTTTGGCGCGGTTGCCGCCGAAATTCCGTTGTCCGAAGTCGTGGTGGCTGATCAGGTCTCCACCAAAGTCGTTTCGGTTGATGCCGCGAACCATTCCGTGGTTCTAAAAGGCCCGCAGGGTAATGAGTTCCCGGTGCAATTGACCGACAAGGCGAAAAACCTCGATAACCTCAAGGTCGGTGATACGGTCGACATCACGGTCACCAGCGCCGTTGCCGCCTACCTCGACACCGATGTCGACAAAGGTTTGCCCGGCACTGCCGAAGCCATCGGCGAAATTCGCGCAGCGCCAGGCAGCGCCAACCCGGGCGGCGAAGCTTACCGCCAGGTGAAAGTGCAGTTGAAAATCACCCACATCGACCTGAAGAAAAACCAGGTGACCTTCGAAAACCCGGAAGGCAAGTCCAAGACCGTCGACGTCAAGCGACCTGAAGTCCAGGCCAAACTCAAGGACTTGAAAGTCGGACAAAGCGTCAACGTGGTTTATACCGACGTATTGACGGTGACCAGCAAGCACTGATATCGAGTAATGGTTCTATACGGGCTGATTGTTTTTGTGCAAGTTTTGTATAGGAATAATCAGCTCATAATGGTCGAACTGGTGAGTTTGAGACTCCGTGTTGCATAGTATTTAAATCGACATCTTGTTAAACATTGTGTCGATAAATTTCATCTTTGCGGCACGGACATATTAATTCGCTTCTACTAAAATACTTTCCGTTCGCCCAGTGTCAGGGCTCTTTACCAGTGCATGGATTGCCGAGGCCATTGCACTGGGCGAACACTTTGTTTGCTGCACTGAAAGTTTTGGATATAAAAAAGCGGGCGACCTGTAGGTCGCCCGTTTTTTATTGAGTTATGAGAAATCATTCAGTCATGTTTTTTATTGACTTGAACAACATCGGCCAACGCGGTGAAACACTGTTCGATCGAACGCCGCTGGCTCTCGGCGTACAGCTCCAGTTCATCGATCGTCGAACGCCCCAGGGCCTGTTCGAAAGCCTGCTGGTTGGCATGCGCCCCGTAACGGGTTTGCGCCGCATCCCCCAGGTTTGACTGAAAGATCCCCGCCGCGCTGACGGGCAGGAAGTCTTCGTACACCAGCGGTTCAACCCGCAGGCAAGCGCTGTTGATCAGGTCTTCCAGGGGCGCGTTTTTCAGGTCGCCCGCCGCCAGGCCCTTTTCCGTCACGAAGTAGCGGAAGTAAGCCAGACCCTGTTGGCGCATGCCTTCCCAGGTGTCAGGAAATTCGCTGAAATGCTGCACCATCAGGGCGTTGTAGCGCGCGGCGTTGGCTTCGTTGGGGAAGTCCTTGAGTTCGTCTCGTGCGGCATTGAGCAAGCGGTCGTAGAGTGCGCGGCCTTTGGGCGTGAGGGCGGCACCGCGCTGTTCGATCTCGCCGAAGCGGGCACTGTGGCTGCCGCGCGCCTCGCTTTGATCGGTAAAGGCAATCGGCTCGTCCAGGGCCTTGAAGCTGGTCTGGCGCAGCAGGATCGGGCACTGGCGGCGAGGCGGGCCTTCGATCACCGCTTTGGGGGTGATGCCATGGGCCGGCATCTGCGCCTGGACGATGTCGATGTCCAGGGTCCGCGGTGTCAGGTGGTTGATGTGCGGGCCCTTGAACGCTACCACGTCGGCGATCAGTCGATGCTGGGCGCTGAGCTGTCGATACTGTTCGGCGGTGACGGTGGCGCTGTGGTGCCAGCGAAACGTTTCCAGTGCCTGCTCGACGAACTCCAGGGCTTCCTGCTCCGTCAGGCCACCCCGGGATTCGGCACGTTCGATGAGCGTGAGGGCCGTGGGGGTGAAGATCGAGCGCTGGTCGAGCATCGACTGGGCGAACGCCCGCAGCTCCAGGTCTTCGATCAATTCCAGGCGCAACAGCGAGGTGAATACCCGGAACGGGCTGACCTGCAGCGACGCTTCATGCACCGCGCGAAAAGCCGTGGAGTGCACCGGCACGCCAGCCGGTGTCAGGTCGTAGTAACCCACCGGTTGCATGCCCATCACTGCGAACAGGCGGGCGAGGGTCGCCAGTTCATCGGCCGTACCGACGCGGATCGCCCCATGACGTTCCAGGTCCAGGCGCTCGATTTCGCCGGTGCTGGTGAGCTGCCGCAGGATTTGCCCATCGCTGTCCAGCACGTGACGGTTAGTCTGTTCCACCAGTTCCATCAATGCGCCGTACAACGGCACTTCCTCGCGGTACATGTCGGACATCGCTTTGGAAAAGCGTTGGCGGATCAGGTCAGGGCTGACGAAGTTCGGGTGGTTCATGAACAGGATTCCTGGCGCGGTGACGTAAAGGATGGACGAAAGATCGCAGCCTTCAGCGCCGGCGACAAACGAAGTTTCTGACGAACTTCATTCTGCAAAGGACTAATGCAGTCGTTGATCCTGAGGGCTCTCCGAACGCAGCGATGCCAAAAACTCGCGATACAGGCGCGCCGAACCGTATGGCGCTTCCACCATGGGCATGTGCCCGATGGCGTCCCAGATATGCACGCGCAGGTCGGCGATGCCCTTGCTCCAGACCGCCACGCTGCTGACATCGATCAGCCGGTCCTTGCGCCCCCACAGCAACAGCGCCGGGGCGGTGATGTCGGGCAGGTGCGGTTCCATCGGCGGGCTGGCGCGCAATTCGCGGAAAATTTCTTCCAGCTCTTCGCGGGACTGTTCATAGCGCTGGGCGACGGCATCGAGCACCAGCTTCGGTACCCAGGGTGGCGAAGCCATGGTCATGGCGTAGAAGCGCCGGAATTCTTCCCGTGAATGAATCAGAAACGGATTGTGGCCTTTGGCCAAATGCCGCTCAAGGTCACTGGGCTCGGGCGAGGTGACCCCGGCCGGGTCGACCAGGGCTACGGACGCAATGCGTTCCGGGTAAGTGGCCGCTAGCCACGCCGCCATGTAGCCGCCCATGGAGTTGCCGATGACATGGACTTTCTCCACCCCGCACACGTCCAGCAGCTGGATCATGCGCTTGGCCTGCAGCGGGATGTCGTAGCCGCCACCCGCCTTGAAGCCGGTTTCGCCATGGCCGGCGATGTCCGGGATGATCACCCGATGGCTGCCGACAAAGTGCCGGGCGAAACGCAGCCAGAGGTTCTTGTCGGCGCTGAAGCCATGGAGCATCAGCACATTGCTGGTGGCTTCGTATGGCCCGCCTTGCCAGGTCGAGACGGTCATCTCGGGGATGGGCACGACGATCTTGTGCAGCCGGTACAGCTTGGCTTCGGCCGCCATGTTCAAGTCATAGAGCCAGTAGCCGATGGCCGGGTAGGTCAGCCAGCTCCAGGTGACGAACACTGCGAGAACGACGAACAACAAAAGCATCACGCGTCTCCCTTGTATCTGCTCAGGACAAAATGTGATCGGCGGGTTTCAGCGTTCGGGTCAAGCGATGAAAGCTGAAGCTGAACCCCGGAAACATGGCAATCACATGACCGCTCTTGCTTTGATACCAGCTGTGGCAACCACCGGATTTCCACACGGTGCGCTCCATTTCCCGGTGGATCATTTCAGTGTAGGTACGTTCCGCCTCATGGCGAACTTCGATGCTGCGTAAACCTTGATTCTTCAAGGTGCGAATGCAATCGAGGATGTAGTTCATCTGGGATTCGATGATGAACAGCGCCGAGGTGTGGCCGATGCCGGTGTTCGGCCCGGTGACGATGAACAGGTTGGGAAAATCGGGCAGGGCGGTGCCGAGGTAGGCCCGCGGGTATTGCGCCCAGACCTCCTTGAGACGGGTGCCGTTTTTGCCCGTTGCCGGGTAGGAAATCACCCCGTCGGTGGCGTCGTAGCCGGTGGACCAGACGATCAGGTCCAGGTCAATGTGCTGGCCATTCCGGGTAACGATGCCGGTTTCGTCGATGGCCGCGATGCCTTGCTCGCGGCTGTGCAGCGTCACGTTGCGGCGGGCCAGGGCCGGGTACAGCGTGCTGGACAGAATCACCCGTTTGCAGCCGATGGTGTAGTCCGGCGTCAGTTTGCGCCGCAGTTCGGCGTCCGGCACCTGGCGTTTGAGGAAGTGCAGGGCCTGGCGCTGAACCATGTGCACGGCCGGCTTCGAATACTTGAAGCCAAACACCCGGGTTTCGAATTGCCAGTAGATCCCCCAGCGCAGCAGCTTGTAGGCCGGCTTGAACCCCAGCAGCCAGCGCTGGAAGCGGCCAAACCTGCGATCAGCCCGGGGCAACACCCAGTGGGGCGTGCGCTGGAACACATGCAAGTGCCCGACGTCCGGGGCAATGGCCGGAATGACCTGGGCCGCACTGGCGCCGCTGCCGACGATGGCCACGCGTTTTTGCCGATAGTCGTAGCTGTGATCCCAGTTGTTGGTATGAAACGTCTTGCCCTTAAAGCGTTCCTGTCCGTTGAAGTGTGGAACCACCGGTTGACTCAGCGGCCCGGTCGCGTTGATCAGGAACTGCGCGCAAAACGTTCCTTTGCCGGCGGTGTATACCGTCCAGCGCTTGTTGGCGTCGTCCCATTCGACACGCTCGACATTGGCGTCCAGTTCCACTTTGTCCCGCAGGCCGAAGTGTTCCACCACATGGCGGGTGTAGCGGTGCAGTTCGGCCTGTTCGGCGAACATTTGCGTCCAGCGATACGGGGCGAAAGACAGGGAGTAAAGCGGCGAGGGCACGTCGACTGCCGCGCCGGGGTAGGTGTTCTGGCACCAGGTGCCGCCGAAGAAATCCCGCCGCTCCAGCAGGCGAAAATCGTCGATGCCGGCCTTGAGCAAATTAATTGCGGCACACTGGCCACCAAACCCGCTGCCGATGATCAATACTTGAAAGGTCTGCATGGGCCTCCTCTTATGGTCATTGATCAACCCTTCTTTCATGTATAGCCGTTTCTGGAGACGAGGCTTTTGCTTTTATGCGAGCGTGATGTAGCGATATTCAGCCTGTCAGTCGGTGATGGCTATTTGATTTCACCCTGATAGACTCCAGCGCATAGGCACAGGCTGTTGTCGAATTCCGTCGAGTGGCACAGAGGCCCTATGGAAAAATCGGGAGGAACGGGATATTCATTGGCCAGGAGGCTCTATACATCGCGAATCCTGGGGGTGGCCCTGGGGTTGGTATGCGTGAGCGCGGCGATGTATCCACTCGAACCGGCGCCCTGGGTCTGGGGCTTCATGTGGTTCAATGGCCTGGTCTGGCCACACCTGGCCTACCATTGGGCGCGCCGGGCCAGAAAGCCTTATCACGCCGAACACCGCAATCTGCTGATCGATGCCTTTCTCGGCGGCTTCTGGATTGCCGCGATGCATTTCAATCCACTGCCCAGCGCGACCACCATTTCCATGATGGCCATGCACAACGTGGCCATCGGTGGCATTCGCTTCCTGCTGGCCGGGACGGCCGCGCAAGTATTGGGCGTGGGCGTTGGCCTGCTGATTTTCGCCCCGGCGTTCATTCCTGCCACCAGCCCGTTGCAGCTCTATGCCTGTTTGCCGTTGCTGTGCCTGTATCCGCTGGCACTGGGCTGGATCTGCTTCCGCCAGGCCCATACCCTCGGCCGTCAGAAGCGTGAACTGCTGGCACTGAGCCGCACCGACAGCCTGACGGGCCTGCTGAACCATGGCGCCTGGAAGGACCAGATGGAGGTCGAGTTCCAGCGTTGCAAACACCAGCAAAAAGGCGGGGCGATCGCGCTGATCGACATCGACCATTTCAAAGCCATCAACGACACCTACGGCCATGTTGCCGGCGACATCGTTCTGCGCCAGTTGAGCAAAATGCTCAAGCAGAGCCTGCGAACGGCCGATATGGCAGGGCGCTACGGCGGCGACGAGTTTTGCGTGATCCTTCCGGACCTGCCCCTGAACCGCGCCGCCGCCGTCATGGATGCCCTGCGCGATCGCTTCGCTACCTTGGGGTACAAGCAGAACCCGGCGCTGAAAGTCAGCCTGAGCATTGGTCTGGCGTCATTCAACCCGGCCCATGGCGACGCGACGCTTTGGCTCAACGACGCCGATCATGCGCTATACGAAGCCAAGACCACCGGGCGTAATCGTGTGATCTGTTGCGGTAATGGGAAACCTCATCGCGAACTGCTCGACTCGGTTTAACCGCCCACCGCAAGACCTGTGGGAGCGAGCCTGCTCGCGATGGCGGCGTGTCAGGCGGCATGGATTTTGGCTGTGATGGCCTCTTCGCGAGCAAGCCCGCTCCCACAGGGATTCGGAGTGAATACAAGACTTGTGTTCAACAAAAATCAACTGTGGGAGCGGGCTTGCTCCGGGCGGCGATCCGACGAAAGCGGCATGTCGGTTTAAACCGTCACTCCTTCACGCTCATGAACTCTTCCGCGAAGCGGATGTATTCCTCCGGTTGCGTGTAGGTGTGCGTCAGCTCGGTCGCGCTCAGGTCCGAGGTCTGGGTGAGGATCTGGCGTTGCTCGCGCAGGCTGTCGTAGGTCGCCTTGATCGCGGCGAAGTACGCGCCATGGCCGTCGATGGTCACGCGCACTCCCAGTTCGGCCAGGCGTTTGTCATCGCGTAGCAGCGGGTTGCCGTAGGTCACCAGCATCAGCGGCACGCTCAGGTGCTCGGCGATCTGCTCCAGATGGTCGAAGTCCTTTACTCCCACCATGCAGATCCCGTCGGCCCCGGCGCTCTGGTATTGCCGGGTGCGGCTGATGATTTCCTGCACCGGCAGAATCCCGGCGTGGGTGCGGGCGATGATCGCCATTTCCGTATCGCAGCGGGCTTCCAGTGCCGCGCGGATCTTGCCGACGCCTTCGGCGACCGTGATCAGGTCGGTGGATTTGCGGCCAAATTGCGCGGGCAGCAGGGTGTCTTCGATGGTCAGCGCAGCGACGCCGGCACGTTCGAGTTCGACGATGGTGCGCATGACGTTGAGCGCATTGCCGTAGCCGTGGTCGGCGTCGGCGATCACCGGCAACTGGGCGACACGGCCGATGCGGGTGGCCTGTTCAGCGAACTCGCTGAGGGTGATCAGGGCAAAGTCGGGGGCGCCCAGCACTTGCAACGAGGCGACCGAACCCCCGAGGATCCCGACTTCGAAGCCCAGGTCGGCGGCGATACGGGCCGACATCGGGTCGAACACCGAGGCTGTGTGGTAGCAGGTGTCGGAGGCGAACAATTGGCGAAAATTGCGGCGCAAATCTTGATGGGAAAGCCTGGACATATGAGTTCCACCAATGGAATGGAAGGGCTTGAGCAAAAGTGTCAACGCCGAAGAAGTAAAAGGCTATCACGCGTGCCGGGGGAGAATGATGACGAATTTGCTGGGTAAGGCCGATTGACGTCGCAACGATGGAACTGATAAGTCATGCCGCCTCGGCCTGTTGCCGTTGGTCAAGCAGTGGCACGGCGCGCACCGAGTCACCGGGTTGCAGCTGCAAGCGCTTGGCGGTCAGGCGATCAACCACCAGGCTGTTGCCCACCTGTCGGGCCGGGGCGCAGGTAATGCGACAGTTTTCCAGACGGCGGTTGTGAATCAGCCAGAGGGGCGCTTTATCGTCCGGCGAGTCGATGGCCAGTATCAGCGGTTGACTGTCGCGCACAGTGCGGATCCCGGAAACCGGGGCTTCAAGGACCGGTCCACCGTCGAAGATATCGATGTAGCCCTTGTGGGCAAACCCTTCGGCGCTGAGGATTTTCAGGGCCGGCTCGGTGTTCGGGTGGGCCTTGCCGATCACCGCCTGGGCCTGTTCGGTGAGCAGGCAGGTGTACAGCGGCTGGCGCGGCATCAGTTCGGCGATGAACGATTTGTTGCCCAGCCCGGACAAGTGATCGGCGTGGCTGAAATCCATCTTGAAAAAGTGCCGGCCGAGGCTGTCCCAGAACGGCGAGCCACCCCGTTCGTCGGCACTGCCGCGTAATTCGGCGATGAGCCGGTTGCCGAACAGCTGCGTAAACTCGGCCACAAACAACAAGCGCCCGAGGGAAAGCAAACGGCCGTTGCTGCCCTGGCGCTGATCGGGGCGCAGGTACAACGAGCTGACTTCCGATTGCCCGGTCAATTCATTGCTCAGGAACAGGGTCGGGATCTGGCGCTGGATACCCAGGTCCGCTGAAGCGCTGACCGTCAGCCCGACCCGGTAGTTGTACCAGGGCTCGCGCAGACCGACGGCACCTGTCAGGGCGCTGACGCCCACCACTTGCTGCTCGTCATCCTCGAGCACGAACAGGTAGTCGGCATCGGCCCGATCGACCTGCCCGGCGAAGGTGCGTTGGGCCCAGCGAATCCGGTGGGCCAGGCGTTCTTCGTCGGCCGGCAGGCTGGTAAGCCCCGGAACGGCCTGACGCACCAGCTTGAACAGGGCGGGCAGGTCGGTGATCTGCACCGGACGGACAATCATGCGGCTGCTCCTTGTGCGCGTGTGCTCGGGCGTTGAATCTGGCGGGTATTCACAGGGCGATCAGCCTGATCGGGCTGCCCTCGGTCACCTTCAGCGCCTCGCACATGGCGGCGTCCAGCGTCACGGGTTGCCCGGCGATGTAATCAAGATCGGCGACGATGGCCCGATAATCCGCCAAGGACTCGTTGCTCACCAGAAAGCTGCCACGGGCATCGATCACCGGGCCAGGCTGCGTTACGCCGCACTGGCTGTGGGCGATGGAACGAATGCCCGAGGTGCGCGCATAGAGCGTCGGGCCTCCATCGAACAGATCGATGTAACTGTTGGTTTCGAAGCCTTCACGTTCAAGGATATCGAAGGCTTCCTGGCCGTCGGGGTGGATGCTGCCGATGCAGTCCTGTGCCGCCTGGGGCAGCATGGGCACGTAAATCGGATACTGCGGCATCAGTTCGGCGAGAAAGGTGCGGCTCTGCAGGCCGCAAAGCCGTTCGGCCTCGACGTAGGGCAAGTCGAAGAAATGCTTGCCCACGGCGTCCCAAAATGGCGAGTGGCCTTCATCACTGCTGTAGCCGACGATCTCGGTGATCACCGTTTCGGAAAAACGCCGGGCGTGGGCGGCGATGAACAACAGGCGCGCCCGCGACAGCAGTTCGGAGTGCGCGCTGCGTACCCGCGCGGCATCGATATGGAAGCCCCGCAGCAAGGTGTGGCCACTGAGGTCGTGACACAACGACAAGGCCGGTACGCCGTGCTCGATGTTCAGTTCCCGCGAGGCACTGGTGAAGTGCCGGTTGCGCAAACTGTAGAACGGCTCGCTGAACCCCGCCGTGGCGAGGATTTCCGAGCAGCCGACCAGGTGCTGTGTCGTCAGGTCTTCGAGTACAAAGAAATAGTTTTCCGGGCCATGAGCCTCGACATCCTTCTCGAATGAGGCACAGGACTCGAGGATTTTTTCGCGCAACCGTTCGCTATCATCGGGCAGGGACGTTACGCCCACGAGGCTTTCACGAGCCAGCCTCTGCAATTGGGGCAGGTCGGCTAACTCGACTGGACGCAAGACCAGCATGGAGACGCTCCTGTATCAAACGATTCGGCGGGTTGAGCCGAACCTGACTATCACTGTCGGTTTTTTCACACATTAAATCGGTGGTCGTCTGAACGTTGTCAGGCGCCACTCTTTTTTTGTCGGATGTTTCTTGGGATGGACCGCATTAAACGAGGAACAGGCGGTTCGGCCGGAGGCGATGCCTGGCCAGACGCGTTGATCGGGTGTTCGAGAAAGGGCATCCGGGCTCCTGCTGGATGAGCGTGGTACGTGTTTTAACAGTCCGTTGAAAGGAGTATTTAATTATCGCGCACTGCCTGTCTAGTGAATTTTCGTGTGGTCTGGCCGTGCCCGAAAAAGGGGCGAAGTGCCTGTACCAAGGGGCTACGCCGATGTCGTAAAGTCTTGTAGGTGATTGCCTGCATTGCGGTCAGCCATGACAGAAAAGCTGGCAGGAAATGACTGAAGGATCCGTTTCAAACAGGAAAATTAAACACCACCCGGGGCTGCTTTGTTGCGGCACAATTGCACGATGGCGGTCACCTGACGCCGTCGTTCCTTTCCATCTTTAGAGTGATTGCTGGTGCAGGCGACCCGTTTAACCCTGATTTGTCATGCTCGAACCGTCGCACAGAAATTGGCGCGCTTTCCATTGGACGAGCCTCTGGAGATGGATTGGCAAGCGCTCAGGCTTTCCCGTTGCAATCAGTTCAAGGGCGCTCCACGCCTTGTCTGTGGCCCGGAGTTGCGCACCCGGCAAACCGCTGAACTGTTCGGCAGCTCGCCGCAAATTATTGACGCGCTGAGGGACTGCGACTTCGGGCGCTGGAGCGGTGTGCGCATCGGTGAGCTGCAAAAAACCGAAGCCCATGCGCTCCAGTATTGGTTGGTGGACCCGGCTTCGACACCCCACGGTGGTGAGTCGCTGGTGCAACTGGAGGAACGGGTGGACGGGTGGTTGACAACCTTGCAGTCGACGCCGGGGCACATCGTGGCCATTACCCATCCCTTCGTCATCCGCGCCGCGCTGACGCAGGTATTGCAGGGGGCAGCGTCCAGCCTGATCGACGTCGAACCCCTGTCGGCTGTCGAGTTGCGGTTCCATGGTTGCTGGCGGCTACGCTTACCGGGCACCGACCCTGAGGACCTGCTGTGATGAAAAAACTCCTGGTCATCGGGATCGGTGCCGGCAACCCCGACTACATCACGATGCAAGCGGTGAAGGCGCTGAATCAGGTCGATGTTTTTTTTCTCATGGACAAGGGTGAGAGCAAAGACAAACTCATCGAATTGCGGCGCGAAATCTGTGAACGCTACATCACCGGCCACGATTACCGTTTGGTCGAAGCCCACAGCCCTGAGCGTGAGCGCGGTGAGGTGGACTACAAGACCAGTGTTGACGACTTGAACCTGGCCAAACAACAGACCTTCGAACGGCTGATCAATGAAGAACTGTCCGACAGCCAGTGCGGTGGTTTTCTGGTGTGGGGCGACCCGGCGCTGTACGACAGCACCATCCGTATCCTTCTGGCGATCCAGGCCTCAGGAACCTGTGTGTTCGAGTTCGAAGTGATCCCCGGCATTACCAGCGTCCAGGCGTTGGCGGCACAGCACAAGGTGCCGCTCAACCAGATTGGCCGCTCCGTTGAAATCACCACCGGCCGGCGTTTGGCGGCGGGGCAGGTGAGCGATGCCGACAGCCTGGTGGTGATGCTCGATGCCCAGGATGCTTACCATCAGGTGGTGGATCAAGACACCGAGATTTACTGGGGGGCCTATTTGGGGACGCCGGATGAAATCCTGATCAGCGGCAGGCTCAAGGATGTGGCGGATGAAATCGAACGGGTGCGCAAGGCTGCGCGGCTGGCCAATGGCTGGATCATGGATACCTATCTGCTGCGAAAGCCTTGAGAGTTGAGGTGACCGGGCTCACGCCATCGCGAGCAGGCTCGCTCCCACAGTGAATCTCCAGTGTTCACGCCGTCCGTGTGGGAGCGAGCCTGCTCGCGATTGGGCCCTGAAGGCCAACCGAAGGTAATGTGTTGCCCCCACACCCAAACCGCTCCCGATACACCGAAGGCGGCACGCCAACCACCGTGCGGAACGCCACCCGAAAGCTTTCCACCGAGCGATAACCACAACGTTCGGCAATCTGCTCGGTGTTCTGGTCGCTGCTTTCCAGCAGTTCGCGGGCGCGGCCCAGACGTTCATGCTGCAACCAGGTTTTCGGTGACTGGCCGCTGGCTTCGGTGAAGCGACGCAGGAAGGTGCGTTCGCTCATGGCGGCTTCGCTGGCCAGGTCGCGTACCTCCAGCGGTTCGTGCAAACGCTCACGCGCCCACTGCATGACGCGGGAAAGATCGCTGCGCGGTGTGGGACTGACCGGTGTCGGAATGAATTGCGCCTGGCCACCGCTGCGTTGCGGCGACATGACCAGCCTCCGGGCCACGGAATTGGCCACCTGCGTACCGAAATCCCGCGCCACCAGATGCAGGCAGGCATCGATACCCGCCGCGCTGCCGGCGGAGGTGATCAACTGGCCGGAATCGACATACAGCACGTCCGGGTCCACCAGGATGCCGGGAAAGCGCTCGGCCAGTTCCGAGGTATAGCGCCAGTGCGTGGTCGCACCGTGACCGTCGAGCAACCCGGTGGCGGCGAGGACGAAAACACCAGAGCAGATCGACAGCAACCGCGCGCCCCGCGCATGGGCCTGACGCAGGGCGGCGATAAGCTCGGCGGGCACTGCGGCGCTGCGGTCGCGCCAGCCGGGAATGATGATGGTGCGGGCATCGGCGAGCAATTCCATGCCGCCATCGGCCAGGACCTGGATGCCGCCCATGGCACGCATCGGACCTTGATCGACCGCGACGATACGATGCTCGTACCACGGAAAATCGAATTCAGGTCGTGGCAGGCTGAAGATCTCCACGGCAATGCCGAACTCGAACGTGCACAGGCCGTCATAGGCCAGAATCGCGACCATTCCTGGGGTGGGGTGCATTTGGCGGAAAGTTCCCGGTGAGTGTCTTGTACGCCACTGTAGCCGCAAGCGGTTGGCGGATAAAGTCTTCCCACACCCACCGCTTCTTTGGAGTACCGCCCATGACCAGCCTGGTTCGCGAAATTCCCGCTGCCCCCTCGGCCATCGCCCTGATGCATTTCAGCAACCGTCTGACCTTCGAAACCGATTGTTCCGACGTCCACGGCAGCCAGCAGGCTGGCGAAGTCGATTTCATTCTGGTGGATGTTCGTGGCCCGCTGGCGTTCGAACGCGGGCATGTACCGGGAGCGATCAACATTCCCGGGCGCCTGCTGAGCGCCGAAGGTTTGGCGGGTTATCCGAAAAGCAGCCTGTTCGTGGTCTATTGCGCCGGGCCTCACTGCAACGGCGCCAACAAGGCTGCGGTGAAACTGGCGGCTTTGGGGTATCCGGTCAAGGAGATGATCGGCGGCGTGACCGGGTGGCTGGATGAAGGGTTTGAGTTGAGTGCCGGGGTGCAGCGGCAAACCAGCAGCGTGGTCGGTTGCGAGTGTTGATGTAACCGAAAAGATCGCAGGCTGCGCCAGCTCCTACATTGGATTGCGTTGCCTGTAGGAGCTGGCGCAGCCTGCGATTTTTTGATCTGTATTATTCATTTCCCGCCGCCCACCACTCATCCAGCGTTGCCTCTAACCACTTGGCCACTGCTGCGTAAGCCTCAGTCTCCAGCGAACCCCGTGGCAACGGCGAATCATCGCCAAAATGCGCATTGAGCAGGGCCACCGACTCCGCGTTCCACTCCGGATGAAACTGCAACCCCAGCCGCGTCGGCCCGGCGCGGTACATCTGCTGCGCACAGTGCGCGCTGCTGGCCAACAGCTGCGCGGCAGGCGGCAGGTCGATGGCGTCTTCGTGCCACTCCAGTACCTTCAGCGTTTGCCCATCGATAAAGTTCACGGTGGTCCATCCGGTTTCGGTCCGGTCCATCCGCCGTACATTCCCGCCCAGGCTCAGCGCCAGCAACTGTGCCCCCAGGCAAATGGCGAACACAGCCGCGTCCTGATCCAGACTGCCCCTGAGCCACTGCCGTTCGACTTCCAGCCAGGCCGGGCCGGCATTGGATTCATAAGGCCCGCCCAACAGGATCACCGGATCGGCGCTGACGGGCGGCAATTGGCCGAGGTCGGCGCGAAACACCTTCAGCGTCAGCCCTCGGGATTCGGCCCAGATGGCGATAGCGCCCGGACCTTCGGCGGGGTGGTGCTGGATCAGGTTCAACGTTGGCATCACGCTACTCTCGATGGGACGCAAAGGCGCTCAATGTGCCGCAAAACGCCGGGCATCGCCAGTCGTCCCATTCTGTCGGATGGAGCCGGAAAACCTGTAGGTCCGTTCTGAAAGCGCGGTATGTCTGACAGACTTTGCACTGTCATGGCGCGTTCACCTCGATGCCTCCCTCCGGACGCCACTTTTCTATAAATATTTGTCGCCTCGGCGTAATTTGCCCTCCTGTAGCCGCTCTAGACTGCCGGCCACTTCGGTTCCCGCTCACGAAGCGATGACCGAACGCTGCCAATCGAAGCTGCCAATAAAAGCCTCCGCACACAGGAGTTATAAATGAAGAAGCTAGTGATGTTCGGTGCCCTGGCACTGTCGATGTTGTCCCTGACCGCCGTGGCCGAAGACGCCAAGCCGATCCGCATCGGTATTGAAGCCGGCTACCCGCCATTCTCGATGAAAACCCCTGACGGCAAACTCACCGGTTTCGACGTGGATATCGGCGACGCGCTGTGTGAGCAGATGAAAGTCAAGTGCACCTGGGTCGAGCAAGAGTTCGACGGCCTGATCCCTGCGCTGAAGGTCAAGAAAATCGACGCTATCCTGTCGTCCATGACCATCACTGACGACCGCAAGAAGAACGTCGATTTCACCATCAAGTACTATCACACCCCGGCGCGCTTCGTGATGAAGGAAGGCAGCGACGTCAAGGATCCGCTGACCGAACTCAAGGGCAAGAAAGTCGGTGTGCTGCGCGCCAGTACCCACGACCGCTTTGCCACTGAAGTGCTGCAACCGGCGGGGATTGTCCTGGTGCGCTACGGCTCCCAGCAGGAAGCCAACCTGGACATGGTGTCCGGCCGCATTGACGCGCTGCTGGCCGACTCGGTCAACCTGGACGACGGTTTCCTGAAAACCGACGCCGGTAAAGGTTTTGCCTTCGTCGGCCCTGAGTACAACGATCCGAAATACTTCGGTGGCGGCGCCGGCATTGCCGTGCGCAAGGGCGATACCGCCCTGGCCGAGAAATTCAACACAGCGATCACTGAAATCCGCGCCAACGGCAAGTACAAGCAAGTGCAGGACAAGTACTTCAAGTTTGACGTTTACGGCGAGTAATCCAGCCGTTTGGAAAAGTGGCAACCGTTGGCGCGGTTGCCATTTTTTTTGTGCTTTCTTTCTATTGAAACGAGATACCTGTGGGAGCGAGCCTGCTCGCGAAAGCGTCGTGTCAGGCAACATGGATGTTGAATGTAGCGCCGCCTTCGCGAGCAGGCTCGCTCCCACAGGTGATCTCGCCGTTCTGACATCAGGAGTCCCCCCATGCAACGCATCGACCACCAACTACCCTGGAGCCACCTGGGCAGCGAGCGCACCCTCAGCGTGTTTCGTTATGGCGGGGGCACGCGCAAGGTCTACATCCAGGCCAGCCTGCACGCCGACGAATTGCCGGGCATGCGCACGGCCTGGGAGTTGAAGAAACGCCTGGCCGAACTTGAACAGCAGGGACAATTGAACGGTGTGATCGAACTGGTGCCAGTGGCCAATCCCATTGGCCTCGACCAACACTTGCAAGGCAGCCACTTGGGGCGTTTCGAGCTCGGCAGCGGCAAGAACTTCAACCGCTCGTTCGTCGAACTCAGTGCGCCGGTAGCCGCGTTGATCGGTGATCGCCTGGGCACCGACGCCCAGGCCAACATCGTGCTGATTCGCCAGGCCATGGGCCAGGTCCTCGACGGCTTGCCGGCAGCGGCATCGCAGCTGGAAGCCATGCACCGCCAGTTGCTGCGCCATGCCTGCGACGCCGACATCACCCTCGACCTGCATTGCGATTTCGACGCGGCCATCCACATCTACGCGTTGCCGCAGCACTGGCCGCAATGGCAATCCCTGGCGGCGCGCTTGAAAGCCGGCGTGGCGTTGTTGTGTGAAGACTCCGGCGGCAGCTCGTTCGATGAATCCTGTTCCTCGCCATGGTTGCGTCTGGCCAGGGCGTTCCCGGCGGCGGCGATTCCACCGGCCAACCTGGCGACCACCCTGGAGCTGGGCAGCATGGGCGACACCCGGGTCGACCAGGCCCAGGCCAATTGCGAGGCCATCCTAGGGTTCCTCGCCGAGCAGGGTTTCATCTCCGGCACCTGGCCGGCGGCACCGGCCGAATGCTGCGAAGGCATGCCATTCGAAGGCACCCAATACCTGTTCGCCCCGCATCACGGCGTGGTCAGCTTCCTGCGTGAGGCCGGGGAGTGGGTGGAGAAGGGCGATGCACTGTT
This sequence comes from Pseudomonas sp. KH_046_1, assembly GCF_057839025.1. Taxonomy (NCBI): domain Bacteria; kingdom Pseudomonadati; phylum Pseudomonadota; class Gammaproteobacteria; order Pseudomonadales; family Pseudomonadaceae; genus Pseudomonas; species Pseudomonas sp. KH_046_1. The sequence goes on from NZ_CM174481.1 coordinate 2,512,107, forward strand.
CGAGGTGGTCGACCCATTGAACGACAAGGTCACCACCGTGCAGGCCGGCACCAGTGGCGTGCTGTTCGCTATCGACCGTGGGCGCTACACCCAGCCGGGCAGCTGGCAGGCGAAGGTCGCCGGGCGGGAGCCGATTCGGGTGGGCAAGTTGATCAACGACTGAGCCAGGGATTTTCGTTGTCTGTACCGGCCCCATCGCGAGCAAGCTCGCTCCCACAGGTTTTGTGAACGCCACAAATCCAGTGTGGGAGCGGGCTTGCTCGCGAAGGCGGCATCAGCCACACCTGAGATGTTCCTGCCCACTTCACAGTGTTAGGCTCTTCCCCGAATCCTGCATTCAGTGAAGGAAGACCCATGTTGAAGATGCTCGCGCTGCTCACGCTCCTGGTATCCACTGCCGTCCACGCCCAAACCCCGCTGCAAACCGACTTGCCGCTCAAGTACCTGGCGCAGGCCAGCTCCGATTCGAACCATCAACCCCTGGTGATTTTCCTCCACGGTTACGGCAGTAACGAGCAGGACCTGTTCGGCATCAAGGATGACTTGCCCGCGTCCTACACCTACCTGTCGGTGCGGGCACCGATGGTGATGGAGCCGGGCAGCTATCAGTGGTTTCGCAAGAAGGGCGAAGGGGCCTACAACGGCGAGACCGATGATCTGAAGTCCAGCGGCCAGTTGCTGCTGGATTTCGTCGCACAGGCCACGAAGAAATATCACACCGAACCCGAGAAGGTGCTCCTGGTCGGCTTCAGCCAGGGCGCGATCATGTCCTACGAAACAGGCCTGCGACATCCCGAGGCGCTCGGTGGGATCGCTGCGTTGAGCGGGCGGATTCTGCCAGTGCTCAAGTCCGAGCTTCAACCGGATGAAAAACGCCAGTCGCTGGCGATTTTCATCGGTCATGGCGAGCAGGACAAACGCCTTCCCTACAGCGACGGCACCGAAGCCAACAGCCTGTTGCAGAGCGTGTCACTCGAACCCGAGTTTCATGCCTACCCCGGTGTCGGTCACAGCATCAGCGCCGACGAGATACAGGACTTGAGCGCCTGGTTGCAGCGTCTGAACCCTTAGCCTTATTTCCCGCTGACGATCTGTTTGACCAGGGTTTCGTGGGCCGCCATGTCGCCTGGGCGGGAAATCACCTGGATCACCGCCATGCGAGTGCCGGATGCCGCCATCAGCGTGGTGGTGAGGGTCATGCCACCGCCCTGCGTGGCAGTGCCGTCGATCTGGCGCAGGCCCAGCCCGGTTGTCCGGGTCAGGGCTTTCTCGCTGAGCTTGTTGTAGTCGGGCAGGGATGTGTGTTGCGCCGCATCGAAATCGGCCACGGTGCCGTCGAGGAACCCGCCGTCGTTGTCCTTGACGCTGACACCGTTGGGCAGGGTGTTTTCTGCGGCGATCACCACGGTCTTGGTGGTTTCATTGCTGTACAGGGTGCCGCTGGCGCCGTCCGGGCTGGCCGGCAGCGGATTGGCGATGAAACCCTTGGGCAGGTTGAAGGTGAACTTGTCGCCGAGCATCGAGACTTTGTGGGCGGGCGCATCGCTGGAAGTGGCCTTGGCGGCCTGCGCATTCAAAGCCCCAAGGCCGGTAGCGGCGGCCAGCAGCAGGACAAGGGCTTTTTTACTCAACAATGACATCGGGATCTCCAGGGATGGACGCGCGGTGGGGCGCGATCATCCCATGGAGGTTGCGATGCGTTCCAGTGTGCTCTACCCAGCGGTTACTTGGGTGAGGTCGCTTTCCCGTGGCGAGGGGGCTTGCCACAAAGTTCAGCACAGTCAACCGGCCGCGCCAGCAGGCGTTTGGTCACGCCAAGCATGGCCACCGACACCGCGACGCCCAGCACAAAAGCGTTCATCCCCATCGTCGGCAGGGCCAGGGCCAACACCAGGCAGAAGGCCGCGAACGAGTACATGCCGGTGGCGGTAGCGCGCAGCAGCGCGGCGGTAAAGGCCGGGCCACGGGTTTGCTGAGAGAACACCGCCATCACGCTGCCCAATACCGGGAACACCGCCAGCAGGCCGCTCCAGCGGTCGCCGACGGTGCTGGCCAGCAGCGTGACGACCAGGGTGAGCAATGCACCGGCCACCATGCGCAACAGGAGCTTGTCGGATTTCGGCGCCGGGCCACTGAGTACCGGTTGCACGGTGGGAAACAGGTACGGTGCGGCGAGCAGCGCGGTGGCGGCGGCGCACACCGAAAACACCAGGGAGGCCGGGATCAGCGACAGGACAACCGCCACCAGTGCCCAGACCGACAGCGAGATCATCAACGCCAGCGGCCATCCGGCCCGTTGTGCGACCTGGGCGTAAGTCACGCAGAACGCAATCATCGCGAACATGGCCGACAGGGCGGCGGTGGCCGATTGCGCGGCGAACGCCTGGCCTTGTTCGAGGGCGAGGAACAACAGGATCGGCCCGACCACTACCGGCAACCCCGATAACCAACCGGCCACGCTCGGCCCCCAGCGTTTGCCAGCCAGGGAAATCAGTAGCAGGAAGCCTGGGATCACCAGCAACTTGAGGATCAACACGCGCACGTCTCCGACCTGTGTGAGGTGGCAACGGTAACATTGCATCGGATAGATTGCTTTATGTGTATATGCATTTTGTATACAAAAATAGAGCCATTATTGGAAATTGTACGAAAGGGTCTATTGCGTATACGTTTTTTTGGGCATCCCGCGATGAGGCCAATCTGCCATGAACCGCCAACGATCACCGCTGCGCCATGGTCTGTGGCTGCTTGTCTTGCTGAGCTGCCAGGCCCTGGCCAATTGGCAGGACTCGCTGCCCGGAGCGCAAATCCTCGGCAGCGGCGAGTTTCGCAAGTACGGCTTCGATGTCTACAGCGCACGGCTCTGGAGTACCTCGCGGCCCCTGGCGGGCGATCAGCCGTTCGCCCTGGAGCTGATCTACCAGCGCAGCATTTCCCGTGATGACCTGGTGAACGCCAGCGTCAGGGAAATCAAGCGACTCGCCGGCACCTCGGTCAGTGCCGGGCAACTGGCGTCCTGGCAGGCGCAGATGCAACAGTCGTTCGTCGACGTGCAGGCCGGCACGCGGCTGACCGGGGTCTATCTGCCGGGGCAGGGCGCACGGTTTTTTCTCGGTCAGCAGTTATTGCGTGATGTGCAGGACCTGCAATTCGCCAAGGCGTTTTTTGCCATCTGGCTCGATCCGCGTACCAACAACCCCGAGTTGCGCCAGCAGTTGCTGGGCGCGGTCCCGTAGACTTTGCGTTTTGCCGGGTCTGGCCCGAGGTTTGTGGTGATCAGTGGGGCGAACAGTTGGTTGATTCTGCAGTTTGTGGGGTGACAGATCTGGCCTCATCGCGAGCAGGCTCGCTCCCACAGTTGACTTTCTGTGCCCACAAATCCCCTGTGGGAGCGAGCCTGCTCGCGATGAACGATAACTCGGTCCACCTGAAAAAACACAGACAAAAAAGAACCCGGTGCGACTTGCATCGCACCGGGTGTTTTTCCAGGCGGTCACGGATCTTCGTGGGTCCCCGCGCCGTCTGTTGAACGCTGTTGGCTTACGCTCGCTCGAGCGCCAGTGCCACGCCCTGACCACCACCGATACACAGGGTGGCGAGGCCTTTTTTGGCATCGCGCTTGAGCATTTCATGCAGCAGGGTCACCAGCACGCGGCAACCCGAGGCACCGATCGGGTGACCCAGGGCAATGGCGCCGCCGTTGACGTTGACCTTGTTCAAGTCCCATTCCAGGTCCTTGGCCACCGCCAGCGATTGCGCGGCGAAGGCTTCGTTGGCTTCAACCAGCTCAAGCTGGTCGATGTTCCAGCCGGCCTTGTCCAGGCAGCGGCGAGTGGCCGACACCGGGCCAATGCCCATGATCGCCGGATCGACGCCTGCGTTGGCGTAGGCGGCGATTTTCGCCAGTACCGGCAGGCCGAGGGCCTTGGCCTTTTCGGCGCTCATCAGGATCACGGCCGCGGCACCGTCGTTCAGCGACGAAGCGTTGCCGGCGGTCACCGAACCGTCCTTCTTGAAGGCTGGCTTGAGCTTGCCCAGGGATTCGGCGGTGGTGCCGGCCCGTGGCTGTTCGTCGGTGGCGAAGGACAGCGGATCGCCCTTGCGCTGCGGGATCAGGATCGGGGTGATTTCATCGACGAAGCGCCCGGCTTCGATCGCGGCCACGGCTTTCTGCTGCGAGGCAGCGGCGAACGCGTCCTGTTGCTCGCGGCTCAGGCTGTACTTCTCGGCCAGGTTCTCGGCGGTGATGCCCATGTGGAAATCGTTGAACGCATCCCACAGGCCATCGCTGATCATGGTGTCGACGATTTGCCCGTTGCCCATGCGCAGGCCGGTACGAGCACCGGGCATGACGTAGTTGGCCAGGCTCATGTTTTCCTGGCCACCGGCGATGATCACCTCGGCGTCGCCGCAGCGAATCGCCTGGGCGCCCAGGTGCAGGGCCTTGAGACCGGAGCCGCAGACCTTGTTCAGGGTCATGGCCGGCACGGCGAAGGGCAGGCCGGCCTTGATCGCGGCCTGGCGCGCAGGGTTTTGCCCGGCGCCGGCGGTCAGCACCTGGCCCATGATCACTTCATCGACTTGCGCAGGGTCCAGGCCGGTTTGCGCCAGCAGCTGACGGATCACCGCAGCGCCCAGGTCAACCGCGGACACATTGGCCAGGGATCCCTGGAAGCTGCCGATCGCGGTGCGCGTGGCGGCAACAATGACGACTTCTTGCATGGAATGATTCCTCACTGGGCAGCGAACTGCATTTCCGGCACGTGGTCCGGCACGATCAGTTTACCGGCAGTCTTGGCAACGATCTCTTCGACGCTGACACCCGGTGCACGTTCTTTGAGAATGAACGCACCGTTTTCGATTTCCAGGTAGGCCAGGTCGGTCAGCACGCGCTTGATGCACCCGGCGCCGGTCAGCGGCAGGCTGCATTGGGACAACAGCTTGGACTCACCGTCCTTGGAGGCGTGGGTCATGATGACGATGATGTTGTCGGCGCCGGCAACCAGGTCCATCGCGCCGCCCATGCCCTTGACCAGTTTGCCGGGGATCATCCACGAGGCGATGTTGCCTTGCACGTCCACTTCAAAGGCGCCCAGCACGGTCAGGTCGACATGACCACCGCGGATCATCGCGAAGGACTCGGCGGAGGAGAAGATCGACGCGCCGGTACGTGCGGTCACGGTTTGCTTGCCGGCGTTGATCATGTCGGCATCGATGGTTTCTTCGGTAGGAAACGGACCCATGCCCAGCAGGCCGTTTTCCGACTGCAGCATGACTTCCATGCCTTCGGGGATGTAGTTGGCGACCAGGGTCGGAATGCCGATGCCCAGGTTCACGTAGAAGCCGTCCTGCATTTCGCGGGCGACGCGTTGAGCCATTTGTTCGCGGGAAAGTGCCATTGTCGTTATTCCTTCATTCGGTCCGGGGGCAGGGGATCACTTACGCACGGTGCGCTGTTCGATGCGCTTCTCGAACGTGCCGCAGATGATCCGGTCGACGTAGATGCCAGGGGTGTGGATCTGCGCCGGGTCCAGCTCGCCGGGTTCGACGATTTCTTCGACTTCGACCACGGTGATCTTGCCGGCGGTGGCCGCCAGCGGGTTGAAGTTCTGTGCGGTGTGGCGATAGATCACGTTACCGAAATGGTCGGCTTTCCAGCCTTTGACGATGGCGAAGTCGCCGGTGATGGATTCTTCCATCAGGTACTTGCGGCCATGGAATTCGCGCACTTCCTTGCCTTCGGCGACTGGCGTGCCAACCCCGGTGGCGGTGAAGAAGGCCGGGATGCCGGCGCCGCCTGCGCGCATTTTTTCAGCGAGGGTGCCTTGCGGGGTCAGGGTGACTTCGATTTCGCCCTTGAGCAGTTGCTCTTCGAACAGCTTGTTTTCGCCGACGTAGGAAGCCACCACTTTGCTGATCTGGCGGTCGGTCAGCAGTACGCCGAGGCCGAAACCGTCGACGCCGCAGTTGTTGGAAACCACAGTGAGATCGCGGGTGCCCTTGCGCTTGATCTCGTTGATCAGGTTTTCCGGGATCCCGCACAGGCCGAAGCCGCCGGCGATCACGGTCATGCCGTCTTCAAGACCTGCCAGAGCTTCCTCGTAGGAACTCACGCGCTTGTCGAAACCTGCCATATGCACCTCTTTTATTCTTTGTGGGCGGCTGGCTAGCCGAATGGGATGGAGTGTCTCGCTGGAGCATTCATTTGTTAAGTTGATTTTTAAGGTTAATTAATAGATAAAACTCAACAATATGTAGGGGCTGCCGAAGGCTGCGATCTTTTGGATCAAGATCAAAAGATCGCAGCCTTCGGCAGCCCCTACAATACCCGGGAGAAATCGAGTATGACCGTCAAGCAGATCCGCGCCTTTCTGGCCGTGGCCCAGAGCCTGAGCTTTGCCGTGGCCTGCGAGCGCCTGCACCTGTCGCAATCGGCCCTGAGCCTGACCATCAAGGCGCTGGAGGAGGGCCTGGGCGGGCGCTTGTTCACCCGCACCACGCGCAACGTGGCGCTCACCGCCGAAGGCGAATCCCTGCTGCCGCTGGCGCGCCGGTTGATCGCCGACTGGGACAATGTCGAGGATGAAATGCGCCAACGCTTCACCCTGCAGCGCGGTCGCGTGACCCTGGCGGCGATGCCGTCGTTCGCCGGCAACCTGCTGCCGCCGATCCTCAAGACCTTCCGCGCCCGTTATCCGAATGTCAACGTGACGGTCAATGACGTGATCAACGAGCAGGTGCTGGAAATGGTCCGTGACCGCCAGGTGGAGCTTGGGGTGGCGTTCGAGCCGACCCAGAGTTCGTCGCTGCAATTCACGCCGTTGTACATCGACCGTTTCGTCGCGGTGGTGCCCCTGGATTCGGCGCTGGCCGAACTCGACGACATCGACTGGCAGACCTTGCTCAAGGAGCCGTTCATTACCTTGCAGCGCCCGTCGACGGTGCGGGTGATGCTGGAAGAACACTTGCAGGCCCGCGGTATGAAGCTGCCGGTGGAGTTTGAAAGCCATCAACTGGCGACGGTCGGGCGCATGGTCGCCAGTGGCCTGGGCGTGAGCGCGGTGCCGGCCTTGTGCGCCGGGCAGATGCGTGAACTGGGGGCTCGTTGCATTACCTTGCGTGACCCGGTGGTGGAGCGGGCGCTGGGGGTGCTGACGTTGCCGGGGGGAGAGCTGTCGGCGGCGGCGCAGGCGTTGTTTGATGTGCTGAAAGAGGAAAACCTTGGGCAACGAGTAGCCATGCACTGAACACAATTCCTGTGGGATCGGGTTTCGTCAGTTGCCAAGTAGCTTCGCCAATATTGGCAACAACCGCTCGCACGACCCCTCTATCTTCAAATCCAGCATCTCATCCGCCCGGGTCTTGCCCAGGTTGATCGCAATCAACGGCTTGCCCTGATCCACCACCGCCTGGCACAAGCGAAACGCCGAATAGGCCATCAGCGACGAGCCGACCACCAACAGCCCGGTAGCCTGTTCGACGGCGGCCATTGCCTTGGCCGCGGTGGCTTGCGCAACGTTCTCACCAAAAAAAACCACATCCGGCTTCATCCGTTCCCCGGCGCAATGCGGGCAGCGCGGGACCTGGAAGCGCGCTTCGAAGGCCGGGTCGAGCAAGGTGTCGCCGTCCGGCGCCTGCACCGCATCGACGCCGGCCAGGTATGGGTTCTGTGTTTCCATCAGACGCTGGATCGAATCGCGCTCGCTGTGCCGGCCGCAATCCAGGCACAACACCCGGTGCAAACTGCCGTGGAGTTCGATCACGTCACGGCTGCCGGCCTGGTCGTGCAGGGTGTCGACGTTCTGGGTGATCAACCCGCTGATCTGCTGCGTGCCTTGCAAACGGGCCAGGGTGTCGTGGGCCACGTTCGGTTGTGCCAGTCGCACCCTCGGCCAGCCGAGCATCGCCCGCGCCCAATAGCGTCGCCGGGACTCCGGGGCCGAGAGAAACTCCTGGTACATCATCGGCTGCCGGCCCCGGCGCACGCCCTGGTTGTCGCGATAATCCGGGATGCCCGAGGGCGTGCTGATACCGGCACCGGTCAGCACGGCAAACGGCTGATCCGCCATCAGTTGATGGAGGCGATCGAGTTGGTCACGGGTCTGGCGGTCGAGCATGCCGGTAAACCTGTAGGAGCGAGCCTGCTCGCGATGGTCGTCAACGATAACACTGTTAGCCTGATACCCCGCGGCGTGATCGCGTTTATCGCGAGCTAGCTCGCTCCTACAGAGATGGCGGCGGGGATTATTTACGCGCCTCCAGGATCAGGTTGAACGGCGTTTCCGTGGCCCGGCGGAAACGGGTGAATCCGGCCTCGCTGAACACCTTGCGTAACCGCGTTTCACCGGCCTGGGCACCGAGGCCGAGGCCGACTTCCTGGGACAGCGAGTTCGGTGTGCAGATGAAAGTCGACGCCGCGTAGAACAGGCGTCCGACGGGGTTGACGTTGTCGTCGAGCAAATCGTTGGCGTAGGGCTCGACCAGCAGCACCGTGCCGTCGTCCTTCAATGACTCATAGGCATGTTTGGCCGCGCCCACCGGATCGCCCATGTCGTGCAGGCAGTCGAAGTAGCAGATCAGGTCGTAGTCGCTGCCGGGGTAGCTTTTGGCCGTGCCCTGGAAGAATCTGGCCCGGCTGGATACCCCCCCTTCTTCGGCCCGTTGGGTGGCAACGGTAACGGATGGCGCGTGGTAGTCGAAACCGACGAAGCGCGAATCCGGAAACGCTTGGGCCATGATCACCGTCGAGGCGCCATGGCCGCAGCCGATGTCCGCCACTTTGGCCCCGGCTTCCAGTTTGGCCACCACGTCGTCGAGGGCCGGCAACCATTCGGCGACCAAATGGGCTTTGTAGCCAGGGCGGAAGAAGCGTTCGGTGCCGCTGAACATGCACGGATGGTGATCGCCCCAGGGCAGGGCGCCGTCGCCGCGCATTGCTTTGACCAGTTTGTCCTTGTCATGGAAAAACGACGCGACCACACCGATTCCGCCCGCCACATAAACCGGTGAGTCTTCGATTGCCAAAGCCATGGCCTGCTCTTCGGGGAGGCGGAACTGGCCGTCACGGTGTTCCATGTAGCCCGAGGCGGCGTGGGCACTGAGCCATTCGCGCAGCAGGCGGGTGTTGCAGCCGGTTTTCTCGGCAAGGGTTTCGGGGGTGATCGGCTGACTGTCGGCCATCGCCCGGTACAGGCCGAGTTCTTCGCCGAGGATGACGTTGGCGAGCATCGCCGCGCCGCCCATGTCATTCACCAGTTTGCCCATGAAATCGTTGAGTCTGGCCTCGTCCATCATGTGTGCTCCTTCAGCAGGATCACGGTCCAGGGGCATTGTCTGGCGAGGTGCTCGCCGCTGGGCGGTGGTCGTGGGAATGTACAGGGCACCAAGCGGGTCCTGTGTGCAGTAAGTTTAGTCCGGGCCTTGTACTGCGCGGTCTGGCGCGACGAAAGCTACATGTTTCTGACGGACATCGCTCCCACAGGGGATTTGTGCTGTGTATTGCACTGTATCTCACCGGCCTTTCGATACAGTCCCGTGCAACTTCAGGCCCCAGCCGAACACAGTCCAGATACACCCCTTCGATTAACTCTGTCTCATGGCGGGCACCGGCTCGCGTCCTTGAACATCTTGTGAGATCGACACCATGCAGACATCCATTCCCCCCGTAGCCAAGGCCAGCGCAGGGCTTGGCCTGCGTCGCGGTTTACTCAACGACCTCCAGGCCGCACCGGCAGGCGATTTCGACTTTCTGGAAGTCGCGCCGGAAAACTGGATCGGCATCGGCGGTGCCCATGGTGCGGCATTGCGCGTCCTGGCTGAACGCTATCCGTTGTCCTGTCATGGCTTGTCTCTGTCCTTGGGCGGGCCGTCGCCGTTGGACGTCGATTTTCTGCATGAGGTTCGCAGCTTCCTCGATCACTACAACGTGCCGCTGTACAGCGAGCACCTCAGTTACTGCAGCGATGACGGCCACCTGTACGACCTGTTGCCGCTGCCGTTTACCGAAGAAACGGTGCACCACGTCGCCGCGCGCATTCGTCAGGCCCAGGACATTCTCGGGCGGCGTCTGGCGGTGGAAAACGTCTCCTATTACGCCGCGCCTCAACAGGACATGGACGAGGTGACATTCACCAATGCCGTGCTGCGCGAGGCCGATTGCGACCTGTTGCTGGACGTCAATAACGTCTACGTCAATTCGATCAACCACGGCTTCGATCCGCAGGCGTTTCTCGCCGGCATCGATTCGGGCCGGGTGGTGGCGATGCACATTGCCGGGCATTTCGACGAGTCCGACACCTTGAAGATCGACACCCATGGCGCTTCGGTCAAACCGGCGGTGTGGTCGTTGCTGGCCCAGGCTTATGCCCGGTTCGGTGCGCAACCGACCTTGCTGGAGCGGGATTTCAATTTTCCGGCATTCGCTGAACTGGTGGCGGAATTGCAGATCATTCGCCGCCTGCAGCAGGAGGTTTGAACCGTGGAGAAGTCGAGTCTTTTGCAGCAACAAACCGTCATGGGCCTGTACCTGCGCGACCCTGAACACAATGCGCCACCCACCGAGATGGACCCGGCGCGGGCACAGGTTTATCGCGATCTGGTGTTCGCCAACCTGTCTTCGCTGCTCAGTGGCACCTTTCCGGTGCTGGTGAGGATTGTGGGGGATGAGCGCTGGTGTTCGCTGGTGCGGATCTTTTTGCGGGACTACCGCGCTCGCACTCCGAAATTTGGTGAGATTGCTGAGGAGTTTGTCGGGTTTCTCGCAGCCGGGCCTCGGGCGTTGAGCGATGGGTTGTGGCCGCCGTTCATGGTCGAGCTGGCGCATTACGAGTGGGTGGAAATGGCGCTGCAGCAGTCTGATGCCGAGCCTTTGGTTGGTGGTGATGTCGCGTTGCTGCTGGATCGGCCGTTACAGGTGTCGCCGCTGGCCTGGCCGTTGGCGTATGCCTGGCCGGTTCAGCGGGTGGGGCCGGATTGTCAGCCGGATGTTTTACCTGCTCAGCCGACCTTGTTGCTGGTGCGTCGCGCCGAGGATTGGAGTGTGAGGTTTTCTGAATTGAGTCTGTTGGCGTGGCGGTTGTTGCTGCGTATTGGTGAGTTTCCGGAGTTGACCGGACGTGAGCAGTTGCACGGATTGGCGGTGGAGGCGGGGATGGTGGGGGCTTCTGAGTTTTTGGAGGGAGGGTTGGCGTTGTTGCGGCAGATGCATGGGGAGGGGGTTGTTGGGGCGGGGTGACCTGGCGGCCTCTTGGCCGACCAGGCTGCTTTTTTGATTGAGTACATATCCGTTTCTGCGGTAACGGCGACTTATGGTTTCGCCCTTACGGCGAGTCCCTTTGGCAAACGCCCCAAAGGAACCAAAGGTCTCGCCCCTTACGTACGGCCCCTCGCTAAGGCTCGGCGTTCCTTCGCTGCGGTATTCATCCGGGGGCATTGCCCTCCGGTCGGCTTCGCTTCGACCTACATGCAATGAGTTCGACTGCGTCGAGCGGCGCTGCGCGCCAGTCCCCGGATGAACACCTCCACTCAGCCTCCCGAGGGGGCGGGTGGATCAAGATCAAAAGCTGCAGGCGAGCTAACGCTCGGCCTGATGAGTGGTGAGAAGCGGCGCGGTGTGGGCTGCTCTGCCTTTGCTCTTCTGTGGGAGCGACGGTGCGGCGATCCGACTTGCTCGCGATGGCGGCCTGCCAGCCGATCGAAATCTTTCGGATGTACTGAGTACCTGTGGGAGCGACGGTGCGGCGATCCGACTTGCCCGCGAAGGCGTCCTGCCAGCCGAGCAATATCTCGCGGATGTACTGAGTACCTGTGGGAGCGAGCCTGCTCGCGATGACGGCCTGCCAGCCAACCATTCTTTACGGCAAGGCCGATATCCTCACCCTTAAGCCAAACCCTTCTACACCGGCAATCGCAACTCCGCACACAACCCGCCACCCTCGCGATTGCTCAAGGTCAACGACCCTCCAATCGCGACCGCCAGTTGCTGGGCGATCGCCAGCCCCAGCCCGGTGCCGCCGGTGCTGCGGTTGCGGGAGTTTTCCACGCGGTAGAACGGTTCCATCACTTGCTTGAGTTCTTCCTCGGCGATCCCCGGGCCACGGTCGAGGATCTTGATCGACAGGTTGCCATCGGCCTGCTTTTCCACCCGCAACTCGGCGGCACCGGCAAACTTCAATGCGTTGTCCGTCAGGTTGACCAGCACCCGGCGCAAGGCGTGTGGGCGGGTGTCGATGACGGCTGCACTCTTGCCCGTGAGCTGAACGTCCTTGCCCACGTCCTGGTAGTCGAACACCAGGCTGTCGAGGAATGAGTCGAGGTCGGTGCGGCGGCTTTCTTCGGTGGCGCCGTGGATGCTGCGGGCGTAGGCCACGCCTTCGCGCACCAGGTGTTCCATCTCGCCCAGGTCGTTCCACAGTTTGTCTTTCTCGCTGGAGTCGTCCATGAACTCGGCGCGCAGTTTCATGCGGGTGATCGGGGTTTGCAGGTCGTGGGAGATTGCCGCGAGCAATTGCATGCGTTCCTTCAGGTACGCCGCGATGCGTGCCTGCATCGAGTTGAAGGCCCTGGCGGCGTGGGCGACTTCGGTCGGGCCTTTTTCGTCCAGGAGCACGGGATGCGCGTTGGGGTCCAGGGTTTCGACGGCACCGGCGAGGCGGGTGAGGGGGCGGATGGCGATTCTCACCGCCAGCCAGGAACAGGCCAGCATCAGCGCCAGTTGCCCGAGCAACACGATGGGCAGCCAGGGCGACAACGGCACCATCGCCGGGCGGACGTCGATGGTCAGCGGGCTGCCATCCGCCAGGTTCAAGTGCACTTGAAAATGTTTTTTCGGCCCGGGAATGTCGGTAAAGGTCATCGGGTAATCGTGGCCGATGGCGTCCTTGATCGAGGCAATGGCAATGGGCGCATCGGGCATGTCGGTGCGGATGGGCGTGCCCGGCGAACCCTCATTGAGCATGTAGCTGTAATTGCGCCGCTCCAGTTGTTTGAGCCAAGCGGCTCGCTCGTCGGCGGGTAAGCGGTCGAGGATGGCAACGGACGTGGAAACGTCGGTTTCCAGGTTGCCGAGCATGGTGGTTTTCGAGGATTCGTAGCGTTCGTAGTACTGCGCGCCGAAGGACAGCGCCTGGGCGAGGATCAGGCCGATCAGGAATATCAGCGACAGCCGCGAGGCCAGGGTCCGCGGCCAATGCAGCGCCAGGGTCATGATTGATCGCCCAGGATTTCCACCGGCAGGGAAAACACATAGCCTTCGCTGCGCACGGTCTTGATGTAGGCCGGTTCGCGGGCGTCGTCGAGCAAGCGCTGGCGCAGGCGGCTGACCAAAAGATCGATGGAACGGTCGAACAGGTCGGCGTCGCGGCCCTGGGTCAGGTTGAGCAATTGATCGCGGTTGAGCACCCGTTGCGGATGGTCGAGAAACACCCGCAGCAATCGATATTCGGCACCGCTCAGGGCGACCATGGTGCCGTCTTCATCGAGCAGGTGACGGGCCGAAGTGTCCAGGCGCCAGCGGCCGAAGGCCAACAGCCGGCTGGCTTCGGTCACCACCAGGTTCGGCGGCAGCATGCGCGTGCGTCGCAGCACCGCGTTGATCCGCGCCAGCAGTTCACGGGCGGCGAACGGCTTGACCAGGTAGTCGTCGGCGCCCATTTCCAGGCCGAGGATGCGATCGGTTTCGTCGTTGCGGGCGGTGAGCATCAGCACTGGCGTGGCCTTGTGCTTGCCGGCGCGCAGTTCGCGGCAGAGCACCAGGCCATCGTCCCCCGGCATCATGATGTCCAGCACGATCAGGTCCACCGGGGTGGTTTCCAGAAAAGCGCGCATCTGTCGTCCATCCGCCACGACCGTAGTGCGCAGGCCGTTCTTCTTCAGGTAGTTGCCAACCAGTTCGCGGATTTCGCGGTCATCGTCAACGATGAGGATGTGATCAACGTGATCCATTGGGCCAAACCTCTGGTAAATGGGGAATGCCACACAGTCTATCGAGCCTCGGCGGGCTCGCCTGCCGCCCTTTGTATTGCAGTGTATCTGGCTTGCCTGCGGATACACACGAAGGCAAAAAAGCCGATTTCCAGCGGTTTTGTATGGCTGTGTATCCAGACGCCGTTCTGATACGCAGCGATTGATTCACGTCGATTCCCGACACAGACGAGATACCTCGCAGGCTTTTAATGGGTTCCATCGAGGCAAACCAGAGCGCCTCGGCCCAACGACCTGTCGAACCCTGAGGAATCCGCCATGAACACCAGAGCCATCTACGCCGCCTGCCTGTTTGCCGCCCTGAACATCTGCACCTTGTCGGCCCGTGCCGAAGCCGATGTCGCTCCCAAAACCTACACCTACGGCACCCAACTGGATATCAGGAAAGTCGTGTCGCTGACCGAGGACACTTCACCTTCCTGCGGCGTGGTGAATGCGCGGCTGACATACCTCGACTCCCAGTCAAAAACCCAGGTGCTGGGTTACAGCAAGTTGGCTGACAACTGCAACTCGGAAAACTGAGTGTCGCGATCAACCACCGCTCAATCCATTTGAAACAGGAAGGACATCATGAACAACATTTCCCGCTACTTGACCGCCATCGCCTTTTCCATCGCCGGTGCGGCGGCCCATGCCAACGCCGCGGTAGAGCAAAGTGCCTGCGCCAGCAATACCTGCTTCCAGCTGACGCCGGTGGCAGAGAAGGGCACCCAAGGCTTCCTGGCGCAGGACGGTTCCAGCCGCACGCCGCAGGGGCAGATGCTCGCCGAAAATGGTGCCAGTCGCACGCCCCAGGGGCGGTTGCTGGATGAGCAGACGGCTTGAGAGCCCCCCAATCCACTGTGGGAGCGGGCTTGCTCGCGAATGCGTCGGGTCAGATGACACATCGTTGACTGAACAATCGCTTTCGCGAGCAAGCCCGCTCCCACATTGGCCAATGTGTCGCCCTCTAATGTTTATCAGGTGATCCCATGTTACTCATCGCTTTCCTGGGCGGCATATTGACCGTCCTCAGCCCGTGCATCCTGCCGGTAGTGCCCTTCCTGTTTGCCGGGGCCGACCGTACACGCTCCTCGATCCTGCTGACCCTTGGCGGCATGGTCCTGACCTTCGCCCTGGTCTCCAGCCTGGCCGTGGTCAGCAGCGAGTGGGTGATCCAGGCCAGCAACACCGGCCGCCACGTAGCGCTGGTGGTGATGGTGCTGTTCGCCCTGTCGCTGATTTCCGCCCGGGTCGGCGACTGGTTGGCGCGCCCTTTCGTGTTGCTGGGCAATCGCATCGACCCGAACTCGCGCAAGAGGTCCGGGCCGCTGGCGTCGATCATGATCGGTGTCGCCACCGGGCTGCTCTGGGCACCCTGCGCGGGGCCGATCCTCGGGGTGATTCTCACCAGCGCCATGCTGCAAGGCGCGAACGCCGGCACCAGTCTGTTGCTGGTGGCCTATGGCGCGGGCAGTGCGCTGTCCCTGGGCACCTTGATCTTTGCCGGGCGTGGTCTGGTCAATCGCTTGAAACCGTCGATTCCGGTTACCGGCTGGTTGCGCCGTGGCGCCGGGGTTACGGTGCTCGCCGGTGCGGCGGCGATTGCAACGGGGGCCAATGACCTGTTGCTGGCCAACACCTCCTCGGAAGGTGTCAGCAGTGTCGAAAAAGGCGTGCTGGAAACCGTGCCGAAAGTCGTCGATTACCTGGTCAGCAAGGTCAAGGCTGACAGCACCATGGGCGATACCCAGGGCGCCATGCCGTCGCTGTCCGGCGCGGTGGAATGGCTCAACTCACCGGCACTGACCAACGAAGCCCTGAAAGGCAAAGTGGTGCTGGTGGACTTCTGGACCTTCGACTGCATCAACTGCAAGCACACCCTGCCGTACGTGAAGGACTGGGCGAAGAAGTATGAAAAGGACGGACTGGTGGTGATCGGCGTGCACACGCCCGAATACGGCTTTGAACGCATCATCGACAACGTCAAGGCCAAGGTGAAGGAATACGGCATCACCTACCCGGTGGCGATCGACAACAACTACGCGATCTGGCGCAACTTCGACAACCAGTACTGGCCGGCGCACTACCTGATCGATGCCAAGGGCCAGGTGCGTTACACCCACTTCGGTGAAGGCAGCTACGACACGCAGGAGAAGATGATTCAGCAGTTGCTGGAGGAGGCCAAGGCCAGCGCGCCAGCGGCTTAGTCCGCTCGATCAATGGCTCACGGGGCTTGCCTCGTGAGCCATGGTTTTTTTCTCCTGACCGCGCCGCCACGCCGCCGGTGGCGCACCGTACTCGCGACGGAAGGCGCGGCTGAAGGCGGTATCGGTCTGGTATCCCACTTCTTCGGCGATGCGCGTCAATGAGCTGTTGCTGCTGCGTAACAGGTTGGCGGCGAGCAACATGCGCCATTGCGTCAGGTACTGCATCGGCGACACCCCTACCAGTTGCTGGAAGCGTTCGGCCAACACCGATCTTGAGGTGCTGGCGGTGCGCGCCAGTTCCTCCAGCGTCCAGGCGTGGCAGGGTTTTTTGTGCAAGGCGTTGAGGGCGGCGCCGACGATGCGGTCGCGCACACCGGCCAGCCAGCCGGTGCGGCCTTCGCCCTGTTCGTTCATGTACAGGCGCAATACTTCGATGAACAGCACTTCGGCCAGTTTGGCCAATACCCCTTCGCCGCCAGGGCGGGGCGAGCGGGCTTCGGCGAGGGCATAGCGCACGGAGGACTCCAGCCAGATACCGGCATCCGAACCGCGCACATTAACCCGCACCACCGCCGGCAAGCCCTTGAGCAACATGCCCGCCAGGCGCGTGTCGCACGCCAGGTAACCGCATACCAATCGGGTGACCGCGCCACCCCCGCCATAGCTTAATTGCCGGGGGCGGCGCGCCAGCACCGCATCCAGTCGCGCACCCGTGGCCGGGGGCAATCCGGGATGTGAGCACATGCGATGGGCATCGCCCTGGGGGAAGATCACCACGTCACCCGCACTCAGCAGCAGCGGCGGGTCATCGCCCAGTTCGACGTAGCACTCGCCTTCGGTGATCAGGTGAAAGATCACTACCCGTTCCGCATCGGGCTCCAGAAACGGCGCGGCGGTGTCGGCGCTGGGCGACTGGTAGCACCAGGGTGCGGTGAACCGGGCGTTGATAAAGATCGCGCCAACCAGGTGCACGACGCGCAGGGTCTGTGACAGAGCGTCCATTGGGGTTTCCCCGTGGGAGGTTCCTGATTGTGAACGCGCCTGCGCGCAACGTGGAATCTCCGGACGATCGGGCAGGGTTGGGCGACGATCGGACAGGACGCCAGCGCCCGTCAGGACGATAGTTTGATCACAGGGTGAGTGCCGCCCTGCCATCCACAACAATAAAGAGAGGTTGCCATGCCTAAGTTCGTCATCGAACGTGAGATCCAGGGCGCCGGAGGTCTGTCGGAAAGGGATTTGAAAGCCGCTTCGCAAAAGTCCTGCCGGGCGTTGCGTGATTTGCCAGAGGTGCAGTGGCTGCAGAGCTATGTCACCGGTGACAAGCTCTACTGCGTGTACATCTCGCCAAACGAAGAGCAGATCAGGGAGCACGCCCGGGTGAGCGGGTTTCCCGCCAATCGCATTTCCCAGGTGATGAACATCATCGATCCGACAACGGCGGAGTGAATGTCGCCAGGCCCGATTCGTGTTTCAACCCAGAGACTATCTCCATGAGTACACCCATTGATCTGACTGCCTTGAAAAACCGCCAGATGGCCTCCTGGGCCAGCGGTGACTACGCCGTGATCGGCACCACCCTGCAGATCGTCGGCGAGCAACTGGCCGAAGCCTGCGACCTGTTGTGCGATGAACGCGTGCTCGACGTTGCCGCCGGCAACGGCAATGCGACCCTCGCCGCTGCGCGCCGTGGCTGCCAGGTGACGTCCACCGACTATGTCGCCGCCTTGCTCGAACGCGGCGAAGAACGGGCCCGGGCAGAACGCCTGAACGTCTCCTTCCAGGTCGCCGATGCCGAAGCCTTGCCCTTTGCCGACGGCAGTTTTGATGCCGTGCTGTCGACCTTCGGCGTGATGTTCACCCCGGACCAGCCCAAGGCCGCCGCGGAACTGGCGCGGGTTTGTCGCCCGGGCGGGCGGATCGGCCTGGCCAACTGGACGCCGGAAGGCTTCGTCGGCCAGATGTTCAAGACCCTGGGCCAGCACCTGCCACCCCCTCCAGGTGCGAATCCACCCTCACGCTGGGGCACCGAAGCCTGGCTGCACGAGCATTTTGACGAGCGTGAATTCCTGCTCCAGGTGACGCGCCGCACGTTCAATTTCCGTTATCGCTCGGCGGCGCATTTCATCGACACCTTCCGCGAGTGGTACGGACCGGTGCACAAGGCCTTCGCCGCGCTGCCCGAGGACGGGGCCAAGGCACTGGAGAGAGACTTGACCGAGCTGATCAACCGGATGAACCGGGCGGGCAACAAGTCGCTGGTGGTGCCGAGTGAATATCTGGAGGTGGTGATCACGCGGCGTTAAGCGATAACAATGCAAAACCCCCTGTAGGAGCGAGCTTGCTCGCGATGGTCGTCCAGTCGCAGTTGCTGTGACTGATTCACCGCTTTCGCGAGCAAGCTCGTTCCTACACGCAAAAACGGCGCCCGAAGGTGCCGTTTTTGTTCGTGCCTGTTCCTGTAAACGGAGATCAGAAAATCAGGTCAAGCGACTCGGTCAAAGGCAGCGGCGGTTACTCATGTGGGTCAAGTTGGTCCAGCGCGCGATTCACCGCCAGCTCGCCCAGCATGATGACTTGCGCAATGCCGAGCAGGGAGTTGCGCCTGGGGCCTTCCATATGATCCGCCAAATCCATGGTCATGACATTGGCCGAAGCCAGTGATTCGCATGCATGGGCCAGCAGGGTTTCTGCATCGAGCTCTGGGTTGACGAAGAACATCCTGCCGACTGAGCGCGGAATGTCCATGATGGGGACGTCTGGCTTCAGGTGATAGTCGAGGGTCTGCTCGGCGTCTACGTGAGATTTTTTTGAATCGGCGTTTTCGTACGGGAATGGCGGATCGGTCTCCGGCGGATTGGGTGTGACCTTGAACATAGATGGAACTCCGACGCTATTTAAAAGGAGCCATCACCGCCTCGCTACCAAACGAAGGGTGGCGACCATACGAAGGTTGGTAGACCGGGCATCGGAACCGGCGCCCCAGAAGGAGCCCTGCGCATGGTCACCATAAAAACACCGCCCAGACACTGGGCAGTAAAGGTGACGCTATGCGTCGATGCTACGGGCCTACCAAGCCCGATCACTGATTTTTCAATGACCGGCAAACGATAGAACCCAAGCCCACGACGCACAAGCCGGCGGATTCTGTCGCACCGGTAGGCAATGGCGCAAGGTGGTGTAGCTTTCAGGAAGTAATTTCCCAAGCGATTAAACAGGCGCGTTTAAATTTCTTTGAGTGGGCTTCCACTGCGCGAAAAATTAACTTTTAGAACTACCGCTGTAGGAAATGGGTTGTTGGTTATTGCGAAAATTCCTATTCGTTCATTTGGCTATGCCATTGGATTGCTTTCAGCACGCGCTCCACCGTCTTATTCATCGTCGCCCAATATTCTCTCTGCTCAGCGCTTCTGCCGAGATGAGAAGGAAAGGCAACTCAAACCGATGACGATAAGGACGTTGCAAATGAATGCACCTGTGCACCCCTTGTATACCAACGAAGTCTCCGCTGAATTTCTCTGCAGTCTTGACGCCCCCCATTTCACTGAAGACCGACTTGCGCACTTTTGCGACGAAGCTCTGGCAGTTGTTCGCCAAGGGCAGGCATATATGGAAGCTCATCCCGCTCACGCCATTTACCGAATCGCAACCGAGGGCAGTCAAACCCGCAATGGCGGGGTGATCAAGCAGGGAGTTGCTCCCTTGGAGTTCACATTAGAGAGCGGCCAGAAAGTACGTGCGGCACAGAAAGGCGACTACGTCGTGTACGCCGATGGGCGTACGGCGCAGATCGTGACGGGCGCGGGACAAGAAAATAGCGATGTGGCGCTGGTCGGCAGCCGCCTCTGCAATGGCGACGAGATCATCAACACCTTACAAGGTGGTTGTTTGTTGGTGGGGCGTGAAGGTGTGCCGATGGCCGAAGACTTTCTGCCTTCCATCAAGGAGGAAGAACATCAATGAACGAAGGATATTTCATTGGCCTGCATGACAAGACCACCTGCGGCGGCAAAGTCCTGGATGGCCATACCGGAGTCATGATGTACGGCATCGCCCATGCCCGCGAAGGTGATCGGGTCACCTGTGGCAAGGACGGCAAGACCTATAAGATCGTGGGTGGCATTTCCTACATGATCAGTCATGGCAAAGCCGTGGCGGGCACGCTGGACAGCCACAGCGATTGCCCCTGTAAAGCCCGGCTGATCCCTTCTGTGGTCACGGCGACCTATCGCAGCGCTAATTCTGCACCGCGAACGGGCAGGAGCGTTGTGCAACCCGTTTCCAGTGCTGCCACCAGTCAACCGGCAGCACCACGTCAGCCTGGTTTCGCCCCTTCGAACCCTCCAGCGCCTGCGATATTCGCTCGCGCGGAACCTCAAGAACCGGGATTCTATGTGGTGCCCAAAAGCATGACCCGCGAAGCCTTGGAGGCCACGCTGTTCGCCACGCCCGATGCCGTCGTGATGCGCAAGTTTCGGGCACTCAACCCAGCATCAGACAACATCAAAGCCGGCTCGTTGATCGTGCTGAGCGACCCGAACAATACCACCTGTACCTACCAGGAAGCGCAGCTGATGCAGGCCGCGCAGCAGGTCAAGTTGGCACTCGATCCCCTGACACCGGAAGAAGCCGAATTCATGTTCCGCCACGCGGCTGAAATCGCCAGTTTTACCGGGCAATCCTCGACTTGGCTTGGCGTGGGCGCGGTGGTGATGGAAAAACACCTGACCCGACTGCGCGACACCCTGCAAGCCATGGAACGCCTGCATCAGGACAGCTATCGTCAGCATGGCCACCTGCGATCGCCGCAGTTCTTCGCCGAACGCCAGCGGCTGCTCGCCCAGCTGGACGCCCACTTGCTGAACTCCACTCGCCTGCGTGGCCAGACCACCTTGGGCGATCACCCCAAGTTGAAGTCCGCCCTTGGCATTTCCAGTCGAAGCCTGGTGCACCATTGGGACAAGGCTGGGGCGCCGGGGCAGATACCGGGTTATGCGACTCATGTGAATGCGACCAGTCGGGCGGCCAAGTACATGAGCACCGGTGGTTACATCGGCATTGGGATTGGCGGTGTCTCTTCTCTGCTGGCTGTTCAGGAGGTCTGTGTTGGTGATTCTGGAGCTGCTTGTGAGAAGGTCAAGTTTACGGAGGGAGGAAAGTTTGTTGGGTCCACCTTTGGTGGCGTTGCGGGTGCAGAGATAGGTAGATATGTCAGTGGACCTATCTGTCTGGCGCTTGGAATCTCTACAGGAATTGGGGGAATTGTCTGCACCGCGACCTTGATAGGTGTTGGATCATTGGTGGGTACGACTTACATGGGTGACGGCGGTGAGTTAATGGGTGAAATCTTATATGAAAAATCCCAGCCATGATGGGAGAGGATTTTTGGAAGTCCTGGCTAGCTTTCTGGTTTCTAGCCGGTCCGATTTTGCTGGCAATTGCGAGTACTGCATTCAGTCTGTACCTCAGCCGGCATCATCTTGACGCCATGATGGAAGCCTTGAAGAACAGTCGTTATATCTACATATGGGGAGCAGGTTTGCGGAAGCAGGGGTGGTTTGGGCGCCTCTTGCTGATAGCAAAAATCGCCGGGATGGTGACCATGCCAAGGGCGTCAATCCGCATTGGTGAGTTGGACCCGGAGGATATTAAAAACTTCCCGCCTCATCTAAAGCGTCTTTTGAAAATCAAAGCAGTGATGCTGGTTGGCATTGCTTTTTGGGGATTGATTGCATATGGGTTGATGACGTTGGAGTGATTTTTGGGGTGATCGCCTCACGCTGAAGACCGCCCTTGGCATTTCCAGTCGTAGCCTGGTGCACCGCTGGGACAAAGCTGGTGCGCCGGGGCAGATTCCGGGTTATGCCATTCCTGTAAATGCGACTAGTCGGTCCTTTGATTAGTGGCACTATTTGCCTTGCACTTGGGGTTACCACGGGAATAGGTGGTGTTATCTGCGGTGGGGACAGAAGCAGGTAGCATGGGGGGCGAATTAATAGGCGAGAAAATATTTGAAGTAAAACAGCCATGACCAGCATCGACACTTGGTCTCCGTGGATTGCAATTATTGTTGCTGGCGGTCCAATTATGCTGGGCGCTGTGAACATCGCTTACTGCTTATACCTGAGTCGCCGCCATCTGGACGCCATGATGGAAGCCATTGAAGCACCAAACGCAAAAACGGCACCGAAAGGTGCCGTTTTTGTTTGGGCCTGTTCCAACGCCTTCGCGAGCAGGCTCGCTCCTACAAAGGGCCAGTGTTAATGCCAGCTAAACAACCTTCGCACCGCGCGCCTCCAGCAACTCGCGCAACACCGACCGATGACAATGCGCTTCATCCTCGCAATAACAGCCCACGGCCAGGGACGTCTGATGGGACAACGCGGCCAGCAGATCCAGCAACTGACTGGCAGCGGGCTGGCTCATCTCGGCCTTGAACTTGCGCCGGAACACCTCCCAGGCCTTGGCATCTTGCGCAGCCTTGGCCTCGGCCACCAACTGCGCACTGGGCGACAGCAGCGGCTGCCAGACATCATAAAAGTCCCGACGGGCGAATTCGGCTTTCGGTACGCCACGGGGAGGGCGGCGTACCGTGCCCAGGCGCAAGCCTTCGTCAGGTCGACGGGGTGATCCGAGTTGAACGATATGCACCACCATGGCTACTTGAGCCTCGATTCGTCGAGCCACTCCAGCGCCGTGCGCCACAAGCAGATGCCCAGGAAGTACGCCGACATCAGCAGCCACAGCCCCATCACCAACGGATTGATCAGCGGATGGTTGAGCACCAGCGACAAGCTGCACAGCAACCAGATGGCCGTCACCGCAATATTGATCGGCATGAACCGGCGTACGCGAAACGGGTGCAGGAATTTCATCCGGGACACGGTCAGCAGCGCCAGGCCGATTACCGTGACGAAGGTGATCCACGGCGACGGGGCGATGATGTACAGGCACAGGGCGACCACGTTCCAGGCGGCGGGGAAACCCTGGAAGTAGTTGTCTGTGCTCTTCATGTTGACGTTGCAGAAGCAGAACAGCGACGACACCAGAATCAGCGACACGCTCAGCAGCAAGGTGTAGTCCGGCAACGGGATGTAGCGATAGATGAACAGTGCCGGGATAAACACGTACGTCAGGTAGTCGATCACCAGGTCGAGGATCGAGCCATCGAAGCTCGGCAACACCGACTGCACGTTGACCTTGCGTGCCAGCGCACCGTCCAGTCCGTCGACGATCAGGGCGACACCCAGCCACAGCAGGCAATGGGTCGGCTGGTTATCCAGCAGGGAGAGGGTGGCGAGGAAAGCGGTGACCACGCCAGTGGCGGTAAAGCCATGGGCGCCCCATGCTTTGAGCCTGGCGATGTACAGGGTTGAAATCACGGGGGCGTTCTCCAGTGAATGAAGCAAGCCAGTTGTCACCCCGCGTACGGAGCGGTGGCAAACCGGGTCGGGTTGCAGGTATCGACCGGGTATCCGGGAATAAGGTTCACCACCTATGAATCTTAGCTGGCCCACAAAAAATACCCCGGAGCAATCCGCGGTAGCGCGGGCGGGTCAGCCCAACGGTGCTGGCACATTCGCCTGCGGGGGCTATCGTTGCCTGACTGGATAAACCCCCTTCAAGAGGACAACCGTCATGAACACCAGCGATCTGCTCGAACAATTACTGCGTGCCGGCCAGGGTTCGATGGCGCAACAGGGTGTCGGTGGCGCGTCGGCTCAGGGCGGGCTCGGCGACCTGGGTGGATTGCTCGGCGGCTTGTTGGGCGGTGGTGCTGGTGCAAGTGCTGGCGGCGGTGGCGCAGGGTTGGGCGGTTTGCTCGGTGGTTTGCTTGGCGGCGGTTCGCCGATGGGCGGTGCACCGCAAAGTCGTTCCGCTGGCGGCACCAATTATGCGGCGCTGGCGTCCCTGGGCATGATGGCGTTCCAGGCGTACCAGGCCTGGCAACGCAGTCAGGCGTCGGCACCGCAAGAAGCGCCACGGACTGTGGACTTGCTGGCCGGCCCGGAGGCCGAGGAGCACAGCCATGCGATCCTGCGGGCATTGATTGCCGCGGCCAAGGCCGATGGCCGCATCGATGTCGCCGAGAAGCAGATGATCAGCACTGAAATCGGCCGTCACACCGACGATCCGCAATTGCAGCAATTGCAGCAATTGCAGCAATGGCTGGACGACGAGGTCGCCAAGCCACTGGACGCCAATGACGTCGCGCAGTCGGCCACTGACCCAGCCATGGCCTTGGAGATGTACCTGGCCAGCGTGATGCTGGTGGACGACCAGCAGGACGCCGAGCGCAATTATCTGGATGAACTGGCCGCAGCGTTGCAGATCGCCCCGCAATTGCAAGTGCATCTGGAGCAGCAGGCCAAGGGCGGTGCGGCCTAAATCGCCCTGGGCAACAGAAACGTGGTGATGAAGGAGTGACCGCAAGAGTCAGGAAGGAACTCCATGTGGCGAGGGAGCAAGTTCCCTCGCCACATGGAGTGTGTTACTTGAGGAACGCTTGGAAGTCGGTACCCAGTTTGTCGATCGCCGCCTTGAAGTCCTTGGCGGTAATCTGCTGGCTTTCGTTTTTCAGTTCGGTGCCGAACACCTTGCGCACCACTTTGGCCACGGTCTGGTTGCTCTTGGCGTCAACGAACTCGGCTTCGATGAACAGGGTGGTGTCCTGGTCACGGTGACCGGTGGCAGCTTGAGTTGCCCCGACTACGGCCGCGATGGGAACCACTTCATACCACTTCATGCCTTCGTTCTCGGCGTTCACCCCGGTGATCGCCGCACGCATGATCAGAGGGCGGGAACCCGCCGGAGCGGATGAGGAAGTGGGTACTACGCGATACTTCTGACCCAGGGAGGCCTTGGCCTTGCTGGTCATGTAGTTCTGAATGTCGGTCAGGGTCTGCTGGTTGACTCGCTCATCGGGTTTTGGCGCTGGGTAGAGCTCCAGTTTGTTGAACACCACGGTGTCATAGGCATTGGGGTTCCACGAAGGGCTGACCCAACGCATCGCGGTACCGCCGCTCGGCGTTTCCACTTCCTGCAGGTTGTTGTAGTTGGACAGGAAGCCTGAGTATTGCTCCTTCTCCGTCACTTTCGAGGTGCAGCCGCCTAGCAGCAGACTGGCCAGCGTGGCGCCGACGAGCAGTTTTCGGGACAGATTCATAGTGGTGTTTACTCCTTGGAAGAAATCTTCGTTCTTTTGTTTACAAGACATCAAAATCGCCAGGTCATGTTCCCGCTCAAGGCTTGAATCCAGGCATTGTCGAATTGACCGGATACTCGATTGCCCGATACGGATTTGGTCTGCTCAACCGGCATGTCGCCGAGCCAGACCATGGCCCAACTGACGTTGACATCGGTGTCCTTGTTCAGAGCATAAGTGGCTCCTGTGGCAATACGCCAGGATTCGTTCATCGGCAGGATCACGCTACGGTTGCTGTCCGAGACGGCACTGCTGTCGTAGGCCACGCCGAAGTTCCACAGCCACTGCTCGGTCGCCTGGTATTGCGCGCCAAGGGAGAGGTGCCAGGTGTCCTTGAAACCAGCGTCGATCGTTTTCGATTGCGCTCCAAACGCGGTGGTGTCGACCTCTACGCCGATGTCGCCGAACTCCGACCAGTCCTGCCAGTTGGCCGTGGCCAGCAGTGCCCATTGCCGGTCCAGTTGCTGGAACAGGCTCAGGGTGACGGTTTGCGGCACCTTCGTGTCGAGTTCGGTGTTGGTGTTGTTGACTCGTTCGAGTAGCCGACCATCGCCCTTGACGTCGAGCTTGTCTTCGAAGTCCAGGTCGACCTGGCTGGTGTAGGTCAGGCCGATGCGCGTGCCGGGTTGCGGGGCGTAGATCACGCCGACGTTGGCGCCAAAGCCCCAGTCGTTGTCCCTGTATTTGAATTGGCCGTCTGAGCGGTCAGTGAAGCCGAAAGGGGAGCGGTCGATGGCGGTGTCCGCCTTCAACATGCCGTACATGGCCTTGATGCCAAGCCCGACCGACCACTGCTCGTTGAAGCGATACGCCACACTGGGCACCAGCGACAAGCCGAGCAGGCTGTCGTTCTGCACGAAGTAGCGGCCAGACCAGTCGTTGTCGTAATTGAGCGCCAGGCCGAAGTCACCGTACTGGCCGAAACCGACGCTCCAGTGCTCGTCCAGTTCATGACTGATGAAGAAGCTGCCACCGGGAATCGGATCGAGGGCGTTGCCACTGCCGCTGCCCGGGGTGTTGGTGCCGGAGTCGCGGTCGAAGCTCAGGTCGCCATACAGAACCTGCAAGCCGGCGGTGATTTGCGTGCCCGGCAGGTAACTCATGCCCGCGGGGTTGCTGGCGATGGTCGAGGGGCCTTGGGCACGGGCGGCGGCACCGGCGTTGGCCAGGCCGGCGTTATCGGTGCCGATTTCATAGAGCATGATGCCACCGGCCCAGGCTTGCTGGCAGCACAGGGCAAGTAGCGCGGAGGTGGGCAGGGCAGCTGTTTTTATTGGCATTGAAATCCCTCGGCAATTGTCCATTTCGAATACGGGTGGACTGCATCAGCCACCCGTGGATTCGGCTGTTACTTGGCCATCTCTGCCCGAGCCGCGGCGATCTTGGCTTTAACCGAGTCGAGGTTGAAGCTCGCGCCTTTTTGCATCGGCGGGAACTCGATCGCCGTTTCCGCCAGTTTGGCCACCTGTTGCTGGACGAACACGAAACGCCAGAACTGGAACTTGAACCAGTCGAAGTACTGTTGCGAACCCTGCGCGGCCTGGTTTTCCGGCCAGCCCATGCGCTCGAACGGGTCGAGTCGAAGATTGGTCAGGATCGGAACGTCCACAGCAACTTTAGCCCCCATCCAGCCCCCCGGTTGGTCAATGAAGCGATATTTGTAGTCGTCTATGCGCACTGCACCCAAGGAGCTCTCTCCAAAGTAGAAGATTTCATGCCGGTTCGACGGACCTTTTCCGGTGATCATTGGAGTTTGATCATAGCCGTCCAGATGAACTTTGTAGGTGGTGTCGCCCAATTGTTTGCCTTTGAGCAGTTCGGCGGTGATGTTCGGGTTGCCCGCGGCAGCGACCAGGGTCGGGAACCAGTCCATACCGGACATGATGCCGTTGGCGACCTGGTTGGCCGGCACTTTGCCCGGCCAGCGAATGATCGCCGGCACCCGGAAGCCACCTTCCATGACCGTGCCCTTGCCCATGGCGAACGGCGTCGTGCCGCCATCGGGCCAGGTGAAGTTTTCCGCTCCATTGTCGGTGGTGAAAATGACGATGGTGTTGTCGTCCATGCCGTCTTTCTTCAGCTTCGCCAGGACATCGCCGACGATGTCATCGAGCTGCGCCATGCCGGCTTCCTGTTCCGACCAGCCATTCTGCGAGTTGCGCATGGCCTGGTACTTGTCGGACAGGTGCGTGACGATGTGCATGCGGGTCGGGTTGAGCCAGACGAAGAACGGTTTGTTGTCCTGCTTGGCCTTGTCGATGAACGAGAAGGCCTTGTCGCGAATTTCATCGTCGACGGTTTTCATTCGCTCCGGATAGAGCGTGCCGGCGTCTTCGATTTTCTGCTTGCCCACCTTGCCCCAGCGCGGCATCACGGTCGTGTCATCGGTGGAGGAGGCCCAGCTGTGGACCATGTTGCGTGGGCCCACGGTCGCGAGCAGTTCCTGCGGATAATTGGGGTGTGCCGGATCTTCCATGGCGTCGAGGTGATAGAGGTAGCCGAAGAATTCATCGAAACCATGGACGGTGGGCAGGAACTGGTTGAGGTCGCCCAAGTGGTTCTTGCCAAACTGGCCGGTGGCATAACCCATGGCCTTGAGTGCGGTCGCGATGGTGACGGCTTCGGCGGGAATGCCTACGGGCGAGCCGGCCTGGCCGACGGTGGTCATGCCCGTGCGAATCGGCAGTTCGCCGGTGATGAAATTGGCGCGTCCGGCGGTGCAACTGGCTTCGGCGTAATAGTCGGTGAAACGCATGCCTTCATTCGCCAGTTGGTCGAGGTTGGGGGTTCTGCCAGCCATCATGCCTTGGTTGTAGACGCCGATATTCGACCAGCCGATATCGTCGCCCATGATCACCAGGATGTTGGGGGACTTGTCAGCGGCCAGGGTCAGGCCAGGAAGCGCCATGGCAGATAGCAACAGGGGGACAGCAAACATCGAGGATAAGGTTTTCCGGTTCATGTCGAGTTCCTGTGTACTAGCGTGAGTACATTGAGACGAGCCCCCAACCGCCGCTGAAATGTGTTATCCCCCCGCGATGAGCGTAGGTTTGAATTGCGAAATATCCAGTAATGAGTAGTCAGAAAATAAGTGTTGCAGGGGCGTTGCATCGAATTGGCCTTCCGGCGAAGCAGCCGCTCAAGTCGGGCGGCGAGCGATACCCGCCGCCCCCTTCGTCATTACCGGTCGGCAGTGGCGGCCAGCAATGGTGCGATTTGCTCATCGGTCAAAGCGGCATGCACGTCCATGCTCATCAGGTCGTTCCACTCCAGCACCCATTTCTGAATCGGCACCAAATCACTCGCCTCGGCAATGCCGAAGCCGGCCGAGCTCCCTACAGCGTGCCAGCGCCCGTGCATGGTGACGCCTGCGGGCGGTGCGCCACCGGTCTTGAGAAAACGTGCGATTGCGGCATCACGGTTGTCCGGGCTGATTGTCCAACTGACGATGAATAACATCGGCCATCTCCTGTTGTGCACTGGCACCTGTTGTTTGCGCGCACCTGGCTGGCGCCGGGGCCGTGGTCACGCTTGGATTTCCAGTTCCGTCCTCGCTGGCTTGCGGCAAAATCTCCCAAGGAAGGCATAGCAGTGCCCCGCGATTCATGTATGACCGCCGATCCTGTTCCGGTGCATTTTCGAGGGGGTAACAGACGCCTGTTTCACCAGCGCAACATGGGCAGCGGGCGCAGTGGCGAGCGGAGCAATTGGCGGGCTGAAAGCTTCATCAGCATCGAGTGGAAACCGTGATCGGGAAAGGTCGCCTGCACGGTTTTGATGAAGCTGCGGGGCAAACCGAAACGCACCAGACCCAGGGACACATCCACCAGATCGGCCTGGCGGAAAGGTTCGACGCTGTCGGCGTAGGCGCCGCGATACCTGCGCAGCTTGTGATGCTCAAGTATCAACGCGCTGACTTCATCCTTCAGTTCCGGTCGTTGCTGGTTGTCGAGGTATTCGGTGACCAGGGCAATGGACGGCGGCAGGTAGTCGAGCGTGTCATCGGTCCAGATACCCAGGTCATGAAACGCCGCCGCGATTTGAACGGCCTCCGAGGGCAGGCCTTCGGCACCGCACAGGGCGCCATGGAAATTCAGCACCCGGTAAATGTGGTTGCGGTAGCCCTGCAGGTCGGCACCGATGGCCAGGGCGAACGAGGTGAGAATCTCGTCGGTGATGGGGAATTCGAGAATGGGTTTCATCAGGCGTCACGCAACAGGTCGTTGGCATTGAGCAGCTCGTAGGCAATCTCCGGGCGCTTTTCCATGGCACGGCGAATGGCGGCGGGGATATTGGCGCGGGTCTTTCGGCACAGCCCCGGCAGTTCGCCAATCTGGATGCCGATGCCGCGCATGGTGCGCACTTCGTTGAAACCGGGGGCGATGTCTACGCGGATGCCCAACTGTTCGAGCATGCGCCGCTGCAGGTGTTCCAGATCGCTCAGGCTCTGCAGGTTCTCCAGGCGTTCGATCAGGCGTTTTTCTTCGTTGCGGGTCAGAAACAGAATGCGCAGGTCCGCCCCCGGTGTTTCCAGCAACGGGTCACGCCCGCAGTCGCAGGCGCCGGGCGGGCAGGGTGAGCGGATCGCAGCGGTGGTGGTCATGGGGATCAATCATAGAGCGCTGTGATCGAGTTTGCCCATAGGGATTTTTGGGGGGATGCAAAGCAATGTGGGAGCGAGCCTGCTCGCGATGGCGGAGTGTCAGTCGACAGTGATGTTGACTGAAAAAACGCTATCGCGAGCAGGCTCGCTCCCACAGGGGTTGCGGTGAATCTGCGTGACTTATTTCAGTACCAGCATCCGATAAACGCCATCTTCGACTTCGATCCCGTGGGTGTCATGGGTGAAGCCGGGGAAGGATTTGTCGAAGGCTTCCAGTGCCTTGAGATACGCCAGCAACGGTCCGTCCGCCGGACCTGCGTTCTCACCCGGCATGAGCAACGGGATGCCTGGCGGATACGGCACGATACCGGTCGCGGCGAGACGCCCGGCGGCTTCGTTGAGCGTCACCAGCTCGATGTCGTTGCGCACCAGTTTTTCGTAGGCCTCCACCGGGCTGAACTCGGCTTTTGGCAGGGTGCCGAAGGCCTGGGACATGTTGGCGGTGGTTTTGTGTTTCTTCATGGCGGCGAAGATTTCGTCGGCCAGATCCTTCAGGCCCATGCCGGCATAGCGATGCTGGTTGGCGTTGTACAGATCGGGCAGGCACAGCTCGAGCTCGGCGTTGTCGTCGTAGTCACGCTTGAAGTCGAGCAGGGCGTTGAGCAGGGTGCCCCACTTGCCTTTGGTGATGCCGATGGAGAACAGGAACAGGATGGTGAAGTCGGTGGTTTTCTCGACCACGATACCCTGGCGGCCCAGGTACGCGGTGACCACGCAGGCGGGGATGCCGTTGGCGAGCAGGTTGCCGTCGTCGCCCATGCCCGGGGCAAGTACCGAAACCTTGATCGGGTCGAGCATGCAGTAGCCGTCTTCGATGTCGCCGAAGCCGTGCCAGACCGCGTTCGGGTGCAGGACCCAGCAGTTCGGGTCGGTTTTCAGCGTGGCCGGGTCGACCTCATGGAACGGCACGGTCGCTGCGCCAACCTGTACGGTCGGCGGCTGCCAGCAGGTGAAGAACCAGTCATCCTTGCTCTGCATCTCGTTGTGCATGCGCGAGAGCACCTGGCGGAAGCTGATCGCTTCTTCAATCGACTCGTTGGTGAGGATCTGCCCGCTCGGTGCTTCCATCATCGCCGAGCTGACGTCGCAGGACGCCATGATCGCGTAGTTCGGCGAGGTCGAGGCGTGCATCATGTACGACTCGTTGAAGCGCGCGTGTTCAATCGGGTTACGCCCGTTACGCACATGGATCATCGAAGCCTGGGACAGGGCGGCCAGCAACTTGTGGGTCGACTGGGTGGCGAACACGGTCGGCTTGGACTTGTCGTGATCGGCCGGGTCGCCGTGCATGGCATGGCGTCCACTGTACAGCGGGTTGAAGCGCGCATAACCGTACCAGGCTTCGTCGAAGTGCAGGCGGTCCACGCTTTCGCCCAGCAGCTCTTCGACGCGGGTGACGTTGTAGGTCAGGCCGTCGTAGGTGGAGTTGGTGACAATGGCGTGCACCGGCGTCGGGTCGATGCCTGCCTTGACCAGCGGGTTGTTGGCGATGGCGGCTTTCACGCCTTCGGCGCTCAGGGTCTGCGGCAGGATCGGGCCGATGATGCCGTAGCGGTTGCGGGTCGGCACCAGGTAGGTCGGAATCGCCCCGGACAGGGTCATCGCGTGCTCGGCGGACTTGTGGCAATTGCGGTCGCAGAGGGCGATCTGGTTGCGCGTGACGCTGGCCATGAGGATGACGCGGTTGGACATCGACGAGCCGTTGGTCACGTAGTACGTGCGGTGGGCGCCGAAGACCTTGGCGGCGTAGCGCTCGCCCTGGCCGATGGGACCACTGTGATCGAGCAGGGAGCCCAGTTCGCCAACCGAGATCGACAGGTCGGAACGCAGCAGGTTCTCGCCGAAGAACTCGTAGAAGGCCCGGCCTGCGGTGCTCTTCAGGAATGCGGTGCCGCCGGCATGGCCGGGGGTGTGCCAGGAGTATTCATAGTTGCGGGCAAACTTCACCAGCGCGCCGAACATCGGCGGCAGGGCGGCCTGGCGATAGCGCTCGATGGCCGCCAGGATGCGCCCGCTGAGGAAACGCGAGGTGTCCTCGGGCAGCCAGATGAAGTCGTCGGCGTGTTGCATGACCAGCAACGGAATGCTCGAAGCGGTGGTGCGGTCGCTGATCAGGAACACCGGCACGCGGGTGTTGCGCTCACGCAGTTTGACCAGCAGTTTGGTGCAGTCGGCGTGGCCTTCGCTGGTGTCCATTTCCCAGCGGATGAGCACGCATTGAATGGCCGGGTCCGAGCGCAGGATCGAGGCGGCATCGGTGAGGCTTTCCGAGGCCAGTACACTGACACCACGGCCCTCTACGTCGTGGACCAGTTGATCCAGGGCGCGGCCAAACACCGTTCGCTTGTCCGGGGGGCTGCTGACCAGTAGCGCCAGCATGCCCAGCGAGTGTTTATATTCCGTCATGCTTGAACCTCCATAGTGGCTTTATTCAGATTGTTCACCGGCACTGGCTCGGCAGTGAGGTGCTGCGCGCTGACGGTTTGCGTCGGCACGCTGTTGTTGAGTGCTTCGAGGCGGATCAGGCGGTTGTTGACGAAGCCGAACAGTGTGTAACCAACGATCGTGGCCACGCCGCCCAGCATCAGGGCCTGTTCACCGGAACTGTACAGCGCCAGGTAGCTGTAGGCCGCTGCGATCAGGGCAATGACGTTGGTCGCCAGTGCCTTTCCTTCCGGCACGTTGGAGACTTTCTGCATGGTCATCAGGGCGGCCATGGACAGGATGTAAGGCACCAGGTTGGTCACCACCGCGAGGTTGACCAGGGTGTCGAACTGCTTGCTCAAGTCGGGGCTGATGGTGAGCAGGGCCAGCGCGGTTTGTGCCGCCAGCAGCACCAGCATGCCGACAATCGGCGTTCCCGCTTTGTTGCCCTTGGCAAAGATCGGCAGGAAGTAACCGGTGTCCGCCGAGCTTTTGTACACCTGGGCGATGGTGAACTGCCAACCCAGCAGTGAGCCGATGCAGGCGAGCACCATGGCCGCCATCACGATGTCGCCGACCATAGGGGTGAACATCTTGGCGAACACCAGGCCGAACGGCGCGGTGGACGCGACCAGTTCTTCGTTGCCGACGATACCGAAGATGACGTTGGTGGAGACGATGTAGATCACCGCCGCCCCCAGGGTGCCGCCCAGCACGGCAATCGGTACGTTGCGCTCAGGGTTTTCCACCGCGTCGGTGTTGGCGCAAGCCGATTCCAGACCGAGGAACGCCCACAGGGTAATGGCCACCGAGGCGCCTGCCGCTTCGAACCAGCCCTTGTCGTGGGGGTTCCAGCCAGCGGCGTATACGCTGCTGTCGAACCAGAACCAGCCCACCGTGGAGACCAGTACCACCGGTGCAATCACACCCCAGACCGTGACCGCGCCGATCCGGCCGGTAATGCTGGCACCGCCAAAGTTGGCGAAGGTGGTGATCCACAACAGGGCAATAGTGGCCAGGCCTACTTGCAGTGAATCGAGTGTTATCCCGAACAACACCTGGATATAGCCGACCGCGGTAATACTGATCGCCACGTTGGCAATCAACAGCGAGAGGCCATAGGTGTAGTTGGTGATGTAGTTACCTGCTTTACCGAAGGTGTATTCGGCGTAACCGCCCATGCCGCCGGTCTTGCGGCTGAGCATCCCGCATCGTGCAAAGGCGTAGGCCAGAGCGAGGGAGCCGGTGGCCGTTATCAGCCAGGAGAGGATCGAAATCGCACCGACTTCCGCGAGTTTCGTCGGTAGCAGGATAATGCCTGAGCCCAACATGTTGACGGCGGTCAACATTGTCAGTTGCCCCACACTCATTTTCTTTGCGACTGACATTCCGTTGCCTCACTTAGTTGGCGATTGAGAACCTTAGCTATAGCAAAGGTTTGAAAACTCGCAAGAAATTGACGAACCCCCATCCGGCTTTTTCATTTATTTGCAGAAAAGGCACGATGCTGGCCCCCAAGTTTCAAAGTTCTCTTCAAAATTACTTGGTTTTCAGTTGGTTAGATAGGTCGAGATGCGCAAGATATGGATCGCATTAATCCCGCTGGTAGTTGCGGGAATAGCCAATTCGGCTCAAGCAAAAGAACTGGCCGCCAAAGATCAGTACATGTGCAGTTGGGGCGCGGGAACCGCTGCAAGGGCACAGGAACTCAAGCTTTCAGGCGTTTCCTTGTATGCCGCCCGCCAGAAAATCCAGGTCTACAAGTTCGCCAAAAGCTGGATGCGCATGATGGCTCTTGGCATTACAGAGCAAACTTATGACAGTCCGTCGCGATTCAAACCGACTGCTGTACGCCAGAGCTTTTATGAGGACTGCGTCAGGTACAAGTTGGCGCGTAAATAAAGAAGAAGCGGGCACCGGTCGGATCGACCGCGGTGTGGGGCTGCGACGACTATATTGATTGACCATCCCAGCGACCCGATGGGGTGTTAAAACCGGTTTCTTACAACTCAATCAGGAGGTCACCATGAACCAGATCGATAAAGTGTTGTACACCGCCCAAACCCACACCACCGGCGGGCGTGACGGCGCGTCCCGCAGCTCCGACGGGATCCTCGACGTGAAGCTTTCGTCGCCTGGTGCGGGCGGTAGCGGTACTAACCCCGAGCAACTGTTCTCTGCCGGGTGGTCAGCCTGCTTCATCGGCGCCATGCAGGTTGCGGCCAGGGAAATGAAAGTGGCGCTGCCCAAGGATGTGGCCGTCGATGCCGAAGTCGACCTGGGCACCAATGAAGGCGGCTACCTGCTGCAGGCGCGGCTCAATGTCAGCCTGCCGGGGCTGGATCGTGAGACTGCACAAAAAATCGTCGACACCGGGCACCAGTACTGCCCGTACTCGAAAGCCACGCGCAATAACATCAACGTGGTGCTCAAGCTGGTTTAAGTTGAGGTGAAAAGGTCTTGGCGAACGACATGGGTTGTCGCCAAGACCTGAAAGGCTCGCCGCCCACAATTACCTGCCCCTGTGGGAGCGGGCTTGCTCGCGAAGAGGCCCACACATCCAGCAATTGTGGTGACTGACACAGCGCTTTCGCGAGCAGGCTCGCTCCCACAGGTTCTGTGTTTCAACTGATGGAGCAATCAATTCATCTTGCTGTGGTCATGCATCATCTTGCTGTGGTCCATGGTGCCAATCGCCTTGGCAACGGCTTCAACCTGAATCGACTCTTTCTCGCCCTTGGCGTCTTCCACGGTCAGGGTCAGTGGCACCTTGTCGCCTTCCTTGATCTGACCTGTGAGGTTCATCAGCATGATGTGGTAGCCGTGGGGATCGAAACTCACCGCTTTGCCGGCCGGCAGCGCAACGGACTGCACCTGCTGCATTTTCATCACGTCGTCTTTCATGCTCATTTCATGAATCTGTACCAGCCCGGCAACCGGCGTTTGCACGCTCAGCAGTTTGCTGTCGCTGCTCGCGGTGACGGTCATGAAGGCGCCGCTCGACGGTTGGCCGGCTACTGTGGCGCGAACCCAGGCGTCTTTCACCTCGGTTTGTGCCGATGCCTGAAAGGCCAGGCCAGCCAGGGACAGGCCCAGTGCCAGTTGTCTGCAATGTTGTGCGAAACGGTTTTTAGCCTGCGGGGCATTCATTTCAGCAAATCTCCATCACGGTGAGCAGGTCTTCTGCGCACTCTTTGGCCGTCAGGGACGCGGACAGCCCCAGGCGCAGATTGCCCCGGGAGTCGAAGACATAGCTGGTCGCGGTATGGGAGAGGGTATAGGTATCGCCGCTCGGGACCTTCTCAAAGAACACGCCGAATTCCTTGGCGGTGGCGGCGGTTTCTTCAAGCGTGCCGTACAGGGCTTCGAAACTCGGATCGAAAGCCTTGACGTACTTGTCGAGCAACTCTGGCGTGTCGCGTTCAGGGTCCAGGGTGATGAAGACCACCTGCAGCCTTTCGCCATCGCGACCCATCAGCTTCTTGGCTTGGGCGGCGCGGGCCAGGGTGGTCGGGCACACGGCCGGGCACTGGGTGAAACCGAAGAACACCATCGGCATCAGGCCGCGATAGCTGCCCAGCATCCGGGTTTCGCCCTCAGGGTTCTTGAGCTTGAAGTTACGTCCCATGATCTTGTCGCTGAGGTCCTTGCCGTAGTTGAACGACAGCTTGCTGCTGTCGTCACAACCGGCGAGCAGGCCCAGGCTCAACAGGCCCATGCCTTGCAGGACAGTCCGGCGGGTATACAAAGTACTCATGAAAAAAGCATCCTGTTGAACAGGCTGAAATGACAGCGTGATGACTGTACAGACGAAAAAATCGCGGGGATGTTAACAAACTGTGCCGGTGCCGGAGGTGCGGATACGACCATTGGACCGGCGCACAGGCGTGACATAGTGTCGCGCCGGAGGTTCAGCGACGCAGCTTCGCGCAATGATCCTGTTGCGGTTGCGCGGCGGTGTACCACACGTAATCGGCACTCTCGGCGGTCACGGTCTTGCCTGCCTCGGCCAGGATCAGCACCACATTCCCTTCACCGGCACCGAGATCCTTCAAGTGCAGCGGCACCCCCAGATCCTTGCGCACATGGAAGGCACCGGCCAGCAACAGCGCCGGTGTCGGCGCAGCCATCAGGCGTTCGGCCATGCGCCGGTCTCGCTGTTGTTGCACGGCGAGCATGGCTGGCATCTGCGCTTCGGGCAGCAGGCCGCAATGGGATTCGCGGATGTCGTCCAGCAAGGTCGCCTGCACCTGTGGGGTGGTGGACGCTTGCCCCGTGAGCACCGGGCGCTGTTTGTAGATCTGCATGATCTGTGCGCGGTCCAGGTTTGCCGCCAGCAGTGGATACGGTTGCCGCAGCGCGTAGGTGACAAGTGCGCCATAGACGCTCCAGTCCCAATTGGCCTGCCAGGCCAGTGCCTTGAACGCATCGGCCGGTGGCTGGCCCGCGCGGGTCGCGGCCTGCGCGGCATCGACCCTGGCCTGTTGATCGGGATTGAGCATTTCCATCAACAAACTGCCTTGCGAGCGTTGTGCCGCCAGTTCGCGCAGCAGCCACAATTGCAGGGCGTGGTGGTCCGGGTTGTCGTGCTGTTCACCGACCAGAACACGCGGCGCAGCGGCCAGTCGTTCGACCAGTTCTTGCGGCGTCAGCGTACGGCCCGTGGCGAGTTCGCGAATGACCCCAAGGTCGGTGTGATCACGCCCTTGCGGCGCGATCGGCGCCGGCAGTGGTGTGACCTGATGGGTTTGGCAGGCAGCCAACAGGCTGAATGCACAGAGCAACAGAAAGCGCATCGGTTTTCCTTAAATAGATAGAAACCCCCTCGATCAAGGAAGGAGGGGGGCAGTATCAGCGCGCGATGATCAACGGGTGGCCGCGTTCCGGGTGTTGGTGAATCAGCACCTCCAACCCATACACCGCTGCCAGCGCTTCGGCGGTCAGCACCTCTGCCGGTGGACCGTAGGCGTGGGGCAGGCCCTCTTGCAACAGCAGCAGTTGATCGCAGTAACGTGCGGCCAGGTTGAGGTCATGCAGGATCACCAGCACCGCGGCGCCACGCTCGGCGAAGTCACGCACGGCTTGCAAAATGGTGTGCTGGTGCAGCGGATCGAGCATCGACGTCGGTTCATCGAGCAGCAGGGTTTGCCCTTCGGCGCCCGGCCAGAGCTGCGCGAGCACCCGCGCCAGATGTACGCGCTGGCGTTCACCGCCGGACAGGGCCAGGTAGCTGCGTCCGGCTAGATGAAGCGCATCGGCGGCTTTGAGCGCCTCGGCGACGATTTCGGCATCACGCACGCGGCCGCTGGCGTGGGGCAAGCGACCCATGCTGACGACTTCGTTGACTGAGAACGCAAAGTTCAGGCTCGAACTCTGCGGCAGCACGGCCAGGCGTTTGGCCCGCTCCTGACCCGGCCAGTCGGCGAGTGGACGCTCGTCGAGGCTGACCCTGCCTTCACTGATCGCCAGCTCACCACACAAGGCAGCGAGCAGGGTGCTTTTGCCGGCACCATTGGGTCCCAGCACGCCCAGTACTTCACCGGGACGCAACTCGATATCGATGTTCGCCAGTACCGTGCGGTTGCCACGACGTACCAGCAAGTTGTTTGCCCGCAGCATCAGGAACGCCCTCGTACCAGCAGATATAGAAAGAACGGAGCGCCGATCAGCGCAGTCACGATGCCGATGGGCAATTCGGCTGGCGCCAACAACAAACGCGCCACCAGATCGGCCAGCAACAGCAGGCTCGCACCGGCCAGCAACGAGGCGGGCAGCAACACCCGGTGATCCGGACCCACCAGCAGGCGCATCAGATGCGGCACCACCAGACCGATAAAACCGATCAGGCCGGCCGCCGCGACGGCGGCGCCGACGCCGAGCGCCGTGCACAACACCAGCTCAAGCTTGATCCGCTCGATGTCGAAGCCCAGGTGACGCGCCTCCGATTCACCCAGCAGCATCGCATTGAGCGCCGCCGCGCGACGGGGCAACCACAACGCCACGCCCAGGGTGACGATCAGCAACGGCCACAAGCGCGGGTAACTGGCACCGTTGAGGCTGCCCAGGTTCCAGAACGTCAGGGTGCGCAAGGTCGCATCATCGGCCAGGTAGGTGAACAGCCCGACCCCGGCACCGGCCATCGCCGTCATCGCCACACCCGCCAAGAGCATGGTGGCAACGTCGGTTTGCCCGTTGCGACGACCAAATCGATACACCACTGCCGTGACGATCAAGCCACCGACGAAGGCGCTCACCGACAGCAGGTAGGGTTCGATCGCCGGCGGCAAGCCACCGAGCAGGCTGCCGCCGACGATGGCCAGGGCGGCACCGAGCGCCGCACCACCGGACACACCGACCAGGCCCGGATCGGCCAAGGGGTTGCGGAACAACCCCTGCATTGCCACGCCGGACAGCGCCAGTACCGAACCGACGGCGATACCGAGCAGACTGCGCGGCAGACGAATCTGACCGAGGATCAGCTGCGCCTGCTGCGTGTCGCCACCTCCCAACGGCAACCCGAACAGGCGCATCCCGGCCAGCAAGGTATCGCCCAAGGGCAGGCTGACCGGCCCGAGGGCCAGGGACAGCCAGAACACCAGGACCAGTAACAGCATTAGAACGATCAACGTCGGACGCGGCCGAAAAATGGCCGTCATGGGTTGGTCCCGGCGGTCTGCGCTATGGCGTCCGGGTAGAACGCCGTGGCACAGGCCGGCAGTGTCTTGATACGCATCGGGACTATTCCTTGGCCGATCAGAGGGGGTGGCGGGCATCGAAACCTTCGTAGCGGGTGATGATGCCATCGACGCCCGGCTAACGCACACGCCACGGTTCGGTCACGCCGGATCAGGTGTTCATGTACGGCATCATTGATCATGAGAAGAACTTGTGATCATCACGATTAAAATGAGTTTGTCTCACTCGCCTGCACTGTCGACAATGGCCCCATTGAACGCATTGGAGTTATTTGACATGGCTGTGGCCCATTCCCTTGGATTTCCGCGCATTGGTCGCGACCGCGAACTGAAAAAGGCTCAAGAGGCGTTCTGGAAGGGCGAACTCGACGAAGCCGGTCTGCGCACCGTCGGCCGCGACCTGCGCAAGACCCACTGGGATTTGCAGAAAAAAGCCGGCATCGAGCTGCTGCCGGTCGGCGACTTCGCCTGGTACGACCAGGTCCTGACCCATTCGTTGATGTTCGGTGTGATCCCGGAGCGTTTCCGCCCGCACGATGGCAAGGCCAGCCTGCAAACCCTGTTCGGCATGGCGCGCGGTGTGAGCGACAGCTGCTGCGGCGGCGCACACGCCCAGGAAATGACCAAGTGGTTCGACACCAACTATCACTACCTCGTCCCTGAATTCAGCGCCGATCAGCAATTCCAGCTCGGTTGGGACCAGTTGTTCGAAGAAGTTGAAGAAGCCCGCGCACTGGGCCATAACGTCAAGCCGGTGATCATCGGCCCGCTGACTTACCTGTGGCTGGGCAAGGCCAAGGGCGCCGAATTCGACAAGCTGGAGCTGCTGGATCGCCTTCTGCCGCTGTACGGCCAGATCTTCCAGCGCCTGGCGGCACAGGGCGTCGAGTGGGTGCAAATCGACGAACCGATCCTGGTTCTCGACCTGCCACAGGAATGGAAAAACGCGTTTGAACGTGCCTACAACCTGATTCAGCGTGACCCGTTGAAGAAGCTGGTCGCCACTTACTTCGGTGGCCTGGAAGAGAACCTGGGCCTGGCCGCCAACCTGCCGGTGGACGGCCTGCACATCGATCTGGTGCGCGCACCTGAGCAGTACCCGACCATCCTCGATCGCCTGCCGGCCTACAAAGTGCTGTCGCTGGGCGTGGTCAACGGCCGTAACGTCTGGCGCTGCGATCTGGAAAACGCTTTGGCCACACTGCAGCACGCTCAAGAACGTCTGGGTGAACGTCTGTGGGTCGCGCCATCCTGCTCGTTGCTGCACAGCCCGGTTGATCTGGGGCGTGAAGACAAGCTCGATGCCGAACTGAAAAGCTGGCTGGCGTTTGCCGTGCAGAAGTGTGAAGAAGTCGCGGTGCTGGCTCAGGCGGTGAATGAACCGGAAGCGCCGAAGGTGCTTGAAGCGCTGACTCACAGCCGCGCCGTGCAGGCCAGCCGTGCGGCATCGCCACGCATTCATAAGCCAGCCGTGCAGGCGCGTGTTGCCACCATCACCGCCCAGGACAGCCAGCGTCATTCGCCGTTTGCCCAGCGCATCGAGAAACAGCGCGCCGGCCTGAACCTGCCGCTGTTCCCGACCACCACCATCGGTTCGTTCCCGCAAACCGCGTCGATCCGTCTGGCTCGCCAGTCGTTCAAACAAGGCAAGCTGACCGAAGCCGAATACACCGAAGCGATGCACAGCGAGATCCGTCACGCCGTGCAAGTCCAGGAACACCTGGGCCTGGACGTGCTGGTGCACGGTGAAGCCGAGCGCAACGACATGGTCGAATACTTCGCCGAGCAACTCGACGGCTACGTGTTCACCCGTTTCGGCTGGGTCCAGAGCTACGGTTCGCGTTGCGTGAAACCGGCGGTGATCTACGGTGACCTGAGCCGTCCGAAAGCCATGACCGTTGAGTGGATCCTCTACGCCCAGGGCCTCACCGACAAGGTGATGAAGGGCATGCTGACCGGTCCCGTGACCATGTTGATGTGGTCGTTCCCGCGCGAAGACGTGAGCCGCGAAGTGCAGGCCCGTCAACTGGCGCTGGCGATCCGTGACGAAGTGGTGGACCTGGAAGCCGCCGGGATCAAGATCGTGCAGATCGACGAGGCCGCGTTTCGTGAAGGCCTGCCGTTGCGTCAGGCGCAGTGGCAGCACTACCTGGACTGGGCGACCGAAGTGTTCCGCCTGTGCGCCTGCGGCGTGCGGGACGAAACCCAGATCCACACCCACATGTGCTACAGCGAATTCAACGATGTGATCGAGTCCATCGCCGCCATGGATGCCGACGTGATCACCATCGAAACCTCGCGATCGGACATGGAACTGCTGGACGCGTTCGAAGCCTTTGCCTACCCGAACGAAATCGGCCCGGGCGTGTATGACATCCACTCGCCAAGGGTGCCGGACTCCTCGGAAATGGCCAACCTGCTGCGCAAAGCCGCCAAGCGTATTCCCGCCGACCGCCTGTGGGTCAACCCGGACTGCGGCCTGAAGACCCGCGGCTGGCCGGAAACCGAAGCAGCGCTGGTGCACATGGTCAATGCGGCACGTCAACTGCGTAAAGAATGGGCCTGACGCTATAGTGGGTGTACCACTGACCCTGTGGGAGCGGGCTTGCTCGCGAAGGTGGCATGACAGCCAGTAATGCAGCGACTGCCAGACCGCTATCGCGAGCAGGCTCGCTCCCACAGTGATTTGGTTAGTTCGCAGATTTTGCGTACAGCCGCTGAACCTGTGGGAGCGAGCCTGCTCGCGATGACGGAGTGTCAGGCGACATCGATGTCGAATGTACCGGCCTCTTCGCGGGCAAGCCCGCTCCCACAATGATTTGGGTGGTTCGCAGATTTTGCGTACAGCCGCTGAACCTGTGGGAGCGGGCTTGCCCGCGAAGGCGGAGTGTCAGGCGACATTGATCTTGAATGTACCGGCCTCTTCGCGAGCAAGCCCGCTCCCACAGTTGATTTGGGTGGTTCGCAGATTTTGCGTACAGCCACTGAACCTGTGGGAGCGAGCCTGCTCGCGATGACGACTCGACAGCCAGCTATGAAGTGATTGCCAGACCGCTATCGCGAGCAAGCCTCCAACGGATTTGCATCAATCAGCGCCGTGGCTCGGCCACCAACAGCAATGACTGTGGCACGGGGCTTTGCGGGTGCTGTGGCTCCTGCAGGCTGGCAAGAGTACATCCCGCCATGTCCAGCGCATTCAGCCAACTGGACAGGGTGCGGAAATACCATGGCATGGGCTGCCACTGCCCCTTGAACCCGGCGAAGGTCTCTTCCCGCCAGCCATCCTGATAATCGCCCGCCGCAGCCACCCACGGGTGCAGCGTCTGGATCACCAGCGCGCCACCCGGGGCGAGCAGGGTGTTCATGGCGGCGAGCAGGGGGATGATGTCCTGATGCAGCAGGGCGAAGTTGGCGCAGATCAGGTTGTAGTCGCGGCCGATGTCGACTTCGGCTTCTGCCAACTGTTCATAGCTCGCCAAATGCACTGGCGCAGCGCCCGCCGCCCGTGCTGCCTCCACCAGCGTCGCATCGCCATCCACGCCGACCGCCTCGATACCCCGGTCTGCCAGCGCCCGCAACAACCAGCCTTCACCGCAACCCAGGTCAAGCACACGTTCGGGCTGGCGACCCAGCACCGCCAGCAGGATGGCCTGGTCGGTGACCTTTTGGCGGCTTTCAATGGTGCCGCTGCGGATGGCGTCGATCCAGGCCCGGGCGTTGTGGTGCCAGCTGTCGAGGAGAGCGGTTTCGGGGGCTGACATGGTCGATGTCCGGCGTGATGGGTTGGATGAAAGGATAGGGCAACAGAAGCTTTACGGTGGAGCCGGTTTTACCCGGCACCACCGATAGCGCGGGGAAGGATGGACCCGTGACTAGGCGCTTTTGCTGGCTGCCAGATGATAGGCAACCAGCGCATTGGCGTGACCATGACCCATACCGTGTTCGGTTTTGAGCCAGGCCACCATCTCCATGTGTTTCTTGTCGCTGACGGTCTTGAGCAGGTCCAGCCAATGGCTGATCGGCTGCCCGTACTTTTTTTCAATGGACGGGAAGTACGAAGCCGGTCCTTTGGTTTTTGTCTCTTCGGTCACGATGCAAACTCCCTTTTCGATTTTCCAGGTTCGAAAACAGCAC
The DNA here is from genome assembly GCF_057839025.1 of Pseudomonas sp. KH_046_1. Classification (NCBI taxonomy): domain Bacteria; kingdom Pseudomonadati; phylum Pseudomonadota; class Gammaproteobacteria; order Pseudomonadales; family Pseudomonadaceae; genus Pseudomonas; species Pseudomonas sp. KH_046_1. The sequence goes on from NZ_CM174481.1 coordinate 2,555,397, forward strand.
CGAATACGTTACTTATTTGCCGTCAACGCGTCCATCGTCCAGATAGTCGAACCTGACCCACGTCGCTCTCAGTAATTCATCCCGTCATCGATCGCGATGCCCTGGGCACGCATGGCCTTGATCAACTCGCTACGAGTGCCGGGCAAATTGAGCATGGTACTGGCGCGCAATGCCGTGACTTCTTCGGCGGTGTAGGGCTGATAGTCGGCCGGCAGGCTGTTGCCCGCCATGCCGTCTTCACGCATCAACCAGTTGAGCAAGTCCGCCAGTTGCGCGTTGTTCAGCGCCGATTGCGACATGCCCGGCACCCGCACGAGGAATTCGCGGCCACCGGGGACCTTCAGGAAGTTGCCGACAAAGCCTTTCATCCGTGGCGTGTCGTTGGCGGCGGAACCCGTGCCGTCGCCCAGGTGGCAACCGGCGCATTGCAGCTGGTAGTTCACGCCGACGCTGTAACCGGCCTGGGCAATCGGGGTTTGCAGCGATTCATTGCCCGGCGCGTGATGCTGGTTTGGGTCGGGAATGGCCCGGGCATAGGCGAGCGGGGCGCCAAGGGCGCAGACGAGACCGAGCAATATCAAACTACGCATGTAACCCAACTCCGCTGATGACCGGTTTGGCACCTGTAGGAGCGCCGCCCGGAGCAGGCTCGCTCCTACAGGTACTCACACAAAGCAGTAAAAAAATAGAAAAGCAGCCACAGAAAAAAAAGCGCCGGTTGCGCGAACAACCGGCGCAAAGCGCGTTTTTTTAAACGGCGACGCCGCGGATGACCGAAACGGTGCAGTGGTAGATGTGCGATTTGGCGGCCAGGCACCAGTTCACATCGTTGTTGTTGAACGGGCGGTAGGCCGGTTCTTCACTGTCGTTACGGGTGCAGGCGCACTGGGCGCAGCTCTGCTTACCGCAGCAGTCGTTGTACGAAATGATGTAGTCCTTGCCGTCGGCCGGGTTGCGGCAGGTGCCGATCCAGGTCACTTGCGAGGCTTCGGTGCCCGGTGGGCATGACGTTACCGACCCACCGCAGCAACTGCACAGAAAGCCGTCGACGGAGCAGTAGCGCCAGTAGTCGCAGCTGTTCGGATCACCCGGGTCGCCGGCCTGCGCAGGTTCCGCGGCCAGGGCCTTGCTGGTGCGATCCAGCGGCAGCAGCAGGGGCAGGGCGGCACCGGCCACCATCAGCGAACCCATGCGTGCCAGCAGTTTGCGGCGCGAAGTGGTGTCGGCGACACGGCGGGACGAACGCTCAAACAACAGATCCAGCAGTTTCATAAAGGTCTCCCTGCCTTATCAGTGGCTATGGCCGTGGCTGTGGTCGTGATCGTGGGTGTGCGGTTGGGCATTGAGGTACTGCTGCAGCGTGGCGTGCTTCAAATGCTCGACTTCGAACAGGCTGTCCAGGTGCTCGCGGGAGTTGACCAGGCCTTTGGCGCGCAGGGTGCCGGCCTTGTCGATCAGTGCGGCGTACGGCAGCTTGCCGATCTGGTAGGTCATGCCCACTTCCGGGCCGACCACGTAGGTGGCGTCTTCGAGTTTGTGTTCGCGGATCAGCGCTTGCTGGGCGTCCATGTCGCCATCGCTGACGAACACCACGTCCAGGCGGTCCGATTGCTCCCTGGCGATGGATTTGATTGCCGGCAGCAACGACTTGCAGATCGGGCAGGTCGGCGAGAGGAAGAACAGCAGTTGCGATTTCTCGCCGGCATAACCGAAGTTCACCGGACGACCGTGACGGTCGCTGGCGGTGACTTGCGGCGCAGGTTCATTGACCGCCACGCCTTTATCGACCATCAACGCGCCGGCCGGCGCCAGGCGACCGTGCAGCACGCCAATCTGCCGCACCAGGCCCATGACGACAAACGCCACGGCCACCAGCAGCACCCAGAGCAGAACGTTGGAAACAATCAAGCCTTCCATTTCGATTACCTACCAATCAATTTGAGCAGAAGAGGGGAATTCGCCAGCAAGCCATCGGCCGCGGCGTAGATGAGCAGCGCGACTGCGGCGGCGGCCAGGGTCACGAAGCCATCGAACAGGTTGAGGTCGCGGGCCACCGGCGCCACGCTGGCCACCAGCGCCAGTGCCACCAGCGCACTGTTGCGCAGCAGCAGTATCGGGCGCAGTGGCTGTGCCTGGTCGGGACCGGCGCAACCGCAATCGATGTCCGCACGTCCGCGCCACAGGTTGATGCCGATGGCGGCGGCGTACAGGGCCAACAGGCTGGCGGCGCTCAACGCGGCGTAACCACGGCTGACCGGCACCAGCAGGGCAAAGGCGATGGCCAGTTCCAGCAGCGGCACCAGCCGCGCCGTCGGGCGCACCAGCGCCTCGGGCAGCAGTTGATAGTCCGCCAGCTGCCGGGCGAAGCGGGCCGGCGCGCGCAACTTGTGGGTCGCGGCGCTGGCCAGCAACACCGCGATGGCGATGGCGCTGGTTATGATGAAGATCGGATCTGTGTGCATGGCCGAACCTCTTAGTAGCTCAGGACCTGAGTCGCGGTTTTGGCGACTTTCGGCATGCTGCCGGTGAGCTTGTTGGTCTTCAGATCGAAAATCTGCAAACCGCCTTCCACGTCGGTGCCGAGCAACAACGGTTTGTCGTCGCCGGTGGCCTGCATGCTCCACACCGGAACCGGGGCTTCCAGGGTCGCCACCTTCTTGTGGGTCTTGAGGTCAAAGGCCCAGATCAGCGGACTCGGGTCTTCCCACTTCATCGGTTCGTGGGCGTCGTGCATCAGCACGTACAGGCGGTCGAGCTTCGGCGCCACGGCCATCATCTGCCAGCCACCCGGCGCCCAACCGGCCTTCTTGTCTTCGTCGGAAACCAGTGACCAGGACGGCAGGACCTTCGGCGCGTCGCCGGCGAAATCCACCGGGCGTACGGTGCCGGTCGTGGTGGTGAAGTAGTAGGTGTCGCCGACGTTGACGGCGCGCTCTACCAGTTTTTCCGCGTTCGGATCAAAGAACGGCGTGCGGCTGCGCGCGGTTTCCTGACCCTGATCGTTGAGGGTCACCACCTGCAGGCTGCCGTCGCCGCACAGCGAGGCGAAGCGGCGGTTGCCGACCGGGTAGTTGAGCACGCAACCGGGGATGGCGATTTCCGTGGCAACGGCCTTGGCCTGGGTGTCGACCACGGTCACCGAAGTCGACGGGGTGAAGTTGTAGACGTAGACGAACTTGTCGTCGCCGCTTGGCTTGAGCGAGTAACGCTGGGTCAGCGACTCGGCGCGCTTGTTCGGAATCAGCACTTCCCAGGCTGGCGACAGGGTCGAGCTGTCCCACGCGGTGAGCACGTCGGTGCGGGTGCCGCGGGTGCCGCGGGAATACCAGATGTCCGCACTGTAGAGGGTTTTCTTGTCGTGGCTGAGGGTCGACGGCGCAGCGAAACCGGTCGGCACCATGCCGAGGATGCGCTTCTGGTCCGGGTCGACCACGGTCACGCGGCCAGCCACGAAGCTTTCGAACTCGACGTCGATGACGAACGCGCGGTGAGCTTCGGGTGGAAACGCCAGAACGGTCTGGCCAATCGTACCGGCGGGCAAGTCTGCGCGGGCACTGTTCAAACCGAGTACAAGCAGGCTCAGGCCTAGCGCTGACTGTACGGAGATCCTGTTTGTTCGCATAAGGGGAACTTCCTGAATTGTTGGTAACGCGGATCGCGGGTGCTTTGGCAGATTTTTACCCTTTGATTCTGCCGTGCCCCGCGATCGGGAGAATTGCCCTGCCTGCCAAGTGTTTGTGTGTCTGTGCCAGTCGTACGGAAGAGCGAAAAGATCGCAGCCTTCGCCAGCTCCTACAGGGCAATGAGGTCTCTGTAGGAGCTGCCGAAGGCTGCGATCTTGTGCTTTAAACGAGGGGAAGGGAGAAGCTGAACACCGCGCCGCACGGCTCCAGGTTTTGCGCCCAGATATCGCCACGGTGGCGGCCGATGATGTTCTTGCACAGCGCCAGGCCAATGCCGTTGCCGCTGACCTTGGACGAGAAGAACCCGTCGAACAGCTTCTCCTGCGCCTGGGCCTGGATGCCTCGGCCGCTGTCTTCGATGCGCACCAGGGCCACATCGTTCTCGCGGCTGGCATGGATACGCAACAGGCGTCGTTCGGCCGGCAAGTCGGCCATTTCTTCAATGGCGTTGAAGGCCAGGTTGAGGATCACCTGGCCGATCAGCACCTTCTCGCAACTCACCCGCAGCGGTTCGGACGCGGTGACGACTTCCACGCGCACCAGGCTCGGATCGGCCCGCAGGCTGATGAAGTAGCGGGTTTCGCGCAGCAGCTCATTAAGATCGACCAGTTCTTCGGTCTGTTCCAGCTTGACCACGTAATCGCGCACGCTCTTGATGATCACCGAGGCATGCTCGATTTGCCGCACCGCGTTCTGCAAACCCCAGGCGACGCCTTGATCGGTTTCGCCGGCGTTGCCCAGGCGAATCACCGCACCTTCAATAAAGTTGCGAGTCGCGGCCAATGGCTGACTCAGTTCATGAGCGATGGCCACGGCCATTTCACCCATGGCGTTGTAGCGCGCCAGGTACTCGAGTTTCTGCTCGCTGACCCGCCGCGCCTCTTCGGCCTGCACCTGCTCGGTCACGTCGCGGAACAGCAGCAGGTGGCCGACCAGATCGTCCTCTATCTCGATGTAGCGGCAGGTTGCGTCATGCCAGCGCCACTCGCCATCGCGGCGTTGCACCTTGTAATGCACGTTGAACGGCGCGTGCTTCGGTCTCTCATGGGCAAGCTGTTGCAGCAGGCGCTGGCCGGATGCGTCGTCGCACCAGGCCAGGAAGTTCTTGCCCATCAGTTTGTGCACTTCGCTGTTGAGCAGGTGCGCGCCGGAGTCGCTGATAAAGCCGATTTCGCCCTCGGGGCCGAGCACCGCCACGCCTTCGGCCAGGTCCTGCATGAAGGCCTTGAGCCGGCTCTCGAAACGCTTGAGGTCGCGCTTGACCTTGTCCTCCTTGGAAATGTCGCGGAACTGCACCATCAACACATCGCGACCGTCCAGGTGCACCAGGGTCGCCACCGCCTCGGAAAGAATCTCCACCCCTTGCTTGGAGCGATAGCACCACTCGATGGCCCGTTGCCCGGTGCGCGCGGCACCTTCCAGCCAGCGCAAGCCCACCGAGCGCCGGTACTTCGGTGCGTCGCGGGTCATGTCCGGGGCCTTGAGTGGTGTCAGTTCTTCCAGGGTAAAGCCCAGCGCCGTCAGGGCAGCGGCGTTGGCCCAGAGAATTTCCTTGGTGTGCGCGTCGTGAAGAATGATGCACAGCGGCATGGCTTCGATCAGCGCATAAAAGTCGTTCGGTTTTGGCTGGTACATCGCACGGCCCCTGGCGGCAGAGATTTGCATTATGGCGTTTTATACCTGCTCGCACAGCGGGATGCGCTCAGAGGTAAGGGGTGTCGGTCTAGGGGTTTTCTTTAGTCGGGGGGCTGCACGCACCAATAGTTGTGCCGGGACGCGGTTTTTACACTGGACCTCAATGCAAGGGCAACGACCCTTTCCCTGTAGGAGCGAGCTTGCTCGCGATGGACGTCAACGATAACGCGTCCTGTCTGAATGACTGTGTTGTTCAGACGTTTTTCGCGAGCGAGCTCGCTCCTACAAGTAATGGTGCCGCCCCACTAACAATAATCAAAACGGAGAACTAGCCCATGCTGCGTTCAGCTGTCGCGCAACAAGACCCTGTGTCCGAACCGGTCGTGCCAATGGTCGAGAGTCAGCTATTTCAGCAGGTGCTGGATGAGGTCCGCCAACGCCGCGAAGAATTCGACGCCGGCTCCCACGTGCCTCGGGACATGATCGAGCGCTTCAAGCAGGTGGGCATCTACCGCGCCGCCACGCCGAAATGCTTCGGCGGCGACGCCCTGGCACCTTCGCTGTTCCTGCAAATGATCGAGCGCATCTCCGAAGCCGACGGCTCGGCGGGTTGGGTGGCCAGCTTCGGCAGCGCCGGTGTCTACCTGGCAGCGTTGCCTCGCGAAACCCTGGCTGAACTCTACGCCGATAGCCCTGACCTGGTGTTCGCCGGTGGCTTGTTCCCGTTGCAACCAGCCGAGGCTGTAGAGGGCGGTTATCAGGTCAACGGCACCTGGAAATTCGCCAGCGGCTGCAAAGGCGCAGACCTGTTGGGCGTTGGCATTGGCGCCGCTGGCGGCAAGCCGCGCACCGCAGTATTTCGCCCGGAGCAGGTAGACATCGTCGAGAACTGGGAAGTGGTCGGCCTCAAGGGCACTGGCAGTCATGACCTGCGAGTGAGTGATAAACGCGTTGAGGAGCGCTGGACGTTCATCCGTGGCGGTGCTGCGACCATCGACGAACCGCTGTTCCGCTACCCGTCGATCGCCTACGCCGCGCAAGTGCTGGCAGTGGTCAACCTCGGCCTGGCCCGTGCGGCCCTCGACGAAATCAGCCGCATGGCTGGCGGCAGCGGCATCACCGGCGCACCGAAATTGTCCGACCGCGCTTACGTGCGCATCGAGATCGCCAAGGCTGAAGCCAAGCTCAGCGCCGCCCGCGGTTTTTTCTACAACGCCACCGAACAGGTGTGGAACTCGATCCTGGCCGGCAACCCGGTCACGCCGGAGCAAACCAGCCTGTTGCGCCTGTCGGCCATTCACGTGTCCCAGGCCGGTGCCGAGGTGGTGCAGAGCGCCTACAGCCTGGCCGGCACCACCGCTATTTACCTGCGCCATCCGCTTCAGCGCTATCTGCGCGATTCGATGGTGGTGACCCAGCACGCCTTCCTCAGCGAAGGCCTGTATGACGGCGCCGGCTCGGTGTTCCTCGGCGTCTCGCCGTTTCCGGGCTACATCTGAATCCCCATTACTTTTTCAAGGAATCGCACCCATGTCGCAAACCACCCAAGAGCCGTTGCGCGTCGTCTTCTGCATCGGCATCACCCAGAACTTTTTCGACCTGCCCACCGGCGAAGGCCTGAGCGTGTGGAAAGGCTTCAGCCAGATGATGGGCGATCTCGGTGCCATGCCCGGCATCACCGTGCTCGGTGCGATGGATGACGACCGCCTGATGGTCGGCCCGTCCACCACCTCGCCCTGGACCGTATACATCATGGCCGACGTCGACTGCCACCAGTCGGTGATCGACGCCTGCAACCTGTTCCGCACCACGCCGGTCGGCCAGTACAGTCTGTGGCGCTACGCGAAGATCGAAGCGCGCATCGGCCGCCCGCTGACCATTCCTGATGCGGCCAAGGTGTAAGCCATGAACGAGGCCTTGCTGCAGCGTCTGGCGACGCTCGAAGGGGAAAGTGCAGTTCGCCGTTTGATGGCGTCCTATATGGACCTGTGCGACGTGCCGCGGGCGGCGATTCATCTGAGCCAGTTGGCGCAACTGTTCACCGAAGATGCGATCTGGGAAGGCCTCGGCACCCAGACCGCACAGACCTTTGGTCAACACCAGGGGCGTGAAGCGGTGACGGCGTTTGTCGGCGGTTATCTGCCGCCGTCCGACCACTTCAAGCTGAACCTGCATTACCTCACCAGCGAGTCGATCATGGTCGACGGCAAGGCGGCGCAGGGGCAGTGGATCATGCAGCAGATCTCGACCTACGCCGATGGCCGCAACCAGTTGTTCGGCACGCGGCTGAACATCGATTTTCGCTGTGTCGACGGCGTCTGGCTGATCGCGCATTTCCGTACGCAACGGCTGTTCAATACGGAGCTATTCACCTTGGGAGCGGGCGCATGAGTACTTTCATCAGCGAATTCCTCCTCGGTGGCAACGGCAAACGGGTTGCGATCAAAGACTCCATCGACATCGCCGGCCATCCGACCCGTTCGGGCAGCCGTGCCTTCGCCGATGCACCGGCGGCGACGGAAAACGCCGAAGTGGTCGATGCGATCCTCGACGCCGGCTGGCAGATCGTCGGCAAGACCAACCTGCATGAACTGGCGTTCGGCGTGACCGGTATCAACGACTGGACCGGCACACCGATCAATCCGCAAGCGCCGGACCGTGTTCCTGGCGGTTCCTCCAGCGGTTCGGCTTCCGCGGTCGCGGCAGGCCTGGCGGACATCGCCATCGGCACCGATACCGGTGGTTCGGTGCGGGTGCCGGCAGCCTGCTGCGGCATTGCCGGGCTCAAGCCGACTTATGGTCGCGTCAGCCGTGTCGGCGCCCATCCGCTGGAGTCCAGCCTCGATTGTGTCGGGCCGTTCGCCAAAAGCATGGACGACCTGATTGCCGCGATGCAGGTGATTTGCCCGGGCTTTACCGCTCAAGGGCTGCCAGGTGACGGCGCCAGGGTCGGCTTTCTCGAGGTGGCCTGCGATTCGCACCTGCAAGCCAGCCTGGGTGCCGCCGCCGACCGCGCCGGATGGCGTCGCAGCAACCTGCACCTGAGCGAATTCGAAGCGGCGTTCGCCGCCGGCCTGACCGTGATCAATTTCGAAAACTGGGCGGCGTTCGGCCACCTGACCGGCAAGGGCCTGATCGGCGCCGATGTGGAAACACGTTTGCTGGCGGCCAGCCGCACCACGCGCCAAGACCTGGCCGAGGCCGAAGCCGTGCGCACAGCGTTCACCCAACAAGTGGACGCGGCGCTGGAAGACTTTGCGGTGTTACTCCTGCCGACGATGCCGACCCTGCCGCCGACCCTCAGCGAAGCCCGCGCCGGTAGCAAAGCCGTGGCCGGCATGACTCCGCTGGTTCGGCCTTTCAACCTCAGCGGCCACCCGGCCCTGACGGTTCCGGTGGAACTCGACTGCGGTGGGCTGAAGGTTGGCTTGCAAATCGTCGGGCGCAAAGGTCAGGACGAACTGGTCTGCGCCTTCGGCGCGCAACTGCAACAGAGCATGGCCGGTGAACGGCTTGGCTCTAAATCAAAATCATAAAAAGAAGCCATGAGGAGAACCGCATGAGCACTCATGAATATCAGCTGATCGCATCGTCGAAAAGCCCCGAAGACCTGGTCCAGCATGACCGCGTCGACGTCTCGCTGTACAACGACCCGGCGCTGTTCGAAGCCGAGCTGGACAAGATTTTCTACCGCACCTGGGTGTGGGTTGCCCACGAAAGCGAAGTGCGCAATAGCGGCGACTTCAAGACCGCCACCATCGGCCGTCGCCCGGTGATTGTCGTGCGCGACAAGAAGAACAACATCAACGTGCTGGAAAACCGTTGTCGGCACCGTGGCGCCACCGTGTGCGAGAAGCACAAGGGCAACGCCACCGGTTTCACCTGCCCGTACCACAGCTGGTCCTATGGCCTGGATGGCAAGCTGCGTGCGCTGCCGTATCCGGATGGCTACGAAGGCATCCTGGAGAAATCCGAACTGCCGCTGACCAGCCTGCGCGTCGAAAGCTACGCCGGCATGGTGTTCGCCAGCTACAACGACGAGATCGAACCGCTGGAATGCTTCCTCGGCGGCGCCAAACACTGGATGGACCTGTTCATGAAGCAGGGCGCCGGTTACCCGATCAAGACCCAGGGCGAACACAAGTTCAGCTTCAAGGGCAACTGGAAGATCCAGCTGGAAAACACCACCGACGGTTACCACTTCCCGATCGTGCACAAGTCGTTCATGTCGTCGGTGGATGAAGAAACCTCGGAAATGCTCTCGTTCATGACCGACGAACAAGCCGTCACCCACTCCCTGGGCAACGGCCACAGCGTGATGGTCATGGTGCCTGAGCACGTCGATCTCGATCATGACGACGGCACCGAACAGTTGCAGGAGCGCTTCGCCCATGTGACTGAAGAACTGTCGAAAACCCTGCCGGCCGATCAGGTCCGTCGCATCGTGCGCTCGCTGCACGGCGCCGGTTTCAACCTGAACCTGTTCCCCAACGTGGCGATGTCGATGTCGTTCTTCCGCGTGCTGCGCCCGGTGTCGGTCACCGAAACCGAGATCCGTCACGTGGCCCTCGGCATGGACGGCGGCCCGGAAATCGCCAACCGCGAACGCATGCGCATCCACGAACACTTCCAGGGCCCGTTCGGTTTCGGCAGCCCTGACGATGCCGAGGCCTGGGACCGCGTGCAGCGCGGCTCGTATGCCGGCGTCGATGCGCCGATCCTGGTCAACCGCGGCCTGAACCGCGAAATCACCGCTGAAAACGGCGACAAGGTCAGCCACGCCACCGATGAAGGCGGCATGCGCGGTGCCTACGACATGTGGAAAAGGATGATGAGCCAATGAGCAATCAAGACACCCTGAACGGTTTTTCCGGCCCGTTGGCCCAGGCCATCGAGTTCATCTGGCGCGAAGCCGAACTGCTCGACCACAAGCACTACGCCGAGTGGGCGACTTTGTGGAGCGAAAGCGGCAAGTACATCGTGCCGATCGACCCGGACACCGAAGATTTCGAAGCGACCCTGAACTACGCCTACGACGATGCGCGCATGCGTGACCTGCGCATCGAACGCCTGACCGCCGGCTACTCGCCGTCGGCGGTGGACGCGGCGAAAACCATCCGCACGATCTCGCGTTTCCGCCTGGTGGAAGCAGCGGGCGACATCGTCGAAGTCAACTCGGCGCAACTGCTGTACGCCTACAAGCGCGGCGTACACACGCCATTTGTGGCCGACCTGAACCACCGTATCCGCTTCACCGACGGCGTGCCGACCCTGGAGCGCAAAGTGGTGCGCCTGATCAACTCCACCGACAGCCTGAGCGCGCTCGGCTTCCTTTTGTGAGGGCAACATCATGAGTCGAGTAGCCCTCGTAACGGGTGCCTCGCGCGGACTGGGCGAGTGCATTGCCCGCCGTCTGCACGCGGCAGGTTATCGCGTCGGCCTGGCCGATGTGCGCCTCGATGGCGTGCAGCAACTGGCTTTGGAACTCGATGGCAGCGGCGCCAGCGCCATGGCCATCGAGCTGGATGTGCGTAGCAAGGCCGACTTCCAGCGTGCCCGCGATCTGCTCACTGAGCAGTGGGGTGGCACCGACATTCTGGTGAACAACGCCGGTGTGTCGAAAGTCGCGGCGCTGATGGACATCACGCCGGAAGAGTTCGACGAGTCGATGGCGATCAACCTGCGCGGCACCTTTGTCGCCTGCCAGGTGTTCGGCGCGCACTTCGCCGAGCGCGGCTTCGGTCGCATCGTCAACATCGCATCCCTGGCCGGACAGAACGGCGGCACCGCCACCGGCGCGCATTACGCGGCGGCCAAGGGTGGCGTGGCGACCCTGACCAAGGTCTTCGCCCGTGAACTGGCACCCCAAGGCGTGACGGTCAACAGCATTTCGCCAGGTCCGCTGGACTTGCCGGTGGTACGCGAAACCGTGGCTCCGGAACGTCTGGAGCAGATCCTGAAAATGATCCCGGCCGGCACTCTTGGTGATCCAGCGTTCATCGCCGACAGCGTGTTGCTGCTGATCGCCGATAACGCGACCTCCGTGACCGGCGCGTGCCTGGACGTCAACGGCGGCTTGTTCATGCGCTGAGCGCGCCAACCCAATGTTATGGCCGGGGAATGATCCTTGTAGGAGCGAGCCTGCTCGCGATGGTGTATCAGCTGAATCGATGTCGACTGACACTCCATCGCGAGCAGGCTCGCTCCTACAAGGTGTAACCAAGCCGTAGTGCTAAATCAAAACAAGTGTATTCAGGTGATGCAATGATGAAGGTGAAGATCGAAAGGATCGTCGACGAAGCGCTGGATATCCGTTCCTTTCGCCTCGTGCGCAGTGACGGCCAGCCGCTCGACACCTATGAACCGGGTGCCCACGTCGACCTCACCGGGCCGACCGGGGTGACCCGCCAGTATTCGCTGTGCAGCCCGCCACAGGATCGCCGGGCGTATCTGGTGGCGGTGAAGAAAGAAGCGCAGTCGCGCGGTGGCTCGCTCGCGCTGCACGAGCAAGTGGAAGAGGGCATGGAGCTGGAAATGGGGGCGCCGCGCAACCTGTTCCGTCTCGATGAAACGGCCAGTGAACACGTGCTGTTCGCCGCCGGTATCGGTGTCACGCCGCTGCTGAGCATGGCCTACAAATTGGCTGGAAGTGGCCAGCCGTATCGCTTGCACTACTTCGCCCGCTCGGCGCAATACGCTGCGTTTACCGAACTGTTGGCGACGAACTTTGCTGAATCAGTGGAGTTTCACTACGGCGTGGAACCCGCGGATCTCGACGCAGCGTTGAGCGAATGCCTGGAGCGTGCCGGCAGCGCCGCCCATGTCTACACCTGCGGCCCGGCGCCGTTCATGAACAAAGTGGTGGAAGTGGCGTCTCGCAGTCGCTCGGACGATGCCATTCACCTGGAGCACTTCGCCGCAGACCCGGCCGCCAACAGCGCCCCGGCGGGTACGTTCGAAGTCGAACTGGCCAGTTCCGGCGTGGTGCTGCAAGTGCCGGCCAACACCAGCCTGGTCGATGTGTTGCAGGCCCATGGTTGCGACATCGACACCGAGTGCCGCGAAGGCATCTGCGGCACCTGCATCGTCGAGGTCCTGGACGGTTTACCGGAGCACCGCGACAACTGTCTGTCGAACAAGGAAAAGGCGTCCAACAAGCAGATTTGCGCTTGTGTATCGCGGGCGCTTTCCGCTCGTCTGGTATTGGACATTTAACCCGTAGGTCGACTGGAAAGCTTGGGCCGGAGCCTGTTGAATGGGCGCCGGGCGGCCGTCGAAGGAGGAGATGGCTACAGAAATAACCGTTTTGACGAACCGCTCGATGAAGCGGTCGAAAAATAACAACAAAAACGTGAGGCTTTGCGGACATGATTACAGCATCGACGGTGCGCAACGAGGCGTTCGAAAGTTGGTTGAGCCAGGTGAACCAGGCCTGTGGGCGATTCGATGCCCGGGCGCTGGACACCGATTTCTATGGCGAACTGGCGGAATTTCGCAGCGGTGCGATCAACCTGAGTGTGGTCGACATGGCGCACGTGCATTTGTACCGCACCAGCAAGGACGTCAGCACCAGCAGCGACGGCCACTACTACGCGGTGTTCCAGATGCGCGGCAGCTCGCAGCTGGAGCAGGGCGACAACCGCGCGCAACTGGGCTGTGGCGACATCGCCCTGATCGACGCCAGCCGTCCGAGCGACATGATCTACAACGACGATTGCCGACAGCTGTCGCTGATTTTGCCGCGCCAGGTGGTCGAGCGCGGTTCGCACTTCAATGCCGTCAACTGCGCCACGCGCATCGCGGCCGGCAGCCCCCTGGCGACGATGGCCAACAAGCTGGTGCTGGACACTCGCCAGCAGGACGGGCTGGACATGCAGGAAAGCGAGGCCGTGCTCGATGCCCTGGCCAGCCTGTTGCTGCCGGGCATCAGCGCCCGCGACTGCGGTGCGGACGCCCATGAGCGGCAATTTCGCAAAATCATCGCCTTCATCGACGCGCACCTGAGCGACGAAGAACTGTGCCCCGAGCTGATTGCCCGTGAAGTCGGGATTTCCGTGCGCGGCCTGTACCGGATGTTCTCCAAGCGCGGCCTGGTGGTGGCGCAGTACATCAAGCACCGCCGCCTGGATTTTTGCGCCGAAAACCTGCGCCGCGCCGATGTCGAGCAGAAGCTTTCGGCGCTGTGTTATGCGTGGGGCTTCTCGGATTCGAGCTACTTCTCGTCGGCCTTCAAATCGCGCTTTGGTGTGTCACCGGGTGCTTATCGCAAGCGCTACAGTCAGAACTGACACCCGCTATTGATGTTGAGTCTGCTGGCCTCATCGCGAGCAGGCTCGCTCCTACAGTGGATCTCCAGCGAACACAAAATCTGTGTACGACGAGAGTCCCTGTAGGAGCTAGCCTGCTAGCGATGGCGGTCTCATGACCGCCACAAATCTCTCAGTGCCGCGCCGGCTCATCCACCGGCAAATGCAGCACCTCGCGCACCAGCATGGCGATGCTGCTCACGCCCATCTTTTCCTTGATCTTGGTGCGGTGCACATCAACGGTCTTCACGCTGATGTTCAGCTCCCGGGCAATCACCTTGCTGGCCTTGCCATCGATCACCAGCATCAACACTTCCCGTTCACGGCTGGTCAATAACGCCAGTTTGCCTTGCAGGTTCTGGCGCTGCTGCTGATCGGCCTGGGCGTGCACGGCGGTCTTCAGCGCGGCCTGGATGCGGTCGATCATCTGCTGCGGGTTGTAGGGCTTCTCGACGAAATCCAGCGCGCCGTTCTTCATCGCCGTGACCGACATCGGAATATCGCCATGGGCCGAGACGAAAATGGTCGGCAGGGTGCTGCCGCGCTGGTTGAGGATTTCCTGCAACTGGAAACCGCTGGTTTCCGGCATGCGCACATCGAGCACCAGGCAGGCGGGCTGCTTGGGGTCGTATTGGCTGAGGAACTCTTCGGCGCCGGCAAAGCACTGCGCCTGCACGCTGACCGACTCCAGCAACCAGGCCAGCGAAGTGCGCAGGTCCTTGTCGTCGTCAACGATATAAACAATCGGTTTACGGGTTTCCATCGGGGCTGCCACGAAGTTTTTAATTATTGTTTTCGCACGCGAACGCGCGGCGCGCATCGGCTCATCTTTGCGGAGCCAGTCTGCAGAATACCCACTGTGGCCGGCCCTTGCGATAAAGAAACCACCTAGTCGACTAGCGGAAAGCCAACCTCTCCATGGGGATCGTCAGAATGGTTGCGGCGCGCCCGCAGCCTTAGTCTTGTTTCATCACCTACGGGCCGCAAGATAGCGGTCCTCCTGAAGGAAGGGGCATCGACATGGCCGACCTGAGCCAGCAGCAAATCGACTTTCGCAACGCCATGGCGCAGCTGCCTGCCGCGGTGAACATCATCACCACCAACGGCCCCGGCGGACGTTGCGGCATCACCGCCAGCGCCGTGTGCTCGGTCACCGACTCGCCGCCCACCGTGCTGGTGTGCGTCAACCGCAACAGCGCCACCCACGACGTGTTCCGCACCAACGGCCACTTGTGCGTCAACGTGCTGTGTGGCGAGCAGGAAGAACTGGCCCGGCATTTCGCCGGCATGACCAAGGTGCCGATGGACGAACGCTTCGCCTGGGACCTGTGGGACGACGGCGCCGCCGACGTACCGGTGCTGCGCGATGCCCTGGTGCAGCTCGAAGGGCGGATCAGCGAGTGCAAGGAGGTGGGTTCGCATTCGGTGATGTTCGTGGAGCTGACGAAGGTTGGGGTGCGGGAGCCGCGCGACAGCCTGGTGTATTTCAACCGGTTGTTTCATCGCGTTGAGCATGCCAGCGCGGCTTGATATAGACCGCGTTATCGTTCTTCGCGAGCAAGCCCGCTCCCACAGGGGATCTTCGGTGAACACAAATACTGTGTACGACGAAGCCCCTCTGTGGGAGCGGGCTTGCTCGCGAAAGCGGTATCAATCTGGAATGCATGTTTAACGGCTGTAGGCGTCACTTCCTGCAAGCTACAACGCCTTGCGTCATTGCCTACAGGTACGCCAGAATCCGCCGGCTTGTGCGCCCTGGAGGCCATCGGTAACTTGGTCCGCGTCACTGATTTCCAGTGATCGGGTTTAGCAGCCCGTGGTG
Organism: Pseudomonas sp. KH_046_1; assembly: GCF_057839025.1. Taxonomy (NCBI): domain Bacteria; kingdom Pseudomonadati; phylum Pseudomonadota; class Gammaproteobacteria; order Pseudomonadales; family Pseudomonadaceae; genus Pseudomonas; species Pseudomonas sp. KH_046_1. The sequence goes on from NZ_CM174481.1 coordinate 2,570,843, forward strand.
TTACGAAGCGCATCTGCATTCCAAACAGTCAGGTCTTTTCATGCCTGGACTTCATGGTAGCTGTGCGCAGGGCGTCTTCGGGCGCGCCGGTATCGTAACTCCCCGGTCTGCTAACCTGCGCACAGCTGCCACCCATCGTTTAGCAGCGATTCGGTGACGGCTCCATTTTCGGAGTTCGAAACATGTCAAAGCTTACGCCTGATCCACCTAATACCGATTCTTGCCCCAACCCGGCCCTGCACATCATGGCCACCCCGCACAAACCCTCCACACTGTTCACCATCAACCCCGACATCGACACCGAAACCCTGCTGGCCCACGCCTGCGAATCGCTGGCCTCGGCGAATGTCATGGCCCATGACCTGGCGGGTTTCCTGGAAGGCACGCACCGCAACACCCTGCTGGGCATCGCGCAAGTGATCATGCTGGGGGAGTTGGCGGTGAATCGGGCTTTGGATCAGGTCGACCGGCCCGGCTAACCACTAAACACTGTGGGAGCGAGCTTGCTCGCGAAGAGGCCAGCCCAGGCAGCATCCATGCTGAATGTGCTGGCCAGCAACCTCAGCGCAATCGCTCAAGCATCTGGTAGTACCACATGCCGGCGGCGAGCATCGGGTTGCCGAGCAGGTCGCCCATGGGCACGCGGATGTGCTGGCAGGTGGCGAAGGTGTCGAACTGTTCCAGCTGCCCGGTGATTGCCTGGCTCATGATTTCGCCCATGATGTGGGTGGTGGCGATGCCGTGGCCGGAGTAGCCCTGGCAATACCAGACGTTGTCCGACAGCTTGCCCAGTTGCGGGATACGGTTGATCACGATGCCCATCGCGCAGCTCCACTGGTAATCGATGGCCACGCCTTTGAGCGCCGGGAAGGTCTGCTCGATACACGGGCGCAGCTCGGCGGCGATGTCCCGCGAATCCTTGCCGCTGTAGTTGGCGCCGCCACCGAACAACAGGCGACCGTCGGCGGTGAGGCGGTAGTAGTCGAGCACGAAACGGCAGTCGTAGACCGCCAGGTCTTCGGGGTTGATCTGCCTGGCCAGATCACCCAGCGGCGCGGTGGTGACGATGCCGCCCATGGCCGGGAAAATCTTACCCTTGAGCTTGCCCGGTTCCAGCTTGTGGTAGACGTCGCCTGCCAGCAGCACCTGGTTGGCGTCGATCTGCCCGTGGGCGGTGCGTACGCCAGGGCTCTTGTGAAGGCCATCGCCGTGGATGATCTCCAGTACTTCACTGTTTTCGAAGATCAACGCACCGAGGCTTTCGGCTGCGCGGGCTTCGCCGATGCACAGGTTGAGCGGGTGCAGGTGCATATTGCGGGTGTTCTTGATCGCGCCGTGGTAGAGGTCGCTTTGCAGCAGGTCGCGCACCTGGCTGCGGTCGAGCAGGCTGACCTCGTCGCCCATGCCACGGTGCACCGCCTCGTCGTAATCCCTGCGCAAGCCGACCATGTGCGCAGGTTTGTACGCCGCGTGCAGGTGGCCGTGCTTGAGGTCGCAGGCGATGCCGTACTTTTCCACCCGCTGCCGGATGATCTGGTGCCCGCGCCAGCGCAGGTTCCAGATGAAATCGTCGACCTCATCACCGATGCTGCGGCGCATCTGTTTGCGCATGGCTTCGTCGCCCGACAGGCTGCCGGTGACCCAGCTTAGCCGACTCAGACAATGTTGACTTGCTGAATAGTCAACAGTGGCATCGACAGCGGTGGCCACGCCGGTGAACCCGCCGCCGATGATCACCACGTCAACCCGGTGCCGGCCTTGCAGCGTCGGGTAATCGGTGTCCTGGTTGAGGGTGGCGGTGTAATAGGAATTGCAACGTTGAGTCATGTCGGTGTCCACGCAAATTTGGGAGAACCCAATGCCAGCCAGTCGAAGTGCGCAACCTGTAGGAGCGAGCCTGCTCGCGAATACGGAGTGTCATTCACCGTTGATGTCGAATGACACTCCGCTATCGCGAGCAGGCTCGCTCCCACAGGGATTGCATACGCTGAGCAAACGCAGGGATAGCGAAGGAGGGGGCTCGCCGATCAGGCGAGCAGGGTGCTATCCGGCGGACGTGCGGAGTGACGCAGTTTGGAGCGGCGCAGGGCCATGGGCAGGTTGACGATGCGCTTCATGCAATGCCGTCCACGGCCAGCAGCGAGATGGCCAGGTTCGAGAGGTTCAGCAGGTGCTGTTCTGACGGCAAAGTACGCATGGCGCAGGTTTCCGGCGGCGGAAATCGTCGGTGGCGAGTGGAACAAGCCATCCGGGGATGGCTGGATACTAGGGAGGATTGCGGCGCGTGTAAATGTTTGATTCAGAACATCAGGTGCACGACAAGGCCGATCAACCCGCAGCCGATCAAAACCTCGATCACTCCACGCTTGAAACGAAGCAATGCAACGCCCGCCACCATCGCGATCAGCAGCGAAGGCCAGTCCAGTGCTCCTTCGAAGCCTTTGGGCCACAGCACGTGGTAGCCAAAGAAACAGGCCAGATTGAGGATCACGCCGACCACGGCGGCCGTAATGGCTGTCAGTGGAGCGGTGAACTTGAGTTCGTTGTGCGTCGATTCCACCAATGGCCCGCCGGCGAGGATAAACAGGAACGAGGGCAGGAAGGTGAACCAGGTCACCAGCGTGGCGGCCACGGCACCGGCGACAAACGCTTGATCCGGCCCGAAGACCTGAAGCACGTAGGCGCCGATGAACCCGACGAAGGCGACGACCATGATCAACGGGCCTGGCGTGGTTTCACCGAGCGCCAGGCCGTCGATCATCTGCGTCGGCGTCAGCCATGCGTAGTGACCGACCGCGCCCTGGTAGACATACGGCAGCACCGCGTAGGCGCCGCCGAATGTCAGCAGCGCGGCCTTGGTGAAGAACCAGGCCATCTGCGTCAGCGTGCCTTCCCAGCCGAACAGTGCGGTGAGCATGGCCATGGGCAACGTCCACAAGATCGCACCGATCACGGCCAGGCGTGCCAGTTTCCAGCCATTGAAGCGGGCGTGTTCAGGGGTTGGGGTGTCGTCGTCGATCACGGCTGGGCCGAAGGACTTTTTCGCCGCACTGTGGCCACCGGTCCTGAATTTTTCCGGCGCCAGGCGTCCACCGAAAAAACCGATGACCGCGGCGCCGAGCACGATCAGCGGAAACGGCATATTGAGCACGAAGATGGCCACGAAGGACGCGGCGGCGATGCCCCATAACCAGCCGTTCTTCAAGGCCCGCGAGCCGATCCGGTGAGCCGCCTGCACCACGATTGCCGTGACCGCGGGCTTGATCCCGTAGAACAATCCGGCGACCACGGGCACTTCGCCAAAGGCGATGTACACCCAGGACAGCGCAATCAGGATGAACAGCGACGGCAACACAAACAGCACGCCTGCGATCACGCCGCCCCAGGTCCGGTGCATCAGCCAGCCGATGTAGGTCGCCAGCTGCTGAGCCTCAGGCCCGGGCAGCAACATGCAATAGTTGAGGGCATGCAGAAAGCGTCGCTCGGAGATCCAGCGCCGGCGCTCGACCAGCTCCTGATGCATGATCGAAATCTGCCCCGCCGGCCCGCCGAAACTGATGAAGCCAAGCTTGAGCCAGAACAGGAAGGCTTCGCGCAGGCTGATGGACCGGGGCTGTGGCACATCCTGTTGGGTGATCGGGGAGGGTGTGGGGCTCAAGCGGAAATTCCTTGTGCAGAAAGCTTGGAGCCAATGACTGTAGCTACGCCGAGGCGCGTTGCATAGCCGCCTGATGCGGCGTATCTGCCCAGCGCTCGAGGGCTGAGCGGTCGCTGTCACGGGCATCGACCCAGCGCGCGCCACTCGCCACGTCTTCGCGTTTCCAGAACGGAGCGTCGGTTTTCAGGTAGTCCATGATGAACGCACAGGCTTCGAAAGCGGCTTGACGATGGGGGCTGCTGACGCCGACAAACACGATCGGTTCGCTGATCGACAACGGGCCGATCCGGTGCACGATCTCCACGGCCCGGAGTGGCCATCGGGCCCTGGCGTTGTCGATGATTGTTTGCAGCGAGCGTTCGGTCATGCCCGGGTAGTGTTCCAGAAACAACCCGGTGACCGCCTCGCCCTGATTGATGTCGCGCACGTAGCCGACGAAGTTGACCACGGCACCCACCCCCGGATCGTTCGCCTGCAGGCTGTCGATCAAGCGGCCGACGTCGAACACTTCACGCTGGATCCGAACCGTCATGTCTCAACCCCCGGTGACCGGTGGAAAAAAGGCGATCTCGTCGTAGTCCTCAATCACCCGGTCCGGATGACACAGCTCCTGGTTCAGCGCGCACATCAGGTTGTTTTCACCCAGCACAGTGCTCCACAGCTCACCGCGAGCCATCAGCAGTCGGCGCACGTCCTCGATGGTCTTGAGGCTGTCGGTCAGGGGCAGTTTTTCACCGCCCAGGTTGAGCTGTTCGCGGTAACGGGCGAAGTAATTGATCAGGATCATTGTGCGTCCTCGAACTTGAAATGACCGGAGCGGCCACCTTGTTTACTCAGCAGGCGGATGTCATCGATGACCATGCCGCGGTCCACCGCCTTGCACATGTCGTAGAGGGTCAACGCCGCCACACTGACGGCGGTCAGGGCTTCGAGTTCGACCCCGGTCTGGCCCTCGACGCGGCAGGTACCGACGATTTTCACGCTGTCCGGTGTGCAGGCCTTGAGTTCGACGTGGATCGAACTGAGCAGCAGGGTGTGGCACAGCGGGATCAGCTCATGGGTTTTCTTCGCCGCCATGATTCCGGCGATCCGCGCCACGGCAAATACATCGCCCTTGGGGTGGCCGTCGCTTTGAATCAGCTTCAAGGTTTCCGGGCGCATCCGCACCCAGGCCTGGGCCTGGGCTTCGCGCTGTGTCGGGGCTTTTTCACTGACATCGACCATGTTGGCGCGACCCTGGCGGTCGAGGTGGGTCAGGCCATCGGGTGATGCATCTGCAATGTCTGTCATGGGAGGTTCCTGCGCTTGCCAGCGCGGTGATCAGGTGAAGGCATCATGCCGGGCTGTAAATGCGTGGTGCGTTGCGGTGGGGGACGTGAATCAGGTTGAGGCGATGCTTGATTGCCCATTGCACGGTCAGGGCGGTGGGCGCCGATAGGCTGACCAGTGTGCCGAGCCTGGCCCTGACGGCCTTGTGGATCAGTTCCAGGCTGCAACGGCTGGTGACCACGGTGAAGCCGCAATGGCTGTCGATGCCGGCGTGTTGCAGGGCACCGATCAACTTGTCCAGCGCGTTGTGGCGGCCAATGTCTTCGCGGCAGATCAGCGCGTTGCCTTCGCTGTTGAAGTACAGCGCCGCGTGCAGCGCGCCGCTGCTGCGGGCCATTTGTTGGGCCTGTTCGATGCGGTTGCGGATGTCGATGAAATGCTCGGCGGGCGGCAGGGGCACCGGGTCGAGAATGTCCAGGTTTGGCAGGGCCTGCTCCAGCGCTTCCACACCACACAGTCCGCAGCCACTGGTGCCGGCCATTTGCCGACGATGGTTCTTCAGCGCCCAGAACGCGCGACTGGAGATCTGCACGTCTGCCTGGACGGCCTGGTCGAAGTGGGTGAGGCGCAAGTCGTAGATTTCGCTCTGGTCTGCAACGATGTCGTTGCTGACGCTGAAACCACGGATGAAATCTTCGAGGTTGCCCGGCGATACCATCATCACGGCCTGACTCAAACCGTTGTAGGTGATCGCCAGGGCAATCTCTGATGCCAACGCCGCCTGACAAACTGACGCGGCATTGTCGTACTCGCGAAAGTTCACATTCAACGGTTTGGGCGCGGGGGCGTTAGTGTCGCTTCGAACATCGGCTTGTTCAACTTGGCACAACATGAAAAGAACCTCGAAGCGCTGAATTAAGTTCAGGCTACGGGTAACTTTTCAGAGCGTCCAATCGCTTGTTCCGATGCGCCGATTGGTGATGTCTATCAAGCCGGGCAAACATGTCCGGTTCGGATTTATATAAAGCCGAAACTTGATCAGTGGGTCCGGCGGAGTAACGTTCGTGCTTCGGCGAAACACTTCTCGGCAATCGCCGAGCGCGGTTCGGTCTTGCGCATCACCAGGCCCAGGGGCGCGAGCACGCTGGCATCCGGCAATTCGATGAACGACAGGTGTTCGATGGGCTCTTCCAGGCCACTGTCCAGCGGCATGATCGCGCAGCAGAAACCCTCGTGAATTGCCTGCAGCAACTGGTAGGTCGAATCGCTTTCGAGGATCGGCTGTGGGTCCAGTCCGCGGCTGCGAAAGCTCAGGTCGATGGATTTGCGGTAGTGCATGCCGTTGCTGAGCATCCCCAGCGGCAGTTCGGCGGCGTCCTCCCAGCTCATTTGCGTGCCGTCGAAATGGAAGTGGCGGTTGTCGTACAGCAGGCCGACGCGGGTCTCGCCGATCTCGAAAAACTCGAAATAGCTCGGGTTGACGTGATCGAGGTAGCACACGCCCAGGTCCAGCTGATTGTTGCCAAGGCCCTCGATGATCTGGTCGGAACTCAAGGACGACAGGCTGTACTTGAGCTCGGGAAAGCTGCGAGACAGGCCCTGGATGTAGGTGACCGGATTGAAGCTGCTGAGGGGCACCAGCCCCAGGCGCAAGTTGCCGACGAGTTGGCCCCGGCACGCGGCGGCCTCGGCGAAGAGCCCGTCGTGGGCGGCCAGCAGGGTCCTGGCCCACGCCAGTACGCGTTCGCCGGCCTCGGTAAAACCCTCGAAGCGCTGACCCCGGGTGACCAGCACCAGGTCCAGCTCATCCTCCAGGTTGCGCAGGCGCATCGACAGCGTGGGCTGGGTGATGTGGCAGCGCGCGGCCGCCTGGCCGAAGTGGCGGGTCTGCTCCAGGGCGATCAGGAACTTGAGTTGTTTGATGTCCATGACGGCACCTGCTGACGGGGAAGTGAGGGGGTAAGTATTGACTCAGGTGCGCAAGACACAAGGCGAGGCAGAATCGTGAGGTGCGGACGATCTCATTGTCTTTGGTGTGCGTCCAATCACTGCTATCTAAGGGGTTATCGACGGGCTCTATCATTGATGTGGTTTCTGGACTTTTTATATTGATAGATCGGCTCGATAGTCTGGTTGGTTAGAGTGATTAGACACGGCTTTATTTATCGAATTAGTCTCTGAAAGTCATTTAACTGATATCTGCCGGAGAACCCCATGAGCGTCAAACCGGATGCATTGTTTATACCCCTGAATATTGCCGTGCTGACCGTTAGCGATACCCGTGAATATGCCAATGACACCTCCGGCCAATTACTCGTCAGTCGCTTGCTGGAAGCCGGCCATACCCTCAGCGAGCGCAATCTGCTCAAGGACGACCTGTACAAGATCCGCGCGCAGGTGGCGAACTGGATTGCCGACGACGGCATCCAGGTGGTGCTGATCACGGGCGGCACCGGGTTCACCGGCCGCGACAGCACACCCGAGGCCGTGGCCTGTTTGCTGGATAAGCAGATCGACGGTTTCGGTGAGCTGTTCCGGGCGATTTCGATCCTCGACATCGGCACCTCCACGGTGCAGAGCCGGGCCCTGGCCGGGCTGGCCAATGGCACGCTGGTCTGCTGCCTGCCGGGCTCCACGGGTGCCTGCCGCACCGCCTGGGAAGGCATCCTCGCCGAGCAACTCGACGCGCGCCACCGGCCGTGCAATTTCGTACCGCACCTCAAGCCGGTGCAAGCCTGCGGGACGCGGGGATGAGCACTTCACCGCTGATGTCGGTGGAGCAAGCCATCGACCGGCTGCTGGCAATGGCCGAGGCGCAGTGGATTGAAGACAGTGAGGCAGTACCCCTAAACGCCGCCAGGCAGCGGGTGTTGGCCACTGATCTGGTGGCGAGCCTCGATCTGCCGCCGTGGCCGAACAGTGCCATGGACGGCTATGCCCTGAATGTCGACGGTTGGGGCGGGGAGCCACTGACCGTGTCGCAGCAGGTATTTGCCGGTCACGCCCCCGAAGCCCTGGCACCGGGAACCTGCGCGCGCATCTTCACTGGCGCCCCGGTTCCGCCGGGTGCCAACTGTGTGGAGATGCAGGAGAACACCGAGGTACTGGATAACGGACGGATCCGCTTCAAGCAGCCCCAGAGCGCCGGCAGCAACATTCGCCCGCAAGGCCAGGAGAACCGCGTCGACGATGTGCTGCTGCGCGCCGGCAAGCGCCTCGGCCCGTTCGAACTGGCGATCGCGGCGGCACAGGGCTGCACCCATGTGCAGGTGGTGCGGCGACCACGGGTGGCGTTGCTGTCCACCGGCGATGAACTGGTCGATCCGGGCACACCGCTCAAACCCGGCAGCATCTACAACAGCAACCGCACCTTGTTGAGCCATTGGTTGAGTGCGTTGGGTTGCGAGGTCATCGATGCCGGCATTCTCCCCGACGAGCCACGCCAGACGCGGCTCAAGCTCGAACAGCTGCAACACACGGCGGACCTGATGCTCAGCACGGGCGGGGTGTCCGCCGGTGACGCCGACTGCCTCGGCCAGGTACTGCGCGAGTGCGGCAAGCCGTTGCTGTGGAAGCTCTCGATCAAACCCGGCAAGCCGTTGACCGTGGGCCACTTCGGCCGCGTGCCGGTGATTGGCCTGCCGGGCAATCCGACATCGGCGTTGGTGACTTTCGGCCTGTTGGCCCGGGTTTATCTGTTGCGGATTCAGGGCGCCGAAGACGTAGAGCCTTTGAGCTTTCCGGTGAGTGTCGGCTTTGCCTGGCCCAAACCCGGGAGCCGCCGCGAGTACCTGCGGGCGAAACTCGAAGCCGGTCGCGCGGTGCTCTATCCCAACCAGAGTTCCGGTGTGTTGCTGGGCGCATCCTGGGCCGATGGACTGGTGGAGGTGCCGGAAGGCTGCACGCTGGAAATGGGCGACACGGCGCGGTTCATACCCTTCAGCGAGTTGTTCTGAATACCGCAAACATCCTGTGGGAGCAGGCTTGCTCGCGAAGAGGCCGGCACATTCAACAGAGATATTGCCTGACCCACCGCTATCGCGAGCAGGCTCGCTCCTACAGTTTTGATCTTCAGTGAACGCCAACCTTGCGGCCGGCCACAATCCCTGTGGGAGCGGGCTTGCTCGCGAAGAGGCCGGCACATTCAACAGAGATGTCGGCTGACCCACCGCGAACGCGAGCAAGCCCGCTCCCACATTGTGGCCGTTACCAAAGAAACGGATATGTACACGATCAAAAGCAAAGACTATCAGCGAATAAAGTGAATCTTCCCACTGTCGTCATTACCCATGTAAATGCCATACACCCCAGCCTGACGCTCCTCGATATAGCGCTCAAGGATCTGCCGGATCGCGGGGTAGTAGATGCTGTCCCAAGGAATGTCCTCAGGCGCGAAGAATTGGTAGTCGAGGGTTTCCGGCCCGTACTGCCCGGTGATCTCCAGCGCGATGGCGCGGAAGATGATGTACACCTCGCTGATCTTGGGCACGCTGAAGATCGAATAGGGCGAGACGATTTCCGCACGCACGCCGCTTTCTTCCCAGACCTCGCGCAAGGCCGCCTGCTCGGTGGTCTCGCCGCTTTCCATGAAGCCTGCCGGCAGGGTCCAGGTGCCGGGGCGCGGCGGGATGGCGCGCTGGCACAGCAGGTACTTGCCGTCCTGCTCGATGATGCAGCCGGCAATGATCTTCGGATTGATGTAGTGGATGTAGCCGCAGCCGCGGCACATCAGGCGCTCGTGCGTATCGCCCGGCGGCAACTGTGACCTGAGGTCTGCGCTGCCGCACTTGGGGCAAAAGCTCGGGCTGAACATTTCAGCGACCTATGCGCGGTTCTTTCAGCGCGATGGGCAGGGTGATCGCCGGGATGTCGCCGGTTTCTTCCTGCTTGCGCTTGAGGTAGTCCAGGGCCACGGCCGCGGCCGCACGCACGTGGTCGACGCAAGCCTGGTGGGCGGCCAGCGGGTCACCGCCCTTGATCGCCTCGACCATGCGTTCCATTTCCTGGTTACTGGCGCCGCGCCGGTTTTCCTGGGACACCGAGGTCGCGCGCAGGTAGCTGATGCGTGCCTGCAACTGGCGCAGCTGAGTGGCCGCGATGTGGTTGCCCGAGCCTTCGAGCAGCACATCGTAGAAACCCTGCACCGAGTCGATGACCTGTTGCAGCTCGCCGTCTTTCAACGCTTTGCGGTTTTCTTCCAGGGCTTTTTCCAGGGCCTTGATGTCCTTGGCCTTGGCGCGCAGGGTGAACAGTTGCACGATCAGCCCTTCGAGTACGCAGCGCAGCTCGTAGATGTCCACGGCATCGGCCAGGGTGATGATCGCGACACGCGGGCCCTTGGCGTCGGCGAATTCCACCAGGCCTTCGGATTCGAGGTGACGCAAGGCTTCGCGCACGGAGGTACGGCTGACGCCCAGGCGATCGCACAGATCGCGTTCGACCAGACGGTCTCCCGGCAGGAGCTGGAAGTTCATGATGGCACTTCGCAGTTTATCCAGCACGATTTCGCGCAGGGTAACGGGGTTGCGATTGACCTTGAAGCTGTCGTCGAGTGGCAGGCGTTTCATGGGGTCCGCTCTGATTGTGGCTGTCCATGCAAAAAGAACACTTCGATTACGGGAATCTGGGTGCCCGGTCAGATCAAACAGCCAAGGGTTAACTGGAGGCCTCGGCATCGGCTTCGGCGAAGGCTTCACGGGCAAGCCGGAAACTGTCTACGGCAGCGGGGACACCGCAATAAATGCCGACCTGAAGCAGTATTTCGCGTATTTGCTCACGACTCAGGCCGTTACGCAAGGCGCCGCGCACATGCAGCTTGAGTTCATGGGGCCGGTTGAGGGCCGAGATCATCGCCAGGTTGATCATGCTGCGCTCCTTGAGCGACAAACCCTCACGGCCCCAGACATGACCCCAACAATATTCGGTGACCATTTCCTGCAACGGTCGGGTGAAGTCGTCGGCGTTTTCGATGGAGCGGTTGACGTAGGCTTCGCCCAGCACCTGGGTGCGGATCTTCAGGCCTTTTTCGTATTTTTCGTTGTTCATTTGCGTAGCTCCCGCGGGCTCAGAGGCCGCCCATCAAGGTGTATTTGAGTTCCAGGTAATCCTCGATGCCGTACTTCGACCCTTCACGGCCCAGCCCCGAGGACTTGATGCCGCCAAACGGCGCGACTTCGGTGGAAATCAGCCCTTCGTTGATCCCGACCATGCCGTACTCCAGCGCCTCGCTCATGCGCCAGGCACGGCCCAGGTCACGGGTGTAGCAGTAGGCGGCGAGGCCGAACTCGGTGTCGTTGGCCATCTCGACGGCCTGGGCCTCGGTGTCGAAACGGAACACGGCGGCCAGTGGGCCGAAAGTTTCTTCCTGGGCGACTTTCATTTGCGGGGTAACGCCTGCCAACACGGTTGGCTGGAAGAACCCATTGCCCAACGCATGACGTTCGCCGCCGCACAGCAATTGTGCGCCGTTTGCCAGTGCGTTTTGCACGTGGTCTTCGACCTTGGCCACGGCACGCTCGTTGATCAGCGGCCCTTGGGTGACGCCATCATCGAAACCGCTGCCGACCTTGAGTTGCGAAACCCGCTCAGCCAATCGCGCGACAAAGGCGTCGTGGATGCCGTCCTGCACCAGGAAGCGGTTGACGCAGACGCAGGTCTGCCCGGCGTTGCGGAATTTGGCGATCAGCGCGCCGTCAACGGCACGCTCCAGATCGGCGTCGTCGAAGACAATGAACGGCGCGTTGCCGCCCAGTTCCAGCGAGACTTTTTTCAGGGTCGGCGCGCACTGGGCCATCAGCAGCTTGCCGATGGCGGTGGAGCCGGTGAACGACAGTTTGCGCACCTTTGGGCTGGCGGTTATCTCCCCGCCGATGGCGATGGCGTCGCCAGTGATCACGTTGAAGATGCCCGCTGGAATGCCGGCCTGTTCCGCCAGTGCGGCCATGGCCAGTGCCGAGAACGGTGTTTCCGGGGCTGGTTTGACGATGCACGGGCAACCGGCCGCCAGCGCCGGACCGGCCTTGCGGGTGATCATCGCCGCCGGGAAGTTCCACGGCGTGATGGCCGCGACGACGCCAATCGGCTCCTTGGTGACCACGATGCGCGCATCGCCCTTGTGGCTGGGAATGGTGTCGCCGTAGATGCGCTTGGCCTCTTCGGCGAACCACTCGATGAAGCTCGCGGCGTAGAGGATTTCACCCTTGGCCTCAGTCAGTGGCTTGCCTTGTTCGAGGGTGAGGATGTGTGCCAGGGCGTCGGCGTTCTCCAGCATCAGGGCATGCCAACGCTTGAGCGTATTGCTGCGCTCTTTGGCGGTCAGTGCGCGCCAGGCCGGCCAGGCCTTATTGGCGGCCTCGATAGCCAGGCGCGCGTGTTCGGCGCCGAGGTTCGGCACCCGGCCGATGAGTTCACCGGTGGCCGGGTTGAAGATGTCCTGACAGGCGCCATCCGGCGCGTCCAGCCATTGGCCATTGATGTAGGCTTGCTGGCGGAACAGTTGCGAGGCTGCTGGGTTCATGCCGGCTCCTGGAGAGAATGAAGACTTATCTGTCTGGTGCAGTACCTGTGGGAGCGAGCTTGCTCGCGATGACGGACTGACATTCAACATGTATGTCGACTGAAACACCGCTATCGCGAGCAAGCTCGCTCCCACAGGGGATTGGCTCCCACAGGGGATTGTGTAGATCCATCAGGCCAAGGTGGGCAGCGGCCCCAGCTTGCCTTTGTGGTAGATCATCGGCGTCACCGGCTGCGCGGGCAGGATCAGGTTCTTCACCGCGCCGACGATGATCGCGTGATCACCGCCGTCGTATTCGCGCCACAGTTCGCACTCGATGATCGCCGTGGCCTTGGCCAGGATCGGGTTACCCAGTTCGCTCAAGTGCCACTCGATGCCTTTGGCCTTGTCCTTGCCTTTACCGGCGAAGGCATAGGCTTCGGTGGTCTGCTCGGCGGACAGCAGGTGAATCGCGAACTGCTTGCTGTCGCGCAGCACCGGATAGGTGTCGGAGCCGTAATTGGGGCAGAACAGCACCAGTGCCGGGTCGATCGACAGCGCACTAAAGGCGCTGGCGGTGATGCCGACGATGCCGCCTTCCGGGTCCAGGGTGGTGACCACCGTGACCCCGGACGGGAACGAGCTCATCACGTCTTTGTAAATGCCGGGTTCGATCATTTTCCAGGACTCCTAGCGCATCACGAAGGGATCAGGCATCGGCGCCTGGGACAGGTTGATCCACACCGTTTTCAGCTCGGTGTAGGCCAGCACCGAATCGATGCCGCTTTCGCGTCCATAGCCGCTGTTCTTGAAGCCGCCGATCGGCGCCATGGCCGAGACCGCGCGGTAGGTGTTGACCCAGATGATCCCCGAACGCACGTCCCGGGCCAGGCGATGGGCGCGGCCGAGGTCGCGGGTCCAGATGCCGGCGGCGAGGCCGAACTGCGAGTCGTTGGCAATCGCCAGCGCTTCGGCTTCGTCCTTGAAGCGGATGACCGAGGCCACCGGGCCAAAGACTTCTTCCTGCATGATCTTCATCGAATTGCGGTCGCACTCGAACAGCGTCGGCTCGTAGAACCAGCCGTCGCCAAGATTCTCTGGACGCTTGCCGCCCAGGCGCAGACGCGCGCCTTCGGCGATGGCATCAGCCACCAGGCCTTCGACCACGGCCAGTTGCTGCGCCGTGGCCATCGGGCCCATCTCGCTGCTGTCGTCCTGCGGGTTGCCGATGCGGATGCGCTGGGCGCGTTCCACCAGACGGCCGACGAACTCGTCGTAGATCTCGTCCTGCACCAGCAAGCGCGAACCGGACACGCAGCTCTGCCCGGAGGCGGCGTAGATCCCGGCGATGGCGCCGTTGATCGCGCTGTCGAGGTCGGCGTCGGCGAAGATGATGTTCGGCGATTTGCCCCCCAGTTCCAGCGACAGCTTGGCGAAGTTCTCCGCGCTGCTGCGCACCACATGCCGCGCCGTGGCCGCGCCGCCGGTGAAGGCGATCTTGCGGATCAGCGGATGGCGGGTGAGGGCGGCGCCGGTGCTCGGGCCATAGCCGGTGACGACGTTGACGACTCCCGGTGGAATCCCGGCTTCCAGGGCCAGGCGCGCCAGTTCGAGGATGGTCGCCGAGGCGTGTTCCGACGGCTTGATCACGATGGTGTTGCCCGCCGCGAGGGCCGGGGCGAGTTTGATCGCGGTCAGGTACAGCGGGCTGTTCCACGGAATGATCGCGGCAACCACGCCCATGGCTTCGTGCACGGTGTAGGCAAACAGGTCCGGCTTGTCCAGCGGCAGGGTGCTGCCTTCGAGCTTGTCCGCCAGGCCTGCGGTGTAGTGGAAGAACTCCGGCAGATAACCGACCTGACCACGGGTTTCGCGGATCAGCTTGCCGTTGTCGCGGCTTTCCAGCTGCGCCAGTTGTTCTTTGTTCTCGGCGATCAGGTCGCCCAGGCGTCGCAGCAATTTGCCGCGAGCGGTGGCGGTCAGACCGCGCCATGCCGGGCTGTCGAAAGCCGTCTGCGCAGCCTGCACGGCGCGCTCGACATCGGCTTCGTCGGCATCGGGCAATTCAGCCCAAGGCTCGGCCAGCGCCGGATTGAGGCTTTCGAAGGTCTTGCCGGACAGGGCATCGACCCATTCACCGCCGATGCACATCTGGAAGCGTGCGAGTGTCATGCAACGATCCCCTTGATCTGGTTTTGTTGGGAATGCGCGGTCTGCAGAAACTCCAGCAACAGCTGGTTGACCAGGCGCGGAGACTCTACGGGCATCATATGCCGTTGCTCGGCGAGCACGGCAACGGTCGCACCGGGAATGCGTTCGGCCAGTTGTTTGGCCATTTCCGGGGTCGAGCCGGGGTCCAGCTCGCCGGTGGCGATCAGCGTCGGCACCTGGATGCTGGCCAGGTCGTCGGCGCGGTACATGTCCTGGGTGGCGAACAGTTCGTAAGTGGTCAGGTAGCCCTGGGGGTCATTGCCGGCCAGGGTCTGGCGAATCGCGGCGATCTGCGCCGGGTTCGCCGCCTGGTATTCGCGGCTGAACCAGCGTGATAGCGCCGCTTCGGCATTGGCGTCCGGCCCGTGTTCGGCAGCCTGGCTGGTGCGGGCGATGACCCCCGCGCGCTGTTCGGCGCTGCGGTTGAACACGCTATTGAGCACCACCAGGCCTTCCAGGCGTTGCGGGTAGTGCAGGGCAAAGGCCCGCGCCACCAGCCCGCCCATGGAAAAACCGATCACCGTTGCCTTGGGCAATTGCAGGTGGTCGAGCAGCTCCAGCAACTGGTCGGCATAACCGAGCAGCGGCGTGCCGATCGTAGGGCGCGGGCTGGCGCCATGGCCGAGCATGTCGTAGGCGATGACGCGGTACTGCGTGGCCAGGCCAACGATCTGGCCGCCCCACATTTCTTTGTTCAGGCCCACGCCGTGGATCAAGACCACGGGCTGGCCTTGGCCGGTCGCCAGGTAACTGGTGCCAGCCGGGGTGAGTTCAGCGGTGAGCCGAATCATGGAGCGCTCCTGCAATGCCTTCTTGTTGTCGTTCTGCTGGCCGGTTACTGGGCTTTTTCGGCGGCCAGTTCTTCCAGGTCGATGTAGCGGTTGCCGATGCGCGGGTGCAGGCGGCCGCCGTCGGCGCAACCCAGGACCACGACGATTTCGTCGGCACGCGGTGCGTCTTCGATCTGCATTTCCAGGGTGATGTAGTGCGAACGCAGGCCTTCGTCGTCCTTGTGCATCATCGGGATCTGGATCGAGGTGCCCGGGCCACCGCGCTTGTTGGTGAAGCTCAGGTAGCTCTTGGCCTTGACCGCTTCGCGGTAATGGTTGCCGAAGCGCAGGGTGTGGATCACCGCCGAAGCGTGTTCGATTTCGCCATCGGCGCCGACCACCGCAGCCTTGCCGTAAGCCTCGATTTTCTCGGCACCGCCAATGATGCCCACCAGGCGCTCGACCATCAGTGCGCCGAGGTCGGAGCAGTTGGCGCGGATCTGTGGTTTCAGGTCTTCGACGAAACCGTTGCCCACCCAGGGGTTTTTCATCACCACGGCCAGACCGACCATGGTCACGGGCTTATCGGTGGCTTTGCCGCCTTCAATAAAGGTTTCTTCGACATAGCTGACGATCTTGCGGATTTCGAAACTCATGAGCTGCTCCGTGGAGGTTTGGGTGTCTGTGCGTCTGATGGTATACCATAATACCGATAGCACAAGACCCTGAACGGAGTTTCTGCTCGGGTGGTAGGCGATAGGGGGGAGAAAACCGTTTTTGGCAGCCACAGCGAAACTGTGGGAGCGAGCCTGCTCGCGAAAGCGGTGGATCAGTCAACATCAATGCTGGCTGTACCGCCGCTATCGCGAGCAGGCTCGCTCCCACAGGTTTTGTGAATGGCTCAGAAGTTTTGAAAAGGCGATCAGCGGGAAATGAGGCCGTGATCCAGGGCGTACTTGACCAGTGCCGCCGGCTTGTCGATGTTGAGCTTGCGCCGAATGCTCAAACGGTGTGTCTCCACCGTGCGCACGCTGATGTCCAGTTCCCGGGCCATTTCCTTGTTGTTCAAGCCTTGCGCCATCTTCGACAGCACCTGGCTTTCCCTCGGGGTCAGTTCGTTGTCGGTGTTCCTGTCGGCGATCAGCCGTTGGGCGATTTCCGCGCTGTAGAAGGTTCCGCCGCTGCTGATGGCTTCGATGGCGGCGATGATTTCCCGTGACGGGGCGTTCTTCAGCACGTAGCCGCTGGCGCCGGAGCGCACCGACTCACTGACGTATTCGTAATTGTCGTACATGCTCAGCACCAGCACCTTGAGCGACGGGTACTGGCTGCGCAGCACGCGGGTCAGTTCCAGGCCGTTCATGTCCGGCAGGCTGATGTCGACCAGCAGCAGGTCGGGCTGGCAGCGTCCGACCATCTCGATGGCCTCGGCGCCGTTTTCCGCTTCGCCGACCATTTCCAGGGGTGACATCACGGCCAGCAGCGCCTTGATGCCGTCGCGGACCAGGGAGTGATCGTCGACCAGGGCGACGCGGATCGGGGAGGGCAGGTTCATCGCAGCTATTCACTCTTGTAGTTTTGGGCCGGCTCAGGGTTTTACGCCAGGTATCATTGGCAGCCGTACGTCCAGCTCACTTCTGCCCGGCATCGAGATCAAATCGAAGCGCCCGCCAAAATGTTCGACGCGTTCGCGGATGTTACGCAAGCCAATGCCGGCCTGACGACGTTCGACCTGGGCGACGTTGAAACCGATGCCGTCATCGACCACCGTCAGCCGCACGGACTCGTCGCAGCCGCGCAGTGTAATGGACACGTTCTTCGCCTGCGCATGGCGTTCGATATTGGTCAGTCCTTCCTGGACGATGCGGAACAGCGAAACAGCCGCGCCGTCGACCAGTTGGCAGTCGAATTCATTTTCGTCATAGGTCACGGTCAGCCCACTGCGCTGCTCGAATTCCGCAGCCAATTGGCCGATGGCCGCCGGCAGGCCGAGGGTATCGAGCAAGGATGAGCGCAGGTCATGGGAGAGACTGCGGACTTCACCGATGGCATCGCCCAGGCGCTCGGTGGCTTCTTTTAACGTGCTCAAGCCCTTGTCGTGGGCTTGTCCGCGTTCCAGCAGATGGCTGGCCAGTTCGAACTGAAACTTGATCGAGACTAATACCTGGCTGATGCCGTCGTGCAACTCGCGGGACACCCGTGATCGTTCTTCTTCCTGCAGGCTGACGATGCGCTGGGTCAGGCGCTGCAGTTTCTTGTCCGCCAGGCGATGTTCGCTGACGTTGAGGGTCATGCCGGTGGCGAAGACAAACAGCACCGCGACGAGGGCGACCACGGCAATCGCCATCATGGTCTTGCGAATGCCCATGGCCACTTCGGCACGGGCCTGCTGGGTGGCGCGCTCGACGTCTTCGAGGTAGATGCCGGTGCCGAGCATCCAGCCCCAGCGATCGAGCATCACCACGTAGGCGAGCTTGTCGGTCACCTGACCGGAGGAGGGTTTGTTCCAGGCGTAGCGTTGAAAACCTTCGCCCGATTGCGCGCTTTTCAGCAGCGCCTGAATCACCGGCAGGCCGTGGGGGTCTTTCATGTCCCACAGGTATTGGCCCACCAGTTCCGACTGGCGCGCATGCATCAGGCTGCGGCCTTCGTGGTCGTAGACGAAGAAGTAGCCGTTGATGCCGAAGCTGAGCTTGCGCAGTTCTTCCAGCACTCGTTGCTGGGCCTGGGCATCGCCGTGGCCGTCGTCGTACAGCGGCTCGATCAGGCTCTGGGCCATTTCCACGTAGTTTTTCAGCTCCGCGCGCTTGCTCGCCAGAATGCTGTCTTCGATCAGTTGCGCCTGTTGATCGCCCAGTTGGCGGTTGAGGGAAATCACCAGCGCGCAGATGACGGCAATGGCCAGCACCAGCGGCAGAATCCCGAGGGCGACGATCTTGTGTTTGAGCTGCATGTTGACTCCTGCCCGCGCGAAGGCTCGGGATCATATGCCAAAGAGGCGTTCGGCCAGTAGCGTTGCTGGACGGAATGACCGGTGGCCGGGATGAAATGCAAAACCAGTGTGGGAGCAGGGATGGTCCCGGATCTAGTGTTCAACACACATCCCCTGTGGGAGCGGGCTTGCTCGCGAAAGCGGTGGGTCAGCTGACATCAATATTGACTGATCCACCGCCTTCGCGAGCAAGCCCGCTCCCACAGGGAGATCGGCGTGTTCTACGTAGAACTACGTAGACACCACGTACGTAGTAACGCGGATTTATTTGTGGACGGCATGCGCAGATATTGGGCCAGCTCCGCACCGCGGACACAATTATAAAAATTATCGCCGCAGTCACTGGCTGTCGGCAGGAGACACGCTATGCCCCGTCTGGCTAAACACCTCGCCTGGTTTGCCGTGGCTGTCCTGGGAGCGATTGCGCTGAGTGTCGTGGCCTTGCGCCGCGGCGAAGCGATCAACGCCCTGTGGATCGTAGTCGCAGCCGTCGCCATCTACCTTGTTGCCTACCGCTACTACAGCCTGTTCATCGCCAATAAAGTGATGCAGCTCGATCCCAATCGGGCCACTCCGGCTGTGCTCAATAACGATGGTCTGGACTACGTGCCGACCAACAAACACGTGCTGTTCGGTCACCACTTCGCCGCCATTGCCGGCGCGGGTCCGCTGGTCGGCCCGGTATTGGCGGCGCAGATGGGCTACCTGCCCGGCACGCTGTGGCTGATCGCCGGCGTGGTGCTGGCTGGTGCCGTTCAGGACTTCATGGTCCTGTTCATGTCCACCCGCCGCAACGGTCGTTCCCTGGGCGACATGGTCCGTGAAGAAATGGGCCGTATTCCCGGGACCATCGCGCTGTTCGGCTGCTTCCTGATCATGATCATCATCCTCGCGGTGCTGGCGCTGATCGTGGTCAAGGCCCTGGCCGAGAGCCCTTGGGGCATATTCACGGTAATGGCGACCATCCCGATCGCGATGTTCATGGGCATCTACATGCGTTACATCCGCCCGGGTCGCATCGGTGAAATCTCGGTGATCGGCGTGCTGTTGCTGCTGGGGTCGATCTGGCTCGGCGGGCAGGTTGCCGCGGATCCGGTGTGGGCCAAGGCCTTTACCTTTACCGGTATCCAGATCACCTGGATGCTGATCGGCTACGGTTTTGTCGCGGCGGTACTGCCGGTGTGGCTGATCCTGGCGCCGCGTGACTACCTCTCCACCTTCCTCAAAATCGGCACCATCGTCGCCCTGGCCATCGGCATTCTGGTGACCATGCCCGAGCTGAGAATGCCGGCCCTGACCCAGTTCGTCGACGGCACCGGCCCGGTGTGGAAGGGCGGTCTGTTCCCGTTCCTGTTCATCACCATCGCCTGTGGCGCGGTCTCCGGTTTCCACGCGCTGATCGCTTCCGGGACCACGCCGAAGCTGCTCGCCAGTGAGGGGCATGCCCGTTACATCGGTTACGGCGGCATGCTGATGGAATCGTTCGTAGCGATCATGGCGATGGTCGCTGCATCGGTCATCGATCCGGGCGTGTATTTCGCGATGAACAGCCCGGCGGCCGTGGTTGGCGCCGATGCGGTTACCGTTGCACAAACCGTCAGCAGTTGGGGCTTCGCCATTACCCCGGAAGCCCTGCAAGCGGTGGCTCACGACATCGGTGAAACCACCATCCTCGCCCGTGCCGGCGGCGCGCCGACCCTGGCGGTGGGGATCGCGCAGATCCTGCACCACTTGTTGCCAGGTGAAAACACCATGGCGTTCTGGTACCACTTCGCGATCCTGTTTGAAGCGCTGTTCATTCTGACCGCGGTCGACGCCGGCACCCGTGCCGGGCGTTTCATGCTGCAGGACTTGCTCGGCTCCTTCGTCCCGGCGCTCAAGCGCACCGAATCCTGGACCGCCAACCTGATCGCCACCGCCGGTTGCGTGGCCATGTGGGGGTATCTGCTGTACCAGGGCGTGATCGATCCGCTGGGCGGCATCAACACCTTGTGGCCGCTGTTCGGCATCTCCAACCAGATGCTGGCCGGTATCGCCCTGATGCTCGGCACCGTGGTGCTGATCAAGATGAAACGCCAGCGTTATGTGTGGGTGACCTTGCTGCCAGCGGTCTGGTTGCTGATCTGCACCACCACCGCAGGCTTCATCAAGCTGTTCGATGCCAACCCCGCGATCGGCTTCCTCGCCCTGGCGAAGAAATACAGCGATGCCCTGGCCAACGGTCAGGTGCTGGCCCCGGCCAAGAGCATCGACCAGATGCAACACGTGATCTTCAACGCCTACACCAACGCGACGCTGACTGCGCTGTTCCTGTTCGTGGTGTTCAGCATCCTGTTCTTCGCGCTCAAGGTCGGCATCGCTGCCTGGGGCACCAAGGAACGCACGGATAAAGAAGCGCCATATCAAGCGCTGCCGGATGCCTGATCATGTTCAATGACCTGAGTCGCCTCGGTAAATACCTCGGTCAGGCTGCACGCCTGATGGTCGGCATGCCCGACTACGACAACTACGTCGAGCATATGCAGACCAAACACCCGGACAAACCGGTGATGGACTACGAGGCGTTCTTCCGCGAACGCCAGGAGGCCCGTTACGGCAGTAAAGCCGGACCGAAGTGTTGTTGAGCGACATAAAAAAACCGGCTGAACAGACTGTGTGAAAATGCACTGAAGGCCAACCCAACAAACGCCCCGACAAGTCGGGGCGTTTGTTTTTGATCTTGCCAGACCACGTTTTCACACGGTCTGTTCCGGTGCCGTTTGCATTTCGCAGTCCTGCTACTTATCTTTCCTGGTGCACCAGCCTTTTATCAGTGGTGCACCAGGCTTCGACTGGAAATGCCGAGGGCCGTCTTCAATCTGGAATCGATGCACATAATTACTTGAATTTCACCAGCGCGAATGCAAGCGCTCCCCAAATCAAAATGACACACGTCAGGATGGCCTTAACCTTTAGCAAGCGTTTCAGGTCCACAGGAAAGTTGCGGATATCATCAACATCAAGATCTCCTGCACGAAGTCCTGGACCAGGCCACATCACCATGAACGTGATCTTTGCGACTAACAAAAGCCGACTTAACCATCCGCTCTGCGCTAGTCCTGTGGCGCTAATCACGATTTGGCGACTACCGTTCAAGGCTTGCAGAAAGCGATCCAGGTGACGGCGGCTGAGGTACAGACTGTAAAAGAAACTCACATAACACAGCAGGATTGGGCCACCAACAACAATGATCGCAGCCCAGGGAGACCAAGTTTCGATACTGATCATGGCTGTGTGGCTTCGAAAATTTTGTCAGCTGTGAATTCGCCCCCCATACCACCGACTTTCGTTCCCACCAGCGCGCCAATCCCAACTACGGCCGCGACACAGACAACACCACCTATAGCTGTAGTCACGCCAAGCGCGGCGCAGATGGTGGGACTGGCAACATGTGCCAATTCTCCTCCCAAATACCCTAAACCTGTCGATCCAATGAACTTGCCACCCTCAGTGAACCTGACCTTCTCGCACGCAGTTCCAGAGTCACCAACACAAACCTCCTGAATAGCCAGCAGCGAAGAAACCCCGCCAATACCAATGCCGATGTAACCACCGGTGCTCATGTACTTGGCAGCTCGACTGGTTGTCTCCACATGGGTTGCATACCCCGGTATCTGCCCCGGTGCCCCAGCCTTATTCCAGTGGTGCACCAAGCTACGACTGGAAATGCCGAGCGCCGTCTTCAGCTTGGGATGATCGCCCAAGGTCGTCTGGCCACGCAGGCGAGTGGAGTTCAGCAGGTGGGCGTCCAGCTGGGCGAGCAGACGCTGGCGTTCGGCGAAAAACTGCGGTGATTTGAGATGGCCGTGCTGACGATAGCTGTCCTGATGCAGGCGTTCCATGGCTTGCAGGGTGTCGCGCAGTCGGGCCAGGTGTTTTTCCATCACCACCGCGCTCACGCCAAGCCAAGTCGAGGATTGGCCGGAAAAACTGGCGATTTCAGCCGCGTGGCGGTGCATGAACTCGGCTTCTTCCGGCGTCAGGGGATCGAGTGCCAATTTGACCTGTTGAGCGGCCTGCATCAGTTGCGCTTCCTGATAGGTGCAGGAGGTGTTGTTCGGATCGCTCAGTACGATCAGCGAACCGGCCTTGATATCGCCTCGCGCAGGATTGAGCGCTCGAAACTTGCGCATCACGGCGGCATCGGGCGTGGCGAACAGCGTGGCCTCCAGGGCTTCGCGGGTCATGCTTTTGGGCACCACATAGAAGCCCGGTTCTTGAGGTTCCGCGCGGGCGAATATCGCAGGCGCCGGTGGGTTCGAAGGGGCGAAACCAGGCTGACGTGGCGCGGCCGGTTGACTGGTGGCAGCACTGGAAACGGGTTGCGCGGCGCCCCTGACCGTTCGCGGTGCAGAATTGGCGCTGCGATAGGTCGCCGTGACCACCGAGGGGATCAGCCGGGCCTTGCAGGGGCAATCGCTGTGGCTGTCCAGCGTGCCCGCCACGGCTTTGCCATGACTGATCATGTAGGAAATGCCACCGACGATCTTGTAAGTCTTGCCGTCCTTGCCACAGGTGACCCGATCACCTTCGCGGGCATGGGCGATGCCGTACATCATGACTCCGGTATGACCATCCAGGACTTTGCCGCCACAGGTGGTCTTGTCATGCAGGCCAATGAAATATCCTTCGTTCATTGATGTTCTTCCTGCTGGATGGAGGGCAGAAAATCCTCGGCCATCGCTACACCTTCACGCCCCACTAACAAAAAACCGCCTTGTAAGGTGTTGATGACCTCGTCGCCATTGCAGAGGCGGCTGCCGACCAGCGCCACATCGCTATTTTCTTGTCCCGCGCCCGTCACGATCTGTGCCGTACGCCCATCGGCGTACACGACGTAATCGTCTTTCTGTGCTGCACGTACTTTCTGGCCGCTCTCTAATGTGAACTCCAAGGGAGCAACTCCCTGCTTGATCACCCCGCCATTGCGGGTTTGACTGCCCTCGGTTGCGATTCGGTAAATGGCGTGAGCGGGATGAACTTCCATGTATGCCTGCCCCTGGCGAACAACTGCCAGAGCTTCGTCACAAAAGTGCGCAAGCCGCTCTTCTGTGAAATGGGGGGCGTCAAGACTGCAGAGAAACTCAGGAGAAACTTCGTTGGTATACAAGGGGTGCACAGGTGCATTCATTTGCAACGTCCTTATCGTCATCGGTTTGAGTTGCCTTTCCTTCTCATCTCGGCAAATGCGCTGAGCAGAGAGAATATTGGGCGACGACGAATAAGACGGTGGGACGCTTGCTGAACGCAATCCAATGGCATAGCCAAAATGAACGAATAGGAATTTTCGCAATAACAAACAACCCATTTCCTACAAGGGTAGTTACACAGACTGTGTGAATAGCCGGTTTTTTTATTGAGTACGGGAACGCCCTGAATGGCTCAGGCCGGGTGGCAATCCGAATCGTCGCCGCCACTTTTGTCCGGGGTCATGGAAGTATTGCCAACATTTCGTTCATGAGGCTGATGATCCGGCTTGGCGATCTTGAGCGCCCGGTCGGCGACCTTGGCGTTATGCATCAGGCGACAGAACACGGCGGCGATGATGATCGACAGCAGTGACCAGATGACAATGGCTTTGAGGAGCATGGCGAAACCTCTCGCGGCAAACAATTCTTACGATCACCAGCGTCCTTGCAGCAAAGGCTACCCATCCATTGTGGCAGGTGTTCATGATCTTGCATTTCCTTGCTGATTTGAACTGTTTATCAGCTATCTCCCCAGATGGAGCGACAGTTTCCCGGACCGGTACTTTAATGGATGTTCTGGAGCGACTGATCACTGGGCCGTCATAGCCTTAAGGCTATGGATCCCATACCGAAAAGCTATTTCTTCAATCGGTGATCCGGATCCACGCTTAAGGATGGTTAGCTGAAAACAAAATCAAGAGGAGATGCCATGTCAACTGAATCGAAATGCCCGTTCAATAACGCCGCTGGCGGTGGCACGACGAACCGCGACTGGTGGCCGAACCAACTGAACCTGAAGATCTTGAGTCAACACTCGCCCAAGTCTGACCCGTTGGGGGGCGACTTCAACTACGCCGAAGCCTTCAAGAGCCTGGACTTCCAGGCGCTGAAAAAAGACCTGACTGCGCTGATGACCGATTCCCAGGACTGGTGGCCGGCGGACTTCGGTCACTATGGGCCTTTTTTTATCCGCATGTCCTGGCACGCCGCAGGCACCTATCGCACCGGTGACGGCCGGGGCGGCGCCGGTTCCGGCCAGCAACGCTTTGCACCGCTCAACAGCTGGCCGGACAACGTCAGCCTCGACAAGGCCCGTCGGCTGCTTTGGCCGATCAAGCAAAAGTACGGCAATAAAGTCTCCTGGGCCGACCTGATCGTCCTCGCCGGCAACGTTGCACTGGAGTCCATGGGCTTCAAGACCTTTGGTTTTTCCGCTGGCCGCCCGGATGTCTGGGAGCCGGACGAAGACGTGTACTGGGGCTCGGAAAGCACGTGGCTGGGTGGCGACGTGCGTTATGGCAAAGATGCCGGGCAAGCTCCCGTAGAGCGCAATCTGGAAACCCCACTCGCGGCCGTGCAGATGGGCCTGATCTACGTAAACCCCGAAGGCCCTGAAGGCAACTCCGATCCGGTCGCCGCCGGCAAGGACATCCGTGAAACCTTTGCGCGCATGGCCATGAACGACGAGGAAACCGTCGCGCTGATCGCGGGCGGTCACGCCTTCGGCAAAACCCACGGTGCCGGTACTGTCGACCATGTCGGACCTGAGCCCGAAGCCGCCGGCCTCGAACTGCAGGGCTTGGGCTGGAAGAGCACGTTCGGTACCGGTAAAGGTGGCGACACCATCTCCAGCGGCCTGGAAGTGACCTGGACGACCACGCCAACCCAGTGGAGCAACAACTACCTGGAGAACCTGTTCGGTTACGAATGGGAACTGACCAAGAGCCCGGCGGGGGCAAACCAGTGGAAGCCGAAAAACGGCGCTGGCGCCGGCACCATTCCGGATGCCCATGATCCGTCCAGACGGCGCGATCCGACCATGCTGACCACGGACCTGTCGCTACGCTTCGACCCGATCTATGAGCCGATTTCGCGGCGCTTCCTGGCCAATCCAGACCAGTTGGCCGACGCCTTTGCCCGCGCCTGGTACAAGCTGATCCACCGTGACATGGGGCCGCTCTCACGCTACCTCGGCCCGGAAATGCCGAACGAAGAGCTGCTGTGGCAGGACCCGATCCCGGCCGTCGACCATCCACTGGTCAACGACAGCGATGTCGCCGCGCTCAAGGGCAAAATTGCGGCCTCGGGGCTGTCAGTCTCGCAGCTTGTGTCTACAGCTTGGGCGGCGGCTTCCTCTTTCCGTGGCTCTGACAAACGCGGCGGCGCCAACGGCGGGCGTCTGCGCCTGGCACCGCAGAAGTCCTGGGAGGCCAACCAGCCGGAGCAATTGGCCCGCGTGCTGGCAAAACTCGAAAGCATCCAGGGCGAGTTCAACAGTGGCGGCAAGAAAATCTCCCTGGCCGACCTGATCGTGCTCGCCGGTGGCGTGGGCGTGGAACAGGCCGCGAAAAATGCCGGTCATAGCGTGACGGTGCCTTTCACGCCAGGGCGCATGGACGCCAGCCAGGAACAGACCGATGTCGACTCCTTCGGTTACCTTGAACCGATTGCCGACGGCTTCCGCAATTACCTGAAGCAACAGTACCGTGTGCCGGCCGAAAAATTGCTGATCGACAAGGCGCAACTGCTGACGCTCAGCGCGCCGGAAATGACGGTGTTGCTGGGCGGCTTGCGTGTGTTGAACACCAATGTCGGCCAGAGCAGACACGGTGTGTTCACCTCACGGCCGGAAGCGTTGACCAATGACTTCTTCACCAACCTGCTGGATATGGGGGTGGAGTGGAAGCCCGTGTCGGATGCCCAACAAGAGTATGAAGGGCGCGATCGCAAAACCGGTGCAGTGAAGTGGACGGGTACCCGGGTTGACCTGGTCTTCGGTTCCAATGCGCAGTTGCGCGCCTTGGCCGAATTCTATGCCACCGCCGATGCGCAGCAGAAGTTCGTCAAGGACTTCGTTTCTGCGTGGACAAAAGTGATGAATCTGGATCGCTTCGATCTGGCGTGATCAAAAAGCCTGAACTTGCCGCGACCCGGGTGGAATCGGGTCGCGGTCACTTCATCTTCGCCATTGACCACGATGCCGGTGGTCAGATGGCGTACCCGCTGATACGGGTTTGTATCCGCAGGTATCTGCAATGCGCGCCGTTACCCCAGCATACAAAACTGCCGTTTCCCGACACCCGGGCGATACACGGCCGCCTTCAAATGGAACCACCGGCATCGCGCCACTTTCGGCGCGGCCTGGCGTGGTTCAACTGGAGGAAAGACAATGTTGCGTATCCACCCCCGTCACACCATCGGCAAGCTTGGTCTGGTTCTGGCCGCCGCCGGGCTCGCCACCCTCTCGAACTTCTCTCAAGCCCAGGAAACACAGCCAGCCCCGGCGATGAAAAGCTGGCAGCAGGGCCTGCATCGCACCGACCTGGTACGTGAAGACCTGGGCGCCGCCAACCGCGAAGTCCTGCAGGTGCTCGTGGACTTCGAACCGGGCGTGACGTCGCCTAGACATGCTCACCCCGGTGTCGAGGTGGCGCACGTGATCAGCGGCACTTTTGAGTATCAACTGGAAGGGCGCGCACCGGTAACGCTCAAGGCCGGTGACTCGTTGTACATCCCCGAAGGCGTCGCCCATGTGGCGAAGAACGTGGGCCAGGGCAAGGCCTCAGAACTGGCGACCTACATCGTGAAAAAAGGCGAGCCGCTGCTGATCCTGAAGGAGTAGGCGGGGGCCACCGGGTCATTGCGCACTGCACACCTCCCACACACAACCGCGCAGCCAGCGATGCGCCGGGTCGGCGTCCATGCGCGGGTGCCACAGCATCGAAACCGTGATGGGCGGCGTGGGGAACGGCAGGGCAAAGCAGTGCATCCCCTGGCACAGGTTGCCGACGTGCCGCTGCGGTACGCTGGCGACCAGGTCTGAAGCCCGTGCCAATGCAATCGCCGAAGAGAAACCGGCGACAATGGTGGCGATGTCCCGCTTCAGTCCCAGCTCATTCAAGGCGTCGTCCATGACGCCTTTTTCGTGGCCCCGGCGCGAGACCAGAATGTGCCGGGCGGCGGCATAACGAACCGCTGTCATCTCGCCGCGAGCCAGTGGATGGCCCTTGCGCACGACGCCCACGAACCGGTCGCGAAACAGCATCCGGGTCCGCACTTCCGGGCTGGTCGATTCGCCGATCACACCGGTTTCCAGATCCACCGAGCCCTCGCGCAGCAGGGTGCTGTCCTTGTTCAGCTTCTGCACGAAATTCAGGCGGACACCGGGTGCGTCCTGATGGATGCGGGCGATCAGTGGCGGTCCGAAATTTTCCACGAAGCCATCGCTGGTGCGCAGGGTGAAGGTGCGTGCCAGTTGATTGAGGTCGAGTGCCTCGGCGGGGCGCAGGACGGCTTCGGCGTCCTGCACCAGCGCGCCGACCCGTTCACGCAGTTCCAGTGCCCGGGGCGTGGGAACCAGTCCGCGACCGGCCCGCACCAGCAGCGGATCGCCCGTGGTTTCGCGCAACCGCGCCAGCGCCCGGCTCATGGCCGAGGGGCTCAGGCGCAAACGCTGCGCGGCGCGGGCCACGCTGCCTTCTTCGAGCAACACGTTCAGGGTGATCAGCAAGTTCAGGTCGGGCATGGAATCAATTCCTGTGGGGGCGACGGTGCGGCGATCCGACCTGCTCGCGAAGGTGGCACATTAAAAATGATGTTGTCTGACACACCGCTTTCGCGAGCAGGCTCGCTCCCACATGGGGTTTCTGTTATGTGGCGTCTAGTGCATGAATAAAGTGCAAATGCTGCGTCTTCCGCCATGTTATGGCCGGGCTTAGGCTTCGGACAACCTGTTTGCGGAGTCGCGAGAAAATGAAGTCCATATCGATTCGGGGCGCCATGGCCAGCCTGTCGTTATCCATGTTGCTGTCGTCCCTGGGCACCAGCATTGCCAACGTGGGTTTACCGACACTGGCCGAGGCGTTTTCAGCGTCGTTCCAGGCCGTGCAGTGGGTGGTGCTCGCCTACTTGCTGAGCATCACCGCGCTGATCGTCAGCGTCGGCCGGCTCGGCGACCTCCTGGGGCGGCGGCGATTGCTGCTGATCGGCATTGCGCTGTTCACCGTCGCCTCGCTCCTGTGCGCCCTGGCGCCCAATCTGTGGCTGCTGATTGCCGCTCGTGCCTTACAGGGCGTCGGCGCGGCGACCATGATGGCGCTGACCATGGCGCTGGTGAGCGGGGCGGTGCCCAAGGAAAAAATGGGCAGCGCGATGGGCGTGCTCGGCACGATGTCGGCAATTGGCACCTCACTGGGGCCGACGCTTGGCGGCGTGTTGATTGCCCAGGTGGGCTGGCAGGGGATTTTTCTATTGAACCTACCCTTGGGTGTTTTGGCGATGGGACTGGCGTGGCGCTTCTTGCCGGTGGATCGCCACGAGATGACCTCCACTCGACCCGATTTTGACGCACTTGGCACCCTGGTATTGGTCCTGACCCTGTTGGCTTACGCGCTGGCAATGACCTTTAGGCGCGGTAGCTTCGGCCCGCTCAATACGGCGCTGCTGCTGGTCGCGGTGATCGGCTTGATGGTGTTCGTGCTCGTCGAGCAGACCGCCGCGTCGCCGCTGGTCAAACTGGCGATGTTGCGTAATCCGCGGCTGAGCGCTGGGTTCGCCATGAGTAGCCTGGTGACTACGGTGGTCATGGCCACCCTGGTGGTCGGGCCGTTCTATCTGTCGGGTGCACTGGGGTTGAGTGCGGCGAGTGTCGGCCTGGTGATGTCGGCCGGCCCGTTGGTGGCGGCATTGGCCGGTGTGCCCTCCGGACGGCTGGTCGACCGATCGGGCGCGCAGCGTTCGAGCACGGTCGGGCTGATTGCCATGTTGACCGGCGCTTGCATCCTTCCCGTCGTGCCGATGAGCGTCGGCGTGCTCGGCTACGTCGTGCCGCTGGTGCTCCTCACGGCCGGTTATGCGCTGTTCCAGGCGGCGAACAATACCGCCGTGATGGCAGATATTGAGGCGCAGCAGCGTGGTGTGGTTTCCGGTTTGCTCGGCCTGTCGCGCAATCTCGGGCTGATCACCGGCGCCTCGGTGATGGGCGCAGTGTTCGCCTTCGGCACAGCCAGCGACGATATTTTGCAGGCGCAACCTGAGGCCATCGCGCAGGGGATGCAGTTGACGTTTGCGGTTGCTGCGGGGCTGATTCTCGTGGCTCTGGTGCTGGGAGCGGTCAGCAAAATCGTTTCACGTCGCTTAGTCGCGCCGTGCTGAAAAACGGCGCGACTGTCGTGAAAACGACCTGTTTGCGCTGAACGCGAAGCCTCGCGAGTTTTCTGTTGAACGAGTGTTCAGTCTGGACTATGTTGGGGGCCACCTTCCCCCGGCTGGTTGCGGGCTTGCGTTTCTTCAATTCGAACGAGGCACTGGCATGCGGTTTTCACCCTTTGTTGAACGGATCAGTGGCCAAGGCGTTGCCGCTTGGGATATCCACTACGCAGCCAGTGCGGCGCAGCGCAAAGGCGAGGACGTGATCATCCTCAGCGTCGGCGACCCGGATTTCCCCACCCCCGATTTCATTACCGATGCCGCCATCCACGCCCTGCGTGAAGGGGATACCCACTACACCGAAATCGCCGGCCGCCAGGCCTTGCGCGAGGCCATTGCCGGCCGCTACAGTCAACTGATCGACCGCGAACTGCAGGCGTCCAACGTCATTCTCACGGCCGGTGCGCAGAACGCCTTGTTCGCCACCTCGATGTGCCTGCTCGGTGCCGGCGACGAAGTGATTGCCTTCGATCCGATGTACGTCACCTACGAAGCGACGCTCAAGGCGTCCGGCGCCACGCTGGTGCGGGTGCCCTGCGCGGCGGACTCGGGTTTCCGCCTTGATGCCGCCGTGTTGGCCAAGGCCATCACCCCGCGCACCCGGGCGATTTTCTTCTCCAACCCGAACAACCCCACCGGCGTGGTACTGGGTCGCGAAGAGCTGCAAGCCATCGCCGAACTCGCCATCGCCCATGACCTGTGGGTGGTGGTGGACGAGGTCTACGAGAGCCTCGCCTACGAGCGTGAACACCTGAGCCTGGCGGCATTGCCGGGCATGGCTGAGCGCTGCGTGGTGATCGGCAGCCTGTCCAAATCCCATGCCATGACCGGTTGGCGCATCGGCTGGGTCGTGGCCAATGAAGCCCTGGTCAATCATGTCGAAACCCTGGTGCTGAGCATGCTGTACGGCCTGCCCGGGTTTGTCATGGAAGCGGCGCTCAAGGCCGTGCAGTCCCATGATGAAGTCACCCACGGCATGCGCGAGATCTATCGTCGGCGCCGCGACCTGGTGGTGTCCGGCCTGGCGGATTGCCCGGGCATCAGTGTGCTCAACCCCGATGCCGGCATGTTCGTGCTGGTGGACGTGCGCGGCACCGGTCTGACCTCACTGGAGTTCGCCTGGCGCCTGCTGCGCGAGGCCGGTGTCTCGGTGCTCGATGCGGCGGCATTCGGTGAGCCAGCCCAAGGGTTTGTGCGGCTGTCGTTCACCCTCAGTGACGAGCGCCTGGCCCAGGCCTGCCAGCGTATTCGCGGCTTTGTCCAGGTACTCAATGGTGAAGCGCCGAGGCCGGTGATTGGCACGGTGACCAGCACCGCGACCGTCGAACCGGTCGCGGTCAAGACCATGATCGAGGTCGATGGCCTGCACAAACGCTTCGGCAATATCGAAGTGCTCAAGGGCGTTTCCCTGACCGCCCGCGAGGGCGACGTGATCTCCCTGATCGGTGCCAGCGGCTCGGGCAAGAGCACCTTGCTGCGCTGCATCAACATGCTCGAAGTGCCGGACCAAGGGCGCATCCTGGTCGATGGCGAAAGCATTCACCTTAACCAGAATCGCCCCGGCGCACCGCTGGTGTCGGACGCCAAGCAGCTTGTGCGCATAAGGTCGAGCCTGGGCATGGTGTTCCAGAACTTCAACCTCTGGCCCCATCGCACGGTGCTGGAAAACCTCATCGAAGCGCCGACCCAGGTCTTGCGTGAAAGCCGTGCGGAGGCCACTGAACGGGCCGAAGCGCTGCTCGAACGCGTCGGGCTGGCGGCCAAGCGCAACGAGTACCCGGCGTTTCTCTCCGGGGGACAGCAACAACGGGTGGCCATCGCCCGGGCCCTAGCCATGCGGCCCAAGGTCATGCTGTTCGATGAACCCACCTCGGCACTCGACCCGGAACTGGTCGGGGAAGTGCTGCGGGTGATCCGCTCCCTCGCCGAAGAAGGCCGGACCATGATCCTGGTGACCCATGAAATGGCTTTCGCACGCGATGTCTCTTCCAAAGTCGCCTTTTTGCATCAAGGGCTGATCGAGGAAACCGGTTCGCCGGACGAAGTGTTCGTACACCCACGCAGCGAGCGTTGCCGACAATTCGTCAACGCTCATCAGACTCGCTAACTCATCATAAAAAGACGGGAAAACAACATGGGAAATCGACGTTTTGCAAACTGGTTGACCGGTGCGGCCTGCGTAATGCTGGCCGGCATGAGCGCTGCTCAGGCACAGCCGATCAGGTTCGCAGTGGCAGCGGAACCCTATCCGCCGTACACCGAAAAGCAGGCCAACGGCGTGTGGAAAGGTTTTGAAGTCGACCTGATTCACAAGCTGTGCAGCGAAATGAAAGCCGAATGCGAGATCAAGGAAGTGGCGTGGGACGGCATCATTCCGTCGCTGCTGGCGAAGAAGATCGACGTGATCTTTTCCTCGATGTCGGTGACCGAAGAACGGGAAAAACAGATCGCCTTCAGCAAGGCCTACTACGACTCGGTGATTGCCGTCGTCGGCCCGAAAGAAGCATCGGTGAAGAAATACCCGGATGATCTCAAGGGCAAGATCATCGGCGTACAGAACTCGACCGTGAGCGCCAGCTACCTGAAGACCTACTACGAAAAAATCGCCGACGTTAAGTACTACGACACCCAGGACTCGGCCAACGCCGACCTGATCGCCGGGCGCATTGACCTGATGATGGCCGACGGCACGGCCATGGCCGCGTTTGTCAAAACCCCGGATGCCAAGGACCTGGCCTACCTCGGCGCCGTGCCGTATGACCCGATCTTCGGCAAAGGCGTGGGCGCCGGCATGCGCAAGGACGACACCGAACTCAAGGCCAAGCTCGACAAGGCCATCCAGGAATTGCTGGCGAGCAAAGACTATGACGAGCTGTCCCAGAGCTACTTCGGCACCAGCGTGAAGCCTGCGTTCTGACCCCAGGCACACAAAAAACCCTGTAGGAGCGAGCCTGCTCGCGATGGACGCAAAAGCGCCGCGGGTCATCTGAATGACCGCGTCATCGTTAACGTTTTTCGCGAGCAGGCTCGCTCCTACAGGGGACCGTGTCCGCCAACTGGAGACTGATATGCCGGCAATGTTCGATCTGATCAATTTCACTGAGCAGGGATGGGGCAGTGCGCTGTTGAAGGGGCTCTGGATGACCCTGCAGATTTCCGCCGGGGCCTTTGTGCTCGGGCTGGCCATCGGGCTGGTGGTGGCGTGCCTCAAGCTGGGCGCGCCAAAGCCGATTGCAGCGCTGATGCGCGGCTACACCACCTTGTTCCGCGCGGTTCCGGAATTGCTACTGATTCTGTTGCTGTACTACGTCGGCTCCATGCTCCTCAATTCGTTGATGACCCATCTCGGCTACGGCGTGGTTAATGTCAGCGGTCCGCTGGCGGCCATCGTGGTGCTGGGGCTGGTGCAGGGCGCCTACGCCTCGGAGATTTTCCGCGCGGCGATCCAGGCGATTCCCTTCGGCCAGATCGAAGCGGCCAAGGCGTTCGGCCTCAACGGCTTCGGTCTGTTCCGCCGGGTCACGCTGCCGATCATGGCGCCTTACGCCATGGCCGGGATGGCCAACCTGTGGATCAACCTGATCAAGGACAGTGCGCTGATCAGCGTGGTCGGCACCAACGAGCTGCTGTACACCGCCAAGCAAGGCGCGGGATCGACGCGCCACTATCTGTTGTTCTACCTCACGGCCGCGGCGCTGTATTACGCGGTGACGCTGGTGTCCAACTACCTTTCGGGACGGTTGGAGCGACGCATTCGTCGCTGGATGCCTCTTGTTGACTGAACCGGCAGAGAGAATGAAATGATTCCAGCGTGGATAGTTGAATACGCGGCACTGTTGGGCCGGGGGCTGCAAACCACCCTCACGATTCTATTGATCGCCAGTGTGTTCGGGTTTGTCCTGGCGGTGCTGGTGGCGCTGGCGCGGATCTCGAAAAACAGGGTGATCGCCAAGGTCAGTCTGTTCTACACCAGCGTGACCCGCGGGACGCCGTTGCTGATCCAGATCTACATTTTCTACTACGGCCTGGGCAGCCTGTTTGCCCAGTTCCCTCTGATTCGCGGCAGTTTCCTCTGGCCGTACCTGCGCGACGGTTACTGGTACATCGTGTTCGCCCTGGTGGTGTCGGTGGGGGCTTATGTCGGCGAAGTGATTCGCGGTGGCCTGCTGGCGGTGCCCAAGGGTGAAATGGAAGCGGCCTCGGCCTTCGGCATGACGGCGCGCCAGTCCTTGCTGCGGGTACGCTTGCCCCGGGCGATGCGCTTGCTGCTGCCGACCCTGGCCGGGGAAACCGTGATGCTGCTCAAGTCCACGGCGCTGGCCTCGACCATCGCCGTGATCGATCTGCTCGGCGCCGCCAACGTGGTCCGCGCGCAGACCCTGCAGGTGTACGAACCCTTGTTGCTGGTGGCCGGTGTCTACGTCTGCCTGACGTTCCTGATCGAAGCGCTGTTTGCCTTTGCCGAACGGCGCGGGACGCCCGTGCGCAGGTCGGCCTGATGAGTTCGCCACGGGTTGACCGGTCGTTGCAGGGCATTGGCCTGTGCACATTGGGCTACGCATTCCTGTCGTTGCAGGATGCGGTCATCAAGTGGCTGGTGGCCGATTATTCGGTGGTCACCATTCTGTTCTGGCGCGCCGCCGTGGTGGTCGTGGCAGTGTTGCTGGTGGGGCGCCTGCGCCTGATCCAGCGGGCCTGGCGCTCGCCGAGCCGGTACCTGCTGGTGGTGCGCGGCTTGCTGTCGATTGTCGCCTGGGTGCTGTACTACACGGCGGCCCGGGACCTGACCCTGGCCGAGATGACCACCCTGTATTTTTCCGCGCCGATCATGGTCACGGTGCTGGCGGCGGTGATTCTCAAGGAGCGCGCCAGCGGCTGGCAGTGGTTCAGCCTGATCATCGGTTTTGTCGGGGTGGTCATCGCCTGTCGCCCCGACAACATGACCGATCCGTTGCCGATCATCCTGACCCTGCTGGCGGCGATGTGCTGGGCGTTCACTTATATCCAACTGCGCCAGGTGGATGAGCAGACCTCAGTGCTGGAGCAGATGCTGATCACCAACGTGGTGTTCGTGATTTGCATGGCGGTTGCCCTGCCGTGGACCCACACACCATCACCGACGCCCGCCTGGCTGGGCATGCTCGGCGCCGGCCTGGTGGGTGGCATTGGCCAGTTCCTGTTGTTCGCCAGTTTCCGCCGCGCCACCGCGACCTTGCTCGCGCCGTTCGAATACACCGGACTGATCTGGGCGTTTGCGCTGTCGAGCCTGGTCTGGGGCACGCTGATGGACATGTCGCTGATGATCGGCGCGGGGCTGATCGCGGTCAGCGGCACCCTGGCAATGATCTTCGGCCGGCACGCATCACAAGACGTCGTCGGTGCTGAATGCTCCGTGACGCAACCCCTTTATCCAGCAACGGCAGATATGCAGTCCGTTGGCGGCGCTGAAGGTCTCGGGGTTCAGGCACCACTCGAGCCAGAGACCGTCGAGCATCGCCGATAAGCCGATGGCGGCCAGGCGCGTGTCGTGAATCACGAAGCCTTCGCTGGCGGCCAGCCCGTCGAGCAACTGGCGGATCAGGTCGAGGTAGGCGCGGTAGCTTTTTTCGTGGGACTGGCTGACGTGTTCGGAGTGACGGATCAGGCTCCAGAACACCACCCACACGCCGAGCAGTTTCGGGTCCATGACCCTGGGCGAGAACGAGCCTTCCAGGAAGGCATCGATTTTCTGCGCGGGTGTCTGGGCCTGTTCGATTTCCTGGAGCAGGGCCGTGGTCAGTTCGCTCGCGAGCCGCTGGTAGGTGTCGGCGATCAGTACCTCGATGCTGCCGAAGTGGTGGTTGAGCAACCCCACGGACACCCCGGCTTCGGTGGCGATGCGTCGCACGGAAATCCCGGCGTGACCGTCGCGACCCAGGCAGCGCAGGGTGGCGGCCACCAGCATTTCGCGACGGTCTTCGGGTTCGGCGCGGCGGTTTTTCGGGGCATCGGTTGTCACAAGGCTGTCCTTGGGTGAGATTCCACGATGCCGAGCTTAGTTGAACGTCTGTTCAATCACCAGCCTCGGCAGCAGCGATACAACGTTTTTCAAGGTTCATGACGGGAGGGAAAGCCAATGCCGCAGGATATTTCGTTCAGTGTTCGCAACAACAACGGTGACGCCGTGCGGGTCGGTGCCTGGCGTTATACAGGCGACGGCAGCGGGCCAAACGTGCACCTGCAAGCCGGCGTTCATGCCGATGAAATCGCCGGAATGCTGGTCTTGCACCTGCTGATGCAACGACTGCAAATCGCTGAATCCCAGGGCCGGCTCAAAGGCAACATTACCGTGGTGCCGCAGGCCAATCCGCTGGGCATCGGGCAGTTTCGCCAGGGGCGGATCCTCGGTCGTTATCACGACGCTACCGGACATAACTTCAATCGCGCGTTCGACCAGTCGGCGGCCATGGAACGACCTTCGACCTGCGTTCAGCAATGGCAAAAACAACTGGTGCAACTGGCCGCCCCGGCCGATGTGATGCTCGACCTGCATACCGATGACGAGGCCTTGTCGTACCTCTACGTGCACCGCAGTTTCTGGCCCCGTGGCCGCGAACTGGCGGCCGCGATGAAGATGGACGTGGCGATCATCTGGGATGACGGCGGCGATGGCTCCTTCGAGGAAACCATCATTGCCCCGTGGATACGCGACGGAGTCACAGCGGGGCGCATGGCCGCCACCCTGGAGCTGCGCGGGCAGGGCGATGTCAGCGATCGTTTCGCCGAACAGGATGCAGAAGGGCTGTACAACTGGCTGTGCGGTTGCGGTGTCATCGATGAGTCAGTGGCGCCCGCGGACTGGCCCGTCGAAGCCGTGGAAATGGGCCATATGGAAACCATCATCGCCCCGCAACCCGGGGTGTTGATCTTCGAAAAAGAGTTGGGGGATTTCGTCGAGGAAGGCCAGCGCTTTGCACGGATTCTCGGGCGGCCGGGCGACCCGTCTTCCGAAGTGGTGCTGCACGCCGAACAAGCGGGGCGCCTGGTGACGCGCTATCGCGATCGACTGATACCCCAGGGCATGGGGGTGGCGAAATTCACCGGTAGCCGGGTGTCGCGCAACTGGAGTGGCGGGTTGCTGGACCCGAACTAGTGATAGCCCAGCCAACATCAAAAACACAGGAACTGAGGTGAGGGCGCGAACTCCCTCGCCTCAGGTAACCGTATTTATGCGGGCGGGTCGATTTGGTCCAGCACCCGATTCGCCGTGATCTCCGCCAGCATCACACTGTTGGAAATCCCTAGCAGGGCATTGCGCGATCCACCGTCCAGATGATCCACCAACTGATGCACCATCACATCGACCGAGGCCAGGGTCTCGACCAGATACACCATCAGGGTTTCGGTATCGATCTTGGGGTCGACGGTAAACAGAGAGCCAGGCGTGCGCGGCGTGGCTTTGATGTCGGCAGTCGAAGGGAAGTGGAAGGCGAGCGCGCGTTCGGCGGCCTCGTTGAGCGTTTTTGAATCGGGTTCGTACGGGGATGTCGGATCGGTGTCCGGCGGGTTGGGTGTGACCTTGAACATAAGCTAGATCCTTGTATGGAGCGCCACCCCTCTTGCGACTAAACGAAAGGGGAGGCAGCTGTACGCAGGTTAGTCGACCGGGGATCTAGCAAACCGGCGCGCCCGAAGGCGCCCTGCGCACAGCTACCATCAAGTGCAAGCATGGGAATGCCTGACTGACAGAGCTTGTGCACTTCACTAGAAAACCACGGGCGACTAAACCCGATCACTGATGGGCAGTGACGCGAACCAAGTTACCGAGCAGCTCCTGAACGCACAAGCCGGCGGATTCTGGCGTAACCGTAGGCAACGACGCAAGGTCTTGTAGCCCTCAGGAAATAACCTACAACCCTTTTAAACAAATGCTCTTGGGCGATGTCGAGCGATCGCCCCTGCGGACACAAACACCTCTGATCTACTGACTACCGGCTTTCGTGTATCGCTGTGTATCAGGGCGCGACATCCGCATACAGCCATACAAAACCAGCGCTTTACGGATACAGCCGGGATACACCACTGGGGCCAAATAGACCTGCCAAAGCGAGATGCATCCCGCAGCTCGCAACCAGGTTTATCAACCCTTGCGGTACGACCAATAGAGGTCCCGCCGCGCCATTGATCCGGAGTATCAACATGTCTCGTATCCAGTCGAACAAAACCCGTATTGGCCTGATCGCTGTTGCACTGGTCGGCGGTATCAACTTCGCGTCCTCGGCGTTTTCGGCCGAAGCCTTGCCTCAGGGCTATCAGCTGGCTTCCGCGGAGAAGACCAGCGAAGGCAAGTGTGGTGAAGGCAAATGCGGTGCCGAAACCGGCGCGCAAAAGACCCAGGCCGAGGGCAAGTGCGGTGAAGGCAAGTGCGGCGATGCTTCTTTCGCGCGCACCGACACCGATGATGACGGCCGCGTATCACTCAAGGAATTGCTGGCCGTGGCGCCCAAGGGCACTGAGGAATTCAAGGCGATGGACACCAACGGCGACGGTTTCCTGTCCGAGGGAGAGGTGTACAAGTTCCGCACCAACCAGTTCACCTCCAACGGCAAGAAAGTACCGACCGAGCTGTTCACCAAGTTGAGCCAGGCTAAAGACTGATCGGCCGCAAACAAAAAACCCTTCCTGTGTTGAAACGCAGGAAGGGTTTTTTTGCGCGGGCAGTACTGGTTTGGTCGTCAGGCGCGAAATGGCACTCCACTTGACTACCGATTGCATCGGATTTGACCAGCAGGGTTTGTAATCATGACTGGCAGAGAACGGCCAGAAGCGGACGTTCGGGAATGGCAGCTAACGATCCGAAACGGGCATGAAACTTGGAAGCTGAAACGCTTCATCCTATCGGGAGAACCTTCAGATCCGGCCAGGTTGCGAGCCAGTTTTTTGAGCGAAGGCGGTTCAGATAGACCTGCCGTTTATCTGCCCGGAACTTCACCGTAGGTCGGACGACAAGGTTAAAGAGATCGTCTAGGCCGAGTGGTGCCGCGACCTCGACCACACCCTCTACTCCAAGCCGTACAGCTACCTTGAAACCTCAGGGGCAGGTCTTGTCTTTTGCCATCGCTATTATGCAAAAGGCAAGACCTGACCCCGCATTGCTTTGAGAAATACGAAAACCCTTGATTTCGAGAGAGATCGGGGGGTTTTGCTTTCTGGCTCCCCGGGGCCGTGTCGAAAAAGTGTCGAAGCCCCTAGAACGCCCCAAGCGGATTGAGCCTTACCGCATCCTGCATCCAACGCCCGCTCGCCATGCTGCGAGCCGCGCACCCAAGCAATACATGAGGACGGAAGGTTGAACCGCGGCTGTGTGTCGGTAACCGGCGTCGTCTAGGCTTAATTTCTCGGTCACATTCCATCTTGGAGGCCGTTTCCCGCAGGAGGACTGTACATGCACATCACGACTTTCACTCTCGCCTTACCGACTGCCCTGCTGGCATTAGCCTGCAGTTTCGCCAGTCAGGCCCAGCAAACGGACATGACCTTCTTTGTCACTAGCCTCGGCATGGGCAAGGGCGCCGATCTAGGTGGTCTGAGCGGCGCCGATAGGCACTGCCAGACGCTGGCCTCCGCCGTCGGGGCGGGCCAGCACACCTGGCGTGCTTACCTCAGCACCAGTGCCGTCGGCGGCGCGGGAGCGGTCAATGCCCGTGATCGCATCGGCCAAGGTCCTTGGCAAAACGCCAAGGGGGTCGTCATCGCCCGCGACGTCGCGCAACTGCACGGCGACAACCAACTGACCAAGGAAATGGCCCTGGACGAACACGGGGCGCTGGTTAAGGGGCGCGGCGACACGCCGAACATGCACGACATCCTCACCGGCTCGCAGGCGGACGGAACTGCGTTCGCCGGTAGCGATGACCATACCTGCAGCAACTGGACCAGCAGCGGCGAAGGGACGGCCCAGGTCGGTCATCATGACCGAATAGGACTGCGTGACGATGCGGCGGCACGCTCGTGGAACTCCTCGCACCCCTCGCGTGGCTGCAGCAGCGAAGCCCTGGCCGGCTCGGGCGGGGCGGGGCTGCTGTACTGCTTTGCCGCAGAATGACGGGCGATGCCGCTGCGGGGTCGCAAGTTGCAGGCGGGCCAAGCCGAGTAGAGCGGCCGGGTTCGCCGCATTCCTAGGCACGGCGGATCAGTGCAGAAAGTCTGTGAAACCTCAGGGTCAGGTCTTGTCTTTTGCCATCGCTATTATGCAAAAGGCAAGACCTGACCCCGTATTGCTATCCTTGCACCAGACGGAGTATCCGCCAACGTACCGGATCGGCAGCGATGATGGTCTGCACCTGCGAGAGCTGGATCATGGGCGCTGGCCTAGATGTTAAAAGTCGGAGCGAGAGACTACCAACCCAGCTGCGTTAATGTCTGCTTCTGGCCGTTTTCTGCCTATCGCGAATAACCGGTTTGGGTTTTCTGCCAGTCATAACCATAAAACGCGGTAGTCAACTCCATCCAAATGGTTGCTCAGCTCGAATGCAATCAGCTGAGCAAATCCATCCAATCTCCCATCAAGCCTTAACCCACCGCTGGCGACTCCAGCTGCTCAACCCATCAACGGCAAACACCAGCACCAACATCGCCAAAATCACCGTACTGGCCTGGGCTTCCTGGAACAGGCTGAGGCTGACATAGAGCATCTGCCCCAAACCGCCGGCACCGACAAAGCCGAGCACGCTGGCCATGCGGATGTTGTTTTCCCAGCGGTACAGGATGTACGCCAACAACTGCGGAAACAGGTTGGGCAGGGTGCCGTAGCAGAAAGCCCAGACGACGTTGCCGCCTTGCAAGCGGATGGCTTCGGCCGGTTGCGGCGGGGTGTTTTCCAGTGCTTCGGCGAACAGTCGGCCCAGCACCCCGGTGGTGTGCATGGCCAGTGCCAGGGTCCCGGCGTTGGGGCCGAGTCCGGCTGCCAGCACCATCAGCGCGGCCCACACCAGTTCGGGAATGGCGCGCAGGGCGTTAAGCACGAGACGCGACGCACTCTGCAACGGCCAGCCGAAACGCCCGGCCGCCGGCAGTGCCAGTACCAGGCCCAATACCGCCGCGAGCAGGGTGCCGAGGGCCGACATGGCCATGGTTTCCACGGCGCCACGGCCGATGGCTTGCAGATGGCCGGCGCTCAGGTCCGGACTGAGAAAACGCAGCACGTAGGCGCCCATCTGCTTCAGGTTACCGCTGCCACCCAGTTCGCCGAGGTCGATGCCCAGATAGCGGAACGAAGCGACGACCGCTGCGCCAATGCACAGGATCAGCAGCAGGTTGATCAGGCGATTCATGCGAACCTCCAGCGCAGCAGGCGGCTGATCTGATCGGCGAACAGCACCAGGACGAAAAAGGTCAGCAACATGCTCGCCACTTCACCGCCGGCGAACATGCGCAACGACAAATCAATCTGCTGGCCCAGCCCGCCGGCGCCGACGAAGCCCATCACCACCGACGCGCGGATCGCGCATTCCCAGCGATACACGGTGTACGACAGCAACTCCGCGCCGACATTGGGCAGGATGCCGTAGCAGAACGCCGCCAACCGGCTGCTGCCGGCTTGCAGCAATGAGTGGGCGGGACGCTGGTCGACCGACTCGAAGATTTCCGCGTAGACCTTGCCCAGCATGCCGCTGTAGGTGATGGCAATCGCCAGCACCCCGGCCGTCGGGCCAAGGCCGACGGCGCGCACGAACAGTAAGGCCCAGACGATTTCCGGTACGCTGCGCAGGAAGATCAGCAGCCCGCGCACCGGCCAGCGCAACAGCCGCCCGAGTGCGCTCGGACGACCACTGCGCGAGGCTGCGGACAGCGACAGCGCTCGACTGGCCAACAAGCTGGCGGGCACGGCCAACATCAAGGCCAGGGCCATGCCGGCGGTGGCGATGGCCAGGGTTTGCAACGTGGCTTGCCACAGTAGCTGAAGGAACTCTTCACCATGGGCAGGCGGCCAGAAGGCGGAGACAAACCGGCCCATCTCACTCTGGCTGTCGGCCTTGAGCAGTACACCCAAATCCAGTTCGCTGAAATGAATACCAGGCCACAGCAGAGCAAGTGCCAACAGACTGAGCAGCAGGCGGGGCAGGGTGGCCGGGTCTCGTGTATCGCGCGTCAGCATCGTGGAATCTGCAGGCTCAAGGGCGCCACCGGAACGGGTGGCGACAGCAGTTGTTCGTTGGCGTAGAGCTTGTCGAGCAAATCGTGGTCGACGTCGCTGGCGGGAAGGTCGAAAAGGACCTGACCGTCGCGTAAGCCGATGATGCGTGAGAAGTGCGTCAGGGCCAGCTCCACCGCATGCAGGCTGGCGACCAGGGTCACCTTGTGTTCCCGGGCGTGGCGGCAGAGGATCGACAGGGTGTGCCCGGCCAGTACCGGGTCCATTGCCGACACCGGCTCATCGGCCAGCAGCACTTCGGGCGCCTGGTACAGCACGCGGGCAATGCCCACGCGCTGCAGTTGGCCGCCAGACAATTGCTGGCACTGGGCGAACAGCTTGTCACCCAGGTCCAGCTTGGCCAGTGCCGCCCGCGCCCCCGGAACATCCACCGGGTGCAGCAGACTCAGCAGGCTTTTGGCAAAACCCCACTGGCCGAGCTTTCCGGCCAGCACCGCCGTGACCACCCGTTGCCGCGGTGGCAGTGGCGGCGCTTGGTGAACCAGGCCGATGCGCGCCCGCAGCTGCTGACGTCGATGGGCGCCAAGCTGCCAGGCGTGCTCGCCGAGCACCTCAACCGCGCCGTTGTCCGGGCGCAGGGCGGTGGCCAGCACGTTGAGCAGGCTCGACTTGCCGGCACCGGACGGACCGATGATTGCGACCTGCTCACCGGCAGCGATGTGCAGGTCGATCTCATGCAGCGCACGCACGCCATTGCCGTGGGTGAGGCTGATCCGGTTCAGATGCAAGGTCATTTCAGCAGGTCGGCAGCGCGCGCGGCTTCCTCGATGCCCTTGTAGTTCTCAGGCTTGGTCTCGATGAAGCGGCTGGCGGCTTGCAGGTCGAGAATGGCCTTGTCTTCGGGTTTTGCCGGGTCGAGCGCGAGGAAGGCCGCCTTGATCTTCTCGGCGAGGGCCGGGTCGAGGGTGCCGCGCACGGTCCAGTTGTAGTCGAAGTAGGCCGGCGTGGTGGCGAAGACCTTGACCTTGTCGGTGTCGACCTTGCCGGCCTTGACCAGTTTTTCCCAGACGCTGGCATTGAGTACGCCGGCGTCCACTTTGCCAGCCTGAACCCAGGCGACGGTGGCGTCGTGGGCGCCGGAGTAACCGACACGGCTGAAGTAAGTTTCAGGTTTGATGCCGTCCTGCAGCATGAAATAGCGCGGCATCAAACTGCCCGACGTCGACGAGACCGAGCCGAAGGCGAACGACTTGCCCTTGAGGTCGGCCAGCGACTTGACGGCCGGGTCGGCGGTGATGAATTTGCTGGTGAACTGCGCATCCTGCTCACGCTGTACCAATGGAATGGCATTGCCGGTTTTCAGTCGCGCCTGCACGAAGGTGAAGCCGCCCAGCCAGGCCATGTCGATACGGTCTGTGGCCAGGGCCTCGACCACCGCCGGGTAGTCGGATACCGGCACGAACTCGACCTTCATGCCCAGTTGCTTCTCCAGGTATTCACCCAGGGGCTTGAACTTGCGCAGCAATTCGGTGGGTGCTTCATCAGGAATGGCGCTGACCTTGAGGGTCTCGGCGGCCTGTGCCAGCAGGGTGGAAAGGGACAGGGTCAGGCCGACGGCCATAGCCAGGGTACGTTTGAGCATGGAAGTTCTCCGGTTCAATAGCGGAAAAATGTCGATGCGCCCCGCACAAGCTGATTGCTGCACGACGCTTCGTGAGGGTAGACGAAAACGCCGCGATTATAGGGAGTCTTGCGTGCTTGACCAGCCTGAAACATGAGTGAAGGCGCAAAACCTGTGGGAGCGAGCCTGCTCGCGAATGCGGTGTGTCATTCAACATTGGTGTTGACTGAACTGACGCTTTCGCGAGCAGGCTCGCTCCCACAGGGGTTACGGTACTCAGGACTTGACTGATGTTTTGGACAACTCACATCCGCGTAAACGCCTGCGCCAGATCCGCCCGCAAATCCTCCACATCCTCAACCCCCACCGACAACCGCACCAAGCCATCGCCAATCCCCAGTTCCGCGCGGGTATCGGGCGGAATGGTGGCGTGGGTCATGATCGCCGGGTGTTCGATCAGGCTTTCCACGCCGCCGAGGCTTTCGGCCAGGGCGAAGATCTGCACGCTCTCAAGGAAACGTTTGGTGCCGGCCAGGTCGCTGTTGAGGTCAAGGGAGATCATCCCGCCGAAACCGCGCATTTGCCGTTGGGCCAGTTCGTGTTGCGGGTGCGACGGCAGGCCGGGGTAGTAGACCCGTGAGACTTGCGGTTGGCGCTCCAGCCACTGCGCCAGCTCCAGCGCGTTGCTGCAATGCCGCTCCATGCGCAGGGCCAGGGTCTTCACGCCGCGCAGGGTGAGGAAGGCATCGAACGGGCCGGCGATGGCGCCGACGGCGTTTTGCAGGAAGCCCAGGCGTTCGGCCAGTTCGGCGTTCTGCCCGACCACGGCGATGCCGCCGATCACGTCAGAGTGACCGTTGAGGTACTTGGTGGTCGAGTGCAGCACGATGTCGAAGCCCAGTTCCAGCGGGCGCTGGATCCACGGGCTGGCGAAGGTGTTGTCGGCCACGCAGATGATGCCGCGGGCGCGGCAGGTGCGGGCGATGGCGGCCAGGTCGGTGAGGCGCAGCAGCGGATTGCTTGGTGTCTCGACCATGACCATGCGGGTGTCGTCTTGCAGGGAGGCCTCGAACGCCGCCAGGTCGGTCAGGTCGACGAAGCTGAAGCGGTGCCCGGCGCTGCGCTGGCGCACCTTGTCGAACAGGCGGAAGGTGCCGCCGTACAAATCGTTGCCCGAGACGATGTGCGAGCCGGCGTCGAGCAGTTCCAGCACCGTGGAAATGGTCGCCAGCCCCGAGGCGAAGGCAAAGCCCCGGGTGCCGCCTTCGAGGTCGGCCACGCAGCGCTCCAGGGCCCAGCGCGTCGGGTTGTGCGAACGCCCGTAGTC
The DNA here is from genome assembly GCF_057839025.1 of Pseudomonas sp. KH_046_1. Taxonomy (NCBI): domain Bacteria; kingdom Pseudomonadati; phylum Pseudomonadota; class Gammaproteobacteria; order Pseudomonadales; family Pseudomonadaceae; genus Pseudomonas; species Pseudomonas sp. KH_046_1. The sequence continues at coordinate 2,615,754 of NZ_CM174481.1, forward strand.
CAGGCCTTTGTGCACCCCGGGGCTCTGTTGCAGGTAGGTGGAGTTGGCGTAGATCGGCGGCATCAGCGCCCCGGTCGAAGGGTCCGGCACTTGCCCGGCGTGGATCACGCGGGTGGCGAAGCCCTGTGGCGAGGCGTTTTTATCCTGTTGACTCATGGCAGGGATCTCCGCAAATGGTTGAGCATGTCGGTTCGGGTAATCAGGCCGTGGAAGCCCGAGGCATCCTGGATGATCGCCACCAGCCCACGGCCCAGTTCTGCCTCCAGATCCGCCAGCGAGGCATCGGGGGACAGGGTTTGCAGTTTGTCGGTCATGGCGCTGGATACGGCCTTGCGGAAGTGCGCAACGTCTTCATGCACGCCCAGCAGGATGTCGGACTCGTCGATCACGCCGACCAGTTGTTTGCCGTTCACCAGCACCGGTAGCTGCGAGACATCCGCCAGGCGCATGCGTTGAAAAGCCGTCAGTAGCGTGTCATCCGGGCCGACGCTGATCACCCGGCCATCCTCGAAACGCCGCGCGATCAGGTCGCGCAGGTCGCCGTAGTGCTTGCGTTGCAGCAGGCCCTGATCGTTCATCCACTGGTCGTTGTAGACCTTCGACAGGTAACGCGTACCGGTGTCGCAGACGAAGCTCACCACCCGCTTCGGCTGGGTCTGTTCGCGGCAGTAACGCAACGCCGCCGCCAGCAAGGTGCCGGTCGACGAGCCGCCAAGAATCCCTTCGGCGCGCAGCAGCTGGCGGGCGTGATCAAAGCTTTCTTCGTCGCTGATCGAATAGGCGTGACGCACGCTGGACAGGTCGGCAATCGACGGAATGAAGTCTTCGCCAATGCCTTCCACCGCCCAGGAACCGGGGGTGGGGAGGGTGCCGCCGCGGCTGTATTCGGCCATCACCGAACCGACCGGGTCGGCCAGGACCATTTCCAGGTCCGGCTGCACCCGTTTGAAGAAGCGGGTCAGCCCGGTGAGGGTGCCGGCCGAACCAACACCGACGACGATGGCGTCCACATCATGCTGGGTTTGCGCCCAGATCTCCGGCGCGGTGCTGCATTCGTGGGCCAGCGGGTTGGCCGGGTTGTTGAACTGGTCGGCGAAGAACGCATCGGGAATTTCCGCCGCCAGCCGCGCGGCGACATCCTGGTAATACTCAGGATGGCCTTTGCCGACGTCGGAGCGGGTGATGTGCACCTCGGCGCCCATGGCCTTGAGGTGCAAGACCTTCTCGGTGGACATCTTGTCCGGCACCACCAGCACCACGCGGTAGCCCTTGGCGCGGCCGACCAGGGCCAGGCCGAGGCCGGTATTGCCGGCGGTGGCTTCGACGATGGTGCCGCCGGGCCTGAGGCGGCCATCGCGTTCGGCGGTGTCGATCATCGCCAGACCGATGCGGTCCTTGATCGAACCGCCGGGGTTCTGGGATTCGAGTTTGAGAAACAGCGTACACGGGCCGGTATCGAATCGGCTGACGCGTACCAATGGGGTGTTGCCGATCAGTTCGAGCACGGCAGGACGGGAATTGTCGAGCATGTCATCACTCCTTGCGTGAATCCGCACTGGATGGACAGCAATCCGCGCCGGGTCTTTGCGCCGGTCGCGGGCAATGCATCGCTTGGACCATAGGCCGGGATCGGGTCGGCCGCAACCTTGCACAGCCAACCGGTCACCTCGACGCTTTTTCCTCGCCAGCGACCACAAAAAACATAATTTCGCTATTTCCCGGCTCCGAACAGAATGCGGCCAACACCCTGACACCGATAGCCGCAGCAGAAGAACAACAGTGATCAGAATCGAGGCGGCAGCCATGACCGACCTGAATCAAACCACCTTTCAGAAGTGCACAGCCATGACAGTTGATAAGACCGAAATTGATACGCTTGTTGTTGGCGCCGGCCAGGCCGGCGTGGCCATGAGTGAACACCTGAGCAAGCTCGGTGTGCCTCACCTCGTTGTGGAGCGCAATCGTATCGCCGAAGCCTGGCGCACCGGTCGCTGGGATTCGCTGGTAGCCAACGGTCCGGCCTGGCACGACCGTTTCCCGGGGCTGGAATTCGACGGTCTGGACCCGGATGCCTTCGCCGGGAAAGAGCAGGTGGCTGAGTACTTCGAAGCCTATGCCCGCAAGTTCAATGCGCCGATCCGCACCGGCGTGGACGTGAAGAAAGTCGAACGTAACACCGACCGTCCAGGCTTCACTGTCGAAACTTCCGATGGCGTGATCGAGGCCCGGCATGTGGTGGTCGCCACCGGTCCGTTCCAGCGTCCGGCCATTCCACCGATTGCCCCCGAAATCGCCGGCATCACCCAGATTCACTCCGCCCAATACTACAACCCGCAGCAACTGGCCGAAGGCGCGGTGCTGGTGGTGGGCGCCGGTTCCTCGGGCGTGCAGATCGCCGATGAACTGCAACGTTCCGGCAAACAGGTCTACCTGTCGGTGGGCGCCCACGATCGTCCGCCCCGTGCCTATCGCAACCGTGATTTCTGCTGGTGGCTGGGGGTGCTCGGCGAGTGGGATGCCGAGGCCATGCAACCGGGCAAGGAACACGTGACCATCGCCGTGAGCGGCGCCCGTGGCGGCCACACCGTGGACTTCCGCCGGCTGGCTCACCAGGGCATGACCCTGGTCGGCCTGACCCAGGCGTTCAACGGCGCTGTGGTGAGTTTCGAAAACAACCTCGCCGATAACATCCAGCGTGGCGATGAAAACTACCTGGCGCTGCTCGACAAGGCCGACGCCTATATCGAACGCAACGGCCTGGACCTGCCGCTGGAACCCGAAGCCCGGGCCATGTTGGCGGACCCAGACTGCGTGACCAATCCAATCCTTGAACTGGACCTGCTCAAGGCCGGCGTCACCACGATCATCTGGGCCACCGGTTACTCCACCGATTACAGCTGGCTGAAGGTCGATGCCTTCAAGGAAAACGGCAAGCCACAGCACCAGCGCGGCGTGTCGGCCGAGCCGGGGGTGTATTTCGTCGGGTTACCTTGGCAGTCCCGCCGCGGCTCCGCGTTTATCTGGGGCGTTTGGCACGATGCCAAGCACATCGCCGACCACATCGTTAAACAGCACACCTATCTCAACTATCGGGATGCGACCCAGCGTCAAGCCGAAGCCGCCCGTGCACCTCTTCAGAAAGCCAGCCTCATGGGAGTTCGTTAATGCCTACTCATACCCGCATCCGCATGTTCAACACCAAGGACACCTACCCGAACCAGACGCTGGACAACGATTTGTGCCAGGCCGTGCGCGCCGGCAACACCGTGTATGTGCGTGGTCAGGTCGGCACCGATTTCAACGGCCAACTGGTGGGCCTCGGTGATCCGCGTGCCCAGGCCGAACAGGCCATGCGCAACGTCAAGCAATTGCTGGAAGAGGCGGGCAGCGACCTGAGCCACATCGTCAAGACCACCACCTACCTGATCGACCCGCGCTACCGCGAGCCGGTGTACCAGGAGGTCGGCAAGTGGCTCAAGGGCGTGTTCCCGATTTCCACTGGCCTGGTGGTCAGCGCCCTCGGCCAGCCGCAGTGGCTGATGGAAATCGACGTGATCGCCGTCATCCCTGAATAAGGAATTCGCCATGACTTTTTCCATCGTGGGTCGCTGCGCCGAGACCGGCCAGCTGGGCATTGCCATCAGCTCCTCGAGCATTGCTGTCGGCGCGCGCTGCCCGTGGCTGCGGGCCGGTGTCGGCGCGGTGTCGAGCCAGAACATCACGCTGCCGGCCCTCGGCCCGCAGATCCTCGATGAACTGGCCAACGGCTCGGCGCCGCCCCAGGCGCTGGACCACTCATTGACCCGCAACGGCTACAGCCAATACCGCCAGGTCGCGGTGGTCGATGCCCACGGGCGCACGGCGGTGTTCAGCGGCAACCATGCCCTGGGTATCAACAACGCGGTGGCCGGTGAGCAATGCGTGGCGGCCGGCAACCTGCTGGCCAACAGCGGGGTGATCGAGGCGATGGTCGCGGCGTTCGAAAACAGCGAAGGCTGCCTCGCCACCCGGCTGATGAACGCCTTGCAGGCCGGCCAGGATGCCGGTGGCGAAGCCGGCGCGGTGCACTCGGCGGCGCTGTCGGTGGTCGGTGACCTGACCTGGCCGATGGTCGACCTGCGGGTGGATTGGGCCGATGAAAACCCGATTGGCGAATTGGGCAAACTGTGGGCCGCCTACGAACCGCAATTGCAGGACTACCTGACCCGCGCCCTCAATCCGACCCTGGCCCCCGCGTATGGAGTGCCCGGTGATGAGTGAGTTGCGCAGCCGCGCCATGCTCGCGCGGTTGATCGGGTTCGCCACGGTCAGCCGCGATTCGAATCTGGAGCTGATCGAGTTCGTGCGCGACTACCTGCACGGACTGGGCGTGGATTGCGAACTGATCTACAACGCCGAGCGGACCAAGGCCAATCTGTTGGCCACGGTCGGCCCGCGCGTGGCTGGCGGCATCGTGCTGTCCGGGCACACCGACGTGGTGCCGGTGGACGGCCAGGCGTGGACGGTCGAACCGTTCTGCCTGAGCGAGGCGGGCGGTAGGCTTTACGGCCGCGGCACGGCGGACATGAAGGGCTATCTGGCTTCTGTGCTGGCGGCGGTGCCGATGTTCCTCGCCAGCCCTTTGCGGCGCCCGGTGCATTTGGCGTTTTCCTATGACGAGGAAGTCGGTTGCCTCGGCGTGCGCGGCTTGCTCGACGTACTGCCGCAACGCATCCCGGCACCGGCCTTGTGCCTCATCGGCGAGCCGACCGAACTCAAGCCGGTGCTCGGTCACAAGGGCAAGCTGGCGATGCGTTGCCACGTGCGCGGCGCCGCCTGTCATTCCGCCTACGCGCCTTATGGGGTGAATGCCATCGAGCAGGCCGCGCGCCTGATCGGTCGGCTGGGCGACATCGGCGCCACCCTGGCCCGGCCGCAACTGCATGACAAGCGCTTCGACCCGGCGTTCTCGACCGTGCAGGTCGGAGTGATCCAGGGCGGTACGGCGCTGAACATCGTTCCAGCGGACTGCCGTTTCGATTTCGAGATCCGCGCCTTGCCGGACTTCGCCCCGCAAGTGGTCGTCGATGAGCTGCAGGACTACGCCGAACAGACGTTGCTGCCGGCCATGCAGGCCGTGGACACCGATACCGGCATCCGCTTTGAAAAAATCTCGGCCTATCCCGGCCTGGCGACACCCGCCAACAGCGCGGCGGCCCGCCTGATTGCCCGGCTGTGCGGCAGCGACGAGTTCAGCACCGTGGCCTTTGGCACCGAAGGCGGGCTGTTCGATCAGGCCGGCATTCCTTCGGTGGTCTGCGGTCCCGGCAGCATGGACCAGGGACACAAGCCCGATGAATTTGTCAGCGTTGATCAGATGGCGGCCTGCGACCGCTTGATGGATCGCCTGGCCGCGTACTTGAGTGAATCCGAACACCCATAACAACAACGGGCCGACAAGCCCCGAGGAAGCGATCCATGTCCAGATCCTTGCGTTGCAGTGTTCCGTTTGCCCTGGCGTTGTTGAGTGCCAGTGTGTGGGCGGCCCCCCAGGACCTCACCGTGATTTCCTTCGGTGGTGCTACCAAACAGGCCCAGGATAAGGCCTATTTCCAGCCCTTCAACGCCAGCGGCGCGGGCAACATCATCGCCGGTGAATACAACGGCGAGCTGTCGAAGATCAAGGCCATGGTCTCCGCCGGTCACATCAGTTGGGACGTGGTGGAAGTCGAAAGCCCCGAGCTGTTGCGCGGCTGCGAGGAGGGTCTGTTCGAGAAGCTCGATCAGGGACGCTTCGGTGATTCGGCGAACTTCGTGCCGGGTGCACTGACCGAGTGCGGTGTCGCAACCTATGTCTGGTCGATGGTCATGGCCTACGACCAGAGCAAACAGGCCAAGGCGCCGCAGTCCTGGGCCGACTTCTGGAATGTCGCCGACTTCCCGGGCAAGCGCGGCCTGCGCAAGAGCGCCAAGTACACCCTGGAAATCGCTTTGCTGGCGGACGGCGTCAAGGCGGACGACGTGTACAAGGTCTTGAAAACCCCGCAAGGTGTGACGCGGGCCTTTGCCAAGCTCGACCAGATCAAGCCGAACATCCAGTGGTGGGAGGCGGGCGCACAGCCGGCGCAATGGCTGGTGGCCGGGGACGTGGTGATGAGCGCCGCCTACAACGGGCGGATTGCCTCGGCGCAAAAGGAAGGCATGAAGCTGAGCATCGTCTGGCCGCAGAGCCTGTACGACCCGGAATACTGGGCGGTGGTCAAAGGCACGCCGAACAAGGCGCTGGCGGAAAACTTCATCGCATTTGCCAGCCAGCCGCAGACACAAAAGGTTTTCTCGGAAACCATCCCCTACGGGCCGGTGCATCGCCAGACCCTGCCATTGCTGCCCAAGGACGTGCAGGACCAACTGCCGACCGCCGAGGCCAACCTGGCCGGCGCCCGGGCCGTGGACGCGGAGTTCTGGGTCGACCATGGCGAGGAGCTTGAACAACGCTTCAATGCCTGGGCTGCGCGGTAACACAGGCTCCGCAGGCCCCCTGTGGGAGCGAGCCTGCTCGCGAAAGCGGTATTTCAGCCACATCGATGTTGGATGTGCCGCCGCCTTCGCGAGCAGGCTCGCTCCCACAAAAGCCTGGTGCCATACCTCGGGTTCAAGCTTTGCCGCCTTCGCGCAGTGGTGATGGTAGTCACTTAAAACACAGGACCCTGTGGGAGCGGGCTTGCTCGCGAAAGCGGTATGTCAGTCACATCGATGCTGGATGTGCAACCGTCTTCGCGAGCAAGCCCGCTCCCACAAAAAAGCCTGGTGCAATAACTCGGGTTCAAGCTTTGCGGCTTTCGCGCAGTGGTGATGGTAGTCAGTTAAAACGCAGGACCCTGTGGGAGCGAGCCTGCTCGCGATGAGGCCATCAGATCCAACATCGTCGTTGGTTGATACACCGCCATCGCGAGCAGGCTCGCTCCTACAGAAAACTGGGTGCAATACCTCGGGCGTGCCGGGTTGAAATGATTGTGTAATTCGGGATGGTCGTTTGTCGGGCGTATGGCTATGCTCAGCGAGTTTGCCAATCGCCAAATAATAACAACCACAGTGAAACCATGAGCCAATCAGACACGCGTGCGACTGTTCTAGCGCAGTATCCGGAAGACTCCCGCGAGGCCGCGGCGTTGCTCAAGCAGGCAGTGCCGCTGATGGTTCGTCACAACATTGCGCCCAACCCGGTGCACTACGCGCTCTGGTACACCTACAGCAAAGGCCAGGAGCCGGAGCTTAATCGGCACCTGGACCGGTTGGTCAACGACTTCGACTATTTCCCGCCGGAGTCGGCCACCAAACTGTTTCGCGAGTACATCATCCGCGATGAGCTGGCGGATGCCCGTTCCGGGCAACAGGACGCAATCAACCTGGTCGACGACATGGAGCGCGATGTTTCGCGCAGCGTGAAAGGTAACCAGAGCTTCCAGGCCAGCCTCGGCCAATACCTGCAGATGCTCGAAGAACCCGCCAGCGAGCGCTTGCCGAGCATCCTGATCCAGCTGCAACAGAGCACCCGGCTGATGCAGGGCCAGCAGGAACACTTCCTCGCTCAGTTGCAGTCGGCGCAGCATGAAATCAAAAGCCTGCGGGACAAACTGGAGCGCGCCCAACTGGCGGCGACTCTCGATGGCCTGACCGAATTGCTCAACCGCACCACCTTCAACCGCCAGCTTGAGCAGGCCATGGGCAACGTGGCGACGGGCGTGGCGCTGGTGATGCTGGATATCGACCACTTCAAGCAATTCAACGACCAGTACGGCCATCCCTTGGGCGACCGCGTGCTGCAGCATGTCGCCCGGGTGTTGCGCGATTCGCTGCCCGGCGAAGCGTTCGCGGCGCGTTATGGCGGCGAGGAGTTTTGCGTGGTGCTCAAGGACTGCCCGGACCTGGCCGCCGCAGGCGCTTTTGCCGAGCGCCTGCGCCTGAAAGTCCAGGCGCTGCGGGTCAAGGCCCGGGGCACCGACACCGTGCTGGACACCATCACCGCGTCGTTCGGCGTGGCCCACGCACACCCCGGCGACACGCCGGAAAGCCTGCTGACCCGTGCCGACGATGCGCTGTATCAGGCCAAGCGCAACGGACGTAATCAGGTACGTTAGCCGAGGATGAAATAGACCTTGCGCACCGTCGTGAGGTTTTCCCAGGTGCCGTTGAATCCGCTGGCGACCACGAAGGAGTCACCGGGGCCGAACGTGCGCGCGACGCCCTCGGCATCGGTCAGGCGTACGCTGCCTTCGAGGATGTGACACAGCTCGTCGTAATCGCACTGGCATCGCTCCCGGTGCGGTCCCGCCTCCCAGATGCCGGCCACGGCGTTTTTCCCGGACTGTACAAAGTGCCGCCAACTCTTGCTGCGATAAGGCGCGTCGACCACGGCCGGGTCGTTGATTTCCGTTTCACGGGGGGCAAGGTCGCTGGCGAAGTCGATGACGTGCCGGGGCAGGGCTGTGGACATGGTGGTCTCCGGATCAGGAATCGAAACCGATGCCAAAGGCATCGAAGGTCTTGAGCAGCAGGTCGCGGTGACCGTCGCGGTCTTCGCGCGCCAGTGAACGCTGGGCCAGTTTCACGCCGACATAACGCAAGGGTTCGGGCGGAAAGCGGAACGGCGCCTTGGAAGTCATCAGCAGCTCGGTGCGTTCGGTGCGCTCGCCGGCCAGCAGGTCGAGCATGTTCAGCGCGGCGAAGCGGCTGGCGGACACCCCTTGCCCGGTGAAGCCCAGGGCATAGGCGACGCGGCCCTGGTGCTCGCAGCCGGTGAACATCGTGGTGCGCGCGGAGGTGTCGATGATGCCGCCCCAGGCATGGCTGAAACGCACGTCGCCCAATGCCCGGAAGGTCTGTTGAAACTGCTCGGCCAGGCGCTGGAAGCTTTGCGGGCGCTGGGTCAGGGCTTCGTCGCGGCGCCCGCCAAAATGGTAGATGGCATCAAAGCCGGCCCAGAGAATGCGGTTGTCGGCGGTCTTGCGCAGGTAGTGGAACTGGTTGCCGGCGTCGGCGATGCCGTAGCGGCCGGTCCAGCCGATGGCTTGCAGCTGCGCATCGCTCAAGGGTTCGCTGACCAGGCTGTAGTCGTAGACCGGGATCACGCTCGATGCCAGATGGCCGAGCAGCGGCGGGGCGATGTTGGTGGCGAGGGCGATTTTTCCAGCGGTCACTTCGCCGTGAGCGGTTCGCAAGTGAAGATTGTCGTTGTTGGCTTGCAGTTGCAGGACCGGGCTGTTTTCGAACAGTTGAATGCCTTGCTCAAGGCAAACGCGGCGCAATTCAGCGGCCATTTTCGCCGGGTTGAGCAGGGCGTAGTTGGGCTCGAACAGGCCGGCCACATACGCCGGTGAATCAAGCTTGCGTGCCAGGTCGCCGCCTTCCAGCCACTGGCAGTCGATGCCGAATCGCGCATAGTTACGCTGCATCGAGCGCAGCCCGTCGACCTGCCACGGCCGGCTGGCGACGTTGAGTTTGCCCTGGCGTTCGAACTCGACGTGCATGCCAAAGCGTTGCAGGTCGGCGGCCAGTGCATCGAGGTTCTGCCGGCCGAGTCGGATCAGTTGCTCCGCTTCATCCGGCCAACGCTTGAGGGCGTTGGAGACCCCATGGGAAATGCTCGGCGCGCAGAAACCGCCATTTCGCCCGCTGGCTTCACCGCCGCAGCGTCGCGCCTCGATGATCGCGATGCTCAGCCCGGGGTCGCGCTGGCGTGCCAGCAACGCCGTCCACAATCCGGTAAATCCACCGCCGACCACCGCCAGGTCGCACTGCACCGTGCCGGTGATGGAAGGTGCGGCGGGCGGCGGGGTGACGGTGTCCTGCCAGAAGGGATGGGGCAGGACGTGGTCGAGGGCATCGAGACGCGGTGGGGCATTCATGCTGAAACTCCGGCAGTGTGTCGGGCAGCGACGATTGCGTTCGGTTGCCCGACGGTTTTTGTTGTTTTGGCTAGAGGTCAAGAATGGCGCGGGCGGCAATGTCGGTGCCGCGGGTCGCCTGCATGCGCTCGCTGAACGTTTTGAGGCGTTGTTTCATCGCTTGGTCGGCCAGCAGCTGTTCGAGAGCGGCGGGCAGGGCGGCCAGGGGATCGGCAAAGCGCGGCAGGTAGCGGCCGACGCCGACTTCCTCGGCGCGGGCGGCGTTGTCGTGGCCGTCCCAGCAGTACGGAATGATCAGCGATGGCAGGCCGAAGTACAGCGCTTCGCAGAAGCTGTTGTTGCCACCGTGGTGGATGAACAACTGGCATTCCTTGAGTACCGCCGGCTGGGCAAACCAGCTGTCGAGGTACACGTTGTCCGGCACGGTGGTGTACATGTCGCGGTAGGCGCCGACGTTGACCAGGAAGCGGTACGGCAAGGTTTCGATTGTGCTGATCAGGCGCTTCATCATCCCGGTGTCGGCGGCACCGAGGCTGCCGAAACTGAGGTAGATCAGCGGCGCGTCGTTGTGCCGTGGAAAGTCCGGGACGATGTACGGCGCTTCGCGGCGCACGCAGCCGTCGAGGTACACGTAGCGTTGCGGATCGAGCGGTTGCTGGCGCTCATAGCGCACTGGCGTCGGTGACAACAGCAAATTGAGCCACGGCGAGTCGGTGAGGAACTGCCCCGCAGGGCACGGCGCCGTATTGTTGCCGAGGAGAAATTGCGAAAAGCGTTCATGGGCCGGTGCGACGGCCCTGAGGTACTGCTCGGTGTAGCGCTCGCAGGCCTGGGTGTCGCTGGCCAGGCATCCGGACAGGTAGGGTGGAACGGCCGCATCCGGCAGTTCGGTTTCGGCGCAGGACACCACCCGCACCCAGGGGCAACCGGCGTTGGCGATGGCCGGGAACATCACCACGTTGTCGAGCACGATCACGTCGGGCTTGAGGCGGCCAAGCAACTGCTGCAAGGGTTTTTCCGCTTCGATGGCGGTGTCGATGATGGCTTCCCAGGCCGGCGCCACGTAGCTGTCGATCTGCGCCAGCGGGGTCTGGTCGAAGTAGGGAATGCTGCGCTCGATGAAGCGCTCCCAGTAGTGCTGGTGTTCCGCCGCCGACAGCGGACTCACTTGCGGAATCGGGTACTCGTCGAAACCGTATTCGGCAAACAACCCCTGGAAATGTTCATGGCAGATGAACACCGGCCTGGCACCCAGTTCACGCAGCGACTGAGCGATACCAATGCAGTTCAAGGCCGCGCCGAAACTGGCTTCCGGAAACAGGGCGATCAGTTTTTGTTTTTGCATGGCGAGGGACTGTCCATGGCGGGTCAGACCCGCCGCTCCTGAAGGTGTTTTTGATGCTGTCTTATTTTCAAAAAAAAATCATCATGTTTTTGCGAGCCGGTTAGCGACGCCCGAACAGATGGCTTTGCGGGATGCCACGGTTGGCGGTTTGCGGGCGTTGCGCGGCGCTCAGGCGCAGGTGCAGGCGCAGCAGGTCGGCGGCGATCTCCATCTGCCCGCGTTCGATCTGCGCGATGATTTGCAGGTGTTCGCGCAGCGCTTCCTGCAGGCGGTGCACGCTCACCGAGGGCAGCAGGTTCGGCAGGCGCCGCAGGCCTTGATGCTGGAGCAGGGCGTCGCTGATGAAACGGTTGCCGCAGCTCTGGGCCAGCAGTTCGTGGAAGCTGATGTCCAGTTCGCGAAACTGTTGGATATCGAAATCTTCCACGGGGCGGGCGAGCAGGCTTTGCGTGGCGCTGCGCAGCAACGCAAGGCGTTGCGGGTCGGCGTTGAAGCTCGGGCTGAGCAAGGCCTCGGGTTCGAGAATCAGGCGGAATTTCAGGCTTTCTTCAAGGGCGGCGAGGCTGTTCAGCGACGGACGAAACAGCCAGGACTGGCCGGGGCCGCGCTCGATGGCCTGGCTCTCGCTCAATTGCTGCAGGGCTTTTTGTGCCGCCGGCCGGCCGATGTCGTAGCGGCGCATCAGTTCACTGATGCTGATGCTGTCGCCCAGGCGCCCGGCCATGCGGTCGCGCAGCACCGAGGCGGCCAGTTCTTCTTCCTCGGCTTGCGGCAGAGCGGCGTTGAAGGCCTGACCCGCCGGTGAGGCCAGCAAGCGGTAGCCCTTGCCGGCTTCGTGGCTCAGCAGGTTTTCTTCGAGTAGCACTTTCAGCGCGCCGCGAATGAGCGTGCGCGAGACCTGGAAGGTCCGGGCCAGGGCCTGTTCGGCCACCGGGTCGCCGGCCATCAGGCCACTTTCCTGGGTGTGCTCGAGGATGCGGCGGGCCAGTTCCAGGTGATTGGTGCGCGGTTTTTTTTCGGCTGTCGTGCTCAAGCGTCTTTTCTCGTTGTGATCCGCTGTCGGGCTCGGTTGCTCATCTTAAGTCATGCGCCGGCGAAGCGTCAGGCCGGAAAAAATGCGTTGACATCTTTTGATACTGGTCCTAATTTCTAAAAAAAAACACCAGTAATCGTTTCTCGTTTTGCCGTACTGCCTTCGAACACAACAATAAACAATCGTCGGGTGAGTATTTATGAGCAAGCTGAATGATCTTCTGTGCGTGGGATTGGCCGTTTCCCTGGCGATCGCTTCACAGGCTGCAAGTGCGAAAGACATGGTGATTTCCATCTGGGACGGCTACATGGCCCCGGATGCGCTGGAGAAGTTCAAGGCTGCCAGCGGTGTGGACGTCGACAAGGCGCTGCACGCCACCAACGAAGAAATCATGGGCAAGCTGATGGCCTCCGGTGGTGAAGGGTACGACGTGGTGTTCGTCTCCTCGCCTTTCGCCGAAGTCCTGCACAAACAGGGGCTGCTGGCGGACATCGATCCGGTCAAGGTCCCCAACCTGAAAAACCTCTACCCCGAAGCCACGCACCTGGAATATGACCAGGGCAATCGGTTCTCCGTGCCTTACACCTGGGGCACCACCGGTATCTGTTATCGCTCCGACAAGGTGACGCCGGCGCCACAGAGCTGGAACGAGCTGCTCAATCCGAGCGATGCCCTCAAGGGCAAGGTGACGATGCTCGCCACCGACCGCTGGATGCTCGGTGCCGGTTTCCTCGCCAAGGGTTGGTCGGTCAACGACAGCGACCCCGCGCAAATCGCCGCGGTTCGCGACCAACTGATCGCCACCAAGAAACGCATTCTCTCCTTCGACGACACTACCTTCTATTCCAAGCTGGCCTCCGGCGAATCGCTGATGGCCCACGCCTGGGACGGCTGGTGCAACTACGGCACCCAGGCCAACGCGGCGATCAAGTTCGTGGTGCCCAAGGAAGGCTCCGACCTGTGGGTGGACACCATGGTGGTGCTCAAGAGTTCGAAGCACCAGGACGAAGCCTTCAAGTTCATCAACTTCATGCTGGCCAGGGAAAACCACGCTTGGGTCGCTGAAAACATCCTCTACAAAGTCCCCAACCAGGCGGCCATGACCGGGTTGTCCGCGGACCTGCTCAAGCAATACCCCAATTTGACCATGACGCCGAGCGAGCTGGTGAAGATGGAGCAATTGCGTGACTTGGGCGGCACCACGCAAAAGGCCTACACCCGCGCCGTCACCGAAATCATGGCGGCGCAGAACTAACGCCACGTCGATCCGAGGCATGCCCGGCATGCCTCGCCACGCTCGCAAGCCGCCTCTGTCCTGAGGCGGGAGGATATGGGTAATGAGTGCTTTGCATGCTGACAGGCGTCTGTCGGCCTGGCTTCTTGCGCCCGGCTTTGGCTGGCTGCTGATGTTCCTGGTGATTCCGTGCCTGCTGGTGCTGGTCTACAGCTTCGTCGAACGCGGCGCGTATGGCGGCATCGACTGGTTGTTCACCTGGGAAAACTACCAGCGTGCGTTCGATCCGCTGTACCTGGGCATCCTGCTCAAGTCGGCCAAGATTGCCGGATTGGCCACACTGTTTGCTGTGCTCATTGGCTACCCGGCAGCTTATGCGATTGCTCGTGCGCCACGGCGGCGTCAGGCGGTGTACCTGTTTCTGGTGATGCTGCCGTTCTGGAGCAATTACCTGATCCGCACTTACGCCTGGATCGTCCTGCTCAACCGCGAAGGCCTGATCAACCGCCTGCTGCAAATGCTCGGCTACAGCGGCGAACCCATCAGCCTGCTGTACACCGAGTCGTCCGTGGTGCTGGGGCTGGTCTACAACTACATCCCCTTTGTGATCCTGGCGATTTTCTCGTCGCTGTCGCGGATCAACAACGAATTGTGGGACGCCTCGAAAGACCTCGGTGCCTCGGGCTGGATGACCTTCCGCCGGATCATCCTGCCGCTGAGCGTGCCGGGTATCGCGGCGGGCGCAGTGTTTGTCTTCGTGCTGAGCATCGGCAACTTCATCACTGCCGACCTGCTGGGCGGCAAGCAGGTGCAGATGGTCGGCAACCTGATCTATTCGCAGTTCCTCACGGCGCGGGACTGGCCGTTCGGTGCGGCGCTGAGCTTCTTCCTGATCGCGATCATGCTGATCCTGTTGTTCATCCAGGCACTGGTGGCCCGTCGTGCAGAAGGGGCGCGCTCATGAGTCAGCCACGTTCTGTCAGCGGCACTTTGCTGGGGTCACACCTGGGGCTGGTGTACGCCTTCCTTTATATACCGATCCTGGTGTTGATCCTGCTGTCGTTCAACAAGTCCGGCTTGCCCACCGCATGGGGTGGCGTATCGCTGAAGTGGTACGCGGCACTGGCGCACAACACGGCGATTCTGTCGGCGGCGCTCAACACCCTGGTCGTTGCCTTGTCGGCGACCTTCATTGCCTGCGTGCTCGGCACATTCCTGGCGCTGGGCATCGAGTTGCGCCGCAAGGGCAACGACAAAGGCCAGGTGGTCGACACCTTGCTGATGGCGCCGATGATCATTCCCGACATCGTGCTGGCGATTGCGCTGCTGAGCTTTTTCAACCTGCTCAAGGTCGGCCTGGGGCTGCACTCGATCATCATCAGCCACGCCGTGTTCAATATCGCCTTCGTCTGTGCGGTGGTGCGCACGCGGCTCAAGCACTTCGACTATTCGATCCTCGAAGCCTCGATCGACTTGGGGGCGAGCTGGCTCACCACGTTCCGCCGGGTGCTGCTGCCGGTGATTTTTCCCGGTGTGCTGGCCGGTGGATTGCTCTCGTTCACCCTGTCGGTGGACGAATTCATCATCGCCTTTTTCAACTCCGGCTCCGGCCAGGCCTCGACCACGTTGCCCATGCAGATCTACGCCATGATCCGCTTCGGCGTCACCCCGGAAATCAACGCTCTGGCGACGCTGGTGATGCTGGTCAGCATCACCGCGCTGCTGGCTTCGCAGCGTCTCAACAAGGCTCCTCGCACCCATGAATAATTCATCTGCGGTACTGATCCTGGATAAGGTCAGCAAGTCTTATGGCAACGGCCTGGCGGTCAACGAGGTGTCGCTGAGCATCCGCGAGAACGAGTTCTTCGCTCTGCTCGGGCCGTCCGGCTGTGGCAAGACCACGCTGCTGCGCATGCTCGCCGGTTTCGAGACCCCCAGCGGTGGCTGCATCTACCTGGACGGCAATGACATCTCGCCGCTGCCGGCCAACAAGCGTCCGCTGAACCTGATGTTCCAGTCCTACGCGCTGTTTCCCAACATGACCGTGCGCAAGAACATCGCCTACGGCCTGGAAATGGAGCGCCTGCCGGAAAGCGAAATCCGGCGCCGGGTCGATGAAGTGCTGAGCACCGCGCAACTGGGTGAGCTGGCCGAACGCAAACCCGATCAGCTTTCCGGCGGCCAGCGCCAGCGAGTGGCGCTGGCACGGGCATTGGTCAAACGCCCGCGAGTGTTGCTGCTCGACGAGCCCTTGGGCGCCCTCGACAAGAAACTCCGGGAAAAGATGCAGCTGGAACTCAAGCGCCTGCAACACGAGAGCGGCATCACGTTCATCATCGTCACCCACGACCAGGAAGAAGCCCTGGTGATGTCCGACCGCATGGCGGTGCTCGACGGCGGCAAGGTGTGCCAGTGCGGCAGCCCGACCGAACTCTACGAAAACCCAAACAGCCGTTTTGTCGCCAACTTCATCGGCGTCAGCAACCTGCTCGAAGGCGTGCGCTCGGGCCGGCACTCGGTACGGGTCAACGGCCAGGAGCTGAGCGTCGAAACCGACGCGCCGCTGGTGACCGGCCAAGCCGTCGCCGTGGTGGTGCGCCCCGAACGCCTGCAAGTGCTGACGGAGCAGGGCGGCGATTGCGCCAACCAGGTCAGCGGCAAGATCGTCGAAGTCGCCTACCACGGCCTCGACACCAACCTGCACGTGCAGACCCCCCTCAGCGATAAACCGCTGATCGTGCGCGTGCCGTCCTCACAGTTCGAATTCGCCCATTTTGCAATCGACACGACCATCCGGCTGGGCTGGCAGGCCCGGCATGCCCGCGTATTGACGCGCTGAACAATAAAAAGACCAGGCAGGAGCAGCACTCGATGAAACAGAAAGTGATCGCATTCTTCCCCGAAGCCGCCTACGGCCCGGCGCTGAACTCAGTGGGTATCGCCCAGGCCTGTGAAGCCCTGGGGCACAAAGCGGTGTTCCTCACCGACCCGGGCATGAGCGGTGTCTACGCCGGTTATGGTTTTGAAGAGCACATGGTCAACATGTCGGCGCCGATGCCGGCCGAAGAAATGGCCCGCTATTGGGTGGATTTCATCAACGGCCACATTCCGAATTTCCGCAAGTCGCCGCTGGAACAGATCGACAACTACGTCAAGGAATGCTGGGCGGCCATCGTCGAAACCGCCAAGTGGGCGCAAAAGGACCTGCCGGCGGTGCTGGACAAGGTCAGGCCCGACCTGATTTGCGTCGACAACGTGATCCTGTTCCCGGCGATCAAGCAATACGGCAAGCCGTGGGTGCGGATCATTTCCTGCTCGGAAAACGAGATCGAAGACCCGGATATCCCGCCGCACCTGTCGGGCATGAGCATCGACGACAAGGCCGGCCACGTGCAATTCCGCCAGCGTTTCGAGGAAGTGGTCGGGCCGATCCACGACGACTTCAACCAGTTCCTCCAGGCCCATGGCGAGCAGCCCTATCCGCTGGGCACATTCTTTGAAGCCTCGCCGTTCATGAACCTGTTGTTGTACCCGGATGCGGTCAAGTTCGACCGCCGCCATCCGCTGCCCGCCGAGCGTTTCCATTACCTGCAAGGTTGCGTGCGCCACGACACGCCGTACGAGATCCCTCAGTTCCGCGCCCACAACGACAAGCCGCTGCTGTACGCCAGTTTCGGCAGCCTCGGTTCCGGCGATGTCGAGCTGCTCAAACGCCTGATCGATGCAGTGGGCAAGCTGCCTTACCGGGCGCTGTTCAACGTCGGCGAACACCTCGACGAATACCCGGACCTGCCGGACAACGTGCAGATTTCCAACTGGTTCCCGCAGCCGTCGGTGATCGCCCAGGTCGACGCGGTGATCCACCACGGCGGCAACAACAGCTTCACCGAGTGCCTGTTCTTCGGCAAACCGGCGATCGTCATGTCCTACGTCTGGGACGGCCACGACAACGCCATGCGCGCCGAAGAAAGCGGCCACGGCTTCAAGCTCGATCGCTACGAATGGAGCGAAGAACAGCTCGCGGAAAAACTCCACGCGTGCCTCAACGATGAGGCGATGCGCCAACGCCTGCAGCGCACCAGCGCGCAAATGCAATCCCGCAAGGGGCCGCAAGACGCGGCCGCGATTCTTGACAAGGTGCTTAACGATGCCTGATTCATCCACCACGGCGGGTATCACGCCGTACCTCGAAGCCGTCAGCAGCCGCACCGACCTGGTGGACTGGGGCGTGCAGAGCGACGCCGTCGAAGGTGTCTCGCATTCCAGCGGCCGCTTGCTGTTCAAGGGCCCGAACAACAGTCCGGAAACCGGGTTGTGGGTGTGCACCCCCGGGCGCTGGCGGCTGTCGATTCCCCGGGACGAGCTGTGCCACTTCATCGCGGGGCACGCCACGTACCGTCATGACAACGGCGAAGTGATCGAGGTGCGCCCCAACACCCTGGTGCTGTTCCCGGCCGGCTGGACGGGCGAATGCAACGTCCGCGAAACCCTGCGCAACGTGTACATGCTGGCTTGAACCTGATGCTGAACGGTTAAAAGGCGAAACCTGTGGGAGCGAGCTTGCTCGCGATGGCGGCGGGTCAGTCAACGTTGATGTTGAATGTTATTGCGCCATCGCGAGCAAGCTCGCTCCCACAAGGATCGCGGTGTCTGATCGGCATTGGGCCAACGGACTTTTTTGGAGAAAAACAATGACTACCCCGTTTCTGTACGACCCGCTGAGCATCACTGACGTCAAGGATTGGGGCGTGATCCCGACCATGCTTGAAGGTGAGTCCCGTGTATCCGGCGTAGTGCTGCACAAAGGCCCCGAAGGCCAGTCCGAATGCGGTATCTGGATCTGCACCCCGGGCAAGTGGTTCTGCCATGTCACCAGCGACGAGTTCTGCCACTTTCTCGAAGGTCACTGCACTTACGTCCACGAGTCCGGCGAAGTGATCGAGATCAAGCCGGACACCGCCGCCTTCTTCGGCAAGGACTGGAAGGGTGTGTGCACCGTCCACGAGACCATCAAAAAGGTCTACATGATCCGGTGATCGCCATGACAGATGCACGGGCTTCATTGCCAACCCGTGAAGACCAGCGCGCCGCCTTTCTGGCCCGTGCCGGTTTCGCCGGGACCTTGTTGGTTGCCTTGCCGGCGGATGCTTCGACCCGGCGGTATTTCCGCCTGGACGGCGCCGGCCTGTTGCTGATGGATTCGCCGCCACACAGCGAGCCGATCGGCCCGTTCGTGCGGATCGCCCGGCAGTTGCAGGGGCTGGGCCTGTCCGCGCCGGCCTTGCTGGAAGTAGACGAGGCGGCGGGGCTGGCGTTGATCGAGGATTTCGGTCACGACACCTATACCCGGCTGCTGCTGGCCGGGCATTCGGAGTCGGCGTTGTATCACCTGGCGGTCGATACGCTGGTGGCGTTGCATCGCGCAGCGCCAGCCACGGAACTGGCGCCTTACGACGGGCAGCGACTGGCGGACGAGTACGCGCTGTTTATCGACTGGTACGTGCCGCTGCTGATCGGCAAGGACGCGGCGCAAGACCTGCGCGAGTCGTATCTGGCGTTGTTCGCCGACGCCTGCCGCGACGTCGCAAAACGCCGCGAAGCCCTGGTGCTGCGCGACTTTCACGTCGACAACCTGATGCTGCTGCAAGGCCGTGAAGGCGTGGCGGCCTGCGGCTTGCTGGATTTCCAGGACGCTCTGGTCGGGGCGGCGGCCTATGACCTGATGTCGCTGCTCGAAGACGCCCGGCGCGATGTGCCCGAAGCGCTGCGGGAAGCACTGATCAGCCATTACCTGTTGCAGCGCCCGGAACTGGATGCTCCGGTTTTTCTCGAAGATTACCGGCGCCTGGCCGTCCAGCGTCATGCCAAGGTGCTGGGGATTTTCGTGCGCCTGGCTGGTCGTGACGGCAAGCACGGTTACCTCGCGCACCTGCCGCGCACCCTGGGTTTGTTTGTCCGCGCCCTGGACGCCGAGGCCTTTGCGCCGCTGCGCCAATGGCTCGACCGGCACGTGCCGGGCTGGCGCGATCAACTGCCCGCCGAGACCCTGGCGACGTTGCGCGAAACCCCTTATCGATTGGTTCAAGGATCATCCCATGGCCACGTTCAACACTGACACCGCATTGCGTTTCATCAATTCTGAATTCCTGCCGCTGACCGATGGCCGTGTGCGCGAAGTGCTCGACCCGGCGACCCTGCAACCGGTCGGGCAAGTCGGCGTGTGTGGCGCAGCCGATGTGCAAGCCGCCACCGATGCCGCCACCGCCGCGCAACGCCAATGGCGCTTGATCGACGCGAAAAGCCGCGCCGCGCGCCTGCATCAACTGGCCAATGCCATCGAACAGAGCGTGACCTGCAACCGTGAAGTCGCACGCCTGATGACCCTGGAGATGGGCAAGCCGTTTCCAGAAGCCATGGGCGAGCTGGCCAACTGCGCGCCGATCTTTCGCTACTACGCGGAGATGGCCCGGGACGATGCCGGCAAGGTCGCCGGCACCACGCAGATCGGTTCGTTCCAGCATGTGCGTTACGAGCCGTACGGCGTCAGCGTGCACATCATGCCGTTCAACTTTCCGATCCTGCTGATGTGCTGGACGGTCGCCGCGTCTTTGGCGGCGGGCAATGCCTGCATCATCAAGCCGGCGGAAGCCACGACCCTGTGCACCCTCAAGTTCATGGAACACTTCACTGCGTTGCTGCCTGGGCTGGTGTCTTGTGTGCCGGGCGATGCGCTCACCGCGCAATTGCTGGTGCAGTCGGCGCAGACCCACGCGGTGGCGTTCACCGGCAGCGTGGCGGCAGGCAAGGCGGTGGCCGTGGCCTGCGCCGAACGGATGAAACCGTGCGTGATCGAGGCCGGTGGCAGCGATCCGCTGATCATCTCCAGGCATGCGCCGCTGGACGTGGCGGCGGCGGGGGCGGTGACGGCGGCGTTCCATTTGAGCGGGCAAATCTGCACCTCGGCGGAACGCTTCTACGTCGTCGATGAAATCCATGACGAGTTTGTCGCCAGGTTCGCCGAGCGTAGCCGCGCATTGCGCATTGGCCATGGCCTGGAACGTTCTGAGATCGGGCCGATGGTCAGCGAGGCGGCACGCAACAAGGTCATGCGCCTGGTCGATGACGCCGTGGCCAAGGGCGCGACAGTGGTGTGTGGCGGACGGATTCCGCCCGAGCACAGCGTCGGCTGGTTCTATGAGCCGACCATCCTCACCGGCGTGACCGGCGACATGGCGATTCTGCAGGAAGAGTGCTTCGGCCCGGTGGCGGCGATCTGCCGGGTCAGCGATTTCGATGAGGCGGTGCGGTTGGCCAACGACTCGCCGTTCGGCCTCGGTGCCTCGCTGTTTTCCACGGACCTGGCCGAAGCCATGGAAGCCGCCGAGCGTCTGGAGGCGGGGATGGTCTGGGTCAACAATCCGCTGATCGACAACGATGCGCTGCCGTTCGGTGGCTGGAAGATGTCCGGCCTTGGGCGCGAGCTCGGGCGTCAGGGGCTGGAAGCGTTCCGCCGCTCGAAAATGGTCATCATCGACCACCAGCCGAAGATTCAGGACTGGTGGTATCCGTATGCCGACGACGTGTTCTATCGCGATCCGGCCTGAAGCCGGGATGCACACAGGAGGATCGCGATGAGCGACAACATGGGTTGGCCGACGCTGGCGGTGATTCTCGCGGCAGGGCAGGGCAGGGCACGCGCATGCGTTCGCCGCTGCCCAAGGTTTTTTCCCGATTTGTGCGCCTATGGAACTGGAAACCATTCTGGCAATCGAAGCCTACACGGGCGAGACGGGACGTCGTAACGGTTACGCGTTGGCATTGAACGCCCTGTTTGGCTGTAAAGCCGGGAGGGTTGCATGGAAAGGGAGGCGATGTTCAAGTTCCTTGCGGGCTACCTGTTGATGTGTGCCCTGCTGGCATGGGGAGTGGTCCAGGCGTCTCACTGGATTGCTTCTCGCCTGCTGCTGTATTGGATTATTTAGCGCCGACCCTCGCTGCCTCGCTCGACGTTTCCCGATATCTCCTTGCCGATAATTCAAGCACCGCAATGGTGCGTGCCACTGTCTGGGCCTACTCCCGCCGACCCTTCGCCTGCATGCGTCTCCTTGCGTGATGCGCCACAACCTGCCGTTGAACACCTGAAATCCATAAAAACAGCGTTGCCTGAGGCGGCACAAATCGAATTCAAATGTATTCGATTTGATACATGTCGGTTGCTCAAATACAAATGAGAGGAGTTATCAATAGTATTTGTTTCTGCATTGCTTTCGATTAGACTCCCGCCCGCTGTAGGAAAACAGCTTTCTGGATGTAAGAAAAAAACAAAATATCTGTCGCAGGGGAGCGGGGCGTGAATTTCAAAAAAAATACAATTGCGTTGGCTGTGGGGTCGGCGGCTTGCCTGATGAACAGCGCATGGGCGGCCGAGCAGTCGAACACAATGGAAATCGCCCCGATCACGGTGACGGGTGAAAAAATCAACCGCACCCTGGAACAGACCCAGTCGAGCGTAGTGGTCGTCACCGACAAATAGCTGCGGGAAAAGGCCGACCATGACCTGGTCGACGTATTCGCCCGTACGCCGGGCGTGTACAACCAGGCCGGTAACGAAAACTGGGGCATTCGTGGTGTACCGGTGTCCGGTTTCGATGACCAGGGACCGGCCACGCTCAACGGCGCGGTCTCGGTGTTCGTCGACGGCGCCGTGCAGCCGAACCGCGCACTGACCCTCAGCCCGATGCCGCTGTGGGACGTCGAGCAGGTTGAAGTCTTCCTTGGCCCGCAGTCCACCACCCAGGGCCGTAACTCGCTGGCCGGTGCCGTTGTCATCCAGACCAAAAACCCAACCTTCGAACCGAGTTTTTCCGCGCAGACCAACGCCGGGAACTACAACGAGCGCGGAGCGGCAGTGGCCGGCGGCGGTTCGATCGTCGACGACAAGATAGCCGGCCGTATCGCCGTGGATTATCAGGAAGGCGACGGCTATATAGACAATATCGCACTGGGTAACGACGCCAACCCGACCCGTACCAGCAATGCCCGCGGCAAGCTGTTGATCCTGCCCAACGACGATCTCGATGTGCTGCTGACCTACGCCCACGGTGAAAGCCGCAAGGGCGACAACTCGGTCATGCGTGAAAACGACAAGGTCCGCTACTACAAGATTTCATCCAATACCGATGCGTACGACAAACTCAGCCAGGACACCGTCAGCGCCAAGGTCGATTACCGCCTGGACGATCACTGGTCCCTGACCAGCCTCACGGCCAATACCAGCTCGGACTACGACGCCCGCCTGGACTTCGACCAGACGGCCGTGGACAACCAGGTGGTTCTGCGCAAGCAGGACGGCGACCTGTTCAGTCAGGAACTGCGTCTGAATTACGCCTCGGACACCGTGAAGAGCTTCGTCGGCGCCTATTACGGCCGCAGTACCAACAACTTCCACGACAAATTGCTGTTCGACGACGAACTGTTCGGCACCGCCAAGGGCGACACGACGATTGAAAACCAGGCAGTGTTCGGTGAAATCAACTGGACGTTCGCCCCGCGCTGGACCTTGATCACCGGTCTGCGCTACGACCACGAGACCAACGACACCGATATCGACCAGGACGACTTCTCCAGCCCTGGCAATGTCAGCAAATCGTTTGATGCGCTGTTGCCGAAACTGGGTATCGACCATGAACTGGCCGCCAATCAGTACCTGGGCTTCATGGTGCAGAAAGGCTATCGCGGCGGTGGCGTCAACGTCCGTGCCGGTGGCGGTCACGAACCGTACGATCCGGAATACACCACCAACTACGAGTTGTCCTACCGGGGATCGTTCTTCGACCAGACCCTGCGGACCCGCGCCAACCTGTACTACACCGACTGGAAGGACCAGCAGGTCAGCGTGCTGGACCCGGACACACAGTTCGCTCACATCTTCAACGCCGGCAGCAGCGACATCAAGGGCCTGGAAGTCTTCGTCGAAAAAGACCTTACCGAGCAACTGACCCTGACCGCCGGTGGTGCCATCACCGATGGCAAGTACAAGGACTTCGTCACAGGTGATGGCCGCGACATGAGCGGCGAATCGTTCCTGTATGCGCCCAAGTACAAGATGTCGGTCGGCGGCACCTATCGTTGGGACGACCGCCTGACGTTCAACACCGATGTCACCTACCAGAGCACCACTCCGTCGGAATACGAGTTCGACGACGCAGGGCAGGTCACCGGCGAGCGTCAGAGCGACAACTATTGGCTGGCCAACTTCAACACCGAATACAAGGTCACCAAAAACGTTGCCGTGTCCGGTTTCGTGAAGAACGCCTTCGACAAGGAATACATCACCAACAACCGCAGTGGCGACATCGTCGATGCCGGCGCACCTCGCACGGTGGGGTTGATTCTGCGCTACGACATGTAAAGCGACGGATGCCAGGCGTCTGGCACAACCGGCCGGCAACTGACCCAATTCAAGGATTGAGCCAGTTGCCGTCGATGCCGGGTTAGTGGAACGGAAAGATGTAGTTCATCCAGGCGGCCATGCGCAGGAGGATTTTGCGCATCATCGCGATGTGATGGAAATGCTGGCTGTACAACGCCGCCTGGCCGTAGGCACCGCCGGGCATCTGGCCGGCGTACTGGGCATAGTCGGGATCGGTGATTTCAATGATCACCGGAACCCGGCCGGCCGGTGGTGATCCAGTGAAGCCGATCAGCGTGCCCGACGGTTGAACCTGGCCTTCGGCGATGACCGAAACCACGGTTTTGACCTTGCCTTCGAAAACCTTTCCGGGAATGCCGTCAAAAGCGACTTCGGCCTCGTCGCCCTCGGTCAGGCGCAACAGGCTGTTCTGCCGCATCCACGCCGCGAAGTAATGCCCTTCGGCGGGAATGAAGACCATCGAAGGGCGCAGCGGCAACTTGGTCGCCATCATGCCCGGACGCAACGAAACGTGGGTGACGAAGCCTTTGCTCGGCGCGCGGACGGTGGTGTTGTCGAGTTCGTACTGCACGTTGTCCAGTTGTGCCTTCAGGTCATCACTGCGCGCGACCACAATGTCCAGTTCCCGTTGGGTACTGAAATTACGCTTGATCAGCTCGGTGATCCGCGCGCGATCGGCCTGGGCGGCAATCAGTTGTGCCTTGAGGGATTTCAGTCGGTACTCGAACGGCGCGGGATCGATGCGAAACAGCACATCGCCTTTTTCCAGGGGCTGGTTGGTCTTCACCGGTACATCGATCACCTGGCCACTGACCACGGGTATCACCGGAACCGATACGAAATAGGAACGCGCCACCTCGGAATAGGGGTGGTTGTAGTTCATCGTGAAAATCAGCGCGCCGATAATCACGACTCCGCCCAGCACCGCCGTGGGCACCGTCCATTTGTTCAGGGGGATGCGGAAGATCTTGAAGATGGCTACGCAGAGAGCGGCATACGTCAGAATGAGTAAGAGATCCATGGCTCAAATGCCCTCGCCGAGATTGTCCGTTGGTACCCGGTTCTGCGTCGTGCCCGTCGCCGCCTCGAGGCGCTCGATCCGGCCTTGCAGTTCGGCGACCTGTTGTTCGAGGTGAACCACATGACTTTTTGCTGAATGTCCGTCACTGAAACCCCAGCCCCGGTCCTCTCGATAGGCCATCGCCCAGATCCACAGGAACGGCCACAGCGCGTGCAAGGTGAACAGGCTGACCCAGCCGGTGGCGTGGATTGCATCCTGGTGAGGGTGGTTGCGGTGGACGGCAATTTCATAGGGGATGTCGTGGAGCAGAATGATCCCGTAAAACAGGACAAGCCCGACAAAGACCAGCAGGCCCAGGGCGAAGTAATCAAGCATGAACCACTCCTCTTGAAGCGGATAACGTGTGCGCATGAGTGTAGCCGTTCAATCTACACTTGACGGGGATGCGGATATCCAGCCGGAACAACCGGTGCCTGGCCGAAGCGTTGACCGATATCGTGCAAGCACACTCCGACGAGGTGAATTCATGCCAACCAATGGTCGATTCGAGAGGGCGCCTGTACTGGACCCTGTCGAGCGCATTACCGAGGTGATCTTCGGCCTGCTGATGGCCATGACGTTCACCGGCACCATCAGCGTGGCCACGGCAGACCAGGCAGCCGAACGCACGATGATGATTGCCGCGCTCGGCTGCAATCTCGCCTGGGGACTGGCGGATGCGGTTATGTACCTGTTGCGCGCACTGGTCGAGCGCACGCGCAGGATCAAGCTGTACATGGCCCTGCGCAATGGCGCGGACGCCGCGGCCGGTCAGGCGCTCGTTGCGCAGGTGTTGCCGTTGCAGTTCGCGACGGCGGCCGGCAGCGAAGGCCTGGAGTTGTTGCGCCGTCGGTTGATTGAGCAGCCCCCCTTGCCGATCAGGGCAGGCCTGGGCTGGAACGACTTCAGGGGCGCCCTCGGTGTTTTTCTGTTGGTCGTGGGCTCGACATTTCCGTTGGTGGTGCCGTTCATACTGCTCGATCAGACGGCACTCGCCATCCGCCTGTCCAACCTGATCGGCCTCGTGGTGCTGTTCATCGCAGGCTGGATGCTCGCCAGATACGCTGGCGCCACGCAATGGCAGGGTGGGGTGATCATGGCCGCCACGGGGGGCGTGCTGATCCTTGCAATCATTGCGCTGGGTGGCTGACAACCGGTCATAATTCAACACACTAAAGACTCATTCTCATTTACTATTGCCCTTCCATTTACGTCGGGCAGCCCGGTATGGATGTTCTCGCCGCAATCCATCTTTATTTATCCCAATGGGTGATCGAGCCGGTCACCCGGCAGTTCCTGGGCATTTTCGACTTCAACGGCAGACTCGGTCTAGCCTTTCTCTGCATGTCTTACGGCGTCGCCTACTGCCTGTTCCGCTACCGGAAATCCCGGGGCCTGACCGACGCGCGCTCATTCTGGCAGTTCATCGGCGGCCGCCGGGTGTACCTGCATCGCTCGGCGCTGCTCGACTACCGCTACTACTTCGTACTCGCCATCCTCAAGGTTGCCCTGGTGCTGCCTATCGTCGGTCTGGTGGATCCGTACGTCTTGCGTTCAGCGGACTACATCGCGTTCTTCACCCAACTGTGGGGCGCGCGTACGCAAGTGGAGGAGCACCTGGCGCTGACCCTGCTCTATGGGCTGGGCGTATTTCTGGTCAAGGACTTCAGCCATTACTGGGGCCATCGCGCTTTTCATTCGCGGTATCTGTGGGCCTTTCACAAAGTCCATCATTCGGCGCCCGTGCTGGTGCCGGCGACGGCCAGCCGCGTGCACTTTCTGGAAGAGGTGGTCGAAAAGCTCACGGACATCATCTGCGTCGGCGCGTTTGCCGGTGTCTTCTGGTACGTCTGTGGCGGTGAGATCAGCCGCTACACCTTGTTTGGCGTGACCTACATGGTGTTCATCTTCAATGCCCTGGCGGCCAACCTGCGTCACAGCCATGTCTGGTTTTCCTTCGGGCCGGTGCTGGAGCGGGTGCTGAGCAGCCCGGCGCAACACCAGATTCATCACAGCGATGCACCGCGACACTTCAACAAGAACTTCGGCATCAATCTGTCACTGTGGGACTGGATGTTCGGCACGCTCTACGTCACCCGGTCCACACCCGAGTCCATCCAGTTTGGCACCGGTGAGCAGGATCACGAGCGTTACCTGACGCTGCAGGGGCTGATCGTCACGCCTTTCGTCGACATCGCGCGCAAACTCTTTCCTGGAAAAACCCCGAAAGCACAGCCTGAAAGCGGATCTGATCCGTATTTTTCAGCGCAATCTGCCTCTGTAACGGATACAGCCGCCAGCCCACAATAAATCTCCGGTACGGCAGCACACGCCGCCCCTGTACCGCCAATTCATAGTGTGGGAGGCCCCATGGCCAAGATGACGATTTTTCTCGGCGGTTTTCTGCTGTTGACCATCCTGATCGGTATGCTGGCGACGATTCCGCCGGCGTGATCAGGTGCGGCGTTGACCTTGGGAAGATTCATGGTGTCCAGCGCTTGCAATGCTCAATCGGCATCGACTTTCTCACGCACTGAATTTACCCAGAAGTTTATCGAGAGAGACGAGGTCAACGACCTTACCTGGTGGAACCAGCCTGTTACAAATTCACGGTAAATTTTTAATTCTTCCGCTCGTCTCGTTCGTAGCTATTTGGCTTCAAAACAATAGCAGTAGCAGCGTGCCTGTTTTTGAAACTTGAAGTTGCAAGGCGCGATTTGAATGAGTTTGTACGGAGTAATAAATGAAAATAACAAGAAGAGAACGTGATGTGATGCGCTTATTAGTCAATGGTTTGACCAATAAATAAATCGGCCAGCAACTGAGGGTCAGTAACTATCCTGTCAGGGGTCACATATCTTCAGCATTCAAAAAACTTAATGTAACAAGTCGTGTTGAACTCGCGGTAATAGCCGCAGAGATGAAAAGCGAATAATAGCTTTAGCTCTCAGAGATTTATTGTTTTTACTTGTGCGCGGTGCCGCACCTATAGTCACAGCTATAGATGCAGGGTCGTCTTTTGGTCGTTGACAGGTTAACGTAATTAGTAGGTGTGGCTCGTGTCGTGTCTTGTATAGAGTACTCAGTTATATGTATCTCATGCGATTAAATTTGAAAGCCTTAGTAGCCTGTTGTGTGGTCCCGTAAAGATAGCCGTTTCATCGTTAGTTTTGTAAGTGATAATCTCGGATTTACAGAAGTAAAAAATGCTAAGCGTTTTTTTATTGGGGTAGTAAACGCCGTCTTTCTTTTCTGAATAATCGATTGCGAGCATCGCGATCTTCAGTTTGTCTGGATCTATATTGGCATGGGTTCTTAACTCGGAAAGCGCTTCGTCATGATAGATTAGTTTGGTAGCTATGACTAAATAACCTATGGTTCCGCATGCAATGCTGCTGCCCAAGCTTGCTTCTATTAGACCTGTTTTTCTCATGATAATAAAAACCAAACCTATCAGTATATAAGCTAGTACAGATTTTTCAATTAATGAAAAGAGTTTAAGAGGGTCTGCTGATGGTTGGTCTGTTAGCTTAAGTCTTTTCAATGTGTCCCTATTCATGCGCTTCATCTAATTACCATGTTTTATTATGGTTTTAATTCTGTCGGGTGTATTCGTACTGAGCTAAAATACGTCCAGTAGAGCCCTGAGTTGTTTAACTATCAGAGCCAGATTGCGTCTGAGGGGAAAAAGAAGTTCCCTGAAAGCCACCTGGAAGTGCGCTTGGTTTTCAAGCGTTAGCGGCATCTCTTTCTGCATTATAAATCTCTTCTCCTACCATGGCCCCGAACCCACTCCGCTCACTGTCTTGTTGTTCATTAGGAATTAGTCGTCAAGGTTGATAACCTAGAAAAATCGTCAATTTTGGAGCGTAGTAAATTATAATGGAGATGATAATTGGATTGACGAATACATGAAGGTGTTCGCTTCGAATGTTGCCGCCGAATTTCGCATTTATAAGTAATGCGCAACCCTTTGCTGCGAGTCCCAAGAATAAAGCCATTGCGAGCGAAATAGTTATTAACACGATATCATCTATTTTCAAAACATCTGTCCGGTGTGGAGTTGGATTTCTGTCGTATTATTAAAAATACAGCTTCATGCTCTGCTTTTGATTCTTCTGCTTTAGGCACCGAACCGTTCCACGCTTCCTGTTACGACGCCAGTGCCGAAAACCGGTAGCTGACTCGCCCATAGCCTGACCGATCCGAGACTTCCATTGTAAGCCCAAGTAGAAACCGGCCAGACTTATATTGCGCTAATAAGCCATAAGAACCGATGACAAGGCAATATGAAGATCAAAGATTTATTTATACTGCCGCGCAGCAAGCTAAGTACCATCCTGCAGGTATAGGGGGTAGGTGAACAGTTATCCGAAGTTGATGTGAGCCCGTCTACACAGGTCAGGCTCTGTACGAAAGAATTTTAAAGTACGTAGATCGTTTGTTAAGTCAGCTTAGTCCTACATTTTAAGTAAATTTTCTTTTTTTCAAGAGAGATGATTCCTACAGAATGCTTTCCCGATTTAACTTTCCAGACTGGAAATTGCGCGAGTTCCACATTCCCTATTGTTGAATCTGTATTTGACCGTAGCCTGGAAAACTAAAGTTGGTTGTTTTTCAAATTCTCACATGCAAAAAAAACGCTCGCGTGTACCTCAGAAACCATGCCGGCAGTAGTTTTTGGTTCTGACACCTCGGTAGAGCTCAGTGACTCGGCCACCTCCTTGAGCGGCTGCATGTCTTGTGGAAAATAAATTGACTTAAAAGTCAGGATATTGAAAGATGCCGCCCGACCAGACGGTTTCCAGGCTCTCGCTGCGCCTATCGCTGTATACAAAAATATATAGCGAAATCCGCCCGCCAGAGCTCAGACAAACCCGGTCCCTGGACACCAAAAAAACAAGAGCCCCGCACCGGAGTAAACACAATGAAGCTGCAACCCCTGGCCCTGGCCATCACCCTGGGTGGCTTGACCCACCAGGCCATCGCCGCCGGTTTTATCGAAGACAGCAAGGCCTCGCTGAGCCTGCGCAATTTCTATTTCAATTCGGACAACCGGGAAAGCCAGGGCAAGGTGGGCAATGCCGCCTACACCAACCAGGCCAAGGAATGGGGGCAAGGGCTGCAACTCAACGTGATCTCCGGATTTACCCAGGGCACCGTCGGTTTTGGCCTGGACGCTATCGGCATGACAGGGCTGAAGCTGGACAGCGGCGGTCGCGTGGGCAAGGCCGGTATCGACCGCACGCCGGGGGCGCTGTTTCCCACGGACAGCGACGGCCATGCGGTCGATGAGTATTCCAAGGGCGGCGTGACCGGCAAAGTGCGGATTTCCAAGACCGAAGCACGCTTGGGTACCCTGCAGCCCAAGTTGCCGGTGATCAACTTCAACGACGGTCGGCTGCTGCCGCAAACCTTCGAAGGCGGGCAGATCACCTCAAGCGAAATCGACGGCCTGACACTCACCGCCGGCCAGCTGCAAAGCACCAAGACCCGCAGTTCCACCGACGATATCGATCTGCGCATCGGCGGCGCGACACGTCCCGCCGGTACCCCGGCCAGCACCGCGCTGGCCGATTCGGACAGCTTCGTCTTCGCCGGCGGCGACTACAAGATCACCAAGGACCTGACCGCCCAGTACTACTACGGCAGCCTCGAAGATTTCTACCAACAGCACTTCCTCGGCCTGATCCACACAATGGCCATCGGTCCCGGCGCGCTGAAGACTGATCTGCGCTATTTCAACAGCAGCGCCGATGGCAAGAACGGCAACGCGGCCGGACGTGCCCAGGGCTACAAAAGCAGCGGTTTCTGGAAAGCGGGCGACACCCACGCCGGTGAGGTGGACAACAACACCTGGAGTGCCCTGTTCACCTATAGCCTGAGTGGTCATGCCTTCAGCGCCGGTTACCAGCAAGTCTCCGGCGACAGCGCGTTCCCGTTCGTCAACCAGGGTGACGGCGCCACCGCGTACCTGATCACCGACCGGCAGATCGGCAAGTTCCTCAGCGCCGGCGAGCGCACCTGGCTGGCCGAGTACGGGTATGACTTCGTCGCGCTTGGCGTGCCGGGGCTCAAGACCGTGGTCACTTATCTCAGCGGCGACAATATCGACTCCGCCGCCGGTGATCGTAAAGAGTGGGAGCGCGACCTGCGGATCGACTACGCGCTGCAAAGCGGCCCACTCAAGGGGGTGGGCATTTCCTGGCGTAACGCCAGCTTGCGTGGCAATGCCAGCAGCGACCTGGATGAAAACCGCCTGATCCTCAGCTACAGCCTGCCGTTGCTTTAAGCACGGGACCGGTCCTGGCCTGCCGGTGGGCAGCCCAGGACCGCCAGGTGATTGGTCAACCCCCGAGAGGAGCATCGCCATGCGTTCCATTTTTTCGACTGTGCAAAGCCTTGTTCGCCCCAGCGCCAAACCCGTGTTGTTGTCACGCCCGATCATCAATGTGGCTGAGCAGACACTGGAGGTGGTCGGGCAAGTGCAGAACCCGCTGTGCCTGAGCGTGGCCGACCTGCAAGCCATGCCGGGTTACGACTGGGTGAGACTGACCAGCAATACCTGCGAGGGCAATGCGCAAAAAGCACAGAAAAAGGGCTATCGCGGGGTGTTGCTGCGGGAAATTGTCCTCAAGGCCGGGTTGAAGAGTGATGACCCCAAAGGCTGGAAACGCGCCTATGTGGTGGCGCGTGCCAGTGACGGCTATGTCGCGCTGTTCAGTTGGAACGAACTGATCAATACCGACGTGGGCGATGCGGTGCTGGTGGTGTACCGACAACATTCGCACGGGCAGACGGAGCTCGGCGAACACCTTTCATTGGTCTCGGGAAGCGATCGTCATTCCGGGACTCGTCAAGTGAAGTGGTTGCGCAGCATTGAGCTGTGCAGCATCTTTGGTTGACTCATCCACAACGCCGTACCGGGGGAAATGCCAATGCCAGTGTGCAATTCGCTTGGCCTTGATCGACATTCTACGGTCGAGCAGGTGTTGGCCGGCGAACAGTGGCCACCGGAATTCGAAGTGGCCCTGAGGGATTTGCTGGAGCAGATGGCCAACGCCGGCCATGACGTCACGCTGCACAACCTCGGTCGGTTCCTCGGCGACTTTGTGCCGCGATACACCCTGGACAGTGCCGGGGGATGGCAGGAATGGGCGACCCGGCGCTGGGTCTCCCAGACCAAGCCGGCGCTGGTGGACAAACTGGCGGACGTCTTCATCGGCGGACAGTGATACCGCTGGCGCTCACTGGTACTCATCATGCCGGCGCCACCAGGGCCCCGTCTCATTGCGGCCCTTGGGCGCGCGGTCGAGCCATTGGTACATGCCCCACAATCCGTCCAGGCCCCGTGCGTAGGTGGAATAGGTGTGATAGATCTCGCCGTCTTCCAGCACAAACGTACTCAACCCCGGCCGGTCGCGGGTGTAGGTCGGCGCATCGGTGCCACAGGTCGCGGCGAACTGTTTCACCGGTTCCGGTATTTCACTGGCGTCCATGGCATGACCGCCGCGCTGGTAGTTGTATTCGACCAGCCCTTCACGCTGCTGGGCTTCGGTGAAGTAGACATTGAAGTCGGCAGTGAAGTCGCTGTCGGCGGCCGAGGCCCAGGGGAAGGTCCAGCCCATTCGGCGCTTGTAGGCCTGTAGTTTCGCCAAGGGCGCGCGGGATATCGCCATCAGGGTCACGTCGTGGTTCGCCAGGTGGACGACGATGGGGTCGAAGCCATCGGCGATGGCAGAGCAGGACGGGCAGCCGGCCGTGTAGTCGGGGCCGAACATGAAGTGGTAGACCAGCAGTTGCGAGCGCCCTTGAAAGAGCTCGGCCAGGGTGGCGCTGCCGTTGTCGGTATCGAAGCGGTACGCCTTGTCGAGGCGAACCCAAGGCAATGCCTGGCGTTGTCTGGCCACTTCATCGCTGCGTCGGGTCAGGGCCTTTTCCGCTTCGAGCAGTTGCAGGCGTGCCGCCAGCCATTGGTCCCGGGACGCGGTTTTGTGAGTGTTCATCGTTCTGCGCTCCTGGTGAAAGGTGGTGATTTAGACTAAACCCGAGTGTCAAATGATGGGAGTGACAAGCGTGGCGGGATTTCCATGGACTCGATGATCACGGCAGCCGCACAGGCGCTGGCGGCGGGCAATCCGCTGGGCGCACTGGACCGCGTGGCCTTGCGCGACGATGCGCCGGCGCTGGCCCTGCGCGGTATCGCCATGGCGCAACTGGGCGAACTGGTGCGGGCCAGGGCGCTGGTCAAGCGCGCGCAACGGGCCTTTGCGCCCAGGGAAGTGCTGGCCCGGGCGCGCTGTGTGGTGGCCGAGGCGGAAATCGCCCTGGCTTCGCGGGAGCTCGGGTGGCCGGTCAAGGCGCTCGAAACGGCGCGGGTCACCCTTGAACACCACGGTGACCGGGTCAATGCCGCCCATGCGCGTTATCTGCAAATCCGTCGTTTGCTGCTGATTGGTCAGCTCGATGAGGCGCAGCAGTTATTGGCCGAACTCGACCCCGACCCGTTGCCGCCAGCCTTGCGGGCAACCCATGAACTGCTGCTGGCGGGGATCTCCATTCGCCGCCTGCAATCGCATGCAGCGCGGGAGGCGTTGAACAGGGCCGGGCAGGCTGCCGGTCAAACCGGGATTGCCGCGCTGATCGCTGAGGTCCAGCACGCTGCGTATCTGCTGGATGCCCCCGCCGCACGCCTGATTGCCCAGGGTGAAGTACGGCCGCTGTTGCTCGATGACGTTGAGGCGTTGTTCTGTTCAACGTCACTGGTGGTGGATGCCTGCCGGTACGTTGTGCACGGCTGTGGCATGTCGGTGCCGCTGGCGACGCGGCCGATCCTGTTCGTGCTCGCCCGTGCGTTGGCCGAAGCATGGCCCGCCGACGTTACGCGGGAAGTGCTGATCGCCCGGGCATTTCGTCTGAAACTCTCGGATGAATCCCATCGCGCGCGGCTTCGGGTGGAAATCGGCAGGCTGCGTAAAGCACTCAAGCCGTTGGCCGACGTCATCGCAACGGCACGCGGTTATGCCCTGCAATCGCCGGTGTGTACGGAGGTGGTGACACTGGCGCGACCGGTCGAGGAAAAATTTGCCGGGGTTTTGGCTTGCCTCGCCGATGGCGAGTCGTGGTCGAGCTCCGCCCTGGCCCTGGCGCTGGGTACCAGCCAGCGTACAGTGCAACGGGCGCTCGATACGCTGGCGGAGCAGGGCAAGGTGCAGTGGTTTGGCCGTGGTCGCGCGCGGCGCTGGATGATGCCGCCCGTGCCGGGATTCGCGACGACCTTGTTACTCCCGGCGCCGCTGCCCGGTGGCTAGGATGAACGCCACCAACCCCTATCGAGGAATGCCAGATGGAACACGCAACTGCTGAAATCATTCGTGAATATGGCCCGTTTGCCGATGTCGATCATGTGTGCGGCGTCACCTGGGACGGCGAAAAGGTCTGGTTCGCCAGCAACAGCAAAATCAACGCCCTGGACCCGGAAAGCGGCAAGGTGCTGAGCTCGATCGATGTCGCTGCCCATGCCGGCACCGCGTTTGACGGGGAGCACCTGTTCCAGATCGCCGAAGACCGCATCCACAAGATCGACCCCCGCACCGGCCGTATCCTCTCGACGATTCCTGCCCCCGGCGCAGGCACCGATTCGGGTCTGACCTGGGCTGAAGGGACGCTGTGGGTGGGCCAGTACCGCGAACGCAAGATCCACCAGATCGACCCCGAGACCGGCAAGATCCTGCGCACCATCGAATCCAACCGTTTCGTCACCGGCGTGACCTGGGTGGACGGCGCGCTGTGGCACGGGACGTGGGAGGGCGATGAAAGTGAACTGCGCCGGATCGATCCGCAATCAGGCGAAGTGCTGCAGAGCCTGACAATGCCCGAAGGCGTGGGCGTGTCGGGGCTCGAGTCCGATGGTGGCGAGCGGTTGTTCTGCGGTGGCGGCGATAGCGGCAAGGTGAGGGTAGTGCGTAGGCCTTCGTGAGGCTCTCCAGCAAGGTCACCGGGTACAACCATTGTGGGAGCGAGCCTGCTCGCGATTGCAGAGTGTCAGGCAACATCAATGTTGACTGATTTGACGCTATCGCGAGCAGGCTCGCTCCCACAATGGATCTTCAGTGACCACAAAAATTCAGCCCACCCTGTGGGGCTCACTCACACCACTCAGTCCGTTTGTGGATGCTGATCGTTGATGTCGTACCAATCCGCTTTCGAGCTGACAAAAACATGTTTTTGCTTGTTTGGTCGTAGCGGCGTATCCAGCGTGCCGAGGGCAATCGAAATCCACTCGGAAAACGGTCCTGTCGAGTCAGTCCAGAACATCGAAGATCCGCAGCGGGAACAGAACTGCCGTGTGACACCCCTGGACGATTCAAAGGCCTGCAGCGAGTTTGCGCCGGTCATGATGGTCAGCGCCAGGGCAGGGGCGCTGGCATAGGTTGCAAACGCAGCCCCATGGCCCTTTCGGCATTGGCTGCAATGGCAATGGGTGACGGCTTTCAGCTCGGTCGACAAGCGATATTTGACGGCGCCGCAGAGGCAACTGCCTCGGTGAAACTCATCCATGTAAAGTCATCCCTGGATCGATAGTATTTTTCCGTCCAGCCATGTTTTCTGCTGGTCGAAATCGGTCTAAAAGCCCGGTTGGCAATCGTGCCTGTTTTGCTATCCTCAACCTTGTAGGTGAAGACGCAGACTGATGCGCAAAAGGATAGCAAGGAGACGTGGGGCGCGTTCCGAAGGGTACACGGTTAGAAAGATCCCCGCGCTGGGATCCAGCCCTTATGCCGTGTGAAGCAGAAGAGTTCCATTACAGTTTCACGACTCTTTTGTGGGAGGCCTGATAAACCTTGTAAGCCGGAGACCAGCACCGGCCACCTACTTATTACATTCACCCACAAAGCCCGCTCAGTGCGGGCTTTTTAATGCCCGCAAGGTGGGTCCGGTCAGCGGCTCAAGGCGCGCCAAACAGCATCGTCCAGTAAACACCGTTGTCGCTGCGCGCGTTGGCGGCGTAAGCGGCACCGACCTGGGTGAACATCGGGTTCATCAGGTTGGCGCAGTGCCCGGGGCTGGCGAGCCAGCCGGCCATGGCCTTGCTGGGTGAACCTTGCCCGGCGGCGATGTTTTCACCGATCTGCCGGCCACGGTAGCCGGCGGCCCTGGCGCGGTCGGAGGGCATGTCACCGTCGGGGTCCTGGTGGGCGAAATAGTTGCCGTAGGCCATATCCTTGCTGTGGCTTTGTGCTGCGGAGCCCAAGGCTGCACTCCAGGACAGCGGCCGTGCGGCGGCGAACCGCTGGCGACCGCACAGGCGCGGCTTGGCCCGGGCTGCGTTGACCTGCGCCAGCAACGCCTGTGCGGCGCTGCGTGGATCGCCGGTTTTCCCGTCGAGCACCGGCCGTGCCAGCACCACTTGCCACTCGCTCCCGGCGCGGCTGACACCGATGTCGGCGTATTGGTTGTCGAGCAGCGCGGCGCAGTGCTCGTCCTGGAACAGATCGAAGGCTTCTTCGGCATCCCGTGCACCCACCACACGGATGGACCGCACCATGGTTGCCTGATAGCCGGAAGCCTTTAACCGGTCCCGCAACCCACCGCCATAACCAACGGGCAGGGCCAGGTTCGACTTGAGCGTCAGGGGTGATAAACGTTGCGTCGGCCGCCGGTCGCAGCGTTGCGGATGGGCGCGATAGTCGTTGATGGCGTCTACCAGTTGCCGTTGCCCATCGGCGTGGGCGGGGCTTGCAAAAACGGGGAGCAGGGAAAACAGGCACAGCGAAGAAAAGCGCAAGGCAACGGCGGTTTGGCGCATGGACGGACAACTCGGATGAGATGACGACGAAAGGAGAGGAAAAACGCTGGGGTATGACTGGCTTCCTGGAACAAGGTTCACGGCGGGCGTGAACCTGTTTACTGCCGGAGCCAAATGTCCGACGAAGGGTATTGAAACGTGTGGGCAACGCTGCCCCCTGTAGGAGCGAGCCTGCTCGCGATGGACGTCAACGATAACGCGTGCTTCCTGATTCAACGCGTTGTAATTGAGTCCTTCGCGAGCAGGCTCGCTCCTACAGAAAAGCGGAATCGAGGTCCATCAATCCATACAGGCGTACACCACCAGCTCCACCAGCATTTCTTCCCGGGCCAGGCCCGCCACGACCATGGCGGCGCGGTTAGGGTAGGGCGCCTGGAAGTACTCGGCGTAGACCGCATTCACGGTTGCCAGGTAGCTGCGGTCAGTGACGTAGATCAGCACCTGGGTGACCGCGTCCAGCGAGCTGCCGGCGGCTTGCAGGGTATGGCGCAGGTTGTCCAGGGTCTGCCGGGTTTGTGCTTCGATGCCGCCGCTCACCACCTGGCCCTGGCGGTCGATGGGGATTTGCGCGGTGTACAGCGTGCCGTTGCCGACAACAGCCCATTCCAATGGCGCGCGCGAAGCAAAGAGGTCGGTCTTGATCGCCTGTTTCATTGATGATTCCTGATGCGGGTTTGAGGGTTTTACCGGGCGTCGCTGCCTTCACCGGCGCCATGGCGACGGGATTCTTCGGTGCTTTCCACCAGCACCCGCTCACCCAGTTTTTTCAACTGGGCCCAGACTTCATCATTGACCTGCAGCCCGCCCGCAGGTGCTGGCTGACTGAATTCAAGCGTCGGGGCCGCGTCTTCGGCACTCAGGCGCGGCAGTAGCGCGAAGTGTCTGGAAATCAGCACGTTGATGCTTTGCTCGTCGCCCTGCGCCGGTTGCGGCAGGTCATACACCCGCAAGACCGGGCCGGTGGTCCCGGCGCTGAAGGTGGCCACCAGTTCCTGCCGGGCATCGCGCCAGTACACACAAAAATTCAGACCCTCTCCGGCACAGCGCGCCAGGTAGCCCAGCAGCAGGATGCGGTTGTGGCAATGGCGGACGCGGATCAGCGCACTGCCACCGCGCAAGGCCTTGCCTACCCCCAGTTCGATTGCCTGGGCGGCGCAGCGCAACACGCTCTGACCATGGGCATCGAGGGTCAGTTGCGTGGCGTCTTCGTAGCAGGTTTCGATGGGGCGATCGACTTCATCGTGAAGGAAGTCCAACGCTTTTTTCAATGCGCCGATACCGTCGAGGCCTTGCTGTTGCAGCCTGGTAATCATCTCGGCGGCGTCGTCGCAATCACCGGGTGCAAAGCCGATGCCTTCGAAGGCCTTGCGGCAGATCACCTGGATTTCATTGAGCGATACACGCATTTCAGAGTGCTCCGGTAACGTTGGTCAATTCAGGCATGACGGCAAAATTCCAGTCGTCGGGGAACGGCTGGCCGATCTCGCTGACCAGCGGTGCCCCCTGAAACAAGGTGATGCGCACCCAGCGGCTGGACTTGGGGTCGAACTTGCCGGCGCCGAAGAACGCCAGCTTGCAGCGCAGCAAGTGGATCGGCAGCATGCCGCGGTCCATCAGGTTGGCGCGGATCTCCCCGAAGGCGCAGCGGGCCATGCCTTGCAGGCGGCAGACCGTGCCTTTGAACTGCGGCAGCGCCAGCAGAAAGTGCGCGGTCAATTGCCGTGGGTGTTGCTCGCGGTAGGCAAGCAGGGCGCGATGACAACGTTGAATGTTGTGCGCGATCCCCAACTGCATTTCCTTCTCGGCGCCTGGCTCCATGGCCCGTTCGCCCAAGCGTGGTTCTTCCTTTTCCGCCGAGCGATACCAGAAAAAGTGGTTGGCCTCGGCGTCGCTCAAGTCGTAGTCGAGCGCCCAGCGGTACTTGGTCTCGATGAGATCGCATAGCTCATCCAATGGCATCTCGGCGTTCAGGCGAAACCCCTCGTTGACCGACATCTGCTCGGCCAGCGGATCGACCTGTTCGGGGTACAACTCCAGCAGCAGGCTGACCAGCAGTTCCTGGCAACTGGGGCCGACGTTCACTTCGGCCCAGGCTTGCAGGCGCGACCACAAACCCGCGTTGACCGACTGGCCCGCGAACCACTCGGCCAGTTGTTCGAGATCGGCCAGCGTCTGCTGGTCGATGCCGCTTTGCCGTTGGTCCTCGGTGCTGGTTTGCTGCAAGTGCCGGCGGGCCCGTAGCAGCAACGCCTGAAAGCGCTGGGCATGAGGCAAGTCAGCCGCTTGCACCACAACCTGCGCCAGTGCGGTCTCCCTGGCCCACAGCCATTGGTTGACCAGTTGCGGGTGATTGATCAGGAACGGCGCCATGCCCAGCCCCGTGGAATTGCCGACCCCAAGGTAACGCTGCAGGGCAGGGTCCAGGCCCACCGCCCGCTGCGGGTTGCGCGCCCGGGCCATGTGTTCGATCTGCTCGATGCTGAAATGCCGCAGTAGATACACGGTAAACATCTGGGCGCTGAAGGGTTGCGTGAAGTCCGCAGTGCCTTGCAGGCAACTGAAGTCGGCGATGCCGAACTTGCCGTTGCCGTACACCGCGGTGGTGCGATACAGGTAGCCGACCTCGGCCAGTTGTCTCGGGTCTGGCTGACAGCCTTCGGCCAGCGCTTCGAGGAAACGCTCGAAGTTGCGCAGGCTGCGGTTGGCCCGCGACAGCACCAGTACTCGCGAATCAAAACGCCCGGCTTCCTGCAACGGCACATTGCGCCGCAGGTCAGCCAATTGCTGCTCATCGACATCGCCGGCGACCAGGACAAAAGTGACATCCCACTGATCTGCGATGACCCGGTCGCTGCGTTTTTCCGGTGGCAGGTACGTGGAGAAAATCACGCAGTGATAGTGGGCACTGGCGGTGTCGATGCGGTAGATCGCCGTACCGAAGCCCTCGGCATCCAGGTCGAAACAGGTGCGCTGGATGCGCCACTGCCCGTTCATCATCCGCCGCATGCTGCTGCGCACGAAACTCAAGCGGCTTTGAAAGTGGCTGCCCAGCCGCTCCAGGTCCATGACCCGAGCGGCGGGCCGCAAGGCCGAAGAGGTGTCTGTGTCGGTGTGCGACATCATTGCGATTCCTGAACTGTTCATCATCAGACTGCCTGCTCGCGTGCCATCTGCCGGGCGATGCGCAGAGCATCCCAGAGCGACGGCAGGATCAGCAGTGAAACCGGTACGGCAGTAATTACGATAAAGGACTGCAGCGCCGTGACCCCGCCCGAACCAATGGTGATCAACACCACAGCGGCCAGGCCCATGCCGATGGCCCAGAAGGCACGCAGCCATGGTTTCGGCTTGTCATTGCTGGACATGGCCATCGCCACGGTGAACGCCATCGCATCGCCGTTGGTGGCCACTGAAATGAAGCTCAGGAACAGGAACAGCGCCGAGATCAGTCCTCCCAGGGGCAGGTTCTGGGCCACACCCAGCAGCAAATCTTCGGGCTGCGCGCCGTGGGCGGTGACGATGCCTGGCGTCTGCAATTCCATGCCGATGCCAGCGCCGCCGACCACGGTGAACCAGAACATGGTCACCAGCGGGGCGATGATCGACAGGGTCATGATCACTTCGCGGATGGTCCGGCCACGGGAAATCTTCGCCACATACAGGGCGACCATCGGCGCGTAGCCAATGAACCAGCCCCAGTAGAACACCGTCCACCAGTCGAGCCATTTCGGATCGGCGCGGAACAGGGTCATCGGCATGAACTGCTCCAGGTGCAAGGCGAACGCGGTGGGAAAACCGCCGAGAATGAAAGCGGTGGGCCCCAGCAGCACCATGAACACCGCCAGGCCGATCATCAGCCAGACGTTGATTTCACTGACGAAACGGATGCCCTTGAGCCCGACCAGGCAGGACGTGGTGTACATCACGGTGACCAGAACGATGGTGATGGACTGCACCATCAGGTCATTGGGAATGCCCCAGACCGAGTGCAACGCACTGCTGATTTGCAGGCCGAGGAAACCGATCGGGCCGATGGTGCCGGCGACGACGGCGATGATCGAGGTGGCGTCCGCCAGCGTGCCGATCGGTCCCTTGAGCGCACGCTCACCGAACAACGGATAGAGCAGGGTGCGCGGTGCCAGTGGCAAGCCTTTGTCGTAGTGCAAATGCATCAGCACGATGGCCAGCAGACTGCCCAGCACTGCCCAGGCCAGGAAGCCCCAGTGCACGAACGATTGCGCGAGCGCAGCGTGTGCGGCGGCTTCGGTGTGAGGCTGCACCCCCGCGAACAACGGTGGTGGGCTGGCGAAGTGCATCATCGGTTCCGCCGCCGCCCAGAATGCGCCGCCCCCGGCGAGCAGGGCGCACATGATCACGGCGATCCAGTTGAAGGTGCTGGAGTCGGGCCGCTGATCGACGCCGCCCAGCCTGACGCGCCCGCACTTGCTGAAGCAGATGATCAGGCTCATGGCAAAGGTCGCCAGCATCAGGATCTGCCAGTACAACCCGAAGAACTTGGTCGACCAGGCGAACAGCGTGTTCACCAACAGCGATACGCCATCGATGTCGATCAGTGCCGCGATCAGGAAGGCGCCGAGGAAGCCGCCACTGATTAAAAACAGCGGCCAGTCGATGTCTTTTTTCGGCGGTGCAAGGTCCAGTGGCTGGACGTCGGCTTGCAGGGAGTCGGATGTTTTCATGATGCCTCCAAAATACGCGCCTGGGGCTGTGCATCGCCGGTCGGGGAGATGAACGGGAGGCTATTGTTGTTATTTTTCATGCTGTCCTCACGGTGTCGATCAAGAGTCAGTCTTGCGCCGTCGAAGCGTTTTCCAGCAGGCGCAACCAGTTGAGTCCCATGATGTTGCGTACCTCGTCCTCGGCGAAGCCACGGTCGCGCAGGCCCTGGGCGATGACCGGGAAATCCCGGCTGTCGCGGAACCATTGCAGCGGTGCCGGCCAGTTGGCGTTGTCCTTTGATCCTTCGCCGTAATCCTTGTCTTTGCTCCAGCGCCCGTTGCGCATCCATTCGAGCACTTGCAGGGGTTGTTGCTGGCACAGGTCGGTGCCGATGCCGATGTGTTCGACGCCCATCAGTTCCGCCGTGCTGGCGACCATGTCGCAGAACGATTCCAGGGTGCAGCCCGACGCACCCTTGAGGTGGAACGGGTAAGTGCTGAAACCCAGCAGGCCGCCGGACTCGGCGATGCCGCGCAACACTGCATTGGACTTGTTGCGTTTGGCCGCATGGAAACTCGATGGGTTGGCGTGGGAGACGATCACCGGCCGGCTCGACAACTCGATGGCTTCCAGGGTGCTGCGCTCGGCGCTGTGGGACATGTCGATC
Organism: Pseudomonas sp. KH_046_1; assembly: GCF_057839025.1. Lineage (NCBI taxonomy): Bacteria > Pseudomonadati > Pseudomonadota > Gammaproteobacteria > Pseudomonadales > Pseudomonadaceae > Pseudomonas > Pseudomonas sp. KH_046_1. The sequence continues at coordinate 2,657,898 of NZ_CM174481.1, forward strand.
AGCATGCCGACGCGGTTCATCTCGCGGATCACCTGGCGGCCGAAACGGCTGATGCCATTGTCTTCGGTCTCGTAGCAACCGCTGGCCAGCAGGCTCTGGTTGTTGTAGGTGAGCTGCATGATCAGCACGCCGAGCTGGCGGAAAACCTCCACCAGGCTGATGTCGTCTTCGATCGGCGAGCAGTTCTGGAAACCGAAGAAAATCCCGACGCGGCCTTCCTGATGCGCCAGACGAATGTCCGACGCCTGGCGCACCGGACGAATCAGCTCGGGCCAGGTTTCGAAGCGCCGGTTCCATTCGCCGATGCGCGACAGGGTTTCCCGGGCGTTCTCGTGGTAGGCGATAGTGGCGTGCACCGCGCTCAGGCCACCGGCCTGCATCTGGCGAAAGATCTCTTCGTTCCAGTGGGAATATTGCAGGCCGTCGATCATCAATAAATCGTGCATGGTGATCTCCTGTTCAAGGACGCACGTAGGTGGTCTTGACCACGGTGTAGAACTCGCGGGCGTACTGCCCTTGCTCGCGCGGCCCGAAGCTGGAGGCTTTGCGGCCGCCGAACGGCACGTGGTAATCGGTGCCGGCGGTGGGCAGGTTGACCATGACGCAACCGGTGCGGGCACGGCGCTTGAAGTCGCTGGCATAACGCAGCGATTGGGTGATGATCCCGGCGGTGAGGCCGTATTCGGTGTCGTTCAACACGGCGAGGGCTTCTTCGTAATCGCTGACCCGGATCACACAGGCAATCGGCCCGAAAACCTCTTCGCGATTGATGCGCATGCTGTTGTGGGTGTTGGTGAACAGGGCAGGGCGCATGTAGTGCCCGTCCGGTTGCAGGTTCAGCAATTGGCCGCCCTCGACCAGGGTTGCGCCTTCGTCTTCGGCCAGTTGCAGATACTGAAGGTTCTGTTCCAGTTGCCGGGCTTCAGCCACCGGGCCGATCTGCACCCCTTGTCCGAGCGCATGACCAACCTTAAGTTGACGCATGCGTGCCACCAGCGCCTCGACGAAGCGGTCATGGATGCCGTCGCAGACGATCAATCGCGAAGAGGCCGTACACTTTTGCCCGGTACCGAAGAAGGCGCCGTTCAACGCGCATTCCACGGCGATTTCGAGGTCGGCGTCATCGAGCACCACCAAGGCGTTCTTGCTGCCCATTTCCAGTTGGCAACGCACCAGATTGCCGGCGGTGGCGACCGCGACGCGGCGACCGGTCTGCAGGGAACCGGTGAAGGTCAACGCATCGATGTCGGCGGACTGGATCAGGCTTTCGCCGACCACAGCGCCGCTGCCCATGACCAGGTTGAAGGTGCCGGCGGGCAAGGCCTGACGGCTGATGATTTCAGTCAGGGCCCAGGCGCTGGCCGGTACCAGGTTTGCCGGTTTGAACACCACGGCGTTGCCGAAGGCCAGGGCCGGGGCAATCTTCCACGCGGCGGTGGCCATCGGGAAATTCCACGGCGTGATGATGCCGATCACGCCAACCGGTTCACGCTGGACTTCGATCTCGATGCCAGGGCGTACCGAGGCGGCTGTCTCGCCCATCTGACGCAGCACTTCAGCCGCGTAGTAGTGGAAGAACTGCGCGGAGCGATTGACCTCGCCGACGCCCTCGGCCAGCGGCTTGCCTTCTTCCCGGGAGAGCAGTTCGCCGAGTTCTTCCTCGCGCGCCATCAACTCGTTGCCGATGGCCATCAATACTTGCTGGCGCTGTTCCAGGCCGCTGATCGCCCACTGCGGCTGGGCAACGCGGGCGGCGGCGATGGCATCCAGTGTCTGTTCGGCGCTGGCCTGGTGGTAATGGCCAATGAGGTCTTGAACATCCGAAGGGCTGTGGTTGGCGATGACGCCTTGGCCTTCGCACCAGTTGCCGCCGATGTAGTTTTTGTAGGGTTGCAGTGCCATGGGAACCTCCGATTGCGTTGGCCCCATCTTGAGAGTATTAGTCTGCAAATAAAAATTAATAATAAATATGAAATGATAAGGAAAACTTACCGTGCTTCCCGAGCTGAAGATTACCCAACTGCGCTATTTCGTCCTGGTTGCCCAGCTGAAAAGCTTCCACGGCGCAGCAAGACAGGCCTATCGCACGCAACCGGCGCTGTCCCTGGCTGTGCGCGAGTTGGAGCAGAAGCTCGGCCAGCCATTATTCGAAAAGGGCGGCAAAACCGAACTGACGCCATTTGGCGAGCATTGTTTGCCGCTGTTCCAGGATTTGCTGGCGCATCACGACCGCATCGCCCGCGAAGTCAGTTTGTTGGCGCGGCATGAAATCGGTCAGGTGAGCATCGCTACGGTGCCGTCGGTGGCCAGTCGGTTGTTGCCGCATCTGCTTGCACGGTTTGTCAGCGAGCACCCGAAAATGCAGATCAGCATGCAGGACGGCAATGCCGACAGCGTGCAGCAGTTGTTGGTCCAGGGGCAGGTGGATTTTGCGATCAGTAGCGTGTGGGCGGCGGACGAAAACATTGAGTTCGTGCCGATCCTGAGTGATCGGGTGGGGGTGGTCTGTCGCCACGATCATCCGTTGGTGGCCAAAGGCGAGGCATTGCATTGGTCGAGCCTGCAAGCCTATCCGTTGGTGCGCAATGGCACCTCGCGCTTGCTTGCGGGCACGGAAGCGGCGGGGTTGCTGGACAGCAGCCTGCTGTTCGTCTCCAACATGATTTCGCTGATCGCGATGCTTGAAGAGGGCATTGGCATCACGACGCTGCCGTCCCTGGCGTTCCCACAGGGCAATGAGAAACTGATGTTCCTGCCGCTTTCAGAACCGCGGCTGGAACGCCAGATTGGCATTCTGTGCCGCAAGGGGCACAGCCTGTCGCCAGCGGCAGCCGAGTTGATGGGCTTTCTCAAAGCGAACATGCAGATGGTCGATCTGTAAGGTCAGTGTTCGAGTGGTGGCTCCGGGCTTTCTGTCGGTCGCAGCCTGAAGCGACAGACATGCCCGCCACGCACCATGCATTCGCTGTGCTCGACTTCACCGCCGCCCAACGCGCCGATCAAGGCCAGGTCCAGTTCGCAGACCACCGGGTGCTCGGCGGCCAGGCGATGGAACACGCAGTTATACGCGACGATTTCCGGGGTGCCGCCTGAACGAAAAAACACCTCGGCTTCGTAGCCCGTCTGGTTCATGTGCTGCACGATCCTGGCTTCATCCACGACCTGTTGTTCCAGATCCGAAGCCAGCTTGCGACCCATGCTGCGCATCAGCGAAGCCATGGCTTCAGGACCGATGATGGCGGCGACTTCATCAATCAATACGCTGGCCAGTAGCTGATAGTGGCGAGGGAACTGCTCCCGCGCGTGGTCGGTGAGCCGATACAACTGCTCTGGACGACGACCCGTCGGACGGGTGTCGCCGCGCAGCACCAGACCGTCACGCTCCAGCGCCGCCAGGTGTTGGCGGATCGCCGTGCGCGTGACGGCCAGATGTTCAGCCAACTCGTCAATGCTCATGCCGCCCGCGTGGTGCAGCAGTGCATTGAGCAGGTCCTGCTGTGTTCGGCCCAGTCCTTCCAGCATGGTGTGCCCTCGCGCGATATCAGAACTTGTCCGGGAATTGCTTGACCAGCGCGCCGGTCAACGCGTCGGCCAGGGCCAGGATGTGCGTGCGCATCATCGCCCAGGTACGGGCTTCGCCGGCGTAATCGTGTGCGGCGAATTCATCGATCTGGGTGATGTGGTGACCGCCATGGGCTGACAACATCGTCACCAGTGTCGCCTCAGGCAGATTGGGGTTGGCGGTGGCCAGGAAAGCCGCAATCGCCTTGGCATTGCTGGTCAACTCGGTGACGGCGGCCTGTTTGCCTTTCGCGTCTTTGGCGACTGTGGCGTCACTGTAGTGTTTCACCGCGCCCCAATGGCCGGCAAGCAGCTTGAGCAGTTGATCCGCGGCCGGTTGGCCGTAAAGCGGGGCGATGCTGTTGGCGATTTTGGTGGCGTTGTCGACCACCTGGTCCGCCGCGACTTTGGCTTGCTTTTTGTCGGCGGATTGATTGGCCAGCGCGTAGTTTCTGATCCAGAAAATGTGTTCGACCCAAAGGTCACGCTCGGCCAGGCGCGTGGTCAGCGCGGGGCTGTCGGCAGCGGCGGGAGAGGCGGCAGGCGTTTGGCTCCAGACCGGTTGCGCACACAAAGCCAGCAGGAGCAAAGCCAGGGTTTTGATATTCATGACGGCACCCTCTGAGAGTGGGAACGTTCGACAATATCAATATAGGCATAAAAATATGTTTTTATTGGATGAAGACATAATCTCGGACCAATGGTCGTCACAGGTATGTTCTACCTTGCTTGCTACAACCCATCCCCCAGCGCCTTTAAGTATTCAGGGCTTTCGCCGATCGAGTTATGCCCCGTCCCCGGTATCACCTGCAGTGACGCCACGCCTTTGGCGAAGTGTGTGTACAAACGTTCAGTACTCGGGCGCGGAATCACCTCGTCATGCTCGGCCGCGATCAACAATGTCGGTACCGTGATGCGGGCGGCGTACTGCCAGGACGGGTATTTGTCCTTCAACAACCAGCGCACCGGAAACCAGCGGAACTGACGGGCGGCCAGCCCTTCGAGGCTGTTATAGGGCGTGATCAGCACCAGTCGTGCGGCCGGGCGCTCGCTGGCAAGGCGCACGGCCACCCCGGAACCCAGGCTGCGTCCGACCAGCGCCACATGCGGATGGCTGGCATACACCTGGTCGAACAAGGTGATGGCATCGCGGGCAATGGCCTCTTCGGAAGGCGAGCCGGAACTCCCGCCATAACCACGGTAATGCAGCAGGTACAGCGCGTAGTCCGGGAACGCTTGGGAGAACTCGGGCAGGTTGCGTGAGACGTCTTCGGCATTGCCGCCAAAATAGATCAGCGCGTTGGGACCCTCGTGCGGTCGGACGGACACCAGCACCTGCGCGTCGGCGACCGGCAGGGTGAGCAGCGTCCCGGCGGTACCGATGGCGCGCGGTTGCGGGTAGTAAATCAGCGCCCGCTGGAACACGAACAGCGCCACGCACAACGCCAGGTACGACGCAGCGACGATGACGACGAGTAACACCAGGGTGCGTGACATTCGACTAACGTTAGTGGGCGGCATTGACGGCTCGGGGTTTGAAAGTGGCTAGCGCAAGGCTTCTTGAGTGTAGTCAATCGACCCTTGGCGCGGGGTATCCGGGTTGTCGGCGCAACAGCTCGGACCCCTGCGACTGGTGAGAAACGTTTTATGAGCCATCCTGAGGGTTACACCCGTAGAAAAGTACTCACGCTGGCTGCCGGTGCTTCGGCGGTCTTCACGTTCGGTCCGGTGGGTGCACAACCCGAGCCGTCGACGGGAACAGGAGGCAAGACTATGCAGACCCGCGCCATTCCTTCCAGCAACGAGTCCTTGCCGATCGTAGGGTTGGGCACTTACCGCGGATTCGATGTCGAGCCTTCGCAACCGGCTTACAAAGACTTGCCCGCGGTGCTGGATGCCTTGTTCGACAAGGGTGGCAAGCTGATCGACAGCTCGCCGATGTACGGTCGCGCCGAACAGACCCTCGGCGAACTGCTGTCGATCCATGAGCCGCGCTCGCCGGCCTTCCTGGCCACCAAGGTGTGGACCCGGGGCCGCGAAGAAGGCATCGCGCAGATGGAACAATCCTTCGCCCTGTTGCAGACCGACCGGATCGACCTGATGCAGATCCACAACCTGCTGGACTGGCAGACGCACCTGCCGACCCTGCGCCACTGGAAGGAAGCAGGGCGCATCCGCTACATCGGCATCACCCATTACACGGCGTCGGCCTATGAAGAAGTGGAAGCGGTACTCAAGGCCGAGCCACTGGATTTCTTGCAGATCAACTACGCCCTGGATGATCGCGGCGTCGAGAAACGCCTGCTGCCGTTGTGCCGTGAGCGGGGTGTGGCGGTGATCTGCAATCGGCCGTTTGGCGGGGGCGGCTTGCTGGCCAAACTCAAGGATAAGCCGCTGCCAGGCTGGGCGGCGCAAGTCGGGGTCAAGAGCTGGCCGCAACTGGCGCTGAAGTTCCTGCTGTCGCATTCGGCGGTGACTTGCGTGATTCCCGGCACCGGCAACCCGCGCTACATGGCGGAAAATGCCAGGGCCGGTTTCGGCCCAATGCTCACCGATGCCCAGCGTCAGCAACTGATTGCGCTGGTGGGCTAACGACTTGTTCCAAGCGTTGCGGTGAGTCGTCGAACCTCTCCTATACTGTCTCGCGTCCATGCCGTTTAAAGCGCATTCGTTGCCCTGACGGCGTCCCTGTCCATCACTGCAAGGAGATCGAACATGGCTATCCGCATTGGCGACGAAGCACCGGATTTCACCGCCGACACCACCGAAGGCACCCTCAACTTTCACCAATGGATCGGCGATGGCTGGGCCATCCTGTTTTCCCATCCCAAGGATTTTACCCCGGTGTGCACCACCGAACTGGGTTACCTGGCCAAACTCAAGCCGGAATTCGACAAGCGCAACACCAAGGTCATCGGCCTCAGCGTCGACCCGGTCAGCGACCATAACCGCTGGGTCGGCGACATCGCCGAGACCCAGGGCACGGCGGTCAACTATCCGCTGATCGGCGACGAAAACCTGGTGGTGGCCAAGCTCTACGACATGATCCACCCCAATGCCAGCGGCGGCGCGCGCACGGCAGTGGACAACGCCACGGTGCGTTCGGTGTTCATCGTCGGCCCGGACAAGAAGGTCAAGGCCATGCTGATCTACCCGATGAGCGCCGGGCGCAACTTCGATGAAGTGCTGCGCCTGCTCGATTCCCTGCAACTGAACGCCAAACACACCGTCGCCACGCCGGTGAACTGGCGGCCGGGTGAAGACGTGATCATCCCGACCTCGGTGTCTGACGAAGACGCGAAGAAGAAATATCCGGATGGCTTCACGACCCTGAAGCCGTATCTGCGGACGGTGGCTCAGCCGAAGTAGTCATCAGCCGTGAGACCGCCATCGCGAGCAGGCTCGCTCCTACAGGGATCTTCGGTCAACACAAAATCTGTGTACGACTGAAGCCCAATGTAGGAGCGAGCCTGCTCGCGATGGGGCCAGTCCTGCTGGCCTAGGACTTTTATTCAAACCAGATACTTTTTAAACCACCCCAACGTCCGCTCCCACGCCAGTTTCGCCGCCGCCTCGTCATAACGCGGCGTCGAATCATTGTGAAAACCATGATTACAGCCAGGGTAGATATAGGCCTCATAGGTCTTGCCCCCGGCCTTCAACGCTTTCTCATAGGCGGGCCAGCCTTCGTTGATCCGCGTATCCAGTTCGCCGAAGTGCAGCATCACCGGGGCCTTGATCCGGGGCACTTCTTCGGCTGTCGGCTGGCGGCCATAAAACGACACGGCGGCCCCCAGTTCCGGATAGGCCACGGCGGCGGCGTTGGTCACGCCACCGCCGTAGCAGAACCCGGTGATGCCGACTTTTCCAGTGGCGGCAGGGTGTTTCATCATCCACTCTACGGCGGCGAAAAAGTCGTTCATGAGCTTTTCCGGGTCGACCTTCGCCTGAAGCTCGCGGCCCTTGTCGTCATTGCCGGGATAACCGCCGACCGAACTCAGGCCGTCCGGGGCCAGGGCGATGAAACCGGCCTTGGCCAGACGGCGGGCCACGTCTTCGATGTACGGGTTGAGCCCACGGTTTTCGTGCACGACCACCACTGCCGGCACCTTGCCGGTGGCCTTGGCCGGACGCACCAGATAACCGCGAACCTGGCCGTGGCCCTTGGGCGAGGGGTAGGTGATGTATTCGGCAATGATGTCCGGATCGGTGAACTCGACCTGTTCGGCCAGCGCATAGTTGGGGCTTAGCGCGGCGAGCAGGGCGCCTGCGGTCAAGCCGCCGAAGGTAAACAACGCCGCGCGGTCGAGAAACTCTCGGCGGTTGATCTTGCCGTGGGCGTAGTAGTCGTACAGTTCCAGCAGTTCAGGGGCGAAGTCTTTGGCAGTTAGACGGGTCATTGCTGCAACTCCTCTCGGCTGGTTTAACACGGATCAATCTTGTTGGCGAAACGCCGTCCCTGTGGGAGCGAGCCTGCTCGCGATAGCGGAGTGTCATTCAGCATGGATGTCGACTGATCTGCCGCCATCGCGAGCAGGCTCGCTCCCACAGGGATCTATGGTGGATGTTTGAAGTGCATTCTGTTCATTTCACGCACTGCGCCCCGGCCTTGGCCACTTGCGCATCCTGCCCGGGCTTGACGCCCGACACGCCGATGGCACCAATCACCTGGCCATCGAAAACAATCGGCACGCCACCCTCAAGCGAAGTCAGCAGGGGGGCTGAGAGGAAAGCGTAGCGCCCGGCGTTGACCATGTCCTCATAGCTTTTCGATTCGCGCCGCCCGAGGGCTGAGGTACGCGCCTTTTCGGTGGCGATATACGCGCTGCCGGGCGCGCAGCCGTCGAGGCGTTCGAGGGCCAGCGGGTGGCCGCCGTCATCGACCACCACTATGGTCACGGCCCATTGATTGGCCTGTGCTTCGGCGCGGGCAGCGGCAAGGATCTGGCCGACTTCGGCCTGGCTCAGGACGGCTTTGCTGTTCATGGGCATCTCCAGGGTTCGGTTAAGGCAGGGCGTCTTCGACCAGTTCGATCCAGTGCCGCACCGGGGTTCGGCCCGCGCCGTCGAGGTGCGACTGGCAGCCGATGTTGGCCGTGACAATGACCTCGGGATGGCCGCTTTCCAGGGCGTTGAGCTTGTTGTCGCGCAGTTGTCGCGACAGTTCGGGCTGGGTCAGCGAATAGGTGCCCGCCGAACCGCAGCACAGGTGTCCGTCGGGAACGGACGTCAGGTTGAAACCGAGTCCGGTCAGCAGCGCTTCCACGGCACCGCCGAGTTTCTGCCCGTGCTGCAAGGTGCAGGGGCAATGGAAGGCCAGGCGTTGCGAGGCGTGGATGCCAAGTTTTTCCAGTGGTTCGTCGCGCAACACTTCCACCAGGTCCCGGGCCAGCGCACTGACCTTTTTCGCCTTGTCGGCATAGGCCGGGTCGCTGGCGAGCAGATGGCCGTAATCCTTGATGAAGGCGCCGCAACCGCTGGCCGTCTGCACAATCGCTTCGGCGCCTTTTTCCAGGCTCGGCCACCATGCGTCGATATTGCGCCGGGCACGGTCGAGGCCGGCGGCCTGGGCGTCCAGGTGGTAGTCCACGGCGCCGCAGCAACCGGCCTCGCGGGTCGCGATGACACTGATCCCCAACCGGTCCAGCACCCGCGCCGCCGCGGCATTGGTATTGGGTGACAGGCTGGGCTGCACGCAACCTTCGAGCATCAGCACCTGACGCTCACGCAGGGTCGTGGGTCGCGGTTTGGCTGGGTAGACATTGCGCGGCAATTTGCTTTGCAGGGTGCCGGGCAGCAGCGCGCGGAACACCTGACCGCTATTGACCAGGCTTTTAAACAAATCCGGATGCGGCACAGTCTGCCGCAACCCTTCGCGCAACAGGCGCTGACCGAGCGGGCGTGGCACCGCCGCATCGACCACCGCCCGCCCGATGTCCAGCAGGTTGTGGTAGTCGACGCCCGACGGGCAGGTGGTTTCGCAGTTGCGGCACGACAGGCAGCGGTCCAGGTGCTGTTGGGTCTTTTGCGTGACGTCGTTGCCTTCCAGCACTTGCTTGATCAGGTAGATGCGGCCCCGCGGTCCGTCCAGTTCATCGCCGAGCAATTGATAGGTCGGGCACGTGGCATTGCAGAACCCGCAGTGCACGCAGGTGCGCAGGATGCTTTCGGCTTCTGCGGCGCGGGGCAGATGGCTGGCGCTTTCACTCAAGGTCGTCTGCATGATTCAAAGCTCCGCGTACAGGCGTCCGGGGTTGAAGATGCCCCGTGGATCGAGTTGTTGTTTCAGGTTGCGGTGATAACGCATCAGGGCCGGGGGCAGCGGATGGAACGGGCTGTCGGTCAGGCCGTGGCTGAAACAGGTGGCATGGCCGCCGATCTCGTCGACGACCTGGCGGATGAACGCCGCGTCGGCATCGGATTTCAGCCAACGCTGGGCGCCGCCCCAGTCGATCAACTGACGCCCAGGCAGCGACAGGAGCGGCGTGTTGTGTGGCAGTGACAGGCGCCAAAGCGGCTGGTCTTCATCGAAGAAACTCAAGCGCTGCTCGTTGAGATCGTCCCACCAGCAAGCCTCCAGCCGCTCGCCCCCGAGGCGCTCATGGGCCGCCGCCACCGAACCTTCACCGCCCTCCAGTCGCAGGTGCAGGCGTGAACCGTCGTGACAGGCCGCGCTGATCGGCAACGGCTGCTGGCCCCATTCCGCCAGGCGCAACAAGGCCCGTTCGGCGTCCATTTCCAGGCTGATGCTTAAGGCTTGCCGGGGTTTTGGCAGCACTTTGAGGGAAACTTCGGTGATCAGCCCGAGGCTGCCGTAACTGCCGGCCATCAGGCGCGACATGTCGTAGCCGGCGACGTTTTTCATCACCTCGCCACCGAAGCGCAGCAGCTTACCTTGCCCTGTGATGACCCGCGTGCCGAGGACGAAATCCCGCACCGAACCGACCCATGGCCGCCGAGGCCCGGACAGCCCGCAGGCGAGCATGCCGCCGACGGTGGCGCCGTCGCCGAAGGAGGGTGGCTCGCAGGGCAACATCTGGCGCGCGGCGTCCAGCACCTGCGCCAGCTGCGACAACGGCGTGCCGCAGCGGGCGGTGATCACCAGTTCAGTCGGGTCGTAACTGACGATGCCCCGGTGCGAGCGGGTGTCGAGAATTTCCCCGGCCGTGGTGCGGCCGAGAAAGGCTTTGCTGTTGGAACCCTGGATGCGCAACGGCGTGGCGTTTTCCAGCGCCTGATTGACCTGTTCCAGCAGTGACTGGCTGTCATCGAAATCTTCAGGGCCGTGCATCAGAAGCGCTCCAGCTCAGGGAAGGGCAATTGACCGCCATGTATGTGCATGGCACCGAATTCGGCGCAGCGGTGCAGGGTCGGAATGTTCTTGCCGGGGTTGAGCAGGCCGCCGGGGTCGAAGGCGGCCTTGATGGCATGGAACAGGGTCAGCTCATCGCTGTTGAACTGCGCACACATCTGGTTGATCTTCTCGCGGCCCACGCCGTGTTCACCGGTGATGCTGCCGCCGACTTTCACGCACAACTCAAGGATCTTGCCGCCCAGGGCTTCGGCTCGGTCAAGTTCACCGGGTTGATTGGCATCGAACAGGATCAGCGGATGCATGTTGCCGTCGCCGGCATGGAACACGTTGGCCACCCGCAGGCCGTATTCGTTCGAGAGCTCGGCGATGGCCTTCAGCACGCCGGGCAGTTCGCGGCGGGGAATGGTGCCGTCCATGCAGTAGTAGTCCGGCGAAAGGCGGCCCACCGCCGGGAACGCATTCTTGCGCCCGGCCCAGAAACGCACGCGCTCGGCTTCGTCCCTGGCCTGGCGTAACTCGATGGCGCCGGCCTGTTGCAGCACTTGGCGCACCCGGTCGCAGTCATCTGAGACATCGGCTTCAACGCCGTCGAGTTCGCACAGCAAAATCGCCTGGGCATCCACCGGATAACCGGCGTGGATGAAGTCCTCGGCGGCGCGGATGGCCAGGTTGTCCATCATTTCCAGGCCACCGGGGATGATGCCGGCGGCAATGATGTCGCCGACCGCGCGCCCGGCTTTTTCCACGGAATCGAACGCCGCCAGCAGCACTTTGGCGGTCTGCGGCTTGGGCAGCAGCTTGACCGTGACCTCGGTGATCACCCCGAGCAGGCCTTCGGACCCGGTGAACAGCGCCAGCAGGTCGAAACCGGGGGCGTCGAGGGCGTTGGAGCCAAGGCTGAGGTGCTCGCCATCGACGGTGAGGATGTCGACCTTGAGCACGTTGTGCACGGTCAGGCCGTACTTCAGGCAGTGCACGCCCCCGGCATTTTCCGCGACGTTGCCGCCGATGGAGCAGGCGATTTGCGAGGATGGATCCGGCGCGTAATACAGGCCGAAGGGTGCCGCCGCCTGGGAAATCGCCAGATTGCGTACGCCGGGCTGAACCCGTGCAGTGCGGGCGGCGGGATCGATGTGCAGGATGTTGTTGAAGCGCGCCATCACCAGCAGCACGCCTTTCTCCAGGGGTAGCGCGCCGCCGGACAAACCGGTGCCGGCGCCACGGGCCACGACGGGGACGTGCAGTTCATGGCAGACCCGCAACACCCCTTGGACTTCGTCGATGTATCGGGGCAGCACCACCAGCATCGGCGTGGTGCGATAGGCCGACAGTCCGTCGCATTCGTAGGGCTTGAGTTCCTCCCGCTGATGCAGGACTTCCAGATTCGGCAAGCGGGTTTGCAGGGCCTGCAGCAGCGCCTGTTTGTCGACGTCGGGCAGGGCGCCGTCAACGCGTTCATCGTAGAGAATGTTCATGGGATCACGATTCTCGCTGGAGGCCACTGACCTTCATCATTGGCCTGATACCGCCGACTGTCCATGGGATGTTTGTCAGCACGGCGGACCATTCATTCAATAAAAACCACTCTCCACTGTGGGAGCGGGCTTGCTCGCGAAGGCGGCGTATCAGTCGATAAAAATATTGCCTGACAGGACGCTTTCGCGAGCAAGTCGGATCGCCGCACCGCCGCTCCCACAGGGATCAGGCTTAAGCAGAATTACGCTGGTGTTTGATTTAATGCCCGCCCACCACCATATGGCTGAACGGCGCGACGTAGGCCTGCAGCGTCACCAGGCCGCCGACCAGGATCGCCAGCACAATCGAGTGGAAGAACACGTAGCGCAGGATTTCCCCTTCATGGCCGTACCAGCGGGTGGCAGTGGAGGCGACCACGATCGACTGGGCGTCGACCATCTTGCCCATGACCCCGCCGGAACTGTTGGCGGCGGCCATCAACACCGGGCTGATGCCCAACTGCTCGGACGTCACCCGTTGCAAGCCACCGAACAGCACGTTGGACGCGGTGTCCGAGCCGGTCAGCGCCACGCCGAGCCAGCCGAGCAGGGTGCCGAACATCGGGTAGAAAATGCCCGTGGCAGCGAAGGCCAGGCCCATGGTCGCGTCCAGGCCCGAGTAGCGCGTGAGGAAGCCCAGCGCGAGCATCGCCGCAATGGTGATCAGCGAGTAACGCACCACCCACAGGGTACGCAGGTACTGGTGAATCAATTGCGGGATCGAATACCCCATCAGCAAGCCGCCGACAATCGCCGCCAGCAGAATGCCGCTGCCGGTGGCGGTGAACCAGGTGAACTTGTACACCGCTTCTTCAGTTTTCGGCGCGGCGACCACGGGTGGGACTTTCTCAACCTGCAAGTGCAGGGTGGTAAAGGTCACGACCGGCGCGAACACAGGGTTCGCCTCGCGCATCGGCTTGCCCTGGGGATCAAGCTTGGCGGCACTGGTTTGCGGGTCGATGGCGGGGCGGGTGTCGAAGGTGTTCTTGAAGCCCTGGGTGCCCCAGATGAACACGAAGACCGTCAGGATCAGCCACGGCATCCACGCCCGCATCACCGCCGGTTTTGCCTCGTTGGAAAAGGTTGCAGTGGGTACAGGCTTTTCGTCGTGCTCGGCGTCGATCTTCGAGTCGTCGACCCGGCCGGACAGGGCGGCGGACGTGTGTACGGTGGCCGGTTTCCACACCTTGAGGAAGCCGGTCAGGCAGGCCATGGAAATCAGCGCGGCGATCACATCCACCAGCATTGGCCCGTGATAGTTGGATACCAGGAACTGCGGCACGGCAAAGCTGACCCCGGCCACCAGGATCGCCGGCCAGATTTCCACCATCTTGCGCCAGCCGGCAAAGGCCCAGATCAGCCAGAACGGCACCAGCACCGAGAAGAAGGGCAACTGCCGGCCGACCATCATCGACAGTTCCATTTCATCCAGCCCGGTGACCTTGGCCAGGGTGATGATCGGCGTGCCGAGGGCGCCGAACGCCACGGGAGCGGTGTTGGCGATCAGCGCCAGCCCTGAAGCGGCGAGCGGCGAAAACCCCAGCCCGATCAGGATCGCCCCGGTCACCGCCACCGGCGTACCGAAACCGGCCGCGCCTTCGAAAAACGCCCCGAAGCAGAAGGCGATCAGCAGCAATTGCAGGCGCCGGTCATCGGTGATGCGCGCCAGGGAGTCTTGCAACACCTTGAACGAGCCGTTCTCGGTGGTCAGGCGGTGCAGGAAGATGATGTTCAACACGATCCAGCCAATCGGCAGCAGGCCGTTGGCCGCACCGAACAGTGCTGCCGAACCGGCCATGCCCGCCGGCATGCCGAAGGCGAAGATCGCGATCAGCAAGGCCGAGACCAGGGCGAGCAACGCCGCCAGGTGCGCCTTGATATGAAAGAACGCCAGGGACGCCAGCATCACCACCACCGGCACAGCCGCCATGAGCGTTGAAAGCAACGGGTTACCGAACGGATCGTAGACTTGCTGCCAGACCATGTTCCACCTCTGCTTTTTATTGTTGGGCGTGCAGATCCCCCTGGGGGGGAGGTGGTCTTCAGTATAGGTGGCATTGCGCCGCTGTCAGGGCTGGCCTCCGGTCCTGCCAATCGGCGCACTTCCGAGGGCTGAGCTAGCATGGCCAGTAGGGTTTGAATTCAGTCAGGGGAGCAATGCAGTCATGACCGAGCGCCATATGGAGCACAAGGAAACGCTATCGAACGGATGCAGCATCAAAGTCACAGCCGAGATATTGAAAGACGGTTCGTTGGGCATGTTCATCGGCATCTATCGGCCGGACGGCACGGCCATCGATGAAAACCACGACCCACGGCCGCACATGCTGGACATGGAAGCGGCGATGGATTGGGGGATCGATATTGCCAAGGGGATCGGCAATAGCCAGCGAACGTTGTGAGCGGTTGCCGCCCGTGCCCGGGCGACCGTTGGTCGCTGTCAGAACCCGAACGAACGGGCCGAGCCTTTTGCCAGTTCGACATCCAGCAAATGCTCGACCAGCACGTCATTCAAAAACCGGAACTGATCATTGAGCCCGACCACTTCGTTGCTGAAGTGATGATCGGCTGCCGGGATCAGCAACGCCTCGAAATTTTTGTCGAACATCAGAGTCAACTCTTTACGTGACTCGAATTCCTGCGCGTAGAAATTGTTGCCGAACACCGGAAAACCCACGGCGAGGGTGACGGTGTGAATCATGATGTTTGCTCCTCGCTCAGGACGTACCAGGCAAACACACTCAATGTGAACGCCGTCAGGGCCAGGCAGGTCAGCAGATGGATCAGCATGATGTTCCCCTCCGATTCGGGGTTTCGTGTTGGCTTGGGATTGATCCTACGCTGACGGCGTTCAAGCGGAAGGCAATCGCGGCGATGGTGAATATCGACGCCAGTGATGGTGCAATTTGCGCTGTCTGCTCTGGCCCCATCGCGAGCAGGCTCGCTCCCACAAACCGCTTCACTGTGGGAGCGGGCTTGCTCGCGAAGGCGGCCTCAAGGGCGCCGCCACCTATACTTGAATCATGGGTTTTGGGTGTCGGGCATTTCGCCCGGTACACACTGCAGGAAGTCGCGATCTTGAGCCTGCGTTCGCTGGTCATTGCCGTACTGGTGGTGTTGGCAGGGTGCGCCACACCGCCGCGTGCGCCGGTGGAAGTGGCGCCGGTCATCGTTTCAGAGAGCACCTGGCAACAAGTGGACCGGGAGATCGTCGCCGCGTCGCAGTCGGCCACCGAGCAGACCCGAATCTACGCCCGCGGCGCCATGGATTACTGGCGCACACGGGTCTATGAATTGACCGAACAGAATTTCATTCCGTGGTTCAGCAATTACTGGACCCAGGAATGGCTGTCGGTGAAGGTCAGCTGGTACAACCTCAACGCCAAGGGCGAGCAGGACGCATCGGAAAAACGTCTGGCGGCGTACCTGCTCGAAGCCTATCAGGAGAAGGTTCTGGCCCCGGTGGCACGGGAAGTCGATCCCGATTCGATTCTCAGCCTGGCAGCGGCGTTCTACGTCGACATCCTCAAGGAAGAACTGCAGAAGATCTCCACCCGCCACGGCGTGCCGATGGCCCAGCTCAACGGGCGCATCCAGAAAATCCCGGCCATCGCCCTCGGGCCGCCGCCAGCGCGGAACGCCTCGTTGTACCAGATCGTGCACACCGAACAGCTGAACACCTTGCCGGCCTACGCCGCGCTGGTCGACAAAATCCACAAGGCCGGCGGCGACAGGGGCGTGGGTTCGACCGACACCGCGATGGCGCCGGTGGCCAGGCGCGCCAGCCGGCGGATGGAAGCCGAAATGGCCCCGCGCGGGGCCGCCAGCGCCGTGGCCGCGGCAGTCGGGAAACTCGCCGGTAGCTTGATCACGGTCGGGGTGGCGGGCATTCGCGCACTGATTCAGGCCAATGACCGGCCCGACAGCGAGGCGCTGATTCGCAGCAGCCTGGGCAATACCTTCGACAAGGCCTGGCTCAAACTGATGCAGAACCCGACCACCGGTGTCATGGCCGGCACGCTTTACATGGCGGGGCAGATCGAAGGCAGCCTGGCGGGCCGCACTGCACCGCCGGTCGGTTTGAGCGCCGGGACTGTCGATTGGACGCCAGCGCAATCGACTACCCAGCAGAACACCCCATGACCCAAGGAGAAATACTCATGTCTTACGTCGATGGTTTTATCGCTGCCGTACCCTCCGCCAACCGCGGGCAATACATCAAGCACGCCGAAATCGCCGCCTCGATCTTCAAGGAAAACGGTGCCTTGAGCGTGGTCGAATGCTGGGGCGAGGATGTCCCGGAAGGCAAGGTCACCTCGTTTCCAATGTCGGTGAAGCTCAAGGAAGGCGAAACCGTGGCCTTCGGCTGGATCGTCTGGCCGGACAAGGCCACCCGCAATGCCGGGATGGACAGGATGATGCAGGACCCGCGCATGAAGCCGGACGTCAATCCGATGCCCTTCGACGGCCAGCGCATGGTGTACGGCGGGTTCGAAGTACTCCTCAAGGCCTGACGCCGCACGCGGGATCACTCCGGCGTCGGGGTGATCCTGCAACTCTTGCGCTGGCGGATTTCGTCGTCCGTCGGCCGCTCGCGGATGAACTCGAAGCGCGGTTCACCTTCGCTGTAATGCACCAGCCAGCCCCATTCCAGCTTGAGCTCATCCTGGCCGGGCTCGGGCGGTCTGGCCCACCATGGTTCCTTGCTGATGATTTGTCGCATGGCCCCCTCCGGTTTTTCGGGATGCTGAAACTATAACCTGCATGACCCTCGGCGCCACAAATGCGCTGGTCGGCAAGCGGGTGTTGAGTACACTCAGGCAGTCTTCCCAGGAGGTGCCCGGCATGAACGACGAATCCCGCGAGCCGTTCAAGCGTCTGTTCTTTGCGCTGAACTGCGCCCCGGCCCAGCGCCGGGAGATCGCGCGGTGGCGCAGTGCGCTGCAACTGCGCAACGGACGGCCGGTGCCGACGGAAAACTTTCACCTGACGCTGAAGTTTTTGGGGGCGGTGGGCGTGGCGCAGATTGCCGAGATTTGCACCGCTGCGGCGTCGATCCGTACACCGGGCGAGCGCTTGACGGTGGTGCTGGATCGGCTGGACGTGTGGCGCCGGGCAGGGGCGCTGGTGCTCGCGCCGGAGCAGGCGTCCCCGGCATTGCTGCGCCTGGTGTATGCCCTGGAGCAGGCGATGTTGCCGTTCGGCCTGGAGCAGGCCCCAAGGGAATACCGTCCGCACCTGACCCTGGCGCGGGACTATCGGGCGCCGGTGCCGGAGTCCGCGACACCCCCCGAATTCTTCCTGCGGGCTGATCGATTCACCCTGTTCGAATCCCACAAGGGACGTTATCGGGCGCTGGCCGAATGGCCGCTGCTTGATTTTGACCGCTCATAAAAAAGGCGCCCGAGGGCGCCAAAATTCACCTGAACCGAGGGAGCCAGGTGAGGCCGTTCTACTTGCAGGAGAGGCAGCGGTGGTAAAGCGCTGCGTGAACGGAAATTGGTAAAGCTGAAATGTGTGCTGGATGTTCTGGCCTCATCGCGAGCAGGCTCGCTCCCACAGGGGGGAGCGTCGTTCACATATCACTGGTTCAACACGGACCAATGTGGGAGCGAGCCTGCTCGCGATGGCATTTGCGAGTGAATTACTGCCCGAGTTTCACCTTGGTCCAGCCACGTGTCATGACCCGCTGAACGGCAATCGGCTGGTCCGGCACGGCATAGAGCGTCGCCATAACCGCTTCTGGCGGGTAGGAGCCCGGATCGTTGCGGATCGCTTCATCGACCAGTGGCGTGGCCGCCGCGTTCGCGTTGCTGTAGCCGATGTTGTTGGTGATGTCGGCAATCACGTCGGGGCGCATCAGGAAGTTCATGAACAGGTAAGCGTTCTCGACGTTGGCGGCATCGCGGGGGATGGCGAGCATGTCGTAGAAACTGGCAGCGCCTTCTTTCGGGATGCTGTAGTCGATCTTCACCTTGTCCCCGGCTTCCTGGGCGCGGGCCTTGGCCTGCAGCACGTCGCCGGAGTAACCGACGGCCACGCAGATGTTGCCGTTGGCCAGGTCCGAGATGTATTTCGACGAGTGGAAGTACGCCACGTTCGGGCGAATCTTCATGAACAGCGCCTCGGCTTGGGCGATGTGCTGTTTGTCCTGATCGTTCACCGGGTAGCCCAGGTAGTGCAGGGCGGTCGGGATCATTTCAGTCGGCGAATCGAGGAAACTGATGCCGCAGGCTTTGAGCTTCTCGGCGTTTTCCGGTTCGAACAGCAGGTCCCAGGAGTTGGTCGGGGCGTTGGCGCCGAGCACTTCCTTGACCTTCTGCGGGTTGAAGCCGATGCCGATCGAGCCCCACATGTACGGGATGGCGTGGGCGTTTTCGGGATCGCTCGCGGAGGCGTTTTTCAGCAGCACCGGGTTGAGGTTTTTCCAGTTCGACAGCTTCGACTTGTCCAGTTCCTGATAGACACCGGCCTTGATCTGCTTGGCCAGGAAGCTGTTGGACGGCACGACGATGTCGTAGCCGGATTTGCCTGCCAGCAGGCGTGCCTCAAGGGTTTCGTTGCTGTCGAAGACATCGTAGGTCACCTGGATGCCGGTTTCGTCTTCGAATTTCTTGACGGTGTCCGGGCCAATGTAATCCGACCAGTTGTAGACGCGCAGAACCTTGTCATTGGCCTGGGCGCCAGTGGCGATTGCGCCCAATAAGGACAGTGTCAGCAGAGTCCTGCCAAACATTTTCATCGGTACAACTCCATTTCTTTTTTATTCAAAAACACAAAACCTGTGGCGAGAGCGCTCATTTGTAGGAGCGAGCCTGCTCGCGAAAAACACAAGGACGCCGCGTTAATTCAGACAGCCCACGTCATCGTTTACGTCCATCGTCGGATCGCCGCCCGGAGCAAGCTCGCTCCTACAGGAGGCGGCACTAGGCCGTCGCTCCTGCCATTTTCTTTTCAGGCTGCTGCCAGGATTCGCTGGTGGTCTGGTCCATGGCTTCCTGGATCGCGCGCTTACGGCTGGCTTCGGCGCGGCGGCTGAAGTACCAGACCATGAAGGTCACGATCGACACGGCCAACAGGATCAGGCTGGCCACGGCGTTGATTTCGGGCTTGACCCCCAGGCGCACCGCCGAGAACACTTCCATCGGCAGGGTCGTGGAACCCGGGCCGGACACGAAGCTCGCCAGCACCAGGTCATCCAGCGACAGGGCGAACGACATCATGCCGCCCGCCGCCAGTGACGGCGCGATCATCGGAATGGTGATCAGGAAAAATACCTTGAACGGCTTCGCACCCAGGTCCATGGCCGCTTCCTCGATGGACAGGTCCAGTTCGCGAAGGCGGGCGGAGACTACCACCGCCACATAGGCGGCACAAAACGTGGTGTGGGCGATCCAGATGGTGACGATGCCACGCTCCATCGGCCAGCCGATCAACTGCGCCATGGCCACGAACAGCAGCAACAGCGACAGACCGGTGATCACTTCAGGCATCACCAGCGGCGCGGTGACCAGGCCGCCGAACAGCGTGCGACCCTTGAAACGCGTAACGCGCGTCAGGACGAACGCGGCTAACGTCCCTAGTGCGACTGCCGCAATCGCGGTGTAGCAGGCGATTTCCAGCGAGCGTCCCACCGAGCCCATCAGCTGGCTGTTGTCGAGCAAACCGGCGTACCACTTGATCGACCAGCCACCCCACACCGTCACCAGCTTCGAGGCGTTGAACGAGTAGATCACCAGAATCAGCATCGGCAGGTAGATAAACGACAGGCCGAAAATCAGCATGAACTTTGAAAATCCGAAGCGTTTCATCCCCGTGCCTCCATCTCTTTGGCCTGGCTGCGGTTGAACAGCAGAATCGGCACAATCAGGATCAACAGCATCACCACCGCCAGGGCGGACGCCACCGGCCAGTCGCGGTTGTTGAAGAACTCTTGCCACAACACACGGCCGATCATCAGGGTTTCCGGGCCGCCCAGCAGTTCCGGAATCACGAACTCACCGACCACCGGAATGAACACCAGCATGCAACCGGCGATGATGCCGTTCTTGGCCAAAGGCACGGTGATTTTCCAGAAGCTGTTGAAGGTGCTCGAACCCAGGTCCGATGCGGCTTCCAGCAGGCTTTGGTCATGCTTGACCAGGTTGGCGTACAGCGGCAGCACCATGAACGGCAGATACGCATACACCACGCCGATATAGACGGCGATATTGGTGTTGAGGATCTCGATCGGGTGCGACGTCAGCCCGGTCCACATCAGGAACCCATTGAGCAGGCCGTTGTTGCTGAGGATGCCCATCCACGCGTAAACGCGGATCAGGATAGCGGTCCAGGTCGGCATCATGATCAGCAGCATCAGCACGTTCTGCGCTTCCTTGCTGGCCTTGGTGATGGCGTAGGCCATCGGGAAGCCGATCACCAGGCACATCACGGTGCTGAAAAACGCCACCTTCAACGAACCCAGGTAGGCGGACAGGTACAGCTCATCCTGGCCCAGCAGGGTGTAGTTGCCGATGTTGAGCAACAGCTGGAACTTCTGCTCGGCGTAGGTGTAGATCTCCGAGTAGGGCGGAATGGCCAGGGCCGCTTCCGAGAAGCTGATCTTCATCACCAAAAAGAACGGCAGCATGAAGAACAGGAACAGCCAGATGAACGGAATCCCGATGACGAACTTGCGCCCGCTGGGGACCCACTTCAGGAATTGCTGATTGAAGGTTTTCATGCGCGCAGTACCACGCCGCTGTCGTCTTCCCACCACACGTAGACCTGATCGTCCCAGGTCGGACGCGCACCACGGCGTTCGGCGTTGGCCATGAACGACTGGACGATCTTGCCCCCAGGCAGCTCGACGTAGAACACCGAGTGGCCGCCGAGGTAGGCGATGTCATGCACTTTGCCGGCGGACCAGTTGTAGCGGTTTTCGGGCTTGACGGTGCTGACCAGCAGTTTTTCCGGGCGGATCGCGTAGGTGATCGACTTGTCCTGTACCGAAGTGCTGACGCCGTGACCGACGTAGATCTTCTGCGCAAGATCCGGGCTGTGGATGATCGCGTGACCTTCCAGGTCCTCGACCACGGTGCCGTCGAAGGCGTTCACGTTGCCGATGAATTCGCAGACCATGCGGCTGACCGGTGCTTCATAAATGTCCACCGGGCTGCCGATCTGGGCGATCCAGCCCAGGTGCATGATCGCGATGCGCTGGGCCATGGTCATGGCCTCTTCCTGGTCGTGGGTCACCATCACGCAGGTCACGCCGACGCGCTCGATGATCTCGACAAGTTCAAGCTGCATCTGCGAACGCAGCTTTTTATCCAGTGCGCCCATCGGTTCGTCGAGCAACAGCAGCTTCGGACGCTTGGCCAGGGAACGGGCCAGGGCCACGCGCTGACGCTGGCCGCCGGACAGTTGGTGCGGCTTGCGCTTGGCGTACTGGGTCATGTGCACCAGGCGCAGCATCTCCTGCACCCGGGCGTCGATTTCGGCCGCTGGCAAACGGTCCTGCTTGAGGCCGAAGGCGATGTTCTGCGCCACCGTCATGTGCGGGAACAGCGCGTAGGACTGGAACATCATGTTGATCGGTCGTTCGTACGGCGGCATGTCGGTGATGTCGACGCCGTCGAGCAGAATCCGGCCTTCGGTCGGACGCTCGAAACCAGCGAGCATGCGCAGCAGGGTCGATTTGCCGGAACCGGAACCACCGAGCAGGGCGAAGATTTCACCCTGATGGATTTCCAGGGACACATCGTCCACGGCGGTGGTTTCGTCGAACTTCTTGGTGACGCGATCGATTTTCACCAACACCTTTTTCGGTGCCTGGTGACCCTCAAGAGCCTTCCTGTAGATGCTGGAGGCGTTTGCCATGTGAAACTCCCAACAGGTTTCAGTCGCCCGGCCAACACGGCCCGGCTTAATAGTGGATTGCAAACCCGTATCGGGGACTTCGGTCATAACGCAGATCCTGTGGGAGCGAGCTTGCTCGCGATGAGGCCGGCACAATCGACATTGATGTCGCCTGACACACCGCTATCGCGAGCAAGCTCGCTCCCACAGGGTTTTGCGTTTGCTGATCGAACTCACCCATACCGCTCGGGTTTATTCGGCGCCGCCATCCTGGCTGCCTGGTCGTGCTTGTTGTTATTGCAGTGTGTTGTTTTCGCGAGCGGGGCACGCAAAAGCGCCTGCCCGCTCGCGTTGGGCAGTCAATCGTTGAATGTGGGTATCAGTTCGTCAGCTCGAGTGACGCAGTGCCGCCCGTTGCCGGCAGGCTTCGCCGAACGCCTGGAAAATACTCAGATAAGGAGGGTTGTTCAGCACTTGCCATTCCGGGTGCCATTGCACGCCGAGGGCAAACGCCTGGCTGTGTTCGACCGAGATCGCCTCGATCAGGCCATCGGGTGCGACGGCTTCGGCGCGCAGGCCGGGCGCGAGGCAGTCGATGCCCTGGCTGTGAATCGAATTGACCTGGAACACCGCAGGCAGGTCCAGCGCTTCGAACACACCACCGGGCTGCACATTCACCCCGTGAGCGGGAGCGTATTGCACGGCCAGGTCCGGATGGTCGGCCTCGCGATGGTCGAGGAAGCCAGGCAGTTCATGGACCTTCTGATGCAGGCTGCCACCGAACGCCACGTTCATCTCCTGGAAGCCACGGCAGATGCCGAGCACCGGCACGCCCGCTGCAATAGCGGCGCGGATCAGGGGAAGGGTGGTGGCATCCCGCGCCGGATCATGATCCGTGCCGGGGGCGCTGTCGGGGCCTTGATAGTGGAAGGGTTCCACGTTCGAAGGCGAGCCGGTCAGCAACAGACCGTCGAGCTGCGGCAGCAGGTCATCGATGTCGGTCAGGTCGCCTAAGGAAGGAATAACGACAGGCAGCCCCAGTGCGGCAACGCTGACAGCACGCAAGTACTTGTCACCGCTGATGTGGTAGGGGTGCAGGCCAATCTGTTTGACGCATGCAGTAACGCCGATCAATGGCTTGAATGCCATTTTTATCACCTCGAAGTTTCACACTTGAACGAGCTTTTCTGGAGCTTAGCCTTGTTGATTTTAATTAACAACTCTCATGTAAAAAATTCTAAACGCCGCACGTCCGATCTTCAGGATTTACGCGTGTTTGAGGGCGTATCTGGCACGCTCGTCCCCCTGATAGGCCCGAAAATAAACGTTGAAAGGCCAAGTGTTCGCTATTGACTTCACTTTGCCTTTCGGATTGACTGGGCTCGTGAAAGGGCGGTGAACATAATAATTAACAGTAAAAAATAGGTGCATCATGTCGGTCCCTCTGCGTACCGTTCAACTCAACGAAGCAAACGCATTCCTTAAGAAATATCCTGAGGTTTTGTACGTCGACCTTCTGATTGCGGATATGAACGGTGTGGTGCGCGGTAAGCGCATCGAACGCACCAGTCTTCATAAGGTTTACGAGAAAGGCATCAACCTGCCGGCGTCCCTGTTTGCTCTGGACATCAATGGTTCCACGGTGGAAAGCACCGGCCTGGGTCTGGACATCGGCGATGCCGACCGGATCTGCTACCCGATCCCCGGCACCCTCAGCATCGAGCCTTGGCAGAAGCGCCCAACCGCGCAACTGCTGATGACCATGCACGAAATCGAAGGTCAGCCGTTCTTCGCCGACCCGCGTGAAGTACTGGCCAATATCGTGCGCAAGTTCGACGACCTTGGCCTGACCATCTGCGCCGCGTTCGAGCTGGAGTTCTACCTGATCGACCAGGACAACGTGAACGGTCGTCCGCAATCGCCACGTTCACCGGTATCCGGCAAGCGTCCGATGTCGACCCAGGTGTATCTGATCGACGACCTCGACGAATATGTCGACTGCCTGCAAGACATCCTCGAAGGCGCGAAAGAGCAGGGCATCCCGGCTGACGCCATCGTCAAGGAAAGCGCCCCGGCGCAATTCGAAGTCAACCTGCATCACGTGGCTGACCCGATCAAGGCGTGCGACTACGCCGTCCTGCTCAAGCGTCTGGTGAAGAACATCGCCTACGACCACGAGATGGACACCACCTTCATGGCCAAGCCGTATCCGGGCCAGGCGGGCAACGGTCTGCACGTGCACATTTCGATTCTCGACAAAGAAGGCAACAACATCTTTGCCAGCGAGGATCCCGAGCAGAACGCCGCGCTGCGACACGCGATCGGCGGTGTGCTCGAGACCCTGCCGGCGCAGATGGCGTTCCTTTGCCCGAACGTTAACTCCTACCGTCGTTTCGGCGCGCAGTTCTATGTACCGAACTCGCCGAGCTGGGGCATCGACAACCGCACCGTGGCCGTGCGTGTACCGACCGGTTCGCCGGACGCCGTGCGCATCGAACACCGCGTGGCTGGTGCCGACGCCAACCCATACCTGTTGATGGCTTCGGTATTGGCAGGCGTGCATCACGGCCTGACCAACCAGATCGAACCGGGCGCCCCGGTGGAAGGCAACAGCTACGAGCAGAACGAGCAGAGCCTGCCGAACAACCTGCGCGACGCACTGCGCGAGCTGGACGACAGCGAAGTCATGGCGCGCTACATCGACCCGATGTACATCGACGTGTTCGTGGCGTGCAAGGAAAGCGAGCTGGCCGAGTTCGAGAACTCCATCTCGGACCTTGAGTACAACTGGTACTTGCATACCGTTTGATGGCCCCGTGGATGGGTGGTGTACACAGAGCCTGTGACACCACCAGTCCCCTGTGGGAGCGAGCTTGCTCCGGGCGGCGTTCCGACGATGAGGCCGTCACATTCAACGTTAATAGTGACTGTTCCACCGCTATCGCGAGCAAGCTCGCTCCCACAGGTACTGAGGCAATCTGATCCATGACCGAATGGCATCAGTCCGACGATCACTTATCGAGTCACAACCATGACAAACACTCGCAGCGACTGGGAGCAACGCTTCCAGTCCCTCTCTATCGAAGGTCGCGCATTCATTGACGGCCAGTACTGCGCAGCCGCCAGCGGCGCGACATTCGAATGCATCAGCCCCGTGGACGGTCGTTTCCTGGCGAACGTCGCCAGCACCGACGAAGCCGACGCCAATGCAGCAGTCGCCGTCGCGCGCCGCACGTTCGAATCCGGCGTCTGGGCCAACCTGGCCCCGGCCGAGCGCAAGCGCATCCTGATCCGTTTCGCCGATCTCATTCTGGCGAACCAGGAAGAACTGGCCCTGCTCGAAACCCTCGACATGGGCAAGCCGATCAGCGACTCCATGAGCATCGACATTCCGGCGACCGCCAACGCGATCCGCTGGACCGCCGAAGCCATCGACAAGATCTATGACGAAGTCGCCGCCACGCCCCAGGATCAGCTTGGCCTGGTGACCCGCGAAGCGGTCGGCGTGGTCGCGGCCATCGTGCCGTGGAACTTCCCGCTGATCATGGCCAGCTGGAAATTCGCCCCGGCCCTGGCGATGGGCAACTCGTTCATCCTCAAGCCTTCGGAAAAATCCCCGCTGACCGCGATCCGCATCGCACAGCTGGCGCTGGATGCCGGTATCCCCAAAGGCGTGTTCAACGTCCTGCCGGGCTACGGCCACACCGTGGGCAAGGCGCTGGCGTTGCACATGGATGTCGACGTGCTGGCCTTCACCGGCTCCACGGCGATTGCCAAGCAGCTGATGATCTATGCCGGGCAGAGCAACATGAAACGGGTCTGGGCCGAAGCTGGGGGCAAGAGCGCCAACGTGGTATTCGCCGATGCACCGGACCTGCGCGTCGCCGCACAAGCCGCGGCCGGTGCCATTGCTTTCAACCAGGGCGAAGTCTGCACCGCCGGTTCTCGTTTGCTGGTGGAGCGTTCGATCCGCGAGCAGTTCATTCCACTGTTGGTGGAAGCCCTGCAGGCCTGGAAGCCAGGCCACGCGCTCGATCCTGCGACCACCGTTGGTGCGGTGGTCGACCAGCGTCAACTGGACAACGTGCTGCGCTACATCGGCATCGGCAAAGAGCAGGGCGCCGAACTGATCGCCGGCGGCAGCCGCACCCTCGAAGACACCGGTGGCCAGTACGTGGAACCGACGATTTTCGACGGCGTGACCAACGCCATGACCATCGCCCAGGAAGAAATCTTCGGCCCGGTGCTGTCGGTCATCACCTTCGATACCTTCGATGAAGCCCTGGCGATTGCCAATGACAGCATCTTCGGCCTGGCCGCCGGCGTATGGACCAGCAACCTGAGCAAGGCCCACACCTTCGCCCGTGGCCTGCGTGCCGGCAGCGTCTGGGTCAACCAGTACGACGGCGGCGACATGACCGCGCCGTTCGGCGGGTTCAAGCAGTCGGGTAACGGTCGGGACAAATCGCTGCACGCGTTCGACAAGTACACCGAACTCAAGGCGACCTGGATCAAGCTCTAACACCTTTACAGCGACGGCCGCCGACACACTGTCGGCGACCTTCGGAGAAACGTATGAAACAGAACTCTTCAACACAACAGCATGTAAACAGCTACTACGCCGCCACCCGCAACTTCACCGGCGATTTCCCGGTGCTGGAAGGGGCGGTGGACTGCGACGTCTGCGTGATCGGCGCCGGCTACACCGGCCTGTCCTCGGCCCTGTTCCTCGCTGAAGCGGGTTACAGCGTGACCGTGCTCGAAGCGGCCAAGGTCGGTTTCGGCGCCAGCGGTCGCAACGGCGGCCAACTGGTCAACTCCTACAGCCGCGACGTCGATGTCATCGAAGAGCGCTACGGCGACAAGACTGCCGAAATCCTCGGCAGCATGATTTTCGAAGGCGCCGACATCATCCGTCAGCGCATACAGCACTACGACATCCAGTGCGACTACCGCCCCGGCGGCATCTTCGCGGCGATGAACAAGAAGCAACTCAAGGGCCTGGCCGAGCAGAAGAAGAGCTGGGAACGCTACGGCAACAAGAACCTGAAAATGCTCGACGCGGCCGACATCAAGCGCGAAGTCGGTTCCGATGCCTACGTCGGCGGCCTGCTGGACATGCAGGGCGGCCACATTCACCCGCTGAACCTGGCCCTCGGTGAGGCTTCGGCCATCATCGGCCTGGGCGGCAAGATCTACGAGCAATCGGCGGCGGTGGAAATCACCTACGGCGAACCGATCACTGTGCGCACTGCAAAAGGCGTGGTGAAGGCCAAGTACCTGCTGATCGCCGGTAATGCCTACCTGCCGCAGGGCCTGGACAACCGCGTGACCAGCAAGAGCATGCCGTGCGGTTCGCAGATCGTCGTCACCGAGCCGTTGTCGGAAAAGCAGGCCCGCAGCCTGATCAAGAACAACTACTGCGTCGAAGACTGCAACTACCTGCTCGACTACTACCGCCTGACCGCCGACAACCGCCTGCTGTACGGCGGTGGCGTGGTTTACGGTGCGCGCGAGCCGGACGACATCGAACAACTGATCCGCCCGAAAATCCTCAAGACCTTCCCGCAATTGAAGGACGTGAAGATCGACTACCGCTGGACCGGCAACTTCCTGCTGACCATGTCGCGCATGCCGCAATTCGGCCGTATCGAGAAAAACGCCTACTACATGCAGGGCTACAGCGGCCACGGCGTCACCTGTTCGCACCTGGCCGGCAAACTGATCTCGGAAATGATCCGTGGCGACGCCGAGCGCTTCGATGCGTTTGCCTCGCTGCCGCACATGCCAATGATCGGCGGGCGCACCTTCTCGGCCCCGTTGACCGCCCTCGGCGCCGTGTACTACTCGCTGCGCGACCGTTTTGGCATCTAAGCTTTACCTCGCCGGCGGCATCTCCCCAAAAGGTGCCGTCGGCTTTTTTAATACCAGAAACACCGCGGTCCCCTGTGGGAGCGAGCCTGCTCGCGAAGAGGCCATATCGGCCAAAAAGGATGTCGCCTGACACACCGCTTTCGCGAGCAGGCTCGCCCCCACAGATCGTTTTCTTCTGCCGTTTATCGAACCTGCTGAGCATTACGAACAAACGTGATTTAATAGCCGCCTTTCACGTTTCCGGGACCGGAAAACGGCGTGATTCGCGCCTGCACTCCACCCATCCATTATCCCTGTAGGAGCGAGCTTGCTCGCGAAGGCGTTGGTTCAGTCGACATCAATGTTGAAGGTCATATCGCAATCGCGAGCAAGCTCGCTCCTACGGGTTGGCACATAAGGCTGTCATGGACACGGGCTCACGACTCAAATTAGTACGCGAAAGCTACAAAATGTCCCAGCGCGAGCTGGCCCGGCGTAGCGGCGTCACCAATGCAACCATCTCCCTGATCGAACAGAATCGGGTCAGTCCTTCCGTCAGCTCCCTGAAGAAATTGCTGGAGGGCATCCCCATGTCCCTGGCCGATTTCTTCACCTTCGATCAGCCACCGCGCGAACACCAGTACGTCTTTCGCGCCAACGAACAGCCCGACCTCGGCCGCCACGGCCTGCGCCTGCTGCTGATCGGCGCGTCCGTGCCAAGCCGGCAGATGCGCTTGCTGCGCGAGCAATACGCACCGGGCGCCAGCTCGGGCGAAGAGCCGATCGTGCATTCCGAGGGCGAGGAGTGTGGGTTGGTGACCCGGGGTACCGTGGAATTGACCGTGGATGGCCAGGTGAGTGTGCTCAATGCCGGGGATGGCTATTACTTCCCGACGACCTTGCCGCACCGGTTTCGCAATATCGGGGCAGATGAGGCGGAAATCATCAGCGCCAACACACCGGCGAACTTCTGATAACCGCTTTGCGGGCAGGGTTCATCAGGAACCAGTCGTTAAAAACTCGCAGCTGATGCGGGTTTTTTTATCATTCGAATCTGGTGACTGCCAGGCATCTTGAATGTGCAGTGTTGGTCATTCCCGCTGCTCAAGACGTAATACTGCACCCTTTGCGGGTTATTTCGATCTGTTGGTAGTCGGCGCGCGTTTCTTTGTGCAGGGTGGCCAACAGAGACAAAGTGGCTTGCGGATCATTGAGCGGTAATGTCTTGAGTACCTCGACATCAACATCCCACCACTTGCTGTTGATCAGCGCCTCAATCAACTCGGGTGTGTGCCGATACTTGACGACTTTTGCCGGGGTGCCGGCAACAATGGCGTACGGTGGCACGTCATGGGCAACCAGGGCGCGGGTTGCGATGACAGCGCCGGTGCCAATAGTCACGCCTTCCAGGATCATCGCGCTATGGCCGATCCAGACGTCATGCCCAATCGTGATGTCCGCAACCTCCGGGTCGTAAACCAGCGCGGTGTCGGTATATTGAAAGGGATGTGAACTGAGCCAGTCCAAAGGATGCGAGCTCTTTTGTTGGCCGATAAAACAGCTGCTACTAATGGAACAAAACCTGCCAATGGAGGAGACCGCCGAAAGGAAGCAGTCACTGCGGATATAGGTATGGGCACCGATTTCCAGCTTTTTTGACTCTATGACCACATGCCCAAGCGTCACACCTTCTTCTATGGTCAGTGTCGTTCTTTTGTGCAGTGACAATACACCGCCAGCCACTTTGCATTTGTGTTTGCGAATCCATCTTTTCCAGTAACTATTTCGCAAATAACTGATTATTTTTTTCATGAAAGGCTGTCTTGGATATCCGATACAGGGCAGGGCCTGGCCCTATGAGCCAACAGTCGAGTCTAAATGAATCGGCCGGGGAGATGAATTTTTTAGATGTTTTTCAAAAACCGCTTTTGTGTCTCTCAGCCGCTGATCAGTGCAGGTGTCAGGGATGTGCGATGAGGAGGCGCAGTGAGATGCCTATAATCGACAAGCCCCATCCTCCGGCAAACGCCTGCAAGGCTTCGATCGGATGAGCGTAGACGGTTTGGTGGTTGGTGACTTGATGGAACCAACTTCGTCTATAACGTCTAAATATTCAGGGGATATTCCCCACTACGAAGGAATGAATCATGTTCAGGACTCGATCATTGATTGCAGCTGTTACCTGTTTGACTCTGGTCTGCGGCTCGGTGACGGCGCTGGCCGATCCCGGTAACGGCCAGGGTGGCGGGAAGGTCACCCATGGCAACCAGGGCCAGGGCAACCAGGGTGGTCATGGCAACAAGAACAAGAGTTCCGGCGGCGGTGGGGACTGGAGCAATGGCCCGAGCATCAACCGGAGCAGCGTGCTCGAGATCATTGGCGTGAATACCGGCTACTGGAGCCCCGGACCCGACTTGCCACCGGGTATTCAAAAGAATCTTGCCCGAGGCAAACCACTTCCACCTGGCATCGCCAAAAAGCTGGATGGCCGACTGGTCGGCAGGCTGCCCCACTATGATGGCTACGAATGGCAGCAAGTCGGCACGGACCTGATCCTGGTTGCGCTGGCCACCGGGCTTGTCTATGAAATTCTCAACGGTGCGTTTGATTAACGTGTGGAAGGTAGTCTTCCCGTTGTTTCAAGGTGCTCCAGCCGTTTGTCGTGGTACTTGAACTGTTGGAGGGATATCGCGTCATACGTCACGCGATATCAACCTCCTACGGAAGCAATCATGCTTTTTAAAAACAAGAGTCTCGTTGCTGTAATGTCATGCGCCATGATGCTTGCAGCCGCCCCGTTACTCCCTGATGGCTTGTCGATCATGGGTTCCGCATACGCGAAAGACGGCGGTGGCGGCGGTGGTGGTGGCGGAAACGGCGGCGGCGGTGGCGGCGGTGGAAACGGCGGCGGTGGTGGCGGCGGAAACGGTGGCGGAAATGGCGCAGGCCACGGCGGCGGTATGGGTGGCGGACACGCCGGCTCAGGCCACTCCGGCAGTAACGGCCGCGGCAACGGGCTGGATAGCGACCATGCCGGCAAGTCCGTGCGCGACCGTGGCCTCAGTGGGAACCACTACGGTAGTGAGCGCAATGATGATAACGGTCATGGCACCACGACCTCAGGCCTCGCCCACTCCGATACCCGTGGCGTTGCCAAGGCCAGGGCGATTTCGGCCTCTACGCCGGGTGAGCACAACACCAAAGGCTTGAGTAAAGCCGGGCTGTCGACCTCGAAAAAGTCCCATTGAGTTCGCGGTTGTAGAAATCAGTTTCTGAAAAGCCAAAAACCCGCTGAAAGGCGGGTTTTTTGCAACTGGAATTTGATCACCGGACATTGTGCAGCTCGCTTCCCACCCGGCATATCATCATTTCCGGCACCAAAGTTGGCCGCACAACGGGCATTACACGGACAGAAAACGAGCCACCCGGACACATCGCGCAGTGATTTGCGTTTGCCGGCGATTTGTCATGTTCAGCGCCATTTCAATGTAGATATTAGTCAGCCCAACGCGATTTCAATGAGGCTGCACTGTGTTCCAACGACTTGTGTGTTCGCTGTCTGTTTTGAGCCTGTCTATCTCTGCCGCCCAGGCCGCCGAGACTGTCCCCCTCAACACCCCACGCCTGAAGAGCATCGATAACTTGCGCGATGTCGCCGGTCTCACCACCGCGTATTCCACCGCCAATGACGGCACGATGCGAGGCGGGGTGTTTTACCGCTCCAACGCGCTGACGCCATCGGCGGCGGATCTGGCGACCCTCAACGGCCTGGGCATCAAGGCGGTCTACGACCTGCGCACGCCCAGCGAGATCGCCGCCACGCCCGACACGATGCCCACGGGTGCGACGTACACCAACATCGACATCATCGGCGGTTCCACGTCTGGCGCGAACATCACCAACATCGCGTTCCACAGTGCCGCCGAAGCCACTGCCATGATGCAGGACACCAACCGTGATTTCGTCCGGAACGCGGGGATGCGCAGCGAGTTCAACCAGCTGTTCAATGAGCTGGCCACGGTCGATGGCGCCGCGCTGTTTCATTGCACCGCCGGCAAGGACCGCACGGGCTGGACCGCCGCTGTGCTGCAAAGCATCGCCGGGGTCGACGATGCCACCATCATGAGCAACTACCTGGCGACCAACGACTACACCGCCGCGCGCATCAAGGCGACCATGGCGGCCTTGCCACCGAGCCTGGCGACCATCTATGGGCCGCTGATCGGTGTGGAGGCCAGTTACCTGCAAGCCGGCCTGGACCAGGTGACCGCGCAGTACGGCACAATGGATAACTACCTAAAGGAAGGCCTCGGCCTGTCCCAGGAAACCATCTACGTGCTGCGCGGCAAGATGGTGTTCTACAACAGCCTGCCTGGCGCCGCGGACCTGGCGGGCAACGCCGCGGCCGGCGCGCAGTTGTTGCAACAACTGCAGAACAGCAACCTGTCGGGCACCTACAGCGCCTATAACTACTACCTGCAGTCGGCCATCGATGCCCGCAGCCTCGGGGGCGTGGAGTCCACCGTCGGCGGTCAGGTGCATGCCGACGCTGCGAGCTACCTGCTGCGCCAGGGCGCGATGATCGAGCAGGCCGCCGCGCCGTTCACCAGCGGCATCGGCCTCAAGTCCGGGCAATATCGCCTGTGGAGCACCGCCCTGGCGGGGTATCTGGGCACCGACGGTTCGTCCCAGGCCTCCAGCAGCAACGAGCATAGCCAGGGCATGATGATTGGCCTGACCCAGCGCTTTTCCGAACAGCTCAGCGCCCATGCCGGTTTCGGCTACAGCAGCGGCAATGTCGGTGGCGCAGGTGGCGAGGCCGATACCGACCTGACCTTCTTCAGTGTCGGCGCACGCTTCGCACCGAACGGTCTGGAGCGCGGCCTGTTTGTGGATGCCGATGCCAGCGCCGGCTATCTCGATTACGAGAGCAAGCGCGAACTCGGCGGCGGTCTGGGCACGGCCAAGGGCAACAGCCATGGCAACCTCACCGGCGCGACCTTGGCGCTCGGTTACCGTGTGCCGGTGAACGGCGTGACCCTCGAGCCGAGCCTCGGCGTGCGGATCAGCCACATCAACCTGTCGGGCTTCCAGGAAAAAGGCAGCGAACTGGCCCTGGACGTCGACGGCATCCACCAGACCCGCAAGAGCGCGGTGGCCAACCTCAACGCATCCTTTGCACCTGTCGACCTCGGTGCCTGGCAAGTGGTGCCGGGCGTGCAAGTGGGCTACGAGCATGTGTTGGGCGACGATGAGGTCGACAGCGAAGGGCAACTGCTGGGCCTGGATATCGAACAGCAAGCCGCCTTCGACAACCGTGACCAGTTCAGCGGTGGCGTCAACGTCATGGCCAACCTTGGTCCGTGGAGCGTGGGGGCAGAAATCGGCGCCAGCGGTGGCGGCGACAGCCATGGCTTCAATGGTGGGCTGAAGGCCAGTTATCTGTTCTGACGGTTAGTTAAAGCAATTTGTGGGAGCGAGCCTGCTCGCGAAGAGGCCGTGTCAGTCGACGTAGATGTTGAATGTCACTACGCCTTCGCGAGCAGGCTCGCTCCCACAGTGTTTTTTTTCGTTCGCGGAATTGTGTGCGACACCGATCAAAGTGTGGGAGCGGGCTTGCTCGCGAAGACGGACTCACAGCCAACGAAGAGGGCGGCTGACATTCCGCTTTCGCGAGTGCTCCCGCTAACCCCTCAATTGATCGCCATCGGCCGCGTTCGCAGGCCCTTTCTCACGTCTGCGGGACTGATGCCGTAGGCGCTCTGGAAATACTGGCAAAACCGGCCGACATTGCTGAAGCCGTGTTGCAAGGCCACGTCTGTCACCGACGGCGATACCCCCTGGGACAGCGCGGCAAAGGCGCGCTCCAGGCGTACCTGGCGCTGATAGGCAACGATCGAAGTGCCCATGAAACGTTGAAAACCTTCCTGCAATGCACGCAGGCTGACGTTGGTCAATTGAGCCAGCTCCGTGCCGCTGGCCAGGTGCTCGGGGTGCTCCTGAATGTACTCGACGGCCAGCTTCACATGCCGTGGCGCTAACAGTGGGGAAGGGCGTTGAAGGGCTTCGGTGAAGTTGTGCGGCCAGGCTTCCAGCACCGCATCGACCAGCATTTCGCGAAGGCGCGAAGGCATCAGCGAACCTGTGTTGATCAGTAGGTCGAACTCGGTTCCGGTGGCCATGTCCACCAGCGCCTTGATGCCCTGCAAGGCTGGTACGCTCAGATCCACCACGGGCTCAAAACAGATTTTTTGCAGGATCGGCTTGCCCAGCAACATCGACAGTCGTTCGGTGATCAGCGCCCGGCTGATCGAAATCCCGTGCTGCGCATGATTGTCGACAAAGCGCGCCGAGCGGACCTCGGCCTTGTCGATCGCCAGGCCGATCCGGGCGAAACCGACCGACTCGGTGAGGTGGTTGAAAATGATCTTGCCGGCGGTGGGAATGACAAAGGTGATTTCATCAAGGGGGGCGGGAAAAGCCACCGTGAAGTCACCGCGATAGTGCATGCGACGAAAACTGACACCTTCGTGCCGGCCGTAGACCCCGCCGATGATGATGTTTTTTGGCGGCGGCGCAGAGTCGGAATAGAGGTTGCCGAACAGGTTCGAGAACAACGCGCCAAAGTCGTCGCAGCTCATGTCGTTGGACCTGATGATGATTTGCTTGCGCGTCGTGCTTGCGTACACCTGAAGTGGCACCTTGAGCGGATGGGCAAAGCCCTGGTACAGGGAACTGGGCGATCGGAGATCGAGCGGATGCGGTTCGGGAAAGCGCTTGGACGTTATCAGTGAGTAATGACAGGTTTGTTACTGGTTGTTGCCGCTGGCCCCCTTTCCGTTCACCCGACGCCACCGCTCGCACCGGACAACCGGTGGCGCGAGCGGTACTCGGGCGTGGGCCGACCTGAAACGGCCGGGGTTATTTCACTGGTTCTGTTGCCTTGATATCCCCGCAAAAGATATCGACGTTGCCATCGGTGGAAGCCGTTCGCACGACCACCGAATACTTGCCGTCCAGCAGGGTTTGCAGCTGCACAGGCGCGGTTCTGGTAAAGGACCAGCCGCGTACGGGTTGGGCTTCGGTGTTGACGGTGTCGTTCATCGCGTAGGCGACTGACCCGGGTTGCTGGCAGGTGCCGTTATTGATGAACGAGTAAAGGCGCAGGGGCAGGGTAACCCCCATTGGAGCACCGCTGATGAAGAAACTGAGCCCGGTTTTCTTGTCCCAGTCAGTCAAGGTGACGGTGCCGATCTGACCGGCGTTTTGCCGAGTGGCGACCAGGTTGACGTTCACGCCGTGGGTCGATGAAGTGGTGCAGCCGAAAAGGCTTGCCGCAACCATGAGTGCTGCCAGTGAGGTTTTGAGCTTCATTGCCAAACTCCTGAGTTGAAGAACTGCAATGGGGAGAACTAGCGGGTATAGCTCATTTATCGCGTTCATGACGTCGTCCATATAAGGCTTTCCATTTTTTAGTGGTGATGGTGGGGCGTCTGTCTCCTTCGCCAGCCATGTGGCGGCGTAGCCGTGCAAACCGGCTACATTTGTAACTGGTCGAGTCTGCGTGTATTGCCTGCTGACACACGCGCTTCGATGCCAATGAAGGTTTGCAATGGTTGCGCGTGCAGTTAAAGGATTGTGCGGTCAGTTGAGCCCACTCATCATCCGCATGGAAGATTTGCCACCGGAGTGACTGATGAATCAACAAGGCAGCCATCCGCAAGAGCGGATTCCAGGCACTCCACAGCGGGGAACCTTGCGCAGCCTGTTGATCCCGGAATGGCTCGGCAGCTATCGGCCAGACTGGCTGCGCAGCGATGTGGTCGCCGGGCTGACGGCAGCGGCCGTGGTCATTCCCAAGGCGCTGGCGTACACCACCATTGCCGGCCTGCCGGTGCAGGTCGGGCTGTACACGGTGCTGGTGCCGATGGTGATCTATGCCGTGCTCGGCACATCGCGCCCGCTTAGCGTCAGCACCACGACCACCCTGGCCATTCTTGCCGGCTCCGCGTTGGGCCAGCTCAGCCCCGATGGCGATGCGGCGACCTTGCTCGCCGGTTCCGCCACGCTGGCCCTGATGGTGGGCGCGATCCTGATTGTCGCGGGGCTGCTGCGCCTGGGTTTCGTCGCCAATTTCATTTCCGAACCGGTGCTGGTGGGTTTCAAGGCCGGCATCGGCGTGGTCATCGTGCTCGACCAGTTGCCCAAGCTGCTGGGCACTCACATCGACAAAGGCGGCTTCCTGCACAACCTGGTGGCCACGGTCCAGAGCGTCGGCCATGCCTCGCTGCCGACCGTGGCGGTCGGTGTGTTCATGGTCCTGCTGCTGGTGGGCATGAAGCGTTTTACGCCCCGGCTGCCCGCCCCCTTGATTGCAGTGGCGCTTGGCATCATCGGCATGAGCCTGTTTGGCCTGGAGCGCTTTGGTGTGTCCGCCGTCGGCGTGGTGCCGATCGGGTTGCCCACGCCGACCCTGCCGGTATGGTCGATGGTCGAGACCCTGTGGTCCTCGGCGATGGGTATCGCGCTGATGAGTTTCACCGAAACCATCGCGGCGGGGCGCGCTTTCGCCCGCAGTGACGAGCCCGCGCCACAACCGAACCGGGAGCTGCTGGCCACAGGCGTTGCCAACATCGGCGGTGCGTTTCTCGGGGCCATGGTCGCCGGAGGCGGGACCACCCAGACGGCGGTGAACCGCCTGGCCGGCGCCCGTTCGCAACTGGCCGCACTGGTCACCGCCGCACTGGCATTGGGCACGTGCCTGCTGCTGGCACCGCTCATTGGCCTGATGCCCAACGCCACGCTCGCCGCCGTGGTGATCGTGTATTCGGTGGGCCTGATCGAGCCGGCGGAATTTCGCGAGATCCTGTCGGTTCGTCGTACCGAATTTGCCTGGGCCGTGGTGGCCATGATCGGCGTGATACTGCTGGGCACGCTGCAAGGGATCGTCGTGGCGATCATCGTCTCGTTGCTGGCCCTGGCCTATCAGGTCTCGGACCCGCCCGTGCATGTCCTGGGACGCAAGCCCGGCACCAATGTCTATCGCCCGCAGGCCACCGACCACGCAGACGACGAACACTTTGACGGGCTGCTGTTGCTCAGGCCTGAAGGGCGGGTGTTCTTCGCCAATGCCGAGCGCATCGCCGACAAGATCCGGCCGCTGATTGACGTGGCGAACCCCAAGGTCGTGGTCCTGGACCTGCGCAGCGTGTTCGACCTGGAGTACACCGCGCTGAAAATGCTCACCGGGGCGGAACAGCAACTGCAGGAAAAAGGCATTTCATTGTGGCTGGTGGGCATGAGCCCGAGCGTATGGGAAATGGTCATCAAGGCACCCCTGGGCCATACGCTGGGCGAGGCGCGCATGTTCCTGAACCTGGAACTGGCGGTTGAACATTATCAGCGCAGTCGACGCTGAATGAACGCGGCCGGGGGCACTCCGGACGCTATGTGACGCATTGAAGGAGGTAACGGGCATGGCGAAGAAGAAGGCCGCAACCAAAAGCAAACCGGTTGAAAGCGGCAAGCTCAAGAACAAGGTATATCTCGAGGAGCTGGCGCAGCTGCATGTCGAGATGGTCAAGCTGCAGGAGTGGGTGCAGCACACGGGCGCCAAGGTCTGCATCATCTTCGAGGGTCGTGACGGCGCCGGCAAGGGCGGGACCATCAAGGCGCTCACCGAGCGGGTCAGTCCGCGGGTGTTCCGGGTAATGGCGCTGCCGGCGCCGACCGAGCGGGAAAAAAGCCAGATGTATGTGCAGCGTTATCTGCCGCACCTGCCAGCGGCCGGCGAAGTGGTGATCTTCGATCGCAGCTGGTACAACCGCGCCGGAGTTGAGCGGGTCATGGGCTTTTGCACCGATGAGCAGGTGCGCAATTTTCTCACCGTGGTGCCGCGCGTCGAGCAGGCACTGGTGGAATCGGGAATCATCCTGATCAAATACTGGCTTGAAGTGAGCCAGGAAGAACAGACCCGACGCCTCAAGGAGCGTATCACCGACGGGCGCAAGATCTGGAAGCTGTCGCCCATGGACCTCAAGTCTTATAACCGCTGGTACGACTACTCCCGTGCCCGGGACGACATGTTCGAGGCCACCGACACCGAATTCGCCCCGTGGCGGGTCGCCAACTCGAATGACAAGCGACGGGCGCGACTGAACATCATCAACGATGTGTTGAGCAGCATTCCCTACGAGGAAGTACCGCGGGCGAAAGTGAAACTGCCCAAGCGCCAAAGTCCCGGCAACTATCGGGATCCGAACTATCCGTTCAAGTTCATTGCGGAAAAGTTCTAGAACGATGCATTGGGCAGGAGCCGGCCCACGCCGGCTCCTGCTGCAGCATCAGGCCTTGATCACGTACCCGTACGCCCGGGTACGACCGCCTTCCTGCTTCAGGTACACCCCTTGCAACTCCGGCGTGAAACCGGGCAAGCGGTTGATGCCTTCTTCCAGGGCCAGGAAGTACTTGAGCACCGCGCCGCCCCAGATCTCTCCCGGCACCACGCACAAGACGCCCGGCGGATAAGGCAGCGCGCCCTCGGCGGC
This sequence comes from Pseudomonas sp. KH_046_1, assembly GCF_057839025.1. Lineage (NCBI taxonomy): Bacteria > Pseudomonadati > Pseudomonadota > Gammaproteobacteria > Pseudomonadales > Pseudomonadaceae > Pseudomonas > Pseudomonas sp. KH_046_1. The sequence goes on from NZ_CM174481.1 coordinate 2,696,528, forward strand.
GATACGCCCGTCGGCCTGCGCCAGCGCCACCAGTTCGACGTTGCCGCGGATGTACTCGATTTGCGCTTGCTGCGGGTTCATGGCCTTTTTCGGGAAGTGTTCCTTGCGGAACATGTCCTTCTGCAACTGCTGCACGTTGTGATGGCGATACAGATCGTGCATTTCCTGGCAGAGCTGGCGAATGGTGTAGTTGCGATAGCGCTCCTGATGCTGCGCGTAGATGGCCGGCAGCACCCGGCTCATCGGCGCGTCATCGCTGATGAAGCGTTCGAAACGGGCGATTTGCGCCGCCAGGTGGGTCATCTTCGCCCAGTCTTCAGCCGGGGTGAGCAGGAACAGGATCGAGTTGAGGTCGCACTTTTCCGGGACGATGCCGTTCTCGCGCAGGAAGTTGGCCAGGATGCCGGCGTGAATGCCGAAGTCGGTGTAGCTGCCGTCCACCGGGTCGATGCCCGGCGTGGTGAACAGCAACTTGCACGGGTCGATGAAGTACTGCTTCTCGGCGTAGCCGGCAAAGGCGTGCCAGCGATCCTTGGGATGGAACTCGAAGAAGCGGATGTCGTTGGCGATTTCTTCCGTTGGATAGTCTTCCTAGGCGCGCCCTTCAATGCTGTGCGGTACGAACGGGCGGACCATGGTGCAGGCTTCGAGGATCAACTTGCGCGCTTCGATGCCGAACTTCACGCAGTCTTCCCACAGGCGCAGGCCGCTGCGGCCGGAGTGAATGCGCGCATTCACATCCAGCGAGGCGAACAGCGGGTAGAACGGGCTGGTGGAGGCCTGGGCCATGAACGCGTTGTTGAGCCGGTGATGGTTGCAATAGCGTGCCTGGCCTTTGATGTGGCGGTCCTTCTTGTGCACCTGGGAGGCCTGGGAAAAACCGGCCTGCTGCTTGTGCACCGACTGGGTGACGAAGATGCCCGGGTCGTTCTCATTGAGATCCAGCAACAGCGGCGAGCAGTCCTTCATCATCGGGATGAACTGCTCGTAGCCGACCCACGCCGAGTCGAACAGGATGTAGTCACACAGCTTGCCAATGCGGTCGACCACTTGCCGGGCGTTGTAGATGGTGCCGTCATAGGTGCCCAGTTGAATGATCGCCAGGCGGAACGGCCGCGGCAACTGCGCCTTGTCCGGGGCGACCTCGGCGATCAGTTCGCGCAGGTAGTCCTCGTCGAAACAGTGGGCGTCGATGCCGCCGATGAAGCCGTAGGGGTTGCGTGCGGTTTCCAGGTACACCGGCGTGGCACCGGCCTGCAGCAACGCGCCCTGGTGATTGGATTTGTGGTTGTTGCGGTCGAACAGCACCAGGTCGCCGGGGGTCAACAGCGCGTTGGTCACCACCTTGTTCGAGGCCGAGGTGCCGTTGAGCACGAAGTAGGTCTTGTCCGCATTGAACACTTGCGCGGCGTGTTTCTGCGCCAGCAGTGCCGGGCCTTCGTGGATCAGCAGGTCGCCGAGCTTGACGTCGGCGTTGCACATGTCGGCGCGAAACAGCGTCTCGCCGAAGAAGTCGAAAAACTGCCGACCGGCCGGGTGCTTGCGAAAGAACTGGCCGCCCTGGTGACCGGGGCAGGCAAAGGTCGCGTTGGCCGCCTCGGTGTAGTGTTTGAGCGCATCGAAGAACGGCGGCAGCAGGCTTGCTTCGTAGGCCTTGGCGGCGGTCTCCAGTTGGTTGCCGTGGTATTCGACGTTGCTGGGGGACAGGTCGAAGATGCCGTTCACTTGCAGCAGCACGTCATTGAGGTGTTTGTAGACTTCCCGGGGGTGGGTGCTGGTGCCGGGGGACGCCACCAGGAAAATCGGGATATCAAAACCGGTGCGCTGAATGGTGTCGAGGGATCCGGCCAACACGTCATTGACCGACACCACGGCCACGGCGACGTCGGTGAAGTCGGTGTGACCGAGCGGGACCACCTCCCGGGCGTTCAGGAAACAGGCGGATGCGCCTTCACTGGCGGCGATTTTCAGGGCTTTCATCAGTGGCGTCTCCTGGCGGGCACTCAATTGTCCGCAGCTTTTTTAGAGATCAACTTCCGGGGGAGCCTTCCAGTTCCCCTGATCGGAAATCGTGTCACCACTGGTTATAGAGCATATTCCTGATCTGTCAGGCTTTTACCGCGACCTTGCACATCTTGACGCCCCGCGACCTGTCGGTCAGGCGTGAACCAGCGCAATCGTGAACGAGACCACGATCATGCACGCAAAAGCAAAATTGATATTCATGAAGTTTCCATTCCGAAACATGAGTGACGGCGCCATCTTGAACAGGTCACGGGAAAATAAAAAATTCGGCGTAATGATTTGAAAGATCGAAAAAAATGATACTTGGCCGGTTCGTTGTTTTTGCTCCGGGTTGCGGATACTCTCGTGTAACGCGCAGTTTCACGCAAAAACGAGCAAAAACATGCACGACAACCATTCCGCTGCCGAACTTCCATCAGTACGCCGGCAAAAAATCCTGTTGATCCTCGAACGTGACGGCAAGGTCATGGCCTCGGAGTTGAGCCTGCATTTCGCGGTGTCCGAAGACACCATCCGCCGGGATCTGGCGGAGCTGGCCAGTGCCGGCCTGGTGCAGCGGGTGCACGGCGGGGCGTTGCCGCGGCCCAAAGACACCGGCAAGGACTATTTCACCCGGATCAGTGAAACCGATGAAGTGAAAACCCATCTGGCGCAACTGGCCGCGCAACGGGTGCTGGACGGTCAGATCGTGGTGTTCGATTCCGGCACCACCACCTTGCAGATCGCGCGTTCGCTGCCGGTGGAGATCGCCATTACCGCGATCACCGCGTCGCCGATGACGGCCATTACCTTGTCCGAATACAAAGGCATCAAGGTGATTCTGGCGGGCGGCCAGCTCAACCCGGCGACGATGTCGGCCAGCGGCCACGAAACCCTGCGGCTGCTGGCGGGCATCAAGGCCGATCTGCTGTTTACCGGGGTCTGCGCGATTCACCCGCAGGTGGGCTTGAGCTCACTGCATTTCGATGAAGTGCCGGTGAAACAGGCGATGCTCGACTGTGCTTCCCATGTGATTGCCGTCACCACGGCGGACAAACTCGGCGCGGTGGAACCCTTTGTCGTCGCGCCTTGCAACCGCGTGCACACGCTGATCACCGAACGGCATGTGGCGTCAGGCAATGTCGAGGACTACCGGGCGCTGGGGATCGAGGTGGTGCAGGCTTGAGTGGCTCTTTGTGGGAGCGAGCCTGCTCGCGATGGCGGAGTGTCAGGCGACAGCGATGTTGAATGTGATGGCCTCATCGCGAGCAAGCTCGCTCCCACAATGATTTGGGTAGTTCGCAGATTCTGCGTACAGCCGCTGAACCTGTGGGAGCGGCGGTGCGGCGATCCGTCTTGCCCGCGATGGCGGAGTGTCAGGCGACAGCGATGTTGAATGTGATGGCCTCATCGCGAGCAAGCTCGCTCCCACAGTTGGCGTGGTGGGTTCGTCAGTACAATGCAAACAAAAAGCCCCCCATCGGTCTCCCGATGGGGGGCTTTTGTGTGTCTGGCGTCAGGTCAAACCTTGACGATCCAGCCCGCTGGCGCTTCGATGTCGCCGGTTTGCACGCCGGTCAGCTCTTTGTAGAGCTTCTGGGTGACCGGTCCGACTTCGGTTTCGCTGTGGAACACGTGCAGGTGGTCGTTGTAGTCGATGCCGCCGATCGGCGTGATCACCGCCGCAGTACCGCAAGCACCGGCTTCCTTGAAGTCGGAGAGCTTGTCGATGAACACGTCGCCTTCGATCACTTCCAGGCCCAGACGGGTCTTGGCCAGCTCGATCAGCGACAGACGGGTGATGCCCGGCAGTACCGATGGCGAGTTCGGGGTCACGAACTTGTTGTCGTGGGTGATCCCGAAGAAGTTGGCCGAACCGACTTCCTCGATCTTGGTGTGGGTCATCGGATCCAGGTAGATGGCGTCGGCGAAGTGGGCTTTCTTGGCCTTGGAGCCCGGCATCAAGCTGGCGGCGTAGTTGCCACCGACCTTGGCGGCACCGGTGCCTTGTGGCGCGGCGCGGTCGTAGCTGGAAATCTGGAAGTTGTGCGGGGTCAGGCCGCCCTTGAAGTAGGCGCCGACCGGAATGCAGAAGATCGAGAAGATGAACTCGGGGGCGGTACGCACGCCGATGTTGTCACCCACGCCGATCACGAACGGACGCAGGTACAGCGCGCCGCCGGTGCCGTACGGCGGAATGAAACGCTCGTTGGCACGGACCACTGCCTTGCAGGCTTCGATGAACTGCTCGGTTTCCACCTGCGGCATCAGCAGGCGGGCGCAGCTGCGCTGCATGCGCAGGGCGTTCTGGTCCGGGCGGAACAGGTTGATCGAGCCGTCCTTGCAACGATAGGCCTTCATGCCTTCGAAGCATTGCTGGCCATAGTGAAGGGCAGTGGAGCCTTCGCTGATGTGCAGCACGTTATCTTCGGTCAGGGTGCCTTTGTCCCACTCGCCATTGCGAAAGTACGACAGATAGCGCTTGTCGGTCTTGATGTAGTCAAAACCCAGCTTGTCCCAATTAATGCTTTCGTTACCCATGACACCCTCTATCACTGAACAACCGCCGAAACGGTTCAAGGCTTCTGACGTTTTTTGGATGGGGACAACAATACTTCATTCTTGGGCTAAATCGCAGCCCAGACTATCGGGTGATCGGCAGAAATTGCGTCGCTCTTGAGAAATCGCGAGCAGGCTCGCTCCTACAATGGTTCTGTGGTGTTCACAAAACCTGTGGGAGCGAGCTTGCTCGCGATGGGGCCATCACAGCCGCCATCAATCGCCCTGAATCACATATGCAACGCATGCCCCAACGCCCGCAACGCTGCTTCCTGCACCGCCTCACCCAGTGTCGGGTGCGCATGGATCGTGCCGCCGATGTCTTCCAGCCGCGCGCCCATTTCCAGGCTTTGCGCGAACGCCGTGGACAACTCCGACACCCCTACGCCCACCGCCTGCCAGCCGACAATCACATGATTGTCCCGACGGGCGACCACCCGCACGAAGCCGCTTTTCGACTCCAGGGTCATCGCCCGGCCATTGGCGGCGAACGGGAAGCTCGACACGATGCAGTCCAGACCTGCGGCGTTGGCCTCGTCCGGGGTCTTGCCGACCACCACCAGTTCCGGGTCGGTGAAGCACACGGCGGCGATGGCGGTCGGGTTGAACTCGCGGGATTTACCGCTGATCAGCTCGGCGACCATCTCGCCCTGGGCCATGGCCCGGTGCGCGAGCATCGGTTCGCCGCTCAGGTCACCGATGGCATACACGTTGCGCATGCTGGTCTGGCAGCGGTGGTCGATCTTGATCGACGAACCGTTCATGTCCAGGTTCAGCGCTTCGAGGTTCCAGCCCTGGGTGTTCGGCTTGCGACCGACGGCCACCAGTACCTGATCGGTTTCCAGGTTCAGGGTCGCGCCGTTCGGGGCCAGTACTTGCAAGGTATTTTCTTTTGAATCAAAGCCTTGCACGCTGTGTTTCAAGTAAAGCTTCACGCCGAGTTTTCTCAGTTCGTCGTGCACAGGCTGGGTCAGTTCGGCGTCGTAGGCCGGCAGGATGCGTTCCTGCGCTTCCACCACGCTGACCTCGGCGCCGAGCTTTCGATAGGCAATGCCCAGCTCCAGACCGATGTAGCCACCGCCAACCACGATCAAGCGCTTGGGCACGGATGTCGGCGCCAGGGCTTCGGTGGACGAGATGATCGGCCCGCCAATCGGCAACATCGGCAGGTTCACGCTTTTCGAACCGGTGGCCAGCACCAGGTGCTCGCACTGGATGCGCGTGTCGCCGACATCCACGGTTTTTCCGTCAACCACTTTGGCCCAGCCTTGAACGACCTGGACCTTGTTCTTTTTCAGCAACGCGGCAACGCCGGTGGTCAGGCGATCGACGATGCCGTCCTTCCACTCAACGCTCTTGGTGATGTCGAGGGTCGGCGCCGAAACGCTGATGCCCAGGGCCGAAAGCTGATGGTGGTGCTGCGTCTGATGAAACTGCTCGGCGACGTGAATCAGTGCCTTGGACGGAATGCAGCCAATGTTCAGGCAGGTGCCGCCCAGGGATTGGCCTTCCACCAGGATGGTCGGGATGCCCAGCTGGCCGGCACGGATCGCCGTGACATAACCGCCAGGGCCGCCGCCGATGATCAGCAGCTTGGTGTTCAAAGTTTGCATTCGTTACTCCACAAACAGGGTAGCGGGTTGTTCGAGCAAGCCACGAATGGCCTGGATGAATAGCGCCGCGTCCATGCCGTCGACCACGCGGTGATCGAAGGAGCTGGAGAGGTTCATCATCTTGCGGATCACGATCTGGCCTTTGATCACCATTGGCCGTTCGACGATCTTGTTGACGCCGACGATTGCCACTTCCGGCAGGTTCAGCACCGGCGTGCTGACGATGCCGCCCAAGGCGCCGAGGCTGGTCAGGGTGATGCTCGAGCCGGACAACTCGTCGCGGCTGGCCTTGCCATTGCGTGCGGCAGTGGCCAAACGGGAGATTTCGGCCGCGTTGTCCCACAGGCTGCGGGCTTCGGCGTGACGCACCACCGGCACCATCAAACCGATGTCGGCCTGGGTGGCGATACCGACATGCACCGCGCCAAGGCGGGTGATGAGCTGGGCTTCGTCGTCGTAGCGGGCGTTCATCTGCGGGAAGTCGCGCAGGGCGACGACCATGGCGCGGACCAGGAACGGCAGCAAAGTCAGCTTGCCGCGGGTCGCGCCGTGTTTTTCATTGAGGTGCGCGCGCAGCTCTTCCACGGCGGTGACGTCGATTTCTTCGACATAACTGAAGTGGGCGGCACGCTGGGTGGCGTCCTGCATGCGCTGGGCGATCTTGCGGCGCATGCCGATCACCGGGATCTGCTGTTCATCGGTACGTTGGGCGTAAGCAGCCGCCACCGGTGCCGAAGCGTTCGATTGACCCTGGGCCAGGTAGGCGTCGAGGTCTTCATGCAGCACGCGACCGGCCGGGCCGCTGCCACGCACCAGGCGCAATTGAATGCCCAGGTCCAGCGCATGTTTGCGCACGGCCGGGGAGGCCAGTGGGCGTTCATCGGCTGCGCGAGCCACCATCGGGCCCTGGCATACGGCAGCTTTCGGCGCCGGGGCAGCGACCGGTTTGCTTTCCACCACGGCTTCAACTTTAGGTGCGGCCACAGGCGCTTCTTTAACAGGTGCCGGTTGCGCCGACTCCTTAACGTTGCCCGCGCCTTCGACTTCAATGCTGATCAGCACACTGCCAACCGCCATGACTTCGCCCGGCTGGCCACCCAGGGCAATGACCTTGCCATGCACCGGCGACGGGATATCGACCATCGCCTTGTCGGTCATGACATCGGCCAGTACCTGATCTTCGACGACCATGTCGCCGACCTTGACGTGCCATACCGACAATTCAACTTCTGCAATGCCTTCACCAATGTCCGGCATTTTAATGACGTGCGTGCCCATTCAGACCTCCATGACCCGTTTCAACGCCGCGCCCACTCGGGACGGGCCTGGGAAATACGCCCACTCTTGCGCGTGCGGGTAAGGGGTGTCCCAACCTGTGACGCGTTCGATCGGCGCTTCCAGGTGGTGGAAGCAATGCTCTTGCACCAGTGACACCAGTTCGGCACCGAAACCGCAGGTACGTGTGGCTTCGTGCACCACCACGCAACGGCCGGTCTTTTTCACCGACTTGACGATGGTTTCCAGGTCCAGCGGCCACAGGCTGCGCAGGTCGATGACTTCGGCGTCGACGCCGCTTTCTTCAGCAGCGACTTGCGACACGTACACGGTGGTGCCGTAGGTCAGCACGGTGACGTCCTTGCCCGGACGGGTGATCGCAGCGACATCCAGCGGCACGGTGTAGTACCCGTCCGGCACTTGCGCGGCGGGGTGCTTCGACCACGGGGTTACCGGGCGGTCGTGGTGGCCGTCGAACGGGCCGTTGTACAGGCGTTTTGGCTCGAGGAAGATTACCGGGTCATCGTTTTCGATGGAAGCGATCAGCAAGCCCTTGGCGTCGTACGGGTTGGACGGCATCACCGTGCGCAAACCGCAGACCTGGGTGAACATCGCCTCGATGCTCTGGCTGTGGGTCTGGCCGCCGTAGATGCCGCCGCCGCAAGGCATGCGCAGGGTCATCGGCGCGGTGAACTCGCCAGCCGAGCGATAACGCAGGCGGGCGGCTTCGGAAATGATCTGGTCCGAGGCCGGGTACACGTAGTCGGCGAACTGGATCTCGGCCACCGGACGCAGACCGTAGGCACCCATGCCCACGGCGACACCGACGATGCCGCTTTCGGAGATCGGCGCGTCGAACACCCGGGAGGTGCCGTACTTGTTCTGCAGGCCTTCGGTGCAGCGGAACACGCCACCGAAATAGCCCACGTCCTGGCCGAAGACCACGACGTTGTCATCACGCTCAAGCATCACATCCATGGCCGAGCGCAGGGCCTGGATCATGGTCATGGTGGTCGTGGTCATGGCGGTTTCCAGCTCGATATTGTTGTTGTGATCGTTCATGTCAGATCCCCAACTCTTGACGCTGGCGCTTCAAGTGCTCCGGCATCTCTTTGTAGACGTCTTCGAACATGGTCGCGGCGCTCGGAATCTGGCCACCGGCGAGGGTGCCGTATTGCTCGGCTTCTTTCTGTGCGGCGATTACTTCGGCTTCCAGCTCGGCGCTGACCGCGGTGTGCTCCTCTTCGGACCAGTGACCGGTCTTGATCAGGTGCTGCTTGAGGCGCGCAATCGGATCACCCAGCGGGAAGTGGCTCCAGTCATCGGCCGGACGGTATTTCGACGGATCATCGGAGGTCGAGTGCGGGCCGGCGCGATAAGTGACCCATTCGATCATGGTCGGGCCGAGGCCGCGGCGGGCGCGTTCGGCGGCCCAGGCAGAGGCGGCGTAGACCGCGTAGAAATCGTTGCCATCGACCCGCAGGGAGGCGATGCCGCAACCGACGCCGCGACCGGCGAAGGTGGTGGCTTCACCACCGGCAATCGCCTGGAAGGTGGAGATCGCCCACTGGTTGTTGACCACGTTGAGGATCACCGGCGCACGGTACACGTGGGCGAAGGTCAGGGCGGTGTGGAAGTCCGACTCGGCGGTGGCGCCGTCGCCGATCCAGGCCGAGGCGATTTTGGTGTCGCCCTTGATCGCCGAGGCCATGCCCCAGCCCACACCCTGGATGAACTGGGTGGCGAGGTTGCCGGAGATGGTGAAGAAACCGGACTCCTTGACCGAGTACATGATCGGCAACTGACGGCCCTTGAGCGGATCGCGCTCGTTGGACAGCAACTGGCAGATCAGGCCGACCAGCGGCACGTCGCGGGCCATCAGGATGCTTTGCTGACGGTAGGTCGGGAAACACATGTCGTCGATGTTCAGGGCCAGGGCCTGGGCGCTGCCGATGGCTTCTTCGCCAAGGCTCTGCATGTAGAACGACATCTTTTTCTGACGCTGGGCGACCACCATGCGGTTGTCGTAGATGCGGGTCTTGAGCATGGCACGCATGCCCTTGCGCAGGATCTCGCTAGCGACGCCTTCGGCCCAGGGACCGAGGGCATTGCCCTGGTCGTCGAGCACGCGAATCAGGCCACGGGCCAGGTCAGCCGTGTCAGCCGGTTCAACGTCGATTTGGGGTTTGCGCACCGTGCCGGCATCGGTCAGGTGCAGGTAGGAGAAGTCGGTTTTACAGCCGGGACGGCCCGAGGGTTCGGGGACGTGCAGGCGCAGCGGTTCATACGCTTGGGTCATGGCTTCTACGCTCGATCTTGTGAATTTCTTGTAGTGAGCTGACAGATTTCGTTCGGTAGAAGAAATCTTGTCCTACAACAATCATAGGCCCGCCCAAGAAGAATATTTCTCTCTGTTTCGTTGCGCTGAAGATCATTTGCAGATAAAAAACCTGCATAAACATAAAAAACAGGTGGTTTTATCTCATGCGCAAACTGGACCGTACCGACATCGGCATTCTCAACAGCCTTCAGGAGAACGCGCGCATCACCAACGCCGACCTGGCGCGTTCGGTGAACCTGTCGCCGACGCCGTGTTTCAACCGGGTCAAGGCCATGGAAGAACTGGGGGTGATTCGCGAGCAGGTGACGCTGCTGGATGCCGACCTGCTGGGGCTGCATGTCAACGTGTTCATTCATGTCAGCCTGGAGAAGCAGGTGGAGGAGGCGTTGCAGCATTTCGAAGAGGCGATTTCCGATCGCCCCGAAGTGATGGAGTGCTACCTGATGGCCGGCGACCCGGACTATCTGATCCGGGTGCTGGTGCCGACCATCCAGTCGCTGGAGCGCTTCATGATGGACTTTCTGACCAAGGTGCCGGGGGTGGCGAATATCCGTTCGAGCTTTGCGCTCAAGCAGGTGCGGTACAAGACTGCGCTGCCGTTGCCGGCGAATGGGCTGACCCTGGGGAATTAAACGTCGATCTTAAAATTTGTTAAGCGGAATCTTCAGGTAAGTCACGCCATTGTCCTCTGCCGGCGGCAGTTCCCCCGCCCGCACATTCACCTGAATCGCCGGCAATAGCAGCGTCGGCATGCCCAGCCCGGCATCACGCCGGGTGCGCATGTCGACGAAGGCGGCTTCGTCGATGCCGTCGCGCACGTGGATGTTGCTTTTGCGCTGTTCGCCCACCGTGGTCATGCATTGGGGCGCGCGGCCCTCGGGCGGATAATCGTGGCAGATGTAAAGACGCACGTCGGCGGGGAAGGCCAACAGCTTGTGGATCGAGGCGTACATCTGGTTGGCATTGCCGCCGGGAAAGTCGCAGCGCGCGGTGCCCACGTCCGGCATGAACAGTGTATCGCCGACCAGGATCACATCGTTGCCGATCAGGTAGGCCATGTCCGCCGGGGTATGGCCGGGCACGTGCAGGGCGGTCGCCTTGAGGTTGCCGATCATGAACGATTCGTTGGGGGCGAACAGGTGGTCGAACTGGGAACCGTCGATGCGAAAGGATGGCTCCAGATTGAACAGCGCCTTGAACACGTCCTGGACCTTGCTGATCGACTCGCCAATGGCGATCTTGCCGCCCAACTCCCCGCGCAGATACGGCGCGGCGGACAGGTGATCGGCGTGGGCGTGGGTTTCCAGCAGCCATTGCACTTGCAAGTGATGGGCGCGGACGAAGGCGATGATTTTGTCGGCCTGGGTAGTCGCGGTGCGCCCGGCGGCACCGTCGTAGTCGAGCACGGGGTCGACAATCGCACACTGTCCGCCATCAGCCTCGTAGACCACGTAGCTGTAGGTCGAGGAGGCGGGGTCGAGGAAAGCTTCAATCAGCGCGGGCATGGACACGAACCTGTGCAGGGGTAGAAAAGTCGGACGACGGAAAGTCAGCCATGGGTTGCAACACTTTATGTAAAGACATAATGTTCGCAGCTTAAGTGACGTTGAAGGCATCCTGCAAATGCAATCCAGTCTGACCGAATGTGAAGTCGCTCAACTGCGCGCCTCGGCCTCCAAGGCGTGTGCGCTGCTCAAGGCTCTGGCCAATGAGGATCGCCTGTTGATCCTGTGCCAGCTGACCCAGGGCGAACGCAACGTAGGAGAGCTGGAAAAAATGACCGGCGTGCGCCAACCGACCCTGTCCCAGCAATTGGGGATCCTGCGCGATGAAGGACTGGTCGCCACCCGTCGTGAAGGCAAGTACATTTTTTACGGTCTCGCCAGTCATGAAGTGATCCAGGTGATGAAAACCCTCTCCGGGCTTTATTGCGGGGCGGTGCTTAAAAGCTGGGTTCAACCCTGAATGCCGACCAGCACAACTCAATAATGTGGGAGCGGGCTTGCTCGCGAAGACATAGTGTCAGTCGACACCTTCATTGGCTGACCCACCGCTTTCGCGAGCAAGTCGAATCGTCGCACCGCCGCTCCCACATTGGGATTTGCGTCTCGACTGACAATCTCCTTGCGTGCAGCAAAAGGAACAAGCAATGAACGATCAACACTGGGGCCCATCCATCAGTGCAGATATCGTGGTCATCGGCGGCGGCACCGCAGGCATTGGCCTTGTCGCCGGCCTGCTCAAGCGTAGCCCGCATCTGAACATCACCGTGATCGAACCCGACTCCCGGCACTACTATCAACCGGCCTGGACGCTGGTCGGCGGCGGTGCCTACAACGTGGAAAACACCGTGCGGCCGATGGCGTCGGTGATGCCGCGCGGGGCCCATTGGCTGCAGGCTGCCGTGACGGGCATCGATCCCGACAAGCGCCAACTTACCCTCGGTGACGCGCGCACGGTCAGCTATCAAAACCTGGTGGTCTGCCCCGGCCTGCGCCTGGCCTGGGAGAAAATCGAAGGCCTGGAGGACACCCTCGGCCAGCACGGCGTGACCTCCAATTACAGCTATCGGCACGCGACCTACACCTGGGATCAGGTGCAGAAATTGCGCGGCGGCAAGGTGCTGTTCACCCAGCCGGGCATGCCGATCAAATGTGCCGGAGCGCCACAAAAGGCGCTGTACCTGTCCTGCGATCACTGGCGCAAGGCCGGTGTGCTGAACAACCTCGACGTCGAATTCAATCTGGCGGGCGCGGCGCTGTTCGGAGTGGCGACCTTTGTTCCGCCGCTGATGAAATACATCGAGAAGTACAAAGCCCGGTTGGCCTTCAACTCGAACCTGGTCAAGGTCGACGGCCCGGCGAAAATCGCTTGGTTCGACGTCAGGGATGCCGATGGCAATGTCACCCGCCAGGCAAAGACCTTTGACCTGCTGCATGTCGTTCCGCCTCAGGTGGCCCCGGATTTCGTCGCACGCAGCCCGCTGGCCGACAGCGCTGGCTGGTGCGAGGTCGATTCCCACAGCTTGCAGCATCCGCGTTATCCCGGCGTCTTTGCGTTGGGTGATATCTGCGGCACCACCAATGCAAAAACCGCCGCGGCGGTGCGCAAGCAAATCGTGGTGGTGGCGGAAAACCTGCTGGCCTTGCGCAAGCAACAGCCGCTGCCGCTGAAGTACGACGGTTATGGCTCCTGTCCGCTGACGGTGGAGAAGGGCAAGGTGATCCTTGCCGAGTTCGGTTATGCGGGCAAGTTGCTGCCGACCTTTCCCCTTGACCCGACGACCCCGCGCCGCTCGGCGTGGTGGCTGAAGGCGACACTGCTACCGTGGTTCTACTGGAACGGCATGCTCAAGGGCCGCGAGTGGCTGACACGTGTGTCCAGGGTCGACTGAGAACTCCCTATGTTGCTGGCAAGTCTGTTTGGTGTAGTGATGGGGTTGGTGCTCGGCTTGACTGGCGCCGGCGGCGGTATCCTTGCGGTCCCGGCCCTGGTGTTGGGGTTGGGCTGGAGCATGACCCAGGCCGCTCCGGTGGCGTTGTTCGCAGTGGGCAGTGCGGCGGCGGTCGGTGCCATCGATGGCTTGCGCCATGGCCTGGTGCGTTATCGCGCGGCGCTGCTGATCGCGGCGTTGGGCGCGGTGTTTTCGCCGGTGGGCATCTACTTTGCCCATCAGTTGCCGGAAAAGATCCTGATGATCCTGTTCAGCCTGCTGATGGTCGTGGTGGCCGGGCGGATGTTGCGTCGCGAACGCAAGGATGAGGGCCCCAGCGATCACGGTCAGGCCAACTGGGGCCAGAAGAACTGCATGCTTGATCAACAGACCGGGCGCTTTTCCTGGACCGCCAAATGCACCGCGACCCTCGCCGCGCTCGGGGCAGTGACCGGCGTGGTCTCTGGATTGCTGGGGGTGGGCGGCGGCTTTCTGATCGTCCCGGCCTTCAAGCAACTGACCGACGTGCAGATGCGCGGGATCGTTGCCACGTCGCTGATGGTGATCAGCCTGATTTCGGCGATCGGCGTGATCGGCGCCTTCCATGCCGGGGTGCGCATCGACGATTCGGGCATAGCCTTCATCGTTTCCAGCATCGTCGGCATGATCATCGGCCGCAAGCTCTGTGCCCGGGTGCCGGCGCGGGCGTTGCAGGTCGGGTTTGCCAGCATCTGCGTCGTGGTCGCCGCCTACATGCTGTTCAGGGCCAACGCCTAGCCGGTACCGGTTCCTGTGGACGCCACTCGGGTCCACAGACCTACACCCTAAGTGGCGAGCCTCGCCGACCAGCGGTCTTACGCCATAGTGGTCACGCACCGCCGGCCCATCCAAAGCACCTGAAAACCACCCCCAAGGCAGCGTATGGCGCCGCCGGTCAGGTTTCGATAATCGCCTCCGACACTTAGTCCCCCGTTTCGGAGCGCGCCATGCACAACAATAAGAACGTCACGCATCGTTTTCTGCCGGCCTTCATCGCCAGCCTGTCTGCCCTTGGCCTGAGCCCGGTGGCCGAGGCGGATATCATGCTGTACGACAAGGACCAGACCACGTTCTCCACCGACGGCTACATCAACGCCTTCTACGTGAACAGCGATGTCGACCGCGCCGGCGAGCAGTTCGACCGTCGGCAGTCGCGGGTCAAGATGGGGTTCCTGCCCAACTACCTGGGGTTCAACATGGGCAAGCAGGTAGACGACCTCAAGCTCGGTGCCCGCGCCTCGTTCTGGGTCACCATCAACGACAGCGAAACCAACGGCACCGCCACCGCCATCGATGTGCGGCAGTTCTTCGGCACCGTGGCCAACCCGGAATGGGGCGAAGTGCTGATCGGCAAAGACTTCGGATTGTTCGCCCGTTCCAACATCCTGCTCGACGAAATGCTCGCCGGTTACGGTCAGGTCAGCGATACGTTGGGGCTGGTGGATGGCGGCGGGGTGTCGTTCGGCAACATCGGCACCGGTTACCCGTATCCGTTCCCGACCTCGCAGATCACCTATCGCACCCCGGTGATGGACGGTCTGCGCGTGGCGGTCGGCATCATGGACCCGGTGGACACCAACGACAGCAGCCCGACGGGCAAGGCCTATCAGGAAAACCCGCGTACCGAGAGCGAAGTCACCTATCAGTTCGACCTGGCCGGGGCAAAGATCTACAGCTGGGTCAACGGCAGCTACCAGACCTCGGACAACACCGATTCCACGGTCGAGACCGTCACCTCCAAGGGCGTCGGCTATGGCGTGCAGGCGAAGATGGGCGGCTTGTCCCTCACCGGGTCCGGTTTCCAGGCCAAGGGCATCAATCCGTTTTTCACCAACAATGCCGGCGAGCCGACCCTGCGCAACGTCGACAGCGACGGCTACCTGATGCAGGGCTCCTACAAACTGGGCAAGAACCGCCTGGCCTTGTCCTATGGCAAGACCAATGACGATGGCAATGGCGTGGTCGGCAGCGGCGCGGACTACGAGACCCGCGGCATTGCGCTGTTCCATGACGTGAACGACAACCTCAAGCTGGTGGCCGAGTACAACCAGTTCGAAATCAACGGCCACGACACCGATGAGCAGAACGAAGACACCGACACCTTCGCCGTGGGCGCGGTGCTGACCTGGTAACCCCGGGAGGTGGCCCTGGCCGTGCGCATCGCGGCGAGGGTCGCCACCCGTCTCATCCCATCGAAGCGGCTACCCGCTACCCAAGTAGCATTCGTCGCCCCCCACAGACTTCGTACACTCGTGCCTCATACACACGCACCTGCGGGAGGTAAGGATGCAGCAGAGCGAAGGCGTCGTCAGTGCAATGTCCCAGGCCACCGATGCCCGGCAGGTCGCGCAGGAACTGGCACGACAGTTGTTGCATCCGCACCTGGGGTTCGTGCTGTTCTTCTGTTCCGCCGAGTACGACTTGCGGGCGCTGGGCCAGGCTTTGCAGCAAAGCTTCGGCGGCATTCGCCTGGTGGGCTGCACCAGCGCCGGGGAAATCACCCCGCTGGGCTACGGACGCAATTGCGTGACAGCGGTGGGCTTCGATCATCGGCACTTTTCCATCGCGATCGAGCTGATCGACCAGATGGAACACTTCAGCCTGATCGACGCCCAGCAAATGGTCGAGCGCCTGGTCAGTGGCTGTCGCAGCAACACCCTGGCGCCGATCAAGGGCAACAGCTTTGCCCTGACCCTGCTCGATGGCCTGTCCAGCCGCGAAGAAATGGTCCTGACGGCCTTGAGCGCGGCATTGGGCGACATTCCGCATTTCGGCGGCTCGGCCGGCGACGACAACTACCTGACCCATACCCATGTGTACTTCGATGGCGAGTTCCACAGCGGCGCGGCGGTGGTGGTGCTGGTCAATACCTGGCTGGATTTCGAAGTGTTCACCACCCACCACGTGCTACCCCGCGCCGAGAAGCTGGTGGTCACCGGGGCCGACAGCACCTTGCGCCGGGTCTTCGAACTCAATGCCGAGCCGGCCGCCGCCGAGTACGCCCGGCACATCGGCGTGCCGGTGGCGCAGCTCGATCACCGGATCTTCGCCGCGCACCCGTTGGCGGTGCGGATCAACCAGCAGTACTACGTGCGGGCCATCCAGCAGGTGCATCCGGACCTGAGCCTGAGTTTCTACTGCGCCGTGGAAAACGGCATCGTCCTCACCGCCATGACCCCGGGGCCGATGCTGCCGAACCTGCAGTGCCTGTTCGAGGGGTTGCAGGAGCGCCTGGGCGATTTGCTGCTGACCATCGGTTGCGACTGTTTCCTGCGGCGTCTGGAACTCGAAGACGACGGCAGTCTTGATCAGATCGGCTCGTTTTTGCGTGAGCAACGGGTGATGGGTTTCAACACCTATGGAGAACAGTTCAATGGCATGCACATCAACCAGACCTTCACCGGCGTTGCCATTGCCCGTGGCCGTGCCCCAGGACATCGCTGAGCTGCAGGCCGAACTGGCCAGGCTGCGCCTGGAAAACCATAAACTGCAGCGCATCAATGGCGCGCTGATCGAACGGGTCGAGTCCGGGGGGACCCGCGGCAACGATCCGTACGCGGCATTCCAGCATTCGGTGGTGCTGGCCGAACAAGTGCGCGAACGCACCGATGCCCTGAACCAGGCCATGGCCGAACTCAAGGCCGGTAATCATCTGCTCAGCGAAGCCCGCCTGCGCGCGGAAACGGCGCATCAACACCTGATCGATGCCATCGAAAGCATTTCCGACGCCTTCGTGCTGTTCGACGCCGAACAGCGCATCGTGCTGTTCAACAGTCGTTTCAAGGCGTTCTGGAGCAACAGCCGGGTGCGGATCAACGCCGGCATGCGCCTGACCGAGGTCAAGCGGCTGATGCTGAACAACGCCCTGTTCACCGAAGAGCCTCGCGGGCATGCCGACGAAAACCTGCTGTACCGCCTGCAGAACGGGCGCTGGCTGCAGGTCAGCGAGCGGCCGACCCAGGAGGGTGGGCGGGTGATTCTGTTCACCGATATTACCGACGTCAAACTCAGCGAAACCATGCGCCGTGAGCAGGCGGTGGCGCAGAAGTCGCACCTGTTGCAGCGGGCGGTCGACAACCTGTCCCAAGGGGTGGCGATGGTCAGCGCCGAGGGCATCCTGGAATTGTGGAACCGGCGCTTTCTGGAATTGAGCGGCCTGGCGCCGGTGGCGGCCCATCGCCCCTTTGCCGAAGTGATCGCCGACAGCGAGTTGAACCTGTTGACCCCGGCCAGTCGCGATGGCAACGGACGACCGGTAAGGGAATGCGAGCAGCGCCTGTACGATGGCCGGGTCCTGGAAATCCGCACCCATCCGTTGCCCACCGGCGGTTTCGTCAACACCTTCACCGACATCACCGAACGCTACCAGCACGCCGAGGCGCTGAGTGAAAGCGAACACTGGATTCGCCTGATCACCGATCACGTACCGGCATTGATTGCCTACCTCAATGCCGACCTGGTCTACGAGTTCACCAACAAGGTCTACGAAGAATGGTACTGCTGGCCCCGGGGCGTGATGCTCGGCCAGAGCCTGCGCGAAGTGCACAGCGAACAGCATTACCAGCGGCTGGAGTCCTACGTGGCCAGGGCGCTGGCCGGCGAGAGCGTGACCTTCGAGTTCGCCGAAACCAACGTCAACAACCAGGAGCGCTACATGCTGCGTTCCTATGTGCCCAACCGTCTGGCCAGTGGCGAGGTGGTGGGGATATTCGTGCTGATCCGCGACATCACCGAACGCCGCCGCACCGCCGAGGCGCTGCATCAGGCTTATCAGAACCTGGAGCTGCGGGTACGCGAGCGCACGGCGGAATTGACCACCCTCAACGACCAGCTGCTGCGCGAGATCGATGAGCGTCGCCTGGTCGAGTCACGCTTGCGCGAGGCCAAGCAGGAAGCCGAGCAGGCCAACCTGTCGAAAACCAAGTTCCTCGCCGCCGTCAGCCACGACCTGCTGCAACCGTTGAATGCCGCGCGCCTGTTTACCAGTGCCTTGCTGGAACGGCGCGAGCCGATGTCCAGCGAGATTCTGGTGCGCAACGTGAGCAATTCCCTGGAAGACGTGGAGAACCTGCTCGGCACCCTGGTGGATATTTCCAAGCTCGATGCGGGGGTGATCAAGGCCGATATTGCGCCGTTCGCCCTCAGTGAACTGCTGGACACCCTGGCCGCCGAATACACCCAGGTGGCGCGCAGTGAAGGCCTGCAATTGCACTTCATCGGCTGTTCGGCGCTGGTGCGCAGTGATATCCAGTTGCTGGCGCGGATTCTGCGCAACCTGCTGAGCAATGCGATTCGCTATACCTACAGTGGCCGCGTGGTGCTCGGTTGCCGGCGGCATCATCAGTGCCTGACGATCGAAGTCTGGGACAGCGGCATGGGCATTGCCGAGCATCGCCTGGAGGAAATTTTCCAGGAGTTCAAGCGCGGTGATGTGCAGCGACCCGATCAGGATCGCGGTTTGGGCCTGGGCCTGGCGATTGTCGAGAAGATTGCCGGCATCCTCGGGCATCGCATTCATGTGCGCTCATGGCCGGGCCGGGGCTCGATGTTCTCGGTCGAAGTGCCATTGAGCGCCACCGCGCCGAAACCGCAGCCCGCGTTGCAGATGAGCGAGCCGATGCTTGAGCGCCTGCGTGGTGCCCGGATATGGGTGCTGGACAACGACGCGACCATCTGTGCCGGCATGCGCACCTTGCTCGAGGGGTGGGGGTGTCGGGTGGTGACGGCGCTGTCGGAGGAGGACCTGGCGCGGCAAGTGGACAACGACCATGCCGAGGTGGATCTACTGATTGCCGACTATCACCTGGATAACGATTGCAATGGTGTCGATGCAGTGGCCCGGATCAATGCCCGGCGCGCGTCACCGATCCCGGCGATGATGATCACGGCCAACTACAGCAATGAACTCAAGCAGCAGATCCGCGAACTGGGCCATACCCTGATGCACAAGCCGGTGCGGCCGATGAAGCTGAAGACGGCGATGAGTCATTTGCTTGGCAGGCCTTGAGATCTCGGCGTTTTCACTACCGCTATCGCGAGCAGGCTCACTCCTACAGGTACATCGCTGTCCCTGTAGGAGTGAGCCTGCTCGCGATGGAGGCGCCGCGGTCTTGAATCAACGCCGCAGATATGACCCGAAATCAATATCCCCGGCACTCAGGATCGCCTGCACCCGGTTGTGCACGTTGAGCTTGCGCAGGATCGCCGAGACGTGGGCCTTGACCGTGGTCTCGGCGATTTCCAGGGTGTAGGCGATCTGCTTGTTCGATTCGCCCTTGGTCATGCGTTCCAGCACCTGCAGTTGCTTGCGGGTCAGGGCCTGGAGCAGTTCGGGCGGGAAGCTCGGGGTGTCGTTCATGCGCCGGTGGGTGCTGCTTTTGGCGGTGCGGATGATGTCCGGGGGCAGGTAGACATTGCCATTGAGAATCTGCTGGATCGCATCGGTCATCTGGGTGCGGGGTGACGACTTGGTGATGAAGCCCACTGCACCGTAGGTGATGGCTTGCAGCACGATCTGTTTGTCCTGCTCGGCGGAGACAATCACTACCGGAATGGTCGGCGCTTCGTTACGCAGGTTGATCAGGCCATTGAGCCCGTGCATGCCGGGCATGTTCAGGTCGAGCAGGATCAGGTCCAGGTCGTCGTGTTCCTGGGTCAGGGCCAGGGCACTGTCCAGGTCGGCGGTTTCCATCACTTCGCTGCCGGCAAAACCATCGCTGATGACGTTGTGGATGGCTTCACGAAACAGTGGGTGATCGTCGGCAATCAGGATTTTGTACATGGCCTTTCACCTCATTATTTTGATTATGGTGTGGCAACAACACGCACGCGTAAAGCTCAGGGAAAGGGTTCGGGCCGGGCTGGCGAAACCGGCAGGTTGGCCGCTTGCCAAGCGTCCAGGCCATCGCGATACCAATACAGAGTCTTATAGCCCATGGTGGCTGCGCGCTTGACCGCATTCCAGCTCAACCAGCAGTCGGAGCGGCAGTAGAAGACCAGCGGTTGCGTCGGGTCGCCGGCGGTCAGTTTTTTCAGGTTGGCAGAGAAGTAGTCCTGCCATTGCGGCGTCAGGTCGCCATCCCCGGTATTGGCCAGCCAATGGCTGCCGGGCAGGTTTTCATGGGGCTGGTCTTCGATGAATTGCCCTTGCAGCCACTGACGGCGGTAGACGTCGATCAGCACCGGTCGCGGGGTTTGGCCGAGCAGGGTTTGCAGGGCAGGGGTGTCGATGATGGTTGCGCCTTGCAGCTGGCCGGGCGTCGGGCTGCGGTACAGGCCGATGCGATAACCCTCGGCGGAGAACAGCGCTGTGTCGGCCTGCGCGGTGCTCAGCAGCAGGCCCAGGGACAGGGCGGCGAGAGCAGGGCGCAACAGGCAACGTCGGGCACGTGGCATGGGGTCGGTCCTTATAGTTATGGACCTATTACATGCCAGTCGGGGGGCGTTGGGAATGCGACGATAGACAGGGAAACCAGTACTAAAGTAGTAATTTCACCCTGTTCAATGGAGATCCCCTGTGGGAGCGGGCTTGCTCGCGAAGGCGTTGTGTCAGTCAATTCATTTATTGAAGGTAACGCCGCCTTCGCGAGCAAGCCCGCTCCCACAGTTGACCGGCGTTGTCAGTTGGCTTTGCGCAAGGCCGCATGCTGTGGGTTGAAGCTCAGTACGGCGAGCAATGCGAACAACAATGTCAGCCCCGTGCACACCGCCAGCGCCAACGGATTGAAGCGTTCATACAGGGCGAAACGCACCAGTTCCACCGCGTGGGTAAACGGATTCACCGCGCACAGCCAGTACAGCCACTCGCTGGCCTCGCGCATCTTCCACAGCGGATACAGCGCCGATGACAGGAAAAACAGCGGGAAGATCACGAAGTTCATCACCCCGGCAAAGTTCTCCAGCTGGCGGATCGCGTTCGACAGCAACAGGCCCAGGGCGCTGAGCATCAACGCCACCAGCAGCAGGGCCGGCAACGCCAACAACAAGCCCATCGCCGGTGGCCGCACGCCGTAGACCCAGGCAATCGCCAGGAACGCATACACTTGCAACAGCGAAATCAGTGAGGTGGCCAACAGTTTGCTGCACAGCAAGAAGGTGCGGGGCAGGGGGCTGGTCAGCAGCACGCGCATGCTGCCCATTTCGCGGTCGTAGACCATCGACAATGACCCCTGCATGCCGTTGAACAGCAGGATCATGCAGGCCAGCCCGGGAATGATGTAGACCTCATAGGGAATGTAGGTGTCGTAGGGCTCGATGATCGCGATCCCCAGCGCTGCGCGAAAACCCGCGGCGAACACCAGCAGCCACAGCAGCGGCCGCACCAGGGCGCTGAGAAACCGCGTGCGTTGCAGCACAAAGCGCAGCCATTCGCGCAGCACGATACCGCTAAAGCATTGCCAGTAAGCGTTCATTGGGCAGCTCCTGATGTTGTCAGGCGGGTGAAGGCCGAACCGAGATCACCGCCGTGTTCCAGGCTCAGGGCATCGGCCTGTCCGCTGGCCACCAGCCGGCCTTGATGCAGGATCAGCAAGTCATCGCTGGGCTGCACTTCGTCGAGCAGGTGGGTGGTCCAGAGCACGCTGATGCGCTCCTCGCGACACAGGCTGCGGATGTGCTGGTTGAGCGCCAGGCGACTCGCCGGGTCGAGGCCGACACTGGCTTCATCGAGCAGCAACAGGCGCGGCTCATGCAACAGGGCGCGGGCAATTTCCACCCGGCGACGATGGCCGCCATTGAGTTCACGCACCCGTTCGCGGCGGCGGTCGGTCAGGGCCTGGCGGGCCAGTTCGGCGTCGACCCGAAGGTCGGTCTGACGCCGGGACAGGCCATGCAATGCAGCGTGATAACGCAGGTTCTGCTCGACGCTGAGGTCCAGGTCCAGGGTGCTTTGCTGGAACACCACGCCCAACTGCTTGAGAGCCGGGCGTGCCGCGCTGCGCAATGAGCAGCCCCCGACGCGGATCTCGCCGTGCTGCAGATCATAGAGCCGGGTCAGCAGGGCAATCAGGGTCGACTTGCCCGCGCCGTTGGGGCCCAGCAGCGCGGCGAAACGCCCGGGCTCCAGGCTGAAACTCACCTTGCGCAAGGCCTCTCGGGAACCGTAGGCGAAACTCAGGTCGCTGACTTCAAGTGCGTTCATGGCGTCACCACCACGCCCCACGGATAGCGCCCGACCTTCACCGACTTGCTGACCTTGAGGCTGTCGACATCGATCACCGAGACATCGCCGCTGACGCCATTGGTGGCCAGCAACTGCTTCTGATCCGGGGTGAACGCCATCTGCCAGACCCGACGACCCACCAGCAGGTAATCGAGAATCTCGAAGGTCTTGGCATCGATCACCGCCACATGGTTGGCCGGGCCGAGTGCGACGAAGCCGTACTTGCCATCGGCGCTGAGCTTGATGCCGACCGGCTGGACCTTGTCCGGGTGCACACCCTTGATCTGGAAGTTCAGGGTCTTGAGCACGGTGCGGCTGGCCACATCGAGAATGGTCACGGTGCCGCCGATTTCCGCCGAGGCCCAGAGCTGAGCGCCATCGGGGGAGAACTCGACGAAGCGCGGGCGCTGGTCGACCAGGGTGCTGTCGGCCAGGGTCTGGGTGCCGGTGTCGATCCAGTGCAGCATGTTGGTGGTTTCGCTGGTGTTGACCGCCCACTTGCCGTCAGGGCTGACGGCCATGCCTTCGGGTTCGACACCGACGTTGATCTGGCCGAGTACCTTGGAGGTCTCGGTGTCGATCACCGTGACCAGCGCATCGTCTTCGTTGGAGACGTACAACCAGCGATTGTTGGGGTGCAGGGCGAATTGCTCGGGGTCCTTGCCCGAGGGCAGTTCCTTGATGATCTTGCGGGTGGCCACGTCCATCACCTGGACCCGGTCCGAGTCACTGGCGCAGATGTACAGCAGCTTGTTGTCATGGGACAGCAGCAGGCCGCGGGGGCGCTGGCCGACGGGCAGGGTGTCGGTGACTTGCAGGGTCTGCAGGTCGATCAGGCTCAGGCTGTTGTCCTTTTCGTTGGAGACCCAGGCAGTGCTGGCAACGGCATGGCCAGCGGCGAGCAGCAAGGTGCAAGAGAGCAGGGTGCGGCGCATGGCGGATTCCTTGTTGTTGTGGTTATCGGATCAGGGAAAACGGCAGCTGACCTCGGGCTTGTCGTAACCCAGGCTGTCCATCTCGTTGAACGGGTGCAGAAAGCCGTCCTGGGGTGAGGTGCTGACCAGCGCCCGGGGCTGGACGATGGGAATCGGCTGGCGCAACTGACCGTTCCAAGGCCGATAGCTGAGCTTGCGGCCCTTGAAGCCGTCGAGGGGTAACTGGTCGCTGATTTCCAGCGTACGGATCGCCATCGGCTCGGCCTGGCGCAGTTTGCTCACGGCGCTGGCGATGCTGCGCACGGCCATCCAGGCGGCGAAATCGCGGTCATTCATCCAGCGCCCGGTCAGGGCTTCGAAGCGTTTTTGCAGCTGCGCGGCGCCATAGGTTTCCACGGTCTTGTGCCAGCCCACCGGGGTCAGGCCCTGGGTGCCGGCAACCGGGCGCGGGTACCAGGTCTGGTAGGGCACGTATTCACCGAAGTCGCCGCGTTCATCGGCCACCAGTACCACGTCGTACTCGGCGGTCTGGGTGAACAGCGGCATGTCGGCCTGTGCGCTGCGGCGTTGGTCGTTATCGAAGCTCCAGGGTTTTTCCGCCACCAGATGCAAGCCGAAGCGCTTGGCTGCGCGGCGCAGGGCGGCGGCATAGGCTTGATCGTCGGGCGTCGGGCCGACAATCAGCAACGCCCGCTGCCATTTGCGCAGCACCAGAAACTGCGCCAGTGCATCGGCGAGCATCGCCCGGCTCGGCAAGGTGTGCAGCACGTTCGGCAGGCAATCGGTGGTGCGCAGGTTGTCGTCCGGGCTGCCAGCGTTGAACAGCAGGCTGTCGGGCAGGACGGCACTCAATAGGTGCAGGCTGGTCGCGGGGGCATTCACTACAAACAGGCGCAGGCCTTGTTCGTGCTGAGCCTTCGCCGCTTCGAGCAAGGCCTCGGGGCTGTCGACACTGGCGTTGACCAGGCTGTAGCCGTGGTTGAGAAAACGCCCGGTGCTGTTGCTGTCGGTGATCGCCAGTTCGGCGCCGCGCAGCCCGGCATCGGTGGGCTCGGGGATGACGTTGGACAGCAGCGGGCCGGGGTCGGGGCGATAACCCAGGTAGCCGATCCGCACCTGCAAGGGCGCATCGGCGGCCTGGCTCTGGGTGGCCAGGCCGGCGGCGCAGGCAATCGCCAGCAGGTAGGTCAAAACGTAAGGGATGAGCTGGCGCATGGGGCACTCCATTACTGGTAGCGCCAGCTTAGGTAGCCCGTGAAGCTGAGGAAATATGCAGAAAGTACCAGTGGTGTCCATCCAGCGCCTTACTACCAAGGGACTAGGTAGCGACCACCAAAGCAGCATGGGGTGAGTGCGATGCCGTTTCTAAGATGGCTGCCATAGCCTCTGCCAAGAGGTTTTGCGTGCAATCCAGAGGGCATAACAATGACAACAAAACGCAACGCCTTGCTCGTGACCGGGCTATTGGCCAGTTTGATCAGCGCAGGTTCCGTCTGGGCCCACGGCAATGTGGTGCCACAGGCTGTCGCCACCCAGGGCCTGACCCCGATAAAGGATGCCGGGGTGCAGCTCGATGCCGATGGCTGGGCCGCGGTAAACCCGTATCGAACCGCCCCGGAACATGACAAAGCGGTTGAGATCGGAGCTTCGGCCTATACCCAGAACTGCGCGGCCTGCCATGGCCTGGAAGCCAAGTCCGGCGGTATCGCCCCTGACTTGCGCATGCTCGATGTCGGCGAGGCGGGCGATGAGTGGTTCGCCGAGCGGGTACGCCATGGCGCGGTGCGCGACGGTCGGGTGTACATGCCGAAGATGGCCGACTATCTGAGCCAGGAAGCCCTGTGGGCGGTGCGCACTTATCTGGACACTGTGCACGTCGAGGAGTGACCCATGCGCCTGCTCGCGGTGTTGATCAGCGCTCTGTGGCTGTGCTGCCAGGCGGCGCAGGCGCAGGTTCGCAACTACGACGAAATGATCGCCGCCGGGGAACTGAAGGTGGCGGTCTACAAGGACTTCGCCCCTTACAGTTTTGAGCGCGCCGGAAAGCCCCAGGGTGTCGATGTCGAACTCGCGGAAGCCTTGGCCAAGGCGCTCGGCGTGCGCCTGACGCTGATCTGGGCGCCGGCGGGAGAAAAGCTCGATGACGACCTGCGCGATTACATCTGGCGTACCAGTGCCTTGCACAACCAGCAGCTGGCCGACCTGATGATGCGCGTGCCCTATGACCGTGACTACGCGCAGAAGCGTAACGAGTTCGGCGAACTGGTCAACGGCCAAGTAGTGATGTTCGGTCCGTACCAGAACGAACAATGGCAGGTGGCCTATGACCGTCGGCGACTGGACAAGGTCGCCAGCGTCGCGGTGTTCGAGCATCACCCGATTGGTGTCGAAGTCGACAGCGTGCCGTCGTTCTACCTGACCTCAGTGTTCAACGGCATGCTCGCCGGCAAGACCCATCACTATCCCGGCGTGCCCCAGGCGTTTGCCGCGATGAAGGCCGGTGAGGTCGACGCGGTGATGGCCATGCGCGGTGAAATCGACTGGCAGGTCCATGAAGCGGCCGACCCGCAAGTGGCACTGGCGCAGAACGCCTACCCGAACATGGGCAAGCAGCTCTGGGAAATCGGCATGGCGGTGCACGAAAGCAACCGGCAACTGGCCTATGCCGTGGAAGAGGCGCTGGAAAGCCTGATCCGCGAGGGTTCGGTGAAGACCATCTACGGCCATTACGGCCTGCAGTACGACGTGCCCGAGATGTATCAATAAGGAGCAGGCGATGAAATGGCGAGGGAGTTGTCTGTTGGCCTGCTGGTTGAGCCTGGCGGCACAGGCTGGCGCTATCGATCCCGGCAAAGACCCGGTGCCATCGGTGATGTGGGCCTTCTATCAGCAGCAGTTTCTGGGCAATGCGCCGTTCGTTTTCGATGATCGGGTCAAGCTGCTGGCGCCGCCGTTTGCAGAAGATGCCCGGCAGGTGCCGCTGGAAATCGACGCCCGGGTGTTCAAGGGCGAGGTGGTGAAAATCCTCGCCTGGGCAGAGCTGAACCCGTTGCCGAAAATCGTCGACTTCCAGCCGCTGAATTCGGTTTTGCCGTGGCTGTCGTTGCGCATTCGCATCGAACAGGCCACGCCCTTGCGCGCAGCGGTGTTGACCCGCGACGGCGTGTGGCATGTCGGTTCGACCCTGATCGACGCAGCGGGTGGTGGTTGCACCGCGCCTAGCGTGGTGCGGACTCAACCGGGCTGGGAGGAGCGCATCGGCGAAGTGCTCGGCGGGCGCTATCCCCGGGGCGAGTTCAGCCGTTTGCGTATGCAGGTGGCCCATCCCATGGACAACGGCATGGTCAGCGGCATTCCGGAATTCTTCATCAACCATGCCGAACTGCGCGACCACAACGAGCAAGTGCTGGCCCGGCTGGAGCTGTTTCCCGCGGTCAGCGAAAACCCCAACCTGGCCTTCGACATCGAGGGGGCAGGGCAAACGCGCCTGTTACTACGGGACAACAGCGGCAATGAATTCGATGCGTCGATTCTCTGATCCCAAGAAGCGTGACCCCAAGAAGCGTGACCCCAAGGAGCGTGGCATGCGCTGGATCCTGTTGATGGTGCTGAGCGTCAGTCTGCCGGCCCTGGCCGATCTCGAGTACTCACTCAAGCCCCGGCAGATCGCCCAGGACACCTGGCTGCTGGAAGGCAGCACGGATAATTTCGCCAAGGGCAACGGCGGCAACATCGTCAACACCGCGTTTATCGTCACCGAACGCGGTGTGGTGGTGATCGACACCGGGCCGTCCCGGCGTTACGGCGAAGCGATGCGCAAGGCCATTGCCGCCACGACCGACAAGCCGGTGATCGAGGTGTTGCTGACCCATCACCACCCGGACCATGTGCTGGGCAATCAGGCCTTCAGCGACGTGCCGATCGGCGCGTTGGCTGGCACCACCGAGCTGCTGCACCAGCAAGGCGATGCGATGGCCGAGAATATGTACCGGATGGTCGGCGACTGGATGCGTGGCACTGAAGTGGTGTTGCCGACCCAGGTGCTGACACCCGGCGTGAAAAGTTTTGGGAATCACGATCTGCGACTGCTGAGCCTGGGTGGGCATACGGGCGCGGATCTGGCTATTCTCGACCAGCAAACTGGCGTGCTGTTTGCCGGGGACCTGGTGTTTTATCAGCGGGCGCTGACCACGCCCAACAGCCCTGGCCTGTCAGTGTGGCTGGCGGACATCGCGACCCTGCAAGGCTTGCCCTGGACGCTGATTGTACCGGGCCATGGGCCGGTGGCCAGTGACCCGCAGCCCTTCGAGCAGATGCGCGATTACCTGACCTGGCTCGATCAGCTCATGGGCGACGGCGCCGCCAATGGCAGCGACATGGCCGAGATGATCCGCAGCCCCATCCCTGAACGTTTCGCCGGGATCAGCCTGAGCCGCTACGAATTGATCCGCAGCGTCAGTCATTTGTACCCGCGCTACGAGCGCGAGCGGATGACGCGGGTGGATTCCCCCAGAAAATAGTCGACCACAGATCCCTTGTAGGAGCGAGCCTGCTCGCGAAGGGGCCGGCACATCCAACATCATTGTTGCCTGACATGCCGCCATCGCGAGCAGGCTCGCTCCCACAGGATTGAGGGTGGTTCACAATCCTGCGTTTTCCCTCCGAACCTGTACCAAGGAACTAGCAATCTCCTCATTGCGGGCAATTGTTGCCAGGGCGGCGGCGCTCAAGAATCTGCACCACACCGGGAAAATTTTCCGGAAATAACAAAAATCCGCAGAGGAAGCCGTCATGACCCAACCCGCACGTCGCCAGCCCTTCGTCTTGAGCCTGCTGCTCAGTGCCATGCTGTTGTCCGGCCAGGCATTGGCCGGGGTTTCCGACCAGGACATTCTCCAGGACCCGAAGAACCCGGAACAGGTCGTGACCAACGGCCTCGGCGTTCAGGGTCAGCGCTACAGCCCGCTGGATATTCTCAACGTCGACAACGTCAAGGAGCTGCGCCCGGCCTGGGCGTTTTCCTTCGGCGGTGAAAAACAGCGTGGCCAGCAGGCGCAGCCGATGGTCAAGGACGGCGTGATGTACATGACCGGTTCCTACTCCCGGGTGTTCGCCGTGGATGCACGCACCGGCAAGAAGCTCTGGCAATACGATGCACGCCTGCCCGATGACATCCGCCCT
This sequence comes from Pseudomonas sp. KH_046_1, assembly GCF_057839025.1. Lineage (NCBI taxonomy): Bacteria > Pseudomonadati > Pseudomonadota > Gammaproteobacteria > Pseudomonadales > Pseudomonadaceae > Pseudomonas > Pseudomonas sp. KH_046_1. The sequence continues at coordinate 2,725,068 of NZ_CM174481.1, forward strand.
TGCTGCGACGTGATCAACCGTGGCGTCGCGCTGTATGGCGACCTGGTGATTTTCGGTACCCTCGACGCCAAGCTCGTGGCGCTGAACAAGGACACCGGCAAGGTGGTGTGGAGCAAGAAAGTCGCCGACCACAAGGAAGGCTACTCGATCAGCGCCGCACCGCTGGTGATCAATGGCAAGCTGATTACCGGCGTGGCGGGTGGCGAGTTCGGCGTGGTGGGCAAGATCGAAGCCTACGACCCGAAAAACGGTGATCTGCTGTGGACCCGGCCGACGGTCGAAGGTCATATGGGCTACGTCTACAAGGACGGCAAAGCGGTGGAGAACGGCATCTCCGGCGGCGAGGCGGGCAAGACCTGGCCGGGCGATCTCTGGAAAACCGGCGGCGCGGCCCCTTGGCTTGGCGGCTATTACGACCCGGAAACCAACCTGCTGCTGTTCGGTACTGGCAACCCGGCGCCGTGGAACTCGCACCTGCGCCCTGGCGACAACCTCTACTCTTCATCGCGCCTGGCGCTCAATCCGGACGACGGCACCATCAAGTGGCATTTTCAGAGCACGCCCCATGACGGTTGGGACTATGACGGCGTGAACGAGTTGGTGTCGTTCAACTACAGCGAAGGCGGCAAGGAAATCAAGGCGGCAGCCACTGCCGACCGTAACGGTTTCTTCTACGTACTGGACCGCACCAACGGCAAATTCATCCGTGGCTTCCCGTTCGTGGACAAGATCACCTGGGCCACCGGCCTGGACAAGAACGGCCGGCCGATCTACAACGAAGCCAGCCGTCCCGGTGCCCCGGGTTCCGAAGCCAAAGGCAGTTCGGTCTTCGTAGCACCGGCGTTCCTCGGCGCGAAAAACTGGATGCCGATGGCTTACAACCAGGACACCGGGCTGTTCTATGTGCCGTCCAACGAATGGGGCATGGACATCTGGAACGAAGGCATCGCCTACAAGAAAGGCGCGGCGTTCCTCGGCGCCGGCTTCACCATCAAGCCATTGAACGAAGACTACATCGGCGTGCTGCGGGCCATCGATCCGAAAACCGGCAAGGAAGTCTGGCGTCACAAGAACTACGCGCCGCTGTGGGGCGGGGTGCTGACCACCAAGGGCAACCTGGTGTTCACCGGTACGCCTGAAGGCTTCCTGCAGGCGTTCAACGCCAAGACCGGCGAAAAGGTCTGGGAATTCCAGACCGGCTCCGGCGTACTCGGCTCGCCCGTGACCTGGGAAATGGACGGCGAACAGTACGTCTCGGTGCTCTCCGGCTGGGGCGGCGCGGTACCGCTGTGGGGCGGCGAAGTGGCCAAGCGGGTGAAGGACTTCAACCAGGGCGGCATGCTCTGGACCTTCAAGCTGCCCAAGGACCTTGTCGCCAAGCACTGATCCCGAATCCACCGCATAACCCCTGTAGGAGCGAGCCTGCTCGCGATGGTCGTCAACGATAACGCTTGAAACCTGATACCCCGCGGCGTTCTCGGGTTCATCGCGAGCAGGCTCGCTCCTACAGTGATCTGTGTGAAATCTACGACCAAATAACGAGAGCCCCTCCTGCCAACGATGCATTCGTCTGGCACGCGGGGCTCTCTAGTATCGGCTCATCGCCTGTCAGTACGACAGGCATCGACCCAGACAGAGGCCCACCATGATCTACGCACAACCCGGAACCCCAGGCGCCGTCATTACCTTCAAGCCGCGCTACGGCAACTTCATCGGCGGCGAGTTTGTCGCTCCGATCAATGGCGAGTACTTCACCAACACCTCGCCGGTCAACGGTGAAGTGATCGCCGAATTCCCGCGCTCCAGCGCCGCCGACATTGACAAGGCCCTCGACGCCGCGCATGCCGCAGCGGATGCCTGGGGCAAGACCTCGGCCCAGGACCGCTCCCTGGTGCTGCTGAAAATCGCCGACCGCATCGAGCAGAATCTGGAAGTGCTCGCTGTCACCGAAACCTGGGACAACGGCAAGGCCGTGCGCGAAACCCTGAACGCCGACGTGCCGCTGGCTGCCGACCACTTCCGTTACTTCGCCGGCTGCATCCGCGCCCAGGAAGGCGGGGCTGCCGAGATCAACGAACTGACCACGGCCTATCACTTCCACGAACCGCTGGGCGTGGTCGGGCAGATCATTCCGTGGAACTTCCCGCTGCTGATGGCCGCCTGGAAACTCGCCCCGGCACTGGCCGCCGGCAACTGCATCGTGCTCAAGCCGGCCGAGCAAACGCCGCTGTCGATCATGGTCTTCGCCGAGCTGATCGCCGACCTGCTGCCGGCGGGCGTGCTGAACATCGTCCAGGGCTTCGGTCGCGAAGCTGGCGAGGCCTTGGCCACCAGCAAGCGCATCGCCAAGATCGCCTTCACCGGTTCGACCCCGGTGGGCGCGCACATCATGCATTGCGCCGCCGAGAACATCATCCCGAGCACCGTCGAGCTGGGCGGCAAGTCGCCGAACATCTTCTTCGAAGACATCATGAACGCGGAACCTGCGTTCATCGAAAAAGCCGCCGAAGGTCTGGTGCTGGCGTTCTTCAACCAGGGCGAAGTCTGCACCTGCCCGTCCCGGGCGCTGGTGCAGGAGGCGATCTACGAGCCGTTCATGGCCGAGGTGATGAAGAAGATCGTCAAGATCAAGCGCGGCAACCCGCTGGACACCGAGACCATGGTTGGCGCCCAAGCGTCCGAGCAGCAATACGACAAGATCCTCTCGTACCTGACCATTGCCCAGGAGGAGGGCGCCGAGCTGCTCACCGGCGGCGCGGCCGAACGCCTGGAAGGCGACCTGTCCAGCGGTTACTACATCCAGCCGACCCTGCTCAAGGGCCACAACAAGATGCGTGTGTTCCAGGAAGAAATCTTCGGCCCGGTGGTGGGGATCACCACCTTCAAGGACGAAGCCGAGGCCCTGGCGATTGCCAACGACAGCGAGTTCGGCCTCGGCGCCGGCCTGTGGACCCGCGACATCAACCGCGCCTACCGCATGGGCCGGGCGATCAAGGCCGGGCGCGTGTGGACCAACTGTTACCACCTGTACCCGGCGCACGCGGCGTTCGGAGGCTACAAGAAGTCCGGCGTCGGTCGGGAGAATCACAAGATGATGCTTGATCATTACCAGCAGACCAAAAACCTGCTGGTGAGCTACGACATCAATCCGCTGGGGTTCTTCTGATAACTCAAGAACACTGAAAAACCTGTGGGAGCGAGCCTGCTCGCGAAGAGGTCAGCACATTCGCCATTGATGTCGACTGTCAGACCGCCTTCGCGAGCAGGCTCGCTCCCACATGGGTATGTGGGGTTCTGGAAAATTGCGCAACACCCCCTACCAAATCACCCCGCCAACTCCTTCGAAAGTAGCATTCGGGCGCTCATTGCCCCGTGCATTAATGGCTCTACCGGAATCACCCGGGCACAAGAAGAGGAATGACCCATGTGGACTAAACCCGCGTTTACCGATCTGCGCATTGGCTTCGAAGTGACGATGTATTTCGCCAACCGTTGATTGATCACCCGGCCAGCCGATGCGTTGGCCGGGCCTGCCTTCTGGAGCATCCGCCATGCACATCCGCGTTCTCGGTTCCGCCGCTGGCGGTGGTTTCCCACAGTGGAATTGCAACTGCCGCCAGTGCGCCGGTGTGCGCAATGGCAGCCTGCGGGCCCAGCGCCGTACGCAGTCGTCGATTGCCCTGAGTGACGACGGCGTGGAGTGGGTGCTGTGCAACGCGTCACCGGACATTCGCGCGCAACTCGAGAGTTTTACGCCATTGCAACCGGCGCGGCGCCTGCGTGACAGCGCCATCGCCGGCATCGTGCTGCTGGACAGCCAGATCGACCATTGCACCGGTTTGCTCAGCCTGCGTGAAGGTTGCCCGCATGCTGTGTGGTGTACCGAGCGCGTGCACCAGGACCTGAGCAGCGGTTTCCCGTTGTTCAATATGCTCGGACACTGGAACGGCGGATTGCACTGGCAACCGGTCGGTCTCGATCGCCAGCCATTCAGCATCCCGGCCTGCGGGCATTTGCAATTTCGCGCGATCCCCCTGGTGAGCAACGCACCGCCGTATTCGCCCAATCGCGGCAATCCGCAACCGGGCGACACCGTTGGCCTGTTCATTGAGGACCTGCGCAACGGTGCCTCGCTGTTCTATGCCCCGGGCCTTGGTCGAATCGACGATGAAGTTCTGGGCTGGATGCGGCGTGCCGATTGCCTGCTGCTGGATGGCACCCTGTGGCGCGACGACGAGATGCGTATCTGCGAAGTCGGCCAGAGCCTGGGCAGCGAAATGGGGCACCTCCCACAAAGCGGCCCCGGCGGGATGCTTGAAGTGCTGGAGGGTTTCAACCGCCAGCGCAAGGTGCTGATCCACATCAACAACACCAATCCGATCCTCGATGAAGACTCGGCCGAGCGGGCGCTGCTGGAGCGGCGGGGGATTGAAGTGGCTTATGACGGCATGAGTATTGAGCTGTAGCGAAGGACGTCTTCGCGGGCAAGCCCGCTCCCACAGATGGTTGCTGTAAACACAAATTTTATGTTCACCAGAAATCCAGTGTGGGAGCGGGCTTGCTCGCGAAGGCGCCAGACCAGACCCCGCGAATTCCGGAGAGTCACAATGACGAAAATACCGCTAACCCCCACAGAATTCGAAGCCGCCCTGCGCGCCAAGGGCGCCTACTACCACATCCACCACCCCTTCCACCAAGCCATGTACGCCGGCCGCGCCAGCCGCGAACAGATCCAGGGCTGGGTCGCCAATCGCTTCTACTATCAGGTCAACATCCCCCTGAAGGACGCCGCGATTCTCGCCAACTGCCCGGACCGCGACGTACGCCGGGAATGGCTGCAACGGATTATCGACCACGACGGCGTCCCCGGCAGCGAGGGCGGTATCGAAGCCTGGCTGCGCCTGGGCGAAGCCGTGGGGCTGGATCGCGAGCAGATTCTGTCCCAGGAACTGGTGCTACCCGGTGTGCGTTTCGCCGTGGACGCCTACGTCAATTTCGCCCGTCGCGCCTGCTGGCAGGAAGCGGCCAGCAGTTCGCTGACCGAGTTGTTCGCGCCGCAGATCCATCAGTCGCGACTCGACGCCTGGCCGACCCATTACCCGTGGATCGACGCTGCTGGCTACGACTACTTCCGCACGCGCCTGAGCCAGGCGCGGCGCGATGTCGAGCATGGCTTGCGCATCACCCTGGCGCACTACGTGACCGCCGAGGGGCAGCAACGCATGCTGGAGATCCTGCAGTTCAAGCTCGACGTGCTGTGGAGCATGCTCGATGCCATGAGCATGGCCTACGAGCTTGGGCGCCAGCCGTATCACACGGTCACCGGCGACAACGTCTGGCACCGGGGGATCGCCCTGTGAGCCTGATCGATCGCCAGCAGTCACCGGCCTTGCGTCGCGGTTTTCGGCTGCAATGGGAGCCCCGTCAGGACTGCCATGTGCTGCTGTACCCCGAAGGCATGATCAAGCTCAACGCCAGTGCCGGACAGATTCTAGACCTGGTGGATGGCCAGCGCAGCGTGGCGGCGATCATTGAGCGATTGAGCGCGAATTTCCCCGGGGTACCCGGGATCGACGAAGACGTGCTGGCGTTTCTGGAGGTGGCCCATGCGCAATTCTGGATCGAGTGAGACGCTGCCGGGGCCGCCCTTGTGGCTGCTCGCCGAGCTGACCTACCGCTGTCCGCTGCAATGCCCCTATTGCTCCAATCCATTGGATTTTGCCCGGCACGGCGAGGAACTGAGCACGCAAGAATGGATTCGCGTATTCCGCGAAGCGCGGGACATGGGCGCCGCGCAATTGGGCTTTTCCGGCGGCGAGCCTTTGGTTCGCCAGGACCTCGCCGAACTGATCAAGGCCGCCCGGGACATGGGCTACTACACCAACCTGATCACCTCCGGCATCGGCCTGACCGAGCAGAAGGTGCGCGACTTCAAGGTGTCCGGACTGGACCATATCCAGATCAGCTTCCAGGCCGCCGACGAGGCGGTGAACAACATGCTCGCCGGCTCGCGCAAGGCCTTCGCCCAGAAACTCGCCATGGCCCGTGCGGTGAAAGCCCAGGGCTATCCGATGGTGCTGAACTTCGTCACCCATCGGCACAACATCGACCGGATCGCGCAAATCATCGAGCTTTGTCTGGAACTGGAAGCGGACTTCGTCGAATTGGCCACCTGCCAGTTCTATGGCTGGGCCGAACTGAATCGCGTCGGCCTGTTGCCCACCCGTGAGCAGTTGCAGCGTGCCGAACGCATCACCAACGAGTACCGCCAACGCCTTGAAGCCCAGGGCCACCCGTGCAAGCTGATCTTCGTCACCCCGGACTACTACGAGGAGCGTCCCAAGACCTGCATGAACGGCTGGGCCAACCTGTTTCTCGACATCACCCCCGACGGCACGGCCTTGCCTTGCCACAGCGCCCGGCAGTTGCCGGTGCAGTTTCCCAACGTGCGCGAGCACAGCCTCTCGCACATCTGGAACGACTCGTTCGGCTTCAATCGTTTTCGTGGCGATGACTGGATGAAGGAGCCGTGCCGCTCCTGCGATGAAAAGCACAAGGACCTGGGCGGGTGCCGCTGCCAGGCTTTCATGCTGACGGGCGATGCGAGCAATGCCGACCCGGTGTGCAGCAAGTCCCCGCACCACGGGGTGATCCTCAAGGCTCGCGAGGAAGCGGAGGCGCCGGGGTTGGAGATCGAACACCTGACGTTGCGCAATGCCAAAGCTTCGCAGCTGATCTATCGCGGCTAGTCCAGCGACACAGATCTCCTGTGGGAGCGGGCTTGCTCGCGAAGGCGGTGTGCCAGGCAACATAAATGTTGAATGTTAAGGCCTCTTCGCGAGCAAGCCCGCTCCCACAGGGGACTTCGGTGAATACAGAATGTGAGTACACCCCAGGCAGTGCTACCCATTGGTCTGATTGCATTCACAGCTGGATGGTTTAGTGTGGTTTCTACCTTCCAAAACAATAAAAACAGGCTTTCCAATGAGCCAGAGTCTCAACCAGCTGCGCAAATTCGTTTCCCCTGAAATCATCTTCGGTGCCGGTAGCCGGCACAGTGTCGGCAATTACGCCAAGACCTTTGGCGCGCGCAAGGTCCTGGTGGTCAGTGACCCCGGTGTGATTGCCGCCGGCTGGGTCGCCGATGTCGAGGCCAGCCTGCAGGCGCTGGGCATCCAGTATTGCCTGTACTCCGATGTCTCGCCCAACCCTCGGGTCGAAGAGGTGATGCTCGGCGCCGAGCTGTACCGGGAAAACCACTGCGACGTGATCGTCGCCGTCGGTGGCGGCAGCCCGATGGACTGCGGCAAAGGCATCGGCATCGTCGTCGCCCATGGCCGCAGCATTCTCGATTTCGAGGGCGTGGACACTATCCGCGTGCCCAGCCCGCCGCTGATCCTGATTCCGACCACTGCCGGCACCTCGGCCGACGTCTCGCAATTCGTGATCATTTCCAACCAGCAGGAACGCATGAAGTTCTCCATCGTCAGCAAGGCCGTGGTGCCGGACGTTTCGCTGATCGACCCGGAAACCACCCTGAGCATGGACCCGTTCCTGTCGGCCTGTACCGGCATCGACGCCTTGGTGCATGCCATCGAAGCCTTCGTGTCCACCGGCCACGGGCCGCTGACCGACCCCCACGCGCTGGAGGCGATGCGCCTGATCAATGGCAACCTGGTGCAAATGATCGCCAACCCGACCGACATCGCCCTGCGCGAAAAGATCATGCTCGGCAGCATGCAGGCCGGGCTGGCGTTTTCCAACGCCATCCTCGGTGCGGTGCATGCCATGTCCCACAGCCTCGGCGGCTTTCTCGATCTGCCCCACGGCCTGTGCAACGCGGTGCTGGTCGAGCACGTGGTGGCGTTCAACTACAACTCGGCGCCAGATCGCTTCAAGGTGATCGCCGAGACCTTCGGCATCGACTGCCGAGGCCTGAATCACCGGCAGATCTGCGGGCGCCTGGTCGAACACCTGATCGCCCTCAAGCACGCCATCGGCTTTCACGAAACCCTCGGTTTGCATGGCGTCAGGACCTCGGACATTCCGTTCCTGTCGCAGCATGCGATGCACGACCCGTGCATCCTGACCAACCCGCGTGAATCCAGCCAGCGTGATGTCGAGGTCGTCTATGGCGAAGCCCTCTGACGAGCAGCAACGGGCCCTGGCCGGGCTGCTGGGGCTGGGCAGCCATTCGGCGCGCAAGAGTCATTACCCGGAGCTGGCTGCGCGCCTGGATGATCTGGAAGCCGAGCGTAACCGCTACAAGTGGCTGTTCGAAAACGCGGTGCACGGGATCTTCCAGGCCAGCCTGCACGACGGCATGCGCGCCGCCAATCCGGCGCTGGCACGCATGCTGGGCTACCAGGACCCGCAGGAGGTGCTGTTTTCCCTGACCGATCTGGGCAGCACTCTGTTCGTCGACGGCGCGCAGGAGCTGGAAAACATCGGCGAAATCCTCAGGCACCAGCGCAGCCTGCACGGCTATGAAACCCGCTTGCGGCGCAAGGACGGCAGTTACCTCGATGTGTTGATGAACTTGCTGCTCAAACCTGGCCAGGAAGGCCTGGTGGAAGGGTTCGTCTCCGATATCACCGAGCGCAAGCTGGCTCAGCGACGCCTGCAGCAACTCAATGACGAACTGGAGCAGCGCGTGGTCGCGCGCACCGATGAGTTGCTCGAAGCCAACCGTAACCTTCAGCAGCAGATCACCCAGCGTAAACAGATCGCCAAGGCCTTGCGCGACGCCCGCGATGCCGCCGAGGCCGCCAATCACAGCAAGGACAAATACCTCGCCGCCGCCAGCCACGACCTGCTGCAACCGCTGAATGCCGCGCGGTTGCTGATTTCGACCTTGCGCGAACGCAAGTTGCCGGAAGCCGAACAGGTGCTGGTGGAGCGCACTCACCAGGCGCTGGAAGGGGCCGAAGACCTGCTGACGGATCTGCTCGACATTTCCCGGCTCGATCAGGCTGCGGTCAAGCCGGACGTTGCCTCGTACCGCCTCGACGAACTGCTCGGGCCGCTGGTGTCGGAGTTCCAGTCCGTCGCCCAGGCGGCCGGCTTGAACCTGCGGGTGCGCATGGCCGATTGTGCCATCAGCACCGACTTGCGCCTGATGACGCGGATCCTGCGCAACTTCCTCAGCAATGCCTGCCGCTACACCGATGAAGGCAGCATCCTGCTGGCGGCAAGGCGTCGGGGCGAGATGTTGCGCCTGGAGGTCTGGGACACCGGGCGTGGCATCGCCGCCGACCGGCTCGACTCGATCTTCCTCGAGTTCAACCAGCTGGACGTCGGCCGCGCCGCCGACCGCAAGGGCGTGGGCCTGGGGCTGGCGATTGTCGAGCGCATCGCCAAGATCCTTGGCTACAGGATCGGCGTGTACTCGTTGCCGGGGCGGGGTTCGATGTTCAGCATCGAGGTGCCGATATCCGATGAGGTTCCGCTGCCCGTGAGCCAGGCGGTGCCACAACCGGGCACCGGCAACCCGCTGCCGGGCCGCCGTTTACTGGTGATCGACAACGAAGTGAGCATTCTCGACAGCATGAGCGCGTTGCTCGGGCAGTGGGGCTGCGACGTTCTGGTCGCCACCGATGAAGAGGCTGCGCTGGCGGCGCTGCGCGGGCAGGCGCCGGAACTGATTCTCGCGGACTATCACCTCGATCACGGGGTGGTCGGCTGTGATGTGGTGCGACATTTGCGCGAGCATTTCCACCAGGACATTCCCGCGGTGATCATTACCGCCGACCGCACCGACCATTGTCGGCGTGCGTTGCAGCGGCTCAACGCACCCTTGCTGAACAAACCGGTGAAGCCCGGCAAGTTGCGAGCGGTGTTGAGTCAATTGTTGGGGGCATCTGCCTGAAGCGGCCGATATTGCAGGGTGAAGCCCAGTTCGGTGGATTGGCCTTGTTCCAGCAAACGCAACCCCGGCCGACCAGGCAGGTGGTGCGCGTTGAGCGGGTGGCTCACCGGTTCGATGCAGAAAAACCCCAGGCCCACGGGGCAGTAGAGCAGGTAGTAATCGCTGCCGGTGGCCTGGCAGTCGAGTTCATAGCCGAGGTCGGGCTGGCGGATCAGGCAGTGACCGTCCCATTCACAGAAACCGTTGTCCACCAGCGCTTCGGGCAATGACTTGAGTTGCTGAAAATCCCACTCGACCGGCAATGCGCTGAGTTCTGTCGGCAGTTTTGCCCCGTCGCACAACCACACGTGCCGGGCCGGTGCCTGTAGTCGGGTGTTCGCGGTGCGCGGCAGGTACGGATGCAGTCCCAGACCATGCCACGCAGCGTGTTCAGCCAGGTGCGTGACGTGCAGTTCGATACTCAGCTTGCCCGCGCTCAAATGGAAGCGTTGCCGGGCGCGATAAGCGAAGGGGGTTGTGCTGTCGAGTTGCAGGACCACTTCATTTTCCGATTGTGAAACCACCTCCCAAGGCTGCTGCCAGGCGCTGCCGTGAATCGGCAGGGGATCAGTGCGACTGTTGGGCGCCAATGCCAGCCAGCCATCGGGGCAATCGAAACCGCCATTGGCGATGCGGTTGGACCAGGGAACCAAGGGAAAGCAGCCGAGCTTGCCGGGCAGGCCGGTGTTCAAGGCGTCTCCATCGGTGTGTCGCAACAAGGGCTGGCCGGTGCTGTGCACGGTCCAGTTGACGATGCTCGCCCCGAGTTCCGGGGCGAGGGTGAGGTGGGTGAGTTCGTCTTCGAGTTCGATCAGTGTTAGCGACATGTTGACCTGCTTCAAAAAGGGTGGTGGCAAGGGAGGATGCGCCTCCCTTGCCTTGAACTTCACAACACCAGATGCGGCAACCACAGTGAGATTGCCGGAATGTAGGTCACGGCCAACAGCACCAGGAACAGCACGCCATAGAACGGCAGCAGGGCCTTCACGGTGGATTCGATACTGACCTTGCCCACCGCCGACCCCACGAACAGTACCGCACCCACGGGTGGTGTGATCAGGCCGATGCCCAGGTTCACCAGCATGATCATGCCGAACTGCACCGGGTCCACGCCAATGCCGAGGATCACCGGCATCAGGATCGGCGTGAGGATCAGGATCAGCGGCGCCATGTCCATCACGGTGCCGAGCAACAGCAGCATGACGTTGATGCACATCAGGATCACGTAGCGGTTGTCCGACAGGGTCAGGAACAGCGTGGTGATCTTCGCCGGGATCTGCATCAGGGTCATGATGTAGCCGAAGCTGGCGGCGAAACCGATCAGGATCATCACGATCGAGATCGTGCGCACGGTGCGGTGCATCAGTTTTGGCAGTTCGCTCCATTTGTAGTCGCGGTAGATGAACATGGTCACGAAGAACGACCACAGCACCGCAATCGCCGCCGACTCGGTCGCGGTGAAAATACCCGACAGGATGCCGCCGAGGATGATCACCATCGCCATCAGGCCCCACAGCGCTTCGCCGCAGATTTTCAGCGCCTCGCGCATCGGGATGACTTCACCCTTGGGGTAGTCACGCTTTTTCGCGAAGATCAGGCACAGCACCATCAGGCACGCGCTCATCAACAGGCCCGGCACCACGCCGGCCATGAACAGCGAGGCAATCGACACCGTGCCACCGGCGGCCAGGGAGTAGAGCACCGAGTTGTGGCTGGGCGGTGTCAGCAGCGCTTGCACCGAACCGCTGACGGTCACCGCCGTGGCGAATTCCCGGGGATAGCCACGGCGTTCCATTTCCGGGATCAGCACCGAACCGACCGAGGCGGTGTCCGCCACCGAGGAGCCGGAGATCGCGCCAAAGAAGGTCGAGGCCATGATGTTGACGAGCGACAAACCACCACGCACGAAGCCTACCAGCACCCCGGCGAACGCCACCAGGCGACGGGACATGCCGCCCTCGGCCATGATCGCGCCGGCCAGGACGAAGAACGGGATGGCCAACAGGGAGAACTTGTTCACGCCCCCGGCCACCTGAATCATCAGGGCCTGGAACGGGATGTCGATCCACCACGCGCCGATCAGTGCGGCAAACCCCAGGGCGTAGGCGACCGGCATGCCGATCAGGATCAACGCGATAAAACTGCCCAACAGAATAAAAGCGTCCATTCAGGCAGCCCCTTCGTTTTCTTCAACGAGGTCGAAACGCACGACCCGACGGTTGCTCTGGTCACCGAGCAAGAGTTTTTCCAGAACAAACACCAGCGTCAGCACGCCGCCCACCGGAATCGGCATGTACGTGATGCCCACCCGCAGGGTCGGCAGGGCGCTCATGAACTGGTTCCAGGTGGACAGGCACAGCTTGCTGCCCCAGATGGCCATGAACAGGCAGATCGTTGCCATCAGCAATTGCGAAAGCACACTCATGGTTTTGCGCAAATGCGCCGGCATGCGGTCGGTGAGCATCGCCACCGCCATGTGCGAGCCCGAGCGATAGCTGGCGGCGGCGCCGATGAAGGTGAACACCATCATCAGCAGGATTGCCGTGGGCTCCGGCCAACTGGAACCGGTGCCGAGGACGTAGCGGGCGAACACGCCCCAGGGAATGATTAACGCAATGGCCAGAACGGAGAGCCCGGCGACCCAGATACAGGTCATGTAGAGCTTGTCATTGATGCCTAGCAGCAGATTCTTCATCGGGTTCCACCGTAACCGGGCGCGCGCTGACGTACACCAACTTCAGCGGCGCCGGGCCTTTCTTGAATGCAGGGAGGGTTACTGAACGGCTTCGATGCGTTTGATCAGGTCGGCGTAGGGCGCGCCGTATTTTTCGCGGATCGAGGCGGTCGCTTCGTAGAAAGGTTTCTTGTCGACGGTGATGAACTCGACGCCGGCGGCCTTGAGTTTTTCCTCGCTGCTGGCCGATTTCGCGTCCCACAGGGTGCGTTCCTGGGCCTGGGCCGCCTTGGCGGCTTTCTTCACCAGGGCTTGCTGCTCGGGGGTGAGTTTTTTCCAGGTGATTTTCGACATCACGATCGGCTCTGGCAGGATCAGGTGGCCGGTCAGGCTGTAGAACCTGGCGTTCTGGTAGTGGTTGTGTTCGAGCAGGGTCGGCGGGTTGTTTTCCGCGCCGTCGATCACGCCGGTCTGCAGGGCGCTGAAGATTTCGCCGGTGTCCATCGCGATGCCATTGCCGCCCATGGCATTGATGGTTTCGATGAACATCGGGTTGCCTTGCACGCGGATCTTCATGCCCTTGAGGTCTTCCAGGCTGCGCACCGGTTTCTTGGTGTAGAGGTTGCGCGTGCCGCCGTCCATCCAGGCCAGGGCGACCAGGTTGAATTCGGAGTGGGTGATCTTGTCGAGGATTTCGTCGCCGACCGCGCCGTCGATGACTTTGCGCATATGGGCCTGGTCACGGAACACGAAGGGCATGTTGAACACGTTCACGTCCGGCACCACCGGCCCGACGATGCCGAGACTGACCCGGGCCATCTGCACGGCGCCGACCTGGGCCTGTTCGACCACTTCCTTTTCCGAGCCGAGCACGCCACCGGCGAACATCTTGAAGGTCAGCGCGCCGTTGCTGTCGGCCACCAGGGTTTTGCCCAGTTGCTCTTCAGCCACCACGGTCGGGTAACCGGCGGGGTGGATGTCGGCGAATTTTATTTCCAGTGCCTGGGCGGCACTGCTGAGGGAGAAGGCTAATGGAAGTGCAGCGGCGAGCAAGGTGCGTTTGAAGTCCATGGGGGTGTCTCCAGTTTTGTTGTTGTTTTTATTCAAGGCACAGCGATCCGGCAGGAGCGCTTTTCTTTCGAGAAAGTCAGTCGTTGAACAGGGTTTCGGGTAAACCTTTGACGCCGGGGTCGAGGGCGAACACGCCACCGGCCAGTGATTGCGGGTCATGGTCGTCGCCAGGGCGGATCGAGGTCACGAACAGCGTGTCCAGTCGAGGGCCACCGAAGGCGCACATGGTGGGTTTTTTCACAGGTACCGCGAGGGAACGGTCGAGTCGGCCGTCGGGGGTAAAGCGGTGGATGAGCCCGGCGTCGTTGGCGCAAATCCAGTAGCAGCCATCGGCGTCGACCGCCGCGCCGTCGGGGCGACCTTCGTATTGGTTCATATCCACGAACACGCGGCGATTCGAAGGCGTGCCGGTGTCGATGTCGTAGTCGAAGGCCCAGATCTGCTGGACCTGCGGGTGGGAGTCGGACAGGTACATCGTGCGCCCGTCCGGACTGAAGCCCAGGCCGTTGGGCACGATGAAGCCGCTCAGTCGGGCCTCGAGCGACCCGCTATGACCGGCGCTGTAGCGATACAAGGTTCCGTTGGCGGCGTTGGCGCCCATGTTCAACACCATGCTGCCGGCCCAGAAACGCCCCTGACGGTCGCAACGGCCGTCGTTCAGGCGCATGTCGTCGCGGGCGTGATCGACGTGGGCCAACAGATTTGTATCGAGGCTGCCGTCATTGCGCGGATGCAGGCGGAAAAACCCGCTTTCCATTCCCGCGACCCAGCCACCGTCACGGTGACGGGCGATGCAAGCGAGCATCTGCGGGGTTGTCCAGGCATCCACTTGCCCGGTGTCGGCACTCCAGCGCTGTAAACCGCCGACGGGAATATCCACCCAGTACAGGGCGTTTTCCTCAGGCACCCAGACCGGGCATTCACCGACCGCGTTGCGGGCGTCGACAATCAATTCGGCTTGCATGGCAACTCATTCCCATGGTTTTTGTCGGGGGGATCAAGCGAGACGCGAAGGCTCAGTCGCCGAACGGGCCGGCTGCGCAGAAGGCGCCGCCCTGATAGAGCCGCGCCGGATCATCGGCGGCCGGCATCGGCTGGGCTTCGATTTTTTCGCGGAACACTTCGGAGCTGTCCTGCGGGACAAAGCCGAGGGCCGTGGCATAGCGGTTGTCCCACCAGATGTCCTTGTTGTCGGACATGCCGTAGACCACGGTGTGGCCGACGTTCGGGGTGTACAAGGCACGCTCGAGCAGTTGGGTCAGGTCGCCGAAGCTCAGCCAGGTACTCATCATCCGGCGGTTATGCGGCTCCGGGAACGACGAGCCGATGCGCACGCTGACGGTCTCGATGCCATAGCGGTCGAAGTAGAAGGTGGCCATGTCTTCGCCGTAGGACTTGGACAAACCGTAGTAACTGTCCGGGCGGCGAGGGGAGTGGGCGTCGATCACCTCGTCCTGGCTGTAGAAGCCGATCACATGGTTGGAGCTGGCGAAGATCACTCGCTTCACACCGTGGCGGCGCGCGGCTTCGTAGATGTGGAACACGCCGCAGATGTTGGCGCCGAGGATCTCTTCGAATGAGCGCTCGGTCGACACGCCACCGAAGTGCAGGATCGCGTCCACGCCTTCGACCAGTTGATGCACCGCCTGCTTGTCGGCCAGGTCGCAGGGCACGACTTCTTCGCGATCATCGATGGCAGGTGCGATATCGGCGATGTCCGACAGGCGAATCACATTGGCGTAAGGGCGCAGGCTTTCGCGCAGGACTTTCCCGAGGCCACCGGCGGCGCCGGTCAGCAGCAGGCGATTGAAAGGGGTGCGGGCGGTTGCAGTGGTCGTCATGGGAATCCTGGGCGCTTGGTTATTATTTTTAGATTCGTTGTCGGTTGTCGTACGACTGTGGCGAAGTATCGTTAGGGTTTCCGGCTCTTGTCAACGCGACTTTGGTGGAAATTGACGGAGGGTCGTTTCCTGGAAGTCTGATGCAATTCTTAAAGTTCCCGCGCACCTTGTGGGAGTGAGCCTGCTCGCGATAGCGGTCTAACTTTCAACATCGAAGTCGACTGACAATCCGTCATCGCGAGCAGGCTCGCTCCTACAGTGGTTCTGTGTTTACAGCAGGCTGATCGGATAGCTGATGAAAATCCGGTTCTCATCAAACTCGTTGGTGCTGAAGCTCTTGCGAATAGTTGCATTACGCCATTTCACGTTGAGGTTTTTCAGCGCACCACTCTGCACGGTGTAGGCCAGCTCCGATTCGCGACCCCATTCTTCACCGTCGGTAATTTTCCCGGTGTGCACATTGTCGCCGCTGATGTAGCGGTTCATCAGGGTCAGGCCCGGAACACCCAGGGCGGCGAAGTTGTAGTCGTGGCGCACCTGCCAGGATTTCTCCCGGGCGTTGTCATAGCTGGAGTTGTAGCTGTCGTTGGCCAGGGTGCCGCCGCTGGTGCCGTTGACCCGCATCCAGACGTCGTCGCCGGTGAGTTTTTGCAGGCCGACGTAGAAGGTGTTGCCGCCATATTTGGCCGAGAGCAGGGCGAACGCGGTCTTGTTGTCGAGGTCACCGGCCTTGGCGCTGCCGTCTTCCTTGCCGATGAAGTAGCCGAGGTTGGCGCCCAGGGTCCAGTCGCCGAGGGGCTGGCTGTGGGTCAGGTTGAAGTATTGCTGCTGATAGATGTCACGGAGTTCCGAGTACCAAACGCCGACCTGCGTGCGTTTTTCGTTGAAGGCATATTCACCGCCGCCGAAGTTGAAACGGTCCGAGGTGAACGCCGCTTTGCCGTTCATGAACATGTCTTCCATGCTCGCGTCGTTACGCGGGCTGTTTTTCTGGAATTGACCGCCATAGAGCGTCAGGCCACTGATTTCGGTGGAGGTCACCTGAGCGCCCTGGAAGGTCTGCGGCAGCGAGCGGCCATCGTCGGAACGCAGGATCGGCAGCACCGGCATCCATTCACCGACCTTCAATTCGGTTTTCGAGATCTTGCCTTTGAGCGCCACGCCGAGCCGGCCGAAATTGTCGGCGGGGCGGCCGTCGTCGTGGATCGGCAACAGCTGCGTGCCACCAGTGCCTTTGCCGCCGTCGAGCTTCTGCGAATACAGGCCCAGTACATCGACACCGAAGCCCACGGGACCCTGGGTGAAACCGGAGCGGGCATCGAGAATGAAGTTCTGCGTCCACTCTTCAGCCTTGCCCTGGGGGTAGGCCGGGTTGGTGTAGTTGCGGTTGATGTAGGCGTTGCGCAGATTCAGCGTGGCCTTGGCGTCGTCGGTGAAACCTTCGGCCTGGCAGGTGACGGGCAGGACGAGGGCCAGGCCGCTGCAGCCGATCAGGCTCAGTGAATGGCGACGGGTGAGGATAGGCCGTGAACGACGGATGGACGAATTGCGGGCGAGCTTGCTCACTGTGACGCTCCCTTTCTTTTTTGTTTTTATTGTTTGTCATACGTCGTCGTACAACATTGGCGGCGATTATTTACAGGCCGTTTCAGTGTTGTCAATCGGAAGTTATACGATGACCTGTCCGGGAGGCGGGGGAGTGAAATGTTTGGTTTGACCCTGTCGCCGCGAGCTAGAGCGGATGCTAGTCTTGCTCAACGTTGTTGTCGGGGATCCGCATGGGCAATCACAAGATCGAGATTCGTCGCAGTAACGTCGAAAAAATCCTGCTGGGGGCGGAAAAGGTCTTCGCTGAAAAGGGCTTCGGCAGCACCGCCATGGCCGACATCGCCGCCGAGGTGCAACTGCCGCGTTCCAACCTGCACTATTACTTCAGCACCAAGACCGAGTTGTACAGTGCCGTGCTGTTCGACTTGCTGGAAGTCTGGAAGCAGGACGCGCTGTGCTTCGAGATGTTCGACGACCCGCGCGTGGTGCTCAGCAGCTACATCCGCGCCAAGATGAACCATTCCCGCAGCCGGCCGTATGGCTCGAAAGTCTGGGCCAACGAAATCATCCATGGCGCGCCGACCCTCGGCGAGGCGCTGGATGCGAGCCTGTACGACTGGGCCAAGATGAAGGAAGCGAAAATCCGCCAGTGGGTGGAGGACAAACGCATCCTGCCGGTGGAGCCGTCGAGCCTGCTGTACATGATCTGGGCCTCGACCCAGCACTACGCCGACTTCGATCACCAGGTGAATATTCTCAATGATCATCAGCCGCTGTCGGACATGCAGTTCGAAAAGGCGGTGCAGACGGTGACCAGTGTGATTTTGCGGGGGATCGGGTTGGAGCCTTGAGATTTGTGTTGCAGTGGCCGGCCTCATCGCGAGCAAGCTCGCTCCCACAGGGATCATTGGTGTACTCAGGATTGACGTACGACACAAATCTACTGTGGGAGCGAGCTTGCTCGCGATGGCGTCAGCTCAGGCGCCGCTGACCTCAAGGGCTGACGTGATACGGATTCCTCGGATCATGATTCCAGTCCAGGAACGGCTTGCCAGTCTCCACCGGCACCATCTCGATGCAGTCCTGCACCGGGCAGGTGATCTGGCACAGGTTGCAGCCCACGCACTCCTCATCGATCACTTGATACTTGTGAGTACCATCCGCTTGCTTGAGGCTGGCCACGGCCTGGTGCGAGGTGTCCTCACAAGCTATGTGGCAGCGACCGCAACCGATACAAGCCTCCTGATCAATCTTCGCGATCACTTGGTAGTTGATGTCCAGATACTTCCAGTCCGTGGTGTTGCCCACCGCGCGCCCGGAAAATTCCGAAATGCTGGCGTAGCCCTGACTGTCCATCCAGCGTGACAATCCGTCCTTCATGTCTTCGACAATCCGGAAGCCATGCAGCATCGCTGCCGTGCACACCTGCACCGAGCCACTGCCGAGCGCGATGAATTCCGCAGCATCGCGCCAGTTGCCAATGCCGCCGATGCCGCTGATCGGCAGGCCCTGGGTCTGCGGGTCGCGAGCGATTTCGGCGACCATGTTCAAGGCAATCGGCTTGACGGCCGAGCCGCAGTAACCGCCGTGGGTGCTTTGGCTGCCGACCATGGGGTTGGCGACCATGCGTTCGAGGTTGACGCTGGTGATCGAGTTGATGGTGTTGATCAACGACACCGCATCGGCACCGCCACGGTGGGCGGCGCGGGCGGCGACACGGATGTCGGTGATGTTCGGCGTGAGCTTGACGATCACCGGCAGCGAGCAATACGTCTTGCACCAGCGGGTGACCTGTTCCACG
The DNA here is from genome assembly GCF_057839025.1 of Pseudomonas sp. KH_046_1. NCBI lineage: Bacteria > Pseudomonadati > Pseudomonadota > Gammaproteobacteria > Pseudomonadales > Pseudomonadaceae > Pseudomonas > Pseudomonas sp. KH_046_1. Next base: position 2,743,910 of record NZ_CM174481.1, read on the forward strand.
TACTCCGGCACCTGGCCGACCGCTGCGCCCATGCCCCGTTCCGGCATGCCGTGGGGGCAACCGAAGTTCAGTTCGATGCCGTCGGCGCCGGTGGCTTCCACCAACGGCAGGATGTGTTTCCAGGATTCTTCGACGCAGGGCACCATCAAGGACACGATCAGCGCGCGGTCCGGCCAGTCCTTCTTGACCTGGGTGATTTCCCGCAGGTTGATCTCCAGCGAGCGGTCGGTGATCAACTCGATGTTGTTAAAACCCAGTACCTCCCGGTTAGCCCCGAAGTGCGCCGAGTAGCGCGACGACACGTTCACTGCCGCCGGGTCTTCCCCCAGGGTTTTCCAGACCACGCCACCCCAGCCGGCCTCGAAGGCGCGGACCACGTTGTAGGCCTTGTCGGTCGGCGGCGCGGAGGCCAGCCAGAACGGGTTGGGTGCTTTGATGCCGGCGAAGACAATCGACAGATCGGCCATTTACGCAGCCTCCACGTTGAGCATCAGTTGAGCATTGATTGCCTCGGCGGCGCGCTTGCCATGCTGCACGGCTTGCACGGTGAGGTCTTGATCGAGGCTGGTGCAGTCGCCGCCGGCATACACGCCGGGGATGCTGGTGCACAGGTTTTCATCGACTTCGATGCGCTCGCCCTGACGCTTGAGTTCACGGGCCAGCGGATCGCTGAGGGCGCTGCCATCGAAGGCCTGGCCGATCGCCTTGAAGATCGCATCGGCGGCCAGTTCGAAGGCTTCACCGGTGGTTTGCAGGCGACCTTCTACCAGATGTGTACGGGCGAAACGCATGCCGCGCACGCGGCCTTGGTCATCGAGCAGCACTTCTTCGGGTTGTGCCCAAGTCATCAGCCGCACCTGATTGGCCTTGGCAATCTCCTGTTCGTGATGGGTGGCCCCCATGTCCTCGACGCCACGGCGGTACACCAGATTCACATCGTGGGCGCCGAGGCGGGCCATTTGCACCGCCATGTCGATGGCGGTGTTGCCCGCGCCGAGGACAATGCAGTGGTCGGCCAGGGGCAGTTGGCTCAGGTCATCGGCCTGGCGCAGTTCGCGGATGTAGTCGGTGGCGGCGAGCAGGCCGGGCGCGTCTTCGTGGGCCAGGCCCAGTTGTTTGCTGGCATTGAGCCCGAGGCCGAGGAACACCGCATCGAACTGTTGATGCAGTTCGCTGAGGGTCAGGTTCTCCCCGAGCTTCTGCCCGTGGCGGATTTCGATGCCGCCAATTTCCAAGAGGAACTCAAGCTCCTTTTGCGCGTAGTCATCCACCAGTTTGTATTTGGCGATCCCGTATTCGTTGAGGCCGCCAGCCTTCTCCCGCGCCTCGAAGATCACCACGTCATGCCCGTGCATGGCACTGCGGTGGGCGCAGGATAAACCGGCCGGACCGGCACCGACCACGGCGATGCGTTTGCCGGTGGCGGTAGCACGCTGGAAGGGGTGCGTGCTGAAGTGGGCGTTGTCCACGGCGTAGCGTTGCAACAGGCCGATCATGACCGGTGCACATTCGTGAGCGTTGTTGCGCACGCAGGCTTGCTGGCAAAGAATTTCCGTCGGACACACCCGAGCGCAACTGCCGCCGAGGATGTTGGCCGAGAGGATTTTCTGCGCGGCGCCTTGCACGTTGTCCTGCGCAATGTTGCGGATGAACGAAGGAATGTCGATCTCGCTCGGACAGGCATTCACGCAGGGCGCGTCGTAGCAATACAGGCAGCGCGAGGCTTCCAGGTGCGCCTGGCGCTCGTTGAGCGGCGGCGCCAGATCGGTGAAGTGGCCGGCGAGGGCGGCCGCATTCTCATGGGGATGCGGGAGGTGGTCCAGGGACTTGATCACGGTTTTGGCCTCACGGTTATTTGAGGTGCTGCCTCTGAATGGGCATTGTTTTTTGTGTTGTCTGTACTGGCCCCATCGCGAGCAAGCTCGCTCCCACAGGGATTTGTGAACACTGAAGATCCACTGTGGGAGCGAGCTTGCTCGCGATAGGCCGCAGGCCGCTCTCAGCGTTTCACAGCAACCGGCTTGTGCAACTCAGCCCGCTTGCTCAGCAAATCAAACACCGCCGGATACGCCGGCCGTTCGATATAGCGCCCGGCCCCGCGTTCGGCCCGCAGGTCGCCGTCGGCCCAGACCACGCGGCCCTGGCTGATGGTGTGGCTGGGCACGCCGCGCACGGTCTTGCCTTCGAAGATGTTGAAGTCCACCTGCTGATGGTGGGTCGTGGCGGAAATGGTCCGCGTGCCTTGCGGGTCCCACAGCACCAGGTCGGCATCGGCGCCCACACGAATCGCGCCTTTGCGTGGGTAGAGGTTGAAGATCTTCGCCGTGTTGGTGGACGTCAGCGCGACGAATTGCTGCATCGAAAAGCGTCCGCTGTTCACGCCTTCATCCCACAACACCGCCATGCGGTCTTCGATGCCAGCGGTGCCGTTGGGGATCTTGCTGAAGTCGTCGCGGCCAGCGGCTTTTTGCTCGGCGCAGAAGCAGCAGTGGTCGGTGGCGGTAGTGTGCAGGTTGCCCGATTGCAGGCCATGCCAGAGTGCCTCTTGATGGCCGCGAGGACGGAATGGCGGGCTCATCACGTAACCGGCGGCGGTTTGCCAGTCCGGATCGCGGTAGACGCTGTCGTCCAGCAGCAGGTGCCCGGCCAGCACTTCGCCGTAGACCGGCTGGCCCTTGCCCCGCGCGTAGGTGATTTCGTCCAGCGCTTCCTTGGTCGAGACGTGCACCAGGTACAGCGGCGTACCCAGGGTTTCGGCAATGCGGATCGCCCGGCTCGCGGCTTCGCCTTCAACCTGTGAAGGGCGCGACAGGGGATGCGCTTCCGGCCCGGTGATGCCCTGGGCCATCAGCTTGCGTTGCAGGTGATAAACCAATTCACCGTTTTCCGCGTGAACGGTCGGCACCGCGCCCAGTTCCAGACAGCGTTCGAAACTCGCCACCAGGGTGTCATCGGCGGCCATGATCGCGTTCTTGTAGGCCATGAAATGCTTGAAGCTGTTGACGCCGTGCTGGCTGACCAGCTCGGCCATTTCCTCGCGGACCTGTTCGCTCCACCAGGTGATGGCGACATGAAAACCGTAGTCCGACGCCGACTTCTCGGCCCAGCCGCGCCACTGATGGAAGGCTTCGAGCAAGGATTGCTGCGGATTGGGAATCACGAAGTCGATGATCGAGGTGGTGCCGCCGGCCAGTCCCGCCGCCGTACCGCTGTAGAAGTCTTCGCTGGCCACCGTGCCCATGAAGGGCAGTTGCATGTGGGTGTGCGGGTCGATGCCGCCGGGCATCAGGTATTGGCCGCTGCCGTCGAGCACTTCGGCGCCAGCAGGAACATCGAGTTTTTCGCCGATGGCCTTGATCACGCCGTCTGCGCAATACACATCGGCGCGATAACTTTCATCATGGGTAATTACGGTGGCGCCACGGATCAACAGAGACATTCCGAGTTCCTCGCAGGCAATGACCGGCTTATGCCGGTTCTAGATGTTCTATATAAAAACAGCCCGGACAGATTTATTCCTGTCATCGCTGTCAGGATTAAACGCTAGCTGCAGTTATCCGAATCGGCAAGAATATTTTTTATAAGCTTATGCTGTTATTAACTAATTGATATTTAACGATTAAATGCAAGAGTCACCAAAATGGTGAGGCTGCTCACCATTTTGACGCACTTGACAGGATCGAAAAATAGTCAAGATTTCTTATGTGAAATCAGCTGTTTGAGTATGGTCTATGGTTGATGCGCGGCCATTGAAAAAAAGATCAACGCACCAGTTTGAGTCCTGACTGTCCGGACAACTTGCCTGGCATTCGGCCTGAGTGCCCTGACAATTAGTCGAGTCAGCGAATAAAACTGATAAACATCAGTTGGTTGCAATGTGTTTATGGAACTGCCCGATGCGTAATCGGGGTACACGGCACGCTTATTGATGCCGCCAGCCCCTGATGAGCAACAATAATCAAAAGAACAGTGGAGCGGCCATGCAACAGATCAGATCGCAAGTGACCGAGCGCGACGGCTTGTTCGAGCTCGAAGCCGGCAGCGATGTCCTCGACAGTCCCCGTTACAACCACGACATTGCACCGACCAGGGTGCACGAACGCACCTGGAACAAATGGCACATCACCGCGCTGTGGGTGGGCATGGCGATCTGCGTGCCGACCTACACCCTCGGTGGCGTGCTCACCGCGTACTTTGGCTTGAGCGTCGGTGAAGCGCTGCTGGCGATTCTGTTCGCCAACATCATCGTGCTGATTCCCCTGACCCTGAACGCCTTTCCCGGCACCAAGTACGGCATTCCCTTTCCGGTGCTACTGCGCTCGTCCTTCGGCGTGCTCGGTTCCAACATTCCGTGCCTGATTCGCGCCCTGGTGGCGTGTGGCTGGTTCGGCATCCAGACCATGTTCGGCGGGCTGGCGATTCACCTGTTCCTCGGCTCGGTGTTCGAGGGCTGGAAATCTTTGGGCGGTACCGGCGAGGTCATCGGCTTCATGGTGTTCTGGGCACTTAACCTGTGGGTGGTGATTCGCGGCGCCGAGTCGATCAAATGGCTGGAAACCCTGTCGGCGCCGCTGCTGGTGCTGGTGGGCGCAGGCCTGCTGGTCTGGGCCATGCCCAACGTGTCGATGAGCGAATTGCTGGCAATCCCGGCCAAGCGTCCCGAAGGCGCCGGCGTGGCCAGCTACTTCGCCGCCGGGCTGACGGCGATGGTCGGCTTCTGGGCCACGTTGTCACTGAACATTCCGGACTTCAGTCGCTACGCAAAAAGCCAGAAGGACCAGATTGTCGGGCAGATCATCGGTTTGCCGCTGACCATGTTCCTGTTCGCGTCCCTCGGCGTGGTGATGACCGCGGCCTCGGTGAAACTGGTGGGGGTGACGGTTTCTGATCCAGTGACGCTGATCGGCCATATCCAGAGCCCGGTTTGGGTCGCACTGGCGATGGCGCTGATCATCATCGCCACGCTGTCGACCAATACCGCAGCCAACATCGTGTCGCCGACCAATGACTTCCAGAACATCGCGCCCAAGGCGATCAACCGCACCAAGGCAGTATTGCTCACCGGGTTTGTCGGGTTGGCATTGATGGCCCATGAGCTGCTGAAAAAACTGGGCCTGATTGTCTCGGACGTCAGTCTCGAAACCGTCTATTCCAACTGGTTGCTGGGTTATTCCAGCCTGCTGGGGCCAATCGCCGGGATCATGGTGGTGGATTATTTCCTGATCAAGAAGCAGCAACTCGACCTTGCCGGGCTCTACAGGGACGACGTGTATCCGGCGTGGAACTGGAGCGGGTTCATCGCGTTTGGTGTGCCGGTGGTGCTGACGCTGCTGTCCCTGGGCAGCGATGCGTTCAGCTGGTTCTACAGCTATGGCTGGTTTACCGGCTCGGCGCTGGGTGGGGTTATTTATTATGGGTTGAGTGTGATGCGGCCTAGCCCATCTGTCGCTAAATCTACGGTGTAAGGGAGGGCCTCATCGCGAGCAAGCTCGCTCCCACAGGTTTTGTGAACACCCGAGAACCCTGTGGGAGCGAGCTTGCTCGCGATGGCGGCCTCAAGTTCACCGACGAAATACCTGAAGAAACACACAAGAACAGCCTGAGGAGATCATCATGAACGCGGCCGTAGACGTTCTGCAGTCCAGCCATCAGCACATCAACCGCGACCGCCTGTGGCAATCGCTCATGGAACTGGCCAGGCTCGGCGCCACGGTCAAGGGCGGCGTGTGTCGCCTGGCCCTGACCGACCTCGACCGCCAGGCCCGGGACACCTTCGTCAAATGGTGTATCGATGCCGGCTGCAACGTCAGCATCGACGCCGTCGGCAACATCTTCGCCCGTCGCCCCGGGCGCAATCCCGACCTGCCACCGGTGATGACCGGTAGCCACATCGACACCCAGCCCACCGGCGGCAAGTTCGATGGCTGCTTCGGTGTGCTGGCGGGCGTCGAAGTGTTGCGCACCCTCAACGACCTCGACATCGAAACCGAAGCACCGCTGGAAGTGGTGGTCTGGACCAACGAAGAAGGCTCGCGCTTCGCCCCGTGCATGATGGGTTCCGGCGTGTTCGCGGAAAAATTCACCCTCGAGGAAACCCTGGCCAAGGTCGATGCCGAGGGCGTGACGGTCGGTGAAGCACTGAATGCCATTGGCTACGCCGGCCCACGCAAAGTCAGCGGCCACAAAGTCGGCGCTTATTTTGAAGCCCACATCGAGCAAGGCCCGATCCTGGAAGACGAACGCAAGACCATTGGCGTGGTCATGGGCGCCCTCGGGCAGAAATGGTTTGACCTCAAGCTGCGCGGCGTCGAAGCCCACGCCGGCCCGACTCCGATGCACCTGCGCAAGGACGCCCTGGTCGGCGCCGCGGTGATCGTCGGTGCGCTCAATCGCGCCGCCCTCAGCCATCAACCCCATGCCTGCGGCACCGTCGGTTGCCTGCAAGCCTATCCCGGCTCGCGCAACGTTATCCCCGGCGAAGTGCGCATGACCCTGGACTTCCGCCATCTGGAACCGGCGCGCCTGGACTCGATGATCGCCGAAGTGCGCGAAGTCATCGAAACCACCTGCGACGAACACGGCCTGACCTTCGAACTCACGCCAACGGCCGACTTCCCGCCGCTGTACTTCGACAAAGGCTGCGTCGAAGCCGTGCGCGGCGCCGCCCAAGCCCTGGGCCTGTCGCACATGGACATTGTCAGCGGCGCAGGCCATGACGCGATCTTCCTCGCCGAACTCGGCCCGGCCGGGATGATCTTCGTGCCCTGCGAAGGCGGCATCAGCCACAACGAAATCGAAAACGCCGCGCCGGATGACCTGGCGGCCGGGTGTGCGGTGCTGTTGCGGGCGATGCTGGCGGCTTCGGCGGCGGTGGCGAAGGGCGAGTTGGCGGCCTGAGCCTAAAAAGATCGCAGCCTGCGGCAGCTCCTACGTCGGTTGCCTGGCCAGACTGCACGATCATCAACCGCTGCGGTCGTACTCTTCACAGGGGCCAAAATGGCCCGTCGCGTGTGTGGAGAGCCCATGAGCCAGGACGTCCTGAGCACCGATACCAATCGCCGCCAGTTGCAGCAAATCATCGCCGGCGTGTCCGACGGGGTGATTCTGCTCGATCCCGACCAGAGCATCCTGTGGGCCAACGAGGCGGCGCTGGCCATGCACGGTGCCTCGCAGATCAGCGACCTGGGTACCAACGCCAAGGCGTATGCCAAACGCTTTGCCCTGCGTGATCGCAACAATCAGGTCGTACCTGCCGACAGCTACCCGATCAACCGGGTGGCCCGTGGCGAGACGTTCAGCGATGTGCTGGTGAAGGTGACTTCGGTGGCGGACGAAGCGCGGTCCTGGGTCCATCGCGTGCACAGCCTGGTACTGGCCGACAACCACGGCGAGCCGGAATCGCTGGTGTTGATCATGGACGATGTCACTGACCGGGCCAGCGCCGAGCAACGTTTCGCCACAGCGTTTCGCCTGTCGCCGGTGCCGATTCTGCTGTGCGGCGCGGCTGATCAACGGGTGCTGGACGTTAACGAAGCGTTCCTCGATACCTTGGGTTATCCCGGGGAGGACGTGCTTGGGAGCAGCATTGCGCAGATCGATTTCATCTATGACAAAAACGCGCGCATCTGGCTGTTCGCCGCGCTGGAGAAAACCGGCCGCCTGGACCGCATCGATATGCGCTTGCGCCGAAAAGACGCCGGGCTGATCGATTGCACCGTGTCGGCGAACACCGTGAACATTCAAGGCAACCCCTGCTATCTGCTGGTGCTGATGGACATCACCGAGCGCAGGCGCATCGAGCTGGAACTGGTGTCGGCCATCGAGGAAACGATGAAGGACGCCTCATGGTTCAGCCGCACGCTGATCGAAAAACTGGCCAATGTGAAGAACGTCAATTCACCGAAGTTGCCCAGTGTGTCCTTCACCGACCTGACCGCCCGTGAGCGCGATGTGCTGGGCCTGATATGCGAAGGCCGGGCCGACAAGGAAATCGCCGCGCGCCTGAAACTCGCGCCGAACACCGTGCGCAACCATCTGGCGGCAGTGTATTCCAAGCTCGAAGTGCACAGCCGCAGTGAAGCGATTGTCTGGGCGCGGGAGCGGGGACTGTTCTCCAGTGAATGGCGGCCCAAGGGGCAGCGCTAAAGGTGCAAATGCCACCGGCCGGGCTATAAGTGATTCGCAGATTTTTATTTTTGTGGCAGGTGTGTGGATTTTGCGCGCCGGTTCTGTTGTCACAAAAAATGTGTCTATCACTTATCGCGGGTCAACCTATGAAAACTCTTGGGAAACGCGTTATCTCACCTTTGTCGCTGGCATTGTGCGTAGCGATCCTCGGCGGCTGTGCGAGTCCGCCACCCCCTCCAGCAGTCACTCCGCCACCTCCTGAACGCACCTGCCAGGCCATGGATAAAACCGATGTCCTCGGTGATGTACGGGCCGAAGACGGGCAAGTGACCCGAGTCACCACCACGACTCGTTGCGTCACGCAGTAAACCCGAGCTGCTCGGGGTGATGGTGATTTCCTTCATAGTCGTCTTGGGCGGCGGGGTACCCGGGACTTGCTGATTGGCGCCACGTCTCCTAGGGCTGTGGCCGACTGGCGTTCCTGGCGAGGTACAGCACTGCCCCCCGTCATCTCAAAAAACCTGAATGATTTGTAGGTCATGAGTGGTTTTTATCGCAACTTGTTCTAGTTGACCTGTCAGTTATGACAGTTTCCGGTGTGGCGATTTTTCCTGATAGTTAACGGACTGTTTTTTCATGAACACCGTTGAAAAGGGAAACGCCGCCATGACCGCCAATCTAAAAGCTGCAACCGCTGCAACAAGCCCTTGGGAAGATGCCACGTTGTTGATCAACGGCAAGAAAGTGGAATGGGGCGCGAAACCTGTTTTTATCCGTGGGCAGGTGAACGATGTGACGGTGGAGGCTCCACCCGCGCTCGCCAGGGAGCTCAATTTGGGGCTGGCTGAGGACGGCGGCTTGAGCATCGTTGCGTCGCCGGATTTTGGCAACTGGGTGGTTCCCGTCGATGGCAAGTTCAGTTGGAAAATTACGCCGGGCGCTGGCAAGAGCGGTCGTATGAAGCTGGTTTTTTTCAGCAGGGAAGAGGTGCAGTCGTGGGACCACCGAAGCCCGGTGATTTCGATCAATCTCGCCGATGAAGCTGAGGTTTTACTGGACGGTATTCCAATATCAGAAAGCGGTGTGGATCTTATCAGCGGCGAAACAAAAAAAATCACCTTGGCTTACAAAAATGGCAATCATTTGCAAGGTATTCCATTAGCGCTCGATTGGATTCCCAACCGCTGGCTTAAATATGAAGATCTTCAAAGTAAGCCACCTCTTAAAGAACTGTCCAGTAGGCATGAGTGGAGCATTACTGGCGCTGAAAAGGAGGGAACGTTCAAATTTAAAATTTTCAATGATGGAGCGCAGGCGACACTGCTTACACCGACTAACAGATTGGTGCCTGCTTATAGGTTAAGGTACTTGGCGCTGATGGGGGGTGAGTATATAGAGCTACCCGGTCCTCCGATTGAAATAAACGTGGTGACAGGTACCTACTACATGCTTATCCGAGTTAGAAGACCCGACAATTCTCCGGTAGTGGGAGTCTCTGTTACATTTAATGTTTATGGTTATACCCCTACAACGAAAACTACCAATTCTGACGGGGTCGCGTCTCAGCTATATATATTGCTTTCGGGTAAACGAGAATGTTCTACGGTAATGACAATGGATGGCAAGGAATATGTGGGGAAGTTGCTTTTGAATGTTACATCGCCGAGTGAGAATGAGATAAATAAATAATCGCCTCGTCAGATGATTGAAAAAGAGTGAACGTTCATCGTCGAAAGTAAAAAGGCAGCCAATCGGCTGCCTTTCTTTCATTCGGAAATCGAATCAGGACAAGAACCCACCATCCACATTCAACGAAACCCCAGTGGTATAGCTCGAAGCATCACTGGCGAGGTAAAGCACCGCACCCGCCATCTCACTCGGATCCGCCACGCGCTTGAGCGGGATCTGCTGCAAAGCGGTGTTCAGGATGGCTTCGTTTTTCACCAGTGCCGAGGCAAACTTGGTGTCGGTCAGACCCGGCAGCAAGGCATTGCAACGAATCCCGAACTGCGCGCACTCCTTGGCAAACACCTTGGTCATGTTGATCACCGCTGCTTTGGTCACCGAGTAGATGCCCTGGAAGATCCCCGGCGAAACGCCGTTGATCGAGGCGACGTTGATGATGCTGCCGCCGCCGTTTTCGCGCATCAGCTTGCCGGCTTCGACCGACATGAAGAAGTAGCCGCGGATGTTCACGTCGACGGTTTTCTGGAAGGCGCTGAGGTCGGTGTCCAGCACGTTGCAGAACTGCGGGTTGGTCGCGGCGTTGTTGACCAGGATGTCCAGGCGGCCAAACTGTTCCTTGATGCCGGCGAAGACCTGGCTGATCTGTTCCATTTCGCCGATGTGGCAGGCAACGGCGGTGGCCTTGCCACCGGCGGCGATGATCGCGTCGGCGACGTGCTGGCAGCCTTCGAGTTTGCGGCTGGAGACGATCACGTGGGCGCCTTGCTGGGCCAGCAGTTTGGCGATGGCTTCACCGATGCCACGGCTGGCACCGGAGACGAAAGCGATCTTGCCGTCGAGGTCGAACAACTGAGTCTTGGACATGGAATTCCCTTGTAATGAAGCCGATCAGAGGCTGGATTTCGAAATGACCTGCAAGCTCATCTGCTCCAGCAACTTGTTCATGTGAATGAACTGCGCGAAGCGTTTGTCCTGGGTCTGGCCGTGGTAGAAGCGGTAGTAGATCTGCTGCACGATGCCGGCCAGACGGAACAGGCCGTAGGTGTAGTAGAAGTCGAAATTGTCGATGCGAATGCCCGAGCGTTCGGCGTAGTAGTCGACGAACTCGCGGCGGGTCAACATGCCCGGCGCGTGGCTTGGCTGGCGGCGCATCATCTGCACCGGCGCCGGATCATCGGCTTCGATCCAGTAGGCGAGGGTGTTGCCCAGGTCCATCAGCGGGTCGCCGAGGGTGGTCAGTTCCCAGTCGAGCACGCCGATGATCTGCATCGGGTTGTTCGGGTCGAGGATCACGTTGTCGAAGCGGTAGTCGTTGTGCACGATGCTGGAGGTCGGATGGTCGGCCGGCATCTTGTCGTTGAGCCAGGCCTTGACCACATCCCATTGTGGCGCATCGGGGGTCAGGGCCTTTTCGTAGCGATCGCTCCAGCCTTTGATCTGCCGCGCCACGTAGCCTTCGGGTTTGCCGAGGTCACCCAGGCCGTAGGCGTTGTAGTCGACGCGGTGCAGTTCCACGAACTTGTCGATGAAACTCTTGCACAGGGCTTCGGTTTTCGCCGAATCCAGGCCCAGCTCCGGTGGCAGGTCCGAGCGCAGGATGATGCCGTTGACCCGTTCCATGACATAGAACTCGGCACCGATCACCGATTCGTCGGTGCAGTGCACGTAGGCTTTCGGGCAGTACGGAAAACCGTCGCGCAATTGATTGAGGATGCGGAATTCACGGCCCATGTCGTGGGCCGACTTGGCCTTGTGGCCGAAGGGCGGGCGACGCAGGACAAATTCCTGTTCGGGGTATTCCAGCAAGTAGGTGAGGTTTGAAGCGCCGCCCGGAAACTGGCTGATCTGCGGCAAACCGCTGAGCCCCGGAATATGGGCCTTGAGGTACGGATCGATCAGGCTGGCATCGAGCTCTTCGCCGGTGCGGATACGGGTGGACTGGTCGTTAAGCGCCATGCTTATCCCTTCTGCTTATTCTGGAGGCCTGAAACTATTGGCTAATCTAATGCGCACATTGCGCACCTACAACCGCGAACGGCTCTTATAGGTGAGCGTGTTGCCGGCCAATCATTGCTTTTGATACAGCTGTTTGAATCGCCATCAAAGGGCGACCCGGCTCTTGGCGGGCGGTAAGTCGATCGGCGTCAACACCGGTTGGCCGGAGAAAAACGCCACGAGGTTCTTGCCCACCAGTTCCACGGTGCCTTGGGTGGCTTCCGGGGACAGCCCGGCGACATGGGGCGTGAGGATTACGTTGTTCAGGGTCTTGAGCACATCCGGCACCTTCGGTTCGGCGTCGAACACATCCAGCGCGGCGCCGGCGATCCGGCGTTGCTCCAGGGCGGCGATCAGGTCAGCGGTGGCAATCACGCTGGCCCGGGCGATGTTGACGATAAACCCCTTGGGGCCCAACGCGTCCAGTACCTGGCGATTGATCAGGTGCCTGGTACCCTGGCCGCCGGGCGTGGCGACGATCAGGAAGTCCGAGGCGTGCGCCAGTTCGGCCGGCGTCGAGCAGAACGTGTAGGACACATCGTGGCGATGCTGGCGATTGTGGTAGCTGATGCTCATGTCGAAACCGGCGCTGGCGCGTTTGGCGATGGCCATGCCGACCGCGCCGAGGCCCAGGATGCCCAGGCGTTTGCCGGCCAGGGAAGGGCGCATGATCTTCGGCCACTCACCGCGCCGTACGGCGGCATCACAGCGGGGTATGTCGCGCACCAGCGACAGCAGCAGCGCCATGGCATGGTCGGCGACGGACGAGGCGTTGACCCCGGCGCCATTGGTGGCGGTGATGCCCCGGTCGGCGGCGGCCTGCAGGTCGACGTGTTCATAGCCGGCACCGATCACGCAGATGATCTTGAGGTTGGGCAGGGCGGCGATTTCATCGGCATACAGCCCCAACGGGCCACGGGTGAGGACGGCGTCGATCTGCCCGGCGTGGCGGGCGATGGCTTCGGCGCGCTCGGCGGGCGTCGGGGCCAGAATCAGGTGAAAGCCCTGATGTTCGAGGATGGGCAGGTAATCATTGATGGTTTCAACCAGTACCAGGACGGTTACAGGCATGCTTGGCTCCCTGTGGCATCGTAAATCGGCTCGAATGTCACTTGAGATTGCTGATTTCAGGGTGGCTTGGCAACCACCAGCGATCGCAGTGCAGGAGCTGGCGAAGCCTGCGAGCTTTTTATTGCGTGGGGGGGAGTCGCTTCACTTCGACTGCGTGAGAGCGGCCCGGGCGGCCTCGAGAAACTCATCCGACAACGGATCGCCTCGGGTGGCTCGGGACAGCATCAGCGCACCGAACATCAGCGAATACTGCACCAGCGCCTGCTGCCGCTTGCTGGCTTCGTCCTCTGCGTCCAGCAGCGAGCCGAGGGAGTCGAGCAGGTTGTTCAGGCCCTGCAGATAGGTTTGGCGCAAGCCGCTCTCGGCGGCCTCATGGCACATGTCCCCGGCGAAGGCCACCACCGGGCAGCTGTCGCCCGGATTGTCCCGGCTTTCGTTGGACAGGTAGGTTTCGACCACGGCGCGGCGGGAGGCGTCCTTGCTGTCATGCTCGGCCACCCGCCCTAGCCAGCGTTGCGCCGCTTGCTCGAAAGCCCGGCCGCTGGCCTCTTGCGCCAGGGCTTCCCTGGATTCGAAGTGCCCGTAGAAACCGCCGTGGGTCAGGCCCGCGGCGGCCATCACATCGACCACGCTGATCCCGTGCAAGCCGCGTTCGCGAAACAGCCGGGTGGCGGCTTCGACGATGGTCTCGCGGTTGAGGTCGGCTTGTTTGCGGGAAACTCGGGGCATGGGTCATTCTCGGTTTGCATGTTGAACATCAGAGGGCGTACTGGGCAATTCCGTTGCCAAACGACCAGTTCTCTTTTTTCACTTCCACCAGATTAATGAAAACGTCCTCCAGGCGCACCGCCAGCTCTGCATTAAGGCTTTCGGCGATGGTTTTGTAGAGGCGTTTTTTCTGCTCGACGGTTCGTCCTTCGCTCATGGTGATCTGGATCACCACCAACTGGTCCGAGCGGTTGATGCCCAGATAACCGGGGTCAAAGATGAAATGCTGCTCGTCATGTTCGGCGAGGATCTGGAAATTGTCGTGTTCCGGTACGCCAATGGTCTGGCGCATGGCGGCATAGATCAATTGGCCGATGCGTTTGGCGTGGGTGGGGTCCTGATGTTTTTTGATATCGACGCGAACCAGTGGCATGGGAAGACTCCAGGAGGAATGCAGGTCGGTTAAAAATACATGACGCTTGACCTTTATCAAGTGGTGAATGCTGTCTGGCGATGAAACGTAGCCTCAAAAACACTGCAATTCCTTGTGGGAGCGAGCTTGCTCGCGATGGCGGTGTGTCTGGCAAGTAGATGTTGGATGTGCCAAAGCCATCGCGAGCAAGCTCGCTCCCACAGGGGATTTTCGTCTATCTGGTACCACCGTTCCTCACCTAAGTCTTTGCTTCTGCTCACTAATCCTCCAGAATCGCGCCCCTGTTTCGGCCGGGCGCTGCCTGTCGGGTATTCCGACGCGTCCTGGCCGGGTGGCAAGTGACCGGAATGTGGAGATCCCACCGGATGAATGATCAGGCCAATAGCGTTAACGAACGCTATGTAGACGCGACACCCGCGACGCTTTCGAGCTGGAATCGCCAGGACACCACCTGGATGCTGGGCCTGTTTGGCACGGCGATTGGTGCGGGAACCCTGTTTTTGCCGATCAACGCAGGCCTGGGCGGTTTCTGGCCGCTGCTGGTCCTGGCGTTGCTGGCGTTCCCGATGACGTTCTACGCACACCGCGGGCTGACCCGTTTCGTGCTGTCCGGTCGCGAAGGCGCCGACATTACTGAAGTGGTGGAAGAGCATTTCGGCATCAAGGCCGGCGCGCTGATCACCTTGCTGTACTTCTTCGCGATTTTCCCGATCCTGCTGATCTATAGCGTGGCCCTGACCAACACGGTCGGCAGCTTCATGGAACATCAACTGCACATCATGCCGCCCCCGCGCGCCGTGCTGTCGCTGGTGCTGATCCTCGGCCTGCTGGCGGTGGTGCGTTGCGGTGAGCAATTGATCGTCAAGGCCATGAGCCTGATGGTCTATCCGTTCATCGTCGCGCTGCTGTTCCTGGCGGTGTACCTGGTTCCGCACTGGAACGGCGGCATCCTCACCACCGCGAGCAGCGTGCCGGCGCCATCGGCGTTGCTGCACACCTTGTGGCTGGCGATTCCGGTGATGGTGTTCTCGTTCAACCACTCGCCGATCATCTCGGCGTTCGCCGTGGACCAGAAGCGTCGCTACGGGGAGCACGCCGAGGAGCGCAGCTCGCAGATCCTGTCCCGCGCCCACCTACTGATGGTGGTGATGGTGCTGTTCTTCGTCTTCAGTTGCGTGCTGACCCTGTCGCCAGCGCAACTGGCTGAAGCCAAGGCGCAAAACCTGTCGATCCTGTCGTACCTGGCCAACCACTTCAGCAATCCGACCATCGCCTTCGCGGCGCCGTTGATTGCCTTCGTGGCCATCTCCAAGTCGTTCCTGGGGCACTACATCGGCGCCAGCGAAGGCCTCAAGGGCCTGATCGTCAAGAGCGGCAAGCGTCCGTCCGCCAAGGCCCTGGACCGCATGACCGCCGCGTTCATGCTGGTGGTGTGCTGGATCGTCGCCACGCTGAACCCGAGCATTCTCGGCATGATCGAAACCCTCGGTGGCCCGGTGATCGCGGCGATCCTGTTCCTGATGCCGATGTACGCCATCCGCAAGGTACCGGCGATGGCACGCTATCGCGGTCAGGCATCCAACGTCTTCGTGACGGCGGTGGGCCTGGTGGCGATTACGGCGTTGATCTATTCGTTGAGTGCCTGACTCTACTACCTGTGGGAGCGGGCTTGCTCGCGAAAGCGGTGGGTCAGTCGCCATTGATTTCGACTGACACGACGCTTTCGCGAGCAAGCCCGCTCCCACATTTAATCCGGTTCAGGCATTCAATAATTTTCAAGGCATAAAAAAACGCCGCTCATCTCACGATGGGCGGCGTTTTTCATTGGTGCGCCAGGCATGGCGCGTTGCGCGAAGCGCAACCAGCTTGGCTGTGGTGGCCTCGCTGGTGACTTGGAGGTGTAAGTCCTCTACACACCCGGCAAGGGGAAGTGTTAGCCAGAGGCAAGGGTGTCGCGGGCGACTGCGAATCTGAAGGAAGCCCGAGGCAAAATGCTGGCCTGACGAACAGGAAGCGGATAGAGGCGGCGCAGCGGGGTAAGAAGGCCAATATCTTCAAAGCCCAATACTTGCACGGAACGCTGTGACGTAGATCCGACAGGCATAAGCAGGAAGGTCGCGCGAATTACCCTGGGAGATCTGTGGGTTTGCCACTGTGCTACCGAGCGTCGAGAGGCGACGGGATGAGCCCACAGAAGTCAGCTGAGGCCGTAGTAAGTGGCGGATTACCGCGTCACCAAGGGCCGAACAGGTTATGCCGCCAGTAGGCGTCAGAGTCTCGTCGAATGTTGAAACGCAGAATATTCTCCAAGAGAAAACTGTTACCCCAGGTCCTGGACGGTATCCGAGGATGAAGGCTGACAGGGCGCAAACATCGACGGCGTCTGTGGCGTGGACGAACGCGGAGCCGGACACGCTGATGGTGCGGGTGCTTGCACCCGCCAACCTCAAGCGTGCGTATCAACGCGTGGTCAGCAACAAGGGCGCACCGGGTGCCGATGGCATGACGGTCGACCAGCTGGCGGGCTACGTGAAACAGTATTGGCCGATCCTCAAGACTCGGCTGCTGGCCGGCGAATACCACCCGCAAGGTGTACGCGCCGTCGATATCCCCAAACCCAAAGGCGGTACAAGACAGCTGGGTATCCCCAGCGTCGTGGATCGCCTGATCCAGCAGGCGCTGCTGCAACAGCTCACGCCAATCTTCGATCCGCTGTTTTCGGACTACAGCTACGGCTTTCGTCCGGGCAGAAGCGCTCATCAAGCCATCGAAACCGCCCGCGCCCATGTGGCGGCGGGCCACCGCTGGTGCGTGGAACTCGATCTGGAGAAGTTCTTTGATCGGGTCAACCACGATGTATTGATGGCTTACATCGAGCGTCAAATCGAAGATAAACGTGTGCTTATGCTGATCCGTCGTTATCTCGAAGCGGGAATGATGTCGGGCGGGATCGCCAGCCGACGGCAGGAAGGGACGCCGCAAGGCGGCCCGCTCTCACCGTTGTTGTCGAACATCCTGCTCAATGAACTCGACCGCGAGCTGGAACGGCGGGGCCATCGCTTTGTACGCTATGCCGACGACGCCAACATTTATGTGCGCAGTCGTCGTGCTGGCGAGCGAGTGCTGGTCAGGGTTGAGCGCTTCCTGAATCAACGCCTGAAACTGACGTTGAATCAGGAAAAGAGCCGAGTAGCACGGCCGTGGGCGTGTGATTATTTGGGTTACGGGATGAGCCTGCATAAACAGCCGAAGCTGAAAGTAGCTACGATGAGCCTGAATCGCTTGCGCGATCGGCTCAGAGAACTGCTGCGCGGAGCGCGGGGCCACAAGATGGCAAGCGTCATTGAGCGGATTAACCCGGTGCTACGTGGTTGGGCGGGTTACTTCAAGCTCAGCCAGAGCAACCGCCCCCTTGAGGCGTTGGATGGCTGGATGCGCCGTAAACTTCGCTGTGTCATTTGGCGTCAATGGAAGCAGCGCCCAACGAGGGCGCGCAACCTGATACGTCTGGGGATCAGCGAAGCACGCGCCTGCAAATCAGCGTTCAACGGGCGCGGGCCATGGTGGAATTCGGGAGCGTCACATATGAATCACGCGCTGCCGAAGAAGCTGTGGGACAGCCTGGGGCTGGTCCCAATACTGGATACGATAAAACGGCTTAACCGCATAACCTGAACCGCCGTATACGGACCCGTACGTACGGTGGTGTGAGAGGACGGCGGCTGTGAAGCCGCCTCCTACTCGATCGTTGCAACGTTAGGCTTGAACGACCGGGATGTTGGCGTTCGCAGCAGCTTCACGGAACTCGGCGATCTGGTCGAAGGACAGGTAGCGGTAGACATCGGCCGCCATGCTGTCGATCTTGCCAGCGTATTCCATGTACTCCTCGACGGTCGGCAGGCGACCCAGGATGGACGCCACGGACGCCAGCTCGGCCGAAGCCAGGTAGACGTTCGCGCCGTCACCCAGACGGTTCGGGAAGTTACGGGTCGAAGTCGACACAACGGTCGAGTTCGGCTCTACACGTGCCTGGTTACCCATGCACAGCGAGCAGCCCGGCATTTCCATGCGCGCGCCGGCCTTGCCGTAGATGCCGTAGTAGCCTTCTTCGGTCAGCTGGTGAGCGTCCATCTTGGTCGGCGGCGACAGCCACAGACGGGTTGGCAGCTGACCCTTGACCTGCTCCAGCAACTTGCCGGCAGCGCGGAAGTGACCGATGTTGGTCATGCACGAACCGATGAACACTTCGTCGATCTTCTCGCCAGCAACGCTGGAGAGCAGGCGAGCGTCGTCCGGGTCGTTTGGCGCGCAGAGCACAGGCTCCTTGATGTCGGCCAGGTCGATCTCGATGATTTCAGCGTATTCAGCGTCTTTGTCCGCTTGCAGCAGCTCAGGGTTGGCCAGCCAGGCTTCCATTGCTTGAGCGCGACGTTCCAGAGTGCGTGCATCGCCGTAGCCTTCGCCGATCATCCAGCGCAGCAGGGTGATGTTGGACTGCAGGTATTCGGCAATCGACTCTTTGGACAGCTGGATGGTGCAACCGGCAGCCGAACGTTCAGCCGAGGCGTCAGACAGTTCGAACGCTTGCTCGACGGTCAGTTTAGGCAGACCTTCGATCTCCAGGATGCGACCGGAGAAGGCGTTCTTCTTGCCTTTCTTCTCTACGGTCAGCAGGCCAGCCTGGATCGCGTAGTAAGGAATGGCGTGAACCAGGTCACGCAGGGTGACGCCTGGCTGCAGTTCGCCTTTGAAGCGAACCAGGATCGACTCAGGCATGTCCAGCGGCATGACGCCGGTGGCAGCGGCGAACGCAACCAGACCGGAACCGGCCGGGAACGAGATGCCGATCGGGAAACGGGTGTGGGAGTCACCACCGGTACCGACGGTGTCTGGCAGCAGCATGCGGTTCAGCCACGAGTGGATGATGCCGTCGCCCGGACGCAGGGAAACGCCGCCGCGGGTCATGATGAAGTCAGGCAGGGTGTGGTGGGTGGTCACGTCGATCGGCTTTGGATAAGCCGCGGTGTGGCAGAAGGACTGCATCACCAGGTCGGTCGAGAAGCCCAGGCACGCCAGGTCTTTGAGTTCGTCACGGGTCATGGGACCGGTGGTGTCCTGGGAGCCCACAGTGGTCATCTTCGGTTCGCAGTAGGTGCCCGGACGAACGCCGGTCACGCCGCAAGCCTTGCCGACCATTTTCTGCGCCAGGGTGAAGCCCTTGGTGCTTTCAGCCGGTGCTTCAGGCTTCTTGAACAGGGTCGAAGGTGGCAGACCCAGCTCGGTGCGAGCCTTTTCGGTCAGGCCACGGCCGATGATCAGCGGAATACGGCCGCCAGCGCGAACTTCGTCCAACAGGACCGGGGTCTTCATTTCGAAGGTGGTCAGGACTTCGTCGGTGCCGTGCTTGCAGACTTTGCCAGCATGCGGGTACAGGTCGATCACGTCGCCCATGTGCATGTTGGAAACGTCGAACTCGATTGGCAGTGCGCCGGCATCTTCCATGGTGTTGTAGAAGATCGGAGCGATCTTGCTGCCGAAGCAGAAACCGCCGGCACGCTTGTTCGGTACATAAGGAACGTCGTCGCCGAAGAACCACAGTACGGAGTTGGTTGCCGATTTACGCGAAGAACCGGTACCGACCACGTCACCGACGTAGGCGATAGGGAAGCCGGCGTTGCGCATTTCTTCGATCTGCTTCATCGGGCCGGTGACGCCTTGTGCGTCAGGCACGATGCCGTCGCGAGCCATTTTCAGCATGGCCAGGGCGTGCAGCGGGATGTCTGGACGGGACCAGGCATCAGGGGCAGGGGACAGGTCGTCGGTGTTGGTTTCGCCGGTGACCTTGAACACGCGCAGGCTGATCTTGTCGGCCAGGGTCGGGCGCTTCACGAACCACTCGCCGTCAGCCCAGGATTGCAGCACGCCTTGGGCGTGAACGTTACCGTTCTTGGCTTTTTCAGCGACGTCGTGGAAGGCGTCGAACATCAGCAGGGTGTGCTTGAGTTCTTTGGCAGCTACTGGAGCCAGTTCGGCGTCGTCCAGCAGGTTAACCAGGGTCACGATGTTGTAGCCGCCCTGCATGGTGCCGAGCAGTTCAACAGCGCGCTTCTTGTCGATCAGGGGGGATTTGGCTTCGCCTTTGGCGATGGCGGACAGGAAGCCGGCCTTTACATAGGCTGCTTCGTCCACGCCTGGTGGAACGCGATTGGTGATCAGGTCAACGAGGAATGCTTCTTCGCCAGCCGGGGGATTTTTCAGCAGCTCGACCAGGCCTGCAGTTTGTTCGGCGTTTAGCGGCTGGGGAACGATACCCAGTGCTGCGCGCTCTTCGATATGTTTGCGGTAGGCTTCAAGCACAGTTATTACCCTCATCAGTGGTCCCAAATGGGTGTCCGGGACGCTCATCCCGAAATTGCCGTACTCATGCGCTGCATGGCGTTGTGAGCCACTTAGCCAGAATTACCGACAATTCCTTACAGAAGCTGCTTTCAAAGTTTTACGCCTGCAGAACGGGAGCTGATGAGGGTTGGCGTTGGGCTTTTCCCCGCTGGAAAAACCCCTCGCCAACACCGCTCTGAAGGAACGACTGTGCTCGTGACGCTTTGAAAACAGCTTCTAACGGACATTGGCGCCTAAAAAGGCAGGCTGATTCTACGGCAAAAAAAAATTAAAGGTAAGTCAGTGTTTATTGGACTTTGGTGGAGGCAGTCACCAGAGCCCGATTCTCCATGGGCCCTGAACTATGAGGGGTGATCAATGGCCGACAAAGGGCTAACATGCCGGCCTGTCCTGCTTTTTCGCGTTTTTGCCTATCTATGCCCAATCAGACCATCAAGACACCCTGCGTCGGCCTCTGCTCCACTGTTTACGGTGACCTGGTGTGCCGTGGCTGCAAGCGTTTCCACCACGAAGTGATCCACTGGAACGGTTACAACGAGGAAGAAAAGCGCGCGGTATGGCTGCGTCTTGAGCAGTTGCTGTCGCAGGTGATGGCCGCCAAGGTGGAAATTTTCGATCCGGCACTGCTGAGAATGCAGCTGGAGCAACGCAAGATCCGCTTCGTGCCCCATCAGTCGGAATATTGCTGGGCCTACCAGTTGATCGCCCGGGGCGCGCGGGTGATCAACAACCTGGAAGCCTACGGGATGGTGTTGCTGCCGGAATTTCGCGACTGGAACCTGCCGGAATTGCGCGACGCCATTGATCGGGAATTTTTCCTGCTCTCCGAGGCTCATTACCAGCGCTACATTGCGCCGGGGTTTCTCAAGGATGCGTTTGGCGGCTAAGAGCATCGCGAGCAGGCTCGCTCCCACAGGGGATTTGTGAGCGACACAGATCCAGTGTGGGAGCGAGCTTGCTCGCGATGGCGTCCGGCCGAACACCACAAATCTCAATGTTTGTCGGCAATCTCCTCAAGGTGATCCGCCACTTCCGTCGGCTTGAGCACCAGCACGTCGCTCTCCACCGCATCGAGCACCACTTCCGCCGTATTACCGATCAAGGTCCCGGACAATCCGCTACGGGCCACGGTACCGATCACCGTCACCGCCGCCTGCAGCTTGTGCACCATGAACGGAATCAGCACATCCGCCGGGCCTTCCTCGATGTGCAGGTGATCATCGTCGATGTCGAATTCCGCCTGGAACGACTTGCATTGCTCGCGGTAGCGCGCCTGGATGGTTTCGCTGAGTTGAAACGTCGGGTCGGCCGACGACAGCATCGGCGACGGGTGGGCGCTGATCACATGCAAGTGGGCCTTGGCCAGGGTGGCGATGTCATAGCCATGATCAATGATGGTGTCGTGCAGGTGGCGGTGTTCGAGGTCGGTGTTGCCAACGTCGACAGCTGCCAGGATCACTTTGTCTTTCCATGAACCAGCGGTTTTCACCAACAGTACAGGGGAAGGGCATTGGCGCAGCAATTTCCAGTCCTCGGGTGTCAGCAGGGCCTTTTTCAGTGCGCTGTCGGGAAAGTGTTGCTTCACCACAAGACCGCAGCCTTCGGCTTGCTGCACATCGATGATGGTTTGATGCAGGCTCTGATTCCAGGCTTGCTCAGTGGTGATGTTGTAACCGTCTTCCAGTAAAGCGGCCTTGAGCACACCCAACATGCCACTGTGATCGTGCTTGGGGTCGCACACCAGCAGATGCAACTGTGCCTGGGTCACACCGGCGATCAACTTCGCCCGTTTGAGCGCCAGGCTTTCGGAATGCTCGGGGTCGATGACCACCAGAATGCTGCGAACGGCTTGCATGTGCGCGATCTCCTGAAAATAAAAAAGCACGGCGTTGCACAACTATAGTTGCTGTCTGCGATTCGGGGACTTGATGCATATCAACGGTTGGCGACTGGTGGTCTGCGGGCAGGCCGGTATAATCGGCGCCCTTCGTTTTGAACCTATTTTTCCGTGAGCCCCATGATCCTTCCCGAAATTCACGAGTTCCTTGGCTGCCGCACCCCCGACGGCTGGATCGAGGCCGCGCTGGCCGATCAGGAAACCCTGCTGATCGACCACAAGAACTGCGAATTCAAGGCCGCCAGCACCGCGTTGAGCCTGATCGCCAAGTATCACTCCCACGTCGATCTGATCAACATGATGTCGCGCCTGGCCCGGGAAGAGCTGGTGCACCACGAACAGGTCATGCGCCTGATGAAGCGACGCAAGATCGAACTGCGCCAGCTGTCCGCCGGGCGTTACGCGTCGGGGCTGCGCAAGGTGGTACGCAGTCACGAGCCGGTGAAACTGGTGGACACCCTGGTGGTCGGCGCCTTCATCGAGGCCCGCAGTTGCGAGCGTTTCGAAGCACTGGTGCCGCACCTGGACGAAGAACTGGGCAAGTTCTATTTCGGTCTACTCAAGAGCGAGGCCCGGCATTTCCAGGGCTACCTGAAACTGGCCTACCAGTACGGCGACGCCAGGGACATTGCGCATGTGATCGACAAGGTCCGCGCCGCCGAGCAGGAACTGATCGAATCGCCGGACGTGGAATTTCGTTTCCACAGTGGCGTACCAGCCGCAGCGTGAGATTCGAATAGCGCTCAAGACCTCGTCGCGCTGGACCTAGCGACCCAACCCCAAGCGTTCATGCCATTGCGCAATGGACTCTTCGGGGTACACATCGAACTGCTGATCCCCGGGCAGCGCCTGGACCTCCACCCATGGCGCCTTTGAGCCGAGCATCAGGTGCGTGTGCTCCGGCGGCACCGGCAGCGGGGTGTCGATGGCCGAGGCGAACGGGTGAATCAACTCCGGCCACTGCGGACTGAACAACCACAGACCCGAACCGCAAACCGAGCAGAAATGCCGCTCGGCGGTGCTGCTGTGGGCGCGTTTGTCGCCGTCTTCCTTGAGCCGCGCATGGTAAATCGCGATGTGTTTGCGTCCACGAACCTTGAGGCTGGCGGCATCGCCACCGAGGTTGATCGTATAGCCGCCACCGCCCTGGGTCTTGCGGCAGATCGAGCAGTAGCAGCGCTGGTAAGGGTAGGGGTGGGCGCTGGTCAAACTGAACGACACCGCGCCGCAATGGCAGGAACCTTCGAGTTGCATGGGAACCTCCTGCTGTCTGGAACGTACCCCGAACAGCCTAGACCGTCAGGGCTACTCGACCGGCACCAGAATCGCGTCGCCGGTCGCCACCAGTTTCAGTTGATCACCGGTCTGCGCGAACAGCTCGGCGCGGGCAAATACCTGTTTCTTGCCAGCCTTCACCACCCGGCCCCGGGCGATGAACACTTCACCGATGGCAGGCGCCAGGCAGTTGACTGAAAAGTGTGACGCCAGCACGTTGCCCGCCACGGTGCCAGCCGCGAAGCCACAGGCTGTGTCGAGCATCGCGCCAATCAGGCCGGCATGCAGGAAACCGGCATATTGCGCCATGTCGTTTTCGCGAAAGGCCATGGTGAGCTCGGCCTCGCCAGTTTCGGCGCGGGTGACTTCGAAGCCGGCCCAGCGGTTGAAGGCTGATGTCGAGTTGATGTGCTTGAGTGTGTTGAGCATGGCGAATCCCTCCGGTTGAGGGTTCAACATGCGCCGGGTTTGGGGGGAGTGTCATCGTTGATCAGCCAGCGTGATAGCCCGTTGGATGGGTGGTGAATGGGTTGGCCCCTTCGCGAGCAAGCCCGCCCCCACAGGGGGATTGCGTTCCAAATGTGGGAGCGGGCTTGCTCCGGGCGGCGTTCCGACGAAGAACGATAACGCGGTCCCACTGGACACCCACCGTCTGTCAATTCAGCATGTCCGCCTCGAAACCGGGACATGACCTGATGCGACGATTACCTTCCCTGGCAGCCCTGCGAACCTTCGAATGCGCCGCCCGCCACGCCCATTTCGGTCGGGCGGCCGCCGAGTTGTGTGTCACCGACAGCGCGGTCAGCCACCAGATTCGCCAGCTTGAAGAGCAATTGGGCGTGCCGCTGTTCGTGCGCGAGGGCCGGCAGATTCGCCCGACCCTGGCCGCCGGGCGCCTGATGCAGAGCTTGCAGCAGGCGTTCGAGCTGATTGGCGATGCCTGCGATGAACTGCGCGACCCTTCATCCCTGGCGGTATTGCGTCTGGCGGTCACCGCCGAACTGGCGCAAAAGTGGCTGATGAGCCGGCTCACGGATTTCTATGCGCGCTACCCGCACATCACCTTGCATCTGTACGAACAGCCGATCGATGCCACGGCGCCCGGGGAAGACATCGACCTGGCGATCACCTACGGCACCGGTCCGGTGGACAGCTCAGCGTATTTCGTCCGGCCGCTGCCGGCGTTGCAGTTCTTCCCGGTGTGCAGCCCCGGCCTGTTCAACCAGGGCACACTGAAAACCCCGAAGGACCTGGCCCGCCACTGTCTGCTGCACGACGACCAGGACGGCAAGACCTGGACTGCGTGGCTCACCAGCCATGCCGGCGACCAACGCCCGGACCGTCAACTGTATTTCGCCCATGCCGGGCTGGCACTGGAGGCCGCGGCCCAAGGGCAGGGCGTGGCCATGGGCGACAACCTGACGGCCCAGGAAGATTTGCTCAGCGGGCGTCTGGTGCGGCCGTTCACCTCGAGCATGACCGCGTTGGGCCAATATGCGCTGGTGTGCGAGCGGGTGCGGCTGGAGCGTCCGGCGGTGGCGCAGATGCTGGAATGGTTCAACGATCAATTGCTCGATTGATGAGTTAGATTCAAGTATTCCGAAATAATCATCGTTGGCGAGCCAGTCGCCAACGCCCTTAGCCTGTGGTCATTCCAATCCCTGCTGAAGAGGTTTGACCATGGCCCGTTTGCTCGACACCACTCCCAAACTGGACGGTTTCCGTCTGCCCGGCGAATTCGAAGCCAAGTCCGGTTGCTGGCTCGGCTGGCCGGAGCGCACCGACGTCTGGCGCAACGGTGCCAAACCGGCGCAGAAAGTCTGGGTGCAGATCGTCACCGCCATTTCCATGAGCGAACCGGTGACCGTGTGCGCCTCGGCGGCACAGTTCGCCACCGCGCGCCGACAGTTGCCGCCGCAAGTGCGCGTGGTGGAAATGACCTGCAACGACACCTGGTTTCGTGACAGCGGCCCGTGCTTTGTGGTCAACGATCAGAGCGGCGAAGTGCGCGGCGTCGACTTCGAGTTCAACGCCTATGGCGGGCTCGACGGTGGCCTGTACTACCCGTGGGACAAGGACGACCAGATCGCCAGCAAGATTCTCGAAATCGAACGCTTCGACCGCTATCGAGCGCCGTTGATCGCCGAACTGGGCGGCATCCAGAGCGACGGCCAGGGCAGCATCCTGACCACCGAACAATGCCTGCTCAACCGTAATCGCAACCAGCATCTGGGCAAGGCCGAAGTCACCCGTCGCCTGACCGATTACCTGGGTGCCGAGCAGGTGATCTGGCTGCCACGGGGCTGCAAGTTCGACGAAACCGATGGCCACGTCGACGACCTCGCGTGTTTCGTGCGCCCCGGTGAAGTGGTGCTGCAATGGACCGACAACCGCGACGACCCGCAGTGGGAAATCTATCAGGAGGCCTACGACATCCTGCGCAGCACCCGCGACAGTCGCGGCCGCGAGTTGATCGTGCACAAGCTGCCGCAGCCGGATGTGCTGGAGTGGACCGCCGAAGAAGCCGAAGGCCTGGACCAGCAGGACAGCACCCATACCCGTCAGGCCGGGACGAAGATCTGCGCGTCGTACATCAACTACTACGCCGGCAACAGTTCGATCGTGGTGCCGCTGTTCGGTGATCGCAACGACAAGGTGGCGCTGGCGACCCTGGCCGAGCTGTTCCCGAAACACAGCATCGTCGGCATCGAAAACTCCCGGGAAATCCTCCTCGGTGGCGGCAACGTCGCGTGCATCACCATGCCGCAGTACGCAGCCACCCACTCCAACAAGAAAGGAGTGTGATCATGGGCCTGCACAAACTGACTCAAGCAATACTGCTGGTGCTTGCACCCCTGTGTGTGCAGGCCGCCGAAACCACCAAACCGGTGGTCAATCTGTACATCTGGGGCGAGTACCTGGCCCCGGACACCTTGAAGAATTTTGAAGCGAAAACCGGCATCCATGTGGTGGTCGACCACTTCGACTCCCTGGAAACCGTCGAGACCAAGCTGCTCACCGGCCGCAGTGGCTACGATCTGGTGCTGACGGCGGGGCAGCATCTGTCCCGCGCCATCGAGAGTGGCGCGGTGCAGACGGTCGACAAGCAGCAACTGCCGCATTTGGCCGGGGTCGGCGAGGAGTTTCGCCAGCACATGGCGGTGTTCGATCCGGGCAACCGCTACGCCGGGATCTACGCCTGGGGCACCACGGGCGTGGGTTATCAGGAGCAGGCGGTGAAACAGCGCCTGCCAGACGCGCCGACCGACAGTTGGGCGATGCTGTTCGACCCGGCCGTGGTGTCGAAATTCGCCGATTGCGGGGTCAGCCTGCTCAACGATCCCAACGAAGTGTTTGCGGCGGTCATGAAATACATGGGCCTGGACATCAACCGCCAGAACCTCGATGACCTGAAGCTGGCCGAGCAGCAACTGGCGAAGATTCGGCCGTACATTCGCTACTTCGATAACGACCTGAACATCAGCGACCTGGCCAACGGCAACACCTGCGTGGCGATGTCGTGGAACGGCAACGTGGCCATCGCGGCGGGCCAGGCCGAGGCTGCGGGCAAGCCGTATTCGCTCAAGTACCGGATTCCGCAGGAGGGCACGTTGATCTGGTTCGATGCCATGGTCATTCCCAAGGACGCGCCGCACCCGAAGGCCGGCCTGGCATTGATGGACTACCTGATGACCCCGGAGGTGATTGCGCCGATCACCGACAGCATCCATTACGCCAATGCGATCACGGCGGCGGACGGCTTGATCGATCCCGCGATTCGCAACGATCCGGGGACCTATCCGACGGCTGCGGTCAGGGCTTCGCTGTACAGCAAGAATGACAATGGCAAGGCGTTCAACCGGGCGCTGATCCGGGCGTTCAGTCGGTTGAAGTCGGGGTTGTGATTGGCGCCGAATAATGTGCTGAATGTGCTGACGCCATCGCGGGCAAGCCCGCTCCCACAGGTTTTGTGTTCGACATAAGACCTGTGGGAGCTGGCTTGCCTGCGATGAACGATAACGCGGTCTACCGGTTGGGCACCCGCCACAAATACCACGCCGCCACCGTCCGATAAGGGCTCCACGCCAACCCGATCTCGATCATCTGCTTGCGCGTCGGCTGCACCTCCAGCCCCTTGAGCCGTCGATAACCCTCGCGCACGCCAAAGTCGTCGGCCGGCAGGATATCCGGCCGCTCCAGGCTGTAGATCAGCAGCATCTCCACGGTCCAGCGACCCACGCCGCGCAGGGTGATCAAGCGCTCGATCAGCGCTTCATCGTCCATGGCCAACGCCGTGGCGTAATCCGGCACCACGCCGTCCAGCGACGCTTGGGCGATGCCCTGAATGGTCGTGATCTTGCTCGCGGAAAACCCGCAACTGCGCAATCGGTCGAAATCCGTGGCGACGATCTGTTCAGGCCGGGGAAACGAATCCGAACCGAACAGCGCCAGCAGCCGGCCGACAATCGCATCGCCGGCCTTGGTATGCAGTTGCTGATAGGCAATCGCCCGCACCAGCGACTCATACGGGTCACGCGCCGCATGCGGCTGGTGCAGGCACGGGCCGATGGCGTCGATGTGGCGGCGCCAGTCGTCATCGATGGCGGCCAGGAAGGCACTGGCCGCCTGATAGCCGTCGGCCATGGGCTCAGGCTTTCCCGGACGGTTTCAACAAGGCGTTTACTTCGCCATAGGTCAAAGCCTTCAGGTCGTGGCTATCGAACTTGCCGGTTTGCAGAAAGCTTTTGGCGATGCCGGCCATGGCGCCGTAGAGGAACTCGGCGATGCCCGAACCTGCAGTCAGGCGGCGTACGCCGAGTGCTTCAAGAGCTTCGGGCGACGGCAGGCCCGGGAACCCCAGCACATTCAGCGGCAGGGAGGTGCCCTGGCACAGCGCCTTGATCTCGTACTCCGCGGTAACGCCTGCGGCAAACAGACCATTGGCACCGGCCGCCTGATACAGCGCGGCGCGCCTGAGGGTTTCGGCGACGCGGTCTTCGGCAGGCACCAGGCCCCGCAGGTAGACATCGGTGCGCGCATTGATAAACAGGTTCACGTTGCGCCGGTCAGCCACCTGGCGCGCGATCTCAATCTTGCGTACCAGCAACTCCGGCGGCGAGGAGCCGTCTTCGATATTGATCCCGACAGCGCCGGCGGCGATTACTGCATCAATGACCCGGGCCACCCGTTCCAGGTCATCGGAATAGCCGGCTTCGATGTCCACGGTCAGCGGCACCGAAATGACCCGGGCAATTGATTCGACGGTCGAGACCAGGCGCTCAA
The DNA here is from genome assembly GCF_057839025.1 of Pseudomonas sp. KH_046_1. Classification (NCBI taxonomy): domain Bacteria; kingdom Pseudomonadati; phylum Pseudomonadota; class Gammaproteobacteria; order Pseudomonadales; family Pseudomonadaceae; genus Pseudomonas; species Pseudomonas sp. KH_046_1. Next base: position 2,772,784 of record NZ_CM174481.1, read on the forward strand.
GGGGCAGGGTGTTGCCGTCCGGGTAGCCATGCACCCAGGCCACCGCCGCGCTGCTGGTGGCCACGGCCTTGTTGCCCAGTTGCTCCACCAGCCGCGCCCCGGCGGCATCGGCGACGTTGGTGAGGATCAGCAAACCTTCTTGATGCAGTTGGTGCAGTTGATTGTCGAGCCTGTCCATCGAGTTTCCTTCCTTATGAAAAATCTGTGGGGGGGATCAGAGCGCCAATTGCTCCGTGAGCTGAACCGCTGCGTTTTCCAGCCTGAGCAGAAACGCCTTGCGCGGCTGGCCTCCAGCGTAGCCGGTCAACGAGCCGTCGGCGCCGATCACTCGGTGGCAGGGCACGACAATCGATAAGCGGTTATGCCCGTTGGCCAGGCCCACGGCCCGGCTGGCACCGGGCTTACCCAGGCTCGCCGCGATGGCACCGTAGGTGGTGGTCCGGCCGTAGGGGATCTTCGCCAGTTCAGCCCAGACCCGGCGGGAGAACTCGCTGCCGGGCATGTGCAAGGCCACGCTGAACTCAGTGAGCGTGCCGGCGAAATACGCAGACAATTGTGCTTCGATCTGCTGCAAATGCGCGTTGTGCCCCGGCGCCACGGCATAACCGAAACGGTTTTGCAGCGCCTCGACCGCCGGATTCAGCGAGGCCTGGTCGAGAAACTCCAGCAGCACCAGCCCACGCCGTTCGGCCATGGCGATCATCGGCCCCAGCGGCGTGGTCAGGCGCGTGAACAGCAGCGGCTCGCTGTTGGCCGCGCGGCCTGGGGTGATGTGAAAGGATTTCTGGAAGGCATCGCGAAAACCGCTGAGGGACTCGTAGCCGGAATCGAAGGCGACGTCATCGATGGAGTCGCCCTGTCTGATTCCGCCCAACGCCATGCCCAGGCGTCGGGCGCGCAGCCAGGCGTGGAAGGTCATGCCGAAATGCTGCTTGAACCAGCGGCGCAGTTTCAGTGGTTCGATGCCTTGGGCCAGTAGCTGGGCGTCGGTCCAGCGCTGCTCCGGGTCGGCGTCTACCGATCGGAACAGTGTCTGCACCCAGTCCGGCGCGCTGGCGGCGGTGTCCAGCGGTTTGCAGCGCAGGCAGGCGCGATAGCCCGCCGCCAGGCATTGTTCGGCGTTGGCGAAGAACTCGACATTCTCGGGCTTCGGGCTGCGGGCAGTGCAACCGGGGCGGCAGAAGATGCCTGTGGTCTTGACCGCCGTAAAGAACACCCCCTCGTAGGAAGTGTCTCGCTCGAGCATGGCGCGCACCATCTCGGCACGGGGCGGAAGCAGCGTTTTTTGTAGGTTCATGGGCGCAGCATAGATCGCGACATGGGCGACCTCCACCGGAAAATCGACAGCGAATTTCGTTCATTACAGACAGTACCCTGTGGGAGCGAGCCTGCTCGCGAAGGCGGCGTGCCAGTCACCTCGATATTGGATGACACTACGCATTCGCGAGCAGGCTCGCTCCCACACGGATAACCAACATTTCAGACGCGTCTGGCCATCAGAAGTACCGAAGCCGCCGCCGACAACAACCCGGCGCAGCAACGATTGAACATCCGCTTGCCCGACGGCCTGGCGAACCAGCGGCGCATGTGCAGGCCCATGTAGGCGTAAGCGCCGATGGCGATCCATTCCAGCACCAGAAACAGCGCGCCCAACACCACGAACTGCGGCCCGATGGCGTGGGTCGAGTCGACGAATTGCGGCAGGAACGCGGTGAAGATCAGGATCGCCTTGGGGTTGCCGGCCGCGACCAGGAATTCCTGCCGGGCCAGCGCCAGCGTGCCCACAGGCGCTGTGGTGAGCACATTTTCCACACCCGGATCGGCACGCCACAATTGCCAGGCGAGGTAGAACAGGTAGGCCGCGCCGAGGATCTTGATCGCGTAGAACAGCAGCTCGGAGGTTTGCAGCACCACCGCCAACCCCGCCGAGGCCAGGGCAATCATCCCGGCGAACGCCAGCAACCGGCCGATGCCGGCCACGCACGCGGTGCGGTAGCCATAGCGAGTCGAGTTGCTGACCGACAGCAGGTTGTTGGGGCCGGGTGCCATGTTGAGGGCGAAGCAGGCCGGCAGGAACAGGGTGAGGGTGGCGAGGTCCATGGTGGGCTCCTGTAGCAAGAGCGCTATTTTTATCACGGCTCACCCGCGACCAGACCCATACAGTCATGGGCGCAAACCACCGTACACGGGGCTATCTGGCGAACTTTTTCGCCGCGGCGACGCAGAGGATCACGGCGACGGTGACACCCAGCATGCCTACGCTGACCTGTTCATGCAGCAGGGTGGCGGCCAGGGTCAGCCCGAAAAACGGCTGAAGCAGCTGCAATTGCCCAACGGCGGCGATGCCCCCTTGGGCCAGGCCGCGATACCAGAACACGAAACCGATCAGCATGCTGAACAGCGAGACGTAAGCCAGGCTGAACCAGGCCGGCGTGCTGATGCCGGTGAACGAAGCCGGCATGCGCATCCAGCTGAGCGCCGCCACGACCGGCAGCGACAGCACCAGCGCCCAGCTGATCACCTGCCAGCCACCGAGGGTGCGCGACAGCTTCGCGCCTTCGGCATAACCCAGGCCGCAGGCGAGGATGGCCAGCAGCATCAGGATGTCGCCCTGAGGGGAGGCGGTCAGCCCTTGGGACAGGGCATACCCGACCACCAGCAGGCTGCCCAGCACCGAGAAAATCCAGAACGCCGCCCGAGGCCGCTCGCCGCCGCGCAGGACGCCGAACACCGCCGTCGCCAGGGGCAACAGGCCGACGAAGACGATGGAGTGTGCGGACGTCACGTATTGCAGCGCCAGCGCGGTCAGCAAAGGAAAGCCGATGACCACGCCCAAGGCAACGATGATCAGCGGTATCAGTTGCTGGCGCGTCGGGCGTTTTTCCTTGAATAACCACAGCAGGCACAGCGCCAGGAGCGCCGCGATCGTCGCGCGAGCGACCGTCAGGAACACCGGGTCAAACTCCAGCACCGCCACCCGTGTCGCCGGTAGCGAGCCGCTGAAGATCACCACGCCGATCAGGCCGTTGATCCAGCCGCTGGTGCTGTTTTCCAGCGTCCGGTGTTGCAGGTTCGAGGTCCGTTCCATTTGGCTCACGCTCATTGTCTGATTGCACGAAACTCATCCTATGAGCGACTATCGATACAATCAAAAAATTGTCATGGATACATCTCGACATGCCTCGATCCCGCTACAAGACCCTGGTGGATGCTTTTGCCGCCGACATCCGTTCCGGGCGTTTGCCGCCCGGCACGCGCCTGCCGACCCACCGGCAACTGGCCACGGAGCACGGTTTGGCACTGGTCACCGCCAGCCGGGTGTATGCCGAGCTGGAGGGCATGGGCCTGGTCAGCGGCGAAACCGGACGCGGGACCTTTGTCAGGGAAACCTCGCTGCCGCCGGGGCAGGGCATCTCGCAGCATGTGGTGGCGGCGGGGATGATCGACCTGAATTTCAACTACCCGTCTTTGCCCGGTCAGGCCGACCTGTTGCGCACGGCCTTGCGGCAACTGGCGTTGTCCGGTGACCTGGAATCCCTCCTGCGCTACCAGCCTCACGCGGGACGCCTGCACGAGCGCGCCTCGGTCGCGCGTCATCTGCTTGACCGCGGGCTGAACGTGCCGGCCGAACAGGTGTTGATCGTCAGCGGCGCCCAGCATGGCCTGGCGGTGACGATGATGACGCTGCTCAAGCCCGGCGATGTGATCGCCGCCGATGCGCTGACCTATCCCGGTTTCAAGACGCTGGCCGAAACCCTGCATCTGGAAGCCTTGCCGATTCCGGTCACGGATACCGGGCCTGATCTGCCGGCCCTGGAAAAGCTCTGCCGCAGCCGATCGGTACGGGCCCTGTATTCGATGCCGACCCTGCACAACCCTTTGGGCTGGGTGATGGACCTCAATCAGCGCGAGCAGTTGGTGGCGATTGCGCGCCAGCATGACCTGACGATCATCGAGGATGCGGCCTACGCGTTTCTGGCCGAAAACGTACCGCCACCGCTGGCCGAGCTGGCGCCGGAGAGGACGGTGTACGTATCCGGCCTGTCGAAGAATGTCGCCACCGGGCTGCGCGTCGGTTTCATCGCCGCACCCGCGCAATGGGTCGCCGCCTTCGAGCGCACCATCATGGCGACCACCTGGAACACCCCGGGCGTGATGACCGCCATCGTCACGGCCTGGCTCGACGACGGCACCGTCAGCCAACTGGAGGCGCAAAAACGCGCGGACGCCCGGGCCCGGCAAGCCCTGGCCCGCGAGGTGCTGGCGGGGCTCAGGACCATCAGTCACCCGAACTCCTACTTCATCTGGCTGCCGTTGGCGGAAGACGCCCGGGCCGACCAGATCGCCATGGCACTGATGCGCGAGCAGGTGTCGGTGTCGCCGGCCGAACCCTTTGCGATTTCGACCCAGGTGCCGCATGCGATACGCCTGGCGTTGGGCTCCGTGGACATGGATTCGCTGCGGGTTGCCCTGGGCAAGGTTAAAAACGTCGTTGGCTATTACTCGTAGCGGTGCAGGGCAGTTTTCTTCAATACGCGAGCCGCTCGGCTCTTTACCGTGAGGGCCTTGTTCAACTCGATGGAAGAAGGTGTGCAATGAGTCTGATGATGTCCATGGCGGCGTTTGCGCTGGTCGCTTCCATCACGCCGGGGCCGGTCAACATTGTGGCGTTGAGCTCCGGCGCACGGTTTGGTTTCCGGGCCAGCCAGCGTCACGTGGCCGGGGCCACCCTGGGGTTTGTCTTGTTGTTGGTGTTGATGGGGCTGGGCCTGCATAAGTTGTTGCAACGGTGGCCGGCGCTGACCCAGGTGGTGCAATGGGCGGGCGTGGCGTTTCTGTTGTACATGGCCTACAAGCTGGCGGCCGACAATGGGCAGGTGCAGGCCAGTGAGTCGGCCCAGGCGCCGTCGATGCTGTATGGCGCCATCATGCAATGGCTCAACCCGAAGGCCTGGCTGGCCTGCGTGGCCGGCATGGGCGCGTTTGTCGCCGATGGCGAGGCGCGGCTGGTCTGGCAGTTCGCGGCGATTTATCTGGTGATCTGCTATGTGTCGGTCGGTTGTTGGGCGTATGCCGGGACGTTTTTGCGCGGGTTCCTGAACAACCCGGCGGGTATGCGCCTGTTCAATCGCGCCATGGCGTTGCTGCTGGTGGTGAGTGCGGTGTATCTGTTGTTGCCTTAACGGCCGGATGCTGTGGCGAGAATGCTTGCAGCACAGTTTTTTTGGCGAGGGAGCTTGCTCCCGCTGGGCTGCGAAGCGGCCCCCGGGTTCCTTCAGCGAAATCTTGCATGCAGGTTTTGCGGCGGCTTCGCCGCCGAGCGGGAGCAAGCTCCCTCGCCACAGGTTCAGCGCCAAAGCCACAGATTCAACGAAGCCACAGATTCAGCCAAAGCCACAGGCTCACCCCCGATACTGCCCCGGTGTCGCCGCCAAATGCTGTTTAAACGCCCGTTGAAAATGCGCCTGATCGGCGAACCCCGCTTCCAGTGCCACGTCCGCGATCAGTTTGCCGCTGCGCAATTGATCCTGGGCGAACTGGATGCGCCGGTTCACCAGGAACGCGTGGGGTGTCATGCCGTAATGCTGTTTGAAGGCGCGGATCAGGTAGGACGGTGACAGTTGCGCCGCTTCGCAAATGTCTTCGAGCCTGAGGGTTTGCGTGCAGTGTTCGCGGATGTAGTCAGCAGCACGCTCCAGCTTGAAATTGGGTTCGCGCAGCGGCTGATCGACCGGGTTGAGTCGCAGCTGGACTTCAGTAAAAAACTCCACGGCCACGCTGTGTTTGCGCAGCACGTCCTGCCGCGGATCGACCAACACCTCATACAAGCCCGCAAGGCCGGCAAACAGGCTGGCGTCCTGCGTATGGGTCAGCGAAAAACGGCGAAGCGCCGCGTCATCGCTGAAGCCGAGCTGATGCTGCAAATCGGTCAGCCACGGCGTATCGACGTACAGCATCAGGTATGACCAGGGTTGGTTTTCGATCGGGTTGCAGGCGTGGACGTCGCCGGGGTTCATCAGCACCACCGTGCCGACGCTGACCTCGAACGCCGACTGCTCATGCAGATAAGTGCTGCGCCCGGCGGTGATCGCCCCGATGGAAAAGTGCTCGTGGGCGTGCCGGGTGTAGCAGACTTCGCGCCCGTCGGCGATGGAGCGGGCTTCAATGAAGGGCAGGGCATCATCGCGCCAGAAGCGCGGGGCCTTGTCGGCGTTCTTGGCAACGGCGTGCTTCATGCTCACTCCTCGGCAGGTCAGCGCCCGAGTGTATTAGCTCTCGCCGTCAAAGGCGCGCTGCAACGTCGCAATATCGAGTTTTTTCATCTGCATCATCGCCTGCATGGCCCGTTGGGATTTCTTCGTGTCGGGGTCTTTGATCATGTCCATCATCGCCACGGGGACGATTTGCCACGACAGCCCGAACTTGTCCTTGAGCCAACCGCATTGCTGGGCCTCGGGCACGCCACCGGCCGACAGGTTGCCCCAGTAATGATCGACTTCTTCCTGGCTCAGGCAATTGACCTGAAACGAAACCGCCTCACTGAATGTAAACAGCGGTCCGCCGTTGAGGCCGGTGAAGCTCTGCCCGTCGAGCTCGAAGCTGACGGTCATGACCGAACCCTCGGGTCGGCCGTGGAACTCGAATCCGGCGTGGCCGTAATGGGTGATGGCAGTGATTTTCGAGTGGTCGAAGATCGAACAATAGAATTTCGCCGCCTCTTCGGCCTGATCGTCGAACCACAAGCAGGGCGTGAGTTTTTGTACGCGTAGCATGGTGCCAGCTCCTCTGCAGGTAACGCATGTTCCGGACTTTCAGCGTAGTCAGCCTCTGGTCGTCTGGCCGTACCGTAGATCGAGAAAATTGCTGCAGGGTAGCGTCGCCGGTAGTCAAAATGACTTTAAAGAGAGTCAAACAGACTATTTTTCTGATGAGTCTTTATGACTCGTATGTGCGCAAGTGCCTGGATCTGAAGGGGTAAAAACCTGGCACGGGACTTGATGAGGTAAACGTACAACTGAATGCCTTCAGGAGTACGCAAAATGTTCAACTTCTTCTGCAACCCTCGGAACGTTCTTCAATTGTCGAGCCGTGTGCTCGGCGCGGGTCTGGCAATGCTGCTGGCCGGGATTTACGGCGTCTATCTTTACGGCGGCCATCTTTCGATCGTCGTGCTGGTAACCATGCACGCCATGACCATCGTCGGCCCGACCCTGTTGAAAATCGGCTACGTCATGCGCCTGCTTTCCCAGTATCACCTGGGCCAAGTCCCGGTCCGGGTGGTGGCTTGATGCGCCGGCTATCCGCTGCACCGGTCTTCAGCCTGGGCTTTCGACCCTTCTTTCTGGCCGGGGCCGGGTTCGCGGCCCTTTCCATCGCGATCTGGGTCTTGTGGCTGTACGGCCGTTTACCCGGTGCGCAACCGGAGGGCGGCATGCTTGCCTGGCATCGACATGAAATGCCTTTCGGATTTGCCACGGCCATCATTGCTGGGTTCCTGCTCACGGCAGTGCCCAACTGGACCGGTCGGCCGGGGCTCAAGGGCTGGCCGCTGATCGGCCTGGTGCTGGTGTGGCTACTGGCACGGCTGGCCTGGTGCCTGCCGATACCTGTGCCCTTGCTGCTGGCCCTGCAGGTTCCGTTTCTGCCGTTGCTGGCGTGGGTGTTGGGGCGTGATCTGCTGGCCGCGGGCAAGCGCGAGAATTATCCGATTCTGTTGATGGTGATGCTGCTGGCCGGGTGTCAGGCGTTGACGTTGCTGGGGCTCGCCGTTGATGACGCCAATCTGCAGCGTCATGGCGTGCTGGCCGCCTTGTGGCTGGTGGGCGCGTTGATGAGCGTGATCGGCGGGCGGGTGATTCCGTTCTTTATCCAGCGCGGCTTGAACCGTCCCGCAACGCCTGCGGCCCATCCGTTGCCGGGCAAGGTGTTGCTGATCAGCGCCATGCTGGCGGCGGTGTCTTTTGCCGCCGGTTTGAATGACGTCCCACGGGTGTGGCTGGCGCTGATGTTTGCGTTGATCAGCGGTTTGCATCTGCTGCGATTGTGGCGCTGGCATGATCGCGGCCTGTGGCGCGTGCCGCTGCTGTGGTCGCTGTACCTGGCTTACGCCTGGCTGGCGGTGGCGACGCTGGCCATGGCGCTGTGGCACCTGGGCTGGATGCCGCAGCAAAGCCTGGCCACCCATTCGCTGGCCGTCGGCGGTATCGGCGGGTTGGTTCTGGCGATGATCGCGCGGGTCAGCCTGGGGCATACCGGGCGCTTGTTGCAGCCGTCAAAGGCGATCGTTGCGGGGTTTGCCCTGTTGTTGCTGGCGGGGGCGTTTCGAGTGTGGCTGGTGCCGTTTTTCGGTCAGGGTCTGGCGCTGTCGGCGTTGCTGTGGTGTAGCGCTTTCGGTGTTTTTGTCTGGCGCTACACCGGTATTTTATTGGGGCCGAGGCTCTAGCCAAGACCTTCAGGGCCGCCCTTAGAGGCGGCTTTTTCATGACCGGTGGTCGATGCGCCACGGCCTGCCGGCAAATTTGCGCTTAGCTGAAGGGGTAACCCGAGGCGCGCGCAGGTTTTACAAGGCCGCAGCGACGCCCCTTCAGATCACCCTGAGTCTGAGGAACCGCGCCATGCTGACCCTGAACATCAATGGCCAGGATCAGGAGCTGGATGTCCCCGCCGACATGCCGCTGCTCTGGGTCTTGCGTGATGTCGCCCACCTCACCGGCACCAAGTTCGGCTGTGGCATGGCCCAATGCGGGGCCTGCACCGTGCACGTCGATGGCGCACCGCTGCGCTCCTGCATCACGCCGGCCACGGCCGTGGCCCACGGGCAAAAGATTCTTACCATCGAGGGCCTGTCTGCGGATGGTTCGCACCCGGTGCAACAGGCCTGGGCGGAACTTGACGTGGTCCAGTGTGGTTACTGCCAATCCGGGCAGATCATGTCGGCCGCAGCATTGCTGGCGAAAATTCCGCAACCGACCGACAGCGACATCGATCAGGCGCTGTCCGGCAACATCTGCCGTTGCGGCACTTACCCGCGGATCCGTGCGGCGGTCAAACGCGCCGCCGAGCTGGGTTGAGGTGAGCATGAACAGCATCAACGCGTTATCGCGTCGTGGTTTTCTCAAGGGCAGTGCCGTGCTGGGCGGTGGACTGGTGGTGGCGTTTGCCATGCCCGGCGCCCACCGTTTCGCCATGGGCGCGGAGAACCAGGGCAACGTGTTTGCACCCAACGCCTTCCTGCGTATTGGCAACGACAACAGCGTCACCGTGTTGCTCGGCCACTCGGAAATGGGCCAGGGCATCTGGACCGGGCTGACCATGCTGATTGCCGAAGAACTGGACGCCGACTGGTCGAAGATCCGCGTCGAGCATTCCCCGGCCTCGGCCGCCGATTACGGCCTGCCTGGTTTTGGCGGGATGCAAATCACCGGGGGGTCTACCTCGACCTGGATGGAGTTCGACCGCTATCGCCAGGCCGGCGCGGCGGCGCGCTTGATGTTGATCGACGCGGCGGCCAAGCGTTTCAACGTCGCGCCGTCCGGGATTCATACCGAATCCGGCGTGGTCATTGCCGGTGAACACCGTGCCACCTACGGCGAACTGGCCGATGACGCCGGGCAAATGCCACGGCCAGATCCAGCCTCGATCAAACTCAAGGACGCGAAGGACTGGCGGCTGATCGGCAAACCCACCAGGCGCCTGGACACCCCGGAGAAAATCACCGGCCGGGCGAAGTTCGGCATGGACGTGCAGTTTGACGGGCTGATGACCGCGATGGTCGCCCGTTCGCCCACCTTCGGTGGCAGCGTCAAATCCTTTGAAGGCGCCGAAGCGCTGGCGATTCCGGGGGTGCACAAAGTGGTGCAGGTGCCGACGGGCATCGCGGTGATTGCCGATCATTTTTGGGCGGCGAAGCTGGGGCGCGATGCGCTGAAAATCGAGTGGAATCCGGGGCCGAACGCCGGGCTCGACAGCCAGGCGTTGCTGGAGAGTTTCCGCAAACTCGCCACCACCCCCGGCATCAACGCCGGTCAGGCGGGGGATACCCAGGCTGCGCTGGCGAAAGCGACCAGGAGGATCGACGTTGAATACAGCGTGCCTTACCTGGCCCACGCGCCGATGGAGCCGCTGAACTGCACGGTGAGCATCACCCAGGACAAATGCGAAATCTGGACCGGCACCCAGTTCCAGACCCTGGACCAGATGGTCGCCGGGAAAATCACCGGGCTCAAACCGGAACAGGTGGTGATCCATACCGAATTTCTCGGCGGCGGCTTCGGGCGCCGGGCCAATCCGACTTCGGACTTCGTCAGCGAAGCGGTGTATGTCGCCAAGGCCGCCGGTGCACCGGTGAAAACCGTGTGGGCGCGGGAAGACGACATCCGCGGCGGCTATTACCGCTCGGCGTTCCTGCACCATGCGCGTATCGGGCTGGGCGCCGACGGCCTGCCACTGGCCTGGAAACATGTGATGGTCGGGCAGTCGATCATGGCCGGAACCTCGCTCGAAGCGAGCATGGTCAAGGACGGGATCGACAAGACCTCCGTCGAAGGCGTGGCCGACAGCCCTTACCTCGAAGGACTGGCCAATCACCAGATCGAACTGCACTCACCGAAAACCGGCATCAGCGTGTTGTGGCTGCGTTCGGTGGGGCACACCCACACCGCGTTTGTCATGGAGTCGCTGATCGATGAGTTGGCCACGGCGGCCGGCAAGGATCCGGTGGAATATCGGCGCACCTTGCTCAAGGATCATCCGCGCCACCTCGGTGTGCTGAACCTCGCGGTGGAGAAGGCCAACTGGAAGGCGCCGCTGCCGGATGGCCATGCCTTGGGTGTGGCGGTGCATGAGTCGTTTGGCAGTTACGTGGCCCAGGTGGCCGAGGTGTCCCAGGACAACCTCGCCATCCGCGTGCACCGGGTGGTGTGTGCGGTGGACTGCGGCATTGCGGTCAACCCGCAGAGCATCGCCGCGCAGATGGAGTCGTGCATCACCTTTGGCCTGAGCTTCGCCTTGCACAGCAAGCTGACGCTCAAGGACGGGCAGGTGGTGCAATCCAACTATCACGACTATCAGGTGCTGCGGCTCAACGAAATGCCGCTGGTCGAAGTGCATATCGTGCCCAGCAGCGACAAACCCGGCGGTATCGGCGAAGCCGGTGTGCCACCCATGGCGCCGGCGGTGGCCAATGCGGTGTTTGCCTTGACCGGGCAGCGCCTGCGGGAGCTGCCCTTGCAGCTGTCGGGGGTGTGAGATGAAACGACATCACTGGTTGCTTGGGGCGTTGATCCTGATCTTTCTCGTCGCCTACGCATCCCACGTGTTCGCCGATGACCGCGAGGCCTTGCAGGCGTTCGACACGGTGCAGAAGGTCTTCCAGAGCCCCCGTTGCCAGAACTGCCACATTCCCGGGGATTCACCGCTGCAATTCGATGCCGGCGTGCCCCACGCCATGAATGTCGTGCGGGGTATGGACGGCAAGGGCTCGGCCGGGTTGCCCTGTGCAACCTGCCATGGCCAAAGCAATCCGCCGGCCAGTTACGGCCCGCACGCGCCACCCGGGGCGCCGCACTGGAGCCTGCCGCCGGCAGCGCAGCGGATGGCCTGGATCGGCCTGCCAGCCGACCGGCTGTGCGCGATGATCAAGAATCGCTCCAGCAATGGCGATCGGGATTTCACGGCGCTGATCAAACACGTCAGCGACGACAAGCTGGTGCTGTGGGGCTGGAACCCCGGCGGCAATCGCGCGCCGGTGCCGGTGCCGCACGATATCTTCGTCACCCGGTTCAAACGCTGGGCCGATGCAGGAGGGCCGTGCCCGGTGGCGGGTAGCTGACCAGCGGCACGCTTACAGGGAGTCAATGCGGGTACGGGCGACTCTAACGTACATACCCGCCAAGGAGTGAACGATGTTGATCTCAGGCAAAACGGGCAAAACGGGCCGATCCGCAAACCCGTTGCTTACGCCACAGCAAGAACGTGAACGGCTGCGCAACCTGGCTCGCCAGGCCGAGCAAGAACTGGCAGGCGTGCAGATGGCGAGCATGGATGAGCTGACGCTGCTGTCCAATCGCCACGGCTTCACCGAACTGGCCCGGCTCGGGCTGGAGGCTTGCCGGGAGCTGGAGACGTCGGCAACGCTGCTGTACTTCAGCCTCGATGAATTCAAACACATCTGCTATCTGTATGGCCGGGCCAAAGGTGACGATGCGCTCAAGACGTTCGCCGATGTCCTGCGTATCGGCTTTCGTGAAAACGATGTGGTCGGCCGGCTCGAAGGCGACCGGTTCGTGGCGCTGCTGACCGGTTCCACTGCCGTGGAGATTGCGGCGATCAAGGCACGGCTCAATGAGATACTCGACGAGCGCAACGCCACGGCGCATCGCAGTTATGACATTCGGTTCAGTGTTACCCAGGTCGAATATGACCCCATTGTGCATGACTCAATCGAGGAACTGCTGGGTGAGGTCGAGCGGGTGATGAGCCGTTAGAACAGTGGTGAATTGGCGGGCCTCATCGCGAGCAGGCTCGCTCCCACAGGTTTTGTGAACGCCACAAATCCAATGTGGGAGCGAGCCTGCTCCGGGCGGCGATCCGACGAAAGCGTCCTGACAGACAACACCTATTTGGCAAACAACTGCCCAATGTCCTTGAACGCCTTGAACTCCAGCGCATTCCCGCAAGGATCAAACAGAAACATCGTCGCCTGTTCACCCGCCAGCCCCTGAAAACGAATTCCCGGTTCGATCACGAAGCGAGTCCCCAGTGACTTCAACCGCTCGGCCAGCGCCTCCCACTCGGCCATTCCGAGCACCACGCCAAAATGCGGCACCGGCACATCGTGACCATCGACGGCATTGGTGTGCGCGGCTTCCTGCGAAGGGTTTTTCGGTGCCAGGTGAATCACCAGTTGATGGCCGAAGAAATTGAAATCCACCCAATGGTCGCTGGAGCGGCCTTCTTCCAGGCCAAACACTGAACCATAGAAATGTCGGGCGGCCGGCAAGTCGTAGACCGGGATGGCCAAGTGAAAAGGGGACAGTTGCATCAGGCGAACCTCGGTGTGGGTGGGGATGTGTCGAGTTTAGTCCTGTGATTTTTGATTGAAAGACGATAATTTTTGCATCGAGCTCAAATTATTTCGATCAATCGAGGCCGCCATGCTGCGAGAACTGAAAACCTTTATCGCCGTGGCGCGTTACGGCACCTTCGCCGCGGCCGGCATGCACATCGGCCTGACGCAATCGGCAGTCAGCGCGCAGATTCGCAATCTGGAACAGGCCCTTGGCATCCGTCTGTTCGACCGCACCGGGCGCCAGGCGCTGCTCAATGCGGCGGGGCAACGAGCGTTGCCGATGGCCAGGGAAATGCTCGAGACCTTCAGCCGCATGGCCGTCAGTGACGATGTCAGTGAGTACCGTGGCGAATTGAAAATCGGCGCGGTGGCGACGGTGCAGACCGGCCTGCTGCCCCAGGCATTGTTGAAATTGCGCCAACAGGCACCCTTGCTGGAACCCAAGCTGGTGCCCGGGGTGTCACTGAACCTGCTGAGCCAGGTGGACACGGGAGAAGTGGACCTGGCGATCCTGATCAAGCCGCCTTTTGACTTGCCCAAGGAGTTGTTCGCGCAGGTGATTCGCCGGGAGCCCTTCGTGCTGATCGTACCGGCGGACCTCGACGGCGATGATCCGCTACAACTGCTCGCCGAGCACCCTCATGTGCGCTACGACCGCAATTCGTTCGGCGGACGACTGGTGACGCGGTTTCTGCGCGAACGGCAGATCGAGGTGCGCGTGGCGCTGGAGCTGGATGAACTGGAGGCTATCGTCAAAATGGTCGAGTGTGGCTTGGGGATTTCGCTATTGCCCGAAGCCGGGTTGTGGCTTGAGCACGGGGCCAGGGTGCGAGTCATCCCCTTGGGCGAGTTGACGTTCTATCGGGAGATTGTGTTGTTGCAGCGGTACAGCCAGCGAATGCAGCCGATTCAGCAGTTGTTTGCGCAATGCCTGACACAACACTAACCCTGTGGGATTGTGTTTGTCCGTGAAATCGCAGGCCTAAAAAACCCGCCAAAAGAGGCGGGTTTTTTAGGCTGACCGAAGATTACTCTTCGAGGCTGCCCATGGCCGTGGTGTTGAAACCACCGTCCACGTACATGATTTCACCGCTGATGCCGGACGCCAGGTCCGAGCACAGGAAGGCGCCGGCATTGCCGACTTCTTCGATGGTGACGTTGCGGCGCAGTGGGGTTTGCGCTTCGTTGGCGGCCAGCATCTTGCGGAAGTTCTTGATGCCGGAAGCGGCGAGGGTGCGGATGGGACCTGCCGATACACAGTTGACGCGAGTACCGTCCGGGCCCAGGGAGCCGGCCAGGTAACGTACGCCGGCTTCCAGGGAAGCCTTGGCCATGCCCATCACGTTGTAGTTCGGCATGGTGCGCTCGGCGCCCAGGTACGACAGGGTCAGCAGGCTGCCGTTGCGGCCTTTCATCATTTCGCGGCCGGCCTTGGCCAGGGCCACGAAGCTGTAGGCGCTGATGTCGTGAGCGATGCGGAAACCTTCACGGGTGGTGGCTTCGGTGAAGTCGCCGTCCAGTTGGTCGCCCGGGGCGAAGCCGACGGAGTGCACGATGCAGTCCAGGCCGTCCCACTTCTTGCTCAGTTCTTCGAAGACCTTGGCGATTTCTTCATCGCTGGCCACGTCGCACGGGAAGCACAGCTCAGGGCTCGAGCCCCAGCCTTGTGCGAACTCTTCGACACGACCCTTGAGTTTGTCGTTCTGATAAGTGAAGGCAAGCTCAGCGCCCTCGCGATGCATGGCGGCAGCGATGCCGGATGCGATGGACAGCTTGCTGGCGACACCGACGATCAGTACGCGCTTACCGGCGAGAAAACCCATGTGTTGCTCCTCTTTCAGGTTATTGCGCAGTGGCCGGAGCCAGAAAAGCGGCTTCCAGCAACTGCTGTGTATACGGATGTTGGGGGGCGGCAAAAATGCTTTGCGCGTCTCCCTGTTCGACCACTTGGCCATGCTTGACCACCATCAGCTGGTGGCTCAGCGCTTTCACCACAGCCAGGTCATGGCTGATAAACAGATACGTCAGGTTGTACTTGGTTTGCAGTGAACGCAAAAGCTCCACTACCTGGCGTTGTACCGTGCGGTCGAGGGCCGAAGTCGGCTCGTCCAGCAAAATCAACGCCGGTTTTAACACCAATGCCCGGGCAATGGCGATTCTCTGCCTTTGCCCACCGGAAAATTCGTGGGGGTAGCGGTGCCGGGTTTCCGGATCCAGACCTACCTCCTTGAGTGCCGCAATGATCGCTTGTTCCTGTTCCGCTGCGGTGCCCATCTTGTGGATCCGCAGGCCCTCGCCAACGATCTGGCTCACGCACATCCGCGGGCTCAGGCTGCCGAACGGGTCCTGAAACACCACTTGCATCTCCCGCCGCAGCGGCCGTACCTGTTGCTGCGTCAGGCAGTCTAGCTGCTGGCCTTCAAAACGGATCGCACCTTTGCTGGCGATCAACCGCAAAATCGCCAGGCCCAGGGTCGATTTGCCAGAACCGCTTTCACCCACGATCCCCAGGGTCTGGCCCTGGGGCAGGCTGAAATTGATGCCGTCGACCGCCTTGACGTAATCCACCGTGCGCTTGAGCAGGCCTTTCTTGATCGGAAACCAGACTTTCAGGTCTTCGACCGCCAGCAAGGGCGGGCCGATCACGTTGCTTGCAGGCTTGCCGCCGGGCTCCGCTGCCAGCAGTTCCCGAGTGTACGGATGCTGCGGCGCGCGGAACAATTCTTCGCACGATGCCTGTTCGACGATGCAACCTTGCTGCATGACACATACGCGATGCGCAATTCTTCGCACAAGGTTCAAATCATGGCTGATCAGCAGCAGCGCCATGCCCAATCGGGCCTGCAATTCCTTGAGCAACTCGAGGATTTTCAGCTGGACGGTCACGTCCAGCGCGGTGGTCGGCTCGTCGGCGATCAGCAGTTCCGGCTCGTTGGCCAGGGCCATGGCGATCATCACCCGCTGGCGCTGGCCGCCGGACAATTCGTGGGGCAGGGCTTTGAGGCGTCTGTGCGGCTCGGGGATGCCGACCATCTCCAGCAGCTCCAGGGTGCGCTTGGTCGCGACCTTGCCGGTCAGGCCCTTGTGGATCCCCAGCACTTCGTTGATCTGCTTCTCGATCGAGTGCAGGGGATTGAGCGAGGTCATCGGCTCCTGGAAGATCATCGCAATCCGGTTGCCGCGAATGTGGCGAATGGTTTTTTCTTTCAGGTCCAACAGGTTTTGCCCGGAATATTCGATGGTGCCGGACGGATGCCGGGCGAGGGGGTAGGGCAGCAGGCGCAGGATCGAGTGTGCGGTGACCGATTTACCGGAACCGCTCTCGCCGACCAACGCGAGGGTTTCACCGCGCTTGATGTCGAAGCTGACGCCTTCGACCGCCCGCTGGCAGCGATTGCCGACGACAAAATCGACGGCCAGGTCGCGCACTTCGATCAGATTGTGCTGATTCATTTCACTTCCTCGGGTCGAAGGCATCGCGAGCGGACTCGCCGATGAACACCAGCAAACTCAGCATCAAGGCCAGCACCGCAAAGGCGCTGATGCCCAGCCACGGCGCCTGCAGGTTGGATTTGCCCTGGGCCACCAATTCACCCAGGGAGGGACTGCCCGCCGGCAGGCCGAAACCGAGGAAGTCCAGGGCGGTCAGCGTACCGATGGCGCCGGTGAGGATGAACGGCATGAAGGTCATCGTCGAGACCATCGCGTTGGGCAGGATATGGCGGAACATGATCGCACCGTTCTGCATGCCCAAGGCGCGGGCTGCGCGCACGTATTCCAGATTGCGTCCGCGCAGGAACTCGGCGCGCACCACGTCCACCAGGCTCATCCACGAGAACAGCAGCATGATCCCCAGCAGCCACCAGAAGTTGGGCTGCACGAAACTGGCAAGGATGATCAGCAGGTACAGCACCGGCAGTCCGGACCAGATCTCCAGGAACCGCTGCCCGGCCAGGTCCACCCAGCCCCCGTAGAACCCCTGCAAGGCGCCGGCGATCACGCCGATAATCGAGCTCAGTACGGTCAGGGTCAGGGCGAACAGTACCGAAATGCGGAAGCCGTAGATCACCCGGGCCAGCACGTCGCGGCCCTGATCGTCGGTGCCCAGCAGGTTGTCCGTCGAGGGCGGGGCCGGGGCCGGGACTTTCAGGTCGTAGTTGATGCTCTGGTAGCTGTAGGGAATCGGCGCCCACAGCACCCAGGCGTCCTTGGCCTTGAGCAGTTCGCGGATGTACGGACTCTTGTAGTTCGCCTCCAGGGGAAATTCGCCGCCGAAGGTGGTTTCCGGGTAGCGCTTGAGCGCCGGGAAGTACCAGTTGTTGTCGTAATGCACCGCCAGCGGCTTGTCGTTGGCGATCAGTTCGGCGCCCAGGCTGGCGCCGAACAGGATCAGGAACAGCCACAGCGACCACCAGCCGCGCTTGTTGGCCTTGAACAGTTCGAAGCGGCGGCGATTGAGAGGGGACAGGTTCATCTCAATGCTCCCGGCTTTCGAAGTCGATGCGCGGATCGACAAAGGTGTAGGTCAGGTCGCCGATCAGTTTCACCACCAGTCCGAGCAGGGTGAAGATGAACAGCGTGCCGAACACCACCGGGTAATCGCGGTTGATCGCCGCTTCGAAACTCATCAGGCCAAGGCCGTCGAGGGAGAAGATCACCTCCACCAGCAACGAGCCGGTGAAGAAAATGCCGATGAGGGCCGAGGGGAAACCGGCGATCACCAGCAGCATGGCGTTGCGGAACACATGGCCGTACAGCACGCGGTGGTTGGTCAGGCCTTTGGCCCTGGCGGTGATCACGTACTGCTTGTTGATCTCGTCGAGGAAGCTGTTTTTGGTCAGCAGGGTCATGGTCGCGAAGTTGCCGATCACCAGTGCGGTCACCGGCAGCGCCAGGTGCCAGAAGTAGTCGAGGATCTTGCCGCCCATGCTCAGTTCATCGAAGTTGTTCGAGGTCAGGCCGCGCAAGGGGAACCAGTCCAGGTAACTGCCGCCGGCGAACACCACGATCAACAGGATGGCGAACAGGAACGCCGGGATCGCGTAGCCGACGATGATCGCCGAACTGGTCCAGACGTCGAAGTGGCTGCCGTGCCGCTTGGCCTTGGCGATCCCCAGCGGGATCGACACCAGGTACATGATCAGCGTGCTCCACAGCCCGAGGGAGATCGACACCGGCATCTTTTCCTTGATCAGGTCGATGACCTTGGCGTCGCGGAAGAAGCTGTCGCCGAAATCCAGGGACGCATAGTTCTTGACCATGATCCACAGGCGTTCCGGCGCCGATTTGTCGAAGCCGTACATGTGCTCGATTTCCTTGATCAGCGCCGGGTCCAGGCCCTGGGCGCCGCGATAGGCGGAGCCTGCCACCGAGACTTCGGCACCGCCGCCGGCGATGCGGCTGGTGGCACCTTCGAAGCCTTCGAGCTTGGCGATCATCTGCTCCACCGGCCCGCCCGGGGCGGCCTGGATGATCACGAAGTTGATCAGCAAGATGCCGAACAGGGTCGGAATGATCAGCAACAGTCGCCGAAAAATGTACGCCAGCATCTGATTACTCCGTGCCCGCAGGATCGGCCTGCAGTGTGGTTTCGACTTCTATCGCCGGCTTGATGTCGGGCTTGACCCACCAGGTGGCCGTGCCGATGTCGTACTTGGGCGAGACCTTGGGATGGCCGATGTGGTTCCAGTACGCCACGCGCCAGGTCTTGATGTGCCAGTTGGGTATTACGTAATAGCCCCATTGCAGAACGCGGTCCAGCGCGCGGGCGTGGGCCACCAGGCTGTTGCGCGAATCGGCGTTGATCAGTTGCTCGACCAGTTGGTCGACCACCGGATCCTTCAGGCCCATGGAGTTGCGGCTGCCGGGCTTGTCGGCGGCGTCCGACATCCAGAATTCCCGCTGTTCGTTCCCCGGCGAGTTGGACTGCGGGAAGCTGCCGACGATCATGTCGAAGTCCCGGGAACGCACACGGTTGATGTATTGCGAGACGTCGACCCGGCGAATCACCAGGTCGATACCCAGGTCGCTCAGGTTGCGCTTGAACGGCAGCAGCACCCGCTCGAATTCGGTCTGGGCCAACAGGAACTCGATGACCACCGGTTTGCCGGTGGCGTCGACCATTTTGTCATCGACGATGCGCCAGCCGGCCTCCTGCAACAATTGATAGGCTTGCCGTTGCTGGGCGCGGATCATGCCGCTGCCATCGGTGGTCGGGTTCTGGAAGGCTTCGTTGAACACCTGCGGTGGCAGCGTGGCGCGGAACGGTTCGAGGATCGCCACCTGATCGGCGTCGGGCAGGCCGGTGGCGGCCATTTCCGAGTTCTCGAAGTAACTGCGGGTACGCGCGTAGGCGCCGTTGAACAGTTGCTTGTTGGTCCATTCGAAATCCAGCAACAGCGACAAGGCCTGACGCACGCGCACATCCTGGAACACCGGGCGGCGCAGGTTGTAGACGAATCCCTGCATGCCGGTCGGATTGCCGTTGGGAATCTGTTCCTTGACCAGTCGACCTTCGGTGACCGCCGGAGTGTTGTAGGCGTTGGCCCAGTTTTTCGCGGTCATTTCCAGCCAGTAGTCGAACTGCCCGGCCTTGAGCGCTTCCAGGGCCACGGTGTTGTCGCGGTAGTAATCGGTGGTCATCACGTCGAAGTTGTAGAAACCCCGATTGACCGGCAGGTCCTTGCCCCAGTAATCCTTGACCCGCTCGTAACGCACCGAGCGTCCGGCCTTCACTTCGCTGACCTTGTACGGACCGCTGCCCAGCGGGATCTCCAGGTTGCCCTTGTTGAAGTCGCGGTCGGCCCACCAATGCTTGGGCAGCACCGGCAACTGGCCGAGGATCAGCGGCAGCTCGCGGTTGTTGGTGTGCTTGAACTTGAACAGCACGGTCAGCGGGTCTTCGGCGATCACTTCAGCCACGTCGCTGTAGTAGCCGCGGTACATCGGCGCGCCGTCCTTGGTCAGCATCTGGAAGCTGAACGCCACGTCCTCGGCGCGTACCGGATGGCCATCATGGAAGCGTGCTTCGGGGCGCAGGTAAAAACGCACCCAGGCGTTGTCCGGGGCTTTCTCGATCAGCCGGGCGATCAAGCCGTACTCGGTGAACGGCTCGTCCAGCCCTTGCTTGGCCAGGGTGTCGTAGATGTTGCCGATATCGTCCGCCGGCACGCCTTTGCTGATGAACGGGTTGAGGCTGTCGAAGCCGCCGAAACCGGCCTGACGGAAAATCCCGCCCTTGGGTGCGTCGGGATTCACGTAGTCGAAGTGTTTGAAATCGGCCGGGTATTTCGGCGGCTCGTTATACAGGGTCACGGCATGTTGCGGGGCGGCGCAGGCCAGCCCGGCGAACAGCAGACCGCTGGCCTGCAGGAGCAGGGCACGGATGGGTTTCATTGATCTTTCTCCGAAGATTTCAGCCACCACGCGTTCAGGCCCAGAGTGTAGGGCGGCGTGGTGACGAAGGCGAGCCGGTTGCGGTACGCCAGACGGTGATAATTGAGGTACCAGTTGGGAACGATGTAGTGCTGCCACAGCAGCACGCGGTCGAGGGCCTTGCCGGCGGCGACTTGTTCATCGCGGGTCTGGGCGGCCAGAAGCTGCTCGAGCAAGTGGTCGACCACCGGGTTGGCAATGCCGGCGAAGTTCTTGCTGCCCTTGACCCCGGCCTGGCTGGAGTGAAAGTACTGCCATTGTTCCAGGCCCGGGCTGAGCGTCTGGTTGAGGGTCATCAGAATCATGTCGAAATCGAACTGGTCGAGGCGCTGCTTGTATTGCGCGCGATCGACCGTGCGCAGCCGCGCATCGATGCCGATGCTGGCCAGGGTCTCGACGTAAGGCTGGAGGATGCGCTCCAGATTCGGATTGACCAGCAGCAGTTCAAGGCGCAACGGCTGTCCGGCGGCGTTTTGCAGGCGCTGGCCATTGAGCTTCCAGCCGGCTTCGGCGAGCAGGCCGAGGGCTTTGCGCAGAGTCTCCCGGGGGATGCCGCGGCCGTCGGTCTGCGGCAGGCTGAACGGCTCGGTAAAGACCTTGGCCGGCAGTTGCTCGCGATAGGGCTTGAGCAACAACCATTCATGCCCGATCGGTAAACCGCTGGCCGAAAACTCGCTGTTGGGGTAGTAGCTCATGGCGCGTTGGTAGGCGCCGCCGAACAGCGTGCGGTTGGTCCATTCAAAGTTGAACATCAGCCCCAGCGCTTCACGGACCCTGGCGTCCGAGAAAGCCGGACGGCGGCTGTTCATGAACAGGCCCTGGGTCTGGGTCGGGATCTGATGGGGAATCTGTGCCTTGATCACGTCACCGCGGCGTATGGCGGGGAAATTGTAGCCGCTGTCCCAGTTCTTCGCCTGATGCTCGATATAGATATCGAATTCATCGGCCTTGAACGCCTCGAAAGCTACGTCGCTGTCGCGGTAGAACTCGACCTCCATGCGGTCGAAGTTGTACTTGCCGCGATTGACCGGCAGGTCCTTGCCCCAGTAGTCCTTGACCCGCTCAAAGACAATTTGCCGTCCTGGCGTGACCGAGGTGACGCGGTACGGCCCGCTGCCCAGCGGCGGCTCGAAGGTGGTGGCCTTGAAGTCGCGGCCTTTCCAGTAGTGCTGCGCCAGCACCGGCATTTCGCCCAGGCGCAGGATCAGCAACGGATTGCCGGCACGCTTGAACACGAAGCGAATCCGCTGCGGGTTGAGGATGTCGACCCGCGACACCTCCTGAAGGCTGGTGCGATACAGCGGATGGCCTTCCTTGAGCAGCAGGCGATAGGAGAACGCGACGTCGTAGGCGGTGATCGGCGTGCCGTCATGGAAGCGTGCTTCGGGACGCAGGTTGAACACCACCCAGCTGCGGTTCTCGTTGTACTCCACCGACTGGGCGATCAGGCCATAACTGGACGCGGGTTCGTCACCCGAAGGTGCGTACTGTCCCGTGCCGACCATGAGCGGCTCGTTGAGTTCGTTGATGCCGTATTGCAGGAAACTCGGCGTGGTGACCGGGCTGGTGCCCTTGAAGGTGTAGGGGTTGAGCGTATCGAAGGTGCCAAACGCCATGACCCGCAACGTACCGCCCTTGGGCGCTTGCGGGTTGACCCAGTCGAAGTGGGTAAATCGGGCCGGATACTTGAGCGTGCCGAACTGCGCATAACCATGGCTTTCGCTGATCGTCGCGCTTGCGGTGGAGCTCAAGGCCAGGCTGATCAGGAGCAGGGGCAGGGGACGCTTCAAATAGGGGATCCGATCCAGGCGGCTTGGGCTTTGTGGACCGTACAGTAACAGCTTGTATGGGCAGGAAAAAGACGGGGGGTTAATGCGCAATATCGGCCGGGCCCATATCCTTGTGGGAGCGAGCTTGCTCGCGATGAGGGCGTGTCAGTCACCATCAATGCAAACTGATACGCCTTCATCGCGAGCAAGCTCGCTCCCACAGGTTTTTGTGCTGCCCACAAAAACTGCGCAGGCACAATAAAGCCCCTGAATTCAGGGGCTTTTTTTAATGCGGATTGGCCACCGTCAACATCTGGCCAGGCTTGAGCGCCTGGCCGATACGCGGGTTCCAGCGCTTGAGGTGCTGCATTTCAACGTTGAAGCGCTTGGCCACGATATACAGCGAGTCGCCTTGCTGGACCTTGTACGTGGTCTGCTGCTTCTTGGTGTTCGCCGCAATCACGGTGTTGACGCGTCCGGAACTGCGTTTGCTGGTGTCCTGCATGACCAGTGTCTGGCCGGCTTTGAGGTTCTTGCCGGTCAGTTTGTTCCAGCGTTGCAGGTCCTTTACGTCAACGTTGTTGGCCTTGGCGATGGAGCCGAGGTTGTCACCCCGCTTGACCCGGTAGGAACGCTTGACGCTGGCGACCTGGGTGTCGTCGGCACCTTCGAAGACTGGCTTGAGCGATTTCTTGCTGATCAGTTCTTCAGGCCGCATGGTCTGCAGGCTGCTGGTCAGCAGTTGTGCCTTGGAAGTCGGCACCAGCAGATGTTGCGGGCCATCAAGGGTGGTGGTGCGCTGCTTGAAGGCCGGGTTGAGCTGGAACAGTTCGTCTTCGTCGATGTTGGCGACTTCAGCAACCTTGGACAGGTCCATGCGCTGGTTGATTTCGACGACCTGGAAGTAGGGTTCGTTGGCGATCGGGTTGAGGTTCACGCCGTAGGCTTCCGGCGCCATCACCACTTGCGACAGTGCCAGCAACTTCGGCACGTAGGCCTGGGTTTCGGAGGGCAGCGGCAGGTTCCAGTAGTCGGTTGGCAGGCCGAGGCGTTCGTTGCGTTCGATGGCCCGGCTGACGGTGCCTTCGCCAGCGTTGTAGGCCGCCAGGGCCAGCATCCAGTCGCCGTTGAACATGTCGTGCAGGCGGGTCAGGTAATCCAGCGCGGCGGTGGTCGACGCGGTGATATCGCGGCGGCCATCATAGAAACGGGTTTGACGCAGGTTGAAGTAACGCCCGGTGGACGGGATGAACTGCCAAAGACCCACCGCGTTGGCCCGGGAATAGGCCATCGGGTTGTAGGCACTTTCAATCACTGGCAGCAGCGCCAGTTCCAGCGGCATGTTGCGTTCTTCAAGGCGCTCGACGATGTAGTGAATGTAGAGGCTGCCACGCTCGCCGGCGTTTTCGAGGAAAGATGGATTGCTGGCGAACCACAGGCGCTGTTGCTCGATGCGCGGGTTGACGCCCAGCCCGTCCTGCAACTGGAAGCCCTGGCGCATGCGCTCCCAGACGTCCTGGGGAATTTGCGGGCTGGGTTTTTCGCTGAGCCAGATCGGCTTCTGCTTGGCGCGCGCGGCGATGTTCTGCGCGTGCGCCGCATCGGTCTGCGGCGCATGGCTGGAACAGCCCGCCAGGGTGGCGGACACAGCCACCGCAATGGCTTGAGCCAAGCGGGTCAATGCGTCTGAACTGATGGCTTTGCGAATAGGTGACGACATTGGCTGGAAGTAAGTTCCGGGCAAAAATGTCGGGCGATTCTAGAAAGCGCACCCTGCGCGGTCAACCTTTCAGAATTGTTGCAATCTTGAGAAGCCGCTTTAGAACCTGTCTTTCCACGCTCGAAGCGCAGCAAAAACCATATCGGGCGCCGAGTTATCGGTGCCGGTCCGTTCGTCCGCTTTTTCTTTAACGGATGTTTCACCGGAGCGCAAAAACGGGTTTGTGAGCTTTTCCAGCGCCAGTGTCGAGGGCAGCGTCATGATCCCGGATTCCCGTTGGCGGGCGACTTTGGCCAGGCGCTCGGCGGTGTCCGGATTGTTCGGTTCGACGGCCGCGGCAAACTTCAGGTTGCCGAGGGTGTACTCGTGGGTGCAGTACACCAGCGTGTCATCCGGCAACCCGGCGAGGCGTGTCAGCGAGCTGTACATTTGCTGTGGCGTGCCTTCGAACAAGCGTCCGCAGCCAGCGGCAAACAGTGTGTCGCCGCAGAACAGCAAACCGTGATGGTAATAGGCTATATGCCCCAGGGTGTGACCAGGGACCGCGAGGACGTCGAAGTCGCAGCCGAGCACACTGACTTTGTCGTTGTCCTTGAGCGCAACGTCCCGCGCCGGGATCGTTTCGCTGGCCGGACCATAGACTTTCGCGTCCGTCGCTTTTTTCAGCTGTTCGACGCCGCCGACGTGGTCATGATGGTGATGAGTGATCAGAATATCACTCAGTACCCAGCCCGGATTGGCCGCGAGCCAGGCTTGTACGGGGCCGGCATCACCCGGGTCGACGACCGCGCAGCGCTTGCTGCCGTGGTCTTGTAACAACCAGATGTAGTTGTCGGTGAAGGCGGGCAGGGCAGTGATCTGTATCATCGTCGGATTCGCCAAGCGGAAAACATTGGCGCATCTTAGAACTTCCTGGCGCGTTGGAGAATGCAATGACTGATAAAGCGTTCGCACAAGCCGATCCTGACTGGCTGGCGTTGATCAGCGCCGCCCGCGAGTGGCTGGCCGGTCCCCTCGGGCAATTTCTGCTGGACGAAGAGCGGCGCATGCTCGAAGACGAGCTCGGGCGGTTCTTTGGTGGCTATCTGGTGCATTACGGTCCCTCGGCCCAGACCCCGCCGTCGGCTCCCCAGGTGCAGCGCAATGTGCGCCTTGGCGCGCCGTTGCCGGGGGTCGAGATCGTTTGTGAGGAACAGGCCTGGCCGTTGAGCGAACATGCCGCCGATGTGGTGGTGCTGCAGCATGGCCTGGATTTCTGCCTGTCGCCTCACGGTCTGCTCCGCGAGGCGGCAAGCAGCGTACGCCCCGGCGGGCATCTGCTGATCATCGGCATCAACCCCTGGAGCAGTTGGGGCCTGCGGCATGTGTTTGCCCAGGATGCGCTGCGCAAGGCGCGCTGCATTTCGCCGTCACGGGTCGCGGACTGGCTGAACCTGCTGGGCTTCGCGCTGGAGAAACGCCGCTTCGGGTGCTATCGTCCGCCGCTTGCGTCGCCGGCGTGGCAGACCCGCCTGGCCGGTTGGGAGCGCAAGGCCGGTGACTGGCAATTGTCGGGCGGCGGCTTCTATTTATTGGTGGCGCGCAAGATCGTGGTGGGCCTGCGACCGGTCCGTCAGGAGCGGCGCGAGCCAATGGGCAAGCTGATCCCGTTGCCGATGGCCAAGGTCAACCGGCGCAACATCGAACCGTAATACACACTTTTCATTTGCGGCCGGGCATGTCCCGGCTTCGGGCGTCGTCGGTCAGCGATCGGCGGGCCAGCGCATTTTCTGGATAGATTGGCATGAGCGATAGCGTAGAACTGTTCACCGACGGCGCCTGCAAAGGCAACCCTGGCCCTGGCGGCTGGGGCGCACTGCTGGTGTGCAAAGGCGTCGAAAAGGAACTGTGGGGCGGCGAGGCCAATACCACCAACAACCGCATGGAGCTGATGGGCGCGATCCGTGGCCTGGAAGAGCTCAAGCGTCCTTGCGAGGTGCTGCTGGTGACCGACTCCCAGTACGTGATGAAAGGCATCAACGAGTGGATGGACAACTGGAAGAAGCGCGGCTGGAAAACCGCGGCGAAGGAACCGGTGAAAAACGCTGACCTGTGGAAGTTGCTCGACGAGCAGGTCAACCGTCACAAGGTCACCTGGAAATGGGTGCGCGGGCACATTGGCCATCACGGCAACGAACGGGCCGATCAGTTGGCCAACCGTGGCGTCGATGAAGTGCGTGGGTACAAGCAGGGCTGATTCGGTTCAACCGATACACCGTGTTGCGGCCCTTCGCGAGCAGGCTCGCGAAGGGCGCAACACGGTCCACCTGAAAGACCCCGGCGAGCGTGTTAACATCGCCGCTTTTGCACGATTGACCGATTGAGAGCTGAGCACTGATGGCCACCAGATCCGTTGTACTCGACACCGAAACCACCGGCATGCCGGTGACCGACGGCCACCGGATTATCGAAATCGGTTGTGTCGAGTTGATCGGCCGACGCCTGACGGGCCGGCACTTTCACGTGTACCTGCAACCCGATCGCGAAAGTGACGAGGGCGCCATTGGCGTCCACGGCATTACCAACGAATTCCTCGTGGGCAAGCCGCGTTTTGCCGAAGTGGCCGAAGAGTTCTTCGAGTTCATCAAGGGCGCGCAGCTGATCATCCATAACGCGGCGTTCGACGTTGGCTTCATCAACAACGAATTCGCCCTGATGGGCCAGCAGGACCGCGCGGACATCACGCAGCACTGCTCGATCCTCGATACCCTGATGATGGCCCGGGAACGTCACCCGGGGCAGCGCAACAGCCTCGACGCCTTGTGCAAACGCTATGGCGTCGACAACTCCGGTCGTGAACTGCACGGCGCCTTGCTCGACTCCGAGATTCTCGCCGACGTCTACCTGACCATGACCGGGGGGCAGACCAGTCTGTCCCTGGCCGGCAACGCCTCCGATGGCAATGGCTCCGGTGAAGGGGCGGACAATTCGGCCACCGAGATTCGTCGTTTGCCGGCGGACCGCCAGCCGACGCGCATCATCCGCGCCAGCGAAGACGACCTGGCCCGCCACGCGGCGCGCCTGGAAATCATCGGCAAATCCGCGGGTGCCCCGGCGTTGTGGGTGCAACTGGCCGAGGCTGAAGCGCAGGCTTGACCCTTTCAAAAAAAGGGACACCTTGTGACCCATTTCAGGGCATCCCGCTCGCCACATCCTCTGCAACACTCTACCCTGAGGTGATTGGCAGGCTCTGGTCTGCCGCCTCAGGACACTGAGCCTCATGTATAAAGACTTGAAATTCCCGGTCCTGATTGTCCATCGCGACATCAAGGCTGACAGCGTCGCCGGCGACCGTGTGCGGGGGATTGCCCGGGAGCTGGAGCAGGAAGGGTTCAGCGTCGTTTCGGCGGTGGACTACACCGAAGGCCGGCTGGTGGCATCGACTTACCATGGCCTGTCCTGCATGTTGATTGCCTCTGAAGACGCCAGCACCCACTCCCATCTGTTACAAAACATGGCCGAGCTGATCGGGCTGGCGCGGGTGCGTGCACCGGATCTGCCGATCTTCGCCCTGGGCGAAAAAGTGACCCTGGAAAACGCGCCCGCCGACGCCATGGCCGAGCTCAATCAGTTGCGCGGCATTCTTTACCTGTTTGAGGACACCGTGCCCTTTCTCGCCCGGCAGGTGGCCCGCGCCGCGCGCAAATACCTCGATGGCCTGCTGCCACCGTTTTTCAAGGCGTTGGTGCAACACACGGCGGACTCCAACTACTCCTGGCACACCCCCGGGCACGGCGGTGGCGTGGCGTATCACAAAAGTCCGGTCGGGCAGGCGTTTCACCAGTTTTTCGGGGAAAACACCCTGCGTTCGGATCTTTCGGTGTCGGTGCCCGAACTCGGCTCCTTGCTCGATCACACTGGCCCCCTGGCTGAAGCCGAGGCCCGCGCGGCACGCAATTTCGGCGCCGATCACACCTTTTTCGTGATCAATGGCACCTCCACGGCCAACAAGATTGTCTGGCACTCGGTGGTCGCCCGCGATGACCTGGTGCTGGTGGATCGCAATTGCCACAAGTCGGTGCTGCACTCGATCATCATGACCGGCGCGATCCCGCTGTACTTGTGTCCGGAGCGTAATGAACTGGGGATCATCGGCCCGATTCCCCTGAGTGAGTTCAGCCGCGAATCGATTCAGGCCAAGATCGACGCCAGTCCGCTGACCAAGGGCCGTTCACCGAAGGTCAAGCTCGCGGTGGTGACCAATTCGACCTATGACGGCCTCTGCTACAACGCCGAGCTGATCAGGCAGCAACTGGGCAATAGCGTTGAGGTATTGCACTTCGACGAGGCCTGGTACGCCTATGCGGCGTTTCATGAGTTCTTTGCCGGGCGCTACGGCATGGGCACGTCCCGTGATGCAGACAGCCCGTTGGTGTTCACTACCCATTCGACCCACAAGTTGCTGGCGGCCTTCAGTCAGGCATCGATGATTCACGTGCGCGATGGCGGTGCGCGGCAACTGGACCGGGATCGCTTCAACGAAGCCTTCATGATGCACATCTCGACCTCGCCGCAGTACGGCATCATCGCCTCGCTGGATGTGGCGTCGGCGATGATGGAAGGGCCGGCCGGGCGTTCGCTGTTGCAAGAAATGTTCGACGAAGCCCTGAGTTTTCGCCGGGCGCTGGCTAATTTGCGCCAGCACATTGCCGCCGATGACTGGTGGTTTTCGATCTGGCAGCCGCCGTCGGCACAAGGCATCGAGCGGGTCGTCACCGAGGACTGGTTGCTGCAGCCCGATGCCGACTGGCACGGCTTTGGCGGCGTGACCGACGATTATGTGTTGCTCGACCCGATCAAGGTCACGCTGGTGATGCCGGGATTGACGGCCGGTGGCGCCCTCAGCGCGTGCGGGATTCCGGCGGCAGTGGTCAGCAAGTTCCTTTGGGAGCGTGGCCTGGTGGTCGAGAAGACCGGGCTGTATTCGTTCCTGGTGTTGTTCTCCATGGGCATCACCAAGGGCAAGTGGAGCACGCTGCTCACCGAACTGCTGGAGTTCAAGCGCAGCTATGACGCCAACGTCAGTCTGGCCAGTTGCCTGCCCTGTGTGGCGCAAGAGAATGTCGCGCGCTATCAGGGCATGGGCCTGCGTGATCTGTGCGATCAGTTACATGCCTGTTATCGCAGCAACGCCACCGCCAGGCACCTCAAGCGCATGTACACCGTACTGCCGGAAGTCGCGATGAAGCCGGCGGACGCCTATGATCAATTGGTGCGCGGTGAAGTCGAAGCCGTGTCGATCGATGCGCTGGACGGGCGGATCGCGGCGGTGATGCTGGTGCCGTATCCGCCCGGCATTCCGCTGATCATGCCGGGTGAGCGCTTTACCGAATCAACCCGCTCGATCATCGATTACCTGGCATTTGCCCGCACGTTCGATAGCAGTTTTCCGGGGTTCGTTGCTGATGTGCACGGATTGCAACATGAAGATCAGGGCAGTGGACGGTGCTACACCGTCGATTGCATCAAGGAATGAGGACCTTTCCCAGTATGCAGCCGGTTATAAATCCGAATTATCCAGGGTTGTCGGTACGGGTTGCCGACGAGGGTTTTGCCGCCTATATCTGGGGCAGTGATTTCAGTTTTGAAGTCGCGGCCTACGGTGCGGCCGAAATAGGCAAGCCGGTGGCACAGTGGCCGGTCACCTCGATCACGCCTTATCGCAAGTGCTACGGCATCGACCCCGAGGAATTCAGCAGCTTTCGCGATGGCGCCGACAGCGCGATTTTCATGGCGTATCTGGATGACCAGCCCGTGGGACACCTGGTGGTCAGTATCAACTGGAACGGCTTTGCCCATATCGATGAATTGGCGGTGCACGCACCGGCCCGACGGCATGGTGTGGCCAAGGCCCTGCTGGATGTGGCGCAATTCTGGAGCCGCAAGAAAAAGCTCCCGGGCATCATGCTCGAAACCCAGAACAACAACCTGGGGGCCTGCAGGCTCTATGAACGCTGTGGTTACTTGATTGGCGGGATCGATCATCTGCGCTATCGCGGCATCGATCCGAACACCGCCGAAGTGGCGCTGTTCTGGTATCGACTGTTCGAAAATCCGCTGGAAAACCCGTTCAGTTCGTCAGCATCGCCGCGGCTTGTTCCGTGACGATGGCCAACAGTGCCTGAACCGCCGGAGAGGGTTCGGCGTTTTTCAGGGTCATGGCGTAAAGACTGATCGGGACCGCTGGCGCGAGCGGGCAGACGTCCAGTCCCGAGGCTTTGGCGCCGAGGGCGGTGAAGGGGTCGACGATGGCCAGGCCTTCGCCGGCCTCGACCATGCTGCGCATCATCTGATGCGTCTGGACCCGGGTCTGAATCACCGGGGCAGGGCGCAAGCCGTGCAGTTTGTTTTCCAGCGCCGGGCTCAACGGGTCGTGCCCTTCCAGGCCGATCATTGATTGACCGGCCAGATCCTGCAGTGAAATGTATTTCTGTTTCGGTTGCAGCCAGCCATGGGGAGCGAGCAACTGAAGTTTGCCCTGGGCAATCACCTGGCAATCGAGGTCGGCGTGATCGGGGTCATGCAGGCTCAGGCCTAGATCGCTGTCACGCAGCAGCAGGCTTCTGACGATGTCGCGGGTCGGCTGGCTCAGCAGTGTGCAAGGCGCATCGGGCAGGCGTCGGCGCAGGGCCGCGATGCTGTGTGGCAACAATTGGTTGGCCAGAGGCGGGGTGCAGATGATGCGCAGCGGCGGCGCCAGGTATTGCCTGAGGCTGTTGGCCAGGCGCTGCACCGGTTCAAGCGCATCGTAGACCCGGGCAATTTCCACCTGCAATTCCCGCGCTTCGCGGGTGGCCTGCAATCGTCCGCGAACGCTGGCGAACAGCATGAAACCCAACTGATCCTCGGCGTCGCGCAGCAAGCGCTCGACTTCGGCCACCGGCAACTGCAGCCATTCGGCGGCGGTGCCCAGGTGACCGGTCTGCAAGAGCGCCTGGATCACTTCGATATGGCGTAAGCGCATGCGTGAAGTCCATGTTCAGCAGGTGGAGGAGTCAGTGGCTGAATCCTACCCCAAGTCCGCGCATATGACTTCTGCTCATAACGACGGGTTATGAAACGCTGACGGTTTGCGGTTCGCGGGTAATGGTCACGCCGGTTTGCACCAGCATGAATTCATTGTCGTCGACCTTGTTGACACGGTCGCCAATGGCCAGCTTGTAGGTGGTGACAGGCCCTGAACCGTCTGCCGCCGGGGTGGAGTCCTGGAACTCGTGCACCGAATAAATACGGCCCTCCGCGTCTCTTGCATGGAACTGACCGACGAGTACTGCTGCCATCTGCTTAGAACCTCTGGAGATAAATCACTCAATTTGCGGCACTGTAGACCGTACTTGGGCGAGGTAAGTTTTCCTATGGGAAAAAAATAGTCAGGGACGGTGTTTTCGGTCGCCCGCTGCTTGAATCGTCATCTATAACTACAAGCTCTTCCTATCGGACAGTCGAGAAACTCTTATGAGCAACGTCTATACGATCGCCGTCGTGGTCGGCAGCTTGAGAAAGGAATCGATCAACCGCAAGGTCGCACGGGCCCTGATAGAGCTGGCGCCGGCCAATCTCAAGCTCAACATCGTCGAAATTGGCGATCTGCCGCTCTATAACGAAGACATCGATGGCGCTTCACCGCCGGCAGCCTACAGCACTTTCCGACAACAGGTGAGCTCATCCGACGCGGTGTTGTTCGTGACCCCGGAATACAACCGTTCGGTGCCGGCGCCGCTGAAGAATGCGATTGACGTCGGCTCGCGTCCATACGGCAAAAGTGCCTGGAACGGTAAACCGGGGGCTGTTATCAGTGCTTCGCCGGGGGCCGTCGGCGGGTTTGGTGCCAATCACAACCTGCGTCAATCCATGGTGTTTCTGAATGTGCCGATGATGCAGCAACCGGAGGCCTATCTGGGGAACGCCGGTTCGGCGTTCGACGAGGCGGGCAGGTTGTCCGAGTCGGTCAAGCCGTTCCTGCAAAAATTCATCAATGCCTATGGGCAATGGGTTGAACAGCACAAGAAAGCTTGATGTTCATTGGCCAGCGCTTTGTCCTACGAAGCGCTGGATAACCGGCTACAAATCATCGTTTCCATTTCCGACAGCCAAGCGGCAGTTTGCTCCGCTGCCGGTTGCGCTGTGACGCAATAGCGGCGACCGCCCCAGGCCATGATCACCCAGGCTTCAATAGTCGGTGCTGATGGCTGCATCGGCAAATCGCGGCAAGCAGCAAAGGCTTCGCGCCATTTTTGCGAAAGTTCCTCGTACACCCTTCGATGATGCTTGGGTTCGGCGATCTGATGCTCGATGAGCGACACGGCATGGTTGAACAGGGGTTGTCGGGCATCGTCAGGGTCGCAGGTCAGGCACACAAGACGCTTGATGCGAGTTTGCCAGTCCAGGTCGGTTGGCTGGATGACGTCTTGATCCATTTGCGCCAGCAATACATCCAGGCGATGCCGGATGTAACCCGACAGCAGGGCTTCCTTGCTCGGGAAATAGTCATACAGCGTGCCAATCGCCACGCCGGCTTCCAATGCCACTTCCCGGGTGGTCAGCCCTGACCAGCCATCACGCTGCCAAATCCGAACAAAAGCCTCGTAAATCGCCTCGACGGTGAAAATCGCCCGGGCCTGACTCGGCCGTTTCAGCGGCTTGGCGCGGGAATTGAGGGTGGGCGAGCTGCCCTTGGTGTTTCCGAACCCACTCTTCATCGGCTGTGATTACTCTTGAGTGACCCGCCACTGTGTCGCAGCAGGAGACCGAACATGCAGGATTTCACCACGGTAACACGGCTGATTACCCGTAAAAACGCCCTGGACCAGAGCCGGATAGAGCGGGAGCAACGTAGCCTGATCCCGGCAGCCGGCGAGGTGATCTTGAAGATTGATCGTTGCGCATTGACCACCAACAACATTACGTACGCGGCTTATGGCGATTCAATGAACTACTGGGGTTTCTTTCCTACAGGCCTGGCGGATTGGGGTCACGTTCCGGCCTGGGGGTTTGCCGACGTCATTGCATCAATGGTGGATGGCATCGAGGTGGGCGAACGTTTCTACGGTTACTTTCCGCTGGCCAGCCACCTGTGGATGCGCCCGGAACGGGTCACCGAACGCGGCTTTTACGATGGCGCCGAACACCGGTCGGGGTTGACCTCGGCGTACAACCAATACACGCGCTGCAGTTGGGATTTGTACTACAGGCCAGAAACCGAAAATCTGCAGATATTGCTCAAGCCGTTGTTTCTGACCTCATCGATGCTGGCGGACTTCCTGCAGGACAATCGGTTTTTCGATGCGACCCGCCTGGTGTTCTCCAGCGCTTCCAGCAAAACCGCCTACGGCACGGCCGTGTGTCTGGAAAATCATCCGCAACTGGAGCGTGTGGCGCTGACGTCCGCCGCCAACAAAGCCTTTGTCGAAACCCTCGGTTGTTACGAACACGTGCTGCCCTATGCCGAGTTGGCCAACCTCACCGGTGACCGTCCTACGCTGTACGTGGATTTTTCCGGCGACCTCAATCTACGTGATCAGGTCCACCAGCACTTTGCCGGGCACCTGCTCTACAGTTGTTTCGCAGGCTCTGCGCAAAGTACCGATGAGCCACGGTTGACGGCTATCGAAGGGCCGCAACCGGTGTTCTTTTTTGCGCCGATCCAGATCCGCAAGCGCAATGCCGAATGGGGGCTGGAAGGGGTCAGCCAGCATATCGGCGAAGGGTTGGTGCGGTTTTTCCAGCGAGTGACCGGGAGCGAAAAGCCTTTGCTGGAAGTCATTGAAAGTCAGGGTTACGAGGCGGCGCAAAGGGTCATTTCCCGCTTGGTCCATGGCCAGGTCCCACCCGTGGAGGGGCATGTGATTCGCTTGTGATGTGATTCGGCGCGGTTGTCCGTTTAGACCGGGTTGGCCCCATCGCGAGCAGGCTCGCTCCCACATTGGATCTCAGTCATACGCAAGTTTTGTATCCACTGAAGTTCCCTGTGGGAGCGAGCCTGCTCGCGATGGGGCCAGCTCATACACGGCAAAACTCAGGCATTACCCGGCACATTCGGCCAAAGATCCGCCACCAGAAACAGCCGTTCGGCCTCTTCCCAGTCGCCGCTGGCATTTTCCGTCAGGCGCACCAGCAGTTGTGCCGGCGCCAACGGGTCCAGGTCATCCAGCCACGCCTGCATCTGTCCCGGGTTCCAGGTGTGTTCGGCCGAATAATGCGCCGGCGCCAGCCAGGCGTGGCGCGGCAGGGGTTGCCAGCGACCGGGCGGGCTCTGGGCCAATAACGCCGGCCAATCCTTCTGATGCAACCAGCGACCGCGCAAATGCTGCGGATGGGCACCCGATGGCGGGGCGGCCTGTCCGGGCCAGGGGTACAGCAAGTAACCCCCCAGCCACAAATGCGCGCTGAACGCCTGGATATCCAGCGCCGCCAGCACTTCACGGCTCTCGGGGCGTGCGGAAATCGGCAATTGATGCTGGCTCAGGTGCGCCAGCTTGCGGTCGAGCCGGTCGTGGCAGCCCGGGCCCAACCATTGGGCGGTGTCGTGTCCGTCGCCGGATTGCGGGCCGAGGTAGAGCTTGATCGCCAGTTCCAGGTGATGCACGCCGTCGCGGTCGCGCAGCAGCATGTCCAGTTCACCCAGGGTGTGCCCCTCGCGGCGAATCGGCAGGTTGGCGGCAATCAGTTCTATGCTCGGCGCATGCTGCACGGCGAATTGCCAGAGGCGTTCGTAATACAGGCCCAGGCGCCGGGTCCGGGCCTGGGCGAGCCAGTGCAGCAAGCCATAACTGTCCCGATCCAGCTGCCGCAGCCAATGCTCCAGCCGATCCGGTGCCTGCACCCAGTCGCTGCCGGCCAGCGG
This sequence comes from Pseudomonas sp. KH_046_1, assembly GCF_057839025.1. Lineage (NCBI taxonomy): Bacteria > Pseudomonadati > Pseudomonadota > Gammaproteobacteria > Pseudomonadales > Pseudomonadaceae > Pseudomonas > Pseudomonas sp. KH_046_1. Next base: position 2,807,658 of record NZ_CM174481.1, read on the forward strand.
GTGGCGCTGCGGCCACGGGGTATCGTCCAGCATGGGCGGCGCGAGGATGACCCACGCCAGGTCACGCACTTCGGGATGGCGTAACTGATGGGGCAGGTGGAGCAAATCCGGAAATAGCATCATCTTGCGAGCATAGCCCGAAACCCGGGCACACCCTTGAAGCTGAAAGGATTTTGTCTACGGACGGCTTTCGCCCATAATCGTGGTTTTCGCCGCCACGCAGATCCCCGCAGGAGCCCCATGGAGCAATTTCGCAATATCGGCATCATCGGTCGCCTGGGCAGTTCCCAGGTGCTGGATACCGTCCGCCGACTGAAACGGTTTCTGCTCGATCGTCACCTGCACGTGATCCTCGAAGACACCATCGCCGAAGTGCTGCCAGGGCACGGCTTGCAAACCTCGTCGCGCAAGATGCTCGGCGAAGTCTGCGACATGGTCATCGTGGTCGGTGGTGATGGCAGCCTGCTTGGCGCCGCCCGGGCGCTGGCCAAGCACAATATTCCGGTGCTCGGCATCAACCGTGGCAGCCTGGGTTTCCTCACCGACATCCGTCCCGATGAGCTGGAAACCAAGGTCGCCGAAGTGCTGGACGGCCACTATCTGGTGGAAAACCGCTTCCTGTTGCAGGCCGAAGTCCGTCGTCACGGCGAGGCCATCGGCCAGGGTGACGCACTGAACGATGTGGTGCTGCACCCTGGCAAATCCACGCGAATGATCGAATTCGAGCTGTACATCGACGGCCAGTTCGTCTGCAGCCAGAAGGCCGACGGCCTGATCGTCGCGACGCCGACCGGATCTACCGCCTACGCGTTGTCCGCCGGCGGGCCGATCATGCATCCCAAGCTCGACGCTATTGTGATTGTGCCGATGTACCCCCATACCTTGTCAGGTAGACCCATCGTGGTCGATGGCAACAGTGAGCTGAAAATCGTCGTGTCCAAGGATATGCAGATTTACCCGCAAGTTTCGTGCGACGGGCAGAACCACTTCACCTGCGCGCCGGGCGACACCATTACCGTCAGTAAGAAAGCCCAGAAACTGCGGCTGATTCACCCGCTGGACCACAACTACTATGAAGTCTGCCGGACCAAGCTCGGCTGGGGCAGCAAGTTGGGGGGTGGAGGCGACTGATGCTCGATCCCGCGCGTAGCTACGACCTGATCGGTGACGTGCACGGTTGCGCTCTGACCCTGGAGCACTTGCTCGACCGACTCGGTTATCACAAGCAGGGTGGCGTCTGGCGGCATGCCTCGCGCATGGCGGTGTTCGTCGGCGATATCATCGACCGCGGCCCGCGTATTCGCGAGGCGCTGCATATCGTCCACGACATGGTCGAGGCCGGTCAGGCGCTGTGCATCATGGGCAACCACGAGTTCAATGCGCTGGGCTGGAGCACGCCGGCGCTGCCCGGCAGCGGCAAGCAGTTCGTGCGCGAGCACACGCCGCGCCATGCCCGCCTGCTGCACGAAACCCTGACCCAGTTCGAACACCATCCGGGTGACTGGCATGACTTCCAGCAATGGTTCTATAAGCTGCCATTGTTCGTCGATGCCGGGCGTTTTCGCGTGGTCCACGCCTGTTGGGACGCCGGGCTGATCGAGCCGCTGCGGGCGTTGTTCCCCAACGGTTGCGTCGATGAGCATTTTCTCCAGGCGTCGGCGGAGTCGGGCTCTTTTGCCTGCACCGTATTCGACCGGCTGCTGCGCGGCACGGATATGCGCTTGCCCCATGGCCTGACCATGACCAGCGGCGACGGCCTGGTGCGTTCGTTCTTCCGGACCAAGTTCTGGGAAGACGATCCGAAAACCTACGGCGACATCGTGTTCCAGCCGGATGCACTGCCGGAACCCGTGGCCCGGACGCCGCTGACGTCCACCGAAAAGAACAGTTTGCTGCGCTACGGCATCGATGAGCCGCTGTTGTTCGTTGGCCATTACTGGCGCAGCGGCAAGCCGGCACCGATCCGGCCGAACCTGGCCTGCCTGGATTACAGCGCGGTGCTGTACGGCAAACTGGTTGCCTACCGACTGGATCAGGAAACCCGCCTGGATCCGCAAAAATTCGTCTGGGTCGATGTCGAGCGGCCGGAGGTGCTGCAATGAGTGCTGTAGCGGTATTGCGTCTGCCCCTGGCGGTGGACTTGAGCGGGTTCGTCACCCTGCTCAAGCGCATGCAAGTGCCCCACCGGGTCAGCGAGGAAGCTGGCGAGCAGGTGTTATGGGTACCGGACAACATCAGCGAAGACGTGCGTGCGCTGTACGAACGTTTTCCGGCGGGCGATCCCGATCAGCAACTGGACATTCCGCTGGCGCAAACCGTCAACCGTCCGGGGTTCGTCGAGCAGTTGAAATACGCCAGGGCCACCGCGCTGGTATTGCTGCTGAGCATGATCGTCGGCGCGATCACCTTGCTGGGTGACAACCTTGAAACGATGCGCTGGCTGACCTTCCTCGAATTCCGCGTGGTCGGCGAGTACCTCCACTTCACGCCACTGGCCGACAGCCTGGCGGCGGGGCAGTGGTGGCGCCTGGTCACGCCGATGCTAATCCACTTCGGTATCCTGCACCTGGCGATGAACGGTATGTGGTACTGGGAACTGGGGCGGCGTATCGAGTCGCGCCAGGGCAGTATCAACCTGATCGGCCTGACCCTGCTGTTCAGCCTGGTGTCCAACTTCGCCCAGTATTTGTTCAGCGGCCCGACCTTGTTCGGCGGTTTGTCCGGCGTACTGTACGGCCTGCTCGGGCATTGCTGGATCTTCCAGTTGCTGGCACCGAACCCGGCTTATCGCCTGCCGCGCGGCGTGCTGGTGATGATGCTGGTGTGGTTGCTGCTGTGCCTGTCCGGGCTGGTGTCGATGATCGGCTTCGGCGAAATCGCCAACGCGGCCCACGTCAGCGGGTTACTCATCGGATGCTTTACCGGTTTGTTGGGCGGTTTGTATAACCGCCGTAAACTGACCGCCTAATTTAGAACACGCAACAAAGAGACGGAGACCCAATGTCCTCTTTTAACGAAATGATCAACAACATCACCCCTGATATCTACGAGAGCCTGAAACTGGCCGTGGAAATCGGCAAATGGTCCGACGGTGGCAAGCTCACCGCCGAACAACGCGAGCTGTCGCTGCAGGCGATGATCGCCTGGGAAATCCAGAACCTGCCCGAGGACCAGCGCACCGGCTACATGGGCCCGCAGGAATGCAGCTCGAAGTCGATTCAAGTGCCGAATATCCTGTTCAAGTCGGATGCCATCCATTGATCGAGATTGGCCGCGGTGCAATCAGCAAAATGTCGGCGCGCCTGGACGGGCCTAACGTGCAATACGCTTTCCGTCTGGGCGAAACCGAGGTCCCGGTCAATCCGTTGATCGGCACCACGGTGCGCCTGGAATACCTGGGTGCGATCCACTGCGTCCATTGCGGACGCAAGACCAAAACCAGTTTCAGCCAGGGTTACTGCTACCCGTGCATGACCAAGCTGGCCCAGTGTGACGTGTGCATCATGAGCCCGGAGCGTTGCCACTTCGATGCCGGCACCTGCCGGGAACCTGAGTGGGGCGAGAAGTTCTGCATGACCGACCACGTGGTGTACCTGGCCAACTCGTCGGGGGTCAAAGTCGGGATTACCCGTGCTACCCAGCTGCCGACCCGCTGGCTCGACCAGGGTGCGAGTCAGGCCTTGCCGATCATGCGCGTATCGACCCGCCAGCAGTCCGGTTTCGTCGAGGATCTGTTCCGCAGCCAGGTGGCCGACAAGACCAACTGGCGTGCTTTGCTCAAGGGCGATGCGGCGGCGGTGAACCTGGCCGAGGTCCGCGATCGACTGTTCGACAGCTGCGCTGAAGGCTTGCTCGGGTTGCAGCAGCGATTTGGCTTGCAGGCGATCCAGCCGGTGACCGATGTCGAACCGCTGGAAATCCGCTACCCGGTCGAGCAGTACCCGGCGAAGATCGTCAGCTTCAACCTGGACAAGAACCCGATTGCCGAAGGCACGCTGATGGGGGTCAAGGGCCAATACCTGATCTTCGATACCGGCGTGATCAATATTCGTAAATACACGGCTTACCAGCTCGCCGTGCATCAGTAAGGACTCCAGCATGCGCACCGAACAACCGAAGATGATCTACCTCAAGGACTATCAGGCACCCGAGTACCTGATCGACGAAACGCACCTGACCTTCGAGTTGTATGAGGACCACAGCCTGGTCCATGCGCAACTGGTGATGCGCCGCAACCCCGAGCGTGGCCCGGGCCTGCCGCCGCTGGTGCTCGACGGCCAGCAGCTGGAACTGCTGTCGGTCACTCTGGCTGACCAGGAGCTTTCCGAGGCGCAGTATCAGCTGACCGAGAATCACCTGACCCTGCACCCGACCAGCACCACCTTCACGGTCGATACCAGCGTCCGGATCCACCCGGAAACCAACACCGCGCTGGAAGGCCTGTACAAGTCCGGCACGATGTTCTGCACCCAATGCGAGGCCGAAGGATTTCGCAAGATCACCTATTACCTCGACCGCCCGGACGTGATGAGCACCTTCACCACCACGGTCGTCGCCGAACAACACAGCTATCCGGTGCTGCTGTCCAACGGCAACCCGATCGCTTCCGGTCCCGGTGAAGAAGGCCGGCACTGGGCGACCTGGGAAGACCCGTTCAAGAAGCCGGCGTACCTGTTTGCGCTGGTGGCCGGTGATCTGTGGTGCGTCGAAGACAGCTTCACCACCATGAGCGAGCGCAACGTGGCGCTGCGCATTTACGTCGAGCCGGAAAACATCGACAAGTGCCAGCACGCGATGAACAGCCTGAAGAAATCCATGCGCTGGGACGAAGAGGTCTACGGTCGCGAGTACGATCTGGACATCTTCATGATCGTCGCCGTGAATGACTTCAACATGGGTGCCATGGAGAACAAGGGCCTCAACATCTTCAACTCCAGCGCCGTGCTGGCCAAGGCCGAAACCGCCACCGACGCCGCGCATCAACGGGTCGAAGCGATCGTCGCCCACGAATACTTCCACAACTGGTCGGGCAACCGCGTGACCTGCCGTGACTGGTTCCAGCTGTCGCTCAAGGAAGGCTTCACGGTATTCCGCGATGCCGGTTTCTCCTCGGACATGAACTCGGCCACGGTCAAGCGTATCCAGGACGTGGCATACCTGCGCACCCACCAGTTCGCCGAAGACGCGGGCCCCATGGCCCACGCCGTGCGCCCGGACAGCTTCATCGAGATTTCCAACTTCTACACCTTGACTGTGTACGAGAAAGGCTCGGAAGTGGTCGGCATGATCCACACCTTGCTCGGTGCCGAAGGCTTCCGCAAAGGCAGCGACCTGTACTTCGAACGCCACGACGGCCAGGCCGTGACCTGCGATGACTTCATCAAGGCCATGGAAGATGCCAATGGCGTTGACCTGACCCAGTTCAAGCGCTGGTACAGCCAGGCCGGTACACCGCGTCTGGCGGTGAGCGAGTCCTTTGATGCGGCGGCGAAAACCTACAGCCTGACCTTCCGCCAGAGCTGCCCGGAAACCCCGGACAAGGTTGAAAAACTGCCGTTCGTGATCCCGGTCGAACTGGGCCTGCTGGATTCCAAAGGCGCGGCGATTGCCCTGCGTTTGTCCGGTGAAGCCGCCGCGCAAGGCACCTCGCGGGTCATTTCGGTGACCGAAGCCGAGCAGACTTTCACCTTCGTCGACATCGCCGAACAACCGTTGCCTTCGTTGTTGCGCGGCTTCTCGGCGCCGGTGAAGCTGAGCTTCCCGTACAACCGTGACCAGTTGATGTTCCTGATGCAGCACGACAGCGACGGCTTCAACCGCTGGGATGCCGGCCAGCAATTGTCGGTGCAGGTGCTGCAAGAGTTGATCGCCCAGCAGCAGAAGGGTGAAGCGCTGGTACTCGATCAGCGTCTGGTGTCGGCGCTGCGCACGGTGCTTTCGGATGAGTCGCTGGATCAGGCCATGGTCGCAGAAATGCTCTCGCTGCCAAGCGAGGCGTACCTGACCGAGATCAGCGAAGTGGCGGATGTCGAAGCGATTCATACGGCTCGCGAGTTTGCCCGCAAGCAACTGGCCGATGCGTTGTTCGAAGGCCTGTGGCTGCGTTACCAGGCCAACCGCGAGTTGTCGAAGCAGACGCCGTACGTGGCCGAAGCTGAGCACTTCGCTCGCCGCGCGTTGCAGAACATTGCGCTGTCGTACCTGATGCTCAGCGGCAAGCCGGAAGTTGTGGCGGCGACTCTGGAGCAGTTCGATTCGTGCGACAACATGACCGAGCGTCTGACCGCACTTGCCGTGTTGGTCAATTCATCGTTCGAAGCCGAGAAGGCCAAGGCGCTGACCAGCTTCGCCGAACACTTCAAGGACAATCCGCTGGTGATGGACCAGTGGTTCAGCGTGCAGGCCGGCAGCGTGTTGCCCGGTGGTCTGGCACGGACCAAGGCGTTGATGCAGCACCCGGCGTTCAACATCAAGAACCCGAACAAGGTGCGGGCACTGATCGGTGCGTTTGCCGGGCAGAACTTGATCAACTTCCATGCCGCTGATGGTTCCGGGTATCGCTTCCTGGCAGATCTGGTGATTGAGTTGAATGGTTTTAATCCGCAGATTGCTTCTCGTCAGTTGGCGCCTTTGACTCGCTGGCGCAAGTACGACAGTGCTCGTCAGGTTTTGATGAAGGGGGAGCTGGAGCGGATTCGGGCTTCGGGGCAGTTGTCCAGTGATGTGTTTGAAGTGGTCAGCAAGAGTTTGGCTTGATCTTGGCTTTTGAACTTGGCGGCCTTCGGGCCGACCAGGTTCTTGGTTGATTGAGTACATATCCATTCCTGCGGTAACGGCGGCTGGCGGTTTCGCCCTTACGGCGACTTACTTTTTTTACAAGCGCCTAAAAAAAGTAAGCAAAAAAACGCTCGCCCCGAACGTACGGCCCCTCGCTTGGGCTCGGGGTTCCTTCGCTCCGGCATTCATCCGGGGGCATCGCCTCCGGTCGGCTTCGCTCGACCTCCTCTCGATGTGTTCGGCTGCGCCGAACGGCGCTGCGCGCCTACCCCCGGATGAACGCCTCCGCTCAGCCTGCCGAGGGGGCGGGTGGATCAAGATCAAAAGCTGCAGGCGAGCTAACGCTCGGCCTGATGAGTGGTGAGGAGCGTGGGTGTACGCCACTTTGCCTTTGCTCTTCTGTAGGAGCGAGCCTGCTCGCGATGGCGGCCTGCCAGCCGATCGAAATCTTTCAGATGTACTGAGTACCTGTGGGAGCGAGCCTGCTCGCGAAAGCGGCCTGCCAGCCGACCGAAATCTTGCAGATGTACTCGATACCTGTGGGAGCGAGCTTGCTCGCGATGACGGCCTATCAGCCTACTCAATTCTCACAGACGAACGAACCCAGCAAACAGGCCGGCCGGTAGGCCGCCTCGCTTTTGCTTTGGCTTTTGATCTTCTTGCCCCCTCGTGAGGCCGAGTGGAGGTTCTGCGCAGTGGGCAACCCGGCATGGATGCCGGGTTAGCCGCCCCCGGCCATGGATGGCCGATGGCGGCGGGCCCACGGAGCAGGACCGGAGCGAGGGCATGCCGAGCCTAGGCGAGGCACCGAACGTCAGGGGCAAGAGCCCTTGGTTACTTGGGGCTTTTCCAAGTAACCCGCCGTAAGGGCGGAACCAATAGCGGCCGTAACCGCAGCAACGGATATGTACACCAAACACCAAACACCAAACCCCAAAACCCAAAACCCCAATCACCCCACCTGATACCCAACCATTCAGAACAACCCCCCATCCCCCCCCCGGTTAACAAAACATAACGTGGCGTCGATTGTCAGACATGAAAAAACACCGATAGGATAAGCCAGCTTCCGAAGGGGCTCTGGATTGCGGGTTTCAGGATTATGCTCTGAAACAGCCAGTCCAGACACGCACCCTTGCGGCGCCCAGAAAGGTTGAACGACCTAACAATAATAATGGGAGAAGGTCTATGAGTGAGCCTGTCATGGGTGTGGGTATCTGCCGCCCGCCGGCATTACGCAAATTCGCGTTGCTGGCCACAGCGCTCTCGCTGTTGGGCTCTGCCATGCTGTCGGCGCCTGCGCTGGCCGCGGCGGCGCCAGCATCCGATGTTGTTTATTCCATTGAATCGGCCAAGGCTGCCAAAAGCCTGATGCTCGATGTCGTCCACGCCGGCAAGCGCCTGGTGGCGGTCGGGGATCGTGGGCATATCCTGTATTCCGATGACCAGGGCGCTACCTGGACCCAGGCCAAGGTCCCGACCCGGGCCCTGCTGACGTCGGTGTTTTTCATCGATGACAAGCACGGCTGGGCCGTCGGCCATGACGCGCAGATCCTCGCCAGTGACGACGGCGGCGCGACCTGGACCAAGCAATTCGAAGATCTGACACGCGAATCGCCGCTGCTCGATGTCTGGTTCAAGGACGTCGACAGCGGCTTTGCCGTGGGCGCTTATGGCTCGCTGATGGAAACCACCGACGGTGGCAAGCATTGGGAAGACGCCAGCGACCGCCTGGACAACGAAGACCAGTACCACCTGAATTCGATCGCTGCGGTCAAGGACGCCGGGTTGTTCATCGTCGGCGAGCAGGGCAGCATGTTCCGTTCCGCGGACTGGGGCCAGACCTGGGAGAAACTCGAAGGTCCGTACGAAGGCTCGCTGTTTGGCGTGATCGGCACCGCGCAGCCCAATACGCTGCTGGCCTACGGACTGCGTGGCAACCTTTACCGTTCCACGGATTTCGGCAGCAACTGGGAGCAAGTCGAGCTCAAGGCTGAACGTGGCGACCTGGAGTTCGGGCTGTCCGGTGGCACGCTGCTCGACGATGGTTCCATCGTGATCGTCGGCAACGGCGGCTCGGTGATTCGCAGCAGCGACAATGGAGAAACCTTCAAGGTGGTCAACCGTCCGGACCGTATTTCGGTCTCGGCAGTGACGGCGGCAGGCAATGGCAATCTGGTTCTGGCCGGGCAGGGTGGCGTTCGCGTCACCTCGCCAAACGGCACCGAGTCGGGTAAATGAGCCGGGTTAATAATAAGAAGGCGGAGCTATGACTTCCTTGAGTACTCATCATCAGGACAAGGCGACGTTCCTCGAGCGCCTGATCTTCAACAACCGCCCGGCAGTGATCACGATCTGTCTGCTGGTCAGTATTTTCCTGTTCTGGCAGGCGACGCTGATTCGTCCGTCCACCAGTTTCGAAAAAATGATCCCGCTGGAGCATCCCTTCATCCAGAAGATGATGGAGCACCGCAACGATCTGGCGAACCTGGGTAACACGGTGCGGATTTCGGTGGAAGCCACCGATGGCGACATCTTCTCCAAGGAGTACATGGAGACCCTGCGTCAGATCAACGACGAGGTGTTCTACATCTCCGGTGTCGACCGTTCCGGCCTCAAGTCGCTGTGGAGTCCGAGCGTTCGCTGGACCGAAGTGACCGAAGAGGGCTTCGCCGGCGGTGAAGTGATTCCGCAGAGCTACAACGGCTCCCAGGCCAGCCTCGACTTGCTGCGCAACAACGTGCTCAAGTCCGGCCAGGTCGGGCGGCTGGTGTCCAACGACTTCAAGTCGAGCATCGTCGACATTCCTTTGCTGGAGTCCTACCCGGACCCGCAGGACCAGGGCAAGCTGCTGGCGCTGGACTATCGCCAGTTCTCCCACGAGCTTGAAGACAAGATCCGCACCAAGTTCGAAGCGCAGAACCCGAACGTGAAGATCCACATCGTCGGTTTCGCCAAGAAAGTCGGTGACCTGATCGACGGCCTGGTGATGGTGGTGATGTTCTTCGGCGTCGCCTTCGTCATCACCCTGATCCTCCTGTTGTGGTTCACCAACTGCCTGCGCAGTACTGTCGCCGTGTTGAGCACGACGCTGGTGGCAGTGGTCTGGCAGCTAGGCTTGATGCACTTCTTCGGCTTCGGGCTCGACCCGTATTCGATGCTGGTGCCGTTCCTGATCTTCGCCATCGGTATTTCCCACGGCGTGCAGAAGATCAACGGGATCGCCCTGCAATCGAGCGAGGCGGACAACGCCCTGACGGCGGCGCGCCGTACGTTCCGTCAATTGTTCCTGCCGGGGATGATCGCGATCCTCGCCGATGCCGTGGGTTTCATCACGCTGCTGATCATCGATATCGGTGTGATCCGTGAACTGGCCATCGGCGCATCCATCGGTGTGGCGGTGATCGTGTTCACCAACCTGATCCTGCTGCCGGTGGCGATTTCCTATGTCGGCATCAGCAAGCGTGCCGTCGACCGCAGCAAGAAAGACGCGACTCGCGAGCATCCGTTCTGGCGCCTGCTGTCGAACTTTGCCAGCGCGAAAGTGGCCCCGGTTTCCATTCTGCTGGCACTGATCGCCTTTGGCGGTGGCCTGTGGTACAGCCAGAACCTGAAAATCGGCGACCTCGACCAGGGTGCCCCGGAGCTGCGTCCGGACTCGCGCTACAACAAGGACAACAACTTCATCATCAACAACTACTCCACCAGCTCCGACGTGTTGGTGGTGATGGTCAAGACCAAGTCCGAAGGCTGCTCGCGCTACGAAGCCATGGGGCCGATCGACGAGCTGATGTGGAAGATGCAGAACACCGAGGGCGTGCAGTCGGCGATTTCCCTGGTGACCGTGTCCAAGCAAATGATCAAGGGCATGAACGAGGGCAACCTGAAATGGGAGACCCTGTCGCGTAACCCTGACGTGCTGAACAACTCCATTGCCCGCGCTGACGGCCTGTACAACAACAGCTGTTCCCTGGCGCCGGTGCTGGTGTTCCTCAACGATCACAAGGCCGAGACCCTGGATCGTGCGGTGCATGCGGTGCAGGAGTTCGCCAAGGAAAACAACAAGGATGGCCTGGAGTTCATCCTCGCTGCCGGTAACGCCGGGATCGAGGCGGCCACCAACGAGGTGATCAAGAAGTCCGAGCTGACCATCCTGATCCTTGTGTACATCTGTGTGGCGGTCATGTGCATGATCACCTTCCGTTCGTGGGCGGCGACCTTGTGCATCGTGCTGCCGCTGGTGCTGACCTCGGTACTCGGCAACGCCCTGATGGCCTTCATGGGCATCGGCGTGAAAGTGGCGACCCTGCCGGTCGTGGCGCTCGGGGTGGGGATTGGCGTGGACTACGGCATCTACATCTACAGCCGCCTGGAAAGCTTTCTGCGTGCCGGCCTGCCGCTGCAAGAGGCGTACTACCAGACGCTGAAGTCCACCGGTAAGGCGGTGCTGTTCACCGGTCTGTGCCTGGCCATCGGCGTGTGCACCTGGATCTTCTCGGCCATCAAGTTCCAGGCCGACATGGGGCTGATGCTGACCTTCATGCTGCTGTGGAACATGTTCGGTGCGCTGTGGCTGTTGCCGGCACTGGCGCGGTTCCTGATCAAGCCGGAGAAACTGGCGGGGCAGAAGGGCAATTCGTTGTTCGCCCACTGATTGCGTGGTTGCGCCGACACCGAAAGCCGCTGCCTCGAAAAGGCGCGGCTTTCGGCGTTTTAGACGTTATTGATCAGGCACCAGATCCAGAAACAGCCGTTGATCCCGTGGCGGGGTAATGGGGCTGTAGAGGTCACGGATGATCAATTTGTTGTCAGGCCCGGCCTGGGCGATCAGATCCTTGAGGGTCACGAAGCGATGTTCGGGACGCTTGAGGTGGGCAATCGTGTAAGTCGAAGGCGCGCTGTTCGCCTGGGCGTAGTGGAAATGGGCGTACCACAGCACCTTCACCGAGTTCTTCTCCCGAATGGCGAACTCCGTCAGGTAGTCCTTGGCTGCCGTGCGTTTGAGCGCCTGCACAAGGCCGATGTCCACCGCCTGTCGGTCGCGAAGGTACTCGATGCTTTCCTGCCGGGGGCGCTGCGCCTTGTATCCCTCGATGCAATGCTGCTGGCCTTTGAGCTGGGTGGCGGTGGCCGTACTTCGTAATGATTCAAGCACGTTGTTGATTTGCGGGTTGTCTGGATGGGCGTGCTCCAATTCGCTGGCCAACGTTTCGATCCGTTTGGCCTGGTGTTCCAGCATATCGCTCCAGTCGCGGGGGTTGAGCTCATCCCGCCGTTGCGGATCACTGAGCTTTCTTTTCTGAAATTCTATCGAGCGTTCAATGGCCGGGATTTCATCGATCAGCCGCTGCCCCTCCGTGCGCAGCGCGGCAAACGAACGCGGTTGCGGTGTCGGGGTCGGCCGCACAGGCGCGGCGTCGACAATCTCGACCCATCCCTCATTGGGGTGCTCCATGAACCGACCACTGACCTGAAGGGTGACCGGGTTTCGGGTGACGATTGTCGCAAACGGCATGCCGGTGGTCGCCGGTTCCAGCTCTCCGACCAGGTCGCCGTTATCCCGCGACTTGAACACCCGCTTGGTCTTCGACGGTGCTTTGATGGGTTTGAAGGCGACGGGCAATACCGGCAGAAATTCGTCCTCGCGCAACAGATCGGCCAGTTCGGACTCGGCACTGTCCCGTGTGATTTCCAGACGCTCCATCAGCAGCGACATATAGCGGGGGCGGATCAACGGGGACTCAAGCTCCAGCAGTGAGGTGTTGATTTGCAGGCGCCTTTTGTAGTGTTTGATCAGGTTGATCAGGACGTCCTTGCGCTCCTGAGCGGTAAAGCCATCCGTGCTCAGCAGGTCCAGGTGGGAGTCTTCGAGCGCTGACATGGCGCCCAGACGGTCTTCATGAACGTTGAGAAAGTACTGTTCCTGCGGCGTTTTCGCCTCGACGGTGGTGTCAATGCTCAAGGTGTTGAGTACGTCGAGCGATTCGAGGAGGGCGGCCACTCGGTTGGAGAACCTGCGGTCAGGGTGGCCTTTGAGGTATTTCAGGCGTTGCGCCGGTCCGGTCTTGAAGTTCTGTGCAAGCTCCGTCAGCACGCCATCCAGCGTGATGATTGCCTGCGCATGTCGCTCGGAGGCGGCGAAGTTGGTTTCCAGAAGGTCGTACATGCGCTGGGCGCCTTCGATGTCACTGATGTTGTATTGCAACTCAATCAGCGACTCGCCCTGTTCGGAAATGAAGCTGGCCAGGTAAAGGGACGCCAGTCGGCGAATCCTCAGTTCATGAGCCGTCAGGATCGCGGTGTACTCGTCGGTGGCTTTCTGCTCGTAGTCGAAGCGCACGTCAACGTCCTTGAGTTGTCGATAGGCCTGGATCAAATCGCGACGGGCCTGGATCATCTGATCGACAATGACCTGATCGCTTTCCTGCAATACCTGGAAATCCAGCCGGCTGCGGGAGCGCGCAATGACCTTGAGCCGATGGTCGCCCTGGAGGGCCTGGTCCTCGGGCGATGCGCGAAGACGCACACGAGCGGCTCCCAGTTCGTTGTGGGCGCTTTCGTACGCGACCTTGGCGGCTTCCAGTTGCCGGTCCATATCCTTTGCCTGTGTTGCCAGCGTCGATACGGTCCCACCGATTCGGTTGACCTCAACGGTGGCTTGCTCACGTTTCTTGTCTATTTCCGCGAGTTTGGCTTTGAGTCGATTCTTGGGGCCTGCGCCCTGCAGCTTCAGACCCGTGTCCAGCGACCATCTGCCTTGTCCGTCGGTCTTGAGCTTGAAGCCGGGATGGAGCGGCTTTTCGGGGTGAATGATGTAAACGTCGCCGAACCCTGGAACGATACTGACCTTGAACAGCAATCCTCCCAGTGAGGCATGCCATTGATGGTCGATACGGTACAGCCCCTTGAATATGCCGATTTCAACGGGGGCGGGAGCCGGGACGGGCCAGGCGACCTTGAGTTCGAGCAATGCATTCAACAGGCGCTGGCTTGACGAATCCCTGGCGGTGGAGTGAATGAAATCGATCTGCGTTTTATCGCCGGCCGGAGGTTCTGCGGGCAAGCCGACCACGCCTTGCTCTATGACGGCGGTCGGAGGAGCGACATCCTGGGGTGGACGACGCAGGCGGGCGAGGCGCGGTGGCTGCTGGGGTGCGGGTGTCGAAAGCTCGGGCGGATGGGGCCGGGACGACACATGCAGCAGTATCAACCCGACATTGAGCAGCAAATCGACCCAGGCCAGTTCCCGGGCCGTCGGGTCATTGCTGTGCAGCGCCGTCACATCGCTTTTCAGGGCGACGGCCAGCTGCAGCATCCAGCCGGCCAGCATCGCCGGGCCACGAAGCACTGGCAGGAGCAAGGCGTTGAACAGCAACCAGCCGCCCTCGCGCACGATGGCCCAGCGGCTTTCGGCGTTGGAAACCGACTCTCTGTCAGCCAGGTCAATGAGCGCCCGTGCGTTGCTGGCGTAGAGGTGCTGAGTGAGATTCCCGGTGGCCAGCGCCTGTGCCAGGGAACCAGGTATTTCTTCGGTGCTGGAGTCCTGAGCCAATTGCGCCGGCTCCGGTTTTTCCCAACGGACGGTGTCGTCGCCCAGGCCGAAACGAAGGATGTGGGGGCTGTTGAACCCGTCATTGCTGTAGATCGGCCGGGCCCTGTCCGGCAGCCAGCTCAGTACGCTGTCTTGCAGGGGGCCGGCTTGTGCAATGGCATTGAACAATGCTTCACGACTGGAGAATTGCTGCAAGGCGTCCTGGTATACGGGCCGATACAGGATATGCGGGCCGATGCCGGTGTCCCGCGGCTCAATGATGAACATGTTGTCGACGACATCGGCGGCCGCGCCGGCCTTGCGGGTAAAGGCAAGCGCGCGGACGACGATGCCCTGGCCGTCGACGACGCGCTCGGGGGCTTGGGTGTGCAAGACGGCCTTGATAAATCGGTAGCCCTGGAAGCTCAGTCCGTGCTCGCCGCGGATCGTGTGTTCCAGCGCCTGAAGTGGCAGCTGTACCTTGAGCGCCTGGCCAAACCGGATTTCCCGACGTTGCGATTCGCTGTTGTCATCGAGCAGCAGGGTTTTGAGGGTGTGCGGGTAACGTTCGCCGATGTTCACCCGACTGACCAGCCCTTCGGTGCTGCTGAACAGACCTTTTTCACCCAGGATGTAGTCGGCGGTCAGCCACGACGGGACGGCTTTACCGGTCTTGTCTGTGATGGTCATGCTGCCCGAGGGCGTGGCGCTGAGGTTCTGGATGGCCAGTTCGGTCAGCGTCATGGGGACGCGGGTGATGAAGCCGCTGCCCAGATCACCGGCCGCCACCCGGAAATTGAGCAGCAGATCGCCAGGTTCGCAATCGGAATCGGGATGGTCCAGGCGCATCTGATCACGCAAGGCATTGTTGGTGAAATCATGCAGGTTTTCGATGCCGTCGAGGAAGGACTTGCCGCCTGTCAGTCGTTGCCATTGCGCCTGCTCGACCAGCCATTGACGATATTCGGCACGCTCGCTGTCGCTGGCGTCCTTGAGCCATTGGGGCAGGGTCGCGCGTATCTTTTCGACAGGTTGCTGGTCAGGCGCCGGGGCATGGCTGAAGTAAGGGGCCGGGTCGGTACTGGCCGCGAAGCGTTCTTCCAGTGCGCGAACACCCTGGTCGGCGGGAAGCCGGATGGCGTCCAGGTTCTCCAACTGGCGCTCCAGCAGCAATGCGGCCTGAGTGTCGAAGATGTTTCCATCGGGCTCGGAACGCTTGATCACGACTTTGTCGGCGATGAACTGGCGCTCCACCTCACGCCCCCAGGCCTGATTGAACGCTTCCATGCTCGGGTACGACTCCAGACGGCCTGAAACACGGTACAAAAAAGTCCGGCTTCCTTGCACCACGAGCAGGTCCGGCGTGGTGAAGGACGTGCTTTCGCCGTTGCGGACCAAGCAGGTTTCCAGGCAATAGGCATGCACAAAACCGTCAGGGTGGGGGATGGTCAGGCGCTCACGACGGTCGGGATATCGAGCCAGTTCGTAGAGTGTGGCCCTGTCATCTTTTTGAGCGGCGGGAAGAAGGCTCGCCGCACTGTTCAGACCGCTTGCCAACAGGTCACCCAACCATTGCCAGTGGCTGACCCTGGTGTCGTGCGCCTGGTTCCAGTAGGCCGTCAGGGCATCCTGAAACCGGGTGCCCAGGGTCAATGCCAATGACTGGATTTTTTCCTGGATAACGCCCATGTCGGGACGCTTTGGCCCTTGCGCTTCGTAGGTCAGACGCGAAGGCGTGCGGTTGGTGAGGAAGTGTACGCGTCCGTCAATTTCTGCCGTTAGATTCAGCGATGTGTTGTTGCCCAGATAGTCCAGGGCCACGTCGATCAATAGCTTGAGGTCCCATCCTCCCGTCCGGTTGGGTATGGCCAGCCGGGTGACATCCAGATCCAGGGCCAGAGGCGGGTAGTGCTCCAGGATACTGTCGTGAAGTAGTTGTCCGGCGACCTGGCGCAACGTCGGTCGGCTGGCGAATCGGCGGGCGACCGCTTGAGAGGGAGCGTCGCTGGTAGCGGGGCGTGTGGGTTGTCCCTGACTCTCGTCTGGCGGGACGGCGGATTGATTCTGCATATCGGATACCGTTCTGTAGCGAAAGAAGTGTGGTTTCGCTGCCAGAATGGCGAGTTCGTCGCAGGCAAGTGCGGTATCCCGCTACCACCTGAGCGCTCGAAAAGTGTGTCAGATCGTGCCTGGTGACCAGCCGGTGTGTCGCTCAGGACAGCTCGGAGCCGAGTACTACATTCAGCGCGCTACGGGCATCGTCCAGTTGCACCAGCGTCGTGTGCTTCCAGAACTACCCGGACAGCTTGCTGCCGGACGCGCTGAAGAACGGCCATCCGCTGCGCATCCAGCGTCTGGTGGATGTGCAATCGTCCCGCGAGGCACTCTAGCGGTTGACCACAATCCCTGTGGGAGCGAGCCTGCTCGCGATAGCGGACTACCCGTCAACATCTACATCGACTGGAATACCGCTATCGCGAGCAGGCTCGCTCCCACATTGGATCGGGACACAATGAGCTATCATTGGCGCTTTCCCATTCAAAGATTGACTGCCATGACTTCCGCAACCGACACCCTGCTCAACGTCCTCGAACACTGCGATATGGTGGAAATCGACGGCTTGCACGCTTTCGAATTCTCCCTCGATGAAATCGACAACCTGCATATCGAATGCATGGATGGCCGCGCGGCCAAACACTGGGAGTTCACGCCGGCGCAGATCCAGGCGGCGACGTTCGATCCAACCCTGCAAAGCTGGCTGATCACCGGCGATTCCGGCGAGCACCGACTGGTGTGCATGACGGCATTTCGCGGTGACAACGATGACGGTGAAGACGCGAATGGCGATGCGTAACCTCTGGCCACTGTTGATGGCCGGCAGCATCGGCGCCATGGGCGTGCAAACGGCGATGGCCGAAAGTGTCCAATTGCTGGTGGGCTCCTACACCGCCGGTCAAAGCCAGGGCATCTACCGCCTGGCTTTCGACAGCCGCACCGGGCAGATCGATGCCAAGCCCCTGCAAGTGATCAAGAGCGAAAACCCGTCGTGGCTGACCCTGTCGAAGGATCAGCGACACCTGTTCGTGGTCAACGAAAACGGCCCGGGCCAGACCGATCCGGTAGGGCGCGTCAGCAGTTTCGCGATCGATCCCAAGACCCATGCTCTGAGCCTGATCAGCCAGGTACAAAGCCTGGGCAACGAGCCGACCCATTCCAGCCTCAGCACCGATGGCAGCCATTTGTTCGTCAGCAATTACTCGGTGGCCGAAGACCCGGGCGGGACCCTGGCGGTATTGCCGGTGGCGGCCGATGGCAAGCTCAAACCGGTGGTGCAGATGAGCAGTCACCCGGCGAGCCGGGTCAATCCCGAGCGCCAGGCCTCGGCCCACGTGCATTCGACCATCCCCTCACCGGACGGCCAATACGTGTTCGCCAATGACCTGGGCGCTGACAGGGTGTTTGCCTACCGCTTCGACCCCAAGGCCAACCCGGAACTGCCGTTGACCCCGGCCACTCCGGCATTCGTGCAACTGCCGCCGGGCAGCGGGCCGCGCCACTTGCTGTTCAGCGCCGATGGCAAACATGCCTGGCTGACCATGGAAATGAGCGCGCAAGTGGCGGTGTTCGATTACCACGACGGCCAACTCAAACAGACGCAGATGGTCGATCTGGCTGCCGGGCAACCGGTCTCGGACAAGGCTGCGGCAGCGTTGCATGCCTCGGCTGATGGCAAGTTCCTCTATGTCAGCAACCGTGGCACCGCCAATCAACTGCTGGTGTTTGCCATCGATCCTGCGACCGGCCACCTCAGTGAGCTGCAACGGCGGGCGGTGGAGGGCGATCATCCGCGGGAATTCAGCCTCGATCCGAGCGGCAAATTCCTGTTGATCGCCAATCAGAAGAGCAACCAGATTGTCGTCGTCGAACGCGACGCCAAGACCGGTTTGCTGGGCAAAACCGTGCAAAAACTGCCGATGGACGCCCCGAGCGACCTCAGGTTTCTGCTGCGTCAATAAGCCGCAGGCCCCGGTTGATGGGGCCTGCCTGCTTTTATCAATGACGCTGATATCTGGTACTGCTACAAAGCATTTCAAGGCACGAACCCTCGAGGGTTAAGTTTGCTTCACGGCCCCACCGGGCAAGCAAGCCAACTGAATCCGAGGAATACCGCCATGAACTTCAACATCTTCTCTGTCATCGCCGCTTCCGCCATTTCTGCCACCGTTGCGCTGCCAGCCAGTGCCAACGTTGAAATCAGCGACAAAAAAGCCCACACCCAGAGCTACACCCAGAAGTACCTGCAACAGAGCGCCAACTTCTACGCCGCGCTGGATCACAAAACCCAAGCCTGAACGCTCACCCCTGCCTTTATGCAGGAGCGAAGTCACTGATGATCGAAGACCCTGATGTTGAAACACGGGTGTTGAAAACGATCAGAGTGATGTCGCTCCTGCATAACGCATTTGCGACAGTATCAGTTTGCCATCAATGTCGCGCTTGATATCACATAGCCATACGTTTAAATTGACGCTGATTTTTTGACTCCTCCTCACGGCAAGGATCGGCAGCATGGTGACGCGTCTGGCATTGGTTCTTCTGTTTCTCTATTCCACCCCCATTCTGTCGGCAGCCGACCCTGTTCCGGGCGAGCCGGAGGCTGCGCGCGAGCGCTTGATAAGTTTTATTGAAGACTGAAATAGTCTGGCTTAATGATCAACGAGGCTGATGGTCACTATGGATAACCCTGAGTGGTTACCCAGGCTTTTTTGATCGATTCTGTGGGTATTGAAACATGCCTGCGGAGAACATCATGGCCAGCGCAATTCTCACTTCTGCCAAACACGGCGCCTATGTGGCGATCGGTCTTTACCTTGCCATGGTGCTGCTGGTCAGCCTTTCAGCGCAGTCGCAATCCACCTTCGAAGCACCGATCCAGGTCGCTCATCCCGGCATCCAGTTTGAACACCGTGCGCAAAACGCGGGCGTTGATCAGGCTGAACTCGCGGGAGTCATCGGCGCATGAAAGGGCACAGGCTCTGGGTCATCGCCTTCCTGGCGTTCATGACCAACGGATCCTCCCTGTTGGGGATTGGCCAGGGCTCGGCGGGCTCGGTGGCACGGGCCATCGAAGCCAATCACAACATTGCCCGCAACATCGAAAACGCCAATGCCCAAGGCATGCTGGCCGGTAATCCGCCGATCAGGAATGAAGGCGTGGTTTTCGGGCCGTTCCAGGTGGATTGCTCGGCGATCGGGATGTGTGGGGTGTTGGCGTAAAGTGCCTGGCCTATTTCTTCATGATTGAAGTAAAGAGTTCCGACTCCAGAAACCGCTGCAACCAGTCCTGCAACCGCCGATATGGTGTCTGCGCGAACCAGTCGCGGTCTACGTGGGCGAACTGGCGCACGAAGGGCATCAACGCCACATCGGCCAGGCATGGATGGCTGGCCAGCAAGTAGTCGCGTCCCTCCAGCAACGTCTCCAGCCTTTGCAGAAACACCTCGCCTTCGCCGCGATAAACCTCCATCGGCTGCTCGGGATAACGTTCGGCGTACTTGTAGCGATTCAAGTGCACCTTGAACTCCTGATCGTTCTGTTCGATCAGGGGGGCGATTTGCGCCGCTGCCACAGGATCATCCTTGAGCAGCCAGTCCTGCGGATCGTTCTGTGCCAGGGCCCAGCGCATGATGTCGAGGCTTTCGTCGATCACCCGGCCATCGGCGCTCAGCACCGGCACCGTGCCTTTGCCCGACAGTGCGAGCATTTCGGCGGGCTTGGCCTTCAGGCTGACTTCGACAATGTCCACGGCCACGCCCGAGTAGCGCAGGGCCATGCGTGCGCGCATGGCGTAAGGGCAGCGGCGGAAGGAATACAGGGTGTTCATTTCACCTCCAGGGTACTCAGGCCGTTGCCCTGGCGCTGGACCTGGATCTGCACCGGAATCCGCTCATGCATTTCCTGTACGTGGGAAATCACCGCGACCTTGCGGCCCTGGGCCTGCAAGCCGTCGAGGGCGTCCATGGCCAGTTGCAGGGATTCCGGATCGAGGCTGCCGAAGCCTTCGTCGATGAACAGCGACTCGATTTTCAACGTGCTCGACGCCATCGATGCCAGGCCGAGGGCGAGCGCCAGCGACACCAGGAAGGTCTCGCCACCGGACAGCGAATGCACCGAGCGCAGTTCGTCGCCCATTTCGGTGTCCATCACCAGCAAGCCGAGCATGCTGCCGCCGCGCTTTAGGCGATAGCGGCGCACCAGTTGGCGCAATTGCACGTTGGCGTGGTGCACCAGCAGGTCGAGGTTGTAGGCCTGGGCGATCTTGCGGAAGGTGTCGCCGGTGGCGGAGCCGATCAACGCATTCAGGCGCGCCCAGCGTTGATACTCGTTGTAGGCGTCGGCAATCTGCTGCGCCAGGGCCTGATTGGCGTTCTGCCGGCGCTGGTCCTCGGCCTGCTCGGCGCGCAGTTCGGCGCAGTGTTGCTCGCTGGTGGCGGCGAGGTTTTGCAGGTCGATCAGCGCACTGGCCAACTGCTCGGCATCAAGGTTGCCGTTGTGTTGTGCCTGGTGATCTAGCAAGCGCTTGTCGCGTTCCTGCACCAGGACGCTGGCCTGTTCGATGGCTTTTTCACTGTGCTGCAAGCGCTGGCGCAGTTCGCTGACCTGGGTGTCGTCGACGCGCAGCAAGTCTTCGAGGCCGCCGTCATCCAGCTCGGGATGACGGGCACGCCAGTCGCCGATCTTGCCGGCGAGCTCACGTTCTTCGCCTTCCAGTGCATGCAAGCGCTCCTGCTGGGCCTTGAGCTCGGCGGCGATTTGCACTGACTGCGTGACGACGCTTTGCAACGTCTGCGCGGTGCTGGCTTCGGCGCTGCGCGCCTGTTCCACGGCCTGTTCCAGTTGCTGCTGCCAATGCTCGGCGCTGCTGTGTCCGCCGAGTAATTGCCCGAGCGTGTGCTGACTCGCCTGTTGCTGCTCGGCCAGCCCGCTGAACTGCTGTTCGGCGGCCTGCAATTGCTGCACGCGGCTGTGCTGGCGATCCTGTTCCTTCTCCAGGTTTTGCTGGCGCTGTTGCTGCTCGGCCAGTTCTTCCTTTTGTTGCTCGAGTTGCGTCAGGCGCTCGGCGATCTGCCGGTCGAGCTGCATGAAGGTCGCGGCCGGTTCGACGCGCAGTGCTTGCAGGGTTTCGGCCGGCAGCAGGCTGGCGAATGCGCTGAGTTCTTCGTCCAGGCGCTGGCGGTCGTTGCCCAGTTCGCGCTGTTGATTGCTCAGGTGCTGAGCCGCTTGCTGGTGCGCGGTTTCGGCATGGCGCAGTTGCTGGGTCAGGCGCGCGGCATCCTGTTGCAGGGTGAGCAGTGCACTCTGCCGTTGCTCGTCCTGGCTGATGCTCTGGTTGAGCTGACTGTTTTGCTGGATGAGCCAGGCGTCGCGTTTGGCGGCATCCTGATTCAGCAGTTGGGTCGCCAGCGGATGGGCTTCCAGACTTGGGGCGAGGGCTTTCTGCTGGGTCGCCAGTTGCTCCTGCTGTTGCAGCAGTTCCTTTTGCTGGGCGATCAACCCACCGACTTCGGCGCGCAAGTCAGTGAGTCTTTCTTTGAGCAGGTCGACGGCCTTCTGCGCGTTGGCCTGTTCGCTTTCATCAAAGCGGCCGAGGCTCTGCAGCAGGGCTTCCGGCTGATGATACGGATGCTCGTTGCTGCCGCAGACCGGGCACGGCTGGTCATCCTGCAATTGCGCGCGCAGCTCTTCGACACTGGCACTGCGCGCCAGACGCTGACGCTCCAGCAGTTCGCGGGTGACGTTGAGGGTCTGTTCGGCAACGCTCAGATCAGCCTTGGCCTTGACCCCGTCCTGGGTCAGGCGTTCACGTTCCTGCTGCGCGGTGAGCTGGCGCTGTTGCAGCTCGGCGCCGCGCTTGTCCAGGTCCTGCTGGCTGGCCCACAGGCGCGCCAGGTCTTCGACGGCGCGCAGTTGCTTGCGGTTGTCCTGCAACAGGCTGCCCAGAATGCCGATCTGCTCGGCGACGGCATCCGGTTCGGCACCGGCCTCCTTGAACAGCACCTCCAGTTGCTGCTTCTGCGCGGTGAGTGCCTGGTCGGTGCTCGCGGCGTTTTGTTCCAGGCTGGCCAATTCGGCCTGACCCTGATTCAACCGGTTGCCGACCAACATCAACTGTTGCAGCCGGTCGCGGTAGGCATTCCAGGCATCGCTCAACGGTGCCAGATGCGTACTTTGCTCCAGCCCGCTGGCGATGCGCTGCAAGTCCGCGGCGCCGCGGGCTTGCTGATCGAGCAAGGTCTGAATCGTGCCCTGGCCCTGGGTGCAGGCTTGTTGCGCCTGTTGCCTGGCTTCGGCGCTGAGGGCGGTGTCCTTGGCCAGGCGGGCGAGGGTGCTTTGCGCTTCGAAGGCCTGACGCAGCAACGGCGTGCTGTCGGCTTGTCGCTGTTGGGTTTCGCTCAAGGCGATTCGGGCGGCGCTGAGCTGTTGCTCAAGCTGCGTCTGACGCTCGCCGAGCTCGCCATGCTGCTGCGTGTGCAAGGCAATTTGCGCCGCCAAGGGTGTCAGCAGCGCATCGACCTCGGCTTTACGGGCGAACTGGTGCCGTTGCGGGGCCAGCTGTTCGAGGCGGGTTAACCTCAAGCGTTCACTGGCCAGGGCTTCCCAGTGGGTCTGCGCCGATTGCAGTTGTTCGCTGGCGGCCAGATGTTCGTCCTGCAAGCGACGCAGGTCCTTGAGCCAGGTGTCCTGCAGTTCAAGTTGTTTGAGCTGCGCCTGCTGGGCCTTGTGTTGTTGCTGCGCCTGGTTGAAGCGCCCGTCCAGTTCCGCGCGGGCTTCGGGTGACAACGGCGTCACACCGCTGGCCTGATCCTGCAGCAGCTTGTGCGTCTCGCGAGCCTCTTTGGTCTTGTCGAAGGCGCGACGACCGAGGCGGGTGTAGAGCGCCGTGTCGGTGAGCTTTTCCAGCAGTTCGCTGCGGTCGTTGTCGTCGGCCTTGAGGAATGCGCTGAACTCGCTTTGCGCCAACATCACCGCGCGGGTGAACTGTTCGAAATTCAGCCCCAGTGCGGCTTCAAGTTGAGTCTTGTATTCGCCTTTCTGGCTGGCGAGCAATTGATCCTGATCGATGTCACGCAAGCTCTGGCGACTGGCCTGCAGCTTGCCAGCGGCCTTGTCCCGGGCGCGATTGGCTTCCCAGCGGGCGCGGTAGCGGCGACCGTCGACACCGACGAAATCCACTTCCGCATAGCCTTCACCCGTGCCGCGACGCAGCAGGGTGCGCGGGTCGCCGGTAGCGATTTCGCCATCGGCGTCCGGCACCTTGGCGTCGCGGCCGGTGTTGTTCAGGCGTGGCACGGCGCCAAACAGCGCCAGGCACAGGGCATCGAGCAGGGTGCTTTTGCCGGCGCCGGTGGGACCGGTGATGGCGAACAGTCCGGCACTGGCCAGGGGTTCAGCGGTGAAGTCGATTTCAAATGGCCCGGCCAGGGAGGCGAGGTTTTTCAGGCGGATCGCGAGGATTTTCATGGCTGTTCGCTCTCCATCTGCACGTCCTGCAACAGCTCGGCGAAGTCCTTGAGGGTCTGCTCGTCGACCTCGCTGCCGTAGTTGTCCTGCCAGGCGCGGCTGAACAGTTCCTGAGGCGTGAGCTGGTCCAGCTCGATCAGCGTGCTGCCTTCGTCGGCACCGTCACGGCCGCCGTTGCCGGCGTACTCGGCGGCGATGCGCACCAGGCGCACGGCCTTGCCTTGCAGGGCGGTTTCCACTTGATTGCGCAGGTCGGGTTGCGGTTCGTCGAGGCGCACCCGCACCTCCAGCCACGGCTGGCGCTGGATCTCGGCCAACAGGTCGATGTTCGGCAGGTCCGCCAGTTGCAGCAGGATCTCGCTCAATGGCGCCGGGCCGATGCGTTGCAGGTTGACCGCGCGGGGGATCAGTTTCGGCTCGACGCTGAGCAGGGTCTCGCCATCGAGCTTGATGTCGAGAATCTGGTGCTGATAGCTGATCTCGGAAAACGACAGCGGAATCGGCGAGCCGCTGTAGCGGATGCGCTCCTCGCCGTTGACCTTCTGCGGTTTGTGCAAGTGGCCGAGGGCAACGTAGCTGATGCTCGGCCCGAACAGGCTGGCGGGCAGGGCTTCGGCATTGCCAATGATCAGGCTGCGCTCGGAGTCTTCCGACACCGAGCCGCCGGCCATGTGCGCGTGGCTGATGGCAATCAGTGCCTGGCCCGGCTGGCGCTTGGCGTTGGCCGCTTCGATCAGCCATTCGTGCACCTGGCCGATCCCGCGCAGGTAGTTGTCACCCAAGTGCGCACCGGTGACTTCCGCGGGACGCAGGAATGGCAGCGCCAGGCACCAGCCGGCGATTTCACCGCTGGCATCGGGCAAGGGCAGCAACAGGCGTTCGGCATCCAGTTGCCCGTCATCCAGCCACAACACACGACCGAGGGCATGGGTGCGCAAGCGCCGCATCAAAGGCGCGGGCAGTTCGATCCGCGAGCCGGAATCGTGGTTGCCGGCGATCATCACGACGGTCAGCAACGGCTGCTGTTCGTGGGCGCTGACGATGAAGTCGTAGAGACGTTCCTGGGCTTTGACCGGTGGATTGACCGTGTCGAAGATATCGCCGGCGATCAACAGCACATCCGGTTGATCCAGTTTCAGCTGGCGCAACAGCCAGTCGAGAAAACAGCCGTGCTCGAAATCGCGATCCTGGCCGTGCAGGTTCTGCCCCAGGTGCCAGTCGGAGGTGTGAAACAAGCGCAAGGCGGACTCCGCTACAAAATTGGTAATGGCCGCGTGAAAAATGAAGGCGGCGAAAGGGGGGAGAGTTTACTGGTTTAAATGCCCGGTCGCGCAATGGAATGCTCTGTGGCGAGGGAGATTGCCTGTGGCGAGGGGGCAAGCCCCCTCGCCACAGGCAAGCCCTTCACCACAAATGCATCTTTGCTTCTAGGTTGGTGTTTACTTGGGGTAAAGCGGCGGCAACCCACTGTCACCGACCGGGTCCTGCACCCGTTCGGCAATCGGGATCGCCTTGATCGCCCGCCACAACTCGTCACCTTGCCAGTACTGGCCGGTTTCGCTGTACAGCGCGCCGTTCAGGCCGTCGAGGGCGTTGGACAGTGGCACGAAGCGGGCGGCCATGTCGGCCAGGGTTTCCGGTTGTTGGCGGGCCCAGGCGTCGAGGGCCTGGCGGGTGGCGTGGGAATCGTTGGCCTGGCAGGCGCGCTTGAGGTCGTCGAGCACGGTGCGCGGGCTCGGGCCGGTTTGAGCGGCACGCGCCACCGCCGGTTGCCAGCGGCCACGCCACCAGAGGCCGAAGCCGAGCAGGGTGGTGCAGGCCAGGATCAAGGTGCTGAGTTTCCAGCGCCACAGTGCTTCGCTGTCGGCGCTGGCATCGGTCGGTGAGGTGCCGGACGGGGTGTCGACCACCAGGCTCGGGTTGGCCGCCACGTGCAGCGTGCGGGCAGGCAGGCTGCTGTGTTCCAGATGGTCTTCGAAGGTGTTCCACCAGACCACGTCGACGGTGGGCAACTCGATGGCGCCGGTCCGCGTCGGCACCAGGGCCTCGCGGTCTTCACGGCTGCCGACCAGGCCACGTTCGCTGATTTGGTTGCCGAGCACCGGTTGATCCGGGTAGCGGCGCAGGCCACCGACATCGGTGCCGGGCAGCGGTGGCAGTTGGGTGCTGGACAAACCTTCGGCCTTCACCGTCAGGCTGCGGGTCAGCGAATCGCCGACCTGAGTGTGATCCGGCTCCGGGTTCCAGCTTTCGCTCAGGGTCAGGCTTCGGGCAGGCAGCCAGGGGGCATCGGCCGGATAAGTGATGGGCTTGGCCTTGACCGTCAACAGCAGTTCGGTCGAGGTGACGCGCATCAGCTTGCCGGCTTTGGGCCCCTGGGCTGTGTCCTGTACCGGTTGTGGGTCGACCAGCGCGGCGTTGAAGACCTGTGCCGGAATGATCAGTTCGCCACTGTGTTGCGGGTAGATCGCGTAGCGCATTTCGATCACGCCGTGGCGCAAGCCGTCGATGTCCTTTTCGTAGGTGCGTGATTCGCCCAATTGTTCGATGCGTGCGTCAGGTACCTGCAAGGGTGGCAGGCTGCTGTCGTCGTACAGCGACACCGAATGGTAGATGCGCAGGGTCAGGACAGCCTGGGCCTGTACGTAGACGCTGGTTTGATCGAGGTTGGCATCAATGAACACCACGGCGCGCTTGTCCGGGTTGTCCGGTGTTTCACTCTCGACCACTTGCAGGGTGATCGGCTGGCTCTGCAGTTCGCCCAGTTGCAGTGACGGAATCACCACACTGCCGTTTTGCCGGGGCAGGAGGGTGACGATCCAGCGGGTGGTGGCCTGGTTTTCACCGCTCAGGGTGTTCAGTTGGTTGACCTGGCGTGTGCCGCGCACTTCGAACAACGGCTCCAGCGCTGCCAGGTCAGGTTTGCCGAATTGAGTGACATCGCTGGATTCCAGGGTCAGTTCGACCGTCTCGCCCGAGCTCAGGCGACTGCGATCAACACTGGCGACCAGTTCTGCTGCCTGTGCCTGAACGGTGCAGAACAACAGGCCATGCAGCAGCGCGAGCAATAAAACGGTGAAGCGGGTCATCGAGTTTCTTCCTGATCCTGATGTTGTTGCTGTTCGTACCAGAATTTGCGTCTGAGCAGTTCACCGGGGTCATCCGGGATCTGCCGCAGCCACTGCTCCAGTGCCTGGCGCTGTTCACCTTCGATGCTGTCGGTGGCCGGGCGCAAGGGTGGTGTGGTGTGTTGTTCGTCACCCAGTTCGCTGCCCGGTACCTCGTTGGTCCCCGGTTTCGGCGGTCTGGTGGGCGATTGTTCCTCACCCGGGCGGGGCGGTTGCCCCTCGGTTTTCGGTTCGCCGCTGCTCGAGGGTTGGGCGGCGGCACCGGGCGGTGGCTCCGCCGATTCGGTTTCGGGCCGGGCGTTGCTGGTTGCATCTGGCTCCGGAGCGGGTGGCGTGTTTTTCTCCTTGAGCAGGCGTTCGACCAGCGCCTTGTTGGTCAGTGCCGGACGCAAATCCGGTTGACGTTCCAGTGCCTGTTCGTAAGCGTCCAGGGCTGCCTCCAGTTCACCGCTTTTGGCCAGGGCATTGCCTCGATTGTAGTGGGCGTGGGCATCGTCGCCTTCGGCAAACCGCTGGGCGGCGCCTGCGTAGTCGCCGGCCTCATAGAGCGCGACGCCTTGCCACTGATGGTTTTCGAAGCGTCGGGAGGCTTCGGCAGGGCGCTTCTGCTTGAGTAAATGCAGGCCTTGTTGATCAGGGCGAAGCCAAAGGTCTGCAAGGTCGAAGGCGTAGCTCGGTTGAGGCAGCGCCAATAGCAGCGGCAGGCACAGCAGCCAACCGCGACGTCCCGCGCAGGCCGCGAGCAGCAACAGTGGCAGCAGCAGCCAGTAACCCTGATCGGCCCAGGTGTCCAGGCGCAAGGTCTGACCGTCGTTGCGCAAGTTGCGTGGGCCGTCGAGCAGGCCAAGGGCGTGCAGGTCGCTATCGTCCAGGCGCGCCTGGCGATAGCGGCCATCCAGGTCGTTGGCAAAACTTTTCAAGCCAGGCTCGTCGAGGCGCGGCACGAGAATGGCGCCTTGTTCATCCTTGAGGAAGCTGCCGTCTTCCTGGGTGATCGGCGAGCCTTCGGCGGTGCCAATGCCGAGCATCAGGAATTGAGTCGATTTGCCGCTCAGCGCGCGACGGATGCCCAGTCGCTCCTGGTCGGTCAGGGACGAACCGATCAGCAGGATCCGTCCGTCGCCCAAAGCAGCCTGATCGAGCAGCGCCAGGGCCTTGAGCACCGCCAGATCGGCGCGATGACCGGCCTCTGGCATCAACGACGGCTTCAGCACATCCAACAGGTTGCGGCTGGTGGCAAGATCATCTGACAGCGGTACCAGTGTGTGGGCACTGCCGGCGTAGACGACGATGGCGGTTTGCGCGTCGCTGCGGATCTGCAGCAGGTCAAGCAGCTTGCGTCGTGCCTGTTCGAGTCGGTTGGGCGTGACGTCGGTGGCGAGCATTTCCGGGGTCAGCTCGAGAATCACCACCAGCGGATCGGCGGGCTTTTGACTGGTCTGCTCGACACGTTGCCAACCCGGACCCAACAGGGCGAGCACGGTCAATAGCCAGGCGAGACCGAGGGCGATCCAGGGCAATTTACTGTCGCGACCACTGCCACCGCTGAGCAGTGCTGCGTGAAAGGCCGCTGGCAGGATCATCTGCCAGCGCCCGGCGCGCTTCTTGCGGTGCCAGAGTTGCCAGAGCAACCAGCCAAGCAGCGGCAGCAACAGTAGCCACCAAGGCCGGAACCAGTAGGGCCACAGCGCACTCATCGGCGCCTCCGCAGGCGCAGGCGTTTAAGACGCTGGCGCCAGTCGGGCAGCAATTGCGTTTGCAAATACAGATCCTTGGTAAACAGGCGTTGCAACGGGTTGTCCGGCCAGAGTACGGGGGCCACCAGCAGCATGCTCAACCACAGCGCCAGGGCCAGTGGCCAGTGATACAAGGCTTGGGCCGGGCGGGCCTGGGTCGGTTGCTGGGCCACGGGCTCCAGTTGATCGAGGGTTTTCTTGATCGCCTGCAGTTCCTTGCCGTCGCGAGCACGGAAGTACTGGCCACCCGTGACCTCGGCGATTGCCTTGAGGGAAGGCTCGTCAAGGTCCAGGCTCGGATTGACGCCGAGAAAGCCGACCGTGCCACTTTGCTCCGGATCGGCGCCGATGCCGATCGGGTAGATTTTCACGCCTTCTTTGGCCGCCAGCCGCGCAGCGGTGAGCGGGTCGATTTCACCGCCATTGTTGGCGCCGTCGGTGACCAGAACCAGCACGCGGCTTGTTGCCGGGCGCGAGCGCAGGCGCTTGAGGGCCAGGCCGATGGCATCGCCGATGGCGGTGTTTTTGCCGGCAATGCCGATGCGTGCCTCATCGAGCCAGACGCGTACGGTGTGGCGGTCGAAGGTCAGCGGTGCCTGCAGGTAGGCCTGGCTACCGAACAGGATCAGGCCGACCCGGTCACCTTCGCGGCTTTCGAGGAAATCACCGAGCAGGTGCTGGACCAGCGCCAGTCGGCTCACATCTTCGTCCTGCCACTGCATGTCAGGGAAGTCCATGGAACCGGAAACGTCCACTGCCACCAGCAGATCGCGGCCACTGGCGGCAATCGGCAAGGGTTCGCCGAGCCACTGCGGGCGCGCCGCCGCGACCAGCAGCAACATCCACAGCAGTATGAACGGTGCCTGCTGGCGCCATGCAGGCAGGTTGGCCCGGGCGCGACGCCCGGCGAGGCCTTCCAGGTCGCTGAGGAAGCTGACCTTGAGCGCCGGTTCGCCACTGTCGGCCACCGGCAATACGATGCGCATCAGCCACGGCAGCGGCAACAGGGCAAAAATCCACGGCCAGGCGAACTCAAACATGCTTGCGAATCCATGTGTCGACGGCCTGGGTCAGGCCGGCGATGGCCTTGTCGTCGAGTTTGCATTCGGGTTTGTAGGCGCCTTCCACAAGCACCATCCAGCGGGTCAGGCCGGCGGCCGGGCAGCGGTTGTCGAGGAACGCCAGCCATTTGCGGCCGTTGAGGGTATGGCTCTGACTGTAGGGGTAGTGGTTGCGGCACAGGCGCTTGAGCAAGCCGTTGAGTTGCTGCAGCCAGGCTCCGGCTGGCGCACCGTCGTAGGGTTTGGGCATCAAGGCCAGCTCCGCCAGGGCGGCCAGGCGCACCGGGTCAAGCGGCTGTTCAGCACGTACCACGGGGCGCTTGTCCGGAATAAAGCGACGCAGCTGCCACAGGCCCAAACCGATCAGTGGCACCAATAGAAGCAGCAACCACCAACCCGGTGCCGGAGGCCAGAATTCCACCGGTGGCGGGGATATCAGTGGTTGCAGTTGATCAAGGCTGCTCATCGACCTTTCCCCGGTTTCTGTGGGTTCAGGTATTCGCGTAATTGCTCGACCATCTCGCTCTGGGTACTCAGGGGCATCAGCAAGACCCGCAGTTTCTGCGCGAGCAGCTCCCAGCGGGCGATGCGTGCTTCGGCCTGGGCCCGGTAAGTCTGGCGCAGATCGAAATTCAGCGTATCGAGTTCCAATTGCGCGCCACGCTCGGCGAAACGTAAAAGGCCAGCGGCGGGCAGGGCATGATCCAGCGGATCGGACACCGGCAGCAGCAGCAGGTCGCAATGACGCGATAACAGGCTCAGCTGTTGCTCGGCGCTTTCCGATAGCGCGCGTTCATCGCAAATCACAATCACAAGGCTGCCCGGACGTGACACCTCCCGCGCTCGGCGCAAGGCAATGCCAAAGGCGTCGCGGTCCGGCTCGCCTTCGGTGGTCAGCGACTGATTGACCCGCACCAGCCGGTTGAGCAACTGCAGCAGGCTTTGCTTGCTGCGCCGAGGCTTGATTTCGTAGTGCACATTGTCGCCATACACCAGGCCGCCGACCCGGTCGTTGTGCCCCAGGGCAGCCCAACCGATCAGGCTCGCGGCCTGGGCGGCGAGCACCGACTTGAACATCAGGCCCGAGCCGAAAAACAGCCGGCGGCTTTGTTCGACCATGATGAAAATCGGCCGCTCACGTTCTTCGTGGAACAGCTTGGTGTGAGGCTCCTGGGTGCGCGCAGTCACGCGCCAGTCAATGGTGCGCACATCGTCGCCGGCCTGATAGACCCGCACCTGATCGAAGTCGACGCCACGGCCGCGCAATTTGGAATGGTGCAGGCCGATCAGCGGACTGCGTTGGCTCGGCGTGGAAAACAGCTGTACTTCGCGCACGCGATGACGCATTTCGATCAGGTCGGCGAGGCTGACACGGATGCCCGGCTCGGGCGGCAGGCTGGCGTTCATCAGGGTCAAGCGACGGCTACGACGTCGAGAATCCGCTGGACCACCCGGTCCTGATCGATGCCAGCGGCTTCGGCTTCAAAGGACAGAATGATGCGATGGCGCAGCACGTCGAACAGCACGGCCTGGATGTCTTCCGGGCTGACGAAATCACGTCCGGCCAGCCAGGCGTGGGCGCGGGCGCAGCGGTCCAGGGCAATCGAACCGCGCGGGCTGGCGCCGTAGGCGATCCACTCGGCCATCTCCGGATCGAACTTGGCCGGGGTGCGGGTGGCCATGACCAGTTGCACCAGGTATTCCTCCACGGCGTCGGCCATGTACAAGCCGAGGATTTCCTTGCGTGCGACAAAAATCGTCTGTTGAGTGACCCGACGCTCAGGCTTCGCTTCGCCGTTCAGGGCTTCTCCACGGGCTTGCTGCAGAATCCGGCGCTCGACAGTGGCATCGGGAAAGCCGATTTTCACGTGCATCAGGAACCGGTCAAGTTGGGCTTCTGGCAGCGGATAGGTACCTTCCTGCTCGATGGGGTTTTGCGTGGCCATCACCAGGAACAGCGGCGACAGCTCATAGGTGCTGCGCCCGACACTGACTTGCCGCTCGCCCATGGCTTCGAGCAGCGCCGACTGGACCTTGGCCGGGGCGCGGTTGATTTCGTCCGCCAATACCAGGTTGTGGAAGATCGGGCCTTGCTGGAACACGAAACTGCCGGTTTCCGGGCGGTAGATTTCCGTACCGGTAATGTCGGCCGGCAACAGGTCAGGGGTGAACTGGATGCGATGGAACTGGGCTTCGATGCCTTCGGCGAGTTCTTTGATGGCCTTGGTCTTGGCCAGGCCAGGAGCGCCTTCGACCAGCATGTGGCCGTCGGCGAGCAGGGCGATGAGCAAGCGCTCGATGAGTTTTTCCTGGCCGAGAATCTGCGTTGAAAGAAAGGTTCGCAGCGCTAATAGCGCTTCACGATGTTCCATCGATGACTGTTCCTGCAAAAGGGTGGCCGAGGACGTTCGAAGTACGCCAGGGCTGGGGGCGTTACTTTAATCCATCGCGGGGGGCGGCGACTAACGGCATTTTGCGCAAAGTGCGGGAATTGGTTGGCAAAGTTGTTTGAATTTTATGGGGCGGGAGAGAGGTGGTGTTCTTTCGGTTGCTTTCGCGAGCAGGCTCGCTCCCACATTGGGACAGTGCCGGATGCAAGTTTCGCGTCCGCTGGAGATCCCCTGTGGGAGCGAGCCTGCTCGCGATGAGGCCAGCCCAGGCGCTATCAGAGCTCGCTGATGTAAGTCCCGGTACCTTTAAGAATGTTCTGCAAAGTCTCTTCCACTTCAGCCAGATCCACCATGTCGGCATCAAAGGTAATCTCCAGCACATCATCCCCATTCAACGCATCAGCATCCGCAGCAGCAATTTCAATCTTCAGCAGGGAAGGGCTGAGGGTGATTTTCACGCCATCCAGGGTCGAAGGTTCGCCGTCGAGGGTGATTTCCAGCTCGTCTTCATCCGGGTAGCGGCTCATCAGGAACATTTCGCCCTGGTCGCTGTGGCAGCAGAGCATGGCCATGTTGTCTTCTTCGTCGTCGCAAGGGTTGACGATCAAGAGGGCGGTGGTCATTTGCATGGGAGGGGTCCTTGTTCTGGAATCGCTGTGAAGGCAAACAAAGTTCAATTCTGCCAGCCCGAAGGATTTTCTGCTGGTTTGTGTGGAAGATAGTTATGCGTAGTGGATTGCCTTTACTCCATTTTTCATGGGGGCAAACTGAACACGAGCCCAACCTGTTAAGTATAGAATATGGACGTTTAACCTTGGTTGCCGTTGCGACGCGCGCGATATCCTCGTGGCCCGAACCAACCCCGATCATTTGGGCTCGCTGCATGCCCAAGTACTTGTGTCTGGCGCTGGCTGTAGAGTGATTCAAACTGCCGTCGCTCAGAATTCGTTATGTGTCGCGCAGAGATGATGCGGAAAACCTCCATCCCGTCGGGATTGTCTTCGATCACGTGTACGACGAGTAGTGCTATTGCACCGTCGACCGTGCCGAGGGTTTGCCAGCGAGGCTCACCTTTCTCGCAGGAGACGAGTGATGTGATATTCAGCGGGTCGTCGATCACTCGGGCGGCGGTCTCGAAAGTCACGCCATGTTTTGTTCGGTTACTCTCGTTCTTCTGTTCATCCCACACGAACATGGTTTTCTCCTCCGCTCTCGGCCCGTCGGCAACCAACGTAATAGAACAACAAACCAATTAACGTCATGCTGATCAAGGCGTAGAACATTGCACCGGGCATTGCGTACTTCAATGCTATTCCGCACACAATTGGTCCAATGGCGACTCCCATATAAACGAGGTTTTGCATGCCAAAGTAGATCCCGCGCAAGTGGTTAGGGGCAATCTTGTCGATAAACATATATTCGGCTGGGACGATGATAATCTCTCCGATAGTGAAGATAATAATTGCGAACACCCAAATCCAAAGTTCCTGCGATAGGGAAAGGCCGATCAGTCCTACTACGAAGGCTGCCGATCCTAGCGACACCCAAGCCAGGAGTTTCTCCTCCTTGATCCAGCTGCCAAATAGATACTGCAATGATATGACGACGACGGCGTTCGCGGCGGAGAGGTAGGCCACCGTTTCGTAAGCGACACTGGCCGTTTCCACCACGATGAGATATTGCGACAGGTAGGTCAGCAATGGTCCGTAGACGGCCATGCTGAAAATGCCGCCAAGGGTGAATAATAAAAGGCGTTGGTCCCCCCGTAACACTGCAAGGGTTCCTGCGAACTTCATTCGTTCGGCATCGGCGGGGGGTGCGGCCGTGACGGGAGTGAAGGCGC
This sequence comes from Pseudomonas sp. KH_046_1, assembly GCF_057839025.1. Classification (NCBI taxonomy): domain Bacteria; kingdom Pseudomonadati; phylum Pseudomonadota; class Gammaproteobacteria; order Pseudomonadales; family Pseudomonadaceae; genus Pseudomonas; species Pseudomonas sp. KH_046_1. The sequence continues at coordinate 2,841,646 of NZ_CM174481.1, forward strand.
TACGAAAGAACAGAAGGAGTAGCAGAATCAGCAGGGTGAAAGCTGCCGCTATCCAAAAGGGTGCATTGAATACGTAGCGTACCGCCCAAGCGCCCAAAAAGGGTCCAATCGCAGCACCAATGTTTTGGAGCGCGTAACGCAAGGAGTAGGCCTTGGCGCGAATCTCTTGGGGCAGTTGCTCCGACAGTAAAGCGTTCCCTACTACGGTGATCGTGGCCGAGGCCGTGTTGAGGAGAACGAGCAAGACAAGAAATACAATCGTATTCTGAGTTGGCGGGAGTACCAGATACAGCAACAACAGACCCAGGTCCAATGCGATCAAGAGTTTAACCTTGTCGATCTTATCCGCGAGATAGCCACCATAAACGCTGGAAATCGTGCCGACCAATAAGCAGAGTCCGAGCACATAGCCAATTTGCTCTATGTCGAATCCAAGCACCTCATGAAGATAAATCGGCAGGAACGGCAGCAGTGCAAAAAAGCTCACGGACCGTGCCAGTGAGAGAGTGAGCAAGATCTTGACCGACAAGGGGAACTCGTCGATGGTCTCTAGCAGTGATTTCATGAAACCATTCCTCTGGTAGAGACACGTTGGCTTACGTCTGTGGCAATAGCCTCAAGAATTCCGATTAATGAGGTCTTGATCCTCTCGATTTGTATGGGTTCGAACAGTTTGCTGTGATACCCGATCAGTAACCTCATGCACTTGTCGGGCAAGACAGTCAGCCCGAGCGGATAATGGGACACGCCCGCAGCTCCATTGGTCATCTCCGTGATGTGCAGATCGACTGAATCGCCAAGCGTTACGGTCTGCTCTGGATAGTTCTGGAAGACGAAAGCTAAATGTTTTCGTCGGCATCGTGGACACTCGAGGAAATGAAAAAACTTGAAAGAAATAATGTCTCGAAACGCTTTAAAAAAGCGATCAAAAATTGAGTAGGTATTTTCATAAAAAAATGTAGGACATTTCGCTGGCTTGTTGGGGGTGGATAACAACACTCAGCAATGGGTTGTATCAGGGACAAGCTATTTATTCGCGGATTATCCCTGTCATCCCAACAATGTGAGGAATCAGATTCCGAGCGATCAAGTGCAGTTTGGTTACACGAAAGTCCGCCTCCGAGCCTTGGTGAAAAACACCGCGCAGCGGGCCACGTAACAAAAAAGCAATTCTCCCAGCCCACAGAAAATTTCTGTGCCTTATGGTGCGGGATCTGTGGGAAGAAACCGATTTTTATTATCAGTTTGATGAATGGAAAAACGTTAAAAATTCGATTTTTTGAATTGTGAGAGGTGTTTCTCTCGGACTATTCCTAACTTGCCCTAGGAAATTTCAGGTCCTGTTGCAGGAAGTTTGCGAGCGGTGAAAAAAACGCCCGTCCGCAGGTTTTTTACTTGTATTGGCGCAATTCAATCCCTTAGCGTGATCGCCCAGACGCAAAGGATTGCGCAGTCAATCATGAAAAAAGGACCTCTTTCGATGAGTCAGTATTTCGAATGGGCGGATGAGATCAAGCACCTGTCCGAGGAGCAGATCGAGCAACTGTACCAGCGCTATCTGAATGGTGAAAAAAGTGCCGATCTGAAAATCGAGTTCAACATTGCGCCTGAAGTCCGCAGTTTGTTGAAGGTTTTGCCCCCGATTATCAGCAAGGACCTGACCTGTCCCTACTGCGACCTGCCCATGTGGGTGCGTCGGCACGCCAAGTGCACGCCTGTCTCACTGCGCAACCACTTCAAGTGTGTACGTTGCGAGCACTATCACTTTGAACCCGGCCACTGGCGACGCAAACTCTGTACTTGCAACGAGTGCTACAAGCTGCGCCAGGAGGAAATTGCCGCACAAGCGCGGCGCGATCGTCTCGAGCTGGAGAAACGCTACGCCACGCCACGTCCGGCGGTGCCTTATGCCTCGCTGGGCTTCGTCCAGAAACTGGCACTGCTGGCCTTGCTGGACGACGGCCAGGTAGGCGGTGCCGAGCGCATTGCCTCGCTTATCGCCGGATCCCGCAGCGAACACCTGGCGCCTACTGACGAGGCCAGTGAAGCGCTGGTTTGGGATTTGCACGAGACCGGTGCATTGGACGTCGATCTGGATGGCGATATCAAGGCTTTCGATCGAGCGTCCGATTACCGGATCAATGACTTTTCCTCCGTGCGCTGGATACCCAATGTCGCGTTGGAACCCGATGTACGAAGCACTCGCGACGCGCTGTATCGAGCTTTGTATCAAGAGTTGTCCGAGACTGTTCAGCCCGCCTGGAAAAGCGAGCTGTCCGCCTTGATGTTTAGCCTGGCGCGGGACGAGTCGATTCAGTACATCCAGGTATTGGCCAGTGAAGTGAGCTTTGTATTCAGTGCCCAAGGGCGTGCGAAAAAAGTTGTCGACCAGCTCCTGCAGGACTTCTCGGTGAGTCATATCTACTACTTTGCGCGGTTGGCGGTGAAGAATGCCGCACACTTTTATGCCACCGGCAACTCCAGGGGCCGCCCCCATGCTTGCAACACCATCCCGGGCAGCATGTTGGGCACGGCGCAGGATGCATTGGCGCGAAACTGGCGCAAAACCGCCTATCGCGATTCGCGAGTGCCGCAGTCGGCTTTGCACCGAATCTTGTATGACGTGGTGCTCAAGGACAGCGGCGCAGGTTTTTCCAGATCGCCGGGGGGCTACTGGCGTGACGAGCTGGTGCCACGGTTTTTCTCCGGCGATACTGGCGGGGCGGACCTGGCCGGACATCTGCAGCTGTTCTGCCGCGAATGTGATTCGCGCAACGTCGACGCCAGCATGGACAAAGTCACGGTTCGAATGATGTGTTACGACTGCGCGACAGTCAGTAAATTTCAAGCAATCGAAGACTTGATCGACTGAATCGGTCGAGGTTCCTTCAATGAGCCCCAATAGCGTCCATGGTCGGTTCGGCGATCATGGATGTTGTCAATTTCTGGTTGAAGCGGGGCGGGCGCGTCCCGACCGGTCGTTCTGGCACGAATGTCCCGCAAAAACCGTCCAGTTAGCCCCCGAAATCGCCTGTGGCTGCTAGTGTTGTTCGATGCGCATGCCTTGAGCTGCGTACCGATGACCGAATATGTCGCAGCACCGCAAGCATGGGCCTTGCCGCACTGGTTAAGCTGCGCAACGGATGAGCACCCGTAAAGACATTGCGCTGCACCTGGCCCAGTCGTTTTTGCAGATGCCCATTCACGGAAGGTGAATGTGACCTGAGTGTCTCGTCCAGCTTCACCCACCTGTCACCCTGTTTCCTCTGCCCGAGAATCAGGAACAGGGTGACGGGTAGCCCCGAACAGGGGTTTTGCACGCGACGCTTCCATCAATAACAAGCCCAAGCGGAGTACCACAGATGGCGTTCTTCACCGCAGCCAGCAAAGCCGACTTCCAGCACCAACTGCAAGCGGCACTGGCGCAGCACATCAGTGAACAGGCACTGCCACAAGTGGCGCTGTTCGCTGAACAATTCTTCGGCATCATTTCTCTTGACGAGCTGACCCAGCGTCGGTTGTCCGACCTTGCTGGCTGCACCCTTTCTGCGTGGCGCATGCTTGAGCGCTTCGATCACGCGCAGCCGCAAGTGCGCGTCTACAACCCCGATTACGAACGCCACGGCTGGCAGTCGACCCACACCGCGGTCGAAGTGCTGCACCACGACCTGCCATTCCTGGTGGACTCGGTGCGTACCGAGCTGAACCGCCGCGGCTACAGCATCCATACCCTGCAAACCACCGTGCTGAGCGTGCGTCGTGGCAGCAAGGGCGAGTTGCTGGAAATCCTGCCTAAAGGCACCCAGGGCGACGACATTCAGCAAGAATCGCTGATGTACCTGGAAATCGACCGCTGCGCCAACACCGCCGAGCTCAATGTACTGAGCAAAGAGCTGGAGCAGGTGCTCGGTGAAGTCCGCGTGGCCGTCGGCGATTTCGAGCCGATGAAGGCCAAGGTCCAGGAAATCCTGACCATGCTGGACAACAGCCAGTTCGCCGTCGATGGCGACGAGAAGAACGAAATCAAGAGCTTCCTGGAATGGCTGGTGGGCAACCACTTCACCTTCCTCGGTTATGAGGAGTTCGTGGTCAGCGATGAAGCCGATGGCGGCCATATCGTCTACGACAAGGACTCCTTCCTCGGCCTGACCAAACTGCTGCGTGCCGGCCTGACCTACGATGACTTGCGCATCGAAGACTACGCCGTGAACTACCTGCGCGAACCGACCCTGCTGTCGTTCGCCAAGGCTTCGCACCCAAGCCGTGTCCACCGTCCGGCGTACCCGGATTTCGTGTCGATCCGTGAAGTTGACGCCAACGGCAAGGTCATCAAGGAATGCCGTTTCATGGGCCTGTACACCTCGTCGGTGTATGGCGAGAGCGTGCGGGTGATCCCGTACATCCGCCGCAAGGTCGAGGAAATCGAACACCGTTCCGGCTTCCAGGCCAAGGCTCACCTGGGCAAGGAACTGGCGCAGGTGCTCGAAGTGCTACCGCGCGACGATCTGTTCCAGACCCCGGTGGACGAGCTGTTCAGCACCGTGATGTCGATCGTGCAGATCCAGGAACGCAACAAGATTCGCGTGTTCCTGCGCAAAGACCCGTACGGCCGTTTCTGCTACTGCCTGGCCTACGTGCCGCGCGACATCTACTCCACCGAAGTGCGCCAGAAGATCCAGCAAGTGCTGATGGATCGCCTGAAAGCGACCGATTGCGAGTTCTGGACCTTCTTCTCCGAGTCCGTGCTAGCTCGTGTGCAGCTGATCCTGCGCGTCGATCCGAAAAACCGCCTCGATATCGACCCGCTGCTGCTGGAAAAAGAAGTGGTGCAGGCCTGCCGCAGCTGGCAGGACGACTACGCCGCCCTGACCATTGAAAGCTTCGGTGAAGCCCACGGCACCAACGTGCTGGCCGACTTCCCGAAAGGCTTCCCGGCCGGTTACCGCGAGCGCTTCGCAGCCCACTCGGCTGTGGTCGACATGCAGCACCTGCTGAGCCTCAACGAAAAAAATCCGCTGGTGATGAGCTTCTACCAGCCGTTGGGCCAGGTTTCCGGCCAGCGTATGCTGCACTGCAAGCTGTATCACGCCGATACCCCGCTGGCGCTGTCCGACGTCCTGCCGATCCTGGAAAACCTCGGCCTGCGCGTGCTGGGTGAGTTCCCGTATCGCCTGCGCCACAACAGTGGCCGCGAGTTCTGGATTCACGATTTCGCGTTCACCGCCGCCGAAGGCCTGGAACTCGACATCCAGCAGCTCAACGACACGCTGCAGGATGCATTCGTCCACATCGTGCGTGGCGATGCCGAGAACGACGCGTTCAACCGTCTGGTACTGACCGCCGGCCTGCCATGGCGCGACGTGGCGCTGCTGCGTGCCTACGCCCGCTACATGAAGCAGATTCGTCTGGGCTTCGACCTGGGTTACATCGCCAGCACCCTGAACAACCACACGGACATCGCTCGCGAGTTGACCCGGTTGTTCAAGACCCGTTTCTACCTGGCGCGCAAGCTGACCGGCGACGATCTGGACGACAAGCAGCAACGCCTGGAACACGCGATTCACAGCGCCCTGGACGACGTCCAGGTACTGAACGAAGACCGCATCCTGCGTCGCTACCTGGACCTGATCAAGGCCACCCTGCGCACCAACTTCTACCAGACCGATGCCAACGGCCATAACAAGTCGTACTTCAGCTTCAAGTTCAACCCGCACTTGATTCCCGAGCTGCCAAAGCCGGTACCGAAGTTCGAAATCTTCGTTTACTCGCCGCGCGTCGAAGGCGTGCATCTGCGCTTCGGCAACGTGGCTCGTGGTGGCCTGCGCTGGTCCGACCGTGAAGAAGACTTCCGTACCGAAGTCCTGGGCCTGGTAAAAGCCCAGCAAGTGAAGAACTCGGTGATCGTGCCGGTGGGTGCGAAGGGCGGCTTCCTGCCGCGTCGCCTGCCACTGGGCGGCAGCCGTGACGAGATCGCGGCCGAGGGCATCGCCTGCTACCGCATCTTCATTTCGGGCCTGCTGGACATCACCGACAACCTGAAAGACGGCGCCCTGGTGCCACCGGCCAACGTCGTGCGTCATGACCACGATGACCCGTACCTGGTAGTGGCGGCGGACAAGGGCACTGCGACCTTCTCCGACATCGCCAACGGCATCGCCATCGACTACGGCTTCTGGCTGGGTGACGCGTTTGCGTCCGGTGGTTCGGCCGGTTACGACCACAAGAAGATGGGCATCACCGCCAAGGGCGCGTGGGTCGGCGTACAACGCCACTTCCGCGAGCGCGGCATCAATGTCCAGGAAGACAACATCACTGTGGTGGGCGTCGGCGACATGGCCGGTGACGTGTTCGGTAACGGCTTGCTGATGTCCGACAAGCTGCAACTGGTCGCAGCGTTCAACCACCTGCACATCTTCATCGACCCGAACCCTGAACCAGCCAGCAGCTTCGCCGAGCGTCAGCGCCTGTTCGACCTGCCACGTTCGGCCTGGTCGGACTACGACACCAGCCTGATGTCCGAAGGTGGCGGCATCTTCTCCCGTAGCGCGAAGAGCATTGCGATTTCCCCGCAAATGCAGGAACGCTTCGACATCTCGGCCGACAAGCTGACCCCGACCGAACTGCTCAATGCCTTGCTCAAGGCACCGGTGGATCTGCTGTGGAACGGCGGTATCGGTACTTACGTCAAGGCAAGCAGCGAAACCCACGCCGATGTCGGCGACAAGGCCAACGATGCACTGCGCGTGAACGGCAACGAACTGCGCTGCAAAGTCGTGGGCGAGGGCGGTAACCTGGGCATGACCCAACTGGGTCGCGTCGAGTTCGGCCTCAATGGTGGCGGTTCCAACACCGACTTCATCGACAACGCCGGTGGTGTGGACTGCTCCGACCACGAAGTGAACATCAAGATCCTGCTGAACGAAGTGGTTCAGGCCGGCGACATGACCGACAAGCAACGTAACCAGTTGCTGGCGAGCATGACCGACGAAGTCGGTGGTCTGGTGCTGGGCAACAACTACAAGCAGACTCAGGCCCTGTCGCTGGCAGCCCGTCGCGCCTTGCCGCGGATTGCCGAATACAAGCGCCTGATGAACGACCTGGAAGGCCGTGGCAAGCTGGATCGCGCCATCGAGTTCCTGCCGGCCGAAGATGCAATCAACGAGCGCATTGCGGCAGGCCATGGCCTGACCCGTGCCGAGCTGTCGGTGCTGATCTCGTACAGCAAGATCGACCTCAAGGAGCAGCTGCTGGGTTCCCTGGTGCCGGACGACGACTACCTGACCCGTGACATGGAAACCGCTTTCCCGCCAACCCTGGTGAGCAAGTTCTCCGCGGCCATGCGTCGTCACCGTCTGAAGCGCGAAATCGTCAGCACCCAGATCGCCAACGATCTGGTCAACCACATGGGCATCACCTTCGTTCAACGACTCAAAGAGTCGACCGGCATGAGCCCGGCGAACGTGGCCGGCGCCTACGTGATCGTGCGCGACATTTTCCATCTCCCGCACTGGTTCCGTCAGATCGAAGCCCTGGACTACCAGGTCTCCGCCGACGTGCAACTGGAGCTGATGGACGAGCTGATGCGTCTGGGCCGTCGCGCTACGCGCTGGTTCCTGCGTGCCCGTCGCAACGAGCAGAACGCTGCCCGTGACGTCGCTCACTTCGGTCCGCACCTGAAAGAGTTGGGTCTCAAACTCGACGAGCTGCTCAGTGGCGAGATCCGCGAAACCTGGCAGACCCGTTATCAGGCGTACGTCGAAGCCGGTGTGCCGGAGTTGCTGGCGCGCATGGTGGCTGGTACTTCGCACCTGTACACCCTGCTGCCGATCATCGAGGCTTCCGACGTGACTGGCCAGGATCCGGCCGAAGTGGCCAAGGCCTACTTCGCCGTAGGCAGTGCGCTGGACATCACCTGGTACATACAACAGATCAGCGCTCTGCCGGTTGAAAACAACTGGCAGGCCCTGGCCCGTGAAGCGTTCCGGGATGATGTGGACTGGCAGCAACGTGCGATCACCATCTCGGTCCTGCAACAGGGCGACGGCACCCAGGACGTGGAAACACGGCTTTCCCTGTGGATGGCGCAGCACGAGAGCATGATCGAGCGCTGGCGCGTCATGCTGGTGGAAATCCGTGCCGCCAGCGGCACCGACTACGCCATGTACGCAGTGGCCAACCGCGAACTGCTGGACCTGGCGTTGAGCGGTCAAGCGGTAGTGCCTGCCGCTGTCGCCGCCGAGCTGGAACCGGCTGCCTGATCAGGCGCTGAATGAAAAAGCCCCGCATCGAAAGATGCGGGGTTTTTTTTCGCCTGGGAATCTTGTGGTGTTTGTACCGGCGCCATCGCGAGCAAGCTCGCTCCCACAGTAATCGGGGTGTACATGAGTGGTGTGTAAGGCACCAATTACTGTGGGAGCAGGCTTGCTCGCGAAGAGGGCTGTGAAATCAATACAACTTCTGGCCTGGTTCATTACCAAGCATCGACACATTACTTGTCGGGCTGGTTAGTAAATTATTGAGCGACTGGTCAAACTTTTGCAGCGCCCTGACTTGTACATTCTGTTGTTCATTAATGTCCGCAACTATCTCTTCACTGCGTTTGTAGTCGGCCCAAACCGGACTGAGTGCTTTGGCGTCATGCCCTTTTGCAGTGCCAATGTAATTGAAGTTTTTATCATAAAAGTCTGCACTGACATGAGACTCGATGTCTGAACTGCGCGACGTCATGAGTTGACTGCGGGTGTCGACGATCGCCACGACATCCGGTCTCGCGGCCCTGAGGCTTTGCATGTCCGGGTACACCGTGACCGAGCCAAACCGACGCTGCAAGGAGGTCTTGATGCCTTCTATGGCGAAGTCAGGATTGGATGTGGCTACATAGGCGTCATGGATCGGCTGCACCAGCAAGCTCTGCCCGAAGCCGGTGCCGGCGTTGGCCTGATAGTCCCGAAGGTATGCACGATTGGTCTGGGTATTGCGGCTGTAGACAACGCCCAGCGAGACATCGCTGCCATTGGGGATATGCGCGGCACCGCTGCGGCCAACCGGTTCAGTGAAGATGCCGTCCAGGGCAGAGACAGCTGTCGGTGCGGTGGGAACGGAGCAACCGGCTAATAGGGCAGTTATCGTTAATGTACTGGCGAGCGCAAGTTTCATGGTGTTTCTCCAGTGAAACAACTTCAGTCGAAAGTTAAAGTTGCCGGTGTTGTACCGGCGGTAACTCAAGACTAAACCCAGGTTGATTTATTTAAATAGCCAATATCCACACTTGTCAGGCGACCAATAGTTTTGTTTGGTTTAAACGTCATCGGTTAATTGCGTGAGGAAATAAAAAGGCCCGAATCCGCGATTCGAGCCTTTTTATTTATAGCTGTACGTTCAGCCATCAGTGTTCCAGTGGGATCAACACTTTCTCGTCCGTGGCCAAAACCATGAATGCCAGCAACCTGGCCGGCTGGGTTGCGCTGGCGTTTTTCGACACCATGTGTTCCGAACCCGCCGGCTCATACCAGAACTCACCAGCCTTGTAGGTTTTCGCTGGCTGGCCCTTCACCTGGGAGGTGATTTCTCCGGAAATGACATAGGCCATGGTGGTGCCATCGTGTTTGTGAGCGATGGACGACTGGCCGGGTTGATAATCGACTTCGATCATCAGCGCTTTTTTACCAGGCACGTTTTTCAGCATTTCGTCCTGCAAAACGGTGACCTTTTCCGAAGGGTCATGGGCAAAGGCCGATGCGCAAAATATCAGGGCCAGGGCGGCAAGGGGGGCAGCACAGAAGCGCGACATGTTCATGGTTCTTTACCTGCGGTGGGTTAGTTGTCGAAAACAACAGTAGTCCGCAAGCAGTAGAGGTTAAACAGCCAATATTCTGGAAGGCGAGGGGACCAATTGCAGAAGGGCCAACGGAGAAAAAATGATGGTGAGGGAGCAAGCTCCCTCACCACAGGAAATGGTTAAACGATCGGAAAACTGTTGAAGTCCACGGCATTGGCCAGCTGGCTATCGATCAGGCTGATAAAACCCTGGACCTGCGGACAGTTGAAATGCGATCGCATGGCCGCTTCCGATTGCCAGTGGGCGCTGACGGTCCAGCGATTGGTGTCCTCGGGGCAGCGGTCGACCATATAGGATTCGCAACCGGGAAGTTCACGCAGGGTTTCGACAATCTTCTGCAGTTGCTTGCCCAGTTCATCCGAGCGGCCGGCGGCGGCCTGCACCTGTACGGTATTGATCACTTCATGGGACATTGCTCACACTCCTGAATCAGGCCGGACGAATCCTGCTCACTGAGGGATAACGCCTATGCAGGATAGGCCCGGCCCCCGGGACCGCCAATAGCCAATCACCGGATAAAGTCGCAGGCCAATCCGTCAGGCCACCTGCTGCAGGATGTCGCGCAAACGGTCCAAGGCGATGTCGATGTCGAGGGTTTCAATGGCGCCAAAACCGAAGAAAAGCCCGGCCCTGGGCGTTTCCTGATAAAAAAAGCTGTCTATGGCATAGAGCCCGACTTCGACTTTTTTCGCCAGTTCGATCACCAATGCAATATCCATCGGCGCTTTGCACATCACCACCATGTGGAAACCGGCGGTGGACGGCACCGCCTCCAGCCAGGGCGAAAGATCGCCGGCCATGCGCGTCAGGATCCGCTCGCGGCGCCCGGCATAGATCGTATGGCAGCGCCGGATGTGCTTGAGCAGGCAGCCTTCGGCGATGAATTTGGCCAGTGCCCATTGCGGCAGGGTCGAGGTGTGCAGGTCGGTGAGCTGTTTGGCGCGCACCACGGCCTCGAGGATCGCCGGCGGCAGGATCGCATAGCCGAGCCGCAGTTCCGGCAACAGGGTTTTGGAGAACGTCCCGACGTACGCGACGATCCCCCGTTCATCCATGCTCTGCAGGGAATCGGTGGGGCGGCCTTCATAGCGGAATTCGCTGTCGTAGTCGTCCTCGATGATGATCGCGCCCAACTCATAGGCCTTGGCCAGCAGTGCTTCCCGGCGCGCCTGGCTCATCGGCATGCCCAGCGGGAACTGGTGCGACGGGGTGACGTAGATCAGGCGCGTGCCGCGAGGAATCCGGTCCACCACAATGCCTTCGGCGTCCACCGGCACACCTATCACCGTGGCGCCATGGGTGCCGAACAGCAGACGCGCTGGCGGGTAGCCGGGGTCCTCCATGGCGACCAGGCTGCCCGGACTGATCAGCACCCGGGCGATCAGGTCCAGCGCCTGTTGCGCGCCGTTGCACACCACCACATCCTCATCCTGACAATTGACCCCGCGGGAGAACGCGATGTGCTGCGCAATGGCGTTGCGCAAGGCGGGCAAGCCCTCGGGCAGGCTGTAGAGACCCTTGGAACCGGCCATCTGGCGCAGCGCATGAGAGGTGCAGCGCCGCCAGTCATCCTGGGGGAACTGGCCCTTGCTGGTGGCGCCACCAATGAAGTCGTAGCGCAGCGAGCCTTCCAGGGTCGGATGACGCAGAAACACCGGCAGGTTGCGCCAGGACTCGATCACCTCGAAGCCGCCAAGCTCGGTGTGGCTCTGTTTGCGCTGCACCTTCGACGCGCGCGCGTTGACGTAAGTGCCTTTGCCGACCACCCCGGTGAGGAAGTTTTCGTAGGTCAGCTGGGCGTAGGTATCGGAAATGGTCTTGCGCGAAATACCCAATTGTTCGGCCAGCAAACGGCTGGGCGGCAGTTGCGTCCCGGCGGTCAGGCGTCCGGACTCGATGGCGCTGCGCAGTTGGTTGTACAGCTGGCCGGCCAGGTCCTTGCGGCCGTTGATGACAACATGTAGTTCCATACCGGCGAGGCTCCGGGGCTGTTGAGGCGCGTGTGCGTCGCGCAAGATTACCCTTATCCGCTTGTGGTACAGAAGTTGTGCAGTGGAAAAACCGTCCATTGGTCTGGTGGCGGTGGTCCCCGGGGAATTCGCCTGATTGGATCTGTCATGCCCCCGCGCCAGCGACTACCGTGAAGATCACCTCACGCCTGCACGAGATCGCTCCATGAACCCCCGTCTGGATTACTACAGCGCGTCCCCCAAGGCGATGAAAGCCATGATCGCCATGGAGGCCCTGACCAGCAGCCTGAGCATCGAGCAGGGCCTGCTGCACCTGATCAAGATTCGCGCATCGCAGCTCAATGGCTGTGCCTTTTGCACCGACATGCACTCGGTGGATGCACGGCGCCTGGGCGAAAGCGACCGGCGTCTGTATTCCATTGTGGTCTGGCGCGACAGCAACTTTTTCAATCCGCGGGAAAGAGCCGCGCTGGCTTGGACCGAGGCGGTCACCTTGATCTCCGAAAGCCACGTGCCGGACGATGTCTACGCGCAAACCCGGGAGCAGTTCAGTGAAAGCGAAATGGTCGACCTGACCATCGCCGTCACCACCATCAACAGCTGGAATCGCCTGGCGGTGAGCTTTCGGCAGACACCCAGCGCCTGAGTCATTGTCACAGCAGGTTCATGAACGTTCTGCAGGATGCAACTGTCAGTGTCAGGTCGACAGGGAGTCTTCGATGTCAGTCATGGAAATCTGCGCCCAACAGGGTGCTGCCGAGTATCGTGTAGCCATCGATAAAAACGCGTCCTGGCGCCAGTTGGCGGCGGCAATCGACCCCGAACTGGCGCTGTGTTTCACCGTCAGCGCCCGTTGCGGTTGTTTCATGCAGGCCGCCCGCAGTCTCAACATCAAGGCCACCCGCCTGCGCAGGCAACTGGTGCTGCTGGAAACGCAGCTCCAGTGTTCACTGTTCAACCCTTCCGACAATGGCTTCAGCCTCAGCCGCGATGGCTTGCGCTTGCATGCACAATTGATCGCCCTGGCCCATGAGCGCAATTTGCCAGTGATCGAGCAGCCGTTGATTCGCCTGGCCGTGGCGGATTCGATCCTGCATGACATTCTCGGACGTGACCTGGTTGCACTGCTGCGGCGCAACGCCAGCGTGCGCCTGGACATCATCACGCTCGACAGCGAATTGGCCTTGCAGTCGGTCAGCGCCGACGTGGTGGTGTGGCTGGGTGAAACCGAGTCGCCGTTACCGGGGCCAAGCTTTGCCACCACCGAAGCCCGGCGTCTGGTGCAACTGGAATACCTGCCGCACATTGCCAAGCGCTATTCGCGGGTCGCTTCCAGGCCGGAAAGCCTGGATGAGTTGGCCGATTTTCTCTTGGTGCAATGGCGACAGGACTGTCAGGTTGAATGCTTCCGGCCTTGGAGTGCACTGGTGGATCAACGCCTGGCGGGGGCGGTGCAACTGCAATCCTACGGGCTGATGCTGGAGATGATCCGATGCAGCGCCTGCATCGGCCTGTTGCCGCATTACATGAGCCACTTCGACCGCGGGCTGATTGCCTTGCCGGGCTTGTTTGACCAGCCGATGCGGCGTCAGGTGTGGATGGCGGTCAACGCCCATTCCGGGGACGACGCGCAGGTGCGGATGATCGTCGAGTTGATTGAAAACACCTTCACAGAGCGTCGCGAATGGTTCGAAAACTGAATGCGATCAAAATGTGGGAGCGGGCTTGGTCCGGGCGGCTCCCACATTGGTTCTCGCCACACCCGCAGGTAGCGTTATAGAGTGAACGGCCATGTCTGCTTCAAGGATGATTCACCCATGCCAACCACCGAACCCGTTATCACCCTCGAACGCTTCAACGAATCCCATATCGAAGGCATTGCGGCGCTGTACAACGATCCGGCAATCGCCCGTCAAACCCTGCAAATGCCGTTTCAGTCCACCGAACTCTGGCGCAGTCGCCTGGCGCTGGATAACGAACGCTTGGTGAAAGTGGTGGCCCTGCATCAAGGTACGGTCGTCGGCAACATTGGCCTGGAGCAGTTCTCACGCATTCGTCGCAGCCATGCCGGCAGTTTCGGCATGGGCGTTGCGGTGGCGTGGCAGGGCAAGGGCGTAGGGTCGAAGTTGCTCGCAACGGCATTGGATATTGCCGATAACTGGATGAATCTGCAGCGCATCGAGCTTTCGGTATATGCCGACAACGAAGCGGCCATTGCCCTGTACCGCAAGTACGGCTTCGAAACCGAGGGTCTGTTCCGTGATTACGCCGTGCGCGACGGCGTACTGGTGGACACCTTGAGCATGGCGCGCCTGCGCCGCACGCCCAAGGCCGGTTGAGTCAGTCGCCCAGGGCGAACGCCACCGCAGCCTGCGCATGCAGCTCGGTGGTGTCAAGCAAGGGCAGGGCGCTGTGTTCGGGCTTGATCAGCAAGCCAATTTCCGTGCAACCAAGGATGATCGCCTGGGCGCCGCGCTGTGCCAGTGATGCAATGACCTGCTGATACACCCGGCGCGAGGTTTCGCTGATGACGCCGACGCACAACTCGTCGTAGATGATTTGGTGCACGGCCTGGCGCTCCCCGGCCTCCGGCACCAGCACGGTCAAGCCCCGGGCGGCGAGGCGTTCCTTGAGGAAGTCCTGTTCCATGGTGAACGCGGTACCCAGCAGTCCCACCTTCAATGCACCGGCCTCGACCGCAGCCTGAGCGGCCGGATCGGCGATGTGCAGGAAGGGAATGTCGATGGCCGCCTGAATCTGCCCGGCGACCTTGTGCATGGTGTTGGTGCATAACACCACGCAATCGGCGCCGCCCGCCTGCAAGCGCTGCGCGGCATCCACCAGGATCAGCGCCGCATCGTCCCAGCGACCGGCGTGCTGGGCCTGTTCGACTGGACCGAAGTCGACGCTGTACATGAGCAATTTCGCCGAACGCAACGGTCCGAGGCGCTCGCGTACCTGCTGGTTGATCAGGCGGTAATACTCGGCGCTGGACTCCCAGCTCATGCCGCCGATCAGGCCGATGGTGCGCATATCGTGCTCCGTTTGTCAGGTGAAGTGCGCACCTACAGTGCCCGCGATTACGCGACGGTGCAAACTGTCGTCAGGTTTTAGTCGTACGCAGCGTTCGGGCATCTGCCATGCTCCAGGTCCGCAACACCGGTCTATTCAGGGAACACCGCTATGGACGATGTACAGCAACTGGGCGAAATGCTTCGCCACTATGCCGAAAGCGAAGCGCACAAAAAGCAAGTGTTCGAGTCGCAATCGGCCGAGTGGGCGAAGCGCATTGGTGCGCTGTTCGATCAGATCCAGCAGTGGCTGGAACCGGTCAAGGCACCTGACCTGCTCGAAGTGAACCGCGAAGTGTATGTCGCGTCGGGGCCGAGTGTTCCGGTGGAGACCTCTCCATTCAAGACCGAAAAGCTGAGCATCCTGATCGCTGGCAAACCGGTGGAATTCGTGCCGGAGGTGATGGGTGTCGGCGGGCAGATTTCCGTGGCGGTGATGGGCTTTACAGCAGCACGTTATGGCAGCGTGTCACTGGTGTGCCTGCCGCCATCCACTAGCTGGCAGTGGCGCAAGACCAATGGCTTGAAAGACCCGGACACTTTTGAGTTCGATGCAAACTTCCTGGCGCAACAACTGCAAAGCCTGATTCCCCGGGAGCGTACCTGAGACAAATAACCCTGTAGGAGTGAGCCTGCTCGCGATGGCGTTTCAGCATTCAACATGTATGTTGCTGACAGTCTGCCATCGCGAGCAGGCTCACTCCTACTGTGGTCGGCGGTGCCTCAGATTTCGAGGTTGCCCCACCCCGGTTTCGGCACTTCAGGCACCACTGCATTCACTGTCTTGCCCGTCGCCAATTCCACCCGCCGCGCCACTTCCGGGTCATCCGCAAACGGGATCAGGCTCGCATCGTCCAGGCTCTCAGCGGTCTGGTGGTGCAGACAATACTCGATGGCGAACCACAAAAATGCCACACCCAGAATGTTCAATATGACTTCAATCATCAGGCTAACCGCGCCTCGCGTTCGGCCATCGCCACGTCCGTTACCCGCACCGTGCGCCACACGTTGTAGGCCATCAGCAGCATTCCGCTGAGGAAGAACACCCCGCCGGCAAAGCGCACGACGAATCCCGGATGGCTGGCCTGCAAGGCTTCGACGAAGGAGTAGGTCAGCGTGCCGTCATCGTTGATCGCGCGCCACATCAGGCCCTGGGTGATGCCGTTGACCCACATCGAGGCGATGTACAGCACGGTGCCGATGGTCGCCAGCCAAAAGTGCAGGTTGATCAGCGGCGTGCTGTGCATCTGATCGCGTCCGAATACCTTTGGCACCATGTGATAGGTCGCACCGAAGGTAATCATCGCCACCCAGCCCAGCGCCCCGGCGTGCACGTGGCCGATGGTCCAGTCGGTATAGTGGGAGAGGGCGTTGACGGTCTTGATCGCCATCATCGGCCCTTCGAAGGTCGACATGCCGTAGAAGGCCAGGGACAGCACCAGGAAACGCAGGATCGGGTCGGTGCGCAACTTATGCCAGGCACCGGACAGGGTCATCATACCGTTGATCATCCCGCCCCAACTCGGCGCCAGCAGGATCAGCGACATGGCCATGCCCAGCGACTGCGCCCAGTCCGGCAGCGCGGTGTAGTGCAAGTGGTGCGGGCCGGCCCAGATGTACAGGGTGATCAGCGCCCAGAAGTGCACAATCGACAGGCGATAGGAATACACCGGCCGGCCCACCTGTTTCGGCACGAAGTAATACATCATTCCCAGGAAACCGGTGGTCAGGAAAAAACCCACGGCGTTGTGCCCGTACCACCATTGCACCATGGCGTCGGTGGCCCCGGAATACACCGGATAGGACTTGAACCAGTCGACTGGAATCGACAGGTGATTGACCACGTGGAGCATGGCGATGACCACGATGAATGCACCGAAGAACCAGTTGCCGACGTAGATGTGTCTGGTCTTGCGTTGCACTACGGTAGTGAAGAACACCACGGCGTATGCAATCCAGACCACGGTCATCCACACCGCGCCGGAGAATTCGATTTCGGCGTATTCCTTGGTGGTGGTGTAGCCCAGCGGCAGGGTGATCAGCATCACCACAATCACCGACTGCCAGCCCCAGAACGTGAAGGCGGCGAGTATGTCCGAGAACAGCCGCACCTGGCAGGTACGCTGCACCGCGTAATAGCTGGCGGCGAATTGCGCGCTGCCGGCGAAA
The DNA here is from genome assembly GCF_057839025.1 of Pseudomonas sp. KH_046_1. NCBI lineage: Bacteria > Pseudomonadati > Pseudomonadota > Gammaproteobacteria > Pseudomonadales > Pseudomonadaceae > Pseudomonas > Pseudomonas sp. KH_046_1. The sequence continues at coordinate 2,858,694 of NZ_CM174481.1, forward strand.
CCGAAAATCACCAGGCTGGTGTGCAGCGGGCGCAAGCGGCCGAAGGTGGTCCACGGCAGGTCCAGGTTCATCTGCGGCCACACCAGTTGCGAGGCGATCCACACGCCCATCGCCATCCCCACGACGCCCCAGATCACGGTCGCCACGATGAATTGGCGGACGACCTTGTAGTTATAGGCCTGTCCGATAGTTGTTGTGCTCATGATCGATGCTTCCACGGTTGCAATGACGTGCACTGTAAAAACCGTGACGAAAACAAAACAGGCTCAGGAATATTTCATTTGTGCGGATCAGATAAGTTGCGCTGCTGCGGCGATCTTGCGCGCTCTGATACGGTTTTTAACGATTCAGGTGAATCTGTAACGTGCTGCACCGCTGGCGCATAGTCGCTCTTATGAACGAGCCACAGAGCCCGATGCCCCGCAATCCTGATGAGGTAGCTATGTATCAATACGATGATTACGATCGGGCACTGGTGTTCGAACGGGTTGCGCAGTTTCGCGATCAGGTCGAGCGCTTCATGGCCGGTGAGCTGAACGAAGAAGAGTTCCTGCCGTTGCGCCTGCAGAACGGCCTGTACATGCAAAAGCACGCCTACATGCTGCGGGTGGCGATTCCCTACGGCACGCTGAGTGCCCGGCAGATGCGTACGTTGGCGAGCATCGCCCGGGATTACGATCGCGGCTACGGCCATTTCACCACCCGGCAGAACATGCAGTTCAACTGGATCGAACTGGCTCAGGCGCCGGACATCCTCGAACGCCTGGCCGAGGTGGAGATGCATGCGATCCAGACCTCCGGCAACTGCGTGCGCAACATCACCACCGAAGCCTTTGCCGGGGTTGCGGCCGACGAAATGATTGACCCGCGACCGCTGGCGGAAATTCTGCGGCAGTGGTCGACCATCAACCCGGAATTCCTGTTCCTGCCGCGCAAGTTCAAGATCGCCATCTGCTCGGCCGAGCAAGACCGCGCGGCGATCATGATGCATGACATCGGCCTTTATCTTTACCCAGGTTGCGAAGGACACATGCTCCTGCGCGTCATGGTGGGCGGCGGCCTGGGGCGCACGCCGATCCTCGGCTTGCAGATCCGCGAAGGCTTGCCGTGGCAGCACCTGCTGTCTTACGTAGAGGCGGTGCTGCGGGTGTATAACCGCCATGGCCGGCGGGACAACAAGTACAAGGCGCGAATCAAGATACTGGTCAAAGCCTTGGGCATCGAGGCCTTCGCCCGGGAAGTGGAGGAAGAGTGGCAGTACCTCAAGGACGGCCCGGCGCAACTGACCCTTGACGAGTTCGAGCGTGTGGCCAGTGCGTTCGTCGCACCGCCATATCGTGATCTGGCCGACACCCATCTCGATTTCGGCACGCACCTGGCCGAAAACCCGGTGTTCGCTCGTTGGGTGCAGCGTAACGTGCAGCCGCACAAAATATCGGGCTATGCCAGCGTGGTGTTGTCGACCAAGCCCGGCGGCGCTGCGCCACCGGGCGATGTCACTACCGGACAGATGGAGGCGGTGGCCGAGTGGTCCGAACGCTTCGGCTTCGGTGAAATCCGCATTGCCCATGAGCAGAATATCGTCCTTCCTGACGTGTCCAAGGCCGATCTGTTCACCCTGTGGCGCCTGGCCTGCGGACACAATCTGGGCAGTGCCAACGCCGGATTGCTCACCGACATCATCGCCTGCCCCGGTGGCGACTTCTGCGCGCTGGCCAACGCCAAGTCGATCCCCATCGCCAAGGCTATTGCCGCACGCTTCGAAGATCTCGACTACCTGCACGACCTGGGCGACATCAGCCTCAATATCTCCGGCTGCATGAATGCCTGCGGTCACCATCACATCGGCAACATCGGCATTCTGGGAGTCGATAAGAACGGCACCGAGTGGTACCAGATCACCCTCGGCGGTGCCCAGGGCAAGCACAGCGCGTTGGGCAAGGTCATTGGCCCGTCCTTCAGCGCCGCCGAAGTGCCCGAGGTGATCGAGCGCATCATCGACACCTTCGTGCGCTATCGCGAGAGCGAAGAACTGTTCGTCGACGCCTTCCAGCGGATCGGGCTAGAGCCGTTCAAGGAGGCGGTATATGCGAAAGTGCTGGAGGTGTCGGCATGAACAATCTGTTGCGGCTGGAAGAGGGCATGGCGCGGATTGTCGCGGATGATCCGTGGAAGCTCGTGCGCGACCCGCAAGCACCGCTGCCCGTGGGTGCCGCGATTCTGCCGCTGCGCCGTTGGCTGGAAAACCCGTCGCAAAGCGGCGTGTGGCTGGGGCCGGACGATGAAGTGGAAAGCCTTCAGCCATGGTTTGCCCAACTGCCCTTGATCGCCCTGGATTTCCCGAGCTTTCGCGATGGCCGCGGGTACAGCCAGGCGTATCTGCTGCGCACGCGATTAGGCTGGGCCGGCGAGTTGCGCGCCATCGGCGATGTCTTGCGCGATCAACTCAGCCACATGCGCCAATGCGGTTTCGACAGCTTTGCCGTGCGTGAAGACAAATCCGCAGAAGATGCATTGAAGGGATTGGCGGGGATGAGCGTGTTGTACGGGCGTTCGGTGATTGAGCCGCGGCCGTTGTTTCGTCGCAGGGGCTAGACAAAAGGGCGCATCCCGAACGGCGGAATGCGCCGGGTGCTGTCAGTTGATGCGAACCAGTGTCGCGCGCTCGATTGGCGACAGCTGATCGATTTCCAGCAGTGTCAGGTTTTTTGGTGTTTCGCCGGCCACCGGACTGCCGAGGTTACCTGCGGCGTCTTCGGGAAGTTTGTACATGGCGCCAGTCAGTGGATCGACTACCAGCATGCCGATCAACCCGCCAATCAGGATGTTGCCCCAGTACCAGCCGCTCATGCTGGTATCCAGAGTGGTACTGGCATCGGCATAACCCTCTTTCTTGAAGGTGATGGTGTAGGCCTCACCCTTGAAGTAGCCACGACCGGAAGGAAGCGTCACGGTGTTGGGCGTGGAGCCGTTATGTACGACGACACCGGCTTTGTTGGTAATGGTGAAGTTGGCGCCGCTAGGCGTGCTCGATACGTTCACCGGGTATTTGCTGTCACCGACGATGCTTGCACAGCCCGAAGTCAGGAGTGCTGTGGTCAGGGCTGTAACGGTGAACAGCTTGCGGAGAGCTTCCATGGTTGATCCTTGCGAACGGTCATTGCCGTCATTGGCCGAGGCGTGCTTCATGTCGCCTCGAAATGTAATGGGGGGAGGTTTTTCAAGCGCCGCGAACCTTATCACTAGTGGCGTAGTGATATCACTAAGAATCTAAGGGGGGCGCGTTGTTTGCTGACCGATTCAGGGCAAACGGGGAGGGGACATGCCTGGGATGGGCGTTGCTCGCACGGCCGTCTTCGCGGGCACGCCTGCACCCACAGGGTTATCGTCGTATGCAGATTCTGTCGACGACGCTAACCCTGTGGGCGCAGGATTGCCCGTGAAGGGGCGTCCGGTTCAGCCCCGATCATTTCAACGCCGGATCCCCCATGTTCATTTTCTTCCAGCCCTGCAACAGCACCTGCGCCTTGGGCTCTTGGCCGTTGTCCAGGTAGTACTGGATCAACGACAAGCGGGCATTGCGGTTGGACGGTTGTTCTTTCAACAGCCGTTCCAGCTCTGCGCACGCCTGGTCAATCTTGCCGCTGTCATGCAGGGCCACCGCCAGCACATAGCCGAACTGTCCGCTCTGTGGCTCCAGTTGCGCGGCCTTGCGCAGGTACGGCATGGCTTGGGCGGCCTGGCCCGCACGAATCAGCGCCAGGCCCTGGGTGTGTTGCAGCAGACCTGAGTCGGGGTGGTCCTTGAGGCTTTGCGCCAGCAGGGCATGGGCTTCCTGACGGCGACCGTTGGCCTCCAGCCATTGCACCAGGGTGACCAGTGCCGGGTAGAAGTCCGGATCGCGCTGCAGGGCGGTACGCAGCAAAGCTTCGACTTCTGCGCTGCGGCCATCGGCCTGATAGAGCATGGCCAGGTTCAGGTTGGCCTCGGCACGCTCGGCCAGGCTCTTTTGCACCGCCTCGTATTCGGCGATGGCGGCATTCCAGCTGTCCTGAGCGTTGCCCAAGCCACTGCGTGCCACGCTGAGCAGGTCCCGGGCGACGGCAATGCGCACGGCCCGCACCGGGTCGCTCAGCAACGGCGTCAGTAATGGCGCACGCTCCGCTGGCGGCAGGAAGGCGCTGACCGCTCGCACCGCGCTCTCGCGGACTTGCGGCGCCGGGTTGCCCAGGTCCTTGGTGGCCAGTTTTAACGCCTGTTCGCTCGGGTACGCCGGCAGTTCCGCCAGCAGCGTCGCCCGCTGAATCGCCGGCAGGTTGCTGCGTTGCAATTGCTCGAACAATGCCTGCGCGGCGCCGGTCTGACCGTTGCGAATCAGCCACAGGCTTTCGTCGTAGCGCGGGGCTTGTACCGCGCTGGCGTTGGCGGTGTTCCACAGCTTGAACTGCTCGGTGACCTTGTCGCCGGCCTTGCCTTGGTGGCAGGTCAGGCAGGCGTCAGGCGTCCCCAGTTTTTTCGCCCGCTCGGGGTTGGGGATGCTGAAGCTGTGGTCATGCCGAAAGTCGTTGCCCATGTAGAACTTGCCGGGCATGTGGCAATCCACGCACTGCGAACCCGGCTGGCCCATGGTGTGGCGAGTGTGTTCGACGGAATCGTAGTTTTTCGCTTGCAGGCCCTTGCCGTCGACGCCTTCCACAGTGGTTTTGCCGGCGATGTTGTGACATTGCAGGCACACGCCATTGCCTTGCGCTTTCAACTGCGTGCTGTGGGGGTTGTGGCAGTTGCTGCAACGCACGCCCTTGTCGAACATTTTGCTCTGGGCAAAGGAGCCGTGTTCGAACACTTCGTCCTTGATCTTGCCGTCCAGCGCGTACAGCTCGCGGGTCAGGACGCTCGGCAGGTAGTCATCCATCAGCCGCTTGCCGACGGTGTAGCCATCGTCCAGGGGCGCGCGGCGCGAGTGGCAGCGGGCGCAGGTTTCGATTTCGACAGTGGCGTTCTTGTCCTTGAGATCGACGGCAAACCCGGCATGGGTCAGGTCGGTTTTCTTCGAGGTCCATTCCAGGTGATTGGACGCCGGGCCATGGCAGGCCTGACAGCCGACGCCGAGGCTGTTCCAGTGACTGTCGAAGGTGTTTTTCACCGCATCGAAATTGCGCTTGTAGCCGGTGGTGTGGCACTCGACGCACATGAAATTGGCGTTCTGGCTCGGCTTGCTCCAGTGCAGCGGGTTCTTGAAGGTCACGCCCTGACCCGGATAGAGGTGAAACCAGCGGTGCTTCTCGGTATCCCAGGCCACGGCGAGGGCCTGGAGCCGGCCTTCGCCGACTTCGATCAGGTATTGCTGCAAAGGGGCGATGCCAAAGGTGTAGGCCACCTTGAAATCGGCATTCTTGCCATCGATACCCGGCGTGTTGACCCAGAGTTCGTCGCCTTTGCGCGAGAACACCGTGGTCTCCTTTTCGGCCTTGAAGGTGACGTTGTTGAAGTCGCCGAGCATGGCATCAGCGTTGGCTTGCTGCATCGCCAGTTGGTGATGGGAGCCTTGCCAGTCCTTGACCTGTTCGCCGTGGCAGCCCTGGCATTGTTGCTCATCGACCATTTTCGCCGGCGCGACAGCGACCGGTTGCGGTTTGGCCGGTTCGACTACGGGGGCGCTGACAGGGACTGGCTTGGGCGGCGTCGGTGTACTGCTCAGCAAAAACCAGCCGATGCCTGCCACGGCCAAGAGCAGGATGCCGATGGTGACGGGGAACAGATAACGGTTGATCAGGGTCGGTTGCGAATCAGGGTTTGGGGTTGCGGCTTTATTTTTATGGTTCGGCATTGCGACTTCCATGGTCCAGGTGCGTTTGCCTTGCGGCGCGCGATGAAGCTTGATGCAGCTTTGTCGGATGGTCGGCGTCTGTCAAATAGCAGATGCTGTGAAGCTGATGGCCCTTTCGCGAGCAGGCTCGCTCCCACAAGGTACACATTCATCTGTGGGAGCGAGCCTGCTCGCGATGACGGCCGCCAAGGCGCTACATCACTCCCCGACAAACCACCGGTAATACGGATTCCCCGAATCCCCACGCATCACCTCGCGCATATCCCTGGCCCAAGCGTCACGGTTTCCGTCGTAGGCATGCAGGCTCGCCCGATAGAACTGCATCAGGCGTTGTTGCTGGGTATTCATGCGCTCGATGAACCCGGCGTCGGCATTCAATACGGCTGGCGGTTGGTGCAAGTCGAGCAGGGCCGGCAGCACGCGGCTGATCTCTTTTGAACGAACCCAGGGCGCGTATTCGATCCTGGGCTGATCGTCCGTCACCGGTTGCGCATCGCCAGCGAAGCGTTCGAGCCCCGCACGGTCAGTCACCCAGGTGGCGAGCAATGCCGCGGCCGAACCGACGCCGACATCCTGCAAGGTGCTGCGAACGCTGTCCTGCTGGAAGCGTGCGTTGATCTTCGCCGCATCCAGTTCAATCGGCTCCATCGAACCCACCAGCAGCATTTCGTGGAATTCGCTGGTCCACAGGGTCGCGTACGGGAACACGTCGAGGAAACTGCGCACCAATGAGCGCGAGTCGTCGATGTTCTGCGTCGGCAGCGGCAGCCATTGCGCGACCAGGCCTTGTTTGTGCAAACGGCTGGCGGCCAGTTGGTAGAAGTCCCGGGAATACAGGTTGACCACGCCGGCGGCGGAGGGCGGTGGTGGTTCGAGGGTGATCAGGTCGTAGCGCTGCGGATTGCGCAGCAGTTCCTGGCGACCGTCACGCAAGCGCACATCGACCCCCGGATCGGCCGCGGCATTGAAGTTGCCCTTGAACAAGGGGGCTGCCTTGACCACCGAAGGCAGCAGTTCGGCGACCACGCGATGTTCCAGGCCGGGGTAGCGGGTCAGGGCGCCCGCGGTGATGCCGGTACCGAAACCGATCACCAGTGCCGAGCGTGGCTCGCCGTTGTGGATCAACAGCGGCAGCAGCGCCTGGATCCGCATGTAGCGCAGGGACGGCATGGCGTCGCCGGTATTGGACACGCCCTGAATGTACAAACGCTGGAACGCTCTTTCGCCCTTGCCCTGGGTGACCACGGCGACGGTCCCGCCACGGCCTTCTTCGTAGAACGTCAGCGTGCCGTTGCGCGCTCCCGGCAGCAGGCTGGCGAGCTTGTTCACCGGCGTGAACACGGCAAGTGCCAGGGACACCAGGCCGATGGCAACCACCGCCTGGCGTCGGCCTTTCTTCACGCCATGGCCCTTGCGCACGGCAAGGTACGCGATAGCGGCGGCGATCATTGCCAGCAGGCCAAGGGTCCGCACCAGACCCAGCATCGGGATCAGGACAAAGCCGCAGAGCATCACGCCGACAATCCCGCCAAGGGTATTGAACGCGACGACTTCGCCGACGTTGCGCCCCACCTGCTCGCCACCGACGCTCAAGCGCAGGGCCAACGGGAACGCAGCCCCCAGCAACAGGGTCGGTACAAACACGATGCTCAAGGCGGCCACCGCAAAGCGCGTGCTCATGCCCGCCAGTTCACTGCCGCCCAGTGACAATACCCAGGATTCGGCCAGGGTTTGTGCAAGCACCAGCCAGCGTCCGAGCAACGCCACTTCCAGCAAGGCAATTGCACCGGCTGCGGCAATCAGCAAACCGAACACCCCCCAGGGATCGCGCAGGCGATCGACCCGACGGGTCAGCAGCATGCTGCCCAGGAACAACCCGGTGAGGTAAGTCGCCAGCACCACGGCAAAGGCGTAGGTGCGGGTGCTCATGAATTGCACGATCGATTGCGACCACACCACTTCGTAGCCCAGGGCTACGCCACCGGCAATGGAGTACAGCCACAGGGCCAGGCGGTCGGGGGCTTTTTCAGTGTGATGTTTCACCGGGGCATCGACGGGTGCCACGCGCTGGCGCTGGAACCACAAGGCCCCTGCGGCGGCCAGCAGGTTCAGCATGGCGGCGACCAGCGCGCTGCCGCGCACGCCGAGGGTGGCAATCAACAAGAACGCAGCGAGCAGGGTGCCAGCGATGGCCCCGGCGGTGTTCGCCGCATACAGCTGCCCGCCGGCCTTGCCCAGGTGTTGCGGGTCAGTGGCCAGGGAGCGAACCAGCACCGGCAGGGTGCCGCCCATCAACAGCGCGGGAATGCCCACCAGCGCGAACGGCAGTACCCAGGCCAGCAAACCCACGTGTTCTTCCAGCCAGGCAAACGGGCTGGCCGCCAGGCTCATGGCAAAGGTCGCACCGACTCCGAGCACCGCCACCAGCACTTCCAGCCCGGCGTAGAGCACAACCGGTTGTTGCATCCGGTCCGCCCAGCGCCCGAACAGCAAGCCGCCCAAGGCCAGCCCGGCGAAAAACGCGCTGATCCCGGTGGTGATGGCATAGACCTCGACGCCCACCACCAGGGACAGCTGCTTGATCCACAGCACCTGATACACCAGCGCGGCGGCGCCGGAGACAAACAGCAACAGGGCGGGGATCAACAGCGCCGGGGAGGCGACTTGAGGGGCAGGTATGGCCGACGACTTGCTGGCGACACGTGAGGTCATTGCGGATTGCCTTGTTCCAATTCGAAATAGCCTGTGACCGCACCGGCCCTTCGCGAGCAGGCTCGCTCCCACATTTGCAATGCTGCCCCTGTGGGAGCGAGCCTGCTCGCGAAAGAAGTCGATGCGGTCCCAGATCGAAAATAAGTCCACTCGCCGGTGAGGGCGAGCGGTGGTCCAGCGGTCTTACTGTGCAGCTTTCATTTTTTCAGCGATTTTGGCGTCTACCGCAGCACGGATCTGGTCAATGCTGAAGCTGGCCGGTCTCTGGCTAGGTGGATACTCGATGAAGGTCTGCAGGAACGTCGCCGATTTTTCGACGGCTACAGCCGCCAGGTAGACGTTCTTGGTCTGCCAGTCGTAATACTGGTCGGAAACCACGTCGGCACGTTCATACGGGTCCATGCGCAGGTTGAAGATCTTCGGTACGCGCAGGCATACGAAGGGTTCGCTCCAGACCTTGAAGCCGCCGGGTGCGCGCTGTTCGCAGAACACGGCTTTCCAGTTGTCGAAACGCATCGACACCAGCACGCCGTCATCGTTGAAGTAGTAAAACTCCTTGCGCTCACCCTTTGGCGCCTGGCCGGTCAGGTAGGGCAGTTGGTTGTAACCGTCCAGATGCACCTTGAAGTTGGTGCCGCCGGACGTCGGTGCCCAACCCTTGAGCAGCTTGGTTTTCACGTCGGCATCGCCAGCGGCGGCCAGTAAGGTCGGGAACCAGTCCATGCCCGAGAACATCTCGTTGGACACTTCGCCCGGCTTGATCTTGCCTGGCCAGCGGACCATCGCCGGAACGCGGTAGGCACCTTCCCAGTTGGAGTTCTTCTCGTTACGGAACGGCGTGGTTGCCGCGTCCGGCCAGGAGAACTGGTTCGGGCCGTTGTCGGTGGTGTAGACGACGATGGTGTTGTCGGTGATTTTCAGGTCATCGAGGGTTTTCAGCAGCTTGCCGACATCGCCGTCGTGCTCGATCATGCCATCGGCGTAATCGTTGCCGGGCATGCCGCTCTGGCCCTTCATCGATTCACGCACGTGGGTGAACAAGTGCATGCGGGTGGTGTTCATCCAGACGAAGAACGGCTTGTCCGCCTTTGCCTGTTTCTCGATGAACGCTTGCGCCGCGGCGGTGGTTTCGTCGTCGATGGTTTCCATGCGCTTGGTGTTCAGCGGGCCGGTGTCTTCGATTTTGCCATCGGCAAAGCTGTGGATCACGCCGCGCGGGGAGTAGGCCTTGACGAACGCGGGGTCGTCCTTGGGCCAGTACGGACGCTCAGGCTCTTCTTCGGCGTTGAGGTGGTACAGGTTGCCGAAGAATTCGTCGAAACCGTGGTTGGTCGGCAGGTATTCATCTTTGTCGCCCAGGTGGTTCTTGCCGAACTGGCCGGTCGCGTAGCCCTGGGACTTGAGTGCCTGGGCGATGGTGATGTCGCGTTTTTGCAGGCCCACCGGTGCACCCGGCATCCCGACTTTCGACAGCCCGGTACGTAGCGCCGACTGTCCGGTGATGAATGTCGATCGGCCGGCGGTGCAACTGTTCTCCGCATAGTAGTCGGTGAACATCATGCCTTCTTTGGCGATGCGGTCGATGTTCGGAGTCTTGTAGCCGACCACGCCCATGGAATAGGCGCTGATGTTGGTCTGGCCGATATCGTCGCCGAAGATCACGAGAATGTTGGGTTTTTCGGCGGCCCCGGCAGTTGCCGAAATTGCCATGACCGACGCTGCCACAAAGGCGAGCTTCGGTATCCACTTACGTATGCGAGTCATCTGACTGGCTCCTTATGCTCACTTGCGTCGCGTACTGCGACAAACGTTTATTGCGGTCCTGCATTACGTCTTTTTATTGCACTTGCTCAGGTGTGGCGGCATCGAACGGGTAGATTCGACGCCATTCGGATGCCATGTCGACGACCGTCCAGCCACGTTTGTTTGCTTCGTCCAGGGCCTTGTCCAGGCGACCGATCTGTGACTGTCGGTCGTAAGCCCATTCGCGTTTGGCGTCGGTGTGATGCACCAGGCCCATGAAGCGTTTGCCGGGACCGGCGGCGGTCCACTGGAGCATTTGCAGGTCGCCGTCGGAGTTGCCGAAGGCGAGGATTGGCCGACGACCGATCACCGCGTCGATGCTGACCGGTTTGCCCGGGCCATCATCGTTGTGGGCCAGTTTCGGCGTGCGCAGGATCGACGCCTTGCCATCCTTGTAATCAAAGGTGGTAACGAAGGTCGTGCCGATAACCTGCTCGGGCGGAACGCCATAGACCTTCTCGGCGAAGGCGCGCATGAACCCGGTGTCGCCACCGGAGACGATGTAGGTCTTGAAGTCCTTGCCGCGCAGGTAGTCGAGCATTTCCAGCATCGGCTGGAAGATCATCTCGGTGTACGGCTTGCCGGTTTTCGGATGGCGGGCCTGGGTCAGCCAGGTCTTGGCGTAGTCGTCGAAGGCTTCGGTGGTCATCCCGGTGTGGGTGGCACCGAAAATTTTCATCATGCCCTCAAGGCCGCTGGCAGCCAGGGCCTTGTGATCGTTTTCCAGCACCGCCTGGAACGGCTGGGTGGTTTTCCATTCCGGGTGCTGCGATGCGGTGCGCTTGACTTCTTCCAGGGCGAACAGCAACTCGAAGTACATCGGCTGCTCGCTCCACAAGGTGCCGTCGTTATCGAACACGGCAATGCGCTCCTCGGGTTTTACAAAGTCCTTGCTGTTTTGATCGGTGACTGTCTGCACGAATTCGATGATCTGCTTTTTCGACGGCCCGTCGTTCCAGGAGGGCAGCGGCTCGGCGGCCTGCACCAGCAGCGGCAGGCTCAAGGCCAGGGTCAGCAGGAAACTGAATGCGCGATGATGGCGTAGCGATATCGAGTTCGTCATGGCAAGTCCTTCTCGTGAACGGGGTTGAGCGGATGAAGAGCAGAGACGACTGATTCTCTATTGCGCCCGGCCTGACTATGCAGCGTAGACAAGGATTCCCCGATTTGGCGCAGCGCCTGTTCTTTGTCCGGTTCGCGGCCATAGCAGGCCCGCAGGAAGGTTTGCAGGCGCGGGCCGAGGCCGGTCAGTTTCAGGTCGTGGCGGCTGCGTCGGGTCCACAGGTACAGGGCGCTGAGTTGCGCCGGTTTGCCTTCGATTTGTGCCGGGATCTGCCGCCACGCATAGTCGGCGGACTCGAGCCAGGCGGCGTGTCGGGCGTGGCGTCGGGCTTGCCACATGAGGTGCGCGCGGCGTACGAGCGGGCGACTGAACCAGCCGAGTGCCACCACCGCCAACACCAGTGCCAATAGCCCGAACCAGTGCCCGGAAAGGTGCAGGCGATTGTGCTGGCCGAGTTTTTTCAGGTCTTCGGTGATTGAAAACACCGGCTTGTAAGCGCTGTTGGCCGCCGCGTCGAAGGTCACGGCAGGCACCGTGGCCGTGCGGGTTTGCTGACTGCCGGCATCCCACCATTTCAGTTCGACGGAGGGCAGGCTGTAGTGACCTTCGGTGTCGATTCGATAAGTCACGCTGTCGATGCGCTGGCCGCCATTTAAGTTGCCGCGACCGTCGTCCAGGTTGTGGATTTGTGGCGCCTTCGGGTAGCGGCTCAGCCCCTTGATGTCGTCCAGCGTTGGTGTCGGCAGTGCCATGGCCAGGGCACCGTCGGCCTGCAAGGTCAGTTCCCGGGTGATGCTGTCGCCGACCTTCAGCGGTGTGGCCGAGTTGACGGTCTTCTGGGTAAACCGCAGGCCTTGGGCCACCAGTACCGCCTCACCAGGCTGAAACCCCGGTGGTTGCGCGGCGTTGAAATGCAAAGGCTGGCTTTGGGCGCTGAGTGCGTGGCTGGCCTGACCCGGTGTGGCTTGTATCGTCAGTGCCGGAATGTCGAAGCCCTGGGCCAGGTTCGGGGTGATCAGGTAGCTGTAGCGCATGCCGCTGAAGGATTGGCCATCGAAGGTCTGGTTGATGTGCTGGGCATGGCCGTCCGGTGGCATCACCAATGCGCCGGGCAGTTTCAGGTCGGGCAGGGTGGGGGCGCTGGTGAACCAGGAGTCGGTGAAGACATCGAGTTGCAACTCGACCAGGCTGCCGACCATGACCTGGGTGGCGGGTTGCAGGCTGGCCTGGACTTTCAGCTGAGGGTCGGCGGCGAATGTGTTGAGGCTGATCAGGCCAATGAGCAGGGCGCCGAGTGTTGTGGTGAGTGGTCGGGCCCTTTCGCGAGCAGGCTCGCTCCCACAAGGGATTTGTGGTGCGCCTGGATCAAATGTGGGAGCGAGCCTGCTCGCGAAGGCCACGACTCGGACTTTCAGGCCGATCATGGCTTGGCCCCCGCCTGATCCTGCAGACTGAATTTCTGCTTGAGGAATTTCGCCGGCGATGTGGTGAGGTTCTGCAGCCATTGCTCATCCGAGGTCGCTTGCTGGGTCTCGACCTTTTTGCTTTGGCCTTTACCCGGTGCCTTGTCCATCTTGATTTCGTCGGGTTTGACCTCTGGCGTGTTTTTCTCGGCGCTTTCGGTGTCTTTTTGCAAGGCAATGGCCAGGGCCAGGTTCGCCGTGGCTTGCGGGAATTGCGGCTGCAATTTCAGCGCCTGGGTATAGGACGCGATGGCTTGATCGAACTTGAAGCGCCGCACGTAGATGTTGCCCAGGTAGAAGTACGCCTGCGGTGTATCGAGCCGCGCGAAGCTGGCCAGTGCCAGGTCGAAATCGGCCGCGTTGTAGGCGGCCACGCCTTTCCAGTACGGATCGACAAACAGTGCCGCCGCCTGAGGGTAGTGCTCATGCTCGAAGGCCCAGCGACCTTGCTGGTCGCGGGTGAAAAAGGCATCGGTCAGCGCGTTGGCCTGTGCCGGCGCCGGTTGCAGGCCCAGTCCCACCGCCAGCAGCAGTACGGCCATCCAGTTCAGGCTCCAGCCCCTGCGCACGCTGAAGAAGGCGATCAGCAGCAGCGGCCAGCACAGCCAGTAACCGGCGTCTTTCCAGTGCAGTTCGCGCTGTTCGTCACTGGCTGACTGGAAGTGCTGCTCGGCGTGCAGTTCGATCCAGTCCAGGTCGTCATCGTTGAGGGTCAGGCTGCCCAGCGGCGCATCCATCGACGAGGCAAGTTGCTTGAGGGCGTCCTGATCGAAGCTGCCCATTTGCGGGCGACCGTTGCTGTCGGTGCGCGGCTGGCCGCTGGCATCGCGGATGATCCCGCCGTCGCTGCTGCCAGCCGCCAGTATCAGCACTTGCAGTGCACTGTCCGCCAGTTGCTTGTCCAGCCCGGCCAGTGCCGAGGTGTCGGCGCCATCGGTGATCAGCAGCAGGGTGCCAGGCGTTTTCTCGGCGGCGAGCAGGCGCTTGGCCTGATCGATGACCGCGCTGACATTTTTCCCCGGTTTGTTGATCAGGTCGGTGCTCAGGGCCTGAATGAACGTATCGAGCAGCGCCGGGTCGTCGGTGGCGGGTAACACCAGGTGCGCGCTGCCGGCGTAGGCAATCAGGGCGTTGCGCGAACCGGCGCGGCGTTGGATCAAGTCGTGGAGCTTGTGCTTGACCGCTTCGAGGCGACTGGGGGGAACATCGCTGGCGTCCATGGAGGGCGACAGATCGACGGCGATGATCAGCGGCGCACGGTTTTCCAGAAAGTCCGGCCGATCCTGTTCCCAGGTCGGCCCGGCGGCGGCGATGGCGCCCAGCACCAGCAGTGCAGACACCAGATGCACCGGACGCAGGCGTTGCCGGTCCTGCGGGGTGATCAGCAGATGCGGCAGCAGGTGCGCGGCGATGTTGCTGCGCAAGCGCCGTTGCAGGTCCTGGTTGCGCCGCCACAGCAATGGCTGCAATGCGCCGAACACTGCGAGCAGCAGCCACAGGGGGCGCAGGAAATGGAAGTCGCTGAGGTTGATGTCCATGTCAGGCCTCCTGCCGTTGACGGGCGAGCATCAGCCGTGGAAGCAGCAGGGCGCCCAGGTGATAAAGCGCGAGCAGGGCGATGGCAGCGCCCAGCGGCCACCAGAACAGATCGCGTTTGGGCTGGTGGCTGAGGGTTTTCACCTGATGCGGGGTGAGCTTGTCGAGGGTGCTGTAGACCTGATCCAGGGCGTTGCGGTCTTCGGCGCGGAAGAAGCGTCCGCCCGTGGCGTGGGCAATCTCCTGCAAGCCTTGCAGGTTGACCTTGGCTTCGCCCTCGGCATTCGGGTCGCCGATGCCGATGGTGTGAATCACCACGCCTTTGGCCGCGGCCATGGCGGCCGCGTGATCCGGGGTGATGGCGCTGCTGGTGTCGTTGCCGTCGGTGAGCAGGATCAGCACTTTTTCCTGCTCATGGGCCTGGTCCAGCAGTTTCAGGCTCAACCCGATGGCATCGCCGATGGCGGTGTTGGGGCCAGCCATGCCGATGCCGGTGTCGTCCAGCAGCAGTGACAGGCTGGCGTGGTCGAGGGTCAACGGCGCCTGCGGATAGGCGCCGGTGCCGAACACCATCAGTCCGATTCGATCGTCTTTACGTTTGTCGATGAACCCGTGCACCACTTCCTTGACCGCGGCCAGGCGATTGATCTTCTGGCCGTTGGCGTCGGTGAAATCGGTGGTTTCCATCGACTGGGAAATGTCGATGGCCAGCATCAGGTCGCGCACCGGCTGCTGGCGCTCGATGGGTTTTTCCACCAACACCGGCCGACTCGCCGCCACCAGCAGCAACGTCCAGACCAGCAGGTTCAGGAGCAACTGCCAGCGGTTGTTGCGGGTGCCGGCCTGGCTCGGTGCCTGGCCGACAGCACGGCTCATCGCCGCGAAAAACGGTACACGCACGGCACTGCGCGCCTCACGGTAATCGGGCAGGTAGCGATAGCCGATCCACGGCAGCGGCAACAGGATAAGCAACCAGGGGTAATCAAACTGCCACATGATGACGCTCCACCCAGGCTTTGCAGGTGCTGAACAGCTGTTGGCGCTGTTCGGTGGGCATGGCCTGCAGTGTTGCGTCGGGGGCGTAGGCCAGCAGCGACAGTTGTTGGCTGAAGTCAGTAGGCAAGGGTTGTTCAATGTGCCGCTGCAAAAACGCCTGCCAGTCCTCTTTCCCCAACGCCGCAGGAGACCCCTGTGGGAGCGAGCTTGCTCGCGATGAGGCCATGACATTCAAAGGTGGTGTCGACTGACCTGACGCTATCGCGAGCAGGCTCGCTCCCACAGGTTTTGTGTTCCAACCGGAGGGCATTGAAAGGGCCACGCGCTTGAGCAATTCGGGAAGCTCACGCAACGCGCTCAGGTCATTACTGCGCTGCTGCAATTCCTCCAGCCGCACCAACGCCTCGCGCCGATAACGATCGCGCCGCCATTGCCAGTAGCGCCGCGCACCAAGCACTACCAGCGTAACGATCAACAGCGCCAGCAACGCCCACCAACCCCAGGTTTGCGGTGCATAACTGACCGGCGCCGGCAGTGCCATTTCCTTGAGTTGGTCGATGCTCGGGATAGCGGGGTTCATCGGCGTCCTCCGGCAAACTTGCCCAGTTCGGCACGCAGTTGTTCGTGGGCTTCTGTAGCGGTGCTGAACATCATCAACGGCACCTGACTGCGGCGCAGCAAGGTCGCGACGTCCTTGAGCCGCCCGCTGAGAAAATCCCCGAGCGGCTGATGCACCTGTTGCCGATCCACCGCCAGCTCCACCTGCAATTGCCCTTGGGTGACCAGCACGCGGCCATTTTTCGGCAGGTTAAGCGCCAGCGGGTCGTAGACCTGCATGGCAATCACATCGTTGTGCGCCGCCAGTTGCCGCATCAGTTGCAAGGTGCGTTCGCCGGCCCCGGCGAAGTCGCTGACGATGCAGATCAAGTGATCGTGACCGGCCACGGCCAGGCAGTGCTGCAGGACCTTGTCGAGCTGGTCTTCGCCTTCGGCGTCCGGGTTGGCGGCATTGAGTGCCTGGTTCTGCTCGGCGATGCGGCTGCACAGCGCTTCGATCCGTTTGCGACTGCGAAGCGGGGCGATGCTGTCGATGCGTTGATCGTTGAAGACCAGTCCACCGACGCGGTCGCCGGCGTTGAACACCATCCACGCCGCCAGGGCGCCGAGTTCGGCGGCGACGGCGGATTTGAAGCTGCGTTGCGAGCCAAAGAACATCGACATGCGCTGGTCTACGAGGATCAGGGCCGGGCGGTCGCGCTCTTCGGTGAATGTCCGTACCACCGGTTTGCCGGTGCGCAGGGACGCGCGCCAGTCGAGGTGACGCAAATCGTCCCCCGGCTGATAGCGCCGCAGTTCATCGAAGTTCAGGCCCCGGCCACGCAAACGCGAAGCGTGGTTGCCGGCCAGGATGCTGCCTTGGGGCTGACGCGCCAGAAAACTCAGGTCGCGAGCCTTGAACTCCAGGGCCATCAGTTGCGCTAGAGAGACATACACCAGGCCATCGACGCTGTTCATGGACATCAGGCAGGAATCGCCACTTTATCGAGCAGACGGTCGAGCACCTGATCGGCGCTGACGCCATCGGCCACCGCGTCGTAGCTCAGTTGCAGGCGATGGCGCAGCACCGGGTGCACCACGGCGCGCACGTTGTCTGGAGAAACGAAATCCTGGCCCTGCAACCAGGCGTCGGCCCGGGCACAACGGTCCAGGCCGATGCCGCCGCGGGGGCTGGCGCCGATGCTGATCCAGCGCCCGAGGTCGGCGTCGTAATCGGCCGGGTGGCGAGTGGCATTGATCAGGTCGATCAGGTAGCGGTCGATGGCCGGAGAAACGTGCACGGCGCTGACTTCACGGCGCGCGGCGAACACCACATCCTGAGACAGGGAGAAGCCCTGCACGGCAGCGATTTTGGCGCCGAGGGCCTGTTCTTCTTCGCGCAGCAGGCGCAGCACCTGGCTTTCGTTTTCCGCGCTCGGGTAATCGAGCAGCACTTTCATCAGGAAGCGGTCCATCTGCGCTTCCGGCAGCGGGTACGTGCCTTCCTGTTCGATCGGGTTCTGGGTGGCGACCACGATGAACAGGTCCGGCAGCGCATGGCTGTTGCCGGCCACGGTGATCTGGCGTTCTTCCATGGCTTCGAGCAACGCCGCCTGGACCTTGGCCGGCGCACGGTTGATTTCGTCGGCGAGGATCAGGTTGCCGAACAGGGGGCCTGGCTGGAAGCGGATTTCGTTCTTGCCTTCGACCTGATGCAGCACCTCGGCGCCGGTGATGTCCGACGGCAGCAAGTCCGGGGTGAACTGGATGCGGCTCATCTTCGCGTCCAGGTGTCTGGCCAGTGACTTGACCGTGCGGGTCTTGGCCAGACCGGGCAGGCTTTCGAGGAGCAAATGCCCGTTGGCGAGCAAACCGACAAGCATCTGCCGGATCACCTGGTCCTGACCGAGCACCGCTTCGGCGATGCTGGCTTGCAGGGCGTTGAGGTCGTTGAGTGCGCTCATGCGGTCTCCTAGAAAAACGCCAGGGTCATGTTGACGCTGAATCCATTGCCTTCAGGGCGGTTCTTGGTGTCGAACTCCGGCACCCAGCGCGCATTGAAGTTGGCCTGGG
The DNA here is from genome assembly GCF_057839025.1 of Pseudomonas sp. KH_046_1. Classification (NCBI taxonomy): domain Bacteria; kingdom Pseudomonadati; phylum Pseudomonadota; class Gammaproteobacteria; order Pseudomonadales; family Pseudomonadaceae; genus Pseudomonas; species Pseudomonas sp. KH_046_1. Next base: position 2,876,704 of record NZ_CM174481.1, read on the forward strand.
CGTCGGCGAACTTGCCGGTCCAGCCCACTGTCGGGCCGGCACCCACGGAGCGCCCACGGAAGCCGCTGTCGGCGCCGGACCCCGAGTCATCGGTGATCTGCTGGATGTAACCGGCGGCGATGCCGGCGTTCCAGCCGTTGCCAAAGCCGTGGGTCCACAGCGCATCGAGGGTGTAGATGTTGCCGTTGCGATAATCGGTGGCGTCGTTCTCGGTGTAGAACTCCAGGCCGCTCGACAGCGTGAATTCGCCGCCCTTGCCGTCCAGATGAGTGAACGCCACGGTCGGCATGAAGGTGTAGTTGTTCTGCCCGGGGTTGGCCAGGCGATCGTCGTTGTAGGCGCCGGTGGGCACGTAGATCGGTAGCGAGAACGCGATGTGGTTGAGTTCGTCGAAGTGATAACCGGCGGCAATCGGTGTCACCAGCATGTCGGCGAACTGGGTGCCGGTGTCCGAAGAACCGAGGGTTCTGCCGCGAGGGCCGTTGATACTCGCGGTGATGTCGGTGTACTGCACCGGAACGCCAATGGCCGAGGCGTAATTCCAGCGACCCTTGCCGGTGTCCCAGACATGGGTGAAGTTGGCCATGGTGTAGGACACTTTCATGTCCAGCCCGGTACTCAGGGCACCGACGATCGGCACCTGGGCGTTGCCCTTGAGATCACCGTCGTACCAGATGCTGGTCAGGGACATGACCCAACCCGGCTCCGGGGGCACGATCCCGGCATTGGAGAACACTTGCTGGCCGGTAATCGGCCGTCCGACACCACCTTCAGCCGCCAGTACCAACGGGCTGCCGCTGACCATGCACAGCGCCAACAACAGGGGGCGCACTACGAAAGGCCTGATCATGACTGACTCCACTTATTGTTTTTCATTGACGGGGTTCAACAGCGGCATTTTCCATTCGCCGTTGCTGACTTCCGGTTTTGGCAAATACAGGCGCATTATCCCGTAGAACGGTCCGTTCGGTGCCGGCAGCCAATTGCTTTGCAGGTCTTTGGCCGGCGCCTTGTGCTGCACATAAAGAGTCAGGCCGCCATCGGCATCGAGCTTGAGGTCAGGCAGCATGCGCGAGTTGATCAGGTAGCGATTGAGCGGGTTGGCCACCAGCAGCTTGTTCTTGCCGTCGTACATGGTCAGGGACCAGAACGCATCGGCCGGGGGCAGGGCGCCCTTGTCGAAATGCAGGGTGTAGTCGTTTTCCGAGGCGTCGACCGGTTTGCCGTCCTTGTCGACGAAATAACCGATGTAGTTCGCCTCTTCGGCGGAGTTGCCGAAAATCCCCATGTTGGCGCCGGCATAGCGGTACAGGTAATTGCCCTTGAGGTGATCACGGGTGCCGAAGAAATCACCACTGGTGACCTCGTGGGTATCGACTTTGGTTTTCTTGAACTCGGCAAACCCGGCCTTGGCATCGCTGATGCCGTCTTCCAGGGCCTTGCGCTGCTCGGCGCTGAGTGTGTTGACGTTGAAAGGCTTGCCGGCCTCGATACCGATCCTGGCGAAGCGCGCCAACAGGCCCTTTTCCACGTCCTGGGCCGGGGCGAACGCCAGCATGAAGTTCAGGTAGCGGAACAGGTCCGGGGTTTCGCTCATGGTCGGTGTGGGTTTTGGCCAGTCGATCTTCGGTGCGGCCACCGGCGCTTTGTGTTTGTCGTAATGGCTCAGGGTTTCAACCTTGTAGCCCTTCTGGATCTGCTTGACCTTGGCCAGGTCCTTCTCATCGAACAGTTGTGTGCGGTACAGCGCATAGGCGATGTTGCTTTCACTGCGCAGCAAACGGTCGATGTTCAGCGGTTGCTGGCCCTGCCAGTTGGGCCCGGCGATCATGAAATGCCCGCCATTGTTGCCGGTGCTGCGGGTGCCCAGGTACGCAAAGTTCTGCGTATAGGCGTCGATCAGTTGCACCGAGTAGTAACGATGCTCTTCGATGGGCGGGAGGGTCAGTACCAGTGGCTCGGCGCGCAAATCCATCCAGACAAAGGAGTAGGGCGTGTCGGCGTTCGGCGTGACAAACGCGGTGTCCCTGGCAGTGAAGGCCTTGGCGGTGTTGCCGATCTGGTTGAACGGCGCCTTGAAGTTCGGGCTCTTCTTGTCCACGGCCTGGGTGTAGAGCGTCTTGTACATCTCCACCACCGGAAAGCCGTACAGGTAGGCCTCCCTGGCAATGGCCCGGGCTTCGTCCGGGGTGGCGGTGAAGTCGGCCCAGGCGCTGGTGCTGAGGGTCAGCGCAAGGCCGGTGAACAAAATGCGGTGATTCATATACATCCCTTATTGAACGTTCGGCGTCATTGCACAGCCGTGATGTCATCGAGTTTCCAGCTCTTGTCGAAATAGGTTTCTGTCGGCGCATACAGACGGAAGTAGCTGAACCAGTGTTTGCCCGGCAGGGTTTGCACCCAGTTGTCCTCAAAGCCTTTTGGCGCGGTCGGGCCGAAGTACAGGTCCACCGAGCCGTCGGCGTTTTTCTTCAAGTCCTGACGGGACGACAGGTCGGCCTTGCGCTGCGGGTTGTCGATCAGGCAGCGGCTGTCGATGTCGTATACGGTCATCGACCAGAACTGCCTGGCCGGCGGGTTGGCGCCGACGTGCAGGCGATAGCTTTTGCCGCCGTCGAGCCAGTTGCCCTTGCTGTCGGTGTAGGCGCCGAGGTAGGTCTGGCCCAGCCCCGGGGTTTTCGAGACCATGCCTTTGGTGTTGGTCACCGCCTCGTAGAACCAGGCGCTGCGCTCCCACAACTGGTCGTAATAGGCCACGCGCTGGGACGGATCGGTGATGTTCAGCACGCTGTCCCATTGCCGGTCCGGCCAGAATCGGGCATTGGGGAAACGCTTGGCGAAGGTGTTGGCCTTGGCGATCAGTTCACCGACCTGTGCACCCTGTTCCAGGGCCGCGCGTTGCTTGTCATTGGGGTTGAACAGCTTGTCCTTCTCGATACCCAGGCTGGCCAGCATGGCCATGTAGAAACGGTCGCGCTCGTTGACAGGTTCCTTCTGGATGATCTGGTGCAAGCGCTGCCAGTACGCCAGGCCACGAGGCTGGGTGCCGGACCAGGCTTTACCACCGGGAGACAGCAGTCTGGTTCTGGCAGGCTCCGCTCGCTTGGCATACGGGTACATCTTGAATTGCTCGACCAGCGCCTTGCCCTTGGCCGGGTCTGGATCAAGCACACGAAAGCCCACCAGCACATTCATGGTTTCGGATTTGGCCAGGTAGTATTTATGGGCATCCGCTGGCGGCTCGGCACCCGGTGGCAATACCAGGTACTTGCCGCCCTTGCCTTTGTCCGGGCCGGTCTGGCCCATGTCGATGATCGCCCGCTGCCAGAAATCGCCCACGCCACCGGCAGTCGGGCCTGGCGGTAGTTCAATCACCAGCGGCCCGGTTTCGTTGAGATCGACAAACCCGAGGATATACGGCGTGGTGGCGTTGGCCGTGATCACCCCGAGCTTGTCTTCGTAACTGTTGAGCACCATCAGGTCGCCGTTATGGGCACCCAGTTTGTCGCGGAATTCTTCCTGCCACTGGGCGTAGGACACCAGTGGCAAAGCCCACAGATAACTCTGGGTGGCCTGCTGGAAATCCAGTTCGGCGTAGAGCCTGGCGATCGACTCGTGGGCTGGCAGTTCGCCTTCCATGGCAATTTTGCCGATGCGAGTATCAAGTTCCTGGGCGCCCACGCCGCAGCTGGCGAACAGGGCCATCAGGCTGAAACCGGCTGTGCGAATTGCACCGTGCATATAAAAGTCCTTATTTACCGAAGGTGACGTTGATCCCGGTGTACAGCGTGAACTGTGGCAAGCCGTCGCCTTTGCGGTCGGCGGTCGGCGCGGTAATTTGCGGGCCGACGCCCAACTGCACGCCTTCAGTCTTGAGCAGGAAAATATCGAACAGGTTCAGGTCGCCGATGCCGGTGCTGTAACCGTTATGCGGATCGGGACGGGTGCTTACGGGGAGGGTGACGCGCAGTAATTGCGGGACACCGATAAAGTCATTCGGGGCCATCGTTGGCCGTCTCGGCGTTATCCGCGTGAGCACAAAAAGCAGGTGCGAGCGAAGTCACCCGGACAAAGGCGTACTTCCCCAATTTCTTAGACATTATTCCCCCGGTTCCCTGGTGGCTGATTGGGCATACGGCCGTTATCTTTGGCCGTGACTGCGTAATCCCTTTCCGATCAAGCCTGTAGGACTCGTCGGATGAAGTTAGCAGCTAACCACGGGTTATCCAGTTGAATGGCTTAATTCTTTCGTTTTGTGTGTAGTTTTTTGTTAATTTCGCGTACTAGAAAATTGAAACAAATCAAAGGCTTACCAGAACAAGTTAAACCGTTATCTAGTCAGTGTGGGAGCGAGCCTGCTCGCGAAGTCGGCCTGTCAGTCAACATAAGTGTTGAATGTGACGACCTCTTCGCGAGCAGACTCGCTCCCACAGGAAACTGAAGAAACAGCCGGTTCAGTCAGTGCATCTCAATTCTTCTTTGCTTGCTCCCAAACCCGCTCTTCCTGCTCGCGCAGTTCAGGTGTGAACTCGGCACCAAAATCTTCGGCTTCAAACACCTGGCGAATCTCGATCTCGGCCTCGGTACCCGGCATCGGGTTGGGGCAGCGCTTGACCCATTCGATGGCTTCTTCTTTGGACTTCACTTTCCACAACCAGAAACCGGCAATCAGTTCCTTGGTTTCGATGAAGGGACCGTCAATCACCGTGTGTTTGTCTCCTGAAAACTTTACACGAGCGCCTTTGCTGCTCGGGTGCAGGCCTTCGCCCGCGAGCATGATGCCGGCCTTGACCAGTTCTTCGTTGTAGTTACCCATGGCAGTCAGCAGTTCCTGGCTGGGCATGACACCGGCTTCGGAATCCTGGCTGGCCTTGATGATGATCATGAATCGCATGGTCTTGTCTCCGTTGCAGTTGAGTGGCTCGATTTGTAGTCGAACGACGGTGGAGCAATTCGACAGAGTATTAACAAAAGTTTTCGTCGATGACGTGTCCCGTGCCTTTCGTCATGAACATCGGGTAGCGGCGAGTGAGGGCGTACTCTGTACTTTTACCGACTTGTTCGGCTGACACACGAACCCTGTGGGAGCGAGCTTGCTCGCGATGGCGTCAGATCAGTCACCAGTGATGTTGAATGACATTGAGCTTTCGCGAGCGGGCCCGCTCCCACAGATTTGTGGGTTGTATCCAGTTTTGTGCCCTGTTACATGACAATTTATGTTTGGCCATAGGTCGTAGGACAATTTCATGGTTAACTTCGGCCTCGTCAAAATTCTCCACCACAACGTTCAGAAGGACTCCGTTCATGGCTCAAGTCACTCTTAAAGGCAACCCGGTTCAAGTCAACGGCCAACTGCCACAAGCCGGTTCCAAGGCGCCAGCCTTTTCCCTGGTTGCCGGCAATCTGTCCGACGTCACCCTGAAAGACTTTGCCGGCAAGCGCAAAGTGCTGAACATCTTCCCAAGCGTTGATACCCCGACCTGCGCCACTTCCGTGCGCCAGTTCAATGCCAAGGCCAGCGACGTGGCGAACACTGTCGTACTGTGCATCTCCGCTGACCTGCCATTCGCCCAGGCCCGCTTCTGTGGCGCCGAAGGCCTGGAAAACGTTCAGAACCTGTCGACCCTGCGCGGTGCCGAGTTCATCCAGAACTACGGTGTTGCAATCGCCGACGGCCCGCTCAAAGGCCTGACCGCCCGTGCCGTGGTGGTTCTGGACGAAAACGACAACGTGCTGCACAGCGAACTGGTTGGTGAAATCGCTGATGAGCCGAACTACGAAGCGGCACTTGCTGTTCTCAAGTAAGTTAGCTCCATTACAATTGTTAACGGCCTGGCTCTGTCCAGGCCGTTTTCATTTGTGCTTCAGTGTCTTACACAAAACTCCTGTTACGTAAGCCAAAGGTAAATTGCCGGTAAAGGCGCTTTGCTTAAAACCCGCCAGTGCTTATCGTTCAGCCTCATGTAAAAAAGCCCACGCGCCCAATGGTTGATCACTCAATGCAATCCTCCGCTTCCCGTAGTCCCCGTCGCTGGCTGTTCGGCCTGCTTGTCCTGTTGGTCATCGCTGGCTTGTGCTGGAAGTTCTGGCCCGGCAGCGCTGCACCCAAAGAGGCTGCGGGGCAGAAAGCCGTCGCCGGGCAAACCGGCAGGTCAGGCGGAATGCGACCTGGATTCGGTGGCGCGTCCGGACCGGTACCGGTGCGAGTGGCGCCGGCAGTCAAGGGTGATTTCCCACTGTATTTCAAGGCGCTGGGCACGGTCACGGCGCTGAATACCATCAATGTCCGCAGCCGCGTCGGCGGTGAGCTGGTCAAGATCTATTTCGAAGAAGGGCAGATGGTCAAGGCCGGCGACCTGCTCGCCGAAATCGACCCGCGCCCTTACCAGAATGCCTTGCTCCAGGCCGAGGGCACCTTGCTGCAGAATCAGGCGCAGCTGAAAAACGCCCAGGTCGACGTCGAGCGCTATCGCGGCCTGTACCGCGAAGACAGTATTGCCAAGCAGACCCTGGACACCGCCGAGGCGCTGGTCGGTCAGTTCCAGGGCACGGTCAAGACCAATCAGGCAGCGGTCAACGACGCCAAGCTCAATCTCGAATTCACCCGGATCCGCGCACCGATCACCGGTCGCGTCGGCCTGCGTCAACTGGACGTCGGCAACCTGGTCGCGGCCAACGACACCACCGCATTGGCGATCATCACCCAGACCCAACCGATCAGCGTGGCCTTCACCCTCCCGGAAAACAGCCTCGACACCGTGCTGGCCCGTTATCGCAGCGGCGCTAAACTTCCGGCTGAAGCCTGGGATCGCGGTGATACCAAATTGCAAGCCACTGGCGTGCTGCAGAGCCTGGACAACCAGATCGACATCACCACCGGCACCCTGAAATTCAAGGCCCGTTACGAGAACCGCGATCAGTCGCTGTTCCCCAACCAGTTTGTCAACGTGCGCCTGCTGGCCGACACCCTCAAAGACGTAGTACTGGCGCCTTCCGCCGCGATCCAGTTTGGCACCAACGGCACGTTCGCCTATGCCCTGGACGGTGACAAGAAGGTCAAGATCCGTCAGTTGAAAGTCGGCGCCAGTGACGGCGTGAACACCGTGGTCACCGAAGGCCTGTCCGCGGGCGACCGGGTCGTGTTGGAAGGCACCGACCGCCTGAAGGACGGCAGCGACGTGGAGGTGGTCAACGACAGCCAGGACGTGCCGACCACGCCAACCGAACACCTGCAAGGCGGGTCGGCGGTCAACGCGGCTGAGCCTGCGACCACTGACAAGGCGAAAAAGGGCGGCGCATGAATCTCTCGCGGCTGTTCATCCTTCGCCCGGTAGCCACCACGCTGAGCATGCTGGCCATTATCCTGGCCGGCGTCATCGCCTATCGGCTGCTGCCAGTGTCGGCATTGCCCCAGGTCGATTACCCGACCATTCGCGTCATGACCCTGTACCCCGGCGCCAGCCCGGATGTCATGACCAGTGCGGTGACCGCGCCGCTTGAGCGGCAGTTCGGGCAGATGCCCGGCCTGACGCAAATGACCTCCACCAGTTCCGGCGGGGCGTCGGTGCTGACCCTGCGGTTCAGCCTCGACATCAACATGGACGTGGCCGAGCAACAAGTGCAGGCAGCGATCAACGCCGCGACCAACCTGTTGCCCAAGGACCTGCCGGCACCGCCGGTATACAACAAGGTCAACCCGGCCGATACGCCGGTGCTGACCCTGGCCATCACCTCCAAGACCATGCTGTTACCCAAGCTCAACGATCTGGTCGATACCCGCATGGCGCAGAAGATTGCCCAGATCAGCGGCGTCGGCATGGTCAGCATTGCCGGCGGTCAACGCCAGGCCGTGCGCATCAAGGTCAATCCGGAAGCCCTGGCGGCCAACGGCCTGAACCTGTCGGACGTGCGCACGCTGATCGGCGCCTCCAACGTCAACCAGCCCAAGGGCAACTTCGACGGCCCGACCCGGGTCTCGATGCTCGATGCAAACGATCAACTGACCTCACCCAAGGACTACGCCAACCTGATCCTGGCCTACGCCAATGGCGCACCGTTGCGCCTCAAGGACGTGGCGGAAATCGTCGACGGCGCCGAGAACGAGCGGCTCGCTGCGTGGGCCAACGAGAATCAGGCCGTGCTGCTGAACATCCAGCGTCAGCCCGGCGCCAACGTGATCGAGGTGGTGGACCGGATCAAGGCCCTGCTGCCGAGCATCACCGACAACCTGCCGGCCGGCCTCGACGTGGTGGTGCTGACCGACCGCACCCAGACCATCCGCGCCTCGGTCAAGGACGTGCAGCATGAATTGCTGATCGCCATCGCCCTGGTGGTCATGGTCACCTTCCTGTTCCTGCGTCGCGCCAGCGCCACGATCATTCCGTCGGTGGCCGTGCCACTGTCGCTGATCGGTACGTTCGGCGTGATGTATCTGGCGGGGTTCTCGGTCAACAACCTGACCCTGATGGCCCTGACCATCGCCACCGGTTTCGTGGTGGACGACGCGATCGTCATGCTGGAGAACATTTCCCGATACATCGAAGAAGGCGACAGCCCTCTGAACGCGGCGCTCAAGGGCGCCAAGCAGATCGGCTTCACCCTGATCTCCCTGACGTTGTCGCTGATCGCCGTGCTGATCCCGCTGCTGTTCATGGCGGACGTGGTCGGGCGGCTATTCCGCGAGTTCGCGATCACCTTGGCGGTGGCGATCCTGATTTCCCTGGTGGTTTCCCTGACCCTGACGCCGATGATGTGTGCGCGCTTGCTCAAGCGTGAACCCAAGGAAGCAGAGCAGGGTCGCTTCTATCGTGCCAGCGGTGCGTTCATCGACTGGATGATCGCCGCCTACGGACGCAAGTTGCAGTGGGTGCTCAAGCACCAGCCACTGACCCTGATGGTGGCCATTGGCACTTTGGCGCTGACAGTATTCCTGTACATGGTGGTGCCCAAGGGCTTCTTCCCGGTGCAGGACACCGGCGTCATCCAGGGCATATCCGAAGCGCCGCAATCGATTTCCTTCACCGCCATGAGCGAGCGCCAGCAGGAACTGGCCAAGGTCATCCTGGCCGACCCGGCTGTCGAGAGTCTGTCCTCCTACATTGGCGTGGATGGCGACAACTCGACCCTCAACAGCGGTCGGTTGCTGATCAACCTCAAGTCGCACCGCGACCGCGACCTGAGCGCCACGCAAGTGATTGCCCGGCTGCAACCGGAACTGGACAAACTGGTCGGCATCCGCCTGTTCATGCAGCCGGTGCAGGACCTGACCATCGAAGACCGGGTCAGCCGCACGCAGTACCAGTTCAGCATGTCGTCGCCGGATTCGGAGTTGCTGAGCCTGTGGAGCGGGCGTCTGGTCGAGGCCTTGGTCGACCGGCCGGAATTGACCGACGTCGCCAGCGATTTGCAGGACAAGGGCTTGCAGGTCTACCTGGTGATCGACCGCGATGCGGCATCGCGGGTCGGTGTGTCGGTGTCGAACATCACTGATGCGCTGTACGACGCCTTCGGTCAGCGGCAGATTTCCACGATCTACACCCAGGCCAGTCAGTACCGCGTGGTGCTGCAATCGCAGTCCGGCGAGAAAATCGGCCCGGATGCGTTGAACCAGATTCACGTCAAGACCACCGGTGGCGGTCAGGTGCGTCTGTCCAGCCTGGCGCATATCGAAGAGCGCCAGGCGCAACTGGCGATCACCCACATCGGCCAGTTCCCGGCGGTGATGATGTCCTTCAACCTGGCGCCCGGCGTGGCGCTGGGGCATGCGGTCGAGATCATCGAGCAGGTGCAGAAGGACATCGGCATGCCGATTGGCGTGCAGACCCAGTTCCAGGGCGCGGCGCAGGCGTTCCAGGCTTCGTTGTCGAGCACCTTGCTGCTGATCCTGGCGGCGGTGGTGACCATGTACATCGTGCTGGGCGTGCTCTACGAGAGCTACATCCACCCGATCACCATTCTTTCGACCCTGCCGTCGGCGGCGGTGGGCGCCTTGCTGGCGTTGATCCTCAGCGGCAACGACCTGGGCATGATCGCAATCATCGGCATCATTCTGCTGATCGGCATCGTGAAGAAGAACGCGATCATGATGATCGACTTCGCCCTCGACGCCGAGCGCAACCAGGGCATGGACCCGCAGACGGCGATCTATCAGGCGGCTTTACTACGTTTCCGGCCGATCCTGATGACCACCCTGGCGGCATTGTTCGGTGCCGTGCCGTTGATGCTGGCCACCGGTTCCGGCGCGGAACTGCGCCAGCCGCTGGGTCTGGTGATGGTCGGCGGCCTGTTGCTGAGCCAGATTCTGACGCTGTTCACTACGCCTGTGATTTACCTGTATTTCGATCGTCTCGGTCGGCGCTGGGGCCGCAAGCCTGAGTCCGTGGAAGCGGTAGAGCAGCCATGAATCTTTCGGGACCTTTCATCAAGCGCCCGGTCGCGACCATGTTGCTGAGCCTGGCGATCATGCTGCTGGGCGGCGTGAGCTTCGGTTTGCTGCCCGTGTCGCCGCTGCCGCAAATGGACTTTCCGGTGATCGTGGTCCAGGCCAGCCTGCCCGGGGCCAGCCCCGAGGTGATGGCGTCGACCGTGGCCACACCGTTGGAACGCTCCTTCGGCAGCATTGCCGGGATCAACACCATGAGCAGCCGCTCAAGCCAGGGTTCGACCCGGGTGATCCTGCAATTCGACCTGGACCGCGACATCAATGGCGCGGCGCGGGAAGTGCAGGCGGCCATCAATGCCTCGCGCACCCTGTTGCCGAGCGGGATGCGCAGCATGCCGACCTACAAGAAGGTCAACCCGTCCCAGGCGCCGATCATGGTGCTGTCGCTGACGTCCGATGTACTGGAAAAAGGTCAGCTCTATGACCTGGCCTCGACGATTCTGTCCCAGAGCCTGTCCCAGGTGCAGGGCGTTGGCGAGGTGCAGATCGGTGGCAGTTCGTTGCCGGCAGTGCGTATCGAACTCGAACCACAGTCGCTGAACCAGTACGGCGTGGCCCTGGACGATGTGCGCAATACCATCGCCAATGCCAACGTGCGCCGGCCCAAGGGCTCGGTGGAAGACGATCAGCGGCTGTGGCAGGTCCAGGCCAACGACCAATTGGAAAAAGCCAAGGACTACGAGTCGCTGATCATTCACTACAACGGTGGCGCGGCCCTGCGCCTGAAGGATGTGGCCAAGGTCAGCGATGGCGTCGAGGACCGCTACAACAGCGGTTTCTTCAACGATGACGCGGCGGTGCTGCTGGTGATCAACCGGCAGGCCGGCGCCAACATCATCGAGACGGTCAACGAGATCAAGGCGCAGTTGCCGGCGTTGCAGGCGGTGCTGCCGGCCAGCGTCAAGCTGAACCTGGCCATGGACCGCTCGCCGGTGATCAAGGCGACGCTGCACGAAGCGGAAATGACCCTGCTGATCGCCGTGGCGCTGGTGATTCTGGTGGTGTTCCTGTTCCTCGGTAACTTCCGCGCTTCGCTGATCCCGACCCTGGCAGTGCCGGTGTCGCTGGTCGGCACCTTTGCCGTGATGTACCTCTACGGCTTTTCGCTGAACAACCTGTCGCTGATGGCGCTGATCCTGGCCACCGGGCTGGTGGTGGACGATGCCATCGTGGTGCTGGAGAACATTTCCCGGCACATCGACGAGGGCGTGCGGCCGATGCGCGCGGCGTACCTCGGTGCCCAGGAAGTCGGTTTTACCTTGCTGTCGATGAACGTGTCGCTGGTGGCGGTGTTCCTGTCGATCCTGTTCATGGGCGGGATCATTGAAAGCCTGTTCCGCGAATTCTCCATCACCCTGGCGGCGGCCATCGTGGTCTCGCTGGTAGTGTCGTTGACCCTGACCCCGATGCTCTGCGCCCGCTGGCTCAAGCCGCATACGCCGGGGCAGGAGAACCGCCTGCAACGCTGGAGTCGGCGGACCAACGACTGGATGGTCGGCAAATACGCCACCAGCCTCGACTGGGTGCTGCGCCACAAGCGTCTGACTTTGCTCAGTCTGTTCGTGACAATTGGTGTGAACATTGCGCTGTATGTGGTTGTTCCTAAAACGTTTTTACCTCAGCAGGATACCGGCCAGCTGATCGGTTTCGTGCGCGGCGACGACGGCCTGTCGTTCAGTGTGATGCAGCCGAAGATGGAGATTTTCCGCCGCGCGGTGTTGAAGGACGAGGCGGTAGAAAGCGTCGCCGGGTTCATTGGCGGCAACAACGGCACCAACAACGCCTTCATGCTGGTGCGCCTGAAGCCGATCAAGGAACGCAACATTTCCGCGCAGAAAGTCATCGAACGCCTGCGCAAGGAAATGCCCAAGGTTCCCGGCGCACAACTGATGCTCATGGCGGACCAGGACCTGCAATTCGGTGGCGGCCGTGAGCAGACCACCTCGCAATACTCGTACATCCTGCAGAGCGGGGATCTGGGGGCCTTGCGGGAGTGGTATCCGAAAGTCGTCACCGCGCTCAGGGCCTTGCCGGAGCTGACGGCGATCGATGCGCGGGAAGGCCGGGGCGCCCGGCAAGTGACCCTGATCGTCGACCGTGACCAGGCCAAGCGCCTGGGTGTCGACATGGACATGGTCACGGCGGTGCTGAACAACGCCTACAGCCAGCGGCAGATATCGACCATCTACGACAGCCTCAACCAGTATCAGGTGGTGATGGAGGTCAATCCGAAGTACGCCCAGGACCCGATCACCCTGAAGCAGGTCCAGGTGATCACCGCTGACGGCGCACGGATCCCGCTGTCGACCATCGCCCATTACGAAAACAGCCTGGAAAACGACCGGGTCAGCCACGAAGGCCAGTTTGCTTCGGAAAGCATTGCCTTCGACATGGCCGAAGGCGTGACGGTGGAGCAGGGCAGTGCCGCCATTGAACGAGCGATTGCCAAGGTCGGCCTGCCGGAAGACGTGATCGCGAAAATGGCCGGCACAGCCAACGCTTTCGCGGCGACTCAAAAAAGTCAGCCGTGGATGATTCTGGGGGCACTGGTGGCGGTTTATCTGGTATTGGGTGTGTTGTATGAAAGCTACATTCACCCGCTGACGATCCTTTCGACCTTGCCGTCAGCCGGGGTTGGTGCGTTGCTGTCGATCTATGTGCTGGGTGGCGAATTCAGCCTGATCTCGTTGCTCGGGTTGTTCCTGCTGATTGGGGTAGTGAAGAAAAACGCCATCCTGATGATCGACCTGGCGTTGCAACTGGAACGTCACCAGGGCATGGCACCGCTGGAATCGATTCGCAGCGCCTGCCTGCAACGTTTGCGACCTATTCTGATGACCACCCTGGCGGCGATCCTCGGTGCCTTGCCGTTGCTGCTGAGCCGCGCCGAAGGGGCGGAAATGCGCCAGCCGCTGGGCCTGACCATCATCGGCGGGCTGATCTTCAGCCAGGTGCTGACGCTTTACACCACCCCGGTGGTTTACCTCTATCTCGACAAACTGCGCCATCGTTTCAATAAATGGCGTGGGGTGCGTACCGATGCTGCTCTGGAAACTCCGCTATGACTGAACGTTCGCTTTTCAACCTGGCTGCACCACTGATCACGGCTCGAGGCTCGCGTGTGTTGAGCCTGTCACTGTGCGTGGCGATGCTCAGTGCCTGCGCCGTCGGCCCGGATTACCAGCGCCCGCAAACCGCCGAGCCGGTGCAGTACAAGGCCGCAGAGGGCTGGCGTCAGGCCAACCCCAGCGATGCCCTGGCGCGTGGTGCGTGGTGGGAGTTGTATGGCGACCGGCAACTCAACGACCTGATCGAAAAACTCAACAGCGCCAACCAGACCGTCGCCCAGTCCGAAGCGCAGTACCGCCAGGCCCAGGCCTTGGTGCGCAGCGCACGCGGGGCGTTTTTCCCGACGGTGGACCTGAACGTCAGCAAGAACCGTTCAAGCCAGGGCACTGGCAGCAGCAGCTCCAGCCTGAGCAGTTCGTCCAGCGGTATTCGCGACACGTACTCGGCCCAGGCGGGCGTCAGTTGGGAAGCGGATGTGTGGGGCAAGCTGCGCCGTGGCCTCGAAGCCGACACCGCGAATGCTCAGGCAAGCTTTGCCGATCTGGCCGCGATGCGCCTGAGTCAACAGTCGGAGCTGGTGCAGAATTACCTGCAACTGCGCGTGATCGATGGCCAGAAACGCTTGCTCGAGGACACGGTCGAGGCTTATCAGCGTTCGTTGAAGATGACCGAGAACCAGTACCGCGCAGGCGTATCGGGCAAGGACGCGGTGGCCCAGGCCCAGACACAGCTCAAAGGCACCGAAGCCGATATGATCGACCTGATCTGGCAACGCGCCCAGTTCGAGAACGCCATTGCCGTGCTGATCGGCTTGCCGCCGGCAGAATTCAGCCTGGCGGAAAGCCAGGACATTCCGCAGTTGCCGCAAGTACCGCAGGCACTGCCTTCGCAGTTGCTGGAGCGTCGCCCGGACATCGCTTCGGCCGAGCGCTCGGTGATGGCCGCCAACGCCAACATCGGCGTGGCCAAGGCCGCCTATTACCCAGACCTGACCCTGAACATGAACGGCGGCTACAGTAGCAGCACCTATTCCAACTGGATCAGCCTGCCGAACCGCTTCTGGTCGGTCGGACCGCAATTGGCCATGACCCTGTTCGACGGCGGCCAGCGCTCGGCGGAAGTCGACCGCAGTGAAGCGGCCTATGACGAAACGGTGGCCAAGTATCGCCAGACCGTGCTGGACGGATTCCGCGAAGTGGAAAACTTCCTGGTGCAGCTCAAGGTGCTTCAGGACGAAGCCGTCGTGCGCCAACAGGCACTGGACGCCGCCCGTGAATCGCTGCGCCTGACCCAGAACCAATACAAGGCCGGTTTGATTGCCTACATCGATGTGGTGGTGACCCAGGCCGCGGCGCTGAGCAATGAGCGCAGTAACCTGGACCTGTTGCAAAGCCGCTTGATAGCCAGCGTGCAGTTGATTGCCGCGTTGGGCGGTGGCTGGGATGGGCAGCTAGAGGTGAGCGATAGCCGATAGCGCAATCCCTGTGGGAGCGAGCTTGCTCGCGATGGCTGCGTCACATTCAGCATGGATGTTGCCTGACCCACCGCTATCGCGAGCAAGCTCGCTCCCACAGGTTTTGTGGTGCCAGCAGCTTTAAGCGAGTTAATGTAAAACCTTAAAACAAGCGTTTCATCGGACTGATGGCCCTTTGCTCATTTTGTGAGTGCGTTCTCATTTGGAATCAGTACAATCGCCGCATTTTCCCCCCAGCGAGAATCAATACCAATAAGGGGGGCATTCGCGAGAAGTCTCCATGCTCATCGGCAGCTATTCCCCCACCCTGGTCATCATTTCGCTCTGTGTCGCAATTCTCGCCTCCTACACCGCACTCGACCTGACCGGACGCATTGCCACCGCCAAAGGTCGCGCCGTGCATTTGTGGACCGCGGGCGGGGCCATTGCCATGGGCGTCGGCATCTGGTCGATGCACTTTATCGGCATGCTCGCGTTCAAGTTGCCGATCGACCTGGGGTACGACGGCACGATCACCCTGCTGTCGCTGCTGATCGGCGTGCTCTCCAGCGGTTTTGCGCTGTGGCTGGTCAGCCAGCCGCAATTGCCGGCCTGGCAACTGGCCTTTGGTGCGTTGGTCATGGGCGCCGGCATCAGCGCGATGCACTACACCGGCATGGCCGCGATGCGCATGCAACCGGGCATCGACTATGACCCGACGCTGTTCGGCGCCTCGCTGCTGATCGCTGTCGGTGCTTCGGGCGCGGCATTGTCGATCGCTTTCCATCTGCGCCAGCACACGCCTTATGTCCGTCTTATCCGTGGCGGTGCCGCCGTGATCATGGGCATCGCCATCGTCGGCATGCACTACACCGGGATGGCCGCCGCGCGCTTTGCCGACGGCAGTTTTTGTGGCGCAGCGGCCAATGGATTGAGCGGCAATGGCCTGGACAACCTGGTGCTGATCACCACGTTGGCGGTGCTGAGCATTGCCTTGCTGACCTCGATCCTCGATGCACGCCTGGAGGCGCGCACCGCGAGCCTGGCCCATTCGCTGACCGAGGCCAACCGTGAACTGACCCAACTGGCCCTGCACGACACCCTCACCGGGTTGCCGAACCGGACGCTGCTCGCCGATCGAATCGATCAGGCCATGTCCCGGGTCCGGGAGGAAGGGGGGTGCTTTGCCCTGATGTTCATCGATCTGGACGGCTTCAAACCGGTCAACGATGCCTTTGGCCACCACATGGGTGATCTGCTGTTGCGCGAAGTCGCCGTGCGCCTGCGCGAAGACTTGCGCAGCCCGGACACCCTGGCGCGGATCGGCGGCGATGAGTTCGTGTTGCTGGTGCAATTGAGCGAACAGATCGATGCCTTGAACCTCGCGGCCCAACAGGTTGGGTTGATCGCGCGAGCGTTCCGGGTTGCCGAACATGATTTACACATTTCCGCCAGCGTCGGCATCGCGCTCTACCCGGGTAACGGGCAGTCCGCCCATGAATTGCTGATGAACGCCGACGCGGCGATGTATCACGCCAAGGGCGCGGGTAAAAACGGCTACAGCTTTTTCGATGTCTCGATGAACAGTAACGCCCGCAAACAGCTGCAATTGCTGCAGGACCTGCGCAATGCCGTGGAACATCAGGAATTCAGCCTGCATTACCAGCCCAAGTTCGACGCCACCAATGGCCGGCCAGTGGGCGCCGAGGCCTTGTTGCGCTGGGAGCACCCGACGCAAGGGATGCTGTTGCCGGACAAATTCATCGAAATGGCGGAAAAGACCGGGCTGATCATTCCAATCGGCGAGTGGGTGCTCAACGAAGCCTGCCGCCAGATGCGCGAGTGGTACGTGCTCGGCTACACCGATTGGCGCATCGCGGTGAACCTGTCGGCCATTCAGTTTTGCCATGCCGGGCTGGTCCAGAGCGTCGCCAAGGCCCTGGCGACGCACCATCTGCCGGCCAACAGCCTGACCCTGGAGATCACTGAAACCACTGCGATGAGCGATGCCGATGCGAGCATGACGGTGCTGCAGGAACTGTCGGAAATGGGCGTCGACCTGTCCATCGACGATTTTGGTACGGGTTATTCGAGCTTGATGTACCTCAAGCGCCTGCCGGCCAACGAGCTGAAGATCGACCGCGGTTTTGTCCGGGACCTGGAGCACGACAGCGATGATGCCGCCATCGTTTCGGCCATCGTCGCCCTTGGCCAGGCGCTGGGGTTGCGCATCGTCGCCGAAGGTGTGGAAACGGGTGTGCAGCAGGACTTCCTGACGCAGCTCGGTTGCGATTCATTGCAGGGGTACCTGCTGGGGCATCCGTTGCCGGCCGCAGGTTTCATGGTGGAAATCCATCGCGGGGAGCAGTTGGTCGAGCAGTTGAAAGCCAGTGCCGGGCGCGAGATGTCGATGACATGACAGCTGATGTGAAGCCATGCAAAAACCGCCAATGGCGGTTATTCTAGCCCCCGACCGCTTAAGCTTTGATTGGGGGAAAGCTCGCATGGACAAAGTCATCGTCATCACCGGCGGTAGCCGCGGCATTGGTGCCGCCACCGCGCTGTTGGCCGCCGCGCAGGGTTATCGGATCTGCATCAACTACCAGGCGGACGAAAAGGCTGCACTCGGCGTACTGGAACAAGTCCGCGCCCTCGGTGCGCAAGCCATTGCAGTACGGGCCGACGTCAGCATCGAAGACGAAGTCATCGCACTGTTCCACCGGGTAGACACTGAACTGGGTCGGGTCACCGCGCTGGTGAACAACGCCGGCACAGTCGGGCAAAAGTCCCGGGTCGACGAGATGTCCGAGTTCCGCATTCTCAAGATCATGAAAACCAACGTCCTGGCGCCGATCCTCTGTGCCAAGCACGCGATCCTGCGCATGTCGCCCAGGCACGGCGGGCAGGGCGGCAGCATCGTCAACGTGTCCTCGGTGGCCGCACGTTTGGGCTCGCCCAACGAGTACGTCGACTACGCGGCCTCCAAAGGCGCGCTGGACACCTTCACAATCGGCCTGTCCAAGGAAGTGGCGGGCGAGGGGATTCGGGTCAACGCCGTGCGCCCCGGCTTCATCTATACCGATTTCCATGCCTTGAGCGGCGATCCGGATCGGGTCAGCAAGCTGGAATCGGCGATTCCGATGGCCCGGGGCGGGCGTCCGGATGAAGTGGCGGAGGCGATTGTCTGGTTGTTGTCGGACAAGGCTTCGTATGCGACGGGGACCTTTGTTGATCTCGGTGGTGGGCGCTAAGCAGAATTTGCGCGGTGTCTACTGTCATTCCTGACAGTAGACACCAGTCATGGATGTGCCTAGATTCGCGGTAGTCTTTAAAGGGGCGCCTCGACTTGAACGCGCATACGCCATCCATCAGTGTCGTTGACCCACGCGGTTTACCCGTTCGTGCGCTGGCGTACTTTCGACAAGCAGCGGACGAGCCGGTTACGGCGCGAGTGACGCATCAGGTTTTCGATCCGCTGGGACGGCTCATCCAACAGCGCGATCCACGGTTGTTTGCCTTGAGCCAGAACGATGCCTCGGTTCCGGCAAACCTGACCACGATTCATAGTCTGACGGAGCAAGCGCTGTGCAGCGACAGCGTCGATGCCGGTTGGCAACTCGGGTTGCCGGGTGCAGCGGGGCAGGCGCTTGAAGCATGGGACCAACGTGGCTGGCATCGTCGCACCGAGCATGATCCACTGTTGCGGCCTGTCGCAGTGCACGAACAGGGTTCGGGGGAACCCGAACGCTGCGTCGAACGAATGACATTTGGGGGAGTGTCGGACGATCATGCCCGGCACAACCTCTGTGGCCAACCCATCCGGCAGGACGACCCGGCGGGCAGCCGGTTGATGGCCGACTATGGGCTGTCGGCGACGGTGCTGCGCGAGCGGCGGTTTTTCCTGAACAGCTTCGACCCGGTCGATTGGCCGGCGCTGGACGCTGACCGCGACAGCTTGCTGGAGCCGGGCGCCGGCGCGCAGTCGTCGTGGACCTACGCACCGTCCGGCGAACTGATGACCCAAACTGACGCCAAATGCCATACCCAGCACTTTGCGCATGATCGCGCCGGTCAGTTGTGCTCGGCAGGGCTGCAACGCTCCGGGCAAATCAGCGTCGACACGCTGGTCAGTGGCATCCACTACAGCGCATCCGGCCAGGTGGAACAGGAACTCGCCGGCAATGGTATGCGCACCACCAGCGCGTATGACCCAGCCAATGGGCATTTGATGCTGCTGGCCACACAAGGCCCGAACCAGAGCTTCTTGCAGAAGCTTACTTACCGGTATGACCCCTTCGGCAACATCACCGAAATCGCCGACGCCGCCTTGCCCATCCAGCATTTTGCCAACCAGCGCATCGAGCCGGTGCGACGATTCACCTATGACACGCTATACCAATTGATCAGCGCGACTGGTTGGGAGAGTGCCAAGCCTTCCTTAGGTCCAGCTTTGCCGGAGTGGCAGGCGTTTGGCCCGCCGGATGGCAGCCGCTGGTGCAACTACAGCGAAACCTACCAGTACGATGAAGCGGGCAATCTATTGCAGCGCATCCACCATGGCGCGGTGGGCGATACCTTGACCATGCGAGTGGCTCCGCTGAGTAATCGCAGCGTTAAGGTTCACCCAACTCAATCTGCCATTGATGAGTCGTTCGATGCCCGGGGCAATCTGCTGGAGCTCCAACCCGGACAGAGGTTGCTGTGGAATGGGCGAAATGAGTTGGCACAGGTCACACAGATCGCTCGAGTCGATGGCGCTGACGATCTGGAGCGTTATGTCTACGACGGTGAAGGCACGCGCTTGCGCAAATCCCGCACGACTGCAGCGAAATCCATCGCCCACGCCGCCGAGGTACGTTATCTGCCGGGCATCGAACTGCACAGCAACAGCGCTACGGGGGAGCAGCTGCAAGTAGTCAGCATTCAGGCCGGCCGCTGCACCGTGCGCCTGCTGCATTGGGACAGCCCGCCGCCGGCCGAACTGGACAATGACCAATTGCGTTTTTGCTTCGACGACCACTTGGGTTCGAGTGCCTTTGAAGTGGATGCCCAAGCGCAGGTGATCAGTCAGGAGGTGTATTACCCCTTCGGCGGCACAGCGTGGCTGGCCGGACGGCATGAGGTGGAGACCGGTTACAAGACCATTCGTTATTCAGGCAAGGAACGGGATGCGACGGGGCTTTATTACTATGGGGCGCGGTATTACGCACCGTGGTTGCAGCGCTGGTTGAATCCGGATCCGGCGGGGGATGTGGATGGGTTGGGTTTTTACCGATTTGTCAGGAACAGTCCGATGAGCCTTGTTGATTTGCAAGGTCGATTTCCAACTCCAGCAACTATTTTTGAGTATTGGTATGGATTAGTGGAGCGTCTCGTTGATTGGTATGAGGGTGACAGTTTCAAGGTTGAACAGAAAGGGCTGGACAATATTGTAAGTAATTATCCAGTGATTGCGGGTAATCTAAATAAGGCATTCTTATCGACAAAGCAAACGCTGGAAAACGCGGTTGCTGAGCTGCAAGGTGGCGATATTAATGGGCTTTCTAAAGTACACTTCGGGGATATTTCGTTACAGGATGTTGAATATCTGAGAAGTGGGTTTCAGGGAATGCTCTCAGATATCGAGCATATCTTTAGAAACCAAGAGAGAGTGGTACTGGTTTCAAATACTCGCTCTAAGGCATTTGTCATTTTAGGAGAAGTGGAGAGGAAGCTGTATTTTGATGTCGATAATTATAACAAACACTCGCCAGAGGATTTACTCCATAATGTGGGTCACGAATTGACGCATTTGAGTGATATATTTGAGTCTAGGGATTTTTGGTATCTTTCACTTGAGCTCCCTTGGGTGATGAACAAGGATAAGCTAGATTACTGGTCAAAGTATATGGTGTGTGGAGAGAATGTTCCTGAAAAAAACTTTAACCCTGGAGGGCGGGGAAAATTAATTTCGAAGGCAGGTATGAGCAACATAAATGATGCCATACAAAGGTTCAACGAAAGCAAAGATTTTCGCACTCGCCTGGCACTTCGTAATGCTGATACTTTAATGAACTTCGCCAGGTCATTAAGTGATGCCCGTAGTGCGAGGCGCTAATTTATTGATATTAACCACATTCTTAGCATGCTCCCTCAAAACGACCGTACAATCCGCCCCAACGTCTCCATCGCCTTCTCCGCAACCTCATCCCAGGGGCTGCCATAATTCAACCGAATACAATTCCTGAACCGCTGCGCCGGCGAAAAGATCGGCCCCGGTGCAATGCTGATGCCTTGCGCCAGTGCCATCTGAAACAACTTCAACGAATCCATCTGCTCCGGCAATTCCAGCCACAAAAAGTAGCCCCCCGCCGGTTGGCTGACCCGCGTTTGTGCCGGGAAATAGCGGGCAATCGCAGCGAGCATGGCGCTTTGCTGGTCTTCCAGCGCGTGGCGCAATTTACGCAGGTGGCGGTCGTAACCTCCGTGTTGCAGGTAATCGGCGATGGCGGCCTGGGCTGGCATCGAGGCGCACAGCGAGGTCATGAGTTTCAGCCGTTCGATTTTCTGCGCATAGCGCCCGGCGGCGACCCAGCCGATGCGGTAGCCGGGGGCCAGGCTCTTGGCGAACGAGCCGCAGTGCATCACCAGACCTTCGGTATCGAATGCCTTGGCCGGTTTCGGTGCTTGTTGGCCGTAATACAGTTCGGCGTAGACATCGTCTTCGATCAGCGGCACCTGGTGGCGGCGCAACAACTCCACAAGCTGCTGTTTCTTGGCCTCGGGCACGGTCGCACCCATGGGGTTCTGGAAGCTGGTCATGCACCAGCAGGCTTTGATCGGATAGCGCTCCAGGGTTTGCTCGAGCACACCGAGGTCGATGCCATCGCGCGGGTGCACGGGGATTTCCACGGCCTTGAGTTTCAAGCGTTCGAGCACTTGCAGGCAGGCGTAGAACGCCGGGGCTTCGATGGCCACCAGGTCGCCGGGTTGGGTCACCGCTTGCAGGCACAGGTTCAGGGCTTCAAGCGCGCCGTTGGTGATCAGCAACTCTTCCATGGGCAACATCAGCCCGCCAACCATGTAGCGCAGGGCGATTTGCCGACGCAGTTGCGGGTTACCCGGCGACATGTCGGTGACCACCATGCGCGGGTCCATCTCGCGGCTGGCGCTGGCCAGCGAGCGGGACAAGCGTTGCAGGGGAAACAGCGTCGGGCTGGGGAACGCCGAGCCGAAGGGCACGGTGTTCGGGTCCTTGATCGAGTCGAGCACAGAGAACACCAGTTCACTGACGTCGACTTCGGTGGACTCGTTGACCTGATTGCTGATCACCGGCTCGGAAAACGGCCGGGGTGCGTGGGCGTTGACGAAATAGCCGGAACGCGGACGGGCGCGGATCAGGCCGCGACGTTCCAGCAGGTAATAGGCCTGGAACACCGTCGACGGGCTGACGCCGTAGGTCTGGCTGGCGTAACGCACCGACGGCACCCGCTGGCCGGGACCGAGGACGCCGGAGCGGATCAGTTCTGCGATGTCGTCGGCGAATTTTTCGTAGCGTTTCATCGGTATCCCGTCATGGAGTCGATTCGATTAATTGTGGCGAGGGGGACCACAACTCACAAAGGTCAGCATCTTAAAGGCTCAGCGATTCATCGGTGCAACAAACCGGCTTTTCGCCACGCTGTAGACGCCAGGCTCATCGCTGTCGACCACCTTGAAGCCGATGCTCTGCGAACTGCTCGCCGGACGCTCAGTGAGCATCGCCACCGACACCGGCACATCGACAATCTCCCCCGGCGCCAGGCTGAATTCGGTCCTGCCCTGCAACTCGAAACCATCGGCATCGACCAGGCGCAATTGATAGTCCTGACGCTGCTGGGTTTTGTTGATCACCTTCAGACTGTAGATGTTTTCGATCTGCCCCTGGCTGTTCTCGCGGAACAGGCCCCGGTCCTTGCTGACGTCGAGGGACACCATCGGCCGTTCCACCAGCGCCACCACCAGGGCTGCGATCATCACCAGCAGCACGGCGGTGTAGCCGATCAGGCGCGGACGTAGCAGGTGTGTCTTGCCACCCTGCAATTGATGCTCGGACGTGTAGCTGATCAAGCCTGGGGCGTAGCCCATTTTGTCCATGATTGAGTCGCAGGCGTCGATGCACGCGGCGCAACCGATGCATTCCATCTGCAGGCCGTCGCGAATGTCGATGCCGGTCGGGCAGACCTGTACGCAGAGCTGGCAATCGATGCAATCGCCCAGGCCGGCGTCGGCGGGCATGACCTCGCGTTTGCGCGGGCCACGGTTTTCGCCTCGGGCCACGTCGTAGGAAATGGTCAGGGTGTCCTTGTCGAACATCACGCTCTGGAACCGCGCATAGGGGCACATGTGCATGCACACCGCTTCACGCAGCCAACCGGCATTGATGTACGTGGCGCCGGTGAAAAACAGCACCCAGAACAGGCTGACGCCACTCATCTGGAAGGTCAGCAGCTCTTCGGCCAGTGGCCGGATCGGCGTGAAGTAGCCGACGAATGTCAGGCCGGTCAGCAGGCTGATGGCCAGCCACAAGGTGTGCTTGGCCGAGCGACGCATCAGCTTGTTCAGGCCCCACGGCGCGGCTTGCAACTTGATCC
Source organism: Pseudomonas sp. KH_046_1 (assembly GCF_057839025.1). Lineage (NCBI taxonomy): Bacteria > Pseudomonadati > Pseudomonadota > Gammaproteobacteria > Pseudomonadales > Pseudomonadaceae > Pseudomonas > Pseudomonas sp. KH_046_1. Next base: position 2,900,279 of record NZ_CM174481.1, read on the forward strand.
GTTGGTTGCGTTCGCCTTCGGTGATCTTCTCGCACCACATGAAGATCCAGGTCCATGAACTTTGCGGGCAGGTGTAGCCGCACCAGACCCGGCCCGCGAACACGGTGATCGCAAACAGGCCGAACGCGGCGATGATCAACAGCGCCGAGAGCAGAATGAAATCCTGCGGCCAGAAGGTCGCGCCGAAGATATGGAATTTGCTTTCCGAAAGGTCCCAGAGCACCGCCTGGCGGCCGCCCCAGTTCAGCCACACCGTGCCGAAAAACAGTACAAACAGAAAACCGGCGCCGCTGATGCGCAGGTTGCGGAACAGCCCGGTGAAGCTGCGGGTGTGGATCAGGTTGTCGCTGGATTTGGCCTTCGTCTTCAGACGCGAAGGCTCGAATGTTTCTACGGTTCGGACGGGGATTCTCTCGCTCATGGTCTTTCGCTCATCAGCCTCCATCAGGCATGAGCACTATGAGCGGCGATCTGTTTGCATAACAGACTCAGGTATTGCATTAAAAAGCGGATCAGATGGCCGTTCCTGCATGGCCTGCGACAACTTGAAGCAGCCGTCGCTGCCGGCCCCGGGGGCCTTTGCAAAACAGCGGCGGCAGGTGCGGATCAATCCCGGTCAAATCACCGAACCACTGTCGGTGGCTTTCAAGTGCCGGCGCCCATCCACCGCGCCTGCGACGGTCAAGGCGTCGGCCTCGGCTTCCGTGATGTAGATGCGCTCGCCTTCGATGTCCACTGCCGACATGGCTTTGGCACCGTCGGTGATGATGGTCACGTCGGGACACAGACGAATGAGTTCGCCATTTTCGGTGGTGAAAAAGCAGGTCTGGTTCTCGATGCGCACGGTCACGGCGGAATCCTTTTTTCAGTGGAATCTAACGTTTCAGGCCGCAACCGCCGGTCATCGTTCTGTGCAACCGATTAATGGTCGCTGCGGTCCACCTTCCATGGCCCCCTCACAAGGACAACCGCATGAACGCCTGGTGGCACGAAGTCTGGGTGACCCTGCAAGCCGAGTTCGCCGACATCGCCGATGCCTCGCAACTGACACGGGTGACCGTGCGCCTGTTGATGGCCGCTGTGCTGGGCGGGATTCTCGGGTTCGAGCGCGAACACCAGGGCAAGGCCGCCGGCGTGCGCACCCACATGCTGGTGGCGATGGGGGCGGCGCTGTTCGTGTTGGTGCCGCAGATGTCCGGCTCGCAGGCCGATGCCATGAGCCGGGTAGTGCAGGGCGTGATTGCCGGGGTCGGCTTCCTGGGGGCTGGCACTATCCTGAAGAACCACGAGGGCGATGAAGGCCACGTCAAAGGCCTGACCACCGCCGCCGGCCTGTGGATGACCGCAGCCATCGGCGTCGCGGCCGGGCTGGGCCGCGAGGCGACGGCGGTGTTCAGTACGTTGCTGGCGCTGGGGGTGTTTAGTGTGATGCCGGGGATTGTGAAGCTGATCGACAAGGATCACGCTCCGTAGGAGCCTTCGGTAGCTCCTGCTGATCAGGGATTCACCTTGTCCGCGTAAGTTGTTTCACAACCTGATTCCTGCTCGTTGCTCTGGGTTTCTGAGAGTTCGTGTTGGCTGTAGTCAATATTACCCTGCAGCAAATGATTCTCCAGATCCTTGATTATTGAGCTTTTGGTAGTTTGTTCTGCCGTGTTGCGCTCGGCTTCGAAGCAAAGAAATTCGTAGTTGAATATTTTCAAAGGAAGGCCAGCCGTCGATTGGTCGTTCACGGTTGAGCGCGTGGTGCTGTGCGCTCGCTCTGTTTGTGAATTCGTAGAGGCTGGGGAAAAAAATGTTCATGGCTGGCCACACGCAAGGCTAATGGAGTAATGGCCATATAAGGCGAGGGATGTGAGTTTCGTAAAGTGTCGGACGGGCAGAATTGCCGCTTCAGGACCGGTACTACGCGTTCTTGGGAAATGTCATTCATTTTTATGATCGTCCCTGGTTTCGACGCAGGAACGATCAATTGTCGTCATTCAGGATTCACAATCTCCGGCGGCATCGTCGTTGGTGGTTCTTTCCTTGGCGGCGGGTTGGTGCCGGGTGGATCCTGTTCGGGTACCGGTTGCGGTTCGGTGGGCGGTATCACCGGGCTGTCGATGTCGGGATCGGGGGTTTCAGCCGGGAACGGATTGTTCAGCCTGCGGTGGCACATGGCGTGAGTCGTGCTTAAGTAGGTGGACTGGTTGGTTGACAGCGGCGCGAAGGACTTGATTCCGGAAATTGTCGATGAAACTTTCCCGGCGGCTGTCGCTCGGAACCTAAGTGAGTGCATCCCGGGGCGGATCGCCCGGCGGGGTGGCGACCAGACACAAGCGCGTCCATGGGGCGTAAGGAGAGAGGCTCGATGACGGCTGAAAAACCGACTGAGTTGAGCTACAACCCGCACATGCCGCTGTCGCAGGCGTTGTTGCTGCCGCGTATCGTCATTGAAAACATCATGCCGACCCTTGAAGGCGGACAATTCGCGGTCAAGGCCGTGGTGGGGCAGGACGTGGTGGTGACGGCCAAGGTCTTCGCCGACGGGCATGACAAGCTGGCGGTTCGCGTGCGCTGGCGGGCCGAAGACGAGGACGTCTGGCAAAGCGCGGCCATGCACGACTTGGGCAACAACGGCTGGCAAGGGCAGTTCCGTGCCGACAGCCAGGGCCGCTATCTGTTCTGTATCGAAGCCTGGATCGATCAGTTCGCCAGTTTTTGCTATGAGCTGGAAAAGAAGCATGCGGCGGCGGTGCCCGTCAGCCTGGAATTGCAGGAAGGGCGGATTCATGTCCAGCAAGCCGCCGAGCGCAGCGAAGGGCAACTCAGCGAGCAATTGGCGGCGTTGCACCATGAACTGTCAGGGCTGCTTGAAACCGAGCAGATTGCACTGTTTTTGCACCCGCGTAGCGCCGACCTCATGGCCCGCGTCAATCATCGCGCCTACCTGAGCCTGAGCCCGGAGTACCCGGTGGATGTGGAGCGCGAACTGGCGCAGTTCGCCAGTTGGTATGAATTGTTTCCACGTTCGATCACCGACAGCCCGGCGCGCCATGGCACCTTCGATGACGTGCATTCGCGGCTGGCGATGATCCAGGACATGGGCTTCGACGTGTTGTATTTCCCGCCGATCCACCCGATCGGGCGCAGCTACCGCAAAGGCCCGAACAATTCGCTGACGGCGGGCCCCGATGATCCGGGCAGCCCCTATGCGATTGGCAGCGAGGAGGGTGGGCACGAGGCGATTCACGCGCAATTGGGCAGCCGCGAAGACTTCCGCCGACTGGTGGCGGCCGCTGCTGCCCATGGCCTGGAAATCGCCCTGGATTTTGCCATCCAGTGCTCCCAGGACCATCCTTGGCTCAAGCAACACCCCGGCTGGTTCAACTGGCGGCCGGACGGCACGATCAAATACGCGGAGAACCCGCCGAAGAAATACCAGGACATCGTCAACGTCGACTTCTATACCCCGGAGGCAATTCCGAGCCTGTGGGTGGAACTGCGCGACATCGTAGTGGGCTGGGTCGAGGAGGGCGTGAAGATCTTCCGCGTCGATAATCCGCACACCAAGCCGTTGCCGTTCTGGCAGTGGCTGATCGCCGATGTACGGGCGCTGTACCCCGAGGTGATCTTCCTCGCCGAAGCCTTTACCACCCCGGCAATGATGGCGCGCCTGGGCAAGGTCGGATATTCCCAGAGTTACACCTATTTCACCTGGCGCAACACCAAGGCCGAACTGGCGACCTACTTCACTGAACTCAACGAATCGCCTTGGCGCGAATGCTTTCGGCCGAATTTTTTCGTCAATACACCGGACATCAACCCGGCGTTCCTCCATGATTCAGGGCGCCCCGGGTTTCTCATCCGCGCCGTGCTGGCGACCATGGGCTCGGGCCTGTGGGGCATGTACTCGGGTTTCGAGTTGTGCGAATCGGCGCCGGTGCCGGGCAAGGAGGAATACCTCGATTCCGAGAAGTACGAAATCCGCCCCAGGGACTTCAATGCGCCGGGCAACATCATTGCCGAGATTGCCCAGCTCAACCGCATCCGCCGGCAGAACCCGGCGTTGCACACGCATCTGGGCCTGAAGGTCTATAACGCGTGGAACGACAACATCCTGTACTTCGGCAAACGTAGCGCCGATGGAGGCAATTTCATACTGGTGGCGGTCAGCCTCGATCCGCACAACGTGCAGGAAGCGAACTTCGAGTTGCCGTTGTGGGAAATGGGCTTGCCGGACTACGCCAGCACCCAGGGCGAAGACTTGATGAATGGCCATCGCTGGACCTGGCATGGCAAGCAGCAATTCATGCGGATCGACCCGGCGTATCAGCCGTTCGGGATTTGGAGGATAACTGTTTAAACGCAAAACCTGTGGGAGCGAGCTTGCTCGCGATAGCAATTTTGTGGGCAACTTCTTTGTTGAATGTTCAATTGTCATCGCGAGCAAGCTCGCTCCCACAGGTAAGTCATCGCGTTCGAGGCAGGCGAACGGTCCAGCGGCTTTATCGAATTCACCAGGAGTTTCACATGGCGAAGAAACCCAAGGCAGCCACGTTCATCAAGGACCCGCTCTGGTACAAGGATGCGGTGATCTATCAAGTTCACGTCAAATCGTATTTCGACTCCAACAACGACGGGATTGGCGACTTTCCCGGTCTCATCGCCAAGCTCGACTACATCGCCGACCTGGGCGTCAACACCATCTGGCTGTTGCCGTTCTATCCCTCGCCACGGCGCGACGACGGTTATGACATCGCCGAGTACCGCGGCGTACACAGCGACTACGGCACCATGGCCGATGCCAGGCGTTTCATCGCCGAGGCGCACAAACGCGGCCTGCGGGTGATCACCGAACTGGTCATCAACCACACCTCCGACCAGCACGCCTGGTTCCAGCGGGCGCGCAAGGCCAAACCCGGATCGGCGGCGCGGGACTTCTACGTGTGGTCCGATGACGATCATAAATACGATGGCACCCGCATCATTTTCCTCGACACCGAAAAGTCCAACTGGACCTGGGACCCGGTCGCCGGCCAATACTTCTGGCACCGTTTCTACTCCCACCAGCCGGACCTGAACTTCGATAACCCGCAAGTCATGAAAGCGGTGCTGTCGGTGATGCGTTACTGGCTCGACATGGGCATCGACGGCTTGCGCCTGGACGCGATTCCCTACCTGATCGAGCGCGACGGCACCAATAACGAGAACCTGCCGGAAACCCACGACGTCCTGAAAAAGATCCGCGCGGAAATCGACGCCAACTACCCCGACCGCATGCTGCTGGCCGAGGCCAATCAGTGGCCGGAAGACACCCAGTTGTACTTCGGCGACACCGACAAGAAAGGCCTGAACGGCGACGAATGCCACATGGCCTTTCACTTCCCGTTGATGCCGCGCATGTACATGGCGCTGGCCCAGGAAGATCGCTTCCCGATTACCGACATTCTGCGCCAGACCCCGGATATCCCCGCCAACTGCCAATGGGCAATCTTCCTGCGCAACCACGATGAGTTGACCCTGGAGATGGTCACCGACAAGGAACGTGACTACCTGTGGAATTACTACGCCGCCGACCGTCGGGCGCGGATCAACCTGGGGATTCGCCGGCGCCTGGCGCCGCTAATGGAGCGCGACCGCCGCCGGGTCGAGCTGCTCAACAGCCTGCTGCTGTCCATGCCCGGCACGCCGACCCTGTATTACGGTGATGAAATCGGCATGGGCGACAACATCTACCTCGGCGACCGCGACGGTGTGCGTACGCCTATGCAATGGTCCATCGACCGCAACGGCGGTTTCTCCCGCGCCGACCCGGCGAGCCTGGTGCTGCCGCCGATCATGGACCCGCAATATGGCTACCTGTCGGTCAACGTCGAAACCCAGGCTGGCGATCCGCATTCGCTGCTCAACTGGACCCGGCGCCTGCTCGCCGTGCGCAAGCAATCCAAGGCCTTTGGCCGCGGTACGTTGAAGATGCTGTCGCCGAGCAATCGGCGGATTCTGGCCTACACCCGTGAATACACCGGGGTGGACGGTAAACACGAGGTCATTCTGTGCGTGGCCAACGTGTCGCGCAGCGCCCAGGCCGCCGAGTTGGACCTGTCGGCCTACGTCGGCATGGTGCCGGTGGAAATGCTCGGGGGTAACGCGTTCCCGCCCATCGGCCAGCTGAATTTCCTCCTGACGCTGGCGCCATACGGCTTCTACTGGTTCGGCCTCGCCGCGGAAAACCAGATGCCGAGCTGGCACGTGGAGCCCGCACAAAGCCTGCCGGACTTCACCACGCTGGTGCTGAAAAAGCGCATGGAGGAACTGCTCGAAGCGCCGTCACGCACCACAATGGAGCAAAGCATCCTGCCGAGCTGGTTGCAGAATCGCCGCTGGTTCGCCGGCAAGGACGCGGCCATTGAGCAGGTCGATCTGGCCTATGGCGTGCGGTTCGGCGACCCGCAGCATCCGGTGCTGTTCAGTGAGATCAATGTCACCAGCGCTGGCCAGAGCAGTCGCTACCAGTTGCCGTTCGGCTTTATCTCGGAAGATCAGGTTGGTACGCCGTTGCCGCAGCAATTGGCATTGTCGCGGGTACGGCGCGGACGCCAGGTCGGCCTGATCACCGATGCCTTCAGCCTGGACACCTTTGTGCATGCCGTATTGCAGGGCATTCAGGCTGGCACCGTATTGGCTTCCAGCGATGGCGACATTCGCTTCGAGTCCACCGCGGAGCTGGAAAAACTCGGCCTCAATGCCGAGTCGCCGGTACGTTACCTGTCCGCCGAACAGTCCAACAGCTCGGTGGTGATCGGCAACAGCCTGGTGCTGAAGCTGATCCGCAAGGTTGCCTGCGGTGTGCACCCGGAACTGGAAATGAGCGCGTACCTGACCGAAGCCGGGTTCAGCAATATTTCGCCATTGCTGGGGGCCGTGGTGCGCCGGGACGGGGCGGGTGAAGACAATTTGCTGATGATCGCCCAAGGCTATTTGAGTAACCAGGGCGACGCTTGGGAATGGACGCAGAACAACCTCGAACGAGCGCTTCGCGATGAACTGGCCGACGCCGTGTCCGAGCAGGAACAACATTACAACGCGCTCGGCGAATTGAAAGATTTCGCCGCTATGCTCGGTCAGCGCCTGGGGGAAATGCATCAGGTGCTGGCGGCGCCGAGTGCCAACCCGGACTTCTTGCCCCAGGTCACCACGCAGAAAGAGGCGCTGGCCTCGGCCAGGGATGTCGCGGCGCAAATCGAGCACGCGCTGAACTTGCTCAAGCAGCATAAAAATCAACTGAACCCGGCGAACCAAACCCTGGTCGGCCGTTTACTGGACAACAGGAAAGCCATCCTCGGCCATGTACAAGCATTGGGCAAAAAGACCGCGGGCGGCTTGCGCATTCGTGTACACGGCGACCTGCATCTGGGGCAGGTGCTGGTGATCAAGGGTGATGCCTACCTGATCGACTTTGAAGGCGAACCGGCCCGGCCATTGCATGAACGACGGGGCAAACACAGCCCGTACAAGGATGTCAGCGGCGTGCTGCGCTCTTTCGATTACGCGGCGGCGATGGCGATCAATGTGCAGAGCGTCGACAACACCGCGACGGCCGATGCCGCGCGCTTGCGGGTCACCGATCGCTACTTGAGCGAGGCGCGGCAAGCATTTGTCGACGCTTATCGGCTGGCGGCAGCTAGTCTTGCCCATGCATGGCAAGATCCCGAAGGCGAGGATGCCGCACTGGCGTTGTTCGGCCTGGAGAAGGCGGCGTATGAAGTGGCTTATGAGGCGGAAAATCGCCCCGCCTGGTTGCCCGTGCCGTTGCACGGTTTATATGGATTATTGAGTGGGCTTAAACCCTTTTCCGATCTTGGTGGAGAGTAGTCATGAGTGTCTCGAACAAGGAACAGGGTCATCACAAAGAAGCGCTGCTGCCCAGGGCGCGGGATATCGATGCATTGGTGCGTGCCGAGCATATCGATCCTTTCGCCATTCTCGGCCCTCACGCCGATGGCGCTGGCGGGCAATTCATTCGCGCGTATCTGCCGGGCGCCCTGAGTGTGCAGGTGCTGGCCAGGGACTCCGGCGAAGAGCTTGGTTACCTTGAAGTCACGCAGACGCCGGGGTTGTTCGTCGGGCATTTCCAGCATGCGCAAGCGTATCTGCTGCGCACCCGTTGGGCCGGCGGCGAGCAAACCGCAGAAGATCCTTACAGCTTCGGCCCGTTGTTGGGCGAAATGGATTTGTACCTGTTTGCCGAAGGCAATCACCGCGACCTCAGCGCGTGCCTGGGGGCGCAACTGAAAACCGTGGACGGCGTCGACGGCGTGCGTTTCGCCGTGTGGGCACCGAATGCCAGGCGGGTGTCGGTGGTCGGCGATTTCAACGTCTGGGACGGGCGCCGGCATCCGATGCGCCTGCGTCATCCCACCGGCGTCTGGGAGTTGTTCATCCCGCGCCTGCAGGCCGGGGACACCTACAAATACGAAATCCTCGGCGCCCACGGCATCCTGCCGTTGAAGGCCGATCCCGTGGCGCTGGCCACCAGCCTGCCACCGGACACCGCCTCGAAAGTCGCCTCACCCTTGAACATCGACTGGCAGGACCAGGACTGGATGTTGTCCCGGGGTGACCGCCAGCGGGTGACCGCGCCGTTGTCGATCTACGAATTGCACGCCGGCTCGTGGCAATGCGAGCTGGACGACCTGGGTGAAGTGGCCCGCCAGTACACTTGGCCGGAATTGACCGAGCGGCTGATTCCCTATGTCAAAGACCTCGGTTTCACCCACATCGAACTGATGCCGATCATGGAGCACCCGTTCGGCGGTTCGTGGGGCTATCAGTTGCTGTCGCAATTCGCACCGAGTGCGCGCTATGGCACGCCGGACGAGTTCGCCGCGTTCATCAACGCCTGCCACCAGGCCGAACTCGGGGTGATTCTCGATTGGGTGCCGGCGCATTTCCCCACCGATATCCACGGCCTGGCCCAGTTCGACGGCACGGCGCTGTACGAGTATGGCAACCCGCAGGAAGGGTTCCACCAGGACTGGGACACGCTGATCTACAACCTGGGTCGCACCGAAGTGCACGGCTACATGCTGGCGTCGGCGCTGCACTGGCTCAAGCATTTCCATGTCGACGGCCTGCGGGTCGATGCGGTGGCCTCGATGCTCTACCGCGACTACTCGCGCAAGGCCGGCGAGTGGGTGCCGAACCGCCACGGCGGGCGGGAGAACCTGGAAGCCATCGACTTCCTGCGCCACCTCAATGACGTGGTCGCCCTCGAAGCGCCCGGTGCGCTGGTGATCGCCGAAGAATCCACCGCATGGCCGGGTGTCAGCCAGGGCACGCAACAGGGCGGCCTGGGCTTTGCCTACAAATGGAACATGGGCTGGATGCACGATTCGCTGCATTACATCCAGCAGGACCCGGTGTACCGCGCCCACCACCACAATGAACTGAGTTTCGGCCTGGTGTATGCGTGGTCCGAGCGCTTCATCCTGCCGATCTCCCATGATGAAGTGGTGCATGGCAAACACTCGCTGATCGACAAAATGCCCGGCGACCGCTGGCAGAAATTCGCCAACCTGCGGGCCTACCTGAGTTTCATGTGGGCGCATCCGGGCAAGAAGCTGTTGTTCATGGGCTGCGAGTTCGGCCAGTGGCGCGAGTGGAACCATGACCAGCAACTGGACTGGTACCTGTTGCAATACCCCGAGCACAAGGGGGTGCAGAAACTGGTGTCTGACCTCAACCGCTTGTACCGCGAAGCGCCGGCGCTGCATGAGCAGGACGATGTGCCGCAGGGTTTCCAATGGCTGATCGGCGATGACGCGATCAACAGCGTTTATGCGTGGTTGCGCTGGAGCAAGGACGGCGAACCGCTGCTGGTGGTGGCTAACTTTACCCCGGTGCCGCGTGAGGCTTATCGCGTTGGGGTGCCGTTTGCCGGGCAGTGGAACGAGGTGCTCAACAGCGATTCGTCGATTTATGCCGGTTCCAATTATGGCAATAGCGGGGGGGCGGTGGCCGAGGAAACGCCGAGCCATGGGCAGGCGTTGTCGTTGGTGTTGAATTTGCCGCCGTTGGCGGTGTTGATGTTAAGGCCGCAGGGGTGATCCGAAACCGCTTCGCGGGCAAAGTTCGCTCCTACGTATTGTAGGTGCGAGCCTTGCCCACCGAGGTCTCAGTCCAAGCAACGCTAGTAATTGTTAATCAGAGCGTCTTAATGGGAGAGGGTTAAGTTACAGGCGTCTACTACCTGTAACTTACATGGGAATTTTTCATTTTTTTTCCAGGTCTCCCGTTCTCATCCCGCAGCGCCCAGTTCCTAAAAGTTAATGTCTCCAATCGCGATAGCCCCTCCTTACCTTTACGCGGGAGGTAGACATAAGGGGCGGAATCTTCGAGAGTCGTTGTCTTTGGGTCGGCACCTTCTGGAAGAGTTTTGGGACGTAGACCTGTATCCATATGCCAATTGTAAAGGTCTGCCGCGTTGTAGAGGTGACGTTTGAAAAAATCTTCAGTCTCTTGGTAATATATATCGGGTTTGTCTTTATAATCGTCCGGGATTAGCTCTGAAACAAAGACATCTCTCAAGTCGATTCCACCTTTTTTCAGAAAGTTCAAAGTGTGAAGCTTTTGCTCCAGCCTGGGTCGATAGTGGCCGCTTTTGTTTTCAATGAATGCGATATTTCCGTTTGTTATAATCATCATGCCGGCGTCTAAAACTGGTCGTCCGGAAAATGGAGATGAGTGAAATCGCACATAGTCTTTATGAACAAATACGGCGAGTTCTGGCTGGTTTTGCTCGTTAAAGCCTAATGCGTACCCCAAATAACCATTGGATTGAAACCAGTTGGAAGAGTCGGTTGTTGGGCTCCTGTTATAATCCAGGAGATGTCCTGCGTTGTTGAATACAATTCCATCCTTGATCTGCAGGATCATTGAATTTTCCGCTCGTTGTTGCTGATTAAAGTATTGGATGCCCCTGAATGCGGCTTTGTTTCTTACTCGCCTGTCTTTGTCTTTTATTTGCTCGGCTATATAGTTTAAGTGGTGTCCTTTCAATACGTGTCCGTGGCTGGTCAACAGATGCTTGTGGATAAGGTTTTGCCAGCGATTTTTTTCAAGTCCCTTGGTGTCGACGTTGTTGACAGGGTCGGAGCCTACAAATCGATATAAATTAGGTCCATCCACATACCCCGCCGGATCCGGATTAATCCACCTCTGCAACCACGGTGCGTAATACCTGAATCCATAGTAATAAAGTCCCGTCGCATCCCGCTCCTTGCCCGAATACCGCACGGTCTTGTACTTGGCTTCTGTGGCCGAACGGGCCGCGAAACAAGCCGTACCGCCAAACGGGTAATACCATTCCTGGCTGATCAGGTCGGCGTTTTGGTCCAGTTCCAGTGTGCTGGAATGCAGGTGGTCATAGAGGCTGTAGCGCACCTGGTCGTTGGTGATGTTCTCCGGTGGTTTGGCCACCCAGTGCAGCACTTGCACGCTATTGCTACCGGCGCTGGCATTGATGACGTGAAGGACTTCACCGGTGCCGCTGTGGCTGCGAATTTCCACGCCGGGCAGGTAACGTACTTCGCTGATCAGCGTCCGTGCGTTTGTCTGGTTTGCACGGAGCTTGCGCATCCGCTGGCCGCCACCGTCGTAGATGTAACGTTCGTAATCATCATTGTCATCTTCGCGGACGACCGGGCGCACGGTGGACAGCTGATTGCGCAGGTCCCAGGCGAGCGATTGACCCGCTTGCAACTCACGCAGGTTGCCATTGGCATCGAAACCGGCGGCCAGTTCTGCTTCGGTCGGTGGACGGCCGTTACGTTCGGGCAGGCAGCGGTTGCTGTATTGGGCGCGGGTGAGGGTGCGACCATGGGCTTGGGCACCGACATGCGTCAGGTCCAACAGGTTGCCGCCAGTGTCGTAGTGATAGGTCTGGGTGTAGTGGGCGATCTGGTTGGGATCGAGGGGCAGGGGCTGCAGGTCGGGCAGGGCAGGACAGCCATGGCCGGTCTTGGCCTCCCAACCTTTGGCTTCGATCAGTTGATCGAGGGTGTTGTAGTAGTAGGTCTTGATCGGTTCGATACGCTGGTTGTTGAAGTAGCGGATCGGTTGGGCGGCGTCTTCGAGGCTCAGCACGTTGCCGGCTGCGTTGTAACTGTATTTCAGGTCTTGCAGTGGCGTGCCGTTGGCTTTGTGTGCGCTCAGCCCAATGAGGCGGCCATCCGCTGGATCGTAGCGGTGGTGGGTGACGACGCCGTTACCGGCGGCTTCCGCTTCGATCTGGCCGGAGGCGTTGTAGCTGAGATCGCTGACCAGCGTTCGTTCTGTCTGGTCGGGGCCGGCCAAGATCAGTCGCGTGTCGTTCAATTCGCCGGCGACGGTGTAGGTAAAACGCCGATGATTACCCAAGGCATCGATTTGCTGGAGCAGTTCCGTGGTGGGCGCGTAGGTGTGGGAAGTGGTCGCACCCTTGCCGGGTTCGAGCAAGGCATCGCGCGCGGCCACGCTGTCGGGCCAGTTCACCGTGTCGGTATCCAGCAAAAAATGCCGCGTCTGTTGCAGCACCGCACCACTGATGCCGAGATCGTTCAGGTGCAACGTCCCGGCCGGGTCGTCATGGCGAATCAACTGGCCGCACAGATTGTGCGATGCGGCGTCGGCATCGACTCTCGCATAGCTGAAGCGCTCAAGGACGTGCTCAGCGACCTCTTTACCACGCTCCTGTATGGTCACCGGCCGCAGCAGTACATCGAACCCGGTCAGGGAGTAGCTGCCACGGCCGTCCCAAGCCTCGATGCGTTGCCCGGCCGCACCGGGCAACGCCACCCGCCACCCCGCATCCACACTGTCACTCGACAACGGCACGCCAGACAGGTTGAACACCTGGCTCAAATTGGCCGGCACCAACGCATCGTTCTGCGCCAGGGCAAACAGATACGGATCACGGCTGGCCACCGGCCTGCCTGCGGCATCGAACCGTTGATGCGTGACCCGTGCCTCAAGCGGATCGGCCGCCTGCCGCCGATGAAACTGCACCGTTCTGACTGTCAGCCCACGCGCGTCCGAAACCGCAAGGGTTGGCGTGCCGTGATGCGCATGGTCCACAGACATCCGTGACGGCCTCGATCAGGGTGAGTTGCCCATCACAATGCATCACCATCAATGCTGTGGATACTGTAAGAAATACCAGTTTTCACCAGCGTATCCGCACACCCAGGTTGCCGATCAACCCGTTCAGGTCATTGTCGTCCACGTCGCTGCTGTAGTCGGCGCTGATGTACAGGCTCACCGGTTTGTGCCTGGCGAGAAGGCTGGCCATAGAGTTGGTCCCAGGTCGTGGGCGCGGCGTCTGCGGTGCTCAGGTTGGACCGGGATAGGTTTCTGCGAGGGTAGGCAGACTGAGTGTCGGGATGTCCTGGCGATACCACGGGGCTGTTTCTTGCTCGTCAGTGGCGGCTTGTACTTGCATGGTGAAACACAGCAGGAGTGAACTCGATACAGTGCAAAAAGTGACTTTGATCTCTTGTGGGGTGAGTGGGATTTTCATGGCGGTCTACCTTGCAGTCGCAGGCGGTATCTCGCGATGGCGTCTCTCCTACCCCGAATGAGGGGCGACCGAATGGAAAAAACCTCGGGACGGCGCAGATGTCCTCTATTACCACTTCACCCGGACCCCCACGTTACCGAACGTTCCCCGTTGTTGGTTGCTGTCGATATTGCTGGTGTAGTCGAGTCCGGCGTACACGCTGACCGAGGCCGCAACGCTCAGCACCATGCCGATACCGAGGTCGGCGGACGAGGTTCGTTGTTGGGTTTCGACCTGATCGAGATGGTCAAAGGTGACCGTATCGGTACCGGTGAAGGTGTGCCAGATGTTGGCCCGCAGATAGGGTTCCAGCGGCCGGCCGCCGACCTCGTAGCGACCCTTGAGGCGTGCGCCGACGCGGCCAGTCCAGGCACTGTCGGAATCGAACGAGACATGGGAGATGCCGTCGTCCTGGCTGTCGAGTTTGACCTTCTGGTAAATCGCCTGGGCCTGGGGTTCGACCACCCAGTTTCCGGTCACCGCGATCGGGTATCCGACTTCTGCCGATAACGTCGTTACGTGCCCGTCATTGTCGATCTTCAGTCCACCTTCGGAACGGTTGTCGCCGTTGAGCCAGGTGTACATGGCCACGGTATCGAGATACGCGCCGGCGCGATCGGTCAGGGTCCAGTAAACGCCAAGGCTGTCGCCTTGCAACTCGACGTTGCCGGAGCGCTTGCCTGCGAAGCCCTGATTGAAACCGTCGACATCGCCTTGCAGGCGGCTGTGGCCGATGAAGAAACCGCTGCGCTGGGTTTGCCCACCCGCCAACTCTGAGCTGAACAGATCATTGCCGACCTGAAAGCCATTGAGCGAGCCGTCCAGTCTTGGCGTGACGGTGCCGGCCCAGGTCTGTTCGAGGTTCTTGCCGTAGACCCGGCCCCAACCGGCACTGAGCGCACCGGTTTGCGTCAGCAGGCGCTGATCTCCCTGACGGTCATGAAAAGTGCCCAGTGCTGTCAGGCTCAATTGTGCTGCTGCCGGCGGCACCACCGACCAGGTGGGCACCGACTCGCGATACAGGGGGATTGGTGCTGCGCCGGGTACGGCGGCCGGCAACACCGGGGCTTCGACCGTCACGACGCCTTCAACTCCTTGAACCCCGGTGGCCACAACCACTGGCGCGGCCACCGGCACTGCGACGATGGGCACCAGCGTCGGTGGCAAGGCGGGATCAGGGTTGGCGACGGCTACCACTGGCGGTGCCACCACCGAGGAGCGTAAATACCAACTGTTTTCGCTGCCCGGTGTGATACCGCCTTTGAACAGGCGGTAATCGAAGGCGCCAACCGACACCGGGGCTTTGAGGGCGAACGCGGTGTTGTCGCTGACCGCCGTGCCTTGGGCCTGAACCAGCTGGATACCGTTTTGCCCGGTCAGGGCACCCGCGCCGCCAACGTTGGTGACGCTGATCAGGGTGCTGCCGGTCAGCGTCCCGTTGTTGACCACCAGTTTGTCGCTGGGAGAGCTGTCATCGCCCACGGCGCTTTGCAAGAGCAACTGGCCGCCGTTACCCACGTAATTGCCTTCAACCGTCAGGCTGTCATTGGTGCGCAAGTTGCTATGGGTGAGATCGATGACCCCGCTGTTGTTCAAGGTCGCGAGCCGGCCCGCGGTCAATGGCGTGATGCTGCCCTGCACCGACGTCAACGTACTGCTGCCGTCGACATTGAACACGCCGGTGCCCGTGGCGCTGTCCCCCAGTTGAAAAACGCCATCGAGATCAAAACGTGAGCTGTTGCCGAGGTTGACCGTTTCCCAGTTGATGAAGCGGCCGGCGCCTGACGAGGTGGTGTGATCGAAGGTCAGCAGGTCATTGCCGACGCCGCCATTGATGCTCGGGGTGAGGGCTAGGGTGCTTTCGGTCAGGTTGCGCAAGGTGGCGCGATCATTGCCTGCTTCCAGCAGGATTTGCGAGCGGATGATCCCGCCGCCGTCCCATATCAGGGTGTCATCGCCGTTGCCGGCGCGGATCTCGCCGACGATTTCCCCGCCGGTGACCGCGATGCTGTCGTTGCCATTGCTGACACTGATGTTGCCACCGATACTCCCCCCGGAAACGATGATGGTATCGGTGCCCAAACCGGTCACCAGGTTGCGAAGTATCTGCCCACCCGACATTTCGAAGAGATTGTTATCGAGCTTCATGTCAACCCGGCCGATGGAGCCACTGGTCATCCTGGCAACGTCGCCGTCCTCGAAAGCGCCGACGATGGTGCCGCCGGTCATCAGGAAGGTATCGCGACCGTCGCCTTGGGCCAGGGACTGAAGGTTCCCGCCAGACATGACGAAGTTATCGATGCCATTACCCTGGCTGACCGCCCCGGTGACTTGCCCGGCGCTGATCGTGAAACTATCCGCCCCGTCGCCCTGGTTCAAAGTGCCGGCCACGGTGCCGGACGCCATGTTCACCGTGTCGGCGCCGGCGCCGAAGGTCAGGTTGCCGTTGATCCTGCCGGTGCCAGTGGCAGTGAAGGTCAGGGTGTTATTGCCCGACAAATCGCTCAACGGCCCACTGGTGCCGCTGTCGCAGACGAAGTTGTCGTTACCGGCGGTGGGGGTGAGTGTGCAGGCGGCGTAGGCTGCCTGGGGCCAATTTGCACATAACCAGATTGAGAACAGGCAGGCGCCGAAACGGTATTTGGACAGCTCTGTCGAAAACTCCATGCTTGCCTCCGCGATGGGATCAACCTCCGTTCCTTTGGCCGCCAGGAATGGCCAGGACCGACTGCGCCTGCCAGCATCGGCAGGGCACATCAACGTAGCAGGCACTGCTTCGATGTGGCTACTGTCAGAAATAACAGGTGGGGGATGGTTTCACAGCACCAGACGCTTGATGACCGTGATTCACAGATGCACTTCCACCGCCAACGGCAAATGGTCAGAAAGGTGCGTCCACGGCTTGTGCCCGAGTATTTGCGGCTCATGGCTGCTGGCGTTGCGCAGGTAGACGCGGTCCAGGCGCAGCAAGGGAAACCGCGCGGGGTAGGTTTTGGCCGGACGACCATGGTGGCGTTCGAAGGCTTCGTGCAAGTAATCGCGGCGGGCCAGGGCGGCATTGCCCTGCATCTGCCAGTCATTGAAGTCGCCGGCAATGATCACCGGAGCATCATCCGGCAGGGACTCAAGGAGCTGACAGAGCAATTGCAACTGCAGCTGACGATGGCTTTCCAGCAGGCTGAGGTGAACGCAGATCGCATGCACTTCGCGATGCCCCGGCACGTCCAGCACGCAATGCAGCAAGCCACGGCGTTCGGGGCCGGTAATGGAAACATCCAGGTTTCGATACTCGCGGATCGGGTATTTCGACAGCAGGGCATTGCCATGATGACCGTCGGGATAGACGGCATTGCGCCCATAGGCGAAGTCGCTCCACATGCTGTCGGCAAGGAATTCATATTGCGAGGTTTGTGGCCAATCGTTGTAGCGGGAGGAGTGGCGGTCGTGCTCGCCGACGACTTCTTGCAGAAACACCAGGTCTGCCGACGTACTGCGCACCGCTTCACGCAACTCGGGGAGGACGAAACGCCGGTTGAGTGCGGTAAACCCCTTATGGGTGTTTACCGTCAGCACGCGAAGCCGATGAATCGCCGGGGGTGTGTTCAACGGCGTTGATTCGGCTGCCTGCCGTTTTGGATGACTGGCCACATGCACTCCTCTGATTCAGGGCTGCCTATGTATGCGACTGATGTGACGGCAGGCAGTTCAGTCTGCCTGGCAGCGCCACACCTATCACCGATGGTTTCATACCAGCACAATTTCATAAGGCAAACGGATACGCTCCAGCAGCGTCCGGGGCAGCAACGGCGCGATGCCGATGGCCGGTTCGCCGTCGAGTTGGCTGGCGTAGGCGTGGGTGGCGTGGCTCTTGCGGGCGACGGTCCAGGTATCGAGGCGCACCTTGCGGGCACGGTGCCAGGGAATCAGCTCCCGGTCCCGTGCCGGCCAGTGCCAGGCCCAGAACGGTACGTCGTTGTAGGTTGCCCCGATATTGGCTGCCGCCCTGGCGCTGGCGCGGCCAACGGTGTCGTGATCGACGTTGCCATCCTCGCGCCAGGTGCTGAACACCACATCACCGGGGCGCAGGTAGCGCATGATGAATTGGACGATCTGATCTTCGTGCTCCACCAGCGCGTTGTCCGCAAACCCGCCACGAATCCACTTCAGGCTGTGCATCGGCAACCCGAGTCGGCGGATGGCTTCCACGCTTTCCTGGGGACGAAATACGCTGAGGCGTTTTTCCGACCACTGCCGAGAGCCCGGATGGCTGGCGCTGCCGTCGGTGATCGAGATCAATTGCAGCGGGTGGCCGAGGTTACTGAGCAATTGCAGCAGGCCGCCGCAGGTCACGACTTCATCGCCGGGGTGCGGGGCAATGAGCACCGCGCGTGCGCCGGCGGGCACCAGGGATTGGGTGCTGATGACCGGGATGCTGTCCAGTTGCGGGGCGCTGTTCCAGATTTGTGATGGCAGGCTGGCTTCGCTTAGGGAAACGGGTTTCATGCTGGATACGTCCTTGTTCTGCGTCGCCTTCAGTCGTGCATGGGACAAGCCCGGCAGACCCGTGAGGGCTCGTTGATAGCGATAGGCGACAAGCCAAGCCCTGGATTGCCGCGAATCGAGTATTGCTCATGTAACGCTATTCGTCGCGTCGCGAGCTTATCCAGAATGATTTTTCCGCTCTGCGGTGTTGCGGCCATGAATGCCTGGAGTCTCCTTTACTCTTCTTCCTCATGTTGCAGCTCGAACAGCAGCAACGAGCGTCCGGTGACCGAGTACTCGTGGCCAAACTCGAAGCGTTCCTGGCCGCGGATCGACGGCTGGTTGGTGTCGATCATGCACGTCCAGAAACCGCCGTCTGGCACTTCCGGCAGGCGGAAATTGACGATGTCGTGATGCGCGTTGACCACCAGCATCAACGTCGCGTCGATGCCTTTGCGGCGAATGCCGGTTTCCTGGGCGCGGCCATCGAGCAGCATGCCCAGGCAACGATTGTGCGCATCGTGCCAATGCCTGGTGGTCATTTGCGTGCCGTCCGGCGCCAGCCAGGTCACGTCCTTGACGCCGGTGTCCTCGTTGTAATTACCCACCAGGAAACGCCCGCGCCGCAGGATCGGGTAGGTCAGGCGCAACTTGATCAGGCGTTTGACGAACTTGAGCAGGGCCTTGCCGTCTTCGCTCAGATCCCAGTTGACCCAGCCGATCTCGCTGTCCTGGCAGTAGGCATTGTTGTTGCCGTCCTGGGTGCGGGCGAACTCGTCGCCGGCCACCAGCATCGGCGTGCCCTGGGCCAGCAGCAGGGTGGCGAAGAAATTGCGCATTTGCCGATGGCGCAGCGCGATGATATCGGGATCGTCGGTGGGGCCTTCGACGCCGTGGTTCCACGACAGGTTGTTGTTGCTGCCGTCCTGATTGTCTTCGTCGTTGGCCTCGTTGTGTTTGTCGTTGTACGACACCAGGTCATTGAGGGTGAAGCCGTCATGGGCGGTGACGAAGTTCACCGATGAGTAGGGCCGCCGACCACGTTGATTGAACATTTCGCCCGAAGCGGTCAGGCGGCTGGCGAAATCCGCCAGTTGCCCATCGTCGCCTTTCCAGAAGGCGCGCACGGTGTCGCGGAATTTGTCGTTCCACTCGACCCAGCCCGGCGGGAAATTGCCGACCTGATAACCGCCGGGGCCGCAGTCCCAGGGTTCGGCGATCAGTTTGACCTGGCGCAGCACCGGGTCCTGGCGGCAGGCCACGAGGAAACTGTGGCGTTCGTCGAAACCGTCGTGGTAACGCCCGAGGATGGTCGCCAGGTCGAAGCGGAAACCGTCCACGTGCATTTCCGAGGCCCAGTAGCGCAAGGAGTCGGTGACCATTTGCAGTACGCATGGGTGGCTCAGGTCCAGGGTGTTGCCGGTGCCGGAATCGTTGATATAGAAGCGCTTGTCATCGGGTTTGAGGCGGTAGTAGGACGCGTTGTCGATACCGCGCATGGACAGGGTCGGGCCTTGTTCGTTGCCCTCGGCGGTGTGGTTGTAGACCACGTCGAGGATCACCTCCAGATTGGCTTCGTGCAGGTGCGCGACCATTTCCTTGAACTCTGCAATCTTGCCACTGGCCAGGTAGCGCGGGTCGGGGGCGAAGAACGCAATGCTGTTGTAGCCCCAGTAATTGGTCATGCCCTTGTGCAGCAGGTGCTGGTCATTGACGAAAGCGTGGATCGGCAGCAACTCCACGGTCGACACGCCGAGCTTGCGGATGTGCTCCACCACATCATCGACCATCAACCCGGCAAAGGTGCCGCGCAGGTTTTCGGGGACGGCGGGGTGACGCATGCTGAAGCCGCGCACATGGGTTTCATAGATGATCGTCCTGTCCCACGGCACGCTGACACGATGATCGTGGCCCCAGGTGTGCGCCGGGTCGATGACCTTGCATTTGGGCACGAAGGGCGCGCTGTCCCGTTCATCGAAACTGAGGTCGGCGTCGGGGTGGCCGATGGTGTAGCCGAACAGCGCTTCGGACCATTTCAGCTTGCCCACCAGTTGTTTGGCGTAGGGGTCGATCAACAGTTTGTTGGGGTTGAAGCGATGGCCGTTGGCCGGGTCGTAGGGGCCGTAGACGCGATAGCCGTAGATCAGCCCCGGATGGGCGTCGGGCAAGTAGCCGTGGTAGATCTCGTCGGTGTACTCGGGCAGTTCGATGCGTTCGAGTTCCACCTCGCCGGCGTCGTCGAACAGGCACAGTTCAACCTTGGTGGCGTGGGCGGAAAACAGCGCGAAGTTGACGCCCAGGCCATCCCAGGTGGCGCCCAGCGGAAAGGGCAGGCCTTCGCGGATTCGTGTGGTTTCGGCACGAGGGGCAGGCGCGGCGGCTTTCTTCGGACTGGTCATAGGTACTCCTGTCAGTACTGCAACCTGTGGGAGCGAGCCTGCTCGCGATAGCGGTGTGTCAGTCCACACAGGTATTGAATGGTGGACCGTTATCGCGAGCAGGCTCGCTCCCACAGTGTTTCAGGGCGAGCATTACCCAAAGTGGCAAGCGGACTCGGCACCTCTTCAATCAGGTCAAACGCCGTGCGCCTCAAACCGCCGGCGGTTTTCGCGCAGCCCGGGGCTTTTTCTCGAGGGCCTTTTCCCCCGGCGGGATTACCTTCGAAGCCGCCGCCGGTTTGGCCTTGGTTTTTGGCGCGGCGACCTTGGCATCGCCAGCCTTGCCATTGGCCCTTTTGCTCACCGGGGTTTTGCTCGCGGCTGCCTTGGCCGGTTGTTTCGGGGCCAGGGCTTCGGCTTCTGCCAGTTTGCACGCCATCTCCCAGTGGCGGGCTTCCTGACCTTCGGGTTTTCCTTCGGATTCCCAGATCTGATAGGCAAATTCGCGGATGCGTTTATCGTCGGTACTCATTGCAATGCTCCTGAACTGAACTCAAGTGTGGGCAGTTTGAAAAATGAGATTGACCGGGAAATCCCCCAGCGCGGCGCTGATCGGCAGCTCCCTGTGTTTTGTGACTGTGATGCGGGAAAAAAGTCCCTGCAGATGTTCGTCAGGGACGGTGAACGGCAATTTGACCCGGGTATCGCCCCAGAGCGGCGCGTGGACCTGTGGTTCGGCACCGTTTTCCAGCAGTTCGGCACAACGTATCGGCACAATCACGATGGCGCGTTTTCCCTCCTGTTCACGGACAAAACACAGCACTCGATGGGCCTCGCTGCCCACCACTTCCAGAGCCTGGTAGGTGCCACGCCGAAACAGCTCGGCATGCTCGGCGCGCAGGCTCAAGGTGCGCGCAATCAAGGCTTGCTTGATGCGCCCGTCACGCCAGTTCTGCAACAAGTCCGGCAGGTCCACCGCTTGCTGCAGTGCCTGCTGGCGGCTGGCGTAATCGACGGGGCGACGGTTGTCCGGGTCGACCAGGCTGAAGTCCCAGAAATCGTTGCCCTGATACAAATCCGGCACCCCGGGCACAGTCATGCGCAGCAAGGTTTGCGCCAAACCATTGAGTGCACCGGGGGCGGCAATCGAGCGGGCAACTTTGACCAGGGCGGCACGCAGCAGCTCGCCTTCGGAGCTGAGCAACAGGCGCTGGATGAAGTCCTCGCTCGCTTGCTCGTAAATGTCATTGGGCGCGCTCCAGCTGCTTTGCAACTTGGCTTCGCGCAGGGCCTTGCGTTGCCACTGACAGAGGCGTTTTGCGTAGTTCTCGAGTGCCGGCGGATGATCGATAGCCAACTCCAGCGGCCAACTGCCGAGGATCGTCTGGTACAGAATCAACTCATCGCCCGCCGATGGCATTTGATCGTCGTTGCGCAAGGGCCGGGCGAGGGCGCGCCACAGGCCGATCTGGTCGGCGTACCAGCCGCTGCGCTCGCTCAGTACCGCCAGCCGCGCCCGTGAATCTTCGCCGCGTTTGTGGTCGTGGGTGGCGCTGGCCAGCAGGTTGTCCGGGAAGGTGTCGAGGCGCTCGATGCAGGCCTGATGAAAATCGGCGAGCGGTGCGCTGAACTGTTCGGTGTTGAAGCCAACGTCATTGCGCGAGAGCAGGACGGCCGAACGATAGAACGCGGTGTCTTCCACCGCTTTCGCCGCTGCTGGCGAGGTCAGTTGCTGGAAACGTACGCAGGCGTGCTTGAGGCGTTTGCGTTTGCGACCGGCCGGACGCTGCCGCCAGGGTTCGCCGCCGAGCCAGCCGGCCAGGCAGTCGAGCACCGGCCAGTCCGCTTCTCCGAGGGTTTGGCGGGCACCGTCCAAGGCCTGTCGGAAAAACATATCGTCCTGGGCCGACCGGCCAAGGGGGCTGATGTAGGTGCGGTACACCGGGAAGTGCACGATCAGCGCCTGCAAGGCCCGGCGAATGGCGCCCAGGGTCAGGTCGCGGGTCATGAGATTGTCCCGGGCCACTTGCAGCAAGGCCTGGGCAACGCTTTCGAAATCTCCGGCCAGGGAACCGCTGAGGATTTGCTGGCGGGCCAGTTGTGCTTCCCGGGAGAAGTCGGCGGGCCGCTCGCTGTGACGCTGCCAGCGTTCGGCCAGTGTCTGCGCGCCCCGTGGATCGTGTTGCAGCAGTGACAACTGGTTCATGAACTCGTAACCGGTGGTGCCATCCACCGACCAGTCGCGATGCAGGGTTTCACCTTCGCCGAGGATCTTTTCGACATAGATGGGCAGGTGGCGGCCCGCCGAAAGGCTGTCGACTCGGCGGCGCAGCTTGCGGCAGTAGCCCCGCGGGTCGGCGAGGCCGTCGATGTGGTCGATGCGCAACCCGTCGATCAGCCCTTCAGCCACCAGTTGGAAGATCTTCGCGTGGGTGGCTTCGAACACGGCGGGACGCTCGACGCGCAGTCCGCCGAGTTCATTGATATCAAAGAAGCGCCGCCAGTTGATGTCATCGGCGGCGGTGCGCCAACTGGCCAGGCGATAGCTCTGGCGCTCCAGCAGGTTGTGCAGGCGCTGGAAGCCTTCGCCGGTCAATGAGTCGTAGTTGTTCAGGTGCTGCTCGATGGCTTGGGCAAGGGCCGGATCGTTGACCAGATCGCGAAGTTCCGCTTTCAGCGGCAGGGCCAGGCTGTGGGCGTCGGTCTGATAGCTCAGGGTGCTGAAGCGATCAGCCAGGTTTTTCAGTTGTTCGGCCTGCTGTGTATCGAGCGGCGCATCGGTCCTGAGCAGTTCCCCGTAATCGCTGGGGCAAATCGGAAAGCGGTGTTCGTAGTGCTCGACATAAAAGGTGCCGTGCCAGGCATCGAACCGCAGGGGCAGGCTGCCGTCCTGCAACGCAACGCCGTAGTCGCTGCCCAGAAACGGCAGGAGCAACTGGCCTTCCATCAACGGATCGGGTGAGTGCCACTGGATATCGAAAAACTCGCCGTAGGGGCTCAGGCGTCCCCACTCCAGCAAATCCAGCCACCAGGGATTGTCACTGCCGCCGACCGCCATGTGGTTGGAGACGACGTCGAGGATCAACCCCATGTTGTGTCCGTGCAGGGCAGTGACCAGGCTGCGCAGCGCCGCCTCTCCGCCCAGTTCCGGGTTGACCCGGGTCGGGTCCACCACGTCGTAGCCATGCATCGACCCGGCGCGGGCACGCAACAGTGGGGAGGCGTAGACATGGCTGATGCCGAGGCGGGCGAAGTACGGCACCAGTGGCACCGCATCTTCCAGCGTGAAGCCTTTGTGAAATTGCAGGCGCAAGGTGGCGCGCAGTGGACGGGTCGGCACCTGGGTCATCGATCACGCTCGGCCGCCTGAAGTCGCGCACAGGCGAGCAATTCCAGGCGTCGTGCGGCATCCGCTCCATCGAGCAGGGCTTCGCTGTAACCGGGCAAGCGCCGCGACCAATTGGGGTGTGTGTCGATGGTGCCAGGCAGGTTGGCTTGCTGTTCGACGCCAAGGGCATCTTCCAGCGGCAGCAGCACCAACGGCGAGCGGGTATGACCGAGGAAACGCACGCTGGCATCGAGCACTTGGTCGGTTTCGTGGGACTCTTCGCGAAAGTTTTGCGGGTCCTGGCTCAACGCCCGGCGCAGGCCTTCACGCTCGCGCTCGCGGTGCTGACGCCATTCGATTTCTGCGCTGGCATCGACCAGGCCGAGCCGGGCGTTCCAGTCGATATCGCGACCATGCCACCAACCGTTGAGGGTCGGCAGGTCATGGGTGCTGGTGGTGGCCAGGGCGTTGTCCGGCCAGTCGAGGATCGGCTTGAAGTGCGTGTTGTCCTGTTCGAACAGCAACACCCGCATGCCGAGCATCGAGCGTGCGATGAGTTTTTCCCGCAGGCCGTCCGGCACGGTGCCGAGGTCTTCGCCGAGGACGATGGCCTGGTGACGATGGGACTCCAGGGTCAGCAGGCGCAGCAGGTCGTCCACCGGGTAGTACAGGTAAGCGCCGTCGGCCGGCGGCGAGCCATTGGGGATTACCCACAAACGCTGCAAGCCCATGACGTGATCGATGCGCAAGCCACCGGAGTGGGCGAAGTTGGCCCGCAGCATTTCGATGAAGGCCCGGAAACCATTGCGCACCAGGCCTTCAGGGGAGAACGCGGAAATCCCCCAGCCCTGGCCAGTGCGGTTGAGAATGTCCGGCGGCGCACCAACGGTGAGGGAGGCGAGCAGTTCGTCCTGACGGCTCCAGGCCTGGCTGCCGCCGCCGTCGGCGCCAACGGCCAGATCGGCAATCAGGCCGATACTCATGCCGCTGGCGCGGGCGGCGGTTTGCGCGCGCTCCAGGCAACGAGTGATCAACCACTGACAGAAGGCGAAGAAGCCGATGCGCCCGGCATTCTCTTCGGCGAATGCCGCCAGTTCGGCGCTGCGCGGGTTGCGCCAGGGTTCGGGCCACTGCCGCCAGTCGAGGTGTTCACCGCGGGCGGCGCGCGCCTCCTGGATGGCTTCGAAGCGGCAGTGGTTCTCCAGCGCTTCGCCGGCAGCGTGACGAAAACTGCTGAAGTCTTCGTGCAACGGGTGTTCACCCTGGACGAAACCTTCGTACAGCGACTGCAGCAACCGATGCTTGGCTTCAGCGGCGGCCGGCCAGTCAATCAGCGGACGCTCTTCCAGCGTCTTGAGCTCAATGGCCAGCCCGGTTGCATCGATGGCGGTACGCAGCGCGCGTTCACCGAGAATGGTGCCGGGGGCGCAGTAAAGGCTGTTGAGAAACAAACGGCTGGATGGCGAATAGGGGCTGTAGCGTTGGGTGTCACTGGAAAACATCGCATGCAAGGGGCTGATCGCCAGCGCCTCGGCGCCACGCTCGCCGGCCACCCGGGCAAGGTCCTCCAGTGCCTGGGTGTCACCAAACCCGCCATCGCCGGGGCGGCGCAATCCATACAACTGCACGCTCAGGCCCCAGGCACGGGGGATCGGGTTGTCCACGGCATCGGCCACGCTGTAGCAACGGGCCGGGGCCACGGCCAGGGTGAAGCTTTGTCCGTCGATGCTGACCTGTTGATAGCCGACTGGTACCAGCCCCGGCAGCACCGCGTTGGCGTCGAGTTTCAGGTTGAGCCGCGAACCGTCCTCGAGGTGGATTTCGCAAGGGGTCCCGGGCTCGAAGAAACGCGCCAGGTCCAGGCCCGCCCCGACATCGGCGGTGATCAATGGCGGCAAGTGATGGGTCTGTTGCACCGCTTGCAGTTCCAGCAGGCTGGCGTCGATTTCCTGGGCACTGCCGGCCGGGTGGCCAAGGCCGGTCAGCACGTTGCGCAACACGGACGGCGCGACTTTTTGCGGGCGACCGTTGGCGTCGAGCCAGTCGACGGCCAGGCCGGCACGGCTGGCCAGGATTTCCAGTTGCGCATCACTCATGGACGCTCTCCAAACGAGGTAGCAAAGGGGGTTGCGGCGGCGAGGCTGACGAGCGCGCAATACGGGGCAAGGGTGTTTGGGGCCGGCAGGTCGGAGTTCTGTGGCGGGTATTCGAACAAGCACATGGCATCGGTCTGTGAGGTGTGGACTACGGGGCTGGCGCTGAGGTTCAGGTCAATGCGCAGTTGGCTGCCATCGCCCAAACGCCAGGATGCACTGACCGCGCCTTCGCCTAGTACGTAGCTGCCCAGTGCCTGGGCGCCCGGCAGGCGCGGGATGATGTGCCGGTGACGGATTTGCAACAGTCGGCAATACAGGTCGTGCATCTCGCAATGGCCGGTCGATGGCAGGACCGGACGGGATGCTGCAAACGTCTGCGGATCGTTCGGGTCCGGAATGTGTTCGCGCAGGTTTGGGTCGGCAAATGCGCTGAACGCCGCGAACTCGTTGCGCCGGCCGTCGCGAACCTGCTTGGCCAATTCACCGTGATGGCTGGTGAAAAACAGGAAGGGTTGCTCGACGGCAAACTCGTCGCCCATGAACAGCAGCGGAATCATCGGCGACAACAGCAGCAACACCGTGGCGGCCCGCAGCGCTTGCGGGTGGGCGAGTTGATGCAGGCGCTCGCCGAAGGCCCGGTTGCCGATCTGGTCGTGGTTCTGCAAAAACAGGATGAAGGCACTGGGCGGCAGATGCCCGCTGGGTTCACCGCGCGCCACACCATGGCGGTTGAGATGGCCCTGGAACACGAAACCCTGGCTCAGGCAGCGCGCCAATTGTTCGGTGGGGTTTTGCGCGTAGTCGGCGTAATAGGCGTCGGTTTCGCCGGTCAGCAATACATGCAGGGCATTGTGGCCGTCATCGTTCCATTGCGCGTCGTAACCCTGTTCGAGCAGGCTGGCCTGGTTGTGTTCGTTCTCCACCATCAGCCACACATGCCGCGCCGGTCCCGTCTGCTGGCGCACCCGTCGCGCCAGCTCCTGAAGGAAATCCGGGTCTTCGATGGCGTGCACCGCGTCCAGGCGCAAACCGTCGAAACGGTATTCCAGCAGCCACATCAAGGCGTTTTCGATGAAGAAGTCCCGCACTTCGCGACGGCGCAAGTCGATGGCTGCGCCCCACGGCGTGTGTTTGTCTTCGCGAAAAAAGCCCTTGGCATAACGATGCAGGTAATTGCCGTCCGGGCCGAAGTGGTTGTAGACCACGTCGAGAATCACCGCCAGGCCGTGGCCGTGGGCGGTGTCGATCAAGTGCTTGAGCTGCTCGGGGGAACCGTATGACGCCTGGGGCGCGTAGGGCAGCACGCCGTCATATCCCCAATTACGTTCACCGGGAAACTGCGCGACGGGCATCAGTTCGATCGCTGTGACACCCAGTTCGACCAGGCGTGCCAGATGCTGCTCGACGGCGCTGAAGCCGCCGAGCGCACCGACATGCAGTTCGTAGATCACCGCCTCGTTCCAAGGCCGCCCCAACCAGGCGCTGTGTTGCCAGGCATAGGCCAGCGGATCGACCACCACACTGTGCCGGTCGATATCGCCGGCCTGAGCGCGGGAGGCCGGGTCGGGCACTTCCAGTTCGCCGTCGATGCTGTAGCGGTAACGCGTACCCGCCGCGCATCGGGTGTTGCTCACGAACCAGCCGTCGGCCTGGGGTAGCAACGGCAAGGACTGTCCATTTTCCAGTTCGACACTGACGTAGAACGCATCTGGCGCCCACAACGCGAATCGCGTGTGCTCTGCGTCCAGCATGATTGCGCCGTGGGGCCAGGTCTCAAGGGTCCGTAACGGCATCTTGAAAGCCTCTTACTGTTTGTTCGATTTCCCCAATGCTTTAGCCACAAGCTGTTCGTAGAGCTCGGCGTAGGGTTCGACCGCCTTGCACCAGTTGAACGGCGCCGCCATGGCCCGGCAGCGCATGGCGTGCAGCAGGTCGGGAAAGGCGAACACCTTGAACGCGCGGCTCAGGGCTTCCTGGTAGCTCTGCACCGTGGATTCATCGAACAGGAAACCGGTCACGCCGTTTTCGATGGTGTCGGCCAGGCCACCGGTGTTGCGTGCCACCGGCAACGAGCCGAAGCGCTGGGCGTACATCTGGCTCAGGCCGCATGGCTCGTAACGCGAAGGCATCAGCAGGAAGTCGCTGCCGGCGAACATGCGCCGGGCGTCGGTTTCGTTGAAGCCGATGCGCACGCCGATCTGCCCGGGGAAACGCAGGGCCAGTTCGCGCATCGACTGTTCTTCTTCCGGCTCGCCACGGCCGATGATTGCAATCTGCCCGCCGTTTTTGACGATGTACTCGGACACCGCTTCGGTCAGGTCCAGGCCTTTCTGGTAGACCAGCCGCGAAACCACGGCGAACAGCGGCCCTTCGGAATCTTCCAGGCCGAACAGCTCGCGGACATGGGCGGCGTTTACGGCCTTGCCATCCCAGTCGCCGATGTTGAACGGGCAGAACAGGTGCGGATCGGTCGCCGCATCCCAGCTTTCATCGATGCCGTTGGGAATGCCGCTGAGCAGGCCTTGCTGGGTCTTGGCGGCGAGGAACCCGTCGAGACCGCAGCCGAAGTCCGGGGTGGTGATTTCCTGGGCGTAGGTCGCGCTGACCGTGGTGATGTGGCTCGAATAGGCCATGCCGGCCTTGAGGAACGACATCTTGCCGTAGAACTCCATGCCTTCCTGTTGCAGCGCGTGATGGGGAATGCCCAGTTCGGGGCACGAGCCCAGGCTGGTCACGCCTTGATAAGCCAGGTTGTGGATGGTGAACAGCGTTGGCGTGCGCTGCCCACGCCAGTGCATGTAGGCCGGAGCCAGGCCAGCAGGCCAGTCGTGGGCGTGCACCAGGTCCGGGCACCAGTGGATCTGCGCGAGGTTGGCGGCAATATCGGCAGCCGCCAGGCCCAGGCGGGCGAAACGGATATGGTTGTCCGGCCAGTCGCGGCCGTTGTTGGCGCCGTAAGGTGAACCTTCGCGCTCGTAGAGCTCGGGGCAGATCAGTACGTAAATGACCAGGCCATCGGGCATGTCCATGCGCCCGATCTTGCACGGTGGCAGCGCAGCATGACCGCCAAGCTCACCGATGATATGGATGGGGTTTTCGCTGTGCAGCACCTGCGGATAACCGGGGATCAACACCCGTACATCGTGCAGATGGGCCATGGCCCGTGGCAGGGCCGCGGAAACGTCGCCCAGGCCACCGGTTTTCACCAGGTCGGCAATTTCCGAGGTGACGAACAGGACTTTTTTACGGTTCGGATTCTGCTTGGCTGCCGGGGTCAGCGTCCTGGTGCCTGGAACGCTGACGGGTTGGGTGTTTGCGGCAGTTACGGCGCTCGATTCGCCGACCTGATGAGCACGCTCTCCCTGTATTTCCAAAGCCGTACTGATCATATGAATCTCCCGTGTTGTTGATCTAATTCTTAGGTCTGGCAAACGGTGTTCCATGGCCAATTCCCGTGGCCGGCGCAAACGCGCTACGCATCAGTGAGCAAGCGCTGCCCAATGCGTCTAGGCAAAAGGGTTGAATCAGCCGTTGCAAAGATTGCACCAGTCGCAACGCACCTTCTTGTCAGAGGACCGATCGGGATTGGAAAAAGTTTCGACTATTTTTCCATTTTGTGACCGACCGGTTTTGCTTTGAGAAAATGAGTCTAGGCCAGAACTTAGAGCGGTAAAGGGCAGATGGCAAAATTGTTCGACAATCGGTTTGTAGCGGTACGTACGTGCCTGATCGAGGTGCAAATGCCCCGACGAAGTGCATGTTTTTTTGCGTTTCGGCCTCAAAAAGTCACTGGGCAGTCACATAAATGTGCGACGTGAATCAGCGGATGTGCACCATTATGGTGCGTGTTTTTGAGTCCTGCATTTGGCCGAACCACTGCCTTACTGCCCACCTTGGTGCCTTGTTATAGTTCGGGCCTCATTTTTGCCCGCAAAAGGATCATTGGCATGTCTCAGTACACTGCGTTCAACGTCGAACTGGTCGATAAAATCGCCCATGTGCAGATCAACCGTCCGGAGAAGATCAACTCGATGAACGCCGCGTTCTGGAGCGAGATCGTCGAGATCTTCCAATGGATCGACGACACCGATGAAGTGCGTGTGGTGGTCCTGAGCGGGGCAGGCAAGCATTTCTCCTCGGGGATCGACCTGATGATGCTGGCCGGTGTGGCCAATGAACTGGGCAAGGACGTGGGCCGCAATGCGCGCCTGTTGCGGCGCAAGATCCTCACCCTGCAAGCGTCGTTCAATGCGGTCGATAACTGCCGCAAACCGGTGCTTGCGGCCATTCAGGGTTACTGCCTGGGTGGCGCCATCGACCTGATTGCCGCGTGCGACATGCGTTATGCCGCCGAGGATGCACAGTTCTCGATCAAGGAAATCGACATCGGCATGGCCGCCGACGTCGGCACGTTGCAACGCTTGCCGCGGATCATCGGTGACGGCATGCTGCGCGAACTGGCTTACACTGGTCGCACGTTTGGCGCCGACGAAGCGCGGAGCATGGGCCTGGTCAATCGTGTCTACAGCGACAACGCCAGCCTGCTCGACGGCGTCATGGGCATTGCCTGCACAATCGCCAGCAAGTCGCCGATTGCCGTCACCGGCACCAAGGAGATGATCAGCTACATGCGTGACCATCGCATCGATGACGGCCTCGAATACATCGCCACCTGGAACGCCGCCATGCTGCAATCCACCGATCTGCGCGTGGCCATGGCCGCCCATATGAGCAAACAGAAACCCGAATTTCTGGATTGATTAACCATGATTCCTCGCTGGACCACCGCAGTACTGGACACCGATCAACCCGGCGGCTGGGCCATCGCGCGCAGCCCCGAAGGCTTTCTGTTCGATGACAATGGCGCACTGTTCGCTCGCGAATGGCTGAAGCGTCAGGACCTGCCGATTCTTGCCGAACATGGCATCGGTCATCTCGATGGCGAGCCGGTCTATCTGCTGGAACTGCGCAGTCATAGCGAAGTGCCGGGTTGCAACTGGAAAGGCCTGCGGGCGTTCATGCTCGAAGGCGATCACACGCTCTACAAGGTGCTCGGTTACGCCGCACAGATCGGTACCTGGGCTCGTGAACACCGTTTTTGCGGTAACTGCGGTCAGGCCATGGCCCAGGTGCCGCGCGAACGGGCGATGTATTGCCAACCGTGCGATCTGCGCAGCTACCCACGGATTTCGCCGAGCATGATCGTACTGGTGACTCGAGGCGATGAAGTGCTGTTGGCACGCTCGCCGCGTTTTGTCAGCGGTGTCTACAGCACATTGGCGGGGTTTGCCGAGCCGGGTGAATCAGCCGAGGACTGCCTGATTCGCGAGGTTCGTGAAGAGGTGAGCATCGAGGTCAGGAATATCCAGTACATGGGCAGCCAGTGCTGGCCGTTCCCGCACTCGATGATGCTCGGCTTTCACGCCGAATATGCCGGTGGCGAGATCGTCTGCCAGGAAGACGAGATCGAGGACGCCCAGTGGTTCAACGTGCACGAGCTGCCGCCGTTGCCGGCGTCACGCTCGATTGCCCGTTACCTGATCGACGTCTACGTGGCCCGGCGTTTAGGCCACGCTGAACCAGTGCTGCCAGGCTAGGCGCACGGTCAGGCCCAGCACCACGGTGATGAACACCGGACGAATGAATTTCGCGCCGCCACTGATGGCGGTGCGGGCGCCGAAGAAAGCGCCGACCATCAATGACGAGCCCATGCACAGGCCGATGACCCAGTCCACCTGACCGGAAAAGATGAAGATCGACAGCGCAGCCGCGTTGCTGACGAAGTTCATGCTGCGCGCTACGCCGCTGGCTTTCACCAGGTCGACGGGGTAGAGCAGCAGGCTGCTCACGGTCCAGAACGCGCCCGTGCCGGGACCGGCCACGCCGTCATAGAAGCCGAGACTGAAGCCTTGGGTCGACTGCCACTTTTTCTTGATCGGTGCGTTGCTGTCCAGCGGCGCTTTCGGCGTGCCGCCAAACAATAGATAAACGCCACAGGCGAAGACGATCACCGGCAGCATTTTGTTCAGCCATTCCGCTGGCAGGTAATGCGCGACCACGGCACCGGTCAGCGCGCCGACCAGGGTACCGACGATCGCGTGTACCCATTGCGCGGGGTGGAACAGCTTGCGCCGGTAGAAGGTGAAACTGGCAATCGCCGAGCCGAAGGTCGAACTGAGTTTATTGGTGCCCAGCACCAGGTGCGGCGGCAGGCCGGCGGTCAACAGGGCCGGGGTGGTCAACAGCCCACCGCCACCGGCGATGGCGTCGATGAAACCGGCAACAAAAGCGACAAGGGCCAGGATGGCCAGGGTAGAGAGGTCAACGCTGAGTTCGAAAGGCATGGGATCGGCTTATTCGGCGGGTGCAGAAGAGGCTGCGGGGAAGGGGCGACATCTTACTCATCTGTACAACACAAAACCAATGTGGGAGCGGGCTTGCTCGCGAAGAGGCCGTCAGATCCAGCATAAATGTTGGCTGACACACCGCTTTCGCGAGCAAGCCCGCTCCCACAGGGTTTAGCGTGAAGCTGAATTACAAGCCAAGATCCGACAGCCCCGGATGATCATCAGGCCGACGCCCCAGCGGCCAGTGGAACTTGCGCTCGCTTTCCTTGATCGGCATGTCGTTGATGCAGGCGAAGCGACGGGCCATCAGGCCGTCTTCGTTGAACTCCCAGTTTTCGTTGCCGTAGGAGCGGAACCAGTTACCCGAGTCGTCGTGCCATTCATAGGCATAGCGCACGGCAATGCGATTGTCGGTAAATGCCCAGAGTTCCTTGATCAGCCGGTAATTCAGCTCCTTGGCCCATTTGCGGGTCAGGAAGCCCTTGGCTTCTTCGCGGTTGTGGGCGAACTCGGCGCGGTTGCGCCATTGGGTGTCCAGGGTGTAGGCCAGGGACACGCGCTCCGGGTCGCGAGAGTTCCAGCCGTCTTCGGCCAGGCGAACTTTTTCAATGGCCGATTCACGGGTGAAAGGGGGTAATGGCGGACGAATTTCGGCATTAGACATTTCAAGTCTCCGTATCAAGTTAAAGTTCAAACATTGTGTCGAGCTTGATTGAGTTGCTACAGGTCCAATAACTTTCGCGCCATGCATTGCGCATTATCGGCGGCACTGTGATCACCCATTACAAGCGCCACGGTAATGGCACCGTCGATCAGGATCAGCAGCTGTCTGGCCAGCAGCTGCGGATCCTCGGCGCCATGTTCGGTACACAGCTCGCACAGGTAGTCGAGCAGCTTCTGTTTATGCTCTTTGGCGACCAGGCGTACCGGGTCCTGCGGGTCGCCGGTTTCACCGCTGGTGTTGATGAAAGCGCAGCCGCGGAAACCTTCGGAGGCGAACCACGACTTGAGCACGGTAAACAGGTTGAGCAGTCGCTCGGCCGGGGTTTGTGCCTGGCCGACTGCGCCTCTGTACCAGTGCATCCAGCGCTGGTCGCGGCGTTGCAGGGCGGCCACCACCAGTTCGTCCTTGTTGGCGAAGTAGCGGTAGATGCTTTTTCTGGAGACGCCGGCGGTTTTCACCAGAAGATCCATGCCAGTGGCGGCTATGCCACTTTTGTAGATCAACTTTTCGGTGACATCCAGAATGATGTCGCGTGTGTCATTGCTAGTGATTTCGTTCATGCGGCAAACAGTAGAACGATCGTTCTCCTTGGTCAATCGGTTTTTTGTGGTGTCTGACAAATTGTCTTCGCGAGCAGGCTCGCTCCCACATTGAAATGCATTCTCCTGTGGGAGCGAGCCTGCTCGCGAAGGGGACATTACAGACAGTAACAAGACCCGAACCTTTGCATGGTGTAAGCTCACGGGTTCTTCGGATTCGACCCACTGCGAGCCCTATGCCGTCGTTTTTCAAACGCTCCCTGCTGCCCAAGTTGCGCAGTTTTCCGCTGACGGCCGATGCCGTTAACGTCCTCTCCGGCGCTGCCGAATTCCGTCGTTGCCTGCTGGAGAAAATCGCCAGCGCGACCCGGCGCATCTACATCGTTGCGCTGTACCTGCAACAGGATGAAGCCGGCCAGGAAATTCTCGATGCCTTGCACGCGGCCAAACTGGCGCGTCCGGAACTGGACGTGGTGGTCGTCGTCGACTGGCTGCGCGCCCAGCGCGGCCTGATCGGTGCCGGCAAGCAACCGGGCAACTCCGCCTGGTATCAGGAAATGACCCGCACCCATGCCAGCGAAGTGCCGATCTACGGCGTCCCGGTACAAACCCGCGAATTGTTCGGTGTGTTGCACCTTAAAGGCTTCGTGATCGATGACTGCGTGATCTACAGCGGCGCGAGCCTGAACAACGTCTATCTGCACAAGTTCGACAAGTACCGCTACGACCGCTATCACCTGCTGCACAATCGTGAACTGGCCGATTCGATGGAGCACCTGGTGCAGCACGGCCTGGTGGCGTCCAAGGCGGTGCACCGCCTCGACCTGCCGAACCTGCCGACCACCCGCAGCCTGCGCAATGACATCGGTGACCTGCGCAGCCGCCTCAAGCACGCGGCGTACGACACCACGCAGGGCACCACCGACAGGACCGGTTTGTCCGTCAGCCCGCTGCTCGGCGTCGGCAAGAACAATCCGCTGAACCGGGTGATCTGCGAACTGATCGCCAGCGCCCAGCAGCAACTGATCATTTGCACCCCGTACTTCAACCTGCCGCTGGCGATCATCCGCGAGATCAACCGCGCGCTGGCCCGTGGGGTGAAGATCGACATTGTGGTCGGCGACAAGACGGCCAACGACTTCTACATTCCGCCGAGCGAACCGTTCCGGGTCATTTCGGCGCTGCCGTACCTGTACGAAATCAGCTTGCGCCGGTTCGCCAAGCGTCATCAGCGCAACATCGACAGCGGCCAGTTGAACCTGCACCTGTGGCGTGATGGCGACAACACCTATCACCTCAAGGGCATGTGGATCGACCGGCGCTATACCTTGCTGACCGGCAACAACCTCAACCCGCGGGCGTTTCGACTCGATCTGGAAAACGCCTTGTTGATCGATGATCCCCATGGCGAACTGCTGGAGCCGCGTCGCAAAGAGCTGGCAGAGATCTTCCAGCACACCCGTCGCATCGAGCACTTCCAGAACCTGGAAACCCTGGCCGAATACCCGACGGGCGTGGCCAAGTTCCTCAAGCGCGTGAGTCGCGTGCGGATCGAGCGGTTGCTTTACCGCATTCTGTAAAGCCGGTGGATCTCAGAAAAGCAATCGCGAGCAAGCTCGCTCCCACAGGGGATCCGGGCTGTTCACAGCATTTGTGAGCGACGCAGATCCAGTGTGGGGGCGGCGGTGCGGTAGCGGTTTCAGCTAATATGCCCCCCACTCGAACAAGAACAGGGCTTGCCGCGATCCATGTCGGAAAAAGACACCATCTCCATTCAACTGGTGCGTGAAGCACTGTTGCAAAGCTGCGCGCCAGGAATCGCCACGGATGAGGTGTTGAGCAAGGTCGGCATCGACCCGCAGCTGCTGGGCAGCACCGACGCCCGTGTTCCGGCCACGGCTTATGCGCGCCTGTGGCGGTTGCTGGCCCGGCGCGGGGATGATGAGTTCTTTGGCATGGACCCACGCAAACTCAAATCCGGCAGCTTTGCGTTCCTGTGTCGCAGCGCCATGCTCCAGCCCAACGTGGCGGCGGGAGTGGCCAGCGGCCTGGGGTTTTTGTCGTTGATCCTCGAACACCTGCCAGCGCAATTGGTGCGTCAGCAAAGCCTGGCGGAAATCGTCCTGCTGGAGGACGACAAGGACCCGCGCCGGGCCTTCACCTATTTCACCTACTGGATGATCGTGCACGGTGTTGCCTGCTGGCTGGCAGGGCGGCGGATTCCGATCCTGGCCATTGAACTGCGCTGTTCGAAGCCGGATTTCTGCGATGACTATCAGGTGATGTTTTCCGAGAACCTGCGCTTCGACCGCCCACGGACGCGGATGATTTTCTCCGCCGATTGCCTGGACCTGCCCATCAAGCGCAGCCCTGAAGAACTCGAGCGATTCCTGGCCCGTGCGCCGGCGAACATTCTGGTGAAGTACCGCGATCCGCAGAGCCTGGCCAGCCGCATCAAACACGATCTGCGCCACCTGCCGGCCGAACACTGGCCGGAAACCGAAGCCCTGGCGCAACGCCTGTGCATGTCGGCTTCAACCCTGCGCCGTCGACTGGCCGAAGAGGGGCAAACCTACCAAGGCCTCAAGGACGGCGTGCGCAAGGAGCTGGCGATTGTCTGGCTGGCCGAACCGGCGATCAGCTTCAGTGAAATCGCCACGCGGCTGGGGTTCGCTGACGTCAGTTCGTTCTACAAGGCGTTTCGCAAGTGGTCGGGGTCAAATCCCGGGCATTACCGCAGCCTGATACTCAATGACACCGAGTAAGTTCAGCGGCGCAACGGTCATTTCTTCGCAGGCTTATAACGGCTGCCCGTAGTCGATCCCGGCAGATTGAGCGTGCCACTGTCCACGAAGCGCATGGTGTTGAACAGGCCACCCGAAAGCTTGCCGTGCAGGACGTAGGGCATGTTATCGAGCGTTTTCATCTGGCTGATGCCATAGGTCTGGCGGATCACCGAAAACGCCGAAACGCTGACCGGCACGCTGACGACGGTGTCGGAAAAACGCCCGATCGTACCCCGCTCATCGGTGACGCCAGAGGCGAAGGGCTGGCCGTTGATGTCCAGGTCCAGGGCGACACCGCTGTAGGTGAGGGTGGTGTCATTGGGGTTCTGCACGCGGATTCTCACGGCAAAGCGCACTTCCATGCCCTCGCCTTGCAGGGGCTCGACACCCACGACGTTGATTCTCAACGGGTCTCGATTGGGCAGCGAAGAGCAGGCGCTCAGGCAGAGCAGGAGGGAAATCAGGACTGCGTGGGCGCTGCGCATGGACGTGCTCTCATCTGAAAAAGGGCTGAACCGCCAGCGGCTCAGCCCTTGAGTCCGTCTAGTGGTTCGACTGTGCGACCATCGCAGGCTTTGCGGGTTCATCCCTGGCGGTCACATCGGGGTTCTGCATCACCTGAAGCACGGAGGCTTCCGGATCGAATTCGTCCTCTTCCAGTTCGATGAATTCCTCGGGCAGGAAGATATTAAGAACGATAGCGCACAGCGCGCCGACGGTGATGGGCGATTCGAAAATGTTGTGCAGGGCCTTGGGCAGTTCCCGCAGGACTTCCGGCACGGCGGCCACGCCCAGACCCATGCCGACGGAAATCGCCACGATCAGCATGTTGCGCCGATGCAGGCCGGCCTCGGCGAGAATCTTGATCCCGGCCACCGCGACGGTGCCGAACATCACCAGTTCCGCGCCACCCAGCACCGGTTTCGGCATCAGTTGCAGTACCGCGCCGATCATCGGGAACAGGCCAAGCACCACCAGTAATCCGGCAATGAAAAACGCCACGTAGCGGCTGGCCACGCCGGTGAGCTGGATCACCCCGTTGTTCTGGGCGAAGGTCACCATCGGCATGCTGTTGAACACCGCGGCCATGGCCGAGTTGAGGCCATCGGCGAGCAGGCCGGACTTGATCCGGCGAATGTACACCGGGCCTTTGACCGGTTGCCGGGAGATCATCGAGTTGGCCGTGAGGTCACCGGCGGCCTCCAGCGGCGACACCAGGAAGATCACCGCCACCGGGATGAACGCCACCCAATCGAAGGAGAACCCGTACTTGAAGGGTACCGGCACGCTCATCAACGGCACTTCGGGCAGGCTGTTGAAATCGACCTGGCCCATAAGCCATGCCACCCCGTAGCCCAGGGTCAGGCCGATGACAATCGCCCCCAGGCGCAGAAACGGCACGTCCACCCGGTTCAACACCACGATGGTTCCCAACACCAGTGCCGCCAGGGCCAAGTGACTGGCAGCACCCAGGTCCGGGGCGCCGAAGCCGCCGGCGATGTCGGTCATGGCGACCTTGATCAGCGACAAGCCCATCAGCGTGATGATCGTGCCGGTCACCACCGGGGTGATCAGCATGCGCAATTTGCCGATGAACTGGCTCAACACCACCTCGATGAACGCGGCAAAAAAGCACACGCCGAAAATGGTCGAGAGAATCTCATCGGTACCGCCGCCCCGGGCCTTGACCATGAAGCCGGCGCTGAGAATCACACTGATGAACGAGAAACTGGTGCCTTGCAGGCACAACAGGCCAGAGCCCACCGGACCGAAGCGCCGCGCCTGCACGAAGGTGCCCAGACCAGAGACGAACAGCGCCATGCTGATCAGGTAGGGGATTTCGCTTTGCAGGCCCAGGGCGCTGCCCATGATCAGCGTCGGGGTGATGATGCCGACGAAGCTCGCCAGCACGTGTTGCAGGGCGGCGAAGACGGTGGCGGTCAGATGCGGGCGGTCATCGAGGCCGTAGATCAGGTCGCTGTGGCGTGGAGCGGGGGCTTTTTCGGAGGCGGTCATGGTGGTTTGCGTGCCAGAAGGCGGGCCGGGTCAGAAAATGGAGGCGCAGGATGCCAGAACCGCCCGGCCACGGCAAAAGAACCTCCAAAACAGTGACTTACAGCCGTGGGGCGAGCACCTCGCCCACGCTGCGGCGTTTGGCGTGCAGTTGGCTGGCCTGGATCAACTGTTCGAGGTCTTCGGGCGTGACGTCATAGAACGCTTCCATGTCGGCCAACGCCAGTTTCAGGTCTTCGGCGGTGATGGCCTGACGGTCGACCGGCAGGTGATCGGCAGGAATCCTGGCCACCGGTTCGCTGGCACTCTTGGGGTAACGAACGCGGGTCAGGTTGTTGTAGGCCAGGGCACAGAGCAGCATCGTCGCCGCGCTGAGCATCACCGGTCCGATGGCTCTCCAGTCCATGGCAATGGTCGCCGGATCGGCCAGCACCAGGGTCAGGGCCAATGCACCGGCCGGTGGATGCACGCAGCGCAGCCAGCACATCAGGATCAACGCCATGCCCGCCGCCAGGCAAGCGCTACCCAGGGTTCGGCCCAACACATGGGCCACCAGCAAGGCAATCACCCCGGCGGATAAGTAGCCGCCGAGAATCGACCAGGGTTGGGCGAGCGCGCCCGACGACACGGCAAACAACAGCACCGCCGAAGCCCCCAGCGGGCCGATCAGGTGCTGGGCCACCTCGATGCCGAACACCTGGCTACAGAGCCACACGCTCATCAGTGTCCCCAAGGCCATGCCGATGGCGGCGCGGCTCCATTCGGTGGGGCGGGTGTTGATGGCGGCAGGCAACCAGCGAGCAAGCATTCCGAGAAAACTCCGGCAGAAAAAATCCATGCAAAAAAAAGGCTTAGCTGGGGAACCCAGAAAGCCCTTGAAGTTGTTCCAACTGTTGGGGGAGGAACGCGCACAGTGTGCCGTTCAATCCAGCTACTGACAAATTCATATTAATGAGCTTTCAGTGCATTAATATTGCTTAAAAACGCCCCGTCGGCCGCTTGTGTAGCACAGCAAACCACCCAGGGCAGCGAGTGCACTCAAGGCATAATGCAGGCGAGCAGGGCGGCCATGATTTCCATGGTGTGCCGGGGATTGCTGGTCACCAGCAGGTACTGCGACAGGTAAAAGGTAAATCGTCCGTGCACCACGGTGCTGAGCAGGCAGCCGGCGGTGAACAGGATCAGAGTGCGGTCGTTTTTCAGGGGGATCAGGGTGTTCAGGCAACCACTGACTCGGCAAACCATTGCTGGTACGGAATCGGCAATTTGCTCGACTCGCCCCGGCCGATCGGGAAGTAGGTGAAGCCGATGCGTGCCAGACGGTCTGAGTCATACAGGTTGCGGCCGTCGAAGATCACCGGTGCATTGAGCCGCTGCTGGATCAGCTGGAAGTCCGGCGCCTTGAACTGTTGCCATTCGGTGCAGATGATCAGCGCATCGGCACCGGACAGGACCGACTCGGGCGTACCCATGAGCATCAGCTTCGATTCATCGGGATACAGCTTCTGGGTTTCCTGCATGGCTTCCGGATCGAACGCACGGACATTCGCCCCGGCGGCCCACAAGGATTCGAGCAACACCCGGCTCGGTGCATCGCGCATGTCGTCGGTGTTTGGCTTGAACGCCAGGCCCCACAAGGCAAAGGTCCTGCCACGCAAGTTGCCCTTGTAGAACGCGTTGATGCGCTCGAACAGCTTGAATTTCTGTCGCTCGTTGATGGCTTCCACCGCTTGCAGCAGGTCACTGGAGCAATGGGCCTGTTCGGCGCTGTGGATCAGGGCGCGCATGTCCTTGGGGAAACATGAGCCACCGTAGCCGCAACCGGGGTAGATGAAGTGATAGCCGATACGCGAGTCGGCGCCGATGCCCAGGCGCACCGATTCGATGTCGGCGCCCAGGTGCTCGGCCAGTTCGGCGATCTGGTTGATGAAGCTGATCTTGGTCGCCAGCATGCAGTTGGCCGCGTACTTGGTCAGCTCGGCGCTGCGCAGGTCCATGAACATGATGCGCTCATGGTTGCGGTTGAAGGGCGAGTACAGGTCACGCATCACCTCGCGTACTTCTTCGCGTTCACAGCCGATGACGATACGGTCCGGGCGTCGGCAGTCGGCCACGGCCGAACCTTCTTTCAAGAACTCCGGGTTGGAGACGATATCGAACTGCAATACGCGCCCGGCGCTGAGCAGGCATTTGTCGATGTGTGCACGCAAGGCATCCCCGGTGCCGACCGGGACGGTGGATTTCTCCACCAGGATCGCCGGTTGCTCGCGATGACGGGCCACGGCGTCGCCCACCGACATCACATAGCGCAAGTCCGCCGAGCCGTCATCCCGGGACGGCGTACCGACTGCGATGAACAGCACCTGTCCGTGCTGGACGGCGAATTTTTCGTCGCTGGTGAATTGCAACCGTCTGGCGTCAAGACCTTCGCGTACCAGGCTGGCAAGCCCGGGTTCGAAAATACTCACGTGGCCCTGTTGGAGCAGTTCGACCTTATTCTCGTCAACGTCCATGCAGACCACGTCGTGGCCGACTTCCGCCAATACCGCTGCCTGCACCAGGCCGACATATCCGCTACCAAATACACTGATTCTCATGGGGCATTCCTTGATTCAGGCGCACGAGCTGGTCGAGAATTGATGGTTATGACGCCGAGGGTGAGCAGTGCCACGCCAAGGCTTTCCAGGCAGGTCGCAGACAGGCGACCAGCAGCAATAGCGGGCTCATGGTGCCACCTGAGGAATAATCAAAATCGAGTCAGGATAGGCAAGGCCATATTTCAATTCGCCTATCGTGTTGAAAAAAGCCACTTCCGGCCGTTTCAACCCCCAGGACAATGCCCAGGCTGCCCAGCACTGCAGCGGGCGCAAGGCCTGAAGAACAGCGGCATGCTCTACGGCAGTGATTTCCTCGTCGCCGATACAGGGCCGGGAAAAGGGAGAAATGCCTGTCTCCTGGGCAACTCTGGGGCTGTAAACGCAATTAGGCTTTACATCATTGTTTTTTTACTTCTTAGTTGTTTCATTGAACTGTTTTAATTCAAGGCCGTTTCGTTTGATTGACTTACCTGTAACTGATTCCCGCACCCCCATCACCAATCCACTGACCTTGTATCTGGCGCGACTGGCGTCGTCCAGCCAACTGACCATGCGTTATGTGCTGCAGGATGCCGCCGACCGCCTGGGCTTCGAAGACCACGATATCGAGGAAATTCCCTGGCACAATCTGCAGCCAGAGGACGTCATTGCGTTGGTGGCCACCTTGCGTTCGGACGGCTATGCGCCGAACACGTCTTCGCTGTATGTCAACGCAGTGCGCGGGGTGATGAACGAAGCGTGGCGCATGAGCCTGATCTCTCAGGAGCACCTGTTGAAGATGCGTACCGTGAAGGGCATGGCCGGGACACGGCTGTCCCAGGGGCGCAATCTCAGGCGCACGCTGATCCGGGAGCTGATGGCGGTCTGCGCTGCCGATCCGCGGCCACAAGG
The DNA here is from genome assembly GCF_057839025.1 of Pseudomonas sp. KH_046_1. Classification (NCBI taxonomy): domain Bacteria; kingdom Pseudomonadati; phylum Pseudomonadota; class Gammaproteobacteria; order Pseudomonadales; family Pseudomonadaceae; genus Pseudomonas; species Pseudomonas sp. KH_046_1. The sequence continues at coordinate 2,942,039 of NZ_CM174481.1, forward strand.
CCTGCGGGATGCGGCGATCATCGGGATTTTGTACGGTTCCGGGATGCGCAAATCCGAATCGGTGAACCTGGAACTGAACCAGGTCGACTTCACCGAGCGCAGCCTGCGGGTGACCGCCAAGGGCAACAAACAGTTGATCAAGTACGCCCCGGCCTGGGCCTTCGCCAAGCTTGAAGCCTGGCTTGAGCTGCGTCGGTCGCTGCTCAAGGACGGTGAGACGGACGATCCGTTCCTGTTCAACCGCATCCGCCGTGGCAGCCATATCACCCGTGAACGCATCACCAAACACGCGATTTACTACATCGCCCGGCAACGGGGCGCGCAGGTCGGGGTGAAAATCATGCCCCACGACTTCCGGCGTTCATTCATCACCCGGGTGATCGAAGAGCATGACTTGTCGATTGCACAGAAGCTGGCGCACCACAGCAATATCCAGACCACGGCCAACTACGATGTGCGCGATGACAACGAGCGACGCCGGGCGGTGGATCGATTCGATCTGTGAACGATCACACCTCGCTCAGTACATGGGCATGGCCAATGGTCGAGACCTGAACCGAGCTGCCGGCGGGTGGTGCATACATGCCGGAACTGCGCACCAGCAGTGATCGGCCCGGTTGCTCGCTACGAGTCAATGACTGGAGTTCCACCGTCAGCGTGCAGGTGTTGCCGCTGAAGTCCCGATCGGTGACCACCGCCCGGCACCCGCTGGCTTCCAGGTCACTGGGGAGGATGCTGGCCAGTTGCAGCTGTTCGGGTCGCAGCATGATCTGCGCCGAGCTGTTGTTGCGGTGGTTGTTGACCGGGATCCGCCCCAGGTCGCAATGGGCCCAACCGGCCTCGATGCGCGCGGGCATCACCACGGCATCCCCCAGGAACAAGGCGGTCTGTTCGTCTTCGGGATAACGGTAAAGGTCCAGCGGATGCCCTGACTGCACCAGTCGGCCATGACGCATCACCGCCAACTGGTCAGCGAACGACAGGGCTTCACTCTGGTCATGGGTGACCAGGATGGTGGTGACGCCCGCGTCCTCCAGCAGCCGCGCAACCATCTTGCGCATGGCGGCGCGCAATCCGGTATCGAGCGCCGAGAACGGCTCGTCCAGCAGCATCAGCCGTGGCTGTTGCGCCAGGGCTCGGGCCAGGGCCACGCGCTGTTGCTGGCCACCGGACAATTCATGGGGCCAGCGCTCGGCCATCTTCGCCTCCAGGGCCACGCTGTCCATCAGTTCGGCGACGCGCTGCTGTTTTTCAGTGCCCTTGGTCGCCAGGCCGAAGCCGATGTTCGCCGCCACGGTCATGTGCGGGAACAGTGCGCCGTCCTGTGGCACATAGCCAATCAGACGTTGATGGGCCGGCACTTCGTGGGTGCCGTCGACCAGGGTCTGGCCGTTGAGCGACAGGCGTCCGGAATCGGGGAACTCGAAGCCGGCAATCATCCGCAGCAACGTGGTCTTGCCTGAGCCTGAAGGGCCGACGATGACCGTGCGACTGCCGCTCGGCACCGACAGGCTGACGTTGTCCAGGGCGCAATGGGCGCCATAGGACTTGTAGAGGGCATTCAATTCAAGAGTGTTCATCGGCCAGCCGTTTTTTTCGATTGGTGATAAAGGAGTCCGGTCAACGGAAGCGACAGCACAACCATCAATAAGGCGTAAGGCGCAGCGGCTGCGTAATCGATTTCGCTGGTCAAGGCCCAGAACCCGGTCGCCAGGGTCCGCGTGCCGTTCGGGGCCAGCAGCAGGGTGGCGGTCAATTCGTTGGTGATCGCCAGGAACACCAGCGCCGCGCCGGCGGCAGCCCCCGGTGCGGCCAGGCGCAGGGTGATCAGCCACAGTGCCCGGGCCGGCGAGCGGCCAAGGCTGCGGGCCATGTTTTCCAGTTCCACCGGGGCCTGGGCAATGCCTGCACGCAGGCTCACCAGGGCACGGGGCAAGAACATCAACAGGTAAGCCAGCAGCACGGTGAAGGTGGTCTGGTAGATCGGCCGGGCAAAATGGATCGTGACGGTCACCAGCGCCAGGGCAACGATAATGCCAGGCAAGGAACTGGTGATGTAGTTGCAGCTCTCCAGCACCCGTTGCATTCGACCGGGGTAGCGGATCGACAGCCAGGCAATCGGGATCGCCGCGCAGGTGGTCAGCGCCGCGCCCGCGATGCCGAGCAGCAGGGTTTGCTCCAGTGCGGGCAACAATTCGGCCATGTCCCAGACTTCCACACCGCCGGCGATGAGCCATTTACCCAGGGTAATCAAGGGCACGCCCAGGGCCAGGGCGCAGGTCACGATTTGCAGCGTCAGCGAGAGCAGGGTGGAGGTCGGGTTCAGGCGCACGACCCGTTGCTCCCGGGCGCTTCCCGAACCGACGCGAGCGTAACGCGCGGAACCCCGGGCGGCGGATTCGGCCGTCAACATCGCCAGGCAACACAGCGCCAGGACACTGGCCAGCATGTGCGCAGCCGCACCGTTGAAGGTCGATTTGAACTGATCGAAGATCGCGGTGGTAAAGGTGTCGAAGCGGATCATGGCGTACAGGCCATATTCGGCCAGCAGATGCAGGCCGACCAGCAAGGCGCCGCCGCAGATCGCCAGGCGCAATTGCGGCAACACCACGCGGAAAAACACTTTCCAGGGTTTGAGCCCCATGGATTCGGCGACGTCTTCGATGGCCGGATCGAGCCGGCGCAAGGTGGCCGCCACCGGCAAATACAGGAACGGGAAGTAGGCGATGACCGAGACCAGGACACCGGCAAACAAGCCGTGAATCGGTGGCACCAGGCTGACCCAGGCGTAGCTGTGAACGAACGCAGGCACCGCCAGCGGCGCGGTGGCCAGCAACGACCACCAGCGCCGCCCCGGCAGATTCGTGCGTTCTGTGAGCCAGGCCAGCGTCACCCCCAGGGCGACGCACAAGGGAATCGTCAGCAGCACCAGCAACACGGTGTTGACCAGCAGTTCACCGACCCGAGGTCGGAACACCAGGGCCACAACGGTTGACCAGCCGGTCTGCAGGGACACGCCAATAACGTAGGCTATCGGTAGCAGTGCCAGTAATGAAACCAGCACCGACAAACCGATCACCCATACACCGCCACGTCCCGCAAAGACTCCACGGGAACGTCGACGCAAATGTGCGGGTGTCGCCTCAGCGACCCCCGCTGGCAGGGTTTCTGGCATCAATTTAGAGCAGTCCGGCCTGTGTCATCAGCTCCACGGCTTTTTTACTGTCGAGTTTCGAAGCATCGACAGTCGGCGCATCGAGTTGATTCAGAGGCACCAGTTTAGGGTTGGATGCAGCGCCTTTGCCCACGGCGTATTCAAACGACTTGCCGTTCTTCAGGACAGCCTGGCCATCCTTGCCGGTAATGTATTTGAGGAACGCCTGGGCCTGTTCCTGGTGTTTGCTGGAAGCGAGGACGCCGCCGCCGGAGATGCTGACAAAAGCGCCCGGGTCTTTGTGCTTGAAATAGTGCAGGGCGGTGTTCTTGCTGTTTTCGCCCGTCTTGGACTGATCCACCAGGCTGTAATAGTGGTAGATCACGCCGCTGTCGATCTGTCCGGCATTCACCGCCTTGAGGACCGAACTGTTGCCGCGGTAGTTGGCGTAGTTGGTTTTCATCGCCCTGAGCCAATCCAGCGTGGCGGCTTCACCCTTTTGTTCGAGCATTGCTGCGACGATGGCCTGGAAGTCAGCACCACCGGGCGATGCACCCCAGCGACCCTTCCAGCTCGGCGAAGACAGGTCCATGATCGATTTCGGCAGGTCGGCTTCCGGCAGTTTGCTCGGGTTGTAGACGAACACCGTGGAGCGTGCGGCGATCCCTACCCATTTGCCATGGGCCGGACGGTAGGCGGAGTCAACCTGCTCCAGCGTGGTTTTATCGACAGGCGCAAACAGCCCGGCGTTGTCGACCAGGACCATGGCCGGGGAGTTTTCGGTCAGGAATACGTCCGCCGGCGAAGCCGCGCCTTCCTGCACGATCTGGTTGCCCATCTCGGTGTCATCACCGTTGCGCAGGGTGACGGGAATACCGGTTTCCTGGGTAAATCCCTCGACCCAGGCCTTGGTCAGGCTTGCGTGTTGCGCGTTGTACACCACGATGCCGACGGAGTCAGCGGCATAGACCTGGCCAGCGCTCAGCAAAGCGGTGGCCAGCAGGGCTTTTTTCAAGAACGAAGGGATTTTTGGAATCATTCTGCGGGCTGCTCCTGGTGCATTTTTTGAAAGTCATGCGCATTCAAACGCCAGTTAACCAATGCGAATCATTTGCATGTTTTTGAAGTGCGGGAAATGTAGAGATCCAAATGAGAAAATAACGTCAAAAAAACCGTTAATACATGTAATTTTCATTCAGATTAGCAGCACTGTATCCACTGTGGTTCGACTCGTCGATCAAACGATACCGTCGATCAGAATATCGTGCTGCCCCCGGCCGCCTTTTGTCGTGCGCCTCGGCGCACTTGACGGTGCCAGTTGCTGCTGGCCGCCTGTCGCGGGGAATGACAGCAGGAAACAGTCGGGACGGATTAACGGCGAACTTGTCGCCGTTAATCCGGGGGGAAGGCGTTCAGGGCGAAGGGCAACTCGCCTGTGGCCTGGCGGCAGCCTGGCTGATCAGCGCGGCCAGGCGTTTGACGTTGTTTTGCTGGGCAAGCACCAGGTCATCGACGCTCGCGCCCGAAGGCGTTTGCAAGGCGCTGCGGCAAATCACCCGTGCCGTGTCGCCGGTGCTGGCACTGCGCAGGCGCCATTCCACGTCCATCAAGGCGTACTGGCCGGGGACCGAGTCAAAACGCTGCACATCGACCCGCACCGAATGTCGGCCTTGTACAGGACTGTTGCTCAGTTGGTCGGCCAGCGCACTGCGCAATTCGTCCACGAGGGTCGAGCCCCACCATTGGGTTTCCAGGATCGCCAGGCCGCTGTTGCCCTCGCGAATGACGATCTGCGCTCGATCGACCTGGGGCGGCACGCTGATCGTCTCGATCTGGATCACCCCAACGGTGGTCCTTGAATGATCGCCCTGCTGCGCCGGGGTCAGGGTGTGGAATTGAATCGGGTCACTGCGGCAGGCGGCGAGCAGCAACATCGCAGTGACCAATGTGAACTTCAGCGGAAAAGCCATGGGTGTTGCTCCTGTGTTCAATTGCGCGGTGGCCCTTGCAGATCCATGGGTGCGGCATTGTTCGGACGGCCGCGAAGCAGCGATTCCGGATGCCGTCCCAGGTAATCCGAAAGATCACGCAAGGATCTCGACGTGCGTCCCAGTTCATCCAGGGTCTGCCCCAGTTTTTCCCGTTGTGGCGAGTCATCGGCCAAGGTCGAACTGGCGGATTGCAGGGTCGTATTGGCCGTTTCCAGCGTCTTGCTGACGTCCGACAAGGTGGTTTGCACACCAGGCAAGATCTTGCCGTTGAATTGCATCATGCCTTTGCGCAGTTCAACGAGATTGCCATCGAGATTGCCGGCGATACGCTCGATCGGCAGTTTGTTGATCTTGTCGACCATGGATTCGAGTTTTTCCTGCAATTGCTCAAGGCTGCCGGGAAGGGTCGGAATCATGACCGGGCGCGCGTTTGCATCGAAGGCGACTTTGTCGGCCTTGGGGTAGAAATCCAGGGCAATGTACAACTGGCCGGTCAGGAAGTTGCCGGTGCGGGCCTGGGCACGCAGGCCGTTTTCGATGAAGGTGCCGATCAGCCGCACGCCAGCGGCTTCGTCATTGGGATCATGCTTGAGCGCCTTGAGCATTTTGATGTGGGCCTGGCCCAGGCGCTGCGGGTAGATCACGATACCGACGTTGATTGGAAAGGAACGCTTTGTCTCGTCGTAATCCAGATTGACCGCCACCACCTTGCCGATTTCCACGCCGAGGAATTCCACCGGGGCATCGACCTTGAGCCCGCGCAGTGCCTGGTCGAAGCGCATGGCCAGGTACTGCGGCTTGCCGTTAGGCGGGGCGAGGGCGGTTTGTTGGTCTTCGAACAGTTCGTAGGCGTACTCTGCGGCAGCAGGTTTATCGCCGGGGCTGTAGTCGGGCGCGCGAAAGGCAATGCCGCCCACCAGCAAGGAAGACAACGATTCGGTCTTGACCGCAAAACCATTGGCGCCGACGTTCACATCAATGCCGCTGGCGTTCCAGAAACGGGTGTTTTCGGTAACGTACTTGTCATGGGGTGCATGGATGAACAGTTCTATGTTCACGCCCTTGCCATCCGGGTCCAGCGCGTAGGCCACCACCTGACCCACCGGGATCTTGCGGTAGTAGACCGGAGAGCCGATATCCAGTGACCCGAGGTCCTGGGTGAACAGGGTGAAACGCTTGCCCGGCTCGCCGTAGGTGATGGGTGGCGGGTTTTCCAGCCCCTTGAAGTTTTTTGCCCGGCCGTTGGCCTGGCCGATATCGGCACCGATGTAATCGCCCGACAGCAGCGTATCGATGCCGGACACACCGCCCGCGCCAATGCGCGGCCGCACGACCCAGAACTGCGAATCTTCTCGGGTAAAGCTTTCGGCTTGCTTTTCCAGTTTGATGGTGGCGTTGACACTCTTCTGGTCACCGCTGAGCTCCACATCGGAGACATGACCAATCACGACATTGCGGTATTTGACCTCGGTTTTATTCGCGGTCAGGCCGTCCCCGGTCTTGAACGTGACAACGATGGTCGGTCCTTGTTGCAAAATGCTGTGAACCACCAGCGAAATACCCACCAGCACCGCGACGATCGGGACGATCCAGACCAGCGAAACGCTGAAACGGCGGGTCTTGATCGGCGCGAGCCCGGGGGCTTGCGGCCCGTCAGTGGCTTGTGACTTCATCCGTGACCTCCTCATTGTGTGGGTTTTCCCGTTCTTTATCCCAAATCAAGCGTGGATCGAAACTCATTGCCGACAGCATGGTAAATACCACCACCAGACCAAAAAACAGAATGCCCGGGCGCGGTTCGATATCGGCCAGGGCCTGGAACTTGACCAGCGAGGCCACCAGGGCGACCACGATCACATCGAGCATCGACCAGTAACCGATGACCTCGACGAAGCGGTACAGCGTCGAGCGCTCTTTACGTGCCCACTCGCTGTCGCGCTGCACGGTGACCAGCAGCAATGTGATGGCGACGAACTTGATGCCCGGCACCGCGATACTGGCAATGAAAATGATCAGGGCGATGTCCCAGGCTCCGGCCTCCCAGAACTCCAGCACGCCGCTCATGATCGTGCTGTCGGCGCCATTGCCGACCATTTGGGTGTTCATCACCGGTAGCAAGTTGGCGGGGATGTAGAACACCAGGGCCGCGATCATGAAGGCCCAGGTGCGTGTCAGCGAATTGTTTTTGCGCCGGTGCAGCGGTGCACCGCAACGCTCGCATTCGTGGGGCTCGAAGGTCATGTCGCAGGCGAGCCCGCAGGTGTGGCACAGGCACAGGTTGAGCTCGTCGGCGTAAGGAGGCGTGCTCATACAATGTCCCATAGTTCGCGAATATCGCGCCCGGCGATGCGGATCATCATCAGGCTCAACGCAGCCAAGGCAAACAAGCCGATGCCGGGCAACACATCGAGCAGTCCGGCGAGCTTGATCACCGCGACCATGGCACCCAGCAGACAGACTTCGAGCATGCTCCAGGGCCTCAGGGTTTCCAGCCAGCGCATGCAGAATTTGAATCCGGGCGAGCGTTGCCGGGCGAGGGCGAAGCCCAGCACCCAGATCAGCAGCAACAGCTGGAAAATCGGCGCGATGATCATGGCGATTGCCGCCACCATGGCGATGAACGTGATAGGCCCCAGGCTCAGGGCCAGCACCGAGTCCCAGAGCGTTGCGCTGTTCTTCACGCCTTTGAGGTTGATGCTCATCACCGGATAGAAATTGGCGAATATCCAGAGCATCAACGCGGTGAAGGTCAACGCAAGACGCTGTTCCACCGTGAGGCCGTTATAGCGCTGAAGCACGCCGCCACAGCGCGTACACAGGGTTTTTTGATGTTTGGCGAGCGTTACTTTTTGGTAAACGCTGTCGCAGTGCTCGCAGATGATCAGCTGATCAGTAGTCGCCATGGGTCAAGCTCAACAGAAGGCAGGAAAGTCAGAGCACCCCCTCAATATAGAGGTGACTTGCAATTGAGCAAATCGAAAGTCGCAACGTGAACACTATCCGCCGCAGGGGGGATGAATCGAGCGACGTAAAGAGTGGTTCTACTTCACCGAAAACGAGTTGTCGCCGAGTAACATCACCGAGCGTACCTGGACAATGGTGCCGATCAGTCAGGCGATCAACAAACTGATGCAGACCTACATCAAATACCCGCCACGCAAGATGCAAAGCATGACCTACGACAGGCCGATCGAGTTGTCCAAGTACCAGAAATTCCAGTCGGTACGGGAAGAAATGCAGAAGGAGGGCATTAACATCCAGATGCCTCAATGAATGTGCGCGGCGATCTCTAGAGGTCGCCGCAGCCCCACCTGACCTGCCGGGACGCCTGAAGCGAGGGACAACTCGCATCAGGCGCCCGGTGGTCAACCCAGCACTTCCCGCATCCGATACCAGAACATGCCAAGGGCCAGCAAGGGTGAACGCAGAGCGCGTCCGCCGGGGAAGGTCATGTGCGGCACGGCGCTGAACACGTCGAAGCCTTTGCTGTGGCCGGCATGGATCGCTTCGCCCAACAACTTCGCGCACCAGTGGGTCACGTTCAGGCCATGGCCGGAGTAACCCTGGGCGTAGAACACGTTCGGGTGCTGGCTCAGGCGCCCAACCTGGGGGAAGCGGTTGGCCGAGATGCCGATCTTGCCGCCCCACTGATAATCGATGCGCACATCGGCCAGTTGCGGGAACACCTTGAGCATCTGCGGGCGCATGTAGGCGCTGATGTCCGAAGGATCGCGCCCGGAGTAATGGCAGGCACCGCCGAACAGCAAACGCCGGCCAGCCGAGAGCCGGTAGTAGTCCAGGCCGACCTTCTGGTCGCACAGCGCGAGGTTGTGCGGGATCAGTTTTGCAGCGGCGTCTTCCGACAACGGCTCGGTGGCGATGATGTAGCTGCCTGCCGGGAGTACTTTGCCGCTGAGCTTCGGTTCCAACTCTTCGAGGTGCGCGTTGCAGGCCAGCACCAAGGTGTCCGCGCGCACCGTGCCACCGGCGCAACGGACCTGCACCGTGCTGCCATGGATCAACTCCAGCACCGGGCTCTGCTCGAAAATTTGCACCCCAAGGGACTCGGCAACTTGCGCTTCGCCAAGGACCAGGTTCAGCGGATGCAAATGCCCCGAGCCCATGTCCACCAGGCCGCCGGCGTACACACCGGAGTTCACCACCTGTTCACGGATCTGCTGCGGCGCGACCAGTCGGGTTTCAAAGGCATAACCGGACTCGATCAGTTCCACCTGCTCGGCCTTGAGCGCTTTGAACTGGGCAGGGGTATTGGCCAGTTCGCAGAAGCCCCAGCTCAGGTCGCAATCGATGCCGTGCTCGCGGATGCGCTTGGCCACGACTTGCACCGACTCGGTCCCGGCGTGTTCCAGGTATTGCACGCCATCGGCGCCGATGTGCTTGGCGAAACCGCTGACGTCATGGCCGATACCACGAATCAACTGGCCACCGTTGCGCCCGCTGGCGCCCCAGCCGACTCTCCGGGCCTCCAACAGGACCACCGAGAGCCCGCGCTGGGCCAGTTCGATGGCGGTGTTGATGCCGGTGAAACCCGCGCCGACCACGCAGACATCGGCCGTAAGGTCCGAGGCCAGCGCGGGACGCTGCTTCATGCCTTTGGCAGACGCTGCGTAATAGGAGTGGGTGTGTTCCTTGGTGTACTGATTCATTTGTTGGACTTCACTTTGCTCCACGAGCGGGTCATCAGGCGCATGATCGACTGCGACGGCGTGGTGGAGATGTAGAGTTTGTCGAGGACTTCCTGGGACGGATAAACCTCGGGGTTGCTGACCAGCTCAGGGTCCATGTACTGCTTGGCGGCCGGGTTCGGGTTGGCGTAGCCGACCGACTCGCTGACCTTGGCAATCACTTGCGGGTCCAGCAGGTAGTTGATGAAGGTGTGAGCTTCTTTTGGGTTGCTGGCGTCGGCGGGGATGGCCAGCAGGTCGAACCACAGGTTGGCGCCTTCCTTGGGAATGGCGTAGGCAATGTTCACGCCGTTCTTGGCTTCCTTGGCACGGTTGGCTGCCTGGAACACGTCACCCGAGTAACCGAACGCCACGCAGATGTCGCCGTTGGCCAGGTCCGAGACGTACTTGGAGGAGTGGAAGTAGGTGATGTAAGGGCGGATCTGCAGCAGCTTGGCTTCGGCCTTTTTGTAGTCCTCGACACTTTCGCTGCGCGGGTCCATGCCCATGTAGTTGAGCATCGCCGGGAACACTTCGTCCGCCGAGTCCATCATCGACACGCCGCAGGCGCTGAGCTTCTTGATGTTTTCCGGTTCGAACAGCACGGCCCAGGAATCGATCTTGTCGATGCCTAGCACTTGCTTGACCTTGTCGACGTTATAGCCGATGCCGTTGGTGCCCCACAGGTACGGCACCGAGTGCGAGTTGCCCGGATCGTTCTTCTCCAGCAGCGCCAGCAATTTCGGGTCGAGGTTCTTGAAATTCGGCAGTTGCTCGCGATCGAGCTTAAGGAACGCGCCGGCCTTTACCTGGCGGGCGAGGAAGTGGTTGGACGGCACCACCACGTCATACCCGGTACGACCGGCAAGCAGTTTGCCTTCCAGGGTTTCGTTGGAATCGAATACGTCGTAGATCACCTTGATCCCGGTCTTGGCCTGGAAGTCGGCGAGGGTGGTTTCGCCGATGTAGTCGGTCCAGTTGTAGACGCTGACCTGGGGTTGGGCCTGGGCAACGGCGCTGAACAGAACCGCCAGCGCGGCCGGGACCACGGATTTCAAAAGACGCATGTCGATACCTTCTTGGAATTATTGGGTTATACCGAAGTTTCTTTGGTGTTCTGGCGGCCGTCTTCGCGAGCAGGCTCGCTCCCACATTTGGAATGCGTTCCCCTGTGGGAGCGAGCCTGCTCGCGAAGGTCTTAAGGAAAGCGCAGATCTCAGACGCTAAGCATCAGGAACTCGCGCTCCCACGAACTGATCACCCGCTTGAAGTTCTCGTGCTCGGCGCGTTTGACCGCGACATAGCCCCGCACGAACTTGCTGCCCAGGTAGCGGCTGATGGTGTCGCACTCTTCCATCTGGGTCAGGGCGTCCTCGATGGTGATCGGCAGGCGCAGGTTGCGACGCTCATAGGCGCGGCCCTGCACCGCAGCGCTCGGCTCGATGCGCTCGACCATGCCCAGGTAACCACACAGCAGGCTGGCGGCGATGGCCAGGTACGGGTTGGCATCGGCACCCGGCAGACGGTTCTCGACGCGCATGGCGTCAGGGCTGGAGGTTGGCACGCGCAGGCCGACGGTGCGGTTTTCTTCGCCCCATTCGACGTTCACCGGTGCCGAGGTGTCCGGCAGGAAGCGGCGGAACGAGTTCACGTTCGGTGCGAACATCGGCAGCACTTTCGGGATGTACTTCTGCAGGCCGCCAATGTGATGCAGGAACAGCTCGCTCATGTTGCCATCGGCATCGGCGAAGATCGGTTGGCCGGTGGCAATGTCCACCACGCTCTGGTGAAGGTGCATGGCGCTGCCCGGCTCGTCGCCGACCGGCTTGGCCATGAAGGTGGCGGCCACGTTGTGCTTGAGCGCCGCTTCACGCATGGTGCGCTTGAACACGGTGATCTGGTCCGCCAGGTCCAGGGCGTTGCCATGACGGAAGTTGATTTCCATCTGCGCCGGGCCGTCTTCGTGGATCAGCGTGTCGAGGTCCAGACCTTGCAGTTCGCACCAATCGTAGACGTCTTCGAACAGCGGGTCGAATTCGTTGGCCGCGTCGATGGAGAACGATTGACGACCGCTTTCGGCACGGCCCGAACGGCCCATCGGCGCCTTGAGCGGCAGGTCCGGGTCTTCGCAGCGCTGGGTCAGGTAGAACTCCATTTCCGGCGCGACGATCGGCCGCCAGCCTTTGTCGGTGTACAACTGCAGGACTTTCTTCAGCACGTTGCGCGGCGACAGTTCGATCGGGTTGCCGAACTTGTCGAAGGTGTCGTGGATCACGATGGCGGTCGGCTCGATGGCCCATGGCACCACGTAGACGGCGTCGGCGTCCGGCTTGCAGACCATGTCGATATCGGCCGGGTCGAGCAGGTCGTAGTAGATGTCGTCGTCGACAAAGTCCCCGGTTACCGTTTGCAGAAGGACACTTTCCGGCAGGCGCATGCCTCGCTCATGCAGGAACTTGTTGGTCGGTGCAATTTTGCCGCGCGCAATGCCGGTCAGATCGCTGACGACGCACTCGACTTCGGTAATCTTGTGATCTTTCAGCCAAGTGAACAGCTGATCGAAAGGGACATTCATAAAGACCTCGTTATTGGTTTTATTAACGCCAGGAGAGACCGGTTTCATCCGCCGGACACTTCCCCTGTAGCGCGTTGACGACTATCTTGTGCGAGCCTTGCGGTTCCATCTATCCACTTTAAGCAGCACAAAGCGCACCAAAAGAGTGCGTAAGGTCGCCCCATGACAGGTTCCACTTCCCTTCAGGTCCAAGCGTTCAACACCGCCGATGTCGCCGAGCAAATCCGTGCCACGCCGGGCTGGGTGCAGCAATACCAGCAGATGTCGCCGGGGCATTTCGCAGGCCTGGTGCGTTATCTGGACCTGCAGGGCGTGGAGATTTACGAAGAGTCGATGAACACCCGGGTCGAGCAGAATTTCAGCGCGCCCCAGGGTTCGTTGTCGTTCTGTTTCGATCGCGGCGACAACGCGCTGTACCTGTTGAATGGCGAGAGCCGCAACATCTGGATCACTCCGGAGAACTACCAGGAAATCGCCGTGGTGTTCGGGCCGGAGTTTGTAAAGCGCCACAGTCTCGACATCGCCAGGCTTGAAGGGCTGTTCATGGCACCGCTCAACTCCCAGCAGAACGCGCTGTTCTGCCGTTGGCTCAGCGGGACCTTGACGCGGCTGTCGCAGACCTTCGATCCACCGAGCCGCGAAGCGCTGACCCAGCAACTGCTGGAGGACTGCCTGTTCATCCTCGACAACGCCTGTGTCGGCCTCGACCAAGGGGCCTTGCAGCGTCGGGCCGGGGAGCGGGCGATTATGAAGCGGGTAGGGGAATGGGCCGCGGACACCCCGGAAGAACACCTCAACCTGCTGGAGTTGTCCCAGGTTGCCGGGGTTTCATTGCGCCAGTTGCAGCATGCGTTCAAGACCTACACCGGCATGGCGCCGACCCAATGGCTGCGCCTGCGCCGACTCAACAGCGCCCGCCGCGAACTGCTCAGCCGCACGCCGACGCAAACCACCGTGGCCGAGGTGGCGATGCATTGGTCGTTCTGGCATCTGGGGCGGTTTTCCAGCAGCTACCGCGCGTTGTTCAACGAGCTGCCGAGCGACACCCTCAAGCGTGCGAGTACCACTCAGGCAAGCGGTCGCAGCCGACGTTAGAACGTCGGTGGCGTAATTACCCAGATCACCACTGCATCGACATCGCCGGGGTTGCCATAGCGGTGCGGTTCCTGGCTGGAAAAGCTGAAGCTGTCGCCTTCATTGAGCTGGAAATGGCGCTCGCCGACCCACAACTCGAAACTCCCCGAGAGCAAGTAGCCGGCCTCTTCACCGTCGTGGCTGTAGCTTTGCTGGCTGTAGGTGCCGGGCGGGAAACGCGAGTGGAGCATTTCCAGTTGGCGGTTGGCTTGCGGGGTCAGTAACTGGTCGACGATGCCGTCTTCGTAATGCACGTTCAGGCGGCTGTTCTTGCGCACCACGACGCCATCGTCTTCGGGCGCGGTGACCGCTTCACTGGCGAAGAACCATTGGATGGTGACGCCGAGACTGCGGGCAATGTTGAACAGTGCCGGAATCGACGGGTAGGCGAGGTTGCGTTCCAGCTGGCTGATGTAGCCGGCGGTGAGTTCGCTCTGTTGTGCCAGTTCCGCCAGGGTCATGCCCCGGCGCTTGCGCAGGCCGCGAATGCGCGTGCCGAGAAAATGCGGTTCGGCGGCGGGCTGGGACTTGCTATTGTTGCTCATGGAAAATTCCGAACCGGGAAGGGGCCACATCCCCCTGTAGGAGCGAGCCTGCTCGCGATGGTCGTTAACGATAACGCTGGAAGCCTGACACCCAGCGGTGTTCTCGGGTTCATCGCGAGCAGGCTCGCTCCTACAGGGGCGGTGTTAGCCGTTAAAGCCCCGGAGTATAAACAGCCTTAAAGCTCCCACGCGACTTTCAGTCCTTCATAAATCGCTTCTTCGGCGGTACGCGGCGCCAGGCAGTCGCCGATGCGGCGAAACTCCACCAGCCCTTGCAACTCAGCGCCCAGGGTATCCACCGGTTGATGCCCTTGGCACAGCACCAGCGTATCGATGTTCTCCATCAGCATCGGTTCGCCACTGGCGGTGTGTTGCAGGTACACCGTGTTGTCATCGCAGCCATACAGCCGCGCGTAGGGCGTGATCGGCACGCCCAGCTTATGCAGCTCGCCGGCCAGTTGATCGCGCACGTACAGCGGCAGGTTTTCCCCGCAATGGGTGCCGTTGACCGCCAGTTGCACCTGGTGCCCGGCTCGAACCAGACGTTCGGCGATGCCGGGGCCGATCCAGTCGCAACGCCAGTCGACCACCACCACCGAACGGCCGATCCGTACTTCATCGCGCAGCACTTGCCAGGCGTCCACCACCTGCAATTCACCGCCGCGCTCGAAGGGCGGCCAGTACGGCTCGGCGCCGGTGGCGACAATCACCACGTGCGGTTTTTCCTGCTCCACCAGTGCCCGGTCGACTCGGGTATTGCGTACCACGCGCACGCCGGCCAGTTCCATTTCCCGTTGCAGGTTGGTGCTGGCACCGCCGAATTCGCTGCGCCGTGGCAGCAACTGCGCGAGCAACACCTGGCCGCCCAGTTGCGAGCTGGCTTCGTACAACGTCACCTCATGGCCGCGTTGGGCCGCGACGGTGGCGGCTTTCATCCCGGCCGGACCACCGCCGGCAATCATGATGCGTTTGCGCCGTGGCGCTTGTCGGCGTTCGCCGAAGATCAGTTCGCGCCCGGTTTCCGGGTGCTGAATGCAGGAAATCGGCAAGCCCTTGTGGAAGTGGCCGATGCACGCCTGATTGCAGGCAATGCACGCCCGCACGTCTTCGACGCGGCCGGTGTCGGTCTTGTTGGGCATTTGCGGATCGCAGATCAGCGCCCGGGTCATGCCGCACACATCGGCCTGGCCGCGAGCCAGAATCAGCTCGGCTTCCTGGGGCTGGTTGATGCGCCCGGTGACGAACAGCGGAATGTTCAAACCGGCCTTGAACGTCCCGGCTTCTTTAGCCAGGTACGCCGCTTCGATCGCCATCGGCGGCACGATGTGCACCGCGCCGCCGAGCGACGCCGAAGTGCCGGCGACGATGTGCACGTAATCGAGCTGCGCTTGCAGTGACTGCACGGCGGCCAGGGATTCGTCCTCGGTCAGGCCTTCCGGGTCGCGCTCGTCGGCGGAGATGCGCAGGCCGACGATGAACTGCTCGTCGGTCGCCTCGCGCACAGCGGCTATGACCTCGCGCAGAAAACGCAAACGCTGTTCCAGCTCACCGTTGTAACCATCGGTACGCCGGTTGACCCGCGGATTGATGAACTGCGCCGGCAGGTAACCGTGGCTGGCCACGACCTCGACGCCATCGATGCCTGCCTGGTGCAGGCGGCGGGCGGCAGCAGCGTAACCGGCGACGATCTCGTCGATCATCGCCTGGTCCAGCGCGCGGGGCATCACCCGGAAGCGTTCGTTGGGCACCGACGAGGCGGAGTAGGCCACCGCCAGCAGGCCATCGCTGGACTCCATGATCTCCCGCCCCGGATGGAACACCTGGGACAACACCACAGTGCCGTGCGCATGGCAGGTTTGCGCCAGTTTGCGGTAGCCCTCGATGCACGCATCGTCGGTGGCCATCAGCACGTGGGAGGTGTAGCGCGCACTGTCATGCACGCCGGCCACTTGCAGCACGATCAACCCGGCACCGCCTTCGGCACGCGCCCGGTGATAGGCGATCAATTGTTCATTGACCAGGTTGTCGGTGGGCATCGAGGTGTCGTGCCCGCTGGACATGATGCGGTTCTTCAGGCGCTTGCCACGGATCTCCAGGGGTTCGAACAGGTGCGCGAAAGCGGGTGCAGAGGTCGTCATGGTACCGGTACTCCAGGCAGGCTGACCTGTGTAGGAGCGAGCCTGCTCGCGATGGTCGTCAACGATAACGCTGGGTATCTGACACCCCGCGGCGTTCTCAGGTCCATCGCGAGCAGGCTCGCTCCTACAGAGGCATCAGGTTTCGTTGTAATTATTGCGCTATAGAAATTTACCTTCAGTAAAAAATCAACTTGTTTTTTTACTGCGCCTTGCAGTAGTTTCGTCTCGAGCCCGCTGCTGGGCCGAACCTCACAACAATAAAAAAGGGCTGCGCGGGCCTTGGGTCCCGTGGCACCTGCAAGAGGAACCACTGATGAAATCGCACACGCTCAAGCACGGTTTTTATCCCTTGGTGTTGTCCGTGGCCATGGGCCTGGGCAGCGCTCAGGCAGCATCGGACATGGTGGTGGTCGGATACGGCGGAGCCGGACAAAAAGCCCAGGACGTGGCGTTCTTTCAACCCTTCGCCGCCGTGGATCAAAGCAAGGTGATCCAGAGCGAATACAACGGCGAGATGGCGAAAATCAAAGTGATGGTCGACACCGGCAATGTCGACTGGGACGTGGTGCAGATCGAAGGCCCGGACCTGATGCGCGGCTGCGAGGAAGGCATGTACGAGCGTCTGGACTGGACACGTCTGGGCCACGCCGAGCAGTTGATCCCCGAGGCGGCGCAGGAGTGCGGTTCCGCCGCGCTGGTGTGGAGCGTGGCGATTGCCTACGACACCGACAAACTGGCTCAGGCCCCGACCTCGTGGGCAGACTTCTGGGACGTGAAGAAAACCCCCGGCAAGCGTGGGCTGCGCAAACGCGCGGTGTACAACCTGGAGTTCGCCTTGCTGGCCGACGGGGTCAAGACCGAAGACGTCTACAAGGTGCTCGGCACCCCGCAGGGTGTGGAACGGGCATTCGCCAAACTGACTGAACTCAAGCCTTACATCCAGTGGTGGGAGGCTGGCGCACAACCGCCGCAATGGCTGACCGCCGGCGATGTGGTGATGACCTCGACCTACAGCGGACGCATCGCCGACGCCGCACAGAAAGGCAGCCACCTCGCTCTGGTCTGGCCCGGCAGCCTGTACGGTATGGACTACTGGGCGATCATCAAAGGCTCCCGGCATGTGGATCAGGCCAAGCGCTTTATCGCCTTCGCCAACCAGCCGGACGCCCAGGTCAACTACGTGCAGCAGATTCCCTACGGCCCGACCAACACCCAGGCCGCCGCACGGCTGGACGACAAACTGGCGCAATGGGTGCCAACAGCGCCGCAGAACCTCAAGGGCGCACTGTCGATGAACGTCGGTTTCTGGGTCGATCATGGCGAAGAACTCGAAGAGCGCTTCAACGCCTGGGCCAGCAAATAAACACGGACGGCTGGACGTGTCCAAGCGTCCAGCCTTACTGTCTGCCCCAGCCGATCAGCCTGGAGAACCACAAGAATGAACAACATCGCCACCCACCTGGCCCCTGAACGCAGCGCTACCGAGCAGCGCCTGCGTGAGGAGCTGGCGGCCTGTTACCGCTTGATTGCGCACTTTCGCATGACCGATCTGATCTTCACCCACATCTCGGTGCGCATTCCGGGGCCGGAGCATCACTTTCTGATCAACCCTTACGGGCTGATGTTCGATGAAATCACCGCGTCGAATCTGGTGAAGATCGACCTCGATGGTCACGCCGTGGAGCCGTCGCCGTACCCGGTGAATCCGGCCGGCTTCGTGATCCACAGCGCCATCCACGGCGCCCGTGAAGATGCGCAATGCGTGCTGCACACCCATACCAAATCCGGGTGCGCGGTGGCGGCATTGAAGTGCGGATTGTTGCCGGTGAACCAGATTTCCATGGAGTTCTATGGCCGCGTTGCCTACCACGACTATGAAGGCGTGGCGCTGGACCTGAGCGAGCAACAACGGCTGGTGGCGGACTTGGGCGACAAGTCGGTACTGATGCTGCGCAACCATGGTTTGCTGACGGTGGGCGAGACGGTGAGCCAAGCGTTCCTGCGCATGTACTACCTGGAAAAGGCCTGTGAGATTCAGTTGGCCGCCCAAGCCGCCGGTGAAGTTGTACTGCCGTCGCACGAGGTCTGTGCGCATACCGAACGGCAGTTCAATGATCCGGGGCGACCGTTGGAGGAGGGTGAGCTTGCTGACCCAGATGCCATGCAGCTGGCCTGGGCGGCGTTGTTGAGAATGCTGGATCGAGTGGCGCCGGGGTATCGGGACTGATCCGGGTTCTGTGTTGTTTGAGCTGGCCCCTTCGCGAGCAGGCTCGCTCCCACAGGTTTAACGGGTGTACGCAAAATCTGCGAACAACCGAAATCTACTGTGGGAGCGAGCCTGCTCGCGATGGGCGCACCACGGTCTACCAGACTGGCAACTGACTGGAGAAGAGGCCCGCTCTTGCTGTACAGTCGTTCAGCCCGCCGCTTACCCGCACAGGCCTAAACGATTGAACCAAGGAGCGTGTCGCCGATGAATCAGGAAGCCCGTTTTTCCCGCATGGAACCGGAGTTGCGCAAAGCCAACCTGATTGAGGCGACGCTGGTGTGCCTCAAGCGTCATGGCTTCCAGGGCGCGTCGATCCGCAAGATATCCGCCGAGGCCGGGGTCTCGGTGGGGCTGATCAGCCATCACTATTCCGGCAAGGATGAACTGGTGGCCGAGGCCTACATGGCGATTACCGGGCGGGTCATGACCTTGCTGCGCGACGCCATGGAGCAAGCCGCGCCGAATGCCCGGGAACGCTTGTCGGCGTTTTTCCGCGGTTCGTTTTCCGCCGAGCTGCTCGATCCGCAACTGATCGATGCGTGGCTGGCGTTCTGGGGCGCGGTGAAAACCGCCGAGGCCATCAACCAGGCCCACGATCATTCCTATGGCGAGTATCGCGGCATCCTGCGCAAGGTGCTGGCGGAACTGGCCCGGGAGGAGGGTTGGGAAAACTTCGACGCCGACCTCGCCGCCATCAGCCTCAGCGCCTTGCTCGACGGCTTGTGGCTGGAGTCCGGGCTGAACCCCGGTACCTTCACCCCGGAGCAAGGCATCCAGATTTGCGAGGCCTGGGTCGATGGTTTACAGGCCGGCGGACGCCAGCGTTTTTGCGTGCAGACGAGCGACTGTTGATCAGTCGTTCAGTACTGGATACTCTCTGGCGCCGATGCAGGAAAACACTCTAATAAGAAACTGGCCTTCGGGCCTGAGCCGGACACCAAGCGATGACTCCTCGGGTATTGATCGTCGATGACGATCCGCTGATTCGCGATCTGCTGCACGCCTACCTGTCCCAGGAAGGCTACGAAGTCCATTGCGCCGCCACGGCGGAACTGGCGGAAACCTTCCTCGCCAGCCAGACCGTCGACCTGGTGATGCTCGACATCCGCCTGCCGGGCAAGGACGGCCTGACCCTGACCCGCGAGCTGCGGGTGCGTTCGGAAGTCGGGATCATCCTGATCACCGGGCGCAACGATGAAATCGACCGCATCGTCGGCCTCGAATGCGGCGCCGATGACTACGTGATCAAACCCCTCAATCCAAGGGAACTGGTGTCCCGGGCGAAAAACCTGATTCGCCGGGTCCGTCATGCGCAAACCCCAGCGCCGGCCGTCGTGGCGGCCAAGCCGGTCAAGCAGTTCGCCGACTGGGCGTTGGACACCGACCGCCGTCGCCTGATCGACCCGTCCGGCAGCGAAACCCTGCTGACCCACGGCGAATACCAGTTGCTCAGCGTGTTCCTGCGCAACAGCGGCCACACCCTCAGCCGCGACCAGTTGATGGACCAGATCCGCAACCGCGAATGGGTGCCCAACGACCGCTCCATCGACGTGCTGGTCGGGCGCCTGCGCCGCAAGTTGCACGACGATCCGGCCGAACCCCAGTTGATCATCACCATTCACGGCGCCGGTTACCTGTTCACCGCCAGCGTGGCGGCCTGAAGCTGATGGCGCGATGGTTTTGCTTGCTGGCGCTGCTGGTGGCCGGCCATGCCGTCGCGGCGGACAAGGTTCGCTATTGCGATTACCCGGTGTACCCGCCGATCTCCTGGAGTGATGGCAAGCAGGTGCGCGGCCTGGCACCGAACGTGGTGAAAAACCTGTTCGGCCAGTTGGGTTACGAGGTCGAGATCGTGGTGCTGGGCAACTGGAAACGCTGCCTGCTGGACGCCGCCGAAGGCCGGGTCGATGTGGTGCTGGCCTACAGCACCGCGCAACGGGAGCAAAGCATGCTGTTCTCGACAGTACCGGTATTGCGTGAAGAAGTGGCGTTGTTCATCAACCGCCAGCACCCGGTGAAATTCGAACAACTGGACGACCTGGCCCATTACCGTGGCGGCCTGTTGTTTGGCGAGAGCTACGGTGTGGAGTTCGATCGTATGGTCGCGCGCAACAACAATATCGAATGGGTTTCCGACAGCCACCAGAACTTCGGCAAGCTGATTCGCGGGCGCATCGATTTCATCACCCAGGAGCGACGCACCGGCCAGCTGTACGTGGAAAACCTGCCCGGTGGCCAGGACATCATTGCCTTGCCCAAGGCATTGAACGTGGACTATCTGCGGGTTGCCGTGTCGCGGCGCTCGCCCTTGGCCGCTCGCATGCCCGAGATCAATGCGCAGTTGCAACGCATGGTCGATGCCGGTGACATCGAGCGCTGGCTCAACGAGAGCGAAGTGACCTACCGCGACATGATCAACCTGCCGGCGGATGCGCAATGATTCGCGCCCGTCCCGGTGGACTGTTGCGGCGCCTGTTGCTGTTCATTCTGTTGTTCAGCCTGTGCTTCACCGTGCTGGCCAGCAGCGTGCAGCTGTACATCGAGTATCGACGGGAAATGCGCGACATCGATTCGCGTATGGAGCTGATCCGCGCCGGCTACCTGGCCAGCCTGGAACGCAGTCTCTGGGACTTGAACCAGGAGCAGTTGAACGTGCAGTTGCGCGGGCTGGTGGACTTCTCCGACGTCGCCCGGGTGCACTTGACCAGCGCCGATTTCGACCTGGTTCAGGGCAACCCGGACCCCACGGGACCGCTGCGTATCGAGCGCTTTGTCCTGGACTATCAGCCGCCGTCCGGCCCTTTGCGCAACCTTGGCGAGCTGGAGGTCAGTACGGATCTGGGGGCGGTGTACCAGCGTCTCTACGCCACCGGTTTGACCAGTCTGTTGTGGATGGCGGTGTTCCTCTGCGGTCTGGCCGTGGCGTTGTCGGGCTTGTTTTATCGACTGGTGACCCGGCACCTGAAAGTCATGGCCGAGTTTGCCAGGCGCATCGCCGCCGGTGAGTGGCACGAGCCCCTGCACCTGGACAAGCGTCGTGGCAGCGACGAAATCGACACCGTGGCCCATGCGCTGGACGATATGCGCCGGGCGATCCTGCGGGACATCGAGCGCCGGGAAACCGATCGCCTGGCCTTGCAGGACAACCGTGACGAGCTGCTGAAAATGGTCGAGCGCCGCACCGCCAGCCTGATGCGCGCCAAAGACGAGGCGGAAGCGGCCAACCTTGCCAAGTCGCGGTTCCTGGCGACCATGAGCCACGAACTGCGCACGCCCCTCAATGGCATTCTCGGCATGGCCGAGCTGCTGCGCGGCGCGCGTCTGGATGCCCAGGACGGCAAACGCCTGGATGCCTTGCACAAGGCCGGCGAAGGCTTGCTGACGATCCTCAATGAGGTGCTGTATTTCGCCAAGCTGGAGGAGGGCGTCAGCCATCCCGAACCGGTGGATTTCTCGCTGCGCCAGTTGCTCGACGAGGTACTCACGCTGTTGGAACCGAGAGCGCTGAACAACGACACGATCCTCAGTTTCCGCATCGATCAACGGATTGCCGAGTATCACCACGGTGCCGAGCAGTTCCTGCGTCAAGTGCTGAGCAACCTGCTGGCCAACGCGATCAAGTTCACCGAAGGCGGCGAAGTCAGCGTCGAGGTAGCGCTGCTCAGCGAAACCGGTGAACAGGCGGGGCAGCGGCTGAGGGTCAGTGTCACGGACGACGGCATCGGCATTGCCCCGGCGATGCAGGCGAAGATTTTCGAGCGCTTCACCCAGGCCAGCGAAGAAGTCGCGCAACGTTTTGGTGGCACCGGGTTGGGGTTGGCGATCTGCAAACATCTGGTGGAGCAGATGGGCGGCTGCATCGGCGTGGACAGTGAAGAGGGGCGCGGCAGTTGCTTCTGGTTCGAACTGTCCCTGCAACCGGCCAGCGGCGTGGCTGAGGTTGCGCCGGTGCGGGCGGCGGGGCCGGCACTGAACATCCTGGTGGTCGAAGACGTGGCGCTCAATCGCGAAGTGGTCAAGGGCTTGCTGCAACGGGACGGCCACCGGGTGTGGCTCGCCGAAGAAGCGGATCAGGCACTGGAACACTGCGCGGCGCGGGTGTTCGATCTGATGCTGCTGGACGTGCACCTGCCGGGCATCAGCGGTGTCGAGCTATGCCGGCAGATCCGCAACGGTGACGGGCCGAACCGCCATACGCGCATTTTCGCCTTGACCGCCAGCGTGCAACCGGCACTGGTGCGCGGTTATCTGGAGGCCGGCATGGACGGTGTCCTGGCCAAGCCGCTGAAGCTGGAAAACCTGCGCCAGGTGCTGCAAGGGCATGCACCTGTGGCCGAGTCGCTGCCGAGCGATGAGGCAATGGACTGGCCGCTGTTGCAGACCCATCGCAGCCTGCTCGGTGCGCAAAAGGTCCAGGGGCTGCTGGCGGTATTGCGTGACTCGATCGTTCAACACCGCGATGCGCTGAATGAAGCCATGGCCGCCGACGACTGCACAGAGGTCGCGCAACTGGCTCACCGCCTGGCCGGTAGCTGCGATTCCCTGGGTTTTCGGGCCTTGGCCAGCACCTTGAGGGCGCTGGAGACCTTGGCGCTGGCAAACGATGAATCGGCGATCCAGCGCATGAGCCCCGCGCTCGATGAGCAATTGCAGCACTCGCTCGATACCCTCAAAGGCCTGTTGCAGAGCTGACGTACAAGTTTGTTACGACTTTGTACAACTTCGATCCTTACGGTCAACGCGAACTTACATGGCTTTCCAATAATCGACGCAACCGCCGCAGCGCGGTCTTCGAAGCTTATTGGAGATAATAATAATGAATTGCCGTAAAGCTGATCCCTCCCTGCGCCGTGACGAGCTGTCGCGCGCTGCAAACCTCACTGACTGCTGAGGTGCCGACATGAACGAAAATACTGATCATAAAGGCATCCAGCTGACCCGCGCCCTCAAGAGCCGGCACATCTTCATGCTGTCGTTGGGCGGCGTCATCGGCACCGGGTTGTTCATGGGCTCCGGCGTGACCATCAATCAGGGCGGCCCGGTGGGGGCGATCCTGGCTTACCTGGTCGCGGGTTTCCTGATGTACCTGGTGATGGTCTGCCTGGGTGAACTGTCGGTGCAGATGCCGGTGTCCGGTTCGTTCCAGACCCACGCCACCAAATACATCGGCCCGGCCACCGGGTTCATGATCGGCTGGGTGTACTGGATGAGCTGGGCCACCACCGTGGGCCTGGAGTTCACCGCCGCCGGCATGCTGATGACCCGCTGGTTCCCGGAGGTGCCGATCTGGTACTGGTCGGCGCTGTTCGTGGTGGTGCTGTTCGGTATCAATGCCATGGCGACCCGCGCCTTTGGTGAAGCCGAATACTGGTTCTCGGGGATCAAGGTCGCGGCGATTCTCGGTTTCATCGTGGTCGGCGTGCTGGTGATCTTCGGCGTGATGCCCCTGAGCAGCGGCGCACCGGCACCGATGGCGAGCAACCTGATCGGCGATTCGTTGTTCCCCAACGGCCTGTCGGCGGTGTTCGCGGTGATGATGACCGTGGTCTACGCGTTCCAGGGTTGCGAGATCATGGGCGTGGCCGCCGGTGAAACCGATCAGCCGGAAAAAAGCATTCCCCGGGCAGTACGCAACGTGGTGTTCCGCGTGCTGATCTTCTACGTGCTGGCGATCATCGTGCTGTCGGCCATCGTGCCGTGGCAGCAGGCGGGCCTGATGGAAAGCCCGTTCGTGCAGGTGTTCGACATGGTCGGCATTCCTTATGCGGCCGACCTGATGAACTTCGTGATCCTCACCGCGATCCTGTCGGTGGGCAACTCCGGCCTGTATGCCTCGACGCGCATCCTGTGGGCGATGTCGAAAACCGGCATGGCGCCGAAAAGCCTGTCGCATCTGAGCAAACGCGGTGTGCCATTGCGCGCCTTGAGCATCACCCTGTGCTTCGCACTGGTGTCGCTGATGACCAGCTTCGTCGCCGCCGACACCTTGTTCATGGTGCTGATGGCGGTGAGCGGCATGTCCGGCACCGTGACCTGGATTGTCATCGCGCTGGCGCAGTACAAGTTCCGCAAGGCGTATCTGCGTGATGGCGGCAAACTCAGCGACCTGAAATACCGCGCACCTTGGTTCCCGGTATTGCCGCTGATGTGCATCACGCTGTGCTGCTCGCTGTTCGTGTTCCTGGCCCTGGATGAAACCCAGCGTCCGTCGCTGTACTGGGGCTTCGGATTCATTGCGCTGTGCTATGGCGCGTACTTCCTGATCCATCGCAAGCGCCAGGGCGTGTTGGCGCCGAGCTTGCCGACTGTGTAATTCCTTCAATCCAGCACATTCCCTGTGGGAGCGAGCTTGCTCGCGATGGCGGCATCAGGTTCAACATCACTGTTGACTGGTCTACCGCTATCGCGAGCAAGCTCGCTCCCACAGGGGTTTGCGGTGTTCGGTAAATTTGCGACCGGCCTCCTGTCACCAGTTGTTCGAAGTTGTAACAGCGCTAACGGCTTACGCTCGCCCATCTATAAATAATTCAATAAAACCAATGTGTTACATGATTATTGAGCTTGTTACAGCCCATTCCTCCGCCGATTGCCGCCTTACTGAACACTCGTTTAGTATGGCCTCAAGTCGCATCACCTCAGACCAATCACAATAATTCGAGGATTCCCATGACCACTCAATCGTCGCTGCTCAGCCAGGTCGAAGCAGGCGTTGCCTGGATCACCCTCAATCGCACTGCCCAGCGCAATGCGCTGGACATTCCGACGCTGAAAAACCTGCACACCTTGCTCGACGGTTTCAACGCCGATCCAGCGGTGCGCGTGGTGGTGCTCACCGGCAGCGGCCGCAGTTTCTGTGCCGGCGCTGACCTCGATGAATGGGCCGATGCTGAAGCTCGGGGCGCGCTGGAAACCTACGGCTGGACCGAAACCGCCCACGCCTTGATGACCCGCCTGCACAGCCTGGAAAAACCCACCATCGCCGCCATCAATGGCACCGCCGTCGGCGCCGGGATGGACTTGACCCTGTGCTGCGACCTGCGCATCGCCGGGCAATCGGCACGCTTCAAGGCCGGCTACACCAGCATGGCGTACTCGCCGGACGCCGGCGCCAGTTGGCACCTGCCGCGTTTGATCGGCAGCGAACAGGCCAAGCGCCTGCTGTTCCTCGACGAATTGTGGGGCGCCGACCGTGCCCTAGACGCCGGTCTGGTTAGCGATGTCTGTGCCGACGATCAACTGCTGACGGTCACCAGCGAACTCGCCGCACGCCTGGCTGCCGGTCCGACCTTCGCCTTCGCCCAGACCAAAAAACTCATGCGTGAAGGCGCCGAACGCAGCCTGCCGGAACAACTGCAAGCCGAGCTTGCCGCCGGTTTGCTCTGCGGTCGCAGCGAAGACGGCAACGAAGCCCTGCGCGCCGCCATGGAAAAACGCCCGGCACGTTTCATCGGTCGTTGATTCCTCTCCATCTCCCAGAACACGAACAACAGGTAGCAGCATGAATTTCCAACTGACCCAAGAACAAGAAATGTTGGTGGACTCGGTACGCAGCTTCGTCGAGAAGGAACTGCTGCCCTATGAAGAGCAAGTCGACCGCGCCGACGAGGTCTCCCCGGAGCTGGCGGCACAGATTCGCGGCAAGGCGATCGCGGCAGGTTTCTACGCCTTCAACATGCCCGAAGAAGTGGGTGGTGGCGGCCTGGATTACCTGTCCCAGGCGCTGATCGAACGTGAGCTGTCCAAGGTGTCCTGGGCGCTGCATGTGTTCGTCGCGCGGCCGTCGAAAATCCTCATGGCCTGCACCGGCGACCAGATCAACGACTACCTGTTGCCGTGCATCCAGGGTGAAAAGATCGACTGCTTTGCCCTGACCGAGCCGGGTGCCGGTTCCGATGCCAATGCAATCAAGACCCGCGCCGTGCGTGAAGGCGACGACTTCATTCTCAACGGCAGCAAGCACTTCATCAGCCACGCCGGCCATGCCGATTTTGCCATTGTCTTCGCCGTGACCGACACCTACGAACACAACGGCAAAAAGCGTAACGCCGTGACCTCGTTCCTGGTCGACCGCAACACCCCAGGCATGACCATCCGCCGTGGGCCGAAGTGCGTGAGCAACCGGGGTTATCACACCTTCGAAATGTTCTTCGACGACTGCCGCGTGCCGGCCAGCAAAGTGCTGGGCGAAGTCGGCAAGGGTTGGGACGTGGCCAACGCCTGGCTGACCGCCGGGCGCGTGATGGTCGCGGCCAACTGCGTCGGTCAGGCCCAGCGCGCACTGGACGTGTCCTTGCAATGGGCGGCGGACCGCAAGCAATTCGGCCAGCCCATCGGCACTTACCAGGGCGTGTCGTTCAAATTGGCCGACATGGCCACGCAAATCCGCGCCGCCGAACTGTTGACCCTGCACACCGCCTGGAAAATGGACCAAGGCACCATGACCGATGGCGAGGCCGGCATGGCCAAGCTGTTCGCCAGTGAAGTGCTCGGGCGTACCGCCGATGAAGCGGTGCAGATTTTCGGCGGCATGGGGCTGATGGACGAAGGTCCGGTGGAGCGCATCTGGCGCAACGCGCGGATCGAACGGATCTGGGAAGGCACTTCGGAAATCCAGCGCCACATCATTTCCCGCGAGTTGCTGCGGCCGCTGCTGCGCTGATCGGCCCGGAGAATTCCCATGTCCCAAACCATTCGTGACAACCTCAAACGCATGCTCGCGCCGCAACACGTGGCGTTCGTCGGCGGCCGCAGTATGGCCCGCGCCCTCAAGCGCTGTGCCGAAGGCGGCTACCAAGGGCAAATGTGGCTGGTCAACCCGCAACACGACAGCCTTGAAGGGGTGCCGTGCGTGCGCAGCGTTGCCGAGTTGCCCTGCGGCCCGGACGCGGTATTCATTGCCACCAACCGCGAACTGACCCTGACCTGCGTGGCCGAGCTGGCCGCCATCAACGCGGGCGGGGCGATCTGCTACGCCTCCGGCTTCGCCGAAACCGGCGCCGAAGGCCAGGCCCTGCAACAGCAATTGCTCAAGGCCGCTGGCGACATGGCCTTGCTCGGCCCCAACTGCTACGGCCTGCTCGACTACCTGCACAGTTCCGCGTTGTGGCCGGTGGCCCATGGCGGCAAAGCGGTTGAGAAGGGCGTGGCGGTACTGACCCAGAGCGGCAACTTCGCCTACAACCTGTCCATGAGCGACCGCTCGCTGCCGGTGGCCTACATGGCCTCGGTGGGCAATCAGGCGCAACTGGGCGTGGCCGAATTGATGGATGTGTTGCTCGACGAGCCGCGCGTCACCGCCATCGGCCTGCACCTGGAAGGCCTGAAGAATGTGCCGGGTTTTGCCCGCGCCGCGCACAAGGCGCTGGAGAAGGGCATCCCGATCATCGCGCTGAAAACCGGCGTGTCGCAGATTGGCGCCGAACTGGCGTTGAGTCACACCAGTTCTTTGTCGGGTTCCGATGCGCTGTACGACGCACTGTTCGACCGCCTCGGGGTGATTCGCGTCAGCGGTCCGGTGAGTTTTGTCGAAACCTTGAAAGCCGCTGCTTGTGGCAATCTGCCGGCGGGCAACAGCCTGATCGCGCTGGCATGCTCCGGCGGCGACGCCGGGCTGATTGCCGACTACGCCGAACGCAACGACCTGGGCCTGCCGAAACTCGATCAAGGGCAGGTCGGCGAACTCGCGCAAGTGCTGCCGACCTACGCTAACCTGGTCAACCCGCTGGACTTCACTACGGCGATCTGGGGCGATGGCGAAGCCTTGAACCGCATGCTCGACAGTGCGCTGCGCACCGAAGCCGACGCTGCGATGCTGGTGCTCGACTACCCGTCGGAGTTCACCGGCGAGCGCAAGGAATGCGACCTGCTGCTGGAGTTGTACTGCGCGGCACTGCAACGTCACGGCAAGACCGGTTTTGTCACCTCGGCCTTCCCCGAGTTGCTGCCGGCCCATGCCCGTGAGCGTCTGCACGCCCAAGGCGTCGCGGCCTTGCAGGGCGTTGAGGACGGGTTGGCCGCGTGGGGTCGCATCGCCGGTTATCAACGCAATCGTCAGGCGTTGCTGGCGCTGGGCGAATCGGCGTTGGTGCCGCTGTGCCCGCACGCGCTGGAAGGCGAGGGGCGTTTGCTCAATGAATGGGATTCCAAACAGGTATTAAAAGCCTTTGGCCTGCCGACGCCCAACGGCGTTTTGAGCACCCCGGACAAAGCCCTGAAGGACGCCGAAACCCTGGGCTATCCGCTGGTACTCAAAGCGGTCAGCGCTCAACTGCCACACAAGACCGAGGCCGGTGCCGTGGCGCTGAACCTCAAGGACGGCGCGGCATTGAGCGCTGCACTGGAGAAGATGCGCAGCAGCATTGCCGCTTACGCCCCGGGCGTAGCCTTCGATCAACTGTTACTCGAACCCATGGCCAAGCCGCCACTGGCTGAACTGATTGTCGGCATCAAGCGCGAAAACGATTTCGGCCTCGCGCTGGTGATCGGTGCCGGCGGCATTCTGGTGGAGTTGCTCAAGGACAGTCGCAGCCTGTTGCTGCCGACCACCGACGGCGCGATCCGCAACGCCTTGCTCAGCCTGCGCAGCGCACCGTTGCTGCAAGGTTTCCGTGGTCGCGAGTCTGCGGACCTGGATGCCTTGGTGACCGCCATCCGCGCCGTGGCGGACTACGCCTGCGAAAACGCCGGACACCTGCTGGAACTCGATGTGAACCCATTGTTGGTCGGTGCCCAGGGCACGACTGCGGTCGATGCGTTGATTCGCTTCGGCCAGGAGTGAGGACATGAAAATGCAAAGCAAAACCTTGACCGGTGGCCAGGCCCTGGTGCGTCTGTTGGCCAACTACGGCGTCGATACCGTGTTCGGCATCCCCGGCGTACATACTCTGGAGCTGTATCGCGGCTTGCCCGGCAGCGGCATCCGCCACGTGCTGACCCGCCATGAGCAGGGCGCCAGTTTCATGGCCGACGGTTATGCCCGGGTCAGCGGCAAACCCGGCGTGTGCTTCGTCATCACCGGCCCCGGCGTGACCAACGCCGCCACCGGCATCGGCCAGGCCTACGCCGACTCGATTCCGATGCTGGTGATTTCCAGCGTCAACCACAGCGCCAGCCTGGGCAAGGGCTGGGGCAGCCTGCACGAGTGTCAGGATCAACGGGCGATGACCGCGCCGATTACTGCGTTCTCTGCAGTGGCACTGACCGCCGAAGACCTGCCGGAACTGATCGCCCGTGCCTACGCGGTGTTCGACAGCGAACGCCCGCGCCCGGTGCACATCTCGGTGCCGCTGGACGTGCTGTCAGCGCCGATTGCCCGTGACTGGAGCAATGAGGTGGTGCGTCGCCCGGGTCGTGGCCCGGCGTCGGCCACCGCGATCGATCAAGCCGTGGAAAAGCTGAAGGCTGCCAAGCGCCCGATGATTATCGCCGGTGGTGGTGCGCTCAATGCCGCTTCGCAACTGCAAGACATCAGCACCCGACTCGCCGCGCCGCTGTTCACCAGCGTTGCCGGCAAGGGCCTGCTGCCACCGGATGCGCCGCTCAATGCCGGTTCATCCCTGTGCGTAGAACCGGGCTGGAACCTGATCGCCGAGGCCGACGTGGTGCTGGCGGTCGGCACCGAAATGGCCGATACCGACTACTGGCGTGAACGCCTGCCGCTCAACGCCGAACTGCTGCGCGTCGACATCGACCCGCGCAAATTCAACGACTTTTATCCGTGCGCGGTTGCCTTGCACGGCGATGCACAACAAACCCTCAGTGGATTGCTTGAGCGTTTGCCGTCTGATGTGCGCGATGCCAGCGCTGCGACTGCCTCGGTCACCACTCTGCGCGAAGCGGTCAAGGCCAGCCATGGCCCGTTGCAGTCGATTCATCAATCGATTCTCGACCGTATCGCTGCAGCGCTGCCGGACAACGCATTCATCAGCACCGACATGACCCAGCTTGCGTATACGGGTAACTACGCCTTTGACAGCCAGGCCATTCGCAGCTGGTTGCACCCCACCGGCTACGGCACCTTGGGCTACGGCCTGCCGGCCGGTATCGGCGCCAAGTTCGGCGCGCCGCAGCGGCCTGGCCTGGTGCTGGTGGGCGACGGTGGTTTCCTCTACACCGCCCAGGAACTGGCCACGGCTGTCGAGGAACTGGACAGCCCGCTGGTGGTGCTGCTGTGGAACAACGACGCCCTGGGACAGATTCGCGACGACATGCTCGGCCTCGACATCGAGCCCATCGGCGTGCTGCCGCGCAACCCGGATTTCGCCGCCCTCGCTCGTGCCTTCGGCTGCACCGTGACTCAGCCGCAAAGCCTGGCCGAGTTGCAGACCGACTTGCGCCAAGGCTTCAAGCGTAATGGCGTGACCCTGATCGAACTCAAGCATGTCTGTGCGCATTGATCTGTATTTTAAGGGGATGAAGCCATGCGCTTTTCCGATCTGACTCAACGTATCGCCGGCGACGGCGCCGCCGCGTGGGACATTCACTACCGCGCCTTGGCACTGCGCGAGCAAGGCGAAGACATTCTGCTGTTGTCCGTGGGTGATCCGGATTTCGACACGCCACAGCCTATCGTGCAGGGCGCCATCGACAGCCTGTTGAGCGGCAACACTCACTACGCCGAGGTGCGCGGCAAGCGTGCCCTGCGTGAAGCCATTGCCAAGCGTCATCAGCAGCGCAGCGGCCAGTCGGTTTCGGCGGATCAGGTCACCGTGCTGGCCGGGGCGCAATGTGCGCTGTTCAGCGTGGCCCAATGCGTGCTCAATCCGGGTGACGAAGTGATCGTCGCCGAACCGATGTACGTCACCTACGAAGCGGTGTTCGGTGCTTGCGGTGCCGTGGTGGTGCCGGTGCCGGTGCGCTCGGAAAACGGTTTCCGCGTGCTGCCCGAAGATGTCGCCGCGCGCATCACTCCGCGCACCCGGGCGCTGGCACTGAACAGCCCGCACAACCCGTCCGGCGCGAGTCTGCCGCGCAGCACCTGGGCTGCCTTGGCTGAACTGTGCATCGGCCACGACCTGTGGCTGATTTCCGATGAGGTCTACAGCGAATTGCTGTTCGAAGGCGAACATGTCAGCCCGGCGAGCCTGCCGGGCATGGCCGAACGCACCGCGACCCTCAACAGCCTGTCGAAATCCCACGCCATGACTGGCTGGCGCGTCGGCTGGGTGGTGGCGCCGCCGTCCCTGGCCGCGCACCTGGAAAACCTCGCGTTGTGCATGCTCTACGGCTCGCCGGATTTCATTCAGGACGCCGCCGTGGTGGCCCTGGAAAGCAACCTGCCGGAACTCGAAGCCATGCGCGAAGCCTATCGCCAGCGTCGCGACCTGGTGTGCGACAGCCTGGCCGATTGCCCCGGCGTGCGGGCGTTGAAACCCGATGGCGGGATGTTCGTGATGCTCGATATCCGTCAGACCGGGCTCAGCGCCCAGGCGTTTGCCGACCGTCTGCTGGATCGCCACGGCGTGTCAGTCTTGGCGGGCGAGGCCTTTGGTCCGAGCGCGGCGGGGCATATTCGCCTCGGTCTGGTGGTCAGCGCCGAACCGCTGCGCGATGCCTGCCAGCGCATTGCCCGTTGTGCTCACGAATTGATGGAGGCCCAGAATCATGCTTAATCACAAGTCACTGTTTATTGACGGTCGCTGGCAAACTCCGTCGGGGCAGGGCATCGCCGAGGTGATCAACCCGGCCACCGAAGAAGTGTGCGGCAGCGTTCCACTGGGTGATGAACTCGATGTCGAAAACGCCGTGGCGGCTGCACGCCGGGCGTTCGACTCATGGTCGCGTACACCGTCCAGCGTGCGTGCCGGTTACATCCGCGCCCTGGCCGATCAACTGCGCAATCGTGCCGATGAGATGGCCTCGGTCATCACCACTGAACTGGGCATGCCGGTGCAATGGTGCCGTTCGGTGCAGGTCGACGGGCCGATCACTGGCCTTGAGCAGTACGTCGAACTGGCTCATCTCATGGACGAAGTGCGCGAAGTCGGCAATTCGCTGGTGATCCGCGAGGCCGTGGGTGTCTGCGCGTTCATCAACCCGTGGAATTACCCGCTGCACCAGCTGATCGGCAAACTCGCCCCGGCACTGGCCGCCGGTTGCACGGTGGTGGTCAAGCCGAGCCAGGAAACCCCGCTGCATGCCTTCCTGTTGGCGCAAATGATCGAGGACATCGGCCTGCCGGCCGGGGTGTTCAACCTGGTCAGTGGTCCGGGCTCGAAAGTCGGCGAAGCGTTGGCCAAACACCCGGATGTGGACATGGTGTCGTTTACCGGCTCCACCGGCGCCGGCGTTCGCGTTGCGCAAGCGGCGGCGCCTTCAGTCAAACGGGTGTGCCTGGAACTGGGCGGCAAGTCGCCGCTGCTGATCGCCGAGGATGCCGATCTCGCAGCGGCGGTGCGCTACGGCGTGCAGGACGTGATGATCAACTCCGGCCAGACCTGCACCGCGCTGACCCGCATGCTGCTGCCGGCCAGCCGTTACGCCGAGGCCGTGGAACTGGCGTTGGCGGAAACCCTGAGCCTGCGCATGGGCGATCCCCTCGACCCACAAAGCTTTCTCGGCCCGATGTGTTCGGTCGGGCAAAAACGCACCGTGCTCGACTACATCAAGGTTGGCCAACAGGAAGGCGCACGGCTGCTGTGCGGCGGTGACACGCCATCAACGTTCGAGCGTGGCTTCTATGTCAGCCCGACGCTGTTCGCCGATGTCGACAACCGCATGCGCATCGCCCAGGAAGAAATCTTCGGCCCGGTGCTGTGCCTGATTCCCTACACCGATGAGGCGCAAGCGATCCAGATCGCCAACGACTCGCCATTCGGCCTGTCCAGCGGCGTCTGGGCCGGCAGTGCCGAGCGCGCCTTGCACCTGGGGCGGCAGATGCGCGCCGGTCAGTGCTTCCTCAACGGCGCGGCGTTCAATTATCAGGCGCCATTCGGTGGCTACAAACAGTCGGGTAACGGTCGCGAATGGGGTGAGGAGGGGTTGAACGAGTTCGTCGAAGTGAAGGCGATCCAGGTGTGACGGTTGGCGACGCAAACTGTTCATCACCCACGATGTTGCTACTCCACACCTTCAACCGATTCGCTGGAACAAGTCTAAGGAACCACCATGAAAGTACTGATCGTCCACGCCCACCCGGAGCCGCAATCCTTTACCGCCGCCCTGCGTGACCAGGCCGTCGCCACCCTCGAAGCCCAGGGCCACGAAGTGCAGGTCAGCGACCTGTACAAAATGAACTGGAATCCGGTGGCCAGCGATGCGGACTTTTCCTCCCGGGAAAACCCTGAGTACCTGGTTTATGCCCTGGAACAACGCCTGGGCGTGAAGAGCCAGTCACTGGCGCCGGACATCCAGGCTGAGTTGGACAAACTGCTGTGGGCCGATCTGCTGATCCTCAACTTTCCGATCTTCTGGTTCTCCACCCCGGCCATGCTCAAGGGCTGGATCGACCGGGTGCTGGTGTCCGGCATCTGCTATGGCGGCAAGCGCTTCTACGATCAGGGTGGTTTGGCCGGCAAGAAAGCGCTGGTGACAGTGACCCTGGGTGGTCGTGAACACATGTTTGGCGAGGGCGCGATTCATGGACCGTTGGAGGACATGCTGCGGCCGATTTTGCGTGGCACGTTGGCGTATGTCGGTTTTGACGTGCTGGAACCGTTCGTGGCCTGGCATGTGCCGTACATCAGTGAAGAGGCGCGCCAGCAATTTCTGGTTGATTACAGCCAGCGGTTGCAGTACTTGAGCGACGACCAACCACTGGTATTTCCGAAGCTGTCGCAGTTCGATGACAAGCTCTATCCGCTGACCACCAATGCCTGACTGACACCTCATACCCTGTAGGAGCGAGCCTGCTCGCGATAGCGGTGGGTCAGTAAGCAAGATGTTGACTGACACGCCCTCATCGCGAGCAGGCTCGCTCCTACAGTTCTTTGTGTTGGCTGTCCTATTTGGGGGTGTTTAAGAGGTTGTTTAGCGGGTGTCAGCGTTACGTCTGGCAAGCTACAACGGCTTGCGTCATTGCCTACAGCTACGCCAGAATCCGCCGGCTTGTGCGCCTTGGAGCCGGGTTCTATCGTTTGCCGGTCGCTGCAAAACAGCAGCGATCGGGTTTGGTAGCCCGGTGTTACAAGGTGCTATGCGTCGCTATCAGCAGCGTTTTTCTGCTCTGCTACATGGTGGCCATGCACAGGGCGCCTTCGGGCGCGCCGGTCCTTGTACCCGGTCTACCAACCTGCGTATGGCCACCACCCAACGTTTGGTAGCGTGAGAGTGATGGCTCCTTTTTACGGTACAAGGAGTTTCACTATGTTCAAAGTCACACCCAATCCCCCGGACACCGATCCTACATCCCCGTACGAAACCCTCGACTCCCAAAAACTCCACGAAGCCGCTGAGCGCGCCCTCGATCACTACCTCAACCCCGGCCCCGGCATCATGGCCACGCCGCGTAAACCCAGCACCATGTTCATCGTCAATCCCGAACTCAATGTCGAGACCTTACTGGTGCATGCCTGTGAATCGCTGGCATCGGCCAATGTCATGGCCACCGATCTGGTGGATCATCTGGAAGGAACCAGCCGCAATGCGCTGCTGGGCATTGCGCAGGTGATCATGCTCGGAGAGCTGGCAGTGAACCGGGCGCTGGATCAGCTCGATCCGCCTGAATAACCGCCCATTCGCTGATCACCTGTAGTCCTGTGGGAGCGGGCTTGCTCGCGAAAGCGGTTTCACATTCAACGAAGAATTTGGCAGAAACACCGCCTTCGCGAGCAGGATCCCACACAACTCCAACCACTTGTTCGGAAGTCCTTCTCTGCGGGGCCGTTGAACTACACTTTTCAGTTGCTCCACCCGATCGGCAGGGCGACGCATGACGTCGCTTGCCATCCGCCAGTCGCCCCAAGGCTTGCCCGTGTAGCAAGCCTGTCGGAGGTCATCATGAGAAGGTTTTCATCGCTTAGCCTGTGCCTTGCCTTGTCGGTTTTAAGTGCCCCGGGATGGGCGCAATCGGTGGTGCCGATGAAAGGGCAAAGTTCGCAACAAACGCAGGCGGATATGTCCGAATGCCAGAGCATCGCCAACAGTCAGGCTGCATCGACGTCTTCGACACCATCGGGCGGGCGGGTCAAAGGGGCGGCAGTGGGGGCTGCTGCCGGCGCCGTGGCGTCTGGTGTGCGCAGTAATCAGCACGATGCGTATGATGATCGTGTCGACAGTGATGTGAAACAGAACGTCCGCCAGGACCGCGCCAAGGAAACCGCCGCGGCCGGTATGGTTGTCGGTGGTTCGCGCCAGCGTCAGGAGCGTCGAGCGGATGCGAAGACCACGGAAACGAACACTGCGTCGGCCTACAGCAGCTGTCTGCAGGGCAAGGGTTATCAGGTCAATCCTTGAGTCAGGTATGGAACACACTGTAGGAGCGAGCTTGCTCGCGATGGTCGTCAACGATAACGCTGGTTGGCAGGTGCCCCGTGGTGCTCTCCGGTTTATCGCGAGCATGCTCGCTCCTACAGGATCCTCGAGTTCGCTGTTTCAAGGAGACAGACGGGTAAGAAAACTGCCTGTAGCGCAAATCTGACAACCGTTCATCGGTGAACTACGCTGCGATACGTACCCTCGATCTGAATTTCGTGACGTAAGGATCCGACACATGCGGAGCAGGCTGCTCGCTGTAATGTTTACTGTTTTCGGGATGTTCTGGTCGGTGCAATTGTGGGCTGGAGACGCACCGAAAGCGGTTGATGCTCCCGTTGAATTGAAAGTGGCCAACCGCAGCATCATGGTGTTTCGCGCGACCCTCCTCGGAGAAGCCCCGGCGTCGCGGGTCAAACGGGCGAAAGCGGTGATCGGTGAGGCACTGGACGACGCCGATGATCTCAATGTCTCCATCGATCCGATCATGAAAAGCTACATGGTGCTGCTGGGAAGCCGGCGCGCCTTTATCGTTTCGCCCAATGATTTCGACGAGACCGAATACGACTCGGTACAGCAGGCCGCCGAAGCCGCGGCCGGCAAGCTGCGCCAGGTCGTGGCCGAAACCCGGGAGGCGCGCAGCCTGCGGTTGATCCTGCGCTCCGTGGTCGCCGCGTTGATCGCCACCGGCGTTTACATCGCGCTGCTGTTCGGCATGTCGTACCTGCGGCGCAGAGTGCTGAAGAAACTGCCCGAACTGATGCATCGGCACACCCAGGCCCTGAAAGTCGGACGGGTTCCGCTGATCGACGCCAATTACCTGTATCCGTTGGCGAGCCGCCTGCTGGAGCTGGTGCGCTGGATCATCGTGTTGCTGCTGACGTACGAATGGCTGGGCTTTGTCCTGTCGCGCTTTCCCTATACCCGTCCGTGGGGCGAAAGCCTCAACAACTATCTGCTGGAGCTCGGCGGCTATCTGCTGCAAGGGATCGTTGGCGCCATACCCGGGCTGGGCGTGGCGCTGGCAATCTTCTTCATCGCCCGCGGCGCAACCGCGTTCATGCGGCGGATACTGCGGCGCATGGCGGCACCCGGAACCCTCAGTTGGCTCAACCATGAAACCCTGCAACCGACCCAACGCCTGACGTCCCTGGCGATCTGGCTGTTTGCCCTGGCCATGGCCTACCCGTACCTGCCGGGTGCCGGTACCGATGCATTCAAAGGCTTGTCGGTGTTGATCGGCCTGATGATTTCCCTGGGCGCCACCAGCGTGGTGGGCCAGGCGGCGGCGGGGTTGATCCTGACCTACACCCGAACCTTGCGCCCCGGCGAATTTGTGCGCATTGGCGACTACGAAGGCACGGTGACCGAACTGGGCATGTTCACCACCAGCATTCGCACCGGCCTGGGCGAGGTGCTGACCCTGCCCAACTCGATGATCACCGGCACCGTCACCAAGAACTACTCGCGGGTGGTACAAGGCCCCGGCTACGTGGTCGACACCGTCGTGACCATTGGCTACGACACGCCGTGGCGGCAGGTGGAGGCGATGTTGCTGGAGGCCGCAAAGCGTACACCGGGGATTCTCGAAGTACCGCCGGCCCAGGTATTCCAGACGGCGTTGTCGGACTTCTACCCGGAATACCGGCTGGTGGCCCAGGCCATTCCCAGTCAGCCCCGGCCGCGCGCAGTGCTGCTGAGCATGCTGCACGCCAACATCCAGGATGTGTTCAACGAGTACGGCGTGCAGATCATGTCGCCGCACTACCTGGGTGATCCGCAACAAGAGAAATGGGTGCCCAGGGACAAGTGGTACCCGGCCCCCGCGCAAGAAACGAAGGAATCCTGATGTCGCCTGAAAGGGAGTTCGCACCATGATCGAGTTTGTGCTCCATGCCTTGCGGACCGACCCGGAAATCGCGGTGTTCCTGGCCATTGCCCTGGGCGTCTTCGTCGGCCGTATCCACATCGGCAGTTTTCACCTCGGTTCCGTGGCCGGTGCACTGCTGATGGGGCTGCTGATCGGCCAGATCGGGTTGGAAGTGCCGACCGGATTGAAATCGGTATTTTTCGTGATGTTCATCTACGCGGTCGGCTTCAAGAGCGGGCCGGAGTTTTTCGGCAGCCTCAATCGCGGCACGCTGAAACTGGTGGTGTTGAGTGTGGTGCTGTGCGGGACCGCGCTGGCGGCCATCTTGCTGATGAATGCGGTCTTCGATTTCGACGCCGGTTTCACCGCCGGGCTCGGCGCCGGGGCACTGACCGATACGGCGATCATGGGCACCGCCACCAGCGCCATCAATCAACTGTCGATCGACACCGCGGCCAGGGCCCAACTCAACAGCCATATGGCGATTGCCTACGCGATCACGTACCTGTTCGGCACCATCGGCCTGATCGTGTTCGTCGGCAGCATTGCCCCGAAGCTGCTGGGCGTGGACCTCAAGGCGTCGGCACGGGAGTTGGAACTGGAGCTGGGCATCGCCAAGGAAGAAGACGCGATTACTGTGCCGTACACCCGCATTGTCGTGCGCGCCCATCAGGTGGCGGACAACGGTTCGGCGAATGGGCAGCGCATTGCCGATGTGGAGAAACAGTACGAATCGCTGACCGTCGAGCGCGTGGTGCGTGCAGGAACAGTTATCGAGCGTGACGAGGCTTTCACGCTGATGGCCGGGGATATCGTCGGGGTCTACGCCTTGCGCGAAGCCGTGGGCACGCTCACCCAGTGGATCGGACCGGAAATCGACCATGCCGAATCCTTGTCTTTCCCCACCCGCGAAGTGGACATCGTGGTGACCTCACCGGAGTTCGCCGGCAAGACCATCCATCAGGCGAAAAGCCGCCTGGAAAGCGCCAGGCGCCTGGGCTGCTTCATCAATACCATCACCCGCCAGGGCTACGAGTTGCCGTTGCTGCCCAACACGGTGCTGCGTCGGGGCGACGTGATTACCCTGACAGGCCGTACTGCCAGCGTCGAAGCGGTGGCCAAGCGCCTGGGGCGGATTCGCGAGCACAACTACAAGAGCGACATCGCCATGCACACCCTGGGCATGGTGCTGGGCTCGTTGCTGGGGCTGTTGTCGACCCATATCGGGATGATCCCCGTGGAACTGGGCATCGGTGGCGGGGTGTTGGTCGCCGCGCTGGTGATCGGTTGGTACAACTCGCGCCACCCGGAAATCGGCGCCTTGCCGCCGGCTGCGCAATGGGCGTTTTCCGAGTTCGGCTTGACCGCGTTCGGCGCGGTGGTCGGCCTGCTGGCCGGCCCCGCGGCTTTTGCCGCGATGAAGGAGCAAGGCCTGGCATTGCTGCTGTCCGGCGCCGTGGTCACCATCGTGCCGCCGTTGGTGGCGCTGTACTTCGGCCGCTATGTGCTGCGCCTGCACCCGATGATCCTGTTCGGTGCACTGGCCGGTGCACAGACCGAAGCGGCGTCGATGAACAAGATTATCGAACAGTCCGGCAGCAACACCCCGGTGATCGGTTTTACCGTGTGTTATGCGATTTCCAATGTGTTGCTCGCGGTGTGTGGGCCGATCATTGTGTTTGTGGTGGCCGGCTAGCGATTTTGCAACCGTAGTGACTTCTGTGGCGAGGGAGTGCGTATTGCGGGAGCAAAGGCAAACTCGAGCACCGGTTATCGGGCCCGGTGCCAGGCGGGGGACGTTGCGCAGAGTGCGTTGAGCGACCGGCAAGGCCGCTCAGTTGTAGCGGTGTTAAAAAAGCATATAGGCGGATGCGGTCGTCTGGTTCAGGTCGATCTCTCCGACTTCCAGAACTTCGTATTCCGCGCGCAGGCCAATGTTGCGGAAGACATCGACCTCGACGCCGACACCGTAGGTCAGGTCAACCCCGGTATCGTCGTCGGTGGCATTGCCGTCGGCGTCCCAGGCGTGAGCACCGACACTGCCGAATACCCGCACCCGATCGCCCAGCGGAAAGCCGACATGGGCGGCAGCCTGGGCCGATTTGCCGTCGAAATCGACATTCTTGTCCTTGAATTGACCGAGATCGACATAGGCACCCTCGAAGGCCAGGTAGCTATTGACGCGATACCCGGCATAAACCTTGTAGCTGGTGTCGTCGTCGTCCAGTCTGGATTCGTCGGTCTGTATGCTGCTTACGCCAGCTCCAAGATATAAGCCTTTGTCATCAGCGAGCGCTTGAAAAGACAGCAACGATAGCAGTGAAGCGAAGCCAAGGTTTCGAAGTCGCATGTGTGGTGGAGTCCTTGTACAGGTTTGTCTGGTGTTAGGGTTCGGCGAGCATTTGAGGGGCCGTGAGGGGTTAATAGAAGTCATTGATTGATATTTTTGCGTCGTACGGCGGGATGTTTGCCGGGCATTGAAAGTAGCGTCTTGCCAACGCTTGAACAGGCAGCGCTTTGCAGAACAACCCGCCTTGCGCCAATACAACCCCTTCCGAAACCAGATGCGGCAGTTGCTGCTGACTCTCGACACCTTCGGCCACGACCTTGAGTCTTAGCGACTTGGCCAACCGGGCAATGTGTCGCCACAAGGCATCCTCGGCAGCGATCTTGTCGTCTGCGATGAATGAGCGATCTATTTTCAGAATGTCGAAAGGCACCGAATCCAGAAGCGAGAGGTTGGAATAGCCGATACCGAAGTCGTCCACGGCAATGCGATGTCCACACGCACGAAGCCGTCGCAATTGCAGGGCGGCAGGCTTCTGATCGAGCAGGGTCCTTTCGGTGATTTCAAACGTCATGGCGGACGCGGGCATGTTGTAGGTTGCCAGCAGGTCGGCCACATAGTCTGGAAGGGTTGGGTCCTGAATATCCTGGGCGCAAAGATTGACCGTAATGTAGAAGTCCTTGCACGCCCAAAGGTAGGTGCTGTAATCCTCCGCCACTTGTCGAATCACCGAGCGCGTAAGTTTGCGGATCAAGTCAGACTTCTCCGCCACCGGAATGAAAACATCCGCAGGCACCTGGGTGCCGTTGTCGCTCCAGTGAGAAAGTGATTCGGCGCCAACCAGATAACCCGTCGTCAAGTTAACGATAGGCTGGTAGTGAACACCCAGCGTGTTGGCTTTCAGGGCATTGCGAAGCCGTACGGCGATAGAGGTGTAATACCGTTGGGCACACCTTGCGAGCAAGAGCAGCGCTGCGAACACGCACACAAGGCCAATGAATAGTTTGAATTTGAGACCTGTCAGGTAACTCAACGGAAGAGAAATGACGGCGATCAGTTCATTTCGGTTGCCCGCAAAGGCGATCAGGACCTTGTCCGCCGAGGTAACCAGTTCTTCCAGGTGGAACGGCTTCTGCATCGTCAGCGGCTTGGGGCCCGTGGAGGCAATGGGTACTGCGCCGCCGGGACCGATGAGGTCCAGTTGCAGGTCCTCGGGAAACTTCAAGTTGTCGAGCAGGATCTTCTTGTTTACCCAAACGTAGGTTGACTGTTCCGACACAATGATAAAGTCGGTGTCCGCAGATACTGCGTGACCGGAATCGATCCAATAGCTTCGTTTTCCAACGGAGAACTTGCGCTTCTCGTTACCGGCCAGTATCGACTGGAGTTCTTGTCCGTAGGAGGAACAGATCTTGCCGTCGGGCAACTGGATTGCCGCTTGATCAACAAATCGCAGGTTCTTGACCAGATCAGCCAGTAGTGAGTATTGCTCGACGGAGCATTCCTGACCCGAACGATCAAGATCGCCGAGGGTTTCCAGTACTTTGTCGATCTGCGTATTGGGCTCCACTTGAGCAGCACGCAGATCGGCATAAACGTTATTCAACTTCCGTGCGATGAATTGCTCAGCCAGTCCTCCAGCACAGAACCATGCGGCCCAGCCCGTCGCAGCAATCAGGCATACAGTGACTGCTTGCCTTCCAAGTAACGCTTTATATGCGGCAATCATCGAAAAACCCCGAGGTATCAATATTTCACTGTGCACCTTGTAGTCGCGGATTAAACGTCTTCAGTACCAGTCAATGACCCAGGCCAATAAGATGCCGCTTGTATAGATGGCAATGCACAGGGCGATTTTCTGCTTGAGTGGCAGTGTGTTTATTCGATGTTGCATGCTTATCTCCTTGAGTGGGCAAATAAGCAATGGTGGGTACCTGTGTTCAAGCAAAGGAAATTATTAATCATCATTTGCAGGGCATTTATAAACATCTGTTAACGATAACTCTTATCGCCAGCAACCTGGATGTAAACGGATGAGGACGTGTTCCTGGGCTTGGCTGAGTTGCGCCTGGCCGTTTCTGACGGAGTCTCTCCGTAAGCAATCTGATACGCCCTGGAAAACCGACCCAGATGGTGAAAGTTCCAGAACATCGCGGTTTCTGTCACGGTGGGCCACGTTTTATTGATCAGGTCGCGACGGGCACTGGCGAGTCTCAGGTTTCTGATATAGGCGATTGGCGACATCCCGAACGTTTCAATAAAGCCAAAATGCAGGGTGCGAGTGGTGGTTTCAAGTTGCCTTACGAGCGTTTTTATAGAGAGCGTTTTTTTTGTGTTTTCATGAATGTACTGTATGGCTTCTATCGCCACCTTTCTTCTTGTCGGGACTTTGCGGCT
The DNA here is from genome assembly GCF_057839025.1 of Pseudomonas sp. KH_046_1. Lineage (NCBI taxonomy): Bacteria > Pseudomonadati > Pseudomonadota > Gammaproteobacteria > Pseudomonadales > Pseudomonadaceae > Pseudomonas > Pseudomonas sp. KH_046_1. The sequence goes on from NZ_CM174481.1 coordinate 2,984,493, forward strand.
GAAGCCACCAGCGGGCGTCAATGACTGCAATAGAGAAGCAAGTACCGCACTTTCAATCGCTGAACTCTCTGCTGCGCTGCGTTGTGCTGAAGCAGCGTCGTTGATGTCGACACAGCAAGCGCTGATGGCTTGAATGGCAGATTGTATGAATTGAAAGTTTTCAGCCTGGAAGCTGTGTTGTGTTCTGTTTGCAAGTACATCTATGACAGAGTGATGTTGGCGGCACCGGTCATAGTTTTCCAGTGTTGTGGTGATGGTGAAAAGTGTTTCATTCGGTTCGCAGGTGTAATGCACCGATTCATCGCTGTGCAGTACGATGATTTCGTCAGGCCGTAGTTGGTGATTGTTTACGACGGGGCGTCCAATCGGGGGCTGCGAGATGGCGAATGTCACGAACCCGGCAGGGACAGAACTGACCAGGGTGACGGATGAGTCGAACTCAAGACGGCTGCACTGCAGTTCCGGACTGTGAAAGAGCTTGTGTTGCCGAATGCGCGCCTCTTGCTCGGTCGGAATAAGGCTCATTTGCCATTTGCCTATTGTTCTATTCAGTTGACTCGGCAAGGCAGAGGACAAATGAAAGATCTCGTCGGGCGGTGCGATACTCATGAAGTTGAAGGCTCATCTGTTAAATGATTAGGGTCAAGCCTGACGGGCAGTCATGGAGAAGGTACGCGATTCGGCGTCCTGTCGGTCGGTGAGATCGACCCCATTGCCATTGGCTTTGAACGGGTTGTCAGAGTCCCCGGATCAGTTCCAGCTCCGCCGAAAATGCGTACTTGTTGTCCAACGGTGAATCGTCCATGTGTTGAACGTTGCGCGGGTCAATTTTCGAACTGAAGATCTGCGATTGGGGTTTCATCGGGTCAATGGCTGCAGCTGTAAAGGCGTAAAAGTCGTCAATACGATAACCGGATTTTACCTGATAGCTGGTTTTCACTGCACTTGGGACCTTCTTGTTGGTTTCGACACTCGTCAATTTAGCACTGTAGACACCCTTGTCGTCGGCCATGGCCTTGAGAGAAAGCAATAAACCAAACGACACGGTGACGAAGTTTTTCAGTAGCATCGAGGCGATTCCTTATTAACAGTTTATTCAGGCAGAGCAGAATGTCAGCTGCATCTCTGCCACGACTTGGGCTGCAAATAATCTCACTTCGATAGTGCCTGCCACAGTCAATAACTCATATTTACGAGGTCGTCACGATGTTAAAAATACCGTTTGCCCCTGCTTGCACCATACGCGTCAGAGTAATATGAGCGGGCTGGCGTAACTCGTGCCGGTATCACCTTGTGGTGGGGTGGAGAGAGGGAAATCACTGTCCTGCTCGTCCGCATGATACTCATTCTCGCTTTGGATTTTCAGATGCGATAGTTTCTGGCGGTCATCCGGGCTTGTTTCAATTTCATAATATTCAATGGTCGTGCTTTCGACGGAGTGCTCGTCGTGCGCCAGCGAATAAAGTGGCATGGCAGAAAAAAATAAAACCGCGAGGAATCCGAAAGTCGTCGATTTGTGGGTTCGCAGGAAATGTAGGGCTTTCACTTGATTCTCCTGTAAGGGCATTGTCCCGGACGAGAATCAAGCAGGCTCGATTCCAAAGATTATCGGCGAGGGATTTTTGACAGGAGAGGCGTTTGATTCAAATCAATAAGTGTTATTTTTGTTTGAAAAACTCTTTGAGATGAACCTGTGCCAAGCGGGTGTTGAGTCAGTTCGGGAGGCCGATTAATGGTTCATGCAGCGCAAGCGGCCAAGTTCATGTACATAAAAACACACGGCGTTTTTATCCGACGTTGGAATCAATTCGTAGTTTAGAATGGCGCCTTCTTGCAAAACGTATTGACGTCTGAAGAACAGGTCAGGGGTCTTTTCAATGGCAAAAAGTTCATTGTCCTGGCTGAGCTTGATGTTGCTGACTTTTATTTCGACGTGGGTTTTGCTTTCGCCGATTATGTTCGCTGAAATAGTCGCATTGCGGATTTTTCCATTCAGGCTTTCCAGCGTGGTTCCAGTGAGTCGGCCATGCCCGATAGTGAGGTACTCTTCGGTGTTCAGTTGATCAAGATCTTCCAGCCATTGTCGGGCTTTTGTTTGATAACTGGTGTTTTCCATGTAGTGCGAAGGAGAGTAAACAAGGGAGAAAATGCAGACTGCATTGATCAAGGCGATGATCGGCCAGTGAACGGCTTGCGGAATTTCAAACTTCATAGGGTGACTTCCAAACATTGACGGATCATCAAGGCGAGGTCTCTTTCGCTGCTGTTCAATTGTAGATTTGCAGTGCTTAGATCCGGGCGAATGCACGATACGGAATAATTGGCTTTATACAGGTTGATCCAGACCTGGCCCTTCAGGTTTGGCGGTAGTTGTTCAGTTTGTTTGGCCGACAGATCCATCAGCGCTTGAGCCTCGGCAAGATCGCCGCCCACGGCGTGTATGACCAGTCCATTCTTGTCGACGCTGGAAATTTCAATTTTTGGCGCGTCGAAGTCGAATTGAAAAATGGTAAAGACAACGACTGCCAGCGTAACCATATAAGCGATCAGCTGGGGTTTTGTAATGCGCGTGGATTTATTGGTTTTACCTGAGGGTGCAAACAGCCCATCACTACCAGGTGGCGGTAGTTGTCCAGGGATGGGGGCGGGTGGCTGCGCTGTTTCCTCTCCGGGGGCTGGGACATCTGCTTGTGCATCGACGACACATTGCCGGTTGAAGCAATATCCGCGTCGAGGAACAGTCATCAGGATCTCGTGATCCCGACTGTCATTGAGAATATTGCGTAGTGAGAAAACCGTTTGGTTCAAACTGCCGGAGGCAACCACGCGGTCATTCCAGGTGTAGTCGATGATTTCATCGCGGCTTTTAGTGACACCTGGCTCCATGAGCAGCAGGTCCAACAGACGCGACTCAGCTCTCCCTAGCGTGGAATTCTGTACATCTCCATGGGGTGTTGTAATGGAAAGCATGGCGCTGTCCGGGTCGAATACCGCCACGGCGCCATTTTTCAACTTGAAGGTGTAGCTCATAGAAATCTTCCGTTCAGGCGGTACTGGCCTGAGTATAGGGGCCGGATTTGGCTCGGTACATTCTGGTCTGGGAGGTGAACGAAGATGAGGGCCAGGCGGAAGGTGCACTGTGTGTCGCATTTACAATGCCGGACTGGCTCGTTTCAGAGGCGTGCCGTGCGGCAAACAGCCCGGCCTGTCAGAGGTATCAGTTGAATCAAACAAGGGAAAAGCATTGCTGGATGACCCACGGTTTTTGATTTGGACTCCGTGAATAATGCTTGGAATGGATTTTCTGCGCTATCCGAAAACTGCAAGCTCGGGCAGGTGGGTTTGCGCGCCGCCACGCCTGAATGAACTAACTTCGCTGTTGCGACAGGCTTCAGTTGCAGCCTGAACTATCAGGATACAAATCAATGATTGTGTTTTTGTGCGCCTGGCTTGTTGAAGATTATTTTTGATTCTTATTAGCTTTGAACCAGGGGCGTTAGCGATTTAAATGGATATCGAGGAGCGTTGACGCACATCGCGTACATGGTTTGTTTGTCGCGGCGTAAACGATCCTCACCTCTCGTTCTACGGCTTTGCCCCGAGTCCTTTCATGAAGGGCTCGGGGCTTTTTTTGTTTTGGAGGGGGGCAGGCGATGTCTGGAGGGGAGGAGGGCAGGCAAGTCGCTGTCTGGCGCTACAGGCATTCCTGCGCGGTACGCTCGAAGCTCGATGGCTTGAAGGTCGAGGCCAGCAATTGGCGCTCGTAAAGGTACACATTGCCTCCATCCTGTGCCCTATGGGTTTCCAGCACAGTGTCTACGGCAACTTTGCTCGAAACGACAACCCGGTAGCTGCGTGCGCTCCCTGACACGACAGGGCTCATCTCTTTGTCCTTTAACTTCGGTACGAGGCAGTCGACATACTGCTCGGGCGATTTGTCCGTTAGCAAAGTTAAAGTCGGGTCGTTCGCGGAGGAGACACAGCCGGCCAGAAGCCAGGAGGCGAGCATCACGGCAGGAACACACACGCGGCGCATCGGTGGAACCCTCAAGTTCGATTCGGTTTGGTTCGTTGAGTCATGGCCAGGAAGGTCAATAGACGCTGCAGGTCGTCGCCGCCAATCAAGGCAAGACATCGTAGCCACGTTGTTGCAGGCAACTGCTGTAGACGGAGTTGTTGGCGGTAACGCTTTGTTCGCTCGCACTCAGATTCTGCCGGCGCTCCTGGCGTTGCCTGGAGCCCCCCACGATGGCGCCGGCAGCCGCGGCACTGCGTGCGTTGTTCTGGCGATAGTCTTGCCTGGTATCGTCGTCGATCTGGTCATAGAGGTTTTCATGTTGGCGGCCCCGAACTTCTGCCGCCGCTGCACCTGCGACCGCGGCGGTCGCAGCGCCCTTTACCCGGCCACCGGATGGCACGGTGCTTTGTACCGGATGTTGCGCGTTGGCTTGGGACTGACAGGCACTGGTGTCCTGCTGGATGGTCTGGGAAGTCTGACCTTTTTGGGGAACCACCGTCACCGCCAGGGCGCTGGTGCTCAGCAACATCGTAACGACCGCTAGGGTATGGGCCAGTATTTTCATCATTGAGTCTCACGTCAGGCGTCGGCACGGCTAACGGTTTGTCAGAAGGAAAACGCGGCGTGGCGCCACTTTGAAACCCCATGCCAGTCTGCTTGCGATGGGGTTTACCTGAGCATCAACGCTTGAGGAGGAGGGCCTGCATATCGTCTGACATGCCTTTGAGTGCAACCTTGAAGTCATTGGCAACAATCGGCTGTTCGGCATTCTTGACGGTCTCGCCGAATACCTTGCGCACGATCTTCGCGACCGGCATACCGGTTTTGGCGTCGATCAGGTTGGCTTCGATGTACATCTCGGCGGTCTGATCCCGATGCCCGGTGGCGGCTTGTGTCGCCCCGACAATGGCCCCGATTGGAACCGCCTCATACCAGTGCATGCCTTCGTTGTTGGCGCTGACGTGAGTGATCGCCGCTTGCAGGATCAGCGACCGCGAATCGGTCGGTGCCAACTGTGGATAAGGGACGATCGTATAGCGGCGGGCAAAGGCGGTCTTGACGCTGTTGCTGGCCATCAATTGCAGGTCTTGCAGGGTCTTCAGGCTGACGCGTGCGGTCGGCTGCGGCGATGGATACAGTTCCATCTGCCTGAACACCACAGTGGAATACGCGCGAGGATCGAACCCTGGCGATACCCAGCGCAATACTTTCTGCTCACTCGGCGTAGTTTGCTCCTCCAGGCCCTGGTAATTGCCCAGGAAGCCCGAGTATTGCTCTTGCTGCGCGACTTTCGAGACACAGCCGACCTGAAATACACAGCTCAAAGCAATACCCGCAATCCATTTATTCGACATGCCCATGTGTTTGGTTCTCAAGTGATGAAAGTTGTCATTCGGGGTCCGACCTGGCCCCGGGCATTGGTCCGGGCGCCTTGTATTCAGGCACTGGTACTTGCCGGTCGGTTACGCAAAGCAGGTGCTTGCACGCCGGTCAATGCGGGCCGAATGCTGCCCGTAGCGGCGGGATAATCCGAATCAATAACTCTCAAAAACTGTTAAACACGCGGTGAGGAAAATTGCACATCGATCACAGTTGCCTACGCTAACCCTTTGCAACGCCGGTTTTGGCGTCTACAGGTGAGTGAGCATGGATTGGAAAGAACGATGGATGGGTACCGCGTCGACACTCGTCGTTGTGTTGGGCTGCATCCCGATGGCCCAGGCCGACGATTCGGCAGAGTTGGCGAAGAAAGCCCTCAACCCGGTCGCCGCGATGTACAGCCTGCCGGTTCAGTACAACTGGGACCAGAAGATAGGGCCGACCGGGGAGGGCATGCACAGCTTCACCAATATCCAGCCTGTGCTGCCGTTTGCCTTGAACGAAGACTGAAACCTCATTTCCCGGACCATTCTGCCGATCATCGACCAGCACGGCCTGGCCCCAATGGCGCGGCGGACAAATCCGGCACCGGCGATATCACCCAGAGTTTTTTCTTCTCGCCGACCAAGCCCACGGACAGTGGCTGGATACTCGGCGGCGGCCCGGCGTTGTTGATACCGACCGGCAGTGATGAGTTGCTCGGCAGCGAGCAATGGGGCCTCGGCCCGACGGCGGTGGCATTGAAACAGTCCAATGGCTGGACCCGAGGCATTCTGGCCAACCATATCTGGGGCCTGGACGACGGCCCGCAAGGCTGGGGCTTTCGCGCCGCCGTGATGTTCCTTTTTCCACGCTGATACGCCGTTTCGGACGGCTTGGAGGAGATACCGCATGGACCGATTCACCGGTGGTTGTTTGTGCGGCAAGGTGCGCCTTGTCGCATCGGGGCGCCCGTTCCGGGTTGGCGTTTGTCACTGTCTCGACTGCCGCAAGCATCATGGCGCGCTGTTCCACGCGTCCGCGATTTTTCATCAGGATGCCGTGACAATCGAGGGCGAAACCCGTGACTACGCCGGGCGGCATTTCTGTCCGCACTGCGGTTCGTCGGTGTTCTCACGCAGCGCAGACGAAGTCGAGGTGAACCTTGGATCCCTGGATGCCCCAGACCAGCTGACGCCAACCTACGAGAGCTGGACTGTGCGACGTGAGGCCTGGTTGCCGGCGTTTGCGTTCACCCGACACTACGAGCGCGATCGAGACAGCACGGTGCGTTTTGAGGACTAACGGGTACATATTCATATGCCATGACCAGCGGCTATGACAATAAGCGCGAGAAAACACACCAACTGAACGCTAAAGAAAGTAAACCGAACCGCCACGAACCCATTGGTTTGTTCGTGGGATACGTGAGCCAGAGACTGGCACACGCGAGCGATCAGGACGAGCGTGGACAAGTAGTTCACTGCAGCGCCGTTGACATCAAGGGCTGTAATCACGAACACGATGACACCAAAGACAGGCAGGTTTTCCACACAGTTGGCGTGTGCCCTTGTCCCGCGTCGATACCAATCCTCGCCTTCGAGCCGATCGCTGCGGAAAGAGGCGATCGGAACACTGGAGAACAGGATTCCAACCCAGCGATAAACCCCGACGGTTGCCATCAACAACAGCAAAGTCCAGGTCGCGAACCCAAGCAGCATCCACATCGGTATCGTCATGGCCGCCATCCTCGATAGATCATTATCAGCACGTCATCCCGCAGCGCGACCGGCGAGCAGTCGGTCGCGCGCTGTCGGTCAATTGCTCATGATGGGCGCCAGTGCGGTCTGAATCCGGGACATCTGTGCGGGCGTTGTCATGTGCGTCAGCAGCCGGCCAAAGTGTGGATGCTGCACGCCCGAGATAATGTATTGCCAGCGGTAGGCGCTCAGCACGCCGGCCTTGATTTGCTCCGTCTCATCGACACTGAACGATCGTGAAGCATTACCAATGAAGTAGTCGGCATCGGCTGCCGATTGTGCCTGCAGGATTGCGTCGACTGCCGCCACCAGCGCAATCAGGTCATTCACTGCCTGGTCGCGCTCGGCGGGCGAGAGTTTCGCGTGCTCGTCCCGCCACTCCAGTTCATCGAGTACGACGTGCCGGCTTTCATCCTTCCAGTGGAATTTGAAGACATCCTTGAACAACGGGCACAGCTCCTCGCGCGGGGCGATGCTTTGCACGTAGTGCGCCTGAACAAACAGCTCGATATGGCAGGTCAGCGCCAGCACCGACCAGGTGCTGGCCGCGAGTACCGCGCGCGCCACCTCGTTCGGATCGGCAACTTGACGATATCCCGCTGGCAATTTCGAACTCATCATCGTTTCCATGCGCCGGAACAGTTCCTGGTGCTTGATCTCGTCGTTGGAAAAACGCACCAGCGCTTCGAGCGCCAGTTGATCGTCAAATACATGGGCCCGACCCTGATCGAGCATCTTGGCACTGATAAAACGCTCGACCAGGCCAAAGATAAACGCATAGGTTCGGCCCTGGATCTGACTGAGCAGGCGCGCCTCGGCCCCATCGAGAAAGGTCAGGCGGTCGACCTGCGAGAGTCCGTCGGGGAGGAATTTGCGCGAGAAGTCGAAACTGCGGTCCTGGAGCAGATCGCGATCGATCTGCCATTCGGTCTTCTTCGATGATCTGACCATTTGTGCATAACGGGCGGTGTTGCCTGACGCTGAGCGGGGTAGGGTAACGACGCTGTTCATATGGATCTCCTGCTGCCCTGGTTGAGTTGGAATGGGGCAATTCGGTTGACGTCGGAGCCAATGAACCTCTGGGGACAATCCCGATCGTTGAGTCCGCGTTGGTGCTAATCTAGGCGTCGCAGTTCAGGCGGAGAATGACCGGTGCGCCTGAATACCTGCTCCGGACTCCGGAAAGGAGGGCGGTCAAGTGTTGGATGCGCTTTCTGATGTCTTGCGTGTGATTCGGCTGTCTGGAGGGGTTTTCCTCGAGGCGGAACTCACTGCGCCCTGGTGCATCAGCGGCAGAATCTCGGCGGATGATTGCAAGCCGTTCCTGGCGGCACCTCGACACATCATTGCGTCGCACTTTGTCGCCTCTGGGCGCATGCAAATTCAGATCGACGGAGGTGCCGCCATCGAAGTGAAGGCAGGCGAACTCGTTCTGCTTCCCCGCAACGACGCGCATTCCTTTGGCAGCGACCTGAGCCTTGCGCCCATGCCGGCCAGAGAAGTCATTCAGCCGCCAGATGTCGGCGGCATTTCACGGATCAAGTACGGCGGGGGCGGCGAGGCCACACAGTTGTTGTGCGGGTTCCTCGGATCGGAAACACCCTTCAGTCCGTTGCTTTCGTCGTTGCCTTCCTTATTGAAACTGGACCTGCGGGCGACGGCATCGGGCACCTGGATCGAAAGCTCATTCCGTTTCGCTGTCAGTGAGATCGCGGCGGGACGCGTCGGCTCGACAACGGTCATCGCCAAGCTATCGGAACTGCTATTCGTCGAGGCTGTCGGCCAGTATGTCGCCAGCCTTCCCGCTGAGCGGCGCGGGTGGCTGGCGGGTTTGCGGGATGCGCATATCGGGCGCGCACTGGCGCTACTGCATGCTCGTCCAACCGAGGGCTGGACGGCAGAAGCACTGGCGCTTGAGGTGGGCATGTCACGCTCGGTGTTCGCCGAGCGATTCACGGCATTGGTCGGACAGCCACCGATGCAATACCTGACGCTGTGGCGCATGCACGTGGCGGCTCAACAATTGCGCGAAGGTCGCGGCAATGTGGCGCAAATAGGCTTTGCCGTTGGCTACGACTCCGAAGCCGCGTTCAGTCGCGCATTCAAACGCCAGTTCGGCACATCCCCCGGCATCTGGCGCAGACAATCGGCATGAGAGGGGGGAGCTTTAGCCGCCTACCCCGAGCGTCAGGTATTGAACAGTAGCGGCCCGAGGCTTGACGTCCGGACGGAGCGCTTCTGTCGCCCATCAATCAAATTGAGACGATCGTTCTGAGTAACGTCAATGAATTGAATAGGAATGATATGTATTTACTTACAAAAGATAATCGTTATTATTCGCGCGATAATTCATACAAAGGTGTCCATGGTGGCTCGATCGCGCATTTACCCAGCCTCTCTGTCGTTGCTGGGCGTTCTGGTTGTACCTGATCTACAGGCAGAAACGGAGTCTGCTCTAACCCTACCGGCAACCGCTGTGAACAGTGAGTACAACGAGCAGAGCTACATGTCGACCGAGAGCAGGAGCGCGCTGAAGATCGACGCCCCGCTACGGGATATCCCACAAACCGTCAACGTGGTTCCCCAGAGCGTCATCAAGGATCAGGGGGCTCAGTCGATGGAAGACGTGCTGAAGAATGTCCCCGGTATCGGCCTGTCCAATGGTGACGGCCAGCGCGACCAGGTGACCATCCGTGGTTTCAGTGCCATTGGCGACATGTACATCGACGGCATTCGCGACGATGCGCTGTACTTCCGGGATCTGTCCAACGTCGAGCGGGTGGAAGTGATCAAGGGGCCGGCCGCGGTGCTCTATGGCCGAGGCTCTTCGGGGGGGCTGATCAACAGCATCAGCAAGACACCCAACTTCGCACCCAAGCAAGAGGTCGGCGTCAGTGTCGACAGCGAGGGCAAAAAACGCACTCAGTTCGATGCCGGTTGGGCCGATCAGCAACAAGGCGATAAAGCCTTTCGTGTGACCGGTGCGCTGGAGAACAGCGACACTTTCCGGGATGACGGCTACATCGACCGCAAGGCCATCGCGCCTTCGGCCTACTTCAAACTCTCGGATGATCTGGAACTGAACCTGGGCGCCAGCTATCTGTATGACAAGCGCCTGATCGACTTCGGCATCCCGGCACGAGGCGACCGTCCGGTCGATGTGGACCGCGACAAGCGCTTCGGTGCCGCTGATCCGGATGACGACTACACCCGCAGCGAAGTGTTCTCGTTCACGGCGGGTGTCGACTACCGGATCAACGACGACTTCAGCCTGAGCAATACCAGTCGCTACTACCACTACGACCTGGATCGCAACAACACACTCGCTGACTCCAGCCCGACACGTTTCGTCACTGCTCCCAATGGTGAACTGCTGGTGAAACTCAACCGCGGCAACGTGCAGCGCAAGGAAGACGGCTGGTTCAACCAGACCGAACTCAACCAGCGCGCCGTGCTCGCCGGGATGAACCATAACCTGCTCTATGGTGTGGAACTGGGGCGCCAGGTGAAGGACCAGTCCGTGTTCAGCCAATCCAATGTGGCCAGGGTGCCGGTGTACCGCGATGCCCTGGTCGACGTGCCGTTCCAGGCCAACCGGCAAACCGCCAAGGGTACCAATACCCAGGACACCGCCGGCTTCTATGTACAGGACCTGATCGAACTGGCGCCAAAGTGGAAGGCCCTGGTGGGTGTGCGTTACGACGTGTTCGACCAGGAATACGCCGACAACCTGACGAACAGCGAACTGTCCCGCACCGATACGACCTGGAGCCCGCGAGTCGGTCTGGTCTACCAGCCTGATCAAGTGCAGTCCTATTACGTCTCGGTGAGCCGTTCCTACCAACCCTCCGCCGAGATGTTCGCCCTGAGTACGACGAACCAGGACCTGGAACCAGAGGAGACCACCAACTTCGAGATCGGCGGCAAGTGGGACCTGCTCGACAATCGCCTGGCGTTGACGGCGGCGCTGTTCCGCCTGGAACGCACCAATATGAAAACCAGCGATCCGGCGAACCCGACCAAACTGGTGCTCGCGGGTGAGCAGCGCACCGATGGCCTTGAGCTGACCGCCAGCGGGCAGTTGAGTGACAAATGGCAGGTCTATGCCGGATACGCCTTTCTGGATGCCGAGATCACCAAATCCAACAGCTTCACCAACGGTGTCGCCAACGAAGGCCAGGTACCCACCTTGACGCCGCGCCACAGTGCCAACCTGTGGTTGGTGCGTTCGCTGACGCAAACCTGGCGCGTGGGCATGGGGGCCAACTATGTCGATGATCGCTATACCGCGCTGGATAACAATGTGGTCATGCCGGCATACACGACCGTGGACGCCGCGCTGCTGTACAACGAGCCGAAATGGGACATGGCCCTGCGTCTGCGCAATGTCTTCGACAAGGACTACTACGCTTCGGCGCATGGTTCGGTGGATCTGATCACGCCCGGTGCCCCACGGACGCTGGAGCTGAGCACCAACTATCGCTTCTGAGTACAGACCTGAAGAACAGGCGTCCGGCATTGCCGGGCGTTTGTTTGGGGCGCTTTCAAAAAGCGCTGTTCATGATCAGGATCCGGCAACAGGCAGGTGTCGTATTTCCCGAAGAGCCGATAACGATTAAGCGCAATGCGGTCGTATGCCCAATCTCGAAGCTTGCGAGGGAAGATGCGTAACAGGTTCACGGGGCGCCAGCGTGCGGGAAACCGGGCGATGATTTCGAAAAATGCCTCCGAACGCGCCCAGTAGTGCCGGTCGCGGATCACCACCATGGTGTCGAATTGATCCATGGGCAAACCTGCCCACGCGAGCAGAGCCTGCCCCTCGGGTGACTGAACTGCCGCCAACCGCAGGCGCCGCTGGCGGTCATGGCGAATCAAGAACCTCACCCAGACATTGCATAGCTTGCAGACACCGTCGAACAGGACCACCGTCTCGCCTGGTTCGAGCAGGGGCGCGGGTGAGGGGCGGATTTGCGAGGCTGGCATTTGAGGTTCGAGGTCGCACATTTCAGTTAGCCGGGGGGCGCGCTACACAGATCAGCTTTTGGCGCGATCGGTCGCCTTGGCTTTGCTTTGAGCTACAGCGGCTTCAGTCTTCTGTTTCTGCGCAACCTGGTAGGTTTCCATCGAGACTTTCCGGGCCGACTCCATGCGTGCGAAGGTCTTATCACCACCACCTGTGGCCATCGCCAGGGAAGAGGCGGTCAGAGCGGCGACTACGAAGAGGGCTTTCATGGATTTCATTTGGGTATCCTCAAGTGAGATTTAGTTAATAGCTATCAGCAGGACTTATTCGCAAAACTGGAACTTCCTTGTTCCACCTGGCTTCACCATCCAGCCAGGGCGGCGTTTCCTGGTGACCAGGTGCCTCGCTCCATGCGCGCTTCGGTGTCTTTGTTTTTTGCCCAGGCAGTGAGCAGTACCATCATCGCGAATCCACCGACGATGAGAACCGGATAGGCTGCCAGCAACTCCACCAGCGAGTACTTCCAGGCCAACGGACGACCAACACCGAGCATGGCGGCATAGAACCACGACACGCCAGAGAGGGCGCCGGAGAACAGCGCCAGCATGCGCAGGCTGAAGGAAAGTTTGAGTAACGAACCGGCTTTTTTCAGCGCCGGCAATACAGCGCTATGCAACAGGAAGCCGTTAAAGGTCAATAGCACAACGATGCCGATCTTGGCTTGCAGTTTTGGATTGAGGAAATACTCCATCCCCTTGCCGGCATAATCGATCCCGATAATACCAATGCCCGTAACCCAGAGAGCTACAAGTGCAAGCGATACGGTTTTTTGAAGGCTTTGCATGTGCGCGTCATCGTGGTGACCTGACGCATCCCCCTTCAGGAGTTGCTTGACCATTGCAATGTCACTGGTCAAGACCAGCCCGATTGCAACGCAGCAGGCGATAAGATGAAAATATACAACGCCCAAACGCACATATTCCACGGTGGACGAAGAAAACATACTAAGTTCCATGGTGACCTCCTGGCCTCAATAGTGAATCAACTTGGCTCTCGGCACGGCTTGATTGGAATTTACCGTTGCTGACTGCCATTTAGATCCAGCAATTGTTATCAGTTAATCTTGCGACATTACGCCACCAAGATAATAGTGAGTTTCGCGAATGAACTTTTAGTCATTCGAACATGTCCATTTTCAGGTAACAAAAAACCTCAATCACACTGGGTGCATAGGAGGTTTAACTTCCGCTTCTGGGGGCCGGCGAGGCCCGGAACCCGATCGACGAGACGGATCAGGCAATGCTGGTGGGGTCGGCGGGGCTTCCACCCCATTCGAGGAAACGGATCTTGTGAACCTCGCCCTGGCTGTCCAGGTAGACCACAGTCACCGGTACCACGCCGGTCTTGTCGGATGTATCGGTGCGCTGCAGCACCTGTTTCACATCGATGTCCATCCCGTAGTGGTATTCGACGGCTGAGACATGCGCGCCGGGTTCTTGCAGGCTGTTCTGGTCGAAGACACTGGGTGCGAGACTGGAAATCACCGCACTTACAATTGTGGCCATGCTCATAAGGCTGTACCTCTTCTGTAGTTCGCTTGACAAGGACCTAATGTGACACGTTGAGGAAGTGAAGTTCACTTTACAGCGACGAACGTGCCCGTTTGAAAAGCCTGTAGTGGCTGCAAACTCCCGGCAATTCCCCGCGCTTGACGCCTCTTGACCATTCGTCCTTTAAACCCCGTATTTGTTGGCCAAAGTCCGTTTTTTGAAGGAGGTCATGACATGTCATGACGGATTTTCACGCAGGTGAATCAGTGCCATCCGGGTCAGTCGAGTGGCAGCGATATCGTTAATCTCGTTCCTTTGTCCGGTGCGCTGTCGATCGTGAATTCCCCGCCCAGCATGCTGATGCGTTCCTTCATTCCCACCAACCCGAACGAGTTCAATTTTTTGCGATCCGTCATGCCTACGCCATTGTCCTTGATCCGCAGGTAGAGCCGGCGACCCTCCCTGGAGAGTTGGATATGCACCTGTGTCGCTTGCGCGTGCCGGGCAATATTCGACAGCGATTCCTGCACGATGCGGAACAGCGTCGTGGCGGATTTTTCATTCAGATCGCAACGGAAATTTTCGTCTTTCGCCGACATCGTGCAATCGATCGCGCTGCGCTGGCGGAACTCTTCAAGTTGCCACTCGATCGCTGCCTGCAGTCCCAGATCGAGTACGGGTGGCCGAAGATCATTGATGATACTGCGCACACTGCGGATGGCTGTATCGAGTTGATTCAGAGCATCGCTGGCCTTTTCGTTGAGCTTGGGGTGCAGGGTACTGGTGCGCGCCTGCAACATGGAGACATCGATCCGCAACGCCAGCAGACTCTGTCCCAGCTCGTCATGGATGTCGCGTGCGATCCGCTTTCGCTCTTCTTCCTTGATGTGCTCCTGATAGGAGGCCAGTTCACGCAACTGCAGCTTCGATTGCAGCAATTCTTCGGCCTGCATCGTCAGTTTGCGCTGCAGGTAGAACAGGTCGACAAACACCCGGATCTTGGCGCGAAGAACCTCGGCCACAATCGGCGAGAAGATGTAATCCACTGCGCCGGACGTATAACCGCGGAAACGCTCGGAATCCGTTTCGGCCTCAGCTGTGACGAAGATAATGGGCGTGTGGGCCGACTTCGGGCGGCCGTGAATCAGTGCAGCGGTTTCAAAACCGTCCATCACTGGCATTTTCACGTCGAGCAGAATGACGGCGAAGTCGCGCTGCAATAGCAGGCGCAGCGCCTCGCGCCCGGAAGTCGCCGTGGCAATATCGAGGCCCATGTCGGCAATCACCGCGGCGAGCGCCGTAAGCTTGGCGGGATTGTCATCCACCAGCAACACGGATGCTGGTACGCCATCAGGCGGGAGCGGGTGCCGTACCTGGGGTTTCTCATTGAATACCGGAGGATCCTGTTGCATGTTTATGCCACTTCTGTTTGCGCTAGCGCGCAATGAGCGCGGTACACAGTCATCGATAGAGCCATTTGCGCATCAGTGACAGCAGCTGGTCGGTATCCACTGGCTTGCTGACATAGTCCGATGCTCCTGCCTCGAGGCACTTTTCACGGTCACCCATCATCGCTTTGGCCGTCAGCGCAATCATGGGCAGGGTTTCAAATCTCTTGAATGTGCGGATCTGGCGCATGGTTTCAAAGCCATCCATCTCGGGCATCATGATGTCCATCAGCACAATGTCGGTATCGGGATGCTGCTGCAGCAGTTCTATGGCGGTTCGACCGTTTTCGGCCGTGGCCACCAGCATTTTGTTGCACTCGAGCACGCTGGTCAGGGCAAAAATATTGCGCACGTCATCGTCGACCACCAGGGCCTTTTTACCCTCGAGACTGTCCGAACCCGCATAGAGTTTTTCCAGCA
Organism: Pseudomonas sp. KH_046_1; assembly: GCF_057839025.1. Taxonomy (NCBI): domain Bacteria; kingdom Pseudomonadati; phylum Pseudomonadota; class Gammaproteobacteria; order Pseudomonadales; family Pseudomonadaceae; genus Pseudomonas; species Pseudomonas sp. KH_046_1. The sequence continues at coordinate 3,000,011 of NZ_CM174481.1, forward strand.
TCCTGCGCTGGGTCTGCGGCAGCCTGGCGACGACGCGGTGTAGAAACAGCGCGGTTTCGTCGAGTATGCGCTCGGGGGACTGAACGGCCTTGATGACGCCCTTGCCGAGCAGTGTCCTGAAACGCTCGTGTTCCGGCTTGGTCAGTGTCTCTGCACCATAGACGACGATCGGCAATTCACGCATGGCGTGGTCTTCCTGCAACGCCTCGAGAAACCTGATGCCGGATGCGTCGGGCAGTTTGAGATTGATTGCCATGCAGTCGTAGCGTTTCTTCGCCAGTTTCTTCAAGGCTTCAGCGCCGCTGGCGGTCGTTTCGATCTTCACGTCGGTGTTGCCGAGTAGATCGAGGATGCGGGCGCGGCTCCCTTCGTTGCCGTCGATGAGCAGCAGATTCCTGGTCTTGCGCCGAGCGAATGCGACGATGCCGACCAGCGCATTTTGAATCTCGTCGGCTGTGACCGGCTTGAGCAGATAGTCGAAAGCGCCATAGCGCAGCCCGCGTGTGTGGTCGTCAGCGATCGAGATGATCTGGACCGGGATATGACGCGTGGCGAAATTGCGCTTCAACTGCTCGAGCAGCGACCAGCCATCGATGTCCGTCAGGCCCGGGTCTAGCGTGATCGCGGCGGGTTTGAAGCGCTCGACAAGCTCCAGTGCATCCGCGCCACGGGTCGTGACGATAGCCCTGAACCCCTTCTGGTGCGCGGCCTCGAGCAGAATGCTGGCGAATCGGGCGTCGCCCTCGAGCATCAGCAGCACTTGGTCCCCGGGTTGGACAGACTCGCGGTCGTCCGGTATCTGTGCAGACGGGCTTGGCATGAGGTCGCGCTTGACCTGGCCAGGTACTGCCTCTGTCGTTGATTCGTCCAGGGTCTGATGCTGGGCATCCGGTGTACGCAAGGGCACGTACAGCGCGAAAGTACTGCCCTTGCCGATCTCACCGGGGATCAGCCGCAGCTCACCGCCCAGCCGGTGTGCGAGCTCACGGCTGATCGACAGGCCGAGGCCGGTGCCGCCGTATTTTCGTGAGGTTCCGGTATCTGCTTGCTGGAACGCTTCGAAGATGAGCTTCTGCTTGCCGGCAGATACGCCAATGCCGGTGTCGGTGACCACGAAGGCGACCACCGCATCGGCACGATTGAGTTCGCTGTTGTCGACGCTCCACCCGGACACAGCAGGCGCGATGCTGATCTTGACGCTGCCTTGCTCAGTGAACTTGAAGGCGTTGGACAGCAGGTTCTTGACCACCTGCAGCAGGCGCTTTTCGTCGGTCCAGATGACGGGGGGCAGGGCAGGCGCCAGTTCAATCGTGAAGGTGAGGCCCCGGCTTTCGGCGACCGGCCGGAAGGTGCGTTCGATCTGGTCGTGCAGATCGGCGAACAGCGCTTCATTCAGATCCAGTGTGACCGTACCCGACTCGATCTTGGAGAGATAGAGAATCTCGTCGATCAGCTCCAGCAGGTCTTTGCCCGCGCTACGGATGGTCTTGGCATATTCGACCTGTCTGGGCGTGAGATTGTGTTCCGCGTTGTCGCTGAGCTGCCGGGCCAGGATCAGCAAGCTGTTCAATGGCGTTCTGAGCTCATGGGACATACTGGAGAGGAATTCGGACTTGTACTTGGAGGTCAGCATCAACTGCTCCGCCTTCTCCTCCAGCGACAGTTTGGTGATTTCGACTTCGCGGTTCTTGCGCTCGACTTCGGCTTTCTGCTCCGCCAGCAGTCCAGCCTTGTCCCCCAGTTCCTCGTTGGTCTGTCTCAATTCCTCTTGTTGCTTTTGCAGCTCCTGCGCCAGCGATTGCGACTGCTTGAGCAGTTCTTCGGTACGCATATTGGCTTCGATCGTGTTGAGCACGATACCAATCGATTCAGCAAGCTGATCAAGGAAGGTTTGATGAATGATGCTGTAGCGCGTGAACGAAGCCATTTCGACGACGGCCTTGACCTTGTTCTCGAACAGGATCGGCAACACGATGATATTCAGCGGGGCGGCCGCACCCAGTCCCGATGAAATCGCGACATAATTGGCGGGTACATCGGTCAACAGGATGCGCCGCTTCTCGTAAGCGCATTGCCCGACCAGGCCCTCGCCGAGCCGCCACTCATCGTTCACATTGATGTTGCCCTTGTACGCATAAGCGGACAGCAGTTTGAGTTTCGCAGGATCGGGCGGGCTCTCGTTCATCATGTAGAACACACCGTGCTGGGCGTTGATCAGCGGAGCCAGTTCAGACAGCACCATCTTGGAGACTGCCGCCAGATCGCGCTGGCCCTGCAGCAGGCGGTTGAATTTCGCGAGATTGCTCTTGAGCCAGTCCTGCTCCGCGTTTTGCCGCGTGGTTTCCCGCAGGTTGCGGATCATCTCGTTGACGTTGTCCTTCAATTCCGCCACTTCACCCTTTGCTTCCACCTCCACGTAACGAGTCAGATCGCCCTTGGTCACGGCAGTCGCCACGTCGGCAATTGCGCGCACCTGATTGGTCAGGTTGGCCGCCAGACCGTTCACGTTGTCGGTCAGATCGCGCCAGGTGCCGGCAGCACCCGGCACGTTGGCCTGGCCCCCCAGTTTGCCCTCGACCCCCACTTCACGCGCCACCGAGGTGACCTGATCGGAGAACAGCGCCAGCGTATCGGTCATACCGTTGATGGTGTCGGCCAGTTCGGCGATCTCGCCCTTGGCTTCCAGTGTCAGTTTCTTCTTCATGTCGCCGTTGGCGACTGCGGTCACCACTTTGGCGATGCCTCGCACCTGGCTGGTCAGGTTGGCCGCCATGAAGTTCACGTTTTCGGTCAAATCCCTCCAGGTGCCGGACACGCCTTGCACCTGTGCCTGTCCCCCGAGCTTTCCCTCGGTGCCGACTTCGCGCGCCACCCGCGTCACTTCGGCGGCAAAGCTATTGAGCTGGTCCACCATGGTGTTGATGGTGTTCTTCAGCTCCATGATTTCGCCCTTGGCTTCCACGGTAATCTTGCGCCCCAGGTCGCCTTTGGCTACCGCCGTCGTCACATCGGCGATGTTGCGGACCTGATTGGTCAGGTTGGCCGCCATGCTGTTGACCGAGTCGGTCAAGTCTTTCCAGGTTCCACCGACGCCCGTCACCCTGGCCTGGCCACCGAGCTTGCCGTCAGTCCCCACTTCGCGAGCCATGCGCGTCACTTCGTCGGCAAAGGTCGAGAGCTGGTCCACCATTGTGTTGATGGTTTCCTTGAGTTGGAGAATTTCACCTTTCGCTTCGGCTGTGATCTTGCGTGACAGGTCGCCGTTGGCCACCGCCGTCGTCACGTCGGCAATGTTGCGCACCTGGGTGGTCAGGTTGGCCGCCATGCCGTTGACCGAATTGGTCAAGTCCTTCCAGGTACCGGACACGCCGGTCACTTCGGCCTGTCCGCCCAACTTGCCTTCGGTACCGACTTCCAGCGCGACGCGGGTCACCTCCGAGGCGAAGCTGGAGAGCTGGTCGACCATCGTGTTGATGGTGTTTTTCAGTTCGAGAATCTCGCCCTTGGCTTCAACGGTAATTTTCTTGCCGAGGTCGCCGCGCGCCACCGCCGTCGTCACCTGTGCGAGGTTGCGCACCTGGGTGGTCAGGTTCGCCGCCATGCCGTTGACCGATTCGGTCAGGTCGCGCCAGGTGCCTGATACACCGCGCACTTCCGCCTGACCGCCCAACTTGCCTTCGGTACCGACTTCCAGCGCCACGCGGGTCACCTCCGCAGCGAAGCTCGAGAGCTGGCCGACCATCGTGTTGATGGTGTTTTTCAGCTCGAGAATCTCCCCCCTGACTTCGACGGTAATCGTCTTGCCCAGATCGCCTTTGGCCACCGCGGTCGTCACGTAAGCGATGTTGCGCATCTGGGTGGTCAGATTGGCGGCCATGTCGTTGACGGAGTCGGTCAGGTCTTTCCAGGTGCCGGACACCCCTTTGACATTGGCCTGCCCACCGAGAATCCCTTCAGTGCCGACTTCGCGCGCCACGCGGGTCACCTCGGAAGCGAAGGAGCCCAGTCGCGTCACCATGGTGTTCACGATCTTGGCGGATTTGAGGAACTGGCCCCGCAGTTTCAGGCCGTCGAGTACCGGTGGTACCTGCTGGCTCAGATTACCCTCGGCAACTGAACCGATAACGCGAATCATCTCGCTCATCGGGCTGATGAGGTCGCTGGTCAGCGCATTGCTCGAGTTGACGATCTTTTGCCATGAGCCTTTCATCATCGGCAATTCGATACGCTCATCGACCTTGCCCTGCTTGCCGATCAGTCGCGCCACGCGTTCGAATTCGGTGGCGGTGTCGGCCGCCATGTCGATGATCTCGTTGAGCGTGTCGGCGATCTTGCCCGGCATGCCGGTCCAGTCTTCCGGCATACGCGTGGTGAAGTCACCATTGCGCAACGCCTTCAGCGCTGTCAGCAACGTCTTCATGTCGAAAACTTCGATCGGTGTCGTCACTGTGGCCATGTCTATGTCCAGTCAAGATGGATGCCACGCGCAAGGCGTCATGCAGGAGCCGGCATTGCAGTATTGACCATGCTGAAAGCTGAGCGTTGGCTTGTGAAATATTAGCAAGGTTGACGCAATGCCCCGGATCCTGGGGAAATTGCCCGGGAACAGGCCGTTCCAACCGACTGCACCCGCAGTCCGGAGAAGTGGGCACTAACGCCTGAGGCAAAAGTGCAAGTGTGCTCTGCGCCTGCTAACGTCAAGCTCTGCAGCAGATTCCATGGCTTGCTGGCTACTGCCGAATGGAAAATACAGATGATTGACCACAAAATCAGAGTCTTGCTGGTGGATGATCACAGCATCGTGCGTAATGGCGTGCGACGCATGTTGGAGACTGCCGGCGAGATCGACGTAACGGGCGAAGCCGCGACGGCACAAGATGCAATGCTCCTGGTCCGGGAGCAGGATTTCGACGTGGCGCTGGTCGATATTCAGCTGCCCGACAAGACCGGCCTGCAACTCCTCAAGCTCATGCGTGCAGAGAAGCCCAAGCTCGCCGTTCTGATGCTGAGCATGCATTCGGTCGAGGCCTATGCGTTACGCGCAATCAAGCACGGCGCAGCGGGATACCTCACCAAGGATATTTCCGCAGCCACCCTGGTTACGGCAGTTCGCAAGGTGGCCTCAGGCGGCAAGCACGTCAGCCCTGAGCTGGCAGAAAAACTGGTCAACGCTATCGGCAGAGGCGACGGGGCACCCCACGAAGCGCTATCCGACCGGGAGCTTGAAGTACTAAAGCTCCTCGCTTCAGGCGAGAGAATTGTCCGCATCGCTGAGATATTGCACTTGAGCCCGAGTACCGTCACGACGTACCGGGCACGCATCCTGGAAAAAACAGGAATGGACAGCAACGCGAAACTGGCCCGCTATGCCATCGAAAACGGCCTGTTAACTTAGAACACCCTGCCATCCGACGCAGCCGAGCCACTCAATCGTTCTCGTCATCCGCCACTCTCTGCGGTAAACGGCCGGGCATCATTGAATCGTCCTGATTGAACTTCAGGTGCGGTTTAACGAACTGTGCAGCAATGATGCGCAGCACATGCCCGGCTTCGCCGGATCCAGCCTGCTTGTAGTGGAATCACTACAAGCGTTTGGCCGATATCGCCACAAAGAAGTCCTGCTAACGTCGATAGTGGTGGCCGTTCCAATCAAGCATATTTACCTCTCGACAAATTTTCGTCCGCTGCATTCATGTTGAATCAATGTTCAAACTGGAGGGCATCATGATGATAGGTTATTGGTTGTGTGCGTTGCTGTGGGGTGTGGTGCTGCTGGAAGAGATCCAACTCATGCCCCTTCAAGAATGGAAAGACGAGGGTCTGAAAAAGGTTCTGTTGCTGCGCCGGACCCGGACCCGGACCGGCTACTTTATTGCGTTGATCGCGGGCGCGTTGTGCCTTTATAGCGAAATCCTGGTGGCACCGGTCGATCAGAACATTTTCAATCCGGAGCTGATACTTGCCCTGTGTGGTGTTCTTTGGGGTGCTTATCTTTCCGTAGTCTGCATGAAGGGGAAGCGATAGATGCCTATCTCCATGACTACTGCGGGTATTTGATATTTCACTATCGTCGGCCGGCAGGGAAACTCCGCCGGTCAGGCGCTCCTCAAGAGTCTTGATTTAGGTTGACTGACTTCCTCAGGGCGTGAAGCAGCCCTTCGCGAAAGGCTGCTTACGACTGTGGATTCAACACACTGGATTTTGTGTAAACGGGATTTCGGTTAAAACGGCAAATGCAGCACCTTGAGTGCTGCATTCGAGACTTGAGACCGCACATTGCTGTCGGCCGGGGGACGCGCTACACAGATCAGCTTTTGGCGCGATCGGTCGCCTTGGCTTTGCTTTCAGCGACAGCGGCTTCAGTCTTCTGTTTCTGTGCAACCTGGTAGGTTTCCACCGAGACTTTCCGGGCCGACTCCATGCGTGCGAAGGTCTTGTCACCACCACCGGTGGCCATGGCCAGAGAAGAGGCGGTCAGGGTGGCGACTACGAAGAGAACTTTCATGGATTTCATTTGGGTATCCTCAAGTGAGATTCTGTTAACAGCTAAAAGCGGAATTCATTTACTGAAGCTGAACTTCCTTGTTCAACCTGGCTTCACCATCCAGCCAGGGCGGCGTTTCCTGGTGACCAGGTGCCTCGCTCCATGCGCGCTTCGGTGTCTTTGTTTTTTGCCCAGGCAGTGAGCAGTACCATCATCGCGAATCCACCGACGATGAGAACCGGATAGGCTGCCAGCAACTCCACCAGCGAGTACTTCCAGGCCAGCGGACGACCAACACCGAGCATGGCGGCATAGAACCACGACACACCAGAGAGGGCGCCCGAGAACAGCGCCAGCATGCGCAGGTTGAAGGAGAGTTTCAGTAACGAACCGGCTTTTTTCAGCGCCGGCAATACAGCGCTATGCAACAGGAAGCCGTTAAAGGTCAACAGCACAACGATGCCGATCTTGGCTTGCAGTTTTGGATTGAGGAAATACTCCATCCCCTTGCCGGCATAATCGATCCCGATAATACCAATGCCTGTAATCCAAAGCGCTACAAGTGCAAGCGATACGGTTTTTTGAAGGCTTTCCAGATGCGCGTCATCATGGTGACCTGACGCATCCCCCTTCAGGAGTTGCTTGACCATTGCAATGTCACTGGTCAAAACCAGCCCGATTGCCACACAGCAGGCGATAAGATGGAAATATACAACGCCCAAACGCACATATTCCACGGTGGACGAAGAAAACATACTAAGTTCCATGGTGACCTCTTGGTTATGATATTGAATCAACATGGCTCTCAGTACGGCTTGGTTGGAATTTGCCGTTGCTGATTGCCATGAAGATCCAGGAATTTGTATTAATTAATCTTGCGGCGTTACGCTGCCAAGACAATAGCGGGTTCCGCGAATGAACTTTTTAGTCATTCGATCATGTCCATTTTCAGGTAACAAAAAACCTCAATCGCACTTTGTGCATAGGAGGTTTTACTTCCGCTTCTGGGGTCAGGTGAGGGGCCGAGCCCGTGTCACCTGTGGCGTATTCTGAACGAAAAACCCCGGATCCGTTCGTTTTTTGATCAATTGTTCTGACCAACGGCAGTGAAATGGCTAGTCGCTTATTGCCTGCCTGGATAGCGCAGCCAGCACCATTACTGGCTTTGCGGCGAGTTGGGAGGCAGATGAGGGCCGCGCCGATTTTTTCGTCTTTTTTTCCAGATCCCATGGAAAAATCGGGGGGGATACGAGCTAGTCGGCCATAAAAAAGCACTTGGCCGGGTTTACAAACCAGGTCAAGGCACTGCCATTTTCCCCCAAAAAAAGTGAGGTTCCCCGCATGTGGGGGCACCCCACGGAGAAAGACCGATACCGGCAATCGCGTAGTTGCTACTCAAGCAACTGATCAATCAACACCGCATTGGTGTAGATCAAGCTGCCGTCACTCGCTCGGTGTCCGACCAGATGGAACTGTCCGCGTTCGTGCTGCAGATAGACACGCATCTGGCAGTCGGACAAGGGCGCGTATCCCTCGGGCATGATCAGATCCATCGAGTCAATATCGACATCGACCATGGCTTCAGGCTCGTGAGTCTTCTGCAAGCGCTCTTCGGCCTCCTCCAGACGGACATGGAGAGGTCCGTCGACGTAGAAATGGACTTCCCCCATCGGGGTGGACTTTTGGGCGCCGCTGGTTTTGCACCAGCCTTCGATCGTCAGGGCACTCATGACGAAACCTCCCATGTGGGTTGTTGGACTCTGTAACTATCGTTCCTGCTCAATGCCATCACTTATGTTTGATGACTGCACAAGGGCAGGGTTCGACTATTGGGGCAGTTTTTGGCCGATCTCTGCCGTCCGTCATCAGAAATTCAGTATAGCTGGGCGCCGGGCCTCGCTTGCCGACCTCGCGGTACAAGCCGATGGCTCTATACTTCTTACTGACTTTGCCGCCCGGATGGGTGGTATTTGTCGGCCCTGCTTGGACGTCAGTGGCGATGCTTTTGCATAACCAATGAACAACAGGAATAGGATGAAGAGGAAATGGCAATAGCAATTATCCTGATACTAATCGTTATTGCATCCGTGCTATTCCACATACTAGCGCCTTGGCAGGCGACACCGGCAGCATCCAACTGGGGGTCCATAGACACCACCCTGTTCATCACCCTGATCATTAGCGGAATATTTTTCATCGCCATCACGGTATTCATGGCGGTAGCGGTGATGCGCTATCGTCACAAGGAAGGTTCCAGGGCGGCCTACCAGCCAGAAAATAAAAAGCTGGAATTATGGTTGATTATCATTACTTCGGTAGGTATTGCCGGAATGTTGGCGCCAGGCCTGGTTGTCTACAACGATTTCATCCGGGTGCCGAAAGATGCCTACGAACTTGAAGTGGTCGCCCAGCAGTGGCAGTGGGCCTTTCGTTTTCCCGGCCAGGACGGGAAGTTGGGCAAGTCGGATATCAAGCTTGTAGATTCCGCCAATCCCCTCGGTGTTGATCCCAAGGATCCTGCCGGGCAGGACGATGTGCTTGTAATGAATAATGAAGTTCGCCTTCCGCTCGATCGGCCGGTGAAAGTCTTGTTGCGCGCTAAAGATGTTCTGCACGATTTCTATGTACCGCAAATTCGCAGCAAGATGGATATGGTGCCAGGGATGGTGTCGTACTTTTGGTTTACACCGACTAAAACCGGAAAATACGAAGTCCTTTGCGCTGAATTCTGTGGTGTAGGTCATTACAACATGCGCGGCCATATGATCGTGGAAGAGCAGAGCGTCTTCGATCAATGGCTAAAAGGCCAGCCTACTTTTGCGCAGACACTGACCACAGCTGCCAAACCCGGTCGAGACAACGTGCTGGAAAAAGGCCGCCAGTTGGTCGAACAGTACGGCTGCAAGGCCTGCCATAGCCAGGATGGCAGTGCCAGTCTCGGCCCGGGATGGAAGGATTTGTACGGCCGCACTGAACAGCTTGCCGATGGCACCAGTGTGCTGGTCGATGAGGCCTACCTGAAAGAGTCGATCCTCGATCCGAAGGCCCGACTGGTACAGGGCTATCCGCCGGTCATGGTGGCCTATACTCTCAAGGACGATGAACTGGGTGCCGTCATCGCCCTGATCAAATCACTGGGTGCTGCGCAGCAAGACGACGAACCTTCGACCGGCGAAGCGTCGAGCCCGGGTGAAGACCTGGTGGCGCAGGGACAGCGACTGGCCGGATCGCTTGGTTGTCTGGCCTGCCACAGTGTCGATGGCAACAAGGGCGTCGGCCCCAGCTGGCAGGGCCTGTATGGCAAGACGCAAACCCTTGCCGACGATACGAGCGTAAAGGTCGATGAGGGCTATATCAAAGAATCGGTTCTTCATCCCAATGCCAAAATCGTCAAGGGCTATGCAGCCGTCATGCCGGCCTTGGCTCCGAGTGACGAGGAGCTGAATGCACTGATCGCTTTTATCAAATCCAAAGCGAATGCTGACGCTGATGCGAACAAGGCGGAGCCAGGGAAGTAGCCGTAAAACAGCCAGGAATACACTGAAACTTCGGCAGGAGGATGACGTGATGGCCTATGCGGAGCAAGCCGAAACAGAGGCACTGCACGAGCCTAAAAGCTTCCTGACCAAATATATCTGGAGTCAGGACCACAAGGTCATAGCCATTCAATATTCCTTGACGGCTTTATTCGTGGGTCTTATCGCCGTGGTGTTGTCCGGCTTGATGCGCATGCAGATAGGCTTCCCCGGTAGTTTGGCGTTCATGGACGCCAGTGCTTACTATCAGGCGATGACCATGCACGGCATGATCATGGTCATTTACTTGCTGACGGCCTTGTTTCTGGGGGGCTTCGGCAACTATCTGATCCCGTTGATGGTGGGCGCCCGCGACATGGTCTTCCCCTACGTCAACATGCTCAGCTACTGGTTTTACCTGGTGGCGGTACTGGTGTTGCTCAGCAGTTTTTTTGTCCCTGGCGGCCCCACAGGTTCCGGCTGGACGCTCTATCCGCCACAGTCCATTACTCAGGGAACACCGGGGGTCGAGTGGGGCATTGTCTTGATGCTCGTCTCACTGGCGATTTTTATTGTCGCGGCCACCATGGGCGGGTTGAACTACGTCACCACGGTGTTGCAGGCGCGCACGCACGGCATGACCTTGTTTCGCATGCCGCTCTCGGTATGGGGCATCTTCATGGCCTCGATCATGGCCTTGCTGGCCTTCCCGGCGTTGTTTGTCAGTGCGGTCATGATGCTGTTCGACAAGCTGTTGGGCACCAGCTTCTTCATGCCGGCGATGATCTCGCTGGGGCAGCAGCTCGATCACCAGGGTGGCAGCCCGATATTGTTCCAGCACCTGTTCTGGTTCTTCGGCCACCCGGAGGTCTACATCGTTGCTCTCCCTGCGTTTGGTCTGGTCTCTGACTTGATCAGTACGCATGCGCGTAAAAATATCTTCGGCTACCGAATGATGGTGTGGGCCATTATTGCGATTGGCGTACTCAGCTTCGTGGTCTGGGCGCACCATATGTATGTCAGCGGAATGAACCCGTACTTTGGCTTTTTCTTCGCCGTCACCACCTTGGTCATCGCAGTGCCGACCGCGCTGAAAGTCTACAACTGGGTGCTGACCCTGTGGCGGGGCGACATCCATCTGACCGTGCCGATGCTGTTTGCCCTGGCCTTTATCGTCACCTTCCTGGTCGGCGGTCTGACCGGGTTGTTTCTCGGCAATGTGATCGTGGATATACCGCTCTCGGACACCTATTTCGTCGTGGCCCATTTTCATATGGTCATGGGGGTCGCTCCGGTACTGGTGGTGTTCGGCGGCATTTATCACTGGTTCCCGAAAGTCACCGGGCGCATGTTGAACGACACCCTGGGCAAGCTGCATTTCTGGATTACCTTTCTGGGCACCTACGCCATCTTCTTTCCCATGCACTACCTGGGTTTCCAGGGCATGCCACGCCGCTACTACGCCTATGAAAACTACGCGTTCATCCCGCAGTCGGCGCAAGACTTGAATGCCTTCATTACGGTGATCGCATTGACCGTCGGCGTTTCCCAATTGCTGTTCGTGTTCAACCTGGCCTGGAGTACATTCAAGGGCAAACCCGCAGGCAGTAATCCCTGGGGCGCGGCCAGCCTGGAATGGCAAACGCCGGACACCCCGCCGAAACACGGTAACTGGGGAGAGAGGTTGCCGGTCGTGCATCGCTGGGCCTATGACTACAGTGTGCCGGGGATAGAGCAGGATTTCGTGCCGCAAACGGTCTCCGCCGAGGAGCTGGAGCACATGCGGCAACTCAGTGCCGGAACTAAGGCGGACATCAAGACATGAACAGGCTGCTATTGAGAAACGCCGACGGCGCTGATCCCGGTGGCAGCTGGAGTCGCGACCCTGAGGGTATTCACGCCGCCGAGGATGCCGATAGAAGGCAAACTGCAAGGGTAGGCCTGCGCTTGTTTCTGGTGGTGGTGAGTTCGTTATTCTTCCTCTTCCTGATCGCCTTTATTGCCCGTTCTCAAATGGTCGACTGGCTACCCCTGACAGAGCCTTTGGCGCCGTTAGGCAATCTCCGGCCGCTATGGCTGAATTCGGCTTTCCTGGTGTTGAGTTGCATCGCACTGCAGTGCTCGCGTATGGCCGCCCGAAAGGCTCGCCCGGGCGCAACTGTCATTGGTTTTGCATTGGGGGGGGGCTTTGCCATTGCCTTTCTGGCGGGGCAACTCTGGGTCTGGCAGCAGTTTGTCGCCTGGGGCTACTTTGTCGCCAGCAATCCGGCCAACAGTTTCTTCTACCTGTTGACCGGCCTGCATGGGTTCCACCTGCTGGGCGGGCTGATCGCCTGGTGCTGGATCGTCGCCAGATTTCTGCGTCATGTGCCACTGGCGCAACTTGGCGCCAGCGTAGAGCTCTGTGCCATCTATTGGCATTACTTGCTGGGCCTTTGGTTCGTGCTATTCGCGCTGCTGGCCAGCACGCCGCAAACCTATGAAGCCATCGCCAGATTCTGCGGCCTGAGGTGAACAGCCATGGCATTGCACTCACAAGCCCAAGTCGAATCCAGTACATCCAATCCACCAGGTTCGCCGCCTGCACCGGGATGGCAGGGCATCGCCAGCGACTGGTCTTCGGATAAAGACGCCTTCAAGCAGGTGCCCTGGGGCAAGGCGATGATGTGGATATTCCTGCTCAGCGATACGTTTATATTCACCTGTTTCCTGACCGGCTACATGTCGGTACGCATGACCATCACCAGCGCCTGGCCGAACCCCAGTGAAGTGTTCGCATTGACGATCGGCGGCAGGGAAATCCCGCTTATTCTGATCGCCATCATGACCTTTGTGCTGATCAGTAGCAGCGGCACCATGGCCATGGCCGTCAATTTCGCCTATCGCCGTAATCGCGCGAAAACCACGGCCCTGATGCTGGCCACCGCTGCCTTGGGTGTGACATTCGTCGGCATGCAGGCATTTGAATGGACCAAGCTCATCGCAGAAGGGGTGCGTCCCTGGGGGAACCCCATGGGGGCGGCGCAATTTGGTGCCAGCTTTTTCATGATTACCGGTTTTCACGGACTGCATGTGTCAATCGGCGCCCTTTACCTCAGCATTGTGGCGCTGAAAGTATGGCGCGGAGATTATGAGCGCTCCGGAAACTATCAGAACGTCGAGATAGCCGGGCTTTACTGGCACTTCGTGGATTTGGTGTGGGTATTTATTTTTGCTTTCTTCTATTTATGGTAGAGGAGCACGGGTGATGGCACATGTTCAGGGTCAGCAACATCCAATCAGTTTGTATCTTAAAATCTGGGGGCTGTTATTCGTCCTCAGCACGCTGTCGTACCTTGTCGACTATTTCCACTTCCATGGCTACCTTCGGTGGTCCCTGATTATAACTTTCATGTTGTTGAAGGCAGGTTTGATTGTCTCCATCTTCATGCATATGGCCTGGGAGCGCCTGGCTTTGGTCTACGCCATACTGGTCCCGCCTTTGTGTTTACTGGTGCTCATCGGGCTGATGGCCACCGAGGCAGACTATATCTTCCTCAGCAGGGGCATTTTCTTTGGCCAGTAAGCAGCTTTCGGATGGCCTTGAGTCTCCAGGCACTAACCCGATATCACTCGCTTGAACTGATGCCATTTGTGCTGCCAAGCCACTGTCCAGTGGGGAGCTGCCGCTCCCGTGCCAGCGATCTTCAGCTTTGGATGCTGTTTGATTACCTGGTCCAGTACCGATTCTTGATCCGGTTCAACATCCACGAAGAAGATATGTTTGCCTTCTTTTACCACCTGCTTGAAATTGCGGAAGTGAGTGTTCGGCACCTGGAACCCAAAAAAGCCGCCTTCCCAGATGCAGAAGCCCAATACAACAATGGCAAGGAAGATAAAAGGCATCCAGCCTGCGGCGGACTCGGTCCAACCCATCCAATAGGCGCCACCCAGCACCAGCGCCGCGAGTGGCACACCAACCACCGCACCAATCTCACCAGAGTGAACAGCATCCTGTTCCATTAACGAGTTGACCTCGTGGAGGTGATGTTCTTCTACATCAGCAACGTTTTCACTGAGTACATGAATCTGTTCGGAATTGATGCCGCTGGCTTCCAATTCATATTCAACGTTTTCAAGATCGTTGAGATTGTCACTGATGTAATAGTGCCGGTTCATGCAACACCTCCCATCTCGGGTTGCTGCAGACCTCCTCTGTCCGGCAGCAGTCGGTAGCTGTACTGTGGGGAACGTTGCACACCCCGTGCAATCTGAAAAAAGTATAGCACTCACTACCTTGCTGATCGGTCGCTAGCTGATCTGCACAATGACCGGACCTTCCGTCACGATCGGCGGGTTCGCGTGGATATTCGATGCATTTTTCTGAATCCATTCACGCGCGACTTTCAGGCTCGCATCGCTGCCGGCCTTATCCGTGCAAACAGTCACCGCCGTGCCACCATCACCCGTATTCAACAGTGTGTAGCTAACGAGGCCAGGCACGGTCCGCAAGGTAGCTTCGACGTCGGCATTGCGCTGTTCCAACCGCTCGAAAAGCTCCTTTGCTCCAGTACCCAGGTAGGTTCTTATCACCGCATACATAGTCGTCTCCTTTGGGAGTACCGTCTTGATGCCAATCCAGATCCGTTGATGGATGCAATCACCCAGGTTTCAGTTCGCCCTGATTTATTAAGCTTAGCCAAACGCCGGCGACAATCGAAATGCAACGACCACCGGCCACTCTCGGCCGATTTCTGCCTGTCGGCAAAGGCAGGCAGCAATCAGCCCATTGCAAACATCAAAATAACCTGGCGCTAACTGAACCTCGCACGCTGGCGCAACTGCGCCGGACTCACTCCAAGGCGTTGCTTGAAGGTGGTCGCCATGTGCGCCTGTGAATTGAAACCGCAGGCGTAGGCGATCTCCGTCAGCGTGGCAGTCGAATCGCGCATCAAGGCACGGGCCTTGGCGAGGCGTCGGTCGATCAGGTAACTGTGCGGACTTTTGCCGGTAGCGTTTTTGAATGCCCGCATGAAATATCCTTCGGACAATCCAAGCAACCCCGCCATCGCCGGTACGCTCAAGGGGCCATCGAGGCCTTCATCAATGAACTCATCGAGCAAGCGCATCCGGTTGCCGGTTATCGAGCCATGGGGTGCTGTCGACACGGCTTCGCTACCCGTCGCCCGCTCGGACAATGCGAGTGCCCAGGCTTCCCAATCGTCCTCCACAGAGGCCAGCAACAGCGCGGCGCGCATTCGCTGTGCGAGGGCAGTGGCCTGCCGATCGATACGATTGTTGAAGGCTCGATCCCCCACCAATGCCATACCGTCGGTGCGCATCACCCGCAGGTATTCACCGCCCTGGGGTGATTCGGACAGCACGTCACAGCCGGCGGGGACGAACGCCAGGCCGTTGGGCACGGCATCGAAGGGGCGTATTCGGTCACTGCCGATGGCGTGCAGGCCTCGCTGGCTGTCGAAAGCGAAGCCGATTCCCGCCTGGGTCGCGACATATCGGGTCGCGTAGGCGCAGCCGGGGAGTAATTCGATTGCCCAAGGCCCGGCCTCGATACGGCGGACCGGTTCGGACAGGAGTGGTGGCGGCAGGCGATTTCGATGACTCATGGACACCATAGTAGTGAAGAGTGGGGGCAAAAGTCAGGTCAGTTTTCTGAAAGCCGGAACACTGCGCCCGTGTTCAGACTGGGCAAAATCTCAGGGGGACCACTCATGCACAGACTGACTCGCGACGATATCGAACAGGCCGCTCGCAGCGTTTACCAGGTCATGCCGGCCACCGCCCAGTACCCTTGGCCCTTGCTGGCTCAGCGGTTGGGTTGCACGGTGTGGGTCAAGCACGAAAATCACACGCCTACCGGTGCCTTCAAGGTACGTGGTGGTATCACCTTCATGCACTGGCTCAAACGCGAGCACCCGGGCGCGAAGGGCATCGTCAGCGCTACCCGCGGCAACCATGGCCAGAGCCTGGCGCTGGCGGCTGGCGCATTGGGTTTGCGGGCGTTGATCGTCGTGCCGCAAGGTAACTCGGTAGAAAAGAACAACGCCATGCGTGGCTTTGGCGCTGAAGTGGTCGAGTATGGCCGCGATTTCGATGATGCCCGTGAAGAGGCTGCCCGCCTTGCGCGCGTGCATGACCTGTTCCTGGTTCCGCCGTTTCACACCGAGCTGGTCAAAGGCGTCGCCACTTATGCGCTGGAGCTGTTCAACGCAGCGCCAGACCTGGATACCGTTTATGTGCCGATTGGCTGTGGATCGGGGATTTGCGGGGTGATCGCCGCTCGCGATGCGCTGGGTCTGGAAACACAGGTGGTTGGCGTGGTTTCCAGTGAGGCCCTGGCCGCTAAGTTATCGTTTGATGCTGGAGCAATACGCGAAACCGCCTCGGCCAACACCTTTGCCGACGGCCTTGCCGTGCGTAAGCCAATTCCTGAAGCCTTTGCTGTCTACGCGGCAGGTGCCGCGCGGATCGTATCGGTCAGCGATGACCAGATCGCCGAGGCCATGCGTGTGTATTACACCGATACCCACAACCTCGTCGAAGGGGCCGGTGCGGCGGCGCTGGCCGCGCTCATCGAGGAGCGTGAAGCCATGTCGGGAAGAAGGGTAGGGGTGATTCTATCCGGTGGGAACGTCGACAGATCGGTGTATGCGCGTGTAATAGCGTGAAGGGGTGCCGTGAGAGCGACTGCTGATCGGGCGAAACAGCAGCTCCTGGCCCGCTGGATCACCGAGTCTTCGATTACGTGGACGATTGATCCGTTTTTTTTCCGGACCCACCATTGCCTTTGGCCTGACGGGCGCTGCGACGCAGTTCCTGTGGCGTGCGCCCCACGACTCGCACGAAGCTGCGAAGCATGTGATCGGCATCGCCGAATCCGAAGCACCTGGCGATCTCTTCGAAAGTCTGGTGTCCGTCCTCGACCATTGGCCGCGCCGACTCGATACGCAGGCGCTCGATAGCTTTCGCCGGTGTCACCCCGACCGACGCCGCGAACACGCGACCAAACTGGCGTACGCTCATATGTGCAACATCTGCCAGACGCTCAACTGACAGATCATCCCGCAGGTGATCGCGCACATGGCTCAGCACCGTGCGGATCCGATCCGAGCCAGGGTCGAAATCCAGCAGCGAAGAGAACTGATACTGGCCACCGGGTCGCCGATAGTAGACAACCAGCATGCGCGCGACGGAGCGTGACACCTCCTTGCCCAGGTCCTGCTCGATCATCGCCAGGGCCATGTCGATGCCAGCCGACATACCGGCGGACGTCCAGACATTCCCGTCTTCGGTCCAGATTCGATCTCCGTCCACGCGCAGTGCCGGATAGCGTGCCTGCAATTGCGGCGCGTAGTTCCAGTGCGTGGTCGCGACACGACCGTCAAGCAGGCCGCTCTCGGCCAGCAGGAAGGCGCCGGTGCAGACGCTGGCAGTGCGGCGAGAGCGCGGGGACATCTGTCGTATCGCCGCTGCCATCGGCAGCATCCTGTCATCGATTGGAGCGGTGGGTGCACCGACGATGATCAGCGTGTCGAGTTGGTCGACAACCTGCAAGGCTTCGGTCGCGACTTGCAGTCCGCTCGAAGCGCCGATCAATCCGCCTTCAAGCGAAGCGACTGTGAATCGATAGCCAGAAGGGCGCGCACGATTGGCGTTGGAGAAGGCTTCGAGCGGGCCACTCAGATCGAGCAATACGAAGCCCGGATAGACCAGGAAACATATGTGACGCTGCATGCACGGAACATCCACAGTCTGAATGGGGCCATGGTACGCGCTTGCTGTCTGGAAGGTCACGGGTGGCATTGAGCCCACCCGTCTCATGCAAGGTGAGTGAGCTTGTCGGCCGAAATCCAGGGATATATGTCCATTTCGTGCCGCCTTCTCGCCGTACCGTGAATGCACCACCCCCACACTGCGGACGTGCAACATGACCTTCAACCGAATTCATCCCGCCAGACTCATCTCCTGCGCCACCTTGCTGGGGGCCATCCTGATGGCGCCCGGCATCGGCTACGCCGCCGAGAACCCCTACGTCGATCCAGCCAAACCGGCACTCCCGGCCTCCACCTTTCAATGGGATTCCAGTCGAACCGCACTGGTCGTGATCGACCCGCAGATAGACTTCATGAGCCCGGAGGGGGCGGGCTGGTCAATCTTCGGCCAGAGCGTTACCGAGCAAAATCTGGTGCCGAATCTGACCCGGCTTTTCACGGCGTTCAAGCAGACCGGAGCGACCGTAGCGATCTCGCCGCACTACTACTACCCCCACGATCATCAGTGGGAGTTTGAAGCGCCAGCGGAGACCGTCCAACACAAGCTGGGTATGTTCGACCGCAAGGGCGCCCTGACGCTGGATGGATTCCGCAATTCGGGTGCCGATTTCATGAAGGAGTTCAAACCCTTCATCGAAGACGGCAAGACCCTCGTCGCCTCACCGCACAAGTTGTATGGCCCGCAAAGCAACGACCTGATGCTGCAGCTGCGCAAGCAGCGGGTCGACAAAATCATCCTGGCCGGCATGGCGTCCAACCTGTGCGTCGAATCGCACCTTCGCGAGTTTCTGGAGCGCGGTTTCGAGGTGGTTGTCGTACGTGACGCCGTCGCCGGCCCGAAGCTGCCTGATGGCGACGGGTACGGTAGCGCGCTGGTCAACTTCCGCTACATCGCCAACGGTGTGATGACGACCGATGAGGTCGTGAAAAAGCTGGAAGGGCGCTGACCTTGGGCATGGCCCATTTCCTGACCAGACAGGGGAGTCCTTGCGGCTCCCGTGTCACTGACTGACGCGGAGTCACCCATGAGCGATAGCGAAAATTCAGGGCTTGTCAGCCCGGACCGACGGGATTTTCTGGTGCTCGGCCTGAGTGCCACGGCCCTCGTTGCCTTGTCCACGGCACCCGGCCTTGCACTCGCGTCCTTCAACTCTCCTGACACCCATAGCGGAAACATGACCATGAGCAAAGTGACAACCCAAGATGGTGTTGAAATCTTCTACAAGGACTGGGGCCCGAAGAACGCCCAGCCCATCGTGTTCCACCATGGGTGGCCGCTCAGCGGTGACGATTGGGACAGCCAGGCGCTGTTCTTCGTTGGCCAGGGCTATCGCGTCATTGCACACGATCGGCGCGGCCACGGCCGCTCGTCTCAGGTAAGCGATGGCCACGACATGGACCACTACGCGGCGGACGTCGCCGCGTTGGTACAGCAACTGAACCTGCGCAACGCCGTGCATATCGGCCACTCGACCGGCGGCGGGGAGGCGACGCGCTATGTCGCCCGGCATGGTCAATTGCACAAGCGCGTGGCCAAGCTGATTTTGATTGGTGCGGTACCGCCGGTCATGGTCAAGAGCCCGGCAAACCCGGGCGGTCTTCCAATCGAGGTGTTCGATGACATGCGCAAGCAACTGGCGGCCAACCGGTCTCAGTTTTATCTGGATGTTGCCAGTGGCCCGTTCTACGGCTTCAACCGCCCGGGTGCCGCTGTTTCGCCGGGCATGATCCAGAACTGGTGGCGGCAAGGCATGGCCGGCGCGGCAAATGCCCACTATGAGTGCATCAAGGCCTTCTCTGAAACCGACTTCACGGATGACCTGCGGGCGATCACCGTACCTGCTTTGGTCATGCACGGTGATGACGACCAGATCGTTCCCATTGCCGACTCTGCGCTGCTGTCGAGCAAGTTGCTGAAAAATGGATCCCTGAAGGTGTACGAGAAGTACCCGCACGGGATGTGCACGACGCACGCCGATGTGGTCAATCAGGATCTGCTGAAGTTCATTCGCGGCTGATCCGTTCGAGCCATGGCTCTGCTGCTCGCAGGGCCATGGAGGGGTTCATTACTCTTATTCCCTGAGTGCATTGATCCGTCCTGATTTTTCCGCAGCTATCAGCGCGGCATGATCTTTCGCATTTTGATTGGCATAGGCGATGGAGAACTTGCCGACAGCCTGGTCGAAAGAGTCCAGCGGGCCCATTTTCGAAATTTTTCGCAGGCCTTCGTGGTAAGCAATTTTCGCCGTTGGTCGGGTCTGGCGACGAAAGTTCAGCACAAAAGCGGTTTTTTTTCGGCAGGGAACAAGAAACGATTCAGCGTCGTGGCGACGCGGGTTTCAGCCAATGGGGCAGGGATCCCCAGGTGCTGGAAACAGTACCGTTTGTCGATGTTTTTGCTCAAAAAATGAACGATCGGGATATGCTGGGCTCTGATTTTCCAGCAGGCGGATCCTTAGAGACCCGCTGCACTCACTAGAAAAATGGACGTATACCTCATCTGCATTGAATGGAATGCGCATGGGGATTTTTTTTACCTGAGACCTGGAGTGATAGTATGCCGTCATCACTGACTCGCTGGGCGAGTCGCTCTCTCTTGTAATACCCAATTATTTAGTTGCTTCAATCAATGCGAATTTAATCGTGCAGGCGCAATTAATTAATTAATTAATTAATTAATTCGCATGCCTGGGGCATGGTCAATTTGCACTGCCGCAATAAGTGGAGATGTAGTCTTGGATATTAATACAATGATCGGCCTGATCGGCCAGAAAGAATCCATGGAGTTTTTGCGTTTAGGCGTTGTGTACGTTCACCTGTTGGCTTGCTGCGTAGCTATCGGCCTGGTGTTTGCCAGCGATGCCGCCATGGTCAAGGATTTGTTGAAAGGTCGTGTGTCGTCGGGGCACGATAATGAACATATGGCCAGTCTTCAGAAGTCTGTTGCCAATGCGTTGATATTCTTGTGGGTCACCGGAGCTGCGATTATAGGTATTGATTACCTTGAAAAAGGCATGACCTATTTTGCCAATCCGAAACTTCAAGCCAAAGTTATTATTGTATTGCTGCTGACGTTCAACGGCATGTTGTTGCACCGCTATGTATTGCCGGCAATGCTGAAGGCCGGTTCGCTGCTTGATCTCCAGATCAATGTGCGAATGTTTGCCCTGTTCTCTGGTGCACTGTCGGGCGTGTCCTGGCTGTATGCCGCCATGCTCGGTGTCGGTCGACCGCTGGCCTGGAAGTATTCGCTCACCGAGTTGCTGATGGCCTATCCGGTGTTGATCGTGCTCGGTTTTGCGATGATGGTGGCGCTGACCCAGTGGGCGCGTAAACGCAACGAAGCAACTCCGGTTCAAGAGACTTCGTGGCTGTTTGCGGGTATTCCTGCGCTGCGCTGAGCTGACGAAAGTCCGGGAAAAGACGGGTGAAACCGTCTGAACCGTTCAAACATCAGACCCCCTCCTTGTGAGGGGGTTTTTTGTGGGTGCGGGTATCAGCAAGTCAAAGAAAACCGGCTCGATTGGCCGGTTTTTTTTCGAGTGAAATACGTCCATTTCATTTCAGCGCCAACGAGTTGATCGTCATGCGTGAGAGCGATCCGAAGCGCTTAACCAGAGGTCCCCGCAGGGCCGGACGGTGAGAAGCCCATCATCCTTTTCGACAAGGGGGAGGGTAGCGAGGTTGATCTCGCGTCTACCGCTCATCGCCAAGGCATAAAATAGGCTTTGACATCATTGGGGGTTTGGTTGAGTATTTACATATCGCATGCGATCTAATCGAAAGCGATAAGAAGCAACGACAACCCTTGCCGTTTGGAGACTCAGCCATGAACACCGGAAGCCGCCGCACAATCTTTATCTCGACCGCTCACGCTTCCCATGGCCAAAACGGCAACAACTGGATCATTGCACACGCCAATTGATGAACGTTGTCTTTTTAAATGTTACAAATATCGTATGCGATATAATCGCACGAAATATTAAATCCTGAGGAAGTCCCCATGAGCAAGATCGAAAAAGTACTGGCCAGCGGCAAAACCCACACCACTCATAACAGCGCAGGCAATACATCGCGCGGCCATAACGGCAACCTCGACATCGTGCTGTCGTCCCCCGGCAGCGACACACCGGCACACGTGCTCACCGCCGTCCAGCCACACCCGAAAGCCGAGCAACTGTTCGCCGGAGCGTGGTCGGCCTGCTACATCGCAGCGGTGGGGCTGGCCGCCCAACAGATGAAGGTGACACTGCCGACAGATACGGCCGTCGACATCGAAGTGGACCTGGGCCAGACCGGCGCGGCCTACTTCCTCCAGGCCCGACTGACCTTGCGGGTGCCAGGGCTGGACCAAGGGGTGGCGACTGAGTTGGCGCACAACGCCGATGCAATCTGCCCGTACTCCAAGGCCACACGCGGCAACATTGATGTCGACATCAACGTCCTGACCGCATAACCCACTGCACGGCCGACTCACCAGGGATCTTCCCGGTGAGCCGGCCGTCGGTGTTTATACGCACTTCCGATACCATCGCGTACGACGTATAGTTTCAGCCTCGCCAGATTGACCCAAGAGAACGTCCATGAAAAACACCGACAAGACATCCGCCCTGGATCTCAAACTCTCCGAGTTCCTGTGTTTTGCGGTCTATTCCACCAACCTGGCCTTCGGCAAGGCCTACAAACCGATGCTTGAACGGCTCGGCCTGACCTACACGCAATACATCACCCTGGTTGCGCTGTGGGAGGAAGACAACCAGACCGTTGGCAGCCTCGGCGAAAAGCTGTTTCTCGAATCCAATACCCTCACGCCGATCCTGAAGAAGCTGGAAGCGATGGGATATCTGCTGCGCCAGCGCGACCCGGAAGACGAACGCCAGGTGCGGATCAGTCTCACCAAAGAGGGGCGAAAACTGCGCGAAGGCCTCACCGAAGACGGCTTTCCGCAAACCGGTCTTGACCCTGACGACTTCGTGCAAATGCAGAAGGCCATTGTGAAGTTACGGGGCAGTCTCATCCGGTCGACGAAAGACCGGGAGTAAGTTCTATCGAGTAAAGTGAGTGGCCCCGGATTGGCGAGGTGCACTGCGCGGAGAAACGCTTTCCTATTCCGCAATCAGGTGCATAAGTGCAGCAGGTTGCAGCGATAGAGAGTCGGCGGGCCAAGTAACGGATCAGAGCGGCTCATTAACCCCGGAGGGTAATGCAGCTATCGGATGTTGTGCGGCGGTTGTATCGCAGGACTGGCCCTTGATCTGAATCCCCCCCGATTTCGGCGTGAATTCACCCCGCCAATGGGCGCGAATCCCCAGCAGGGTTCGCATCTCCATCAACTCAGACATTTCAAATTCCGAGCAATGTTTGCGGGGCGTTCAGGTATGCCGACAAGTATTGTTACATCGATGGCAGGGTAATTGCTGAGCGAGGGTATCCCGTTCATGAAAGGTGTCGGGACGCCGTGGAGCTGTAAGTACCCCCATTGAGTGATTGATGTAACCATCGGGTTGCATCACGAAATACCCTTGGTTACTCAATGGAAGTGCTGCAGTCATCCTCTGCAACTGTCCAGGGGAAGTCGTTATGAACCACTCCAAGGTAGCGCCGCTGCGTCGTCTGTTGTGCTTACTGGTTTGCCTGCTCACGGCCACGCTGGTGGCGGCCGACGAACCTCAGGGCAATGACAGTCAAGGCAATGAGAAGTGGCTGGAGCCGGCACGCTCCAGGCTCATGCATGTGATTGGCGGGATGCCGTTCTTTCCCCATCGGGCCAATACCACCGGCAACCTGGTCTTGAATGTGAAGGACTTCGACAATGCCCAGGTCTGTGGCGCTTGTCATACGGAGATCTACAGGCAGTGGCGTTCATCGATGATGTCCCAGGCCTGGGATGAACCCATCTATCGGGCCTTGCTCAAGCGCGCGAGTGCGGCCACCGAGGGCAAGGTCGATAACTTCTGCACCGGCTGCCATACCCCGATCGGTCTCACGACCGGGCAGATCACTTCGCAAGTCAACCGCTCCTCGATTGAAGACAGCGAGAAGAATCATCCGATGCCAGGGGTCGATTGCGAGACCTGCCACAACATCAGTGCCCGCACAGGCCTCGATAACGGTGCCTATGTCCTGAGCCCTCGGGCAAACGGCAAACCGACCAAGTTCGGCCCGCGCAAGGATGCCGTTTCGCCTTATCACGACACCGTGTATTCCGCTCTGCACACGCGCTCGGACTTTTGCGGCACCTGTCACAACGTCACGCATCCCTTCAGCAGCGTGGCGGTCGAGCGCACCTATGACGAATGGCAGGAGAGCACCTACAGCCTTAACAATGTGACCTGCCAGAGCTGTCACATGCCGGGCTTTGCGGGTAAGGCCGCGATCATGGGGCCAGACCGCGAGGAGGTCGCCTCGCATTGGTTCAGCGGAGCCAACGCGACGATGCTCAAGCATCTCGGTCAGGAGGAGGGCGCGCAACGCGCACGCGACATGCTCGCGCGTGCCGGGGACATAAAGTTCCAGCAAGTACCGGCAGCCATGACGCCCGGGCAATACACCTCGGTGGCCGTCAAAGTGACCAATGTCGGCGCCGGGCACAAGCTGCCGACCGGCTTTCCCGAGGGTCGGGAGATGTGGATCGATTTCCGGGTGCAGGATGCCAATGGTCGCGAGATCTATCGCCTGGGCTCGATCAAGGACGGCAAGACCGAGGTCAACACGCGAAATTTCAAGGTGCATATAGGCGACAAGGACGGCAATCCGTTGGATGTCGAGGTCTGGAATGCCACGCAGATTCTCTCGGACAACCGCATTCTGCCCAAGGGCTACGATATCGGGGAGTTCTCCTTCCTGGTGCCGGCCGACGCCGTCGGGCCGCTGACCCTGACTGCCGATCTGAACTACTGGCCGTTTTCCCAGAAACTGGCCGATTACCTGCTCGGCAAGGACAAGTTGCAGGTGGAAATCACCCGGATGGCCAACGTCACGCAGAGCGTACCCCTGTCGACCGGATCCGAGACGGCGAAGCGGGCGGTACCCGCGAAGTTGAAACTCGACGACGTCAGCGCCTACTACAAAGAATGAACATGTCATTGCCATCGTCGAACAGGTAACGCGTCTCGGACAGAGAGCGCATCCGACCCAAAGCCGACAGTGATGACAGGCGGCTTTGGGATTGAAACGATCATGCAGCCGGTTCTTTGCGTTTGCTGACGCCATGACCAGTCGTTTGATAGACGACGCTAGCCTCCGCTGCCACTGCCACTGCCACTGCCACTACCGCTGCTATCTTCCTGGTCATTGTCGACCTCGACCTGTGGCCCGACACCATCTCCTGTACGGAATGTCGGTAACGCAACCGAGGCCACGAATTTCACGCCGTCCCAGCTGGGCAATGGCGTGGGCATCAATTGAATCTGGCCCGGGTGTTCAGAGTCCCAGCGCAGCAGCATCGCCGTGTCCTCATGCTGTGTGTTGTGGCAGTGCTCCATGTAGGTACCGGCAAACTCACGGATGCGTATGGCCATTTCGACATTGTCGAGGCTCTCAGGATGGCGGCCTACATTGTAGATATCCTTGCGCGCGCCTTTTTCCCATTCTGGTGGCGGTTTGCCGCCTCGAGTGAGAATGATCCCTTCCTCGAAATGCACATGCACCGGGTGACTCCAGCCATTGCCGCCGTTCTCGATCTTCCAGACTTCCAGCGTGCCTTCACCCTTGAACCCTGCCGGTGTCGGGCCAGTGGCCAGTTGTGGCGCGGCTGAAATCCGGCGCGGGTCCATGCCGAAGCCTTCGCCGCCATCGGTCTTGATCGTCCAGGGCTTGAAATCCGTGCCGTTGGAGCGGCCAAAGATAAAGGTGCGGTGCCGCGCCTGGGCAAGCCGGGCGATATCGGCAGGGTCATCACGGTTCAAGGGCAGGGGGATCATGACCTTGCCCTCGGGCTTGCCAGGCTTGGCGGGCTCGAAGTCGACCGGATTCATGCTGACATCCTGGCCGGTGTAAGGCTGGACGTTCAGTTGCAGGAACAGGCCCACGCCCGGGTCACCGTTGACCCACTGTGGCCCGTGGCTGGTTTGCCGGACAACGGGCAGGTACTTCCCGGAGAGTACATCCGCCAATGGAATGTCACGTTCGGGACGCTTGCCGTTTTCATGCTCCTCGATGTTGACGAAGAAAATCTTGTCGCCCGGGTTGATGCCGTTTTTCGCGAAGTCGATGACGATGTCATGGCGTTCGGAAACGCCAAGCAGTGGCAGAATGCCATTGTGGTTCTGTGTGTCGCCGTCACTATCGAGGTCCAGGCTGCCATCGAACGGCACCGCGTGCTCCATGATATTGCCGTCGTTGGCAATCAAGTGGAACGGCACCCGGTTATAGGAAACCCCGGAGTTGTTCGGGCCAGGAAACTCGCCACCATTACCATTGACCTGACGCACCACCGCCAGCTTGAAGTAGCGAGAAACCGATCCGTTGAGAATGCGCAAACGGTAGCGGCGGGCACGTACGTCCAGGAAGGGTTTGTACTCCCAGTTGGTCAGCACCTGGTCACCGAGAAAACCGTCGGTGTTGAAGGGGTTGAACCACAACTGGCCGGCCTGGTCCCAGGCCTTGTCGGCGATCGTCAGGTTGACGTCATAGTCACGGTTACCCCACCCCAGCCCCGAACCGCTGGCCAAGCGCAGGTTGACCCCGTCGTCGACCGCCTCGTTGCCACGGTCCACGGCGCTGTAGTAGTTCATCATCGTCGCATTGCCCTTGTAGACATTCTGCGCGGTGAAATCGAGCATGTGATCGTGGAACCAGTGACTGCTCATGGTTTCGCGCCAGTCGCCACGGATCTTGATGGTGCCGTTGTCGCAGGTCTTGAAGCCGGGGGTGGCGTCGTTGACGAACAGGGTTTCACCGGGGTCGCAGGGGAATGCCGCACGCGGATCCTGAGCACTGGTATTGATGCTGTCGTAACCGGCCAACTGGATCGGCCAGCGATAGTCGTAGTACTGGCCCGGGAAGAAGAACGCGTTGGCGAAGCCATCGCTTTCCGCAGGCGAGTGGCCGTTATGTTCATGGGTGGTGATGGTGTGCAGGCCAAAGCCCCGGTTGGCCGATGGGTCAATGGGCAAGGCATCGTAATGACGCATCAGCATCGCTTGGCCATAGCGGACTTGAAGCAGTTTGGGCGGAAAGGTGCCGTCGAATGTCCACAACGCGTTATGGTCCTGGACAGGAAAGTTGGGGTGAAACTGCACTTGAATGCCCTTGGTGGTGCCCTCGTTGGCCGGGTTGCCATTGGGATTGTGATAGAGCCCGCCTGGCGAAAACTCCCCCACGGCGTAGTTATGCCGTTGCATACGATCACGCAAGCCGCTGTTGACGTGCGCGCCGGCTTGCACAGTCTTGAAGGCGTCGCGCGGGAAAAACTCATTGAAACGCTGGTGTGACCAGCCTTTTCCCGGTGGCCGGCCTTCTGCGGGCGAATCGACTCGGCGATTGAGGAAAAGCTCGATCTGCGCCTTCCAGGGGTTGCGGTCCAGGACATTGGAGAACTCTGTCGGGAAGGGCGTCAAGGCTGGCTCCCTGAGAAAGGCGTCCAGCGCAGCCGGCGACGGGCCGCTACGCGCCACGTTCAATGGATCTTGCGCCGGTGCGGGGCCCAGTGTCGGAACCGGAAACGGAACGGGTGATGGCGGGTCGGTCGCATCCAGTTTGTTCGAGCCGAACTCCTCGAACAGTTCAAGCTTCTGGGAGAACGGTTGAACCCCGAACACCGGGCTGGCATTACCGTTAGTGGGGATGTTGAAGCTGGGTTGCAGATCGGGTGGCAGCACATTGTCGACCAAGGGGGTCTGGCGGTTACCGATCACTCCATTGGGTAAATCAAAAGCGCCAACGTTTGCGGGAGGCAGTTTGAGCAAGTCCCGCAATGCGGCATCGGGGTCGGCGGGCGGATTGGTGAACGCCGATGGGTCGGTAGGAGGCGGTGGATCGGTGTTGTCGAGGGGCACTGCCCGGGCCTGGGACAAGCCCAGCCCCAACATGATCACGGCAGCAGAGATACTCAGCGCCAGCCTGGTTTTGAACAATGGACTAGGTTTCAGCCTTCCGGCATCCAGTTTCATCGCAAACACCTCTGACGGGTTCCTCGGAGCGCGTGGCAATGCATGGGCAACAAGCCACTGCTCCTGGCCCGGCTGGCAAAACGTTTGATTTCGAGCCGGGATGGGAACGATGCATATTTCCCGCCGAAAGTGACAGGAGGTGACTGATGGCTCTACGCCGCGTTCCCCTTGTCTGCTGGCTTCAAGCAGGCGTATGAGAAGCCAGGATGAAAGCCCCGATGACGGGGAATATCCCCCAATACCGGGTGCGATTGTGCGGGGTGTCCGGGCTAAGAGAAGTGGCCACTTTCTGAATGAATCGATGGCTGACTGCTGTCATTCGCACCGACTTCATCGGTGCCCGCTGTTGGCCGAAGCGGCTGCGGGCCCAGGCTGTTCAGTCGTGCAGGCCTGCCGTTTCATCCAGGTGGTCAATGTGCCTGAAACGTTCAACCAGGAAATCGATCAGGCTGCGCACACGGGCTGACAGGTGTAGCTGTTGCGGGTACACCGCATAAACATCAGCGCGTGTCGGGGTCTGGTCTTCCAGCACTAATCGCAAGCGGCCGCTGCGCACGTATCGGGCAATGTCCCATTCGGCCCGCAACAGGATGCCGTAGCCTTCAAGCGCCCAATTCAGGGCCACTTCGCCGTCGTTGCAGCCCAGTGCGCCACGGACCTTGATGTTTTGCGTGCGCCCCCCGTTGGTGAAACTCCACACACCGTAGGGCGTTTCGTTTTGCCTGAGAAAGATGCAGTTGTGTTGCTGCAGCTCCGACAGGCGTTGCGGCACACCATGCTTTTCCAGGTACAGCGGCGAAGCGCAAAGAAGACGGCGATTGGACGCGATCTTGCGTGCATGGAAGGCGGCGTCCGGCAGGGTACCGAAGCGTATGCCCAGGTCAAACCCATGGGTCGTCAGGTCCAGGGGGTGATCGCTGATTTCCAGCTGCACCTCCACCTCTGGGTACTGGGCGAAGAATGCACCCAGGGCCGGGCCGATGTATCGGCGACCGAAACCCAGCGACGCGTTGACCCGAATCAGGCCCTTGGGTGTAGCCCGACTGCTGTGGATCAACTGCTCGACCTCATCGATCTGCGTCAGGATACGGGCGGCGTGGGAAAACAACAGTTCACCTTCCGAGGTCAGGCTCATGGAGCGCGTGGTGCGATTGACCAGGCGGATGCCCAGTCGAGCCTCCAGCGCGGTGAGACGCTTGCTGACCGCCGGCGGCGTGATACCCAGTTCCCGCGCGGTTGCGGCAAGACTGCCTTTATTGGCCAAGAGGTAGAAAAACGACAAATCCAAGGTCTGGCTCATTCGTAACTCAAAGTTATTTATGTAGTGATTATGAGTAACTCACACCTATTTGTTCACTACATATACTCCGCTCACACCCTGATTGAACAGCCCGTTCGACAGGCACAACAAGAAACTTACGAGAGTGGAGTTGACCATGAGTGCATACAAGATTGCAGCGGTTCCAGGTGATGGCATCGGTGTCGAAGTGATTGCCGCTGGCGTCGAGGTGCTGCAAGCCCTGTCGAAAAAGTCCGGCTTCCAGCTGGATTTCAAACACTTCGACTGGAACTCGGATAACTACCTGAAAAACGGCTACTACATTCCCGAAGGTGGCCTGGAAGAACTGAAAACCTTCGATGCGATCTTCTTCGGTGCAGTGGGCGCGCTCAACGTGCCGGATCACATTTCACTCTGGGGTTTGCGCCTGCCGATTTGCCAGGGCTTCGACCAATACGCCAACGTGCGTCCTGCCCGGGTACTGCCTGGGGTGAAGAGCCCGCTGCACAACGGCGATCAAATTGACTGGGTGGTGGTGCGGGAAAACTCCGAAGGTGAGTACTCCGGCAACGGTGGTCGGGTACACCGTGGCCTGCCGGAAGAGGTCGCCACCGAGGTCTCGGTATTCACCCGTGCCGGCGTCGAGCGCATTCACCGTTTCGCTTTCGAACTGGCACGCAGTCGTCCGCGCAAGCACCTGACCATGGTCACCAAGTCCAACGCCCAGCGTCATGGCATGGTGTTGTGGGACGAGATTTTCTATGAAGTCGCCAAGGATTTCCCGGACGTCAGGATCGACAAGGAACTGGTCGATGCGGTGACTACGCGCATGGTGCTCAAGCCGTCGACGCTTGATGTGATCGTCGCCACCAACCTGCACGCCGACATCCTGTCTGACCTGGCCGCGGCACTGTCCGGCAGCCTGGGTATCGCACCGACCGCCAACCTCAACCCGTCACGCCAATTCCCGTCGATGTTCGAACCGATCCACGGCTCGGCGTTCGACATCACCGGCAAAGGTGTGGCCAACCCGATCGCGACGTTCTGGACGGCTGCAATGATGCTCGAGCATCTCGGCGAACACGCCAGCGCCAAGCAGTTGATGTCAGCGATCGAAGCGGTGACCGAAAGTGGTGTGCATACCCCGGATCTTGGCGGCAACGCCACCACCCGCCAGATCACGGATGCGGTCATCGCGTTGATCAACCGCTGATTTTTCCAGCGCTTCCAGGCAGTACTGCGGCACAACGCCGAGGGGCAGGTCAGTTGATCTGACTCCTTGGCATTTCCTGACAACAATAAAAAATCAGGGTCCTGTCATGAAAAGAATATTCGGCAAACTCTATGTGCAAGTGCTGATCGCCGTGATCCTCGGCG
Source organism: Pseudomonas sp. KH_046_1 (assembly GCF_057839025.1). Classification (NCBI taxonomy): domain Bacteria; kingdom Pseudomonadati; phylum Pseudomonadota; class Gammaproteobacteria; order Pseudomonadales; family Pseudomonadaceae; genus Pseudomonas; species Pseudomonas sp. KH_046_1. The sequence goes on from NZ_CM174481.1 coordinate 3,030,550, forward strand.
CCATCGTCGGCGTGTTCGTTCCCGAAACCGGCGCTGCGCTCAAACCCTTGGGCGATGCCTTCATCAAATTGATCAAGATGCTCCTCGCTCCGGTGATCTTCCTGACCGTGGTCACAGGGATTGCCCGCATGGAAAACATGAAGGAACTGGGGCGTGTGGGCTTTCGGGCCTTGCTCTATTTCGAAGTGGTCTCGACCCTGGCGCTGGTGGTCGGCCTGGTGGTGGTCGATGTGTTCAAACCCGGTGCCGGCATGAACATCGATGTCGCCACCCTCGACACCACCAGCCTGGCCACCTACACCACGGCCGTGAAACATGCATCGTTCATGGACTTCGTCATGAACATCATCCCCGACACCATCGTGGATGCCTTCGCCAAAGGCAATGTGCTGCAGATCCTGCTGTTTTCCATTCTGTTGGGCATCGCCCTGGCGCATGTAGGGCCACGGGGCAAAGCATTCGTCGATACGCTCGATAGCCTGATGCAGGGTATGTTCCGCATCGTCAACATGGTCATGCGCCTGGCACCGATTGGCGCATTTGGTGCCATCGCCTTCACGATCGGCAAGTATGGCTTCGGCTCGCTGTTCTCTCTGGGCAAGTTGATGGCTTGCGTCTATCTCACCTGTGCCGTGTTCGTGATCTTCGTCCTCGGCCCGATCTGCCGCTACAGCGGATTCAGCCTGTGGAAGTTCTTGAAGTTCATCAAGGAAGAGTTGTTCACCGTGCTGGGTACCAGTTCTTCGGAGTCGGTGCTGCCACAGATGATTTCCAAAATGGAGAAGGCCGGGGTGTCCAAACCCGTCGCCGGGATGATCATTCCCTCCGGCCTCACCTTCAACCCGGACGGGCAAGCGATCTACTACACCATTGCCGCGATATTCATTGCCCAGGCTACCAACACGCCGCTGACCCTGACCGATCAACTGATCGTGCTGGCGGTACTGATGTTCACCTCCAAAGGCTCGGCAGGTGTCACCGGTTCCGGGTTCATCATTCTGGCCGCCACCTTGTCTTCCCTGGGCACCATACCGGTGGCGGGCATGGTGTTGCTGCTGGGCGTCGACCGGTTCATGTCGGAGGCGCGGGCAATCACCAATACAATCGGCAATGGCGTGGGCACCATGGCGATCGCCAAATGGGTCGGGGCGCTGGACACCGTCAAAATGCACAAGGCACTCAATGGTGAGGTCGAAGTGCAGAAGCCCGAGGCTGTGCGGGCGGAGGTTGTTCATGTCCATTCATCGACAAAGAACAGTCCCTTGTTGCCCGGCCTTGACCAAGCTTCACGAGTGTAGATATCCGGGGGCTTACGTCCTGAGTGCAAAGGGCCCTTCGGGGCCCTTTATTGTTATGCCGGCGGCTTCGACAGGGGGGGTTTGAACCAGCGGCGATTTGAAATGAACCAGGTCGCGTTCAGAAAATTCAAATGAGAATACGTATCAAGACGTGGTGACATGGTATACCATGCGCCGCGATTTATTGGCATGTATGCCGTCCCATTTGGCTATTTTCACAAGGTTTCCTAGATGCGTCGTACTCTGGTGTCTATCTGCGTGCTTCAGGCGCTCTCCGCTTCCTCTTGGGCGGAGCAGGCAACTACCGATAAATCCAGTCTGGAGTTGCAAGCGACTGACATCGTTGGCACATCGGACTTTGAAACCGCCCTGGGGCCGGTTGACGGGTATCGCGCGACGCGTTCGGCCAGCGCCACGCGCACCGACACATCGATCCACGAAACCCCACAGTCCATCAGCGTGGTCACCAGGGATGTCGTCGAGGACATCAGTGCCACCCGACTGCAGGACGCCCTCGATTACGCCGGTGGTGTGGGGCGGGCCAACAATTTCGGTGGCCAGGGCCTGACCACCTTTACCGTGCGTGGCTTTACCACCGGGGAGTTCTATCGCAACGGGTTCCCGATCAACCGTGGCTATCCGAACATGCCCGATGCCAACACCATCGAGCGACTGGAAGTGCTGCGAGGACCGGCGACCATGCTCTATGGCCGAGGCGATCCGGGCGGCACCTTCAACGTCATCTCCAAACAACCCCTGGCCGTGCCCACTGTGACCCTGGGTAGCCAACTCGATGATCAGGGAATGAAGCGTGGCACGCTGGACGCTTCCGGCCCGTTGGACGAAGAGGGCCGCCTGGCCTATCGCCTGAACGTGGTGGGTGAGGGCGGTGATACCTTCCGCGATCATGTCGAAACCGAACGCTACGGCGTGACGCCGGTGCTGTCCTGGCAGGTCACCGACGACACCAAGGTGATTTTCGAAGGCGACTTCATGCGCAACAATCACCCGCTCGATCGCGGCGTGACGCGCTATCCGAATCAGATTGGCACCGCGTCCCGCGATACCTTCTTCGGCGAAAAAGACGTTGGCAAATTGCACAATGACAACAACATGGCGCAGCTGCGGTTCGAGCATCTGCTGAGCGATAACTGGACGCTGGGCGGCGGATTCCAATGGCTCGACGGCACCCTCGAGGGCAATGCGGTCGAAGCCAACGGTGTGGCCGCGGACGGGCGCACCCTGGGCCGTAACTTCAACTACCGCAAGCTGGAGTGGACGGACAAGGACACCCAGCTCAACCTCACCGGACATTTCACCGCAGGCGGTTTCGATCACACCCTGCTGACCGGCGTCGAGTACGAGGATTACGACTACAAGTCGATCATCCAGCGCTCAAGCGGCGCCGTGAGTGCCTACCCGATCGATATCTTCAACCCGGTGTATGGCCAGCCGCGTCCAGCCTTGACCCGCACCCCGACCAATGACAAGGAAAACCTCAAGACCTACGCGGCATTCGTCCAGGATCAGGTGGCCTTGACCGAGCGTTTGAGAGTATTGGCCGGGGCCCGTTTCGAGCGCTTCGAGCATGATTACCAAACCTTTGTGCCGGGCGGCAAAAGCTGGGAGGCCAGCGACAATGCGGTGACCCCGCGCGTTGGCGTGACCTATGACCTCACTGACACCGTGGCGATCTATGCCGATACGGCCCGCTCGTTCAAGCCCAATACCGGTGCCAGTCGCCAGGGCGGTGGTTTCGAACCGGAAAAGGGCAAGTCCTATGAGCTGGGTATCAAGTGGGAAGCGCTGGACAGTCAATTGAGTGTCGACGCGGCGATCTACCAGATCGAAAAGCGCAACGTACTCACCACCGATCCCGTGGACTCGACGTTCAGCGTGGCGGCAGGCGAGGTGCGCAGCCGTGGTTTCGACCTGAACATCGCCGGCAACCTGACCCCGCAATGGCGGGTGATCGGCGGCTACGCCTATGTCGATGCCGAAGTGACCAAGGACAACGTCATCAAGTCCGGCACCCGGCTGATGAACATCCCGCAGAACAGCTTCAGCCTGCTCAACGTCTACGAGTTCCAGGATGGCGCGCTCAAGGGACTGGGGCTTGGCACCGGGCTCAAGTACGTCGATGAGCGTGCAGGGCAGACGGCCAACACGGCGTTTTCGATGGGCAGCTACACCGTTGTCGACCTGCTGAGCTACTACAAGGTGAACGACAGGATCAGGCTCAACCTGGATGTTAAGAACCTGACGGACGAAGATTATGAGGAGGGCGCATTCGGCAACGTTTACGCCTATCCAGGGGCACCAAGAACGGTGCAGGTCGGTGTTTCCTACACGTTGTAGTCCGGATGAATGCCGCGCGTTGCGGCGCCTTCAGGCTTGCTCCCGGACCATCCGCGCCACGAGTATCTCGTGGCCAACCAGTCGGGGGTTCCGGCCTGCAGCGCGCAGGCTTGGCCTGGAACCCATTCGGCGAGCGGATCAGGCAATGCTGGTGGGGTCGGCGGCACTTCCACCCCATTCGAGAAAACGGATCTTGTGAACCTCGCCCTCGCTGTCCAGGTAGACCACAGTCACCGGTACCACGCCGGTCTTGTCGGATGTATCGGTGCGCTGCAGCACCTGTTTCACATCGATTTCCATTCCGTAGTGGTAATCGACGGCTGAGACATGCGCGCCGGGTTCTTGCAGGCTGTTCTGGTCGAAGACACTGGGTGCGAGACTGGAAATCACGGCACTGACAATTGTGGCCATGCTCATAAGGCTTTACCTCTACTGGATTTCACTTGACAGGGACCTAATGTGACACGTTGAGAAAGTGAAGTTCACTTCACCGCGACGAACGCGCCTGCCTGAAAAGCCTGTAGTGGCTACAAACTCCCGGCAATTCCCCGCGCTTGACGCCTCTCGACCATTCGTCCTTTAAACGCCGTATTTGTTGGGCAAAGTCCGTTTCTGAAGGAGGTCATGACATGTCATGACGGACTGACACGCAAGGCGACAATCTGTTTTGTCACCTTCAGACTTCGTTAAGAAATGCCTTTGATACTTCTCCCCAATTGATCCGGGGAGATGTTTTTCAATGTCCGATTTCAACTGGAACGTTCAGTTGCCGCTGCACTTTGGCCTGGCCGAAACACAGCAGATGTATCTCGTCAGGGCCTTGCCGGACGCTCCGCAACGGAGCGCCTTCGAAGCCTTTATCCAGCAACGTTTTCGTAAGGCCCACGGTGCCGATATTCGCCATTTCATGCCGGAGCTGTTTGGCATGAGCGATGCGTCCGGCGCGCTTTGTGCGGTGGTCGGGGTACGTCTGGCGAGCGCCGGGCCGCTGTTCCTGGAAGGTTACCTGGACGAGGCGATCGATCCGCTGATCAGTGCCGCGGCCGACCACACCGTAGGCCGCTCAGCCATCGTCGAGGTAGGCAACCTGGCTGCCAGCGACACCGGCAGCGCACGGATGAGCATCATCGCGATGACCTACTTGCTCGCCATGGGGGGGTTGGAATGGGTTGCCTTCACCGGGAACCTGGGGCTGGTCAATAGCTTTCATCGCCTTGGCTTGAAGCCCGTGACGCTGTGTGCTGCCGACCCGGCGCGTCTGGGCGAGGACCGCCACGCCTGGGGCAGTTACTACGAAAGCAAGCCGTGGGTTCATGTTGGCAATATCCGCTCCGGATTCATTCATTTGCGCAACATTGGCCTGTTCAGCCGCCTGGGCTTGCCAACCTCTATTGAAGGGGCCTGCCATGTCGCCTGAAATGGAGCGTTTCAAACAGACCCTGCGTCATCATGCGGAGCAAAAAAACAACACCATTGCCTTGTGGGGCGATCATCTGAAGCTGGACTACGCCACGCTGTATGCCGAGGTCATTTATCGCCAGCAGCGCCTGCGCGATGAGCGGGTCAGGGTGGTCGCCCTGGCACTGGACAATGGCGTCGAAGCCATGCTCTGGGACCTGGCCGCGTTGTTCGAGGGCTTGACCTGCGTGGCCTTGCCGCCTTTTTTCAGTCCGGCGCAACGCAAGCATTGCCTGGAGCAGAGCCAGGCCGAACACGTCATTGCCGAACAGCAACTGCACAACGAACTGCAAGTGGCTGGATATCAGACGTGTGGCGAGTTCTGGCACTGCACATTCAGTGGCCCGAACCGGATGCCTGAAGGCACCGCCAAGTTGACCTTCACTTCGGGCACCACAGGCACACCCAAGGGCGTGTGCTTGAGTGCCGAGAGCATTCTGCGAGTCGCTCGCGAGCTGGACCTGGCCAGCCAGCCCACCGCCCCGCAACACCACCTGGCGCTGCTGCCGCTGGCCATTTTGCTGGAGAACATCGGTTGTTACGCCGCACTGTATGCCGGCGCTACCTTGAGCCTGCCCAGCCAGAAAACCCTGGGGATTCAAGGCGCCAGCGGTGTGGATGTGCCCCAGCTATTGGGATGCCTGGCCAGCCGTTCGCCCCAGAGCCTGATTCTGGTGCCGCAGTTGTTGCTGATGCTGGTCAGTGCGGCCGAGCAGCAGGCTTTCGACCCACAGCATCTGCGTTTTACCGCCGTGGGCGGTGCCCGGGTCAGCGAAGATCTACTGCATCGCGCTCAACGGGTGCGCATGCCCGTCTATGAAGGTTACGGGCTGTCCGAGTGCGCGTCGGTAGTGTGCCTCAATCGCCCACAAGCACGGCGCACCGGCAGTGTCGGACGGCCATTGTCCCATGTGGAGATCCGCCTGGCGGACGACGGCGAAGTGCTGATCAAGGGGGCAACCTTGCTGGGCTATCTGGGAGAAGCGCCGCACACCGCCCAGTGGTGGCCCAGCGGCGATCTCGGCGAGTTCGACGCCGAGGGTTTTCTCTACCTCAAGGGACGCAAGAAATATCAGTTCGTCACCAGTTTCGGACGCAACGTAAACCCCGAGTGGGTGGAAGCCGAATTGACCCAGCGCGGGCCTGTCGCCCAGGCCTTCGTCTATGGCGAGGCCATGCCTCACAACCATGCGCTGCTCTGGCCCCATCGCGCGGACTGTACCGACGAACAACTGGCCGCTGCCGTGGCCCAGGCCAACGAGTCTTTGCCCGAGTACGCCCAGGTCCATCACTGGAGCCGGCTCGACCAACCCTTCACTGCCACCAACGGCTTGCTCACCGCCAATGGCCGACCCCGCCGTGACGCCATCGTCGAACGCTACCGAGGGCAATTGAGCGAATCTGCATTCTCCGAGGAATCCGCACCATGAGTTTTTTTGACAGGCTGCAACAAGCCACCGAGCAAGAACGCAATGAGCTGTTCAACCTGCCGATCATCCGTGATGCGCTGCAGGGCGACGTCAGCCTGGAAAGTTACCGGGGCTTTCTGGCACAGGCCTATTACCACGTGCGCCATACCGTGCCATTGATGATGGCCTGCGGTGCGCGCCTGCCATTGCGCCTGGAATGGCTGCGCGAAGCGGTATGTGAATACATCGAGGACGAATACGGCCACGAACAATGGGTACTCGATGACATTCAAGCCTGCGGCGGCGACAGGGACGCTGTACGGGACGGGCGCCCGTCATTGCCTATCGAGTTGATGGTCAGCTTCCTCTACGACCTGATCGCCAGGGACAATCCGGTGGGACTTTTTGGCATGGTCAACGTACTCGAAGGCACGAGCATCGCCTTGGCCACCCACGCCGCTGGCAGTATTCGCCAGCGCCTGGACTTGCCGGAAAGCGCCTTCAGCTACCTCAGTTCCCACGGCTCACTGGATATCGAACATATGCAGACCTACCGTCGACTGATGAACAGCCTTGAAGACCCGGGCGACCAGGCCGCCGTCATTCATGCCTCCAAAGTGGTGTACCGGCTCTACGCCGATATGTTTCGTGGCTTGCCGCGTAACGGGGAGAACCTGCATGCGCCTGTCTGAAGCTCGCGTCGTGTTGACCGGTGCCAGTGGCGGCATCGGCCTGGCCATCGCCACCGCACTGTGCGCCAGTGGTGCCCAGGTGCTGGCCGTGGCTCGGCATCGGGAACCCTTGGTACCGCTGCTGGAGCTTTATCCCCGCAATCTGTGTTGGGTCCGTGCAGACCTGACGTTGCTCACCGACCGCCGCGAGGTGCTGGCGCGGGCCCAAGGCATCGGCGGCATCAACCTGCTGATCAATGCCGCCGGGGTCAACCATTTCGCCATGCTCGAACAATTGGACGACAGCGAGATCAATTCGATGCTCGCGGTGAACATCAGTGCGCCGATGTGCCTGACAAAACTGATGTTGCCTCTGCTCAAGCAAGCCGACAGTGCCATGGTGGTGAACGTCGGTTCGACCTATGGCTCCATTGGCTACCCCGGCTACGCCAGTTACTGCGCCACCAAGTTCGCCCTGCGCGGGTTCTCTGAAGCCTTGCGCCGGGAGCTGGCGGACACCCGGGTCAGCGTGCTTTACGTTGCCCCGCGAGCGACCCGTACCGGCATGAACAGCCCGGCAGCCCAGGCGCTGAACGATGCGCTCAAAGCCAATGTCGACGATCCGCAAACCGTGGCGGCTGCGGTAATTCACGCCATTGCCGGTGAACGTCGCGACTTGTACCTGGGCTGGCCTGAACGTTTTTTTGTACGCCTGAACAGCCTCCTGCCCCATCTGGTGGACCGTGGTTTGCGCAAACAATTGCCACTGATCCGCCGCCTGAGCCAGAAACCCGACCAGGAGAATCTCGAACCATGAACAAGATCATCGCTTGCCTGCTGCTTGGCGCATTGAGCCAGAGTGTCTGGGCGCTGGATGCCGCCGACCAGCAGCGTCTCAACGGTATCCAGCAAAGCTGGGCGCACATTCAGTACGAGTTGCCCGAGGGACAACGAACCGCGGCTTTTGAAAAACTGGCCGCTCAGGCTTCGAGCTTCAAGCAGGAACGCCAAACGGTGGCTGAGGCCTGGATCTGGTCTGGCATTGTCACCAGTAGCTGGGCAGGCGCCCAGGGAGGGCTGGGTGCGCTGAGCAAGGTCAAGGACGCCAAGGCTGACCTGGAAAAAGCCCTTACGCTGGACCCCAAGGCCCTGCAAGGTTCAGCCTATACCAGCCTGGGGGCACTCTATGACCGCGTACCGGGTTGGCCCATCGGTTTCGGCGATTCGGACAAGGCCGAACAGTTGCTCAAGCTGGCATTGCAAATGAACCCCAACGGCATCGACAGCCTGTACTTCTGGGGCGATCACCTCTACCGTCAGAAGCGTTATGTCGAAGCCAGGGCAGCGCTGCAAAAAGCCTTGCTGGCTGCGCCTCGACCTGGCCGCGAGAGCGCTGATGCCGGGCGCCGCAAGGAGATCGAGACGCTGTTGGTGGACGTGAACAAGCAACTCGGCTGACAGGAGACCCTGTGCGTTTATTACTCATAGAGGATGACGTGGCACTCGGCGAGGGCATTCATCAGGCCCTCGGCCGTGAAGGTTATACCGTCGACTGGTTGCAGGACGGCACCAGCGCCTTGCACTCGCTGCTCAGTGAAATCTTCGATCTGGCGGTGCTCGACCTTGGCCTGCCACGCATGGACGGCCTCGAAGTGCTGAGGCGCTTGCGCGACAGCGGTTCCAACCTGCCGGTGTTGATCCTGACCGCGCGCGATGCCACCGAAGACCGCATCGCCGGCCTGGATGCTGGCGCCGATGACTACCTGATCAAGCCTTTCGACCTGGCAGAATTGAAGGCGCGCATACGTGCGTTGCTGCGGCGCAGCGCCGGGCGTGGGCAATCGCTGATCGAGCACGCCGGTATCAGCCTGAACCCCGGCACCCAGCAAGTCAGCTACAAAGGCGAGCCGGTGGCCCTGACACCCAAGGAGTACCAGTTGCTCCACGAACTGCTCTCGCCACCCGGCCGGGTAATGACTCGCGATCATCTGATGCAGTTGCTGTACGGCTGGAACGAGGAGGCCGAAAGCAACACCCTGGAAGTGCACATCCATCACCTGCGCAAGAAGTTCTCCACCGATCTGATCCGCACCGTCCGTGGTATCGGTTACCTGGTGGAGGAGCGTCGATGAGCTCGATCCGGCGTCGCACCCTGATCCTGATCATCGGCCTGATGCTCGCCGGGCTGGCCGTGATCAGTGTGTTCAATCTGCACGACAGCAACCACGAAATCGCCGAAGTCTATGATGCCCATCTGGCCCAGAACGCTCGCCTGCTGCAAGGCGTCATGCGTATGCCCATGGTGAGCAAGGACCATGCGGATCTGTACAAGGCTTTCAACCAGGCCCTGAACGAGGCGACGCCCAGGGCCGAGGGGCATCCGTATGAAACGAAGATTGCGTTTCAGGTGTGGAACGCCAGGAACGAAGTGCTGGTACATACGGCCAGTTCTCCGTCCTTCAGCACACCGGCGGTCACACCAGGCTTCAGCGATGTAGTCGACCTGAACAATCGGCATTGGCGCGCCTTCCTGCTTGAAGACAAGCAGAACAACCTGCGCATCTGGGTCGGCGAACGGGACGATGTGCGAATGGACCTGGTGGACCGGATCGTACGCCACACGCTGTGGCCCAATATCCTGGGGAGTCTGTTGCTGGCCGCCATGATCTGGCTGGCCATCGGCTGGGGATTGAAGCCGCTGGTCAATATGGCTGCAACGCTGCGGGCCCGCAAGCCCGGCTCACTCGAACCCTTGCAATTGACGCCGCTACCCACTGAGCTTGAGCCCATGCAGGCCGCCCTCAATCGCATGCTCGCGCAAATTCAGGAAGTCATGGGGCGCGAGCGACGCTTTATCGCCGACGCCGCCCACGAAATGCGTACACCCCTGGCCGTGCTCAGGATCCACGCGGAAAACCTGATGGAGGCGGGGAGTGAAGAGGACCGTCGCGCATCGCTCGAATTCCTGATTGCCGGCGTGGACCGTACCAGCCGACTGGTCAATCAATTGCTGACGATGGCTCGTATTGAGCCTGGAGCAGGGACTGAACCGCCTGCACCTGTTGATCTGGCCAGCACCGTTCGCGACAGCCTGGTTCAGTTGACGCCCTGGTTGCTGAGCAAGGGGCTTGAACTGGTTTTTGATGTGAGCGACGACATCAGCCTTGCGAGAGTCGACCCAACCTCGATTGATATTGCCTTGAACAACCTGGTGACCAATGCGGCGAATTTCTCCCCCCGGAACGGAGTCATCACTGTAAGGCTGGTCGAAAAGGAAACCAGCTACGAGCTGTCTGTCGAGGATGAGGGGCCGGGCATCAATGAGCAGGATCGCGATCGGCTTTTCGAGCGTTTCTACAGCCGCGGAAATGACCAGGGTGCAGGGTTGGGGCTGACCATCGTCAAGGCCATTGCCGATCGCTTTGGTGGGCGGATCAAACTGGAGAACCGTACCCATGGAGGATTACGCGCTACGTTAGAAATCCGCCGCTTTTGAGGTTATGCCGGGCGTCCGTTCAAGCCGGCCGTACCGCCAGGATTTGTTCGATCAGCCACGCCAGTGCCGGCTCATGTTGGCGTTGTGCCAGATACACCAGTTCGAGGTGGAACGAGCCGACGTCGAAGGGTAATTCGAACACCTGCAGCGGTAGCAACTGCGCGAATTGATTGGCCAACTGGGTCGGCAGGACGACGCTCAAATCTGAATGGGCGACCAGGTGCGCCGCTTGCAGGTAGTTGGGTGTGGTGTAGACGATTTTCCTCGACAGGCCTTGCTTGCCCAGCCATTGATCGACCATGCCACGCGACTGGCCGCCACTGACCCAGAGATGGCGCAGCCCCAGGAAGTTATCCAGTGTGAGTGGGTCGTGTGCCAGCGGATGCTGCTTGCGCACCGCCAGTCGCAGGGTTTCGCTGTGCCAGGCCCGGCGGGTGAAGCGCGCCGGCACTTCTTCGAAGCGTCCCAGAACCATGTCCAGTTCACCCCGGTCCAGTAGCTCGGCAGGAAGGCTGGGGGCGAGGTGAGCAACGTCGATACGCAGGTTTGGCGCCAGTTCTCCCAGGCGCGCCAGCAAGGGCGGCATGCACAGCTGTTCGACAAAGTCGGTCAGGGCGATGCGCACCTGCTGCTGGCTCAGGCGTGGGTCGAAGGTTTCCCCGGCATTGAGTGTCTGTTCGATCTGTTGCAAGGCCGCGCGAATCGGTCCCTCCAGCGCCAGCGCCCGGGAGGTGGGTTGCATGTGACGGCCAACGCGCACCAGCAAGGGGTCGTCGAACAGTGAACGCAGGCGGGCGAGGGCATTGCTGACGGTGGGCTGGCTGAGGGCCAGGCGCTCGGCCGCTCGCGACACGTTCTGTTCGCGCAGCAGCATATCGAGCACCCGGAGCAAATTCAGATCGAAGCTTTTTAAATTCAAATTGCAAATACCAGGCATATGAAAATGAAATTTCAAAAATAGTAGGCGCCTGCTTAGGGTGACGGCAATCTTTTCCACTGCGCCAACCCATGAGGCCCGCCATGAAGTATCAAGCTCCCCTGCGCGACATGCGTTTTGTGCTGCACGAAGTGTTCGATGTCAGCGGCCATTGTGAACGGTTGGACAAGGGGCTGGACCGGGAAACCATCGACGGTGTCCTCGAAGAAGCCGCCCGCTTCGCCACCGAAGTGGTCGCACCGCTGAACCGCAACAGTGACGAGCAGGGCTGTCAGCTGATCGACGGACGCGTCACCACGCCCCAGGGCTTTCGCGACGCCTACCGGCAGTACGTCGATAACGGCTGGGCGAGCATGACCGGACCGCAGGAGTTCGCCGGCCAGGGTTTTCCGCAGCTGATTTCGGCCAGTTTCCACGAAATGCTGATGGCCGCCTCATTGTCCTTTCGCATTTATTCCGGCCTCACCGAAGGCGCGGTGCTGGCTCTGCATCGGCATGGCAGCGAGGCGCTCAAACAGGCTTATCTGGAAAAAATGGTCAGTGGTGAATGGTCCGGCACCATGTGCCTCACCGAGCCCCAGGCCGGTACCGACCTTGCCCTGCTGCGCACCCGTGCCCAGCCTCAAGCCGACGGCAGTTATCAGGTCAGCGGCAGCAAGATCTTCATCAGCGGCGGCGAGCAAGACCTGACCGCCAACATCATTCACCTGGTGCTTGCCCGTTTGCCGGATGCGCCGGCCGGGGTGAAGGGCATCAGCCTGTTCCTGGTTCCCAAGTTCATTGCCGCTGGCAATGGAACACCGGGGCCGTGCAATTCTCTGAGCTGTGGCGCACTGGAACACAAGATGGGCATCAAGGGCGCTTCAACCTGCGTGATGAACTTCGACGGCGCACAAGGCTGGTTGCTTGGTGAACCGAATCAGGGGCTGGCGTGCATGTTCACCATGATGAACGATGCACGCTTCCAGGTTGGCTTGCAGGGACTGGGCATCGCCGAGGCCGCCTTCCAGGGTGGTCTCGCTTATGCCCGCGAGCGCCTGCAGTCGCGGGCCATCAGCGGTCCGGTGGCGGCAGACAAGAGCGCCGACCCGATCATCGTGCACCCCGATGTCCGGCGCATGCTGCTGACGCAAAAAACCTTGAGCGAAGGCTGCCGCTTGCTCGCGGCCTACACCGCCCTGCAACTGGACCTCGAACACGGCGACCCGCAACCCGAGGTTCGCCAGAACGCGAGTCGTCGGGCGGCGCTGCTGATTCCGATCGTCAAGGCCTTCTTTACCGACGTCGGGCAGGAAGTCGCCAGCCTGGGCGTTCAGCTGTACGGCGGCCACGGTTACATCCGCGAGTGGGGCATGGAGCAGTTGATGCGCGACAGCCGTATCACCCAGCTATACGAGGGGACCAACGGTATCCAGGCGCTGGATCTGCTTCGGCGCAAGGTGCTGGGCGATGGCGCCACGGAACTGGGTGCCCTGATCGATGAACTGGCCGTGCATGTCGATGCGGCTGGCTCGCAAGCCGCGCTTAGGGAAATGGCCGAGGCCATGCAGTGGCGTCTCGCCGAGTGGCGTGAACTGGGTGTCGAGGTGGTCGAGGCGTGCCGGCGTGATGTGCAGGAAATCGGCGCCATGTCGGTGGACTTCCTGGCGTACAGCGCTTACGTGCTGGTGGGCGGGCTGTGGTTGCAGGCGGCTGTGCGTGCCCAAGCCGCGCTGGACGCAGGTACTGACGACCCCGGGTTCTATCGGGCCAAGCTGCAAGCCGCGGATTTTTACTGGCGTCGGGTGCTGCCCCGTGCCAGTGGCCATCGTGAAAGCCTTCGGGGCGGAGCCCATTGCCTGATGGCCATGGACGAGGCCGATTTCGCATTTTGATGGCAGCAGCGTGCGGCGGTAACCGAGAGACTCCGGTTACCGCCGCGCTGCATACACCGTCTATGTTCAGGCTTGCGCGGCGCTGACCTTGCCAGTGATCGTGGCATTCTTGCGGACCGCTTGATACAGCAGGCTGGACACCATGAACCCGACAATGGCCAATACGCTCATCAACGAGAACACGTAGTTGTAGCCCTGTTGACCCGGGAAGTGGTCAAGGATTGCGCCATAGATGACGTAGGCGAACATGCCCGGCGCATAGCCGATCAGGCAACCGATCCCAAAGGCTGAACCGGTGATGTGTTGGGGAATGCCGACTTCACCCATGGGTGCCCAGAACACGCCGCGCATGGAAAACACAATCAGCGCGAAGGAGAGGGTGGCCGCCATGCCTGCGTAGATGTAATCCGGGCTTTTCGGGATGAGCATGATGACGCCCATCATCGGCAACAACGCCAGGAATGCCCACTTCAGATAGCGGCTGGAACTCTTGAACTGCTTGTCGGCAATGAAGCCGCCAGCAGGGCCGCCCAGGATCTTGAGGAAGTACTGGTTGATGATGCCGTAGGCGCCAACCAGGGCCACGGGCAGTTCGTACATCTCCTTGAGGTAGGGAATGAAATAGGTCAGGCCGCAGTAGACGATATAGACCATGAACACGTTGAGGCTGACCAGCCAGATGCCCGGCACCTTGATGGCCTCGAGCAGGTTGGACAACCCGTTCTTCGGCTTGACGGTCGACTGGGTTTTGCCGCTCTTGAGCAGCAGCCAGGTCAGGGTACCGGCAAGAATGTCGATGACCGAGTAGAACAGGATCGCCGACTTCAGGCCGTTTTCACCGGAGCCCATGGCGACGAAGACGCCCAGCGCAGAGAAGGCGACCAGGGTATCGATGACGCCACGCCCGCCTTCGAGCAAGCCGAACAGGCGCCCCTGTTCCTTATCGTCGCCCAGGTTGCGGATGGCTTTGAGCAGCGAAGGCCAAAAGAGGCAGTCGGCACACACGGCCAGCAGGCAGAACACCACCAGCAGATTGCTGAAGGGCGGAAAGGTCGCCAGGTAGAGTCCGAGGCCGCCGGTACCGATCAGGCCGAGGGGGATCAGCTTGCGCGTGTCGTACCGGTCGGCGAGCATGCCGCCCACCACGAACAGTGCGGTGGCGATGATGGCGTTGGCGCTCAGCAGCACGCCGATTTCAGTGTGGGACAGCCCCATGAATTCTTGCATGGGGATATAAAAGGCGTCTTTGAGATTCGCCAGCTTGTAGATGGTGCCGCCACCGAGGATGAGAATCAGGAATCTGAGCCATTTGGCCTTGTCTTGGGATGTCATTATTGTTCTCCAGGCGTTTTTGGGTAGGCAGTGCCGGTCGGCACGTCAGGTTCAGGCGTTAGCGCAATGGGCCAGGGTCAACTCGGCCAGGGTTCGGAACTCGGCCAGCAGACCTCGTACGTAGGCGACCTGGTTGTTTGCCCAACGGTGCTCATCGGCCAGCATTCGCTCCAGCGAGAAGCCTTCGGGCAACGCTGTTTCACTCATTTCCCGGTACGCAATGAACGGGTCGGCGGCTTCGTCGAACTGGCGGAAGGCCGGGGCGACGTAGTGGTTTTCCTGCTCAAGAATGAAGGCGATCACTTGCGGGGTTGATTCGCCGAGCATCAGCAGTTCGAACAACATGCGTGCGCTGGGCAGGTCGTCTTCGGCACAGCCTTGCAGCACGCCGTAATGCCCGAAGCCGTTTTGCTCAGGCACGATGCGCACACCCTTGAGGTGGGTCTGGCGTATGTGCGGCGCCAGGTTGCGCAGTGCAGCAAGGGGCTGCTCGCAGGCATTGATCATGTTGCCGAAGTCGAACAGGGCGTGCAGGCGAGGGTGGTTCAGACGGCTCAGCAGTTGCGCGATCTCGCCGCTCTTGAGTTCTTCATGCTGCTCGAAGTCGAAGAACAGGTCGTGCTCGTCTGCCTGTTGCGCGAGGTAGTGCAGGTCTGACTCGATCACGTCCATGACCCGGGACAGCGCCCCTTCGTAGCGTGAGTAGACACGGATATTGCGGGTGCCCAGCGCCTTGGCGATGGCGATCACTTGATCGACATCCTTTTTCAGGGTGCTGCTGATTTCCAGATGCACGTCCAGCCCGAGAGCATTGGCCTTGGCAGCGAACGCCTGAAGCTGCGCGGCGGTCATTTGACTCAGGCTGTTTTCCTCACCATCAAGCAAGTGCAGGCTCAGGCCCTGCAGTTCATGGCGATAGGCGAAGTCCAGCAGGTCGCCCGGTGTGACGCGGCCGTGGGTCAGGTTGGTCAGCAAGGGGTAGGCATGGGCAAACAGGCGCAGTTGCGCCAGTCGGTCGAGCAACTGGCGGGCCAGTGCCTCGGTCAGTAGGGGGGGAGCCTCGGCCTCGACAGCCTTATGGCTGAGCAAGGCGTTGAATCGTTCCTGGATCTTATTGTTCATTCGAGTCGTTCCTGGTTCAGACACCGGGTCTACCGGCGCAGCCTTTATCGCGCCAGTCAGGAACTCTCGATAGATCCATTATCAGTTAATTCATAAGACCACTTGCCTTGGGTCAAGTGGTCGGCTGCAGGTAGCCCATTTTGTCCAGGGCCTGGGCCAGCGCTTCGACGCGCGCTGCGGCCTGATCCTCAGGGGTGCTGGCAAAGCCGATCAACAGCGCCGGCGGCAAGACATGCGCAACGCAGTAGTCGCTCAGGGCATAGGTATGAATGTCATGCTGGCTGAGTTCACTGGCCAGGGTGTCGTCATCAAGATGGGCTGGTAACCAGGCAATCAGGTGCATGCCGGCTTCTACAGGCGTGATCCTGAAAAAACTGCCGAGCTGTAGCTGCAGTTGTTCGACCAGTGCCTGCTGGCGAGCCTGGTACAGCGCACGCATTCGACGAATATGGCCGAGAAAGTGGCCTTCGCGCATGAAGTCAGCGGTGACGGCCTGCAGCAGTGTCGGCGGGCTGCGATCCATGACCGCTCGCAGGGTACAGAAGGGTTCGATCAAGGCGTTGGGCAGTATCACGTAACCCAGTCGTAGCGAGGGGAACAGCACTTTGCTGAAGGTGCCGGCGTAGATGACCCGAGCCCATTGGTCCATGGCATAGAGTGCCGGCAGGGGGCGCCCGTTGTAGCGAAACTCGCTGTCGCAGTCGTCCTCGATGATCCAGCTTTGATTCTGGGCGGCCCAGTCGATGAGTTCCTGACGTCGCGCATAACTCATGGTGACGCCCAAGGGATGCTGACGAGAAGGTGTGGTAAACACCAGGCGGGCGTCAGGACATTGAGCCAGGCCTTGCTGGACATCGATCCCCTGTTCGTCGATACGCAACGGCACGACCAGACCCCCTTGGGCCTGGAGCGCAATTCGTGCCGCGATATGCCCCGGATCCTCCATCCAGAAGCTGTCCTGCGGATTGAGCAACAGCATGCCCAGCAGGTTGAAGGCTTGCTGGGCGCCGGAAACGATGACCACCTGCTCGGCAGTGCAGTCGATGCCACGGGCATCGAAGACGTATTCAGCGATCGCCTCGCGCAGGGCCAGCAACCCTTGCAGTTCGCCATAGCCGAGCATGGCCTTGGTTGGCTTATGCAGGTGGCGATTCATCAGCCGCTTCCAGACCGATTGCGGGAACGCATCGTAAGCACTGTGACTGGGCAGGAACGAGGTCGGGCTCCCGGTGGACCAGCCCGAATAGGAAACGCCACGGAAATGATCGCTACGCAACGACAGCATGGACTGGCTCAGGTCGGACAGGCGAGGGGGCTGGCGCTTGTGCTCATCGTCATCGATACCGCGGCTTTCCCACTCATGGCCGACATAGGTCCCGGCCCCGGTCCGCGACGTCAGAAAACCTTCGGCAATCAGTTGATCGAACGCATTGAGAATGCTGATTCGCGACAGCTGCAGTTCCTTGCTCAGGGTCCGGGTGGACGGCAGGCGCACGCCTCCCTGAATCCTGCCACTGAGAATCTGTTTGCGAATCTGCAAGTAGAGTTGGCGGTACAAGGGGATGGAACTGGCACGGTCCAGTTCGATACCTGACAACAGCAAACCTGCGGAGGATTTCATTTTTGGTTCGTCTGGATGAAGTGTGGTTTGGCCTGAATTGCCGTCAGGCACCCGGGTGCGAAAGGGTATCGAGCGGTACTGGATAAGTCATCCACCACAGGCATTGATAGCCCTGCGATGGCAACGCCGGCCGCTATGAACCGCGTCACAATAATATGGCTGCTGAGCACGGCATTATCCATGGCAATGAAAGGCCAGTACCATGACGGCCATCGCTTTTTCGATACCTGCACTCGAGCCGGTACATAAACCGGTGAATCGTTCTTCAATGGAGAGGCACATGACATCAGGACAATGTCTTTGCGGGGCTGTACGTTTTTCCCTGGAGGTTGAACCACGATTCTTTTATCGCTGCCATTGCACCCTATGCCGCAAGCAAACCGGGGTTGGTCATAATCTCGCCACGCTGGTCAAGGCTTGCGATTTTCGCTGGGAAGAAGGGCAGGATGCGATCACGAGTTGGCGCAAACCCAGCGGGTACAGAAATGACTTTTGCTCACGATGTGGCTCGACCGTGCCTAATCTTCTTCGCGAGACGCCTTACTTCTGGATTCCGCTTGGGCTTCTCGATGTCGAGTTGAGCATGGAGTGTGTTGGAGATTTCTGCACCGATGACGCTATGCCATGGGATGAACAACGCTCGCAAAGAAGTCATCGCGCAGCCCCGGAGTCACTTGGGTTTATTTTGCATGAACTCCAGGTCAATAACGATTGACTCAGGAGCCTGGTCGGCATGCAGACGAATTGGCAGCCTGGCCCAAACCGAACAGCGTGACCAAACGCTGCCGACCGCTTCTTCGACGAACACCGGCCAATAGAATCTGAACGCTGCCCAGCACTAACGGGGCTTGTCATGGTCCATAACCCCCGCACGACCCTCAGCGGTCGAACGGCCCGTAACCGACCGGCCCCCTCATCGGTAACTTGATCAAGGACAGTGAAAGCATGATCGCCGCCACATAATCAGCAACGCCCTGCACCCGGTTCCGAGAGTCGGGCCTCGCCGTACGTTTATCCCTCAATCCCATTCGAAGATTTAACCCATGTACCTACGCAAAATTGCAGTTGGGCTGTCGGCCCTTGTTTTGCTTTCGACCGGGGCGCAAGCCCGCAACCTGCTGGATCTCCTCAAGCCTCCTACCGCGCAACATGAACAAACGTCCCGTTCGGGCTCGATCAGCCAGAATGCGGCCCTGGACCTCTATTCAAGCAAACAGAAACAGGCTTCGTTTGACGGCTGCGCTGACCTGTTCCCGGCAGCGAAACCGATCAACACGGCCACAGTGCCCGCATCGATGAAACCCCTGGCGCTGTGTTCCGACAACTTCGCGGTGCTGTACTCGCAAACCAGCAAGACCCCGCTGGTGGTGGTCGAACGCCTGAATGCGGCCCTGTTGCAGGATGCCAAAGGGGAAGAGCGCACCAACCAGTTCTACCCGGATCCACGCATTCCCAAGAGTGGGCGCGCCGAGTTGAGCGACTACCGCAGCCAGCACCCGGCCGTGGACCGTGGCCATCAATCCCCGGCAGCCGATGCACCGAACCCCAAGGCAATGGCCCAATCCTTTGCGCTGTCGAACATGGTGCCGCAAGACCCGACCAACAACCGGAAGATCTGGAGCAAGGTCGAGTCTGATGTCCGCAAGTTTGCCAAGCGCGCCGATGGCAATGTGTTTGTCTTTACCGGCCCGCTGTTCGACCCGGGCCACTCGACCATCGGCGACAACCAGGTCTGGGTGCCGACCCGACTGTTCAAGCTGGTGTACGACGCATCGTCCAAACGTGCCTGGGCCTACGTGCTGCCTAACGCAGAAACCCGCATCGAAAAGCCGATGGACTATGAGACGTTCGTGAAGAGCACCGGGCTCAAGCTGCTTGGGAACCTGCCCGTTACAGGTTCCGCAGGGCGCACCTGATGGCTGGTTGAACAGCACCCCAAAGGTTGCAGGCAACCGATGGGGTGTTTCATTGCCATGAACCACGCAAAAACAAGGTCAAGGAAATAAATTCAACAAGAAGTAACAAATAGTA
The DNA here is from genome assembly GCF_057839025.1 of Pseudomonas sp. KH_046_1. Lineage (NCBI taxonomy): Bacteria > Pseudomonadati > Pseudomonadota > Gammaproteobacteria > Pseudomonadales > Pseudomonadaceae > Pseudomonas > Pseudomonas sp. KH_046_1. Next base: position 3,050,157 of record NZ_CM174481.1, read on the forward strand.
AAAATGAACTATACCCAATAGGGCAATCGCTCCTGCCCCCGGGACATGATGCCTCCACAAATACTCGTCCCAGGAACTTCAACGTCAAGCAGACCGAGAGATTCTGGTTATGAACGCTTTGAAAATCGCTGCCAGCGATGCGGTTCGAGCTTGCTTTCGTAGTTCCCGTGAAATCGTCCGGCTCGACCAGACTGACTTTACCGATGTCGCTGTCGCCGTACTCTCGAAAGATGATTTGGCAGCAGGGGCGCTGGATGCCATCAAGCGCACCGGCTTCGATATCCCGATCTTCCTGGTGGCCTCTCAGGGCCGCAGCAATCGCTCCCTGGCGATCTACAAGCAACTGCAGGATGTCATCTTGCAGGTCAATGGTGTCTTCGACCTATCCAGCAATAATGCCGAATACCACGGCAACCAACTGGAAACCGCCGCCAAGGCCTATGAAGCAAGCCTGCTGCCACCGTTCTTCGATGCGCTCAAACACTACACCGAGGCGGCCAACGCGACCTTTGCCTGCCCTGGCCACCAGGGCGGCCAGTTCTTTCGCAAGCACCCGGCGGGTCGGCAGTTTTTCGACTTCTTCGGCGAGACGCTGTTTCGCGCCGACATGTGCAACGCCGACGTCAAGCTCGGCGACCTGCTGATCCACGAAGGCCCGGCACTGCTGGCGCAGAAACACGCCGCGCAAGTGTTCAATGCGGACAAGACCTACTTCGTGCTCAACGGCACCTCGGCCTCGAACAAGGTGGTGACCAACGCGCTGTTGACCCCCGGCGACCTGGTGCTGTTCGACCGCAACAACCACAAATCCAATCACCAGGGCGCGTTGCTGCAGGCCGGTGCCACGCCGGTGTACCTGGAAACCGCACGCAACCCCTACGGCTTCATCGGCGGCATCGACGCCCACTGTTTCGACGAGGACTACCTGCGCGAACTGATCGCCGAGGTCGCCCCGGACAAGGCGCAGCTGCCGCGGCCGTTCCGCCTGGCGATCATTCAACTGGGCACTTATGACGGCACCATCTACAACGCCCGGCAAGTGGTCGACCGCATTGGCAAGCTGTGCGACTACATCCTGTTCGACTCGGCGTGGGTCGGCTACGAGCAGTTCATCCCGATGATGAAGGACTGCTCGCCGCTGTTGCTGGATCTCAATGAGGACGACCCGGGCATCTTCGTCACCCAGTCGGTGCACAAGCAGCAGGCCGGTTTTTCCCAGGCCTCCCAGGTGCACAAGAAGGACCGCCACATCAAAGGCCAGGCACGCTATTGCAACCATCACCGGCTCAACAACGCGTTCATGGCCCAGGCCTCCACCAGCCCGTTCTACCCGCTGTTCGCCTCGCTGGATGTGAATGCGCGCATTCACTCCGGCCGCAGCGGCCTGCGCCTGTGGGAAGACTGCGTGAAGTTCGGCATCGAAGCGCGCAAGTTGATCCTCGAAGCCTGCACCATGGTCCGCCCGTTCGTACCGCACAGCATTGAAGGGCGCGCCTGGGAAGACTATCCAACGGAAGAAATCGCCAACGACATCCGCTTCTTCGAGTTCCATCCCAAGGATCGCTGGCACGCCTTTGCCGGCTACGCCGAGAAGCAGTACTTCATCGACCCGTGCAAGTTGCTGTTCACCACGCCGGGCATCGACCCGGTGGACGGCAGCTACACCGACTTCGGCATTCACGCCGGCATCCTGGCCAACTTCCTGCGCGAGAATGGCATCGTCCCGGAAAAGTGCGACCTCAACTCGATCCTGTTCCTGCTCACCCCGGCCGAAGACTGGGCGAAGATGACCCACCTGGCCGCGCAAATCGCCCGTTTCGAACGCTTCATCAGCGATGACGCGCCGATGAGCCGGGTGCTGCCGGCGATCTACGCGCAGCATCAGGAGCGCTATCGCAACTACACCATTCGCCAGCTCTGCCAGGAAATGCACGATCTGTATCGCCATCACAACGTGCAGCAGTTGCAGAAGGACATGTTCCGCAAGGAACACTTCCCGAAAAAGGCCATGAACCCGCAGCAAGCGCAAATCGAGTACATCCGCGGCAACGTCGAACTGGTGGCGCTGGCGCAGGCCGACGGGCGCATTGCCGCCGAGGGCGCGCTGCCTTATCCGCCGGGCGTCTTGTGCGTGGTGCCGGGGGAGATCTGGGGCGGCGCGGTACTCAAGTACTTCCTGGCCCTGGAAGAAGGCATCAACCGCTTGCCCGGTTTCACGCCGGAGTTGCAAGGGGTGTACCTGAAGCAGGAAGGCGGTCGTACCCGGGCGTATGGGTACGTGATCAAGGCCTGATGCTGCACGGGTCAGAAGCGCCCAACCTACAAGGTTCATGTGGTCAAGCAGTAAGCATTAGCCCCTGTCCGGCCGCGTGCTGCACGTCGCCAGACCCAGGTTCAAAACTCTGCATAAGGCAAGGAGTTTGCGATGGCTGATTCAAGCAAGAAAATGGGCCTGATGGGGCTCACGACGCTGGTAACGGTCAACATGATGGGCTCGGGTATCATCATGTTGCCTACCAACATGGCTCAATTGGGTGCCGTCTCGCTGCTGTCATGGATCTTCACCGCGATCGGTTCGATGGCCATCGCCTACTGCTTTGCCCAGTGCGGGGTCTTCTGTCCGCGCTCCGGCGGCTTGTCTGCCTACACCGAAGAAGCTCACTCAAAGTCGGGGTTTTTCCTCTGCTCGTACCTGTACTTCCTGTCACTGGCCATCGCCAACGTGGCCGTGGCCATTTCGGCGGTGGGCTACATGACGGCCTTCGTGCCCTGGCTGGGCACCGGTGCCATTCCATTGTGCGTCGGCACGATCTCACTGATCTGGCTGACCACCTTCGCCAACTTCGGTGGCCCGGGCATCACCGGCAAGATCGGCGCGTTCACGGTGTGGGGCGTGATCATTCCGGTCGCGGGCCTGAGCATCATCGGCTGGTTCTGGTTCAAGCCCGATGTGCTGGCCGCCGCCTGGAACCCCAACAGCCTGCCGATTTCCGAAGCCATCGGTAAAGCCATACCCCTGACCCTGTGGGCCTTCCTGGGCATGGAGTCGGCGGCCCAGGCCACTGACGCCGTGGAAAACCCCAAGCGCAATGTGCCGCTGGCCTGCCTGTTCGGCACTCTCGGTGCCGCCGTGGTCTATGTGCTGTCGACCACCGTCATCCAGGGCATCATTCCCAATGACGAACTGGCCAAATCCTCGGCGCCCTTCGCGTTGGTCTACGCCACGATGTTCAGCCCGATGGTGGGCAATATCGTCATGGCGCTGGCGGTCATGGCCTGTGTCGGCTCGCTGCTGGGCTGGCAATTCACCCTGGCGCAAACGGCCAAGATGACGGCTGACCAGAACCTGTTCCTCAAGCTGTTCAGCAAGGTCAACTCGATGAATGCGCCCGTCGTCGGCATGATTGTCTGCGGTGTGCTGCAGACCCTCATGGCCCTGTCGACCATCTCGCCCGATGCCGCCGCCCAGTTCAGCAAACTGGTCAGCCTGGCGGCGGTCACCAACCTGATCCCCTATATAACGGCGATGACCGGCCTGCTGGTGATCATGCACAAGGCCGGGGTCTCGTCGGCCATTTACTCGCGTAACCTGGTGGTCTTGCTGATTGCCATAACGTACTCCTTGTACGCCCTGTATGCCTGCGGCAAGGATGCAGTGATGGGCGGCACCCTGGTGCTCGCTGTCGGCTACCTGCTCTATGGATTCCTCGCCAAGCGCTTCACCGAAGCGCCAGCGGCCAACCAGGCCAGGGCCGCAAACCCTTAGGCGTGGCCAACAGGACTGCACAGACATCTGCATACGGGGAAACCGGACATGAACGTACCATTTGCCACAACCACCAGACTGCTGCTTGCCTTCGCACTCTCGACGCTGCCGCTAGTGGCCGGCGCCAACACCCTTGAACGCGTACGCAGCAGCCACACCTTTACCCTGGGCTACCTGCCTGACCTGGCCCCTTTCAGCCAGCAGGACGGCGACAAGGCCAGCGGTTATGCCATCGACCTGTGCCTGAAAGTCGCCGACAAGCTCAAGAGCGAGCTGGGTCTGCCCGACCTGCAAGTGCACTACCAGCCTGTCAAGATTTCGGACGAGGTCAACGCCGTGAGTCAGGGTAAAGTCGATATTCTCTGCACGCCGACACCGCCCACCCTGGAACGGCGCAAGATGATCAGTTACTCCATACCGATCTACACCGCCGGCCTCTCGGTCGTGGTGCGCACCGATGCTGGCGAACCGCTGCTCAATGTGCTCAATGGCAAGGTCGCCAATACCGGCCCGACCTGGCGTGCCAGCATCAACAACGGTCTGGCCAACCAAACCTACGCGACCCTGGAGGGGGGCGTGACCGAAGACTGGATTCGTGAACAGATGCGCCTGCTCAACGTGATTGCCTCGCTGGTGACCGTGGCCAACAACGACGAGGGCATCAAACTGGTCGCCGAGGGCAAGGCCGATGCCTTCTTCTCCGAACGCATGCTGCTGCGCAACGAAGTCGCCAAGGAGGGCGCGGCCAAGAACCTGATGCTCCTGGACCGCATCTTCGAGTACTCGCCGGTGGCGATGATCGTGGAGCGCAACGACGAAGACTTCCGCTTGCTGGTCGATATGGCCCTGAGTGAAGCCTATTTCTCGGGCTACATAGAAAAGGCCTACGACCAGTACCTGGGCGGGACCAACGCTACCGTGAAAAAACTGTTCAGGGTCTATGCATTGCCCTGATGAGTTTTGTAGGAGCGAGCTTGCTCGCGATGGTCGTTAACGAAAGCGCGTGTTCATTGACTGAACGCAGCGCCCTTGAGTCCATCGCGAGCAAGCTCGCTCCGACAGATGAGCAGCATCACGTCTGTGGACGGCCACTGGCTTGCTGGTCAGCACCAATTCGCCAGTGTTTGTTCAAGGCCATTACTTGCAGGCAAGTAGCAATCCACTCAGGAGCTCTATCATGCGAATCGTCGCAGCCGCTGTGTGCACACTCCTATTCTCCCTGGCTTTGCCATCAATCACGTTTGCCGGTTCCAATTGCGATGATGCGGGCAGTGCAAGTGATATCAGAAACTGCTTGAAAAACAGCAATGATCAAAAAGGGCAAGGCAATTGCAATGACAATGGCAATTGCGGCAAGGCCAAGGACAAGGCCAAAAATAATGATGATGACGATTACTCGGTCAGTTGCATGGAGATCAATAACCTTGTCCTGCGTCGTCAGTGTCTTGATAAGCGCAGAGATTGAATGTCGGGATCGCACCAGCTGATCAGCCAGGAATGACTGTCGGCACTGCATCAGCATCACCCCGAAGTGACCCAGGAAGCGGTTCGATCAGGATGAATCAGCCTCACCCTGCTCGCGACTGTGTGAGCGACCACATCCAGACGCTCAATACCACGAGCAATACGAAGGCGAGCACATCACTCCAGTTCGTTATCTAGCACTCGCCACCGCTACTGTTTCGCAGCGAGAAATTACTCGGAGCTACCCCATACCAGCGCTTGAATGCCTGGGAAAAACTCGACAGGTCGCTGAAACCCAGTCGCTCGGCAATCTCGCTGAGGCTCAAGCGTTTGTCGTTGAGCATCTCGATGGCGCTGCGGCTGCGGGCCTCGGCCAGCAAGGCACGGAAGGTGGTGCCTTCATCGTGCAGGCGACGCTTGAGGGTGCGTGTGCTGACGTGGATCAGGCGGGCCATGGCGCAAAGGTCCGGTGGCGTGGTGTCGGTACTGGTCAGGTAGTGCTGGACCAGCGCCGTCATGCCGGAACGGGCGATTCGCCGTTGCATCAACTGTGTGCACATCTGCTCGCACATGCTCACTGTGACGGCGTTGGCTTGTGGCAAGGGGCGCGTCAGGAATGAGCGATCAAAGGCCAGGCTGTTGCTGCTGGCTGCGTAGGCAGGCGCCAGCCCCAATAAACGGTCGTTATCGCACTCGTGAGCTGGGCCGGCACGTAACGTGAAGCGCGACAGCGAAAAGTCATCGCCCCCCAGTTCCTTGAGCAACAGCGCCCCCGCTGCCATGTCCCGGGCCAACAGAAAATCGCGCAGGTCGGGTGCCAGCCCGGGCGTGGCGAAAGTCAGCACACCTTCACTGCCTTGCTCTTCATAGGTCACCACGGTGAATGCGTAGGTCAGCGGCAAAAAGCTCAGTGCCAGGGCTAGTGCATCCCCGGTGGTCGCGCTGCTGATCAGGCCGTAACCAAACAGGCCATAGGTCGAGAAGTGATAGCGCGCACCGACTTCGAAGCCAAGCCCCGGAGGATGACCGAGCAACTGCAACAGATTGCCGGTCACCCGCAGTTCCTGATCGGCAGTCAGCTCCAGATTCGGGTCGGCCAGTTGCGCTGCCGTCAGCCCCGAGCCGGCCAGTATCGCGCTGGCCGCCAAGCCTTTTTCGACGCCGAACTGCACCAGCAACAAAGCGCTGGCCGGGCCACGCAGAAAATCCCGAAAGCTCATACCCATGTGCCTGTGGCGAAAAGGTTGGCCCGAATAATAAAGCAATTGTCCCATTACAGCATTCGGTTCTTTATCAATGGCCGTCACCATCCTTTACGCACGGTTCGTCGTTTAACCAACCATAAAAGGCCGTTGCGGTACCTGGCGAAAACCAGGAGGCGCAATTGTGTGTTTTCGGGTAACCCCGCAAATCTCGCACTGCCTTGCACAAGGGAGAACAACAATGAAAAAGACCTTCGATTACATCGTAGTGGGCGGCGGTTCCGGTGGTTGTGTGGTGGCCGGTCGGCTGAGCGAAGATCCGGACGTCAGTGTTTGCTTGCTGGAGGCCGGTGGTGACGGGCAGTCCAGCCTGGTCAATATCCCCGCAGCGATGGTGGCAATGGTGCCGACTTCGGTGAATAACTGGGCCTTCGACACCGTCCCGCAGATGGCGCTGGAAGGGCGCAAGGGCTACCAGCCACGGGGCAAGGCACTGGGTGGTTCCTCAGCGATCAACGCCATGATCTACGTGCGGGGTCATCAATGGGACTACGACCATTGGGCCGCCCTGGGCAATAGCGGTTGGGCATTCAAGGATGTCTTGCCGTACTTCCGTCGCAGTGAGCACAACGAGCGCATCGACAGTGTCTTGCACGGGCGGGGCGGGCCGTTATGGGTCAGCGATTTACGTTCGGACAATCCATTCCAGCAACGCTTTCTGCAGGCGGCCCGCGAGACCGGTTTGCCGCTCAACGACGACTTCAACGGTGAAGAACAGGAAGGCGTTGGCATCTATCAAGTCACGCAAAAGCACGGTGAGCGTTGCAGTGCGGCGCGCGCATATCTGTTGCCGTATGTGGGGGTGCGCAACAACCTGACCGTCGAAACCCGGGCCCAGGTGCAACGGATCCTGTTCGAAGGCACTCGCGCCGTGGCTGTCGAGGTGCTGCAAAACGGTCAGGTTCGCACCCTGCGTGCCAGGCGGGAAGTCATCCTCGCCGCCGGGGCCTTCCAGACCCCGCAACTGTTGATGTTGTCGGGAGTGGGGCCGAAAGAGGAACTGCAACGCCATGGCATCCCGCTCTTGCAGGACCTGCCTGGTGTCGGGCAGAACCTGCAAGACCATCCGGATTTCGTTTTCGTCTACAAGACCTCAAGCCTGGATGCCATGGGCGTTTCATTCGCTGGCAGTACCAGAATGCTCAAGGAAGCCGGCCGTTTTCGTCGGGAACGTCGAGGCATGCTGACCTCGAATTTTGCCGAGGGCGGAGCGTTTCTCAAGACGCGCGAAGGGCTGGATAAACCGGATATTCAATTGCATTTTGTCGTTGCTCCGGTCGAGGACCATGCGCGCAAGTTGCGCCTGGGTCATGGGTTGTCGTGCCACGTTTGCCTGTTGCGTCCGCGCAGTCGCGGAACCGTATCTCTGGCCAGCAAAGACCCGCAAGCGGCACCGTTGATTGATCCGGTGTTTCTTCAGGACCCGCAGGACCTGGAAGACATGGTCGCGGCATTCAGACTGACACGCCGATTGATGCAGGCACCGGCGCTGGCCAACTGGATCACCCGCGACCTGTACACCGAAGGGGTCGACACCGACGAGCAGATCCGCACCGTACTGCGTCGTCGTACCGACAGTGTTTATCACCCGGTGGGCACTTGCCGCATGGGCGATGACCCACTGGCCGTGGTCGACGCGCAATTACGTGTACATGGTCTGCAAGGACTGCGAATCGTCGACGCATCGGTGATGCCGACCCTGATCGGCGGCAACACCAACGCACCGACCATCATGATCGCCGAGAAAGCCGTTGACCTTATTCGCGGCATTCAGCGGGTGTGTTCGTCCGCCTGGTCTGAAACCCCAGCCACCACTAAAAACAACAACGGGGCACCTTATGTCGTTGCATGAAGTTGAAACCGGTCGTCAGTCGGCAACAGCCTTGAGCGCCATCATCATCGGCAGCGGTTTTGCCGGTATCGGCATGGCCGTTGCCTTGCAAAAGGCCGGTGTGAAGGACTTTGTGATCCTGGAGAAGAAACAGGACGTCGGCGGTGTCTGGCGGGACAACAGTTACCCCGGCGCCGCGTGCGACGTACCTTCGCACCTGTATTCGTTTTCGTTTGAGCCGAACCCGGACTGGAGCAAGGTGTTCGCGCCCCAGGCCGAGATTCACGCCTATCTGCGGCATTGCGCCGACAAGTACGGACTGGACAAGCACATTCGTTTCGGCGCCGAAGTGGTGTGCGCCGAGTTCGATGAACGCACGTCGCTGTGGCACGTGACTCAGCAGGATGGCAGTGTCCTGAGTGCATCGCTGTTGATCAGTGGCACCGGTCAGTTGAGTCGCCCGGCGTTCCCGAAACTGGCAGATATGCAAACCTTCAAGGGGCACGTGTTCCACTCGGCGACCTGGGACCACAGCTATTCGCTGGCAGGCAAACGCGTGGCGGTGGTCGGCACCGGTGCATCGGCCATTCAGTTCGTGCCGGCGATTGCCGGGACTGTCGGGCACCTGAAAGTGTTCCAGCGCTCGCCCGCGTACCTGATGCCTCGACCTGATCGGGCTTACTCCGAGCGGATAAAATCATTGCTGCGCAACATGCCTTGGACGATGACTGCGTACCGCGCTTCGATATACATGCGCTACGAATCCCGGGCGCTGGCGTTCACCCGATTCAAGGGCTTGATGAAGTGGGCAGTGGGCGTTCCGTTCCGTCGACTGCTGTCAGAGCAAGTGCCGGACCCGGTACTGCGCAGCAAACTGACCCCGGATTATCCGTACGGCTGCAAGCGTATCCTGCTGTCCAGCGAATACCTCAAGACCATGGGCCGGTCCAACGTGGAGTTGGTGACCGACGGCATTGCGCGAGTCACTGAAAGCGGCATTGAAACCGTTGATGGCCAGTTGCATGAAGTCGATGCGATCATCTACGGCACCGGGTTCGCGGCCACCGAATTTCTGTCGCCGATGCGTATCGTCGGGCGCAATGGCGTGGACCTTAACCATGCCTGGCGCAATGGCACCCGCGCGTATCTGGGGCTGACGGTTCCGTTATTCCCAAATTTCTTCATGTTGTATGGGCCCAACACCAACCTGGGTCACAACTCGATTGTCTACATGCTGGAAAGTCAGATCGCCCACGTCATGCGCTGTTGGCGCACGATGAAGGGCACCGGTGCCAACACCGTGGAAGTCGACTCAAGCGTGTATGAGCGCTTCCATGGGCAGGTCCAGCAACGCCTGGCCAACACGGTGTGGAACGGCTGCAAGAGCTGGTATGTGGATGACGCTGGCAACAACAGCACCAACTGGCCGGGTTTCACCTTGAGCTATCGCTGGTTGACGCGGTTTTCCGGGTTGCATGCATACCGCTTCACACGCGAGTTTGAAGGCGGCACGACCGTTGGCGAATCCCGCGACTGGCCGGAAAAATTGAGCGCCGGATTCCTGAGATTTTTTTTGCGCACCACGTTCCGCTCGCTGATCGGGCCGGGGTTGGCTGCGCCAGCGCAGAGAAAGGTCGTGAGCCTATTGTCCACGTTGATGCCAGGTACTGGCGGCGTGATTCGTTATCGTCAACAGGCCAACGGCGTACCGGTGCAAGTGGTCGCACCGAAGCAGGGTGAAAACGGCGGGGTCATTCTGTACCTGCATGGCGGGGCGTTCTGCCTTGGCTCGCCGGGTACGCATTGGAGCATCACCAGCCGCTTGGCCAAGGCCTCGGGGATGTCGGTGTGGGTAGCTGATTATCGCCTGGCGCCAGAACATCCTTGCCCGGCGGCATTGGACGATGCGCTGGCCTGCTATCAGGCACTCCGGGCTCAGGGGTATGCCGCTGACCGAATCTTCCTCGCCGGTGATTCGGCGGGCGCCGCGCTGGTGTTGGCTCTGGCGCTCAAGCTGCGTGATCTTCACCCGCATTTCGCCGCCGGCATGCTCCTGATGTCGCCAGTGGCTGACGAAAGCCTGAGCGGTGCTTCCATGACCTCGCGGGTCGAACAGGATCCGATGATCCGTCGCAGCTGGCTGGAGCAAGGGCTGGGCTGGTATGCCGGTACGCAGGTGATGGACAATCCGCTTGAGGTGGACCTGCATGGGCTGCCGCCGATGTTGATCCAGGTCGGTGACCATGAGCTGTTGTTGTCTGACGCCACCCGATTGGCCGAGCATGCGCTTGGCAGCGGGGTGAATTGCCGCCTGGAGGTGTACGCCGCACGCTGGCACGTGTTCCAGTTGCAAGCCTTCTACCTGCGTTCGGCGGCCAAGGCGTTGAAGACCCTCGGCGCATTTGCCCGGGAGCAACTGGCACGCACGAAGCCTGATATGGCGTAAAGCCGGGCGCTGTGATCACACAGTTGGGCAATTCGCGTGATCTGTTATGCCGTGGACCTGTTCAGTGGAGGTGCGGGTGCGTTGTCACTAAAGGTGAGCGCGACCAACGGATCGGAAAATGCTTTCGGATGCACGGCGCAGGGTGCGCTCAATGGCTCTGCGATGTCGGGACTCGATCAGGTACCAGCCAGTCAAATAAATTTGAAATGCACGGCGATGCTCGACAGAATCGCGCCCCTGTCTGGCCAAAGGTGTCGGACGTTCGTGGTGAAAAGGGGCAGCAGTTGAACGAGCAGACTATGTCCATGCGCCTGGAGCGCGTGGCGGCGCATGTGCCAGCCGGTGCGCGCCTGGCCGATATCGGCTCGGATCACGGCTACCTGCCGGTGGCGTTGATGCGCCGTGGCGCCATCGTCGCGGCGGTGGCCGGCGAGGTGGCCTTGACGCCGTTCCACTCGGCCGAACGCACCGTACGCGAAAACGGCCTGGACCGGCAGATCACCGTGCGCCTGGCCAACGGCCTGGCGGCGATCGAGCCGGGAGACGGGATCACGGCGATCAGCATCTGCGGGATGGGCGGCGAAACGATCCGCGACATCCTCGACAGCGGCAAGGCATGCCTGAGCGGTCAGGAACGCCTGATCCTGCAGCCCAACGGCGGCGAGCAGCCACTGCGTCAATGGCTGATGGAAAATGGCTACCGCATCCTCTGTGAGGACGTGCTGCGGGAAAACCGCTTCGACTACGAAATCATCGTCGCCGAGCGCGCCGGGCCGGTGGAGTACACCGCCGAGGAGCTGTACTTCGGCCCGTTGCAGATGCAGGCCCGCAGCCCGGCGTTCCTGGTCAAATGGCAGCGCAAGCTGCGCCAGAAGCAGAAGACCCTGGCCCAATTAGCCCGGGCGCAGCAAGCCGTGCCCGAGGAGAAAGTGCAGGACATCGCGCGCCAGGCCCGGTGGATCAGCGAACTGCTGGCCTGAGCACCGTCCCGGCTCGTTTGGTGTTTCAGGCCGCAGCGCTCACTGCTACGCCTTTTTCCCCCGACGCAACGTCATGCAGGGAAATCCTTGAAGTTTCCGGCAATGCCAGCCCGCCCGCCAGCGCGAGCAATGCAATCGCGATCAGATAGAACGCCGGCGACAAGTTGCTGCCGGTCGTGCTGATCAACCACGTCGCCACCAGCGGTGCGGTGCCGCCGAAAAGGGTATACGCCATGTTGTAGGTGATAGCCGAGGCGGTGTATCGAGTACGGGTAGGGAAGGTTTCCGAGAGCAAGGCCGCGGTGACCACGCCACACAACACCGCGCCAATCGCCAGGAGCATGACGCCGATGATGGATGCGGCGAACGAGCCGGAGCTGGCCATCAGGAACGATGGATACACGACCACAATCAACAGCGCGCAAGCCGTCATCACCGTGATTCGACGTCCGACCCGGTCCGAATACAGTCCGGCCAGCGGGCAGATCGCTGCAGCGAATAGCAATGCAATCAGTGACACCAGCAACGCTGTTGCGCGACTCAGGCCACCAGCGACTTGCAAGTAGGTCGCGAAATAGGTGGTGAACATATAAAACGAGAGTGCCGTGAGTGACACAAAAGCACCCAGGCAACAGATCGCTGCACCATGATTGCGCAAAGTTTCCTTGAGTGGGGAATGGGCGACTGCGTGTTCCTCGGTCACCGCCTGGAATGCCGGTGTCTCATCGAGCTTCCAGCGCAAGTAAAGACCCACCAGGCCCAGTGGTGCGGCAATCAGGAACGGCAGGCGCCACCCCCAGCTACCCATTGCTTCGGCGGACAATGACGCCTCGAGTGCGTAGGCCACCACGGCTGCCGCGGCGAAGGCGGAAAATGTCGACACCGGAATGAAGCTGCCGTACCAGGCGCGTTTGTCACGCGGTGCATGCTCCATCAGGTAGGCACAGGCACCTGCGTATTCTCCGCCGGCGGAAAAGCCTTGGGCGCAACGGATCAGGGACAGAAGAATCGGCGCCATGACCCCGATTGCCGCATAAGTGGGCAGCAGACCGATCAAAGTCGTTGCACCGGCCATCAGCAGAATCGTCATCGCAAGGGTTCGCTTGCGGCCGATCCTGTCCCCCAGCATGCCGAAGAAAATCCCGCCAAGGGGCCGAAACGCGAAGGCCACGGCGAATACCGCAAAGGTCTTGAGCAGCGCGGCACTGGCATCGCCGCTGGGGAAAATTTGCTGGGCGATGGTCGTGGCCAAAAAGCCGTAGACGGCGAAGTCGAACCACTCGACGAAATTGCCGATGCCGGCGGCCACAATCACTTTTCTCAGCGTTGCTGGGCTGACTTGTTCTGTCGTTGCGCTTGTCATGCTTGACCTCGGCAGTTCGTGAGTATGCTATCGATTATCGGGGCAGGCACAGCGGCGGCTCACTTCAAAAGTGTCATCCACATAGTCAGTACCGACTTCATGCCGTTGAATTACGCATGATTCGCGCCAGATTGGACGGTAGTCGCGGGTTGCCAAGGGCGCTATTGACCCAGGGTGAAGAAAGGGCGGTGTTGTTCTCGAATTTGTAAGGCGCTGACGGTATTGTCGATTGCCGGGATCAGATCGATTTAAAGGGAAGAAGATGACATTGACAGTCGAAAGCCTGGTCAGGATCGCAATGGCCAATCCAGTAAACGCAGAAATTTCCACTCGCCTGCCTGAGCTCGGTTTGAACCAATGCCTGCTCACGGCCGGTTGCTTGTTCCAGGCCGTGTGGAATCAGCAGTCACAGCTACCGCCAGAGTGGGGAGTGAAGGACTACGACGTCTTTTACTTCGATGAGGACCTGTCCTGGGATGCAGAGAATGAGGTCATCCATTGCGCTCAGCATCTGTTCCAGGACCTCGACGTGAACGTCGAAATGAAGAATCAGGCTCGCGTTCACCTGTGGTACAGGCAGCGGTTTGGCGGGGATTATCCTCAGCTTCAGTCGGCTAAAGACGGGGTTGATCGCTACCTGATTGCCGGTACCTGCATTGGATTGGATGTTGAAACTGGCGAGGTCTATGCGCCCAACGGCCTGGCCGACACAGAGCACGGGCTACTTCGAATCAATCCAAAGAATCCCAGGCCAGACCTGTTCGATCAGAAGGCGAAAAGTTATCAGGCTCGCTGGCCCTGGCTCAGGATTGTAGAGCCCCCACTGTCGGTAGTGCCACGACTCTGAGAAGAGTGAAGAGATCAAAAAACATGACATGGCTGTAACCGGGCGTGGGGGCATATCCGGATTTGCAAGCTAACGCTCAAAAAAGCACGAACTTGATCGTCTGGCGATACCGGTCAGTTTTTCTTCTTGATCAGTTTATTAATGTAGTACTTCAGGCTTAAACGATCTTTGGGCCTTGGTTTGTAGTGGGTTTTGTTTCTTTGTGCCGGATCGATCGCCATGGTTCCCGCGGTGTAGTAATAAAGCGCGATAGACCGGCGGGTGATGTGCTCCGGAGTCGTTAAAGGCTCCGGGTGCCCATGATTGCTGTCTTTGTCTGTGTTGAAAATGACGCAGCGATTGTAAATGGGCAGGACTTTTTTAAGGCAGGTCTTCATGCCGACATCCCAAAGTTCCAGGTTGCCGCCGTATTCCTCTTGCCAGTCTTCATTCAGATAAATGATGATATTCAGTCTGCGCTCAACATTAAGTTTTTTGTTGAGCCTGAAGTCCGAGTGCACCCCCAGGAAACCACCGCTTTTCGTTTCATGCAGGCCGCCACCGGTAAAGTAGGGGTCGGGTATCAAACCTTCGATGCCCGTGAGCTTTTCAAGAAACTGCAACATGGGGGCCGAGTTAAAGGCGTTGAAAACAGTTTTCAGATAAGGGGGGCATTCGTTGGGACTGATTTGACGTTTTCGTTGACCTTTATAGCCGCGCTCGTAGAGCATTTCATTGTTGGTTGGCTCGACCGGGAAGTGCGAGCAGATGCTCGCAATCAGGTCTTCGTGCAAGAAGTTGTCGATGACTATGTGCGGAAATGGCGTAGCCTGAACATAGCGACTGGCCAACGAGGCACCAAGGGCGCTGGCGGCATTCTGGTCGAAATCAAGCTCCGGGGACAGGGTGATAGGTAGTGCTTGAGTGATGGGTGCCATTACCGCTCCAATAACTTGATATAAAGACTTGTGGGTGACTTCAAGCAGAGTTTAACTGGCTGCTCGTTGCGCCTGTTCGTAGCTTAATTTTTACTGTCGTCCTTGTTCAGACGCTTAAGGATATTGTTGTACATTTTGGTTCGTCTATGATTTTTATCATAGCCACCAGCCGCTGCGACAGTGCCAGCCTGAATGTGATCCAGATAACTGAAGATTTTACGCGGTGATAACATTTCAACGGTATAGCCAAGCTCGGTCATGCGATCCTGAAGAGTATAGCCGGGCACGCGATCGTCCATCGAAAAATGCATGTTGTGCTGTTTGATAAGTTTGCAGTTCCACAATGTACAGAAGCTTTTCAAGTACACTTCTTTGTACGGTTTTGGTTCTCTGGAACGCAATCCCATGGAGATTTTCAGGCGTCTGAAATGATGTTTGAATAGTCGTGAGCTAAAGCGCCAAAGCGTTCTCGCGGTGCCACGGTTTATTTGCTCGACACAACCGACGGCCACGACTTTTGGGTTCTTCAAGCATTTATTCAGCATCATCGGAAAAACGTTTTTATCGAAAACAAATGTATCAGTGTGCATCAGGAATAAATAATCGGTATCAATTCGCTGCAGAACCAGGTCAAGTGCTTTGCCATGCGCGATATGGCCTGCTTCTGGCTCGGAAACAGAGCGCTCGATTAGATTGATCCAGTCAAGCGTTCGTAAATACTCAGTGCTTTCATCGGCGGAATAGTTGTCAACTACCCATACCGGGACGCTGTTGCTGCCAAAATGCTGGTGCAATAAGTCCAGGCATATCTTGGTAATTTCTGGTGTTTTGTAATTTACTATAACTATGCTGAAGGATTTGGAGCCTTCGGCCAGTAAATCAGGGTTGTTCATTGTTCATGTGCCCAATGTTGTTATACTTAATTGTGGAAATAATTTAACCTGTATACAGCTTTTGCTTGTTTTTCGCGCAAAATTTTGCGTGACTATAGAGCACAATTCGTTAAGTCGCTTTGTCATGCATTATAACCATGGCTTACTCAGACCTGATGGAGAGCAGTAGAAGCGGACTTCATCGTATAAGGATCTGCTCTATAGGTAAACATTTTGACTTGATTCGTTACATCCAGAGGCTGGTCAGGCGAGCGTCTTGGGACGGTGTGAACCGAGCTTGCGTAAGGCATTCAGGTGATTTGTTACGTCATACGGTGTGCTGGTACCTACAGAGCCTTCCCTTACAGGGAGTCACGCGCTGCGTACATGTGCCGGTTGAGCGTGTGTGAGTGCGTGGCTGGGCCAAAAAGCTGAAACGGGGGCGAGTAAGGTTGTCGTCTGGTTTTGTGATGGGTTGCAGGGACACTTTCTCCATTGGTTCAAAGCAAATACAGGACAGCAGTGGACCACAACCAGCCGATGCCGAGGGTGAAAAGCAGGTAGAAAACCAAAAACATCAAAGGGTGATGCCACATGGCACTAACCTCCCAAAACCCGCTGGTTTTACATTGTTGCCTGGTAAATTGGGTACCGAGAAACCCATGGAGTGGAATCAGCAATAATCAAGCCATTTGAGTAAATGACGCCTGGCTACCAGCTCCGGGCCCCTAGCGCTACGAACTGCCTCCTTCAGACGAAAACCGACACTGAATCCCCCCCAAAAAAGTGAGATTCCCCCACATGTGGGGGCGTGCGTTCGGGTGCCACCCAGAGGGAGCCTGAGTCCCAAGCCAGTGCCAGGGGCGATCAACGCCTGTTCGCAGCGTTATGCACTGAGTGTGCACCAGAGGAATCTGGTTCAATGTTCCAAGCTGATATCATTCAAGAACGTACAAACCGAGTAGAAAAACATGAATCGTCGTAAAAAATTAAATCAGATACTAAAGGCTAACGCCAAGAAGGCTAGTGCCAAATTGGCACCGAAAAGCAAGTCAAAATACATTAGTAAGGCTGACCGATTGAAGCTGGCTGCTGAATCAAGTGACGACTCAATCATGTCCTCTGAAAGCTGAGTTATTCAGCTTCAGCACCACCGGAATCTACGGTTTGACAGGGCTATACATTCCGATGGCACTTACCGCGAAGACGCGGCCTGAGACTACATTCAAGCCGAAGCCGCCTGGCGGCGCTGAATCGAACCCGGGGCCTAGCGAATGCCGGTGCCCGCCATGGTCTCTGGCACCCACTGCGCCGTCGATAGCGGCTCGATGTAGCGGATGCCGCCATGAGGGCCTACCACGCCATTGATGTTGTAGGTGCCTTTCGACAGGTCGTACGTCATGAAAGGGGTGGCGTCCGGGACCTGCTGGTCATAGCTCTGGCTGAAGAACGCGAAGGAACCACGGTATAGCTGGCCACTGGTGTCGTACTGATCGGAGGCCACCGCTGCCCAGGTGTCTTCATCCAGGTAAAAGCGGCGCTTCTGGTAGATGTGTTTTGCACCGGGCTTGAGGTTGCCCTCCACGACGTAGACCCGGTGTTTTTCCCAGCGTACGAAGTCCGGGGCGATGAAATTGGGGGTGGTCAGCGATTTGGCGTCGCGCGCGTAGGTCAGTTTGTAAGTGTTGTAGGGCACGATCATTTCCTGCTTGCCCACCAGCGTCCAGTCGTACAGCTCGAGTGCACGGGCGGTACCGGGATTGGGTGTGTCGTAGGCCAGGATCGAAATCTGTTTGACGCGGCGTTGGGCAGGCATGTACTGCCAGGCGCGGCCAGGGAACTGCGTCGGGTTGGTGGCGTTCTTGAGCATGATCGACTCGCCGGCTCGACGCGCAGGTCCGGTATAGGACAGTTTCAACTGATAGTAGATGTCGGAGCTGTTGAAGGGCTTGGACATGTTCTCGTAAATCGGGAAGGAGACGAATGCCTCGCCGGTGACCGCCAGGCTCGGTATGCCCGCCGTGTCGACGCTCCAGGAGTCGTACTTGGAATGGATGTTGACACCCTGGTAGCGCAGAAGGAAGTTCCACATCGCTTCGGCGCCGGATTGCGGGATCGGGAACGGCACCCCGGGCATCACATTGTCGATGGCGATCCCGCCGTTGAGGGAGCGGGCAGCGGTGGCATTCCTGCGGCTGTTGTCCAGTACCGCCTGCGGGAGCGATGCCGTGCGGTGGGTCGGATACACGTCGATGCGAAAGCCGGGGTAACGCCTGGCCAACGCTACAGTGGTGGCCGTCAGCATGCCTTTGTACGAATCGACGTTCTTGCCGTTGATCACCAGCAGCGGTTTTTCGTGGGCAAAGGGGTCCGGACGCATGCTGTCGCCAGCCTTGAAGCTGGACGGTGCAGTGGTCAGGCCACCGCTGTAGGGCGGAATGGAACCATCGGCATTACCGGCCTTTTCGGCACCCACCCACGTCAGGCTGGTGCCCAGCCGGGCGGCTTCCTGACTCGATACATAGGCTTGTGCATCGATGGCCAGCGCCATGAGGGGTACGGCAGCCAGAAGACTTTTCACGAATTTCATATTGTTATTCTCCTGCCTGGCGTACCAGGCAACTCGTGACTCAGGCGGAGCAGTCGCTTACGTCAGCTCGATCGCCAGAGACTTTTTCAGTGCTGCCATTAAATAGCCCCAGAATCAGGGGCGCTTTTCATTTGACGACAGTCCCTTGGCTATTCATGACAGGCCCAGGCGCGCTTGGGGGGCGACGAGTTTTCAGTGCTGGCTCCCGAGGCGTCGCTGGACGTGATGATCGAAATTGCCGAACGGATCCTGCTGGCGCTTGACCTGCTGCGCGAAATGGTGGCAGGGCAGGCCCAGGGTTATCATTTCGCCAAGCCAATGGGGTTGGAGGCGCTATTGGCGAGTTCACTGCTCGATCGCCAGGGGTTCACCACTGTCCGCTACCTGGAGAGTCCAATGTCGCCCATCATCACGCGCCTGCTAGCGCTGCTGATTCTTTGCCTGACGCTTGAAGTGCCAGCCCAGACCAACGGCTGCCCGGCTGGCGAGAAACAAGTGTGCCTGGACGACTGCATCTGCCTGCCAGACGTGGTGCCTGATGACATCTACCAGATCGCGGCGCCTGGGCTGGCGCTGTGGCTGACCCAAGCTCGTGCTGAAGCAGCCAACGCCGGCATCCAACCCATTCCACCGCACATCCGCGAGCAGCTACTGCACTGGTACGCCCCCAGCGTCCTCGATACCGCGCGCTACAAAATCAGCGACAACGGCCAATTCAACGCCGCCACCGCCATGCTGCAAAACCCCGATGTCGGTGCCGTGACGCTGATCGACATCATCCTGTTCCGGGACGCGCAATCCGCAGAACAGGACATTGCGCTCTGGGCTCACGAACTCAAACATGTGCAGCAGTATCAGGAGTGGGGGGTGCTGGGATTTGCCCAACGGTATACACAGGATTTCAATGCCGTGGAGGCGCCGGCTTATGCCATACAGGCTGAGGTCAGGCGCTCGCTGCGGGCAGGGACTTACTGAAGGGCGGAGTACTTCCCCTTCATTTTCATGTACGACCCCTGCACGCAGGACGCGCTGTCCATATGGCCGTAATCGAAATGGCGAGGAAGAAGTGCCGGGTTTTCATACGGATCTTCCTTGATGGATCGTTGAGAAATGCAACGTGAGAAACCACAGCACCAGGGCAGTCGCACTGATCAAGGCGCCCAGCAGGCTGACTGCAATCCAGCCCCATAGTGCATAAACCTGCGTCGCGGCTGCGGCTCCCAGTGCACTGCCCACCGAGTAAATGCACATGTAGGCGCCGACCATGCGACTTTGGGCGTCGGGGCGTGCCGCAAAAACCAGGCTCCGGTTGGTGACGTGTACGGCTTGTACGGCGAAGTCGAGCAAGATCACTCCGCATACCAGCGCGATCAGTGATGTCTGCGCAAACGCGATGGGCCGCCAGGACAGCGTCAGGATCACCAGCGAAATGCCGGTTACGCGTTGTCCCAAACCCTGGTCGGCCCAGCGACCGGATCTTCTTGCGGCAAGGGCACCGGCGACGCCGGCCAGCCCAAACATACCGATGGCCGTGTGTGAAAGCGACAGCGCAGGAGCGCTCAACGGCAGCACCATGGATGTCCAGAGCACGGAAAAAGCGGCAAAGATCAGTAAGGCCAGCAGGCCCCTGATCCGCAAGACCGGTTCGGTCATGAACAGCGTGAAGAGTGACCGGATGAGTGCCGGGTAGGTGTATCGACTGCGTAGAGTCTCTGCGGGAGGAAGCACTTTCCAGAACACCGCCGCGAGGGCCAGCATCAATCCCGAGGAAACGAAGTACACGGCGCGCCAGCCCGCCAGATCTGCGATCAGCCCAGAGGTAAACCGCGCCAGAAGTATGCCCAGGACAATGCCGCTGGTTACGGTTCCCACGGCCTGGCCACGTTGTGACGGCGTTGCCAGCGCGGCGGTGTAGGCCACCAGCACTTGAACCATCACTGCGACGAGTCGTGAATCGATCGGTTGCAGGCGAATCAGTCGAGCAGTGACACCAGCCGTGGTTCGATTGACTGAGTCTGCACGTCGAGCAACGCCAGCGTGACAGGCAGCTTGAAGCGTCGACGTCCGGCACTACCGGGATTCAGGAACAGCCGTTCTCCACGCCAGTCGATGCACGGTTTGTGCGAGTGCCCGGTGATCACCAGCTTGATACGGCTATCAAGATTGGCCGCCACATCGGCGATGTCATGCACCAGAAAAACCGTCCAGCCGTTGATATCCAGGCGCAGGCAATCGGGTAACTCCCGCGCCCAAGGCGCGTCCAGGTCATTGTTGCCACGCACTGCATCCACCGGCGCGATTGCGGCCAATTGGTCGAGGATCTGCGCGCTACCGATGTCGCCCGCGTGAAGGATGCGATCACAGCCTTGCAGGGCGGCAATCGCTTCAGGGCGGAGCAAACCGTGGGTGTCGGAGATGATGCCGATTTTCATCGCGGGCGGCTCGAGCAGCATTCAGGTTCCAGAAAATCGGCAAGTAACGCGTTCAAACGGATGTCTCCTGCGCTGAGCTTTGTTGAACGAAGCGGTCGATCAACCACCTCGCAGCCGGCCCCGGTGGCAGATCCGTGCGGTAAATGACGTCGAAGGCGTAAATGCCGCTCTTGTATTCCGGAATGTTCAGTTGCACGAGTCGGCCGCTCTCCAGGTCTTCCTGGACCATCGGGGCTGGCATGTTCCCCCAACCGATGCCTTCACGCAGTAGCATGTGCTTGGCGCCCAGGTCCGCCAGCCGCCAGGTGCGGTTACTGAGTACGGCGAAATCCTTGTCTTTGGTCAGGACCGAGCGATCGGACAGCACCAGTTGAGTGAACTCGCGCCCGGCGCCCGGAACATTCGAGTCGCTTGAGGCCAGAGGATGATTCGGCGCTGCCACTGGAATCAACTCGACACAGCCGACCCCCATTCTTTCGATACCGTCGATGCCCTCGTTCATGGGGCCACTGACGCCGATGATTGCGCCGCGGTTGATCACCCGTTCAGTGACCGCACCGAGGGCTTCCATATGCAAGTGCAGGGCAACGGTCGGGAACTCTTCGCGAAAGGATTTGAGTGCATCCACCACGCGCTCGGGGGGCAGCATGACATCGAGCACCACATGAACTTCGGCTTCGAGCCCCTGAAGCAGGCCTTTGACCTTGGCGCGTAAGCCATGAACACCGTTGGCAATGGTCCTGGCTTCGGCCAGTACGGTGCGGCCGACATCGGTGAGTTGGGGTTTGCGGGTTGTCTGGCGGTCGAACAGCGACACACCGAGCTGCATTTCAAGATTGGCGATCGAGTAGCTGACGACCGAAGTGGCGCGATGAAGTTTTCTGGCGGCGGCTGCAAAACTGCCGACTTCCACGACCGTCAGGAACACCCGCAGTTGGTCCAGAGTCGGTGTTCCCGGGTCAGAGATCATGCCTGTTTCCTTGAATCAGACGTCGCTTGGCAAATTGCACGATTGAACTCCTTTACCGGTTATGCAGGTTTGCTTTTCTAGTTTATCGAATCTAATGATCTAAATTAGTCAGCTATTCAGGTTAGCTGACGAAGAGCAACATTTCCTCACCAGGGCGGTTTCTGTCGAATCGCACCCAATTGAAGGAAATACCTCATGACGACTTCCGCAAACATCGCTCAAACAACCACCTCTGAACAGAGCCGTTCCGACGTGACCCAAGCCTCGGCCGCGTTGATCGGCCGCGTACTGCTCAGCGCAATCTTCATCCTTTCCGGTTTTTCGAAACTCGCCGCTCCGGCCATGATGGTCGGCTACATCAGCTCTGTCGGGCTTCCGCTTCCACAATTGGCACTGGCGGTGGCAATCATTGTAGAGATCGGCGGCGGCCTGGCATTGATCGCCGGTTACCGCACCCGCACCGTTGCCGCGGTACTGGCAGTGTTCAGTGTGTTCACCGCACTGGCGTTCCATAACGCACTGGGCGGTCAGAACCAGTTCATCCACTTCTTCAAGAACATCGCGATGGCCGGCGGCCTGTTGCAGCTCGTCGCCTTCGGTGCCGGTCGCTTCAGCCTCGATGCTCGCCGTCGTTGATACCCCCGCGGTGCGCTGGGCCCATTCCCTCGCAGCGCAATGCGTTCTCCCTTTTTGAATAGTCGAGACCTCCATGAAAGCCATACGTGTGTACGAATACGGCAGCCCTGAAGTTTTACGTCTGGAAGAGATCGCAGACCCAGTCGCCGGTGTTGGTGAAGTGCTGATCGATGTGGCCGGGGCCGGCGTGAACCCGATTGACTGGAAGATCCTGTCCGGCGCCATGAAGGCGTTCATCCCTTTGCCGCTGCCTTTTACCCCGGGCGTTGAAGTGGCCGGCACCGTCGTCGCACTGGGCAAGGGCGTCACTGAATTCAACATCGGTGATGAAGTGTTCGGCTTCATCAACATCGTCGGCGGTTATGCAACCAAAGCGGTTGCCCAGGTTTCCAAACTGGCGATGAAACCAACATCCCTCAGCATCGTGCAGGCCGGCGCGGTCCCCGCAACAGCCCTGACGGCCTGGCAGGCGCTGACCGAGCACGCTGGCGTGCAACGTCGCCAGAAGGTGTTGATCCATGCCGCGGCCGGTGGCGTGGGCAGCATGGCCGTGCAGATAGCCAAGTACCTGGGCGCTGAAGTCTACGCAACGGCCTCGGCACACCATCATGCCTACCTGAAGGAAATCGGAGCGGACTACATCATCGACTACACGACTCAGGCCTTCGAGGAACTGGTGTCCGGCCTCGATGTGGTACTGGATCTGGTGGGTGGCGAAACACAAACCCGTTCGTTTGCGGTACTGAAAAGAAACGGTGTGCTGGTGTCGCCGGTAAGCGCTCCAAACATATCGCTGGCCAACGACTACGGCGTGACGCCCGCCAACTTTGCTACCCGCTCGGATGGCCGGCAGCTCTCGCTCATCGCCGAGCTGTTTGACAAGGGACACCTCACGGTCGATGTAGAGACTTACCCCTTGAGCGAGGCGAAAGTCGCGATCGAGAAAAGCATGGGCCGTCACTTACGGGGCAGGCTTGTCCTCGATCCAGCGAAGTAAGTTGTCGCCAGTCATCCCCGACAGGATCAGGCAAGTTGTCAGAAGGATCTGACTAACTGGCCGACCGGCGTTATCCCTACTCTGGACTGGCAGCGAGACACCGCTCTCGCGTCACCAGGCACTCAAGTGAGGGATTAAGGTCATGTCGAACATCTCGAAAAAAGTCATTCTGATCACGGGCGCGAGCAGCGGTATAGGCGAGGCGACAGCGCGCCTTCTAGCCAGCAAGGGCGCGCATGTCGTGCTCGGCGCACGCCGTACGGAGCGCCTCGAAATACTCTGCGCCGAGATCAACGCCAGCGGTGGAAGTGCTCACTTCCATGCATTGGATGTCACCCGTCTAGCCGATGTACAAGGGTTTGTCGATTTTGCTTCGGACCTGTATGGCCGGGTCGATGTGATCGTCAATAACGCCGGGGTGATGCCGCTGTCGAAACTCGAGGCACTGAAAGTCGCCGAATGGGATCAGATGATCGACGTCAATATTCGCGGTGTCTTGCATGGTATCGCGGCCGGTTTGCCGCTGATGCAAAAACAGCAATCAGGCCAGTTCATCAATATCGCGTCGATTGGCGCCTACACCGTCAGCCCCACGGCGTCGGTCTACTGCGCGACCAAGTTTGCGGTGCGCGCCATCTCGGAAGGATTGCGTCAGGAGGTCGGCGGGGACATTCGTGTCACGGTGATTTCGCCCGGCGTGACCGAGTCTGAATTGGCCGAGAGCATTTCCGATGAAGGCGGGCGGGCCGAGATGCGTGAGTTCCGCAAGATCGCCATCCCTGCAATGGCCGTCGCGCGCGCTATCGCTTACGCCATCGAACAGCCTGCCGATGTGGACGTCAGTGAACTGATTGTCCGCCCAACGGCCAGTCCGTTCTGAATCGAGGGTTTGAACATGACGGTTAAAAAATCTGCTGAACAAGACAAGTACATCGGTATGTGGGTCACGGCTGACGGGCTCATTCGCCATGAGCTTTTACCGGGTGGTCGATACGATGAAGCCCGGGGCCGGAAGGCGAGTGCCTACCTGGGGCAGTATTGGCTGGAAGGTGACCACATCGAGTACGTGGATGACACCGGCTTCACGGCGGATGGGGAGTTTCGCGACGGGATCCTGTATCACGCTGGCATGATTCTTTTTCGCGAGATGTAGAAGCCGAGCATTGTAGTGGCGGCTGCTCATTGGAACCAGAGTGAGCACAGCCGCCACCCGCCATCGACTATCGTTCTTGTACCCGATCTACAGCTCGCCTCACCTGGCTCAACAGGTGATCGACATCCTCGGCAGTGGTGGCGAACGAGGTGACGAAGCGAACGACATTCGGTCCCCAGCGATCATGGTAGAACCCGAAGCCGGCCTTTAGCAGCGCTTCGATTATTGCCGAGTCCAGCCGACAGAACAGGATGTTCGCCTCGGTGCCCCCGAGCACGTCAACGCCGCTCAAGCCTTCAAGTCCCTGGGCCAGACGCTGGGCGGCAGCGTTGGCCTTGCGTGCATTGCGCAGCCAGAGATCGTCGGTCAGGTACGCATCGATCTGCGCCGAAAGGAAACGCATCTTGGAAAAGAGATGACCTGCGCGCTTGCGCCGGTAACTCATCTCGGTGGCGAGCGAGGTGTTGAACAGGACGATGGCTTCCGCCGCCAGCACGCCGTTCTTGGTGGCTCCGAACGACAGGGCATCCACGCCGGCCTTCCACGTCATCTCGGCCGGTGAGCATCCAAGCGACACCAGGGCGTTGGCAAAGCGCGATCCATCCATATGCAATCCCAGGGAAGAGGACTTGCAGACGTCGCCAATGGCTGCGATTTCATCCAGGGTGTAGATGCTGCCGACTTCAGTGGCCTGGGTGATGCTGACGCAGGCGGGCTGGGTCGTGTGCACGTCGCCGACTTTGTCGCGAGTCCGCTCGCGCAGACGAACGATATCCAGCTTGGCCGCGGGGCCGTCGACGGTCATCAGCTTCGCACCGTTGGAAAAGAACTCCGGCGCGCCGCATTCATCGTTGTTGATATGACTGGCCGGATGACAGTAGATATTGCCCCAGGGTGGCGTCATCGCGCTCAGGCACAGGGCGTTGGCGGCGGTGCCGGTGGGCACGAGAAAAACCTCCACGTCACGCTCGAAGATCTCGCAGAACTTGCGCTGGACCTGCACCGTCAACTCGTCGGTGCCATAGGGACTCGCCTGACCCGTGCTGTGTTTGACGAGGGCTTGTGCCACCTCCGGCGATGCACCGGCGATGTTGTCACTTGAAAAACCCAGAGCGGGCGGTCTGTTTGTTTCACCGTTCATCATCCAGTTCTCGGCTGCGCAGGCGAAGGTGTTTCGCCCGGATTGGCGCATCCTATGGAGAGGGAAGGTTGTTGCGCTTGTAAAAAATTGACGGTTGCCTGGTAGTCGACGGCCTAAGTCCTGTAGCGCGATGGCGCGACGCCGAATGCCTGTCGAAAGGCGCGGTTGAAATGGCTTTGATCGTAAAAGCCGACGGCGTGGGCGACCTCGACGATCGGTTGTCCGCTGCGTGATAGCAGGCCACAGGCCCGTTCGAGACGCAGGCGAAGCAGCCATGCGTGCGGCGTCATGCCAATGGTCCGCTTGAACTGCTTGAGGAACGGGAAGCGGCCCAGCCCGCACAGGCCAGCGAGATCATCGAGGGTGATTCGCTGATCGATGTGGCTGAAACAATAGTCCCTGACGCGAGACCATTGCAGGGGCGATAGCGTGCCGGTAATCGTTTCGGGCCTGGTCGCCCGTGACTGGCTCAACAGGTGTTCAAGGAGGGTGATCCATTGCGTCTGCAGCGCCAGGCTGCCTGGCCCAACGGCCTGCTGCATCGCGTCGTGCAACCCGCGCAGGTTGCCGGCAAGCCCCGCGTCTTCCAGCAACACACCGGTCAACTCAAGCTCTCTCGGTTGACCGCTGATCTCCTCGGTCAGGCTCGCGACCAGCGCCTGGGACAGACGGAATGTCTTGAGCGTATAAGCGTCGCCGCCCTCGGGCACACCATCGTGGATTTCACCCGGCGGCATCAGGGCAATCCGTCCCGGACCTAAAAGAAACGACTCGCCTTTGGATCGATGACGCTGGATGCCCTCGGTGACCAAACCAACGTGGAAATCGAGGTGGTAATGGCGATCGAAACCGGTGTCTACAAAACGTGCGGACCCCAGCACCAAGCCTGGTACTTCGGACACGTGATGGTACTTGGCATGCTCAGTCATGAAACCCGTTCAACAATCGGCGAGGAGGGCGAGGCACCCAAAGTTTAGGTCCGCAAGCGCTATAGATCCATGGGTTTCCAGCAATTGGCCTGAGGTTGGATATGTTTGCTCATTCCTCGTACAGCTGGATGAGTGCAATCCAATTCTGCCGACTACTCAATCAATCGGACCCCCCCTACTGTTTCAGGTGTCGGGCCGTGAGGCTCGTCGACTTTTCCACCCAGTCACCCTTCATAGGTAAACGACCATGTCAGACACCCGAAAAATCATTGCCGTCGTCGGCGCAACAGGTCATCAGGGCGGCGCCGTTGTGCGTGCGTTGCAGGCAAACGGTCAATTCAAGGTCCGTGCGTTGACGCGTAATCCGGCCGAACATCCGCAGTTGGCGGACGAGGTCGCGCTGGCGGATCTGGCTCGTCCGCAAACACTGAAAGCCGCGTTTGCCGGCGCACACGGAGTTTTTCTGGTCACCAATTTCTGGGAGCCGGGTACGGACGAGCACACCCAGGCGCTCGCGGCCGTTCACGCGGCGAAAGTGTCCGGCGTTCAGCACTTCATCTGGTCGACGCTACCGAACGTGGAGGCGATCAGCCAAGGCAAGCTCGATGTCCCGCATTTCACCGACAAGGCAAAGATCGACCGAATCGTGAGCGAGGCCGGATTTGCGCACCACACCTTCGTGATCGCACCGTTCTTCTATCAGAATCTGCTGGGTGTAATGGCGCCGCAGCAGCAAGCAGACGGGACGGTGGGATGGGCGCTGCCGCTCGACCCGCGGCAGCGTGTCATTCACATGGGTGACATCACCGAACTCGGCCCCGTCGTGGCAGGTGCATTCGCGCAGCCTGAACTGGCCGGGAACGGCGAATACTTGCCGATGGTGGGCGACTTCCTGAGCTTCAACGAGGTTATCGCCGAGTTGAATCGACTGGGACACAAGGTCTCGTTCAAGCACATTGCGCAAGACATTTTTGCCGGCTGGTTCCCGGGGGCCCAGGAGATAGCGCAGATGCTCGCCTACTTTGAGGCCCACACTTATCTGGGGGCCGATTCGCGCGAGGCCATTGCGCTGGCCAACAAGGTCGCCAGCGTAGAACCGACGAAGTTCGCGGCGTGGGCTCGGGAAAACTTTGCGATCCCGGCCATCGCCTGATGCATCGACTGCCGCTCGCTACGGGTGCACCTCTGGTGCGTCCGACGCATTCAACTTCTCGATCACCAGGTCGATGAAGGCCGATACCGCGAGTGGCAGCTGCCGGCGGCTCGGATACAGCGCGTTCAGGCCGTAGCCTTTGGGCTGGTATTGCGGCAATACCGGAACGAGCACGCCGGCCTGAACGTCGAGCCTGGCCATCACCGGTGGCAGAAGCGCGATGCCGAGGCCGGCCACGGCGGCCCTGCGCAGTGCCTGTGCGGTATTGCCACTGAAGCGCCCGCTGACTTGCACTTCCTCCTCACCCTGCGGACCGATCAAGCGCCATGTGGCGTGGCCGCCGGGTTGCGCTGAGATCACACAATCGTGGTTTACCAGGTCCTGCAACGTGCGGGGTGAGCCGTGCGCGGCAATGTAGGCGGGGCTTGCGACCATTCCGACGCTACGCGGGTCAAGGATCTGACGGCCGACAAAACCGGAATCGCGCAAGGCGCCGCCGCGAAACGCGACGTCGATCTGCTCTGCGATCAAGTCGGCCTTCGCATCGCTGAGTATGAAGTCGAGCCTCACGCGTGGATACGCGGCGAGAAACCCGGTCACCCAGTCCATCTGGAAGAAGTCGAAGAAGTCGGCTGGTGCCGCCACACGCACCAGGCCATTGGGCTCGTTACTACCCGTTATCAACGCCTGTCCGGCTTCGAGCAAGCCGTCGACTGCGCCTGCACAACGCTCATGGAAGTCCTGGCCTGCACTGGTGAGTGTGAGCTTGCGGGTGGAGCGTTGCAGCAGCCGAGTGCCGAGGTGTGCTTCGAGCTGCTGGATGCGGCGACTCACGGTATTGGGCGGCATGCCCAGGCGTCGTGCCGCCTCGGCAAAGCTGCCGCAGCGGACTACCTGCACAAACATCGCGATGTCATTGAGGTCGAGCATGGCCGGTAATTCCTGGCGTTGGTGGACGAGTGCAATCCAATTGTATCGACTAATCAAGTAATCGGTCCCGCTCTATTGTTTGAGGTATCGGGCCGCGAGGCTTCCCACTTCGAGTGATCATGATGAACCTTCAACAACCACCTCACATCGCGATGGACCCTGGCTCTGCACGCGAAACCGGAACTCACCGCGCAATCAGCTATCGCACCACAGGCAGCGGGCATGGCGCGATTGTCCGGTTGATGAGTCCTTCGGACCTTGGCCACCTGATCAAGCCGTTCGTTTTCCTGGATCTGTTTGAAAGTGAGAGCTCATTCATCAACGGCATGCCCATGCACCCGCACTCGGGCATCGCCACCGTCACGGTGATTACCGAAGGCAATTTGCGTTTCGAGGATGCTGGTTCGGGTACCGGGATGATTGACTACGGCGGTGTTGAATGGATGCGCGCGGGAGGCGGAGTCTGGCACGGCAAGGAAATGTCGGTCGGTACATCGAAGCGGATTCAGGGTTTTCAACTGTGGGTTGCACTACCACCGGCGTTGGAAAACGCCAGTGTCGATAGCCAATACCTGGAGTCAAGCGTGATGCCTGAAGTGGGGCCGGCGCGGTTGATTCTCGGCTCGTACCAGGGTGTCCATAGCCCGGTCCGTGCTCCCGCTGGGATGAATTACCTGCTGGTCACGCTACGTGCCGGGGAATCCTGGACCTATGTTCCACCCAATGGGCACGAGTCGTTGTGGTTGAGTGTCAGCCGTGGCGCTTTGTCCGCACCTGGCCTGATCAACGCAGGAGAAATGGCCATCTTCGAACCAGGCAATGGCGCCGTCTCGCTCAAAGCCCTGCACAAAGATACGGTCTTCGTGATCGGTTCAGCCGCACCGCATCCCTATGATCTGGCACTGGGAAATTACTCGGTGCACACCAACCCGCAAGCCTTGCGTGCGGGAGAGACGAAAATTGCCGAGATTGGCATTCGCTTGCGGGAGTACCTGAAAAAGCCCAACGGGTCAGTCAGCGTACCGGTTTTCAAATAACCCATGGACCATGGTGGCGCGCCTTCCGGGTCAGGATTGCGCGCCTGTGCCACTTCGCAGTCGCCGCCCCTAGCTTTGTGGCACCACCCGCGCTTCGTTGCCCGCACCCTCGACATACACGTTCATGCCTTTTCTCAGCGCCGGGTTGATCGGCTGGGTCACTTGAACCAGTACGCCGCTCTGGGTGCGAACGATGATCTGCTGTGCGTCCACGGGCTGATCATATTTTTTCTTTTCGACGTAGTTGCCGCCTGCCGCACCCGCGAGGGCACCGGCGACCATGGCCACATCCCGGCCGGTACCCTGGCCGATCAGGCTTCCCAGGGCCAGACCGCCAATACCCCCCATTATGGCGCCGACACCGCTATCGTGATTGGTCTGCATCTGGGTCTGTGTAATTTGCTCGATTTTCCCCGAGCGAATTTCCATCTCGCCAGCGCCTCCGCTCCCGGCGCCCACCGCGGCACAGCCGCCAAGCACCAGACCCAAAAGCGTAATCGTCAGCCAGGAAGCGATTGTTTTCATCGTCGAACTCCATTTTCAGAGGAAGTGGATCATGCAAACGCATCCATTGACGTTAGACGAAAAAGTCCGGTGCATGCGCTTGTTTGGCTGCGCACAGCGCTTGAGGTTGGTGAATCAGAATGCCAGGCGCGGATAAGCGGGCTTCACGCGCTGTTGACACAGCGTTTCAGTAAACAGGATTCTCTGGAGTTCGGGTTCATCCCTCTGGGCCGACCAGGTGCAGTCATGGGCATCAGGGGCAGACGGCTAGCCCAAAGACGCCACGCTATTAAGCAAGGTCTTGACCAGTTGCGCCTGGCGCGTGGCGCCAGTCTTGGCGAACACACCGCGCAAGTGGGCGCGCACGGTGTTGCGCGAAACCCCGAGCGCTTCGGCCGTCTCATCAAGGGTCTGGCCGTCCATGACCAGCATGGCCACTTCGGTTTCCGTGCGGGTCAGTTGGAACAGGCTACGCAGCAGGTCGCGTGAGGCTTGGGGCGAGTCGGCGGGATCGCGGATGAACACCACCACTGCCGGGCGTCGGGCGCTGTTGTGGGTCTGGTAGTTCATGGCAATCGGGCGCAGCAGCAGGTTCAGAGGCATCTCACCGCTGGGCCGCGACAGGGTCAGGACTTGCAGGTCGTCGAGGCCGCGCGGGCGCTGTTTCAACACCGCCTGGATGGCTTGCTGCAGTGTGCGGTTTTCATGGCCGGCGAAGGCACAGAGCTTGTCGTGCCTGCATTCCAGGCCGTCATGGCTGTCGAACAGGCGCTGGGCGGCTCGGTTGCAGCGCATCATCCGGCCGTTCTCGTCGAGGATGGCCGTGCCCACCATCAGGCGGTCGATGGTGGCCGCGTAGAGCTGGCGTTCGGCATCCAGTTGGTCCACCGCCGAGTGCAGGTCCACTGCCTGTTGCAGGTGCGGCAACAACAGGCGGATCAGGTTGATCTGCGCCGGGGTGAACGCTTCGCTGGCGTGGTCGCGGCAGGCGAACAGCGCGCAGTGCATGCCGGCGGTGGTGCGCATGTTGGCCACCAGCACATCGCGCAGGTCCAGTGGCTGCAGGTAGTTGCGGTAGAAATCATGGGCCAGCCACGCCTCTGTGCCCAGCACCTGGTCGGCACTGGCCACTTGGTCTGCGGGCCAGTCGAGGAACGGGCAGATCGAATAGAAGTGCTCGCTGTAAGAGGGCTCGCCGGGCAACAGCGCGCCATGCACCGAGGCATTGACGATCAGCCCGGGGCGTTCATGGTCGGGGTGGCGCAGCACCAGGGTGAAGAAGCTGGCGGCGAAGCGCTGGCGCAAGGCTTCCAGCAAGCTGGCCCAGGGCGTGGGTTCCAGCGTGCCGTGGTAGACCAGCCCGAGCAGGCTGCTGAGCTCGGCAGAGGGGATGTCGATGCTGGCGTGCAGGTCCGGGCAGGTGGAAAAGGGCAGGGTCATGCGCACCTCTTTGGCTGCGTGTTGTCATGGGCGAGTATCGACCGGGGTCACGGCGGCAAAATCGTCCGTTTGGCCTAGGGGGCGTTCTCAATTAGTTTCCCTACCGCGTTGTCGCCTTAAAGCTGGCCAGGCAAGGCGTAGGCCGCCGGGAATGGTTGTTCCCTTTCCAAGGCCTGCAACGCAGCATGGCCAGCTTTAAGGCACAACCCGAAGGGCCGGGCCTGCTGTTGTGCAGGGCTGTGTTGCTCGAAGCTGATTTGGAATGACCAAACTGCGCTTCTCGCGCCTTGCCCTGCACAACAGCAGACCCGGCGCGGTAGGGAAACTAATTGAGAACGCCCCCTAGGCACTGACGGGCGCAGCGCATACCCAAGGGGCAAGGCTGCGCCCGGTAGCCGTTACAGCGCCAGCAGGGCCTGGACGATGCGTTCGGCGGCGGCCTCGGCAGACTCGTGCTGGGTGTCGATATGGATGTCCGACGCCACCGGCGGCTCGTAGGGCGAGTCGATGCCGGTGAAGTTCTTCAGCTCACCGCGCCGGGCTTTGAGGTACAGGCCCTTGGGGTCGCGCTGCTCGGCCAGGGCCAGCGGCGCATCGATGAAGATCTCGAGGAAGTTGCCGTCGCCGGCCAGGCTGCGGGCCATGTCACGCTCGGCACGGAACGGCGAGATGAACGAGACCAGGGTGATCAGCCCGGCATCGAGCATCAGCCTGGCCACCTCCGAGACCCGACGGATGTTTTCCACCCGGTCGGCTTCGGTGAAGCCCAGGTCGCGGTTCAGGCCGTGGCGCACGTTGTCGCCATCGAGCAGATAAGTGTGCCGGCCCAGGGCATGCAGCTTGCGCTCGACCAGGTTGGCGATGGTCGATTTGCCCGCGCCGGACAAACCGGTAAACCACAGCACCCGCGGCGACTGGCCCTTGAGCGCGGCGTGGGCCTCGCGGTTGACGTCGATGGCCTGCCAGTGCACGTTCTGCGCACGGCGCAAGGCGAAGTGCAGCATGCCGGCACCGACCGTGCGATTGCTTAAACGGTCGATGACGATAAAACCCCCGGTATCGCGGTTGTCGGCATAGGCATCGAAGGCGATCGGACGGTCCAGATGCAGGTTGCATACGCCAATGCCATTCAGTTCCAGGGTCTTGGCCGCCAGGTGCTCGAGGCTATTCACATCGACCCGGTGCTTGAGGTTGGCGCAACTCATGCCGACGGTGCGGCAACCGATCTTCATCAAGTAAGGACGCCCGGGCAACATCGGCTCCTCGTCCATCCACACCAGAGTCGCCTCGAACTGGTCGGCCACTGCCGGTGGTGCGTCGGCCAGAGCAATCAAGTCGCCACGGCTGATATCGATGTCATCCTTGAGAACGAGGGTGACAGCCTGGTTGCACAGGGCTTGTTGCTGTTCCCCGGCACTACCGAAGATCGCGGTGACCTTACTCTGTTGCCCTGATGGCAGCACCCGAATGCGGTCACCCACGTTGACGCTGCCTGCGACAACGTTGCCGCAGTAGCCACGAAAATCCAGATTGGGACGGTTTACCCACTGTACGGGCAGGCGGAACGCTGCCTCGACTTGTCGAGCCTGCTCCAGAGGGACGTTCTCCAGATGCTGGAGCAGGGTCGGCCCCTGATACCAGGGAGTGTTCGCACTGGCTTCGAGCATGTTGTCGCCACGTAGCGCTGAGAGTGGAATGCACTGGATATCCTGCAGGCCGATCTGCGCGGCGAACGCGCGATAGTCGGTTTCAATGCGTTCGAACACCGCTTGTGAAAAGCCCACCAGGTCCAGCTTGTTGATGGCGACAACGACCTTGCGAATGCCCAGCAGCGACACCAGGTAACTGTGCCGACGGGTCTGCGTCAACAGGCCCTGGCGAGCATCGATGAGGATCACCGCGAGGTCCGCGGTCGAGGCGCCAGTGACCATGTTGCGGGTGTACTGTTCGTGGCCGGGGGTGTCGGCGACGATGAACTTGCGCTTGTCGGTGGCAAAGAAGCGGTAAGCCACATCGATGGTGATGCCTTGCTCGCGCTCGGCGCTCAGGCCGTCGACCAGCAGGGCGAAATCCAGTTCGTCACCCTGGGTGCCGAGTTTTTTCGAGTCGGCTTCGAGCTGTCCAAGCTGGTCCTCGAACAGCGCCTTGGACTCATACAGCAGGCGGCCGATCAGGGTGCTTTTGCCGTCGTCGACACTGCCACAGGTGATGAAGCGCAGCAGCTGCTTGTTCTGCTGTTGTTGCAGGTAGGGCGTCAGGTCGTCATTGCGTGCATCGGTGATCGCGTTCATCAGAAATACCCCTCTTGTTTCTTCTTCTCCATGGAGCCCGCCGAGTCGCTGTCGATCAGGCGGCCCTGGCGTTCCGAGGTGCGGCTGACCAGCATCTCGCTGATGATCGCCGGCAGATTGTCGGCGTCACTGTCGATGGCGCCGGTCAGCGGGTAGCAGCCCAGGGTGCGGAAGCGCACCTTGCGCAGTTCCGGGGTTTCTCCGGGCCGCAACGGCAAGCGCTCGTCATCGACCATGATCAGCGTGCCGTCACGGCGCACCACCGGGCGCTCCTTGGCGAAGTACAAGGGCACGATGGGGATCTGTTCCAGGTAGATGTATTGCCAGATATCCAGCTCGGTCCAGTTCGACAGCGGGAACACCCGCAGGCTTTCACCCTTGCGCTTGCGGGTGTTGTACAGGCGCCAGAGCTCCGGGCGCTGCTGCTTGGGGTCCCAGCGGTGCTGCTCGGAGCGCAGCGAAAACACCCGCTCCTTGGCCCGAGACTTTTCTTCGTCGCGCCGGGCGCCGCCGAATGCGGCATCGAAACCGTAGTGGTCCAGGGCCTGCTTAAGGCCCTGGGTCTTCCACACATCGGTGTGCAAGGCCGAGCCGTGGATGAAGGGGTCGATGGCCTTTTCCACGCCTTCGGGGTTGATGTGCACCAGCAGCTCCAGGCCCAGGCGTTCGGCGGTCTGGTCGCGAAAGGCGATCATTTCGCGAAACTTCCAGGTGGTGTCCACGTGCAGCAGGGGGAAGGGCGGCTTGCCCGGGGCGAAGGCTTTCATCGCCAGGTGCAGCATGACCGCGCTGTCCTTGCCGATGGAGTAGAGCATCACCGGGTTTTCACACTCGGCCACCACTTCGCGGATGATCTGGATGCTTTCCGCTTCCAGCCATTGCAGATGAGTCAACATCGGATACCTCCTCGTGTTCTGCCGGGATTGGCGCCGGCTGAACACCACGGTAGGTAAAGCACCGCCGGCGCTTCTTCGTCTGCTCGGACGAAGAGGCGCCGGCAGTTGAAGGTCACGCGACGGACGCGTACAGCGTCTCGGCACGGATCTTCAGGGCGTGGGCAACGGCATCGAACCCTTGTTTGACCCAGGCGCCATGATCGGTCATGACCTGGTCGGCGGTGGCGCCGAGGAACTGGTCGGTGGTGTGGTAGCAGCAACGGGCCGCGCCGGTGTGCTCGATGTGCTGCTCGCGACGGGCAGCGTCGGGATTGTCGGCGTTGGCATACATCTCCCAGGCGAGCAGCCGGTGGGGTTCGAAGTCCGCCAGGTACTCGATCACGTGCAGCAATTCACCTGGCCGCCCCGGATTGGGCAGAAACAGATTGACCGGTTCGCCCAATCGCAAGCTGGACTCGATCTTGACGGTGTAGGGGTTCCACTGCGGATAACGCACCAGGTCGATCAGTACCGACCAGACAAATTCGGCCGGTGCGGCGATGTCCACGGTCACTGAACGGACCAGGTTTTTCTCTGCGGTCATGGGTAACTCCTCTGAGGATGACTCCGCGCCACGAAACTGCGGTGGGGAGTAAGCCAAGGGCTCAGGCGCGATCCTCGCCGCTCACGGTGGGCGGCTCCTCGTCCGTGCGGACTAACCGGCGATTTAGTCCGCTTGGACGAAGAATCGGCAAGCGGGTCCTCCCTAAGGTCACTGGCAGCGGCGGACTTTCCGCCAACAGAGGAGACCGACATGGTTACAGACAGGATCGATCAGGAGGTACTCAGCGGCGAAAGCTGGAACCTCTTCTGCGAGCAACTGCGACGTAGCGGCGAGCAAATATTGCGCGCCGAGGCTCCGGCCGATGTGCAGACCCGCGCCGAAGGTTTTCGCTATCTCACGCGGTTGCTGCGCATTGCGCTGGAAATGCACCTGGAATTTGCTGATCCGGACTTCCCGGGCTTCATCACCCCCTCCCATGAAACGGCGAAAATTGGCGCTGACAACCCCGATAATTTGTATAGCTATGCGCGCCTCAACGGCGCGCACGAGTATCGGGTCAGCGGCCAGCGCGGCAGTGTTGCCTACCTCAGTTTCGGCTCCCAGAAGGGGGGCTATGAGACAGATGGCAAGATGATCCAGACCGGCTTTCTCGATGCCGGAATGTTGCAGTCGGATGCCGAAGGCAACTTCGAAATCATCCTCAGCCAGCAGCCGCCTGGCATCGGTAACTGGCTGCGGCTTGAACCGCAGAGCAATGCCCTGATTGTCCGCCAAACCTTTCTGGATCGTAGCAGCGAGCAGCCGGCGCAACTGCGTATTGAACGTCTGAATGCCCGCCAGACACCCGAACCGCTGGATGCGCCGCGCTTGCAACAAAGCCTGCAGCGGGTGGGCAGTTTCGTCGAGAACACCGCCCGGTTATTCGCCGACTGGGCTCAGGGTTACCAGGAACACACCAATCAACTGCCCGCCGCCGACCAGGCACTGTGCCAGTCGGTGGGGGGCGACCCGAACATTTTCTATTACCACTCTTTCTGGGCGCTGGCGGATGACGAGGCATTGCTGATCGAGGTCGATCAGGTGCCCGACTGCGATTTCTGGAATGTGCAGATCAACAACTACTGGATGGAGTCGCTCGACTACCGCTACCACCGCATCTGTCTGAACAAACAGTCGGCGCAGCTGGAGGCGGATGGCCGCTTGCGCATGATCCTCTGCGCCGTTGACCCCGGTCTGGCGAACTGGCTGGAAACCGCCAGCCATCCGCATGGCACCCTGTGCCTGCGATGGGTGGGAGCAAAGCAGCCGGTGCAGCCGACGACGCGGGTGGTCAAACTCAATGATCTGAAGGAGCTCGTGCGATGAGTGCCAATGACTTTGCCCTGGATGCCTTGCTGGCTGAAGCCTGCGCACGTGCGGGCGGCCTCGACGATTTCGGCCCGGGCGATTTTCGCCAGGGCCTGGTAGTACTGGCTGACGCCCTGGAGAAAGAAGCGCGGCTATCACCGTCGGGGCGCGGACTCTTGCGTGAAAAGCTGCTGGCGCAACTGGTCAACCGTCTGATCATCGAGGATCACTGTCGGCGTTACCCGCAAATCCTCGAACAGGTAATCGATGACCCACTGGTGATCGTCGGTCTGCCACGCACCGGCACCACGCTGCTGCAACGCACCCTGGCGGTGGACCCGCAGTTCAGCAAGGCGCAATGGTGGGAGACCCGTTACCCCGCGCCATTGCCGGGTGAAACCCTGGAACAGCCACTGCTGCGTATTGCCCGGGCACGTGCCGAAGTGGCGGGGATGATCGAGTTCCTCCCGCAGTTACTCGCCATTCACCCCCTTGATGCAGAGCAGCCCGACGAAGAATTCATGCTCATGGAGCACTCGTTCCTGTGCGCCATGGACTCCTATGTCAACGTGCCGAGCTATACCTCGTGGCTTGATCGCCAGGACCAGACCCAGGTTTATCAGTACCTCAAGCGAACCCTGCAATTCCTGCAATGGCAGCAAGCACGTCGTGGCATCGAGCCTGGCCGTCGCTGGTTGCTCAAGAGTCCCCAGCACTTGCATACCCTGGAACTGCTGTTCGAGGTTTTCCCGAAAGCGCAGGTGATCCTCACTCACCGTGAACCGGCCAAGACCATTCCGTCCCTGGCCAGTTTTATCCATACCCTCTGGATGCTCTACAGCGACGAGGCCGATGCCGAAGCCGTTGGCGAACAGTGGAACCGGCGTATGGCACGTGCTCTGCGCCACACCATGGCGGTCCGCGAACGCATGCCTTCCGAACGCTTCCTCGATGTGCACTTCGAGGACACGCTGGCCGCACCGCAAGCCGTAGTCGAGCGTATCTATCGTTTTGCCGGCCTCGAGCAGACACCGCAGGTCGAGATCGCCATGGGGCGTTGGCTGGCGGAAAACGGCCGTGAAAAACGTGCTGTTCATCACTACAACCCGGGCCAGTTCGGCCTCAGCGAAGAGATGTTGCAACGCGACTACGCGCAATATCGAGCCCGGCATATTCCAGCCTGACACCTGTGCTGGTCAGGCGCTGCAAATCGCCCATAACAATAAAAGGATTCACTCATGCTATTGAAAGATAAAGTCGTGATGGTATCGGGCATCGGCCCCGGGCTGGGTATCAAACTGGCCCTGGAGGCCGCGCGCGAAGGGGCGCGGGCCGTGGCCATCGGTGCCCGCGACATGGGCCGCCTGCTTGAGGCGCAACAGCGCATCAAGGCCGTCGCCGGGCATTGCCAAGTGCTGTGCGTGGCCACCGACATCACCGATGTGCAGGCCTGCAAGCGTTTCGCCGAAGCCACCCTCGAGCAATTCGGCCGTATCGATGCGCTGATCAACAGCGCCTTTTCCCATGGCGGTTTCCAGGCGGTGGACGAGGCGGACAACGACCTGCTGCGCGAGGCGCTGGAGGTCAACCTGCTGGGCTCGCTGAACATGAGCCGCGCGGTGCTGGCGCCAATGCGCGCGCAGGGCGCGGGGGCGATCGTCATGATCAACACCCTGGGCGTGCGCAAGCCGTATCAGGGTGGGGCGGCCTATGCCGCGTCGAAAAGCGCCCTGGCGGCCAGCGTGCGCTACCTGGCCAGCGAGCAGGCGGCCCACGGTCTGCGGGTCAACGCTCTGGCCTGTGGCTGGATGTGGGGCGAGCCGGTGCAGGCCCTGGTACGCCAGACGGCTGCCGCCCGGGGTGTCAGCGAAGAACAGGTGCGTGCCGAGTTCAGTGCCGGCATCCCCGGCGGGCGCATGCGCAGCGACGAGGAGTGCGCCCGCGCTGCGTTGTTTCTGGCTTCGGACTACGCCAGTGCGATCAATGGCGCGCAACTCGATGCCAACGGCGGCGAAGTGATGCACTGACAGTGGAGATAAAAATGATTGATCACTGTGCCTTCAATGGCGATGCAGACGGCCTCTGTGCCCTGCAGCAGTTGCGCCTGGCTGGTGAACTGGATTCGCAGGTGCGTCTGGTCAGCGGGGTCAAGCGCGACATCGAGCTGTTGTGCCGGGTCCACGCCGGGCCCGGCGAGCGGGTCACGGTGCTGGACGTGGCCCACGAGCAGAACCGCGAGGCCACCCGGCGCCTGCTCGACGGCGGCGCCCGGGTACGCTACTTCGACCACCACTTTGCCGGCGAACTGCCGCGGCACCCGGCATTCGAGTCCTTCATCGACACTGGCGCCCAGGTGTGCACGAGCCTGCTGGTCAACACCTACCTGGACGGGCGTCATCACCGCTGGGCGGTGGCCGCCGCCTTTGGTGACGGCCTGACCGGCCCGGCACGGGCGCTGGCGACGCAGCATGGCCTGGCCAACGATGAGGTGCAGGCCCTGGAGGAGCTGGGCCTGCTGCTCAACTACAACGCCTATGGTGACAGCCTGTCGGACTTGCACTTCGAGCCGCTGGCGCTGGCCGCCGAGCTGCTGCCTTACCACGACCCGCTGGACTTCATCCGCCACAGCACAAGCTTCACCACCCTGCGCATCGGCCACGCCGCCGACATGGCCGCTGCCGCCGGCCTTGAACCCTGGCACGAGGGCCGGGGCGCGCGGCTGTACCGCCTGCCCGCGCAACCCTGGGCGCGGCGGGTCAGCGGCGTGCTGGCCAACCAGCTGGCGGCCGGTGCGCCGCGCAAGGCGATCGGCTTGCTCAGCGCCAGGGCGGACGGTGACTGGGCGTTCAGCCTGCGGGTACCGGAGGAGGCCGGGCTGGCGGCGGATGCCTTCTGCCGGCAGTTTCCCACGGGGGGCGGGCGCAAGCGTGCTGCCGGGATCAACCGTCTGGCCGACACGCAGTTGAAGGAAGTCGCCGCACGCCTGCTCGATTGCTATCGCTGAGCAAAGAGCAACGCCCCCGAACGGATCGGTCGGGGTGTTGCTTGCCACCAAGGGTCAGCGGTGCAAGCGCCTGGACCGCTGGATCCAATATAGCTTGAATGCAGTCTTATATTCCATAAAGGAAGTACAAAGTATTTTTATAGTGCGTTTTAATCTATTCAGTATTTTGAATCGATTGGAGCACTTATCTGTGAACACTAAGGCGCTTTTACCTTTTGGCTTGGCATTACTGGCTACCTGCTCGACGGCTTTCGCGGGCGCCACTCTGGATCGCGTAACCAGGAGCGGGGAGCTGACCGGCGTTCTGATGGAAAGCTATCCGCCATTCTCCTTTCTCAATGAACAGAACCAACTGGACGGGTTTGACGTCGATGTCGCCAAGGCTGTTGCGCAACGGCTAGGGGTGAAGCTGAAGCTGCAAACACCGTCCTGGGATGTCATCGCTGCCGGACACTGGAACGGACGATATGACATCTGCGTCTGCTCGATGACCCCGAGCAAGGCACGCGCCGAAGTGTTCGACTTCCCGGTGGAGTATTACCAGTCACCTGCCGTGATCGTGGTGAATGCCAAAGACCAGGACATTGTCACGGGCAAGGATCTGTCAGGTAAAAAAGTCGGTGTGATCAGTGCGTCGACCTATGAAGCCTATCTGAACAAGGATCTGGTGATCGAGGGCGCCGAGGACAAGCCGTTGAGCTATCCATTCGAAAGCGTCCAGGTCGCGCCATACGACAACGAAACGGTAGCCTTCCAGGATCTGGCCTTGGGCACAGGCGTGCGTCTGGATGCCATGGTCACCAACCTCATCACCGCTCGCGAACGCATCGCCCAGGATCCTCGCTTCAAAATTGCCGGCGACACGCTGTATGCAGAGCCCAACGTGGTCGCGATTGAAAAGGGCGATCCGCAATGGAACGCCAAAGTCACTGAGGTCGTCACCCAACTCAAGGCCGACGGCACATTAAGCAAGATTTCACAGAAGTGGATCGGTGCCGATATCAGCCAATGACAGCCCTCAATCCACACCCGGCCAAGGCGGCTGTCGCCTCCGAGACCGAGACGCGTCGTTTCAGCCAGCTACTTGGTTTTCGCTCTCGCCTGTATTTGACCTGGACCGTGCTGTTCGGCCTGTGCGTCATGTTTTTCATGAGCTTCGATCTGAAGTTCTCAATCATTCTGCAGAAGCTGCCCAACCTGGTCGGCCTGCATTTGGGGCCTGACGGTTTCTTGCAAGGCGCCGCGCTGACGCTGTTCTTGTGCTTCTGCTCGATCTGGCTTTCGTTGCTCCTTGGCTTCGTGACGGCACTGGCACGCCTGTCTCGCAGTGCGGTGGCTTTCGGCATTGCCAGTTTCTATGCGTCCTTTTTTCGAGGTACTCCGCTGCTGATCCAGATCCTGCTGATCTACCTGGGTCTACCGCAGTTGGGTGTTGTTCCTGGCGCCATCAGTGCGGGGATCATTGCGCTCTCGCTCAACTATGGTGCCTACCTCAGCGAGATTTTTCGTGCCGGCATCATGGCTGTTGCACCCGGGCAGCGCGAAGCGGCGATGGCCCTGGGTCTGAGGCCTGCGGCAACGTTTCTGCACATCATCTTGCCGCAAGCCATGCGCACGATCATTCCCCCGACAACCAGTCAGTTCATTTCAATGCTCAAGGACTCCTCGTTGATATCGGTGATGGGCGTTTGGGAAGTGATGTTCCTGGCGCAGTCGTACGGTCGCTCGTCCTACCGCTACATCGAAATGCTCACCACCGCAGCCGTTATCTATTGGCTCCTGTCCATTGGATTGGAGTTGATACAGAACCGTCTTGAACGCCACTACGGCAAAGGTTTCAAGCATCAGCGCTGACCCTCCCGTTTAATGACTTTTTACAGGTACTACGATGTCCGATCCAAAACCTCTGTTGTTTGCGTTATACGAGCAAGCCAGTGTTGGCTGTGGCGGCGCGCCGAGCCTCTGGACGCACCCGGCTGACGAGCGACTGACCATCAACTCGCTGGGCTACTGGTCGAACCTGGCACGCATCGCCGACCAGGCTCATCTCGACATGCTGTTTTTTGGTGATGTGCTGGGCTTCTACGATGTGTTTGGCGGTAATGCCGACGCGGCCATGAAGTGGGCGGTGGAAGCACCGGCCAACGATCCGTTGATGATCATTCCGGCATTGGCCGCCGTGACGGAAAACCTCGCCTTCGGCGTCACTGTGACCACCAGTTACGAGCATCCTTTCACCCATGCCCGGCGCTTCAGCACGCTGGACCACCTGACCAATGGCCGGGTCGGCTGGAACATCGTCACCTCCTACCTGACCAGTGCCGCCCGCAACTTCGGCCTGGAGCAGATGATCAAGCACGATGATCGCTATGAACGCGCAGAGGAGTTTCTCGATGTGGTTTACAAACTCTGGGAAGGCAGCTGGGCAAACGATGCCGTGATGGCCGACAAGTCTCGCCAGGTCTATGCCAAGGGCGATCGCGTGCGACCGATCAATCATGTTGGCGAGCACTACCGGGTGGCCGGGCCGCATTTGACGTCCCCGTCACCGCAACGCACACCCTTGCTGATCCAGGCCGGTTGGTCAGGCCGTGGTCGCGAGTTTGCGGCCAAGCACGCCGAACTGATTTTCATCGCCAAGTCCAACCCGCTGGAGATTCGCCAGGGACTGGAAGATATATGGACGCAGGCCAGGGCACGGGGGCGTCACGCTGAAGATGTTAAATCACTGACGGTACTGCGCATCGTCACGGCCAGGACCGAGATCGAAGCTCAACGCAAATATGACGAGCTGCAAAGCAACTATCACTTACAGGCGCAATTGGTGAGTTATGCCGGTGATACCGGTATCGACATCAGCCGCTATGCGGACAGCGACGCGTTGTCCACTCACACCGAAGGAATGACCTCCTACGTGATGCGTCCCGATGGCAGTGGCAAGCCCTTGACCGCCGGCGATGTCAAACAGCGCTTTACCAACGTCACCCGGGGCAGTGATCTGATTCTGGTGGGAACACCGCAACAAGTGGCCGATCGGATCGAAGAGCACGCCCGTATTTCCGGCACCAGCGGCTACATGCTCAACCCGTTGATCAGCCCAGGCAGCCTTGAGGACTTCGTTGAACTGGTCATTCCTGAACTGCAAAAACGTGGTTTGTATCGCACCCAGCCACAGAGCGGTACTTTCCGTTCGCGGTTACGGGACGATGGCGCTAACCATTTACCGGATTCGGCCTACGGCGCTTCATTCCGCTTTGATAAAGGTTTTCAGGACGGGGCAGTCTAAAAAAAGGGGCTCTCCAGAGGCTAATGCCAGTCAGTTAAGCCCGGGACACTGTGGGAGCGAGCTTGCTCGCGATTGCGGACTGTCAGATACATTGATTTTGAATGTGCGACTGTCATCGCGAGCAAGCTCGCTCCCACAAGGTTTGCGGTGTTCAAACACTTAACTGACGGGCATTCTCTCCAGAGGCCCCTTTTGTGGGCAAATGTCCTGATCAGAAGTATTTGAGCCATCCGATATCGCGACGGCGTGACTTCAATGCCGCGAACCAGCGCACGGGTAAATACAGGGATAAAGCCAAGAGCACCGCCGTCAGCCACACAGCCCAAATGCCGTCGAAACCGAAAAAAATTCCCTGGTTCAATCCGAACAACGCCACGCTGACCAGATACAGCGCCTTGAGTACGTAAAGGTGGAGCAAGTAGAAGAACATCGGCGCCGCACCAAAGACTGCCAATGCATTGACCCACTTGCGTTGTTGAGCCCGTTCCAGGGCACGAAGCAGTAACAGGCCCATGCCCAAGGTCAGCGAAAGGAACAGCAGGGAGGGTGGGTATTTTGTAATGTTGAAGAAGCTCATGAGGGTTTGCGTGATGCCTTCATGGGCGACCCAATGCGCCTCGCCATAACCATTGACGGCTCGCAGTGCGACAAATCCGATCAATGTCCCGGCCCCTGCAAGCAGCAGGGTACGTTGACGCTCTGCGGCCAAAACCTGGCCAGCAAACCAGGGGCCGATACTGTATCCAAGGGCGATCACACCGATCCACGGCAGTACAGGATACGAGGTGCGCAGACGCAAGCTGTCGGAGAAGTCGATCCAGCCGCGATCATGCAGAATCGCCCAAGGTATATGCATCGGCGAGCCTGCCGCGAAGTGAACATTATCCAGCAGGTTGTGCCCGGCCACGATCACCAGGCCCAGGCAGCACAGCATGGACCTGGGTAACCAGACCAGTCCGGCCAGGGCAATCATGCAGATGCCAATGGCCCAGATCACTTGCATGTAAATCGCCGTAGGCGGGAACTGAAAGGTCCAGGCGAAATTCACCAGGGTGAACTCCAGCAGTACCAGGAACAGACCGCGCTTGAATAAAAAGGCTGACACATCGCCCTTGCCCTGGTGCTTTTGGCCATACAGGCAAGCGGAAAGTCCAGTGAGCAGTATGAAAACCGGCGCACACAAATGGGCAAGTGTGCGGCTGAAAAATAGCGCCGGCTCAGTGGAGCCGATGTCCATCGGGTCTGTTACCTGACGGTGCAAAAAGAACGTTTCGCGCACGTGATCCAGCAGCATCAGGAGGATTACCAGTCCCCTCAGGGCATCAATGGACAGCAGGCGTTGGTTCAAGCGTGTGATGGGTGGGATGTGAGTAGAAGTTGTCATCGAATGTCGCAAGCAAGGAATGGATGGCTCTGCCAGTGGCGACTGACAGTATATATATGTATAAGGTATAACATAACATATCCGCCAAGAACGACCGCCTGATTGCGTTGATAGCTGTCTACCGAGACGCCTTCAACTCAAGGAATGCGTCCCGCAATCGAGCGTCGCCTGAGTTCGGCCTGAACTCCTTGAACTGTTTAATGGAGCATCAGCCTGGGAACTGATCCCCAAACATCGGGTACCCGCCGGCGGAACCTTCGCGCGTCACCTCGTCCTGAATCATAAACATGACGAAGTCGTCTTCAGCGACTGCCAGTTGGCATTCGTAACGCAAATCGGGCGCTCCTGCGGCGACCAGCTCGAACAGACCCTCGCGACCCGGGGGTACATGGGCACTGTGCTGAATATAGGAGGGCGACCAGAAGCGTTCGGCCGCAGCCAGATCCTTGCGATTGGTCGCGTCACCCTTGTGAAAAGCCTGTAGGAGAA
This sequence comes from Pseudomonas sp. KH_046_1, assembly GCF_057839025.1. Lineage (NCBI taxonomy): Bacteria > Pseudomonadati > Pseudomonadota > Gammaproteobacteria > Pseudomonadales > Pseudomonadaceae > Pseudomonas > Pseudomonas sp. KH_046_1. The sequence goes on from NZ_CM174481.1 coordinate 3,095,058, forward strand.
AAGATCCTTCATGGGTTAGCGCCTTGAGTCCGCTGGCAGAAGCTACGGTGAAACAGGGCAGTCAGCTGGCGCAATCGGTGCTTGGGTGAGTGTTTTTTTTGAAGGGGTAGTAGCCGGGGCACTATGACCCCAGCTACCAGTGGTGCAAATGATCACGCAACTTCGGTATGGAAAGGATAGTCCGTGTAACCCACTTCCGTGCCACCGAAGAACGACTCGCGGTCGTACGGGTTCAGCGGCCAGCCATTGCGCAGGCGCTCCGGCAAGTCAGGGTTGGCGATGAAGTGGCGGCCGAACGCGACCAGGTCTGCATCGCCGGCCTCGAGGATCGCGTTGGCCGATTCACCAGAGAAACCGCCCGCCGCGATCAGGGTGCCCTTGTAGTGCTGGCGGATGAGTTGGGACGCCACCGGATTCTGGTCCCGGCGCTCGTCTTCGGCGACACCCAGGATGCGTGGCTCGATCAGGTGCAGATAGGCGAGGTCCAGCTTGTTCAGCTCGCGTGCGACATAGGTGAACAGGCCAATGGGGTCGCTGTCGGACATGTCGCCGAAATTGCCGCTCGGCCCCAGACGCACCGCCACCCGATTGCTGCCCCAGACGGAGATCACCGCTTCTACTGCTTCGAGCAGGAACCGGCTGCGGTTCTCGAACGAGCCACCGTAGATATCCGTACGTTTGTTGCTGCCGTCCTGGAGGAATTGATCGAACAGGTAGCCGTTGGCTGAGTGCAACTCCACACCGTCGAATCCGGCAGCGATACCGCGTTCGGCTGCGGCGCGAAAGCTCTCCACCAGGTCGCGGATTTCAGCCATGGTCAGTTCGCGCGCCGGGGAGCCGGGGGTCCAGCCGGTCTCGGTGAAAGCGAGGCCGCCGTGGTCCACGACGGAAGGGGCCACCGGTTGGGCGCCGCCTGGCTGCAGGAGGCTATTGGACTGGCGCCCCGCATGATAGAGCTGCAGAAAGATTTTGCCGCCTTTGGCATGAACCGCATCGGTCACGAGCTTCCAGCCAGCGATCTGGCTGTCGTCATACAGACCGGGAGCACCGAGGTAGCCATTACCATTGGCGGCGGCGATAGTCGCTTCACCAATCAGCAGGCCACCGGCGGTGGTACGCTGGGCGTAGTACTCGGCCATCAACTGGCCAGGGATGGCGCCCGGCTCGGCACGCATACGGGTAAGTGGCGCCAGAACGACGCGATGGGAAATCCGGTATGGGCCTATCTGGATGTTCGTATGCAGTTTGGACATGACAACGATACCTGTCAGTGGTGGGATGGGCGCAATGTAGGCGTAAAATTCGCGGAGAAAAATATCCCGCGATGCCGAACATTTCGGATGTTTTTTCCGTAATCCCGCCTTGTTGGTGGGGTTCTATCGGAGCAGGCAGGAAAAGTGATGGAAAGTCTGAATGGCATCTCGATGTTCGTGCAGGTTGCCGAAACGCGCAGCTTTACCGAGTCCGCCCGCCAGTTGGGGGTGTCATCCTCGACCGTGGGCAAAACCATTGCGCGGATGGAGGAGCGCTTGCATGTGCGACTGTTTCATCGCAGTACACGCAGCATCACGCTGACGGCCGAGGGGACCCTGTTCCTTGAGCGCTGCCGCCGCATCCTCAGCGAGGTCACGGCTGCCGAGTCCGAGCTGTCAGGCCTGGCTGGCAGTCCACGGGGGCGACTTCGCGTGGGCACTCCGCTACTGGGCGACCTGATGATGCCGGCCTTTGACGGCTTCATGGAGCAGTATCCGGAAGTCGAACTGGATATCGATTTTTGCGACCGCATGGTCGATGTGATCGAGGAGGGGTTCGACGCGGTGATTCGCACCGGCGAGCAAACCGATTCTCGCTTGACTGCGCGCCGCCTGGGTTCCTGCGCACATGTGCTGGTGGCGTCGCCGACGTATCTCAAGCGGCATGGCGTACCCGCGTATCCGCGTGAACTGGAACGCCATGCATGCCTGCAGCACAAGTTCCCCGCAACCGGAAAGCTGGAGCGTTGGCCGCTGCGGCTCGAAGCTTCCGAGGCTGAACTGGTGCTGCCCGCCACGATGACGTCGAACACCATCGAGCCTCTTGCCTACGCCGCAATCCAGGGCAGGGGCATTGCCTTTCTGCCGACTTTCCTGGTGCGCGAAGCGCTGGAACGCGGCCAGCTGGTCACCGTGCTGGACGACTACATTGACCGCCAAGTCGTCTTCTGGATGCTGTGGCCAGCCAGCCGGTATGCCTCGCCCAAGTTGCGCGTTTTCATTGACTACATGAGTGCGCATTTGCGCATCTGATCGCTTACGCCTGCAGCTTCAGGCGCACACCGGATTAGGTGTAATGCTTCAGCCATTGAAACTGATATCGCTTACTCCCTTTCGAGCAAGTGCTCCAGGAACAATCCCGCCGCGACCGACAACGCCTCTCGCGACCTCACGCACACGCTGAGTTCGCCGCAGGCCCATGGCTCTCCAGCCTGATCGCCTTCGCACCTCCATTCTGTAAATCGCCGCGCTCCCCTCGGGCGTGATGCCAATGCCCAGGCCGGCCTGAACCATCAGGCATAGCGCGTCGTAGCTGGAGACTTCCATGCGGATTTTCAGCGAACGCCCCAAGGGGGATAAGCCAGCGCCAACGTTGGCCGATCCAGGGCTTCAACGGGCTCGTGATTCGGTGGTGTCCCGCCGGGAGAGCAGCATCTCTTCTTTCGGCGCGGCGAAAGGCGTGTTAAAAAATGTTATTAGTAAAAAATACTTCACATAATCTGATCACTGGTAGATGATCTTCATCAGCCGGTATGACAACCTGATAACACGACAAAAACAGGATTGCCTTGATGTTCGATGAGATCCCGACTCAAGTCCTGAATCACAGCGCCCCTCAGTTGGTTTATCCGCGTGGTGCTGATTCTGTCTATCGCTGCCTTATTCACAACGCGGCCAACGTCTGCGCCTTGCAGGCGCGGCAGCAGTCGCTGCTTTTCTCTGGAGTACCCCATGAATAACAAGAATGTCGGTGTGGTCGGTCTGGGCGCGATGGGGCTGGGCATTGCCCGCTCGTTGTTGCGCAGCGGTTTTAATGTGCATGCCTGTGATGTGCGCACTGCCGTAACAGAGCAGTTCGCCGGGGAGGGCGGCGTGGCTTGCCTGTCACCGTCGCACATGGCCGCTGAGTGTGACGTGATCATTACTGTGGTGGTCAACGCCGAGCAGACCGAGACCGTATTGTTTGGTGAGGGTGGTGCCGTGGCCTCTCTGCGGCCGGGCAGCCTGGTGATCGGCTGCGCCACAGTCGCTCCGACCTACGCCGTGGACCTGGGCCAGCGCCTGGCCGAGCTGGGCTTGCTGTATCTGGATGCACCGATTTCCGGTGGCGCGGCCAAGGCTGCCGCTGGCGAGATGACCATGATGACCTCGGGCCCGGCCGACGCCTACGCCAAGGCTGAGTCGATCCTCGCTGGCATGGCCGGCAAGGTGTATCGCCTGGGCGACGTCCATGGCCTGGGTTCGAAGGTCAAGATCATCAATCAACTGCTGGCAGGGGTACATATTGCTGCCTCTGCCGAAGCCATGGCGCTGGGCCTGCGTGAAGGGGTCGATGCCGATGCGCTGTATGAGGTGATCACCCACAGCGCCGGTAACTCCTGGATGTTCGAAAACCGCGTGCCGCACATTCTCAAGGCTGACTACACGCCGTTGTCCGCGGTGGATATTTTTGTCAAGGATCTGGGCCTGGTGCTGGATACCGCCCGGGCCAGCAAATTCCCGTTGCCGCTGTCGGCCACCGCTCACCAGATGTTCATGCAGGCATCCAGTGCCGGCTTCGGCCGTGAGGACGACTCGGCGGTGATCAAGATTTTCCCGGGCATCGAATTGCCGACTGCCAAGCCTGAGCCTGTTTGAGGAACACCCCATGACTACCTCCACCGCACGCCCGCTGCTGGGCTGCATCGCCGACGATTTCACCGGCGCCACGGACCTTGCCAACATGCTGGTACGCGGCGGTATGCGCACCGTGCAAAGCATTGGCATCCCGAGCGCGGAAGTGGCTGCCGGGCTTGATGCCGATGCGATCGTCATTGCCCTGAAGTCGCGTACCACGCCGGTCGCCGAAGCAGTCGAGCAGTCCCTCGCCGCGCTGGCCTGGCTGCGCGAGCAAGGCTGTGAGCAGATTTTTTTCAAGTATTGCTCGACGTTCGACTCCACCGCGGCCGGCAACATCGGCCAGGTCAGCGAAGCGCTGCTGGCCGCACTGGGTAGCGACTTTACCCTTGCGTGCCCGGCGTTCCCGGAAAATGGCCGGACGATCTTTCGCGGCCACCTGTTTGTGCAAGATCAACTGCTCAGCGAGTCGGGCATGCAGAACCACCCGTTGACGCCGATGACCGATGCCAACCTGGTTCGCGTGCTGCAATCGCAGACCCGTCTGAATGTCGGTCTGTTGCGCTACGACACGATTGCCCGTGGCGCTGAGCAGGTACGGGCGCGCATCGCCGAGCTGAAGGCTCAAGGTGTCGGCATGGCCATCGCCGATGCCTTGTCGGACAGCGATCTGTACACACTCGGTACGGCCTGCGCCGATCTGCCGCTGTTGACGGGTGGTTCGGGGCTGGCCCTGGGCCTGCCGGAAAATTTCCGTCGTGCCGGCAAACTGCGCGATCTCGACGCCTCGAAACTTCCGGTGGTGTGCGGCGGGGAAGTGGTGTTGGCCGGTAGCGCTTCGATCGCCACCAATGGACAAGTGGCCGCCTGGCTCGAAGCCGGTCGGCCGGCTTTGCGGATTGATCCGTTGGCCTTGGCGGCGGGGGAACCGGTGGTGGCGCAAGCCTTGGCCTTCGCCCGTGATAACGAGCAAACCGTATTGATCTACGCCACCAGCTCACCGGAAGAGGTCAAGTTGGTGCAACAGCAACTGGGCGTCGAGCAGGCCGGTAGCCTGGTGGAAAACGCCTTTGGCGAAATTGCACAGGGCCTGCGCCAGAGCGGCGTGCGCCGCTTCGTGATCGCCGGCGGAGAAACCTCGGGTGCTGTGGTCCAGGCGTTGGGTGTGCAGTTGCTACAGATCGGCGCGCAGATTGATCCGGGTGTACCGGCGACCGTCAGCAGTACCGAGGAACCTTTGGCGCTGGCACTCAAATCGGGCAACTTCGGTGGCCGGGATTTCTTCAGTAAAGCCTTGAACCAACTCGCCCAGGCCGGGGGTGCACAATGAGCTGCGCAATGAGTAACGAGAACGCCCTGCGCGAAGAAATCTGTGAGGTTGGCCACAGCCTTTATGAGCGCGGTTATACCGTCGGCAGCGCCGGCAATATCAGCGCGCGACTGGATGATGGCTGGTTGATCACGCCGACGGATGTGTGCCTCGGACGTCTTGATCCGGCGACCATCGCCAAGGTCAACCTGGCCGGTGAATGGGTGTCCGGTGACAAGCCTTCAAAGACCCTGGCGTTGCATCGCCAGGTCTACGACCGCAACCCGAATGTTGGTGGTGTGGTGCATACCCACTCCACCCATCTGGTGGCGTTGACGCTCGCAGGTGTCTGGCAGGCGAACGACATTCTGCCGCCGCTGACGCCGTATCAGGTCATGAAAGTCGGGCATATCCCGTTGATCGCCTACCAGCGACCCGGCTCACCGAAGGTGGCCGAACAGGTCGCGCTGCTGGCCAATAGCGTTCGCGGCGTGATGCTCGAACGGCTGGGCCCGGTGGTCTGGGAGAGTTCGGTCTCCAGGGCCAGCTATGCCCTGGAAGAGCTCGAGGAAACCGCACGGCTCTGGCTGATGAGCAATCCCAAGCCCGAACCGCTGGATCAGGTGGCGCTCGACGAACTGCGAGAGACATTCGGTGCGCACTGGTAGAGCGCTGATTTTTTAACACGATAGAACATGACAGATAGATAACGCAGGCCCTGTCCGGGAGACGCTCAGCGACTCTCGATGGCCCCGGCTTGCCTAAAAATACAATAACAAGAGGAACTCCAGGCATGACTCGCCTTCACTGTGGCATTTTCAGAAGAATCCTTTCGTTCACCCGGTGTGGAGGGCTTCTGAAATGAGCCCGTTAATCCTGATGATTACCGCTGGGGCAGGCATCGCGCTGTTGTTGTTCCTGGTGCTCAAGTACAAGTTCCAGCCCTTCGTGGCCTTGATGCTGGTGAGCATTCTGGTGGCGCTGGTGGCCGGGGTGAAACCGGCCGATCTGGTCGCGACCATCGAAGGCGGCATGGGCAAGACCCTGGGCCATATCGCAATCATCATTGCCCTGGGCGCGATGATCGGGCGGATCATCGAGCTCTCCGGCGGTGCCGAGGCGCTGGCCAAGACGCTGATCACCCGTTTCGGCAACCGGCGTACGCCCCTGGCGTTGACGATTGCCGGCTTCATGGTCGGGGTGCCGGTATTCTTCGAAGTCGGCGTGATCATCCTCATGCCGCTGGCCTATGGTATTGCCCGGCGTGCGCGCAAGCCGCTGTTGGTGTTCGCGTTGCCGATGTGTGCTGCGTTGTTGACCGTACACGCCTTTCTGCCGCCACACCCGGGTGCAGTCGCCGCTGCCAGCCAATTGGGCGCGGACCTGGGCCGCGTGCTGATGTTCGGGTTGCCGATCACCGCGTTCCTTTGCTATGTCGGTTACCGCGTGGCCGGGCGCATGACCCGTCGGGCGTACCCGATGACCGATGATATTCGTGCCGAGGTCTATGGTCCGCATGTCACCAACGAGGATCTGGCCGCCTGGTCCAATGGCAACGACATCAGCGCTGAGCGAGCGGCTGAAGCCGTATCACACATGGGCCTGGAAGAGTCGACCAGCAGCATCGTTTCCAAATTGCCGTCGGCCCCCGCACCAGGTTTTGGCCTGATCGTCAGCCTGATCCTGCTGCCGATCATTCTGATTCTGCTGGGGACTCTGTCTACCTCGTTGCTGCCTGCCGACTCAATTCTGCGCGGCATCATGACCGTGCTCGGTGCGCCGCTGGTGGCGCTGCTGATCGATACCTTGCTGTGTGCCTGGCTGCTGGGTTCGCGCCGGGGCTGGAGCCGCACTCAGGTGTCCGACGTGATCGGTTCGGCCTTGCCCGGTGTCGCCATGGTGATCCTGATTGCCGGTGCCGGCGGTGTGTTCGGCAAGGTGCTGGTGGATACCGGAATCGGCGCCGTGGTCTCCGACATGCTGCGCACCACCGGTCTGCCGGTTCTGGCCCTGGGCTTTCTGCTGACCATGCTGTTGCGCGCGGTGCAGGGTTCGACCACGGTGGCGCTGGTGACCACTGCCGGCATCATCAGCCCGCTGATTGCGACCCTCGATCTCACCCCGAACCACATGGCCCTGCTGTGTCTGGCCATGGGCGGTGGCGGGTTGGCCATGTCCCATATCAATGACGCCGGTTACTGGATCTTCACCAAGCTGTCAGGCCTGAACGTGGCCGACGGTCTGCGCACCTGGACGGTGATGACCACCTTGCTCGGCACCTTGGGTTTCTGTATTACCCTGCTGATCTGGCCCTTTGTCTAACCCTTTATCTCAGGAGCTACCATGCCTCGTTTTGCAGCCAACCTCAGCATGCTCTACCCGGAACATGAGTTTCTGGATCGCTTCGCCGCCGCTGCCTCTGACGGTTTCGAAGCGGTGGAGTATCTGTTCCCCTACGACTACAGCGCTGAAGAACTCAAGCAACGCTTGAGCGACAACGGCCTGGTGCAGGCACTGTTCAACGCGCCGCCCGGTGATTGGGCAGCGGGGGAGCGGGGCACAGTGTCGTTGCCGGGCCGGGAGAGTGAATTTCGTAGCGGTTTTGATCGCGCCCTGGATTACGCCGGTGTGCTGGGCAATTCGCGCATCCATGTGATGGCCGGGCTGTTGCCGTCGGAAAGCGATCGCCCACGGCATCACGGCGTATACCTGGAAAACCTCGCCTACGCCACCGCCCAGGCGGCCAAGGCAGGCGTCACCGTATTGCTCGAACCGATCAATACACGAGACATGCCAGGTTTTTTCCTCAACCGCCAGGATCAGGCCCAGGCCATCTGCAAGGAAGTGGGCGCCAGTAACCTGAAGGTTCAGTTCGACTGCTACCACTGCCAAATCGTCGAGGGTGACCTGGCGACTAAACTGCGTCGCGACTTCGATGGTATCGGCCATATCCAGATCGCCGGCGTGCCTGACCGACATGAACCGGACCTGGGGGAAGTCAATTATCCCTATCTGTTCGAACTGATCGACCAATTGGGTTATGACGGCTGGGTAGGGTGCGAATATCGGCCACGAGGCAATACGTCTGCCGGCTTGCAGTGGTTGCGCGACTGGAAAGCGCGTTAAGCATTATAGAGGAGGGCGGCGACGGATTCCGCAGGATGCAGGAGTCCGTTGTTTCACGCCGGTGTACTGTCAGCCGGCAGCAACAGTTCGACACCCTGCTTGCGGATGCCATCGGCCGCTGCAGCGGTCAACGCGTCATCGCTGAGAATAATGTCGAACTGCTCGAGCCCGGCAATCCTGTACATGCTGAAGGTGCCGTATTTTGAACTGCTGGCCACCAGCACCACTTGCGAAGCCGATTGCATCGCGGCTTGTTTGACCTCAACCTTCAGCGCCGAAGGGGTGGTGAGGCCGCGACGCAAATCCCATGAACTGGTCGATATGAACGCGATATCGGTGACCACCTGACGCAAGGTGGCAACCGCCAGACCGCCCACGCACGATTGATTGGAGTGATCCAGCTGCCCACCGGTATGAATCACCGTGACATGGGGGGCTTCGATCAGTGCCTGGACAATGCCGAAGTCATTGGTCACCACGGTCATGCCGGACAGCGCCTTGATGTAGGGGACGATTTCCAGCGTGCTGGTCCCCGCATCCAGGTAAATCGTCATGTCGGCATGCAATAGCCGGGCGGCGAGCCTGGCCATGGCCTGCTTCTGCGGCAACTCGACCACCGCCTTGATCTGATGGCTGGGCTCACTGTGCAGCTGGCTGGCGATCCGCACCCCACCCGTTACCGAGTAAGCACGACCTTCCTGCTCCAGCAACGCAATATCGCGGCGTATGGTCATGTGCGAACAGTCGAACATTTCCATCAATTGATGAACGCTCAGCACCTGATGCTTGCGCAACTGTCGCAGCATCAATTCACGGCGCTGTTCAGGGATCATCGGTGCGCCGCTTTCGGCGGCGATGTCCTTTTGACTAGGCATTCGGGCTCCAGAATGAAGAAATCCGCAGACAAGGAAGGCGGGCAACCATAGTAGCGAATCTGCCGCCGGATCAGTAGCGTGATGAGGCATCGGGTCCGATCCGCGTCGTGTTGCCTGCACCTGGCCCCAGGGCGATTTCGTGCTCTGGATGGAACTGCTGAAAACTTCGACACGCTGCTTGAACCGGGCTTTACTGGAATAAGTCGTGCTGATTGCCGCGGGCTGGATGCTCACTGCAGCCAACAAGTACCGGCTGGCTCCCCAGGCTGAAACCACACCCGTCGAGGTTGAGGACAATTCCTTGCCCATGTCCCGGTTCATCCCTGTCATGTTGCTCGCGCTGCTGCTCGCCGGCTGTGCCACCACGCGCTTGCCCCACGAGTTCAGCGAGGCGATAGCCGCCAGCGATTCGGCTTTCGGGCGCTCGATCCAGGCTCAAGCCACCACGCATGAGGGGCGTTCGGGTTTTCGCTTGCTGCCCAACAGCAGTGAAGCGTTCCGGGCGCGCGCCGAGTTAATCCGCAATGCGCAGAAAAGCGTCGATCTGCAGTACTACATCGTGCATAACGGTCTCAGCACCCGGGCACTGGTGCGTGAAATGCTGCTGGCAGCCGATCGCGGCGTACGTATCCGCATCTTGCTCGATGACACTGCCAGCGACGGCCAGGTAGAAGTCATCGCTACCCTGGCCGTGCACCCGAACATCCATATCCGTGTGTTCAACCCTTTGCATCTGGGGCGCAGCACCATGGTCACTCGAACCATGGGGCGTCTGCTCGATCTTTCTCAACAACACCGCCGCATGCACAACAAACTGTGGCTGGCCGACAACAGCGCAGCCATCGTTGGCGGACGCAACCTGGGGGATGAGTATTTCGACGCCAAGCCCGATCTCAACTTCACCGACATGGACCTGCTGTGCATCGGCCCGGTCGCCGAGCAGTTGGGCCACAGCTTCGATCAGTACTGGAACAGCGCCCTGAGCCAGCCGATCAGTGATTTCGTGCTCGACAAGCCAACCGCCGAAGACTTGCTCCAGAGCCGCCAGCGCCTGGAACAATCGCTGCAGAGCGCACGTATCGAGAGCAAGGCCTTGTACGACCACCTCATGACCTACCGGAGCCAACCGCAGCTCGAGACCTGGCGCAAGCAACTGATCTGGGCCCATAACAAGGCCATGTGGGATGCCCCGAGCAAGGTCCTGGCCGACGGCGAACCGGCACGCGCGCTATTGATGGCCACACAGCTGCGGCCTGAACTCGATAGCGTCAATAACGAGCTGATCATGATCTCGGCCTATTTCGTCCCGCAAAAGCCGGGCATGGACTATCTGCTGGGTCGTGCCGATGCCGGCGTTGATGTGCGCCTGCTGACCAACTCACTGGAAGCCACCGATGTGCCTGCGGTGCATGGCGGCTATGCACCGTATCGCAAGACTCTGCTCGAACATGGCGTGAAACTCTATGAGCTGCGGCGCCAGCCGGACGATCCCGGTCGCAGTTCTTCGTTTGGTTTCAGTGGTGGCTCGGACTCCAGCCTGCACACCAAGGCCATGATCCTGGACAAGCAGAAAGTGTTCATCGGTTCGTTCAATTTCGACCCGCGTTCAGTGTTCTGGAACACTGAAGTCGGGGTGCTGGTCGATAGTCCCGAACTGGCCGGCCAAGTGCGCCAGCTGGCACTTGAGGGCATGGCGCCGGCCATGAGTTACCAGGCCCGACTGGAAAACGGCGAAGTCGTCTGGCTCACCGAGGACGACGACCGCCTGCATACCTTGCATGAGGAGCCCGGCGGCAAATGGCGCAGCTTCAAGGCCTGGCTCAGCGACAAGATCGGCCTGGAGAAAATGCTCTAGAGCGAAATCGCCTTACCCTGCGACAGCCGTCTCCCTCGCATTCATTGCATGTGTTGGTCTTTGATCTTTCGGGCACTGCAAATCCCCTGTGGGCTTGACTCAAGGTGTGAAATCGCTGGCGTGCAGCTCCTGGACGCCCACCAGTTGGATTTCGAACTCGGGGGTGGCGTCGGCGTTGACACTGCCCTGGAGAATGCCATCGGCAAAGCGCAGTTGACCGGTGGCGTTGGCAGGGTCGAAGGCATTGCTGCCGATCAAGGTGAAAGCGTCGACAGCGGCGGACAGTGGGTTGGCGTCCAGGCCGGTGAAATCCAGATGATCGCCCTCGGTGCTCTTGAAACCGTTGATCACGTCGCGCAAAGCCCCGACGCCCATGTCCGACAGCGCACTGAACGCGAAGGTGTCTGCGCCAGTGCCACCGGTGAGGTTGTCGGTGCCTGCACCGCCAATCAGCCGGTCATCGCCCGAACCGCCCACCAGCGTATCGTTGCCCGCACCACCGTTCAACACGTTCGCGGCGCTGTTGCCCGACAGACTGTCGGCGTAGGCGCTTCCCGTCAGGTTTTCAAAGAATTTCAAGGTGTCGAGCCCGGAGCCGGTGGTGTTTTGTTGGGCCGAGGTCGAGAGGTTTACGGTAACGCCGGACAGGGCGCGCTCGAAGGACACCGTGTCAATGCCATCGCGCCCGTCCAGCACGTTGTTGCCGGTTCCGGCGAACAGCGTGTTGTCCAGCGCGTTGCCCGTGCCATTGGCGGCGCCAGTGCTGTCGATATACAGATGCTCGACGTTGTTGCCGAGGGTATAGGCCGCCAGGCTGCTGTGCACACGGTCAACCCCTCCAGACGCCGCATTGCTGTTGATCTCGATCACGGTGTCATCGGCGTTGTCGACATAGTAGGTGTCGTTGCCATCGCCGCCGCTCATGCTGTCGACCCCTGCGGCACCCTCGAGCACGTTATTGGCGGCATTGCCGGTGATGAAGTTGTCCCGCTCATTGCCGGTGCCGTTGATGTCCGACACGCCGGTGAGCACCAGGTTCTCGAGATTGGCGCCCAGGGTCCAGCTGACGGAGGCCTGCACCGTATCGATCTGCGAGGTCGAGGTGTTGGTTTCCACCACGCGGTCGAACGCGTTATCGACCACATAGATGTCGTTGCCATTGCCACCGGTCATGGTGTCGGCTCCCAGGTCGCCATCCAGTGTGTCGTTACCCGAACTGCCCACCAGGGTATCCGCCTGGTCGGTACCGGAAATCATGTTCCGGGCGTTGTCGAAAATGTCCTGCACGCTGTTGTTGTCGTTGGGGTTGCCCTGGAAGCCAAGGTCATCGGCAATGTAGTCGGCCAAACGCTGGCCGACGATCTCCGCCGACTCCTCGTGCAGGTGCCAGACGTCGTCGGGATACGCCAGCGGATCGACTTCGTGGCGCAGGGGGAGGTCGGTGTAGTCCACCGCCAGCTTGACATCGGCGCGCTCGGCGGCGATGGCTTCCTGGGCGGCGCGGACATAGCCAACCCCCTCGACGATGGAGGCAATCTTGTCTTGTGAGTAACCACGGGCACGCGCCGCGTCCTGTTCGTAGTGACCGGTTTCCATCAGGTACACGCTGAAGTTGCCGAACTGGGCATGGAGGTAATCAAGCACCTTCAGGGTCGCGGCCTTGTACGCCGCTGCTGCCGCTGCTTTGTCCGTGGCGCGGGCGATCTCCTGGGCGGCTTCCTCGCCCTGGCCCCAAATGATGCCCATGGTGACGTTATTGATCGATTGCAGTTCGGTGAGCTGGTCCCGCAGCAGCGTCACGGCGCGCAACAGCGCAGGCCCGGGTTGGTTGGTGTCGGTCAGCCACCAGCACAACTCGAGTTCCTCGGCGCTGAGCGTCGACAGGCCGGTGACCGTGCTGCCGCCCACCGCGATGTCGATGCCGTTGCCATCGGCATCGGTGAACTGGCTGCGCACGTCGTAGGTGGTGTAGCGATCAAGATCGTTGACCAGCATCGAGGTGCCGGACTGACCGTCGTCCTCGGTCATGCGCAGCAGGCGCGCATTGGATTGGCCGAGTGTGGGCAGGTAGAGGATGTCTTGCTGGGCTAGCTCGCCGAACACGAAGTCGCTGGCGGTCAGAGTGTTGAAGTAGTTGCCGCTGAGGGCGATTTCGAAGCGATTGCCATCGGCGTCGGCCTCCGCGGACTTGATGTAGGTCTTATCGCCGGCCGCGTTGAGGGTGATGTAAAGCGTGTCATTGCTGCCATCGCCCAAGCCGAGAAAGCCCAGGCCCGAAACATCGATCTTGTCGACGCCCGCGGTGAAGTCATAAATCGTGTCGGTGGCCGAGACACCGCCGGTGTCGTAGTCGCGGTAGCTGTCGAGTACGTTGCTGTAGCGGAAGGTGTCGGCACCGTCGCCGCCGTACAGCGAATCGCGTCCGGCACCGCCGTCGACGATGTCCGCGCCGGTGCCGGCCTTGATTGTGTCGTTGCCACCGAGGCCGAGGATCAGGTCTGCAGCCGCCGTACCGTTGAGGGTTTCGGCATTGTTAGTGCCGGTGATGGTGTTGGCGGGCGCATCGGCCACTACCAGGGCAAAGCTATCACTGACCGATGCACCGACCGGGTCCGTGGCTATAACCAGCACGTTGTAATTGCCTGACGCGGTGTCGTTGGGTGTACCGCTGAACGTACGGGTGGCTGCATCGAAGGTCAGCCAGCCAGGCAGGGCGCTGCCATTAGCCAATTTGGCGGTGTAGCTGAGGCTGTCATTATCCGGATCGGTGAAGCTGGTGGCCGGCACCACGTAGCTGAACAGGGTGTTCTCGGTCGCGTTCTGATCCAGTAGTGGCGTGGCTGACACCGGCGCCTGGTTGCTCGGTGATGACGTGGCGAAGACGAAGTTGGCGCTGGTCAGCTTGTCGAGGTAGTTGCCGTTCAGTGCGACTTCGAAACGGTTGCCATCGGCGTCGGCGGTCAGGGACTTGATGTACGTCTTGGTGCCGGCACTGTTGAGCACCAGGTATACGGTGTTGTTCTTGCCATCCCCCAGGCCGGTGAAACCCATGGCCGAGAGATCGATCTTGTCAGCGGTGATATCGAAATCGGTGATCAGGTCGCCAAGGTTGGCACCGCCGGTGTTGTAGTTGCGGTAACTGTCCAGGCGATTGGAGAACACAAAGACGTCCGCACCAAAGCCACCGGTGAGGGTGTCCATGCCGGCACCGCCGTCGAGCTTGTCGTCGCCCGCGCCGCCACTGAGGCTGTCGTTACCCGCCAGGCCGAGCAGGGTGTCGGCCGAATCGCTACCCAGCAGCGAGTCGCTGGCGCTGGTGCCAGTGACCACGCGATTGAAGATGAAATGGCTGGCGGTCAGGGTGCTGGCGAAGTTGCCCGAGAGAATCAACTCGAAGCGATTGCCGCTGGCATCGGCATCGAAGTCCTTGATGTAGGTGCGGTCGCTGCTGGCGCTGTAGCTGACCTGCAGGGTGCCGCCACGGCCATTGCCTATGCCTGTGAAACCGAGGCCGGCGAGGTCGATCTTGTCCTGGGTGACGTCGAAGTCGGTGATGGTGTCATCGAAGCTTGTGGTTGCGTTGCGGTAAGTGTCGGACTGAGCGACGAAACGGAACGTATCGGCGCCGGTACCGCCGGTGAGTTTGTCGATGCCTGCACCCCCCACCAGAATGTCGCCCCCGGCCCCGCCATTGATAGTGTCGTTGCCGGCACCGCCGTAGAAAATCTCGCTGGCGGCGCTGCCCAGCAGGGTGTCGTTGCCGGCCGTACCATGCACGGTGGTCATCGGCACCGTGGCGCTGACGTAGCTGCCGTCGCCGTAGATCAGCGTGGCGCCCTTGCTGGTGTGACTGATGGTGTTGCCGATAATGGCGTTGCGATCAGTGCCGTCTTCGTTGCGCTCGGCGACGCCGTAGGTCGACAGGTCGCTGCCGATGATGATGTTGCCCTGGATCGTGTTATCGCTGCCGTTGAAGTACTTGCCGGACACGCCGAGGGTATCGTCGTAGGACTGGATGATGATTTCCGGTACGGGGTTGCCCAGGGAATTGTTGTTGAGCGTGTTGTCGATGATCTCGACGTGGTTGCTGCCGTAGATGCGGATCCCGGCGCTGGCGTTGTCGTGAATGTCGACGCCGCTGACGGTCACCTCGCTGGACAGTTTGATCAGCACCCCTTCGGCGCCGTTGCCGTACACCTCGCCACCGGTGATGGTGATGTTGCTGGGGGAGGGGATGTCCTCGCTGCCGCGCTGCACGACGATGCCATTGCCGCCGTTGTTGTAGGCAACGTTATTGGTGAGTGTGAAGTCGTGGGTGCTGGTAACGACGTTGAAACCGTGCCGGTCGTTGTCGTAGGCCACGTTGTTTTCGAAAGTGCTGTCGCTGAGGAAGTCGGCAACGAAACCGTCCAGGCCGTTGCCGTGGGACACGCTGTTCTTGATGACCATGTTGACGGTCTGCTCGTGGGGGTCGAAACCGTACCCGGAGCAATCCTTGATCTCGACGCTGTCGAGGGTGACGTTGGAGTCGTAGCCCGCTTCGCCGGGAATGTAGCCGTTGAACCAACCGTCGATCTTGCCCGTGGTGTTGTCACGGTTGCCGTCGATGGTGAGGTTGCTGACGCCGAAGTCGTGGGTTTGCTCGCCATAGGCGGAGCGGATGACTCCGGTGATCTTGGTGTCGGAGCCGTCAGTCACCTTGACGGTGGTTGCGCCCATGCCGTCGCCGTACAGGTAGACGTTGCTCTTGAGCATCAGGCAGCCGTCTGAGGGTTCCTCACCTCCCGAAACGATATAAGTTCCGGTCGGCATGTACACCTGCCCCCCACCTGCAGCCGCCGCCGCATTAATTGCATTTTGTATCGCCGCCGTGTCGTCAGTGATGCCATCTCCTTTGGCGCCAAAATTTTGTACATTGAAAATCATGAGTTTATCTCCGTATCAGGCGAGAACCTCGGTAGATGCCAATATTCCATCGGCAGCTACCGTGTTATGACCCAACGGAGCGCAAAAGTTGTGACCGCATATCGGGGGAGTGTCAAGAAAACAGAACCAACTGATTAGCGGTTATGAAATGTTTCGAAAAAATAACGGTTATTTGACGCTCGCTCAGGTAGCGAGGCCGCAGTGGAACCGAGTGGCTCGCGCAGCGGATGGCGCTGTAAAAAAGGCTCAAACGACCGAGGGATTGTTCGGGGTTGCGCCTGGCAGCCGAAGGGGCCGCCAGGTGAACGCTTTGAAGTGTCGAGTGGAGTTAAGCCCGAAGCCTTGCATCGGCTGTTACTGAAGGCAGCAGCAGCGAGAACAGGTTCTTGGGATCTTGCAGCTCTGGCACCAGCTGAATGTCGCTGCCAATGTTGAGCGTTCGTGCAACATCCAGCACATAGCGCAAGGCGGAGTAGTCCTCGATGGCGAAGCCGACCGAGTCGAACAAGGTGACTTCCTCGGCATGCTGGCGACCCTGGGTCTGACCGTTGACGACTTTCCAGAACTCGATAACCGGTGAGTCGGCGGGCATCTGCTGGATTTCGCCTTCAATGCGGCTTTGCGGCTCGTACTCAACCATGACCCGCGCACGCTCGACGATGTCCCGGTGCAGTTCGGTCTTGCCGGGGCAGTCGCCGCCCACGGCGTTGAGGTGCATCCCGGGCTCGATCATCTCAGGCGTCAAAATCGTTGCGTAGGCCTTGTCGGCCGTGACCGTGGTCACGATATCGGCACCACGCACCGCTTGCGCGACGGATTTGGCAATGGTCACCTGAATGGCGGGGTAGGCCCGCAGGTTGGCTACCAGCTTCGCTGTCGCGGCCGGTTCGATGTCGTAGAGACTGATTTCAGTAATGCCGAGCAGTGTATGAAATGCCAGGGCCTGGAATTCGCTCTGTGAGCCGTTGCCGATGAGCGCCATTCGGCGACTGTCCGGTCGGGCGAGGTAGCGGGCCGCGAGTGCAGAAGTGGCAGCGGTACGAATGGCGGTCGTCAGCGTCATTTCACTCAGCAAAACCGGCTTGCCGGTATCGACGTCTCCCAACGCACCAAACGCCATGACCGTCAGCATGCCATTGTGGGTGTTCTTCGGATGTCCGTTGACATACTTGAAAGCGTAGAGCGATGCGTCAGACACGGGCATTCAGTTGGCGAAGCCAACGATTGGCTGGGTCCTTGTTATAGCGTGCATGCCAGAACAGGTTTATCTCGATATTAGGCAGCTCCACTGGCGTCGGTAGAACCACGAGCCCAAAGGGTTGTTCGCAACTGCTGGCGAATCGTTCAGGCACTGTTGCCATTAAGTCGGTGCGCTGAAGTATGTGGCCGACTGCGACGAAATGGGGAACCTCGAGGCGTATGTTGCGCTCGATGCCGGCCCGCGCCAGAAAGGTATCGACTTCGCCGTGCCCCGTGTTTGCCGCTACGACGCGAACGTGGTCATAACTGCAAAAACGCTCAAGCGTTAACGGTTCCCTGGTAGCGGGGTGGTCCTTGCGGCATATGCAGACATAGCGATGGTGAAACAGGCGCTGCTGAAAAAATCCGGCTTGCAGGTGCGGCAGTAATCCAACGGCGAGGTCGATCGCACCGTTCTGCAACCCTTCGGCCAAGGTATCGGAGGTGTTGCGCAGCGTACTGATCGAGCAGCCCGGAGCGCGTTCAGCCAGCGCGTCCAACTGGAAGAACTGAGCCATCACCGTTGCATCGTCGGGCACCGGCTCGGCCAGCCGTTGGCGTGGCGGGTCATGCAAACAGGGCAGACCATCCGTTACGCGCCACCCTCAGCCCATCAGATTGGCGACGGCGAAGCCATGATTCTTGCGGCAGTCGCCGGCACAGGCTTGTGCCAGATGCCACGCAGCCTGTTCCAGGACGATATCGAAGCGGGCAGGCTGGTGGAGGTTCTGCAAGTGTATGGGCCGGAACCTGTCGATGTGCATGCCGTCTGGCCAAAGGTGTCCCATCTGTGGCCGAAGGTCAGGTATGTGGTCGATGAGCTGGTTAAGCTATGTGAGCATTGGCAGTGATGCAGACTGATGCCGGGTCAACTCCAATTGATTGCTCTTTTGAGACCCGTTAGGCAGAAACCAAGTTAGAGTGTTCATTAATGTCTGTTCATGAGGTCCCTACACTCGATTCGCGTAGTCGCGCCAAGCGTTTCCAGCGAACGAACCGGGCAAAAAAAATCGTATCTCAATCGTTATGTGAAGAATGAATCGTCCGCTGTTTGTTTCTCTAGATGGGCCCAAGGGAGCCGGCAAAACCACACTGTTGGAAGCCGTGACGAAATTACTGAGGGCAGACAACAAAAAGGTGATCCGACTTTGCGAGAAAAAAAGCGATCCCTATAGGGGTGAAACAATGACCCTCGTTAACAAGCTCGTCAGAAATCCCACCCGGGATTTGGAGTTGAGGGTTTGTGAGCGCTTTGCTGATAGCCGTACCTGGATTTCCCGGAACGTGCTGACTAAACAGCCACCAGACAGCATTATCTTGATCGATCGCTGGTACCCGTCTGATGCCGCGTTTCGCCGGATAGTCCCGTTTGCAGAGATTCTACAATTGAACATTGATCGAAACGTGCGAGTGCCAGACCTGCATGTCGGGGTTGTCACCGCCCCTGATATTTCGTGGGCAAGGGCTGCGGCACGAGGACGTGGGTTGGGCAGTACTGTGATCCATAAGCTGGAAGAACATGTCGCTTGTACAAAGGCGTTCGAGCAAGCAATTGCAGATCACAGCTGGGTTTTATGCCGTAACGAAGGAACGATCGAAGACGCAACGATGCAGGTGATTTCTGAGATCTATAGAGTCCTTCGGTACCCGTAGGCGAAGCTCGCTGCGCCGGCCTTGACGTCGATTGCTGGAGATGCATGCCAAGAGGAAAGCGGACGGCAGGGAAACGGACAGGACACTATGCGCATCTATAGAGTAATACTTGATTTAACATAATATACATTATGCGTAATTCGATATTGCCAGATTGACCCTGACACACACAGATCTTGAAGCAAGCAACCACCTCATCCTCGCGTCAGATTTTCGATCAATGCCCAATGCTCAGGAAACTGCTGTCCGAGCTTTTGCCGGTCACCCATTTCCATATCCGCGAAATCAAAGCCTGGCGAAACCGCCTCACTGATCAAGCCGAATCCTGCCGCGCCGTGCATTACCTGCGAAGCTTTCCAGATGCCACCGGGCACGTGCAGCTGCAAGCATTGTCCAGCGAGAATGTCGTGACCCATCACGATGGTTTTCAATGCGCCGTCCGGAAAAATCAGTGTGTACTGAATCGGATCGCCCAGATGATAGTAATGAACGATGTCTGACTGGTTGAGATGGAAATGACCTATTGGAGAGTCCTGGGTCAACAGATAGTAAATCGAGGTCATGCAATGCCGTTGGCCACCCGACGTCAGGATCATGTTCTGGTCGTCAGATTGGTAGGTTCTGCGAAAGAAACCACCTTCGACATGGGGCTCAAGGCCCAGGGCTCTGATAATTTCGCCAATTCGCAGGGTGCTTTGTGTCATTTGCCGTCTGCCCCATCATTCGTGACTTTAACGCCGCATTCGCAGCATTTATCGACATAACTCGACTAAATAGTGCTTTAGTCGAGTTAGCTTTTATCCCGGCCACACGCCCTGCTCCAAGGAACCGGGCGAACAGCTTTTTCATGTGTATCACAGTATGTCTGCATGACATCTCGATACACAGACTTTCATCCGACCGACGACTCGACACAGGCCAGATACGTTGTCGCGTTTCAATGCAAGCAAGGTTTGAAGGGGCTCGGACCGGCCCCCTGACCCATGGCTAGTAATGGAGACCCCTCATGAAGATGGCACTGCCTAACAGCAACACCGGCAACATTCGCCGCCACCTGGTCGGCCCTTCGATCCTCGCGCTGACTCTGTTCGGCGTGCTCGGCACGGCCCACGCGCAAACGACCGCCACCGCGCAGCCAGCGATGCCCCCTGCCGGCACCACCCAGGCGGCGCTCTCGCCTTTCGGCCCGCTCAAGCACATCAACGCCGGGCTGCTGGACGTGGCGTACGCCGAAACAGGCCCGGCCGGCGGGCCGGTGGTGATCCTGCTGCACGGCTGGCCGTATGACATTCACAGCTATGACGAGGTCGCGCCGTTGCTGGCCGCCAAGGGTTATCGGGTGCTGATGCCCTATGCGCGCGGCTATGGCGATACGCATTTCCTGTCCGACAAAACCCTGCGCAATGGCCAACCAGCCGCGCTGGCCAGTGATGTCATCGACTTCATGGATGCCCTGAAGATCAAGCAAGCGGTGCTCGGTGGCTATGACTGGGGTGCGCGTTCGGCCGACATTGTCTCGGCGTTGTGGCCGGAGCGGGTCAAGGCGCTGGTCTCGGTCAGCGGCTATCTGATCGGCAACCAGGCGGCCGGCAAGAACCCGCTGCCACCCAAGGCGGAATTGCAGTGGTGGTATCAGTTCTACTTCGCCACTGACCGTGGTCGCGCCGGTTACGAGAAAAATACCCACGACTTCGCCAAGTTGATCTGGCAATTGGCTTCGCCGAAATGGGCGTTCGATGATGCCACCTTCGACCGCAGCGCCAAGGCGCTGGACAACCCCGACCATGTCGAGATCACCGTGTTCAACTACCGCTGGCGCCTGGGCCTGGTCCAGGGTGAAAGCCGATACGAAGCACTGGAGCAGAAACTGGCCACGGCGCCGTCCATCAGCGTGCCGACCATCACCCTTGAAGGTGATGCCAACGGCGCACCGCACCCTGCCCCCGAGGATTACGCCAAGCGCTTCACCGGCAAGTACGAGTTCCGGCTGATCAACGGCGGCATCGGCCACAACCTGCCACAGGAAGCTCCGCAGGCGTTTGCCAAGGCGGTGATCGATGCGGATCATCTTTAAGGGCGGATCCGGCATTCGCTTGCTGTTCCCGAATAACCACCTTCGTGGGCACGGTCCCTTGTAGGAGCCAGCTTGCTGGCGATGGTCGTAAACGATAACGCGTGTGAACTGGATAAACGCGGTGCACTTGAGTCCATCGCTGGCAAGCCGGCTCCTACAGGTATTGCTGCGGCAAACATGAGCTATCTTTTCAGCAACTCACCTGCATCAGGTGACCGCTGACAAGTCAGGACGCTTTATGATTCGTTTGCCCCGACGCCACGCTCTCTTTGCCTTGACCATTGCCAGTACGCTCGCCGCCACTCCTCTGCCGGGGGCACAGAACCGCGCTGTCGAAGCCACCGCCGCCAGCGCGGTCGCGGGCCCTGTCGCCGGCACCAAAGTAACTGAACCGTACGTGCGCATGATGGCGCGCGAGGCGTATTTCTGGGCCTGGCCGATGGCCAACATCTTCAATCGCCGCCAGGCGTTCAAAGACCTTCGCGAACCCGGCTTGATGGGCGGCATCGTACCCGTGGCCCCGATCAATCGGCTGTCGATGCTCAGCGACTACATCGACCCGGCCGAGCGGCTGGTGGCCTGCCCGAACCAGGACGTGGTGTACGGCGCCGGCAGCATCGCCCTGGACCTTGAGCCGGTGGTGCTGCAAGTGCCGGACTTCGACGGCCGCTTCTGGGTGTATCAGGTGGTCGACCTGCGTTCCGACAGCTTCGCCGAACTGGGCAAAATGTATAACACCCAGCCAGGTTTCTACCTGTTGGTCGGCCCGGACTGGAATGGCAAGGTGCCGCCCGGCATTAAACGGGTGTACCGCTCGCACACGAACACCGGGTTCGTGATCCCCCGGGTGTTCCAGGACGACACCGCCGCCGACCGCCAGGCCGTGCAGCCGGCATTGTCGGGCATCGACATGTACCCGCTGTCGCAATACGACGGCAAGATGAAGAAGCGCAACTGGGCCAGGCTGCCGAAATTCCCGGCCCAGGCTTCTGATGGCAACGCCGAAACCAAATGGGTGGTATCGGAGAAGTTCTTCGACGAACTGCCGGCCCTGCTCAAGGACGCCAAGCCATTGCCGGGCGAAGAAGCCCACTACGGGCAAATGGCCGCCCTGGCTGCCATCGCCAAGGCCGACCCGCAACTTCGCGCTGCGATGATCGACGAGGCGAAAAAGGCCGACAAAGAAGTGATCGACCCGCTGTTGCAGTTCCGCAACTACGGCCTGCAATTGCCCAATCACTGGAGCACCGTGAGCAACGGCGCAGCGTTCGGTACCGACTATTTCACCCGTACCGCCGTCGCGCGCTCGAACATATTCGTCAATCAGCAGAAAGAGACCAAATACTTCTACCAGGACCTGGATGAGAATGGCCTGCGCCTCAACGGTCAGTACGGTTACAGCGTCACGTTCGCCAAAGGCAAGCTGCCGCCGGTCAAGGGGTTCTGGTCGCTGACGTTGTACAACGAACAGCACTTCTTCTCGCCGAACGAGCTCAAGCGTTATTCCATCGGCACCAAGAACAAATCCCTGCAAACCAACCCTGACGGCTCGCTGACTATCTACGTGCAAAGCGAATCACCGGGCAAGGACAAGGAAAGCAACTGGCTGCCCTCGCCTAAAGGCGCCGAATTCTCGCTGTACATCCGCGCCTACTGGCCGCAAGCCGATGCCCTCGACGGCGACTGGACCCCGCCGGCGGTGGTGAAAACCAATTGAACAGGATCTGAAAAAAATGAGCGCCCAGGTGGCGCTCATTTCATTTTGGTGGCATGGAAACCCCCAAAACCCTGTGGGAGCGAGCTTGCTCCGGGCGGCGTTCCGACGATGGCTGAGTGTCAGCCGACATCAATGCTGGATGCGCCGGCTTCATCGCGAGCAAGCTCGCTCCCACAGGTTTCAGTGGCGCCCACAAAGGCTCGCTACACCGCCAAACAAAGGTGGGAGCCTGAACAGTCATCCAGCGTTCAGCGGCCCTGTCAGCATTTGGAATTGGATAATCAAATCTGGTTACACCAAAACACAACTTTTGCTACGAGTAATGGATCTCACTCAAGTCGATCGACACCAGCAACGCCTCCTTGTTGATGTGCCCATCGGCCTTGCGCCGATAGGCTCGCCGCTTGCCCGGCATGCGCAATCCGTCGGCCTGGACGTAGTCATAAACCAGTTGGGCAGCGGGCATGCCGCCGCTCACATCGACGTTGTAGTCGTGGCGGCGCAGCAGAAAGTCATCGCCGAAGTAGAAGTCCTGGATGGCGCTGTGGGTTGCGATGCTGTCGGGGAAGTGAACCCGCAAATGCCGCCAGAGCTCGGCGCCCTCTTGCAAGGGCTCGATTTCCTCACTGGTTACGCCCGGCAAGGTGAACAGGAAGGGCATGGTCAGGTAGGACCACATCGCATAGCCGTTGAAGTAGGCCCGGTGCAACGGGTCCCAGGCCGTGTGTTCCCCATGGCCCTTGAAGGATGCCCGGGGTGCCTGGCGCTCGGCAATCACCTTGCCCGCGGTATTCTCGATGGCGATTCGATTCGGCGTATAGGCCGTGAATTGCTCCGGTGAGCCGAAGGGTGTCACCGAGGCTCTTTGTTCATGCAGCCACACGCTCATCTGGCGTGGCGCGCTGTCCTGGGTCAACCCTTTCATGCCCCAGAGCGAGCCGCCGGTGACGATCGTGGCGCAGACCTTATTGAAACTGTTCCAGCGCACCAGGCCGCCATGAGCGCTCAGTACCTGGTCCAGCAGTTCGCGATCCTGTGCAGACATGATTGCGTCCCCTCCTCGTCCGTTAGCTCTTGCATCATTACCAGAATAATGGATAGCCGGCCGCGTGCAGGACCGGGCCGATGGACAACCGGGTTGAGGTTCAAACCACTGTGCGCACCAGGCATCAAAGACAGCACACCGATTCAATATTCCCGACTCGATCTACGTAACCATGACCACCTCACTCACCCCCGTAAGGACAGTGTCATGGCCATTGCAAAGGCAGTACCTGGCAAAACCCTGCTGACCCCGACCGACCACACCCTGATCATGATCGACCACCAGTCGCAGATGTCCTTCGCGACCAAGTCGATCGACGCTGTCACCCTGCGCAACAACGCCGCACTGGTGGCCAAGGCAGCGCGTGGCTTCAAGGTCTCGACCATTCTCACCACCGTCGCCGAAAAGAGCTTTTCCGGGCCGATCTTCGACGAAATCAAGGCTGTGTTCCCGGAACACAACGTGATCGACCGCACCAGCATGAACACCTGGGAAGACGAGCGCATTGCCGTGGAAGTCAACGCCATCGGCAAGCAGAAGATTGTCCTCGCCGGTCTGTGGACGTCCGTGTGCATCGTTGGCCCGGCGTTGTCGGCGATTGACCAGGGGTTCGAGGTGTATGTAATTGCCGACGCCTGCGGCGACGTCAGCACCGAAGCCCATGAAATGGCCATGCAGCGCATGATCCAGATCGGTGCCCGGCCGATGACCTCGCTGCAATACCTGCTGGAACTGCAACGCGACTGGGCCCGCAGCGAGACCTACGACGAAACGGTGAAAACCTCGATTGCCAACGGCGGTGCCTACGGTCTGGGCCTGATCTACGCCAAGACCATGTTTGGCGCATCCGAAGGCCATTAAGGTCCGTTGAAAAAACCGGCGACTGCGGACGAACCCTGTAGGAGCGAGCTTGCTCCTACAGTGAATCATCGCAGTCGCTACCCCCTGTGGTGAGCCATTGATGACCCTCTTCCCGCAAGACTTCAGGGCGGCCATTGCCCTGTTTTTCTGCCTGCTGGCCACCCACGCACTGGCGGAGGAATCGGCGAAAGGCACCGTAGGATTTTTCGAGGGCGCGACGCTTGGCGTGCTCAACCGAAACTTTTATCTGAACAGCGACTATCGATCGCCCTCGCCGACCGGCAAGAGCTACCAGGCCGAATGGGCTCAAGGTTTTATCAGCGCTTTTGAATCCGGCTTTACACCGGGCACGGTCGGCTTCGGCCTCGATGCCCATGCTTTTGTGGGATTGAAGCTTGATGGCGGCAAGGGCCATTCCGGAACCGGTCTGTTGCCAGTGGGCAGTGACGGCCGCAGCGCAAGCGACTACTCCAGCGGTGGCGGCGCGATCAAGCTCAAGGCATCGAATACCACCTTGGCGTTTGGCGAAATGGAGGTCGAATCCCCGGTGTTCGACACCGCGGACAAACGCCTGCAGCCGGAGTACGCCACAGGTTTTCTGCTCAACAGCCGCGAAATCGATGGCATGAACCTGCAGGCCGGCCACTTCACGGCGTTCAAGAATCAGGACAGTGCTTCAGGCAAGGGCAACTTTTTCGGTTATGGCGCCAACACCGAGGCCGGTGGCATTTCGTTTGTCGGCACCAATCTGTTTACCCAAAGTCCTATCGGCGGTGCCCTGTATGCCTCGGAGCTGACCGATACCTGGAATCAGTACTACGGCAACCTGCACTTCAAGCAGTCCGAGGTGTTCCTAGACGCCAACCTCTATCACACCCGGGACACCGGTCAGGCGCTGGCCGGTGCCATCGACAACACGGCGTACAGCCTGTCCGGCAGATACACGCTGGACGCCCATGGGTTCACCCTGGCTTATCAAAAGGTCGACGGTGATACGCCATTCGATTTCGTCGGTGGCGATTCCATCTACCTGGCCAACTCGATCAAGTACGCCGACTTCAACGGCGCCGGCGAACGATCCTGGCAGGTTCGTTACGACCTGGACCTGGCCAACTTCGGGATACCCGGCCTGAAGTTCATGACCCGTTACGTCACCGGCGACCAGATCGAGGGCACCCATGCACCGCAAGGCGGCGCCTATAACCCGTTCGACCCGGCGACCGGCACCTTCGCGCCGCAACAAGGTGATGGGGGCAAGCACTGGGAGCGGGACATTGACCTGCACTACGTCGTGCAGTCCGGGGCGGCCAAGGGTTTGTCGTTGCAACTGTCCCATGTGTCGCACCGGGCGAATGCGGCCCAGGCCGGCGATGACATCGACCGGGTGTACGTGGTCATCCAGTACCCGCTGGGCTTCGGGCCGTTCTGAGCGGAAAGTGGCGGAAGGCAGCCGGAGTCGAACCTGCCCGGGAACGGATGCCGTCCCCAACCGGGTTTGAAGCCCGGCCGCGCCACCGGGCGCGATTGCCTTCCTTGAAACCATGCCTTTGAATCATGCCCCTGAATCAGTGCTCTGTGCGCTGGGCCAACGCACTGTCCAGGCGAATCTGCCGTCGATCTCCAAAGCGTCGAGTCAGGCCAATACGGTCGAAGTACTCCAGTATCTGGATGCTGCGCTTGCGCCCCAGGCCCACCGCATCACGAAACGCCGCCACCTGGATCACCGGGTTGGCGTCCGCCAGCTGCAACAGCATAGCCGCCAATCGGCGAATCATGCTGTCGGTGTAAAACAGATCGCGCACCACTTGATGCATCAAGCCCAGGCGCGCCATTTTGCGTAGCAATGCGCGGACGGTTGCTTCGTCATGCCCCAGGTTGCGCACCCAGGGCGGATTGATCTGCGCCGCGTCGAACAGTGGCTGCAATTGTAGCCACAGGGCTTCGTCCTCTTCGCTCAAGCGCACCTGATGCCCGGGCAGATGCAACCACGGACCGCTGCTGGCGATGTCGCCGCTGGCCAGTAATTCATCGAGCAGGCTGATGAATGTCGGGCGTTCCAGCGTGCTGCCGGTGAATCGACGCAGGCGGTCCCGGTCCGGGCCCATTTGATCCGGTTCGAGTTGATGGAAACGCGCGAGTTGATCCACTAAAGGCGCTTTCAAGGCTTCCCAGCGACTTGCACTGAACAGCAACGCGCCTTGGCGGGTGTCGATCAGGCGCACGTCAGCGGGCAACACCCAACTGCTGCGCGGTCGGTTGAACTGCCGTTCCAGGCGCTGCGGATCGAGCCCGCTGTCGCTATGGGCCAGCAATGCCGGCAGCACATCTTCCAGCGTTGCGCTGTTCGCCAGCGCGTCCAGTTGCGCCAACCTTTCGGGGCTTCGGCGTTGCCGGGTGGGTGCAAACGGATCGAGCACCCGGCCGCCACCCAGCGTACGTTGGGCACTCTGGTCACGCAGGATCAGCGGATCACCCTTCACTGCATGCACCGCTGAATTGAGCAGCAGTTGCGCAAACATCCGTCCACCGGGCGCCAGGCTGGTGCCTTCCAGCAAGGCGACGCGCCCGGTCACGTCCTGGGTGCCGAGGTGCACGTGCACCGGTTGAAAGTGCTCGAAGGCCCGGGGTTCGCCGGCCAGCAGTTGCATGTCGATGTCCAGGCGCTGGGTGGGCGCATACAGGCCTTCGGCGAGTAACCAGTGGCCGCGATGGATATGTTCGAGGGCCAGTCGCTCGGCACTCAGGTTCAACGCCACGCGCTGGCCGGCAAAGGCATGCTCGGCGGCCTGGTTTTGCGCGTGCAGGCCACGGATGCGCACCGGTTTGCCTTGTGGCCCCAACAGCAGGGTATCGCCCACCGCGACCTGGCCGGACAGCGCTGTGCCGGTCACCACGATACCGGCCCCGGCCACGCTGAAGGCCCGGTCGATCGCCAGGCGAAAACCACCTTCAGTGCTGCGTTGCTGTACTTCACGCTGGGCTTGCAGCAATTGTTGGCGCAGGGTTTCGATGCCCTCGCCGGTCACGCTCGACAGCGCAATCAGCGGTGCATCGGCATAGGGTCCGGGCGCCAGCAAGGTACGGACCTGCTCGCGCACGTCCTGCACCCGGGCGCTGTCGACCCGGTCGCACTTGCTTATCGCTACCAGTGCCCGAGGGATGCCCAGCAACTGGACAATCGCCAGGTGCTCGCGGGTCTGCGGCATCACCCCGTCATCGGCGGCCACCACCAGCAACACCAGATCGATGCCCTGCGCCCCGGCCAGCATGTTGTGGGTGAAGCGTTCATGGCCGGGAACGTCGATGAAACCGGTCAGCGGCGCATCCGCCTCCAGCGCGGCATACAGGTAGCCGAGGTCGATGGTCATGCCGCGCTCACGCTCTTCGCGGCGTCGGTCACCCGCCTGCCCGGTCAGCGCCTGGAGCAGCGCCGTTTTGCCATGGTCGATGTGCCCTGCAGTGCCGACAATCACCCTGCCCGGCCCTCCACCTGTAATTGATCGAGTTGCGCCAGCCATGCCGGCTCGTCGTCCAATTGCCGCAAATCCAGCCACAGGGCGTCATCGTCGATGCGCCCGAGGACCGCAATCGGCAAGGCGCGAAAGGCTTCCTCCAGCGTCAACAGCGAGCGCCCGCGCAAGCGCTTGGAAGTCAGCGGCCGCAGACACAGCGCTGCGCTGGCCAGCCTCGCCACCGGTTGGCTGCCACTGCCGATCATGCCCAGTGCTGGCATCGCGCTGACGCTCCAGCCATCACCCAGCACTTGGGCCAGCGCCGGCCGCAAACGCTCGGCTTGGGCGAGGATATCGGCCTGTGGCCGGGTCAACAGGCGCAGGCTCGGCAAGCGCTCGGCCAGTCGGTCCGGGTTGCGGTACAAACTCAGTACCGCTTCCAGGGCGGCCAGGGTCATCTTGTCGACCCGCAGCGCACGCTTGAGCGGATTTTTCTTGATCCTGGCAATCAGTTCCTTGCGGCCGACAATCACCCCGGCCTGTGGCCCACCCAGCAGTTTGTCGCCACTGAAGGTAACGATGTCCGCGCCATCCAGCAGCGCCTGACGCACAGTCGGCTCTGCCGGCAAACCCCAGCGGGTCAAGTCGAGCAGGCTGCCGCTGCCGAGGTCTTCGAGCAGCGGCAAGCCGTGCTGGTGGGCCAGTTGCGCCAGTTCGGCGGTCGGCACGCTCGTGGTGAAGCCTTGAATGCTGTAGTTGCTCGCATGCACGCGCATGATCAAACCGCTGCGCGGGCCGATCGCGGCCTCGTAGTCGCGGCCATGGGTGCGGTTGGTGGTGCCGACCTCAACCAGCTTCACCCCGGCGCGGGCCATGATGTCGGGCATGCGGAAGGCGCCGCCGATTTCAATCAGTTCGCCCCGGGAAATAATCCCTTCCTTGCGCGCGCCCAGGCTGTTGAGGGTCAGCAGTACCGCAGCGGCATTGTTGTTGACCACGGTCACCGCTTCGGCGCCGGTCAGTTCGCGGATCAAGTCATCGATCAGGTCGTCGCGGTCTCCGCGCTTGCCGCTGCGCAGGTCGAATTCGAGGTTGAGTGGATAGCGTGCGGCCATTTGCACCGCCTCGATCGCTTCCTCGGGCAACAGCGCCCGGCCGAGGTTGGTGTGCAAGACCGTGCCGGTGAGGTTGAACACCCTGCGTACATGGCTGCGATGCTGGATGGCCAAGCGCTCGCCAACCCTGCCCGCCAGCACGTCAGCGCTGACTTCCACAGGTTCGAGCAAACCCTGCAGCACCCCTTCGCGCAATTCATCCAGCAATTGCCGCAAGGCGCCCAGCAAGGCGTCGCGTCCATAGCGCTCGGCCAACGGCTGGCACGCCGGGTGACGTAACAGACTGTCGATGGAAGGTAGACGCAGGGGTTGGCTGGCACTGCGTGCAGACATCTGGCGCTCCTGAAAACGAATGACCCTCGCGCCAGAGTGTAGACGCTGCGGTTACTCGTCTCCCGGCGCCAGCAACAGATTGGGTGCCAGACGCTGATAACCGTCCTGGGTCAGGCGCATGTCGAGCATCAGGCTGGACAGATCTGCCGACAATGCTTCGGCGTCCGCATCGTTCTCCAGATAGAGCAACTTCAGATAGCTGTTACAACCGGGGCAGACTTCGGCGCGCAACGGCGCCTGGTTGGCGGCATGGCGATCAACTTCAAGGCTGAGGTATTCCAGGCCCTTGCTCTGCTCGCAATACACGCACTTGACCCGCACCACATGCCACTCGCAGGCGCACAGCGAACAGACCAGATAACGCAAGCCATTGTGCTTGCCGCGATGGCGGATCACCCCGGCCATGGCCGGCGAGCCACAGGCCGGGCACTGGCTAAGGCTGTCGCCGGCGGTCAGTGCCAGGTTCGGCGTACTCAACAGCCAGTGGCTCCAGGCCGTTTGCAGCGCCGTACCGAGAAACGGCACCAGCGCGGCCGGTACCAGTGAATACTGGCCGCTGACCAGTGCCACCGCCCACGCGCGGCGTTGCCCGGCGCCGGCCAGGCGCAAGGTGTCCACGGCATCGGCCACGGCGGATTGCGGCGGTGCGCTATAGCGCTGTAACAAGGCATCGAGGTAAAGCTGCCAATCGTCTTCGCGCGCCAGGCTGTCGGCCGCGAACGGCGGCAAGCCGTGTTGCTGGCACAATTCGATGCGTTGTCGGTCGAGGGGTTCACTTTGCGGCGGATCGTCCAGCACCTGTTGCTGCACCCGGCACAACCCGGCGATCAGGCGCAGGTAGTCGGCCAGCGGGTGCCCTTCGGCCAGGGTTTCCAGGCGCTGCGCGCGCAGGCTGAACAGGTTAGGCGGCGGCATGTACAGAAACGGCGGCGAACTGGCCGCCGCTTCGATTTCTCCAGGTTCCAGGATGGTTGGCAAATGTCAGCCCTTTTTAGTGATCGGTCGCGAGGGAGCTTCGTCGCGGGTCTCATCTTGAGTCACTTGGCGATACCAGAGTTCGTGGTGTTTCCTGGCCCAGTCGCGGCTGACCCTGCCGTGCAACATGGCGCTGACCGAGCCCTTGATCCAGATGCCGGCATAGATGTGCACGATGATGCTCAGGATCAGCACGAAACCGGCCAGCGCATGCAGCAACATCGCCCAGCGTATCGTGGTGATGCCGAAATACTCGCTGAAGTACGCACGCCAGATCACCAGACCGCTGAACAACAGCACCAGCATGCACAGCAGTAAAGTCCAGAACAGCAGCTTCTGCCCGGGGTTGTATTTGCCGATGGGCGGCACGCCCTCCTCTTCATTTTTCATCACCCGGTCGATGCGCTTGAGCCACAGGCGGTCATTGGCGATGAAGTAGTTGGCGCGCCAGAAGCGAAACACCAGGCCGAGGAACAGCACGAACATCAGCACGCCCATGAACGGGTGCAGGATACGTGTCCATGGCCCGCCGCCGAACAGGTTGCTCAGCCAGAACAGCGCCGGGTGGAACAGCGCCAGCCCGGACAACCCGGCCATCAGGAACAGAATCGCCACCAGCCAGTGATTGGTGCGCTGGTTGCTGGTGTAGCGCAGGATCGTCTTGTCGCTCATGGCCTGCCCTCCCCACGGGGATCGAAGGTGTGCACCGACGGATCGACTTCATGCACGGCGGTGTCCGGCGGCTGCGGATGTTCATCCTCTTCGACGATTTGCGGGCCGACGCGCACGTAGTGGAAGAACCCGGCCAGCACCGCCGCGCCCATCGCCAGCAGCGCCAAGGGTTTGCTGATGCCTTTCCACAACCCCACCAACGGACTGATCGCCGGGTGATCGGGCAAGCCGGCGTACAGTCTTGGCGTATCGGCGTGGTGCAACACGTACATCACGTGGGTGCCGCCGACGCCTTCGGGGTCGTACAGGCCGGCGTTTTCAAAGCCCCGGCTCTTGAGGTCGACGATACGCTCGGCGGCATGTTCCTTCATGTCGTCCTTGGAGCCGAACACGATGGCACCGGTCGGGCAGGTTTTCACGCAGGCCGGTTCCAGGCCTACCGCCACCCGGTCCGAGCACAAGGTGCATTTGTAGGCCTTGTGATCCTTTTGCGAGATGCGCGGGATGTTGAACGGGCACCCGGTGATGCAGTAGCCGCAACCGATGCAATGATCCTGATCGAAATCGACGATGCCATTGGCGTGCTTGATGATCGCCCCCGGACTGGGGCATGCCGCCAGGCAACCGGGCTCGGCGCAGTGCATGCAGCCGTCCTTGCGAATCAGCCACTCCAGGTTGCCGGCGTCGGTTTCATGCTCGGTGAAGCGCATCAGCGTCCAGGTTTCTGCGGTGAGATCCTGAGGATTGTCGTAGGTGCCATGGTTATGGCCGACCTCGTCACGCAACTCGTTCCATTCCGAACAGGCGACCTGGCAGGCCTTGCAGCCGATGCATTTGGTGGTGTCGATCAGCTTGGCGACTTCCTCCATGCCGCGCACCGAGGGCGCAGGTGTGGTGGTGGCCGAGCGGGCAATGATGTCTTGGCTGGCCATTTAGACTTTCTCCACGTTGACCAGGAATGACTTGGATTCCGGGGTCTGGGTGTTGCCATCGCCGAGGAACGGCACCAGGGTGTTGGTCAGATAACCGTGACGGGTGGCGCCGGTGAAGCCCCAGTGCAAGGGGATACCGATCTGGTGAACTACCTGATTGTTGACCTGCAGCGGACGAATCCGCTTGGTCACCACCGCCACCGCTTCGATATGCCCGCGCTTGGAGCTGACCCTTACTCGGTCACCGGCAGCAATGCCCTTCTCCTTGGCCAGCACCTCGCCGATTTCGACGAATTGTTCGGGTTGGGTAACGGCGTTGATCGGGCAATGCTTGGTCCAGAAGTGGAAGTGTTCGGTCAGCCGGTAGCTGGTCGCCGCATACGGGAAGTCCTTGGCCTGCCCGAGGGTTTCCCAGACTGAATCGAAGATCCGACCGGCCGGATTGCTGGTCGCCTGCTTGTTGTTGGGGTGCATCGGGTTGATACCGATGGGCGTCTCGAACGGCTCATAGTGTTCCGGGAACGGCCCTTCGTTCATCTTGTCGAGGGCGAAGAAACGCGCCACCCCTTCGGGGTTCATGATGAACGGGTTCATTCCGGCTTCCGGCGGTGCATCGGCTTTGTAGTCGGGCACGTCGGTGCCGGTCCAGACCTTGCCGTTCCACCACACCAGCCGTTTGTTCGCGTCCCACGGTTTGCCTTGGGGGTCACAAGAGGCGCGGTTGTAGAGAATCCGTCGGTTCATCGGCCAGGCCCAGGCCCAACCCAGGTTCTGCTTCATGCCGAAAGGATCGCTGTTGTCACGCCGGGCCATCAGGTTGCCCTGCTCGGTCCAGCTGCCGCAGAAGATCCAGCAACCGGACGCCGTGCTGCCATCGTCCTTGAGCTGAGCGAAGCCGGACAGCTGCTGACCGGCCTTGACCACCGCGCCCGAGGCGTCGGTGACATCGGCGATGGCGTAGCCGTTGAATTCCCGGGCCAGCTCTTCCGGCGTGGGATCATCAGGTATTTTGTAGGACCAGTTGAGCTTGAGGATCGGCTCGGCCCAGGCACCGCCGTTGGCCTGATAACGCTTGCGCAGGCGCAAGAACAGCTCGCTCATGATCTTCACGTCAGTGCGCGCCTGCCCCGGGCCGTCGGCACCTTTCCAGTGCCATTGCAACCAGCGGCCGCTGTTGACCAGTGAGCCGTTCTCTTCGGCGAAACAGGTGGTGGGCAGGCGGATGACCTCGGTCTGGATGTTGGCCGTTTCCACGTCGTTGTAAGGCCCGACGTTGCGCCAGAACTCCGAGGTTTCGGTAGCCAGTGGGTCCATCACCACCAGCCACTTGAGTTTGGCCAGCGCCTTCATCACCCGGTTTTTGTCCGGCAAGGCGGCGATCGGGTTGAAGCCCTGGCATACGTAGCCATTGACCTCGCCCTTGCCCATCATGTCGAACATTTTCAGGATGTCGTAGCCGGGAATGTCCAGCTTGGGCAGCCAGTCGTAACCCCAGTGATTCTCGGCGGTGGCATTGGCGCCGTACCAGGCCTTCATCAGGCTGACGTGGAACTTGCCGTAGTTCTGCCAGTAGGACATTTGCCCGGGACGCAGCGGCTTGAGTGCACGTTTGGCAATGTAGGCGTTGTAATCCTGTTCGGCCTCGGCCGGCAAGGTCAGGTAACCGGGCAACAGGTTGGACAGCAAGCCGAGGTCGGTCAGGCCCTGGATGTTGGAGTGCCCGCGCAGGGCATTGACACCCCCGCCCGGCATGCCGACGTTGCCCAGCAGCAATTGCACCATGGCCGCGCTACGGATCATCTGCGAGCCGGTTGAGTGCTGGGTCCAGCCCAACGCGTAGAGAATCGTCATGGTTTTGCCCGGTTGCGAGCAGGTGGCGATCTCTTCCCAGATTTTCTGCATCGCGTCCACGGGCATGCCGCAGACCTGACTGGCCAGCTCCAGGGTGTAGCGGCTGTAGTGCTGCTTCATCAATTGGTAGACGCAACGAGGGTCTTGCAAGGTCGGGTCGACTTTGGCGAAACCGTCTTCGCCTATTTCGTAGCCCCAGCCGGACTTGTCGGTGTAGGTGCGCTTGCTCGCGTCGTAACCGCTGAACAACCCGTCCTCGAAACCGTAGCTGGCCTTGACGATGAACGACACGTCCGTATAGGCCCGCACGTACTCGTGCTGGATCTTGTCTTCGGTCAGCAGGTAATTGATCAGCCCGCCCATGAAGGCGATGTCGGTGCCGGTGCGGATCGGCGCGTAATAGTCGGCCACCGAGGCCGTACGGGTGAAACGCGGATCGACCACGATCAGCCGCGCCTTGTTGTGGGCTTTGGCTTCGGTCACCCATTTGAAACCGCAAGGGTGCGCTTCGGCGGCATTGCCACCCATTACCAGAACCAGATTCGCGTTGGCGATATCGGTCCAGTGGTTGGTCATGGCACCACGGCCATACGTCGGGGCAAGACTTGCCACCGTCGGGCCATGTCAGACACGTGCCTGGTTATCGAACCCCAGCATGCCGAGACTGCGAATCACCTTATGGGTGATATAACCCGATTCGTTGGACGAGGCCGACGCCGCGAGAAAACCGGTGGTCAGCCAGCGGTTCACCGTTTGCCCCTGGGCGTTCTTCTCGATGAAGTTGGCGTCGCGGTCGGCCTTCATCAAGTCGGCGATGCGATCGAGCGCTTCATCCCAAGAGATTCGTATCCACTCCTTGGTGCCAGGCTTGCGCACCTGCGGATACTGGAGACGACTGGGACTGTGAATGAAGTCCAGCAGGCCTGCGCCTTTGGGGCAAAGGGTACCGCGGTTGACCGGGTGGTCGGCGTCACCTTCGATGTGGATGATGTTTTGCGCGACATTCTTCGCGTCATCGCCCTGGCTGTACATGATCAAGCCGCAACCGACCGAGCAATACGGGCAGGTGTTGCGGGTTTCATGGGTGCGGGCGAGCTTGAAATGACGCACCTGTTCGGCAAAGGCAAGCGTCGGGGCCATGCCCAACGCGCCCAGGCTAGAGCCTGCAAGGCCGATACCGGCGACCTTGAAGAACTGACGACGGCTGAGATCCATCGTGCACTCCTGATCAGGTGGAGCCCGGTACATGGCCGGGCTTTTTTGAACAACCACGGTCGGGGCAGTCTGGCTGCCGACATTACAAACTGTAGTCAATGCTGTCGAATTCACCATGACAGCCGACCGTCGGACAAATTCAGCTTGCCGCGAAGATCCTTGTAGGAGCGAGCCTGCTCGCGAAGGTGTGTCAGATACGGTGATGTCAACTGACACACCTTCGCGAGCAGGCTCGCTCCTACAGTAGGTTGGCGTTTATCATGGTCAGCATTCCAACCCAGCTTTCATGAGACTGCGCATGACTTTCGATTTTGATCAGGTGTTCGACCGCCACCACACCGGCAGTACCAAGTGGAGCCGCTACCCGGCCGACGTGTTGCCGATGTGGGTCGCCGACATGGACTTCGCCGCGCCGCCGGTGATCATCCAGGCCCTGCAAAAGCGACTGGAACACCCGATGGTCGGTTACAGCGTGGCCCAGGATGACCTGCGCGAGGCGATCGTTGCCGACCTCTGGAGCAAGTACGCCTGGCGCGTCGAGCCCCAGGAGCTGATTTTCCTGCCGGGCGTCGAGTCCGGTTTCAACATGGCGCTGAAGGCACTGGTGCAGGCGCCACAGAATGTCGTTGTGCAGGTTCCGAACTACCCGCCGCTGCGCCATGCGCCCGGGCATTGGGGCCTCAACAAGGTCGAACTGAATTTCGATGCACAAGCCGACGGCACCTATACCACGCCGCTGGATACCCTGAGCCAGTCGCTGCAAGGTGGCGGCGCCTTGCTGCTGAGCAACCCGCATAACCCGCTGGGCAAGGCCTTCCCCCGCGCAGAGCTGCAAGCCATTGCCGACATCTGCCTTGAGCACGGTGCCTGGATCATTTCCGACGAGATCCACGCCGAGCTGTGCTTCGACGGTCGCCAGCACATTCCGATGGCGACCCTGAGCCCGCAAGTCGCCCAGCGCACCATCACGCTGATGTCGGCGAGCAAGGCCTACAACATCGCCGGCCTGAAGACCTCGTTCATGATCATCCAGGACCGCCACCTGCGCGAGAAGGTCAACCACGCCCGTTGCGGCATGGTCGACAGCGTCAATCCGCTGGGCATGGAAGCCACCCGGGTCGCCTACAGCGAAGCCGCGCCATGGCTGGCCGAGCTGAAGGCCTACCTGCAAGGCAACCGCGACTTCCTCGCCGAGGCCGTGCGCACCCGCCTGCCGGGCATCACCATGAACCTGCCGCAAAGCACTTACCTGGCATGGCTCGACTGCACGGCACTGGGGCTGGACGACCCGCAGCAGTTCTTCCTGGAGCAGGCCAAAGTCGGTTTGAGCGCCGGCCTGGACTTCGGCGATGACTGCAAGCAGTTCGTACGCCTGAACTTCGGCTGCCCACGGTCACTGCTGGAAGAAGGCATTGCGCGGATAGAGCGCAGCTTGCGCCATCTCAAGGCCTGATACCCCCCTTCAGCGACAACGAAGATCCCTGTGGGAGCGGCGGTGCGGTGATCCGGCTTGCCCGCGATGGCGTCGGCACAGTCTACTTTAATGGTGACTGACACTACGCCATCGCGAGCAGGCTCGCTCCTACAGTGACGCCACCGAAAAGTTGAACCCGTGACGACCTCCAGCGCTCCACACCGGAGTGGTCATCGGGCCGACAGTGCCGGGATTGCTCAGGCTGGATATCAAGGACGCGGCTGCATCGATTAATCGTTACGCCAGCTCAGCGATACACGTACTTGGTGATATAGGAGTACAGGTCGTTGTACACAAAATCAGGGACATGCTTTGCATGTGCACTGGTTCTCATCAGTTGCAAATGGCATTCCTTGACCATTTCATCGCGCTCCTCCATCGAATAGACAGTATTCCTGAGAATTTTGTCATAGGCGCTATAGGCATATGCCTGCAACTGCGAAACTTCGGACAGTTTGCCCGTGGCGTCCAGAGTGTAGGTACTGTGAGCGCGCAGCACTCGGTCGTTCAGTTTGCCCAGACCGCGCTCATACAAGAAGATTTGTGAACCACTCACTTCCTTTGCCAGGAACTCGAACGCGACCAGAACCGCCGGAGCGTTACTGATGCTCGATTCAACCCTCGAATAGCTGACAAAACGCTCAAGTTCCTGCTTTTCCAAACTGGAGAACGCTCTTTTGATGCTGGAAATATGGGCAAACGCGTGATTACAACCCACGACATGGACTTCGAGTTGGTAGCCGGGAACAAATTTTGCCAATCCGGCAAAACCGATGTCATCGAACGCGCACTCCATGATGATGTTGTATTTGTGAGTCAGCGCATTGGCGAAGATTTTCGAACCGAGCTCCCTGG
This sequence comes from Pseudomonas sp. KH_046_1, assembly GCF_057839025.1. NCBI lineage: Bacteria > Pseudomonadati > Pseudomonadota > Gammaproteobacteria > Pseudomonadales > Pseudomonadaceae > Pseudomonas > Pseudomonas sp. KH_046_1. Next base: position 3,132,481 of record NZ_CM174481.1, read on the forward strand.
TAAACGCTTCTGAATGTTCGTAGGCGTGCAAGACACCGAGCTTGATCATATCGGCGTAATGCGGGTGTTTTTTTCGATATTCGGGCAGGTACAGTCGAATGTAGTTCCCGTAATTCCCGGATGGCAGCAAGCTCTTTTCCAGCAGGTAAGTCTTGCCCGAGCCCTCCACTCCGGCGGTGATCAGCAACTTGGGTATGGTTTCGGCAGTTATGCCGGCGAAGAGCGTGGGGAAGATCTCGTCGAACGCCTTGGTCACGTCGTCTGCGGAATAGCCGTATTTCGGTGCTTCTGACATACCTTGATTTCCTTATCAAAGAATTGGGTTGTGATATCCAGCCCTTTCAATAAAACGTGCTTGCGCTGATTGTTCAAGCCGTTCTTTCAATCAAGGTATGTATCTGTTTTTTAAGGTAAAAATACCTACGAGGCGGAGCGAAAAAACGACGTCGTAATCGACCACCAACGCGGCAGCAACTGCCTGACCTTGCTCTCGCCAAAACGGTCGTCGATCAACATCACCACCCCTTGATCCTGTTGCGTACGGATGACCCGTCCGGCGGCCTGTACCACTTTCTGCACGCCGGGATAAAGGTAGGTGTAGTCATAACCGGCACCGAAAATCGCGGCCATGCGCCGTTTCAGTTGCTCGTTCACCGGATTGAGCTGCGCCAGCCCCAACGTAGCGATAAACGCGCCGATCAACCTGGCGCCGGGCAAATCGATGCCTTCCCCAAAGGCCCCGCCCAGCACCGCAAAGCCGACGCCCTGGCCGTCGGCGTGAAACTGGTCGAGAAACTGCTGACGCTGCGCTTCGCACATGCCTCGGGATTGCGACCAGAGAGTGATGTGCGGATGTTTCTCGGCCAGCAACTGCGCCACCTGCTGCAAATAATCGAAACTGCTGAAAAACGCCAGGTAATTGCCGGGGCGCTCGCAGAACTGTCTGGCGATCAAGTCCACGATCGGCTCCAGAGACGCCTGGCGATGCACGAACCGCGTGGATATCTGGTCGATGATGTGCACTTGCAGTTGATCGGCGTGAAACGGCGACTCGACGTCGATGCACACGGTGTCCGCCGGTGTTCCCAATAAATCGGCGTAATAGTGCCGCGGGCTGAGGGTCGCGGAAAACAGCACCGTGCTACGCGCGGCGGTCAGGCGTGGGCGGATGAACCCGGCGGGGACCACATTGCGCAGGCACAGATGCGAAAGGTTGCGCTTGCGCTCCAGGTCGCGCTTGCTGATGTCGAACAGGAACTGCTCATCGAACAGTTCGGCGACCCGGCAAAAGTGCAGCATGTCGAAGTAAAACCCCTGCAGTGCACTGTCCAGCCCTTGAGGGTGATCGTTGAGGTAGTCACCGATGCTGGCGCTGCACGATGACAGTGCCTGAAGGAGCTTTTCCGGCGCCTTGTCATAGGCCTGATAGGCGCCGGTTTGCCCGTTATGCAGGGCATTCCACTCGCGATTGACCCGCTGCATCGGTTTTTTCAGCACGTCGGGCGCGGTTTTGCGCACGCCGTTGAAGGTCGCCTGATCGAGGCTGGCGCTGCACATCTGCCGGCCACGCTCCACCAGGTTATGGGCTTCGTCGACCAGCACCGCGACCTTCCAGTTGTTGACCTGAGCCAAGCCGAACAGCAACGCGCTGAAATCGAAGTAATAGTTGTAGTCGGCAACCACCACGTCGGCCCAACGCGCCATTTCCTGGCTCAGGTAATACGGGCAAACATCGTACGCCAGGGCAACCTCGCGCAAGGCGCTCTGGCTCAACAGGCTCAGTTGGCTGGCCGCCTGCCGTGCGGCGGGCAGGCGATCGTAGAAACCCCGGGCCAGCGGACAGGACTCGCCGTGGCAGGCTTTGTCCGGGTGTTCGCAGGCCTTGTCCCGGGCGATCATCTCCAGCACCCGCAACGGTGGCGCACCGGCGCTGGCAAGAATCACTTGCGCGGCGTCCAGGGCCAGTTGACGTCCCGGGGTTTTCGCGGTTAGGAAGAACACCTTGTCCAGTTGCTGCGGCGCCAGGGCCTTGAGCATGGGGAACAAGGTGCCCAGGGTCTTGCCGATGCCCGTAGGCGCCTGGGCCATCAGGCAGCGCCCCGTGCTGACGGCCTTGAACACCGACTCGGCCAGATGGCGCTGCCCCGGTCGAAAACCGGCATGGGGAAAGGCCAGGCCCTGGGCGGCCAGATTGCGCCCTTCTCGATGGGCGACTTCCTGTTCGGCCCATTGCAGGAACCGCGCGCAATGTCGTTCGAAGAATTGTTGCAGCTCGGTGGCGTCGAAAGGCTCGACCAGGCAGGTTTCCTTTTCGCTGACGATGTCGAAGTACACCAGTGCCAGATTGATCTGCGGCAGATCCAGTTTCCGGCATATCAACCAGCCGTAGACTTTCACCTGGGCCCAATGCAATTGACGGTGGTTGGCCGGTTGTTTGCTCAAGTCGCCGCGGTAGGTCTTGACCTCTTCCAGGCAGTTTTGCCCGGGGTCATAGCCATCCGCCCTGCCCTTGACCGTCAAGGTCTGATACTGGCCCTCGAGGGCGACTTCGCTTTGGTAACCCTCACTGCGCCGCGAGGCCACCGTACGGTGACCGACGATGCCTTCCAGCGCGCTAGGCGACGGCGTGAAGCGCAGATCGAGGTCGCCGACCTTGGCGGTGAACTCGCACAGCGCCCGCACCGCAATGCTATAGCTCAATCGCCCTGCTCCGCCCATTGCACGTAACAGACGGCAATGGGCATCTGGTGTTCATGGCAGAACTCCAGCCAGCGCAGCTGGTTGTCCTGCAGGCGATCGCCCGGGCCTTTGACTTCGATCATGCGGTAGGTCTTTTGCTGCGGCCAGAACTGGATCAGGTCCGGCATGCCGGCGCGATTGGCCTTGATGTCCAGCAAGAGGCGATTGAACCAGTGCTTGAGGTGCTCGGCCGGGAGGCAATCGAGGGCTTGCTCCAGCAACTCTTCGCTGAGCACGCTCCAGAACACGAACGGCGACTGCACGCCCCACTTGGCGGCATAACGTTCGCGGATGGTCTGCCGGTAGCGCCCGTCGTCGAGTTCGGCCAGGCACGCCTGAAACAGTTCGGCCCGGCGGACCTGGAAGTCTTCGCTGAGCAGGTCCACCGGCCCGCGCTGGAACGGGTGAAAAAACGCCCCCGGCAAAGGCGCGAAAATCGCCGGCCAGCACAGCAGGCCAAACAGTGAATTGACCAGGCTGTTTTCCACGTAGTGCACTGGCGCAGAATCTTGCGCCAGATGTGCCTGAACGTAGAACTCCACCGATAACGCCGGGTCTGTCCTGGGCAACTGCAGGTCAAGGCGCTGCATTTTCCGCGGCGCTGCCCGCTTGATGGGCGGCCCGCCGAGCTTGCGCCGCAGGCGTGGCAGCACGCGGAGCAACTGCTGGTATTCGGCGGCGCTTTCCGGTGCCTGCTCGGCCTGCTCAGCCAGGTCCAAGGCCTGCTCGAACTGGCCGCTGCGTTCCAGCACGCGAATGAGCCGCGCCCGCGCACCCGGATAAGCGCATTCGCGGTACAGGTTCAGGGCCATGGAGAAATCCGCGGTGCGTTCGCAATACTGGGCCATCTGGAACAGCAGCTTGCCGCGCCGGCGTTGCAACCACGGATTGTCCAGCGCCAGCTCCTTGATCCGTTCCGCCACCTCCTCCAGCGATTCACCGGCCTCGAATTGTTGCTGGTATCCGTGCAGAAGGATGCAGGCATCCACGTCTTCGCGGCTGCGCAAGCCACGGGACTCGGCGCAGAATTCGACTTTTTCGTAGGTGTAGATACCGAGGTCAGCCAACACGAATTCCGACCAGTCCTGATACAGGTTGCCGAAAAACATCAGGCGCAGGCGATCGCACAATTGCATGATGGTCAGGCTGAACAGACGCTCGTCCAGGGCCGGGCACCAGTCGTTGAAGTTTTGCGCCTGGGGAAACTGCTCGCACAGCGCTGACAACCAATCGGCTTTCTTGCCTTTGGGCTGATCGACTGCCGGGCCAAAGACCTGGAGGATTTCACCCTTGAGCAGCACCTCGAACAGCGCTTGGACCGTCAACGGCATTCGCTCATCGACCCAACCGAGCGCTAACAGCGGCCCGACGGCGCTGCCGGTATCGCCGATTTCCTCGTAGTGCAGTTTGCTCGCCCTGAAATGAACGCCCTTGCGCATGACCATTCTGACCAGCAGTGCCTGCGATTCACGGGGCAACCGCTTAAACTCATTAATGAAACGCTGCTCGTCGACGCTCAGCACATCGGCAAAGCGCTGCTCAAGCCAATCAAGCACTTGCATGAAGTTGTTCAAGTAATAGAACGGATCGTCGAGGGGATTTGCGGTCACTGGAAAATGGGCCATGGCGAGAGGTACTGGTTATGCATACAGATACCAGTTCCACGCCGCGTGGCGCAATCGGAAAAGGATAAATGGCGGCGCTGTACGGAATTTTCTCCGGGCAGTAGAACTTTCTGCCCCCTGGCGGCACCAACCGCCATACAGGTGCAGTGACAGCCTCGGGCTGATGGCGCTGCTTTAAACGAACGGGAGGTGATCATGGACATCAAGACATTGGGCTTGCCCCTGGCTGTAGCGGCCCTGCTGGCGCTGGCCGGTTGCTCGACGCCAACGGTGGTGACGCTGCAGAACGGCACTCAATACCTGACCAAAGACATACCGAAGACCAAAACCAAGGACGGGTTCTTTGAGTTTGAGGACATTTCCGGTGCGATGGTGAAAGTCAGGGCCGATGAAGTGGCGACGATTCGCGAAGAAGAAGACTGACGTTTCTCCTGGCACGATGTGGCAGGTTTCGAGCACTGCTTTACACTCGATAGACCCCGTGCGACCGAATGACTGTGCAACGCTTCGACACAGGCGTTGCAATACGGGCATCACGCAAAGACTCAGGTGACGCCGAAATGAAAATGGTCATGCCACTTCTGGCCTCTGTGCTCGCCGTCAGCGCATGCGTGACGGCGAGCCTGTGTGACGCCGCCACAAAGGCAAAACCAAAGCCAAAGCCTTTGCCAACGTACAAAACCAGTTTCGATTGCGCCACGCCCCAGGCATCCGCCGAAAAGCTTATCTGTCACGACCCTCAACTGGCGCGCATGGACCTGGAACTCAATCGCCTTTATCTCCTGGCGCTCAGCGACGACCATTCAGTGCCGCGCCCGAATAAAGTCGAGATCGATCAGCGGTTCTGGATTGAGTCCCGTAACCAGTGTGGTGGCGGGACTCAAGCCAAGGCATGCGTCGTGCGAAGTTATGCCGAGCGTGCGTTCCAACTGCGCCAGGGTTCGGCCATTGCCAGAACCAAGGACCCAAGCAGGCTCACTGAAGGCCCGTTGGCTTATCGTTGTGCAGGTTTTAATGCATTGGTCGCCGCGACCTTCTTTACCGTCGAGCCGGGCGTGGTGTTCCTGAAATGGGCCAATACCTCGGTGACGCTGAACCAGGTGCCCGACAATTCCGGAACCCGGTATACGGGCAAGGACTACAAAGGCAGCTACAGCTTCTGGCAACTGGGCGATGACGTGTTTTTCCAGATACCCGGCTCAGGTCAGATGAGTTGCGCAGCCGAGCCGGTCGGCTGATGAAGATGTCATCGGGACGTCCTGTCCCGATGGCCGCTCCCCGCTTTAACTGCCGGTGCGAATCTTGTTCCACACCCGGGTACGCACCCGGTCAATGTTCAGCGGCATGGCTTCCAGGGCAAACAGCTTGCCCATCATTTCCGGGCTTGGGTAAACCTTGGTGTCGTTCTTGATCGCCGGGTCGATCAGGCTGTCGGCCGTCTCGTTGCCATTGGCGTAATGCACGTAGTTGCTGACGCTGGCCATGACGTCCGGGCGCAGCAGGTAGTCCATGAAGGCGTAGCCGGCTTTTTCGTCCGGAGCGTCGGCCGGCATCGCGACCATATCGAACCAGATCGCGGCGCCTTCCTTGGGAATCGAATAGCCGATGTCGATGCCGTTGTTGGCTTCCCTGGCGCGGTTTTCCGCTTGCAGGATGTCGCCGGAGAAACCGACCGCGACGCAGATATCGCCGTTGGCCAGGTCGCTGGTGTACTTGGACGAGTGGAAATAGCTGACATACGGCCGCACTTTCAGCAACAGGGCTTCGGCCTTCTTGTAGTCTTGCGGGTTCTTGCTGTGTGGCGGCAACCCAAGGTAGTTCAACGCGGCCGGCAGTAGTTCGGGACCGTTGTCGAGGATGGCCACCCCGCACTTCTGCAACTTCTGCATGTTCTCCGGCTTGAAGATCAGGTCCCACGAATCCACCGGTGCGTTGTCCCCCAGCACCGCCTTGACCTTGGCAATGTTGTAGCCGATGCCGGTGCTGCCCCACAGGTACGGAAAACCGTGCTCGTTGCCCGGATCGTTGGTCTGCAACGCCTTGAGCAACACCGGGTTGAGGTTCTTCCAGTTCGGCAGCTGACTCTTGTCGAGTTTCTTCAGCGCGCCGCCTTCAATCTGCCGGGCCATGAAGTGATTGGACGGGAACACCACGTCGTAGCCGGATTTGCCGGTCATCAGCTTGCCATCGAGGGTCTCGTTGCTGTCATAGACGTCGTAGGTGAAGCCGATGCCGGTTTCTTTCTGGAAGTTTTTCGTGGTGTCTGGCGCGATGTAATCCGACCAGTTGTAGATCTTGACGGTTTCGGCGGCCTGGTTGATCGATGCCACGAGCATCAGCAGTGCCAGAGTCAGTGTCTTTCGGATCATGAGTCGATTCCTGTAGGGTTTTTTTTGTTGGCAGGCAATCAAAGGATCAGCTTTCAAATTTCAAAGAATTGAAAATTCAAAAAATCAGTACGTAGGTCTTGCGCACGGTTTCCTCGATGTCCCAGATGCCGAGGCTGTTGGCCGGCAACATCAGTGCGTCACCGGCTTCTATGTGCAGGGGCTCGCCGCCGTCCGGGGTGAAGGTGCAGCGGCCCTGGATGAAGTGACAGAATTCCTGGGCGACGATCTGCCGCCGCCAGCGCCCCGGGGTGCATTCCCAGACGCCAGTCTCGACGCCGTCGTCGCGTTCGACGCTGGTGGTCGAAGCCACGGCCACTGGGGTACCCAGGGGCACGGCGACCGGATTGGATTCGTCCAGTTTCAGGGTTGCGGTGTTCTTGAATTGCGTGATGCTCATGGGAATACCTGTCGATGTAGAAGCGCGTTTAGTGCATGAAACCTTCCATGAAACCGGCGACCCCGCTGGCCAGCTTGCGCCGCCACGGCGCAGTGGCCGGGTTGGCCAGGGTCTGGTCCTCATGGACAAAGCTGCGGATGATCGCGTTGTAGCCGAGCCAGCGGATCGGCTCCGGCTCCCAGGCCCGCAGTGCGTCGAGACCGCGCTGGGGGATAACCCACGGCTGGCGCACCAGTTCGGTGTCGCGCCCCAGGATCAGGTCGGCCAGCGTGCGGCCTCCCAGATTGCTGGCGCCAACGCCCTCCCCGCCATAGCCGCCAGACAGGGCGATGCCGTTGGCCCGGTCGCAAAGCATGTGCGGCTGGAAATGCCGGGACATGCCCAGGTTGCCGCCCCAGGAATGGGTGATCTGCACGTTCTTCAACTGCGGGAACAGTTCGCCGAACAGATAGCGCCGCAGCTGTATTTCGTCAGCGGTCAGGTCGAAGTCGTGACGCAGTTTGCCGGCGAACTGGTACCCGCCACGGGCGCCAAAGATCAATCGGTTGTCAGCGGTGCGCTGACCGTAGGTGACCTGGCGACTGGCCTCGCTGAACGCCTGGCCGTGACTCAGGCCGATTTCGTCCCAGGTGGCCGCAGGTAATGGCTCGGTCGCGACGATCAGGCTCTGCACCGGCATTTGGTAACGCCCCAATGGCGGCAGCGTGACGGAATAGCCTTCCACCGCTGGCACCACCCAGCGACTGCGCACCGACGCTTTCGCCGTGCGCAGGCTGCCGGACTGCCAATGGGTGACCGGGCTGTTTTCGTAGATTCTGACACCCAGGCGCTCCACCGCCCGGGCCAGCCCCCGTACCAGCCTGGCCGGGTGGATGGTCGCCACGTGCGGCGCGTAGATGCCGCCGTAGGGTTTGGCGACGCGGATCTGTTGCGCCAGTTGTTGCGGGGTCAGCCAGCGATAGTGGCTGTCGTTGAGGCCCTGGCGATGGAGATCGTCCAGATAGTGACGCAGGCTGGCCTCCTGCTCGGGATAGCGAGCGGCGCAATACAGCACCCCGCCTTTACGGTAATCACAGTCGATCCCCTCGCGTTCGAGGACAATCTCCACTTCATCCGGAATGCTGTGCAACAAATCGTAGGAGGCACAGCGTTCTTCGGCCGGCAGGTTGGCCAGCAGGCGATCTTCCCCCAGCAAATTGCCCATCAGCCAGCCACCATTGCGCCCCGATGCACCGAAACCGGCGGTTTGCGCTTCGACAATGGCGATGTTCAGGTCTGGTTTGTGTTGCTTGAGGTAGTACGCGGTCCAGAGCCCGGTGTAGCCCGCGCCGATGATCGCCACGTCGACATCCAGATCCCGCTCCAGCGCCGGACGCGCCAATAGCGGCTCGTCGAGCTGGTCCATCCACAAACTGATAGTGCGCCACGCCGGCATGCAAGACTCCGCCACTCAAACTTCGATGGCGTCGATCCTAGTGCGTGGGCTCATGCGCTGTCTTGCGCGCGTGCACGCAAAGAAATCTGTTTGACGTAGGCCTTGGGGGACTGGCCGGTGTGCTGGCGGAAACAGCTGTAGAACGCCGACAGCGAATTGAATCCGGCAGCGAAGGCCAGTTCATCGATACGCAGTGGCGGTGTGGCGGCATCCAGCGCTGCAAGCAAATGTCGCAGGCGTGCCTGGTTGACGTAGCGGTAGAAGCTCTGGCCCAGCACCTGGTTCAACAGGTATGAAATCTGGTTGCGGCTGTAGCCACACTCCTTCGCCACCCGTTGCAGATCGAGCTCCGGGTCCAGATAAGGCTGTTGACCCTGGAAATACTGCTGCAGGTCATCGGCCATGAAGCTCAACTGGCGCGGCGACAGGCCGAGTCGGCTGACCGCCGGGCGCTGGTTGCCGGACGTTTTGCTGCCGGGTTGCTCGTGCACCAATGACGCATATTCATTGACCCGCCAGATCAGCCCGTCCTTGACGGTGATCGCTTCGCTGGCGCGGAACGACACCAGTCCTTCACCGCCGCGCAGGGTGATGCGGTACTGAATGAACGCCGTGTTGCCGTCCAGTCGAATGCGGTCGGAATGCTCCAGCGCCTCATCCGGATCCCGGGGCATGCTGTTGCGTACGTACTCGCGCAATTCGGCCAGGCCCATGATTTTGTTCTGGAAGAAATCGTTGTACTGGACTTCAGGGTGATAGAGCGCCATGACGCCGTCCAGATCCCGGTGCTTCCAGCGCAAGTGATAGCGCATGACCGTCTCGCCCGTGGCCTGGGTTTGCAGCGGGCCATCATCATCGGCGTGCATTGAACATCTCGACGGAAAAACACCGAGCTTGCCCAACTTCGGCTTTGTCTTCAACGACTAAACCGATGAAGGCTAGTGCGCGCAAGTTGCCGATAAGCGTGAGCTGAATCAAAAAAATCGCGTCAATCGCCAAACGGCCTGAAAACTCCACATTATTTTCACATCCGGCTGCTACTTTTAAACACTGTCACTGGTTGAACCAATGAAGGTTCTTCCCTCCTACCATGAGCTAACGGACGCGCTCGATAATGAAGGCGGGCAACACATGAATAAAGGGTTCAGTAAGGTTACGTTTCCAAACGCCTGCCAGCTGATGCGCTGGCATTTTCATCCCATGGGTTTCGAGGCGAGCATGGACGCCCCGGGCAGCATGATTGCCCGTCTTTTTGATCGTGCCACTGGCGAGACCATGATCGCCATTGCCGGTATTCCGTGCGCCACCGTCATGAATGCTGCGGATGTAGAACTGATAATCGAAGCGGTGGAGGATGAACTTGAAGCCTTCGTACCACCACAAGCCCTCCGGAGTTATGCCTGAAGGCTCAGATGTTAAAAAAGCCCACTTCAAGTGGGCTTTTTGTTGAGCGCTGTTCCCTGTACCTGTAGGAGCGAGCTTGCTCGCGATGAATTTGAGGGCGCCGCGTTCAATCAGACCACCCGCATTATCGTTAACGAGCATCGCGAGCAAGCTCGCTCCTACAGGGTCTCGATTCAGACGGTGGTTTGGCTTTTACGATGATCGACAAAGAACGCCTTGCCCTTGCCGATCCGGTCGGAGGCCTTGGGCATGTTTGCGGCCTGGTTGTCTTGGGCATCGACGTACCAGTAGCAATGGCTGACGGCGCGGGTAATACCCACGTAGGCCAGCCGCAGGATTTCGTCCTTCTGGGCGTTGTCGTAGGGTTCGCTGTCACCGGCCTTGCCCAGGCCTGCCATCCGGTAGACCTGATTCTTGTAAGGTGAGCTGGTCAGGTGCTGGCAGTCGCCCAGCAGAAACACCGCATCGGCCTGGAGGCCTTTGGCGCTGTGATACGTCAGTTGTTTGAGCCTGCGAGCTTCATGCGGCAAGCTAGAATCAACATTAACTACCGACTGAATATGCTCCTCTATCAATAACTTATCGCTGCTTTTACGATAAAGCATCAAGATCGAATCGCCCTTTCGGTAATGCTCCATCAGGCGTTGGGCCATGCCCTGGTCATCACGATCGAGGACGTTCACTGGCAGCAACGCCTTGGGTTCGCCGCTGGCCTTGGCTTTCTTCCCGGCAATCGCCGGTGCTGCGCGCACGATGTGCTCGGCGGCATCGATGATGTGCTGGTGGCTGCGGTAGTTGTCGCTGAGCATGACCTTGGTGGTGCTCGGCGACGGGAACTCCTTGTTGAACTCCATGAAGTAGGTCGGCGAACTGCCGCGCCACCCATAGATGGACTGCCAGTCATCGCCCACACACAGCAGCGAGGAGCGCTGGGCCCCGCGCCCGACGTGCATGGCCGGCCCGCGACTGCGGATCTCTGCCAGGCTGGCCCTGATCCAGGAGACGATCTGCGGCGAGACATCCTGGAATTCGTCGATCATCAGGTGTGACAGCGGCCGCAGCAACTCATCGCTGAGCAGCTTGAGGTTCTCCGGCGAATGCTCGCTGAACAGGGCGAACATTCGATTGTAGGTCATGATCGGCGGCTTCTGGTCCAGCAAATGATCTTCCAGCGCCCGCCAGTACAGACTCAAGGCCTCGAAGAAGAACCGGTCGGGATCGTCCTTGGCGAAACTCATCTGACCTACCGCGCCCGGCACGTCCAGCCCGAGGTTTTCGATGAACCCGGCGGCGGCGACAAAGCAATCGAGCAGTGGCGCTGAAGCGAGCTCGCCCTTGACCTTGTAATCGAAGCCCGGCCCGGCGCTGGCATCGCCGGCGAGCGAGGCCAAAACACGTTTCGATGATTCGTAACTATCCAGCCATATCAAAGGCTTACGACAGAAAGCTTGAAACAGGGTGCGCTTTACGGCCCACTCTGCGCGCACCGTCAGCTTGGCGTTTGGTCGCGTGACCTGCGGGTTTTCCCGGGGATCGAACCCCAACACCACCCAGGCATCCAGGGACGGGATGTAGCCGTGGCAATAGAATGTCGAGCCGTTGATATCGAACGACTGGCGATTCGGTTCGATGCCCTTGATGGGCCAGGCACCGGCGCGAAACCACAGGTCCTCGATGGCGTCGCACAGTTCTTCATCGCGCTTGGCCGCGAGCTCGGTTACGCCCATGCGTTTCTGCACATCCGGGTGATCGCGCTCCAGTTCCTTGAGTTGCAGGGCATGCCGGGACAATGGCTTGATCAGCTCGCGAAAACGCTCATTGTCACTGTGCAGCCGGTGATAACAGGCGTTGAGCTGTTGGCGTTGAGCGTCGTTGATGCGCAGGTCGAACGGATTGCTGTCGACCTCCTCATCACCCTGTGCAGCCCGCAGGCTGAGGTTCTCGAAAGCCTGCAAACGCTCGAAACCCGGAAGGCTGCGCACCATCGGCAGGATCCGCGAGTGAAAGGTGCGCACCAGGTCCCGCGCCTCCTTGAAACTGATCGCGCGGCCCCAGAGCGCAAACAGTTCGATCAGCTTGTTGATGAAGTCCTTGCGCGACTCACGGGTGAAGGTCACCACCGTCATCGAACTCAGTTCAAAGCCCAGGTAATGGGTCAACAGCAAGATTCGCAGCACCAGCGTGGTCGATTTGCCTGCACCGGCACCCGCGATCACCGAGGTGGACGGTGTATCGCTGAAGATCATTTTCCACTGTGCGGCGCTGGGTTGGGCATGGGCCGGTAACAAGCGGGCGACATCGGCCTTCATACGTTTCTTCAATTCGGCGCTCAAAGGCAGGCGCCAATCGTCGAACAGCAAGTCATCGACATTCGGCGGTCGGTGCTCAGTGCTGCGCGAGTCACGGATCAGCAGGACCTGTCGACCCTCCTCCAACCCCTCGAGCTTGCCTTCCCTGTAGCCGTAATCGACCCCGGCGCTGTGACCGCTGCGAAAACCGTCGGCCTGGCCATGCAACCAAGACGCACGATGCTGTGCGTGCAGGCGGGTCAGGCTGTAGCCGAAGAATCGGGCGAGCAATCGCTTGATCAGCGGCATCTCGGCCAGGGGGCGAAGTTCAGGCGGAAGATCGGGGGTGTGTTGCGGCACGCGGACTGACTCCAGGGTGTGAGGCTGTTGAGCGCTATGGTGTCTGCATTTGCCCTTGAGTTCTAGTGAATTGCTTATGACTCATTGGCTTATGCGATGAAGTGAAAGCTGGATGAGAAACTTTCGAGTTCGTTTTATATCAATCCATTCGATGGGAATGCTGCATTTTTTACGCTTTTTATCGATTGTTGCCTGTTGGATGATGGCCGTCATCACTCACCGGTCTCGCTTCGTGGCTCAGGCACCTGGCCCCATGACGAACCTTTTCTGGAGACGATCATGCTTGAACTCAGACCTTTCAACTCGCTCGGCGGCGCTCACCACGGCTGGTTGGATGCTCACCACCATTTTTCGTTCGCCGAGTACTACGATCCCAAGCGCATGAACTGGGGCAACCTGCGGGTCTGGAACGACGACGTGATCGCTCCCGGCACCGGTTTCCCGCAACACCCGCACCGCGACATGGAAATCATCACCTATGTCCGCGAAGGCGCCATTACCCACCAGGACAACCTTGGCAACAAGGGCCGCACCGAAGCCGGTGACGTCCAGGTCATGAGTGCCGGCACAGGGATCGCCCACAGCGAGTACAACCTGGAAGCGACGCCGACGAGGATTTTCCAGATCTGGATCATCCCGAACGAGTCCGGCCTGGCCCCATCCTGGGGCGCCAAGCCGTTCCCGAAAGGCAACCGCGAAGGTTTTGTCACCCTGGCCAGCGGCAAGGAAGGCGACGATCAGAGCCTGCGCATCCGCGCCGATGCCCGGCTGGTAGCGGCCAACCTGAAGGCCGGCGAGTCTGCCGAATACGCGTTGGACAAGGGGCGTCGTGCGTACCTGGTGCCGGCCACCGGGGTCATTGAAGTCAATGGCTTGCGTGCACAAGCTCGAGATGGTGTCGCGGTTGCCGATGAGCAAGTGTTGCGGGTGACGGCCATCGAGGACAGCGAGATTGTTCTGGTGGATCTGGCCTAACCCGCTGAGCAAATCGCAAAAAAGGGGCGACCGTGTTGGTCGCCCCTTTTTTAGTTGCTGCAGCGAACCCTTTGTGGGAGCGGGCTTGCTCGCGAAAGCGATGTTTCAGTCAACATTGATGTTGAAGCTGATACCGCCTTCGTCGGAACGCCGCCCGGACCAAGCCCGCTCCCACAGGGTTGTGTGTTTATTTTGCGGAAATGGCACCATCGACCAGCGTTTGCGCCTCGGCCACCAGTTGCTTGAGGTGGTCGTCGCTGACAAAGCTTTCGGCGTAGATCTTGTAGATGTCTTCCGTGCCCGACGGACGCGCCGCGAACCAGCCGTTCTCGGTCATGACCTTGAGGCCGCCAATGGCCTGGTCATTGCCCGGTGCGTGGCTGAGGATGCTCTGGATCGGCTCGCCCGCCAGTTGGGTCGAGGTGACCTGTTGCGGCGACAGCTTGCTCAACAGTGCTTTCTGCTCCGGATTGGCCTTGGCGTCGACCCGCACCGAGAACGGCTCACCCAGTTCGTCGGTCAAGGCGCGATACGCCTGGCTCGGGTCGCGACCGGTCCGGGCAGTCATCTCGGCGGCCAGCAAGGCCGGAATCAAACCGTCCTTGTCGGTGCTCCAGACACCGCCGTCCTTGCGCAGGAACGAGGCACCGGCGCTTTCTTCGCCGCCGAAACCGAGGGATCCATCGAACAGGCCGTCGGCAAACCATTTGAAACCGACCGGCACTTCGTACAGGCGACGCCCCAGGCGCTTGGCCACGCGATCGATCAGGCCACTGCTGACCACGGTTTTACCCACGGCAGCATCGACGCGCCATTGCGGACGGTTCTGGAACAGGTAGTCGATGGCCACGGCGAGGTAGTTGTTCGGCGCCAGCAAACCACCGGACGGCGTGACGATGCCATGGCGGTCGTGGTCCGGATCGCAGGCAAACGCCACGTCGAAGCGTTGTTTCAGGCCGATCAGGCCTTGCATGGCGTGGCTGGACGATGGATCCATGCGGATCTGGCCGTCCCAGTCGACGGTCATGAAGCGGAAGGTCGGGTCGACCTCTTTGTTCACCACGTCCAGGTCCAGGCGGTAATGCTCGGCAATCGCCGACCAGTAACGCACCCCTGCTCCACCCAGCGGATCGACACCCAGGCGCAGCCTGGCATCGCGGATGGCGTCGAAGTCGATCACGCTGATCAGGTCGGCGACATAGGTGTTGAGGTAATCGTGTCGATGGGTGGTGCTGGCCTTCAGTGCCTGCTCGTAGCTGATGCGCTTGACGCCAGCGAGCTTGTTGGCCAGCAGTTCGTTGGCCTTGGCTTCGATCCACTTGGTGATGTGGGTATCGGCCGGACCACCGTTGGTTGGGTTGTACTTGTAGCCACCGCTTTGCGGCGGGTTGTGGGACGGCGTGATGACAATGCCGTCGGCCAGGCCGGTGGTGCGACCGCGGTTGTAGCAGAGGATCGCATGGGAAATGGCCGGCGTCGGCGTGTATTCGTCGCCAGCGGCAATCATCACGGTCACGCCGTTGGCCGCCAGCACTTCGAGGGCGCTGGCGCCGGCTGGCGTGGACAGCGCGTGGGTGTCGATACCGACAAACAGCGGGCCATCGATACCTTGAGCTTCGCGGTACAGGCAGATCGCCTGGCTGATCGCCAGCACGTGCCATTCGTTGAAACTCAAGTCGAACGAGCTGCCCCGGTGCCCGGACGTGCCGAAGGCAACGCGCTGGGTCGAAATTGCGGCATCCGGCTGGCCGGTGTAATAGGCCGTTACCAGTCGCGGGATGTCGACCAACAATTCTGCCGGTGCCGGTTTACCCGCAAAAGGACTGAGTGTCATGCAAAACCTCTGGAATAGAGTGGTTCAGGAATTGGGTCGCAGTTTACTGGCAGTTTGACCGCAAGGCGACGGGATCGATCCAACACACCGGAGGTTGTTATTTTTTGTCTCGCTCACTCGACTGATTCCAGACGCAGCGCATCCCCCAGCAGTCCCAGTGCGGCCGCCAGGTTGTGATCGCCGCCGAAGGTATGACTCAAGCGCAGATGCTGTCCGTGCAGACCGTGAAGGCTGAACAGTTCGCCCGGCGCGATGACCACTTGATGGGCCAGAAGGCGCTGGAACACACGACGCACATTGACCCGACGCAACGAACGCACCCAAATCGTTGCACCACCTTCTGGCTCGACGAAATGCAAGGCATCCCCCAATCGCTCCTGCAACAACAGGGTCATTTGACTCTTGCGCTCCTTGAGCAGCCGGCGCAACACCAGCAGGTGTTGATCGATGCGACCGCTGCTGTACAAACGGGCGATGGCTTTCTGGCGAATCGGTGAAAGACGGAAGGAACGCAGCAGGAAGTGCCGTTGCAGTTCAGCGCTCAAATGCCTTGAAAGCAGGTAACCGTAGGGCGCTTCAGGCCCGATGATTTTCTCGAACGTGGAAAACACCAACAGCCGTTCAGGGTCCAGCAAGTCGCGAAAGCGCACGCCGCCCAGGTCGAATCCGAGTTCGCCATAACAGTCGTTCTCCAACACCCAACTGTCATGCGCGGCCAACAGCCGGGCAATGGCCTGCCTGTTTTCGTCAGGCGCCAGGCTGCCACGGGGCATGTTCAGGGCCGAGGACAGCATCACCAGCCTTACCGGTTCGGTATCCAGCAGCATGTTGAGCCGTTCCGGATCCAGGCAGCCATCGGCCTGCACGGGCAATTCAATCACCCGCACGCAGGCGGCTTGAAACAAACGCAGGATCGTCCAGTCGCACGGCGATTCGACCACCACGGTGGCGTCTTTCAAACCCAGCACGGCGATCAGGATTTCCAGTACACCGCGAAGGTCGGCGCCTATGTAGACATCATCGGCGTGCCAGTAACGCATCGGAGACGTGGTGTAGCGGGCTGCCAGGGCGGTGCGCAATTCGAGCTCGCCGCAGGGTTGCGAAGGCGACTGCGGCTGTCGGGGATACTGGCGCAGCAACTCCCGCTCCAGCAGCAACAAAGGACTGTCGAGCGGCTGCAGCAACGCCGGTTCATCGGCGCTCAAGACCAGCATCCCCGGACGCCTGGCATTGACGTAGACCGCTTCCAGCAGATCGCTGCCGCTGTCCTGCAGGTTGATTGAGGACACTGGCAATGCGTAGTAACCGGACTTGGCCACCGAATAGACGCGCCCTTCTTTCTCCAGCAACGAATAGGCGTACTGAATGGTCGAGATCGACACATTGAGACGCTCCGCCAGATGCCGCAGCGACGGCAGGCGGATGCGCGAATCCCCTTCAGACTCGTTGATCAGGCTGACCAGGTACCGATAAACCGCCTGATAGGCGAAATCCGTTTCTCGTGGACCTTTCATGGGCGAAGGCCAACCGCACTGGCTGAAAATCCGCCCACGCTCAGTGACCCGCTGACCATTCATCCGCCAACGTGCTGTCAGCATCAGGATCGCCCGGCGTATGTTGCGACGCGGCCCTCTGGATGTTTGCTTCAGCCGCCCCGCCAGCGCCTGCGGGCGTCCACTCCATGCGGTAAAGCTGGCCAATCAGGCTGACGGGCAATCCGCTGACATCAATCATCCATTGCATGATCTGTTCGGCGACCGGATGCCCCTGCATGGCCCGGTGCAACTCGGGCATGGCCACCAGCATGCCCGGATGGCACTGACGCAGGAAACGCTCAAGCCACGCACCTTTTTCGATGAAAGGAGAAAAAAGCAGGCACACCAGTTGTGCTTCGCTCAGGCCCAGATTCTTTTGCGCTTCGGCCGCCGCACGGGCGCGCTGCTCGGTCAGTGTCGCCGGGTTACCGAAGACCTCGATGGCCTGCTCGCACAAACGCTCGGGCAAGCGCTTGCGGCGCATCATCACCAAGGCGCGTTGCAGGTATTGCGCAATGCCGGACTCGTAATTGCGGCCCTGCACGTAGCACGCCTGCAACCCCCTGACGTGCGCCGAGATCGACGGGCTGACGAATTCGTTGTCGCTGATCTGCGCGGACAGTTCGTCCGGCTGGAACCGGAGAAACTCTGTCAGCAATGGCCAGCGCTCTTCCAGGTTGCTGACCAGCAGGTCGTGGATGTCGATGCAGGCCGTACGACGACAGGTCTCAAAGCGCTCTTGCGGACGCCACCGGGCCTGGCCGTAATCGGCGTAGAACGCGTGATAACAGTCGCTGCCCAGTTCATCGAGCAATGCAAACAACCCCGCATAACCGGCCTCGCCTGCGGGCGAAGGCTTGAGCCCTGCCTTGGTGGCGGCCCGCTTCAAACCCTCGATGAACTGCTTCTGTTGACGCGGCGTGTCACTGCTGAGCAAGGCGTCGACACCACCGTCCCAGCGGGCGATTTGTCCGTAGAACTCTCCCGTGGCCAGATAACCGTCATCCCACAGGTCGAACCCGCCACGCCACTCCCGTCGATGGCCGATCAGCAGCAGGTTCAGGCGACCGGACTCGCGACCGGCGTCGGAGATCGGCGCCAGGTGGTTGAACGGCAAGACTTCCCGATCATCGACCGTCAACACCTCGACCCGGGGATCGTCATAGACAAACAATGCGCTGTTGGTCCGGTGCATGTTTTCCACGGCCGCGCAGTTTGCCCCGTTCAACCGCAACGAGGCGATGCGCAACTGGAATGTCGCCGGCGACCGAGTGGCAATGGTCAACTGCGCAGCACGCAACAGTGCCAGGGTGTAGCAGTTGTCACGGGCCCCGGACTGGATCGCCAACACCTTGTAATCGCCAATGTGCTCCATGCCCCCCGCCGCCACCGCCAGACGCTGAATCAACAATTGCAATGCAGTGCGTTCGGCACGGGAGAAAAAACCCAGCAATCGCTGCAGCACTTGTTGATAGACATGGTTCATCGCTTGGTCATGGATGCTGGTCATCTTTATTTACCTGATACTCGTAAGTTCAACATCGCGCAGACAGCAAATCCCGTTGGACTGTCTGTGCGAATGGAGTCATGGACTTTATTGCCAAATGCTAACACTTGAATTTTCTTGAAATCATTTGAAACGATCGCAGCGCCGCCTCGGTTTAACGACGAAGGTGAGGCCGGAGCGCCCGGCTGGCAAGGGTTTGTTCGTTTGAAACCGGCGTCCTAGGAAATGTCCGACAAAGTCCCACAGACACTTAATACAAGAAATAAAGAAGGAAGTTGTCGCTGTGTTTTTGGCAACTAAACAACAACAAACTAATTTGGAGATTTGCACCGACGGCGCACATTGAAAAGTTTCAGCCTGACACCCAGCCATGACTCATTCCTTGAGATGAAAGTAATCATTCAATTATCAGGGCTTAGTGGCTGATTAGAAGCTACAGATTACGAGCAAAAACCAGTTCAGTTGCTGGACCGGCCTGCGGGTCGACGGCTTTTTTTGGGAAGGGGGGGCTGAAACGAAAGAGTCCGTGCGGGCACGGACTCTTGGGAGGGCTGTTGGGTGAGTGTCAGGCCGGTTCGACCTGCAGCGCGACCCTCTCGTGACACGGGCATTCGTCCATGTAGCGGTGTGCCTCGACAAACTCGGCAAACGGGAAGACCCGAGTCTTGAGCGGCAGCAGAACGCGGTCGGCGGTCAGCTGATTGATGTCGCGCAAGGCACGTTGCAGTGCGGCCTGGTCCTGGGTGATGCCCAGTTCCGGCTTGCCAGTGAAGTTGCCGATGCAGTGCACGAAGAACTGAATGTTCTTCTGGAACGCTGCGCAGGCCGGGAAAGGCGTCTGGTTGCCACCTTGCAGGCCGTACAGCACCAGGCTGCCGCGAGGTGCCAGCACATCGCCAAGCAACGACATCTGCGGACCGCCCAAACCATCGAACACCACGTCCACGCCACGGTTATCGGTGATCTTGTTGATCCGCATCAGCAGATCTTCTTCCTCGGTAACGATCACTTTTTCGGCACCCAGCGACAGCAGGTATTCACGTTCCTCCGCAGTCTTGGTCGCGGCGATCACTCGAACACCCAAGGCCTTGCCCAGTTGTACGAACGAAGGTCCGGCGCAATGACTCGCGTCAGTCACCAGGGCGAATTGCCCGGGCTTGACCCGTGCCAGATCGGCATAGGCGAAATAGGCGATCAACAACGGCGTGTAGTGCACGCTGGCTTCAATCGGGCTGAGCACATCCGGATAACGGGTGACTGCCGAGCGTGGCAGAACGATCAGCTCACCGTAGACCGGGTAGTCGTTCGGGCTTTGGGCCGGAAAGCTGGCGACCTTGTCACCGACTTCCAGGTCATCGACGCCATCACCGACAGCAGTGATGATACCGGCCATCTCCTGGCCAAGGCCTGAAGGCAGACGAGCATGGGACGGGGCCAGGTTCTGGCGCCAGAGAGTGTCATACCAACTGATGCCTATCGCCTCGACGCGCACCTGCACTTCGCCCGGTGCAGGCAAAGACGCCGCATGCTCTTCGCATTTGAGCACCTCGGCAGGACCAAACTTGTGAAAACGGATCGTGCGGGACATCGCAAACCTCGCCAAATGAACCTCTAATGCCTTGAACTCTAGCTGGGCTTTCAACCCAACACTATCTGTGGCTATTAATAGTCGACATGCCTGTCATTGATTCCGCAGCGGCGGCGACATCGTCAAATGCCGTGAGAAACCGAAGCCGCCTTTACAGGAAATCTGAATTACCCGGTGCAGAGTACCAGCCTTTCCCCGTAATATTCCTGCTGGCCATTGTTCTCATATGGCCGCCCACGTCAAGTTTGCTGACTCTGCCAGGACTCCAGATGAATCGTAATGACCTGCGTCGTGTCGACCTGAACCTGTTGATCGTTTTCGAAACATTGATGCACGAACGCAGCGTGACCCGTGCTGCGGAAAAACTGTTCCTCGGCCAGCCAGCCATCAGTGCGGCGCTCTCGCGCCTGCGCGGCTTGTTCGATGATCCTTTGTTTGTGCGTACCGGCCGCAGCATGGAGCCTTCCGCCAGGGCGGTCGAGATCTTCGCCCTGCTATCGCCGGCGCTGGATTCGATTTCCACTGCCGTCAGCCGCGCGGCCGAGTTCGATCCTGCCACAAGTACCGCCGTGTTCCGCATCGGCCTTTCGGACGACGTCGAGTTCGCCTTGCTGCCAATGCTGCTCAAGCGCCTGCGTGCCGAATCGCCGGGGATTGTGCTGGTGGTGCGCCGGGTCAACTACATCCTGATGCCGGGGTTGCTGGCATCCGGCGAGATTTCCATCGGTGTCAGCTACACCACCGACCTGCCGGCCAACGCCAAGCGCAAGGTACTGCGCCGCAGCCAGCCGAAGCTGTTGCGCGCCGACACCGTGCCGGGGCCGTTGAGCCTGGATGATTACTGCGCTCGCCCCCATGCACTGGTGTCGTTCGCCGGCGACCTCAGCGGTTTCATCGATGAAGAACTGGAGAAGCTCGGGCGCAAGCGGCATGTGGTGCTCGCCGTGCCGCAGTTCAACGGACTCAGCACCCTGCTCGCCGGCACGGATATCGTGGCTACGGTGCCCGACTACACCGCCGATGCACTGACCGCTGCCGGCGGTGTACGGGCCGAAGATCCGCCGTTGCCGGTGCGCAGCTTCGAACTGCACATGGCCTGGCGCGGGTCCCAGGATAACGATCCGGGGGAGCGCTGGTTGCGGTCGCGGATTCAGATGTTTTTCGGGGATCCGGATAGCCTCTGAGAAGGATTGGCCGCCTGATCGGCTATGCAGGGGGCAATCCGTCCAGCGTAAAACCATGGCAAACGGTGAAGTGGGCGCGGCGCAGGCCTGAATGAAAACGGGTGCACCGACGTCGAACCGGGGAAGATCAGCAAAAGAATTTCGTATACCCTAGCGCTATCTCACTCCAAATGACCGCCGCCGTGAACCTGACCAAACTCAACGCACCCGACCTTGGTAACTCGCCTTCGACTTCGGAAATCATCACCCGCCATCTGCGGGATGCGATTGTCGCCGGGCATTTTGCCGAGGATGAGCCGATCCGCCAGGACGACATCGCCCGCCAGTTCAATGTCAGCAAGATCCCGGTGCGCGAAGCCCTCAAGCGGCTGGAGGCCGAAGGGTTGGTGATGTTCCAGCGCAATCGCGGGGCGATGGTCACGCGGGTTTCCGATGCGGAACTGGCGCAGATGTTCGAAGTGCGGATGTTGCTGGAAGACAAGATTCTGCGCCTGGCCATTCCGAACATGACCGAAGAGACCTTCGCCCGTGCCGAGCGCATCTGTCAGGAGTTCATCGGCGAGGACGACGTGGGGCGCTGGGCCGAGCTCAACTGGGAGCTGCATTCCTGCCTGTACGAGCCAGCGCAGCGACCGTTTCTGGTGAGTCTGATCCGTTCGGTCAACGACAAGCTGGAGCGTTATCTACGCATGCAGATGAGCTTGTCGGCCGGTAAGGAACGGGCCGATCACGAACACCGCGAGATCCTGGCGGCCTGCCGCGCCGGGGATGTGGACCTGGCGGTGAAGCTTCTGGACGAGCACATTGCCGGCGTCTGCACGACCCTGTTCGAGCACCTGCCCCACACCCACTGACAGCTGCGGATGCTGTGCCGATTTCGTCATCGACACAGACTAAATCCCTCAAGCCGACACCCCGCCGCACGGGCCACTCTTGCGTTCACTCAACCGAATGGACGTGGCCCTCCCATGAAACGCATCTCAGTGATCGACTCCCACACCGGCGGCGAACCGACCCGCCTGGTGACCGCCGGCTTTCCTGACCTGGGCACTGGCAGCATGGCCGAACGGCGCAAGGTATTAGCCGAACAGCATGACCAATGGCGCGCCGCCTGTGTGCTGGAACCACGGGGCAGTGACGTACTGGTGGGCGCGCTGCTCTGCACGCCGGTGGACCCTGGCGCCTGTGCCGGGGTGATTTTCTTCAACAACACCGGTTATCTGGGCATGTGCGGCCACGGCACCATCGGCCTGGTGGCGTCGTTGGCGCACCTGGGCAAGATCGGCCCCGGCGTGCACAGCATCGAAACGCCGGTGGGCACGGTGCAGGCAACCCTGCACGAAGACCATTCGGTGAGCGTGCGCAACGTGCCGGCCTACCGTTATCGCAAGGCGCTGGCGGTGCAGGTGCCGGGCATTGGCCAAGTGGTCGGTGATATCGCTTGGGGCGGCAACTGGTTTTTCCTGATCGCCGAGCATGGCCTGCGGGTGGCCGGCGACAACCTCGAAGCGCTGACCGCTTACACCTTCGCCGTACAGCAAGCACTGCAAGCCCAAGGCATTCGCGGTGAAGACGGCGGCTTGATCGATCACGTCGAGTTGTTCGCCGATGACGATCACGCCGACAGCCGCAACTTCGTGCTCTGCCCCGGCAAAGCCTATGACCGTTCGCCCTGCGGCACCGGCACCAGTGCCAAACTGGCATGCCTGGCGGCCGACGACAAGTTGCAACCGGGGCAGATCTGGCGCCAGGCCAGCGTCATCGGCAGCGAGTTCGAGGGTTCCTACGAACTGCAGGGTGAGCGCATCGTGCCGACCATTCGTGGTCGCGCGTTCATCAGTGCCGAGGCGAGCCTGATCATCGAACAGGACGACCCGTTCGCCTGGGGCATTCGTCCATGAACGAGGGCCAGGTGGCCGATGTGATCGTGATCGGCGCCGGCATTATCGGCGCCGCCTGTGCCCAGGCGCTGGCCCGTCGCGGCTTGCAGGTGCTGGTGCTGGACGCCGGCCTGCACGGCGCCACGGCCGCCGGCATGGGCCACTTGCTGGTACTCGACGACAACCCCGCCGAACTGGCCCTGAGCCAATATTCGTTGCAGCGCTGGCGCGAACTGGGCGCGGACCTGCCCGACAGCTGTGCCTACCGCTGCAACGGCACGCTGTGGCTGGCGGCGAATGCCGAAGAAATGGCGGTGGCCCACAGCAAATTCCTGAACCTGCAAGCCCAGGGCGTGGCTTGCGAACTGATCGGCGCCAGTGCCCTGCGCCAGCGCGAACCGGAACTGAGCGAAGGACTGGAAGGCGGCTTGCTGATCAATGGCGACGGCATTCTATACGCCCCGGCGACGGCCAGATGGATGCTCGAAACACCGAACATCCGCCAGCGCCGGGCACGGGTCAGTGCGGTCGATGGCAACCGCGTCTGCCTCGATGATGGTCACTGGTTGAGTGCCGATGCCGTAGTGTTGGCCAACGGTATTCAAGCCAACGAGCTGTGCCCGGAACTGCCCATCGAGCCGAAAAAAGGCCACTTGCTGATCACTGACCGCTACCCCGGCAGCGTCACCCATACGCTGGTGGAACTGGGTTACGTCACCAGTGCCCACAACGCCACGGGGCCGTCGACCGCCTGCAATATCCAGCCGCGCCCCACCGGGCAACTGTTCATCGGCGCCTCGCGGCAATTCGGCACCACCGACCCGCAGGTCGAAGGCTGGATGCTCGCGAAAATGCTCAAGCGTGCCGCCGAGTACATGCCGGGGCTGGCCCGGCTCAATGGCATCCGTGCCTGGACCGGTTTTCGCGCCGCCAGCCCCGACGGCTTGCCGCTGGTGGGCCAACATCCACAACGTCAAGGCTTGTGGCTGGCAGTCGGTCACGAAGGACTGGGCGTAACCACCGCCCCCGGCACCGCCGATTTACTGGTGGCGCAACTGTTCAACGAAACCCCGCCACTGGCCGCACAACCCTATCTGCCCCAGCGTTTTCTCGGAGAACCGGTCTATGCCTGAATTGTTGCTGGACGGCCACGCCCTGAAAGTCGCCGAAGGCACCAGCGTCGCCGCTGCCCTGGCGTTGGCCAGCGACGGCTGCACGCGCACCTCAGTCAGCGGTCAGCGCCGTGCGCCGCTGTGCGGCATGGGCATTTGTCAGGAATGCCGGGTGACCATCGATGGCCGGCGTCGCCTGGCTTGCCAGACCTTGTGCCGTGACGGCATGCAGGTGGAGACTCGCCCATGAATGAATACGCTGATCTGTTGATCATTGGTGCTGGCCCTGCCGGGATGAGCGCCGCCCTTGCCGCCGCCGCCAGCGGCGCTCGCATTGTCATGCTCGACGACAACCCGCTGCCGGGCGGGCAAATCTGGCGCGACGGACCTCAAGCCAACGTACCCGGTCAGGCCCGGCGCCTGCGCGAGCGTCTGGCGTCGTGCAACAACATCCGCCATCACGCCGGTACTCGGGTGATCGCCGCCCCCGGCGCGAAACAACTGCTGGTGGAAGATGACGACCATGGCTGGTTGATCAGCTACGACAAACTGATTCTGTGCACCGGCGCCCGTGAATTGCTGCTGCCCTTCCCCGGCTGGACCCTGCCGGGTGTCACCGGTGCGGGTGGTTTGCAGGCGCTGATCAAGGCCGGTTTGCCGGTGCAGAACGAGCGCGTGGTGATCGCCGGCAGCGGCCCGCTGTTACTGGCCAGTGCCGCCACCGCCAAACAGCATGGCGCGCAAGTGCAACGCATCGCTGAACAAGCCAGCCGCAGCGCCGTCGCCGGTTTCGCCGCGCAACTGCCGCGCTGGCCCGGCAAATGGCTGCAATCGTTCAGCCTGTTCGACCACCACTACCGCACCGCCACTCACGTATTGGCGGCGTTTGGCACCGACCGAGTGGAAGGCGTGCGCCTGCAACAACAAGGCAACATCGTTGAGTTGGAATGTGATCGGCTGGCCTGTGGTTTCGGGTTGATTCCGAATATCCAGTTGGGTCAGGCACTGGGTTGCGCCATCGAAGATCAAGCCATCGCGGTGGATGCCTGGCAGGCCAGCAACCGCGCCGATCATTATGCGGCGGGCGAATGCACAGGGTTCGGCGGCAGTGAGCTGGCCTTGGTGGAAGGTGCGATTGCCGGCCACGCTGCGGTCGGCAATCTGGAAGCCGCCAGGCAATTGTGGCCGCGTCGGGCGCGTTGGCAGGGTTTCGCCAAGGCGCTGAACGGCGCGTTCGCCCTTGATCCGCGACTCAAGTCCCTGGCCCAACCCGACACCCTGGTTTGCCGCTGCGAGGACGTGCCCTACGCGGCATTGACCGGTCACTCTGACTGGCGCGAAGCCAAACTCGCCAGTCGCTGCGGCATGGGTGCCTGCCAGGGCCGGGTGTGTGGCGGCGCAGTGCAGCATATGTTTGGTTGGCAGCCCTCAGCACCGCGCCCACCCTTCAGCCCGGCGCGGATCGAAACCTTGATGTCCCTGGACGATACCCCGCCAGCGTGATGACCACGCCAGGGGTTTCGGCCACGCTGCCGAGTCTCTATGATCCCGGGGGTCACCCTCAGACCCCCAGCGCCATGTATCCCTCGCTCACCACCTTTAAACCTTGCGATCTGCCGACGCTGCTGAGCAGCCTTCAGCCCATCGCGCCGTTGCTCGATACCCTGTCGGACGTGGTGTTTTTCATCAAGGACTGCGAGGCCCGTTACGCCTTCGTCAACCAGACCCTGGCCCGACGTTGTGGTTTCAAACACAGGGACGAACTGCTGGGGCGCACCGCCGAAATGGTCTTCCCGGAACGCTTCGGTCCGCTGTACACCGAGCAGGATCGGCGAGTGCTGTCCAGCGGTCGCGAACTGGCCGATCAGCTGGAGCTGCATTTGTATTATGGCAATCAGCCGATCTGGTGCCTGACCCACAAACTCGCCTTGAAGGATGAACAGGGTCGAATCGTCGGCCTGGCCGGTATCTCCCGCGACCTGCAATCGCCGCAGTCGAACCATCCGGCGTTCCAGAAACTCGCCGCAGTGGATGCCCATATCCGCCGCCACTTCGCCCGCTCCATCAGCCTCGCCGAACTGACCGCCATCGCTGGCTATTCCGTGGCGCAATTGGAGCGGCACTGCAAACGGGTGTTCCAGCTCACCCCACGGCAAATGATTCACAAGGCGCGCCTGGAAGAAGGTTCGCGGTTGTTACTGCACACCGAGTTGCCGATTACCGAGATTGCCTTGCGCTGTGGTTACACCGACCACAGTGCCTTCAGCCGGCAGTTTCGGGCGCTGACCAGTTTGTCGCCGAGTCAGTATCGCGATAATCAGCGCTGAAGATCAAAAGATCGCAGGCTGCGCCAGCTCCTGCGCCGACCGCGTACACCCGCGATTAAAACGCCTGCCAGTGTTCCTTAAAGAGGCGCCCACGCTACCGCTGCTCCCATATGTAACACCTGTCCTCACTGCCTTGGCGTCACCTCGCTACGGGTTGCACCGCTACAAAACCTCTACGCCAAGGCCTGACAACTAATTCACCCCTCGGACTGGAAATAGGCACGTTGATTGCTATTGTTAATATCGTATACGAAATCCCCAATACGATATTCAACAGCACTTCACATCAACGAGGCCTCTATGAAAAACCCCGCATTTGCCGTAGCCCTCAGCGCTGTTCTCAGTACCTCCTTTATCGCCACTGCCCAGGCCGACAAGCTCGACGACATCATCGGTTCGGGCAAACTGCGCTGCGCCGTGACCCTGGACTTCCCGCCCATGGGCTTTCGCGATGCCAGCAACTCGCCGGCCGGCTTCGATGTGGACTATTGCCGCGACCTGGCGAAGATCCTCGGGGTCGAGGCCGAAGTGGTGGAAACGCCGTTCCCGGATCGCATTCCGGCACTGGTCTCCGGGCGGGCTGACGTGATCGTCGCGTCCACCTCCGACACCCTCGAACGCGCCAAGACCGTTGGCCTCACCGTGCCCTACTTTGCCTTCCAGATGGTGGTGCTGACCCGCGACGACACCGGCATCAACGGCTTCGACGACCTCAAGGGCAAAGCAGTGGGCAACACCAGCGGCACCTATGAGGCCATCGCCCTGGAGAAAGACGTGAAGAACTGGGGCTCGGGCAGTTTCCGAGCCTACCAGTCGCAGAGCGATACCCTGCTAGCCGTCGCCCAAGGCCACATCGATGCCACTGTGGTCACCAACACCGTGGCCGCCGCCACCCTCAAGTCGGGCAAATACAAAAACCTGAAAGTCGCCGGTAACGCCCCGTACGTCATCGACTACGTGTCCCTGGGTGCCAAGCGCAGCGAGTTCGGCCTGCTCAACTACCTCAACCTGTTCGTCAACCAACAGGTGCGCACCGGTCGCTACAAGGAGCTGTTCGTTAAATGGGTCGGCACCGAGATCCCGCCGACCAACCTGACCGTGCCTCAGGTCTACTACTGATATGTCCGGCATGCCTGGGCCAATTTCTCTGACCGGGCGCAGCCTGGTGGCGGGTGCCGCGCAAGGCGCCCTGCTGTTGGCCGATGTCGGCTTGAGTTTCTGGGGCGGAGTCGATCCCTGCACGGGTGAAGTCATCGACCGCCATCACCCGCTCAGCGGCCAACACCTGGCCGGCCGCGTGCTGGCGATTCCCAGTGGTCGCGGCTCGTGCACCGGCAGCAGTGTGTTGATGGAACTGATCAGCAACGGCCATGCACCGGCGGCATTGGTGCTGGCCGAAGCCGACGAGATCCTGACCTTGGGCGTGCTGGTGGCGCAGACCATTTTTGCCCGTTCCCTGCCGGTGCTGTGCATCGGTCGGGAGGCCTTCGCCGCCTTGCGCGGCCAGGCCTTCGCCCGGGTTGAAAATACAACGCTGAGCCTGTTCGATCACCTGCCGGGCGACGCCTGGCAGGCGCTCGACAGCCCATTACCAGACACTGACAGCACCGCCTCGATCAGGCTCACCGAGCACGATCGGGCGCTGCTCGATGTCCGGCATGGCAAGGCCGCGCAAATGGCCATGCAGATCGTCCTGCGTATGGCCGAACTGCAGGGTGCCGACCACTTGGTGGATGTCACTCAAGCACACATCGACGGCTGCATTTACACAGGACCTGCGAGCCTGCGCTTTGCCGAGCAACTGGTGCAATGGGGAGCAAAAGTGCGAGTGCCCACCACCCTCAATTCAATTTCCGTCGACCAGCGCCGTTGGCGCGAACTGGGTATCGACCCGGCATTGGGTGAACCGGCCAGTGCCTTGGGCGATGCCTATATGGCGATGGGCGCACAGCTCAGTTTCACCTGCGCGCCGTACCTGCTCGACACTGCACCGAAGGCTGGCGAGCAAATCGTCTGGGCGGAATCCAACGCAGTGGTCTACGCCAACAGCGTGCTCGGTGCACGCACCCTGAAATACCCGGATTACCTGGACATCTGCATCGCCCTCACCGGTCGCGCCCCGCTGATCGGCTGCCACCTGGACGCGCAACGCAAGGCCCGGTTGCAGATCGAATTGCCTGCCCTCGGTGAACTGGACGATGCCTTCTACCCGCTGCTGGGTTACCACATTGGTGCCCTGGCCGGCAGTCGCGTGCCACTGGTGCTGGGACTGGAAAAACGCAAGCCGAGCCTGGACGATCTCAAAGCCTTTGGCGCGGCCTTCGCCACCACCTCTGCGGCGCCACTGTTCCACATCGCCGGGGTCACCCCGGAGGCCATTGACCCGGCGCAGGTGCTGGATGCGGACACTTGCATTCCCGTGGAAAAGATCCGCCTGAAGGACCTGCTGTCGAGTTGGCGCGAACTCAACAGTGCTCGCGATAACCGGGTGGATGTGGTGTCGCTGGGTAACCCGCACTTTTCCCTCAGCGAGTTCGCTCACCTGGCGCGACTGTGCCAGGGACGACAAAGACACCCGGATGTGGTGCTTGCCATCACCTGCGGCCGTGCCGTGTTGGAGCAGGCCCGCGAGGCCGGGCACATCGCTGTGATCGAAGCGTTTGGCGCGACCCTGGTCACCGACACCTGCTGGTGCATGCTCGGCGAACCCGTAATCCCCTTGGCGGCTAAAACCCTGATGACCAACTCGGGCAAATACGCCCATTACGCACCGGGCCTGGTCGGCCGCAAGGTGCACTTCGCCAGCCTTGCCGAATGCGTCGACGCGGCCTGCACCGCAACGGCCAGCGGACGTTTGCCGGCCTGGTTACAACCTGCTGCCCTACTGGAGAGCCCTGCGCATGTTTGACTACAGTTTCCAATGGCGCTCCACCCTGCGCGCCCTGCCGGACATGCTTGCCGGTGCCATCGTCACCTTCGAAACCGCCGCGCTGTCGATGATCTTCGGCGTGCTGATCGCCCTGGCCCTGACGGTGATGCGCGAGGCCAAACACCCATTGCTACGCGGGTTCGGCAACGGTTGGGTATCGATTGCCCGCAACACCCCGTCGCTGTTCCAGATCTACATCCTCTACTTCGGCCTCGGCTCGCTGAACCTGCACGTCAGTTCCTGGTTCGCCCTGCTGGCCGGGATCACCTTCAACAATGCCGGGTATCTGGCGGAGAACTTTCGCGGCGGCCTCAAGGCCGTGCCTGACACGCAGGTGCGTGCGGCGCGTTCCCTCGGCATGAGTGCCTTCCAGGCCTACCGCATGATCATCGTCCCGCAATTGCTGCGGATCGTGTTCTACCCGCTGACCAATCAGATGGTCTGGGCGGTGTTGATGACGTCGCTGGGGGTGATCGTCGGGCTAAACAATGACCTGACCGGTGTGACCCAGGAATACAACGTCAAAACCTTCCGCACCTTCGAGTATTTCACCATCGCAGCGGTGCTGTATTACTTGATTGCCAAGGCGATCGTCGCGGCAGCCCGGCTGATGGCCTGGCGGTTGTTCCGTTACTGAGGAGCTGTCCATGTTTTCCACCGATTTTTCCTCGAATGACCTGATGTTCCTGCTCAACGGTGCGTGGGTCACGATGCAACTGACGTTCTGGTCGATCATTCTCGGCTCCTTGGCCGGGTTGTTCTTCGGCCTGCTGCGGGCCTTGTTGCCACGGGCCAGCCTGCCGCTGGCGTGGGTGCTGGACGTGTTTCGCAGCGTGCCGTTGCTGATCCAGTTCGTGCTGTTCAACTCACTCAAAAGCATCGTCGGTTTGAACATCAGCGCCTTTAGCGTCGGCTGCATTGTGTTGGGGGTTTACGCTGCGGCGTACTTCACCGAGATCGTGCGTGCCGGCGTGCTGGCGGTGCCGTTCACCGTGCGCCGGGCCAGCCGTTCGTTGGGGTTGAGCTTCTTGCAGGACTTGCGCTGGATCGTCCTGCCGATGGCCACCCGAGTAGCGTTCCCCGGCTGGCTGAATCTGGTGCTCGGTGTCATGAAAGACACTGCGCTGGTGATGTGGATCGGCATCGTCGAACTGCTGCGCGCCTCGCAAACCATCGTCACCCGCATCCAGGAACCGTTGCTGGTGCTGTGCATCGCGGGCCTTATCTACTACGTCATGAGCCTGGTGGTCGCACGCCTGGGCGCTCGTCTGGAAAGAAGGTGGCAAGAAAATGATTGAGATCGACAACGTACATAAATCCTTCGGCAACCTCGAAGTGGTCAAGGGCGTCAACCTGACGGTGAACAAGGGCGAAGTGGTGTCGATCATCGGCGGCTCCGGCTCCGGCAAATCGACCTTGCTGATGTGCATCAACGGCCTGGAACCGATCCAGAAAGGCAACATCCGCGTTGACGGCGTCGAGGTCCATCACAGCGCCACCGACCTCAATCGCCTGCGGCAGAAAATCGGCATTGTGTTCCAGCAATGGAATGCCTTCCCGCACCTGACGGTGCTGGAAAACGTCATGCTCGCACCGCGCAAAGTGCTGGGCAAAAGCAAGGCTGAAGCTGAAGAGCTAGCGGTCAAGCAACTGACCCACGTCGGTCTGGGCGACAAGCTCAAGACCTTCCCTGGCAAGTTGTCCGGTGGACAGCAACAACGCATGGCCATCGCCCGCGCCCTGGCCATGTCACCGGACTACATGCTGTTTGACGAAGCCACCTCGGCCCTTGACCCGCAGTTGGTCGGTGAAGTGCTGGACACCATGCGCATGCTCGCCGAAGACGGCATGACCATGGTGTTGGTGACCCACGAAATCCGCTTTGCCCGGGACGTGTCCGACCGTGTGGCGTTCTTCCGCAATGGCCTGGTGCATGAGATTGGTTCGCCGGATCAGGTGATTGGCAATCCGGTGCATGCGGAGACTGCAGCGTTTCTCAAGTCAGTGAAATAACCCAAGGCCTCATCGCGGGCAAGCCCGCTCCCACAGGTATTGCTGGTGTACACAAAATTGGTGGCCGACACAGATCACTGTGGGAGCGGGCTTGCCCGCGATGAGGCCCGCACAAACAAAACAAGGAGTCCCCTCATGCGTTCATCAAAAGTCATTCATGTCGTCAGCTGCCACGCCGAAGGTGAAGTCGGCGACGTGATCGTCGGCGGTGTCGCCCCGCCGCCCGGGGCCACCGTGTGGGAACAGTCGCGCTGGATCGCCCGGGACGAAACCCTGCGCAACTTCGTCCTCAACGAACCCCGCGGCGGCGTGTTCCGCCACGTCAATTTGCTGGTGCCGGCCAAAGACCCACGGGCGCAAATGGCCTGGATCATCATGGAACCGGCCGATACCCCGCCGATGTCCGGTTCCAACTCGTTGTGCGTCGCCACCGTATTGCTCGACAGCGGCATCCTGCCCATGACCGAGCCGCAAACCCGCCTGGTGCTGGAAGCGCCCGGCGGCCTGATCGAAGCCGTGGCCGATTGCCGCGATGGCAAGGTGCAACGGGTGGAAGTGAAAAACGTGCCGTCCTTCGCTGATCGACTGGATGCGTGGATTGAAGTCGAAGGCATCGGCTCGCTGAAGGTTGACACCGCTTATGGTGGCGACAGTTTTGTGATTGCCGACGCCAAAGGCCTGGGCTTTTCCATCAGCCCGGATGAAGCCGCCGATCTGGTGGCGGTCGGGCTGAAAATCACCCGCGCCGCCAATGAGCAACTGGGGTTCGTGCATTCACTGAATCCTGAGTGGTCGCACATTTCCTTCTGCCAGATCGCCGCGCCCCTCGTCTATGAGAACGGCATCGCCACCGGTGCCAATGCGGTGGTCATCCAACCAGGCAAAATCGACCGTTCCCCCACCGGCACCGGCTGTTCGGCGCGCATGGCGGTGTTGCAGGCCAAGGGTTTGATGCAGGTGGGCGAGCGCTTTGTCGGGCGCTCGATTATCGGTTCCGAGTTCCACTGCCGCATTGATTCGTTGACCGAAGTCGCCGGCCGCGCCGCGATTTACCCGTGCATTTCCGGCCGGGCGTGGATCACCGGCACCCATCAATTACTGCTCGACCCAAGCGATCCGTGGCCACAAGGCTATCGCCTGTCCGACACTTGGCCCGGCGCCTGATCACGCAATCCCTGAATCCCCAGACCAACGGCCAGTAAAAACCCCTGAAAACCAAAAAAAGCACTAGCCGAGCGTTGTCATTATAAATATCGTATACGAAATACTATTAGCGAACCGGAGGCAACAATGAGCAAGCGCATTAACTGGAGTGGCGTCTTCCCTGCAGTGACCACTCAATTCAACGATGACTTCACGATCAACCTGGATAAGACACACCAGGTGATTTCCAATGTGATCCGCGATGGCGTGTCAGGCTTGGTGGTCTGCGGCTCGGTGGGTGAAAACACCTCGCTGAGCGCCGAAGAGAAAATCGCCGTGACTGAGGTCGCTGTCGATGCCGCCCGTGGTCGCGTACCGGTGATTTGCGGCGTGGCCGAGTTCACCAGCATACAAGCGGCCAAGGTCGCCAATGCCGTACGCCGGGTCGGCGTCGATGGCGTGATGCTGATGCCGGCGCTGGTCTACGGTTCCAAGCCGTTCGAGACTGCCGAGCATTACCGCTACGTGGCGAAAAACGCAGACGTGCCGCTGATGGTCTACAACAACCCGCCTATCTATAAGAACGACGTCACCCCGGACATCCTGATTTCCCTGGCCGACTGCGACAACGTGGTGTGCTTCAAGGATTCTTCCGGCGACACCCGCCGCTTCATCGACGTGCGCAACGAAGTCGGTGACCGTTTCGTGCTGTTCGCCGGCCTCGACGACGTGGTGCTGGAAAGCATCGCCGTGGGTGCCGAAGGTTGGGTCTCGGGCATGTCCAACGTGTTCCCGAAAGAAGGCGAAACCATCTTCCGCCTGGCCAAGGCCGGTCGTTTCGCCGAAGCCATGCCGATCTACGAATGGCTGATGCCGATCCTGCACCTCGATGCCCGTGCCGACCTGGTGCAGTGCATCAAACTGTGTGAAGCCATCGCCGGTCGCGGCAGCGCCTTGACCCGTCCGCCACGCCTGGCCCTGCCGGAAGCCGACCGCGTATTCGTCGAGCAGATCATGGCCAAGGCGTTGGCCAACCGCCCGGAACTGCCGGACGTCGGTCTCTGAGTGATTGCCGGGCGGGCCTTTACCGGCCCGGCCCGGCTGCCCGCTTTTTTGCGCCTTAACAAGGTACGTCAGCATGTCGAATCCTCAACACACGCAAAGCGCAACCTCACCCTCTGGACTCAAACGCGTAGTGGCCGCCGCCATGGCTGGCACCGTCGCCGAATGGTATGAATTCTTTCTCTACGGCACCGCCTCGGCATTAATTTTCGGCAAGCTGTTCTTCCGCCAGACCGACAGCCCCATCGACGGCATCATCGCCGCCTTCGCCTTGTACGCGGTCGGCTTTCTCGCCCGGCCGTTGGGCGGTTTGGTATTCGGTCACTACGGTGACAAATTCGGCCGCAAACGCCTGCTGCAACTGAGCCTGGTTGTGGTCGGCATCACCACCTTCCTGATGGGTTGCCTGCCTGGCTTCGACCAGATCGGTTACGCAGCGCCGGTGCTACTGGTGCTGTTGCGGTTGATCCAGGGCTTCGCTTTCGGTGGCGAATGGGGCGGCGCGATTCTGCTGGTGTCCGAACACTGCCCGGACAATCGTCGGGGCTTCTGGGCCAGTTGGCCGCAAGCCGGGGTGCCGGCCGGCAACCTGGTGGCCACGGTCGCCCTGTTGCTGTTGTCGTCGAACCTGTCAGAGCAACAGTTCCTTGCCTGGGGCTGGCGCGTGGCGTTCTGGTTCTCGGCGGTAGTGGTGTTGATCGGTTACTGGATTCGCACCAGCGTCGATGACGCGCCGATCTTCAAGGAAGCCCAAGCCCTTCAGGCACAGACCAAACAGCAACAGCTCGGTGTGGTAGAAGTGCTGCGTCATCACTGGCGCTCGGTGCTGGTGGGAATCGGCGCACGCTTTGCCGAGAACATCCTCTACTACACCGTGGTGACGTTCTCGATTACCTATCTGAAACTGGTGGTGCACAAGGACACTTCGCAAATTCTGCTGCTGATGTTCGGCGCGCACCTGGTGCACTTTTTCCTGATCCCGCTGATGGGCTATCTGTCGGACATCGTCGGGCGCAAGCCGGTGTACCTGACCGGCGCGGTGCTCACAGCGTTCTGGGGTTTCATCGGTTTCCCGATGATGGACACCGGCAACAACTGGCTGATCATGGCCGCCATCACCCTGGGCCTGGCCATCGAGTCGATGACTTATGCGCCTTACTCGGCGCTGATGGCTGAACTGTTCCCGACCCACGTACGCTACACCGCCCTGTCCCTGTGCTACCAGGTGGCGCCGATCTTCGCCGGTTCCCTGGCACCGCTGATCGCCATCACCTTGCTCAACAAGTTCCACAGCTCGACTCCAATCGCCTGGTATCTGGTGGGCGCCGCGCTGATTTCCGTGGTGGCTGTCAGCCTGACCCGCGAGACCCGTGGCAAGTCATTGCGCCAGGTGGATGCCGAGTCGGCGGCCCGGGTTGCTGCCGTGGACGCAGCCGCGCCAGCCACCCCGCGCCGGGGTGACTCTTTGGCTTGATGGCCCTGAAAGATCGCAGGCTGCGATCTTTTGCCCTTACCCTTTCCAGACCGGAGATTTTCAATGCTCGAAATCCTTGGCCACAACTACATCGGCGGAGCGCGCAGCGCCGTCGGCGGCATCATCCTGAACAGCCATGACGCCAGCACCGGCGAAGCACTGCCCTACTCTTTCGTGCAAGCCACCGCGCAAGAAGTCGACGCGGCCGCCCAGGCCGCTGCGGCCGCCTATCCAGCCTTTCGTAATTTGCCGGCGACGCGCCGGGCGCAATTCCTTGAAGCCATCGCCGCGCAACTGGATGCCATGGATGACGAGTTCGTTGCCCTGGTGACCCGTGAGACCGCCCTGCCCAGCGCCCGGATTCAGGGCGAGCGCGGCCGCACCAGCGGCCAGATGCGTCTGTTCGCACAGGTCCTGCGTCGGGGCGATTTCTACAGCGCGCGCATCGACCGTGCCCTGCCGGAGCGTCAGCCGCTGCCACGGGTTGACCTGCGCCAGTACCGGATCGGCGTCGGCCCGGTGGCCGTGTTCGGCGCCAGCAATTTTCCGTTGGCCTTTTCGACTGCTGGCGGCGATACCGCAGCGGCCCTGGCCGCTGGTTGCCCGGTGGTGTTCAAGGCCCACAGCGGGCACATGGCAACCGCCGAATGCGTGGCCAATGCGATCCTGCGCGCCGCCGAGCAGACCGACATGCCCAAGGGTGTGTTCAACATGATCTACGGCGCTGGTGTCGGTGAAGCGCTGGTCAAGCACCCGGCGATTCAGGCCGTCGGTTTCACCGGCTCGCTCAAAGGTGGCCGTGCCCTTTGCGACATGGCCGCCGCACGGCAACAACCCATCCCGGTGTTTGCCGAGATGAGCAGCATCAATCCAGTGTTGGTATTGCCCGAAGCCTTGCGTGCGCGCGGCGAGAAAATCGCCGGTGAACTGGTGGCATCGGTGGTCCAGGGTTGCGGGCAGTTCTGCACCAATCCGGGGTTGGTAATCGGTATTCGCGCCCCTGAATGGACGGCGTTCACTGCGCGACTAAGCAACCTGATGACCGAACAACCGGCGCAGACCATGCTCAATGCGGGCACCCTCGGCAGCTATGAAAAAGGGCTGCGGGCCTTGCTCGAGCATCCGGCCGTGACGCACCTGGCGGGCCACGACCAGCAGGGCAATCAGGCTCGGCCGCAACTGTTCAAGGCCGACGTCAGCCTGCTGCTCAATGGGGATCCGCTGCTACAGGAAGAAGTGTTCGGGCCGACCACCATTGTCGTTGAAGTGGCGGACAAGGTTGAGCTGCGGCAGGCGTTGAACAGCTTGCACGGGCAACTGACTGCGACATTGATTGGCGAAGCATCGGATCTTCAGACCCATGCGGACCTGCTGATACTGCTGGAACAAAAAGTCGGCCGGGTACTGTTCAACGGTTACCCCACCGGGGTCGAAGTCTGCGATGCCATGGTCCATGGCGGGCCTTATCCTGCAACCTCCGACCCCCGTGGCACGTCGGTTGGCAGCCTGGCCATCGAGCGATTCCTGCGTCCGGTGTGCTACCAGAACTGCCCGGACGCCTTGCTACCCGACGCCTTGAAAAACGCCAACCCGCTGGGGATTGCACGGCTGGTGGATGGCAGCAGCCAACGCGAGCCGGTTTAACAACACGACCTCCTGTGGGAGCGAGCCTGCTCGCGATAGTGGTGTGTCAGTCGACGAAAATGTTGAACCTGATGCCCTCATCGCGAGCAAGCCCGCTCCCACAGGATTGAGCACTTTGATTCAATCAGGCGAGCAAGGCCTTGAGGTCGTTGTACAGCGCCTCGGGAATTTGCACGCCTTCCACCAGGCTGCGTACCCGCGCCGCGTAACGTCGTTGCGACGGTAAGCGTGCGCCCTGCCCTTCAATGCCCTGGAACAACGTTTCGGCCCGGGCCAAATGTTCTTCAGTGGCGTCCCCCAGAAAGCGCCGAGGGTCCAGGGCGATGATCAACTCGCCATGGTACGGCGACGACTTGCTGCCCCCGTCGTAAGCCAACGACTCGGCACTGGTCAGGTCACCAATCAGCGGCCCGGCAATCAACTCCACCATCGCCGCCAGCGCCGAACCCTTGTGCCCGCCGAACGTCAGCATCGCGCCGCTGTCGAGCACCACGTTGGCGTCGGTGCTCGGCCGGCCTTGGGCGTCGACGCCCCAACCTTCGGGAATCGCCTTGCCGGCACGCCGGTGCAGTTCGATATCACCACGGGCAATCGCGCTGGTGGCGAAGTCGAACACAAACGGATCTTGCCCCGCACGCGGCCAACCGAAGGCGATGGGATTGGTGCCGAACACCGGCAGTCGTCCTCCAGCCGGCGCCACCCAGGCGTGGCTCGGATTACACGCCAGTGCCACCAGACCGGCAGCGGTCAGCTGCTCGATCTCCACCCACAGCGCCGAGAAATGTACACAGCGGTTGATTGCCAACGCCGCAATGCCGTTGGCCCGGGTTTTCTGCGTCAACAACGGCAACCCCGCCTGAAACGCCAACTGCGAAAACCCACCGCCAGCATCCACCCGCACAATCGACGGCGCCTGGTCGATCACCTGTGGCTCGGCATCGGCTGACACCTTGCCGGCCCGCAGGGAATTCACACACCCCAGAATCCGGTACAAACCGTGGGAGGCACAGCCATCACGTTCGCCAACAAGCACCGTCGCCGCCACCGCTTGTGCATGGGCCAGATTAAAACCGTTGTGCAACAAGATCGATTCGGCCAACTCACGGGCTTCGATCAGGGTCAGTCGGATCATGGTCATCTCCTTGGACAGACCGGTCAGAGTGGTCTATCCGAGGCGTTATGGCTTGATGGGTTTGGACATTAGCGGTGACGAAATTGGCACAGCGCAGGCAGTTGAGGCCTGTTAAACCAACTGACTTTTGCATCCAATGCAACACACAATTGCCATCAATCCAGTTGATGAAGACCGAACGCAAGGCGCAGGCTAGAGGGCTGGCTGGGGTCTTATATCATTCCGGATGATAGTTACCTTCGCCCCATTCGATTCGTGAGATACAAACCCGCCGCGCATCATTCGCCAATCTCAACACATTGGCGGATGCATCCATGGAACAGTCACTCAAACATTTGCGCTTCCCGTTGGCTTTGTTGGCCGTAGTGGTGATCAGCGCTTGCGGCAAGGCCCCGGAAACCGCCGCCAGCATGCCAGCGGCCAAGGTCAGCGTGGCCAAGGTGCTGGAACAACCGGTCAACGAATGGGACGAATTCACCGGCCGCCTCGAAGCGCCGGAAACCGTCGAGATTCGTCCACGGGTCTCCGGCCAGATCGATGAAGTGGCGTTCACTGAAGGCGCCCTGGTCAAGAAAGGCGACCTGCTGTTCCAGATCGACCCGCGTCCGTTCCAGGCTGAGGTCCGCCGCCTCGAAGCCCTGGTTGCACAATCGCGCGCCAATGCCACCCGCAGCGAAAACGAAGCCCAGCGCGGTGAGCGCCTGCGCACCAGCAACGCCATTTCCGCCGAACTGGCCGATTCGCGTACCAGCGCTGCTCAAGAAGCCCGCGCCGCCGTCGGTGCCCTGCAAGCGCAGCTGGACCTGGCCAAACTGAATCTGAGCTTCACTCGCGTGACTGCTCCAATCAGCGGCCGCGTCAGCCGTGCGGAAATCACCGCCGGCAACCTGGTGACCGCCGACACCACCCCGCTGACCAGTGTGGTCTCCACCGACAAGGTGTACGCCTACTTCGACGCGGACGAGCGTGTGTTCCTCAAGTACACCGAGCTCGCTCGCCAGGGCAAGCGCGGCGCCACCACCCCGGTCTACATGGGCCTGTCCAACGAGGACGGCAACCCGCACCAGGGCGTGATGAACTTCGTCGACAACCAGGTCAACCCGAAGACCGGCACCATCCGTGGTCGCGCCGTGTTCGACAACAGCGATGGCAGCTACACCCCGGGCCTGTATGCACGCCTGAAACTGGTGGGCAGCGGCACCTACAGCGCCATGTTGATCAACGATGAAGCCGTCGGCACCGACCTGGGCAAGAAATTCGTGCTGGTGATGGATGCCGACAACAAGACCGCCTACCGCGCGGTGGAACTGGGTCCGAAGATCGAAGGCCTGCGCATCGTGCGCAACGGCCTGAACAAGGACGACACCATCATCGTCAAGGGTCTGCAGCGGGTACGCCCTGGTTCACCGGTCACCCCTGAAGTGATTCCGATGGCCAGCGAACAAACTCTTGCAGCACTCGCACAACAACGCCAAGCGCTGGAAGCCAGCAACCTGCCCCAAGTCGCGCCTGCCAAGGTTGCACCGGGTACGGCTGTGAAACTGGCTGCCACGACCCCACGCGGTTAAGGGATTTTTACGATGAATTTTTCCCAATTCTTCAT
This sequence comes from Pseudomonas sp. KH_046_1, assembly GCF_057839025.1. NCBI lineage: Bacteria > Pseudomonadati > Pseudomonadota > Gammaproteobacteria > Pseudomonadales > Pseudomonadaceae > Pseudomonas > Pseudomonas sp. KH_046_1. The sequence continues at coordinate 3,172,061 of NZ_CM174481.1, forward strand.
TTCACGGCCGATCTTCGCAGCAGTGCTGTCGCTGCTGATCCTGATCGCCGGTGCGATCTCGCTGTTCCAGTTGCCGATCAGCGAATACCCGGAAGTGGTGCCGCCGACCGTGGTGGTCCGCGCCAACTTCCCGGGTGCCAACCCCAAGGTCATCGGCGAAACCGTGGCCGCGCCGCTGGAGCAAGCCATCACCGGCGTCGAGAACATGCTGTACATGTCCTCGCAGTCGACCGCCGACGGCAAGATCACCCTGACCATCACCTTTGCCCTGGGCACTGACCTGGACAACGCCCAGGTGCAGGTGCAGAACCGTGTGACCCGCACCGAGCCAAAACTTCCCGAGGAAGTGACGCGCATCGGTATCACCGTGGACAAGGCGTCGCCCGACCTGACGATGGTGGTGCACTTGACCTCGCCGGACAAACGCTACGACATGCTCTATCTGTCCAACTACGCGATCCTGAACATCAAGGATGAGCTGGCGCGGCTGGGCGGTGTCGGTGACGTGCAACTGTTCGGTATGGGCGATTACTCGCTTCGTGTCTGGCTCGATCCGAACAAGACCGCTTCGCGCAACCTGACCGCCACCGATGTGGTCACCGCGATTCGTGAACAGAACCGCCAGGTGGCGGCCGGTGCCTTGGGTGCGCCCCCTGCCCCGAATGCCCAAAGCTTCCAGTTGTCGGTCAACACTCAGGGCCGCCTGGTTTCCGAGGAAGAGTTCGAGAACATCATCATTCGCTCTGGAGATAATGGTGAGATCACTCGCCTGAAAGACATCGCCCGAGTTGAACTGGGTTCCAGTCAGTACGCCCTGCGTTCCCTGCTGAATAACCAGCCGGCGGTGGCGATCCCGATCTTCCAGCGTCCGGGTTCCAACGCCATCGAAATCTCCAACGAAGTCCGGGCGAAAATGGCCGAGCTGAAGAAGACCTTCCCCGAAGGCATGGACTTCAGCATTGTCTATGACCCGACGATCTTCGTGCGCGGTTCCATCGAGGCGGTGGTTCACACCCTCTTCGAAGCGCTGATCCTCGTGGTGCTGGTGGTGATCCTGTTCCTGCAAACCTGGCGTGCCTCGATCATTCCGCTGGTCGCTGTGCCGGTATCGCTGATCGGTACCTTTGCCGTGATGCATCTGTTTGGCTTCTCGCTCAACGCCTTGTCGCTGTTCGGCCTGGTATTGGCGATCGGTATCGTGGTGGACGATGCCATCGTGGTGGTGGAGAACGTCGAGCGGAACATCGAACTCGGATTGACCCCGGTCGAAGCGACCAAAAAAGCCATGGGCGAGGTAACAGGCCCGATCATTGCGACGGCGCTGGTGCTGTGTGCGGTATTCGTTCCGGCGGCGTTCATCTCCGGTCTGACCGGCCAGTTCTACAAGCAGTTCGCCCTGACCATTGCGATTTCGACAGTGATTTCGGCCTTCAACTCCCTGACCCTGTCGCCGGCTCTGGCCGCGGTATTGCTCAAGGGTCACGACGCGCCGAAAGACCGCTTCTCCAAGGTGCTGGACAAGATTTTCGGCGGCTGGTTGTTCCGTCCGTTCAACCGCTTCTTCGAGAAGGCCAGCCATGGTTATGTCGGCACCGTTGCCCGTGTGATCCGCTCAAGCGGCATCGCCCTGCTGCTGTACGCCGGCCTGATGGTCCTGACCTTCTTCGGTTTCTCCAGCACCCCGACCGGTTTCGTACCCGGCCAGGACAAGCAATACCTGGTGGCCTTCGCGCAACTGCCGGATGCCTCGAGCCTGGACCGTACCGAAGACGTGATCAAGCGCATGTCCGACCTCGCCCTTAAACAACCGGGCGTGGAAAGTGCAGTGGCGTTCCCTGGTCTGTCGATCAACGGCTTCACCAACAGCCCAAATGCCGGCATCGTGTTCGTGACCCTGAAACCGTTCGACGAGCGTAAAGACCCGAGCATGTCCGCCGGTGCGATCGCCGGAGCCTTGAACGGCCAGTACGCGAACATCCAGGAAGCCTACATGGCGATCTTCCCGCCACCGCCGGTACAAGGCCTGGGCACCATCGGTGGTTTCCGCCTGCAGATCGAAGACCGGGGCAACCTGGGCTACGAAGAGCTGTACAAGGAAACCATGAACATCATCAACAAGAGCCACAACGTGCCGGAACTGGCCGGCCTGTTCACCAGCTACACGGTCAATGTGCCCCAGGTCGATGCCGCCATCGACCGGGAAAAAGCCAAGACCCACGGCGTGGCCGTCAGTGACATCTTCGACACCCTGCAGATCTACCTGGGTTCGCTGTATGCCAACGACTTCAACCGCTTTGGCCGTACCTATCAGGTCAACGTTCAGGCCGAGCAACAGTTCCGTCTCGAATCCGACCAGATCGGCCAGCTGAAAGTGCGTAACAACAAAGGCGAGATGATCCCGCTGGCGACCTTCATCAAGGTCAGCGACACCTCAGGTCCCGACCGCGTGATGCACTACAACGGCTTCATCACCGCTGAAATCAACGGTGCGGCAGCCCCCGGCTACAGCTCCGGCCAGGCCGAAAAAGCCATCGAAAAACTGCTCAAGGAAGAACTGCCCAACGGCATGACGTACGAATGGACCGACCTGACCTACCAGCAGATTCTGTCCGGCAACACCGCGTTGTTCGTGTTCCCGCTCTGCGTACTGCTGGCGTTCCTGGTGCTCGCCGCTCAATACGAAAGCTGGAGCCTGCCACTGGCGGTGATCCTGATCGTGCCGATGACCCTGCTGTCGGCCATTACCGGTGTAATTGCTTCCGGTGGCGACAACAACATCTTTACCCAGATCGGTTTGATCGTGCTGGTGGGGCTTGCCTGTAAGAACGCGATTCTGATCGTCGAGTTTGCCAAGGACAAACAGGAGGAAGGCTTGAGCCCGCTGGCGGCGGTACTCGAAGCGTGCCGTCTGCGTCTGCGGCCGATCCTGATGACCTCCTTCGCGTTCATCATGGGTGTTGTGCCGCTGGTGTTCTCCAGCGGTGCCGGTGCCGAAATGCGTCATGCCATGGGTGTGGCAGTGTTCTCCGGGATGCTCGGGGTGACCTTCTTCGGTCTGTTGCTGACGCCAGTGTTCTACGTACTGATTCGTAACTTTGTCGAGCGCGGCCAAGCGCGCAAAGCCGCCAAGGCCGCCCTGAAGCTGGAGTCGCACTGATGAGTTTGAAAGCCTTCCTGCCGAGCCTGCTGGTACTGGCCCTGAGTGCCTGTACCGTGGGCCCGGACTACAAGACGCCAACCACCGAGGCGGCCAACATCACGGCCGCCACCGATGGCGCCGCCGGCCAGAAGAATTTTGACCGTTCGCGTTTCGAAGGCATCTGGTGGCAGCAGTTCGACGACCCGACCCTCAACCAGCTGGTGACGCAATCCCTACAAGGCAACCGCGATTTGCGCGTCGCCTTCGCCCGCTGGAAAGCCGCACGGGCGATCCGCGATGACGTCAGCAACGACGCCATGCCAACCATCACCAGCCGCGTCAGCAGTGACCTGGGCAAAGGCCAGATTCCGGGCCAGACCACCGACCGGGTCAACAGCGAACGCTATGACCTGGGCCTGGACATGGCCTGGGAAATTGACTTGTTTGGTCGCATCCAGCGCAACCTGGAGTCGGCCAACGCCGAGCAACAGGCGTTCGAGGCCGACCTGTACCAACTGCAAGTCACCATGATTGCCGAACTGGTGGATTCCTACGGGCAACTGCGCGGCGCGCAGCTGCGGGAGAAAATTGCCCTGGCCAACCTGCAGAACCAGCAGGAGTCGCGCAAGATCACGGTCAGCCTGCGTGATGCCGGCGTCGGCGATCAGCTCGATGTGGAGCGCGCCGATGCGCGACTGGCGTCGGTTGAAGCCAGCGTGCCACAACTGCAGGCCGAACAGATCCGACAGAAAAACCGCATCGCCACCCTGCTGGGTGAACGCCCGGACAAGCTGACCGTGGACCTGAGCCCGAAAGACCTGCCGGCGATCGCCAAGGCATTGCCGATCGGCGATCCGGGTGAACTGCTGCAACGCCGTCCGGACATTCGCAGTGCCGAGCGCCAACTGGCTTCGGCCACGGCACGTATCGGCGTGGCCAAGGCGGATCTGTTCCCGCGGGTCAGCCTCAGCGGCTTCCTTGGCTTTACGGCCGGGCGCGGTTCGCAGATCGGCTCCTCGGCGGCCAACGCCTGGGCGCTGGGCCCGAGCATCACCTGGGCGGCGTTTGACCTGGGCAGCGTCAAGGCCCGTTTGCGTGGCGCCGACGCCGATGCCGAAGGCGCCCTGGCGACCTATGAGCAACAAGTGTTGCTAGCCCTGGAAGAATCGGAAAACGCCTTCAGCGATTACGGCAAACGTCAGCAGCGCCTGATCTCGTTGATTCGCCAGAGCGAGTCCAGTCGCTCGGCCGCCGACCTGGCGGAGATCCGCTACCGCGAAGGCACGGCCGATTTCCTCGTGCTGCTCGACGCCCAGCGTGAACGCCTGGCGGCCGAAGACACCCAGGCCCAGGCTGAAGTCGACCTGTATCGCGGCATCGTCGCGATCTACAAGGCCCTCGGTGGCGGCTGGCAGCCGGAGACGGTCGCGAGCAAGTAATACGGTTTTAAAGCGCTCCTTTGGTTGGCCGCAACCAACCAATTTCTTAGCCCTGCGTCTCATTCGGTCGCGGGGCTTTTTTTGCTCTCAAAAACACCTCACACCCCTGTAGGAGCGAGCCTGCTCGCGAAAAACTCCAGGGCGCCGCGTTTTTTCAGGCCTCCCGCGTCATCGTTGTCGACCATCGCGAGCAGGCTCGCTCCTACAGGGGTTAGCGATGGTTTTCCTGGACGGTCACAGTGGCCGTGGTCCCGGCCCTCAGATTGTTTTTACCGGCATAGTCGGCATCGATCTCGATCCGCACCGGCACCCGTTGCGCCAGCTTGATCCAGGTGTAACTGGGGTTGATATTCGCCAGCAGGCGGCCACCGGGCAGGTTTTCCCGGTCGGCAATGGCGAAGGCAATGCTCTGCACTTTGCCGCCGAACGTTTCGCCACTCATCAACTCGATCTTGACCCGGTCGCCCTCCCCGATCCGCGGCAACTTGGTTTCTTCAAAGTAACCGCTGACATAGAAGCTGTCGCTGTCCACCAGCGCCAGCAATGGACCGCCGGCTGAGGCGTAGTCGCCCTCCCGGGTCAGCAGATTGGTGACAAAGCCGGTCACCGGGGAGACGACGTGGGTACGCTGCAAATTGAGCTCGGACTGGGTCAAGGCCGCGATGGCCAGTTGCACGTTGGCCTGGGCCAACACCAGATTGGCCTGATTACGCATCAAGTCGGCCTGGGCCACCGACACATCGGTGTTGGCTTTCTCCCACTCTTCGCCGGAAATCGCCGAACGATCCTTGAGCGTGCGCCGCCGTTGCTCTTCGCTCTGACGTTGTTTGAGCAAGGCTTCGCTGGCAATAATGGCCGCCTGGGCTTGCCCAAGTGAGGCTTTCGCCACCTCCACCGCGCGCTTGGCATGCTCCACCGCCAGGGTGTAACGCGCCGGATCGATCTCCAGCAGCGCCTGGCCTTTGTTCACATGCTGGTTGTCCTGCACGGCCAGGCTGACGATTCGCCCCGAGACGTCGGCGGACAAGGTCACCACATCGGCGCGCACCCGGGCATCCCGGGTCCAGGGCGCGCGGGTGTAATGCTCCCAGGCGAACCAGCCCAGGATCAAGGCCAGCAGTACCACTGCCACCGTCGAGAGTCGGGAAAGGATGTTCTTCAAGGCATCAGGCTCCCATGACCAGAATCAGCGTGGCGCAGACGCAGGCGTACAGCGCTCCTTCGAACAACGCCTCGTGCCAGACAAACTGCAGCACACCGAGGCGCCGCAACGTCCAGTCCAGCAGCAGGAAAATCGGCAAGCCCAGCAGCAGCGCCTGGGCAATCGGGGGCAGATAGGCGCCACCCACTTCCAGATCAATGGGCAAGGACAGGGTCTCCTTCAGGGCCTGAGGGTTGAAAGTAGCCGCGATAACGCTCGACGAACGACACCACGATCAACAGCGCCACACGCATCCGGAATACCGACCACAAGTGCGCATGAACATCGGTATGCAGGGCATCCAGGTCGTCGCCCAGTGTGTGGAGACTATCAAGCACCTGCGCCACTTCGACCCCGGGCCGGCCGGCGACCAGCCTGCCCGTTTCCCGGACTGTCGAAAACAGGCGACTTTGCAGATCCGCACTCAGCAGTGCGTTGTTCTGCCCCTGCTGCCTGAGCTGATTCAAGGCAATACCCAGTGCCATGCAGGCCAGGCTGACCTGGAACCGCTCACGCGATTGTGGCTCCCGGGTCGCCGGCAGCAGCCCCAGCATCATGGTCAGGCGATCAACCATGCGGCTCTCGAACGCAAACTGCTGTTCATCGCTCGCCGAGGTTTTCAGCAAGGCGTACACCTGCTCGCAGTTCTCTTTGTGGAGCCGGCGCATGCGCAAGTCCGGCATGAACGGAAAGATCAGCGCGTAGACACTCAAGGCCAGCACGGTCGCGCAGGTATAAGCCCCGGCAAACTCAAACCACTGGATGGCGGTGTTCTGGCCAATCCCCACGTTCAACGGGCCAAGCAACAGAAAGGTCGTGAGCCCCAGACCAATCCCGGTACCTGTCGTGGGTGGACTGGCCAGCCCCACCGCTACGGCGTAGAGCAAGGGGGCCAGCAGCAGGGCAAGCATCTCGAAATTGCTGATCATCGGCACAAACATGAACTGAAGGAGCGCCGAGGCCACCAGTGCCAGCCCGAATCCCCTGGCGTAGCTTTGCACCGCCAGCAGCGGCCGGGGAAACGTCGACATCAGCGAGCACAGGATGCCCACCAGCACCATCCCGCCTCGCGCACCGTCCCAGCCGGTTTCGATCCAGATCAGGCCGGCGATCAACAGCGCGGAAAAGGCCCGGACAGCGTTCATGGTCGCCAGGGTGAAGTCCAGGTGCAGCGGGTTTTCCCGCCCGCGAAACACGCTGCTGGCTGGGCGCCCGCTCTGGATGGCATCGCTCAATTCCAGAATCTGCTCCAGTTGCTGCAGCAGGCGCGCCTGCTCCCAGCGCAGTGACCAGGCCAGCGAGCGCAAGGTGGCCGGCAGCGGTTCGGTCAATTGTTCGGCCCTGTAGGCCAGCTCATCAAAGCGTTGTTGCAGCGACGTGAAATGGTGGCGCTTGTCACTGGACAGCGAACGCCCCTCCCGCGCCAGCTCATCGAGAAAGGCCAGTTCTTCGGCACGCAGCCGTTGGATTTCTTTTGGCAACTCGCCCTCCCAGCGCTCGGTCAGCAGCAGCCGCTGGTGGCGCAAGGCGGTCAGCCGTGCGGTCAATAACACCAATTGGTTGCCCAGCAGTTGCACCAGACCGTTGGCACTGCGCAACCGTGGCGCATCGTAGTACATGTGCCGGCGCACGCCCTCCAGGCCGCTGATCTGGCCCAACAGCTGCATTTGCCGCTGCAGGAAATCGGCTTCGCTCTCTTCGGTGCGAATGACGGCGCTGGCATGGGTGGCCAGCAACCGGGTGATTTGATCGATCCTGGCGAAGTAATCCCGGGCCACGGCTTCGGGCCTGGCGGTAAGCAGGCTGACCACGCACACACAGGCAACCGCCAGCAACGTCTCGGTGACGCGGGTCACCGCCAGCAAAAACATGCCGTCCTGGTCCGGCACCGCCAGCAAGGCCACCACCACGGCGGTGTAGCCGCTGAGGACAAACGCCCCGGAACTGGTATAGCGCAACAAAGTGCCACCGGCGGTGCACAACGCCAGCCACAACGCCAGAGTGGTGATGAACGGCAACGGCGCCTGGGGAAAGATCGCCATGATCAGCACCGCCACGGCCGCGCCCGTCGTGGTGCCGATCACTTGGCCAAAGCTGCGGGCCAGCACCATGCCGCCCAGTGGCTGGCTGATGATGACCACGGCCATGATCGACCACTTGGGCTGGTCCAGGTCGAACAAAAACGCCAGGTACAGGGTCAACAACCCGGCCGCCATGGTTCGCAAGGCAAACAGCAACACCCCGGGCCCGGGGTGGAGCATGGCCTTGAAGTACTGCAACAACGCTTGCATGGGAACACTCGTCGAAACACCTCCAGCAAGCGTAGTCACTGCTGCGGGGCCTCGAGAGGTTTTGCTGTCGACGCAGCTTGCAGGCCCGTTGATTATCGAGTGGAGGGCTGTTCAACCGTTCGAATCGAGCGTGAGCGTCGTCAAGGTTTGACTCAAGGCCTGGCCTGACCGAAGCTGGCGCCTTTGCCTAAGCTCGCCAGTTTCCGGATTCCTGCATGCCCAAGTCCCGCCGCTTTCTGTTTATCAGCCTCTTCGCCCTGCTCGTCATCGGCCTTGTGTGGTTTTCCCTGCGCGATACCACCCCGGTGGTTCCCGAGGCTATCCAGCATGGCTACAGCGAAGCGCTGGCGGCAGCCCGGGGTGGCAAACCAGGTGCCGCGCGGGTGCTCTATCAGCAATTGGCCCGTCCGGACCTGTCCCCCAAGCGTCGTGTCTGGCTGCATGCCGAGCTGCCTAACTACCCAAGCTCGGTGGCCCTGAAACTGGCGGATGCCGACTTGCAGAACGAGTCGCCCGAAGTGCGTATCGCGGCGATCAGGAGCATCAGTGGCCTGGTGCCGAGCGGCCAACGCAGTCTGCTGCTGGGGCCCTTGCTCGATGACAGTGAACAAAGCGTGCGGCTGGCAGCCATCAACGCGCTGCTGGGGTTGTCCCCGGATGATCTGGGTTTGTATTTCGGGCCGCTGGAGCAAGCCATCGATGCCTGGGAGCAAGTGCTCAAGAGCGCCCCCCAAAGCGCCGAAAATCAATACCAACTGGCCCGGCTGCACCTGCACAATGCCGAGCTCAAGCAAGCGCAACAGGCGCTGGACAACACCCTGCGCCTGGCGCCGGACAACCTGCCGGCGCTGGTGCTGCAAATCGAGGTGCTGGATAAACAGGGCCAAAACGACGCCGCCCGGCAACTGTTGGCCAGGCAGCTGCAGGCGCAGCCCAACTCGGCCTACCTGCAACACGCCCTGGGGCTCTGGCTGCTGCATCACGAGCAAAGCGAATTCGCCCTGCTCGGCCTGTCCAAGGCCGTTGAACTTGAGCCCAATAACCGCGATTACCGCTACGACCTGGCCACCACGTTGCACGGTGAGCAGGAGCTCGAAGCGGCGCAGAAACAGTTGCAGGAAATCGTTCAGCGCCACCCGAACGATCGCAAGGCACGGGTGCTGCTGATCAATTACTGGAAGGAAAGCGGGCAGCTGCAAAACGTGCAGATCCTGCTGGCCCAACTCGAGCAGATGAACCCCGATGATCCGTCGTTGCAACAAGGGCTTTGACCCGGCCTGAAATTTCGTTGAACCGTCGTCCCGGCCCAGGGTCAAGTGAAAAGGCAGCCCGTTGCAGCACTTCGCAGCGGCTGTCTCGTTGACCCTGGCCATGTGAGGACGCTGGTTTGTCTCTATCCAACGATTTGAACCGAGCCAAGGCCGCCAACGGTATCGAAGGTCTGGACGCTATCCTCGACGGCGCCTTGTCCCATGAATGGCAGATGGACGATATCCCGTGAAGGCCGTGCAAGCGACACCCGAACGCGCCATCATCCTTGCACCGCGGGGGCGCGACGGCCAGATGACCTTGACGATGCTCAAAAAGGCAGGGCTCCAAGGAGTGATCAGTCGCGACCTGCCGGGATTGTGCGCCGAACTGGAACAGGGTGCCGGCCTGCTGCTGATCTCTTCCGAGGCGCTGCTGGGTGCTGATCTCGAACCGCTGACCCGCCTGATTGAACAGCAGCCTGCGTGGTCGGACCTGCCGATCGTGTTGATGACACACCATGGTGGCCCGCAGCAGAATCCGGCATCACGCTTCGGCGCGCAATTGGGCAACGTCACTTTCCTCGAACGGCCTTTTCACCCGGTCACACTGATCAGTCTGGTCACCACCGCCTTGCGCGGGCGTCGACGACAGTACGAAGCCAGGGATCGCCTGATTGACCTGAGCCAGAGCGAGTTGCGCCTGCAAAACACTCTCGAGACCCTTGAGCAGCAGGTGGAAGAGCGGACCGAGCAATTGCGCCACAACGAAGAAGCATTGCGCCAGTTGCAGAAAATGGAAGCCGTCGGCCAGCTCACCGGCGGCATCGCCCATGATTTCAACAACATGCTGACCGGCATCATCGGCAGCCTGGAATTGTTGCGTCGACGCCTGGCCCGGGGGCGAACCGAAGACCTGGACAGCCTGATCGACCTGGGGGTGACTTCGGCCAACCGCGCGGCGGGCCTGACTCACCGCCTGCTGGCGTTTTCCCGCCGTCAGTCGCTGGACTCCAAACCCGTGGAGATGAACAGCCTGGTGATCTCCATGGATGAACTGCTGCAGCGCAGCATCAACGAAAGCATTCGCCTGGACATGCAACTGGACGAGCAACTGTGGGTGGCCGAAGCCGACCCCAATCAACTGGAAAGCGCCCTGCTCAACCTGGTGATCAATGCCCGCGATGCCATGCCCAATGGCGGCAGGCTGGTGGTCTCTACCTCGAACCAGCACTTTGATGAGGACTTCACCCAAGGCCAGAGCAATCTCGATGCGGGTGACTACGTGGTGCTCAGCGTCACCGACACCGGCTGTGGCATGCCGCAAAGCACCATCAACCGCGCCTTCGACCCGTTCTTCACCACCAAGCCCATCGGCCAGGGCACCGGCCTCGGGCTATCGATGATCTACGGTTTCAGCAAACAGTCGGGTGGCCACGTCGCCATCCACAGCGAAGTGGGCAAAGGCACCACGGTGAGTCTGTTTCTGCCGCGCTTTGGCGGTGACCTGCCCCGGGACCATCCACTGGACGTCGAACATTCACCGCTCGCCAATAATGGCGAGACGGTGTTGATTGTCGAGGACGATCCGGCGGTGCGGGTCCTGGTCAGTACGGTGTTGAGCGATCTGGGTTATGCCTTCGTCGAGGCCTGTGATGGTGATAGCGCCGTGCCGATACTCGATTCGCCCCAGCGCATCGACCTGCTGATCAGCGATGTCGGCCTGCCCGGCATGAATGGCCGGCAACTGGCGGAAATCGGCCGGCAACTGCGGCCCGACCTCAGGGTGCTGTTCATCACCGGCTACGCCGAGCACGCCGCGGTGCGCGGCGGCTTCCTCGATCCGGGCATGCAGTTGATCACCAAGCCGTTTACCTTTGATCTGTTGACGGCGAAGGTAAGGGAGATGATCCGCGCCTGAATGCTTACGAAAGCATGTCCTGCATCAATTCCTGCAACTTATCCAGATCGAAGGGCTTGTCCAGGATCGGCGCCTTGCGCGTGATCGGGCTGTCGGTCTCACGGATTTCCTGGGCATAGCCGCTGATGAAAATCACCTTGAGTTCGGGTCGCAGCTTCACGGCGGGCTCGGCGATCTGCACGCCGGAGATTCCACCGGGCAAGCGGAAGTCGGTGATCATCATGTCCAGGTGCGGTTTGCTCGCCAGGATTTCAAAGGCCTGTTCGCCGTTTTCGGCCTGCAATACGCGGTAACCCTCGCCCGACAGATAAGCGGACAGCACCATCAGAATCGAGGGATCGTCCTCGACGACGAGTACTACATCTTGTGCATCTTCGCTCATGGGAAGCCTTTGTTCGGTCAATTGCTGCTGATACGACCGTGGGGTCGATCAGAGGTTGCGTTTACCTGTCTGTTTTCCTACAGCGGCAGACAAACGCGAAACAAGGCGCCTTCGCCAATCCTGCTCTGGACGGTAATAGTACCGCCATGGGCGGCCACAATCTGCTCTGAAATAAACAATCCCAAGCCCAGTCCGGCGACGGCGTGCTTGGCCGATACGCGTTCGAACTGCTGGAAAATCCGTTTCTGGTTTTCTTCGCTGATGCCAATCCCTTGATCCTGCACGTCCACCAACGCCTGGCCACCTTCACTGTAGACCTTCACCGAGATCGGGCTCTTGGCCCCGTAGCGCAAGGCGTTGGTCAACAGGTTGGAAATGACCTGCTCAATACGAAATTCGTCCCAGTTTCCGATCACCGGTTGCGCGGCATCGAGTGTGACCGACGCCTCGGCGGCGTCGATCTGCTGGGAAAAGTTGTGCAACAGGTGGCGAACCAGCGTCGAAAGATCGATGCGCGTCGGCCGGATCGACAAATTTCCGGTGCGAATGCGCGAGACATCGAGCATGTCTTCAATCAAGCGAATGAGGTTTTTGATCTGCCGCTCATCGCGGTCGACCATGGCGTGCATCTTGTCCAGGGTGAAGGCGGCGGCGTTATCCCGGGCCAGGTGCATCTTGCGCAACTGGGTTTCAAGGATCAGACCGTTGAGCGGCGTGCGCACTTCGTGGGCGACGATGGACATGAAGTCATCGCGCATGCGCACCGCCTGTTCCAGTTCCAGCTGGGTGTTTTGCAACTGCTTGAGCAGGGTCTCCTGTTCGCGGCGACTTTGCTCAAGGGCCAGCACTTGTTCCTTCATCGCCTTGCTTTGGCGATACAGATCGACGAACACATTGACCTTGCTCTTGACCGCCTGGATGTCCAGCGGTTTGTGCAGGAAATCCACGGCACCGCTTTCATAGCCCTTGAAGGCATAGTTCAATTCACGCCCGGCGGCGCTGACAAAAACGATCGGAATGTTCCTGGTCTTTTCCGTGCCACGCATCAACTCGGCCAGCTCGAAGCCATTCATGTCGGGCATCTGCACATCGAGGATGGCCAAGGCGAATTCGTGTTGCAACAGCAGGGACAAGGCTTCGTCGGCGGACAGCGCCTTGTAGACGATGCGGTCCTCACGCTTGATCAGCGCTTCGAGCGCCAGCAGATTCTCTGGCAGATCGTCCACGATCAGCAGTTTGGCCTGGATATTACTTAGCATGCGGTTCGTTCCAGCTCGACAAGCAAACGGCCGATGCCTTCGCGCAGCGGGCGAGGATGTGCAACAGCGCCTCGACGCCACCGGCGGAGGCACCGATCACGATCGCTTCGATAGCCGGCAAGTTCGTTGCATTGTTCATGATTTTCGATAGATCCGTTCTAGTTTGACCAGCGGCTCGAACTGATCACCGAAGGCTGAGAAATCCGGGGTTTCCTTACTGCCCAGCACCAGGAAACCGCGATGGCAGAGGGACTCATGAAACAGTCCGAATGCCCGACTCTGAAGATTTTTATTAAAATAAATCAATACGTTACGACATGAAATTAATTGAGTTTCGGAAAATACGCTGTCCGTCGCCAGGCTGTGATCGGCGAAGGTCACGTTCTCGCGCAGGGTCTTGTCGAAAATCGCGTACCCATAGGCCGCCGTATAATAGTCGGCAAACGAACACTGGCCACCGGCCTGCTGGTAATTAGCAGTGTAGGCGCGGACATTCTCCATTGAGAAAATCCCTTGCTTGGCCTTTTCCAGCGAGCGCGGATTGATGTCGGTGGCGTAGATGATGGTGCGGTCGAGCAGGCCCTCTTCGCGCAGCACAATGGCCATCGAATACACCTCTTCACCGGTGCTGCATCCGGCGATCCAGACCTTGATCGAAGGGTAGGTTCGCAGCAACGGCACCACTTCCTTGCGGATGGTCAGGAAGTGCGAGGGGTCGCGAAACATCTCGCTGACCGGAATGGTCAGCAATTGCAGCAATTGCATGAAGGCAGTGGGGTCGTGCAGGACCTTTTCCTGCAACGCCGAGATGGTATTGCACTCGAACTGACTCAACGCATGGTTGACCCGGCGCTTGATCGAAGCGCCGGAGTAATCGCGAAAATCGTAGCTGTACTTGAGGTAGATCGCCTCGATCAACAACCGCAATTCGATTTCGCTGTTTCGCTCCACTGAGGAATTGCGCTCCACTAGATCCGTTCCATCTTCGGTAACCACACACGAATCAGCGAAAACAGGCGATCGAGGTCGATGGGCTTGGCCAGGTAATCGTTGGCGCCGGCCTGCAGGCAGCGCTCTTGATCGTCCTTCATGGCCTTGGCCGTCACCGCGATGATCGGCAGCTTGCGCCAGCGCGGGTCCTTGCGGATTTCAACGGTGGCTTCAAAACCATCCATTTCCGGCATCATCACGTCCATCAACACCAGATCGATGTCTTGCACCTCATTCAATCGTTCAATCGCTTCGCGGCCGTTGCGGCCAATGACCACGACCGCGCCCTTTTGCTCCAGCGCGCTGGTGAGGGCGAAAATGTTGCGCACATCGTCATCCACCAGCAGCACCTTGCGGCCCTCGAAGACCTTGTCGCGACTGCGGGCGACCTTGAGCATCTTCTGCCGTTCATGGGACAACCGTGATTCGACTTTGTGCAGAAAAAGCGTCACCTCATCCAGCAACCGCTCCGGCGAGCGTGCGCCCTTGATGATGATCGAACGCGAATACTTGCGCAGTTCGGCCTCTTCATCCCGGGTCAGGTTGCGCCCGGTATAGACGATGACGGGCACAAAGGAGCAGATGTCTTCGGTGGACATGCGCTTGAGCAGGTCATTGCCGAGCATGTCCGGCAGCTTGAGGTCGATGATCATGCAATCGAAGACCGACGTGCGCAGCAGATCCAGCGCCTCCTGCGCCAGGCCAACGGCAGTGATCTCGATGTCATCGTCGCCGATCAGGCGGGCAATACTGTCGCGCTGCAAGTCGTCGTCCTCGACCAGCAGCACGCGCTTGACCTTCTGGGTCAGCTTGGCCTCGAGGCGTGCAAACACATCCTTGAGTTCCTCGCGGGTGGTCGGTTTGACCGCATAGCCAATGGCGCCCATGTGCATCGCCGCCTCGACCCGGTCTTCGACCGAAATCACATGCACCGGGATGTGCCGGGTCTCGGCGTGTTCCTTCAGGCGTTGCAGCACGGTCAGGCCGGAATGATCCGGCAGGCGCATGTCCAGCAGGATCGCATCGGGGATGAACGCCTTGGCCAGGTCGTAGCCTTCGTCGGCACCGTGGGCCACCAGGCACTGATAACCCAGTTCATGGGCCAGGTCGTAGAGGATGTGCGCAAAGTTCGGCTCATCCTCCACCACCAGCATGCAGCGGCTGGTGAACGGCCCCTTGTTGCGATCGTCGTCGAAACGCGGAATGTCGACTTCGGCCACCCGTGGCGACAATGTGGGCGGCAATCCACTCGGCGCGGCCGCCACAGGAACGGCTCGCATCGGTTCGACAGGCACTTCGCCCGGTTCCACGTACTGTTGCGGCAAGACCAGGGTAAACACACTGCCCTGCCCCGGCGTGCTGCTCACGCTGATGGAGCCGCCGAGCAAGGCCGCCAGGTCACGGGAGATCGACAACCCCAGCCCGGTGCCGCCGTAACGCCGATTGGTGGTGCCATCGGCCTGACGGAACGCTTCGAAGATGCTTTCGTGCTGATCCACCTCGATGCCGATCCCGGAATCGCCGATGCTGAACGCGATGCCGTCATTCGGCGCCTTGGCGACAGACAGGCTGACGCTGCCGCTTTCAGTAAACTTCACGGCGTTGGACAGCAGATTCTTGAGGACCTGCTCCAGGCGCTGCCGGTCGGTGTACAGCATCAACGGCGCACCGTCTTGCATATCCACCTGGAAATCCAGCTGCTTGTCGGTGGCCAACGGCTGGAACAGGCCGCGCAGGCCATCCACCAGACGCACCACGCTGGTGTTCTCCGGACGGATTTCCAGCTTGCCGGCCTCGACTTTGGAAATATCCAGAATGTCGTTGATCAGGTGGAGCAAATCATTGCCGGCGGAGTAGATCGACTCGGCGAACTTGACTTGCTCGGCACTGAGGTTTTGCTCGGGGTTTTCCGCCAGCAGCTTGGCCAGGATCAACGAGCTGTTCAGCGGCGTGCGCAGCTCATGGGACATGTTGGCGAGGAATTCGGACTTGTACTTGCTCGATCGCTGCAATTCTACTGCGCGTTCTTCGAGCTGGATCTGGGCCTGATTGAGCTCGGTATTCTTCAAGTCCATGGCGTCGCGTTGCTCGGCCAGTGCCTCTGCCTGCTCGGCGAGTTGTTCGTTGGTCTGCTCCAGCTCCACCTGCTGGGTTTCCATGTGCGCCTGGGACTCCTTGAGAATCCGCGATTGTTCTTCGAGCTCTTCGTTGGCGGTCTTGAGTTCTTCCTGCTGAACCTGCAATTCTTCGTTGAGTTGCTGGGTTTCGGCCAACACCTCCTGTAAACGCTGGCGATAGCGTGCCGCCTCGATCGAGGTCCCGATGTTGCCGGCAATCAGCTCAAGCAATTCAACGTCACGGTCCGTCAGTGGACGCAGAAAGCCCAACTCGATCACGCCATTGACCCGCTCGTCATCGCTGGTTGGCACCACCAGCACACTGCGCGGCAAACCGTCACCGAGGCCGGAGCTGACCTTGAAATAATCTCCCGGCACCTCGTCCAGGCGAATCAGCCGTGCCTGCTGCGCTACTTGGCCGACAATGCCTTCGTCGCTGTAGATCTGCTGTTCACGGTCTTGCTGTTCGCGGGAAAAACCGTAGGTGGCGATGCGCTTGAGGCCGCCGTGGTCTTCGCGCACATAAATAGCCGCTACGGCGGTGCCCAGGTACTGCGCGCAGAACTGCAGGATGTTGCGACCCAGCATGTTCAGGCTCAATTGCCCCAACACCTGCTCGGCCAGTTCGGTCTGGCCGTTGCGCAGCCAGGCCTGTTGCTCCAGACGATGAGCGCTGGCCTGCTGGCCGGCAAGGTTGACGCTGTAGTTCTGCGACAGGGTCATCAAATCGCGACGCCCGACATACGCCAGCAACCCACTGACCCCGGCAATGAACAACAGGTAGAGACTGATGCTCATGACCGTGGTACGTCGCACTTCATCATTGCGCGATGCACGCAACTGTTGCTCGGTGTCGATCACCGCCTCGAACTGCTTGCGAATTTCATCGGTCAGGCGTTTGCCGCGTCCGGCCTTGACCACGGCGCGATAGTCCCCGCTGCTGCGCTGCAAATCGATCATCGATTGTGCATAGTCGGACCACTCCTGCTGCAAGGCCTGCAACCGCAATAAGCGGTCGGTCTGCACCGGGTTGTCGGCGGTCAGTTCGAGCATGGTGTTGAGCGCCACGGCGATGCGCGGCTTGGCGGTTTCGTAGGGGTCGAGGAAATGTTCGTCGCCACTGAGCAGGAAACCGCGCATCCCGGTTTCCAGGTCCACGGTCAGCTTGACCGCTTCATTGGCGTTATTGATCACCCGATCGGTGTGCTCCACCCACTGGATCGTCGACAGTAAATAGCTGATCAGCGACACGAAGAACACGGCGCTGATGAGACCCAGACCCAATGGCAGGCTGATGTTGCGGCTCAGGAGTTTACGAAATCGTTGTTCATCAACCGAGGACGCGGAGGGCATGGGGCGGGCCTTGTCGAACTGTCAGATTGCAAGGAGTTTGCCCCAAAACTGGCACATTGATCCAATTTTCTGACATGTTTGCGCGCAAGGTCCTACATTGCGCTGCACCCGTTCCCGGGCCACGGGTTATCCTCGCGTGGCCTGCACTGCAATTCTTTTTTACAACGTAGGGAACTTGTCGGGATCCGCCACTTACTCATGCAAGAGGCCGACGATTTCCAGCGACCGGCAATACCAATCTTTTCGGGAACTTGACTATGTCATCCGCCAACGCCTCCACCATCCTTGTCGTCGAAGACGATGCCATCGTGCGCATGCTGATCGTCGACGTACTGGAAGAACTGGAATTCAAGGTGCTGGAAGCCGATGGCAGTGAACAGGCGCTGGAGACACTCAAGGACGTGAACCAACACATTGACCTGATGATGACTGATGTTGGCCTGCCGGTCATGGACGGCCGCGAACTGGCCAATCAAGCCCGTGCGTTACGTCCAGCCCTTCCAATACTGTTTGCCAGCGGGTATGCCGAAAACATCGAAGTGCCTCAAGGCATGCACTTGATCGGCAAACCGTTCTCCATTGATCAGTTGCGTGACAAGGTCAAAGGCATTCTCGGGTGACACTGCGCTGCGCTGTGGTTTAATGCGCGCCTTTTTCGTCCCTGCCCTGTCTTCGTTTCAAGGAATTCCCGTCCATGATTGAGCCCCGCGCAACCAAAGTCCTGGTCATTGGTTACGTCTGGCCCGAGCCCCGCTCTTCGGCGGCCAGCGGGCATGTCATGCAAATTCTCGATGTTTTCCTGGAACAAGGCTGGGACATCACGTTCAGCAGCCCGGCGGGCTTCGGCGAGCAACGTGCAGACCTGACGGCGCTGGGTATTCGCGAGGTCCCCATCGAGCTGAACAACAGCAGTTTCGATGCATTCATCAGCGAACTGGCGCCAGACATCGTGTTGTTCGATCAATTCATGATGGAGGAACAGTTCGGCTGGCGGGTCGAGAAGCATTGCCCCGATGCCTTGCGCGTGCTCGAAAGTTGCGACCTGCAAAGCCTCAGGCAGGGTCGGCATCAGCGCCTCAAGGAACGCTTGAAGGCCAGTGACGACAACGATGACTTCAGCGACCTGTTCGCCCCTGCAGCGCGCGAAGAATTCGAACACATGGCCCATACCGATATGGCGAAGCGCGAGATCGCCTCATTTTATCGTTGTGATTTGACGCTGATGGTTTCCGAAGTGGAAATCGAATTGCTGGTCGAGCAATTCAGGTTTGCGCGCAACCTGTTGCACTGGTGCCCATTGATGGTCGATGTTCCGACCAGTGCGTCGGTACCGTTTGAAGACCGCGCACACTTTCTTCATATCGGTAACTTTCGCCATGCACCCAACTGGGATGCAGTGCTCTGGTTGAAAACCGCTATCTGGCCGCTGATTCGCGAGCAAATACCCGGCGCTCAATTGCATATCTATGGTGCCTACACGCCACCCAAGGCGACTGCCCTGCATAACCCGGCCCAGGGTTTTCATGTCATGAACTGGGCAGAAGACGCCCTGCAAGTCATGTCGTCGGCGCGGGTCTGTATGGCGCCTCTGCGTTTTGGCGCGGGAATCAAAGGCAAGATTGTCGATGCGATGCTCTGTGGCACACCGAATGTGACAACGCCAGTAGGTGCCGAGGCGATGCATGGCGAAGAGGCATGGCCCGGTGCAGTGACCCGTTCGGCACGCGAATTCGCCGATCATGCCGTGCAACTGCACAACGACAAGACCCGCTGGCTGGGCGCCCAGGCGCACGGGCAAACCCTGCTTGCCGGCCGCTACCAGAAATCCGTTCATGGCCCGGCGTTGATCCAGCGACTGGTCGATTGCCAGCGGGATCTGGCCAACATCAGACGAGATAACTTTACCGGCAGCATGCTGCGTCATCACCAGCACAAGAGCACTCAATACATGGCGCAATGGATCGAGGCGAAGAACCGCCTTAATCAGGAGTAGCCCACCCTCCTTGCGCGATACATAGATACCGCCCTTGCTGTACCCGACCGGTTAACCTGAGCGCTTCACACCCCATGGATGGGGTGTTTCGCACAAGGAATGGCCATGACCGGCAACACGCGTGGTTTGCTCGACAAGCAAACCTGGATGAGCAACACCCTCGAGATCAATCAACTCAAACTCACCGATATCGTCTGGCCTGGCGTGCATAACGCCGGCATGGACAAACAAGCGCCGAACTACGACGTCGTGACCGGCAACTGGACCGCCTGTCAGAACGACACGTTCTCCTGGCAACTGGCCAACGGCGCCCGCGCCTTCGACATCCGCCTGGGCTACTCGGTCGGTGCGGCTCGATCGGGCTTCTACTTTCACCATAACGGCTTTCGCTCGCATCGAGTCCTGGACGATCTGATCGACGCGGTGCTGCTGTTCCTTGATCGAAACCCGGACGAATTCATCGTGCTGGACTTCCATCAACTGGCCGATGGCAAAAAACCTTTCGATCATAAAAGGCTCAGTGACTGGCTCGTGCGTCGTCTAGGGCTGCGGGCCGTCCTGCCTGGCGACGGTTTCAAAACGATTGGAGAACTGAAAAGCGCCAGCCAGCATCGCCGGCTGATCATGGCAGCACCCGCCTTGGCGGAACTCGATGGCGAGTCCTTCTGGCCACGCATCCCGCACAAGTGGCGCGACAATACGTTCTCCGACCCCGCCGAGCTGCAACGCTACATCGCGCAAACCCTGGAAGATGCGCCCTACGAAACCTTCCTCTGGTCACTGTCCGCAACCACCTACTCGCTACTGGGTGGCCCCGGGCATATCAAGCGGCAGATCAACGACTGGTTCAACACCACGGGACACTGGGTGACGCGTTGCAGCATCATCAGCACCGATTTTTTCGACGAGTCCGACATCGTCCGTTATTGCTGGAGTGCGACCAGCATGAAAGCGGTTTACGGCCGTGCCTTGCATGAACAGACGCACCGACGGTAGTAGCATTAGCCCTGCGGCAAGAGGCATGATCCGGGCGGGATAACTACAAAAGCGCCCTGACATGACCCGCACCGCCAGAGTCACCGATCCTTCCTATGAGTTGATGGACGACCACAACGGCTTGTCCATCATCTACCGCCAGCACGGTTTCCCCTGCCCGCTGGTGCGCTGGCATTTCCACAAGGAATACGAGCTGCACCTGATCGTCGCCAGTTCCGGCAAGGTGTTCATCGGCGACTACATCGGCAACTTCTATCCCCAGACGCTGTTTCTCACCGGCCCCAACCTGCCCCACAACTGGATCAGTCAGGTGGCCGAGGACGAAGTGGTGCCCAAGCGCGACATGCTGGTCAACTTCACCGACGAGTTGTTCGACAGCGGCTATCCGGTGTTCGCCGAACTCAAGGCCCTGGCACCGCTGCTCGAGCGCGCGCAGTACGGCATCGAGTTTCGCTGCAAACACACCATCGGCAAGGCCATGGATTTGATGCAGCGCATTGCCGATACCACCGGCATCACCCGGCTCGGGCACTTTTTCATTCTGCTGGAATTGCTCGCGGCCACCGACGACTACCAATTGCTATCCGGTGCCACGACCCCGCAACTGGCCGACGAACACAACATCGACCGCACCAACCGCGCGGTGGATTACATCTTCGCCCATTACGCCCGGGACTTGACGCTGGAGGAAGTCGCCGAGCACCTGGGCATGAAACCGACTTATTTCAGCCGGGTATTCAAGCAGGCCACCGGGCGCAATTTCGTCGAGTTCGTCAATCGCCTGCGCATCAGCAAGTCCTGCGAGTTGCTGGCCGATGGCGACAAGCCGGTGACCGATGTTTGCTTCGAATCGGGCTTCAACAATATTTCCAACTTCAACCGGCGCTTCCAGCAGCTCAAGGGCATGACGCCTTCGCATTACCGGCGGCTGGTGGTGCAGCGGTTGACCGAGCAAAACCTCGGCTGAAGGCACACCTCAAATCCCTGTGGGAGCGGGCTTGCTCGCGAAGAGGGTGTGTCAGCCGATAGAGATGTTGACTGACACACTGCCTTCGCGAGCAGGCTCGCTCCCACAGGTTACGACCTGTTTTCGAGCTTAAAACCTGTACGGATTCAATACCGCCTCATCGCTGAAAAGCCCTTCCCTGCGTCTACCCCCCTAAACCTCAGTGCAAAAAAGTATCGATCAAGGTGCGATGGATGATTTGTCTCGCCTGCCATTGAAGGATGTAATCAGCACAGATTCTTCCCTCCGCAGGAAGACACAAAAACAATAACTGTCCTTCTGTATCCCGCCGGGTGCAGAAAAGGAGTGCACGATGCAACCTTCGGTAAAAGCTCTGCTTGCCCTCACCTGCATGACCCTCAGCAGCGTCAGCCTTGGCGCACAGACCCTGACCATCGCCACCGTCAACAACAGCGACATGATCCGCATGCAAAAGCTCTCGAAAACCTTCGAGGCCGAGCATCCGCAGATCAAGCTCAATTGGGTGGTCCTCGAAGAAAACGTCCTGCGCCAGCGCCTGACCACTGACATCGCCACCCAGGGCGGACAGTTCGATGTGCTGACCATTGGCATGTACGAAGCCGCACTCTGGGGCGCCAAGGGCTGGCTGGAGCCGATGAATAATCTGCCGACCAGCTATGCCCTTGACGACGTGTTCCCGTCGGTGCGCGAAGGCCTGTCGGTCAAAGGCTCGCTGTACGCCCTGCCGTTCTACGCCGAAAGCTCGATCACCTACTACCGCACCGACCTGTTCAAGGACGCCGGCCTGACCATGCCCGAGCGCCCGACCTGGGAACAGATCGGTGAATTCGCCGCCAAATTGAACAAACCCGAGCAGGAACAATACGGTATCTGCCTGCGGGGCAAGGCTGGCTGGGGCGAGAACATGGCACTGGTCACCACTGTGGCCAATGCCTATGGCGCGCGCTGGTTCGATGAAAAGTGGCAGCCGGAATTCAACGGTCCCGAATGGAAAAACGCGCTGAACTTCTATGTCGGCACCATGCAGAAATCCGGCCCGCCGGGCGCGTCGAGCAACGGTTTCAATGAAAACCTGGCGCTGTTCAACAGCGGCAAATGCGCGATCTGGGTCGATGCCAGCGTCGCCGGCTCGTTCGTCACCGACAAGTCCCAGAGCAAGGTCACCGATCACGTCGGCTTCACCTATGCGCCCCATCAGGTCACTGACAAAGGCTCGGCCTGGTTGTACTCCTGGGCGCTGGCCATTCCGACCAGTTCCAAGGCCAAGGACGCGGCGAAAACCTTTAGTGCCTGGGCCACGTCCAAAGAATACGGCGCACTGGTCGCGGAAAAAGACGGCATCGCCAACGTGCCGCCGGGCACGCGGGCCTCGACCTACAGCGAGGCGTACTTGAGCGCCGCACCGTTTGCCAAGGTCACGCTGGAATCGCTCAAGGCCGCGGACCCGAGCAAGCCGGGCGCCAGGCCTGTGCCCTACATCGGCATCCAGTTGGTGACCATTCCCGAGTTCCAGGGCATTGGTACGCAGGTCGGCAAATCCTTCTCGGCGGCGCTGATCGGCCAGACCACGGTCGACCAGGCGTTGGCGGCGGCCCAGCAAACCACCGAGCGCGAGATGAAGCGCGCGGGTTATCCCAAGTAAGCCAGACCCCGCTCTCGCCTTCTGTGGGAGCGAGCCTGCTCGCGATGAGGTCGGTACAACCGACGCATTTTCGTGACTGAAACATCGCTTTCGCGAGCAGGCTCGCTCCCACAGTTGATCTTCATTGCCTGTACCCAATCGGTTCAACACCATGAATACATCAACTGCAAAAGCTCACATGGACATTGCCCAACCACAGCGCAAGAGCCGCGTGGCCAATCCCGGCTGGTTCCTGGTCAGCCCTTCGTTGGCCTTGCTGCTGTTGTGGATGATCGTACCGCTGGGTATGACCGTCTACTTCTCGACGATTCGCTACAACTTGCTCAACCCCGGAGAGAACGAGTTCGTCGGGCTGGAAAACTTCACCTACTTCCTCACCGACTCGGGCTTCCTGCCCGGCGCCAGCAACACGCTGTTGCTGGTGGGCAGCGTGCTGCTGATCAGTGTGGTGTTCGGTGTGCTGATCAGTGCTTTGCTTGAGGCCAGTGAGTTTTTCGGTCGCGGCGTCGTGCGGGTGCTGCTGATCTCGCCGTTTTTCATCATGCCCACGGTGGGCGCACTGATCTGGAAGAACCTGATTTTCCATCCGGTCTCGGGGATTCTCGCCTACGTCTGGAAGCTGTTCGGCGCGCAACCGGTGGACTGGCTGGCGCACTACCCGCTGCTGTCGATCATCATCATTGTCTCGTGGCAATGGCTGCCCTTCGCGATCCTGATCCTGATGACCGCCATGCAGTCCCTCGACCAGGAACAGAAAGAAGCCGCGCGCCTCGATGGTGCCGGGCCCATCGCGATTTTCTGGCACCTGACCCTGCCACACCTGGCGCGACCGATTGCGGTGGTGGTGATGATCGAAACCATCTTCCTGCTCTCGGTGTTCGCCGAAATCTTCACCACCACCAACGGCGGCCCCGGCTATGCCTCGACCAACCTCGCCTACCTGATCTACAACCAGGCGCTGGTGCAGTTCGACGTCGGCATGGCCTCGGCGGGCGGCTTGATCGCCGTGGTCATCGCCAACATCGCCGCGATCATCCTGGTGCGGATGATCGGCAAAAACCTGACCGACAAAGCCTGAGGCCTGCCATGACTCTTCAACAATCCCGTCGCCTGCAAAGCCTGCTGCTCGGTACGTTGGCCTGGGCCATCGCGATCCTGATCTTCTTTCCGATCTTCTGGATGGTGTTGACCAGTTTCAAAACCGAAATCGATGCCTTCGCCACGCCGCCGCAGTTCATCTTCATGCCGACGCTGGAGAACTACCTGCACATCAACGAGCGCAGCGACTATTTCAGTTTCGCCTGGAACTCAGTGGTGATTTCCTTCAGCGCCACAGCCCTGTGCCTGTTGATCGCGGTGCCGGCGGCCTACTCCATGGCGTTCTACGAAACCCAGCGCACCAGGGGCACGCTGCTGTGGATGCTCTCGACCAAGATGCTGCCGCCGGTGGGCGTGCTGATGCCGATTTACCTGCTGGCCAAGAGTTTCGGCCTGCTCGACACGCGCATTGCGCTGATCGTGATCTACACGCTGATCAACCTGCCGATCGTGGTCTGGATGATTTACACCTACTTCAAGGACATCCCCAAGGACATCCTCGAAGCCGCGAGGCTGGACGGCGCGACGCTGGCGCAGGAAATGCTCCGGGTGTTGCTGCCCATCGCCAAGGGCGGCCTGGCGTCCACGGTGCTGCTGTCGCTGATCCTGTGCTGGAACGAAGCCTTCTGGTCGCTGAACCTGACCTCGTCGAAAGCCGCGCCATTGACTGCCTTGATCGCCTCGTACTCAAGCCCCGAAGGGCTGTTCTGGGCCAAGTTGTCGGCCGTCTCGACCCTGGCCTGTGCGCCGATCCTGATCTTCGGCTGGATCAGCCAGAAACAACTGGTACGCGGCCTGTCGTTCGGCGCCGTGAAATGAAGATCGCTGCCCGAATGCGATTCCTGTGGGAGCGAGCTTGCTCGCGATAGCTGTGGGTCAGTCAGCATCAATGCCGACTGATACACCCTCATCGCGAGCAAGCTCGCTCCCACAAAAAAGCCAACCCGGTTCAATCGAATAACAACAAGCGGAGGCCCATCATCATGGCCAACCTGAAAATCAAGAATCTGCAAAAAGGCTTCGAAGGCTTTTCCATCATCAAGGGCATTGACCTTGAAGTGAACGACAAGGAGTTCGTGGTCTTCGTCGGCCCGTCGGGCTGCGGTAAATCCACGCTGCTGCGGCTGATCGCCGGGCTGGAGGAAGTCAGCGGCGGCACCATCGAACTCGATGGCCGCGACATCACCGAAGTGAGCCCGGCCAAGCGCGACCTGGCGATGGTGTTCCAGACCTACGCCCTGTACCCGCACATGAGCGTACGCAAGAACATGTCGTTTGCCCTCGACCTGGCCGGCGTGGCGAAAGCCGAAGTGGAGAAAAAGGTCGGCGAAGCCGCGCGCATCCTCGAACTGGGGCCGATGCTGGAGCGCAAGCCCAAGCAACTGTCCGGCGGCCAGCGCCAGCGCGTGGCGATTGGCCGGGCCATCGTGCGCAACCCGAAAATCTTCCTGTTCGACGAACCGCTGTCCAACCTCGATGCCGCCCTGCGGGTGCAGATGCGCCTGGAACTGTTGCGCCTGCACAAAGAACTGCAAGCCACGATGATCTACGTAACTCACGATCAAGTCGAAGCGATGACCATGGCCGACAAAGTGGTCGTACTCAATGGCGGCAAGATCGAGCAAGTCGGCTCGCCGCTGGATCTCTATCACCAGCCGGCCAACCTGTTCGTCGCCGGTTTCCTGGGCACGCCGAAAATGGGCTTCCTCAAGGGCAAGGTCACCCGCGTCGACAACCAGGGCTGTGAAGTGCAGCTGGACGCCGGAACCCGCATCAACCTGCCCTTGAGCGGCAGGCACCTGAGCGTCGGGAGTGCGGTGACGCTGGGCATTCGCCCGGAGCATCTGGAGCTGGCCAAAACCGGCGATTGCACCTTGCAGGTCACCGCCGATGTCAGCGAACGCCTGGGCAGCGACACCTTCTGCCACGTCCGGACGGCATCCGGCGAAGCCCTGACCATGCGCGTTCGCGGCGATCTGGCCAGCCGCTACGGTGAAACCCTGAGCCTGCATCTGGATGCGCAACACTGCCATTTATTCGATGCCGACGGCGTGGCGTTGACCCGCCCGCTGCGCGTTGCTGCCTGATTTCAGAGAGCCTGCGATGAAACTGAATAAACACAACCTCAGCCGCCTCGCCCCTGAAGTGGTCCTTCCCGCCTACGCCTTGGGCGAGACTCGCCAAGGCATCGCGCACATCGGCGTCGGCGGTTTCCACCGTGCCCATCAGGCGTACTACACCGACGCCTTGATGAATACCGGCGAAGGCCTGGACTGGGCCATCTGCGGTGTCGGCCTGCGCGCTGAAGACTGCCGCGCCCGTGACGACCTCAAGGATCAGGATTATCTGTTCACCCTGTTCGAACTCGGCGATAGCGACGACACCGAAGTGCGGGTGATCGGCGCCATCCGTGACATGCTGCTGGCCGAAGACGGTGCCCAGGCATTGATCGACAAACTGGCCAGCCCCGAGATCCGCATCGTCTCGCTGACCATCACCGAAGGCGGTTACTGCATCGACGACAGTACCGGCGAGTTCATGGCGCACTTGCCGCAGATCCAGCATGACCTGGCGCACCCGGATGCCCCGAAAACCGTGTTCGGTTTCCTCTGTGCCGCACTGGCCAGGCGTCGCGCCGCTGGCACAGCGGCCTTCACCCTGATGTCCTGCGATAACCTGCCGCACAACGGCGCCGTCACCCGCAAGGCCCTGCTGGCCTTCGCCGCCTTGCACGACCGCCAATTGCGCGACTGGATCGACGCCAACGTCAGTTTCCCCAACGCCATGGTCGACCGCATCACGCCGATGACCAGCACCCGGCACCGTTTGCAACTGGCCGACAAGCATGGCCTGGACGATGCCTGGCCGGTGGTCTGCGAACCCTTCGCGCAATGGGTACTGGAGGACAGGTTCGTCAACGGTCGCCCGGCCTGGGAAAAGGTCGGCGTGCAATTCACCGACGATGTCACGCCCTACGAAGAAATGAAGATCAAACTGCTCAACGGCAGTCATCTGGCGCTGACGTACCTGGGGTTTCTGAAGGGTTACCGCTTCGTCCACGAGACCATGAACGACCCGCTGTTCGTGCGCTACATGCGCGCCTACATGGACCTGGACGTGACGCCACAGCTGCCGGCGGTACCGGGAATCGACCTGACCGAGTACAAGAACACCCTGGTGGCACGTTTCTCCAATCAGGCGATTGCCGACCAACTGGAGCGTGTCTGTTCGGACGGCTCGTCGAAGTTTCCGAAATTCACCGTACCGACTATCAACCGCCTGATCGCCGATGGCCGCGAGACCAAGCGTGCGGCGTTGGTGGTGGCGGCGTGGGCGCTTTACCTCAAAGGCGTGGATGAGCATGGCGAGACCTACACGATTGCGGATCCGCGGGCGGCGTTCTGCCAGGCGCTGGTGGCCGATGATGTGCTGATTACCCAGCACTTGCTGGCGGTCGAGGAGATTTTTGGTACGGCCATTGCGCGTTCGCCGGAGTTTGTCGCGGCGTTCGAGTGGTGCTGCAACAGTTTGCGTGAGGTGGGTGTATCGCGGACATTGGAGCGGGTGCTGGCTTGAGTCTTGAGGTGAAGGTGCTGCCGTCATCGCGGGCAAGCCCGCTCCCACAGGAGTCTTCAGCGGACGCGAGTTTTGTGTTTAACAACAAACCCTGTGGGAGCGAGCTTGCTCGCGATGGCGGCCTGACAGTCAGTAGAGATGCTTAATGCTCAACGATATCGATCTGACGATCCAAGGATCTTGCATGACAACCCGACAACTATTCCTCGGCATCGACTGCGGCACCCAGGGCACTAAAGCCATCATCCTCGACGCGGACAATGGTGAAGTGCTGGGCCAGGGCGCAGCCACCCACACGATGATCAGCGCTGCCAATGGCCGCCGCGAACAGGACACCCAGCAGTGGCTGGAAGCCTTCGCCACCGCCACCCGCCGCGCATTGCTCGCGGCCAAAGTCGATGGTCTGTCGATTCAAGGCATTGGCGTGTCCGGCCAGCAACACGGCCTGGTGCTGCTCGACGATCAGGGCAAGGTGCTGCGACCGGCGAAACTCTGGTGCGACACCGAAACCACTCCGGAAAATGACCGACTGCTGGCCCATCTGGGTGGCGAAAAGGGTTCGTTGGAACGCCTCGGCGTAGTCATCGCACCGGGCTACACCCTGTCCAAACTGTTATGGACCAAAGAGCAGCATCCCGAGGTGTTCTCCCGTGTCGCCCACATTTTGCTGCCCCACGATTACCTCAATCATTGGCTCACCGGCCGCAGTTGCACCGAATACGGAGATGCCTCGGGCACCGGTTACTTCAATGTGCGTACGCGCCAGTGGGATCTGCAATTGTTGCGTGACATCGACCCCAGCGGACGCCTGCAAGCCGCGCTGCCGGAGCTGATCGACGCCCACCAGGCGGTCGGCAGCATTCTCCCGGGCATTGCCGAACATCTGGGCATCAACCCGAAGGCGCTGGTCTCCAGTGGCGGTGGCGACAACATGATGGGCGCCATCGGCACCGGCAACATCCAGCCCGGTGCAATCACCATGAGCCTCGGCTCGTCGGGCACTGTGTACGCCTATGCCGATCAGCCGAACGTCGCCGTGGATTCCGC
Organism: Pseudomonas sp. KH_046_1; assembly: GCF_057839025.1. Classification (NCBI taxonomy): domain Bacteria; kingdom Pseudomonadati; phylum Pseudomonadota; class Gammaproteobacteria; order Pseudomonadales; family Pseudomonadaceae; genus Pseudomonas; species Pseudomonas sp. KH_046_1. The sequence continues at coordinate 3,200,740 of NZ_CM174481.1, forward strand.
GGTTGCCACCTTCTGTTCGTCGAGCGGCGGCTGGCTGCCTTTGGTCTGCACCATGAACCTGACCAATGCCACCGGTCTGATTCGTGACCTGCTGGACCTCGACATCGATCAATTCAACGAACTGGTTGCCCAGGCGCCAATCGGTGCCGAAGGCGTTTGCATGCTGCCGTTCTTCAACGGTGAGCGGGTACCCGCCCTGCCCCATGCCACCGCCAGCCTTTCGGGTTTGACCATGACCAACCTGACCCGGGCCAACCTGTGCCGTGCGGTGGTCGAAGGCACGACGTTCGGTTTGCGTTACGGACTGGACCTGCTACGCCGCAATGGCTTACAAAGCCGCAGCATTCGGCTGATCGGCGGCGGGTCAAAAAGTGCGGTCTGGCGGCAAATCGTCGCCGACACCATGAATACAGCGGTGATCTGCACCGAACAAAGCGAGGCCGCAGCCTTGGGTGCAGCGATTCAGGCGGCCTGGTGCGTATCCTGGGCGAACGGGCGTGAAGACAACCTGGTGGATTTGTGCGAGCGCTGCGTAAAACTCGACCCGGCCAGTGAAACCCAGCCGGTCGCCGACAATGTACAAGCGTGTCAGCAGGCGTATGAACGCTATCAACAGCAAGTCGTGACCCTAATTAAAGAGTGAACAACTATGTACCTGGTGTGTGGCGAAGCGCTGTTCGATTTTTTCAGTGAAAACGACGCCAGCGGTCTGGCGTCCAAAGTGAATTTCAAGGCCATTGCCGGTGGCTCACCGTTCAACGTGGCGGTGGGCTTACGCCGGTTGGGCGTGGACGCGGCGCTGTTGGCCGGGTTGTCCACCGACTACCTGGGCCGGCGCCTGCTGCAGGTACTGCAAGATGAAGGCGTGTGCCAGGACTACCTGCGGGATTTTGCCGCGCCGACCACCCTGGCGATGGTCGCGGTCGGGGCCAATGGCTCGCCGCAGTACAGCTTCCGTGGCGAAGGCTGTGCGGATCGACAGTTGCAACCGGAGCACCTGCCGACACTCGGGCCTGAGGTACGTGGCCTGCATATCGGCTCGTTCTCCCTGGTGGTGCAGCCGATTGCCGACACGCTATTGGCATTGGTGCGCCGGGAAAGCGGCAAGCGCCTGATCAGCCTCGACCCGAACGTGCGCCTGAATCCAGAGCCGGACATTGAGCTCTGGCGCGCGCGGATCGCGACGCTGGTGGCGCTGGCCGACCTGATCAAGGTCAGCGACGAGGACCTGCATCTGCTGTACCCCGGCCAGGACCCGGCGCAGGTGATCGAAGGTTGGTTGCAGCACCGCTGTCAGCTGGTATTCCTGACCCGGGGTGGCGAAGGCGCGAGCGTGTTCAGCCGGACTCACGGTTCGTGGTCGGCTCCTGCCTGTGGGATAAAAATCGCCGACACCGTGGGCGCGGGCGATACCTTTCAGGCGGCGCTGATTACCTGGTTGACCGAACAGCAGCTGGACTCGGTAGAAGGCGTGAAGCAACTTGGCCGCGAGCAGATCGACCGCATGCTGAAGTTCGCGGTGCAGGCGGCGGCATTGACGTGCAGCAAGACCGGGCCGGATTTGCCTTATCGGCAGCAACTGGATTTGCACTGAGTTCGAGCGCCCCATCGCGAGCAGGCTCGCTCCCACAGGGTTGCGGGTCGTTCACAGCATTTGTGTCCACCCTTGTTCGCGATGACTTTCCATCAGGCGCCCGATGGTCTTAACTGATACACAGGATCGCGCATCCGCGACAGGCGGTGTTCAGCCGGGTTAACCCTCGTTTAACCGTGCGGTCCAACACTTCACTGGACCGCACGCCCTCAGACTGTTCTGACGCCCAGTGCGGCAAGTTCGACAAGCGACACATCGAACTGACATTCCGTCCGCACCGGAGATCGCTGATGAACACTCGCACCCTGCTGGTTACCGCCGCCCTCGCCTGCACCGCATTTGCCGGCCTGGCTCAGGCCAATGACACCACGACCTCTCAAGCCGTGCCCTATCACTACGGCATGCCATTGCATGTCAGCAAAGTGATTTCACTGACCGAGCCGGACACCCTGGAGTGCAAAGTGGTGAAGGCCGAGATGAAGTACATCGATGACACGGGAAAACCCGCAGAAATTTCCTACCGTAAACTTTCCGACGCTTGCGAGAACCAGGGCTGACCGAAAAGTCTGATTTGGCACTCGGCGGTATTCCTTTGAGGGTTGCGGCGCTATGCTCTAGCGCCTCCCTCTCTGCCGCAAGGATTCGCCATGCAGTTGTCGTTTCGCACGCTGTCGACGTTTACCGCCGCCTTATGTCTTTTGCTCAGCCTGGTCTGGGGCCTGACACCGCAATGGCTATTGTCGTTCTGGGACATCGAGTTTTCATTCGCGGTGGGATTGGTCGCGCGACGCACCGCCGTGCTGTTTGGGGCGTTGAGCGTGATCTCTTTTCTGGTTCGCAACGAACCCCCTTGTGCAACCCGCAATGCGCTGAGCCTAGGCTTCGTCGTCGGCTGTTGGGGATTGGCCGTGCTCGGTTTTGCCGAATGGCTCAACGGTCACGTCGGTCCGGGCATTTTGCTGGCAGTAGGGTTTGAACTGGCGCTGGGCCTGGCGTTCTTCCAGACCCGGCGCGTGTCCGTGGAACTCGAAACGGCAAGCTAGAGCGCTTTGCCCAGCATAGAGTGCGGCTCGACCTCGACGTGATGCTGTCTGGAACGCAGTTGGGCAATCAACTCGTTGATTTCCCGACAACCATTGAGCCCGGAGGCATCGATACCGGTGACCAATAGATCGAGCTGATCGGTTTGCCCGTCTGCATAGATTTTGACGGTCATCGACAGATCCGGTGACAGCGTGCACTGGCAGCGCTTGGGCAGAAAACTGCTTTCGATGATATTGCGAATTTCCAAGGCAGAAAGAAACATGGCGACTCCCTCCTTTGTAAGACTGCTTGACGATCAATGCTCGCTCATTTGAAATCCCGGCAAGCTTCAAGGACAGCTACAGCATAAAACATACCCTGAATTTCGCGGTGCAGTTCATCGGCAATTCAAGGGTTCGGACGGGTTACCTGCAAAGCCTGTCATGCAACTTTCAATTATAGACCTTGGCGGCCCTGCAATTTGCACACTGCGCATCCCGGGTTTGCATTCACTGCACACGACAGTGAAAATGCCGCCCTTCACTTCAAGCAAGGAGGCATCATGAATTCGTTGACCGTTAACGCTTGCACAGCGCTAGTCGCACTGGGGCTTGTCGGCGTGGCGCATGCCGCCAAACTCGAAGACACCGCACCCTATCCGAAGGCCGAAAGCGGGTTTACCCGCCAGGTGATCCACCTCGCGCCACAGACCCGGGAAAACGACTTCCAGGTCGAGATCCTGGCCGGCAAGACGATGACCGTCGACTGCAATAACCCGCGACTGGGCGGCATTCTCGAGGAGAAGAACCTCGAGGGTTGGGGCTATCCGTTCTACCGCCTGGAAAAAGTCATTGGCCCGATGAGCACGCTGATGGCCTGCCCGGCCGGCACGAGCAAACAAGGATTTGTACCGGTGGTCGGTGACGGCTTCCTGCTGCGTTACAACAGTAAGCTGCCGCTCGTGCTGTACGTGCCCAAGGACATCGAAGTGCGCTACCGGATCTGGTCGGCGTCGACGAAGGTCGAGAAAGCCATTCAGGAATAACCCGGCCATCCGGCGGACCCTCGCGGCACCTGCTTGCGGCGTCCGCTGTAGACCGGCCCAAGCGTCATGCCGGGGCGCCACTCAACGCGGCGCGCTCGGCCACGTACCCCAGGCTGTCGAAGTTGATATTGGCACCCGAGTCTATCGCCACCAGTGTCTGCCCCAAAGCACCGGTCTGTGCGACGTATTTCTTGATCCCGGCCACGGCCAGCGCACCAGAAGGTTCGGTGATCGAGCGGGTATCGTCGTAGATATTCTTGATTGCGGCGCAAAGCTCATCGTTGCTGACCGTCACCACGTCATCAACGCAGAACCGGCAGACCTCAAAACCGTAAGCGCCGATCTGCGCCACCGCCACCCCATCGGCGAAGGTGCCGACGCTCGGCAGCACGACCCGTTCGCCGGCATGCATCGCCGCTTGCAGACACGCGGAATGTTCCGACTCGACGCCAATGATGCGCACCTCCGGCCGCAGGTATTTGACGTAGGCGGCGATACCCGCGATCAGCCCGCCGCCGCCCACCGGCACGAAGATCGCCTCCAGCGGCCCTTGGTGCTGGCGCAGGATTTCCATGGCCACCGTGCCTTGCCCCGCGATCACCTCCGGGTCGTCGAACGGCGATACAAAGGTGCGACCGGTCTCCAAGGCCAGGTCCAGTGCATAGGCCAGTGCAAACGGAAAGCTTTCGCCGTGCAACACCGCATCGGCGCCGCGACTGCGCACCCCGATGACCTTCAGTTGCGGCGTCGTGCAGGGCATGACGATGGTGGCGTTGATCCCCAGTTCCCGCGCGGCCAACGCCACGCCCTGCGCATGATTGCCGGCAGAAGCCGTGACCACGCCGATAGCCTTTTGCGCTTCGCTCAGTTGCACCAGCTTGTTGTAGGCGCCGCGGATCTTGAAGGAAAAGGTCGGTTGCAGGTCTTCGCGCTTGAGCAGGATCTGGTTGCCCAAGGCTTCGGACAAGGCCGGAGCCGGTTGCAACGGCGTGCGCACGGCCAGTTCATACACCGGCGCGGCGAGGATTTTTTTGACGTAGCGTTCCAGCAGGGCCTGTTGATTAGCGGTAAAACTCATGGTCGTCTCCTGACATTGATCGGGGCCCGGGAGACAGAAAGTAAAAACCCGCCTCGAGGGCGGGTTGGGTGCTGCAGTCGTGAGCTAGCCCGCCAAATGAGGAATGGCGGTAATAATGCTTGGCTGGCAGCGCAATACAGTGGAAGTCATGACCGGAAATTAGCCGGGCGTTGATGGCAAGTCAATGGCAAGTTTGCGGTGGTCGCTATAGGCTACTGATTCTATTCATTGCCCACGGAAGGAAAACATGAAGGCCATCGCCCTGCCCCTTATCGCCTTGATCGCTTTTGCCGGCTACACGGTTTCGGTGATGCTCCAGGCCGAACAATCGCTGATCGACTTCGGCATCAGCCTGATGTCACGCCCGGATACTGCGCAGGTGGTGATCGATCTTTACCTGCTGGCGACGCTGGCGGGGTTCTGGATGTACCAGGATGCGCGAAAGCGCGGGCAGTCGACGCTTTCGGTGGTGCCTTATCTATTGATCACCGCTGTGTTCGTGTCGATTGGGCCATTGTTGTATCTGGTGGTTCGCGGGTTTCAGGATCGAAAGAGACCAGTTGCCGCGACTCGGCAGATCTGACCGGCCTCCTGTGGTGAGGTTGAAATTGCAATCGCGAGCAGGCTCACTCCTACACTGGATATGCAAGACTGGAAATACAGATTCCCTGAAATCTGCGGCCGCTCACTATCGCGGCTGCAGAACTCGCCAACGGTTGGTTACTTCAAACCCACCTTGTACAACCCGCCGTTCTCCTCATCGGTCAAAACATACAAGTAACCATCCGGCCCCTGCCGTACATCGCGAATGCGTTTTTTCAACTCCCCGAGCATGCGCTCCTCATGGATCACCTTGTCGCCTTCGAACTCCAGGCGGATCAGTTCCTGGCTGACCAGCGCGCCGATAAACACGTTGCGCTGCCAGGCCTTGAAACGATCGGCATCGTAGAACGCCATGCCACTCAGGCCCGGGGATTTTTCCCAGACGTGGTTCGGGGCGATGGTGCCTTCGGCGGTCTCACCCTTGGCTTCGGGAATCGGTTGACCGGAGTAGTTGATGCCATGGGTCGCCAGCGGCCAGCCGTAATTCTTGCCGCGCTCGATGATGTTGACTTCATCGCCGCCCAGGGGGCCGTGTTCGTTTTCCCACAGCGTGCCGTTCCACGGGTTGAGCGCCGCGCCTTGCGGATTGCGCTGCCCGTAGGACCAGATCTCCGGGCGCACGTTGGCCTGACCGACAAAGGGGTTGTCCTTGGGCACCGTGCCATCCGGGTAGATGCGCACCACTTTGCCTTGCAGCTTGTCGAGGTCCTGGGCGGTCGGGCGGTCGTTGTTTTCCCCCAGGGTCACAAACAGATAGCCGTCGCGATCGAACACCAGCCGCGAGCCGAAATGATTGCCAACCGAGAGTTTGGGTTCCTGACGCAGGATCACCTGGAAATCCTTGAGCGCCGTCATATCGTCGGAGAGCCGACCGCGGCCCACCGCTGTACCGGCCTTGTCGCCCTGATCGTCCCCCTCGGCATAGGACAGATAGACCATCCGGTCCTGCTTGAAATCGGGCGACAGCGCTACATCCAGCAAACCGCCCTGCCCCTTGACCCAGACCTTGGGTACGCCATTGAGCGGTGCCGACAGTTTGCCGTCGGCGGTCACCAGTCGCAGGTTGCCGGGCCGCTCGGTCACCAGCATGTCTTTACGATCCGGTAAAAATGCCAGGGCCCAAGGGTGCTCCAGTCCCGTCACGATGGGAGTGACCTCCAGGGTGCCTTCTTCGCTTTTCATCGTCCGGATGGGCGCGGCAAGCACCGGGACAGTGGCGCTGATCAATACGCTGGCACAGAAGGTTGCCAATAAATTCTTACGCAACATGCAGGATTCCTTTTCTGATGAAAGTGAGATCTGGTGAAAAATAGCGGCCAGACGCCATGCTTGCCACTCAACGGTTGCTGGTGCCGGTGTCTCGCGGGGGTGGATTGGGAATGAATTTCGGTGGGCTGGCGGGCGCTGTCCGGTCGGGATAGCGATTGCCGATGCCACCGTTGTCCAGCGTCGGTGGGCGCGGGACCGGCACGGTATTGGGTCCGCGTATGGCCGGGGCACTGGGTTGAGTACCTTGCATGCTGTTTGGATTGGCCCGCCGAATCGGACTGTTGTAAGGGTTGTTGTTGGTGCTGCCCGGCAGGTTCTGGGCCAACTGCAGCGAAGCAGAGACGTCGGTCTGAGCCAGTGGGCCCAATACGGTACTCAAGGCCAGCGCAATGGCGCCAAACACGTATCGGTTCATGGGGTGCCTCTCTGCGTCCGCGTGGATAAGGACTTCGATACCACGCTACGCCCGAGGTTCGGATTTGTTAACCAAAAACTCGCCGGCACGATGCAATACGGCGTTGATCCGGCCTCTTCGCGAGCAGGCTCGTTCCCACAATGGACGGTGGGCATTCATGACATTTGTGGTTGGCTCAAACCTGTGGGAGCGTGGCTTGCCCGCGATGAGGCCTGCCGCCCGAACACCCGGCTCAGATCAGAATGAAGACCGCCAGCAACCCGGCAAAGATCGACCACTTTTGGAGGTAGTAAAGCTTGCGGTTGCGCTTTTTCAGTTCCTTGGCGCGCAGGCGAACCTTGTAGACCTTGCTGAACAATCGATTGAGCCCACCGGTCCGGTCTCCGTCCTCGTTCGGTGCACCGGCCGCCGACATGACATTGCGGCTGAACCAGCGATTGAATGCCGCTGCCCACCGATATTTCATCGGCCGCTCGACATCGCAGAACAAAATGATGCGATTGTGCGGCGTGGTGTTCTCTGCGTAATGAATGTAGGTCTCATCGAACATCACCGCTTCGCCATCGCGCCAATGGTAGTTCTGGCCATCGACATTGATGTAGCAACCTTCGGCGTTGGGTGTGTCCAGCCCGAGGTGATAACGGTACGAACCGGCATACGGGTCGCGGTGGCGCACCAGTCTGGAGCCCGGTGGCAATTCGGCGAACATCGCCGCCTTGATCGAGCCAATGCCTTGTACCAGTTCGGTGGTGCGCGGGCAGAGCTTCATGGCCGACGGGTGGCTATCGCCATACCACTTGAGATAGAAGCGCTTCCAGCCGGTCTTGAAGAACGAGTTGAAACCGACGTCATCGTATTGGTTCGAACGCTTGATCTCGCCGGCGTGAAGCAAGTTCTGGCCTTCGGCACGAATTTCTTCCCAATGCGCCTGCAGCGGGCTCAGGTCGGGAAAATCAGCCGGATCGAGATACGGTTTGTTGGGGATTTTCGAAAACAGATAAAGAAAGCAATTGATCGGCGCCAGGAACGTCGAGTGATCACTCAACTGGCGGCCCAGCTTATGGCGCACTCGGCCCCGCAGGTGGACGTACGCAATAGAGACAATGTAGATAACGGCTATGATCAGTTTCACGGAAATCGTCACAAGTCGGAAGTATACAAACTGCGCCCTCACGGGTCTTGTGCAGCGGCTGAATACGAAACAGCTGCACCCTTGGTGCCATCGAGCCACGCCGATGGTCGCCGTTCAGCTGTTAGATGGCATTTTAGCCACAGTTTGTAACCAATAGTTAACCTGCAACTGTGAAAATGTGTCCGCAAAAACCGCCAAAGCGTTGCAGAGGCCTCATCGCCCTATCGTTTAAAGAGCCAGACCAGTACAATCGCCGCCAAACTTTACGCGCCCCCAGGTTGAAAGCGGGAAAATCCCCTTTCAGCGCACGTTCACTCGGGCCAAGCGCACCACATGCTGCTGTCCACTTAATGCCAGATGGATCTTCCACTGCCGATCGGGATGAATGTCCCGGGGACCGAACAGTGGAAACGGGTACTGAACCGGTACTGCCGCAACCCTAGCTACTCTGAATGCTTCGCAGGAAAAACCTTTGATTTCTACAGCTAACATCACGATGCAGTTCGGCGCCAAGCCGCTCTTCGAAAACGTTTCGGTCAAGTTCAACGGTGGCAACCGTTACGGTCTGATCGGCGCCAACGGTTGCGGCAAGTCGACCTTCATGAAGATTCTCGGCGACGACCTCGAGCCGTCCGGCGGCCAAGTCATGCTGGAGCCGAACGTGCGCCTGGGTAAATTGCGCCAGGACCAGTTCGCCTACGAAGAATTCACCGTGATCGACACCGTGATCATGGGTCACGAAGAGCTGTGGAAGGTCAAGGCCGAGCGCGACCGCATCTATTCGCTGCCGGAAATGAGCGAAGCAGACGGCATGGCCGTGGCCGAGCTGGAAACCGAATTTGCCGAAATGGACGGCTACACCGCCGAATCCCGCGCCGGCGAACTGCTGCTGGGCCTGGGTATTCCCCTGGAACAGCATTTCGGCCCGATGTCCGAAGTGGCTCCAGGCTGGAAACTGCGGGTATTGCTGGCCCAGGCGCTGTTCTCCGATCCTGAAGTGCTGTTGCTCGACGAACCGACCAACCACCTGGACATCAACACCATTCGCTGGCTGGAAACGATTCTCAAGGCGCGTAATAGCACCATGATCATCATTTCCCACGACCGTCACTTCCTCAACAGCGTGTGCACCCACATGGCTGACCTGGACTACGGCGAGCTGCGTCTGTTCCCGGGCAACTACGACGAGTACATGACGGCGGCTACCCAGTCCCGTGAGCAATTGCTGTCGGACAACGCCAAGAAGAAAGCCCAGATCTCCGAACTGCAAACGTTCGTCAGCCGCTTCTCGGCCAACGCCTCGAAAGCCAAGCAGGCCACTTCCCGCGCCAAGCAGATCGACAAGATCCAGCTGGCCGAGGTCAAGCCTTCGAGCCGCGTGAGCCCGTTCATCCGTTTCGAACAGACCAAGAAGCTGCACCGCCAGGCCGTGACCATCGAGCAGATGTCCAAGGGCTTCGACGGCAAGACCCTGTTCAAGAACTTCAGCTTCACCGTCGAAGCCGGCGAGCGCCTGGCGATCATCGGCCCGAACGGTATCGGCAAGACCACCCTGCTGCGTACCCTGATGGGCGAGCTGACCCCGGACGCCGGTTCCGTGAAGTGGACCGAAAGCGCGGAACTGGGCTACTACGCCCAGGACCACGCCCATGACTTCGAAGACGACGTCAGCCTGTTCGACTGGATGGGCCAGTGGACTCAGGGCGAGCAGATCATCCGTGGCACCCTGGGCCGCATGCTGTTCTCCAACGACGAAATCCTCAAGTCGGTCAAGGTCATCTCCGGTGGTGAGCAAGGCCGCATGCTGTTCGGCAAGCTGATCCTGCAAAAGCCGAACGTACTGGTGATGGACGAACCGACCAACCACCTGGACATGGAATCGATCGAAGCGCTGAACCTGGCGCTGGAAAACTACCCGGGCACGCTGATCTTCGTCAGCCACGACCGTGAGTTCGTATCGTCCCTGGCCACCCGCATCATCGAGTTGAGCCCGAATGGCGTGACCGACTTCAGCGGCACCTATGACGACTACCTGCGTAGCCAGGGTGTGGTGTTCTAAGAGCAGCTACCAAGCCTTTAGCTGCAAGCTTCAAGTGAAAAGCCCTGTCCATGTGACGGGGCTTTTTGCATTCCGGGCCAAGGTTTCTTGTTGGTGCATAAATCATCGCGAGCAGGCTCGCTCCCACAGGGGAATGCATTTCAAAATGTGGGAGCGAGCCTGCTCGCGATGGCTGACTCAAGGGCACTGACGAGCAAAAACCGTTAGCCTGCTTTCTTTTATCCCAACGCCGCGCCATGATGCAGTTCTCCCACCGCCGCCCGCGAACGAGCCCTCATGTCTGTGCAGCAAGTGCCTCCGCAAAGCTCCATGGCGATCACCCTGCAGATCGTCTCCATCGTTTTCTATACCTTTATTGCCTTCCTCTGCATCGGTTTGCCGATTGCGGTATTGCCGGGTTATGTCCACGAACAACTCGGGTTCAGCGCCATCGTGGCCGGGCTGACCATCGGCTCGCAATACCTCGCCACCCTGCTCAGCCGGCCCATGGCCGGGCGGATGTCGGACAGCGTTGGCACCAAGCGCGCAATCATCTATGGCTTGTCGGGGATTGTGCTCAGCGGCGTGCTGACCTGGCTGTCGACCCTGTTGCAAGGCCTTCCCTTGCTCAGCCTGCTGATCCTGATCGCCGGGCGCCTGTTGCTGGGGATCGCCCAAGGATTGATCGGCGTCGGCACCATCAGTTGGTGCATGGGCCAGGTGGGCGCCGAGCATACCGCGCGGTCGATTTCCTGGAACGGCATCGCGTCCTATGGGGCGATTGCCATTGGTGCGCCGCTGGGCGTGGTCATGGTGCAACAACTGGGTTTCGCCAGCCTGGGCATTGCCCTGTCGCTGCTGGCCCTGGTCGCACTGTTGCTGATTCGCAACAAGCCTTCGGTGCCGGTGGTGCGCGGTGAACGTTTGCCGTTCTGGGCGGTGTTCGGGCGCATTGCGCCGTTTGGCGCGAGCCTGAGCCTGGCGTCCATTGGCTACGGCACCCTAACGACCTTTATCACCTTGTATTACGTCAATCGCGGCTGGACCGGCGCGGCCTACTGCCTGACCGTGTTTGGCGTGTGTTTCATTCTGTCGCGGCTGCTGTTCATATCCGCCATCAGCCGTTTCGGCGGGTTCACGTCGGCCATTGCCTGCATGTGCATTGAGACGGTTGGCCTGGTGCTCTTGTGGCTGGCCCCTTCGACCGGGTATGCGCTCATTGGCGCCGGCCTGACCGGATTCGGTCTGTCCCTGGTGTACCCGGCGCTGGGTGTCGAGGCTATCAAACAGGTGCCCAACTCCAGCCGGGGCGCGGGCCTGAGTGCTTATGCGGTGTTTTTCGACCTGGCACTGGCCATTGCCGGCCCGTTGATGGGCGCAGTGGCGTTGAACCTGGGTTATGCGTGGATTTTCTTCAGTGCGGCATTGTTGTCGGTGACGGGGTTGGGGCTGACCCTGCTACTCAAGCGCCGCGCGATTGCATAAGGCTTGGTGCAGTCACCTGTGGGAGCGAGCCTGCTCGCGAAGAGGCCTTTCCATCCAGCATTGCAATTGCCTGACACACCGCTATCGCGAGCAGGCTCGCTCCCACAAGAGGTGACGCGGCTATTGATCAGCCGTCTGCATACCCGCCCGAGTCGCCCTGCCCAGGGTGCGCGAGAAGAACCTTCCGGCTTCAGAGATCAGATTGCGGTGAATGTCTTGCCGGTCGACGCCATCGGCATCGGTGCACAGCGCGGGCATGATCACGATCTGCTCGTCATTGCACGGCGCCATGAAGACGAAGTGCCCTGCCCCGGCCAGCAGCTTGAAGTCAGGCGCCGTCGGCAGCTTGCGCGCCAGTGCCGCGGCGTTCTTGTCGACAGCCACCAGTTTGTCGCCATCGCCGCTGTAAAGCAGCACCGGCACATGCACGTCGGCCAGGGTGTGGCGACCGAACTTCAGGCTCAACGGCGCCATCAGCATCAAGGCGTGGACGCGAGAATCGGCCACCGGTTGCAAGTCGTCGCGGTCGACAATCAATTCGCCCTGGGTGTTGCAGGCATCGTGGTCATCCGGGCGCTCCTGGCAGTAACGGCGCAGGCGGTCCAGGTCCGGGGTCGCGCCGGACAGTATCAATGCGGTCTCGCCACCGGCCGAGTAACCGATGACCCCCACCTGGTCGGCATTGACGAACGGCGACAGCATAGGGTCGCCCAAGGTCGCGGTAATGGCTTCGGAAATCTGGATCGGCCGGCCGTACAGGTTACTCAAAGTACCGAGTCGGCTGTGGTCTTTGGAGTTGTCACCGGGGTGAATCACCGCCACCACGACAAAACCTTTGCGCGCCAGTGACGTGGCAAGGTCGTGCAGGGCCAGCGGGGTACCGGTGTTTCCGTGGGACAGCATCAGCATCGGGAACCGGCCGATGGCGACCTTGGTGTCCTCCCCCGCTTCGACGGTATAACCCTCGAGCTTGCTGGTGTGCTCCCGATCACTGGAAGGATAGAAGGCGATGGCGCGCATCGGCTGCAGGTCCAGCGGGTCGAGGAAAGTCATCTCATGGAAGCCGGCGCTCCAGTGAGGATGCGGTGCAGGCGCGGCGTGCACTATATTCAGGCTGCAGAGCAGGCAAATCAGTAAAGTTGCACAACGACGCACCATGGGATGCCCCACCTTGTTACCGGACTTGTGACGTGAACCCTGACAGCATAAGTCAGGCCACAATCTGAAACGACCAGAAACAAAAAACTCCGTAGCTGGTACTTGCGTAACCAGACTACAGAGTTTTTTGGGGTTTTACCTGTACGGTGCCAACTTTTACGCAAGCCTTACGCAGCGGCGAACAACTGCTCACTGATTTGCGCGTGGGCAGCGCTCATGGCCTTGTTGCGAACGTCGTCACCGTAAGCCAGGCCTTCGGCGCGGACGATTTCGATGTCGGTGATGCCGATGAAACCGAACAGCAACTTCAAATACTCCTCGTGGGCAACACCGGTTGCCTGACCGGCGTGCATGCCACCGGAGGTCGAAACGATCACGACTTTCTTGCCACCGCACAGGCCTTCAGGGCCGGCTTCGGTGTAACGGAAGGTCTGACCGGCCACCGCGATGCGGTCGATCCAGGCCTTCAGTTGAGTCGGGATGGTGAAGTTGTACATCGGTGCGGCAATCACCACGGCATCGGCAGCCAGGAATTCGGCCAGGGTCGAGGCGCTCAGTTCGGCTTCGTGCTGTTGTGCGGCGTTGCGCAGTTCAGCGGTGGTGCCGGCGGCGACCAGGGTGGTGGCGGAGAAGTGGCTGATGGCGTCGGCGGCCAGGTCGCGGTAAGTCACCACGGCGGTTGGCTCGGCGGTTTGCCAGGCCTTGACGACTTCACCGCTCAGCTGACGGGAAGCCGAGTTGTCGCCCAGGATGCTCGAATCGATATGCAGCAGTTTCATGTGGGATCTCCAAGTGAGGATCGCCCACAAGGGCGATCTGATGGGACTAATCCTACAGGCGAAACCAATAGCTGATTAGACGGCAACAATGCGATAGTTCGTCCCACAGATAGAACAATCGGATTTACATCATGCAAGACCTCAACGACCTGTATTACTTCGCCAAAGTCGTGGAAGCCGGGGGGTTCGCCGCAGCCGGGCGTTTGCTGGGCATCCCCAAGTCCCGATTGTCACGGCGCATCGCCGAGCTGGAAGAGCGCCTCGGCGCACGATTGCTGCAACGCACCACCCGACAACTGAAGCTGACTGCCGTCGGTGAGCGTTACCTCCGGCACTGCCAGGCGATGCTGTTGGAGGCGGAAATGGCCGACGAGGCCGTGGCCAGCATGTCCAGCGAGCCACGCGGGCGCTTGCGGGTGTCCTGCCCGGTTGGGCTGGCCCATGAAATATTGCCGGGGGTGATCAGCGACTTTCTGGAGCGGTTTCCGCAAGTCCAGCTGGAGGTGATGTTGCTCAACCGACGGGTCGACCTGGTGAACGAAGGCATTGACGTGGCCCTGCGCGTACGGGAACTGGGCGACGAAGACCCGCTGCTGGTCACCCGCCGCCTGCGTCAGGCGCAGATGCTGATGGTCGCCAGTCCCGGCTTCCTTGTTGGCCGTGAGATCAACCATCCCGAAGATCTGAAGAGCCTGCCGGTGCTCGGTGCCCTGGAAGCCGACCGCATGGTGCACATCCGCCTGCTGGATCAAAAAGGCAAAAGTCATGAACTCGCGCTCGAGGCCCGGCTGGGCATCGATGACTTTATCGTGCGCAAGGCCAGCACCCTCTCCGGCCTGGGCTTTACGATGCTGCCCATGATGTATTGCGAGCAGGAACTGGACAACGGCTCGCTGGTGCAGTTGTTGCCCGAGTGGTCGCTACCCGGTGGCTGGCTGCAAGCGGTCTATCCTCATCGGCGCGGGGTCATGCCGGCGGTACGCGCCTGGATTGACCATTTGGTCGAGTCATTCAATGCCTGTGGGGAACGCTTGTTATGAAAGCCGGACGGATGAGCGAAGAGGATGTCGCAAAATTCTGCCTTAGCCTGCCAGGAGCGCGGGAAGACTATAAATGGGGAGGCGTGCGGGTGTTTTCGATTGCCGGGAACAAGATGTTCGCCTTGCAGGGCCTGCGGGGTGATTCCCTGGCCTTCAAGGTCGACAAGGATCTGTTTCTCGGTCATTGCGACCGTCCGGGAATTCATCCTGCGCCTTATCTGGCGCGCGCCCAGTGGATCATCATGGAAACGCCCTACCCGCTCGGCAGCGAAGAACTACAGGGTTTGCTGCAGCGTTCGCACCAGTTGGTGGTGAGCAAACTGCCAAAGCGCACTCAAGTCGGCCTGTTGCTATAGCGCCTTGTTTATCAGAACAAGGCGAACAAGTGCGCGCCGAGGAACAGGTGATCGATCCAGAACACCTGGTGCATGAGCACGATGATCCAGAACACCAACTGGTACGAGACCTTGCGGGTTTTGTGCCGAAACGCTTGCTGGGCCAGCAAGGCACCGGGCCAGCCACCGGCGAGCTCCAGCGCATGCAGGACATTCTCCGGCGTACGCCATTGCTCGGCGCGGGCCTTGCGCTTGTCGCTCCAGTACAGAAAAAACGTCACCACGCTGACGATGCCGTAGGCCGCCAGGGGAATCAGCGACACCCCGTGCAGCCATGACGACACTGAACCCGACAGCGGCAACGCGCACAGGATTGCAAACACCAGCCACTTCAGCCGTGGCTGGCGGATCTGTCCCCCGGGCTGGCGCCCGGGGTTATTGCGCGAGCTTGAGTCACTCACGGCTTGACCGCGCTCCAGTCGACCCAGCCGAATTGCCAGGTCGCCAGGATGATCAGGCCGAACACAATGCGATACCAGGCAAACGCCGCATAGCTGTGGTTGGCGATGAACTTGAGCAGCCCACGGACCGCGATCATCGCGAAGACGAATGCCGTGACGAAACCAACCGCGAACACCGGGAAATCAGACGGGACAAACAGGTCACGGTATTTGTAACCCGAGTACACCGCTGCGCCGACCATGGTCGGCATCGCCAGGAAGAACGAAAACTCGGTAGCAGTCTTGCGCGACAGGCCGAACAGTAACCCGCCGATGATCGTCGAGCCCGAACGCGAAGTGCCCGGAATCATGGCCAGGCATTGGGCGAAGCCGACTTTCAGGGCATCTTTCCAGGTCATGTCATCCACCGTTTCGGCGTGGACTTCATGCTGGCGGCGCTCGGCCCACAACATGACGACCCCGCCCACGACCAGCGCCGCTGCCACGGTGATCGGATTGAACAGGTACTCGTGGATCAGGTCGGCGAACATCACACCCAACACCACGGCCGGCAAGAACGCGATCAACAGGTTCGCGGTAAACCGCCGAGCGCCCGGCTGGGTCGGCAGGCCGATGACCACGTCGAAGATCTTGCGTCGAAACTCCCATACCACCGCCAGGATGGCACCCAACTGGATAATGATGTTGAACGCCATCGCCCGCTCGCCCCCGAAGCCGAGCATGTCGGCCACGATGATCTGGTGGCCGGTACTGGAAATGGGCAAAAACTCGGTCAGCCCTTCTACAACCCCAAGAATCAATGCCTGAAAGGCGGTCCAAAGATCCATCAATCCCCCAAAAGGCTATGCACATCGGCATGCCCCGTTAGTATTTTTCAAAAGCTTGAATTGCGATCAGCGATGCTGAAGCCCCGCGTATCAAGGATCACCACAGAACCGTAAAAATCCTGTGAAAAAACAACCCTGTTCCGGGTTAACCCGTGCGGGGCCGAAATCCTATCAGACAAGTCCGATTGGCGCTGCCGTGTTATCGCGTACCAATGAAGCACACCTTGCGCCACGGGATTCCCGACGCCAATCCGGTTACAATTCGCCCCCTCTTCGATTTCACCAAGGAACCTCCATGTCCGGGCTTGAACTGTTTGCCGCCGCCCTCGGTGTCATTGCCGTCTGGCTGACGGTCAAACAGAACCCCTGGTGCTGGCCCATCGGCCTGGTCATGGTGCTGCTATACAGCTGGATCTTTTTTGAGGTGAAGCTGTATTCGGACATGTTGCTGCAAGTCGTTTATGCCGCCTTGCAGCTTTACGGCTGGTGGCAGTGGACACGGGGGGGTGAAACGACCCATGGCCGCGAAGTCAGTTGGCTCGATTCCCGTTCCGTGGCGTTGAGCCTGGCCATCGGCGCACTCGGCAGCCTGTTGCTGGGGGCAGCCATGGCCAACTGGACCGACGCTGCACAACCCTGGCTCGATGCCGCGCTGACCGGATTCAGCCTGGTGGCGCAGGTCTGGATGGCGCAAAAACGAGTCCAGTGCTGGCCACTATGGATCGCCCTGGATGTGATTTTCGTCGGGCTGTTCATCTATAAGGACCTGTACCTGACCGCCACCCTGTACGGGCTGTTCTCCGTTATCGCCGTGCAGGGCTGGCGCCAATGGCGCGCCGATCCGGCGTTGCGCGCATGAAAGTCCTGGTACTCACAGGCCCGGAATCCAGCGGTAAAAGCTGGCTGGCGGCCGAGTTGCAACAGCGTTTCGGCGGGGTTTGGGTCGACGAGTATGTACGCTGGTTCATCGAGCAGAATCCGCGGGACACCACCTTGGCCGATATTCCGCACATCGCCCGCGGTCAATTGGCATGGGAAGACGAAGCGCGGGCGCAACAACCGTCCTTGCTGATCCTCGACACGCACCTGCTGAGCAATATCCTCTGGAGCCAAACCCTGTTTGGCGACTGCCCCGCCTGGATTGAACAAGCGCTGCTGGCCCGGCATTACGACTTGCACTTGCTGCTGTCGCCGGAACACGTCGACTGGACGGATGATGGCCAGCGTTGCCAGCCCCGATTGAGTGAGCGCCAGGCATTTTTCGAGCAGACCCTGGCCTGGCTTGAGCGCCACGCACAACCGGTTCAAGTACTGCGCGGAGATTGGGCAGAACGCCGACTCCAGGCACTGAACGCCGTGACCCGATTGCTCGGCACCTGACCGGTGTTTGGGGCAATTTCCCCACCACCCCCCCCTGTCCCGGGGGAAAAGTGTCCGATCCTGAAACACCCTTCCTGCCTCAAACCGCCTGTTTCAGCGCCCTTCACCGCTGGATCACCGGATTTGTTAAGTCATTGATACAACGCCGCTGAAACCCTTGTTCCAGAGCGATTTATCCGCAAATAAGGGCTGCCTGCGCAGGGTTTCGTCTCACCTTTGAAACATTCTCGGCAAAGGCTATCCGGACAATATTCATAAGCCATTGAATCAACGAGATATTCAAAAACCGGCACAGCTTTCGCTCTCTCCTTCACAAAGCCAACCAGAGCCAGCCCACATGAGAAGGAAAGAACGTCGTGGGGATACTCGATAAAAAAGCCTTGACGTGCCTGCTGCTGATCGCGAGCGCTGCAGGCGCGGCTTTCAGTTTTGACGTTCAAGCCGAAGGCAACGGTGTCATCGTGCTTGATCGCACCATTCACCCGACGCCCATCGGTCGCAGCGGCGGCAGAGATCCAAACCCGAACACCCTCAACACCAACCCATCGGCCCGCGTCACCGGCGAACTCAGCGACGCCGACATTGCCGGGGTCACCACCGGAACGGCCCTTCGCCACAGCAACGGACAAAGCCTGGGTGGCCTGCAAGGCATCAACGTCGTCACCAATCCCAACGGTATGCCCGGCATGTCCGTCGGCCACGGCGGTGGCAGTGGCAGCGCGATTTCCGGAACCATCAACCGCGCCATGAGCAGCGGCCTCGGTTCACTGGGCAGAATGGCGGGAGGCCAATGAGATGAGTCGATCCCTGCTATTACTTGCCCTGCTCGGCTGCACCAGCGTGATGGCCGACTCGGGCGTCAGTTCGGTGAACAACGCCACCCTCCAGGATTCCGGTACTCAATACCGCGGCAACTTCAACGTCAACCACGCGGCTGGCGATCAACAGCAGCAGGCCAACGTCCGCGCGATCGCCATTGGTACCCAGGCCGATGCTACCACCAGTGTCAGGCAGAGAATCACCACGCCCGCCAATCCGTCGATGGATGCGACGGCCACTATCGGCGGCAACTCTTTCAGTAATGGCAACGGCGTACTGGGCGTCAACCAGGGCGCCGGGGCGAACAACCAGATGGCCAACGCCATGCGCATCAGCATCAGTGCTGCACCGCAAGCCATTGACGATAGTGCCCTTTCTCAACAGAACGTGGCGTTGTTACCGAGCTCGGGAGCAACCGGCACCCCAAACGGCAGTCGCCAGGTCGTGACAAGCGACCAGGCCTTCACCGGCAGCCGGGGAGTGATCCAGGTAAACCAGAGTGCCGGGGTGGGGAACCGAATGGCTAACACCCTGACCATCCGGGTCGCTGACTGACCCCGAAACAGTGCGATTAGGGAAGTACCAACACCTGACCAACTAATGAGCACGGAGAAACACCATGAACCCGACAACTGCTCTCAAACCTCTGGCTTTCGCTCTGGCAGCAGTGATGGCATTTGCAGCACAAGCAGCCAGCCTTGATGATGATCAAGGCAACGGCCAGAGCGATGGCCAGAGCAACAACCAGCAGCCTAATGGCCCGACGCTGGAACAAATTCTGCAGATTACAGCAGGCGCCGGGGCCTCCGTGCTGGACTCGCAGGAAAGTAGTGACAGCAGCGTATTGAATCGGGACACCAAAAACGACGCTAAAGTCGATAACTCCCTGAACAACTCCAACGGCAACATGGGCGCCAACGTCGCAGCCGGTAACGGCAACCAACAAGACAACGCCGCCGCCCTTGCCACGGCTGACGAAAGCTTCATCTTCGGCACCGCGGTCGCCGTCTCCAGCGCGACTCAGAAGAGCACCGGCAACACCGCCAGGAACCACTCCAACACCAACAACACAACACTCAATAACGCTGGCAACAGCGGTTCCGGCAACCTCGGCATCAACGTGACCACCGGCGAGTTCAACCAACAGAAAAACAACCTGGCGATTGCCGTTTCCGGCGGTCGTGTAGCACTAGCGGCGGCGGCGGCCAACCAAAGCACGTCCGGGCTGAACGTCACCAACAACGCCAACCATGACGACAGCACCCAGACTGATTTCGTAGCCGTGGGTGTACTCGGTCTGGCTGGCGTAACCACTCAACAATTGATGACGCCAGAGGGCTGGAAAGCTCCTGTAACCAACAATGCGTCGATAACGGGTTCGATGAACAACTTCTCCGGTAACGGCGGAGCCAACGTATCGTCGGGTGTGGGCAACCAGCAAAACAACTCGCTGTCCATCTCCGCGGGCTGCAAGTCCTGTCTGTAATCTCGATTGCAATGAAAGCCCCGGCGACGGGGCTTTTCCACAGTCCCAAGGCGTATCGATCATGCGTAAGACTGTCCTGTTCGCCCTGCTCTGCCTGTCTGGCCTGACCCAGGCTGCACAGATGCCGGTTGCCGCCCTGCCGGGTGGCGTGCTGGTGTACAAGCACGTACAGAGTTTGCGCGAGCGCAAGTTCAGCGACATCGTCGAACAGAAAACCGATTTCAGCTGCGGCGCCGCCGCGCTGGCAACGATACTGCGCCAGGCCTATTGGCTCGACGTCGATGAGGAGCACATCATCAAAGGCATGCTGGTCACCGCAGACCAGGACCTTGTGCGTACCCAGGGTTTTTCCATGCTGGACATGAAGCGCTACATAGAACGCATCGGCATGCGCGCCCGGGGCTACAGGATCCCGCCGGAAAGACTCGAAGCCGTGACGATTCCGGTGGTGGTGCTGATGGAAATTCGCGGCTACAAGCACTTCGTGGTGTTGCAGCGGGCGGACAAGCACTGGGTCTATATCGGCGACCCGGTACTCGGTCACAAACGCTACTCCCATGATGACTTTGTCAAAGGCTGGAATGGCATTATTTTCGCTATCGTCGGTCCCGGTTACGACAAGACCAATGCGTTACGCAGTCCACCGGAACCGCTGACAGCCAAGAACAAGATGGATAACTTCAACCCGGTCAAAGACGCCGAATTGATGGATTTTGGTTTCATACAGAGCGACTTCTTTTAATCGCCAACAAGATGATAGGGGGCAGGATGCTCCGGGAGCAGCAAATGAAAACCTCGTATTGGGTGGTCGCTGTCTGTCTGGCAGCGAACACTTCAGGTTTTGCTGATGAGTTCAGACCCATCGAAATCAAGGACCAGGAACTGGCCGAGTTGCGTGGCCGATATGTGATGCCGGGGCGGGTCATCAGCTTCGGTGTCGTCATGAGCAGTACCTGGCGCAATGCCAGTGGTGATCTGATCGGGGCCTCCACCTCGATGCAGCTTCAGGCCGCAACGGTCAAGCCCGAGTTCTATGTTTCAACCATCAAGCAATCCGGTCATGGCAGTTCGTCCAGGTCGGGCAGCGGTCACGTGACGGGGGGCGCAGCCCTGAGCACTTCCCGGGGCATAACCCAGGTCACACGGGCCGCAGGCGATGGCAACAGCGCAAACAACAACATCGCCATCAACGTCAAAGAGGCCAGCACGGCCCCTGCACTGGTGCCGAGCCAGGGCCAGGCGCTGATAGCCGGTCAAACCATTACCGGCAGCAATGCCGCAGGCAGTGTCGCCGTTTCCGCGACCAGTGGCGGTGTTCAGATGGCCATTACCGCCAACAACAACCAGGGCACCAGCCTGCAACAGGTCGCCCAAGGCGGGTTGCTGCAAAACACCCGGTTGCTGGGCAGCAGCAATGTGGTCGACAACATGACTCAACTCAACGTAGTGCTCAACAATAATGGCCCGAGTGCGGGTGCATTGGACTGCAACCTCAACCAACTCGCTGCATTACGGACCATGGGCTATTGAACTACGCTGAGTCTGGACCATTGGGCACAAATGGACGGCTTATTCCATGCACCGATCAGTATCACTGCGTGCAGTTGCATGCTTGAGTGCTCTACTCCCGGCGGCGATGTTGCAGGCAGCACCTGACCCGGAACTGGAGGCTCTCAAACAAGAGCTTCTGGAGTTGAAGCAACGATACGAAGTACAGCAAAAAGCCCTGGCGGTGCTCGAACAACGGGTCCGCCAGGTCGAAGAACAGCCCGCTGCGCCCCCTCCCAAACGCTTGGCCAAGTCGCCAGCGGACCTCAAGGGCAATCCAAACGTCGCCACCGGCACCGGTGCCGCGGCGGCTTCAGGGGGCGCAGCCGGGGGCAGCGGCAGCTCTTATGGACAATCGCTGGCCAATGACTCGCAACCGGCGCAAAGCGTTTCGAACCTGTATGACGAGGCCAGCGGGTTCTTCGGCGGTGGCAAGTTCAGCGTCGAAACCGGGATAACCTACTCCCGATACGATACCCGCCAACTTGTCCTCAACGGTTTTCTCGCCCTGGACTCGATCTTCCTGGGCGCCATCAACCTGGACCGGATCAAGGCCGACACCTGGACACTTGACCTCACCGGTCGCTACAACTTCAACAATCGCTGGCAGTTCGACCTGAACGTGCCGGTGGTCTACCGAGAGTCCACATACCAGTCCGGTGGCGGCAATAGTGGCACCGCAAACGTCACCACCGAAGAGACCGTAAAGGAAGACCCGACCATTGGTGACGTCAACTTCGGTATCGCCTACAAATTCCTCGACGAATCGGCCAACACGCCGGATGCTGTGGTGACCTTGCGCGTCAAGGCGCCTACCGGCAAAGACCCGTTCGGCATCAAGCTGGTTCGAGTGGCCGATAACTCCAACCTGGCCGTGCCTGAATCCTTGCCTACCGGTAACGGCGTCTGGTCGATTACGCCGGGGATCTCGCTGGTCAAGACGTTCGATCCGGCCGTGCTGTTCGGCAGCCTGTCCTACACGCACAACCTGGAAGAGTCTTTCGACGACATCAGTTCCAACCCGGCGGTCAAGACACCGGGCAAAGTACGCATCGGCGACAGCTTCCAGATTGGCGCCGGTATTGCGTTCGCCTTGAACGAAAAGATGAGTATGTCGTTCTCGGTCTCCGACCTGGTGCAACGCAAAAGCAAGCTCAAGGAAGATGGCGGAGATTGGCAATCGGTGGTCTCCAGCGATGCCAACGCCGGTTATTTCAACATCGGCATGACCATTGCCGCCACCGACAACCTGACCATCGTCCCCAACCTGTCCATCGGCATGACGGACGATGCCCCGGACTTCCAGTTCAGCCTGAAACTCCCTTACTACTTCTGAGCCGAACAAAAAAACCGCTGCAATTGCAATCTCAACGGGGTTTTGGTTTCCGGCCGGGGTTCAACGAATCTGGTGCTTGTGCAACAACCGGTAGAAGGTCGGTCGCGACACACCCAATACTTTGGCGGCGACACTCAGGTTATCGCTGTGGCGGTTCAATACATCGCACAACGCCTGGCGTTCGGCCCGGGACTTGTATTCTTCGAGGGTGCCCATCGGCGCGGCGATTGTATGCTGACTGATCAACCCCAGATCACGGGCCTCGATCTGCCGGCCTTCGGCCAACACCAACCCGCGACGAACGCGGTTGGCCAGTTCGCGAACATTGCCTGGCCAGTCGTGTTTGCCCATGGCAATCAACGCGTCGTCGCTGAAGCTGCGTGGGCGGCGCCCGGTTTCACGGCTGTAGAAATGGGAGAAGTGGTTGGCCAGCGTCGCCAGATCGCCATGGCGCTCGCGCAGCGGAACGGTCGACACTTGCAGTACGTTCAAGCGGTAATACAAGTCTTCGCGAAAGCGTTTCTTCGCGATGGCCGCTTCAAGGTCGACGTTCGTCGCCGCCAGAACCCGCACATCCACCGCAATCGGCTGACTGCCGCCCACCCGCTCGATGTGTTTTTCCTGGAGGAACCGCAGCAGGTTGGCCTGCAACTCCAGTGGCAGGTCTCCGATCTCGTCGAGAAACAGAGTGCCACCGTTGGCGGCTTCTATCCGTCCGACCTTGCGTTGGTGCGCACCGGTAAATGCGCCTTTCTCATGGCCAAACAGCTCGGACTGGATCAAGTGTTCGGGAATCGCACCGCAATTGATCGCGATAAAGGGTTTGCTGTGACGCTGGGACAGACGGTGCAGGGTTCGTGCGACCAGTTCCTTGCCGGTGCCGCTTTCACCGCGAATCAACACCGGAGATTCGGTCGGAGCCAGTTTGTTCAACAGTTTTCGCAGTTCACGGATAGGTTTGCTGTCGCCCAGCAATTCGTGCTCGGGCTGGTCAACATGGACCGTGCCCTGCCCGCGCAACCGTGCCATGCCAAACGCCCGGCCCAGTGTTACCTGAACCCGGGACACATCGAACGGCAAGGTATGAAAGTCAAAAAACCACTCACAGACGAAGTCGCCGACATTTTGCAGTCGCAGCACTTCCTGATTGAGTACAGCTATCCACTCGGTGCCGCTGCGGCTGATCAACTCTTTGACAGCCTCCGGATGCTCAAGGTGAAAGGGCTGCAAACGTAACAAGCCCACGTCGCAGGTTCGGTCAGCGGCGTTCTCTAGCGTGCAGCTGTCAACGTCCCAACCAATCGCGCG
Organism: Pseudomonas sp. KH_046_1; assembly: GCF_057839025.1. NCBI lineage: Bacteria > Pseudomonadati > Pseudomonadota > Gammaproteobacteria > Pseudomonadales > Pseudomonadaceae > Pseudomonas > Pseudomonas sp. KH_046_1. The sequence goes on from NZ_CM174481.1 coordinate 3,224,899, forward strand.
CAATCCAGGGAACAGACGATAGCAATCGTCACAGGGGTCCACCACTAATAAACGTCGTAAGGCAGGCGCATCGCTCATGACTGTTCCTTGGCGCCAAATTTACGAAAATTTATTAAAAACAGTCATTTGGCGGACCTGGCTGTAACATTAGCAAGAATTTGACAGGGGCTTGTACCGTTTGACTATAGCCATGCAATGCAACCAGTTATAAGTTGCGATTATGTTAGTTGCCTAACGACTCTTTCCTTTCATTCAGCTTTCAATGTCAGGCTCATTCTTGAGCCTGTGAAATAAAGTGGAAATTTCTTTTGATTGTGTGTGACCCAAACCCTGGTTGCGGGCATCAGTACAAGTAACCAGCCGAACGGTAAGCCCAACCGTCGGCACATCACTTGATTGGGCATACAGAGAGAAGACCCTATGAACGCCCCGCTGCGTATCAACGAAGCACTTCTGATTGCCGACCGCGCATTTAAACCATTCAAATGCGTGGCCTGGGCTCCACAGGACGGTAATGGCGAACTCAGCCTGACCGTTATCGACCGCACCAGCACCAGCATTGGCCGCAAGCAGATCCCAAGCAGCGCTTATTCCGATCCCGCACAACTCGAATTGCTGCTGGAACAGGCCCGCGCCGAATTGAGCGAGGAAGGTTACACACTGCAATCGTGGTCGATGCCGCACTGATCGTTTTGCGGATTACTCCGGAGTAATCCGCGCCCTCCTCCTGTCTTTAGCTCGCAGGTTTTTTCTGGCCGCGCGCACTAGTTGACACTGTTTAATTCGAACTTTGCATACGCCTGATACTTTGCAGGCTCGCCATTGGTTCGAAAAGACACTGTTGTGGCACACAACGACCCTCCGTCTGTTAGTTCTTACCGTTGCGCATCCTTTCATTCAGGGATTGAATATTGTCCTTACAAGTCGCCACCCAAACTTCTGGACCAGGACGACTCGCAAGGAGATGCGGCGCATGTCTATCCAGTCCGCTTTTGCCTACCCCACCACCCGGAACAACGCCGGGGCCCTCGATACGACGTTTGCCGCCAACGGCAAAACCCAGGTCTATTTCGCCGACAGCCTTTTCAGCCTGGCCAATGGCGTTGCGATCGATGCGCAAGGTCGCTTGCTGGTAGCTGCAAAAGTCGGCATGGCCGATGGCAGCCGCTTTGGCCTGGCCCGCTTGCTGGAGGATGGTTGCGCAGACCTCACGTTCGGCAAACAAGGCAGTGTCATCGGGCAATTCGAGCCGGGGTTCGAAGCCATGGGCACCAAGGTCCTGATCTTGCCCGACGGCAATATCCTGTTGGCCGGCCTGCAATACGAAAACGCACACCGCACGCTCCCGGCCCTGGCATTGCTGGATCAGGACGGTCGCCTGGTTCGAAGCTTTGGCGATAATGGCCGCCGTGTCGTGCGATTGCCTGGCGGTTTGTCCCTGGGCATGCGCGATAAATGGCTCCCTCCCGGTGTGCCGGGCGCTGAAGCCTGCGATGTCGACGTACAACAAGACGGCCGGATCCTGATCCTGGCCAACCATCACTTCGAACTGGCCGATCACGTCGGTATGTTGATACGACTGGATGTCGAAGGCTCGCTGGACTGCTCGTTCAATGACCGCGGCTTCGTGATGGTCAGGCACCTGCTGATGAATACCTGGCTCAGCAGCCTGACGGTACAACGTGATGGCCGAATCCTGGTCGGTGGATCGATCAACTTTCCCGAGGAAGGCTTGCTGGCACGCTATCACCCTGATGGGCGCCTCGACGACCGTTTTGCCGTGGATGGATTCATGACCTTCAAGGCGCAAGGGCATGGCGCCCGGGTCAGCCGGGTGGTCCAGCAAAACGAAGGTGACGTCCTGTGTTTTGGCAGCAGTAGCGAACCAATGCACTGCCTGACATTTAAAATGCACAGCAACGGCCGCCCCGACACTCATTGCAACGGAGGACACCCGCAGCGTCGGGAAATCGGTTACAGCGGATGCCAGTGGACCGCCGCGCAGTTGCAGCCCGATGGCACTGTGCTGACGGCGGGCGCCACCATCGGCGGCGTCGAAGCAGACTTCATTCTCGGGCGATACCTGCCTAACGGCCTTCCCGATCGCCGTTTTGGCAAAGGCAGTGGCTATACACGTACCCGCCTCGGCCCCAGCCTGGATACCGCCACCTGTATCGCCGCGCAAGCCGATGGCAACATCGTCGTTGGAGGCTATTCGCTGCAAGGAAACTACAAGGCGGTCATCGCTCGCTTCCAGGGATAAACACCGGCATTTTTCCTGCGCTTGATCTTCTCGCGCGCTTACGGCAAGTTGCGCGCTTCTCAAGACAAGGAGCAGCCGATGTCCGGTTCAATGGCCCAGGCGTTCGCGCACAACTTTCTCGGGCACTCGCCCCGTTGGTACAAGGCCTGCATCGTCGGCTTTCTCATCCTCAATGCCCTGGTGCTCTGGACCGCAGGCCCGGTGGCTGCCGGCTGGCTACTGGTGCTGGAGTTCATCTTCACCCTGGCCATGGCGCTCAAATGCTATCCGCTGATGCCTGGCGGCCTGCTGATGATTGAAGCCCTGCTGCTGAAGATGACCACGCCCCAGGCACTGTACGACGAGTTGCTGCACAACTTTCCGGTGATCCTGCTGCTGATGTTCATGGTGGCCGGCATCTATTTCATGAAGGACCTGTTGCTGTACCTGTTCTCGCGCCTGCTGCTCGGGGTCCGCTCCAAGGCCCTGCTGGCCCTGATGTTCTGCTTTCTGTCGGCCTTTCTGTCGGCGTTCCTCGATGCCCTGACCGTGACCGCCGTGATCATCAGTGCCGCCGTAGGCTTTTATTCGGTGTATCACCGCGTTGCCTCGGGTAACGATCCGCGTCAGGACAGCGAGTTCAGCGACGACAAACACCTGCCCACCCTGTACCAGGGCGATCTCGAACAGTTCCGCGCCTTTCTGCGCAGCCTGCTGATGCACGGTGCCGTGGGCACCGCGCTGGGCGGCGTTTGTACGCTGGTCGGCGAGCCGCAAAACCTGCTGATCGGCCATGAAATGGGCTGGCACTTCGCCGAGTTCTTTACCCGGGTTGCGCCGGTATCCCTGCCGGTACTGGTTGCCGGGCTGGTGACGTGCGTCCTGCTGGAAAAGCTGCGCTGGTTCGGATACGGCACGCTGCTGCCGGATAACGTCCGTGCGGTGCTGGCCAACTACGCCGCCGAAGACAATGCCGAGCGCACCACGCGCCAACGTGCAGCGCTTCTGGTGCAAGGCTTTGCCGCATTGATTCTGATTGCCGGGCTGGCGTTTCACATCGCCGAAGTGGGTTTGATCGGTTTGATGGTGATCGTGCTGATCACCGCCTTTACCGGCATCACCGACGAACACCGCCTGGGCACCGCGTTCAAGGACGCCATGCCATTCACCTCATTGCTGGTGGTGTTTTTCGCTGTGGTCGCGGTGATTCACGATCAGCAACTGTTTGCCCCGCTGATCCACTGGGTGCTGACGCTTCCGGCAGACCAACAACCGGGCATGCTGTTCATTGCCAACGGCCTGCTGTCCGCCATCAGCGACAACGTGTTCGTGGCAACCATTTACATCACCGAAGTAAAGCGCGCGTTCATCGCGGGGGAGATGACCCGTGAGCATTTCGAAACGCTGGCCATTGCGATCAATACCGGCACCAACCTGCCGAGCGTGGCGACGCCCAACGGCCAGGCGGCGTTTCTGTTCCTGCTGACCTCGGCGATTGCACCGCTGGTGCGCCTGTCTTACGGGCGAATGGTCTGGATGGCATTGCCATACACCGTGGTGATGGGCGTGCTCGGGTGGTATGCGGTGAGCTACTGGCTCTAACACTGCCGACCCTGTGGGAGCGAGCTTGCTCCGGGCGGCGCTCCGACGATAGCGGTCTGTCAGACACAAGGATGTTGAATGTGCCGCCGCCATCGCGAGCAAGCTCGCTCCCACATTATCCGAGGCGGTGCCAGACGCGGCCGTCACGGGTGAGCAATTCTTCGCCGGTCTTGGGGCCGTTTTCCCCGGCGGCATAGCTCTGCACACTGGAGTCCTGCTGCCAGGCATCCAGGAACGGTTGCACCGCGCGCCAGCCGTTTTCGATGTTGTCGGCGCGCTGGAACAGCGTCTGGTCGCCCGTCAGGCAATCGTAGATCAGGGTTTCGTAGCCGGTGGACGGCTGCATCTCAAAGAAGTCCTTGTAGGCAAACCCGAGCTCGATGTTGTCCATTTTCAGTGCCTGACCGGGACGCTTGGCCAGCAAGTCGAACCACATGCCTTCATTCGGCTGGATCTGAATGCGCAAATAGGTCGGCTGCAGCTCATCGACCTCGGTATCGCGGAACTGCGCATAGGGCGCCGGTTTGAAGCAAATCACGATCTCGGTATCACGCACGCTCATGCGCTTGCCGGTACGCAGGTAGAACGGTACGCCGACCCAACGCCAGTTATCGATCATGACCTTGAGGGCCACATAGGTTTCGGTATTGCTGTCGGGGGCGACGTTGTTTTCCTGGCGATAGCCCGGCAGTGCCTTGCCGTCGATCTCACCGGCGGCGTATTGGCCGCGCACCGAGTTGGCGCGGGCCTCCTCGACTGTCCATGGGCGGATCGCGCCAACGACCTTGGCTTTCTCGCCGCGCACCGCATCGGCACCAAATGCGGCGGGCGGTTCCATCGCCACCATCGCCAACAACTGGAACAGGTGATTGGGCACCATGTCCCGCAGCGCGCCGGTGTGCTCATAGAAACTGCCACGGGTTTCCACGCCGACGGTTTCGGCGGCGGTGATCTGCACGTGGTCGATGTAGTGATTGTTCCAGAACGCTTCGAACAGGCTGTTGGAGAAGCGGCTGACCAGGATGTTCTGCACGGTCTCCTTGCCCAGGTAATGGTCGATGCGGTAGATCTGCTTTTCCGTCATCACCTTGAGCAGGCACGCGTTCAAGGCTTCGGCCGTATGCAGGTCGGAGCCGAAGGGCTTTTCGATCACCACCCTTCTGAAAGCCTCGGGGGTTTCTTCCAGCAAGCCGGCCGAGCCGAGGCGGCGCACCACTTCACTGAAGAAACGCGGCGCGGTGGCCAGGTAGAACACCGCATTGCCGGTACCGCTGTCGGCGATTTTTGCCGCCAGCGCTTGATAAGTGCTGTCGTCCAGGAAATCGCCCTGGACGTAGCTGATGCCTTTGGCGAGCTTGGCCCACAGCGCCGGGTCAAGGGCTTGATCGCCCTTGCCGGTCCTGGTGGCCACCTCGTTGCGGATGAAGTCTTCGAGTTTTTTCGCGAAGCCTTCATCGCTGATGGCGTTGTGGTCAACGCCGATGATCCGCAGTCCATTCCCGAGTAAACCGTCACGGCTGAGGTTGTACAGCGCCGGCATCAGCAGGCGCTTGACCAGATCGCCGTGGGCGCCGAACAGGAACAGCGTAGTCGGCGGCGCGGGTTCAGCCTTGGATTTTCTGCGGATCGTGTGGGTCATTTTTTCGAGGTCTCCACATGGCCGCCGAAGCCGAAGCGCTGGGCCGAGAGAACCTTGTCGCCAAAGGTCCCTTGCCCACGCGAGCGGTAGCGAGAGAACAGCGAGTTCGACAGCACCGGCACCGGCACCGCTTGTTCCATGGCGGCTTCGATGGTCCATTGTCCTTCACCGCTGTCGGCCACGGACCCGGAGAAACCGTCAAGCTTCGGATCGCTGGCCAGGGCGTCTGCGGTCAGATCCAGCAACCACGAGGACACCACGCTGCCACGACGCCAGACTTCGGCGATGTCGGCGACGTTCAGGTCGAAACGCTGGTCTTGCGGCAGGCTCTCGCTGTTTTTGGTCTTGAGGATGTCGAAGCCCTCGGCGAAGGCCTGCATCATTCCGTATTCGATGCCGTTGTGGATCATCTTCACGAAGTGCCCGGCGCCGGCGGGACCGGCGTGAATGTAGCCGTGTTCGGCACGCTCGTCGTCGGACTTGCGGTCCTTGGTGCGCGGGATGTCGCCCACGCCCGGGGCCAGGGTTGCGAACAGCGGGTCGAGGCGCTTAACGGTCTCGGCATCGCCGCCGATCATCATGCAGTAACCGCGCTCCAGACCCCAGACGCCGCCGGACGTACCGACGTCGATGTAATGCAGGCCTTTTTCCGACAGGGTCTTCGCCCGACGGATATCGTCCTTATAGAAGGTGTTGCCGCCGTCGATGATGGTGTCGCCGGCTTCGAGCAAGGTGCTCAGGGTGTCGATGGTTTCTTCGGTCGGTGCGCCTGCCGGCAGCATGACCCAGACCGCACGCGGCCTGGCCAGGCCAGCGACCAGCGCTGGCAGATCGGTGACGCCCGTGGAGCCTTCTGTGGCCAGGGCTTCGACAAAGGCGGTATTGCGGTCATAAACAACGGTGGTGTGCCCGTTGAGCATCAGGCGCCGCGCAATATTGCCGCCCATGCGGCCCAGTCCAATAATCCCGAGTTGCATGTGCTGATGCTCCCTACTACAAATAAAAGTGTGTCAAAGGTTATAGCCCAACGCGACTCATGAGGTTAGTCCAGAGCGTTGGCGTGAAGTTTCCGGGCATTGTGCCCGATCCTGATGGATAACGTCGGGAATCAAACCGAAGACACAACGACCATGAAAAATAAAAAAGTTCCCTTTGGGGGTAAAAGAAATCAAAATTGGCGCCGATAGTAGGTCAGCCCCGGATTTCGAGGCGTACCTACAGTTGAGACACGCCATTTGCGAGGTGAGCAATGGGCACAGTACACACCGCACTGCCAGCACAAACCCTTTACGTCACAATCCGTCGCGATGAATTGCGCCAGTTGAAGGACGAACGCGATCAATTGAAACAGGAGCTGGCGCACTTGCGGCTGCTGCTGCAAACCGGTCAGACGCAGCCCCTGGCTGTGACGCAACGCGCTCCACTGGCCTGACACCCCCTCCTTTCAAGCGGGAGCTGATTGCACTGCTTCCGCACCGGCTCACGCCCTGCCACTCCTGGCAACTCACATAATTTTCACAATTGTTACACGACAATTACACGTTTAGGTCGCCCGATTCCGCGCGGCCCTCGTTCGTCGTCCGCGATATCCAAGTCCCGGCGGTGGTAGTGAATTCTCGGCTGGAGCGCTGAATGTCTTTGTTTAAACGCAGCAAAACGACTGCGGCAGGATTTGATTGGGCCGGATTCCTCTGGCTGTTTGTATTCTTCTGGTACTTTTCCGGCATTACCCAACTACTGATCCAGCTGACTGGCACCTCCGGCTTTACCGGATTCCGCCAGGCCTTCGTCATGAGCGCCATCTGGCTGGCGCCGATGTTGCTGTTCCCCCGGCAAACCCGGGTCATGGCCGCCGTGATCGGCGTTGTACTGTGGGCGTGCTCCATGGCGAGCCTGGGATATTTCTTCATTTATCAGCAGGAATTTTCCCAGAGCGTCATCTTCATCATGTTCGAGTCGAACGTGGCTGAAGCCGGCGAGTACATGACCCAGTACTTTGCCTGGTGGATGGTGCCGGCGTTCCTGGCCCACAGCGCTTTTTCCTGGTTCCTGTGGACACGCCTGCGCCCGGTGTACCTGCCCCGTGGCAAGGCGCTGGTCGCGGCAACAGCCCTCCTGTTCGCCGTGGTCGCCTATCCGCTGATCAAGCAGACCCAGCGCACCGGCAGTTTCGCCGCCGGCTTCGAGAAGTTCGAAACCCGCATCGAACCTGCGGTGCCATGGCAAATGGCCGTGGCCTATCACCGTTACCTCGACACCCTGTCCGGAATGCAGGACATGCTGGAAAGCGCCAGTAAGATTCCACCACTGCACAACCTCAAGGACGCCACGGCCAACACGCCTGCGACCCTGGTGCTGGTGATCGGCGAGTCCACCAACCGTCAGCGCATGAGCCTGTACGGCTATCCCCGGGCAACCACGCCGGAACTGGACAAGCTCAAGGATCAACTGGACGTATTCGACAACGTCATCACACCGCGCCCCTACACCATTGAGGCACTGCAGCAGGTCCTGACCTTCGCCGACGAAGAAAACCCGGACCTGTACCTGTCGACACCATCGTTGGTCAGCATGATGAAACAGGCGGGCTACAAGACCTTCTGGATCACCAACCAGCAGACCATGACCAAGCGCAACACCATGCTCACGACCTTCTCCGAACAGGCTGACGAGCAGGTGTACCTGAACAACAACCGCAACCAGAACGCCGCCCAGTACGATGGCGACGTGATCGAGCCGTTCAACAAGGCCCTGGCCGATGCGGCACCGCGCAAACTCATCGTCGTGCATTTGCTTGGCACGCACATGAGCTACCAGTACCGCTACCCGTCGACCTTCGACAAGTTCCAGGACCGTGACGGCGTGCCTGCCGGCATTCGCGATGACCAGTTGCCGACGTACAACAGCTACGACAACGCCGTGCTGTACAACGACTTCGTGGTGTCCAGCCTGATCAAGGACTACGCCAGGACCGACCCGAACGGCTTCCTGCTGTACCTCTCCGACCATGGCGAAGACGTGTTCGATTCCGTGGGCCACAGCACCCTGGGGCGCAACGAGAACAAGCCGACAGCACCGATGTACACCATTCCGTTCATGGCCTGGGCTTCCCCGAAATGGCGAGCAGCCCATGACTGGAACCTCGCAGGCGATCTCTCGCGTCCTTACAGCAGCTCGTACCTGATCCACACCTGGGCCGATCTGGCAGGCTTGAGCTTCGACGAACTCGATCGCAGCAAGAGCCTGGTCAGCGACAGCTTCAAGGCCCGGCCATTGATGATCGGCAACCCCTATGAGCGTAAGCAACGTGCGTTGATCGACTTCAGTCTGATGAAGCCTGAAAGGCCACCCGCGGTCGCTCAGCAGTAATCCTTCCAGGGGCCGCTTCCGGCCCCTTTTTCATGCACCCGTTCCAGTAATGAAGACCGTTGGTGAAGTTAATTCCCATTTAACCGAATCGGCGGATAATGCCATTTCGACACTGCTTCATTGATTCATGGACGAAAGGCATCCGACATCTGTAAGTGGGAGGCAAACCATGAAACGCACCGCAATGATTCTCGCCGGCCTGATGGCTTTGGGCTCAACCAGCGCTTTTGCCGAAGGTGGAGCCGAACGCATGCGCTATTACTACGAAAGCCTGCGACTGGCCCAGCAACAAGCTCTGGGCCACCCTATCCAAAGCACTGAGCTGCGGGTCCCGGACGATCAAACCGCACAAATGACTGAAACCTACAGACCGAAATGATCCATGGCCTCCTGACTGCGGCTCTACAGTCGGAGAAGACTACAGGGCGTCCTGATCGGCGCCCTTTTTTGCCTGTTGAGTCAGAGGCTCTTGGTCCAGAACAGCATTCGACCATGAGCCGGGTCGAACATGCCGGCAGCGAAACCGGCTTTTTCATACGAACCCTGCGCCACGGCATTGCCTTCCAGCACTTCCAGGGTGAGCTTGCAGCAGCCACGTTGACGGGCGATGTCCTCGACCTTTTGCAGCATCTTCTGGCTCAAGCCCAGGCCGCGAAATTTTTTCACCACCGACACATCGTGCACATTGACCAGCGGCCGGCAGGCAAAGGTCGAGAACCCCTCGAAGCAATTGACCAGCCCGGCCGGCTCGCCACCGACAAAGGCCAGCACGCTGAAAGCGTGGGGGCGCCTGGCGAGCTCTGCCGGGAGTTGCGCCAGTACATTGGCTGGCAACGGCTGACCGCCTCCCATCGGGTCCTCGGCGTAGTGGTTCAACACCAGACAAATAGCCTCGGCATGCACCGGATTGGTGTAACTGGCCTGAAGCACAAGAATTTCTGCGGAGTCCATTTCCATCCTCGATCACACATGAAGTAGCCCCCAGCATGTATTTCACGCTGAAGTGCCGGCAGACCATAGCGCGAGCACCGTGGTACCGACAATCGCAACCGCGCAAATTTTTGGCGCTCAAGCGCCCCAGATCAAGGCTTCGGTCCATCCCAGCTCGGCAAAATCCTCGGCGCGCAAGTGCGACTCTCCGGCGCAGAAAAACTCGTCGAGTTGCGGTGGCTGGACCGAGGTGCCGCTGAGCATGGCGTGAACCTGGCCGCGGTGATGGATCTGGTGTTCAAACAAATGGGACAGCAGGCGCAAACGACTGTCGTGTTGCGGGGTGTCGCGGGCGATGGTCACGATTTTGCCGAGGTCGGCGTCGCGCATCTGTTCGCAGTAGGCGATCAGCCGGCGGTCGACGTGGGCCTGTTCGCCAATCAGGTCCGTTGCCGTGAGGCAGGGCTCGTCTTCCTTGAAAAACACCCGGCAATCGGGATGCGGATCGTCGCCGCGCAGTTCGCGCTCCAGGGCGTCCACATAAAACCAGTCACAGGTGAGGATGTGGTTGAGCGTGGCGCGGATCGTCGGGAAGAAGCTGACCCGGGGTGCGCTCAGTTCCTGCGGGCTCAACTGACGCCAGGCCTTGGCCAGTCGGTGATTGGCCCACGCGTTTTGATAGGCCATGGTCAGCAAATGGTGTGACAGGGGCTGATTCATGTTCGCTGCTCCCGATCAAACTTCGGCAAACCGTTGCAGTTGCATTTCCTGCAATCGACTGAGGGTGCGGCGGAACGGGAACTCCAGATAACCCTCGGTGTAAAGCGACGCCATCGGCACCTGCGCCTCAAGGTACAGCGGTACCTTGCGGTCGTAGCACTCGTCGACCAGGGCAATGAACCGTCGCACCCCGTCGTCATGCACCGACAACTGCGGCAACTCGCGATCTCCCGCGTCCACTCGCTCGACACCGTCCTCGGTGCCGCGGGCAATGCGCCCGGCGCGTTTCTGTGCGCTGAGGTTGGGCACGTCACTCAACAGAATAGCGCCGTAGGTATCGCACAGGGCGATGAAATCCATGGCGGCGAAGGGTTGCTCGCACAACGCGGCATAACGGGTCCAGAGCACTGTCGGGCCGGCCTTGATCACCTCAAGGGAACGGTAGCCGACCTGGATCGGCTCGCTCGATACTGACTGGCCGACGCTTAATACCTGAAACACTTCATCCAGCGCGCCGGGTCTGCCGGGCTCGGCCACCCAATAACGTTGCGAAGCGGCCCCCGGATGCAGGCGATGATCTTCCCCGCCATCCACTGCAATCACCTGCATGTGCTGCTTGATCGCCGCGATGGCGGGCATGAAGCGGTCGCGATTGAAGCCGTCGGCGTACAACTGGTCCGGTGGCAGATTGGACGTGCAGACCACCACCACGCCCTGTTCGAACATCACCTGGAACAGCCGCCCGAGAATAATCGCGTCGCCGATGTCGTTGACGAACAACTCATCGAAACACAGAACGCGCACTTCTTCGGCCAGTTCACGGGCCAACGCCTTGAGCGGATCAGCGGTGCCGGTCAGTTGAAACGAGCGCTGGTGCACCCAGCCCATGAAGTGGTGAAAGTGCTGGCGCCGCGCCGGTACTCGCAGGCTTTGGTAGAACTGGTCCATCAACCAGGTCTTGCCCCGCCCCACCGGCCCCCACAGGTACACGCCGGAAATGGGCGCGCGGCCTTCGTGCAGCGCTTCGTGGCATTTTTGCAGGGCCCACACGGCATGTTCCTGGGCCTCGTCCTGGACGAAGCCCTTTTGTTCGATGGCATGCTGCCAGGCGCTTAAGGGGGAATCGATAGTCATGGGCGGCAGTATGCCATTGCGAATGAAAAACGTGACCGGTGATCGGCGGTTTTATGCAGAAAGGAAAAGCGCCTTGACGCATTAGATTACTGGCATCATATTTAATAGATGTTGCTGGTAATCTAATAAGCCTTGTCGCCATCACTCTGGAGTCATCCCATGCATTACAAAGTTTTCGGTCGTAAAACCGGCTTGCGGGTTTCCGAACTGGCGCTGGGCGCCGGTAATTTCGGTACCGGTTGGGGCCATGGCGCCGAGCGTGACGAAGCCAGACGGATTTTTGATGGCTATCTGGAAGCCGGTGGCAATTTCATCGATACCGCCAACGGCTATCAGGGCGGGCAGTCCGAGGCCATGCTCAGCGAATTCATCGCCGCAGAGCGGGATCGCCTGGTCATCGCCACCAAATACACCCTCGGGACTACACCGGCGGCCGGCATTTCCCACACTGGCAACAGCCGCAAGAACATGGTGCGTGCCGTCGAAGAAAGCCTCAAACGGCTGAAGACCGAGCATATCGACCTGTTCTGGGCGCACATGAGCGACGGCGTCACGCCCATGGAAGAGATCCTGCGCGGCTTCGACGACCTGGTCAGTGCCGGCAAGATTCATTACGCCGGGCTGTCGAACTTCCCCGCCTGGCGCATCGCCCGTGCCGACCTGCTGGCCGAGGTACGTGGTTTTGCGCCGATTGCTGCGATCCAGGTCGAGTACAGCCTCGCCGAACGCACCGCTGAGCGTGAGCAACTGCCGATGGCCGAAGCCCTGGGCCTGGCCGCGACCTTGTGGTCGCCGCTGGGTGGCGGCTTCCTCACCGGTAAGTATCGCAACAGTGAAGGCGACAACCGCGCGAACAAGCTCGGCGTGCTGATTCACGCCGAAAAAAGCGCCCGCGAAACCGCCCTGCTCGACACCTTGATCGATGTCGCCGCCGAACTGGACGCCAGCCCGACCCACGTGGCCATCGCCTGGTTGCGGGAAAAGGCCAGGCGCTCGACCACGGCGCTGATCCCGATCCTCGGCTCCCGGACCCGGGAGCAACTGGACGCCACGTTAGGTGCGCTGAATGTGCAGTTGAGTGCTGAGCATTTGGCACGACTGGACGGTGTCAGTGACGTGGCCAAAGGCGTGCCGCACGAATCCATTTCCGGTTCGTCCGCACGGTTCAGCGGTGGTCAGATCCTCGACCTGCCGATCATTCCGGTGGCCTGACACAAATCAAAACTGTAGGAGCGAGCCTGCTCGCGATGAGGCCCTGCCAGTCAACAGAGATGTTGAAGGCAAGACCGCCATCGCGAGCAAGCTCGCTCCCACAGGGTTTGTGTACTACTTATCGACCTTGTGTTTGGCCGCATACAGACACAGCATCTCCATCGCCAGCGTCGCCGCCGCCAGTGACGTGATCTCCGCGCTGTCATAGGCCGGTGCCACTTCCACCACGTCCATGCCCACCAGGTTGATCCCGCGCAGACCACCGAGAATCTCCAGCGCCTGCACCGTGCTCAAGCCGCCGCACACCGGTGTTCCGGTACCCGGAGCGAACGCCGGATCGAGGCAGTCGATGTCGAAGGTCAGGTACACCGGGTTGTCGCCGACCCGCGCGCGAATCGCTTCGACAATCGCCTCGCAGCCACGACGATGCACTTGCCGCGCGTCCAGCACTTGAAAGCCTTGATGATCGTCGTTGGTGGTGCGCAAGCCGATTTGTACCGAGCGCGACGGGTCCACCAGCCCTTCTTTGGCCGCGTGCCAGAACATGGTGCCATGGTCGATGCGCTTGCCCTCTTCGTCCGGCCAGGTGTCGCTGTGGGCGTCGAAGTGGATCAGCGACAGCGCCCCGTGCTTGCGGGCATGGGCCTTGAGCAGCGGATAGGTGATGAAATGGTCGCCGCCAAAAGTCAGCATCGCCGTGCCGGCGTTGAGGATGTGCTCGGCGTGGGCCTCAATCATTTCGGGCGTTGACTGCGGCGAGCCGTAATCGAAATCGCAATCGCCGTAGTCGATGACAGCCAGGTGATCGAACGGATCAAACGTCCACGGCCAGTGCCGTTCCCAGGCGATCCCGGCAGAGGCGGCACGAATGCCCCGTGGTCCGAAGCGTGCGCCGGGGCGGTTGCTGGTGGCGGTGTCGAACGGCACGCCACTGACGGCCACATCAACGCCACGCAGGTCACGACTGTAGCGGCGACGCATGAAACTGGTGATACCGGCGTAGGTACTTTCAGCAGCTGTGCCGTATAGGCTGTCACGGGTAAGGGCTTGATCGTTCTGCATCGGGACGTCCATTTAAGGCTCCTTCTTTATGTCTTATTGGCGGCTACGGAAAGTGGTCCACAAGCGGGTGCGCTGGCGCATGTCCTTGAGGTTCATGCTGCGGTCGGCGTACAGCCGTTCCCGCACGTCAGCCAACGGGTAGATGTCCGGATCGGTGCGCACCGCTTCATCCACCAGCGGCGTGGCGGCCTGGTTGGCGGTAGCGAAGAACAAGGTGTTGGTCAGTGCCGCGACGGACTCGGGGCGCAACATGAACTCGATAAAGGCGCGGGCAGCTTCGGGGTGCGGCGCGTCCTTGGGGATCGCCAGGTTGTCCTGCCACACGAGGGTGCCTTCCCTGGGAATCCGGTAGGCGATTTCATAGGGTTTGTCGGCCTTGCGTGCCTGGTCGGCGGCCATGCTCGCATCGCCGTTGTAGGTCAATGCCAGGCACACGCTGCCATTGGCCAGGTCGCTGATCTGCCGCCCGGTGGCGACGTACAGCACGTTCGGCTGTAGCTGATGCAGCAACGCCTCGGCGGCTGACAGATCCTTCTTGTCCGTGCTGTAGGGATCTTTACCCAGATAATGCAGCGCCAGCCCGATCACCTCCTGGGGCGAGTCGAGAATGGCGATGCCGCAGTCTTTCAACTTGCTCGCGTACTCGGGTTTGAACAGCAGGTCCAGGCTGTTGAGCGGCACGTCCGGCAAGCGCTGCTTGACCGCCTCGACGTTAATGCCCAAACCCAGGGTGCCCCAGGTGTAAGGCACGCCGTAACGGTTGCCTGGATCGACGGCGGCGAGTTTTTCCAGCAAGTCCGGATCGAGGTTGGCGTAACCCTTGAGGCCTTCGTGGGGAATCGGTTTCAACGCCCCCGCCGCAAGACCCCGGGCCAGCACGCTGGAGGACGGCACCACCACGTCATAACCGCTGCCGCCGGTGAGCAACTTGGTCTCCAGTACTTCCGAAGAGTCGAAGGTGTCGTAGCGCACATGGATGCCGGTTTCCTGCTCGAACCGCTGCAGGGTTTCGGGTGCCACGTAATCGGCCCAACTGTACAGATTGACCACCTTGTCTTCGGCTTGGGCCGAGGCGGCCATGGCAAGGAACAGCGCGGGTAAACACAGCTTGAACATGGGAGCCATGACGAACACCTGACCAGAGGAAGTGGATGCAGGATGCGTCGTCGGATACATTGGTAAAATATCAAGTTAATTAACCTGACTTTATGACGGAGTAATGTTTGATGCTCGGCCAACTCCACGATCTGGATCTGCAATTGTTGCGTCTGTTTGTCAGCGTGGTGGAGTGCGGCGGCTTCAGCGCCGCTCAGGGCGAATTGGGATTGAGCCAGTCGAGCATCAGCCAGCAAATGGCCAAACTGGAAACGCGCCTTGGCTATCGGCTATGCAGTCGTGGCAAGGGCGGGTTCCGGATCACGCCCAAGGGCGAACAACTGCTCAGCGCCACCCGTGGATTGTTCCAGTCCATCGAAGCCTTCCGTCATCAATCCAATGGCGTGGCCGGACGCTTGATTGGCGAAGTGCGCCTGGGCCTGTCCGAAGCCCTGGATCAATCGGTGCTGCAACGGGTGGCCGAGGCGATCCGACGCTTCCGTGAACGGGACGAGTCAGTGCGCATCGAACTGATCAGTGCCATGCCCGGTGAAATGGAGCGCCTGCTACTGCAACAGCGGCTGGACCTGGCCATCGGCTATTTCTCGCAAGTGCAAAGCGCGTTTGACTACCGCCAATTGTTCATTGAAACCCAGCATCTGTATTGCGCCCCCGGCCATCCGCTGTTCACCAACCCGAACCCGGACGATCAGGATCTGCAAGCCTGCGACCGGGTCGACCACCCCTATCGCTTCCTGCGCAGTGACGAACCCTTCCAGGGCAAGTTGTGTTCGGCACGCTCCGAACAAGTCGAAGGCACCCTCGCCTTCATCCTTTCCGGCAGGCATGTCGGTTACTTGCCCAGCCACTTCGCTCGTGGCTGGGAAGACAAGGGTTTGCTCAGGGCCGTGCGCCGAGGCGACATGAGTTTTGATGTCGAGTTTCATCTGGCCCGGCACCGGGCACAGGTGGCCGGCGAGGCGCAGAAGGCGTTCGAAGAGGATCTGCTCGCGGCGTTTGCCTGAATTGGCCTTGGTCTACGCTGTAACAATACCGGACACCGACATGCAAAATTGCACAAATAACCTGCACTTATTCGGGTTGTACAAGGCAAATTTGCACTGATACGATCCTTCATCGCTCGCGCGCGAGCATCTCGATAAAGACAATAAAAGCAGGGAGTTAGTGATGACTGCTCAGGTTTCATCGAAGGGGGCGCAGTTCATGGATGCCCTGCAAAACGAAGTGCTGGCCGAGGTTCGCAACCACATTGGTCACCTGACCCTCAACCGCCCCGCCGGCCTCAATGCCCTCACCCTGGACATGGTACGCAACCTGCACCGCCAGCTCGACGCATGGGCCCAGGATCCGCAAGTCCATGCCGTGGTCTTGCGTGGTGCCGGGGAAAAAGCCTTCTGTGCCGGTGGTGACATTCGCTCGCTGCATGACAGCTTCAAAAGCGGCGACACCCTGCATGAAGATTTCTTCGTCGAGGAGTACGCCCTCGACCTCGCGATTCACCACTACCGCAAACCGGTGCTGGCCCTGATGGACGGTTTTGTCCTCGGTGGCGGCATGGGCCTGGTGCAAGGCGCGGACTTGCGCGTGGTCACCGAGAAAAGCCGCCTGGCCATGCCGGAAGTCGGCATCGGCTACTTCCCGGACGTCGGCGGCAGTTACTTCCTGCCGCGCATCCCCGGTGAACTGGGGATTTACCTCGGCGTCAGCGGCGTTCAGATTCGTGCCGCCGATGCGCTGTATTGCGGCCTGGCCGACTGGTACATCGAAAGCGCCAAGCTGGGCACGCTGGACGAAAAACTCGACCAGCTCGAATGGCACGACACGCCACTCAAGGATCTGCAAGGCCTGCTGGCAACACTCGCCAGGCAGCATCTGCCTGATGCGCCACTGGCGACCTTGCGCCCGGCCATCGACCACTTCTTCGCCCAACCCGATGTGCCGAGTATTGTGAAGCAACTGCGTCAGGTAGCGGTTGCCGACAGCCATGAGTGGGCCGTCACCACCGCCGACCTGCTGGAAACCCGCTCGCCGCTGGCCATGGCCGTGACCCTGGAAATGCTCCGTCGCGGACGCGAGCTGCCGCTTGAACAATGTTTCGCCCTTGAGCTGCACCTGGACCGCCAGTGGTTCGAGCGCGGCGACCTGATCGAAGGCGTGCGCGCCTTGCTGATCGACAAAGACAAGACACCGCGCTGGAACCCGCCCACCCTCGAGGCGCTGGACGCCGAACACGTGGCGAGCTTCTTCAGCGAGTTTGACCAGAGCGAGAACTGAGCCATGCACGATATCGAATTGAGCGAAGAGCAAGTCATGATCCGCGACATGGCCCGGGATTTTGCCCGCGGCGAAATCGCGCCCCATGCCCAGGCCTGGGAAAAGGCCGGCTGGATCGATGACGGTCTGGTGGCGAAGATGGGCGAACTGGGCCTGCTGGGCATGGTGGTCCCCGAGGAATGGGGCGGCACCTATGTCGATTACGTGGCCTACGCCCTGGCGGTAGAAGAAATTTCCGCCGGCGACGGTGCTACCGGCGCCTTCATGAGCATCCACAACTCCGTGGGCTGCGGGCCGGTGCTCAACTACGGCAGTGAAGAACAGAAACAGACCTGGCTGGCGGATCTGGCCAGTGGAAAGGTCATCGGCTGCTTCTGCCTGACCGAACCCCAGGCCGGTTCCGAGGCGCACAACCTGCGCACCCGCGCCGAACTGCGCGACGGTCAGTGGGTGATCAACGGCGCCAAGCAGTTCGTCAGCAATGGCAAGCGCGCCAAGCTGGCGATTGTGTTTGCCGTGACCGATCCGGATTTGGGCAAGCGCGGTATCTCGGCGTTCCTGGTACCGACCGACACTGCCGGTTTTATCGTGGATCGCACCGAACACAAGATGGGCATCCGCGCTTCCGACACCTGCGCTGTCACCCTGAACAACTGCACCATCCCCGAAGCCAATCTGCTCGGCGAGCGCGGAAAAGGCCTGGCCATCGCCCTGTCCAACCTCGAAGGCGGCCGCATCGGCATCGCCGCCCAGGCACTGGGCATCGCCCGCGCGGCGTTCGAAGCGGCGCTGGCCTACTCCCGTGATCGTGTGCAGTTCGGCAAAACGATCAATGAACACCAGAGCATCGCCAACCTGCTGGCCGACATGCACATGCAGTTGAACGCCGCGCGACTGATGATCCTGCACGCAGCCCGCCTGCGCACGGCCGGCAAACCCTGCCTGTCGGAGGCGTCACAAGCCAAGCTGTTTGCGTCGGAAATGGCGGAAAAGGTCTGCTCGTCCGCCATTCAGATTCATGGCGGCTATGGGTATCTGGAAGATTATCCGGTGGAGAAGTACTACCGGGATGCGCGGATCACGCAGATCTACGAAGGGTCGAGCGAGATTCAGCGGATGGTGATTGCCCGCGAACTGAAGAACTACCTGGTGTGAAGCCCTGTAGGAGCGAGCTCGCTCGCGATGGAGGTCAACGATGACGCAGGGCACCTGAATCAACCCGTTGCCCTCAGGTTTTTCGCGAGCAGGCTCGCTCCTACAAGGGATCTCATAAACGCTGAGGTCCAATGTGGGAGCGAGCCTGCTCGCGATGAGGCCCGCAAGACCGCTACTTTACTTGCCTTGGAACTCAGCCTCACGCTTGGCAATAAACGCCGCCATCCCTTCCTTCTGATCCTGCGTCGCAAACGCCGCATGGAACACCCGACGCTCGAAGCGCACGCCTTCAGCCAGGCTCACTTCAAAGGCACGGTTGACGCTTTCCTTGACCATCATCGCAATCGGCAGCGACTTCTTGGCGATCAACGCCGCGACTTTCAACGCTTCATCCAGCAGCTCATCGCTCGGTACGATACGCGCCACGATGCCGCAACGCTCCGCTTCCACGGCATCGATCAAGCGGCCGCTCAGGCACATTTCCATGGCCTTGGCCTTGCCCACCGCGCGGGTCAGGCGCTGGGTGCCGCCCATGCCCGGCAGCACGCCGAGATTGATTTCCGGCTGACCGAATCGGGCGTTGTCGCCGGCCAGGATGAAGTCGCACATCAGCGCCAGTTCGCAGCCACCGCCCAAAGCGAAACCGTTGACCGCCGCGATGATCGGCTTGCGGCGGTTGGCCACGCGATCGCTGTCGCTGAACAGGTCGTCGATGTAGATCTGCGGATAGGTCAGCTCGGCCATTTCCTTGATGTCGGCACCGGCGGCGAAGGCTTTTTTCGAACCGGTCAGGACGATGCAGCCGATGTTCGAGTCAGCCTCGAAGCCATCGAGGGCCTGGTTCAGTTCGCTGACGATCTGCGCGTTCAACGCATTCAGCGCTTGTGGACGGTTGAGGGTGATCAGGCCAACGCGGCCGTGGGTTTCCAGCAAAATCGTTTCGTAGTTCAGCTCTTTGTCGCTCACAGGGGGGACTCCTTCTTATAAGTTGCGCGAAATGACCATGCGCTGAATATCGCTGGTGCCTTCGTAGATCTGGCAGACCCGCACGTCGCGGTAGATCCGTTCCAGCGGGAAGTCGTTGAGGTAACCGTAGCCGCCAAGGGTTTGCAGCGCCGAGGAGCATACCTTCTCGGCCATTTCCGAGGCGAACAGTTTGGCCATCGACGCTTCGACCAGCGCTGGCTTGCCGCTGTCGCGCAGGGCGGCGGCGTAATGCACCATTTGCCGCGCCACAGCGATCTGGGTGGCCATGTCCGCCAGGCGGAAGGCCACGGCCTGGTGCTCGATGATCGGCTTGCCGAAGCTCTCGCGCTCACGGGCGTAATCGCGAGCCGCTTCGAAGGCGGCGCGGGCCATGCCCACCGATTGCGAAGCGATGCCGACGCGGCCGCCTTCAAGGTTGGCCAGGGCAATCCTGTAGCCTTCGCCCTCCTCGCCCAAACGGTTGGCCAGCGGCACCTTCACGTCTTCGAAGAGAATCTGGCAGGTGTCGGACGCATGCTGGCCGAGCTTGTCTTCGACCCGCGCAACGGTGTAGCCCGGCGAATCGGTCGGCACGATAAAGGCGCTGATGCCGCGTTTGCCCGCGCTCGGATCGGTCACTGCAAATACGATCACCACCCCGGCATTCTGCCCTGAGGTGATGAACTGCTTGCAGCCGTTGAGCACGTAATGATCGCCTTCCAGGCGCGCACGGGTTTTCAGGCCACTGGCGTCGGAACCGGCCTGGGGCTCGGTCAGGGCGAAAGCGCCGAGCATCGCACCGCTGGCCAGTGGTTTGAGGAAGCGCTCTTTCTGCTCATCCGTGCCGTAGTTGAGGATCGGCACGCAGCCCACGGAGTTGTGCACGCTCATGATGGTCGAGCAGGCGCCATCGCCGGCGGCGATTTCTTCCAGCGCCATGGCGTAGGCCAGGTAACCGGTGTCACATCCGCCCCACTGCTCCGGCACCAGCATGCCGAAAAAGCCCAGTGCGGCCATCTCGCCGATGGCTTCCTTGGGAAAGCGATGCTCGCGGTCCCACTCGGCGGCGAACGGTTTCAGCCGTTCCTGGGCAAAGTCCCGGGCCATGTCGCGGATTTGTTGTTGGTCGTCATTGGGGATCATGGTGAATCCTTGAATCAAGCTAAATGCGAGTCTCTGTGGGAGCGAGCTTGCTCGCGATAGCGGTGGGTCAGATAACAATAAAGTTGACTGACACGGCCTCATCGCGAGCAAGCTCGCTCCCACAGGGATTGGTGTTGGCCTCAGTAGAGGCATTCCACGGCCATGGCCGTCGCTTCACCGCCGCCGATACAAATCGCTGCAACGCCACGTTTCAAGCCTTTCTGGCGCAGGGCCGACAGCAGGGTCACCAGAATTCGCGCACCGGACGCGCCGATCGGGTGCCCGAGGGCGCAAGCACCGCCGTGCACGTTGAGCTTCTCGTGGGGGATTTCCAGATGAGTCATCGCGGCCATGCCGACCACGGCGAAGGCTTCGTTGACTTCCACCAGATCGACGTCATTGAGCGACCAGCCGGTTTTCTTCATCAGTTTCTTGATTGCACCGATTGGCGCCACCGGGAACAGGCCCGGGGTGTCGGCGAACGCGGCGTGGCCATGGATCACCGCCAGTGGCTTCAGGCCTTGCTTCTGTGCCTGCGACTGGCGCATCAGCACCAACGCGGCGGCACCGTCGGAGATCGAACTGGAGTTGGCCGCCGTCACTGTACCGCCTTCGCGGAACGCCGGTTTCAACGAAGCGATCTTGTCCAGCCTGGCTTTTGGCGGCTGCTCGTCATTGCTGATCACCACCTGCTCTTTGCCGACCGTCACGGTTAGCGAGACGATTTCGTCCTTGAAGCTGCCGTCCTTGATCGCCTGCTGCGCGCGAGTGGTCGAGGCAATGGCGAACGCGTCCTGGGCTTCACGGCTGAAGCTGTTGGTTTCGGCGCATTCTTCGGCGAAGGTGCCCATCAGGCGGCCCTTGTCGTAGGCGTCTTCGAGGCCGTCGAGGAACATCGAGTCCTGCACCCGGCCATGGCCCATGCGGTAGCCGGCACGGGCGCGGTCCAGCAGGTAAGGCGCGTTGGACATGCTTTCCATGCCACCGGCGACCACCACGTCGGCACTGCCCGCCACCAGCATGTCATGGGCCAGAATCGCCGCTTCCATGCCGGAACCGCACATCTTGTTCAGGGTGGTGCAGCGGGTCGATTTATCCAGCCCCGCGCCCAGCGCCGCCTGACGCGCAGGGGCCTGGCCAAGGCCTGCCGGCAGTACGCAGCCGAACAACACCTCGTCGACGCTATCACTGGCAACGCCAGCACGTTCGACGGCGGCCTTGATGGCGGCTGCACCGAGTTGCGGCGCGGTCAGGCTTTTCAGCTCGCCCTGGAAACCGCCCATCGGGGTGCGGACGGCGCTGACGATAACAATTGGATCGTTGGACATTGTCATGACAAATCCTCCTTACTTGGCGGCCATGCGCAAGGCACCGTCGAGACGGATCACCTCGCCGTTGAGCATGCTGTTTTCAATAATATGCTTGACCAGCCCGGCATACTCGCCCGGTTTGCCCAAACGCGGCGGGAATGGCACGCCAGCGGCCAGGGAATCGCGGACTTCCTGGGTCATGCCGGCCATCATCGGCGTCTCGAAGATGCCTGGGGCGATCGTCATGACACGGATGCCGAAACGCGCCAGTTCGCGGGCCGCCGGCAAGGTCAGGCTGACAATCGCGCCCTTGGACGCCGAGTAAGCTGCCTGACCGATCTGACCGTCATAGGCCGCGGCAGACGCGGTGTTGATGATCACGCCGCGCTCGCCATCGGCATCCGCTTCGGTCTCGGCAATCGCCGCTGCCGCAAGACGCAGCATGTTGAAGCTGCCGATCAGGTTGACGTTGATCACCTGGCTGAAACTGGCCAGCGCGTGTGGACCATTCTTGCCGAGAATCTTCTCGCCACGCACGATGCCGGCGCAATTGACCAGACCATTGAGGCCGCCAAAGGCCTTGACCGTCGCCTGCACGGCGGCTTCGGCCGCCGCTTCGTTGCTGATGTCCGCCACCACGCTGTGCGCGCCAAGGCGCTGGGCCTGGGCTGCAACGGCTTCGGCGTTCATGTCCACCAGCATCACTTTCGCGCCAGCGGCGACCAGCACCTCGGCGGTGGCGGCACCTAGGCCGGAAGCGCCACCGGTGACGATAAAAATCTTGTTCTCGATCTGCATCATTGTTTCCCTGGATTCAAGCTGGAAGGTTCTTCGCCGCGGCCTCTTGAGCCTTGGCGATTTCCTGGTTGCGCAAGATAAAGCGCTGCAATTTGCCGCTTGGGGTTTTCGGCAATTCGCTGACAAATTCGATTTCACGGGGGTACGAGTGCGCCGCCAGACGCTTGCGCACGTGTTGGCGCAGCTCTTCGGCCAACTCGGGGGCGGCGCGGTATTGCGCGCTGAGCACGACGAACGCTTTGACCAGTTCGGTGCGCTCCGGATCGGGCTTGCCGACCACTGCAGCCTCGACCACGGCCGGGTGTTCGATCAGCGCACTTTCCACGTCGAACGGGCCAACCCGGTAGCCGGAGGTGGTGATCACGTCATCGCTGCGACCGACGAAGCTGATGCTGCCGTCCGGGTTCCACTCGACGGTGTCGCCACTCAGGTAGTAGTTGCCGACAAAGGCCTTGGTCGGCCCGCCTTCATAGCCGGCGAACCAGCACATCGGCGACTGGCTGCGGTCGATGGCCAGGATGCCCGGCTGGCCAACGCCGAGTTCCTTGTACTCGTCGTCCAGCACCACGATGCGGTGTCCCGGCGAGGCAAAACCGGCGGCGCCCATGTGAATCGGGTGCTCAAGGCCGTGGTGGTTGCACAGCACCATGCCCAGTTCGGTCTGCCCGTAGTGGTCGTGGATGACCACGCCGAGGTTGTCGGCGAACCAGCGGATCACTTCCGGGTTCAGCGGCTCGCCGGCACTACTGACGATGCGCAGCTTGCCCTTGATCGATCTGGCGAATTCATCGCCGCCGGCAATCAGCAAACGGTAGGCCGTCGGCGAACCGGTGAGGTTGGTGATCCCGTACTTGTTGATCACCCGGCAGGTGCTTTCGAGGGTGAACGGGCCATCGTAAAAGGTGATCGGGTGTCCCATGGCCATCGGCCCGGTGACACCGAAATAAATACCGTAGGCCCAACCCGGGTCGGCGACGTTCCAAAACGCGTCTTCCGGGCGCAGATCCACCGCATCGCGGGTGTAGCTCTGGAACGCAACGATGGCCTTGAGCGGCACCGAAAGCGCTTTCGACGGGCCGGTGGTGCCCGAGGTGAACATCAGCAGGAACGGATCTTCGCCGGTCAGCAGCACCGGTTCACAGTCGGCGGAATAATTGGCCAGTTCGGCCCAGAAACTGGAATCGCCACGCACCAGGCCCTGCCCTTTGGCGCCGGTGACGGTCACCGTGGTCGGGCAATCGGCGACTTCGGCGAGTTTCGACCGGTTCACTGCATCGGTCACCACCACCTTGGCGCCAGAGCTGCTCAGGCGATGCTCGATGGCCTTGGGGCCGAACGCGGTAAACAGCGGTTGATACACCGCGCCGATGCGCCAGGTGGCGAACACGGTGATCAACAGTTCGATATTGCGTGGCAACAGGCCGGCCACCTTGTCGCCTTTCTTCACGCCCTGGGCCAGCAGGTAGTTGGCGAAACGCGCGGCCTTGTCCTGCAAGTCGGTGAAGGTGTACGTCGCACCGGTGCCGTCGCGTCCTTCCCAGAACAGCGCAATGCGGCCCGGCAAGGCATGCCGGTCACAGCATTCGACACAGGCGTTGAGGGCCGTCAAATCGCCCGCGAGTGCGGCATCGACGGTGTGCTGATAGTTGAACTGAGAAGTAGCAGACAAGTAATCGCGCATTGCCAGAATCCCTCTGTGTTTTTTATTGGGTTGGGGGAACCGTAATCAACAGGGAAATACTCGCTCTGCGCGGGTTACCGGGCAATGGTCAAAGCTATCAAGTTGTCTGACTGCTTTGGCCAAAGCCCGCAGGGTATCAAGCGATGAAGCGCACCCCGGGTTTGGCGCGCTCGTCCACGGTCAGCTCGAACACATCCGGCCGGGCATAGTGGCCGACCACGTCAAAATCGTAGCGGGCACGTACCAGGTCGTCCGTGTCGATTTGCGCGGTGAGCAGCCCGGCGCTGTCGCGCAGAGGTCCTGCGAGGATGTCGCCCATGGGACCGACGATCACGCTGCCGCCGGCGATCAATGGCCGATCTGACGGCCAGTTGGCGATGTCCAGGCCCAAGGCCTGGGGCGATGCCTGGACCTGACAGGCACTGACCACAAAGCAGCGCCCTTCATGAGCGATGTGACGCATGCTGACTTGCCACATCTCCCGCTCGTCCACGGTCGGCGCGCACCACACCTCCACGCCCTTGGCGTACATCGCCGTGCGCAGCAGCGGCATCATGTTTTCCCAGCACACCAGCGCACCGACGCGCCCGACCTGGCTGTCGATCACCGGCAAGGTCGAGCCATCGCCCTTGCCCCAGATCAGCCGTTCGGTGCC
The DNA here is from genome assembly GCF_057839025.1 of Pseudomonas sp. KH_046_1. Taxonomy (NCBI): domain Bacteria; kingdom Pseudomonadati; phylum Pseudomonadota; class Gammaproteobacteria; order Pseudomonadales; family Pseudomonadaceae; genus Pseudomonas; species Pseudomonas sp. KH_046_1. The sequence continues at coordinate 3,249,907 of NZ_CM174481.1, forward strand.
GGTGGGCATCAGCTTGCGGTGTTTGGCCAGCAGCCCGGCCTGCGGATCGAAGTACAGCGCGGTGCAGTACAAGGTGCTGCCAGCGCGCTCGATCACGCCGATCACCAGATTGGCTGCGGTGCGTGCGGACAGCGCCGCCAGCGCCTCGGTTTCCGCGCCGGGTACGTCGATGGCATTGGCAAAATAACGGGCAAAGGCTTCGCGCCCTTGCGGCAGGCGATAGCCCAATTGGGTGCCAAAGCCCTCGCCTTTGGGATAACCGCCCAGCAGCGCTTCCGGCATCACCACCAACCCGGCGCCGGATTCGATGATCGCGTTTTCATAGGACAGGATCTGTTCCAGGGTTTCAGCCTTGCCACCGGGCAAGGCGCCGATTTGCAGAGCCGCAACGATTGATTTGGGCATCTCGGAAACTCCATTCGCATCAGGTGTTGCTCATTCTGCGGCGTCAGGCAATCATCAATAAAGACCGATTCACTGCTGAATGATATGAGCCAAATGAATATCACCGACGTCGACCTCAACCTGCTCAAAGTCTTCGAAGCACTGCACGAAGAGTCCAGCGCCAGCCGCGCCGCACTGCGCCTGGGCGTGACGCAATCGGCCGTCAGCGCGGCCTTGCGTCGGTTGCGCGAGGTGTATGGCGATCAGCTGTTCGTGCGCACCGGACGAGGCCTGGCCCCCTCGCTCAAGGCCAACCAGCTCAAACCGGTGGTCAGCGATGCCCTGAACAAATGCCGGCAAAGCCTGGCGATGGTCGATCCGGCCGCGCACCAGTACGAAGGTCGCTCGGTCACTGTGGGAATGTCGGATGATTTTGAAATTGCCTACGGCCGGCGACTGATCGAAGAAATCGGCCGTAGTGCGCCGAAACTGCGACTGATTTTCCGCCAGACCCACACTCAGATCGTCGCCCAGGCGCTGATGGAGCGCAGCATTGACCTGGCGATTACCGCTGGCGGGTTTGCCGAGCGGCTGCTCAGCCGTCAGGTGCTGGGGGAAGGTGGTTATCTGTGCCTGGCGGACCCGTCGAGCCTGGTCGAGGGCCAGCAGAGCATCAGTCTTGAGGAGTTTGTGGCCCGCGAACACATTCTGGTGTCGTCCGGCGGTTTTATCGGGATTACCGACGAAGGCTTGGCGGCGTTGGGGCTGAGTCGGCGGGTGTGCGCCTCGACCACGCATTTTGCCGCGTTGCCGCATTTGCTCAAGGGCAGCCGGGCCGTGGCGACCATTCCGGCCCATGCCGCCCAAAGCATCGCAACGCTCAGCGGGCTGACGCTGCTGCCCTGCCCCTTGGCCTTGCCACGCTACCCGATCGAACTGGGCTGGCGGACCAGCAACCAGCTTGACCCGGTGGTGTTGAAAGTGCGTGAAGCGATTGTCGCGAGTTTCGCGTGACAGCCGATGTTATTTGCTGGCTGCCATCAGGCGATTGACTTCAGAGCGCACCATATTGGCGAATTCCGGTGGTGACATGCCGTCCAGCTCGGCGCGCACCCATTCCGCCCACTTGCCTTTGCGCTTGGCCCGTTCGCCGAACAACCGCGCGGCCTCACCCTTGGCTTTGCCCAGGTTGTTTTGCCAGAGTTCGAACAGACGGGATTTCTCGTCTTCAAGCGCGGCGCGCTCGGCGAGGGGTTTGTCGGCCAGATTGAAGCTCATGGGAATTTCCTGCTGCGTAAAATTGGCGACATCTTACACTGTAGGGCGAAATGTCCTGCGCCGGTTTTTCAGCAAGATGGCCTCCCCGAGCAAAATAGCTGCAACTTTTCCGACGGCGACTGACTCCATTGTTCACTGCCCACTTACCTGCAAGGAGTACTTCAATGGCCCGCAAAACCGCCGCGCAAGCCGCCGAAGATCAAATCAAGGATCAAGCGTTCAGCGAGCTTCAATCGCTGATCGAAGAGTCGGAAAAGCTGCTCAAAAGCAGCGCCTCACTGGTCGGGGAAGAAGCGGAGACCCTTCACGGACAAATCGCCCTGAAACTCCAGCAGGCCAGGGATTCGGTGAGCAGCGTACGTGACCGGACCCTGCCCGCGGTCGAGGCCACTGAAACCTATATCGGCGGGCATCCATGGCAAACCGTGGCGATTTCTGCCGGGTTTGGCCTGGTGGTGGGGTTGTTGTTGGGGCGTCGATAAACACTGAACCCTGTGGGAGCGGGCTTGCTCCCACAGGAGGTTGCGGTGTATCTAAAGGATCACGCCCCCGCCAACTCCCGCAAGTTCGCCAGCGTCCGGGCATCCAGTTCAATGCCATTGACCTGCGACTTCGCGCGCTGATGATGCCGCCGGTCACCCGGCAAACGCTTCAGGCCGACACCGTGCATCTGCCGCACCAGTTCCTGGCTGCGTTCGGCAAAGCTTTGCCCCGCCGCTTTGCCCGGATCGATCACGATAAGCAATTGGCCAGTCCAGGGGGTCTTGGCGCCAGGGTGGTCCTTCCAGTCGAACTCGAAGGAAAAATTGCCGCCGGTCAGTGCCGCCGCAAGCAACTCGACCATCATCGACAACGCCGAGCCCTTGTGCCCGCCAAACGGCAGCAACGCGCCGCCCTCAAGAATCGCCTTCGGGTCTGTGGTCGGCTGGCCGAGGCTGTCCACGCCCATCCCTGCCGGCAAGCGCTCTCCCTCGCGTGCGGCAATTTGCACATCACCATGGGCAATGGCACTGGTGGCCAGGTCGAAGACAATAGGCTCGCCACCGGCTCGCGGGGCAGCAAAGGCAATCGGGTTGGTGCCGAACAGCGGCCGGTCGGCGCCGTGGGGCACCACGCAGGTCATGCTGTTGACCACGCTCAATGCCACGAGGCCTTCATCCGCGAAGGGTTCGACATCCGGCCACAAGGCCGCGAAATGGTGTGAGTTACGGATCGCCAGCACCGCGATGCCGGCACTTCGGGCTTTCTGCACCAGCAGCTCGCGTGCCGCCGCCAGGGCCGGTTGCGCAAAACCGTTATTGGCGTCGACCCGCACAAACCCTGAAGCCACATCTTCGACCACCGGAACGGCCTGGCCATTGACCCAGCCGCTTTGCAGCGTCGAAACATAACCGGGAATGCGGAATACCCCGTGACTGTGCGCGCCGTCGCGCTCGGCACCGGCGCAGTTTTGCGCCAGCACCCGGGCAACCTCGGCCGACGTGCCGTGACGCAGAAAAATCTTCTCCAGCAAAGCGCTCAGCGCTTCGAATGACAGGTGTGACGGGACCGCGGTAGAGGCGTGATCGTGTGGCGCAGACATCTGAAGCTCCAGACTAATTATTGGAGGGAACAACAGCGTACAAAGACCCGCCGATTAACAACGCGCGGCATGCGACCTGTCAACCTTTCGCTCAGGGTCGATGAGGTATATCCCTGTCACGAATGTCCACGCCCCGTGCGTTATCTATTTACCACCTGCGCCAACGCACCGGCTTTTAGTCTCGAAGCTCAATCCACAGGCGCCTTTGAGTGGCACCTTGAACGAGACTCGACGATGTCTACACCAGTAACTCCGCTGTTTTTCCCCGAGGCGCTGACGTCGCGCGGCCTCTGGAAAGAACTTGGCAAAACCCACGGCCTGACGCAAAAGGACTTCGAATGGTTCAGCCAAATCGAACTGGCCACCCAGGCACTGCGTGATGAGCAGACGCCGCCCATGCTGGCGAAGAAAATCCTGCTGAAAATCCAGGGCCTGGAACCCGTGGCGCTGGCTGGCAGCTTTGTGCTGACCGCGACGCCCGAAGACAATGGCATGATTCTCTACACCCCGTACGCCGGAATCAAAAAATTCGCCAACCGTACGGCCCTGACCAAACAACTGGTGACGCAACTCAAGGCGGCCAGCGAAGACGACGACCTGCTGGCCTTCATGGCGCTGTCTCAACGCAAGACCGTGGTGGACGCCGCCGACATCGAACTGGACTTTCAAACCATCGACGGCGACGTGTTCGAAGACCAGCGCGACACCCTCTCCACCCATCAGCAACTCAACGACCAGGCCCTGCTCGACGAATTGAAAGCGCTGCCGTCCCTGACTTCGCTGCTCGACACATTGCTGAGTCAACAGCTGACGGCGTCGTTCCCCGGTCTGGATCAGAGCCGGACCCAAGTGAACTTCTACCAGGCAACAACGCCAGAGAATGCTGACGAAAGCCATGCGGCGCGACGCTGGGTCAACTCCCTGTCCCTGAGTGAGGCCGTCCTCCTGCACTATCGCCATCAGCGTTGGCCAGCCGGGTCTTCCCCTGAGTTTTCCCATCCGAAAAAGTCCCCGGCAAAAACCGACCAGCCACTCTGGGAGGCAGGCGTCACGACGATCTCGCGCCAACTGATCAGCCTGCTGGTCGGGCAGCTCGAAGGTTTCTGGGCTGCGCCGAGCGCCGATGGCGCATCGCGTCGCCAGCTCTTCGGCCAGGCCATCGCCGATCAGGCGCGAGTGCAACTGCTGCTCAAGCGCGAAGCCGGGATCATCACCCCTGAGCAAAGCCAGGATTTGCACGCGTTGATCTCGACGGCTAGCCGGACGAACGAATCAATGACGGTCGAAACCGTGCGCCTGTGGGAGTACCAGGCCAATTATGTGGAGTTGGCCGGCTCACTGATGGTCAGCGCCAGCAATGCGTTTCTCTACACGCCCACCGCAGGCCTGCAGGTGCTCAAGGACTATCAGGACTTGCGCGATACGGTGCTGAGCAAGTTCAGCGCAGCCGGTCACGAGGATGAGTTCTACGGCCTGCTGAGCCTGGAGGAGCGCCAGTGTTTCATTGGTTTTGACCGGCCGAATGTGACCGGCGAAGTGATTTCCGGCGAGATCTTCCCCAAGCTCTTCGACCGGATCATCGGCAAGCAACTGCAGAACCTGGAATATGCCCTGCAAGTGTTCCGTCACAGTGACGGCAGCGTGGACATCCATGCTCTGTTCGACAAGGCGCTGGATATCCGCTCGATGATCAGCGAGCGCCTGCTGATACTGACTACCGACGAACGCTGGAGCACGCGGCCCGTGTTATCCGGCGATCAGCATCCCTCAACTGTGCTGGCCGATACGGCGGAGACTTTCGTCAAGACCTTCAGCGACATCGAAACACAGATCAACGCAGATTTCGCAGCACAACCGGTCGCTTCTCTGGCCTTGCAACGGGTCTATCTGGAAAACATCAAACCCCGCCTGACCCATGCACTGTCCGTTGGCCTGCGTGGCGAAGCCAGCCTGCGGGTACTCGACTCGACGCTGCGGGATGCGGATCGGGACATTGTCGACACGGTATTCAATCCGGACCAGACCGACCGGCTAAACCGTCCGTCCCTCAAGGGCTTCCGACCCGATGCCTACTCATTGACGCTGGAGTGCTCCGGCCAGGAGGATGCCCTGCCTCTGGCCCATTGCCTACTGTTGACCGAGCGTGGCGGACTCGACCCCTCGCATTCCGGCCGGACGATCCTGTGGACACCCGCCGAGGGCCTGGAAGTCTTTGACACCATCAATCGTGCACGGCTGGAACTGAACCGGCGCCTGCTCGAACCGCAACAACGCCTGGCGTTGCTGGAAAACCTGACCCCGACCCAACGCATCTTTCACCAGCGCTACTCATTGGGTCCGCTGCGGCTGATTGAAGGGCCTGCATTGGAGCGGGTCGCGCAATCGTCCATCGAGCACTTTTTGGCTCGCTGCGAACACGTACGCACTTTCGATCTGAGCGACACGAAGAAGAAAAAAGCCCTTAAAACCCTGACCACAACGGTGCTCAACACCAACCTGCGAAGAGCCACGTCGATCGCCCGGGCGATCAGCCAACAGCAGTCCCTGCCCGCCTGGCTGGGAATGGCTCCGCTGCAAGAGCAGCGACTGCACCTTGAACTGCTGGAGCAATACCGCAACAGCGTTGTTGAGGACAAAGACTATTTACACGGGATCAAACCCCTCAAGTCGTATGTGCATGAAACACTGAAATCGTTGCTCGCCAGCCGCTTCCCCGCCACAGCGCTGGACCCTGACAATATTGAAATCACCCCGAACCTGGCCCTGGTCGGCCCCGCCCGGACCCTCACCGAGTTCGCCTTGCACCACGTCAACATTGCGCAAGGCACCGGGTTCAAGGTCGGGTCGGCAACCACTCAATCGCTGCCCCGGGGTCTGGACCAGGCGGCTGTCCGCCAACTGTTGCTGTCATTGGACATTGCGCAGAACTACGCCAAACAGGTCACGGACAGCTTGTCGAATCAAGCGGCCGACGTCGAAAGCAGGGTGTTGCGCTTCGCCAAACAACTGCCCTGGCAACTGCTGCAACACGCCCACGAACTGAAACTGCAGCAGCGACTGTCCGACAGTGCTTTCGATTTGCTTCGGCAAGTATTCGACATGCCGGACGCCATCGCCCGGGCGGCCGTAGAAGGCGCACACGCCATTGCCCGACCACTGGAACTGCTCAAGACAAGCGGTACCTCCGCCGTCAAGGCGCTGGGCCTGTACCTGGTGGGTCCCGGCGAAGGCAAGGCAGGCCCGCAAATCCTCTATGCCCCCTACCACCCCGGTGGCTCACCGTTCGTTGAGTTTGATAATGAGGCCAGCATTGTCTCGGCGCTCAACACACCGGGGCCATTGCAGGACATGTTGCTCCGTCGCCTGCCGGACAGTCAGCAAACCGTGTTTCGCAACCTGTTCAAGTCCACCGTCGGCCAATCGAGCGAAATCACCCTTGCGTCCAACCCCATCGGTGGCAATCTGCTCACCCGTTTGTTCCAGGACAACACCCAACTGCTGACGCAATTGCTCGGCAGCCAGACGCACGCTAGCGGTCAGGCGGACTGGGAGGCCGTTAAACACCTGTTCGGCTCCGGCATCGTGCGCATCTCAGGCCTGCTGCCGGGCAAACTCGCGTATGTGCAGTTTCTCTGGAAGGCCTACAAGGACGCCCTGAATTCGGCCGAAAACCTGCAGGACCATCACTGGGGGAAGGCAATGCGCGACTTTATCGCCGGGGCGGCGCAAATCGTGTCGTTGGGCCGGTTATCGCTTGAAGGATGGGTCGATACCGCTGAGGCAACCGGCGAAGCCGTTGCGCAACCGATTGCCACCCCTGTTATCACGCAACCCTGGTCACAGGTCCGGTCGACAGCACCGCTGCGCACGCGGCTGCAACCGTTCGAAACATCGGTCGAGCTCAAGGACCTGACGAAAAGCAGCACGGACGGCACCTACCTTGAAACAGCCAGCAAGAAATCCTTCGCCTCCATTGCCGGCAAGGTGTACGGCGTGAACAAGATCGGGGCGGTCTGGAAAATAATCAAAGGCGAGGAAGAAGGCCCCGTGTTACAGGCCGCATCCGACAAGCAGCTGGTGATCGACCCGGACACCCATACCGTGCACTTCGGCAAAGCCGTCTCGAAAATGCACAACCAGTTTGCCTATGCCCATGCCGCCTGGGAGGTGCTGAACATCGAGGCCCGGGGGATGGAAGAAATCCGCGCAAAACATCCCGAAAAAGCCCACATGATCGTGCAGGCCATCGACTTGGCGCGCTTTTACGCGTTCAACAGCCTGCACAACCTGGTACAGCTCAGGAAACTCGTCCCGGGCACACGGCTCGATACCTTCCTCAAACACTTCTTTGATGTTGGTCAGGTCGACAAAGCACTGATCGACAAAATCAAACAAGCCATCGTTCCCATCTGCAACGCGCTGGTCGATCCCGATGAAGACTTGATGAACTCGCAACGCTTTATCGTGGGTTCAAACCGGGACCCGAGGAACAACCTCATCGCGTTTGTCCTGGACAAGGATCAACAGCGCAATGTGCATTTCACCGAAAGGTTCTTCGATCAACAGCTCGACTGGTACAAATCCGGTTTAACCCAACCCTTCGATGTCGACGGCCACAGCCAGGCCGCCACGCTGATACACGAGTTCGCTCATATGTTTTCCGAGGCCGTGGACATTGCACCCCTTGAGGCCAGGCGGCCGTTCAGCGATCTGGTTTCGTCGATCACCGCCTATGGCGCAGAAAGGAAACAGACTCAGCTGGACTTCCAGCGAAAAGCCTTGTCGATGGAAACGCCAGAGGAGGAACTGTTCGCACGCTGGAACAATGGGCTGCAATCGTGGATCAGCCTGGATTCGATTGCGGATTCTTACCATATCGGCAAGGCTATCCTGCGGCTGACTGGCAGCAAGACCATGGATAAGGCACGGGAAGCTTTTTTAAACGTGCAGGATTCGAAGTTCCGAATCGACGTCATTTTGCACAATGCAGACTCGATCGCCTTTTTGATCTGCGAAATGGGCCGGCAACTGGACCCGGTACCGGTCGCTACGACCTCTGAAACCTGATCCTGGCGTAATAACGCGCAGATTCCCGGATCTGCGCTGCACAGCGGTGTTTGTTTTGATCTTTTTTTCACGCGCCCTATGGATACTGCTACCCGATAGCAGGTGTTTCAGAGGCCAGACGTTGAAAAAAAATTACCCATTGATGGTTAAATGCCATGACTGATGTTCTCGCAGACTTCCCCCAAGGTTAGAATGCAGGAAATCAGGAAGGGCCAATGACCGACCACACGCTTTCGGAAGCCGAATACGACGCCATCACCGACGCCGCCGCGCATTGGTGCATGCGTCTGCACGCCAATGACTGTACCGAGCAAGAACGCCAGGCGTTCGAGCAATGGCGTGATGCGCATCCGCTCCATGCCTTCGAGTACGAAGCGATGCTGGAGATCTGGGATGTCGCTGGCGACTTACCCCGTCCCGAACCTGTGGTGCCGCTGGTTCGCACCCAACCCGTAAACCCGTGGCGCCGCCTGGCTATTGCAGCGGCGGTGTGCGCCCTGGCAGTGCCTTTGGCCGGTTATGGCGGCTGGCACCTGGGCTGGGTTCCGAACGCGTACCAGCATTTCGAAGCGTCCGACAATGTTCGAACGGTCACCTTGAAGGACGGCAGCCAGGTGGAACTGAACCTGGGCAGCGAGCTGACCTACAGCAACTACAAGGATCAGCGACGAGTCACGCTGGAAAAAGGCGAAGCGTTCTTCTGGGTCAGCCATGACACCCGTCATCCGTTTGTGGTCAAGGCGGCCGAAGGCCGGATTCGCGTGACCGGCACCCAATTCAACGTCTGGATGTATGAAGACCAGGTCAAGGTCAATCTGATCGAGGGTTCGGTACTGGTCAGCAGCAACGCCGACCTGCAAGGCGACGGTTTGCGCCTTGGCCCGGCGATGCAGGCCAGTTATCGCCACGGCGACTTCATCCCCCGCATCAGCCAGACCTATGACAATGACAGCTCGCTGGCCTGGCGCCAGGGCAAGCTGGTGCTCGACGATCTGGCCCTGAGCGATGCGCTGCCCTTGATCAATCGCTACCTGGACAAACCGTTGATGGTGGCTGACCACAGCACCGGCTCGATCCATATCGGCGGCATCTACAACATCAAAGAGATCAACGGCCTGGTGAAGTCCTTGCCGCGGGTCCTGCCGGTCTACCTGACCCGCAACCAGAACGGCAATCTGGTGGTCAACGCAATTCCGCAAAAGTCCCCGAAAAGCTGAAAAGACCGCCACCCTTGCGGGGTGCGGCCTTCAGCGCTCATGCAAAACTCCACTACTTTACTGCGCGGCCACCTTTGCATCCTGCTGACGGATCGTCTGCACCTGATAGTCCGGATCGGACAGGATCTGTTGCTCGGTGAAAGGCAGCACGCTCCATTGCTTCCTGGAGAATGCCTGTGTCTGGTCCCGTGAGTACTTCGAGGCCGGATCGCTGGACAACGAGAACGCCAGCAGCCCTTTGGCCTGCGGTCCGTTTTCGTCGAAGGTCACCACTTGCAGGTAACTCGTGCCGCTGACCACTTCGCGCTTGCCATCGCTGCGTGGGATGCTCTGGATGGCGTTGTAGACACCCAGCGTCCCCGGACCGCCGTGGATCGGTGTCTGTTGTCCGCCGCTGCTGACCACCTGGATATCGCCCCAACGGCTGTCGGGTTTCAGTCCTGATGCCTTGACCAGTTCAGCCGAAGCCAGCATCGCTGCCCGTAGCGCCTTCACCACTTGCGGTTGATCGACTGCCAGTCCACGCGGCGTATGTAGCGGGTCCTGCGGATCGAATGCCACGCGCCATACGTCCGGCACTGGCTCCAACGCCTCCATGACATTCTGGAAGTGCACAAAGCCCAGACCGCTGCTCAGGTTTGCATTGCGGTCCCAGGCCTTGAGGCTGGCGCACAGTGGCGTGAGCGCTTTGGCATCGGCACCGAGATCCGCCGCGCAGAACTGCAGCAGATCCGGCATCACAAGATTCGCCTGATAAACCTGATCGTCCATGACCATGCGCTGCAAGTCCGCTGCCCCGACCTTGCCGGCCTGGGCCAGCGTGTTCAAACGGTCCAGGGCAAAGCGTGAACGCAGCCCCAATGGCTGGCTGTCCTGGCTGATCAATGGCGAATAGCCGGTCAGCGGTTGCGCCGGGTTGGCCATCCATGCCGAGTCGTTGGCGTGCTGGACAAAATCCTTGCGCAGCAATTGCGGCAACTTGTCCGCTGCATAGATACCCTGTTGTGGCGCCTGTGGGTCGATGTCCCAGGCACAGGCGCTATTGGAGCCGTCAAGAATGATCATCTGCAAGCCAACTCGCGGATCGCTGCATTGCGCCAGCTTGTCGACGCTGACGTTGGGCACCACCGAGAGGTTCATGTACAGCGTCTGCCCCTGATCGTCCGCCGCCAGCGTGTTGACCCACGGAATGCCCTGGATCTTGTGCACCGAGGCCTGGAAATCCTTGAGGTTTTCAGCGCGGTTCATCGCGTACCACTGCTGCAGAACGCGGTCGTTATCCAGATTGGCGTCGCGCAGACTGAAGGCGTACTGACGATCCCAATCCAGTTTTCCCGGCCATTGCACCACCGGACCGAATTTCGAACTGTAGACCACATGTGAAATCGCCTGGACCTGCCCGTCCGCCTGCCTGACGTTGACGGTCACAGTCTGCTTGTCCATCGGCAAGGACTGACCGTCGAGCAGGTAACGGGTCGAATCCTTGGGATCGAGTTGCAGGCGATACAGCGTGAAATGCCTGGACGAATCCACTGTGTGGGTCCAGGCCAGATGTTGATTGAAACCGATGTTGATCAGCGGCAGGCCGGGCAACGCCGCGCCCATCACGTCCAGTTTGCCGGGAATGGTCAGGTGCATCTGGTAAAAGCGCATGCCGCCCACCCACGGAAAGTGCGGATTGGCCAGCAACATGCCGCGTCCGTTGAAGGAACGCTCACTCCCGACCGCGACAGCGTTGCTGCCCCGGTCCAGGGCAAAGCGCTGCATCCGCGTGTCGGCCACCTGGAACGCTGGTTGTGCACTCGACGCCTGGGCCGCGGCTTTGGGTGGCGTGGCACCGGCCAGGGCTTCGGCAAACTGGCCGACGCCACCTTCGACCAACAGGCGCCGGGTCAGCTTGACCAGATCCGAGGGGGTGATGTCGCGCACCCAATCGCCCTGGCACTGCGGCGGCAAACCCTGGGCTCGACGCTCGCTCAAGGAGCGGTTATACCCCGCCACATAACCTTCGACCAACTCACGCACTGGCGGGGTCTGGGCCTGCCAGAAACCGGCGACGGCTTGCGGGGTGTTCAGCCAGGTGAAAAATACATCGCTGACCAGATTCTCCCGCTCCTCAACGGAGAACTGATCCGGCCCGAAGTACCGCGAACGCTCACCGTTGACCGTAGTGATCTCGTTGGCCAGCAGGCACAGGTTGTCCTGGGCGTAGGCATAGCCGATGCCGTACCCGAGCCCGCGCTCGTTGTCAGCGCGGATGTGCGGCACGCCGAAACCGGTTCGGCGGATGTCGGCGCTCGTTTGCGCAGGCGCACCACTCGCGCTCGCCGTAAGGCTCAGCCCCAGGCTCAACCCCAGAGTCACACCCGCCAGGCTCAACCTGGTTAACTGGCTGGAAATAATCACACTCGCTCCTGATCGAAAAAACGATGGCCACAGCTGCGCATATCCACGCGCACCGTGCCTCCCTGTAGGGACGAAGCTCACCACGAAAATTTAAGGAATTACTGCGCAACAACCCATGGTCTGACAGGTTGATCACGCGATGGCGACAAATTTTCTACATTCGAACCTTCATGATTCGGGCTGCTCATACGTCTAGTCCTGTAAGAGCGCCCATTTTTTCCTGATCAGGCTCTGAAAAGGAGTTTTGCAATGTACAACTCGCAACTGCCAACGGATGGCAGCAACGCGCCAAAGGGTACTTCCATGGGAGTCGGCGTATTCGAGCCGCGTACCGATCGCCGCCGCAACGAGCGGATAAGGATCCTGCTCAAAAGCTTTGGCCTGCGAACCAGCCTGATCCGCCTGAAAGTCATCGACGCCCTGCTGACGGCCGCCGAAAACGACCGCAGCCTTGGTGTGCGCGGCGTGCACAGCCAATTGCTGGACCTGGATATTCCCCTGTCCTTTCTCAGCGTGCGTGAAGTGCTAAAGCGCTTGTGCAGCGAAGGCGTGATTGTCCTCAATTCCGACAAGAGCTACAGCCTGCATCCACAGGCTGCTGCCATTTTGCGCAACCGATGATCGTATGATCAGGGCTTGACCTTGCGGCGCATCACGCCATTGATGACCACCACGACCACCGCCACGCCAATGGCGATGTACTGGAACAGTTTTTCGCTGATGACGCCGGTGTTCTGCAACCAGGAAAGGCCAAACATGATCCCCAGCACCACCAGGGAGATCAGAATCGAGTATTTCAAACGTTGCGACTGAGTCATTGCGGGTTCCTGAATCTGAAAATGTATCCGGTTTGTATCGACGCCCATGCCAAACGCTTACACTGTTTCGGGGATAAGCGGTTACGAGCGGGGTCTCATGTTACAGCCGATGAAGAGTTTTAGCTTCATTGCGGCGATAACCATGAGGACTTTCAAATGTTGCGTCGAATCACACTGCTGATTCCCCTGCTGGCCATCCTGAGGTACAAGCACTGGCGGCAGAGAACGGTGTGACGGCGAGCCAACTGGCGCTGGCGTGGGTGCTGGCCCAGGGTGATTACCTGATTCCGATTCCGGGTACCAAGCAACGCAAGTACCTGGAAGAAAACGTGGCCGCTCTGGATGTGACGCTAATCGCCGAAGAACTGCACGCGCTGGAAGCGATCTTTCCGGCGAATGCCACCGCAGGCCTGCGTTATCCGGAAGAAGTCATGAAACTGCTCGACCGGTAAGGGCCGCCGGCCCGCTCAATGAACCGGGCGGGCCGGGCAACATGGCCTCAGGCCTCGTCCGAGAGAATACTGCCTGGCCTCACCATGGGGCCGTTGCTCTTGCCGTAAGTTTCCAGGTTTTGCAGCACGTAGATCGCTTTTTTGAACTCGGGAACCAGGTAGTTGGCGTACTTGTTACCCTTCAGATTGTTATTCTGGATGTTCTCCAGTTGCGTGGCGAAATATTCCAGTGCATTGAACTTAGCGTCAGGGTCTTTGATGCCAAACCGGTCGAACTTGTCACCGGCATTGCTCAGCGTGACCGCCGTCACATCACTGATCAGGCCACGTTCTTTCAGAAAGACACTGAGACTGCCCATGGATTTGACTGAAACATTAGTAGGATCAAAACCCTTCATCTGCTTGCGCAATTTCATCTTGTCCATCTTGACTGTATCCAGTTCAACTGGATTGTCGCCCACCAGGTCAAGCATCTGCCTGACCTTGACGCTCTGGGGAACAGGCTTTGATCTGCTGACGGTATCTCGAACCAACAGGCCCGCTTTCGCGGTCCAGGCGCCGGTATATCCGATAGTCATTGAAAACTCCTTGTTTGGCCAAGTTAGGAGGTCAGGAGTATCGGCCGGAGCACTTGAGGTCACCAAACTTTAATTCAGAGCTTTAACAATTTTCGTACAATTAAGATACATACTGTAAAACTTCTTGTTTATTGGGTCTTGGCACATTAAAGAATGGTCCTTCAGACTTTTCTTACATAGCGGCTAGTTGGTTTTAATCAACACCGATACTTACCCTCGGCATTTCAACCTGACGATTTTGTAATGTGCCCCTCATCTACCTGACAGCGATGATCTACCATTATCGAATGGCAGACCTTTGTAGCAATTCGAAACACTCCTTGAATGTCTGACCAATAAAAATGGTCAGAATGCGTTTTTTTGCCCGTTAGCCGAGACGAATCCCATGCGAAACCCTCTGCGTCTGATCGCCCTGAGCGCCCTGTTCATGTCCTCCCTGGCCCAGGCCGCCGACCTCATTCCGATCGAGGTTCATCGCGACGCCAACTGTGGCTGCTGCAAAAAATGGATCACCCATCTGGAGGCCAATGGCTTCAAGGTCGAAGACCACGTCGAAGCCAACATGAGTGAGTTCAAGCAACAGCACGGCGTGCCGCCGCGCCTGGCGTCGTGCCACACCGCGTTGATCAACGGCAAATTCGTTGAAGGTCATGTCCCGGCCGACCAGGTCCTGGCCTTGAGCAAGCGCGACGATCTGTTGGGCGTCGCTGCGCCCGGCATGCCCATGGGTTCGCCCGGCATGGAAATGGACGGCATGAGCGATGCCTATCAGGTCATCGGCCTGAAAAAGGACGGCACTGACGTGGTGGTTGCGGACTACCCCGCCCATTGATGTCCGGCGCGTACCTCGGGCTGTTTTTCGCGGCATTCGGTGCCGCCACGCTGCTGCCGTTGCAATCCGAAGCCGTGCTGGTCGGATTGCTGCTCAGCGACAGGTACTGGCTCTGGGCACTGCTGGCGGTGGCAACGTTTGGCAACGTTCTGGGGTCGCTGCTTAACTGGTGGCTGGGGCGCGGGATCGAGCGGTTCCGCGACCGACGCTGGTTTCCGGTGAGCCCCCGACACCTGGAAAAGGCCCGACTGCATTACCAACGCTACGGCCACTGGTCATTGCTACTCAGTTGGCTGCCGGTGCTCGGCGATCCGCTGACGCTGGTCGCCGGGGTCATGCGCGAGCCGCTGGGGCGCTTCCTGCTGATCGTCACCCTGGCCAAAGGTGCCCGCTACGGCGTGCTGGCCATGGCGACTCTGGGCTGGATGGGTTGAACCATCAAGGGCGGCGGTTGCCTGTGTTTAATGCCGCCCTAATCGAGTCGATCCAGCATCGGCGGATTTTCCATGGAGCTCTCCCATGTCGCGCCCCTTTTCCCGCTGGTTACCTGGCCTGCTGTTGACCGCCACCCTGCCCGTCATAGCCCACGCGGAAGGACCGGAATACGGTCCCGAGTTGCAGGGTTTCGACTACCCCTACACCCTCAAGCACTTCGCCTTTGAATCCCAGGGCCAATCCCTGCAAATGGGTTATATGGATGTCGCCGCCCACGGCAAGGCCAATGGTCGCAGCGTGGTGCTGATGCACGGCAAGAATTTCTGCGGTGCCACCTGGGACAGTTCGATCAAAGCCCTCAGCGACGCCGGCTATCGGGTCATCGCCCCGGACCAGATCGGCTTTTGCACCTCCAGCAAACCGGCGCACTATCAGTACAGTTTCCAGCAACTGGCGACGAACACCCAGCAATTGCTCAAGGCCCTGGGCATCCAGCAAGCCACTCTGCTGGGGCATTCCACCGGCGGCATGCTTGCCACTCGCTATGCCTTGCTATACCCCGAACAGGTCGAGCAACTGGCGCTGGTCAACCCCATCGGCCTGGAAGACTGGAAAGCCCTCGGCGTGCCCTACCGCACGGTTGACCAATGGTACGAGCGCGAACTCAAACTCAGCGCCGACGGTATCCGCAACTATGAACGCAGCACCTATTACGGCGGCCGCTGGAAGCCGGAATTCGATCGCTGGGTCGACATGCTCGCCGGCCTGAACAAAGGCCCGGGGCATACGCAAGTCGCGTGGAACTCGGCGCTGATCTACGACATGATCTTCACCCAACCGGTTTACTACGAATTCCAGAACCTGAAGATGCCGACCCTGCTGTTGATCGGTACGTCCGACACCACCGCCATCGGCAGTGACATCGCCTCCCCCGAGGTCAAGGCGAAGCTCGGGCACTACGACGTCCTTGGCAAGCAAGTGGCCAGGCTGATTCCCCAGTCCACGCTGGTCGAGTTCCCAGGCATGGGCCACGCGCCACAAATGGAAGAACCGGCACAATTCCACCAGGCCCTGCTCGCCTGGCTGAACAAGACCAACCCCGTGCATTGAAGAGGAAAGGCTGATGCCTGTGCAGATTGCAGTGATTGATGATTGGCAGGATGTGGCGCGGGACGTGGTGGACTGGTCGGCGCTGGACAGCGTCGGCCAGGTGAGTTTTCTCCATGACTACCCCTCCGATACCCCATCCCTGGCCGAGCGCCTGGCCGGGTTCGAGGTGATTTGCGTGATGCGCGAGCGCACCCGTTTCGATGAAGACCTGCTGCGCCGGCTGCCGAAACTCAAACTGCTGGTGACCGGCGGCATGCGTAACGCCGCCCTGGACCTGAAAGCCGCCGCCGCGCTGGGCATTTCGGTCAGCGGTACCGACAGCTACAAACACGCCGCGCCGGAACTGACCTGGGCGCTGATCATGGCCGCGACCCGCAACCTGGTGGTCGAAGCCAATGCCCTGCGTGCCGGCCAATGGCAACAAGGCCTGGGTGGCGACCTGCATGGCAAGACACTGGCCATCCTCGGTCTGGGCAGCATCGGCCAGCGAGTCGCACAGTTCGGTCAGGTGTTCGGCATGCGCGTCATCGCCTGGAGTGAAAACCTCACCGCCGAACGTGCGGCGCAGGTCGGTGTGACCTTTGTCGGCAAGCAGGAACTGTTCGAACAGGCCGACGTGCTGTCGGTGCACCTGGTGCTCAGCGAGCGCAGCCGGGGCCTGGTGGACGCGCAAGCACTGGGCTGGATGAAGCCCACGGCGCTGCTGGTGAACACTGCTCGCGGCCCCATTGTCGATGAAGCGGCGCTGATCAAGGCGCTGCAGAAACAACGGCTGGCCGGCGCCGCACTGGACGTCTTCGAGCAAGAGCCGCTGTCCGCCCTGCACCCGTTCCGGACCCTGGACAATGTACTGGCGACGCCCCATGTCGGGTACGTGAGCCAACAGAACTACCAACTGTTTTTCTCGCAAATGATCGAGGACATTCAGGCCTGGTCGGCGGGTACTCCGATTCGTTTGCTGGGTTGATACCCCAATTTGGGAGCGAGCCTGCTCGCGATAGCGGTGTATCAGTCGACATCAACGTTGAATGACACTCCGCTATCGCGAGCAGGCTCGCTCCCACAACGAATAATTGTTCACGCTGCGGTGTTCTCATCACATCAACCTTGCGCTGCATCTGGCGGGGCGCGACCTGATCCAAAACCATGAACCTGTGGAGCAACGCCCATGAATATTCGCTTTGCTGTTTCGATGCCCCCTCTGTTGCTGAGCGTTGCGTTGTCCGGCTCCCTCGCCCTGGCCAACGGAGGCGGTGGGGACGACGACGCGCCCATCAGGCCCAACTGCCCCAAAGGTCAGGTATTCGACAGCAAATCCAAGCGTTGCGTCAGGCAGACCAGCAAACTGGTGCCGGACGAAGACCGCACCAACTATGCCTATCGACTGGCCAAGGACGGGCGTTACGAAGAAGCCCTGGCCCTGCTCGACACGCTGAAACAGCCAAATACCGCAAAAGCGTTGAACTATCGCGGCTACGCCACGCGTAAACTGGGACGTACCGACGAAGGCATCGGCTATTACCTGCAATCGGTGAACCTCGACCCGCAGTACGCGCAAGTCCGCGAATACCTCGGCGAGGCCTATGTGGTCAAAGGCCGGCTGGATCTTGCACAGGAGCAACTGCGGCAGATCGAATCCATCTGTGGCAGCACTCAATGCGAGGAGTACCAGGACCTGGCCGAAGCCATCAAGGGTTCATCGAAAACCTGACAACCCGAGCGGACGGAGGTCGCCATCGCCAGCGATCAGGCAATACGAACGGAACTGAACCAGCATCTGGCGCGTTTATGGCGCTACGGCCTGCTGCTGTCCCGGCAACGGCATGTCGCCGATGACCTGGTGCAAGCCACTTGCGTGCGGGCGCTGGAACGGGCCGGGCAATACGTGGCGGGGACGCGCATGGACCACTGGCTGCTGAGTATTCTGCATTCGATCTGGCTCAACGAAGTCCGCGCCCGGCGGGTGCGCCAGGGTCAGGGCTGCGTGGACGCCGATCAGGCCTTGTCGTTCGATGGTGAGTCCGTGGCCCAGACCCACGTGTTGGCAGCGCAGGTCATCCGCCGCGTCGATGCGTTGCCCGAGACCCAGCGCGAAACGGTGTTTCTCGCCTACGTCGAAGGCTTGTCCTACCGCGAAGTCGCTGAAGTATTGCAAGTGCCCATCGGCACGGTCATGAGTCGCCTGGCCGCCGCGCGGGCGAAACTGGCTGAATACCCACCGTTGCACACGGTGCCCACCCCCAACCGGGGAGAACATTGATGAACGCGATACTCTCGGACGAACAACTGGTGGCTTACCTCGACAACCAACTCGATACCGAGCAGCGCGCGCGTATCGACGCGGCCATCATCGCCGACCCGATGCTCGGCCTGCGCCTGCAATGGCTGGATCGCAGCAGCCTGCCGTTCAAGGACGCCTACGATGAACTGGCCCGGCAGGCGCCGGTGGATCGCCTGCAAGCCATGCTCGCCACGCTGCCCTCACCCGCCCGCCCCGCGCTCAATCGCCGCTGGTTCCTGGCCGCCGCGGCCGGGCTGTTGGCCGGCGGCGTGCTGGCGGACCGTTTGTTCCTCGTCTGGCAAGCGAGCCGGCAGACACACAACTGGCGCGGCCTGGTGGCCGATTACATGGCGCTCTACGTGCCGGAAACCCTGGATCATTTACCCGCTGATGAAGCCGCCCAACGGGCACAACTGCGGACCATCGATGCGCGTCTGGGCCTCAACCTCGTGCCAGCAAAACTGAGCCTGCCTCGTGCCGAGTTCAAGCGTGCGCAAATCCTCGAGTACGACGGCGCGCCCATCGCCCAGATCACCTACCTCGATCCGGCGCACGGCCCCATGGCGCTGTGCGTCACCCGCTCCAACAGCGGCAGCCGCCAATTCGCCCGGGAGCAGCGGCGCGAGCTGAACATCGTGTATTGGGCTGACATGGAACACGCCTGGATGCTGATCGGGCATCAACCGATCGAGGATCTGGAAGCGATGGCGAAGCTGTTGCGCAGTCGCCTGAGTACCTGAGAAACTTTGGCTCAACGCAGGCGCTGCGGCAGCGCCTGCGAAGCGCGTCAGGCCGAAGCCGGTAACCACAAGCGAAACCGTGCTCCGCCCAGCGGCGAGGCTTCCACCGTCAGCGTCCCACCCTGTGCCTCCAGCGCGCGGCGGCTGATCGCCAGTCCCAATCCGAAACCACCCGTGGCGCGGTCGCGACTGCGGTCGAGGCGGTAGAAGGGTTCGAAGATCCGCTCGCGCTCGTCGTCCGGAATGCCGATGCCGTCATCGTCGACCCAGATTTCACAGCCGCCGACATAAACCTGCACACCGATCTGAATACGCTTCTCGCAGTAGCGCATGGCATTGCGCAGCAGGTTTTGCAAGGCGCGGGCGGTGAGGCGCGGGTCCAGGCTGAAACGTTCGAACTGGCCGTGCAGCAGCACGTCGATGACGATTTCCGGGGACTCCATTTCTTCGTCGACGCTGCCAAGAATGCTGTCGATGAATTCATCCAGCGACACCTCGACCTGCTCCGGTAGCCGCGCCGGGTTTTGCAGGCGACTGTAGGACAGCAGCTCCAGCACCAATTCATCGAGTTCACGAATGTGCGCCACCAGGCTTTGCAGGCGCTCGCGGCTGGCCGCCGGCAAGTCGTCGGACAGTGCCAATGCCAAACCGAAATCCAGGCGCGTCAGGGGCGTGCGCAACTCGTGAGACACCGCATTGAGCAAGTCCCGCTGCTGATTGAGCAGGCTCTCGATGTCGCCGGCCATGGTGTCGAACACACTGGCCAGGCTGCCGATGTTGGAACTCGGGGAGATTTGCGTGCGCTCGCCCAAGTGGCCCTTGCCAAAGCGTTCGGCCGCGCCCTTGAGGCGTTCCAGATCACGCCAGTGCGGGCGCAGCCACAGCAACAGGCACGCGAGCATGGTCGCGCCGATCAGGACGTTGATGCTCCAGTACAACAGGTTGACGTCCAGCGGGTCCGGTGGCACGACCATTTGCACCACGGTGCGCTCATTCAGCGGCGCGACCGCCAGTGTGCGCCAGCCCCAGTCGCCCACGCGCACGACGTTCTCGCCGCGGCGCAAGCGCTGCTGCTCATCAGGGGTCAGGCTGCTGTCGTCATTGCTGCTGAGCACGATGTGCAGAGGAGAGAAGTCCTTGTCCATTTCAGCGGCCAGGGTCGGCCACTGTTCGGCCGGGACCGCGTGGAACTGTTTGACGATCAGCGTTTGCAGCCCTCGCGAGTAATCGAGGTTGTAGGTGACAAAGCGCTCCTGGAACACCTTGACCACCAGGTCCGGCACCAGATAGATCGCCGCGCTGAAAGAGACGATGGTCACCAGGTACAAACGAAAGAGGATTCTGAACATCGGCTCAGCATTCCCACTCGGAGCGGCTGAACAGGTAACCCTTGCCCCACACGGTCTTGATCTTGCGCGCCTCGCCGGCATGGTCGTCGAACTTGCGCCGCAGCTTGGAAATCGCCACGTCCACCGAACGGTCGGTGCCATTGAATTCGATGCCGCGCAGGCGTTGCAGGATCTGGTCGCGGCTCAACACTTCGCCGGCATGCCGGGCCAGCACCACCAGCAGGTTGTACTCACCGCTGGACAGCTCCACCAATTGCTCGCGCCAGGTCACGGTGCGTTCGGACAAATCGATGCACAGGTTGCCCATCAGAATGCGGTCGTTGGCGGTCTGCGGCTCGCTGAGGCTGCTGCGGCGCAACAACGTCCGCACCCGGGCCAGCAGCACCCGCGGCTCGCAGGGTTTGGTGACGTAGTCGTCGGCCCCCATTTCCAGGCCCAGGACCTGGTCGTGGCTGTCGTCGCGGGCAGTGAGCATCAGGATCGGCAAGGTCGCCGAATCGGCGCGCAGCAGGCGACAGACTTGCAAGCCGTCGAGACCGGGCAGCATCAGGTCGAGGATCACCAGGTCCGGCGGATTGAGCCGCGCACGTTCGCGCACATGGTCACCGCGACCGATCACGCTGACGGAATAACCGTTGCGTTCCAGGTAGCTGGCTATCAGTTCGGCGAGGGCGGTGTCGTCTTCGACCAGGAGGATGTTGGGCATGGGGTGTTTCCAGAAAGTGCTGTGGCGTCCGCACCGGCCTCTTCGCGAGCAGGCTCGCTCCCACAGGGGACTGCATTTCAACTGTGGGAGCGAGCCTGCTCGCGAAGGCGGCCTGTAAGGCGCAATAGAAATCAAGGACTGAAGGATATACGCCCTCACTCGTCTCTGAGTAAAACCCTTACACAATTTCACACAGCACCAACAAAGCTTCACCGCTACCCTCGCCGTCGCCCAGTAGGATGCTGGGGGTCTTTATTGGGGTATTACATGTCGAATAATCTGCTTGCCAGGCTCAGCCTGATTGCACTGGCGTTGACACTGGGCGCGTGTGACAAGTCCTCGAACGCCGAGGAACAGGCGCCGCTGGCCACGGTTCGCATCGAAACCATCGAAGCGCGGCCACTGACCATCAGCAGCGAACTGAGCGGGCGGATTGCCGCACCGCGCATGGCCGAAGTGCGTGCCCGCGTGGCGGGCGTGGTCTTGCAGCGCACCTTCCGTGAAGGGAGTGACGTGAAACAGGGCGATGTGTTGTTCCGCATCGACCCGGCGCCGTTCAAGGCTGACCTGGACAGCGCCGAAGCGGCGTTGCGCAAGGCAGAAGCCAACGCGTTCCAAGCCAGATTGCAAGAGCAACGCTACGCCCGATTGATCGACGACAAGGCCATCAGCGGCCAGGACTACGACAACGCCCAGGCCAACGCCCGGCAGACCGCCGCCGACGTCGCCGGCAACAAGGCTGCGGTGGAACGTGCCCGGTTGAACCTCGGTTACGCCACCGTCACCGCGCCGATTTCCGGGCGTATCGGTCGCGCGCTGGTCACCGAAGGTGCGCTGGTCGGGCAGAACGAAACCACGCCGCTGGCGCTGATTCAGCAACTGAACCCGATTCATGCCGACCTGACCCAGTCCACCCGCGAACTCAACGAACTGCGCCGCGCCTTCCGTTCCGGCCAGTTGCAGCAGGTCGGCCAGGACCAGGCCAAGGCCACGCTGATTCAGGATGACGGCAGCCTCTACCCGCTGCCGGGCAAAATGCTGTTCAGCGACATCACCGTCGACCCGGGCACCGGCCAGATCATCCTGCGCAGCGAGTTCCCCAACCCCGACCTCGACTTGCTGCCCGGCAGTTTCGTGCGCGTACGCCTGGAACAAGCGGTCAACCAGCAGGGTATCAGCGTGCCGCAACGGGCCATCCAGCGCGACAGCGCCGGCATCGCCCAAGTGCTGCTGCTCGACGCCGAACAGCGGGTCGGGCAGCAACCGGTCGAACTGGGCGCCGTACAGAACGATCGCTGGATCGTCACCGGCGGCCTGAAAGCCGGCGACCGCATCGTCATCGAGGGCCTGCAGCACGCCCGCCCCGGCGAGAAAGTGCAGATCGACGACACCCCTCTTCCCCTTGCCCAGGTAACTGGTCAGTAAGCAGGACGCTTTTTTATGCCGCAGTTCTTTATCGACCGCCCGGTGTTCGCCTGGGTGGTTGCCCTGTTCATCCTGCTGGCCGGTGCGCTGGCCATTCCGCAACTGCCGGTGGCGCAATACCCGGATGTTGCGCCGCCACAAATCGAAATCTACGCCGTGTACCCGGGCGCTTCGGCGCAAACCGTGGACGAGAGCGTGGTCAGTCTGATCGAGGAAGAGCTCAACGGCGCCGATCACCTGTTGTATTTCGAATCCCAGAGCAGCCTGGGCAGCGCCACCGTCAAGGCCACCTTCCAGCCGGGTACCAACCCGGAACTGGCCCAGGTGGATGTGCAGAACCGCCTGAAAGCCGTGGAGTCACGCCTGCCGCAAGCGGTGATCCAGCAGGGTTTGCAGGTGGAGAAAGTCTCCTCCGGCTTCCTGCTGCTGATCACCCTGACCTCCAGCGACGGCAAACTCGACGACGTGGCGCTCAGCGATTACCTGGCGCGCAACGTGATGAACGAGGTCAAGCGTCTGGACGGCGTCGGCAAGGCGCAGCTGTACGGCGCCGAACGGGCGATGCGGATCTGGATCGACCCGCAGAAACTGCTCGCCTTCAACCTGACGCCGGCGGACGTCAACACCGCCATCGTTGCGCAAAACGCCCAGGTGTCGGCGGGCAGCATCGGCGATCTGCCGACCCGCACCACCCAGGAAATCACCGCGACCATTCTGGTCAAGGGTCAGTTGTCGACCCCCGAAGAGTTTGCCGACATCGTCCTCAAGGCCAATCCGGACGGCTCGACCGTGCGCATCAGCGATGTGGCGCGGGTCGAGATCGGTAGCCAGGAATACCAGTTTTCCACACGCCTGAACGGCAAACCGTCCACCGCCGTCGCCGTGCAGCTCTCGCCCGGTGCCAACGCGCTGAACACCGCGACCCTGGTGCGGGCGAAGATGGACGAACTCAAGCGCTATTTCCCGGCGAACGTCGAGTACTCGATCCCGTACGACACCTCGCCTTTCGTCAAGGTTTCGATCACCAAGGTGGTCTACACCCTCTTTGAGGCGATGCTGCTGGTGTTCGCGGTGATGTTCCTGTTCCTGCAGAACATCCGCTACACGCTGATTCCGACCCTGGTGGTGCCGGTGGCATTGATGGGCACTTTTGCGACGATGCTGGCGCTGGGGTTTTCGATCAACGTGCTGACCATGTTCGGCATGGTGCTGGCCATCGGCATTCTGGTGGACGACGCCATCGTGGTGGTGGAAAACGTCGAACGGATCATGGCCACCGAGGGCCTGTCGCCCAAGGAAGCCACGCGCAAGGCCATGCAGCAGATCACCGGGGCCATCATCGGCATCACCCTGGTGCTGGTCGCGGTGTTCATTCCGATGGCGTTCATGCAGGGCTCGGTCGGGGTGATCTACCAGCAGTTCTCGCTGTCGATGGCCACCTCGATCCTGTTCTCGGCCTTCCTCGCCCTGACCTTGACCCCGGCCCTGTGCGCGACGTTGCTCAAGCCGATTGCCAAAGGCGAGCACCACGAAAAGACCGGGTTCTTCGGCTGGTTCAACCGTCGCTTCGAGCAACTGACCGACCGTTATCAGGGCTGGGTTGCCTATGCGTTGAAACGTACCGGGCGCTACCTGCTGATCTACGGCGTGCTGCTGATCGGTCTGGGCCTGGCCTTCAGTCGCCTGCCCTCCTCGTTCCTGCCGGTGGAAGACCAGGGTTACACCATCACCGACATCCAGTTGCCGCCGGGTGCGAGCAAGAATCGCACGGTGCAGGTGGCCGAGCAGGTTGAAGCGCACAACGCCGGTGAGCCGGGCATTCGCGACAGCGTGGTGATTCTCGGGTTCAGCTTCTCCGGTAGCGGGCAGAATGCGGCGCTGGCGTTCAGCACCCTCAAAGACTGGTCCGAGCGCGGCAGCGACGATTCGGCGGCTTCGATTGCCGACCGGGCCAACGTCGCCCTCAGCCAGATCAAGGATGCGGTGACGTTTGCCGTGCTGCCGCCGCCCGTGGATGGCCTGGGTACGTCCAGCGGATTCGAGTTCCGCCTGCAGGATCGCGGTGGTCTCGGCCATGAGAAGTTGATGGAAGCCTGCACCGGGTTACTCGCGGCGGCCGAAAAAAGCCCGATCCTGATGAACGTGCGCGAAAGCGCCCTGGCCGAGGCACCGCAGGTGCAACTGGTGGTCGACCGCAAGCAGGCCAACGCGCTGGGAGTGTCCTTCGCCGACGTCGGCAACGTGCTGTCCACGGCCGTGGGCTCGGCCTACATCAACGACTTCCCCAATCAGGGACGGATGCAGCGCGTCGTGGTGCAGGCCGAGGGCGACCAGCGCAGTCAGGTGGAAGACCTGCTGAAAATCCACGTGCGCAACACCCAAGAAAAAATGGTGCCCTTGTCGGCCTTTGTGCAGGCCAAATGGACTCAGGGCCCGGCGCAGTTGACCCGCTACAACGGCTACCCGGCGATCAGCATTTCCGGTGAGCCGACGCCGGGCCACAGCACCGGTGAGGCCATGGCCGAGATCGAGCGGCTGGTGGCGCAGGGCCCGGCGGGCCTGGGCCAGGAATGGACCGGGTTGTCGTTGCAGGAACGTTTGTCCGGCAGCCAGGCGCCGATCCTTCTGGGGCTGTCGCTGCTGATCGTGTTCCTGTGCCTGGCGGCGTTGTACGAGAGCTGGTCGATCCCGACCTCGGTGCTGCTGGTGGTGCCGCTGGGTGTGCTCGGCGCGGTGCTGGCCGTGACCTTGCGCGGGATGCCCAACGACGTGTTCTTCAAGGTCGGGCTGATCACCATCATCGGCCTGTCGGCGAAGAACGCGATCCTGATCATCGAGTTCGCCAAGAGCCTCTACGACGAAGGCCACGACCTGATCGACGCCACCCTGCAAGCGGCACGCCTGCGGTTGCGGCCGATTGTCATGACCTCCCTGGCGTTCATCCTTGGCGTGGTGCCGCTGGCGATCGCGACCGGCGCCAGTTCGGCGAGCCAGCAGGCCATCGGCACCGGGGTGATCGGCGGGATGATCACGGCGACCTTGGCCGTGGTGTTCGTACCGGTGTTCTTTGTGGTGGTGATGAAACTGGTGCGCAAGCGACATAAAAACACCTGATCAACACCACTGTCCCAATGTGGGAGCGGGCTTGCTCGCGAAGGCTGCTTAACATTCAACGTTGATGTTGGCTGGAAAATCGCTTTCGCGAGCAAGCCCGCTCCCACAAGGGGATCTCGGTGATTTCAAGATTGGGGTCACCTGGGCTAAGGTGATTGCAAAGCCCCGAACCATCGAGCCTCCATGTCCGTCCTGCCCCGCACCCACCCTCGCCTGTCCGCCGCCATCCTGCTGGGCATCGCGGTGGGCATTCTGGTTCCGGCCGATTCGCCCATCAGCAAGATCCTCATCGGCTGGAATGCCGGCGTCTGGATCTACCTGCTGCTGATGGTCTGGCTCACCGTGCGTTCGAAAGCGACCGACGTGAAACGCATCGCCGAAATCGAAGACGAAAACGCCGGGCTGGTGCTGGCGCTGGTGTGTATTGCGGCACTGGCCAGCCTGGCGACGATCACCTTCGAACTGGCCGGCAGCAAAGACCTGGAAACCACCCGCAAGCTTTTGCATTACGGCTTCACTGCGCTGACCGTCATCGGTTCATGGCTGCTGATCGGGGTCATCTTCAGCCTGCATTACGCCCGGCTGTATTACATCTGGGACGGCAAGGAACCGGCGCTGCGCTTTGCCGAAGGGCTGACGACCCCCGACTACTGGGACTTCCTGTACTTCTCGTTCACCATCGGCGTGGCGGTGCAAACCTCGGATGTCGGCGTCGCCACCCGGGGCATGCGCAAGATCGTGCTGGCGCAGTCGTTGATCGGTTTTCTGTTCAACACCGCCATTCTCGGGTTCTCGATCAACATCGCCGCCGGCCTGTTCGGCTGATGACTGCACAAACGTTCTAGGCATAGCCCTCGGTGCGGGCGTTAAATAGTTCGGCAATCCGTCCCACAGGTGCAGCATGACGTCTCACAACTGGATCGACCTGGCCCAGGATGCCGACACCGGCATCGAGACCCTGCGCGCGCATTTCGAGGGCCACGCCTACGACCCGCACTGGCACGACAGTTATCTGGTGGGCGTCACCGAGCAAGGGGTCCAGCAATTCAATTGCAGACGGGCCAGGCACCAGAGCACGCCGGGCAAGGTGTTTCTGCTCGAGCCAGGTGACATCCATGACGGCGAAGCGCCGACCGCCGACGGTTTCACCTACCGCATGCTGTACCTCGACCCGCAGTGGTTGCAGCGCGAACTCGGCGCCATGTTCGATCATGCCCCCGACAACAGCCAGCTGAGCTTCGCCGCCACCCTGGCCAGCGATGTGCGCCTGGCCCAGGCCACCAGCCTGGCGTTTGAAACCCTGCATCGCGGTGAACTGAAGATCGTCCGCCAGACCGCCCTCGACGGTTTGCTCGAGCGCCTGACCAGCCACTTGCACTGGCGCGCCCGCGATGGCCAGGACCCGCGTCTGCCGCGGGTGGCGCAGAAAGCCCGGGAATACCTGCATGCCAACGCGCAATACGACATCGGCCTCGATCAACTGGCGGCCGTTACCGGCGTCGACCGCTTTCGCCTGACCCGCGCGTTCAAGGCTGCCTATGGCATCGCGCCCCACGCGTATCTGGTGCAATTGCGCCTGGCCACGGCTCGGCGGATGCTGGCCCGTGGCGAACAGCCGGCAGCGGTGGCGATGGCGCTGGGCTTTGCCGATCAGAGCCATCTGGGGCGCTGGTTCATGCGCGCCTATGGCCTGACGCCGGCGCTGTACCGCAAACGCTGCTCAAATCTTCCAGACAGGTAAGCCCGCGGATTGTGAAGATCGACTTCACTGATCTTCACCGGAGTTAGCCCGCGATGCTGCCCTCGTTCCCGACGTTACTGCCTTTCCTTCTGTTTGCCTTCGTGGCTTCGATCACCCCCGGCCCGACCAATATTCTAGTGCTGAGCAACAGCGCTCGATACGGGTGGGTCGCGGCTGTGCCGATCATCGTCGGCGCCTGTGCCAGCGCTGCGACCCTTGTGTTGCTGGTGGGCACGGGCATCGGTTCATCATTGACCGCGTGGCCCGCCGTGCAAAGCGTCATGCAATGGGCCGGCGTGGTGTGGCTGAGTTATCTGGCCTGGCAGATTTTCAGCGCCCCGGCGACGGCCATTGCCGCCCGCAACAGCGAAGCGCGCCTCGGATGGATGGGCGCCGCCAACCTGCAACTGGTCAATCCGAAAACCTGGATGATGGCGCTGGCGGTAGTCAGCGTATTCGCCGAGAGTGGCGAGTATCGCGCAGTGCAGGTGGTGTATTTGTCCCTGGTGTTTTTTCTGGTTTCCCTGCCATGTCTCGCGGTCTGGGCGCTGCTCGGCGCCGGTTCAAGCCGCTGGTTGCGCTCACCCCGTGCCATGCAACGCTTCAATCGCTGCATGAGCCTGTTGCTGCTGGGTTCGGCATGGCTGAGCGTGCTGGTCTGACGGCCACTTGTCGGTCATTTTTCGACAATCAACCATCCGGGGGCTTGACGGCGAAATGGCTTTTGGTGTCTCCTGAAACCGGTTTCAGTGCTATCTCACGAAGCACTCGACCTTATAAATCCAATAAGAAGGTTTCAGACCGTGAATGATTTCTCCGCCGCCCAGCGCAGCCGCGTGACCATGCTCGACGTGGCCGAACACGCCAAGGTCTCCAAGGCCAGCGTTTCGCGGTTCATTGGCGATGATCGCGCCCTGCTCTCCGATGCCATTGCCCAGCGCATCGAACAGGCAATTGCCGAGCTCGGCTATCGCCCGAACCAGATGGCCCGCGGTCTGAAACGCGGGCGCACCCGCCTGATCGGCATGCTGGTGGCCGATATCCGCAACCCTTACTCAATTGCCGTGATGCACGGGGTGGAAACCGCCTGCCGTCAGCACGGCTATAGCCTGGTGGTGTGCAACACCGACCGCGACGACGAGCAAGAGCGCCAGCACCTGGCCCTGCTGCGCTCGTACAACATCGAAGGCCTGATTGTGAACACCCTCGGTCATCATCGTGACGAATTGCACGAACTGCACCGGGAAATGCCCCTGGTACTGGTGGATCGCAAGGTGGAGCACCTTGAAAGCGATATGGTCGGGCTGAACAACCCGCAGGCCATCGACATGGCCCTTAATCACCTTGAAGAACGCGGTTATTGCGATGTATTGCTGGTGACTGAGCCGTTTGATGGCACCAGTTCGCGGATTGAGCGGGTCAGCAGCTTCAAGGCGCAAATCGAGCAACGCCCGGCGCTTCGCGGCACGCACATCGAAACCGGCAGCGAACTGACCGCACAATTGAAATCCTTCCTCGACACTCCAGGCCCCGGTCCGAAGGCGCTGTTTTGCGCGAACGGGATTGCGGCGCTAGCCAGCACCCATGCGTTGCGTGAACTCAAGTGCAACCTGTTCGATGACGTGGGCTTGATCGCCCTCGATGACCTGGATTGGTACCCGTTGGTGGGCAGCGGCATTACCGCCCTCGCGCAGCCGACCACCGAGATGGGTGCCAGTGCGTTTGAGTGTCTGCTCAAGCGGTTGCGCGGGGATGACGGGGCGGTGCGGACGCTGGATTTTTCGGCGCGCTTAATTATTAGAGGGTCGACCCTTGGAAATTCTCGGTGAATGTTCCGGCCTCTTCGCGGGCAAGCCCGCTCCCACAGTGGATTTGCAAATACAGGCCCATCGTGGGAGCGAGCCTGCTCGCGAAGAGGCCCCAGTAGCGCTGATATTTTTTTGAACAAAAATGAAACCGGTTTCAGAGGTAGAAAAACAATGAACAAACCAGCCGTTTCCATCAGCCTCTCCAGCTACGGCGCCGACCTAGTGCGTCAACGCGGCCAGGGCAGCTTCATCGAGATTCTCGCCGCCGCCGGCGCCACGCGCATTGAGTGGCGCGAAGAATTACTGACCATCGAGGACCCCGCTCAACTGGCCGATGCCACTCAAGCAGAAGGCCTGCAGAGCGTGTATTCGTCGCCCATGGAGCTATGGCTGGCCGGGCAATCCAGGCCCAATCCCGAACTGATCACGGCCCTGCAACGCGCCCAGGCGTTCGGCGCCAAATGGCTAAAAGTTTCGTTGGGCTATTTCACCGACAACAGCGATCTGCAAACCCTCGCCCGATTGCTGGGCGAAAGCGCCGTGCAGTTGCTGGTGGAAAACGACCAGACCCTGCACGGCGGCCGCATTGAACCCTTCCAGCGCTTTTTCGCGGACGTCGAGCAGCACACGCTGCCGATCAAGATGACCTTCGATATCGGCAACTGGCATTGGCAGGACCAGTCCGCCGCCAGCGCCGCGCGCTTGCTCGGGCGTCACGTCGGTTACGTGCACTGCAAAGCGGTGACCCGTCGCGCCGACGGCAAACTGGTGGCCATCCCACCCGCTGCCAGCGATTTGCAACAGTGGGAACACCTGCTGCGACACATGGCCCAAGGCGTTATGCGGGCCGCGGAATATCCGCTGCAAGGCGATGACCTGGTGCAACTGACCACCGAGCACGTTACCGCCCTCGCCCACCTCGGCCAGTCGCAGCTGGAGAGTGCTCATGTCTGAGATCGATATTCTGTCCTTCGGCGAGACCATGGCGATGTTCGTCGCCGAACAGGCGGGTGACCTGGCCAGCGTCGGCGCATTCCACAAACGCATTGCCGGGGCTGACGGTAACGTCGCCATTGGCCTTTCCCGACTGGGCTTCAACGTGGCATGGCTGAGCCGTGTCGGTGCCGATTCGTTGGGCCGGTTCGTGGTCGACACGTTGGAGAAGGAAGGTCTGGATTGCCGCCACGTCGACATCGACACCGCCCACCCGACCGGTTTTCAGCTCAAGTCACGCAACGATGATGGCAGCGATCCGGTGGTCGAGTACTTCCGCCGTGGTTCGGCGGCCAGCCACCTGTCGCCGCACTCGATCGTGCCCGAATTGCTCAAGGCCCGACACCTGCACGCCACCGGCATTCCCCCGGCGCTGTCGGAGTCGGCGCGGCAGATGTCGTTCGAGTTGATGACCCGCATGCGCGAGGCCGGGCGCAGTGTGTCCTTCGACCCGAACCTGCGCCCGAGCCTGTGGGCCAGCGAACGACAAATGATCACCGAGATCAACCGCCTCGCCGCCCTCGCCCATTGGGTTCTGCCGGGGTTGAGCGAAGGTCGCTTGCTGAGCGGGTTCGAAGACCCGGCCGACATCGCAGCGTTCTACCTTGACCAGGGCGCCGAAGCCGTGGCGATCAAGCTTGGCCCTCACGGGGCTTTTTACCGCACACAGCTTGATCAAGGTTTCGTGGCCGGCGTACCGGTGCAAA
Source organism: Pseudomonas sp. KH_046_1 (assembly GCF_057839025.1). Classification (NCBI taxonomy): domain Bacteria; kingdom Pseudomonadati; phylum Pseudomonadota; class Gammaproteobacteria; order Pseudomonadales; family Pseudomonadaceae; genus Pseudomonas; species Pseudomonas sp. KH_046_1. The sequence goes on from NZ_CM174481.1 coordinate 3,280,930, forward strand.
CAGTGGTCGATACGGTGGGTGCCGGCGATGGTTTTGCCGTCGGCATGATCAGCGCGCTGTTGGAAAACCAAAGCGTTGTCGAGGCCGTGAAACGCGCCAACTGGATTGGCAGCCGTGCGGTGCAGAGCCGGGGGGATATGGAGGGGTTGCCGACCCGCGCCGAAATGGTCAGCGAATTTGAAACCGCCATTCGCGAGCAAGCCCGCTCCCACAGGGGATATGTGTCGAACGTAGATCCAATGTAGGAGCGAGCCTGCTCGCGATGAGGCCAGTAAAGGCACCAAAGATTCAAACCGTTACCTGCTGCGACAAAAACAACAAGCTCAGGAGCACCACCATGAAAACCGCAACGCTCGCCACCCGCCGCTGGTGGTACATCATGCCCATCGTGTTCATCACCTATAGCCTGGCGTATCTGGATCGCGCCAACTATGGGTTCGCCGCCGCGTCCGGCATGGCCGCGGACCTGATGATCACACCAGGCCTGTCGTCGATGCTCGGCGCGCTGTTCTTCCTCGGTTACTTTTTCTTCCAGGTACCCGGCGCGATCTACGCGCAGAAACACAGTGTGAAGAAGCTGATTTTCGTCAGTCTGATCCTCTGGGGCAGCCTGGCGACGTTGACCGGGATTGTCTCCAATGCCTACTGGCTGATCGTCATCCGCTTCATGCTCGGCGTGGTCGAAGCCGCAGTGATGCCGGCGATGCTGATCTACCTGTGCCACTGGTTCACCCGTGCCGAACGTTCGCGGGCCAACACCTTCCTGATCCTCGGCAACCCGGTGACCATGCTGTGGATGTCGGTGGTCTCGGGCTATCTGGTGCAGCATTACAGCTGGCGCTGGATGTTCATCGTCGAAGGCTTGCCAGCGGTGTTGTGGGCATTCATCTGGTGGCGCCTGGCCGATGATCGTCCGTCCCAGGCCAAGTGGCTCAACGACCAGGAAAAACAGGACCTGGAAAGCGCACTGGCCGCCGAACAGGTTGGCATCAAGGCCGTGAAGAACTACGCCGAAGCGTTCCGCTCACCCAAAGTGATCATCCTGGCACTGCAGTTTTTCTGCTGGAGCATTGGCGTGTACGGCTTCGTGTTGTGGTTGCCTTCGATCCTCAAGGCCGGCGCGCAAATGGACATGGTCCAGGCCGGCTGGCTGTCGGCGCTGCCATACCTGGCAGCGGTGATCGGCATGCTGCTGGTGTCCTGGGGTTCGGACAAGTTGCAAAAACGTAAACGTTTCGTCTGGCCGCCACTACTGATTGCCTCGATTGCCTTCTATGGTTCCTACGCCTTGGGTGCCGAACACTTCTGGTGGTCCTACACTCTGCTGGTGATTGCCGGCGCCTGCATGTACGCACCTTACGGACCGTTCTTCGCAATCATTCCGGAGATCCTCCCGGCCAACGTCGCGGGCGGCGCCATGGCGCTGATCAACAGCATGGGCGCCCTCGGTTCCTTTGGCGGCTCCTATCTGGTCGGCTACCTGAACAGTTCCACCGGCTCGCCCGGCGCCTCGTACCTGTTGATGAGCGGCGCACTGATGTTTTCGGTATTGCTGACCATTTGCCTCAAGCCCGGCGCCAGCGATCGGGAGCGGCCCACGGCCACAGTAACGCGCACCGCAACGGCACATTCCTGAATTGAAGTTGAGATCCCGAAGATGAAAAAGCAGGTCGTCCTGTACAAGAAACTCTCGCCGCTGCTGATGGCTCGTCTGCACGAGCAGACCGAAGTGACGCTGATCGAAAACCTTGATGCCCAGGGCCTGGCCAAACTGCGCGATGCCCTGCCCCGCGCCCATGGTTTGCTGGGTGCCAGCCTGAAGCTGGATGCAGAACTGCTCGATCTGGCACCCAACCTTCAAGCCATTGCCAGCGTCTCGGTGGGTGTCGATAACTACGACATCGACTACCTGACCGAGAGGCGCATCCTGCTCAGCAACACGCCGGATGTATTGACAGAAACCACCGCCGACACCGGTTTCGCGCTGATCCTGGCAACGGCCCGGCGCGTAGTGGAATTGGCAAACATGATTCGCGAAGGCAATTGGACCCGCAACATCGGCCCCACGCATTTCGGCAGCGACGTGCACGGTAAAACCCTGGGCATCATTGGCATGGGCCGCATTGGCGAGGCCCTCGCGCAGCGCGGGCATTTCGGGTTTGGCATGCCGGTGATTTATCACAGCCAGTCACCGAAACCGGCGGTGGAACAGCGGTTCAATGCACGCTATCGAAGCCTGCCGGAGCTGTTGCAACAGGCCGATTTCGTTTGCCTGACGTTGCCGCTGACCGCTGAAACCGAAGGGCTGATCGGCGCAGAACAGTTCGCCCTGATGTGCCCCGAGACCATTTTCATCAATATTTCACGGGGCAAGGTAGTGGACGAAGCAGCGCTGATCGAAGCCTTGCGTGCGGGCCAGATTCGCGCGGCGGGGCTGGATGTATTCGAACGCGAGCCGTTGAATCAGGAATCGCCGTTGTTGCAGTTGAACAACGTGGTGGCGACACCGCACATCGGCTCGGCCACCCATGAAACTCGGGAGGCCATGGCCAGATGTGCGGTAGACAACCTGTTGGCGGCGCTGGCGGGTGAACGGCCGGCCAATTTAGTCAACGCTCAAGCGTGGAAGGCTTGAGGGATTAGATGTTTTACAGATAGCTTTCGCGAGCAGGCTCGCTCCCACATTGGAGTGCGTACTCCTGTAGGAGCGAGCTTGCTCCGGGCGGCGTTCCGACGATGGGGCCCGCACATGCAACACAACGACCTCAGGCCCGCCGCACCTCCAGCAAATCCGTCGCACACAAGGCAATCCGCCGGCATGCATCAGCCAGCTTCATCTGATCCACCACCAACCCGATGCGGATATGCCCCGCCGCACTCGGCCCGAAGGCTTCACCGGCCAGTACCGACACGCCATAGTCTTCCAGCAGTCGTTCGGCAAAACGCTGGGCCGACAACCCGGTCTGGCCTACATCGACCATCACGAACATCCCGCCATCCGGGCGAATCGGCCTGAGGCCCGGACACTGGCTCAGACTTGTACACACCAGGTCTCGGCGCTGGCGATACTCTTCGCGCATCGAGGCCACTTCCGGCAAGTCCCGGTCCAGCGCCAACTGCGCAGCGTTCTGCACGAAATCCGGAATGCCGAACAACATGCTCAGCGACAAATTGACCAGGTGCCCGGCCATGGGTTTGGGCCCGATCACCCAACCCACCCGCCAACCGCTCATGGCATGGGACTTGGACAGGCTGTTGATCGTCGCCGTCCGTTCGGCCATACCCGGCAGGCTCGCCGGGCTGATGTGCTCACCCTCGTACAGCAGATCGCTGTAGACCTCATCGCTGATCAGCCACAAATCGTGGCGAATGCACAGCGCCGCCAGCTCCTGCCAGATCGGCAACGACAGACTGGCGCCGGATGGATTGTTCGGACTGTTGAGCAAGATGGCGCGTGTTTTTGCCGTGATCCGTGCCGCGACATCCGCCGGGTCAACGCGAAACCCGTTCTGCGGACACACTGGCACCGGGACCACTGTGGCCGCGCAAGCGCCGATCACGCCCTCATACGTCACATACATCGGCTCGGCGACTATCACTTCATCGCCCGGATCGAGCAGGCATTGCGCCACCGAATACACCGCGCACTGCGCACCCGGAAAGACGATCACATGCTCGTCATCCACCACCTGGCCACTGCGTTGCCGGTGCCGGCGGGCGATGCTGTCGCGCAGCCCTCGACTGCCGCGCACTTCAGGATAGTGCGTATCACCGGCCAACAGGCTGGCAATGGCGGCCTGGACGATGGGTTGCGGCGTATCGAAATCGGGATCGCCAATTGACAGCAGCAGGACGTCGACGCCCTGTTCGCGCAATTGCAGCGCTCGATCGTGAATCTGCCAGGCCGCCGCTCCGTCACCGGCGATTCGTTGGGTCAAGGCTGAATAGCGCATGTCGGTCTCCTGTCGCGCGGGTGCTCCCAGCCACAACCCTATCTCAAATCACGAAGTGCGCCACCATGGCGTTCAAATCCACCGCCAAAACTGCCATCGGGGCTTTTGTGAAAAACCCTCAGCCGCAGCGAACGGCCATCCGCCAGACACGAGCGATATCGGTCGCCCGCTCACGTAGCAAGCGCGGCGCCTCGGCACAGGCCTGGTCCAGGGTCATCGGCCCGCTCGCCAGGGCAAACGCAGCGTCGACACCATGCTCATAAAGCGCCTGATAACCGTCGCCCAGGGTGCCGGCGATGACGATGACCGGCACGCCGTGTTCCCGGGCGACCCGCGCCACACCAAACGGCGTCTTGCCGCGCAGGGTTTGCGCATCGAAACGCCCTTCACCGGTGATCACCAGATCGGCCCCTGAAACGGCGTCGGCCAGGCCCACGAGTTCGGCAACCACCTCGACCCCGGCCTTGAATTGCGCACCGAGGAACGCCTTGGCGGCAAACCCCAGGCCGCCCGCCGCGCCACTGCCCGGCTCGTCGCGCACGTCATTGTTCAAGGCGGTCGCGCAGTTGTCGGCAAAGTGCCCCAGGGCGCGGTCCAGTTGCTCGACCTGCACGGGCGAGGCGCCTTTTTGCGGGCCGAAAATCGCCGAGGCACCGTGGGGGCCGCACAGCGGGTTGTTGACGTCGGCGGCGATGTCGAAGCGTACCTGGGCCAGACGCGGATCAATCTCGCTCAGATCGACGCGGGCCAACTGCGCAAGGGCGAGGCCGCCCGGTGACAGCGTCTGCCCTTGGGCGTCAAGCAATTTCACGCCCAAGGCCTGCATGGCACCCGCGCCGCCGTCATTGGTCGCACTGCCGCCAATCGCCAGGATCACCCGTTGCGCACCGGCATCCAGTGCGGCGCGGATCAATTGCCCGGTACCGAAGGTGCTGCTGATGCACGCATCCCGTTGCGCCACCGGGACCAACTGCAAACCGCTGGCCTCGGCCATTTCGATGATCGCGGTGTGGCTCTGCGGCAACCAGCCCCACGCGGCTTCCACCGTGGCCCCCAGTGGCCCGCGAACCACGGTGCGGCGCTGCTGGCCTTCGCACGCGGCCAGGATCGACTCGACAGTCCCTTCCCCGCCGTCGGCCATCGGGCATTTGATCAGTTGGGCATCAGGCCAGACTTGCGCCAATCCCAATGCAATGGCATCGGCCACGCCTTGAGCGCTGAGGCTGTCCTTGAACGAGTCGGGGGCGATCACGATTTTCATGGGAATTCTCCAGTTCCAATGTCCACATGCTGCCAGTCGCCATGAACAATAACGCCGGGCCGCTGCACAAGCGGTGTTGAGGATTATTGTTCATTTCCACAAAGACTATGGACAGACGCTCCCACAGGGGGATTTTGTCGCTCACGAAATTGAGTCTGACTCGGGCAGCAGTTGCACCCCCAGATACAACGCCAGCATGCCGTCCAGCCGCAACGGATCAACCCCGCTCAGCTCCGCAATCCGCTCCATGCGATAGCGCAGGCTGTTGCGATGGATGCCCAACGCATCGGCGCAGGCCTGGCTCTGGCCGTCGTGTTCGCACCAGCTGCGCAGGGTTGCCAGCAACTGGCCGTTGTTGTCCCTGGCAATGACCTTGCGCAGCGGATTGAGTAATTCGTCGAGGGCGTCGTCGTTGCGGTGGCGCCAGAGCATCACCGGCAGCCGATAGCGGTTCAGCGTCAGCAATCGGGAGCGCGGCAACACCTCGCGCCCGTAGGCCAGCAAGTCACCGACCCGGCGATAGCAGCGACGCAAGCCCGAAAGTCCATCGGCCTGCCCACCCACGGCAATGCGCAGGATGTTCCAGCCCAGGCCGTCGAGTTTGTCCAGCAAGCGCTCGTTCTCGACCGTCTGGCTCGCCGGCCGGCACCAGAGCAACGAGGTCTTGGCCGAGCTCACGCACCAACTGTCGGGGTGACGAGTCGTCAACCAGGCGCTGAGGGCCTCGACGGTTTGCCCTGGCGCGTGCTCCAGGCCCAATTCGAACAGGTATGGCACCCGGGTCATCTGGGGCTTGAGGCCCAGCTGCGCCGCTTCATCGACCAGTCGCGGAGAATCCCCGGCTTCGCTGAGCAACAACGCCAGCAGATCATCGCAGCGCTGGCGCCGCCATTGTTGTTCGGCCTGCTGATTGCGCTGGCCCACCAGCATTTCGGCGGTCATGCGCACCAGTTCGGCGTAAGTGCGCAGTTGCTCGGGTTCGCCGGTGATGCCCAGTACGCCGATCAGGCGCTGGTCGAGCATCAGCGGCAGGTTGATGCCCGGCTGCACACCCTTGAGATGAATCGCCGTCTGCGCATCGATCTCCACCACCCGGCCATTGGCCAGGACCAGTTGCGCGCCTTCATGCCGGGTGTTGACCCGCTCCGGCTCGCCGCTGCCCAGGATCAAGCCCTGGCTGTCCATGACGTTGACGTTGTACGGCAGGATAGCCATCGCCCGGTCGACGATGTCCTGGGCCAGGTCGTGATCGAGTTCGAACATGCAAGTGATCCTTGAAGACGGTGATGGAACGGGTTGTTCACCCGCACAGGCCTTGGTTGCAAACCCTGTGCTCAGGCACAAAGACAGCCACCCTGAGGGTGGTCGAGACTCTCTGGGCGATCAACGTTACCCTTTGCATCGCAAAAAATCATAATAAAGAGAGAGCCGCCATGACACAGAGCGCCGTAGCGTCCGACGCCATCGCTGACGACAAAAACGCCGTCTACAAGCGCATCACCCTGCGCTTGATCCCCTTCATTTTCATCTGCTACCTGTTCAACTACCTCGACCGGGTAAACGTTGGGTTTGCCAAACTGCAGATGCTAGACGCGCTGAAGTTCAGCGAAACCGTGTACGGCCTAGGCGCCGGCATTTTCTTTATCGGCTACGTACTGTGCGGCGTGCCAAGCAACCTGGCGTTGACCAAATTCGGCCCGCGGCGCTGGATCGCGCTGATGATGATCACCTGGGGCACGCTGTCGACCTGTCTGCTGTTCGTCACCACGCCGACCGAGTTCTATACCCTGCGCCTGTTCACCGGCGCGGCCGAAGCCGGGTTCTTCCCGGGTGTTGTGTTGTACCTCTCGCAGTGGTTCCCGACCTTCCGCCGTGGCCGCATCATGGCCTTGTTCATGTCGGCGATCCCGGTCTCCGGCCTGCTCGGCAGTCCGTTCTCCGGCTGGATTCTCAACCACTTCGCCGCAGGTCAAGGCGGCCTCGCTGGCTGGCAGTGGATGTTCCTGCTGCAAGGCATTCCCACCGTCATCCTCGGTGCGCTGGCTTATTTCCTGCTCAGCGACAGCTACGCCAACGCCAAGTGGCTGACCCCGTTCGAGCGCTCGGTGCTGGAAGCCGACCACGCCGAAGATCTGGCGAACAAGCCGAAAACCACGACCGATTCGCTGCTGGCGGTGTTCAAGAACCCGGCGATCTGGGCCTTCGGCCTGATCTACTTCTGCATCCAGAGTGGCGTCTATGCGATCAACTTCTGGCTGCCATCGATCATCAAGAACCTGGGCTTCAGCGATAACCTGGTGATCGGCTGGCTCAGTGCGATTCCGTACCTGCTGGCTGCGGTGTTCATGCTGATGGTCGGCCGTTCGGCGGACCTGCGCCAGGAACGTCGCTGGCATTTGGTGGTGCCGATGTTGATGGGGGCGCTGGGGCTGCTGATTGCGGTGAACTTCGCCGCCAACCCGGCCATCGCGATTCTCGGCCTGACCATCGCCACCATGGGCGCCCTCACCGGCCTGCCGATGTTCTGGCCGGTGCCGACCGCCCTGCTCAGTGCCGGCGCCGCGGCTGGCGGCCTGGCGCTGATCAACTCGATGGGACAGATGGCCGGCTTCCTCAGCCCGTACCTGGTGGGTTGGGTCAAGGACAGCACCGGTTCGACCGATGCGGCGCTGTATCTGCTGGCGGGCGTGATTGTCTGCGGCAGTCTGCTGGCGTTGCGCATGACCCGTACCTTGCGCGCCTAAGCACCGCAGCCCCCTGTGGGAGCGGGCTTGCTCGCGAAGGCGGAGTGTCAGTCAATATAAATGTCGTCTGATACTCCGCCTTCGCGAGCAAGCCCGCTCCCACATTTGATCTGAGTTGTTAGTTAAATCGGTTTGCCCCGCAGAGCGATTCTGGTATCTGATTGAGCCTTTCCCACTGGTAAAAGGATTTGCTCATGAGCTACCGCACGCTGGGTCATTCGGGTCTGCAGGTGTCCACCCTGACCCTGGGCACCATGATGTTCGGCGAACAGACCAGCGCCGAAGATTCCCTGCGAATCATCGACAAGGCCTGGGACCAGGGCATCAATTTCATCGACACCGCCGACGTCTACACCAACGGCCGTTCCGAGGAAATCGTCGGCGAGGCCATCGCCAGCCGCCGCCATGAATGGGTGCTGGCGACCAAGGTCGGCTTCGGTCCCGTGGACGGTGTCCCCAACCGCAGCGGCCTGAACCGCAAGCATCTGTTCAACGGTATAGATGCCAGCCTGACGCGCCTGGGCACCGACTACCTCGACATCTATTACCTGCACCGCGAAGACCACAATACGCCGCTGGAGGTCACGGTATCGGCCATCGGCGACTTGATCCGCCAGGGCAAAACCCGCTATTGGGGTCTGTCCAACTACCGCGGCTGGCGCATCGCCGAAGTCATCCGCGTGGCCGACAAGCTTGGCGTTGACCGGCCGGTGATCAGCCAGCCGCTGTACAACATCGTCAACCGCCAGGCTGAAAGCGAGCAGATCACGGCGGCGCAAAACTACGGTCTGGGCGTGGTGCCCTACAGCCCGCTGGCGCGCGGGGTGCTCAGCGGCAAATACGCGCCGGATGTGAAACCGGACGCCGACAGCCGTGCCGGGCGCCAGGACAAACGCATCCTGGAAACCGAATGGCGCGTCGAGTCCCTGCGCATCGCCCAGCAAATCCAGCGATACACCCAGGAACGCGGTGTGGGCATCGTCGAGTTCGCGATTGCCTGGGTGTTGAACAACAGCGCCGTTACCTCGGCCATTGTCGGGCCGCGTACCGAAGCGCAATGGGACGCCTACACTAAGGCGCAGGCGGTGAAGATCACGGCCGAGGACGAGGCGTTCATCGATTCGCTGGTGACACCGGGACATGCGTCGACACCGGGGTTCAATGATGTGAGCCATTTTGTGTCTGGCCGTAAACCGCGCACTCCCTGAGTCAACACAAAACCCATTGTAGGAGCGAGCCTGCTCGCGATGGCGGTACTACATTCAACAGAGATGTTGGCTGAAAGATCGCTATCGCGAGCAGGCTCGCTCCTACAGTTGGGCCGTGTTGATTGATTGGTCAATATTCGACGCTAAAACCACGTATCCTCCCCCCCGTTTCACCTTCAACCTTGCGAGGACAGCTTGTCTAAAGGTATCGCTCTATCGGTTTCAGCCTCGGTGCTGTTTGCCGTCATGTATTACTACACGTCGCTGCTCTCCCCCTTGAGTGGCGTGGAAATCTTCGGTTGGCGCATGCTGCTGACCGTCCCGTGCATGACCGTGTTCATGGTGGTGTCCGGGGAGTGGAAACGCGTGCTGGAGATCGTTCGGCGCGCCATGGCCAATCCAAAACTGATGGGCGCGCTGATCGCCTCCTCTGCCCTGCTCGGCGTGCAATTGTGGCTGTTCATGTGGGCACCGCTCAACGGCTACAGCCTCGACGTATCACTCGGCTATTTCCTGCTGCCGCTGACCATGGTCTTGACCGGCCGCCTGGCCTACGGCGAACGCCTGTCCTATCTGCAAAAAATCGCCGTGGTGTTCGCCTGCCTGGGCGTGATCAACGAGGTGTATCAGGTCGGTGGTTTTTCCTGGGCGACCTTGCTGGTCTGCATTGGTTATCCGACCTACTTCATCCTGCGCAAACGGCTGGCGGCGGACAACCTCGGCGGGCTATGGCTGGATATGGCATTGACGCTGCCGGTGGCCTTCTGGTTCGTGCAGAGCGGCGCGCAAGGTTTCGGTGTGTTTGACCAGCATCCATGGTTGTCGCTGTTGATCCCGATGCTCGGCGTGATCAGCGCATCGGCACTGGTGATCTACATCATTGCCAGTCGCCTGCTGCCGTTCAGCCTGTTCGGCTTGTTGAGCTACGTCGAACCGGTGTTGCTGCTGGGCGTGGCGTTGCTGCTGGGAGAAAGCATCAAGGCCGGCGAATGGCTGACGTACATCCCGATCTGGATGGCGGTGCTGGTGCTGATGTTTGAAGGGTTCAAGCATCTGGTGCGGCAGCGCAGGCCTTAACCCCACGCAAAACAAATGTGGGAGCGGGCTTGCTCGCGAATAGGGAGTGTCACTCAACATCAATGCTGACTGACACACCGCTTTCGCGAGCAAGCCCGCTCCCACAGTTTTTACAGCGTCAACAGATTAGTCAGTGGACAACACACCACGACGCACCTGGTCACGCTCGATGGATTCGAACAGCGCCTTGAAGTTGCCTTCGCCGAAACCGTCGTCGCCCTTGCGCTGGATGAACTCGAAGAACACCGGCCCCATCAGGGTTTCCGAGAAGATCTGCAGCAGCAGACGCTTGTCGCCCGACTCGGACGAGCCGTCCAGCAAAATGCCCCGTGCCTGCAGTTGGTCCACCGGTTCGCCGTGGTTCGGCAAACGGCCTTCGAGCATTTCGTAGTAGGTTTCCGGCGGCGCGGTCATGAAGCGCATGCCGATGCTTTTCAGGTGGTCCCAGGTCTTGATCAGGTCATCGGACAGGAACGCAACGTGCTGGATGCCCTCGCCGTTGAACTGCATCAGGAACTCTTCGATCTGCCCGGCGCCCTTGGACGATTCTTCGTTCAACGGGATGCGGATCATGCCATCGGGTGCGGTCATGGCCTTGGAGGTCAGGCCGGTGTACTCGCCCTTGATGTCGAAGTAGCGGATTTCGCGGAAGTTGAACAGCTTCTCGTAGAAGTTGGCCCAGTAGGCCATGCGACCGCGATACACGTTGTGGGTCAGGTGATCGATGATCTTCAGGCCGGCACCGACCGGATGGCGGTCCACACCTTCGATGAACACGAAGTCGATGTCATAGATCGAGCTGCCTTCGCCGAAACGGTCGATCAGGTACAGCGGCGCACCGCCGATGCCTTTGATCGCCGGCAGGTTCAGCTCCATCGGGCCGGTTTCGATGTGGATCGGCTGGGCGCCGAGTTCCAGGGCACGCTTGTAGGCCTTTTGCGAATCCTTGACGCGAAACGCCATGCCGCACACCGACGGACCGTGCTCGGCCGCGAAGTACGAGGCCACGCTGTGGGGTTCGTTGTTGAGGATCAGGTTGATCGCGCCCTGGCGATAGAGGTGCACGTCCTTGGAACGGTGGGTCGCCACCTTGGTGAAGCCCATGATCTCGAAGATCGGCTCCAGGGTGTTCGGGGTCGGCGATGCGAGCTCGATGAATTCAAAGCCCATCAGGCCCATTGGGTTTTCGTATAAATCTGCCATGGTCGGCGCCTCATCATTCTTTTATCAATTAACAAAGGTTAGTTGTAAGCAATGCTGAGACCGGTGGGTGGCGCACAGGAGATGCCCCGCACACTGCGGGCGAGAAAGTCACCGTAGATCAGTTGAAACCCGAATATCTTCATTGTCGACCCAAGGCTCTTGCGGGCGAGGCTTCTGCTGCCAGAAGACGATTATTATTGTATGCGTAAACCGATTCTACACAGCGTAAATCAGTTTGTCCGCCTTCTGTATAAAATCCCCTTTTTCCTGGCCCGCGCAAGGGGTTTGTTGCAGAGGAAAATTCCCGCCAGTATCAGCCCGCCACCCAGGCACATGGCCAGCGTCAGCGGCTCATCCAGTAGCAGCGCGCCAAGGATCACCGCTGTCAGCGGGTTCAAGGCAATGAACACCCCGGAACGGGTCGCACCGATTTTGCGGATGCCGTCGTAGTAGCCGATGTAAGCCAGCGCCGAACCCAGTACCCCCAGGTACAAAAGACTCAACCATTGCTGCGCACCCAGATGGGCGATCGCGGTAACACTCACCTCACCGCGCATGATGCAGGCCATCCAGAGCATGACGGTGCCCAGCAGGATCGAATAGGTCACGGTTTGCACCGGTCCCAGGGTGTGGTTCAGCTCTTTGGAGAACAGCGAGTAGACACCCCAGCCGAGGACGCAACCGAAAATCAGCAGATCGCCGAGCCAGGTATCGGCACCGCCGGCCAGTAATTGCGGGTCGCGACTGACGATCACCATGCTCGCGCCCGCCATGCAGATCGCAATGCCGACGACTTTGGCCCGGTTCAAGCGCTCCTTGAACAGCAGCCAGGAGGCCAGGCCGATCACCGCCGGATTCAACGCCACGATCAAGGACGCCCGTGAAGCGTTGATGAAATGCAGGCCATAAAAGAAGCACAGGTTGTAAAAAAAGATCCCGAAAAAGCCAAGCAATAACAACTGCAGCCATTGCCGGACGCTAGGCCGGACCAGCGGTGTCCGCGCCATGCGTATAAACAGCAGCAACGCCACGCTGGCCAGCAGAAACCGCAGGCTGGCCGCCAGTAACGGGCTGAGGCCGCCAGCCAGATAGCGACCGGCAACGAAGGTGCCACCCCACACCATGGTGACCACCGCCAGTTTCAGATACACCGGCAAATCCGAGGGTTTTGACAGGCTTTGCTCGCAGATCGTCATAAGATTCCAGGACCGGATGTCGGAGAGATGACGTATCATTCGACTAATACCCAGTCATCGTAAAATGAGCAAACACTCATGACCCTCACTCAACTGGAGATTTTCTCCCTGGTGGCCGAACTCCACGGCTTCACGGCTGCGGCCAATCGCCTGGGTATTTCCCAATCGGCGGTGTCCCATGCCTTGAAGTCCCTGGAGCTGGAGTTGGGTGTCGAACTGTTGCGCCGGCATCAATCCCAGGTCGAATTGAGCGACATTGGCCAGCAGCTGTTGCTGCGTGCCCGGGCGATGCTCGGCCTGGCCAACACCCTGCGCCAGGAAGCGGCCGATGCGCGGGGCATGAAACGCGGCACGCTGCGTATCGGCTCCTTCGGCCCGACGTCATCGATCAAATTGCTGCCGTTGATACTGCAGCAGTACCGCGCCGCCCATCCCGGCATAGAGGTGCATATCGACGAAGGCCCCGACCGCCAGGTGCTCCAGTGGCTGGAGGAACGACGGATCGACATCGGCTTTGTGGTATTGCCCGAGGAACGTTTCGACACGGTCGCGTTGATCGAAGACCAGATGGTTGCGCTGCTGCCCGCCGCCCACCCGCTGGCGGTTCACGACAGCCTGAGCCTGAAGGACCTGTGCGATTTCCCGTTCGTGCTGACCGAGGCCGGTTCTTCGGAGCTGGTTTTACGCCTGTTCACGGTGGCCCGACTGGCGCCCAACATCCGATATCGCTGCTCGCAGTTGATCAGCACCCTGGATGTCGTCGCTCGTGGCGACGGTGTGACGGTCGTTGCCGAAGGTTCATTGCCCAATCAAATTGACCGCCGCTGTGTGAAAAAACCGCTGTCGCCGGCAGTGTTGCGCCAGGTCGGCCTGGCGGTGCTCGACCGACGCCAGGCATCACCCGCGACGCTGGCCTTCATCAGCCTGGCCGAAAGCCTTGACTTGCGTTGAGCGGCATAACCGCCAACGGCCAACTATCATGGCCCATACCCGAACTCTTCATGGGAGGCGTTTTGCCCTGCCATCATTTGAGAGCCTTACTTCTTCGTGACAGGATTCGCGAATGCCGTTGAAAGCCAAAACCCGTAGTCGCAACACAAGAATTGCTGTGACCCTGATCAGTGGATTGCTCCCGGTGCTGCTGGGGACCGCCATTCTTTATATGCAAGCAGGGCGTGCGCTCAAACAAGACACCGAACAAACTGCCGAAGAAGCGATTCGCCAGTTCGACCTGATGCTCGACAACACCGCTCAGGCCGCTCGTGAACTACTGCCGCTGGCGGGCCAACGTTGCGCTGACGTCAGTCTGGCCCTGCGCGAGCAGGTCACTCGCCGCCCATTCGTGAGCTCAACCAATCTGGTGTGGGACAACAACCTCTATTGCAGCTCTCTGTTCGGCGACTACCAGGAGAAAGTCAACCCCGGTGACTACACCCAGGGCGCCTTATGGCTCATGAGCGGCAATCCGGTAACACCCGACACCGCCTTGCTGGTCTACCGCCTGAGCGAAGGAAAAAAAGGTGCACTGACGACCCTCTATGGTCATCACTTGAGCAATATCCTGCGCTTGATAAGCCGCAAGACTTTGCTATTGCTGCAAGTTGGCCCGGACTGGATATCCGCCGACGGCAAGGTTCACAGGGGCGCTGCGCCTGACCTGCCCGTTGCGCAAAGTCGATTGATCTCCCAGCATTATGCTTTTGCCGTGGAAGCGGGTTTCCCCAAAGGCGAAACCTGGCGATACATGAGCAGCGAATATCCACCGTTGTTCAGCCTGCTGATTTTCTTCGGTGTGATTGCCGGGGCAATTGGTCACTTCCTGCAAAAGCGCTCATCGGCACCCACCCAGGAAATGCAGCGGGCACTGGAAGCTGCAGAGTTCATTCCGTATTTCCAGCCCGTGGTGCATGGCGACAGCAAAAGCTGGTCCGGCGCTGAAGTGCTGATGCGCTGGAAACATCCGAAGGAAGGCTTGGTGCGTCCGGATCTGTTCATTCCGTTTGCCGAGCACTCCGGGCTGATAGTGCCAATGACCCGCTCGCTGATGCGACAAACCGCCGCCCTGCTCGCGCCGCACTCCGCCAGATTCAACAAGCCGTTTCACATTGGTATCAACATCACCGCCAGCCATTGCCAGGACCTGGAGCTGATCAAGGATTGCCGCGAGTTTCTCGATGCGTTTGAACCAGGCTCGATCCATCTGGTACTGGAACTGACCGAGCGCGAACTGATCGAGCCCACGGCCATCACCCTGCAATTGTTCGAGCAACTTCGCGAACTGGGCGTGAAAATCGCCATCGACGACTTCGGCACGGGCCACTCAAGCCTTGGCTACCTGCGGCAGTTCAATGTCGATTTTCTGAAAATCGACCAGAGTTTTGTCGCCATGATCGGCATCGACACACTCTCCAGCCACATACTGGACAGCATCATCGAACTGGCGGTCAAACTCGACCTTGCCCTGGTGGCCGAAGGTGTCGAAACCCGTGAGCAGAGTGATTACCTGAGCGCTCACCGGGTCAACTTCCTGCAAGGTTATCTGTTCGGAAAACCCATGCCCGGCACGGAATTCATTAGTGCATTAAGCAACCATTAACTAGTGGATTTAACCGACAAAAAAACGATTACGCGCACCAATTTGAATCAAAACACTACTGCCGTTACATGAAAAAAAAGACAGGATTTACTCTTGGCCAATTAACTACTACAATTTTACATGCCTGCGCTAAATTGGCAGGTGAGCCACTATCACCGAGTCGCTTCAAGGCTCTTGGCTTATAGCTTTGTTTGCGGTTGGTATCAGCCAAACACACTATTGGAGTAAAGATATTGTCCAGACTCGCTGAATTCCGTGCAGCCGAAAAGGCTCTTCAAGAACAGCTCAAGCAGCTGGAATCCCTGAAGAACGATGCCGGGCTCAAGAAAGAAATCGAATTCGAAGAGAAGCTCCAGGGCTTGATGAAAACCTATGGCAAGAGCCTGCGCGACATCATCGCCATTCTCGACCCTAACCCGGCAAAATCCGGCCTGCAGCAGGCAGCACCTAAAACCCGCCGCGCCCGCGTGGTCAAGGTTTATCAGAACCCGCACACCGGCGAGCTGATTGAAACCAAGGGCGGCAACCACCGCGGCCTGAAAGCCTGGAAAGAACAGTACGGTGCAGCCACCGTTGATTCCTGGCTGCGCGGCTAACTCTCGCGGCGACAAAAAAGCCCTGCTTATGCAGGGCTTTTTCATGGGTTATCTAAATGCCCGGGGCGGACACCCGTCAACTACCTGACTGCCACCAACTTTGCGCTTAATCCATTTGGATATCTAAAATTTTCTTCATGCATCGAAAAAGCACTGTCGCTGACTAAAGTTTCAGACTGTTACGGGCAGCGTCTATTTCATCCTGGCTCGTCTTATAAGCCTCGGCCTGCCCTGCGTAGGAAAGAACATAGGCCTTATCGGCATCCACCGCGGCCACCAATGTTTGAGAAAGCACATGCCTGCCGTTTTGCGTGATGGTGCAGGTTGTTTCCAGCGCGGCCAATCGACTCAACGTAGTCGAATGAATTCGCGTGCAGACACTTTGATACCCGCCCTGAAAGAAGTCTTTTTGAACCGACTTGCGCATCTCCAGCAATACGCCTTCGAGGTTTACCTGGTGATCGCTTTGCACCGGGCTCATGGTCAGTTCCATCACCATGAGCGGCGATCCATTCTGATCATTTTTTACCGCCCGCTGGCGACTGACCCCCGACGCCGATTCAGGCACGACTTCGACCTGCCAGCCTTCCGGCCAGGTCACTACTGGTGCATCGGCGCGGGCAATGCCAGCCAGCGAAAACACGCTTAGCAGGATGAACAGCACGTTACGGAATCGAATCATTGCAATGGGCACTCAAGGATCAAGCCGTAAAGTCTGGGCTCAGGCCGGCTGTCAGGCAATAGCCGACTGTTTGGGTTTGGTGATGTCCGAACCCTTGCGTATCATTGTCGCCATTCGTTAGCCCACATATTTCCCGGAGGGCCCATGAGCCTGCACGAATTGAACACCTTCCCCGGCGTCACCGCCCAACCGGACGCCGCCACGCAGAAATTTGTCTTCAACCACACCATGCTGCGGGTCAAGGACATCACCAAGTCCCTGGACTTCTACACACGCATTCTGGGTTTTACCCTGGTGGAAAAACGCGACTTCCCGGAAGCCGAGTTCAGCCTGTATTTCCTGGCGCTGGTCGACAAAAACCAGATCCCGGCCGATGCCGCGGCGCGCACCGAGTGGATGAAATCGATCCCCGGCATTCTGGAGTTGACCCACAACCATGGCACCGAGAACGATGCGGATTTCGCCTACCACAATGGCAACACCGACCCCCGCGGTTTCGGCCACATCTGCATCTCGGTGCCGGACATCGTCGCCGCCTGCGAACGCTTTGAAGCACTGGGCTGCGATTTCCAGAAACGCTTGAGCGATGGCCGCATGAAGAGCCTGGCATTCATCAAGGACCCGGACGCCTACTGGGTCGAGATCATTCAGCCAGCACCACTGTAAATCAGTATCAAAAGATCGCAGCCTGCGGCAGCTCCTAAGGAGATCGGTGCAGGAGCTGCCGCAGGCTGCGATCTTTTGATCCATAAAAAACCCCATGATCAATCATGGGTTTTTTTGTTTTCAGCGCCAGGATTTATGCCGGTGCAGAAGTGCGGATCAAGTGATCGAAAGCACTCAGCGAAGCCTTGGCGCCCTCGCCCACTGCGATCACGATCTGCTTGTACGGCACGGTGGTCACGTCGCCGGCGGCAAACACACCCGGTACCGACGTTTCACCCCGAGCGTCAACGATGATCTCGCCACGGGGCGACAACTCGATGGTGCCTTTGAGCCAATCGGTGTTGGGCAGCAGACCGATCTGCACAAAGATCCCTTCCAACTCCACACTGCGCAACTCGTCGCTCTGACGATCCTTGTAGCGCAGGCCGTTGACCTTCTGGCCGTCGCCGGTGACCTCGGTGGTTTGCGCACTAGTAATCACGGTAACGTTCGGCAAGCTGTGCAACTTGCGCTGCAATACCGCATCGGCACGCAACTGCACATCGAACTCCAGCAGCGTGACATGGGACACGATACCGGCCAGGTCGATGGCCGCTTCGACGCCGGAGTTGCCGCCACCAATCACCGCCACGCGCTTGCCCTTGAACAACGGACCGTCGCAGTGCGGGCAGTACGCCACGCCTTTGTTGCGGTATTGCTGCTCGCCCGGCACGTTCATTTCACGCCACCGCGCGCCGGTTGCGAGGATCACGGTCTTGGCCTTGAGCTTCGCGCCGCTGGCGAAGTGGACTTCGTGCAACTCACCTTCTTTGCCAGTGATCAATTTGTCTGCACGCTGCAGATTCATGATGTCCACGTCGTACTGCTTGACGTGCTCCTCCAGGGCCACGGCCAGCTTCGGCCCTTCGGTTTCCTGCACCGAGATAAAGTTCTCGATGGCCATGGTATCCAGCACCTGCCCACCAAAACGCTCTGCCGCGATGCCGGTGCGAATACCTTTGCGAGCCGCATAGATCGCCGCCGAAGCACCGGCTGGCCCACCGCCGACCACCAGCACGTCAAAGGCATCCTTGGCGCTGATCTTCTCAGCCTGGCGCTCGATGCCGCTGGTGTCGATTTTGGCAAGGATTTCTTCCAGACCCATGCGCCCCTGGCCGAAGTTAACACCGTTGAGGTAGATGCTTGGGACCGCCATGATCTGGCGTTCATCAACTTCAGCCTGGAACAGCGCGCCGTCGATGGCGACGTGGCGAATGTTCGGGTTCAGTACCGCCATCAGGTTCAGCGCCTGGACCACGTCCGGGCAGTTCTGGCAGGACAGCGAGAAGTAAGTCTCGAAGTTGAACTCGCCCTTGAGCGAGCGGATCTGTTCGATCACTTCGGCACTGGCTTTGGACGGGTGACCGCCGACTTGCAGCAAGGCCAGCACCAAGGACGTGAATTCGTGGCCCATCGGGATGCCGGCGAAACGCAGGCTGATATCGGCTCCCGGACGATTGATCGAGAACGACGGCTTGCGTGCATCATCGCCGTTGTCGAGCAAGGTAATCTGGGTGGAAAGACTGGTAACGTCTTTCAACAGTTCGAGCATTTCCTGGGATTTCGCACCGTCGTCGAGGGAAGCAACGATCTCGATCGGCTGGGTGACCCGTTCCAGGTACGATTTCAACTGGGCTTTAAGATTGGTGTCCAACATACGGGCGATTTCCTTGAATTCTTGAGACAAAAAAACGCCCGAGCGAATCTCGCCCGGGCGTTTTTATTGGGCGGTGCAGCTTGCTTAGAAGGTGCGGAAGTCCGCCCTGATGAAACGCGTCACAGACTTAGATCTTGCCGACCAGGTCCAGGGACGGCGCCAGAGTGGCCTCGCCTTCTTTCCACTTGGCCGGGCAAACCTGACCTGGGTGAGCAGCGACGTACTGGGCAGCCTTGATCTTGCGCAGCAGCTCGGAAGCGTCACGGCCTACACCGCCGTCGTTCAGTTCAACGATCTTGATCTGGCCTTCCGGGTTGATCACGAAGGTGCCGCGGTCAGCCAGGCCTGCTTCTTCGATCAGCACGTCGAAGTTGCGGGAGATGGCGTGAGTCGGGTCGCCAATCATGGTGTACTGGATCTTGCCGATGGCTGGCGAAGTGTTGTGCCAGGCAGCGTGGGCAAAGTGAGTGTCGGTGGAAACGCTGTAGATCTCGACGCCGAGCTTCTGGAACGCGTCGTAGTT
Organism: Pseudomonas sp. KH_046_1; assembly: GCF_057839025.1. Taxonomy (NCBI): domain Bacteria; kingdom Pseudomonadati; phylum Pseudomonadota; class Gammaproteobacteria; order Pseudomonadales; family Pseudomonadaceae; genus Pseudomonas; species Pseudomonas sp. KH_046_1. Next base: position 3,300,331 of record NZ_CM174481.1, read on the forward strand.
GTCGGCCAGGTCTTCCAGTTCGGTCGGGCAGACGAAGGTGAAGTCGGCCGGGTAGAAGAACACCACAGACCACTTGCCTTTGAGGTCAGCGTCCGAGACTTTTACGAAGTCGCCATTTTTGAATGCGTCAGCTTTGAACGGTTTAACTTGGCTGTTGATGATAGGCATCGTTGACTCTCCGTCAGGGGTTAAGAAGTTGATGGAGAGAACTTTACCCACTCGACGGACGGTTGGCTCATTGGCAAACCTGATGCTGCTGATTGGCTTTCGCTATTAGCCAGCTGTATTAATAGAAGAAAACGGTATCTAGGGGGTGTTCTCAATTAGTTTCCCCTCCGCGTTGTGCCTTAAAGCTGGCCAGGCAAGGCGTAGGCCGCTGGGAATGGTTGTTCCCTTTCCAAGGCCTGCAACGCAGCATGGCCAGCTTTAAGGCACAACCCGAAGGGCCGGGCCTGCTGTTGTGCAGGGCTGTGTTGCTCGAAGCTGATTTGGAATGACCAAACTGCGCTTCTCGCGCCTTGCCCTGCACAACAGCAGACCCGGCGCGGAGGGGAAACTAATTGAGAACACCCCCTAGGGTGACACGGGCTTTTCCGTGATACGCGCCATGCCGAGGAACGGACTGGCTTCGATGTAGCGCATGGCTGACTTCATGTCTTTCCAGCCTACATAGCTCATCAGCGACTTCAAATCCCAGCCACTCTGATGCGCCCAGGTGGCAAAACCGCGACGCAAGGAGTGACTGGTGTAAAGCTCGCCGGCGATACCTGCTCGCGCCAACGCCTGACGTAATAACGGAATCACACTGTTGGCGTGCAATCCCTCCTCGCCCAGACGCCCCCAGCGGTCGATGCCACGGAACACCGGCCCCCGCACCAGTGCCGCCTCGGTAATCCAGTCGATATAAGCCTGCACCGGACACAAGCGTTGCAAGGCCGGCGTTTGATAGGTCTTGCCGAGGTTGTCGCGATCACTCTTGCTGCGCGGCAGATAGAGACTGATGCCGGAACCGGCGCTGGCCTGCACGTGTTCCACCTGGAGCCGGCACAACTCATCGCTACGAAAGCCGCGCCAGAAGCCCAGCAGGATCAAGGCCATGTCGCGCCTGGCCCGTAGCAAACCCGCTCGGTCGCCTTCGGCCCTGGCGGTTTGCACTTCTTGCTCCAGACAACTGACCACCTGTTCCAGATGCTGAAGCTGCAAGGGTTCGGCTTGTTTTTCCTGGGCCGGGTGCAGCGCGCGAATGCCCTTGAACACCTTGCGTACCACTGGCGCCTTGGTGGGATCGGCAAAACCCTGGCTGTTGTGCCACTGCGCCAATGCCGACAAACGCAGTTTCAGCGTGTTGATCGACAACACACCGGCATGGGCCACCAGGTAGCGCGCCACGCTGTCGCCAGTGGCCGGCAGAAAACCGCCCCATGTGACTTCGAAGTGCTCGATGGCTGCGCGATAGCTGCGACGGGTGTTGTCGCGCGTCGCCGCCTGTAGGTAACGATCCAGCTCAGACATGGGGGTCAACTCTTGAATTCATACCGCTTTGACGGGTCAAAAACCGGTATTGGGTGTATCACACGGGGTAATACCAGTATATCCCGTGTCAGTTACATTCAGCATTTAACTTTATGAATTGAATGGTACAATGTGTATTTACGTGGTACGTACCACATCATCAAAACCCTGGAGATCTCATGGCACGCGGCGGTGTAAATAAAGCGGTGGTTCAAGCCGCTCGGTTGGCGATCCTCGCTCGCGGCGAAAACCCCAGCATCGATGCCGTACGCATCGAGATGGGCAATACCGGCTCGAAAACCACGATTCATCGATATCTCAAGGAGCTGGATAACCGGAGCGAACCTGCCGAAGCGCCAGCGGAACCGATTGACGACGAACTGATGGCGCTGGTGGCGCGGCTCGCACAAAGACTCAAGGAGCAGGCGCAAGAACCCATCGACCAGGCGCGTACGCAGTACGAGGAACAACGCAAGGCGCTGGATAACCAGCTCGGCGAAGCGCAAGAGGCCAACAGCGAACTGCACCAGCAATACGAATTTCAAAGCCTGGCACTGACTCAGGAATCCGAAGCCCTGCACGAAACCCGCGCCATGCTGCAAACGGAGCAGACCCGAAACGCCGGGTTGAACCAGGCGCTGGCTGATTTCGAACTGCGGTTGAAAGACAAGGACGAGCAGATCCGCTCCCTTGAGGAAAAACACCTGCACACCCGCGACGCGCTGGAGCACTACCGCAATGCGGTCAAGGAACAGCGCGAACAGGAAATGAGTCGCCACGAAGGCCAGGTGCAACAGCTACAGATGGAACTGCGCCAGGCACAACAAAGCGCGCTGGTACGCCAGGATGAAATCACCCAGTTGCACCGCGACAACGAACGCTTGCTGACTGAAAACCGCGGCACGCTGCGCGAGCTGAGCCTGCTGCAAGAACAGCTCAAGCAAAGCAATACCCGCCAGGATCAGTTGCTGGAACAGACCACCCGCGTCGACGGCGAGCGCACCCTCCTCCAGGAACGCCTGCGTGTCGCCCTGCTGGAAAGCCAGGCACTCAAACAGAACGTCGATGAGCAGTCGCAGCTCAACAGGTCATTGGAAATGGATCTGGCCAAGACCCGGGCGGATCTGGAAGAACGCGTACGTCTGGCCGCGACCCTTGCGGCAGCGGCAGACGCAGCGAAGGACAATTAACCAGCGACCGGCGACCGCATGGTGACGAACTCTTCGGCGGCCGTCGGGTGCACCCCGATGGTTTCGTCGAAGTCGCGCTTGGTGGCGCCGGCCTTCAAGGCAATCGCCAGGCCCTGGACGATTTCACCGGCTTCCGGGCCGACCATGTGGCAACCCAGGACCTTGTCGGTCCCGGCGTCCACCACCAGCTTCATCAGCGTGCGCTCCTGGCATTCGGTCAGGGTCAGCTTCATCGGCCGGAAGCGGCTTTCGAAGATCTGCACCTCGTGGCCGGCTTCGCGAGCCTCTTCTTCGGTCAGACCGACAGTGCCGATGTTTGGCAGGCTGAACACCGCCGTCGGGATCATCTTGTAATCCACCGGACGATACTGCTCTGGCTTGAACAGGCGCCGTGCCACCGCCATGCCTTCAGCCAGGGCCACCGGAGTCAGTTGAACACGGCCGATCACATCACCCAGCGCCAGGATCGACGGCTCGGCGGTTTGATACAGCTCATCGACCTCGACGAAGCCTTTCTTGTCGAGTTTGACCCCGGTGTTTTCCAGCCCCAGATTGTCCAGCATCGGACGACGACCCGTGGCGTAGAACACGCAATCGGCATCCAGTTGGCGACCATCCTTGAGCGTGACTTTCAGGCTGCCATCGGCCTGCTTCTCGATGCGCTCGATGTCCGCATTGAATTGCAGGTCCATGCCGCGCTTGGTCAACTCTTCCTGCAAATGCTTGCGCACGGAACCGTCGAAGCCGCGCAGGAACAATTCGCCGCGATACAGCAGCGTGGTCTGCGCACCGAGGCCATGGAAGATCCCGGCGAACTCGACCGCAATGTAGCCACCGCCCACCACCAACACCCGCTTGGGCAGTTCTTTGAGGAAGAACGCCTGGTTGGAACTGATGGCATGCTCGTGCCCCGGAATCTCCGGAATCTGCGGCCAGCCGCCGGTAGCGATCAGGATATTTCTGGCGGTAAAGCGCTCGCCATTGATCTCGACCTGATGCGGGTCGACGATCTTCGCGTGACCTTCATGCAAGGTCACGCCACTGTTGACCAGCAGGTTGCGATAAATGCCATTGAGGCGATTGATCTCGCGGTCCTTGTTGGCGATCAAAGTCGCCCAGTCGAACTGTGCTTCATCCAGACCCCAGCCAAAACCGGAAGCCTGCTCGAAGTCTTCGGCGAAGTGCGCACCGTAGACCAGCAATTTTTTCGGAACGCAGCCGACGTTCACGCAGGTCCCGCCCAGATAACGGCTCTCGGCCACGGCCACTTTCGCACCAAACCCGGCGGCAAACCGCGCAGCCCGCACACCGCCGGAACCGGCACCAATCACATAAAGGTCAAAATCGTAGGCCATTTTCAATCTCCTCGGCAGGCCAACAGCATACCTGCGGACGGCCGCTGAGCAAGCATTGTGCTGAAATGCTCGGGCCGTGCGATGCGCGGCCCAATCTTCGTTTTCGATCAATACCCCTCTGCAGATTGCGTTTTCGATGTCCGCAGAGTGCGCCAAGCAATCAAAATCGCCATGAGTGCCAAGCCGAACGTCACCCACGAAACCAAACCGATTCCACCTTCGAATGCCCTTCCCGCCTGCGCCATCAATTCCCTTGCTTGATCACCCGACAAGTCTGCCGCCACATGATAGGCGCCAGACAGCGTCTCACTCGCCAGCATCATCTGCACTTCGCTCAGGAACCCCGGAAGCTGCAATGCACCGCGATAGTAGGCGGTGACGACACCGCCGAGCACTGTCGTCCCCAAAACCACACCCACTTCATAGGCCGTTTCGCTAATGGCAGACGCGGCGCCCGCCTTTGCCGGTGGTGCGGCTGACAAAATCACATCATTGGACACCGTCGCGATCGCGCCCACGCCAATGTTCAGCAAGGCAAAAGCCACCACTAGAACGGTCAGGCTACTGCCCATGCTGGCGACCAGCAAAAACGCCGCTCCAGCAAACGCCATCAAAATCGGTATCAGCACATGCACCTGTAATCGCTGTGCGACAGGCACGACCGCCATCCCCACTACAATCGCCATGACCTGACCAGGAATCAACGCGAGGCTAGCACTCAAGGGCGACATCTGAAGAACGATCTGCAGGAACTGAGTGGTAAAGAATACGAAGCCGACGAGAAACGCGAGACTCATCAAATTGATCGCGACAGAGCCGCTAAAGGTGCCACTGCGGAACAGAGTCAGGTCCATCAGCGGCACTGGCAGACGTAACTGTCGACGCACAAACATCCAGCCCGCAACTGCGCCTACTGCAAACGCTGTCAGCGTCATCCAGTCGATACCATTACTGGCGCTGTGTTTAATGCCATAAACGATGGCACCAAGGGCAACCATCGATTGCAGGATGCTAAGCGGATCCAGCGGTCCTGAAGCATCTCGCTCGGATTCGGGCAACAACATTGGGCCCAATATCAGCAGCGGAACCAACACGGGCACCGCCAACAGGAAAATCGCCCCCCAACTGAAGAACTCCAGTAATACACCGCCCACCAAAGGACCGAGTGCCGAACCTACTGTCAATGTTGTTGCCCAGATCGCGACTGCCAGTCTGCGTTCTTCTCGGTCCTCGAACACCGAACGTATCAACGCCAACGTTGAGGGCATCAGCATTGCACTGAAAACGCCCATACAAGCTCGCCCGGCAATCAGTTGCGGGGCGGTATCGGAATACGCGGTTAGCACCGACACAATCGCAAAACCCAAGGACCCGACCAGCAACAACTTACGATGACCGACTCGATCGCCCAGACTACCCATCGACACCAGCAATCCAGCCAACACCAGCGAATAAGCATCGATCATCCACAACTGCTCACTAGCACTCGGACGCAGGGCCTCGGCAATCTTTGGCAACGCGAATCCAAGCACCGTATTGTCAATTGTTACCAGCAGTACCGGTAGCATCAGTACGCTTAGAGCCAACCACCGTTTTAGGGTCACACTTCCTGTTAACGCCATTCACGAAACTCCATTTCCTCATAAAACCCCAGCGACTTTAAGCGCGCCCTTGACCCGACATGAGTAATGCCATGCAAACCGGCTCGGGTATATCCCATTTAATACAGACGTTTTTAGCCGCAACAATCATCGGTGCCCCTGCAATTAACAAATCAGGATTTTCTTTCGCAACTCCCACCGATGGATGTCAGGCGATACCTACCTTCTCACTCCCCTGCATACTTGAGCCCGCACAAAAGCAAACGCCCCGAACAAGTCGGGGCGTTTGCCTGGGCCTTCATCTGTTTGTTGTTACACAACCTGAGAAGGGGAATTCAATACAAGCAGCGCAAGCGTTATCAGTACGCCTTACCCGTCTTGTAGAAGTTCTCGAAGCAGAAGTTGGTCGCGTCGATGTAGCCTTCGGCGCCACCGCAGTCGAAACGTTTGCCCTTGAACTTGTAGGCAATCACGCAACCGTCCTGCGCCTGCTTCATCAGGGCGTCAGTGATCTGGATCTCGCCACCTTTGCCTGGGTCGGTTTGTTCGATCAGGCTGAAGATGTCCGGCGTCATGATGTAACGACCGATGATCGCCAGGTTCGACGGGGCATCTTCCGGCTTTGGCTTCTCGACCATGTTGCGCACGCGGTACAGGTCGTCACCAATCAGGTCGCCGGCAATCACACCGTACTTGCTGGTTTCTTGCGGGTCGACTTCCATGATCGCGACGATGGTGCAGCGATACTGCTTGTACAGCTTGACCATCTGCTTCAGTACGCCGTCACCTTCCAGGTTGACGCACAGGTCATCCGCCAACACCACGGCGAACGGCTCGTCGCCGATCAGTGGACGACCGGTCAGGATCGCATGACCCAAACCTTTCATTTCAGTCTGGCGAGTGTAGGAGAACGAGCACTCATCCAACAGGCGGCGGATGCCGACCAGGTATTTCTCCTTGTCGGTGCCCTTGATCTGGTTTTCCAGCTCGTAGCTGATGTCGAAGTGGTCTTCCAGGGCGCGCTTGCCGCGACCGGTGACGATGGAGATTTCGTTCAAGCCAGCGTCCAGTGCTTCTTCAACGCCGTACTGGATCAGTGGCTTGTTCACCACCGGCAGCATTTCTTTGGGCATGGCTTTAGTCGCTGGCAGGAAGCGAGTACCGTAACCGGCTGCTGGGAACAAGCATTTCTTGATCATATAAGTCCTTGTAAGGGCTGTGCGTGTACGAGTTTCGGCGCAGTCTAATCAGGCGGCGTGCACCTTACAATGCCCCCGCGCTGGCTAACCGATGCCAACATAGAGAAATAAACTTGCCGATAGTTCCCTGCGGGAGTGCGCAGGTCACTGCGCAAGCCCTTATGCATAGCAGAGACTTGCGCAATTGCACGACTTAACCGTCCGGAACGAACCACCATACGCCCATCGACACCTGTTGAGTGCGTTTGGCGGTATCATGGCGCGATTGAACCAGACAACGAGGCAAATAGATGTCGGCAGTAAAAAGCGTCAACGGATTCCTGATCAATCAGGAGAAAGACGGTCAATGGTGGGTGGCCAGTGTCGCCGGTGAAAATATCGCCGGACCTTTCCCTTCCGAAGCCTTGGCAATCGAAGTAGCCTCGGTGCTGGAGCTTGAGCACCCGGAACCCAAGCGACGCGGCAAGGACAAGAGCTGATCGACGTCCGATGCGAAAAGCCCTGCCATTGCGCAGGGCTTTTTTTATGAATGCATGCAATAACGTGGCGTTTGGCTATAACCTTTTGCCTGCGACGCTGTCTCAGACATAGCCCACCCCCCTGATGATGATCAAGCCATGAACAAAATTTTGCCTTTGCTAGCGGTATTGGCCCTGAGCGGCTGCGCAACGTCGAAAGAAACCTATCTGGGTAACGGAGAGCAAGGTCTATCGATTGACTGCTCCGGGGAGGCCAATTCCTGGGCTGCGTGCTACGAAAAGGCCGATGCGTCCTGTGCAGGCAGCGGCTACAAGATCGTCGGAACCGATGGCACCCCCTCGCTCAAGGAGAGCGAAAAGACTCTCGGCGCCGACGTCGGTAACTACAAGAGCCGTAACGTCGTGGTGATCTGCAAGTAAGGCGCCGCGCCCTACATGTGGATTTCGGCGAATTTGATTCCGAGCCCGCGCACGGTATCGATCAGATCATCAAGGCGGCTGAAGGACTCGACCTCATCGTTATCATCCACCAGGAAATAGCTGCGCCCGGCACTTTTCTTGAAAAACACGATCCATTCCCCCAGCTCCGCCGGATTCTGAATCACATGGGTGGCAGAGATTAATCCCTCTGCATGGCGCTCCCGGACCTGCTCTCGCTTCATATTCGACTCCAGAAATAACGATGCCGCCAAAGCAAGGCTTTGGCGGCATCGGTGCTGATGGTCGATAGTCTATCAGCCGGAAATGCACTCGTTGGCGGCATTCTGTACATCCTTTGGCCGCACCGGGACATTGGACATGCTCTCGTGCAGCTTGATACTGCTGCCGCCAGAGCGTTCTTCAATGTCAAACACGGCAGACGGCCCCGCGGAAAACTTGAGCGGCACGATCACGCGCAAACCATCCTTGTGCGGCTGGATCTGCAAGGCGCCACGGCTCTCAGCCAGTTTTTCGCTCAGGCATTGTGCGTATTCATGGGGCTTCTTGCCAGAAATCACGTTCATCGTCGGCAAGGACTCGTCGATGTCCGAGACGTTCGCACAACCACTGATCGTCAATGCCATCGGCAACAACCACAAACCCCACTTCATACCAAACCTCCGATAAAGACCCTCGGACAGCGCAACTGCGATTTTTCTCCGAGACAAACTGCTTTATCGCTCATCAAACGTGAAATAAGCGTTTTTAATTGTCAAAGCGGCCGGATAATAAGCCGTTCGGGCTGATAAACTGCGCCAATCGCCCATGCTATCGTTTTGATTTTGTAGAAAAAGCCCTTCTGGAGGCGCCTCATGAAATTTATCCATCAGCGCGAGCACCTCAATGAAGACGACATTGTCGTCATTCAATGCTCCCAAATGTGCAACATCCGTTTGATGAACGACGCCAACTTCCGCAGCTTCAAGAATGGCGGTCGTCACACCTATCACGGCGGTGCATTCGACACGTTTCCGGCCCGCATCACGGCCCCTAGCACCGGCTTCTGGAACATCACGATCGACACCGTCAACCGCCGCGCTATCAGCGTGACGCGCAAACCCACCCTGACGCACTCGATCAAAATCATTCGCCGCTCCAGCACGAAACTGAGCTGATCAGCGAAACCGAAACACAAGACAGGCAGATACAACCGTGGCCCAAACGACCAAGTACGTCATCAAATACAAACTCAACGGTGAGCGCCGCTTCGAGTTTGCCCAGCTTGAAAACGGCACCCCGGAAGAAGCCAAGGCGGCGCTGGATGCCATTCATGGACAGGACGACGTCATCAGCGAAATCAGCGTCAGCAAAGCGCTGTAACACGATCCGGAGCGACAATGGACGTCGCCTCCCGCTCGCAGTTCGACCGCAAGTACCGGAGTGCCAGCTTCGTCCTTGCCTTGCAGACTGGCCACCTCAACAACAAGAGGCCCGGCAATGAGCGAGCAATATCTGGACAGGCTGGACTGGCCCCGGCTGGAACAGCAACTTGATCAGGACGGTTGCGCCGTCATCCCGTCACTGTTGAGCCACAAGGCTTGCGGGCAAGTCAGCGCCTTGTACCCCCGAACCGAGCTGTTTCGCTCCCACGTGGTGATGGCTCGCCACGGGTTCGGCCGAGGCGAGTACAAGTATTTCAGCTACCCGTTGCCGGAACTTGTGGCCCGCTTGCGCGGCGCGCTCTACCCACGACTGGTGCCCATCGCCAATCGCTGGCATGAACAGATGGGCTTGCCGATCCGCTTTCCTGAAACCCTTCCAGCCTTCCTCGAACGCTGTCATGCCGCTGGTCAGAACCGTCCGACCCCCTTGTTGCTGCAATATGGCCCGCAGGACTACAACTGTTTACATCAGGATTTATACGGTGAGCACGTTTTCCCGCTGCAAGTGGCGATCCTGCTGTCAGACCCCGATGAAGACTTCACCGGCGGCGAATTTGTCCTGACTGAACAGCGCCCGCGCATGCAGTCACGCCCAATGGTCATCAGCCTGAAGCAAGGTGACGGGTTGATCTTTGCAGTCAACCAACGGCCGGTCAAAGGGACTCGCGGTTACTACCGCGTGACCCTGCGTCACGGCGTGAGTCGCCTGCACAGCGGCAAACGGCATACCCTTGGAATCATCTTTCACGATGCGTCATGAACCCATGAACCCGCTGACTTTCGATCTGTTTGCCGACACAGAACCCGAGCAACAGCCCAGGCGCGAGCAGATTGGTGAACAGTCCTACGTGCTGAGAGGCTTCGCCCTGCCCTGGCTGGAACGCTTGCTGCCTGCCCTGGAGGCGGTGCTGGTGGCCGCGCCGTTTCGGCAGATGGTCACACCCGGCGGTTTCACCATGTCGGTCGCCCTGAGCAGTTGTGGTCATTTCGGCTGGACCACTGACCGCAGTGGTTATCGGTACACCCGCGACGATCCACAAACCGGTCAGCCCTGGCCAATGATGCCCGAGGTGTTTTTCCAACTGGCACAAGCGGCGGCGCAGGCAGCGGGTTTCGCCGATTTTGCACCGGATTCCTGCCTGATCAACCGCTACATTCCCGGGGCAAAAATGTCATTGCATCAAGACAAAGACGAACATTCCTACGACGCCCCCATCGTTTCGGTATCCCTGGGGTTGCCGGCGATGTTCCTGTTCGGCGGCTTTGCACGTAGCGACAAAAATCAGCGCGTTCCCCTGTTCCATGGTGACATCGTGGTCTGGGGTGGCGTAGATCGCCTGCGTTATCACGGCGTGTTGCCGATCAAGGACGGCCATCATCCGAAGCTGGGCGAGCAACGCATCAACTTCACGTTCCGTACCGCCAGATAAAGACTTCGAATTTGACCGCAAGCACCGGAGTGTGTGGGAATTACCCCATGGTTAATGTGCAGGCAACCCCTCAATGGACGTGACGCCATGACAACCCAATCGACCAAGATCACCATCGAAAACGATCCGCGCTGGGCCGCCGTGGTCGCGCGCGATCCCAAGGCCGACGGGCAGTTTGTCTATGCCGTGAAGACCACTGGCATTTACTGTAATCCCAGCAGCCTCGCGCGTTTGCCAAAGCCGCATAATGTCGAATTCTTCGATAGCGCCGAACAGGCCCGGGCCGCGGGTTATCGTCCGAGCAAACGCGCGACAAAGGATCAGAGCGAACTCGCCGCGCAACATGCCGCCACCGTGGCCGCCGCGTGCCGCCAGATCGAAACTGCCGAAACGCTGCCTGCCCTGGGCGAATTGGCCGAGGCGGCGGGCCTGAGCAGCTTCCACTTCCATCGCGTGTTCAAAGCCGTCACCGGCCTGACGCCCAAGGGCTACGCCGATGCTCATCGTTCACGCAAGTTACGCGAGCGACTGGCGGACGGCGGCTCGGTGACCGATGCCCTGTATGACGCCGGCTTCAACTCCAACAGCCGGTTTTATGAAGCGGCAGACCAACTGCTCGGAATGAAACCCGGGGACTACCGCGCGTCCGGTCAAAACAACGACATTCGTTTTGCCGTCGGACAGTGTTCGCTGGGAGCGATTCTGGTGGCGCAGAGTGAACGCGGGGTCTGCGCGATTCTGCTGGGCGATGATCCGCACCAACTGGTCTGCGATCTGCAAGACAAATTCCGCCGCGCCAACCTGATAGGCGCCGATCATGAATTCGAGCAATTGATTGCCAGGGTCGTCGGCTTTATCGAGGCGCCGGCCATCGGCCTTGATTTGCCGCTGGACGTACGCGGCACGGCGTTTCAGGAGCGTGTCTGGCAAGCGCTGCGGGAGATTCCCGTGGGCAGCACGGCCAGCTACGCCGATGTCGCCCAGCGCATCGGTCAACCAAAAGCCGTTCGCGCCGTGGCTCAGGCCTGCGGTGCGAACAGCCTGGCCGTGGCGATCCCTTGCCATCGCGTGGTGCGCAGCGATGGCAATCTGTCGGGCTATCGCTGGGGTGTCGAGCGCAAACGCCAGTTGCTGGAACGCGAGTCGCAGTGATCAGCGGTTCACATCCACCACTACGCGCCCGCGCAACTGCCCGGCCAGCAAGCGCGGCGCGGCTTCGATGGCTTCACTCAAGCCGATTTCGCGACTGATCAGCGGCAACAGGTTGAAGTCCAGATCCCGGGCCAGGCGACTCCAGGCCTCCAGGCGTTTGGCTTTGGGCTGGGTCACGCTGTTGATGCCGGCCAGGGTCACGCCACGCAAGATGAACGGTGCAACGGATGCCGGAAAGTCCATGCCCTGGGCCAAACCGCAGGCCGCGACGGTGCCATTGGCCTTGGTGCTGGCGCACGCGTTGGCCAGGGTGTGGCTGCCGACCGAGTCGATGACGGCCGCCCAGCGCTCCTTGGCCAACGGCTTGCCCGGCTCGGACAATGTGGCGCGATCAATGATTTCGCCAGCGCCCAGTTGCTTCAGGTAGTCGTGCTCCGAGGTACGTCCGGTGGATGCGACCACCCGGTAGCCGAGCCTGCTCAGCAAGGCGATGGCGAAACTGCCGACGCCACCGTTGGCGCCGGTCACCAGAATTTCGCCCTGCCCGGGCGTCACGCCGTTGTGCTCCAGCGCCAGGATGCACAGCATGGCCGTGTAGCCTGCAGTACCGATGGCCATCGCCTGGGCAGCGGTAAACGCCTTGGGCAGCGGAATCAGCCAGTCACCGTTCAGGCGCGCCTTCTGCGCCAATCCGCCCCAATGCCCTTCGCCCACACCCCAGCCATTGAGCAGTACTGCGTCACCAACCTTGTAGTCCGGATGCCCGCTGACTTCGACGACACCGGCCAGGTCGATACCCGGCACCATCGGGAATTTGCGCACCACCGGACTGCTGCCGGTGATCGCCAGGCCATCCTTGAAGTTCAGCGTGCTGTAGGCAACGCGCACCGTGACATCGCCCTCGGGTAACCGATCGTCCTGGATCTCTTGCAGCGTGGCCCGGTAACCGCTGTCGTCTTTGTCGATCAAAATACCTTTGAACATTACGGCCTCTCAATGGGATCAGTCTGATGGTGGTAGTGCAATTGAAATAGCACATGGCAACGGATCGCCGTACTCGACCTTAAGCCAATCGGGTCGCCAGGTTGACCTGCTGACGGGCCAGAGCGATCCGAAGGACAAAAAACCGACCGCGAGTACGATGCCCGCTCCTTCGGCAATGAACGCTTCAACAGTTTTCACGACTCTTCCCGGTTTATGGATCACTCCTTCCACCGATGCTGAAGAAAATCGGCCCCGCTGAAATGACGACTGGCCTTGCGCCAGTCGTTGCGTTACAAATCCTGCTCTACCGTCCCTGCCCGGATCCAACGTCGGAGAACACAGCACATGAACCAATGGCCAGATACCCGCATTCTTGACCTGCTCGGGATCGAACTGCCGATCATTCAGGGGCCGATGGCCGGTGCCACCAACTCGTCCATGGTGATTGCCACCTGCAATGCCGGCGGGTTGGGCTCGATGCCAGCGGCAATGCTCAGCACGGATCAACTGCGCGAAGAGCTGAAAACCATCCGCCAACACACCCAGCGCCCGATCAACGTCAACTTCTTCTGCCATCAGCCTCCAGCCCCTGACGAGCAACGCGCACAGGACTGGAAAAACCTGCTGCAACCCTACTACCAGGAGCTCGGTATCGACTTCGATGCGCCGACGCCGGTGTCCAACCGGGCGCCGTTCGATAATGCGGCCTGCGAAGTGGTCGAAGCGTTTCGCCCTGAAGTGGTGAGTTTTCACTTTGGCCTACCGGAAAAATCCCTGCTCGACCGGGTCAAGGCCACCGGTGCGAAGGTACTGTCTTCGGCCACCACCGTCGCAGAAGCGGTGTGGCTTGAGCAGCATGGCTGCGATGCAATCATTGCCATGGGCTACGAGGCCGGGGGCCATCGCGGGATGTTTCTCAGCGATGACCTGAGCAGTCAGGTGGGGACTTTCGCCTTGGTGCCCCAAGTCGTCGATGCGGTGAAAGTGCCGGTGATTGCCGCTGGCGGCATCGCTGACGCCCGAGGCGTCGCCGCCGCCTTCATGCTCGGCGCTTCGGCGGTACAGGTGGGTACGGCGTACCTGTTCACGCCTGAAGCCAAGGTCAGCCCGTCCCATCACAAAGCCTTGCGCACCGCCAGGGAAAGCGAGACGGCCGTCACCAACGTGTTCACCGGTCGCCCGGCCCGGGGCATCCTCAATCGGGTGATGCGTGAGCTGGGCCCCATGAGCGCCAAGGCCCCGGCCTTCCCCCTTGCCGGTAGCGCGCTGATGCCGTTGCGGGCCAAAGGTGAAGCGGACTTCAGCAACCTCTGGGCCGGTCAGGCCTTTACCCTCGGGGTCGAATTGACCAGCGAGGCACTGACTCGAAAACTGGCTGAAGAAGGATTAGCGAGGCTGCTAGGTCGTTCCTGAGCATCAGTTTCGTTAAAATTGTATACAATTTCGCGGCGACACATTCCGTTCAAAGGCAATTCGCTATATATTTATGTACATAACGATTTACCCCTGCCGCAATTGCCTTTAACGGAGCCGTCTCATGACCATTCGTGCCTCACGTTTTGCCCCGACCTGCCTGGCGAGCCTTCTCAGCGTATTCGCCTTCGGCTCAGCCCAGGCGGACGAAGTCCAGGTGGCTGTCGCCGCCAACTTCACCGCGCCCATCCAGGCCATCGCCGCTGATTTCGAAAAAGACACCGGGCATAAACTGGTCGCCTCCTTTGGCGCCACCGGCCAGTTCTACACCCAGATCAAAAACGGCGCGCCGTTCGAAGTGTTCCTCTCGGCAGACGACAGCACCCCGAAAAAACTTGAAGCCGAAGGCGACTCCGTCAAGGGTTCGCGCTTCACCTACGCGGTCGGTACCCTGGCGCTGTGGTCGGCCAAGGAAGGTTACGTCGATGCCAAGGGCGATGTACTGAAAAAGAACGCCTATCAGCACCTGTCCGTCGCCAACCCAAAAGCCGCGCCTTATGGCCTGGCGGCGACCCAGGTGTTGGCCAGGGAAGGTCTGACCGACAAGGTCAAGGACAAGATCGTTGAAGGCCAGAACATCACCCAGGCCTACCAGTTCGTCTCCACTGGCAACGCCGAGCTGGGTTTTGTCGCCCTGTCGCAGATCTACAAGGACGGCAAGATCACCAGCGGCTCGGCCTGGATCGTTCCCGCCAGCCTGCACGACCCGATCAAACAGGACGCGGTGATTCTCAACAAGGGCAAGGACAACCCGGCCGCCAAGGCACTGGTTGACTATCTCAAGGGGCCGAAAGCGGCCGCTGTCATCAAGTCCTACGGTTACGAAATCTAAATGTCGCTATCGAGTGCCGATTTTTCCGCCATCTGGCTGACCCTGAAACTGGCGTCCCTGACGACCGTCATCCTGCTGATTGTCGGCACTCCGATTGCGTTATGGCTGTCGCGCACCCGCTCCTGGCTGCGCGGCCCGGTCGGGGCGATTGTTGCCCTGCCCCTGGTGCTGCCACCGACGGTGATTGGTTTCTATCTGTTGCTGGCCCTCGGCCCTCACGGGTTCCTTGGACAGCTCACCCAGTCACTCGGCCTTGGCACCCTCACGTTCAGTTTTGCGGGGCTGGTCATTGGTTCGGTGTTGTATTCGATGCCGTTTGTAGTCCAGCCGCTGCAAAACGCTTTTTCCGCGATTGGCACGCGCCCGCTCGAAGTGGCTGCGACATTACGGGCCAATCCCTGGGACACCTTTTTCAGCGTGACGCTGCCCCTGGCCCGCCCCGGTTTCATTACCGCGGCCATTCTCGGTTTCGCCCACACCGTCGGTGAGTTCGGCGTGGTGCTGATGATCGGCGGCAACATTCCCGAGAAGACCCGCGTGGTCTCGGTGCAGATCTACGATCACGTCGAAGCCATGGAATATGCCCAGGCCCATTGGCTGGCCGGGGCGATGCTGGTGTTCTCGTTTGTCGTCCTGCTGGCGCTGTATTCCAGCCGTAAAACCAAAGCGGGCTGGAGCTGATCGATGATTCAAATGCGTCTGAAACTACGTTATTCAGGCTTCGCCCTGGACGTCGACCTGCAGCTGCCGGGCCGTGGCGTCACGGCACTTTACGGCCACTCCGGCTCGGGCAAGACCACTTGCCTGCGCTGCATCGCCGGCCTGGAACGGGCCGATCAAGGCTTTATCCAGGTCAACGATGAAGTCTGGCAAGACAGCGACAACAGGGTTTTCGTCGCGCCGCACAAACGCGCGCTCGGCTACGTGTTCCAGGAAGCCAGCCTGTTTCCGCATCTGTCGGTGCTGGCCAATCTGGAGTTCGGCCTCAAGCGCATTCCCAAGCCGCAGCGTCGGGTCGACATGGCCCACGCCACTGAGTTGCTGGGCATCGGCCATTTACTGGACCGGCACCCACAACATCTTTCAGGCGGTGAGCGACAGCGCGTCGGCATCGCCCGTGCCTTGCTCACCAGCCCGAAACTGTTGTTGATGGATGAGCCTCTGGCCGCTCTGGATGCCCAACGCAAAAGTGAAATCCTGCCCTATTTGCAACGCCTGCACGACGAACTCGACATCCCGGTGCTGTACGTCAGTCACTCCCAGGATGAGGTTGCGCGGCTGGCCGACCATATCGTATTGCTCAGCAATGGCAGGGCACTGGCCAGCGGCCCGATCGGCCAGACCCTGGCACGCCTCGACTTGCCGCTGGCAATGGGGGATGACGCCGGGGTGGTGATCGAGGGTCGCGTCAGCGCCTATGACGCCGACTATCAATTGCTCAGCCTGCAACTGCCCAACACTACCCTCGACATTCGTGTGCCGCATACGCCACTGGATGTGGGCCAGGCACTGCGCTGCAAGGTCCAGGCGCGGGATGTGAGCCTGAGCCTGGACAATGCCGGGCACAGCAGCATTCTCAATCGCCTGCCGGTCACCGTGGTCAGTGAAATGAACGCCGATAACGCCGCCCATGTGCTGATTCGCCTGGACGCCGCCGGCACGCCACTGCTGGCGCGGATCACGCGTTATTCCCGTGATCAACTGAACGTCCATCCTGGCCAGCCACTCTGGGCGCAAATAAAAGCGGTCGCGGTGCTGGCGTAAATCCGAAGGCACGACTGCACCGGGCAGAGGCCAGCGCCTGAACCGACGAATTGACCTGCCTATTTTTTGCACGATCAGCAATGACTTCTATAGTTGAACTGAACACGAATCCGCTGCGGAGACGCCATGGAAGACATTTTCGTTGTGAAGCGTTGCAACAAGATCATCATCCATGGCCGCCGTGAAGGTGAAGTTGACCACCTGCCACCGGATGCCGCGGTCTGGTACCGCATCGCCGATACCCGCACCCAAGGCTTTATCGGTGATGGTTACGAGGTTGAAGAGGACGCCCTGCGTGTTTGCCGTCAGTTGAACGCTAAATCACAAGTGACAGCCCGACAAAGTTGACGAGCGTCACCATTTTTTAACGGGTCTATACTGAAATAGTTGAAGGATCAGTAACCCTTTCGGCAGAAAGCTCGCCCCAGGCGGGCTTTTTGCTGCCACACCCAGGTTTCTTGAACGGAGGTGTCTCCCATGTCCGAAAAAGAGTCCATCACCACCCTGCTCACCTTGCTGGACTCCCGTCAGGCTCGCTTGGCAGCGGCCTGCAAGGAAATCGCCGACTGGGTCGATCATCAAGGCGGACACCCCACCGCCCTCAGAATTCGTGATCGCCTGAACGACATCGAGAAGGACACGCCGCTGATCCGGCACACGCTGTCGTCTCTCAAACCTGTCGACCGGCCTCTGCCTCGGTTCAGATGATCCGTCACGGATTTGTGGTGCGAGGACAGGCCCGATCCGGGCAGCATGATCGGTGACAGTGACGTCCCCGAACCGTTGGCTGCCTGTTGCATTTCCATCCTTTCTTACAACCCGGCCTGGCGTCGGGATTTTTTGTTGCGCAAAACCAATCGAACGTCCCCGCTCACGTGGAGTCAACCGCTCACACGTCACGAAGGAGACGTTCCAATGGTCACTCATTTCAAAGTCAGCGGGCACCTGGCCTGCGGTCACCACGGCAATAACCTCGTATCGACCCGAGAACTCAATCGGGTGAAGTGCAGAAGTTGCCGAAACACCGACGCCTACAAAGAAGCACGCAAGACCGAACGCAACGCTGCCCGCCGCGCAGCACGCAAAGCCAAAGCCATGCTCACCGCCAATAACTGGCGTTCAGCCTGGACCGAGCGACTGACCGCGATGGCTGGCCTGCAACGACTGCCCCGTGGCTTTGGCGGCCAACCCTTCGTTTAGGGAAACTGAAACAACCGCCAGGCTTTTACTGCGAGTCGATGTTCCTGCGCGTGGGCTCCATGATCTCGCGTAGGGACATGCGCTTGAACGCCTCGACCAGCGCTCGCCCCTCATCGGGTGCACAAGTGACCGCCAACCGCATGGTCGCCTCCCCCAGGTGCCAGATCAAAAACGCGGACTCCTCGACCTGCTGTTCGTCGCAGTCGGGATAGACGCGAAGCATGGCCTGGGACAGCAGCGCTCCGGCAACCCGGCTCTCCCCCAGTTCAAGCTGCAACAACTGCTTGTCGGCTTGCATGCCGGACCAGATGTCACGCATCACCGGTGTCGCCATCACGATCTCGTAATACTGATCGAGCAGCTGCGAATAGGCGGCCTGCAAACCCCGGGCATCCTCGACGGCCTCCATTGCCTCTGCAATGCAACGGCGGCTTTCAGCGTTGTAGCGCTCGGCCAGCGTACGGATCACGGAACTCTTGTCGGGAAAATACTGATATAGGGAACCAATCGAGATCTCGGAGCGCTCGGCTATTTCACTCATCTTGAGTTGGTCGCTGCCCTTGTCCGCGATCAATTGAGTGGCCATCGCCAGAATCCGCTCCTGACGCTCGCGGCTGCGCTGTTGCGTGGGATTACGTCGAACCGCTTGCGCAGCAGGCTGTTCGAGGGTTTCAGAGGGCTTTTTGCGCACGAGCGAATTCCCGGTCAATAACGTGACATGTACTCACCTTAGCATCGCCACTCTCTACGCCCAATAACAGATGCCACACGTCGGGGAATTCGCTTTGGCCGCTTGACGGCAAAACATGAGGATCTATCATCTTTAAAACATGAGCATCACTCACATTAACCGATGGAGATGAACGCAATGAAAACGGCTCAACCAATCACGCTGGTCCTCGGCGCCACCGGCAAAACCGGACGGCGAATCACACAACGACTCGAAGCGGCCGGCCTGCCCGTTCGCCGGGGTTCGCGCGACGCCAATCCACCCTTCGACTGGGAAGATCGATCAACCTGGGACGCCGTGATCGATGGCGTTCATTCAGTCTACATTTCCTTTCAACCTGATCTCGCCGTTCCAGGCGCCCTTGAAAGCATCCAGGCGTTCACCGACCTGGCGGTGAAAAGCGGAGTCCGCAAACTGGTCTTGTTATCCGGGCGCGGCGAAGTTGAAGCGGAACAGGCCGAACGCGTCGTACAGGACTGCGGGATTGACTGGACGATTCTGCGGGCCAGCTGGTTCTGCCAGAATTTCAGCGAGGCACACTTTCTCGAACCCATTGTGCAAGGTGAACTCGCACTCCCCGTCGGCCAGGTCGCCGAGCCCTTTGTCGATGCAGAAGACATCGCCGAGTGTGCCGTCGCGGCACTGACCCAACCCGGACACACTGACCAGCTCTATGAATTGACCGGCCCTCGGGCGTTGACCTTTGCTCAAGCCGTGACCGAAATTGCCCGCGCCACCGGTCGCAATATCGAATTCGTGGCCGTACCGCCGCACGCCTATCGACAGACAATGGAACAGGAACAACTTCCCCCCGAGTTGATCGATCTGGTGTTGTATCTGTTCACGACTGTGCTCGACGGTCGCAACACACCCGTGGCCGATGGCGTGCAGCGGGCACTGGGTCGGCCGGCCCGCGACTTTAGCGACTACGTACAGCGCACTGCCGCTACGGGCATCTGGGGGAATGGCTGTCCGACGTAAAGCAGTGGCGAGAACCTGCTTCGTCGACTAGGGTTTTTGGCGTATCGAACAGCGGCGCCTTTATTGGCAGGAGCCTGATCAAGGAGGTACCCATGTCACCCAATCGTAGTGCTGAACAAACCTACCGCCAGTGGTCCAGCCCGATCCTGTTGGAACTCAAGGAGCGAGAACATCAAATGAACCCGTCAGACCGCCAGGCCTTGGAAAACGTACTGCTGGAAAGAAGGCTGATCGATACCGGCAACCCGGCCGGCAGCGATCGCCGCAAGGCAGACTCGGCATCCTGAAAAGCATCAGGCAACCACGATCAAGATAGAAATAATGGAGCAGAAACAAACAAGGGCTTGCATCAGTTTTCGCTTGCAGGCCCTTGATTTTATGTGGTGCCCGACACTGGAATCGAATCGACACACCCTTGCGGTCAGGAAAAACCACCTGTTTCAAGTGCCAACGTTCGCTCTGTGTCCGACGTTGTTCCAGCTCTCATTAATCTATTTTTGATAATTATTAATTTCCCTACTCCGCTCCTTTGGCTTTGAATGCGCATCGAGGAGGGTCGGCCAAGGTAGGACTTACAGGTGACGCCTTTGACGGATGCTTCGAATGCAGCCAAGCCTGCATTTGAAGAGGCTGACCCTCCTCACCATGTGTACTATTTTGCCCCGCATCTTCACCCAGGAGGTGCGGGGATTTTTTACAGCAATAAGTACAAGTCAGAAGCAAAGCTGGTAAGCGCTGGCAAGTAGCATGTGCTTCAAGCAGGTTAGATACATACCCCCTACTACCCGACCATCAAACTCACTGGCGCTTTGACTTCCTTTACGACAAAGGAGGTGCAAACGTCTTTGACACCTGGAAAACCATTTATATTGTTTCTGGCAAACTCACTAAATTCAGCCAAATCAGTTGCCAAGACCGTTAACTGGTAATCATAAACACCTGAAATGCAGTGGCAGGCTATAACCTGCTCAAAAGAAGTTATCGATTCCTCGAAAGCCTTCATATGGGTAGTATCCTTTTGACCCAGGGATACCTGTACAAAGGCAGTAATAGCGTATCCAAGCATTTCAGTATTAATGCTGGCATGGTAGCCTCGCACCAGACCTATTTCTTCGAGTCTTTTGACCCGTCTCCAGCATGGCGATGCGCTCAGTGATACCAGCTCAGCAAGTTCCGCACTCGACAGCCTTGCATCCCGCTGGAGCGCCGCCAATATGCGGCGATCCGTAGCGTCTATCTTAACCTTTGGTATGATCATTTCAAAAACCCCAAAAATACAGAATATACATTCCATATCCTCTCAATAGAGTAAGGGATCTTAGCATAAGTTTTTTTCAACAAAGCCGTAGTATCTTCCCACCGGTTCGCATACTGCACTGGGCTGGGATCTCGCTGCCTTGAAACGACCCCACAAGGGACTAGTTCTCGATTAAGCAATAATATCAGTTTAAGCCCGAAGCGCGGCAAAGGCTAAACTTGCTCAAAATCCGAAGTCCTGACGTATAATTGACTTCATTCAGTGGCACCCCGAGCCCCCGGGCTAACGTACGAACTGATGGTGAAGCGAACGGCAAAATTTCATTGAAAACTACTTTCTCAATGTTTGCCTGACAGCGTTAATGGGAATAATGGGCGAAAGCCATTTCGATGCCCCCCGTCACAAACCCCCATCAACATTCCCAAGGGGCTGTTTCGTCAAATCCAATGTCGTATTTTTCAATTGCACGAGAGCAGACTTCAGCACTAAGTTTCCCTTCATGCACCAAGGCCCACAGGGCGCTGAGGACTATCTGATGACGGTCGACTTCAAAAAATTTGCGTAAAGCTGCCCGAGTATCGCTGCGACCAAAACCATCGGTACCCAGAACGACATAGTGATCCTCAACATAGGAACCAATAAGTTGCGCAAGCGCGCGCACGTAATCGGTCGCAGCAATGATTGGAGTCCCCTTCGGCAAACACTCCCCCACATGGCTAGTCTTCTGATCGCCTTCAGGATGATGCCGGTTCCAACGTTCTACTCCTCTGGCGTTCCTGGCGAGCTCTGTAAAACTCGTGACACTCCATACCTCGGAATCGACCTGCCAATCTGCGCTCAGGAGTTCTGCTGCCGCCATCACTTCTCGCAAGATGGTTCCTGATCCGAGCAGCCGAACTTTGTTCGATTCCGTTCCACACTTTTGTTCTGAGAAGAGGTACATGCCTTTGATGATGTCTTTCTCAACATCAGTCGGCAGGCTAGGCTGAGCGTAGTTCTCGTTCATAAGGGTGACGTAGTAGAACTCATCAACCTGTTCCTCCAGCATCTGACGCATGCCATGGTCTAGAATTACGGCAAATTCACCAGCGAATGCGGGGTCATAAGCTCTGCAATTTGGCACCAGAGCAGCCATCAAATGGCTACTGCCATCTTGATGCTGCAGACCTTCCCCGCCCAAGGTTGTACGGCCTGCCGTGGCTCCGAGCAGAAAGCCTCTAGCCCTCTGATCAGCTGCCGCCCAAATGAGATCGCCGACTCGCTGAAAACCGAACATTGAGTAATAGATGTAGAACGGCAGCATGGGCAGGCCATGGGTGGCATAGCTGGTTGCCGCTGCCACCCAGGAGCTGATGGCACTCGCTTCGCTGATACCCTCTTCGAGTATTTGACCATCCAGCGCCTCCCGATAGCTCAGAATCGAGCCAATGTCCTCTGGCTCATAATGCTGACCGACGCTGGAATAGATACCGATTTGCTTGAACAGATTCGCCATCCCGAACGTCCGGGCTTCATCTGCCACAATGGGAACCACACGCCGTCCCAAAACAGGATCTTTCAGCAAGCTGCTGAGCATCCTGACAAAAGCCATAGTCGTGGACATTTCCTTGCCTTGCGCTTTAGTGGCAAAGCTTGCATACACATCCAATCCGGGTACCGCGACCACCGGAACATTCGTTTGCCGGCTTGGCGTAAAGCCCCCAAGGCTTTGCCGACGCTCAAGGAGATAGCGAATTTCACGACTATCATCGGCAGGTTTGTAGAACGAGAGAGTCTCAACCTGCTCATCAGTCAAAGGAAGATTGAATCGATTTCTAAAGCCGATAAGCGTTTCGCGATCGAGCTTCTTTTGCTGATGAGTCGTCATTTTCCCTTGGCCGGCTTCGCCCATCCCATAACCTTTTTTGGTCTGGGCAAGAACCACAGTAGGCTGGCCCTTATGAACAGAAGCAGCGTGGTAGGCGGCATAGATCTTCACCATATCGTGGCCGCCACGTTTCAGCCGATCGATTTGTTCGTCTGTGAAACCTTGGGCAAGCTTTGCCAATGCTTCGTTTTGACCAAAGAAATGATCCCTGCTGTAACGTCCGTCTTTCGCCGCAAAAGTCTGGAACTGCCCATCAACGGTTTCCGAAAGGGCCCGCACCAGACTTCCGTCAGTGTCACGGGCGAAAAGCCCATCCCAATCAGACCCCCAAACCAGTTTTATGACGTTCCAGCCAGCCCCGACAAACAATGCTTCCAGCTCGTCGATGATTCGTCCATTGCCTCGCACCGGCCCATCTAACCGCTGAAGATTGCAATTGACTACCCAGATCAGGTTATCCAGACCCTCCCTTGCAGCCAAAGTAAGAGCTGACATACTTTCCGGCTCATCCATCTCACCGTCACCGAAAACGCCCCACACTTTTCGCTCAGATGTGTTTAACAAGCCACGGTTGTGAAGATACCGCATGAATCGGGCCTGGAAGATCGAACTAATTGGGCCGATGCCCATCGATCCCGTCGGAAACTGCCAGAAGTCCGGCATTAACCAAGGGTGTGGATAGCTGGATAAGCCCTGTACCCCGTGGCCAGAAGCGGTGATCTCCTGCCGGTAATGCTGAAGGTTCTCTTCTCCCAGCCGCCCCTCAAGAAAAGCTCGCGCGTAAACGCCTGGTGCCGAATGAGGCTGATAGAAGACCAGGTCGCCACCAAAAGCGTCGCTCCTCGCTCTGAAGAAATGGTTAAAACCAACCTCGAACAAATCAGCCGCACTCGCGTAGCTGGCGATATGACCACCCAAGTCCCCATATGCCTGGTTAGCACGTACGACCATGGCTAGAGCATTCCAGCGAATTATCGATGACAGGCGTTCCTCGATTGCCAAATCGCCTGGGAATGCAGGCTGCTTTGTCACGGGGATGGTGTTGATGTAGGGCGTACCCAGCGTAGGTTTCCAGCCAATGCCGGGATCACGGACGAGACTGACCAGCTCATCGATGATTTCGCGAGCCCTCTCAGGGCCACTATTTTCAATCAAGGAAAGTAGCGCATCACGCCACTCTGCAGACTCCTGCGTGTCGCTTTCGCTGGCGGAAAACTCCAAACTTTCAGGAGTACCGTGCTGGGAACTATTCATGGTTATCTCACCTCACATCAAGAAGTCTAGCCACCATTAGGAATAGTTGACTGTGGCTCCAGCAATAGCCGCGACATCCTGGTCACCCGACCATCAAACATGGGTCAACCAATGAGCGTACTTTTCATTAGTTCCATGTACTGCGCAGAAGTAGACCTCTTGAAGCTGCTGTGTGATCGGGCCTCGCGAGCCCGCGCCAATTGTCCGACCATCGAGCTCACGAATAGGTGTCACTTCAGCAGCGGTACCTGTAAAGAACGCCTCATCGCAGCAATACAGTTCGTCGCGAGTGATCCGTTTCTCCCGAACTTCGAAGCCCAAATCCCGAGCAATTAGCATAACCGAGTCACGGGTTATGCCATCAAGGCAAGACGCCAGATCGGGAGTGTAAATAACCCCGTCTCGAACCATGAAAATATTCTCGCCAGCACCCTCACTCACATAACCCTCGGTATCCAGTAATAGCGCCTCGTCAAATCCGAGCGAAGTAACCTCTCGGTTAGCCAGGATCGAGTTGATGTAATAGCCACAAGCTTTTGCACGCACCATGGAAACGTTGACGTGGTGGCGGGTGAAAGACGATGTTTTTACTCGAATGCCTTTTTCCATGCCCTCCTCCCCCAAGTAAGATCCCATGGGCCATGCAGCGGTGGCGACATGAATTGTGTTGTTTTTTGCTGCGATACTCAGAACATCTGAACCGATCCAAACCAAAGGACGTAGATAGCATGCGTCGTACTTGTTTACTCGAATGACTTCTTCGCACGAGTTACGAACAGTTTCTTCGTCGAACGGAACTTCCAGCTGAAAAATTTTAGCCGAGTTAAAAAGACGATGAATATGCTCTTTCAGACGAAAGATTGCAGGGCCACGCGCAGTTTCGTATGCGCGCACACCCTCGAACACGCCCATGCCATAATGAAGTGTATGGGTCAAAATATGAGTTTTGGCCTCACGCCATTCAACTAACTCGCCATCTTTCCAGATTTTCCCATCACGATCTGACATCGACATTTACAACCTCCGACACAAACAATGAAAACAACAAATACTCATCGATACCACTCGATATTCAATCAGGTATTATCTTTTGAAGTTAAGAGCATCCAGGGCGTCTGTCGCCCCCTTGGTCAACCAACCTGTATCAGAGTGAAGCGCGATAAAGGTCACGCCCTTTTCCCTATACTGGCGGGCTTCCTCCACCGAGGTCGCAAAGATTCCTACTGCTTTGGAATGCTTGCGGGCAGCTGTCAAGACTCTCTCTACCGCTGCCTTGAGATCATCGTGCCCGGTCTGCCCCAGTAGCCCCATGCTTGCAGACAAATCAGCCGTACCAATGAACAGGCAGTCAATGCCCTCGACTTGAGCTATAGAGTCGACGCTCTCTACCCCTTCCACTGACTCGATCAGGACAATGGCACAAGCCTGGTTGTTTGCGGATTTGACATAGTTACTGTCCAGCCCATACGCCCCCGCTCTGACCATTCCAGCGACGCCTCTGACACCACTTTGATCTGGTAGTGGAAATAACATCGATGCCACTGCGGCTTGCGCGTCAGCCGCACCGTTAATGTTCGGGAAGACAATAGTCTGTGCCCCACAATCCATGGCGCGCTTGACCAAAGAAGGATCATTGGCGGTTACTCGCACAGCACCTACGGCTCTTGCCCCATTAAAAGCCGCCGCATCAATGGCTCTAAGTTGAGCAGCAATATCCTGGGTATCATTAGGGCCGTGCTCGGCATCGATGACCAACCAATCAAAACCGCAATGAGCAATCAGTTCAGCGACCGCAGGGCTCGCGAGCGTCAGCCAGCAACCTAAGGTTGGTTTAGCGTTTTTCAAACTGTGCTTGATTGGATTTACAAAGCGCATGGCAGATCTCCTGGCATCGTGATGCGGCGGTAATCGATGGCTCATGTTAGGCAAATACCAGGGGTATTTTTTTCGCATTTTCAATAACAGAAACGACATGCGACAGAACATTCATTCCACTTTTTTGGTATCCGCGAAATCGTCATGCTGATGTCGGTGAATTTCAGTGGAATGCCGCCGAAACGGAACTTCCGCCAAAACTCACATAGACGTTTTCAGTTCACCGACATGCCAGAACCATTGAGTACATCTGGGTTATTTGTAACGACAGAAATCGTTGAATTGAGAGAACTTGGCAGTGAAGGTCAGATCGACGCAGCCGGTCTAGTCGCCCAATACGTCGGGTTAATCACCCATCGGCCACGCTAAAACCACCCACTCCGATCATCTTCCAGTTCCTGGCGGCATTGCTTGAGTTGCGCGCTGTAAATCTCTGACTGCTTTTGCACTTTCTGGGCAACCTGCATCAGCCACGGTTTACTGCGATAGGAATTGCGGCTAAATCCCCCACGCCCCTCGTGGTAAGCCAGGTACTGATTGTAGGTGTCCCATTTGGAGATTCCGAGCTGACGTTGGGTGCCAGTGGTGTACCAACCGATAAACATGATCGCGTCGTCGAAACTGTCACGCGAACCACCGTTGCCCGTATTGTCCTTGTACTCACCCCACACCGGGTCTTGAGCCTGCGCATAACCGTAAGCCGAACTGACTCGCCCCCAGGGGATCACCCAGAGCAGGTAGTCACGAGGCGGCAATGCGTCCGCCACGTAGCTGCTTTCCTGCTTCATGATCGCCATGGCCACATGCAGAGGCGTTCCATATTCACTCTGCATTTGCAGCGAGTCCTCATACCAGTCGGGATACTCACGGTAAATACTGCAGAGATTGCTTTGATCTTTTGGTGGCGTAGTCGTGCAACCTGTCAAAAACATAAACAACAAAGCCAACAGCAAAACTTGTCCTTGTTTCATTCATCATCCTCAAAAATAGGGGCATAAGGTGCCCTCCGTTTACTGCAAGGAGCCAGAGTCAGGCAGGTGCAGGCAAAAACGTCAGAAGACATCTATCTTGACCGCGTCACCCTTAGCACTACATTCGCAAGCGTAACGGGATGAAGGTGACGGCTATCAGCCAGAAGCGGCCTTTCTCGACCCGTTAAATCCACGTCGCCTCAGGGCAAGCAGCCCCTACCAAAAGCGGTCGGTGAAATCGGGTCGCTACTATCTCCATAAATGGGGCATTACACCCACCCAACCGGGCGTTTATCACCTAATTTGAGGAATACTCCCCGCCTTCACCCTTTCCCTCGCTTGAAACACTCAGAAACAGCCTGTTAATTAATTTGAGCTTTTTCTTCGCCCTATTGAAATGGCTCATTAGTTGCACCACCCCGTGGTACCCGCAACAGCTGTCGTCCCGGACATCATGGATGACGGCGGGGCTCGCCAGATTCGGCATGACGCGAGGGGTGAAAAATGAAACGCGTGACACCGCCATGCAACTCCATTGCCTTGCTGCTCAGGTCAAGCCCGCCCTTTGCGATGCTGCTTACCGACCACAAGGCCGCACTGGCCGTTTTTGTTCACCCTGGTGCTGATGTTCCTCGCTTACATCGGCCAGGCACTGAGCATCTGGCCGAACATCATCCCGCCATCCGCCAGCCTGTGGGCGGCGGTATCACCGGCCACCAGTCGGCTGTTCGCCCTGATCAGCACGCCGTACAACCTGCCGGTGATTCTGATGTACGCCTTCTGGGGCTATTACGTGTTCCGCGGAAAAGTGAGAATTGATGATGGCTTCCTCTGATAAATCAATTGCTCGAATCACAAAAAGGCCGATGCCCCTTTATAAGCAGATCGCTCAGTTGGGCCTGATGTTTATCGCGTTGCTGATGATGCTGGCGTTGTCCGCTGCACTGGCGATGGAGTTGACCCTTGGAACGCTCTGACAAGTCCGGTAAAAAAAGCAAACCATCCTCTTGTTGCGCTTGCGCGCAACGCGCCATGCCTGGCGCACAAATAAAAAGCCCCGGCGTTATGCCGAGGCTTGGTGCGATACTTCTTTGTGGCTTCAAGGCTATTAATCACCGGGCTTGGGGCTGGTGCCAGGATTCTTCTTTTCCTCTTCCAGCGCCTTTTCGCGCAAAAACTGCCTCGTTTGCTGCGCCCAATAAAGCGCACCAACAAGGATGCTCGCCTCCTCCCAAGTGGAAAAGATTCCTGCAATCTTCTCCCCTTCATAAACCACCCAAAGCAACTTCGGAGGGTTTGCTGGAATCGTTACTCCCTCAACCCATTTGCTCTTCAGGCTTTGAATTTGAATGACGTCACGCTGCTTTACTTCAATTAAGCCCATTTACGCTACTCCACGACGACAGTCGCTAGCGTAAAGGCTGAAAAAAATCTAAGCAAGAAAAAGCCCAGCTCAATGGCCAGGCTTCTGAAGTCGCCTCTCATAACGCGCAAGATCGACATGATGGGGTTGATTTACGGCCAATTGGCCACCATGGTCAAGCAGCGTCTACGAAGATTTGTTCCTGATCGAATATCTCGGTCGCATGGATCACTGCGGCCTCTTCCAACTGCTCCAAGCGCTTATGGATAAGGCAGGACTATCGAAAGGATCGGCGCAAGGATCGCCAGGGATACCAGCCACCAAGCGATATTCAAACTGCGCTGTAAATCCTTGTCTGCTGGCTCCTTGAACGCCATGCCGTCCCCCCCACGTTAAAGCTGCCTCCCCGCACCGGGCGGCCTTGAGCACAGGCGCCATACCCTCATCCACACGTGGGATTTGCGGCGTCGCGTCCTCCCACATCCCGTTTGCGCATCCAGGTAGTCCGATTCTCCTGCCCCGATTGGGAGTATCGGGCCATGCCCAATCCCCCGGCCGTTCTCCATGATGGCGTTTAGCAATGCAAGGTCAACGGTCAGGCCTCGATGACCGGAACTCCTCAGGAGAACGTCATGGCTATTACGTTGAGCGGCAGCATCACAACTGATGAATCAGGCGGTTTACAGAACGCCACTGCCACACCCGACATCCCAGGCGACAACACCGATAACGACATTACCGTTGCCGCAATCAACGGCACCGACGAAACCAACGACCTCCCGTTGGCGTTCGAGTCCCGATTGTTCGCGCTGTTGGGCGCCGTTACTCCAATGCAGACTGCGCTGAGTGGCTATACCGGCGCCGCTGGCAACACCGGTACCGACCTGATCACCATCACCGGCAGCTACCTCGATCTCGCCTTCACCGATGCCGAGGGCAAAGCGCTCGGCGACCCGACCAATGCCAATGCCGGTACGGACTGGAGCGGTCTCTATACCCTCGATGGCAGGAGAATCTTCCTGTACACGGACTCCACCAACAACAACATCGTCCTGGGCCGCATAGGCGCTGAGGGGGCCACCGACGCGCCCGAGGACGACGTGGCAGATCCGAGCGGCACCATCGTTTTCTCCGCCTATCTGGAACAGACGGCAACCGGCGCCAAGGTCTGGATGACGCAGTTCGCGCCGCTCCAGAACCCGGACACCTCGAACCCCGACGACGTGGTCGACATGACGGACCACCTCTGGGCCACCGCCAGCCAGGATGCCGCCTTCGACTTCGCCGGTGTGCCGTCCGGGCAGAACAAGTTCCTGATGTTCAAAGCCGGCAGCTCTGACGTGGGGCTCGTCGTCACCGGCCTGGATCCGGACAAGATCGTCAATGGCAAGGATGCGGGTGACACCGTCAATACCAGCCAGGGCGGCGGCGCCACGACCATCGGCACCAACAACCAGGGGGTCGACCCTGGCGAAGGGATGATCTTCACCTTCGTGACCAACCCCAACCCGCTCTACACCGTGCCCGGCCTGACGCACGGCGAGGCGATCGTCGAAGATAACATCGACTTTGGCGGACTCTTCGGCGCGACGGGTGCGACCTTTGTCATTGCGCAGCAGACACCGCCCAAGGCGTCCACGGCTATGATCAGCGCCTACACCACGGATTTCGAGGAGACCAGTGGCTACTACGAGGGGCTCCTGGACGCAGACGACAACCTGGCCTACATCACCAGCGTCACGATCCGCGATGGCAACGGCAATATCATCGCCGGTCTCGACGGCGTCACCGCCAACACGACGGTTGGCAATATCACCGTGACGTTCAACCTCAGCAATGGCGGCGCCGATCGCACCGTGACGATTGCTGGCTTCCAGTCCAAGTACTCGATCGAATACACCACCAGCGAACTGCACAACCGCGTGTTGATCGAGAACATCGGAAATGCGAATGCCCAGCTCAACTCCCCCTTCGATATCGGCGGCTTTCTTTTGCCCAATATCGTCGCCGTGCCCCAGGAAATCGGCAGCGCGGTGAACTTCGAGGACGATGGCCCGACAGCCTCGGCGGCGCTCGGTGCTGGCCTGGTCCGGCACGATGAAACAGCGGGCGATGACGCTGATGCCGACGACGTACTCGACCCGCTTGCCGTGTTCGCCGCCGTTGCCACCGTCAGCAGCGACATGACCGCGGCCTACGCCCAGGGCAGCGCCTCGGTGATCGACTCCAGCGCCAGCATCGGCGGCCAGGATGGTCTGGCCAGCACCGTCTACTCACTCAATGTCGCGAGTGCCGGCGTCGACTCCGGCCTGGACACGACGGAAGGCAATAACATCCTGCTGACCAAGGAAGGCGCGCTGGTGGTCGGCCGCATCTCCGGCGGCGCCGATAACGGCGAAGCCGCCTTCGCCGTGGCGATCGACGCCAGCACCGGCGTGCTCAG
The DNA here is from genome assembly GCF_057839025.1 of Pseudomonas sp. KH_046_1. Classification (NCBI taxonomy): domain Bacteria; kingdom Pseudomonadati; phylum Pseudomonadota; class Gammaproteobacteria; order Pseudomonadales; family Pseudomonadaceae; genus Pseudomonas; species Pseudomonas sp. KH_046_1. The sequence goes on from NZ_CM174481.1 coordinate 3,331,106, forward strand.
CGTCGTGCAGTACCACTCGATCAAGCACCCCACCGGCGGCGCCAGCCACGATGAGTCGCTCGCTATCGACAACGCCGCGCTGCTCGCGGTCGCCACCGTCACCGACGGCGATGGCGACACCCACGCCGCCTCGGTCAGCATCGGCGCCCGTGTCGCCTTCCAGGACGATGGCCCGACAGCCTCGGCGGCGCTCGGTGCTGGCCTGGTCCGGCACGATGAAACGACGGGCAATGACGCTGATGCCGACGACCTACTCGGCCCGCTTGCCGTGTTCGCCGCCGTTGCCACTGTCAGCAGCGACATGACCGCGGCCTACGCCCAGGGCAGCGCCTCGGTGATCGACTCCAGCGCCAGCAGCGGCGGCCAGGACGGTCTGGTCAGCACTGCCTACTCGCTCAATGTCGCGAGTGCCGGCGTCGACTCCGGTCTGGACACGACGGAAGGCAATAGCATCCTGTTGACCAAGGAAGGCGCGCTGGTGGTCGGCCGCATCTCCGGCGGCGCCGATAACGGCGAAGCCGCCTTCGCCGTGGCGATCGACGCCATCACCGGCGTGCTCAGCGTCGTGCAGTACCATTCGATCAAGCACCCCACCGGCGGCGCCAGCCACGATGAGTCGCTCGCCATCGACAACGCCGCGCTGCTCGCGGTCGCCACCGTTACCGACGGCGATGGCGACACCCACGCCGCCTCGGTTGGCATCGGCGCCCGTGTCGCCTTCCAGGACGATGGCCCGACAGCCTCGGCGGCGCTCGGTGCTGGCCTGGTCCGGCACGATGAAACGACGGGCAATGACGCTGATGCCGACGACCTACTCGGCCCGCTTGCCGTGTTCGCCGCCGTTGCCACTGTCAGCAGCGACATGACCGCGGCCTACGCCCAGGGCAGCGCCTCGGTGATCGACTCCAGCGCCAGCAGCGGTGGCCAGGATGGCCTGGCCAGCACTGCCTACTCGCTCAATGTCGCCAGTGCCGGCGTCGACTCCGGCCTGGACACGACGGAAGGCAATAGCATCCTGTTGACCAAGGAAGGCGCGCTGGTGGTCGGCCGCATTTCCGGCGGCGCCGATGACGGCGAAGCCGCCTTCGCCGTGGCGATCAACGCCATCACCGGCGTGCTCAGCATCGTGCAGTACCACTCGATCAAGCACCCCACCGGCGGCGCCAGCCACGATGAGTCGCTCGCCATCGACAACGCCGCGCTGCTCGCAGTAGTCACCGTCACCGACGGCGATGGCGACACCCATGCCGCCTCGGTCGGCATCGGCGCCCGTGTCGCCTTCCAGGACGATGGGCCGACAGCAAACGGCACGCCCGTGACAGCGACGGTGGACGAGGACGGCTTGCCCGGCGGGATCGCAGGCGGGACCAACGATGTTAGTGGGGAGGTCGCGTTCGCCTCAGGCAGCATCGACTCGATCTTCCAGTCCGGCGTCGACAATCCGCTGACCTATGGCCTGTCCACGGACACCAGCAATCTGCTGCAGACGCTGACCTCCAAGGGCGGGGCGGTGAAATATGACGTGACCGGCAACACGCTGACGGCCTACGTGGACGTCGGAGCCAGCGACGGCATTTACCAAGCCGATGACCGCGAAGTGTTCACCTTTGCGCTGACCGCGGCGACCGGCGCCTACGTTTTCACGCAGCTCGACCAACTCGACCACCCGAGCCTGAATGGGGTGGCGGGCGACAACACCGAGAACGACCTTGTCCTCCAGCTCGGCACCATCCTGCAGGCTACCGACGCAGATGGCGATACGGTGACGGCCGCAGCCGAAAAGCTGGTGATCACGGTCGATGATGACTCGCCGTTGGTAACGGCCAAGTCGAACCTGGTCTACCGGAACTCCGCCAATCCGACCCCCGGCGGCACTGGCACCTTCGCTTACGACATCGGCGCGGATGATCGACTGGGAACACTCTACAGCGCCTCGAACAGCGACTTGTCCCTGAGCATGACGGGCGTCTCGGTGGGAGCGAACGCCATTACCAACAGGTCGGTAACCTGGTTCTCTGAAACCGACGCCACGGCGGTGTTCAACATCGCCTTTACCTATGTGTCCAACAACCCGAACCAGGGCGCTACCACCAATGCGACCGGTACGCTGACGTTCGACAAGGTGGCCGACACCTACACGCTGAGCCTGACCGACGAGATCGAAAGCTTCAGCATCCTGCGGACGTCGACCGCGCAGGGCTTCACCGGTTATGCGATCGGCGGCACGACGCCGATCAACCAACAGCCGCCGGTCTCGGTGGCCAAGTTGGCAGACGATTTCTTCGTGCAGTTCAGTGGATTCGCCGAAGCGAGCGGTGGAACCGGAGCCAACAACATCAAGGCGGGTGGCGATAACGCCTTCAGCCCTGGTGAGCTGTTCTCTGCGGCGACGTCCTGGGTGAGTGTTTCCGGGACTGCGGCCGGCGTGGCCGGCGACACCATCCAGCAGGGCGAGGTGATGGACCTGGACTTCTTCACCGCCAATCCATTCGGCGACACCAACTTGGCGCCCACCGCCACGAGCAACGGGATCTTCATCAAGTTCGACGGCATCGGCAGCGAGGATCTGGTGCTGGTGTTGAAGCTGGTCGATCCTGACGGATCCAACAATCCGATCACCCGGGCGATCATTGTCGACAGCCAGGACATCATTCTGAAAACCCCCTCCACCACCAACAACAACTTCCATCCAATTGCGAATCCCGCGGCGTACGGGATCACACTGGATCAGAACGACGGCGCGGTGATCCTCGAGCGCAATGACTACAACTTCGGCACCGAGGACTACGTGATCCAGGGCTTGCAGGTACTGGTTTCCACCGAGGGCGTCACCGGCAACGGGTACAACCTAAATGGCAACGTCGGCGTCACCGGGGCAAGCACGGGTGCCACATTGGCATTCGGAAACGAAGATGGTGAAGGCAGCAAGAGCAATCCCGTGGAGGCCGGCGAAGCAGGAACATGGGACGGCGACGTGGTCAAGATCGTCGACATGGGCTTTGTGACCTCGTCGACGCCTGACGCCCGCCTGACCTTCGACGTGACGGTGACGGATTATGACGGAGATTCGACCGCTGCCCAGACCCTGGACGTGACCATCGCTGGCGGCAAGACCTTCACCGGCGGCGCGGGTATGGACACCTTCAGCTTCAAGTCCCTGGATGCCGATACCGACGCGCTGCTGTCCGCAACGACTAGCGTGATCTCCGCCGGCTTCGTCTCCGGCGTCGACAAGCTGGACTTCACGACGGCAGGTTCTGGAGCCAACTACAGCGAAGTGCTGGCACCCGTTGCCAACCTGGCCGGATTCATCTCGGCCGCCGATGGCGCGCTGAACGGCACCACCAACTACTACTTCGGCGTCATTGGAGGCGACGGCTACCTGGCACAGGACGGTGACGGTGTGGGTATCACCAACATCATCCAGTTGGTCGGTGTGACCAACATGGCAAGCACTGACATTGTCTGAATGCTGCTGCAGGTAGACGGCCTGGCTCCCCCAAAGGGGGCCAGGCCGTTTTCATTGGGCGGCTGCGTTCCTGACCGCCGACCAGTTCCACCAGCTCGCGGCGGTGCCGGTGTCAGTGGAAGGGTTCGCCAATCTCGACACCCCCCGTACACGACGGGCCTGGCAGGGCGACCTCGAAGGTTTCTGCGGGTTTATGGGCTCACCGCGGTGGAAGAGTTCTGCGCGGTTACCCGTGTTCATGTATTGGCCTGGCGCGCCCATCTGGAAATGATCGACAGCATGTCAGGCTTTATCACGTGCCCACCGCCCCTAGAGCTCTGGTCTCGTCAGCACCGACCTTATGCGCAAACTCGTAGGGCGTTATGTGCTCTGCCCGGTTGGCGTCCAGGTAGTCGGCCCACCACGTCATCATCAGTCGGCGCTCTTCCAGGTGTTCAGCCTTGTGGATATAGGCCGCGCGCACGCCGTTGCGCTCTTGGTGGCTCATTTGCCGTTCGACCGCGTCACGCGACCTTAGGCCGGACTCGACCAACGCGGAACAGGCCATAGTGCGGAAACCGTGCCCGCAAACCTCTATCTTGGTGTCGTACCCCATACGACGCAGTGACTTGTTTACGGGGTTCTCCGACATTGGCCGCCAGTGGTAGTGATCGCCCGGCAATACCAGATCAAAACGCCCGCTAAGCCGGCGTATCTGCTCCAGTACTTCAAGCACCTGGCGTGACAACAGGACAAGGTGCGGAGTCCCCATCCTGGCTCCTCGGTGCGACCTCTTGACACCCTCGATTGGTGCCCGTTCGCCGGGAATCGCCCACATGCTCCGGGTAAAGTCGGACTCAGACCAGCGGGCAAAGCGCAGCTCACTAGAACGAATGAACACCAGTAAAGCGAGGCTTACAGCAAGACAGGTAAGGAAGAATCAACAGGCAATATACGCGCGACGCGCGATCAACCTCCAGTCGGTCGCCAATGCCGACGCCCTCCCCCGTTTTGTCGTCGCCGGGTGGCGATTGTGACCATCATTGCTCTCCCCGTTTAGGGATGGTGGTTAGGAATGTACGTTTTGAAGAGATGGAAAAATAGTTTGGCCGCAGGGGCCGATACTGCGAACGCTCAAACTTTTGACGCCGCACCTCCCGGCACTTCCTCATGCTCGCCCAAGACGGCTATTTTCCAAAAAACTATGAATTTATGGTTGAAACGGACAGGGACCGGTCGTTGAGACGAAGGCTCCAGACTTTTAACCTACCCTTCCAGTCGATGAAGCGTCGCGGCGGCTTGTGGTGGAATGGTCATGGGCTACTATCATAAAAAAATCGCCGAAGCGGATGGTTGATGTGGTGACTAAGAACAAGAAGCGGCCAGGTCGATAATACAAAAAGTATCAAACACCGCTGTTCGTAAGACACCACTTTGAGAAGAGCAGGTCAATATGGACATTAAAGCCACCTTACTCGGTACCCTCCCGCTGTTGGCCATCTTCGTGATCGCCCTTCTCATCGAGCGCATCAATCCAGCCCAGGTGCAACCACTAAAGTCGGCTGGCTTTAATCTGCTCTACACGCTGTTGTATGCCTTGGCGCAGGCCGCAATTGTTCCGTTTGTCTCCGCTGCCACCGTTGTCGCCGTCAATGCTGCAGGTGGTGGCTGGATCGATCTGCCGAGCACTGGATGGGGGCTACTATTCGGCTTTCTGCTTTATGCTTTCACGCTCGACTTCATGGAGTACCTATTCCATCGTGCGCAGCATCGCTTTCCGGTGATGTGGGCCATGCATTCGTTCCACCACAGCGATACGGCGCTAAACGCAACCACTACCAGCCGGCATCACTGGGCTGAACACGGGATTAAGATGCTGACGATCTACATGCTGGCCGGGGTGATCTTCAAAGCAAATTCCGCCATCGTCGGCCTATACGCGGCCATCAGTTTCTACAACGTGTTCTCCCACATGAATATCCGAATTGGCTTCGGCCGCATGTCGTTCGCTCTGAACTCGCCGCAATATCATCGCATTCACCACTCGGCGCTGCCTGAGCACTACGACTGCAATTTCGCAGGGCTGTTTCCGATCTTCGACGTGCTGTTCGGCACCTACCGTCAGCCGCGCGCGGGGGAGTTTCCACCCACCGGACTCGACGACAAGAAACCGCCGTCCGGCCTGATCGATGCGATCATCTGGCCCGCCCGGGCGAAGTAACACGGATCAGGTGCAGGCGAACACGACGGCGCGCGGTTCGCGGGCGTCCTTAAGGCTGATATCTGGATAGACGCCCAATGACATGCGAGGCTGCTTGCCATACTAGGAAAACCGGAAGTGCCACGACTTCGTGCCATTGGGGGCCACGAACAGCGACAGACCACTGGCATCCGTGAGGGTGAAGCTCTTGTCTGTCGGCCGGCTTGGCCTGTCGAACAGCGGTATCTGTCAGGGGTATTAGTACATCATCAAGTCAGTCGAACTGAGGAAGTGCTGAACAATGTACTAAAAATGTGCGACAGGTGGTGAAAGAGTGCGAAACTCGGCGCAATAAAAAAGCCGCTCAAGGCGGCTATTTATCAGGGTTTCGTGAAGCTTGATGAAACCCTGTGAAACTGAAGATGGTGCCGAAGCCGGGGTCGAACATACCGCCTACAGGCCGCTATTTTACTGGATTTATCTATTATCAATATCAGCATGTATACCTAAACGTATACCTAAAACGGGAAGTACCCTTATCGTCTCCGCCTCCAGCCGGTCGCCTATCGTGCTGCCCCCCCCGTTTTGCCGTCGCCGGGTGTGATCATCATTACTCTCCCCGTTTTGGGATGGAAGAGATGGAAAAATAGTTTGGGCGTGGGGGGCGCCGATACTGCGAACGCTAATACTTTTGACGCAGCACCTCCAGTATTCCCCCAAATTCGCCCAAGACAGCGATTTCCTAAAAAAACTACGAATTAATGATTGAAACGGGCAGAGAACGGTCCATGGGGTCAGCGCTCCAGACTTTTGCTCCCCCCTCCCCCTAATGACTTTATCAAGCAGTCGGCCGCTCACCCGCTTCCAGTCCGTCTGACGCTTGGAGGCGAATAGCAGCGCAGCTCGCACTGAAGTGACTGGTCAGACGGCTCGGCATATGTCTCTATCGAGGGCTGACGTCGTATGCCTACAGGAGCTCACCGTAAGTAATGTTCGATCCGGTCGTAGTGGTCCACTGCTTTTCATAGCGAAGAGTTCGATACCGGGAGGTTGTCCGCATTTTGTCCGCATTGCATGCGGACCGACTTCCGACGGTTGGCTGACTACATTCCGTTTAATGTCTTTTCAATACGCTTTTGGTTCACGGAAATCTAGAAGGCTACAGCGTCGAGACGGTCGACGACCTGATCAGTTTTCTGGGCGCGCCATGATCGAAGTTGGTTGACTAATCGAAACCACCGGAACCCTTGCTCTTCCTTGCTTGTAGGACAATAGCGGGCTACGAGCCAAGCGCCGGACAATGGACTCAGACCACAAGCGAATCGTCCGCAATCTGTCCGCACCCGATATGGACAAAAAGCGGACTAGAGAAGAGATATACAAACACTGCCTAGCGCTTTAAGCACTGCCACGCCAAAGACCAATAGTTAGATTGCTTTGATCTGACCGAAGATGTGGACCTCCAGAAGTACGGCGGGGTGGCAGACCGGTCGCCCGAGTACTAGATTATCTAGCGTGTGCATCCGCCATTGCATTGGACTTGACCAGCACGCATTGCAGATTGATGCCGATATTCACTGGTGAGCTGCCCGATGCTTTTCGGAGTAGTTCAAATTTTAGAGGATGCCACTCTGTAACCAACTCAAGGCCTGCTTCAGCCAGACTCGTCAGATGCATCAACACCTGACCAATGCCATGGTCGAGCAGACCATGGTCTGATTTCCATTTATCGACAAGGACGTTCCATGCGGGATAACCCGAAACTCTCCCCGTTCGCCCAAGTCGATACCGGCTTGACACGCTTTGTCTGTGGCCTGCTCGGCGGGCTGAAGCACTTGGCGCTCTGGATGCTGGGGCTAATCGCCGTCGCCGACTTCTTCGCCCTGATTTTCGAGTATGGCGAAGGGCTGGCCGATATGGCCCTGCATGAATGGGTCTTTATGCTACTGGTGCTGGCGCTGACCTGGCGACACTGTCATTACGCGCGGCACTTCGGTTACGGCTTCTGGCGTGGTTTGGGGCGCTGGCTGACGGCGCAGGGCGTTCTACTCGCCATAGAGCTGGCCGCCCTCGGGGTGATCGTCTGGCCAAGCCTGGAGTTTGCAGGATACGCAAAGGCGCTCGATTCGCTGGACCTTGTCAACAAAGAGGAAGAAATACTGAGTCTGGCCTTCGCACTACTGGCCCTGTACCTGGGTTCACCGACGAAACCACGTATTGCCGAACAGCCCCGACCGGTGACGGAGAACGCACGTCAGGTGCCCAGCACTTCCCCGACTCCAGACAAGGCGGTCAGCCCGTGAAAACCCACACGTCCCTGCTGACCCTAACGCTGCTGAGCCTGCCGATTCAACTCAGTCTGGCCAGCACCGATCCGGCCCGGCTTATCGAGAGCTGTACCGAGCTGGTTAATATCTACGCCAAGCACGACCAACTGCGCTTTGCCGCCGCGCAAACCACCTCGCTTTCCGAAGCCATGCGTGCCGGCTATTGCCGCGGCGTGCTTGACGAGTACCAACGCAACTACCAATGCAAAACCCGTGACTGGCGCGAGCAGGCCAATACCATCGCTAAGGGCGCACATGAACAGCCCGGTGCACAGGATGTCGACCACTTACTGGCAACAGCTTGTGGCTATTGAACAAGGGCTGACCCTGCCACAGGCGGTGGAGCGCCTGTTTGGCATCAAGCCCGCCCACCACAAGGCCCTACGCAACTCGGTGAACACCTTGGTCGAGGCGATGAAGCAGGCCGGGGTGCTCCAGCTAAACAAGGAAGATATCAGCTTCACGGAAGGCGGACGCAAGCGCTGGTCACTACCGCGCAGTGAGCTGGACGGCCTGCATAATGCCATTGTGTTGCATGGTATCTTCGGCGACCCCAAGACGGTGATCCTCCTGTTCACTCAACCGGCGCAACGCCGACAGCACGCCGATTGGGCCGCAAGCCTGCTGCTGGAACGGCAGTCGGTGGCCAGCCTGGGGCTGATCAACAAACAACTTATGGACCTGCTCGGTATGCTCAAATCGGCGGTCGACCTCAAGCTGGAGCGCTTGCCCAACCCTTTCGACAACGCGCTGCCGCAGATGGGCCTGGACGACTATGGCGGCAATCTGCTCAAGGCCATGGCCTGCCAAACAGCCGCGCTGTCGATGGGCGACAGCATGATGGTGCATTACCTCAACGGTGAACTGGAGCAGGCGCACACCCTGGCAGCAACCCTGCAAACCGAGAACACGCTGCTGCTGCAATATCGGCAGATGATCCTGACCACCTATGAGGAGGCAAGGGCCTTCGACGACCTGCTCGACGCCTGGCGATGAAAGGTCTTGGTAGTGGAATCAACAAATAAATACTGGCTCCGTCATCAAACAGGAGCCAACCATGAACACTATCGAACACATCCTCGCGAACTGCCCACACCAGGTCAGTCCATGCCATCAAGGTAAGGCCATCGAAATCGATCAGGCCCTGCAGGCCGGCACTCCCTTCACTGCTCTCGGCGGCAAGCGCGTGCGCTGCCGCAACGGACTGGTGCGTTTCAAGCTCGGCTGCGCCTGGCGCCTGCTCTACATGACCAGCGTGTACGGCTACTCGCCGCAAAGTCTGGTCAGTCGCCAGTGTTTCGAGCGTGAACTGAAGCGAAGGCGGGCTCTCAAGCCCTGATTCCCTTAATTCACTGGAGACACACTCATGACTGCAATTATTGCCCTGAAACAACCTCTGCTCGCCGCCAACGGCCTGGAAATGCAGGTCAGCCAACTGGATTTCCTGCGTCTTAAGCATAAGTACACCGCTTCGTCCGAAGCCGAAATGAGCGCAGAACAATGGGACGCGTCGGAGCTGGAATATCGCCGTTTCCTGACACTCAAGTGCCTGTATCCAACGGTCTCGTTGGTGCCGAGCAAGCAGGTCGATGCTATCTGGCATGCACACATCCTGGACACCCGTGCCTACCGCGAGAACTGCCTCCAGGTGTTCGGTCGCTTCATCGACCACTACCCGTACTTCGGCATCTACGGCCAGGACGACTACCAGGAACTGAAAAGCGCCTTCGCTCACACGGTGGCGCTGTACGAGCAACACTTCGGCGCCTACCCCGAAGGCGGCTGCGAGGCTCAGGCCATGCGCTGCAAGGACCACGCATGTCACGTCCCCACCACTTGCGCCTGCCGAGTCGAAGGTGCCTGCAAGTAAGCGGGCAATTCATAGCCAACCAAACTCTGGAGAAACTCAAGATGAGCAAGAAACCACAAAACCCCAGCCCTCCATCCCCCGCCCCACGCCCGGAAGTCCCCAATCTACCGAGCACGACCGGCAAAAAGTCAGGTGATGGCCGCGGTAACCATCCTCCGAAAAAATCGTAACGCGTTAGTCGAGTGCGGCAGTCCACCTAGCGCGGTCTGCCGCACTCGTCATTTACCCAAACTCCGGCGCCGGACTGTTTGCTATCTGATCACCTAGAGCAAGGCTCGACATTTCGATACCACTAGATGGCAGCGTTTGGCCGACTTCAGTCGGCCCTAAACGACTGATTTGGGTCGAGGCTATGTAAAAACGGTTTAGAGCAGGTTTGACAGTCAGAACCAGAACGAAAATCGCGTTCCCACGCAAATTTCAGGTCCGCTGATACACCAATCATTGGCAGATTTTACGTAGCGACGCAGACTTCAAAACAGTGTCTGCGTTTTTTACACAGCTTGGACCCAAAGCTGACGGTGGCGATAGGCAAAAATCGGTCAAAAGCGGACGTTTATCCGAACCGGATTTCGCCCGCACCGTCAAGCCAGCTTTCTTTTGTATCAGAAAATCAATTAGTTATATTAATTTCAAGCAAGCTGATTGCGGATTCATCCGGCAAATTCTAAGCTGCCAAAAGTGCCCCTCGATTGATTAATGGCCATGGCGATAGGATCGCAATATCATGATTACGAAAATAAAAAGACTAAAAAACTTCGGAATATTCAGAGACTTTAATGGTGGTTCTTTACAGGATTTTGGGAAGCTGAACTTAATTTATGGTTGGAATGGTAGCGGAAAGTCTACACTATCGACACTGTTCGAATCGCTGGAAAAGCGTCGAAACTTGCACGCAGATATCGATCAAACTTGCGAATTCTCAGTAAGCTTAGAAGATGATACTGTAATTAATGAACAGTCCGTTGCTCAGGTGAGCATTCAAGTTCGCACTTTCAATGCAGGCTTCATTAAGGAAAACATTGATTGGAATAACTCTGTAAAAAGCTTGCTTCTAGTTGCCAAAGAAAAGATAGATGAAAGGAAGCAACTGGAAAAACTAAAGTCAGAACAAGAATCTGATTTGGCTAGTATCCTGACAGCTAAAGCGGAATCGACCAAAGCCACGAACGAACTTCAGAAATTCCTGACCGATAGCGCAAAGCGTACCAAGTCTAGCCTTCAAGTTATTGGAACGGAAGACACTCACTACCTTAACTATAATCGCACAAAGCTAGAAAGCTTCATTAGCGCGCACCAGGAAGCAATACGCGACCAAAAATCGATACTTAAGAGTGAAGATTTAGTAGCGTTGGTTATAGCTGCGAAGCCAGAGGCTAGACCGCAAATTCCAAGTATCACGAACAGACTAGATGCAGCCAAGCTTCAGGATGCCAAGCTGCGGCTGGAAGGACTTCTGAAGCAAACTGCCACTAACGTCGTTCTGACGCGGCTGAAAGATAACCCTGACATACAGAGCTGGGTGCAGGCAGGTCTCGCCATTCACAACGAACACGCTTCCGAAGCCTGTGAGTTTTGCGGTTCTGTTCTTGCTCAGACACGAATCGAAGCGATTAACGCTCATTTCAGCGATGAGTACCGCTTGTTCCAAGCTCGCCTTGTTAGTGCAGAACAATGGATAAATCAACAAATAGTTGACATTGGAGAACTCGCTCAGGAAGACCTTTTATATGAGGAAATGCGTGACGATTTCGGGCAAGCTCGAAGCGAGCTTTCTCGGTACGTCTCTACTATCAACAGCGGAATAGAGTCATGGCAGCTTTTGCTGCAGCAGAAAATTTCTGACCAGTTTAAAACCGACTTCACGGTAATGGCCGTCGACGCAGAAGCCTGCAAAGGTTTCGAATCCGCCCTTGCCGAAATGAACGCCACAATTGCGCGTCATAATGCAAAGACTGGAAGTTTCACTAAAGAAACCGGCGCTGCCAAAAAGAAAATCGAACTCCACTATGCAGCTTTGGAGGTCAAAGATTTCGGATATTTTTCAAAAATCAGCAAGCGCGACACTATTGATAAACAGGTCTCGGACATACAACAAAAAACTAATGAACGTCAGCGGAAGATTCAGCAGCTTGAGGCAGCGCTCTCGAACGAAGTACTAGGTGCTGATCAGTTCAATAAACATCTTCACAACTTTCTCGGCAGATCTGACCTATGCCTTCGATTCAATCCCTCGCTATTAGGATATGAAATAATTCGCGGCGCCGAGCAACGCCATGCTAAAAATTTGAGTGAGGGCGAGAAAACTGCGATTGCCTTTATTTATTTCATCACTAAGCTGTCTGAAGGCGCAAATAGCATTGACAAGCTTACTGTAGTAGTAGATGACCCAATCTCAAGCTTCGACTCCAATCATTTATTTCATGCATATTCGTATTTGCGTCATCACTGCGCGCCAGCGCATCAACTTTTTGTGCTGACCCACAACTTCAATTTCTTTAAGCTTGTTAGGGATTGGCTGGAAGGCACTAATGCCAATCGAAGGGCGAAGGGCAAACCGTTAAACTGCTTCTTCTACGTTATTGAAGCCAGTACCCAGTGCCCTCGAATATCCGCTTTAAAAGACGCACCTAAAAGCCTTCATGATTATAGCTCGGAATATCACTACATATTTACCCGATTGCACGCCTACCGAGAAAAATCCGAAATTGATCGCGACGAGGCTTTTTTAACTGCAAATCTCGCGCGGAAGATTTTAGAGTCTTTTTTCAGTTTCAAGTATCCACTACATAAAGGCGACATGTCTGCCTTGTTTCAACAAGCCCTTGCTGAATGCAAGATCACAACGCCGCAAACTAAGGAAAAGATATATCGCTTCATTAACAAATACTCTCATAACGCTGTTATCGAGATTGGGGAAGACTCTACCGAAAATCTCATAGGAGAGAGTCATAACGTCATTTCTGATATTTTCACCTGGATGAGGGAGGTGGATGAGACGCACTATGAACAAATGGTTACCGCAACCGGAAACGTCGTTTCTCCTTTGAATATCGCGATATCCAATGCTATACAACCTGCCCTAGATACTCCGCAGCCTGTTCCCCAGAACTTTTAAAACGATGCCTGCGTTTCTTTGCATGGCCTGGATCGGAAGCGGTCATAGGCCGTATGTCCGCAATCGCCCCATCACTGCCCCTCACCAGGGGCAGATTCACTCCCTTGGCGACAGGTAAAATCGGCCAAAAGCAGACCTTCGAATGAGCCTAGGAAGCTAGGGGCAATTCAGCCATCGTAATCCACGATTCTTTTCCTACTTACTTCGCCGTGTAGGGATAGTGCTTCTTACCCTGCTCTCGCGCAGCTTTTATCAAATCAGCTGTTGACATGTTCTGGCTTTCGGCATTGTTTTGTTTCGCAAACATTACCGCGTAATGCAGCATGTAGGTCGGCATTCTGGCCTTCTCAATTTTACCTCGTTTGTATTCCGCGAGTAGCTTTGCGGCCAGGTCAGTACCTTCGTTGTCTGCGCACTCCTGGATTTTTTCTAGCGATACAGAGTCGTAGTGCCCTGATGCCGCGGGTGCAATGTTTAATTTACCCATGCAACCCAAAGCAATTAGTTCCTGTGATGCGATTAGGTCTTCATGAATGCCCTGATTGTCGTGAAGGTTCGTCACAAGTTTGGATTCCGGCTGTGCCCCTTCAGCCGCAAGCGCGGTGTTTGCAATCGCTGAAAATGCCAGCGCTATTGTAAAAATCTGTTTCATTCACTTTTTCCTGCTAAACAAAGAGTGTTTGGTCGCGGGCTAGCACATCGTCAATTACCACCTAGGGAACTGGCTCGATACGCTTGCCGCCACCGGCAGCTATGGGTCCGTTTTCTGCCTCTCATGACAGGCAAGAATCGGCCAAAAGCATCCAGTCGGATTCGTCTAGGAGATTAGATATGACTCATAACTCGGATTTATCTTGCCAAACTGCTTTATGAAGGCCTTTTCGATCTAGGATATGCATTACTGAAGGACGGTCGATTTCGAACGATGCATCAGCACTAACTTCATCAATTGCTTTATTCAAGAATACAAACATTGTTTCGGCATTATTTTTTTTTGTTGATATGGATTCGACAAATGCTCGCCTTGCAGAACTTTCGAATCGGTCCCTCATGCCGAGAACAACCAATCCTCCTGGCGGGACCTCCTCTTTCTTAGTGAATACTTCAGCTCTGCCATCTCTAATTGCGAACTGGAACCTATATTCATAAAGCTTGTACTCTCCAGACGCAGGGCATTTCATTCCGGCAACGAAGTCAGTACGCATTCGATTTATTTCGGACTGGTCTAACTTATATCTTCTTGCCGATTTTAGTGCCGCATTGATAGAGTGTTCAATCGTTGCGGCTATTACCTCTGCGGTAAGCAGTCCTTGCATGTGATCACGCAAAAACATGTCATAATCCCATTGATCGGTGGAATTATGTTCCAGAGGGTTCGGCTCGCAGCGCTGCAGTATCGTGTATGTTCCCGGCTGATTGTATCCCATGCCAACAAGGCTGATCTTCAAATTTCCCACATGCTCTATTATGAAGTTTAGAACGTGTTGTGCTGTGAGGGTATTCCCAGCAAATGCTAAGGCAAAATCAGTCTCGCTTTCGGTCTGAAAATAGCCTTGAAAAAAGCGATCTTGAAAATACGGTTTCCAAGCTTTTGCCTTTACATAATAAATTTTTCTGAATCCGCCAAGTATTGCCTTGTTGTTTTCTATGTCTGTAATTGCCGAATCTGCCGCAAAGAACAATCCATCAACAAATGTCTCCGTCGCAGATTCTGTAGCTTCAGGCATTTCTTTGTCTTCGCTCTCAGGAACCACTTCATCAGCGCCAAGTATCTCTTTCACGCTTTTGTAGTCCAAGCTCTGCGACATATTGTGGCCGGCGATGATTAAAGTCATTTTTTCCCTGAGCGGTAATGTATATTGAGGATAGTTTAGATGTGTTGTACGTGAATCGTCCTTATTTTTTGACGCTCAATGACTGCTTCTGACTTTGTTCAGCCGGCACTGACCCGCTGCTTCGGGTCGCACGCTGCCCTTCGCGACAGGCACCGATCGGCCAAAAGCAGACGGTCAGCGTGGTTCTGGATTCGCCCGATAGCGAATGCTCACAGCATGCGACCGCATACCCAAACCCATGTACGGCACCTTTGAGGAATGCCTGAACGCCATCTATGCGCGGGGTGGTGTTGACAATCCAATTCCTACCGATGGCAGCTACACCATGGCCGACTACAAGGCCGCACTCGCAGCATCGAAGCCTGAGACGGTGACGATTGTTGCGCTCGCTCCAAATGGTGCCGCTACGAAAAAGCGTGCGGTGAGTGAATACGTCCTGACGTTTCGCACAATCGACGAAGAATGGCGTAGGGTTGATGGATGTCGCGACGGCCAAGAAGCGGTGTTCGCCTACGATCGTAACGAAGCCATGCGCAAGGGGCGTGACATTATCCGTGACAAGGTAGATCGGCTCGGTCCGAAGACAGCGATTAGTGCTTGCCTTGCGGGCTGAAGCGTAAAAAACGCCTGGTTCGCCGGCCCTTCAATGGGAAGGAATTCAAGTGGCCAACAACATCAAAACCGAAGTTCAGGAAAGCGGCATGGCTGAACAAGTCCGAAACGTTGGACTCTCCGACCTGGCGGTCACTTTCGATCTGCCTGCGACGCGCTTCCAGCGAGAGTTGGCGCTCCTGGGCTGGGGCATGATTGTTCAAGAGGCCACCCGTTTGGCGCACGCGAATGAGTTTGAGCGCAACGTTGGACAGCGGAACATCGATCCAACGAGTCTCGATGTGACGCCGACCTGGGCGCATTTCGTACAAGCTGCGAAAGAAGTCCTCCCGCATCTCGCAGCACGAGCGCCCGGCACTCCAACGAGCCCGGCTGACCGGCTGACCGGCTATGTATATGTCTTGTACGATGGGACGACGGGGCTCAGTAAGATCGGGCATACCAAGACGGAGGGCCATCGCCAGCGCGCGCAGATGAGCGGCCATGGGAGCGTGCTAGCCAATGCGGTCAATGCCAAGGTACCCGACTGCCTTGCGGCCGAGGCGAAGTGTCACGAGCATTTTGCCCAGTACCGCACGAACGGTGAGTGGT
Organism: Pseudomonas sp. KH_046_1; assembly: GCF_057839025.1. Classification (NCBI taxonomy): domain Bacteria; kingdom Pseudomonadati; phylum Pseudomonadota; class Gammaproteobacteria; order Pseudomonadales; family Pseudomonadaceae; genus Pseudomonas; species Pseudomonas sp. KH_046_1. The sequence continues at coordinate 3,347,107 of NZ_CM174481.1, forward strand.
TCAGTGCGAAACTCGAAGACGTTCTTCATTATATTCATGCGAAGCTGGATTGGCTGGAGATCGACTACGAGAATCAGGCGCGGCTTGTGCAATACATCTTTCACTGCCAATCCGGTGATAGAGAAGAGGCAAGGGCGGCGCTGATGGAGGGGCGAAGAAAACATTCACGCCTCAAGCCCACCAGCAGCGGTCTTGCCTTTAAAGCCAAATGCAATATTTTTGAAGAAACTCCAGAGACTCCATAAGCTTGGATTTCGTAACAAGTCGTTCAATTTCGCTTCGGCCACTATAATCGTGGTTTTGACTGGAGTCGCCAATCGCACCCACGTTGAGTCGACTTCTGCCGGTCACGACTGGCAGATATCGGCCAGGAGAGGACATTCGTCTAAGGGCTTCTCCCGACCGATTCCGTTGAAAAGTCGGTTATGGTTTCCGCCGCTGAAGAGTACGAGTCTGAAATTGAAATCTTTACTTTCGGCAGGAGTTTCCAAATGCAGATTTCACACAGTTGCGTGAAAAAAAAGGAATTTCACCGGTCAATTATCAGGCAGTTTTGGATGATCGACTTTTTAATAGAATCGACAAAAAGCCGCCAGTGAGATACCGCTAAGAAACCGAGGTGGACTTATATGGTTGATCGAAGATTGATCTGGATGCGGCCATGAACTGTTGATGTTGATGTTGATGTTGATGTTGATGTTGATAACCAGCTCGAGATGATAATTTATACCCTGCAACTCCACTTCCTAGCCTACGCCTTAACTAAATCTTGGAGAAAAATATTTTACACAGTTTCTAAACGGCACGTCTCTCATGTATACCTTGCAGCATTGATAGAGCTTGCATTGCATACTGATCCGCAGGCTCTGCTTGCAACCAAAAATTAACCTTCCCAATAAGAGAGTCTATATAAAAAGGCTTCCTTATTTTCTTCTTTGCCAAATGCGACTCATATCCAAACTTCTGAATAAAGTGCAAATCCTTCTTTAACTCCCGCTTAAAACTTCTGGGAACGCCAAGTGACTCGCCAGCAACGGAAAGACCAGTAACAATTTTCTGATTCCTAGCTATTTGAAGCCTGGTTTTTTCAACGTTAGGCTCCAATCCAAAGTCTGATATTATCGCCCCGACGACACCAATTACACTATGAGGTATATACTCACCAGAAAAGGTCAAGTCATCCGCATAGCGCGTATATTCCATATTATAACTTTTAGCAAGATTGGAAAGACGATGATCAAGCCCACGTAACAAGATGTTAGTCAAATATGGACTTGTTGAAGCTCCTTGTACAAGCCGCCCCTTTTTACAACATAGCGAGGCCAAATAAAAAGATACATTGTCGGCATAACCCATCTGATTAAATAGGTTTGCAACCCAATCAATTTTTATTGAAGGAAAGAAATTTTTTATATCCATCTTCAACAGGCATCGCGCATTTAAGTGCGGAGTGGCATTTGTAAAGATAGATCTTCCAGGTACATATCCATGAACACACGAATGCACGGGGATATTTAATAAAATATTTTTATAAATCCAGTCCTGACAAATCAACAGAGAAGGAAAAGGGCTACTTATTTCCCTTAACCCACCCAGCTTTTTTTTAATATGGAAGGTTCTATAAAAAGAAGATGGTGAGTTAACCATTGCGCGGAATCGGGCTTGATCAATCCCTATGAGCCGAGATAGATGCTCGAATTCAAATATGACCGGGACTGAGTTGCCTACGAGAGTCTTAATGTACTCTGCATAAACTTCAATAAGTGGCCCTGAAACACCCCTTTGCCTGAAATAACCAAGCCAGTTTTTCACAATAGTATTATTATTCATAAATACCTGCAGAGGCTACCTTCTGTACTTTAGCAGCTTTGCTTTTGACTTTGTTTACTCCATTCGTAATTTCGCGCAGCGAAATTGCGGATGGAGTGGACTACGTCAAAACGCGAAGCGTTTTGTAAGTATAGTAACTTCAGCACGCTTCACCGCTGGAGTTACTATAACTTGGTTATCGGGAACCTTACCCGGGGAGCGACTACACTCCAACGTACTAGCCTCTGCAGGCAGAAAAATCATACTATATCTCTTTTTACATTGAAAGTTTTTTTGCTCAATAAATCCACATTCGGTATGTAATAATCACCCATAAGCTTCGGACGCAAAAACTCCGAGGGCGCATCACGCCAATCTTTTCTCATTGAAACCAACCTAGGTAACGCCGCTTTTGCATTAATCTCGCCCGCTTCCGACAAGCGCGCCACACCTGATTGCTCAACAATCAGCTCCAATACTAGAAGCCGGGAGTATCTTTCAAGGAAAAAATTTGAGGATAGCTTACTTCTTCGAAAAATTGTAAACGGCTCCAAACTTCCCGCCGAAGCCAGAATTATATATAGTATTTTTAGGTCTGAAAGAGTAAGATCGCGCCTAACCGAATATGGTAAACTCATGCATCCCCCATAGCCCTTATCATTAATACGCAACGATCTTGATTATGCTTGTCAAATGCCCACCAAAATATAGGGAATACGCTATTTGGGGTGTTGCCATCTTGGCGACAATAAGTAGCTTGAGCATCATTATAGCCGAGACTAGGCATTGCTCTGCCTAGATATTCAGTAGAAAGATTGCCCTCAATGGAGCGCATCAAATCCCTATAGCAAGAAGCTTCTTGAATAGAGTAATAGTCATCTATACCTTTCTTTACGAGACTTTGCGCGGTTATGGGGATACCAGCATCTATTACATTTTTAAGACCAATTTCAGTTGAAACTAAAACCTTTACGGAAATGTTATAATCTACAGCCTTGGCGCTTTCAAATTGAGCGCGAATAGATTTAACCTGTGTTATAACAGTCTGCCCCGATCCAACGAACTCATCAACCAATATAATTTGATTATGGCCTGTGCTTTTACCTTTCCTGTAAGCTGCACTAGAGTCATTAACTGCCATATGACGCCGCCACTTCTTCTGCTCTAAAATTGGCTTAAGTGAATATGCAACATGCTGAGAACTATCTACTCCAGAACTAACGCCCAAGGCGGCAATTAAAGTACTGGCCTCGCGAGCAGAGTACTCAGAAACTATTTCCTGAGCCATACCGGTAAGAAGCCGGTAATTTTCTTCTCTACTCACATAGAGAAAACGATTAACAATTTCAGAAACAAGCTTCCTAGATGTATCGCACTGACAGTCAGAATAAAGAACATGCTTAAGCTCTTCAGTCTTATCAGCCAGCCAAGGCTGACTTCTAACCATGTCAAGCATAAAATTGAATTGTTCTTTTTTCATTGCTGAACCATCGGGTACATATCTGATCTTTCTAGCCTTGCCCAAAGCAAACATGATAGCAGCAAAATCAATGGCCACAAGCCATCAACCTTTTCCGAATACCTTTTTCAAGGGCTCAGCCTTGAAACCTATTCATCTCAATTTGGCAATTTATTGGTGTTGTGTTACGACGAAAAGTGGAGGTTTAAGCCTTGGAACGTACACAGCCTTGATCGCCTCTTCCCTAAAATTCGCAGCCCCTTCGAGTGATCGCTTTTGGCCGATTTCTGTCTGTCACCACCATCAGCCTCACGCCCTGAGGAAGTCAGTCAACCAAATTCGAGGTTCTTGAGGAGCGGGTGCCAGCCACCTTTGCTCAGCCGCTTCTCCACTAGAGCCTTGTACTCCTGCGGCTCAGGCGCGTCCTTGCGCTTATGACGGCGCTGATTGCACCGCTGGCAGGCGGCAGCAATATTGGACTGGGTATCTCTTCCGCCATCCTGCCTGGCGACTAGATGCTCGGCTGTGCACTGGAAGTGCCTAGCTTGCCGAAGGGAAAGGCCATGGCGGCGGGCGAAGGCCTCAGGAGTATCGCGCCACATCTGGAAGCCGCAGTAATAGCAGCGACCACCTTGGCGATCGAACGCAGCGAAACGATGTTTGATAACAGATTTATCGGCCATGGCGGCCTCCTGTATGAAAAAGGAAGTCCGCTGCGCCGAAAGGCGAGAAACGGTACCAGTCGAGTCACTCGAACCGGCCCAACATCGCCCCCTTAAGGGAACGACAAGAGCAAATCTACGCCAAAACAAAAGCAGTGATCAAGTAGTCTGGAGGCAACCTGAACTGGTCAAGTATTCCCTGACACCCATGCAGGCGAAATCATCACCAATCAATTGTGTAAAAGTATAAAGCCCGGTAGTTATCCGGGCTAAACGTCACTCTACATTTGCTTCAGGCCACAGCATTCGGGCTTCAGCCAAGGCTTCGGTATGGGTCATCGGCTCAACGATCATTGTGAAGGGGCTGTACCCAGTCACGAGCACTGTCCAGTGACTGCTGCGGGCTTCACCATCGTTGGCCACAACTTCGACCATCAGCTCCAAACGGTGCAACTTGATATAGCGGCGCTCCTCCTGTGTCAGCCTGCTAGATGGTGAGACCCATAAGCGGTTGCCCACCACCTCGGCACTGAACCCACGGTCATGGAGATAGTCGATAACTCCCATCAGAAGGCCTCCGCATCGGATTCATCGAAGGCCATGTCCGGCGAAGTACTGGTGGTGTTGGGGGATAGTTGCCGACTCGAAGTCTTGCAAGTCCCAATGTCCTGCTCGGGGTGATCGTCTGGCAAGACATCAGGACTTGCAGGACATTGCTTCGATAACTTTCTCCCGATGGCCCACTTCACCGTCCCCCCAGATTTACCTAGGGGCTTGCACTCGATGCCTATCTGCCGAAGAGCGGGAGCGGCACGTCGCAGGGCGTCCCCTAGTCCCTTCGCGGAACGCGGCCACGAATCACAGCCAGTTGGACGGTACTGCTCCAGGATAAGCAGAATCTCTTTTACTGATGCGGTCACTCCTTGCGGGCGCGCCTCGACCAGTTCCACTACGGCGGCAGCTACCGGGCTAGCGTCAATGGTGCGAGCCAGACTTTCCTGCCGACTGGAATTGAACTCGTGCAGGAAATCCTCGGGCTCATGTCCCGCTGCGGCGGCGACAGCCATACCTAGGCGAGCGAATTCAACCAGCCGCGGACGCTCGTCAGCGGGGATGTGCATCTGCGGCGCTAACTCCAACGCCTTGGCGAAAATATCCAGCAGCGCCCCCAGCAAACACGGACGCTCGGCTTCGTACTCCCGCCAAAGGTCTGTCACTTCCAGCCGCTCGCTGATAACTGGCGTCTCGATAGTGATCGTTCTGTCCACCAGATCTTGCGCCGTGACTGACGCAGATATGCCATTCAGCACGACGGGGCGCTTCACGCTGATAACACTTTCCTCGGCATCCGAGTACAGCTTGCGCTTGGCAAAGCCGCCTCCGGTTGCCAATACACACATGGCATCCTGAGTTGCTGCGGGCAAGTGCGAGATGTTCTCCAGGCTCACTACCGCACACACACGAGCAGAAATGAATAGGTCCTCCGCCGACTTCGGTGCGCTGCGTAATGGGCAGGAATTCGGATCAATAAGCTGGCGCAGCGCTGTTTGTGTCGTGCTCTTGGCGCTGCCCTGCTCGCCCAGCAGCTCCAGCACTGGATAAGGTGTATCAGGACGCAGGCATTCAATCAGCCAAGCCAAGGCCAGCAGACGGGAGCCGCGCGGGATGTTCGCCACATGCCAAAGTTGCTCGATCGATCCACCTGGAACTGGAGCCGGAATCGGCTGCATGGATTCAGGCCGAACGAACATCGCCTCAGGTGACTCGACGATCTCCCACTTACCTGACCGTATGCGAACCGCTCGGCTACTGCCTGATACAGCCAGGTCGAGAAAATAATCTCCAGCGGCACCAGCAGTGCGTCGGTTTACCTCCTCGCGGTCTCCATGGAATCGACCGAGGCCGGCCAGAGTGCTCAGCGCCTCGCGGGCCGATTGATCTCGGGGTGCTTTTCCGCTGTCGGAGTAAAAACCAGCAACCAGTGCATCTCGGAACTGGAGCGAGGCTAGATCACGCACTTCGCCGGTCGTTCGGTCCTTGGCAAAAACGTCCTTGTTTTGATCGTGGAACAACTCGAAGCGTTGCTCCACGAACTTGACCAGCAGAGAAGCTTGGCTCTGCTTTTCGTCGGCATCATCACCGGGCTCGAAGTGTTCCTCGACTGGCTGCTGATCGTCGTCTTCGAACTGTTGTTTACTGGGAGCGTCCACCATTTTCAGCAGTTGCTCGACGGTGCCACCCGTGTCCAGCCAGTCGGATACGTCGCCCTTCGGCAGCAGCCCTGGAAGGATGAGCACGCGAACTTCGGCCTCTGCCTGACTCAGCGCCCGACAAACCTTGTCGGCGTGTTGATGTCCCGGCTCGTCGTTATCCGCCAGAATCACTACCCGACGGCGTGCGAAGGACTCATTGAGCGCATCAGGCCACTTGCCAGCGCCACCGGCATTGCAGGTTGCGACCAGCCCCAGCGACTCCAGGCGCAACACGTCCTTCTCGCCCTCCACGACAAACACTGGCGTACCCCAAGGTGCGTGCAGCAACTGCGGCAGACGGTAGGGAACCTGACGCACGCCCTTCACCGACCACACCCAGCCGCCTTTTCCATCCGGGCGGCGCTGGCGAAAGTCCTTTGGTTCGTAGCGGACAACTTGATACAGAACGTTGCCGTCTTCGTCGGTGTAGTCATAACGAGCCGACATGCGACGGCTGGCCGGTAGGACATCAGGACTTTCAGGACATGGCGCCGGCCGCTTTTCTTTTAAGCCTTGCTGCTCAAGCCAGCCCATTTGCTCGGCCCAACTTGTGATGCCGGTTTTCCAGGCAATCAAATCCAATACGCCGCCACCGCGCCCGTCTTCGTGCGAGTGCCATACCCCCTTTTCCAGATCGACGGATAAAGAGCCACGCGCTCCGAATCGAAGCTCGGTCGGCTTGCTCATTGCGGGATTTGGCTCGCCAAGAAGGTACCGGGCTACTGGCCCGATCATGGATTTCAGCCAAGCCGATCCCGTCGGCGCATTGGCGCCGTTTTGACTTTTCATGGGTTACACCCCGAGCTGCTTGGCTTTGCGCCAGGACCAGAGAGCAGAAGACTTGGAGGAATCAGCGTGCAGGGCGGCCATTACGCGAAACTTCCAGGACGCTGTAAGCGATGATGAATGGCTCATACTGCATCCCTCGCTTCGATCTTGGCGCGCAGCCATGCATCCACCTCAGCCACGACGTAATACGCAGCAGCCTGGCGGGTGTCGCCGTCTTTGATCGGCTTCGGGAAGGTCGGGTCTTTCTTGCGGAGTTTGTCTAGGCCGGAGCGGGACAGGTCCAGCCATTGACAGAGCGCTGGCTGACGGATAAGAGCTTTCGGGGGAATTGTTACTGGTTGCATTTGAGCGCCTCCGTATCGGTACGGAGCCATTTTTGTTGAACCCCCGATTGCTGTCGCAGTGCTCAAAAGAGATTAGTTAGAGGCTTTTTTTCCACCTTTTTTTACACGTCTGATCAGTTTTTCGATTTCGACAATATCCTCTGGCACCTCGACCCCTGCGGCAACGAGAAGCTCTCGGGCGAGTTCTGCAGCTCTGCGTTTGGTCATCTTCGCTAAGGATGACTGCCGTAGCTTGTCTGCGGTATCAGCCAGCAAAGCATCTCGCTGAAACTTCGGCTTCACGCCACGAATAGTTGGAGCGGCCTCCAACTTCTGCTCGGTAATATCCAACACATCGGACACCACGGTGGCCTTCGCCTCAAGGTCAGAAAGCAAGCCACCGTTGAAAAAGCACCCATGGCTACGCCAGCAGGCCTCGTTAATGAGGCCCTCGACGAAAGGAGAGAAATTGCTTAGCCGCTGTAGCGCTTCACGAAGATTCAGGTGCGCCTGCTGTATTTCGCGAATTTCTTCGTGGCGCGCGGGTCCTTTTTCCGTTTCGCGGGTGACCGCTCTGTAGGACCCAAGCCTTTGCTTTAACCATTCCTGAAGATCGCCGTCGTGATGTTCGGCCATGTCAGCGATAATTGCCTGCGCAGCATCAGACAGGCTTTCATCGACCAAATCACCTGTACCCCACTCGAGTTGATTGTCGAATACTGGAATTGCCTTTGATCGCTTGCCCCTTATTATTGCCATGCTCGTAGCCCCCTCTCCACGCTCACCACATCGGTGTTCCAGTGTGCAAAATCATAGGGCGTGATGTGCTTTTCCCGATTGGCGTCCAAGTAATCGGCCCACCAGGTCATCATCCGTCGGCGCTCTTCCAGGTGCTCAGCCTTATGGATATAGGCAGCGCGCACGCCGTTGCGCTCTTGATGGCTCATTTGCCGTTCAACCGCGTCACGCGACCACAGACCGGACTCGACCAGCGCGGAACAGGCCATAGTGCGAAACCCGTGCCCGCAAACCTCAACCTTGGTGTCGTATCCCATGCGGCGCAGTGACTTGTTTACGGTGTTCTCCGACATTGGCCGCCAGTGGTAGTGATCTCCTGGCAGCACCAGCTCAAAACGACCGCTCAGCCGACGTATCTGTTCCAGCACCTCAAGCGTCTGGCGTGACAACGGGACAAGGTGCGGAGTCCCCATCTTGGCTCCTCGGTGCGACCTCTTGACACCCTCGATTGGTGCCCGTTCGCCGGGAATCGTCCACATGCTCCGGGTAAAGTCAAACTCAGACCAGCGGGCAAAGCGCAGCTCACTAGAACGAATGAACACCAGTAGAGCGAGGCTTACAGCAAGACAGGTAAGCGGTCGTCCGGTGTCAGCCTCGCAGCGTTGCAACAACTCCGGCAACCGCTCAAGGGGCAAGGCCGGGCGGTGTTTGGTCTTGCGGGTGGCAGTCCCCCCCACCAGATCAAGCGCCGGGTTGTATTCGATGAATTCGCGCTGAACGGCGATTCGCATGATTCCGGCGATGCGCTGGCGCAGTCGCCCAACCACATCAAGCGCGCCGCGCTTCTCTACCGCCTTCAGACAGGCCAGCAGGTCGCGGGTTTTCAAGTCGGATACGGGGCGTTTGCCCAGCATGGGGAAAAGATCGACCTCGATCTCTTTCAACACCCTGACCGCGTGATCCTTCGACCATTTTCCGGACATGCTGGCGTGCCATTCCCGGGCCAGCGCCTCAAAGGTGTTCCCCGCCTCATTGGCCGCCTCGATCTTTGCTTGCTTAGCGCTCTCGATGGGGTCTTGGCCATGCGCCAGCAACTCGAGTGCATCGGCTCGACGCGCGCGGGCGGCTTTCAGGGTGAGGGCCGGGTAGTTGCCGAACGTAGCCAGACCGGGTTTACCGCTTGGCTTTTTATACTTGAAGCGCCAGACCTTGGTGCCGGTAGCCCTTACAAGCAAAAAAAGCCCTTGCCCGTCGAACAGGGTGTAGTCCTTTGCGCGGGGCTTGGCGGCCTCGCATTTGGGGTCGGTAAGGGGGGTTACGGTGCGCGCCATAGGTATACGCCTCGATATCGAACCGATATATACCTAAACGTATACCTAAATCTTGGGGCTGTACAGGAACATACGGGGATATTCAGACACAAAAAAACCGGCTACAAGGCCGGTTTCTCTAGGTTTCAGGTGCTTACGGGAACATCTGAAATCATACTATTGGTGCCCGAAGCCGGAATCGAACCGGCACGCCCTTACGAGCGGGGGATTTTAAGTCCCATGCGTCTACCAGTTTCGCCATTCGGGCGGTAGCGCGGTGAAGCGTCCAGGTTTTGCCAAACAACGATCTGGCAGTTCTGACGCTTGTGCAGCAGAGGTGGAAATATATACATCCAGCCCCGGTGAAGCAAGTTTGCAAATGCCCTTTTCAAGACTAAATCTTGCAGGCTATTGCAAATAAAAAAGCTCCGTAAATCATAGATCTACGGAGCTTGTTTATTAGTGGAGGCCGAGGTCGGAATCGAACCGGCGTAGGCGGATTTGCAATCCGCTGCATAACCATTTTGCTACTCGGCCTCAAAACATCTGCTGTCAGTAGCGCGACATCAAATGCGTACAAACTTGGAGCGGGAAACGAGACTCGAACTCGCGACCCCGACCTTGGCAAGGTCGTGCTCTACCAACTGAGCTATTCCCGCGTCTTGGTGTGGCGCATTCTATAGAATCCAGAAGCCCCGTCAACCCTTTGATTCAAAAAAGTTTTATTTCTTTTCAACGTCGGTCTTCAGATGTGGCCAGGCAGCCCGCAGGTACTGGACCATCGACCACAAAGTCAGGCCGGCCGACACCATCAGCAAGGTGTAGCCCAGCAAGACCCAGAAACTGAAATCCTTGGGATTGGCCAGCAGGATCACCAGCGCCAGCATTTGCGCGGCGGTTTTCCATTTGCCCAGGTTCGACACGGCAACGTGGGCACGAGCGCCCAGTTCGGCCATCCATTCGCGCAGTGCCGAGACGACAATCTCGCGACCGATGATCACGGCAGCTGGCAGCGTGAGCCACAGGTTTCCGTGTTCCTGGACCAACAGTACCAATGCAACCGCAACCATCAGCTTGTCGGCAACCGGATCGAGAAAAGCCCCGAACGGTGTGCTTTGTTCCAGACGGCGGGCCAGGTACCCGTCCAGCCAATCGGTGGCTGCAGCGAATGCGAAGACCGAGGCGGAGGCCAGGTAACTCCATTGGTAAGGCAGGTAGAACAGCAAAATGAAGATCGGTATGAGCAGGACGCGTAGAACGGTAATCAGATTAGGGATATTCATCGGCACAACTGGCTACGAGGTGAGGGGGCATTCTACTCGCTGTGCAGATTTGCATAAATCAACTCTGCGAGCTTTTTACTGATCCCGGGGGCTTTGGCAATTTCTTCGATGCTTGCACGAGACAGCTCCTGCAATCCACCAAAATGTTTCAACAAATCACGCCGACGTGTGGGTCCGACGCCGGCGACGCCCTCCAGTGTAGACGTCCGACGGGTTTTTCCACGCCGGGCGCGGTGCCCGGTAATGGCAAACCGGTGGGCTTCGTCGCGAATCTGCTGGATCAAATGCAACGCGGGAGAATCGCCGCGCAACGTGAACTCATGTGCAGCGTCGTTCAGGTACAGGGTTTCGAAACCGGCCTTGCGCGTCGCACCCTTTGCCACGCCCAGCAGAATCAGGTCAGGCACGGCCAATTCATCGAGCACATCGCGGGCCATGGACAACTGACCTTTACCGCCGTCCACCAGCAGGATATCCGGCAGCTTGCCCTCCCCGTCCTTCAGTTTGCTGAAGCGTCGGGTCAACGCCTGATGCATCGCTGCGTAATCATCGCCGGCCGTAACGCCCTCGATGTTGTACCGGCGGTAATCGGCCTTGATCGGGCCTTCGGGGCCGAAGACCACGCAGGACGCCACCGTCGCCTCGCCACTGGAATGACTGATGTCGTAGCACTCAAGTCGTTGAGGAGGCTCATCCAGCTTCAGCACCTCGGCCAGTGCATCGAAGCGTGCCGTAATGTGCTGACGATTCGCCAGGCGCGCACTCAGTGCCTGCTCGGCATTGGTCACCGCCAATTGCTGCCAGCGCGCCCGCGTACCCCGCACGCGATGGCTGATGGTCAGTTCACGACCGCGCAACTCGTCGATGGCGGCGATCAGTGTCGGAAAATCATCGTGGACCACATTGACGATCAGTTCACTTGGCAAGTCGCGTTCAGGACTGCTGATGAAGTACTGGCCAAGAAACGCGGCCATGACTTCAGAAACGTCTTCTTCAATACCGACTTGAGGGAAGAAGTTCTTGCTTCCCAGTACCCGCCCGCCCCGCACACTGATCAAGTGGACACAGGCGCCGCCCGGGTTGACGAGGGCGGCAATCACATCGACGTCCCCGGTCCCGCCTTCCATGCTCTGTTGATCCTGGACCCGGCGCAGTAATGCAATCTGGTCCCGCAACTCGGCTGCTCGTTCGAATTCGAGATTGATCGCCGCTTCTTCCATCCCGGCGGACAACTCGTCAGTCAGCGCATTGCTGCGCCCTTCAAGAAACATCACCGAATGGCGCACATCTTCGGCGTACACCTGAGGTTCCACCAGCCCGACACAGGGCGCCTTGCAGCGCTTGATCTGGTATTGCAAGCATGGACGTGTGCGGTTCTTGTAATAACTGTCTTCGCATTGCCGAACGAAAAACGTCTTTTGCAGCAGGCTCAGACTTTCGCGTATCGCGCCAGCGCTCGGGTAAGGCCCGAAATATTTGCCCTTGGCCTTTTTCGCGCCGCGATGAATGCTCAGGCGCGGAAACTCTCCGTCGGAGAGATAGACGTAGGGGTAGGATTTATCGTCGCGCAGCAGGATGTTATAGGGCGGGCGCCATTCCTTGATCAGCGTCTGCTCAAGCAGCAAGGCTTCGGTTTCGTTGGCGGTGATCGTCGTCTCGACCTGGGCGATACGCGCTACCAGTGCGGCGGTCTTGGGGGCAAGCCCGGTCTTGCGAAAGTAACTCGAGAGGCGACTCTTGAGGTTCTTGGCCTTGCCGACGTAGAGCAATCGCGCTTCGCTGTCGAACATGCGGTACACGCCGGGGCGCCCGCTAACGGTCGACAGAAAGGCGCTCGGATCAAAGGTTTCGGTCATTTTCAGAGGCTGGCGTCGACCATGCCATGACGAACCGCCAACAGCGTCAACTCGACATCACTGCTGATCGAAAGCTTTTCGAAGATGCGGTAACGGTAGGTATTCACGGTTTTCGGGGACAGGCACAACTTGTCGGAAATGATTTGTACTTTCTGGCAGCCGACAATCATCAGCGCGATCTGGATTTCCCGCTCCGACAAGGCATCGAAAGGCGAATCGTTGGTGGGCTGGAAGGACTTGATCGCCAGTTGCTGGGCAATTTGCGGGCTGATGTAGCGTTGCCCGGCGAACACGAGACGGATGGCCTGGACCATTTCCGGCAAACCTGCCCCCTTGGTCAGGTACCCTGCCGCACCGGCTTGCAACAGCCGCGTAGGAAACGGGTCCTCTTCACACACGGTCACCGCGACGACTTTGATATCCGGATGACTTCGCAATAACTTGCGAGTGGCTTCAAGACCGCCGATACCCGGCATCTTGACGTCCATCAACACCACATCGGGCTTCAGCTCACGCGCTTTGAGCAGGGATTCCTCACCCGACTCGGCCTGGCCGACTACTTGCAGGCCATCGATGTCAGCCAGCATTCGTGTAATGCCTGTACGAACGAGATCATGGTCATCGACTACTAGCACCCTAATCAAGCAGACACCTCGCGATATGGTCTTATTGGTTATCAGACACCTTAGCAAAAAGCATCTGGCAGACCTAGCGGAAAGCGTCAGATTAAAAGTTTCAATTCATCTTGAAAGGCTTGTCGCAAGCGAGTTGCAGCAATCCAGGACAGGGATATCCAGCTGCATCCTCAGGAAACATTCGTCCTTGCCCACCACCCTCAATCCCTTGCGCTCGTACAACGCTCGCGCCGGGTTGTTTTCGAAAACCGTCAGGCGCAACGCCGGGCGCCGCTCCTGGCGCGCCAGAGCCAGTACCTGATCGATCGCCCAGGATCCAGCGCCCTGCCCACGAAACGCTTCGACGATATGCAATTCGCGGATATACAAGGCTCTGGCATCACGGCTCAGGCTGACATAACCCAGCACTCTGTCGCCCGAAGCAATCACGCGGTTGTCCCGCCCGGCCCAGGCCACGTCAAATGCTTCGTCCTGCCACAACAGGTCATGCTCAATGTAGTAACGCAGCATGCCCCTACAGGTCAGTTCGCGAGCGAATTCGAGGTCATCCGGTGTTGCCGGACGCCATTGGTGTTCCATCATTGCAGCTCCACGGCGAGGGTCAGGTACGTCCTTGACGATAGGTTTGTTGTTGCGGCGCAAAGTGTGTCACAACCTTGGGGGCACTCAAGCGATAGAAAGTGCCGTCGATGGCCGATAGCATTTTCTGATTGAATCTGCGTACCGGCCTCTAGTAAGCTCGGACCATCCATCGGAGACAGACCATGTTCAACGCCCTCTTACAGCTTCGTACCGCCAGCGCCCTGCGCTCGGTTGCGGCTGCCCGGGTGAACGACGGTTGTACTCCGGTCAGCTTTTATTTTGGGTATTGGTTTAGCCACTGGCGCGCCTGATACCCACACGGCGCCCACTTTAAACGGGTCGCCACCAGAGAATTCTCAACCCCCGGTCGGCCTCCCGACCGGGGGTTTTGTTTTTTAAGCCCCAACACTTTCAGCGACACACCAGACATTCAGAGGATTCAGAACATGAACTACGCCACTTATTACCGTTACGACAGTTTTACCGCCTGGCGATTTACCACCCTCCGCTCGGGACAGCCTGCCGCCTCCGATCGGTCACCCACAGGTGGCAAGCACACACACGCAGCCAATCCGGCCAATTGTCGAACACCCCAGTAGGGCCGAGCGCGCGGGCACGAACCCGCCACCAGCCCAGGAAGCCTTGAATATGAACTCGTCCGTCTCTGCACTGCCGCTGTCCACCTTGAGCCCTGCCAATGAAGCGCTGACCCTGCGTCTGCCCAGCTCATTGCAACTCAAACAGCAATTGCCCCTCAGCAACGCCCTGTCCCGACAAGTCACCGCCCACCGCCAGGCGGTTCGCGCGATCCTCAACGGTGAAGACTCCCGCCTGCTGGTCATCGTCGGCCCATGCTCGATACACGATCCGAAATCAGCCCTCGAATACGCTGGCAACCTTGCCCGCCTCGCCGCCGAAGTCAGCGACGAAATGCTGCTGGTGATGCGCGCCTACGTCGAAAAACCCCGTACCACGGTTGGCTGGAAAGGCCTGGCCTACGACCCGCACCTGGATGGCAGCGATGACATGGCCGCCGGCCTGACGCTGTCCCGCGAACTGATGTGCGAAATGCTCCGACTGGGCCTGCCCGTTGCCACTGAACTGCTGCAACCGATGGCGGCCGGTTACTTCGACGATCTGTTGAGCTGGGTGGCGATTGGCGCCCGGACCACGGAGTCGCAGATCCACCGGGAAATGGCCAGCGGCCTGGGCACGCCAGTCGGTTTCAAGAACGGGACTGATGGCGGTGTCGGTGTCGCCAGTGACGCCATGCGTTCCGCCGCCCATCCCCATCGCCATTTCGGTGTCGATAGCCAGGGACATCCGGCGATCATTCAAACCCCGGGCAATGCGGATACTCACCTGGTATTGCGCGGCGGCCATCGCGGGCCGAACTACGACAGCGCCAGCGTCGCCCAGGTGAACAGCGACCTGACCAGACTGAAGATTCCGGCTCGAATCATGGTCGATTGCAGTCATGCCAACAGCGGAAAAGACCCGTTGCGCCAGCCATCCGTGTTCAAGGATGTACTTGAGCAACGCCTGCAAGGTGATCGCTCACTGATCGGCATGATGATCGAGAGCCATTTGTTCGAGGGCTGCCAGCCGTTGAGTTCGTCATTGCAATACGGTGTGTCGGTGACCGATGGTTGCCTTGGCTGGGCCGGGACAGAACAACTGCTGCTTGAAGCGGCGGATCGGCTACGAGCGTAAAACTACGCCCAATAGCCGGCATCATCCGTCCGCCCTCCGGCCTTCATTCGAATACTGGAGGGTAAATGGCAATCAATGTCCCATCAGGGACTGCACCTGAACCGGCGTCACCCCGGATTGCTGGAGTGTGCCGTCAACGCGCTCGACTGAATAGGAAACACGGATCGTAGAATCTCGATGTTCCCTCCAGAAACTGTAGGGAACGATGAATACCAACGGCTCGCCGGCGGTGTCTCCGGTTATTTCGCGGTCGTCACGGTGATCGAACTTCTCCCCGTCGCATTCCAGGCATATCAGTTCCCCTTTTTCAGCCTTGGCGTTTTCGATGACGACGGTCACGCCATCCTGCGCATCATGCAGATCCACCCAGCCTTCGTCGGCTTCCAACACAGTGGGTGCTGGCAATGGTCCCCGCTCCATCCTGCCAATCATCAGTGTCGTCAGTTCAGAGTAACGAGGACCATGCCCTGCTTGCTTGACGCAATAATCGACGGAAATGGAGGAGCCCAGATTGGGCGCAATGCACTCCGGGCTGACCCAAAACGACAGTTCGCCCCCCACAGCAAAGGACTCGACCTTGAGTGCATCACTGAAACTTCCTTCGACCGAAACACCCGCCCAGGTCAACAACACCCAGTCGCCCGCCGCCATGCGCGCATAGGGTTTGATCGTAACGATCGCCCCTTCTTTCACCCGATCCGGATCAAGTGTTCTACCCACCGCATCGTTCACCGTCGCAGGCAACAGGTCGGAATGCACGTCACCCACACTCAGTTGCAATCGATGGGAATGCACGGACTCGGCAAAACGGCTGCTCGTGAGTGAGTAACTGATTTCGAGTGAACCACCGTCAAGCGCCGCGATGTGTGCGCTACCCACGGCAAAGATCATCTCCTCGCCGACCCGGTCCTCACTGACAAAACGCGCCACCTGATGATTGCTGGCGAGGCCATCGGCATCCAGACCCGCCCAATTCATTAGCAATTTGTCGCCGCAGGTCATGCCTGGATAAGGCTGGACCTTGATGACGGCTTTTTTGTCAGAGGGGTTCAGAACGCCGTTTTGCGCCTGCTCAAGTATGGGAGGTGGTAATGGTTGCTGCGCGAGATTCAAGGTATCGGGTTCATAAACAGTCATTCATTCGCTCCAGTCCTTGGAATAAACACCGAACGGGTGGCCGGCTTTGGATGGCGTCTATTTAATCTCACGGCAAACAGCCGTGATGTCGGTCACTTACTCCGGCTCGCTCGGAAAATCGATACACACGAAGTAGGTCTTTGATCAGCAGCAAGCTGATTGCCGTGAAAAGTCCTCAATCTGTTCCGACTAAGGCCTCAGCCATTCTTGAGTTTTCGCACTTGTTCTATTCCGTTATCCGCAAGCTTCGGCGGACTTTTCATACACCGCGCCAACCTCGAGTGTTTTAGAGTGAAGTGCCATGCAGTCCCAACGAACTTCTGTGCAAAGGTATGAACATGCAAAGGAATGCAAGCACTTGTTACCCAATACTGCTGGTTCACGGCCTTTTCGGCTTCGACAGAATCGGCAAGTTCGAGCTCTTTCACGACATCAGGCAGGCGCTGAGGAACGCCGGAGCAAGGGTGTTCGTTCCCCACTTGTCGGCCATCCACGACAACGAAGCACGCGGTGGCCAATTGCTCGCGCAGATCGAGCGGGTACTGGAAGGAACCGGTGCACGCAAAGTCAACCTCATAGGCCATAGCCAGGGCGCACTGACCGCACGTTATGCCGCAGCGATTGCGCCACACAGTGTGGCGTCGGTGACCTCCGTCAGCGGGCCGAACCATGGCTCGGAGCTGGCCGATTTCCTGCGCAAGGCATTGATACCAGGCTGCCTGCCGGAACAGGTGGCCGAGACGGTGGTGACCCTGTTCGCCGACTTCCTCGCGACATTGAGCGACAATCAGTACCAACCGAAGAACGCCATTGCGGCCCTCAAGGCGCTGACCACCGAAGGCGTAGGCGCATTCAACGACAAATACCCGCAAGGGCTGCCCAGCACCTGGGGTGGCAAGGGGCGCGAACGGGTCAACGGTGTTCGTTACTACTCGTGGAGCGGCGTGCTGCAGTCGAGTGTTCTCGAGGCAGGGCTCAATGCGTTCGATCCGCTCAACGCCTTCTGCCGGGCCCTTTCCGGTTATTTCGTCACCGAAAGCGAGCAGAACGACGGGTTGGTCGGTCGCTTCAGTTCCCATCTGGGCACAGTTATCCGTTCCGACTATGCGCTGGATCATCTGGACACCATTGGCCAACCGACCGGCCAGTTGCGCACAGGTGTCGATCCGATCGAACTGTATGTTGAGCATGCCGAGCGCTTGAGAGACGCCGGACTTTGAGAAACTGCCTGCCGTGGATCCCGCGTGGAACGGAACTTTGAGGAGAAATAGCTCACTGAATCCGGTAGGCTCAGCACTTTATCGAGTATTGAAAGGAGTATTTTTCCATGGCTAAAGCCACTGCCCGTCACATCCTTGTTGCCTCCGAAGCCAAGTGCAACGAACTCAAGGCCCAAATCGAGGCTGGCGCCGATTTCGCCGAAGTTGCCAAGGCAAACTCCACCTGCCCTTCCAGCCGCCAGGGCGGTGATCTGGGTTCGTTCGGTCCGGGCCAGATGGTCAAGGAGTTCGACACCGTGGTCTTCAGCGCACCGCTCAATGTGGTCCAGGGTCCGGTCAAGACCCAGTTCGGTTTCCACCTGCTGGAAGTGACCAGCCGTCAGGACTGATCGACGCTTGAGCTATTCACACAACGGCCCGCCTTTTGGTGGGCCGTTGTGTTTGCGATGCGTAATACGGCTGGCGAGGGACGCGCCGCTAGCGTACAAATTGTCGTTAACGACCACCCGGCTCCAAGGCTGACAATGCGACTGGCTTTCCCTACCTTGTTGTTCACTGCCGTGACCCTGCTGATGGCTGCCGCGGGTGTGAATGCAGCACAGCAACCGGCAATGACCGTGTACGGCGAACCGGCGAAATACCCTGCCGGCTTCAGTCATTTCGCCTACACCAACCCGCAGGCCCCCAAGGGCGGCACGATGCGGCGCTCAGCGATCGAAATCGGTCAGTTCGACCATGTTTTGCCTTACATCGACAAAGGCATCGGCGTCACACAGATCGACGGCTTGCTCTATTCACCACTGGCCCAGCGCTCGCTGGACGAGCCTTACACCGTGTACGGTCTGGTGGCAGAGAAGATGGAGCGCTCCGAGGACGGCCTGTCCCTGCGCTTTTTCCTCAACCCCAAGGCGCGTTTTGCCGATGGCAAACCGATTACCGCCGAGGATGTGCGTTACACCTTCGACCTGCTGATGACCCAGGGCAGCCTGCGTTACCGCACCCAGTTCGCCGACGTCAAAGGCGTCGAAGTGGAATCGCCACTGACCGTGCGCTTTGATTTCAAGAACAACGAAAATCGCACCCTGCCCCTGGATATCGCGACCTTGCCGGTGTTTCCCGAACACTGGTGGAAGAGCCGTGATTTCGCCGGTGGCGGCGGTTATGAAGCGCCGCTGGGCAGCGGTCCCTATAAAGTCGGCAAGATCGATTCGGGGCGCAGCATCACCTTCGAGCGCAACCCCGATTGGTGGGGCAAGGATCTGCCGGTCAGCCGTGGCCTGTACAACTTCGATCATTTCAGCATCGAGTACTTCGGCGATACCGACGTGGCGCGCCAGGTGTTGCGCGGCGGCGCCTTTGACTACAACCGGGAATTTTCCGCCACCGCTTACTCCATCGGCTACGAAAGTCCGGCCCTGAGCGATGGTCGCCTGCAAAAAGCCCACCTCGCCACAGAGGCGCCGCAACCGGCCCAGGGTTTTGTGTTCAATCTGCAAAAGCCCATGTTCCAGGATCGCCGCGTGCGTCAGGCACTGGTGATGCTGTGGGACTTCGAGTGGAGCAACCGGCAGATGATGCGTGACATGTACATCCGCCAGCAGAGCTTTTTTTCCAATACCGATCTCGCGGCCCGGCAACTGCCGGATGCCGGTGAGCTGGCGATTCTCGAACCGCTGCGCGGGCAGGTTCCCGACGAAGTCTTCACCAAGGTGTTCGAGGCACCGAAGACCGACGGCAGCGGCGTGATTCGCGACAAGCAGCTGCAAGCCCTGGACTTGCTCGAACAGGCCGGCTGGAAACCCGATGGCGACCAACTGGTCAATGCCGACGGCGAGCCACTGAGCTTCACCTTCCTGGTCAGTCAGAACGGCATGAACCGCCTGCTGTTGCCCTATAAACGCACGTTGAAACAGATCGGCATCGACCTGAACATCCGCCGTATCGACTCCTCCCAGTACGTCAATCGCCTGATGAGCCGCGACTACGACATGATCGTCACCGGCTACCCGGTCACTACCTCTCCGGGGGGCGAACTGGTCAATTATTTCGGCTCGGCGGCGGCCACCGACCCTGGCTCCAACAACTACATGGTATTGAAGAGCCCGGCGGTGGACACGCTGATCACCGGGCTGATCCGCGCCAATACCCAGGCCGACATGCTGCATTACGCCCATGCCCTGGACCGGGTGCTGCAATGGAATTACTACTGGATTCCCAACTATTACCCGCCGGGCACCTCGACGGTGTGGTGGAACCGCTTCGGCATCCCGAACGTACAGGCTAGCAATGATGAAGCCATCGAAAGCTGGTGGGAAATGAGCACCACGCCATTGACCAACCAACAGATGACGGCCGAGCGTATCAGCCGTGGCAAACCCGGAGGGCCGCACTGATGTGGGCTTACATATTGCGGCGCCTGCTGCTGATCATTCCGACGCTGGTGATCATTCTCCTGGTCAACTTTGTCATCGTCCAGGCCGCGCCGGGCGGGCCGGTCGAACAGGCCATCGCGCACCTGCAAGGCATTGGCGGCGCCGCGGTTGGCGGCGGTTCCGGCGAATCCATGAGCGGCAAGTCCCGGTCCAGCCGCGGGCTCGATCCGCAACTGATCAAGGACATTGAAAAACAGTACGGCTTCGACAAACCGGCACACGAACGCCTCTGGCTGATGCTCACCAGCTATGCGCGCCTGGACTTCGGCAAGAGTTTCTTCCGCGGCGCCACCGTCACCGACCTGATCCTCGAAAAAATGCCCGTGACCATCTCCCTCGGGCTCTGGGCGACGCTGATCACCTATCTGGTATCGATTCCCCTGGGCATCCGCAAGGCCGTGCACCATGGCAGCCAATTCGACATCTGGAGCAGTACCGCGATCATCATCGGCTATGCCATGCCGGCGTTCCTGTTTGCGATGTTCCTGATCGTGGTCTTTGCCGGTGGCACTTCGCTGAACTGGTTTCCGGTTCGCGGGTTGGTCTCGGACAACTTCGAATCGCTGTCGACCCTTGGCAAGGTGGCCGACTACTTCTGGCATCTGGTGTTGCCGGTGACCTCGCTGGTGATCGGCGGCTTCGCCACGCTGACCGTCCTGACCAAGAACTCGTTCCTCAATGAAATCACCCGCCAGTACGTGGTCACTGCCCGTGCCAAGGGTTTGAGTGAACGACGGGTGCTTTATGGACACGTGTTCCGCAACGCCATGCTGCTGGTGGTGTCGGGCATTCCCCAGGCGTTCATCAGTGTGTTTTTTGCCGGCTCCCTGCTGATCGAGGTGATTTTCTCCCTCGACGGCCTGGGCCGCATGAGCTACGAAGCGGCGGTATCCCGGGACTATCCGGTGGTGTTCGGTTCGTTGTTCATCTTCACCCTGTTTGGCCTTCTGATAAAACTGGTCGGCGACCTCTGCTACACCCTGGTCGACCCGCGTATCGACTTCGCCGCGAGGAATGCCTGATGCTCAAGCTTTCACCGCTGGCGCGTCGCCGCTTCGAGCGGTTCAAGAAAAACCGTCGGGGCTGGTGGTCGCTCTGGCTGTTTGTCGGCCTGTTCGCAATGACCCTTTGTGGCGAACTGATCGCCAACGACAAACCGCTGATGGTCAGCTATCAGGGCCAGTGGTACTTCCCGGCCTTCAAGCGCCACACCGAACAGGAATTCGGCGGGCAACTGCCGTTCCAGGCCGATTACCGCAGCGACTACGTGCAGAAGTTGATCAAGGAGGATGGCGGCTGGCTGCTGTTTCCACCGATTCCCTTCAGTGACGACACGCCCAACTATGACCTGAACACACCTGCCCCCAGCCCGCCCTCCAGCGTCAATTGGCTGGGCACCGACGACCAGGCGCGGGACGTTCTGGCCCGGGTGATCTTCGGGGCCCGGGTGTCGATCCTGTTTGCCTTGATGCTGACCTTTGTCAGTGCCCTGATCGGCATCGCCGCCGGGGCCCTGCAAGGCTATTACGGCGGCTGGGTGGACTTGCTCGGCCAGCGTCTGCTGGAGGTGTGGTCCGGGTTGCCGGTGCTGTACCTGCTGATCATCCTGTCGGGCTTCGTCGAGCCGAATTTCTGGTGGCTGCTGGGGATCATGGCGCTGTTTTCATGGCTGGCCCTGGTGGACGTGGTGCGCGCCGAGTTCCTGCGCGGGCGCAACCTGGAATACGTCAAGGCCGCGCGCGCGCTGGGCCTGACCGACCGCAAGGTCATCGTGCGACACATTCTGCCCAACGCCATGAACGCGACCTTGAGCTACTTGCCGTTCATTCTGACCGGGGCGATTTCCACCCTGACGGCACTGGACTTCCTCGGCTTCGGCATGCCTGCGGGCAGCGCTTCCCTGGGCGAACTGATCGGCCAGGGCAAGCAGAACCTGCAAGCGCCGTGGCTGGGGCTGACAGCGTTCTTCACCCTGGCGCTGACTCTTTCTTTACTGGTGTTCATTGGCGAAGCCTTGCGCGACGCCTTTGATCCACGATCTTGATCCACGATCTTGATGCGGATGTTGATATGACCAACCTGATCGAAATCCGTGACCTCAGCGTGGCCTTCAGCGGCCAGACCGTAGTGCGCAATCTGTGCCTGGACATCCACCCCGGCGAATGCCTGGCGCTGGTGGGCGAATCGGGCTCGGGCAAGTCGGTGACGGCCCACTCGATCCTGCAATTGCTGCCGCAAACCGATACCGAGACGACGGGCAGCATCCGCTATCGCGGCCAGGAACTGGTGGGCGTCGATGCCGGCAAGTTGCGCCAACTGCGCGGCAACCGCATCGCGATGATCTTCCAGGAGCCGATGACCTCCCTCAACCCGCTGCACAGCATCGAAAAGCAGATCGGCGAAACGTTGCTGGTGCACAAAGGCCTGGCGGGCAAGGCGGCGCAAGAACGGATCCTCGAATTGCTGCACCTGGTGGGCATCCAGAAACCCGAGGAACGCCTCAAGGCCTATCCCCATCAGCTGTCCGGCGGGCAGCGCCAGCGGGTGATGATCGCCATGGCCCTGGCCTGCGAACCGGAGCTGTTGATTGCCGACGAACCGACCACCGCGCTGGATGTGACGGTGCAGCGCAAGATCCTGCTGCTGCTCAAATCCCTGCAACAGCGGCTGGGCATGTCGCTGCTGCTGATCAGCCACGACCTCAATCTGGTGCGCAGCATCGCCCAGCGCGTGTGCGTGATGAAGGCCGGGGAAATCGTCGAGCAGGCGCCTTGCGAAACTCTCTTCACCGAACCCAAGCACCCTTACAGCTGCGTATTGCTGCACGCCGAACCCGAGGGCGAAGCCTTGCCCCGGGACGAGCGCGAAAACGTACTGGAGGTGGACAACCTGCAGGTGCGGTTTCCCGTCGGTGGTGGCCTGTTCCAACGCAAGACCTGGCTGCGTGCCGTGGATGGAATCAGCCTGAATATTCAACGCGGCAAGACCCTCGGCATCGTCGGCGAGTCCGGTTCGGGCAAATCCACCCTGGGTCAGGCGATCCTGCGCTTGCTCGACTCCGAAGGCGGAATCCGCTTTCAGGGTCAGGCGCTGGACGGTTTGACGCAAAAACAGCTTCGACCGTGGCGCAAGAAGATGCAGGTGGTGTTCCAGGACCCTTTCGGCAGCCTCAGCCCGCGAATGTCGGTCGCGCAGATCATCAGCGAAGGCCTGGAAGTGCACAGCCAGTTGAGCACTGAAGAGTGCAATGCCGAGGTGATCCGGGCACTCAGCGAAGTCGGCCTCGACCCACAAAGTCGCCATCGCTATCCCCACGAGTTCTCCGGTGGCCAGCGTCAACGCATCTCCATCGCCCGGGCGCTGGTGCTGAAACCGGCGCTGATCCTGCTGGACGAGCCGACCTCGGCGCTGGACCGCACGGTGCAGAAACAAGTGGTCGCCCTGCTCCGCCAGCTTCAGGAAAAATACGGTTTGACCTATCTGTTCATCAGCCATGACCTGGCGGTGGTGCGCGCCCTGGCCCACGACATGATCGTGATCAAGGACGGCAAAGTGGTGGAACGCGGTGCCAGTCATGAGGTGTTTGACTCACCGCAGCATCCGTACACCAAGGAGCTGTTGGCGGCGGCGTTGTTGGGGCAGGCATAATCAGGCCGTCAGACCGCATCGCGGCCTTCGCGAGCAAGCCCGCTCCCACAGTTGATCTGTGTCGTACACAAATCCCCTGTGGGAGCGGGCTTGCTCGCGAAGAGGCCGGCACAGACAAAACATAATCAGGATCAGCCCCCATGAACACCACCGAAAGCCTCAAGGACTACCAGCGCGTTCGCTTGCTGGCGATCCGTTCGTTGTTCGAAATCATCGAGCAATCGAGTGAAGGCACGGTGATTGTCGACCGCGATGCCAACATCGTCTGGATGAATGAGCGCTATGCCCGGCGCTTCGGCCTGCAATCGGCCGAAGTCGCGATCGGCAAGCCCTGCGAAAGCGTGATCCCCGGCAGCCTGCTGCGTGAGGTGGTGCGCACCGGCCGGCCGATTTTGCTGGATATGCAAGACACCCCCAAAGAGCCGCTGGTGGTCATGCGCCTGCCGATTCACGACGATGCCGGCGTGGTGATCGGCGCCATCGGGTTCGCCCTGTTCGACGAATTGCGCAGCCTGTCGCCGATGCTCAAGCGCTACATGAGCATGCAGGAAGAACTGGCCTCAACCCGCTCGCTGCTGCGGGCGCGGCAGACCAAATACAACTTCGCCCACTTCATCGGCACCAGCGCCGCCAGCCTGGAAGTCAAACGCCGCGCCCGGCGCAGTGCGAGTACCGAATCGCCGGTATTGCTGCTCGGCGAAACCGGCACCGGCAAGGAGTTGTTGGCCCAGGCGATCCACAATGCCTCGCCCCGCGCGCACAAGGCGTTTGTCAGTATCAACAGCGCGGCGATTCCCGAATCGCTGCTGGAGGCCGAATTCTTCGGCACCGCCCCGGGCGCGTTTACCGGTGCCGACCGCAAGGGCCGCGCCGGCAAATTGCAGATCGCCCAGGGCGGCACGCTGTTCCTCGATGAAATCGGCGACATGCCGCTGCCCCTGCAAAGCAAACTGCTGCGGGTGTTGCAGGAAAAGGAATTCGAGCCGGTGGGCTCCAACGAAGTGATCCAGAGCGATGTGCGGGTGATCGCCGCGACCTCTACGGACCTCGAAGCTGCGATCAAACGCGGTGAATTCCGCGCCGACTTGTACTACCGGCTCAACGTATTGCCGATCCAGGTTCCGCCCCTGCGCGACCGCCTGGATGACGTGCCGGCGCTCAGTGAAGCCATTCTCGAAGAACTGCGCAGCCAGCATGAACTGCACCACGAAGCCCTGGAACTGTTGGGCCAACACGCCTGGCCGGGGAACATCCGGGAGCTGCGCAATGTGCTGGAGCGCGCCGCGTTGCTCAGTGATGACTTGCGCCTGACGACAGCGGATATCCGCGCGGCAATTGGTACATTCACGCCGGTTGAGCGCGTGGCACCCTTGACCATCGAACCGCTTGCCCATGAGACGTTCAGTGCGGCGCGAGAGCGATTTGACCGGCAACTGATCGAAACCACCCTCGCGCAATGCGGGGGCAAGGTGATTGAAGCAGCAGCACGATTGGGGCTTGGACGGTCGACGTTGTACAAGAAGATGGTGGCGCTGGGAATTGTTGAGTCTCAATAAAGAGATATTAATCTCCATTATTAGAAAGCCCTTCGCGAGCAAGCCCGCTCCCACAGGAGGCCTTGCTCTCCTGACCAACTCGGTCAACTGTGGGAGCGGGCTTGCCCGCGAAGAGGCCAGCACTGCCAATGCAAGTCTCAGAATAGAGACAAACCTACTCGACAAGCCCACCAACATGAAAATATATCCTTATATTTCAACAACTTAATCATCTGGCACAAAACTCGCTATACGCCTCTCCTACCAGGCTTCACCCAACAAAAATAACAACCCAGGAGACACACCATGAGTGTGATCATTGCCTTGGCAGCCCTCGCGCTGCTGATGCTGGCTGCCTACCGTGGCTACAGCGTTATCCTTTTTGCCCCGATTGCCGCCCTCGGCGCTGTCCTGCTGACCGACCCGTCTGCCGTCGCCCCCGCTTTCACAGGGGTGTTCATGGAAAAAATGGTCGGCTTCATCAAGCTGTATTTTCCGGTGTTCCTGCTCGGCGCGGTGTTCGGCAAGTTGATCGAACTGTCCGGCTTCTCGCGCTCCATCGTCGCGGCGGCGATTCGCCTGCTCGGCACCCGTCAGGCGATGCTGGTGATCGTGCTGGTCTGCGCCCTGCTGACCTACGGCGGCGTATCGTTGTTTGTGGTGGTGTTCGCGGTCTATCCGTTTGCCGCTGAAATGTTCCGCCAGAGCAACATCCCCAAGCGACTGATCCCGGCGACCATTGCCCTGGGCGCCTTCTCGTTCACCATGGACGCCCTGCCCGGCACGCCACAAATCCAGAACATCATCCCCAGCACCTTCTTCAACACCACCGCTTGGGCCGCGCCGTGGCTGGGTGTGATCGGCACGATCTTCGTGTTCTGCGCCGGCATGCTGTTTCTCCAGCGCCAGCGCAACAAGGCCCAGCGTGCCGGTGAAGGTTATGGTTCGGACCTGCGCAACGAGCCGGAAACCGCCGCCGACCTCAAGCTGCCCAACCCGTGGCTCGCGCTGTCGCCACTGCTGGCGGTGGGCATCATGAACCTGTTGTTCACCCATTGGATTCCGCAGGTATATGGCAAGACCCACAGCCTCGCGCTACCGGGCATGGCCGCGCCGGTGACCACGGAAATCGCCAAGCTCACGGCGATCTGGGCGGTCCAGGCCGCGCTGTTGGTAGGCATCCTCATGGTGCTGGCGTTCGGCTACAAGGCGATCAGCCGCAAGCTGGCCGAAGGCAGTAAAAGTGCGGTCAGCGGTGCGTTGCTGGCGGCGATGAACACCGCCTCGGAATATGGTTTCGGTGCCGTGATCGCGTCCTTGCCCGGCTTTCTGGTGCTGGCCGACTGGCTCAAGAGCATTCCCGACCCACTGGTCAACGAAGCGATTACCGTGACCCTGCTGGCCGGCATCACCGGCTCCGCCTCGGGCGGCATGAGCATCGCGCTGGCGGCGATGTCCGAGCAGTTCATCAGCGCCGCCCATGCGGCGAACATTCCCCTGGAAGTGCTGCACCGGGTCGCCGCGATGGCCAGCGGTGGCATGGACACCCTGCCGCACAACGGCGCGGTGATCACCCTGCTGGCGGTCACCGGGTTGACCCACCGCGAGGCTTACAAAGACATTTTCTGTATTACGCTGATCAAGACCCTGGCGGTCTTCGTGGTGATCGGCACCTTCTACGCCACTGGCATTGTGTGAGGTATTCATGACGACTCTTTCGGGCAAGACCGCACTGGTCACCGGTTCCACCAGCGGCATAGGCCTGGGGATCGCCCTCAGCCTGGCCAAGGCCGGGGCCAACCTGGTCCTCAACGGCTTCGGCGATGCGTCCAGGGTGATTGCCGAGGTAGAACAGTTCGGCGGCAAGGTCGGTCATCACCCGGCCGATGTCAGTGATCCGGCACAAATTGCCGACATGATCGCCTACGCCGAGCGTGAATTCGGCGGCGTCGACATTCTGGTCAACAACGCAGGCATTCAGCACGTGGCAGCGGTGGATGAGTTCCCGGTGGAGCGCTGGGATTCGATCATCGCCATCAACCTGTCATCGGTGTTCCATAGCACCCGTTTGAGCCTGCCGGGCATGCGCACCAAGGGCTGGGGCCGGGTGATCAACATTGCCTCGGTGCATGGTCTGGTCGGTTCGGTGGGCAAGTCCGCCTATGTCGCCGCCAAGCACGGGGTGATCGGCTTGACCAAAGTGGTCGCGCTGGAAACCGCGACCACCCAGGTCACCTGCAACGCGATCTGCCCAGGCTGGGTATTGACGCCGCTGGTGCAAAAGCAGATTGATGATCGTGCCGCCAACGGGGTTGACCCGCAGCAGGCACAACACGATTTGCTCGCTGAAAAGCAGCCGTCGCTGGAGTTCGTGACACCGCCGCAACTGGGTGAACTGGTGCTGTTTTTGTGCAGCGAAGCCGGCAGCCAGGTGCGGGGTGCGGCGTGGAATGTTGATGGTGGGTGGTTGGCGCAGTGATCAGCCGCTAAACCGCGATATCGTTCTTCGCGAGCAAGCCCGCTCCCACAGGGGATTGCATTTCCATGTGGGAGCGGGCTTGCTCGCGAATGGATCTACAGACATAAGAAGAGGCAAACCATGTCCGACATCCTCTGGCAACCCGACGCCAAACGCATTGGCAAGACCCGCATGGAGGCCTTTCGGCGCTTCATCAATCAGCGGCACCACCTCAAGATCGACGACTACCCTGCCCTGCACCAGTGGTCCATCGATCAACGCCCGGACTTCTGGCAGTCCATCGTCGATTTCTTCGACATTCGCTTTCACGAGCAACCCGACGCCGTGCTGCTCGAAGGCCCCCGGATGCCCAGCGCCCAGTGGTTCCCCGGCGCAACGCTGAACTTTGCCGAACACCTGCTACAGCGTCGCGATGATGCGATCGCCGTGATAGCCGTTGGCGAAAACGGTCAGCGTGAACACTTGACCTGGGCCGAACTGGCCGAACAGGTCGCCGGTTTTCAGAATGGCTTGATCGCCGCCGGCGTCGGTATGGGTGACCGGATCGCCGCCTGCATGCCCAACACCTGGCAGACACTGGTGGCCATGCTCGCCACCACCAGCCTTGGCGCCATCTGGTCATGCTCTTCGCCGGACTTCGGCACCCAAGGGGTGGTTGACCGTTTCGGCCAGATCGAACCGAAAGTGCTGGTGACCTGTGCCGGCTATCGCTATGCCGGCAAAGAGATCGACCAGACCGCCAAGGTCAACGAAATCCTCGAGCGCCTGCCGTCGCTGCAACAGTTGATCGTCGTGCCTTACACCCGACCACAGGCGCACATAGAAGAATTCCGCACCCAGGCCAACGTGACGCTGTGGGACGACTTCTACACCCCCGGCGGCGAACCGGATTTCGTCCCGGTGCCCTTCGCCCATCCGCTGTACATCCTCTACTCCAGCGGCACCACCGGCGTGCCCAAGTGCATCATCCACAGCACCGGCGGCGTGTTGCTGCAACACGTCAAGGAACACGGCCTGCATGGCGATCTCGGCCCCGGTGAACGGCTGTTCTACTACACCACCTGCGGCTGGATGATGTGGAACTGGCTGGTGTCGGCGCTGGCGACAGGCAGTTCCGTGGTGCTGTACGACGGCTCACCGTTCCAGCCCGAACCGCAACGCTTGATCGACCTGATCGACGACGAACGCATCAGCGTCTTCGGCACCAGCCCCAAATACCTCGCGACCCTGGAAAGCAGCGGTATCAAGCCGCGTGAAAGTCATGACCTGGGCAGCCTCAAGACGTTGCTCTGCACCGGCTCGGCGCTGTCGCCGCACAGTTACGACTTCGTCTATCGCGACTTCAAGGCCGACGTGTGCCTGGCCTCGATGTCCGGCGGCACCGACATCGTCTCGTGCTTCGTCAACGGCAACCCGATGTCGCCCGTGCGGCGTGGCGAAATCATGGGCAAGAGCCTGGGCATGGCCGTCGAAGTGTGGAACGACGAAGGCCACCCGGTGATCGGTGAAAAAGGCGAACTGGTCTGCACCCGCCATTTCCCTGCGATGCCCATTGGCCTGTGGAACGATCCCGATGGCGAGAAGCTGCGCCAATCCTATTTCAGCCTGTTCCCCGGCGTCTGGGCCCAAGGTGATTACGCCGAACAACTGCCCCATGGCGGGATGATGATCCACGGTCGCTCCGATGCCGTGCTCAACCCCGGCGGCGTGCGCATCGGCACGGCGGAAATCTATCGTCAGGTGGAGAAAGTCCCCCAGGTGCTCGACAGTGTGGCCATCGGTCAGCAGTGGCAGGATGATGTGCGGGTGGTGCTGTTCGTACGCTTGCGCGACGGGCTCGAACTGGACGATGCACTGCAACAGCAGATCCGCGAGACGATTCGCGCCAACACCACGCCGCGTCATGTGCCGGCGAAGATTGTTGCAGTGACGGACATTCCCCGGACCATCAGCGGCAAGGTCGTTGAGTTGGCGGTGCGCAATGTGGTGCATGGGCAGAAGGTGAAAAACACCGATGCGCTGGCCAATCCCGAAGCGCTGGAACAGTACCGAAACAGGCCCGAGCTGATGGATTGAAATGGGATTACCTGTGGGAGCGAGCCTGCTCGCGATGGCGTAGAGTCAGGCGACATTGACGTTGAATGTACCGCCCTCTTCGCGAGCAAGCCCGCTCCCACAGTAACCGCTCAAGCCTTCGAATCAACCTGCGCCTGTCACCTGTGCAAGAATAGACGCCAGCTATAGCGAATTGGCGCAGGACTCCCAGATGAACGCAACACCAACCGCCAGCGATGCCCAGGCCTTGATCGCCCGTATCGACTGGGCAAGCAGTCCGCTGGGCGCTGCCAGCACTTGGCCACAAAGCCTGCGAACCGCCGTGGACATCGTCATTCACTCACCGATGCCGATGCTGCTGCTCTGGGGCCCGCAACTGACGCAAATCTATAACGACGGCTTCGCCCTGCTCGCCGGAAGCAAGCATCCACACGCCTTCGGACAACCGACACACCTGATCTGGCCAGAGTTGCAAGACTTTACCGACCCGATTTACAGCGCCGTCCTGCAAGGTCAGGTGCGAACCTACAGCGAGCAGCGCTTTACCTTGCAACACGGGGACCGGGAATCCGACTTCTGGCTCGACCTGACCTACAGCCCGATCCGCGACGAAAGTGCCGAGGTATCCGGGATCCTGGTCACCGCCATCGAAACCAACGAACGCCGGCGCATCGCCCTCGAACTCGAACAGCGCTCGGCGGCCAGCCTCAAGGCCCAGCGTGAAACCGAGGAACGCCTGCAACTGGCCCTCGCCGCCACCGATGCGGTCGGCACCTGGGACTGGGACATCAGCGAGGACCGTTTCATCGCCGATGCGCATTTTGCCCAGTTGCACGGCATCGACCCGGCCAAGGCCAGTCAATTGCCGATCAGTGAGTACCTGCACGGCGTACACCCCGAAGACCGCGCCCTGATCGCCCGCAGCATCAAGCATTGCATCACCCACGGCAGCGAATACGCCGAGGAATATCGCCTGCTGCAAACCGACGGCCAGATGCGCTGGGTGTTTGCCCGCGGTCGCTGCTACAAGGACCACCATGGCCGGCCGATGCGTTTCCTCGGCGCCGCCCTGGACCTGACCGAACGCAAACACACCGAACAGGCCCTGCGCCAGAGCCAGACCGAGTTGCAACTGATCATCAACGCCATGCCGGTCCTGATCAGCTACGTCGACCGCGAAGAACGCTTCCGCCTGAACAATGCGGCGTACCTCGACTGGTACGGGCTCACGCCGCAAGAGCTTTACGGACGAACCATTCTTGAAGTGCTCGGCGAAGAAGCCTATGCGCTGCGCGCCCCGCACATCACTGAGGCGCTGTCCGGCCGGCCTTGCTGTTTCAGCATCAGCACGCCACACCGCGACGGCAGCATCCGCCAGGCCTTGATGAACTACCTGCCACGCCACGGCGCGGATGGCGCGGTGAACGGTTTCTACATCTTCGTGATCGACGAAACCGAACGCAAAAAAACCGAAGAAGCCCTGCGCAACCTCAACGAAACCCTTGAGGAACGGGTTGCCGCCCGCACCCGCCAACTGGCCGAGGCCAACGAGCGTTTGCAAAACGAGATGTTCGAGCGTGAGCGTGCCGAAGACGCCTTGCGCCATGCGCAGAAAATGGATGCGGTCGGCCAGCTTACCGGTGGCATCGCCCATGACTTCAACAACATGCTTACCGGCATCATTGGCAGCCTCGACCTGATGCAACGCTACATTGCCGACGGCCGCACCGCCGAGATTGGCCGGTTCACCGAAGCGGCCGTGTCCTCGGCCAACCGTGCCGCCGCCCTCACCCATCGCTTGCTGGCGTTCTCCCGGCGTCAGTCGCTCAATCGCAAGCCGCTCAACCCCAACGAGTTGATTCACTCGCTCGAAGACTTGTTCCGTCGTACCAAGGGCGACCACATCGAACTCAAACTGCAACTGGCCGAGAGCACCTGGCGGGTCAGCACCGATGTCAGCCAGCTGGAAAACGCCTTGCTCAACCTGGTGATCAACGCCCGGGACGCCATGCCCGATGGCGGCGAGTTGCAGATCGAAACCGCCAATGTATACCTCGACGGCAGCGACATCACGACCCTGGAACCGGTCAAGGCCGGCGACTACGTGATGATTGCCGTCAGCGACAACGGCACCGGCATGACGCCTTCGGTGCTGGCCAAGGCATTCGACCCGTTCTTCACCACCAAGCCCATCGGCCAGGGCACCGGTCTGGGCTTGTCGATGATTTACGGTTTCGCCCAGCAAACGGGGGGCCACGTCAGCCTGTTCAGCTTGCCCGGACGGGGCACCAGCGTGCGCTTGTACCTGCCGCGCCTGCATTCGACCGAGCAGGAAAAAGTCCTGTCGTCCGTCGTCGGCGAGGCACCGGCGGCGATTGCCGGCGAAACCGTGATGCTGGTCGAAGACGATGCGGCGGTGCGCATGCTGGTACTGGACCTGCTCAAGGAGCTCGGTTACCGCGCCCATGAAGCCGAAGATGCCAAGAGCGCCCTGCCGGTACTGGAGTCGGACGTGCGGGTGGACCTGCTGGTGACCGACGTCGGGTTGCCGGGCATGAACGGCCGCCAACTGGCGGAAATCGCCCGCCAGCATCGTCCCGAACTGAAAGTGCTGTTCATGACCGGTTACGCCGGGATCGCCGCCGAGCGCCAGGGTTTCCTCGAAGAAGGCATGGACATGGTGGCCAAGCCGTTTTCCATCGACCTGCTGGCCAACAAGATTCGCACGATGATCAGTCAACCGGACTGAGTTGAGGCATAATCGCGCGCCCCCGCTGCCACCCACATAGCCACCACCGTTGCAAGGTACCGCCACATGAAAGCTCAAGCCCGCCATATTCTGGTGAAAACCTCGGAAGAAGCCGAGCAGCTCAAACAACGCATCGCCAAGGGTGAAGCGTTCGACGTGCTGGCCAAGAAGTACTCGACCTGCCCATCGGGCAAGCGCGGCGGCGATCTCGGCGAAGTGCGGCCAGGGCAGATGGTCGGCGTGATCGATGCGGTGATCTTCAAGAAACCGCTGCGGGTGGTGCATGGGCCGATCAAGAGCAAGTTCGGGTATCACCTGGTGCAGGTGTTTTACCGGGATTGATGCTGTTGGCTTTCGGGCCTCTTCGCGGGCAAGCCCGCTCCCACAGGGATTTATGAGTTGCAATAGATTGCAGCCACACCGACTACCACTGTGGGAGCGGGCTTGCCCGCGAACCGATGGCGCAGCCAGCGGCCATTCACCGCTTACCTTGGAATCAGCGCCCCCGGCACCTGAATCACCCGGCTCGCCAACCGATGCCCGGCCTCGGCGGCGTCCGCCGGGCTGCCACCCTTGAGCCGCGAAGCCAGATACGCCGCGCTGAACGAATCCCCCGCCGCCGTGGTGTCCACCACCCGCTCGACCTTCTGCGCCGGCACCTCGAATGACTCGCCATCACAACGAATCAGGCACGCTTGGGCGCCGCGCTTGAGCACCACTTCCGGCGTACCGATCTGCTCATACGCGGTAAACACCGCGTCACAATCGGCATAACCAAACAACGCCTGCTCGTCATCCACCGTCAGCAACGCCAGATCAACCTGCGGCAGCACACGACGATACGCCGCCCGGGCGTCCTCGACCGATGCCCACAGCCGTGGCCGGTAGTTGTTGTCAAACACAATCCGCGCATCGCGCTGGCGAGCTTCGATCAGGGTTTCCAGCAATTTTTCCCGGCCTTGCACACCGAGTACCGCCAGGGTGATGCCACTGAAGTACAGCACATCGTAATCCGGCAAAGCAGCGAGGATCGGCGCGGCGGCCGGGGTGGTAAAGCAATCGCGGACTGCCGCTTCGTTGCGCCAGTACAGAAAGCGTCGCTCACCGGCGGCGTCAGTCTGGATGCAATACAAACCCGGCAGGCGTCCGGGCAGACGCTGGACCATGCCGAGCCCGATACTTTCCGCCGCCCAGCTCTGGCACATCGCGTCGCTGAAACTGTCATCGCCCAGGGCGGTGACGTAATCCACGGCGCCGTCCTCTCCCAGTTCCCGGGACAGGTACACCGCCGTATTCAAAGTGTCGCCGCCGAAGCTTTGTTGCAGGCTGCCATCGGCGCGATGCTGCAACTCGATCATGCATTCACCGATCAGGGCGATGCGTGGAGTGTTGGGGCCCAGGGTGTTGATGGTGTTCATTGTTGTGGGATCTCTGGCGATTCTTTGTTGTCTGGGCCGCCGCCTTCGCGAGCAGGATCGCTCCCACAGGAGACCTCATTCCATTGTGGGAGCGAGCCTGCTCGCGAAGGCAGCGCTGCGGTTCCGGACTTAGAAACAGGTTTCCATGGTCTCGATGACGTTCAGTTGCTCGTCCACCAGACAGCCGACACGCCACTTGTCGAACGTCAGGCACGGGTGCGAAGTGCCGAACGAAATGATGTCGCCCACCCGC
Source organism: Pseudomonas sp. KH_046_1 (assembly GCF_057839025.1). Taxonomy (NCBI): domain Bacteria; kingdom Pseudomonadati; phylum Pseudomonadota; class Gammaproteobacteria; order Pseudomonadales; family Pseudomonadaceae; genus Pseudomonas; species Pseudomonas sp. KH_046_1. The sequence goes on from NZ_CM174481.1 coordinate 3,381,444, forward strand.
AGATCAACCCCCGGCGCCACGGTCATGAACGCATGCTGGTCCATCACCGCGGTCACTTTGCAGGCGCTCACATCATCGCCCTTGGCCGGCACCACGCCCGCCTTGTAACGCAGCAACGGCACCGGCAAACCGGCATCGTAGGCCACGTCGCGCTTGCCCAGGGCAATCACCGCAAACCCCGGCTCCGGCAACGACTGCACATGCGCCCACACTTCCAGCGCCGGACGCAGGCCCTCATGCAGGTCGCTGCGACGGTCGAGCACGCAGCACTGCGCCTCCTTGTAGATGCCATGGTCGTGAGCCACGTAACTGCCGGGACGCAGCACGCTGAGGAAACGCCCGGCGGCGTTCTGTGCTTCAAAGGACTCGGCAATCAGGTCATACCAGGCCGACCCCGACGCGGTGATGATCGGCTTGGCAATGGCGAAGGCGCCGCTGTCCTGCAACTGCACCGCCAGGCGCACCAGTGATGCGGCGAAATCGCGAATACCGGTCACGGCGTGATCGCCATGGATCACGCCTTCGTAACCTTCGATCCCGGTCAGGGCCAGCGCCGGTTGCGCGCCGATGGCCTTGGCCAGATCGAGCACTTCCTGCTCGCTGCGGCAACCGCAACGACCGCCGACCACGCCGTATTCAATCATGACGTTCAGGCGCACGCCGCGGGAGGCGAAATAGGCGCCGAGGTCGGCGACGTTGTCCGGGTGATCGACCATGCAATAGAAGTCGAACGTCGGGTCGCTCAACAGGTCGGCGATCAATGCCATGTTTGGCATGCCGACCAACTGGTTGGCCATCAGCACCCGGCGTACACCATGGGCGTAGGCCGCACGGGTTTGCGTGGCGCTGGCCAGGGTGATGCCCCAGGCACCGGCGTCCAGTTGGCGCCGGAACAGCGCCGGGGTCATGCTGGTTTTGCCATGGGGCGCCAGTTCCGCGCCGCTGTCGCTGACGAACGCCTGCATCCAGCGAATGTTGTGTTCCAGCGCCTCGCGGTGCAGTACCAGCGCAGGCAGGCTGACGTCACGCACCAGGCTGGCGCCCATGGGCGCGGTGCCTTTTTCCACGGCGGCAGTATTGGGGGCAGAAGACATGGTCGAACTCCTCGTTCACGCGGCCGCAGGCAGCCGCTGTTATTCGTTGATGCGACGGGCCAGGCTGTTGGCGCTTTCGATCAGCACCCGGCGGTAGTCGTTGTAGTTTTTCTTCGCATCGGCCCGAGGGGCGACGATGCACAGGGTCGCGATGGCCACGCCGCTTGGGTCTTTGACCGGTGCGGCGAAGCAATGGGTAAAGGTGTCGGCGACGCTATCGAAGGAAAAGAAACCATCGATACCGGCCTGACGGATTTCCTTGAGAAACTGCTCCAGTGGCAAGCGTTCGCCATCGGGCAGGATGAAGTCATCGTGGTCGATCAGGTCGACGATTGCCTGGTCGCTCAGGTGCGCCAGCAGCAGGCGCCCGGAGGCGGTCCAGGGGATGGGCGCGTTTTCGCCGATGTCCGAGGAAATGCGGAAATGCCGCTCCCCCTCCTTCATCAGCGCAACGGTGTACTTGCGCCCGTTGAGCAGGCACATCTGCGCCGTTTCATGGGTCTGGCTGACGATTTCCTGCAAGGCGTGATCGGCCTCGCGAGTCAGGTCGAAATGCCGCAGGTGTGCCTGCCCGAGAAAGTACAACTGACGACCGAGGTAGACATGACCGTCCTTGCCCACCGGTTCCAGGATCCGTCGTTCCAGCAGCGAGGCCACCAGTTCGTAGACCGTGGACTTGGGGCTGCCGATGCCGTTGGCGATGTCGTTCGGGCGCAGGGGCTGGCCGACTTCCTTGAGGAAATCGAGGATATCGAACGCCCGGTCCAGACCGCGTGCCCGGCGCTTGATGGTGTCTTCGGTCATTTCAGTGGTTCCCATTCAAAGTCGCCGGGAGTGTACCCAATGTGTTGCGTTGAAAGTCAGGCCGCCATCGCGAGCAGGCTCGCTCCCACATTTGGAATGCATTCCCCTGTAGGAGCGAGCCTGCTCGCGATGAAGTCACCTCGGTTCAAGCCTTTTTCTTGTACGCAATACAGTCGATCTCGACCTTGCAATCGACCATCATGTTCGCCTGCACACAGGCCCGCGCCGGGGCGTGCTCGGGCTTGAAGTACTCGGAAAAGACCTTGTTGAAACTGGTGAAATCCCGCGGATCCTCCAGCCACACGCCAGCACGCACCACATCTTCCAGGCCATAACCGGCCTCCTCCAGAATGCCGATCAGATTCTTCATGGTCTGGTGGGTCTGTTCGACAATGCCGCCAGTAATGATCTCGCCGTCCACCGCCGGCACCTGCCCGGAAACGTGCAGCCAGCCATCGGCTTCAACGGCGCGGGCGAAAGGGCGAGGCTGACCGCCAGCGGCGGTGCTGCCGGTGCCGTAACGAGTAATGCTCATGAGTGTTTCTCCTGATTGAACATTGAAGGATCAAAAACGGGTGCTTTTGAGAAATTCCGCCAGTCGTGGCGACTGCGGGCGTTCGAACAGGTCCTTGGGTGGCCCCTGCTCTTCGATTCGCCCCTGATTCATGAAAACGATCTTGTCCGAGACCTCGAACGCAAAGCGCATTTCGTGGGTCACCAGCAGCATGGTCATGCCGTCTTCGGCCAGGCCCTTGATCACGCTCAACACTTCGCCCACCAGTTCCGGGTCCAGCGCCGAGGTCACTTCGTCGAACAGCATCAGGCTCGGGTTCATCGCAATCGCCCGGGCGATCGCCACGCGCTGCTGCTGACCGCCAGACAACTGACCGGGAAAGTGATCGCGACGCTCCAGCAGGCCAACGCGCTCCAGCCATTTCTCGGCCAGGGCCACGGCCTCGTCCTTGTGCAGCTTCTTGACCTTGAGCAGGCCCAGGGTGACGTTCTGCAATGCAGTCAGGTGCGGGAACAGGTTGAACTGCTGGAACGCCATGCCGGTCATGGCGCGATGGCGGGCAATGACTCTTTCCGGGTGGCGAATGCGTTTGCCGTTGACCTCGTCATAACCGATGGATTCGCCGTCGAGCAGGATCTGCCCGCCCTGGAACTCTTCAAGCATGTTCACGCAGCGCAGCAGCGTGGTCTTGCCCGAACCGCTGGAGCCGATCAGTGTCACCACGTTGCCGCGCTGCATGCTCAGGTCCACGCCCTTGAGTACTTCGAGCTGGTCGTAACGCTTGTGCAGGCCGCGAATGTCCAGCAGCGGTTGGCCGTTTTGTGCATTGGTTTGAGCCTGAGTCATGGCAAAGCCACCCGCTTTTCAATGTGCCGGCCGAGTAACTCGATGCCGTAGTTGATGACGAAGAACAGGAAACCGGCGAACAGGTAAAACTCCAGGGTCATGAACGTCCGGGCAATGATCTGCTGGGTACTGAGCAGCAATTCCGCTACGCCGATCACCGACAACAGGGTCGAGGCCTTGACGATCTCGGTGGACGAGTTGACCCAGGTCGGCAGGATCTGCCGCAATGCCTGGGGCAACAGCACGTAACCGAGGGCCTGGTAGAACGTCAGGCCGATGGCCTTGCTCGCCTCCATCTGCCCGAGCGGCAATGCCTGCAATGCACCGCGCACGATCTCGGCGACATGGGAACCGCAGAACAGCGTCAAACCCAGTGCACCGGCCTGGAACGCGCTGATCTGCCAGCCCAGTGCCGGCGCCATGTAAAAGCACGCCAGCACCAGCACGAACACCGGCGTGCCGCGAATCACATCGACATAAAAACGAAACGGCGCGCGCATCCAGAATTTTCCGTAGGTCAGCACCAGTCCGGTGACGACGCCAACGAGCGTGCCGAGCAGAATCGCCAGCACCGACACCTGGACACTGGTCAGAAAGCCCTGCCACAGCACTTCCCGCGCCACCCACAACTCATGCAACCAACTGGGGGATTCGTACATGGGGGCCTCCTATCGGCGAATCGCCAGACGCTGTTCGAGGTAACGCAGCATCATGGCAATGAGGTAACAGGCCGCCACATAGAGCGCCGTGGTCACCAGCCAGGTTTCAATCACCCGGTAGCTCTCGACATTGATCTTGCGCGCGTAATAGGTCAGCTCCGGTACGGCAATCGCGGCCGCCAGCGAGGTGTCCTTGAACAGCGAAATGAAGTTGTTCGACAGCGCCGGCAATACATTGCGCAGCATCACCGGCACGGTGACGTAGGCCTTGACCTGCCACTCCCCCAGGCCAATGGCCAAACCGGCTTCACGCAGGCCCTTGGGAATGCTCAGCAAGCCGCCGCGGAACACTTCAGTCAGGTACGCCCCGGCATACAGCGACAGGGTGATGATGAACGAGGGGATCTTGTCCAGCCGGATCCCCAGGCTCGGCAACGCAAAGTAGATCAACAGGATCAACACCAGGATCGGCGTGTTACGAATCACCGTGACATACACCGACGCCAGCACCCGCAATGCGCGATGCCTGGACAACAAGGCAAACGCCATCATCAGGCCGATCACGCAGCCGATGGCGATCGACACCAGGGCCAGTTCAAGACCCATACCGAGCCCCACCAGCAAGGTGTCGAAATCGCGCCACACGGCGGCAAAGTTCAACTGATAGTTCATGGTCAGCAGTACCTTGAGCGGGGCGCATTTGGGCGCCCTGCTCTCACGGGATCATTTGAATTCGACGGGGAAACCGATGGCCGGGGTCGGCAGATCCACACCGAACCATTGCTTGAACGACGCCGCGTAAGTCGGGAACTCAACACCGGTCATGGCCTCATGCAGGGTGGTATTGACGAAGTTCAGCCAGTCCTGATCGCCGCGCTTGACCGCGCAGGCATAGGTCTGCGGGCTCCAGGCGTAGGCCGGGCTGCGATAACGACCCGGGTTCTGCACCATCAGGTACTTCACCGAGGACTGGTCGGTGGCCGCCGCGTCGGCGCGGCCGGAGTTCACGGCCTGGTACATCAGGTCCACGCTGTCGTATTGATCGACCTTGGCCTTGGGCAGCGCCTGATGCACCAGTTCTTCGGCATAGACGTTTTGCAGCACCGCCACGGTGAGACTGTCACCGGCGGCTTTCATGTCATCGATTTCCTTGTACTTGCTGTTCGCCGGCAGCAGCAGGCCGACACCTTCACGGTAGTACGGCAGGGTGAACGCCACTTGCTGCGCACGGCTGGCCGTCACGGTGATGAACTGGCAACTGATGTCGACCTTGTCGGTCAGCAGGTTGGGAATCCGCGCATCGGACGACTGCACCACGTACTCAACCTTGGTCGGATCGTTGAACAAACCCTTGGCGATCATGTGCCCGATATCGATATCGAAACCCTGCAACTTGCCATCCGCACCCTGGAAGTGCCACGGCGCGTTGGTGCTGCCGGTGCCTACGATCAGTTTGCCGCGGGCCAGAACGCTATCGAGCTTGCTGTCCGCCGCCTGGGCCACGCCCATGGCAGCAGCAGAGGCTGCAAACAGAAAAACACACGCTGTGAACAAGGAAGGTCGGCGATGCATGGCAAGCACTCCAGGGTGATGTTTATTCCGCTATACCGGAACATGGTATGTAACAACGGAATAGACAGCAGAAAGTGTGCCACAGGATGTGGAGGGAATGTGAGCGAGATTGAAATTTGTTTTGAATCAGGGGGATGCGTAAGGAGAGGAAAAAACGTTACCAAACGCACGGAACCCTGACCGCTACCGTTGGCTACAAAGGGCGGGTATCTGGTTCACAACCGGGCGTTTGGAGGGCCGGTACGCCGATGAACAATCCGTCCTGACCTAGTGCTTGAATGACGTCATCACCCGTTCAGCATTTTCATCGCAGCTCATGCCTTCGGGCTTGGCCTGTATGGTGTCGATCCAGCCCAGCAACTGCGCCTTGCTATGGGCCAGGTGCCGTTGCATCTCTTCGATCTGCTCGATCTTGCGATGCAGGCCGGCCATCAACTCATCGTGCTTGAACGCGCCCGTCACAGTATCCGGCAGCAACTGCTTGAGTTCCTCCAGGCTGAAACCGGCTTGTTGTGCGCACTGGATGAGTTGCAGGGTTTGCAGCGCCTGTTGCGAGTAACGCCGATAACCGTTGGAAGAACGCTCGACCTGGCGGATCAAGCCCTGAGACTCGTAAAAACGGATGCGCGATGCGGTCAACCCGCTCAACTGCGCCAATTCACCAATCTTCATTGCGGCCTCATTTACCTGCTTGACATTAAAGTTAACTTTAAGCTTAGCCTCTGCTCATCACTACGAGGAGTCAAGCATGTCGCCCTTCCAAACATTGAATCTGCCCAACGGCCAGACCATCGGCAATCGCATTGCCAAAGCCGCGATGGAGGAGAATCTCGCCAACACCGATCAGGTGCCCGACCAGGCGCTGTTGCGCCTGTATCAGGCCTGGGCCGAGGGCGAAGCCGGCTTGCTGCTGACCGGCAATGTGATGATCGACCGCCGCGCCATGACCGGCCCCGGCGGTGTAGCGCTGGAAGACGAGCGCCACCTGGAGCGCTTCCGCCAGTGGGCCAGCGTCGGCCGCTCCGGCGGTGCGCATTTCTGGGTGCAGCTCAACCATCCTGGCCGCCAGACCATGGCTAACCTCGGCCAGCAAGCCTTGGCGCCGTCGGCTGTTGCGCTGGATCTGGGCCAGTTCTCGAAGATGTTCGCCGAACCCAAGCCCATGAGCGAGGACGACATCCTGGAGGTGATCCGACGCTTCGCCACCAGTGCTGCACTGGCCGAGAAAGCCGGTTTTACCGGTGTGCAGATCCACGCCGCCCACGGCTACCTGCTCAGCCAGTTCCTTTCGCCGCTCACCAATCGGCGCACCGATCAATGGGGTGGCTCCCTGGAAAATCGCGCGCGCCTGCTGTTGTCCGTCGTCGAGGCGGTTCGCCAAGCGGTGTCGCCGCAATTTTGCGTGTCGGTAAAACTCAACTCAGCGGATTTCCAGCGCGGCGGTTTCGATGCCGATGATGCACGGCAAGTGATCCAGTGGCTGAACGAACAAGCGATCGACCTGCTGGAGCTCTCCGGCGGCAGTTACGAAGCACCGGCCATGCAAGGCGAAGCGCGCGACGGCCGGACCCTGGCACGGGAGGCGTACTTTCTGGAAATGGCCGGTGAACTGGCCAGCGTGGCGCGGATGCCAGTGATGGTGACCGGCGGGATCCGGCGTTTGGCAATCGTCGAACAGGTCCTCGACAGCGGCCTTGCCATGGCCGGCATCGGCACCGCGCTGGCCGTGGAACCGCACCTGGTCAAGCACTGGCGCGAAGGCCAGGACAGCCATCCGCAATTGCCGCCGATCCGCTGGAAGCGCAAGCCCCTGGCGGCGCTGGCGAGCATGGCGGTGGTCAAGTTCCAGCTGCATCGCTTGAGCCGTGGGCGCAAAACCCGACCCAAGGTTTCGGCGTTGTTGGCGTTGATTCTGGATCAGTTGTACATCGCCAGGCGGACCCGACAGTATCGGCAGGCGATGGGCAAGTAATCCGGAATTGATGGTGGCTGACACATCGCCTTCGCGAGCAAGCCCGCTCCCACAGGGGGCATTCGGCGTTCACAGACTTTGTGTTCACCCGGACCAATGTGGGAGCGGGCTTGCTCGCGAAGAGGCCGGCCCAGGCAAAGGAGAATTCAGCCAGGAATCAGCTCGTCAATGTGCCGATACTCCGCCTGCAACTGCGCCGCCAACACCCTGCTGCGCCCAAGCCGGATCGGCCCGCGCTCGATGTCGATCAGCAACCCCGGACACTCCAGTACGGGCAACAGCGGCCAGTCCTTGAGCCGGCCATCGGTCACCAGCAACAACCGCTGCTGCTCCGCCGGAAAACGCTTTTGCCGTGCCGCAAGCCATCGACCCGCTTCGCCCAATGCCGCCGGCAACGGCGTACCGCCACCGGCGCCAAGACCATCGAGCCACTGGCGTAATCCGCTGGAAGCTTTCAATCCCTGCACCTGCCACCTGGGTGCAGCACCGCTGGCCGTGAGCAACGCCAGTCGCGCACGCTGGCGATAGGCATCGTCGAACAACTGCGCCAGCAAGCCCTTGGCATCGCTCAATGCCTGATGACGGCGGGTCGAAGCAGAGGCATCAACGATCACCAGCCACAGTTCATGGGGCGAACGAGTGCGCAGCTGAAACAACAGGTCGTCACGCTGACGTGGCCGGCCATTGAGCAATGTGCCGGGCCAGTTGACCGAGCCGCTGCGTGCTGCATGACGCTTGCCCTGTTTACCGTGGTCCAGCCGCCCGGCTCGGGGTCTGGCATTCGCCCCCGCAACGGAGCGAGGGCGAATGCCTAGGGCTTTTTTGGCCAGCTCGGCACTTCACGTCGTGCGCCGACCGCCAGCGCCTGGGCAGGCAACTCGCCCCACTGGCCCTGCCCTTCGCTCGGGTTGGCGTTTTGCGGCGCAGAGGGTTGCGCAGCCTGGGATGGCTGAGATGCCGGTGCGCAATGCTCGCGGCGACGATGGCGCAAGGCGAATTCGGCAACGGCGTCGATATCGTCCTCGGCGATCGCGTTCGCCCCGCGCCAGGCGGCGTGTGCCCGGGCGGCGCGCAGCCAGACCAGATCGGCGCGCAAACCATCGACGCCGGCGGCAAAGCAGCGTTCGGTGATGTGTTCCAGCGCCTGGTCGTCGAGGGGAATGTTCGGCAGTGCATTGCGTGCGTTCTGGCAACGTTCACGCAGAGACGCCTGCGCGGACTCCCATTCAGCGCAGAAACCTTGCGGATCGCTGTCGAAATCCAGGCGACGGCGGATGATCTGACCGCGCTCGGCCGGCGCGGTGTGGCCACCGAGGGCGACGTTCAAGCCGAAACGGTCAAGCAATTGCGGACGCAGTTCACCCTCTTCCGGGTTCATGGTGCCAATCAGCACGAACTTCGCCGAATGCCGATGGGAAATACCGTCACGCTCCACCAGATTGGTGCCGCTGGCGGCCACATCGAGCAGCAGGTCAACGAGGTGATCGGGCAACAGATTGACCTCGTCGACATAGAGCACGCCTCCGTCAGCCTTGGCCAGTACGCCGGGGGAAAACTGTGCGCGACCTTCGCCCAGCGCCGCGTCGAGATCGAGGGTGCCGACCAGCCGTTCCTCGGTGGCGCCCAGCGGCAAGGTGACGAACTGACCGCTGGCCAGCAGGTCCGCCAGACCGCGGGCCAGGGTCGACTTGGCCATGCCCCGCGGGCCTTCGATCAGGACACCGCCGATTTTCGGGTCGATGGCGGTCAGGTACAGGGCCAGCTTCAAATCGTCGGCGCCGACCACGGCGGAGAGCGGGAAATGCGGGGTGTCGGTCATCTTCAATACTCAGTCCTGGTCGGTGATCTATCTACAAAAATTACAGTCGCCTTTATCCCTGTGGGAGCGAGCCTGCTCGCGATGAGGCCATCACATCCACCATCATCGTTGGCTGACAAATCGCCTTCGCGAGCAGGCTCGCTCCCACAGGGAAGTGATTAGCCGTCTTCTTCTATATCCAGCAACAAATTCTCCAGCGCCTCGCGGTACTCGCCGGGCTCCTTCCACATCCCGCGTTGTTGCGCCTCGAGCATGCGTTCGGTCATGTCGCGCAAGGCATGGGGATTGTGTTCGCGGACAAAATCCCGGGTGTCCGGGTCGAGCAAATAGGCATCGGCCAGCAACGCGTACTGGTGATCGTCGATCAACTGCGTGGTGGCGTCGAAGGCGAACAGGTTGTCGACAGTCGCCGCCATTTCGAACGCGCCTTTGTAGCCGTGACGTTTAACGCCTTCGAGCCACTTCGGATTGGCCGCCCGGGAGCGGATCACCCGGTTCAGCTCTTCCTTCAGGGTACGAATCTTCGGCAGGTCCGGCTGGCTGTGGTCGCCATGATAGCTGGCCGCCGCCTCGCCTTTCAGGCTTTCCACCGCCGCGAGCATACCGCCCTGGAACTGGTAGTAATCGTTGGAGTCGAGCAGATCGTGCTCGCGGTTATCCTGGTTTTGCAGCACCGCCTGTACCTGGCTCAGGCGCTGGCTGAACTGTTCGCGGGCAGTGGTGCCTTCGTCGGAACCGCCGTAAGCGTAGCCGCCCCAGTTGAGGTAGACCTCGGCCAGGTCCTCGCGGCTCTGCCACAGGCGACCGTCGATAGCGCCCTGCACGCCTGCGCCGTAGGCACCGGGTTTGGCCCCGAAAATCCGCCAGCCGGCCTGACGTCGCGCAGCGTCTTCATCGAGCCCTGACTGCAGCAGGGCTGTGCGCTCGGCGCGTACCTTGGCCGCCAACGGATTGAGGTCATCCGGCTCATCGAGGTCGGCCACCGCTTGCACCGCGGCGTCGAACAAGCGAATCAGATTGGCAAAGGCATCACGGAAGAAACCGGACACACGCAAGGTCACATCGACTCGCGGACGGTCGAGCAGGCTCAGCGGCAAAATCTCGAAGTCATCGACCCGCTGGCTGCCGGTCGCCCAGACTGGACGCACACCCATCAGCGCCATGGCCTGGGCGATGTCATCGCCGCCGGTGCGCATGGTCGCGGTGCCCCACACCGACAAACCGAGCTGGCGCAAATGATCGCCGTGGTCTTGCAGGTGCCGTTCGAGAATCAGGTTGGCCGACTGGAAACCGATACGCCACGCCGTGGTGGTCGGCAGGTTGCGCACGTCCACCGAATAGAAGTTGCGACCGGTGGGCAGCACGTCCAGGCGACCACGACTCGGTGCGCCGCTAGGGCCCGCCGGGACGAAGCGACCGCTGAGGGCATCGAGCAATCCGCGCATTTCCGCCGGACCGCAGGCGTCCAGACGTGGGGCGACCACCTCGCGCAGGCTATCGATGATGGCTTGCACCTCGATCCAGTCGGCCCCTTGTGGGAGCGGGCTTGTCTCCGGGTGACGTTCCGACGAAGCGGTTGATCCTTCAACATTTATGTCGATTGACCCACCGCTTTCGCGAGCAAGCCCGCTCCCACAGGGGCTGTTCAACGCGTCCGAAATCAACTGCGCGGCGAACAACTCCAGGCGCTCGCGGGTATCGCCCGCCGTGCGCCAAGTCTCGTCGCTGATAAGCAAAAGTGGTTCGGGACGAGGCCCTGTCCACGGTTCGGCCAGCGCACAATCGAGCGGGTCGAAGCCCAACACGAAGGCCTTGGCCAGTGCCCGCAGCAGACTCGACTGCGCGCCCCGGCCATCGCCCCGTGGAATGCGCAACAACGCCAGCAAGGTGTCGATACGCAAACGCCCGGTGGGCGATTCGCCGAACACATGCAGGCCGTCGCGGATCTGCGACTCTTTCAAGTCGCACAGGTAAGTGTCGAGTCGCGGCAACCAGATCGCCGCGTCGGCATCACTGTCGAGTTGTTCGTCCAGCTGCAGTTCTCGGTCGATGTGGGTGTCACGCACCAGTTGCAGGATATCGCGCTGCAACTCTCGGGCGCGGCGCGGATCGAGCAGCTGCGCTTCGTAATATTCGTCGGCCAACAGTTCGAGGTTGCGCAGCGGGCCGTAGGTTTCGGCGCGGGTCAGCGGTGGCATCAGGTGATCGATGATCACCGCCTGGGTGCGCCGCTTGGCCTGGGCGCCCTCGCCCGGGTCGTTGACGATGAACGGATAGATGTTCGGCAGCGGCCCGAGCAAAGCATCTGGCCAGCAATGTTCCGACAGCCCGACGCCCTTGCCCGGCAGCCATTCGAGGTTGCCATGCTTGCCGACGTGGATCACGCCATGGGCGCCGTAGGTGTTGCGCAGCCAGAAGTAGAACGCCAGATAGCCGTGCGGCGGCACCAGGTCCGGGTCGTGATACACCGCGCTCGGGTCGACCTGATAACCACGGGCCGGCTGAATGCCGACGAAGGTCAGGCCAAAACGCAGGCCGGCGATCATCATCCGTCCGCTGCGACACATCGGATCGCTTTCCGGCGCGCCCCAACGTTCGAGCACCGCTGCGCGGTTGGCTTCGGGCAGGGCGTTGAACATCGCCAGATAGTCATCCATCCCCAGGCTTTGCTGGCACGGACGCAGGTCGAGGGTCTCGAGATCGTTGCTGACGCCACCCAGCAACTGCTGGATCAGCGCGGTGCCGCTGTCCGGCAATTCAGCCGGCAATGGATAACCTTCGGCATGCAGCGCCCGCAGGATATTCAGCGCGGCGGCCGGGGTATCGAGGCCGACGCCGTTGCCGATGCGACCGTCGCGGGTCGGGTAATTGGCGAGAATCAAGGCAATGCGTTTTTCCGCATTGAGCACCCGCGCCAGATCGACCCAGCGCTGCGCCAGTTCGGCAACGAAATCCATGCGTTCCGGTTGTGGCCGGTAGCAGACCACATCCGACTGACTGCGCTCACTGCGCCACGCCAGGTCCTTGAAACTGATCGGGCGGCTGATGATGCGTCCGTCCAGCTCCGGCAAGGCTATGTGCATCGCCAGGTCTCGAGGGCCGAGGCCCTGTTCGCTGGCGCGCCAACCGGGCTCGTTGTCCTGGGCGCAGATCGCCTGGATCACCGGAATATTGCGGCGAAACGGGCGCAGATGCGGTGCTTCAGGACTGGATTGGGCGAAGCCGGTGGTGTTCAGGATCACCGAGACGCTGGCCTCATCCAGCCAGTCCTCGACCACGCAAAGACAACCGGGCTCTTTCAGACTGGCCAGCGCGATCGGCAACGGATTCAACCCCGCGGCCTGCAAGCGTTGGCAAAAAACATCAATGAAAGCCGTGTTCGCCGCTTGCAAATGCGAGCGGTAAAACAACACCGCCGCCACCGGTTGATCGGCGTGCCAGTCGGCCTGCCAGTCGCTCAGTGCGGCCGAATGTTTGTGCGGATGGTAAATCGCCGTGCGTGGCAGGGTTTGCGGCTCGCCCCAGGTGTAATCACGCGCCAGCCAGCGGTTGGCCAGACAGCGGAAGAAATCGAGGGCATTGCCCATGCCGCCCTGGCGCAGAAACTGCCAGAGCCGGTCGCGATCTTCTGCACCGACGGTGCTCAGGTCACTGAGCTCCGGGTCCGGGCGATCATCACCCGGCACCAGAATCACCTGCACGCCGCGCTGCGACAGTTCGACCAGGCGCTCGATGCCGTAACGCCAATAGGCGATGCCACCGTGCAGCGAAATCAGGATCACCCTGGCGTGACGCAGCACTTCATCGACGTACAAGTCGACCGAGGCATGGTTCTGCACCTGCATCGGGTTGGCCAGGCGCACGCTCGGGTAATCGTCGGGCAATTGCTGCGCCGCTTCGGCGAGCAGCGCCAGGCTGGAATCGCCGCTGCACAGGACCACCAACTCGGCGGGGGTTTGTCCAAGGTCGGCAATGTTGTCATCCGACACGAAACCGCCGGGTTGGGTCCTGAGCAGGTGCATGGCTTACACGCTGAGCGCGGCGCGCAATTGCGCTTCGAGAACAGTGGCGTCCAGTTCCTGGCCGATCAGCACCAGGCGGGTGACTCGCGCTTCTTCAGCGCCCCACTGGCGGTCGAAGTGCTTGTCGAAACGCGTGCCCACGCCCTGGATCAGCAGGCGCATCGGCTTGTTGGGGATCGCCGCAAAACCCTTGACCCGCAGGATGCCGTGCTGGACCACCAGTTGGGTCAGCGCGTCCAGCAGCAGGCTTTCGTCGGCTTGCGGCAGTTCGATGGAGATCGAATCGAAGGCGTCGTGATCGTGGTCGTCATGATCGTCGTCGCCATCGTGATGATGGTCGTGGTGGCTGTGACGGCTGTCGATGTGTTCTTCGGAGCCGGCCCCCAGGCCGATCAGCACGTCCAGCGGCAGGCGACCGCTGCTGGCTTCGATGATTTTCACCGCTGGCGGCAATTCCTCGGCGACTTCCAGGCGCACACGGGCCAGGTCCGCCGGGTTGATCAGGTCGGCTTTGTTGAGGATCACCAGGTCGGCGCTGGCCAATTGGTCGGCGAACAGTTCGTGCAGCGGCGATTCGTGGTCCAGGTTCGGGTCGAGCTTGCGCTGGGCGTCGACCTGATCCGGGAACGCGGCGAAGGTGCCGGCGGCCACGGCCGGGCTGTCGACCACGGTGATCACTGCATCCACCGTGCAGGCACTGCGGATTTCCGGCCACTGGAAGGCCTGCACCAGCGGCTTGGGCAGCGCCAGGCCGGACGTTTCGATGAGAATGTGGTCCAGATCGCCGCGACGGGCCACCAGTTCGCGCATCACCGGGAAGAATTCTTCCTGGACGGTGCAGCACAGGCAGCCGTTGGCCAGCTCATAGACACGGCCGTTGGCTTCTTCTTCGGTGCAACCGATGGAGCACTGCTTGAGGATTTCGCCGTCGATGCCCAACTCGCCAAATTCGTTGACGATCACCGCGATGCGGCGACCCTGGGCGTTGTCGAGCATGTGCCGCAGCAGCGTGGTTTTACCCGAGCCGAGAAAGCCGGTAACGATGGTGACGGGGAGTTTGGCCAGTGTTTTCATCGGATGCCCTATGGCTAATGTGGCGGGCATACGGGACGACGACCGGCAACGCGGACACGCGTGCCTGAGAGAGTTCGCCACCGGATCACCCCGCCCGGTTGAAAGTGAGAATCTGTGACGAGGCAGGTCTCCTGGCTGACGGTGTGCCGGCCTTGAGCCTGGCATTCGCTGCGCCTTCCCGCCGGCCTCATGGATTGAGCCTGCAGTGGCGTGGCAACGAACATCACCGTTCACAGTTGCGGGGGCAGCCGCGGCATCGACCGCGTTCCCTTCTTAGCTTCGGCAAACGCCGAAGAACCTCGAAAGCGCAAGGCTACGCATGGTATTGGGGCGGGTCAATGTCTTGTGGTGCCCTCACTGGCCCCATCGCAAGCAAGCTCGCTCCCACAGATGACCGCGTTCCAATGTGGGAGCGAGCTTGCTCGCGATGAAGGCGACTCGGTCTTCAGTTGAGAACCCTTGCCAATTGACGCCAAACCCCCGCCCATGCTCTCCTACACACCTTGTTACGGGTGCCCTTCACAGGGTGAAACGGGAAACCGGTGAATCATGTGCTTTACTCTTAAGCCATGTCAGTCCGGTGCTGCCCCCGCAACGGTAAGCGAGCGAAGCATCAGATCCACTGTGCCATTGCGACATGGGAAGGTGATGTTTTCAGGTTCAGGCCCAAGCCTTTGCCCCTCGTGAGCCCGGAGACCGGCCCGCAACACAAAGTGACCAGTACGGTCACTGAACCAACAAACCCGCGGTGGGCGGGCGCTGTTTGAAACCTTGCGCGCCGGGTCGTGCGGGTTTTTGCATGCGCTCTTATTCCCCGCTGACAGACCAGAGGGAAACGCCATGTCGATCATCAGCAGCGCCGAACACACATCCGCGAGCACCACCTCAACCCTGACCCAACGTCTGACCGTCGCCGTCTGCGCGTCGATCCTGGGCGCTTGCCTTGTGTATTTCGCCGGTTTCTCGCACATCGAAGCGGTGCACAACGCCGCCCACGATACCCGTCACAGCTCCGCGTTCCCGTGCCATTGAGAGCTGTCGACATGATCAAGCGTATTGCGCAAACCGCAGGTTTCACCGGGCTGTTGGCCGCCCTGTTGCTGACCCTGCTGCAAAGCTTCTGGGTCGCTCCGCTGATTTTGCAGGCCGAGACCTACGAAAAAACCGAACCGGCCGCTGTTGAAATGCATGAACACGCCGACGGTGCGATGGCTGCCCATACCCACGATGCACAAGCCTGGGAGCCGGAAGACGGCTGGCAGCGCGTGCTGTCGACCACCGGTGGCAACCTGGTGGTGGCCGTCGGTTTCGCCCTGATGCTGGCCGGCCTGTACACCTTGCGTGCGCCGACCAAAACCTCCCAGGGCCTGCTCTGGGGCCTGGCCGGTTATGCGACGTTCGTGCTCGCGCCGACCCTCGGCCTGCCACCTGAACTGCCAGGCACTGCCGCCGCCGATCTGGCACAACGGCAACTGTGGTGGATCGGTACCGCCGCCTCCACCGCCGTCGGTATCGCGCTGATCGTGTTCAGCCGGCACTGGCTGATGAAAGTCCTCGGTGCGGCGATCCTCGCCGTTCCCCATGTGATTGGCGCACCACAACCGCAAGTGCATTCGATGCTTGCTCCAGAGGCGCTGGAAACCCAGTTCAAAATCGCTTCGCAACTGACCAACGTGGCGTTCTGGCTGGCCTTGGGCCTGATCAGCGCCTGGTTGTTCCGTCGCAAAAGCGATGGCCAATACCACGCATGACTGACGTCAGCACAGCGCCGACCCTGGTGGTCGGCCTGGGCTGCCAGCGAGGCTGCCCTGTCAGCACGTTGCTGGCGCTGCTCGATCAGGCGCTGGAGGCACACCAGATTGCTCGTCATGAAATCAAGGCGCTGGCCAGCATCGATTCGAAGCGCGACGAACCTGCGCTGATCGAACTGGCTCAGCAGCTTGGTCTGGAATTGATGTATTTCAGCAGTGAACAACTGGCCGCTTATGAACCGCAACTCAGTCATCAATCGCAAATAGCGTTTGAACGCACCGGTTGCTACGGCGTGGCGGAAAGCGCCGCACTGGCCCTGGCGGAACAACTGGCCCAGGCCCCGGCAAAACTGCTGATTCCACGGCAAAAATACGCCCAGGCAACACTTGCATTGGCCGGCGCTGCGTAAAAAACCGATAATCCCCGCCTTTGATCATGAACATTCTTCATCTGAAGCCCTGTTCAGCCCCTTTTTTCCCACAGGAACCGACGATGACCGTCTACTTCATTGGCGCAGGTCCCGGCGACCCCGAACTGATTACCGTCAAGGGCCAGCGGCTGATTCGCAGCTGCCCGGTGATCATTTATGCCGGCTCTCTGGTGCCTGCCGCCGTACTGGAAGGTCATTGTGCCGAACAGGTGGTCAACAGCGCCGAACTGCATCTGGAACAGATCATCGACCTGATCAAGAGCGCCCACGCCAAAGGCCAGGATGTGGCCCGGGTGCACTCCGGCGATCCGAGCCTGTATGGCGCCATTGGCGAGCAGATTCGCTATCTGCGCGAGCTGGGCATTGCGTTCGAAATCGTACCTGGCGTGACGGCCACAGCCGCTTGCGCAGCGCTTTTGGGTGCGGAACTTACGCTGCCGGACATTTCGCAAAGCGTCATCCTGACGCGCTACGCCGACAAAACCGCCATGCCACCTGGGGAGGAATTCTCCAGCCTGGCGCAGCACGGCGCGACCATGGCGATTCACTTGGGGGTCAATCACCTGGCGAAGATCGTTGAGGAACTGCTGCCCCATTACGGCGCCGATTGCCCGATTGCGGTGGTTCACCGCGCGAGCTGGCCGGATCAGGATTGGGTGGTGGGAACGCTTGAGGATATTGCCGAAAAAGTTGAAGCCAAGGGCTTTCGCCGTACGGCGTTAATTCTGGTGGGTCGGGTGCTGGGCAGCGATCACTTCAGTGAGTCGTCGCTGTATCGCGCGGGGCATGTGCATCTCTATCGCCCATAAGGCCCCTTCGCGAGCAGGCTCGCTCCCACAGTTGACCGTATTCCAATGTGGGAGCGAGCTTGCTCGCGATGGCGTCGGTCAATTTCACCCATAAAAAAACGGCGCTCACGGGGCGCCGTTTTTTTGTTCGCAGCGAACACCTTAGTAGTAGGCGTTTTCTTTCTGCGTGTGGTCGGTCACGTCGCGAACACCCTTGAGCTCAGGGATGCGCTCAAGCAAAGTACGCTCGATGCCTTCCTTCAGCGTCACGTCGGCCTGGCCGCAGCCCTGGCAACCACCGCCGAACTGCAGGACGGCGATGCCGTCTTCGACCACGTCGATCAGGCTGACCTGACCGCCGTGGCTGGCCAGCCCCGGGTTGATCTCGGTTTGCAGGTAGTAGTTGATGCGCTCGTTGACCGGGCTGTCGGCGTTGACCATCGGTACCTTGGCGTTTGGCGCCTTGATGGTCAGCTGGCCGCCCATGCGGTCGGTGGCGTAGTCGACTACGGCATCGTCCAGGAAGGCTTCGCTGAAGTGGTCGATGTACGCGGTGAAGCTTTTGAGCCCCAGCGCGGTGTCTTCGGGTTTTTCTTCGCCCGGCTTGCAGTAGGCAATGCAGGTTTCGGCGTACTGGGTGCCAGGCTGGGTGATGAAGACGCGGATGCCGATGCCCGGGGTGTTCTGCTTGGAGAGCAGATCAGCCAGGTAATCGTGGGCGGCGTCAGTGATGGTAATAGCGGTCATGGAAACTCCTCGCAGGCTTGGGCGCAGTTTACGCCAATCAACGCGCCGGACAAAGTCCTAGTATTTTTGTCGGGAAAGATTTCGACAAATCCCTCTGTGGGAGCGGGCTTGCTCCCACAGGGGATCAGTGGTGTTTCAGAGGTTCTCGTAGCGGTTCATGTCCAGCACGCCCTCTTCCACCGGATCGTTTTCGTAGATATAGCGGCTCAGATCATGGAAATAAGCCCAGAATTGCGGATGACTGCGGCGTATTCCCCAACGTTCGACGATTTTCTCGAAGCTGTCGGTATCCTTGGCGCTTTCCATCGCATCCACAAACGCCGGCACTTGCCCGGCCGGGATGTTGAACATGAAGTTCGGGTAGCTGCTAAGCACACCCGGGAAAATCGTCAGGGTGTCGAGCCCCGGTTGGTAGCGCAGTGATTCACCGAGCAAGAACGCCACGTTGCTGTGGGCACGGTTACGCAACAGGCTATAGACCTCACGCTTGCCGCTGGTGGTTTCGATACGCAGCAGGGTGGCTTCCGGCAACTGGTCGATGACCTTCAGCCCGGCGGCCGGCCGCGAAGTCAGACGGCTCAGCGCCTGCTCGGCACTTTGCAGGTCCGGGTCGATGTTCGGCCGCGAACAGTAAGCGCCATCGCAGCGATTGATCGGGTCGGGCCTGGCATTGAGGTCGCCGTATCGGGCCAGCAGCTGATTGGCAAAGTCACGCTTGGGATCAGTCGAATTCAGATTCAGCGCGGTCGGCGTGTCGTCGTCGATGGTCTCGTAGTCGAGCCACATCTTGAATTTGCCACTGTTCTGATACCAGTCGTCCAGGTAGTCATCCCGGGAGTCGGCGGGCATCAGGCGCAGGAAGTTCTGCTCGGCGCCGTTGCGGATCAAGTCGAAATACAAGCGCGTCTGGGCCTGGTGGGACAGGTTGCCGAACACATCGAAGTTCACCGCCAGTTGATAGTAGGTGCGCTCCAGCAGCGGATAGTCGAACAGCCATATCGTTTGCGGCACCTCGCCGATCAGGCCTTTGGTCACCGAAGCGCTGTCGAAATGGCGGAAGATACTCAGCAGCGCATTGTCGTTGCCGGCCCACAGGGTCGACCAGCTCGGCACTGGCTCGTCGGCGTAGCTGTCCCGGCGCAAGGCTTCGTACTCATTACGCTTATCGCGGTAGTCGTGCCACAGGCTGAGGACGCTGCCGACATCATCGTTCTGCCCCGGCATCGCCAGCAACGGCGTGGCCTGCCCGCGATAGTTCGGATCGGTGACATACAGGTCGTGCTCGGGCGCCTGGAACAGCGCCCAGAAATTATCGCGGATCACGTCCGTGGCGATCTGACCACGACACACTGGCCCACGGATAAAGGTGCGCACAAAGTACTCGGCGTTATCGAGCATGAACTGATAGCGCGCCTGGGCCGGAATCGCTTCGAAGGTGGCGAACGGATTAGCCCGGCTCTGTGGCCCATAGCCCGGCAACGCATCGACCTGCCAGTTGCCGCTGTAGAACAGGCTCTTGACCCGCGCCAGCTTCGCCGAACTCAGCGGATAGGTGATGTGGGTCTTGTGCACGATCACACCCTGCACCGGCCACAAGCGATAGTAAAACTGCGTGCCCGGATCATCGTTCGGGCGACGGGTGTTGATCAGGTCAATCGGCTGGCCGGTCGGGGTGCGCGAACGCACCCACTGGAAGAAATGCCCAGGCTCGCCATCCTTGAAGTAGAGATGGGCGAGAAACCAGTGCTCGTACAGCCAGCGCCCCACCAGACTTTCCCGGGCGCCCGGCGAATTGAGCAGGTTTTCCCATTGCACCACCTGCAAGGCTTCCCTGGCGCTGGGCGCCAGCGCCTGCTGATCGATCGGCGCGCCGGCCGCCAGCCAGCGTTGCAGCGTCTGGTACTGCTGGTCGGTCAGGCCGGTCACTGCCAGCGGCATACCCTCCTTCGAATGCTTGGCGGCATAACCGTCGAACTCCGCGGGCATGGCACACATGTTTTCCCGATTCAGGCCCAGGACGATGTCTTGCGGCAGCTTCGCATTAGGTTGCAACGGAGTCTTGTGGCCAAGCTCCAGCATCCGCGCCATCAGTGCAGCCTGGCTGCCCTGGGTATCGAGCACCGAATAAAAGCCCTTTTGCTGCCAGGCCTGTTTGCCGGAGGCGTCATAGAACAGTCGGGTCGGCGCCACCGCTTTAGTGCGGTCACCGTCATAAACCGGGACTTTCGTCGCACCACGCGCTGCGCCCTCACCGCTGCCCAGGTTGAGCTGACAGGCGGCGTCATTGCAGGCGTGGCAGGCCACGCACTTTTCAGTGAAGATCGGCTGAATGTCACGGCTGTATGAAATGGCAGAGGAAATCGCCGGACTTTGCGCCAGAGCGCCCCAACTTAAAAACAACAACAATGTGCTGATGACGAAGCGATACGACATGTCCCTGGTCCCGGATCCTGAAAAAACGCCGCGATTCTACCGGTCTGTCATCCTTACCAACATGAACGATATTCATGCAATTTCGAGTCATGCTCCAAAAGCGCACAGGTTTGCTATCATCCCGGCCCTTCGTCATGGCCTTACCGAGTAGTCCAAATGTCCGATCGCAGCGTTCGCCTTCAAGCTCTCAAGCACGCCCTCAAAGAGCGCATCCTGATTCTCGATGGCGGTATGGGCACGATGATCCAGAGCTACAAGCTCGAAGAGCAGGATTACCGTGGCAAACGCTTCGCTGACTGGCCAAGCGATGTCAAAGGCAACAACGATCTGTTGGTACTGACTCGCCCGGACGTGATTGGCGGCATTGAAAAAGCCTACCTGGACGCTGGCGCCGACATTCTGGAAACCAACACCTTCAACGCCACCCAGATTTCCCTGGCCGACTACGGCATGCAAGGCCTGGCGTATGAGTTAAACGTAGAAGGCGCACGCCTGGCGCGCAAGGTCGCCGACGCCAAGACCCTGGAAACCCCGGACAAGCCGCGCTTCGTTGCCGGCGTGCTCGGTCCTACAAGTCGCACCTGCTCGTTGTCCCCGGACGTGAACAACCCCGGCTACCGCAACGTGACCTTCGATGAACTGGTGGAGAACTACACCGAGTCCACCAAGGGTCTGATCGAAGGCGGCGCCGACCTGATCCTGATCGAAACCATTTTCGACACCCTGAACGCCAAGGCCGCGATCTTCGCCGTCCAGGGCGTGTTCGAGGAATTGGGCATTGAATTGCCGATCATGATTTCCGGCACCATCACCGACGCCTCGGGCCGCACCCTGTCGGGCCAGACCACCGAAGCGTTCTGGAACTCCGTGGCCCACGCCAAACCGATTTCCGTCGGCCTGAACTGCGCCCTCGGCGCCAGCGAATTGCGCCCGTACCTCGAAGAGCTGTCGAACAAAGCCAACACCCACGTTTCCGCGCACCCGAACGCCGGCCTGCCGAACGAATTCGGCGAGTACGACGAACTGCCGTCGGAAACCGCCAAGGTCATCGAAGAATTCGCCCAGAGCGGCTTTCTCAACATCGTCGGTGGCTGCTGCGGCACCACACCGGGCCACATCGAAGCCATCGCCAAGGCCGTGGCCGGTTATGCGCCACGCGAGATTCCGGACATCCCGAAGGCCTGCCGCCTCTCGGGCCTTGAGCCGTTCACCATCGATCGCAACTCGCTGTTCGTCAACGTCGGTGAGCGCACCAACATCACCGGTTCCGCCAAGTTCGCCCGCCTGATCCGCGAAGACAACTACACCGAAGCCCTGGAAGTCGCCCTGCAGCAGGTCGAAGCCGGCGCCCAGGTGATCGACATCAACATGGACGAAGGGATGCTCGATTCGAAGAAGGCCATGGTGACCTTCCTCAATCTGATTGCCGGCGAGCCGGACATCTCCCGCGTACCGATCATGATCGACTCCTCCAAGTGGGAAGTGATCGAAGCCGGCCTCAAGTGCATCCAGGGCAAGGGCATCGTCAACTCGATCAGCATGAAAGAAGGCGTCGAGCAGTTCATCCATCACGCCAAACTGTGCAAGCGCTACGGCGCCGCCGTGGTGGTGATGGCCTTCGACGAAGCCGGCCAGGCCGACACCGAAGCGCGCAAGAAGGAAATCTGCAAACGTTCCTACGACATTCTGGTCAACGAAGTGGACTTCCCGCCGGAAGACATCATCTTCGACCCGAACATCTTCGCCGTCGCCACCGGCATCGAAGAACACAACAACTACGCCGTCGATTTCATCAATGCCTGTGCCTACATCCGTGACGAACTGCCGTATGCGCTGACCTCCGGTGGCGTGTCCAACGTGTCGTTCTCGTTCCGTGGCAACAACCCGGTGCGCGAGGCGATCCACTCGGTGTTCCTGCTGTACGCGATCCGTTCCGGCCTGACCATGGGCATCGTCAACGCCGGTCAACTGGAGATCTACGACCAGATCCCGGCAGAACTGCGCGACGCCGTGGAAGACGTGATCCTTAACCGCACCCCGGAAGGCACCGACGCCCTCCTCGCCATTGCCGACAAGTACAAGGGCGACGGCAGCGTCAAGGAAGCCGAGACCGAAGAGTGGCGCAACTGGGACGTCAACAAGCGCCTGGAGCACGCACTGGTCAAGGGCATCACCACCCACATCGTCGAAGACACCGAAGAGTCCCGTCAGTCCTTCGCCCGCCCGATCGAAGTGATCGAAGGCCCGCTGATGTCCGGCATGAACATCGTCGGCGACCTGTTCGGCGCTGGCAAAATGTTCCTGCCGCAGGTGGTGAAATCCGCCCGTGTGATGAAACAGGCCGTGGCGCACCTGATCCCGTTCATTGAACTGGAAAAAGGCGACAAGCCGCAAGCCAAGGGCAAGATCCTGATGGCCACGGTGAAAGGTGACGTGCACGACATCGGCAAGAACATCGTTGGCGTGGTGCTCGGTTGCAACGGCTATGACATCGTCGACCTCGGCGTGATGGTGCCGGCAGAGAAAATCCTCCAGGTAGCCAAGGAACAGAAGTGCGACATTATCGGCCTGTCCGGCCTGATCACCCCGTCGCTGGATGAGATGGTCCACGTCGCCCGCGAAATGCAGCGTCAGGACTTCCACCTGCCGCTGATGATCGGTGGCGCCACCACCTCCAAGGCGCACACGGCGGTGAAGATCGAGCCCAAGTACAGCAACGATGCGGTGATCTACGTCACCGACGCCTCCCGCGCCGTGGGCGTGGCGACGCAGTTGCTGTCCAAGGAGCTCAAGGCCGGTTTCGTCGAGAAAACCCGCCAGGATTACATCGAGGTTCGCGAGCGCACCGCCAACCGCAGCGCCCGCACCGAGCGCCTGAGCTATGGCGCGGCCATCGCCAAGAAACCTCAATTCGACTGGGCGAGTTACACACCGGTCAAACCGACCTTCACCGGTACCCGGGTGCTGGACAACATCGACCTCAACGTCCTGGCCGAGTACATCGACTGGACGCCGTTCTTCATCTCCTGGGACCTGGCCGGCAAGTTCCCGCGCATCCTCCAGGACGAAGTGGTCGGTGAAGCCGCCACCTCGCTCTACAAAGACGCCCGGGAAATGCTCAGCAAACTGATCGACGAGAAGCTGATCAGCGCCCGCGCGGTGTTCGGTTTCTGGCCGGCCAACCAGGTGCATGACGACGACATCGAGCTCTATGGCGATGACGGCAAGCCAATGGCCAAGCTGCATCACCTGCGCCAGCAGATCATCAAGACCGACGGCAAGCCGAACTTCTCCCTGGCCGACTTCGTCGCGCCCAAAGGCAGTGAAGTGACCGACTACGTGGGTGGCTTCATCACCACCGCGGGGATCGGCGCCGAAGAAGTGGCCAAGGCCTACCAGGATGCCGGCGACGACTACAACTCGATCATGGTCAAGGCCCTGGCCGACCGCCTGGCCGAGGCCTGCGCCGAGTGGCTGCACCAGCAGGTGCGTAAAGACTACTGGGGTTATGCCAGGGATGAAGCGCTGGATAACGAGGCACTGATCAAGGAGCAATACAGCGGTATCCGTCCGGCACCGGGCTACCCGGCCTGCCCGGACCACACCGAGAAGGCCCAGCTGTTCGCCCTGCTCGATCCAGAGGCCCAGGAAATGCGCGCAGGCCGCAGCGGCGTGTTCCTCACCGAACACTACGCGATGTTCCCGGCAGCAGCGGTCAGCGGCTGGTACTTCGCTCACCCGCAGGCGCAATACTTTGCCGTGGGCAAGATCGACAAGGACCAGGTGCAGAGCTACACCTCGCGCAAAGGCCAGGAGCTGAGCGTGACCGAACGCTGGCTGGCGCCGAACCTGGGTTACGACAACTAAACTGCTTTGCCGACCACAACATCGTGGTTGGCAAAGGCCCTCTGTAGGAGCGAGCCTGCTCGCGATTGCGGAACATCATTCAACATTGATGTTGAATGATGTTCCGCAATCGCGAGCAAGCTCGCTCCCACATTAGTTGTCCAGCGGCTGATTTAGCTGTTCAAGGCCGATATCCCTGGTTGCGGTTCTTCACCCGCCAGCTCCGAGACTTCCTTGCGGGACAACTCGATCATCTTCGCGTTGCGCGCCGCCGCCAGTTCGAAAAGTTGACTCATGAATGCGGCATCATCGGCGCTCTCACCCCCATCATCTTCCCCTCCCTGACTCTCCATTTCATCGAGCGCCCGAAAGACTTCAGGGTATTTCTCCTTGAGATAACCCACCCAATAGTCGCGCTGGATCAAGTCTTCGAAAAACCCGTCGGACCGTTCCGCATTGACGATTTCCACGCGCGCGTGCGCCAGTTGTTGCCGCGTGACGCCCGAGGCATAAGTCATGTGTTTCGGCTGACCCGGCAGGATCAGGCCGTCATCCCAGCCCTCCGTCAGACCGATTCGATAACCCAGGCGCACCTCGGCCTCATCCTCGCCGGAATGAGCCGCGGCTTTGGTCGCCAGATCATCGATCTTGTCCAGTCGAAACAGCTGCCTGGACAGTTTCAGCAGTGCCTGGCCCTTCACACTCAGACCTCCAGGCGGCATGTCGAGCAAGGCATTGTGGGTGAACACTTTGCTTTCCAGCCCGCTGAACGTGAGGATTCGCCCGTCGACACAGGTGCCATGGGTAGCCGAACTGGCGAACAGGACTTCCCGAAGCTCGCTGTTGCTGGCTGCGGCCTCCATCACTGTCCAGACCCGTCGCGTCAAGTCGGCATTGGCCACCCGGAACTCCTGGGTGTCCTGCAATCGCGATAGCAAATGAAAGAACGCGGCATTGTCCGGCTCGGCCGCCAGTTGATCCCAGATCTGGCTTTTACCGGCCAATTCCTCCGGGGTCAGATTGGTTAACCAAGGGGTCTTTTGCGCGGAATCAGGCTCAACGTCAGGCAGCTCTTCATCCGACTCGATGCTGTCGCTTTGGTCGTGAGCATCATCCAGCGACTCGTCGAGTTCAGTCCGCGAGATCCCCAGCACGGTGTCCCGTGCTCCCGAGTCTCGGTAGGCCCTCAAGCGCTCGAGACTCTCAAGCGCCAGGTTGTTGTCGCTCAGGTCGATGCCGATCATCAAGACGTTGTGATTGCCATCCAGAACCTGCGCCGGAACCGATGTGATGTAGTTACCACTCAGATTCAGGACTCTGAGGTGGGCCGCATCCAGCACGCCCCCCGGCCATTGCGTCAGAATGTTATTGCGCAGATCGAGTGTCACCAACGCTTCGAAAACGTCAATATCGAAGGACTCCAGTTCGTTGTAGCCCAGGTCAAGCCACTTCAGACGCTCCAGATTACTCAATGAGGCAGACACGTGTTCGGCATCGTCCAGTCGGTTCGAAGACAGTTCCAGTCGCTCGAGCGTATCCATGTGCTGGACCGGCTCGGGAATTGCGTCCAGCCCATTACCGTTGAGTTCAAGGATTTTCAACCGTGTAAAGGCATTGAGGAATCCATCGGAACCTTGCCGGGTCAGTTTTACGCTCGTCAGGTTCAACGTGCCGACATGCTCGAACGTTGTCGGCAGCTCCGGCAAATCGCCCAGTTGCAGGCCATTGAGATTCAGCACGGCATCGGCAACACCGTCCGCACCGATCAGCCCCTCGCGCCAGCACTCCAGGATGCGCAAGGCACCCAATCTGCGAATGCTGGACGATGTCATCCAGCCCGTTCCCTGAGTTCCACGGGTAAACAGCCAGCCATTCAACTGGCGTGTAAGCGCGTCAAAGGTCTGTTCCCATCCGGCAAGGCGCTCGTCAATTTGCACGTCGGTTGCCCCACGCTGGCGCATCTGTTCCAGCGCTTGGGAGGCCTGCTCATCGACAAGCGCCGGGTTCAACCGTTGCAGGCGCTTTGTCACGACCCCGGACCCTTCTCCCGACGGGACTTGTGATAGCAATAACAAATGCCGTGCGATCGAAAAGCCGCTCTCGGACGGCGGGAAGGCAAGTGGCACCGGCTCCAGGGCAAACAGTTCCAGGACACCTTCTGGCAGTCCCTTGGACACTTCAATTTTCTGCCAGGCAGCCTTCAGCATTGCTTCCGCTTGCGCAGTCAACGGCGCACCGACGAGATTGGTTTTGAGTAATACCTCACTTTCAAGCACCGCCACCGGTAATTCGCTGACGCGGCTGTCGCGCAAATCCAGCCAGGTCAATTCGGGCAGGTCTTGCGCGCCTGCCGGCCACTCCCGCAGTTCCGTCGAGCGCAGATTCAAAGCCCTGAGGTGAGACATTGCACTGACGTCCAGGGTGTTGAGGGGGTTGCTGCTCAGGTCCAGATGTTCGAGTGTTCGCAACCCTTCGAGACCTTGCTGAACCCCTGAATCGACAACAATCCCGTTACTGGAGAGATCCAGCTGAGTCAATTTTCCGAGATCGTTGGGGCCGATGGGGATTTCGGTCAGGCCGCAACTACGCAAGTCGAGTGTTTGAAGTTCGGAAAACCCGCTGATGAAACCGCGAATCTGTGCTACAGGCGCATTACTCCCCCTCAAATACAGCGTTTTCACCTCTGGAAAAGCACCGGCCGGCAGCTCGGGAAAACTACTCAGTCCCAGATTAGGCAAGTCGAGCACCGAGGCATTGGCTGTTGCGCCGTAACGCTTGAATACGCCGTTGCGCCAGCACGCTCTCAGGGAATTTGCCGCTAATGTCCGACCTGTCACTTCATTGATCGCGGTTGGCAGTTTAAGTGCACGATAGGACCAGTCATTGAGGTTGTGATTGAGTACATGGTGTTGTTCACTCAAGGCTTCGATCGCCCCGTACCTCGCCTCGGCGTCCTGCCACTGCTCGACAAACTGATTGAACAAGGCCTCGTGATTCTCGTTGGAGTCCTCCCCAAGGCGTCTCAACTCACCCTTGCTGTAATCCCTGACCATTTCCTCGAGATCAACAAGGTGTGGGGATTGCCTTTTGGCGTACTCATACGCCGGCCTGAAATTTTCACGAAGGACATTCGACCAGTCCAGCGACAGTCCGGACCAGAGCTTTTCATGTCCGTTGAAAATACCGTCGGGCAAGGTCCTGATCCCGGTGCCCTTGAGGTTCAATCGCTCAAGGCGCGGCAGTTCAAGAACCCCGGCGGGCCATTCAAACATCGCAAGTGCCAGCACATCCAGCCGGCGCAGATTGCGCAATTGGCTGACATCCAGCGCAATCGGCGTGAACCCCGAACAATAGACAGTGAGGTCCTCAAGCCTGGTCAGCGCGCTCAGCCTCGACGGCATGTCGACGGCGTAGGGGGCGGCTGAATACAGGCTCAGATCGGTGAGTTCCGGCATCGTGCCTATGACCTCGGGCACATTGCTGAACTGATTGCCCGTGGCGTTGATCCGCAGTCTTCTCAACCTGGGGAAATTGGTCAACAGCGCATCGGCATTGGCGTCCGTGATGCAACGACCCCGGATGTGCAGATCACGCACATGGGAGAAATCCGCCGACAACGAAGGAAGCGGGTCATCACAGGTCAGGTCAAGCAACGTGAAGCGCGCGTGCTCTGCGGCCAACGGCGAGTTGCGCCAGCTATCCTTGAGACTCTGCGCGACCGAGGCCTTGCCGCCCAACATGCGCTCCAGGGCAGAACCCGACGATGGCTCGCCAACCCAATGATCGAGCGTCGCCTCAAGCGTCTCCCACTCGCGCAGGCGGGCCTGCAACAAACCATAAATCTGCGCATCGGTTTTTCCCGCACGCAGCTGCGCCAGGACAAATCCGTTGGCCTGCTGTTCGGTCAGCGCCGGATAGACATCCCGAACCCGCGTCGCCAGCAAAGGATTGATCCCTTGCCCGCGTCCGCTGGCGTAGTACCCCACCAACCGTTCGTTGACCCGAACCGGAGGCTTGAACGTCGCATGCTTGTCAGTACGTGCCTCCAGGCTCTGTGCCAGCTCGGCACGATGGGCGACGGCATGGTCGATGATTGCCGTGCGCAACTGACTGCCCTGAGCCACATGGGGAACACCCAGCGCCTGGCGCGCCGAGTCGGGCAAGGCGTGCATGATCGACGGGTAAAAATTGTCGCCATTTCGAGGAATGCCATTGAGCTCCTCGCCGCGCTCATCAAACGCCTGGTAAGCCGGTCCTTTCTTGACCACGTATTTGCGCGTGACGGCAGTCTGACTGCCAATGCCATCGATCAGCGGCCCCTCGACGTGACCGTCGCGCACTTCCAGGCGCACGCTGTCGGACCAGCCCGGCAGCTTTTCCAGGGAGTGCAGTGCGAGCCATCGGCTGTCCGCCGACGCCATACGCTCCAGATGCAACCCGGCAAAGGCTCGATTGACGCGCCCTTGTCGTGCATACCAGCGGCTCTCTTCAAGCATGCTCAAGGGAATCCGCCGCGTCGTTTGCCACCGCGCCAGTTCCTCGGCATTGGCATCGAGCAACACCCTGTTGGCAGCGGGCTCACTCAGCCCAGGGCAAGCACGCTGCAGCATCGCCACCGGTCCCTTGACCGCCTCGGTGCTCCCCGGGCCAGCCTCGAACGCCGACAACAACTCAGCCAGCCCGGGAGGCGGAGGCAGGTGATCGAGATGCATCTTGCGCAGGGCATTGTCACGGGTACCGCTGGCATCGGCGATGGTGAGCAGTTGTTCGTCAGTCAGGGCCTCGGTCGCATGGCCCATGCGCCGCAACAGGGTCAGGCGATCCCACTCCAGGGGACGCTCCAGCGTATGGTGCCAGGCACCGTGGCCGTTGTGTTCGAGAATCGGCCGCCAGGCCTCGGCATCGGACGGATGCTTGATGCGCCATTTTTTCAGCGTTGAATCAAAGGTGATCTCATACACCTTGCCCGCCTGGCGGATGTAAGTCCTGCGGTTCGCACGAAACTGTCCCAAGGCATTGGGGACGATGTCATCGCCCAGCTCAACGTTGCACTCATAGGCCTTCAGATCGGGTTTCCACAGCCGTGTCGCGCCATCGGGGCGCTTGATGGCGTCCAGCCCTTCGATCACCGGCTCCGGTGCGACCGGCGCAATCTTGCCGAGCACCTTGCCGGCCCCGGCCATCGCCGCGATCAACGCCAGGTTTTCCGCGACATCGATCAGGTGCGCCTTGGCAGCAACGCGATCACCCTCACTCCATTCGATAACCCCTTCGAACGATTCGTACAGCAATTGCCCGGCCATTACCGTCAGCATGATCTCGCCCAGCACTGGTACGAACATCGACACCATGTTCAAGCCCAGCATGCCGATTTCCAGCAGGTGATTGAGCTTTGCCGCCCGAGCCTTCGCATCGACCTCAGCGGTCGGGACGGCATGGCTGCGCGCATCGGCGATGACCTTGGCGCGGTTTTGCTCGTAGAGATAAGTCCACAGATCGGTGTTGGCGGACCAGATTCCGGCTACGTCTTTACGCGTCGTACCCATTGGGTCGAGGTAAGGATCTTCCACCGGTTCGCGCTTGCCCCGGGTTTCAGGGGGCAGCTCCTTGATACCGACGAACGTGGAGATCGGCGGAATGTACTGGGCGACCTTGATCCAGATGGACTGCATCGGATCGCTCGGAGCGTCCGCCGCCTTGCGGGTGAACTGGCTGAAGTAGTAAGGGCGGTCGGCGTAAGCCACGAACTGACTGAAAAAACGCTGGTGTGCGGTCGGCCTGCCATCGCTTGCAGACCGTGAATTGCCGGCGGTGAACTGGCGCTTGAATTCGTCACGCAACTGCGCCGAAGTGTAACGCTTGAGCGGATGCTCGGGATCATGGGGAATGTAGACGATGAAATCGCTGGTGTAGCGATACTGCTCGCTGATGCTGAACACCACACAGCCGGTCATCCGGCGCTTCATCAGGATGAGATCGCGGAACCAGACCTGTCTGTCGCCCATCCGGGGATGGACTTCCCCGCCAATGACCGAAAGGATCATCGAGTAGTCTTGCGGTTCGATGTCCTTTTTCAACAACGCCAGGTCGGCTGCCGCCCTCATTGCGGTTTTCTGGCTGTCGATGAATTGCTCGCGCAAGTTGGCTTGCGCCCGCGTATCGGCTGGCTGAAAAAAACCGTTCACGCAGGTTTGATACTGCGCTCCGATATCCAGCGTTCGGCACAGCGACAAGAACTGCCTGACCGTCATGCCCAGCGCAACATCCTGGAATATACCGGGGGTAGGCGTTTCGACGACGAACCCTGATCCACGGTGGAAGGCCCCTTCTTCACACTCCGAGGCCTCGAAGTTGTGCAATGCCGCCTGAAGCAAAGATAGCTTCAACACCTCGAAAGACGAGACTTCGATATCCAACGCGCCAACCTCCAGGGGGCGCCGCAGGCACACCCAGGTCTTGTTGACGTCGACTTCGATCGAGAACCTGTCCTTGATAGCCTTGGCCAATATCGGCCCGGCGAATGTTTCGGCATCGTGCAGCGCGGACATTGTCTGGTCCAGCCGGGTCTGCGAGATAAAACTGGCGTTGAAACTTGCCCTCAGTGCCTGCTGTTGCACGCCGGATGCGTGCACATACCAGCCCGGCAGGGGTGTTGCGCTATCTTTGATC
Source organism: Pseudomonas sp. KH_046_1 (assembly GCF_057839025.1). Taxonomy (NCBI): domain Bacteria; kingdom Pseudomonadati; phylum Pseudomonadota; class Gammaproteobacteria; order Pseudomonadales; family Pseudomonadaceae; genus Pseudomonas; species Pseudomonas sp. KH_046_1. The sequence continues at coordinate 3,412,485 of NZ_CM174481.1, forward strand.
GCTGCGCGCCTTAGGGACGTCGCGTTGATCAACCAATCGGGAGTCATGCGCTCAAGCGATTCACTGTGCATGCTGCTTTTTCCTGGCAGCAACCGCTTGGATTCTGAACCTTCAATAGGCGACTCTACCTTCGATGTCGGCGGTGAAGTCCGGGATGAAATGCTCATACTGTCTCTCCTGGTAAATGGAGCGACAGGACACCACCCCAGGCCTGAATACCTGCGGTACATAGTTACCGCACGATCGAAAAGGCGAGACAAACCGTTTCAGGCAGCTACGGCACGAATCGGCAGATTGGCTATGCTGTGTGCACCCACTTTCAGACGAGGGATTTATGGACGATCCGGCCGATAACAAGCCGCCGACCTTCTGGCAAATGCTGCACAGCGTCATGGCGGCGGCGTTCGGGGTGCAGAGCGGGAAGAACCGGGCCCGTGATTTCACTCACGGCAAGCCGAGTCATTTCGTGATTCTCGGGATTCTCTTTACGGCGGTGTTTGCATTGATGCTGTTCGGCATCGTCAAGCTGGTGCTGCTTCTGGCCGGAGTTTGATGCGGCTCAGTGCATCAGGGTTTGCAGGGTGAACGGGTAACGCCAGGATGCGGGACGTCCCTTGGCCGAGAGTTTGTGAAAGTCCACGCCGAAATCCTGCGCCGTGCCCATCGCCAGCAGCCGTTTGGCCTGCGTCCGATCAATCAGCTGCAATAACGGAATCTGTCGGTCACGGCCGCCGTACTGGCTGAAGTCCACGCCTTGATCGTAGTCATGCAATTGCACCAGCGCCCAGCCACCGAGGCTGAAGTGCCCGCCCAGCAAGACACTCAGACGACGGTCCAGCAGTGCCTGCAACGCGGCGGGTGAAGTGTTGATCGCGCCGAACAGCACGCCTTTTCCTGGCACACCTCCGGCTTCGACATACGCCTGCATTACACCGAACGCCATCTCGTCATTCGCGGCCCAGACCAGCGACGTCTGCGGGTAGCGCTTGAACAGCAACCTGGCCTGCTCGCAGGCGCGTTGCCGGGTCCAGCCGCCGTACACCAACTGCCGCAAATGCACTTCGGGGTGCTCGGCCAAGGCACGCCGCAAGCCCTTCTCCCGAAACTGCGAGGACGGAGTGATTTTCAAACCGGAAAAGGCCAGCAATTCGATCGTCTGGCCGGGGGCCACCGGGCCGTGCTGTCGGATCAGTTCCTTGAGCATCAGGTAGCCGCCCTCCTCGTCATTGGGCACCAGGCTGCCGAGCAGATCGGGGTATTTGTCAGGGCGTGCGCCAATCAGGTTCATCTGATCCGGGGTCAGGGCATTGTTGACCATGAACAGCTTCACACCGCTGTCTTTGGCCAGCCGCAGGATTTCGGGGGCGATGTATTGCTCGTTGACGAAGACCAGGTAATCGGGACGATGGTGGCCCTGAAGGGCTTCGCGAGCCTGCTGGATGGTGATTTCGGAGACGCGGTCGGAATACTGGATGCGCAAGTCCATTCCCAGGTCGGTCGCCGCGGCTTGCATGAACTGCGAATAACTCACCCAAAAAGCTTCCGTGGGGGTTCCCGGGTTCAGGAACAGCACTGACGCCGCCTGGGCACAAGGTCCCACGACCATACCCAGCGCCAGTAATACGCCACATAGAAACTTCAACATTGATCGTCCGAGCCCCCGGAAATTCGCCGCGCATTATAGCCAGCGAACCTCCGTAAAACGGCGACTTTTCCGGTTTTTGTCAGACAATCGTCGGAACCGGGCCCGGACGGGGTCGCTTACTGATGACTGACCCAGAAAACCGCCGTCCCCACGACCAGAATGATCAGGAACAAAATTGCCCATGCATCAACGGTGCTATCGCTTTTCCGTGCTTTGGTTGGGTTGCTCATTGCATCGCCTCTTGTCGGTTTTATCGGTGATTGCATAAAGACTCGAGCACAGTAAAGACGACGATTGCCCGCACCACAAACAGGGTCTTTGCAACAACGATTCTCATTAGGCGATTTGGTTCTTTACATATGCTCAAACATCACTTTTACGCATAACTGCAAACTGTTATCTTGCCCCGGCTCCGTAGGGAGTGCGCGGCCGTGCGCGCAGAATTGCCGAGGTTTTATCGGACGCCAGCAAGCCAAAAAACGCCGCTGTTTCCGACCGGCCCAAGCCTGAGAACAGGACTTATATGTACGTATACGACGAATACGATCAGCGGATCATCGAGGACCGCGTCAAGCAGTTCCGTGATCAGACCCGACGCTATCTGGCAGGCGAGCTGAGCGAAGAAGAATTCCGCCCCCTGCGCCTGCAAAATGGCCTTTATATCCAGCGTTTCGCGCCTATGTTGCGAGTCGCCGTGCCTTACGGCCAACTGACTTCGCGCCAGACGCGAATGATGGCCAAAATTGCCCGCGACTACGACAAGGGCTACGCCCACATCAGTACCCGGCAGAACGTGCAGTTCAACTGGCCGGCCGTGGAAGACATTCCGGACATTCTTGCCGAACTGGCCACCGTGCAGATGCACGCGATCCAGACCAGCGGCAACTGCCTGCGCAACGTCACCACCGACCAGTTTGCCGGTGTCGCCGCCGACGAGCTGATCGACCCGCGCCCATGGTGCGAGATCGTCCGCCAGTGGACCACGTTCCACCCGGAATTCGCCTACCTGCCGCGCAAATTCAAGATCGCCGTCAACGGTTCGACTTCCGACCGTGCCGCCATCGAAGTCCATGACATCGGCCTTGAGCCGGTGCACAACGCCGCTGGCGAACTGGGCTTCCGTGTATTGGTCGGCGGCGGCCTGGGCCGTACGCCGGTGGTCGGTGCATTCATCAATGAATTCCTGCCGTGGCAAGACCTGTTGAGCTACCTCGACGCCATCCTGCGGGTCTACAACCGCTATGGCCGTCGCGACAACAAGTACAAGGCGCGGATCAAGATCCTGGTCAAAGCGCTGACGCCTGAAGTCTTCGCGCAGAAAGTCGATGCGGAAATGGAGCACCTTCGCGGTGGCCAGACCACATTGACCGAAGCCGAAGTGCAGCGCGTCGCCAAGCATTTCGTCGACCCGGACTACAACGCCCTGGAAAACCAGGCAGCCGCACTGGCCGAGCTCGACCAGCAACACCCGGGCTTCGCCCGCTGGCGCGTGCGCAACACCCTGGCCCACAAGAAGCCGGGTTATGTGGCCGTGACCTTGTCCCTGAAGCCAACCGGCGTTGCACCGGGCGACATCACCGACAAACAGCTCGACGCCGTGGCCGATCTGGCCGACCGTTACAGCTTCGGTCAACTGCGCACCTCCCACGAGCAGAACATCATCCTGGCCGACGTCGAGCAGGACAAACTGTTCGCCATGTGGGGCGAGCTGCGCGAGCAAGGCTTCGCCACGCCGAACATCGGCCTGCTGACCGACATCATCTGCTGCCCGGGCGGCGATTTCTGCTCCCTGGCCAACGCCAAGTCGATCCCGATCGCCGAATCGATCCAGCGCCGTTTCGACGACCTGGACTACCTGTTCGACATCGGCGAACTGGACCTGAACATCTCCGGCTGCATGAACGCCTGTGGTCACCACCACGTCGGCCACATCGGCATCCTCGGGGTGGACAAGAAAGGCGAAGAGTTCTATCAGGTTTCCCTCGGCGGCAGCGCCAGCCGTGACGCCAGCCTGGGCAAGATCCTCGGCCCGTCCTTTGCCCAGGAAGCCATGCCTGACGTGATCGAAAAGCTGATCGACGTGTACATCGAACAACGTACCGAAGACGAACGCTTCATCGACACCTATCAGCGTATTGGCATCGACCTCTTCAAGGAGCGTGTCTATGCAGCGAATAATTAAGAACAACGAGGTCGTCGACGAGACCTGGCACCTGCTGCCCAAGGATTTCAACATCGACGAGATCAGCAACTGCGACGACCTCATCGTGCCGTTGCAGCTGTGGCGCGAACACAGCCGCATGCTCCTGGCCCGTGACGGCGGCCTGGGCATCTGGCTGGACGCCGATGAAGAAGCCGAGGAGATCGGCGAAGACGTTGCGCAGTTCCAGGTCATCGCCCTGAACTTCCCGGCATTCACCGATGGCCGCAACTACTCCAACGCCCGCCTGCTGCGTGACCGTTACGGTTTCAAGGGCGAATTGCGGGCCATTGGCGACGTGCTGCGTGACCAGTTGTTCTACATGCATCGCTGTGGTTTCGACGCATTCGCCATTCGCGCCGACAAAGACCCGCACGAAGCCCTTGAAGGCCTCAAGGACTTCTCGGTGTCCTATCAGGCAGCTACCGACGAACCGCTACCGCTGTTCCGTCGCCGCTGACCGTCACGCCTTGAACCCCGCCCCGGGGCTCAAGGCGTTTTACCCTGCCCGCTAAATCACCGGATAATCGGCCAGCGGCATCGGCCGCCCCATGGCGACCCAATCGCGGTACAGCCGGACTCGATCCTCCAGCACCACGAACAACCGGAACGGATTCTCCGCATCTGCCATCCGCGTTTCGACGCACTGCCGCAACCAACCCCACAGCTCTTCTGACGTATCCTCCTCGTACAGCAAGCGCCACACGCGTGCCTGCAGCGACCGATAACCGACCTGGAAATCCGCCGTCAGGCTCAATCCATCCATGACCCGGAGCAACGTACTGCCCGATGGCTTGACGGCCAATCGTTGCCAGATCTGTTGCCGGACTTCGCGCACGCTTTCATCGCCCTCCTCCAGCCAGGGCGTCGCACTGCCGTAATCGGCACCCGGCTCACTCAGCCACAGATTGATACCGGTGCGTTCGCGATGATCGACCAGGCGCAACAACGTCTCTTCATCCGTCAGCGGATTACCCCACAGTTTCACCCGGTCCCGGGAGACCGCCTGATTGAGTATCGCGTAGGGAACCCGGCTGATCCGGTTGCCTCGCAAGTCGAGCGAGGTGAGGTACGGCTGATCGGCGATGCCAATCGGGCAATGACTGATCCCGGTGTTTCTCAGGTTCAATACACGCAACTCATTCAACCCCAATACCACGGGCGGGACAGTCAACGGGTTGTCACTCAGGTCCAGCACTTGCAAGCTCACCAGATCACGAAATTGCGAAACCGTGTTCTCCTGAAGCTGAAGAAAAGTTGAACTCAGGTTGAGCGTTGTGAGTCGAGTCATTTGCCGAACCGGTGGAGGCAATACCCCCTCCAGCACATCATCTGCATTGAGCCGACGCAGATCCACGCGTTCCAGGTTCAGGGAGTGCAGATTCGGAAAACTTTCGAGAAAAGCGTTCAGGCTCTCGCGCTCGACCAGGTGCAGGCCGTGCATCGATAGCTCGATGACATCATTGAAGCGCACGTTCATCGTCGGCAGCCGATGGAAGTCCTCGAACCCCAGATCCAGCCTGTAGCCGGAAAACACCTCGCCAGACATCACTCTATTGATCTGGGGCGGGCATTTTTGCCAGATGCTCATCAATTCATCGCCCAGCTCAATTCGCGTTTCACGCTCGTAATCGATCACGGTTTGCAGCAGCTCGACATTGTGCGCCGCCACCTGCTCGGGACTCATGCCCATGGCGTCGTCATCGTCCACCGCGAGAAAATCCACGTCCATGTCATTGACATCCAGCGCGGCCTGGTCAACCCATTGACGCAGATCGGCATGCAACTGCCGCACCTCGAGCGTCAGGCGATCCACCAGCGCCTGGGCCCCGGCACCCGCCGTCAGGAGAAACTCGTCCGCCTGGACATTGGAGAATTCCGGATACAGATCCCTGACCTGCATGCGCATGATTTCGTGAGCCAGCACAGCACCCCGTGGCGTGTTCGGAAAGCCGCCGCCGCGCAATCCCCCGGCTTCGAACGACAACCGCGAATCCATTCGATCCAGGCCGAGCAACAGTTCGGCGCGGGACAAGGCATGCGCGCCAATACGCAAACGCAACTGGCTGGCCGCGTCGGGCGAGCTTAGCGACATCGCCGCGCGCTCCTCCCCTGACATTAGATCGACCAGCGCGACAAACAGATCCGAACCCTCGCCGTCGGTAGCCGCCACCGTGGCATACCGATAGCGATCACCGACCTTGATCAAGCGCCGGCAATCCGCCGAATCGAGCGGGCCGCAACGGTCCAGGACCCGGCCACTGATCGACCCGTCGAGCACTTCGATGCGCAAGCCTTTCGGCCAACGGGGCAGGCGTTCCAGGGAGTGCAACGCCAGGACATCGGTTTCTGGAGCGATGACCGAGCGCAAGTACAGGCCTTCATAGGCCCGGTTGAGTCGTACATGCCGCTGATACTCGCGTGCCTTGTTGTCCAGGCGCTTGAACAGTTGCAGCGCCTCGTCAGCATCGATGGGCCGATCGATGTCGACCCCCGAACGATCGAGGATCTGCTCCACGGCACTTTTCGGCAAATCGGGGTACTCGCGCTGAAACAGGCGAATCCAATCCTGGTCCGAGTGCTGGAGCGCCTGATAGCGGGCGTTGAACAATCCGGCCCGTGTTTGCGGATCGCCGACAGTTTCGAGTTCCTGATCGAGCTTGAAGCGTGTGATGGTGTCGGCAAGCGACGGCGTCGGCGCACGACCGGTCTGCATCAGACGCAGCATATCGTCGTCGACCGTGCTGATCCGCGCGATCTGCGCCAATACCTCATCACTGAAGGCCGCAAGCGGTGCGCAAACGCCACGCATCAACTCCACACGTGTCGACACCGGTGCCGAAACCGACCCGGGTGTGGGCTCGGCCGGCGCTCCGGGATGCGGCTCGTTCCCCGGCTCCCCCGGCTCGTGCAGCGTTCCGGCGATTTTTTCTTCGCCCTTGAGTGCCGCCACCGCACCGATCAACGGAAGCGCATTGAGCAAGCCGAACACCGTACGCGTCACGCCCTCGGAGCGCTGCTCCGGTGTTTTACCGTTGATGGCCTGATCGAGGCCGTAACCGGCGTCGATCAGGCCGGCCAGCACCAGGACGCCCTCGCCTCCCGGAATGAACAATGCCAAAGGCCCCAGCCGGTTGATCCACTGCACAAGCGGTTGCACCACCGCGCTCAGGTTGTCGCGATTGACCTGGGCATCGTCACGGATGGTTTTGACGCTGGCCATGGAGGCCTGCTTCATGGTCAGCACCAGTTGCGCAAACGGGTCGGTGTCGGTCGGCGCACGCTCAAGGTCGACGTAGTCCTGCGGGTCCCAGAAACCGTCGTTGTTGAAAAACCCCGCGTTCTTTTTCAGCCAGTGCTCCTTCGGGTAAACCGCCATGCCCTCCAACGCCGTCAACACGCCCGCATGGAAAGTGCCGTCTTCACGATCGTCCTCGGCAAAATGCGCGACCAGCGCTTGCCGTGTGGCGGCAACCCTGCCTTGGTCCACGATCCATTGGCGCAGGTGCCGCCAGTCGGCGAATTCATGCAAGGGTGAGGAGTTGCCGGGAATATTCAACAAGACCCGGCCGCTGTGACGGTGGCGGTAACACCAAATATCGTCCGATGTGTAGCGATAGATCGTCAGCCGACCTACTTCGATCGGCGCACTGACGCGAGTGGGCGCCTGCACCTGATCGATGGACAACGCACTCCAGGCCTGCTCCGCTGGCAAACCGGCGGCCTGCATGGCCAGGGCCAGGCCTTCCTGACTCAAACTGCCCTCCTGATGTTGCAGGCAGGCGCTCATGATAAAGGCGGCCTTGGCCGAGGTTCTCAGGTCGTAAGGCTGCGCCTGGGCGATTCGCTTGTCGGAGGGCCAGGCGCGATCCAGGTAGGCCTGATAGAGGGTTTGCAAATCCAGCTCCCATACCCACTGCTTGAACGCCGCTGGCCTGAGGGCAATTTGCGTTGCCGGTCCATACACCTGAGGCGTGGTCTGGCGATAGATGCCTTCGTAGGTATGGTGATTGCCATTGCCGTGATCGGCGAATTCATCGACATGCTCCACGATGCGAATGGACGGACCGACATCGGGCGGTGTGTACAAGCCGAATGCGCTTTCGGCGAAGCGCCCGTCACCAACGGTCTGGTAGTTCGCCAGCAACGCCTGCACCAGGGTTTGTGTGTTTGCCACCTGGCCTTGCTCGATACCGTCTTGTGGCGGGTGCCCGCGGTAGCGGTAATCCAGAGTGACCAACAGGGCGGTTTGCGGGTCGATGTCTTGTCCCCATTTTTCCTTGATCAACTGTGCACCGAACTGCTCGGGAGACTGCGGTAAAGCCGCGCTCACCACAGACTTCAGTGTTTCGCGCAGCGACGCAAGATCGGGATGAAGCGGTGTCTGATGGTCATTCATATGCATTCCATGGCAACTATTTTTGGAACACCAACATAACCAGCTGCCGCGTTGCCGAAAGCAGGAACGGTCGCCTGCTGCCTACAGAGATTTCGCCGAGCCGTGGAGGACATCGGGCAAGCATTCGCAGGATCGAGTAGGAGGCGGCTTCACAGCCGCCGTCCTCTCACACCACCGTACGTACGGGTCCGTATACGGCGGTTCAGGTTATGCGGTTAAGCCGTTTTATCGTATCCAGTATTGGGACCAGCCCCAGGCTGTCCCACAGCTTCTTCGGCAGCGCGTGATTCATATGTGACGCTCCCGAATTCCACCATGGCCCGCGCCCGTTGAACGCTGATTTGCAGGCGCGTGCTTCGCTGATCCCCAGACGTATCAGGTTGCGCGCCCTCGTTGGGCGCTGCTTCCATTGACGCCAAATGACACAGCGAAGTTTACGGCGCATCCAGCCATCCAACTCCTCAAGGGGGCGGTTGCTCTGGCTGAGCTTGAAGTAACCCGCCCAACCACGTAACACCGGGTTAATCCGTTCAATGACGCTTGCCATCTTGTGGCCCCGCGCTCCGCGCAGCAGTTCTCTGAGCCGATCGCGCAAGCGATTCAGGCTCATCGTAGCTACTTTCAGCCTCGGCTGTTTATGCAGGCTCATCCCGTAACCCAAGTAATCACACGCCCACGGCCGTGCTACTCGGCTCTTTTCTTGATTCAACGTCAGTTTCAGGCGTTGATTCAGGAAGCGCTCAACCCTGACCAGCACTCGCTCGCCAGCACGACGACTGCGCACATAAATGTTGGCGTCGTCGGCATAGCGTACAAAACGATGGCCCCGCCGTTCCAGTTCGCGGTCGAGTTCATTGAGCAGGATGTTCGACAACAACGGTGAGAGCGGGCCGCCTTGCGGCGTCCCTTCCTGCCGTCGGCTGGCGATCCCGCCCGACATCATTCCCGCTTCGAGATAACGACGGATCAGCATAAGCACACGTTTATCTTCGATTTGACGCTCGATGTAGGCCATCAATACATCGTGGTTGACCCGATCAAAGAACTTCTCCAGATCGAGTTCCACGCACCAGCGGTGGCCCGCCGCCACATGGGCGCGGGCGGTTTCGATGGCTTGATGAGCGCTTCTGCCCGGACGAAAGCCGTAGCTGTAGTCCGAAAACAGCGGATCGAAGATTGGCGTGAGCTGTTGCAGCAGCGCCTGCTGGATCAGGCGATCCACGACGCTGGGGATACCCAGCTGTCTTGTACCGCCTTTGGGTTTGGGGATATCGACGGCGCGTACACCTTGCGGGTGGTATTCGCCGGCCAACAGCCGAGTCTTGAGGATCGGCCAATACTGTTTCACGTAGCCCGCCAGCTGGTCGACCGTCATGCCATCGGCACCCGGTGCGCCCTTGTTGCTGACCACGCGTTGATACGCACGCTTGAGGTTGGCGGGTGCAAGCACCCGCACCATCAGCGTGTCCGGCTCCGCGTTCGTCCACGCCACAGACGCCGTCGATGTTTGCGCCCTGTCAGCCTTCATCCTCGGATACCGTCCAGGACCTGGGGTAACAGTTTTCTCTTGGAGAATATTCTGCGTTTCAACATTCGACGAGACTCTGACGCCTACTGGCGGCATAACCTGTTCGGCCCTTGGTGACGCGGTAATCCGCCACTTACTACGGCCTCAGCTGACTTCTATGGGCTCATCCCGTCGCCTCTCGACGCTCGGTAGCACAGTGGCAAACCCACAGATCTCCCAGGGTAATTCGCGCGACCTTCCTGCTTATGCCTGTCGGATCTACGTCACAGCGTTCCGTGCAAGTATTGGGCTTTGAAGATATTGGCCTTCTTACCCCGCTGCGCCGCCTCTATCCGCTTCCTGTTCGTCAGGCCAGCATTTTGCCTCGGGCTTCCTTCAGATTCGCAGTCGCCCGCGACACCCTTGCCTCTGGCTAACACTTCCCCTTGCCGGGTGTGTAGAGGACTTACACCTCCAAGTCACCAGCGAGGCCACCACAGCCAAGCTGGTTGCGCTTCGCGCAACGCGCCATGCCTGGCGCACCAAAAAAAAGCCGGGACAAATGCCCCGGCTGGATGTTTTGCAGTATCTCCTGGCCCGTTACCAGAAGCGTTGCTGGGTCAAACGGCTCCACCAGCTCAGCAGCACGCGATCGACCGAGCCGCTGGCGGCCATGCCAATGCGCTCTGGCAGGCTTTTGCGTTCGGTGTAATGCAAGTGATAGAGCTCGGACTTGCTGGCGCGCTCGGAGAGGTATTCATCACTGGTCTTGAGTTCGTCGACCAGTTGTTTGTCCAGCGCTGCGACACCGAGCCAGATTTCGCCGGTGGCCACTTCATCGATCGCCAGTTGCGGGCGATAGCGCGACACGAATTTCTTGAACAGTTGATGGGTGATGTCCAGGTCTTGCTGGAACTTCTCCCGCCCCTTCTCGGTGTTTTCGCCAAACACGGTCAGGGTGCGTTTGTATTCACCGGCGGTCAGCACTTCGAAGTCGATGTCGTGCTTTTTCAGCAAGCGATTGACGTTGGGCAACTGCGCCACCACGCCAATCGAGCCGAGAATCGCGAAGGGTGCACTGATGATCTTCTGCCCAATGCACGCCATCATGTAGCCACCACTGGCCGCGACCTTGTCGATGCACACGGTCAAGGGCACGCCGGCCTCACGGATTCGTGCCAGTTGCGAGGAGGCCAGACCGTAGCTGTGAACCATGCCACCGCCGCTTTCCAGGCGCAGCACCACTTCGTCCTTCGGTGTGGCCAGGGTCAGCAAGGCAGTGATTTCGTGGCGCAGGCTTTCGGTGGCCGAAGCCTTGATATCGCCATTGAAATCCAGCACGAACACCCGGGGTTTGGCCTCGGGTTTTTTCTTCTGCTTTTTGTCGGTTTTAGCCTGGGTCTTGCGCAAGGCCTTGAGCTGGTCCTTGTCGAGCAAGGTCTGCTCCAGGCGTTCGCGCAGCTCTTTGTAGAAATCATTGAGCTTGCTGACCTGCAACTGGCCGGACGACTTGCGCCGCCCTTTGCTGCGCAAGGCCGCAAAACTGGCCAGGACCACCAGAATGGCAATCACCAGGGTCACGGTCTTGGCCAGAAATATGGCGTACTCGGAAAAAAACTCCACAGGGACTCCTCAAACGATGCGCGGCTTGAACGCGCGCGGGATACCTCCAGCATACCCATGCGCCGACCTTGCGACCAGCCATGAAACCTCTGGCAGCAGGCCTGTAACGGGCATTTCAAACAAGCGTATGTTTTTTCATTGACAGCACACCGCCATCCTCATAACCTCGCCAAACCTTCAACGTACCGGGAAGACGCGGACGTGGGCAGCATCTATTTGATTCGACATGGCCAGGCCTCCTTCGGTGCAGACGACTACGACGTCCTGTCGCCGACCGGCATTCGTCAGGCAGAAATCCTTGGCCGCCACCTGGCCGAACTCGGGATCAGCTTCGACCGCTGCCTGGCGGGAGATCTGCGCCGCCAGCAGCACACGGCCAACAGCGCGCTGGAACAATTCGCCGCGGTGGGCCTGCCGGTGCCGTTGCTGGAAACCGACTCCGCCTTCAACGAGTTCGACGCCGATGCGGTGATCCGCGCGCTGTTGCCGGCCATGCTGCCGGACGAACCCGAAGCCCTGAACATCCTGCGCAACGCCGCGCAAAACCGCGGTGAGTTCCAGCGTATCTTCGCCCTGATCATCGAGCGCTGGCTGGCCGGCACCTTTGACACACCGGGCCTGGAAAGCTGGCTGGGGTTTGTCGAGCGGGTGCAGGCCGGCTTGCATCGCATCCTCGACCAGGCTGACAACACCCAGAAAATCGCCGTGTTCACATCCGGCGGCACCATCACCGCCCTGCTCCACTTGATTACACAAATGCCTGCCCGGCAGGCCTTTGAATTGAACTGGCAAATCGTCAACACCTCGCTCAACCAGCTTAAGTTTCGTGGTCGCGAGGTGTCCCTGGCTTCCTTCAACGGTCATGCCCACCTGCAACTGTTGAAGGCCCCGGAACTCATCACGTTTCGCTGAGTCCGGACTATTGTGACCCTGGCTGTAATCACCCAGCTCTTATTACCCAAGAAAGGATCGAACCATGACCTCCGTAGCAGACGCCGTACAAGCAATGAAAGCCAAGTTCAACCCAGCCGCTGCTGCCGGTCTGGACCTGGTCTTCGGTTTCCGCATCGACGACACCAAGAACTTCTCGCTGATCGTCAAAGACCAGACCTGCGAGCTGCAGGAAGGCGAGAACCCGGACGCCCAGGTGACCCTGGTGATGGACGGCGAAACCCTGGAAGGCATCGTCGACGGTTCGACTGACGGCATGCAAGCGTTCATGGGCGGCAAACTGCGCGCTGAAGGCGACATGATGCTGGCGATGAAACTGTCCGAACTGTTCCCGTCGTAAGCACCTGGCTCCCGAACTTCGGGAGCGTGCCTGCTGCAATCGAATCCCGCCCTTAGTGGCGGGATTCGTCGTTTTTGCCTGCCCTGTGGCGAGGGGGCTTGTCGGATCGCCGCATCGCCCCGTTCGGCTGCGAAGCAGTCGTCAATCCGAAGCCCTGCTATGTTTGAGCGGGTCTAAAGGGTCGCTTCGCGCCCCAACGGGGGCAAGCCCCCTCGCCACAGGTTCGGTGGTGCTCATACAATATCCGCACTCCCCACACCGGCCACCCCATGGACATCGACCTCGCCCGCACCTTCCTCGAAATCGTCCGCCATGGCAGCCTGGCTGCCGCCGCGGAAAAACTCCATGTCACCCAGACCGCGATCACCGCACGGGTGCAAAAACTCGAGAGCCAGTTGGGCAGCACCCTGTTCGTGCGCAATCGTGCCGGCGCCCGCCTGACGCCCAACGGTGAAGCGTTCGTGGTCTACGCCAATCAGTTGGTGCAAACCTGGGAAGCCGCGCGGCGTGATTTGCCGCTGCCCGAGGGTTATCGCGATGTACTGCACATCGGTGGCGAGGTGAGCCTGTGCAACCCGCTGATGCTCGGCTGGGCCGGCGAAATTCGCAAGAACATCCCCAGCCACGCCCTGCGCATGGAAATCCGCGACGGCGAAAACCTGCTGCGGCAACTGGAGTTGGGCGTTCTGGATGCCGCACTGGTGTATCAGCCCGAGTATTGGCCACGTTTGCAGGTCGAGCAGATACTCGAAGAAAAACTGATTCTCGTGCGCCAGGCCGACAAACCCGATCCTTATGTGTACATCGATTGGGGCGCTGATTTCCGGCGCCAGCACGACGCTGCCCTGCCGGAAAAAGCCAAGGCTGCACTGAGTTTCAATCTCGGTCCGCTGGGCTTGCAGTACCTTCTCGAAAACGGCGGCAGTGGCTACTTTCGCACCCGCGTCGTGCAGAGTTATCTGCAAAGCGGCGCCCTGGAACGGGTGCCCAAGGCACCGGAATTCAACTACCCGACCTATCTGGTCTACTCGCGCGATCGTGACTCGCCGACGCTGCAACACGCCTTCGACCTGCTGCGCAAGGTCATCGACTCCGACGAAGACTGGTCGCAGCGCTGGGATCCGCTGACCTGAGACCGGTTTGCACCGGATCATGGCCGTTGTGTGCTCAAGGTTCGGCCCGTCAAATCACCGGGATCGGCTAATCTGAAAGAGATAACAAAAACGACAGGTGATTGCAGTGAGGCAGACCACCGAAGGATTCCGCAGCCGTTACCGCGCCGACATTCATCCGCTCTACAACCCCTGGCTGCACGGCGCGTTTGTCCTGGTGTTCGGGGCAGTGGCGATCAGCGCTTTCTGGAGCAACGTACATCAGGTGCGGCCAGCAGAATGGCTGGCGGTGCCCGTCACGCTGCTGCTGTTCAACCTCGGCGTGTACATGGTGCATCGCCACCTGGGGCATCATAAAAAGAGCTTCGCCCGGCTGTTTTATGCCCGTCACGCAGTCGACCACCACAGCTTTTTCACCCCCGGCCACATGACCTACGACAGCGCCCGCGACTGGCGGGTGATTCTGTTTCCGGCGTGGCTGATCGTGCTGCACACCCTCGCCGTCGCCCTGCCCCTCTGGTGGCTGCTCAAGCACATCAATACCAACGTCGCCGGATTGGTCGGCGGCCTTCTTGTCCTCGGTTACCTGGCTTATGAAGTGTTTCATGCTTGCGAGCATCTGCCGCCGCGCAACCTGGTCACACGCTTGCCGTGGATCCGCCAGATGCGCCGGCTGCACGAACTGCATCACCGCCGTGAACTGATGCAAGAGCGTAATTTCAACATCGTTTTCCCGCTGATGGACTACCTGTTCGGCACCCTCTATTGGGAGCCGGAACCTGCGCCGCTCAACCCGACGAGAACGCCCATGACCCGCATGCAGCATCAGATTGTCATTGCCGGAAACCCGGTCGAGGTACTTGCCTACGCCAGCACCGTGACCCTTTGGCCGCAATGGCATCCGTCGTCACTGCGCATCGATGGGCCAAAAGGTCCGTTGTATGCCGGCGCACGTTTCGAGGAAGACATCCGAGCCGGCGGGCGTGACGGGCACTTGCGCTGGGAGGTGGCGGAGTACCTGCCCGGGCGGCGCTGGAGCGCTGAGGCCCGGGGTGATCACGGCCTGTCGCTGGTGGTGACCTATGAATGCGATGCCACAGGCGAGGACACCCGCTTCGTCCGCACCCTTGAGTATCAGTTAAGCGGCCTGACGATGCGCATTGCCAACCGGTTGTTGCTCAAACGGCGCATCGATCGGGAATCGGCAGCGTCGATGCTGGCGTTGCGCGACATGGCGCAGAAGTACCTGGCGGCGACAGGGGTGGGCGCGTGAGCAGAACCTTCAAATGTCTGTTGCTGGTCATCGTCGTTATCGGCGCCTTCCTGTTGCTGATGCCGACCAAGGTGCGACCGGTGGCCTGGACACCACAACCTGCGCCGTCCCTCACCAGCGGAATCTACGCCGACAATCAGCGGCTCAAGGGGGTGGAACGCGTCGGTGCCGCCGACATCGACGGGCCGGAAGCCTTGTTGCTGGAAAACGACACGCTCATCACCGGCCTGCACGACGGTCGCCTGATCCGCACGAGCCTGGATGGCAAGACCACCAAACTCCTGGCCGTTACCGGTGGCCGGCCACTGGGCCTGGCCCGGCATCCCAATGGTCTGCTGGTGGTCGCCGATGCCGTCAAAGGCTTGTTGTCCCTCGACGCCCAGGGGCGTCTGGTGGCCTTGACCACAGAGGCCGGCGGCGTTCCCTTCGGTTTTATCGACGATGTGGTTATCGACAAACCTGGTCACTACGCTTATTTCAGCGATGCTTCGAGCCGCTTCGGCTATGGCCACGACGCAGAGGCCGTGATCGAACACGGCGGCGACGGTCGACTGCTGCGCTACGATTTCCAGACCGGCAAGACGTCGGTTGTGCTGGACAAGCTGGAGTTTGCCAACGGCGTGACCCTGGGACCGGACGATGCCTATGTCCTGGTCAATGAAACCGGTGCCTACCGCATCAGCCGTTATTGGCTCAGCGGTCCGAAGGCCGGCACCCACGACCTGTTTATCGACAACCTGCCAGGGCTGCCGGACAACCTGTCGTTCAATGGCCGCGACCGCTTCTGGGTGGCACTCTATGCCCCCCGAAACCCCTTGCTCGACGCCACGGCGGCGCATCCGTTGGTACGCAAGATGATCGTGCGGGCCATGACCATCTTGCCCAAGCCCGTGGAAAAACGCGGATTTGCCCTGGGCCTGGACCTTGAGGGCAAAGTGATCGCCAACCTGCAGGATGGCAGCAGCGACAACTACTCACCGATCACCACGGTGCGCGAGTATGGGGACTGGTTGTATTTCGGTTCGCTGAAAGCGCAGAACATGGTGCGATTGCCTTTGAGCAAGGCATTGCAATGAGCAGTACCACTATCTGAATACACTGAAGACCCAATGTGGGAGCGAGCCTGCTCGCGATGACTGAGGCACATTCAACAACACTGGTGACTGACCCTCCGCTATCGCGAGCAGGCTCGCTCCCACAGGAACAGTGTTCAGTTCACTGGGATATTCGGGCGGGGTCATGAGGCACCTCGTTGAGAGCCGTAACATCGGGCTCTGAGCATTCGAGGTGCCGGTTCTGGTTGCCGTTCCAACTTTCCGGCCACCGGTCGTCGGTGGCAGCACGCTGGGTCAGGATGTCGAGCCCAGTTGCTTGACGATCTTGTCCTTGACCAGCAAACGTACCTCCTTGAGCTTCCTTACGGTGTCATCGTTGGACTTGGCCTCCTCTGCTTTCACCACTTCGGCATCCGCCTGGGAATACTTGTTAAGCAGTGAATCCAGTAACGGATCCTTGGTGCGTTTCTGCTGGATTTCTTCCTTTGAGCGTTTCAGATCCTGATAAAGGTCATGGGGCACCGGCATGGAACACCTCCGTTTGTTGATCGGCAGCGAAACGCGATCAATTGCGTTCACCAACTATCAGAATGGCCTCGGTTTGCCCGTTCTGTCGACCACCTGTCAGACCAGCGGTGTCCGTTCGTCGTCCTGTCGCACAGGCGATAAAACCTTTGCCTGCACCGGCACTTCCACTGGTTTCAGCCGTTAAGCACCATGCGCACCATCTGCCTGAGTGCTTCGGGATTGTAGGGTTTGCTCAACAAGTGAGTGTCGGGGCTGAGCTGGTGATTGCGCGAGATGATGTCGCGGGTATGCCCCGAGGTGAACAGCACGGCCACCGGTGGTTCTTGCACTTTCGCCCAGGCCGCCAGGTCCGAACTCTTGATCAGGCCGGGCATGACCACGTCGGTGAATATCAGGTCCACGGTCACCCTTTCCAGCAACATTTGCATGGCGACATCACCGTTGGTCGCCGTCAGAACTTGATAGCCCTCTTCGCGCAACAACTCCACCGCCGACACCCGCACGGCCTCATTGTCTTCGACCACCAGGATGCGTTCGTGCCCGCCCCTTTGCGGCACAACAGGGCCCGGCGTTTCGCTGGGTGCCGCGCGCAAGGTGCGCGGGAAGTACAACTGCACCCGGGTCCCCTGCCCCACGTCGCTGGCGATTTCGATATGACCGCCACTCTGCTTGACGAAGCCAAACACCATGCTCAGGCCCAATCCGGTGCCCTGCCCGTCGGCCTTGGTGGTAAAGAACGGCTCGAATGCCTGGGCCAGCACCTGCGGCGGCATGCCGACGCCGGTATCCGTCACGGAAACCCGCACATAGTCCCCGGCAGCAATGCCCTTGCCGGCGCAAAACTTACGATCGAGGACGATGTTGTCCGCACAAAGATCAATGGTCCCCTCACCCTGCATGGCGTCCCGGGCATTGATCGCCAGGTTGAGAATGGCGTTTTCCAGTTGATTGCGATCGACAAACACATTCCAGGAATCTTCAGGCGCTGCCATGTGCACCTGAAGGGTTTCCCCCAAGGCACGCTGCAACAGTTCCGCCAGGCCATCGAAAATCTGCCGCAACGTGAAGACCGCGGGCGACAACGGTTGGCGACGGGCGAATGCAAGCAGTTGCGAGGACAGTTTGGCACCGCGCTCGACCGCGGCAATCGACGCCGATACCCGGCGCTGCACATTGGGGTTATTCGGCTCATGGCGTGCCAACAGGTGCAGGTTGCCAGCGATCACCTGCAACAGGTTGTTGAAGTCATGGGCCACACCGCCGGTGAGGCCACCGATGGCTTCGAGTTTCTGTGACTGGCGCAGTTGTTCTTCCGCCGCCAGCCTTGCCTCGACCTCATCGGCCACCCGCTGCTCCAGGTTGCGGGTGAACTTGAGCAGGGATTCTTCGGCGATCTTGCGTTCGTGAATATCGATCAGCACGCCGGGGAAACGAAATGCCTCGCCTTGCTCATCGAATTCGCAGCAACCGCTGGCGAGCACCCAGAAGTAACTGCCGTCGGGGCGCTGGATCCGGTACTCGACGTTGTAGGGTTCGCCAGTCTCGACCGCCAGCGTGGCCCGTTCCTGAACCCAGCTACGGTCGTCCGGATGGATCCGCCCTTCGACGATCTCCTGAGACAGGTTGCCCAAGTCTTGCCCGGGTGGATAAGAGAACGTGCGAGCGAATCGCTCATCACCCGACAGCACGTTGGTCTTGATGTCCCAGACAAAGGAACCGAGCAAGGCACCGGCGTTCAATGCCAGGCGTACCCGCTCGTTATCCGCACGATAAGCGTCTTCAGCCACTTGTCGGCGTTGCTCGGATATCACCCGCTCCGTGGTTTCCACCACCATGGACATGACCCCGGCGGGACGTCCGTCATCGTCAGCCACCGGGCTGTAGTAAAGGTCCATCCAGACATCTTCCGGAACCCCGTCACGCAGCAGCTCCAGTTCTTTGTTGCGATAGGACAAGGTGCCGCCCGCCAGGCAGGTGTCGACCACGTGGCGATTGAATTCGGCGACCTCCGGCCAACCCAGTTCTACAGAGGAGCCGAGCAGATATGGATGACGCCCACCGGCAAACTTCGAATAAGCGTCGTTATAGATCATGTACCCGGACTGGCCCCAGAGCATCACCATCGGCAGCGGAGACGCGAGCATCAACTGCACCGCGCTGCTCAGGCTCCTGGACCATGAATCGAGCGGACCAAGCTCGGTCAGGCTCCAGTCGAACGCACGAATGCGCCCGGCCATTTCGCCGTTCCACCCGGAGCACCCGTGGCTATCCTCTAGAAACTGCATCGGCTGGCTCTATCCCGGTAAGTTGCGCCCGTTTGTTTCGAGCATCCTGCACGCTATTCGTTTCATAGAGGTATAGCTGATTCTGAGGCTTCCTTGTCGAGCCGGGAATCAGTGGCCAGTAGAGATTCCCTGTGGGAGCGGGCTTGCTCGCGAAGGCGGTGTGTCATTCACCACATTCGTCTGCTGATACACCGCTTTCGCGAGCAAGTCGGATCGCCGCACCGCCGCTCCCACTTTTTGATCTTCAGTGTCCAGGAAACTGCAACCTACACCTCAATCAGATGCTTGAGCGGGTTGTAACTGCTTTTCAGCGTGGCCGCGACATCCAGAATGGCCTTCTCGATGCCATTCAAATGCATGCAGGTCAGCTCGATGGCCGCACTCTGGTTCCCCGCCTCGATGTACTCGATCAACCGCAGGTGTTCGTCGTCGCGGCAGACCTCGTGGCTGTCGTCATCCAGCGCTGCGGCATACAACGATGCCCGGGAAATCAGCTTCTGGAACCAGTCGAGCAGCACCGGGTTGTTCAGGCTGCGGGCCAGTTTGATGTGGAACTCGCCGAGCAGGTGAATCAGTCGTTCGTGATCACCGCTCTGATGCGCTTCATCTTCCAGCAGCAAGTGATCGCGCAGGTCCTGGGTCACCGCCGTATCACGACGGCGGCACAGTTCGCTGACGATACCGATCTCGATCAGACGCCGGGTTTCGAACAGCGAACGGATCTCTTCGTCACTGGGCAACGACACCGACGCACCTTTATTGGGCTCGGTGGTGACCAGTCCGTCGGCCTCCAATTGCTTGAGCGCGGCCCGGACAGACGTGCGGCTGACATTGAACAGCTCGGCCAAAGAGGCTTCGCCAAGCTTCATGCCCGGACGCAACGAGCGTTTGCTGATCGCCTCGTAAACCCCTTGGTAGACGCGGTCGACCGTGGTTTCCAGTTTCTTTTCCGTCATTCATCAACTCCTGGCGCCCTGTGCAACCGACCCTGGCGAATGAACAGCCATTGAAAAAGGGGCTTGCACGGGCAGATTAATCCGGGTATTTCTAAATTGCATCCAGATTTTGCATACAATAATTAAAGGAATGCACCATAATGGGTCACCCAACAGCAATCGAAGTGCGAAACGTCTCAAAGCGATATTCCGACGATCCGGGACTGACGCCAGCCCTGGACAACGTCTCGGTCGACATCGCCGACAACGAATTTTTCACCCTGCTCGGCCCTTCCGGCTGCGGCAAAACCACCCTGTTGCGCACCATCGCCGGCTTCGAGCATGTCAGCGACGGTGAGATCCGCCTTGCGGGCGAGCCGGTCAACGATTTGCCGCCGTTCAAACGTCGGGTCAACACGGTGTTCCAGAGTTACGCGTTGTTTCCGCACATGAGTGTTGCGCAGAATATCGCCTTCGGCCTCGAGATGCAGGGCCTTGATCGCAAACTGATCCCGCAGCGTGTCAATGAGATGCTCGCGCTGGTGCAAATGCAGCACCTAGCCAAGCGCAAACCGGCCGAACTGTCCGGCGGCCAACAGCAACGGGTGGCTCTGGCCCGGGCCCTGGCGCCAAAACCCAAAGTGTTGCTGCTCGACGAACCGCTGTCGGCCCTGGACCTCAAGTTGCGCAAGGAAATGCAGGTCGAACTCAAGCGCGTGCAGAAAGAAGCCGGGATCACCTTCATTTTCGTCACCCACGATCAGGAAGAAGCCCTGACCCTGTCCGATCGCATCGCCGTGATGTCCGCCGGCAAGATCCTGCAAATCGGCACGCCCAATGAAATCTACGAGCGTCCGCAGCATCAGTTCGTCGCGCAGTTCATCGGCGACATCAACTTCCTTCCCGGTCATATCAAACGTGGCCAACAGAACGAAAAGCTCTTCGTGCCCAACGGCATGCCCGTGGAAATCCCCTGCCCGGCCCAGGGCTTTGACGGCAGCAAGGTGCAACTGGCGTTCCGCCCCGAGCGCTCGCAACTGGTCGAACCGACACAGCCGCATCACCTGCGCGGCGTGATCGAAGCCGTGCTGTATGTCGGCACGGCCACGCTCTATCAATGCCGCCTGAACAACGACATCAAGGTCATGCTGCGCGAGAACAACGAAGGCCTGAACCACGGGCGGGTGGTGGGCGATCGTGTCGCGGTCAACCTGCCGCCCCACGCCTGCCTGTTGATGGAGGCCTGAGATGAGCGTCAGCAGCACTTCCCCAGCCCTCAACCGTGTGCTGTTGCTCAGCCCGGTGGTCCTGACCCTGCTGGCCCTGATCGCCATTCCGCTGGGCATCATGGGCTACATCAGCCTGTTGCCGCGCAACGTCTATGGCGGCGTCGACTGGCAGGCCGACTGGCAATTGCAAAGCTACGTGCAGCTGTTTTTCCAGGAAGGTTTTGATGGCGAACTGGAGCTCAACTGGGTCTACGCCCAGGCGCTGCTGCGTTCGGTGTTCCAGGCCGGTGGCACCACGGTCCTGTGCTTCCTGTTCGGTTTTCCGGTGGCGTTGTGGATGTCGAGCCTGACACCACGTCGGCGCAACCTGATGGTATTGCTGATCACCATCCCGTTCTGGACCAACCTGCTGATCCGCAACTACGCGTGGCTGATCATCCTGCGCGAACACGGCTGGGTCGCCCAGAGCCTCAACGCGCTGTTCCCCCAGGCCGGTGGCATCACCCTGCTCTACAACGACTTCGCGGTCAGCGTCGGCCTGGTCTACAGCTTCCTGCCATTCATGATTTTGCCGATCTACTCGACCCTGGAAAAACTCGACTGGCGCCTGGTGGAAGCCGCCTACGACCTGGGCGCCAACCGCTGGCACGCATTGCGCCGGATCATCCTGCCGCTGTCGATGCCGGGGGTGATTGCCGGAGCCTTGCTGGTGTTCGTGCCAAGCCTGGGTGCCTTCATTACCCCGGCAATCCTCGGCGGCGGCAAGACCTTGATGATCGGCAACCTGATCCAGCAGCAGTTCGGCACCGCGCGCAACTGGCCGCTGGGCAGCTCGCTGTCGTTCCTGTTGCTGGGAATCATGTTGCTGTCCCTGGTGCTCTACGCCCTCTATAGCCGCAATGCCGCCAAGACCCAACGCCCAGGAGCCCAAGCATGATCGCCCTGCACCTGAAGAAACTGCCGCTGACCCGTGAAGTCAGCCTGTTGATGCTGGCCTATCTGTACCTGCCGATCTTTGTATTGATCGCCTACAGCTTCAACGCCAACCGCTCGGCGACGGTGTGGACCGAGTTCTCATTCGACTGGTATGGACGCATCCTGGCCAACCCGTCGATCCAGACGGCGGCGCTGAACTCGATCATCGTCGCCAGCATCGCCACGGTGTGCGCCACGGCGATTGCCCTGCTCGCGGCGCTGGCGACTTACCGGCCGTTCTACGGGCAGAAAATGGTCGAGGGCGGGATCAACCTGCCGTTGATCCTGCCGGAGATCGTCACCGCCGTGGCCACCCTGCTGCTGTTCATGGCGCTGGGGATCAAGCTAGGTCTGCTGACGGTGATCGTCGCGCACATCGGCTTCTGCATTCCCTTCGCTTACCTGCCGATTCGTGCGCGGCTCAATGACCTGGACAAGAGCCTGCTGGAAGCGGCGAACGACCTGTACGCCAACCCGTGGCAGGTATTTCGCCGGGTGACCTTGCCGCTGCTGTGGCCGGCGGTGCTGTCCGGTTCGGTGCTGGCGTTCGTGGTCAGCCTCGACGATTTCATCATGACCTTCTTCGTCGCCGGCCCCGGCTCGACGACCCTGCCGGTGTACATCTTCTCGGCGATCAAGGCCGGCGTGACACCGGAGATCAATGCGATTTCAACGCTGATGCTGGTGATTTCCATCGTGCTGGTGGTGCTGGCCTTCTGGCTGGGACAGCGCGGCAAACAACAATAAGCCTGGAGACTTCTATATGAGCAAGAAAGTGAAAAGCATGCGTTTCGCCGTTGCCGGCCTGGCCTTGAGTTGCTTCACCGCACTCACTGCGTTCGGCGCCCAGGCCGCCGAGCCCAAGGAACTGTTCTTCTACAACTGGACCGACTACTACCCGGTCGAGCTGTTGGCCAAGTTCGAAAAGGAGACCGGGATCAAGGTCACCATGGACGGCTACGACAGCAACGAAACCCTGCTGGCCAAGCTGCAGGCCGGCGGTGCGGCGTATGACGTGATCGTGCCGTCGCAATCGATCATGCGCACCCTGATCAACCAGGACCTGCTGCTGGAAATCGACGCCTCGGCCCTGCCCAACTTCCAGTACGTCAAACCGGCGTTCCGCGACCCGAGCTTCGACCCGGGCCGCAAGTTCTCGGCACCGTACCTGTGGGGCACTACCGGGTTCTCCTATGACAGCGCCCGAGTGCCCGGCGGCAAGCTCGACGACTCGTGGAAAGAGTTCTTCGAGCCACGCAAGGAACTACAAGGCCAGCTCGCCGCCCTCGACACCTCCAGCAGCGTGATCAACGCCGCCAGTCATTACCTGAATGTCGACGAGTGCAGCGAAAACCCCCAGGACGCCAAGCGCATCCTCGAACTGCTGCAAAAACAGAAACCCTTCCTGAAGATGTACAGCTCGGACAACACCGTCGACCGCATGGCCTCCGGTGAAGTGATCATGATGCAGAACTGGAACGGTTCTACAGCGCGGGCCACCTTGCAGAAGAGCACCATCAAGTACGTGTATCCGAAGGAAGGCCTGGCGATGTTCCAGGACAACTTCGCCGTGCCGAAAAGCGCACCGCACCCCGGCAACGCGAAGACCTTCATCGACTGGATGATGAAACCGGAAAACGCCGCCGCCGTCTCCAACGCCATCGCCTACGACAACGGCATCCAGAGCGACAAGCTGATCGATGCCAAATGGCGAGTGATGGACGCCATCAACATGCCCGACGAATTCGCCTCGCGCCTGCGTCCGGAAAAGGAATGCAGCAACAAGGCGCGGGAGCTGCAGGACCGGATCTGGGCCAAGCTCAAGGGCTGATTGTTCGACTTGAAACCGCGGTGCGGCCATCGCAGGCAAGCCAGCTCCCACAGTGATTTGTGTGGATCACACATTTTGTGAACACCTCGAAACCCTGTGGGAGCGAGCTTGCTCGCGATGAGGCCCGCCCGAACACCGCTGATTAAAAGACCTGAATGAGGTTTGTATGACCCAACCCCGCTGGCTACGCAACGTGCGCCCCTACGGCGCCCCTGCCGAAGACCTGCTGATCGAAAACGGTCGGTTCGCCCAACGCCGCCCGGCCTCGACCACCGAACTGCTGGCTACCGACATCGACGGCCAGAACCAGTTGCTCACCCCCGCCCTGGTGGAAAGCCACGTGCACCTGGACAAAACCCTCTGGGGCCAACCCTGGCGCCCCAACAGCGCCGGCCCGACCCTCAAGGACTACATCGCCAACGAACGGCGCATCCTGCGCGAAGTCACCACACCGATTGCGCAACGGGCCGGTTCCCTGCTGGAAAACTGCATCGCCCGTGGCTCGCTGACCATGCGTTGCCATGTCGACATCGACCCGGAATTCGGCCTGCGGCATGTCGAGGCCATGCAACAACTGCGTGAAGACTACCGCGACCTGATCGACCTGCAACTGGTGGTGTTCCCGCAGACGGGTTTGATCAGTCGCCCCGGCACCGCCGAGCTGATGCGCGAAGCCATGGCCCTGGGCGTGGAGAACGTCGGTGGCCTGGACCCGTGCGGTATCGACAACGACCCCATCGCACAACTGAATTTCGTCTTCAATCTGGCCAGCGAGTTCGATCGTGGCGTCGACATTCACCTGCACGACAAGGGTGAGCTGGGTCTGTGGCAGATCGCTCTGATCGCCGACTACACCGAGCGTTTCAGCCGCCAGGGCCGGGTGATGATCAGCCATGCGTACTGCCTGGGGATGTTGCCGTGGAGCCAGGTCAAACCGGTGGCCGAACGCCTGGCGACGCTGGGTATTTCGCTGATGAGTTCGGCCCCGGCCGATTGTGCGGTGCCGCCGTTCCTGGCCCTGCGCGAAACCGGCGTGAATGTGTGTCTGGGCTCGGACGGCATTCGTGATGCCTGGTCGCCCATGGGCAACGGCGACATGCTGGAGCGGGCGATGCTGCTGGCGTTCCGTTTCGATTTGAACAAGGACGAAGAACTCGCGGCAGCGTTCGAGGCCGCAACCGTCAACGGCGCCCAGGCGCTGGGTTGCGAAGCCAATCGCCTGGAGATCGGCCAGCCCGCAGACTTCCTGTTGATGCCGGTACAAACACTGGGTGAGGCGGTGGTTTCGCGGCCGTTGCGTCAGGTCTATCGCGCGGGCCGGTTGATTGCTGCGGGTGGTCGCTTGCTGGACAGCCGTTTGTGAAGCGCATCGGCTTGCGGGCCAGTTGCGTGGTCGGCTTCGACGGCACCCAGCATGTGCTGTGGCGCGATGGCGAAGTGGTGTTCGCAGGTTCACGCATCGAGTTTGTCGGACGCGGTTATACGGGGCCGGTGGATCAATGGATTGATTACGGCAACACGCTGATCGGCCCCGGCTTCATCGATCTGGATGCCTTGGGCGATCTCGATTCCACGGTGCTGACCCTGGACAACGGCGACGAGCGCGACATGGGCCGGATATGGTCAGCGCAGTATCTGGCGCGTGGATCGCGGGAAAGCTACAGCCCCGAAGAAGAAATCTTCAAATACCGCTACGCCTTCACCCAACTGATTCGCAACGGCATCACCACGGCCATGCCGATCACTTCGATGTATTACCGCGAGTGGGCCGAGACCTACGACGAATTTGCGGCGGTGGCAGGCGTGGCGGCCGAACTGGGGCTGCGCACTTACCTCGGCCCTTGCTACATGAGCGGCATGAGCTACTGGCAGGCCGATGGAACCCTGGCGCACCACTGGGACGAAGGCCGGGGCATGGCCGGGCTCGATGCCGCCGAACGGTTTTTCCGGGATTTCGATGGCGTGAACAACGGCCTGATTCGCGGCGCGCTGCTGCCCGATCGCATCCAGACCTGCACCCCGGCGCTGCTGCAACGCACCGCCGCGCTGAGCCGGGAACTGAGCGCACCGATGCGCTTGCACTGCTGCCAGGGCCTCGGCGAGGTCGCGATGGTCGAGCAACTGCGCGGCACCTCGCCACTGGGCTGGCTGCAGCAGCTTGGGCTTTTGACCCCGCGCAGTCTGCTGCCCCATGGCATCTACACCCGAGGCGATGACGACCTGCAACGCGTGATCGATGGCGGCGCAAGCCTGGTGCATTGCCCGGTGGTGTTCGCCCGGGACGGCGAGGCGCTGAATTCGTTTGGGCGCTATCTGGCCAAGGGCATCAACTTCGCCCTGGGCACCGACACCTGGCCGGCGGACTTGCTGGACAACATGCGCCAGGGCTTGAACATCGCTCGATTGATGGAGGGTGGCAACGAGCTGACCAGCACGCAGGACCTGTACAACGCCGCGACCCTCGGCGGCGCCAAGGCACTGGGCCGCGACGATCTCGGCCGCCTGGCGCCCGGGGCCAAGGCCGACATCACCGTATTCAACCTGCGCGGGATGCACCTGGGACCGCTATTCGATCCGCTGAAAAATCTGGTGCTGGCCGGCCGCGGTGACGACTGCATCGCCAGCTATATCGACGGCCGCTGCGTGATGCAGGACGGCCAGGTCGAGGGCGTCGACTACCCCGCCCTGCAACGCCAGGCCCAACGCCAATTCGAAAAACTGATGCGCAGCCACAGCGACCGGGCCTTTGGCCAACCGGACTGGAAAAGCCTGTTCCAGCCAGCCATCCCGTTCGCCGACGACTACAGCGCCCACACGCCACTGAGCGCGATTGATCCACTCCTCTAGAGATTTCTGCCCATGCAAAGCTTCGACTTCAGCACATTGAGCCCACGGGACAAATACAAGATTCTGATCGGCAGCGTCGTGCCACGGCCGATTGCCCTGGTCACCACCGTCGACGGCGAAGGCCGGATCAACGCCGCGCCGTTCAGCTTCTTCAATGCGCTGTCGGCCGATCCGCCCATCCTCGCCCTGGGCGTGGAAAACTACGGCGATCAAAGCCCCAAGGACACCACACGCAACATTCAGCTCAATCAGGAATTCACCGTGAACATCGTCAGCGATGCGCTGGTGGAAGCCATGAACGTCTGCGCCGTGCCCTTCGCCCCCGGTTTCGATGAACTGACCGCCGCCGGCCTCACCGCCATCCCCGGCACCACGGTCAAATGCCCACGCATCGGCGAAGCCCCGGTGGCGCTGGAGTGCCGGCGGATGATGGCCCTGTCCATCGGCCAATCCCGGGAGATCATCTTTGGTGAAGTGCTGATGGCCCATGTGCGTGACGAACTGATCGATCCAAAAACCCTGTACATCGATCAGTTGGGGCTGGATGCGATCGGACGCATGGGTGGGCATGGCTATGCACGCACGCGGGATTACTTCGACTTGCCGACGCGTTCGTTGCAGGCCTGGACGGATGCGCCGGGGGGTGGGGAGCGGTTTTGGCCGATTGCTAAGTAAACCGCGGCTGCACAAAACCTGTGGGAGCGGGCTTGCCCGCGAAGGCGTCGGCACATTCAATATTAATGTGTCTGATACACCGCTATCGCGAGCAAGCTCGCTCCCACAGGTTTTGCGGTATTAGTGAAAATCCCGGCTACGCACAGTAATGCCATCCAACAACGAACTCAGATCACTCAAACGCCCGGCTATCAGATGCCGCACCTCCCCCTCCTTCTCCCAACGCCCATCGACCTTGAGCAATTGCGAGCCGACCAACACCTGGCGCTGCCGCTCGGCCAGGTCGCGCCAGACCACCACGTTGACGTTGCCGAACTCGTCCTCAAGGGTGACGAAGGTCACGCCGCTGGCGGTGGCCGGGCGTTGTCGGCCGGTGACCAGCCCGGCGATGCTGACCGGCCGCCCGTGCTCGACGTCCAGCAACTCCTTCGAACTGCGACAGCGCCGCGCCTTCAACTCACCGCGCAACAGGGCCAACGGATGCGGCCCGAGGGTGGTGCCGACACTGGCGTAATCGGCTTGCAGGTCCTCGCCCACGGTGGGTCTGGGTAATGACACCGCGTCCTCCTCCTGGCTCGGCAGGCCGGCGAACAACCCCAGCTGCTTTTGTACCCCGGCCACTTCCCAGCGTGCCCGATGCCGGTCGCCGGCCAGGCCACGCAACGCGCCGGCATCGGCCAGTTGCTCCTGAGCGCGGGCATCGAGTCGCGCCCGCTCGCCGAGGTCGGCGATGTCGGCAAACGCGCCTTTGGAGCGTGCTGTCTCGATGCGCCGGGCATCGTCCTCGCGAAAACCCTTGATCATGCGCAGCCCCAAGCGAATCGCCGGTTGCGCACCGGCGATCGGCTCCAGGCTGCAACCCCAGTCACTGGCGCGTACGTCCACCGGGCGAACCTGCAAATGATGACGCCGAGCGTCCTGCAGAATCTGGTCCGGGCTGTAGAACCCCATCGGCCAACTGTTGATCAGCGCACAGGCGAAGGCCGCCGGCTCGTGGCATTTCAACCAGCAACTGGCGTAGGTCAGCAAGGCAAAACTGGCCGCGTGGGACTCGGGAAAACCGTAGCTGCCAAAGCCCTTGATCTGCTCGAAGATCTGCGCGGCGAATTCGGCGGTGTAGCCGTTTTTCTTCATCCCGGCGGCCAGCCGTTCCTTGTGCGGTTCGAGCCCGCCGTGGCGTTTCCAGGCGGCCATGGAGCGGCGTAGCTGGTCGGCCTCGCCGGGGCTGTAGTCGGCGGCGACGATGGCGATCTGCATCACCTGTTCCTGAAACAGCGGCACGCCGAGGGTGCGCTTGAGTACCACTTCCAGCTCCGGTGACGGATAGGCCTCCGGTTCTTCCTTGTTCCGTCGCCGCAGGTACGGATGCACCATGCCGCCCTGGATCGGCCCCGGCCGAACGATGGCGACCTCGATCACCAGATCGTAAAACGTCTTCGGCCTGAGCCTCGGCAGCATCGACATCTGCGCCCGGGACTCGATCTGGAACACGCCGATGGTGTCGGCCCGACCGATCATTTCGTAGGTGGCTGCGTCTTCGGACGGGATGGTCGCCAGGCTCAGGTCCAGGCCCCGGTGCCGACGCAGCAGATCGAAACATCGGCGAATCGCGCTGAGCATGCCCAGCGCCAGGATATCGACCTTGAGCAAACCGACCGCGTCGAGGTCATCCTTGTCCCACTGGATGATGGTGCGCTCGGCCATGGCGGCATTTTCCACCGGCACCAGACTGTCCAGCGGCTGCTCGGAAATCACGAAACCGCCGGGGTGCTGGGACAAATGCCGGGGGAAGCCGATCAACTGCCCCGTCAGGCTCAGCACCCGGTGCAGCACTGGGCTTTCGGGGTCGAACCCGCCCTCGCGCAGACGCTCCACGGGCGGTGTTTCATCGCTCCAGTGACCGCAGCAATCGGCCAGGGCGTTGATCTGGTCCGGCGGCAGACCCAAGGCCTTGGCCACATCGCGCACCGCACCGGCCGCATGGTAAGTGCTGACCACCGCCGTCAATGCGGCCCGGGCCCGACCATAGCGCTGGAACACGTACTGCAAGACTTCTTCGCGGCGTTCATGTTCGAAATCGACATCGATGTCCGGCGGCTCGTTTCGCTCTTTGGACAGAAAACGCTCGAACAGCAACGTGGTGCGATCCGGATCGATTTCGGTGATGCCCAGGGCAAAACACACCGCCGAGTTGGCGGCAGAACCACGCCCCTGACAAAGAATCTGTTGCTGGCGGGCAAAGCGGACGATGTCGTGGACTGTCAGGAAATAGCTTTCATAGCCCAGCTCCGCGATCAGTTGCAGCTCCTTGTCGATCTGCACCAGCACTTCGCTTTTCGGCCCTTTTGGCCAGCGCCACTCGATGCCTTCCTCGGTCAAATGACGCAGCCACGAGGTCGCCGAGTGCCCTTGCGGCACCAGTTCGCGGGGGTACTGGTAACGCAACTGACCAAGATCAAAGGTGCAGCGCCGGGCGATGTTCAGCGTTTCTGCCAGCAAGTCGGGCGGATAAAGCGCCTGCAGCACGTCGAGGCTGCGCAGATGGCGTTCGCCGTTGGGATGCAGGCGCAACCCGGCATCGGCCACCGGCAGGTGATGACGGATCGCGGTCATGGTGTCCTGCAAGGCGCGCCGGCCGCGAGCGTGCATGTGCACATCGCCACTGGCCACGGCCGCAATGCGCAACTCCCTGGCCAGGGTCAGCAGATCGTTCAGGCGCCGGGCATCGTCCTGACCGCAGTGCAACTGCACCGCCAGCCACAGGCGCTCGGCGAAGACCTGTTTGAGCCAGCGGCCCTGTTCAAAGGCATCGACAGCGTCCGGCACCCACAACGCCAGCAATCCCGGCAACGGTTCGCTGAAGTCTTCGCGCAGCACCTGATACTGGCCTTTCTGCGTGCGGCGCCGGGCGCGGGTGATCAATCGGCACAGCGCCTGATAGCCCTCGAGGCTCTCCACCAGCAGCACCAGTTTCGGACCGTTGTCGATGCGTATTTCACTGCCGATGATCAGCGGCAACTCCACGGACTTCGCTGCTTGCCAGGCGCGAACGATGCCCGCCAGGGTGCATTCGTCGGTGATCGCCAGGGCTTGATAACCCTGCTTTTTCGCGCGCTGGAACAGCTCGAGGGCACTGGAGGCACCGCGCTGGAAGCTGAAGTTCGACAGGCAGTGCAATTCGGCATAGTCGCTGCTCATGCGAACCAGCCCTGCAACCACAGCGGGCTGTCCTCACCGACCGCCCGGTAGGCCCAGCCCTGTTGGCCGGCACGGGTTTCGATCAGGTAATAGTCACGGCGTACGTCATCGCCGTCCCACCAGCCGGACTCGATACGCTCCGGCCCCATGAGGATGCGCGCCGAGCCCTGATGCACGGCCAGCGGTTCAGTCAGCAGCCAGCCCGGCCGTTTCACCGCGGCCGGCGCCGCGCAGGGCTGGCTGTCGGCACTGGCCTGCCACGCGCACTCGGGGCGGTGATCGGCCTGGAAGCGCAAGCCATGCACCGCATCATCCCCCAGCCGTGCACGCAGGCGTTCGCGCAGTTGTTCCCAGGGCAAGGACTGCTGCGGGCGATCGTCGAACAGTTCCTGATGCTGGGGCACGAAGGTCGGTAAATCCTCGGCACGCAGGCGAAAGCCGCGCACCGGCGCCTCGACCTGAACCTGCTCCAGCCGCCCCCGGGCCAGTTCGAAGAGCATCGCCGCATCCCGCTCGGCGCTGAGCAGGCCGACCTTGATGAGCGTGTCCGGCAACCCGGCGTGCTCCAGATGCAGGTCGAAACGCTGTACGCCGCTGTCGCGACCGCTGAGGAATGCCGACAGGTCGCCGGTCAACCGGCGCAACGGAAACAGCAAGGCTTGGTGAGACTGCACATCGAAATTGAGCTCGATACGCACATCAAAGCGATCCGGCGGCAGGTAGAACGCCAGCGCCAGCCGCCGCAAACCCGAGAGGGCATCCAGATGCTTGAGCACCTGGGCCTCGAAACGCCGGGCCAGGCTATGCCGGGGCAGCGCCTGCACCTGGCTCAAGGTGCGCAGGCCCATGCGCGACAAGGCCGTGGCGACCGGTGCTTCCAAGCCGATCCGGTCAACGGGCATTTGCCCCAGGTGATGCTGCAAGGCCTGATCGTCCGGGACCACCAGACCGTCATAGGCGTTGGCCAGCACCCGCGCCGCCACCGGGTTGGGCGCGGCCACGATGCGGTGCCGAAACCCCAGTTCGCCGAGCTCACGGCGCAAAAGCGCTTCGAATTGCGGCCAGGCGCCGAACAAGCCGAGGCTGGACTCGATCTCGAACACCACGGCCCGGGGGTAATGCACGCTGACCTGGGAACTGAAGCGATAGGCCCAGGCAGCGAGAAACTGCTGCCAGTGTTCGATTTCAGCGGCGTCGTATTCGGCCGTGACAAAGCCTTTGCTCAAGGCCTGTGCCGCGCTCATGGACTGGCCGGGACGCAAGCCCAGCGCCCGTGCCGCACCGTTGACGGCCTGCAGCACCCGGCGCTGGGCCGGGCCGGTCAGCAGCGCCAGGGGTTCATCGGGATCGGCGCGCTGACGCAGTACTGCGTCCAGCGCCAATTGCGGGAAAAGAATACAGACCCAGCGCATGGCAACCTCAATGCCCCACGGTGAAGGCAATCGGCGCCGAACGGGCCAGGCCGCCGCGGCACTTGAGCACGCGCAGTTGTGCCGGTCGGGCATCGATGGCAATGCGCAGGGCCGCTGGCGAAGGGTTGATCGCTTCACCGAGGGGACGATAGGCGAAGGCCAGGGTCTGGCCGGTTTCCGCCGCCACCTGCAAGCGGCGCAAGGCGCGGTCATCGGCCTTGTGTGGCCAGCACAGCACCGCGCCGCAACTGCCCGAACGCAGGCATTGTTCCGCGGCCCACAGCGCATCGCGCTCGCTGGCCTGAATGATCGACAACTGACGCAGATCGACCCCGGCGCCCTGCCACGCCTGGGGGTACGGCACATAAGGCGGCGCCACCAGCACGATGCGCTCGCCCGCCGCCGACAGCCGTGCCAGGGTCGGCCACACCAGTTGCAACTCGCCCACGCCCTGCCCGGCCAACAGAATTTCCGTCAACGCAGCCTCCGGCCAGCCACCGCTGGGCAATGCGGCGTCCAGCGCGGCATACCCAGTGGGTTGCGGGCTGGCGGCCGGTGGCGCAGGCCGGCCCTTCCAGACCTGGCCGCCATTGAACAGCGTATCCAGCGCAACGACGGCACCCATCAGCCTTGCCTCACCAGGCCACAGAACACGCCTTCGATGGCCAGGTCCTGGTCGGCCTCGACAATGATCGGCTGGTAGGCCGGGTTGCGTGGCAGCAGGCGAACCCCATCGCCGACCCGCTCGAAGCGCTTGATGGTGACTTCGCCGTCGAGTCGCGCCACGACGATCTGGCCATTAACGGCCTCGGGGCTGCGGTGCACACCCACCAGATCGCCGTCGAGAATGCCGTCCTCGATCATCGAATCACCCCGCACCCGCAACATGTAGTCCGGCACCCGCGAGAAGATCGACGGATCGAGCAGCAAGCGACTGTGCACCTCGGCATCGGCACCGATGGGCGCACCGGCCGCCACCCGGCCGAGCACCGGGATGTCCAGCAACTCCGGACGCGGCGGCTGCCCGAGCAGGCGAATGCCCCGGGCCTGATTCGGGTTGACCTCGATAAACCCGGCTTCGGTCAGCGCCAGCACATGCTTGCGCGCCACGCTGCGGGAGGCAAAACCGAACGCCTCGCTGATCTCGGCGAGGCTCGGAGGCTGACCGTGCTCGGCGATGCGATCGCGGATGAAGGTCAGGATGGCGGTACGGCGGGGAGTCAGAGTCGTCATGGAGTACATTTGTACTCTTTTGGCTTTTTCCTGGCAAGGACTTGTAGGAGCTGTCGAGTGAAACGAGGCTGCGATCTCTTGAGACCAGAGCAAAAAGATCGCAGCCTGCGGCAGCTCCTACAGGAGGCCGGTTCAAACGTAACG
The DNA here is from genome assembly GCF_057839025.1 of Pseudomonas sp. KH_046_1. Classification (NCBI taxonomy): domain Bacteria; kingdom Pseudomonadati; phylum Pseudomonadota; class Gammaproteobacteria; order Pseudomonadales; family Pseudomonadaceae; genus Pseudomonas; species Pseudomonas sp. KH_046_1. Next base: position 3,445,882 of record NZ_CM174481.1, read on the forward strand.
TCCAGCGCTCCTTACTCGAACAAAACGGGCGATCAAAAAAACAAGGTCTACCGTTCGTCGCCTTTCTAAAAAAATTAGCATTTAAAGAAAATAAAAATTCATAAAAAAGTACGAAACGCACATTTACTCCTACAGAAATATTCTACTTAACATAGCAAGACCATTTCTGCTTACCGAAAACTAAAACACAGTTTCAAAAAGGAATTTCACAGTTCCACGCCAGAAACTAGCCACACTAGAACCGAGCCAAACCACTAAAGCGCCTAACATCACGTAGGGCGCATCTTAAAATCTTATAGGAAAAGTCTTACAACACAAAAAACCTCGCTTGCATCCAACACTAAAATCAACTAATTCTTGCAACACCTCCTAATATCAAGCGACAAACCACACGAGCAAAATGAAAAATAACAAACCTAGAAGACACCATTCAATTAACGAAAGAAAAGAAGCAACGACTCCACCCCCACAGAGAAATCAATCATGCCTAAAAATATTTGGCCCAGAGTTTCTTCCCTTGCATCCATATTTATCAAAGAACAATTAAAAGAACCCATCGCTTTTTTCTGGATCATGATATCACCTTGTGCGATGTTCTATTTTCTTGCAACAACCAGGCAAGACCCCAACTATTTTTCGAGCGACTACATAACTATTTCAGCATGGTTTTATGCCTACATATCTTCAAGTGTCGCATTATTCGGATTCGCCTTTTACATAATAGGAAGAAGGGAAAGCAGATTCACCCGATCATTTATTTACTCCAGGGAATCGAAACTGATTTTTCTTTTATCGCACTTCATTGCCTACTCGTTAATATCGATATCTTATTGCGCAACCTTTTACTTAACGACCAAATTCCCATTTGGAAACTATGCCCTCAATGAATTACTGAATATCGCACTACGCTTTTACATCTGCTTTATCATGTTTTGCACTTTTGGGGCTGCATTTTCATTGCTGCCGATCAACTTTCAGAACTCGAACACTTTGCTTTCCATTTTTTCGTTCTGCATGCTGATTCTCGGTGTAATGAGTGCCAGCAGATCAAACCACATTACCGACGCTTTGAACCTCGCAAATCCACTGACACTTGCAAGCCAGATAATGGAACAAGGCCTTGAATCCAACAAACTCATCACGACAGCAATAATTCTTTTATTTATTTCAGTACTGCACAGAACGTTCAAGCACCTGAGAATCAATCCCGTATGGAGCCGATACTGATGAAAAAATTCACGGCGCAGAGCATTGACTTCTCCTATACAGACAAGCCCCTCTTGACCCAGGCATCTCTTGAGGTTGCTCAAGGCGACATTGTCGGTATTCTGGGGCCCAATGGATCTGGAAAAACAACTTTTTTCGATATCGTCTGTGACCTTAAGAAAACAAAATCCGGCTCCATAAAAAACGACTTCAATCACTTTTTATACCTTTCTCAAATCATCACCACTCCCCCACCATTGCGCATGCGTGACATTTTTAAAATGGTGACCGCGCTGTCATCAAGCGAACCCATGACACAAGATAAAACCTTAAAAAAGCTAAGTGCGTGGAGCCCTGCGATAGTTGATCGATATCAAGACATATGGAACAAAAAATCATCGCTATGCAGCTACGGAGAGACACGTTGGTTCTTTACTCTCTCCCTTCTTTCAATTTCTGCAGACTTCGTGATTCTCGACGAACCTACTGCCGGTGTAGATCCGGAATTTCGTCGCTATATCTGGCAATGCCTTCGCGGCGCCGCCAGGGAGGGCACCGCCATTCTGGTTTCTTCGCATAATGTTGATGAAGTAATTAACCATTGTGATTATTTTTACATGATTAGCCAGCAACGCTTCAATCGCTTTGCCAATGGTAGTGAGTTCATGCATCGGTATGGCGTAAAGACTGTGGACGATGCGTTTATCCGAGCCGTTACTGAACCTGTATTCGCAGCATAAAGCCGGTCGACTGCTCGCGAAAACCGCCAAGGCGCACCGACTCCTCCAACTACATCGCTTTATCGTTCACGTCCATCGCGAGCAGGCTCGCTCCTACAGGGGTGAGTTGTGCCAGGTAGGCCCACGGATAAATCCCCCGCTCATGCCCATCGCTGAAGACCAGTTGCAGGCCATACCCTTGAGAGTGCAACTCGATCACCTGAACCCGCCCATCCACCAACGGCACCATCCCCCGCAACCGAAACGCCCGGCACTGCGAACACGGGCACTGTCGACGCAGTTCTGCATGTTCGAACACCTGTTCGCGACCATCCGGCCAGTTCAGGCGCAGCTGCTGTTTGCTGCGGGAATTGCCAATCGCCAGCGGGTTCATTGCAGTTGGCTCAAGGCAATGCGCACGGCCTTGCGCACTTCAGGGTCGCCGTCGTCTTGCGCGTCCTGCAATGCCGCTATGGCCCGTGGGTCGTTCAATTCGCCCAAGGCCAACGCGGCTTCCTTGCGCAGGTTGCTGATGCGGTGACCAAGGGTGTCGATCAGCGCTTCGAGAGCAGGTACAAAACGCAAGCGACCGAGGCTGCGGGTGGCGCGCAGTCGCACTTGCCAGTAATCGTCTTCCAGGGCGTCGATCAGGGCCGGGCCGGCGTCAAGGTGGCCGACCTTGCCCAGAGTGGTGGCGGCTTCTTCGCGGACTTGCCAGGCATCATCGCGCAAGGCCTGGCGCAGGGCCGGTAGCACTTGTGCGTCAGACGCCAGGCCCAGCGCCCCGGTGGCGGCGCGTCGCACGTCGGTGTCCGGGTCAGCGCTGGCCAGCCGCGCCAGTGCCGGCAAGGCCTCGAGTTGCTTGAGCCAGCCGAGCACGCCCACCGCCTCGCGGCGCACGCTGGCGCTTTCATCAATCAGTGCCCGGGCCGCCGCATCGGCGGCATCGGGGCAACGCAACTCGCGCAACGCCCGGAACGCGGCGATGCGCACGCCGCTGTCGACGTGCCCGGTCCACGGCAGAATGACTCGGCCCGCCGCTTCACTCTTGAGCAGGCTGAGGCTTTGCGCAGCGGCCACCTGCACCGCCGGGGATGGATCCGTCAGGGCCTGGCACAACGCTTCGACCACCGGCTCGTCCTCCCAGGCTTCCAGCAGGCGTGCGGCTTCGGCGCGAACGTCTGCAATCGGGTCTTCGGCCAGTCGATCGATCAACCACAGCAGGCCGTCCGGCTCCTCAAGATCGGCCAACTCGATCAGTGCGATACGGCGCACACCGGGGTCGTCATCGGTCAGGCGCGGTTGCAGGGCAAGGATGTCGTCGTTATCGGTTACATCGAATAGTGAGGTCATAGGGCAAATCGCGGCAGTTTGTTTTCAGGGGGAAGTCCGAGCGGGTTCAGGCGCGGCAGTTGCCGACCGTCTTCGTGCCGCAGGAGTTCGAGGCAATGGCGCTTGAGGTGCGAGAATTCAGGACGGGTCACCAACTCCGTGCTGCGCGGCCGGGGGAAGTCCAGGCGCAGGTCTTCGATGATCCGCCCGGGGCGCGAGCTCATGACCAGCAGGCGATCGGCGAGGAATAGCGCTTCGTCAATGTCATGGGTGACAAACACCACGGTGGTGCGGATGCGCGTCCAGATGTCCAGCAGCAGTTCCTGCATGTTCAATCGGGTCAGGGCATCGAGGGCACCGAAGGGTTCGTCCATCAGCAACAGGCGCGGACGGTTGACCAGCACCCGGGCGATTTCCACCCGTTGCTGCATGCCGCCGGAGAGCTGATCGGGCCAACGCCCGGCAAAGTCTTCGAGGCCCACCAGGGCGAGGATTTCATCCGCCGCTTTGTGCCGTTCGGCCTTGCCGACGCCACGCATTTTCAAGCCAAACGCCACGTTGTCGCGCACCGTGCGCCACGGAAACAGTGTGTGCTGCTGGAACACCATGCCGCGTTGTGGCGATGGACCGGAGACTGCGGCGCCATCGACGTTAAGCGTGCCGGTGCGCGGTTGCAGGTGGCCGGCCAGGGCGCCGAGCAAGGTGGATTTGCCGCAACCGGACGGCCCGAGAATGCACACGAACTGCCCCGGCTCGATCTGGCAGTCGAGGCCCTGCACTGCTTCGAAAGCCTCGTGGCCCTCGCCCAGGCTGATCGACAGCCCGCGAATGTCGATACGCCCTTCCAGGTGTTGAAAAACGCTCATCAGGCTTTTCCTCGTGGTAGATGCCAGGGCGTGAACAGCCCGCCCAGACGCTTGATCAACAGACTGCTGCCCATCCCGAGCACGCCGATCAGCAACATGCCGACCACGATGTCGGCGTAGTTCTGGATGGTGTAGGACTCCCAGGTGTAATAGCCGATGCCGAATTGGCCGGAGATCATTTCCGCCGTCACCAGGCAGAACCACGAGGTGCCCATGCCGATGGCCAGGCCGGTGATGATGCTGGGCGCTGCGCCCGGCAGTACGACCTCCAGCAGGATTGCCCGGCGCCCTGCCCCGAGGCTTTTCGCCGAGGCGATCAGCCGTGGGTCGACGCCTTCGACGCCGTGCACGGTGTTGAGCAAGATCGGGAACAGTGCGCCGGTGAAGGTGATGAACACCATCGACAGCTCCGAGGAGGGAAACATCAGGATCGCCAGGGGAATCCACGCCACCGCCGGGATCGGGCGCAGCACTTCCAGGGGCGGCAGCAGCAGATCTTCGGCCCATTTCGAGCGGCCGATGGCCAGGCCCAGGGCCACGCCGATGATCAGCGCCGCGAGGTAACCGGCGAATACCCGGCCGAGGCTGCTGCCCAGGTGCTGCGCGAGCTTGCCCGAGTCGCCGAGGCCGAGGGCGGCTTCAATGACCGCCACGGGTGTCGGGATGTTGGCGAAGGTCACCAGGCCGAGGTTCCAGTGGTGGCTGGCGGCGAGTTGCCAGAATACGAGGCAGAGCAGCAAGGATGCGGCTCTGGGAATCCAGCGTGAATATGATCGGTACACAATTATTCCTCTCAACCCGAGAATCCTGTGGGAGCGAGCCTGCTCGCGATAGCGGACTGACATTCAACATTGATGTCGACTGACCCACCGCATTCGCGAGCAGGCTCGCTCCCACAGGGGATCAGTGGTGTTCTGGGGATTAGCGAACTGCCACGGCCTGGGCTGTGGCATCGGTAAAGTCAAAGACCTTGCCGCCCTGCGCCGTGGCAAATTGTTGGGCCTGACCTTTGAGCAGGAACGCACTCAGCCGCCCTTTGCCATCGGTGGCAAACCACGCCTGATCCGCCAGCAGCTTGATCCCGCTGTCGCTGGCCTGGGCGTACACCGCGCGGATGTTCTTGCCTTCCTGTTTCAGCGCTGTCAGCGCGGTAAATGCCGACTCCGCCGAGGCGTACTGGCGGACTTTCGGCTCGCCGCGCACCCAGATTTCCGCCACGTGGCTGACGTCGGTGATGGCTTGGCCGTTGGCGGCATCGACGGCTTTGAGCGGCGCCTGCCCGTAACTGGCCAGTTGCGCGCTGTAGTCCAGCTTCGAGGCCTTGAAGGCGGCGCGGATGTATTGGTCGTCGATGAAGGTATTGAGATCGAGACCGCGATCCGCCTTCTTCAATAGCTTGAGGGTATCGATGGCGGTGCCCACGGCCTGACGGTACTCCGGCTTCCAGCTCAGGTCGCGGGTCTGCACACCGAGGGGGCCATGGAACAGGTAATTGACCTCGGCATCGACCCCGGTGACCTTGGCGATCAACTCGCTGTACTTCTCCGGCTCAGCCGCCAACAGTTGGTTGGCTTCGATACTCGCCCGCAGGTAAGCGACGACGATTTCCGGGTACTTCTTCGCATAGGCCTGATCGACCAGCGCACCGTGGAAGGTCGGCGCGTTGGCCTGGGCGCCGTCATAAATCTTGCGGGCGAAACCACGGCTGGGGAACAGTTCGGCGAATGGCACGAAGTCGGCATGGGCATCGATCTTGCCGGCCTGCAACGCGGAGCCGGCGACTTCCGGCGGCTGGGCGATGATGTTCACGTCCTTGAGCGGGTCCCAGCCCTGGGCCGCGACGGCGCGCAGCAGCATGCCATGGGCGGTGGAAGCGAACGGCACGGAAATGGTCTTGCCCTTGAGCTCTGCCAGCGACTGCACGCCCGATGCGCTCGGCACCACGATGCCGTTGCCGCTGCCCTTGATGCTGCCCGACAGCACGCTGATGAACAGGCTGTGCTTGCCCGCCGTTTCGAACGCCACGCCGTTGAATGCGCCGGGGAAGTCGGCCATGGCGCCGAAGTCGAGTTTGCCGGCCACCATCTCGTTGGTCAGGGGGGCGCCGCTGGTGAAGTTTTTCCACTGCACGTCGTATTGGGCGTCTTTGTAGGGGCCATCGTGGGGCAGGTATTTGTCCAGCAGCCCGAGTTCGCGAATCAACAATCCGCCGGCGGCGCAGTTGATCGTGGTGTCCTGGGTGCCGATGGCAATGCGGATGGTTTCGGCCGAAGCCGACAGGGTGAATGAAGCCAGTACCAGACCGGCCAAAGCTGCACGCAACATCATGAGTGTTTCCCCTCGAATCATTTATTGGATGTTCGTCTCCGCCACGATCAGGGCGCGGTGGGAAACGAGGGGTGTTTTGAATCAGGCGTCCGGTGGTGCCGGATGGCGTTTTTGGGTTGTCCTTACTGGCCTCTTCGCGGGCAAGCCCGCTCCCACAGGTTTTTCTGGCGTACACAAGATTTGTGACTGGCCTCGATCCCCTGTGGGAGCGGGCTTGCTCGCGAATGCGTCCGTCCAGTCAATGGAGATGCCAGCTGTGCCGGCCTCTTCGCGAGCAAGTCGAATCGTCGCACCGCCGCTCCCACATGGACAGTGTTTCAGCGCAGCAGGTACGGGATCTCGACTTTCACAGCGCCAGTCGGGCAGTCCTTTTCACAGGGCATGCAATACCAGCATTCATCGAACGCCATGTAGGCCTTTTGCGTGGCCGGGTTGATCGCCAACAGGTCCATCGGGCAAACGTCGACGCACACGGTGCAGCCTTTGTGGGCGATGCATTTGTCCTCGTCGACGGTGACGGGGGCGTTGGAACGGAAGAAGATTTCCTGGGCTTGATAGGCCATTTCACGGTCTCTCTCTTGGGTGATGCTCAGGCGGCATCCGCACCGACCCGCAGCCGGTCGTAGGCCTGCATCTCGTCGGCATCCAGCGGGATGATGTAAGGCTCGACGGCTTTCTTGAAACTGCTCATCAAACCGTTTTCGTCTTTCTTCAGGTGGCAATGGCAGAACCAGTCGCGATCGTTGCGTTGTGGGTGATCGACGCGATGGTGGTAAAGCCCCCAGCGGCTTTCGGCGCGGAACAATGAAGCGCGGGCGGCCATTTCGGCGCAGTCGCGGATCATGCTGACTTCCATGGCGCGCATCAGCTCGTGGGCGTTGTGGGCCTTGATCTGGTCGAGGTCGCGCTGGATGTCGCTGAAGCGTTGCAGGCCGATCTGCATCTTCTTGGTCACTTTCGGCGGTTGCAGGTAGTCGTTGACGAAGCGTCGCAGCTTGTATTCGACCTGGGCCGGTGGCAGACCGTGTAAACGATCCAGCGGTGCATAGACCCGTTGTTTTTCGGTTTCGATCTGCCGAGCATCCAGGGCTGAAAACTCGCGCCCGGCGACAAAATCCGCTGCATTGTTGCCAGCGAACCAGCCGTAGGTGAACGCGCCGAGCATGTAGTTGTGCGGCACGGCGGCCATGTCCCCGGCCGAGTACAAGCCCTTGACCGAGGTCTCGGCCTTCTCGTTGACCCACACCCCCGACGCCGAATGCCCACTGCAAAAACCGATCTCGGAGATGTGCATCTCGACCATCTGAGTGCGGTAGTCGGTGCCGCGATTGGCGTGGAACTGGCCGCGACTCGGACGTTCGTTGCTGTGCAGGATCTCTTCGATGTTCTGGATGGTTTCCTCGGCCAGGTGATCGAGTTTGAGGAACACCGGGCCATTGCCGCTTTCCAGCTCCTGATGGAATTCCCACATCATCTGCCCGCTCCAGTAGTCGCACTCGATGAAGCGTTCACCCTTGTTGTTGGCGGTGTAGCCACCCAAGGGCCCGGTGACGTAGGCGCAAGCCGGGCCGTTGTAATCCTTGATCAGCGGGTTGATCTGGAAGCATTCCAGGTTCGCCAGTTCGGCCCCGGCGTGGTAGGCCATCGAGTAGCCGTCGCCGGCATTGGTCGGGTTTTCGTAGGTACCCATCAGGTAGCCCGAGGACGGTAATCCCAGGCGCCCGGCGGCACCGCAGGCGAGGATCACCGCCTTGGCCTTGATCACATGGAAGTCAGCGGTTCGGCAATCAAAGCCCATCACGCCGTTGACCGCGCCCTCTTCATCCGTCAGCAATCGGGTGCAAACCAGGCGATTGGTGATGCTCACCCGCGCACGCTTCAACTGCCGATAGAGGACTTTCTTGATGTCGTGCCCTTCCGGCATCGGCAACACATAAGCGCCCATGTGGTGGACCTTTTTCACCGCATAGTCGCCGGTTTCGTCCTTCTCGAATTTCACGCCCCAGCGGTCCAGTTGCTCGATAGTCTCGAAGCTGTGGGTGGCATAGGCATACACCGCAGCCTGATTGACGATGCCGTCGTTGGCGATGGTGATTTCCTTGGTGTATTGCTCAGGCGTCGAGTGACCGGGAATGATCGCGTTGTTCAGGCCGTCCATGCCCATGCTGATCGCGCCACTGCGCTTGACGTTGGCCTTGTCAATCAACAACACCCGCAGGTCGCGGTTGCGTTCCTTGGCCTTGATCGCCGCCATGGGGCCGGCGGTGCCGCCACCGATGACGACGATGTCGTATTCCTGCTCCAACGTGCTGCGCGTCATGCCTGCTCCCCTTTTTGCCGGTCGATCCGCAGGCGGTACTGGAAGGCATCGCCACGGTAGTAAAGGTGTTCGAAGTCCAGCGGCCAACCGTCGACATCGTGGGTCAGGCGTTCGATGCGCATGATCGGCGAGCCGGGTTCAACGCTCAGCGCCCGAGTCAGGTCGCTGTCCGCCAATACCGCATCGATGGCCAGGTCGGCATGCCCCAGGGTCAGGCCGCAGTCGTTTTCCAGGATCTGGAAAATGTCGCGGGTGACCAGGTCGGCTTTTTCCAGGCGTTCACCAATGGCCTTGGGCAGGTAAGTGATTTCCAGGGAAATCGGCTCGCGATTGATCAGGCGCACCCGCTTGATCTGCGCCACGACCTCGCCTTCGGCCACCTGCAAACGCTCGGCGACGAGCTTGTCGGCGGCAATGAACTTGAAGCTGCGCAGGCGGTTGATCACCTCGTAGCCACGACCGGTCATGGACTCGGCCAGTCCTTGCAGGGTGCTGACGTTCTGGAAGGTTTTCGGCTTGGCGACGAAGGTACCCTTGCCGTGGATCTTGAAGATCAGCCCTTCCTTTTGCAGGTCGCCCAAAGCCTGGCGCACGGTGATGCGGCTGACCTTGAACAACGCACCAAGCTCGCTTTCGGAAGGCATCTGGCTGTCTTGCGGGTATTCGCCGTCGAGGATGCGAGCGCGCAGCACGTCTCGCAGCTGGGTGTGCAACGGGACGCTGCTCAGGGATAGAACGTTATCGGTCATGGCAGATCACTTGTTATAACGAGTTATGACGTGATCTTAGAGAGGTTATGACAGGCTTGAGAAATACCGAATGCGCATAAGGTTAGATGCGCTGCGCAATCCTGAATGTGGGAGCGAGCCTGCTCGCGAAGGCGTCATGCCAGTGATGCAAATGTTGAATGACACACCGCATTCGCGAGCAGGCTCGCTCCCACAGGGGAATTGTGTGGCCGTAGGGTACTAGTTGCGCTTGAGGATCCGGTCCATCACCCAATCGGTCTTCAGCGCCTGCTCGGCCACGGCCGGGTGCTGCGCCTCGCCACGAATATGCGCATTCATGCCCAATACGTGGTGCCACTGAATGTGTGCGTGATGCTCGATGTTCAGGCTGAGGTGTTCATCGATGTGCAGCTCGACCGGGTGTTCATTGAACACTGCCACAACCGATCATGCCCCAGCACACCAGGTTCATAGCACTCCTTGCGGCTCAGCCGATGCGCAATGCGCGCAGGTCCAGTCGACCGTCCTTGAGCGGCGGGCACCAGTAGTAGCCACCGGTGATCGGACGGCTGATGCGGTACAGACCGTCGGTGATGCCGTCTTCCAGGCCACTCATGCGGCGCAGTTGGGCTTCGAAGGCATCGAGGGAAAAACCGAAGGCCAGGAACATCAGCCCGGCGCGGTCACCTTCGATCCACGGCATCGAGCGGCGCACCACGAAGGCCTCGGGCGCAAAGCTTTCCTGGGCGGTGCGTTTGACGTGGGCGGAAACCGGCGCGTCGTCGATCTCTTCGTTATCGCTCAAACGGCGGCCCATGATGTTGTCTTTTTCATCCGCCGACAGCCCATGGAAACCTTTCAAGTCATGCTGCCACTGCTGGATCGCGGCGAAGCTGCCACCCACCGTGCCGTCCGCGCCCTCACCCACCAGGGCGGCGGCCACGGCGGCTGCGTCGTGGGGGTTCTCGGTGCCGTCTTCGAAGCCGGTCAGGTCATGCCCGGTCATATGGCGGAAGGTTTCGTTCATCTGCACCAGACGCAACGCCGGGGCCACCGCCGCTTCGATAGCGTTGCTGCGGTTTAGCAACTCACCACGGTCTTCACCGTGCAGCCAGCACCAGAGCGCGTGCTGGGTCGACGGATTGTCGACGCCGACGCCAGCCAGTGCAGGGAAAGTGCGCAGGCCTTCGATCTGCCCATCCAGTGCCTTGACCAGGGATTCGCCGAAGCCGACGACAGCCGATTTCCCGTCCACCAGTTGCATCAAGTTATCGAGTGCGACCGGCAATGCTTCGACGGATTCGAGGGCGAAGAACATATGGCGGGCTTGAGGCGGAACGGGGGTGGCGAGAATGCCCGGCTGGTAATGGCTCATATGAACTCCTTGAAAAAGAGCATGGAGTTTAACCGGAGTACGAGGGTTTGTGTGCCGTCAGAGGCCAGTAACCTGTGGCAAAGGGGCTTACCCCCTTCACCACAAAAAGATCAAACCACGCTGGGGCTTTCGTTGCGGAACGCACTCGGGCTCATGCCGGTCCAGCGCTTGAACGCCCGGCGAAAGCTGCGCACGTCGCTGTAGCCGACTTCCTCGGTGATGCGTTCGATGGACATATCCGGGTTGGCCAGCAGGCTCATGGTGCGGGCCTGGCGCACTTGTTCCAGCAGCGTTTCGAAGGTCAGCGCGTGTTCGGTGAGGCGGCGGCGCAAGGTGCGGCTACTCATGTTCAGGTCGCCGGCGATTTTCTCGATGTGGCTGCCTTCGGTCAGGTCCCGGGCAATCGCCCGTTCCACCGCCTGGATCAGGTCCATTTTCTGGTGCACCTGCGCGGCTTCCAGTTCGAGCAGTTTCACGGCCTGACGCAGGGCCAGGGAATGGTGATTGGGCAAGTGAACGCCCAGCCAATGTGCCTCGATCACCATGCGGTTTTGCAGGCAACCGAAACGCACGTCCGCCCCCAGCAGGCGCGAATATTCGCCGAGATAGTCCGGCGCGGCATGCATGAACTCCACGGCCATCGGCTTGAAATCCGCCCCGACCAGCGCCCGGCCGTACACCAACAGGCTGGCGAAAAACTCCTCGACCGCGAACAACTGCACGTCGGCGAACGGCAAGCGGCATTCAACGTCGATAAACACCCGATCCCCCGCCTCCTCCACACTCGACACGACAATGCCGCCAGAGGTGTGTTGATGGCGAATGCCCAGCTCGAAGGCATCGCGCAGGGTCTTGCACAGCGACAACACATGCCCCAACAACCCCAGCGTACCGAGCACATTCTGCGCGCCGACCCACAAGCCCAGCCCCTGATTGGGCAAAGCCTTGAGCGCGCGCTGAATCATCGCCACGGCCTGGCGATAGGAAATGCGCTGCGCCGGGTCCTGCAGGTCTTCAAAGGTAAACCCCAACCCTCGGCACAGGCTCTGTGGGTGGATGCCTTTTTGCTCGGCGACTTCGGCCAGGGTCTGCAGGAGAAACGGCGACACCAGCGCCAGTTCAAAGGTGGGATCGATCACTTTCATTTGCATGGGGCCATACATTCCGGGACGAGCTGCATTCTTATTTTTGTAACAGGCTATGTCGAAGGAAGTTAGCACAGGGTTCAAAGGCTGTCCGCAGAAGTCCCCCTAAATGGCCGCCAATACCCTGCCTTGCAGGGCGCAGACAGCTTATTTCTATGTTGCGGCCCTCGTATGGATGCCGGACAGCCCGCTAACAATAATAATGAGTACACCCATGATCCCGACCCGCACGACACTTCCCCTACTGGTCATTGGCCTGGCCGGCGTCTGCGCCCTGCAACCGGCACTGGCCACCGAGGCCGGCGTGGACAACATCGGCACCGGCACCGACGGCTTTTTCATGTTGCCGCTTTCGCCCGACAGCCTTCCGGACAACATGGTTGCGTTCAACCTCTACTACAACCACTACAAAGCCACGAAGCTGAACATCAGTTCACTCGGCGGCAAGGTGCCGAACGTCGAGATCGAGTCCACGGCGGTCATTCCGCGCCTGGATTACCTCAGCCCGGTGCGCGTGTTTGGCGGCCGGCTGGGTGGCTACATCGCGCAGCCCTGGCTCAAGCAGGAAGTCTCGGTGTTCGGCTTGCAGGACACCCGCGAAGGCATGGGCGACACCACGGTCGCGCCGATCATTCTCTGGGACATGGGCCCAAACCTGACCCTCGGCGCCGCCATCGAAGTCACCGTGCCGACCGGCGAATACAGCGTTGATCGCCTGGCCAACACCAGCAACAACTTCTACACCTACAAACCGCTGTTCTCCTTCACCTGGCTGCCGACGGACAGAACCGAGGTGTCGATGAAGACCACCTACAGTTTCAACGAGAAAAACAAGGACACCGACTACAAGTCGGGGCAGATTTTCCACTTCGACTATTCCGCCAGTTTCAAGATCACCGACGACCTGATGCTCGGGTTGAACGGCTACTACCTCAAGCAAACCACCGACGACAAACAGTTCGGCCACACCGTGCAGTTCAATGGCCAGGACGTGAACGACGGGGTGCGCGGGCAGGTGTTTGCCATTGGCCCGGCGCTGCACTGGACCTTTCTCGAATACGCCAGCGCGGAGCTTCGCTGGGCCAAGGAGTTCGACGTGGAAAACCGGCCTGAAGGGGAAATGCTTTGGGCGAAGGTCAGTATTCCGTATGCGTTTTGACTGAGCTGACGCTATCGCGAGCAGGCTCACTCCTACATTGGAATGCATTCCAAATGTGGGAGTGAGCCTGCTCGCGATAGCGGTCTAACAGACTCAGAATCTTCTTCAGGAATACACCGGCCAGCTATCCACAATCTTCCCACCCCGAACCGCCAGCAAATCCCCGAACTGCAACAACACCGACTCCGTCTGGAACGGCCGCAAGAACACCTGATCCTCAACCGTCAGCCCCACCGCCGCCGACCCATTGACCATTTCCTGGTTCGAGCTGCGGCCATACACACCATTGCTCTGCAACCCCGCTGGCGATTCGAACTGCGCCATCCAGTTACCGCCATAGATGAAATACGTTTCGCGCTGATTGATGTCCCACCAGGAAAACAGCCTGGACTTGTCATCCAGCGCCGGAATATTCACCGCCCCGGTGCTTTTCAACACCGGCGTGGCGATGTAAGCGGCCGGCACATGCTCCACCAGTGACGGCAAATCATAATGAGTGGGCTTGAGCATCGCCGTTCCCACCGACACTTCACTGCTGAGCTGTTCATGTTCATGCATGCGATAGCTCGGGCTGCCGGCCGTATTGAGGGTCAGCCCTTCGCGCCACAAACCGGGGTATTGCTGACGGGTAAAATCGACGCAACGGTTGTAGATCACCATCACCTTGGCGAACAGCTCCTCGGGCGCGCCCAGAATCCCCGGCACGCCCATGCCCACGAACGGGTCGTAACCCATGAACCCGGCGAATTCCAGGTGCTGCGGGTGCTGGCTGATCAGCGTCAGCATCTGCCCGAGTGCGCCAAGGTCGCTGACGCCACCGCGATGCAGCCCGACATCCAGTTCGATGTTCACCCGCAATCGCGTGCCCAGCCCCTGCGCCAGGGCGAGGTATTGCTGCAGGCGTTGCGGCGTATCGAGCAACCATTGCAATTGCTTCGAAGGGTCGAAAGGCCCCTTGTGCAACTGATAGAACAACTCGGCCGAACGCACCGGCAGCGGCTTGCCCAACAGAATGTCGGCCTCGGCAAACTGCACCGCGTCATGATTGAGAAACGGCTGGTGAAACGACATCAGGCGTTGGGTGCCGGCGCGCCGGGCGATGTAGGCCAGCAGTCCCGGCGACGGCAGTGATTTTTCCACCAGGCGCAGGTGTTTTCCGCCGCGCTTGACCGATTGCATCACCACATCGATGTTGTGATCCAGCCGATCAAGGTCGATCAGCATCACCGGTCGCATCGGGCCGTGGTCCTTGAGTTCACGGTTAAGCGTACGGAAGTAATCGCTGTACGGCGCGCCTCGGTCACCCGGCCGCAGCCACGCCCCGCCCCCCACCAACAAGGCGCCGACGCCTGCGCTGCCGAGCAAAAAATTGCGGCGATTGACAGCCATCAGCTCACCCCCAGAATCGATGACAGATGCGCATTGAGAAATTTTCCGCTGGGGTCGAGCGCCTGCCGCACCTGGATGAATTCCTGCCAGCGCGGGTACAGCGGCTGCAGGTTTTTCGCGTTCAGCGTGTGCAACTTGCCCCAGTGGGGCCGACCGTTGTACTTCCAGAAAATCGGCTCGATGGCGGCGAAGAAGTTGTGATGATCCATCTGGTAATGCTGGTGGACCGAGATCGAACAGCTGTCGCGGCCTTCGAACATGCTCAGGGGAATGTCGTCGGCCTTGACGTACCGGTATTCAATTGGAAACCAGGTACGCAGGTCCTTGTCCTGGATCAGTTTGAGGATCTCGCGCAAACAGGCCGGGCCGTATTCGGCCGGCACGGAGTATTCCATTTCGTTGAAACGCACCGTGCGCACGTTGGCGTAGATGTCGAACGAGTCACCCACCCGGTCATCGAAACTGGCCAGGTGGCGCAGGCTGTTGAGCATGGTGCGGCGCAGGTCCGGGAAGTCGCTGGCGTATTTGTCGATCTTCTCGATCAGCGTGACAAACTCGTTGCCGCCCTCCTCATCCGCCGGCACCGGCGGTGTGGCCGGGTCGGTGGTTTCGTTCAGGGCGATCGACAA
Source organism: Pseudomonas sp. KH_046_1 (assembly GCF_057839025.1). Lineage (NCBI taxonomy): Bacteria > Pseudomonadati > Pseudomonadota > Gammaproteobacteria > Pseudomonadales > Pseudomonadaceae > Pseudomonas > Pseudomonas sp. KH_046_1. The sequence continues at coordinate 3,461,078 of NZ_CM174481.1, forward strand.
GGCGTAGTCGGAATGGGTCACCACGAGCATTTCCCAGTGCTGGTTTTCCCGGGTGTTCTTGTCCAGGTCTTCCAGCAACTCTTCGGTCTTGGCGATCCACTGCCGTTCCCGCAAGCGATACGCCGGGCGGTTTTGCAGACGCACTTTGGTTGCCACGCCCAACGCCCCCAGGGACACCCGGGCTGCGCTGAACACTTCAGGATGGCGGCTGGTGTCGCAGTCCAGTACCTCGCCGCTGGCGGTCACCAACTGCATGCCGCAGACGTGCGCCGAATAAGACTGAAAGTGCTTGCCGGTACCGTGGGTCGAGGTCGAGATCGCGCCGGCCAGGGTCTGGTAATCGATGTCAGCCATGTTCTGCAGGGCCTGGCCGATGTCCTTGAGCGGCGTGCCCATGCGTGACATCGGCGTACCGGCAGCGAACTCGGCCTGCAGGGTTTTCGGATCGTGATCGAGCAAGCCCGTGAAATAACTCAGCGACAGCAAAGTGCCATCGGTGGGCACCAGCGCGCTGAAGGAATGCGCCGAGCCCACCGGCCGAATCCTGCCGGGGGCCTGGCGCACCACTTGCGTCAACTCATCCAGGTTCTTGGGCGCCAGTCGCGCCGCCGGCAGGCAACTCTGGCCGCCCGACCAGTTGCGCCAGGGAATCAGGCGTGGCGCGCGCAGCAGCTCGGCCAGTGCTGGCGTTGAGCCGAGCGCGGTAAAGGCGCCAATGACGCTCGCCCGTTGCAACAACTGACGCCGTGTCAGGTCCATCGTCATGAATCGCACCCTGCCGTTCTTGTCATTGGATGGGCTGGCCGGACATAAAGGCAATCAGCGCCAGGAACTGTTCTTGCGAACACTGCATGCACATACCCATCGGCGGCATGCCGTTGTAACCGTTGATCGCGTGGTCGAGCAGCGTGTCGGCGCCCTGCAATACCCGTGGTTGCCAGGCCTTGATGTCGCCGGTCAGCGGCGCCCCGGCCGCCGGGTTGGCGTGGCACAGCTTGCAGCTGTTGTCGTAGACCTGCGCCAGCTCGGCGTCGGCGGGCCTCGCGGCGCCTGCTTCGCTGCGAGTCGGCGGGTTGTTCGGCTCCTCGCCGCAGCCTGCAAGCAACGCCGCAAAGACGCACCCCACCAAGGCCAAACAAAGGCTAGGCTTTTCAGTTAATCGGCTTGCCCGCATGGCTGTTCTCTCATTGGCTGCCCGGCCAGTCGGGCACAGCCTTTTTTGTTGTGATCAAGGAGAGTCAACATTAAGGCACCCCGCGCGGGCGGGTTGAGGGCATTGGGGGCCAACAAGGGGAGCTTCTGAGGCCATGACGCAAGGCCCGATAAGTCCCCGAACACCACGCTGTGCGGAAAAACGCTGAGATGAGTCATGACAAGCGTTGCTGAGGTCTGCTAAAACGATTCATCAGTGCATCAGCCAATCCAGAGGGGTAGCGACATGACCACAGCCAATATTCTCCAGAACCTGTTCCCAAGCCCCGCCGACATCCCGGAAAAGTACCGCCTCGACGGCCAGACCGAGCAGCGTGAGTACCTGGTCGATGGCGAACTGAGAACCTGGAACGGGCCGCTGGCCCAGGTCCGCAGCCCGGTGTACGTGGCAGGCCCGAATGGCGATGAGCAGGTGATCCTCGGCAGCACGCCGCTGCTGGATGCCGACACCGCCTTGACCGCCCTCGACGCCGCAGTCCGCGCCTACGACCGTGGCCAGGGCCTGTGGCCGACCATGCGCGTGGCCGAACGCATCCAGCACGTCGAAACCTTCCTCGGGCGCATGCGCGAGCAGCGCGACGCCGTGGTCAAGTTGCTGATGTGGGAAATCGGCAAGAACCTCAAGGACTCGGAAAAGGAGTTCGACCGCACCTGCGACTACATCGTCGACACCATCAACGCGCTGAAGGAACTCGACCGCCGCTCCAGCCGTTTCGAACTGGAACAGGACACCCTCGGCCAGATCCGTCGCGTGCCGATGGGTGTGGCCCTGTGCATGGGGCCTTACAACTATCCGTTGAACGAAACCTTCACCACGCTGATCCCGGCGCTGATCATGGGCAACACCGTGGTGTTCAAGCCGGCCAAGCTCGGCGTGCTGCTGATTCGCCCGCTGCTGGAGGCCTTCCGCGACAGTTTCCCGACCGGGGTGATCAACGTCATCTACGGCAGTGGTCGCGAGACCGTCAGTGCGCTGATGGCCAGCGGCAAGATCGACATCTTTGCCTTCATTGGCACCAACAAGGCTGCCAGTGACCTGAAAAAACTCCATCCGAGACCCCACCGCTTGCGCGCGGCGCTGGGCCTGGATGCGAAGAACCCGGGCATCGTCCTGCCGGAAGTGGATCTGGACAATGCGGTCAGTGAAGCGGTAACCGGTTCGCTGTCGTTCAATGGCCAGCGCTGCACCGCCCTGAAAATCCTGTTTGTCCACGAAGACGTGGTCGAGTCCTTCATCGACAAATTCAATGCCAGGCTCGCCAACCTCAAACCCGGCATGCCCTGGGAAAGTGGCGTAGCCCTGACACCGCTGCCGGAATCGGGCAAGGTCGACTATCTGCATGCACTGGTGGCGGACGCCGAGAGCAAAGGCGCCAAGGTGGTCAACCCCAACGGCGGCGAGGCTCGTGCGTCGTTCTTCTACCCGGCGGTGCTGTACCCGGTCACGCCACAGATGCGGGTTTATCAGGAAGAACAATTCGGCCCGGTCATCCCCATCGTGCCGTACCGTCATCTGGATACCGTGATCGACTACGTGCTGGAGTCGGACTTCGGCCAGCAATTGAGCATCTTCGGCACCAACCCGGTGGCGGTCGGCCGACTGGTGGACACCTTCGCCAACCAGGTCGGGCGCATCAACCTCAATGCCCAGTGCCAACGCGGCCCGGACACCTACCCCTTCAATGGTCGCAAGAACTCGGCCGAAGGCACCTTGTCGGTACATGACGCACTGCGGGTGTTTTCGATCCGCACCCTGGTGGCCACCAAGTTCCAGGAGACCAACAAGGACCTGATCAGCGAGATCATCAGCGGCCGCAGTTCGAGCTTCCTGACCACCGACTATATCTTCTGAGTCATTGGACAGTCAGGCCATTACCGCCGACGAACATCGCCGGAACATCTGACGCCTCTGGGTGACGCTCAGGGCGTCACCGTGCGCCGGAACTTCAGTGACCAACCTTGTTGCATGCCGGCAGCGGCCAGCAGAATTGCCGCGACACCGATCCATTGCAGCGGCTCCAGACGATGGCCGAAAGCAAACCAGTCGACGAAAATCGCCGCAATCGGGTAGATGAAAGACAGTGCGCCCGTCAGCGCAGTCGGCAGTTTTTGTATCGCACCGTACAGCAACACGTACATCACGCCGGTGTGCACCATGCCCAGCGTCACCAGGCTGGCCCACGCGCTCGGCGCCTGCGGCAATACGGAAAGATTCGCGAATGGCGCGAGCAACAACACGCCAGTGCTGACCTGGATCAGCGCGATCAGGTGCGGTGGCGTGCCCGTCAAACGCTTGATGATCAGCGCGGCAATCGCATAGAGAAACGCCGCACCCAAAGCCAAGGCAATGCCCATCAGGTAATCGCTGCCGCTCTCGCCCTCGCCGCCATGGGCGCTGACAATCGCCAGCATCCCGAGAAACGAAACGCCCAGCCAGGTCAGTTTCTGCGCGGTGATCTTTTCGTTGAGAAACAACGCCGCCAGCCCGACCAGCATGAACGGCTGGACGTTATAGACAGCGGTGCCGATGGCAATCGATGCCCGGGAATAGGACGCGAACAACAGCACCCAGTTGCCGACAATCGCCACACCGCTGAGCACCGCCAGCAGGAACGTGGTGCGGGTCAGAATGCCGGGGCGCAGAAAGCCGAAGGCCGCGCAAATCAGCAGTAAGGTGCCGGCACCGAACAGGCAGCGCCAGAACACCACGTCCAGCACCGGTTGCCCGGACACCAGCACGAACCAGCCGATGGTTCCGGAGATCAGCATGGCGGCCGTCATTTCGAACGAACCGCGGCGTAGGGTTTTGTCCATCATCAGACTCCTGTGTTTGTGGTCAAAGTATGCCAATGCACCCAGGGGCTACTCCAGAGCAAAAAGCAGGCTAAACTCTGGATCTGCCTTTTTTATAAAGGCTGTTTTGAAAAAACGCCTAACAGAGGGTTTCGCCATGACCGATGACATCGACCAGCTGCTGATCACGGCGCTGATGGAAGACTCGCGACGCTCGCTCAAGGCCCTGGCGCAAATCAGCGGCCTGTCCTCACCCAGTGTTGCCGAGCGTCTGCGTCGCCTGGAAGAGCGTGGCGTGCTCAAGGGCTACACCGTTGAAATCGACCCGAAATGCTTTGGCTATCAACTCCAGGCCATCGTGCGTATTCGTCCGCTGCCGGGGCAATTGCAGGAAGTGGAACGGCAAATCATGGCCATTCCCGAATTCACCGAGTGCGACAAGGTGACCGGCGACGACTGTTTCATTGCGCGCCTGCATGTGCGTTCGATGGAACAACTGGACACCCTGCTCGACCGCCTCAACACCCACGCTGAAACCAATACGGCGATCGTCAAGAAAACCCCGGTCAAGCGCCGGTTGCCGCCCATGGCGTGAGTGATATTTGTTTCAGCCTGAAGTAGATTGACGGTTTCCGGCGAAGGATTGACGGCATGAAAACTCAGGCAATGCTACTCGTGGCAATGATGCTGGCGGGTTGCGGCACGATTCAGACGGTTGTGCGCAGTGACGAAGTGGCCGCAAAAAGCCTCAAGGAACAAAAGAGTTATTGCGGCGCGGTACCGCGAATCTACAGCGGCGTGACCTACGATTTCTGCTACCTGAACGCGCCCCTCGAGGACGGTCGGGATGCGCAGGTACATGGCCCAGCCCCCGCTATCGTGCTGCTCGACGTGGTCGTGTCCGGGGCGATGGACACACTGCTGCTGCCCTACACCATCTACCGCCAGCAAGCCGATGGCAGCATCGTCATTGCAGAGTAATCCTGGATTTGTGCACGTAATAAAAAACCCGCCTAGGCGGGTTTTTCAGTTCAAGGCCGAGGATCAGTCATCGCGGCTCATGATGCCGAACAGCTGCAACAGGCTGACGAACAGGTTGTAGATCGATACATACAGGCTGATGGTGGCCATGATGTAGTTACGCTCGCCGCCATGAATGATGGCGCTGGTCTGGAACAGGATGCAGACCGAGGAGAACAGCACGAAACCTGCGCTGATCGCCAGTTGCAGGCCGCTGATCTGGAAGAACAGGCTCGCCAGCGTTGCACCCAGCAGCACGAAGAAACCTGCCGTGATGAAACCGCCGAGGAAGCTCATGTCCTTGCGGGTAATCAGCACATACGCCGACAGACCGCCGAACACCAGCGCCGTCATCGCGAACGCCGAACTGACCACTTCTGCGCCGCCCTGCATACCCAGGTAACGGTTGAGGATCGGACCCAGCAGGAAACCCATGAAACCGGTCAGGGCAAATGCCGACACCAGGCCCCAGGCCGAATCACGGAGTTTGTTGGTGAGGAAGAAAAGACCGTAGAAGCCGATCAGCACCACGAAAATGTTCGGGTAGCCAACATGCATCTGCTGGGCAACGTAGGCTGTCACACCGCTGAAAGCCAGGGTCAGGGCGAGCAAGCCGTATGTGTTGCGCAGGACGCGGCTAACCTCTAGCTGCTCAGCCTGCACGCTGTTATTAACTGCGTAATCCTGTTCGCGCATGGCGACACTCCTGTTGGTTTGAAACGTTCAGTCGCAAAGATCATAACAGACGCTCTGTAACAAGCTATGCAGAGAGTTTGACAGTGTGTTTCATTCAGGTATTATGGCGCCCGCAACGCAAACGGAGGTGTGGCCGAGTGGTTTAAGGCAACGGTCTTGAAAACCGTCGACTGTAACAGGTCCATGAGTTCGAATCCCATCGCCTCCGCCATCTTTATACGAAAAAGCCCTGATTTTTCAGGGCTTTTTCGTTTCTGGGATTTGGCGAAAATCTGACCACACCCAAAGCGTTACAAAACTTTTCGGGTGGCGTTACAAAACTATCCCGTTTTCACTGCCTTCCCGCCCCCTGCCAACCCCCTCGATCACCGTCCGAGAAATCCTGCTGCTACGCTGAAACCTTCACGGAGGATTCACAAATGCCAAACTCAGACCTGCTCCCTTCCCTGCTATTCAAGATCAATGAAAACCAACTCGCCCTTGAGGCTGCCATCCTGGAGCTTTCGAACTGGGTGGAGATGCGCGGATCGGCCGACGTCGCTGACAATGTCCGCGGCGCCCTGGACACGATCGATCGCAATGAGGAGTTCATCAAGATGACACTCGCGGTGCTCATGACACCTGAATGATTTCCCGTCTCCAGCTCTGATCCCCGACGTCATATCTGCTGAGCAAGACCTGTCGCGAGCCGAGTGAAGCGGGCCCAATGATGGATTGGACGCAGCACTTCCCCAACACTCCGGCCAGTTTGGCTAATTCGCTGTAAATTATTGATTTTGTAGCAATTTTTAAGCGACGTGTCATTTCTGCCTGTTATGAACACTGCCACTTCTATGCTTGAGTTTTTCTCGGCTATGCTTCATTTATTTCAATATTCACTTGCACCTTTCGGACTAGTCAAAAAATGATGATGAGGAGAATTGTTACCTCCACAAGTATCAAGGAGCTACCTCTTCACTGGGATCGATATATTTCTTATGTACTGTGCGGCGAACCATTGTACGTAGTAGTGGAGGAAACGTTCGCTTCAATAATAAAACTAGGAGAAGTGAAAAGTGGACATTGAAAATTTGAACCCTGCGCTAGTTTCCGCCTCGCTACCACTAGCAACTATAATCCCTTACTCTGGAAATATTAATGAGCCAAGCCGAAGAGCTCTGGCTAGAGCAGGCTGGCTTGTGTGCGACGGAGGCACAATCAGTCGGATAGCGTATAAAGAACTCTACACTGTTATTGGCGACATACATGGTAGAGGTGATGCATTAACCACATTCAATTTACCTGATTATCGTGGAAGATTTCTTCGCGGAGTAGATATCGGTGCTGGGCGTGATCCAGATGCTGGGTTAAGGATTGCTTGTGCCAGCGGAGGCCTTACTGGAGATGCAGTCGGATCTGTTCAAGCAGACTCCTTTGCCTCTCACTCTCATTCAACTGTCCAAATGATAGGGGATGCAAACATTGATGGCGTCGATAGCACTACCGTTCGTAGTGGAGATCATCATAATGAGGGAAGACAAACAAGTACTGTTGGTGGAAGTGAGACACGTCCAATCAACGCCTATGTATTTTGGCTAATATTAGCCGGAGCCCCAGCAGCAACAGACGCTTAACTTTAGTGCGAGCCTCAGATTATATTGGGCTATTGCAGCCCAATATAATTTTGTAGATAGGGATTCGACCCCCTTCTCGTGGGTTCATGGACCGCTCTAAGCCATTAAAATGGGCATTTTCGGATCGAACCTGAGGCGCAATGCGGCCCATAGCGGCCCTGAGTTTTCCCTAATTTTGCCCTAATTTTGCCCTAAATCTTTTCCGCATCCGTACGCCTGGTTTAGTCATCTTCATCCTCTAAAGCTTCCTTTGACTTTCGTTGGCGCGCTATTGCATCGCGCGCGCCCCGAAGTAGTGCGTCATACAGTTCAAATGCGGGCTCAACACGACTGAGCGACTCAAGCATCCTCACGCAGTGCTGTTCTTGCCGGACATCCTCTGGGAACGGCTCACCAGGCACCCCTCCTCGAACACCAGAATATACTGACGCCTGGATTGATGAGCGAATAGCGTCTAGCGCTTCCTCGCCAATGAGTTCCGCCGCGTTGAGGATGTCACGGATAAACTTGGGGTGATCATAGATAAAGGTCGGCTGACTTTCCCGCAGTATTCTGGCTACGAGTGTGGCATGTGTCTGCGAGCCCGATGACATCCACGCAAGGAGTAGATCAAGCAGTAGCTCGTCATAGTCACCGCAAAGGCCAGCAATTGCGCCGCCAAAACGCACCACCTCCCGAGTATCTGCCGATTCGTTGAGCACCCAGTCAAGTAGCTCTCTTATCAGACGTGGCCCCGCTTCGATACTCATGAGCCTAAGGCAGTTTTCGTTGCGCTCTTTGCTTAGAGGCTCATAAGACCAATCGTTTCGACGTGTCGCCTCAATAATGCGTGCCTTGACCAGAGCAACGACAGCAGAAGGATCCTCTTTGATTGACGATGCGAGGAAGGACTGAACCCAGTAGTCATCAAGTGCCTTTATCACTACAAGCTTACCCAAAAGCTCGCCTCGTCTGCTATCGATGTCGACTTTCGGAATGGGTGTCCCGCCGGCGATCAACATGAACATGTCGTGAGTCGCCGCGGTATTCACTTCAAAATTTGCCGAGCAAATGAGCTCGACTGCCAGAGCTGGATTTTTAGCAGCCACCTGGCGCGCCAGATTAGACGCGGCGAACAGTACGTTCGCATCATTAGACTCAAAGATGCGCCTGAACAGGGCAACCTCTTGTGGAGTGTATGACCGTGACGGTTCAAACCTGGCGTATGCCTCAGCGAGTTGAGCCAATACTTCAGTGGAGCCTTCCGAGCGACCTACATAATCCATCACTAACTCTGAGCACCCCGCTTCAACAGCCACACTCAGAGCCTTGCCTACATTTGGGGCGAGATGACCGACTAGGCCCTCGTTGTTTCTGCGAAGCAATTCGGCGGCAAGACCTGGTACGGAACTGAGTAGATGATTCACGAGCAGGAAGGGAGAGCCGTAGCCATAGGGGGCTACACTCTTAATGTCCTGCAAACAGTCATTCAACTCATCAATCAACCCCCCAGCATCAGGGAACGCAGCCATCAATTCGGTCGTCAGGACTATGCGGTCGCTCTCATGCTCTTCACGGTTAAGCGATTGGCTGAGTCTCCAAGTTTCCGTACCCCAGCCGTCGATAAGCGCCCGCAAGAGTCGAGTCCTCAAGTCTCGGTTTAACAAAGCCATGATGGCGCGCGCATCGCCAGATGTCTCAGGCCCACCGTAAAACGCATGCCAGGAGATGGACTGCGCGAGTCGAACCAACACTGTGGGCGGCAAATATACCTCTCGCAGTACGACTTGAAGTTCCTGCAGGAGGCTCTGATGCTCTCGGTTCCATTCTCGGTCAGTAGAGTCGCCGTGCATCGGACCGCGCAAGGCTAGAGCTATCGTCTGAGCTGCGAGAAACGCTCTTCGAGGTGGGCCTTCCCGCAAATACTTGAGCAGTGCTTTCGTTACCTCATCCCTAACGATTTTTGCCGCCTTCAGGGAAAGCTGGTGACGGGTAATAGTTAAGGTCGAGCGAGAGTAACTCGTCGACTCAATCTCAGTGCCCAGCGCTCCCTCAAGGATGGTGAAAGGTGTGTGAACCGAACTAAGCGAAACAGGCCTTTCCAGGAGCGAAAATGCAAAGCGAATAACTTCGCGCACGTACTCGACCGGCTTGTTCAATTCAAACGTAGCCAATTCCTTGAGGATGCGGATGCCGTGACTCGGCTGCTGATTCAGCGCACGGACATCGCTGCGGCCTGCGGTCCAAAGTAGGGAACATGCTTCTTGGAGGTGATCGTACGTATATGCTGCATTACGCACCATGTTGCACACAGCCGAGCTTTCACCATGCTTTTCGGTGATCAGACGTTTCGCGAAGTCCAGTGCAAACCTGGGCTGGTAGTAGGCAACCGCTTCGACTGCTTCTACATGTGGGTTGTTGTATTTCGTGCCCCAACATAACTTGGGGCTGAGACTGGTCAATAACGCGCTGTCGTCAGTCTTTCCTTCGCGTAAGCGCCAGTCCAGCCGGCCAAGATTAACAAACAAGTTTTTCAGGTGGTCGGCATCTGCGAGATCGAAGACCGATGTAACGAGCTCGTTCGCCTTGCGATCCGCATCAAGATAGTTCGAACGAATGATTTCATCTGCCAACAGATCTGGAGCAAGCCGCGAGCGGACCCCGCGCTTGAATAAAACGCCTGCTTCCCCTAACAACCGCATCAGCCGACTGGCGTCTGGTGCCTCAATCCCTTCGACCGTTGACAAGATATTAAGGAGACCCGGGTCGTCCGGAATTATGGGCTGAAGTAGCGCAATGACCCGCAGCACACCCCTGAGCTTCGAAACATCCTGTCCCGAAACCAAGGTGACCGCGATAACGTCCTGTAGACTGGCCAACACATAGGTTTGAAACTCTTCTGAATTACCCAGCAACGTCATTGAAACATCATCACGCGCGACCAACTGCGCCGCCAAAACTGTGACCAACGGCGTCGTGAACGTGGCACGGGCGATTTCGGCAGCGGCCGCCAGAGGACCATTGCACTCGGCGAGAACCGATTCAGCTAATGCTTGCGCTTCATTTCGCGTCTGCTGATGCAAATCGACAAATTTAACCAACGATCCCGAGAGGCTTACATCAGCTGCTTGAAGGCGAAGTCTTTCCTTTCCATAGGGACGAAGTGATAGAAGCAACCGCGTTCTATTTTCCGGCACAGCCGCGTATCTAAGGAGGATGCCGAGATCTTCGCGTTCGTGAGCATCATCGACCACAAGTAGCGTCACCCCACCGAGGCTGTCGCGCAGTTTGTCCAGATGGTGAGCCTTGACGTCTTCAGTCGGTGACACAAATCGAACCAGCAGGGTGGTGCTCTCAGTTATTTGCTTGGTGACTTCGCGAAGAACACGACTCTTTCCAAACCCTGGCGCCCCGACAAGGCAGGTTAGGAGCACCGACTCATCCTTCACATAGCCCACAACCTGCGAAACCTCTGCGTCACGACCAACAAGTGTCCAAGAGTGGTTGAAGAAGCGGTCGGAAACTAGGAACGGCTTGAAGAAGGTCTCTGCGGTTTGGATCGGTCCAGGTTCATCAACTCCTAATAAATCTAGTCGCTGACCGCTGAAGTAACGGTCGACCAGATCCTGGCGGTCGGACATCGCGAGATCATGAAACTTTCGGGTGATGTCCTCTCGATCCCACAACTCCCAGTCAACATGCACAGTCATTGCATCGCGCGCCCTTGGGCTCGCGACGCTGGACAGCAATAGTACCTTGAGATCCGCGACGTAAGTCTGCTCAGCCACGGCGGTGTGGACCTTTTGGGCGCCAAATTCATTAACTCGCTTGCATTGAAATGAATAGGTCCCGAATGAGCCAGTAGCGACGATGTCGATACCATGTTGCTTATGGCCTGTGCCCCCATAACGATGGACTTTTCCACCAATGGGACGGTATAGGCGGTCCAAAAGGGCCGCGCAGAAGCTTTCAAATGTGTCCGGATGCAGAGCAGAGAGCGGCAGCGGACGGTCGTATGATGTGGCCGTTTCGATGCGAAGATCTGCTTTCACTGTCTTATATCCCGCGGCGACTAGGAGTTCGTTTTCCTTAGCTCCAACTAGCCTCTCCAACGAGGGAATGTCACTCGATCGTGGGCGGGCAACCCCTTTCTCCCAGCGACTCACTGATTGCTGGGTTTTCCCGAGAGCTGTGGCCAGTTCTTGCTGCTTAGGGAAACCCGCCGCTATGCGGAGCCGAGCCAGCAGTTCGCCGAATTCTGCGTAGGGTATCGATTTAGGAGCCGCTTTCATTTTTTTGTACCTATTCATGTACACACAAAAAAGTGTACCACAAAAAAACATCAGTAGCGCACCATCGATACACGCGGGTCATAGAGCGATGCGTTACGTAGAGCCGCAGGAATTACCAGATGCCATTAATGGTGCTTTTGACGTCCGGCTAATACACTGCAGCTCGTCGCCTTAGACTCGCATAGCGAGCGACTTTCCTTCCCAATTCGCGAGGCAATGGTTGGACCCAGCCATGCACAAGGAGCGCTCCGAGTAGATGGTCTTGCTCTAGAGTGAGCCGCCCGAGGCGTTCGAGTGGCTCAAGATCGACCGGGCCATTGGCAATGTTCGGAACCAAGGTCCAGATTTGATACGGCTGGCGGAGGACGCGTCCGAGGGCAATTAACTGTTTTAAGTCGCCACCGGTATTTTCACTTTTCTTCGAGCGCAGACTGCCCCCCGATCCGGATGTTTTCCACCCTTTGCTAATGCGTTATTTCGTTAATTCGTTAATTCGCTAATTCGCTAATTCGCTAATTCGCTAATTCACCACTGAAGCAATATGGTTTCAATATCATTTCAACTTACAACGCCTCGAATCACTTCTATCAAATTCCATAGAATCTATTGCTCCTATACACCCCATAACCCTATGGCAACGTCTGTATACCCCCAGCCCTATGGCAAAGCCTGTATATACATCCTTAGCCCTAGGACATAGTCTGCAGGATGATAAAAGTCAGCACTCTTGACGAACCACACAAATTAAAACTAAGGTGCCATCCACCTAACTATACAAGTAAGGCACCACGGCGAACTCAATACGCTGCTCCTCTAATCACCTCGAGAAAGTCAATGAAATTCATTAGCTCCGCACGCCTGTGCCTAATTCTTGCAATTGAGTTTGTTCGACTGCTTCAGCTTCTCGCAAAAAAAATTCCATGGTGAAAACTAAAACAACCCTCCCAACGCAGAAGGTCGCCAGTTCATGATCACTAGTTCACCGCTCACCTCGGCTTTCCCCTGCCGCTGATTGGTGTTGCTGTAGCGAATATCCAGCGTCTCGAAATGAAAGCCTTCGAACACCCGCCGGATGTCTGGGTGGTCGTTGATACTGACCATCACCCTACCCTTACAGCGACGCATGAAATCGGCCATACGCTCGTAGTTATCAAATGGAAAGTCCACCCCATACCCTGCGGTCTGCCAGTACGGCGGGTCCATGTAGTGAAAGGTATGGGCACGGTCGTAACGTTCGGCGCAGTCTAGCCAAGGCAGATTTTCGACGTAGGTGCCGGACAGGCGTTGCCAGGCGGCCGAAAGGTTTTCCTCGATCCGCAGCAGGTTAATCGATGGAGTTGTGGTGGCGGTCCCGAAGGTCTGCCCAGAGACCTTGCCGGCGAAGGCATGGTGCTGCAGGTAGAAAAATCGGGCGGCGCGCTGGATGTCGGTGAGAGTCTCGACGCGGGTCATCTTCTGCCACTCGAACACTTGCCGCGAGCTGAGCGCCCATTTGAACTGACGCACAAACTCTTCGAGGTGGTTTTGCACCACACGGTACAACGTCACTAGGTCGCCGTTGATGTCGTTGAGGACTTCCACCGGTGCCGCCTGGGGTCGCATGAAGTACAGCGCGGCGCCGCCGGCAAAGACTTCGACGTAGCATTCGTGAGGAGGAAACAGCGGGATGAGGCGATCGGCAAGGCGGCGTTTGCCGCCCATCCAAGGGATGATGGGTGAAGACATAGATAGCAAGACCTTTACTGTATAAATAAACAGGTGCTAGGCTCGCTGTGCTTTGTGCACAGAGCAGGAGCCTTGGCGGGACTTGCAGGGACAATCTGCGGGGACGGTGGCCAGGCTGGATGTTGACGCATCCAGCCTGGCCGCTCCTTTTAATTCGGGGTTAAACCCTCTTTGACCCGGGGCGACTCATACGCCCTGGGCAATCAATCGGCCACGTCGAGCACGACTTTCTGCGGCTTACCGGAGGCCTTGGCCTTGCCCTCCTTGCCACCGTTGCACTCCACCGACACCGTCCATCCGGACGGGGTGAAGGTGTGATCCACCGACTCCACCAGGTATTCACCATCGAGCCCGCGCTTGAAGCCTTGCGCCTCAATCATGATTTCGGCAAACAGGTCGGTCCGCCCAGGCAGATCAAGACGCACCGAGGCGGTGGATCGGTTGAACGCCGCCAGGCGCGCCTTCGCCGCCTCGTCGGCCGCCGTGCGGTCCGGGTAGATATGCCGATCAGTGTGCACCGGCGGCAGGCCCTCGGGCACGTTGGGATTGTCCAGGTGCGAAATCAGCAGTTCGCCGCTGGCCGAGTCCTGGTACTGGGTGCTGACCCCTTGATGCGCGCTCCGGTCGCTCAAGCGAAATTGCCAGCGGGTCACGTCACTGCGCTGCAGGGTGATGACCGCCAAGTTCTTGCCACTGGCGCTCTGCCCGCCCTGTCGCGGCAGGACCAGCAGCTTGCCGTCGGCCACCTTGGCGGTGCAGTCGTGTTTTTTGGCCACCCGGGTGATGAAATTGAAGTCCGACTCATTGAGCTGATCCATGCGCGGCACCCGGGTATCGACCGGACACGACGGCTGCCAGCCATTGCGCGCGGCGACGTCGCCCACAATCTGCGCCAGGCTGACATCCTCCCAACTGCCGCTGCGGGTGGTTTTGCCGCTGCCGCGCATGTCGCTGGCCTTGCCGCTGATCACCAGTGTGTCCGGCGGGCCGGAAACCGCCACCTCATCCACGGTGTAGCGGCCCATGCGCGTCAGGTCGGCGCTGGCATAACCCAGATAGACCTCGATGCTCGCGCCACGCACGGGCAGCGACACCGCCCCGTCGCGATCATCAATGCGCAGCTCGAACGAATCCGAGGCCACGCCGGGCCGATCGGATAGCTGCAGCGAGACCAGTCGATCATTGATCAAAGCCGTGATGTCGGCACCGTCGGCGACGATGCGGAAAAGTGGTTGCATGTCGGCACCTCAGACAAAAAAAGGCCCGCACTCGGCGGGCTGGATAACGGGATCAATCCCACAACGAAATGACGCTGTCAGTCTCGACCACCAGGTCCGGCAGCCTGATAAGCACACCGGCCCGGAACGGCTGTGGCTCATCGGCCAGGCCCTGATTGGCTGCCAGCACCGCCTCGACGCTGCGGTTCAGGTGGCCGTAATAGTGGTGACACAGGGTGTCGAGCAGATCCCCGTCAGCTGTTCTGCAGGTCATCGCCATAGCGGACAAACTCCAATGAAAAGCCCTGCTTGCGCGGGATCGCCCCGGGCAGTAAGGCGCTTTGCTCTTCTTCAATATTGGTCAAACACCAGTTTCCCAACACCTCGCCATAACCGGTGGTCAGGTTCAGTGGCAGCAACTTCGCGCCGATGCTGCGCAGCGTTTCCAGCTGCTTCAGCCCACCTTTGAAACTCGGGTAGATCGCGCCCTTGATGGTGATTTTTTCCTCACCCAGGCCCACCGCCTGTTGCGCCGGGCGTCGGGTCAGGCGTTCCTGCGCGGCCCAGCGAAACGACGTCTGCCGACGCAGTTCGTCGAATGCCGCCGTGTCTAGGTTGAAGTAATACGGCCGCTCATTGGCCTTGAGCGGATAGATGATCAGCAGGTGCGGGAATGGCTTCACCGCCTCGGGAATCGGCGTCATGTCGCCAGCAAACCATTCCGTGGGGAAAATATTGCCCAACGCGGCATTGGCCTTGCCGGCGACCTTATTGAATGCCGCGCCAAACCGGCCGATCTGTTGGGTCAGCGCGGTAAAGTGCTCATCAAACTGGGCCAGCGCGCGCTGGGTCTGGTTGTAGAAGCTGGCGACCTTACCAATCTTGGCCTGCGCCGAGTTGATCGCATCCTGCAGACGCCGGGTCTTGTCGCTCAGGTCCTCGCTGATAAAGGGCAGACCTTCCAGCGCATCGGCCGCCCCACTGATCTCATTGAGCGCGCCATTCATGGGTCCAGTCATGGACTCCAGGTCAGTGCGCCCAGCCTCCCCCGCATCGACCATGTACTTCAGCCCGCCTTGCAGGTGTTCCAGGTAAGTTTTTTCATCCGCCATTTCACGTCCTCAACCCACGTGGGGTGCATCAAACAACTGCCGGGCACGTGCTTCCCGGGCGAAGTCTTCAAACTGACGGCGCAGGTACGGCATCAATTCTTGGACCAACTGTGCCGGGTCTTTCACATCGCCGTGCACCTGAAAAACCGGGGCCGGGGCGAAGGTGAATTGCTGATCGACCTTCGGCCATTCGGGTGTCTTTGTTGCGGTGGTCGACATCAATGCTGCCGCCGTGACCGGCGCGGCGGGGGCGCTGTCCATCGAGCGCACGACCGCGCCAACCCCTTGGCCGGCGGCCATGGGAAAGATGCCAAGCGGCGTTTTCGGCAACACGGCTGGCGTGTCCGGCCCGCCAAACAACGCCTTGCCCATGGTCGCGCCCACATCACCGCCGCCCCATGCCCCGAGCCAGGCACCGATCATTCCGCCCACTGCGGTGCCGAGCAGTGGGATGACCGAACCGATGGCCGCTCCGGCCGCTGCACCCGCCAGTCCACCGGCCAGGCTACCCGCCGCCTCGCCATAGCCTTCGGCCTTTTCATCGCGAGTGGTCGCGTTCTGGTAAGTGTCCAACACCTGAACGCCGGCACCGACCGCCGCCAGCGCACCGCCCACTTTCATGAAGCGGGCACTGCGGGATGCCCGACTTCCGGGACCTTTTCCTTTTCGACCTTGATCGTGATCCAGCCCGTCGTCACCGACGTCATTCGCGTTGGTCACGAACACCCGCTGCACGATGTTGGACCGATCACCGGCCGAACCACGGGCGATGTTCATTAGCCCCCGGCCGATCTTCAGCGCGGCCCAGGCCTTGCCCAACACCAACGCACCGGCAGTGAGTGCCGCCAGGCCCAGCACCGCCTTGGGCGTCTCCTCGGACAAGGCGGTCAAGCCACGGGCCGTCGCACCGATACCGGTGGCCAGTGCATCCGTCGCCGGGCGCAGGGCATCACCAATGGCCCGCAGCGAATCGTTGAACGCCTGACCGGTTTCGGCCCAGCGTTGCGCAGACGTTTCACGGCGCTCGCCCAGGTTCTTGTCGAGAATGTCCTTGCGCGGGCCGTTGGGGTCCGCGGCGCCTTTTTTCAGCTCCGCGTAGAATTTTTTGTTCTGGGTGTACGCCATCAGGGCCGTCTTGACCTGCATGTCGGCAAACAGATCGCCGGTACGCAAAGTGGCAGCCAAGGCATCGGCCATCGCTTGCGCCTTGGCCGGATCGGTCTCCTGGCTGATCTGGGTCAGCCCCTGATTCAACTGCTTGGCCTTTTTCGGATCGGTCTTTTCCACATACCGGCGAGCCAGTTCAAAACTGGCTTCAAAGGTCGACAGGCCCTTGCCAATGGCGGCGTTCATCGAGCCCTGATAGTCGATCCCGGCATCGGCATAACCTTTGACCGTTTCCCCCGAGCCGATTTTCGCAATCCAGTTTTTCAGATTGTTGGCCGCCTCATCGGCACTGCCGGCGCTCTTGATCTGCACCTGCAGCATGGCGCCCAACTGAGTCACCGCGTCCTGACCGGTGATGCCGCTGCTGGCCATCTGCGCCAGCAGTTCCGGAAACCACTTGGCCATGTCGGCGGCCTCGAAGCTGCCTTGCTGGCCCAACAACGCGACCGACGCCAAGGCCTGTTCCATTTTCTGGGGATCGGTGATCTTGGCGTTGTTCTGCATCGCCAGAATCATCTTCGCCGTGTCGGTGCCCGACGCGCCCTGCCCGACTGCAAACTTGGCCGCCGCCGGGGCATACTTCAGCGCTTCGGTTAAATCCATGCCGCCACCGACCAGTTGGTTCACCAGGTCCGCTACCTGGGAGTTGGCCATGCCAGTGTCTTTTGAGGTCTGGACGATGTCCCGCGCGGTGTCCACTTCCTGTTGGGTGTTGGCGGTACCGGACTTGATCGCGATGTCGCGAATGATCGCCTGAAAATCCGCGCTGACCTTGGTCGGCACCGCTGCCAGTGTGGTACCGGCCACCGCAGTGCCGAAACCGCTGCGCAGGCTCTCCCGCCCCTCTTCGACCTGCCCCATGCCTTTGGCTTTGAACTCGGCACTGCGCACCACCTTGCCCAGCGCCAGATACTCCTGACGCAGGCGCCCGACTTCGACACCCTGCTTGCGCAGGCTGTTGGTGTTGGTTTCCAGTTTACGCAGCAATGAGTCGGCATTGGCCGCCCCGCTGTCATGGGCTTTTTTCCATTCATCGCGCAGACGCATGGTCTCGCCGATAACTTTCTGCAAGCCCTTGGCGCGGGTGGTTTGCGCCTCAAGCTTTTTCATTTCGCCGCTGACGTTCTTGAAGGCAGCGCCCAGGGATGAATCCACAGCGCCGCCAATCACCAGCCCGAGCGAGAGTTTGTTCGCCATGCGGAGTACCTCTATGCAACGGGGATGGGCTCAGTCCGTGAGCCACCAGACCATCTCGGAAAACGACAGCCCCTGAATCTCGGCCGCCGAGAAATTCAGCTCGACGGCCAAGCGTTTGGCCAAGGCCTTTTGCAGCCGGGGGTTAAACCCCGTCGTCTGCTCCCAGACGAAAATAAGCGGTCTGCAGACGACGGTAATCACGCATCAGCAGCCCCTCCAGATCGCCACGGCCGATGCTCGCCAGGCTGCAGAACAAGACCATCTCCTGCTCTTCTTCGTTGCTGCCACCCTGCAGGGTGGCGGCGCGCATCTCGCGCACCGTCGGTTCGCGCAGGGTCAGTTTGTCGACCTGAATGCCGTTGGCCTGACTCGGCCGGGACAGGGCCACGGTGGCAATGCCATCACCCAGTTGCAGCCACTTGGGCAGGACGTTGTCTTTCACGTTGCTCATGGTGTTGCTCCTTACATGCCCAGGGCAGACCGCACAGCGGCCAATTGGTCGACGCCGTCAATGACGCGGATCGAGTTGAGGGGATCGATTTCAAACATCACGCTGCCGTCGATTTCCAGCTTGTAATAGGTCACCGCGACGGCGTACTTGAACTCGCCTTTTTCACCCGGTTTCCAGTCCCCCGGATCGACTTCCTTGAGGCTGCCACGCAGGGTGGCGACCACCGACTTGACCGAACCTTTCTGGCCTTTGAAGGCACCGCGGAACGAAGCGTTGAACCCGGTCAGGTCGGCCTGGCCGAAGAACTTCAGCACCTCGCGGCGCACGCCGTTGGTGATAAAGCTGGCTTCGAGCTTTTCGGTGCCCATGTCGATCTCGATCGGCGCGTCCATGCCGCCGGCGCGGTACTCGTCGGTCTTGAGGGTCAACTTGGGCAAGGTCAAGCTCGGCACGTCGCCTTGCAGGCTGATACCGTCGACAAACAGGTTGGTGTTGTAGAGTACTTCCGGAATCATAAAGCGGCCTCCTTAGGCAGCGGTGTCCAGCACTTCAGTGATCCACTGATCGGTCACCTCCACGCGGAAGTTCGGGTTTTCGGCCGGCGGTACGTCGGTGAAACGAATGTTCCAGTACACCTTGCCGTCGCTGAGTTCGCTGGAGGTGTTCAGCTCTTCGTCGGCATACACCTCGAAGTTGATGATCGCGCCCTGATTCTTCAGGTCGCGCATGAACGCCTGCAGCCCTTCGGTCACGTCCTTGACGTAGGTCGCGGTGATCGAGCGGTCGACCGCCCACTTGTGCGCATAGAGGATGGCGTCCATGACGATGTCCAGCGTGCGCACGCGGGTGACGAACTTCCATTTCGGATCGCTGGACAGCGTACGGTTGCCCCACAGGCGATAGCCGTCATCCCGAATGATCGTGGTGATGTTGGCGTTGTTCAGCAGGTTGGCCCGGCAGGAGGCATCGCCGTCGAGAAACTCGATCGGCCGCGTGGTGCCGGTGATGCCGACAAACTCCTTGTTCGACGGCGAGGCCCAGAAGCCGTAGGTGGCATCGGTCCAGGCAAACAGGCCGGCGGTCCAGGCCGACGCCGGTGCATTGACCGTGGCACTGCTGCCGGTGTCCCAGAACTGCACGCCCGGATCGACCATGTAAGCGTGTTTACTGCCGAAGTTGTCGGCATAGGCCATCGCGGCTTCGTCGGTGGTGTTCGGTCCGTCGATGATGGCCATGGCCCGCATCTTGTCGCCCAATGCCACCAACTCAGTGGCCACCGCCAGCGTCGACGAGTACCCCGGAGTCACCAACAACCGTGGCTGGGCGTTGAACTTGCTTTTGCCGTTGAGCAACGCCTGCATGCCGGTACGGGTGCCGTCGGCCCAAACGCCGCCGATGATCGCGGACAGCTGCTCGGCCGGGTCGTCCAACAGCGGCACCCCAACGGCGACAATCACCGCCTTGGAGCGCTTGAAAATGGCCTTGCAGTCCTGGGTGATCGCCGCGTCCGGGCCCCAGGCGGCGACCGCTTCGCTTTCGCGGGTGATCAGCAGCAATTCGTTGGCCGCCGCGGTCGCCGGCGGCGCCACGGTGAAGGTGTTGCACAGGCCGATGATCGACGCGGACGGGGTGGCGATATGCCGGGCGCCGGTGTCCACCAAGGTCACGGTGACGCCGTGAAAAAAACTCATAGAGTGATGCTCCAGAAACGAAAAAGCCCCGCATAAGCGAGGCCGTGGGGATGTGCGGTGACGTGCAGCATGGAAAAGAAAACGCCCCGGCAATGCGGGGCGTCAGGGCGCAGTGCGGGTCGATCCGTCCGGCTTTAACGGCCGTTTATCACTGGCTGGAAAGTCTGGCGAAAGAGGCCAGGCCCGCAGTTCATTGCGGTAGGTGCGCCAGGCGACTTCGGTGTTCAGCGCAGCCGGGTCAGCATCCAGATGCTTGTCGATCTCTCTGCCAGCCCAGTGCAGTTCATTTTCGATCCACGATCGTTCTCGCCGGCTCTGAAGCGCCAGATCGAGCGCGGCATCTAATACCCAGTCGAGACCATCCCAGATATAGGCCGAACTCGGTCGCGGCAAGGTCGTCAGCTCGGCCGGTAACTCACCCGGCATCGAGTGCGTCACCTCGGCACCATCAGTGGTGCGGAAAGCCACACCCCGGAAGTCGGGCACGACACCCCATGCATCCTGCTGCCTAACGACCACCTGTTGTTCCGGAGCTTGTGGTGGTTCATCTAGCGTTGCGCCAGCCGGCAGACCGCAGCCACGGCTCACATAGATTTCGTTCTTTCCGAGGTATTCACCAGTGGTTTCACTGAACGTGTAAACGTCGATCCACCCACTCTCATCAAAAAAGCCATTCACTAAAGTAGTCATCAATACATCCTGCAGATGTAGTTGTAAGCCACGTTGCGCATACGGGTTTCCGTACTCACACGGGCGACAGCCGATGGATTGAAAGTTACAGACATGTTGCCCGTTGTACTGACTCGTGGTGCAGCAGGTATATCACTCGTCATGTAACCAGTAGCCGTAAATACGCCGGTCGCGGTATTCACCAGCAACATCGAATCATCGTCCTGTAGCCTGAGTTCACCCGTCATGTTTTGTAGCGTGTCGAGTTGAAGGCTCAACACGGCGCGCCCATAGTCGGGGTCGATTCCGCGCCCGCCATCCAGACCACGAATCGACTCGGCGCGCATGTCTGGCAGCATTCCAGTGGGATACACGGCTGCCAATGCCGGGTACCACTCGACATTGAACGGCTGCCCCCCCATCAAAACGCATTTGTCGGGTGGCGTAGCGGTTGGCCATGGAAACGGCACGCCGACAGGGACGGCAAAAATGGAAGCAGGATCAAAATTGCTCTGGGTCCAGATATGCCCTAAATCCTGCGCATCAACCTGTACTTTTATTTGACCCGAGGCGTTGTGATAGCCGATGTAGATTTTATTGGCGTCTTGACCCGCCCCCCCGCCTTGCTGCACGGGAGTGAAGCCCAACGCAGGTTGGTACGCGGCAGGGTCAAAGTTACTAGTGTCCCAGCCCGTTACCCACGCACTGAATACGTATCCCTCTGGGGTCTGAACGCCGCCACGAGTAATAGTTGTACCGGTGTTATAGCCGATGATTTGTTGCCAGAGGGTGTCTTGACTGACCGTAACCAGCATGGGGGAGAATTGACCGCCCTCTGGAACGTTCGGGCCGGGGTTCACTCGGTAAATACCCACGGTGGTGACTGTATTTAGATCGGTGCCGTCGGGAAGGACAATCCCCCCGTGACCGATGCCATAAGCACCCGTGAGCAATACACGGCCTGGCGTGTCATCTTGGGGGTAGATTTGTTTAACCAAATTGGTTGAGTCCCAGATGCTTTCCCATTCGCCCCAAACACCGGCAGTCAAGGCCCGGCGGTGTAGGGTGTGGTCGGCATTCCCATAAATCTCCTGGAAGGCGTATTGACCTGGTGTAATCGCCGAGACGCGAACCCAACCCTCATAGATCCCGCCTCCTGGCCCTCCTATGCCATTGCTGATGAAATAGAGGGCCGTCTCCGCGTTCAAGACACCGATGTCAACATCACTGACCGCATAGGCGGGCCCGCCCCAGCCGAACGCTCCGACTTTCATCAGCACATCAGGCGTTTCATCGTGCAGATGGACCTGCACAGCAGCGGTCGCGGCGGTGCCCAGCCCGAGGTTATTCCGAGCCTCGACCACATCCGCAACATCGCCCAGGTTTTCACTCACCGCCAGGGCATCGGTGATGCCGTAGCCGTCTAGGGTGGTCGGGTTGGAGCCAGCGATCACACGCCCAAGGGCATCGACGGTGACACTGCGAAAAGTGCCCACACCGCCCCCACTGCCGCCTGCGATCATTTCAAACTGCAAACCGGTGGTGCCGAGGGTGATCGGCGCGTCGGTGACCAACTGCCAGAGGCTGTCGCCGTTGGTCGTGCCCTGCTCGACGTGGATAAACAACCCCGGTGTCACTTCCAGGCTGTTGTCGGCATCAGCGGCCCGCGTCCAGCCTTCGGCGCTGACGACATAGACACCGTTGTTCTGGGTCTCTGCCTGGGCGGTCACCAGCACGCGATCACCGGCGGCCACGGCCACGTCATCGATGGTCTGCACATTGCTCAGGGTGATGGGAACCGTGGCCGCCACCCGCGCTGACTGTTTGTGATCCAGCTTGGCCAGCGCCTCACTGATAGCCAGGTCGACATATTCACGCGTGGCCAGCACCACCGCCGGGTCAATCTTCAGCACGATGTTCGCCGAGCTGCTGACGATGAAGTTCATCCGCACCACTTGGGTTTTGCCACTGCCCTGGTCCAGCAATGGTTTATAGCTCGGTGCGCAGTTGGCCACCGCCACCAGATCACCGTCGACATCGTACAGGCCGATCTCGCGAATCCACTCACCGCCCACTTCCGGCGGAATGATCTGCTCAGTGATCACCGTGTTGGGATTGGCCGGATCGACGCGGATCTGGTTGATCGGCGCCCGGCGCCATTCGTTGATCAGCTGGGTCTGCAGGCGATCGGGAATCGGGTCGGTGCCGTTGGCATCGCCCAGGCCCATCTCGGTGAACATCCAGTCCAGGCCCATGGCTATGGCATTGGCGTGCTTGGCTTCACCGACTGCCGTGAGAATGGCAAAAAACTGACTGGTTTTATCAATCATAGGGATAAACGTCCAAAGTATCGGTTTCATCGACGCAGAGCGCCGGGCCAAAAGTGCCGGTCACGTCGATGTCTTTCGGGGCCGGCGGGTACACGTCGATCTCTTCACCTTCTTGCACGCACACGGCAATGCCCAGCACCCCCTCGGTCTGCAGGCTGAGCGCCAGGTTGGTCATGTGCCGGCTGACCGGACGGGCGTCGTCGATCAACCACGCCAGTTCCTCGTACAGTTCCTCGGTGATGCCGGCGTCATTCAGGCCGACCTCTAGGGCGAAGGTGCCGGGCACGCCTTCAGGCACGGTGTCGAACCACTCGACCACGTCGATCAGGTAGCCCAAAGGCTCGACCACCCGACGCAGCGCACCGATGGTGCCTTTGCGTGCATGCACGTCGTACGCCGAACGGATTGCCGTGCGCTTGGCCTCCTGCGTCCAGTTGTTGTTCCAGCGATCCACCGACCATGCAGACGCCAGATACGGCAACAGGTGTTCAGGGCAGGTATCGGCGTTGTACAAACTGCGCAGCGGAATCAGTGTGTTTTCATAGTTGGCCGCTTCCACAGCCAACTCCAGCGGCGTGCTGTTGAGCGGCAGCTGAGTACTCATGTCAGGCCCCCAGGATCACGCTGTAGCCCGTGCAGTAGGCTGCCTCGGCCTTGCTCGGTTTGATGTCAGTCCAACCCAGCAGCTCGACACGGGCTATCCCGGGAACGTGCAATTGCGCATCGATCCCCGAGCGCGCCACTTCGAGACCCAGGCGGCGGCGTGGGTTGATCCACTCACTCAGGCGTTTCTGGCTTTCGGCCAGGTAGGCTTCGTTTTCGGGCCCCGGTGCCTGCGGGTACAGCACCGCTTCAATGTGGTAGTCGATGACCACAGCGCTCTGCACCGTGAGGCGGTCGGCCACCGGCCGCACGTCTTCGTCATTGAGATGCAGCCGGACCTCTTCCAGCAGTTCCGACGAGGCCGCGCCGCTGCCTTCCAGGCTGAGCACGGTGACCACCACCACGGCCGGTGACGGACTTTCCGCCGTGGCATCGGCCACCAGGCCCGAGGCGTTGCGCGCGTGCAGGATGTAGCTGTTACGTGGTCCCGCCGTGGTCAGCCCCTCATACGACAGCTGGACCCGCTCGCGCAGGGCATCGTCCTCTTCGAGCACCTGTGGTGTCGGCGGCACCGTGCTCGGATCTCCCGCCTGAATCACCAGGCGTTGCAGGTTGACGTTGGCGGCCAGGTGATCGAGGTCGGCACGCTCAGCATGGGCCAACAGCAAGGCCTTGCCCGCATCGTTGACCCGCGCCCGGTTCTGCAAGGCGCCATACGCGGCCTGCTCGATCAACTTGAGTACCGGGTCACTTTCCAGCTCCGCGCTCCAGTTGTCGCCCATGCTCAGGCGGAAGGCTTCCAGTTTCTCCTGGTAAACCTCCTCAAAGTCGAGGTCCTCCAGCACTTGCGGCGGCGGTAGGGCCGCCAGTTCCATGGTCATGCGGACACCTCCAAAGTCACGTCGCTGCCCAGGTACTGCCCGGTCAGCTCAAATGTGATACGCCCGTCGAGGATGGCCACGGCGCGCACCCGGCCCAGCTTCAGGCGCGGCTCCCAACGCCCCAGCGTGCTGGCCACCTCGGCCTGCACGGCGCTTTTCCAGCCGTCATTGACCGGCAGGTCGACAAAGCGCCGTAGCTTGCTGCCGTACTCCGGGCGCATGCGTCGGCTGCCCAAGGGCGTGGACAAGATGTCCTCGATGGACTGGCGCAGGTGATCGAGGCCGGAAATGAGTTGGCCGGTGCGGCGGTCCAGTCCGATCATCCCGATCATGGGATCAGCCCTCGATCGCGACAAAATCCTTGCGGCCATGCAAATACTCGATCGCGACCGTGTCATCCGAGGCCACCGCGACCTGCCCT
This sequence comes from Pseudomonas sp. KH_046_1, assembly GCF_057839025.1. Lineage (NCBI taxonomy): Bacteria > Pseudomonadati > Pseudomonadota > Gammaproteobacteria > Pseudomonadales > Pseudomonadaceae > Pseudomonas > Pseudomonas sp. KH_046_1. The sequence goes on from NZ_CM174481.1 coordinate 3,486,147, forward strand.
TTTTCCACTTTCAAGGTGCGCTCGGCCTCCAGCAGAATCAGCACCCGCGAGGTATACAGCGTGTCGCGAAAGAGGCTAAGCGTGGCCGGCGCGGGCGCCTCACTGGCGGCTGATACTTCCTTGGTTTTGCTTGTCATGGATTTACTCCAGGTATAAAAAACCCGCACGCGGCGGGCTGAAGGTGAATGTTTCACTCAATGCGAGTGGTTGCTGCTGTTGCCCCCGGCGTCCATGATCGTGCCGGCGCCGGTGATGTCGCCGGATACACTCAGCGCACCGTCGATGCTCACCTCACCCGCCAGGGTGATCTGGCTGGCCGTCACCCGGACTTGCTCCGGCGTCACGTCAAGCTGCGAGCCACCGACCGTGATCGTCGCGCTACTGCCGTTGGGCAAATCGATGCTGTAGCTGCCAGCTTGCCAGTCATAAACCAGCGAGCCGCCATCGTCGAAGTACCAGGCCTCGACGTGATCGCGGTTATCCGGGGGTGCCCCGGCGTTGCCATACAGCCCCGGGATAAAGGTGCCCATGGCCGGATCACCGCTCGGGCTGAACAGCGCGCCCTGCTCATTCGGGCTCGGTGCACGCCAATGACGGGCCTTGCCGGCGGCCAGGCTGTGCCAGCGCACCCAGGCACTGACCCAGGTTCCGGCCTTGACCCGCACCCGCCCGGCCATCAGATCTACACCAACCACCACGCAGGGCAGCAGCATGGCGGCGATCATCCGGTCGTGTTCGGCGCTGGCGTATCCCATGCCAGATCCTCCGGTTGAAAGTAGTGATCTTCATTGCCGGTACCGGTGCAGCCATCGACGTTCAGGTACAGAGAACCCGGCGGCTCGACTGGCCATAACCATTCGGTTTCGCCGATCTGGAATATCTGCTTCCACTCAACGATCCACACCACAAATTGCGCCAGCTCCGGCATCGAGTCGTCCGGGAATGCACGCACCTCCTGTACCTCTTCGACAAAGTCCAGACCCCAATACTGCCCGCGCAAAATCTTGCTGATCTCAGCGGCCAGAATGGCGGCCTGCAAGGCCGCTTTGCTGATGGTCGAATCGACCATGATGCACACCTGAAAGCGGCCGCTCAGGGAGGTTTTGCCGCTGCCATTGTCGGCGGCTTCGCCGATTTCCGTCAGGGCGAACAACACCGCTGGTAGACCGACTTCAGCGTTCAGTTCAGGGAACGCCTCGACGCTCACCACCGACGGCAAGCCGGCGCGGAACGTCGCCTCGATCGCGTTGTGTAAGGTCGTCAGCTCATCCATTGTTCAAACTCAGTATGAAAGTGACCATGCCGGCGCCGTCCGGCTCGCGCTTGCTGACCTTGTAGCGACCGCCGCCCTGCTCCGCCGGTAGATCGATGGTAAGAAAGGTGTCTTTCTCGATGCCCACTGCATCCACCACGCGGGCGGTGAAGGTCGGCGCCAGGACGTTATCCGTCACGATGGCATTGCCCAGGCGCACGCTCTTCGATTTGCCGCCAACATCCGCACCGACAAAGGGCGAGAAGAACGCACCGGACAGCGGCAGGCCGTCCGGCTTGATGGCGCGATCGCCGAGGCGACCGACCAACACTGCATCCATCCGGGCCGTGATGTCGCGAAAGCGGCCCAGCGTGGTCACTGGATCAACAACGCTTCGGCAATACCGCCGACCGGAGCACTCATCAGCTTGCCGAATGGCACCAAATCACCGGTGGCCGTGAGCGGATCAATCAGCACGCCTGCTTGCAGAGCCACCTTTTGCCCCTGCAGCAGCGCTGCATCGGCAGGCAGACGCCAGACGCCGTCGAGATGGCCGACCAAGACGTCACCCGCCACGCCACTGGCGATCGGGATGACCACCGTATCAACCAGCACCAACGGCACCCCCGCCGTCGCGCCACCGTCTGGAGCCACAAAAGTCAGCGTGCTGCCGGGACCCGAATAATTCTTTGACATGCGAATTTCTCCTGTACAGAAACAACAAACCCCGCTCGCGGCGGGGGTGCTTAGGGAACTATTCAACCGTTAACGGCTGGCTTTCGCAGGTGGCACCACACCGACTGACTTGTTCAGACCGCGATAATCCAGCGCCGCGACCCCGGCATCGATCCGCACCTTGCTCGTCACGCCATCAATGGTGAAACCCTGCTGCTGCTCCATGTAGGGCTGTTCAACGCCGTCCAGGTAAGCGACTTCGATGGTGTCAGCACCTTGGCGGGCGGCCTCATACCAGGTGACCGGCGAATCATCGTCCAGGCGTGGCTCGGCGATCACCGTGGCGAAATTGCGGATCGGGTTGTCGATGCCAGCATTGGTGTCGACGCCAGGCACCGACGCCGAGCGGATCAGTTGGTTGGTCTTGTCTTCCAGCGCCACCGGCACCAGGACAAACGCCGGGCGAATGTTCAGGGTGCGGGCCTTGCCACCCTCGACCTCGGTTTTCTGCAAGGCCATGGCGGTCTTGGCCTTGCTCAGCGCCTCAATCGACATATTGGCGCCGGTACCGGAGAACAGGTTGTTGCGCTCGACATCGAACAGCGCTTTGCCGTCGCTCATCACCGGCGAATGGATCAGCGTGTCATAGACCAGATCGCCGATGGTGCCGCGCGCGGCCAGACCCATGTTGTAAGGCACCGTGCTCAACTGGTCGAGGTCATCATTGATGATCGCCTGCCGGGTGATGCTGAACATCTCACCGTAGGTTGCCAGGCGGATTTTTTCGCCGCGGTCATTGGTGGTGATGTACTTGTATTCAGCCCCTGGGCGAACTTCGCGCAGGCTCGGAAACGCCCCCATGCCGACCCGGGACGCCACCTTGAAGTCACTCAAGCGGCCCTTTTTGGTCCACAAGTGATAGGTCTCCGGCGCCTCGTCCCAGCCGAGCAGGACCGATTTGGCGGCGCTGTCCACCAGGATGTTGCCGAAGTCGCTGGAGTCATGGGTGAACGCCAAGCCGACCATAGCCATCGGATCAAGGGTGGCCACGAGAATGCCGCGATCATGCAGCGAGGCGCGGGCCAGTTCGCGCAGGCTCATGTGGTTATAGGCGTTGTCTTTCTGGTTTTCCGCCTGACCCAAACGACCGGCCAACGAGGCGCGCACCGAATCGCCAACCAAGTTGCCGTTGCTAATGTGGCCATGGTGGTGAGGTCCACCCGTTGGGGTGGTAGTCGAGCCCAGCGCAACCAGCAGTTTTTCCCGCGCCATCTCGGCCGTACAGCTCAGGTCATTGAGGCAGGTGTTGAGCAGCTCGGTGTGGCTGGTGACCAGCGAGCCACAGAACGCGGCATTGATCGCCGTACGGCGAGCACCGTCCGCCGCCATGACCTGGGCACGCATTTGATCCAGGGTCAGCGCGACCGGCGCCGGATCGACCGCCGGGGCTGGGGTTGGGGTTGGTGCTGGGGTTGGAGCGGAAGCCCGCGGATCGAACAGATTTTTTGCCGAGGTAGGCATATTGGTGAACTCCTGCATTCGTTTTGAAGTGAGTTGAGCAGCCGCCTTGAACGGATCAAGCACCTTGTCAGCGAAACCGGCGGCCACCGCTTCGTTGCCATCCATCCAGGTTTCAGCCTTGAGCAGCACCTGGATGTCCTCGATCGATTTGCCTGACTTGCGCATGTACGCCTGAATCAGCGTGCTCTCGACTTTGTCGAGTAAATCGGCGTACTCGCGCATGGCATCGGCATCACCGACCTGACCACCCCACGGCTTGTGAATCATCATCATTGCGTTGGCCGGCATGTTGATTTCATCGCCGGCCATGGCGACCACGCTGGCCATCGAAGCGGCGAGACCGTCGATGTACACCACGACCCGGGCCGAATGGCCGCGCAGCAGGTTGTACATGGTGGTCCCTTCAAACACGTCACCACCCGGCGAGTGGATGTGCAGGTTGATCTGAGACACATCGCCCATGGCGGCCAGATCGCGGGCGAACTGTTTGGCCGTAATGCCCCACGCGCCAATTTCGTCATACAGCATCACCTCGACCACCCCGCGTTGCAGCGCGGCGCTCAGTGAGTACCAGCTTTCGCCGGGTTTATTCGTCGGGGTTATCGAGGCTCTCGGCCTCATCAACGACAGGTTTTTTTGGCTGTTCATCGGTTTGCGTTTTTCCATAAATCTCGTGATAGAAGTCCGAACTGAAGACCAGTCCCTGCTCCCGGTTGGTTTTGATTTCCGAAGCCCGAGAACGCTTGAGTTCCTGCGGATTGCGCTGCCGCGCCCGCGCCACTTCCGACTCGTCGGCAAAGCCGGCCTCGACCAGGATCTTCCAGGCATTGGCCTCATGGATCGGGTTGATCCAAGGCATCACCGGCCCTTGGTAAATCGCGCCAAACACCGTGTCCGGATCGACGTCGACCGGCACTTGGATCACCCCACTGGCGATCGCCATGTGCAGCCATTCGCGATAGACCGGGCGACTCCAGTAGTCGATAAATTCGTGCTGCAGCAGGTCATAACCCGCCTGCCCCTCGACGAGCTCCTGACGCTGTGCGGAATAGGTGCCGTCGTAACTGCGCGCCACACTGGAGTAGGTGCCCCGGGTGCCGGCGGCCACGGCCTTGAGCTGACCGTTGCGAAAGCCTTCCAGAAAGGGGTTGGGCCGATTACTTTCGATCATGCCGACGTCTTCGCCGGGCAACAGGCCGTCGAACACCATGCCCGGACCGATGGGAATGCTGCGGGCGCTGACGCTCTGACCATTCACGGCAGACGGTGCGGTGTAGTCGTCCGGCGTCCCTTTCTTGATGTACATGGCCAGCGCCGCACTGATGCGGGCGGCGACCCGTTCGCTTTCCTCGTAATCCTTGATGTCCGCCAGGCGGACTAGCACGGCATGTAGCAGCGGCTGCCCGCGGTTCTGACCGATGCGCTTTCGGTGCGCGATGTGAATCATCTGCTCGGCTGGCACACGCTTGGTGGCCAGGGTCAGTTGGTAACCGGCGGCGTGCCCGGGGTGATGCTTGACCAGGTGATAGGCACGGACCCTGCGCCACTGATTGCGCTCGATCCCCTGCACAATGCCCTTGGCTTCATCGTTGTATTCCCACGGTAGATAATCCGGCTCCAACAACTCCAGGGCGAAGGGCACCACGTTCAAATGCTCATAGCTGGGCACTCGCCCCTTGAGCTTCTGCGCCAAGGCTTCGCCATCGCGCAGCCAGGTACGGCACACCTGTCGCTCCATCTGCGGGCGGGACAGCTCGCCGGACGTTTCCGGGTGCAACGACCATTCGGCCCAGCGGGCCTTGATCTGCGCCGCAAACTCCAAGTGCACTTCCCCTGCGTAGCTCAAGGGAAACGGCTCGACCGCGATGCCCATGCCGCCCACCACGCGCTCTTCCAGGCGATCGAACAAACCAGTAACGATGTCGTGGTCTTCGTCCAGCTTGCGGCATTGCTCGCGCAGGGAACGCGCCGAACGCTGCAGCGAGCGGTCCGCGCTGGCGGATTGTTTCTTGGCCTGGTGCGTGCGAGTCATCTGCGCAGCTTCAAAGGCCATGATCTTGTGACGGGCATGCAGACGTTCAGCCACCAGCCCCGGAAACACCGGGGCCAGCACGCGATCCAGCAGGTTCATCGGAATGTCGCCAGGGCGTACGGCGGCTGCCCCGCCGCCGCTGACTGTTGCGCTCGCACCCGGCGCTCCCATTCCAGTCGGCCGGCTCGGATTTCTTCCAGGTCATCCATGATCAGCTTGCGACCGTTAAAGAGGATTTCCTTGCCCTGCAGGATGGCCAGCTCGGCCTCCAGATAGCGGTCCACCATGTCTTGAGCGGTTATAGCCATGCGCCTTGTCCTGTATTAAGCCAGCCACCCGACTCGGCGGGCTGGTCGGGTGAATGTTCAGGCTCTACCTCAGGCACCGACACCGTGGCTGGTATCAGAGCGGCAACGGTGGCCGGGTTGCTTTTTTGCTCGATACTCACCGGCACAGCCCAGATGCCTGACGGCAACTGCTGCGCGAGCAGATCGAGATTCATGCCAAAGCGCTGCTGCGTTATGCGTAACGCCGCCAAGGCGTACACCAGGCAATCGAGCGCTTCGTTTCGTCGCCCGCCGGCGTCCCAGCGCTGGACGCGCTGGTGTTTGACGATCACCCACTTGCGGCGCTCGGCAGTCAGTTGCCGCAACTCGTCTTCGCCGCAAATCATCTCGTTAGCAGGCAGGTGGATACAGCCAGGCACAGGCGCACCCGAACCGTCCGGCTGCATCTTGAGACGGCCATAAATCAGCTCTTTGGCATTGTCGGTACCCACTTCGACCAGATACGCTCGTCCGCCTTTGACCTTGGTTTTCTTACGCGGCCAGGTCGCTATTGGCTTACCGTAGGTCGAGGCACCGAACACGGGGATTACCCACTGTGTGCCGTGCTTGATGCATTCCTCACGCACTTCATCGCAGTAGTGACCACCTTGGTCCCAACACCAACGCTCGACGCCCAAAACCGTGCCATCCGCCCGGGTGAAGGTCTTGTGGATCTCGATGCCGACCTTGGCCCGTAGCTCGATGCTACCCGGGTCACCTTGCAGCACGAACTTATGGACCAGCCACGCTTCCTCACCCGCGCCAAACGCCCAGACCCGGCCTTCATAGCGGTCGTCTTGGGTATCAATACCGCCGAACAGGGCAACCGCTTTGGCCGGCACTTGCGGGTAGATCTCCCGGCGCGCGTGCAGCTGCTGCCATTCCAACTGCTCGCCTTGGTCCTCTTCCCACGCTTCGCCTAGGGTGGTGTTGACGAAGGTTTTGAGCTTGCCCCGATCCTTCTTGATCTTGAGCCACTCGGTGACGACTTCAGCCCAGGTCACAAACTCCGAGTACACCGTCCAGATATGGAAAGTCACCGAGCGCGGCGGCTGTATTGATTCGTCTGCAGCGCTGAACCAGGCCATGCCGTCACGCGTCCAGATACCCGTCCGCTCGCAGATGTAGCGACCGTTGACAGATGCCGCGACCATTTCGTGGTATTCGAAGGTACAGCCATGGCCCGACTCGCACAGGTACCAGGCCTTAGTCACCTGCCCTAGTTCATCCACGGCCCACTTGATACCGAACGGCGTAGCCGGGTCGCCCCACTTCAGATACTGCTCGGTACCGCAGCACGGGCACTTGATGTTGAAACGCAAAAAGTGCGGGGAATCATTGGCCGCCCGCGTGATCTGGCAGCCCTCCCCCGAGGTTTCCTCATTGTCGTCAGCGACAACCACTGTCGTCGGGGTCGATCCGCGTATGGATTTTTTGAACGTGGCACCTTCCAAGCGTTTGTCGCCAAGAATGGTCGGGGCCCCCTCACCCTCGATGTCCGCGTTGAACTTCGACAGCTCGTCATAAATCACTTCATCCGGGCTTTTCTCCCGGTAGTTTTTTGCCGCCGTGCCACCCAGGCACCACAGCATCTTGGCGTTATCGAACCGTTTTTCGTCCAGTGTGTTATCGCGATGCTTGACCCCATACCAAGGCGCCAAGGCGCGCACCACGGGACTGTCACGAATCATCGTTTCGATGTGCCGCTTCATCATGCCGTCAGCGTCGCCATCGGTTGGGCACCAGACGATGACGTTGCGTTTCTTGTGCTGGACCTTGTAGCCCATGTTGGCCACCAGCATTTTGGTGTAGCCAACCCGCGCCGATTTCAGCACGTTGACTTCACGGATCAGGTCGTTGCCCATTGCGTTGAGAATCGCGACCTGAAAAGGCGCTGTCGTCCAATCGCCTTCCTGATAGGACGACTCGGACGACAGATAGAAATGCTCATCGGCCCATTCAACCGCTGTGCGCGGCGGCTCTTTATAGAGGCCGGCGAGTCCCTTGCGGACACCCTCAACCAGCGCCCTCATCCAAGGTGTCGACAAACTCATCAAGCAACTCCGGCAATAGATCAGCCAAGCCGACCGCATCGTTACGCGTCACGGCGACTTCGCGCTGGATCGCCTCAAGGTGACGCACCTCGATGTCGGGACACTTGCGCTTGACCTTCAAATGCACGGTGTCGAGGGTTGACCCGAGCTTTGCGCTCAGACGAGACAATGCGAACAAGCAAAAATCAACCGGTACCAGCCTCTTGGCCTTAACCTTGTTTCGCATTTCCTGAGCGTCCGCCTGCTCAGTTGTTAGTCGCAATTTTTGCTGCGCCTGTTTGTATTCAATGAGCGGATCGAGCGGATCACCGTTGTCGTCGACAGGTTGGTCTTTTGTCACCTGATGCTTGAGTCGGTTATCCAGCACAGACCGGACGTCGTAGAACACGTCGCGGCCGATCTTCGCAACGGGCTGAACGCCCCATTTATCAAAGGCCTGAGTCGTGATACCGAGGCTGGTAGCCATGCGCGACTTGTTGAGCCAATGAGGCTCGCGGGAGATGGTCGGATTGGCCATGGACTAAACAACAACCTCGATTCAAAAATGGGTCATATATAGCGAAGCAGCGGGGCCCGAATTACCCCCTAGCCCCACCCCCCTCGGGAGGACCCGTTAAATTCGTGCCAGGCAAACAAGTCAAGCATTACGGCCAGAAAGTGGCCTTTCTTTGCCTGCGATCACGGCTTCGCGGTGGCCATCGCATCGGCAAATGCACCGCGGAACTCGGCGCTGTAGTTGGCCTTGCAGATGTTGTTCGCGATCTTGAAGAACGGGAAGATCGTGCGGTACATCGGCGCGCTCCGGCTGAAGACAAACATCGGCCTGACGGCATCGCCGAACGCCGTCTCTTTGCGCTCCCACACACCAGCCGTTCCCCCGACAACGCCCGAGAAATAACTCCTGGCATTGCCCTTGCGCTGACTGCGCTTGCTGTTGGAGGCGTTGGCCTGATAGCCACGCGAGGTTTCGGCAGCCCCCAAGCCCGACAAGATCCGAGTCATCGTTCCTCGTGAAACGTTGCCATACTTGTCGAGCACATTGGGATTAGGGATTGCGAACTGGCTGGACTTCATAAAGCCGCGCGCGATCAGGGCTTTTTCAAAGCGCTTATGCGGTCGTGGCCCGCCCCTGACAGTCTGCTGAAGATAGGTATCAGCGGGAATGCCCGAGGTCCAAGAGTCCTTGAAAAAAACTTCGGCCGGCTTACTTTTGGTGGCCATTCTGACAAACAAGCTGTTCATCGTAGTCCGAGTTGGCCGGTCCAGACGCTGCGCCATGACGGTCAGTTCGCCCTTCTTGACCCGCTGGGCCAAGCGGGTCGCGGTCAGGGCAAGCACATGCGGAATGTGCTTTTTCTCCAGCTCCAGCAGCGCCTCGGACACGGGCAGCATGTCGGGTGTGATTTTGATTTTGACCATTTAGTTTTCCGCAATAGCCGAGCCATAGCTGTCTGGCGGCCCGTTGAGCGAGTCATAGCAGGCCATCACTGCTTTACCTCGCTATGAATTACGGGAGTTGATACCAGCTTTCCGGGCCAGAAACTGGGTGTACAAACCGCCGGTTACATCAGCACCGATGACCGCGATTACAATGCCCAGGCCGGCGGCAAGATAAAAGTTGCTCCACAGCGCCATCGCGAGCAGCAGCGTGGCCATACCCAACAGGCCAGACGCAAGAAAACGCAGCGCAACACGCTGGAGGATCTGCCGAAGACCAAGGTCAGAACCTGAGGCTCTCAACATCTCCCCAGACAAACCGGCCATGCTCAACAATACCAACAGCCAAAGTGGCACATCGGCGAGAGCCTGATGCTCTGTGTTCATCTGTAGTCCTCGAATAGGTCCGGCCTCCATGTCACTGTCATCCGCTCGAAGCAAAGAGCCAGGCATAGGGCCGAAAACGAAAAAGCCCCGCTCGATGGCAGGGCTTATAAAAAGGCACAAAAAACCCGACTCAATAGTCGGGCTCTTGAAAGGCGTCTCGCTGCGTTCACAGCAACACACGCTGCTATAAAAGCAGGTCTATTCCGTGCGGAAAAGGTCTTTCCGCGTGTATGAGAAAATGCACTCACTTTGACCACGCGTTTGCATCCCACCTAACCATCGGCTGCATGGAATTCGCTCATCATGCTTTTTCCATCATGGACAGAAAATAACGCATGTCAGTCGTGCGCCTCAGACAGTATTCGGCCACAAGCGGTCATTCAAGCTTGATCGAATCAACGAATGGCTTGGCGAGGAGGTAGTGAAGTTCAAGCCCATTGAAACCGATGCCTAGCCTCAAACGGGCCGGCCTTCAAGATGAAATCTGTGAGTTTGCGATTTTGGATACTCATTGCAGATTCCTCCCGGTTCGATCAATCCGCATCCCTAGTTTCGTGCGCTGCCCAGCGCGGGGTGAACATTGAAGCACAAGTCCTCAGCAGGCTCCCCCTGAAGCAGCACCATCTATTCGGCCCTAGGTTCGGGATACTGGGCTACCTTTTTGTACGGCCTCCGCTTCGGCGTTTTGCACCGCGCATTGAATATAGCCATACAGCTCCACGCAGGCATCGGTATAGGCTTTGAGTGCCTTATCGGCCGCTTCACGGGCGGCGGGCAAGTCTTCGGGAGCGGCCACTTCGCGGACCACCAATGCCTTATACCAAGCCGCTTCGGCTATCTGTACCGGTCGCAGGCCGGGCTTGAGGTGTTCGCTGTCGATCATCGGCATGACGGGGCTCCTTTCAGTTCGTTGTTCGTAACGCGGTGGTACTCGCTTGGCCAAAGTCACGCAGAGCGTACCCCTGTCGAACAGCCTGTCAGTTGTCGGGCCAGATACGGCACACTTTTAGCTGCGCAGCATCGATGTTCAGGCTGGCCCCGATCACTGCGCGTGCTTCGTCTAAAGACAAAAAAATCAGCGGGGCTCTCATCTACTTTTACCGGACTCGTCAGAGCACTGCTCCAAGGGTCAACTCCATCGCCACTACAGCGGACAACGCCAGCATCATCACCAACGCGATAAACATCAGGCTCAACTCAGCGAGCTGCTTATAAAGGGGCATCGGCCGTTTCGTGATTCGAGCAATTGATCTATCAGTGGAAGCCATCACCAATTCTCACTTTTGCGTGGAACACCTAATAGGTCCAGAAGGCGAACATCAGGATCACCGGCAAGATGAACAGCGCGCCGATCAGGGCGAACAGCCGACTGGTGGCAAGTGATGCCGCCGCCCACAGGTTGACGGATGGCGGGATGATGTTCGGCCAGATGCTCAGTGCCGGGCCGATGTAACAGAGGAACTTCAGCACCAGGGTGAACACAAACGGCCATTGCGTATGACGTTGGCGCTGGCAGTTTCGGGTCGAGTTTTTCCGTGCCGAAATCATCCAGCGGTACGGCGTTGACGGTGTTCAGGATAAGGGGCATAGCACAGGGCGGGCTTGACCTGGGCAGCAAGGCGATGGAACTGCATGGTGGTGTCGCGCGTTTCATTTCTCACCCCTCGCGTCATACCGAATCTAGCGAGCCCCGCCGTCTCCATGATGTCCGGGACGACAGCTATTGCGGGTCCCAAGGGGTGGTGCAACTAATGAGCCATCTCAATAGGGCGAGGAAAAAGCTCAAATTAATTAACAAGCTGTTTCCGAGGGTTTCAAGCGAGAGAACGAGTGAGGGGGGAATATTCCTCAAATTTGGTGGTAAACGCCTGGTTGGGTGGGTGTAGTACCCCATTTATGGAGAGAGTAGCGACCCAGTTTCACCGACATCGGCCAGGAACGGACGTTTATAGATACGAGCACTGAACCCAGTGCCTGCTGAGATGCTTGTTCGCAACTAGGCTGGGTTCGCTGATGGATTACGCTGCCGTTGGTCGGCGCCTTGCGCAGCAGTGCGATAGAAAACTATAGGAATAAACTCTCGTGCCGATATCAGTGAGGCAAGACCTGAGCGCGCCTGACCTTGAACCTGAGCGAACGAGCACATTGATGAGTGACAAATCTTTGGAAGAAAAAGCGGCAGTGATGGTCGCCCCACATGAAACGATGGCCAGTATCGGACAGATCACTGCCGGGCGCGATGCCCTGCAACAGCGCCTGGACAAGGCTGATCGCGCGGTTCAGGAGCTTCAGGAGCAACTGGACTTGGCAAAGACGCTGATGACCCGTCTGCTGGCGGCGAGTTTTGCGTCGACCGGCAAATCTTCCGCGCCCCTGACAAACTGGGGGCTAAATGAGATCGACGTTGTCGAACGGGAGATGGCCTGCTATTTGAATCCTACCAATGAGGCGAGTGCCGCTTGATAGGTCGCGCACTGAATGCCTACAGGCCGCGTAGATACTGGCTCCAAGCAGAATGCCGCTGTTGGGTTACCACAGCGGTTACCCATCGCGGTGTACCCAACCTGACTGGGCCTGCATGATCGCAGGCCCTTGGCGTTTCAGGTTAGGGTTACTCATGGGTTACCCCCTCACCAGTGACTGCCGCACCCGTATCAATGGATGCAAGATTCAGTTCGGTTGATTCCGGTCCGCTTGAACGAAGGGTTAGGCCTCATGCTGCAACCTTACTTTGGTGGGACGGACTATCTATATTGGGTCGTTCTCTGCCTGTCGCGACAGGCAGCAATCGGCTAATAGCTTAAGCAGCTTTCCGCATTTCATCGACAGCACAATCGATCCACGCGATCCCGGCTCTCACTAATTCCCGCGTCTTCCCTTCACTTATGCCGTAGTGCTTGCCAACCCGAAGCATGGGCCATTTAGCACCGTAGTAAAGCCAAATAATATCGCCCATTTGTCGGTCACGATGTGAGAGCCGCGCAATCGCGCTATCAATAGCTCCGGCCCATTCATCTGTGATGCAATAGCTCTTGCTCGCCGACACTTGCGGCATCGCCTGACGCATTAGCGCAAAAGTCGGTGAGATATAGGTTGGGACACCGGCCCCATCCATCCGCCACCATCCCCACTGCTCCAGCAGGTATTCGGTATCACCCAAAGGTCGGCCTGCCGGCTTTCGAATCATCATGTTCTCAATCCCCTGTGTAATTTGTGCCGCCGGCACCGCGACGGTTGTTCATTTGGTGATACTCGGCCTGGTCAGATATCGACGATCTCTGCTTGAGCACTTCAATTTCACGCTGAGCCCGCTGCAATTTGAAACTCAACTGGGTGACTAACTCGTCCGAAGAAAGCACCAACCTGCTACCCAAAACAACCCAACCTGAGCCGTTGCATGCAGTACAAATCTGCTCATAAAACACCCCTTCCACTACCGCTTTGCGCTTGCAGATCGAGCAAGGCTCCAGCTCGATCCGCTCCCTCTTAATGCCAAGCCCCTGCCCTTTCTGCATGTTTGAATCCTCTTGTAAGATTAATTTCTGTTTTCGGCTTCAGGCCAACCAGCCCGAGGGGTCCAGGGCAACCGGCTTGCTCACGCGTCTTGCTCCTGTCTTGTCCTGCAATGCATCAAAACCCTGTGCGTCGAGCCAGCCGTGCCACCGTTCCAGAGCGTTGCGCTTTACCATCTCGCCCATTGCCTGAAAGTAAGTGCGCTCCAATTCGGTCAGGGCGTGGTTGAGTAGCAGCTTGCCCACCAGCGAATCGACACCGAGGTTGGCCCAGATGGAAGGCGCGAGTTTGCGCAGGTCGTGACTGGTCCACTCGCCCGCCCCCAACCGGGCAAAAATGGCAAAGGCCTGGCTGCGTGACATCGGGCGCCCCGCACGTGAAGTCGCCGGAAACAGGTACGCCCCGTCGTAACCCTCGGCCCGCTGCTGCGCTCGGTAGCGCTCCAGAAAAGTCACGGCCTGCGTGGTCAACGGCAACAGGTGGTCGCGCTTGGATTTCGTGTCATCGGCCGGGATGAACCATTCCCCCGCGTCCAGGTGGATGTTTTTCCACATGGCCAGACGGGTTTCGGTGATCCGCGTGGCATGGGTCAGCATCAACACCAGCAGCGTCACGGCCGCCGGTTCCGCGTTGAACGCTTCGCCCCATTCGGCCAGCAGGTCCACCACAGCGACGTGTCGCAAGCGCGCTCCCTTGGGCTTGATTTTGGCCTTGGTGAAGTGACTGAACGACACCCCGAGCAGTGGATTCACAGTGATCTTTTTCAGCGTTAAGGCGGCGCCGAACACCACCTTCAGTACGTCCAACACCGACTTGACGTAGGACAGGCTGTACTCGGCCTGCATGTGCCAGACCAAGTGTCGGTCCAAGGTATCGGCATTGAGTTTGCACAAGGGTAAATCACCCAGAGCGGGCAACAACTGGCAGCGGATCGCCGACAACGACGATCCCCGGCGGCTTTTGGACAAACTGTTATCGGTTTTCAAGCGCGCGGCGTACCACTCCAGCACCTGCCCGACCCGCTCCCAGCCATCCACTGTGGCTGCTGCCGTCGGATCGGCCAACAACCGGGCCTGCACTACCGGCAAGCTGTCGAGCATCACCCGCGCAGGCACGTCGGGCCAGTTGGCAGCCTTTTTCCATTTCGCGCCCTTGTCGAAACGCACCAGGTGCCAACTGCCTTTGCTGCGGTCGTGACGATAACGAAACCGCAGCGGGTGCCGCGGATCTTTCAGCTCGGTTATGGTCGGGTCGATGGCATGCTGTTTGATGACCGCATCAGACAGTTTCACCGTCAGGGTTTTCAACGGAGCAGTCATTGGTCATCGCCCCTTTTGCTAAGCAGGTCGACCACTTCAAATGTCGAGGGCCACATCCAAGCGCCGTAGCGCTCGGCCATTGCCTGGTCAACGAACAGCGCCAATGCGTGATCGGGGGTGCTGCCCAAGTCCACCTTGTACGAGCAGCAGAACACGGCAAACCGATAGTTTTCCGGATCCGGAGTAGCCAAGCGGCGATCGAGCATCTCCAAGCTGATCCCCATGCGCTTGCCCATTAACCCCCCTTCAGCAGAGATTGCAGAAGCTTGAATTTGTCGAGTGCTTCAGCATTGGTCTCACGCTCTGCCTCGACGGAAAGAGCCACTTCCTCAATGCGCGCCGCCAGTTTTTTCATGCGCTGTCCGACCTCCTCGGCAAAGCTGATTACCTCACTGGACAGCACCGCCAAAGTATCCAGAGCACTGGCATCGGTTTTCTTGATGGTCATAACGGCCGGCTGAGTTTCTATTGACATGCCCTGCTCTCTCGGGGATTTGGTGGTGATGGCGGTACGCTGGAAGTGACCGTTAACGGGTTCGCGAATGAGACCTGCCTCCTTCAACTCGCCCAGGCCGCGACGGACGGCCGGGAACTGGGCGGCCGTGGCTTCGGCAGCTACCAACGAATTAAAAATATCGTGGGCACTCCAACGCTCCTGAATTGGCACGACCCGGAACACTTTACGGGCGAGCGACGATTGCCCGGCGAGCACGTTTTGTTGCTTGGCGGCGTTCATCAGAAGCCCTCCTTACCACGCTGAGATTCCCACTCGAATGGCACGCCAATGCAGCCGTTTTCGCGAATGCGGTCGACACAGCGCGCACCAATGGCGTCGTTCAATTCGGCGGGAGACAGGTTGCTGACGATGATCGTCGGACGGCATTGCTCGTAACGACCGTTGATGATGCTGAACAGGGTGGCCAGCTCGAACTCGCTCTGCTTGGTCGCGCCGACCTCATCTAGCACCAGCAGGTCCGCGCCGATCACTTCACGCAAGATGTGCGCCTCGGACTCGCCTGAGCGATCATTGAACGTCGCCCGGATCTCGCCGATGAGCGTGCCCACCGTGCGGTAAATCGCCTTGACCATGCATTCGTTGATCAGGTGGTTGGCCGAGGCAATAGCCAGGTGGGTCTTACCGGTGCCGACCTTACCCAACAGCAACATGCAGCGACCTTCCCGGCGATGCTTCGAAAAGTTGTCGACGTAGTCGGTGCACGCATCTAGGGCAATCTGCTGGGCCGGATGCGACACGACGAAATCGGCGAATGTCTTTGCCGCGAAACGCTTCGGAATCCGGGCGCTTGATTGCTGAACTATCCGAAACTGACAGCGCTTGTGCTCGAGCTCTTGCATGTCGCGCTTGTTGCTTGCGCAGATGGGACACCCAGACAGGTTGCCACCCTTGAGGATGACCGCCGAGTATTCACCATGATCGAAGCAGCTCGCTGGCTGACGGCCGATGACGCCGAATTTGCGGTCCATGTGAGCGCCGAAGTTAGAGACGGAAGGTGCCATTGGCGTTCTCCTTGGTGCCGGCCTTGTAATCGCGAGTGTCAAAGCCGGAATGGCGACTGGTCGGAAGTGGCGCGGGGATGACTGCTTTGTCGGGGAAGATCCCCGTCCATCCGTTGCTGATCGAAAGGGCCAGAACGGAATCGGGGGCTGGATGGCTCGCCAAGGCCTTGGCCTGTTGTTCGCAGCTTTTGGCGGTGAGGGGTTTGTGGATTTCCTTGCGGTGCTGGCACCAGTCGCCCCAAACCTCGACGCTGACGTTTTCCGGCTTGGCGGTCAGCGGGTCGAATTTTGACGATTTGCCTGGCGCGTTAGCGCCCTGATTTTCCTGATTACTGGTTACCTGATTGGTACCCTGATTACTGGTACCCTGATTTGTCGGAAATTTTTCCGACCCTCCTCGGATTTTTTTCCGACCCTGTTCGGATATTTTTCCGACCTTGCTCGGAGATTTTTCCGAGGTAGATCGGATTTTTTTCCGACCCTCAAACGCCTCAGAGGCCGGATATTTTTCCGACCCGTCCAACTTGCGATTCCACTCTTTGGCCTTTTCGGTCAAACGAAACAAACTGATGTTGGAAGTGTGGGATAGCTCGATCAGCCCGGCGGTCTCGAGCCCTTTGAGAAGTCGGTACGCTGTATCTGGTTTGTCGGTGAGCAAGGGCAATTCCTCCACGATCTTTGCCTTGCTCAAGGCAAAGAAAATCCCGTTATCGGTCTTGATTGGCCTTGCCCAGCTAGGACACTCGTAGACAAACGAAAACAGCAGCGCTTGCTGGGAGTTCAACCCCCACTCCAATGCTTTCACTTGGTTGATAGCGATGGTGTACTGCATAGCAATCTCACTCCTGCTTGAGGAGTTTGTGAAATAGATGTCCGGTGCATCCGTGGTGATTTCTGGGTACCAACAAAAAGCCCCGAGAAGACCGGATATGAAAATCGGTGGCGCGGTTATGGTCAGGCAGCATTTAACGACACGCGGAGAACCTGCAGCGCGTCAATTGCCTCGAGGATTGCTTTATCGCCTTGGGCCTTTTCGTGCTGACTGATGTGGTTGTCTTCGGCAGCATCGAAGATCAGTCGGCCAACATCTCCGCATTCAGCAGAAAGATGCCCCAGCGCAACCATCAGTGGTTTGGCCGGCGGCTTCTCGCGGGGCACCAGGTCAAAGCAGAACTCGTCGGCCAGCGCAGCAAGTGGCCGCATGTCGCCCGAATGCAGCAACAGCGCGTAAAGGTGTTTAACGTTCATCCAGTGGCCGTCGTCGTCTGGATTCGCTCGCTGAAGCAGGCTTACAGGTGGCATATTCATTAGCGTCGCAAGCTTCTTTGTATCAGCGTCCTTGACTACGTCGTGACAGGCCCTAAAGAAACCTTCCATTCGTAAATCCTCAGATTTTTTTCCGTAGCGATTTGCCAGCAGAATGGTAAAAATTCGTCTCACCGAACGGTTCGAGCGGCTTTAAACTTTCCTTTAGAAAGAACCTGAATTTGGTACTGACGAGACTCCGGGATTGTTTCCCCCCACATCGTCACGGCGCTTGGGTGAATACCTAACGCCACTGCTAATTTTTTCTTGCTGCCGAAATGTTCAGCAACCTCACGCGTATTCATTGCGTATTCCTCGTTCAAGCACGCCGCAATTTCAGCATGCTGAAGTTAAGTCGTCAACGAAGATTTCAGTGCTCTGCATACTTAAATTCAGCTAACTTAATATTGGCGTCATGGACAGACACGAACGTATTGCCCGAGCCATCGCGCTCAGCGGGAAAAAAAAAGGCGAAATCGCTTCCCTATGTGGGGTTGCGAACTCCGCTGTGACTCAGTGGATTTCAGGAGAAAGTAAAAGTCTGCGCCCAGAAAATCTTTATGCGTTAGCTAAGGCGACTGGGTTCCGCGCTGAATGGCTCGCTATCGGTGAAGGCGAAGAAACGGAGCTTTCCGATTCGAACGTGAAGGATATTCGTCAACCGGTAGAGTCGTTTCGATACCCGGTAATCAGCTGGGTCGCCGCTGGTGCATGGGCGGAAGCAATCGAGCCCTTCCCTCCTGGGTTTTCAGATCGATACGAGCTATCGGACTACAACTCAAAGGGCCCGGCTTTCTGGCTTGAGGTGAAGGGCGACTCGATGACATCTCCGGTCGGAACAAGCATTACTGAAGGAACGCTGATCCTGGTAGATACCGAGGCTGACGTTCAGTCCGGAAAACTAGTAGTGGCCAAATTGGCTGACAGTGACCAGGCCACCTTCAAGAAGCTTGTGGATGACGGCGGTCGACGTTACTTAAAGCCCTTGAACCCTGCCTACCCTACAGAGATGTGTGCAGAGAACTGCCGAATCGTCGGAGTCGTGGTTAGGGCGCTACAAAAGCTATAGGACATTGGCAGGCTGTCTTGTCTGCCTTGAGAGAGCCCGCCATGCGCGGGCTTTTTCGTCTTCAGTCCACTCAAGTCTTTAACTTTTCTTAAGTCCGCGGCATGCATTTCCCTGCTTTGAACAAAAACTTTTGCAGCTAGCCGAAATGGACTATCTAAACCCGCCATTTATTTGACACTTTATGGGCGTTTCCAAACGATAAAACTAAGGATCATCGTATGCACCGCCCTCCTCCTTCAAACTCAACTGAGACCTCATTTGAGCTTATACGCCGACGAATCCAACGCCTGATCTCTGCACCGCATGCGCAGAAAACCCAATCCATAGTAATCACCCAGTCAGATGAAGAATCTGCCGATGCGTGGCTGCAAATTCTTCATGAAATTGAAGAAACCGATGGGGTCAGAATGGAGCGACTTGAAAGCGGCGCTGTCAGGATTGGATGGCGGCAGTACTGCGAATCATGAATTGAGCCCGCCACTGAGCGGGCTTTTTGTTAGTCATTCATTTCAGAATACTGAATTATTAGTTCAGCATGCTTGACTCTTTAATTTCAGCTTGCTTAAATTAACTCAAGCCAAAGCGACACAGGCGAGCAGCGAAAGCCGCGCCACTCTTTAACAATCAGCGCAACAAACAACAGACCGCATTGCCTCTACCGGCGACCGGCAAGCAGACAGGCCCGAAAGCCTGCCAACGACAGGAACAACCTGGGCGGCTGCTCGATGGTGAACCCCAGAACCGTGTGAATGACCCGGCAAGCAATGCGCCCCGCCCCTCCGGCGGCAATTGGATGGACAGCATCACTGCTGCACCTTGGTGACAGGGTGCATCGGGATGTAAACCAACTCACGCAAGGAAATGGACAATGCTGATTTTGACTCGTAAAGCAGGCGAAAGCATCAACATAGGCAACGACATCACAATCACCGTGCTGGGTGTGAGCGGCCAACAAGTACGCATCGGGACAAGCGCGCCCAAGGAAGTCGCAGTGCATCGAGAGGAGATCACCCAGCGCATTCAAGCGGGCCTGTCCAAACCCCGGTAATTAATCAACTCGCAGGTAGGCGGAGTGCTGACGAATACACGCAACCTACTCCGAGGGATCAGCTATGCATCCATCATTTATAGAGCGCTTCGATGAACTCGGTGTGCTACTGGAAAAAGCCAAGGCTGCACAAGCCGTGCTATGTGGGCGCCCTGATCGGCAAGAGCCATCCAAACCGGTGCGCTTTCAAGTCAACGGGAAAAGTATCGGCATGTACCAGATTAAAGACCGCACCACCGGCAAGACTCGCGCCTTCCGTGACGACTACAAGGCCGCTCACGAACTCGCCATGCAGTTTGAAGCAAAGGCCAATCGCCAGATTGCGGTGACGCTATGAAAAAGCGAAAGCCCAACAACATGCGTACCCGGATAGAGCGAGCGAGCCGGGCACTGCTCAATGCCAATCACGTCGCGGTGGTCCACATCGACCCCAGCGGACGCCAAGGGATGATCAACAGGAAGAGCTGCAAGAGCATCCCGCCAGGACCACGCATGGCCGAAGCAGTCTGCGACTTCCCCCACCGTTGGACGATCTATCTCAGCGTCCAGTGTCGCGATCAACGAGGGCACCGCTACACTAAATCAGTAGAGGTTGCTCCCCAAGGCAACTATCTGGCCGCGCACCTCGAAGACGTGATCGAGGAAACCTACAAAGACTTGGTCGCCGAGAGCAATCCGAATCATCGGGTCGCTTCGGGCTGGATCGCCATCCCCGCCGAGATATCGCTGACTGAAGAGCAGGCCGCACGGGTGTTCGACGCCGTGGGTGTCTGGAGTCAACAGAGGGCAGCATGAGACGAATAAGCAACCAGGTGCGCCAGCGCCGACGCCAGACATGGCTGGATCTACCAGCCCAAAGAATTGAAGAGACAGGCTATGGCCACGGATATTCAGCGGAACAAGCGCGCCAAGGAGAAAGCCTTGCTGGACCGGATCGGCGCCGAGAAACGGTCGCTAATTGTGTCGAAGGCGCTGGCAGATGCACTCCAAGTGCTGGGCGCGCGCCACGACTTCGAGGAGTGGCAGGAGACGGTGTCAACCTTCATTCTTAACCTAGCAGCGGCTCCCACCGAGGAGTCCGCCCGATTCGCCAACATGTCGCGACACGAAATCACGATCAGCGAAAACGTGTCGCGAAAATTGGAACGGGCATACAGGCACGACGAGTTACGCGGCTGCAGCGATGACACCTGACGGTTATTCAGCATCGACTGGAGTGGGCGCCTCAATCACAGCGTGCATGATTGTGGTGAATATTTGGTAGCTGTAGTGATCATCTTGCGGATATACGAGAACCGATCCATCGCTGCTTAAAATCGCTCCATCACGACGAACGCTAAATCGACCCAATTCCGATTTTGAACCTCCGACCTGGCGCAAGAACAATACAGCTTCTGCCAGCCCAGCTTTATGCAGGGAGATTGGGTTGATCTCGATGGAGAACTGTTTACCCAATACTTCTCCCTCGATGCTGCGCTCCTTCGCAGCTATTGAAGTCATACCTGCGAAATGCTTCATCGACAAATCTTGCCAATGCTCAACGAGGTCGAGCAACTCAGAAGAAGCACGAGCCCAGTCCCCTTTGACTGTGGTGATGTAACTGAGGAAATCGTTTGGGTCTCTTGTGAAATCCATTGCACATGCTCCGATTGAGTCCGTTATCGGACGAATTAAGACCATGCCTTTGTAGACCATTCAACATTATTTCGCTACTACGCTGCGCATCCGGTCACGGAGGGCGGCGCCTGATTGCTGAGATGTGGCTGACAGGTACTGGGCGAGCGCCACAGGTTCAACGAAGGGCAGGAGACTGTGTCAACGCTCCTGATCACCCTCGCTACCGTGCCTGCCGAAGAGTCCGCCTGCTTTGCGACCATGTCGCGATCTGAAATAGTCGTTAAGGAAAAGTGGTCGCGTCAGCTCGAAGAGTTCGCCAGGACGGGTATTGAAGCCTGAAACTTCAGTTACTGCGGGGGCATGGTGTCCAATGCCTGCGCATGAGCAACAATCATCACCTGAAGGGCGTTTGACACATGCGGATGCCCAACCCAGCGGTATGAAGCATTTCCAAGTAAGCCGGCTGCCGCGTTGTCCATCAGGCTTTTGACATCAAGCCCGCTGGCGATGGCCGCTCCAATAATTGCTACAAGCGCTTGCTCAAGTGCAATTTCGCGATCAGTGACCATTTCATCTCCTTGACCCGGCTCCATGCCGGCCCTAGAGATAAATAGCTCACAGGCGATCAAAATGCCACTACACCTTGTCGCATCCGGACACGGAGGGCGGTGCCTGATTGCTGAATTGTGGCTGACAGGTGCTAGGCGAGCGCCACAGGCTCAAGGAATGGCAGGAGACTGTATCAACGCTCCTGATCACCCTTGCAACCGTGCCTGCCGAAGAGTCCGCCCGCTTTGCGAGCATGTGGCAACCTGAAATCGTCGTTAAGGAAAAGTGGTCGCGACAGTTTGAAGAGTCTGCCAAGACCGGTGTCGAAATCTGACGGTCTAGTTATTGCACTGGTGCAGTGCCCACTACTTGACTTGATCATATGCATCAATCATCACTTTAATGGCGTTTGATACATGCGGATGTTCAACCCAGCGGTATGAAGCATCTCCAAGTAAGCCGGCTGTCGCGTTGTCAATCAGGCTTTTTACATCAAGCCCGCTGTCGATGGCCGCTCCAATAATTGCTACAAGCGCCTGCTCAAGTGCAATTTCGCGATCACTGACCATTCCAACTCCTTGAACCGACCCCATGCCGGCCTGAAAGATTAATAGCTCACCCACAATAAAAGTACCACCCCCTGTCGCATCCGGTCACGGAGGGCGGCGCTGGTACCACGGTGGTAGTCGCCATGCAGGAGGGTCGCCGGTCGGTGCCGTGCGAACTCAACCCGGGCTGCGGAACCTGGAACGATTGCATGCGCCGCGACATCGCAGCCCTGATGAACTGCGACACCTTGGCAACGCTCCCTGGCTGGGAGCATTCGAAAGGTGCAGGACTGGAAGTGCTGATCGCCGGCTGCCTCAGCATGACGGTTGTGAAGGCCCATGATCTGGTATCGATGGAGACCATCAACCTCACCTTTTGTCGCAAGTCGATTGACTGACAGGGACCTTTGGAGCCCAGTAATCAGCTGGCTAAACCTGATCAGAAGAGAAACACCATGTCGAAGATAACGGTGATATCCGGTGACTTTCTGGCCGGTGATGCTGAATTTCAATCTGGACTGTTCATTTTAAAATCCGCAGTAAAACCTTCTCTTGAAATAAAGATACCCATTTCAAAACTAGAGACTTTAGAAACAGCAACCGAGGAAATAGTTAATAAGAAAGGGAGCGCTATTCGATGGAGTCTGGCTGGAGCATTGCTTTTAGGTCCGGTTGGACTAGTTGCGGGCTGGTGGCTATGTGATAAAGAAAAGGAAATAACTTTCTACGCAAAATTCAAAGATGGCCGCAGCCTTCTTGCCACAACTGATATCAACACTTACTCCAAACTCTCTGCCTCTCCCCACAAGTAACACCACTTTCCCCTTCAAAGTCAGCCGCTATAGCGGCAAGGACGAAGTCATGCCTGAAGAAATCGTTTTGATCCAGCCAGCCCCTGTCGTCCACGATAAGAATGGCAAGCCCCGGCATAGGACGCCCCATGCCCACAGAAAACCAAACCTGTCGCGCCGACATAGGATGAGCGCACGACGGTGATGAAGCGGGTCATCACCGCCATGCAGCATGCACTTCGCCAGATCGAAGCAAGAACTTCTATCTAATCTGAAGTTACCGACTTTCTAGAACGATTCCGCAGGCTGGTAGATCTCTCTTCTGCATCCCGATGTAGTAAGGAAACGTTGTAATCGTAGGTCGATATCAATGGCACAGGCTCCTCATTCCGGGACATATCAAGCCATCGCCTTGTGCGTTCGATGTCGAAGGATTTCTTCTTGAACTTCATCTTCGCAACAAGGTTCGCTGAAACTCTGAAGTGTCCACAACCAGCTGAGCATTTGATCTCTGACCAGTCTCCAGGCGCTTGAACAATCCTGGCGGCAGCCTGACAGATTAAGCACTTCATATTCGATCTCCATATCAGTGACCCATCAATTGTAGCCGATCACCGGCGAAGGACATCCCCATGCCCACAGAAAACCGATTCACCCGGTTTCACCCGGACCCGCAAGACGCTGATTAGCTTCAGCGCAACTGCCGCCGACTTGGCGCCTTCAACAAACGAACTGCCACCTCCACTCACCCACCTTCTGCCGCCCCCCGCGGCATGGAGCATCACATGGAATCCGAAATTCTTTCGGACGAAGAACTGGCGATTATCACCGGCTACAAGGCCAGGGCTTCCCAGCGACGCTGGCTGATCGACCACCAATGGGTCTTCATCGAAAGCCGAGGCAAGCGCCCGTTGGTTGGTCGGCACTATGTCCGCATGAAGTTGGGCATGGTGTCACCTACCGCTCTCAACCCGCCCTCCACTCCCGCGGCGCCAGCATGGACGCCAGACTTCTCACGAGTGAACTGATATGCGCCCCCGCAATGCCGAAACACGCAACTTACCGCCAAGGATGTATCAGTGGACACGTCCCCGGAAAAGCGGAAAAACCTGGATTGCTTACTACTACTTGGATATGTCGGGAAAGGCGATACCGCTAGGCAAAGACTTGGACAAGGCCAGGGTCAAATGGGCTGAACTCGAAGCCAAGGAGGCGCCTCTTGATCTTCGAACCATGAAGGGCATCTTTGATAGGTATATTCGCGATATTGTCCCCAAAAAAGCAGCACGCACCCAGAAGGACAACCTGTCAGAGATTAAGCAACTGCGACCAATGTTCGACAGCGCACCTATCGATGCCATAACACCTGCAGCAATTGCCGGTTACAGGGATGCACGCTCGGCAAAAGTGCGGGCAAATCGCGAAATCGCCACCCTCTCCCACGTATTCAACATGGCACGAGAATGGGGTCTAACCACAAAGGAAAACCCGTGCCAAGGAGTCCGTAAAAACAAGGAAACCCCGCGCGATTACTACGCAAACGATGCGGTCTGGAAGGCGGTGTACCAGAAGGCAGGTCAAGAGCTGAAAGATGCCATGGACCTGGCTTACCTGACCGGTCAACGGCCAGCGGACGTATTAGTAATGCGCAAGGATGACATCGAGGGAGGATTCCTGATGGTTCAGCAAAACAAAACCAGTAAAAAACTTCGAATACAGACTACCACTGATGGATCTGCAAACAGCCTGGGCTTGCTGATCGCCCAGATCGCCAAGCGTAATGCGCAGCATCTGTCGAGTTATCTGATAGTTAGTCAAAGAGGAAAACGGATGACCGCTACCATGCTGCGTAAGCGATGGGATGAGGCAAGAGAGAAGGCGAAGCAGGCGGCACTTGATAATAGTGACAAGCAATTAGCGAGCCGGATCGCAGAGTTTCAATTCCGAGACATCCGACCTAAAGCAGCATCAGAGATCACGGATATTGGTGAGGCCAGCTTGCTGCTAGGACATACCAAAGGCGACATTACCGAGCGCGTTTACCGTCGTGTCGGCGCCATTGCTAAGCCCTCAAAATAGCCCAAAAAGTGTTACAAAACCCGAATACCACCCCTTGTAAAACGCGGCCTGTAGAGGTGGCAAAAAAAATTCGTATTAGAACGAAAAGGAGCTGCACACCGCAGAATAAAGGGACTTGCATATCGGACTTGAAAACCGTCGACTGTAACAGGTCCATGAGTTCGAATCCCATCGCCTCCGCCATCTTTATACGACAAAGCCCTGATTATTCAGGGCTTTGTCGTTTCTGGGGTTTGGTAAAAAGCCCCAGCCCACACTTCAGCCTACACCCTGGATGGAGTCCTGCTTTTCGAGCAGCGGCCAGTTTTTCGAATGGTCTCTTTGTCCCTACCAAAAACGGTCGGTGAAACAGTCGCTACTCTCTCCATAAATGGGGCACTACACCCACTCAACCGGGCATTTACCACCTAAGTTGAGGAATATTCCCCACTCTCCCCCTACTCCCACCTGTAACATTCAGAAACAAATTGCTAATTAATTTGAACTTTTTCTTCCCACCATGGTAGTGGCCCATTAGTTGCACCACCCCCTGATACCCGCAACAGCTGTCGTCCCGGACATCATGGAGACGGCGGGGCTTGCCAGCTTCGGCATGACGCAAGGGGTGGAAAATGAAACGCGCGACGCTACCATGCAGCTCCATCGCCTTGCTGCGCAGGTCACTGCCCTATGCGATGCTTCTTACCCTAACCACCGTCAATGCCGTACCGCTGGATGATTTCGGCCCGCCACCACCGACGGACCCCTCGGCGTTTAGCACCCCGCCGGCCGATCTCGATGCCGCGGCGGATGCCTTACGGGCCATGCCACCCGTCAACCAGGGCGCCATCGCCCTGCCCAATGGCGTTTTTGGCACCCGCACCACGCCAACGGCCGACAACGTGCTGCCGCCAGCCCTGCAGACATCCTTCAAAATCCCCACCAATGGCAAGCCCAGCCCCTTGTTCGGGGCCCAGCCGTACACTCAGCAACTGCTGCTGTTCGAAGAATTCGGCACGGAAAAACTCGACCCGACACTGCCGGCACCGCCTCTGACCTTCCCGGTTCCGCTCGTCGGCCCGGCGCCCACGCAGGACCCGAACAACATTGCCCGCAGCGGCCCTTCGCCCACGGCGCTGGTAGCCTTCATGCGCCAGCCGGGGCTGTTCCCGTTTCCGTCGCAATTTTCCAACGTGCTGGACCGCAACCCGTGGAAAGCGCAGATCGAAGCCTTCCTCAACCGCCATCCGGTCGGCTCGCCGGCCGAAGGTCGTCCACCAGGAAAAGGCTGGTCGCATCAGCGCTGGAACGAGTTTTACCCACAGGTCGGCTTCAAAACCGCTCAAGCGGGCGCCCAGCTCAACAGCGGCATGCGCGACCGCCGACAGTTGCACAACTACGCCGTCGGTGAGTTCGGGCCTGGCGGGCTCTACAACCAGACCTCGAACACCCCGGTCATT
Organism: Pseudomonas sp. KH_046_1; assembly: GCF_057839025.1. NCBI lineage: Bacteria > Pseudomonadati > Pseudomonadota > Gammaproteobacteria > Pseudomonadales > Pseudomonadaceae > Pseudomonas > Pseudomonas sp. KH_046_1. Next base: position 3,512,626 of record NZ_CM174481.1, read on the forward strand.
GCGGGCACCACCAAAGGCATAAATGTTCGTTTTCACCCCAACATGCCGATTCAGAACCACAAGGCGCTCTGGACCTTCGACGGCACCTTTCCGCCAAAATTGTTGATGGTGCGGTACGGTCAAGCCGCGCTGATGCGCCACTACAACGCCCTGCCGATCGATCCGTCGGCCAACATGGGATTTGGCCTGCACACCCTCACCACCCACGAACACAACGGCCATTCTCCGGCCGAAAGCGATGGCTTTTCCGGTGCGTTTTTCTTTCCGGGACAGTACTACGACTATCGCTGGCCGATACAACTGGCCGGTTACGACACCATCAACACCAGCGCTCAGGATCCGCGTGCAGCGTTCCCCTGCGCCCCGGGCGAAACCCTGTTCGTCAACGATGCCACTCCGGGCCTGAAGACGTGCAACAACGGCAGCATCAAGATCCGTGGCGACTGGCGCGAAACCATGAGCACCCACTGGTTCCATGACCACATGGTCGATTTCACCGCGCAGAACGTCTACAAGGGCAACGCGGTGATGATGAATTACTACAGCGCCCTGGATCGCGGTAACGAAGCCTTAGAAGACGGCGTCAACCTGCGCCTGCCCAGCGGTTCGGCATTGCCCTGGGGCAACCGCGACTACGATGTGAACCTGATGATTGCCGACAAGGCCTGGGATCAGAACGGCCAGCTGTGGTTCAACCCGTTCAACACCGATGGTTTTCTCGGCGATCAGGTCCTGGTCAACTGGCAGTACCAGCCGCGCCTGAATGTGCGGGCGCGCAGCTATCGCTTCCGCATCCTCAATGGCTCGGTGTCGCGCTACTTCAGGTTCGCGCTGGTGCGTGAAGTCGCCGGTACCGGCGGCGAATTCCCCGGCCCGGCCGGTTCCGGCCTGTCCTATAGCCGCGTGCCGTTCCACTTGATCGCCAACGACGGCAACCTTATGGAATATGCCGTGCCGTTCGACGGCAGCATGGACCTGGAAGGTAACGGCGACATGCAGAACCACAACGCCATCCTGCCGACCATGGGCATCGCCGAGCGTTACGACATCATCGTCAACTTCGCGAAAAACGGGATCAACACCGGCGACAAGCTGTACTTCGTCAACCTGATGGAGCACCACGACGGCAAGGGGCCGGAGGCTACAGTGCTGAGCCTGGCCGATGTCCTGTCCGGGACGTACAAGGCGGTGCTCAAGCTGGGCAGCAAAGGGCTGGAATGGGACGGCGGCGACCCGGCGGTGGGCAAGTTCCTGCAGCTGGTGGTCCAGCCTTATGCTGGCCAGGACGTGAGCATGAACCCCGCCGACTACGAACCCGCCAAACCGGGCAAACCGGCCAGCAAGACCATGATCCCGTTGACCCTCAACCGCGACGATCCGGTGGTGCAGGCCAAGCTCAAGGTGGCGCGGCATCGCGAGTTCATCTTCGGCCGCTCCGACGGCACCGACGAAGCACCCTGGACGATCAAGACCGACGGTGGTCAATTCGGCTTCCCCATGGACCCTCGAATCATCAGCGCCGCCCCGCAACTGGCCAACGGCCCGACCCCTGCCGGGTTCTCCGGCGACGGCACCCTTGAGGTGTGGAAAATCAAGAGCGGCGGCAATGGCTGGAACCACCCGGTGCACGTGCACTTCGAAGAGGGGATCGTCCTCCACCGCGATGGCAACCCGCCGCCGGAATGGGAGAAATGGGCGCGCAAGGACGTCTATCGCATCGGCGATGGCATCGACAGCTCGGTGGATGTGGAAATGGCGATCCGCTTCCGGGAATTCGCCGGGACTTACATGGAGCACTGCCACAACACCCAGCACGAGGACACGTCCATGTTGCTGCGCTGGGATATCGAGCACCCCGGCCAGTTCCAGTTGATGCCAGCTCCCCTGCCCGGCTGGGACGGCGTCACCTACGTCAATTCCTCCGCGTTGCCGACCTTCCGCACTGGCGATACCCGTACCAATAACGAAGGCGATAACCAAAAACCGATCGCCAACCCCGACAGCGCCGTCAGCAACAACGGCCAACCGGTGATCATCAACGTGCTGGCCAACGACACCGACCCTGACGGTAACGTGCCACTTAAAGTGGTGGGCCTGGAGCAACCGGACTCCGGCAAGGGCGTGGTCAGCACCGACGGTCTGCGCGTGACCTACACACCACCGGCCACGGTCCCCGCGCCGTTCACCGCGACCTTTTCCTATAGCGCCAGCGATGCCAAGGACGCGGAGTCGGCACCGGCGACGGTGTCCGTAGCGGTCTCGGCAGCGGTCAACGAGAGCCTGATCGTCACCAGCGCCACCGTCACCGCCCGCAGCAACAGCCGCTGGTATTGGGTCCTGTCCGGCACCACCTCGCGTGGCACGGGCAATACCATCACGGCGACGGCCACGACCACAACCGGTACGGTGAACCTTGGCGCCGCCGTCCTGACGACTACGGCTACAGGCGCGCGCTGGAATATAGCAGTGACGACCGCCGGCAGTGGCCCGTCGCCGAGCCCGACGGCGACCATCAAATCGGCCTTCGGCAAAACCGTGACAGTACCGATAAAGGCGAACTGAGTTAAAACCTGGCTTTAGCAATGAGGGCTTCATTGAGCCCTCTTGCTACAAGCCCCCCCACTTCAGCCCAGACCCTGGATAAACCCCGTGCAACGGGAAACCATCGGCCAGAAGCAGTAGTGACAACGAACCCGTCCATTACGCAACGGTCATAACAGCTGAAGGCAGCGCAAATTCACGAGCGATGCCTGCAATTCACACATTTCAGGGTGCGCCGGATAACCTCAGTGGGTTCGGTTCCTGCATGACACAGGCACTTGCCGCTGTGCTCATCCCCCTGCTCCCTCAGCGGAGTACGCAAATGACTCAATCAATGCGCTTCTTCCTCTCGTTCTTCCTCGCGATTGCAACATTGGCATCGGCTGGATTCCTGAACAATGCCGCAGCGGCCACTGCCGAGGATCTGAATGCCGACGCTCGACAAGCGTTGCAGACGCTCTACAAGACCAATCCATTCTCCGAAACCATCTCGCACCAAGCCAAGGCTGTGCTGGTCTTCCCGAACATCATCAAGGCGGGACTTGTGTTCGGCGGTAGCTATGGCGAAGGCGTTTTAATGAAGGGCACGAAAGTCGAGAACTACTACAACTCCGTCAGCGGCTCATGGGGGCTGCAGGCTGGCGCCCAGTCGTACGGCTATGTGGTTTTCCTGATGACCGATAAAGCCGTGGACTATGTCGCCAAAACCAAGGGCTGGGAAATCGGTGTAGGGCCAACAGTCGTGTTTGTGGATGAAGGGGTTGCGAAGAACCTGTCCAGCTCGACGCTGAAAGACGACGCCTACGCATTCATCTTCGACCAGCAAGGATTAATGGCGGGGGTCAGTATCGAGGGAACGAAGATTTCTCTGATCAAGCGCTGAAGTCACCGTCTGACTGGCCATCGGGAGCGAGATGGCAGCCTGTGCCAACCCGGATGGGTTTTCCCGTTTAGGCTAGGCTGTCCTCACTCCTGGCGCACAGACGCACCTGATGATTGGGAAGCCATCTGGATGAGCAAGGCTGTTTCGACCGTTCATTGATTCAGGTCTAAACATTGAATGAGCGAATCCTGATAATGATTTTCCAGTTTTTTAGGTAGGCCTTAAATGACTTCACAGCTCTTCCAGGTTCACGGCCTCGTGAGTTTTACCCTCGCCATCCTCCTGCTTTTTCTCGGCAAGACCCTCGTCCAGCACAACACCTTTCTGCGTCAATACTGTATCCCCGAATCGGTGGTCGGCGGTTTCGTCTGTGCAGCGGTTACGTCCCTGCTTTACTTCGGCCTGAATATCCAGATCGAGTTCGATCTGCAAGTTCGCGACACCCTGCTGCTCTATTTCTTTGCCGGCATTGGCTTGAAATCGGACATGCGCCAACTGCTCAAGGGTGGGCGCCCGCTGCTGATCCTGCTGTTACTCGCCGCTGTGTTCATTCTGCTGCAGAACTCGCTGGGCATGGGTGTGGCCCAGGCGTTTGGGCTTGATCCCAAGGCGGGCTTGATGGTGGGCTCCATTTCCCTCACAGGTGGGGTGGGCACCACCCTGGCCTGGGCACCGCTCTTCGTCGAAAGACTGGGCATCGGTAACGCCCACGAACTGGGCATCGCCAGCAACACCGTCGGCCTGATTGCCGCGTGTGTCATCGGCGGCCCTATCGCCAACCAGCTGATTCGCCGTTATCAACTGACGCCGTCCAGGGATGCGGAACTGGAAGTCGGCATTCTCGAGCAACAACCGGGCAAGGCGCTGGACTATTACGACGTGCTCTGGGCCTGGATGTGGCTCAATCTGACCCTGATGCTCGGCTATGGACTCAACCTGCTGCTGGTCGATGCCGGCATCACCCTGCCCAAGTTTGTCAGCTGCCTGTTCGCGGGCATCGTCATCCACCACCTCGTTCTGGCCTTTGTCGGTGATCAACGACTGAAAACCTGGAGCGGTGCCAGCCTGGGTCTGTCGCTGATCTCCGATATCTGTCTGGGCATGTTTTTGACCATGGCCCTGATGGGGCTTCAGCTATGGCAGCTCAGCGGCGCGTTGATGTTCATTCTGTGCGCATTGACCCTGCAAATCCTGCTGACGGTCGCCTATACGTATTTCGTGGTCTTCCGCTGTATGGGACGCAATTACGAAGCCAGCGTGATTGCTTCCGGATTCGGCGGGATTGCCCTCGGTTCCACGGCGACGGCCATCGTCAACATGTCGACCGTGACGCAAAAATACGGCGCGGCGCACCAGGCCTTCCTGATCGTGCCGCTGGTGTGCGGCTTTTTCATTGACCTGGTCAATGCCGTGATCATCAGCATGTTCAGTGGTCTATAGCGACCTCACCCCGACTCTCGGACGGCCAGACAGACTGAAGAAAGGAAAGCAGACGAAAGGAGCAGCAGGATCGGTGCCGCAAGGATAGGCTCAGAGAAAGAGTGTGCCCCAGCCCTGATCTGGCCAGGTACGATCTCAAATACGCCTCTTGCTACAGGGGAACCGGAATGACGGGAAAAACTGCGCGCCAATACTCGCCATGGATCCTGCTTTCCCTGCTCGCCATCGACCTGGCACTGACAGCGGGATGTTCAGGCAAAGCCACCACGGCTCACTATTCAGCCCCAAGCACGGGTTCAACCTGCTACGCAAAAGCCCTCCCCACTGTCGGCGAAGGTGGCCTCGCCTGGGCCGACACATTGGACATGGCTCGGCAGAAATCCATGAGTAATTGCATACGTTATGCCGGCCGATCCGGTGGCACGCCAAATACCTGCAAAGTGGTGATGGCGGAATGTAAGCATTGATAGAGCGGTTTTTCATTTCTGCGTCGCTTTTGCCTTTCTGTGCGACAGATCCCACTTCAGGGGCTCCCGTTTCACACGCTCGCGGTGTTAGTTTTGAAAAGTTTCTGATCAAGCGATCAGATATTTCTTACAAACCGCCTGCAAAGGAATGCCCCCAGCAATGGATTTTTCCCTCAAGCACCTGGCTGCGACCACCCTGATGCTCGCCAGCCTTTCGTCGTTCACCACCGCTGCCCACGCCAACATCACTCCGCAACAGAGCGCAATCATCCTCAAGACCTTCAGCGATGCATCGGTCAAGGATTTCAGACAGTTCCTGGGAAGCCTGGCCAAGAGCGATATCGCCAAGACCGACGACCTCGGCCCGGCCATCCGTGCGTTCCTCGACAACAAGACGCTTAGCGCTGAGCAGCAAAACGAAATCCATCGTTTGCTTGGCCTCTATGCCCGGGTGAAATACGGCAGCGCGGCCACCGAAACCTTGAAGGAACTGGTGGCCATTCCTACCGTGAACGTGGACGGCGTGGCCCAGCACGACAACCCCGAATTCCTCAAGATTGCCGAGAAGATCAAGGGCCTGGCCCAGGCGTTCAACCTGAACTTTCGCAACATCGACAACCGCGTCTACGAGATCTCCCTGGAAGGCAGCGGCGATGAAGTCGTGGGCATCCACGCCCATGCCGATGTGGTGCCGGTGACGCCGGAAAACTGGGTGCTGCAGGATGGCACCCGCCTCGACCCGTTCAAGGTCACCCTGATCGGCGATCGCATGTATGGCCGCGGCACCGAGGATGACAAGAACGGCATCGTGGTAGCGCTCTACGCCATGAAGATCATCAAGGAAGAGCAGCTGCCGCTGGCCCGCAACTTCAAACTGCTGGTCGACACCACCGAAGAGACCACGGGCGACGCCATCCCCTACTACTTCGAACGCAACCCCACACCCAACTACAACCTGGCGCTGGATGGCGGCTACCCGGTGGTGATCGCCGAGAAAGGCTACGGCACGGTCATGGCCAGCTTCGCCAAGCGCGCCGCGCAAGGCAAGGGCGCAGAAATCACCTCGATGACCGGCGGCCTGGCCACCAACCAGATTCCGTCGACATCGGTTGCGACTCTGGTGACCGACAAGCCCGCCGAACTGGCCGCCAGCCTGCAAAAGGCCGGCACCGAGTATGCCAAGCGCAATGGCGGCAATTTCGAGGTCGCCGCCAAGGTCGACGGCAAGGACGTCAAACTGACGGTCACCGGTGTATCCGCCCACTCCTCCGAACCCGAGTCCGGCGTCAACCCGGTGGCCAGAATGCTCGACTTCATCAATAGCCTCGACGGCAAGGTCGCGCTCAAGCACAACCAGATCACGGACGCTGCCCGCTACGCCGCCGACAACTGGGGGCTGGACTACCTGGGTGGCAAGTTGGGGGTCGGTTTTGCCGATGCGTTCATGGGCCCGCTGACCACATCCCTGACCTATGTCGGGATGGATGACAAAGCCTTCAAGCTCGCGGTCAACCTGCGCGTACCGAAGGGCAAATCCCCGGAAGTGCTCAAGTCCGAAATCGCCGCAAAGCTGGACGCCTGGAGCAAGAAGACCCGGATCGCACCGGCCTTCGACCTGTCGATTGCCGAACCGATGTACCGCAACCCCGAGGGTGAATGGGTCAAGGCCCTGCTCGCGGTGGCCAGCGAAAACCTCGGTATGGAACACAAGTTCGGCACCTCCGCCGGCGCCACCTCCGTGCATGAACTGCCCAACGGCGTGCAATTCGGCCTGGCCATGCCGGACGTCAAATACACCGGTCACAACGACAACGAGTTCAAGACCACCGAGCAGTTCCTGCTGGACTTGCAGATCGTGACCGAGATGATGGGCCGCATCGGGCAATTGCCGAAACTTTGATCCCCCTTCGGACCCGCCGCCCTGGCGGGTCCATTGCTTTCACTTCCACTCCCAAATCACATGCCGGCCCCTGTAGGAGCGAGCCTGCTCGCGAAAAACCAGAGGACGCCGCGGTAAGTCTGGTTTCCCGCGTCATCGTTGGTCTCCATCGCGAGCAAGCTCGCTCCTACACAGATTGATGAACAAACCTCATGAACCCTTGCCGATTTACCCGTCTAGTGCTCATCCGTTAGCTCGCTTACTGTTTCCCCAGCGGTCCTGTACCCAGCCGATACCACTGACGTGCAGCCTGACCATCAAAAGCGGGAGTTTGGGGTGAAACCACGCCTCCCGTTGTGCGCTCGTTCCTGACGGCCCACGACCTCCGCGGGAAAACCATCATCCCCTTCAACACCCACGGCGGCTGCCTCGAAGTTGGCTAACCCGCCTTTAGGAGCAACATTGATGAATCCCTTGATCGCCCCATTGGTGGCCTTATCCCTCATGGCTGGAGAAACCAGCGCCCAGGCCTCCAACGAGATCCGCATCACCCACGCAGGCTCCCAGCCCTCCGTCAAGGGCGCCGCAGAAAACTTCACGGGCACGGTTCGGGTTGATGGCCTGTCCAAGGGTGATTCCCCTGCCCGCATCGGCGGCGGCACCGTGACCTTCGAACCCGCCGCCCGCACGGCCTGGCATACCCATCCGCTGGGGCAAACGCTGATCGTCACCGCCGGGGTCGGCTATGTGCAGCAAGAGGGCGGCCCACGTCAGGAAATCCGTCCGGGCGACATTGTCTGGATCCCGCCGCAAACACGTCACTGGCATGGCGCGACGGCCACCAACGGAATGACTCATATCGCCATCGCCGAAGCCGAGGACGGCAAGGCTGTCACCTGGGCGGAAAAAGTTTCGGATGCACAGTACGAAGGTCAATCGCCCGCGCAGGGCATGTAGCTGTTTGTTGTAGATCAAACCTCACTCGAACACCGCCTGCCAGGCAGTGATGAGCAATGGATGGAGCCTTCCACGATGACCACTGACACACCGATCGCACATCGCAAGACCGGCCCCCTCCCCGCGCTGATAGCCCTGTGTCTGGGCCTCGGGTTGATGTCGGGTGTTGCCACTCAGAGCGCCGAGGCATCGCAACCCATGACCAGTACACAACCTGCGGCCCAAACACTGTCGACCAGGCAACAGGCCATTCCGCTGATCGCAGCATTCATGGCGACCAGCGACATGCCCCAGCTCAACGCTGCGTTGAACCAAGGCCTGGACGCCGGCCTGACGGTCAGCGAGACCAAGGAAATCCTGGTGCAGCTCTACGCCTATGTCGGCTTCCCCCGCAGCCTCAATGCGTTGAATGAACTGATGACGGTGGTGCAAGCGCGCAAACAACGTGGCATCCAGGATTCGCCTGGAATCGAACCTGGCCATGCCATCCCAACCGGTGAGGCTTTGCTTGCGGCAGGAACGGCCAATCAAACCCGAATTTCGGGTGGGCCGGTCAAAGGGCCGGTGTTCGATTTCGCCCCGGTCATCAACCAGTTCCTGCAAACCCACCTGTTCGGCGACATCTTCGAGCGCGACAACCTCGACTGGCAAAGCCGCGAGCTGGCGACCGTCGGCGCGCTGGCCGCAACGCCGGGTGTGGAGTCGCAGTTGCGCTCGCACATGCGGGCGAGCCTGCGGGTCGGGTTGAGCGTGGAGCAATTGCGCGAAGTCATCGAGGTACTGGCGGAGCACGGCGATGAACAATCCGCCAAACGTGCAGGCACAGCCCTGACACTGGCACTTGCTGCCTCGGGAGGTTGAACATGACGACTGGAAAAAACCTGCTGAACATCACCCTGCTGAGCGTGCTTGCCGCCTGTGCAAGCCATGCCAATGCCGCCGCTCCCTTGATGATTCAGGAGCAAGGCAGCTTTGCCGCCGGCGGGACGATGACCACCGCACCGGGCACGTTCAATCCGCGTAAGCCCATGACGCCAGACGGCCAGACCTACCACGGCGACCATGCCTACACCTTCTACCAGATCCCGGTCGATGCGCGAAAACTGCCCATCGTCATGTGGCACGGCGCCGGTCAGTTTTCCAAGACCTGGGAAACTACAGCCGATGGCCGGGAAGGTTTTCAGAACATCTTTCTGCGTCGCCAGTTCGGCGTGTATCTGATCGACCAGCCCCGTCGTGGCGATGCCGGCCGCAGCATGGTCGAGGCGACCGTCAAGCCTGTCCCGGACGAGCAGCTCTGGTTCAACCAGTTCCGCATCGGCCTGTGGCCCGACTATTTCGAAGGTGTGCAGGTTGCCCGGGACGCGCAAACCCGCGACCAGTTCTTCCGCGCGATGACGCCGAACACCGGGCCGTTCGATATGAACGTGGTCTCCGATGGCGTGTCGGCAGTCTTCGACAAAATCGGCCCCGGCATCCTGTTCACTCACTCGCAGGGTGGCGGACCGGGTTGGTTGACGGCGATCAAGAACAACAAGGTCAAGGCCATCGTGGCTTTCGAGCCGGGAAGCAGCTTCGTCTTCGCGCAGGGTGAAGTCCCCGCGCCGATTCCCAGCGCGTTCGACACGGTGCAAGGCGCAGCGGTGCCGATGGATCAGTTCATGGCGCTCACGCGCATTCCGATCCTGATCCTCTACGGCGACAACATCCCGGAGCAGACCGTCGACCTGCCCGCCCAGGACAGTTGGCGCGCCCGCCTCACGATGGCCCGGCTTTGGCGAGATGCCGTCAACCGGCACGGCGGTGACGTGCGGCTGATCCACTTGCCGGAGATTGGCATCAAGGGCAATACCCACTTCCCCATGTCGGATTTGAACAACGTGCAGATCGCGGACCTGGTGTCCGGGTTCCTGACCGAAAAGCATCTGGATTGACGGCCACAGAGCACTTTTTCAAACGCACCCTTTCAATGCTCCGGAGACATTTATGAGAAACACCATTCTGAAAGCTTCGCTGATGGCCGCCATGGTCGGTATGTCTGCTGGCGAAGCCGGTGCCGCCGACTACAAAAAGAACCCGTTCACCCTGGCTTACGACGGTGCAATCACCAAGAACGAGCCCGGCAAGGTCAACATCCACCCGGTCAGCTACAAGCTCAATGGACTGGACATCGCTGCCAACGTTTACACCCCTGCCAACTACGATGCGAAGAAGGTCTATCCCACGGTGGTGGTGGCGCACCCCAATGGTGGCGTGAAAGAGCAAGTCGCCGGTCTGTATGCCCAGCGCCTGGCTGAACAAGGCTACATCACGATCACCGCCGATGCCGCGTATCAAGGCGCAAGTGGCGGACAACCGCGCAGCATCGACAAGCCGGCGTACCGCATCGAGGATATCCACGGCATGGCGGACTTCATCACGCAGTATGCTGGCGTCGACGGCAAGCGACTGGGCCTGCTCGGCATCTGCGGTGGCGGTGGCTACTCGTTGGCCGCCGCGCAAACCGACAAGCGATTCAAGTCAGTGGCGACCGTGAGCATGTTCAACTCTGGACGGGTGCGTCGCAATGGCTACAACGACTCGCAACTGGACACCATCGAGCAACGCCTGCAACAGGCTTCTGCTGCCCGTGCCCAGGAAGCAGCCGGCGGCGCGGTGCTCTATTCAGGTGATGCCAATCTCACCGACGAGCAAATCGCCAAACTGCCGTTCGAGCTGTATCGCCAGGGTTATGAGTACTACTGGAAGACGCACGCCCACCCTGACTCGACCTTCAAATACACCACGAGCAGCCTGCTGGATCTGATGCGTTTCGACGCCACCAACCAGATCGAACTGATCAATCAGCCATTGCTGATGATCGCCGGCAGCAAGGCCGACAGCCTGTACATGACCCAGGATGCGTTCCCCAAGGCCACCGGTACGAAAGACAAGGAATTGTTCATCATCGACGGCGCAACGCACATCGAAACTTACTGGGTTCCCAAGTATGTGGACGCTGCACTCAGCAAGTTGACGCCGTTCTTCGCCAGAACCCTGTGATGGGCTCGTTGGGGTCGCGCATCCATGCGCAACCTGATTACATGGAATAATCCCGCGCTCCGCATGAGAGGCTCTCATCAATGTCCCGCGCCAACCTCAACGATCTGCAAGCCTTCGTGGTCATTACCCGCGAAGGCAGCTTCACTCGCGCCGCCGCACAGCTGGGCGTCTCGCAGTCCGCCTTGAGCCACACCATGCGCGCGCTCGAAACCAGGCTCGGCGTTCGCCTGTTGACCCGAACCACGCGCAGCGTATCCCCTACCGAGGCTGGTCAACGGCTGTATCAGTCCATGGCGCCGCGCTTCGACGAAATTGAACTTGAACTGGCTGCGGTCAGCGAGTTTCGCGATACCCCGGCAGGTAACGTGCGGATTTCAGCTTCCGAACATGCGGCGAACAACATTCTTTGGCCCAAGCTGTTGAAGGTGCTTCCCGACTACCCGGACATCAAGGTCGAAATCACCGTCGACTATGCCCTCTCCGACATCGTCGCGCAGCGCTACGACGCAGGCGTGCGTCTGGGTGATCAGGTGGCCAAGGACATGATCGCCGTGCCGATCGGGCCAGCATTGCGCATAGCGGTAGTGGGGTCTCCCGAATACTTCAAACAGCGGTCCTTTCCGAAAGAGCCAAGGGATTTGGCCACACATAATTGCATCAATTTGCGCCTGCCCACTCACGGGAGCCTGATGCAATGGGATTTTGAAAAGGACGGTCACGAACTCAAGGCACGTGTCGAAGGACAATGGACGTTCAACAGCAGCGTGCCGATCCTGCGCGCTGCCGTCGCGGGTTGTGGGCTGGGGTTCCTGCCAGAAGATATGGTGTCCAGGGAGCTTGCCGACGGTAGCCTTGTGCGGGTACTCGAAGATTGGTGCCAACCCTTTGCCGGTTACCACCTTTACTACCCCAATCGTCGTGAGCATTCTTCAGCGTTCGGCGTAGTGGTGGACGCGCTGCGTTATAAGCGTTGAGTCGTCCATCGTTAAGGTGCCTGGATGGCACGTTAACGGGGGAACTCCGCACAGCAGGTCCGCCATGGAGGACTGCTTAGGGTTGTGGAATGCGGCCTTTCGCGAGAGGCAGCTATCGGCTGTGGATTCAACCGGTCGATGCAACAGATTGGCTAAATCGTTCCGCAGGTGTTTCGTAGTTTAGTGTTTTCCGAGTGCAACTACCGCAGCCACGCAACTGATTGCCGATAATGCGGTGTTTGTCGGTGCTTCTGCCGTTCGTAACACGCCACCATCTGCCGGCGAACATCCATTGGTGGTGCTATCCCACGGATACAGGGGTAACTGGAGCAACCAGATTTGGCTTGCCAGTTCGTTGGCCCATAAGGGTTACATCGTCGCCGCAATCAATCACCCTGGCACCACGACCCATGACCTCAGCCCTCAAGCAGCTGCGCAGTTATGGCAGCGGCCCGTTGATCTGCGCCGAGCCATTGATAGGGTCACGGCTCAACCTGAAAAATTTGGCCTGGTCGCCAATGGCCGAATTGCAGTAGTGGGCCATTCACTCGGCGGCTTGACCGCCCTGGAGATCGCCGGTGCTCGTTTCGATCCAGACCTCTTCGCCCATGACTGCAAAGCCCACCCGCAGTTATCCGGTTGCACCGTTTACGGACAGATAAACCCCGCAAGCACCTCGGAATCAAAGGCCGCGCTGGCCGCCGATTGGCGCGATAAACGCGTCACTGCTGTGGTTACATTGGACCTGGGCCTTTCACGGGGCCTAACCAATGAAAGCCTGGCCGCGCTGCCTGTACCAGCTCTGGTGATCGCTGCCGGCGTACCGTCGCGCGACCTTCCCGCTGAGTTGGAGTCTGCCAACCTGGCCAAACGCCTGCCTGCGGCGTCAAGCCATTACGTCGAGATCAGCGACGCAAGCCATTTCAGCTTCATGTCGATGTGCAAACCTGGCGCGCAGTCATTGCTTGAAGCAGAAGTACCAGGCGACGGCATCATTTGCCGGGATGGCGATAGCGGTCGCGCTCGTGGGTTGATTCAGCAGCAAATTACATCACTGATCGCAGCGTTTCTGGCGCAATCACCTGGCTACAAAAAAGACAGTTTGTAAACTGATAGTACTGACTTGCCGCGGCTCAACGAAAACGCCGTAGGAGCCCACGCAATCTCTCAGATCGTTGGCCTGGGATGAGAGCTGGGCCGAAAGCGGCCATTCGTGAACGGCTGCTTTCGGCTGAAGCTGACGCTCGCTCCGCATTTGGACAAAGCCGCGACATTGAAGTCAATGTCAGCTCGCCCTGTTAATGCAAAATGCGAGACGATGTACGCGTACACGCGCTTGTCCTAGTCGGACTCCCGCTCTGATCGCAGCGCTGCTGTTATGGTGATGAGATGACGTTCCCCCCCTTACACAATTTTAAAGTGTTTGAGAGCGTGGCCCGCTTGGGCAGTTTGGCGGCAGCAGCGGTTGAGTTGCACGTCACCATCGGCGCTGTGAGCCTGCAAGTCAAAGCGTTGCAGGCCAGCCTTGGTATAGAGCTGTTCGAGAAGCGCGGTCGGCAACTTGTGCTGACCGCCAACGGCCGGCTGCTACAAAAGCATGTAGCGAACGCAATGAGCGAAATCAGCGACGCGGTGGCATCAATGCAGACCGGTTCCGCTGCAGAGCAGGAGGTCGTCGGGATCACCTTGTCCATTCCCCCTGCGGAGGGAGTGGAGTGGCTGAGCACGCCGCTGCTGCGCTTCATGGAGGCGTCGCGCTCGGTGCGGGTGAGCGTGATCACCGCGCCGGGCATGCCGCAAGTAGACTGGCGCCGCGCCGATGTTGCGGTGGTCTACGGCACGCCGCCATGGCCAGGCTTATGGTGGCGGCTGCTGCACGGCATTCGCATGACGCCAGTCTGCAGCCCGCAATACTTGCGAGGACCGAAGGCCATTCGCGAAGTGCCGGACCTGGCACGGCATCGACTGCTCCACGAAGACAATGGCAGCCAGTGGCAGCAATGGCTTGTCGATGTCGGCTTCAGCCGTGGCGGCGACGAGGATATCTACTTCGAAGATTTCGGCATGGTCTTGCAGGCAGCACGGGACGGCTTCGGCGTGGCGCTGAGCGATGAAATCGTCTCAGCCCGCGATCTCGATGAAGGACGATTGGTGTGTCCGCTGCCGATATCGGTGCCAGCAGTGCACAATTACTATGTTGCCTGTTCCGAAGGGACGCGCGAACGCCCGGAAATCCGGGCGTTCATCGACTGGTTACTCTCTACGGCCGGGCAGCCCAATCAATAACCGTAGCCACGACCATCAGTGAACTGGATGTTGGTGAGAATGCTGATGTCTTTCTGCACCTTGTAAAGCTCGGAACTCTTGATCAGTTCCGGATCGCTGAAGGCTTCACCCTTGGCGCGCCCACCCTGGATCAGGACCATCTTGTCGCGGATCGCCTGCACGTCGGCGTATGTCATGGCTGGCACCTTGGTTGGGTCCTCGTCAGCGTGAGCGCCATAGATGACGGTCTGCTCATTGATCACCTTCAGCGTGGCGTCGAGAGAAGCGACGTAGTCCTTCAGGTTCCCCGCCAGCAGCCAGGACGGATAGACGTGGTCCCCGGCCAGCAGGATGTTGTGCGTCTCATCAAAGAGCGCCACTTCGTCCTGCGTGTGACCAGGCACGCTGATCAGGCGCACCTTGAGACCGCCCAGGTCGATAATCTCGTCGGGCTGTATCAGCCGCGCCACCTTGAAGGGCGGCACGACCATATGATCGATGTTGCCCAGGTAAACCGGCTCCGGAAGACGGTAGAAGCCATCCTTCCCCCTGAACTGTCGGGTGAAGGGCGTATCCACCAGGTAGATGCTCTGAAAATTGTGCAAGCCACCAAGGTGATCGAAATGCAGGTGTGAGGGCAGCATCGAGAGCGGCTTGTCCGTGATCTTGCGCGCCAATAGGGTGATGTCTTCTTTCTGGTTCGCGCCCGAATCAAACATCAGAGCCCGATCCGTCCCCACCAACAAGTACGAATAGTTCTTCTGGTAGTAGTTGGGCTCGCCGATGGCGTAGAGGAAGTTCGTTAACTTATGCGCCATAAAGGCCGGGCTTTTCGCCTTGGGGGCTTCTTGTGCCTGGGTGGCGAATGGAGCAGCGAGGATAGTGAAGGAAACCAGGGTCAGGATTTTTACGAGCTTGCGCATGGAATGCGAACCTTTTCTCTTATTGTCAACGGATGGCAGAGCACTGTCTGCCGTGCCTATCTCACTGACTCTGGGTTCGCATATCAATGGATGATTTTTAAAGCAGGACACTTCAGTTCAACTTAAGCGTGCGGCAAACAGTCAGCAACCTTATTAGCTCCCTAAAAGTAAAAGTCGAAGATCCAGGCTTTTCAGTCGACTGATAGCTATTGAGCTACAGAGTCGCCCTCCCGACACCATCCATCATATGAATAATGCATGTGCAAACATGTGATTTCCATAATCACCATGGATTGGAGAGTATTTGCTCATCGAAACCAGTCATCTCCAAAGGGGAATGCCATGTTCAGTAAGGCAGTAGCTCTCGCACTAATCCCGGTGGGTACCGCTTTGCTGGCAGGTGCAGTCCTGCCCTTCCAGGCTGCCAGCAATGCAGCCGTCGGCCGAGCGTTAGGGCACCCGCTCTGGGGGGCGTTAACTTCGCTGTTCGTCAGTGCTGTAGTGGTGGTGATTGCACTGTTAGTCCTGCGGGTATCTGCGCCTGACGTCGGCAAGGCTTTGCAGGGGTCTTGGTGGCTATGGATCGGCGGCATTTTGGGTGCCGTGTATGTAGGCAGCGCAACAGCCATCACTCCCCAGCTAGGGGCTAGCGGATTTCTATTGCTCGTCGTAGCAGGACAAATTTTAGCTTCCGTTCTGGTTGACCATTTCGGGCTAATGGGACTCGCCAACAAACCGATCACTTTCACTCGACTGGCAGGGGTCGTGCTCATCTTCGGTGGTGTGTTGCTGGTTCAGGGCATCGGCACTCCAACGATTGAGAACAGCGCTACCCAAATCAGCAAGTAAGCCGCTTTACCCGTTTTATGCTAACCCGCAACGCAACCGCAACTTTCTGACTCACGATGGGAGAAACAAAGATGAACTTCGTAAAACTTCAGTTCAGCGATGGCCGTTCCGATGTTGAAGGTATCGATAGCGTCAACGCTATCTTGCGCAGCGTAGGTGTGCGCGCCAGCACTGTCTCCATTCCCGACGAAGCCAAGCCAATTCTCAAAGCATCGCTGATTAACGCCATCAGCGAAGAAGATCAAAACAAGCTGCTTTCGATATTCAGTCTCAACCGTGCTGAACTGCTGGAGCAAATCCACCTCGCAGGCCGTACTCCTGAGGTACACCGTGGTGGTTACATGGGTACTCGTGAGGGAGATACAGCACCCTATCCAAAGGTTTACGACATGAAAGCCATGACTCCAGAGATGCGGACATGGGCACTGAATCGCTATGGTCGTCTTCATGTAAACACTTCGGACAACGGCGCGGGCATTGATGAAGTGATGACGGTGGTATCCGGTGGTGCTTTCACCTGGATGTTTGTGCTGCCAGATGGCGTCATTGCGCGCCTGACCGTTCATGAGATCAATCCTGAAGGGCCTGCAGTGCGCCTCAGCTATCCAGGCTTCGGCATGCACGCCGGCTACATGGATCCGCACCAGGGCGTAATTGTTGCTTATGCCCATGGGCCGGAAAGCTTCACCATTCGCTTCGATGAACCCAGCGTGCGTTATGCCGAGTTGCTGGATAGCAATCCCTGGGTCGACTTCTCGGGTGAGGTGCCTCAACTGTTTTCCAAGATCAGCTAAGTCGTCGAACTTGACGCATGCATCGTGGAGAGTACCCCTCCAAAGATTCGAAATCTCGATGGGTACTCAAATCAGTGATTCCGACAGGAGAATCGTTATGCGCAGTTTTTCAATTCAACGTATAGACCATGTTGTTCTGCGGGTGCAGGACATCGAGCACAGCCTGGATTTCTACACATCTGTACTTGGATGTGATGTCAAAAAGCGCCGTGACGACCTTGGCATGATTCATCTGAGCGCAGGTACATCCATGATTGACCTGGTTGATGTGAACGGGCCGATCGGTCGTCAGGGTGGACAGCCGGCGGGTAAGCAAAGACACAACGTCGATCACTTCTGCCTTCGGGTTGAGCCGTTTGATGAACAGGCCATTCTCCGCCACTTGACTGATGCCGGTGTAGTCGCTGAAAAGGCAGTGATGCGCTATGGAGCAGAGGGAACAGGTTTGTCGATTTATCTCAATGACCCTGATGATAATCAAATCGAGTTGAAAGGCCCTGCTCTGCAATCCTGATGAAATTCGCCAGGTAGACAGGCATGTAACTAGCAGGAGCAGAAAGGATGACAATCGAGCCGTTCAACACTGAACGCTGAGCTAGATGTCTACGAGGATATCGAGCTAGTCGTGATGGAGCGCAACTTGCGCAGTTCTAGTTTGACGTCAGCTTGGCTGAGAGCACTTGAAGACTGCTTCCCGCAGCCAACGATGTGCTGCATCACCCTCTTTCCTGGTGTGCCAAGCCTGCTGATAAGCGAATCGGGGGATCTCAATGGGCGGTTCGAATTGCCGTAGCGATTTGTGGTTTCGCATCGGGCCGACCGCGCGGCTCGCAACCGTAAGAATCAAATCGGTACCAGCAAGCACTTCGACTGCAGCGCTCCAGTGTGGCAAAGCTAAGGCAATGTGACGCTTTAAGCCTCGGGCGGCCAACGCCTGCTCGATCTCGTCATTCGCATCAGGGCGAAGCGCGAGCATTACATGCGGGCGAGATAGCCAATCGCTCAGTGAAAGACCGCCCTGCGCGGGCAGTACTTTTTTATCGGCGAGACTGATAAATCCTTCGGAAAAGAGATCTTGAAGCGCAATGGCATCCGGTACGTCGGGAAAGATACCCAGTGCAAGGTCGAGTTCGCCATCCAAAAGTTGAGAAATCATCATTTCTCGACTTGCCTGGCTGATAGCCAAATCAATACCAGGAGCTTCTTGACGAACCTTCTGGGTAAGCCGAGGCAGAAGGATCCGCGCTGCATAGTCCGATAGCGACAATCTGAAACGGCCCTTTGCCGTTGATGGCTCAAATGACGGAGCGCCCAACAGCGAGTTCAAGTTGCCCAAAGCATCCTGAAGCGGCTGAGCCAGAGCCTGTGCCCTCGCCGTTAAAACCATTGATCCGTTTCGCCGTATGAGCAGAGGGTCATCGAAATGGGCTCTGAGCAACGCAAGAGCGTGGCTGACTGCTGGCTGGCTTTTATGCAGCCGGACAGACGCGCGCGTGACGTGTTTCTCGGCCAATAACGCATGAAGCGTTACCAACATGTTGAGGTCAATTCTGCGCAGTTCATCCATTGAATGAATACTCGAGTCGCAAAGCAGTGGTTGTCATCAATTTACCACATGAACAGTCACACCCGCCGAGCGCTGATCGGCATGTTTAACGGAGAACTTTATGCCAGGCAAAACAGCCCTTTATCTTTTTCTGCCCATGCTGACAGCCTTCATGGCGGGCACGCTGATTCCGGTACAGGCCGCTAGCAGTGCAACGCTGGGACGTATGCTCGGCCATCCTTTGTGGGGAGCCGCTGTCGCGCTCAGCACCGGCGTCGTTGCGATATTGGTAGTGGCCATCCTTATGCGCTTACCCGTGCCTAAGTTCCAGAGTGCAGTAGGCGGCCCGTGGTGGATGTGGATCGGTGGTGTGACTGGGGCCGTTTACGTGGCTACTTCCTTAGCGCTACTTCCAAAAGTCGGAGCGAGCGGTTTCCTTCTGTCTGTAATAGCCGGTCAGATGATTGCTGCGATGCTACTCGACCACTTTGGCCTGCTTGGATTGACGGCTAAGCCAGTCAGTTTTGGGCGCTTTTTGGGTGTGGGAATCATGCTGCTTGGCCTCGTCGTAGCACAGTTCAGCAGTCCTGGTGTTTCACAGGCTGTGTCGAAGGACAAAGAAGTGCTGACAGAGCAAGCGTCGAATAGAAATACGTTGAATTAACAAGGATACAAGGGGCATCGCTTGAGTCGACCGGTTGAATCCACAGTCGTTTGCAGCCCTTCGAGACAGGCAGCAATCGGCCCAGAGTGTGTAAAAACGTACGTCAAGGTGCATCACATCCAGCTAGCAAGCTGGGCCAACCGGCGGAACGCTCTGACGAACATAATAATTGTCGAATTCACTGCTTTCGACGAATTGGAAGCCATGGCGGGTATAAAAGCGATTCGAAGCGCTTTCTTTGAGAGCACCAACTTTAATAGGGAGCGCAGCCGCATCCGCCTCTTTGAAAATCTGTGTAAGAACAGCAGAGCCTATCCCTGATCCTTGCGCGCTCGGTCTCACATACAAGTGGTCGAGCAAGAGTTCATTGTGGTGATGCTTGACCACTACAAAACCAACCCTCTCTCCAGATACCTCGATGTAGTGTGTGTTGTGGGCTTCAAAACCGCTAAGAAACCGCTCGCGCGCACGCACTGGATCAAATCGCCCAACACGCTCCAGACTGTCGCGCATAGCCTCAATTCGAATGGCTACAAGATTGTCCAAGTCGCTTTGTTGAGCCAGGACCAAAACGACTGGGGAATTTTGATTGGGTGTGACGGGCATATTTTGCACTCTAACTACCATCCAGAGATGGCCAGTATAGAGAGCCTGATATGTGGTTCCCAGTTCGGCTTCACTGTCGAATACATACGTCCACCTCAAATGCGAATGAAGGGCTGCCTCTCTGTACTATTATTTTTGCGTATTCATTTGCAGGGGAAGCCAGTGAATCGCTTCATTCAAGGTGAACATCGAGGTCAGCCACTGTGAAACCATGCGTTTTACGGTAGTAATTGCCGGTGTCGACAAGATCATCGCAACGCAAGAGAGTGGTTAATGGCATGCTGGCCTCGGTCTGTGATTGAGCAATCTCGAGATCAGTACCCATTTCTCATCCATGGGGCAATAGGACGCCGGGGCAGCAGGAGGCATGTAATGGAACTGAAGTTCAGTCACATCGATGTACTGGTCAAGGATCTCGACGAAGCCTGTGCTTACTACGCACAGATACTTAATGCCAGGATCTCCAAAACGCTCGTCTGGGAACGAGGTGGTCTGCATGTGCGCTACGCGATTGCGCTGATCGGTCAAGAGCGTTTCATGTTGGTACAGCCGTTGGCAGGGAACCTGAGGGAGCTATTGGACGCCTCGGGCGAAGGGATGATTTATCGCCACTGCTATTCGACGCCGGACATCGAGAAGGCCTATGACGAACTGATGGTCGCCGGTGTTCAGCCAGAAGACGAAAACGGAAAGCCAATGGCCCGCGCGAACCTGCAATCCCCGTCCGGGACACGCATTATCTGGTTGCCCAAGCGCTTCGGGCACTTCTCTATCGAAATCCTGGAAGACAAGGCGCTAGAGGCGTTTGTAGAGGCTGCATTTGCCTGAGTGATGTCGCCAAATAGTAGTTAGGCGTATTAGTTGGAGGAGTTGCAATGACAACAATCGATGTGAAATCCCGATTCGAAGCAAAGCTTCTTCGTCCGGCAAAGCCTGGTAATGATACGTCGTGGGCGTTCGTAGTACTGCCAAGAGACGCAAGTGAACAGCTTCCGAGGCGAGGAAGGACGACAGTTGAAGGCACAATCAATGGGCACCAATTCCAGGCAACCCTTGAGCCGGATGGTCAGTTGAGCCATTGGCTGCAGGTAAGTAGAGAGTTACTCGAAGCCGCAGGCGCGGCCGTTGGGGATATCGTTACACTAGAGCTAATCCCTGTGAAAAAGGAACCCGAGCCTGACATCCCGCCAGATTTTCAGGAGGCACTGGCAGCCACTCCTGAGGCTCGTAAAGTTTGGAACAATACGACGACCATCGCACGAGTAGACTGGATACACTGGATTACTTCAGCCAAGCAACTTAAGACGCGCGCAAAACGAATGGGTGATGCCTGCGATATGCTTGCATCCGGCAAGAAGCAGGTTTGCTGTTTCGACCAGTCCGGCTACTACAGTAAGGCCTTCCGTGCACCCGAGGCAGAAAATTTTTAAATGGAACATTCCGTTGAATACGCCTGACAATGCGTTCAAATCGTTCGCGTCGTTCACCGCGACCGGCTAAAGCCGGCCTTTTAGCTTAATTGTTATGAATGTCTGCAAAGGGTCGTTTTCAACCGGTCGCGACAGGCAGTAATCATCCAATCCGCTCGTCCCAGAGAGATCTCGCGGCCCTAGTCCCGAAACCTTCTCGCCCGCTTAAACCTTCCAAGCTATCCCCATCCGTTGCTGCTCTAGCAGATTCCTCAACAAAACAAAATGATTGCGCCTGGCCATTTCATGACCGATTGGTATTCACCGTGAACGCTAAATTTGCATGTGTCGATATCAGACAAGAAGGCGACGCGAACAGGTAACTGAAACGTCGGACAAGCCGGGTAAGGTGGCGCATCTTTTCATCGAAATAACCACATCACGAAGATGGGTTTGATAAGAACTGCAGCGTTTGAAGGGTGCCACTTTCAGGAAGCCCAGCAGGCAACAATGATGATCTGTTGCCCCTATCAATTCGCTTAAATGTCGATCAGCAGAGAAAAAAAAACCAATGATTAGCCCGAACTCCAAGGATTCGAGTGGCCAATTGGCGCAGGGCTTCAAGCCTCGTCACGTAACAATGCTGTCTATCGCCGGGATTATCGGCGCCGGTTTATTCGTTGGCTCAGGACATGCCATTGCAGCTGCTGGCCCAGCAGTCCTACTGGCGTACCTATTCTCAGGCCTGCTCGTCGTTCTGGTCATGCGCATGCTCGGTGAAATGGCGGTGGCCAACCCGGACACTGGCTCGTTCTCCACCTATGCCGACCAGGCTATCGGACGTTGGGCAGGCTTCACCATCGGTTGGCTGTACTGGTGGTTCTGGGTGCTGGTGATTCCCATCGAGGCACTGGCGGCCGGCCATGTGTTGAACCAATGGTTTCCCCAGATCGATGCCTGGCTGTTCGCCCTGGTGTCGATCATTGCGTTGGTGATCACCAATTTGTTCAGTGTCTCCAAGTACGGTGAATTCGAGTTCTGGTTCGCCATGGCCAAGGTGGTGGCGATCATCGGTTTCATCGGCGTGGGTTTTGCCGTGCTGATGGGCTGGGTTCCCGATCGGGAAGTCAGCGGATTGAGCGGACTGATGGCCGAGCATGGCGGATTTGCCCCCAACGGCCTGTCGGCGGTAGTCGGCGCTTTCATCACCATCATGTTCAGCTTCATTGGTACTGAAGCGGTCACCATCGCCGCCGCCGAATCCGACAACCCGTCGCAGAATATTGCCAAAGCCACGCGTTCGGTGATTTGGCGCATAGGCGTGTTCTACCTGTTGTCGATTTTCGTGGTCATCTCCGTGGTGCCCTGGAACGATCCGCTACTGGCCCAGGTAGGTTCCTACCAGCGGGCACTGGAAATCATGAACATTCCCCACGCCAAGTTCATGGTGGACGTGGTGGTGCTGATCGCCGTGGCCAGTTGCATGAATTCCTCGATCTACATTGCCTCGCGCATGCTGTACTCGCTGGGCCGTCGTGGCGATGCGCCGAAGGCGCTGAAGGCGACCTCCTCCGAAGGCGTGCCACGGGCAGCAGTCATCGCCAGTACCGTGCTGGGCGCAGCGATCACCGTGTGGAGCTACTTCATGCCCGCCGGGCTGTTTGACTTCCTGCTGGCCAGCTCCGGCGCGATTGCCTTGCTGGTGTACCTGGCCATTGCAGTGTCGCAGCTGCGCATGCGCCGGATGCTACGTCGGCAGAATGTCGAACTGACCTTTCGTATGTGGCTATTCCCGTGGCTCACATGGCTGGTGATCGCGTTCATTGGCGCAGCGTTGGCGGTCATGATGATCACCCCAGAGCACCGTACCGAAGTGAGCTCGACCATTGGCCTGGCGCTGGCGATTTCCTTTATTGGTCTTGTGACATCGCGTCAGCCTGCGCGGGATGCAAGGGCGACGTCGGTGGGATAAAACCAAGGAGGTACTTGCGCCGAACCTGATACTCCCTATGCCGAGGCTGGGGGGTATTACAAGCTCCTGTGTCTCAGGCCGTAATCGCTCTTTGTGAGGACATGACCACGATGTCATCGAACTCCACCGTGTCCGACGGTACGACTCAATCCGTTGGTTTTCTGCTGTTGGACAAATTCACACTGATTTCCCTGGCGTCCGCAGTAGAGCCACTGCGCATGGCCAATCAGTTGTCGGGGCGAGAGCTATATCGCTGGCATACGTTCAGCCCCGATGGAGAGCCTGTCTGGGCCAGTGACGGTGTGCCGATCACTCCGGATGCTTCGTGGAACAATCCATTAGTGGCGGACACTGTAATCGTGTGCGGTGGTGTTGGAGTCCAGAGCGTGATTACCCGCGAGCACATTACCTGGCTGCAAGCCCTGGCGCGTCAATCCAGACGGTTGGGAGGTGTGTGCACCGGTAGCTGGGCGCTCGCAAAAGCCGGGCTGCTCGATGGCTACGAGTGCAGCGTGCATTGGGAATTTTTGGCCGCCATGCAGGAAGCTTTCCCGCGAGTCAGCATCAGCGCGAGTCTCTTCACCCTCGACCGAAACCGCTTCACAAGCTCCGGGGGAACAGCGCCGCTGGACATGATGTTGCACCTGATCGGTCGCGATCATGGTCGTGAATTATCCGCTGCCATCTCTGAGATGTTTGTTTACGAGCGCATACGCAACGAACAGGACCATCAGCGCGTTCCGCTCAGGCATGTGCTGGGAACTCATCAGCCTAAGCTGCAGGAGATCGTCGCGTTGATGGAGGCCAATCTCGAGGAACCGATCGACCTGGATAACCTTGCAGAATACGTTGATCTGTCACGTCGACAGCTAGAACGACTATTTCAGAAATACCTTCATTGTACGCCGTCACGCTACTACCTAAGGTTACGTCTTATTCGAGCGCGACAACTGCTTAAGCAAACATCATTGTCGATCATAGAGTTGGCGTATGTGTGCGGTTTCGTGTCCACACCACACTTTTCCAAATGCTATCGCGAGTACTTTGGTGTTCCACCAAGCGACGAACGTTCCAGCTCTGAATTGAGTCGCAAACCTGCAACGCTTGCGACTACGCAGCAATCATCGACCAGACCGCTGACAGCGCTCGACCAGGCACGAAACGAATCGACTTTTGCCAGTGTTCGGATGATTGATCGTTCTGACTTGGCGGAATCATGTTGATCGGCCGTCCCTGCCGTCCCCATTCATCCGTAGTGCATGGGTTTACTCAATAAGATCACGCAGGAGATTTGACGTGCACATTGGTGTTCCTCTCGAAACCCAGACCGGTGAAACACGGGTTGCTGCAACCCCGGAAACCATCAAGAAGCTGATCGGCCAGGGCCATAAGGTCACTGTACAAAGCGGCGCCGGTATTAATGCCAGCGTTGTCGACAGTGCCTATGAAGCGGCAGGCGCAAGCATTGGCAGCGCCAACGATGCGTTTGGTGCAGAGCTGATTCTCAAAGTCGTCGCCCCCAGCGACAGTGAGCTCGCACTGATCAAGAGCGGCACCATAGTGGTGGGCATGCTCAATCCGTTCAGCAATGAAACCATCGCCAAAATGGCCGAATGCGGGATTACCGCCTTTGCCCTGGAAGCCGCGCCTCGTACCTCCCGCGCTCAGAGCCTGGACGTACTGTCGTCGCAAGCCAACATCGCCGGTTACAAGGCTGTGTTGCTGGCCGCTCACTACTATCCGCGCTTCATGCCGATGTTGATGACCGCTGCAGGCACCGTGAAAGCGGCGCGCGTGCTAATCCTCGGTGCCGGCGTGGCCGGTTTGCAGGCCATCGCTACCGCGAAACGCCTGGGGGCGGTGATCGAAGCGTCTGACGTGCGTCCTGCGGTAAAAGAGCAGATCGAATCCCTCGGCGCCAAGTTCGTCGACGTGCCTTACGAGACCGACGAAGAGCGTGAATGCGCCGTCGGTGTCGGCGGTTACGCCCGTCCGATGCCGGCCAGCTGGATGCAGCGCCAGGCCGCCGCGGTGCACGAACGCGCCAAGCAGGCTGACATCGTTATCACCACCGCGCTGATTCCCGGCCGCAAGGCACCAACCCTGTTGAGCGCGCAAACCGTGGCCCAGATGAAACCGGGTTCGGTGGTCATCGATCTCGCGGCAGCCCAGGGCGGCAACTGCCCGCTGACCGTGGCCGATCAGGTGGTCGTCGAAAACGGCGTGACCATCGTTGGCCCGACCAACCTGGCCAGTGCCGTGGCGGCTGACGCTTCGGCGCTGTACGCCCGCAACCTGCTGGACTTCATGAAACTGTTGTTCGATAAAGAAGGACAACTGGTGATCAACCTTGAAGACGATATCGTCGCCGCGTGCCTGATGTGCCGCGACGGCCAGATCGTGCGCAAGAACGGCTGAGGATAAAAACAATGGAAGACATGCTGATCTCTGACGGTATCTACAACCTGATCATCTTCGTGCTGGCGATCTATGTCGGGTACCACGTGGTCTGGAACGTGACACCTGCACTGCACACGCCACTGATGGCGGTCACCAACGCCATCTCGGCCATCGTGATCGTCGGTGCCATGCTCGCCGCCGCCCTCACCGTGACCCCGCTGGGCAAGACCATGGGCACCCTGGCCGTGGCCCTGGCCGCGGTCAACGTGTTTGGTGGCTTCCTGGTGACCCGGCGCATGCTGGAAATGTTCAAGAAAAAAGCGGCCAAATCGCCGGCTGCCAAGGCCGAAGCAGTCAAGGCCGAGGTGCAGCAAGCATGAGCATGAACCTGGTTACTTCCCTGTATTTGATCGCCTCGGTCTGCTTCATCCAGGCGCTCAAGGGTCTCTCGCACCCCACCACCTCGCGTCGCGGCAACCTGTTCGGCATGCTCGGCATGGGCCTGGCGATCCTCACCACGGTCGGCCTGATCTACAAGCTCGGTACCGAGCTGGCGCAAGACGGTATCGTCTACGTGATCGTCGGCCTGCTGATCGGCGGCACCGCCGGTTCGATCATGGCCAAACGCGTTGAAATGACCAAGATGCCCGAACTGGTCGCCTTCATGCACAGCATGATCGGCCTGGCAGCGGTGTTCATCGCCGTGGCTGCCGTGGTCGAGCCGCAGTCGCTGGGCATCGTCAAGCAACTCGGTGACGCGATCCCGGCCGGTAACCGCCTGGAACTGTTCCTCGGTGCCGCCATCGGTGCAATCACCTTCTCCGGTTCAGTGATCGCGTTCGGCAAGCTGTCGGGCAAGTACAAGTTCCGCCTGTTCCAGGGTGCACCGGTACAGTTCACTGGCCAGCACAAGCTGAACCTGCTGCTGGGCCTGGCCACCCTGGGCCTGGGCGTGACCTTCATGCTCACCGGTGACTACACCGCTTTCGCCGTGATGCTGGCCCTGGCCTTCGTGCTCGGCGTGCTGATCATCATCCCGATCGGTGGCGCGGACATGCCAGTGGTCGTGTCGATGCTCAACAGCTACTCCGGCTGGGCAGCGGCGGGTATCGGCTTCTCGCTGAACAACTCGATGCTGATCATCGCCGGCTCGCTGGTAGGCTCAAGCGGTGCGATCCTCTCGTACATCATGTGCAAGGCGATGAACCGCTCCTTCTTTAATGTGCTGCTCGGTGGCTTCGGCAATACGGCAGATGCGGCCGGCCCGGCGGGTTCGAAAGAAGCCCGTCCGGTGAAATCCGGTTCGGCCGACGACGCGACCTTCCTGCTGACCAACGCCGACACCGTGATCATCGTGCCGGGCTATGGCCTGGCGGTAGCGCGGGCACAGCATGCGCTGAAGGAACTGACCGAGAAGCTGACCCATCGCGGCGTGACCGTGAAGTATGCGATCCACCCGGTTGCCGGTCGTATGCCCGGCCACATGAACGTGTTGCTGGCCGAGGCCGAAGTGCCTTACGACCAGGTGTTCGAGATGGACGACATCAACTCCGAGTTCGGCCAGGCCGACGTGGTGCTGGTGCTGGGCGCCAACGACGTGGTCAACCCGGCCGCGAAGAACGATCCGAAATCGCCGATTGCCGGCATGCCGATTCTCGAAGCGTTCAAGGCCAAGACCATCATCGTCAACAAGCGCTCGATGGCCAGCGGCTACGCCGGCCTGGACAACGAACTGTTCTACCTGGACAAAACCATGATGGTCTTCGGCGACGCTAAAAAGGTCATCGAAGACATGGTTAAAGCCGTCGAGTAAATCCTGCCTCAGCGCAACACTAAAATGAAGCGCCCCCCTATCCTGCGAACGTTACGCTTTCGCAGGATAGGGGTGAAGATTTATAGACGAACGCTGGCAAAAGTTGACTCGTTACGTGCCTGGCTCAAAGCTGACATCGAACCGGCCAACGGCGAGAGCACCAATGCTGGCGGCAGCGGTATCATCGCCACCTGCTGCGCGGTATTGGAACCGACGCGCTCGTCACGCGGCGGGATACCGAAGTATTCGCGGTAGCACTTGGAGAAGTGCGGCGTGGACACGAAGCCACAGATCGAAGCCACTTCGATGATCGACATCGGCGTTTGCTTGAGCAACTGGCGCGCACGGACCAGACGCAGTTTCAGGTAGTAACGCGACGGCGAGCAGTGCAGGTACTTCTGGAACAGCCGCTCCAGCTGACGACGGGACACGTCGACATACACCGCCAATTCGTCAAGGTCGATCGGTTCTTCAAGGTTGGCCTCCATCAGCGCGACGATTTCCTGCAACTTCGGCTGGTTGGTGCCGAGCATGTGCTTGAGCGGCACGCGCTGGTGATCCTGTTCGTTGCGGATGCGCTCGTAGACAAACATTTCCGAGATCGCGGCGGACAGTTCACGCCCGTGATCACGGCTGATCAGGTGCAGCATCATGTCCAGCGGCGCGGTGCCGCCGGAGCTGGTGAAGCGGTTACGGTCGAGGGTGAACAAACGGGTACTCATTACGATCCGCGGGAAAGCTTCCTGCATCGCCGCCAGGCACTCCCAGTGCACGCTGCAATCGAAACCATCGAGCAGGCCGGCGCAGGCCAGGGCCCAGCTGCCGGTGCACACCGCGCCGAGGCGGCAGGCCTTACGGGCTTGGCTTTGCAACCAGGACACGTGTTCACGGGTAACCGTGCGCTGAATGCCGACGCCACCGCAAACGATGATCGTGTCCATTGGCGGGGCTTTGTGCATGGAGGCGTCAGGGGTGATTTGCAGGCCATCACTGGCCCAGACCTGGCCGCCATCAACGGTGAGGGTGGTCCAGCGATACAGCTCGCGACCGGACAACTGGTTGGCCATCCGCAGCGGTTCTACAGCGGACGCCAGAGAAATCAGCGTGAAATTGTCCAGCAGCAGAAAGCCGATGGATTGAGGCGCACGGTTCTGGGGTTGGGCCCCGGAGTTGAACGACGTCATCGCGGTATCTCCTCACACAAAGCAGGCGAATGGCCTCAGGCAAAGGCTCTTTTTATTCTCCCATCCAAAAGTTGGTGGGTTTGTTCCTATTCAACCTGCAAAGCTCATACCCAATTACATAACTTTGAGTGGATCCAAAAACGACATCACCCAATGTCTCTATGCTGAGGGTTTTCAGGGCGGGAGCCATAAGGAAAACGCTTGAATTTGAGCCTGCGCTCATCAACGTTGTGCACATTCGTAGCACATACGCGAGAGATATCTATAAACGACAACTTATTTGTCACCGACACCCACATGTCGGTTTTTGAATAAAATAATAACCAATGCCCCGATTTGGGCTGACACAAAGGCCGGTTTGTTCAATCTGAACGCAGGCTAAAGCGACCGTCAGCTTCACGCCCTGAGGAAGTCAGTCAACCTAAATCGAGGTTCTTGAGGAGCGCAGAACCCTGATATTGAAATGTTCGAGCTGTTCATTCTCGACGCTAATGGCGTGCCTCGCGGCGAGCTGCTGCAACGTGAGGAATTATTGACCGTTTACCAACGCGGGCGCTCCTTGCCCAGCGCCATGCTCGGCCTGACGCTCAACGGCGATGACGTCGAAGACTCGGGGCTGGCCTGGGATGTGGGCGATATCGATTGCCGCGCCTACCCACTGGAGGGCAGCCTGATGCGTATGCCCACGCGGCCGATCCACCGATTTAATTATCAGGACAGGTTTTCAAGCAACTCCAGCGCCTGATCGAAATCGAAACACTCCGCTTGCCGCACAACCCGAAGCAACTGCTCGGTCATCCGCGGGTCTGAAGCCAGCCCCTGCAGTTTGAGCAAGGCCGTCAGCGCCTGGGTGTCGCTCTCGGCCAGCAGAGACCGGACGTGGGCCAATTGCGCATGCCATTCGCTGCCCGGTGGCGCGCTTGATGAGTCTGTGGACGATGTCGATTCGCCGAGCACCGATAAGCCTTCCAGCACCCGTGTCAGGCAACGCTCGACCTCCACCAGCCGATCGGCCAGGTCCTGCTCCACCCCATCGCCCGCCCCATCGTTCAGACACGCCTGCTCCAGCGCGCCGGCTGCACTCGCCACTTCAACAGCACCGATGTTGCCCGCCGTACCGCGCAAGGTATGGGCCAGCCTGACCGTCGCCGAAGGATCGCCTTGACCTCGGGCAGCCAGGAACTCGGCGCAAAAAGCCTGGTGGCTGGAGCGAAACTTGCGCAGCAAGCGCAGATAGAGCTCGACCTTGCCCATGCAGGTGCCCAGGCCGGCTTTCAAATCAATACCGGGAAGGCTGGCTGGCAGGCTCGCCACTGGCACGGTGGTGAGCGGCGAAACGTCGGCCGACATCGCGCCACGGTCAGCTCGTGGATGTATCCACTTGGCCAACGTGGTGAACATGTCGTCGACGTTCAAGGGTTTGCAGATGTGGTCGTTCATGCCGCAGGCCAGCGCCCGCTCACGGTCCCCCGCCATGGCGTCGGCAGTCATGGCGATCACCGGCAGATTCGCCCAGCGTGGCTGCTCGCGTATCTTGCGGGTCGCGGTATAACCGTCCATCACCGGCATCTGGCAGTCCATCAACACACCATCGAAGTCTGCGTCACGCTGCAGTTGCTCGAGCGCTTGCGCGCCGTGAACGGCCAGGCACAGCTCGATCCCGGCGCTCTCCAGCAGTTCACAGGCCAGCTCGCGGTTCAGCTCATTGTCTTCCACCAACAGCAGTCGCGCGCCACACAGGCTGGCCAGGGCGCTGGCGCTCTGGCCGAATTGCTCACTGACCCGGGTATCGGCCTGGGGGATCTTGCCGAGCACCGAGCCCAGCGCCTCAAGCAAAGTGGACGGCGTCACCGGTTTGGTCAGTACCACCGGCAATTGAATACCGTGCCGACTGGCCTCCTCGCGGGCCTCCTCGCGACCGAACGCAGTGACCATGATCACCGACGGCGTTTGCGCCAGCTTGGCGGCCTGCATCTGCCGCACCGTTTCCACGCCGTCCATGCCAGGCATGCGCCAATCCATCAGCACCAGATCATAGGGCAGCACCTTCGCCTCGGCCTCCACCAGCATGGCCAGTGCGGCCCGGCCACTTTGCGCGACGTCCACCTCCACGCCAAAACTGCGGGCCATGCTGGACAGGATCTCGCGCGCGCTGGCGTTGTCATCGACCACCAACACACGGCTGCCCAGCAATTCGTCGGCGGTCACCATGCGCCGCAAATGGCTGTCGCGCTGCACGCCCAGGCTCACCTCGAAATGAAAGGTGGAACCATGGCCCGGCTCGCTCTCTACCCAAATGTGCCCGCCCATCAATTCCACCAGATGCCGGGAGATGGCCAGGCCCAATCCGGTGCCACCGTACTTGCGGGTGGTGGTGCTATCGGCCTGGCTGAAGGGTTGAAACAGGCGCGAGCATTGTTCGGCGCTCATGCCGATGCCAGTGTCACGTACCCAGAAATGCAGCTGCGCCTGCTCTCCTGCTGCGCCTCGCTGCTCTACACCGAGCACGATCTCGCCCTGCTCGGTGAACTTGGTCGCATTGTTGCCCAGGTTGATCAGAACCTGGCCAAGGCGCAACGGGTCGCCGATCAAGGCGGTCGGCAGCTCGGCATCGGTGCTGAACAGCAATTCCAGGCCTTTGTCCTCGGCTTTCAGGCCAATCATGCTGGCAAAGCCGTCGAGAACGGCCTCAAGGTGGAAGGGAATGTGCTCCAGGTGCATCTTGCCGGCTTCGATCCTGGAGAAGTCGAGGATGTCGTTGATGATCACCAACAGGTATTCCGCCGAGCGATGGACCTTTTCGATGTAGTTGCGCTGGCGGTGGTCGAGTTCGGTGCGCAATGCCAGGTAGCTCATGCCGATGATGGCGTTCATCGGTGTGCGGATCTCGTGGCTCATGGTGGCCAGGAAGTTGCTCTTGGCCCGGGTCGCCTCTTCTGCGGCCTCGCGTGCGCGCTGCACCTCAGCCTCGGCGGTCTTGCGGTCGGTGATATCAAAGTACCAATTGGCCCCCATGCCCCGCTCCCCCAGCGTCATCGTGATGGCCGAAACCAATACGTCGACGCGTTCGCCTCCAGCGCGCTGCAGGGTGGTCTCGAAGTTCAGCACTGGACCTTGCGCTGCCGCTGCGAGAAAGCGCTGGTGTGCCTGCGGGTCGACCCAGAACGGCGCCGTATCCGTGCCTTCGAGTTCAGCCAGACGAGTCCCGAACAAACTGTCGAACTGCGGATTACAGTAGGTCGGGCGGCCATCGACGTCCCTGATCACCATGGCCACCGGGCTGCTGTCGAGTACCGCGCGCAACTGTGCCTCGCTGGCCTTGAGTGCCGCCTGCAGATGACGGCGTTCACTCACGTCGCGCACCGAAGCGCACACGCAGACGCCGCCCCCTTCCAGGCTCGGCAAATGCGACAGGCTGATCTCTGCCGAGAACAGACTTCCGTCTTTGCGCACGCCTTGCAGGTCGTCCAGGTTGGCCCCCATCTGGCGAGTGGCGCCGTGGGCCGTGAAGCCCTTGCGCAGCGCCTCGTGGCGCCCGCGACTGGCCAACGGCACCAAACGATCGATGGACTCGCCGAGCAACTCACCGGCGCTATAGCCGAACAGCTGATCCAGTTGGCGATTGGTGCGCAGGATCTGCCCTTCGGCATCCACCACCAGCATGCCGTCCGGCGCCGCTTCGATAATCCCGCGATACCAGGCCTCGGTGGCACGCAACGCCGATTGCTGGGTTTCCAGTGCCTGCGCCTGCTGCTCCAGTTGCAGCGCCTGTTCCGCCATTTCATTGGCCTGACGCCGGGTTTCTGCCAGCAGGGTCTTGACCGCCTGATTGCGCTCCAGAATCGCCATGGCCGCGGCCAGGCGTGGGGTGGCTTCCTGCAACAGCAACAATTCACGCTCGCCCAATGGCTCCAGGCCAGCCAGTTCGAGCACGCCCAGCAGCCGCTCGCCACGCACAATGGGTTGCAGCAGCAGGCAACGGGCCGGGACCTCGCCAAGCGGTGAGCGCAAACGCCAGTATTGCTCCGGCATCGCCTGAAACTGACGCGGCAGACGATCCACCGCACACTGCCCCAACAGGCCATCGCCGAACATGACTTGTGCCTCGGGTGGCCGCTCGGAATCGGTGGCATAGCGGCCCATCAGCAGCAGTGTACCGGCGTCCTCCTGTGCGCTGTACAGCACCCCCTGGCAGATTCCGTGCAGGCTGGCCATGCATTGCAGGAACACCTGCGCCAGTTCGGCTGGGGTTTCTGCCTGCTGCAGATCGACCTGCAATTGGGCGGTATGCGCCTTGATCCAGCGCTGACGCTCAAGTTGTTGGGACTCGGTCTGCAGTTTGGCGATGGCCCGCGCCAGATCGCCGGTTTCGTTGTTCATGTCGGTGTGGGGAATCGGTTGATCGAGCTGCCCGGCGGCCAAGTGGTCTACCGCCACTCGCACCCGGTTGAGCGGATTGCGGATCGACTGGCTGACGACCCAGGACAACAGCAACGCCAGCGACAAGCCACCGAACAACAGTACGTAAGTCAGCATGGTGCTGTGTTCGGCAAACTCGGCAATGTCCTTGGCCGTGTCGCGAATCGAGGCTTCCTTGATCTGGGCGATCGCGTACAAAAGGCTGTCGGCCTGTTGGGCAAGTTGCTGGAACTCACTGCTATTGAGCAGCAACAACGCCCTACTCTGCTGGCCCTGGTCGATCAATACAAAGGCTTGGTCGCTATAACGCTGCAACTGTTGCTGCAGCAGGTCGAACTCGGAGAGACGCGCCAGATTCTCCGCACGCCTGAGGGTCACTTTGGCGTGGGCCACAGCCTGCTGCAGGCCTTCGCGGATTTCATGCAGTTGCTGCAGGGATTCGACGCGAATCTGCGCGCTGTCGGTGCCCACCGCACGTTGCAGTGCTTGCATCATATGGGGCAATTGCACACGGGCTTCCTGCAAGTGCTCCATGCCGACCAGTTCCTGCAGGTAGAGGTTCTGCATGTCCTGCTTCAGCGATTGCTGGGTGCGCAGGCTTTGCACGCCGAGCACCAGCACCAACAGCAGCAGCGCTGCAAAACCCAGGATCAGTTTGTGACGCAGCGCGAGGCGCTCAAGCAGGGTGCGCAATCCGGCCATGACCTGTCCTCGTGGACCTGATGAAAACACTGATATAGGGCAGTAACGGGTTCACGGAGTCTGGCCGATACGCTCCAGGGCAGCCCGCTGGCCGGCCATGTCCTGTTCGGTATCGGCGAAGCGCTCGGCAATGGTCTGGAACTGTTCAACGCAGACCAGGAAGGCATCGCAGATGTCCGGGTCGAAGTGCGTGCCTCGCCCCTGACGAATAATCTCGACGGCCTGCGCGTGGGGCATCCCCGCTTTATAGACCCGACGGCTGATCAACGCGTCATAGACGTCAGCCACCGCCATCAACCGGGCGCTGACGGGGATGTCGTCACCCGCCAGCCCCTGCGGATACCCACTGCCGTCCCATTTTTCCTGGTGACTGTAGGCAATCTCCTTGGCCAGGCTGAGGAACTCGGCGCGAATGCCGAGTTGATCCTCGGCATGCTGGATGGCGTCGCGTCCCAGCGTTGTATGAGTCTTCATGATCTCGAATTCTTCCTCGGTATAGCGTCCCGGCTTGAGGAGGATATGGTCGGGAATGCCGATCTTGCCGATGTCGTGCAGCGGCGCCGACTTGAACAGCAACGCGATGGTGTCCTCGGTGAGAAAATGACTGAAACGCGGATGATCACGCAGATGCTCGGCCAGCACCTTGATGTAATGCTGGGTCCGCCGGATATGGTTGCCGGTTTCGTTATCGCGAGTCTCGGCCAGTGAAGCCATGGCCTGGATGGCCACATCCTGGATCGCAATCACCTCGCGGGTCCGGCGCTCCACTTCCCGCTCCAGATAGTCGTTGTGATCACGCAGGAAGTCTTGCGCCGCCTTGAGCTTGAGCTGGGTATCCACCCGCGCCAGGACCAGCGCCGGCCTGATCGGTTTGGTGATGTAGTCGACAGCGCCCAGTTCCAGGCCATGGATCTCATCTTCGGTCGCGGCCATGGCCGTCAGAAAGATGATCGGAATATCGCGGGTACGCGGGTCGCGCTTGAGCTGCTGCGCCACTTCATGGCCGGACAGCCCGGGCATCATCACGTCAAGCAGGATCAGGTCCGGGAGTGTGTCGCCCTGTAGTACGCGCAAAGCCTTTTCACCGCTATTGGCGGCCTTGACCCGGTAGCGATCCTTGAGCAGATCAGTCATCAGCATCAGGTTATCGGGCGTGTCATCGACCACCAGGAGGGTTGGTGGACTGTAATGACGCTGTTCGGCACTCATGGCGGGGGGCTCCCTTGCCAGACATGGACCATCCCAAGGCAACACTTCCACTGCCGCCCCAGCGCAGGAAAGCTTAGCTGCTGTTCTCCAGGGCTGCCCGGCGTCGAGCGGCGCAGCCATTGCCCTCATATTGCGGGTCAATAGTCTGTTTGAGGTATTACCCGGCGCGGACCTTGAATGACTATGACGCCAGGGATTTTCGGTCATCCGGATGGACCCGGCAGCACGACCGCTGCTCCATCCATCAACCGCAACGAGGAGTTTGATAGCTATGGAAAAAGTCATCTATCTGCTGTGGCGTGATACTCAAGTCAGTCCTGATACCTTCGCCCATCACCTGCGCAGTGAGGTCGCCGGGCAATTGCAGGCACTCGGTGCCCGTGGTGTGCAATTGAACCTGGCCGATGCCGATGTTCTGCCTGCAGCCGGCCTGCGCCAGGAAAACAACCGGCCATTGCCCGATGGCAGCCTGTCGCTGTGGCTGGACAGTGCCAACGGGCCGGCTCGTCGCCCTTTCGACCACTTGATCAGCGCGGCAACGGCGCGCATGGCCGCCTACCTGGTCTGCGAGTCGGTCGCCATCGCCAATACTCGCTTCCCTGCAACGCCCGGTGAGCGTACCCACGGCTTTGCCCAACTGGCCCTGCTGACCCGCCCTCCACGCCTGACCCCCGAGGCCTGGCTGGACATCTGGCGCAACCATCACACGACGGTGGCCGTGGACACGCAAGCCAACTTCCAGTACGTGCAAAACCTGGTGGTGTCGGCACTGACGCATGGTGCCCCACGGATCGATGCCATAGTCGAGGAATGTTTTCCGCCAGCGGCCATGACCGACCCCATGGCCTTTTTCGATGCGGTGGGCGACGAAGCGAAATTCCAGCGCAACCTGGCCGCGATGATGGACAGCTGCAGCCGCTTCATCGATTTCGACAGGATCGACGTGCTGCCCACCAGCCAGTACTGCCTGTAGGACCGGGAAATCGTCATGCGTGAAGGCCCCTCACGCGAATTCACTGCAATAGCATGCCCGCCGGCGCTAATGATCACTGCGGCCGCAGCCATTAATTCCATCGGTTATTTGAGTGAGGAGCATTCGTTCTATTGAGCTTGGTACAGGTAGCTAATCTACTGAACTTGAGAAGGAGCAACCTTCAGAAAGGCGCAAGCATATGGACGAAAATCTGATCGAAACCGACTACCTGATCATTGGTGCTGGCGCGACGGCCATGGCTTTCGTCGATACGCTACTCAAGGAAACCAATGCACGCGTCATGATGGTGGATCGACACGAGCGACCTGGCGGGCACTGGAATGATGCCTACCCGTTTGTCCGGTTGCACCAGCCCTCGGCCTTCTATGGCGTCAACTCACGGGAACTGGGCAGCGCAACGAAAGACCAGGCACAACTGAACGAGGGCTTGTATGAGCTAGCCTCCGGCGCCGAAGTGGTGAGTTACTTCGAC
This sequence comes from Pseudomonas sp. KH_046_1, assembly GCF_057839025.1. Taxonomy (NCBI): domain Bacteria; kingdom Pseudomonadati; phylum Pseudomonadota; class Gammaproteobacteria; order Pseudomonadales; family Pseudomonadaceae; genus Pseudomonas; species Pseudomonas sp. KH_046_1. The sequence continues at coordinate 3,549,030 of NZ_CM174481.1, forward strand.
CAGGTGATGAATCAGCAGTTTCTGCCGTCAGGTCGAGTCCGTTACTTCCCCATGTGCAACTACACCGGCGACCGCATTGACGACCACCGCTTTACCTCGCTGGTCAGCGGCGCACACCATCAGGTCCGGGTGCACAAAAAGGTGGTGGACGCCACCCATGCCCAGACGGCAGTTCCCTCGACCCACCCGCCCAGGTACAGGGTGGAACCCGGCGTGGAATGCGTGCCATTGAACGACCTGCCGAAGATCCGGCACCCACACTCTGGCTACGTAGTGGTGGGATCGGGCAAGACCGGGATCGACGCTTGCCTGTGGTGTCTGCAAAACGGTATTGCGCCCGAAAAAATCTGCTGGATCATGCCGAACGACCCGTGGTTGATCGACCGGGCCAACCTGCAACCTGGCCTCGACAGCTTCGAACGAACAATCGGCGGCCTCACGGCACAATTTGAGGCCATCACAACCGCAGACTCGATCCCGGACCTGTTCTCCAGACTTGAGGCGACGGGCCAGCTCCTGCGCATAGACAAGTCAGTGGAACCCACTGCTTACCGCTGCGCCACCGTCACACAGGCGGAATTACGTGAGCTTCGACGCATCGACAACATTGTGCGCCTGGGGCGGGTGCGAGTGATCGAGCCAACGCGCATTGTGCTCGAGCACGGCAGCATCGCCACGAGCCCGGGTGCTCTGCACATTGACTGCAGCGCCAGTGCCATCCCGTCACTGCCTGAAATGAGTGTGTTCGACGGCGGCAAGATTAACCTGTTGATGGTAAGCACCTGCCAACCCTTGTTCAGCGCGGCCTTGATCGCTTATGTGGAAAGCCACCTGGACGATCAAGCGCAAATGAACGCACTTTGCACCATGGTCCCCCCGCCTCACGTCCCCACGGACTGGATCAGAATGTGGGCGGTCTACCTGGGTAACCAACTACGCTGGGGAGAACATGAAGGCCTGGCCCGCTGGATCAGGCAGTCGCGTTTGTACTTTCTGACGGCGGTGGTCAGGGGCTTGCAGGAAACCGACACCGAGAAACTGGCACAGCTGCATCGCCTCTCTGTCAGCAGGCAGCAGGCTGCGGCGAATCTGCCGCGGTTGCTGGGGTCCATCGCTTGAATTGCAGGAAGCACACATGAACGAACCACACCTCGAAATACTCGACATCAACGGCATCCGCATGCAGGTCGCCATTCAGGGCTCAGGTCCGTTGGTCTTGCTATGCCACGGATTCCCGGAGCTGTGGTACTCGTGGCGCCACCAGCTTGCTGCGCTGGCGGCCGCCGGCTATAGAGCGGTCGCGCCCGACATGCGTGGCTATGGCGGCACCGAAGCGCCGGCCGAACCCGACGCCTACACCACACTCCACCTGGTGGGCGACATGGTGGAGTTAGTCAATTCACTCGGCGAACAGCAAGCCGTGATCGTCGGCCATGACTGGGGCGCGCTGGTGGCCTGGAGCGCAGCATTGATGCGGCCCGATCTGTTCCGCGCAGTGGTCGGCATGAGCGTTCCCTTCTCGCCACCGGGGCGCGTGGAGCTCCTGAGCGCGCTGGCCTCGCGGGGTATCAGCGACTTCTACATCCAGTATTTCCAGACGCCGGGTGTGGCCGAGGCCGAGCTGCAAAGGGACGTCGAGTCGTCGATCCGGCGCATCTACTTCAATGGCTCGGGTGACGGGCCCGATGGTCCGGTGTTTGGCCGGCTGCAGCCGGGCCAGGGCTTCCTGGGGGGGATGATCGAGCCCGAAACCCTGCCAGCCTGGCTAAGCCTTGCGGATATTGCCTACTACACCCGCGAATTCACCCGCAGCGGATTTCGCGGCGGCTTGAACTGGTACCGCAACATGACGCGCTCATGGGCACTGCTGGCACCCTGGCGCGGTTGCATTATCCGGCAGCCGTCGATGTTCATTGCCGGGAGACGCGACGCCGTGCTGAAGTTTCCGGGCGCCCCGCAGCAGATCGAAGCCTTTGCGCAGACACTGCCGGGCCTGCACGGGTGTCATATTCTCGAAGGTGCTGGCCACTGGATACAGCGAGAACGCGCGACCGAGGTCAATGAGTTGCTACTGGGCTTCCTGAAAAAACTCTGATCAGGAGGTTCAATTTTTACCCATGGTGGGAGGGCCGGTATGGCACCCCTGAGAACCACACCCGCTAAAGGACGAAACCTGACTGCAGAACTCGTCGCTCGCGTTGAGCGTTTTGAGCCCGATCCCGGACCAGAACCGGGCACGACCGAACACACCGAAGCAGAGTTTGATGCGATGGTGGAGGCACTGTTGTTTGAATACAAACCGCAGGAGCTCTGGATCTTTGCTTATGGCTCACTGATATGGAATCCGGAGTTCGATTTTTTGGAGAGCCGCAGCGCCACCGCCTTCGGCTGGCATCGATCGTTCTGCCTCAAACTGACGCGCTGGCGCGGCACACGCGAGTTGCCAGCCCTGATGTTGGCCCTCGACCGGGGCGGAAGCTGCAATGGGTTGGCATACCGGCTTCCAACGCAAGACCATTTCAAGCAATTGGGACTGTTGATGGTCCGGGAAATAGACGCAAACCCACCGACCAATGTTCCGCGCTGGATTTCGGTTAAAACCGAGTCCGGGATAGTGCGTGCATTAGCTTTTGTCGCAGCACGCTACGGAATGGCCTATGCCGGAAAGTTGCCCATGGAAAAGGTTGCCCATGTATTGGCTCGCGCAGCCGGGCACTGGGGCTCGGCGGCCCAATACCTGTTCCGGACTGTGACAATGCTCGAGGAGCATGGCATTCGGGACCGAAATATGTGGCGGATACAAAGCCTTGTCGCACAGGAAATCGAAGACTCCCTGCTTGCTGTGCAATAGCCAGGTTGGAAGAGCGCATCCCGCGATGCTCGCCCTTTGAGGGTTATCCACCCGACAAAACCTGTAATGGGTCGATTGCGGTCCATTGTGACCGCTTGAATCCACAGCCAGGAGCGGACATCGAGATAGCAAACCTCAAAGGGGCCGCACACTGACGCTGTTGGTTATTTAAGCAGCGACCCCTAGAACTTTTCCCTATTTATCGGTCTATGTGAATAGGCACATCCGCTCGGTAAGCGCGAACTCACCTGCTTCCCGCAGCCAGATGATCACACGTCAAAATGTCAATCAGAGGTTGTCTTCGCTCATGAAATTCCATGACCCACGGATGGTGCTCTTCGGCCTGTTCGCGTTCGCGGCAGTGGGCTCGGCATCAGCAACACAGATGAAGCCCCCAACCCCTGTTTTCGCAACTGAAGTCGCAGTAGTTCAGGTTCCGGTCCACGCTGCCGGCAACCCTTGGCCGACCTTGGTCAGTACCGCCGGCAAGCAGCCAGGGCCGTTGCTTGCCCATGACGACCGATACTGGCATGACGACCGTTGGCACAATCGTAGAGACGATTGGCGCCGAGACGACTGGCGTAGAGATAACTGGCGCAGAGAGCAAGCCCGCCGAGAAGCAGAACGCCGTCGTGATTGGGAGCGCCACCAGGATCGGGCCATGCGGCACCGCTACGAGGACGAGCGCCGCTACTATCGTCGCTAGTGCGACGCTTAGGGATCAATCCGCCTGCAACACGGGCGATGCACCGCCAACTTGCGAAACCAGGACTCAAACCGACCTGAAATGGCAGTGCTCGCCCACCAGGATGTAGACATCAAGCGGAAAACGTCGACGAGGTATGAATCGGAAATTTGTTCAGCGCTTCCCAAGTGAAGCCTTACCGTCCGCTTCAGGTCGTTTTCAGCCCTTCGTGGCAGGCAGAAATCGGCCAGAAGCACTCATTCAATATCGGATTTTGTTTTGCCTGGCCTACTGGGAGCGATTGAGGCTGGTGTGACATTACGCCCCCAGAAGATCTTTTAGTGGAAAACAGCCCCTCGCTCCTCGCCCCTCAGGCCCAATGATAGAATCTTGTTTTGGAAAAGGAGTTTCATCTGTGGAGGCTGGAAAAAAGAGTTGCCCCTATTGCGCGGAAGTCATCATGACTGAAGCCATTTTATGCAAACACTGCCAATCTGACCTCAGACAAAAAATACGCATCCCACCAGGGTGGCCACTGCCGTCAGAAAAGAGAATTGGCCTGGTCAGCAAGATCGTCGCCGGAATCATTATCGCCATTACCTTGTACCTGGCTTTTGGTTTTTATGTCAGCAACACATCGCAAGGCAAGGAAAGAATGCAGGCCCGAGATGCCGCCGAACGATGCCGCGAGGAAGTAGACAGCTACTCCGGCCCAGCAGTCGGGAAAGGCGTAATCGCAGAGGTTTGTCGAAAGCTGGAGGACGAATTCCGCAAGAGTCTGGATCACGCGCTATAGGAAAAGCCGATTACGAAGCCCGCCATTAAGCGGGCTTTTTTGCCTTTTGCATCAGGCAGAAATCGACCAAAAGCAGTCGTTGCACTGTTGCCCTGGCTTCGAATCTTCAGGAGTACTGCAACCGACAAGGAGTAGATGACCGTGCCCCTTAAAACCGCAGGATTTGCCGGCGCCTGAAAACGCATATTGCCAGGCGTTGACTACGTCTGTGAGTTCCTCGTCTGGCTTGTCATTGCTCGAATCAAAAGTACCGTCATGATCCCGTGCAATACGACCACTGGCCACAATAAAGCCCCACTCGACTCCCCTGAGATACCAACGTAGGCGAGATAAAGCGTAGCGGCTGCGTTATAGATCAACATCCCGAGCATTGCTGGTCCGGGCCAGCAGGCGATGGCCAATGCGATGAGGGTGATGCCGGCCAAGGGGACGATGACGCCCGTCAGTTCGATGCCAAGCAGAAGTTGCCCGACCAGCGACGGGACAAGTAAGAGCGCCACACCAGTGGCTGCCTCGATGATCGCGGCGAAAACAAGCAGTCCTTTCATCACATGGGCGCTCCGTCCCGGGCTGTATAGGTGCAAGACTGGACGGCCCTGGGGAATTGGTTAATCCGATTGCTACTAAGCCTTAGTGCTTATCGTGATTAGTCTTGGTGGAAAGTTCCGGTACAGCAGCAATACTCCACTCGGCCGCGAAAACTATTCGCAGCATAGCGTGGGGCAATAAGTCATGAACTTAAGCGTCTGCGAAACGAAAGAATCTCGACTTTCGTTAATCAAACGATGCATTCGCCAGCCGCTATTGCACTTTCTAATCGCCGGTTTTGCACTCTTTGTGCTGTACGGAGGTTTACACCGCTCAACCCTTGATCAAGATCCGCAACGCATCGAAATCACCCCAGAAGTTATTCAGCGGATCGCGATTTCCTGGCTGGCGCGATGGCAACGACCCGCATCGGAGCAACAGTTGCAGGGCCTGATTGAGGAGTATGTGAAAGAGGAAATCCTCTATCGCGAAGCACTGAAACTTGGCCTGGATAAAGACGACACTATTATTCGCCGCCGACTGGCGCAAAAAATGGATTTCCTCGCCGAAGATGTAGCGTCACTTCGCGAGCCGGCACCCGGTGTACTTGAGGCCTGGTACAACCAGCATCAGGACCAATATGCTCCGCCGCCACTTGTGACCTTCCATCATTTGTTTTTCGCCTTGGACAAACGTGGTGCGGATGGGCAAGCGCAGGCTCAGTCCGCACTCAGTGGGCTGTCTGACAAGAACAGTGGTGAAGGCGATGCATTCATGTTTAAAAACGCCTACTCAGAACAATCCCAGGATCAGGTGGCGCGGGTCTTTGGTTCAACGTTCGCCATTTCATTGTTCAAGCACACGCCAGGTAGCTGGGTGGGGCCTGTGGAGTCGGGTTTTGGCTGGCACCTGGTGTGGATTGATGCGCTGGCCAAATCACCTCCTCCGCCCTTCGAAGCAGTGGCCCAGCAGGTCAAGTCCGATTGGTTGTCCGAACAACGCAGCGCATCGAAACGCGCAAATTTCGATGCACTGAAAGCACGCTATGAGGTCGTGCTGATGGTACCTGCTTCCGCCGGTGCGATTGCCGCCACACACAAGGAGCAGCCGTGATGCGGTGTACGGTATGGCTGCTGTTGGTGCTCTGGTTCGTGGGGCTGACGGCCACGGCCCATGAGTCGCGCCCCGCTTACCTGGAACTCAACGAAACGGCCTCCGGGCGCTATGACGTACTCTGGCGCACGCCTGTGCTTTCAGGCATGCGGTTGCCGATTGCGCTCCGGTTTGCCGAAGGTGTGCGTACTGTCGTTGAGCCCGTGGAAAGCGAACTGAACGATTCACTGATCGAGCGTCGGGTCATTGATGCCGGCCCCGCAGGACTGGTCGGGCAACGTATTGCATTCATCGGCCTGCAAGCGAGCATCACCGATGTGCTGGTGCGTGTCTCGCGCCTGGACGGCAGCCTGACGACCACCCTCGTTCACCCTGCGCAACCCTGGATAGAGATCGCGGCCACGCCGGGAACGTTTTCGGTGGCCGGTGCATTTCTGGTTCATGGTATCCAACACATCCTGGTGGGCTTCGATCACCTGCTGTTCGTCTTCGGTCTCCTGCTGCTGGTGGGTAATGGCTGGATGCTGGTGAAGACCATCACCGCATTCACCCTCGCCCATTCCGTCACTCTGGCACTCGCTACACTGGGTGCGGTGCGGCTGCCCGGTCCTCCTGTGGAAGCGACGATTGCGCTGAGCATTCTGTTGCTGGCAGTGGAAATCGCCCGCAAGAACCGTGACGAAACCAGTTTCACCCTCCAGTGGCCATGGGTGGTGGCGTTCTGTTTTGGCTTGTTGCATGGCTTCGGTTTTGCCGGTGCGCTGGCGCAAATCGGTTTACCGCAGCGCGATCTTCCGCTGGCGCTGTTCACCTTCAATGTCGGCGTCGAGATCGGCCAACTGATGTTCGTCGCCGTCGTGTTGAGCCTGCGCGCACTGCTGCTGCGTTGTCGACTGCCACGGCCTGCAGTCCTGTATGCCCGACCGATTGCTTCTTACGGGTTGGGTACGCTGGCTGCCTTATGGTTTTTCGAAAGAGTCTCGAGTTTCTTGTCCTGAGTTGCACCCTGCCATTGCCGTATTCCGGAGACGTGGAATATGAAAAACCCTACACACCTCACCGCGCTAACACTGCTCGGTTGTGCCGTGCTAACTGTCAGCACGCTGGCATTGGCAGAGGGCAACCCGGATCGCGAGGTTTACTTTGGCCAGACGCACTCGCACAGCTCCTGGTCGATTGATGCCTACCTGATCGGCAACCACCAGGTCGATCCCGAGCAGACGTACCAATTCTCACTTGGGATGCCGATCAAGCATCCAATGGGGTTTGAAGTGCAACTCAAGGGTCGCCCGCTGGATTTCCATGGCGTGACTGACCACTCGGAATACGTGGGCGTGATCGCCCTGGCCAACGATCCGAAGTCAGACTTCAGCAAGCTGCCCATCGCGCAAAAGCTGATTGTCAAAACCCCGGAAGATTTCAACCGGGTATTCAAATGGATCGCCGGCAGCTTGAGCCACCCGATCAAGGAGCTGATTGATCCGAAGGTTGCCGGCAATATCTGGCAGCAGAGCATCGCCATCGCCGACAAGTACTACAAGCCCGGCAAGTTCACCACATTTGTCGCCTATGAATGGACCTCAGCCCCCAACAATCAAAACATGCACCGCAATGTGTTTTTCCGCGACTCGAAGAAGGTGCCGGACCTGCCCTTCACGGCCCTCGATTCGGACAAACCGGAGGATTTGTGGGGCTGGATGGACGATCAACGCAAAAAAGGCAACGAGGTGCTGGCGATCTCCCACAATGCGAACCTCAGCAACGGCCTGATGTTTGCGGTGGACGTAGATGACCGTGGCCGCCCCATCGATGCCGCCTGGGCCGAGACGCGGATGCGCAATGAATCCCTCACCGAAATTCACCAGGTAAAGGGCACCTCGGAAACCCACCCCGAACTATCGCCGACAGACGAATTTGCCAATTATGAAATCATGAATTTCCTGCTTGGCATCGACAACAGCACATCGAAACTCAATGGCAGTTACATCAGGCAAGCTTGGCAAAACGGCATGGCTTTGCAGCAAGCTCGTGGATACAACCCTTACAAAATGGGCGTGGTCGGCGCCAGCGACTCGCACAATGGAGTAATTCCTTATTCGCAGAGCTACAACTTCGGCTCCCACGGCTTTACCGACAGCACCCCGGCGGCGCGCCTTTCCGGCAAACAGAACTCAGGCTTGTTGGCCTTGCAAACCAGCACGTCCGGTTTGGCCGGTGTCTGGGCCGAAGAAAACACCCGTGAATCGATCTTCGATGCCATGAAGCGTAAAGAAGTCTATGGCACCAGCGGCGTGCGCATCCCCGTGCGCATGTTTGGTGGCTGGGGCTTCGACAGCAGTTTGTGGAATGAAAAAGACTGGGTGCATGCCGCCTACGCCAAGGGCGTTCCCATGGGCGGCGACTTGCCGGCAAAACAGGGTAAACAGACGCCGTCCTTCGTGGTGTGGGCGGTCAAGGATGTCGACGATGGCAACCTCGACCGAATCCAGATCATCAAGGGCTGGACCAAAAACGGCCAGACCTTCGAGAAGATCTACGACGTCGCCTGGTCCGGTGATCGCCAACTGGACCAGGCCACCGGCAAAATCCCACTGGTGGGCTCCACGGTCGATGTTTCCAAGGCGACTTACACCAATACCATTGGTGCCACCGAGCTGAAAAAAATCTGGGTCGATCCGGATTTCGATCCGGCCCGGCACGCGTTTTACTACGCTCGCGTGCTACAGATTCCGACCCCGCGCTGGAGCACCTATGACGCGGCCAAGCTGCAAGTACCGCCGCCGGCCGACGTCTCGGCCACCGTCCAGGAACGTGCGTGGACTTCGCCGATCTGGTACACGCCGACAGTTGAGGACAGCAAGCTTGTCGCTGCTGGCAAAACCATCGATCAGCTGAAAACCGAAGGAGCCAAAGCGCTCACTAACGAGCAGTTGCAAGCCTATGTGGTGGGCAAAACCATCAAGGTGCGCAATACCGTCACCGGCCAGACGTTCGAGATCGTCTATGGCACCGAAGGCCAACGCCTGGTCACCAGCGTCGATGGCAAGCCGCCTACGCATGGGGAATACCTGAACATGCTGCATGACGGCCAGTTTGGCGTGCCGGCCAACTATGAAATCAAGGACGGGCATCTAGTGACAACACTCGGCGGCACACCCTTCGAGGCCACAGTATTCGAGCAAAACGGCAAATACATGGCGGCTCGCAGCAACGAGTTCGGCTATGTGAATTATGAGGTTGAGGAGGTCAAGTAGCGCCGAAGCCAGCACCGATGTTCTGCATACATCGGTACTGGCAGATTGACGCGAACCGATATTGCCGTAGTTCAGAAAAAAAGCTGTTCGCGAATCGGCCCCAATGTACTTATTCAGACATTGATACTTGAATAGGCGCTGTTACCGAAAGCAGTCATCGATGGTAGTTCGCTTTGGGTCGGATACAGCCCTTCACGACAGGCAGCAATCGGCCAGAAGCCGTCAGTTGACGGAGCAATAACAAATGAGTAGCTATGCTTGTTTTGTTGCCAGACTCTGATAGCAACATCGTGAAAGGAGGCGTTTGAGATGCAACTCATCACGTTGAAAATCGATAAGCCGGATGTGACGAACTTCATTTTGGGTCAGACGCACTTCATCAAGTCCGTCGAGGACATCCACGAAGCGCTGGTGAATGCCGTGCCAGGTATCCAGTTTGGCGTGGCCTTTTGTGAAGCCTCTGGCAAATGCCTGGTGCGATGGTCTGGCACCGATACCTCAATGATTGAACTGGCACAGAAGAATGCGAAAGCCATCGCCGCAGGCCATAGCTTCATCATTTTCCTGGGTGATGGTTTCTATCCGCTGAACGTGTTGAACACCATCAAAATGGTTCCAGAGGTCTGCCGTATTTTTTGTGCAACAGCCAATCCAACCGAAGTGATTCTCGCCGAGACGCAACAAGGGCGAGCAATCCTGGGCGTAGTGGATGGCTTCTGTGCCCAAGACATTGAAGGCGATGAAGACATCCTGTGGCGCAAGAACCTGTTGCGGCAGATTGGCTACAAGCTGTGAATGGCAAAGCGAGCACGCTCGGCCCTGCGTACCCTGCACGGGGTGCTGGCCTGACGCCTGTGCAGGGTGCCCTGCCACCAGGCATCACTCCCTGTCGAGCGCATCGATGATAGGGCATACGGCCCCGCCGCCGCTTGCATCGCATTGCCGCACCAGTCCACCCAGCACCTGCTGCATTGCTGCAAGGTCGGCCATCTTTTGCTCGATCAGGGCCAGTTTGCGCACGGCCAGTGCCCGAGTCTCGCTACAACTGCAGGCCGCATCCAGTGTCAGCAGTGCGCCCACCTCATCCAGCGTGAATCCCAGCGCCTGTGCCCGTTTGATAAAGCGCAGCCGTTTGACCTGCTCCGGTAGATAGCACCGATAACCGACGAGCGGCTTTGGCGGCTCATCCAGCAAGCCGCGTCGCTGGTAATAACGAATAGTCTCGATGTTCACGCCGGCAGCTTCCGCCAACTTGCCGATACTCATTCCTGTCGCCATCACGCGCCCCTTGATTCCGTACCTGGGTACGGAGTGTAGAGTGACTCCAGGTTAGAAACCATCAGGTTCGACGTGCGGAACATGACTTGTGCGGTATGTCCGATCACGGTCAAGAGATCGCTGGAGCAGCTGCCCGACGTGAGTACCGTCAAGGTCGATTTAGCCGAGAGGATGGCCATCGTCACCTATGACCCCGATAAAGCCGATCCCGAGGCGCTGACCAAAGCGACGACGAATGCAGGCTATCCCTCCACCGTGCACAAATGAGGCAGCCATGAGTCCCGTCATCCTCGAATCCGTGCTGACCTGCCCGCATTGCAGCTTCGCCAAGCAGGAGGCCATGCCCACAAATGCCTGTCAGTTTTTCTACGAATGTGACAATTGCAGGACTCTGCTACGCCCAAATCCCGGTGACTGCTGTGTGTTCTGCTCGTTTGGCTCGATGAAGTGCCCGCCGATCCAGGAGCAGCGCGGATGCTGTGGCATTCGCACGAATGTTCCTCCACATGCGGGAAATCCCGTTTTCGGGGGGGAGATTCAGGGTCAGCTTTCGTCTGCAGGAAGTAGCCTGGAACGTAGCGCAAAAGGCCCCAGGCTTGCGGACAAGCGTCTTTCACTCAAATGGCTTGATTATTGCGTTATTGCTCATACGAGCTCCCAACTTACCAGGCACCCATGTAAAAGCAGCGGTTATGGGAGGTGTGTCATGTGGAATCAACCTCTGATGCTTGTGGTGATCTACCTTACGATCACCCTCAGCATCGGCTGGTTGTGGTCCATTGCTGTCCTGTATTGGCTTTGAACCAATGGGAAAAGTGAATCACCACCTGATTTTATAAACACAGATGACCGGCAGCTATGGCCATAAAGCAGACGCCCGATGATTTTTCGCAAAACAGAGCGCCCGCTCACCGCTACGACGCTGAATCGCCCCACCCTTCCAGGACGTTTAATGCATCAGTCGTCGTTGTCGTCGCGATCACGGTAGCGACGGTGATCGCGATCATAGTCACGAGAATCATAGCCACGACGATCATAGTGGCGGCCATAACCTCGATCATCGTCATCCCTTTGGTCGTAACCACGTCGATGATCATGGTCGTGATATCGGCCGTACCTTTCTCCATCATCCCAGTGAGGGCCACAGCCTCCCAACAACAAGAAACTGAAAATGGCCAGGATCGTGATGACTGCGCGATTCATAGGAACGTCCAAAACATCGGGGGTATTGAATGGTTATGGCTGCTGGAAATCTTCATCCGGACAACGTTCAGCCGTAACTGTGACCACTGACTAACTTAATGATTCCGTTGAAAAATACAGACAAGTGATGGTCACACTCGTGAACTAATAACCCTTTGACCTGTCGACCAGATTCAACAAAGACATCCCCTCACTCTCTCTTCGCAGGTTCTCGACTATCACCGCCACACCCCCTTCAATCTGCACATCGCTTCGCGAACGACAGGCTATCGCCATGACAAAACGGCAATGTTCGAAGGAACCAGAAAGCAAACCGACGACTTGATGTGGCCGTCATCGCTTCCAGTCATGAACCCGGCTCGTCGTCCCAATATGCGAAGAAACTGTCCTGCTACGCCCATGGCATCGCGCCCGGGATACCTACTATAGGACCGCCACCCCTGCCCAATCAGCAGGAGGCAGTTACCTATACCGGATGCACATATTGCGCACCGCCGTACAGCACGGATTGGAGACAACAATGACAAAAGTCGCCGCAACCCAAGACGCTCCTTCACCCCTCACCCCCTCGGCACCCGCCATTATCCGGTCGTCAGTGCGCCAGCATTCGATCAAGGTGCAGATTTGCTCCCCCGCCATCGGTGCCGAACTCAGTAACGTCAACCTGGCCGACGCTGCCCAGGATCCCGAACTGATCGCGCAAATCAGGGCGCTGTGGTTGAAGCACAAAGTGCTGTTCTTTCGAGACCAGGACATTACGCCCCTGGAACAACAGCACTTCGCCGCGCAATTCGGCGAACTGGAAGGTCATCCCCTGGCACCGAGCCATCCGGAGGCGGACAAGCTGCTGATGCTGTACCGCAACCTTGACCCGAGCAAGCCCAAGACCTTTGTCGAAAAGGCCAGTCGCGAAAACCTCTGGCACACCGATGTCACCTTCAAGCCGGCTCCGCCTCGCGGCGCGATATTGCGCTGCGAACAGGGTCCTGAATCCGGCGGCGACACCCTGTTCTCCAACATGGTGATGGCTTACGAAAACCTGCCCGATACCATCAAGCAACGGATCGAAGGTCTGTTCGCAAAGCACAGTGCCGAGCACTCCTTTGGTGCCCAGTTGCCCCGAGAAGAACGTCACGCAATGGCCCAGAAGACCCCCGCCGCTGAACACCCGGTGGTGCTTATTCATCCTGAAACAGGCGAAAAGGTGCTGTTCGTCAACTCTGCGTTCACCACCCACTTTTCGAATTTCTTCAACTTCGAGGATATCCGCTACGGCCAGGACTTCATGCCAGAGGCTCATCACCTGATGAACTACCTGACCTCTCAGGCGGCGATTCCGGAGTACCAGGTACGCCTGAAGTGGCGCACCAACACGGTTGCCATGTGGGACAACCTGCAAGTGCAGCACTACGCGGTGGCTGACTACGGCAATGCACCCAGAAAGATGCTGCGCGCGACCCTCGCGGGTACCCCGCTTACCTGATTCGAACAGTCTCCCCAGAGAAACCGGGGCACCCGACCAGCAGAAATTGTCGGGCGGCCTTGGCTGCCGACGAAAAGTCGATCTGAACCGCATCATTGGAGAAATGACATGCTCTATGAACACGTCGACACCGCAGTCATCGATGGCGAATCGCTGCCGTGGATACCCTTTACGCCCTATGCACAAAACGTCCTGCTGAAGTACTTCAAGCTTGACCCGATCCGCGGTGAATGGATCGTCATGATGAAGTCGCCGATCGACATGCAACTGCCCAAGCACCACCACACGGGTACGGTGATGGTCTACACGATCGAAGGTCAGTGGAAATACAAGGAGCATGACTGGATCGCCGGCCCCGGCAGTATCGTGTATGAGACTGCCGGATCGACTCACACGCCTGAAGTCGTCAGCACGGGAGGCACAGACGGATATGTGCTCACGTTGGTTCAGGTTAATGGCGATCTCGCGTTCCTGGACGGCAACGACAACATCGTCGCGCTGGAAAACTGGAAGACCGGGTTGCAACGCTATCTGGCTTATTGCGAGCAGCATGACATCGCGCCGAAAGACCTGACGGCATTCAACTGAGAAACAGTCATTGTCGCGAAAGCGCGAATCGGCGCGAGCACACCAGGGCGCTCGCCCCCCATCGTTAGAACTGCTCGAGAAACGTCAGGAGCAATTCATTGACTTGATCGACGCTTTCTTCCGCGGCGCTATGGCCCACGCCGGGTAGCAATACCTTCTTCTGTAGCCCGGGTAGATAAGTGTCGAGCTGTTCGTAGAGCGCGCGGATTTCGACCGGCTCCAGCGAAGGGTCGGCGGCACCGCCAATGAACATACTCGGCTGGCGAACCAGTGCACCGTCGAGAAACGCGGTGATCTCCCAGTTCCGGTCGCGACAGCGGTAGTAGTTCAAGGCACCGGTAAACCCTGTTCGCGTGTATTGCGCGACGTAGTAGTCAAGTGCCCGCGCGCTCAGCCATGACGGGAACTCGCCCTTCGGCTCAGTGAACGCGTTGAGAATGGGCTCACCAGGCTCGACGAACAGGCGCCAGCGTTCAGCCCCGACAGCGCTGCCGGAGATCGAGTAGAAGACACTGCGCAAGGTCTTGCGCGGATCGCAGGCCAACTCGCGGTCCGGCTTGTCGAGCTGCTGGAAATACAGGTGGTGATACACCCTGCCCTTTGCCATTGCCTGCAAACCTACCGTCGGCTTGACCTTGCCCCGCGGTGGCACCGGCGTATTGAGCATCACCAGGCCACGGAACAGATCCGGCCGCAGCATGACCGCCGCCTGGGCCACCCAGGCGCCCAGGTCGTGCCCGATGATCACCGCGGAAGTTTCGCCCAGCGTCGCCATCAAGCCCACCATGTCGCCGACTGCCTGACTCATGTCATAGGCTTCAATGGCATCGGGTCGATCGGTTTGGCCAAAACCCCGTTGATCGGGGACCACGATTCGATAGCCGGCCTCGGCCAACACGGCGATCTGGTGCCGCCACATGTACCAAAGGTAAGGGAAACCGTGCAGCAGGATGACGAGAGGACCTTGCCCCTCGTCGATGTAATGCATGCGAATGCCGTTGAGTTCGGCAAAGCAGTGGTTGAATGCATCGGGGTCGTCGGCGTCCACCTGCGCCCTTGCCGCGAGCGACTGACCGATACCTGTAGCGGTGCGCGTGTCCATTATCTACCTCCACCTTTGTTGTCATTGTCGACGTGAAGGTAGCCCCGAACGGCTGTCCTGCACTAAGCTTCCCGGGACACAATCTGGTGAAACTGGGACACGAGGCCAAGCATGTATACCTTGACGCGAAGCGCCAGCCTTACCGACTTTGAGCAGGTTGCCCGTTCAGTGGGGCTAGATCCATTTCGCATGCTGCGCATGACCAGGCTACCGGCCAGTGTCCTCGACGATCCGAACATCATGATCAGCAGCGATTCGGTAGGCTGGCTGCTGGAGGAGTCAGCCCGCCTGTCCGGCCATGAGGCCTTCGGACTGCTGCTCGCGGAAACCCGGCAGCTTTCCAACTTTGGCATGCTCGCGCTGCTCATCCGCGAAGAGCCAACGCTTCGCGCAGCCTTGCAATCGTGCTTTCGCTATACGCGCTTGCATAACGCCGGTGTGCAATTGTGGCTCGAGGATGCAGGCGACCTGACCCTGCTGCATGTGGGTGTGAACATGCAGGGCCATCATGGCGTCTGGCGCCAGGCGATTGAACAGGCAACCGGCATAATGCTTCGGACGTTGAGCGTTCTGAGCGGCCATACCTTCCGGCCGGTAAGGGTCAGTTTCACTCACGACCAACCTTCCAGTCTGGAAGTGCACCAGCGCGTGCTGGGATCAACTATCGAGTTTTCCCAGGAATTCAATGCCATCGTTTGCCGCAGGCGCGACCTGGACATGCCTATTCCCACGGCCGACCCCGCGTTGCATCGCGAGGTGAAGCGATCGCTGGACATGCAGTTGGCCAACCTGCGCGACGAACCGGCGCAGCGGGTACGCCAGATCGTCAAGATGCTGCTGCCAAGCGGACTGTGCTCTGTCGATGGCGTGGCCCAGCATCTTGGCATGCACCGACGCACCCTTAACCGACACCTGGCGGCCGAGGGAGAGAGTGTCACGACGATCATCAATGCTGTACGCGCCGAACTCGCCGAAGAGTATCTGGCCAACAGCAAGCGCCGACTGTATGAGGTCGCCGAACTCCTCGGCTTTTCCTCTGCCGGTGACTTTTCACGCTGGTTCCGCACGCGTTTTGGCAAGACACCCTCGGCTTGGGCCGTCTCCTACCGAGCGAGCAAGACGGCATCCGGGCCCCTATCGCCTGAATAAAAAAACAGGTTCATGGGCGACTCAAGCCTGCTGGCCAGCCACTTTGCCTGAACCTCGCACACCCCACGTTTCTGCCCCCGCCATCCCGCCGCCAGCGTCCCAAAACGCGAATATTATGTCCCACAATGCTCCTTGCACTGCTCTCGTGCAGCCTACTATGGGTCAGTGGCCCCTGCTCCATTGATGGGGGCCACAACACCTACCGGATACACGTAGACCGCCCAGGATCCTGGGTCCTTGATGGCTCCAGCGGTTGGTGAATTCGGGTCCAGCAACCAATTCGATGGTGATGCAAAAAATACGATCCTGGATCTGATCGCGCTACTTGCAGTCCTCCACCGGGATCGCCCCGGGAGCAGCGCAAACGCCATCAGAACAGCGCCTGATCGCGCAACACATCTTCAATGGAAATGAAACGTCACCATCGGCCGAGGGAAGTCCTACGCATGCCTACGCTTGTTCGCGCCGCCGTTTTGACCAAATACCTGGAAGTTACCCAGGACATGGGATTCAACCCGCACGACGTCTTGGCAGTCGCAGGCCTGAACAAGGCTCAGCTGCAAGACCCCGAATCCCGCATCCCCATCGATGCCGCCGTGCGTCTGCTGGAAGATTCGGCCACCGCCAGCGGTTGCCAGACCTTCGGCCTGAGCATGGCCGAGTCGCGCCAGTTTTCGGACTTCGGTGTGGTCAGCCTGCTGCTCAGTCATCAACGCACCCTGCGCGAAGCGTTGCAGGTGATGGTGCGCTACCGTCATCTGATGAACGATTCGCTGGCCATCTTCGTTGAAGAGTGCGGCAAGATGGTGATCATTCGTGAAGAGATGGTCACCGAGTCGCCGATGCCCAGTCGCCAGGCCACGGAACTGGCCATTGGCGTGACGTTCAGTCTGTGCTCGGCCCTGCTCGGCTCGCACTGGCGCCCTTACAGCGTCAACTTCATGCACCAGCCGCCGGACAACCTGTACCTGCATCGGCGCGTGTTCGGCTGCAACCTGGAGTTCGGCAGCGAGTTCAATGGCATCGTTTGCCCTGCCGCCAGCCTCGATATGATCAACCTCAATGCCGACCCGACCATGGCCCGTCATGCCCAGAGCTACCTTGACTCGCTGCAAAGCCCCGAGAGCACCTCGACGCTGTTCGAAGTGCGCAAGGCCATCTACCTGCTGTTGCCCATGGGCCGCGCCACCATCGAGCAGATCGCCCAGTCCCAGGGCATGAACGTGCGCACTCTGCAACGTCGCCTCAAGGATCACGGCTGTGCCTTCAGCGACCTGATCAACGATGTGCGCCGCGCCCTGGTACTGCGTTATCTGGAAAACCCGAACCACTCGCTGAGCCACATTGCCGACATGTTCGGCTTCACCATGGCGAGCTCCTTTACCCGCTGGTTCATCAACCAGTTCGGCATGCCGCCGGCGGTGTGGCGCAGCGCGCAGAAACAGCCTGACGTCCCAATATGCGAAGAGTTTGTCCCGCAATGCCCATGACGTCGCTATCGAGCAATCTACCATGGGACCGCAATCGCTCTGCTGATCGGGCCAGAGCGTATGCCGGGCACGCGTACCCCCACTCACCGAACCCGCAAAGACTGGATCAACAATAAAAAGCGCCACCGTGTATCAAGGCACGATTTCACCTGCCCCGCCCACGGTCCGGCCATAAACCATCGAAACGGAGACGCCATGCGAGTCGAACAACTGACCTGTGCCATCGGCGCGGAACTGCTCAACGTGAATCTTGGCGACGCAGTGCGCGATGATGGCTTGTTCAATGAAATTTACGCGGCGCTATTGAAGTTCAAGGTGCTGTTCCTGCGCGACCAGGATCTGGACAAGCTCTCGCGCCGCGATCACGAAGCATTTGCCATGCGCCTCGGCCAGCTTGAAACTCATCCGATGCTCCCCAGCCACCCGGAGGCCCCTGGTCTCGTGCAAATCTACAAGACCCCGGAGAATCCGGCGGATCGCTACGAGAATGCGTGGCACTGCGATGCCACCTGGCGTGAGTCGCCTCCGATGGGCGCTGTACTGCGTTGCATCGAATGCCCACCGACCGGTGGCGACACCATGTGGGCCAACATGGTGCTGGCTTATGACAACCTGCCCATAGATGTGAAGCAGGAAATCGACAGCCTGATCGCCAACCACAGCTTCAATTCCTCCTTCGCCGCCGCCATGCCAAAGGAAAAGCGCCTGGCGATGAAGGCGCATTATCCGGATGCCGAGCATCCGGTGGTGCGTACCCATCCCGAAACGGGCGAGAAGGTGTTGTTCGTCAATGCCTACGCTACGCATTTCGTGAACTACCACAGCCAGGGACGTGTGCGTGTCGGCCAGGACTACAACCAAAAAGGCGTCGACCTGCTGAAGTACCTGATCAGCCAGGCCTACAACCCCGAGTACCAGGTCCGTTGGCGCTGGAAGAAAAACAGCGTGGCAATATGGGACAACCGCTGCACCCAGCACTATGCAGTGATGGACTATCCGCCCTGCCATCGCAAGATGGAGCGCGCGGCCATTATCGGCGACAAACCCTACTGACAAGTAAAACGGCCCGGAGTCCAGAGACGCTGCTGAGCGCCTGCTTCACGCCCTGAGGAAGTCAGTCAACCTGAATCGAGGTTCTTCAGCAGCGGTGACCACGCTTCCTCAAGGCATTCAAATAGGTGGTTTCATCGTAGAGCGTCCTGGTCTGCCAGCACCGATACAGAATCCGAATCCACTTAAACGCGAGTGCGCGTACAGCAGCCTGGTAGGTGCTCCCTTTGGCGCGTTGCTGCCGGTAGAAAGCTCCAGCCCAAAAGGATTTATTGATGGTCTGACCCGTCCATTCCCAACTTCTGCTCTTCACCATACGGCTGACCAGTCCATAGCAAGTGCATCCTCGGCGCTAATGGGCTCGCCTTAGAGCATGGTAAACAATATCCATCGCCCAATTCTGCCTTCATCCATTTTATGCCTCTCTGTAAAGTTCCACTCCCCAACTCTTGGGTTTTACGGCAATGATTGAGGCGAACTGTTCTTGATCAGCTATGGTGAATCGGTACACAACGCACTTGGCAGATCATCCATGAACGCGTATCTCACCCTGTTTTTCGGCATGTTCACCACCCTGCTGGCAATCATCAATCCACTTGAGGCCATTCCAGTTTTCCTAGGTCTGCTGCAAGACAAGGACGTCGCTGAGCAGCGTCATGTGGCACGCAAGGCCTGCCTTTATGCGCTACTACTGATGTTTTTCTTTCTGATTTTCGGCAACCTGCTGCTGCGTTTGTTCGAGGTTCCCCTGAGTATGATTCGGGTAGTCGGCGGGGTGATTCTGATGCGCATCGGCTTCGAGCTTTTTGCCCCGTCGCCCAACAGCAACCTGATTCCAAGCGGTGGCAAAAGTGACCAGGACGTATCCTTCATACCCATGGCCATGCCGATCATGTTCGGCCCCGGTGCCATCGCCACAGTGATTGGCCTGACTAGCACCATTAAGGATTCCGACCGCGCCATACTGTCCTTTGCCGTGATCGCACTGGCGATCTGCGCCACCATGTTCGTCACCTATCTGTCTTTGGCTTACGCCAATACCATCCTCAAAAAGATTGGCCCGCAAGGCATCGACGCCGCGACCCGGATCGTCGGCTTTTTCGTTTCGGCGATGGGTGTAGGCTTGATCTTCCACGGGACGGTAGAGTTTCTTCAGTCGTATGGGGTGTTGCTCAACGGAGTAGCGAAGTAGGACTGCAAAAGCTTTGGGTTTTGCCTTGCTCCGAAAAGCAAGGAGTATCCCGACCACTCCTGACTCAATGGCCCTACAGCGTTGCATTCATTTAGGAAACAACAGCGTAAACGCTACCCGAAATCCCCAGCCCTCGGGTCCATCTTCCGGGCTGTCGGCCCAGTAACGCGGGCCGGCTTGCAGGGTCATGGGTTGATGACCCACTTTGAACAACTGAGTGACGAACAAGTTGATCGGCACTGACCACTCCCGGGTTTGCCAATCGTAGGTGGACTCGGTATTGATACCGAAAGTGGTGTAGGTATGGGTGGTGTAGCTGAAGAAGGGTTGCAGGAACGTCTGGTTGACCTTGTCCTTGTCATCCGGCGGGCTGTTTTCCAGCGACCAGATGTGGTTGGCAAGAATACCGCGGGTCCAGCCGTCATGTTGCTTGAGCGCCACCACTGTAGGGCCCAATCCCCATTGCTCGCTGCTCAGCAGTTCGTCGCTGCCGGTGGGCACCAATATGGCTGGGCCTACTCCCCAGATCCAACCGTTGGCGGTTTCCTTTTTGGGTGAAAAAAAGAAGCTTTGAGTGACGTCTCCCACACCTGATTTATCGGCAACCCCGCCGGGCACCAGGCCATGCTGATCGATGACGGGCAGGATGGTTCGGGAAATCAGATTCCATTCCTCGTTGAGACTGAAAGGGAGCACCGGCTGGATATTAGTGACGCTCTGATAGCCCTCACCGCTGGGGCCGAGTTTTTGGTTCCAGTTGTATTGAATCGGCAAACTGTATAGCGCGGCGACCGGGTTCAGGGATTGTTTGGCTAGCTCTGCCTGGCTATCGGCAGCGACGCCAGATTCAGACCAGACCATCGCTAAGGCAATAAAGCGAGCAAGCTGAAAGCCTTTGTTCATTGCCAGCTCCTTTCTCAGGGGGGAGAGAATTGGACAACTGCATCGCTACTGTAAGGCTGAGGGTTAGCCCTAGCGCAAGTTGAGCGTAGATCAGGTTTTTGAACCGTGTTCAGAAAGAACAGTAGATGCAGCCGGGTAATTACCCGTTAAACTGGAAAACCGCACTAGACTCTACCTGCGCCTTAACTTGTGCATGGTCATGCAGTCAGGGGGAAATGATTCTGTACGCAGTACCTAGGCTAATTACTCGGTGGTCAATGCACCAAGAGTCAATGTGGTTGTGCACTCATCACCCGGTTGCCAACACAATGAAACAACGAGGATTGCTGATATGGACAAGCTATCAGATCGTTTCAAGCTGTCTGTCGTGTTTGCTGCATTATTGTCATTGAGCGGGCTTACCCACGCCGCTCAAACGGAAAAAACCAATATCCTGTTTATCGTCTCCGACGACACTGGCTATGGCGACCTCGGTCCCTACGGCGGTGGGGTCGGTCGAGGCATGCCTACGCCCAGCATCGATCAGTTGGCGGCAGAAGGCGTCACTTTTTACTCTTTCTATGCCCAGCCAAGTTGCACGCCCGGTCGGGCGGCGATGCAAACCGGGCGTATCCCCAACCGCAGCGGCATGACTACCGTAGCCTTCCAGGGTCAGGGTGGTGGCTTGCCCGCCGCCGAATGGACGCTGGCCTCTGTGCTGAAAACTGGTGGCTACGACACCTACTTCACCGGCAAATGGCACTTGGGCGAAGCCGATTACGCACTGCCCAATGCCCAGGGCTATGACGTGATGAAGTACGTCGGCCTCTATCACCTCAATGCCTACACCTACGCGGACCCGACATGGTTCCCCGATATGGATCCGGAAACCCGCGCGATGTTTCAAAAGGTGACCAAAGGCGCGTTGTCCGGCAAGGCCGGTGAAAAACCGATCGAAGAATTCAAGGTCAACGGCCAGTACGTGGACACGCCTGTCGTGGACGGCAAACCTGGCGTGGTCGGTATTCCATTCTTTGATAATTATGTCGAAAAAGCCGCACTGGAGTTTCTCGACACCGCCGCCAAATCGGACAAGCCGTTTTTCATCAACGTCAACTTCATGAAAGTGCACCAACCGAACTTGCCGGCACCGGAATTCATTCATAAGTCCATGTCCAAGTCCAAGTACGCCGACTCTGTTGTCGAACTCGATACCCACATTGGCCGCATCATGGACAAACTTAAGGCGCTCGGCCTGGATAAAAACACCCTGGTGGTTTACACCACTGACAACGGGGCCTGGCAAGATGTTTATCCAGATGCCGGCTACACCCCTTTCCGCGGGACCAAGGGCACAGTGCGTGAGGGCGGAAACCGGGTTCCGGCAATTGCCGTCTGGCCAGACAAGATCAAGCCGGACACGAAAAATCACGAGATTCTCGGCGGCTTGGATTTGATGGCGACGTTCGCGTCTGTTGCCGGTGTAAAGCTGCCCGAGAAAGATCGCGAAGGTCAGCCGATCATCTTCGACAGTTATGACATGACGTCAGTGCTCACTGGCAGTGGCCCTTCGCCGCGTAAGGAGTGGTTCTACTTCACCGAAAACGAATTGTCCCCGGGTGCCGCCCGTGTCGGAAACTATAAGGCCGTGTTCAACCTGCGTGGCGACGACGGTGCCCATACCGGTGGTCTGGCCGTAGACACTAACCTGGGATGGAAAGGCGCACAAAAATATGTGGCCACCGTGCCGCAAGTCTTTGACTTGTGGCAAGACCCGCAAGAGCGCTATGACCTCTTCATGAACAACTTTACTGAGCGCACCTGGACAATGGTGCCGATTTCGATGGCGATCATGAAACTTATGAAAACCTACGTCGATTACCCGCCACGCAAATTGCAAAGCATGGGTTACGACGGGCCGATCGAGCTATCGCAGTACCAGAAATTCCAATACGTGCGTGACACCTTGAAAAAAGAAGGCATCAACCTGCCTTTGCCAGCGGGCAACTGATCAATCAGCTGAAAAATGGCGGCCTCATCAGAGGTCGCCCCTTCAATATGATGTTTGCGAGTAGTGTCATTCTTGAGATCCTTAGCCGTCTCCAACGGCTATATTGGGTCGTTTTCAGCCTGTCGCAACGGGCAGAAACCGGCCAAAAAGCGGACATGCTCTTGTCAACTACGCCCAGCACACTGGCTCTAATTCCCCTGGCGTCGCTCTGGTATGAGGCAAGTCTGCTGTTGATTCACGACTCACCGTCAACAAGTCTCACTCTGTGGCAGTCAGACGGTCCAAGTTTTTGACCGTTTGATGAGCGAACATCAATCGGCATCAGAGGCTGGCCGGACTCGTTGTCCATCAGCACAGAACGCGTCTCCTGCGGCTTGAACAGGAAACGTTCGCCCCACTGCCTCAAACAGACCACAACCGGAAAGATCTCCCGTCCTTTGTCCGTAAGGACGTACTCCTTGTAGGCGCTTCCATCTGACGCCGGTCGAACGTCGAATACCCCGACCTCGACCAACGTTTTCAGTCGCGATGCCAGAATATTCTTGGCCACGCCCAAGCTCTTTTGAAACTCGCTGAATCGGCGAATGTCATCAAAAGCGTCGCGGATGATCATCAGCGACCAGCGATCCCCAATTGCCTCCAGTGTCCTTGCTACCGGGCATTCGCTGCTTTGCGGAAAAGCGTCTTTGACCATCTTTTTGACCTTCCGGAATGTGGATTTGCCAAGTCTGTCCATCAGCCTGGCGCAATGTGGTTGCAATTTAAAACCTGATACAGCAACAATTGAATCTAGTTTTTAATTGAAACCAGTTTAACGCCATGGAGGTGTTCATGACAGCAGATGCCAACTCAGCCACCAAACAGCTCTCCAGGCAGCCTTCGGGATTGCGGCATCCGGATACCGGAGAAAGCAGCAGGACCGACCGGACTGCGGGGCTTTCGCCGTTGCTCACGTTGTTGTTTTCTGTCACCTGCGCGCTTGCAGTAGCCAACGTTTATTTCGCACAACCTTTGCTCGATTCAATGGCTCAGAGCCTGGGTGTGACCTCATCAATGATCGGGGTTGTGGTGACGGCTACTCAGGTTGGTTACGCACTCGGGTTGCTGTTCATCGTCCCGCTGGGCGATTTGGTCAATCGTAAGCGGCTGATTCTGACTCAAGTATTGCTGTCTGCGGTTGCGCTCGCGGCGGTCGGCACAGCACAGCAATGGCTGGCCCTGTTGGGTGCCATGATCGTGTCGGGCTTACTGGCAGTGGTCGTTCAGGTGCTTGTGGCCTATGCCGCCGCACTGGCAACGCCAGCACAACGCGGGCATGCCGTGGGGACGGTAACCAGTGGAGTTGTCCTGGGCATTCTTCTGGCGCGGTTTACCTCGGGCCTGATTGCGGACATCGCGGGCTGGCGCGCCGTTTACTTTGTGTCCTCAGGATTGATGCTGACCCTCGCGGCGGTGCTGTGGAGAGTGGTTCCTGACACCCCGTCGCCGAGGCATCAAGACGGCTACCTGGCGCTCATCAGTTCTCTCTTCAAACTGTTCATCACCGAACGCACCTTGCGCACCAGGGGCCTGCTGGCGCTATTGATCTTTGCCGCTTTTTCCGTGCTGTGGACCGCCATGGTGCTGCCGTTGAGCGCCCCGCCGCTGTCGCTTTCACACACTGCCATCGGCATGTTTGGCCTGGCCGGCGTCGCCGGTGCCCTGGCTGCCAGAAGAGCCGGTCGCTGGGCCGATCAAGGTCTGGGACAACGAGTGACCGGCTTTTCGCTGGGGCTCCTGACGCTGTCCTGGTTGCCCATCACGTTTGCCGAGACTTCCCTGATCGCGCTGGTCTGCGGCGTAGTCCTGCTCGACTTCGCGGTGCAAGCAGTACACGTCACCAACCAGAGCATCATTTTCGCTGCACGCCCCGACGCCCAAAGTCGCATGGTCGGCGCCTACATGTGCTTCTACGCGGTCGGTAGCGCGCTGGGAGCCGCAGCCGCGACTCAGATTTATGCGCTTTGGGGCTGGATGGCAGTCAGCCTGCTGGGTGCCTTGATCAGCGCTGCTGCCCTGGTGCTGTGGTTTCTCACATTTCATCTCTCAACGGTCAATCAAGGAAGATCAACATGAAAGCCAGGCACCTGCTACTCGCCATCTCGATTACTGCCATATGGGGCGTGAATTTCTCGGTTATCAAACTGGGGCTCACCACCGTTGACCCATTCATCCTTGCCGGCATTCGCTTCACGCTATGCGCGCTCCCGGCGATCTTTTTCATTCCGAAACCTGATGTACAGTGGCGCTATATCATCGGTTACGGCCTGGTCTTCGGTATCGGACTTTGGGGCATCGTTAACCTGGGCATCAAGTCCGGTCTTTCCGCAGGCATCGCTTCACTGGTGCTGCAGTTCAGCGCGTTTTTCACCATTGTGTTGGGCTCATGGATATTCAAGGAATCCATTTCCCGCTTTCAGTACGCGGGCATGGGTCTCGCTCTGTGTGGTTTATTGAACATCCTCTCCATCGTTGACGGGACAGTAACAACGGTCGGGTTGATTCTGGTGCTCCTGGGAGCGGTCGCCTGGAGTGCGGCCAACGTAATCAACAAAAAAGCCAAGACCACGCAGGTTTTCGCCTTCCTGGTGTGGTCGAGCGCGTTTTCGCCCATCCCCCTTTTCGCACTTGATTACGCTGTGAACGGCTCGACGGGGTACTACGCACTGGTGAATCAACTCGACTACCGCGCCGTCCTTTCGATCCTGTTCCAGGTATACCCCAATACACTGTTTGGCTACTGGGTGTGGAACTCACTTCTGAAACGATATCCAGTGTCCACCGTCGCGCCATTGTCGTTGTTGGTGCCGGTATTCGGCCTGCTCGGTTCAGTCATGATTTTCAATGAGAGCCTGTCAGTCAACAAAATCGTTGCAGTCGTTCTCATCGTGTCGGGTCTTGGCGTCGGCTTATACGGACAGCGTGTCCTAAGTGCGGTGCTCAAGCGTTCTGACCGATGCCCATCGTGATGTAACAGCACGCGCTGGAGCTATGATTTCTGAGGATTTCATCGCAGGGATCGCCCATGAAGCGCTTTGTCCAAGGTGAACATCGAGGCCAAGGCACCTTACTTCCCGAGAGCCTCGACGACTACGTCAGCGATACCAATCCGATGCGCGTAGTCGACGTCTTTGTCGACGAACTCTACCTGGTCAATCTGGAAGATGATGCGAGTCCGAAAACGGACGGTTGAGTATCCCTTCGGGACGCTGAAGGCAGGGAGGGTCGGATTGAGGGTCACACATAAGTGACTCATGGTCGGTCGCGAGCCCGGCGATGCAGTGACTTTCTTTCGCAGATTCGTTGTTGACTCGATCAGCGAAGCCCCTTCCCTTTGTTTATCGGCGGCGAAAGCCTGAGAGGCATTGGCAATTCACCTTTTTTTGGGGGGGGGCCGCCGAGCGGAATCAGCTCCAAGGGCAAATCTGCGTTGATAGGCTCACCACGGGTAACTACTTGAGGCTCCCGGCCAGGAACTGCTGCAACCGCTCGCTTTGAGGCTGTTCCAGCAGCGTGCCTGGCGCTCCCGACTCCTCCACCCGCCCCTGATGCAGAAACATGACGTGGTTCGACACCTGCCTGGCAAACGCCATTTCGTGGGTGACGACCACCATCGTTCTGCCCTCTTCGGCCAGTTGCTGCATGACCTTGAGCACCTCGCCCACCAGTTCAGGGTCAAGGGCTGAGGTCGGTTCGTCGAACAGCATCACCTCAGGTTCCATGGCCAGCGCACGGGCAATGGCCACCCGCTGTTGCTGACCGCCGGACAAATGCACCGGGTACTGGGCCTCGACTTTTTGTGGCAGCCCCACCTTGGCAAGGTAATGACGGGCCCTTTCCAGCGCCTGCGCCCGACTGATACCGAGCACGCTCATCGGGCACTCGATGATGTTTTCCAGCACGGTCATGTGGCTCCACAAATTGAAGTGCTGAAACACCATCGACAACCGGCTGCGCAGGCTCCGTAACTGCCCGGGGTTAACCACACACAACTCGCCCCTTGAGTTTCTGCGGGTGAGCAACTCTTCGTCATTGACGACAATGCGCCCGGCCGACGGTTGTTCCAGATGGTTGATACAACGCAAGAAGGTACTTTTCCCGGACCCGGAGGAGCCGATGATGCTGATCACATCACCCGCCCTGGCCTTGAGCGAAACCCCTTTCAACACTTCATGGCTGCCGTAGTTTTTATGAACATCTTCAACGATCAATTTATACATTTGAGCAAGTCCGATAGGGGTCAGTGCGTCCGCGGTTTGAGGTAGGCCAGCCAATGCAGTTCGCCGCGTCGAAACAGCCAGATCAGGAAAAAAGCACTGGCGGCGTACAACACCCCGGCAATGCCAAAGGCGGTAAAGGATGCATAGGTCGCCGAGTTGACATCCCGGGCAATCTTCAGCAAATCGGGCACCGTGGCGGTAAAGGCCACCGAAGTGGAATGCAGCATCAGAATCACTTCATTGCTGAAGAACGGCAGTGCTCGGCGCAACGCCGACGGCAGAATGATCCGCCGATAAAGCGTGAACCGGCTCATCCCGTAGGCGCTGGCGGCCTCGATTTCGCCGTGAGCTGTCGCTCTGATGGCGCCGGCGAAAATCTCGGTCATGTAGGCACAGGTATTGAGCCCGAAAGCCAGTACAGTGCAGTTGAAACCGTCACGGAAAAACGCGTTGAGAAAGTCCTGGGACCGCACCACATGCAAGCTGTACACCCCGGTGTAAAAGAACAGCAGCTGGATGTACAACGGGGTGCCACGAAACACGTAGGTGTAACACCAGACCGGTAGGCGCAGCAGCGGGTTGCGGCTGACGCGGGCAATCGACAACGGCACCGCGAGCACAAAACCAATCACCACCGAAAGTATGAGCAGCCACAACGTCACCGCCAACCCGGAAAAATATGGCCCGTCACTCCACAGGTAAGCCTGCCAGTAGTCCTGGAGAATACCGTTCATAACGCAGCCTTCCTGACACCGACCGAGTAGCGGTGCTCCAGCCACAGCAACACACCATTGGAAACCGTGGTAATGGCGAGGTAGATCAGGCCGCCGACCAGCGTGAAATAAAAGAACTGCATCGAGCCCTTGCCCGCATCCTGGGTGGCCTTGACCACATCTGTCAGGCCGATGATCGAGACCAGCGCAGTCGATTTGATCAACACCTGCACGTTGTTGCCAATGCCGGGTAGCGCATGGCGCAACATTTGCGGGAACAGGATTTTGCGAAAGGTCTGCCCGTGGGTCATGCCGTAGGCCCTCGCCGCTTCCATCTGCCCCGCTGGGACTGCCTGGAAGGCGCCGCGAAAAGTCTCGGTAAAGTAGGCCCCGTAAATGAATGCCAGCGTCACGACACCGGCCAGAAACGGGTCGATATCAATTTGGGCAATGCCCAGCCAATCGGTCATCCGGTTGAGCACCATCTGCAGGCTGAAGAACAGCAGCAACATGATCACCAGGTCCGGCATGCTGCGGATCATGGTCGTGTAGGCCGTGGCCAGCGTGCGCAACAAACGATTGGACGATAACCTGGAACTGGCGCCCATCAGCCCGATCAGGACGGCGATCAGCAATGAACAAAGCGCCAGTTTGATGGTAGCCAGGGTGCCCAGCAGAATCTGCGGGCCAAAACCTTCCAGAAGCATCTCACTCTCCTTGTTCTTGTTAGGGTGAGGTGAAGGGGGCAATAGAGCGCTCGAACGAGCGCCCTGTTCAAGCTAACGACGACGCGTTAGTTGGCGCCGTTACCGGGCACCGTTACCGGGCACCGTAGACGTCAAAATCGAAGTACTTGTTGTTGATCCGCGCGTAAGTACCGTTGGCGAGAATGGTTGCCAGGGCTTTGTTCAAGTCTTCGCGCAACGCGACATCCTCCTTGCGCAGACCAAGGCCATCACCGACGCCGAAGAAGCCCGGAGCATCCAGAGTGGCACCGGCAAATTCATAGTCCTTACCCGCCGCGGTCTTCAAGAAGCCGTAACTGGCTTGAATGGAACCCTGCAACGAGGCATCAAGTCGCCCCACGACCAGGTCGGCGTACACCTGGTCCTGATTTTGATAGGAAAGAACGTCCACGCCTTTGGAACCCCAAACCGCTTTGGCGTAGGACTCCTGGGTCGAACCCTGCACTACACCAATGCGCTTGCCCTTGAGCAATTCGAGGGTCGGCTGTAATCCCGATCCACGCTTGGCCACTAACCGTGTCGGTGCATTGGACACCTTGTCGGTAAACGCAATCTGCTCCAGGCGTTTGGGTGTGACGGTCATCGACGACGCCACCGCATCGAACTTGCGCGCCAGCAGTGCCGGGATCATCCCGTCCCAACTGCTTTCCACCCAGACGCATCGGGCTTTCAGTTCGGCGCACAACGCCTCGGCGATGTCGACCCCGAAGCCGGTCAGCGTGCCATCCTGGTTCTTGTATTCCAGCGGTGGATACGTCGGGTCCACCCCCAACTTCAACACTTTGCCAGACCAGTCGGCCGCCCCCGCCAGGCTCGAGGCCGTCAGGAACACCAGGGAAACGGCTGCAATCATCTTGTTCATTTTTATTCCTCTTCAGGCCGCAGATTTTTTACCGGCACAACAGGCGAAAATGCGCCGTCTCAACACAGAAAACGTTCGACCAGCTTGACCCAATAGCTCGCACCCACCGGCAGGCAGCCGTCATTAAAGTCGTAGCCGGGGTTGTGCAGCAGGCACCCGCCTTCTCCCTCACCGTTGCCGATCACCAGATAGCTGCCGGGGCATTTTTCCAGGACAAAAGCAAAGTCCTCGCTGGCCGTGAACGGCCGCAAGTCATCGATCAGGTGTTCCTCTCCCAGCCAGTCGCGGGCGACTTCATGGGCAAATGCTGTCTGTTCGGGATCGTTGATCAACACCGGATGGCAATGCTGGTAATCGATGTGGACCCGGGCGCCAAAACTCTCGGCCTGGCCCTTGACCAATTCAGTGATTCTGACCTCCAGCAAGTGGCGAATCTCGGGGGTCAGGGCGCGTACGCTCAGGCTCAGGTCGGCACTGGACGGGATGACATTCGAGGCACTCCCGGCATGCAGGGAACCCACCGTGATAATCGCCATCTCCTGCGGGTTAACGTTGCGCGAGACGATGCTTTGCAGGGCCATCACGATCGAGGCACCGACCACCACCGGGTCGACGGCTTTGTGCGGCACCGCGCCATGGCCACCGTTGCCGATGATTTTGATGTTCACCGTGTCGGCGGACGCCATGAACGGTCCGCTGTAAAACCCCAAATGCCCGACGGGATAACCCGGCACATTATGCATGGCGAAGATCGCGTCGCACGGAAACCGTTCGAGCAGCCCGTCCTCAAGCATTTTCCTGGCACCACCCAGCCCTTCTTCCGCCGGTTGGAAAATCAGGTGCACGGTGCCATTGAACGCCCGTGTCCGGGCCAGATACTGACCGGCTGCCAGCAGGACTGCTGTATGACCGTCGTGACCGCAGGCATGCATGACACCGTCGAGCCGGCTGGCATAGGGCAAACCGGTGGTTTCCTGTATCGGCAACGCATCCATGTCAGCGCGCAAGCCAATGGACCGACCCTCGCCATTTTTCAGGGTGGCAACGACCCCGGTCTTGCCCACCCCGGTGCTGACCTCAAAGCCCCACCGAGTCAAACACGCTGCAACCAGTTCACTGGTGGCGAATTCTTCAAAACCCAGTTCAGGGTGCGCGTGAATGCTGTGACGTATCGCGATCATTTCATCTTGCATCGCGGCAATACCAGGCAGGACCAGGCCGGCATTCATGGGTGTTCTCCTTCGACAGGGGCTGTGCAGCAGCGAAAGCGCTGTTGGGGTCGATCTTAGGGAACGGACGCTGGGCTGGGGAGGCGCAGTTTGGTTATGATGACAACCATGAGTTGTCACCAGGGTGGGCAGATGAAACTGCATCAATTACAGGCGCTGATTGCCAGCGCCGAAACCGGCAGTATCCGCGCGGCCGCGCGTTCGCTGGAGATTTCCCAGGCCGCTGTGACCAAAGCGCTGCGCGAGTTGGAAACCAGCCAACAGCTACCGCTATTTACCCGAACCGCCAGCGGTCTGAACTTCACCGAATACGGCAAAGTGCTACTGACTCACGCCCGGCTGGTGATCAAGCAACTGGAGCACGCACAGACCGAGCTTGATCACATGCGTGGCAAGGCTCAAGGCCGGCTCTGCGTCGGGATCACCCCATGGGTCGCCCTGACCTTCCTGCCCGAAGTCGTGCTGGCTTTTCGCGAACGTATGCCACAAATCAAGCTGGAACTGTTCGAAAGCCTGATGGCCGTTGCCCAACCGCTGCTGCGCGACGGCAGCATGGACTTCGCGATTGGCCAACTCCATCCCACACAATCGGCCCAGGAATTCGCCTGCGAAACCTTGCTCGATTACCAGACCTCGGTGCTGGTCCGCGAGGGTCACGCCCGACAGCATGCGCGATCGATCCACGAGTTACTGGAAGAAAACTGGACCCTGAACTACGCGCCGGACGGGCACGATGGGCTGATGCAGGAACTGTTCTGGAAACACGGCGCGCAGATTGATGAGAATCGAATCGTGCGTGCTCATTCGCTGGCCATTTTGCAGATGATGGTCGAGCGGGCCGACATGTGCACCTGGGGGCCGTCCATCGTGAGCACAGCTCCGCCATTTCTGGGGCGTGTGGTATCCCTGGGGCTGACCGAGCAGTTCGAGCCCCGACAGCTGAGCATCGTGACGCGCCGCAATGGCGCACTGAGCAATTCGGCGGTCTGCTTCACCGAATGCCTGTTGCAGGTCATTCGACGCCATGCGCGCTCGGCCAAAAAGGAAGACCGCGCGCTGTTTGAAACCTTACGGCTGCGGCTGTGAGGTGACCCTACGGTTTTATGTCTGATACCTCAGGACGTCTTTGGGTCAAACATGGCTGTAGGTACCGCCGCCGAGCGTTCACTTCTGACTGATTTCTGCACGTGGCCAGAGGCGGCTCTCGACCATGTGAAGTCATTAGTAGTTGCCACGTAACCAGCATAAAAAGGGACAGACCACGATTTCAGGTAAATGCCG
This sequence comes from Pseudomonas sp. KH_046_1, assembly GCF_057839025.1. Taxonomy (NCBI): domain Bacteria; kingdom Pseudomonadati; phylum Pseudomonadota; class Gammaproteobacteria; order Pseudomonadales; family Pseudomonadaceae; genus Pseudomonas; species Pseudomonas sp. KH_046_1. The sequence continues at coordinate 3,580,775 of NZ_CM174481.1, forward strand.
AGCCGTCGTGATCTGTTCCCTGTTTCCGCGCGGCCGTTTTCTATGTCTGGCACAACTACCCTGACATCGGTGGGCCTATACTTTAACGATCGGCACACTCGATGTGGCATGCAGTCGTGTTTGATGTATGGGAGACGCGTCGAGCGATCGTTCACGCAGGTCACGGCCTGCCTTCGTCGTAGGGAGGAAAACATTCATGGCGCGTAAATACATCGACTGCCGCGAGTTTCCGAGCGATTCCCACTGCTCAATCGCACTGTCCGCAGACTCTGAAAACGAACTGCTCGAGGCCGCCGCGCAGCATGCGGTCAGTGTTCACAAGCACACGGACTCACCAGAACTGCGTGCTCAACTGAAGACGATGTTTCACGACGGAACCCCGCCTGTTGAAGCACCGCGTCCTGCTTAGCACCCAAGGGTTTCAGAGGAGTGAATGTCATCGATAAGCACCTATCAGGCTCATTTCGATGAGCTCCGCAGGCCTGAGGGTAGTTTTTTATGCCTGGCACAATCTGAATGACGAATGAGATCCCCAAGGAGCTACCGATGGCTGCTCCTTGGGGGTGCTTTGGAGAGCTTGTTTAATGTGGCTGCGTGTTCATTCAAGCTAAGTTCAAGCTGATGCCGAGGCTGTGTAAAAACGTTTTAGAACACGTTTGACAGTCGGGGCTGGAACAAAAATCGCGCTCCTACGCAAATTACCAGTCTGCTGATTACACAAGCACCAGGAGATTTTACGTAGCAACGCAGACTTCAAAACGGCGCATGCGTTTTTACACACTCTGGGCCAGTAGCGGACGTCAGCCTTCTCGCTAAGACCGCGAATAAAGTTAACGATCAAATTTATGCGCGGCGGTTCGAATCTGGGCTTTAATGTCCGTGCTTGTATGCAACCACATTAATTTCGACTCCGTAGGAAGGTGGATGCGCCTTACGGCGGGGTCAGGTGCTATGCACTTGTCTGATCAAGGAAGAAACGACATTGAAAATAGCTTTCGGCGCCCTGTTGTTGGCTTGGCTGACGACTATCGCATTTGCTGACGAGAACCCCGTCGGTTTCCAATCTGCCACACTGCCGGATCCGCAAAATAACCGCGCACTGGAGATGGTTGTCTGGTACCCGAGTGCAACGACCGCAGCCACGCAACTAATCGGCGATAATGCGGTGTTTGTCGGTGCTTCTGCCGTTCGTAACGCGCCACCATCTGCCGGCGAACATCCATTGGTGGTGCTATCCCACGGATACAGGGGTAACTGGAGCAACCAGATTTGGCTTGCCAGTTCGTTGGCCCATAAGGGTTACATCGTCGCCGCAATCAATCACCCTGGCACCACGACCCATGACCTCAGCCCTCAAGCAGCTGCGCAGTTATGGCAGCGGCCCGTTGATCTGCGCCGAGCCATTGATAGGGTCACGACTCAACCTGAAAAATTTGGCCTGGTTGCCAATGGCCGAATTGCAGTAGTGGGCCATTCACTCGGCGGCTTGACCGCCCTGGAGATCGCCGGTGCTCGTTTCGATCCCGACCTCTTCGCCCATGACTGCAAAGCCCACCCGCAGTTATCCGGTTGCACCGTTTACGGACAGATAAACCCCGCAAGCACCTCGGAATCAAAGGCCGCGCTGGCCGCCGATTGGCGCGATAAACGCGTCACTGCTGTGGTTACATTGGACCTGGGCCTTTCACGGGGCCTAACCAATGAAAGCCTGGCCGCGCTGCCTGTACCAGCTCTGGTGATCGCTGCCGGCGTACCGTCGCGCGACCTTCCCGCTGAGTTGGAGTCTGCCAACCTGGCCAAACGCCTGCCTGCGGCGTCAAGCCATTACGTCGAGATCAGCGACGCAAGCCATTTCAGCTTCATGTCGATGTGCAAACCTGGCGCGCAGTCATTGCTCGAAGCAGAAGTACCAGGCGATGGCATCATTTGCCGGGATGGCGATAACGGTCGCGCTCGTGGGTTGATTCAGCAGCAAATTACATCACTGATCGCAGCGTTTCTGGCGCAATCACCTGGCTACAAAAAAGACAGTTTGTAAACTGGTAGTACTGACTTGCCGCGGCTCAACGAAAACGCCGTAGGCAGTCAACGGTTCCAGTGCAGTAACAACAGCACCAATACAGCCAGGAATACGGTCTCGCCAATCATCAACAGGATCGGCTTGATGCCGACTGCAGCCAGTTCCTTGAGCTGGGTCTTCATGCCTAGCGCGCTGATGGCAATCACCAGGCACCAGCGCGACAGCTCATTGACCCCGTTCTGGATCAGCGCTGGCACCCAGCCGGTGCTGTTGACGCAGGCGAGGATCAGGAAGCCGACGGCGAACATCGGCAGCAGCGGAGGTCTCTTGCCTGTCGGATCGGCACCCTGCATGCGAGTCACGAGTGCGGCGCAGACAATCACCGGCACAAGCATGGCCACCCGCATCAGTTTCACCACGGTGGCGGTGTCTCCAGTCTCGGTGGACATGCTGTAGCCGGCACCGACTACCTGGGCGACATCATGGATGGTGGCCCCCAGGAACACTCCGGCTTCTTGTGGGGAAAGGGCCGCCCAGTTGGCAATCATCGGATAGAGGATCATCGCCAGGGTGGATAGCGCCGAAACACCGATCACAGTGAACAGGGTTGCACGCTCCTTCTGAGGGTGATTGGGAAGCGCCGCGGCGAGTGCCAACGCAGCCGAAGCTCCACAGATAGCCGTGGCACCGCCAGTGAGCAGGCCGAAGATGCGTTTGAAACCCAGGAACTTGGCCGCGATCACTGAAACCACAATGGTCGCCACCACCACGATCACCACCAGTGCCACTGGCTTCCAGCCCAGAGCGGCGATCTGTTCAAGCGTGATACGCATGCCCAACAGCGCCACGCCGATGCGCAGCACATTGCGCGCCGTGAACTCGATGCCGGCCTTGCACTTACCTTCCCCGGCGAGAAAGTTCACGGACATGCCGAGCAACAGGGCGAAGAGCATCACCGGCGCACCGTAATGCTCGGAAAGGAAGGTCGCCGCGGCGGCAACGATCAGACTGACGACGAGGCCCGGCGCCAGCTCACTTGCGCGACTCTGGACACTGGCAAGCACGATGTTGCTCATGGGATGTATTCCTCGGAAACAATGACAATGAACGTTTGGCTGTCGCTGACTTCAACTGGATAACTGGCGACCCGCAGCCGGGTCGAATTGAGCAAATAGCCGCTGCCCAGATCGAAACGTAAACCGTGGGCACAACATCTGATCATTTGCCCTTCAAGATGCCCGCCGCACAACGAAGCCCCCTGGTGCGGGCAACTGTCATCGATGGCGTACAACTGACCACCGACGTTGAACAATGCAATGCTTAAGTCTTCGTCCACGATCAGGATTCGTTCACCGGGTGCCGGCACCTGCGACGTCGTTATTGCGATCCGCCGACTCATGTCACAGGCCCGGTATTGCACTGGACGCGAACAGCATTCGCTGGTGGCAAATAGAGCACCTGCTCCGGTGATAGGCGAATGCTCACCCCGTTTGCGGGTGGAATTATTTTTGTCGCCATCATGTTTAAGGTTCCTTGTCCTTTCAATCAGAACTGATCGGCTTGCAGCTCGTAGAGGCAGTCGCTGCCGGCCTTGGCCGATGCGCTCAACGAGTGGATACGCGGCAGCAACCGGGCGAAGTAGAAACGCGCGGTGGCCAGTTTGCTGGTGTAGAAATCGTCTTCGGCATCGCCGCTCATGACGGCCTTGGCCATGCGCGCCCACATGTAGGCGTACGCGGTGTAGCCGAACACGTGCAGGTACTCGACCGAGGCCGCGCCGATTTCGTTCGGGTTGTTTTGGGCCCGGTCGAGCAGCCACGCGGTCAGGTCGTCGAGGGTGTCGACGGCGGCGTTCAACGGTTGGGTGAACTCGCCGAGGTCCGCGCCAGCGCTGGCGGTGAATTCGCGGATTTCCGAAGCGAACAGACGGTACAGCGCCCCGCCGCTGCCGACGATCTTGCGTCCCGCCAGGTCCAACGACTGGATGCCGTTGGTGCCTTCGTAGATCTGGGTGATGCGCACATCGCGCACCAGTTGCTCCTGGCCCCATTCGCGGATGTAGCCGTGGCCGCCGAAGACCTGCTGGCCGTGGAGGGTGGTTTCCAGGCCCATGTCGGTGAGGAAGGCCTTGGCCACCGGGGTCAGCAGCGACACCAGGTCCTGCGCGCGCTGGCGTGTCGGGGCGTCGTCGCTGTACTTGGCGATGTCCAGTTGCAGGGCCACGTAGCTGGAGAACGCACGGCCGCCTTCGTTCAAGGCTTTCATGGTCAGCAGCATGCGGCGCACGTCCGGGTGCACGATGATCGGGTCGGCGGCCTTGTCCTTGTGCTGCGCGCCGGTCGGTGCGCGGCTTTGCAGGCGGTCACGGGCGTAGGCGACGGCGTTCTGGTACGAACGCTCGCCCTGCGCCAGGCCCTGGATGCCCACGCCCAGACGCTCATAGTTCATCATGGTGAACATCGCCGCCAGGCCTTTGTTCGGTGCGTCGACGATCCAGCCGGTGGCGCCGTCGAAGTTCATCACGCAGGTGGCGGAGGCCTTGATGCCCATCTTGTGTTCGATGGAGCCGCAGGACAGCGCGTTGTTTTCACCCAGCGAACCGTCGGCGTTGACCAGTACTTTCGGCACCAGGAACAGCGAGATGCCTTTCGGCCCGGCCGGTGCATCGGGCAGGCGCGCCAGTACCAGATGGATGATGTTCTCGGTCAGGTCGTGCTCGCCACCGGTGATGAAAATTTTGCTGCCACTGATGGTGTAGCTGCCATCGGCCTGGGGTTCGGCCTTGGTGCGGATCAGGCCCAGGTCGGTACCGGAATGGGCTTCGGTCAGGCACATCGAACCGGTCCAGGTGCCGGCGTACATGTTCGGCAAGTAAGTGGCTTTCAGTTCTTCGCTGGCGTGGGCCTTGATCGACAGGCAGGCGCCGGCGGTCAACATCGGGTACAGGCCGAACGACAGGCTGGCCGCGTTGACCATCTCTTCGACCTGCGCCGAAATCGCCTTGGGCATGCCCATGCCGCCGTACTGCGGATCACCGCCGACACCCACCCAACCGCCTTCGGCGAAGGCTTGATAGGCCTGGGCAAAACCGTCCGGGGCGGTGACCGCGCCGTCATTCCAGGTGCAGCCCTGTTCGTCGCTGGCGCGGTTCAGTGGCGCAATCACTTCGGCGCTGATCTTGCCGGCCTCTTCGAGGATGGCGGCGGCGGTCTCTTCATCGATCACCTCGGCCAGGCCGGGCAATTGTGCCCAGAGCCGGGACACCTGGAAAACCTCGTTGAGGACGAAGCGCATGTCGCGCAGGGGAGCGTTGTAATCAGACATCTTGGCTTACTCGGAAGTGGTCACGACATGCGGCATGCCGGGACGTTCAGTGGATTCAGTGGTTTCGGTTGCCGCGACAGCACCGGGCTGAGGGGCCCGTTCGCGCAGCAGGAAGTACGAAAGCGCGGGAATGAGGATCAGCGCGCCGAGCATGTTCCACAGGAACATGAAGGTCAGCAGGATGCCCATGTCGGCCTGGAACTTGATCGGTGACCAGACCCAGCACACCACGCCCGCGGCGAGGGTGATGCCCACCAGCCCGACCACGCGGCCGGTGAAGGACACGGCGTTGCGGTAGGCCTCGGACAACGGCAAGCCCTGGCGCTGGAAGTGCAACTGCACGCTGAGCAGGTACAAGGCGTAGTCCACGCCGATGCCCACGCCGAGGGCGATCACCGGCAGGGTCGCGACTTTCACGCCGATGCCCATGGCCACCATCAAGGCTTCGCAGAGGATCGAGGTCAGCACCAGCGGCAACAGCGCCACCAGCGTGGCGCGCCAGCTGCGGAAGGTGATCAGGCAGAACAGCGTCACCGCCGCATACACGTACAGCAGCATGGTGCGGTTGGCTTCGCGCACCACGATGTTGGTCGCGGCTTCAATACCGGCAGTACCGGCGGCGAGCAGGAACTGGCGATCGGCGGTGCTGTTGTCCTTGGCGAACTGCTCGGCAATCGCCACCACCGCGTCCAGGGTTTCGGCCTTGTGGTCCTTGAGGAAGGTGATCACCGGCATCAACGAACAGTCGGTGTTGAACAGCTCCGGCGAGTTGACCGAGGCTTGCTGGGCGGCGTAGTTGAGCACGTCCTGGTTGCGCTGGATGCTGTTGAGCTTGGGGTTGCCTTCGTAGGTGCCGGCGGTGATCTGGCGTACCGCGTTGACCAAGGACGCGGTCGCCTGCACGCCCGGATACTGCTGCAGTTCCCAGGCCAGGCGGTCGGCCAGGACCAGGGTCTTGTAGTTCAGGCAGCCTTCCGGCGCGGTCTTGATCATCACCGCGAACAGGTCGCTGGACAGCGCGTAATGCTGGGTGATGTAGGCGTTGTCGCGGTTGTAGCGCGAGTCGGCGCGCAACTCCGGCGCCCCGCTGTCGAGGTCGCCGATCTTCAGGTTCAGGCTGACCATGAAACCGCCGATGCCCATCAACACCGCAACCAGAACCGCGCCGGTGGCCCACTTGGCGGTGGTGAAGCGATCGAGCGCATCCCACAGTTTGCCGAAGCCTTTGTGCTTTTCGGCGCGGTTGTCGATGTTCAGCGCACGCTCGGCGGCTTTCGCGCCGACACCGACGTAGGACAGCGCCACCGGCATCAGCAGCAACGAGGTGAAGATCAGCACCGCGACACCGATGCTGGCGGTGATCGCCAGGTCCTGGATCACCGGGATGTCGATCAGCATCAGCACGGCGAAACCCACAGCGTCAGCGAGCAACGCGGTGACACCGGCGATGAACAGGCGGCGGAAGGTGTAGCGCGCAGCGATCAGTTTATGGGTGCCACGGGCGATGTCCTGCATGATGCCGTTCATCTTCTGCGCGGCATGGGACACGCCGATGGCGAAGATCAGGAACGGCACCAGCACCGAATACGGATCGATGGCGTAACCGAGCCAGGCGACGATGCCCAGTTGCCAGACCACCGCGATCAGCGAGCAGCCGACCACCAGCAGGGTGCTGCGCACGCAACGGGTGTAGCCGTAGATGATGATCAGCGAAGTGACCACGGCCAGGCCGAAGAACATCATCACCTGGATCAGGCCGTCGATCAGGTCACCCATGAGTTTGGCGAAGCCGATCACCCGGACCTTGTAATGGCCGGTGCCTTCGACCCCGGATTGACGCGCAGCGCTGTCGCCGGCGTATTCGATCTTGTCGCGCAACTGCTCTTCAAGCATCTGCGAGAACGCGTGGTAGTTGATGCGCTGGCCACCGGCGGCGGCTTTGTCCATCAGCGGCACGATCAGCATGGTCGACTTGAAGTCGCTGGCCACCAGGCTGCCCACCAGACCGGCGCGGGAGATGTTCTGGCGCAACTGTTCAATGTCGGAAGGCGAGCCCTGATAACTGTCGGGCATCACCGGGCCACCCTGGAAACCGTCCTCGGTGACTTCGGTCCAGCGCACCGCCGGGCTCCACAGCGACTTCATCCACGCGCGGTCGACGCCTTCGGTGAGGAACAGCTGGTCGTTGACCTGCTTGAGCACGTCGAGGTATTGCGGATCGAAAATATCGCCCTCGGTGTTCTCGACCACCACCCGCACCGAGTTGCCCAGACCGCGCAGCGAGTGGCGGTTTTCCAGGAAGTTCTGGATGTACGGCTGGCTCTGCGGAATCATTTTTTCGAAGCTGGGGCGCAACTCCAGGCGAGTCACGGCCATGAAGCCCAGCACCACGGTGGCGAGCGCCATCAGCAGCATGAACAGCGGGCGGTAGTTGAACACCAGCCGTTCGAGGAGGTTGCCGGAGCGCTGGTCGAAATCCCGCAGCTCGCGGATCACCGGCATGGCGTCTTGTTTGATATTGCCCATGTCTGGGTTCTCGCTCTTAGGGTTCGAGGGCTGGATCGGCGGACAGCGTCCGGGCGCCACGGCTGCCCGCTACCACCAACGCGCCAGCGGCGGACTCGGTGGCACCGGCGACCGGGGTCGGTGCCGGTTGCCGCACCAGATGCAACTGCGCGCCCGTCCCTTGGCTGACCAGCATCTGCCCGCCCTGGGTGAACAGGCGGTAATTGCCACGGGCATCGATCAGGCCGGCGGTGATGCTGACGTGCAGGCCGCTGTCCAGTGCGGTCCAGCGCTGGCCGCCGTCGCTGCTGCGCAGCACGTTGCCGCGCAGACCGTAGATCAGCACTTCGCCAGGCTTGCCGAGCACGCCGAAGAAGCTGCCTTGATAAGGCGTCGGCACGGCATTGAAGCGTTGGGCGCTGTCGTCCCACTTGAGCAGCAGGCCCTGCTCGCCAGCGATGTACAGACCGTCGCCGGTGGAGGCGATGGCGTTGAGGTGGAAACCCTGGGGGTTGTCGGTACGGTCCTGGAATGGCGTCCAGGTCAGGCCACCGTCGTCGGTGCGCAGGATCAGGTTGAACACCCCGACCACGTAGCCGGTCTTGTCGTTGGCGAACCAGACGTCGAGCAGCGGTTTGTCCGCGCCCTGCTCGACTAGCCTCTGGCCCTCGGCGACCAGCAGCGGCCATTGCTCATTGCCCGGTTCGGCGCTGGCCAGCGCCGTGTAATGCTTGACCAGCAAGGCGCCGATCTGACGACCGTCGAGCTGCTTGTGCCAGGTCGCGCCAGCGTCGCTGCTGTGCAGCACCACGCCGTCATTACCCACCGCCCAGCCTTGGGTGGTGGTCGGAAAACTCACCGCCGTGAGGTCGGCACTGGCCGGTACGGCGGCCTGTTGCCAATGCTTGCCCGAATCATCGGAAAACAGAATATGGCCACGCTGGCCGACGGTAATCACCCGCCCACCGGCGCGGGCCATGCCGGACAACGGGCTGCTGATGGCCTGAGTGCTCGGTTTGACCGGCAAATCCAGCACATCAACGAAGCTGGCCGCTTGAACGACGCTGTGTAGCGCCAACAACACGACCAACGCCAGCTGCATGATTTTCTTGTTGTAGGAGCACATGACGCGCCCTCATGGCAAAAAGGCGCCGGTGTGCACGCAAGTGCAACCCCGGCGCAAAAACTGTCCGATCACGAATCAGGCAGCATGGAGAGATAACAAGGCCATTAACGAATACCGGCACCCGCGAGCGACTCCGGCGCCCACTGGGTCTTGCTTAATGCCTCGCTGTACTTGATGCCGCCGTAAGGGCCAGGCAGGCCGACGGCGCTGTAGGTTCCACCAATCAAGTCGTAAACCAGATAGGGCGTGGCATCCGGTACCTGCTGGTCATAACTCTGGCTGAGAAAGGTATAAACGCCGCGGTACAACTGCCCCCTCGCATCGTATTGGTCGGAAGCCAGGGCAACCCAGCTATCTTCGTCGAGGTAAAAGCGGCGCTTGGCGTAGATGTGACGGGCACCAGCCTTGAGAGTCGCCTCGACCACCCAGACCCGATGTTTCTCCCAACGCACGAACTCGGGCGCCAGATAGTTAGGGGCCATCATTGGCTTCATGTCCTTCTGATAAGTCACGCGGTAGGTGTTGTACGGAACGATCATTTCCTGCTTGCCGATCAGCTTCCAGTCATACCGGTCCAGTGCGCCGTTGAAGACGAACGCATCGTCCCAGGTAGCGGCACCAGCGGTGCCCGGGTTGGGTGTGTCGTAAGCCAGGCTTGGCGCCAGCTTCACCCGGCGCTGACCCGGCAGGTATTGCCAGCCACGGCGAGGCTGCTCCAAAGGGTTGACCGCGTCGCGTAGCAGCACAGCCTCGCCGGCACGACGGGCCGGACCGGTGTAGGCCAACTTGATCTGGTAATAGGTGTCGGCGGCCGCAAGCGGTTTGGACAGATCGTCATAGGCGGCGTAGTTGATCTGCGCGCTGCCCGTCGTGGCCAGGCTGGCTACACCCGCGGAGTCGACGTTCCAGTTGTCATACTTACTCTGGATGTTGACGCCCTGATAGCGCAGCAGGTGGTTCCAGATGGCCTCGGCGCCGGACTTGGGGATCGGGAACGGTATGCCTGGCAGAGCATTCTCGATGGCATTGCCACCGTTAGTCGAACGAGCCGCGGTGGCATTTTTTACCGTGTTGTCCAACACGCCCCGAGGCAACGCGGCCGTGCGGTGGGTCGGGAAAACCTCGATGCGGAAGCTGGGATAACGCTTGGCCAACTCGGCGGTCACCGCAGTCAGTTGCCCCTTGTATTGGTCGACGTTCTTGCCATCGATCACCAACAGTGGTTTTTCGTTGGCGAAAGGGTCCGGGCGCATGCTGTCGCCCGTCTTGAAGTTGGCTGGAGGGGTGGTCAGGCCACCCTGATACGCCGGAATGGAACCGTCAGCATTTCCGGCTTTTTCGGCGCCGATCAGCGTCAGTTGGTTACCCAGTTTGGCAGCCTCGGTGGCATCGACGGCGGCGTGGGCGGTCCCCGCGAGAACCAGAGCCATAGAGGTAGCCATGAAGGTGTAGGCAAATTTCATTTGTGTACTCCTGCTTGCCTTGAGCAAGGCGTGGATCAAAAAGTGGTTTTCAGCGTCAGGTAAAGAGCGCCACGATCTTCCGTGGCACCTGCGCCGGAGAACGACGCATATCCGCCGCCAAAGCAGGTGTAACGCTGCGTGCCATCCAGGGCATTAGGGGTTGAGCCATCGGTTGCCCCGTTGTCGCACTTCGTGGCTTCACCAAAGGCGTCGACGTACTTGAGGTCGACGTAATACTGGTTGTAGATCGCCGCGCTGACCCCAACGGCGTAGGTGCCGGTATCTTGCGCACCACCGGCGACCACCGGAGAAACACCGTCGAGACCGAGATTGACCGACAGGGGTGCGCTCAGGTCCACACCGGGAAATACCTGGTACCAGGTCGGCGTGAAGTTGACTGCCAGACCCCAGTTGTCACGGGTAGGTTTGTCGATACCGCGGTAGCTGTCGTCGCCCTTGTAAAGCGCCTTGTTTTTGCTATCGAGGCTAAGCAGATTGCTGTAGTACAACTCGCCCAGCAGGCTGGCCGAATCGAACAGCGGCGTGGCAGCGATCGAGACCAGTCCGTTGATGGTCCAGTGCAGCGTGTCGCCAGTGGCGGCCATGCTGTCACCGTCGCGGGGTGCATCGGTGACTACGCCTGTCGCCGGACTCCGTGGCGGGAGCAGACCAAGACCGGACTGTAACCCAGCAGGACCGGCCGAACTGATGATCGCCGGAATACTGGCCAGCGGCATGTTATGGCGCACGTTCAGATCACTACCGACGCTGACCCCACCAAACTCCTTGGCCAGACTGAGGCCGTAGATGTCGATGTCGTCGGCATAGGCGAATTCATACGAGGTGGTGCTGATCGAATTGCGCAGGCCCGCCACCCCGCCAACACTGGTCAGTCCTCGAGTGTCGAGAATCGCTTGAGGAAGAATGTCGGAGGATTTGCGGTAGTAGGCGCTCACCGTGCCGTCCAGCCATTCGGGTGACCATTTGAGCATCAGTCCCCAATCGCCACGATTGTCGGGGGTGTAGTCATCGCCGCGGCGAACGGTTGTCAGTGTACCGTTCGGGCCGGCCAGTCCCGCACCGCCGGTGTGCCCCAGCAGAAAGGACTGAGCACCGAAGCCCACCAGGTCAGAACCACCGTAGTAAGTACCGGCCTCCGGCAAACGCGCGGCATCCCAATCGAGGAAATATTGCGCGCCCACTGTCAGCTCGGGGTTAATGGTCAACGTGGTGGAAATCTGGTTACGCGGCACGAACAGTTCTTTGGCTTCCGTGCCCGGCGAGGCAGCCAGTTTGGCCAGGTCGAGACCGGACTGGCCATAGCTGATCGAATGCACCGGATTGAGAATGGTCTCGCCCCAGAACACGTTGTGTTGACCCGCTTTGACATTGAGCTGGGACTCGTCGCCCACTTCGGTGTTGTAAAACACGAAGGCATCGAGGACTTCACCCGACGGACCACTGTAGTAACGCTGGGCATAGTTGCTCAGGTGCGGGCTGCCAAAAACGGCTGGCGCACCTGGACGCCCGCCAAACCCTGCGATCGACGAAAAATCGTCGTTGCCGTTGGCAAACGGGTTGGAGTTGGAGCCGGCATTGTCATAGGCCTTGTCGTACCAGCTCGCCGTACTGACACGAAAACCGGTCTTGTTCTGGTAGACCACATCCAGTTCGGACAACAGGTCTACACGGTTGGTGATATTGGTGCCGGCCTTGCGGAAATTGTAGTCACCGTCGTTGTTGTTCGGCGTTCCCAACAGGCGCTTGTCGGCCCCTTCGGTGCGCACGCCGTAGTTGTACTTGACGGTGTTGTCGAAACGGATGGAAAAGTCTTCGTTGCCGGTGTCCAGTTCCATAGCATTTGCCGCTGGAAGGCTGACCGTAAGGATGACCGAAACCAGCAACCGGTGCCGCACGGGCAGGAGGTTGTTACTCTTCATTTTCTGATGTGCCTGTGTGTTTTTGTTTTTGTTTTTTTGTAGGGTGTAAACGGAACCTATCGCTCAGGCGGGCAACCGATAGTCACGGAGCATTTCTCGTAACTTCAGTTTCTGTACCTTGCCCGTAGCGGTGTGTGGCAGTTCATCCACGAAAACCACGTCATCGGGCAGCCACCAGCGCGCGACTTTCTCGGTGAGAAAATCGAGCAACGCTTCGCGACTGGCGGATCGGCCACTCTTCAGCACGACGACCAGCAGCGGACGCTCCTGCCATTTCGGGTGGGCAATACCAATCACCGCAGCTTCCGCAACCGCCGGGTGACCAATGACGGCGTTTTCCAGATCGATCGAGGAGATCCATTCACCGCCGGACTTGATGACATCCTTGGCGCGGTCCGTGATCTGCATGTAGCCGTCCGGGTCGATGGTGGCGATATCGCCGGTATCGAACCAACCGTCGCTGTCGAGGATTGGGCCGCCTTCACCGCGAAAGTAGCCACTGGCGATCCACGGGCCTTTGACCAGCAAATGGCCGAATGCCTTGCCATCACGCGGCAAGCACCTGCCCTCGTCATCGATGATCTTCATCGACACACCATAGGGAGCGCGGCCTTGCTTGCCTTGCAGATCAAGGCGTTGTTCGAGGCTTGCATCGACATGTTTAGGCAGCGGATGGCAGACGGTGCCCACCGGTGACATCTCGGTCATGCCCCAGGCGTGCATGACACGGGCATCGAACTGACGCTCGAAGCATTCGACAACCGCACGCGGTGCAGCAGCGCCACCGATGACCACACGGTCCAGGCGCAGTTCGTCGCGCGGTTGCAGACCGGCCTTTTCAACATGTTGCTGCAGCATCATCCACACGGTCGGTACGCCGAGCGCCATGGTCACGCCTTCATCACGCATCAATTCGTAAAGGCTGGCACCGTCCATGGCGGGCCCCGGCAGTACTAGCCGGGCGCCGGACAAGGCGCCGGCATAGGGCATGCCCCAGGCGTTGACATGGAACATCGGCACCACAATCAACGCCACGTCGTTCGCTGACAGGGAAAAGCCGCTGGGTGTGCAGGACATCATCGAGTGCAGTACGGAGGATCGGTGCGAATACAGCACGCCTTTGGGATTACCCGTGGTACCGGAGGTGTAGCACATCGAGGAGGCGCAGCTTTCATCGAGCGATGGCCAATCGAACTGCGGTAATTGGTCGGCGAGCAGCTCTTCATAACAGCGCAGATTGGCTACCTTGATGTCGGGCATGCTCGCCCGATCGCACAGGGCGATGAAGGCTTTGACCGTCGGCAGTTTCGGCGCCAGTTCTTCCACCAGGGCAGAGAAGCTCAGATCGAAAAACAGGTATTGGTCTTCGCCATGGTTGGCAATGAACTCGATCTGCTCAGGGAATAGCCGCGGATTGATGGTATGCAGGACGGCACCCATACCGGATACCCCGAAGTACAACTCCATGTGCCGGTAACCGTTCCAGGCCAGCGTGCCGATGCGCTCACCCGGCTGCACTCCGAGGGTGGTCAGGGCGTTAGCGATCTGCCCGGCGCGGCGGCCGACGTCAGCATATGTGCAGCGATGGATATTGCCTTCTACAGTGCGCGAAACGATTTCGGCATCCGGGTGGGAAACACAGGCGTGTTCAAGCAGCGAAGAAATCAGTAGCGGTTGGTGTTGCATCAGGCCGAGCATCGACGGTCACCTATTATTGTTGGCATGGTGGTTTGGCTGCGCTCAAGGGCAGCACCGCAGCGGGCTACTGCCCGGGACGGGTTGGAGTGAGGAATCTGTCTTTTATGAAGTACGCTCTGCCTGCTGCAGGCGAGCGAGATCATTGCGGTAATGCCGACTGGCCTGCAGGTAGGCGAAAGCCGCGCCGAAACTGGCCAGAGGCACCAGGGTCATGGCGAATCGCAAGTCGAAGGCGTCAGCCAGCACACCGGTGATGAACGGACCGGGTGCAAGTCCGATGATGTTGTTGGCCAGCACCACGACTGCCAGCGCCGAGGCATGGATCGAGGCACTGGTCACATCGCAGATGGCGGCACCGGAAGGCCCGGCGAAACCGGCACCGATCAGCAGGCCGATACCGATCAGTACCAATTGCAGCGGGGTTGGCGGCAGTACAAACGCCGTCAGCATGATCACCGCCGAGATCAGGGCATAGAGCATCGGGACGCGTAGATTGTTGCGATCATCGCGGCGGCTCAGGCGATCGACCAGCATGCCGCCACCGGTCATGCCGATCCCCGCGACCAGCACCAGCAGGCCGGCGCTGGTCGCTGACTGAGTCATGTCCATGCCGTGGTAACGGTTCAGATAGCTGGGCATCCAGGCAATCACCGAGCCCTGGATAAACATCTGCAGACCCGACCCAAGGTAGGTCCATTGCGAGGTCGGTGTGGTCAGCAGTTTGCGCAGCACGGCCTTCAGCGGCATGCGTGCTACCGGGGTTTGAGTGATAGGCTTGGCAGGCTCGCGAACCACCATCGGGTAGATCACCGCGAGCAACAAGCCCCCCGCGCCCACCGCAATAAATGCCATGCGCCAACCGTAATGTTGCGCCAGCACGCCGCCCAGAACCACGCCGAGCACCGAGCCGAACAACGCGGCGGCGAGAAAGGCGCCAATCACCGTGGAGTGCAAGCGACGCGGAAAAACGCTAAGCAGAATCGCACCACCTGCACTGCCGTAACCCGCCTCTCCCAGACCGACCACGGCGCGGGCCATCAGCATTGCGACAAAGTTGCCACTCAGGCCGCAGGCGATAGTTGCCAGTCCCCAGACGATAGCCATGGCCGTGGCACTTTTCACGCGGCCCCAGCGATCGGCCAGCAGGGACACGGGAAAGGTCATGAGCCCCACGGTAAGTGCAACGGCGCTGACCAGCGCGCCGAGCTGAGTGTCGCTCAAAGCCCATTCAACTTTAAGTGAAGGGAAAACGGCATTGATGACCTGGCGCGACATGTAGTCGGACAACATCAAGCCAAATGTCAGCACGAACACCAGCCAGGCGTAGCCACGCGAGACTCGCGGTGCATCATCCACGGCGATGCCAGTGCTGCTGATGGGAAGAGCCATATCGGGCACTCCAGATTGATTCGCAGACAGCGTGATCAAGGGTTTGCGCACGGCAAGGGCCGCACGAAAGATGTCTGCGGTGGAAACCCACCGCAGATTTCAGCCTGGAGCTAGTTCCACATCAGGTTGCCGCGCTGGCCCGGCTGGCGATTCGGTGCCCAGCCAAGTGCCTTGAGCGTTTCATCGGTGCTGGCGTAGCTTTCGCCGATCTTCATGGTGGCGCGGGCTTCGTCGGCAGTGGCGATGTCACGACCCAGGTGCCGGGCCTGCTGCACACACCATTCAATCTGTTGGACGGAGGTCATACGCTCATAACGCGGGCCGGTCAGACAGTCTTCAATGCCGACTCGTACGTGATGCCCCATAGCAATGGCGATGGCATTGGTGGGGTAAATGGTGCGCATGATCGACTCGTTGGTCAGGACCGCACCATCCGGCACACGGCGGGCAAATTCGACCAAATCGGCAGGATGTCGCCCGGCCAGGCCACCACCAATGCCCACGTAACACAGGTTTAGCGGGCCTTTGTACAAGCCGTTGCGCACAATGTGCTCAACGGTTTCCAGCTGATGGACATGACCCAGCATGAAAAATGGCTGGATGCCGTTTTCACACAAGAGGCGCAAGTTGGTTTCATAGAAGCTCGGACCGGCTTCCAGATGCATGTCACGGAATGCAGCCCACATACCTGGATCAGCCAACGATGTACCTTCAACATCCTGCGCCGTCAGCAGCTCGGTGATGTTCATCTGACTGGTGTTGATGGCGATGGTCACCTGATCCGGCTTGACCTCGAGCAACGCCAGGGCGTGGCGCGAGTCATTGGCGGGCCACTGGGCAATGCAACCTGGCTCAGGCGCGAAGGAAATGGACCCGCCCACCTGCAAAATCATTTTTGGCACTGCTTCGCGCAGGCGATGCAACATCTCGTTGAACATCGACATGCGCTTTGAGCCCTTGCCGTCAGCCTCGCGTACATGCACATGCAACAACGTGGCGCCGGCGTTGTAGCAATCAACAGCCTTCTGCACCTGCTCGTCCATGCTTACCGGAATATCTTGCGGAAAGTCGGACGGCATCCATTCAGGGCCGTAGGGCGCAACAGAGATGATCAGCTTGTCCTGGTTTTCCGGGAACAGCGAGTCATGGGTATAAAACATGGTGGTGACCTCGGAATGCGGTATCGAAAGAAATTCAGTAGGTGGTTTGCATTGGGCCGTTAACGGCCAACTTCTGCGCTTCTTCGATAAGCATTGGGGCGCCCACCGCCATGCTGTGGATGCCCAGCACCGAGGTCAGCTGCAACACCGCGAGCACTTCCTCGATGCTGGCGCCGAGCTCCAGGGCCTTGCGGATGTGGCGACGCACGCCTGGGGCATACAAATGAGTGCAGGAGGCATCGACGGCGATCGAGATCAGTTCGATGGTCTTTGGAGCCAGCACGTCGTTGCGCAAGGGATGCACGGCCATAGCGAGGAATTTCTCGATCCACTCGGCGTCCAGTTCGGCCAACGTGTCCCAGGCGGGATTCCAGTTGCCGGCATCGCGCATGGCATCGCAGGTCGGCGTGAAGGGTTTGGACTGATTCAGAGGCATGGACAGTTCCTTTATTTTTGTTAGTGGTTGAACCCACTCTAAGTTCACTGATTCGATTCGGATTGACCGTACGGGACACGCACTTGACCTTTCGGGACATTCGCGTTGGTCACCGCAACTTGCCTCAGATGTAAGTTCCACCCGAGGCATTGATGATCGACCCGACCAAGTAGCACTCGTCGGAGGCTAGGTGGGACACGAGTGCCGCATACTCCTCGGCCTCTCCTATACGCCCCAGCGGAAGGATTTGGTTGAGTACGTTGAGTTGTTCAGGCGATTGCTGATCGAGGAAATGTTCGAAGGCCGGAGTTCGTACGCCCCCGGGGCAGATGGCATTGACCTGAACATTGGCGCCGGCCACCTCATAGGCCACCGAGCGGGTGAATGCGATCACCGCACCCTTGGTCGCGGAATAATGCGGACTGTGAGCGCTCATGGCGGAAATACCGGCGATGCTCGCGATGTTGATGACCTTGCCGTAGCGCTGCGGCTCCATGCGCTGCAAGGCGGCACGGGTGCAAAAGAACACGCCATCAACGTTCACCGCCCAGAAACGCTTCCACTCGGCATCGTCCATGTTGCGGGTAATTTCCAGCGACTGTCGGCGCACCGGCTGCGTGACCAGTGCGTAATGCCGCTTGCGCCGCTCTTCGTCATGGGGCTTGTCTGGCACCAGGGCTGCGTTGTTGACCAGGATGTGTAGTGCGCCGAAACGCGCGTCGATCTGATCGAACATCGTGATCACTTCGCTGCTCGACGAGACATCGCAACGCAGCGCCAGACATTGCGCGCCGCGCTCTTCGATCTCGGCACGCGTGGCCTCAAGCGCCTTTTCGTTGATGTCGCAAATGACCACGTTGGCGCCTTCGCTGGCCAGGCGCAGAGCAATGGCTCGGCCCAGGCCACCTGCTCCTCCGGTCACCAAGGCAACTCGATTGTGCAATTTCATGGGGTAACACTCCGTCATGGTGGTGACGCAATATCGCCCGGTTGCCGGCACGCAACTTGACTTGACGGGACATCAACCTGCTAATCTGATAAATCGCTGTCCCGGATTGGTAAATCACCCATGAGCGGTCTCGTTCGCAGTGCCAGCTTGACTAATTACGCGGAAATAGCCCGATCGCTGCACGTTGATTATCTGCAGCAATTGCGCCTCGTCAGTCTCGATCCGCGATGCCTGCTTCAACCCGACTTGAAAATCCCCACCGAAGCCGTAGCACAGTTGCTGGAAAGTTCGGCACGTGAGGCCGGTGTGGATGATTTTGGTTTGCGCATGGCGGAAACTCGAAAGCTCTCCAATCTGGGACCTCTGGCACTGCTATGGCGCGACGAGCCGACTATCCGTTCGGCACTGGAAGCGTTCCGCGATTTCCTTTACCTGCACAATCAGGGGCTGGTATTGAATATCGAGGAAAGTGGCGGCGTGGTGGTTTTGCGCATGGAGCAGGTCACGGTGGGCAACCTGCCGGTGCGCCAGGCGATGGAGCTTTCAGTGGCGGTGACTCACCGCTTGCTGAAAACCTTGCTGGGTAACCACTGGCATCCCTCAGTGGTTTGCTTCCGTCACGCGGCGCCGCTCGACGACAGCCGACACCGCCGAGTGTTCGCCACCTCCGTGCAGTTCGATAGCCTGATGGATGGCATCGTCTGTCGTAGTGTCGACCTCGACAAAACCCTGCCCAGCGCCGATCCGGATATGGCCCGTTATGTTCATCAGTACCTGGAAAGTATCCGCGAAGACTCCAGGACTGCTTTGCTTGAGCAGGTGCGTCAGATGATCTGGATGCTGCTGCCCACGGGGCGCTGCTCGGTAGAACAAGTAGCGGGCAACCTGGGCATTGACAGACGGACACTGCATCGAAAGCTGGTACAGGAAGGTGAAACATTTTCCTCACTGTTGGATCAGGTGCGAGCAGAGTTGGCAATGCGCCACTTGGCACATTCCAATCATCCTTTGAGTGAGATAGCCGGCGTCCTGGGTTTTTCCGAGCTCAGTGCCTTCTCCCGTTGGTTCAGTCGGCACTTCGATTGCAGTCCATCGACCTGGAGGGCTCGGCAAACGAACGCAACCCTTGGACATGTGTGTGTGGATTCCCTCTGAATTCTGCACCCTCGCCCGTGCGCTGGCCCTGGCCGCGCTCGAGGCGTCATCGCAGACTATTCTTGATCTGGGTAACCGACCGGTCGCACCGAAGGAGGTCGCTCGTTTATGCACTGTGCCCTTTTCGAAACCCGCCGCGGTTCGATCTGATGCATGAAGGCAAATCGATCCGCGCCGTCATCGAGTTCCGATGAACTACCGGTCTGGGGCACGGCCCCAGGCACTTTTGTCTGCCCCCCTGAAACGGAGACGCCAGCATGAGCACCTTGCAACTTCACCCTGCACTGGACAATGGTATCCAACCCGCCGCCGCGAATTTCACAGGTGGCACCCTGCAATGCCTGTGTGCGACCGACAAGGTCGAGGTCAAGATCGACGCACAAACGCTGTATAACCACGCGTGCGGCTGCAGCAAATGCTGGAAACCACAAAACGCGACATTCGCCGTCATCGCCGTGGTGCCTCGAGATAAGGTCAGCGTCATTGCCCACGGCGAAAAACTGGCGATTGTCGACGAATCCGCCACCATCCAGCGCCACGCCTGCAAGCAGTGTCACGCTCATCTCTTTGGGCGCATCGAGAACAAGAACCATGCGTTTTATGGCCTGGACTTCGTCCACACCGAGCTTTCGCCACAGCGCGGATGGGCTGCGCCGGGATTCGCGGCGTTCGTGTCCTCGATCATCGAAACCGGCACACCGCCAGCGCAAATGAAGGCTATCCGCGAGCGCTTGCGCTCGATCGGCCTGGAACCCTATGACTGCCTGTCCCCGGATTTGATGGACGCACTGGCGACTCATGTCGCCAAACAGAAAGGCCTGCTCCCCGCCGCCTGATTGATCGGTCGCCGCGGTTTCTTTTCCGGACCGCGGCTGCGACTCACCTTTGATGTTGTACGCCCCCGCTTGCCCGCGAAAGCTGCGCCGCGGGCAGGCCAGGCGCCTGCAGGTAACGTGACGACCTGGATCAATACTCCGGTTGAAGCTATACCGAAAGGGTTCAGAGTGGGATGGACCACACGCTCGATTAGCGACTGAGGAGAACTTCGCGGTGTCGAATCAGCTGGTCATACGCAACATGACCCGTCCCGAGCTGGACGAGCTCGTCGATTGGGCTGCCCGTGAGGGTTGGAATCCCGGCCTTCACGATGCCGAGCTGTTCTGGGCTACGGACCCTGCCGCCTTCATCGCGGCGTACCAGGGTAGCGAATTGATCGGCGGCGGTGCCATCACCTCCTACAACGGCGAATTCGGTTTCATGGGTTTTTTCATCGTCCGGCCTGAATATCGCGGTCAAGGTCTGGGCAATACCCTCTGGCATGCACGCCGCGAGCGACTCCTCGCCCGCCTGCACCCAGGCGCGAGCATCGGCATGGACGGCGTCTTCGCGATGCAGGACTACTACGCCAAGGGTGGTTTCGTCTTCTCCCATCGCAACATGCGTTTTCGTGCCAATCTCACCGCCCGCCCGACGACCTCGCAGGTAGACGACCAGGACATCGTTCCGTTGGCCACCTTCCCGTTCGATCAGGTTGTCGATTACGACCGCACCTGCTTCCCCGCCGCGCGCGCAACCTTCCTGAGCGGGTGGATAGCCCAGGCCGATGCACTCGCCGTGGGCTGCCAGCGCGAGGGCAGGCTAAGCGGCTATGGCGTAGCAAGGCGCTGCCGGGAAGGCTACAAGATCGGCCCCTTGTTCGCCGATGACGCCCTGGCAGCCAATGCCCTCTACGCGCGCCTGGCGGAATTTGCCGAGGGCGGCCCGCTGTTTCTCGATGCGCCGGAGAATAACCCCGCCGCGATGGCGCTCGTGCACCAACAGGGCATGATCGAGGTTTTCGGCTGCGCACGCATGTACCTCGGCCCTCCTCCGGCGATCGCGCACGAACGTGTGTTCGGCGTCACGACCTTCGAGCTGGGCTGATGTCCGCTCGCGACCTCGTCGGTTATGGCGGCTGCCCACCCCACCCGCGATGGCCCGGTGAGGCGCGCGTCGCGGTCCAGTTCGTACTCAACATCGAAGAAGGCGCGGAGTCATGCATCCTCAATGGCGATGCACAGTCGGAGGCCTGGCTTCACGAGCTACCGGGCCGCCCGCCGCGCGTGGGGGAACCGGACTTGAGCGTCGAGGGCATGTACGAATACGGATCGCGCGCAGGTGTGTGGCGCATTCTGCAGCTGTTCAGCGCCCGAGGCCTGCCGCTGACCGCCTTCGCCGTCGGCCGGGCACTGGAACTCACCCCGGCGATTGGCCATGCGCTCTGCGCTGCCGGGCATGAGATTGCCGGGCATGGCTACCGTTGGCTGGACTATCGCGACATGCCTGAAGACCAGGAGCGGCGCCATATCCGCCTCACCCTCGACGTGATCGAGCAGATCTGCGGTAAACGCCCCACAGGTTGGTACACAGGAAGGGTCAGCCAGAACACCCGTCGCCTGTTGCATGAGGAAGGTGGGTTTCTCTATAGCTCAGACGCCTACAACGATGATCTGCCCTATTGGCTCCCAGGCTCGCCCGCCCACCTGGTGATCCCTTACACATTGGTCAACAACGACGCCCGCTACCTGCTGCCCAATGGTTTCGCCTGCGGTGAAGACTTCTTCCGGCTGCTCAAGGATGCTTTCGACCTGCTGTGGCAGGAGGGCGCGCAACACCCGAAGATGATGAGCATCGGCCTGCATGGGCGGATCAGTGGCCATCCTGGTCGTGCGATGGCGCTGGCGCGCTTTCTCGATTACGTGCAAGGCCACGACGCGGTGTGGATCTGCCGGCGCGAAGAGATTGCCAGGCACTGGATAGCCCAATTCCCCGCCTGAGTGGTAATTGGTTCGGAGCGGCCTGAGCCACGCTGGCGTATCAATGTGGCTATCCTTCACCAAGGTGTAATCGAGGAAGAAGGTAGCCTGGGGGGATATCCTGGTAACCTTGGGAGCAAGCGTTTAGAAAGGCGCGGCTTCCTTCAACTACTGCTTCGTCTTGCCCTGCCCTGGAAACAACGACTCGAATCGCGGCGTCGCCCGGGCAACGAAACCCTGCCCCTGGCGCATGATGAAATAGGCAGCGAGGTCATGCCGCTCGGCGAAGGCATAGCCTTCCTCCGGGCCGAGCACCATCAACAGCGTAGACAAGCCATCGGCATGCAGCCCCGAAGGGTCGACCACCGTCACTGCCGCCAGCGCGTGCTTCACCGGCCTGCCGACACGTGGATCGAAGGTGTGCGAATAGCGCTGACCACCTTCCTCGAAATAGTTGCGATAATCCCCGGAGGTGGAAACGCTGTAGCCATCCAGTGCAATGGCGCGCGCCACTTGCTGCTCGCTTGCGCCGCTCGGCACCTCCAGGGCGATGCGCCAGGGCGAGCCATCCGGCTTGCGGCCGACCGCCTTGAGTTCGCCGGTGATCTCGACCAGATAGGCCTGGATACCCAGGGCCGAAAGCCTATCGCCGACCCGATCCACCGCATAGCCGGCGACCATGCTGTCGAAATCCAGTTGCGCCGCCACATCCTTGCACAGCTTTTCGCCATCCAGGCGCAAGTGCTGATGCCCTACCCGTGCCCGCTCCCGTGCCAGCGCGCCAGCATCCGGCAAGTGCTCCCCCCGTGACTGCGGACCGAAGCCCCAGAGGTTCATCAATGGTTGCACCGTCAGGTCGAAAGCCCCGCCACTCTCGCGGAACAGAAACTCACCGTACGCCAGCAAGCGATGCATATCTTCCGGCAACGCCTGACAGGCGCCGGCCGGCAGATCGTTGAAGCGGGAAACCACGGAGTCGCCGCGCCAGTTGGAAAACTGCTGGTCGAGCGCCCCGAGTATCGTCTCGACTTCGGCCTTTACTCGCTGCGAGTCGGGCGTCTGCGC
The DNA here is from genome assembly GCF_057839025.1 of Pseudomonas sp. KH_046_1. Taxonomy (NCBI): domain Bacteria; kingdom Pseudomonadati; phylum Pseudomonadota; class Gammaproteobacteria; order Pseudomonadales; family Pseudomonadaceae; genus Pseudomonas; species Pseudomonas sp. KH_046_1. The sequence continues at coordinate 3,603,800 of NZ_CM174481.1, forward strand.
GGCGGGTACGTACTGGATCGAAAAAGTGCTCCCCATGGTCGGTCCGGAAACGCGCTCGATCCGTTCGCCACAGCCATACAGCAACGTCAACAACATCACCAGCAGGCTTACGCGCATCAATCACCACCTCTCTGATCCCGGCTGCCCCTTCGCGGCGCGCTTTTTTACCCAAACTGCGGGCACCACTGCTTACAAGAGATTAAAGCTGCATTGCCGGAAATAGCGCCCGGCACGCCCCGCACGTTGGCGCTACCCGCCCCGATCACTGCCTGACCGCTCCCACGCGCCCGCACGGGATGACCAACCGTCCATCAGCAAGCCTGATCAAAAAATGAACAAAGCCTCCATTCGGCACTCTGAGTTCCGCGGGTGATCAATTGTCCCCCTCCCTTTCCGCTCCACGTCCCGGAAGCAAAAAAACCATTATGTGCATTAGTGCACAGGGGTGTTTTTTGCCAAAAAATTGGAGGACAGAAAATGTCTAGCCATTCGTTGCAGAGCGTCGAACGCATGCAGAGCCGCGTCCGCGCCCAGCGTCAGCCGCAACAGAAACCCTTCTGGCGCAGCCTGCTGGCCATCGCCTCACCCTCACAGCGGAGTTGGCACGGAGGCGTCGAGCTCAGGGGCTACAAAGAATTATCCAACGCCACGCCGGTTGCCCCGGTCGCGGTCGAAAACATACAGCTGGCGATTCCGCTCGAGCGGGGTCGCCGTTCTGTCCAGCCTTGCGTGCAGCCGGGACAGCATGTGCGCAAGGGCGAGGTGATCGGTATTGGCGATGACAACACCCCTTGGGTGCATGCCAGCACCTCCGGCATCGTGGAACGGATTGATCTCGCCTTCGCAGCCGACTCGGCCGAGCCGGTCATGGCCGTCATTCTGAACGCCGATGGTCTGGATGAGTGGATCGAACGCCCAGTGCTGGGGCTACCGCAAACGCCCGAGGCGCTGGTCGAACGAGCATTGCAGATGGGCATAGTCGGCCTTGGTGGGGCGGGTTTCCCGACGGCCCTCAAGCTGGCTGGCGCCCAGCAGCCCGATCTTCTGCTGATCAACGGTGCCGAATGCGAGCCCTTCCTTACCTGCGATGACCGTCTCATGCGCGAACGTGCCGAGGCGCTGATCGAGGCCGCCGACTATGTCGCCGCGCTGATGGGAATAACGCTGACCCGATTTGGTATCGAAACCAACAAACCTGAGGCGATGGCTGCGTTACGCGCCGCCACTCGCCGGGCGCGCACCCGGGTCGAAATATGTCCGCTACCGGCGCGTTACCCGGCAGGGGGGCAGCCGTTGATGATCAAGAGCCTTAGTGGCCGCAACCTGGCGCCAGGGACCCTGCCCGCCGATATCGGCGTACTGGCGCTGAATGTCGCGACGCTCTACGCACTGGGCCGGGCCATCTTCCACGGCGAACCACTGGTAAGACGCGTGCTGACGCTGACCGGGAACTGCGAGCGCCCCGGGAATGTCCTGGTGCCAGTGGGTTACCCGGTCAGCGCACTGCGCGCAGTTGCTGGCGCGGCCCCCGAAGGCCAGTTGACCCAGGTCGGCGGGCCGATGATGGGACAGCCGTTACCGGACCCCACTGCCGTCATCAGCAAGACCAGTAGTTGCCTGATATTCGGCGCCGAGCGCTACTTGCCGGCACCTCAGCCCGCAGGCAGTTGCATTCGCTGTACGCGCTGTGTGGATGTCTGCCCGATGTTGCTCAGACCGCTGGATCTCTACGCTGCTGCCGAACGTCTTGACAAGGCCAGCCTGCTGGACCTGCGATTGGATGCCTGTATCGAATGCGGCAGCTGCAGCAGCACCTGCCCAAGCAATCTGCCGCTGCGCGAACGTTTCCGCCAGAGCAAGACGGAGCTACGTGCATGAGCCTGATACTCCGTCCTACCGCGCACCGACAACTGCGCACAATGATGCTGCTGGTCAGCCTGTGTCTCCTGCCGGGTACCGCCCTGTACGCCTGGCAATTTGGCATCGTGGTCTGGTTGCAGACCTTCTGGTGCGTGCTGCTCGCCCTGGGCTTCGAAGCCGGCCTGCTGCGCCTGCGCGGACGTAATGTCCGCGAGGGCTTGAGCGACCTGAGCTGGCTGGTGCTAGGCCTGATACTGGCTCGGGCATTGCCGCTGCTGGTGCCGCTGTGGATGATCGCCCTGGCCAGTTTTGCCGCGCTCGCACTGTGTAAACACGGCAGTGGAGGCCTGGGTCGCAACCGCCTCAACCCCGCCATGGTTGGCTTGGGGATCATCGCTATCTGCTTCTACCAGCAACTGTACCCTGCGCCTTCGAACTATGCCCCCTGGACTCTCACCCTGGACGCCAAGGCGGTTCTTCTACAACAGTTGCAGCTGGCGCCACGCCTTAACCTCGATGCGTTCGCCGGCGCCACTCAGTTGGCCAAGAACCAGTTCACACTGATCACCCCCAATCTGTCGGGGTACGGCTACATTGCCGGCGGTTTGCTACTGGCAGTCCTGCGGGTGATCCGAATCGAGATTCCGCTGGCGATGCTCGCGAGCACAGTATTGCTGTGTATGGCAGCCGGCCATAGCCTACAGGAAAGCCTGTACAGCCTCAGTCTCGGTGGCTATCTCTTCACCGCCTTCTTCATCGCCACCGATCCGGTCACCAGTCCCGATACACGCGCCGGTCGCATCCTGTTCGGCGCGGCCATTGGCGCGCTGACTGAATTGATTCGCGAATTCGGGCTTTATGCCGATGGTCTCTGCTTCGCCGTGCTAGCCGCCAATCTGCTGGTACCGCAGATCGACCGGTTGGTGCTGCGCATACAGCGCCCCGTACATACGAACACCTGACACTGAGAGCGTACGCAGCGAGTAGCCAGCGCCTCTTTTGCGTCAGAGCCTCACCCTCAATGAAGTGGCCAGGCAGCTAAATAGCTGCCCTCGGAAAACACTAGACCAGGAAACACCCGCTGAGCGATTTAGCCAGACTGTTGCATTGACCGGTTGAATCCACAGCCAAAAAGCGATCATTCCAGTTCTGTTTGCGCGAATCCTTGGAATTGGCCAACACGCCCTCATAACAATGGCTATACCCAATATCCCCGTGAGGAAGGACAGACCATGACCAGACAAACCGAAACTGCCATTCTCGCCGGCGGCTGCTTCTGGGGCATGCAGGATCTGCTGCGGCGCTATCCCGGTGTGCTGCGCACTCGGGTCGGGTACACCGGCGGCGATGTGCCGAATGCCACCTACCGCAACCATGGCAACCACGCCGAAGCCATCGAGATCGTCTTCGACCCTGCCGTGATCAGCTACCGGCAGATCCTTGAGTTCTTCTTCCAGATACACGACCCCAGCACGCCAAACCGTCAGGGTAATGACCTGGGCCCCAGCTATCGTTCGGCGATCTACTACCTCAGCGAACAGCAACGCGACATCGCCGAGGACACCGCTGCCGATGTCGATGCTTCACACCTGTGGCCAGGCCGAGTAGTCACCGAAATCGAACCGGCAGGGCCCTTTTGGGAAGCGGAACCGGAGCACCAGGATTACCTCGAACGTATACCGAATGGCTACACATGCCACTTCATCCGCCCGAACTGGAAGCTCCCCAAGCGCGCCTGAGAGTCGCGCTTGTGAGGCGCAGAGGTGACCGCTTCTGGCCGATTTTTGCCTGTCGCCACCGTCAGCTTCGGGTCGACTGCAGCCCTTCGCGACAGGCAACGATCGGCCACTAGCTGACAATCGTATTCACTTTTGTATCACCGCTTGAACTGGCTGGCTGCTATCAGTGCAGTTACGGGTTGCGATATTTTCTCAGGCAGTCGCCGCTGCCTGGTTTGGTCGCCGGCACCCCCGGGCTTGCCGAGCCAGCCCGCCGGCCATACGATTCGACTATTCCTCAGGCGGAGGAGTCATTGTGAAGCCGGTGATGCTCCTGACGCGCATCCTGGCGCCTGCCATCGCTCTGGCGCTGGCATCCGCCGGCCTGCATGCCGACGACCCGTTCGCGCCGTTGCGCGACGCCATGGTGCGGGAGATCGCCAATATGTCGTCCGTCACCCGCGACGAAACCGGCAGGGTCGAGTTTGCCGCGCCGGTGATGGCCGCGATGGCCAAGGTGCCACGCCATAGGTTCGTCCCGCCCGACGAGGTGCCCTACGCCTACGAGAACCGCCCGCTGCCGATCGGCTACGGCCAGACCATCTCCCAGCCCTACATCGTCGCCCTGATGACCGACCTGACGCAGGTCGGGCCCGGCGACGTGGTACTCGAGATCGGCACTGGCTCGGGCTACCAGGCGGCGATCCTCGCCGAACTGGCGCAGGCGGTCTACACGATGGAGATCATCGAGCCGCTGGCAGTGCAGGCCGGGGAGCGCCTGGGCCGGCTGGGATATGCGAAGGTGCAGGCCCGGCTGGGCGATGGCTACCACGGCTGGCCCGAGCACGGGCCTTACGATGCCATCCTCGTCACCGCCGCCGCTAGCCATGTGCCGCCGCCACTGATCGCCCAGCTCAAGGTCGGCGGACGGATGGTAATCCCGGTCGGCGCGCCGTTCATGATCCAGTACCTGCTGCTGATCGAGAAGGCCGGCGATGGCAGTGTGTCCACCCGGCAGGTGCTGCCTGTGCGCTTCGTGCCGCTGGTCGGAGGCGGCTGAGCATGCATTCGCCGCCATTGCTCGCCCTGGCGCTGCTGTCTGCCTCCGCGCTCGGCTATGAGGTGCTGCTGCGACTGCTTTCGATCATCCAGTGGCACCATTTCGCCTACATGATGATCAGCGTCGCGCTGCTCGGCTACGGCGCTGCCGGCACCGCCGTGGCGCTGGCGCGGCCTGTGCTGGCGCCGCGCTTCCACGGCGTGTTCATCGGCGGCGCGGTGCTGTTCGGACTGAGCGCCATCGCCTGCTTCAGCCTGGCCCAGCAGGTTCCGTTCAATCCCCTCGAGATCCTCTGGGACGCGCGGCAGTCGGCGCGCCTGCTGCTGATCTACCTGCTGCTGTTCGTGCCGTTCTTCTGCGCGGCGGTGTGCATCTGCCTGACTTTCACCTGCTTTCAGGAACAGATTCATCGGATCTACGCCTTCGACATTCTCGGCGCCGGCGTGGGCAGCCTGGCGATCGTCGCCGCGCTGTTCGCCCTGACGCCCGTCGATGCGTTGCGGCTGCTGGGCGGCACCGGCATCGCCGCCGGGGCACTGGCCGCCATGGCTTGCACGGGGCATAGGCACTGGCTCGCGCCGTTGCTGCTGGCGGCGGCAGTCGCGGTGCCGGCCGGCGTACCCGAGCGCTGGATCGCCCTGTCGCCCTCCGAGTACAAGGAACTGAGCCAGACGCTGCGTATAAAGGATGCGCGCGCAATCGCCCAGACCTGGAGTCCGCTGGGCCTGCTCACGGTCGTCGACAGCCCGACCATTCCCCTGCGCCACGCGCCGGGCCGGAGCCTCAATGCGACGCAGGAGCCGCCCGCACAACTGGCCATCTTCACCGACGGCGACGGCCTTTCCGTGCTGAACCGCTATGACGGGCGCCGCGAACCGCTCGCCTACCTGGACTATCTGACCTCGGCTCTGCCCTATCACCTGCTGCACCAACCCCGCGTGCTGGTGCTGGGCAGCGGCGCCGGTGCCGATGTGCTGCAGGCGATCTACCACGGCGCCAGCGCGGTGGATGCCATCGAACTGAACCCGCAGGTGATCGATCTGGTCCAGCGCCGCTTCGCCGACTTCTCCGGCAAGCCGTACAGCGCGCCCAACGTCCGCGTGCTGATCGGCGAGGCGCGCGGCCTGGTGGCTTCGCGCGAAGAGCCTTACGACCTGATCCAGATCGCCCTGCTGGACTCCTTCGGCACCGCCTCGGGCGGCCTGCATGCGCTGTCCGAGAACTACCTGTACACGGTGGACGCCTTCGCCGAGTACCTGCACCATCTCGCGCCCGGCGGCCTGTTGGCCATCACCCGCTGGGTCACCCTGCCGCCCCGCGATGTTCCCAGGCTGCTGGCCACCGCGGCCGCGGCCATCGAGCGCGACGGGCAGGCCAGCGCGGCGCGCCGCATTGTCATGATCCGTGGCTGGAAGACCGCGACGCTGCTGGTCAGCAACAGGGATTTTGACGTCTCCGGCATCGCCGTGCTGCGAGAGTTCTGCCGGGCGCGCTCCTTCGACCTGGCCTACTACCCCGGGATGACCGTGGCCGAGGCGAATCGCTACAACCTGCTCGACCGGCCCTGGTTCTTCGAAGCGGCGCAGGCCCTGCTGTCTGGCGAGCGCGCGCAGTTCCTGGCGCGCTACAAGTTCGACGTGCGTCCGACCATGGATGACCGGCCGTATTTCTTCCACTTCTTCAAGTGGCGCTCGCTGCCGGAACTGCTGGCGCTGAAGGCGCAGGGCGGCCTGTCAATGCTGGAGTGGGGCTATCCGGTGCTGATCGCCACGCTGCTGCAGTCCAGCGTGGCTGCCGTGCTGCTGATCCTGGCGCCGCTATGGGTGGTGCGGCGGCGCCAGCGGCGCTCTCGGGATGCGGCGTTGGCCAGGTTCGAACTTCGGGTCGTGTCCTACTTCGCCGCCATCGGCTTCGCCTTCATGTTCGTGGAAATCGCCTTCATCCAGAAGTTCACCCTTTTCCTCAGCCACCCGTTGTATTCGGTGGCGGTAACGCTCAGCGCGTTCCTGATCTTCGCGGGCCTCGGCAGCCGTTACTCCGGCCGGCGGCGGGGGGACATTGGAACGGGTGTGGGGCCCCGTCATCCGCTCGCGCGGCCAGTCCTGGCGATCTGCGTGATCGCCCTGCTCTACCTGATCGCCCTGCCCCGGTTGTTCCAGCTGCTGGCGCCGGTGGGGACCCTCGCCAGGTTCGGCATCTGCGCCGCGCTGGTAGCGCCGCTGGCGTTCGCCATGGGCATGCCGTTTCCGCTCGGACTCGGGCGCGTCTCCGCGCGCGCCGAAGCACTGGTGCCGATCGCCTGGGCCGTCAACGCCAGCGTATCGGTGGTGGCGGCCGTGCTGGCGACCCTGCTGGCGATCCACCTGGGCTTCACCGTAGTGTTGCTGCTGGCGTTGCTGCTGTATCTCGCAGCGGCGGTCATGTTTCCCTGATCGCGGCGGTTCGCAACGAAACGTCAACAGACCCTGGCGAGACGAATGGCCTGTTGGAACGCCACTTGCCGCAGTTCGCACGTCTCGCCGTGTCGATCAGCGAGGGTGACGCTTTTCCTGCTTCGAAGCTGAACATTTGAAAATATGGACGTGTGCGTCATGCCAAAGATGAGAGGTTGCGTGCCGCAAGCAATTGGTTTTGGCCGACGCAGTCGAGTCGTCAGAGGTGGCTTTCATCCCATAGCTGCCGGTGGTGACTGGCAGAAACCAGCCAGGAGCGGAAGCGCGGGAAGTTGCATTGCATTTGAGTATCTACGGATTAACCTCAGTGCATCATTACACCGCGCGCAGGGGGACTTGCCGCCAAGGTGTCATTTCCCAACTGACCTCCATTTCACGTTGGCCAAGGAGTCTTATGAAGACCTTCTTGCTAAGGACAGCCCTGTTCGTTGTTTTATTTTTCTTTGCCTTGCTCTGCCTTCTTGTGTCTCTTTCCTCGTACATATTCTCATTACGATAATGCTCGCCCAGGCTTTGATTGCATTCTTTCTGGGATTGGATATCGGCGCCAGGATGGGGCCAACGGCCAAATGGGTTATGGGTGTTTCAATGACCTTGATTCCCTTGTTTTTGGTATGGGGCTTCTACAACCATCGCGTCGGCGCCTACAACGCGTACATACTCCTTGTGCTTCCCCAATTCCCAAGATCGCTTGAGGGGTTTACATCGAGTCCGGCAACAACCACTATCGCATTAGCTATAAGTATCGTTATCCTGGCTTTTGTTTGGTACGTCCGAGGAAAAATCTTTCCAGACTTCGTCTTCGTCAACCCCAGGAAAATCAAAGGCAAGTACTTCTTTGCGGGCTGATCCATCATGCCGCCGGACCTGCCCGAACGGCTGTCCAGGCCTTTGAGTTCAATCGTTAGCGAAGACTGCTTCGGGTCGAAGTCCGACTTTTAACAAAAAACAAGGCCACAGAATGATCTGGCACCTAACAAGCGTTAGATTCCCATTGTATTAGAAGACAGCCCCTTACGAGTTCATAGCCTGAGATGTTGTTTATCGTCAAGGCCATGGACGATGAGAACTTCGCCTCAGCGGTCAAGGCTACGGGGCGCAAGAAACTGATCATCGCCGGGGTCACCAATGACGTCTGCACGGTCTATCCGGCGCTGAGCCTGGTGCGCGATGGTTATGAAGTACAGGTGGTTGCTGATGGCGGCGGTTCCCCTGGCGTAATGGCGGATGATATCGCCCTGCGCCCGAAGGTGGTCAGTTGGTACAAGTCCTGATGACGGCACTTCAAGTGCTAAATCCTCAGGTGGGCAAGAAGGCTCTCTCCTACTAGTTGTTCGAGGCTACCTCCGGCAGTTGCGGGTGCGAGCCACATTTGAGTCGACCTCTCATCGTCCGCATTGGGTTGAATCCACAGCCGAAAGCGGACGTTCCCAGGCACCTGCGAAGTTATGGCGATTTAGTCTTGGTCCGTGGGAAATCAGTGCTCGCCATTAATCTTTCGTGAACATACTCCTCAAATTGTTCGGCTGGCAGTGGCGGGGAAAACAGGAAGCCCTGGTAGGTCTGGCAGCCATGCTTGACCAGAAAGGTGCGCTGAGCTTCTGTCTCCACACCTTCTGCAATCACCGAAAGCCCCAATATCTGGCTCAGGCTCACAATCGCGCAGGCGATGGCGGCGTCGTTGGGATCAACCAGCACATCTCTGATGAAGGACTGGTCGATCTTGAGTTGATCCAGCGGAAGGCTCTTCAGGTATGACAGTGACGAGTAGCCGGTTCCGAAATCATCCAGCGAAAGGCCTATGCCGATCTTTTTCAACTCGATCATTTTGGCGACAGTACCTTCCATATCCTCTATCAGCAGGCCTTCGGTCAGTTCCAGTTTCAATTTCTTCGGATCGGCCCCCGTGTATTTCAGTACTTGCAGTACCTCCTCGACGAAGTCCGGATGGTGAAACTGGCGGGCGCTGACATTCACAGCCATACCCAGTCGGGCGGTTTCCCAATGCTTTGCCCAGGCAACCAGCTGAGTGCAGGCTGCCTGCAGCGCCCAACGGCCTAACGGCAGAATCAACCCCGTTTCCTCTGCCAATGGAATGAACTCGCCTGGAAACACGACTCCGCGCTCAGGATTCTGCCATCTCATCAGTGCCTCTGCGCCAATGATACGGCCCTCACTATTCACCTGCGGCTGGTAATGAAGAAGGAATTCGTTGTCCTGCAAGCCTTGGCGCAAGTCTACTTCCAGTCTGGCGCGTGCCGTGGCAACCGCCTGCATTTCCGGATCGAAGAAGCGCATGGTATTGCGGCCCGCCGCCTTGGCGCGATACATCGCCAGGTCAGCGCGCTTCATAATATCGTCCACTGTGCTCAGCTGCCCCTGGAACAGCGCAATGCCGAGGCTGGGGGTGCTGTGGTGCTCATATCCATCCAACTGGTAGGAAATGTTCAGAGAGTTGAGAATCTTTTCGCCAATAGCCTTGGCCTGGATAGCTGCTTCTGGAGGATTCTCATTAAGGCCATCCAGCAGGACGACGAATTCGTCTCCGCCCAGGCGAGCCACGGTGTCGCTCTCGCGTATGCAGCCGCAAAGGCGCAGAGCAACTTGCTGCAGCAACATGTCGCCTCTGTCATGCCCCAGCGTGTCGTTCAGTGTCTTGAAGTTATCCAGGTCAATGAGAATTATCGCGCTCGTATGCAGGCTACGGGAGCTGCCCGCCAGCAGATGCTGTAACCGGTCCAACATGAGCCGCCTGTTGGCCAGCCCGGTCAACTGATCGTAGAAGGCCAAACGCTGGACCTCTTGCTCAGCGGTCTTACGGTGGGTGATGTCAGTATTGATCGACAGAACGGATTGCGGCTGGCCATCATCGTCTCGCACCAGGGTTCGATGACTTTCGAGCGTGATGGTGCAGCCATCCCGGCGTCGAAGTGTAACTTCGTCCGCCCAGTCACCCGTTTCTATCAGGCTGTTAGTGGCCGCATTGAAAGCGGCGCTACCCTGGTAGATCAACTCCTGTGCCGATTTGCCGAGCGCCTCTTCCTTTGACAGACCGTAGAGACGCTCGGCACTTTTGTTCCAGTACAGGATGCGGTTATCCATCCCGTGAACGACAATGGCGTCCTGGGCCTTGTCCAGCAGCGATGCTTGCTGGCGGGCCTGTTTCTCGCTTTCGCGCAGCACTGCCAGATAACCTTCCCTTTCGGCTGCTTGCGACTCCATTTCGCGCCTGATCTTGCCCCCGTAGATAACGGCCGCACTGACCATCAGTAGCACGAACACCATGATCGCGTATTCGACCCGGCGCAGTTCTTCGACCGACTCAAGCTCCTCCTCCAGGAGCTTGCTTTGAATCAGGCCAACGCGATCCCGCACGGTACTGAGTGAGGCGAGCAACAGGGCAAACTTCCTGTCCATCGTTGCCATGCGTTTGCCGGCATTATCCGACTGCCCCTCCCTGAAGTAGGAAAAGATCAGCAAGGCCTCGTTCACCATTTCGACCATCGCGGCATCAACTGCACCCACCTCATCCTTCAATGCAAGGGTAAAGGCTTGTACATCTGCACTGTGTTCAGCCTCATTGGCGATCCGTACTTCCAACTGCTTTTTGGCCATTGCCAAATGCTCGTTGAAGGCGCGCAAGGCTTCATTCATGTTCCGCGATTCGGCTTCAACATTATGTGTGTCGAACACATTATTGCCCGGCGCATTGACTGTGGAAGCCAGGCTGCCCAGCGTTGAATAGCTCGACAGCTGTTGGACCCACGACTGGTTTGCCTTGATGGAGCGGTGATAGGTATCGACGATCAGGTGATTCAATAGCACGCTCAGCACAACAACCAGCACGTCGAATCCCGCAAGAAAAAAGTACATGCGGTGCCATTTGGTCGAGCGCGGCTTATTTGAACTGGTAGGTATGGCTTCCTTTGCGGCGCTTTTATTCCTGAAAAAATCCATTTCACAATCTCCAAACATAATCCTTCTAAATTGACCAATAGAAGCGGTATTCGGAAACCAATTAACCTTCTGTGCCGACACCTGAACCTGAGAACACACCGCACGTAGCATTAGCCAAATTTTTTCTCTGTTCGGATTCACGCTGGTTTTCGTGAGCGAAGCTCCCGAGACAAGCAACAGCTACCGAAGCTATACGTCTTAAGTGTCACGCCAACCAACTATTCGACACTAAGCAATGCATTTGGCGATGCTAATTTCATGGTGAAATTTTTTACTCTCGGAAGCAGTCTCTTAACATTTCGGCGATAAAACGAAATCATTTTCATTTATTGTGTCTGACATCATCGTTTCAGGTAACGATTCTCCTCGCTCTCCATTGTAGAACTGAACGTCGGCAATCACTTTTGCCAGATGTTCTGTTCCTTTCAATTTCCTCAGCCTCGCTCTGCGCCTCTGGCGAGCGTGCAGACCAAGGCCTGCATGTCTGGGGTGAGCATATCCCCGTTTTCGCAGTGCCCAGCCGCACCGTAGCGAAAGTCGATTCGATCCTGAGTGATCCCAACAAATCTAGTCCAAACCCTGCGCCTGCAGGTGCAGGGTTTGCTCCATGTCTTCCCGAGTGTCGTTGCGAATTTGCGCCCCTGAACTGGATGCTTCACGCAGAATAGTCGGGTGACATAGGGCACGCTGCGGGTCATTTCCGCGCTGCCTGCCGGACTGCCTGATCAGTTTCGATAGCAGACCAAGCATAGCCGCAAATTTGCCATTATTCTGTTCGCCGACTGCTCCAGGTCGGTAGCAGCCATTCAAACAGTACAACAGGCCCAACGGTCTCAGGATAAGGCTGAATGGGATATCTTGTTGAGCTGTCGATCCGTTCAAAACTCCAGGGAAGTCAATGCTGAGTTCACTTGTATCGAATGGTCAGTCACTAACGGCTGACCGATCGGAACTGATGGCCCCATGGTGGAGCTTTACGAAAACAGCCTTGGCCGCGACCGCCCTATCGTTGGTGCGTGATGGGATGGTCGGATTGGATGCCCCGATCCTTGACCAACCTTTCACGTTGCGCCAGCTACTGCGGCATGAAGCAGGCCTCGCCGATTATGGCGAACTTGCGGATTATCACGCTGCCGTCGCTAACAATGAGGCAGCCTGGTCGGCAGCTGAAATGATGCAACGCCTTGATGGTGCTCGGCTTCGATATAGCCCTGGAACCGGGTGGCGTTACTCGAATGTAGGCTACTTTCTCATAGGCAGGCTTATTGAACGGGTAACTGATCTGGCGCTTGAAGAGGCAGTGAGTCGATGTGCACTGACGCCTTTGGGCCTGTCGAGCGTTCGCTTCGCTAAAACGCGATCAGATTTACAAAATTCCCACCTTGGAAACCCATCAAATTATGACCCCGCCTGGGTATATCACGGCTTGCTGATCGGCCCCATTTCGCAAGCAGCGCTTTTTCTGGATCGACTTCTCGCGGGACACCTCCTCTCCCCGGGCTTGCTCCAGGAAATGCAGACAGCAAAAACATTGGGCGGTCCGATTCCAGGACGCCCATGGATTACCCCGGGCTATGGCCTTGGTTTGATGCAGGGTTCGATTGAAGGCGGCTTTACCCTACGCGGACACACAGGCTGTGGGCCTGGCAGTGTCATCGCCGTTTACCGTATCTGCGATGGCAACGCATCGGCCTGTTGCGCTGGTTTTGAGACGGGCGCCAGTGAAGGCGCCGTCGAAGCCCACGTCGTCCGAAGATTGATGCAAGCCTTACAAGAGGGTGCTGAAGACGCCTAAGTCCTGTTAGGGCCTGCCTGATGATTTTTCGAGTGACCGCTTTGGAAGGCTGCCTTTCGCGAGACAACAATCGGCCAGAAGTGGACACTCAGAAACTCAACCGCGCACCAGGTAGGCCCCTGAGGGAACCCGATATCGCAGCTTCTTGCATTTGCCGGGTGCAGGCTGATGCCCCGGCGGACGATCAGGAAACCAAATTCGGCATTTGCCCGGAGGCGGCATATGACCGCGGGGAATCTCAACCTCGGCGTACGCCCGCTCTGGCTCGACATTAGCCATTTGCAATTTTCCTTCGGGCCCGGCTCTGCCAGCCGTCGGTGCATCCGCAACCCGATCTGTCTGTGCGCTAGCGAAGTTGCCAGCTTCGCGCCCAGTGTCCGGAGTGGATTGCTCAACAACCGCCATTTCCGCTTCGCGGCGCCTTTGGGTCTCCTCTTCCAGCCCCTTCTGTACTGCGACCTGGTCCTCTTTGGCATTGGGTGGGGTACCCGAAGATTGGGCCTGCTGCGCCGCCTGGATCAATTGGAAGTTGCGGTTGCGCAACTCGACGTTGCGACCAACCCGCATGTTCGAGCGCGCCGCCAGGGTTTCAGCCTGCTGGTACTGCCCCTGCTGTAGACGCAACACACCAAGGTAATGCAGCGTCGCGGGATTGTTAGGCTGGATATGCAGGGCACGCTCCAGCGTGGCAGCGGCCTGGTCCAACTGGCCATTCTCATACTGCCGCGAGGCGGTTTCGATCAGGGTGGTTGATGCGCTGTTACTTTGCGAGGGCACTCTTCGCTCGGCAGCAACCGAACAAAGCGACGCGACGGCGCAGAACGCCAGGATGAGACCCGACAGAAAACTCTTGGTTGGCATCAGGGGGCGGACTCGGCTGATCTAGGACGGCGCTGCCGTAAAACAGACCACAGCGCTGCTCGGCATCTGCGATACAGGGCTGCAATAGACCTGGCCAGTACCCTGAAGTTCCCGCTTGGGGTGACGACCATTGGCCTTGACCCAAACTTGTACGGCACTCACACGCTACGACGAACCTAAGCGCTGTCCAACGCCTGCCTGGTCATACGAAACTTGAAAGCACCGTCAGGTACCTGGAAATCGAGGTCGACGATGCTCTTGAAATGGCGGAACAGACGGAAGTCTGACTTCCACTGCGACGGTAGTGGTTAGACCGTCGCTTTGCGGCCAGGCGCGGCCTTTCAGGCAATGTTGGAGATGGCCTGAAGAAGTTGTGGAACTCAGGGAATCGAACGGTAGTCCAGCGGTCCAACACCTGGCAGGACAGCGGGCGCCAGATGCCCAAAGTATCGTCTGCCGACCACCATTGCCTTTGGGAGAACCAATTGTTAACTGTCTTTTTGCGTCAAATTTTCCGGTTAGCGATACCGCTCTTTTCCGTTGGCACTTCATCCGCTGTTTTCGCCTGCCCGCAAGGACAGTACCAAGTCTGCATGGTCGCTTGTTTTTGTGCTCCAGGCTCCAAAGAGGAAACTGGGGAGATTTTCGAAAACATGAACCAAATGGCGGCCTCTGGATTGCAGAATTGGATTGTGCAATCGCGCAACACCGCGGCAACTGACGATATTCGGACAATCCCGCTGAATATCCGAGCCCAGCTCGAACCCTACTATGACATCCAAGTGCTCGATTCGGCTCGCTACAAGGTAGGCGATGATGCAGAGCTGAACGCCGCACACACCATGCTGCAGAATCCCGATGTAAGTGCGGTCACCCTTATGGACATCATCGTCTTTCGCAGTCCCGATGATGCACTTAACAATGTCGCGCTATGGGCGCATGAATTGAAGCACGTGCAGCAGTACCTGCAATGGGGCGTTCGCGAGTTTGCCACTCGCTATACCCGTGATTACACAACCGTTGAGGCGCCTGCCTACGAGATTCAAACCCAGGTAGCCAGAGCGCTAAGAGTCAGCGCGGCCCAGCCAGAGCTTCCTCGAAATCCTTGAGTTCAAAGGGTTGCTTGCAGCCCTTCGCGAAAGGCAGCCACCGCCCGATAAACGTCGTGAACACCTGCCGTGGGCTTGCGTCGCTGACGTATACACAGCGCCCTACAACTCCCCGCCAACGCAAGCGAGAAGCGCGTTGCAGGATGAGTGTCATGGGATTTAGAGAGTCGTTAAATCCGTTGGCAATTTAGGTAAGGAACAACTGTTCTTTTACGACAAGCGAAATGAACTAGCCTGATTCGATGGAGGCGTGTATTCGCCCGTCATTAGGGCATACCTATGAACACAACCACCATAGCGACGGATTATCTGGTTATCGGCGCGGGGGCAACAGCTATGGCCTTCGTCGATACATTGCTCGATGAGTCGGATGCGAGTGTGTTGATGGTGGATCGACATGCTCAACCTGGTGGACATTGGAACGATGCCTACTCGTTCGTCCGCTTGCACCAGCCGTCTGCCTTCTATGGCGTTAACTCCTGCGAGCTGGGCTCCGGCCAAAAAGACGAATCCGAATGGGGCGGTGGCTTATATGAATTGGCCTCAGGCGCCGAGGTTGTCAGTTACTTCGATCAGCTTATGCATCATCGATTCTTGCCGTCAGGTCGGGTGCAATATTTTCCGATGCACAACTACGAAGGTGATCGCAGCAATAATCATCGCATCACATCCTTGGTCACCGGCGAAAGTAACCTTGTCCAGGTGCGCAGGAAGCTGGTGGACGCGACTATTGCACAGACAGCCGTTCCTTCGACCCATCCACCGCATTACCGGATAGAGCCCGGGATACGGTGCCTACCGCTGAACGACTTGCCAAAGATCAGACAGCCTTACTTGCGTTACGTGGTGGTGGGAGGAGGAAAGACCGGCATCGATGCCTGTCTGTGGCTGCTGCAGAATGGCGTGGCACCAGGCAGGATTCAATGGATCGTTCCAAACGACCCCTGGCTGCTTGACCGCGCCAACCTTCAACCCGGCCAGGAGAATGTTGTACGAACAATCGGTAGCCTCGCGAACCAGTTCGAAGCAATAGGTGCTGCAGATTCGATCCCGGACCTATTCCTCAGACTCGAAAGTGTCGGCGAACTGGTGCGCATCGATAAAGCCGTCGAACCCACCGCTTTCCGCGCTGCGACCATTTCACAGGGTGAATTGCGTGCACTACGGCGCATAAGCAATGTAGTGCGTCTGGGGCGGGTTTGCGCGATTGAAGCCAGCCGCATATCCCTCGAAAGGGGCTGCATCGCTGGAGATTCCGACGCCCTTTACGTCGACTGCAGCGCAAGCGCGGTCCCAATTATTCCTGATGGAATCGTGAAAGCATTTGATGGCAATCGCATCAACTTGATGACAGTAAGCAGTTATCAGATCTTGTTCAGTGCCGCAGTAATCGCATACGTGGAAAGTCACTTCGACGATCAGATGCAGATGAATAAACTATGCGCGATTGTCCCACTACCACGCTCACCGGTGGACTGGGTCAGAATGTGGGCCGCTTATCTTGGCAATCAACGGCAATGGAAGAACCACGCGGGGTTGTCCAACTGGCTTGCGCAGTGCCATCTGCACCTTTTGCCGATAGTGATGAGAAGCCTGCAGGAGGGGGATCCTGAAAAGCTGGCAGTGTTGAACCGATTTACTGAAGCCAGAAAGAAAGCCTTGGAAAATATCCCCAGGCTCTTGCAGGCCGTAGCAGGTTCAGCGCAAGAGTCCTGAGCGAATGAATCGGGTCGGTTGTTGCCTGCTCCCGCAGACAGGAACCGGCCAAAAACTGTCAGTCTGTGTCGATGAAATACGTGGGTGATTCCAATTTCAAATGAACACCAGGAAATACCCGGTTTGATCCAGGCTTGAATGAAACCACGCGGGAGAAAAACACCATGTCCCTCGTTACCGGAAATCTATTGGCCCTGGCTTTGGGTGTCTTCTTTTGCACAGCCGTGTGCGGGCAAGGGGTAGCAGACACCGATTCCCCACCGGCAATACTTCCATTGGAATCCGAGACTGCGCCAAAACTCATTGCTTACCCGCCGCTTGCAGAGCCGCTCGCCCGCGGTGTTGTCATTATCCAGTATCGAGCAGAACACGCCAGGATCATGCCGGTATTTGGCAAAGCGGCTGTTGATGTATCACCACGTCTCGGTCACCTCCACGTGACCGTCGACGACTGGAAAGGTACATGGGCGCACACCAGCGAAGACCCGATTATCCTGGTTGGACTGACGCCCGGCACTCACAAGGTTCTTCTTGAAGTGGCCGACCCGACTCACAAAATCCTCACCAGTACGACAGTGAGTTTTATAGTTCCGGAGAAGAAACCAACGGATGGTCCCCAGATTGACGATGATCACGCAGTAAAACCATAACTGTTGAGTGTTCATAGCTAACTGCGGTGGTGTGAGCAGGACAGCACGGGTGGGTTCCATCACCACACGTTTTATTAGTTCAAGCCGCTCCACATCAACCTCGTCCCAGTTCAATGAAGTGAATGCAGTACGGCGCATCATCTGAAAGACCGCCAATTGGCCGTCTCCTGTCCTTCGCGACAGGCAGAAGGCCCCGAACAATCACAGCCCCCTACTTCACCGCGGACGATGCGACCCTGGCTACAGGGGGGAAGGCGCATGTCCAGCTTGTGCTGAATTATCCAGGGCGGGGGGCGGAAAAATTGAGTCCATCAGGCTGATCAGGGCCTGACCCGATAGCTCAGAGCACCCCGGGCACCACCAGGGTCAACCAGGCAACACAGGGTCCCACCAGGGCAACCACCGCGCTGTAGATCAGCAGGCTGCGCAACACTTTTTCTCGCTCCTGCGGGGGGGTATTGGCAACCACCAGCGCACCATTGGTGGAGAACGGGCTGGTGTCGACGATAGTGGTGGAAATGGCGATAGCCGCGACCACGCCGACCGCACTGATGTGGCCCTGGCTCAAGAATGGCACGGCCAGGGGAATGATCACCCCTAGCAACGCCGTGGACGAAGCGAAGGACGAGATAATTGCGGCAGTGAAGCACAGCAGCAAAGCGACCAGCAGCGGTTCACCCAAGCCGGAGATGCCATGGGCGACATAGTCGATGGTACCGATGGTCTGCATCACGCCGATGTAAGTGATGATCCCGGTGATCAGCAGAACAGTCGACCAGCTGACCTTGTCAATGGCCGCCTTCTGCGCCTTAGGCGCGAACATGGCCAGGACTACCGCGACCGTCATGGCCACCAACCCGATATTGAACTTGAACACTAATGCCGAGATCGCCAGGGCCAACAGCCCGACCAGCGTCGACAGCTTGGCCCCGTCCAGGCCGCTGAGGGTCTGTAGCGGCGCACCGGCACCCGTCAGGTCAGTACGATGATAAGCAGGGGACGCCGGCGTACCGCCGTGGCCAAGAATGGCCAGCGATGCACCAGCAGCATGCAACTCGGGACCGGACGGGACCGCCACCAATGACAGGCGAGCGCTACGTAAACCACCGAAGACTACGAATACCACCATGGCAATCCCCAGGTTGAACAGCAGGCTGGCGATGAACAGAGTGAACGGCGCATAAGGCAGCCCTGAGGACGCAACGATCTGATTGGTTATGCCACCGAAAATACTCACAGGGGAGAAACTGCCGCCCTGAGCGCCGTGAATCACCATCAGCCCCATGAGCACCGGGTTGATGCGGTACTGCACGGCGAAGTTGAGAGCAATAGGCGCGAGGATCGCTGCCACCGCAGGGCTCAGCGCACCGAAACCGGTGAGCAGCGCCGCCACCACGAACATCACCCAGGGTATCCAGGCGACATGGCCACGCACCATCAACACTGCCCGTTCGATCAGCCAGTCGATGGTGCCGTTGTTCTGGGCGATGCCGAACAAATAGGTGACACCGACCAACGTCAGGAACAGGTCACTGGGAAAGCCGGCGAAGATGGTCGCCGATGTCATGTCCATTATCACCGAACCGACGATAAAGGCCGCTGCGAACGCCAGCGCGCCCATGTTGATGGGCAACACGCTGGCGATGCCGAAAATGACCACTAGCACTAAAATCGACAGAATTTCATTACTCATTTCAATCTGACTCCCCGCATTCGGACGGTCCCGCAGGTACCGTCCTTGTTGTTATTGTTTCGGGATGTTTAGCAATCGACTCACGTCGGGCCGAGCGTGCCGAAACGAGGACGCGTGGCTTGCCTGCGAAGTCGGTCTTACGAACACAGAAGCTTTCAAATCTGTCGTGCTAATTGCCATTAAATGCTGCTGGCCGGCGCTCGGCAAAGGCTGCCAGTCCTTCGCCAAAGTCAGCACTTTCGCAGGCTTGTCGGCGCAGTTCGGCAATCTGCTCCATCGCCTGCACCGGAATCGGTTGCAGGTCTTCGAGGATACGCAGCTGTTCCTTGACCGCCGCAACGGCCAGCGGCGCTTTGCTGGCGATGCCGTGTGCCAGTTCCAGCGCAGTCGCTTCCAGCACATCAGTGTCGACCAGTCGGTTGACCAGACCAAACCGTTGCGCCCGCTGCGCATCGAGCTTCTGTGCAGTGAAAAACATCTCCTTCAACACATGAATCGGCAAATTGTTGAAGAAGCGCAGCAATCCACTGGTGGTGTACGGCAATCCAATGTTCACTGGCGTCATGGCGAAGCTTGCGCTGTGGTCTGCGACGACCATGTCGCAGCTCATGACCAGATCCACCGCGCCGCCCCACACCGAGCCAGACACCAGGGCAATCACCACGCCGGGATAGGCGCGGATGCGGCGCAATACCTGTTCGAGCGGTTTGCCATAGGCAATCGGGTCGCGGTCGTGTTGCAGTTCGCGGATATCGTGGCCGGCACTCCATACGGATTGGCCGACTTCGCTGCCGAGGATCACCACCGGGATGCGTTGTGACGCCAGGGCGACGAGACTTTCGTCGAGCGCCGTCAGCAGTTGCGCGCTGAGTGCATTGCGGTGTGTGGGGTTGCTGAAGACCAGCCGCGCGATGCGTTCATCGACCCGGTTGACGATCACGGTTGCGGAAGAGGCTGGATTCATTGTGCGGCTCCTGTCGATTGCGCGCCGGTCATGTCATCGGAGTTCTGGAACACTATTTTAGCGGCGAGCAGTGCGTTGATCGATGCAGCGTCGAAACCGGCTTCGCGCAATACTTCGACGGTGTGTTCGCCAAGCAGTGGCGGTGGGCGACTGACAACGCTGTCAGTGGCGCAGAACACCGGGGTCACTACCTGACGCAGTGCACCAAGTGTCGGGTGCGTGAGTGTCTCGGTCAGTTGGCTGTGCAGCACCTGCGGATCGTCGAAGACCTCATCGAGTGTGTTGATCGGGCCGGCGGGTAATCCTGCGTCGACGAACAGCGAGGTCCACTCGCGTTTGCTGCGGGTTTTCAAACGACTTTCCAGAATCTCTCTCAATTCGTCACGACGTTCGACCCTCGCTTCATTGGTGGCGAAGCGCGGATCGTCCGGCAGCTCGGGCAAATCGAGCAGTACGCACAAACGCCCCCACATGGCCGAGGTGATCGGCGCCAGATTGAGCGGGCCATCCTTTGTCTGGAACACGCCGTAAGGTGCAATCACCGAATGGGCGTTGCCGGTGCGGCGCGGCACATCCCCCAGGCTGAGGTAGCGTTGGCCGTGCACACTCAGCAACCCGACGAGACTGCCCAGCAGCGACGTGCTGACATGTTGGCCGCGCCCGGTGCGCTCGCGCTCGAGCAGCGCGGCCAGCACCGCTGTCACCAACCACATGCCCGAAGTCAAATCGCCGATGGCGGTGCCGGTGCGTGTCGGGTCGCCATCGACGAAACCGGTCAGGCTCATCAGCCCCGAGTAGCCTTGGGCGATCTGGTCGAAGCCCGGCCAACTGCTCATCGGCCCGTCGGCGCCAAAGGCGTTAATGCTGCCCATTACCAGTCGCGGATTGCGGGCGCTGAGCACCTCATAACCGAGGCCCATGCTTTCCAGCGTGCCAGGCTTGAAGTTCTCGATGACGACGTCGGCGTCATCGACCAGCTGCCGGATGGTGGTCAACCCTTCGGGATTGCGCAAGTCAATGCACATGCCGCGCTTGTTGCGGTTACACGATAAATAGTAGGTGCTCACGCCCCGGTCGAAGGGGCCCCAGGTGCGGCTCATATCGCCAGTCGGGCCGGACTCGATCTTGATCACATCGGCACCGAGGTCTGCCAGCACCATGGTGCAGAACGGCCCCGACAGTGCGCGACTCAGGTCGACGATTTTCACGCCTTGCAAAGCTTGCATGGGATTCTCCATTGAAGGGTTGAATACGGGCCATTGCGCCAAGGCCTTTGAAGCGCTACTCGCCTTTGACGACCGTTAGCGCTTCGTGTTGTGAGACGAGTCTAGGCGCCGTATCTCATATCCTTCAAATATGATATTTCTCTAAACCCATCGGAAATTCCTATGGCTTAGGAGGGTACACATGGACCTGCGCCAGTTGCGGTATTTCATCAAGGTGGTCGAGTGCGCGAACATCACCCGCGCCAGTGAAACGCTGCATATCGCGCAGCCAGCCATCAGCCAGCAGATGCGCAACCTGGAACAGGACATGGGCATGCAACTGCTCGAGCGCAGCGTGCATGGCGTTGTTCCCACGGCGGCTGGGCAAACGCTTTATCGGCATGCCATCGAACTGCTGCGCCAGGCCGACGGCACCCACGAACTGCTGCGCCAGGACGCCGAATTCCCGCAAGGCAAAGTCTCGGTCGGCATGCCGTCGAGTACGGCGCGCATGCTGGCAATTCCGCTCGCGCGCACGATTCGCAGCCGTTATCCGGGCATCAAGTTGGAATTGATCGATGCTCCGAGCGCCGAACTCGGACGTCTGATCACGGTAGGACGAGTGGCACTGGCGGTGAATGTCGATGCGGTCGAAACCCGGGGCGTGGCTTTCCGGCGGCTGTTAACCGAAACGCTGTACTTGGTGGCGTGGCCGGAATTTGCATTATCGGATGAACCGGTGTCGATTGAGGCATTGGCGAAGATGCCGCTGGTGCTGCCCTGTGCTCCGAACACCATTCGCAGTCGGGTCGAATTTGCATTGCAGGAGGCCGGCCTGAAATGCGAGGTTGAATTCGAAGCCAATTCCACCGACCTGTTGTTCTCAGCCGTCAAGGCACAGCTCGGTGTCACGATCCTGCCGTGGGCCGCGGCCCATGTTGAGCTTGTGCAACACAGGCTCAAGCTGGCCAGGATCGATCATCGACTGTTCAAGCGGGATCTTTCGCTGTGCTGGCATGACACGGTTGTAGAGAGCAATGCCGTGCAGAAGGTCAAGTCGACCATTTTCGAGCTGTTCGAGGAATTCGAGCGGCAGCCGGGGTGGGCAGATGAACTGGTCAAAGGAAAGAACCTCCAAGACTACTGACGGGCTGCTTTGGGTCGACTGCGGCCCTTCGCGACGGGCAGTTATCGGCCATCAGCGGTCATTGAGCCGCTGTTTTTTGTCGGTAGTGCAATCTCAATGCTGACCGCCTGACTTTCAACCAAGTATTTGCCGTCGATAGTTGGCGGGTGTGTTGTTTTGCCATCGACGAAAGGCGCGGACTAAGCTACTGGCACTGCTGAAACCCAGCCTGTCGGCCACTTGTTCCAGGCTCAGGGTAGGGTTGGCCAATAGCACCAGGGCTTGGGCCTCACGAGCCTGATCGAGCAGTTGGCTGAACGTCACGCCTTGTTCGCTGAGGTTTTTGCGCAGCAACGGTGTGCTGATTTCCAGCGCCATGGCGAGTCGCTCCAGATTCGGAGCATCCGTAAACATCTCGGCCAAGCGTGCGCGTAAGGCACTGGGCGGCAGCGGCAAGCCGAGTTGCGCCAGGTATTGCAAAATAGGTTGCTCCAATTGCGCCAACAGATGCGGGTTGGCGCCCGGTAGGACCAGAGTCCGGCTCTTGGCTTTGAACACCATGGCACTGCAAGGGCAGCCAAAGATCACCGGCAGTCCCAGTGCCTGCCAGGGGCCCGGATCTGCGGGGGGGTGTCGTGACAGTTCAAGACGACGCAGCAAGTGCCGCGCCTGAAGGCCAGTCTGGCGTTCGAACAGTCGAATGTAGACCCCCTGATAAAAGCAATCGAGCGCCGCGTCGGTGTGGCGGTGCGGGCCATGCTGACGAATTTCCAGACGCAGGTCGCCGTTGGCTTCGGTGGTCAGTTGGGGGAGTGCGCTGGTGGATAACACGCGAATAATTTGCACGTGGCGCTGTAAGGCTTCACCAAAGGTGGCACTGGTACTGAGTGCCAGGTCGATGCCGTAGAACTGCGCTGGCAACATGTAGCGCGCCACGCGCAGGCCAAAGGCTTCATCGCCGGTCAACTCGACACAGCGAAGCCACAGTGGACTGAGGATCGTGACGTTCAGGCGCAACTCAGTCGCCTGCATTACCGCAGGGTCGATGCCAACCCCGAGCAGCACCGGTTCAGGCTCGATACCGTACTCGCCGCGCAGGGTGTTGGCGATGGCACTAACGACGGTAGCCAGGGTTGTCTGGACCAAGGTTGCTTGGGAAGATGCAAGAGGCTTCATGGCAAGAGAAGGAGTCAAGGTTTATCGCGAAGAATGGCTGTCGGTCGAGGGTTTCGCAAGAACAAAAAAAGCGCCCCAAAGGTTCAGTTCAGGGCGGTTCGAGGGGGCATGGCCCCAAGGGTCGATGAAGGAGCGAAGCAATATCCGTCAGACGCGGCTGACGGCTGGACCGGGCCAGGTCAGTGCAGCAAAGTCACCCGTAGGCTCATAGCCCCGCAGGATCATCAGGAATGGTTTTCCGGCCTCGGTCGGTAACCAGTTGGCGGTTTTCTCCTCACCCGGGTCGCTGGTTTGTAGGTACAGGGTGATCGACCCGTCGGCATCTGCCACCAGGTGCGAACGGTTGCCAACCGAGTAACGGTTCAGGGCATTGGGGATTACCGAATAGCCCTCGTAACGGTACAAATGCAGTGACCAGAAAGCATTAGCCTGCGGCAGCTTGCCGGCAGGGAACGTCACGCGATACTGCGCGTTACCATCGAGCAAATGGCCGGTCGCGTCCTTCTGGTAAATCAGGTAGATCGTTTCGCTGATCGGCAATGCTACGGTGCCAAGTAATGCCATGCTGGCCCGATAGGCGTAGTCGTCGCCGTAAGTACCGATGTGCTTGAGCGGATAAAGCCAACCATTGCTCGACAGGTTGCCCGCCATGTTCTTGGTGGTAGTGATTACTTTCGCACGGCCATCAACTTCAGCCCGCATCAAGCCACGGCGTGCGGGCTCATCCAGTGCGGAGAAATCCGGTGTATTGCTGGTGTCCAGGTCAATCGTCGCGAAGCTTGCGAGCAATCCAGCGTCGCTGTGGGGTGGCGGGCATTCGCGCAACATCAGTTGCAGTGTCTTGAAATCGGCCAGCGGGTCAGTCTGTATGCTCGCAGGTTGGAAGACCTGAGCCGGTGGTGCCTGCCAGCCGGACTGTCCGTGCGCACTTAGTGGGAACAATTCGAATCGCTCCTGCAACGCGATGACCTGTTGCCGGTCGGCATCATCAGCGAAGTACAGGCGCAACAGGCCAAACAGCAACGGCGAAGGTGCGCGATAGACCTTGGCCACTGCGCCAGGCAGCGTGCCTTGCCAGTCGGGGCCGACGAGTGCAATCAATGCACCATCGGTGAATTCACGGTGATTGGGCACGCCGAAGCCCACGCCGAACAGATCGCACAGCTGGATGCTCCAGTAACGCGAAGTGATCGGCGGAATGCGCAGCAACAGCGGCTCTTCACGCAGGTCGCCCCAGAAGTTGGAGTAGAGCGTATCGGTCTGTGGCATGCCCGGCACTGCCGGAGTGACCGTATGGCGACGATGAACGAAGGCGCCATAGCGGTGCTTGATCCCGTTCATCGGGTCGCCTTCCATCATCCGCGTATAGCGCAACCGGGCGAAGTAGATCAGCGGATAGCCGTACACGTACGCGGCCATCCCCAACTGATAGGCCTGTTCTTCACGGTTATTGGCGGCCAGTACCCGGCCACCCGGCAAAATGGCGCTCAACCCGCCGATCAGGCCGGCAGCGGCGAAACCCTTGAGCAGGCGGCGACGCTGCTCGAACAGATCATTCACATCGTTGAAATCTTGCATGTGCTTATCCTTTGAAGCAGAAGCGTGGGCAAACACCGGAACCCGACAGACAGGCTCCGGCAGTCGCTTACTTGCCCAGGCGTTTGAGTTGCGCCGGAGTGAATTCGGCTTTCTCGGTGATGAAGCCGACATCCATTTTTTTCTGTACTTCGTTGGTCATGTAGTTGGTTGCGTAACCGCCGGAAATCAGATCATAGGTCGCTTCCAGGGCGGTGAACGGCAACTCGACGTCGTGTTGCTGAGTCAGGTACGACTCGTAGTTGCGCCACAACTCACCTCGGCTGTCATAGATGTCCGACGCCATGATTTGCCAGGTGTCTTCGTCGATGTAGAAACGTCGCTTGGCGTAGACATGCCTGGCCGAGGGTTTGAGCGTCGCCTCGATCACCCACACGCGGTGTTTTTCGTAGCGCACCAGATCCGGGTTGAGGTAACCGGGCGTAAGCAGATCGGTGTACTTGAGGTCTTTGTTGGCAAGTTGGAAGGCGTTGTAGCCGACCAGCATTTCCTGCTTGCCGATCAGTTTCCAGTCGTAGCGATCCGGCGCGCCGTTATAGCCGTCGACGCTGTCCGACACCACCTGGCCGAAGCTGTAACGGGCGCTGTTGTCATAGGCCACCGTCGGCGCTCGACGAACCCGGCGCTGGCCAGGGATGTACTGCCAAGCCGCACGGGGTTCCGCGATCTGGTTCAGCGGTTCCTGGATCAGCGTCACTTCGCCGGAATATCGCGAAGGCGTCTGGGTCAGCACCCGGGTGAAGTAGAGAAGATTGGCGTCCGGCTCGACGTCGGCGACGTTCTCACGAAAGGCACTCAATGCGTCATACGTCACCACCGTGGAATCGCCACGGGCCTGGACTACGGCAGAGGCAAATTCGCGACGGATCGCGCCGCCTCGAAAACGCGTCATGTGATTCCACAGAACTTCCATTGCCTCGGTTGGCTCCGGAAACGGCACGCCGAACGTGTAGCCATTGAGGCCGTAGCCACCCTCTTCCAGCGATACAGCGCTCAGATTGGTACGGCTTTGATCCTGGTACTTCTGCGGCAAGCGCGCGGTGCGATGCGTCGGGAATACACGCATGCGATAGTCGGGGTAGCGAACAAACATCGCTTGTTGCCCCGAACTCAGCTGTGCCTTGTGCTGCGCAAGGTTGCTCTTGTCGACGGTGTAAAGCGGCTTCTCGCCAGCAAAGGGGTCGGCGTAGTTTCCGGTTGCACTCACGGCGGCGGCGCCGGGTTTCAAGCCACCGCTCCAGGCCGGGATACTGCCATCGGCGTTGGCGCCGCGCTCGGCGCCCATGGTGGTAAGGGCACTGTCCAGACGCACTGCATCGGTCTGTTTGGCTTCCACCGAGCTGAGATAGCATGCCGCCAACAGGGAAAGAACGAAGGGCAATCGGGTTATGGAAGTCGTCATCATCAGAAACTGGCCTTGAGGGTGACCGAAGCGAAATCCCGGTCATCGATGGTTGAAAATTTGTTGGTGCCGAAGAAGTCGTTGTAAGCCAGCTCCAACGAGTAGTTATTGCGATAGTCGAACGTCAGCGCCGCGCCGGCAGCCATCTGGCCTTCCTGGAAGTTTGGGCCATAGCCCTCGACGTCATGACGGAAGTTCAATGATGGAGTGACCACTGTGGCCGGAATCAGGCTCTCGTAGGCCAATGCCGCGCGCAGCCGATAGCCCCAGGAAAAGCCGGTGGTATAGCCATGGGTGTTGCAGAAGTCGGCATTCTTGTCGGCAGCCTGCGACGGGCTCAAACCACCCGCCGAAGGCGTGAAACACGCCGCACCGCTGTTCTGCACCCGACCGAACACACTGGCGCGACCGAGCCGTTCCTCATTGAGATTGATGTCATCGATCCAGTTCGCCCCGGCTTCGGCTGCCCAGGTCAACTTCTGCGCACCGAGCACGTTGCTGACGTTGTTGGTGGCTCCCAGGCTGTACTGCCAGACTTTCTTGCGCGTGTAGCCCTGAACATCGCTGCCCAAGGGCGGCGCCACCCCATCGAAGATCGGTGTGCTGGCACCGGAACCGGCGATGGTCGCCACCACATCGGAAGCGTTGAAGGACAGTGGCTGGTTGGGCCGGTAACTCAATTCGCTGAACACCGCCGTGCTACCGACCACCCCGCTGAGACTGATGCCGAACAGGCGAATGTCTTCCGGGTAGACGGTGTTGTAAGTACCGGTGGGCAGCGTGCCAGCGGCGAGGCTGGTGCGCACGGTGCCGTTCACCAAAGGTGTGCGGCTGTGGTAGTTGGCGTAATAGAAACCCAACTCGGCGTCATTGAGCGAATCAAGAGTCTTGCGCAGAGCCAAGCCATATTGGCCGCCGTCGCTCGGCCAATCCGAGGCACCGCGAGTCTCGTAGGCACGGGCCCGGATCGCCTGTGCAGTGGTCAGGTTGCCTGGCGGATTGACGATGACTTTATTGAACTGGCAGCCTTCCTGGGTATTGTCGCTGACCGAGAAGAAAGTACCGCAGCCATCAAAAACCGAAGGCCGGAAATTGTACTGATAGAAACCTTCGAGGCTCAGGGTGTCTGCCAAGTCGTAACTGAAGCTCAGCATCTCGACCGGTAACTGGCCTTCTTTCAGTTCCACGCCGGGACGGTTGAAGGCCGAGGCGTCCAATGGGTTGATGGCGTTGATGCCGTTTTGCAGGAATAGCGCCTCGCCCCACGACAGCACCTGTTTACCCAATTTCACATTGAGCTGGTGATCGTTGACTTCGAAGTTTTTCCACGCATACAGATCCAGCACCTCGAAACCCTGGAACTTGGCCAGATCCTGCCATCCGCTGTCGTCAAACCGGGTGAAGTCGCCGTTTCCGGTTTCGTAGGCGTGGTCGTACCAATACTTGAAACGCACGAAGGCGCCCTGCCCGCCATCGTTCAAGTCAAACTCGGTGAGCCCCTTGAAGACCTGCGAGATGGTGTCGCCCTTGTCGAAGTTGAGCTTGCCGTCGTCGGCGCTATAGTTGATGCCTTCGCCACGCTTGCCGATAGAACGAGCATCGGCGACCGTTAGTTGATCAGGATCGGCGTTGCGCAAGGCCCAACTGTTGCCCAGGGTCAGCGTGGTGTTGGTGGTCAGGCTCCAGTCGTCATTGACTTGCCAACTGGTGGCCTGGGCCATTGGGCAGGCCAGCGCCGCCAATGCAATACCAGCGACCGAAAAGCCCGGATGCAAGTGGTTGATGCGTCTCGCGCGGGTACGTGGTGGTGCAAGCTGCTTCATGCTCATGTTCACCTGTTTTTGTTTTAGTGGTGAGTACGTAACGACGCGCAAGGTGCTGGCGGTTGGCAATTTCAGCCGTACTATGTCGCGCCGCCGAAGACGCAAAAGGGTTGCGCCGCCGGGACAGCCACGATGGGAGGATTTGCTTGAAGATCGTTAATCATTGGCCGACAAATCGTTTCCCGGCGCATCGAAATAGACCGTCGTTATGTGTCGGCATCATCAACTCGGGGGTGCTGGAACTGGAGGCGCGCGGCGTGGACATGCAGCGCCTGCAAAGCGACTGGGGCGTGAGCCTGGCCAGCCTGCGCCAGCCGCATTTGCGTCTGCCGGCATTTCTGGCTCGCCGGTTCTGGGAAGTGGCGCGCGACCTCAGTGATGATCCGGCCATCGGCCTGGCCGCGGCGCGGCAGAACGATCCCGGGCAAATGCTGGGCCTGGCCTATCTCATGCAACTGATGCCCAGCCGCATGCAATCACTGGACATGTTGGCGCGCTATTGGCCGTTGTGGACCGGACATATGAGCTTGCTCGGCGAAGTAAAGGACGGACTGCTGCACGTGGCCCTGATGCCCGAACATGCCTTGCAGCCGGCAGTAGAAGAACTGGATTTCTGGGGTGCCCTGCAAATCCAGCACCTCAAGGGCTTGCCTGGAACCACCAATGCGGTGCGCGAAATCCATTTTTGCCGTACCCGCCCGGAGAACCCCGAGCCTTGGCTGAAGCTCTTTGCCGGCGAAGTTCGGTTCGATGCCGCACGCAACGAAGTGGTACTGGATATGGCGGCCCTGGGCGAACCACGTCCTGGCGGTAGCCCGGCCATTTGCAAGGCATTGGAGGCCGCTTTGAAAAGCTACGCGGAGCAAACTGCACGGGAGTCAGTGTTCGAAGCCGTGGCCAACGCCGTGCTGGCCGATCTTGCACAGCCTCCGGGTCTTGAGCAAATGGCCGAGCACTTGCACCTCACCTCGCGCACGCTGCATCGCGCGCTTCATCGGGAGGGCTGGACGTTCAATGCCATTGTGGAAATACACCGCCGTTACGTGGCGCATGACCTGCTCTCAAGCGGGAAGCTATCGGTGAGTGAAGTGGCTGAGCAACTGGGGTACCGCGAAGTTTCAAATTTCAGCCGCGCCTTTCGCCGTTGGTACGGTGTAAGCCCTAGTAAATTGCACGAGCACTGACGTTCGAAATAAATCGAACGGTAGTTTCCTTCCTGGTGCTTTTCTTGAGTGTCAGCTATGGGTCGACTTTCGCCCTTCGCCAGTGGCAGAAATCGGCAAATAGCGGCAAATAGCGGCAACCCAAACGACTACTGATCTCTCTATGGAAGTACTCGCTATCCCTTGGGAGGGTATCGACAAATTTATTTTCGTCCCCCATGTACCTTTTAGACTCAGGCCCCGACAAGGTGGCTCAATATCTCCAGAAAACGGGAGTTACCAGTACCAACACAGTCAGGATTTCCAGCCGCCCCAGAAGCATTCCAACGGTCAGTAGCCATTTGGCGGTATCCGGTAATGAAGAGAAATTACCGGCCGGTCCAATGATCGTGCCCAGCCCTGGTCCAACGTTACACACCGCAGTAGCGGCACCGCTCAACGCTGTTGTCCAATCAAGTCCAATGAGAGCCAGGCCCAAGGCGATGGCGGCAATAGTGATGGTGAAGAAAAACGAGAAGGTCAAAAGCGAGCGCAAGATCTCCTCGTCGATGGGATGACCGTTGTATTTCTTCTGAATCACGGCGCGAGGGTGGATCAACTGCTTCAAACTACTGACCAGCAGAGCGGCAGCAACCTGAAAACGGAAGATTTTGAGACCGCCTGCAGTGGAGCCGGAACATCCACCGACAAAGGTCAAATAGAAAAACAGCAAGACAGCGAAGCTGCCCCATAACGTGTAGTCGCCAACCGCAATTCCGGTGGTCGTGACGACCGAGGTCACATTGACTGCCACGATACGAAACGCATCCCACCATCCGTAATCGCTGTGAAAACACAGCCAGGTACCCACAGCCAGCGATGTGACGAGCAAGAACCCAATGAATCCGCGTACCTGGTGATCCTTGATCAGCGCACGCCGATTTCCCCGCAATGTCGCAACGTACAAGGTAAAGGGCAGACTGCCCAGAATCATGATGGCCACCGCCACCCAGTGAATCGCAGGTTGCGCCCAATGCCCAAGTGAGGCGTCCGACGTTGAGAACCCCCCGGTAGAGATCAACGACATTGCGTGGTTGACCGCTTCAAATGGCGTCATTCCAGCAAGCCAGAGCGCCAGAGCTCCGATGCCAGTAAGCCCCAGATAGAGCAGTAGGATGTACTTGGCTGCCACATGGGAACGCGGTGTCACTTTCTCCGACCAGTCTGAGGACTCTGTCTGGAACAGACGCATACCGCCTACTCGCAACAGTGGAAGGATCGCCACAGCCATGCCGATAAAACCGATGCCTCCCAACCAATGCAGCATGGAGCGCCATATCAACAAGCCGGGAGATGAGCTATCCAAACCGGTGAGTACCGTCGAGCCAGTGGTTGTGAT
This sequence comes from Pseudomonas sp. KH_046_1, assembly GCF_057839025.1. Classification (NCBI taxonomy): domain Bacteria; kingdom Pseudomonadati; phylum Pseudomonadota; class Gammaproteobacteria; order Pseudomonadales; family Pseudomonadaceae; genus Pseudomonas; species Pseudomonas sp. KH_046_1. The sequence continues at coordinate 3,634,505 of NZ_CM174481.1, forward strand.
GCCAGACATCGTTTCAAAGAATGCGTCGGTGTAGCTGATATCGCTGATGAACACCATTGGCAACGCTGCGAAGGTGCACACGACTACCCAGCTTCCAGTTGTCAGCAGGTACATATCCCTCGGGCGAAGCTGGCCAGTATCCGGGCGCCCCCGCACGATCAACAGCAAGCCACAGAGGAAGGTGATCAAACTCGACCAGAGAAAGGCCGACAGATCGTCGCTACGCTCATAGGCCACCAGCGTGATCATGGGAATAGCCATGCTTACGGCCAGCGTGATCAGAAAAATGCCCAAGATGAAGCCGATAAGCCGAATTGCTGCGAGGGACATAACAGTAGCGTTCCAAATTAGCACCACGCAGTATCGGATGCCCCCCCTAAAGCCCCCGTAAATTTTGCGTAAAACTTCTACGAGCAATCAGTCAGGCTGGGGGCGTCAAAGGGCAGCTTCACGCCCAGAGGAAGTCAGTCAACCAAAATCGAGGTTCTACAGGAGCGGTGAAACACGCTTCCTCAAGGCATTCAAATAGGTGGTTTCATCGTAGCGCGCCCTGAACCTTCAAGCTGCGCGAGATGGCGCGCGATACCGAAATCCTCCTCCGGCTTCCTGCCGACCGCCCCACCTTCCCTCCCTCACGATTGGTGACTGCTACGCTGAAATCTCCACGGAGGATTCGCGATGCCAAATTCTGACCTACTCCCTTCCTTGCTGTTCAAGCTCAACTAAAACCAGCTTGCCCTTGAAGCCGCCATCTTGGAGCTTTCGAACTGGGTCGAGCAGCGCGGATCGGCCGATGTCGCCGACAATGTGCGCGGCGCCCTTGAAGCTATCGACAGGAATGAGGAATTTATCAAGATGACGCTCGCAATGATGATGGCGCCGGAGGGACGGCTATCGGCTGTGGCCAATCGCGTCATAAGCAGCTCGAGAGCGACTCGCAAGCCCCTGAATATCTCGTGGTCTAATTAAACTTTTGATACCCATTTAGGCGAGAATGCTTGCCCAATAGAGGCTCCGGATGAGCGGCCCCGGCTCAGGCCGAGAAAAAACTTAACGTCGTGTCCGGGATTAGTTGACCACTACAGTAAGCACATCCAAAGTATTTTTTGGCTAAAATTAGTAATCGTCAATAGGGCGCTAACTGCTCCACGTCAATAGCAGCCCTTGATGATTGGCTGCTATTGGCAAAAAGGCAGCACAAGCCGACACCGACCTACGGCGAGTGTCAGCAATGGGCCGCAAGATTTACTTCGTGACCACCAGCGCCGGTGGCTGCCAGCTGCCGTCGCCAGCGGGAAGAATCGAAGGCGGTGCGGTCTTCGGCCAGTAGAGGCGCATTACCAGGAAGACCGTGTCGTCAGGCGCGGGCAACCAGTTTGCCTCCTTAGCCTTGCCGGGGGAGTCTTTCTGGATGTACAGCGTCAGTGAACCATCCGTGTTTTTCTTCATCGCCGACAGCATCGGCGAATTGATCAGGTAACGGTTGAGCGGATTCTTGACCAGCAGCTGGCTTTTGCCGTCGTACATGGTCACCGACCAGAAGGCATTGACTGGCGGCAGTTTGCCGGCCGGGAAAGTCAGCGTGTACTTGCCCTTGCTGGTATCCAGCGTCTGGCCGGTGCCGTCGGTGCGCGTGTTGGGATACATCGCCTCGACAGCGTCGTTGCCGTAGAGGCCGCCTTTCGCGGCACCGGCACGCTTCAGCCAGTCGGCCTTGTAGAACGTTTGGTCGCCGAAGTACGCGCCGACGCTCCAGCCGTTGATTATCTTCGTCCCGCTCGCGAGGAACTTGTCGACCTTCTCGTCACCGGCCTTCATCCCGAGCAGGACCACGGCCTTGTGCTCGAGCGAGAGGTCCTTAAATTCGAAGCTGCGACCGGGTCCCACCCCAATGCTCGCCAGCTTGGCCCGGATCTCCCGGTCGTCAGCCGATGGCGGCACATACTCCATCGCGGCCGACAGGTACTCGAAGAAGTTGGCCTTGATGCCTTCCGTCGTAGCCGGCACGAAATCAATCTTCGGCGCAGTGGGCGGCGCGGGTTGATGGAGGAAGGCGGACAGCGGCTGGACCTTGTAGCCCGCTTGCACCTTCTCGACATTCGGCATGTCCTTGGCATTGTAGAGCTGAGTCCGAATGGCGCTCACGGCGAAGGGAGTGGTCGAGGTGAAGACTTTTTTGATACCGGGAGGGGGCGCGCCTTTCCAATCGGGACCGACCACCATGTAGTCGCCCGCTTCGTTGCCGGTGGCACGGCTGCCGATGTAACCGTAGTTGTAAGTGTTGCCGTCGATCATCTGCACCGAGTAGTAACGCCGCTTGTCCACTGCCGGCACCGAGATCACCATCGGCTCCGCGCGCAGGTCCAGCCAGACAAACGAGTACGGGGTGTCGCTGTTCGGAGTGATGATGGCCGTGTCTTGGTAGGTGAAGACGCGGGGCTCGTTCTTGATCTGGTTGAACGGCGCCTTGTATTGCGGGCCACCCTTGTCCACAGCATATTCGTTCATCACGGCGTAGTTCATGACCAGCGGTAAGCCGTAAATAAAGCCTTCCTCGGCGATCGCCTTGGTCTGCTCGAGACTCGGCGCGGGTACGCCCTTGGTCACATCCGTCTTGTCTGCCTGCGTGATCGGATCGTTCTTGCTCGCACACCCCGCAAAAAGCGTTGAACCCACTACGACGAGTGCCGCAGCCATTGTCCAGCCCCGGTTAGACTTCCTGTTCATTTCCACCTCGTTAGTTTTGAGCAAGCTGGCACCGTGAGCGTTCATGGCCACGGTGAAATAATTTGAATGCTTGAAACCCTCCCGACTTTTTTCAGTAGTGCCAGGTCAGGTGGGCGATCAGGGCTTCAATCCAGGTGTTGTCGAACTCGCCTGATACACGATTGCCAGACAAGTTTTTTTGCTGATCGACTGGCGTGCCCCCACCCAGACCGCGACTCACTGAAATTCAGATTTATCTCTTTACTTAGCGACTGAGTAAATTTTGTGGCGAAGCGTCTACTCACATGCTCAGGGAGTGTAGATCACAATAAGCCAGCATCCCCTTGCGCAGCTGAGCAGCTCAGATTCAGTTCCGTAATATTTACGCGCCGCCATTACGGACCATTTGGCTTCGAGAACAGCCAATCGTGATCAGCAGCTAAAAAGCGGATAGTCAGAGATTAACTCTTGAGGTCCGCCAAAGACCGCTATGGGTCGACTGCGGCCCTTCGCGACAGGCAGAAACCGGCCATAAGCGGAGTTTCAAACCGGGCGCTTCCGGCCGTCAAGCGCCAGTGGCTGACCCAGGACCTGGACAGCCGTGTACTGACCTTGCCGAGGAGCGGGCGCAAGGCCATTGCCAGCCGTTTCGGCATTGAGGTTGCCATGCCTGCAAGCTCGAGAACCTTGTATTGCGCGGGTTCGCCAAGCCGCCCCAGGGCGATTTGAGGCTTCTGTCGCGGTAGTTACTTCGAACGACTCTAGCGCATATAGCGTAATGGCAAGTTGCCTTTCTTTGCTTGGTCTATCTTCCTACTCGCCTGACCGAGATGCTTTGCCAAGGTCCTCGCGACCACAAGGCTCAAGGTGGCGCGGCACCACGCCTGCAGGTAAGTGTGTGGGGTCGACATAGGGCACGCCCGACGCTTGCGTCGAAACCTTACAAGGAGTTCTCTCATGGCAATTCCTACCACCAGTTGTGACGTCCAGGTGCAAATCTGGGTCGACGACAATGCAGTGACCAATGGCTCCACCGCGGGGGTCTATCTGGTCGATAACCGTATCTCTGCTGGCACCACCAACGAAGGCACCGCCAACCTGAATACTGCTGCGTCCAAAGGCAGCAATGTCTGCTGGGAGGTGTTCCTGATCAATCCCAAGTCGACCTCGCAGGTCTCCATTGCCGCCTTCGGTAACTCGAACGCCTGGGGCTTCAGTGGCCAGCCGCAAACCGCTTCGGATAACCCGAGCGCGTTTACCGGCACCGTGCAGAACGCAGGTTCCGCGTCCTACCCGGTATCCCTCAATGTACAGGTGGCGGGCGGCTCCGGTATCACCGTGAAGCTCAACCCCAGCGTGACTGTCTCTGCCTAAGGAAGGAGCACGACAATGAGTGGCCAAAAAAATACTGCCCAGGTCTGGGTTGCTGATTCGCAGGTGCTTGCCGGCGTCGCCAATCCGCAAACCGCAATCACCATTGCCATCGATACCTCATATGTACTGGGCACTGGTGGCGGGAACATTTCCACCGGTGTGTACATGTTTGACAATCGTCTGAGCAATGACAGCAGCGGCGAAGGAACGCTGGAACTGCGCACCCACTGCAACATCGGGGACTACATCGGCTTCGAGGTGGTACCGATCGATCAGAACGCTGGCGACACGGTGTCCATCACCGGCTTCCAAATTTCCCAGGGCAGCGTGTTCGGCAGCGATGGCTACCCGATGCAAGTCGGTGCCGCTGGTAACTATTGGGTGGGCCTGGCTCGCAACGCATCATCTCAGACCACCTACCAGATCCAGGTCAAGGTGACCTCTGGAGGACTGCGGCCATCGACACGTTTCATCCAATGGGACCCCTTCATTGGTACGAACTGACTAGCTGAACCAGCGGAAGGAGCGTGGCTCCTTCCGTCCCCTTTCCCTTCCCCTTCCCGGCGATAACCTCTCGGCCAGAACCGGTCATTACCGGAAAACACAGATTGTCCGTCAGCCGACGAAACCTCAGGCCCGCCAGGCCGGATTCTCGATCAATAACGCCATGCCCTGCCCGCCGCCAACACAGGCCGCGGCGACCCCGTAACGCAGATTGTGCTCACGCAGTTGTCGCGCCAGGGTCAGCACCAGACGCAAGCCACTGGCGGCCAAGGGGTGGCCGAGCGCCAACGAACCACCCTGGACGTTCAGACGCGAACAATCCAGCTCCAGTTCCTGGGCCACCGCCAGGACCTGGGCGGCCTGGGCCTCGTTGATTTCGAAGCGGTCGATCTGCTCCAGGCTCAAGCCACTGCGCTGCAACAGCAGGCGAATCGCCGGTGCCGGACCGATGCCCATGAACTCTGGCGCCACCCCGACCACCGCGCTGGCCCGCAGCAAGGCTAGCGGTGTATCCCGACAGGCCGAAGCGCGCCCGACCAGGGCCGCTGCCGCGCCATCGACCACCGCACAACTGTTGCCGGCGGTTTGCACCCCGCCTTCGTGCACGCTGCGCAACCGGGCCAACGCCGCGATTTCTCCGGGCCGTGGGTGGCTGTCTTCACTCACCATGGCGACACCGCGTGACAGGCGGATGCCCCGTGGCTGATAGCCTTGCAGTTCAAACACCTGATGGCCCACGGCAACGATCTCGGGTGCCAGCCAGCCTGCTTGTTGTGCCGCAAACGCCCGCTGATGACTGGCACAGGCGTAGGCGTCCACCGCTTCGCGACTCAGCCCATAACGCCGCGCCAGGTTGTCGGCGGTGGTGATCATGTCCACTCCGGGAGCCGGGTCGTACAACGCTTCCCAGAGAAAATCCTTGAACTGCACTTGCGCGCCAAGGCGGAATCCCCCTCGATGGGTATAGGCCGCAATCGGATTGCGCGACATCGATTCGGTGGCCACGCACAGGGCCAATTGCACGCCGTCATCCAGTTGCCTGGCGGCTTGGCGCAGCAGTTCGAAACCGGTGGCGCAGATGCGCTGCACCCCCAGTGCCGGAACCGATTGCGCCACGCCGCTGTAGAGGCCGATGTGCCGAGGCAGCATGTAGGCATCGAAGCTGGCCTGGGCCATGGAGCCCGCCAGCACGCTGTCGACCGCCAGCGGATCGACTGCCGCGCGAGCCAGTACTTCGCGCCCGACCTTGATGCCCAGGTCGATCGGCGACACCTCGGCCAGCGCCCCACCGAGGTCCACCCAAGGCGTTCGCACCGCATCGAAAATCGCCGCATCGGCAAAGGCCGAGTACTGCCCGCCTGCACTCACGACTTCGCTCACGATTTCGCCCCCGCGCGCAGGATGGCCGGATCGAGTCCGCGATACAGCGCCTCGACCTGCTCCGCGCGCCACTGCAATACCGCACGCTGATTGATCGAGCCCTTGTCGGTGATTTCCCCCCGGTCGATGGACGCCGGCTCATCGAGCAAGGCGATCCATTCCAGGCGACTGGCATTGCCCGTGGCCTCGCGATTGAGTCGCTGCAACCAGCCGGCGAACCACTCGCGCACCGGTGCGCTGGCCAGCACTTCGGTGTCGCTGGCACTGGCCGCCAGCCCTGACAGCCGTCGACATTCAAACATCCGCGCAAAGACCAGCGCGCCCAGGCATTCACGATCAGGTGCGGTCACCACCAGGTCCTGGACATAGGGCGAACCTTCGAGCACCGCACGGCTGCGCAAAGGCCCGACGCTGACAAACACCCCGGATGACAACTTGAAATCTTCGGCGATGCGCCCGTCGAACATCAGCCCCAATTGCGGATCGCGCGGGTCGGCGAGCTTGAGCGCATCACCGGAACAGTAGAAGCCCTGCGGATCGAACGCTTCGAGCGTCTGCTGCGGTGACCGCCAGTAGCCGGGCATGATGTGCGGCCCACGAAAGCGCCCTTCCAGTTTGCCGTCCACCGGCACCAGACGCACCTCGCAACCGGGCGCCGGCAGGCCGACATAACCGGCCATGGACAACGGCCCGGTGGTGAAAGTGCAAGACGGCGAAGCCTCGGTCATGCCGAGCCCGGCCATCATGCGGATACGTTCACCGCAGTGCTGTTCGCTGACGCGGTCGAGACGGTCCCAGACACTTTGCGACAGACCGGCCGCGGCAAAAAAGAACAGGCTGATGCGTTTGAAAAAGATCTCCCGCAGTTCCGCGTCCTGCTCCAGTGCCGAGGCCAGTTCTTCCCAACCCTTGGGCACGGTCAGGTAGGCGGTGGGCGACACTTCCTTGAGGTTACGCAGGGTCTGCGCGAAACCCTGTGCCGTGGGCTTGCCGTCGTCCAGGAAAAAGCTGCCACCGTTGTAGAGCACGATGCCGACGTTATGGCTGCCGCCGAAGGTGTGGTTCCACGGCAGCCAGTCCACCAGCACCGGCGGCTCTTCGCCGAACACCGGAAACGTCTGCAACAGCATCTGTTGGTTAGAGCACAGCATGCGCTGAGTGGTGACCACCGCCTTGGGCAGCCTGGTCGAGCCGGAGGTGAACAGGAACTTGGCGATGCTGCCCGGCCCCGTGCTGGCAAACGCGGCTTCGGCCTCGGCCCCGCCCGGCTGCTCAAGCAGGCTGGCAAAGCTGACCTGACGGCGTCCCGCGATTTCGCCCCGGACGGTAATCATGGGCGTTTCAGCCGGCAGCACCGCCTCGATGGCACGCTGGTAGGCCGCGGAATCACTGACAAACACCAGGCCAGGCTGTAGCAGGTCGCAGACGTGACGCAGTTTGGCGAAATCCTGGGACAGCAGCGAATAGGCCGGCGACACCGGGCAGTAGGGAATGCCCGCATACAGGGCGCCGAACGCCAGTTGCAAATGTTCGATGTCATTGCCCGAGAGCAGCACCAGCGGTTTGTCTGCCGACAGGCCGTAGCTCAACAGGCTTTGGGCGATGGCCCGGACACTGTCGAGCATCTCGGCGTAACTGACCCGACGCCACTCACCGTCGGCCTGGCGGGCGGCGATGAAGGTCTGCTCGGGCCGCACCCGGGCCCAATGCACCAGACGGTCGAGCAGTCGCGGCGGATACTCGGCCAATGGCTCCAGGGAACGCATGTGCAATGCGCCCTGTTGCTCTGTCACCTCGACCGCTGCGCGACCGATGGCCACGTGACGGTAGCGCGGCGCGCTGGCCTCGGTGTGGGGTTGCGATCTGAATTCGGAACTCACGTGCTTGTTCTCCATCAAGGCACGCTACCACCAAGCCGCACGAATGGGCATGGCGGTGGCTGCAGCCTTTTTATTGTTATTTCTGCTGTTCAGATCGGGTAATGCCGTGGTCCATGCTGCAAGGTAACCCAGCGCAACTGGGTGAAATGCTCAATGGACGCCTTGCCGCCAAAGCTGCCGTAGCCGCTGGACTTGACCCCGCCGAAGGGCATTTGCGCTTCGTCGTGCACGGTCGGGCCATTGATATGGCAGATGCCCGACTCGACCCGTTGGGCCAGCGCCAGCGCACGCCCGGTATCGCGGCTGAAGATCGCCGCCGACAAACCGAACTCGGAATCGTTGGCCAGGCGCAGCAACGCTTCATCGCCCTCCCCGCGCAACAACACCGCCACCGGGCCGAAGGATTCCTCGCGATACAGACGCATGCTCTCGTTGACGCCATCAAGCAGGGTCGGCTGCAAAATGCTGCCGTCCAGTTGCCCGCCGACCACCAGCCGTGCACCCTTGGCCAGGGCATCGTCGATCAACCCCTTGATGCGCGTTCCGGCACTGACATCGACCAGCGATCCGAGTACCGAATCCGTCAGCGCCGGATCACCGGCGCGCAGGGTCTCGACCTTGGCCGCCAGCTTGGCGACAAAGGCGTCGGCGACCTTGGCATCGACGATCAGCCGTTCGGTGGACATGCAGATTTGTCCCTGATTGAAGTACGCGCCGAAAGCGGCTGCCTCGACCGCCGCATCCAGGTCGGCATCATCGAGCACCAGCAACGGCGCCTTGCCACCCAGCTCCAGCAAGGCCGGCTTGAGGTGGCGCGCCGAGAGCTCGCCGACAATGCGCCCGACATGGGTCGAGCCGGTGAAGTTGACCCGCCGCACCGCCGGGTTGGCGATCAGCCGCTCGACAATCGCCGCGGCATCCGCCGGGGCATTGCTGATGACATTGACCACGCCATCGCCTAATCCTGCATCCTGCAAGACCTGGCCGATCAGGCGATGCACCGCCGGGCTCAGCTCCGAAGCCTTGAGCACCACGGTATTGCCACACGCCAGCGGCATGGCGATGGCGCGGGTGGCGAGAATCACCGGGGCGTTCCACGGGGCGATGCCCAGCACCACACCGCAGGGTTGACGCAGGGCCATGGCAAAACTGCCCGGCACATCCGAGGGAATCACTTCGCCATTGATCTGGGTGGTCATCGACGCCGCTTCTCGCAGCATGTTGGCCGCCAGCCGCACGTTGAAGCCGTACCAGTTGGCCATGGCCCCGGTTTCGCCAGCCGCGGCAATGAACTCGGCGCTGCGCGCCTGCAACTGCTCGGCGGCCTTGAGCAAACGGCTGCGACGTTCATTGGGCGCCAGGGCGGCCCAGGCGGGAAACGCTGCCTGGGCCGCAGCCACCGCGGCATCGGCATCTTCCAGGGTGGCGGCGGCCACCCGCGATACCACTTCACCGGTCACTGGGTTGCGGCGTTCGAAGGTCCGACCGTCGCGGGCAGGCAGCGACTGGCCGCCAATCAGCAGGGGCACGTCCAGCATGGTGATTCCTCTTTATTGTCTTTATCGGGAATGCATTCGAGCGATGCAGAGCGCCGGGGCGCAGATGCACCCGGCGATCAGTCTCAGCGTTTGTAGGCCTGCAGACCGGGCTTGATGCTCTTGTCGTCGAGGAATTGCTTCATGCCCTGCTCGCGGCCACCTTCGGTGTCGAGCAGGCGCGACTGGTCAAGCTTGGCGTACAGGTAATCCTCGTTCTGCTCCCAGGTCAGCTCGCGGCAGCGCTTGAAGCCATGCTTGGCCGCACGCAGCACCACCGGGTTTTTCTCCAGCAGGTTGCGCGCCAGATCCACGGTGACTTCACGCAGTTGCGCCAGGGGTACGCTTTCGTTGACCAGGCCCATCTCGGCGGCTTTCTGCCCACCGAAGGTCTTGCCGGTCATGATGTAGTACAGCGACTGACGATGGCCCACGGTGTCGGCCATGGCCTTGCTCACCAGGTTGCCCGGCGGGATGCCCCAGTTGATTTCCGAGAGGCCGAAGGTCGCTTCGTCGGCGCAGATCGCCAGGTCACAGGCCACCAGCGGGCTGAAGCCGCCACCGAAACACCAGCCGTTGACCATGGCGATGGTTGGCTTGGTGTACATGCGCAGCAGTTTCCATTGCCATTGCGAGGCTTCGCGGCGGATTTTTTCCTGGAGGATCTCCGGGCCCGCGTCCACTTCGCGGAAGTATTCCTTGAGGTCCATGCCCGCGGTCCAGGCTTCGCCGGCACCGGTCAGCACCAACACGCCCGCCGCCGGATCCTGTTCCAGGGTTTCCAGCACATCGATCATTTCCCGGTTGAGTGTCGGGCTCATGGCATTGCGTTTTTCCGGGCGATTGAGAATGACCCAGGCGATGCCTTCTTCGATCTCGACCTTGACGGTTGTCCAGCGACCTTCGTAGTTACTCATGACGTTGCTCTCTTTTTCTTGGCTTGAAGATGACTGGAAATTAAAGGACCGATATAGTTATGTCAATTAACTATTAATCGAATTAACCATTTTTTATCCGCCCGGAAATATCCTCCGAACCCATCGCCATGAACGGCGGGCATAGCTATCAGCGGCCAACCCCGGCAAACTAGATACGCTTGTTAACCTCCACCTCTTCAGGATTCACCCGCAATGGCCAAGCCTTCTCCCCTCGCCGACCAGAGCGAGTCCCCGTCCGCCACCGCCGAGCAGCAGGCACCGCTGGATTCGGCACTGGACGACCTGATCGGCTACGCGATGCGGCGCGCCCAACTCAAACTGTTCCAGAACCTGATTGGTCGCCTGTCAGCCCACGACCTGCGCCCCGCGCAGTTCTCGGCCCTGGCGATCATCGACCAGAATCCGGGGCTGATGCAGGCCGACCTGGCCCGGGCCCTGGCCATCGAGCCGCCGCAGGTGGTGCCGCTGCTCAATAAGCTGGAAAGCCGCGCGCTGGCGGTGCGGGTGCGCTGCAAGCCGGACAAACGCTCCTACGGAATTTTCCTGAGCAAGACCGGAGAAACCTTGCTCAAGGAGCTCAAGCAGATCGCCGCGCAAAGCGATTTCGACTCCACTTCAGCGCTGACTGGCGGGGAGCGCGAAGAACTGCTGCGCCTGCTGAAGAAGGTTTATCAGGACTGAACGCGAAACGCCGGCACACCCCCGAGGGGTGGCCGGCAAGGAACATCGAGCAACTTGGCGTTACCAGATCGGCAAGGTGTAGAGCACCTGGAACCGGGTCTGGTTTTCATCACGAAACGCCGTACCGCTCGGGAAGTCATTGCGATAGATCGCCTTGCGCGCCAACAGCCCGACGTTTTTCAGCGGGCCGCTCTGAATCACATAACCCAGTTCCATCTGGAATTCGCGCTCCTTGCGGTCCTCGGCGTTGTAGGCGGCCAACTCGATATTGTCGCCGCGCACGTAGCGCAACCTTCCCTTCAAACCGGGCACCCCGGATGCGACGAAGTCGTAGTCATAGATCGCTTGCCAGGTGCGCTCCTTGGCGTTGAGAAAATCCGAAGCCATGGTCTGTTCGCTCATGCCCATCAACTCCGTGCCGGAGATGTAGGGCGTCGCGGTGTCGCCGCTCGAATGCATGTAGCCGAGGCTCACCCGGTGCCCGCCGAAGCGGTAGCCGAACAATGCCGAGAGGTTGCGGTTGTCCACCTCACCCGCTTTGGCGGCGCCATCCTCACGGCTGAAAAAACTGCGCAAGTCGCTGGTGAACACACCGTCGCCAAGCGGCAGGTTGTGCAGCAGCGCCAGGGTGTCCTGTTGGTACAGCTCGGCCACCTCGGCATGGTACGCGCGCAGGCTCAGGTCCTTGTTGACCTGGTAATCACCCCCCAGATAAGCCAGGTGCGAGGTGGTGGCAGCGCCGTTGAAACGCCGGTTCGGCGAGGCGATGGTCATGGCCTGATAGTCCGTGGAATCACGCTTGTTGATGCGATCGATGTAGCCGGTGTTGAGGGTCAGGCCATCGAAATCCCTGGAACTGAGCGTGGTGCCGCGAAAGGTCTGTGGCAGTAGTCGCGACGGGCTGGCAAGGGCAAACGGCAGGAAAATCGAGACATCGCCGCTCTTGATCGTTGTCTGGGCAAACCGCAACTTGGCCGTCGGCGCCAGCCGCGAATAGTCATCCGCCGCGCGCTTGTCGCTGGCCGACACCGGCAACAGCTCAGTGCCGCTGCGATCCGGAGCGGAGTCGAGCTTGACCCCCAGCAGCCCCCGCACGTCCAGACCAAAGCCCACCGTTCCTTCGGTAAACCCCGACTCCATGCCCATGATGAAACCCTGGGCCCACTCCCGCGCGGCAGTCTTGGCGCCGCCGTCCTGGTATTCACGGTCAATGTAGTAATTGCGCAGGGTCAAGTTTGCGTGACTGTCCTCGATAAACCCCTCGGCCCGCAGCTGAGAGGGCAGAACGCTGACGCTTAGCAGTGCCACGACCCACCCTGAATGGATACTGAATACGCAGGAGAGCGACGCTACGGAACCGGTGTTCAAGGGGCGTTTTGGCATGTTCGATGTCCACTTTTTATTGTTGTTCGTGGGTGCCGGACCCGCACGGGACTGCCGGCTTCACGATCAGAGAATGGAAACAGCCAAGGGTCGCCGTCAATCGCAGATGACCGATAATCGAACATTAATATTATTATCTATTTTTACATAAACCTCAGAATGCATTCATAACAATTTGTTTTTAAACGCTTTATTAGTCTTTTTTTGCAGTTTTTAGCACACCATTCTTTTTTTAGTTATCTTTGTTATCTTAATTGCCAGCGGTCACTGACGGCGTAGCCAACGCACGAAGGACTCGACTGCATAACAAAAACAACAATGAGGTTCACCCATGGACAGTCCATCGCGTCGCTCGACGCTGACAATCGCTTTGTGCTTTATCGTTGCGCTGATCGAGGGGTTCGATCTGCAGGCTGCCGGCACCGCTGCCGCGGGATTGCGCCAGAGCTTTGCCCTGGACCCGAAGATGATGGGCTGGGTGTTCAGCGCCGGCATCATCGGCCTGCTGCCGGGTGCATTTTTTGGCGGCTGGGTGGCCGATCGTATCGGCCGCAAGAAAATCCTCGTCGGCGCCGTGCTGCTGTTCGGTGTCTTCTCGCTCTGCACCGCCTATGTCGAGAGCTACTCCAGCCTGCTGCTGGTGCGCTTCATGACCGGCCTGGGCCTGGGTGCCGCCCTGCCCAACCTGATTGCCCTGTGTGCCGAGGCCGTGAGCGAGCGCCATCGCGGCACCGCCATCAGCGTCATGTACTGCGGCGTGCCCCTGGGCGGTGCGCTGGCGGCAGTGGTGGCGATGTTTTCCAGTGAACACTGGCAAACCACCTTTATCATCGGCGGTCTGACGCCCTTGCTGGTGGTGCCGCTGATGGCCCTGCTGCTGCCCGAATCCACGGCCTTCCGCCAACAACACGTCACGACCGCCAGCCCACGGTCGTCCACCGCCCAGGCGCTGTTCGGCGAAGGACGCGCACGCTGCACGCTGGCCTTGTGGTTGAGCTACTTCTTCACCCTGACCGTGATGTACATGCTGCTCAACTGGCTGCCCTCGCTGTTACTGGAGCAGGGTTTCACCAAACCCCAGGCAGGCATGGTGCAGATGCTGTTCAACATAGGCGGCGCCATTGGTTCGCTGCTCGGCGGGGTGATGCTGGACCGCTGCAACGGCCTGAAAGTGGTCCTGTTCGTGTACGCCGGGGTGTTGGCGGCGCTGGCCGGGGTCGGCCTGTCAGTGGGTATCGTGCCGATGGCAATCGCCGGGTTTGCCGTCGGGCTGTTCGTCATGGCCGCACAGCTGGTGCTGTACGCCCTGGCGCCCCCTTCCTACCCGACGTCGGTGCGCGCCACCGGTGTCGGCGCGGCCGTGGCCATCGGCCGGCTCGGTTCGGTGGCAGGTCCCCTGGCCGCCGGCCAGATCCTCGCCGCCGGTGCCGGCACCACTGGCGTGCTGCTGGCAACGTCACCGGGACTGGTGATCGCCGCGCTGTCGATCCTGACCGTGATCGCCCGCACCGGAGCGACCACTGAGTCTCAACCGCAAGCAGCAAACTGAGCGCCGCAACCTGGGTTTGAGGAATGAAAATGCCCGGCAATGTGCCGGGCATTTTTTTATGACCACCAGACCCGCTTCAATCAGTCGAAGTACCCCATGGCTCCAAACCCGCGCTGCAAATCCTCGATCAGCGCCTCGAAACAATCTTTGTAATCCCCCATAGAACCGGTCGCCCGCGCCCGCACCGGCTGGGTACTGGTGCGCTTTATCACGCCCCATGCTGATACGTTTATTTTCACGCGTATTGATTATTGATTTTTATTGTGTCATTTATAGCCTCGCCGATCACAGGACTGATCCACCACGCCAACCCGGATGGCAGGCACCCGTTTCCCCCAAATGCCCTCCAAGGAGTCAACAATATGAACAAGACAGAACTTCTAGGTGCTCTGGCGCTATGCGCTTTCAGCTTCCTGGCACATGCCGACGAAGACAGCCTGCGAATCGGTATCGAAGCCGCCTACCCGCCCTTCTCCTTCAAGACACCAGAAGGCAACGTCAGCGGGTTCGATTACGACATCGGCAACGCCTTGTGCGAAGAAATGCAGGTCAAATGCGAGTGGGTCATTCAGGAGTTCGACGGCATGATCCCGTCGCTCAAAGTGCGCAAGATCGATGCCGTGCTGTCGTCGATGTCGATCACCGAAGACCGGATGAAGTCCGTGGACTTCAGCAAAAAGTACTACCACACACCGGGCAAGTTCGCGATGAAGGCCGGCAACGTGATCAATGACCCTTTGGTGGACCTCAAGGGTAAGAAAGTCGGCGTGCAACGCTCCTCGACCTACGATCGTTTTGCCACCGAGCAACTGGAAAAAGCCGGCGTCGTCGTGGTGCGCTACGGCTCGCAGAATGAGGCTTTCCTCGACCTGGCCTCGGGTCGTCTGGACGCCACCCTCGCCGACATCGTCAACACCGACGAAAGCTTTATCAAGACACCGGCAGGCCAGGGCTTCGCACTCACAGGACCCGACATCAACGACCCGAAGTATTTTGGCCGGGGCGCCGGGATCGCCGTGCGCAAGGGCGACAGTGCCAACGTTGCGCGCCTGAGTGCCGCGATTGACGCCATTCGCGCCAATGGCAAGTACCAGCAAGTGATGGCCAGGTACTTCGCGTTCGATATCTACGGCGAGTAAGCCTTACCCGTGCCCCCCTGACCCAAGACCCGGCGACGGCCCGTTGCAGGCGTCTCCCGGGGCTTGTCTTGCGCGCCTCGCGGCGCTCGCTTGAGGAACTTCATCATGCTTCACGGCTACGGATCGAGCATTCTCGATGGCGCCTGGCTGACCATAAACCTGGCCTTGACGTCCATGTCCCTGGCGATTGCCCTGGGCCTGGTCGGCGCGGCCTTGCGATTGTCACCGCTCAAATGGCTGGCCATGCTCGGGGAAAGCTACACCACCCTGATTCGCGGTATTCCAGACCTGGTGCTGATCCTGCTGATCTTCTACGGAGGCCAGGATCTGGTGAACCGCATTGCCCTGGCGCTCGGTTACACCCGCTATATCGACATCAACCCCTTTATCGCCGGCGTCTGCACCATGGGCTTCATTTTTGGCGCCTACCTCTCGGAAACCTTTCGCGGCGCCTTCATGGCGATCCCCAAGGGACAGGCCGAGGCCGGCGTGGCTTATGGCATGGGCGGTGCGCAGGTGTTCTGGCGAATTCTGGTACCGCAGATGATTCGTTTCGCCATTCCCGGGTTCACCAACAATTGGTTGGTGCTGACCAAATCCACCGCGCTGATCTCGGTGATCGGCCTGCAGGACATGATGTTCAAAGCCAAGAACGCAGCGGATGCCACACACGAGCCATTCACGTTTTTCCTCGCGGTGGCAGCGCTGTACCTGATGCTCACCAGCCTGTCCTTGCTGGTGCTGCGCTATCTGGAAAAACACTACTCGGTCGGCATCAAAGCCGCCGAATTGTGAGGGGAGCCACCCATGATTCTCGACTACAACCTGATCTGGGAAAACCTGCCGCTGTATTTCAATGGCGCCTTGTTGACCCTCAAAGTCCTGCTCATTTCCCTGGCCCTGGGTTTGGTATTGGCGATTCCACTGGCGCTGATGCGGGTGTCGCGATCGCCACTGATCAACTTCCCGGCCTGGCTCTATACCTACGTGATTCGCGGCACGCCGATGCTGGTGCAATTGTTCCTGATCTATTACGGCCTGGCGCAGTTCGAAGCGGTGCGCCAAAGCGTGCTCTGGCCTTACCTCTCCAGCGCCACCTTTTGCGCCTGCCTGGCCTTCGCGATCAACACCAGTGCCTATAGCGCAGAGCTGCTGGCCGGCAGTTTGAAATCCACCAACCATGGCGAGATCGAAGCCGCCAGGGCCATGGGCATGTCACGCCTGACCCTGTACCGCCGCATTCTCATGCCGTCGGCCTTGCGCCGGGCATTGCCGCAGTACAGCAACGAAGTGCTGATGATGCTGCAAACCACCAGCCTGGCCTCCATCGTCACCCTCGTCGACATCACCGGGGCCGCACGCACGGTCAGTTCACGGTTCTATCTGCCATTCGAGGCGTTTATCACCGCCGGGCTTATCTACCTCGCCCTGACCTTCATTCTGGTGCGTCTGTTCAAGTTGGCCGAGCGCCGCTGGCTGGCGTATCTGGCACCGCGCAAGCACTAAGGAGCTGCTATGGAGCACATTCAATACCTGTTGCCGTGGAGTGCCTCGGGCACAGAACGAACGCTGTCACTGTTTCGTTTTGGCAGCGGAGCACGCAAGGCCTACATCCAGGCGTCATTGCATGCCGACGAGTTGCCGGGAATGCGCGTCGCCGTCGAGCTCAAGCGCCGTCTTCTGGAACTGGAAACACAAGGCCGCCTGACCGGGCTGATCGAGTTGGTGCCCATGGCCAATCCGATCGGTATCGCCCAGATGTTCCAGGCCACCCACCAGGGACGCTTCGAGTTCTCCAGCGGCAAGAACTTCAATCGCGACTTCCCGGTGTTGGTCGATGCCGTTGCACCGCTGTTGGAAGGCCGATTGGGCGACGATGCCGACGCCAACATCGCACTCATCCGCCGCGCCATGGGCGATGCCCTCGCCGCCATGCCGGCACCGACCTCGGAACTCGACGGCCTGCGCCGCCTGTTGCTGCAGCATGCCTGTGACGCCGATGTGGTGCTGGACCTGCACTGCGATTTCGAATCGATCATGTTGATGTATGCGATGCCGCAAATCTGGCCACGCTTGCAGTCACTGGCCGCCCGCCTAGGTGCCGGGGTCACGTTACTGGCTGAAGATGCGGGCGGCAGTGCCTTCGACGAAGCCTGCGCCATTGCATGGCTACGCCTGGCCGAGCTGTTTCCCGAAGCCAATATTCCCCTGGCGTGCGCGGCCACCACCATTGAATTGCGTGGCATGGCAGACACCGGGCGCGAGCAATGCCTCGACAGTGCACAAGCCATTCTCGGGTATCTCGCCGAACAAGGCCTGATCAGCGGTGACTGGCCAGCGGCACCGCCGAGCCATTGCCAGGCCATGCCATTCGCCGGCGCGCAGTACGCCTGTGCGCCCCATCCGGGTGTGGTGAGTTTTCTGCAACCGCTGGGCGCGCAGGTCAAGGTCGGCGATCCGCTATTCGAGGTCATCGACCCGTTGACCGACCGCCATAGCGTGGTGAGCGCCAGCACCGACGGCATTCTCTATGCCCGCGAACGACTGCGCTTTGCCCAGCCTGGATTGTGGCTGGCCAAAGTGGCAGGCGTCACCCCCATTCGCCAGGGTCGCTTGCTCAGCGACTGATTCCAGAGAGTTCAAACCATGTACAAACTTGAAGTTCAGGACCTGCATAAAAGCTACGGCGCGCACCAGGTGCTCAAGGGCGTGTCCCTGCAGGCACGGGCCGGTGACGTGATCAGCATCATCGGCTCCAGCGGCTCTGGCAAAAGTACGTTCCTGCGCTGCATCAACCTGCTGGAGCAACCCAATGCGGGCAATATCGTGCTCAATGGCGAACCGCTCAAGCTGGTGGCCAACAAGTCTGGCGGGTTGAAGGCGGCCGAACCCAGGCAGTTGCAACGCATGCGTTCGCAGCTATCGATGGTGTTTCAACACTTCAACCTCTGGTCACACATGAGCGCTCTGGAAAACGTCATGGAAGCCCCGGTGCATGTACTCGGCCTGGGCAAGAAAGAGGCACGGGAAAAGGCCGAGCACTACCTGAACAAAGTCGGCGTGGCGCACCGCATGAACGCCTGGCCGGCGCATATGTCCGGTGGTGAGCAGCAGCGCGTGGCAATTGCCCGCGCGCTGGCGATGGAACCGCAAGTGATGCTGTTCGATGAGCCGACGTCGGCGCTCGACCCCGAACTGGTCGGCGAAGTGCTTAGAGTCATGCAGGATCTGGCGCAGGAAGGCCGCACCATGGTGGTGGTGACTCACGAAATGGGCTTTGCCCGCGAGGTTTCGAACCAACTGGTGTTCCTGCACAAGGGCGTTGTCGAAGAGCGCGGCGACCCGCGTGAAGTGCTGGTCAACCCGCGGTCCGAACGCCTCCAGCAGTTTCTGGCCGGGAGCCTGAAGTAAGACTGCAGCCCACCCATCCACTGCTCGGCGCTGCCCTGACAAGGTTGGCTTCGGATACACTCCAGCCAATCTTGTCAGGGCATCAGGCACAGCCCTTCTCCCACCTTCAGGAAATGTTGAGCTGGATATGCCCACCCCATCGAAAGACACCACTGTCTATGCCGCGCCGGTCATGCGCAAACTCACGGAAATCGTTTCCGAACTGCCGCCGTCTCTGCGCAAGGTGGCGGACTTTATCCTGCGTCACCCGCTCAAGGCCGCGACGCTGACCATCGAGGAGATGGCTCACGAAACATTGACCTCACCCGCCGCCGTCAACCGTCTGGCCAAAGCGCTGGACCTCGGTGGCTACAGCGGCATGAAGGCCGAGCTGGTCGCAACGTTGCAGCAGATGGTGTCGCCGGTCGACAAGCTGCGCAACGAACTTGCCCATCGCCCGGGCGGCGCGTTTGGCCTGCATGAGCAACTCCAGAGCGCCAGCAGCAACCTGGCCACGGCGGCAACCAACAACCACGCCGACACCTTTGAAGCGTTCGTCACTCGCCTGACCACGGCACGCAAAATCTACATCCTGGGCTTTGGAAACAGTGTTTACTTTGCCGGTCTCGCCGCCTCGACCCTGATGCCCTTTTGTGCGGACGCCACCGCCATCAGCATGGAGGGCGGCAACGAAAACGCCGCTTACCGTCTGGCCGCAATCACCGATCAGGACGTGCTGCTGGCCATCGCCCTGCCGCGCTACTCCCTCGACACCCTGCAACTGGCACGCTTCGCCAATGAACGCGGCGCATCGGTGCTGGCAATTACCGACTCACCCGCCTCGCCGCTCACCGGCATTGCCCAGCACACGCTGTTTGCACCTTGCGATCACCCGGTGCTGACCAGTTCCAACATCGCCGTACTGGCCTTGATCGAAGGCCTGGTCGCCGGCGTGATGGCGCGCAATAAAGAAGCGGTCAAACTGGCAACCGAACTGACTGAAAGCGTGATGTCGTACCTGCACATCCCTACCAGCGGTAAACCAGCGAAAAAGTGATTGCGTTGCGGTTTTTCCTGCGAGGGATCAACGCAACTTCAGCGGATCGACCATCTGCGCCGCGATGGCCATGCCTACCAGGTCCGGCAACGTGTTGGCCTGCATGCGTTTCATGACGCGCGCGCGATACAGATCAACGGTTTTTGCGCTCACACCCAGTTGCTCCGCGATTTCGCGAGTGGTGTAACCCTGCACCAGCGGTAACATGACATCGCGCTCGCGCGGGGTCATGCTCAGCAAGCGCGTCTGCAAGGCTTCGTGGCCCTGGTTGCCCGAGCGGTTGGTTGCACAGTTGCTGAGTGCCTGTTGCACGCTGTCCAGCAACAGCTGCTCGTTGTAGGGTTTCTCGATAAAATCATGGGCACCGGCCTTGAACGCGCGCACCACGATCGGCACATCCGCGTGCCCGCTGACGAAGATGATCGGCAGGTCCAGTTGGCGTACGCGCATTTCTTCCTGCACGTTCAACCCGCCCATGCCCGGCATGCGCACGTCCAGCAGCACGCAGGCATCGAGACTTGCATCGCAGGCATCGAGGAACGCGACGCCACTGGTGAACGGCAAGGCCTTGAGGCCGACCGACTCCAATAACCAGACCGTCGATTCGAGCATGCCCTGGTCATCATCGACCACGTACACAACCTGCTCCGTTACACCTGCCATTACCTGATTCCTATTGTTGTTGTTTTGTTGGGCCGGCAAGCGGCAAGCGGCAACACATCAGCAGTCCGACAGGCTGGCGCCGGGCATTCAATTCGCCACCGAAACCTTCGATGATGCTGCGGCTCATGGACAGACCGAGCCCCAGGCCATCGGCCTTGCTGGTGTAGAACGGGGTAAATATCTGTTCCAGTTCCGGCTCGCTGACGCCCGGCCCCTGGTCTCGCACATGGATCTCCACGCAGGCGCCACTGCCCTGCTCCACGGTCATCACGATCAGCGAAGGTAGCCCGGGATGTTGTTCACGGTTGGCGTCGATGGCATTGCGCAACAGATTGAGCAGCACCTGTTCCAGCAACACGCGGTCGGCATAAACGGGCGGCAGATTATCCGGCAGTCGATCCTCGATTGTCACTTGGCAATTACTCGCCTCCCAGGCACACAAACGCACGGCTTCGCGGGCGACGTCGGTCAAGTTCAACGCCTGCATGCGCCGCTGCCCCTTGCGCAAAAAGGAGCGTAACCGCCGGATCACTTCGGAGGCGTGGGTGGCGTGATGGGTAATGCGTTCCAGGCCTTGCGTCACCCTTGCAGCGGCCTGGGGATTGGAATCCAGCGTCTGCAAATAGCGCTGGCTCGCATTCGCATAATTGACCACGGCCGCCAGCGGCTGGTTGATTTCGTGGGCGATCCCCGAGGCCAGTTCACCGAGGGTGACCAACCGCGCGGTGTGTGCCAGTTCGTCCTGATGACGGCGCTGTTGCACTTCCCGCAGCTCGCGCTCGGTCATGTCGCGCGCGACCAATGAGTAATAACGCTCGCCGCCGGCGGAACGGTGCGCCAACAGTACCAGCGACACCGGCACGGACGTACCGCCACCCGGTGGTTGCAAGCGCGCATCGGTGCTCCAGACACCGTCGCGCTCGGCGCTTCGCCAGCCATCGCGTTGCAGGCGCGCAAGGTCGCCGCTGGCGAACAACGCGGCCAGGGCCGGCATGGGTTGTTGCTCATCAATCCCGAGGATGCGGCGCGCGGCTGGATTGAGGTAAGTGACCTGGCCCTCGGGGGCGATGAACAACACCGGATCGATATTGGCCTCGACCACTTCGGCCAGGCGTCGCTTGTTCTCCTCGGCCTGCACTCGGGCGGTAATGTCCCGGGATACGCTGACGACTTCGACCACCGCCCCGGTGTAGGTTTCCCGTATCGCCCGGCTGGCAGTTTCGAACCACAGGTAATGGCCGTCGCGATGGCGGATGCGGTAAGTCATGGTGTGATAGCCATCCTGCTCCAGTGCATCACGCGCGCGCTGCACCAGACCGGCCAGATCCTGGCCATGAAACAGGCCCTGGGCCAATTGCCCGCGCAACTCTTCGGGCCAGTAACCGAGCAAGGTCCAGGAGGCCGGTGACGCATCGATAACGTGCCCATCCGGCGTGTGACGGGAAATCAGGTCGGTGGTGTTTTCGATGATCAGCCGGTACAGCCGCCGTGCGGTGGCCGCTTCACGCTCCGCCAGCACTTGGGTCGTGGCGTCTCGGCAACGGGCGAGCACTCGGTTGTCCTGGGGATCGGGGATGAACGTCCAGATCAGGATCTGCGCTTCAAACTGAGCCTCGACGCCTTCGACGGCGCGTTGCTGGTCCAGGCAGGCACGCACCAGCACCCGATGATTGACCGGTAAAAAACCCAACACATCGGTCAGCGACTTCTCGGCGAGCAGCGCCATCAGTGCCGCGTTGAACTCCAGCGGTCGACCTTGTGCATCGAGCAACAGGCTCGGTTGTGGATCGTGGCCCAGCAGCGGCGAACCCCGCAGCATGCCGTTGACGCTGCTCAGCAGCGTCGTCAGCAAATCCTGCACCCAGCCCAGCCAATCGAGACTCACGCCCTCGCACACTTGCACCAGCAACAACCCCGGCTGCCCAGGCTGCAAGGCCAGATCGAATACCTGGCCATGGCTGATCGCGGCCCGCCGCAACCGGCCGGACAACCAGCAATCGAGTTGACGGACTTGAGCCAGGTCCAGGCGCCCGGCCTCGACCAGATGCTCGAAGAGCAACTGGTCGCTGGCCAGCGCCGGGTCGCCAAGTCCCGGCGGAAAATGCTGGGCGGCGCCCTCATGGCTGTAGATCCGCGCATTGGGCTGCCAACTCAGGTAAACCGCCCGCTGCACCTCGGGGCAATCCTGCAGCGCCCGACACAACGCATCGGCCCGGGCGGCCAGAGACACGCCCTCGCGCTGCAGGCGCAACCAACTGTGCAATCGAACGGGAGTCAGGGTCATTGCGGGTCCACTTCGTCAGGGAAACCAAGCATATACCAGCCTCGGAGGGCTGGCGGCGGAGATTTGGAGTCACAAGAATCAAATATAGTATATGTACTATACACCGTAGGTTGTACTTCCATATTCACAGCAGAATGTTATATAAGGTAATCCGGACTTTGAAGGTGACCTCGGCGAGGTCAACCATAGAGCTAACAATCAGCCATCGAGTACCCGCACATGTCTATCTATGACCAAGGCCTAGGCCCTTCGGCTGTCAACCACATTGCCTTGTCTCCGCTCAGCTTCATCGAGCGCACCGCCAGCACTTATCCGAACCACCCCGCCGTTATCCACGGTTCGATTCGTCGCACCTGGGCGCAGACCTACACCCGTTGCCGACGTCTGGCCTCGGCGCTGGCCGGTCGCGGTATCGGCAAGGACGACACGGTGGCGGTGATGCTGCCCAACATTCCCGAGATGCTTGAAGTGCATTTCGGTGTGCCGATGATCGGCGCCGTGCTCAACCCGCTCAACGTGCGCCTCGATGCCGAGGCGATCGCCTTCATGCTGCAGCATGGCGAGGCCAAGGTGTTGATTACCGACCGCGAGTTCCATGACGTGATCCAGGCGGCGCTTGGCATGCTCGATCACCCGCCTCTGGTGATCGACGTCAATGACCCGGAATACGGTGAAGGTCAGGCCGCGAGCGACCTGGACTACGAAGCGCTGTTGGCCGAAGGCGACCCGGTATTCGACTGGAAATGGCCGGTCGACGAGTGGCAAGCCATTTCGCTGAATTACACGTCAGGCACCACCGGCAATCCCAAGGGCGTGGTCTACCACCATCGCGGCGCTTACCTGAGCGCACTGGGCAACCAGATGACCTGGGCCATAGGCAACCATCCGGTGTACCTCTGGACCCTGCCGATGTTCCATTGCAATGGCTGGTGCTACCCATGG
Source organism: Pseudomonas sp. KH_046_1 (assembly GCF_057839025.1). NCBI lineage: Bacteria > Pseudomonadati > Pseudomonadota > Gammaproteobacteria > Pseudomonadales > Pseudomonadaceae > Pseudomonas > Pseudomonas sp. KH_046_1. The sequence continues at coordinate 3,657,910 of NZ_CM174481.1, forward strand.
ACCATCACCGCCCTGGCGGGTGTGCACGTTTTCCTGCGCCGGGTCGACCCACAGAAAATCCTCACGCTGATCCGCGAGCACCAGGTCACTCACCTGTGCGGTGCGCCGATCGTGCTCAATGCACTGGTGAACATGCCCGAATCAGCGAAAGCGGCCATCGATCACCCGGTCAACGCCCTGGTCGCGGGTGCTGCGCCACCGGCCAAAGTGATCGGTGCCGTCGAAGAGATGGGCATCAAGGTCACTCACGTGTTTGGCCTGACCGAAACCTATGGCCCGGTGACGGTCTGCGCATGGCACACCGAATGGGATGAGTTTTCTCTGGAGGAGCGGGCGCAAATCAAGTCACGACAGGGCGTGCGCTACCCGACCCTGGAAGGCGTGATGGTCGGCGATTGCACAACGCTGGAGCCAACCCCGCGCGACGGCCAGACTATCGGCGAGATCTTCCTGCGCGGCAACACTGTCATGAAGGGCTACCTGAAGAACCCGACCGCCACTGCCGAAGCGTTCGAGGGCGGCTGGTTCCACACCGGTGACCTGGCCGTCTGGCATCCCGACGGTTACGTCGAAATCAAGGACCGGCTCAAGGACATCATCATCTCGGGCGGCGAGAACATCTCCACCATCGAACTCGAAGGCGTGCTCTATCGCCACCCGGGTGTGCTGGAAGCCGCCGTGGTCGCCCGTCCCGATGAGAAATGGGGCGAAACGCCCTGCGCCTTCATAACCTTGAAGGCTGATCACCAGGACGTTCGCGAGGCCGACATCATCAGTTTCTGCCGTGAGCATCTGGCCGGATTCAAGGTACCGCGAACAGTGGTTTTCACGCTCTTGCCGAAGACTTCCACCGGCAAGATCCAGAAGTACGTGTTGCGCGACCGGGCCAAGGCGCTCTAACCCCATCTGACATTGCATCCATCAAGCAGCAGGTGTTTTACCTGCTGCTGCGGGTTCGTGCAGGCCGAATTCGGCAGTGCCCTGCCCCTACACAACGACAACAAAAACAATGTGGAGCTACCGATGATCGACATCCATTCAACCGATACCCAACGTTGCGAACGCATTCGGCGCAATCCGAAATTCCTTCAACTGGTGAGCAGCCGTTCACGCCTGGCCTGGACGTTGAGCGCCGTTGTATTGGGCACCTATTACCTGTTCATGCTGGTGGTGGCGTTTGCCCCGCAGTGGCTGCATGCACCACTGGGCGAACATCGGATGTTGACCTTGGGCATGCCGGTTGGCGCGGCAATCATCGTGTTTTCCTGGTTACTGACCGGTTGGTATGTCTACAGCGCCAATACCCGTTTTGACGCCCTGGGCGCAGCCATTATCGAGGAGAGCAAGTGATGACTCTGTTGCGTAAACTGATCCTCGCCGCTACCGGTCTGCTGCCAGCCTCCATTGCGCTCGCCGCGCCGACGATGGGCGCGGTGGAAAAGCAACCACTGAACCTGAATGCGATCGGCATGTTCTTCGTGTTCGTCCTCGGCACGCTGGCCATCACCTGGTGGGCCGCGCGCCAAACCAAATCCACCTCGGACTTTTACACGGCGGGCGGAGGTATCACCGGGTTTCAGAATGGCCTGGCGATTGCCGGCGACTACATGTCCGCAGCCACCCTGCTGGGGCTTTCCAGCCTGGTATTCGCCAAGGGTTACGATGGTTTCATCTATACCATCGGCTTCTTCGTTGGCTGGCCCATCATTACCTTCCTGATGGCCGAGCGTCTGCGCAACCTCGGGCGCTATACCTTCGCCGACATCGTTTCCTATCGACTGGACCAGAACAAGGTGCGGATCTTCGCAGCCTTCGGCTCGCTGACGGTGGTGTGCTGCTACCTGATCGTGCAGATGGTCGGTGCCGGCCAACTGATCAAATTGCTGTTCGGCCTCGACTACCCGGTTGCGGTGATGATCGTTGGCGCACTGATGCTGATCTACGTGATCTTCGGCGGAATGATCGCCACCACCTGGGTCCAGATCATCAAGGCTGTGCTGTTGCTCGTCGGCGGCACCACCCTCGCGGTCATGGCCATGTCGCAGTTCGGTTTCAGCTATGAAACCCTGGCCGAAAAAGCCGTCAGTGTTCACGCCAGCGGCTGGAACATCATGGGCCCGGGCTCACTGCTCGCCAACCCGATAAACACCGTGTCGATGTCGCTGGGCCTGGTGTTCGGGATTGCCGGGCTGCCGCACATCCTGATGCGCTTCTTCACCGTGCCGAGCGCCAAGGAAGCCCGCAAGTCAGTGTTCTACGCCACCGGTTTCATCGGTTTCTTCTTCCTCGTGGTCTGCACCCTGGGTTTTGTCTCGATGGTGATCATCGGCACCGATCCGCAGTACTACGTCAATGGCGAAGTCGGCGGTGCCTTGATTGGCGGCGGCAACATGGTTGCCATGCACCTGGCCAAAGCTGTCGGTGGCAACCTCTTCTTCGGTTTCCTCGCCGCTGTAGCGTTCGCAACCATCCTTGCGGTGGTGTCCGGTCTGGCGCTGGCCGGTGCTTCGGCGATTTCCCATGACCTCTACGCCACCGTGTACAAGAAAGGCACCGCCAACGAGAAGCAGGAAATGCGCGTGACCCGCATGGCCACTGTGGGCCTGGGCATCATCGCGATTGTGCTGGGCATTGTGTTCGAGAAGATGAACGTCGCCATTCTGGTGGGCCTGACGTTCGGCATCGCCGCGTCGACCAACTTCCCGGTGCTGATCATGGCCATGTACTGGAAAGGCCTGACGACCAAAGGCGCGATCCTCGGCGGTTTTGCCGGACTGATCTGCGCGCTGGCACTGGTGATCCTGTCGCCACCTGTCTGGGTGACCGTACTTGGTCATGCGCAAGCGATCTACCCGTACGACCATCCAGCGCTGTTCTCCATGCCGCTGGCCTTCCTGGTGATCATCGTGGTGTCCAGACTCGACCGCAGTGCGCGCGCCGACAAGGAGCGTGACGCCTACGCCGACCAATTCGTTCGCGCTCAGACCGGCCTCGGCGCTGCCGCCGCTTCCAGCCATTGACTGAAGGGGCACGGCCCGCCTGTGCGGCGCTGTGCCCGCAACACAATCGTCCCAACGAGGTTTACGTTATGCCCGAATTCAAAGCCCCGCTGCGCGACATGCGCTTTGTCCTGCACGAAGTGTTCGACGCCCCGGCCATGTGGGCACGCCTGCCGGCCTTGGCCGACAGCATCGACACCGATACGGCAGACGCCATTCTTGAGGAGGCGGCTAAAGTCACCTCGCACCTGATTGCGCCCCTCAATCGCAGCGGCGACGAAGAAGGCGCGCAGTGGCATGAGGGTCAAGTCACCACCCCCATCGGTTTCAAGCAGGCTTACGCAACCTACATCGAAGGCGGTTGGGTGGGACTGTCCGGCAACCCCGGGTTCGGTGGCATGGGCATGCCGAAAATGCTCGCCGTGCAGTTCGAAGAGATGCTCTACGGCGCCAACTCAAGTTTTGCGCTGTATTCGGCATTGAGTTCCGGTGCCTGCCTGGCGCTGGACGCCCACGCCAGCGACGCCTTGAAAAACCTCTATCTGCCACCGATGTATGAAGGCCGCTGGGCCGGCTCCATGTGCCTCACAGAGGCCCATGCCGGCACCGACCTCGGGCTCATCCGCACCCGTGCCGAACCTGAGGCTGACGGTAGCTACAAGATCACCGGCAGCAAGATTTTCATCACCGGCGGCGACCAGGACCTGACCGAAAACATCGTGCATCTGGTACTGGCCAAACTGCCGAACGCGCCTGCTGGTCCGAAAGGCATTTCGCTGTTTGTCGTACCTAAAGTGTTGGTCAATGCCGACGGCTCCCTCGGCGCTGCCAATGCCGTGAGTTGCGGTTCGATCGAACACAAGATGGGCATCAAGGCCTCGGCCACCTGCGTGATGAACTTCGACGGCGCCAGTGGCTGGCTGGTCGGTGAGGAGAACAAAGGCCTGGCGGCGATGTTCACCATGATGAATTACGAACGACTGTCCATCGGCATTCAGGGCATCGGCTGCGCCGAGGCGTCTTACCAGAGCGCTGTCGCCTACGCTCGCGAACGCCTTCAAAGTCGGGCACCCACCGGTGCCGTGGCCCCGGACAAACTGGCCGACCCGATCATCGTGCACCCGGATGTGCGGCGTATGCTGCTCGGCATGAAAGCCATGACCGAGGGCGGCCGCGCGTTCGCCAGTTATGTCGGGCAACAACTGGATCTGTCGAAGTTTTCCTGCGATGCCTGCGAGCGCGATAGTGCACAAAACCTGGTTGCGCTGCTGACGCCGGTGGCCAAGGCGTTTTTTACCGACACTGGCCTGGAAAGCTGCATCAATGGCCAGCAGGTTTTCGGCGGCCATGGCTACATCCGCGAATGGGGCCAGGAACAATTGGTCCGTGATGTGCGCATTGCACAGATCTACGAAGGCGCCAATGGCATCCAGGCATTGGACCTGCTCGGACGCAAAGTGCTCGCCGATAAAGGCGTCGTGCTTCGCCAATTCACCGGCGAGATTCGCCGTTTTGCCGCTCAGCCCGATGCACCCTATGCCACACAGCTGCTCGATGCCGTGCAGCGGCTGGAGGACATCAGCGACTGGCTACACGACAGTGCCGCAACCAACCGCAACGAAGTCGGCGCAGCCTCGGTGGAGTATTTGCACCTGTTCGGTTACGTCGCCTACGCCTGGCTCTGGGCGCGCATGGCTCAGGTTGCCCGGCAAAAACGCTGTGAAGACGAAGATTTCTACGACGCGAAAATCGCCACCGCCGACTTTTACATCCACCGTTTGCTACCACGCATTTTGAGCCTGGAACAATCCGTTCGGGCCGGCAGTGCCTCGTTGTATGGCCTGAGCGCGGAACAGTTCTGACGATTGGGTCGACGCCGCGTCAAAAACTCCTCTCTTTGGGCGTTGGCGTTTTTTCTCCAGTAACCCTCGCCCCTCTGGCGAGGGCTGCTTCACACCTGCACTGCCCCTGGACATCGAGCCCCAGTCGCCCGGTGACAGACCCATGATTCCAAAAATAAAAACAAAGGAGCTTCACCATGGACCGCAACACCCGCATTCTCGCTACCCGAATCCTGCTCACTGGAGGCGTCATCAGCCTTTCAGCTCCGGCCGCTGCTGACTTCATCAAGGACAGCAAGGCCAGCCTTGAACTGCGCAACTTCTACTTCAACCGTGACTTTCGCCAAACCAATGCCGCGCAATCCAAACAAGAGGAGTGGGCGCAGGGTTTCCTGCTGCGCTATGAATCGGGATACACCGAAGGTTTGATTGGCGTGGGTTTCGATGCCCTGGGCCTTGAGGGAGTCAAGCTCGATTCCAGCCCTGATCGCGCGGGTTCCGGCCTGCTCAAACGCCACAGCAACCCCCGTAATGGTTCCCAGGACGAGTATGGCGAACTTGGCCTTACCGCTAAACTGCGCGCCTCCAAAAGCGCGCTGAAACTCGGCACGCTGATGCCTAAACTGCCGACGATATTGGCCAACGATTCACGGTTGCTGCCACAAACGTTCGAGGGCGGTCAGCTGACGTCGCTGGAGATTGAAGGCCTGACGGTGGATGCCGGACGACTGACGCAGGTCAATCAGCGCGACTCCTCGAATTACGAAGACTTGAGCATCACCCGAACTGGCGCCAAAGGCATCACAACGCAAAATGCCGCCAGCGACACATTCGATTTCGCCAGCCTGAATTACAAATGGACCGGCAATCTCGCTACAGCCTACAGCTATGGGCATCTCGACAACTTCTACAGTCAACACCTGGTCAACCTGACCTACATGTTGCCGGTCACCACGGGCCAGTCGCTGAAGACGGATCTGCGCTTCGCCCGTTCTACGGACGATGGCGGCAGCAATGTGGACAACAATGCGCTCGGTGCGATGTTCACCTATAACCTCGGCGGGCACGCGTTTGGCCTGGGCTATCAAGGCATGAGCGGTGACACTGGTTATGCTTACGTTAACGGCGCCGACGCGTTCCTGGTGAACTTCGTGCAGATCGGCGACTTCGCCAGCAAGGACGAAAAGTCCTGGCAGGTTCGCTACGACTACAACTTCGCGGCCATCGGGGTGCCTGGCCTGACCTTCATGACCCGCTACATCAACGGCGACAACATCGACCTGGGCAATAACCGGCCAGAGGGCAAGGAATGGGAGCGCGATACCGACATCGGTTACGTCGTGCAAAGCGGCCCGCTGAAAAACGTCGGGGTGAAATGGCGCAACGCGACGGTGCGTTCGAGCAACTTTGGCAGCGATCTGGATGAAAACCGTTTGATCGTCAGCTACACCTTACCGATCTGGTAAGCGTTCCGCTCTGCGTCACTATTGCCCGGTACACCGGGGTTATAGCTGAAGGCTGCCTTGCGCAGCTTTCAGTTTTTCTCACTCCCGCCTTCATAGGAGTCGGCTAGCCGCGACGCGGCTCAAGGAGTGCGAAGCGCTTTCAGATGCCTATGCCAAACAGGTTGTCGAGGCTCATGATGAAAACCACTGACAAGTCGGGCGGTGCTTCAACGGCTGTGCCAATCCAGAAGGCGTCAACCGGCAGTGCCTGGCGCACCATGCCTGGCGGCATCTGGGCGCTAGGCTTCGTCTCGATGCTGATGGACATCTCCTCAGAGATGATCCATGCATTGTTGCCGCTCTACATGGTGACAGTACTGGGTACCTCCGTCTTGGCAGTAGGTCTGATCGAAGGAATAGCCGAGGCTACGGCCTCGATCACCAAGGTATTCTCCGGGGCACTCAGTGATCGATTGGGCAAGCGCAAACTGCTTGCGGCGCTGGGCTATGGGTTGGGGGCGCTGTCCAAACCGATCTTTCCTTTGGCAGGCTCGCTGGACTGGCTGACCGGGGCGCGCTTTATCGACCGCATTGGCAAAGGGATTCGCGGCGCCCCGCGTGATGCATTAGTGGCCGACATCACGCCACCTGCGATACGGGGGGCGGCTTTCGGCCTGCGTCAGACTCTGGATACCGTTGGTGCATTCCTGGGACCGTTGCTGGCGATTGGTTTGATGTGGCTGACCGCGAACCACTTCAAGACTGTGTTCTGGGTCGCCGTCATCCCGGCCTTCCTCGCCGTCGCGGTGCTGCTGTTGTTCGTCCATGAGCCCAGACAGGTGCAAGGGACGCAACGGGTGCGTACGCCCTTGAGCCCGCGGGAATTGGCCCGACTGGGCGCCGGCTACTGGTGGGTGGTGGGTGTCGCTGCGGTGTTCACCCTGGCACGCTTCAGCGAAGCCTTTCTGATCCTGCGCGGCCAGGCCGTTGGGCTGGCGCCGATGTGGGCGCCAGCGGTACTTGTCCTCATGGGAGTGGCGTACTCGCTGTCAGCCTATCCCGCCGGGGCGTTGTCCGATCGTGTCAGCCGCGTGACGGTGCTCGGCGCAGGCCTGATATTTCTGATTGCTGCCGATCTAACGCTGGCGTTCGCGCCGGGTATCGCCGGCCTGGTCGTCGGCGTCGTTCTATGGGGGCTGCACATGGGGTTTACCCAAGGGACATTCGCTGCCCTGATCGCCGATTGCGCGCCGGCTGAACTGCGTGGGACGGCATTTGGCATGTTCAATCTGCTGACCGGGTTGGCCTTGCTGTTGGCCAGTGTCATCGCGGGGGCGCTGTGGGATACGGTTGGCTACCAGGCTACCTTCCTGATGGGAGGCGGCTTTGCTGTTCTGACTTTTCTGGGGTTGTGGGTGATCCAGGCGAAAGCTCAGGTTCGATAGCAACGCCCAGTCACTACCGACAGGACGGCAAGTCCGTCTGCCTCTGATCGATTGCAGCCCCTCACGTCCTCATCACCCACCGTGAGAGCCAAATCTTTTCTTCTGAGTAAAGTCGAAGTAACGAGCAGCTCAGTGACAGCACCGGACAAGGCAATTACAATTTGATTAACATCTAGCGACTTGAGCGATTGAATACCCCATGGAAAGCAAGACTGCGCGCCTCACTGTGCTCATTGATCCCGTCAAGAAAAAAGCTTTCGAGGAACTCTGTGCAGCACAAGACCTGACGCCTTCGCAGGTTGTCCGTCAACTGGTTCGTGACTACCTGGACACCCACGGTGCCAGCTATTCGACCAAGAGTAAGCATGCCGCCAGTACCAAGTCATAACCTGACACGGGCAGCAAGCCTCTAACTCTAAATGGTCGACGTACCCTCTGCGAGACTGACCGCTTTAGCCAGCGCGGTGTTGAAGTCGGCGTGGTAATGCTCCGTGCCGATTTCTTGCAAGATACCCACCCTATCGAGCTTGTTGAGCACCTTCGTGTTCGCTTCGCAGAGTTTCACCACGATATTGCGCTTGTGCAGTTGCTGAATGACCTCCTCCAGCACCTGCAAGCCAGTGATATCCATAAATGGTACACGCTTCAAGCGAATAATCAGCAGGTGTGGATCGGTATGGGTCTGTGCCAAGACACGCTCGAAGGTCTCAGCCGCGCCAAAGAACAATGGCCCTTCAATCGTATAAATCAATGTCCCTGGCGGCAGGCGAGCATGGCCATTGGCCCTCAGCTCTTCTTCAAGCTCGTGCTCGACTACCTGTTGCACCTCCACAGAGGAGGCCATGCGGCGCATGAAGTGCAGCATCGCAAGAATGACGCCGATATTCACGGCGATCACCAAGTCACTGAACACCGTGAGGCTGAAAGTGATGAGCAGGATAGCTACGTCTGCGTGTGGAGCCCGCTGGACCATACGCTTGAAATGCTTCAACTCGCTCATGTTGTACGCGACCACGAAAAGAATCGCGGCCAGGGCGCACAGTGGGATGTTTGAGGCCAGAGGTGCCAGAATCAGAATAATAAGCACCAACGTGACCGCGTGCGTAATGCCGGCCAGCGGGCTCGTGCCGCCGTTACGGATATTGGTTGCAGTACGGGCAATGGCTCCGGTAGCCGCAAAGCCGCCAAACAATGGCGTGACCAGGTTAGCCACTCCCTGACCGATCAGCTCCTGATTGGAATCGTGCTTAGTGCCTGCCATGCCATCGGCCACCATTGCGGACAGCAGCGATTCGATCGCTCCAAGCATGGCGATAGTGAACGCCGGACCGATCAAATCGATGACGCGAGACAGCGTGATTTCAGGCAGGCCCAACGCTGGAAGGCCTTGAGGTATGCCACCAAATGCGCTGCCAATCGTGGCTACCCCCTCGAAATGAAAGGTTGACTGTATCGCCGTAGCTACCGCCATTGCGACTAATGGGCCAGGTACCCGTTTGAGTCCGGGAATTCTGGAAGCGGTGATGACCAGGAAAAGACTAAGTACAGCCAGCAGGGTCGTGGCCATATGAAGATCCGGGAGCGCCTGGAGCAAATGCCAGAACTTTTCATGGAAATGCTCTCCACTGATCCTCGGTAAACCGAAAAAGTCTTTCCACTGTCCGACCCAGATAATCACGCCGATGCCTGCGGTGAATCCGACGATCACCGGATCGGGGATAAACTTGATGATTGCGCCGAGCCGGGCCATCCCCAGCAATAACAACATGGCACCCGCCATCATCGTGGCGATTTGCAGACCGTCAACACCATGCTTGGCCGTGACTCCCGCCAGAATCACGATGAACGCACCTGTCGGTCCGGCAATCTGCAAGCGGCTTCCGCCAAAGAGTGAAACCAGCAGACCACCGATGATTGCGGTGTAGATGCCTTGCTCAGGCTTGACGCCAGATGCAATGGCAAACGCCATTGCAAGGGGGAGCGCCACGACCCCGACGATCACGCCAGACACCAAATTGCGCAGCCAATGCTTTCGCCCCAACAACCCCGCCTTCCATGCCTCACCTATCGCAATCATGGCTAGCTCCTCAGTGGATGCATGTGCATAATATTAACATACAGTGATAATTGAAATGCCCTGATCCACTGCTTCGTGCGGCTGGAGATGTTTATAGAGAAAGTTCAGATGGAGCTGGGCGGGCATGCACTGCAAATAGAGAATCTTGAGAGCGCGTGTAGCGTGGTGACTGACATGAATCGTAAAACTGTGAAAAGCAAACACGCCGAAGGCGTGACCTTTGACACCCATGTGATCGCAAACCCGACCAACCCCAAGGAGTGGATCGTGTTTTTCAAGAAGGACGCCGGGAGAAGTTATTTCCTGGTTGATGACAACGAGGAAGTCGAGTCTTTCGGGCATCTGGATGACCTGATCGCCGAGCTTCGAGACTTGGGCCTCAAGACCGCTGAAATCCACTTTTAACCCTTGGATCACGCCCTGGAGACATGATCATGTCAGTAAAAGTCGAGTACCTGTCCAGTCAAGGCGAAGCTCTTTGGTCTGTATGTTCTGGCATCAGGCGAGTTCAGTTTCGGCATGAAAAAAGTGCTCACGACTTTGCTGCCAAGCTCAAGGAGAGAATCGAGGCTCCGCATGTTTACCCTCAACGTGATCCGCCAGCGATAAATTAGCTGCCAGGGGCATGCATGTTTGCGTTCAGCGAAGGCAATATAGTGAGCCGGTGCAACGGCGAACCCTGAGTATTCGTCATCGAGCGCAAGCGCACCTGCAGACGACCAGGTTCGCAAACCCTGAGATCATCTGGAGGTAGTACTTTCATCAGGTCAACAGAACGGAAGCTGTTATGGAAAGTAGCGCAGGCAAACGAATTGTTGTCATTGGCGCAGGCATTGTGGGCGCGTCCTTGGCGTATCACCTGGCTGGCAAAGGCGCGAATGTCATCTTGGTCGAGGCTGAAGATATAGCGTCCGGCGTGACCGGAAGCTCATTCGCATGGATCAACACCTCACATAGCGGGCCCGATCCAATCGCAGAATTGCGTAGCGCCGCCATCCAGGAATACCGCCGCCTCCAAACCGAGCTGCCGGGTCTGAAAGTACGATGGACAGGCTCCCTGTCTTACAGCGCGAACCTTGATAGAGAGCTGCAAGACTCAGGCAACCCGCCTTCGGCAACCCTGGTATCTCGCTCCCGGATACTCGGTCTTGAGCCGAACCTCAAGAATCCCCCTCAACATGCCTTATATGAAGCCGAAGAAGGCGCGCTGGACGCAGTGGAAGCAACTCACGCGTTGATCGCAGGAGCCCGGAATCATGGCGCGAAAGTTCTTACGCATACTAAGGTGCTTGGCTTTTCAACTCAGAACGCAAAGGTGATGGGAGTCGAAACCGTAACGGGCATCATCGATGCAGACATTGTCGTACTGGCAGCGGGGACAGGCATCACGAAGCTGACTGAGAAGTTAAAGATATCCCTGCCAATAGAGGCCTCTGCGGCAATACTCATCCGCTACAAGACACAACCCAACCTCGTGAACACCATCATCTCCAGCCCTCAAATGGAAGTAAGGCAAAGCACCGATGGTACGTTGCTGGCGGCGGAAGATTATTTGGGAGACTCCCTGGAAAACCAGCCAGTAGAGATAGCGCTACGAACTGCCCGGGCCATCCAGAACGAACTCTATGGGATTACTTCCATTGATCCAGAATTGGCTTGTGTCGGACTCAGGCCAATTCCTGTCGATGGTATCCCCATCATCGGCTATCTACCCGATATCGGCGGAGTGTACGTTTGCGCAATGCATCCTGGCGTCACTCTGGCGGCGATTGTGGGCCGTCTTGCCAGCGAGGAAATAGTCGATAACAAGGCATCCTCGGCCCTTGACTCGTGTCGTCCCGACCGATTCTTCCAGACATGAGTTCACTTGTCTTTCTCGCAAGCCCACTTCTCGCGATCAACAGTTTGAGTTCGAAGCTGTACTTTTCCAGGCGAGTCCCTCAGCGTGCCACCAGCGGAATCAAGTCGATTTCGTTCAGTCGTAACAGACTGCTATCGGCCAGGAGCGCCCCTTCTCGACCAGTTAAATCCATGTCGCCTTTCTACCCGGCCGCCTGTGCAGGTTCAGCCTCAGCTCGACGCGCTGGCGGTTAAAGCCCCGGCGACCTTGAACTTCAGCGCCATGTCCTCATTCCCAAGCGGAACAGGCGGCGCCGCTCCTTCGCGTCATCCCGTCTCCCCCTCCCAGTAGTCTGAAACTCCCACCCCGCCTGGGAGTATCGGCCGATGTATATCGCCCGGCGTTTATCCATAGTTGTGGCATGTACCTGAAAAAGGTCCACGGTCCGCTTTGGTGACTGCAATTGCTTCGGAGAACGTCATGGCTACTCACAAAAAAAACTCGTCGCTAACGAACGATCTGCCCCCCCTAAACACTCCGTCACTCACCACTGACCTCAACGACTCAGCGGTGACAACGTCGGTTACGGCCAGCGCTTTGGGCGTCGTGGCGACCGGCGCGGACGTCACGCTGGACGAATCGGCCGGGTTGCAGAACGCCACTGCCACGCCAACCCCTGCGGGGGACGCTGACGACAACGACATTCTGGTGGCGTCCCTGCCCACGAGCTTCGCTGACCGTTTGGCCGGACTTGGGGCAGGTACCGCAACGGGCGCAGCCTTGAGCGGCTATACCGGTGCCGTTGGCAACACCGGCAGCGATGCATTCACCATCACCGCTGCCCCCGGAGCAAACATTACCGATATCAGCTTCACCGACAGTTCAGGCGCACCGCTCGATGGCCAGGACAGCGGACTGGATACCCTCGATGGCACCAGCATCTTTCTCTATACCGACACGAACGACAACAACATCGTTTTGGGTCGAGCCGGGGGCCCGGCCGGCGCGATCGTGTTCGCTGCCTACATTGAAGAAACCGGTTCGCCGGTCACGGGCGGCAAGATCTGGGTCGTGGAATACCAACCACTCAGCCATCCAGATAGTACGAACGCCGATGATTCGCTCAATCTGCTGGATAAGGTTTTCATCGGCACCAGCCAGGACCTGGAATTCAGCCTGGCCAATGCGCCCTCCGGTCAGAACCTGTTCCTGATGTTCACGAAATTGAACCCGGAAACTGAAATTGTCGATGGTGTCGCGCGGATCACGGATCCCACCATCATTGCCACCGGCAAGGACCCCGCAGACCAGTCAAGCGGCGTCAACATAAACACTGGCGACACGATCAATACCAGCCAGGCAGGTGGCCCGACCACCTTCGGCACCAACAATCAGATGATTGTGGAACAAGAGGGCATTCGCTTTTCGTTCGTCACGGGTGCCAGACAGGATGTGACCATTCCCAGCCTGGATCAGAACGAAGCAGATCTTGAATCCAACATCGACTTTACCAACGTCTACAACACGACGTCGGCCAATTTCGACGTTGTTCAATTGCAAAGCGGCAAGAGCGCTATCGTAAAAATCAGCGCATTCAGTACCGCTGCTGAACCTGGCACGGATTTCATCAACGGATACGCGGACGATACGCCGGTTGCAATCACCAATGTGCGCGTCATCAACAATAGCACCGGGCTGGTGATCGAGAATTCAGACGGCTCGGTGAATGATCCCGCCATTTCCATCACCTTTACTCCTGAAGGGGTTGCCACCATCACCGGCGTTAAAGCCGGCTACCAGATTGAATACACCACTACGGCGGATCACAACCGCGTGCTCGTCGAGAACGGGGCGGCCGTCAATGCCAGGGGCAATGATCACGCCGACTTTGATATCGGTGGTTTCACGCTGGTCCAAGCCTCTGTTACGACCACCGAAATCGGCTCCCAGATGATCTTCGACGACGACGGACCGAGCATCAGCCCCACCGGCACGGAGCCGACGCTGACGGTGGACGAGACGGTACTGGCGACCAACGATGCCCAGAGCTTTGCCGCCAACTTCAATTCAGAGTTTGGTGCGGATGGGGCTGGCACGCTGACCTATGCGCTGGGCGTGGTGGCCGGAGCCTCCGGGCTGACCGACACGGCCACGGGCGACGCAGTGAACCTGTCGCTCAACGGCACCGTGGTGGAAGGTCGCACGGCCACGGACAACCTGCTGGTGTTCACGGTCAGCGTGGCCGCCAATGGTGTCGTCACGCTTGACCAGATCCGGGCGGTGGTGCATCCCGATACAACCAATCCTGATGATTCGACGAGCCTGACCTCGGACAACCTGGTGACGCTGACGGCGACCATTACCGATGGGGACGGCGACAGCGCCCCGGCGACGTTGAACATCGGGCACAACCTGGTGTTCAAAGACGACGGACCGAGCATCACTACTACCGGCACGGAGCCGACGCTGACGGTGGACGAGACGGTACTGTTGACCAACGATACCCAGAGCTTTGCCGCCAACTTCAATTCAGAGTTTGGCGCGGATGGGGCTGGCACGCTGACCTATGCGCTGGGCGTGGTGGCCGGGGCTTCCGGGCTAACCGACACGGCCTCGGGCGACGCGGTGAACCTGTCGCTCAACGGCACCGTCGTCGAGGGCCGCACGGCCACGAGCGATCTGCTGGTGTTTACGGTCAGCGTGGCCGCCAATGGTGTCGTCACGCTCGACCAGATCCGCGCCGTGGTGCATTCCAACACAACCAATCCCGATGATTCGACGAGCCTGACCTCGGACAACCTGGTGACGCTGACGGCGACCATTACCGACAAGGAGGGCGACAGCGACCAGGCAACGTTGAACATCGGGCAGAATCTGGTGTTCAAGGACGACGGACCGAGCATCACCACTACCGGCACGGAGCCGACGCTGACGGTGGACGAGACGGTACTGTTGACCAACGATACCCAGAGCTTTGCCGCCAACTTCAATTCAGGGTTTGGTGCTGATGGGGCTGGCACCCTGACCTATGCGCTGGGCGTGGTGGCCGGAGCCTCCGGGCTGACGGACACGGCCTCGGGCCAGGCGGTGAACCTGTCGCTCAATGGCACCGTGGTGGAAGGCCGCACGGCCACGGGCAATCTGCTGGTGTTCACGCTCAGCGTCGCCGCCAATGGCAGCGTCACGCTCGACCAGCTCCGCGCCGTGGTGCATTCCGACCCAGCCAATCCCGATGATTCGACGAGCCTGACCTCGGACAACCTGGTGACGCTGACGGCGACCATTACCGATGGGGACGGCGACAGCGCCCCAGCGACGCTGAACATCGGGCATAACCTGGTGTTCAGGGATGACGGCCCGGCACTCGCGTTCGGCAACCTGATCGGGACCGGGAGCGTCCTGGCGCAATCCGGGTTCTGGAATATGGCGGCGGGAGCCGACGGGCTGGGTGCGGTCGGTCTGGATATCTCGTTGGTCAATAACCAGTTCACCCTCGTCAGGCCAGACAACACGACCACGACCGGGACCGGCACGCTCACCGAGCTGTCGCCATCACCGGATGTCAATGGCGCGTACCAGTTCGCAGGAACCTTGACCGGTGACTTCGACAACAACGCCGCAACGGCGAACACCACCGTCGACTACACGCTGACCGCCTATGCCGATGGTCGCTATGCACTGGATCTGGTGCAAGGCTTCAGTTCGACGATCGTGCTCAGCAGTGCCGACGGCTCGCTCGCGGCCGGCGGCCCGGATCCAGTGCGCACATTGTTGATTCCGCAGACGAGTAACCCGGCTATTCCTTCGGCCTCCGAGGAGATTGTGTTCTTTTCCGCGAAGGCGCTTGCGTCGACTGCGGACATCCTGACCGGCATCGGGCTCGGAGCACCCGACCCCACCGAAGCCGCGCTACAAACCAACCCCCTGCCGTCGTACATCGACCCGAGGGCCATGAACGTCAGCACGTCCGGCATCGGCGTCGCCAATAACGTGTTCCAGGGAGATAACCTGGCGGCAATCAGCGCCGCCGATGAAAGTTTCGTCATCAACCCAGAGAGCCTGTTGACAGCAATGAAGGTCTTCATCGACAACTCCGTGGCGGGTTACAACACGGCGACCGAGGACCTGTACTACAGGATCTACTACGCGGATGGGACGTTTTCGGACCGCGTCGAGGTGAACACCCTGACGCCGGAGGCTGGCGGGCAGGTGTCCTTCCTCGTCGAGAAGGCGGGGGCGTCACTGATCGACGCTGTTCAGCTGACGATGGGCCGTGGCGATATCAAGATCCCGGTGATCCAGTTCATTCAGGAGAGCGAGAGTCTGGCCAGCGATGTCCAGCTGGCGTTCAGCGCGACGCTGACGGACAAGGACGGGGACTCGGCGACGAGTGCGTTTGACGCCAACCTGTTCGCCAACGAACCGGCCAACGCCCCCTTCAACTTCACGCTGGCGGGCACGATCGGTGAACAGGATGCGTTCAACATCGATCTGTCAGTCAATGAGATCCTGTACCAGGTCACCGGCTTCGATGTGGGCGCTGACGTGCAAGACAAGCTGGTGCTCAACGGCGACCCGAACGCCGTTGTCCAATCGATCGACAACACCGGCGCAGACAGCGTCGTGACGGTTGCCGAGTCTGGCGGACAAGCAACGACCATCACCTTGGTCGGGGTCGATCTTCAGAGTACCGACATCTTTTTTGGCAGCGTTTGAGGTTTTGCGCGCGTGAACGGATGCGAGGGTGGCCTAGGAAACCACCCTCGCATTTTTTTTGCGGTTCTGATACGAGATCGGCATGATCGCATCCGCGGTGAACTATCGAGCAGCACTTGGCCATAAGCCGGCCTTCAAGCAAGTCCCAGTCACAGTGACATCGGACGAGCACATTGTCTCTTCGCGTAACGGAGCTTGAACAAAACAAGCGATCGAGTCCATGGCAGCATCTGGCCCATTGCACTCAGGAAACCCTCGCGACAAGTCTGCTTGAATTATTCGGCATATTTGGCATTGGATAATGGGAATCTGCTTAAGGTGTTTCGATCAGCAGCAAAGGTGCTACTTCATCAGATCGAATGGGGTTTATTTAGAGTTTACTTAGCAGAAAATCAACTAGCTCAACCGACTAATCAACTCAGCATCAAGCAGAATAGCCACCATACTCAATCATTCAGTTGCGCGAGCAAAAACGCTCGCCGGAGAGCAACTTGAGCATAACTCCAGGATCTGGGCATCCACTTGGGGTGTGAAACTTGTTCGGGCGGAAAAAGGCGCAGGCAATCAAGGCATTGAGGCGGCGGATGCTATTGCGCTCCCTTTGCCAGTAGCGTAACCGACAAGAAGTAACGCGACTCCTCCGAAGTAAAGTGTACCGGCCGCGTTACAACTTACTCTGTTTAATATAGATGCAATGGAACAACGGCGCCAGTGCCAGAGAGTCATATTGCGTAGTTGCATAAACGATCAGCACTAGTTCCATGCTTTCAATGCCCGCTCGATTCAAGCGTCACAATCGGACTGATTGGGCAAGATTCGACTTTAGCTGTCGACTGCGTGGTGCCGGCAAGTGAACTTTCGGCTAACAGGCGGGCAACGGTTGGCCAGTACGCGTCCACCCCGCTCGAAAGGGTATAGGCCAAGAGTTCCCGCCACCCACAAGAAAACTGTACTCGGCAAAGGAAGACACTCATGCACACCATTCGCAACACGTTGGTGGTAGTGGATTCACAGCAGCCCAGGGATCTGATCTTGAACAGAGCCAAAATGATTGCCGGCGCTACCCGGTCGCACCTGCATCTGCTGGCCTGCGACAAGGGAAACCACCATGGCTCTTACCTGAACGACATTCAAGGCGAACTGACACAGGAAGGTTATAGCGTCAGTACCCAGCAGGCCTGGCACGGAAGCTCACACAAAACCATCATCGCCGCCCAACAGGCGGTGGGATGCGGCTTGGTAATCAAGCAGCACCTACCCCACACATCACTGATCAAAGCCCTTCTCACCCCCGAGGACTGGAAGCTGTTGCGATACTGCCCCAGCCCGGTACTGATCGTAAAAACCGCAAGACCCTGGACCGGTGGCACCATTCTCGCGGCCATTGATGCCGGTAACAGTGATGTGGAACACCGCGTCCTGCATTCCGGCATCGTTAGCCACGGGTACGACATCGCCGCAATGGCCGGCGGCACTCTACACATGATGAGCGCCCACCCCTACCCCCTGCTCTCGGCAGCCAACCCCGTACTCCAGCTCAAGGAAAGCATTCAGGCTCTATATCGCGAACTGTGCAAGACGTTCCAGGCAGAATTCAACATCAGCGACGATCGCCTGCATATCGAGGAAGGCTCAGCCGATGTGCTGATCCCGTACATCGCGCACAAGCTCGAAGCCGCACTCACGGTAATCGGTAGCGTGGCCCGTACCGGGCTGTCCGGCGCATTGATCGGCAACACTGCCGAGATGATTCTGGACACCCTGGACAGTGACGTACTGGTGCTCAAGTCGGACGACATCATCGCCCACCTTGAAGAGCTCGCCGCCCCGCCACCGAGCCCATCGGCCGATACCGCGACATCCTCTTGGCCGTATAGCCACCACAACCATCGACCACATACTTAGGAGCAAGTACTGGCCAACCCGGCCAAGGGCAACTGCCCCTGACCGGGCGGCAGGCGACCCTCGCGGGCTTCGCGGATGATTCCCACCCCCCGTGGGCGCCAGCGCATCGCACCACTGCACGCCATGGATGTAACGCCGATCCAGTTGCGCCCCGGAATCCAGTAGCGACGCAAATCCGGCGACGTCCACTTGCGGTTTCAGCTCGACGAATTCGATCTCGTTGACCACCACGCCTTCGCTATCGAGCGTGGTCTTCAACTGCCGCAGCGCCTGGCTGCCCGGCGCCAGCGGGTAAGCGATGCCACCCGCCATGGCCAGGTGCAGACGCAGGCCGACCGAACTGAAACCCGCGCGCGCCGCCTCTCGTACCAGCGCATCGGGCGTCACTGCGCTTGCTCACTGATCTTTGTTATTGTTCGCCGCGGTGGGTAATGCCGTTGCAGTGAAGATACGATCAGGCGATCAATAGCGCTCATACACAGATCGCTCGAACGACGAGATCGAACGCCAGGGCCTGAACCTGTGCTCGATGCTGAACTTCACCAACGCCAACGAAGCGGTCGCCCTGGTCAAGCAAGGCATGGGGCTGACCATCATCGATGAATTCGTGGCCCAGGAATAATGAATGCCACACCACGAAGGCGGAGCAGCAGATTGAACATCGACACCCGAATCAAATTCCGTCATCTGGTGTGTTTTCTCGAGGTCGCGCGCCAGGGCAGCCTGGCACGTGCCTGCGACAAGTTGGCAATCAGCCAGCCGGCGCTTTCAAAAACCCTCAAGGAACTGGAATCCCTGCTGGCTGCCAGGCTGTTCGAGCGCAGCAAAAAGGGCTCGACACTGACCGAGGCCGGGGTGGCCTTTTTGCGTTATGCGGGGCCGAGCGTGCAATCGCTGCGTGAAGGGGTCAACAGTTTGCGCTCCGGTGTACATGAGCCGATTGCCGTACGGCTCGGCGTGCTCTCCACCGTTGAAAGCCTGTTGGTGCCTGAGGTTGTCTGCCGTTTACACGACCGGCATCCCGCCTTGGCGGTCAGTGTCGTGACCGGGCCGAGCGCCTACCTGTTGTCCCGACTGCGTGTCGGCGAGCTGGACCTGGTGGTTGGCAGAATGACCGATAGCCCATCGATTCACGGGTTGACGTTCGAGCACCTTTACAGCGAGTCCATGACCCTGGTGGTACGTAAAGACCATCCAGTGCTGAGTGATCCACCGGGGCATAAAAACCTCGAAGACTACCCGGTGGTATTGCCGCTGGCGGGGACGACGATCCGCAAATTCGCCGACAGCCTGTTTGTGCAGCACGGGATCACCCCCTCACGCCAACGCCTGGAAACCCTGTCGATTGCCCTGAGCCGGCGCTACCTACAAAGCAGCCAGGCAATCTGGGTCGCGCCGTTTGACGCGGTCAGACAGGACTTGAAGCTAGGTGAGTTGGTGGAACTGGGGATGCGTGAAGCCGGTGGTTCCGTGGGGCTCTGCACAAATCCTGTGTTGCCGGTGACACACGCGGCCCAGTGGTGCGTGGAGGCACTGCGCGAGGTCGGGCAAGAATATCGCGAAGAGAAATATCCATAACCATTTGGACATGCAACAAGTCGGTTTTTTCAATTTTGGGTTGGGTCGCACAAGAGGAAACTGGGTTACGCGTCGCTGCCAACGCAGTGCTTGCCTCTGACCAACCATAACAACAGGAAAAACGACATGTCTGATGCGCATGAAAGCCGCTTCGCCATTCGTGACCGTAATTGGCATCCCAAAGCCCTGACACCTGACTACAAGACTTCAATCCTGCGTTCCCCCCGCCAGGCATTGGTGAGCATTCCCCAGTCTGTCTCGGAAACCAGCGGCCCGGACTTTTCCCATCTGAAGATGGGCCAGCACGATAACGACCTGCTGCTGAATTTCAATCACGGCGGCTTGCCCATCGGCGAACGCATCATCGTCGCGGGTCGGGTTTGTGATCAGTACGGCAAGCCGATCCCACACACTTTGGTGGAAATGTGGCAAGCCAATGCCGGTGGCCGTTACCGGCATAAAAAAGACAGTTACCTGGCGCCTCTTGATCCGAATTTCGGTGGCGTCGGCCGTGCATTGACTGACCGCGATGGCAACTACAGCTTCCGTACGGTCAAGCCCGGTCCCTACCCATGGCGCAACGGTCCCAACGACTGGCGACCTGCGCATATCCATGTCTCCATCAGTGGCCCGTCCATTTCCACGCGCTTGATTACCCAGCTGTATTTCGAAGGCGATCCGTTGATCCCCATGTGCCCGATCGTCAAGTCGATCGCCAATCCGCAAGCGGTACAGAGCTTGATCGCCAGGCTCGATATGAGCATGGCCAATCCTATGGATTGCCTGGCTTATCGCTTTGATATCGTCCTGCGCGGCCAGCGCAAGACCCACTTCGAAAACTGCTGAGGAGGCCTGCACATGCCCGTTCAACTTCTGCCTGAAACCCCGTCGCAAACAGCCGGTCCCTATGTCCATATCGGACTGGCACTGGAAGCGGCCGGCAACCCGCCGCGCGAACAGGAAATCTGGAACGTCATGGCAAAACCTGGCGCGCCAGGTGAGCACATTCTATTGATGGGTCACGTTTATGACGGTACCGGCCACTTGATTCGTGACGCGTTTCTGGAGCTCTGGCAGGCCAATCACGAAGGCCTCTACGACAGCGGTTTCGATCTGGAAAAACCCTTCAACTGTTTTGGTCGTACCGCCACCACAGATGCCGGCGAATGGACGATCGAAACCGTCAAGCCTGGCCTGGTGAAAAATGCCTCGGGTGTGCCCATGGCAGCGCATATCAATGTGTCGCTGTTCGCCCGGGGCATCAACATTCACTTGCAGACGCGACTGTATTTCGACGACGAATCCGAGGCGAATGCAGTGGACCCCGTATTGAATCTGATCGAACAGCCACATCGGCGTGAATCCCTGATTGCCAGGCGCTGCACGGTTGACGGGAAGCTGGCCTACCGCTTCGACATTCACCTTCAAGGCGAAGCGGAAACGGTGTTCTTCGACTTCTGACGATGACAGCCTCCCTCTGCGGGGAGGTTGCTTGAGAGACAGGAACGTTATCTTCCGTTGGGCGACACTTATTCCGTTCTGGTCCGGGAATGCCTGTAAAGGAAAGCAGCCTTCCCCCCACAAAATCCTCAAATAAACAGACGATGTGCCGCGTCGATCACAAAGGTAGCGCCCATGCGCCTGATGGCAACGGTCACTTGAGCCCTGCACCCAAGGTGCAATACAGGCGATGGTCTGCGGCTGGGTGAAAGCGTCGGCATCCTCAGCAAAGAACACACTTTCATACGGCCAGTAGTCAGTGCGCCGACGCATTTCACAATCTTCTCGTAATAAAAACGGGCGCCTTATCGGGCCCGTTTTTTGTTTCGACAAACTTTGTTTCACATTTAAAACAAATTCGTTATTTCCACACGCTCAGCGTTACTTAAAAAAGCACTGCCTGCTCGAAAATCATCGAGCCTCGCACAATCGATGTGCAATTTCGTGCCATATAAGAAACTACGTTTCATATATGAAACGCCATCAAATCTTTGAATTCTTATTAACTCATTGTTTTTAAATGGTTTTCCAACATAAAAACGAATCAGCCAATCTCTGGCATTGTTCATGCACTAAACACCGTATCACCTATAAAACAGACCAGAGACCCTTCCCAATGGCTGTGAAAGAGATGTACGCCGTCACCCCTCAATGGAACAACTCCGCTCCCAAGGAAGACCTGGAGCCCACCGAAATTGAATTTCGCAATGTCGGTAAATGTTTCCCGGCCAAGGGCAAGCCCGAAGCGCCGTTCGCCATTCGCGGGGTCAACTTCAAGATTCGCCGTGGTGAAGTGGTGTCGATCATCGGCCCTTCCGGTTGCGGCAAGAGCACCATCCTCAATATGGGTTCCGGCCTCTATCGTCCGACCGAAGGCGAAGTGTTCGTCGGTGGTGAAGCGGTCACCGGCCCGGTCCGTCAGGTCGCGTTCATGCTGCAAAAAGACCTGTTGATGCCGTGGCGCAGTATTCGCCGCAACGTTGAACTGGGCCTGGAAATACAAGGTGTGGCGGCCGCCAAACGTCAGGCCGTGGCCAAAGATCTGCTCGATCGTTGCCACCTGCAAGGCTTTGCCGACCATTACCCGTTCCAGCTGTCGGGTGGCATGCGCCAGCGTGCTGCCCTGGCCCGCACCTTGGCAATCGACCCGCAAGTGCTGTTCCTCGACGAGCCATTCTCGGCGCTGGATGCGCAGACCAAGATGATCCTGCAACAGGACATGGCGCGGATGCTGTTTGATGAAAAGAAAACCGCACTGTTCATTACCCATGACCTGATCGAAGGCATCGCCATGTCGGATCGGCTGCTGGTCATGAGCGCCCGCCCCGGCACCATCATCGAAGAAATCAACATTGATCTGCCGTTCCGCGACAACCCGCTGGAGCGCCGCAAGCTGCCGGAGATCGGCCCGCTGGTCGGTCGCCTGATGGAGTTGCTGCAAGTCAGTGAAGACACCGAACTGCATTGATCCACGCCCGTGTGGCCATCAACCGATTGAGGAGTACGCATGTTCAAGTCTCTGTTTCAACGCTTCAGCCAGGTTACCGGCATCGCGCTCGGCCTGGGCATCGCTTTCGCCGCTCAGGCGCAGTCGACCGACGTGACTTACCTGTTGCCGGCGCCACCGAACTCGCCGGCGTTCGCCCCATGGATCATCGCGCAGCAGAAGGGCTACTACGCCGCCCGGAACCTGAACATGACTTTCATTGCTGCCAAGGGCGGCGTGGACGTGGCGAAACAGATCGGCGCCGGTAACGCCATGCTCGGCGGCGCCATCGGCGATACCCCGATCGTGGTGCGGGCCAACGGGATTCCAGTGCGCGCCGTCGCGGTGCTCGGTGCTGGCGGCGTGACCATGATTGCCACCAATGCCGCGGAAAACATCAATTCCATCACCGACCTCAAGGGCAAGACCATGACGGTGATGTCCTACTCGGACACCACCTACTACGCCCTGCTCGCCTCGCTGCGCAAAGCCGGCCTGAGCAAGACCGATGTGAACATCCAGGCGGCCGGTCCATCGGGCGTGTGGCAGTTGTTCTCGGCCGAAAAATCCCAGGCGATGGCGGGCGTGCCGGACTGGGTGGTCAACGCCGAGGAAGCCGGGGTGAAGATCAAACTGATCCCGCAGGCACAGATTTTCGAAAGCATGGCCCAGGCGATTCTCGCGTCCGACGACGCCATCGAGCATCACCCGCAGATTGTCCGTGATGTGGTCCAGGCCACCCTGCAAGGCATGAACGACATCATTCAAGACCCCAAAGCCGCAGCGGCCACATTCGCCAAGGCGGTCCCGGCTTATGCCGGCAAGGAAGCGTCGCTGGAGAAGGTCTTCAAGCTCTATGTCGAGCACGTCTACGCCAATCAGTTAGTACCGGGGCGCATCGATCCGGCGCGACTTGAAACGGTCCGCCAGTTCTATGTCAGCGAAGGCATCGTCACCCAGGAGCCAAAGCTCGACGACCTGTACACCAACCAGTTCATCGACACCCAAACAGCCGCGCAATGACGGCCAGTGACAACAAGGTACCGACACGATGAAAAACCTTAATAACTCCATGCTCGGCAGCGTTGCCCTGCTGATCCTGTTCCTGGTGCTCTGGCAATGGGGCCCGGGATTGCTCGGCATGCCCGAATTCGTGATGCCGCAGCTGAGCCGCGTGGCCCAGGAAAGCCTGGTGATGTGGCACACCGGCGGCCTGTTGCAACACACCCTGATCACCGCCTTCGAAATCATTGTCGGCTTTGGCCTGGGTGCCCTGCTCGGCGTGGTGATCGGTGTGTCGCTGGGCCTTTCGCCCGCCGCTGAGGCCATGTTGTCGCCGTACATCCTCGCCCTGCAGATCGCCCCGAAAGTCGCCTTCGCCCCGCTGTTCGTCATGTGGCTGGGCTACACCATTTACCCGAAGATCCTGATCGCCATCCTGATCGTGTTCTTCCCGGTGATGATCAACGTACTGTCGGCAATCCGCACCGTGGACCCGGACATGATCAACCTCGTGCGGACCATGAACGCCAGTCGCTGGCAGATCTTTCGCCTGGTGGAGTTTCCCTCGGCCATGGCCGCGCTGTTCTCCGGCCTGCGCATTGCTTCGACCCTGGCCGTCATCGGTGTCACCGTCGGTGAACTGGTGGGCGGCAATCAGGGCCTGGGCTTCCTGCTGGTCGATGCCGAAGGTCAGGGCAATACCGCAGGCGTGTTCGTGGCCATTGTCATGCTCACGCTGATCGGTGTACTCGCTTACGGCGCAGTGGTCTGGACCGAAAAACGTGTCCTGCACTACATGCCCAAAGCCATGCTGAGCACCCAATGATGACGACCTTCAATCGCTTGCTCGAAGGCCGTCGCGTGCTGGTCACCGGTGGCGCCCGCGGGTTGGGTTACGCCTTTGCCCAGGCCATCGGCCGGGCCGGTGCCCACGTGGTCATCGCCGACATTCTCGCCGAACGTGTGCAGCAATCGGCCGCCGAACTGGTCGCTGAAGGCCTGACCGTGCACGGCGTGACGGTCGACCTGGCGCAACCGGATTCGATCGACGCCTGCATCGCCGAAACCACCCGTTTGCTCGGTGGGCTCGACGGTCTGGTGAACAACGCTTCGATCACCAATTCCGGCGGCAAGACTTGCGAAGAGCTGAGCCTGGACACCTGGGATCAGGTCATGCAAGTCAATGTGCGCGGCACCTGGTTGATGACCAAGGCCTGTCTGCCTGCCCTGCGCGCCAGCGGTCATGGCGCCATTGTCAACCTGGCCTCCGACACCCCGCTGTGGGGTGCGCCGAACCTGCTGGCGTATGTCGCGAGCAAGGGCGCAATCATCGCCATGACCCGCAGCCTGGCCCGCGAACTGGGGACCGACAACATCACGGTCAACGCCATCGCGCCCGGCCTGGTGCTGGTCGAAGCCACGGCTTATGTGCCTGAAGCCCGCCACCGTTTGTACAACGACCAACGGGCCATTCAACGCCCACAACTTCCCGAAGACGTCAGCGGCGCCGTGTTGTTCGCGCTGTCCGACCTCGCCCGCTTCATCACTGGACAAACCTTGCCGGTCAACGGCGGGTTCGTCATGCCTTGATAATGGAGACTGTCATGACCGACCTTTCTGCAAACTTGAATACACAGCACGACACCCCGAAAAGCTGGGAACAGCCCGCCGGCAGCGATCTCGAAAGCTGGATGAAAACCCGTATCGCGCGCTACGAAACCCGCAAGTACGACTGGAGCGCCTTGAAATTCCAGGCCGACTACGACCCGAAATTCCGCCGCGCGCAAATGCGCTACATCGGCACCGGTGGCACCGGCGTGACCTCGGACATGAACACTATCCCGTCGGAGAACTTCACGTTCTCGACCATGGTGATTCCGGCCGGTCACGAAGGCCCGCCGCACCTGCACACCGACGTTGAAGAAGTGTTCTTCGTGCTGCGCGGCAAACTCAAGGTGATCATCGAAAAGGACGGCGAGCGTTTCGAAACCATCCTCACCGACCGCGACGTCATTTCCGTGCCGCCCGGCGTGTACCGCGAAGAGATCAACATCGGCGATGAAGACGCGCTGATGTGCGTGATGCTCGGTGCGAAAAAACCGCTGACCCCGACCTACCCGCCAGAACACCCCCTGGCCTCGATCAAGCGCGGATAAGCCCATGTCACACGCCATCGATAATCTCGCCCCGCGGCTCACCGCCGGTCTCCAGGCTCAATTGGCCCGGGACTTTCCCCAGCGCACGCTGGAGATCGCGGGCGCACGCCAGGCCTTTCGCGAATGCGGAAGCGGTCCTGCCATTGTGTTGTTGCACGGGATTGGCTCGGGCTCGGCGTCGTGGTTAGAGGTGGCGCAGGAGCTTGGCCGCAGCGCCCGGGTGATTGCCTGGGACGCGCCCGGATACGGCGACTCCACGCCGCTCAGAGCCTTGGCCCCCGATGCTTCGGATTATGCCGAACGGCTGCTGCAGATGCTCGACGCGCTAGGCATCCAGCGCTGCGTGCTGGTGGGGCATTCACTCGGGGCAATTACCGCCATCGCTTTCGCCAGTGGCGTGCACCAACAGCGCATCAGCCGCCTGGTGTTGATCAGCCCGGCGCAGGGCTATGGCCATCCATCACGCGCCTTGCAGCGCCAGGAAGTGCGCAATAAACGCCTGCGCGCCCTGGAACAGTTGGGCATTCAACACATGGCCGAGCAGCGCAGTGCCTACATGCTCTCCCCCGCTGCCAGCCCTCAGGCACAGGCCTGGGTGCAGTGGAACATGGCGCGGCTCAAGCCAGAGGGTTATCGCCAGGCCATAGAACTGCTGTGCGGCGAGGATCTGCTGCGCCATGCACCGCTTTCAATGCCTTGCGAAGTGCATTGCGGCGAAGCCGACGGCATCACGGCTCCCGAAAGCTGCCAGACCCTGGCCAAGGCCCTGGGCGGTACTTTCGACCTTATCAAAGATGCCGGGCACGCCAGCCCCATCGAACAACCTTGTGTAGTGGCAGGCCGCCTGGCCTTCGCTATCGAAGAATCCCTGACAGGTGCATCGCTATGAACGATTCAGATCTGCTGAAGGACGCTCAGGACAAATACATCGTGCCAGGTCTGGAACGCGGCCTGCTGCTGCTGTGCGAATTCAGCCGGCGCAATCGCACGCTGACCGCGCCGGAACTGGCCCGACGCCTGTCGCTGCCGCGCTCGACAATCTTTCGTCTGCTGACGACGCTGGAAACCATGGGCTTCGTGACCCGCAGCGGCAATGAATACCGCCTCGGCATGTCGGTGCTGCGCCTGGGCTTCGAGTACCTCGCCTCACTGGAACTGACCGAGCTCGGTCAGCCGCTGCTGGCCCGCTTGTGCGACCGCCTCAACTACCCGAGCAATCTGGTGGTGCGCGACGGCCGCTCGATCGTCTACGTGGCCAAGGTCTCGCCGCCGTCGGTGTTCTCCACCGCGGTGAATGTCGGCACCCGCCTGCCCGCCCACGCCACCGTTCTTGGCCGCATCCTGCTCGAAGACCTGTCGCTGGCCGAATTGCGCGAGCTGTACCCGGAAGATCATCTGGAACAGTTCTCGCCCTGCACGCCGAAAACCGTGATGGAGTTGTTTGACATGGTTCAAGCCGACCGTCAGCGCGGATTTATCAGCGGTGAAGGCTTCTTCGAGTCGGCGATCTCGACCGTCGCCGCCCCGGTGCGCGATCAATCCGGGCAGATCGTCGCGGCGCTGGGCGTGACGATTCCGACCACTCAGATCGTTCACGTCAACTTCAACGAATTGCTCCTGCAAGTACGTCGCAGCGCTGACGAACTGTCGCGGTTGCTCGATTACAACACTGCGACTGGCCACGACGGCCACAACCGCGTAACGGCTCTGATGAGGGATTGAGATGAGTCTCTATCAACTGCAAGACAGCACCGCGATTGTCACCGGTGGTTCTTCGGGAATTGGCCTGGCCTGTGTCGAGCTGTTGCTCGAAGCCGGTGCAGCCGTGGCCTTCTGCGGGCGCGACGAAGATCGCCTGCGCGGCGCCGAAGACAAATTACGTCAGCGCTTTCCCGAGGCGCGATTGCTGGCCCAGGTCTGCAACGTCCTTGACGCCGACTCGGTCAACGCCTTTGCCGCCGCCAGCCTTGCTGCATTGGGGCCGGCCAGCGTGCTGATCAACAACGCCGGACAAGGTCGCGTGTCGACCTTCGCCGAGACCACGGACAGCGCCTGGACCGAAGAACTGAACCTGAAATTTTTCTCGGTCATCAACCCGGTCCGCGCCTTCAAGGCACAGCTGCAAGGTGAAGCGAACGCGGCCATCGTCTGTGTCAATTCGCTGCTGGCCAGCCAGCCGGAACCGCACATGGTCGCCACCTCGGCCGCGCGCGCAGGGGTGATGAACCTGGTGCGCTCGATGGCCACCGAATTTGCCGTCGAAGGCATTCGGGTCAACGGCATCCTCATTGGCCTGGTCGAGTCCGGGCAATGGCGCCGACGTTTCGAAGCCCGCGAAGAGCGGGATCTGGACTGGGCCCAATGGACCGCTCAGCTGGCACAACGCAAACACATTCCCTTGGGACGCCTGGGCCTGCCGATTGAAGCGGCCCGCGCAATCCTGTTTCTGGCCTCGCCTCTGTCGGCTTACACCACAGGCAGCCATATCGATGTTTCTGGAGGCCTGTCCCGCCATGCGTAATGAAAATACTGTCACCGTTGGCGCTGCCATCACCGCGTTTCTCGAGCAATGCGACGTCAAGGCCGCGTTCGGTGTGATCTCGATCCACAACATGCCGATCCTCGATGCGTTCGCCGTGCGCGGCAACATCCGTTTCGTCATGGCCCGCGGTGAAGCCGGCGCCACTAACATGGCCGACGCCTACGCCCGTACCACCGGTGGCCTGGGTGTTTGCCTGACGTCCACCGGCACCGCGGCCGGTAACGCCGCCGGGGCGATGGTCGAAGCGCTGACCGCCGGCACACCGCTGCTGCACATCACCGGGCAAATCGAAACGCCGTATCTGGATCAGGAATTCGCTTACATCCACGAAGCCCGCGACCAGCTGACCATGCTCAAGGCTGTGTCGAAGGCGGCGTTCCGCGTGCGCAGCGTCGAAACCGCACTCAGCACCATGAAGCTGGCCGTGCAGACCGCGTTGACCGCCCCCACCGGGCCAGTCAGCGTTGAAATCCCGATCGACATCCAGTCGACATTCATCCCGATGCCGAGCGACCTGTCGCCGCTGCCGGTTCCCGTTGCCGTGCCCGCACCTGAAGCGCTGGACCTGGTGGCCGAGCGCCTGGCCGCGGCCACCCGTCCCCTGTTGTGGCTCGGCGGCGGCGCGCGGCATGCCGGCCCGCAAGTCAAGCGCCTGCTGGACATGGGCGTCGGCGTGATCACCTCGACACAAGGTCGCGGTGTGGTCAACGAAGACGACGAGCGCTGCCTCGGTGCGTTCTCGCAAAACAAACTGGTCGAGCAATTCCTGCAGAGTTGCGACGCCCTGCTGATCGCAGGCTCCCGACTGCGCAGCAACGAGACGTTCAAATACGCGCTGAAGTTGCCACGCAACACCCTGCGCATCGACGCCAACCCGGCCATCGAAGGTCGCAGCTACAACAGCGAATTGTTCATCTGCGGTGATTCGGCACTGGCGCTGGAAGGCCTGGCGGATCGCCTGGAAGGTCGCCTGCAAATCGACCCGACGTTCCTCGCCGAGCTCAAGCACGTGCGTGAAAAGTCCCGCACGCAACTGATCGCCGACCTCGGCCCGTACTCGGCCATGGTCGAACAGCTGCAAGCGCTCACCGGGCGCAACTTCTCGTGGGTGCGCGACGTCACGCTTTCCAACAGCATCTGGGGCAACCGCCTGCTGACGCTGTTCCACCCGCGTGCCGGTGTGCATGCATTGGGCGGCGGCATTGGCCAGGGATTGTCGATGGGTATTGGCGCGGCGGTTGCGGCAGCGGAAACGGCACCTGAGCGCAAGGTCTTCGCCCTGGCCGGCGACGGCGGTTTCATTCTCAACCTCGGCGAGCTGGCAACGCTGGTGCAAGAGAACGCCAACGTGGTGATTCTGCTGATGAACGATCAGCGCTACGGCGTCATCCGCAACATTCAGGACGCGGTGTACGGCAGTCGCCATTGCTACGTCGACCTGCACACACCGGACTATTCCAAGCTGGCCGAGTCGCTGAACCTGCGCCATGGCCTGGTCACCGACCTGAAGGATTTCGGCAAGGTCGTCGACGGTGCACTCGCGCAGCCGGGACCGTTCCTGCTGGAAGTCGACATGCTCAGTGTCGGCAGCTTCGCCACCCAGTTCGCCGGTCCGCCCAACAGCGAAACCAAAGCGCAAAAAGCCACGGCCTGAGGACTTCGCCATGTTGCATATCACCATGATCGGCTGCGGCGCCATTGGCGTCGGCGTGCTGGAACTGCTGGAGAAAGACCCGCAGTTGTGCGTCGACTACGTCATCGCCTCGGCCGGTTCCGAAGAGCTTGTACGTCAAAGGCTGACCAGTTTCAAGCAACCACCGCAAGTGCTGACGGCGCTACCGGCCGACGCGCGCCCCGACCTGTTGGTCGAGTGCGCCGGTCACAAAGCCATCGAAGAACATGTGTTGCCGGCGTTGGAGCGTGGCATTGCCTGCCTGATCGTCTCGGTCGGCGCGCTGTCCGAAGTCGGCCTGGTAGAGCGTCTGGAAGCGGCAGCCGAACGCGGTCAGACCCGCATCGAATTGCTGCCCGGCGCCATCGGCGGTATCGACGCCTTGTCGGCGGCCAAGGTCGGGGGCCTGGACGCGGTGAACTACACCGGACGCAAACCGGCGCGCGCCTGGAAAAACACCCCGGCTGAACAGGCCTTTGACTTGGACAACCTTACCGAAGCCACGGTGATTTTTCAGGGCAGCGCCCGCGAAGCGGCGCACCTCTACCCGAAAAACGCCAACGTCGCCGCGACCTTGTCGCTGGCCGGTCTCGGCCTGGATCGCACCCATGTGACCCTGATCGCCGACCCACTGAGCGAGGAGAACGTCCACCACTTCGAAGCCCGCGGCGCCTTTGGCGGGTTCGAACTGAGCCTGCGTGGTAAACCGCTGCTGGCCAACCCGAAGACCTCGGCGTTGACCGTTTACAGCGTCGTCCGCGCCTTGGGCAACCACGCCCACGCGATTTCGATTTAGGGGACTGCGATGACTCTCGAACAGACTTTACCGATCTGCATTGCTGGCCAATGGCGGCTGGGGCGTGGTGAACGCTACGCCACGTGCTACCCCGCCACCGGCGAAGCCGTTGCCTGGCTCAACGCCGCCAGTGTCGAAGACGTTGAAGAGGCCGTGCAAGGCGCCCACCAGGCGTTTCTGCACAGCGGCTGGGCGCAGCGCAAACCTCATGAACGCGCCTGCGTGCTGTACCGCATTGCCGAGCTGATCCGTGAGCGCAGCGAAGAACTGGCGCAATTGCAGCGCCAGGACAATGGCAAGCCGATCAACGAAACCCGCGCCCTGGTGGCCAGCGCGGCCGGCACCTTCCAGTTCTTCGCCGCGGCCTGTGAAACCCTCGAAGAAACCATCACGCCGTCCCGTGGTGATTTCGTCAGCATGAGCGTTTACGAGCCGATGGGTGTGATCGCCGCGATTACACCGTGGAACTCACCGATTGCCAGCGAAGCGCAGAAAGTCGCCCCGGCCCTGGCTGCCGGCAATGCGGTGGTCATCAAACCTGCGGAAATCACTCCGCTGATGGCCTTGCAACTGGCGCGCATCTGCGAAGACGCCGGGTTGCCAAAAGGCCTGCTCAGCGTGCTGCCGGGCAAGGGCTCGCTGCTCGGCGATGCGCTGACCCGTCACCCGCTGGTCAAGCGCGTGTCGTTCACCGGCGGTACCAAAACCGGCAAGCACATTGCCCACATCGCCGCCGACAAGATGATGCCGGTGTCACTGGAACTGGGCGGCAAATCGCCGACCATCATCCTCGATGACGCCGACCTCGACCATGCGGTGGCCGGTGTGTTGTACGGCATCTTCAGCTCTTCGGGCGAAGCCTGCATCGCCGGTTCGCGGTTGTTCGTCGCCCGCGCACTGTATGAGCCGTTCATGGCGCGCCTGGTGGCAGCGGCAGCCGAGTTGCGTGTCGGTGATCCGGCGGATGAGCGTACGCAAATGGGCCCGCTGATCAGCGCCGGTCACCGCGAGTCGGTGGAACGCTATGTGGCGCTGGGGCTGGCCGAAGGCGGACGTCTGCTGCTCGGTGGCAAGCGCCCGAGCGGCGGCGTTTACGACCAGGGTTATTACTACCCGCCGACCATCCTCGAAGGTTTGAACAACAGCCAGCAGGTGTGCCAGGAAGAAATCTTCGGCCCGGTGCTGGTGGCCATGCCATTCGACGACGAAGCGCAATTGCTGGAGCAGGCCAACGACAGCCTGTACGCCCTCGCCGCCGGCATCTGGACCGGCGACTACAAGCGCGCCTGGGCCCTGGGTCGAAAAATCCAGGCCGGTACGGTGTGGATCAACACCTACAAGCAGTTCTCGATTTCCACCCCGTTCGGTGGCTGGCGCGACAGTGGCCTGGGCCGTGAAAAAGGGCGCCTGGGCATCCTGCAGTACATGGAACAGAAAAGCCTTTATTGGGGCATGAATGAACAGCCACTGGCCTGGGCCGGTGTGCAACGAGAGGTAGGGTTATGAGCGTTTTAGGCATTGATGAAGTCACCTACGGTGTCGAGGACCTGGACACCAGCGCACGGTTTTTCAGTGACTGGGGCCTGAGCAAAGTCAGCGAACAACCTGACGAGGTGATCTTTGAAACCCTCAACGGCTGCCGCGTGGTGCTCGCCGACATCAATAAGGCTGGCCTGCCGCCGGCCATCGAGCCCGGTTCAACCGTGCGCGAAGTGGTCTGGGGCGTCGAAAGCGACGCCGACCTGAAGCTTTACAGCGAACGAATCGCCAACGATCCGGGCTTCCTCGAAGCGAACGGCCGTATTGGTTGCACCGACCCCAATGGCCTGGCGATCCGTCTGCAGGTGACCCGCAAGCGTGAACTGAACATTGAGTGCAGCGGCCATAACACCTGGCAAACCAAGGGCCGGATCAACAAGGCTGCGCCGGTCTACGAACGCGCAACACCCATCGAGGTCGGGCATGTGGTGTTTTTCGTCAAGGACGTCAACGCCTGCGAAGCCTTCTATCACGAGCGCTTCGGCTTCCAGGCCTCAGACCGCTATCCGGATCGCGGCGCGTTCCTGCGCACCGCTGAAGAAGGCGGTCACCACGATCTGTTCATGCTGCAACTGCCCGCCCCTCGCGCCGGCCTGAACCACGTCGCCTTCACCGTGCGCGATGTGCACGAAGTGTTCGGCGGCGGCATGCACATTTCCCGCAGCGGCTGGGCCACTGAAATCGGCCCGGGGCGGCACCCGGTGTCTTCGGCCTTCTTCTGGTACTTCAAGAACCCGGCCGGCGCGCTGGTCGAGTACTACGCCGACGAAGACCAACTGACCGGCGAATGGGAACCACGCGACTTCGAACCCGGCCCGACAGTCTTCGCCGAATGGGCGATTGCCGGCGGCATCGATGGCAATACCCGGCGCCAGCAAAACGTCGAGGCGCCGCAAGGCAAGTTCCTGACTGACAAACCGAAACCCTGAGCAGGCCACGAGCATGAGCGAATCATTGCTGGTGACCGTGCTGCTCAAGCACGACCAATCGAAAAACCTGGAAGACATTCAGCGGCACATGAAACAGCAGGACTGGTGGGAGCGCTTTCCCCCGCAAGGCGTCGAGGTGATGTCCTGGACCGTGGCCATGGGCCTGGGCCAGATCGTCACCCTGCGTTTGCCGCCGAGCCTGCTGCCGACCCTCAACGTCGAGCTCGAACGCTCGGCCTGGGGCGTGTTCAGCACCGAAGTTTTCCCGACGTATGACTTTATCCCCGTGCGCGAAACGATCCGCGAACGGGTACGCAACGGAGGTCAATGAAATGAGCAATACCGAACCCTACCTGCAGCCCAATCAGGCCCGCAAGCGCCCCAACACCCAGTTCGAAGAGTTGCTGGGCGACTCCATCGAACGCGCCTTCGGCAACGGGGTGACCGAGTTGCCCGACCTGCTCGCGCACCTGAACCTGGCGGGTCCGCCCTGCCCCCTGACCACCGGCGAGTGGACACCGGACGCCTATAAAACCCTGATGGCTCGGCTGGGCGAATGACCCGCCGGAGGTAAATAAGAAATGAACATGAACACAACCGTTGATCCTGTAGAAAACCTCCTGGCAAATGGCTTGAAGAACCTCTGGTTCCCGGTCCTGCCGAGCGACCAACTGGGCGAGAAGCCGGTGTCGATCCGTCGACTGGGCTACAAGATTGCCTTGTGGCGTGACAATGACGGCAGTGTGCATGCCCTCGAAGACCATTGCCCTCATCGCGGCGCACCGTTGTCCCAGGGCCCGGTATTGGGTGATCGTCTGCAATGCCCTTATCACGGCGTCGAAGTGCGCTGCGACGGTACCGTCACCAAGGTTCCCGGCAGCCCCGGTTGCAAACTCGAAGGCAGTCGCCCGACCCGGATGTTCCACACCCGTGAAGCCGCCGGCGCGATCTTTCTCTACAACGCCGCCGAACCTCATGTCGAAAATCCACCGGAACTGGTGCTGCCCGAGCAGCTGACTTCCCCGGAGTGGAGCAGCTTCGTCTGCTACGCCGAGTGGAAAGGCGACTACCGCTACGTCATCGACAACGTCATGGACCCGATGCACGGCACCTACCTGCACAAGATGTCGCACTCCATGAGCGAAGGCGAAGCCACCGCCAAGTTCGTCACCCGCGACACCGACAAAGGTTTCTTCTTCGAGAAGGAAGGCCAGCGCGGGGTGAACTTCGACTGGACCGAATTCATGGACGACAGCTGCCACTGGCTACGCCTGGAAATCCCGTATCCGAAAACCGGTGGCCCGGGCGGCAACTTCACCATCATCGGCAGCTACACGCCGAGCAGCCCGTCCTTGTCGGCGGTGTTCCACTGGCGTTGCCGCCCGCTGACCGGCTGGCAACGCGACACTTGGCGTTTCCTCTACAAGAATCGTCTGGAAGCACGCCACTGGGCGGTGCTGGAACAGGATCGGACGTTGCTCGAATTCATGGAACCAGACGCCAACCAGCGGGAAAACCTCTACCAGCATGACCTCGGTGTGGTGCGCCTGCGTCGCTACCTGAAAAACGCGGCCAAGGCCCAACTCGAGCTGATCGACGCGAAGCAATTGTCATGAACGCAGCGGTGCAACGTGTTCAGGCCGACTCGCTGAACGAGTCGGCCAGCAGCACCTGGTCGAATGCCTTGCTGATCGGCCACGAGGTGGTGATGTCCGGCATGACCGGTCATCCCGCCACTCGCCTTGCCGCTGAATCCGGCGCGCCGCTCGATACCTATGCCCAGACCCTGGTGGTGCTGGGCAAGGTTCGGGCGCTGGTCGAAGCGGCCGGTGGGCATGTTGGCAATATCTACCGGCTCACGGTGTATGTCACCGCCATCGCCGACAAGGACGAAGTGGGTCGCGCGCGTCGCGACTTCTTCGCCGGTCAGGCGCTGTTCCCGACCTCCACGCTGGTCGAAGTGAGCGCGCTGGTGTTTCCCGAACTGCGGGTGGAGATCGAGGCCGGCGCGCGTCTCGATCTCGATTTGCGAACTGTCGAAAAGAGGTGACCGATGTCCATTTCCTCCCCCCTCACCGCGCTTGTGCATACCCTGCGCTACGAAGCCGAAGGCATCATCAGTGTCGAGTTGCGGCCCTACGGCGACACGGTATTCGCCCCGTTCGAAGCCGGTTCGCACATTGATCTGCATCTGCCCAACGGGCTGGTGCGCAGCTACTCGCTACTCAACTCGCCGAGCGATCGAGGCCGCTATGTGGTCGGCATCCTGCGTGATCGCAACAGCCGTGGTGGTTCGGAATATGTGCATGGGCAACTGCGGGTCGGCATGCAACTGCCGATTTCGGCACCGCGCAATAACTTCCAGCTCGACCTGAGCGCCAGGCACAGCGTGCTGGTAGCCGGCGGTATCGGTATCACGCCGATCTACTGCATGTTCCGCCAATTGCTGGCACTGGGAAAATCCGCCGAACTGATCTACTGCGCCCGTTCGCGGCAGGAAGCGGCACTGGTGGAAGAACTCAGCGGCCTGAGCGCCAAGGTGGTTTACCACTTCAATGACGAAAAAGGCATGCCGCCGGACCTGAGCGCCTACCTGGCAGGCCAGCCCGACGACACGCATTTTTATTGCTGCGGTCCGACACCGATGCTCGATGCCTTTGAAAGCACCTGCGAAGGCCTGGGTTATCCCCATGCGCATATCGAGCGTTTCGCCGCGGCTGAACTGCCGCCGTCCGAAGACGCGCAGAGCAGTTACAGCGTCGAGCTGAAAAAGTCCGGCAAGACACTGTCGATCGAACCGGGCCTGAGTTTGCTCGATGTGTTGCTAGAGGCCGGTTGTGACATCGAGTACAGCTGTCGCGAAGGCGTTTGTGGTTCCTGCGAAACGCGGGTGCTGGAGGGTGATGTCGACCACCGTGACGGCGTGCTGACCAAAGCCGAGCGTGCCGCGAATAAATCAATGATGGTGTGTGTATCCGGCTGCAAGAGCCGGCGACTGGTGCTCGACCTGTAACACCTCTATTTCACCCGTTAAACAGGCCGACTTTATGTCGGCCTTTTTTATGCGCATGAAGTTACATCGCACAGTTAACGTGCACTTTGGTTACCCCCGCGACCTCACGTTTCACGGGCAATACAAGGAAATGCGTTTCCTATATAAACAATTGTTTTTACTAGGTTTATTCCTGACTGAAAGTGCAGCCAGCAGTTGGCATAGTTTCTGCTCTATATCTATCAGATTCATATGTCATACGCCGTATTACCTATGAAACAGTAAAAATAAAAACCCACGCCACATAGCAACATTCGAACGTTTCCAGCCATTGCCACTTTAAAGGCAAGCGGAGAAGTGTTGCCGGTCACTTTGTAGCGCTCAACATTGCAGGGGAAGTCAGCATGAAGAATTACGTTATAGGTCTGGGACTGTTGATGAGCAGCTGCCTCAGCTTCGCAGGCGAACCCGGTCCTGCTGCGCCAGAGTCATCGGCCACCGCGAAAAAGCCGTTTCCGCATATCGCCTGGCGTAGCGAGGACGGCCAAAGCAGCCTGGACATCGGCGGCGCCTTGCGCACCAACTATCGCGATGAGCATTGGGATACCACCGAAAACAATGGCCGGTTTCTGTTCGACACCTTCCGTATCGATGTGCAAGCGACTTACAAGAACCTCTACAGTGATGTCGGCTACTGGTTCCAGGACGACGGTAAACGTTCCATCGATCGCGGCTTCGTTGGCTATCGCCTGAACAGCAATTCCAATCTGCAAGTGGGGGCGCCGTTCAAACCGTTCGGGCTGGAACCCTACCCGCAATTCGGCTGGAGCTATCACCTGCCCTTCTTCATGGGTTACGGCGTCAGCGCCGGCACCGGTTTGAAGTACAGCTACAAGGACAAGGACTGGGACCTGCAGCTGGGGTACTTCCCGCGCATGTTGCCTTCCGACATCCGCTACTCGCCGGAGGTCGGCCGTTACGCCGATCTCAAGGACAATGCGATTCCCTTTATCCAGTCGCGCCAGGATAACGAGAAGCACAACCAGCTCAACGCACGCGTCGCGCGGACCTTTGTCAACGATGGCTGGAAAACCGAAGTCGGCGCATCGCTGGCCACTGCCCAGCTCTATAACGCCACCACCAAGGATGACGGCGACTATTGGGCCGGCGGCATCCACGCCATCATCAACGCCGGTCAGTGGACCGTCAGCACCCAAGGCATTCGCTACGAATACGACCCGAAAAACCCGACCGGCGTCAGCGACGATTCAATACTCATGGGCGGCAACGGGCTGACGCCCGCTTACCTGATTGCCGCCAAAGCCACCATTGCTTCGCTGAACGTCAGCTACGACATCCCCACGCCGAAACTGGGGCAGTTGAAGAAAATCAAACTGTACAACGACTACAGCCGCATGATGAAAGACAAGAGCGGTTGGGACGACTCGCAGATGTACACTGTCGGTGCACAGTTCCTCGCGATGCCGATCATGGCGTGGGTCGACCTGACCTGGGCGAAAAACGCCAACCCCTATGGCGGTGCAGAAAATGGCACCGGGTTTACCAATACCAGTTCAACAGGCAGTAATCAGTGGTACTACCGAACAAACATCAATATCGGGTACTACTTTTGATTCACGGGTATTTGCCACTGAAGGGAGTCGATTGCTGCCCTTCCCGACCGGCAGCCATCGGCCCACCGAAGGTCTGCCGGTCAAATGGCCCATGGGGGCGCGGGGATAAACTTTGACTCGATCCATTGTTTGAACGCGACGACCACGGCACCCGGAAATTTGGCCGATGGCCTGACCAGGTAGACCCCACCGGCGGTGTCCAATTGCCAGTCAGGAAGGACATGCAACAGCCTCCCGGCAGCAATATCACGACTCATCAACCAGTCACCTGCCCCCAGTATTCCGGCATCGGCGCGGGCCGCTGCCAGTAATGATTCGCTGTCATTGGCCGTCAGGTTTCCTTTGGGAGAAACCGTCTGCAGCTCATTTCCGCAATGGAGTCTCCACTGGGGAAAAGACGCAAGGCCACTGAAGCGAAGGCAATTGTGCCGGATCAGGTCCTGTGGTGTTTCGGGCATGCCGTGCTGTCTGATGTATGCAGGTGAGGCACACAGTATCCGGCGATGGTCACTCAGTTTTTTGGCGATCAACCGGTTGTCTTCCAGTTCTCCGATTCGGATCGCCGCGTCAAAACCTTCATCGATGATGTCGACCAGACGCTCGCTGTAGTCTGCGAGGATCGAGACATGCGGATGAGCCTTGAGAAACTCCGGCAGCATCGGGCCAAGCCAACGCCTGCCCATGGCTGCCGGCAATGCAAGGCGCAAAGTACCGCGGATTTCGCTGGCGCCCTCGGACGCTTGCTGCTGCGCTTCATTTATCAATTCGATGGCCGAGCGAAGGCGCTGCTCCAGCCTGGCACCTGTTTCAGTAATTCGAACCTGCCGGGTTGAGCGCTCCACGAGCCGAACGCCAAGGCGCTTTTCCATTGCGGCGAGTCGTTTCGAGACGACTGTAGGGTGTCGCTGCAATAGCCGGCCAGCCCCGACAAATGAGCCTTGCGAGGCAACGGCCAGAAACGCAGCGATTTCGTCACTGTACTGATTGTTCAGAACATCAAGATTCATGGTTTTAGAATGATCGCCCCCGATGAACGCCCCGACTCCAGATCCGCATGCGCCAATGCTGCGTCAGCCAGAGAGTAGCTTGCCCGAACCCGAGGTTTGATAATTCCCGCACCTATGGCGGCCAACACATCCTGCGCTCGTTCCTGGTACTCGGAGGCACTCGCCGTATGGGCTGCCAACGAAGGACGTGTGAGGAACAGCGAGCCTTTGGCATTGAGTGTCGACAGCTCCACGGCTGACGGCGCACCTGATGAAGCGCCAAACGATACCATCAGACCTCGTGGTCGCAAGCTATCCAGGGATGCCTGGAAAGAAACACGCCCTATCGGGTCATAGACGACGTCGACCATTTTACCCTCGGTGATTCGAGCGACTTGGGAAGCCAGGCTGTCAGCATCGAACACCAGGACTTCATCGCATCCCGACGCCAGAGCTTTCTCGACACTGGCCTGCTTTGAAACCACGCCGATCACCGTGGCACCCAAATGCTTGGCCCACGGCACCATGATTTCCCCCAACCCTCCAGCCACACCGTAAAGGAGAATGGTTGTGCCGGGCCCTACCGGATAGGTGGCTTTCAAAAGGTACTGTGCAGTGATGCCCTTGAACATGACGGCTGCGGCATCGTCAAATGACAGCGAATCCGGAATTTTGACCACCCGCTCTGCCGGATAAAGCCGGGCCGAAGCATAGGAACCGATAGGGCCGGTGGCATAGGCCACGCGATCCCCTACTCGCACGTTGCTGACACCCGCCCCCACAGCTGCGACACGCCCGGCGCCTTCCAGCCCAAGTCCGGATGGCAACGCAACGGGCACCGCTCCCTTGCGCTGGTTAACGTCGAGAAAGTTGACACCTACCGCCTCTTGCTCAAGCCAGACCTCGCCTTGGCCTGGCGCTTGTTCGCTCATTGTCTCCAGGTTCAGTACTTCAGGGCTGCCGAGCTGGTTGAACCGGATCGCAGATACCATGGTCATTTCTCCTTCAGTCACAAGCCGTTATCAAATGAGTGGCCCCAGTGTGAGAACTGATCTGCTGATGAACAAGACTGGTTGATTGCAGGACATTAATGCACTGAATGCAGCAATATAATTGCTGATAGCACGCATTGCTACGTGGAGCATGCTGGGTTCATGTGATTATGGAGAAAGCCAACGGTTGTCTCCGAGAGTCCGCTATGGGTAGTGGATTCTGGTAACCAGGTGCAGGTGGGTCGGACACTCGCGTAGCAGTCGCCAGTCCACTTCGGTGGTCACCTGCCTGCCACCGCATCGTTGAAACCGGGCCTGCTGCACTGGAGAGCTGTAGTTCGATTACTTGGCGTTATGCCGTGGGGGTCCTGACTTTTATCAACTAATCAGCAGCTATCGTTAACGCACGACTGGTTTTCGATTACTAAACCCCTTGTTGATTCAGCTCAACGATTTTCCGGCTCCCAGGCGTAGAAGTACTCTGATTCACCGCCTCCCTTTTCGCTGGAGATTTGCCATGCTGGCAGTCACGCTGATCAATGCACTGGTGGTCATCATCACCGTAGTGATCCACTATGAATGTCTGTTACGCCTGAATGATTGGCTACCCCGGCTCAAGCTGTGGAGCCGTTTCAGAATCGTAGTTGGAGTATTCGGCGCCCTCCTGGCCCACGCGATAGAGGTCTGGTGCTTTGCGCTGGTCTATTACCTGATGGTGCACTCCGACAGATGGGGCAGTCTGACGGGCAACTTCGACGGTACGCTGATGGACTGCGTTTACTTTTCCTTTACGACGTACACGACGATCGGCTTCGGCGATATTTCGCCTGTGGGCAACCTCAAATACTTGACCGGTCTACAAGCCCTTACCGGGCTGGTGCTCATCACATGGACCGCATCCTTCCTGTTTCTGG
This sequence comes from Pseudomonas sp. KH_046_1, assembly GCF_057839025.1. Classification (NCBI taxonomy): domain Bacteria; kingdom Pseudomonadati; phylum Pseudomonadota; class Gammaproteobacteria; order Pseudomonadales; family Pseudomonadaceae; genus Pseudomonas; species Pseudomonas sp. KH_046_1. The sequence goes on from NZ_CM174481.1 coordinate 3,698,896, forward strand.
AAATGCAGAAGTACTGGAAGCGCAACTAATCCCTTTTCTCACTCGTATCAGCCTCAACTGTCGAACTGACGGTGTGCCATCAAGCCCGGTACAGATTCGATCTAGACCGCCAGAACGCAGCATGGCACCGACCTGCCAACCCAAGGAAAGACTTTTCCAGGTCTCTGCGAAGCGCTTTGGTAAGGTCAGCAAGTGTCAGGCCGCCTCTGTGTAGACACCAGCGATTCGCCACCAATGTTCATGGCCGGTTCAGCATGGACGGCATGCCCCTGCAACCGCATAGCTACGTGCGGCCAGCAGCAAAAGCATCATGCCGTCAGGATAAAGTCCGCCTGATCGATACCTGCACTGTTAACACCGACAAGGCGAATAGAGTCCACTCCGATCCCGATCACCGTGTCCGCCCCGTCAGCCGCAATGCTCACGTTGGCAGCGAACGTTTCGTTGCTGATCCCCAGCCCCCCGATATTGAGCAAGTCCTGCCCTCCGACCGGATCGATATCGAAGCCCTGGATCGAGTCGTTGCCGAAGCCTGCCGCAGCAAACATGAAGGTATCGTTGCCGAGGCCGCCGTTGAGCGTGTCGTCGCCCAGCCCGCCGAAGAACAGATCGTCACCCGCACCGCCGAGCAGAATGTCGTTGGCCAGGCCGCCCAGCATCCTGTGGTTTGCCGCCGCGGCATCGTAGGCCAGCTCACTGCCGCTGCCCTCGGCGTTCGCCTGCAAACCCGCCGCCGCGTATTGGCCATTCAGCGCGACCTGCGTCACATGCGCACCGTCGCTTACGCTCAACATGCCGCCGGTGCCGGTGTCATTCGCTGCATAGGTGATCTGCGTATCGGCACCGAACGCAACATCGCCAAATTCCAGCTTGTCACCCGCGGCAAAACCGCTGACGCTGCCACTGAACGCCGCCGACATATCGAGCTTGAGCGTGCCTGCCGCGCCGCTGTCGAACGTCACATGCTGATCGGAGGCTGCACCGAATTCCAGCATCGCCGAACCGCTGATTGTCGCGCTTCCCGCGCCACTGGCATCTCCGTGGACAGTGATATTGCCATCGTTCGCCCACAGGCTACCGCTGTTGAGGAGCGCACTTTCAATCACCAATCCGCCGCTACCGCTGGCTTGCAGCACACCCGTGTTGGTGACGGCGCTGCTACCGGTATCGATCACCAGCGCATTCGCACCGCTGGCAAGGATCAGGCCCGAGTTGACCAGCATCATCTGCCCCGCCCCCAACTGGCCGGCACCCGAGATGGTGTTGTCGGCATTGGTGAGCACCGTGTCGGCGCTGCCGCCGAAAATCACGTTTTGCGCGTTGTCGGATAGCAGCACCTGGCCGCCACCGGTCAAGGTCGCGCCACGGAACAGAATCTCAAGGTTGGTCGCGCTGCCGGTGGAGCCGAGCTCGATGGTGCCGCTGTTATGGATGCTGCCACCGAACGGCATGATCGCGCCGTCGGCAATGGTGAGGGTACCGGCGTTGTTGGTGATCGGGTCCACATCGAACTGGAAGTTCGCTTCGCTCAGGTTCGCTGCATCGACACCTTTCAGGGTGATCGTCTGGCCGGAGCTTATGCTGACCAGTGCATTGCCATTGGCGTCGTTAGTGATGCTCAAGTCAGCAACACCGGTGACACCCGTGAAGCCGATCATGTCGATCTTGTCTGCCGTGGCATCGAAACTGTAGATCTGATTGTTGCCGATCGGCTGGGCGAAGACGAAGGTGTCGGCACCGGACGAACCGGTCAGGTTGTCGTCAGCGGACAAGGCGAAGATCGGCGTGCCGGGGGCAAAGGCCTCGACGTTATTGAATACATAGGAACTGCCCACACTGCCGTCGGCGTTAGTCCAGGTCATGTTGATGTGGAGTACCGCAGCGCCCGCGAAGCCTTCTGGTGTTGTCACGGTCAATGCTCCGGGATCGCTGGTCTGCACTGTCCAGGTGCCGTCGCCGTTGTTGATTCCGGCGTTTAGAGTCCAATTTGACGGAACGTCGGCAATTGTGACAACAAAGCTATCGCTCAGGCCTGCCGATGGATCAGCAATCGCAAGGTTTATTGCTTCTCCGGACACTCCCGCAGGGTAAGTCAGGCTAATGCTTGTTGCAGCACTAACGTTGCCTGCCGCGTCCATAGCCGTGACAAATAGCGTCTTGGTACCCGTAAACTTGCCAGTCAAATCAATATTGGCGAATTGACCGCCGGTATTGGTCGTTCCGGTCCCAATTTCTGTGTCGCCGGCGCCAAACACGCCATTGCCATTGTCCAGGTAAACCTTAATGAATGAATTAGCTTCGGCGCTCCCTGAAAGCTTATGGTTTGTACCGGAGTTGTTGTAAGTCAGCCCAGTCGGTGACGCTGGCGGCGTTGTATCAATCGGAGTTTCAACAACGTTCTGCACGTTTACCGTAATCGTCTGCGTATCGATTCCGCCACTGGCGTCGGCCACCTGAACATCCACAACGTAGGCGTTGTCGCCATCGGTACCACCGACATCCTGGGCATTCTCGTAATCGGGCGCCGAATTGAACGTCAGCACCCCGCTCGAACTGATCGAGAACTTGCTGAAGTCCGTCCCGGCCGTATTCAGGAGCGAGTAGCTCAGCGTCTGCGCCGGCAGATCAGCATCGGTCGCCACCACCGTCGTAACCGCCGTGGTGTTCTCCGCCACATTGACCGAAGCCGTCGTACCACCACCGTTGGAAGTGATCGTCGGTGAGTCGTTGCTGCCGGCGATATGCACGGTGACCGAAGTGAGGGTGCCGTCGGCACTGCTCACCGCGAAGGTGTCGGTGTAGGTGGTGCCGGCGGCGAACTCGTTGTGGGCGGAGTTGGCGACGTAGGTCCAGGCACCGCCGGTGCCGATGGAGAACTGGCCGTAGCTGCCGGCGGTGTTGGTTTGGGCGACGAAGGTTGCGGCGCTGTCGACGTCGCTGATGGTCAGGGTGCCGGCGGTGGAAATGTCGACGGCGGCATTGGTCTCGGTGAGGTTGGCGATGTCGGCGGACAGCACGGCGGCATCGTTGGTGCCGAGGATATGCACGGTGACCGAAGTGAGGGTGCCGTCCGCACTGCTCACCGCGAAGGTGTCGGTGTAGGTGGTACCGGCGGCGAACTCGTTGTGGGCGGAGTTGGCGACGTAGGTCCAGACACCGCCGGTGCCGATGGAGAACTGGCCGTAGCTGCCGGCGGTGTTGGTTTGGGCGACGAAGGTTGCGGCGCTGTCGACGTCGCTGATGGTCAGGGTGCCGGTGGTGGAAATGTCGACGGCGGCATTGGTCTCGGTGAGGTTGGCGATGTCGGCGGACAGCACGGCGGCATCGTTGGTGCCGAGGATATGCACGGTGACCGAAGTGAGGGTGCCGTCGGCACTGCTCACCGCGAAGGTGTCGGTGTAGGTGGTACCGGCGGCGAACTCGTTGTGGGCGGAATTGGCGACGTAGGTCCAGGCACCGCCGGTGCCGATGGAGAACTGGCCGTAGCTGCCGGCGGTGTTGGTTTGGGCGACGAAGGTTGCGGCGCTGTCGACGTCGCTGATGGTCAGGGTGCCGGCGGTGGAAATGTCGACGGCGGCATTGGTCTCGGTGAGGTTGGCGATGTCGGCGGACAGCACGGCGGCGTCGTTGGTGCCGCTGACGGTGACGGTCACCAGCTGGGTGTCCACGCCCCCCAGGCCGTCGCTGACTTGCACCGTAAACACCTCATCATGACTCTCGCCCGCCTTCAGCGACTGCACCGCACTGGCGACACCATCGGTGCCATTGGCCAAGGTGTAAGTCCATTGGCCGGTGCTGTCGACGGCGATCGAGCCATAGGTGCCTGTTGGCGAGCCATTGATAGTCCATGTCGCCGTGGCGTCGTGATCGATGTCGGCCGAGCTGAACTGGCCATCGACGCTGAGCGCGGTGTCTTCCTGCACCGCGCCGGCCTCGTTGCCGGTCGCGAAGCTGAGCACGGGCGCATCGTTGCTGCCGCTGACGGTGATAGTCACCAGCTGGGTGTCGACACCGCCGAGGCCGTCGCTGACCTGCACCGTAAACACCTCATCATGACTCTCGCCGGCCTTCAGCGACTGCACCGCACTGGCGACACCATCGGTGCCATTGGCCAGCGTGTAAGTCCACTTGCCGGTGTTGTCCACGGCGATCGAGCCGTAGGTGCCGGTTGCCGCGCCATTGATGGTCCAGGTCGCCGTGGCGTCGTGATCGATGTCGGCCGAGCTGAACTGGCCATCCACGCTGAGGGTGGTGTCTTCCTGCACCGCGCCGGCATCATTACCGGTCGCGAAACTGAGCACGGGCGCGTCGTTGGTGCCGGTCAAGGTGATCGTCACTGTCTGCGGTGCCGAAACTGCGTTGCCCGCGCCGCTGTCGTCGGTGGCCACCACGGTGTAGGAGAAGCTGATGGTTTCACCGGCGCTCAGGAAGTCCAGGTTCTCGCTGCTGCTGTAGGTCCAGCCTGCCTGATCGACCGAGAAGCCGGCGACCAGCGCCGCGGCCTGCGCCGCACTGAGGGTGCCGCCACTCCAGACGAGGTCGTTGTTGGCGCTTTGGCTGACCGTCACGACGTCGCTGCTGTCCAGATCGGCAAAGCTCAGCGCCCCGCTGTCGCTCAGCGTGGCCGCGCCGTTGCCTTCGTTCATCGCCCCGGCAGCATCGTCGATGGTCAGCGTCGGCCGGTCGTTGGTCCCGGTCAGGGTGATCGTCACGTCCTTGGTCACCGTCGCCCCGAAGTCGTCGGTCAGCGTCACCGTGAACACTTCGGTCTTGGTCTGGCCCTCGGCCAGGTACTGCGCCGCACTGTTGTTCAGCGTATAGGTCCAGCCCACGCTGCCCGCAGCACCGCCGGTGCTCTCGTCGCTGACATTGGCCACCAGCGTACCCAGCGCACCGGATGGCGCACTCACGCTGGCCACATGTGCGTCATCGGCCAGGTCCACGTCGCCGAAGGCGAAGCTGCCGCTGGCCACCGTGGTGCCGTCTTCGGTCACCGCACCGCTTTCGACCTCTGCCGCCGTCACCGTCGGCGCGTCATTGGTGCCAGTGATGGTGACGGTCACATTCTGCGCGACCGACGAGCCATGACCATCGTTGATGGTGACCAGGTAAGTTTCGGTGACTGTCTGTCCCTGGGCCAGGTACTGCGCCGCCGCATTGCTCAGGTTGTACGTCCATTGCACCGAACCGTTGGCCGCGTTCGCTGCTTCGCTTACCGCCGAGAGTTCGAACGTACCAAGATGAGTAGCGTTGCCCGCTGCCGGCGCGAACGTCGCCGTGTGCGTGTCGCTCAGGTCGATGTCATTGAAGGTAATCGTGCCGCTGGCCGTCAGCGAGTCGGTCGTGCTCGCAGTGGTGTCGGCGTCTTCGGTCACTATGCCGGCCTGCGCGCCGATGCAAATCGTCACACCATCATTCACGCCCGAAAACTGCACTGTCGCGGTGGCCCAACTGAGCGTTCCGTTGCCGAGACGTATCGCATAGGTAAAACTGTCCGTCAGGAGCTCGCCAGTCGCAAGCGCCTGGAGTTGTGCCTTGAAAGCCTCTGAAAAAGTAGCGGCGTCGTAGCCGACCTTACCGTCCGAGGTGATCCAGATCTTTGCACCATTCTCGCTGGTGTCAGTACTCGTCGCCTCAGCCCTCGCCGTATCCTGGGCCAGGAGGTCGGTCGGAGCATAAACCTTGGTGGCAGTAGAAAGACTGTCCGCGTTATCGAGTGACCAGAGTGTCTTCGCGCTGCCGCCGAGGTCATTGGACATGACGTCCCAATACACGACCCCCAACAGATTTTCAGTGGAGGTAAAGACATCTTCCTTCGCCTGCGGCGTGTTGGAAAACGAGGTAACGGTTCCGCCGCTGGTAGTTGTGGTGCTAGCCATGTCTTTCTCCCAAGAATTTCACTCTGAGCAAAAAACCGCTGTGGGCCGCTAACAGCCACAAGCCGATTCCTCCTCAACCCACGAACACTTCACTCCACCGGTACCAGCCGGCTGGCCAGCAGCTTCACGCCCACCCCGACCCTGCCGCCCTGCGGCTCAATGCGCACGATTTGTCCTTGCGCCTTGAACTTCATGGGGCCGCCGGGGGTGTCGAGTTCGATCTCGAAGTCAATCAAGCTACCCACCTGCTGCTCGCTTTCGGTTTCGAAATACAAACCGGAGGCGCTGATGTCACGGGTGACACCGCTGCCCCCGCCGGTCAGTTGCAGCGACAGGGTGACTTGTTCACGGGGCTCAATTCGGTGTGCGTCTTTCATGGCTGCAGTCTAAAAACGACCGCTGTTTTTTACATGAGCGCGCTATCCCTTTTTTTCTGGGAGTCAATCACCCATGAAAACAGTGTTTTACGGGACAAATGTCATGGGAGGGGGTGCCTGAAGCGCTATAGAAAAAAGCTACGGGCTGCAACGATTGCTATCATGATCAGCTAACACAACCCGCCTAAAGAGGCAGCGACCCGCATGCCAATTCAAGTCCAGTTAGTCGCTCTACCGCTCGTGGCCTGGGGCCTTGAGCGTCTGGTGGAAAGCGCTCAACCGAGGTTGATGCTGGCGGGCTCGGCGGCGTCGGTGGCGGAGTACCTGCTTTCACTGCACCCATACGCTCCAGATGTGGTGGTGCTGGACCTGGACAGCGAGGACTGTATCGAGTCACTGGCCGAATTGCACAGCCAGACCAAAGCCAAGATTCTGGTAGTGACAGGGTCGAGCGACGTGGCGCTGCATGACCGTGCGGTGCTGGCGGGCGCACGTGGCGTGGTGGATAAGCGGGAGTCGGCATCCGCCTCGACATTGCTCAAGGCCATAGAAAAAGTGCATGACGGCGAACTCTGGATTGACCGCAATGCGACCAGCCGTATCTTCCTTGAACTGGCGCGCAAGAAAGTCGAGCGCGATATAGACCCGGAGCAGCAAAAAATCGCCAAGCTGACGCGCCGCGAGCAGCAAACCATTGCATCGCTGGCCAGCGACCCCTCAGCCCCTGGCAAGTTGGTGGCCGAGAAACTGCACATCAGCGAGCACACGCTGCGCAACCATTTGACATCGATCTACAGCAAGCTGGGCCTGACGAACCGCGTAGATCTGTACGCCTACGCACACAAGTATGGGCTTTCCACAGGCGACTGAGGACTGTGGCCATACGTGGTTCCACCTTGTCAATAAACAGGTGTTGACTCCTCTGACAGCCTGCTGAAACCAGAGAGGAATTCGTAGGCGTCCGATGAGCCCGTGTCCAATGAGATTTCGGGCGCCCTGTTACAGGCTTTGTAGTGGCTAAATCGTGATAAGCAGGTAAGTCGATCACTCCCAAGCAAGATGGGTGTTGTCCGGACCAGACTCACACATCCCGCAGCCCTGCCATACTGTTCAGCATGACCAGTGCAACTTTCCGCTTCTACGAGGAGCTCAACGATTTCCTGCCGGCCGAACGGCGGCGGCAACCCTTCACCTGCCAGTGCGCGCAAGGGGCGACGGTCAAGCACATGATCGAGGCGCTCGGGGTGCCGCACACCGAGGTCGAACTGGTGCTGCTCAACGGTGAGTCGGTGGGCCTGGAGCGGGTGATCCTCGACAGTGACCGGCTGGCGGTGTATCCCAAGTTCGAAGCGCTGGACATCAGCCCGCTGCTGAAGGTTCGTGCGCAACCTTTACGGGTGCTGCGTTTCGTCGCTGATGCGCACCTTGGCGGGCTGGCCAGCCTGCTGCGCATGAGCGGCTTCGACACCCTCTACGACAATGCCTTCGAGGATGGCGAGATCGCCGAGATCGCAGCGCAGCAAGGACGCATCGTGCTGACCCGCGACCGCGAACTGCTCAAGCGACGAATCATCAGCCACGGCTGTTATGTGCATGCCCTGAAACCGTCGCTGCAGCTGCGCGAATTGTACGAGCGCCTCGATCTGGCGCGTAGCGCACGGCCATTCAGCCTGTGCCTTCATTGCAACCTGCCACTGCACGAGATCAGCCTGGAACTGGCCCGGACGCAGGTGCCGCCACGCATTGGCGCCCTCTATTCACACTTCCTGCGCTGCGACGCCTGCCAACGGGTTTACTGGGAGGGTTCGCACTGGCGTGGCATGTGCGCATTGCTGGCACCGCTGCTGAACCGATAGCCGCCAGCCCTTGGCGGACACAAAATAACAAAATTGCCATGTGCTCCCTTCGTTCCTTCTTGCGTCGCACTGTTCATTGCCCGTTCCCGTACGTCTGGAGTTTCCCCAATGCCCTCGCCTGAATACTTGCCCGCTGCGCTGCTGGGCCTGGCCCTTGTTTGTCCGGCCATGACCGAGGCTCAGGGCCTGGAGCTGGGACAAGTGCTGATTGGCGCCGAGGACCAGAGCGACGAAGACCAGGGGATCGAGGACGCCAGGACCCGGCTGGCTCAGGTACCCGGCGGCACCAACGTGGTCGACATGCGCCGTCCGTTGCAGGGCCGCGTGGCCAGCAATCAGGATGTGCTGGCTTACCAGCCGGGGATCTATGCCCAGTCGTCGGGTAACGAAGGGGTGAAGATCTCGATCCGCGGATCGGGCATCAACCGTGCACCGGGCGCCCATGCCTCGGGGCTGTACACCCTGCTCGACGGCCTGCCGCTGACCGGCCCCGGCGGCACGCCCTATGAATTGCTGGAACCACTGTGGCTCGACCATGTGGAGGTGCTACGCGGCGCCAACGGGTTCGACCGGGGCGCTCTGGCCCTGGGCGGGGCCATCGATTACGTCAGCCATACCGGCTACGACGCGCCGAAGTTGCAGGTACGTTACGCAACGGGCAGTCACGGCTATCAGCAGCGCCAGATCAGCTCCGGGCAAGTGCTCGGCGCCTTCGATTACTACGTGGCCATGACCGACGCCAACGCCGACGGCTACGAGGACCACACGGCCAGCGAGAGCCAGGGAGTCATTGCCAACTTCGGTTATCGCTTCAACGCCAACCTGGAAACACGCTTCTACCTGCGCCACCGCCAGACCGACAACGACCTCGCGGGACGGGTGACCAAGCACTCCATCGAGCATGACCCACGGGCGGCCAACCCTGCCTACGTGGCGCGGGACGACCGCCGCGACGAGCCGGGCAGCACCTTTATCGGCAACAAGACCACCTACTACATCGATGACGATTCGAGCATCCAGACCGGCCTTGTCTACCACGACTATCCCATGGACTTGAGCGAGGGTCCCAACCGCCTGAAGGTGGCATACACCGACGTCAGCGGCACGTTCGACTACAAGCGTCGCGACACGCTCTGGGGGCTGCAAAGCCAAAGCACCCTGGGCCTGCGAGTGACCAAACACCTGCCCAACGCCGGTGCCAGCGAGTTCGTGCGCATCCCCACCGGCAACACCGCCGGTTACGCCCCGGGCACACTGATTCGCAACTTCACCTATCAGGGCTCGGATACGGTCCTGCATGCCGGCAATGACCTGGAGATCGCCGACGACCTGTGGCTGACCACCGGCCTCGCCGCGATCTACACCCGCCGCGAAAGCGATGTCACCTACCCGCAGGAAGGTGGCAAGACCAGTCTGCACGACTGGGACTACGCCCCGCGCGTGGGCCTGCGCTACCAACTGACACCGGACCTGCAGCTGTTCGGCAATCTCAGCCGCTCGGTCGAGGCTCCGCACCCATGGTCGCTGATCTATAGCTCGAACATCCGATCCCCCGCAGGCAGCGGCGTCGCCACGGGCGCCCAGCGCCAACCAATCACGCTGCAAAACCAGACCGCCACTACCCTGGAAATCGGCGGCCGCGGTGACAGCACGCTGGGGCAGTGGAGCCTGGCCTGGTACTACGCCCAAGTGCGCCACGAACTGCTTTCGGTGCTGCCGGACGCCAATGCCACCACGCCCTACGAGCTCAACGCCAGCCCCACCGTGCACCAGGGCGTGGAAGCCAGCCTGCTGAGTCCCCTCTGGTCGCCGGACGATGGCGGCCAATTGAGCCTGCGCCAGAGCTATACCTTCAGTGACTTCCACTACCGCGACGATGAGCGCTTCGGCGACAACCGCCTGCCGGGCCTGCCGATGCACTATTACCAGGGCGAACTGCGCTACGACTGGCCACAAGGCTTTTTCGCCGCGGTCAACACGCAATGGGTGTCCAAGGTCGCGGTCGATTACGCCAACAGCTACTACGCCGATCCCTACGCCATATTCGGCGCCACACTGGGCTACAACGCACCCAAGGGCGACTGGCAGACCTGGCTGGACATGCGCAACCTGACCGACAAGCACTATGCCGCCACGGTCACGCCAGGCTACGACGACAAAGGGCTGGACGCGGCACGATCCACCCCAGGCGAGGGCATGGCGATGTACGTCGGGGTGTCGTGGAGCCTGCTCTGAGGCTGCTTGCCTCACTTCGTAAACGCACACAACCGCGCGCGACGACTAAGCTTTTGTAACGTCACTTCGTCCCTCAAGGAGATATCCATGAGCGCCGCCGCCCTGTCCGAACTCGATGCCGCCCTGCCCGGTCTGACCCGCAAGATCCGCGTGCTGGATGCCCTGTCCTGGCCGGATGGCGTCGAGGAAGACTTCCTGGCGAAATGGCGCGGCGGGCGGGCCGAGTTACCCAAGGGCGAGTTGCAGCCCCGCGACCACAGCGCCGACATCGCCGCCCTGGAAACCTTTATCACCCAGTGCGATGTGGGGCATCCGGCCGGGAATTTCCTCGCCATGACCGCCCGTAGCTATGCCACCGCCGGACACATGCTGGGGGCCATTGGTACTCCCGCCTTTACCCAATATTCGTCAGCGCTGTACCGGCGCCCGGATTTCTATTACACGCGCTTGCAACTGAGCATGCTCGACGCGGCCCGTTTCTTCCTCAAGACCACCGACGCCCTGCTGGGCGGTGCGCGGATTCCACCCTGCCCGGCCGATATCCCGGCCAAGGCGTTCGCCGCCTGGATTCAACCGGAACTGGACCGCTTCTTCGGTGCCGGACAGATCACGGTCGTACTCGATCCGAACTTGGCCGCCAAGGCCATCGCCGGATCGAGCCGCATTCGCCTGCGGGCCAGCGCGCTGTTCTCGGAGCTGGACAAGCATCAGCTGTTGCAACACGAGGCCTTCGTGCATGTCGCCACGGCACAGAACGGCGCGCGCCAGCCCAACCTCACAAGCCTGGGCCTGGGGGCGCCCCGTACGACCCAGACCCAGGAAGGCATTGCCACCCTGGCCGAACTGTTCACCGGCAGCATGGACATCAACCGCCTGCGTCGCCTGGCCCTGCGCGTGCTCGCCGTCCAGCAGGCGCTGGAGGGTGCCGACTTCATCCAGGTGTTCGAAGGTTTTCTGGCGGCCGGGCAGACAGAACAGGAATCCTTCCGCTCAACCCAACGGGTGTTCCGCGGCGCCGACCTGCGGGGTGGTTCGGCGTTCACCAAGGATGCCGCTTACCTGACCGGGTTGCTCGGCGTCCACACCCTGCTGCGTATCGCAATTCGCGATAACCGGCCGGAACTGGTCGGGCATCTGTTTGCAGGGCGTCTCAGCCTGGCTGACACCGTGCGCCTGGCCCCTCTTTTCGAATCCGGCTGGCTCAAGGGGCCGGTCTATCTTCCGGCCTGGGCCAGCGACCTGCGTCTGCTGGCCGCCAACCTCGCCTTCTCGGCGTTCATCGCCCAGATCAAGCTGGATGTGCTGGACCTGAAGGTGTTCATGGCATTCGCCGAAGAGCACGAAAGCGATGCCAGCGCCCAGTGATCGAGGCGCAATTTTTCAGGCCGCCTTGATCCTTCGAATCAACTGCTACCATTAGAAAGCGGTGTCGAGGCCGGGCTCTGTGGCTTGCAAAGTCGGCTTCACCTGCCAGGGATAGATCCACTCATTTCAAGCCTGCCTGACCCCATGGGGGGTGCAATGCACAATCCATTACTTTACGCGTTGTCGGCCGTACTGTTTTTGAGCGGATCTTCGTGCCTGGCACTGGGTTCGGATGGGACCGCCGCCGCACCAGCCCCGGTTCCGGCGCCCGCCGCCGCCCCCGCACCGGCACCGGCACCGGCAAGCGCGGCCACTACAGCGCTCGCCGCCCCGGTGACCAAGGATCCGGTATTTACCCAGGAACAGCTGGATCAGATGCTGGCGCCCATTGCGCTTTACCCGGACCCACTGTTTGCACAGGTACTGATGGCCACCACTTACCCCGGGGAAGTTGGCGAGGCAGTCAGCTGGTCCAAAGCTCACCCGGACGCCAAGGGTGACGATGCGGTCAAACAGGTGGCGAACCAGCCCTGGGATCCGAGCGTGCAGGCACTGGTCGCCTTCCCGCAGGTTCTGGCATTGCTGGGACAGGATCCCGTCTGGGTCCAACGCCTGGGTGATGCCTTCCTGGCGCAGCCCGACGATCTCATGGAAAGCGCGCAACGCTTGCGTCGCCAGGCACAGGCAGCCGGCAATCTGCAGAGCAACCAATACCAGAACGTGACGATCCAGAATGTCGCGGCGCCAGCACCGGCGACCACGACTGCGGCACCGGCTCCAGCCCCTGAAGCGGCCCCGGCCAGCAACTCCACCATCATCATTCAGCCTGCCGATCCGCAAGTGGTGTACGTCCCCACGTATAACCCGACGACCACCTACGGCACCTGGCCCTACCCGGCGTCGCCGCCCGCGTACTATCCACCGCCACCGGCCTATTACCCTGGTCAGGCCCTCATGGCCGGACTCGCGTTTGGTGCCGGTGTGGCGATCATTGGATCGTTGTGGGGTGAATGTGACTGGGGCAATAACGACGTCGACATCGACGTCAATCGCTACAACAACATCAATGCCAACAACCGGATCACCAACAACAAATGGCAGCACAACCCGGTGCACCGCAATGGCGTGCCCTATCGAGACAATGCGAGCCGCGCACAGTACGGCCGCCAACTGAACGGCGCCAGTCAGCGTGAAGCCTATCGCGGGGACAATGCCCAACGCACCCAGGCCCGTGAAAATGCCCGCACCTCAATGGACAGGCACGGTATCGAACGACCTGCCACCAGCAACCGCGAAGCCCGTGATCAAACGCGCAAACTCCAGTCCGGAACTTCGGGCGACAATCGGTTACAGGCCGGTGCAGACAGGCCGAAGGCGGCTGACAGAGGCCAGGGTACCGCCAGAAACACCCGGGAAAATCAGCAGCCCAGGAGAGAGACCCAGCAGGCCAGGAACCAGAGTTCCCAGTTGGATCAGCGCAGAGAAGGCTCCGCGCAGACGCGGCAAGCGACGAATAAACGGCCCACCGCCAGTGCCGGCAGTGCCCGCAACAATGCGTTCGCCGGCGCACGTTCACCGTCCCAGGCCAACGTCCAGGCCAATCGTGGGCGGGCCAGCCAGGCATCCGCCCAACGCCCCAGCGCCTCGCGTTCAGCCGGTCACCAGGTCAGTCGGCCGTCCAATCCACCAGCGCGTCAAAGGGGGGGCCGTCGTTGAAAAACCATCCTCGATTGAAGGGACTCACGGGCTTGCTCCCTCATGTCCTGGCGATAGCCGCCGGCTTGTTGTGGTCGTGCATGGCGACGGCACAGCAGGCCTTTCCAACCCCGGAAAAGGCAGCACAAGCCTTTGTCGAAGCACTGGGCACCGAACACTCCGACCAGGCACGCCTGACCGAGCTGCTGGGCAGCGACTGGCACAGCTACATCCCCCGCGAAGGCGTACAGCGCGAAGATGTGGATGCGTTCTTGCAGCAGTACCGCGAGCAACACCACATTGAAAACACCAGCGACCGCAAGGCCATCCTGGCGGTTGGCAGCAAGAACTGGACACTGCCCATCCCCATGACCAAAGCCGCGGACGGTTGGCGCTTCGACATGAAGGCCGGCAGTGCCGAGATCCGTGCACGTCAAATCGGCCGCAATGAACTTGCCGCGGTGCAATCGGTGCTGGCCTACCACGACGCCCAGATGGACTATGCGTCAGTGGATCGAGACGATGACGGCGCACTCGAGTATGCGCAGAAAATCTTCAGCACCCCCGGCAAGCACGACGGACTCTATTGGGCCGAAGACGACAGCGACCAGATCAGCCCGTTGGGGCCTTCGTTCGGCAAAGCCATTGCCGACGAAGAGTGGCATGGTTACCGCTTCCGCATCCTTCATGGCCAGGGTCCTTCGGCACCGGGCGGTGCCTACAGCTACCTCATCGGTGACAAGATGAGCCGGGGCTTTGCGCTGATCGCCTGGCCGGTGAAATACAACGACACCGGCGTGATGAGTTTCATGATCAGTCATGAAGGACAGGTGTTCGAGAAAGACCTGGGCCCCGGTGGTGAAAAACTGGCGCTGGCAATGAAGCGCTTTGATCCGGATGACAGCTGGAAAGAGGTGGCTGAAGATCAGGAGTAGCAGGCGTGACCTGCTACAAGCCTGCGGAACGGTTGAAAGCAGTTATCTGATCGACAGGACGAATCGGTCTTCGCCCCCCTTGTTGTCGTGACAGGAGGGTTGCTCAAGCTTGAATCCGCACCGATCCAGTACTTTTCTGGAGCCGGCGTTTTCCCTGAAGGCATACGCAACCAGTTGCGCAAGTCCCCAGCGCATCCGTGCCTCCTGGATCAGGTGCCTCAGCGCCAGTGTTGCCAGCCCCTGGCCGCATGCGCGCTGACCGATCCGATAGCCCACCTGCGCGGAACCCGTCAATGAGTCGATGCTTTTCAGATTGGCTCGACCGACGATTCTCTGGCTGGAATCCTCGATGACAAAGGGGTGCCAGGCGCCGATGGCGAAATCGGATAAATAACTTTCGATATGATCGGCGACCCCTTGCAACGAGTAAAAGGAAGGGTCGCGCGCATCGATATGGGATTCGAACCATTCACGGTTCTGGATTTCGAAAGCCAGCAACGCTTGAGCGTCAGTCATTTTCAGCTCGCGTACGCTAAATGATTCCATTCACTACCTCTCCTGTGCCTTGTGCCGAAAAGGCTCGAGTCTATCTCATACCTGAACAACCTGGCCGGGCCGAGGCCTCCCCTTCTCGAGCCCGAGCGGCTTGCACAATACATATGGAAAATCGTATATTCGAATAACCATATGTATCGAGCCACGCCAATGCTCAATCCTGCCGCCGTATTCAAATGTCTGGCTGACGAAACCCGCGCCCGGGCCACTTTGCTCATCACTCGTGAAGGCGAGTTATGCGTGTGTGAGCTGGTCTGCGCCCTGGACGACAGTCAGCCTAAAATTTCCCGCCATCTCGCCCAGCTTCGCGGCTGCGGCCTGCTTCTCGACCGCCGCCAGGGGCAGTGGGTGTATTACCGGCTCAACCCCGATCTGCCCGCGTGGGTTCGCGACGTTCTCGAAACAACGTTGCTGGCAAACGCCGACTGGCTTGCGGGCAACAGCACTCGCCTTGCCGCGATGGGCGACCGTCCGCTCAACACTTCCGCCTGCTGCTGACCCTTCACTCATCGAGACTGTGCATGTTTACTGCGTTTAGCATTTTCCTGCTCACCATGGTGCTGGTCATCTGGCAACCCAAGGGCCTGGGCGTCGGCTGGAGCGCCTCCCTGGGAGCCATCCTGGCACTGCTTGCCGGCGTCGTGACGCTGGACGATATTCCACTGGTGTGGGGCATTGTCTGGAACGCCACCGCGACCTTCATCTCGCTCATCATCATCAGTCTGCTGCTCGATGAGGCCGGGTTTTTCCAGTGGGCGGCGTTGCATGTAGCGCGCTGGGCAAAGGGGGACGGACGGCGCCTGTTCGTATTCACGATACTGCTGGGGGCCGGCGTATCCGCTCTGTTTGCCAATGACGGTGCAGCCCTGATCCTGACCCCCATCGTTGTTTCAATTCTGTTCGCACTGCGTTTTTCGCCAGCGTCTACCCTGGCGTTCGTCATGGCGGCCGGTTTCATTGCCGACACGGCGAGCCTGCCCCTGGTGGTGTCCAACCTGGTCAACATCGTTTCGGCCGACTATTTCGACCTGGGCTTCAGCGAGTACGCCGCCATCATGGTGCCGGTCAACTTCGTTGCCGTGGCGACCACGCTCGTGGTGCTGTACCGGTTTTTCCGGCGTGACATCCCCAGGCACTACTCTCTCGATGACGTGATGGATCCGCGACGCGCCGTGCGTGATCCCCTGACCTTCCGCGTCGGCTGGCTTGTCCTGGCTCTATTGCTGATCGGGCTGTTTGCGCTGGAACCCTTGGGTATTCCAGTCAGTGCAATCGCAGCAGTCTGTGCCGCGATGCTGTTCGCTGTGGCAGCGCGTGGGCATGTGATTTCCACCCGACGGGTGCTGCGTGAGGCGCCTTGGCAGGTCGTGATCTTTTCGCTGGGCATGTACCTGGTGGTGTACGGGCTGAAAAACGCCGGACTGAC
The DNA here is from genome assembly GCF_057839025.1 of Pseudomonas sp. KH_046_1. Taxonomy (NCBI): domain Bacteria; kingdom Pseudomonadati; phylum Pseudomonadota; class Gammaproteobacteria; order Pseudomonadales; family Pseudomonadaceae; genus Pseudomonas; species Pseudomonas sp. KH_046_1. The sequence continues at coordinate 3,715,219 of NZ_CM174481.1, forward strand.
CACCTACATGACCATGGCCCTGAACCGCATGGCCGAATTCGGCATCTGGGGCGCCGCATTGGGCACTGGCCTGCTCACGGCCTTGCTGTCATCGGGCATGAACAACATGCCCACGGTGCTGGTGGGCGCCCTGTCGATTCAGGCCAGCGACGCCACCGGTGTGGTGCGTGAAGCCATGATCTACGCCAATGTCATCGGTTCCGACCTGGGCCCAAAAATCACCCCCATCGGCAGCCTGGCCACCCTGCTCTGGCTGCATGTACTGGAGCGCAAGGGCATCCGCATTACCTGGGGTTACTACTTCAAGGTCGGCGTGGTCCTGACGCTGCCGATTCTATTCATCACCTTGTCTGCCCTGGCCCTGCGCCTGAGCGTTTAGCCCCTGTGCGACTGCAAAGAGGAGTCACCATGCGCGTTCTGTTTATGTGTACCGCCAATAGCTGTCGCAGCATCCTGTCCGAAGCCATGTTCAACCATCTCGCCCCGCAAGGTTTTGAGGCGATCAGTGCCGGCAGCTTCCCCAAGGGCCAGGTGCTGCCCCGCAGCCTGAGCACGTTGCAAGAAGCCGGCATCGCCATCGACGGCTTGAGCAGCAAAGGCAATGAGGCTTTCGAAGCCAACCCGCCGGACATCGTCATCACGGTCTGCGACAAGGCCGCCGGTGAGGCGTGCCCCGTGTACTTCGGGCCGGCACTGAAAGCTCATTGGGGCCTGGAAGACCCATCGGACATCAAGGGCGATGAAGCGACAGTATCGGCGGCGTTCCACTCAACCCTGGCGCGCATCGAAACGCGCTGCCGGGCATTGCTCGACCTGCCTTTTGCACAACTTGACCGCGATGCGCTGAAGCGAGAACTCGACCGTATCGGCACGCTTTGACCGGAGCTCCCATGACCCATCCCCTGCCCCATCTCGACACGTCACTGACCCAGCCCATCGCCCATGGACGCGACGACCAGCACAAGCCGCGCATCCTGTTGCTATACGGTTCGACTCGTGCGCGGTCGTTCAGTCGCCTGCTGGTCGAGGAAGCGGCCCGGTTGCTCGAACACTTCGGCGCCGAGACACGGATCTTCAATCCATCTGGCCTGCCGCTACCGGACGACGCGCCCTCCGATCACCCGAAAGTCCAGGAACTGCTCGAACTGATGCAATGGTCCGAAGGACAGGTCTGGTGCTCGCCAGAGCGCCACGGTTCCATGTCTGCGGTGTTCAAGGCACAAATCGACTGGGTGCCGTTGGCGTTGGGCGCCGTTCGCCCGACCCAGGGAAAAACCCTCGCGGTCATGCAAGTCTGCGGCGGTTCCCAGTCCTTCAATGTGGTGAATCAGCTTCGTGTGCTGGGGCGCTGGATGCGCATGTTCACCATCCCCAATCAATCCTCCGTGCCAAAGGCTTTTCTGGAGTTTGACGACGCCAATCGCATGAAACCCTCGTCGCTGTACGACAGGGTGGTGGACGTCATGGAGGAACTGGTGAAATTTACCCTGCTGCTACGGGATCGCCCCGATCTGGTTGACCGTTACTCGGAACGCAAAGAGTCTGCAGAGGAACTGACTCAGCGCGTGAATCAGCGGTCGATCTGACTGTAGAAATGTTCCCCCAGGCTCGATAGCCGAAAAAAAGTCGCAAACCCCACGACGTTTCAGGGCTTGCGACTCTTTGCCGATACGTCCCTCAAGCTCCCGGGACGTTTTCTTCGGTATGCCTGCCGTGTTCATTGTCGAACGTGCAGGTTCAGTTCTCTACCTCAACCGCGTCGAAATCCGGTTCGTCCGGAGCATCCGGGGCGTCCGCCATATCCTCTCTGGCGTCCTTCGCCACGGCTTTTGCGGCCTCTCTGGCTGCCTTCGCCTCGGCTTTGGCTGCGTCCCTCGCGGCATCCGCGGTAGCCCGGGCAGCATCCCTCGCGGCATCTGCTTCGGCCTTGGCGGCGTCCCTGGCTGCATCCGCGGTGGCCCGGGCAGCGTCTCTGGCGGCATCTGCTTCGGCGCCAGCTACGCCAGCAGCTTTTGCGGCATCCCGGGCGGCATCTGCTTCAGCCCTGGCGGCGTCCCGGGCTGCATCTGCAGTCGCTTTTGCCGCATCACGGGCTGCATCCGCAGTCGCTCTGGCTGCGTCCCGGGCTGCATTGGCATCAGCCCTGGCCGCGTCCCTGGCTGCATCGGCGGCATCGTTGTCAGCATCGTTGTCAGCATCATGATCAGCGTCGTCAGCGTCGTTGTCATGAGCATTGCCCGGGCCTTTGTTCCCGGCTACACCACCATGGTCAGCATCGCCGCGCCCCGGGCCTCCATGACCGTCGCCGTCATGGCCTGCAGCACCATGATCACCACCCTTTCCTCCATCGCCGCCGTCACCGTGACCGCCACCGCCGTCACCACCGTGACCACCGCCTCCGGAGCCACCGCCACCGCCGCCGCCATCCTTGGCATACACGCTGGAGAAACTACCGATGTAATCGGGCACCAGGACAGTCGATGCCGACAGGACTCCGCCGATGGCCATAGCCAACAAACATTTCTTGAGCAGCATGATGCACCTCCGCATGGAGTTGCGTACTCATCTCCGTATCGAACGCAATGTCCAGTGAGTTCCCGGCCGCCCATTGGAGCAGCCGCCCAACCGGCACGGCCATAAATCTGCAGCATTAACGAGCCACTGCGGTATCCGCACGATCCCTCAGAGCCAGTTGGCATCGTTGCGTGGGAAACAATCCCACATTTTTTTTGGATAAGTGCTTTCAGCCCGAGTTCAAAAAAACAGAATCGGGACTGACACATGGAACGAGTGGTTTTTTCAATGGAATAAACCGGGAGCAGACTTACGCGTCCAGAGAACCGGAGTATTTCAAAGACCCCGTCATGGCACAGGCTTCCCTGCCCGTGCTGGCATTGGACGACTGCTCGTCGATCTGCTTGGCGAGGAAGCTATCGGAGAGCCGCTTGGCCTCCAGGGTTTCGATGTGTTGCATCGACCGGTTGAATCCACAGTCGATTGCAGCCTTTGGCCAACGACAGCTTCACACCTTCGTCACACTCACCAAGCACAATGCGATCAGCCAAAGGGATTTGGCCCAACTACAGAGAGCCCGACCATTGCCGGGCTTTTTTCTGCACTTTCACAAGTTTTTCACCACTCGCAATATAGGGTGCACACAGCTCCTTCGTGATTTTTTAGCCCGCGCTCCCCACGCGGGCTTTTCTTTGCCTGCGATTCGATTACCCAGCACCTTCCACGGTGCGGGCATAGGCAACTGTCGCGATCTCTATCAAGGTCTTGCGCTCTTTCGGATCAATAATTCCTTTCTTCCGAAAATTGTCAGCAAGCCGAAGCAGTTCGTCGTACTGCTGCTGCGCATCCATCTGATCTTCGGGGTTCATCAGTAACTCATGCCAAGCGTAAAACGCCCGTGCCTTCACGTCATCGTACATGACCCTTCTCCCAGGTGTTTTTCGGTAGAAGTCGGAACACTTGAGGGAATTCACCGCATTCGACGTACGGCATCAGGCTTTGCGTTTCTGACTCATACGTCCCATACCGGACGGGTGATTCAGAGTGCAGGGTGGTTCAATTCAACCCGCTCTGATGTTGCCCGGCGAATTGTCTGTGGAACCAGTCCGAGAGCATGGCCTTCTCGGAGTAGAGCCTGTCACTTCTGTTGGCACGCCCCGGACGCTGGAGGTAGAGCTGATCCATGACCCTGGCGTCGGCCTGGCTCACGATCTGGCCGTTTTGTTTGAGCACGTAATGTAGATCGATGCTCGGCCAGGTGATGTCGCGCATGAAGCGCACCTCATAGGCATTAGGCCTCCAAGGTTCATAGCGACCGGCCAGGTCGATGTTGCGTATTTCAATTTGCAGGTGCTGGCCGGGGGGCAGGTACCGCTCGCCAAGCTTCCGGATGTAGCTACGCAGCTCTTTCATGACATAAGGATCGGCACCACGTTCATAGCCCGGACTATCAAGGCTGGCATCGCTGAATTTTTCGGGGTTCTTGAAGACGACTTCGACCGAAGTCGCTGCGGTGGCAAGTGGCACCATCAATAGCGCCAGCAGTGCGATCGAGGTGTAAACGGTAATGGAGCGCATGGCTCACCTCCAAGTGCAGCGCTTTTCAATGCATGCTGCACCGTTTTTAGTTTACGCCTGAGGTGCATGTCAGGGCACAGACATGATCTATCGCGGAGACTGTTAATTGACATCACATCAGCAACTCATGCCAGGCGGAAAACGCCAGTGCCTTCGCGTCCTCGTACATACCCCTTCTCCCAAGTGTTTTACGGTTGAAGTCGGAACACTTGAGGGAATTCACCGCATTAGACGTACGGTATGAAGCACAACCGTGCCGGGCTTTTTGTATCTGCCCCGTCACACCTTCGTCACATCCACAAAGCAAAATGCAAACAGCCAAAGGGATTTGGCCCCTCTACAGAGAGCCCGGCCTGATGCCGGGATTTTTCGTTTTCCAGCCCTCCCGGCGCTTCTCATGGATGGCCTTGATATCCCCTCGTAATACGTCGATGAGCTTGTTGATCATCTGGTCGCCATTGAGCGGGGCAATCGAAATGCCTAGTCCGCAGCACTTTGACGTCGCTTGCGGAACTCGGCGACCTTATGCCGGTTTCCGCATATCGCCATGCTGCACCAGCGCCGTTTGTGCGACTTGGTGCGGTCATAAAACATCAATTGATCGAGCAAAAGCCCGTCACCCGCCGCCACTTCCGTCGCCGAACCGCCAGTATCGGGCCGAGCCGACGCAAGCCAATCGCCAGGTGATCAACGATGCCATCCTGCACCTGGAAGGCACACGTTGGCAGTATGTGGCAGACGTGAGCAACCCCGAACTCATTGCACCCGAGGGTTATTATCTGGACGCGTTTTTGTTGGAGCGGCCTGGTAACAAGGACATCCAGCTCGATCTGTTTTATGACTATCAGAACAACCTGCAACTGTACCCGGCGTTCCAGCAATTCTTCCGAGATACCCAAGTGCCAACGCTGGCGATCTGGGGCAAGGGCGATCCGTTTTTCATTCCGCCAGGTGCCGAGGCCTACAAGCGTGACAACCCGAATGCGGTGGTCGAGTTACTGGATACTGGCCACTTCGCGCTGGAGACCCACGCCGAGCATATTGCTCAGCGAATTGGTGAAGTAGTGGGCAGCCATATCAACTGAGATTTGCACTGTCGACGCGCTGCTTTGTTCGTGCCGACAGTGTCTGTACCCCACGTCTGGTTAGACGACGGGCGCTGCAGTCAGTTTTTTAAACTCACTGATGGGTAACCAGGCAGGCTGCACCGACCGCTGTCGCCCGGCGTAACTGCGACATGACGTTCCCCGCCGTAATTACCGCTGTAGGCGACATTGGGCAGCCGCTCGCGGCCAGCGCCTCTGCGACCCAGGTATTGCAGGTATAAAACAGCGAATAGCTACCCTCGGCCTGGTAGAACCGGCTCTCTCCATACAGGCCAGGCCCGAGCACCGCCAAGGTGCCCGTCGCTGAGTGGGTGAAGGTCCCGGCCACGAACACGAGCAGTCGCCGGTAGCCGTCCTCCGTCACCCGCACCTCGATGACCTCGCTTGCGGCGAAACGCCGCCTGGGGTCCCCGTCAATCTTGACCGCATGCAGCACGGTTGCCGTCGACCCGGACAAGGCTCGCAGGGCGAGGCTCAAGGTGGCCTGTGGGGCTCGGTAAAAGTCCTCGTCACCCCAGCCGAACTCAACGAAGTCGCCGTCGCCGAACTCTTCGGCCAGTGCGGGAAGCACCTGAAGTAGATCGGGGCGCGCAATTGCCAACCCGGTATGCAGGCCATGATTCACTACATAGAAGGACCGCCAATCGCCACCCTCGCCCCTCGGCGGGTCCGACGCGGTAGCGCAGCCGAACAGCGTCAGGATCAGGACCAGCACTACAATGCGCATGCACAAGGGTTTGGAGGCTCGCTAACGAACGTGGAAAACCACGGCAGGGGTGGGTGCTGTATACAAGCATAGAAGCTGGCTCGCACCATCAAGCAGGCATCCATGGGCAATCGCGGCAGGCAGAAATCGGCCATAAGCAGTCAGTGGACAGGCTAGGTGTAACCTGATTGCTGCGTTGCGCCATCGTTGTCGACCAACCGGATTGGGGGCAGTTGCACCATTTTACTTGTGCATAGGTAATTGCCTGAGAAGTCGCAATTCAATCCCGAGCAATCTTGTCATTTGCCAAGGCTTAGGGCAGGGTCGATACCACTGACATCTCTGCCAAAGGAGTCACCCCATGTCAAAGCTATATCCCGGTATCGATCCTGAGGGGCTGGTCGAGTACTCAGTGGTCTACACCGACCGCTCGCTGAACCACATGTCGCAGTCATTTCAAGCCGTGATGAAGAACATTTCCAGGACCCTGAAACAGGTCTACAACGCCCAGGCTGTTGCGGTGGTCCCGGGCAGCGGCACATTCGGCATGGAAGCGGTGGCGCGACAGTTTGCCACCGACCAGCAATGTCTGGTGATACGCAACGGCTGGTTCAGTTATCGCTGGAGCCAGATCCTTGAGATGGGCAACATCCCGGCGGCCACCACGGTGCTGAAAGCCCGACCGGTCGACACTGGTCGCCAGGCTGCCTACGCCCCACCCCCTCTGGATGAAGTGCTGGCAGCCATTCAGGCTTCGAGGCCGCAGATTGTCTTCGCCCCCCACGTTGAAACCTCATCAGGGATTATCCTGCCCGACGAGTACCTGCGGGCCGTCGGCGACGCCGTGCATGCGGTGGGTGGCCTGTTCGTGCTGGACTGCATCGCCTCAGGCACGCTTTGGGTTGATATGCAGAAATGCGCAGTCGACCTGCTGATCAGCGCACCGCAGAAAGGCTGGAGCGCCTCCCCTTGCTGCGCCCTGGTGATGCTCAGTTCTTTGGCCCTCGAGCGCATCGAACAGACGCATAGCAGCAGCTTCGCCTGCGACCTGAAAAAGTGGCTTCAGATCATGCAGGCCTACGAACAGGGCGGACATGCCTACCATGCGACCATGCCCAGCGATTCCCTCGCGCGATTTAACGAAGTGATGAAAGAGACGCAAGCCTACGGTTTCGACAAGGTCCGCGGCGAACAACAGGCTCTGGGTGATCGGGTGCGCGCAATGTTGACCGGCAAAGGCATCAAAAGCGTGGCCGCAGCCGGCTTTCAGGCCCCTGGCGTAGTAGTGAGCTACACCGATGATGCCGACATCAAGAGCGGCAAGAAATTTTCCGACCACGGCCTACAGATCGCCGCCGGAGTGCCGTTGCAATGCGACGAGCCGGCCGACTTCCAGACCTTCCGCATCGGTCTGTTCGGACTCGAAAAGCTGCACAATATCGAGCGCACGGTCAGCACCCTCGAGCAGGCACTGGACGAGGTGATGGTTAACTAAGCCCTCATCTCTTTCACGGGGCGTATGATTGGCGGCTGTATGACTTGGATCGACCCAAAGCAGACTGTGGCGACAGGCAGAAATCGGCCATAAGCAGTCAGTCGCAAATGTCCACGAAACCATGTGCGATTCACTCTGGGGCACACAGGCATTCAGCTTCCCTCCGCCCTCGGTTCCCGACTGGGAGCGCGGCGCCTACAAAGTTGCCATTGTCATTTTTCGTCCATCTTTGTTGACGATTGTGGCCGGCGCTCAGTGCTCTCTTCGGCGTTGGGCGCTTCTGGAAAACTCCCTGGCGTGAACACATGGGTCTGCAGGTCGCTGGCATCGACTTCGGCGACACCATGAACCGAACGGGCCAGACCAATGGCCTGTTCACACTGTCTATGAGTGTTGACGCGGCCGCTTAACCCCACTATGCCCGCATGGGTTTTGACATTGATATGCAGGCTAAGGGTCGGATCGGAAAATGCCAGGGCCGACTTCACCTTGGCGGTAATCCATGCATCGTGAACGGCCATTTCCAGACCATGAGAGTAATGCTGGAAGGAGTGAATTTTCATGGCTGAACCCTCTCTCGCGTAATCAGACGTACTGTCCATCCCATTTGCTGTGCCGCCCTCTGCCTCTCAGGTGAACGCTATGGATACCTGATTCGTTTTGGAGCGCTCGCCACGCAAACATAGACAGAAATTAATTATAGTACGGCCGTTGCCTGCGGTCAGAGCGCTGTCCCCGTGAACGTCCGCCTTGGTCGCTCTGTGCCAGGCGCAACACCTACAGAGCACGCCAAACAGTCCTTATTGCGATCAGCCCTGATCAACCCATAGCTGCCGATCTCGACCGACAGAATCGGTCGAGCGCGGAACCTGATTGCTTTCGTAGGGCGTATTACGCGCCAGCGTTATCCGCCGTGGAGGGGCCGGCGTATTACCTATTCCGGGTTATGCGCCCTACGGTACTAGCGATGGTTGCGATAGCGTTCGGTCAAGGACTGCACGAGGGTGACGTAGGATTGCGTCTCGGCGTAGGGAGGCACCCCGTTGTACTCGACCACGGACGCTTCGCCGGCGTTGTAACCTGCCAACGCCAGTACCTGGTTGCCGTTGAAGCGCTTGAGCAGCCAGGCCAGGTAGCGCACGCCGCCACGAATGTTCTGTCGTGCGTCGAACGGATCGTCCACGGCGAAACGCTCGGCGGTGGCGGGCATCAACTGCATCAGCCCCTGGGCGCCGGCTTCGGAAATGGCGTTGGGGCGAAACGCCGATTCGGCATGTATCACTGCGCGGACCAGCGCCCTGTCGACACCATAATGACCCGAAGCGGCTTCGATCTCTCGCCGATAGGACTGGGTGTCCAGGCGCAGTGAGGTGACCTTGAAATCCTTCGGCGCCATGCACAGATAGCAGCCCTTGATGTAATAGAGCTCAAGGACATCGACCCGTGCGGAGATCCCGACGGGGCGCCGGCTCACATATTGACGAATACCCTTGTGGATGAAGGTGTACACCCGAATCCGCACCGCGCCTGAGTCGTCGTCCCGCACAACCCGTGGCAGGGCCATTGCCTTGGCGCCTCTACCTGCGCCCGCCATGCCATTCAGGCGAGTGCAGCGGGCGCTGGCGATGGCTTGGCTGGTGTAGCTGATGGTTCCGTCCCTGGCTTGGCACTTGAACATGGCGCTGGCGCACAGTGGAGCGACCAGCACGGCCAGCTCGATACAGCCAAGAAGGCTCTTGCGAGCCCATCGCCATGCTCTGGAACTCATCACATCGCTCCGCGCCGCAGGCGCCGATCAGGCCTGGGGCGCCTGGCCCGGGCGCTGCCTTTGGAGGGCCTATTCCGGGTGACCCGCCTTTTGTTCTGATAGTTATACCCTTTGTAACCGGCCTTGGAACTTGCGTTGACGTACGGGCTGCCGGCGCTCCCAGGCGAGGCGCAGGCGTGATGTGTTCCCAGGTTCCCTTGAACCCCGCCGCCGCCACGAACGAATCCCCCGGCCCGAAGGTCTTCGCCACGCCGTCCGCATCAGTCAGGCGCACGGTGCGCACTCGCAACTCGGCTGCTTCCTGCAAAGACCCAGCGGTTCATCGAGTTCATACGCGACCATCTCAACAGTGCTTAATGCCTGACGACTGGATAGGGGGCATCCCGACGCAAACGAATGCCTCCTTCTGGCCGATTGCTGCCTGTCGTAAAGGGTAGCTATCGACCCTATGCGAATATCAATCACGTTTTCAATGCCCGAAGTAAACGAATGTCACAGCTGCTGAATTACCCCACGCACCCCGGACCGTAGTCCAAGCTACGAGTGGATTTGGCAGTGCGAGTCTCCCCCTCCTGAGTCACTCACTCTGTGCGGTAGAACATTGTGAAAGTTCACGCCGGGAAGCCTTATGTGTTTCATGATATTTCATCAAGTCACCGGGGGATGACAGCTTTTCAACCCCTCCTGCCCTGGAACTCCGGAGCTAGCCATGTGGCAGCTGTGGAGGGTTGGCGAATGCTCCAGGGCTCATCAAAACTCGGCTGCATTCGCGATAAACGGTGAGGTCAAAGTGGCGTACTTGTGACCCTTTGGCTTGTCTAATTAGCCCCGATCTGCTGTAACGCAGTACACGCTTACCATCTCCATCAACGGAGGGTAGAACCATGGCTACTATCCCTGGCACCCCAGGTGATGACTTTCTGCTCGGCACTGAGGAAGACGACCAAATAACCGGCCTGGCCGGCAACGACACCGTGTTCGCCCTTGGCGGCAACGACACTCTCGACGGCGGTGACGGCAACGATGACCTCTTCGGCGACCTCGGCAACGACACACTTCTCGCAGGCAACGACAACGACACTCTCAACGGCGGGTTAGGCGCCGATATCCTCACCGGCGGTGCCGGCATCGACAGCTACTTCTGGACCGTGGAAACCGGTAACGAGTCCAGCTCCCTGAGCCAGGACCGCGTCACCGACTTCGAAGGTGCGGGTGTGGTCGGCGGCGACATCCTGCGGCTCTCCAGCTTCCCCAACCGCCTGGTCTTCCAGGGCGCCCACAACGGCGTACCCACTGTGGGAACCAGCCTCGGTTTCGGCAATAACGGCTTCACCGAAGTCTTCTTCGCCCTCGGCGCCGCCAGCACCCTGCTGTTCGCCGACTCCAACGACAACGGCATCTTCGACGCCACTGACTTCGCTGTGCAGCTGGACGGCATCCACAACCTGGTCAGGAGCGACTTCGGCACCACCGCCTTCGTCCTGCGCGGCACTGAAGGCGGCGATGTGATCGATGGCACCAACGATCCCGACACCATCTTCGGGTTGGGCGGCGGCGATGTAATCAACGGCAATGGCGGCAACGACATCATCAATGGCGGCGACGGCAACGACACCCTGAACGGTGACGCGGGCATCGACCGGATCTCCGGCGGCAACGGCAATGACATTATCAATGGTGGCGCCGACCGCGACCTTCTGACCGGCAATGATGGCAACGACATCATCAACGGTGGCGCCGGCAACGACACCACCATGTCCGGCGGCGCTGGCAACGACGTCGTCAATGGCGGCGAAGGCAACGACACCCTCGACGGCGACGACGGCAATGACGTCCTCAACGGCGGCGTGGGCGACGACGACTTCTTCGGCGGCGACGGCAATGACCAGATCTTCGGCGAAGACGGCAACGACGAACTGTTCGCCGGCCCCGGCAGCGACATGCTCAATGGCGGCGCCGGCAACGACCTGATCATGGGTGAAGGTGGCCAGGACAGTCTCACCGGTGGCGCCGGCGACGACGAGTTCGAGTTCTTCACCGGCTTCAACCCCAGCTCGCCCTTCGCCACCTTCGACACCCTGGTCGACTTCCAGGGCGCTGGCGTAGTGGGCGGCGACACCCTGGAACTCAACAATGAGTTCTTCTTCCGCGGCCAGTTCAACGTCAATCCGCAACTGGGCGCCGTACTGGTGGGCGGTGGCAACGGCGTGACCGACCTGTTCTACAGCCTGCGCCCGGGCAATACCTGGCTGATCGCCGACGAAAACGACGACGGTGTGCTCGACAGCCTCGACTTCACCCTGCGCCTGCAGGGCACGCACAACCTGACGGCGGGCGACTTCGGTCGTAACACGATCCTCATCACCGCCGGCACCGAGGGTAATGACGTGCTCACCGGCACCAATGGCGACGATCGCATCTTCGGCCTGGGCGGTAATGACCAGATCTTCGGTCTGGAAGGAGCCGACTTCCTCGACGGCGGCAGCGGTGACGACGTCATCGATAGCGGCCCGGGCTTCGACGAGCTGCTCGGCGGTGCCGGCAACGACACCCTGATCGTCCAGGAATTCGCCAATGCCAGTGGCGGTGATGGCGACGACCAGTTGTTCGGGGGCGACGACCCCTTCGGCTTCCAGTCCAACCTCGACGGTGACGCCGGCAACGACACCTTGACCGCGGGCGCCAGCGGCGCCGTCATGGAAGGCGGCGTAGGCGCCGACGTATTGGTGAGCAGCAGCGTCGACGACTTCATGGTCGGTGACGTCTTCTTCGAGCCGAGCCTCGGTGCGGACAAGTTCCAGTTCGGTGCGGTGTGGGGAGCGGACACCATCTTCGACTTCGAGGACGGCACTGACCTGATCGACCTGAGCACCAGCGGTTTCACCTTCGCGAGTCTCACCGTTGGAGAACAGTTCGGCGAGGCCGTCATAACCGTCACTGGTCAGCCGAATGTGGGAAGCATCACCTTGACTGGCGTCCCACAGGCCGCCATCACCGAGGCGGACTTCGCCTTTACCTGAGTGATCGGCGCATGCTCACGCCGAGTGATGGCGTGAGCATGCCGAGTCGCTCGCGTCTGGGCCTGGGGCCTGGCTGGAGTGCTTTGTGGTAGCAGTGAAACCAGAAGGGGAACCAAGGCGTGCTATCCCATCGCTGGATGCTGAAACGTCAACGTTGCTTTTGCGATCAACTGGCCCGCTCCAAAGCGGAAAACAGACTGACGAATTCCAATGAAAGCTTATGGCGTGGCGCCAGGTGGATCATGGGCACCGACGTTTCATGGGACTCCCGCATTTTGACCGTGCTGCTCAAATAATCCGGTAACACCGGCAAGCCTTCGGCCAGCAACTCGTCGATCAGCATTTGGTGCACGCTGGCACGCGCCACAAACTGGTTGACCACCACACCTTCCACGATCAACGACTCATTATGGTCAGCCTGCAACTCGGCCACTTGCGCGATGACGCTGTAGAGCGCCTGACGAGAAAAGCTGTCGCAATCGAAAGGAATCAGCACGCGGTCGGCGGCGATCAGTGCGCTGAACGTATAGAAATTCAGGGAAGGCGGCGTATCGATATAAATACGTTCGTAATCTTCGGAAAGCTCTACCAACAAGCGACGCAGCTTGTTGATCTTGAATTTTGACTCAAGCTTTGACTGCAGATCAGCAAGCTCGTGGCTGGCCGTGACCAGGTGCAGATTGTCGTAGCGAGTATCAGTGATGGCCACCCGGTTCTTTTTGCTGGCCGGGCCGCTGGATAAGGTTTGCTTGAAGAAATCGGCAATCCCCATGGGGATATCATCGCCGGTCAGTCCTGTCAGGTATTGGGTCGAGTTAGCCTGCGGATCGAGATCCACCAGCAGCGTCCTGTAGCCTTCGGCAGCACTGACAGCCGCGAGATTGCAGGCGATGCTTGATTTGCCAACGCCTCCTTTTTGATTGAACACAACTCGACGCATGAGGGAGGTAACCTGAAAAAGTTCTCCCTCGATCATAGGATTGAAATATTTCAGCAATATTTCTAAGCGACAATTTTGTTTCATTTTTAAGACAGTGGCTGCCATGCGTTGACTGCGTCATCCGACATGCAGTTAACCAGAGGCGTGTCTGTACTTATGGCATTACAAGGAGGTCGACAATGCAATGCTCGCCGGATGAAATACGCCACCAGATCCTGGACGCCGAACCCGTGTTGAAAACACTCGATATCGAGATGGAAGGGATTGAGTTTGATCCGCTGGTGCCTTCAAGCGTCACTGCTGCCTACGCCAAGGTGGATCGGGTGATTGAGCATCTGTTGGCCCGGTTCAAAGCAAACCCCATCCTTGGCCCGTTAACGACAGAGCTGAAGTCCCAGTATTTTGATGGTATTCGAGCGAAGGTAGCGCATGCCAGGAATGGCAAGTAGCTGGGATCTTCGTCGGCAGCGACCGTTTATTTTTCTCTTCGACTGGCCGGTGTTGTTTCCCAAGGGGCACAACACCGGCCATTTGGCGCCTGTCTTACTACATGCTGCGCCCCGAAGTGATTGCGCCTGCTACCAATCTGGCGCTCACCGCCAACGCCAACGCCAACAAAGACGCGAACGCGCTGGTTTCGGCCGAGGTGCAAGACAACCCGAACATCTACCCCTCTGCGCAGGTGATAGCCACGCTGTTCACCCTGCAACCGCAGTCCCATGCGGTCGATCGTGTCCGCACGCGCTCCTGGAGCAATATCAAGAACGGCTACTGAGCCGACATCGGCGCGATGATTCAACCGAGCGCTCCTCTTCACTTCGCGAGCGTATGCTCTAACACAACCTCCAATGGATGGCGCAATTGCAGGTTGGCAAAGCGCTTCACCTGACTGCGACAGGAGTATCCCGTGGCCAGCGCCTCGCTGTTTTTGTTCAGTTTGCCGGACCAGGACTGCTCAAAAATGGTTCGTGAGCGGCCTTGGTTACGTGCTTCATGGCCGAAGGTTCCGGACATGCCGCAGCAGCCGGTCGCCTCAGTCGTCAGCTTGAGCCCGAGCCGGGCAAAAACGGCTTCCCATTGCGAAGTGCTGGCCGGGACATTGGTTTTTTCGGTGCAGTGCGCCAACAAACGGAATGTCCCGGTCGCGGGATGCGGGCTTTCCGGCAACGCATCGGACAACCACTCCTGAGGCAGCAAGACCTTCGGGCAATCGTTGAGCCCTGGTACTTTTTGATATTCCTGGCGATAGACCAGCGTCATCGCCGGGTCCAGTCCCACCAACGGTACACCGCAGTCGGCGAGCGCCTTGAGCTGATTGCCGTTGCGGATCGCCGCCTTGGCGAAGGCGCCGAGAAAACCCTGCACGTGCAAAGGCTTGCCGTTGGCGCTATAGGGCGCCAGAAACACCCGATAACCCAACTGATGCGCCAACTGGATAAAGCTCGCCAGCAACGGCGTTTCGAAGTAACGGGTGAAGGCGTCCTGCACCAACACCACGCTGCGCTCACGTTGTGCCACGGTCAGTTCGCGCAGGGCTGGCACGCTGGCGACCGCGACCTTGCAACGGGTCAACGTGGCCTGCAAGTCATAACGGTGGATCAGCGGGCTGTCGAGCATGCCGACCTGTCGCTCAAGCAGGCGGCTCACCCATTTCGAGCCCATCACCGCGTTGTAAAGACCCGGCGCATACGCCATGTATGGAATGGTGAACTCCAGCGAGCCGATCAGGTAGTCACGCAGCGGTCGTTGATAGCGACCGTGGTACAGCTGCAGAAAACGCGAACGGAATTCCGGGACGTTGACCTTGACCGGGCATTGTCCCGCGCAGGATTTACAGGCCAGGCAGCCCGCCATCGCGTCATAGACTTCATGGGAAAAATCCGCCTCGCCCCGCGAGCGCGCCAGGTTGTTACGCAACCGTGCTGGCAACCCGCGCAACCACGACAACTTGCCGCGGGCTGCTTGCAGTACATCAATATTGGCCGCGCCTTGCAGACGCAACCATTCGCGAATCAACGACGCCCTGCCCTTCGGCGAGTGCTGGCGCTCACGGGTGGCTTTCCACGAGGGACACATCGCATCATTGGGGTCGTAGTTGTAGCAGGCGCCATTACCGTTGCAGTGCATGGCGGTGCCGAAGCTTTGCCAGACGCGCTCGTCGATCTGCCGATCCAGATCTCCGCGCAGCGTCACTTCGTTGACCTTGAGCAAGCCCTGGGCAGCATCCGGCGGCGTACATATCTTCCCGGGGTTGAGCTGATTGTGCGGGTCGAACGCGCCCTTGAGCGATTGCAATGCCGGGTACAACTCGCCAAAAAACCCGGGGACGTATTCCGAACGCAAACCCTTGCCGTGCTCGCCCCATAGCAACCCGCCGTAACGCCGGGTCAACTCGGCCACGGCGTCGGAAATCGGCTTGACCAGCGCGGCCTGGGACGGGTCTTTCATGTCCAGCGCCGGACGCACGTGCAACACACCGGCATCGACGTGACCGAACATGCCGTACGCCAGACCATAGCTGTCCAGCAAGGCACGAAACTCGGCGATGTAGTCGGCCAGTTTCTCCGGCGGCACGGCGGTATCTTCAACGAAAGGCTGCGGGCGAACCTCGCCTTCGACGTTGCCCAAGAGCCCGACCGAGCGTTTGCGCATGACGTACACGCGGGTCACGGCTTCGACGCCTTCTGCCAACGTGTGGCCCAGCCGCTCAATCGTCGAGTCGGCCTGCAGATGCGCCACGAACGACGCCACGCGCGTGTTCACTTGCACCACGTCGTCACCGCTGAACTCCACCAGATTGATGCCCAGCGTCGGGCGCTCGACGTCCGTCGGGAAATACTCGGCGACGCTATGCCAGACGATGTCTTTCATCGCCAGCAGCAACACCCTGGAGTCCACGGTTTCGATGGACAATGGCTTGTGCGCCAGTAACGCATCGGCGTCACGCAGCGCATCCATGAAGCTGCCGTAACGCACGTTCACCAGCACCGAATACCTGGGAATCGGCAGCACGTTGAGCTTGGCTTCGACAATGTGGCCCAATGACCCTTCCGCACCGCACAGCACACTGTTGAGGTTGAAACGCCCTTGCTCGTCGCGCAGGTGCGCCAGGTCGTAACCGGTCAGGCAACGGTTGAGTTTGGGGAATACCGATTCGATCAGATCGGCCTGGGTCTCCTGGATATTGCGCGCCACCCGATACACTTCGCCGATACGGCCGGACTGCGCGCAAGCCGCCTCCAGTTCCGCGTCGGACAGCGGATGGCTGTGCAGGCGCTCACCGCCGAGCAGCACGCTGTGCAATTCCAGTACGTGGTCACGGG
Organism: Pseudomonas sp. KH_046_1; assembly: GCF_057839025.1. Lineage (NCBI taxonomy): Bacteria > Pseudomonadati > Pseudomonadota > Gammaproteobacteria > Pseudomonadales > Pseudomonadaceae > Pseudomonas > Pseudomonas sp. KH_046_1. Next base: position 3,731,669 of record NZ_CM174481.1, read on the forward strand.
TCTTGCCATAGGTGCAACTGCCCTGGCCGCTGGCGTCGGTGTTGATCATGCCGCCGACGGTGGCACGGTTGGACGTCGACAACTCCGGTGCGAAGAACAGCCCGTGAGGTTTGAGCGCGGCATTGAGCTGATCCTTGACCACGCCCGCCTGCACCCGCACCCAGCGCTCGGCGACGTTGATTTCGAGGATGGTGTTCATGTGCCGCGACAGGTCGACCACGATGCCATCGGTCAATGACTGCCCGTTGGTGCCGGTGCCACCACCGCGCGGGGTCAGCTTGATCTGGCGAAAGCGTGGCTCGGCCATCAAGGTCGCGATGCGTGCGATGTCATCTGCATCCAGGGGGAACACCGCCGCTTGCGGCAGCCGCTGGTAAATCGAGTTGTCGGTCGCCAACACGGTGCGGGTGGCGTAGTCAGCGCTGAGCTGGCCGCGAAAGCCGCTGGCACGCAGGGCTTGAAGAAATTCCGGGTACTGTGCCGCGAGTGCAACGGTGGGCAACTGAGCGATCATCGCAGGCTGTTCTCTTGTCGGTCTAATCACGGGAAAACTCAAAACACTTGTCGCCTGAGCATTAATGGGTCAGCCTCAGGTCGTCGGGTACGCCAATGATCCTGCAGGCTGTGGCACCAGACAAACGGATAATCCTGCCGCTATCGATGACTTTTACGAATGAATTACCGTCACCTCACCCCTTCGATGTCGCTGCTGCTGGCCTTTGAAGCCGCTGCCCGTCATGAAAGCTATACCCGTGCCGCGATGGAACTGTCATTGACCCAAAGCGCCGTGAGCCGGCAGGTCCAGGCGCTGGAACAGCAACTGGGCCTGACGCTGTTCCGCCGTGAAGGCCGGCAAGTGCAGTTGACCGATGTCGGTCGTCTTTATCAGCGGGAAATGAGCGAAGCGCTCGGACGCATCCGCAGCGCCACGTTGCAGGCCATGGCTTATCAATCAGGCAGCGGCACCTTGCGCCTGGCCACCTTGCCGACCTTCGGCTCGAAGTGGTTATTGCCGCGCCTGCATGACTTCTACAAAACCCATCCCGGCATGCTGGTGCACATCAATTCCCGGATCGATGCCATCGACTTTGAAACCAGTGGGATCGATGCCGCGATCATGGTCGGCACCGCCGACTTGCCGGGACTGATCAGCCATCGCCTGCACACCGAAGAACTGATGGTGATCATGTCTCCACAAGCGGCCGAGGCCCATGACATCTGGACCCCGGAGCGCATTGGCGGACAGACGCTGCTCAACGTCGCAAACAATGCCAACGTCTGGGGCGAGTGGTTCAGCCACCACGGCCTGCCCCATCGGATGATGCGGTTGGGGCCGAGTTTCGAACTCACCTCGCACTTGATCCAGGCCGTCAGGGCCGGCATCGGCATCGGTCTGGTACCGCGTATCCTGGTGGCCGACGAGCTGGCCAACACCGAACTGATCAGCCTCGATCAGCCCTTTGCCAGCCAGCGCAGTTACTACCTGGCCTATCCGCCGCGCAACGAAATGCTGCCGTCACTCGTCGCGTTTCGTACCTGGTTGCTGGAACAAATCTGACGATTACCGCCCAAGGAACGCGTAGCCGAAACCAACCACCTTGGCGTCTTCGCCGTAGCCGCCCAGGAACGAAACACCGACCGGCAGGTTGCCCTCGATGATGCCTGCCGGAACGGTGATCTCGGGAAATCCCGTGGCCGAGGCAATGTACGACGACGCGTAGGTATCGCCGGACTTGCACACGTAACTGTCATCGCTCACACCGTGCACCACCGAAGCCGGGCAGTTGATGGTCGCGAAGAACAGGCTGTCCACCTTGTTCTTCTTCATGACGTCCATCAGTTGCGCGCGCAACTGTGGAATCTTCCGGGAGAGGATGGAGATGTACTGCGGCGAATCGGTGCTGGTGGCACTCGCTAGCGTTTCCAGTCCGGCCAGGCGTGCCGGGTTCATCCCGTGCGCAGCGTTTTGCGCCTGATTTTGTTTGGCCAGGTCGAGAAACTGCACAAGCGTTCGCGGTTGGTTCGGATTGAGGGTGGCGAGGTAGCGTTCGAATTGCGGCTTGAACTCACCCTCTCCTACTGGCCCGAGCACATCGCTCCATAGGGTTTCAAAGGCTTTGGGCAATTCGATGGAGACGACATGCGCACCGCGCTTGCCGAGGGTTTCCTGCGCCGTTTTAAAGACCGCATCCACCTCCGGATTCGCCCCCTTGAAATTGGTGATCACCCCAATGGTCTTGCCTTGCAGCGAGGAACGGCTCAGTGCCGGTTCGAACTGTATTTTATCTGCAGCAAGGTCGAGGGTCGCCGGATCGCTTTTGTCCTGGCCCTTGATCGCATCGAGCACAATGGCCTGATCCAGCACGCTGTTGGTAATGACGCCGGCGGTATCGAACGCGAGCGACAGCGGAATGATGCCGCTACGACTGATCAGCCCCAGCGAAGGTCGAAAACCCACCGTGCCGGTGACGCTGGCCGGCGCCCGGATCGAGCCGCTCGTGTCCGACCCCAACGCGAAGGGGGCAAACGCCGCCGCCACCGAGGCGGCAGAACCGCTGCTGGAGCCGGAAGCATCCCGCTTGGTGTTCCGCGGATTCAGCGTCTGGCCGCCAAACGAGCTGTAGCCAAACCAGCCAAAGGACGCCGCCAGTTCCGACAGGTTGGCTTTGCCGAGCAGAATGGCTTGCCCGTCGATCAGCTTCTTGACGGTGAAGGCATCCTGGCTTGGCACCGACGAACGCAGCACGAAGGAACCACCGGAGGTGACCATACCAGCGGTGTCAAAGTTGTCCTTCACCACGAATGGAATGCCGGCCAGCGGTGCGTATTTAAAAGTGGGGTTTTTCGCCCGTTCAGCATCCCACTTGCGGGCCTGATCGATCGCCTGTTCATTGATGGTCACCAGTGCATTGATGTTTTGGCCCTGGTGATTGTTCGCCTGAATGTTATTGAGGTAATGCCGGACCAGTTGCTCGGAACTGAGGGTCCCGGCATTCAACGCATGACGCATATCGGCGAGACTCATGCGGTCGATACCGTCATCCGCCTGAGCACTTGCCGCCATTAGCAAAAACGCGCACGCCACGAACTTTTTATTCAACTGCATTTTTATTCTCCGAGTGGGTACAGGCGAACGAAACCGGCTCGCACCTGATAGAGGTGCAAGGGAGTGGATGGGAGGCAGGGAAAAAAGGCCGGGGTTATTCCGCCGGCCTTGGAAAGTTCTTAAGACAATGTCGAAGATCGCAGCCTTCGGCAGTTTCTACAGCAACTTGCTCTTTTGCAGAAATTCCTTGGACACGCTCTCGATGGATTCTCGGCCGACATCGACCCGGGAATTGAGACCCGCGATGGTGTCGTCATCCAGCCTGGACGACAGTGCGTTGAGCAACTCGCCGATCTTTGGATTCGCCTTAAACACTTCAGTGCGAATAACCGGGGTCAGCGCGTAGCTGGGGAAGAAGCCTTTATCGTCTTGCAGCACCACAAAGCCGAAGGCCGGAATCCGCCCATCCGTCGACAGGACCAAGGCCAGATCGACCTGCCCGTCTCGAAGCGCCTGATAGGTCAGCCCGCCGTCCATGCGGACGATGTTCTTGCGCTCAAATTCAAACTTGTATGTCTCTTGCAAGGGACGCAGGCCATCAGGCCGGGAAAAGAATTCAGCATTGGAGGCAAACTTGTAGGACTTGCCTGCTTCGATCTTCTGCGCAAGATCGCTGATCGAGGCGATTCCATCCTTCTCTGCCTCTTCCTTGCGCATGGCAAAGGCGTAGGTGTTATTGGCCTTGGATGGGTTCAGCCAGGTGATGCCTTTCTGCGCATCAAGCTCGCTGATTTTCTTGTACGTTTCGTCAGCGTTGAGCTTGTCCGTGACTTTATTGTAAGTAATCAGCGAAGTGCCGGTGTATTCCCAATACACATCGACCTGACCATTCTCTTGCGCCGCGCGCAATACGGAAGAACCCAGGTCCGGACGTTTATCGACACTGTAGCCATTGGCGCGCAGGAGTTGTGTGGTCATCTCGGCAACCAATTGCTGCTCGGTAAACTTCTTGCCGCCGACCACAATCGTGTTATTGGCAGAAGCACTGCCCACAACACCGCAAACAAGACTCAGGGTAAAGATCAGACTGGCCAGCATTCGATAAATCATCGTGCACCTCATATTATTGGTTTTGTCCATGGTCATCGGATTCACTCGCGCCCGGTCAACCTCAAGCCCCGTGACACTGCAATGTTTTGAATCAAGCCGCAGCCCAGATCGACCGCAATCGCCAACAGCGCGGTCGCCGCGGCACCGGCCAGCATCATGCCGAAGTCATTCAAGTCGATCCCGGTAAAGATCAACTCGCCCAGCCCGCCGCCACCGACCAGGAAGGCCAGCGGAGCGGTACCGACGTTGATCGCCAGCGCCGTGCGGATGCCCGCGAAAATCACGTTCATCGCGTTCGGAATTTCAACTTTCCACAGCGTTTCCCGTGGCGTCATGCCCATGGCCTCGGCCGCTTCGACCAAGTGCTGCGGTACGGCGCGCAAGCCTTCATAGGTGTTGACTGCCACGGGCAACAACGTCGCGACAAACAATCCGATGATGGCCGCGCCGCTACCGACACCAATGAAACTCATGGCCAACGCCAGCAACGCGAGCTTGGGAATCGCCTGCCCTACGTTAAGGACCTGCATGCTGGCCATGGCGTAACGCTGGTTCGCCGGACGGCTCATCCAGACACCCAGCGGCAGCGCGATGACCAGGGCCAGGACCCCACTGACCGCCACGATCTGCAGATGCTGGACCGTCAGGTAGCTGATGTCGCCCCAGTAAAACTGCAGCCCTTCCCACAATCTGATCAGTAAGTCAGACATCTTCAGTGCACCACCGGAGTAATGTTTTCAACAAGTCGTGCCAGGATGTCGGCCTGGTGGACATAGCCGATAAAGCGCCCGTCGCTGTCGTTGCAAAGTGCCCAGTCCTGGCCGCGACCCAGCAATTGCGAAAGCACCTGGCGCAGGTCATCTCCCGGCTTGACGATCAGGTGCGAGTGCGAAACAACAGCGCTGTTGCCGCCAACGATCTGCATGTGTTCCCGTGGCGGAACCTTGCTGGCCACGTCAGCCGCACGCAGCAGACGCAGGCGCTTCATGATCCGGTCGCCACCCATGAAGTTCGCCACGAACTCACTGTTGGGCCGGGCCAGCAGATCATCCGAGCTGCCGAACTGCTGGATTTTTCCGTTATGGAACAGGGCGACGCAGTCCGCCATCTTCACCGCTTCATCGATGTCGTGACTGACAAACAGGACAGTCTTGTTGACGAGGCGCTGGATGCGCATGAACTCGTCCTGGATGACTTCCCGGTTGATCGGGTCGATCGCGCCAAAGGGCTCGTCCATCAGCATCACGGGCGGATCCGCTGCCAGGGCCCGGGCCACGCCTACGCGTTGCTGTTGACCACCGGAAAGTTCACACGGATAGCGCTTGAGAAATTTCGACGGATCCAGCGCGACCACTTCCAGCAACTCCGCGGCGCGCTTTCGGCTTTTGGTTTTGTCCCATCCCAACAGATTGGGAACGACGCAGATGTTTTCCTCAACGGTCATGTTCGGGAACAGGCCGACTTGCTGGATCACATAGCCGATGGAGCGCTTGAGGGTGACGCTGTCCAGTTCGGACGTGTCGCGACCACCGATTCTGATCGTGCCGGAGGTAGGCGTGATCAGTCGGTTGATCATTTTCAGCGTCGTTGTTTTACCGCAGCCCGACGGCCCAAGCAGTACGCAGATCTGCCCCTCTTCAACATTGAATGAGACATCTTCTACTGCAGTGATTGAGCCGAATTGCTTGTTCAGGTTTTCGATCTGGATCACGTCGTAGCTTCCTTCATTCGGCCGGTGGCCACTTTGTTCTTGTTCAAGCCTTTTGGCGTCAGCAGGCGCTGCAAGCCGTACAACGCGTAATCGGCCGCAATGGCGATGACACTGATGACGATCGCGCCGGCCAACAGCTGTCGGGTATCCGATTGCGCGATGCCGCGAATGATCAGGCTGCCCAGGCCGCCGGCGCCGATGTACGCCGCGATGGCTGCGATGCCGATGTTGATGACGGTCGCCATCCTCACGCCCGCCATGATCAGCGGGACCGCAATCGGCAGTTCAACCTTGCGCAATCGTTGCCCGGTCGACATGCCCATCCCGATCGCCGCTTCGCGCAAGGCCGGATCGATGTTGGAGATCGCAGTGGTGGTGTTGCGGATGATGGGCAATTGGGAGTAGAGAAACAGCGCAATGACCGCCGGCACGACGCCGATCCCGTAGCCGATCAGCGACAGGGCCGGAATCATCAGCCCGAACAGCGCGGCGGAGGGAATGGTCATCAGGACCGCAGCGAAGGCCAGGACCCAGCGGCGCGTTCTGGGGTGCTGGGAGATCGCGATCCCGACAGGCACGCCCGTCAGAATCGCCATACCCACCGCAACCGCCACGATGAGCAGGTGCTGCCCGAGTAGCAGACTGATCAGCCCGCCGTTTTCCAGAATGAAACTCAAGGTTTCCATGGTTGTTATGCCTTCTGTACGTCATTGTTGTTTTTATCGGTCGCGCATCTGGAATTGAACGCCGGATCTGTAGGAAACATTACCGCGCTACCGTAGGCACTCTGAGCTTCGAGTTCGACGATTTCTATCAAAAAAACGACGTCACGCGGCAAGCCAACTCGCAATGCAAGGCGCAGGGTCGATTGAGGACGCAAGTATGCGGGATCGCCATATGACCCAGGCTTGCCAGAGCGCACCGCCTGTCGGGCCGAGTCATTAGCTTGCTATGGGATTTTGCAGAGAGGATTGGTTCAGGGGTTTTTCAGGGGATTGGCGTTTGTTGACCCATGCACTCGGTGACTGAAATCAGGAGTGAGCATCATCAAATTTCCGCCGCTCTTCACCGGGCGTACATCCCCAGATACGACGGTAAGCAGCACCCAGATGTGACGCTGAGACGAACCCACAGCTGTAAGCGATGGACGCAATGGGCTGGGTGCTCTCACGCAGCAACCGGCGCGCTTCGTTGAGCCTGAGCTCCAGATAGAATTTCTTCGGCGTCATGCCGAAGTGCTGATGCCACAGCCGTTCGAGTTGACGGTGGGACAAATTGCAACGGTCGGCGATCTCTTCGATGCCGACGATGTTCTCCAGATTGTTCTCCATGAAGGCGATGGCGGCTGTCAGCCTGCGATCGTGAATGCCGAACCGCCACTGGATCGACATCCGCTGATGCTCTTCCGGCGCGCGTATCCTGGCGTGCAGAAATTGCTCGGCGATGCTCGCCGCGAGCTGGTTACCGAAATCAAGCGCGACTTGTGCCAGCATGAGGTCGATGGCCGCCGTTCCCCCGGCACACGTCCAGCGGTTGCCATGGTTGACGTACAGCTCCCTGGTGACTTCGATCGTGGGGAATTCCTCCGAAAACTGGCCGATGGACTCCCAGTGCAAGGTGCAACGCTTGCCTTCCAGTAAGCCTGCGCGTGCGAGGATGAACGTACCGGTGCTCAGTGCGCCGACAGTGATCCCGCGGGACGCTGCGCGCTGCAGGAAGCGCAGCATTTTGGGTGGTTTCTGATGCTCGATGTCCAGGCTCGCCAGGACAAACACGCGATCCAGTTCCGGCGCCTGATCAATCGGCACGGTCTGGATTTCGATACCGCTGCTGGAACTGACCGGTCCGCCCGACTCCGTGAGCAGGGTCCACTCATAAAGCGTTTTGCCGGACAGTCGATTGGCCGCGCGCAAAGGCTCGCTGGCACCCGCCAGGGCCATCATGGAGAACTGAGGGAGAATCAGCAGCCCGATTCGCTTGGTTGTGTGGCTATTCACAGACGTCGCTGACTCACTGGGGGCTGTCATCGCCAGATCCTTTCATGGGGGCAGCCGTTCAAGTGAACAGCCTGGGCCACCCGAGGAAGTGGCTTTGCACCCGCCATGTTAGGGGTTGGGCACGCATTCAGCCAGATTCAATCGTTGAGACAGCGAACCAGCCCTGCCGAAGCGTTACGACAGATCAGAACGACGGGAGCAATACACCCCGCGATGCTGGAAATCGCTGCGAGAGCTCGACGCCCGAGGTCTCGCAGGAGAATGGCGAGCGGATCAGCCGCGCGCGCGGATGGCTTCGTCGATGCTCTGGATCATCGACTTGAACACAGGGCTGTCGACCTGATTCTGCTGGCCATGTTGCATGTGCGAAATGATCAGCGCATTCGGGCCGGCATCGCCGGGATAATTCTGGTGCAGACGCACAGACTCCGACGGCATGTGCAAGGTGTTGTCGGCGCCATGGATGATCAGCGCTGGCGGGAAGCCTTTTGCACCTTCGATGGACTGCTCCGGGTCATACGCCACATAGGACTTGTAGGACTTCGCCGTCACGTAAGTGCAGCCGGGCCAACGGTCCGCGCCGCCCGCTTCGGTGTAGCCGCCCAGTTGCTGATCGACATAAGCCTGGGTCTCAGGATCCAGCGGGTAGTAACCGAGACGGGTCCCATCAGTGCCGGTGTCGAATGGAGGGATCGGCGCGTCATCCGCGAGTTGCTGGATGACTGCGTCAGCCGCAGCCTGATCAGCGCGCAAGGCTTGCAGTTTGCGGATGTTGGTATAGCTCATCGGCACCCAGAAGCGGATCTGTTCACCGCCGGCCGCAGCCAGCTCAGCCACTGCACCGAGGCTTGCCACCGAGCCCATCGCCCACGATGCGACCACCGGCATCTCACCGAAATTCTCGCGCGCCCATTCAATGGCACCGAGCACTTCATCTTTCTGGTCTTCGAGGATGACGCTGGTGATGACCTTGTCACCAGCCTCGAGGGTGTTACGGATGTGCTTGTTGGAAAAAAAGCCTGCCACGTCGTAGGTCATGACGCGATAACCCAGGCCTGCCAGGGCGCGACCGAACAGTTGGCCGTACATCGTGACCCCGCCGGTGAAGCCGGAGTTGAAGATGACCGGTGGCAGTTTTTGCAACGCAGCGTCGAGTTGTTCTGGCTGAAAAACCGTGCCTTTGAGGCTCAGGGTTTCATCGCCATACTTGACGGTGAAGTTGATGTCTTTTGTTGTAATGTTCGTCATTGCTGGTTATCTCGAAGTGGGAGCGTGGGCGTAGATCAACTTACCAATTGGCCAGATGCTCCTCGCAGAAGTTGGCCAACAGGAATTCGGGTTTCTTTGGAAACATGCAGTGCAACGGCATCAACAAAGTTGAAAGCCTTGTCCGGATTAAAGAGGTCGGAATACGGAACTCCCTTGTTGTCAGTTCCAACATGAGGTGCATCCGTTGCTTCCAGAAGAATCTTGTCCGCGCCGACTGCGCAAACAATTTGCGTCACGAAACGAGCTGTTTCCTCGGGATGGACGCAAGTGCGGTAGCCAGGGCCCTTGAACCACACGTTGCCTCGTTCTCTGGCTTCAGTGAGTAGCGCGATGTAAGCCGGCTCGGTGATGTCACGCTCGCTGTGACATGTGCCCAGGTGATCGATAATGACCCGCACATCGCGAGGGATCTGGCGCAATACGCGCAGATTCGTCTCGGCTTCTTTCGCGTAAATGTGCAGGTGCTGGCGCGGTTGCAAGCGACCATAAAACGCCGCCCACTGCCCATCGCTGAATTGCGTATCGGAAACCGTTTCAGGCCTTGCATCGTGCAGAACGATCCGTGCGCCAACCACCTGCGGGTGCGAGAGGCGTTCCTGGGTGGCGTACGCAGGTTCTGCCTTGATCGTCCCCACCAATTTGACGTCCCCATAGCGCAGAGGGTTGGCCGCCTGGAGATGCTTGAGTTCGTCAAATGAAGCAAATACGTTTTCTGAATCCGGCAGAATGCTCAAATGGACGTTATTGAGGAGCGTCGGAGCAATTCCGGCATCGATCAATGTATCCAGATAAGCAGTCAGCGGATGCGGCTCAGGTAATGCATAGGGCAGCGAACCGGCCACTCGGCGCAGGTCTTGCGATGTATAAAAATGAACGTGACTGTCTATTCTTTTGATCAGCGGCAGCATGATTATTGTTTCCTGCTTTTGTGCGAAAACAATAATCGTCGTCAGTGCTTCGTCGCTCCCGCCAACTCGACGTGTAGTATCAAAATTTCGCCATGCGCGATTTTGCGGGCAAGGAGGCGTTGGCAATCAGTGCATGGATGTGAAGAGGCGAACTGACCCTTGGGGTTCTATGTCGCAACGCTGGCAGGACTCTAGAGTCGTGAACATGAAACCCGGAGCGGTCGATGGGTAGGCGGTCTGTCAGATGGATGGCGAAAAATTGATGGATTTCGACCGCTGGTGATGCAGTCAGGGCCCGGCCTCCGGGCCCTGATGCTCAAGCCTGTTTCAAGGCGCCATCGAACGCAGGCGTCAGCCCCGACAACTCCAGCTTGCGGACAAAGTCGCAGAGGCGCTGCTGCTTGTAGGCGTCCACGTCCATGTCACGGTAGTCGTAGAAACCCTGGCCATCGCGCAAGCCATTGCGGCCGTTTTGCATGTTGTCGGCGATCACCTGCGGCGATTCGAAACGCGGTGACAGAGCGCCACTCAAGTAGCGCGAGGCGTAGTACAAAATGTCGCCGCCGCCCCAGTCGATGAACTCAAGCAGGCCCAGCACCGAGAAGCGCAAACCAAAGCCGACGCGTACCGCCGTGTCGATATCTTCTGCGCTGGCCACGCCCTCTTCCACCATCCGTGCCGCTTCGTTCATGACCAATGCCTGGATGCGCGGCACGATGTAGCCAGCCACCGGATTGCACACCACGGGCACCTTGCCGATGCGCTTGAGCAGTTGCAGCAGCCGCTCGACCACCTGCGGGCAGGTCGCTTCGCTGCGGCTGACTTCCACCAGCGGCATCAGGTACGCGGGATTGAGCCAGTGCGCATTCACGAAGCGCGCAGGCGTACTGACCATTTCGCTCAACTCGGTGACCAGGAAAGTCGAGGTGGTGGACGCGATGATCGTCGACGCCGGGACATGCTCGCTGACCCAGGCGAAGGTCTCCTGCTTGACCCCGATGACCTCCGGCACTGCTTCGAACACCAGGTCGCACAGGCGCAATGCCTCTGCGGCCTGGGACCGGGATTGCAGCGTCAACCGGGATATCGCTATGTCCGCCTGCTCCAGCTCAAGCACGCCAAGGCGTACCAGCATCTGCAGTTCGCTGTGGATGTTGTTGCGCACTCGCTCGAAGTAGTCGTGCCGCTCATCCTCGGCGCGATCCTTGATATCGATGAGGGTGACCGGCAGGCCCGCATGGATGAACGCCAGGGCAATGCCCTCGCCCATCCGGCCGGCACCGACCACGCTGACGTGAGGCAGCGCGGCGTTCATCAGTTGTAGCCCTTGGTCAGAAGTTCGGTCATCTGCGCCCGACTCAGCGTGGCCAGACCGAGGTTTTCCAGGGTGCGGCCTTCAGCGTAGAGGTCACGACAGGCGACGACCGAGGCAATGCTCAGCAGGCCCTGCGCCACCGGGGTCGGCACACCGGCCCAGCGGCCGACGGACACCAGGAAGGACAGGCCCAGGCGGGTGTCTTCGAGCATGTAGCGATGCTTCTGCAGGTCGATGTCTTCGCGCCAGTCACCGCTGTCGGTCAGCTTGCCGTGGGCACCGCGACCGTACATCCACTCGTCGCCTTCGCTGGTGTTGTAGTGGTCGGCCAGGGGAAAGTGCGGCGCGCCGTAGGTCAGCGCTTCACGCACGGCCATGCGTTCGGCATCAAGCTGGTTGGTCACGCGGCGGATCGACGGCTGGGTGCCTTCGTTGTGAATGTCCCAGGCCTCGAAATGCTCCAGGGGACCTGCGTTCATCATGATCAGCGGCGGGTGGATGATGGGGCCTGCGTTCATCAGCGCCCCGCTCAGGGCGTCTTCAATCGGCTCGACGCTCGGGTAGGCTTCACGCAGTACCGCAAAAGCATGCCCGGACAGGTTGCTGGGGAATACGCCGGTCGGCAGGCGCGTGGCGTAGCCGCTGATCACCAGGTCGCTGGCGCCGTGTTTACGGACCAGGTACGGCAGCGTGCCGGTTTCAGCGAAGGCGACTTTGCTGTGGTTGCCCGCATCGGCCATGGCCTTGGCGAACACGAAGCTGCCGAAGGTGCCCGGCGGCAGGAACACCACCTGACCGTCGTGCAGGTGCGGCGCAACATGTTTGGCCAGGTCTTCGTGGGAGGTCGAAGGCAGTGGAATGATCACCAGTTGCGCGTCGCCCAACGCTTCGGCGAGGTCGTCGGTTAGCGACAGCTTGTCGCCCGGCTGGTCGCCTTGTTTACAGACAGACAACTGGCGAGTGCCCTGATAGTCCTTGATGGTCAGGCTGCCGATGGCCAGCAGCTCTTTGAGCGCGGCGCAGTCTCGACGCCACAGGCGGGTCTGGTGCCCTTTTTCAGCCATTTCGACAGCAGCGGCGTAACAGCCGTGACCACCACCCAGCACGGTAATATTCATGCAGATACTCCTTTTTGTTAGAGACTCGATCCTATCGAGCCGCACCGCCACAGACTCATCCGATTGCGCAGCCGAATGACGGATTGCGCAGGAGTCTCAATGCTTCTGCCGTCGCAAAGTGTCCGACGGCAGGCAGCCATAGCGTTGTCGATAGGCGCTGGAGAAATGCCCGAAGCTGTTGATGCCATGACGCAACAGGATATCGGTGACGGTTTCGCCGGCCCTGCCCTGCTTGAGCGACTCGTGGATCACCGCCAGGCGCCGGTCGCGGATGTACTCGACCGGCGCCTGCTGGAGGAACTGGTTGAAGCCGTTCTGCAGGGTACGCACCGAGACACCGCACAGCTCGCTCAAGGTCGTCAGGCTGATCGGTTGGTCGAGGTGTTCCTCGATGTAGTCACGGGCCTTTTTCACGTGGTGCGGCAGCGGCGCGCGCGAGTCGATCAACAGATCCGCCGAGTAGTTGTGCGGCAACTGTGTGAGCAGCAGTTGCATCAGGTATTCGGACAGGCCGCTGGCGAGACGCGAACCGTCCACGCCGCTGCCGTAGAGCCGGCAGATGTAGTCCAGGGTGTGATAGAGGCTGACGACGCCGGCGCCCAGGTGGTCGACACTGACATCAAAGATCACCGACTGCCGCAGGCTGCGGCCGAGCAGGCGTTGCAGTTGCGTCTCCAGGGCATCACGGTCGACGCGCAGGATCAGGTTGCGGCACTCGCCATCGGTGACGATGCGGCTTTGCGCGAACGGTGAGGAAACACTCAGGTAGCCCGACTGCATCGCCGCGCTGCGCCGCCCGTGGGCCACTTCGCAATGCCCCTGCAAGGTAATGCGAAACAGGTACTGATCGGCAATGTCGCCGATGGTGATCTCCACCGGCGCGCCATAGCGCAGGTCGAGCAGCGCCGAATCGCCGAAGAATACGCCGTTGAGCCGAGTGTAGATCGGCTCGTCACGCAGCACGTTGAAGCTGTGCGGGCACAGGTATTGGCTGACCTTGTCCTTGATCTCGCGGTAATCGGCCGAGCTGAGCAGGCTGTGCCGTTCCAACAGGTGTACATCATTCAACATCAAGGATTCTCCTGACCTGGAGCACCTCGGCCCCGCTCCCTTTAACAGGAGCGAGGCCGGGGCGCCGATCGTGGACTATGACCAATCAAGCCCGGGTCGGGTGCTCACGGGCATAGCTTTCGCGGAAATGACGGCAACCACGCCATAGCAGAAGTACCGTCAACGCCGACGCACCACAGATCACCAGCGACATCGACGAACCCACCGCCGCGGGCGATCCGAAGTAGCGGTCGGTCAACAGCGCCACCAGCGTGGTGCCCAGGCCCAGGCCCAGCAGATTGCTGATCAGCAGGAACACGGCCGAGACCTGTGCGCGCACCTGGTTCGGCGCAAGGATCTGCATCGCCGCCGTGGACGCCGGCATCGGGAACGAAGCGAAGAACATCGCTGGCACCAACAACGTCACCGACAGCCACAGTTGATCGACTTGAGGGAACAGCACGGCCGGCACCGCCATGCCGAGGGCACCGATGACGCCAGTGCGCATGGCAGCGTCCTGATGACCTTTCTTGGCCAGATAATCGGTGAGCCATCCACCGAACAGCACCCCGGCGGTATTGGCCACCAACAGCACGGTGCCGAGCATGTAGCCCGCCTCCATTGGCGACAGGCCGAACTTGCGGATGTACAGCGCCGGGCTCCAGCTCATCAAGCAGAACAGGGCCATGGCGTAGAACGAAAAGCCCAGGTAATGGCAAGTGAAGGTGGCTCGGTGGCGGCCGAGGAAGCGCAAGCCATCGCTCATCGCGACCTTCTTCGCCCGACCCTGCGCATCGACCTGCAAGCCTTTGCGCGCCGGGTCGCGCACGGTGAGCCAGATCAACAGGCCAACCACGATACCGGGCAGGCCGACAATGAAGAACGCCAGCTGCCAGGCCTTCATCGCACCGAGAAAGGCGACCTCGATAGTGTTCATGTCCTTGAGCATCGCGATCACATAGCCACCCACCAGGAAGGCCAGGCCACCACCGACGAACGAGCCGATCGAGTAGATGCCCACTGCGCGGCCGAGTTTCTCCTTGGGGAACATGTCGCTGAACATCGAGTAGGCCGAGGGCGACAGGGCCGCTTCGCCGACGCCGACGCCAATGCGGGCGAGGAACATGTGCAGGAAGTTCTTGCTCATGCCGCAGGCAGCCGTCGCCAGGCTCCAGAACACGACGCCGACGGCGATGATCTTCGGTCGGGAGAAGCGGTCGGCCAGGTAGGCGATGGGCATGCCCATGAACGCGTAGAACAACGAAAAGGCCAGCCCGTGCAGCAAGCTGAACTGGGTGTCGCTGATCTGCAGGTCGGCTTTGATCGGCTCGATCATCAGCGCCAGGATCTGCCGATCCACAAATGAAAAGATGTAGGCGATCATGCACAGGCCGACCACGTACCACTCGTAAATGTAGGTTTTCTTCTTCTGCTGCTGCAGGACCGCGTTATCGACCTGGATATTCACTAGTGTTTGCTCCTCTTGGAATCCGCTCATGCGCGCAGCGCGCCGGGTGACGGTGCACAGCACACCGACTGGGAAGTTGCGAGGCAGATGTAAAGGACAAAGGGTTCGAACATGGTCAGGCCTCTTATTGTTATGGGGTCAAATCCCGGGTGGACTGGGCTTACCAGAACTTCCAGGTGTAGGTCGTGGCGACACGGAATTCGTTGTAGTCGTAGCCGTACTTCTGTTTCACGTCGATGTTGCGCAGGTCCAGCCCCAGGCCTTGCAGCGCCCCGCTCTGCACCACGTAGCTGAGCCCCAGAAAGCGTTCGCTTTCCTGGTTGTCGCTCAGGTTGTTGCCACGGTCCCAGTTGGTACCCTTGATGTAGCGGGTGTAGAGCTTCAGCCCCGGCACGCCCATCCCGGCAAAGTCATAGCTGTAGCGCGCCCCCCAGGACTTTTCATCCGGGCGGACAAACCCCAGGGACGACCAGTGAACCAGATAAGGTTGTGGGATATAACCGTTCATCGTCGGGAACACGCTGTCACCGAGCATGCGCTGGTAACTGAGGCCAAACATGTGTGCGCCCTTGAGCAAGGTGAACAAGGCACCGTAGGAACGGTTGTCGATTTCACCGTTCAACGCATTGCCATCTTCATTGTTGTTGAAGTAGCGCAAATCGGTTTTAAGTTTGTAGCCATTACCCAGATCAGCCATATGCATCAGGCCAAAATAGTGCTGCTGATAAATATCGTGCAACACGCCATAGAAATAACTGGCTTGCAGGTTCTTGGTGATGTCGTAAGTTGCGCCGCCAAAGTCAAGGCCGTCACTGTCGAGATTATCGGTGGAGCCAAATTTGTACAGTTTCTCGTGGTTGGAAGATTCCCGTGTCGCAGCAGACCAGAAACGGCCGCCGGTCATCGTCAACCCATCGACTTCCTTGGACTCGACCACGGCCCCTTGGTAGATGGTATCCAGTTGCCGACTGGGGTCATCGAATGCCACCGGCAGTTGTGGGCGAAGGTCACCGACCTTCAACTCGGTCTTGCTGTAGCGCATCTTCAAGGTTGCACCGGCGCGACTGTAGTCATCGGCCGTCTGCTGGTCACGGACGCTGTACGGCAGCGAACCGTCGTTGCCCGACGAATCCAGGCGCACGGCGTATTGCGCATCCACATCAAGGCCGATTGCCAAGGCTGTGTCGGTGTAACCGGAAGTAAACTGCGCATCGAAACCCTGAGACCAACTATGCACTTCAGAAACCGGCGCATTGTTATTGGTGTAGTTACGGTGCAAGTAGAAGTTACGCGTGTCCACTTTGAAGTGACTGTCATCAATAACATCGGCATAGGCTGCCAATGGCGAACAGATCATTCCCAACACGCCGGCAATACCGAGCCCACGGCAAGATTGTTTTACCTGATACATCTAACTTCTCCACATCTGTATGTGCTGGGCACTGTATTTATAGGAGCAGATTCGAACTAAAAACTAAAAATGCCGGCAGCCGAACACCGAGCCTTCTTGCGCAGGAAGGCGGATTGCATCAGGGATATAAAGAACGGTGGGTTCGAGCATTGTCAGGCCTATTGTTGTTATGGGGTAAAACGCCAGGCGGGCTCAATGGAACAGTCCGCCAAGACGACGCGCCTCTTGTCTACCCAAGGTAAGTCAACAGGCGCTGCGCCGATATCGAGATGAACAGCATCCGTTGGGGGGAAATCTTCAACCCGGCTAAAGGTTTCCCTTAGTCGGCTCAAAAGCGCAGGGCACACAGTGGGAGACGGCAAGCCTGTATTGCATAAGCCTTCCTTTAACGAGGTCTTGTTGTTGGATGGGCCCTAAACTAGCGATTGCACTGCTTGCCAACCTCCCCGATTGCGCAGGCGATTCTCCAATAGCGCAGCCTGATGCAGACCGCCTGAGCACTGCCGCTGCCGTGCAAGCAGCGTATCGTCAGGGCACAAGCCAACCGCAGCCTGGCGCCCTGACGATCCCGTCAGGCAGCGGCATGAATTACACAGGACAGAATGAGAGCTTGCGGGAACACCCGGGCGGGGTGCTGGTGACATGGGGGTATGGGATATGGGGCGAAAGAGTCCTGCAGAAAGAAAATGCAATCTTTCTCACCCAAGTCGAGAATCTGATCGTTGGTGATCCTCGAAAGCCTGAGTCTCCGGGCTGGCGTAAACAGGCAGCAATCGGCTGGAGCAGACATTCATGATGACCGGGATCAACTGCTGAAACAGACGCTGATCACGGAGGTCTTCATGTCTCTTATTCTGCGAACAAACAAGGCCGCCAGTGCGGCCTTGCCAATTCCTTACATCTCAACCTGTGTACCCAGTTCTATCACCCGATTCAACGGCAACTTGAAGTACTTCAGGTTGCTGTTGGCGTTCTTGAGTAAAAAGGCGAACAGGCTTTCTCGCCAACGGGCCATACCGATGCGCTTGGTCGGGATCACCGTTTCCCGGCTGAGGAAATAGGTGGTGCGCATCGGACTGAAGTCAAGTTCAGTCAAGTGACAGAGACTCAACGCCAAGGGGACATCAGGCTCCTCGATAAAACCAAAGTGCAGACTGACCCGGAAGAACCCTTCGCCATACGCTTCAACCTCAAACCGTCGATCAGCACTCACACGAGGGCTGTCTTCAGACACCACAGTGAGCAACACCACTTGCTCATGCAAAACCTGGTTATGCAGCAGGTTGTGCAGCAGCGCATGCGGAACGGCATCGGCCCTGGCCGTTAGAAACACTGCCGTGCCTTGTACGCGATGAGGAGGTTGCGTACGGATGCTACCGATGAATAGCGGTAGAGGCAGCGCGGTTTCATCCAGCCGTTCAACAATGATCTTGCGGCCCCGTTTCCAGGTGGTCATCAAAATGAACAGGCCAATACCGGCAATCACCGGGAACGCACCGCCCTGGAAAATCTTCGGCGCGTTGGCCGCGAAGTACAGGCTATCGACCAGCAAAAATCCCAGCAACATTGGAATGGCCAACCAGCGCGGAGTTTTCCATAGGAGCAGGACCACCGCCGAGGACAAGATTGTTGTGATCAACATGGTGCCCGTCACCGCGACACCATAGGCGGCGGCCAACGCACTGGACGACTCGAAACCGATGACCAGCAGAACAACACCGACCATCAATGCCCAGTTAACCGTGCCAATGTAAATCTGTCCCTGCTCCTGACTGGAGGTGTGCTGGATGAACATGCGGGGGACATACCCAAGCTGGATGGCCTGGTGAGTCAGGGAAAAAGCACCGGAGATCACCGCTTGAGAAGCGATGATGGTCGCCAGTGTGGAGAGTGCGACCATCGGCAGCAGGGCCCAGCCCGGCGCGAGCAAATAAAACGGATTGCGCACCGCCTCCGGATTTTCCAGGATCAAGGCACCCTGGCCAAAATAATTGAGTACCAGTCCTGGCAACACCAATATGAACCACGCGCGGGCAATGGGCTTGCGACCGAAGTGCCCCATGTCGGCATACAGTGCTTCGGCGCCCGTCAGCGCGAGCACCACTGCACCAAGAATGGCCACACCGATTCCCGGATGAGCGATAAAAAAATGCGCTCCCCAGTATGGATTGAGCGCTTGCAGCACTTCCGGCCGCTGCAAAATCCCGTAGATCCCCAGCGCACCCAGCACGACAAACCACAGCACCATCACTGGGCCGAACAGGATACCGATGCGAGCCGTGCCGTGTTTCTGTATCAAGAACAGCGCCACCAGCACGATCACTGACAAGGGCACAACCCAGTGCCCGATTCCGTCAAACGCCAGCTGTAGCCCTTCAACCGCAGAGAGCACCGAAATAGCCGGGGTAATCATGCTGTCCCCGTAAAAAAGTGCCGCACCGAAGAGGCCAAGCAGAACGAGTATTTTACTCATGTGCGGATAAGGTGTGGCCGCGCGGCGGGCTAACGCCGTCAACGCCATGATGCCACCTTCACCCTGATTGTTGGCACGCAGGATGAACAGCACATACTTGATCGAAACGACCCAAATCAGTGACCAGAAGACCAACGACAGAATACCCAGCACGCCGTCGTGGTTGGCCTGAACGCCGTAGTGGCCAGAAAATACTTCTTTCAGCGTGTAGAGGGGGCTGGTGCCGATGTCCCCGTAAACCACACCGACCGCTGCGACGAGCAAGCCCAGTCCTGACGTTTTGGATTGCGGGTTTTCATGTGCTCCGATTGCTGCTTCACTCAAGGGTCGCTTCTCTCGAATTACGGGGAGGAAGTGCATGCCATCCTTGGGCAAAACGATATGCCCAGGCCACTGAGGCCTCAAGGCGCATGGACGTTCTAGAAATTCGCGGCCAGTATCTTTGAGGGCGGAAACAGCAGTCGTAAAGAAAGCGTAAAAAATTTACGGCAGATATTCGAAACATCAGATCAGATCTGGCGGCTTGGGTCTGTTCGACATTGCCGGACTGACAGACTGAGTCGATTGCAGCCTTGCGCGAGAGGCAGCAATCAGCCAGAAGCGGTCGCTCGCTGTAGGCCTCCCGAACGGGTCATGGAAGGGTTGTGTGAATCACAATCTCACCCAGGGACTCCGCGTGATTAATGATGTAGAGAGTCTGCCGCGGGGTGAGGCAAATCACTCAGCCTCACCAAAAAACCCCGCGAATGCGGGGTTTTCTATTGCTGATTCTTCAATCAGAACTGTGCGGCGTCCAGCAGATACAGTGACTCGCTACCGGACTTCACCGACGCGCTCAACGAGTGAATGCGCGGCAGCAGGCGGGCGAAATAGAAGCGCGCCGTGCCCAGTTTGCTGGCGTAGAAATCGTCCTGCACTTCCTTGCCGAAAGCCGCCTTGGCCATCAGGGCCCACATGTAGGCGTACGCCACGTAGCCGAACACCTGTAGATACTCGACCGCCGCCGCGCCGATTTCGTTCGGATTGCTCTTCGCACGATCCAGCAACCACGCGGTCAGTTCATCGAGGGTGGTCACTGCGTCGTTCAGCGGCTTGGTGAACTCGGCGAGGTCCGTGCTGGCGGTCGCCGTGAAGTGGCGAATCTCGTCGGCGAACAGGTTGTAGAACGCCCCGCCGCTGCCCACGATCTTGCGCCCGACCAGGTCCAGCGCCTGAATGCCGTTGGTGCCTTCGTAGATCTGGGTGATGCGCACGTCACGCACCAGTTGCTCCTGACCCCACTCACGGATGTAACCGTGGCCGCCAAAGACTTGCTGGCCGTGTACGGTGGTTTCCAGGCCGAGGTCGGTCAGAAACGCCTTGGCCACCGGGGTCAGCAACGCCACCAGGTCTTCCGCACGCTTGCGGGTGGTTGCATCTTCGCTGAACTTGGCAGTGTCCAGTTGCATCGCCACGTAGGTGGAGAACGCACGACCACCTTCGTTCGAGGCTTTCATGGTCAGCAGCATGCGACGCACGTCCGGGTGGACGATGATCGGGTCAGCCACTTTGTCCTTGTTCTGCGCGCCGGTTGGCGAACGGCTTTGCAGACGGTCACGGGCGTATTCCACGGCGTTCTGGTACGAGCGCTCGCCAGTGGCCAGGCCCTGGATACCGACACCCAGGCGCTCGTAGTTCATCATGGTGAACATCGCCGCCAGGCCTTTGTTCGGCTCGCCGACCAGGTAACCCACAGCTTCATCGAAGTTCATCACGCAGGTCGCGGACGCCTGGATGCCCATCTTGTGTTCGATCGAACCGCAGCTCAAAGGGTTGCGCGCGCCCAGGCTGCCATCGGCATTGACCATGAACTTCGGCACCAGGAACAGCGAAATGCCTTTCGGACCCGCCGGTGCGTCCGGCAGCTTCGCCAGTACCAGGTGGATGATGTTTTCCGTCAGGTCGTGTTCGCCACCGGTGATGAAGATCTTGGTGCCGCTGACCTTGTAGGAACCGTCGGCCTGAGGCTCGGCCTTGGTACGGATGATCCCCAGGTCGGTACCGGCGTGCGGTTCGGTCAGGCACATGGAACCGGCCCAGACGCCGGCGTACATGTTCGGCAGGTACGCGGCCTTCAATTCTTCGCTGGCGTGAGCGTTGATCGACAGGCAAGCACCGGCGGTCAGCATCGGGTACAGGCCGAACGACAGGCTGGCGGAGTTGACCATTTCTTCGACCTGGGCCGAAACGGCTTTCGGCATGCCCATGCCGCCGTAGGACGGATCGCCACCGACACCGACCCAGCCGCCTCCAGCGTAGGTCTGATAGGCCTGTGGGAAACCTGCCGGCGTGGTGACCGCACCGTCCGCCCAATGGCAACCTTCTTCGTCAGCGGCACGGCTCAGCGGTGCGATGCTTTTGCTGGTGACTTTGCCGGCTTCTTCCAGGATGGCTTCGACCGTTTCTGCATCCACGGTTTCAGCCAGTGCAGGCAGTTCGGCCCAGAGTTTGGCGACCTCGAAAACTTCATTGAGGACGAAGCGCATATCGCGCAGGGGCGCTTTGTAGTCAGCCATGATGGAATTGCTCTCGAATGGTTGGGGCATTGACCACGCCCTGATTGACAGGAACATTCTCTGCGGATTGCGTCATGGGCTCGCTTCGAACAGCTTCCACTGCTGTGGCTCGGTATCTGGGCAAGACATGTCCTGGACTGCAAAGCAGGAAATGCGACAGTGCAGGTATCAGCACCAATGCCCCGACCATGTTCCAGATGAACATGAAGGTCAGCAGGATGCCCATATCGGCCTGAAACTTGATCGGCGACCAGGCCCAGGTGATGACGCCCGCTGCCAGGGTGATCCCCACCAGGGCCACGACCTTGCCGGTGAATGCCACCGAGTTTTTATAGGCCTCGGTCAAGGACAGACCGGCACGTTGCTGGGCGAGTTGAACGCTCAGCAGGTACAACGCGTAATCCACACCAATGCCCACGCCCAGAGCAATCACTGGCAAAGTGGCGACCTTCACGCCCATGCCCAGCCAGACCATCAGGGCCTCGCAGAGGATCGAAGTCAGCATCAAGGGCACCACGGCCACCACCACCGCGCGCCAACTGCGGAAGGTGATGAAGCAGAGCACGGTCACCGCGCCATACACGTAGAACAGCATGGTGCGGTTGGCTTCGCGCACGACGATGTTGGTCGCTGCTTCAATTCCGGCGCTGCCGGCCGCCAGCATGAATTGACGCTCGTCGTTGCTGTGCTCACGGGCGAAGGCATTGGCGACCTTGACCACCTGGTCGAGGGTCTCGGCCTTGTGGTCGGCAAGATAGGCCACCACCGGCATCATCGAGCAGTCGTTGTTGAACAGCTCTGGATTGTTCACCGAGGCCTGTTGCGCGCCGTAATTGAGCACGTCCTGATTGCGCGCGATGGTCAGCATCTTCGGATTACCTTCATAGGAACCCGCCGTGATTTGCCGCACCGCGTTGACCAGCGACACCGTGGTCTGCACCCCCGGCTGTTGTTGCAGCAACCAACCGAGGCGGTCGGCCTCGATCAGGGTTTCGTATTTCAGACAGCCCTCGCTGGCGGTTTTGACCATCACGGCGAACTGGTCGCTGGACAGCGAGTAATTGGCGGTGATGTAGGCGTTGTCACGGTTGTAACGCGAGTCCGCCCGCAGCTCGGGGGCGCCCGGGTCTAGATCCCCGATCTTCAATTGGGTGCTGACCATAAAACCGCCTACCGCCAGCAGGCCCGCCACCACGACTGCACCGGTGGCCCAACGGCGTTCGGTAAAGCGATCGAGGAAACGCCAGAGATTGCCCAGACCCTTGCCGTGCAGTTCCTTGTCTGCCTGGCGCAGGGTACGGGCGGCTGCCTTGTGACTGACTCCGCAATAGGACAGCAGCACCGGCAACAGCACCAGGTTGGTGAAGATCAGTACGGCTACGCCAATGCTGGCGGTGACCGCCAGGTCCTGGATCACTGGAATGTCGATCAGCAACAGCACGGCAAAGCCCACGGCATCGGCCAGCAGCGCGGTGAGGCCGGCGAGGAACAGGCGGCGGAAGGTGTAGCGCGCAGCCACCAGTTGGTGGGTGCCGCGTCCGACGTCCTGCATGATGCCGTTCATCTTCTGGGCGCCATGGGACACGCCGATGGCAAACACCAGGAACGGCACCAGGATCGAGAACGGATCAAGCGCATAACCCAGCAGTGTCACCAGCCCCAACTGCCAGGCCACGGCAATCACCGAACAGAGAATGACCAATGTTGTGCTGCGCACACAGCGGGTGAAGTAGAAAATGATGGCGGTGGCGATCAGCGCGGCGGCGGCGAAATACATCATCACCTGGACCAGGCCATCCAGCAGGTCGCCGACCAGCTTGGCGAAACCAATCACACGGATCTTGATCGGGCCTTTGCCCTCCTCGCCCGCCACGCGAACGCTGCCTGCGAATTCGTACCGGGTTCGCAGTTGTTCTTCCAGAGTCTTCGAGAACTGGTGGTAGTCGATGGCCTCGCCGGTGACCGGGTCTTTCTCCAGCAACGGCACGAAGATCATGCTCGACTTGAAATTGTTGCCGACCAGGCTGCCGACGATACCGGAGCGGGCAATGTTCTGACGCAACTGCTCGACGCCCTTGGCCGAGCCGTCATAGATGTCCGGCATCACCGGCCCACCGCGGAAGCCCTCCTCGGTCACTTCAGTCCAGCGCACCGCCGGGGTCCAGAGCGACTTCATCCAGGCACGATCCACCCCTGGGGTAACGAACAGCGTGTCGTTGACCTGCTTGAGGACCTCGAGGTAGTGCGGATCGTAAATATCGCCTTCGCTGTTCTCAACGACCACACGCACCGCATTGCCAAGCCCACGCAGGGACTGACGGTTGTCCAGGTAGTTTTTGATGAACGGCTGGCTCTGCGGCAGCATCTTTTCGAAGCTGGCGGTGAGTGTCAGTCGAGTGACCGCGAAGTAACCGAGCAGGACGGTCATGACCAGGCAGGTCACCACCACCAGCAACCGATTGTTGAAGATCAACCGTTCGAGCAGGTTGCCGGAGCGTGCATCGAAGCCCCTGAGCTCCCGGACGACCGGCATCGTATCGAGTTGGTAATTAGCCATAACGTTTTTTGTCTCTTTTGTTGTACGGCAGTGGGCTTATTCGAGGGGTAATTGACGCAGGCCACGAGCGCCCGCGAGCACCAGCGATCCGGTACCCGATACCAGTGCGCCGGCCACCGGCGCCAGGCCGCTTTGTGACTGCAGTTTGAAGCTGACACCGTCATCGACGCTCACCAGTACATGGCCAGCCTGGCTCAGCAGAACCATACGTCCATCGACGGTCACCGTACTGGCCGTGATGCTCGCGGGCAGCCCCAAGTCGACCTTGCTCCAGCTGCCCCCCCCATCGACGCTGCGATACGCATTGCCACGCAGGCCAAACACCAGCACGGCACCGGGTTTGCCGGTAATGCCGAAGTAGGTGCCGTTGTACGGTGTGGGGATGGCGTGAAAACGCTCGACCGCCGGGTCGAGTTTGAGCACCAGGCCTTGTTCGCCGACGATGAACAGCTGATTGCCGACCGGACGCAGCGCATAGAGGTTCAACGCACTCGGGTTGTCCGTGCGATCAAGCCACGGCATCCAGGTCAGACCACCGTCGTCGGTGCGGAAAATCAGGTTGAAGGCACCAACGATGTAGCCGACATGATCGTTCTCGAACCAGACATCGAGGAATGGCTTGTCGGCGCCCTCGTCGGCCATGCGCCGGGCTTCGATCAGCCGGGTGGCGAGCACCTCATCGTCCGGCCGCGTGGCGGCCTGTTTTTGGTAATAGGCGAGCAAGGTCGGCCCGACCTCGCGGCCGTCGAACTGGCGACGCCAGGTTTCGCCGGCGTCGCTGCTGTGCAGCACCACGCCGTCGTGCCCCACCGCCCAGCCCTGGGACGGACTGGGGAAATGCACGGCGACCAGATCAGAGCTGACTGGGACCTGAGCCTGTTGCCAATGCCCGCCGGCATCATCGGAATACACAATGTGCCCGCGTTGGCCCACCGCGATCAGGCGCTCCCCGGCCCGGGCCAGCCCGGTGAACATCGACCGGGCAGCCAGTTCACTCGGCTGTGCCGGGGTGTCGAGCACGTCGGCAAACTCGCCGGCGACCACCGGGCGGATAAATGGCACGGCCAAGGCAGCCGCCAACGCCGAAAGCAAAAACCACTTGATCATCGTCATTATTGTTATCTCGAATGCACACCACAGCGCCCTTGTGGGAGCGAGCCTGCTCGCGATGAGGCCAACACATTCAACGCAGAGGTCGACTGTCAGACCGATTCGCGAGCAGGCTCGCTCCCACAGAGGGAACCGGTGTGTCAGCGGATGCCGGTACCGGCCAGTGATTCCGGTGCCCATTGGGCCTTGGAAAGCGGCTCGATGTATTTGATACCGCCGTAAGGACCGTAGAGACCCAGGATCGAGTAGCTGCCGGAAACGAAGTCATAGAACATGTGGTTGTCAGCGTTCGGCGCCTGCACGTCATAGCTGTAGGCCATGTGCGCGAAGGCACCGCGATAGAGCTGACCACGGGCGTCGTACTCGTCGGAGGCCAGGGCGATCCAGCTGTCCTCGTCTAGGTAGAAGGTGCGTTTGTTGTAGATATGCCGCTTGCCAGGTTTCAACGTCGCCTCGACGACCCAGACCCGGTGAAGTTCCCAGCGCGCCAGGTCAGGGTTGATGTGGTTCGGTGTGGTGATGTCGGCCGCTTTCTCGTGATAGTTGAGCTTGTAGGTATTGTAGGGAACGACCATCTCCTTCTTGCCGACCAGCTTGAAGTCGAAGCGGTCCATGGCACCGGCGAACACCCAGGAATCGTCATAGGTCGAGCCACCGGCCGAGCCTGGATTCGGTGTGTCATAGGCAATGTCCGGCGCCAGTTTCACCCGGCGTTGCCCGGGCAAATACTGCCAGGCGCGACGGGGCTGCTTCAATGGGTTGACGGCATCCTGCAACAGGATCGCTTCACCGGCACGACGGGCTGGACCCTGGTAGTAGAACTTGGTCTTGAAGAAGATATCGCTCTCATTGGCCGCCGTGGTACGGGCCGGATCGTACAGCGGATATTCGAGATAGACGTTGCCGGTG
This sequence comes from Pseudomonas sp. KH_046_1, assembly GCF_057839025.1. Lineage (NCBI taxonomy): Bacteria > Pseudomonadati > Pseudomonadota > Gammaproteobacteria > Pseudomonadales > Pseudomonadaceae > Pseudomonas > Pseudomonas sp. KH_046_1. The sequence goes on from NZ_CM174481.1 coordinate 3,757,676, forward strand.
GTGGCCAGGCTGGCATGACCGGACGAGTCGACGTTCCACGAGTCGAACTTGGTATTGATGGCATGCCCCTGGTAGCGCAACAGGTGATTCCACATGGCTTCATTGCCATCGTTGGGGATCGGAAACGGCACACCCGGCAGGGCATTCTCCAGGGCTACCCCACCCTCGAGGGATTTGGTGCCGATGGCATTTTTCGCGGTGTTGTCCAGCAGCCGTTGCGGCAAGGCCACGGTACGGTGGGTCGGATAGACATCGACCCGAAACGACGGGAAGCGCTTGAGCAATTCCTGCGTCGAGACGGTCAGCTTGCCCGCAAATTGCGCGGCATTTTTCCCGGTGATTACCACCTTCGGCTTTTCCGCCTCGAAGGGATCGGGACGCATGGAGCTACCCTTCTGAAACGAGGCCGGTGGTGTGGTCAGCCCGCCGGTGTAGGCCGGGATGCTGCCGTCGGCGTTACCCGCCTTCTCGGCGCCGACACCGGTCAGGGTGATACCGAGCTTGGCTGCCTGATCCGGGGATACGGCCGCATGGGCGGCGCCGGCGACGGCCAGCGCCAGGGTGGTGGCCAGTAAAGATTTGACGAATTTCATGGGATGTCTCCTGTTGCGGGGCAACGGTTCGATCAAATAGTCGTTTTGAAGGTGAAGGTGACCATGCCGCGATCCTTGAGCTGGGCCGGTGTACCGCCGAACGCGGTGGTTTGTCCGGGCACGCAGTTGTACTGCCCGTTGGCACCCGGTGCCGCGCCAGCGCCTGGATTGCCAGCACTCCCAGGTGAATCGCAGGTATCGAACGGACCGAAGTTGTCCACGTACTTCAGGTCAAAACGGTACTGGTTGCGCACATCCATGCCGACGCCGACCGAGTAGCTGCCGGAGTCCTCGTTACCGCCGAGCTGGACGGCGGAATTACCATTGAGGCCGACGTTGTAAGTCATCGGCAGGTACATATCGATACCGGGGAACACCTGGTACCAGGTCGGGTTGAAGTTGACGCCAACGATGTAGTTGTCCTTGGTGACCTTGTCGGTACCGTGGTACCAGTCTTCGCCCTTGAACAATTGTTTGTTGTCGGTCACGTCCAGCCAGCGGCTGTAACCGAGTTCGACCAGCAACGAAGCGCTGTCCCAGGCCGGTGTGTCGGCAAAGGTGGTCAGGCCGTTGAGCACTGCGTGCACGGTGTTGCCGCGAGCCACGCCGTTTTCGCCGTTGAAGCTGCCGATGAAACCGGGCACGCCGCGGGCGGCCGCAGCCGGATTGACGGTCGTAGGGACGCTGGCCAGCGGCATGTTTTCGCGGTAGTTCAGGTCGAAACCGACGCTGACCCCGGCGATGCTTTTCGACAGGCTGATGCCATAGATATCGATGTCATCGACGTAGAACTGGTTGTAGCTGCCGGCATTACCCGAGATCAGTTGTGCCGGGCCGACGGCGGTCGGTTGCAGGGCCACGTTGGGCAAGATGTCGGAGGTATTGCGGTAGTAGACGCCGAGCGTGCCGTCCAGCCATTCCGGGCTCCATTTGGCCATCAGACCGAAGTCGCCGTGCTTGTCCGGGGTGAAGGTATGGCCATTGCTCAGGCGCAAAAACTGGTTGGCGCCGAGCGGCCCGGGCGCGCCGAAGAACGGATTGACGCCGCCGATCAGCGACAGGTTATGCCCGCCATTCTGCAGGCCGTCGTTGAAGCCCAGATACGTGCCGGATTCGGGCAGCCGCGCGGCGTCCCAGTCGAGGAAGTACTGTGCACCCAGGGTCAGCTCCGGGCTGACGGTAAAGCTGGTGGACAGCTGGTTACGCGGGATGAACAACTCCTTGGCTTCGGTGCCCGGCACTGCCAGCGCCTTGGAAAGGTCCAGGCCGGATTGGCCGTAACTGTTGCCATGGGCAAAGGCCAGGATACTTTCGCCCCAGTACTGCGTGTGCTTGCCTAGCTTGGCGCTGAGCAGTGACTCATCGCCGATTTCCGTGCTGCCAAAGACGAAGGCATCGAGGATTTCGGCCGACGGGCCGTTGTAGTAGCGATCGACATAACCGCTCACGTGACGGGAGTCCGGCCGACCACTATTGAGCTGATTGGTCGCCGCGTTGTCGCTGCCGACATCGTCGTAGGCATGGTCGTACCAGCTGTTGGCACTGACGCGAAAACCTGCCTTCTCCTTGTAGGTCACATCCAGTTCAGAAAGCACGTCCAGGCGCTGGGACACTGCACTGCCCGATGAGAAGTTGCGGTTACCGTCGTTGTTATTCCATGAATTGGCCAGTTTCGAGTTGGCGCTTTCGACGCGCTGGGCGTAGTTGAACTTGAAGGTGTTGTCGAACCGTACAGCCCAGTCTTCATTTCCCGTGTCGATTTCCACGGCTTGCACGGGCGCGATGCCCAAACCGGTCAGGATCGCTGAAGCCAGAAGTCCTCGACGCAGGTTTGCTTGGCAGTTCTTATTATTGTTGTTCATCTAACGGACTCACCTTTTTCTATGATTCATTCGCCCACGTCGATGCCTTCGGCCCTCACCCTGGCCAGTTCGCAGGCCTGTCGGGCAATCCGGCGAGTCGCGGACTGTCTGCTTTCTGAGGCAGCCTGCGCTGGCAAGACGCCAGAGCAGGCTGTCGTGGTGGCGTGGCTCAGTCGCCGTAGTCGATGCTGCCGTCGAGCTTCGGTGGTATCAGCACCTGCTCCCGCTCCATCGCCTTATCCGGCATGCACAGGGTGGCGCCGCGCAGGGCCTGGGCCATGACTGCCGGATCCATTGGCGGGAACAGGGCCGGGTCCGGTGCCTGTTCGTGCCTCTGCCGGCGCGGGCCCATCGAGCTGAGCAGCTTCTCGAGCCCTGGCGGGTGGAAGGTGACCAGAATCAACATGTCCTCGTCGCCCGTATTGACGAAGCTGTGCCGCACCCAGCGGTCGACGTAGGCCAGCGAGCCCGGCCCTACTTCAAGGCGCTGTTCGTCGACCACCACATAGCCGCTGCCCTTGACCACCAGCAGCACCTCCTCGTTGGCGGTGTGCGCATGGCTGGGTATGAAGCCGCCAGGGGGTAGTACCTGGCCGCCTACAATCATGTAGTTGGAGGGATAGTTCTTCGGACTGAGCTTGAGATAGATATAGCCACCCGGCGGCGGCTGCCAGAAGTCGTCACTCTCGTCCGGTCCGACAACAAGGGCTCCGCCCTTCTTCAGTCCGGCCTCGCGCGCTGGCTCATCGTCAGCCCAGCGTGCAGGGCGCATCAGCTCTTTCCAGTTCGCCGGCGCGTCGAAGGGCTCGGGAGCTGCGTCCCCGGGAGTGCGCGGACGGCCGATGGCGGCATAGGCCTCTTCGAGACCCGGCGGCCACACGGTGAAGAAGATCTTCAGATCTTCCTGTCCGTCGTTGCGCATCCCCATGCTCACGTTGCGCCCACCGGCTACCAGGCTCCCCTGGCTGACGCGCTGCGTCTTGCCGTCGACCGTGGCCTCGCCGCTGCCGGCCATCACGTACCACAACTTGTCGCAGGCACGATGGGCTTGCTGCGGAATCTCACCTCCCGCAGGCAAGACCTGGAAACCGTTGGCGATCATGTTGTTCGGAAACGTCGCCGGCACATACTTCAAAGTGACATAGCCACCCATCGGTTGCGGCATCCACCAGGACTCGCCCTCCTCGTCACCGAGCAGACCGGTCGGCCCTTTGTCCCAACCCAGCTGTCGTACTTCGCTACTCATGGCGTTCTCCAGATCAAGCGGACGGCGGAATGACTGCGATGGCCTGGATCTCCACCAGCAGTTGCGGCAGCACCAGTTCGGCCTGGACCGTGGCGCGCGCCGGTTTATGCTCGCCAAAGCACTCCTGCCAGACCTGATCGAACACCTTGTATTCGGCGAAATTCTTCACATAGACAGTGGCACTGACGACATCGGCCAGGCTGGCGCCGGACTCGGCAAGCACCGCAGCGACGTTGGCGATGGTCTGGCGAGTCTGCTCGGCCATTCCTGCATCGCCGGTCAGTTTGCCCAGCGCATCAACGCCGACCTGGCCGGCGACAAACACCAGGTTGGCGGCCTGGATGCCCTGTGAGTAACCGCCCTGCGGTGGCATCACGGTAGTGGGGTTGATTATTTTCATTTGAGACTCCCATTGAGGCTGAACGCGCATCTGCTTGGCGACGCGATAGAACAAGAATGGAGGCTGGCGAGGGACAGCCCCATCCTTCTGATTGACGATTTTTTTGGGGGGAGACTCATCTATTCGGATGAGTAGATCAGCGGTGCAGTCTGCCGAATCAGTCGAGCAAACCACGCTGGCGAGCCGTCAGGATCGCCTGTATGCGTCCGTTGGCTTCAAGCTTGGAGTAGATATTGCGCAGGTGGGTGGCCACGGTGGCCTCGGAGCGGAACAACTTGCGGGCAATTTCCTTGTTGCTCATGCCGGCAGCGATCATTTCCAGTACTTCCACTTCACGGCAACTGAGTACTCCGCGGTTGGTAGCGGATTCCTCGGCCGAGGAAGGAGATTGCCAATCGACATCCAGTTTGCAGGCACCGCGCAGTTCATCGACAAAGCTGGCAGGCAGATTGCCGGGAGTGACCAGCGCGGCATTGAGCGGCGAAGCCAGGACCCAGGGTTCATCGACGAAGGGCTGCACCAGTCGTTCGACGCCGGCATCGGCCAGCGCCTGCTGCATCTGCGCCACTGCCTCCGTTTCGCACTGCCCAACCCACAGTGCCTGCGCCAGTAGAATACGCAATGTCAGTGCGCGCATCAGACGACGCTCCTGCAGCGCCTGGTCGAGCAATTTCTGCAGTTCCCCGGCAGCACTGCCGTCGCCCTCTGTGATTCGGCAACGCAGCTTGCCGATCTGCGGCGTTTCCACATCGTTGGCGAAAGTATTGAGGAATTGCGCCTTACCCCACTTGGCCTGATCGGCCATTTCCAGGTGGCGACGAGCGGCGGCGCTGTTGCCGGTCAGCAGTGCCAGGCGCGCACGCTCCAACCAGGCGCTGGCAACCACTCGCGGCAGGTTGCGCTGCTCGCCTAACGATTCCAACTCGTTGAGCAGTTCGATGGCGCGTTCCGGCTCTCCATCCATCTGAGCGATGCGTGTCCGCACGCGCATTGAGCTGATCAACACCTCGGGAAAGGCACCTTCCTTGATCAGCGGCATGAAGATGTCCAGCAACTCGCGGCTCGGCGTAAAGGCTCGCACCAGATAATTGGCTTCGGCCAACAATGCCGCGATCGTCGTGTTAGAGGTACAGAAGCGCTCGCCCGGCGGATCCCAGCTCTCCAGCGCGCGCTCAAGGTAGACGATTGTGCTACGCACATCGCCCTGCAGCAGGTCGCAAAACGCCACAATGGTGTCGGAGTAAACAATAGAAGCGAGGCCACCTATCTTCTGCAACGCTGCCTTGGCGGTGACGGCCAGCCGCCGTGCCTCCGGCAGGTGATTATTCAGCAGCAGCAGATAGGCCTCACAGTTACGCAGGGTCCACTTCCAGAACAAGGGCTCCAATTGCGCCTCACAGGCCCGGGCCTGCGCCAGACACTGATCGATTTCGTCCAGGCGATCGGACCAGACGACCTGGAAAGCCTGCAGGGCGAGTACCCGCGCGCTACGCGCGTCGTCCAGAATAGGAGATTGCTCAAGGAATCGCTGTATCAGTGCGCGCGCTTCCTCATGCCGATGCAGGGAGATCAAGGACAACGTAGCCGAAGCATGCAGGGCCGGGTTGCGCACGATCAGGTCCACATGGATCAGCTTGGACCATTGCGCCAGCGTGGTATTGCGCCCGGCAGCCATGAACTCCTCCGCACACTCGTTCATGATGGCCGCCGCCAACTCGTGATTCTGCCCGAGCAAGGCATGCTCGACCGCCCGCGCCCAGTGTCCCTCGCCGCGCAGCCAGCCGGCCGCAACTTCGTGCAGGGGCGCCGGTTCGATATCGCTGCGGCGACTCAACTGCTGACGAAGAAAACCAGAGAACATCTGGTGGAAGCGATACCACTGCTGATGGCTGTCCAACGGGGAGATGAACAGGTTGGAATTAACCAGCCTGCGGATCATTTCCCAACTATTGTGTTGCCCGCTGAGCGCATCGCACAGCTCGACACAAAAGGTCTCAAGAATGCTCGTACGCAGCAGGAAATCCTGAACTTCAGCGGGTTGGTGGACGAACACTTCGTGGGCCAGGTAGTCGGCGTTCTGTTCGACCGAAAGCGAGGCGTCCAGCAATGCCCGTGGGCTTTCCTGACTGCCAATCAGGGCCAGCGCGGCCAGCTGAACGGCCGCCGCCCACCCTTCAGTGCGGTCATGCAGGTACTGCATGTCGACTTCTGCCAGCGTGTCGAGCCGGGCCTGTTGCAGAAAGGTACGGGTTTCTTCGAGGCTGAAACGCAGCTTGCGTGCATCCAGCTCCACTGCCTTGCCATTGGCCCGCAGGCGGTGGATGTCGAGCATCGGCAGTTCACGTGTGCCTACCACCAGGCGCTGCCCCGGTCCGAGCACGGAAAGCAGGCGCGCGAGCAGGCCGAGGATATCGGCGTTGTGGACTTCATGCAGGTCGTCGAGAAACAGGGCAAAGGGCTTGTCGCTGACAGCAATCTGCTCGGTCAACTCCATCGCATCGGCCAGCGGACTGTCCGGCACATCCAATGGAGCATGCTCGGCACCCTGCAGGACACGCGCCATCGCGGCACGCAGGTAGGCGACGAAGCGGCCGAACTCGTCGTCGGCACGCTCAAGCGATAGCCAGCCCGTCGTTACGCCGGTGGCCAGCATCCAGTCATGGATCTGCCCCAACAGGGTGGTCTTGCCAAAGCCAGCCGGTGCCGTGACCAACACCAGACCCGTCGGCAGGGCTGTCAACAGCGGTTCAAACAGGTGCGACCGCGCAACGATACGGCCGGGAGGGTGCGGCGGTTGCAGCTTGGCCATGAACAGGCGCGTGTGCGGCTCTCTTTTCGGGGAGTTGCTGTGTGGACCGGCCACTTGGGACATACACCTCACCATCTTATAAACAACGGCCCGCGTTTAAGCGGGCATCTCGGATCGGGTATCCATCCATCATAGTCGCAATCGCAAGATGACGGATCAGCCGGTGCCCATCGGATTTCGGCGTCAAACTCATTCCGCCAGGGCTTGCACCAGGATCCGGTTCTGCTCCAGGCCTCTGCGCAGATCTTCCAGGCGAAACAGGTCCTCGACGCTGTAGAGTCCCGGCGGCCAAGCGCCTTCAGGCTGATCCAGCAAGGCGCGGACGAAGAGTCCGGTCGATTGCACGGTGGAGTTGTAATCGCCCTCGGCAGAGACGCCATTGGCCACCAGCAACTGCCCATTGTGCAAGAGCGCTATGCGCGAGCGCATCGGCTCGCAAGTAAGTCTGGAAGGCATAGGCTTGAGCCTGACCATCGCCGTCAGCGCGGCTTGAGGAAGGCGTGCCAGCAAGCCCAGCTTATTGAGCAGTCGCAACAGGCCACTAAGCGGCCGTTCTGCCACCGCCAGCCAGGTCTGCACGAGGCGTTTGCCGCTGATTTCGGACGACAGCCAGATCTCGTCGTTATCGCTCAGATCGAAACAGGGACGGACACCACGAGGGGCCGGGAACTTGCGGTTTTGTACGCGAAGCCGTGGTTGCGTAGCCAGCAGGCGGTGAATGTAGCGGCTGCCTGCCAATCCGGCAGAACCGCCGGCAGAAATGATGTAGCCCAGCTCAATGCTGGTGGCTTGCGGGTGTTCCTCCAGCAACTGGCGCGCGACGAGCGCTCCAACGCCGGAGAAACCCGAGTTGAGTACCAGCGTGCCCCGTGCTCCGCTCTCGGCCACCTGTTGCAGATGCCGCCGCGCTGAAGCCCGGATGGTCGCTTGAGACAGCAACACACCACCCTGCCGGAGGATCTCCAGTTCGGCGCGCACCTCAGGATCCTCGATACTGCTGACCACCAGATCCACGCCTTGCAAGGCGGCGCTCAGGCTGCCCGGTACATCGAGGTCCACCCATCGAAAATCCTCGGCCGGCTCACGGCGCCGTCCACCTCGCAATACACGATACCCAGCCGCCTGCAAAGCGCGTGCGGTAAATTGGCCGAGCACGCCTTGGGCGCCGAGCACGAGTATGGTTTTTTCAGTCATGGTCAGTCCTTGGGGTTTCAGGCCGTCTGGCTGTCGGCAAAATGGATTTCGTGGTGGACGGCAAACACACCCAGCGCTTGCAACACGGCGTGTTCAAGCGTGGCGCGCCGGGTCGCCGGTACATCGAGCAGGCTGACCCTGGCCAAGGTGCCATGGCGCGCATCCTGGCCAACCTCGACACAGAATCGGTCGATTCCGGCCACGGGGCCCAGGGCGCGAACCAGGGCATCTTCGGTTTCACGCCAGACCAGGGCTGGCTTGAACGGCTTGCCAACCGCCGTCAGCGGGATTTGCTCGATGATATGGATCGCCTTGGGGATGGCCGCCCTTTCATGGATATGTACGGCGGCATGGGCACTCAGTTCAGCAGCGGATACGGTCTGGTCAGCGCGCAGCTCAACGTAGACAACAGGCAGTTCACCGGCGTATGGATCTGGCCTTCCAACGGCTGCCGCGCCGAGTACTGCCGGGTGCTTGAGCAGAGCCTCCTCGATCACCGCCGGATCGATGTTGTGCCCCCCACGAATGATCAGATCCTTGGCGCGGCCGGTGAGAAAGAAGAAACCACGACCATCACGGCGCGCGAGATCGCCAGTCTTCAGCCAGCCGTCAGTGAGGAACAGGTTGCGATTGGCAACCTCATCAAGGTAACCAGGGAAAACCGTGTCACCACGGATCACCAGTTGACCGACCGTCTCATCCGGACAATCGCCCAAATAATTTCCATCGCTATCCAGATCCACAACCTTGACCTCAACTCCGGGCAGGGCCTTGCCAATGGAGCCGACGAGACGTTCGCCATGAACCGGATTCATGGTGCTGGCACAGGTAGACTCGGTAAGGCCATAACCCTCCAGCAGCCGAACACCCGTGGCCCCCTCGAAGCGTCGCATCAGCTCCGGCGACAGCGGCGCCGCACCACAAATGCCATAGCGCAGCGAGCTGACATCGGCATCACCGATCGGAACCTCCAACAGGCTTGAATAGACGGTCGGCACACCACTGAAAAAATTGATGCTGTAGCGTTCGACCAGCTTCCAGAAGTTGGCGATCACGCCTTTGCCTCGGTAGCCGGCGGCGGTCGGCAGCAGTACCGAACCGCCGATGAGAAAAGGCAACAGTCCAGTGACCATCACACCGTTGACATGGAACAGCGGCAGTCCGCAAAGGAACTTGCCCCCCGTCAACTCCAGCGCGCTGGCCAGCGCTTGCGCCATGGTCATTTCATTGCCGTGGGTATGCCGCGCCACCTTGGGGATGCCGGTGGTACCGCCGGTGTGGAAATAGGCAGCGGTGTCGCTGGCTTTGAAACTGCGGCGCATGAGCAGTTGTGCGCCCGGCTGGCTGGCCAGCGCACGGTCGAAATCGCTGACTGCCACATTGCCCAGCCGCTCGGGGAGCACTGCCGGTGAGGCGCCGTCAGTGAATTGCGTCGGGTCGATGCAAAGAATGTGACGCAGGCTGGGTACCTGACGGGCCATTTCTTCGATCTGCGGCCACAGCGCATTGTCGGGCCCTGGCGCCAGTGTCACCAATACCGTGGCCTGAACCCGCTGCATAATCGAGCCCATATGGGCAGCCTCCAGCATCGGATTGATCGGGTTGGCGATGGCCACGGCCTGCGCGCCCCAATAGGCAAAGTGAAACTGTGGCAGGTTCGGCAGCACGATAGACACGCTGTCGTCACGGCCGATGCCGGCCGTGTGCAACCAGTTGGCAAAGCGGGTGATCTGTTCGAGCAACTCGCGATAACGCCAGGTGAACGACTGGGCAGACGGATCTGCATCGGGAAGAAAACGCAATGCAACCTGCTCGGGCAGGCGAGCGGCGGTGGCGGCGATGAGTTCGTAGGTACTGTTCATGGCAGGTTTTCTCGTACTGAGGCTCAATCCGCAAGGCACTGCTTGAGGAAGTTCTGGATACGCGCGTTGGCACTGGCCGCGAGCGGGATTGGCATGGCATTGAAGGCGTGGATGCCACCGGGGTAGATGGCCAGCTCGGCCTGATTGCCGGCTGCGCTCCAACGGCTGGACATGAACAACGAGTCATCCAGCAGCGGGTCGAGGGTGCCCACGCTGAAAAGCGCCGGTGGCAGGCCCGAGAGATCGGCATAGAGTGGCGAGACATCTGGCGAGTACGGATCCGGCGCCGCAAACCATTCCAGATATTGACGGATGATGGGCGTCGACAGCACCAGGTTGCGTTCACCCCAGTTGCGGGCACCCGGCGTCAGCGCCAGATCGTAACAACCATAAGTCAGATAGGCGGCGCTGTAGGGGGTCAGGCCATGACGGTCGCGCAGGCGCAGCAATGTGGTCACGGCCAGGTACGCGCCGGCCGATTCGCCACCGATCATCAGGCGCTGGGTGCCGAACAATTCCTGACTGTTGGCCACCAGCCACAGCGCGGCGGCTTCGCAGTCATCATTGGCGGCGGGATATGGGTGTTCCGGTGTCAGCCGGTAGCCGACGCTGACCACGGCCATGCCGGTGGATTGGGCAATGGCATCGAGGAGGAAGTCTTGCTGGTCATGGGCGCCCAGCGCCCAGCCGCCGCCATGCAGGTGCAGCAGAACACCCGTCGCCCCCTTCGTCGCGAACACGCGCAATGGCAGCGGCCCGGCCGGACCATCGATAACCTGCTCGCTGCCATTGGGCGACAGGACCACCGGGCCGAGGAAGGAGTTGCCATTGGTGCGGGCGTCGCGTGCTGCCTGGGCAGGAATCTGCAGGATGGTCGGCAGACCACCGAGAATCTGCTCCAGCCTGTCGTTGGCGGCCTGGGTGCTGGCGTCGATGCGGGCCGGATCGAAGACGCGCGAATCGATTGCGAAAGTGCTGCTCTGGCTCATGACAGGTCCTCAAGGAAATACGGATGCTTAGAACACCAGGCCACCCTACCTGGCGGTCCTGGGTCTATAGTGCGAACGGACTGGCGGCACGCCCATACTCAGAATTGACGATTCACAACGGATATATGCGCCTGGTTCAGGCCTGGCAGGCCTCAAAGCTGCCTTGCAGGACGGCGGCATCGATGGCACCCGGCGCTCCGATGGCGACGATCCGGTTGACCGCCGGTTGTCCCTGCCAACTACCACCCAAGGCAATGTCCACACGCTTGCCGACCACCTGCAGAATCACCCGCTGATCGGGTACTTCCCGGCAGTACACCACGCCCTTGCAGCGATAAATCTGACTGGGCAGGCGTGCAGCTGCATGGCGTAGCGCATCCAGCGACAGCGGCTGCGCGCTCTGGAAGCTCCAGGTGCTGAATTGCCGTTCGTGGTGGGGTTCGCAGGCAGCCTCGTGGGCATGCTCGTGGGTGTGAGTGCAATGTGCGTCGCAACTGTGCTCGTGAACCTGCGGCTCACGAACGGCATCCAGCCGCCCCGCTGCCAGGAGGATCGCCAATGGCACGACGCAGCGCGTCGTTTCCAGCAGGCGATAACGGTGGAAGTGTTCGTCCAGCCATCCACGCACCCGGGTCAAGTGAGGGGCGTCGACCAGATCGACCTTGTTCAGCAGCAGCAGATCGGCGAACGCAATCTGACGCAGCTTGAGTTCCATCTGCTCGGGGGCTTCGAACACTTGAGCGGCATCGAGGACACAGGTGATGCTGTCCAGACGAATACGCTCGCGCAAGGCGGGGTTGGCGAAGGTGATCGCGATGCCTGCCGGGTCGGCAACGCCGCTGGCTTCAAGGATCACATATTCGGGCTGCTCCGGGCGCGCCAGCACCTGCTCGATCGCCTGCAACAAGTCGTCGCGCACAGAGCAGCACACGCAACCGTTGGCCAGGCTGACCACGTCACTGTCGACGCCGACGACCAGTTCAGCATCGATATTCAATGCGCCGAAGTCGTTGACCAGCACGGCAATACGCAAACCATGGTCTTCGCTCAACAGACGATTGAGCAGAGTGGTCTTGCCGGCACCCAGAAAACCGGTTAGCACGGTCAGCGGAGTGGCCTTGGCGGTGGTGGAAATGTCGAAGTCTGACATGCGGGGTACCTGGCCCGCCTGCGCGGGCCCGTAGCGGGAGAATGGCAGCCTCAGCCGCCGAAGAAACGCGCTTTCACTTTGCTCCAGGCCATCTGCAGCACGTTGATCGTGAAGTCACGCGGAAAGTTTTTGTAAGGTTCGCGGTACAGCCCCGGCGGCGCCGCCCGGTGGCGGTCAATGTGCTGGTCGCGCACGTACTGCTCCTGGACGTCCTCGATGCGATGGCGCGGATTGGGGAAACGTACCTCAGTGTTGGTCGGCCCCAGGTCGAAGAGCTCGGCGGCTTCACTGGCACTGGGGGTGCGCGGACTGGCCGATTCAGGCAGCGCGGCGCGGCGGGTCCAGATCGCGTCCTTGGTCACGTTGACGACGACCACGTCGGGCGCGCCGAACTGGAACAGCCCTTTCCAATGGCTGCGTATGCCCGCCAACAGTTCTGGCACGATGGCTTCGTCCAGACTCAAGTGGGTGATCATGCCCAGCCGCGGCTTGACCTGATTGATCAGATAGCCCGCCTCATAGTGTGTGGTGTGCGCCATGTCGATCGTGCTGTTTAGCATCACCGGCGGCACACCGAACTTGAGCGAGTTGAGGGTGCCCAGATCGGGCTGCAACTCGGTGACGAACACGTCGACACCGGCGGCATACTTCTCGGTGAGTTTGTCTGGCAGGCCATCCCCCGTCCAGACGAAGGACAGGCCATTCCAGTCCAGCCGGTAGGCCACCGCGCCGTCCTTGGTATGGGAACGACGCCAATGGCGAACAGTGACCCCATCCTGGTCGTAGCAGATGCCATTGTCGTCACGGAAGTCGAACTCGTTGACCTCCACTTCGTACCCATCACCGATGGGGAAGCTATTGAAGCTGTCGGTGTGCCAGTGAGTCATGGCCTGCATGCCGGCGACCATCGCCTTGATACCGTCCTTGTCCGTACGCCCGGAAGGACCGTGTACGCGCAACGGCTTCCAGCGCCCCATCCACGGTGCAAAACAGTAGAGGTACGGCAGGTCCGCGTAATGGTCGACGTGCAGGTGGGTCAGAAAGATGTCGTTGACGGTCTGGAACGGCACCTGCATGGCGAAGATGTTGCGCACGCAGCCGGAGCCGAAATCGAAGAAGAAACGTTTGCCATTGCCCAGCTCGACCATGATGCAAGTGCCCGCCTGGCTACGGGTCGGTGGCATGGGCGTACTGCCGAGGAAGGAAATGCGCATCTCATCCTTGCCCAGCTCTTCGGTACCGGGGAAGTAGTTGTTGTTATTGTTCAGAGACGGTGTGGGACGGTAGTAAGGTGGAAACGTGATGCCCGTGCCTGGGCCGCCCCCATAGGGATTGCCGTCCATGCGGTCTGCCGGGGCATCGACTGCAGCCGTTGGTGGGCTGACGGCGGTATCACCGGCAGGAGTGTTGCGCCCGAGAGCAAAACCGGCAACCCCGGCCATAGCCACGCCGAGCGTCTTCAGTGCATTACGCCGCGAGGGGTGGTTGTCAGCCTGTTCACTGCCCTCAGGCATCTGCTGGTCATTCATCTGTGCAATCTCCCGATCAGTAAGTCTCGAAGTGAACCCGACCCTGCTCACGCAGTTGCTGGCGGACGCTGCTCCAGTCCATCCCATGGTGGCTGCAGATATCGATCAGGGCCTGGACAATGCCCTGCTCCATGCTCTTCAGGCCGCAGACATAGAGGTGACATTCAGGATCGCGAAGCAGGCCGGCGATTTCGTCGCCCTGTGTACGCAGGCAATCCTGGACGTACTCTTTGGGCCTGTCGTTCATCCGCGAGTAAGCCAGGTGCAATTCCAGCCCCGGCACACCAAAGTTCACCAGGTCGTCGTGATAGGCCATTTCCTTGGGGGTCCGACCGCCATAGAACAGAATCAGGCGTCCGCCGGACACCGGCATGCGGTGACGCTGTTCGAGCATGCCGCGCATCGGTGCAATGCCGGTGCCGGTGCAAATCATCAGCAAGTGACTGCCGGCATGATTGGGCATCAGGTAAGTGCCACCGAAGGGGCCAAGCACTTTCACCTGATTGCCCTGAGCGAGGTCGCACAAGTGGTTGGAACCCACTCCCCGCACCGATTGGCCAGTGTGATCCGCGACGACCCGCTTGACCGTCAGTGCGAGATCGTTACCAAGCACCTCGCCGCTGCGGGCACTGGCAATGGAGTAATAGCGCGGCGCATGCGGGCGGCCCTGCTCATCGGTCCCGGGCGGCAGAATGGCAATGTTCTGCCCTTCCAGTACCGGAAAATGCTGGTCGCCAAAGTCGAGTACCAAATGGTGAATATCGCTACCGGTGCCATCGCCGGTCAGTCGACGATTGACGGTAATGGTGGCCAGAGCAGGATTTTCTTGAGTGAACAGTGCCTCGGCAGGCGCCGCGGCAGAGTGCGGTGCAGATGGCTGCAACGCCGCTGCCGGATCGGGGGCGCCGCCAATCACCGCGCCGGTTTCCACCGCCAATTGCGCCGGCAAACTGCTCCAGCCGAACTGATCATCGAGGCTATAGACCTCGCTATCAGGCACCAGACGCCAGCTGTCGATGGCACCCGTCGGGCAGCCCCAGGTGCATTCCAGGCAACCGTTGCACAAGTCGGCCTTGACCACATAGTTGTTGCTGTCGTGGGTGATGGCCTCGATGGGACAACTGGACTCACAGGTATTGCAGCGGGTGCACATGGCCGGATCGATCAGGTGTTGACGGATGTACTGGGCGCTCATGGACATGCCTTTGGGGAAGTTCGATGACCGCCGCATTCTCGTCGCTCGTTCGGGTAGTCCGGCATCCTCCATTCAGATGATTCGGTCACCCGCGCCCGGCGCGTCGGGTCTTGAACAGCCGTCTCACCAAAGTGGGGACCCGGTCCCTACTCCATTTGGATGAGTCTGCGAATATCCGGTTTTTACTCCGACTGAAGGATGGGACGGGTTGGACCGGGGGCAGCAGAGTGTCGGTCGTGAATTCACCCGACGGCCTTCACGCATAGCGCGCCGGGGCAACCAATACCTTTGCTGGAGAATCGAGATGCAAGCGAATGAGAAACCGGGCCGGCACGTAATCATCATCGGCGCAAGCGTCGTAGGGCTGATGACTGCAAAACTGCTGTCGCACCGATTCGAAAAGGTCACCCTGATCGAGCGTGACCCGTTCCCCGATACCCCGGGACCGCGCAAGATGACGCCGCAATCGAACCATTACCACATCCTGCTGCGCGGCGGCCTGCTGATGCTCAACGAGCTGTATCCAGACTTCACCGCGCGCATGCTCGAGCTCGGCTCCACCCCTGTTCGTGTCGGAGTCGATCTGCTTTATCACACGCCTTGGGGCACCGGTTATTCGCAGAGCGGGAGCATTCAGGCCCCTCGTGATCTCGACCAGTTGATCCTCGCTCAGAGCCGCAACCTGCTGGAGTTCAGTATCCGCAAGTTCACCCTGGAGAGCGCGAATATCGTAGCCATGCCAGGTTGCACAGCGACCGCGTTGCAACACGAAAACGGCAGAGTGACCGGGGTGGTGGTGCAGACCTCTGCAGGCACGCAGAGCCTGGACGCCGACCTTGTCGTCGACGCTGGCGGCCGTGGCAGCCGGGCTCCAAAATGGTTGGCCGACCTTGGCTACAGCGCACCACTGGAGACCCATATCGGTTGCGATCTGGCCTACACCACTACCAAGTTCCGCATTCCGGCCGGCATCGCCGACTCACATCAGATCCATGCCTTTTATTCGGTGATCCCGGATACCAAGGGCGCAGCCATGATGCACCACATCGAGAATGACACCTGGCATATCAGCCTCCAGGGGCGCGCTCCCGACTATCCTCCGCAAGACGCAGAAGGCTTCATGGAGTTCGCGCGCAATCTGTACAACCCGGACCTTTACGAGATGCTCAAGCATGCCGAGCGCGTGGACGATCTGTATCACATGCGCTTCCCGTCTGCGGTGCTGCGACACTATGAAAAACTCGAACGCTTCCCGGAGGGCTACCTGGTCATCGGTGATGCCATTTGCAGCGTCAACCCGGTTCATGGCCAGGGCATGAGCGCGCATGCCACCACCCTGCGCGCCCTGAACGAACTGCTCGATGCTCGTACCGCTGCAGGCGGCTCTCTGGATGGCCTTGCTCGCGAGTTCTTCCCTCGGGCAGTCGAGTTGATCAACAACCCCTGGACCCTCGCGGCGATGAGCGATTTCATCATGTATTCGGGTACCCAGGGCGACAAGCCGGCCAATCTGGAGCAGGTCTATCAGTACATGCAGGGGTTGGACATGCTCAGCGTCGAAGACGCCGAAGTGCATGCCCTGCTGGCCGACGTGTACAACCTGGTTCAACCGATCAGTGCACTGTTCGGCAATGACTTGCCAGCAAAGGTACAGGCCAGGCTCCTGGCCATGGCAGACGCCTGATAAGCCACTCCCCCTCACACCTGCCCGCCCTGGCGGACAGGTCGCTAAAGAACAAGAACCCAATGGAGCACGCTGCCATGCTGGGCTTAATGCAAGATCAACCCCTGTTGATTTCCTCGGTCCTGGAACATGCGCTACGGGCGCACCCACAGAGCCAGATCGCCTCGCGCACTGCCGAAGGGTCGATGCATCACTGCAGCTATGCCGATATCGGCCGCCGTGCCAAGCAATTGGCCGATGCCCTGACCACTCTGGAGGTGCAGCCCGGCGACCGGATCGCCACGCTGGCCTGGAATGGCTACCGGCACATGGAACTGTATTTCGGCGTGTCGGGCATGGGCGCAGTCCTGCATACCATCAACCCGCGGCTGTTCCCTGAGCAGATTGAGTTCATCGCCAACCACGCCGAGGATCAGTACCTGTTCTTTGACTTGTCGTTCGCCACGCTGGTCGAGCAACTGGCCCCCCGAATGAAGTCCGTCAAAGCCTTCATCGCCCTGACTGATCGCAGCCGCATGCCGGCCATCGAAGTGCCCAACCTGCTGTGCTACGAGGAACTGATTCAAGAGCAGAGCGAACAGTTTATTTGGCCGGTACTCGATGAACGGGCCGCCTCGTCGTTGTGCTACACCTCGGGTACCACCGGAAATCCGAAAGGGGTTCTGTACTCCCACCGTTCTTCGATCCTGCACTCCCTGGCGTTATGCACCCAGGACGGCTTCGGCCTGTCCTCGGCGGATTCGGCGCTGTTGGTGGTGCCGATGTTCCACGTCAACGCCTGGGGCATGCCTTATGCGGCGGCGATGTGTGGGGCGAAGTTGGTCCTGCCAGGCGCGCAACTCGATGGTCAGAGTCTCTACCAATTGATGGATGACGAAGGGGTCACCCTGGCGCTTGGCGTGCCCACGGTCTGGATGGCCTTGCAGCAATTCGTCGAGGCCCATGCGTTGAACCCGGCGATGGATTTGCAGCTCAACCGGGTGGTGATAGGTGGCGCCGCCGCACCACGGACCGTGGTCGAGACCTTCGAAAGGCGTTTTGATGCACGGGTCCTGCACGCCTGGGGCATGACCGAGATGTCGCCGTTGGGCACCGTCTGCCACCTGCTGCCCAAGCACCGTGATGCAACGCTGGAAGAACGACTTGATTTGCAGGCCAGGCAGGGACGGTCGTTGTTTGGGGTGTCGATGAAAATCGTCGATACCACGGGCGCCGAGCTGCCCCGTGACGGCAAGGCTTCTGGCCACCTGTTGGTCAAGGGACCGTGGATTGCCAGTCAGTACTATCGCGCAGAAGATGGGCCGATGCTCGATGACGCCGGTTGGTTCGATACCGGCGATATCGCCACCATCGACCGGGACAACTACCTGCACATCACTGACCGGGCCAAGGATGTCATCAAATCCGGTGGTGAGTGGATTTCCTCGATCGATCTGGAAAACGCCGCAATCGGACACCCTGCAGTGGCGGAGGCCGCCGTGATCGGTATTCCTCACTCCAAGTGGCAGGAACGGCCTCTGCTGGTCGTCGTCCTGAAAACGGGCAAGACCGCCAGCAAGGAAGAGCTGCTGGGGTTTCTGGAGGCCCATGTAGCGAAATGGTGGTTGCCGGACGATGTGGTCTTCGTTGAGGCGCTGCCGCATACGGCAACCGGCAAGCTGCAAAAAATCAAGCTGCGCGAGCAGTTCCAGGACCACTACGCGGCGCTATCAGGCTCGCCAAAAAAACACACTCAGTCTTGAGCTACCCATTTTTCGCATGCCCGAGAAGCACCTCCAAAACAGCGCTGACAGACAGTAGCCATGTCTGATTCAGTCCTGTGGGATTGAAGTTTTGCAGAGTTTATTGTGCCGTTTCGCAGGAAATTCGGGCACACCCTCGGCCCAGGAAATGCAAGCGGGTCCACGGTCCGGAGTTACTGGCCAAACACCGCACCGAATATCGGTAGTCGATTGCGGCCCTTCCCGACAGGCAACAATCGGCCAAAAGCAGCCGGTGACGATTGGCAAAGCGGGGCCAACAACCGTCTCTTACCCTTGAGTATTTTTTGCCGGGGGCGATCATGAAGCGATTCATCGAAGGTGACGGTACCTGCAAATCGACCGGCACATTCTCGAATGGGTTATTGCCGACAACTCACCAACTACCGCGAAAGCATTCGCGGCAGTTGGTGCTGATTGACAAGCGGAACTGCATCACGCCCATAGGGATAGTTGCCTATCGATTAAAGGTGGAAGGCTTGTGCAAATGGACTCCATTAAAAATGGAGTTCTGTCGATTAGTACCGATAGGTAACCTGCACTGAAACTCCATTCGCACTATTGTCATATTTGGCACTGTATTCCGGTTGAAGACCGGAGGTGTTCGACTGCGTTACTGATACTTTGGAATCCCAGAGATAACCATAAGCAAAGTCTATCGTCAGATCGGCATCCGGCGAATAAGCACCGCCCAGGGTCACGGCCTGGCGATTCCCAACCGGAACGCGCACGCTGCGATCGGCATTCCTGATAGGCGACGGATCATAAGCGTAGCCTGCGCGCAGCAGCCATTGTTGGTTCAATTGATAGGACGCGCCAATTGCGGTGGCCCAAGTGTCACGCCAGTTCATTTCTTCGGTCACACGTCCCAGGCCAGCCGCCTGGCCCAAGGGGGAAAGACCGCTGTTGACTGCCTCGACCTTCTTGATCCGGCTCCAACGTTTCCAGGTGGTCCCCAGGTATCCCGTCCAGCGACTATTGAAATGATGGGTGATGGACGTGTCCACTGATTCGGGCATAGTGAGGTCTATCTTGTTGTCATAGTTTCCATCCAGCGGAATAACGCCCGGGGAGCCGGAAACCTCAGTATGCCCTTCGAGTTCATAGTCCACCTTCGAGTGGTAGTTAATCCCCCAACGGGTAGCCTCGGTAAAGTCAACCAAGATGCCGACGTTGTAGCCAAGTGCCGTGTCATCGCCTTTGATGGTAACCAGAGTGTCCTCGCCGTTGTTCAGGGCGCCGGTGGCCAGGTAATTCTGAAGCTTTGCATTGAAACGGTTTATGGTCGGTCCGCCACCAATGGACACGTAATCATTGATTCGATAGGCAATGGTGGGCTGCAGGGTTATTTCCTTTGTCGTGCTATAGGAACCATGGTAGCGGCCCTGAAAAGAGCCCTCGTAATCATTGATCAGGCCACTCGGTGCATAGAGGCCCAGACCAATCGAAAAACGATCGTCAAGCGGCGTCGACATATAGGCGAAGGGCACGCCCCCCAAAGGTACCGAGTCTCCTTTATTCGTTCCTGAGGCACTGCTCTGCGCATCACTGATGTCGTCGCTCACCGAGATGACCGCGACTCCGCCGGAAATCTCACTACGCTTCAACTTGGTCAGGCCCGCTGGATTTCCAAAGATGGTGCTGGCGTCCAACGCGGAAGACGACCTTCCCGCATAAGCAGTTCCCGCACTGCTTGCACTCTGCTCATTAAGGGCAATGCCATTGGCGCCCGCGGTTGTTGAGGCGGTAAGTATTGCAATGGCGCCGGTAAACTTGATCCAGGCAGCAATTGCTCGCGGAGCGGAGAAATAAGGAATCGCACGGCCATTCAGTTTCATTTTCCACCTCTTTATTATTTTTTTGATTGCACACAGGCAAGGCTTCGCCTTCCTGTGCACTTGTCAGTGCCAGTTGAAGTTGACCGAAGTTGTGCAAAGGCCCTGGCGGAACAACACCACGACATGTTTGTTGGGCTTACGGCGGCAAATTCTGGCTCATTTGAGCCATTCCACTTGAAAGCTGTAGCGACCCAGAAGGCGGGCCAGGTTTTCCTCATCGGCCCCGGCCCGTATGCATGCGACTAGCCCACGACGACCATCCTGCACCACGTCTACCGCAATCTCCTGCAGACACAGGTGCTCCACTTCCTGCTGGACTACCCTGGCAATCTCGCGCTGCTGCAAGGCGGGCTTGAATATCTTGCCCACGGCAGTCAGAGGCAGCGCTTCGAGGATTTCAATGCGCTTGGGAACGGCTGCCCGCTCGCTGATGTGGAGTTGAGCGAACGACTCAAGTTCTTCAGCGTTGCAGGTGTGCCCGGGGCGCAGTTGAACGTAGGCGACCGGCACCTCGCCCGAATAGGCGTCGGGGCTGCCGATCGCAGCGGCCAGGGCGACGGCGGGATGCGCCTGCAGAGCCTCCTCGATTTGCTTGGGATCGATATTGTGGCCGCCGCGGATGATCAATTCTTTCTTGCGTCCGGTCAGCCAGAAGTAACCCTGTGCATCCTGGCGACCCAAGTCGCCCGTATTCAGCCAGCGCTGACCGTCGATATCGATCCAGAGGCCCTGGTTATGACGCTCCTCCAGATAGCCTTCGAAGAGATTCGGACCACTGATCGTGATGAGGCCGGTCTCATCCACATCAGCGTCGCGCAGGTACTCTCCAGAGTCATCGAGCAGGACCGCGCGCATATTCTGGTAGGCAATCCGTATCCCGATGGAGCCGATACGGCGCTCGCCATGGGGTGGATTGATTGAGGAGACGCAGGCGCCCTCAGTAAGACCGTAACCTTCAAGGATCTTTACCCCGGTCCGGCGCTCGAACTCGCGGAAAAGCTCAGCCGGCATGGGTGCGGCGCCACACATTGCAAAGCGAAGACTGGACAGGTCGCGGCCCTGCCATTCATTTTGCAGAAGTGCTGCATAGACAGTTGGCACGCCGGAGAAGAGGTTGATACCGAAGTGCTCGACCATCTCCCAGAATCGCGGGATCACTCCCTCGCCACGATACCCCTGAGGCGTCCCGAGGATCACATGGTCGCCTTGAGTCCAAGGCATCAGTCCAGTCACCAGTTGTCCGTTTACATGAAATAGCGGCAGGCCACAAAAGATAACCTGACCACCACTGCGTGGCTGCAAATGAGCGGACACAGCCCATGCATTGAATACTTCCGAACCATGGGTACGCGCGGCGATCTTGGGGAGCCCGGTGGTGCCGCCAGTACAAATGTAGGAGGAGCAGTCATCCTGGCGGATTTGTCGACCGCTTTTCAGGTGTGTGTGCGGCTGAGTACTCATCAGCGATTGCCAATCGTGGATCGCGATATCGCTGTGTAAGTCTCGCTCCTTCAGTGCCATGGCCTTTAGAGCCCCACGCACAGGTTCGGCGACATAGGGCTCCATGCTGACCCAAACGACAGACCTGACCGTGGGTAGCTGATCCAGCTGCGAAGCCAGTTTGGGCCACAGATCACTGCCCGCAGTCTGCGCAAGCGTTACCACCACGGATACCTTCGCGGCATTCAGCAAGCCAGCCATCTGCCTGGCCTCAAGCAGAGGATTGATCGCCATGACGATGCCCGCCGCCTCCCCGCCCCATATAGTGAAATGGGTTTCCGGCAGGTTGGGCAGGATGAAGGCAAGCACCTCTCCCGGTTTTATGCCCAGGTCATGGAAGGCATTTGCCGCGCGGGTGATCTCCGCGAAGAGCTGGGAGTAGTTCCACTCGTAGGTACGTTTGAAATCGGCGGCATCGGCGAAGAAGCTTAGCGCCGGTGCCTCAGGGAAGTACTCGGCCGCCTGTCGCAGCGCGTCATAAGTGCTGCAAGTCAGGCCTCGCTCCGACAAGGGGACTCGTTCGAGACTTTCGATGTCGTTCAGGGTCTGCACAACCATCAGGCTTCCCCCACGACTCGGTTGCGTTGCACTCCGAGGTCGACCACACCATCGGCGCTACGAATGCGCGCCTCGACCACGTCACCGGCCTTGAGGTACTGCGTCCGGCCTTCTTGCGCCTTGAGGAAAAGCTTCCACTTGGTGGCTTCTGGCAAAAGGGCTGCAATGCGCATTTTGCCAGGAGAAGGGATCGTTAGAGCGCAGCCGGCAGGAGTACCGGTGGCGATCAGGTCTCCAACGTCGAGATCTTGCAAGGCGGAGAGTTCGGTCAGGGTTTCAGCGGGGCCGTAAACCAGGTTGGCCGTGCTGTCATTCTGTCGCACCTGATCGTTGACCGTCAGCTTCAACTGCAGTGCCTTGAGGTAATGCATGTCCTTGGCATCCAGAAGGCAGAGGTACGGGCCGACTGGGCCGAAAGTGCGGTAGCTCTTGCCCTTGTAGAATTGCATCTGGGGAATCTGAATGTCACGCGCCGAGTAGTCATTGACAATGACGACGCCTGCAATGAACTCATGCAGATTGGCGTCGGTGACAGCAACAGCGCCGCTGATCGAGCGCTTCATCACAAGGCCCAGTTCGATCTCGTAGTCAAGGAAGCGCACGTGGCGCGGCTTGATCAGGTCGCTGTCAGCCGCTACCAGGCAACTCGTCGCCTTGGTGAAGATCATGTTGAATTTCTTCGCATCCGGGTCCATGCCCGACTCGATCATGTGCTGACGATAGTTGGCGCCCTGGCAGAGGAACTGCTGGTTACGGGTCACCGGCGACAGCAGCTTTACTTCGCCCTCCTCCAGCTCAGGGCCTTTCAGTTGAGCGAGGTCGTCGATACTGTTCTGGCGAATGAAGTCACCGGTGGTTTCGAAAGTACCTGGGACAACCGTGATACGGCCTTGGCGTAGCACGCCCCAATGGATACCGTTCTCGAATTCAAAACGGACTACGTGTACAGCAGACATTGAAGGCACTCCTGGAGCGGCGTTTGTCCCGAGCTCGGTGGCACGAGAACTGAGGTGTTGTTCTGTGGGTGGGCTGGCGATGCTGTAGATCAACGAACCGCCGACGATCAAAGCGCCGGCTTTGAGCACGTCTCGCCGGCCATACCGAGTCGATTTGCCCGACATGACGGCAGCTCTACCCGAACATCCGCATAAGCGTTATCAACTTGCGAAAGGTTAAGTCCGGGCTGCTTCGCAGGTTACGGATCAGTGCTCGCAGATTGATCAAGCTCATCTTGGGTTTTGTGAAACTCTTGGGCATGCGCTGCCCCCACTGCGCCATTGCCTCGGGACTCACGGGATGTATGCCCGTAGGTTGCCTGGCCGTAAAAATATCCCCATCGCAGTAGTGCTCGTGCTTATCACCCCAAGGGTCTTGCCAGTAATCGAAGATCTGACTGCCCAGGATGTGCCGACCGATTCCCCATGAGTGCTCCCAACCCCGCTCTCGCAGGACCCGTTGCCCCATGCCCACCGCGTCTGCGTCGACAACTTCATAGGCGCTATGGCTGTAGGTCGCCATGAACCCCTGCGCGATCGCGAGCGTATGGTGATCCGCGGGCGTTTCACCGAGATCAAGGCGCATGAAGGCGACTATGGGGGTGCCGTCGGGCAGTACCTGCACATCGCTGGGAATAAACCCGAAATGCTGGGTATACCAGGCACAGGTCGCTTGGTAGTCAGCCACCTCAATTACGATGTGACCAAGTTTGATTACTTCAGGCGGTGCAATCGGTGGACGCTGCGTGGCGTTGATTCGCGATTGCTCTTGCGCCAGATTCCAAGGAAGTGGGGCTCTGTGTGCCAGGGTTTTACTTGGCGTCTGGCCACAAACTGCTTCGACGGTAAACCCTGAAGGATCGGTCAGTCTGAGGTAATGCCCGCCGCCAGGATGTGTCGATGTCTCGATCGATGACGCACCTGGAATTTGCGTCAGCTTTTCCAGATCCTTGAGCGATTGGACTGCCAGCCCGAACCCGACAAAGCATGCATTTTCTGCACGCTGGACACGGTAACAATAGGGAGCCGGTTCAGTGCCGCGCAGATAGAGCGTTTCGGCGTTCTGATGACTGACGGCCAGGCCGAAGTCCGTCAGGAAATGCGCCGCCTCATTCAAGTCGGGCCTTTGAAAGATCAGGTGAGTCAGGCCTTGGGCTTTAACCGTCGGTTGCGGATGCCGGACAGGTTGTTGTGTTGCCAACCGGGGCATTTCATTTTTGTTATTCATTGTTCTTGTTTTCCAGTTTTCAGGGCAAAGCGATCCCCGAACCCCTGAAAATTCCAGGGGTGTTTTTTTTTGAGTCGGTTACAGCGCTCAGTCGAGAGGAGGAAGTGCCGGCAACTCTTTGGTTGCCAGTGCTCTAGCCTCCTCGAGAGGCACACCTAATGCCCGCAGCACTAGTTCCGCTGTGTCAGATCCCGATTCGCGCCACGTTCTGTGCCCTTCCAGAACCAGGAAAATCGAGCCCAGGACGCTGCTCGATATCAACGTCAGTACTGAGAGCAATTGCTCCTGCGCAAACTGGTAGCGCCCATTGGAAAGCCCGCTCAGAAGATCCGTAGTCGCCTGGCTGCTAAACATTTCGCGCAACGAAGAATTGCTCATGGCGAATTTATGGATGAACGCTCCCCACTGTGAGTCTTCGTGCGCTCGACGAATGAAGAACCGAATGCCATTGGCAAGGCGCTGAGCCGGATCGGAGAGGGAATTGAAGCTCTTGTTGACGCGCTCATGCATCTCCCTCGCGAGATGGCTGGCGACCGCCTCGAACAGGCTTTCCATGCTGTCGATGTTGCTATAGACCGTTCCGCGCGCCACGCCTGCCTCTTGTGCGAGGTCGAGAATGTTCACTTGTGAGGTGCCTCTTTCAGCGAACAGGCGAAAGGCAGCTTGATGAATGCGGCGCTGTGTTGGATTCAGGGATTCCACGGTTCTCTCTCCAGGATTACCTCATGAAGCGATTGAACACCTGTGTTCATTTTCCGTCAACCATATTTTTAAGCATGTAGTTTTTTCTGCCTGAAAAACGGCCTTAAGCCAGGTCAATTAAAGTCCTACGTTATTGACACAATTGAACACGCATGTTCAATTGTGTTGTATTTCAGGCTTGCCTTCTCGGCACATCAAGCCCTGCGCGGGCTGGCCAAATTCTCATCAGCTGAAGGACAGAACATGACCGGCTCAAAGCTCTTCAAACCGCTTCGATTACCTAACGGCACGGTGATTCCAAACCGAATCGCCAAGGCTGCCATGGAGGAGAACCTTGCCGATGAGGATCACGCTCCTGGGGAAGCACTGGTCAAGCTCTATCGGCGCTGGGCGGAGGGTGGGGCCGGTCTGATCATCACTGGCAACGTCATGGTTGATCGCCACGCCTTGACCGGACCCGCCGGCGTGGTGCTCGAGGACGATCGCAACCTGGGCAAATTCAGGCTGTGGGCCGATGCTTGCCGCTGTCGCGGAGCTCAAGCCTGGATGCAAATCAATCATCCTGGACGGCAGCTATTGGCTTCAATGGGGCAACCGGCAAGAGGCCCCTCCGCCGTTGCGGTCGAGATCCCCGGCCTCTCAAAAGCTTTTGTGCCACCCAGGGCCTTGAATGAGCAGGAGATCGAGGAACTGATTGAGCGCTATACCCAAGCGGCGGTGTTGGCAGAACGTGCCGGATTCACCGGCGTGGAGATTCATGCAGCACATGGCTACCTGTTCAGCCAATTCCTTTCGCCCTTGACCAACCAGCGTAACGACTGCTGGGGTGGCAGCCTGGAAAATCGTGCGCAAATTCTCCTGCGAACCATCGATGCAATACGTCAGCGAGTAGCACCGATCTTTTGTGTCGCTGTGAAGCTCAATTCCGCCGACTTTCAGCGCGGCGGTTTCGATGCCGAGGATGCGGCTTGCGTGGTGGAAATGCTCAACGCCAGGGCGGTCGACCTGGTCGAGTTGTCGGGTGGCAGCTACGAAAGCCCGGCAATGCAGGGGCAGACCCGCGATGGCAGCCGCTTGGCTCGAGAGGCGTATTTTCTCGAGTTCGCGGAGAAAATAGGAGAAATAGCGCACATGCCGCTGATGGTCACCGGCGGCGTGCGTAGAAAGGAGGTGGCGCAGCGAGTGGTGAGCGGTTCGGTGTCGATGGTGGGGCTTGCCACCGCGCTGGCAATCGAGCCGGCCCTGCCAAGCCAGTGGATGGCAGGTCAGGACACCGAAGTGGAGCCCATCGTCGTCCGCTGGAAGAACAAGGCGCTGGCATCGCTTGCAGTGGCGTCGGTGATCAAGAAGCAGCTCGGCTTGCTGAGTCAAGGGAAACGGACAAAACCCAGGACGTCGCCACTCATGGCATTGATCGGCAATCAGCTGAAGTCTCGTCGCCAGGCGAAGAACTATCGGCAATGGGTTGGCCGGGTTTAGCCGGCCAATGTAGGGGGCGTTCTCAATTAGTTTCCCCGCCGCGTTGTCGCCTTAAAGCGGGCCAGGCAAGGCGCAGGCCGCTGGGAATGGTTGCTCCCTTTCCAAGGCCTGCAACGCAGCCTGGCCCACTTTAAGGCACAACCCGAAGGGCCGGGCCTGCTGTTGTGCAGGGCTGCGTTGCTCGAAGCTTATTTGGAATGACCAAACCACGCTTCTCGCGCCTTGCCCTGCACAACAGCAGACCCGGCGCGGTGTGGAAACTAATTGAGAACGCCCCCTAGGGTAGCGGCTTACCGGCGATTCTCTTGGCTCTGGCAGGTGTTACGCCCAGAGCCTTGAGAATCATCTCGGCGACCCGCTGGTCGTGTTCCGCCACTACACGCCCTTCGACAACCGAGCGCATGGCTCCGGTTGTGCACGATACGACCATGTCCAGGGCGACCCCCTCGTCCTCATAAGCGAGAGTCCCCGCGCGCAGACCTTCACGCAGATCGCCCAGCACATGAGCAGCCAGACGCGAGCGCATGGTCTGATCGGAATGGATGATGCGCAGCAGTGCGTTGGCCCATTGATGGTCATACGCGGCCCGGCATACGAACATACGCACACCAATCGAAAGCCGCTGCGCACCGCAGTGCACGCCCGAACTCAGGGCGGAAATGGCATCGGAGAACTCACTCGCCATGGCGATGCCAACCGCCTCGAGTACTTCGTCGCGCGTTCGAAAATAGTTGTAGATGGTGCCGTTGGACACCGCGGCCTCCGAGGCGACATCGAGCAGCGCAATCTCCCCCACCTCCTTACGTGCGACAAGACGCAATGCCGCATCCACCAGGCCGCGACGGGTGCGTTCACGCTTCTTGTGCCCCCGAGTGAGAGGCTCTTGTTCAGTTGCTTCTGAAGGAAAAGTGGGGGAAGGCATCTTCAGGCTCTTAATCGAGGGGGCTCGTTGATGGTAATCGAAACGCTATCGGCTGTGGCGTCGGCGCTAGCCAACAGGCCCATACAGTCTCGAACGAGACTGCCTGCCTCTACGCCTGGGGCGTGGTGCATGATGATACGGTCGGGGCGAACCGCAACCAGCGTGCCTTTGGCAGCCAGCGGCAGGATGCCATGGTTCAGGTCTTCGATGAAGTCGCAACCGCCACCGGAGCGCTGGCCGCAGGGTCCGATCTGCAAGAAGTGGCCGCC
Source organism: Pseudomonas sp. KH_046_1 (assembly GCF_057839025.1). Taxonomy (NCBI): domain Bacteria; kingdom Pseudomonadati; phylum Pseudomonadota; class Gammaproteobacteria; order Pseudomonadales; family Pseudomonadaceae; genus Pseudomonas; species Pseudomonas sp. KH_046_1. The sequence continues at coordinate 3,785,440 of NZ_CM174481.1, forward strand.
CATTTTGTCCCAGGAAACGACCTGAGCGGCGGTCAGCAGTGACATTGGGTCAACACCGAATCCAACCAGGGTCAGGTTGGCTCCAAGCGCATCGTCGCTCAGTTGGATCTGCTGTTGCATGTTGCGAACCCAGGCTTGGGGAAACAGACCGCCACGAACCAGCTTGTCGCCACGACGATGCTGCACGAACAGCCCCTGTTTGAAGATGTTCTTTGGCTTGATGTCCAGCTGCTCGAAGTACTTTCTGGTAGCGGGAGTCAACGCCAGCGTGCGCATCAGGCCGTGGATGAAGAACGCTGCGACCTTGTTTCTCGGCATCACCAGGCGGCCCATGAGTTTCGCCAGATTGATCATCGCCTGGGCATGGGGGCGACGCTCTACGTCATAGGTATCGAGTATTGCAGGCGCGGCATGGCCGCGAAGGACCCAGGCCAGTTTCCAGGCAAGATTGGCTGCATCGCGCAGTCCCGCTACGAGACCTTGCCCGACAAAAGGGGGGGTGATGTGGGCTGCATCTCCCGCGAGAAAGATGCGTCCCTTGCTGAATCTGTTGCAGCAGCGCGCGTGGAACCGATACACCGCCTTTCGCTCGATTTCCAGCTCTTGCGGATTGATCCATGGCGCGATCAGTCGGGCTATGCTTTCGGGGCTTTCCAGCTCTTCCCGGGATTCGCCCGGGTGTAGCATGAACTCCCAACGCTCCCTTCCGCCGGGAGCGGGCATGTGCGGCGTTGGACGCCGTGGATCACAGATAAACTCAACGTGATCGATGGCTGACTTATGCCGGTTCCTGGCATCGACAATCAGCCAATCCTCACCATAGGTCTGTCCTTCGAATTCCTGGCCAATCAGTGCCCTGACCCTGGAGCTTGCGCCATCCACACCTACCAGGTATTGGGCGCGAACGGGATACGTCTGGCCATCATCGCCCCGTACGGTGGCGACGACACAATCTGATTCCTCGACCAGGTTCTCGAGCTCGAATCCTCCCAGGCTGGTCACTGTCTTCAGCCGGGAAACCTGGCTGCGCATCGCGTGTTCGAGGTCGGGTTGATAGAAAGTCACCAGTTTGGGATGGCCGTCGATGCACCCCGCGGTATTGGCCCGACCGAATTGCCCGAGGACCGGGGAGTGCATCCTCACTTCAGGGATAGCGATCTTCTCGAAAGCGTCTTCCGACAATCCGGCGAGTTGCAGGATGCGCAGCGCCTCGTTATCCAGAGCAATGGCGCGGGGCATCAACAGGACCTCATGGGTCTTGTCCAATACCAGTGTCTTTACCCCATAGCGGCCGAGCAGCGCCGCGATTGTCGCCCCTACCGGACCGTTACCGACGACCAGCACATCGACGGCGGTGGGAGGCAGTTCGGTACCTTTCTTGTTGTTGTTCATCTCGAGCCCTTGTTGTGATTGAAGTCGTGAGACGTGGAGATCTCATCGTCAGGCAAGGTGAAGGTAAGTAAAATTGAGGAATATTTCAATATTGATATTCTTGTCATTATTTTTGCAGGATCATTACCGCACCGTGATGAGGCCATGTGAGCTATGCCGAGGGCCAGTTTCCGACCGGTGAGGCTTGGCTTCCGAGCCGATCAGCGTTGTTATTGGAGTGACCACGTGCCATGCCTCACGAGGGCACACCCATGTTTTAGACTTCAGGAATCCAACGTGGCGCGTCCGCAGTCCCATCCGAACCCGGTCCAGCTCTGTTTCGTCGATTTCGAGCTCGACGAGGCCAACGCGTGCTTGTTACGTAACGGAGAAACCGTGCCGTTGGCGCCAACGCCCTTCACCCTGCTGTGTGCACTTGCACGCCAACCCGGATCGCTGGTGACCAAGGATGCCTTGCTTGATGCCGTGTGGGGGCATCGGTTCGTCAGCGATTCAGTGCTGAAGACGGCCATCAGTGATCTGCGCAAGGTGCTGGGCGACGACTCCAGGCAGCCCCGCTTCATTGAGACGGTGTCGCGACGCGGCTATCGCTTCATCGCCACGCCCTCCCCTGCACCTTCGATGCCGCCTGAATCCGCGGCGGTGCCGTCGGTCGGCGTGCATCCATCACCGCCGTTCATTGGTCGCATCGACAAGCTCTCAAGGCTGCATCGGGCATGGGAACGGGCTGACGGCGGGCAACGTGCAGTGCTCTGGCTTGCCGGAGAACCGGGGATTGGCAAGACCACGTTGATCGAGCATTTCCTCGCCAGCCTTGGCGGCATTGCCTGCGCACGCGGCCATTGCGTGGAGCACTACGGCACCGGCGAGCCGTACCTGCCGGTGTTGGAGGCGCTGGCCGATCTGTGCCGCAGCGACCCTGCCCTGCCGACGCTGATGCGCGCCGTGGCGCCGACTTGGTTGCTGCAACTGCCGTGGCTGAGCACTGCGCAAGAGCGAGACGCGTTGCGGCGCGAGCTTGCCGGCATCGGTCCGGATCGCATGTTGCGGGAAATGGGTGAACTGCTGGACCGCTACACCGAGCAGCGACCGCTGTTGCTGATAACCGAAGACCTGCACTGGAGCGATCGGGCGACGGTCCAGCTCATCGACTATGTGGCGCGGCGACGCAGCCGCACTCGGCTTATGTGGCTGGCGAGCTTCCGCGTCGCCGAGGTGGTGGCGCTCGATCACCCGCTCAACTCGTTGCGCCACGAACTGCGCCTGCAACGTCTGTGCGAGGAAGTGGTGCTCGATCCTTTCTCGGAAACCGAGGTCGCTGACTTTGTTGCGCTGCGTTCGGCCTCTCTGGCCCGCGATGAAGCCTTCGTGCGTGCCCTGCATGAGCGCACCGACGGTGTGCCGCTGTTCGTGTCGTCAGTCATCAGCGAAGTGATGGACACCACGGACGACGACGCCACCATCGAGGCCCGGCTGGCGGGGATGGCGGTTCCCGAGAACCTCGCGGCCATCATTGATCACTACATCACCAGGCTCGGCCCGGAGCAGCATGCGCTGCTCTCGGCGGCAGCGGTATGCGGAGTCGAATTCCGGGTTGAGACGGTTTCGCTGGCCCTCGAACGCGACCTCGCTTCTGTGGCCCAGACCTGCGAGGAACTGGTACGCGAGCAGGTGTGGCTCACGCGGTCGCGGGCCGCCGAACCTGAGGAGACGGTGGAGCTACCCTACTCGTTTCGGCATGCCCTCTTCCGTCAGGTACTGTACGACCGCACGCCGCGCTCATTGCGCACCCACCTCCATCGCCAGGTTGGCACTGCCCTCGAACGTGAGCGCATGGCCGGCGTGCCGGTTGCTGCCTCGGAGCTGGCGACGCACTTCGACCGGGCTCGGCAGCCGATGATCGCGCTGCGCTATTACGCCGAGGCCGCAGAAGCCGCGCTGCTGCACTTCAGCCCGGCCTTGTGCATCGGTCTCACTGAGCGCGCATTGGTCCTGCTGCGCCAAGCGCCAGAAGGGATGGAGCGCGATGCACTCGAAATTACCCTGGCCACACTGCAGGGGGTGTCGGCTTTCCACACGTTCGGTGTCGGCAGCGAAGCCAGGAACGCGTTCGAACGCGCGTACACGCTGCTAGCGAATGTACCCGGGCATCCAATGCGCGGTCGCCTGCTGCACGGATTCGGCTATCTGCTCGGTCTGCGCGGCGACTATGCGCTGGCGCTGGAGGTGGCGGAACGCGCCGAAGCCCTCTCGTGCGAGGCGAACGATCCAGTGCTCATGCTGGTGGCGTGCATCGTGCAGGGCGAGGTGCACCATCTCCAAGGTCGCACGCAGACAACCCGCCGTTGGCTAGAGCGCGCCCTCGCGATCGCCGAGCCGCTGGACATCGGGACGAACGAGATCTTTGCGGTCGACCCTCAGGTCATGCTGCACGGTATGCTGGCCATAGAACTCGTGCGTTCTGGCCTGGTTGAGCAAGGCCGGGCCCACATGCAGCGGGCGCGGACCCGCGCGCAAGTGCTTCGCCAGCCTATGACGTGGCTGGTCGCTGCCTGGCAGGAGGTGCTGATCGAGGTGCGGCTGGGGAACCATCAGCGTGTAGCCGCTCTGGCTGACGACATGCAAAAGTTGGTCGATGAATACTCGCTCGCATTGGGGCGAACGGCTTGTCGCTGGTGGCGCGGCTGGGCCGACGCGCGCAACGGTGCACCGCGCGACGGCTACCGTCGCATCCGTGAGGCCTATGAAGAACACACCGGGCTCGGAATGCGCTCCGGTGCCAGCGAGGTGCTCGGCTACGCCACCGAGTCGCTGCTGCTCGCAGGTGATTGCAACGCAGCGCAAGTCGAGCTGCAGGAAGCATTTCGGGTGGGCGAGGAACTGGGCGAGCGCGTATACCTGCCACAGCTATTGCTGCTGGAGGCAGCGATCTCGCGAGCACAGGGTCAGCCCGACGCCGGCATCGCTGCGGTGCGGCGCGCGGTTGCAGAAGCTCGCGCCCAGGAAGCACCGTGGCTGGAGCTGCAAGCGCTGGTCGAACTGTGCGCGCACCCTGACGCTACGGCCGAGGACCAAAAGGCATTGGCCACGCTGGTTGACCAGTCACCCGAAACTGACGGAACCGAGCTGGCGAAACGTGCGCGCTCGCTGATTCACACTGCCAAGCCGGCTTGAAGCGACGTGATTTCTCTGCGGTAAGGGTTACTGTCCAGACCGAAGTCTGACCTTTCGCTTACGACTCGCCCCAGGGAACCGCTTACGCTGTCGTCGAACTTTCCTGCCCCCTGGCCTGCGATGATCCTGAACCCTGAATCCAAATACCCGAGCCGCCGCTCGTACGTAGTGAAGCTGCGTAGCGACGCCGCGCCGGGGGCCCTGGTGGGCCGCCTCGAAAACCTGGTCACCGGACGACAGCGCGAGTTTTCGTCAGCCGAAGAGCTGCTGGAGTCGATTGCCTCGGACCTCGCGTTGGCAGCCGGCGAGCACACGGCCGATGCCGACGGCGAGTGACGTCTCCCACATGAATGTGCGCTCGATATGGCGACCGAACGGCGACGCTTCGCTGACGACTTCGTGCACGCCGGGCCATACGCTGATGCCATCTCGAATCCACACGAGTCCAATGCGATGCCGCGACTTCCAGTTTCCTTTCCACTCCCCCTTCACACCGCTCGGACAACCTTGAAACGGGCCGAGCGCCCGGCCGGGCTCGCCGTTGCGGCCGCCCTTGCCACTTCGATCGCCCTCGCCCTGGCCGGTTGCTCCACGCCGGTCGTCAAGCCGTCGGTCGACCTGCCGAGCAACTTCGCTGCGAGCACGGCCTCTGAGATGGAACCCGAGGCGGCGTGGTGGGAGGTCTACCACGACCCGATGCTGACGGATTTGGTGCGCCGAGCCGCGCGTGAGAACCGCGACGTCAAGATTGCCGCCGAGCGCTTGCGTGCCGCGCGTGCCGGAGAAACCGTCAGCCAGTCCTGGCTGCTCCCGAGCGTCGGCGCATCCGTCTCCGGCAGTGACCGCAGCAGCGGTTACAACTCGACCACGAAACAGGGTTATCCGGATACCAGGACCACCAGCGTGGGCCTGGACGTCTCGTGGGAACTCGACCTGAGCGGCCGCCTGCGCGCCGGTGCAGCGGCGGCTGACGCCGATGCGCTGGCCGCGGAACACAGCATGCGCGGCGTACGCCTGCTGGTGATGAGCGACGTCGTCAGCAACTACTTCACACTGGTCGGTGCGCAACGCCAGGTCGCGACGCTTCGTGCAATCTCAGCGATGCAGGACGAGACGCTGCGCCTGGTGACCGCACGTCAACAGGTGGGGCTGGCATCCGCCTTCGACGTCGAACGCGCGCAGACCGACGCCTTGTCGGCGCGGGCGCAGATTCCGCCGCTGGAAACCCAAGTGGCGGTGGCACGTCACCGTATCGCCGTGCTAACCGCAGATCAGTCTTTCAACACCAAAAACATCCAGCCTTCAAGCGGTGATTTGATCGACGTGCCCGAGGCCAAGCCCGGCCAGCCCGCCGAGTTGCTGCAACGCCGACCTGACGTACTGGCGCTGATGGCACAACTCGACGCCGCCAATGCTCGTCGCCAGCAAGCGAAAGCCGAGTGGTTCCCGCAACTCTTTCTCGGCGCGTCCTTCGGCCGCCAGGGTCTCAACCTGAACGGTGCCGATCTCGGCGTTGCGCGCTTCACCAACGTCGCGGGCCTGCTGGCGATGCCGCTCTTCAACGCCGGGCGCACGCAAGCGATCAACGAAGCGGCCGCAAGTGCTCAACAAGAGGCGCTGCTGCGCGCGGAAGACGGCATCGTACGGGCGCTCGAGGATGTGGAAAACGCCCTCGTCACGCTTGCGCAGGAACGCCGCCGCTCGGGGTCGCTGCAATTGGCCGCCGCGTCCGCGGAGGCTGCGCAGAACCGCGCCCAGTCGCTGTATAACCGCGGGCAAATCGACCTGTTGCCACTGCTGGATTCGCAGCGGGCGCGCCTGGCGGCACGCCTGAATTCCAACGAAAGCAACACCCGCCTGCTGCTCGATAGCGTGCAGCTCTACAAGGCACTGGGCGGGGGCTGGCAGGTGTTCGAACAACCCTCCAACCCAACCGCAACCGCCAAAGCCGACCGGCCACCACTTTCCTAAGAATCTGTCGTTTTCCAAAGAGGAACCGTCTTGAAGAATTCCCTTACTGCGGCCGGCGTTTTGGCCGTCGCCGCCATGCTTTGCGCATGCAGTCCGGATCAGCCGTCCGTGCAGGCACCACGACCGGTACGCACCGTTGAAATCAGCTACGACAATGCTCGCGACATCAGCCGATACGTGGGCACCGTGCAATCGCGGCATGAAGTCGACCAAGCCTTCCGCGTGGGCGGCAAGGTCGCTCAGCGCAAGGTCGAGGTAGGCCAGTTCGTGCGCGAAGGCGACATACTGGCTGTGCTGGATGATAGCGACTACCGCCTCGCCGAGGAAGCGTCGCGACAACAGTGGACGGTTGCCGTCGAGCAGACGCGTCAGGCCGACTCGGACCGCCAGCGCCTGACCGACCTGAAGGCTGACGGTTCGGTCAGTGCGGCCGACGCCGAGCGCGCGCATACCAATGCCCAAACCGCGCATGCAACCGCCGAGGCCGAGGCGCGAAAGCTCGAACTCGCGCGTAACCGGCTCAAGTACACCATGCTGCGCGCCTCGCGTAGCGGCGTCGTCACGGCGGTGCGCTTTGAGGCCGGGCAGGTCATACCGGAGGGGCAACCGGTTGTCGCGATCGCGAACCCGGATGAAGCCGAGATCGTCATCGACGTGCCCGAGGATCAGCTAGCCGTCTTCAAGGACGCGCGTTTCAAGGCCTCGCTGGCCAGTGCGCCGAACGAGATCTTCGATGTCAAGCTGCGCGAGCTGTCGCCACAGGCTGCAGCGCAGACGCGCACCTATCGCGCGCGGCTCAAGCCGTTGCAGACGCTGCCGCTGGGCGCCACCGCCACGGTGATGGCCGAGCGAGTCATGACAAGTGTCTCTGTGGCGGCAGTGCCAGCCACTGCATTGACGCAGAGCGGCGGCCAGCCGGCGCTGTGGGTCGTCACGCCTGAGGGCAAGAATCCGGTAGGCATCGTCGAACTGGAGCGTGTGGCAGTTTGGGGCTACCGTAGCGACGAGGTGCTCGTCTCCGGGCCGCAGGCCGGCGCATTGGTCGTTACCGCCGGGATCCAGAAAATGACGTCCGGATTGAAGGTCGCGCTTCCTGGCGCGGCGATTGTTGACGCAAACACCACGCAGCAGGCAGCCCGATGAACAACTTCAACCTCACCGACTGGGCGCTGCGCCATCGCGCCATCGTCCTGTTCATGCTCCTCATTGTCGCGGTGGCCGGTGCCTTCAGTTTCACCAGGCTCGGTCAACTCGAGGATCCGAACTTTTCCGTGCCCTCCATGACCGCCATGGTCATCTGGCCGGGCGCCACCGCCCAGCAGTTGCAGGACCAGGTCCTCAACCGCATGGAGAAGAAATTCGAGCAGATCGACAACTTCGAGAAAGTGGTCACCTACGCACGGCAAGGCTACGCAGGCATGACGCTCACCGTGCGCGGCGGCACCTCCAAGGCTGACCAGCGCGAGGCCTGGTACCAGGCGCGCAAGAAACTCAACGACCTGAGCCTCGAGATGCCTGACGGCGTGATCGGCCCGATCCTGAACGACGAGTACGGCGACGTGTACGGCCTCATGTACGCGGTCAAGGGTGACGGCGTCGGCCACGCCGACCTGTCGGACGCGGCCGAGGACATCAAGCGCCAGATGCTGAAGGTGCCGATGGTCAAGAAGATCGATCTCATCGGCAAGCAGGCCAAGCGTGTCTATGTCGAGTTCTCGCACGAGCGCCTGGCAGCGCTGGGCATTACACCGCTGGCCATCGCCGAAAGCCTCAAGAGCCAGAACGCGATGTTGCCCGCAGGCCAGATCGACACCCGCGGCGACCGCGTCATGGTGCGCGTGAGTGGCCAATTCTCCAGCGAAGAGGCTATCCGCAACGTACCCATCTCTGCGGGCGGCCGGCTGATCAAGCTCGGCGACATCGCGACCGTTGCACGTGGCTTCGAGGATCCGCCGACCTACACGGTGCGCCACAACGGCCAGCCAGTGCTGATGCTCGGAATCACAATGACCAGCGACGGCAACATCGTGGACCTTGGCAAGGCGATGGACACGGCAGTCGCCAGGATCCAGTCGGAACTTGCGCACGGCGTGGAGCTGGAGCTCGTGGCCGACCAACCCACCACGGTGAAGGATGCTATTCACGACTTCGGGCGCGCGCTGGCCGAGGCGCTGATCATTGTGATCGCGGTGAGCCTGGCCAGCCTGGGCTGGCGCGCCGGCCTCGTGGTCGCGACCACGGTGCCGCTGGTGCTGGGCGGCGTGGCGCTGGTGATGCTGGCGATGGGCTGGAACCTCGAGCGCATCTCGCTCGGCTCGCTGATTATCGCGTTGGGACTGCTGGTGGATGACGCCATCATCGCCATCGAGATGATGGTGGCGAAGATGGAAACCGGCATGGACCGCGTGAAGGCAGCCGCGTTCTCCTATCAGTCCACCGCCATGCCGCGCCTGACCGGCGCACTCATCACCGTCGTGGGCTTCCTGCCGATCGGCCTCTCGCAGTCCACCACCGGCGAGTACGCGGGTGGCATTTTCTGGATCGTCGGCGCCGCGGTGCTGTTCTCGTGGATCTGCTCCGGCATCTTCACGCCGTACCTGGCGGTCAAGATGCTGCCCAACGACTTGGGCAAGCACCTGCATGGTGATCCGTACGACACGAAGTTCTACCGCAGACTGCGCCGCCTGATCGACGCCGCTATCGAGCGCCGCTGGGTGGTCATCGGTGCGACGTTTGGCGCCCTGGTGCTTGCTCTGGCCTGTATCAAGCTAGTACCGCAGCAATTCTTCCCCAACAGTTCGCGTCCTGAACTGGTCATTGACCTGCGCGTCAAGGAAGGCGCCTCGTTCGCCGCGACGACCGAGCAGGTCAAGCGCATGGAGGAGATCCTGGCGAAGGACGAGGACGTGCGTTTCTATACCGCCTACACCGGCGCCGGCGCACCGCGCTTCTATCTCTCGCTCAACCCCGAGCTGCCGAATCCGGGATTCGCCCAATTCGTTGTAATGACCAAGGACCTGGATGCACGTGAACGGGTACGTGAGAGGCTGGTGACCTCGGCTGACCAACAATTCCCGCAGGCGTGGGTGCGCGTGACCCGCCTCGAGTTGGGGCCGCCTGTCGGCTACCCGGTGCAGTTCCGCGTCGTAGGTCCCGATACCCAGGTGGTGCGCCAGATTGCCCGCGACGTGGAGAAGGTGGTTGGGGCCAACCCTAAGGTGCGCGACCTCCAGCTCGACTGGAACGACCCGGTGCGCACGCTGAAAGTGGAGCTCGATCAGGACAAGGCGAGCGCGCTTGGCCTCACGCCGGCCGACGTGTCGCTGGCGACCCAGACCGTGCTGAACGGCGCAACCCTGTCGCAGCTGCGTGAGCGCGAGGACCTGATCGACATCGTGGCCCGTGCCGTGCCTGAGGAGCGCTTGAGCCTCGACACACTCAAAGACATCAATCTCTACACGCGACATGGCACGGTGGTGCCGCTGTCGCAAGTCGCACAGGTGCGCTCTGAACTGGAAGAGCCAGTGCTGTGGCGCCGTAACCGCGATATGGCGATCACGGTGCGTGCCGATGTGAGGGATGGCGAACAAGGTGTATCGGTGACGCAGGAAATCCAGCCATTGCTCAAGGATATCGAAGCGAAGCTACCGTCGGGCTACCGCATCGACGTGGGCGGTGCGGTGGAGGAAAGTGACAAGGCGAACAAGGCGCTGCTCGCGGTGGCCCCGTTGATGTTAATCACCATCCTGCTGTTACTCATGCTGCAACTGCAGAACTTCTCCCGCATGTGGATGGTGGTGCTGACCGCGCCGCTGGGCCTGATCGGCGTGGTGCCGGCACTGCTGGTGTTCCAGTCGCCACTGGGTTTCGTCGCGATACTGGGCATCATCGCACTGGGTGGCATGATCATGCGCAACGCAGTGATCCTGATCGATCAGGTACAGATCGAGATCGCCGAAGGGCGCGACCCGTGGAATGCTGTTCTGGATGCTGCCATTCACCGGGCTCGTCCGGTGATGCTGACGGCGCTGGCCACCGTCCTCGCCATGATCCCGCTAACGCGCAGTGTGTTCTGGGGGCCGATGGCAATAGCGATCATGGGCGGCCTGACCGTGGCGACGCTGCTGACGATTTTCTTCGTCCCGGCGTTGTACGCCGCGTGGTTCAAGGTGGGTCGCCAGACGGCCGCTGGCATCCAACAGGTGATGGGGGACGCCGCGCTCGCTTCTGAGGGATGAGTGCCGTGGCACTGTGCTCCCGACCTCACCGCTATTGGAAAGGTTTGCTCAGTGCCGTTTCTGAAAACAACCGAGGTCTCTGCTTCATCTGCAACACTCCTTCTGCTTACACAGAATTTAGTTGTGTTGCATCGACCGGTTGAATCCACAGCCAAAAGCGGACGGTCGACCGCTTACTTTTCTCGATGGCTATTGCAAAGGCTCGATTGCAGCGCTCCGGGTACCGGCGAACGCACTCGTGCCAAGCCAGCGCCACAGGTTTTCCGCATCCTGCACAGCGCCGTCTACACGCAGCTCTCGCGACTGAAGAACCTCCCTTGGTGTGCGGTCGCCGGTCCACACCTCGGTCAACGCGCGCACGCTAGAGTCCACGACGAGCGTGAGTTCGCGTCCGGGGTCGTCGCGGCACAGATCTGCCACACCATGTTCGACCACAAGCCACCACTCTTGCTCGCCGGACCGCGCGTCGCGGAACTTGAAGTGGATGACCACCGACCGGGACGGGAACATCTCGATGCGCGCGAACCGGCGCACGTCCCACATGAGCAGGCCCGCGTCGAGTTCGTTATCGCGAAGGCGACTGCCGATCCAGCGCGCGCCCCAATGGCCTAGCGCCATTATGATGGGACGCAAATCCTCGCCTGCTTCGGTCAGGCTGTACTCCCAGACCTTGCCTGCGGCTGTGCGATGTACGACACCAATATCTTCCAAGTGGCGCAGCCGCTGTGCCAGCAAGCTGGTGGACATCCGTGGTACGCCACGGTGCAGCTCATTGAAGCGCTTACTGCCGCATAGCAGCTCGCGCACGACCAAAGGCGTCCAGCGCTCGCACAGTGCCTCAGCACCGCGCGCGACCGTGCAAAACTGACCGTAGCTTTCATCCATCGCCTGTACTCCGCAACTACAACGCTTCAGATTCTGAACTAGCCTCGCGACTTCGCCACGTGCACGCTCAAACCTGCGAAAGCCACCGTCCCAGGAGAACGCCATGACCAAGATAGCCATCATTCAGCGGCCGCCAGTGCTGCTCGATCGCAGCGCGACGATCGCCCGGGCCGTGCAATCGGTCGCTGAGGCCGCGGCGGCGGGAGCCTCGCTGATCGTTTTGCCCGAACAGTTCATTCCAGGTTACCCGTCATGGATCTGGCGGCTGGCGGCGGGAAGGGACGGGGCTTTAATGGGCCAGTTGCATGCGCGGCTGCTGGCCAACGCCGTCGATATTGCGAACGGTGACCTGAGCGAATTGTGCGAGGCCGCCAGAGTTCACGCCGTGACGATCGTGTGCGGCATCAATGAATGCGACCGGCGCCATGGCGGCGGCACGCTCTACAACAGCGTAGTCGTTATCGGCGCGAACGGCGAAGTGCTCAACCGACACCGCAAGCTGATGCCAACGAACCCCGAGCGCATGGTCCATGGTTTCGGTGATGCGTCAGGGTTACGCACGGTCGACACACCCGTCGGCCGTGTTGGCACACTCATCTGTTGGGAAAGCTACATGCCGCTGGCACGCTATTCACTGTATGCCCAAGGGGTGGAGATCTACATCGCACCCACGTATGACAGTGGCGATGGCTGGATCAGCACGATGCGCCACATTGCACTCGAAGGCCGTTGCTGGGTGCTCGGCAGCGGCACCTTGCTGCGCGGCAGCGATATCCCCGATGACTTTCCGGCTCGCATGCAACTGTTTCCCGATCCTCAAGAATGGATCAACGACGGCGACTCGGTGGTGGTCAACCCTCAAGGCCGGATTACAGCCGGTCCATTACACCGAGAGGCAGGCATTCTGTATGCGGACATCGACGTCTCACTCGTGGCGCCAGCGCGGCGGACGCTCGACGTCACCGGGCACTATGCGCGCCCTGACATTTTCGAGCTGCAGGTGCGACGCACGCCGGCGACAGCGGTGCGCTACATTGACGGGTGAAGCTAACCAACGCGCAGGCGATCCATCCCAACTTCGGCGGTATGCGTAACAACTGATGAAGGAGTCATTCCATGAGCATTCAAAGGTCTTACAAAGGCAGTTGTTTTTGTGGCGCAGTCGAGTTCACCGTCAGCGGTGAGCCGGCCGCAATGGGCTATTGCCATTGCGAGTCGTGTCGACATTGGTCAGCAGCACCGGTCAATGCCTTCACGCTGTGGAAACCCGAGGCGGTGCAAGTGACTCGGGGGGCTGACAACATTGGCACCTACAACAAGACACCGCAGAGTTATCGCAAATGGTGCAAGAGTTGCGGCGGTCATATCTTCACCGAACACCCAGGGATGGGGCTCATCGACGTATATGCCGCAGTCATCCCGGATCTCGCGTATTCGCCAGGCGTTCACGTCCACTATCAGGAAACCGTACTGCGCATCAAAGACGGGTTACCCAAGCTGAAGGATGTCCCCAGCGAATTAGGGGGATCGGGCGTCAGCGTGGACGAATAGCGCTGGCACGGTAGCGTGTGGCGCTCCTCAAGAGTCTTGATTCTGGTTGACTGACTTCCACAGGGCGTGAAGCGGCCGGTGGCGCCAGGCAATAAACGGCCAGAAACAGTCATTGAGTAGCGTCTACGAAACATGCGTCGACTCAACGAAAGCCTTGTTCTAGAGCCTTTGTTTAATTTTGAAGCACATTAAAAGTGCGCTACTCTCCGCCGTTCCAAACGCATAAGGACGCTGCAGATGAATGTCAAAATTGAAACAAATGAACAAGGAAGCGGTTGCAAAGTCTGGCTTGACGACTCCCCTGTATCGTTCAAGAACCTGGAAGATGCCCAAACATATGTCGCGCAACTGCAAGAGCGGATTGAGGCTGCATCCAGCTCATTTGCTTCAGGGCCAAATGCCCCTGACAGAGCTTGATTATCGTTGAACTGCATGTGCCACTGCGCGCAGCGGCTTGTTTTCGAAGCAGTGCGCGCTCCGTACCGCGCTTGAATCAACAACACCCCGAGTATCAATCCGCAACCTGATCGAACCCGGGGCGACGCATCGTCAGGTTCCGGGCATTGCCCAGGCATCGACCTGACTGGACTTCACCGCCCCGGTACGACCTTCAGGCTATAGCTTGGGCTGCGCACTCAGCGCCGTGACCGCCCTGGTTTTCCTGAAGAAAATACCGTAGACAATCGACAGCACCAGCAGGAACGGCACACCGAACACCAGGGTCATCTTGAAGGCTTCAGTGAAGTAGGTAGTGATCATCACCGCCCCCATCAATACCAGCCCCAACAATGTGCTGTAGGGAAACAGGCGCATGCGGAACGACAGTTTGCGGTTGCCATTGCGTTCGTGAAAACGACGGAAACAGTAGTGCGTGAGGAAGATCATGAACCAGGTAAAGATCGCGCCGAACATCGAGATCGCCATCATCAGGGTGAACGAACTTTCCGGGTACAGGATGTTGAGCAAGGTCGCCAGGGCGATCCCCGAGCTGGAGAGCAACAGCGCGTTCAGCGGGATCCCGGTCTTGCTCAACACCCCCATGGATTTTGGCGCGTAGCCGGCACGGGACAGGCTGAACATCATGCGTGTGGTGATGTACAACTGGCTGTTCATCGCTGACAACGCCGCGATCAGGATCACGAAATTCATCACGCCGGTGGCGCCGGGAATGCCGATGGCTTGCATCACCGTAACGAACGGACTCTGGGCATGGCCCGCCTGGACCCAAGGCACGATCGCCAGCATCAACGCCAGGGTCAGCAGGTAGAACACCACCAGGCGCACGATAGTCCCGCGAAAGGCTTTCTTGACCGCTTGTTCCGGGTCTTTTGCCTCACCGGCAGCCACCGCGATCATCTCCACGCTCAGGTAGCTGAAGATCGACACGATCACCGCGATCCACATCCCTTGCAGACCATTGGGGAAGAAGCCGCCGTGAGCGGTGTAATTGTGCACACCGTATTGCGGATTGCCGGAACCGAACACCACATACACCGCCAGGATGATGAAGCCGACAATCGCGCCGATCTTGATGGTCGAGAACCAGTACTCGAAGGTGCCGAAAGTCTTCACGCTGATGGCATTGAGCACGATCAACACGCTGGAGAACGAGACGATCCATATCCACTCCGGCACGTTGGCAAACCAGTACTTCATGTACATCGCCACCGCCGTCACTTCCGTGCCGACCGCGAGCACAATCGCCGCCCAGTAGGCATAACGCACCAGGAACCCGGCCAGCGGGCTGACATAAAATTCGGCATAGGCACCGAACGAACCCGAGGTCGAATGGGCCACGGTCATTTCCGCCAGGCAGCCCATCAGCAGCAAGGTGATGATTGCGCCGATGGCATAGCTGAGCAACACACTCGGCCCGGCATAGCCGATGGCATAGGCGCTGCCCATGAACAGCCCGGTGCCGATTGCACCGCCAATGGCGATCATGCTCATCTGCCCCGACGTCAGCTGACGCCGCAGGCCGTGTTCACGGTTGGATATCGTTTCGAAACCGGCGTTATCGGTCATTTTTATGTCCTCTGGATTTTGTCTTTCTTGAAGAGCACGTCGTGGATTTAACGGTGGGGATCAGCCACGCACAGCAGGACACGGATCAGAAAATACTCAGTGGATACTCGATGATCACCCGGACTTCGTTGTTGTCCGTGGTGTCGGCGCGGGCGACCTGGGCGGTGGAACGCACACTGGCCTGACGCACGCGTATTGAAAGATCCCGGGCCTTGCCCGACTGCACGACATAGCGCGCCTCGATGTCGCGCTCCCAGCGCTTGCCATCATCGCCGTAACGTCCATAGGCGCCATTGGGACCGCCGTCGTAATGGCTGTCATCGATGTGGTCACCACTGACGTACCGCGACATGAAGCTCAGGCCCGGCACACCGAAAGGCGCCATGTCCAGGTCATAACGCAGTTGCCAGGAGCGTTCGTTGGGGGCGTTGAAATCGAGGACCTGAATCGAGTTGGCGAGGAAAATCGAGGTACCCGGTTGCTGATCGAACCCCAGGTAATCGAACGGCTCGTCGCCATCGACCCGCTGATACGCCAGGGTCAACCGATGGGCACCGAACTTGTACGCGGAGGACAGCGACCAGGTGGTGTTGTCGATCTTGCCGGCCAGGCTCTGGCCGCTGTCGTTGGTGCGATAGAGATTGAAATCCAGGTTCAGCGACTGACCTTCACCAAGGGCATAGGTGTAGTTGGTATTGGCGTAGTACTGGCGCCAGATGTCAGTGAACTGCGAACCGTACAGGCTGACACTCAGTTGATCGCTCAGGGCGTAACTGCCGCCCAGATAATCGACGCTGCGGGTTTCAACGCCGGCGTACAGCGCTTTGAGCGCGCCATTGGCGTTGGTCGAATTACTGTCGTTGCCGGCGGTGAAGTGACCGATGTCCAGTTGCAATGCCTTGAGTTCATTGCTGGTCAGCTGAAAGCCGGTGGCAACACTGGTGAACAGTCGCGCATTGCCGGTGCCGAACACCGGATTGAGCGGGGTCAGGTTGCCGTACTTGAGTTCGGTCTGCGAAATCCGTGCCTTCACCGCACCACCCGCTTCGGAGTACTCGTCCTCAGGGCGGCCATCGGAATCGACCGGCAGCAAACCCGTGCCCGTGCGTCCCTTGCCACTGTCGAGCTTGAGGCCCAACTGCGCATAGGCATCGACCCCGAACCCCACCGCTCCCTGGGTGTAGCCGGAGCGGTAATCGAGCATGATCCCGTGGGCCCACTCGTCCCGATAGTTCTGCCCGCCCGGGTTGTTGAGGTTATTGCGGTAGAAATAGAAGTTACGGTTGGTCAGGGTCAGGCTACTGTCTTCGACAAATCCGTTGTCAGAGGCGGCACAGGCCATTTGGCCAAGGCAACTGGAGATGGCGAGCGGCAAGGCAGGCCAGAGGGACGGTTTCATTCTGCGTGCTCCTTATTATTGTGATTGCAGAACTGGTGGTTGGGCGAGCGAAGCCCTGCCGCGGGGAAAATCCCGCAGCAGGACACGGACGCCGCAGGGTTCAGGTCACGCTGTGGCGAACCTGGAATTGCGCTTGCGACCAGGTGTTCTGATCAAGAATCTCGCCGAGGATCTGTACTGCATCCCAGACTTCGGTGAAGGTCGTGTACAGCGGGGTGAAACCGAAACGCATGATGCGCGGCTCGCGGTAGTCACCAATCACGCCCCGCTCGATCAGGGCCTGGATCACTGCATAACCTTGCGGGTGTTCGAAGCTGACGTGGCTGCCTCGTTTGCCGTGCTCACGCGGCGTGATCAACTTCAGTTCGTGAGCCGCGCAACGCTGCTCGACCAATTCGATGAACAAGTCCGTCAGGGCCAGGGATTTGCGGCGCAAGCTGGCCATGTCGGTCTGGGCGAACACATCCAGGCCGCACTCGACCATCGCCAACGAGGTAATCGGTTGGGTGCCGCACAGGTACCGCGCGATACCGCTGCTCGGCTCGTAATGCGACTCCATGGCGAACTGCCGTGAATGGCCGAACCAGCCGGACAACGGCTGCGGCACCAGATCGCACAACTGCGGCGAAACCCAGACAAAGGCCTGCGAACCCGGCCCGCCGTTGAGGTACTTGTAGGTGCAGCCGATGGCGTAGTCGGCACCCGCCTGATGCAGGTCGACCGGCACCGCGCCCGCGGAATGGGCCAGGTCCCAGATGGCCAGCGTGCCACACTCGTGGCTCAGCGCGGTCAGGGCCTGCATGTCGTGCATGTAGCCGGTCTTGTAATTGACGTGGGTGAGCATGACCACCGCCGTGTCCTGGTCGATCGCTTGCGGCAACGCTTCAGGACTGTCGACCAAGCGCAGGGTGTAACCCTGTTGCAGCATCTGCGCGAGGCCTTCGGCGATGTACAGGTCGGTGGGGAAATTGCTCGATTCGCTGACGATCACTCGCCGCTGCGGCGACCTTGTAGCCTGTACGCGCAAGGCAGCGCTCAGCACTTTGAACAGGTTGATCGAGGTGGTATCAGTCACCACGACCTCACCCTCCCCCGCGCCGATCAGTCCGGCCAGGCGATTGCCCAAACGCTCGGACAGCTCGCGCCAGCCTGCGCTGTTCCAGCTGCGGATCAAGCCATTGCCCCATTCCTCGGCGACCACCGCTTGCGCCCGCGCCAATGCAGCGACCGGCCGCGCGCCCAGGGAATTGCCATCGAGATAGATAATCCCTTCGGGGAGCGCAAATTGCTGGCGCAGGGGCGCCAGCGTGTCCTGGGCATCAAGCGCCAGACAATCGTTTCTTGTCGTCATCGGGTGTCCTGTTTTTTGTTATGCGACGCCATCCGGGCAGGTTGCATCAGCCGGTTCAGGCGCCCTGATTCAAGGCCATTCGCTTGCCTTTCGATGGAGAGATAATGAACGAACCTTTGAAGAATTTTCGTGCAAAGTAACCGGCCGTGTAGTAGTTATTTCGCAGAATATTCGAATCAAACCAAAATAAACGCGGATTTATTCAAACCATGAATCTTGACTCGACAGACCTGAGAATCCTGCATCAATTGCAACAGGATGGCCGTATCAGCAATCAGGAATTGGCGGAGAAAGTCGCCTTGTCACCCTCGGCTTGCCTGCGCCGTTTACGCCTGCTGGAAAGCGAAGGAATCATCACCGGCTATCGCGCGGTGCTGAATGCCGAGCGGCTGGGCATTGAGCTGGAAGCCATCGTTCATGTGTCGCTGCGACAGGACGTCGAGGACTGGCACGAGACCTTCATCAAGAAGGTTCAGCAGTGGCCGGAGGTGGTCACCGCGTATGTCATCACCGGGGCGAGCAACTATGTGCTGCGGGTCCAGGCCCGCAACCTCAAGCACTTCTCGGATTTCATCGTCAATCACCTCAATCGCACCGCCGGCGTCACCGATATACGTTCGGAAATCGTCCTGCAAAAAATCAAGGAGCGCGAGCAATTGCTGGATCTGGTGGTGCGCAAGTAAGGCCGGGGTGGCCCTTCAAAGTCCCTGCTGGCGCCAGGCTTCGTTGCGCTGCAAGGTGGTGCTCGGGATTTCGTCGAACAGCTTGCGGTACTCGGTGGAAAAACGGCCCAGGTGCATGAAGCCCCAGCCCATGGCGATCCCGGAAATACTGCGTGCCGTGCTCGAGGATCTCCTGGCGCACGGCGTTCAAGCGATACTTTTTCAGGTAGGCCATCGGCGACAGGGCGCAGTACTTCTTGAATGCGTCGAACAACTTGAAGCGCGAAACGCCACACCGCTCACCCGAAGGGAGCGCCGGAACCGGGCGCCCGGTTCCGGCGTCCACTTCGGATTTGTTGAATGGGTTACACGCGTTGTGAGGTACTCAACGGCCGCAAAATCGCCCTGACCGGACTGGCGTCCAGATGAGCGAACCGCAGCGGCAAGGCGATCAATTCATAATCCCCTTCCGGAACCTCATCCAGCACGATGCCTTCAAGAATCGCCATGTGATGACGGGCTACGGCGCCGTGGGAATCCATGGTCCTGGATTGCTGCGGGTCCAGCGACGGCGTATCGATGCCGATCAAGCGCACGCCAAGGCTCGCCAACAGGTCGATGGTTTCCTTGGCAACGGCTGTGAAATTCGAATCCCAGGTCGTCAGCGGTGCCTGTCGATAGGTGCGCAGCAGCACACGCTCGGGCACATCGTGCAAACGCCCTTCCAGTTGCCCCGGCTGCACCAACTCACCGCTGTCCAGACAATGCAAAACGCGGCAAGGCCCGATATAGACATCCAACCCGACATCGCCAATCGCCGCGCCGTCAGCGCTGTAGTGCAGCGGCGCATCGACGTGGGCGCCGGTATGCGGCGACAGGGTGATGCGTCCGACATTCACCGGACACTCGGGACCGTAGGTCCAGACACGCTCCTCCCGGAAAGGCGTGTCACCCGGCCAGGTCGGTGTTTCGCTACTCAAGGGTGGACTGATGTCCCACAACGCTGTGTTTTTTGTCATCGCAATGCTCACCGTGGTTTCCGGGTGAAATGATACGAGCGACAGCCGTGAAGATTCGTGCAAAAACCCCAGGTAACCGTGCGGGCTTTCGCACAAACCACCATGGATGGGCTGGATTGCGGCAGGAAATTTCAACGCATGTCGCTTGTGGGTCATTGCACCTGCGACGTAAATCCTCTGTCAGCGATAATGCTGGCTTAACGCAGGTACGGTGATATCGCCTGAATCAGGGCCTTCGGCAGGCTGTGAGAACGTTCATCCAATTGTAAGAGCCCATTTCAGCCACTACACTCCAGCCCATGAAACGCTACCTGCGGTTTTGCATCATCTTCATGATCAGCTTGACGCTTCCTCTCAGCGGGATGGCGGGCGTTCAGGCACCGACAGAACCTTGCCCGATGAAGACGATGGGCATGGCGATGATGGACGACATGGGGATGGACTGCTGCAACGATATGAAAAGCCCTTCCGAGCATGGCAAACCCTGCAAGCCGGGCCAGGAATGCAAGACGGGCGGCATGCTGCAAGTCTCGATCCTCAAGCCTCCTGTAACCGTGTTCAGCCCCGTAGTGGTTTCCTTCTTCAGTGATTCCCTGCCCGTACAAACCCCGTCCGGGGTATGGCGACCGCCTCGCGTTTGATTCCTGTCCAACATTGAGCCTCATTCCGCATTAGCGGGATGGACTGGCTGCGCGCATGTCTTTTGACGCGTGCAGTGGATGATCACAGGAATCGTAAACATGAACTCCAAGTGCTATTGCACAGGTTGGTCCTTGGTGGCCGGTCTGGCGGCAAGCGTACTGGCATTGCCGAGCTTCGCTGCCGCATTGACACTCGATGAAGCGTTGCGGCTGGCTGAAAACAATGCACCGTCGCTGACCGCACAAGATGCCAAAATTCAGGCTGCCAGCAGTGCGGCTATTCCAGCGGGTGAATTACCTGACCCCAAGTTGCTGGCAGGTGTGCAGAACTACCCCATCGGCGGCCCGGATCGCTGGAGCATCGACCAGGACTTCATGACCATGCAAATGGTCGGGGTCAGGCAAGAGATGCCCAACAGTGACAAGCGCAAAGCGCGTATTGAGGTCGCCGATGCGGCCGTTGATCGAGCTGCGGCAGAGCGTCGGGTCGAACGCCTGAAGGTACGCCAGTCCACGGCGTTGGCCTGGATCAGCAGCTACTCGGTCGAGCGCAAAGATGCGCTGTTCCAGGATTTCTACAAAGAAAACCGCCTGCTGACCGACACCGTCCGGGCGCAAATTGCCGGTGGCCGCGCTCAACCCGCCGATGCGGTGACGCCCAAGCAAGAAGCGGCTCGACTGGCGGAGCAACAGGACGATCTGGTTCTCCAGAGAGCGCAGGCCCGAGCGGCCCTCAAACGCTGGATTGGCTCCGCCGCCAACGACAAGCCTGTGGGCACCTTGCCGGAGTGGCCTGTCGATCCCTCAAGCTACGCCCATAAACTGCAACACCACCCCGAGTTGGCAGCGTTCGCGCCGATGACCCGTGAAGCGCAAGCCCAGGTTCGTGAAGCCGTGTCGCAGAAGCAGTCGGACTGGAGCTGGGAACTGGATTACCAGCGCCGTGGCCGTGAGTTTGGCGACATGGTCAGTGTGCAATTTTCCTGGGATCTACCGCTGTTTCCTGACTCTCGTCAAAATCCAAAAATCGCAGCCAAACAGGCTGAACTCAGTCAGCTTGAGGCTGAGCGCGTTGCCCTGTCACGCGAGCACACTCAGCAACTGGAAAACGAACTGGCTGACTATGAGCGCCTGAATCGTGCGGTAAGCCGCAACCAGGAAAACCTGTTGCCGCTGGCCAGGGAAAAGGTCGAACTCAGCATGGCCAGCTACCGTGCCGGCAAAAGCGATTTAAACGCCGTTGTTGCCGCCCGACGTGAACTCATCGAAGCCCGACTCAAACAGATCGACGTGGAAGAACAGCGAGCACTGACCAGTGCGCGTCTGTTTTTTGCTTATGGGGAGTCCGGCCAATGATCCTTGAAAAATGGAACGGGGCATTGCTGGTTGGCATCTCGCTGGCATTGGGTGTTGCCGGTGGCTACTGGTTCGCTCCCCAACGCATGAGCGGAGTACCCAGTACCGCCCCGCAGCAGAGCCTCAATTCACCGGACGAACGCAAGGCTCTGTATTGGTACGACCCCATGTACCCGCAGCAAAAGTTCGATAAGCCGGGCAAGTCACCTTTCATGGACATGCAACTGATCCCCCAGTACGCCAGCGGCACAGGGGACCGTGCGAGCGTCAGTATCGATCCGGGCCTGACCCAGAATCTCGGTCTGCGTTTTGCGACTGTCACTCGTGGAAATTTTGAGTCCAGCCTCGACGTGACCGGTGTCCTGGCGTTCAACGAACGTGATGTCGCCGTGATTCAGGCGCGCACCCCGGGCTTTGTGGAGCGGGTCTATGCCCATGCACCCGGTGATGTGCTCAAAGCCAACGCGGCCTTGGCGGATATCCTGGTGCCGGAGTGGGCGGCCGCCCAGACAGAGTTTCTTGCCCTCAAGCGCAACGGTGATGCCGACCTGTTGGCTGCGGCCCGCCAGCGACTGAGGCTCACAGGGATGCCGGCAGCGCTGAACACTCAGGTAGAGCGCAGTGGCAAAGTCCAGCCGAACCTGACCCTCACCAGCCCCATCAGCGGCGTGCTGCAAGAGTTGAACGTACGTGCGGGTATGACCGTGGCGACTGGCGATACTCTGGCACGCGTCAATGGATTGAGCAGTGTCTGGCTCGCTGTGGCCGTTCCGGAATCGGAAGCCGGATCTATTACCGTGGGGCAGGCAGTTGAAGCGCGCCTGCCAGCCTTTCCAGGGGCAACGCTCAGTGGCAAGGTCAGCGCGATTTTGCCTGAAACCAATCCGGACAGTCGCACGCTTCGCGTGCGGGTGGAACTGCCCAATCCGGACGGGAGCCTGAGACCAGGTTTGACGGCGCAGGTCCGCCTGAATCGTACATCTGGGCAAAGTGTATTGTGGGTGCCGAGCGAAGCGGTGATTCGCACTGGCCGACGTGCCCTGGTGATGCTCGCCGAAGACGCCGGCCGCTACCGCCCGGTAGAGGTGCAACCCGGGCAGGAAAGCGATGGCAAGACGGCGATTTTGAAAGGTCTGGAAGAAGGCCAGAAGGTGGTTACGTCTGGCCAGTTCCTCCTCGATTCCGAAGCCAGTCTCAAGGGCATTGTTGCTCGCACGAAGGAAGAGTCGCCACCCAGTGGAGCAGCCGCCAGTTTGCATGAGGCGGATGGGCAGATCGTCGAGATCAACGACAAAGACGTCACGCTCGCCCACGGTCCTTTCAAGACGCTGGGCATGCCTGGCATGACGATGACTTTCCCTCTCGCCAGTCCGGCGCTGATGCAGGGCCTCAAGGCGGGTGACAAGGTTCGGGTCGCGGTGAGCCAGACCGACGATGGCTTGCGTGTCGAGCGCCTGGATAAATCGGGGGGCCAGCCATGATTGCTGCCCTGATTCGTTGGTCGGTGGCCAACCGATTCCTGGTGCTACTGGCGACGCTGTTCGTCACGGCTTGGGGTATCTGGTCGGTGCAGAGCACGCCCATCGATGCGCTGCCAGACCTATCCGATGTGCAGGTGATTATCCGCACCCCTTATGCAGGACAAGCACCGCAGATTGTCGAGAACCAGGTGACCTATCCGTTGGCCACCACCATGCTCTCGGTGCCGGGCGCCAAGACCGTGCGTGGTTATTCCTTCTTCGGTGACAGCTTTGTCTACGTGCTGTTTGAAGACGGCACTGACTTGTATTGGGCTCGCTCGCGGGTGTTGGAGTACCTGAGCCAAGTACAGAGTCGGTTGCCGGCCAGCGCCAAGCCGGCGCTGGGGCCGGATGCGACGGGAGTGGGCTGGATCTATCAATACGCACTGGTGGATCGCAGTGGTGGACACGACCTGGCGCAACTGCGCGCGCTTCAGGACTGGTTTCTCAAGTTCGAACTCAAGACGCTGCCCAACGTCGCAGAGGTAGCGACGGTCGGCGGAATGGTCAAGCAATACCAGGTGCAGCTTGACCCGCTGAAACTGGCCAGCCTCGGCATCACTCAAGCCGAGGTGACCGAGGCTATCGGCAAGGCTAACCAGGAAACCGGAGGCGCGGTGCTGGAGATGGCAGAGACCGAGTTCATCGTGCGGGCTTCCGGTTACTTGAAGACACTCAATGACTTTCGGGCGATTCCACTCAAGTTGGGTGCGGGTGGTGTGCCGGTGACCCTTGGCGATGTCGCCACGATTCAACTGGGACCGGAAATGCGCCGTGGCATCACCGAACTCGACGGCGAAGGCGAGACGGTCGGTGGCGTGGTGATTTTGCGCAGTGGCAAGAACGCTCGCCAGACCATCGCAGCGGTCAAGACCAAACTCGACGAACTGAAAAGCAGTCTGCCGGCCGGGGTGGAAATCGTCACCACCTACGACCGCAGCAAGCTGATCGACCGCGCGGTGGAAAACCTCAGCCACAAACTGATCGAAGAATTCATCGTCGTCGCGTTGGTCTGCGGGATCTTTCTCTGGCACTTGCGCTCATCACTGGTGGCGATCATTTCGCTGCCGGTGGGGGTGCTGATTGCCTTCATCGTCATGCGCTACCAAGGCATCAACGCCAACATCATGTCCTTGGGCGGGATCGCCATCGCCATCGGCGCCATGGTCGATGCCGCCGTGGTGATGATCGAGAATGCCCACAAGAAGATTGAGGCCTGGCACGTGGCCAATCCAGGGGAGGAACTGAAGGGTGAGCGTCATTGGCATGTCATGACCGAAGCAGCGGCAGAGGTAGGCCCGGCGCTTTTCTTCTGTTTGCTGATCATCACCCTGTCGTTCATTCCGGTGTTCACGCTGGAGGCTCAGGAAGGACGACTGGTCGGCCCATTGGCTTTCACCAAGACCTACGCCATGGCCGCAGCGGCGGGATTGTCAGTGACCCTGGTGCCGGTGCTGATGGGCTACTGGATTCGGGGGCGAATTCCCAGTGAACAACAGAACCCGTTGAACCGGTGGTTGATCCGGATCTATCAGCCGGCTCTGGACGCGGTCTTGCGTCGACCAAAGATCACGTTGCTGGTGGCGCTATTGGTTTTCGTCAGTGCGCTATGGCCAATGTCGCGCTTGGGTGGCGAGTTTCTCCCCCCGCTGGACGAGGGCGACCTGCTCTATATGCCTTCTGCCTTGCCGGGATTGTCTGCGCAGAAAGCCGCGCAACTACTGCAACAGACTGACCGCCTGATCAAGACCGTGCCAGAAGTTGAACACGTCTTCGGTAAAGCTGGTCGTGCCGAAACCGCCACCGATCCCGCACCGCTGGAAATGTTCGAAACCACCATCCAGTTCAAACCACATGAGCAATGGCGTCCAGGCATGACCCAGGAAAAGTTGGTGGAAGAACTGGATCGAGTGGTACGAGTCCCTGGGCTTACGAATATCTGGATACCACCGATTCGCAACCGTATCGACATGCTGGCGACGGGTATAAAGAGCCCGATCGGCGTGAAGGTTGCCGGCACCAATCTGGCGGAAATCGATGCGGTCACCCAGGCGGTCGAGCGAGTGGCCAAGGATGTACCCGGTGTCAGTTCGGCCCTGGCCGAGCGGCTGACTGGCGGCCGCTATATCGATGTCGATATCGACCGCAAGGCCACCGCCCGCTATGGGCTGAACATCGCCGATGTGCAGTCCATCGTGGCCGGTGCCATCGGTGGTGAAAACGTCGGCGAGACCATTGAAGGTCTCGCGCGTTTCCCGATCAACGTACGTTACCCACGGGAGTGGCGCGACTCGCTCGGCGCCCTGGAGCAATTGCCGATCTACACCCCTCTGGGGAGCCAGATCACCCTTGGCACTGTGGCGAAGGTCAAGGTCAACGACGGTCCGCCGATGCTCAAAAGCGAGAATGCAAGGCCTTCAGGCTGGGTGTACATCGATGTGCGCGGCAGGGACATTGCTTCTGTGGTTGCCGATCTGCGTCGGATCGTCAATGAGCAGGTCAGGTTGCAGCCCGGTATGAGCCTGAGCTACTCAGGACAGTTCGAGTTTCTCGAAAGAGCCAACGCACGGCTCAAACTGGTGGTGCCTGCCACGCTGCTGATCATCTTCGTGTTGCTCTACCTGACTTTTGCCCGATTCGATGAGGCCCTGCTGATCATGGCCACTCTGCCATTCGCACTGACTGGGGGGGCATGGTTTCTCTACCTGTTGGGCTTCAACCTGTCGGTCGCCACCGGGGTCGGTTTCATAGCCTTGGCCGGTGTTTCTGCCGAGTTCGGCGTGATTATGTTGCTCTACCTGAAAAACGCCTGGACCGAACGTGAAGACCTCGGTGACCGCACTGAACGCGGGCTGGTGGCGGCGAT
The DNA here is from genome assembly GCF_057839025.1 of Pseudomonas sp. KH_046_1. Classification (NCBI taxonomy): domain Bacteria; kingdom Pseudomonadati; phylum Pseudomonadota; class Gammaproteobacteria; order Pseudomonadales; family Pseudomonadaceae; genus Pseudomonas; species Pseudomonas sp. KH_046_1. The sequence continues at coordinate 3,811,490 of NZ_CM174481.1, forward strand.
TCGTGAAGGCGCTGTGCAGCGCGTTCGACCCAAGGCCATGACCGTTGCCGTGATCATTGCCGGTCTGCTGCCCATTCTGTTGGGCAGCGGAACCGGTAGTGAGGTGATGAGCCGTATCGCCGCGCCCATGGTCGGCGGCATGATCACGGCACCCTTGCTGTCCCTGTTTGTCATTCCGGCAGCCTATCGATTGATGCGCCGCCGGCACCTCCTGCCTGTACCCACCACACCTCAAGGAAAAGTCGTATGAAACTCACCCTGACTGCAGTCGCAAGCACCGTATTCGCGCTATCACTTTCTGCCCACGCGCAGGACATGCCAGGCATGAAAATGGACGGCATGGAAGGCATGCAGATGAAGCAGGAAACAAAACAGGCTCCGGTATCCAATGCCGAAGGTACGATCAAGGCTATCGATACTACGAAGCATACGGTGACGATCTCCCACGGCGCCGTTCCCGCCCTGCAATGGCCGCCGATGACGATGGCCTTTTCGGTGACGCAAGATCAGTTGTCGGGGTTGATGCCTGGAGACCGGGTATCGTTTTCCTTCCGGCTAGAGGGTAACAGCGCCTCGATTGTGTCCATTAAAAAGTAAATTCCGGTGGTGGAAGTGTCCGGCACATTTTGTCGTGTCGGACATAACCCATTAAATCCGCTGGTTCGGGAAAAACGGAGGGTTCCGGGTTTTGTGAACGGCTGGCAATTGCTTACCCTTCCAGTTCCGCTTCTTCTTCCGTCATCCTCGTCAGTGTTTCAGACCTGCGACAGACGTCGAAAAAAAGTCGCAAACCCCGCGACTATTCAGGGCTTGCGACTCGTTGCCGATACGTCCTTCAAACTCCCTGGACGTCATCGACGGGTAGGCCTGCCGTGTTCATTGCCGAACGTGCGGGCCTAGTTCTGCACCTCAACCGTGTCGAAATCCGGCGCGTCTGGGGCGTCTGGCGCATCCGGTGCATCCGGGGCGTCCGCCACATCCTCTCTGGCCGCTCTCGCCTCAGCTTTGGCAGCGTCTCTGACTGCGTTCGCTTCGGCTTTGGCGGCGTCCCTGGCGGCATCTGCGTCTGCCTTCGCGGCATCCCTGGCTGCATCCGCAGCGGCCCGGGCAGCGTCTCTGGCTGCATCTGCCTCTGCGCGCGGTACGCCAGCAGCTCTTGCGGCATCCCGGATTGCATCCGCCTCAGCTCTGGCGACGTCCCGGGCTGTATCTGCTGCGGCTTTTGCCGCATCCCGGGCCGCATCTGCATCAGCCTTGGCCGCGTCTCTGGCTACATCAGCGTCATTTCTGGCAACGCCTCTGTCTTCCGCGGCTTCCCTGGCAGCGTCATCGGCGTCTTCTGCGGCTTCCCTTGCAGCGTCACCAACGTCTTCTGCGGCTTCCCTTGCAGCGTCACCAACGTCTTCTGCGGCTTCCCTTGCAGCGTCATCGGCGTCTTCTGCGGCTTCCCTGGCGGCATCTGCGGCGTTATCCGCGTCGTTGTCATCGTCGTTGTCACGCGCGTCTTTGTCTTTTGCTTTGCCTGGGCCTCTATTCCCGACCATACCACCATGGTCATCGTCGTTGTCATGCGCATTGCCCGGGCCTTTGTTCCCGGCTACACCACCATGGTCAGCGTCGCCGCGCCCAGGGCCTCCATTACCGTCACCACCATGGCCTGCTGCACCATGACCGCCACCGCCGTCACCACCGTGACCGCCGCCTCCTGAGCCTCCACTACCGGAGCCACCACCTCCACTACCGGAGCCACCACCTCCACTACCGGAGCCACCGCCTCCACTGCCGCCGTGGCCACCTCCGCCGTCACCACCACCTCCGGAACCGCCGCCACCGCCGTGACCACCACCTCCGGAGCCACCGCCACCACCGTGACCACCGCCTCCGGAGCCACCGCCACCACCGTTACCACCACCTCCGGAGCCGCCGCCACCGCCACCGCCGTGACCTCCACCGCCTCCGCCGCTACCACCACCGCCGCTGCCGCCATCTTTGGCATACACGCTGGAGAAACTACCGATGTAATCGGGCACCAGGACAGTCGATGCCGACAGGACCCCGCCTATTGCCAGAGCCAACAAACATTTCTTGAGCAGCATGATGCACCTCCTCTTGGAGTTGCGTTGTCACCTCCGTATTGAACGCAATGTCCAGTGAGTTCGCGGCCGCCCATTGGAGCGGCCAGCCAACCGGCACGGCCATAAATCTGCAGCAATAACGAGCCACCGCGGTTTCCGTACGATCCCTCAGAGCCAGCTAGCATTTTAGCGTGGGAAATATTCCCACATATTCAGATTAGCCCTATCAGCCCAAGTGTCAACGACCAAATATCAGGCAACGGCCGGGTATCAGAAACCGTGGCCAAGCAACAGTCCAGCCTCGCTATCCGGGCTGGCGTCGGAAAACCCCTTGACGGCATACAACTGAATCTTCCAGTTCTGATTGAGCTTGTGCGTGAGAAAGAGGGTGAGTTCCTTGATCTGGTCGCCCGTGGAAACGACCTTCTGTCGCCAGTCGTAGGACACGCCCGCCGTGGTGCGCGCGAACACCGGCATGGCGAAGCCCAGGCCGGCGAATATCGGGTTGTCGAAGTCGGAGCCCGACGGGTCGCCGAACTTTTTCCAGCCCAGGGTCGCAAACCCGGTCACAGGGCCGAAGGCTTTGGCGACATCGACCTGGGCGGAATAGTCGGTTTTGCCGGTGCCCAGACACTCGTCTTCGTCGGCGGTGGGCAACTTGACCTTGCCGATCAGGTCCACGAACAGCCCGCCAACGCTGCCGTCAAGCACGGCATAGCCAGCACCGGCGACGGTGTCGCCCAAACCGCTTTCCACTTTGCCGCAGCCGCCGGGCAACGGCTCGCCGTCAGGGCCGACCGAAGGATTGGTGATGCGCAGCCAAGGCACGGTGAGCTTGTAGGTCATGGGACCGGTTTCGTATCTGCCCACCAGCGGGACGTACCAGGTTTCGGAAGTCGTACCGGTGCCATAGTCGCCCCGCGAGTAGTCGGCTCCGATCGAGGTCGTGAAGGTATCGGCCAAGACCGGCAAGGCCAGGCTGGCAAGCCAACCGACGAGCAGGATGCGCTTGGGGTCCATGTTCACCTCGTCTCTGGCGTCATCGAAGTTCACACGCAGGTTTTGTTGCGTGACTTACCCAGCCTAGTTACTTATGACGCAAGTGCATCATGGCTGCACTGCTTAACCCGACTTGCCAGAGCGATCGACTTTTTCAACCGGCTCAACCTTCTCGACTTTTTCCACTTTTTCCACTTTTTCTACCTTCTCGACTTTTTCTGGCCGATCAATCTTCTCTACCTTCTCTGGCCGATCAACTTTCTCGACTTTCTCCGGACGTTCGACCTTTTCGACTTTCTGGACCTTCTCTACCCTCTCCACTTTCTCGACTTTCTCGACTTTGCCGGATTGCTCCACCTTCTCGATACGCTCTGACTTGCCGGACTTGTCCACGTCCACGTCCACGCGTTCTATCCTGTCGCCACCGCCATGACTGTCACTGCCCCCCTGGCGAGTATCGTTGACAGCACTGCCTTCGCTCTCGGAGCGGCCGCTCCTGTCACTGCCCGAGTTACCCGAATCCCCCGAACTGCCAGTGTTGCCGGAGCTGCCGGAGCTGCTGGGGCCGCTCGAATCGCTCGAGTTGCCCGAGCCACTTGAGTCGTCGGTGTCTTGCTCGCTGGTGCCGAGTCGTCCGTGCCGGTTGCTGGCTGGTGAATCGGAGCGCTCGCGGGGCAATTCGATACGCGTTGCCTGCACGTCCCGCGCGCCGGTGAACACGCCGTTGATCCGCACACGTCGATCCAGCGTCAGCTGCGAAGCCTGCACACCGACAAACACAGTGTCGCGCGCCAGCGTCACATTAAAGCCGCCCACCACCAAATGGCGGTCCTGCCGGCCCTGTACCAGGCCCTCGATCACCGCATTGTGTGCCCGGCCAATGAAAGGCAGGCTCGGGTCGGGGCGGCTTTGGCTCACGTCCAGCTCGCGACCGGACCAGTGGCCGCGCACCAGCATTTCCTGCGCCGCACCTGAGTGATTGCTGAGTTTGAGCCCCTGGAGATAGCCGCTGCGATCCACCGAGCCGATGGCACTGGCCTCCTTGAGGCCGGGCGCCCGGTCGATGCGACTGGCCACCACTTCGCCACGAGCATCGCGCAGCCCGCTGACCCGTACGGGATCACCCGGACGCAGACCGGCAGCGACCTGGGCACCGTTGGCCAGGCGTACTGGTTGCCCCATGACGCGCATGGGCATGGAATCGCGCGGCAGGGCTGTCAAAGGGCCTTCGTAGGCGTGCAGGATAGAAATGCGCCCGGCTTCCAGCCCTCGCCGGGAGTTGAACGCTTCCACGGCAACCACTTGGCCTACCGCCAGGCGGGTACTGGAGCTGGCAATGCCGTTCTCGCTGACAGGAACGTTGTTGTTGAAGTGCACTTCCACGCCATTGACACAGATCGAGGCAAACCCGGTGATGGTGCCGACAATCCCGGTGCCACCGATTCCTCCGTTATCGTCGCTGATACCCGTGCCACCCACTCCACCTGCAACGGCACCGGTGCCGCCAATGCCGCCAGGGCGTTTTTTCAGCGGTGCGCCGGTACCACCGACTCCACCGTTGTCGGTGTCGATGCCGGTACCGCCCATGCCGCCAGGCGCTGCGCCCGTGCCGCCGGTGCCTCCCGGCGCCTGAATGACCGGCACTTCGCTGGTGCCCGCGTCATTCTGGCTGACACAGGCCGGGGCGGCTTGCAACACAATCGGAAGCGCGAGGCCCAGAACGAGGGCGACTGCACGAATCAGGCGCAATTTGACGGTCATGGTTCAGGGGCTTTTGGCGAATGGGTATCGGTAGCTTCAGTGTAGAAGTACAAGCCGACCGTGATGCGTTGGCGTGGTTCAAGGCTGGGCAGGTCCCGGAATTCCAGTTCGGCGGCGAGTCGGTTGAAGCTCAACAGGGCCTGCATTCCCTCGCTGGCCACGGCCTCGCGCAACGCCTCGACGCTCATCGGGGCCAGTGCGTCATAGTGCACGCTGCGTTCAAAAAAGGCCGGGGCTTCGCTGCTCAGATTGTGTACCGCAGCGCAGGCATGATCGTGCAGGTTATGCCCCAGGTAAGCGGTTTTCTCATCGAAGCCCTTTTGTGGCACGAAGGCCTGGGCTTCAAGGTGAACACGCTCTTGTTCGTCAAGGCGCACGACCCCCAGGCGCAGCCACTCGTCCAATACCACCCGCGCCCTGATATCCGTACTGACCTGCGCCACCAAGGCGTCAAAGGAGCGGTCGCCGCCGACACTGGCCAATCGAGGCAGTGGCAGTGGCTGGCCGGCGTCGTTGCAAAAGGGCGCCTTGGCCCAGGCGTTGACCAGTTGCGCACCGAACGTGATGTTTTCCGGAAGCGTGGAAGCAGCCAGGTCGCTGGTATTGCGCAAGCGCCGTACATCCTTGCGATGCACGCCGGTGAGCAGGCTGATGCGGCTGTCGGTCGGTGCCTTCTCGCCCAAGCGGAACTCACGGTCCGCCACTTCGACGAAAACCTCCTTGAGCAGGTCGGCAAACACCAGGTAGGTGACGCCTTTGCGCAGCATCAGGCGCACCAGCGGCTGCATGACATGCCGCAAGGCTTTGAGGAGCGAAGTAGGCAGCGTGGACGATTGCATTCAGCGAATTCCTGGGTAGACAACCCCAGTATAGCTGCGTGGGAAATAATCCCATGAATTTCCCGCGAGCAGTGCCAACGCAATACGCGTTGCAATCCCTGAACAGCACGGGAGCAATCCGTCAGACTTACAGCTTCGCCTGAATTTTATGCGCGGGAATTTTTCCCGCGCAATGAAGTTAGTTCGGGTTTACAGATGTGAAATACAGTCTGTTGATCGCTACCCCGGTACCGAGGATTTTTGCGCATCGACACTGCCTGCCCTGCTGGCGACTGCCAGTGCCACGCAACAAGCCAGTAACGAGAATGCGGCGAATGCGCCCATCACATGCAGATAAGGCAACACGTGATTCCAGGCTCGAGCCACCCCCAGGAAAGCGGCGAATAGCCAACCGCTCATGGAAAGCGCACCCAACAAGGCGAGCCGCGTGCGGCCTGCGCTGCGCAGTGCGACGAATGGAGCCTTTTGCAGCAGCGGGAAGCCGACTCGATGCAAGAGTGCACCGTTGAGGCTCAGCAGCGCGACGACCGTCACCTTGGCCCAGAGTTTCTGATTGAGCAGATACGCGTCGCCTTCATTGAGATAACCCTGTAGCACCAGCAACAGTCCGCTTGCCCAAAGGGCCAGCAGGGCAAGGCTGACAATCTTCTGGGTTTCATCGAGGTATTCAAGCCTCGCCTGGTCCAGTATTTCCTTGCGCCAACTCCAAAGCTTGTGATCCGCCTGCAACACCCTCCCCAGGGCAATACACGTAGCGAGCAGATGACCGTACACGAGAAGCATTTTGAGCATTGCCTTGACCTTATTATTGTTTTGGCGCTGCGTTCCCTGCTTCGCTGAAGTGAAAACGAATGATACAAATTTGCAATTGCACTTTCAAGATTAACATTCGCTAACATTCGCTGGTACAGACCGCCATACGACTTTCGTCGCACATGGAAACGACTATCTTTCAGGGAACGGTCTCAAGGGGATCGCAGACTTCCCTACTCAAACTCTTGAACCAGGACCAACCAGGAGAACAGCATGCGCACACTGACCGTTGCCGCGTTCGTAAGTCTGGACGGCGTCATGCAGGCGCCCGGCGGGCCTGAGGAGGATTGCAGTGGCGGATTCCGCTTCGGTGGCTGGATCGTGCCCTACGCCGACAAAACCACCGGCCAGGCCGTCCAGGACCTGTTCTCGCAGCCATTCGAGTTGCTGCTGGGACGTCGTACCTACGACATCTTCGCCGCCTATTGGCCGCACATTCAGGCCGACTCAACCCACCACACCATCGCTGACCTGTTCAACGCCGTCCCCAAACATGTGGCCACCCATCGCGCCGACTCGCTGGCCTGGCACAACAGTCACGCGCTGGAGGGCAACCTGGTCGACACGATCAGCGCACTCAAGCGCCAGGACGGTCCTCAGCTACTGACCCAGGGCAGCGGCGACCTGGTGCGGCAACTGCTTGCCGCCGGCCTGGTGGACGAGTTGCGGCTGATGATTCACCCCATCCTGCTGGGGCGCGGCAAGCGCCTGTTCGACGACAACGCACAGGCGTCGGCCTTTACCCTGGTGAATTCGATCAGCTCACCCGGGGGTGTGCTGATCGCCCGCTACATCCGCAGCGGCGAGGTGCGCACAGGTTCGTTCGAGGGCGTCAGGCAGCGATAGATTACAAAACCCTTGATTTGACCAGGATCTGCGCACCAAGGATCGAAAAGTCATCGCGGTCGATTGCACGGAGCAACTCAATCACAGACTGCCAAGGACCGCGTGGCGCTTACAAAAAAGCCCACTGACCGGAGCGGGTTCAGTGGGCTTTTCGCATCAGGCTGATACTGCCTCACTGTTGCAGGATAAAAGTCGCCAGGCTTTTCAGGTCGTCCGCGCTCAACTGCGCGAACGGTGGCATGGGCACATCCCCCCATTTGCCGCTGCCGCCGTGCTGGATGCTGGCCATCAACCGGTCCATGGCCTGCGGGTCCTTGGCATACTTGGCCGCCACATCGCGGTAGGCCGGGCCTACCACCTTGTGATCGATCGCGTGGCAGGACAGGCAGGCGTTGTTCTGCAGCAAGGCCTTGGCGTCGACTTTTGCCACAGCCACCGCCGGGGGCTGGGCCGCCGGGGCGTTCGAGGCAGCCTGAACATCGGCATCATTGGCCTTCGCACTGCCGTAGGTCACCGCCAGGTAAGCGCCGATCACACTCACATCCTGATCGCTGATCGGAGCGCCGTACACGTGCTGCATCTTGCCCGCTTCGGCGGTCCACTGCGCCAGGCTCAGGCCAGGCGGCTGGAAGCTGATGTAATCGGCCGAATGGCAGATGGAACACTTCTGCTGCGCCAAAGCGTAGCCAGGCATCGTGCTGGGCTTGAACGCAGCCGTTTCAGGCGGCAGCGTGATGGACAGAGGCGCGGCGCCAGCCAGGGTGGTGAGAAAAACCGGAGCCGCGCAGAGCAAGGCGGTCATGCATTTCACAAGTTTCATGCAGCCCTCCTCAGGCGACAGTGACGTGGGTGGTTTCGACGACGTGGCGGCGGTAGCCAGCAGGGTTCCAGTCGGCTTGCGGCGGTTGTGTCTCGCCGGCACTGTTGCTGGCTCGCACCATCAACTGCGTGGCGCCCTTGCTGGTAAAGCTGATCGGCAGTGTCCACTCACGGAAGGAGTAACGGCCAAGGTCCTGCCCGAGCGTGGTTTCGCGCCAGGTTTTTCCGCCGTCGATCGACACTTCCACCTTGTTGACCCCAACGCCCCCGTCGAACGCGATGCCTTTGAGCTCCAGGCTTTTGTTCAGCGGCACTACATCGCCGTGTTTAACGCTGGTGATGAAACTGCGCACCGGCAATTTGGAAATCGGCAGGGTTTTCGCCGCCGTGGTGCCGGGGGCAATGCACAAGCAATCGTTATCCGGAACCCGGTACCCCTTGGCCATGAAGAAACCGTCGAAGGTATGGTCGACGACTTCGATCTCACTCAGGTGCTTGACCCAGTACGTGCCGAAATAGCCTGGCACCACCAGGCGAATCGGGTAACCGTTGAGAAATGGCAGGTCGGTGCCATTCATCGACCAGGCGATCATCGGCTCACCGTCCATGGCATGGCTGATGTCCAGCGCCTTGATGTACTCCGGCGTGCTCGGCAGCACGGGTTTATCCAGCCCACGGAAGGTCACTTGCCGGGCCTCGGCTTTTACCCCCGCCTTTTCCAGCACCGCCTTGAGCGGTATCCCCACCCAGCGCGCATTGCCCATGGAGCCATTGCCCAACTGAGCACCGAACACGCGGGGCATCGAGAAGCCACGGCTGTTGCCCGAACATTGATTCACGGCCACCACTTCAACCGGTTCGGCAAGGGCCTTGAGCTCGGCGAGGGAAAGCGACAGCGGCGTGTCGACCGAGCCCTTGATCGTCAGGCGGTAGCTGTCCGGATCGATGCTGGTCGGGAAATTGGCCAGGTGGTAACGCACGAAAAAGGCGTCATTGGGCGTGATCGGCCCTTCGTTGAAGACAGGGAACGGCGTCTCCAGATGCGGCGGCCGCGTGGTCACCAGGGTCAACGGGCGTTTCTGCGGGTATTGCACCAATGGTCGTGGGCCCGCCGCAAAAGTCACTTCCTCGGCAGCCTCACCAGCCGCCCCGGTTCCGTCGGCTGCCCTGGCCAGGCTTGCCAGCGGCGAGGCCGCCAAAGCCAGAGTGAAAGCATCGCGTAGAACCCGCCGGCGGGTCGGTTTGCTGTTGTCTACAAAACTGAACTTCATTCTGCGCTCTCTATGATTGTTTTATTGAGATGCAACTGACTGTAGGAGCAAGCTTGCTCGCGATGGTCGTTAACGAAAACGCGTGCTTACTGACTAAACGTAGCGCACTTGAGTCCATCGTCGGAACGCCGCCCGGAGCACGCTCGCTCCTACAAATTCCCGCCAGGGCGGAGAGGTATCAGGTCTACGGTTTCGCCTTACCGAGGTCGGTAAACAAACCAGTATCCTCAGGGCCAAACTGTCTGCTTCTCATTGAGCGTCAGCGACTTGACAATTGATGACAGAACCCCCTGTCAAGGCCGGCGTAGACACTCCGGGTTCAAGGCGTTGCCTGTGCCATCACCCACAAAAAAACCCACTGACCGTCGCCGGTTCAGTGGGCTTTTTCCCATCAGGCTAATAACCGCCCTCGCCTGCTACTGCGGATCTACCTGATCCAGCACGCGGTTCACCGATAGCTCCGCCAAGGCAATCATCTGTTGAATCCCCAATGCCAAATTGCATTTAGGGCCGGTGAGAATAAACGCCAGTTCACTGGCCATGACACTGGCCGAGGCAAGGGTTTCACAGGCATGAACCAGGAGGGTTTCGTTGTTGACGTTGGGGGCAATGGTGAAGATGGGGTTGGGACGGCGGTCCGCCCCGGCCGGTTTGCGGGACACGAACTCAGCATCGAACTTTGACGAGCTTGGGGTTGCTGATGAATCAGCGTTTTCGTTGAGCATTTGGAACTCCAATGGATTGGGCTCCTATGAAAATCGGGCTACCACACCCGTTCGCTGAATTGGCAGCGACGGGCGAAGGTTAGCGAGGTGGGTTGTGCAGTGCAAGCCCCATGGGATATGGAAAAACTTGAGACTAATTACCGCTTTCAAACCAACAAAAAGTCCTCAAAAGCCGGGCGGGACGCTGCATATGTACAGTAGTGCTCAGCGTTCATCTGGTCACTTCGATACCAAAAAAGATGCTGTAAACCGAGCTTGCTCAACGGGCATGATCCGTATGCTTACCTGAAGGATGTTTTAGCGCGCCTGCCGACGCAGCGGGCGAGTAAGATTACCGAGCTGCTGCCGCATAACTGGCCACCCGCCTGACAACGTAAACCGGGATGTACGGATACTCACGTTGAAACTCCACATGGAAGACTTGGAATGACTCGAATTATTGAAATCCTGATGTACACCTTAAAGCCAGGATCGGGATTGGATTTTCATCGAATAATGCAGAATGTAAGTGTTCCGCTTCACCTGGAAGCTGGCATAGATGTCGTTTCTTATGGCGGCTCATTGCATGATTGTGACAGCTATCACCTGATTCGCGCCTATGAAAGCGAGAGCCATCGCCAAGCATCTCAAGATATTTTTTACGCAAGCGCTGCCTGGAAACAGGGCCCGCGAGCAGACATTATCAGCCTCATTGAAGTCAGTACAACGACAGTTATGGCGCTCACTCAAGACGTAATTGATGCCTTCAGAGCTTCTAGAGCCGAAGCTCGATCCGCGTAGCTGACATCGACAAAGGCAGACCCCGTAGCCTTAAATGCGGGGATCAGGAAGATGTGTTGGCCGGACGGTTACTTTTTTCGAAACGGTTTTACCATATGACTTCAGTTTGCAGCCCGGAATCCAGCAATAGGTGATCTGAGAACACTTACACTGTAAGTGACGACACCGATGCCTGAAAGCAAAGGCATCGGTGTCTCTTGCCTGCTCTGGCAGTCCGTCGGGGGTCAACTCATCTCTGGAACGAGATGACTCATGAACGTCAGGTTTTCAATAGCGTACATATACTCAGAGAATCTCGGATCTCCATCGTTGAACGCCTTTGCCACTTTTTGTGCGTTCTCAAGACTGTCCCACATTGCCAGGTCCGCGAAGATTCGGTCGTCGCTCATAGGGCAGTACGCGTGGTACTCAATCAAACCCGGAAAAGTCTTTAACGTTTCACGAAGCCTCGCGCGGAGTACAGGCACTTGCGCAACGCATTCCGGTTTGACCTTGAAAATGGCTAATTCGAGTACATGAGATGAGCGCTGCATAGGGATGACCTGCTTGTGTTAGGAAGTCCCAATTATCAGTAGCTCATACTGACAGCGTAGTGTCAGTAGTGGTGATCGCTTTCCACTGGCTTGCCTGGTGCTTCATATACGCCTGGAGATCAAGGGCAGGATTGTCGGGTGATGGTTGTTGGGCAATAACGATGGAGGCTATGCGATCGACCCGAAAATCGCGGTAAGCCGCCCTGGTACTACACCAGCTTCCAACCGTCCACTTTCCTCCCCAGTAGAAAAGGCCAAGGGGGGAAATGAGGCGTTGCGAAACCGCACCGTCCAAGCTGGTATAAGTTATCTTCAGCGCCTGAGTGTTTTCGATGGCATTTCGAAGGGTTGCCAAATGACCACGTGTCGAGGAAGGTGTTGTTCCAAGTGCCCTGATTTTTGCTGCGCTGGGGTCAACCTTGTGATGGACTATGGACGCTGAGATTTTACTCAACAACATCCTCGCAGCAGCACTTAGATCGTTATCGGCGGAAGCGGAAAGCATTTCCATCCCGAGCATCAATGCATCCAGTTCGAGCCTGTTCAACGTTAACGGCGGCATCTCAAAATCGGCATCCAAGGCATACCCCACGCCGGCGGTACCATAGATTGGGATTCCACTGAAGGAAAGGTCGTCGATGTATCGATAGATTGAGCGAACGGAAACGCCAATTCGGCTAGCCAGTCGTTCAGCAGAGATTGGCTGATGGACACGAATCAGATTTACCAATTGAAATAAGCGATCCGCTTTACGCACCAGGTGTGCTCAACTGAGAGTCCTTTGCAAGCTCAATGGCCGCGTTAATGGCGGCCCGAGCTTGGGGGCTATTCTTCCAGCAAGTCGACCCCACTGCTGCCGATGCCTGAGCCAGGATGTCACAAGCATTCGCTTTGCTGAGCACAGCTAGCGAGTCAATGCCCATCTGCTCAAGGCGAGCGATAACGGCCGGCCCTACGCCCTTCAGGGCCAACAAGGCATTATGTTCCGTCAGTGGAAATGGCATCCGTAAACTCCTGTTATCGGCCAATGAAGCAACAGGAGTTTGCCCGACAGGTGAGGGCATCTCAATAGATGGACTCCATCGCCCTGAGCGCAGGCATCAGGAAGGTGAGTTCGGCGGTCGCGGTAGGGACGGCAGTTACCTGCCGTCCCTACCGCGACCAAACATAATGCCGATCATGCCTCCAGAATCATTTTCCAGCCCACAAAAAAACCCACTGACCGTCGCCGGTTCAGTGGGCTTTTTTTGATCCGGTCTCTAATTACAGAGCCATATCACTCGCAGCACTAGCCTTCGGAGCCTTCGCATCCGTATCGACAGTCACAGGCTTCACAGCCGGCGCGATCACCGCTGGTGGCGGAGTCAGTTCCAGCACCTTGGCGGTGTAGGCCCACTCTTCAGCGACTTTCTCAGGGCTGGCGTTCAGCTGAGTGCCGTAGCTCGGCACGATCTGGTGCAGTTTTGCCTGCCACTCAGGGGTCGCGACTTTGTCCTTGAACACTTTCTGCAGCACGGTCAGCATGATCGGTGCGGCGGTCGAAGCGCCTGGGGAGGCGCCCAGCAGCCCGGCGATGCTGCCGTCTTGCGAAGCGACGATCTCGGTACCCAGTTTCAGCACGCCACCGGCGGCTTCGTCACGCTTGATGATCTGCACGCGCTGGCCGGCTTGCCACAGGCGCCAGTCTTCAGCCTTGGCGTTCGGGAAGTATTCCTTCAGGGCGTTCATGCGGTCTTCATCCGACAGCATAAGCTGGCCTGCCAGGTACTCAACCAGCGGGTATTCCTTGATGCCGACCTTGGTCATTGGCCACACGTTGTGCGTGGTCGTGGTGGTCAGCAGGTCCAGGTACGAACCTTCTTTCAGGAACTTGGTGCTGAAGGTCGCGAACGGGCCAAACAGGATCACGCGCTTGCCATCCAGCACGCGGGTGTCCAGGTGCGGAACCGACATCGGCGGAGCGCCAACGGAGGCTTTGCCGTAGGCCTTGGCCAGGTGTTGCTCGGCGATGGTCGGGTTCTCGGTCACCAGGAACGAGCCGCCTACCGGGAAGCCTGCGTATTCCCTGGCTTCAGGAATGCCGGACTTCTGCAGCAGGTGCAGGGCACCGCCGCCAGCGCCGATGAACACGAACTTGGCGTCGGTTTCGGTCTTGCTGCCGTCTTTCAGGTTCTTGTAGCTGACACGCCAGCTGCCGTCTTCGTTCTTGGTGATGTCCTGTACTTCGCTGGACAGCTTCAAGTCGAACTTCGGCGTGGTTTGCAGGTGCGCAACGAACTGACGCGTGATTTCGCCGAAGTTCACGTCGGTGCCGAGCGGGCTCCAGGTGGCCGCGATTTTCTGGTTCGGGTCACGCCCTTCCATCATCAGCGGCACCCACTGCTTGATCACAGCCGGGTCTTCGGAGTACTGCATGCCGGCGAACAGCGGGCTCGCCTGCAGGGCTTCGTAGCGTTTTTTCAGGAACTTGATGTTGTCATCGCCCCACACGAAACTCATGTGCGGGGTGGAGTTGATGAACGAACGCGGGTTCTTCAGCACGCCTTGCTGAACCTGCCAGGCCCAGAACTGACGGGAGATCTGGAACGCTTCGTTGATTTCAACGGCCTTCGGGATCGAAACCTTGCCGTTCTCGTCTTCCGGGGTGTAGTTCAGCTCGGCCAAGGCGGAATGACCGGTACCGGCGTTGTTCCAGCCGTTGGAGCTTTCCTGGGCGACGCCGTCGAGGCGCTCGATCATTTGCATCGAGGTGCCAGGTTCCAGCTCATTGAGCCACACACCCAGGGTCGCGCTCATGATGCCGCCGCCGATCAGCAGCACATCGACTTTCTTGGCCTCTTCCGCGTGGACGGCAGACATCCCCATGGACAAAGCCAGCCCTAGCAGGGCCGTGTTCACTTTCTTAAACATCTGTAGCACCTATGATAAAACGCCATCCGCCCTTCCATCCTCACGCGCACAGCCCCATGTTTCACGGCAGTCACGGGTGCGGCACTCAAGGATTGCAGGGTGGGCACACAAGGCCGATGAACCGCATCGACCCCACTTTAATGTCCCTTCTGAACTGACTTTTTATCTTTATTGGCTTCAGCTACTTGAGCGACAGTGATTCCGTCGGCACGTCTCAAGGACACGCAAACTGAATTGATCAAACCAAGTTGTCGCCAAGAATATCACGACAAGGCTTACCCGCGCGTCTGTTCCCGACCGGTTAGTCCGGGTCCGGGCGCCCGGCCTTCTATACTCATCCTGTTTTTCTCCATGAGTGCGTGAGGAACAGCCATAAGCGATAGGAGCAGTCATGAGTGACAAAGACGATCTGCGCAAGTACTCCTCTCAAGTGATCGATGGCGTGGAGGCCGCACCGGCACGCGCCATGTTGCGGGCCGTGGGCTTTACCGATGCAGACTTCACCAAGCCGCAGATCGGCATCGCCTCGACCTGGGCCATGGTCACGCCCTGCAACATGCACATCGACAAGCTGGCGCTCGAAGCTGAAAAAGGTGCGAACGCCGCCGGTGCCAAGGGCGTGATCTTCAACACCATCACCATTTCCGACGGCATCGCCAACGGCACCGAAGGCATGAAGTATTCGCTGGTGTCCCGCGAGGTGATCGCCGACTCCATCGAAGTGGTCACCGGTTGTGAGGGTTTCGACGGCCTGGTGACCATCGGCGGCTGCGACAAGAACATGCCGGGCTGCCTGATCGGCATGGCGCGGCTGAATCGCCCGTCGATCTTTGTCTATGGTGGCACCATCCAGCCGGGCGCCGGCCACACCGACATCATTTCCGTGTTCGAGGCCGTGGGCCAGCACGCGCGGGGCGATATCAGCGAGATCCAGGTCAAGCAGATCGAAGAAGTGGCGATTCCCGGCCCCGGTTCCTGTGGCGGCATGTACACCGCCAACACCATGGCCTCGGCCATCGAAGCGTTGGGCATGAGCCTGCCCGGCTCCAGCTCTCAGGAGGCCATTGGCGGCGACAAGGCCTCGGACAGTTTCCGCGCCGGCCAGCAGGTGATGGAGCTGCTCAAGCTCGACCTCAAGCCCCGCGACATCATGACCCGCAAAGCCTTCGAGAACGCCATTCGCGTGGTGATCGCCCTCGCCGGCTCGACCAACGCCGTGCTGCATCTGCTGGCCATGGCCAATGCGGTGGACGTCGAGCTGACCCTGGATGACTTCGTCGAGCTGGGCAAGGTTTCCCCGGTGGTCGCCGACCTGCGCCCCAGCGGTAAATACATGATGAGCGAGCTGGTGGCCATCGGCGGCATTCAACCGCTGATGAAGCGCATGCTCGATGCCGGCATGCTGCACGGCGATGTGCTGACCGTCACCGGCCAGACCCTGGCGGAAAACCTCGCCAGCGTGCCCGACTACCCGGCCGGCCAGGACGTGATCCGGCCTTTCGACCAGCCGATCAAAAAGGACTCTCACCTGGTCATTCTGCGTGGCAACCTCTCGCCCACCGGCGCCGTGGCCAAGATCACCGGCAAGGAAGGTCTGCGCTTCGAAGGCACGGCCCGGGTCTATCACGGCGAAGAAGGCGCTCTGGCCGGCATTCTCAATGGCGAAGTGCAGCCCGGCGAAGTGATCGTGATCCGCTACGAAGGGCCCAAGGGCGGGCCGGGCATGCGCGAAATGCTCTCGCCGACCTCGGCGGTCATGGGCAAGGGCCTCGGCAAGGAGGTGGCGCTGATCACCGACGGGCGTTTTTCCGGTGGCTCCCATGGTTTCGTGGTCGGGCATATCACGCCGGAAGCCTTTGAAGGCGGGCCCATTGCGCTGGTGGAGAATGGCGACAGGATCATCATCGATGCAGAAACCCGGCAGATCACGGTGGATGTCTCCGATGCGGTGCTGGCCGAGCGCAAGTCGCGCTGGGTGCGGCCGCCATCCAAATATACGCGCGGGGTGTTGGCCAAGTATGCGAAGACCGTATCCAGTGCTTCGGAGGGGGCTGTGACGGATAAGTACCTGTAAGGTTTGAGTCTGGCGCTGTTTGGTCTAATGCCATCGCGAGCAGGCTCGCTCCCACAGTTGATCTCCATATGCCGAAGATCCCCTGTGGGAGCGAGCCTGCTCGCGAAGGCGGCCTGTCAGGCAACCTCTACCTCAAAGCCTGAACCGATCACCTTGCAGTCGTCACCAGTTGCTTTTGCGCCATGCCGCGCAGGGACACCAGCAACAGGCTGGCAAACGCACCGACCACCGCGATGGCCATGTCCTTTTGCGAATCCCAAGGATCGTTTTGCGCGCCGACGAAGGCCTTCGCCGTGTCTTTGCCCAGGAAAGCACCGCCGATCCACTCCACCAGTTCATATACGGCGGATGTCGACAGCATGATGTTCAGGGTCACGAAAAACAGCCAGAACCCGCGCAACGGCGTCAGCCGCCACAGCACTTCACGAACCGGATAAACCAGCAGCAGCCCGTAGCTCAGATGCACCAGTCGGTCGTAGTGATTGCGGTGTGTACCTGCCACCCGGTCGAAACTGAAGCCCAACCACGCCGAAAACCAATGATCGTAAGGCACCCGGGAATAGGTGTAATGGGCACCCAGTTCATGCACGCACAGAAACGCAAACACCAGCGTGATAGACGTCGCCGACAAGCGGAACCGACGAGATACCGCCACCAAAGTCCCCACCAGCAACAGCACCAGCAGGTTTTCCAGCGCCCAGTCCACCCGGCTGCGAGGAGAAAAACCCGACACCACGACAATCAGCACGAACACCAAGAGCAACGTCAGGTCGAGCCGTAAACGCGGGTCAGGCTGCATGGCGCAATACCTCGAAGTCGGGACATCGCCCTTTTAACTTCGAGGCAAGGGTGCCAGGCAAGTTCGCTTTTTTCCTCTGATGCATGCTAAGTTGTACGATGACTGACGAATTATCGTCCAGTCATCGCGCTACTCCTACAACAACAAGGAAACACCCATGAAAAAAGCAAAAGTGCTGATCGGTTTTCTGTGCCTGTTCAGCGGCTACGTCGCCGCCACCCCGGCTGCCACGGACAAGGACGTGGCCCAGGCGGTCGACCATCTGACCCAGGCCATGCTGCACAAGGACATCCCGGAACTGAACGCCTTGACCGCCGAGAACCTGACCTACGGGCATTCCAGCGGCAAGATCCAGGACAAGAAGGCCTTCATCGCCGACATCGAAACCGGCAAAAGCGCGTTCAAGACCCTGGAGATGCAGAACCAGACCATAACCGTCTCCGGCGATGTCGCGCTGGTCCGTCACCACTTCTCGGCGCAAGCGCTCAAAGGCACTGAAGTGGTGCCGACGGAAATCGAAAACCTCCAGATCTGGCAAAAGCAGGAAGGCAAATGGTTGCTGGTGGGACGGCAGGCGTTCAAGTTCTGATGAGTTCGTAAGCCACCAACATAACCTGTAGGAGCGAGCCTGCTCGCGATGGACGTAAATGCACCGCGTTTATTCAGGTAACACGCGTAATCGTTAGCAACCATCGCGAGCAGGCTCGCTCCTACAGGGGTTTTCGGGTGAATCAACTACCTTTCCACTCCCTGGGACTGAGCCCGGTTTTACGCCGAAACGCCCGGGCCAGCGCCGAGGGGCTTTCGTAACCGACTTCCTCGGCGATCAACGCAATCGGCCGACCCTCGCGCAGGCGTTTCTGCGCCAGGCTGATGCGCCAGCTCACCAGGTAATCCACCGGCGTCTGCCCGACCACCCGGCGAAAGTGCTCGGCGAAACTGGCCCGCGACATATTGGCGGCGACCGAGAGTTCGGCCACGCTCCAGGCCTTGGCCGGGGTTTCGTGCATCAGGCTCAGGGGCCGCGCCAGGCGCACATCGGCAAGGCCGGCCATCATGCCCGGCTGCTGGCCGGTGGTGCTCAGGATGTGCCGCAGCAACAGAATCACCAGCAGCTCGAACAGGCGATCCATCACCGCTTCGCGTCCGCACGTACCGTCAAACGCCTCGTTGAACAGCCATTCCAGAGTCCCGGCCAGGGTCGGGATTTCATCGAGCTTGAGCACCAGGTAATCCGGCAGCGCCGCCGCCAGGGCATTGCCCGCACCGCCGTCGAAATCCAGGGTCGCGCACACCAGTTGCGTGCCGGACGCTTCAGACGCGAACAGGCGATGACGATAGGGCCGGGGGAAAAAGATCAGGCTCGGCTCGGACAGTTGCAGGTCCGGCTGATCGCCCATCTTGAGCCGCAACTCGCCCGCCTGAAGCAAGTGCAAATGACCGCTGGTCTGTTGGCCATCGTAGGCGGCGGTGCCGCAAAAAGTACCGCTATGGAAAGTGCCGGCATTGACGCCGAAGTGTGTGAGCAACGTGGACAAACGATCCATGACAGGGCTCCCGAAGGCTATTCTGGACGATCTGTCGCATATCATCGACGATTTGCACCCATTACGCCAGACACACGCCCTAACATCAGCTCCGTTCCCAGCGCATACCGCGCTTCACACCACGGAGTATCACCATGACCCGCATTGCCCCGATCAGCCTGGAACACGCCACCGACGCCACCCGCCCGCTGCTGGAAGCCGTGCAGAAAAAAGTCGGCTTTGTGCCCAATACCTTCAAAGTCCTGGCTCACGCCCCAGCGGTGCTGGCCGCGTACCTGCAAAACTCGGCAGCGTTGGGCAAAACGTCCCTGAGCGCCACGGAAAAGGAAGCGGTGTCCCTCGCCACTTCGCAGGTCAACGGCTGCGACTACTGCCTGGCCGCTCACACACTGTTCGCCAGCAAGACCGGACTGTCGAAGCAGGACATCCTCAGCGCACGACACGGCGAGTTAAACGCCTTCGCCACCCTCGCCCGCCAGATCACCGAAAGCCGTGGGCACCTGACCGTCGAACAGATCGCCGCTGCCCGTGCCGCCGGCATCGACGACAGCAAAATCATCGAGGTGATCGCCCATGTGGCTTCGCAGACCTTGACCAACTACCTGAACAATACAGCGCTGACCGATATCGACTTCCCGGCCATCGATGCCTGAATGACTGGATTGACGGAGGACCCACCATGAACACCGTGACCCTATACACAACCGACACCTGCCCTTACTGCCGCAACGCAAAAGCCTTGCTGGCGAGCAAAGGCGCGGTGATGCAAGAGATCAATATCGAACGCGAGCCCGGAAAAATGCAGGAAATGCTCAACCGCAGTGGTCGACGCAGCGTGCCGCAGATCTTCATCGGCGACACGCACATCGGCGGCTTCGACGACCTGGCCAAACTGGATCGTCAGGGGGGGTTGATGTCGATGCTGGCCTGAACCGGTCAGGTATTGGTTTACCCCCTGGTCCACAGCCGCGTGCTCAACCGCGCGATGGCTGCGGGCAAGTCCTCGACGGCGAACAGCTTGTCCATGACGTTTTTCGGCGGATAGATCGCCAGGTCCTGCTTCACCGCCGGGTCGACGTAGGCATCCGCCACACTGTTGGGGTTGGCGTAATGGATGCTGTTGCTGATGTTGGCAGTCACCTTCGGCTCCAGCAGGTAGTTCATGTAGGCGTAGCCGTTTTTCTCATGCGGCACGTTCTTGGGCATGACCACCATGTCCATCCATAAGGTGGAACCTTCGTCCTGGATCGAGTAGGCAATTTCGATCCCGTTTTTGGCTTCCCTAGCGCTGGCGGCGGCCTGCACGATGTCGCCGTTGAAACCGATCACCGCGAAAACGTTACCGTTGGCCAGGTCGCCCACAGCATCCTCGAACAGTTGCGGACACTCGAAGACCGGCTCGCGCCGCAAAAACGCCCGTTCCGCATTCGCATGCACGTGTCGTTGACGGTGCGCTGGCTGCTGCCCAAGCTGAGTGATTTCTACCGGCACCACCCGGATGTATCCCTGGCAATCGAAACCGTGGCCACCGAAGTGGTCGAGCCGGCCAGTGACAGCGACGCCTACATTCTCTATCTGCCCGAGCCGGCTACGGCGCCCAATTGCCTGACCCTGTTCGAAGAGGCGTTGGTGCCGGTGTATGGGCCAGGGCTGGGCACCCCGACCCGGCCATTGGCTTCACTGGAGGATCTGTCGGGGTTCGCCTTGCTGCACCGCTCTTCCGATCAACATGACTGGCAGGTCTGGCTGTCATTCCATGGCGGCAAGTCGCTGCATGACTATCGGCACATCCCTTTCAACCTCGACGAACTGGCGCTCGATGCCGCCGCCCGGGGCCTTGGCGTGGCGATGTCCGACATGACCCTGGCGGGAGAGTCGATTCAACGGGGCGAACTGGTGATTCCGTTCGGTGAGCCGTTGAAGATCCGGGGGATTTACTCGCTGTGCCTGCAACCTTCGGCGGCATCGCATCCGGCGTGCGCGCCGGTGATGCAATGGTTTGCCGCGCAAGCTGCAAGCAAGCCCCCCTGCTGCGGCGAGCTTGCTCCGGGCGGCGTTCCGACGTTGCGGTGTGATCAGACAACAGTTTGATGTTGAAGCGGCCGACCCTTTCGCTCTCCACCCACAAACCGTACTTAATACAGCTGAACCTTCATTCACGACTCCTGTGCTAAAAGTTACCGCTTAATAAAACACCATTAAAAACCCTATACATTTATAACACACTTATTACTTCCAATCGTATTTTTACCCCCACTAGACATGACCATTAAATATATCGAATCGATTAATCGAAGATTCTAATCAGTCTTTTAAATACAATCCACCCACACAAAACCCTACAACACACACCACAACGAAACATCAAACCCGATGAGAACTTGTACCACAAGGAGCACTGACATGCACCGAAACATTTTTCGACTTTCAACCACACTACTAACAATATATTTTTTTCTATTTTCTGATTCATCAAAAGCCGAAGATGGCTGGATTGGTTATACATGGAGAACCCCACCCCAACCCGATATTATATCCGCCTGCCGGGCAGTAGCAGAAATAGTATATTCACCACCTTCTTGGCCTCACCCACAGGAAGATGTCAAGAAAGAAACCATCCGCATCACGAATATTCGATACCAATTTGTTAACCCTGTAATGGCTTACTGCTCAATACAGCTACGAAGCCCATTCTTTCCGTACGACTTCTATCCGCGGCAAATAACCGTATATAGGTACGGCGTGCAATGCGTTGCTGGAAAGTCATTTAATCCAGGGACAGGTGCATGCGACGCAATGACTGGAGAGATCGATAGAAAACAGCTAGGCATTCCACCATTTCAAAGTTGCGATTCAAATACTTTCACTGGAAACCCGATAAACTACGCAACAGGAAATAAAATTCAGGTCGAGCATGATTACACTGCCTCAAGCGGCTCACCATTGACCCTGGAGAGACATTACAACAGCAAAGAAGGTATTTGGAGACACTCATATTCCCAGCGCCTGTTTATAACTTCTGACAAAGTAGTCATGAGGCAAAATGATGGCAGACAGATCCACTTCACTCGCTCAGGCGATGTGACGACCCCAGAATCAACAGAGCTAGGGCACCTGACTCTACTCGAAAACGGAAATTGGTTTGAGTCAACTTGGACCTATACGTCCTCCAACAATGAAAAATTAGTATTTGATTATCAGGGAAAGCTAATTTCAAAAAACAACTCCCTCGGCCAGAAGGTGATGATCAGCTACTCAGGGGATGCAGTAACCTTGACAGACGAGTACGGAAAATACTTGATATTAAAAGAATACGGGCTAGGCCAGCCCCTTTCTGTAGAGAACCAAGACGTGAAAATTACCTACTCCTATAATGATCATGGACAGTTAAGCTCTGTCAGCATCAAATATCAGGGCGACGAAACCACAGAACACAGGACCTACTTATATGAGGTCAGTACGAACTCAAATCTCCTCACGGGCATAGTGGATGAAAGAGGGGTACGCTTTGCAACTTGGAACTATGACGAGCAGGGCCGTGCCATATCAAGCGAACATGCCAATGAAGCCTATAAAAAAACCATCACATATAACATTGATGGATCGACTTCCGTCACCAACGAACTCGGAAGAACAACAACTTACAAATTCGAAACCATTCAAGGCGTTAAGAGAGTAACATCCATTATTGGCCAGCCATCAAGCAGTTGCCCACTTAGCAATTCAATTTTTGCCTACAATGACCGCGGCCAGATTTCCGAGAGAACCGATGCATTAGGGAATGTTACTGTCTTTCATTACAATAATATAGGATTAGAGGTAAGTCGCACTGAAGCCAGTGGCACACCACTCGCCCGAACAACCATTACCGAATGGGACTCTTCACGCCATTTAAAAACAAAGGTAATCGAACCCAATCAAATCAAGCTTTACACCTACGACGACAACGGAAGACTCTCAAGTAAACGGGTCACCTCAAACTGAGCTTCCTGATTTTAGAAGGATCTAATCATGTCATTTCCTGCGTCCTGCCTCGGCACTCTTTCCGTGTTGCTGGCTTGCACATCGGTAACAATGCGTGCGTCTGCTGATAGTACGATTAACTACACCTACACGGCCTTTGGTCAAGTCGCCAGCATCGATGGGCCGCGAATCGACGTGCCCGACGTCACGCAATATACTTATGATACTCAAGGTAATTTGAACACAATTATCAACGCTCTTGGTCAAGTCGTCGCTCTATCCAATTTTGATAGCCAGGGACGGCCGCAAACAGTTACTGATCCCAATGGGGTTGTAACTACCTTTACGTATACCCGGCAAGGCTGGCTGGCATCCAGCAGTACGGCTGGCTCTACCACTCAATATGTTTACAACGCAGTCGGCGACCTCATTCGAATCACCACTCCAGATGGCAGCTTTCTAGCTTATACCTATGACGATGCTCGTCGCCTGACAGGTGTAACCAATGCCTTGGGGGAGAGCCGGAGCTATACCCTTGATGCAATGGGTAATCGCACGGTAGAGCAAATCAGGGATGCCAGCGGTGCTCTGACGCATCAACAGCAACGTACCTATGATAAACTGGGGCGCTTGTTGACTCATGTCGGAGCTAGCGGCCAAACGACTCGATATGCCTATGACCTCAACAACCAGTTGACCCAACACACCGATGCCCGCAGTAACGCCACCAGTCTGGCATTTGACGCCTTGGGTCGAGTCACTCAAGTGACGGATCCACTCGGTGGAATCAGTGCGCTGACTCACAATACGGACGACAAACTCACCCGGTTCGTGGATCCGCGCAGAGTAACGACGCAGTACGTCTATGACAATCATGGTCGGGTCATACAGGTGCAAAGCCCGGATAGTGGCACTTCATCCTTTACCTACGACAACAGCGGAAACCTCACGCAGAAAACCGACGCTCGAGGTGTGATCAGCACGTACCAATACGACGCGCTGAACCGCCTGGTCGCCCAGCACTATCCGTCAAACCCAGCGCTGGACGTGCTATACACTTACGATCAAAGTACCGCTGATAACAAAGGAATAGGGCGTCTTACCAGCATTCAGGATGCCAGCGGCACAGTCTCTTACAAATACGACGGACGCGGACTGCTCATCGCACAGGAGAGTATCCTGAACCTGAACGAGATCAACGTGAGCATCCCTCAGAGCTTCACCTATGACAGTATTGGACGGCTGACAAACCATAACTACTCTGACGGAATCGCACTGAACTACGCTCATGATGCCGTGGGTCAAGTCAGTGCGGTAAGTGCTGTTTTTATGGGTAAAACATTCTCTATCGCCAGCAATATCGGTTATGCCCCCTTCGGCCCAGTGTCGCAACTGACGTGGGGGAATGGCATGTCGTTGACCCGCACTTACGATCAGGACTACCAACTCACCACCCAAAGCGCCGGCACGTGGCAGAATCAATACAGACATGATGCGGCAGGCAATATAATCGACCAAAAAAACAACCTCTGGGGATCGGTGCAATATCAATATGATGCTCTTAACCGCCTGACGCGGGAGCAGACAACTAACACCCATAAGGACTATTTCCTGGATGCTGGGGGCAATCGCACCCTCCGCACCACAACCGATCTCGGAACCGGCAACATCATCGAGTCTCAGTACACTACCGTGGCTGCGGATAGTAACCAACTCGAGACAGTTAACGGGCTTGCACTCTCCTATGATGCCACTGGTAGTGTGCAACAACACAGCAATGGATTGAGTTACACCTACGACGACAGCGGACGGATGAATGCGGTTTATCAAGAAGGGGCGCAAAAAGTGGCGTCCTATGCTTATAACGCACAAGGTCAAAGAAGCATTCAAATCAATTATGATCCTCTGAGCGGTGCAATCATTAGCGGTAGCGTCTACCTCTACGGAGTGGCGGGAGAAATGATCGGACAGATGGATTACAATCCTATTGGTCAACGAACGCTGGCCTACTATTGGATCTGGCTTAAGGGCATGCCCATTGCACAACTTAAGCTAACTTACAAACAAGGCTCTTATGCTGACAGCGAACTGGTCTACCTTCACTCGGATCACTTGAATACACCACGACTGGCAAGTACAGATCGAGTGGTGTGGAGTTGGGCGAGTGATGCGTACGGCGATGCGGCGCCGAATGAGGATGTAGACGGAGACGGAGTTATCACCCGCATTCCATTGCGATTCCCTGGTCAGTTTTATGACGCGCAAACACAGCTCAATTACAACTATTTTCGCGACTATGATCCGAAGACAGGGCGGTATATCGAAAGTGATTCGATAGGATTGAAGGGTGGATTGAATACGTATGGATACGTGCTGGATAACCCCATTAACTTTATAGATCCATTAGGACTGGCACCCATCTTCTCTGGGGCAGGAGGTATGACCGGCTCTCAGCTAGCTCAATATGCTCAATCCCAGGCAGCAATAAACTCTTCGTCAACCCAAGCAGCAATTCTTGGCCAAGTCTCAGCTCCTGTTATTTACACAGCTGGAGCAATAGGTGCGGTAGGTGACTTTGGAGGCAACTACCAAGCTATGCGATACGCTAATACTATTGGAGCAGACAAGTACTTCCATTGCAAAGCTAATTGCGAAGCAGGTCAGCGCGGGCCAGGTGGCTCTGACATGGCGTGTATTATAAGTGATGCCAGAGAGTGGGCGGACCAAAACTTGAAGGGCGACCCTGCTTCAGCTTCTGCCGCGGATCAAATAGCAAACGGTTATGGAAGAACACGAGGATTTTATAACTCAACACAAAGCTGTAGCGTACTATGTACTATTTTTAGGCCAGCGGGATTAGACAACAGGTATTAAAAATGAAAAAAATTATACTGTTTTTTTTGTTAACAACCCAAATCGGCTGCGAACAGATTAAAATAGATAAGTGCTTGGACAATGGCGGCCGCTGGAACTATGAAAAAAGCCAGTGCGAGTATAAATAATATAGCCATCACTAATTTCCACATTATCTAGTTCTCCGTACTTGCTAGCGGGTACCGACTCTCCCCTCAGCACCGGCCTTGCGCCGGTGCTTTCTTGCCAACACGATTACGGCGCCCCCAGGTTGTAACAGTCATCAAAATCACCTCCTCAAACTAGAGCGTCTCCGGCAACTAGATTGACAATACAGTTCTATTACAACCGAGGCCCCATATTAGTAAATACGCTCACACATTAGTTGCATTTAACTGAGAGACATTCGATGCCATTAATCATCCTCATGCAACTTGATGCCGCGTTTATGCAGCACATGGGGCACCACCAGCACCAGCAGTGTCAGGGCGAGGAAGAACGCCGAGATCGGTTGCGTGAGGAACACCGTCCAGTCCCCTTCGCTGATGGACAAGGCGTTGCGCAGTTGTTTCTCGGCCATCGGCCCCAGCAGCATGCCGACGATCACCGGGGCGACGGGGAAGTCGAACCGGCGCATCAGCACCCCGCCCCAGCCAATCGCCAACATCAGGATCAGGTCGAAGGATGAGTGGCGCATGCCGTACACGCCGATGGTAGCGAAGACCAGGATGCCGGCGTTCAGGTACGGCCGGGGGATTTGCAGCAGTTTGACCCACAGCCCCACCAGCGGCAGGTTCAACACCAGCAGAATCGCGTTGCCGATGTACAGCGAGGCCACCAGCGTCCAGACCAGTTCGGCGGAGGTTTCGAACAGCATCGGCCCCGGTTGCAGGTTGTAGTTCTGGAACGCCGCCAACAGGATTGCCGCGGTGGCGGACGTCGGGATGCCCAGGGTCAGCAACGGAACCAGCGATCCGGTCGCGCTGGCGTTGTTGGCCGCTTCCGGGCCGGCCACGCCTTCGATGGCGCCTTCGCCCTTGTTGGCGGAAAACTCCTTGGGGTACTTGCTGAGTTTGCGTTCGGTGGAATAGGACAGGAAGGTTGGAATCTCGGCGCCACCGGCCGGAATCGAGCCAAACGGAAAACCGATCAGCGTGCCCCGAAGCCACGCGGGCACCGAGCGTTTCCAGTCGGCACGGGTCATCCACAACGAGGTCAGGCGATGCCGTCCTTCGCTTGATTCCTTTTGATAGAGCAGGCTGTACAAGGCTTCGCCCACCGCGAACAATCCAACCGCCACCAGCACCACTTCGATGCCGTCCACCAGTTCCGGCACGCCGAGGGTGTAGCGGGCAATGCCCGAGGTCGAGTCCAGGCCGATCAAGCCGATGGTCAGCCCGACGCCCAGCGAGGCAAACCCGCGCAGCATCGAAGCGCCGAGCACCGCCGACACGGTGGTGAACGACAGCACCAGGATCGCGAAATATTCGGTCGGACCGAAATTCAGGGCCAGCCTGGCCACGATGGGCGCAAACAGCGTAAGCAAAATCGTGGCGAAGGTGCCGGCGACGAACGAGCCGATCGCCGCCGTCGCCAGCGCAGGTCCGGCCCGGCCGTTGCGCGCCATCAGGTTGCCTTCCAGCGCCGTGACCATCGACGAAGACTCACCGGGCGTGTTGAGCAGGATCGAAGTGGTGGAGCCACCGAACTGCGCGCCGTAATAGATACCGGCGAACATGATCAGCGCGCCAGTGGGGTCGACCTTGGCGGTGATCGGCAACAGCAGGGCCACCGTCAGCGCCGGACCGATCCCCGGCAGCACGCCGATGGCGGTGCCGAGCAGGCAGCCGATGAACCCCCACATCAGATTGATCGGTGTCAGCGCCGCGGCAAAACCCATCGCCAGACTTGAAAGAATGTCCACGGTGTCGATCTCCTTTCAAAGCCAGATGTTGATCAGCGACGGCAGGGAAACCCCGAGCCCGGCGTTGAACAGCCAGTAGATCGGCAGGGTCAAGGCAATGCCGATAGCCAGGTCCCGCACGGGATGACGGCTACCGAAACCCCGCGCCGAACATACAAATAGCAACCCGGCGGCCAGCACAAACCCGATCAGGTTGATCAGCACCGCCACCCCGACAAGCCCCGCCGTCACCCAGGCCGCACCGGTTTTTCCACCGGGCACCGTGGCGGAGTCGTTATCCAGCTCGCGAAAGCCGCCACTGACGGCCTGATACCCCAGCAGCAGCCCCACTGCACCCAGAAACGCCGCCACGACATAGGGATAGACGTATGCCGGGAGGATCACGAAGCCCATTTCGGGCGGGAAACGGTAGGCGCCAATCGCCAATACAACGCTGATGGCGATCAGGCCGATGCCGACCGCCAATTGCGTCGGCACCACTGCGCGCTGTGTGGCCATGTCAAAGCAACCCGACCTTGACCAGCATGGCGCGCAACCGCACGTGTTCTTCCTCGACGAATTTGCCGAAGTCATCGCCGGTCAGCACGCTGGGCGTCCAGGCATTGGCCTGGATATTGTCCTGCCAGACCTTGCTGTTGGTGGCAGCCACGACCGCGTCGATCACCTCTTTACGCTGTTGCGGGGTGAGGCCCGAAGCACCGTAAACACCGCGCCAGTTGCCGATCGTCACGTCATAGCCGCTCTCCTTGAGGGTAGGTGCATCAATGCCGGGAACCCGCTCCGGCGCGCCGATGCCCAGGACACGGAACTGACCGGTCTTGATGTATTGGCCCAGCTCGGCGTAACCGCCGGTGATCACCTTGAGCTGGCCACCCAGCGCCTGGGCAACCACCTCGCCGCCGCCACCAAAGGCCACGTAGTTGACCTTGTTGACCGGCACGTCCAGCTTGCCGGCCAGCTCGGCGATGCCGATGTGATCCACCGAGCCCTTGGAGCCACCGCCCCAGGTGATGCTCGTTGGCTTGGCCTTGAAGGCCTTGATCAGGTCATCGAGGGTCTTGAATTCAGATTCCTTGCGCACAGCGATCACGTTGTATTCGGTGAACAGCCGGGCAATGGGCGTCACATCCTTCAGGCTGATCTGCGGTTTGTTCTGTTCGATGCCCGCGACCATGATCGCGCCGACCACCAGCAATGCGTTCGGGTCACCCTTGGTGCTGTTGGCAAATTGCGCCAGCCCCAGGGTCCCGCCCGCCCCGCCCTTGTTCTCGAAGGTCACGGACTTGGCCGTATTGGCCTCGACCATGGCCTTGCCCAGCACCCGGGCGGTCTGGTCGTAACCACCGCCCACGGAGCCCGGGGCCATGAATTTCACGGTATCCAGCGCGAAGGCCGGTGCGACAAGCACGGCAGCGGTCAAACCGGCGGCCATGCAGCGACTGAAACGACGGATCAAAGCGGACATGGGCATCTCCTGATTGCATTGTTTTTATGGGTGCCGCTTGCCCATCGAGATGTGCGATGAACAGGGGCCTGCAAACAAGCTTAGGCCATGGATCCGTGGGTTGATCTGTTTTGCTGAAACCTCCCGCCAATGGCGCCGCAAGCCCCCTGTGGGAGCCCCTTGTGGGAGCGAGCCTGCTCGCGATGACGGAGTGTCAGTCGACATTTTCGATGTCTGACACACCGCTATCACGAGCAGGCTCGCTCCCACAGGGACCTGGGTGCTCCTGCCATCCATTCATTACAACTTTGTCATCAAGCTGTTGGTCGGCTGTCCGGATCACTTCGTTAGCCTGAAATCACTGTCAGGCCAACCACCGGCAGTCACCCTGCCCTTGTAGAGAGAGATTCGTCATGAAAATGTTGATCGCGGGTTTTGCCGCCCTGCTCGCCACCGGTTCGGCGTTTGCCGCCACCCAGTCCACCTCGCCGGTCATCCACGACAAGGTCGGCTTTTATGTCCCGGTAGATGTTGCCAAGGTCCTGTCCATGACCGACCTCAACGGCAAGTGCGGCATCGTTCCGGCGCAGTTCAACTACCTCGACCACCAAGGTCGCGAGCACCAGCTGGACTATCAGGTCCAGGGCGTGGGTTGCCTTGGTGAGAACTGAGCGGATGCCTGTATTCACCGCCGACCGGGCTACACTTTCGCCATTGGCTCGCCCCTGTAGCCCGACCGGATCAGGCAGGTTTGCATGAACATCCTCGTTGTCGAAGACGAACCCAAGGCCGGCAATTACCTGCTCAACGGCCTGCAGGAACTCGGATACACCGTGAACCTGGCGCGGGACGGCGTCGATGGCTTGCACCTGGCCCTGGAACACGACTTCGACGTGATCGTGCTGGACGTCATGATGCCGAAGATGGATGGCTGGGAAGTCCTGCGCCGCTTGCGCAGGGAAGCCGATACACCGGTGCTGTTCCTCACCGCCCGGGATGACATCGCCGACCGCATCAAAGGCCTCGAACTGGGCGCCGACGATTACCTGATCAAGCCGTTTTCCTTCGCCGAACTGGTGGCACGCCTGCGCACCCTGACCCGGCGCGGTCCTACCCGGGAAGAAGAACACCTGCACGTCGACGACCTGCAGATCGACGTACTCAAGCGCCGCGTCAGCCGCGCCGGCAACCGCATCACCCTGACCAACAAGGAGTTCGCCCTGCTGCACCTGTTCGCCACGCATCAGGGCGAAGTGCTGTCACGCTCGATGATCGCCTCGCGGGTCTGGGACATGAACTTCGACAGCGACACCAATGTCGTCGATGTCGCGGTGCGCCGCCTGCGCCTGAAAATCGATGATCCGTTCCCGCTCAAGTTGATCCACAGCGTGCGCGGCATCGGCTACCGCTTCGACACTCAACCCTGAATGCAACCATGAATGTGATGACGCCGCTGCAATCCGCCTCCCGCCTCAGCCACTCCCTGACCCTGCGCCTGGCGCTGGTGTTCGCCCTGCTGGCGTTTGTCTCGCTGGCGCTGCTGGGCGTGGCGCTGTACCGCGACCTGGAGCGCGAGCTGATCCATCGCGACGACATTGCCCTGATCACCCGCATCGACCAGTTGCGCACCTTCCTCAATGACAGCAATACCCTGGACCTGATCAAGGCCAAGCCGGCGCTGTTCCAGAACATGATGGGCAACCGCGAGGCCCTGCTGACCATCGGCACCCCTGGCCAGCCGCCGTTGTTGGTGGTCAACCCGGGCAATCTGACGATGCCGGCGCTGACCCCGGTGGCCATGGATCATCGGCTGACCTTGAGCGACGTGCAGCATTTGCCCAACGTCAACGGCGTGCCGTTTTCCGCCCTGGCGGCGACCATCGATTCCGGTGACCTGGGTAGCCTGCAAGTGGTGACCGGGCGCCTGATGACCGAACGCACCGCCGTGCTCGCCGACTACCGGCTCAATGTGTACCTGTTCGCCAGCGTCGCGGCGATCCTGCTGGCGCTGTCCGGTTATGTGCTGGTGCATCGCGGCCTGTTGCCGGTGCGGCGCCTGGCCCGCCACACCCAGAGCATCGACGTCGGCAACCTCAACGAACGCCTCGACAGCCAGGGCGCGCCGCTGGAACTGCTGCCAATGATAGACGCCTTCAACGCCATGCTCGACCGGCTGGACAAAGGCTTCATCCAGCTGGGCCAGGTATCGACCGACATGGCCCACGAACTGCGCACGCCGATCAACAACCTGCTGGGGGAAACCCAGGTGGCCTTGCAGCAGAACCGCAGCACCGACGCCTATCAGCAGCTGTTGGCCTCGAATGTCGAAGAGCTCGAGCGCCTGGCGCGCATGCTCGACAACATGCTGTTCCTGGCCCGCACCGATCCGCGCAGTGCCCTGCGCCAGCGTCAGGAACTGGATGCCGCCGACGAAATGCAACGCATGGCCGATTATTTCGAAGGCCCGGCGACCGACGTTGGCATCTGCATCGATGCCCGGGGCAGCGGCTTGATCTGGGCTGAGCCGATGCTGCTGCGCCGCGCATTGGCCAACCTGTGCGCCAACGCTATCAAGTACGGCGCGCCGCATTCCGAGCTGTGTATCCACGCCAGCCCGACCGCCGACGGCATCCAGGTGCAAGTGCGCAACCACGGCCCGACCATCCCGGCCCGGCATCTGCCACGGTTGTTCGAACGCTTCTACCGGGTCGACGAGTCCCGCGAACGCTCGGCCCAATCCAATGGCCTGGGACTGTCGATCGTGGCGACGATCATGCAACTGCACAACGGTGCCTGCCACGTCAGCAGTGCCGACGGCGTCACCTGCTTCGAACTGTTTTTCCCGGCGCGACAACAGCATGAGTAGCGCCCAGGCGAAAACCACCCGCGGCACTTGCGACAAAACAATGCTCTCGGGTGCGTGTCTTGACCTAACCTCATTGGCTATGTGACTAACAACCCGTCGAGCTCGCCGATGCGCAATGTCTTGAAGTCAATGATCTACGTCGCCTTCGCGGTTCTGGCGGCAAGCCCGGGATCGCTGTTGGCGGGGGACATGGCCGACGCTCCTGCTCCTGCTATTGCCCCCGCTCCCGCTCCCGCAGCCCCGATCATCAGCATCTCCGACGGCGAATTGCTGGGGGTGCAAAACCAGCTCAACAGCCTCAAGCAGCAGGTTTCCCAGGCCACCAATCACACCCAGCTGGAAAACTCACAGGACCAGATGCAAGTACTGATTCAGGAGATTGAACGCCTGTCCACATCACTGCTGCCTGGACAGGCGCAATTGCAGGCGCAACTGAACGTGCTGGGGCCAGTACCGCTCGACGAGAACGCACAGGTGACGACTGCCATTACCAGCCAACGAGACACCCTCAGCGAGCAAAAAAACAAGATCGACAGCCAACTCAAAACCCTGGCCGCGCTTAAAACAAGTGCCGCCGAGTTGATCACCCAGATTGCCAGCATTCGGCGCAGTCTGTTGGAAGCAGAGGTGACCCAGCAGACCAGCAGCATCCTGAACCCAGGCTTCTGGTCGCCATTGTTCGATCTTCCGATCGAGGACCGCCAACGTTTCAGCGCCCTCATCGAGCAGCTCGAGGCCACGCACCGGGCCGCCTGGCAACCCGGACAACGCGCGATCACGGCCGCCCTGCTGTTGCTGGCCCTGGTCATATGGACCGTGGGTCGAAACCTCGCCGGCCGGGTCCTGGCGTGGCTGTGCTTTCATCGAATGCCTGCAGGCCGGCTGCGGCGCAGCTCCCTTGCGCTGGCGTCGGTGATGGCGACGCTGCTGACCGCCGGCATCGCCCTGCAACTGCTGCATTTTGCCGGGACCCGGCAACTGCCCTACCCCCCCCAACTGGACGACCTGGCGCAATATCTGGAAAAGCTGGCCTATACCTGCGTGCTGATCACCGGGCTGAGTCGCGCGCTGCTGTCGACCAAACATCCTTCATGGCGCCTGCCCGATATTGCCGATCGGGTGGCGCTGGCGATGGAGCCCTATCCGCGGTTGCTGGCCAGCCTGCTGCTGGTGCTGGTAACCCTGGTACAAATGAGCAATGTCACCGGCATGAGCGCCGAAGTGGTGTTGTTCGGTCGGGGCATCGTGGCCTTGGTCGTGGCACTGGTGATCGGTGCGCTGCTGTTGCGCGTCAACAAGACTCGCCGCGACCTGATAGCGGCCGGGGAAAACCCCGAAGGCGTCACCACCTTCGCCGGTCTGATTTACACCTTCACCGGCGCGGCCGTGGTGGTGTCCCTGTTCGCCCTGCTGATCGGCTACGTGACGATGGCCCGGTTCATCACCTATGAACTGGTCTGGATATTCATCATCTTCGCCGGCTTCTACCTGCTCGCACAGGTCTACCAGGACACCTGCGACTACGTTTTTTCACCCCGGCAACCCACCGGCAAGGCGATCAAACAACTGCTGGGCATCGGCAATCCACGTCTGGAGCAGATTTGCACCGTAATGTCCGGGGCTGGCCGCGCCATCCTGATGCTGATCGGCGTCATTGCCCTGTTTGTCGGCGGCGTGGGGACGACGCTCGGGCAACTGGTCACCGGTACCGTGGCCATTCTCGGTGGTGAAGGGCTGCGCAAGCTGAACATCGTCCCGGACAATTTGATGCATGCCCTCCTGACACTGATGATCGGTGTCTACCTGATACGCACGCTGCGCCGCTGGCTGGATAACGAGTTCCTGCCGAAAACCGAGATGGCCCCGGGCATGTGCGCCTCGTTGAGCACCCTGTTTGCCAACATCGGCTACGTGTCCGTCGTCCTGCTCACACTGGCGTCGCTGGGGATCAAGTGGACCAACCTGGCCTGGATCGTCAGTGCCCTGTCAGTGGGTATCGGCTTCGGCCTTCAGGAGATTGTGAAGAATTTCATCTCCGGCCTGATCCTGCTCACCGAGCGTCCGGTGAAGGTCGGCGACCTGATCAGCATCAGCGGGGTCGAAGGCGACATTCGCCGGATCAACGTACGGGCCACGGAAATCCAACTGGCCGACCGCTCGATCATGATCGTGCCCAACTCTCACCTGATTTCGCAGAACCTGCGCAACGTCACCCTCGGCGGCAGCGCCCAGGGCGTGGTGATACTCGAACTGATGTTCCCGCTGAACATCGATCCGGAGCTGGTGCAAAACCTGCTGATGGACACCTACACCGAGCATGAATCCATTCTGGATAAACCAGCGCCGTTTTTGCGCTTCAGTCAGCTGAAACCTGAAGGCATCACATTGACCATCACCGGTTATGTCGGCAGCCCACGAACGGTCGGCGCGATCAAAAGCGAGCTGCTGTTTGAAATTCTCAAGCGGCTGGGTGCTGCCGGGATTGAACTGGCGAGATCGCCTGCCGCGTGATGTTCGATCACGCGGCAGGCGGTCGCTCGATCAATGCGCGATACACACCGACTTGAGCTCGGTGTAAGCCTCGATCACCGCACGCCCGAACTCGCGTCCCATGCCCGATTGCTTGACGCCACCGAACGGCATCGCCGGGTCGAGCAGCACGTGGGCGTTGACCCAGACCGTACCGGCTTCGATGCGCGGCACCAGGTTCATGGCTTTGCCTAGGTCGTTGGTCCACAGGCTGGCGGCCAGGCCGTAGCGGTTGTCGTTGGCCAGTTCGATCACGGCGTCTTCGTCGTCGAACGGCATCACGCCCAGCACCGGGCCGAACACTTCTTCGCGGGCCACGGCCATGCTGTGGTCGATGTCCGCCAGGATGGTCGGCTGCACGAAGAAACCGTCGCCTTCCAGCAGCTCGCCGCCAGTCACCACCCGCGCACCTTGCTGGCGGGCCAGTTCGATGTGCTTGAGTACGCTTTGCTGTTGCTTGCGCGACACCAGCGGGTTGATCGCTGCATCACAGTTCATGCCGGCGCCAATCGGCATCGAGGAGACGGCGGCGGCCAAGGCTTCGACGAATTGGTCGTGGATCGAGCGGTGCACGTAGAAGCGCGAGGCTGCGGCGCAGACCTGGCCGTTGTTCAGCAATCCGCCGAGGATCGCGCCTTGCACGGCTTTTTCGATGTCGGCATCGGCGAGCACGATCATCGGGTTCTTGCCGCCCAGTTCCAGGGAGAAGCGCGTCATGTTTTCCATGCATGCCACGCCGACGCTCTTGCCCACGGCGGTGGAACCGGTGAACGACACTTTGCTCACCAACGGATGCGCGGTCAGCACGCCGCCAACGGAAGCGCCGCCACCGGTGACCACGTTGAATACGCCGGCCGGGATGCCGGCTTCCAGCGCCAGTTCAGCCAGGCGCATGGCAGTCAGCGGGGTTTCCATGGCCGGTTTGATGATCACCGTGCAACCGGTAGCCAGGGCCGGCATCAGCTTCCAGGCGGCGATCAGCAGCGGGAAGTTCCACGGCACGATGCCGACCACCACGCCCACCGGCTCGCGCTTGGTGAACGCGGTGAACTTCGCGCCCGCTGGCAGCGGAATCGACACATCGAAGGTCTGGCCTTCGATCTTGGTCGCCCAGCCGGACATGTAGCGCATGAATTCCACGGTGGCGTTGAGGTCCAGCGCACGGGCCATGTTGATCGACTTGCCCTGGCTCAGGGTTTCCAGTTGGGCCAGTTCTTCGGCGTGTTCTTCGACCAGGCGAGTGAAGTTCAGCAGGATGCGTTCACGATCGGCCGGGCGCAGGCTCGACCACACACCGGACTTGAACGCCTTGTGCGACGACTGCACGGCGCGCTCGACGAGTTCAAGCGGCGCATCCAGGGTTTCGCACAGGGTTTGCCCGGTGGCCGGGTTGACCACGGCGATGCTGTCGCCCTCGGCAAGCACCCACTGGCCATCAATGAAGCAGCCGTGGCGACGCTCAAGGAATGCAGCAACCTGGGGCAGGATTTCAACGTTGCTCATAATTCACCTTTCATTCAGACGAGTTGTTCAGGCGCAGATCCGGCCTGATCAGTGTTGTTCTTTGAGGAAGCAAGCGACCGCCTGGCGGTCGTCGGCGGAAGCCAGGCCCATGTAGGGCATGTAGGTGCCCGGCACGAAGGCCTGGGGCTGGGTGATCAATTGGGTGATGTTCTCGGCTTGCCAGTCGACGTCCTTGTCGCGCATGGCCTGGGAGTAGCTGAAGCCCGCCAGCGAGCCGGACTTGCGCCCATACACACCGAACAGGTTCGGCCCCATCATGCCGGTCGTGCCCTTGGTCACCGCGTGGCAGACGCTGCACTCGGTGGCAAACACTTCGGCACCACGGCGCGTGTCCGGGGCGCACTCGGCGGCGGACACCGCCTGGACCAGGGTGAAGGACAACAAACCGATCAGGGGCAAACGCAGCGAAGTGAACATAGGAAAACGACCTTGAAAATCCACGCGCCCGCCAGCAAGCGAACGCCAACACTAAAAATGCCGAGGCAACGGTGCTTCGGCAGGTTGGTAGGGATTGTCGGTGGTCGCCGGCACGCAGGTTTTGCCCTGCGTGCCAGTTGTGTTGGCCGGGCTGCCAAACCGGGCAATCTGGCATGCACAACCAACTAATTGGCAAACAGGGAAAAGGGCAAACGAAAGTCGCGCCTTAGTATCCGGACAGACCGCAAACCTGCGCTCAAGAACAAGAACGGATGCCACACCATGCTCAAGTCCCCCTTGCTTCGTCTCTCGACGCTCGCGCTGATGATCAGTGCCGGCAATGCCGGTGCCTATGAACTCTATGCCGATGACGACAGCCACCTGAACGCTACCCTCGAAGCCGTATTCGGCATTTTCCACAGCCAGGAAAACTACGCCCTGTCCGGTCGCCTGAGTGAAGGCAGCTCGTCGTGGCGCGAGGGCTACATCAAATACGGCTTGAGCTTCGATCAAGGCCTGGGCGGTGTGGGTACCGCGTACGGCGCGGGGAACATGCTCAGCTCCGGCACCTGGGGCGATGGCGATGCCGCCGGCTTCTCCGATGGTTCGGAGCGCACCACCAAGTTCGAAGACGCCTACCTCGGCTGGCGCTCGGCCGATCTGTTCGGCGCGTTGGGCAGTGACGGCGTCGACCTGTCCTTCGGTCGTCAGAACATTGTGGTCGGCGACGGGTTCCTGATCGACGGCGATGCGCTTAACATGGGCAAGGGCCTGGCCGACGGCGAATTCAACCGTGGCGGCGCCTACTATCTGGCAGCACGCAAAGCCTTCGACGAAACCGCCGTATTGCGTCTGGGCGGCAAGGAAGGCTGGCGCAGCGACCTGATGTGGCTCAAATCCGACAACCGCGCCCAGGCCAAGACCGAAATGTACGTCGGCACCCTGGAGCACGTGGCCGAGGCCGGCACGGTCGGCCTGACCTACATCAAGACCACCGATATCGATGAACAGTACGCCTCGCCGATCCAGCTCGAACGCGACGGCATGAAGACCTACAGCCTGCGTGCGGCGGGCAACGCCGGGGTGAAAGACCTGTTCCTGTCCGGTGAATACGCCAAGCAGGACAAGCCTCACACCACCACCGAAGACGCCTGGTACCTGGAAGCGGGCTGGACCTTCTCCGACGCGGTCTGGACGCCTAGCGCCAGCTACCGCTACAGCCGCTTCTCGGAAGGCTACGACACCCTGTTCTACGGTTTCAGCCGTGGCTACGGCACCTGGTTCCAGGGTGAAGTGGCGGGCAACTACGCCGGGCCGTTCAACAGCAACTCGCGCATCCAGAACGTCACGTTGAAAGTCTCGCCGCTGGAGAACCTCACCGTCGGCGCGATGTACTTCAACTTCGACACCATCGACCGCAACCTGGGCAACACCGATGGCCACGAAGTCGACCTGTACGCCGAATGGCACGTCAACGACCACCTGACCGTGATGCCACTGGTGGGCATCTACCAACCGGACAAGAGCGCCGAAGACGGTGGTACCCAACTGGGTAACAACGACAGGAACGTCTACGCCCAGGTGGTGTTCGCCACCGGTTTCTGATCTCAGCCGAGGGCAACGGCGTTGTCGTTGCCCACGTGGAAGTTGAATCAGTTGGTGGGAAGCTTTCGTAGCTGAGATTTGCAGTGCCTGATACACCGCCTTCGCGAGCAAGTCGGATCGCCGCACCGCCGCTCCCACAGGTTCAGCGGTTGTACGCAGAATCTGCGAACGACACAAAACCAGTGTGGGAGCGGGCTTGCTCCGGGCGGCGATCCGACGAAGGCAGTATGTCAGTCGCCACAGAAGCAACCGGAAAAATGCTATTGATCGTTAATGGATGCACCCGGTGTGGTCGGAGCTGCCGCAAGTGGTGATCTTTTGCTATTGCCTTCAACCAGCAGCGGCAACTCAACCCCAAACCGCCCCGCTACCTCCTTGCGCCCCAACGCCGTCAACGCCAGCGCCCGACTGTCCAGATCCTGGGTCACCCACTTGCGCTTGAGCGCCGCTTGCAGCAACGCCGCGCCCAGCGACCCGCCCAGATGTGGCCGGCGCATGCTCCAGTCCAGGCACGGACAGGCAAAGCGGCGGCGCAAGGTGCTCAAGTCCTGTACCTCGATCCCGAGTCCTTGAAACATTGCCGTACCGCTGTCGCTCAAGCGATAGGCCTGTTCGTCGGTTTCCTCAAGCCAGCCCGCTTCAAGCATCCGGTCATGCAACAGCACGGCCAGGGTTCCCGCCATGTGGTCGTAGCAGGTGCGGGCAAATTGCAGGCGATCCGGGGTCCGCGCCTGGAACCTCGGCGCTGTGTTCTGGCCGATCACCATCAGTGCCTCCAGGGCCTGGGCCACGCGTTTGTCCGCCAGGCTGTAATAGCGGTGACGCCCCTGGACGTGCAGCCGCACCAGCGCCAGTTCCTTGAGTTTGGCCAGGTGGGCACTGGCGGTCGACGCGCTGACTTCGGCCACCGCCGCCAGTTCGGTGCTGGTGCGGGCGTGGCCGTCCATCAGCGAACAGAGGATTTTCGTCCGCGCAGGCTCAGCGATGGCTGCCGCCACCTGCGAGACGCCGATGTCGTGTTGTTCTGCGCTCATATTTCGCTCCCGGACGAATCAATGCCCTTTCGGACTGGAGATAGTAGCAACACTTTCCAACAACAAAAGGCTGTGACCCATGGACCCGATCATCGCTGCGACCCATGCCGATCCTTATTCCTACTACGCACAACTGCGTGCCAACGGTGGGCTGGCTTTTCATCCAGGGCTGAACCTGTGGGTGGCCAGCAGCGCCCGGGCGGTGGCCGCCGTGCTGGCGCATCCCGATTGCCACGTTCGACCGGCGCAGGAGCCAGTTCCCAGGACGATCGCCGACGGCATGGCCGGCCAGGTGTTCGGCCAATTGATGCGCATGAATGAAGGTGAACGCCAGCGTTGCCCACGGTCGGCGATTGCGCCAGGGCTGGAGTTGATCGATGCGCGGGAAATCGAGGCCCTGGTCAGCGCCCGATTGATGACCGCGGATGCCGCTGGCCTTTACAACGCCATGTTTCGTGGGCCGGTGTGCGTGGTGGCGGCGTTGCTGGGGTTCACCCCGGCCCAGGGCCGCGCCATCAGCGAGCTGACGGCGGACTTCGTCGCCTGCCTGTCGCCCTTGAGTGACGCGGCACAATTGACCGCCGCCCACGCTGCCGCCGAGCAATTGAGCGGTTACTGCATCGAATTGCTCGATGATCCGCACAACCACAGCCAATTGCTTGCAGGTATCGGCCAGCGCTTCGCCTGCGGCGCACCGCAAACCCTGATCGCCAACTTGATCGGCCTGTTCTCCCAGACCTTCGAGGCCACTGCCGGGCTGATCGGCAACGCCGTGCTGGCTTTGATTCAACACCCGTCGTTGCGCAGCGAATCAACCCCTGTCGAAGACCTGCTGGCCGAAGTGCAGCGCTTCGACCCACCGGTACAGAACACCCGTCGCTTCGTCGTCGCCCCCTGCGAGATTGACGGCGTGAGGCTGAACGCCGCAGACGTGATCCTCGTGCTGCTGGCCTCGGCCAATCGCGACCCGCAGCTCAACGACAACCCCGACACCTTCCTGCTCGACCGCCCGAACCGGCGCAGCTTCACCTTTGGTGCAGGGCGTCATCAATGTCCGGGGCAACGCCTGGCGTTGAGCATTGCCGGCGCCACGCTCAAGCAGTTTCTGGCAATGGGGCCGGCACTGGAGCAGCTGAAATGGCAATACCGCCCATCCACGAATGGACGGATTGCGCTGTTCCGTGATTGAGCGAAAGCCGCTCAAGCCGTGCGGTATTCGACGGTCAGGTGAGACAGTTCATGGACCGGCGCCAGGCGTTCGCGAATGGTGTCGGCACTGACATTGGCCGCGGCCACAACGCTGACAATCGCGGCCCGCGCCTGGGGGCCGACCTGCCAGACATGCAGATCGCTGATACGCACATCGTCCGATGACTCCAGCAGCTCACGGATTTCATCGGCAACCTGTGTATCCGTGACATCGAGCAACACCGCAGCGCTGTCACGCATCAATCCAACGGCCCATTTCGCGATCACGATAGCGCCCACGATGCCCATCACCGGGTCCAGCCACACCCACCCCAGATAGCTCCCGGCCAGCAATGCGGCAATCGCCAGCACCGAGGTCAAGGCATCGGCCAGCACATGGACATAAGCCGAGCGCAGGTTATTGTCGTGATGGTGATGATGGCCGTGGTCATGGCTGTGTCCGTGATCGTGGCCATGATGACCGTGGCCGCCCGCCAACAAAAAGGCACTGACGATGTTCACCGCCAGCCCCACCACCGCAATCACCGTTGCTTCGGTGAATGCCACCGTCGTTGGCTGAAACAGGCGATAAACGGATTCAGCGGCAATGCCGATCGCCACCAGCCCCAGCACCATGGCCGAGGCAAAACCGGCGAGATCCCCGACCTTGCCGGTGCCGAAGCTGTAACGCGCGTTATTGGCATTGCGCCGTGCGAA
The DNA here is from genome assembly GCF_057839025.1 of Pseudomonas sp. KH_046_1. Classification (NCBI taxonomy): domain Bacteria; kingdom Pseudomonadati; phylum Pseudomonadota; class Gammaproteobacteria; order Pseudomonadales; family Pseudomonadaceae; genus Pseudomonas; species Pseudomonas sp. KH_046_1. The sequence goes on from NZ_CM174481.1 coordinate 3,852,345, forward strand.
CCCATAGGCCGCCGCCGCGATACCCAAGGCCCCGGCATGGGTGGCCATGTGAAAACCATCGGCCAGCAGCGCCATGGAACCGGTGATGTAACCGGCAGCAATTTCACCAATCATCATCACGAACGTCAGCGCCACCACCCATAAGGTGCGTCGGGCGTTTTCATCATGGGATGCGCCGAGAAATACATGATCGTGAGCGAAACGCGAAGCCTGGGGTGTCTGTTTCATGGGATTCAGGCCTCTACTTGGCGTAACGACGGATGGCCAGCAACAAGTCTTCCACGCCCTGGGCGCGCTCTTCATCGCTCAGGCCTGGATGGGCCACGTGCTCGCGGGCATGGGCGTCGATGAACTGCTCCAGCAGACCATTGACCGCGCCCCGGATGGCGGCGACCAGGTGCAGGGTCTTGGCGCAATCGGCATCGGACTCAAGCGCTCGCTCCACCGCTTCCACCTGCCCGGCAATCCGTCTCACCCGCTTGATCAAGTCATCCTTGTGTTCGTGAATGTGCGACATACCTATACCCCCTACCCCTATATAGCGCATATGTTCGCCGATAGAGCGGAGCCTGGCAAGGCACAACCCGATGACAGGTCGGCCTGACATCGATTTTCGTCAGCCAGTCGGCCACTAAAGGTCTGGGCTCAACACCCCAACTGCCCGACCCGCTCTGCATCCGGCCAGAACAACGCCGCCTGCCCCACCCGCCCACCGTGTTGATCGATCAGCGTCCACACCTTGCCTTCATGAATCATGAAGGCATTACCCTGCCGATCCACCCGATAGCCACTGTAACCGTGAGCAATGCCATGGGCCGTGACCTGCTCCAGCAGGGTCTGGCGCACGGCGCGGTCCAGTGGCGAGGCGCTGAAGCGTGACGGCATGCCCAGAAATTCCGGGCGCGGGTAATTGAAGCAGGCCAGCGCCTGTTCATTGGCGTAGAAGAACAGGGGGTCGTCTTCAGTACCGTGGGCCAGCAAGCTGTAGGGCGCGTGGGCGTGCAGCCAGTGCAGGCGTTCAAGCCCGGTCAGCGACTGCGGGGCTGGCAGGGGTTCACCGGTCCAGTGCCGATAAGACTCGTCCAGCAGTTCGATGGCCGTGGCGTATTCGTTGATTGGTGACATAGGCCTCCCGGGCAACCGCGGTCAATCATCCCGCGTCAGCACTTCCAGCAATTCAATTTCGAAGATCAGGTTCGAATTCGGCGTGATCTTGCCCATGGTGCGTTCGCCATAGGCCAGGTGCGCCGGCACCAGCAACTTGCGCTTGCCACCGACCTGCATGCCGATGATGCTCTGGTCCCAGCCCTTGATAACCCGCCCGGTGCCGATCACGCACTGGAAGGGTTTGCCACGGCTGTAGGAAGAATCGAATTCGCTGCCATCCTCCAGCCAGCCACGGTACTGGGTGGTGATCAGTGCGCCTTTGATGGCGGCTTTTCCGTCACCCACCTGTAGATCGATTACCTGAAGCTCGTCATTCATTGATTTCACTCGTATGCTCTCTCGCCCTCAAGGGCCTGACGGGCGCCGTTTTCCCAGATTTGCCCTCGATTGGCAACCATTGCCACCTCCCGCGCGACGTTTAAAGCTGTTTGCTGAACTAAAATAATCAACAATTACCCGTACGGTTCACCGCCCTGATGGCCATCCCCGAATGATCCTGCTCTGGACCAGCGTCATCCTTGGTTCAACGACGCTCAGCCTGATCGTCGCGCTGGTCTGGCGCGAACGCTCGCTGCAAAAGCGACTGGCGGAATATCGCGCGATCATCAACAACCTGCCCGAAAGCCAGAGCATCCACCAGGATGGCGACGCCGAACGCTTCAAACGCAGCCAGTACTTTGCCCGCATCGGCACCTGGGATTGGGATGTCGACACCGACCGGTTGTATTGGTCAGATGCCATTTTCGGCATGTTCGGCTTCAAGATCGGCGAAGTGACGCCCTCTTACGCCCTGTTCTGCTCCTGCGTGCATCCGGATGATCGGCCCAGAGTTCGGGCCGGCGAACTGCGTTGCCTGGAAACCGGCGAAAACCATGACGAGGAATACCGCGTGGTCTGGCCCGACGGAACGATCCGCTGGCTGCGCGAAACCGGCAACGTGGTCAAGAATGACCACGACGAAACGGTCAAGATGATGGGCGTGGTACGCGACATCACCGAAGAAAAGGCCTCGGCCAACTACCTCAAGCACCTGGCCCATTACGACCCGTTGACCGGCCTGCCCAATCGCCTGGTGCTCGAAGAGCGCCTGTCTGAAGCGCTGGAGCTAGCGCGCACCAGTGCCACGCGGGTGGCGTTGGTGTTTGTCGACCTCAATGGTTTCAAGGCCATCAACGACCGCTATGGTCATGCGGCCGGCGACCGCGTGCTGGTCACGACCGCCACGCGGCTCAAGCGCATTCTGCGCGGCACCGACACCGTCGCCCGGATCGGCGGCGACGAATTCGTGGTCATCCTCCAGGGCCTGCCCCAGGGCAAAAGCCTGCAAGACGAAGCGCGCACCATCTGCCAGAAAATCCTCGTCGAACTCTCCCCGCCCGTCACCATCGGCAACGACCAGCGCCACATCGGCACCAGCCTCGGCGTCGCCGTGTTCCCCGATCATGCGCCGAGCATTGACCGCCTACTGCACATTGCCGACCTGGCGATGTATGAGGCCAAGCGCAGCGGGAACAATCAGTATCGGCTGGGCACCGAGAGCGTGGTGCGGGCACACAGCGAATAGCGCTTCGGGCGGCACAACTGCATGGATGTAACTGAAGCCCACGGTAGATCTTCAGCGAGCCCAGCCTTTATCCTTGACGCCCCCGCTGTCCCGAGTTCTGGAGTTTCGCCCATGCCCCATGAAGGCAACCTGCTACAAGCCGCTGTCGTATTTCTGATGGCGGCCGTGCTCATCGTTCCCTTGGCCAAGCGCCTGCAACTGGGGGCGGTTCTGGGTTATCTGTTTGCCGGGGTGATCATCGGCCCGTCGGTGCTGGGCCTGATCGACAATCCGCAAAGCGTCGCGAACATTTCCGAACTCGGCGTGGTGTTGCTGCTGTTCATCATCGGCCTGGAGCTGTCGCCGCGACGCCTGTGGGTGATGCGCAAATCAGTGTTCGGCGTGGGTCTGGCGCAAGTGTTGCTCACTGGCACGGTGATTGGCGTGGTGGCGCTGTGGCTGTTTGGCCAGCCGTTGAACACCGCGATCGTCCTCGGCCTGGGCCTGGCGCTGTCGTCCACGGCGTTCGGCCTGCAAAGCCTGGCTGAACGCAAGGAACTGACCAGCCCCCACGGGCGGCTGGCGTTCGCGATCCTGTTGTTTCAGGACATCGCCGCGATCCCCTTGATCGCCATGGTGCCGTTGCTTGCCGGTGGCGATCACAGCACCAGCGCCAGCGAAAACCTGAACCACGGCCTGCAAGTGTTGGCCAGCATCGCCGTGGTGGTGATCGGCGGGCGTTATCTGCTGCGGCCGGTGTTTCGCGTGGTGACCAAAACTGCGCTGCCAGAAGTCTCCACCGCCACGGCGTTGCTGGTGGTGATCGGCACGGCATGGCTGATGGAGTTGGTCGGCATTTCCATGGCCTTGGGCGCCTTCCTCGCCGGCCTGCTGCTGGCGGACTCCGAGTATCGCCATGAACTGGAAGCCCAGATCGAACCGTTCAAGGGCCTGTTGCTCGGGCTGTTTTTCATCAGCGTCGGCATGGGCGCGAACCTGAGCCTGTTGCTGAGCATGCCGGTGGCGGTGTTGGGCCTGACCTTGCTGCTGATCGCGATCAAACTGCCGCTGCTGTTCCTGGTCGGTCGCCTGGCCGGGGGCTTGAAAAAGGTCAGTGCGATCCGCCTGGGCATCGTGTTGGCGGCCGGTGGTGAGTTTGCCTTTGTGGTGTTCAAGATCGGCCGCGACCACGGGCTGTTCGCCACCGAACTGTATGACTTGCTGGTGCTGACCATCACCCTGTCCATGGCCGTGACGCCGCTGTTGCTGCTGCTTTGCGCACGTTTGGTCAGCCCGAAGGTGCAACCGGTGGAAGTGCCAGAGAAGTTCCGCGAAATCGACGCCGACGCGCCACGGGTGGTGATCGCCGGCATGGGTCGCATGGGCCAGATCGTTGCGCGGATTCTGCGCGCACAGAACATCAAGTTCGTGGCCCTCGACACCTCGGTGGAAACCATCGAACTGTCCCGCAGCTTTGGTGGCGTACCAGTGTTCTACGGCGACCCGATGCGCCCGGAAATCCTCAACGCGGCCAAGGTCGGGGAAGCCGAGTATTTCGTGATCGCCACCGACGACCCGGACACCAACATCAAGACCGCCGAACTGGTGCGCAAGCTCTACCCACACATGAAAATCATCGCCCGTGCCCGTAACCGCCAGCACGTACATCGACTGATGGACGTCGGCGCCCACGCCGTGCGCGAAACCTATTATTCGAGCCTGGAAATGAGCCGGCAAACCCTCATCGGCCTGGGATTGACCCAGGCCCAGGCGGATGCACGGATCAAACGCTTCAAGCAGCACGACGAAGAGGTGCTTGAAGCCCAGCATGCGGTGTATGACGACGCCGTGAAAGTGATGCAGACGGCGCAGGAAGCGCGGGTTGAACTGGGCAGGTTGTTCGAGTCGGATCAACTGCAGGAGCAAGCGGGCACCAAATGAGGTGAATTTGAGGGACCCTTCGCGAGCAGGCTCGCTCCTACATTGGATCTTTGTCGCTTACACGCTTTTCTGTGGGAGCGAGCCTGCTCGCGATGAACGATGACGCGGTGTGATGGATCAACAACAATTGCCAGGGAACCACCATGACTGACCAACAATCTCCGGCCCTCAAGGAAATCTTCAACACCGAGCGCCTCCAGCACATCGCCAGCGAAATGACCGCGGTCTATCCGCCATTCGAGGCCTGGCGCTTCCTGAAACTGGCCCAGTCCGGCCTGGCAGACCTCAGCGTCATGCAGCGCATGGCCCGGGTCAGCGAGTGCCTGCACGCCGTGCTGCCCCTGGACTACGAGGGGTCGCTGCAGGTGCTGCGCGCCCTCGCCCCGCGCCTGAACAGCGGCTTCGTCAGCATGTGCCTGCCGCACTACGTCGCCAGCTACGGCGCCCATGCGTTCGAACACTCGATGGACGCGCTGAAGTACTTCACTGCATTTGGCTCTTCGGAATTCGCAATCCGTCACTTTCTGCGCAGTGACCTCGAGCGCTCGCTCAAGCTGATGCATGCCTGGTCGCTGGACGACAACGAGCATGTGCGGCGCCTGGCCAGCGAAGGATGCCGGCCACGCCTGCCCTGGTCATTCCGGCTGGAGACCATCCAGGCCGATCCGACACTGGCCGCGAACATCCTCGACAACCTCAAGGCCGACACGAGCCTGTACGTGCGCAAATCCGTGGCCAACCACCTCAACGACATCACCAAGGATCATCCCGACTGGGTACTCGGCCTGATCGAAGGCTGGTCGCTGGACAACCGGCACACCGCATGGATCGCCAGACACGCCCTGCGCAGCCTGATCAAACAGGGCAACCAGCGGGCACTGGCGATTATCGGCGCAGGCGGCAAACCTGAAGTCGAGATCGTTGATGTGAAAGTCGAACCGCCGGTGATTGGCCTGGGAGAAAAGATCACCCTGTCGTTTGCCGTCAGGTCCACCGTTCAAAGCAGCCAGCGCCTGGTGATCGACTACGCCATCGATTACGTCAAGGCCAACGGCAGCACCTCGGCGAAGGTGTTCAAGCTCAAGGCGCTGACGCTGCCGGGCAACGCTGTCGAAGCCGTCAGTCGCGGCCAGCAGATCAAGGAACTCACCACCCGCCGGCATTATGCGGGGCGCCATGCGGTGCATATCATGGTTAATGGCGAACGGTTGGCCAGTACGGCGTTCGAGATTGTTGGTTAAACCATTAGATCAATTGTGAATCTACCGACGCCTTCGCGAGCAAGCCCGCTCCCACAGGGATCTGCAGCGCTACACAGTCGGTGTGAACAGCACAAAAACCTGTGGGAGCGGGCTTGCCCGCGAAGGCGTCCGTTCAGGCACCCTGAGCAACAGCCCCCAACAACAACCCCTGCTCCCGCTCACACAACCCCACCACATAATCCCACAACACCCGCAACCGCACCGATTTGTGCAGCTCCCGGCGGGTGCTGATCCAGTAGCTGCGCTGGATGCTTTCGTCCGGGAGCAATGGCACCAGACCGGGATCGGCACTGGCCATGTAGCACGGCAACACGGCAATCCCCAGGCCCGAGCGGGCCGCCTGTTGCTGGGCGATCACGCTGGTGCTGTGAAACACCACCCGCGGGGTGCGGCAGAAGCTGTTGAGGAACATCAGTTCCTGGCTGAACAGCAGGTCGTCGACATAGCCAATCCAGGCATGCCGCCCCAGGTCCTCGCGACTGCGCAACGGCGGTGAGCGATCGAGATAGTCCTGGCTGGCATAGAGTGCCAGGCGATAGTCGGTGAGTTTGCGGGTGACCAGCATATCGGCGGCCGGGCGTTCGAGGTGGATGCTGATTTCCGCCTCGCGGTTGAGGATGCTGACAAAACGCGGCACCGCCACCAGTTCCACCTCCAGCCCCGGATAGCGCTCGAACAAACCGTTCATGCGACTGGCGAGGAACATGATGCCCAGTCCTTCCGTCACCCCGACGCGGATCTTGCCCAGCGGCGCGGTGGACTGGGTGATTTCCTCCTGGGCCAGCAGCGCCACGTTCTCCATCGCCTCGGCGTGTTTAAGCAACGCCTCGCCCGCCGGGGTCATCTCGTAACCCTGGGCATGCTGGACGAACAACGCCGTACCGAGGCTCTTTTCGATGGCCTCGATGTGCCGCGCCACGGTGGCATGGGTGGTGTTCAAGCGCCGGGCAGCCGTGAGCAAACGCCCGCTGCGCTGCAATTCGAGAAAAAACCGCAGGTCATTCCAGTCGAACATGAAGCGTCCTTGTTTGTAGCCGTTCGGGATGCTGTTTAAAAACGCACAGCGGCTGCGCAAAAACTAACATTCTTTTGACGAAAGCTAACAACTAGGATGACAGACAACAAGAACAACAACGCGAGGTCAGGGATGCAGACTTCCCTTGATGAATACGATTACATCGTGGTCGGGGCCGGGCCGGCCGGATGTCTGCTGGCCAATCGACTATCGGCCAATCCGCAACATCGCGTGTTGCTGCTCGAGGCCGGTGGCCGCGACAACTATGCGTGGATTCACATCCCCGTGGGTTACCTGTTCTGCATCGGCAACCCGCGCACCGACTGGTGCTTCAAGACCGAAGCGCAACCGGGCCTGCAAGGTCGCGCCCTGAGCTACCCGCGCGGTAAGGTGCTGGGTGGCTGCTCCTCGATCAACGGCATGATCTACATGCGCGGCCAGGCCGGCGACTACGACCGCTGGGCCGCCGACGGCAACCCTGGCTGGAGCTGGCAAGACGTGTTGCCGCTGTTCAAGCAGAGTGAAAACCACTTTGCCGGCGCCGCCGAATTTCACGGCGCCGCGGGCGAATGGCGGGTCGAACGCCAGCGCCTGTCATGGCCTATTCTCGATGCGTTCCGCAGTGCCGCCGAACAAAGCGGCATTGCCAGCATCGATGACTTCAACCAGGGCGACAACGAAGGTTGCGGCTATTTCCAGGTCAATCAGAAGGCCGGCATCCGCTGGAACGCGTCCAAGGCCTTTCTCAAACCCATTCGTCAGCGTCCCAATCTCACCGTGCTGACCGCTGTCGAAGTCGACCGCGTGCTGCTGGACAATGGTCGCGCATCGGCGATCAGCGCCCGCTGGCAAGGCCAGGCGAAAACCTTCAAGGCGCGCAAGGAAATCGTCCTGTGTGCCGGCTCCGTCGGTTCGCCCAGCATCCTGCAACGCTCCGGCATCGGCCCGCGTCCACTGCTGGAGCGGCTGGGCATTGGCGTCGTCCATGAGCTACCCGGCGTCGGTGGCAACCTGCAGGATCACCTGCAACTGCGGCTGATCTACAAGCTGGAAAATGCCCGCACCCTGAACCAGATTGCCGGCAGCCTGTGGGGCAAGATGGGCATGGGTCTGCGCTACCTGTATGACCGCAGTGGCCCGCTGTCCATGGCGCCGAGCCAGTTGGGCGCCTTTGCCCGCTCGGGGCCGGAGCAGACTTCAGCCAACCTCGAATACCACGTGCAACCGCTGTCGCTGGAGCGCTTTGGCGAACCGCTGCATGCGTTCCCGGCGTTCACCGCATCGGTCTGCGATCTGCGTCCGCAAAGCCGCGGCCGGGTGGAAATTCGCTCCGCCGATCCACAAGAAGCCCCGCTGATCCAACCCAATTACCTGAGCCATCCGGAGGATTTGCGGGTCGCCGCCGACGCCATTCGCCTGACCCGGCGCATCGTCGCCGCCCCGGCCCTGCGCGCCTTCAATCCGGTGGAATACCTGCCCGGCGACAGCCTGCAAAGCGAAGAACAGCTGCACGAAGCCGCCGCGCGGATCGGCACCACGATTTTCCATCCAGTGGGCACCTGCCGCATGGGCAATGACGTCGACGCCGTGGTCGATGCGCAACTCAAGGTCCATGGCATCCCCGGCCTGCGCATTGCCGATGCCTCGATCATGCCGCGCATCACCTCGGGCAACACCTGCTCGCCAACGCTGATGATTGCCGAGAAGGCTGCGCAGATGATCCTGGCCCCATCTGTAAACACCAACCCTGTGGGAGCGGGCTTGCTCGCGAAGACGTCGTGTCATTCAACATCAATGTGAATGATCCACCGCTTTCGCGAGCAAGCCCGCTCCCACAGGAACTTCATTAGCTTCACGGACACTGAGCATTACCCCTGAAATGGAACACGCAACACCAGTGGAACAACAAAAACAATCACTGTGAGGGATACCGGTATGTCAGAAAACGTTCAAACCCTGGAAGCCGTGCGTAGCGCGGGCACCAGCCAGGAAACCCAGAAAGTCATCTTCGCTTCGTCCCTCGGGACGGTCTTCGAGTGGTATGACTTTTTCCTCTACGGCGCCCTCGCGGCGGTGATCAGCAAGCAGTTCTTCGCCGGGGTCAACGACACCACGGCGTTTATCTTTGCCCTTATGGCCTTCGCCGCCGGCTTCATCGTCCGGCCGTTCGGCGCGCTGGTGTTCGGGCGGTTGGGGGACATGATCGGGCGCAAGTACACCTTCCTCGCCACCATCGTCCTCATGGGCCTGGCGACGTTCTGCGTCGGATTGCTGCCGACCTACGCCAGCATCGGCATCGCCGCGCCGATCATCCTGGTGGTACTGCGCATGCTCCAGGGCCTGGCCCTGGGCGGTGAATACGGCGGCGCCGCGACCTATGTCGCCGAGCACGCGCCCGTCGGCAAGCGGGGCTTCCACACCAGCTGGATTCAGTCCACCGCGACCCTTGGCCTGCTGCTCTCGTTGCTGGTGGTGCTGGGTTGCCGCTACTTCACCGGCGATCAGTTCGAAGTCTGGGGCTGGCGCATTCCGTTCCTGTTTTCCATCGTGCTGCTGGGCATCTCGACCTGGATTCGCATGAGCCTGCACGAGTCGCCGGCCTTCGTGAAAATGAAAGAAGAAGGCAAGCTGTGCAAACAGCCGATTCGCGACTCCTTCGGCAAATGGGAAAACCTCAAGGTGGTGTTGATCGCCCTGTTCAGCATCAATGCCGGGCAAGCGGTGACCTTCTACGCCGCGCAATTCTATGTGCTGTTCTTCCTCACCCAGTTCCTGAAAATGGACCCAGCGGTGGCCAACGGTCTGCTGATTGTCAGCGTGACCATTGGCGCGCCTTTCTTCATCTTCTTTGGCTGGCTGTCGGACAAGGTCGGACGCAAACCGGTGCTGATGATCGGCCTGCTGCTGGCCACCGCGCTGTACTTCCCGATCTTCAAGACCCTGGCCCACTACGCCAACCCGGCCATCGACCAGGCCAGTCGCCAGGCACCGATCACCGTGATGGCCGACCCGGCCACCTGCACCTTCCAGTTCGACCCGGTGGGCAAGGCGAAATTCGACAGCCCGTGCGACAAGGTCAAGACCTTCCTGGTCAAGCAGGGCCTGCCCTACCAGAGCGCAGCGGCCCCGGCCGGCAGTGACGTGCAGGTCAGCGTCGGTGACATGAAGATCGATGGTTTCGACGAAGCCGCCTTGCGCGGTGCCGTGACCCTCGCCGGTTACCCGAAACAGGCGGACATGCAGCAGATCAACAAGCCGATGATCGTGGCGCTGATCGTCGCGCTGATCATCATCTCCGCGATGTGCTACGGCCCGCTGGCGGCGTTGATGGTCGAACTGTTCCCGACCCGCATCCGCTACACCTCGATGTCCCTGCCCTACCACATCGGCAACGGCTGGTTCGGCGGTTTCCTGCCAACCGTGTCGTTCGCGTTGGTGGTGTACACCGGGGACATCTTCTACGGGCTGTGGTATCCGGTGGTGATCACCGGGGTGAGCCTGGTGGTGGGGATGATTTGTCTGCGTGAGACGCGCAACGTGGATCTCGACAAGAACTGAGGTTATGCCTGCCGACGAGGGAGCAGGCTCCCTCGTCGCACCGATCAACCCCGATCAGACCTCGGCATCAAGCAACTCGAACTTCACTTGATCCGGGTAGAACGCCAGGTATCCACGGATTTGTTCCACCGACACCTTGGGGTCTTCGTAACTCCACACCGCGTTGGCGCTTTCATGCCCCGGCACCTGCAGGCTGAAATAGCTGGCATCGCCCTTGTAGGGGCAATAGCTGGTGTGGTCGGTGCGGGCGAAATACTTCTCGTCGATGTCCTCTCGCGGCACGTAGTACACCGGCGGGTAATTGGCCTCCAGCAACACCAGGGCCCGTGCCGAGGCGGCTACTTGAATACCGTGAAATTTCACCAGCAGACAGCCAGGCTGCTCGGCGATGGTGATGACAGGGCTAGGACCGGAGCTTTTCATGGAAAACGTTCCTCATGACGGTGATGGACCTGCAAATCGATGATGTGGGAGCGTGGCTTGCCCGCGATGGGCTGCGCAGCAGCCCCAAAACCTGAGACCTCGGTTTATCAGGTATAACCCAAGTTTTATCCTCGCGACGGCTTCGCAGCCGAACGGGAGCGACACACAAAGCTGTACATCCATACAGATAAAGATTGCTCCATCGCCCATCAAGCGCCATTCTGTGCACCCTTGGCACATTGATCGACGATGGTGGTTATGCGGCTGTACCTCTGTGAAAAACCTTCCCAGGCCAAAGACATTGCGGCAGTCCTCGGCGCCCGGCGCCGGGGCGATGGCTGCTGGCTGGGAACGGACGTCACGGTGACCTGGTGCATCGGCCACCTGCTGGAAACCGCACCGCCGGATGCCTACGACGCGCGCTACAAGCGCTGGGTGCTGGCCGACCTGCCGATCATTCCCGAAAAATGGAAAATGACCGTCAAGCCGCGCACCGCCAGCCAGTACAAGGCGGTCAAGCGCCTGCTCGGCGAAGCGTCCGAACTGATCATCGCCACGGACGCCGACCGCGAGGGCGAGATGATCGCCCGGGAACTGGTGGAGCATTGCCGCTATCGTGGTCCGATCCGCCGCCTCTGGTTGTCGGCGCTGGACGATGCGTCCATCCGCAAGGCCCTCGCGGCCCTCAAACCGGGGAACGAGACCTTCAGCCTCTATCACTCGGCCCTGGGGCGTTCCCGGGCCGACTGGCTGATCGGCATGAACATGAGTCGGCTGTTCACCCTGCTGGGGCGCCAGTCTGGCTATCAAGGCGTGTTGCCGGTCGGCCGGGTGCAAACGCCGACCTTGCGCCTGGTGGTGGATCGCGATCGCAGCATCGCCGACTTTGTGCCCGTCCCCTATTGGGCCATCGACGTGCAGCTGCTGCACAACGGCACCGCGTTCACTGCGCAATGGCGCGCGGCATCGGAGCTTTGCGACGATCAGGACCGCTGCCTGAATCAGGCATTGGCACAACAGGCGGCCGCCGCCATGAGTGGCGCGGCCAGTGCGCGGGTGATCAAACTGCGCACCGAACGGATGCGCGAAGTGGCCCCGCTGCCGTTCGACCTGGGCACCCTGCAGGAGGTCTGCTCGAAGAAGCTCGGCCTCGGCGCCCAGGAAACCCTCGACATCGCCCAGGCGCTGTACGAAACCCACAAGGTCATTACCTATCCGCGCAGTGATTGCGGCTACTTGCCCCTGAGTCAGCACAGCGAGGCACCGGCCATTCTGGCGGCGTTGCGCCAGGCCGATCCAGCGTTGAACGTCTTGCACGATCACCTTGATCCGCAACGGCGCTCACGGGCCTGGAACGATGCCAAGGTCAGCGCGCACCACGGCATCATCCCCACCGCCGCGGCGAAGAATCTCGACAAGCTGGCGGGCAAACAGCGTGCGGTCTACACCCTGATCCGCGCGCGATACCTGGCGCAGTTCCTGCCCAATCACGAATACGACCGCACCCAGGCCGACTTCGACTGCGCCGGCGAGGCCCTGCGCGCTGTCGGAAAGCAGATCATCGAGCCGGGCTGGAAGCGCGCCCTGCCCGAAGCACTGGCTCCGGCCAAGGGGCGCGAAGCCCCGGCGCCGCAGACTCTGCCCAACCTGGCCGAAGGCATCGATTGCGCAGTGGCCGGCGTGCAATTCAAGGACCTGTGGACGCAACCGCCAAAGCCGTTCACGGAAGGCGATTTGATCAAAGCCATGAAGAATGTCGCCAAACTGGTGCAAGACCCGCTGCTCAAGCAAAAACTCAAGGACACCACGGGCATCGGCACCGAAGCGACCCGCGCGTCGATCATCCAGGGCCTGCTCGATCGTGGTTATCTGGTCAAGAACGGCAAGGCCCTGGCCGCCACGCCGGCCGCATTCAGCCTGATCGACGCAGTACCGCGGGCCATCGCCGATCCGGGCACCACGGCGATCTGGGAACAGGCCCTGGACATGGTGCAAAGCGGGGAAATGAGCCTGGAAGAGTTCGTCACCAAACAGGCGGCGTGGATGAGCAAACAGGTCAGTCGCTGTGCCGGGCTGAGCCTGACCATCAGCGGCCCACCTCCCGGTGGCTCCGCCGCGGCACCCTGGAAGAAAAAACGCAAGAGCACCCCACGCAAACCAGCAAGCGGCACCAAGCGCAGGGCAAAGCCGGCAAGCAAAACCTGAACCCGGCACCGAACCCTGTGGGCAACCATAATGAACGGTGTCCCTGCCCCGGCGTAACTGGAGCCAACCCGCATGCCTTCGATAGAACTGCACGCCGCCGAACGCGATGAACTGGAAACCATCGAGAACCTGATGCAGTTCTACACCTACGACTTCAGCGAATGGTTGCCGCTGAAACTGGGCGAATACGGGTTCTTCAACATCCTGCCCATGCCCGACTACTGGCGAAACCCGGCCACCCGGCCATTCCTGATCAAGGTCGACGGTGAACTGGCGGGCTTCGTGACCGTGGATAACCAGGTCCATCTACCCGGTGCCGACTACAACATCGGCTATCTGTTTGTCAGCCGACGCTTCCGTGGCCAGGGTGTCGCGCGATTTGTCGTTTCCACCCTCTTGAGTCAATTCCCCGGTCAATGGCAGATTTTCCACATCGAGGCGAACCGGCCGGCACGCCTGTTCTGGGCCGCCGTGATGCCGGGGCTCAACGTTGGCGGGCTCACCTTGCGTCAGCAGGTGGTTGACCGTTATCCCTGCACTTTTTACCGCTTTGAGTGTCCGCCTTTGTCGTCCTGACCGACACAACCTCGCCCCCCGCGCTAATTCCCAACAGCTTTGTCCGACAATATGTAGTGACTGAAAATATTCACTACAAAACCGTTGACGCCTCCGGTTTGCCCTTGCATGATGCAGACGTCTCCCCGATCGGGAGTACAGGCAACACGTTTGAGCAAGCTCGTCTGACCGCCGAGCTGTTTTTCCCGGATACACGCTGCCCACAAGGCAGATTGAAGAAGCTGACCTGGCCTGAACGTCCAGTACAAGGGCGAGAAGACTTGGCGAGCAATCCTCATGATGCTTGTGGCCGACCCTGAAAACGTCGGCAGTGGCCTTAAGGTTTTCGCCGCTTCTCTTCGTTGTGACGCTATTGCGTAGCAGTTATTCAACACGACTACATGCAACAGACGCAGGACCCCGCCCGATAAGGCGGTCGAACGCTGACGTCCTGGTTTCGGTGCCAGGGATCAACTAACCGATGGGCTACCTGTATTAGCGAACCAACTTTGAAAGATCACCAATTGGTCAAGGGGCTTTATGATGAATCTGAACAATCAACCAACTATCGATGAACTGGCTCGTATCTTCGCTGCAAAGAAAGACAGCCACGACAACCATATTCTCTGGATCAGCAAGTGTGGCCAGGTTCATATCGACTGCCTGTCGCCGCACGCCCATGAAGCAGAGTTCGACCAGAACAACCAGAACCTGCTGGCCCGACTGAAGATGTACCGTCGCGGCCAGGGCTATGTCGGCAAGAAAGCCGCAGCCGACAAGGACTTCATCGGTAATGTTCTGCAAACCCTGAAACAGGCCTGGGCCTCGATGCAGAATCAGAACGAAGTTCGGGTGATTGACCGGTTCTACTGATTGAAATGAGTCATTAATGACTTATTGATAAACAAGGCCTGCTCCCGATAAGGAGCAGGTCTTTTTTATGCCGGAACGAAAACCAGATGTGGGAGCGAGCCTGCTCCCACAAGGTTCAGCGTTTGACGCCCAGATCGACCTGGGTCATGCGACTGCGAATGGTGAACACGCCATCACCGGAGAGAATCGCACTGCGAGCAAACAGGCGCCCGCTCTCCCAGTTCGAAAGCCCCAGTTCCGGCTTGTTCAGCGCGTACTGGCCGTCGACCCAACGGGTGATGCCGTTGCCGACAAAAGGCGCGTTGACCGCGTTGTAGAAACGCTCCTGGGCCTCGGCACTTTCACTGATCAAGGACACCGTGAATTGCGGGCTGTAGCGATTGAACAAGGCAATGGCACCGTCCAGGTTGTCGACGATTTTCAGGCTGACTTCCGGGGTTTCTTCCCACTCCCACTCACGGCCCAATTGGTCTTCCGGCAACGGCTCGGCCTGCGCCTCGCTCTGATAGCCTTCGGCGCGGTACACCTGCACCGTTGCCGCCAGCCAGTCCTGCGGCAGGTACGACTCGCTGCCTTCGACGATGTGCAGCTTGCAACCCTGGCCCCTTGCGGTGCCGGCCTGCTTGAGTGCGTCGAGGAACAGCGGCACCAGTTCAGCGGCGCGGTCGCGATGTATCAGGCAGACGTTCAGGGTGTTGCAGACTTTGCGGTCCAGGGAGTTGCGCACCACGGCGGCAAAGCGCGGGGCGTCGGCATCGGCGTTGGCGATCAGCCACGCGCCACCGGTGCCGTGCAGGCTGACCGCCGTGCCGGCCTGCTGGGCGATGCTGCCCAACTGGCTGACGGCGCGCCCCGAACCACGGGCAACCGCTAATGACAGACGCCGGTCAGCGAACATCGCCCAACCGGCGGCGTGGTTGACACTTTCCACCAGCGACACGGCACCGGCCGGCAAGCCGGCGTCGCTCAGTGCAGGGTTCAGTGCGTGGGCGACGATCGCCTGGGCGGTGCCCAACGCATCACTGCCGATGCGCAGCACGGCGGTGTTGCCGGTGCGCAATACACCGGCCGCGTCGGCAAACACATTCGGTCGGCCTTCGAAGACGAACGCGACGATGCCCAGGGGCGAGACCACTTGCTCGACTTTCCAGCCATCGTGCTCGACGCAACTGATCACCTTACCACGGCTGGCCGCTGCATCACGCCACGCGCGCAGGCCGCCGATCATGTCGCGACGCATGCGCTCATCGGCCAGCAACCGGGTGGTCGAGCGACCGCGCGCCTTGGCCCGTTCGATGTCGGCCAGGTTGGCGGCTTCGATCAAGGCCCAGCACTCCGGGGTTTCCAGGCGTTGGGCAAACAGGTCGAAGAAGGCGCTGATCGCCTGATCAGACACCGCCGACAGCGCGGTGAATGCCGCCTGGGCGCGCTCGATCGCAACGTTGGCCGCTTGCTGGTCCGCCACGGGGATCAACAGCAACTCACCACTGACCTGCTCCACCAGCAGGTGGTCACCGGGCTGGAAGCGTTGCGCCAGTTCGGGGCTGACGACCGTGACACGATTACCGGCGAAAGGGATTGGCGTGCCAGCGACTAGACGTTCGAGCGCGAGGGACATGAAGCGGTTCACCATGCAGTGGGCGGCCGGAAAATGTATAGCAATTTCCCTGTGGGAGCGAGCCTGCTCGCGAAGAGGCCATTCCATCCAGCATCAATAGCGCCTGACACTCCGCCATCGTCGGATCGCCGCCCGGAGCAGGTTCGCTCTCACAGGGGTGCCGGTTACGTATCTCAATGTATACAACCCCGCCCCAGACACACCCCGAACTCAAAACCCCGCCACAACGACACACCGCAGATACACCCCATTGATGAAATACGCCTGTCGATTGGCCACGCCGATCAAAGCGCTCAACTCACGGGGCATGCCGTTGCCCCGCCGCCCTGACCTGAAAGAGAGCAACGTCCATGAGCACCTCCATTTCTTCGGCCGTCAAAGGCCTGCACCTGAACCTCGACCGTGTCGGCGACTGGGTTGCCCCCCTGGCGCTGCGGGTGTTCCTCGCCTGGGAATTCCTCGAATCCGGCCTGGAAAAATTCAACGGCGAGAACTGGTTCGCCGATATCCAGACGCGCTTCCCGTTTCCGTTCGTCCACCTTCCAGCGACGCTGAACTGGGAACTGTCGATGTGGGCCGAACTGATCTTCGCCTTGACTCTGCTGGTGGGCCTGGGCACACGTTTTTCGGCGCTGAGCCTGATGGTGGTGACCCTCGTCGCAACCGCCGCCGTCCACTGGCCCGCCGACTGGCACAGCCTCAGTGAACTCGCCCAAGGCTATGCCATCAGCAACAAGGGTTACGGCAACTTCAAGCTGCCCTTGATCTACCTTGTAGCCCTCACGCCGCTGCTGCTGTCGGGTGCCGGCAAGTTCAGCATCGATGCGCTGCTGGCGCGTTTCATCTGGCGGCGCTGAAACGAAAGCTGCAATGCGGACAAACAAAAAGGGGACTTCCATGAAGTCCCCTGTTTTTTTTGCCCGGAACTAACCCATCACTTCCTCCAGCCCGGTCTGTTCGGCCAACTTCGGATGCGCGCTGCGTTCATGCACATGGGATTGCGGGGTGCGGTCGATCAGCAGGCTCAGCAGTTCCGGGCGGCTGTAGTGGCCGCGGGAATCCATCATGCGTTTGCGCTTGTCGATCAGGCCCATGTCGAGATCAGCGATCACCTCGCCCTCACCTTCCTGCAACGAACCCAGGACCGTGCCATCCGGGCTGATGATCGCGGTATAGCAACCGCCGGAAATCGGGCCGATGGCGCAACCGGTGTTCGCCATGATTTGCGCCTGTTGCTCTGGGTACAGCCACGCCGTGGAGTTCACCACAAAGCACGCGGCCTCCAGGGCATGCTGGCGAATGCTGACTTCCATTTGCGAGGCGAACAACGGACCTGCAAACGACCCCGGGTACATCGCCGCATGGATCTGTTCGCCATCGGCCATCAAGGCATAACGGGCCAGCGGGTTGAAATGCTCCCAGCAGGCCAGTTGCCCGATGCGCCCTACCGCGCTGTCGACGGCACGCAGACCGGAGCCGTCGCCCATGCCCCAGATCATGCGCTCGTGGTAGGTCGGGGAAATCTTGCGGCGACGCTGGATCAGCGAGCCGTCGGCATCGAACAGCAACTGCGTGTTGTACAGCGTGCCGCCATCGCGCTCGTTGACGCCGATGGACACGACCATGCCCGCTTGCCTGGCCGCAGCGCCGATGGCATCGGTGGCGGCCGAAGGCACGGTGACCGCCTGGTCCAGCAGCTTGAGGTGTTCGGCGGCCATTTGGAAAGGCGACTGCACGTAGGAAAAGTACGGGTAGTACGGCACGACGGTTTCCGGGAACACGGCGAATTGCACGCCCTGTTCGCCGAGTTCGAGAATCTTCTGCACCACTTTGTCGACGGTGCCTTCACGGCTGTAAAGAACAGGGCTGATTTGTACGGCGGCGGCTTTGACGAGGGTCATGGCGGTGATCTCATTGAGGGATACGTTTCAACGAGATCAAGATTACGCTTATAATAAAAAGGCTTGAATGTCGTATACACCACCTTTCAGGACATCACGATTCAGCCCCGACTGGCACGCTGAATCACCTGCGGCGGCTGCCCGAACGCCCGAATAAAAGCGCGACGCATACGCTCCCGATCCCCAAAACCAGTGTCCGTCGCCACCACATCGATGGAGTGCCGTCCGGTTTCCATCATCAACCGGGCCGACTCGACCCGCAGGTTTTCGATGGCCTTGGCCGGAGACTGGCCGGTTTCGGCATGAAACACCCGGCTGAATTGCCGAGGGCTGAGATTGGCCGCGCTGGCCAGCTCCTCCACCGACAGCGCCGACTTGAGATTCTGCTTGGCGTAGTTCAGCGCGGCCTGTATCCGGTCGGTCTTGGGTGCCAGTTCCAGCATCACCGAAAACTGCGACTGCCCGCCGGAACGCCGGTGGTACACCACCAATTGCCGCGCGACCTTGCGTGCAATGTCGGCACCCAGGTCCTTCTCCACCAGCGCCAAAGCCAGGTCCACGCACGCGCTCATGCCCGCCGCCGTCCACAGGTGGCCATCGTTGATGAAGATCCGGTCTTCCTCGACTTTCACGTTCGGGTACGCCTTGCGAAAGGCCGGCACATGCGCCCAGTGGGTGGTCGCCCGCCGACCATCGAGCAAACCGGCCTCCGCCAAGGCAATCGCCCCCGTGCAAATCGAGCCCAGACGCCGGGTGCCGAGACTGGCGCGGCGCAGAAACTCCAGCATGCCCGGCGTGGTCGGGCGGATCAGGTTGTCGCCCAGGACCAGCAGCGTATCGAACCCGCGCTGGTCGAACGCTTCGGTCTGCACAGCAAAACCGGCGGACGTTTGCACCAGGCCACCCGGCTCGGACAGCAAGGCAATGCGGTACAACGGCTCGTCACCGGCACTGTTGGCCAACTCAAAGGCGGCACACATGGCCAGGCCCAGAACCTGGAAACCGGGGTACACAATGAGTCCGATCTGGTGCATGGCGATATGACCCTAAACGTGGCATGCCTGAAGTTCAGGCCAGAAGACCTGTACTCTAACCCGAACAGCAGGCACCGGACATCAGGGTGGAGCACCTCGCGCATTGGCGGATGGCGATGGATAATCAAGAGGTTTCCATCTCACCGAGGAATTGAAGGATGTCACTGACTCTGTATTTCCATCCGCTCTCGTCGTTCTGCCACAAAGCACTGATCGCTCTGTATGAACTGGAAATCGAATTTGAAAAAAGGGTCATCGACCTGGGCAACGAGGCTGACCGGGCCGAACTTCAAGCGCTGTGGCCGATCGGCAAGTTTCCGGTGCTGCGCGATCACGCCCGGCAAAAGAATGTGCCGGAGTCGAGTGTGATCATTGAGTACCTGGACCGGCTCCATCCCGGCCAGGCGCATCTGATTCCGGACGATTGGGAAACCGCGCTGGAAGTCCGTCTGTGGGATCGTTTTTTCGACCTGCATGTCCAGGTGCCCATGCAGAAGATCGTCAGTGACCGCCTGAATGCCGCCCATGGCGACCTGACCCGCGAACGCGCCGCGCTGATGACGGCGTACGGCATGCTTGAACATCAGCTGACGGCAAGAACCTGGGTGGCCAGCCCGGCGTTCAGCATGGCCGATTGCGCCGCCGCCCCGGCGCTGTTCTACGCCAGCACCCTCGTAGCCTTTCCCGACGATCATCGCCACTTGAGTGCTTATTTCGACAGGCTGACCCAAAGGCCCTCGGTCAAGCGGGTGATCGACGAGGCCAGGCCGTATTTTTCCTGGTATCCGTTTGCCGAGGCCATCCCGGAGCGCTTTCGGTAGTGGCACCAGCACGACTGGGGAACGGGAGGCAAAAAACCAGCGAATCGACGAATAATAACCGCCGGTCGAGTGTTATCTGATTACGCAGGAATAAAAAAATGGCAGGGGCGGCTGGATTCGAACCAACGCATGGCAGGATCAAAACCTGCTGCCTTACCGCTTGGCGACGCCCCTGTATCTGTTGCGATGAGTGCCAGGCACTCGCTTTCTTGAGTGGCAACAGGACCTGTTGCCTGCTTGCGTGACGGGCTCCCTGAGGGCCGCTGCAAGAGTGGGCGCAAATTTACCAACATTTTCTTCGTCTGGGAAGCCCAAACAAAAAAAATTGTTCATTAAAACAGGCGCTTAGTGTTGAGCCGAATCTCGGGGTGCTATCGGCGCACATTCAGCCCGAACAGCTCTGCTACGCTTTTCTTTACTCGAATTGAATCGGGAATCGTTTATGCAACACCCTTCCCTTGCCATTTGAGGGCGCCAAAAGTGAAAGGCAAATTAATGGGGGCCGCTGCAACCCTTCTGGTACTCGGGACCGCGATTTATGGGTTGAACACCTGGGAACACATCCAGAGCCAGCGACAGGAAGCGGTCTGCAAGGCCGCCCGGGAGCATCTCAATCGCCTGGAAACCCAGACGCGAGCGTTGGCCTCCGGGTTGACGGTCGAAGCCTATGCCGAAGCCGAAAAAGCCGAGGCCGGCCAGTTGGTTTTAGCGCTCGATACGGCCAAAAATGAAGCCGAGGTCGATGCCGTCATCGACAAGCACGCCGCTGCCATCGAGGCGCAGATAACGGCCGAGGACGCTGAGGTCCAGTCCCGAGGCGAACAACCCTTCCTCGGTCAGGAACTGAAAAAGCAACGCATTCCCACCGACGTCAAACAGGAATTCAAACGAGCTGAAAAGGCCGTCGCCGACACCTGCGGATAGTGTCGACCGCCAGCTCCAGGTTTGCCACCAGCGTCTAGACTTCAGTAAAAGCAGGTTTCAAGCAGACTCCGCGTTTAGAACAAGAATCCTGTAAAAAACGAGGGAGTCTCGACTTTGAAAATATCAGCCCTCTGTGCCATCGCGAGCCTGCTGGTATCGACCGCGGTGTCCGCCACCGGCGTCATTCCTGTCCTGGAAATGGACTTCACACGCTCCGCAATGGAAACCCTGAAAAAACTCGGCATCGACGATGCGTGCATCATCGGCGCTTCGAGCGCCTCTGCGTTCACCTATTGCCGGGAAGGATCGACGACGCTCTGGAAGTATCAGGCACTGGATCTGGAACAAATGGCGGCCAGACACAGTGATGCACAGCGGCCCTCGACGGTCTACCAGCCCATTTCTGTCGTGGAGTTCGAGAGCGCTATCTGTGAAGAAGAGATGAACGAATCCGCCGCTGGAAAGCCGGCAACCATACGTTGGCTGATCCTCGGCCTGTTGGCCATTTCCCTGCTGATCGGCTTGCATTACACCTATAGGGCCATGCTGCAGCGCCGCCATGACGCCGCCGCGTACACGCAACCCCAGGAGCAGGCGTCGAGCGAAGCCCTGCCGCCATTCCAGGCAACCGCACGAATAAAAGCCGTGGCGGCGATTGGTCTGGCTGTTGCCGTGGCATTCGCTTACTTCAACTACACAGGGTATTGAACAACAGGTGAGCGCGCCGTTGCGGCGCGCTCACCGGTCACTCAGTGCGGTGCGCGCGGGATGGTCTTGAGCAGGTCTTCGGGGCTGATGTGACCGACCACGCTGCCCGGTTGTGGCAGGTTGAGGATGTGGCCTTTCATCTTGCCAATGATGTGCATTTCACAAGGCTTGCAGTCGAACTTCAGCGTCAGCACTTCATCGCCGTGGATCAATTGCATCGGCGCGACCTTGGTGCGTACACCGGTCACGCCCTTGGCCTGTTTCGGGCACAGGTTGAAGGAGAAACGCAGGCAGTGCTTGGTGATCATCACCGGCACCTCGCCGGTTTCCTCGTGGGCCTCGTAGGCCGCGTCGATCAGCTTGACGCCGTGGCGGTGATAGAAGTCCCGGGCCTTCTGGTTGTAGACGTTGGCCAGGAACGACAGGTGCGACTCCGGGTACACCGGCGGCGGCGTGGTTTCGGCCTTGCGGCTGCCACGCGGGTGGGCGGCGATCCGCGCTTCGGTCAAGGCCTCGATCACTTCACGGCGCAAGGCCTTGAGCTGCGAGTTCGGGATGAAGTACGCCTGCGGCGCGTCCAGCTTGATGTCGATGGCGTGGTACTGCGTGGTACCCAGTTGGCCGAGCAGATCCTGCAACTGCTCCAGCGCCTGTTCCGGCTTGTTGGCGGCGCCGAACGGGCCAGCCAGGGTGACGCTGGCGCCGATACCCTCTTCACTGGTAGCGGTCAGCTCCAGCTGGTCTTCACGCAGGCGAGCGACCCAGCTCAGTGCGATGCGACGCTCGGCGGAGGTCTTTTGCAGCGCCTGTTGCCAGTTGTGATCGAGATTGCGATTCAGCGGATGGTTGGGGCGTAGCTTGTACATCCCTTCCGGCATCTCGTTGGGCTCGACGCGATAGCGATAACGCTTCTCGCCGTCCTCCTCGAATTCGCCTTTGGGTTCGGCGATGTTGGCGCGGAAACCCACCACTTCACGCTTGACCAGCACGTTGAGGCCGTCGCCGTTGGACAGCGGCTCGTGCGTCACGACCTGCATGTCACGTTTGGCGACTTTCTCGACCACACCCACCGGCAGACCGGTGAAGGTCGGCGAGTCAAAGGCGCCGATATCGATCTTGCGGTCAGTGACGAAGTAATCGGTGCTGCCACGGTGGAAGGTTTTTTCCGGGTCGGGCAGGAAGAAGTGCGCGGTGCGGCCGCTGGAGGCACGGGCCAGGTCCGGGCGGTCTTCGAGTACGGCGTCGAGGCGCTGGCGGTAGTAGGCGGTGATGTTTTTCACATAACCCATGTCCTTGTAGCGACCTTCGATCTTGAACGAACGCACGCCGGCCTCGACCAGAGCGCGGATGTTGGCGCTCTGGTTGTTGTCCTTCATCGACAGCAGGTGCTTTTCGTAAGCGATCACCCCACCCTTTTCGTCCTTGAGGGTGTACGGCAGGCGGCAGGCCTGGGAGCAGTCGCCACGGTTGGCGCTGCGCCCGGTTTGCGCGTGGGAAATGTTGCACTGACCGGAAAACGCCACGCACAACGCGCCATGGATAAAGAACTCGATGGCCGCGTCGGTTTCGTCGGCGATGGCGCGGATCTCCTGGAGATTCAACTCGCGGGCCAGCACCAGTTGCGAGAAACCGGCCTGATCGAGGAACTTCGCCCGCTCCAGGGTGCGGATGTCGGTCTGGGTACTGGCGTGCAGTTCGATCGGCGGAATGTCCAGCTCCATCACCCCCAGGTCCTGGACGATCAGCGCATCGACGCCAGCGTCGTACAACTGGTGGATCAGCTTGCGGGCCGGCTCCAGTTCGTTGTCGTGCAGGATGGTATTGATGGTGGTGAACACCCGGGCGTGGTAGCGACGGGCGAATTCCACCAATTGGGCGATATCGCTCACTTCGTTGCAGGCGTTGTGGCGGGCGCCGAAGCTTGGGCCACCGATGTAAATGGCATCGGCGCCATGCAGGATGGCCTCGCGGGCGATGGCGACATCGCGGGCAGGGCTGAGCAATTCCAGGTGATGTTTGGGCAAAGACATAATTTTTTTAGTCGGGCTTGTCACGATCGAGGCGTGCATTGTAGCGGCGAAACGCCTGACCGGCACCCGTATGCTGCCGGGTGGCGTTTCGGGTAGGCCTGGCGTGCCTCAACCTCTGTGGGAGCGGGCTTGCTCGCGAAAGCGCTGGGTCAGTCAATACTTGTGCAAGCTGACACTCCGCCTTCGCGAGCAAGCCCGCTCCCACAAGGTTTTGTGTGGCTGCAATTACGCCTTGGCAGCCATAGCCGTGACTTCCACGCGCATGCCTTCAACCGCCAACGAGGCAACCCCGACAGCGGCGCGCACCGGCCATGGCTTGGCGAAGTAGCGTTTGTAGACTTCGTTGAACGCGGCGCGGTCGGCCATGTCGGTGAGGTAGATGGTCAGGTGCATCACGCGGTCCATGGAACTGCCGGCGCGCTCCAGTGCGACTTTCAACGCTTGCAGAGTGCATTCGCTTTGCAGGGTGATGTCGCCCAGTTCCAGGCTGCCGTCGGCGCGGGTGGGGATCTGGGTGGAGACCAGCACACCGCCGAAACCGACGACGTCGGAGGAAATCGAATCCGCATCGGGATCGGGGATAAAGGTCAGGTCGTGGTTTGCCATGAGGACTCTCTTGCTTGAAATGATGAGGCTGGCGCCTTTTGCGCGGCCAGTTTACAGGGCCGTTGGCGGCGCGTCGCTAATCCAGCCCGGACGGCTGCTCGTGACCCGTGGCCTGGCGGTACTGGCGCGGGGTGAAACCGGTCAAGGCCTTGAACTGCCGGGTGAACGCACTGTGGTCGGTGTAGCCGCATTGCAGGGCGACCTCGGTGATCGGCAGATCGGTGTGGAGCAGTCGATGGGCGTGCTCCAGACGCACCTTCTGGATCATTTGCCGTGGCGTCAAATGGAACACGCGCTTGCAGTAGCGTTCCAGTTGCGCCACTGAAATCCCGGCGATGCGCGTCAACTCGCCCAGGGTGACGCGCCGGTTGAAATGCGCGCGAATGTGCTCGTCCACTGCCGCCAGGCGCTGGTACGCCGGGTGCGTGTCGCTGGCCGATTGCAGGTCGACCGAAATACCCGCCAGACCGATGATTTCATTGCGGCGGTTATACAAGGGTCGCTTATGGGTCAGGCACCAGCCCGGCTCGCGGCTGCCGTACAGATGCAGTTCCAGCTGGTCTTCCAGCACCAGACCCTGCTCCAGCACTCGCCGGTCCTGTTCGGTGTAACCGGGCCCCAATTGCTCGGGAAACACCTCGGCGCTGGTTTTCCCCAGCAGCGGTTTCAGCTGCTTCAAACCACAGCGTTGCACCAGCGTGCGGTTGGCCATGACATAACGCGCCTGCACATCCTTGATGAAGATCGCCGCATTCGGAATGACGTCGAGCATGGGCAGCAACAGCGCGACACCTGCCAGCAGTTGCTCGATGGATTCGGGGCGGTTCGAGTCGTCGCCCTGGCACAACAGCGCAAACGCATCCTGAGTCATCTACCTGTTTCTCCCAATGATCGGCATCTGCCCATTGTGCTGATTTCGTCATCGACACCCAAGCAAAACATCAATCGCGAGCAAGCCGCCAAGTTCACTCTATGGCCACCGCCCTCCTCGGCAAAACCGACCGGGGCGTCTTGAAGTGCACACCTGCCTATCCAATAACTCACAAGAAGGCGATGCCATGTCAGGCCAAGGCAAGTTCAAAAAACAACTTTCGTTGATAGACCTTACGTTTATCGGACTGGGGGCCATCTTCGGCTCCGGCTGGTTGTTCGCAGCCAGTCACGTGTCCGCCATTGCGGGACCGGCGGGGATCTTTTCCTGGCTGCTGGGCGGTTTTGCGGTACTGCTTTTGGGCATCGTCTACTGTGAACTCGGCGCCGCATTGCCCCGAGCCGGCGGTGTGATTCGCTACCCGGTTTACTCCCACGGCCCGCTGCTGGGCTACCTGATGGGCTTCATCACGCTGATCGCGTTTTCCAGCCTGGTGGCCATCGAGGTGGTTGCCGCGCGCCAGTATGCCGCTGCATGGTTTCCCGCATTGACCCAGGCCGGTTCCAGCAATCCAACGGCGCTTGGCTGGCTGGTGCAGTTCGGCCTGCTGTGCCTGTTCTTCATGCTCAATTACTACAGCGTGAAAACCTTCGCCAAGGCCAACAACCTGATCAGCCTGTTCAAGTTCATCGTGCCGTTGCTGGTGATCGGCGTGCTGTTCACCTTCTTCAAACCGGAGAACTTCCAGTCCCAGGGCTTCATGCCTTTCGGGCTGTCAGGTGTCGAGATGGCGGTGTCCGCCGGCGGCATCATCTTCGCCTACCTGGGGTTGACGCCGATCATCTCGGTGGCCAGCGAAGTGAAGAATCCGCAACGCACCATCCCGATTGCACTGATCCTCTCCGTACTGCTCTCCACTGCCATCTATGTGTTGTTGCAAGTGGCGTTCCTCGGCGGCGTGCCCACCGAAATGCTCGCCAACGGTTGGGCCGGCGTCGCCAAGGAGCTGGCCCTGCCATACCGCGACATCGCCCTGGCATTGGGTGTTGGCTGGTTGGCTTATCTGGTGGTGGCCGACGCGGTGATCTCCCCCAGCGGTTGCGGCAACATCTACATGAACGCCACCCCGCGGGTGATCTACGGCTGGGCGCAGACCGGCACCTTCTTCAAGGTCTTCACCCGCATTGACGAAAAGTCCGGCATCCCGCGTCCGGCGCTGTGGCTGACCTTCGCCCTGTCGGTGTTCTGGACCCTGCCCTTCCCTTCGTGGGAAGCCCTGATCAACGTGGTCTCCGCCGCGCTGGTATTGAGCTACGCCGTCGCCCCGGTGTCGGTGGCTGCCCTGCGCCGCAATGCGCCGGACATGCCGCGCCCGTTCAAGGTCAAGCGCATGGGTGTCCTCGGCCCGGTGTCGTTCATCATCGCCGCGCTGATCGTCTACTGGTCGGGCTGGAGCACGGTGTCCTGGCTGCTCGGCCTGCAAATCCTGATGTTTGTGGTGTACCTGCTGTGCGGTCGCTTCGTGCCGACCCAACACCTGAGCCTGGCCCAGCAAGTGCGCTCTTCGGCATGGCTGATCGGCTTCTACGCCGTGACCATCGTGCTGTCCTGGCTCGGCAGCTTCGGCGGCATGGGCGTACTGACCCATCCTTTCGACACCGTGGTCGTGGCGGCCTGCGCGATGGGCATCTACTACTGGGGCGCAGCCACCGGCGTGCCGGCGCATCTGGTTCGCCTGGAAGAAGAGGACGGTGAAAGCGAAGCCGATCCTGTTCACAGCGGCACTACCACAGGCCAGCGTCCGATCGGTGTGTCCGCCCAGACCTCTCGCTGAAATTCAGGCCGGCAAAGCCTGCGTGTTCCTCTAATGGAAAGGTTTATGAAAAAAGTACATGTCATTGATTCCCACACCGGCGGCGAACCGACTCGCCTGGTGATGTCGGGCCTGCCCCAGTTGTCCGGCCGGACCATGGCCGATAAGCGCGATGCATTGCGCGAGCAGCATGACCAATGGCGTCGCGCCTGCCTGCTGGAGCCCCGTGGCAACGATGTGCTGGTGGGTGCGCTGTACTGCGAACCGGTGTCGCCGGATGCCACCTGCGGCGTGATCTTCTTCAACAACGCCGGCTACCTCGGCATGTGCGGTCACGGCACCATCGGCCTGGTCAACTCGCTGCATTACCTGGGGCATATCCAGCCCGGCGAGCACAAGATCGATACGCCGGTCGGCCCGGTCAGCGCCACGTTGCACGAGGACGGCAACGTCACCCTGCGCAACGTGCCCGCCTACCGCTACCGCCAACAGGTGCCGGTCGAAGTGCCGGGGCATGGCCGCGTGTACGGCGACATCGCCTGGGGCGGCAACTGGTTTTTCCTGGTGTCCGATCACGGTCAGGCGTTGCACATGGACAACGTCGAGTTCCTCACCGAATACACCTGGGCAATGCTCAAGGCCCTTGAAGCCCAGGGCATACACGGCGAAGACGGCGCGCTGATCGACCACATCGAACTGTTCGCCGACGACGACCACGCCGACAGCCGCAACTTTGTCATGTGCCCCGGCAAGGCCTACGACCGCTCGCCCTGCGGGACTGGCACCAGCGCAAAACTGGCATGCCTGGCAGCCGATGGAAAACTGGCCGCCGGTGAACGCTGGGTCCAGGCCAGCATCACCGCCAGCCAGTTCGTCGGCAGCTATGAATGGGAAGGCGAACGCATCATCCCTTTCATCACTGGCCGCGCCTGCATGACCGCCGACAGCACCTTGCTGATCGACGAACAGGACCCCTTTGCGTGGGGCATTTGAGCCCCACGCCTCTTCTCTCAATCGATCTGAATGAATGCTTCAAGGAGTATCAACAAAATGAGCGACAACATCTTCACTGGCTGCATCCCTGCACTGATGACCCCATGCACCGCCGAGCGCAAGCCGGACTTCGACGCACTGGTGGCCAAGGGTCGCGAACTGATCGACATCGGCATGAGCGCGGTGGTGTATTGCGGCTCCATGGGCGACTGGCCGCTGCTGACCGAAGCCGAACGTCAGGAAGGCGTGGCGCGCCTGGTGGCCGCCGGCGTTCCGACCATCGTCGGCACCGGTGCCGTCAACAGCCGCGAAGCGGTGTCCCATGCGGCACACGCGGCCAAAGTCGGCGCCCATGGCTTGATGGTCATTCCTCGTGTGCTGTCTCGCGGCGCTTCGGCCACCGCGCAAAAAGCCCACTTCGCCGCGATCCTCCAGGCCGCTCCAGGCCTGCCGGCGGTGATCTACAACAGCCCTTACTACGGCTTCGCCACCCGCGCCGACCTGTTCTTCGAACTGCGCCGCGAGTACCCGAACCTGATCGGCTTCAAGGAGTTCGGCGGTGCCGCCGACCTGCGCTACGCCGCCGAACACATCACTTCCAAGGACGATGACGTGACCCTGATGGTCGGTGTCGACACCCAGGTGGTTCATGGTTTCGTCAACTGCAACGCCACCGGCGCCATCACCGGCATCGGCAACGCACTGCCGCGCGAAGTGTTGCGCCTGGTGGCCTTGAGCAAACAAGCGGCCAAGGGCGATGTCAAGGCGCGTCGCCAGGCACGGGAGCTGGAATCGGCACTGGCGGTGCTGTCGTCCTTCGATGAGGGCTGCGACCTGGTGCTCTATTACAAGCACCTGATGGTGCTCAATGGCGACAAGGAATACACCCTGCACTTCAACGAGACCGATGCGCTCAGCGATGCCCAGCGTCGTTATGCCGAGAACCAGTACGCGCTGTTCCGCCAGTGGTACGAGCAGTGGTCGGCCGAGCAGAACTTCGCCTGACATCCAGCCTGTACAGCGGCGTGCCAATGCGCGCCGCCTTTATTTTCGCCCACGGCGGTACGGCGTTTTTTCGCAAACGCCTCCCCTCTTTTTTTCAGGAACGACCATGACTCTGACAGGCAACATGTTGATCGGCCAGCAGGCCATCGCCGGCAATCGCGAAGCGATCCGCGGCATCGATCCCGCTACTGATCTACCCCTTGAACCGGTCTATCACGGTGGCAGCGGCGAACAGGTCGAACAGGCCTGCGCTCTGGCCTGGAGTGCCCTGGACAGCTATCGCGCGACGTCCCTGGAGGCCCGCGCCGAATTCCTCGAAACCATCGCCAGCGAAATCGAAGCCCTCGGTGATGAGTTGATCGACCGCGCTGTGGCCGAGACCGGCCTGCCGCGCCCGCGTATCCAGGGTGAACGGGGCCGCACTTGCCAGCAGCTGCGCACCTTTGCCCGCACCGTCCGCGCAGGCGAATGGCTCGATGTACGGGTCGACTCCGCGCAGCCGGAGCGTCAGCCCCTGCCTCGCCCGGACCTGCGTCAGCGTCAGGTGCCGCTCGGCCCAGTGGCGGTGTTCGGCGCCAGCAACTTTCCCCTGGCCTTCTCCGTCGCCGGCGGTGACACCGCGTCGGCACTGGCCGCCGGTTGCCCGGTGATCGTCAAGGCCCATGGCGCACACCCCGGCACCAGTGAGCTGGTGGGCCGGGCGCTGGCCCGTGCGGTCAAACTTTGCGGATTGCACGAAGGCGTGTTTTCGCTGTTGTTCGGCTCCGGCCGCGAAGTGGGCATCGCCCTTGTCACTGATCCGCGCATCAAGGCCGTGGGTTTCACCGGCTCGCGCAGCGGCGGCATTGCCTTGTGCAACGCGGCCCAGGCACGCCCCGAGCCGATCCCGGTGTATGCGGAAATGAGCTCGATCAACCCGGTCTTGCTGTTCCCGGCAGCATTGCAATCGCGAGCCGAAACCCTGGCGCAAGGCTTCGTCGCTTCCCTCACCCAGGGCGCTGGCCAGTTCTGCACCAATCCGGGTCTGGTGATTGCCCGCCGAGGCCCGGACCTTGAACGCTTCATCCAAACCGCTGCGCAACTGCTACGCCGCAGCCCGGCGCAGACCATGCTCACCCCCGGAATTTTCAAGGCCTACGAGGCAGGCGTCGGCGCGCTGGCCGAGCATGCCCACGCGCAATCGGTGGCGGTCGGCCTGAGGGGCGAAACCCCGAACCAGTGCCAGGCTCACCTGTTCGTCACCCAGGCCAGTGAGTTTCTCGCCGACCCAACGTTACAGGCAGAAATGTTCGGCGCCGCGTCGCTGATCGTGCAATGCGCCAGCGACGAGCAAATCCGTCAGGTCATCGAACACCTCGAAGGCCAGTTGACCGCCACCCTGCACCTGGACGATGCCGACGTGGAGAGCGCCAGGGCCTTGCTGCCGATACTGGAGCGCAAGGCCGGGCGCCTGTTGGTCAATGGCTGGCCGACCGGGGTCGAGGTGTGCGATGCCATGGTCCATGGCGGCCCGTTCCCGGCGACGTCCGATGCGCGCACCACCTCGGTCGGCACCGCCGCCATCCTGCGTTTCCTGCGCCCGGTCTGCTACCAGGACGTCCCGGACGCCCTGTTGCCGGCCGCGCTCAAGCACGACAATCCATTACAGTTGCGTCGCCTGCTCGACGGCCAGAGAGAAGCCTAGGCCATGTCCAACGACTCCCTTTTCAACAGCCCACACGCCGCGGCGGACGTTGCCGTGATCGGTGCCGGAATCATCGGCGTCGCCTGCGCTCTGCGCCTGGCGCGCCAGGGCCGGCGGGTGGTGGTCATCGATCAACAGGAGCCCGGCCGTGGCGCCTCGTTCGGCAACGCCGGGCACCTGGCCACCGAGCAGGTGTTCCCCATCGCCGACCTGTCCATCCTCAAACGCCTGCCCGCCATGCTCATAGACCCGATGGGCCCGCTGCGCCTGGACTGGAAATACATGCCCCGAGCCCTGCCCTGGTTCATGCGCCTGTTGCTCAACCTGCGACCGGCGCCGTTCCAGCGCACCGTGGCCGGCATCCGCGCCCTCAACGAAAGCAGCCTGGGTGCCTGGCAGCGCTTGCTGGAAACCATAGAGCGCCCCGGGTTGCTCAAGGAAGACGGCTCGTTGCTGGTGTTCGAGCGCCCCGACTCGCAACAGGCCATCGAAGCGCTACAGACCCGCATGCGCCAGCAGCAAGTGCCGGTGGATTTCTGGCAGGCCAAGGCGGTACGGGATGCGGCGCCGCAACTCAGCGAGCAGATCCAGGGCGGCTTGTTCTTTCCGCGCACCGGGCATTTTCTCGATCCCTTCCGGGTCGTTGGCGAACTGGTTCACGCCGCTAAAAGCAGCGGCGTGCAGTTCCTCAAGCAGCGGGTCGAGGGCGGGCAATTGAATGAACACGGCGTGTCGTTGATCACCGATCAAGGCCGCATGAGCAGTCGCCAAGTGCTGGTTGCCTGCGGCGCCCATTCAGCAAAACTCACCGCCGCGCTGACCGGCAAGAAGGTGCCCCTGGACACCGAGCGCGGCTATCACCTGATGCTGCCCCACGAGCACGAACGCTTGCCGTTTGCCGTCACCTCTCTGGAGCGCAAGTTCATCATGACGCCGATGGCTGATGGGCTGCGCCTGGCCGGCACCGTCGAATTCGCCGGTCTCGACTGCCCACCGACCATGGAGCGCGCCTGGCAGTTGCACCGCCTGAGCAAAGGCCTGTTCAAACGCGACCTGAGTGCCGAAGCCGCCACGCCGTGGATGGGTTTCCGCCCGTCCTTGCCCGACTCCCTGCCGATCATCGACCGGGTGTGCGACGGCAAAGTCCTGCTCGCCTTCGGCCATCAGCATCTGGGGTTGACTCAGGCGGCGGTCACGGCGGAAATGATTGCGCAGATGGCCTCGCCTTTGACCGACGCCCAGCCTCAAGGCCTGCCGGCGACTGCGCCGTACCGGCTGGATCGTTTCTGAGGCCCCGGTCAAGCCGAGCCCTCGTCATTGCAAGGGCGAGAACTTCGCGGGCAGGTAGATCGTCGAGCGCATGTCGCGCAGTTGCGGGCCGGAGTTTTCCGGCGGCCAGACACCGTCGGCGACCGCCTGAGTGCGCACTTGCAGGCGTTGTTCCAGAGTGGTCCACGGCCAGATATGCAGATAGCGCGGCAGTGCGCCGTCGGTGGCGTAGAACGCTGCGTACACAGGCGAATACTGTTCGGTGGTTCGCGCCTCGATGGCTTTGCTCCAGCCGTCGAGGGTGGGCTGCAAGCCGCTGCTGACCAGGTCGTAGACGCGCAGTTCGTAGAATGGACCGTGCCGGCCCGCGCTCAAGGGTTCGAGGAAGGGAAACAACGTGTAGTTTTCGATGCGCAGATCGGTGATCCATTCGTTGATGCCAAACGCCCCGCCCCCCAGCAGAAAACGCTCGCGCTCCGCTTGCCTCAGGTGTTCGTCGGCGTAGCCACGCAGCACGGCAATCTGATTCAACTGACCGATCTCCGAAGCCCAGCAGCCCATCAACACCCCGCCGACTTGCGGATTCGCCAACTCAGCCTCGATGCGTACCAGCGCATCGGCCACCGTGCGCACTCGCACGGTAAAAGTGATCAGTTCAAAAAAACGCATAGCGACTCCGGCGAACGGCTTTCAAAGCCCACAGCCTATGACACCCCCCGTGTGCAGAGTATTGAGGCAATCACCATCGCTGACGGTAATTGCCGCAGGAAGCTAGGTAGTTTCTTTATTGGGATTGAAAGCGAAGCATCAGCCACCGGCCGTTATCGGCTCAGCCGATTCAAACCTGCGAATTATCGATTTGTGCAGCAGTCCGTGGACCGCGAGCATGGCGTCACTTCCAACAAAAAAAACAAGGACCCGCCATGACCGCCCGATTTCACAATCCAGTGGATACCCGTTTCGGCTGGGGCAGCCTGCAAGAGCTTGCCGCCATCACCGAACACCAGAACGTTGCCGTCGTGACCTTTCCCGAAGCCCGTGGCCTGGGGCTGGTGGATCGCCTTCAAGCGCTGCTGGGCGAACGCTTGGTCTACGTGATCGAAGATGTCCAGCCCAATCCCGATGTCGCGCAACTGCGCTCGACCTATGAACGTTTCTGGCAAGAGGCCGGCGATTGCCATGTCGTGATTGCCGTCGGTGGCGGCAGTGCCATAGACACCGCCAAGGCACTGATTGTCGGCACCGAGTCCGGCCGCTTCGATGAGCTACTGGCATTGCTGGCAAGCGGCAAACCCTTCGTTCCGGTTCGCAGTAAACAACTGATCGCTGCCCCGACTACGGCAGGCACCGGCAGTGAAGTCACGCCTTGGGCGACGATCTGGGACGCTGCCAACCACAAAAAGTATTCCCTACACCTGGACTGTACCTGGCCAAGCGTCGCCATCATCGATCCGCAATTGATGCTCACGGTGCCGGCCAGCGTCACTGTTTCCACCGGGCTGGACGCCCTGTCACACGCACTGGAGTCGATCTGGAACATCAACGCCAATCCGCTTTCCGACACCTTCGCCATCTCTGCCATCGAGGACATCCTCGAATGCCTGCCGTTGCTGCGGCGTGACCTGTCCAGCCAGGAACTGCGTTCACGGATGGCCCTCGCCGCACTCAAGGCCGGCATGGCATTCTCCAACACCAAGACCGCGCTGGCCCACTCCATTTCCTATGAGATGACCTTGCACTACGGCCTGCCCCACGGCATTGCCTGCTCCTTCACCTTGCCACTGGTGTTGGGCCTTGCCTGGGGCCACGACGAAACTCGCGACAAGACCCTGCAACGGGTTTTCGGGCCAGACCTGGATAAAGCCCAGGCCCGTTTGCGCGCCTTCCTGCACAGCCTGGAAGTGAAAACCGAGTTCGCCGACTACGGCGTAACGGCCGAAGAGGCCCAAACCATGATCGATTTCGCCCTGCAGGGCGCACGCGGCAAGAACTTCATCGGCTCACGAGCGGCCTAGGGCTCGCCAGCCCCCAAAGACACTACACTGCCAGCGGCGTAACGAGCCGCGACGATTTCCTGCTGCACCTGAAAAAGAGTGCACCCTGCGATGCAATTCGCAGGGACCGAACAAGAATAAGGAAAAGATCATGAATCGTGCCCAAACCATGCCAGGTCTCGCCGTACACACCGCATCGTTTCGCGTCGCCCAGTGGCGGATGCTGCTGGCAGCCATGTTTTGCTATCTGTTTTTCTACACCGGACGCCAGACCTTCGGTTTCGCCATCCCGGGTATCCAGGCCGAATTCGGCCTGAGCAAGGAAACCCTCGGCTGGGTTTCGGCCGCCATGCTCTGGGCCTACGCCATTGGCCAGGCCATCAACGGCAACCTCGCCGACAAATTCGGTGGCCGGCGCATCATGACCCTGGGCGCCGTACTGTCCTGCGGCGCCAACTGGGTGACCAGTTTCGCCAGCGGTTTCGCCGGGCTGATCCTGCCCTGGGGGATCAATGGCTACTTCCAGGCATTGGGCTGGGCACCGGGCAGTCGGCTGATCTCCAACTGGTGGAGCGCGGGCGAACGCGGCAAGGTCTACGGCTTCTATGTGTTCGCGGCCGGCTGCGCGTCAGTGCTTTCCTACGTGACCTCGATCGTCGTGCTGGAAGTGATGCAACTGGAGTGGCGCTGGATCTTCCGCCTGCCCGTGTTGCTCATGCTGGCGGGCGGCATCATCTTCTACCTGGTGGCCCGCGAGCGTCCGCAAGACCTGGGTTTCGAGCCGCCTGCCGACACCGGTGTGGCCAACGCCGAGGACAAAAGCCATGAAGTGGCCCAGGGCGAAGTCGAAACTTCCGCGCAGCGTTACAAAGCTGTTCTGAAAAACTTTCGCCTGATCATCGCTGCCGTATCCCTCGGGTTTCAGAACGCTGCCCGCTATGGCTTGATCGTCTGGGTGCCGGTGCACTTCCTGGGCGCCAACTGGAAGACCGGCGACAGCATGATCGATCCGAAGTGGATCACCGTGGCCCTTCCGGTCGGCATGGCCATCGGCGCGCTGAGCAACGGCTGGATCTCGGACAAGCTGTTCGGCTCCAAACGCTACCTGGCGATCATGCTCTATATGTTCCTCGGCGCGGCGACCAGTATGTGGATGTGGACCCTTGCCCCCCACAGCGCAACCGGCCTTGTGGCGTTGTTCCTCTGCGGTTTCTTCGTGTACGGCCCCGCTTCCAGCTTCTGGGCGCTGTGCCCGGACCTGGTGGGCGCCAAGCGCGCCGGCACCGCGACCGGTGTGATGAACTTCTCGTCCTACCTGTTCGCCGGCCTGGCGGAACCGCTGATCGGCAGTATGCTCGACAGTACCGGCAACACCTCGCTGATCTTCATCGTGGTCACCGCTGCCTGTCTCTGCAGCGCGTCGGTGGCGCTGTTCATCAGGCGTTGATGGCCCGGCCGGACAGATTGAATCAATGGCAGCGGCTCAGGAACAGGATCGTCTATGTACCAGTACCACAAGTGGCTACGTTCATTTCATGCGGTGGCCAAGACCGGCAGTTTCACCCTCGCCGCCGAGTATTTGAGCGTCGGCCAGCCCACGGTCAGTGAGCAGGTCAACGCCCTGGAGAAGAAGTTTTCCGTGGAACTGTTCCATCGCCGCGGCCGCTTTATCGAAATGAGTGCCGCCGGGCACCAGCTCTACGCGATCACCCAGGGCCTGTTCGGCCAGGAGGATGAAGCCGTGCAATTGCTGCAAAGTTTCAAGCAACGCAAGACCGGCATGCTGCGCCTGGGTGCAGTGTCGCCGCCGATTGCCATGAACCTGACCTACGAGCTGATGCAACGGCATCCGGACATCGAGCTGGAAACCTCGTTCTCCCCGGAAAAAGAGACCCTGGATCGCCTGTTCAACTTCGATATCGATGTGGCGATCCTGGCCCTGTCGGAATTCGACCAACGCTTTGACACGCAGCTTTACCGGCGCTACCCGATCATCGCCGTGGTGCGTGACGACCATCCCTGGGCCCGGCAGAAAGAAGTGCATGTCGAGCAGATCAGCGAGGAGAAATGGGTGCTGCGGGAAAAAAGCTCCCGCACTCGTCAACTGGTGGAGGAAAGCTGCAAGCAGCTGGGCGTCGCGCTGAACTGCGTCATGCAGTTGAACAGCCGCGAGGCCATCGTGCATGCCATCGCCAAGGGCATCGGCATCGGTTTCGTCTCGGCCGTCGAGTACGCCGAAACCCCGGGCACCAAACCGATCACCTTCGTCAATCACCCGTTTTCCATCGACTACCACCTGTGCTGCCTGGGCATTCGCCGAAACCGGCCAATGATCGCGGAGCTGTTCGACTCGAGCCCAACGCCGGCCACCTGATTTCGTCTCACCCTTGAGCAATCCATAGGCCTACTTCCTGGCGACAGGAGGGACGGCCTGCCCACAACAAAAAATGGAGAAATACCATGAACTACCAACAACCGACCCAACTGCAAGCCGTGGTCCTGGACTGGGCCGGCACCGTCGTCGATTTCGGCTCCTTCGCCCCCACGCAGATTTTCGTCGAAGCCTTCGCCGAGTTCGGCGTCGCGGTTTCGCTGGAAGAAGCGCGGGGCCCAATGGGCATGGGCAAGTGGGATCACATCCGCACCCTGTGCAATCAACCGCAGATCGCCGAACGCTACCGTGCGGTGTTTGACCGCCTGCCGACCGATGACGATGTCACCGCATTGTACGAACGGTTCATGCCACTGCAGATCGAGAAAATCGCCCTGCATTCGGCCCTGATTCCCGGCGCGCTGAACACCATCGATGCCTTGCGCGACAAGGGCCTGAAAATCGGTTCCTGTTCCGGTTACCCGGCCGTGGTCATGGAAAAAGTGGTCGAACTGGCGCGACACAATGGCTACGTGGCGGACCATGTGGTGGCCACCGACGAGGTGCCGAACGGCCGCCCCTACCCGGCCCAGGCCTTGGCCAACGTGATTGCCCTGGGGATCAGCGACGTCGCCGCCTGCGTCAAGGTCGACGACACCTGGCCCGGCATTCTCGAAGGCCGGGCCGCCGGGATGTGGACGGTCGCGCTGACCTGTTCCGGCAATGCCCTGGGCTTGACCTACGAGCAATACAAGGCCCTGCCCTCCGACAGGCTGGACAGTGAGCGGGCGCGCATCGTCAGGATGTTCGAAGGCTCCCGCCCGCACTACCTGATCGACACCATCGTCGATCTGCCGGCGGTCATCGAAGACATCAATGCGCGACTGGCGCGAGGTGAAACGCCGCAAGGATCCTGAGCTGATTCAGGCGTCAAGCGGCCGTCCCACGGGCGGCCGCCTCACTTGAAAAAATCACTCGGCGTCTTGCCGAACTGCTTCTTGAACATGGTCGTGAACGCGCTGGGGCTGTCGTATCCCAGCTCCCCGGCGATGTCGATGATCTTCTCCCCGACGGCTATTCGTTCCAGCGCCAGCAGCAATCGCGCTTGCTGGCGCCATTGGCCGAAGGTCATGCCGGTTTCCTTGCGGAACCTGCGCTGGATGGTTTTGGCGTCGAGGTTCAAGCGGGCGCTCCAGTCCGACAGCGTCGAGCCATCCCCGGGATCACGCTGCAACGCGCTACAAATCAGGTTGATACGTTGATCGGCGGGCTGCGGCAGGTTCAGCGGCAAGGTCGGCAGGATCGTCAGTTCATCCAGGATCAGCCGCAGTACGCGGGCCTCCCGTGAGTTCGGTTCTTCGCTGAATTCGAAATCAACCGAGACTTTGATCAGCTCACTCAGGAGTGCAGAAACGCTCACAGCCCGAGGTTCGGCGGGCAGTCCGACGCTCGCGTCAGGGCGCACAAAAACGCTGCGCATCTTGATCGCCCCCACACAGCGAATCGAGTGCACTTCCCCACTCGGCATCCAGATTCCACGGCTCGGCGGAACGGTCCATTGGCTGCTTGCGGCGTGCACCACCATCACACCTTCGATGGCATAGATCAGTTGATGCTTCTCGTGGGAGTGCGGCTGGATAAACCAGTTTTCCGGGTAATCGGTCGCGCTGCTGCGAACGTCCCAGTCGCCTTGGTCGATGTCCGCGAGAAATTTATCCAGTGGTTTGATCATGACGCCCTTTTTGCGATGGTCGATGCCCGATCTGCGCGAGACGGGCGTTTTCAAGGCCCATAGGATAACGCCGAACCCTGAAATTGGCTGCTTCGCAGTTCGCGTTTATCCGGAAGATCGCCCATGTCGACCACCACCCTCAGTTCACCCTCATCCACCGCTTCGATGGCCAGCCAGGCCAGCCCCTTGGTCATGCGCGTCATCGGCGCCTGCGCGCTGGCGCACCTGATCAACGACCTGATCCAGGCCGTGCTGCCGTCGATCTACCCGATGCTCAAGGCCAGCTATGGTCTGAGCTTCACCCAGGTCGGCCTGATCACCCTGACCTTCCAGCTCACCGCCTCACTGCTACAACCGTGGATCGGCTTCTACACCGACCGTCATCCCAAACCGTGGCTGTTGCCGGCCGGCATGGTCTGCACCCTCATCGGTATTCTGATGCTGTCGATGGTCGGCAGCTTCCCGGCCATTCTCGTGGCCTCGGCGCTGGTGGGGGTTGGCTCGTCGACCTTTCACCCGGAGACCTCGCGGGTTGCGCGGCTGGCCTCGGGTGGTCGCTACGGCCTGGCGCAGTCGACCTTTCAGGTCGGTGGCAATGCCGGTAGTGCCTTCGGCCCTTTGCTGGCCGCCGCGATCATCATTCCCTATGGCCAGGGCAACGTCGCCTGGTTCGGCCTGTTCGCGGTGTTCGCCATCCTCGTGCAATACGGCCTGAGCCGCTGGTACCGCAATCACCTGAACCTGTTCAAGCTCAAGCAAGGCAGCAAGGCCATCCACGGCCTGTCGAAACGGCGGGTGACATTCGCCCTGGTGGTGTTGGCGTTGCTGGTGTTCTCCAAGTACTTCTACATGGCCAGCTTCACCAGTTACTTCACCTTCTACCTGATCGAGAAATTCGACCTGTCGGTGGCCAGTTCGCAGCTGTACCTGTTCCTGTTTCTTGGCGCTGTCGCAGCGGGCACGTTCTTTGGTGGCCCGATCGGCGACCGGATCGGCCGCAAGCGGGTGATCTGGTTTTCCATCCTCGGCGCCGCGCCCTTCACCCTCGCCCTACCCTACGTCGACCTGTTCTGGACGGGCGTGCTGAGCATGATCATCGGCTTCATCCTCGCCTCGGCGTTCTCGGCCATCGTGGTCTTCGCCCAGGAACTGGTGCCCGGTAACGTCGGCATGATCGCCGGGGTGTTCTTCGGCCTGATGTTCGGTTTCGGCGGGATTGGTGCAGCGCTGCTGGGGCACCTGGCGGATATTCATGGCATCGAATATGTCTACACGTTGTGTTCGTTCCTGCCGTTGCTGGGAATTCTGACCATACTGTTGCCGTCTACTGGACAACGCTCGTCGGGAGCGTGAATAGCCATCAGGAGGACCCCCTCATGAAAATCGTAGTCACCAGCGTGCTCGTCGATGATCAGGCCAAGGCGCTTGCCTTCTACCGGGATGTGCTCGGTTTTGAACTCAAGCACGACATCCCCATGGGCGAACATCGCTGGCTGACGCTGACCTCTCCCGGCGATCCCGGTGGTGTCGAACTGTTGCTGGAGCCCAATGCCCACTGCGCGGCTAAGACATTCCAGAGCGCGATCAAGCAGGACGGCATTCCCTGCACCTTTTTCGGTGTCGAAGACGTGCAAGCCGAATATGCCCGGCTCAGCGCCGCCGGCGTGCAATTCACCCGCCTGCCGACGGTGATGGGACCGGTCACCCTCGCGGTACTGGACGACACCTGCGGCAATCTCATCCAGATCGTCCAGCACAACTCAACCGCCTGATCATTTCTGCTACCAACCCTGTAGCACTCGGTAACACCCGGCCCCAATGCAGTGCGTCTTTTAAACGCCTTGCCGTGCGCCACCCCGCTCCACACGGGGGCCACCCGCCATGGCGTACTTTGTGCATCCACAGGCCATCCTCTTCTGCCTGTAGCCGCCATGCGCCCCAAGGAACTGAAACTCTGGACCACCGGAGTCGCCCACCTGCTCGACCTGCCTGCCGGGCATGGGCGACTGTCGGGGTTGAGCCATTGGCTTCGGCAAATCTGCCCGGTCGATCATTTCGTGTTGTTCGTCTACGAAGGCAATCACCGGCCACTGGCGTTGTTCGATACGTTCTCGGCGGACAAGCGGGCGGTGTATGTCGACGACTATCAATGCGGGCCTTACCTGCTCGATCCGTTCTACCTGGCTTGTACACGCGGGCAGGCGCCGGGGTTGTGGCGTTTGCGCCAGTTCGCCCCCGACCACTTCTACCTCGGCGAGTACTTCCTGACCTATTACCAGCAAACCGGACTGGCCGAGGAAGTGGCGTTCTTCGTCGACCTCGGCGGTGGTGCCACGGCGGTGTTGTCGTTGATGCGCTCCAGCGCCAGCTGTGCGTTCAGCCGGGATGAAATGCAATTGGTCGAGTGTGCGCAAACAGTGGTCGAACAGGTCATCAATGAAGCCTGGCGCTTGCGTCAGGCTCAGGAGCCGCGACCGGCGCAGGACCTGGACTTCAAGATCCGCGAAGCCTTCGACCAGTTCGGCGCGCATATCCTCACCGGCCGCGAGCAGGAAATCGTTCAACTGTTGCTGCGCGGTCACTCAAGTGCCTCGGTGGCTGAGCAACTGAACATCAGTCCCGGCACGGTGAAGATTCACCGCAAGAACATCTACGCCAAGCTGGGGATTGGCAGCCAGTCGGAATTGCTGGGGTTGTTTATTCGGGAGTTGACGGAGGATCCGTTGCAGGCGCCCGGTTTCAAGCTGCAAGCCTGATACCTGTCGGTTAACAGAAACCCCCTGTGGGAGCGGGCTTGCTCGCGAAAGCGTTTTTTCGGCCAACATATAAGTTGCCTGACACACCGCCTTCGCGAGCAAGCCCGCTCCCACAGGTCTGTCGATGATCCGGAGATTGTGGTCAGGGCGGATCAAGCTGATCCAGCGCCCGGTTCACCGCCAGTTCCCCCAGCATGATCACCTGCGCAATCCCCAACAGCGCATTGCGGCTCGTCCCCTCCAGATGATCCACCAGATCGTTGGCCATGACATTGGCCGACGCCAGCGATTCACAGGCATGCACCAGCAAGGTCTCGACATTGAGTTCGGGATTGACGATTAACATGGAACTGGGCTTGCGCGGCGTCGCCATGATGTTGGGGCCGAGGTTGAGATCGAGGCTTTCGTACGGAGATGCCGGATCAGTGTCCGGGGGATTGGGTGTGACTTTGAACATGAATGAAACTCCTCGCATCGTAAAAAGGAGCCATCACACTCACGCTACCAAACGAAGGGTGGTGGCCATAACGCAGGTTGGTAGACCGGGATGCAAGGAGACCGGCGCGCCCGAAAGCGCCCTGTGTATGGCCACCATAAAGCAGCGTAGAAAACGCTGCCAATGATGACGCTTTGCACCTCGCATACCGGGCTACCAAACCCGATCACTGATGTTTTCCAGTGACCGGCAAACGATAAGACCCGACCCCAAGGCGCACAAGCCGGCGGATTCTGGCGTACCTGTAGGCAACGACGCAAGGCGTTGTAGCTTGCGGGAAGTAACGCTGACAGCGCTTAAACATACGTGTCTCAGCCTTGAATTTACGCGGCTTGCCCACGTTGAAATTCCTAGGACCGAAGAGGAAATATCTGACGTATTTTTAAGGTTGGCGGCCGGAAGCGTGAGGTTTAACTTGGCCGCTCTGATCAGGGATAGCAATTTCTCGCCCGATACGGGCGTTCTTGCAGGCATTTAGGGTGAATCGATTACATGCGCGAGACAAGGGTCGACAAAGGCAATTACCCGGCTAGCGACATTTGGCGCTATGATCGCGTCAAATGTCGCATGGAGGTAACCGGTATGCCCGCCGTCAAAAATGAAGTCGTAGGGACAGAGACAAAGCGTGTCGCCCGCAAGCCTGTTGAGGTGCTGCTACATGGCCGTAGTGGCGATACGCGCATGTTGATTATCCGATACACACAGGAAGGCTTTGATCTGAGC
Organism: Pseudomonas sp. KH_046_1; assembly: GCF_057839025.1. Classification (NCBI taxonomy): domain Bacteria; kingdom Pseudomonadati; phylum Pseudomonadota; class Gammaproteobacteria; order Pseudomonadales; family Pseudomonadaceae; genus Pseudomonas; species Pseudomonas sp. KH_046_1. The sequence goes on from NZ_CM174481.1 coordinate 3,894,236, forward strand.
GACGTCAGGGACATGATTTCCATATCCGGCCTATACATGGAGCACGACCTTGTTCAGCGCATTACCGGGAAATCCCTCAGAACCGTGCAGCGCTTGGCAAAGGAGACCCAGCCGGTTCGGCTGAACCAGCAGCAAAGCACTGTCGCCTTTCAGTACGCACAGGTACTCGAACACGCCATCAATGTATTTGGCGATCAGCAGTTGGCTGAGGACTGGCTGAAGAAACCCTGCAAGTACCTGGAGGGTCATATTCCGCTGGAACTGATCGACAACTCGCTGGGTTTCCAGGTGGTAGAGGACTACCTGACCCGAATTGAACACGGGGTTTATCAATGAATCCTTTACCTTGGGATGGGAAGTGGCACGCCTGGCGTCTGGACCGTGCGGTTTTCAAGGACACATGGGATAGCGGCATTGGTGCGCAACTATCCGGTGGCCGATGGAACCCTCCCGGCCGCCGGGTTATTTACGCTTCGGCCGACCCGGCTACGGCGATTTTAGAGGTCGCCACCCACGCAGGCTTCGATACGCTCGACAGGGTGCCTTATGTGCTGACGTGTTTCGAAGTGCTGGATTCGAATGTCATCAAAGTTGTTCAACCTGAAGATGTACCGAACCCTAACTGGCTAATCCCATCTGAACTTTCGCCCAATCAACAGCATTTCGCTGATGAGCTACTGGCCGAACACCCGTTCGTGCTTATCCCGTCCGCAGTTACCCGCCACTCTTGGAACCTACTCGTTAGCTGTGATTTGGCGGCGGATCAATTCAAGCTTGTTTCGCAGGAGCGTTTTGGACTGGATATCCGCTTACTGAAATGAATGAGAATGTCGAACTTGCCCACCAGAACCTCAAATGCAGCCTGTCGCGTGTGATCTCTACGCTGCACACCTACTGAACACCTGCTCCACCCCCCTCCTATCCCCCAAGGGATATATACACCGTAAAACCCCGATTGCTAGTTTGGCCCCCGACGCACTGATTCATCACTGCAAGGGAGCCCGCCTCGTGAACAACACCGCGCCAAGCGATATCGAATTCTGCAATGTGGTCAAACGCTATGGCGAGGTGCAGGCCGTCAGCGGTCTGGATTTCGCGGTGCGGCGTGGCTCGTTTCATTCCTTTCTCGGCGGCTCGGGCTGTGGCAAGACCACCACCCTGCGCATGATCGCCGGCTTCGAGCAGCCCACCAGCGGCGAGGTTCGTCTGGCCGGCAAAAGCGTGGCCGGTGTGCCGGCGTTCGAGCGGCCGGTGAACATGGTGTTCCAGCATTACGCGTTGTTCCCGCATTTGACCGTGGCGCAGAACATTGCCTACGGCCTGCGTTATCGCAATCCACGCCCGGACAAAAAACAGCAATTGCGCATGGCCGATGAGGCGCTGGAGATGGTGCGCCTGAGCGGCTTTGGCCAGCGCAAGCCGAGTGAGTTGTCAGGCGGCCAGCAACAGCGCGTCGCCCTCGCCCGCGCCTTGGTCAACAAGCCGACGGTGTTGCTGCTCGACGAGCCACTGGCCGCGCTGGACCGCAAGCTGCGCAAGGAGATGCAGTCGGAACTGCTGCGTTTGCAGCGCGAGGTCGGCATCACTTTCGTGCTGGTCACCCACGACCAGGAAGAAGCCTTGTCGATGAGCGACAGCATCAGCGTGATGCACAACGGTTCGATCATCCAGACCGCCACCCCGGAACAACTCTACGAAGCGCCGGCCAGTCGCTACGTCGCTGACTTCATCGGCGAGTCCAACCTGTTCGACGGCACCGTGCGCCAGCTCAACGGCAATTCGGTGGTGCTGCGCACCGAGCAAGGGCTGGAACTGACCAGCCCGCTCACCCCCACCGGCAAGGGCCTGAGCGCCAACGCCGCCGGTTGCATCGCGGTGCGTCCGGAGTTGATCAGCATCGCCAGCGCCAACGCCGAGATGAACCGCGAGGTGAAGCTGCAAGGCTGCGTCGAGGACCGCATTTACCTGGGCAATTCCACCGAATACCGCGTGCGCACCCAGGCCTTCGGCGTGGTCTGCGTGCGGGTGCCGCGCCAGCAGGACCACGGCGCCAATGCATTCGAACACGGCGCGCCAGTGCGCGTCGGCTGGGATCACGCCAATGGGTTGGCCATGGCGTTGTAAATCATCGATTCGTTTCATCAACCGGATGTGGAGCGTGCTATGGACCAGAAGACTTTTATAAAAACCCTGCGCAGCTGGCAGAACGGCTCGATCAGCCGCCGCGAGTTTCTTGGCCGCACCGGCCTTGGAATCGCCGCCGCCGTGGTCGCGACCAACATGCCCGGCCTGCTGACCACCAGCGCCGAGGCTGCCGAGCAGACCAAGCTGGGTGATCGCCTGTCGCTGGCGACCTGGCCGAACTACCACAGCCAGGAAAACCTCGACACCTTCGGCAAGTCCACCGGCGCCCGGGTGTCGATGAGTGTGTTCGGCTCCAACGAAGAAATGCTCGCCAAACTGCAGGCCGGCGGCAGTGGCTGGGACGTGCTGGTGCCGACCAACTACACCATCAGCACCTACGTCGGCCTGGGGCTGATCGAGCCGCTGGACCTGTCGCGCATTCCCAACTTCGACGCCTCGGCGTTCCAGCAGAAGTTCATGGCCCAAGGCACGGTGGACGGCAAGGTCTACGCGGTGCCGAAAAACTGGGGCACCACCGGCATGCTCTACGACGCCGGCAAGCTGAAAAACGGTCCCGCCAGCTGGAAAGAATTCTGGGCCGCCGCCCAAGGCTCGGCCAGTGGCCGCACGATCGTTCACGACTATCAGTTGACCGCCATCGGCAACGCCCTGAAAAGCTTCGGCTACAGCTTCAATTCCCTGGACCCGAAAGAACTGGCCGACGCGGAAAAACTGCTGATCGAGGTCAAGCCGCACCTGTTCGCGATCAACTCCGACATCCAGCCATCGATGCGCAGCGGCGATGCCTGGCTAGCGATGTCCTGGACCGGCGACGCCTCGCAACTGCACCGCGACAACGCGCAAATGCAGTTCGAACTGGGCAAGGAAGGTGGCGAGCTGTGGAGCGACTTCTTCGCGATTCCCAAAAGCTCGGAGCACAAAGACGCCGCCTACGCCTTTATCAACTACCTGCTCGATCCGCAGCACAACAAGCTGGAAGTGCTGAGCCACGGCTACCCGAGCGGCGACAAGCGTGTCGACGCGCTGCTGCCGGTGGCGATGCTCGACGATCCGATCATGTACCCGGCCGCCGAGGCCTTGAGCCCGCTGGAGTTCGGTGCCGCCGCGACGCTGACCAGCCCGGCGCGCGCCGAACTGATGGCGCGTTTCAAGTCCGCCTGATCGCTTGACCATGGCCAATGAGGAGTCACCCATGAATGCCGCCGCCCACCCGCAAACGGTGCAGCCGGGCCATGCCCTGTCGGTCGAGGTTCGCCAACGGCGCAGCCTCGGCCGACGCATCACCCTGCTGATGCTCTTGCCTTCGACCCTGTGGTTCCTGCTGCTGTTGTTGATGCCGCTGGTGATCATCCTGGTCTTCAGTTTCGGCGAGCGCAGCGCCGTGGGCGGTTACGCCGGTGGCTTCATCCTGGCCAACTACCTGAATCTCGGGTCTCGCGGCGCAGCGTTCAGCAACACGCTGATGCTCGCGCCGCTGGGCACCCTGGTGTGCCTGGTGGCGGCTTATCCATTGGCGTACTTCCTTGCGGTCAAGGTCACGAGGAACCGTTCGCTGTTGCTGACCCTGGTGATCGTGCCGTTCTGGACCAGTTTCCTGATCCGCACCTACGCGTGGATTTTCATCCTCAGCGGCAAAGGCATTCCGGCGCTGCTGGCCAGCCTGGGGCTTGAGGATGTGCGATTGATCAACACGCCGTGGGCGGTGTTGATCGGCATCGTCTACGGCTACCTGCCGCTGATGGTGTTCCCGATCTACGTCAGCCTGGAAAAACTCGACAAGCGCCTGCTCGAAGCCTCGGCGGACCTCGGCGCCAGCGCCTTCGAAAGCTTCCGTCGGATCACCCTGCCGCTGTCCGCGCCGGGGATCATCACCGGGGTAATGCTGGTGTTCATCCTGTTGATGGGCGAGTTCCTGATCCCGGCCATTCTCGGTGGCGGCAAGGTGTTCTTTGTCGGCAATGCGCTGGTCGACCTGTTCCTGCAATCACGCAACTGGCCGTTCGGCAGTGCGCTGGCCATGACGCTGGTGGCGATGATGCTGTTGATCATAGGCGTGTACTTGAAACTGGTGGCGCGCTACGGCGGCCGCCCTGCCGACGGAGACCTGTGACATGTGGCTGCGCAGCTATTCGACCTCGCTGTACCTGTTTCTCTACGCGCCGATTGCCCTGATCGTGCTGTTCAGCTTCAACGCCGGGCGCAGTGGCCTGGCGTTCCAGTGCTGCTCGGTGCAATGGTTCGGCACCGCATTCGGCAACCCGTTCATCATGGAAGCCCTGGGCAACAGCGCACTGATCGCCTTCAGTTCGGCAGTGATTGCCACGCTGTTCGGCACCCTCGCGGTGTTCGGCTTGCAGCGCTGCGGCACCAAAGTGCGCTTGCTGTTCGACGCACTGACCTACTGCGCGATCATCGTGCCCGGCATTGTCATCGGCATCTCGACACTGATCGCCTTCATCAGCCTGTTCGACCTGATCAACCCGCTGCTGGCGAGCTGGCTGCCGACAGTGCCGAAGCTGAATATGGGCTTCTTTACGGTGATCGCCGCGCATTCGCTGTTCACCATGGCCCTGGTGATGGTGATCGTGCGCAGTCGCGTCGATTCCCTGGACAAGGCCTTGCTCGAAGCGTCGGCGGACCTGTATGCGCCACCGATGGACACCTTCTGGCGAGTGACCCTGCCGCAGATCAGTCCGGCGATCATGGCTGGGTTCCTGCTGGCCTTCACCTTCAGCTTCGACGATTTCATCATCGCGTTCTTCGTCGCCGGCTCTGAAACGACGTTGCCGATCTACATCTTTTCCTCCATCCGCCGTGGCGTGACACCAGAGATCAACGCGATTTCCACGGTGATCATCTGCGTGTCGCTGGCCCTGCTGTTCACTTCCCGCCATCTGCAAAACCGCCGCACCGGCGTCAAGGAGTCGCACCATGCGTGATCAGCTCTACATCAACGGCGAATGGGTCAGCCCGGACCTGGGCGGTTATCTGGACGTGATCGATCCGGCCACCGAACAGGTCTTCCACCGGGTGGCCGCGGGCACTGAAGAGGATGTCGACCATGCCGTGCGTGCGGCCCGTCGTGCCTTCGACAATGGCTGGGGCCAGACCAGCGGCACCGAACGTGCGCAGTGGCTGGAAGCGCTGGCCGATGAACTGGAAAGTGGCCAGCAGGCGCTAGCGGAACTGGAAGTGCGCGACAACGGCAAACCCTTGCCCGAAGCGCAGTGGGACATTGGCGATGCGATTGGTTGCTTCCGTTACTACGCCGGGTTGGCCCGCGAACTGGACTCGCAACAAGACCAGCCACTGGCCTTGCCGGACGAGCGTTTCCGCTGCCGCATCCGCCACGAGCCGATTGGCGTGGCCGGGCAGATCATTCCCTGGAACTACCCGCTGCTGATGGCCGCGTGGAAGGTCGCGCCAGCTTTAGCCGCTGGGGCCACGGTGGTATTGAAACCGTCCGAGCTGACACCGCTGACCGCCCTGGAACTGGCAGCTGCCGCCGATCGTATCGGCTTGCCCGCCGGGGTGTTGAACCTGGTCACCGGCCTCGGCGCCGACGCCGGCAGCCCGCTCACCGAGCACCCGGGGGTGGACAAACTGGCCTTCACCGGCAGCGTACCCACCGGGGCGAAAATCATGTCGGCGGCGGCGCGGGACATCAAGAACATCAGCCTGGAACTGGGGGGCAAGTCTGCCTTCATCGTGTTTGATGACGCCGATGTCGAAGCCGCTGTGGAGTGGATTCTGTTCGGGATTTTCTGGAACCAGGGCCAGGTGTGCAGCGCCACATCACGTCTGCTGGTGCAAGAAAGCATCGCCCCGCGCCTGATCGAACGTCTGGTCGAAGAAACCCGCAAGATCAGCATTGGCCCCGGCATGCAGCCCGGCGTGCTACTCGGGCCGCTGGTCAGCCAGGGCCAGTACGACAAGGTGCTCGGTTTCATCGACCAGGGCCTGGCCAGCGGCGCCCGTTTGCTCACCGGCGGACGGCGACCGGCACACCTGGCCGAGGGGTATTTCATTGAACCGGCGATCTTCGACGAGCCGGGACACAGCAGCATTTTGTGGCGCGAAGAAGTGTTCGGCCCGGTGCTGTGTATCAAGCGCTTCAAGACCGAAGAACAAGCGCTGCAAATGGCCAACGCCAGCCGCTTCGGCTTGGCTGCCGCCGTGATGAGCGCCGACTTGCAGCGCACCGCCCGGGTCGCCAACCAGCTGCGTGCAGGGATCGTCTGGGTCAACTGCTCGCAACCGACCTTCGTCGAAGCGCCCTGGGGCGGGATGAAACACAGCGGCATCGGCCGGGAACTGGGGCAATGGGGGTTGCACAATTACCTGGAGGTCAAGCAGGTGACCGAGTACGTCAGTGAGCAGCCTTGGGGGTGGTACTTGAAGTAAGCAGGTCAACTGTGGCCGGCCGGGGAATTAGCGTTCACTGAAGATCAAAATTTTGGGAGCGAGCTTGCTCGCGAAAGCGGTGGGTCAGTCGACATCTCTGTTGGATGTGCCAGCCTCTTCGCGAGCAAGTCGGATCGCCGCACCGCCGCTCCCACAGGGATTGTGGCCAGCCGTGGGATTGGTGGTCACTGAAGATCAAAATTGTGGGAGCGGGCTTGCTCGCGATAGCGCTGGGTCAGCCAATACCTCTGTTGGATGTGCCGGACTCTTCGCGGGCAAGCCCGCTCCCACAGGGATTGTGGCCTGTCGCGGGATTGGTGGTCACTGAAGATCAAAATTGTGGGAGCGAGCCTGCTCGCGAAAGCGCTGGGTCAGGCAATATCTCTGTTGGATGTGCCGGCCTCTTCGCGAGCAGGCTCGCTCCCACAGGGGTTGTGGCTGGCGTGGGATTGGTGGTCACTGAAGATCAAAATTGTGGGAGCGGGCTTGCTCGCGATAGCGGTGGGTCAGGCAATATCTCTATTGAATGTGCCGGCCTCTTCGCGAGCAGGCTCGCTCCCACAGGGATTGTGGCCGGCCGCGGGATTGGCATTCACTGACGATCAAACTGTGGGAGCAGGCTTGTGACAAGGGGTAATCAACGCGTAACTTGAATGACCTGCCCTTCAAGACACGCCGGAGTTGATCCATGCGCATCGCCTTGCTGTCCGACATGCACCTGTCCGTCAACGCGATCCCTTTTCCCGCTGTGGATGCCGATATCGTCGTGCTCGCCGGGGACATCGCCCGGCCGGCCAAGGCCATCGAGTGGGCCAGAGCCTGCCCGGTTCCACTGTTGTATGTGGCGGGCAATCACGAGTTCTATGGCAGTGACCTGGTCTCCACCTACGAGCAATTGAACAGCCTGTCGCAAGGTACGCAGATCCACGTACTGGAGCGTTCGGAGTACGTCCACGAAGGCGTGCGTTTTCTCGGCTGCACCTTATGGTCTGACTATCGCCTGCTCGACAGCCCGGAGGATCGGGCGCTGGGCATTGATCTGGCGACCCAACTGATCCGTGACTTCAGCCACATCAGGATTGCCCCCGACTTTCCGGACCTGTTCACACCAGCCATTTCCCAGTTGGTGTTTCTGCAGACAGTCGCCTGGCTGCAAGACTGCTTCACCCGCGACAGCAACACGCCCACGGTGGTGGTCTCGCATTTCGCCCCGACACGGTCGAGCATCAGCCCGACGTTTGCCGGTTCGCCGATCAACTCAAGCTTTGTTTCGGACCTCGAAGCGCGGATCAAAGACTGGCAGCCGGCACTGTGGCTGCATGGCCATACTCATGGCAGCTTCGATTATCGGGTGGGCAACACCCGGGTGGTCTGCAACCCCCGGGGCTATGCCAAGAATGGCATCAATGAAAATCCTGATTTCGATGATGCCTTCGTGATTGATCTGGATTTCTGAGGTAACGCTCGGGTCAGCAGCACCGCGTGTTGCACTTGCCCCGGCCAAAACGCGCTTCCTGACGTTCGCGGAAGAACATCTCATAACTCATGACAGGCTCGTCCGGACGGTTGCGGGCCATTTGCGCCACGTAGTTGTCGTACTCGGGAACACCCACCATCAATCGGGCACTCTGGCTGAACAATCTAGCGACCTGCTGCAGTTTGCGGAACATGGCTGATCTCTCTGTGAGTGTGGGACCTGGCCCCATGAAACCGCGCTGATGTATCTGCAATGTGTCCACTTCGGGCGCCTTTGTATGTTCAAGTATCCAGTCTCGCACCCGATGGAACGCCGGCAACCCGCTACACTTTCCTCGCTCCGCCGCGGCACCGAAGCGGCCAAGACCCCTGACTTCTGATCTGGAGGTATCCCATGAGCGACAGCAGCGAACTCACCACCTTTACCGGCTGGGCCGCCACCGCAGCGGGCGCGCCACTGGAACGCTACAGCTACGATCCCGGTCCGTTGGCCAGCGATGAGGTGGAAGTCGCCGTGGAATATTGCGGCGTCTGCCACTCCGACCAGTCGCTGATCGACAACGATTGGGGCATCAGCCGCTACCCGTTCATCCCCGGCCATGAGGTGGTCGGTCGTATCGTGCGCCTGGGCGACCAGGTTCGGGGCCTGGAAATGGGGCAACGGGTGGGCATCGGTTGGTACAAGGGCAGTTGCATGCATTGCACCTCGTGCATCGAAGGCTCGCATAACCTGTGTCGCACCGTGCAACCGACCATCATCGGCAGCAACGGCGGCTTTGCCGACCGCATTCGCGCGCACTGGGCCTGGGCCCTGCCGATCCCGGCCGGGCTCGATCCGGCGATGGCCGGGCCGTTGTTCTGTGCCGGCTCGACCGTGTTCAACCCGCTGCTGGAATTCGGCATCAAGCCCACCGACCGGGCGGGCGTGGTGGGCATCGGCGGCCTCGGTCACCTGGCGCTGCGCTTCCTCAACGCCTGGGGCTGCGAAGTCACGGCGTTCACCTCATCGCTGAGCAAGCAGGACGAAGCCAAGCGCCTGGGCGCGCACAAGGTGGTCGCCTCGACCGATACCGATGCGCTCAATGCCATTGCCGGCACCCTGGACTTTCTCCTGGTCACCGCCAACGCCAACCTCGACTGGAGCGCCATGCTCGCCACCCTGCGCGGCAAGGGTCGCCTGCACTTTGTCGGCGTCGTGCCCGATGCCATCCCCATGCACGTGTTCGAGCTGATTCCCCAGCAAAAAACCATGTCCGCCTCACCAGTCGGCTCCCCGGCCAACACCGCGACCATGCTGGAGTTCTGCGCACGCCACCAGATTGTGCCGCAGGTGGAGATGTTTCCCATGAGCCGGATCAACGAGGCCATCGATCATTTGCGCAGTGGCAAGGCGCGCTACCGCGTGGTGCTGGACGCCAGTCAGTGACAGGCGACGAACGAAGAGAAAGGGCCGCTTGTTCAAGCGGCCCTTTTTTTGCCCTCAGGGATTGGCCACTTGCAGCGGCGGCGCTGGCATGTGCGGGTCATTCCAGGTGAACCGATAGGCTTTGCCGGCCTCTTGCGGCAGACATTTGCCGTTGTCGGCAGCCGCGCCCACGATCGACCAGTTCGCCCGGGCGTTTTCCCCCAGCTCACGGGCCGCTTCGGGATTGAAGCACTGGTTCAGCACGTCATCGGGCACCAAAGCGTAGGCCTTGGGGTGCTCGCGCAGATACAGCGCGGCCTTTTCGATGGTCGAATTGTCCATGCCGAAATGCACGATCGGTTGCCGGGCGAACAACCAGTGCCCCTCCTCCCAGTTCACCAGCACCAGATCGGCGCCCTGGGTCATGGTCGCCGCCTGGGTCATGAGCACCTGATCAACGTTGGTGCCGTCCTTGAGCGGTTCGATGAAACCACGGGCGAACCACAACGCGAACCAGGTCGCCACCAGTGCCGGGAACACCCGACGCAAAAGCGGGTGGCGTTTGAACCAGCGCTTGAGCAGCCACGGGATCAACGGCGCGGCGACCAGCACCAGCCCAGGCAGCGCCGGGTAGATGTACAACTTGCGCTTGCCCGTGCTGATGCAGAAAAACAGTACCACCAGCAGCACCCAACCGAGCAATACCAACACCCGGCCATCGCGTTTTTGTAGCTGACGGCGCCAGGCCGGCACCAGCCATGGCAGTACCAGCACCAACGGCAGCCAGTACTGCGGAATCACCTTGGTGAAGAAATACCAGAACGGTTCGCGGTGATGCCACGCGGCGGCATAGCGGCCTGCGGTCTGACGCAGGAGGATCTCCCGCACATAGGCAATTTCGTCTGCGCTGCCATTGAAGAGAATGGACAAGGCCAGGGGCAACAGCCAGATCGCAATCGCCGCGAGCATCACTGCAAACCCCAGCAACCACTTGCGCGCCTCGCCGGGCATCGCCACCACACCGGGCCAGCCTTTGCGCACCCCATAGGCGTATGGAATCAGCAACAGCGCCGGCAGAAAACCCACGCCTTTGGTGATCACGCCAATGCCCATGGCCGCACAGCCCGCGTAGAACCAGCGCCACGCAGGTCCCAGCAGCAGGTGCCGCGCAAGACCGTACAGCCCCAGGGAGGTGAACAGAATCAGAAAGCTGTCGATCTGACCGGTGCGCAGGATGCTGTAGGTCTGGTACGTCGCCAGGTACAACAACGCAGCGTTGCGCCCGGTACGCTGGGTCCACAGGCGACGGCCCAGGTCATAGACCATCGCCGTGACCGTCACCGCCGAAAACAGTCCCGGGATATAAAGCGCGATGTTGGGCTTGCCGGTCAGCCAGGTGAAGAACGCCACCGTCCACATGAAAATCGGTGGCTTGTCGCCGTAGATCTCGGCGGCGCGGTGCGGGATCAGCCAGGAACCGTTCTGCAGCATCTCCAGCGCGACACCGAGGAAGCGCTCCTCGTCCACATTCTGCGCCTGACGCAGCCCCATTCCCGCGCCGATCAGCAACAGGGCAAGCAGCATCAGGCCCAGGCACTCGACCCTGGGCGACAACGTTCTACGCATTGCTTATTCCTTTACGCTTCTGCTTTTGGCAATCAATTGCAGGTTGCGAAAATAGACGAGGGAGCCAAAGGCCTGCCCGACGATGAACACCGGGTCCTGGCGGTAAATGGCGTAGGCGAGCAACAAGGTGCTGCCGACGATGCTCAGGTACCAGAAGTTGGTCGGGATCACGCTGCGTTTCTTGTACTCGCTGTACAACCACTGCAAGACAAACCGCCCGGTAAAGGCAGCCTGCCCGGCAAAGCCGACCAGCAGCCACAGGGTTTCACGGGTCAGAATCATCCTTCGAGCTCCTGGGCCTGGGTGTTCAGGCGCGTGCGTTTGATCAGCCACCAGACACCGATCAGGTCAAGAATGCCGACCAGCGCGCGGTCGAGATTGCCGTATTTCGACACCCCGGCCGTGCGCGGCCGGTGGTTGACCGGGTGCACGATCATGCGCCCGTTATGGCGCTGGATCAGCGCCGGAATGTAGCGATGCATGTGGTCGAAGTACGGCAGGCGCAAGAACGCCGCGCGCTCGATCAGCTTCAGGCCGCAACCGGTGTCCGGGGTGGCATCCTTGAGCAGACGCCGACGCAGATTGTTGGCGAAGCGCGAGGCGTAGCGTTTGCTCGCGGTGTCGCGGCGATTGACCCGATGCCCGGCCACCAGTTGCACATCGACCTTGCCCGGTTCGCCGCGCACCAGTGCGAGCATGCCGGGAATGTCCGCCGGGTCGTTCTGGCCGTCGCCATCGAGGGTCGCCAGCCACAGCCCGCGAGCCTCCCGTGCGGCGTGGTACAGCGAGGTGCTCTGCCCCAGCGACCGCTCGTGATGCAGGATGCGCAGAGTGTTCAAGCCGTTTTGGCGAATCTGACGCAGTTCCTGCAGAGTCGCGTCGGTGCTGCCATCGTCGACCACGATGATTTCGTAAGCCTCGTCGGCCAGCGCCACGCGAATTTCCTCAAGCAATGGCTTGAGGTTGTTTGATTCGTTCTTGGCGGGAATCAGTACGGATACAAAAATGTCTTGGCTCATGAGGACTCTCTCGCCCTTTTTGATTTTTCGAGATCAGAGGCGAATGCTTCAAATCCGGTAGAACTGCCGATACCACTTCACAAATGCTCTTACGCCGGTTTCCAGGGTCACCTGCGGGCTGAAACCCACCCACTCGGCCAGTGCCGAGACATCGGCCCAGGTCTTGACCACGTCACCGGCCTGCATCGGCAGGTAGTTGCGCCGGGCCTGCAGGTCCAGGGCTGATTCCAGGCACTCGACGAAATCCAGCAACGCCACCGGCATGCCGCGACCGATATTGAAGAGCCGGTTGACCCCGGCGACAGAGCCTTCCGGCACCGGAGGCCTTGGGCGCAGTCGGGCGATCCCTTCGACAATGTCGTCGACATAGGTGAAGTCGCGGGACATCTGCCCCTGGTTGTAAATGTCGATGGGCAGGCCTTTGAGGATGGCGTCGGTGAACTTGAACAGCGCCATGTCCGGTCGGCCCCACGGGCCATAGACGGTGAAAAAGCGCAGGCCACTGGCTTTCAGGCCATACAGGTGGCAGTAACTTTCAGCCAGCAGTTCATTGGCGCGCTTGCTGGCGGCGTACAGTGAAACGGGATGTTCGACAGGGTCCTCGACACTGAACGGCAGCTTGCTGTTGGCGCCGTACACCGAGCTGCTCGAGGCGTAGATCAGATGCTCGGGGCGATGGTGCCGACAGGCTTCGAGCACATTGAGGAAACCCACCAGGTTCGATTGCCCATAGATATCCGGATTGTCCAGCGAGTAGCGCACCCCGGCCTGGGCGGCCAGGTGCACCACCTCGGTAAAAGCGTGCTCCTGAAACAGGCTGATCAGGGCCGGTTTGTCGACGATGTCCATTTTCCGGAAACGAAAACCCGGCAAAGTCTCCAGCACCTTGAGGCGTGCCTGCTTGAGTTCCACGTCGTAGTAGTCGTTGAGGTTGTCGATACCGACGACCTCCTGACCCTCGCGGCACAAGCGCTGGACCGTATGAAAGCCGATGAAACCGGCCGCACCGGTGACCAGGACGGTCATGGGAAACGCGCCGGCGACTGCGTCGCAATCGACGCGAGGTTACTGCTCCGGACCCTCGTCAACTTCATGTGTAGTCCCTGCTTATGGCGTCATTCGCGCACGGTTGCGTTATGAAGCTTATAAAACAGACACATTTCAGTTTGGATAACGCCTCGCACTACCTCGGAAAAATAAAATATCTGGCGGAAAACACCGCGGCTATCTGGCCGATCCGCCATGGGGTTTGTAAAACCGAAACAAGCCGATATCCACGGTCCAGATGTATTCCCTGGCCCAATCCGGCTTGACGGTACGATCATGGAAATACAGGGCACCCTGGGTGCGATCCGGCAGCTCCTTGTTCAGGGCCTTGCGCGCGATTTCCTTGGCCATCGCGTAAGGCACCTCTTCCTGGACCGAATCGGATTTGCCGTCACACCACCAGGAAAACTCGCAGCTCTTGGTCTCCGAACCTTGCTTGACCACTTTGCACACCGTGTCTGGAAAGCCCTCGTGACCCAGGCGATTCATGACCACATTGGCCACCGCCTCCATGTCGGCGGCGTCCTTGCCCCTGGCTTCCCAGTAAATGGACCGGGCCAGGCAGGTGATCGCATCGTCCAGCGGCGCGGCGCCCGCCGGGTCGACGGCCTGGACTTCGGACGGGGTAATCGCTTCAGCCTTGGGCGCCGGTGCGGGGCTTTTATTCTCGGCGGCTTTCTGTTCCAGCACCTCGGCCTTGTTCTCGGCCGCTTGCTGTTTTTGCGCTTGATCCGCAGCGGACACCGGGCCGGCAAGCAACGTCAAGGCGAGGCAAGTGGCGATCCAGTCGAAGCGCATGGTCGGTGTCACTCGGTGAGTGGTTCAATTGAGTCTAGTAGTGAAATGATTTCGCCCACCCCACTACACTCTGGATAAATCCGTTGTCTTGGATGGGCCAACTTCGCGCATCATGGGCGCAATCTGCTCAAGGGGGATTTTCATGGGTTTCATTTCATCCGCAATGCGTTTGGCCGGTGTGTCACTGGGCCTGGTATTCGCCGCTAACGCCGTGGCGGCCGACGAAGCGCAATTGGTCGAATCGATCAACGTTTACCGCAGCCAACTGCAGCGCTGCGCCGGCCAGGTTTCATCGGAGCTTCCGCCGCTGTCGGCCGACCCGCGCCTGGTGCTGACCGCCCCAAGCATCGGCAATCTGCAGCAGGCCATGGCCACTGCCGGTTATCCCATGAAGAATGTGCAGGCCATCAGCCTGTCCGGGCCTCGCGATGCGGCGTCGGCGATGAAAGCGATCCAGGAGAGTTTTTGCCAGATCGTTCTTGACCCGCAATTCGTCGATGTCGGCGTCAGCCGCCAGGACAATCAGTGGCGCATCGTCGTGGCGCGGCCACTGCTGAGTTCACGCCTGGGCGACTGGCAGACCGAGGGCCAGAAGCTGCTCATCGAACTCAACGCAGCACGGGCCAAGCCGCGTCAGTGCGGCACCCAGTCTTTCAATGCGACCGCGCCGCTGGCCTGGAACGCCACGCTGGCCACCGCCGCCGAAACCCACTCGCGCTCCATGGCCAACAACAACTTCTTCGACCACAAGGACCGCGACGGCCGCACCCCGGGTGACCGCGCGGAACTGGCAGGCTACAACTTCCAGCAGATCGGCGAAAACATCGCCGCCGGGCAAGACAGCGTACGCAAGGTGGTCGAAGGCTGGCTGACCAGCCCCGGTCATTGCGCCAACCTGATGAACCCTCAGTTCAACGAATTGGGCGCGGCCTATGCGAATGATCCGAAGAGCGATGCGGGGATTTACTGGACGGCGGTGTTTGGGACTCAGTGAGTGCCATAGCCCCCGAAGCGATTGCATTGGGGGCTGTTTGTGGTCAACGAGCACGTCGAAGAGCGGAGTAACTTTACAAAAAGAAAGATCCTTCTGAAGGAAATTTCTGAAATATGAAAAACCACACATGAAGTCTTGAAATTTCAAAGCTCAATAAATATACCTACCCCTTACGACACCATTTCGAATAACAATTTCGACTTCAAAGAAAGGGCCCTATGAAAAACGCAATTTCACCTACAAGAAATGAGAACTTTTCTGACTGGTATCAACAAGTGATTATACAGTCGGAAATGGCTGAGAACTCTCCAGTTCGAGGCTGCATGGTTATCCGTCCTTGGGGGTATGGCATATGGGAGCAGATTCAACGAGAACTTGATAAAAAAATCAAAGACACAGGACATTCAAACGCATATTTTCCACTTTTGATTCCGTTATCCTTTCTTCAGAAAGAAGCCGAGCATGTTGAAGGCTTTGCCAAAGAGTGCGCAGTTGTTACCCATCACCGTCTCGAAAAATCAACGGATGGAGCGCTTACTCCCGCAGAAACACTAGAAGAACCGTTGATCATCAGGCCCACCAGTGAAACGGTCATCGGTGCATCCTTTTCACGATGGGTACAAAGCTATCGGGATCTGCCTTTGCTTATCAATCAATGGGCGAACGTACTGCGCTGGGAAATGCGTCCTCGGATTTTCCTGCGCTCATCGGAGTTCCTATGGCAGGAAGGTCACACCGTTCACGCAACTCATGATGAGGCCTTGGTCGAAACGCTAAAGATGTTGGATATCTATGAGCGCTTTACTACCGAGCACCTGGCCATACCAGTAATCAAGGGCGAAAAGTGCTCTTGGGAACGTTTTCCGGGCGCCGTCAGCACCTACACCATTGAAGCGATGATGCAAGACGGCAAGGCCCTGCAAGCAGGTACTTCTCATTTTTTAGGCCAGAACTTCGCACAGAGTTCAGACATCCGCTTCGTGAACAAAGAAGGGATAAAAGAACTGGCATGGACCACGTCTTGGGGGGTATCCACGCGATTGATCGGCGCGATGATAATGGCCCATGGTGACGATGACGGGCTAGTACTCCCGCCCCTCGTGGCACCGACGCAGGTCGTTATTATCCCGATCGTGCGCAACGAACAGAATGCAGATGCCATTCATGACTACTGCAAAAAACTGCAAAAGCAGATTTGCCGGAAAAAACTGAAGGGGCAAAACCTTCGGGCCAGTGTTGATTGGCGGGACATGAACAGTGGCGAAAAAAAGTGGTACCACATCAAGCGTGGCGTCCCTGTCCGGATCGAGATTGGCATAAAGGAACTGGAGCAAAATGTGGTGTCCTACTCCTGTCGAAACAACTGCAAAAACCTTCTGAAACTTGACACTGAAGATTTCCTTAATAACATCTCGAAAACACTGACCACCCTTCAAAAATACATGTTAGAGGCGGCACAGAAGAAATTGTCCGACAACACCACAACGGTCACTACTCTGGACGAATTCAAAAAGCGCTTCAAACAGAACGCAAAACTTAACGCTTTTGTTCTCGCCCCCTTCAGCGAAGACAAAAAAGTTGAACAAGCCATCGGAGAGCTTGGAGTAACCGTTCGCTGTATTCCGCTAAAACAACCTGGAATCTCCGCAACCTGTTTATTCACCAGCCGAAAAACGAACACGTGGGCACTTTACGCAAAGTCATATTGATCCCTGATCACCTACAGCCCCGCTATTGCGGGGCTGTATTGTTTCCAGAGAAGCCAACTTTCCGCCTGCGTTGTAAAAAATCACACCGCTATCAACCAAAAGCCCAGAGCCCTGTGAGTAGACTCGGGGGTGATCGCTTTGCCTAAGAGCCCGGCTTGCCGGCGATAGCGGCCGCAAGTGCCTCATCGCAGTTCGAGCTTGCTCGCAAAAAACGTCAGAACAACGCGATCATCCAGACAGCGCGTTATCGTTGACGTCCATCGCGAGCAAGCTTCGCTCCTACAGTGAAACGAGTTCGTTTACGATCAGGCCAGCTGTAAGGCTGCCTCGCTTTGGCTTTGGCTTTGGCTTTTGATCTTCTTGCCCCATCGAGAGGCCGAGCGCAGGTTCTGCGCAGTGGGCAACCCGGCATGGATGCCGGGTTAGCCGCCGCCGGCCATGGATGGCCGATGGCGGCGGGCCCACGGAGCAGGACCGGAGTGAGGGAATGCCGAGCCTTGGCGAGGCACCGAACGTCAGGGGCAAGAGCCCTTGGTTACTTGGGGCTCTTCCAAGTGACCCGCCGTAAGGGCGGAACCGTTAGTGGCCATTACCGCAAAAATGGATGTTCACCCAATCCAATCCATACATACATACGCCTCAAAGTGAACTGGAACCCTTTAATGACTTGCCATCAGTGGCTACTCATCCCGGCCGCCTGCATCAACATCCGCAACGCCCCCGCCACCACACCCAAGGCAACCACGCTGCCCAGCCAGATCACCACCAGCCATCCCAGGCGCTTGTACCAGCGTGCGGGTGCCGTTTGATTCGTATCAATGGTAGCCATCGCCAATCCTCACTTTGCCGCGGAACACGTAGTAGCTCCAGACCGTGTACATCAGGATGATCGGCAGGATGAACAGTGCACCGATCAGGATGAACAACTGGCTGGTCGGTGGTGACGCCGCAGCCCACAGGCTGATCGACGGCGGCACGATGTTCGGCCAGATGCTGAACGCCAGGCCGATGTAACCGAGAAACACCAGCATCAGGGTGAAGGCGAACGGCCAATGGGTGTGGCGTTGGCGCAGGGTCTTGAGCAAGCCGAACATCGCCAGCAAGGCCAGCACCGCCAGGCCACCGAACACCGCCAGGTGCGCATGGGCAAACCAGCGGGTGGCGATGTCCGGATGCAGGATCGGCGTCCACACGCAGATCACGCCGATCACCGCCAACAACAGCCAGGCCAGGGGCCGGGTGAACAGGCGCATACGCGATTCGAGCATGCCTTCGGTCTTGACCAGCAGCCAGGTGCTGCCGAGCAGCGCGTAGGCGACGATCAGACCGACTCCGCAGAACAGCGGAAAGGGTGCCAGCCAGTCCAGCGAACCACCGGCGAACTGGCGGTCGACCACCGGGATGCCGGCAATGTACGCACCGATCACCACGCCCTGGGAGAAGGTCGCCAGCAGCGAACCGCCGATGAACGCCATGTCCCAGATGTGACGTTTTTCAGGGCTGGCCTTGAAACGGAACTCGAACGCCACACCGCGAAAGATCAAGCCGCACAACATCAGGATCAGCGGCAGGTACAACGCTTCCAGAATCACCGAATAGGCCAGCGGGAATACGCCATACAGCGCCGCGCCGCCCAGCACCAGCCAGGTCTCGTTGCCGTCCCAGACCGGTGCCACGGTGTTCATCATCACATCGCGTTCCTTCGCATCCGGGATCAGCGGAAACAGAATGCCCAACCCCAGGTCGAAGCCGTCCATGATCACGTACATCATCACGCCGAAGGCGATGATCACGCCCCAGATCAGCGATAAATCGATACCTTGAATACCCATGACTCAACTCCCTTCCTTCAATTGACGCGGGCGTCGGTTTCGAGGATTTCAGCGTCGGCGGACAGCGGCCGGCGCGGTGTGATGACCTGATCGGAATGCCCGTCGGCGGCATGCCCGTGATGGGGCTGCGGCCCTTTGCCGACCAGTTTCATCATGTAGCCGATGCCCACCGTGAACACCGAGAAATAGATCACCACGAACAGCGCCAGCGAGATGCTCAACTGCGCGACACTGTGATTCGACGCGGCATCGGCGGTACGCAGCAGGCCATACACCACCCACGGCTGGCGCCCGACTTCGGTAGTGATCCACCCGGCCAGCATGGCGATCAGGCCACTTGGCCCCATCCACAACATCAGGCGCAGGAACCAGCGATTGCGGTAGATGGCGCCGCTGCGACGCAGGGCCAGGCCAAGCACGCCGGCCAGCACCATCAACATGCCGAGCCCGGCCATGACGCGGAAACTCCAGAAAACCACCGTCGCATTGGGGCGGTCCTCTTTAGGGAAGCTCTTGAGCGCCGGGATCTGCTTGTCGAGGCTGTGGGTCAGGATCAGGCTGCCCAGGTACGGAATTTCGATGGCGTATCGGGTTTTCTCGGCCTGCATGTCGGGGATGCCGAACAGCACCAGCGGCGTGGCTTCGCTGCCGTTGTTTTCCCAGTGCCCTTCGATGGCCGCGATTTTCGCCGGTTGATGTTCCAGGGTGTTCAAGCCGTGGGCGTCACCGACCACTGCCTGGATCGGGCAGACGATCAAGGCCATCCACAACGCCATCGACAGCATCTTGCGCACTTGCTTGGTGTCGTTGCCGCGCAGCAGGTGCCACGCCGCCGACGAGCCGACAAAGAACGCCGTGGCCACGAACGCGGCAATCGCCATGTGCGCCAGGCGGTACGGAAACGACGGGTTGAACACGATGGCCAGCCAGTCCAGCGGCATCACCCGACCGTCGACGATCTCGAAGCCCTGGGGCGTTTGCATCCAGCTGTTGGACGCAAGAATCCAGAAGGTCGAAATCAGCGTGCCGATGGCGACCATGACCGTCGAGAAGAAGTGCAGACCGCGCCCTACCCGGTTCCAGCCGAACAGCATGACCCCGAGGAAACCGGCCTCGAGGAAGAACGCCGTGAGCACCTCATAGGTCAGCAACGGCCCGGTGATGCTGCCGGCGAAGTCGGAGAAACGGCTCCAGTTGGTGCCGAACTCGTAGGCCATGACCAGCCCCGAGACCACGCCCATGCCGAAGTTGACGGCGAAGATCTTCGACCAGAAATGGTAGAGATCGCGGTAGTTGTCGTTGTGGGTCTTCAGCCAAAGCCCTTCGAGCACCGCCAGGAAACTGGCCAGCCCGATGGTGATGGCGGGAAAGATGATATGGAACGAAACCGTGAACGCGAATTGCATGCGCGCCAGGTCCAGTGCCTCCAGGTTAAACATGTCGATATCCTCATCGCGGCTGAAAAACGGCGGCACACGTCCGGGCCACCGTCAGGCCGGGGGGCCTGCAGCCAACACAAGTCGAAAGGGTTACGCGGGCGGCATCGGGCCGCCCCCGGTGTCAGGCGGCGGAAGTCGAAATCAGGTTGCTGGCCTTCGCCTGTTCCAGCCGGATGGCGATGAACTTGGAAGTCGGGGTGAAGGTGCGGTCACCGTAACTTTCCAGTGGCACCAACGGGTTGGTCTCCGGGTAGTACGCCGCCGCCTGACCGGCCGGAATGTCGTAGGCGATCAGGGTAAAACCGCTGACCCGACGCTCGCGTTCGTCGTCCCACAGCGCCACCAGGTCGACCTTCTGCCCCGGCTCGAAACCCAGCCGGCGAATGTCCTGCTCGTTGGCGAACACCACGTCGCGCATGCCGTACACCCCACGATAACGGTCATCCAGGCCGTACAGCGTGGTGTTGTACTGATCGTGGGAGCGCATGGTCTGCAGGATCAGGTGCGGCTTGACCGCCAGGTTGCGCACGCCCTCGCTGATCAGGTGCTCCGGCAACACGCTCGGGGTGAATTGGGCTTTACCGCTGGCGGTTTTCCAGATGCGTTTTGCCGCGTCGTTGGGCATGTGGAAACCGCCCGGATGCAGCAAGCGCCGGTTGAAATCCTCGAAGCCGGGAATGGTGTCGGCAATCATGTTGCGGATGCGGCCGTAGTCGCCGATGGCCCAGTTCCAGTCGATCGGGTGCTTGCCCAGGGTCGCGGCGGCGATGCCGGCAATGATCGCAGGCTCGGAGCGCAGGTGTTTCGACTTCGGTTTCAGTTGGCCGTGGGAGATGTGGATCATGCTGAAGGTGTCTTCCACGGTGACGCCTTGCGGCCCTTCGGCCTGGATGTCGATATCGGTGCGACCCAGACACGGCAGGATCAGCGCTTCACGACCGGTGACCAGATGGCTGCGGTTGAGCTTGGTAGCGATGTGCACGGTGAGGTCGCATTTGCGCAACGCGGCGTGGGTGCGCGGCGTGTCGGGGGTGGCCTGGGCGAAGTTGCCGCCCAGGGCGATAAACACTTTCGAACGTCCCTGCTCCATCGCGCCGATCGCCATCACGGTGTTGTGGCCATGCTCACGCGGCGGCTTGAAGGAGAAGCGCTTTTCCAGGGCATTGAGCAGCTCGGTGGGTGCCAGCTCGTTGATGCCCATGGTGCGGTCGCCCTGCACGTTACTGTGACCACGCACCGGCGACAGCCCCGCGCCGGGACGGCCGACGTTGCCGCGCAGCAGCATCAGGTTGATGACTTCCTGCAGCGTCGGCACCGAGTGCGTGTGCTGGGTCAGGCCCATCGCCCAGCACATGATCACCCGCTTGGACCGGGCGTACATGCGGGCGGCGAGTTCGATGTCAGCCAAAGTCATGCCCGACTGCTGCTCGATGTGCTCCCAACTGGTGGCGTCGACTTCCCCCAGGTAGGTGCCCATTCCCGAGGTGTGTTCGGCGATGAACGCGTGGTCGAACACCGGCTCGCTGCCGTTGACCTGTGCTTCGCGCTCCCACTGCAGCAGGAACTTGACCATGCCGCGCATCACCGCCATGTCACCGCCCAGTGCCGGGCGGAAGTACGCGGTGTTGGTGGGCTCGGAGCCGTTCAGCAGCATTTCGATCGGGTGCTGTGGATGCTGGAAGCGCTCCAGTCCGCGCTCCTTGAGCGGGTTGATGCAGATCACCTGTGCGCCGCGCTTGACCGCTTCACGCAAGGGTTCGAGCATCCGCGGGTGGTTGGTGCCGGGGTTCTGGCCGATGACGAAGATCGCATCGGCATGCTCCAGGTCGTCAAACACCACGGTGCCTTTACCCACGCCGAGGCTTTCGATCATGCTCACCGCGCTGGCTTCGTGGCACATGTTGGAGCAGTCCGGGAAGTTGTTGGTGCCGTAGGCGCGGACAAACAGTTGATAGAGATAGGCGGCCTCGTTGCTGGCCCGGCCCGATGTATAAAACTCGGCTTGATCCGGCGATTCCAGAGCATTGAGGTGCCGGGCGATCGTCGCGAACGCTTCGTCCCAGGTGGTTTCAACGTAGCGGTCGGTGGCCGCGTCATAACGCATCGGGTGGGTCAGGCGGCCCTGATACTCCAGCCAGTAATCGCTCTGCTCGGCCAGCGCCGAGACGCTGTATTTGTTGAAGAAGGCCGGGTCGACCAAACGGCCCGTGGCTTCCCAGTTAACCGCCTTGGCGCCGTTCTCGCAGAACTTGACCATGCCGTTTTCCGGCGACTCGCCCCAGGCGCAACCAGGGCAGTCGAACCCGCCGTTCTGGTTGGTCTTGAGCATGGCGCGAATGTTCTTCAGCGCGTTTTCACTGCCCAGCCAGTTCTTGGTAACAGCGATCAGCGCGCCCCAACCAGCGGCGGCACCTTTATAGGGTTTGTATCGGTCGACTTGAGACATGGTACTTCTCCGTGACAATGCACACAGGCTTCGACCTGATTCAGGTCATTGTTCGATTTGACGGAGAAAGCATATGAATGGCGTTTAATTATTGTCTAATCGCTATTTATGACCACATTATCGAAACGCTCTATCACGGTTTTTATTCCTTTATTTTCAAAGACTTGAATTCCGTTAAATCGATTAAAACGACGAAATAAAGTTCATCATAGATGCGATCGATCACCCGGTTATTAATAGTGATTGGACGCCCGCTGAAGTTGCTCTTAGCCTGCGCTCAACAAGTCCGTCATTAACGGAATTCGTAACTGTAGGAGCGAGCTTGCTCGCGATGGCCCCAAGGGCACCGCGTTAACCAGAAAGCGCGCGTAATCGTTAACGACCATCGCGAGCAAGCTCGCTCCTACAGATTTTTCGGTGCCAGGAGAGGAAGTCATGTCAGAACGAGTCCTGATCGATGGGTTTGCAAGACGCGTGGACTATCTGCGGATGTCGGTCACCGACCGCTGCGATTTCCGTTGCGTCTATTGCATGGCCGAGGACATGCAGTTTCTGCCGCGCCAACGGGTGCTGACGCTGGAAGAGATTTATCAACTGGCCGAAAGCTTCGTCGCACTGGGCACCCGCAAGATCCGCCTGACCGGTGGCGAGCCGCTGATCCGTCCGGGTGTAGTGCAACTGTGCGAGAAGATCGCCGCCCTGCCCGGCCTGCGTGAACTGTGCATGACCACCAACGGTTCGCAGCTGGCCAGACTGGCCGAGCCGTTGTTCGAGGCCGGGGTCAAGCGTCTCAACATCAGCCTCGACTGCCTGGACCCGCAACGTTTTCGCGAACTGACCCGCACCGGTGATCTGGCGCAGGTCATCAAAGGCATTGACGCGGCCAACCAGGCAGGATTTCGCAACACCAAGCTCAATTGCGTGGTGATGAAAGGCCGCAACGACCATGAGATCAATGATCTGGTGAGCTTTGCCATCGACCGTAATCTCGACATCTCCTTCATTGAGGAAATGCCGCTGGGCACCATCCACGAGCACAGCCGCGCCGAATCGTTTTTCGCAAGCAGCCAGGTCCGCGAACGCATCGCCGAACGCTACACTTTGATTGATTCCGCCGAGTCGACCCAGGGTCCGTCGCGCTACTGGCGCCTGGCCGAGGCGCCGCAGATTCGCCTGGGGTTCATCTCGCCCCACAGCCACAACTTTTGCGGCACCTGCAATCGGGTGCGCCTGACCGTGGAAGGACGTCTGCTGCTGTGCCTGGGCAATGAGCACTCGGTGGATCTCAAGGCTGTCCTGCGCAGCCACCCCGGACAGCCCGAGCGCCTGGAAAAAGCCATTATCGAGGCGATGAAACTCAAGCCTTATCGACACAACTTCGAAGTGAACGATGATGTCCAGGTTGTTCGCTTCATGAACATGACGGGCGGCTGAAACCCATGATCGTGAGACCCAAACCAAACCTGATCGGCGTTTTGACGTCCCTCAAGGGTTCGATTGCCAAACGTATCGCCTGGCGCAGCCTGATGGTAACGCTGCTCGCCTCGGCCATCGTGCTCATCGAAACCTTGCACCCCAGCTACTTTTCCAAGGTCAGCGCCACGCCTTTCACGCTGCTGGGTTTGTCGTTGTCGATCTTCATGAGCTTTCGCAACAACGCCTGCTACGACCGCTGGTATGAAGCGCGCAAGGCCTGGGGCGATGTGATCGTGGAGATCCGATCGATGATTCGCGAAACCCTGGTGATCAAGGACACTGCTGAACGCCACACGATCCTCAGCAACCTGTGCGGCTTTGCCCATGCCCTCAACGCGCGCCTGCGCCAGGAAAACGAAATGGCCGCCAGCGGTGACTGGCTGCACCCGATGCCCAAGGGCAACACCACGGACATCAGCGGGCAGATACTGATGCAGGTCGGTCAACAGTGCTCGGCACTCAACGAGTCCGGGGCGATCAACGACTGGCGCTACACGCTCATGGCCAACCACCTGGCCAGCCTGACCCATGCCCAGGCCGTCTGTGAACGGATCAAGAACACCCCGCTACCGTTCCCTTACACCCTGTTGCTGCACCGCACCATTTACCTGTTCTGCATCCTCTTGCCGTTTGCCATGGCCGAACCCCTGGGTTGGCTGACACCGATTTTCACCGCAATTGTCAGCTACACCTTTTTCGGCCTGGATGCGATTGCCGATGAGCTGGAAGACCCCTTCGGCCGCGATGAAAACGACCTGCCCACCGACGCCATCGTGCGCAACATCGAGCGTGATGTGCTGGCTGCCTTGGGTGTGACGGAACTGCCGCCACAACTGGAGCCGGTGGATTTTGTGTTGAACTGAGACTCAGGAAATACACAAAAACTGAGGGAACGAGCCTGCTCGCGAAGGCTGTGTGTTGGGCGGCGTGTTTTTTGCTGGTGTACATATCCATTTCTGCGGTAACGGCCTCTTAGGGTTCCGCCCTTATGGCGGGTTACTTGGAAAAGCGGAACGCCGCCCGGCCCCAAGTAACCAAGGGCTCTTGCCCCTGACGTTCGGCCTCACGAGGGGGCAAGAAGATCAAAAGCAAAAGCAAAAGCAAAAGCAAAAGCAAAAGCGAGACGGCCTACCGGCCGGCCTGATCACGGGGTTCGTTCGCCTGCGATGCAACTGGTCGGCTGGCAGGCCGCCATCGCGAGCAGGTCGGATCGCCGCACCGTCGCCCCCCACAGAAGAGCAAAGGCAGAGCAGCCCACACCGCGCCGCTTCTCACCACTCATCAGGCCGAGCGTTAGCTCGCCTGCAGCTTTTGATCTTGATCCACCCGCCCCCTCGGGAGGCTGAGTGGAGGTGTTCATCCGGGGACTGGCGCGCAGCGCCGTTCGACGCAGTCGAACTCATTGCATGTAGGTCGAAGCGAAGCCGACCGGAGGGCAATGCCCCCGGATGAATACCGCAGCGAAGGAACCCCGAGCCTAAGCGAGGGGCCGTACGTAAGGGGCGAGACCTTTGGTTCCTTTGGGCTGGGCCGGCACTCCGGCGTTTGCCAAAGGGACTCGCCGTAAGGGCGAAACCATAAGCCGCCATTACCGCAGCAACGGATATGTACTCAGTCAAAAAACCGTTTTTCAGAGCGGTACCACCCCCTCGACAATAATGACCTCAGCCAAAGCCACCCCTTCACGGTACCCACGCGCCTCCTGATACAACGCCGAGTGATAGCAAGCCACCGCCTGCTCATAGGAATCAAACTCGATCACCACACTGCGCTGCGGCGTCGACCGGCCTTCCATCGCCTCGCTACGCCCACCCCGCGCCAGAATCCGACCGCCATACAGAGCAAACGCCTTCGGCGCCCGCTGAGTGTATTGACTGTATTGATCGGGGTCGGTGACATCCACATGAGCAATCCAGTACGCCTTCATAGTGACCTCCCGGTTAATTTTGTATTATGGTATACCAAATTACCCATCCAACAAACACCGAGACTCCAGCATGGCCTTCAACAGCATCGAAGAAATCATCGAAGATTACCGCCTCGGCAAAATGGTCCTGCTGGTCGACGATGAAGACCGGGAAAACGAAGGCGACCTGTTGCTCGCCGCCGACTGCTGCACACCCGAGGCGATCAGCTTCATGGCCCGTGAAGCCCGGGGCCTGATCTGCCTGACCCTGACCGACGAGCACTGCAAGCGCCTGGGCCTGGAGCAGATGGTGCCGAGCAACGGCAGCGTGTTCAGCACCGCCTTCACCGTGTCCATCGAGGCCGCCGTCGGTGTCACCACCGGTATCTCCGCTGCTGATCGTGCATGCACCGTCGCCGCCGCCGTCGCCGCCAACGCCGGCCCCGCCGACATCGTGCAACCGGGCCATATCTTCCCGCTGCGCGCCCGCGAAGGCGGCGTGCTGACCCGCGCCGGCCATACCGAAGCCGGCTGCGACCTGGCGCGCCTGGCCGGCCATACCCCGGCCTCGGTGATCGTCGAAGTGATGAACGACGACGGCACCATGGCCCGCCGCCCGGACCTGGAAGTGTTCGCGCGCAAGCACGGGATCAAGATCGGCACCATCGCCGACCTGATCCACTATCGCCTGAGCACCGAACACACCATCGTGCGTATCGGTGAGCGTGACCTGCCGACCGTGCATGGCACCTTTCGTCTGATCACCTTTGAGGATCGCATCGAAGGCGGTGTCCACATGGCCATGGTCATGGGCGATCTGCGCCGCGAGCAACCGACACTGGTGCGCGTGCATGTGATCGATCCGTTGCGCGACCTGGTCGGTGCCGAGTACAGCGGGCCGACCAACTGGACCTTGTGGGCCGCCTTGCAGCGTGTCGCCGCCGAAGGCCACGGCGTGGTGGTGGTGCTGGCCAATCACGAATCCTCCCAAGCATTGCTCGAACGCGTGCCGCAATTGACCCAGCCGCCCCGGCAGTTCAGCCGTTCGCAGTCACGGATTTATTCGGAAGTGGGCACCGGTGCGCAGATCCTGCAGAACCTGGGTGTCGGCAAGCTGCGCCACCTCGGCCCGCCGCTGAAATATGCGGGCTTGACCGGGTATGACCTGGAGGTGGTGGAGAGTATTCCATTCACCGAGTGATGCCTGGTTTAGCGCATTCCCCTGTGGGAGCGGGCTTGCTCGCGAAAGCGGTGCCTCAGACAACATAAGTGTCGACTGATACTCCCCCTTCGCGAGCAAGCCCGCTCCCACAGGGGAATGCGTCGACACTGAAAAATCCACTTTCGGCTGATAGCCGGTACGGCAAAGTGCTTGCACAAAGTTTGGAATACCATAATATGATATTCCATAGACCGGACAGTCAGAGCTGACTCGACGGACCTGTTGCTCCCGATAGGCGGGCACTCGAAAGCCCCGCTCATAAACACAACAATGAGGGCGTGAAAATGGTGTTGAACAAACGTGCGACCGCGGTTCTTTTTGCGGGACTGCTGAGCGTGACCAGCCAGGCACTGATGGCGGCTGAAAGCGTCAACTTCGTGAGTTGGGGCGGCAGCACCCAGGATGCGCAAAAGCAGGCCTGGGCCGATCCGTTCAGCAAGGCCAGCGGCATCACCGTGGTGCAGGATGGTCCGACCGACTACGGCAAGCTCAAGGCCATGGTCGAGAGTGGCAACGTGCAGTGGGACGTGGTCGACGTCGAAGCCGACTTCGCCCTGCGCGCCGCCGCCGAAGGCTTGCTCGAACCCCTCGATTTCAAAGTCATTGAACGCGACAAGATCGACCCGCGCTTCGTCAGCGACCACGGTGTCGGCTCGTTCTTCTTCTCCTTCGTCCTCGGCTACAACGAAGGCAAGCTCGGTGCCAACAAGCCCCAAGACTGGTCCGCGCTGTTCGACACCAAGACCTACCCCGGCAAACGCGCCCTGTACAAATGGCCAAGCCCTGGCGTGCTGGAACTGGCGCTGCTGGCCGATGGTGTAGCGGCGGACAAGCTCTACCCGCTGGACCTGGACCGCGCGTTCAAAAAACTCGACACCATCAAGAAAGACATCGTCTGGTGGGGCGGCGGCGCGCAGTCGCAGCAGCTGCTGGCCTCCGGTGAAGCGAGCATGGGCCAGTTCTGGAACGGCCGGATTCATGCCCTGCAAGAAGACGGCGCCCCGGTCGGCGTAAGCTGGAAGCAGAACCTGGTCATGGCCGACATCCTGGTCATTCCCAAGGGTTCGAAAAACAAGGACGCGGCGATGAAGTTCCTGGCCAACGCCAGCAGTGCCAAGGGCCAGGCGGACTTCTCCAACCTGACCGCCTACGCCCCGGTCAACGTCGACAGCGTGGCACGCCTGGACTCGACGCTGGCGCCGAACCTGCCGACCGCTTACGCAAAGGATCAGATCACTCTTGATTTCGCGTACTGGGCCAAGAACGGTCCGGCCATCGCGACACGGTGGAACGAATGGCTGGTCAAATGAAAATGGCGGTAACCGCATCCCGTCCATCCACGTCAGTCGGGAGCGCCCCTGGCGCTGCCGGCAAGGCAGCTGCGATGACGCAATCGCCGAGCCTGGCCCAGCGCTGGCGTGGCGCGAGCAACCTGGTGCCCGCCCTGCTGTTTCTCGGCCTGTTCTTTCTCGCGCCGTTGATTGGCCTGCTGCTGCGCGGCGTGCTGGAACCGGTGCCGGGCCTGGGTAACTACGAACAGCTGTTCGCCAACTCGGCCTATGCGCGGGTGTTGCTCAACACTTTCTCGGTGGCCGGACTGGTGACCCTGTTCAGTCTGTTGCTGGGCTTCCCGCTGGCCTGGGCGATCACCCTGGTGCCCCGTGGCTGGGGTCGCTGGATCCTGAACATCGTGCTGCTGTCGATGTGGACCAGCCTGCTCGCCCGCACCTACTCCTGGCTTGTGTTGCTGCAAGCCTCCGGGGTGATCAACAAGGCGTTGATGGCCATGGGCATCATCGATCAACCGCTGGAGATGGTGCACAACCTCACCGGCGTGGTGATCGGCATGAGCTACATCATGATCCCGTTCATCGTGCTGCCGTTGCAGGCGACCATGCAGGCCATCGACCCGATGATCCTGCAGGCCGGCTCGATCTGCGGCGCCAGCCCCTGGACCAACTTCTTCCGGGTGTTCCTGCCGCTGTGCCGGCCGGGGCTGTTCTCCGGCGGCCTGATGGTGTTCGTGATGTCCCTCGGTTACTACGTGACCCCGGCCCTGCTGGGCGGTGCGCAAAACATGATGCTGCCCGAGTTCATCATTCAGCAGGTGCAGTCGTTCCTCAACTGGGGCCTGGCCAGCGCCGGCGCCGCGTTGCTGATCGTGATCACGCTGGTGTTGTTCTACTTCTACCTGAAGCTTCAACCGGAATCCCCGGTTGGCGCCAGCAACGCGAGGTAAGCCGTCATGCTCCTGACCCCCAATGCCATGAGCCGGCGCATGCGCTTCGGCCTGTACGCCACCACTGGGCTGATCGGTCTGTTCCTGCTGCTACCGATCGTGTTCATCGTGCTGCTGTCGTTCGGATCGTCGCAATGGCTGGTGTTCCCGCCTCCGGGCTGGACGCTGAAATGGTACGGCCAGTTCTTCTCCAATGCCGACTGGATGAACGCCGCCATGGCCAGTCTCAAGGTCGCGGTGCTGACTACGTTCTTCGCCGTCGCTTTGGGCCTGCCCACCGCGTTCGCCCTGGTGCGTGGCCGCTTCCCCGGCCGGGAAATGCTCTACGGCCTGTTCACCCTGCCGATGATCGTGCCGCTGGTGATCATCGCGGTGGCGGTGTACGCGCTGTTCCTGAAACTGGGTTACACCGGGACCATGTTCGCCTTCGTGGTCAGCCACGTCATCGTCGCGTTGCCGTTCACCATCATCTCGATCATCAATTCGCTGAAGCTGTTCGACCAGTCGATCGAGGATGCCGCTGTAATCTGCGGCGCCTCGCGCCTGCAAGCGGTGTTCAAGGTGACCTTCCCGGCGATCCGTCCGGGCATGGTGGCCGGCGCCCTCTTCGCCTTCCTTGTCTCGTGGGATGAAGTGGTGCTGAGCGTGATGATGGCCAGCCCGACCCTGCAAACCCTTCCCGTGAAAATGTGGACCACCCTGCGCCAGGACCTGACGCCCGTGATCGCCGTCGCCTCGACGCTGCTGATCGGCCTCTCGGTATTGGTCATGGTGATCGCCGCCGCTCTGCGCCGGCGCAACGAAATCAGCGCTTGAGCGCCAGGAGTACGACATGAGTGCAGTGATCAAAGATTCCGCGCAGCAAAATGACAAACCCCTGGTCAGCCTGCGTAACCTGAACAAGCACTACGGCGACTTTGCCGCCGTGGACAACATCTCGCTGGACATCAAGGACGGCGAATTCCTCACCTTCCTCGGCTCCAGCGGCTCGGGCAAAAGCACCACCCTGTCGATGCTCGCCGGCTTCGAAACCCCGAGCAGCGGCGAGATCCTGGTCAACGGCCAGTCGCTGGTCAACGTGCCGCCGCACAAACGCGACATCGGCATGGTGTTCCAGCGCTACTCGCTGTTCCCGCACCTGTCGGTACGCGACAACATCGCCTTTCCGCTGGCCATCCGCAAACTGGCCGCCGCCGAGCGCGAGCGCCGGGTCGATGCGATGCTCAAACTGGTGCAGCTTGAGCAATTTGCCCATCGCCGCCCTTCGCAACTCTCCGGTGGCCAGCAGCAACGGGTCGCCATTGCCCGGGCGCTGGTCTATGAGCCGCGCATCCTGCTGATGGACGAACCCCTCGGTGCACTGGACAAGAAACTGCGTGAAGACTTGCAGGATGAACTGCGTCAGCTGCATCGACGCCTGGGCATCACCATCGTCTACGTGACCCACGATCAGGAAGAAGCCATGCGTTTGTCCCAGCGCATCGCGATTTTCAGTCACGGCAAGATCGTCGGCCTCGGCAGTGGTTATGACCTGTACCAGAATCCGCCGAACGCCTTTGTCGCCTCGTTCCTCGGCAACTCGAACTTCCTCAAGCTCAAGGCCCAGGGTAATGCGGTGGCGACCTTCGAAGGGCAGCCACTGTCGATCCGACTCACCGCCGGCCTGCAAACCGACCAGGACGTGCTGCTGATGGTGCGTCCGGAAAAAGCCCTGGCCCTGAGCAATGAACAAGCCCTTGCCGAACCGCTGGCCGCCGGCTGGAACGAAGTCTCGGCCAAGGTCGTGGAAGTGCTGTTTCTCGGCGAAAGCCAGACCTGCAGCGTGGTCACCGCTGGCGGCACCTCGATGACGGTCAAGGCGCTGTCCGCCGCCGGCATGCCGCTCAAGGCCGGCGACCCGGTGCGGGTGCGCTGGGCCACCGCCGATGCCTGCGTCTACACCGAATGGGCCGAAAGCGACCTGAACAAGGCCGCCGGCGCTCACTGATCCATTGGCCTGCGCGCGCAGGCCACTATAATGAGTCACCCTCGGGCCACCACAACGTCGGGTTGTGGTGGCCTTTTTTCTGTCACCTGTAAGATAAATTGGACAACGGATTCCTAAAATCCCGGTTTAATGCTAAATAGTGCTCAGTATTTTTAACACCCGACCCTGTCGTGCCACACAGTGCAACGAGAATAACGATATGAAAGTCCATTTCGAGAAAAGTGAAGTGTTTGGGACCCTCCACCTGCAAGCGGCGGTGGCAACATGATCGAAGTTACCGAAGTTTCCATTGCCGAACTGCGCGCCGCGCTCGAATCCGGCCAGACCACCTCGGTTGAACTGGTCCAGGCTTATCTCGCGCGGATCGACGCCTATGACGGCCCCGAAACCCCCACCGCCCTGAACGCGGTCGTGGTGCGCAACCCCGAGGCGCTCGCCGAAGCGCAGGCGTCCGACGCCCGTCGCGCCAAGGGCCAGACGCTGGGCGCGCTGGACGGTATCCCTTACACCGCCAAGGACAGCTATCTGGTCAAGGGCCTCACCGCCGCTTCCGGCAGCCCGGCCTTCAAGGACCTGGTCGCCTATCGCGACGCGTTCACCATCGAGCGCCTGCGCGCCGCCGGGGCGATCTGCCTGGGCAAGACCAACATGCCGCCGATGGCCAACGGCGGGATGCAGCGCGGCGTCTACGGCCGCGCCGAGAGCCCGTACAACGCCGACTACCTCACCGCCCCATTCGCCTCCGGTTCGTCGAACGGCGCGGGTACTGCCACTGCCGCCAGTTTCGCCGCATTCGGTTTGGCGGAAGAAACCTGGTCGAGCGGCCGTGGACCGGCCTCGAACAATGGCTTGTGCGCCTACACGCCTTCGCGCGGCGTGATCTCGGTGCGCGGCAACTGGCCGTTGACCCCGACCATGGACGTGGTCGTGCCGTTCGCCCGGACCATGGCCGACCTGCTCGAAGTGCTCGACGTGGTAGTGGCCGATGACCCGGACACCCGTGGCGACCTGTGGCGCCTGCAACCCTGGGTGCCGATCCCGAGCTCGTCCTTGGTGCGCCCCAAATCCTACGCGGCGCTGGCCGCCAACAGCGAGGCGCTCAAAGGCAAGAAGTTCGGCATTCCACGCATGTACATCAACGCCGACCCTGAAGCCGGCACCTCCGAAGCGCCGGGCATCGGTGGCCCGACCGGCCAGCGCATCAACACCCGTCCTTCGGTGATCGGACTCTGGGAACAAGCGCGCAAGGCCCTCGAAGCCGCGGGCGCCGAAGTGCTCGAAGTGGACTTCCCACTGGTCTCCAATTGCGAGGGTGATCGCCCTGGCGCGCCGACCGTGTTCAATCGCGGCATCGTCTCCAAGGAATTTCTGCACCACGAATTGTGGGACCTGACGGCTTGGGCCTTCGATGACTTCCTGCAAGCCAACGGCGATCCGAAACTGAATCGTCTGGTCGATGTCGATGGCCCGCAGATCTTCCCTCACGACCCGGGCACCCTGCCCAACCGCGAGGGTGACCTGGTTGCCGGCATGGACGAATACGTGCGCATGGCCGAGCGTGGCATCACCCCGTGGAACCAGATCAGCACGATGCCGGACGGCCTGCGCGGACTGGAAAAGACCCGCAAGATCGATCTGGAAGACTGGATGGATCGCCTGGGCCTCGACGCGGTGCTGTTCCCGACGGTCGCCGATGTGGGGCCGGCGAATGCCGATGTCGATCCGCAATCGGCGGATATCGCCTGGAGCAACGGCGTATGGGTCGCCAACGGCAACCTCGCCATCCGCCACCTGGGCGTGCCAACGGTCACCGTGCCGATGGGCGTGATGCCGGACATCGGCATGCCGGTCGGCCTGACGTTTGCCGGTCGCGCCTATGACGACTCCTCGCTGCTGCACCTGGCATCGGCGTTCGAGTCGACCGGCAACAAACGCATGATCCCGCCGCGTACTCCGCCGCTGCGGTAAAAGATCGGGCGAACTGTAGGAGCGAGCTCGCTCGCGATGGTCGTTAACGATAACGCGTGTTTACTGGCTAAACTCTGCGCTCTTGAGTCCATCGCGAGCAAGCTCGCTCCTACAGACCCCCGGCCTCCTGCCATACATCCCGTCGACGCCAGGCATCAGGCCTGGCGTTCTATACTCAAACAGCTCACTTCCCCGTTTCATGCAATCAGTCGACACCCGTGCCATACGGCTGACGGGTCGAGGAGACGAACATGAAATATCGTTTTTTATCAGGCATTGCCATTGTCGTCGCAGCGACGGTGTTGATGCCCCAAGCCTGGGCGGATGACGCGCAGGCAGTGGCAGAAGAAGACTGCGATCATATGGGAGCTGGCAAGGTTGCTGCCGACAGCTCTGACCATATGGGCGCCAAACAGCTGGCCGCCGATGGCTCGGACCACCTCAACGCCAGCCGGCTGCCCTACTCATCCCGCGTTGGCGTGGGTTCGGATCGCGTCGCCTCCGATCTCATGTCCGGCAGCTATTCCGACCAGTTCAACGATCCGGTCAGTTTCTAGCTCCAAACGACAGCGCCCGGATGCATCAAGGATCGACCTGGGCCATCAGTTCCGAAATCGACTCAGGCCGCTTGGCATAACGCTGCGCCAGCACCGCACAGACCATCAGCTGGATCTGGTGGAACAGCATCAGCGGCAAGATCAGCAAGCCAATGGTGCTACCGGCAAACAGCACCTGCGCCATCGGCACGCCGGTCGCCAGGCTTTTCTTCGAGCCGCAGAACAGAATGGTGATGCGGTCTTCCTGATTGAAGCCAAAGGCCTTGCCCAATACAGTCGCGGCCACCAGCACCAGCGCCAGAACGATGCAGCAGACCAGCACCAGCCCGACCAGATCCAGCAACGGAATCTGCTGCCACAGGCCCTCGATCACCGCCTCGCTGAACGCGCCGTAGACCACCAGCAAAATCGAACCCTGATCGACGAACTTCAGCCAGCTCTTGTTGCGCACCACCCAGTTACCGATCCAGCGCCGCGCGATTTGCCCGGCAATGAACGGCAGCAGCAACTGCACGCTGATCTTGAGGATGGCGTCGAGGGTCGAAGAGCCTTCGCCGTGGACATTGAGCAACAGGGTCACCAGCAACGGCGTGAGGAAAATCCCGAACAGGCTCGACGCCGCCGCGCTGCAAATCGCCGCCGGGATGTTGCCCCGTGCCAGCGAAGTAAAGGCAATCGCCGACTGCACCGTGGCGGGCAGCGCGCAGAGGTAAAGCATGCCCATGTACAGGTCATTGCCGATCAGCGGCGACAGCAGCGGCTTGAGCGCCAGGCCAAGCAACGGGAACAGCACGAAGGTCAGGCTGAACACCAGTAGATGCAGGCGCCAGTGCCCGGCACCGGCAATGATCGATTCGCGGGACAGCTTGGCGCCATGCAGGAAAAACAGCAGCGCGATGGCGATGTTGGTCAGCCAGCCAAAACCGACCGCGACCTGGCCGCTGGCGGGCAGCAGGCTGGCGAGCGTCACTACGCCGATCAGGGTCAGGGTGAAGTTGTCGGGTAACAGACGGGGGCGAGTCATGGGGTTGATCATCCGGGGGTTGCCAGTACGTGAAAGCGACTCTAACGTGACTGGGAATTACCGACTAACGCCGATGAGCCAGCTGATGCCGCCTAAAGGACATGACAAGAGTGTTCGACGCAATATTCCCGGGCTGTCCAGCCTGCCACGACCGCTCTATGGCCGTACCGAATCGCTGCCCAATCGCGCCCTGACCCGGCGCCACAGCCACCCGTGGGTGCAGCTTTCCTATGCGATTGCGGGCGTGCTCGAAATACAGACCGGCGTCGGCCGTTTCGTCGCCCCGCCGGAGCGTGCGGTGTGGATTCCGGCGGGCATGCCGCACCGGGTGTTCAGCTCGCCGCGCACGGAAATGCGCAGCCTGTACATCGATTGCAGCGTTTCGACGTGGGCGCCGCCGGGCTGTCATGTGTTGGGGGTCAGCGATTTGTTGCGCGAGTTGATCCGTGCCTTCAGTCAGGTTCCGGTGGAATACGATCAGGACGGTCCGCACGGCCGGTTGGCCCAGGTGATTCTGGATCAATTGGCGGAGGCGCCACAGATCGATTTGATGCTGCCCCTGCCCCAGGACAGCCGATTGCGGCAAATCGCCCAAAGCCTGGAGTCGCACCCGGAGCAACAGACCACCCTCAGTCACTGGAGCAACCAATTCGGCGTCACCGAGAAAACCCTCAGTCGCCTGTTCCTGCGCGACACCGGCCTGACCTTTCGCGCCTGGCGCCAGCGTTTGCGCCTGCTCGGCGCCCTGACGCCACTGGAACAGGGCGAGCGAGTGACCGACGTCGCGTTGGCCTGTGGCTACGACTCGACGTCGGCGTTTATCGCTGCCTTCCGCCAGCAGTTCGGCGAAACACCGGGGGAGTTTTTTCGCTAGCCGCACACAGAACTAACTGTGGGAGCGGGCTTGCTCGCGAAAGCGCTGGATCAGTCGACACCTGCATTGACTGACACTCCGCCTTCGCGAGCAAGCCCGCTCCCACAGGGCCATGTGGTGTACACAAAATCTGTGCCCCACAGAGATCTCACTCAATTCCTCGGGGTTACTGATCGGACTTGATGCTGGTCCAGACCCGGGTACGCACCCGCTCAAGCTTTTGCGGCAATGGCTGCACGACGTACAGCGTCTTCAATGCCTCGCTGGTCGGTGTCAGGTTCGGGTTGCCGGTGATGTCCTTGTTGATCAGCGCCAGCGAGTCCTTGTTGGCATTCGGGTAACCGAGGAAGTCGCTGATCGGCGCGATGACTTTCGGGTCCAGCAGGTTGTTGAGGAATTCGTGGGCCTCGGCGACGTTCTTCGCGCTTTTCGGGATGGCGAAGGTGTCGAACCAGATCGGCGCGCCTTCTTTCGGCAGGCGCCAGTCGACGACCACGCCGTTGCCCGCCTCTTTGGCACGATTGCCGAATTGATAGAAGCTGCCGGAGTAACCGATGGCCACGCAGATATCGCCGTTGGCGATGTCGGTCATGTACTTGGCGGAGTTGAAGTAGGTGACGTAAGGGCGAACCTTGAGCATCAATGCCTTGGCTTTTTCGTAGTCATCGGGGTTCTGGCTGTTCGGGTCCAGCCCCAGGTAATGCAGGGCCAGCGGCAGGATCTCCGACGGCGAGTCGAGCATGGCAACGCCACAGGCCTTGAGCTTCTCCATGTTCTCGGGCTTGAACACCAGGTCCCAGCTGTCCACTGGCGCATTCTCGCCCAGCGCCGCCTTGACCTTGGCCGGGTTGAAGCCGATCAGCACGGTGCCGTACATGTAGGGCACGCCGTACTGGTTGCCCGGGTCGTTCTTGTCCAGCAACTTGAGCAAGGCCGGGTCCTGGTGCGACCAGTTCGGCAACCTGGACTTGTCGAGTTTCTGGAACACGCCCGCCTTGATCTGGGTTTCGATGAACTGGTTCGAGGGCACCACCAGGTCGTAGCCCGAGTTGCCGGTCAGCAGCTTGGCTTCCAGGGACTCGTTGGTGTCGAAGGTGTCCCAGGTCACCTTGATCCCGGTGTCCTTGGCGAAATCCTTGGGCACGGACGGCAGGATGTAGTCCGCCCAGTTGTACACCCGCAATTCGCGCTGTTCGGCGTGCGCCGCGCTGGTCAGCAACGACAGTCCGCAAACGGTGGCGCCCAGTATGCGTTTCATTGAGTCCATGGATCGTTTCCCCAAGTGTGGCGTGAGT
Source organism: Pseudomonas sp. KH_046_1 (assembly GCF_057839025.1). Classification (NCBI taxonomy): domain Bacteria; kingdom Pseudomonadati; phylum Pseudomonadota; class Gammaproteobacteria; order Pseudomonadales; family Pseudomonadaceae; genus Pseudomonas; species Pseudomonas sp. KH_046_1. Next base: position 3,931,124 of record NZ_CM174481.1, read on the forward strand.
TCTCTGATTCTTGCTGACGGCGTGGCCGGTTCACAGCGCGAGACAGGCCAAAAGGGGATCGAAAAGGCCAATATAACTGTCCGCTTTGATCAGCGATGTACGGCAATCAATCGCCGGTTAGTCCAAACTGCCGATGCCCGCGCAGCCTGTTTGCTGCTGATTACGCATTACACCAATAACAAGATCGCGAGGCTTCGATGCGTGCTCCACTCCTGCTTGCCCTGCCCCTGCTCGGCCTGCTCAGTGCCTGTTCCGAACCCTATGACCCACAGCCGTTGGCCAGCGCCGGACATGCCACAGCATTGATCGGCAGCGCCGCTGTCGCCCGACCGTTGAGCGGCGCCATACCCGCCAACCCCTTCATGGCCAGCAACGGCAGCAGCTACATGCATGCCGATGGTTACAGCTCCGACTCGCACCCCGGCCCCGGTCCATTGGGCGGCGACATGCAAGTGAGCAGCCGTGACGGCAGTCGCAAGCCCGGCGGCATGTGCCCGATTCATACCTTCGATCAGCAGGGTCGCCTGGTGGTGTTGTGCGCCAACCTGATGCAGTTCGAACTGCAACTGCTCGAACCACGCACTCTCGAACTGCTGGCCCGCTACCCGCTGCCGCCGCGTCCGTCGACTTTCCACGCGCTGATCACCCTGGACCCGGACAAGATCATGGCCGACACCTCCGGCGCCTATTTCTATGTCGACGAACAGAATCGTGTGGTCATCGCCGATGCCGAGCAGCACATCCAGCGCGTCGTGCATCGTCAGGATCAATCCGGTGCGTGGTCGTTCGAGGAGGTCGACAACTGGGACCTGAGCGACAAGGTTCCCCACGATTGCGTGCGGCCCACCAGCTGGTTCCCCAAAGGTGAATGCGATCCCATCACCGGGGTCATGCCCGATCACCAGGGCTTGATCTGGTGGATCACCCGACGCGGCCGCATCGGCACCCTGAACCCCGACACCGGCAAGGTCCAGGGCATCCAATTGGCCAACGAAGAAATCCAGAACGGCATGTCGGTGGCGGCCGATGGCGTCTATCTGGTGTCCGACCACGCCATGTACCGCTTCGCCGCCGATGCCGATGGCAAGCCCGTGCAAGGCTGGCGCGAAGTCTACGACCGTGGCACCGGGCGCAAGGTCGGTGCGATCAATCAGGGCAGCGGCACGACCCCGACCCTGCTCGGCGAGCGCTACGTCACCATCACCGACAACAGCGACGGGCGCATCAACCTGCTGGTCTACCGTCGCGAACAGGATTACGCCGGCAATCGCCTGATCTGCAAGTTGCCGGTGTTCGACAACAATGCCTCGGCCACCGACAACTCGGCCATCGGCTGGGGGCGCTCGATCATCCTCGAGAACAACGCCGGCTACACCAGCGCCTTCGCGCAGAAGGACTGGCCGGCCGTGCACGGCGGCATCAGCCGCATCGACATCCGCACCGATGAGTCGGGCTGCGACCGGATCTGGGAATCGAAGGAGCGTTCGCCTTCGGTGGTCCCCAAACTCTCGGTGAGCAACGGCCTGCTGTACTTCTACACCTTCGAGCCGCAGCCCGACGGCGAGAACGCCTGGTACCTGATGGCGCTGGATTTCGACAGCGGCCAGACCCGGTTCAAGGCGCTGAGCGGGGTCGGCCAGGCCTTCGACAACAACTGGTCGCCGATCACCCTGGCGCCGGATGGCACGGCCTATGTCGGGACTTTCGGTGGGTTGGTTGCGCTTTGGGACAAGGGGGTTAGTGCAACAACCGGGCAAACACACGTGAGTGCAAACGAAGGCCAACCCTGAAAATCGTTTTTTGTGGGAGCGGGCTTGCTCGCGAAGAGGCCGGCACATTCAACATCGATGTGACCAGACATACCGCCTTCGCGAGCAAGCCCGCTCCCACAGGTTTCAGTGATTGAACGCAAAATCAGCGAACCACCCAAATCATTGTGGGAGCGAGCCTGCTCGCGAAGAGGCCGGCACATTCGACATCGATGTCGCCTGACACTCCGCCTTCGCGAGCAAGCCCGCTCCCACAGGGGATGTGTGTGATTACAACAACGACAAGGTGTAATTGATGATGACCCGGTTCTGATCCACGTTGCGCCCGGCATCGGTATTGGACTTGGCGTTACGCAGTGTGAAACCCACCCCCTTGAACGTGCCCGACTGCAACACGTAGTCCAGGGTCATGTCGCGCTCCCACTCGGACTGGTCACTGGCGTTTTGCGCCTTGATGTCCGTGCCCTTCAGATACACGATCGAGGCTTTCAGGCCCGGCACGCCCAAGGGCGCGAAGTCGTAGGTGTATTGCCCGAAATTGGTCTGTTCGCCGGCCCGGGCAAAGTTCTGGATCATCTTGTCGGTGGGCAGGTAGACACTGCCGCCGCCCGCCCCCTTGTCCACCAGGCTGCCCTGGTTGGGCTGGACGAAGTTGCTGCCATCGCCCACCCGTTGATGCCCCACCGACACCGCGTGCCCACTGTGGGTGTAGGTGACCATCGCAGCCCAGGTGCTGTTGTCGATTTCACCGTCGTTGTCGTCGGTGTAGCCCGACACCCGATAACCTTGCGCGCGGCCGGAAGCAGAGCTGTTGGCACCGCTCGACGTGGTGCGGAAGTAGCGCAGGTCGGTGGTCAGTGAGCTTGCGCTGTCGATGGGCAAAATGTGCGTCAGGCCGAGGAAGTTCTGGTTGTAGAAGTCTTCCAGCTGCGCGAAGTAATACTGGGTCTTCAGGTTCCTGGTGAGGTTGTAGTCACCGCCGGCGTAGTAGAACTTGTTGCTGTCCTGCGTGCTGCCGGCGACCGACAGGCCTGTGCGGTCCGTCGAGGCGCGCCCTACCGCGTGCTCCAGCACACCGCCGGTCAACGTCAGGCCATCGATGTCGTTCGAGGTGACCTGCGCGCCGGTAAACGATTGCGGCAACACACGCGCATCGTTCGCCAGAAGGATCGGCAATTTCGGCAGCAAGGTGCCGTAGCGAAGTTCAGTCCTGGCCAGGCGCATTTTCGCCGTAGGGCCGAAGCTGCTCCAGGCGGCGGCCGCGCCGTCGCCGTCAGTGGGAATCATACCGCTGCCGACGTGGCGCCCCGCTCCGCTGTCCAGCGTGATGCCGAGCAATGCCTGGGCATCGAGCCCGAACCCCAGCGCGCCCTGCGTAAACCCGGACTCATAGCGCAACACGAACCCCTGGGCCGCCTCTTCGGTTTTCGAAGGGGCCGCGCTGCCATCGCGATTGTCACTGTTGAAGTACAGGGTGCGCATCGAGAGGCTGGCCTTGCTGTCTTCCAGAAATCCATGGCCTGCGGTATCGGCAGCCTGGGCGCACACCGAACTGGTGGCCAGCAGGACTGCGGTGGGAATCGCTCGTTTGAACATAGGGTGCTCCTGGGTGTTTCTTATCGTTATTTGAAGGTTTCACCGCCAGACAGGACCCGATTGCCGCCCACGCAACAGCGCTCAACACGGGCGCGAAAACAGGCGCGCTCGATGAGTGACATGAGTCATCGGACGTTCGAGGTGAGGGTTGACTGGTTGGCTTGTGAAACTCTTAAAACATTTCGAGAGGCTATTATCAAACGCGCTGAAAGTAGTTTTCGTTGAGGGACAAGGCTTGTCGCACAGGGGTATGGACGATCACTGTTTTTGCATATCGTGCGGCGGATTTTCATCATACTGACATCATCGGCAGTGTTCGGTAGCTGCTTGTGTGTCCCTACAAGAGCAATGACCCATGAACGATCAGCTACAGCTCTACGGCGCTAATACCGGCAACAGTCTGCGGGCAGCGATTGCTCTTGAAGAGGCCGGCATTGCTTACACGGCACGCAGGCTCGACCTGTATGCACAGGAGCATCGTGGGCCGGCCTTCCTGGCGCTTAACCCGGCCGGGAAAGTCCCGACCCTGATCGATTTCGGGAAAACGCCGGCGCTGATCATCAACCAGTCCAACGCCATCATCCAGTACGCCGATTCCAAGGCGCCTGGACGGCTGGCACCGGCGCAGCCGGGACCGGAGCGTATCCGGGTGATTGACCGCTATTTCTTTTTCGTGACCGATGTCATCGCTCCCAGCCATGCCGCATTTTTTCTGCACCAGGCGGGGCAGGACAAGGCGGCGGCGATCATCGATCTGCGGGTGATCGAGCAACTGACCTACGCGGAAAGTTTTCTGACTGCCGAGTTCATGGCTGGCGAGCAGTTCTCCATGGCCGACATTTCGGCGTTCACCATTGCCACAGCGTTCCGTGATCGACTGGACTGGAAGGAACTTGCGCAACTTTCGCGCTGGTTCGACACGGTCGAAGCCAGGCCGGCGGTACAACGCGGTCTGAATGCGTTCAAGCATTCCTGAGCGGTTGCCGAAAACAAAAATGCCCGGCGACGGGCCGGGCATTTTTCAGACGAACACCAAACCCTTTTGCCTCAGTCGGTATAGCCGAACTTCACAGAACGGCTTTCCTGCGCCTGGCTGCGCGTAGCGAGGCAGTAATACAACGGACATGTCACCACCAGCCCCACCAGCCATGACAGGTCCGCGCCGTCTACCAGATTGGCGTAGGGCCCGACATACAGCGACGTATTGGCGAACGGCAACTGCACGATGATGCCGATGAAGTAGGCGATGATCGCGTGCAGGTTGAAGCGCCCATAGATGCCGCCGTCAGCCTGGAATATCGAGGCGATGTCATAGCGACGGCGCTTGATCAGGTAAAAGTCGATCAGGTTGATCGAGGCCCACGGCACCAGCACCAGCAACAGCGCCAGAATCAGGCCGATGAACTGCGAAATGAAGTTCGCCGAAGCGCCCAGCGCCACCACACAGCAACCCGCCAGCACGATGCTCGACAACACCACGCGCACCTTGATGCTCGGCGTCCATTGGCTGGCGAAGGTCTGGATCGAGGTGATGATCGACAGCACCGCGCCATACAGATTCAAGGCGTTGTGGCTGATGATGTTGAGCAGGAACAACACCATCAGGATCGGCCCCAGCCAACCGGTGGACTGCTTGACCGCCGCCATCGCCTCGGTGCCTTCCGGGGTCGCCAGGACCGCTACGGCGCCAAAAGTGAACGACAGGATCGTGCCCAGGGTCGCCCCCAGGTAGGTGGCGAAGAATGGTCGAGTAATGCCGATGTCCACCGGCAAGTAGCGCGAGTAGTCCGACACATACGGCGAGAAGCTGATTTGCCAGATGATGCCCAGCGAGACCGTGGCCAGCCAGCCGGACAGGTTGAACGCTCCGCGAGTGAAGAAGTCCGCCGGCAAGTCATGGGCGAAGATGTAGAGGAAACCGGCGAGCAAGGCGCTGCCCATCACCCAGGTGCCGATGCGGTTGAGGGTATGGATGAAGCGGTAGCCAATCACGCCGATGGCGGTGGCGCTGAGGGCGCCGATGAGAATGCTGGCCGGCACCGGAACCGACGGCGCAATGCCGACAATCGATTTGCCCGCCAGCACGATGTTGGAAATGAAGAAACCGACGTAGATCAACGCCGCGAAGAACACGATCAGCAGCGCGCCATAGCGGCCAAACTGACCACGGCTCTGCACCATCTGCGGGATGCCCATGCACGGCCCCTGGGCCGACGCCAGCGCAATCACCACGCCGCCGACCATGTGCCCGAGGGCAATCGCCAGCAGGCCCCAGAACAGATTGAGGTGGAACACCTGGACCACCATGGCGCCGGTGACGATGGGCAGTGGCGCAATGTTGGTGCTGAACCACAGGGTGAAAAGATCGCGGGCCTTCCCGTGGCGCTCTGCGAGTGGAACGTAGTCGACCGTATGGTTCTCGATCAACGGATCTTGCCGGGACATCTGGGACATGTGCATGAACTCGAGTTTGTCTGTTCTTATCTTTGTATGAAGCCAAACCGGGGGGACTCTCTGGCCGCCCCTCAGATGCAAACCATATTATGGTATTCCAAACTTTAAACAAGACTGATCTGGTCTTTGAACAAGCATCTGAGCCGGCATCCTGCCTGATTCACGTCAGCGCTGGCTAGCTGAAAGCCCCGCAATCATTGGGTTTCCGACGGAATTTGTACGTTTATCGGTTCACCTAAAAAGACCTTGCAATAGATGTATTACGGTATACCATCAGACCTACAAATACATAAAAACGCGTCACACCACCCGAGGACCGTCCAATGATCGATGCCGCCATCTACAAACAAGTCATGGGTTCGTTCCCGTCCGGAGTGACCGTGATCACCACCCTGGATGACGACGGGCAAATCGTCGGCCTGACCGCCAGCGCCTTCAGCTCGCTGTCGATGGACCCGGCCCTGGTGCTGTTCTGCCCCAACTACAGCTCCGATTCCTACCCGGTCCTGATCAAGAACAAACGTTTTGCCATCCACGTGCTGTCCGGCGGCCAGCAAAACGAAGCCTATGCCTTCGCGCGCAAGGGCAAGGACAAGGCCCAGGGGATCGAGTGGACGCTGAGCGAGCTGGGCAACCCGATTCTGGCCAACGCCACGGCGGTCATCGAATGTGAACTGTGGCGCGAATATGAAGGCGGTGACCACGCCATCATGGTCGGCGCGGTGAAAAACCTGATCGTGCCACAGCAGAACAGCGGGCCACTGGTGTACTGCCACGGCAAGATGGGCGCCCTGCCCGTTCTGGCCTGATCTCCGGTATTGCTCCCACAGGTTGCTCACTGACCAGAGAGAAACATTTGCACAGGTTTCGTATTATGGTATACCAACTAACAACAGGCCCGCGATCGACCGGCCGACAACAATAGATCCGAGGTAAGCGTCATGAAGTTTTCCCTGTTCGTACACATGGAACGTTGGGACGAAAGCGTCAGCCACCGTCAGTTGTTCGAAGAACTGACCGAACTGACCCTGATGGCCGAAGCCGGTGGTTTCAGCACCGTGTGGATCGGCGAACACCACTCCATGGAGTACACCATCTCGCCAAGCCCGATGCCGCTGCTGGCTTATCTGGCGGGCAAGACCACCACCATCCACCTCGGCGCCGGCACCATCATCGCGCCGTTCTGGCATCCGCTGCGGGTGGCCGGTGAATGCGCGTTACTCGACGTGATCAGCAACGGACGCATGGAAGTCGGCCTGGCCCGTGGTGCCTACCAGATCGAGTTCGACCGCATGGCCGGCGGCATGCCGGCGTCCTCCGGCGGCCAGGCGTTGCGGGAAATGGTGCCGGTGGTGCGGGCATTGTGGAACGGCGACTACGCCCATGACGGCGACATCTGGAAATTCCCGACGTCCACCAGCGTGCCCAAGCCGATCCAGCAACCGAACCCGCCGATGTGGATCGCCGCCCGCGACCCGGACTCGCACAACTTCGCCGTGGCCAACGGCTGCAACGTCATGGTCACGCCGCTGATGAAAGGCGACGAGGAAGTCCTCGACCTGAAGAACAAATTCCAGGCCGCGCTGGATAACAACCCGGGCGTGCCGCGCCCGCAACTGATGGTGCTGCGTCACACCCACGTGCACACCGCCGACGATCCGCAGGGTTGGGAAGTCGGGGCCAAGGCGATCTCGAAGTTCTACCGCACCTTCGATGCCTGGTTCGGCAACAAAACCACCCCGGTCAACGGCTTCCTCGCGCCGAGCCCGGAAGAGAAATTCGCCGGTCGCCCTGAGTTCGAACTGGAAAGCCTGCACAAGACCGCCATGATCGGCACCCCGGAAGAAATCATTCCGCGCATCAAGTACTACCAGGAACTGGGGGTCGACGAATTCAGCTTCTGGTGCGATAACAGCCTGCCCCATGCGGAGAAGAAAAAATCCCTGGAGCTGTTCATCAAGCACGTGGTGCCAGCGTTCCGGTAGGAGCGAGCTCGCTCGCGATGGACGCCAACGATAACGCGCGCCATCTGAATGACCGCGTTGCCCAGAAGTTTTTCGCGAGCAAGCTCGCTCCTACAGGGGTCGATTCCAATGATGACTGGTCGTCTCCCACCACTCGCCCTTCCCTCCGGCGCCGCGCGGGCTTACCTGCGCGGTGAATGGACCGCTTCGCACCTGCATTTCAAGCGCCTGCGCGCCAGCGTTTCGGCCAAGCAGAACGGCTTCTGGCAAATAGTTCACTGAGCCCACCCGAACAGCCAATCACGCACCCCGCGTCCCGCCATTGCATGGCGCGTACGGTGCATCGTGTTTCGCCTTTGATCAGGTTTGCCCAATGAACAATAACAACGCGCTGTTGATCATCGACATGCAGCAGGAGGACGGCTTCGTCCTGGAAAACTTCGACAGGGTGGTCGCCCATACCGCCGCCCTGCTCGATACCGTCCGCCGTCAGCGGATGCCTGTCATCTATACCCGCCACATCAATCAGGCCGACGGCAGTGACCTGCCCCACGGCGAACCACTGGCCGCCGACGGTGGCCCCGGCAGTTACCGCGCCGGCACCCGGCAAGTGGAAATCATCGAGTCGCTGACGCCACAGCCCGGTGAATTGATCATCGACAAGGGCCGTTACAGTGCCTTTCACCGCACCGACCTCGACGCCCGACTCAGGGCAATGGAGGTCGACACGCTGATCGTCTGTGGCGTGTTGACCGACGTCTGCGTGCTGACCAGCGTGTTCGATGCCTTCGCCCTGGGCTATTGCGTGCGTCTGGTCAGCGATGCCTGCACCACGACCACCGAGGCCGGGCATTACTCGGCCCTGCTGATCATGGCCAACTGGGTCTACTCGCTGGAAATCCTCACCACGACCGAGTGCCGGCGCGCCCTGCAACAACTCGATTACATCAGCCTGATCCCCGAGCGGCCGGACCTGTTCGCCCACCAGCCCCATGAGCTGCAAAGCACCATCGCCCGTCTGCAATCCCGTCTCGCCCGGACTCAGGAGTGATCGCCATGCAAGTCGAAAAAAGAAGCATCGATTTCATCCCCGAGACCGAACGTCACGGCAAGCCGGGCTCGCTGTTCTACATCTGGTTCGGCGCCAACATGAACATCACCACCATCGCCTCCGGCGTATTGCCGGTGGTGATGGGGCTCAACCTGTTCTGGAGTGCGCTGGCGATCATCATCGGCTCGTTGCTGGGGGCGATTTTCATGGCCTCCCACTCGGCCCAGGGACCGAAGCTGGGCATTCCGCAAATGATCCAGAGCCGGGCGCAATTCGGCGTGTTGGGGGCGGTGTTGCCACTGCTGTTCGTGATGCTGATTTACCTGGGCTTCTTCGTCAGCAACACCTTGCTCGCGGCCCAGGCGCTGGAGTCCGTCAGCCCGCTGCCGATGTCCGGCAATATCTACCTGATTGGCGCGTTGTGCTTCGTCGTCGCGCTCTATGGCTATCGATTGATTCACCGCTTGCAGAAGCTGCTGTCGATACTGTCGCTGGTGGTGTTCGCCGCCGCCACGGTGCTCGCCTTGCAGTTGCCGATCCCGGCCGAACAATGGCTGCCAACCGGCTTCTCGTTATCGAAGTTCCTGGTGGCGGTGAGCATCGCCGTGACCTGGCAACTGTCCTACGCGCCTTACGTCGCCGACTATTCGCGCTACTTGCCGAGCAGCACACCGACCGCACAGGTGTTCTGGTACAGCTACGCCGGCACGGTCAGCGGTGGCGCGTGGATGATGATTCTCGGGGCGATCCTGAGCGTCGGCATCGGCGACTTCTCCAGCAACGTCGGCAGGCATGTCGCCGGTCTGTTCGGCGCTGGCGCGGTGCTGCTGTTCGCCTTCATCGTCTACGGCCAGGTGTCGATCAACGTGTTCAACCTGTACGGCGCGTTCATGTCGACCATCACCGTGATCGAACCTTTCGCCCGACTCAAGGTGACCCCGCGGGTGCGCGGTGTGTTTATGCTGCTGATCAGCCTGGTGGCCACGGCCCTGTGCACCATCAGTCAGGACGACTTCATCACCTTCTTCCTCAACTTCATCTTCTTCATGAGCTACTTCCTGATCCCGTGGACGGCGATCAATCTGGTGGACTACTACTGCCTGCGCAAAGGCCAGTACCGGATTGACGACATCTTCGACCTGAACGGGATCTACGGGCGCATCAACCGGATTGCCTGCGGCAGTTTCCTGCTGGCGATTGCCCTGGAAATTCCGTTCATGAACACCACGCTGTACGTCGGCCCGGTGGCTACGGCGCTGGATGGGGTGGATCTGGCGTGGATCGTCGGGTTGCTGGTGCCGGCGTTGAGTTATTACTGGCTGATGAGGCTCGGCAAGCGAGCGCCGATGATGGAGTCAGCGGCCGACTAAATTTCAGGCAAAAAAAATCCCAGGCAGCTGATGGACGCCTGGGATTTAAAAATGCATAAACCGTGGTGGTGAACGCGGCGCGGATATTACGGAATATTTCGGCCTGTAACAAGATATTTTTATTCACTACCTAGTTACTAATCCTTCTAAGCCCTTCAATATCCACATGTTTTTTAAGGGAGACTAGAGGAACCAGCGATACTCCCGCGCGCTGATGTCATGCAGAAATGCCAGATGATCCTGACGCTTGTTTTCGCAGTAGACGTCCACGAACTCCGCCCCCAAGCCTTCGCGCAACGATGCATGATTTTGCATGGACTGCACCGCTTCGAGCATTTCCAGCGGAAAATCGATGCCACTGCCGCGGTCTTCGTTGAGCGGTGCAATCGGCTCGCGCTCCCCCTCCAGGCCTTGCTCCAGCCCTACCAGAATCGCCGCCAACGCCAAATAAGGGTTGGCATCGGCGCCCGCCAGGCGATGTTCGATGCGCAGGTTCTTGATGTCCGACTCTGGAATACGCAAGCAGGCATCGCGATCCTCGAAGCCCCAACTGGCGCGGGACGCAACGTTCACCGTGCCGCTCAAGCGGCGCATGGCGTTGTGGTTCGGGGCAAAGATCGGCATGCAGTGCGGCAGCACATCCAGGCAACCGGCCACCGCATGGCGCAGCGCCCGCTGGCCGTTCGCCGCCAGCAGGTTGTTGCCGGCCTGGTCATACAGGCTGACATGCACATGCATGCCGCTGCCGGGGTGCTGCAAGTAAGGTTTGGCCATGAAGCTGGCGCGGTAGTTGTGCTTGAGCGCCACGCCCCGGGTGCTGCGGCAGAACAGGGCCGCCCAGTCGGCGGCGCGCAGGCCGTCATCGCAATGGCCGAAGTTGATTTCGAACTGGCCCGGGCCGAGTTCGGCGGTGATCACCGTGGCATCGACGCCCTGCGCTCGCGCCGTCTCGACCATTTCATCGAGCACTGGGGCGAAGCGCGACAAGCGCTCGATGTGCATGTTCGGCTGATCATCGGCATCGCCGGTCAACTCATCACGGGGGAACTGCGGCAAGCCGTCCTTCAAGCGGCTGTCGAACAGGTAGAACTCCAGCTCGAAGGCCACCACCGGGAAAATGCCCTTGCGCTTGAGTCGGTCCAGCACCTGCGCCAGCACTTCACGAGGTTCGAATTCGATGGGTTTTTCCGTGCCGTCGGAGGTGATCAGCATCTGGCCCAAGGGCTGTTTTTCCCAGCTCACCAACTTCAAGGTGCCGGGCACCAAACGGCGCAGCGCATCCGGGTCACCATCGTTGAAGCAGTAATCACCGATCTTGAACAGTCCGCCCTGGGTGCCGAGCAGCACGCAGTTCTGCGGCAGCTTCAGTGCACTGCCGGCAGCGACTTTTTCCAGCATCTCGATCGGGTAGCGCTTGCCGTAGAAATGCCCCGGAATGTCCAGGGAGATCAGGTCGACGTAACGCACTTCGGGGTTGGTGTGGCGGAAGTTGCGAACCTCGGCCAGCAGTTCAGAGCACACAGCATCCATCGTTTTGTTCCTTGTTGTTATCAGGTGTAAACCCAAAGCACACGGGTCAGTTGGTCGGACAGGTTGCCGTAGCGGCAGTGCGCATGGCTGGCCAGTTGAAAGCTGTCTCCGGGATGCAGGGTCACCGGTTCGTTGTCGTCGAGCCACAGGGTCAACTGCCCTTCCAGGACGTAACCGCCCTGCTCGGAGCTGTCCTTCATGTGTCGGTCACCGCTGCTGGCGCCGGGTTCGAGCTGGCTTTCGAGCATCGAAAAGGACGCGCGCATTTTTGGCGAGACGAGGATGTCGGTGATGCCGTCGGCGTAGTACAGCGTGCGCCGCTCATCCGGGCGGGTGACCCAGGACAGGGCCATGGGTTTGGGCAGGCTGTAGAAATAGGTGGTTGGCACGCCGAGGGTTTCGCTGATGGCGGTCAAATCCGCCACCGTCGGGCGCGACAGGCCCCGCTCGACCTGGGACAGAAAACCCACGGAGCGACCGATTTTGTCCGCCAGTTCCTTCAGGGTGTACTTTTTGTGTTTGCGCAGGTCCTGGATCAGGATCGCCAGCGCCGAGATTTCTTCTTGCATGTCCATCTAGAGGCTTCCAGAAAGTGTCGCTTCAAATGCTGTCGCGCAGTCGATACCAGGCCTTGCCGATGGCTTCCAGCGGCGCGGCCAGGTATTTGCCGCCGGGAAAACGGCTGTTGTTCAGGCCCTGGTACAGGGACAGTTCGTCGGGCTGACCGAGTACCGCGTCGGACACCGCCCGGGCCGCGGCCAGTGTCGGCAGTACGCCATGCCCGGAATACCCCTGCATCCAGTACAGATCGCCACGGCGGCCGATATCCGGCGTGCGCTTGAGGGTCAGGTCGATGTGGCCGCCCCAGGCGAACTCCAGATCGACGCCGGTGAGTTGCGGGAACACGCGCTCCAGGAACGGCCGGGTCGCGGCGGCGATGTCCTTGGGCATGCCGCCCAGGTAAGTGCAACCGCCGCCGAACAACAGGCGGTTATCCGGGGTGCGGCGGAAATAATCGAGTACGAACTGGTTGTCGGTCACGCACACGTTGCTCGGCAGCAGCGCGGTGGCTTGCTCCTCGGTGAGCGGCGCGGTCGCGACCTGATACGTGCCGACCGGCAACACGCAACTGGCCAGTTGCGGGTCGAGCCGATCGAGGTAAGCGTTGCACGCCAGCACCAGCACATCGGCGCGAATACGACCGCGCTCGGTGGTCACCACAAACCCGTCGCCCTCCTCGCCATAGCTCAGCGCCTTGCTTAGCTCATGGATGCGGCCACCGGCACGCTCGATCGCGTCCGCAAGGCCGAGGGCCAGTTTCAGCGGGTTCAAATGCCCGCCTTCGGGATCGAACAGGCCGGCCTGATAGCGCTCGCTGGCAACCCACTGCGGCAAATCGCTGCGCTCGATAAATTGCAGTTTGTCGTGGCCCCACTTGTGGCTGGCCTCGTGTTGCCATTCGGTCAGCAGGCCTACCCGACGGGGCATCACCGAGGTCCAGAGATGGCCGGCGCGGTAGTCGCAATCGAACTCATGGCGGCCGGGCAAGTCACGCAACTCGCGCGCGGCCCAGCGCATGCCGTCCCACAGTCGCCGTGCCCGTTCGTAACCCAGCGCCGCTTCCAGCGGTGGCATGTCGCACGACCAGCCGAGAATCGCCTGCCCGCCATTACGCCCGGACGCGGCCCAGGCCACCCGGCTGGCTTCGAGCAAGGTCACGCGCTTGCCGGCCAGCGCCAGGCGCAAAGCTGTGTGCAATCCACTGAAACCGGCCCCGATGATCAGCACTTCGGTGTCTTGCTCACCTTCCAGTGCGGCTCGATCGACCAGACGATCGGCGCAGGTATGGGCGTAGTAACTGGCGACATGCCGGGTGGATTGCTGAAACATACGGCCTCGTGAAATTTTGTATTTTTAATTTCATGAAAAAATACACGGTAAATTTCATACAGGCAAATGGCACGCAAAAAAAATCCCGCCCAAGCGGACTTGGGCGGGAGGTTTAATCAGACGCGTCAGCGAACGAATCAGGCAATCGGGATCAACGGATCCGCTGCGGCCCACGCGGTGTCGCGGTTCGCCGCTGGCGGGTAGATCCATTGGGTGTTGATCTGGGTTTTCAGCGACTTGGCCTCCTCCTTGACCAACTTGACCTGACGATCCCAACCCTCGGTGTACACCGCGCCCCAGGCCCCCAAGTCCAGGCAGGTCACGTATTTCGGCTGGCTGTACGGCGTCGGGTCCACACCGAGGATCTGTGCCGCCACGTTATTGCCGGCGTGGCGCCCCAGGACAATGGCGTGCTGGCAGGTCATCAAGGCGTGGTTGCCGATCTCGTCACTGGCCGCGTAGGCGACGTCGCCGGTGGCGAAGATGTCGTCCTGGCCAATGACTTTCAGGTGCGCGTCGACATGCAGACGCCCCAGGTGATCGCGTTCGGCCGGAATCTGCTCGGTCAGGGAGCTGGCGCGAACGCCGGTGGTCCAGACCACGGTGTTGGCATCGATACGAGTACCGTCGGACAGGGTCACGCCGTTGGCATCGACTGACACAACCGAGGCTTTCAAGTGCCATTCCACGCCGGTTGCCAGGCTGGCCTCGACGATCGATTCGGCGATTTCCTCACCCATCGAGCCGCCAATCTTGTCGCCACGGTCGACGATGATCACATTGATGTCGGCACGGTCGCCGAGGATGGCCCGCAGGCGGCTCGGCATTTCAGTCGCCGTTTCGATCCCGGTGAAACCGCCACCGGCCACCACAACCGTGTCGCGCGCCTTGCTTTCGGGCTGGCTGGCCAGCGCCTTGAGGTGGTTTTCCAGACGCACGGCCTGTTCGATCTGATCGACGTCGAAGGCATGTTCGGCCACGCCCGGCGTGTTCGGCGAAGCCAGGCGGCTGCCGGTGGCCAGAACGAGTTTGTCGTAGCTGCAGACTTGTCGGGCACCTGCGGCATCGACATAGCCGACCTGTTTTTGCCCGACGTCGATGGTCTGCACCGCGCCCTTGACGAACTTGACCCCTACGGCATCAAACAGGTCGCCAATCGGCGCGGCCAACTGGTGGGCGTTCGGCTCGTAGAAGCGCGGACGCACACGCAGCTCGGCCTGAGGAGCCAGCACGGTCACTTCAACGTCGTTGTGGCCGTGAATGTCGAACAGGCGCGTGGCACTCAAAGCGGTCCACATGCCACCGAAACCTGCGCCGATTACCAGAATGTGCTGCTTCATTTTTGACTCCTGGGGGAATAACCAAGTGTTGAAAATCTTTGAGGGCGTTACGGACTGCCGCCAGGTTGTACCCGGATAAGCGTCTGCCACTGCGATCGAACAACTACGACTGTATTGATCCTAGTTAAATCCTGCAACAGGTTTTTACCGAGTGTGACCATCGAAAACCCTGATCCATGACCTGAACACCCCGTATTCAGCGCACCACAGGAGCGTTCACTGTCATGAAAAAAAGATTGAGTGAGGAGGGATTCGTTGCCTTGCTTGCTTTCGGCTGCTAGAATTTGCGACTAATTCAGTCGGAGATTTGCATGTCTCTTTACAGCGCGGGTGTCGAATACGGCATCCACTGCCTGCTTTTTCTGGTGGGTAACGGTGGCGACTCGCGCGAAGCGAGCGTTCGCGACCTTGCCGATCTGCAAGGTGTCCCCCAGGACTACCTGGCGAAAATCTTCACCAAGTTGGCCAAGGCCAATCTGGTGGTCGCCACCGAAGGCATGCGCGGTGGCTTCAAGCTGGCCCGGCCCGCTGACGAAATCACCTTGCTGGATATCGTCAACGCCATCGATGGCCGCAAGTCGATTTTCGATTGTCGGGAGATCCGTGGCCGTTGCGCAGTGTTTGACGGCACCCCACCTGAGTGGGCATTGGACGGACTGTGCGCGATCAATGGCGCGATGATGGTTGCGCAAAAACGCATGGAAGAGGCACTTGCCCAACAAACCATCCTCGACATCGCCAGGAAATTCGGGCGCAAGGCCCCGCCAGAATTTGGCGTCAAAGTTGAAAGCTGGATGAATGAGCGTCGGGAACGTAAAAGCGCCGCCCAGACCAGCGAGCAAATCATCCCGACGACCAACCTTTCGGACTGATCCACACAAAAAAAAACCGGATGCGCGCCAGGCATCCGGTTTTTTCTCAATTGAGTCGAAAAACGGTCGGTGACCGATTTTCACCCTCTCGCGCTTACAAACAGTCGCGCACGATTTTGCGCAGGTCGCCGGACTTGGCCCAAGGTGGCCCCTGATACAGCGAAACCCGGCTGCCGTCCTTGTACTTCACGATATCCACCACTTCGTCGGCTGTGATTACGCTGGGCGCGGTGATGCGAAATCCGTTGGATATCGAAACCTGGGTCGTATTCGATACTTCCTTTTGCCAGGCAGGCAACACGCACGCCGCATACTCTTTTGGCGTCTTCTCGCTGTGCTTGCTGACATTCGGCTCGCCCGGTACCAACGACGCCGGCAACGAGCACCCGCCCAGCAATGCCAACACGACTCCCCCCATCAACATCCGCATGCTGTTTCCTTTAATTCGAAATAAGAAAATGTAGCTCGCCGTCGTCCCTACAGCCATCCCCAACGATTCGGCGACTTTCATTGATATCACTTCGCCCGGTTAGTCCCTTGCGTTCAGATAAAGTAGGACAGCGTACTTTCATGTTCGCATTTATTTTCCCGACCAAAGAAAACCCCGCTGAATCAGACGAACATAACATCCGGCCCGGTAAACAGGTCTAAAATTTCGGTGTGCAGAGTTCAGGAGATCATCATGTGGCTTAACGAATCGGAACAGGAACTTCGGCGTGATCTGCAAGGGCTTGCGTCAGATTTGCGCTGGTCGGCCGTGGAGCTGTTGCGCATCGAGCAGCAATTGCGTCTGCTCGGGAACGACGTCGACGCGCAAGCCGTTCAGAAACTGTGTTCTTTGTTTCAGGGTGATGAAGCAAAACTGTCCGGCTACGCCGAGGAAGTGAAAGCCAAGGTCATTAGCCGCAACAAGGCTCAATAGCAGGAGCGCTGCCATGAACAGGCCTCTATTTACGTTGGTCGTCGCACTGACCGCGTTGGCAGGCTGCAGCACCAACTCGATCTACCAGGACCAGCCGCTGGTCGCGAAAGTCGATACCGGCATGACCCAGGAGCAAGTCCGGCAAATCGGCGGCCAGCCCCTGGCGGTCACCAACCGGACTGTCGTACCCGGTACGTGCTTTGACTACAAACTGACTCAGTCCGGCCATCAACAAGCGTTCAATGTCAGCTTTGACGGCCGAGGCATGGTCGACCACAAAAGCTTCATGACCTGCGCGCAGTGGAGCCACACGCAACAAAAGGCCCGGGAGCCCTCCCGCCCCAGCGGAGGTGGCGGCTATTAGCGCCCTTAAGGATTTTGTAGGAGCGAGCTTGCTCGCGATGGACTCAAGTGCGCCGGGTTTAGCCAGGAAACACGCGTTATCGTTAGCGACCATCGCGAGCAAGCTCGCTCCTACAGGCTTCATTTTGTTTGATGGCTGCCCGCAGACCTGCCAGCACGCGCCCTGTAGCCGGGCAGCGAAGCGGCAAACGCCAGTGCTTCTTCTCGACTGGCAAACGAGCCCAGCCGGTCGCCTTGGGTGCACACCCGCCAGGGGCCGTGGTTCACGCTGAGTACGTCGTAACCGTTCATGTGCATTTTGTTCAGCATCGGAACGCTCATAGTCACCTCCTCTTGGGCAGTGATCTCAGGTTGACTTGCTTACCTTACACCCACCCTTGTCCAAAATACCGACCAGATGTCGCCATGGAAATTCCTTCTGGTTGCACTTTTCATCACATTGGCACCTCAAATTACTCAGATAGCAGCACAATCGCGGCCCTCGCCCGAATGCTGCACGTCCATACCTGTTCCATGACAACGGCCATCGGGTAATCCATGAAAGTACGCGCAACGATCATCTTCGAGCAGGACAGGCATGTACTGCTGGTACGCAAGCCAGGAGGACGCTGGACGCTGCCCGGCGGCAAGCTCGAACGGGGTGAAAGCGCAGCCGATGCCGCCGTTCGCGAGCTGCTGGAAGAAACCGGGTTGCGGGTCGACGAGTTGATGTACGTGCTGGAGCTGGAATCGGACGGCACCCGACACCACGTATTCGAGGTGTCGGTGCTGAACCTGGAGCAATTGCGACCGCTGAACGAAATCACCGATTGCATCTGGCACCCGCTGGATGCACTACACAACCTGAACATCAGCGACACCATGCGCAGTATTGTCAGCACCTTTGTGCGCCGCTTGTAGGCCCTAGCCGTTGGCCAACGCCGTCGCCGCCCTGTCGATCAATGCCGCCACTTCGGCGGGCATCGACGCCAATGACGCATGGCTGGCGTTCAAGGTCAGAATCTCCCGGGCGTTGAGCCGCGCAGCCATCCATTGCTGGTTCTGTGGCGCGATCATCCGGTCTGCGGTCGAGATCTGATACCACGATGGCTTTTTCTTCCAGGCCACCGTGCCAATGGTGTCGCCGAAGGTACTCGCCAGCGGCGCTTTCTGGGTGAGGCCCATGACCATCCCTTCGGTCGCCGGCAGGTCCTGACAGAAGCTCTCGTGGTAGAGCTCGGGCTTGACCCACAGGTAACCGTCGCTGTCGGGAGCCAGGTTGGCCGCCGCCGCTGGCAAATGCCGTTGCGTGATGCCGCCGGGGCTTTCACCGGCGTCAGGCGCAAATGCGGCGATGTACACCAGCCCGGCCACATTCGGCATATCCCCCGCTTCAGTGATGACCGCGCCGCCATAGGAATGCCCCACCAGCAGCACCGGACCGGGCACCTGGGCGACCATCTTGCGCGTACGCTCGGCATCCTCGGCCAAGGACGTCAGCGGCAACTCGACGGCACGAATATTCGTGTCACCCCGGCTGAGCAATTTGACGATGACCTTGTTCCAGTGGGCGGCACCGCCCCAGAAACCATGGACCAGCACGATCGTGGGTTTGTCACTCATCACCATGACTCCGTTTGCGGATGGGGTTGTCTGTCGCTCGCCTCAGCCCTGATCGCCACCGCCCACGGGCATGACCATGCCGGTGATATAGGACGCATCGTCGCTGGCCAGAAACAGAATAGCCCCCGCCTGCTCATCCAGGGTGCCGTAGCGTTTCATCAAACTGCTGTCGAGGGTCTGGTCGACGATCTGCTGGTACCAGAGTTTTTCCTGCTCACTCTGCTCGGCACCGTTGCGGGGTATGCGTCGCGGCGGTGCTTCGGTGCCGCCAGGCGCCGTCGCGTTGACCCGCACGCCGCGACCGGCGGTTTCGAACGCCAGACAAGCGGTCAAGGCATTGACCCCACCCTTGGCCGCACCGTAGGGCACGCGGTTGAGGCTGCGGGTGGCGATGGAGGATACGTTGACGATCGCACCACTGCCCTGCTCCAGCATGAACGGCAGCGCGGCATGGCAACACCACAAGGTCGGGAACAGCGAACGGCGAACCTCGGCCTCGATCTGCGACGCCTCGTAGTGCTCGAACGGCTTGGCCCAGATCGTCCCGCCGACGTTATTGACCAGCACATCGAGACGACCGAAGCGCTCGACGGCGGTTTGCATCACCCGACTGCATTCCTCGTATTGCTCAAGGTCGGCGGTCAGGGCCAATACCTGGGTGGTCGAGGCCAGCTGCTGTTGAACTTCGAACACCAGGTCGGAGCGATCCACCAGGACCAGCTTCGCCCCTTCGGCGGCCATACGCTCGGCCACCCGCCGACCGATGCCTTGGGCAGCGCCGGTGATCAGAGCGACTTTGTCTTGAAATCTGTTCATGTGTACCTCATGACGAAAATTGGCATCCCGGACGAAACAAGGCCTGTGGGAGCGAGCTTGCTCGCGATGAGGCCGGAACATTCAGCATTGATGTTGCCTGGCAGGACGCCATCGCGAGCAAGCTCGCTCCCACATTGGATCTGCGTCGTGCGCAGAGTCTGCGGTTGCTCCCACATTGGATTGGCTCAGGCCGCGCTGGCGGCGAATTTCTCAAAGTAGAAGTTGGCAGGCGCGATGCCTTGTTCGCGAATGAACTGGCTGACCGCTTCGACCATCGGCGGCGGGCCGCACAGGTAGACGTCGACGTCGCCATCGTTCAAATGCCTGGGCTCGATGTGCTGGGTCACATAGCCCTTGAGCGGGTGCTGGCTCTCGGGGCTGGCGACGCAGGCGCTGAAGGTGAAGTTGGGGATGCGCGCGGCAAAGGCTTCGAGGCGGTCGATTTCCACCAGGTCGAAATCGTGGGTCACCCCGTAGATCAGATGCAGCGGGTGATCGCTGCCCTGCTCGGCGATCTTCTCCAGCATCGCGGTGAACGGCGCCAGCCCGGTGCCACCGGCCAGCAGCAACAGCGGCCGACGGATATCCCGCAGGTAGAAGCTGCCCAGAGGACCTGCCAGACTCATGCAGTCGCCGGCCTTGGCCATGCCGGTCAGGAAGCTGCTCATCAGGCCGCCGGGCACGTTGCGGATCAGGAAACTGACCTCGCCGTCGCGCTGCAACGAGCTGAACGAATAGGCACGGGTCTGCTCGCTGCCGGGAATCCCCAGGTTCACGTACTGCCCCGGCAGAAACGCCAGCTTGCTCAGGGCATCGCCCTTGATCGACAGCGCGATGGTGCTGTCGGACAACTGGCGCACGGCGCTGATGGTCGCATCGTAGCTGGCCTGCCGGGTTCGGCAGACCTCGGAGGACGTCGGTACGCGCACCACGCAATCGCTCTGGGCGCGCATCTGGCAGGTCAGGACAAAGCCTTGCTCGGCCTCTTCAGGACTGAGGGCGTCTTCGATGTACTCCTCGCCCAGATCGTAGGTGCCGGCTTCGGCAAAACACTTGCAGGTACCACAAGCGCCGTCGCGGCAGTCCAGCGGGATGTTGATGCCCTGGCGGTACGCGGCATCGGCCACGGTTTCGCCGGCGTTGGCGTCGATGAACCGGGTGACGCCGTCTTCAAAATTGAACGCAATGGAATGGGTCATGACGGCAGTCTCACAGGTGGTAAACATCGATGACCTGGCGAACGTAGTCGTTCTTCAGGATCACTTTCTTGGCCTTGATGAGCGGGTTTTCACCGCGCACGTCGAGGGTGTAGAAACTGCTGCCGAAATAGCTGTCGACGGTCTTGTAGCGAAAACTCAGGGTGTGCCAGTTGAAGCGCACCTTGCACAGTCCGTCGGCCTGTTCGAGCAGCTCGATGTTGCTGATGTTGTGGGAGGTGCGGGTGTCCGGCACGCTGGCGCTGGAGCGCTCGGTCTTGATGCGGAAGATGCGGTCTTCCAGGCCCGTGCGGTTGCCGTACCAGATCAGCGAGATTTCCCGCTGTGGGTCTTCGGTCAGTTCGTCGTTGTCGTCCCAGGACGGCATCCAGTACGTCGCGTCAGGGGCGTACAGCTCCAGCCATTCGTCCCACTGCCGGTCATCGAGGTAGCGTGCTTCGCGATAGAGGAAATCGCGCACCGCTTCATAGGAAATGGTCATAACACGTCCTCCACGGCGATCAGCTTTGACTGCTCGGCCGCCAGGGCCTTGAGCATGGTCTGCTGCCAATACTTGTGCTGCAGCACGAACAGGCCCTCATCTTCGGTGCGCACGCCGCTGAGCAGCGGGTGCAGGTCGATCTCTTTGGCGGCTTCGTCTGCACCTTCGATCCAGTGCTCGGCGCCCCGGGACATGTCGTTCCAGGTGGTGACGCTGCCCTGATAGCTGGTCTGGCAGGAGCGGAACTCTTCCAGGTCGTCCGGCGTGGCCATGCCGCTGACGTTGAAGAAATCCTCGTACTGGCGAATCCGGCTCGAACGGGCGTGATCGCTTTCGCCTTTGGGGGCGATGCAGTAGATGGTGATTTCCGTGCGGTTGACCGAGATCGGCCGGGCGATGCGGATCTGCGAGCTGAACTGGTCCATCAGGTACACGTTCGGGTACAGGCACAGGTTGCGCGAGTTCTCGATCATCCAGTCGGCGCGGGCCTTGCCGAAGTCTTGCGCCAGCTCATCGCGACGCTCGTACAGCGGACGGTCCTCGGGGTTTGCCCAACGGGTCCAGAGCAGCATGTGGCCCTTGTCGAAGGAATAGAAACCACCGCCTTGCTTGGCCCAGCTGCCGGCGCTCATGGTCGGGTTGGCGTCACCGGCTTCACGCTGCTTGCGCTGGTTCTGGGTGGCCGCGTAGTTCCAGTGCACGGAGCTGACGTGGTAGCCGTCGGCGCCGTTTTCCGCAGTGAGTTTCCAGTTGCCTTCGTAGATGTAGCTGGAGGAGCCACGCAGCACTTCCAGGCCATCGGCGGACTGGTCGACGATCATGTCGATGATCTTCGCCGACTCGCCCAGGTGCTCGACCAGTGGCAGCACATCGGCCTTGAGGCTGCCGAACAGGAAGCCGCGATAGGACTCGAAACGCGCGACTTTGGTCAGGTCGTGGGAGCCTTCACAGTTGAAGCTCGACGGGTAGCCGGCGTTGGCCGGATCCTTGACCTTGAGCAGCTTGCCGGAGTTGTTGAAGGTCCAGCCGTGGAACGGGCAGGTGTAGGAGCTCTTGTTGCCGGACTTGTGCCGGCACAGGGTCGCGCCACGGTGGCTGCAGGCATTGATGAAGGCGTTGAGTACGCCGTCCTTGTTGCGCGCGATGAAGATCGACTGACGCCCCATGGTGGTGGTGTAGAAATCATTGATGTTGGGGATCTGGCTTTCGTGGGCCAGGTAGAGCCAGTTGCCCTCGAAGATGTGTTCCATCTCCAGGTCGAACAACCGGGGGTCGGTGAACATCTCGCGTTTGCAGCGATAGAGGCCCTGCTCGGGATCGTCTTCAAGCAGGGAATGCAAATATTCGGGTCGCAGGGTCATGGCCGCCGCCTCCATTGTTATTGTTCAGGCAGGGGTCATGCTAGGACGGGGCGATGGGGCGGAATATCCGCGGGGTGCAGACCTTTATCCGTTTTGTGCAGTCACTGGCGGCGTGTCAGGCGCCATCGATGGTGAATGTGCCGGCCCCATCGCGAGCAAGCTCGCTCCCACAGGGGTGAAGCAATCCAATGAGGGAGCGAGCTTGCTCGCGATGGGGCCAGACCAGACAACAAAAAACCTGAAGGTCTCAGTGCCGACGCTTGAGGGTATCGGACGGCAATTCGCCGAACTGCTTGCGGTAGCTGTCGGAGAACCGGCCCAGGTGCAGGAAGCCGTAATCCATCGCCACTTCGGTGACGTTGCGCACGTTACAGGTCGGGTCGCTGAGGCAGGCGTTGATGCGTTCCAGGCGTTTCTGGCGCAGGTAGTTTTTCGGCGTAAGGCCGGCATTGCGCTCGAACAGTCCGTACAGCGAGCGCAAGCTCATGTGCGCCTGGCGTGCCAGCGCTTCGCTGTCGATGTCCTGCTTGAGGTTATTGGCGATGTAATCGGCAATCGCCTCGAACGTGGCCGTCTGCGAGCCCAGTTCGAGGCGGCAGACATTGGTCTTCATCAGGCTGAGCATCTTGCTGACGATGATCTGCGTGTAATGCTCCTGCACCCTGGGGATTTGCTCGGTGGATTCGGCCTCCTGGCAGATCATCGCCAGCAAGTTGACGAAGCCTTCCAGTTCATTGAGCTGATAACGGTTTTCCAGAAATCGCACGCCCTGCCCCGGATAGCGCCAGCGCTGCTCATCGCAGACCGATTCAAACAAGCGGGTCGGGACTTTGAGGATGAATTTTTCGCAATCGGCGGAATACGTCAGGTCCACCGGATCGTCGGGGTTGATCAGCAGCAATTCGCCGGGAGCGAAGTAATGTTCCTGGCCGTGTCCACGCCACAGGCAATTGCCGCGCAGCAACACTTGCAGGTGATAGATGCTGTCCAGCGCACCGGACGTCACCCGCACACTGGCACCGTAGCTGATGCGGCACAGGTCGAGGCTGGCGAACTTGCGATGATCGAGACTGGCCAACGGGCTGCCGGCACGGGGCATGAGAATGCAGTGGTTACCGACGTGCTGATTGACGTAGCCCGACACCGCATAAGGGTCGGCATGGTCGAATACTCTGCTGCGCTGACTCAACAGTTGAGCTTGCATCATCGGGTCACTCTCATTGTTGTTATAGGTTGCGTCGGATCATTCCAGAACAGTGCTCGCATCAATGTGTTATCGCAAGACCTTGTGGGAGCGAGCTTGCTCGCGATGACGGAGTGCCAGTCAACATGGATGTTGAATGTAAAACCGCTATCGCGAGCAAGCTCGCTCCCACAGAGTGGTGATCCCACAGGGTCGTGCTATCAGTCCTCGAGTGCGCGAACCCGCTCGTGGCGCTGCTGTTCTTCAGGCTGGGCAGACGACTGCAGGGTGAAATCGAATTCGATTTCGGCAAAGCGACCGCTCACACCATGGGCCGCCGCGCGCTGCTGATCGTCGCTGAAGGTGATCTTGGCGATCAGCTCGTCGCGGGTGGCGTAGGCGAAATCGTCATGCAGATACTTCTCGCCATCCAGGTTGATCTGGGTGGTCAGGTGGCGATGGTCCGGAGCAGAGATGAAGAAGTGCACGTGCGCCGGACGCTGGCCATGACGGCCCAGTTGATCGAGCAGTTGCTGGGTCGGACCGTCCGGTGGGCAGCCATAGCCCGACGGCACGATGCTGCGAAAACGGTAGCGGCCTTCGGCGTCGGTAACGATGCGGCGACGCAGGTTGAATTCCGACTGAGTGGTATCGAAGTACGAGTAAGTACCGCCAGTGTTGGCGTGCCAGACGTCCACCACAGCACCGGCCAGGGGCTCGCCAGCGGTGTTGAACACGCGGCCTTGCATGAACAGAGTCACACCCGGATCGACGCCGTCGTCCAGACGCGCTTCGCCATGCGACAGCGGCGCACCCGCCACGTACAGCGGGCCTTCGATGGTGCGTGGGGTGCCGCCGGACTTGCCGGCCTGCTCATCCTCTGCATCCATCAGCAGGTCGAGGTAATGCTCCAGACCGAGACCGGCCACCACCAGCCCGGCTTCCTGGCGCGCACCCAGCACGTTGAGGTAGTTGACGGCTTTCCAGAACTCTTCCGGGGTCACGGCCAGGTCTTCGATGATGTTCACCGAATCACGCAGGATGCGGTAGACCAATGCCTTGGTCCGTGGGTCGCCGGCGTCGTTGAGCAGGCCGCTGGCCTCTTCGAGAAATTTCTGGACTTCGGCAGTGTGGGAAATCTTGACGTTCATTCTGGGTTCCTCATCTTGTAATTATTAGCGTAGCGCGCTGAACAGGCTGGGCTCAGCGGTCATCGTCACGGATGGAAGAAGGATGCCGGCACATCGCGTCGATCTCGATGGCCATGTACGGAAACAGTGGCAATTGCATCAGCAGGTCATGCAGTTCCTGAACGCTGTCGACATCGAACACGCTGTAGTTGGCGTAGTGTCCGGCGATGCGCCACAGGTGGCGCCACTTGCCCTGCTCTTGCAGACGCTGGGCCAGGGCTTTTTCGTCAGCCTTGAGTTTGGCGGCTGCCTCCGGGTTCATGTCGACCGGCAGGTTCACGGTCATTTTTACGTGGAACAGCATAATGCTCTCCTCAGGCTTGATGAATGGTCTTGTCGCGGCGGAAGAACGCCAGGCGCTCTTCATCCAGGCTCAGGCCCAGACCCGGGGTGTTCGGCACGTGCAGTTCAAAATCGCGGTACACCAGCGGTTCGCTGAGAATGTCTTCGGTCAGCAGCAACGGGCCGAACAGTTCGGTGTCCCACGCCAGTTTGTTCAGGGTGACGAAGGCATGGGCCGAGGCCATGGTGCCCAGGCCACCTTCAAGCATGGTGCCGCCGTACAGGGCGATGCCGGCCGCTTCGGCGATCGAGGCGGTGCGCAATACAGCGCGTGGGCCGCCGTTCTTGGCGATCTTCAGGGCGAACACCGACGCCGCGCCTTCGCGGGCCAGGTTAAACGCATCTTCCACGCATTCGATGGATTCGTCGGCCAT
This sequence comes from Pseudomonas sp. KH_046_1, assembly GCF_057839025.1. NCBI lineage: Bacteria > Pseudomonadati > Pseudomonadota > Gammaproteobacteria > Pseudomonadales > Pseudomonadaceae > Pseudomonas > Pseudomonas sp. KH_046_1. The sequence goes on from NZ_CM174481.1 coordinate 3,956,811, forward strand.
GATCGGCGCCGGGCTCATGGCGTTGAGGCGAGCCATGCCGGCGCGGTTGTTGCGCGAGATGGGCTGTTCGATCAGGTCGATGCCATTGGTGCCGAGGATCCGGCAGGCCCGTAGCGCCACCGCTTCGTCCCAGGCCTGATTGACGTCGACCCGCACGCTGGCGCGGTCACCCAGGGCTTTCTTGATCGCAATCACGTGGGCCAGGTCGCGGTTGACCTCACCGGCGCCGATTTTCAGTTTGAAGATGCGGTGGCGGCGCAGGTCGAGCATTTTTTCCGCTTCGGCGATGTCTTTCTCGGTGTCGCCGCTGGCCAGAGTCCAGGCCACGGGCAACGCATCGCGAACGCGGCCGCCGAGCAATTCGCTGACCGGCAGGCCGAGGCGTTTGCCCAGGGCATCGAGCAGTGCGGTTTCGATACCGGATTTGGCGAAGGTGTTGCCGCGAATGCTGCGCTCCAGGCGCAACATGGCAGCGTTGACGTTATTGCTGTCCTGGCCGATCAACAGCGGCGCGAAGTGCGTGTCGATGTTGGTCTTGATGCTGTCCGGGCTTTCATTGCCGTAGGCCAGGCCACCGATGGTGGTGGATTCGCCGATGCCTTCGATGCCGTCTGCGCAACGCACGCGGATGATCACCAGGGTCTGGTTCTGCATGGTGTGCATCGCCAGCTTGTGCGGGCGGATGGTCGGCAGATCGACGATGATCGTCTCGATCGACTCAATGGCTGTTGCAAGCATTTCGATACCCGTCAGGTTCTTGAAGTTCTGGAATCGATTCTCGTACGGCTTTTTTCGCGATGCCAATATAGAATTGGTCTGACTTGATACCTTAAAGGTATGCAACCGATTGACGTCTGGAGGCTCCATGGAACTGCGTCACCTGCGTTATTTCCAGGTATTGGCTCAAACCCTCAACTTCACCCGCGCGGCCGAGTTGCTGCACATCGCCCAGCCGCCCTTGAGCCGGCAGATCCAGCAACTGGAGGACGAACTGGGGGTGATGCTGCTGGAGCGCGGCCGACCGTTGAAGCTGACCGATGCCGGGCGGTTTTTCCATGAACACTCCACCGCCCTGCTCGAACAACTGAACAAGGTCTGCGACAACACCCGGCGTATCGGGTTGGGTGAGAAAACCTGGCTGGGGATCGGCTTTGCGCCATCGACACTGTATGGCGTGCTGCCGGAACTGATCCGGCGGTTACGCAGTGGCGAGCCGCTGGAGCTGGAGCTGGGGCTTTCGGAGATGACCACCCTGCAACAGGTGCAGGCGTTGAAGGCCGGGCGCATCGACATCGGTTTCGGCCGGATCCGTATCGACGACCCGGCCATTGTCCAGACCGTGCTCACCGAAGACCGCCTGGTCGCCGCCCTGCCCGCCGGGCATCCGTTGCTCGCCGGTCCCATCAGCCTGCGGGAACTGGCCAAGGAACCCTTTGTGCTGTACCCCGGCAATCCACGGCCGAGTTACGCCGACCATGTGATTGCCCTGTTCGAGTCCTACGGCGTGCGCATCCACGTCGCGCAATGGACCAACGAGCTGCAAACGGCGATCGGTCTGGTGGGGGCAGGCATCGGGGTCACGCTGGTGCCGGCCTCGGTGCAGTTGCTGCACCGCGACGACATCGGCTTCACCCCGCTGCTGGAGGACAACGCCACCTCGCCGATCATTCTCAGCCGACGGGTGGGCGATGTGTCGCCGGGGTTGAACCATTGTTTGCGGATGATAGATGAGCTGCTGCCACCGGCAGCGTAAAGCGATGATCAGCCGGCAAAGGCCCGGCACCCTGCCTTCATCTCGGTACGCAACTCGCGGACAAAACGTCTAATGGGCGTTCCCGCCCCAGATCCAGTTCCAGAACCCCGGCAACTCGACCGGCTGCGAATCGTCGCGCACGGTTCGCGCCATGGCCGCGCGCTGCAACGCGAACTGATCGTCGTAAAACGGCTTGTCGGCGGTTTTCACCCCGGTCTCCCGGGCGCTGTCGAGCAAAATCTGCAGGTATTCGCGGGTATGCCGGGCGGTATAGCGGTTGAGGTCGTGGAAGGTCACCACCACCGGAATCACGCCATCGACCACCGGCAATTCGCCGCGGGCAATGCGCTCGCGAACTTCAGACATCGAGCGCAACATGTGCGACCGGCGCCGGGGGCTGGCGTTGAAGCCCCAGATCTTGCCGTCGTTGGCGCTCAAGTCGGTGAGCAGCACGTGCAGGCCATGCTGCTGATAGGCGGCGAAGGTGCGTTTGTCGTAGTTCCAGAATGGCGGGCGCAACAGGGTTGGCGAAGCGCCGGTAATCGCGGCGATGTCGGCGCTGCCATCGATGAGGGCCTGCTCCAACTCTGGCGGGTCAAGGGAGCGATGATTGGTGTGCCGGGGTGTCGCCGTGTGAAAGCCCAGGACATGTCCTTCGGCGTGTTCACGACGCATGATGTCCCGGCCCAACTCGCTGCCACCGGCGCGCGGAGCGCGGGTTTGCACGAAGAACACCGCTTTGATGTCCGGTTGCAGCGGGTTTAGCGCCAGGCTCTCAAGCACCGTGACGGTCGGATTCCACCAACTCGATGCGCTGGGGCCGTCATCGAACGTCAGCAGAAACCGGATAGGCGGTTGCGCCTGCAAACGCTGTTCGGTTTGCGGAGTCATTTCAATGGGCGCTGCGATACAACCCAGCAGACCCACTACCAGGGCGCACACCGTTAAACACTTGAACAATCGTTTCATCTTTTGCCTTGGGCCAGACCATCACGGTCGATACTTCAATGGGCAAGGATCCTTCGCCCGCTCATCCGTCGTCGGCCCGCATCGAGACGGCGGGCCGAGGTTGGATAGGGTACACAGGGTTTGGTTCCGGTGCTTGCCAGGCCCGTTTCGCCGCGAGCAACTAAACTCAAAGCTTCGGTCAGAGCGTCTTAACCGGAGTGTCAGGCCATGTGCGGACGACTGTCGCAATACCGTGGAATCCACGACTTCGTGGCGGTGCTGAGCATCCCCGACGCGCTGATCAACCACGTCGGCAACGAACCCCTGGCGCACTATAACGCCGCGCCCACCACGCAACTCGCCCTGTTGCACCTGGAGAATGAGCGGCTGCACGCCGACGCCGTGCGCTGGGGTTGGCGACCGCACTGGGCGACGGATCGCACGGAGCCGGTCAATGCCCGGGTCGAGAAAGTCGCCCACGGCCCGTACTTCCGGGCGATCTGGCCCCATCGTGCGATCTGCCCGATTGATAACTGGTTCGAATGGGTCGACGCCGGTGACGGCAACAAACAACCGTGGTTGATCCGGCGACGGAACCGGGCACCGGTTTTCTGCGCGGCCATCGGCCAGTACCCCATCGGCGGAGCCCCTCACAGGGAGCACGACGGTTTCGTCATCCTGACGGCCGACAGCGCAGGCGGCCTGCTTGACGTGCATGACCGGCGACCGGTGGTGTTCTCCCCCGAGCTGGCGCGGGAATGGCTGGACCCGGCCACGCCCAAGGAACGAGCCGAGGAAATGGCGCTATCCCAGGGCGAAGTCAGTGAGGTATTTGAGTGGTACAAGGTCGACAAGGCCATTGGCAATGTCAGGAACCAGGGCGCCGCGCTGATTAAAGAAATTCCCTGAACCTGTCAATAACGACAAAGCTCCACTCAATGGCGCAATGTTGTTCACTTAAGCGAAGTGATTCGTTGTAGGAGCGAGCTTGCTCGCGATGGATTCAAGAGCGCCGCGTTTAGCCAGTAAACACGCGTTATCGTTAACGACCATCGCGAGCAAGCTCGCTCCTACAATGGCGGGGCTTTGTTGTATTCGCGTGCCGGTCAGAACTTGCGGTCAGGCTCTGACAGTTCCTTACCGTCGTCAGGATGCTTCCAGTCCGGTACCGAACGCTTCTGCTGCTCAATCTCTTCCTCCGTGGGTTCGTCCTCGTCTTCTTCCAGGTCCGGTTGCTTGGGTTCATTGGCCATGTTCACCTCGCTTCCTGAAGGGATCGGTCATCAACTTAAGCTTAGATCAGTTCCCCTGCCCCGCTCAGAGCCACCAGCGCAGCAAAAAGAAGAATCCCATGCTCAACAGCATGCTGAGCAACGTATTGCGCGTGTAAAGCACCAGAGCGACCGCCACCAGCGAGCTGATCAGATAGGGATTGTCCCAGTGCAGATTCAGCTGTTTGTCCGGCATGAACACAATCGGCCCGCAGATGGCGGTCAACATGCCCGGTACGGCAAACCCGAGGAACTGCCGGGCATTGCTGCTCAAGCGTAGCGGCAGTCGCGGCTCCAGAAAAACATAGCGGTTGAGGAACACCAACAGGCCCATTCCGATAATCACTGCCCAGACCATCATGTGCGTCCACCGTAGAATTTATTGCAGACAAACCCGGCGGTCATGCCCGCCAGCCCCGACAGCACCAGCGCCGAGCCCCATTGCCAGTAGCTGAACAGCACCGAGCAGAACAGCGACACCGCCACGCACACCACGGTCGGCACGTTGCGCACCACCGGCGTGATCAGGGCGATGAAGGTCGCCGCGATGGAGAAATCCAGGCCCAGGTGTTCAAGGCCGGGAATGCTGCTGCCAAGCACAATGCCCGCCAGGGTGAACAGGTTCCAGGCGATGTAGAACGTCAGGCCCACGCCCAGGGCGTACCAGCGGTTGAACTGCTGTTTGTCGTGCTGGCTGGTCAGGGCGAACAACTCATCGGTGAGCAAGAACCCCAGCCCTGCACGCCAGCGCCCCGGCAATGGCGAAATCACCGAGCGCATGCTCATCCCGTAGAGCAAATGCTGGGAAGTCAGCAGCAGCGTAGTCAGCAGGATCGAAAAAATTCCGGCACCACCCTTGAGCATGCCGATGGCCACCAGTTGCGCCGCACCGGCAAACACAATGCTCGACAGGCCCTGGCCTTGCAGGGGCGTGAGGTTGGCTTCGATAGCCATGGAACCGGCCAGCAAGCCCCAGGGCGCAGTGGCCAGGGACAACGGCATGATCGCCGCTGCGCCGCGCAAAAAGGCACTGCGTGGCATGGTTGAGTTGGACATAACGTTCTACAGACAGGGAAAGACCCCAGACTTTGCCAGCAGTCGCGGCCGAAGGCTTGAACAATCTTGCTCACTCATACGACAACGTGCCATTCATCGGCTGCCCGCTTGATTCGCCAAAGTGCTAGCAACATGATTGCGCTGCATTTTCATCGAGGCAGGCCCTTCATGAGTTCAGTCGAAACAGACAGCGACGTTTATAAAACCCTGCTTGAGTCAACCCGGGCTATTCCCTGGCGCATCGACTGGAAAACCATGACGTTCAGCTACATCGGGCCACAGATCGAAGAGCTGTTGGGCTGGAAACAGGACAGTTGGGCCTCGGTCAACGACTGGGTCGAGCGCATGCACCCCGATGACCGCGACTACGTGATGGACTTCTGCGTCTCGCAGTCGCGCGCCGGTATCGATCACGAGGCCGACTATCGCGCACTCACCGAAAGCGGCGAGTACGTGTGGATCCGCGATGTAGTGCATGTGGTGCGCAAGAACGGTGAAATCGAGGCGCTGGTGGGTTTCATGTTCGATATCAGCGAGCGCAAGAAAACCGAAGAGCACTTGATCCGCCTGCAAAAGCAGCTTGAAGAGTATTCCTTCCAGGACGGCCTGACCGGCATCGCCAACCGGCGCATGTTCGACACCGTGCTGGAGCGCGAGTGGAACCACGCCCAACGCACCGGTTTGCCATTGTCGGTGCTGGTGCTGGATATCGACTACTTCAAGCAATACAACGACCATTACGGCCACATCAAGGGCGACGAATGCCTGCGCCGCGTCGCGCAGACCTTGTCCCTGGCGGCGAACCGGCCACGGGATTTCATTGCGCGGATCGGCGGTGAAGAGTTTGTCTGGCTGCTGCCGGAAACCGATGCCGAGTCCGCGCGGATGGTGGCGCACAAGTGCCTGCACCTGATTCGCCAGCAGCAGATCCCCCATGAGTTCTCCAGGGTGTCGAACCTGCTGAGCGTCAGCCTCGGTGTCGGTACCACCGCCGTTTCACCGCATGCCACGGCGCTGGAATTCGTCGAACAGGTCGATCAGTTGCTCTACAAGGCCAAGCACAATGGCCGGATGCGCGCCGAGTTCGCTGATTTTCGTGATTGACAAACGGCGCGCCGGCTTTTAAAACTGGGCGCCTCACTCAGGGTGTAAGCAAGTATGTCCGCAACCTTCAATCTCGACTTTTCCGTCATTGGCTTGATTGCCAAGGCGCAAGGTTGCGTTGCGCACGCCCTCAAATCGAAGAAACAGTCGCTCATGTGACCGGGGCGCGCTGTCCCGTCAGATGAGCTGACAGGACATTGAGCGCGACGGACCACCCTCCCCTTGCTTACTCTCCTTTTACGCTCCTGACGGTGACGAAATCGGTCAACCATCAGGAGAAAGTGCATGTCAGCGTTTCAAGGTATCTGGGTTCCACTGGTCACACCCTTCCACAACGGCGCCATCGATTTCGTCGGCCTGCGCCGGCTGGTCAGCCATCTGCTGGAAAAAGGTGTCGACGGTCTCATCGTTTGCGGCACCACCGGCGAACCGGCGGCGATGGGCAAGCATGAGCAACTTGCGGTGCTGGACGCGGTGCTGGAGCTGGTACCGGCGCAACGGGTGGTCATGGGCCTGGCCGGTAACAACCTGACCGAGTTGTTGCAGTTCCAGAGCGAGATCCTCAAGCGCCCGGTGGCTGGCCTGCTGGTGCCGGCGCCGTATTACATCCGCCCGTCCCAGGCCGGCCTCGAAGCGTTTTTCCGCACGGTCGCCGATGCCTCCAGCGTTCCGCTGATTCTCTACGACATCCCTTACCGTACCGGCGTGGCCTTCGAACAGGCGACCCTGCTCAACATCGTCGCCCACGAGCGGATCGTCGCCATCAAGGATTGCGGCGGTAATTTTTCGAACACCCTCGCCTTGCTCAATAGCGGCCAGGTCGACGTGCTGTGTGGCGAAGACAACCAGATCTTCAATGCCCTGTGCCTTGGCGCCAAAGGCGCGATTGCCGCGTCGGCGCATGTCCATCCCGAACTGTTCGTGCAGTTGCACCGGCAGATCCGCGACAACCAATTGGCTGAAGGCCGCGCCACGTTTTTCCGTTTGCTGCCGCTGATCAACAGCCTGTTCCTGGAGCCCAACCCGGCCCCGGTGAAAACCGCGCTGGCCCTGGAAGGTCTGATCGGTGACGAACTGCGCGCACCGATGCAACGCAGCAGTGAATCGATGACCGAGCGTTTGAAAGGCGTGCTCGGCGCATTGGGCCGCGACAATCGATAGAGCGTCCGCCGCCGGCCCGAGTACCATGAAGCGATTCGTTCAGCCTTCAGGGGCATCCACATGCTGTACCGAATCGCCGCCGATGGGCTGATGCTGTTTCATTTGCTGTTCATTGTGTTTGTGTTGTTCGGCGGTTTGCTGGTGCTCAAATGGCGCCACCTGATCTGGTGGCATCCGCCGGCCGCCGTCTGGGGTGTGGCAGTGGAGTTGTTCCACCTGCCCTGCCCGCTGACCGACTGGGAAAACCGCATGCGCCATGGGGCCGGGCAAACCGGCTATGGCGGTGGATTCATCGAGCATTACGTTTGGCCGGTGATTTACCCGGCGGGTCTGACACCCAGCATTCAGTTGGGATTGGGCGGCGTGGTGTTGGTGATCAACCTGCTGGTCTATCTTCGATTGTTCAAGCGATGGGCCGCCTGAATTCTCACCCCCCTGACGGTCGCGCCCTGGGCTGGTGGCTGGTTCAGGGAACGGACCGGCTTGTCTGACGCCGGGCGTTCAGTTGGCAATCACACTCATGTTCCGCCCACCGGCCTTGGCCACGTACAGCGCCTTGTCTGCCGCACCGATCAGGTCCTCGGGGCGGACCTGGGAAGCGGTATTGCAGGCACACACGCCGACGCTGACGGTCACGGTGCCTTCCGGGCTGTCACTGTGGGCAATGTCGGCCTGTAGCACCGCGCGGCGGATTTTCTCCGCCACCAGAAATGCCCCCACGTAGTCGGTGCCGGGCAGCACCACGGCGAACTCTTCACCGCCATAACGGGCGGCCAGGCCACCGGGGCGCTTGATATTGTCCGTGATGATCGCACTGACCTTGCGCAAACACTCATCACCGGCCAGGTGGCCGTAGCGGTCGTTGAACGGCTTGAAATGATCGACATCGATCATCAGCAGTGCCAACTCGGTCTGGCTGCGCCGGGCACGTCCCATTTCGGCATCGATGAAAGCGTCGAGCTGACGCCGGTTGGCCAGCCCCGTCAGCGCGTCCTTGAGGGCCAGGCCTTCGAGGTTGCGATTGACCTCCAGGAGCTTGTCCTGGGTGTCCAGCAACTCGACCTGCACCAGGTTCTGCTGCTTCATCAGATTGATTAGCCGAACCCCCAGTACCCCGAGAAAACCCAGCAACAGCGTGACAATGCCAGCGCTGAGCGCCGTCTCCTTGCGCCAGCTGCCGAGCACTTCATCCTTGTTCAACGCGGTAAAAACGATCAGCGGATAACCCTCGACCCGGCGATACCCTATCACCCGCTCGACACCGTCGATGATCGACCTGATCGTGGCCGTACCCGCGTCGCCCTTGGGCAACAACTGGGTGAACAACGGGCTCTTGGCGAGGCTGGTGCCGATGTCCGCCTCCTTGAAGGGTCTGCGAATGACAACGGTGGCATTGTCGGCGATCAGGTTGATCACGCCGTTACTGCCCATGTCGATGCTGTCGTAGAGCTGCAGGAAATGACTGAGGTAGATCGACGCCAGCGCCACCCCGGCAAAGCTGCCGTCGGGATGATTGACCCGGCGCGAAACCGTCATGATCCATTCACCGCTCGAACGGCTCTTGATCGACGGCCCGATGTGCGGCCCACGGCTGGGGTTATCGCGATGGAAGATGAAGTATTCGCGGTCGGAATTGTTGACGCCGGTTTGCCCGGCGCCATTGGAATTGGCGATCCAGTGCCCTTTTTCGTCGAAAACAAATACACCATGGAGCTGGCTCAACTCACTGCGCTGGGCGTTGAGCAACAGCGGCAACCGGGATTTATCCACGCCGTCGTGTTCCAGACGATCGACCAGGGTGAACAGCAGCGTGTCGGCCTGTTTGATCGTTGCCTGCGCTTGCGATGCCAGGGTCTGCGCAAGGTTGGACATCGCCACTTCCTTGTCATGCAGGTAGTACTGGCGCGAGCTCCAGGCTTCCCAGATCACGATCGCCGTCATCGACAGGCACACCGCGATCAGCAGGATCACCGCCGAGCGAACCTTGAGCCGGGTCACGGCTGGCCGGAGCATTTCAATATGATCGTTGATCGACGGATGTCCCATGGTGCTCCCTGAGTGTCTATGACCGGACGAGTCTTCCTGATCGCCGCTGTTGCTCACTATGCCTGATCCAGGCTCGCGATGATGTTAGCGCGACGCCTGCTTTACCGCCTCCAGCCACGCTGGATCCAGCCGCGTCTGTTCGGTATCGATCCCCAGCGCTTGCATTCGTTCCTTGTGCTGATCCATTTCGCGGATCAACTGGCCATGGTCGCTGGAGTTGCCATCGAGCTGATGCATCTGGTTCAACCCCAAATGGTAGAAACGCAACAGCTTCATGGCAACCGGATCACCCTTTTCCACGGCCGCCGTTACATGATGCATGACATTGGTGATGCCCATCAGGCTGCGCTTGAGTTGCCAACTATAGACCGCTGGCGCCATCCATTCCTGGCGCCAGAACACCTTGCGCATCAGCGCCGCCATCGCCAGCACCGCAACAAACACGCCACCGATGTTGAAGCGCAGATTGTCGCCCCCCGGCGTGCCGAACAGAGCCACCGCCGCCGTGGACAGCACCATCGCCAGCGCCAGAAAGATCAGGGCAATGATGACCGTGCTGCGCCGTGTCTGTTGCCGGTAGGTGTCGGCGTTCATCGGCTGGATTTCGAACATTGCGTCGGGTTTCCTAAGCTTCAATGGTAAAAAGGGGTCTGAGGCAAAAAGACAGCGGGCCATTATCGCCTCTGCGCGGGATTTAGCTATGCTGGGGCTCCTTTTCATCTTTTCATCGTCAAGCGGGGGGGAAATGGCGAGACCGCGCAGTTCGTGCCATCTTCTTTCATGAATACACATTATTCGGATGCCATTCGTGGTTGCTGTGTGAATGACATCGTTTTAAGGATCATTGAATGACCCAACGCCAAGTAATCAACGCCTCCGTCAGTCCCAAAGGCAGCCTGGAAACGCTCTCACAACGGGAAGTCCAGCAATTGAGCGAAGCCGGTTCCGGCAGCACCTACACCCTCTTCCGCCAGTGCGCCCTGGCCATCCTCAACACCGGCGCCCATGTCGACAACGCCAAGACTATCCTTGAAGCCTATAAGGATTTTGAAATCCGCATTCACCAGCAGGACCGCGGCGTACGCCTGGAACTGCTGAACGCCCCGGCCGACGCCTTCGTCGACGGCGAAATGATCGCCAGCACCCGGGAAATGCTGTTCAGCGCCCTGCGCGACATCGTCTACACCGAAAACGAACTCGACAGCCAACGCATCGATTTGAGCAGCTCCCAGGGCATCAGCGACTACGTCTTCCACCTGCTGCGCAACGCCCGCACCCTGCGCCCCGGCGTCGAACCGAAGATCGTGGTGTGCTGGGGCGGGCACTCGATCAACACCGAAGAATACAAATACACCAAGAAAGTCGGCCACGAACTGGGCCTGCGCAGCCTGGACATCTGCACCGGTTGCGGCCCCGGCGTGATGAAAGGCCCGATGAAAGGTGCGACCATCGCCCACGCCAAGCAACGCATCCACGGCGGCCGCTACCTGGGCCTGACCGAACCCGGAATCATCGCCGCCGAAGCGCCGAACCCGATCGTCAACGAACTGGTGATCCTGCCGGACATCGAAAAACGCCTGGAAGCCTTCGTCCGCGTCGGCCACGGCATCATCATCTTCCCGGGCGGCGCCGGTACGGCCGAAGAGTTCCTGTACCTGCTGGGCATCCTGATGCACCCCGACAATAAAGGCCTGCCCTTCCCGGTCGTCCTCACCGGGCCGAAACATGCCGCGCCGTACCTTGAACAACTGGACGCGTTCGTCGGTGCGACCCTGGGCGAAACCGCCAAGCAGCACTACCAGATCATCATCGATGACCCGGCCGAAGTGGCGCGGCAGATGACCCAGGGCCTCAAAGCGGTCAAGCAGTTCCGCCGCGAGCGCAACGATGCCTTCCACTTCAACTGGCTGCTGAAAATCGACGAAGGCTTCCAGCGCCCGTTCGACCCGACCCACGAAAACATGGCCAACCTGAAACTGAGCCTCGACCTGCCGTCCCACGAACTGGCGGCCAACCTGCGCCGCGCGTTCTCCGGCATCGTCGCCGGCAACGTCAAGGACAAGGGCATTCGCCTGATCGAAGAACACGGGCCGTACCAGATCCGTGGCGACGCGGCGATCATGCAACCGCTGGACCTGCTGCTCAAAGCCTTCGTCGCCCAGCACCGCATGAAACTGCCGGGCGGCGCGGCGTATGTGCCGTGTTATCGAGTGGTGGCATAACCTTTTCGGTGTAATAACGCCGACATGAGCTTCACCGTCGCGAGCCGCAGTGAAAGCTGCGGTTCGCGGCACTCTATGGAAAGAAAAAAATGCGCCAACGCAATTCCGCCAGACTGCTGGTGATCAATCCCTCGCAACAGGTTCTGCTGTTTCACTTCCAACACAAAAACGATGCCCTCGCCGGCCAAAGCCATTGGGCGACACCCGGTGGGGGGCTTGAGCAGGGTGAATCCTTTGAGGTTGCGGCGGTTCGTGAACTGTTTGAAGAAACCGGACTGAATGTCGCTGCCGTGGGAGCCAGCGTTGCAGAGCGGCGTTTTCCGATGATGTTGCCCAGTGGTGAAACGGTGCTGTCGGTTGAACGGTATTTTGTGGTTCATACCGACAGTGAACGCTTGTCCCGTGAAGGGTGGACAGCTAACGAAGTCCGGGTAATGGCGGACCATAAATGGTGGTCCGTAGCCGAGCTGCGAGAGACCCGAGAAACAGTGTGGCCGGAACAGTTGATCACGATGCTGGAAAACGCCTGAAGGGCGTACACAAATCCTGTGGCGAGGAAACAAGCTCCATCGCCACATTGGTGGTGTGAACCAAAGGATTATCATTGGTTGTAAGGCCGCCATCGCGAGCAAGTCGGATCGCCGCACCGCCGCTCCCACAGAAGAGCAAAAGCAGGTCAGAGTACACCTTCGCTCTTCACCACTCATCAGGCCGAGCGTTAGCTCGCCTGCAGCTCTTGATCTTGATCTACCCGCCCCCTCGGCAGGCTGAGTGGAGGCGTTCATCCGGGGGGAGGCGCGCAGCGCCGTTCGGCGCAGCCGAACACATCGAGAGGAGGTCGCGCGAAGCCGACCGGAGGCGATGCCCCCGGATGAATGCCGGAGCGAAGGAACCCCGAGCCTTAGCGAGGGGCCGTACGTTCGGGGCGAGCGTTTTTTGGGTTACTTTTTTTAGGCGCTTGTAAAAAAAGTGACTCGCCGTAAGGGCGAAACCATAAGCCGCCGTTACCTAAATAACGGATATGCACTCAACCAAGACTACAAACCAAGACGAAACTGCTTTGGAGTAATCCCAAACTGCTTACGAAACGCCCGAATAAAATTACTCGGCTGCCGATACCCCAACCGCTCGGCAATCCGCTCAATCGGCTGATCCCCCGCCGTCAACCAATGCCGCGCCAACTCCAGACTGTCACTGCGAGTATGTTGCGTCGCCGTAGTCTGCCAATGCCGCAACATGCTCTGATGCAAAAACCCATTAGCCCCAAGCAGAGGCTCATCGAGGCTAGCCGCTGGCAGGCTCAAACACGGATGTGAACCCTCCAGCACCTCGATACCAACACTACGCAACCACTGCCCGGCAGCCTGTTGCGGCGTCAGGTGGACCGCGACGAACACCTCGGCCGGCGCTCGCCCCAAACGCCGGGCAATGTTACGCACCAACGTCAGGGTCGCCGCATCGAGGCCGAAAAAATGCGGCTGCCGGTCAACACTGCGCAAATGCAAACGAGCCAGCTCGTCACCCTCCTCCAGTTCCGCTACCACGTAGTTGGTCACCCGCGGCAGGAAATCAGTGAAACACGCCAGGCTCGCGCGCAAGGTCGCGGCGGAGTCCAGCAGAATGTTCAACCCCCGCAACGTGGTGGTCGCCATGCCATTGACCAATTCGCAGCCAAACGCCACCCCCGCGCCCGCACGTTCGCATTCACTCCACAGGCGTTCAACCAGGTGCACGGGCACATGCAGGTCCTGCCCTTCGAGCAACGACAGGCAGATGCCGGCCCGTTGCAACAGCTGGTCCTGACACAGGCCGGACTGCCGGGCATGGCTGAGAATGGTGCGGGTGAAGGCGCTGGAAATAAACAGTTGGCTAGTCATGGCAGGTTACGGCGAGAAGACAGGCGTGTACTTATGCCAGCCTCTATGCTATCGATCCAATGCATTAAAAGTATCCGCCGAATGCAGGAGACGCATGATGGATCTACGACAACTCCGCCACCTTGTCGCCCTGGCCGATTACCGCAACTTCGGCCGTGCCGCCGAGGCGATCAACCTCAGCCAACCCGCCTTCAGTCGCAGCATCCAGACCCTGGAGCGCGACCTCGACTGCGCGTTGGTAGAACGCAGCAGCCGCGAATTCCGCCTGACCGGGCAGGGTGAACTGGTGCTGCAACATGCCCGGCGCCTGCTCGCCGGCAGCCAGGCCCTGCACAACGAACTGACGCAATACAACGGCCTGACTGGTGGCGAGTTGCACTTCGGTTGCGGCCCGTACCCCGCCCAGGTGCTGGTGCCCGAGGCGCTGGCGGAGTTCATCCAGGCTCATCCGGCGATCCGCATCAGTTTCCACCAGGGTGACTGGGAGCAACTGGCGGTCTGGCTTCGCGAACAGCAGATCGAATTCCTCGTGGCCGACGCGCGGTACTTCACCGGCGACCCGCAATATCAGGTGCAACTGCTGCGCCCTCGACGTGGGCGGTTCTTTTGCCGTATCGGTCATCCCTTGGTGCAGCAGCAGAACCTGTCCCTGCGCGTCCTGCTCGACTACGCGGTGGTCGGCACGCGAATACCGCCGATGATCCGCAAGATCCTCGCCGACGTGCAGGGCGAAGCGGACTTCAACCCGAGCGTGGAATGCGCGCAATTCGATGCGATCCGCCGCGTGGTGATGCGCTCCGACGCGGTGGGCATCGCCACCGTGGAGGCCTTGGCCGAACTGGTCGACCAGGGTCTGATCCGGCTGCTGGAATTTACCGACGTGCCCAAGGAAGACCCCGGCCTGCTGTTGCACTACGGCATCGTCAGCCGTGCCGGCCACTCCCTGACACCGGCCGCGCTGGCGATGGTCGATGCGGTGCTGACGGTTGACCGGCGCTTGCTGGCGTCGAATTAGTCGAGCAACCAATGCCCCCTGTGGGAGCGAGCTTGCTCGCGATGGGGCCGTGTCAGTCGACATCGTTTTGAATGACACACCGCTATCGCGAGCAAGCTCGCTCCCACAGGGTTTGGCGTTGCTGTCTCCACATCATGCACGCCGCGCCAGCGCCTGCAATGCCCGGGGCTCACCAAGGGCGCGCAGCAGGCAGTGCATCGCCTCCTCGCGGCTGCGCTCGAAGCGATAGCGCGACTCGATGTACAGCGCCAGTTTCAGCTCCACGGGTTCGTCCAGGGGCAGCGGCACGTGTTGCAAGCCCAGCACACTGGCGACCCGGCTTGGCAGGCTGATGCCGAACGGCTGGCGGTCGGCGATGAGCTTTGCGGCCAGGGTGCTTTGGGTGCTCATCGCCACATTCCGGCGCAGGCCTTTCAAGCCAAGCTGCAAGTCCACCGGACTGAGTCCGTCGCGGCGGCTGGATACCTGAATCTGTGGCTGCTCCAGATAGTCCTGCAGAGTCCGCGGCGGTTCCTTGAGTGCCGCGCCATAGGCAAATACGTAATGGTCGGCGGGCAATACCTGTTTGTGCAGGCCGGCAAGCCCGGCCAGAGGCTGGTCGAGGTCGATCAGGATATCCAGCTTGCCGCTGGCCAGGTCCTGCAAGGCGTCGCGGCGCCGGGGCTGGAAGTACCGCACCTGCCAATCGGCGTGGGGCGATTCGAGCAAGGCATCGAGCAACACCGGTTGCAGGCAATCCAGACAACTGATGCGCAGCAGCGGATTGCTCTGCCGCGCGGCGGGAATCATGCGCAAGCCATCGCGCAACGACTCGAGCGCGGCGCGCACGTAGTCGGCCAGACGATGGGCGACCAGTGTCGGCGTCACCCCCAGGCGACTCTTGATGAACAGCGGGTCGCCGCACAGTTCGCGCAGGCGACGCAACGCATTGCTCATGGCCGGTTGCGACAGGCACATCACCTCGGCCGCACGGGTGACGCTGCGCTGCTGGTAAATCGCATCGAAGGCGAGCAACAGGTTCAAATCGAGCTGGCGTAAATCAAGCATGGTCTTGCTCCGGCAAATCGCTTAACGTCGGGCAGCCTAACCAGTGTTCCGGAACAAGCTGTGAGCCCTACATGACAAAAAGCGATCAGCCACTGCACGACCGATCGATACCCAATGCGTTCTACGCGCCGACCCTGTTGCCGGCCATCGAAGAGTTGCTGGCCCGCGGTGTGGACCGGGGCAGCATCGAAGGCCTGTTTCGTCGCAGCCTGTTCGAGTTGCGCACGCCATTCATGCGTATTCCGCTGTTCATATCGCGGCGCTTCTGGGCGTTTGCCCTGGAACAGACCGGCGACCCGCTGATCGGCCTGGCGGCTGGCCGGCGTTTCGTTTCCACCGCCACCAACGGCCTGACGTACCTGTTCGACGTGGCCGCCTCACTGGACAGCGCCTGCCAGTATTTCGTGCGCTTCTTTCCGTTTTTCAACGGGCACTTCCAGGCGCAGATCGTGCGCGGCGACGACAGCGTCGAATTGCGTCTGCTCGACCGCGGCAGCGTGAAAACCAACGCGGCTACCACCGATTACATCCTCATCAGCCTGTGCAGCATGTTGCGGCGCAAATTCCTCGCCAGCGGCCTGGAGCGTGATCCGGTTCTGAGCGTCGGGCTGGCCGGTGCCTGCACGGCCAACCCGCAGGAACATCAACAAGCCTTTCGCGCAGCGGTGCAATGGGGGCAGGCGCAGCACTCGATCCGCCTCGATCCACAGCTGTTCGTCATCCCGTTGACGCCGGGCAATCATGAACTGGAACACACGCTGGTCGAGCTGCTGGAGCAGACCCGACGCAACAGCGAACCGACCTTGCTGGAGCAAGTCTGCGACCATTTGATCGGCGACCTCGCCGAGGCCAACTGGCAGCAATTCTGCACCACCCAGCATTTGCTCGAGCGCACCGCCGCGCGACGCTTGAAGGCGTTGGGCTGGAGTTTTTCAGAGTTGCTCGACGAATACCGCCGCTACCGGGCCGAAGACTTTTTGCAGGGGACAGACCTGGAGCTGGTGGAGATTTCCGACCGCCTGGGCTACAGCGATGTGCAAAGCTTCAACCGTGCATGCCTGCGGTGGCTGGGGTGCGCACCGGGCTCCTGGCGAACCCGGCAAGGTCGATAAAAAACCACGCAATTTGCTATGACTCGACAGGCACTTGACCAATAGCTTGTTGGACATTTTTTAACACCAGCATTGCGCCATCCGTGCGTAAAAACTGTCGGAGACTGTTAAAAAACGTCATTAATCCGGTGACTCAAACCTGACACACTCAAGCAGCTACAACCCTTGTACATCAAGGCTTACGACCGCTTGTCGCTTTCTTGAGATTTTCGCCAAACAGCCCAAGTCGGGGGAGAAGCCCAATGGTGGTGCGACTTTGATGGCAATGGCCCCAACTTTGGGGGGTGTCTTGCCAATTTAACACGCCGGTTTGCTGACACGGTTTGCCGAGGCTGGTCTATACCCCTTTTGACAGTCTTGTTTTGCAACTCTCCACTGTCTACGAGGCACGCTAATATGGACGTGAGCGTATTTGGTACGGGCTATGTTGGCCTGATTCAAGCAGCGGCACTGGCCGATGTCGGACATCGTGTCCTGTGTGTCGACATCGATCCGAACAAGATCCGGCAACTGCAACAGGCCGTGCCACCGATCAGTGAGCCGGGGCTTTCCGGCACCCTTGAAGAAAACATCAAGGCCGGTCGCCTGCTCTTCACCACCCAGGCCAGCGATGCGGTAGAGCACGCCGAGCTGATCTTCATCGCCGTCGGTACGCCCGCCGACGAAGACGGTTCGGCCGACCTCAGCCATGTGCTGAACGTGGCCCGGCAGATTGCCGGTTTCATGGAGGCCGACCGCACCCTGATCATCAAGTCCACGGTGCCGGTTGGCACGGCGGACCAGGTCAGTGCCACCGCCATTGAAGAGTTGCAGCGCCGCGGCAAAGGTTCGTTGAAGGTACGGGTGGTGTCCAACCCGGAGTTTCTCAAGGAAGGCAGTGCCCTGGCCGATTGCATGCGCCCGGACCGGATCATCGTCGGCACCGGTGACGATGAAGCCCGCAGCCAGATCAGCGAGCTCTACGCACCGTTCTGCCGCAATCACGACAAATTGATGTTCATGGACAACCGCAGCGCCGAGCTGACCAAGTACGCGGCGAACGCGATGCTGGCCACGCGCATCAGTTTCATGAACGAACTGGCCAACCTCACCGAGTTGCTGGGAGCAGATATCGAAGCCGTGCGCAAAGGCATCGGTTCGGACCCGCGCATCGGTTACCACTTCATCTACCCCGGTTGCGGCTTCGGCGGTTCCTGCTTCCCCAAGGACCTGCGCGCTCTGCTGCACACCGCCGAACACGCCGGAATGCCCCTGAAGTTGCTGCGCAGCGTGACCGACGTCAACGATCACCAGCGGCATATCCTGTTCAGCAAACTCAAGGCGCAATTTCCTGGGGGACTGGCCGGCCAGTCCATCGCCGTGTGGGGCCTGGCGTTCAAACCCAACACCGATGACATGCGCGAAGCACCGAGCCGTTACCTGATGGAGGCACTCTGGGCCGAAGGTGCGAGCGTGCACGCCTACGACCCGGAAGCCATGTCCGAATGCCGGCGCATTTACGGCTACCGCGACGACCTGCATCTGTGCGCCACCCGCGATGACACACTCGAAGACGCCGATGCCCTGGTGATCTGCACCGAGTGGAAGAACTTCCGCGTGGTCGACTTCGACAGTCTGGCGAACAAACTGCGAAAACGGGTGATCGTGGACGGGCGCAACCTGTACAGCCCGGAACAGGTGGCGGCCGCCGGCCTGCACTACAGCAGCATTGGCTTGCGCCACATCGTGCCCGAGGCCGTCCATCCATGAAGATTCTCGTCACCGGTGCGGCCGGTTTTATTGGTGCCCATTGCGTGCTGCGACTGTTGCGCGATGGACACCAGGTATTGGGCCTCGACAACTTCAACAGCTACTACGACCCGCAACTCAAGCACGATCGCGTGCGTTGGGTACAGGAGCAGGCACGCCCTTTCCCGCTCTCAACGGTTGACCTGGCCGATACACCGGCCATCGAGGCACTGTTTGCCAGGGAACAACCGGAGGTCGTGATCCACCTCGCGGCCCAGGCCGGGGTGCGTTACTCCCTGGAAAATCCCCGAGCCTACCTGGACAGCAACTTGAGCGGCTTCCTGAACATCCTCGAAAGCTGCCGCAACCACCCGGTCAAGCATTTGATCTACGCCTCGTCCAGTTCGGTGTATGGCGCCAACCAGCACACTCCGTACTCGGTGCAGGATGGTGTCGATCATCCGCTGTCGCTGTACGCCGCGACCAAGAAATCCAACGAACTGATGGCCCACAGCTACAGCCACCTGTTCGGTATTCCCTGCACCGGGCTGCGCTTCTTCACAGTGTACGGCCCCTGGGGACGGCCTGACATGTCGCCGATCCAGTTCGCCCGGGCTATCGCCGAAGAACGACCACTGAAGCTGTTCAACTACGGCGAGCACCAGCGGGACTTCACCTACATCGACGACATTATCGAGAGCATCACGCGTCTGATCGACCGCCCACCGCAAGCCAATGAGCAATGGGACCGCGAACAACCGGACCCGGCCACGAGCATGGCGCCCTGGCGGATTTTCAACATCGGCGGCCAGCACCCGGTAGAGCTCAAGGACTATCTGGCGTTGCTGGAAAAACACATGGGGCAAAAAGCCCGGGTCGAACTGCTGCCCCTGCAACCCGGCGATGTCCTCAACACCTGCGCCGATGCCAGCGAGCTGGCCCGCGCTACCGATTTCCAGCCGCGTATCGAGCTGGACGAGGGACTGGGGCGCTTCGTTGCCTGGTTCCGCACTTACTACTGACTGCGTCGCCCATGCCGCACACGGCTGAACTCTGCGGAGAATTTATGTCTGAACACGAAAAAAGCGTGCCACTTAGCAATATGCGCAGGGACAAGCGCATGGACCCCGAGCAACGCAAGCGCATGGATGCCGCGATCCACATGCAGGGTTGTGGCTGGATAACCGGTCGCGAAGGTGGCCGGCCGTGGACCCTGTCGCGCACCAACCGCGTCCTGGCCGGCTTCGGCGCACTGCTGATCCTGGTGCTGATTTCGCCGGTGCTGCTGGGGCTGGCGCTGGCCATCAAACTCACCAGCCCGGGGCCGGTGATGTTCGTGCAGAAGCGCACCGGTTACCGCGGCCGCCTGTTCGGCATGTACAAATTCCGCACCATGGTCGTCAACGCCGAGGAGCTCAAGGAGTCCTTGCGGCACCTGAACAAGCACGGCGCCGACGCCATCGATTTCAAGATCGACAAGGACCCGCGCATCACCGGTATCGGCGGTTTCCTGCGGCGCACCAGTCTCGACGAGTTGCCGAACCTGTTCAACGTGGTGACCGGCGACATGCGCCTGGTAGGCCCCAGGCCGACTTCGTTCAACGCCTACCGCTACAAGGACAAGCACCTCGTGCGCCTTAGCATCTACCCCGGCATGACCGGCCTGTGGCAAATCTCCGGGCGCAGCAATATCGATTTCGACCAGCGCGTTGAGCTGGATCTGGCCTACATCGCCCAGCAGAGCCTGCTGCTTGATTTGAAGATTCTGCTGAAAACCCCTTTCAAGGTGTTCAGCGGCCACGGAGCAAGTTAAATGGACGGTTCAACGGCTAAAAGCCTCAGCATTGCCAGCCCGAGCGAGTCCAACCTGACATCGACCGTACTCGACCAGAACCTGCGGATCCTTTTACTGACCGCCGCCAACCCCGGTGCGGGCACCACCACCAGCGCCCTGGCGCTGGCCAGTCAACTGGCGAAGATGAGCAGCGGCCTGGTACTGCTGGTGGATGCCAGCCAGTCGGCGACCAACCTCACGCAACAGTTGGGGCTGAGCAAGGAACGGGGGTTTCGCGACTTGTTGTTCAACACCCAGAGCCCACCTTTGTTGCAGGACTGCGTGGTGGACGTCTCCAGCCTGCCCTTTCACGTTCTGCCATTCGGCCGCTACTTCCGTGGCAACGAACACCTGACACCCGAACTCCTGAGCCCGCTGCTCGATCAACTCGGCATCCGCTACCGCTTCGTGGTGATCGATGGCGACGCGGTGTATTCGGCCTCCGACACCCTGGTCATCAGCACGCAGGTGGACGGCGTGGTCCTGGTCGTGCGCGCGGAAGACACCCGCTGGGAAGTGGCCCAGGCCGCGGTCCAGCGCCTGAGCCAGGCGGGAGCGAAGCTGGTCGGCAGCGTGTTCAACCGACGCAAGTACTACATGCCCGAATGGCTGTACAAAAACCTGTGAGGAATCAGACAAGGATGACGCCATGAACGCCAAGATGCTTGTCCTGCTGTTGCTGCCCCTTGCAGGTTGCTCCAGCACTTCCTCCGACGAATCACAAAGCATGCCGGTGCAAATCCTCACGGCTCCACCGGCCAACGCCCAGGCCACCGACGTACCCAAGGTCGAGCAGACCCTGCGCCCACAGGATGTGCTGGACGTGATCTTCCACATCAGCACCAGTGGCTCGGCCGCCTATCGCGTGCAGTCCGGGGACACGATCGCGCTGAACTTCACCGCCGCCAGCCAGTTCAACGGCAACCAGTTGGTGCTGCCCGATGGCACCATCGAACTGCCGGGAGCCCACACCACGGTGAAAATCGAGGGCCTGACCCGCGATGAAGCACGGGACGCGATTCAGCGCGCCTACGATCGCAAACAGCTGTTCCAGCCCAACCGCAATCAGCTGTCAGTGATGGTGGTGAGCCCGCTGGCCAATGAATGGAACCTCAAGTCCGTGCTCAACCACCCCGCCACCGGCATGAGCCGGGAAATCACCGTGGGCACCGACGGCTACGCCAGCTTCCCGGAAATCGGTGCCGTAGCGCTGCAAGGCATGACCCTCAACCAACTGGAGGCCTACCTGAATAAACGCTATGCCACCCTGCCGGGGCGAATGACCGTGGACGTGCTGCTCAAGTCCACCGCCGGCAACGAAATCTATGTACTGGGTGAAGTCGGCCAGCCGGGCGCCTATCCGATCCGCCGCCCGGTGTCGGTGCTCGAAGCCCTGACCATTGCCCGCGGTTCCAACGCCAAGGCACGCCTGGACTCGGTGATGATCATGCGGCGCAACGGCAACCAGGTGGTCGCGCATCGTTACGACGTGGAAAAAGCCTTGTCCGGCGACGCCACCCAGATCGCCTACCTGCAAGCGGACGACATGCTGTACGTGCCCAAGACCAAACTGGCCAGCGCCGGTGAGCTCGCGCGGCAACTGGCAGACGTCGTGTTGTTCCAGGGCATGGGCCTCAGCTTCAGCTACCGCGTCGACAACAAAGACGACGGCAGCAACTAACTCTCAGGTACCCACATGAATCCAAAGGAAAACTACCTGCATGAGTTCTTCAGGATCTTCTTCGCCAACAGGCAGTTGGTGAAGCGAGTCTTCCTGATCTTTGCCGTGATCGCCGTGGTCTTGCCGCTGTTGCTCAAGCAGAGTTTCGATATCACCGCCCAGGTGATCGTGCAGTCCAAGAAAATCTCCCAGGGGGATGCCACCAGCACCCTCACTCAGGAAAACGCTTCCTTCATCCCGCCGTCGCTGGCCGACATGGAGACCGAGAGCAATATCCTGCGTTCGCCGGCCTTGATCCGCCAGACCATCAGCGAGTTGCGCGAAAAGGGTGAGTACACGCTACCCGTGAGCGCCTTCAACAAACTGCTGGTGCAGCCGCTCAAACGGTTTGTCACCAATCCCGTTCGCGAACACGTGGTCAACCCGGTTCGCAGCCTGCTCGGGTTGCAGACCGATCCGGTACGCGACACCCTGCTCGATGCCCTCACGCAGCAAGCGTCCAATGCCCTCAAGGTGGAAACCTTGCCGGGTTCCAACGTGATCTCGATCGTCTACAGCTTCCCTGACCCGGCCCAGGGCACCCGATTCGTCGCCGCCCTGCTGCAAAACTACCTGGTCATCCGCCAGGAAATGCAATCGATCGACCTGCCGCAGAGCTTCTACGAGACCAAGAAATTGCAGTACCAGGTGCGTCTCGATGGCCTGGAAGCCAATCGCCTGGCCTTGCTCGAAAGCATCGGTTCGTCCGATCCCAAGGAAGAAATCACGTTCCGCCTCAACGCGATCAACACCGAGGAGCAGGCGCTCAACCTGTATCAGGACCGGCTGCTGCAAAGCCAGCGCTGGCTCGATTACCTGAAAACCAGCCTGGCGACCGCCAACAACGCCAGATTCAACGACTACACCTTCCCCTACACCTTCACCACCACGGTCGACAGCGTCGCTTTCGAAGACCGCGAGATCAAGCAACTGGGTGAGCAACTGACGACCCTGGTCAGCCGCTACATGGACGACCTGGCGGTCTTTCAGCCCGGCAGTGAGCCGATGCAAAGGGCCCGCGAGCAAATCATCCGGGCCCGTGGGCAATTCCTGAAGATTGTCAGCAACCGGATTCAGGAGCGCACCAGCGACCTGGCGACGATCAGCTCGGTCATCGACCAGAAAACCGCGCGCATTGCCGAGTTCAAGAATCGCATCCATCAGTTGCAGGAAACCCGCAGCAAGCTGCGGCAGATGGACACCGAAATCAACGCGCTGCACAAGGCGTTCGGCACCTATGCCCAGCGCTTCGCCGAAAGCAGCACCGCGCGCGCGCTGGACAACGACCTGTCCAACGCACGGGTACTCAGCCCGCCGTTCGAGCCGACCGAAGCGGCGTTCCCCAAGCCGATGCTGATCATTCCGTTCGGCCTGTTCACCGGTTTGCTGCTGGCGATTGCCCTGGTCTATGTGCGTGAGTTCTTCGACCACCGCTTCAAGCACCCTGCGCAAATCACCCATGAACTGGGCTTGCCGGTGCTGCTGGTGATCAACGATCAAAGCACCCTGCCGAACAATCCGCACAAGAACTGGAGCGTACCGGCCCTCTTGCATTGGGTGCGCAATTGAACGCACCCCTCGGCACCGCCCACGACCTGCCGATCATTCATATGCTCAGCAGCGGCGGCTTCTATGGCGCCGAGCGGATGCTGTTGGATCATTGCCTGGCGACGCCGGGGCAGCACCAGGTGCTGTTTCTCGATGCACCGCCAGAACTGATCACGCGTTTTCGCCAGGCCGGTGTCGATTGCCTCGGCTGTGCAGGCTTGGGCGCATTGCTTGGGCATTTGCGCCAGCGACGGGACCAGCGGCCACTGATCAATACGCACAACTTCAAGGGCCTGTTGTTCGGCTGGTTCGGCGCCACGCTGTTGCGCCTGCCACTGGTGATCACCCAGCACGGCTTCACCCCGCGCAGTCGCAAGCAGAAGTTCTACACCTGGCTGAGCCTGCAACTGTGCCGCACGGCCTCGGTGAACCGGGTGGTGTGTGTCGCCGAAAGCATTGCAGCGCTGCACCGCCAGGCCAATGTGCGCACGGACAAGTTGCAGGTGATCCCCAACGGCCTGCCGGCGGCCCAGGACTTGCCGCCGCACAGTGGTGAGCGTCAACGCTGGCTGGCCGGTTACGTCGGGCGCCTGAGTAGCGAAAAAGGCCCTGACCTGTTTCTCGATGCGCTGATCCCGTTGTGTCAGCAGTACCCGCAACTGGACGCGGTGATGCTCGGCGACGGGCCGGAGCGCGAAAGTCTGCAGACGCGCATAGACGAAGCGGGATTGCAGACGCGTATCACGCTGCCGGGCTACCAGACCGACATGCGCGCCTGGTGGCGACAACTCGATGCGTTGGTGATCAGCTCGCGCACCGAAGGCACGCCCATGATTCTGCTCGAAGCGATGCAGGCCGGGGTGCCGGTGGTGGCCTTCGGTGTCGGCGGGATTCCCGATGTCTTGCAGGACCGCCACAACGGCCTGCTCGCCGCGCCCACCGACAGCACCGCCCTCGCCCGCCAGATCGGCGCACTGCTGGGTGACCCGGCCCTGGCCGGCGAGTTGATCGAGAACGCAAAACGTACGCAACGGGATCGCTACGACCTCAAGGTCCTGGCCGAACGCTGGTCGCAGGTTTACATCCGCACTGCACGGGAGGCACGCGCGTGATTGTTCCGCTCTCGATCGTCAGTTTGCTCGGCCTGGTCTGCCTCGGATTGCTGGCCAGCCCTTATCCGTATCTGGCGCCGGGAGCGGTGCTGGGCCTGGTGGGTGTCGCGGTGCTGTACCGCAAGCCTGCCTGGGGCCTGCTGGGGATTGTCGCCATCCTGCCTTTCGAGGGTCTGTTCAAGGACAACGCGTTATCAGGCTCCAAGTTCCTCGGGGCTTCGCTGGCGCTGATCCTGATGCTGCAACTGGCGATTCACCAACTGTCAGCCGAGCGCCTGCGCAGCAATATCTGGCGTTTCCTGGTCGGGTTCATGGTGCTGTACCTGCTCAGCCTGTTGAACACCGACGACATGGGCTTCTCCCTGGGCCACCTGCGCGAATTGAGCGTCGGCCTGATTCTGTTTGTCATCACCCTGCTGGTCGGGCGTGAGTTGAACCTCGACCTGTTCGCCAAACTGGTTGCCATCAGTGTCGCGGTGACCTGCGCCATGGCGATGTTCTCTGCCAAATACCAGGACGACGGCCGTGCGTCCGGGATGCTCAATGACCCGAACGACTTTGCCCTGATGATCGCCTTCGCCGTGCCCATGGCGCTGTTGCTGGTGGTCCGCAGCCCGAACCGGTTGCACCGGTTGTTCTGGGGGGCCTGTGCCCTCGTGCTGCTGGCCGGCATGACCAAGACTGAATCCCGTTCGGGGCTGGTGGTGTTGCTCCTCAGCCTGTTGATCGGCACGTGGCACTATCGCGCGCAGTTACCACATATTCGTCCACGCCACCTGGGCTTTGCCATGCTCGGCCTGACGATTGTGATTACGCTTGGGCTCTATGCGATGCCGGCCAGTTACGTGGCGCGCATCCAGTCGCTGAGCATCCTCAGCTCCGGGGCCAAGAGTCAGGACGCGTCCCTGGGCCGTCGCGCCTCCTACATTGTGGTCGGCAGCGCCATGATCGCCGAGAACCCCTTGCTCGGCACCGGCCCCGGCACGTTCCCGCTGCACTACGCCACCACCGGTTATGCCAAGACCTTTTCCGTCAGCGGCAAGACCGACGACCTGTACCGCCGCGCCCACAACACCTACCTGGAGATCTTCAGTGAACTGGGGATTCCCGCCGGCCTGATGTTCGTCGGCATGCTGGCCCTGGGGTTGTACAACCTGATTCGCGCCCGCCGGGCCTGGCTGTTGCGAGGAGACGGGCATCAGGCCGATCTGATGACCCACCTGGGCATGAGCTTTCTGTCGTTGACGTTGTTCCTGATGTTCCTCAGCGCGCCGAACCATAAGTACCTGTGGATCATGCTCGCGTTGACCAGCGTGCTGCGCACGAAAGCCGAAGAAGCCCCGTCGACGGAGGTCAGGGCATGAACCGCATCAGCATCATCATCCCGATGTACAACGAGGCCCGGCACATCGGCCGGACCCTGCAAGCGGCACGACATGCCGCCGAGGCGGCCAACGTCGAATGCGAGTTGATCGTGGTCGACAACGGCTCCGACGACCAGGGCCCGGACATTGCCCGGCAGTTCGGCGCCCAGGTGCTGGTCCTGCCCGGCCTGCTCATCGGTGCATTGCGTAATCGCGGAGCGGAGATCGCCAGCGGTGAATGGCTGGCCTTTATCGATGCCGACGTCGAGATGCCCGAGAACTGGCTCAAGCTGTTGTTCGACCTCGAGTCCAGCGGCCAGGCCGATGTCATCGGCCTGGACCTGCACACCCCGGCCGAAGCGCCGTGGTACGCCGACGCCTGGCAGCGCCGCACCTTGCGCCCCGATACGCAGCCGCTGCATGTCGCGCAATGGCTGCCCACTTGCAACCTGCTGATGCGCCGTCGCTGGTTCGACAAGGTCGGTGGTTTCAATGAACAACTGCGCACCGGCGAGGACAAGGAACTGACCATGCGCCTGGTCGACGCCGGTGCCAAGCTGCGCTCGGTCAACCAAAGCGTGGCGCTGCATTGGGGCTACGAATGCAGTTGGCGGGAATGGATGGGCAAGGAATTATGGCGCCAGGGCAGTCATCTGCAGCTGCTGCGCACCCATGGCCCGAGCCTGCGCTTGCTGCGCTTTCCACTGCTGTCGATAGCCGCCTGGGTGATCGATTTCATGGCCATTTCCGCCCTGTTCGACGGTTTCCCCCATCATTCGCTGTTGATGCTGCTGCTGACCGTCCTGCCCGCCCTGGCACTGAGCCTGCGTCAGAGTGCCAGGCACCGCGACCCGCTCCTGACCCTGCAACTCTGGGGCCTGCACTGGGTGCGCCTGCACCTGGCGGGCGCCGGGTTCATCCTCAGCCTTTGTCATTGGAATGCCAGGAGGCCCGCCCGTGGCTGAATTCATTTTCTGGTTGTGCCTGTTGCTACCGGTTTACGCCTACCTCGGTTATCCACTGTTATTGACATTGCTGGCACCGTTTTACCCGGCGCCGCGCCATGGACCGGCACAACCGATGGACGTGAGCATCGTGATTGCCGCGCACAACGAAGCGCGGCATATCGAAGAAAAACTGCGCACCGTGCTGGCCCAGGATTATCAGGCCCGCTCGCTGCACATCATCCTCGCCAGTGACGGCTCGACCGACGACACCGTGGCCTGTGCACACAAGGTCAATGACCCGCGCATTACCGTGCTCGACCTGCCCCGCCAGGGCAAGGCGGCGACGCTCAATGCCGCGGTCGCGATCAGCAGCGGTGCGATCCTGGTGTTCACCGACGCCGACAACCAATGGTCCACCGACACCCTCGGCCATTTGCTCGCGCCGCTCAACGACCCGCAGGTCGGTGGTTGCGCCGGGCATATGGTGATCCCGGTGACCGGCAAGGGCTTGAGCGTAGGCGACAGCCTGTATCGGCATTACGAAGGCTGGCTGCGCTACGTGGAAAATCGCACCGGCTGCATGGTCTCCGCCGATGGCGCATTGCTCGCCCTGCGCCGCGAGTTGTTCCAGAGCGTGCCAGCGGAGGTCAACGATGATTTCTTTATCAGCACCTGCGCGCCGGTGGCATTCAAGCGGATTGTCTACGTGCCCCAGGCCCGGGTGATCGACCAGGGTGTGGACGAAGCCGACAAGCAATTCCGTCGCCGCCAGCGGGTCACAGTGGGTGGTTTGCAAAGCCTGGCCCAGCGCCGGGAGCTGCTTAATCCGCTGACCCATGGCCCGTATGCGATTGCCTTGATCAGCCACAAGCTGATCCGGCGGTTGGCGCCGATCCTGTTGCTGCCGTTGCTGCTGAGCAATTTCTGGCTGTGGGAAGACCACGGCTTTTATCGCCTGAGCCTGATCGCACAACTGCTCGGTTACACGATGGCCATTGCCGGCCTGCTGGATTCGCAACACCGCTTGCCCAAACCCTTTCGCCTGGCCGCGTTCCTCCTGGTGACCCTTGCCGGGATGAGCATCGGCCTGTGGCAGTTCCTGCGCGGTCAGCGTTACGCCCAGTGGAACCCCGAGCAAAATCGATGAGAGGCGCGTGCCGTGGCGATCAAACAACTGTTAAAACGCACCAGTGGCTGGCTGTACCTCAACTCCCCGGTCGGGCGCAATCAACTGCACGGCGCCGGGGTGATCCTGATGCTGCACCGGGTGCTGGCCAGCGACCAGGCCGCCGAACTGCCCCATCGCAATGAACTGTGCGTCGGGCCAAAGGCGTTCGAACATCTGCTGGTGTGGTTGAAAAAACACTTCGACTGCGTACCGCTGATGGACATTCTGCAACCGGCTGCGCGCTCGGAGCGGCCGAAAGTGGCGCTGACCTTCGACGACGGCTGGCGCGACAACGCGGTGAACGCGTTCCCGCTGCTGCAAAAACACCAGGTGCCGGCGAGCATCTTTCTGTCCACCGATTTCATTGGCAGCCGCCAGCGCTTCTGGTGGGAAAGCATCGGCGAAACACTGTGGAACAGCCATGGCGAACAGGCACGCCGGCACCTGATCGAATGCCAACAGCAACTTGGGCGCCCGTTGCCGCCACTGTGCGATGACCCGGATCCGCAACGCCGCAGCCTGGCGTTGCTGAACTTTTTGCAGAGTCTGAAAACCCTGTCGCCGCTGGACCTCAATCGCCTGACCGACGCCTGCCCGCAAGAGTCGTTGCCCCAGGCGCTGGACTGGCAGCAAGTGCGCCACCTGGAAGCGTCCGGCCTGGTGCGCTTCGGCCCCCACGGTGCCAGTCACGCCATCCTCACCGGTCTCGACGATCAACGCCTGGATGAAGAACTGAGCCGCAGTCGCGAGGCACTGCTCCACGGCTGCAACCAGCCGCTGCCGGTTTACTGCTACCCCAATGGCGACAACGATGCGCGGGTGCGCCAACAGGTGGCCAGGCATGACTTCCCGTTTGCCCTGGGCACCGGCACCGGCATTTATCGAGGAACCGAAGATCCACTGGCCCTGCCACGCTTCGGCGTCAGCCAGCGTACCGCGCGCAATCCCGGGTTGCTGTCCTGGCGCATCTACCGTGGGGCGCGTCCATGAGCCGCAACAACTACCTCAGGCACCTGGCCCTGAGCATGGGCACCAAACTGGCGATGATCGCCCTGCGCTTGCTGCGTAACGTGTTGCTGGCGCGGATTTTAGGCCCCAGCGAACGGGGCTTGTTTGCCTTGCTCAGCGCCCTGCCCGACCTGATCAGCGCTGCCACCAGCGGCGGCTTGAATTCAGCGGTGGGCTACCAGGCGGCCAAGCAGCGACCGATGGGCTTGCTGCTCAGCCAGGTGCTGCTGTTCGGTTGTCTACCGGCGGCGTTGCTGACCTTGCTGGTGGTGGCGCTGACCCGCGAGTTCGGCAGTGAACTGGACATCACCACGCAATTGGGCCTGCTCGCCTGGCTGTTGCTGCTGGCGGTGCCGCTGACCGTGCTCAAAAGCGGTTTGCTGACCCTGCACAACGCCTCGGGCGGCGTGGTCGCCTTCAATGCCTTGCGCCTGATCGAGTCGCTGGCGCCGCTGCTGGTGTTCCTTGCCCTGTTCTGGATGTGGAAAAGCGCGGCCCTGGAAGCGGCGCTGATCAGTTGGCTGACGGGGATCAGCCTGGTGGTGCTGGCCGGTTGGGTGTGGCTCAAGCGCGAGCATCCGCTGAGCCTGCAATGGGACCGCGCCAGTCAGAACGAACTGCTGCGCTACGGCGTTCGCAGTCATCCAGACCTGCTGTTCCAGCAAGTGATTCTGCGCTCCGACTACCTGTTCATCGGCGCCCTGCTCGGCACCACGGCGCTGGGTCACTACGCCATGGCCAGCGCGGCCGCCGAGTTGCTGCTGATCGTTCCGGAAGCAGTGACCACGCCGCTGATGAAGCGTCTGCTGCAACAGGAAGAAGGCATCGAAAAAGTCACGCCTCTGGCCTTGCGCTTGACCGCTACGGTGATGCTCGGCGCTTGCCTGACCATGGCAGTGGTCGGTGAATGGTTGATCGTGACGCTGTTTGGCGAGGCCTATCAGCCTGCCTATCCTGCGTTGCTGGCGCTGCTGCCAGGCCTGTTGGGTCTGTGCTACATGAGCATTCTGCGCCTGGACCTGCTGGGCAAAAACCGGCCCGGCACGATTTCGTTGTTGATGGGCCTCAGCGCCCTGCTCAACCTGGCGCTCAATGTGCTGCTGATCCCGACCTACGGCATCGTCGGCGCAGCAGCGGCGTCCTCTATCGCGTACCTGGCCGTGACCCTGGCGCTGTTGGTGGTGTATTGCCGGTTGAGCCACGTGCCGGTCTGGCAAACGCTCATCGTCCTGCCCGGCGACATCGCGCCGATGCTGCTGATGCTGCAACGGAAATCGGCATGAAACGCCTGTTATTGCTGGTGAGTCTCGGCCTCGGGCTGAGCGCCGAAGCCGCAACCATGCGTTGGGCTGATATCCGCGACGGCAGCCTGTACCTGCAAACGGACCGCCCCGACACCCTGACCGTGCTCTGGGCCCCGGTGTGGCAGGCTGAAGCCAACGAAGAACACCTGTACTTGCTCGACGGCCAGGGCAAACTCCAGAGCGAACGACTGATTGCCGCCAATGAGCCCCGCGGTAGTCAACGCTGGACCCTGGCGCCGGGCGCCGCCAGTTATCGACTGGAAATTCCTGGCTACAGCTTCCGCCGTTATACGGTTGAGCACGACGACCACACCGTCGCACTGTTCGCCCCGGCCAAGGTGCATTTCAGCGCCGAGCCCCGGGACGGTGACCAGTTGTATTTCAAAGTCGCGGCCGGTGAGCACGCGGTGCTGGCCGGTAAATTCCACGGCGGCGTCGGCGCGTTGCAAGCGCAGCGCGTGAGTGACGGCCAACAACTTTCGTTGTCTCTAAAGCCTTATCCCGCCTATTGGCAGTTCGACAAAGTCGAGTTGCCGGTTGCAACCACCGATCAAGTCTGGCGCCTGCACCTGCGCGGTAGCGGCAAGGTCGCATTCTGGCTCGACGGCACGGCCAACCTGTTCGCCCAGAACCCGCAACAGCTCAAACCCTTGCGCGAAGACGAAGGCCAGACCCGGCTGACGCTGCACAACGACGTGCTCGGCAAGACCCCGAACCTGGGTATCGCCCTGCCCTATGCGCGACTGCCGGATTCCAGTTTCGCCGTGCTCGATGCCCTGCAACCACAGGCCGGAACCTATTACAGCCTGGTCGACATCATGGCGACGCGGCCGCATTACGAAGACGTGTTCCGCCGGCTGTATCAGGATCGCTTGGGCATCACTCAGGACATCACCCTGCTGGCCGGCCGTCAGCGCCGGGCCGACCTGCGCGCCGACACCACCAGCAACGCCGGCCTCGACGCCTGGCTCGCCGCCACACGCGCACTTGGCGGCAAGGGCACGCACTACATCGGCTTTGCCGACGAACCGAACCTCAACTACCCGGACTACGCCAGCTACCAGCGCCTCTTCAACAGCATGGCCTGGCAAGTGCGCAGCAACCCGGACAACGCCAAAGCCGGCGTACGCATCGCCATGCCGGCCAGCTCCCGGTTCGTCAATGGCCCGTTCGTCGACCATGCCGCCGACAAGCGCGGCATCGACTGGGCCCGACGCTTGCTGGCCGAGTCCGGCGACAAGATCGATGCGCTGGCGTGGCACGAATGGATGGTCCGCGACCTGCTGGCGACCCGCGTCTACCGCGATAGCGTACGCAAAGCGGCAGAGCTGGTGGGGCTCGATGCCCAGGGACGACCGCGCAAAGCCTTGTTGCTGGACCAGACCAACATGTCCAGCGGGGCCAGCCTCAGCCCTTACGATCAGGAAACCCACTACGCCTCGTTATGGTGGGCCTCGGTCATCATCAATGCTTCCCAGGACGGCTTGCTCGACATGCTCGGCTGGTTCCAGGCCGCCGACGAACCTGAGTATCCCAAGGGCATGTTGCGCATGCTCGGCGAGGGTGAATTCGAGCTCAAGCCCGTAGGCCTGGCGCAGCAATTTATCCGCCAGCATTGGCTACACGATGTCATGCGCCTGGAGAACGACGCCTTCGAGGTTGACGTGCTGGCCATGTCTGCCGGGCAACAACGCAGCCTGCTGGGCGTCAACAAAGGCTCACGCTTGCAGCGTGTGAGCCTGGCCGGTGCGCAATGTCCATTGACCCAGGGATCATTGCGCTATTTCGGCGCCGACAACCGCAGTCGCGACGCATCCTTCAAATGCCTGGAGGGTCGCATCAGCTTCGATTTACCAGGAGAAACCCTGTTTGCCCTCAGCTGGAGCACCTCATGAACGTCATTGATTTTTTACCGCGTGGACGATTCGTCGCGCATTGAGTCACTCCACTCACGGCCAACACCGTCAGGAGTCAAAAACATGAATGCTCTGAAAAAACTCAGCGATCACATCAAGCAAAAAGGCCTGCGCGCCACCGTCGGCAAGTTGTGGAAACACTACGTATTTTTCCACGAAGAACTGTTGTGGATGGAGCGCGATCTGGCGAGCCCGGTACCGCCACACAAGCTGCGGCCCTATACACCGCTGCGACTGGAAACCATCACCCCACAAAATGCCGTGGCGTTCGCCAAACACTTCGGCGATCGCGTGGGCACCATGGCCGAGTTGGCGTCCGAAGGGTATACCGGGCATATGTATCTGGATGAAAACGGCGATACCGTGGCCTTTATCTGGGGCAGCACACGCGATTATTTCGACCGTCATTACTACGGCTGCATGTTCCCGGTGAAGCCAGGTGAGTTCTTCGAGTTCGCTCTCGAACAGATTCCTGCCTACCGGGGCACCACGCTGTCGGTCGATTTCCAGCTGAACCTGTGGAAAGCCATGGCTGATCAGGGCTGCAACAAAGTGGTGGATATCTGCGAGTCCCACAACATTCCCGCGCTCAAGCTGCACATGCGCATGGGGTATCGCGAGCAGGGACGGATCATGAACATCTACCACCTGTTCGGCTGGCGCTTCTTCCGCGAAACCCGCTACAGCGGTTCACGCCTGGATGCCTTGCGCAAACCGGCACCCTCTCCTGTTCCAGCCGAGGCGAGCTGACCCTATGTCTGCACGATTCGAATGGCGCACTTCGCTGTGCACCGACGACTTTCCGATTGCGGCTTATGAATCGTTGCGCCAGCGCGTAACGGACCACACGCCGTTCAACACCCTGGCCTGGCTATACGCCTCGGAACTGGCACTCAAACCCGGCGAGCAGTTGCACGTGCTGCTTGGCTGGCAGGGTGAAGAACTAACGCTGTGCCTACCGTTGGTGGCGTCCGTGGAGCGCTTTGCGCGTTTGCCGTTTCGGGTCCTGCATCATTTGGGCTACCCCCTCACCGACCGCCTCGCACTGCTGACGAGGCTGGAAGGCGACAATTTATGCAAGGCGCTGGCGCAGATCCGTCAACGCCTGCCCCATGCCGTGCTGCAACTCAACGAACTGGTCGGTTCCACGGCGCAGGCCTTGGCACCGTGGCAGGCACTGAGTTCGACCGCCGAACAACGCCTCAGCTGTCGGGTGCCGGTGCACCTGATCAGCGAGGCCGACCATCAGGAAGTCTCCGGCGACCCGCGCTACAAACTGCGCCGGGCGCGCAAACGCATCGCCGCGTGTGGTGCCCAGGTGCGGCGGATTACCCCCGACTCCCTGACCATGGGGCCGCTGTTGCAGGAAATCAGTGAAGTCGAAGCGGTGAGCTGGAAAGGCGATGAAGGGGTCGGGATTTTTTCCGATGCGCGCCATCGCCAGTGGATGGACCGCGCCTTCACCGCCCTGGCGGCCCGAGGCCTGGTGCGCGTGGTGTTGCTGGAACTGGAGGGGCGCTGCATCAGCTATCGCCTCGGCTTGCTGGAGCAGGGCCGACTGTACGACTACAATCTGGCGTTCCTGCCGCAATATGCCGACTTGGGCAGCGGCCGGGTGCTGCTCGAAGAGTGGATTCGCTGGGGCCTGGAAGACAACTGGCTGTGGATCGATGCGTCGCGGGTCAGCCTGGAAAACTCCAGCCATCAACTGCACGAACGCATGACCGGGCAACTGGAACACTGGCGCTGGAGTTTTTACTCCTGGCGCCCCAGCGGTCTGCTGCTGGGGCTGGCCTTGCGGGTCTGGCAACGCTTCAAACCCCGATTGCAGCAATGGCGCGCCCGGCGCGCGGCGGCCGCAGTCGCCACCCCGGCGCCCGTCGCGGCACCTGCGGTCAAAGCGCCTGCGCCTACGAAAAATCTCAAGGAGGGTGAACATGCCTCGGCAAGTGATAGTCAACGCTGACGATTTCGGCCTCAGTGCCTGCGAAAACGCGGTGATCCTGGGCGCGTTCCAGGCCGGGCTCATCAGCTCCGCCACCGCCATGGCCAACATGCCGGCGTTCGAAGCGGCTTGCGTCCTGGCCCGGCATCCGTTGCTCGAAGGCCGCATTGGCCTGCACTTCAACCTGACCTATGGCCGGCCGTTGAGCCAGAGCATTGTGCAGCGTCCGACGTTTTGCGACGGTGCCGGCGTGTTCGACCTCAACCTGCCCCGCACCCGCCTCTGGCTCGGGCGCCGTGATCGCCACGCCGTGCTCGAAGAACTCGAAGCCCAGTGGCAGCGCTGCCTGGACAACGGCCTGCGCCCCAGCCACCTGGACTCCCATCAACACGTGCACAACATCTGGCCGATCGGCGAGATCGTCGCGCGCTTCGCCGCCCGCCAGGGGGTGCCGGTGCGTCTGGCGCGCAACCTGGGGCAAAACCTCAGCCTGCCCAAGCGCGTGTTCAAGGACCTGCTCAACCGTCGCCTGAGCAACCTGGCCGGTGCCACCGCCGACTACGTGTGCACCCCGGTGGATCTGCGCAACGCCGAGCCACCGCCCGACGGACTGCTGGAAATCGTCGCCCACCCGAACCAGCTCGGCGCCGACTTCGGCGATGCCTACCTGGAACCGGGAGAGTCCTTGAGTGCTTTGCTGGAGCAGCGTTTGCCGGGTGTGCCTCGGGTGGCCTATACCGCAGCGGGCGAAGCTGCGCCTCACCGCGCACAGGGCGTTCTGGAGTAATCCGCAATCCCTGTGGGAGCGGGCTTGCTCGCGATGGCTTTGTGTCAGGCGCATTTGTTTTGATGGTGTACATATCCGTTTCTGCGGTAACGGCCACTTAGGGTTCCGCCCTTACGGCGGGTCACTTGGAAAAGCCCCAAGTAACCAAGGGCTCTTGCCCCTTACGTTCGGTGCCTCGCCAAGGCTCGGCATGCCCTCGCTCCGGTCCTGCTCCGTGGGCCCGCCGCCATCGGCCATCCATGGCCGGCGGCGGCTAACCCGGCATCCATGCCGGGTTGCCCACTGCACAGAACCTCCACTCGGCCTCTCGAGGGGGCAAGAAGATCAAAAGCCAAAGCCAAAGCGAGGCGGCCTACCGGCCGGCCTGATCGCGGGGTTCGTTTGTCTGTGATGTACCTGGTCGACTGGCAGGCCGCTATCGTCGGAACGCCGCCCGGACCAAACTCGCTCCCACAGGTACTCAGTACATCTGAAAGATTTCGATCGGCTGGCAGGCCGTCTTCGCGGGCAAGCCCGCTCCCACAGGTACTCAGTACATCTGCAAGATTTCGGTCGGCTGGCAGGCCGCCATCGCGAGCTCGCTCCTACAGCAGAGCAAATACAGAGCCGCGTACACCACTGCTCTTCACCACTCATCAGGCCGAGCGTTAGCTCGCCTGCAGCTCTTGATCTTGATCCACCCGCCCCCTCGGCAGGCTGAGTGGAGGCGTTCATCCGGGGGTGGGCGCGTAGCGCCGTTCGGCGAAGCCGAACACATCGAGAGGAGGTCGAGCGAAGCCGACCGGAGGCGATGCCCCCGGATGAATGCCGCAGCGAAGGAACCCCGAGCCTTAGCGAGGGGCCGTACGTTCGGGGCGAGACCTTTTGGTTCCTTTTGGGGCGTCTGCCAAAAGGGACTCGCCGTAAGGGCGAAACCATAAGCCGCCGTTACCAAAAAACCGGATATGTACACCATCAACAAAAAACAGGTCGGCTGTCAGGCCGCCTTCGCGACCCTGCTCGCGAAGGCGTCAGTCCGAGCTACACATCCCTCAGCTCTTCACCACCACCCACGTAAAACACAACGGCAACTGCGCCACCTGCTGTTGATAGCGGTCATAGAGCTCTTCACGGTTGGAGTGCGGGTACTCCTTGAAGTGACGGATCTGCAGCCCGGCGGCAATGGCGGCGCTGAAGAGGTCGCCCAGGGTGTGGACGAACCAGTAGGACGCCGCCGACGGCTGCTCAACCTTGCCTTCGTAGACGATCGGTTCGTGCTGCACGAACGGTTCGCGACGGAAGTATGAACTGGCCAGACGAAAAGGATCGGTTGCCTCGGGGTCGAACATTTCCAGGAACGGGTGGGTTTCATACACCACCAGCGCCCCACCCGGCTTCAGCGTACGCGCCACATGGCGGAAGAATTCACCGATGTCCGGCATCCAGTTCAAGACGCCGATGGTGATCAGCGCCAGGTCAAAGCGCTCCTGCAGTCCGGCCGGCAAGTGGTGAATGTCCGCTTCGATGAATTGCGGCGCATGGGGCGAGCGGGACGCCAGTTCCCGTGCCTGCCCGAGAAATGCTTCAGACTGGTCGACGCCCACCACGCTGAGCGCACCCAAGGCAAACAGCGACAGACTTTCGCGGCCGTTGTTGCAGCCCAGTTGCACCACGTCCTTGCCGTCGACACCCGTCTGGGTCAGCAAAGCGGTCAGTGTGTCGTCCAGGCAGGAAAACTCCGCGTATTCCACGCCCTTCAACAAGGCTTGCCATTCGCTGGAGTCTTTGTGGTGACGGGCGGAGTCATTCCACGCCTCGCGGTTGCTGGCGATGGCTTGTTCTTTTGTCGGCAGTTCCATTGCATGCTCCAGGGTCCGGGTCGTCGATTTGACCGGCCGGAGTCTAGATCAACCTCATCCTGGCAGGTGTTGCGAACTTGTAATCCGCGCAGCGTCGACGGCTGTCCACGGTGGCAGCTATAGTTAATAACCTTGGGGGGAATGTGGTTAAACCGATTTAGCAGGTGTTGCCATGAAAAAGACCGACCTGACGTTTTTGCTTGCCCTCTGCCTTGGCGCGCCCGCTGTCGCCCACGCCGACGACATGCCCACCACCAACTACAGCAGCGAATTCAACTATTACGGCGCCGACCAACCCTTCGCGCACCCCGTACCACCGTCCATGAACATCGTGCCGCCGGGTTCGTACATACCGACCGCGCCCGGGGAATTCATTCCGGTTTCAAGCGAGCACGTGTTTTCCGACTCACGCCTGCCGACAGTGGCCGACGCCACGGTCCGGGTGTTTATCCGCTCCTACGATCCGGAGCGTGGCGTGTACGTGAACCAGGAAGTTGAGAACCCCGGCTGCATGCAGTCCTGTCTGAGTCAAGGCCCGGTGTTGCAGTGAGCACTAGGGGGCGTTCTCAATTGGTTTCCCTACCGCGCCGGGTCTGCTGTTGTGCAGGGCAAGGCGCGAGAAGCGCAGTTTGGTCATTCCAAATCAGCTTCGAGCAACACAGCCCTGCACAACAGCAGACCCGGCCCTTCGGGTTGTGCCTTAAAGCTGGCCATGCTGCGTTGCAGGCCTTGGAAAGGGAACAACCATTCCCCGCGGCCTACGCCTTGCCTGGCCAGCTTTAAGGCGACAACGCGGTGGGGAAACTAATTGAGAACACCCCCTACCACTGGCGTTTGTCCGGGCGGGCGAGGCCGAGCTTTTCGATCCGGTAGCGCAACATGTCACGGCTCAGACCCAGCAGGCGTGCCGATTTGGTGACGTTCCAGTCGGTTTTGTCGAGCATCTTGCGCACCATGTCGCGCTCCACTTCCGGCAGGTTCATGGACTCGCTGCCGTTGTAGGACGGACGCGGCTCACTGGAATGTGGCGGCTCGTGATGAAACATCGGTGGCTCATCCACCAGGCTCAGGCAGACGTTCAACTGATGGGCGGCGATGGTGTCGCTTTGCGCCAGCAACACGGTTTGCTCCAGCATGTTGCGCAGTTCGCGCACGTTGCCCGGCCAGCTGTAGCTGAGCAGCAAATCTTCGGCCTGGTCGCTGAAATGCAGGTTCGGCTTGCCATAGCGTTTGCCATGCAGCCCCAGGAAGTGCCGGGCCAGCAGCAGGATATCGGCGCCACGGGCATACAGGCGCGGCACCTTGATGGAAATGATGCGCAGGCGGAAAAACAGGTCGCGGCGGAATTTGCCTTGCTGGACCATTTGTTCGAGGTTGCAGTTGGTGGCGCTGATCACCCGCAGATTGACCTTGCGCTCCTTCACCGAACCAACCCGGCGAATGGTCCGGTCTTCCAGCAGCTTCAGCAGCTTGGCTTGCAGCAGCAGGTCCATTTCACCGACTTCATCGAGGAACAGCGTGCCGCCATCGGCCGCTTCCACCAGCCCCATGCGACGATCCTTGGCGTCGGTGAAGGCGCCCTTCTCGTGGCCGAACAGTTCCGACTCCACCAGATTGGACGGGATCGAAGCACAGTTGAATTCAATGAACGGGCCTTTGGCGCGCGGGCCGTCGAAGTGCAAGGCCCGGGCCACCAGTTCCTTGCCGGTGCCCGTCTCGCCTTCCACCAGCACCGGCGGCAAATCGCTGTTGACCATGCGCCGTTCGGCGTCGAGCAATTGGGTGATGGTGCCCTTGAGGTACGCCATCGGTGCCGACTCGCCAATCAGTGCCTGCACCCCCGACTTCTGGGCTTCGCGCTCTTGGTAAAACGACAGCGTGCGCTCCATGCGGTCGGTGGCCAGGGCCTTGTCCAACAACTGCTTGAGCTCTGGCAGGGCCACCGGTTTGGTGACGTAGTGAAAGGCCCCCTCTTTCATCGCCGCCACGGCGTCTTCAACGTTGCCGTAACCGGTCATCATGATCACTTTCAGATCCGGCGCGCTGATGCGCAGCTTCTGGATCAGGTCGTGACCACTCATGCCCGGCAACGAGTTGTCGGTCAGTACCACGTCAGGAGCGAAAGAACCCAATTGCTCCAGTGCATCTTCGGCCGAGTGGCAAACGGTCACCTCGAAGCCCTTGCGCTCCAGGTAAGTCTGAATATTCTCGGCGAGAATTTCGTCATCCTCGACCAGCAGAATGCTGTGCTCCATATGCCCCTCCCGTTGCCACTTTGAAATTGAGACAAACGCGGGTTCCTTCCTGCTCCCGACTGGTCAGTTCGACCGAGCCGTCAAACCGTTCCATAATTCTTTTGACCAGGGCCAGGCCCACGCCCAACCCACCTTGCTTGGTGGTGAAGAACGGCTTGAAGACCATTTGTTGCTGTTGTTTGGACATGCCCTTGCCAGTGTCGGTCAGGGTCATGCTCAAGTCGCCGGGCACCGAGGAATCGATCTCGATCGTCAGCACGCCACCCTTGGGCATGGCTTCCAGTGCATTGGCAAACAGGCTATTGAGTATTTGCGTGAGCAGCACCTGTTGGCTGACGATCGGCGGCACGCTGACAGGAGAGAAACGCACTTCGACGTCCGAACGTTTGATCAGGGACTCGAAGGCACTCAAGGTGTCTTCGAGGGCCAGCACCAGGTCGACCGTTTCACAGTCGTCATTCATCGGCCGCAACGACACCAGCAATTCACGGACCCAGCGCGACATGCGGTCGACCTGACTGATGATGTCGCCAATGTTTTTCTGTGCGGTCTGGCTGGCGATGCCCTGGGCCAGTTCGGCGCTGGAACGGATATTGGCCAGCGGGTTGCGCAAGCTGTGGGCGACCGCCGAAGACATCTCGCCAAGGGCGACAAAGGTCTCGTTGGCGATCAGTTGTTTCTGCTGGCTCTGCAACAGCGTCGCCGCGCGTCGTACGATCCAGAACAGCCCCAGGTAAATGGCCGCCCCGCCGATCAGCGTGGCCAGCCAGATCGCCTTGAAGCCACGCTGGATGCGTTCCACCAGATCCAGCGGCTCTTTATAGATTTCCACCATGGCAATCACTTTGCTTCTGTCGGCGTTGAACATCGGAATGTAGTTCTCGACGAACAAATACTCCGGTTCGCGCAGCAAGCGTTGCTCGGGACGCTCCTCATCGATTTCGTGGTAGCTGGTGGACACCGGCGATTTCATTTCGAAGGATTCGTCCAGCTCATCGTCGCCCTCGATGCGCACGCCGATCAACTCGGGGTTGGTCGACCAGACCACGGTGCGGTCCAGGGCGTACACCGTCGCCAGCAGGATGTCCGGCAGATGCTCCACATGGTCGAGAAACTCAACGCGCGCGGCGGCCCGGGATGCCGGGTTGACGTCGGGGTAGGCATCGTCCATGCGCGGGTCGAGCATTTCGCCCATGGTTCGGCCCGGGGCAATGCCGGCATGCCGGATTTCAGCCTCGCCAATGGACTGGATGAACTGCGCGGTCAGCATCGAATCGCGCTCGATGCTTTCGTCGACCACAAAGCGCGTGGAGATGTAACCCAGCCCCAGCGCCACCACAGCGATGATCAGAAAGCTCGCCAGGGAAAACCAGCGCAGTAAATTGAACTGCGGCCGCCAACTCTTGCGTTGTGCTGCCGGAGCCTGCGGCGCAGCTACTTTTTGTTGTTCTAGTATCTGCATGGCGGTGTCCTGGATACTTGAAATCGAGCCTGTTCAGCCGCTTTCTGGATCAGTGTAGGTGGCATTGATAGCCATTGACTGGCCAACGTAATTTTTTTGACGCTATTGCACCTTGGGCATGTCGGGTTGCGCGACCGAATGATGATGCTCAGGCTCCTCGTTACCACTGGCCACTGGCACCACCGGCGGATGCTGGCGATCGGTTTCTTCTTGCAGGAAATCGATGATGGACTGGACGGAACGCTCATCCAGCCGCAGGTTAGGCATCGAGATCCTGTTGTAGCGCTCGAACAGTTCCATCGCAATCGGGTCCTTTTCCGCGAGCATGCGGTCAGGTTCGCGGATCCAGCGGTTGAGCCAGGCCGGATCGCGCTGATAGGTCACGCCGATCAGGTCCGGGCCGATGCTGTGCAGGCCGATGCCCTGCCCGTCCAGCGGACCGAGGCTGTGGCAAGACGCGCAGCGGGTGCGAAACAGCTCTTCGCCATTACTCGGCGGGCGGATTTCCGGTGCGTTGACGTAGCTTTCTTCCACACTGGGCTGTTTCCAGTTGTGCAAGGTATTGGCCAACTGGTCGGCCAGAATCCACGGATTTTCGAACGGCGAGGCTTTCATCCAGCGGCCCGTTGCCTGGTTGCCGACGATCAGGCTCAGGTTGTGGTCCTTGTTGCGCCCGTTATCGACGCCTTCGATGAACAGCCCCAGTTTTTTGCGCAGGTCGGTGACGTCGGCGAATTCCCCGGTGAGGAATTTCCACCCGGGCCCGACCTGGAAGCGTTGCGCATAGGCCTTGAGCACCTCGGGGGTATCACTCAAGGGGTCGATGCTGATGGAGTAGAAGAAGATGTCCTTGCCGACCCGATCCCCCAGCAGTTTCTGCACCTGGCGCAGGCGCGCGGTTTCCAGGGGGCAGGAGTCGCTGCACGAGGTGAAGATGAAGTTGATCACCACCACCTTGTCTTTGATCAAATCATCGAAAAAACGCAGCTGCTGTCCGTCCTGGTCGGTCAGCAGGGTGTTGGGGAAATAGTTGCCACCCCACGGGGTGGCGTCTTCAACGACAGCGGGCTCGGAAGTGGCTGCAGGAGCAGGTGCGGGCGTCGACGTCGGCTGGCTGGCAACCAGCAGCTGGCTGGCCAGCAAACCGGTCACCAGCATCAGCACCAGGTGCATGCCCAAGGCTCGTGCGCGTGGCGAATGCAGCTCTTTTTTTTCCATCACCAGCCGCCTCGATGTCGTGAAGGGGGGTAATGGTGGTTTGCAAGGACCTCGCCAATCATGTGTTTTTTTTATAAAAAAGTACTAACACTCAACAAAACAATGATTTATCACAATCAATGGGCGATGACCGTGGAAAGGACCGGGGATTGAACCCCCGATATTGGGGGTAGTTCATCCCCGTTTTCAGGGGACCAGATTAAACGACAGGCGAACAGTGGTGCCCTCGCCTTCACGGCTATCCAGGGTCACCGCACCGCCAAAACGCTCCATGATCCGCTTGACCAGCACCAGCCCGACTCCCAGCCCGCCCTGCTTGGTGGTGAAGAACGGCCGGAAGGCCATGGTGCGCTGTTCCTCGCTCATGCCTTTGCCGGTATCGCTCACCCTCACGCTGACGCGCTGGGCATCGCGCGACTCGATCTGGATGGTCAGCGTACCGCCGCCGTCCATGGCTTCCACCGCATTGGACAGCAGGCTGTTGAGGATCTGGGTCAGTTGCACGTGCTGGCTCAGGACCATGGGCGTCTGGTCCGGCTCGAACACCACGTTGATCCTGGCCTTGCTGATCTGATGCTCGTAAGCCATCAGGCTGTCATGCAGGGCCGCCACCAGGTTCACCGGTTCCGCCTCGTCATTGAGCGGTCGCAGGGACTGGAGCAACTCCCGTACCCATGTCGACATGCGATCGACCTGACCAATGATGTCGTTGATGTGCCTATGCGCCGGACCGCTGTCGAACTCTATCGCCAGCTCGGCGCTTGAACGGATGTTCGCCAACGGATTGCGCAGACTGTGGGCGACCGCCGAGGACACCTCCCCCAGCGCCACAAAGGTTTCGTTGGTGATCAATTGCTTCTGCTGCGTCGCCAGCAGGATTGCCGCCCGCCGCACGATCCAGTACAGGCCCAGGTAAATCAGACCGCCGCCCAGGGCGGTCGCCAGCCAGATCAGCACCAGGCCGCGCTCCATGCGGTTGATCAGGTCCTTCGGCTCCTTGTAAATCTCGACCATCGCCGTGACGGTGCTGCCATCGGCGTCGAACAGGGGAATGTAGTTTTCGATGAAGGTGTATTTGGGTGGCTCCAGGAACTTCTGCTCCATGCGGGATTTGTCTACATCGTGGTAACTGGTCGACACGGAAATTTTCGAATTGAATGCCCGGTCGAGGTCTTCATCGCCATGGATCGTGATGCCCATCAAGGCCGGGTTGGTCGACCAGATCACCATGCGGTCGGGGGCATAGATGTTGGCCAGGATCACGTCCGGCAAATTTTCGATATGGTCGAGGAAATCATCACGGGCACTGGCACGGGACAGCGGGTCGACGTCAGGAAAGTCTTTGTCTTTTCGTGGGTCGAGCAACTCGCCCATGGTCCGGACTTTGGGAATCGACACATGGCGCACTTCGGTCGAGGCAATCGACTGGATGAATTGTGAGGTCAATAGCGCATCGCGCTGCACGCTTTCGGTAATCACGAACCGCGAGGACACCGCCCCCAGCGCCACCGCCACCGTACCGATCACTAGCATGCTGATCAGTGAAAACCAGCGCAGCAGATCGAACGGCTCCTTGCGCGTGTTCAAGCGAACTTCGCTTTCGGTCGCAAGTACTTTGGCGATTGTGTTCATGGACACGGTTCCCGGAAACCCCCTATAGGTTTATAGCCCACGCATGGCTGTTTGCCCGGTGTACTACGATCCCCTCCCGCCCCGCGCACCCTATCCACCCCCAAAGCTGGGGAAAGCCGCCCGCGTCCCAGCCTCCCAGGCTGTCACCCGCGACTGCGCCATCGCCCTTACTCCGGGCTTCCCACGGGCGTTTTCGCTGATTGGTATGGAAGT
The DNA here is from genome assembly GCF_057839025.1 of Pseudomonas sp. KH_046_1. Taxonomy (NCBI): domain Bacteria; kingdom Pseudomonadati; phylum Pseudomonadota; class Gammaproteobacteria; order Pseudomonadales; family Pseudomonadaceae; genus Pseudomonas; species Pseudomonas sp. KH_046_1. Next base: position 4,000,422 of record NZ_CM174481.1, read on the forward strand.
TGCCGAACACCCTGCCAACTGCCCCATGCCCAAGGGACAGGTACTTCGATAGAGGGAATACTCATGCACCCTTTACTGTGCAAAACCGCGTCCGCCCTGATTGTGACCGCTCTAGCCCAAGGCATTGCCCACGCAGCGCTGTTTGCCGCAGACCCCGGACCCTACCTGCCAGCCAATGGCAATTTCGCCGCCTGGTATCAAGATACCCACGGCCGAACCCTTGACCTGTGTTTATCCAAGGCTGTCAGTTCCAGGGTTGCCAGCACGCCGGGCGCCCCGACTTACATGTGCTCGTTGATCCCGAACCCCGGTATTTTCGACGACACTCAACCGTTGGTCTTCCCGACCAATTTCCCCGACGAAGCGTTCTGGGCCACGGGCGAAACCACCATCGTCGATGCCGCCCGAGGCATCGACCTGACCTATGTCTCGGCGGTTGAGGCAGCCTTCAGTAGCGGCGATCCGCTGGAGGGCGACCAGATCAGCTTCGCCCGTATCCGTATTCGCATCGACGTGCCCACCGCCGGCACTTATGTCATCACCCACCCCTACGGCGTCGAAGTGTTCAACGTCGACACTCCCGGCCGGCGGGCGATCAACATGACCCGGGACATCGGCATCGGTGCGCCAAAAACCTACGACGGCGCGCTCAAGGGTGACGTCGGGCCGTTCCTGCGCAGCGTCAATGGACCCTACACCGAGACCAACCCGAGCACTGGCCAGGCCGAACAATTCGTTGGCGATCCGAATCTCACCGAAGCCGTCACCGGCAGCCCGTTCAACACCAACTACGTGCGCCTCGAAGGCCCCAATGGCCTGGACTTGCGCACCAACCTCTTCGCCGTATCCGGCAAGTTGTCGACGGTGGTCCGGCCGACCCCGGTGATCGCCGAGCGCAGCACCTACTCGCGACAGCCCGGCACCAGCGCCCCGGTGGCCCAGCAGGACGTGTTCGTGCTGGCCCCGCCACCACCGGCCAGCGTGACCCTGGACAGCAACAACCCGGTGCTGAACTTCACCGAAGCGAACACCACTGGCCACTGGTATGCGCAGTCGCCGAACAATCCGACGCTGCCGAGCACCTTGCAGGTGACCGCCGACAACCACCTGGCCATCACCAGCAGCACGCCGACCACCTTGCCCATGCAGCTGACCGACCTGGTGACGATCTCACGCGCCGAGTACAGCCTGAGCACCGGGCAAATCACCATCGTGGCCTCGACCAGCGATGAAACATCGCCACCGGTACTCACCGCCACCTCCGGCACCGGTATCGCCATCGGCGCCTTGAGTGGTGACAGCGCGGTGAAAAGCCTGGCCACCGGGATCTCGCCGATTCCGCCAGCCCAGGTTCGTGTGTCGTCGTCCAATGGCGGCAGCGATACCGAAGAAGTGGTCATCGTGCAATGAACGCCCACATGCCCAGATCCTCATCAGGAGGCATCATGAACAAATGGCCACGCCTGGCGCTCAACGCCCTGGGACTGACGCTATCGCTGTCCGACAGTGCCTTCGCGCAACTCGCCGCCGTCGATCCCGGCCCTTACACCTTTGCCACCGGGAAATTCCCGATCTGGTATCAGGACAACAATCAACTGTCGATGGAGCTGTGCCAGTCACGCGCCGCCAGCTCGCGGGTCGCTGCCAGTGTGCCACCGGCCTACATGTGCACCCTGCTGCCGACACCTGGCGTTTTCGACGACACCCAGCCGATGGTGTTCCCGGATAACTGGCCAGACGAAGCCTTCTGGTTCCTTGCCGAGACCAGCATCCCCAACAACACCGCCGGCTATGGCATGGACGCTTATGTCGCCGGGATCGAAGCTGCATTTGCTGGCGGCAACCCGCTCGACGGCGACCAGATCAGCTTCGCGCGGATTCGTATGCGGGTGAACATTCCCACAGCCGGGACCTACACCATTACCCACCCCTATGGCGTGGAAACGGTCAACGTCACCACCCCCGGCCGTCGTGCAATCAACATCACCCGGGACGTCGGCGTCGGTGCGCCGGGGGTTTTCAGCGGTGCAGTCAATGGGGCGATCGGTCCGTTCCTGCGCAGCGTCAACGGCCCCTACACCGAAGTGAACCCGGACACCGGCGCCGTCGAAACCTTCGTCGGCGACCCGAACCTCACCGAAGCCGTGACCGGCAGCCCCAACAACACTAACTTCGTGCGCATCCAGGGCCCGGCCGGGACTATCCAGACCAACCTCTTCACCCTGTCCGGCAAGGTGCTCGACAACCGCGTGCAAACCGCGGTGGACATGAGCCGTGCCACCTACCGCCGCGTAGCCGGCACTGGCGGCAACAACACACAGGTCGAAGTGTTTGCCAAAGCCGCCACCGGTTCGACCCTGTGCTTTCGCGAAAGCATCGCCCTGGTCCCCGGCCCGCCTGTGTCACCTTGCCAGACCAACATGCTGAGCGATAACAACGGCGTGTTCTTCGCCCAGCATCTGCTGGCCAATGGAACCGTGCCGCCGGTCGTGGTGGTCACCGCCACCAACCCGGCCGGGACCACCCGCCCGACCGCGGTGTCGAGCAAGCTCTCGGACGTGGTGAAAATCCAGACCGCCCGTTATAGCTGGAGCAACCACAGCCTGCTGATCGAGGCCACTTCCACAGACGAGGTGGTGGTGCCGGACATGGTCGCCCAGGGTTACGGACGGCTGTCGAAAACCGGCACCCTGCAACACCTGACGGTGGCTGACCTGACCCAACCCCCTGCAACCGTTACAGTCAAATCCGCCGCCGGCGGCAATGACACCGAGCCGGTCATAGTCGTCGGCACTGCACCGGACACCGGGGCGAACCAGGCACCGATCTCCGTCGCCGATACCGGCGGCACCAGCTTCGGCGTGCCGATCACCCTCAACCTGCTGGCCAATGACAGGGACCCGGACGGCAATACGCCGCTGAGCATTACGGCGCTGACCCAACCGGCCACCGAGCAGGGCTCCGTGGCATTGAGCGGCACCACGGCGGTGGTCTACACCCCTCCCGCTGTCGTCAACGCGCCGCTGACCACGACGTTCACCTACAAGGCCCAAGACGTCAAAGGCCTGGCCTCGACGACAGCGGCAACCGTGACCATTACCGTGGCGCCTAACCGGCCTCCGGTGGCAGTCGCCGATGCCGTCACGACACTGGGTGTGGCGATTCCAATCAACGTGCTGGCCAACGACAGCGACCCGGAAGGCAATGTTCCACTCGCGGTCGCCAGCTTCACTCAACCACCGGCAGATCGCGGCACCGTCAGCAGCAACGGCACGGTGCTCACCTATACCCCACCGGCCACCATCACCACGGCCTTCACCACGACCTTCACCTACATCGCCCGGGACAGCTTCGGCGCCCAGTCGACGTCGCCGGCCACGGTCACGGTGCAGGTCTCGCCACGACCTGCTGCGGAAACCTTCGCAGTGACCACCGCAACGGTGAGCGCCCGTTCCAATAACCGCTTCACCTGGAACTTTGCCGGCACCTCATCGGTGACCACCGGCAACACCATCACCATCAAGGTCACCACGCCGACCGGACTGGTCACCCTGGGCACCACCACCGTACCGGGGAACGGTCGCTGGCGGTTGACAGTGAACAACACCACCACGGTCGTACCGTCGGCGAACCCGACCGCCACGATCACCTCGTCCCAAGGCTCCGTGCGGACGGTGCCGGTGATCGCCAACTGAGCCCCGCGCCCCATTAGCCACGTTGGTTGATGGGGCCGGCTTGAGCCCTATGGAAAACCGCGGCCTCGGGTGGGGGGCCGCGGTTTTTTGCCGGGTTTGTTCGTCTGTGAGAGTTGAGTCGGTTGACAGGCCGTCATCGCGAGCAAGCTCGCTCCCACAGGGGACGTGGTTGTACACGGATTTTGCGCTCGACACTGCTCCCACAGAAGAGCAAAAGCAGATCGGCGTACACCCACGCTTCTAACCACTCATCAGGCCGAGCGTTAGCTCGCCTGCAGCTTTTGATCTTGATCCACCCGCCCCCTCGGCAGGCTGAGTGGAGGTGTTCATCCGGGGATGGGCGCGCAGCGCCGTTCGGCGCAGCCGAACACATCGAGAGGAGGTCGAGCGAAGCCGACCGGAGGCGATGCCCCCGGATGAATGCCGGAGCGAAGGAACCCCGAGCCTTAGCGAGGGGCCGTACGTTCGGGGCGAGCGTTTTTTGGGTTACTTTTTTAGGGCTTGTAAAAAAAGTGACTCGCCGTAAGGGCGAAACCACCAGCCGCCGTTACCGCAGCAACGGATATGTACTCATACCCACAACCTGATCGACGAGTCCCGTCAGCCGCCCGGCCAACGCCTTGGCCTGGCTAGCCACGTCGGTGACGGCGGTACTTTCCCACCACATACCGCGCAAAGGCGGCCCCATGGCAAACAGACGGCGGGCGGGCAGCCCCTCGGCGTTCAGGACCGCACCATCGACCTCTGCCGCGATGCCCAAGGCCAACGGCCCCGGCCGGACCAGGCCTCGGGCGAGCAATTGCCGGGGCAACGGCCGCGCAACCCGGCGCCAGTCGTATTCGATACCGCTGGAGTTGATCAGGGCGGCACCGCTGACCACACAGCTGTGCGCTTCGCCGCGCCGTCGAAGGCGAATACTCACCTCGCCATTCAGCGAAGGCTCAAGGCCCTGGTAAGAGGCCGCGTGAATACGTAACCGCCCTTCTTTATATAAGCGCTCCACCAGTTCGGCACTCAAGGGTGGCGAGCGGTGGTGATGGCTTTCCCACCACGGCCGCACATGCCGCACAAACTGCCGACGCTGCATATCCGTCGCCTGATGCCACAAGCGACCAATGTGCGCCCGCACCGTATCCAGCGGCGCCTGCCAGTCGACGCCCTGAGCGATAGCGTCCCGGCAGTGCCGACGCAGTTCACGCATCAACTGGCGAGGTGTGCGGATGCCCTGATCCTCGGCGAGAAAATCCACCCAGGCCGGTGGCTGGCGCCGCACATGGGGCAGCAGGCCATGACGGGAAAACACTTCGATCGGGCCGCGATGCCCGGCCTGTTCCAGGGACACCACGGCGTCGACCATGGTCAGGCCCGAGCCGATGATCATGACCGTCGATTGCGGATCGAGCCGCTGCATGGCCGCCACGTCCCACGGATCGAGGGCCGCCGCATTCAAGCCACTGGACCGGGTTTGTGGCGTGCGCGCGGCGGGAAACATCCCGGTGGCCAGCACCGCAAAAGCGCCCTGCAAGCATCGGCCATCGCTCAAGGTCAACCGCACGACGTCGGCATCGGTTTGCAAATCGACCACTTCGGCCTGCACATGCTCGACCGTCGAACCGTTCAAAGCGCCCACCGCCTGCGCTTCGGCCAGGCGCTGCCGGGCGTACAGGCCGAAAATCCCGCGAGGCGGAAACAGCTCGCTGATCGGCACGTGCTGCTGATCCGATTCCGGCCAGCCGCCAGCCTCGATGTACCCGGTCAACCATTGGGTCAGGTCGTCGGCGTTGTCCGGGTCGACACTCATCCGCGCCGCATTGCCGTTGAGCGTATGGCCCAGTTCCACCGCGCTGTAGGCTTCGCCCCGCCCCAACTCGGCCCTGGGCTCGATCACCAGCACCCGGCGCCGGCCCGGCAAACGCATCAACTGCGCCGCCAGCAGCGCGCCACTGAGGCCGCCACCGACAATCAGGATGTCGGCGTCATTGGTCAAGGTCTGGCCCATCGTACTCTCCCTGTTCAGATCACCACATTGCGCACAAACCGCGCCGCCACCGCCCCATCGTTGCGATAACAGTGCGGCTGATTGCTGGCGAACATGAAAAATTCACCCGCGCCGATATGCTGCGGCTGGTCGCCGAGCATAACGGTCAGGCAACCTTCGAAGACATAAATCTGCTCGCTCCAGCCATCGGCGTCCGGCTCCGACGGATACACCTCGCCCGGTTGCAGGCACCATTCCCACTGTTCGACTTCGCGGCTGGCCTGGGCTTTGGAGAGCAACACCGCTTTACTGCCGGGGATCGTGCCGGTCCAGGCCAGCTCATTGATACGGCTGGGATCGCGGGCGTCGGGCGCCTGGATCAAGTCACTGAAGGCGACGTCGAGGGCTTCGGCCACGCGGTCGAGGGTGGTCAGGCTGACGTTCTTTTCCCCGGCCTCGATCGCCACCAGCATTCGGCGGCTGACACCGGACTTTTCGGCTAGCGCGGTCTGGCTCAGGTCGGCGGCATGGCGCAAGCGACGGACGTTTTGACTGACGTGCTGGAGGACCGAAGCCCGTTGGGTAGAATCTTTGTGCACTATATTGCTCACTGAGTGGGGTTGGGCAGTATACTGCGCAACATTCGGCGCATTGTGCGTCCCCCTCCAGTAGCGTGCAAGGTCATGACGTCGGTGAACTCCCCAAAGGCTTCCTCCCGTTTTACAAGGTTCAGCAAGGCCGAATGCGTGCTGGTACTGATCACGATGGTCTGGGGCGGTACCTTCCTGCTGGTACAGCATGCGATGACCGTCAGCGGCCCGATGTTTTTCGTCGGCCTGCGCTTTGCCGCCGCCGCGAGCATCGTCGCCCTGTTTTCCTGGCGTCACCTGCGCGACCTGACCCTGTTCGAACTCAAGGCCGGGGCGTTTATCGGCGTGGCCATCATGCTCGGCTACGGTTTGCAGACGGTCGGGTTGCAGAGCATTCCCAGCAGCCAATCGGCATTCATTACCGCGCTGTACGTCCCGTTTGTGCCGTTGTTGCAATGGCTGGTGCTGGGGCGGCGTCCGGGGTTGATGCCCAGCATCGGCATCATGCTGGCCTTTACCGGGTTGATGCTGTTGTCCGGGCCGTCCGGTGCCTCGTTCAACTTCAGCCCCGGTGAAATCGCCACCTTGATCAGCGCCGTGGCCATTGCGGCCGAGATCATCCTGATCAGCACCTATGCCGGCCAGGTCGATGTGCGCCGGGTGACGACGGTGCAACTGGCAGTCACTTCGGTGCTGTCGTTCCTGATGGTGGTGCCGACCAACGAGGCGATTCCGGACTTTTCCTGGTTGCTGCTGTGCAGCGCGCTGGGCCTGGGGGCGGCGAGTGCGGCGATTCAGGTGGCGATGAACTGGGCGCAGAAAAGCGTTTCACCGACCCGCGCCACGCTGATCTATGCCGGCGAACCGGTATGGGCCGGGATTGTCGGGCGCATTGCCGGGGAACGCTTGCCGGCGATTGCCCTGGTCGGGGCCGGGTTGATTGTAGCGGCGGTGATCGTCAGTGAGTTGAAGACCAAGGGTAAGGGTGCGGTGGTTGAGGAAGAGCTGGAGCAGGAAACTCAGTGATAAACCGCAAACTCTGCATTTCCAGATAGGCCGCCATCGCGAGCAAGCTCGCTCCCACAGTGTTATGTATTGCGCACAAAACTGTATGTACACCTCAAAACCTGTGGGAGCGAGCTTGCTCGCGATGGCGTCAGTACAGGCGAAAACCCTCTACCAGAAACAATGTGAATCAGGGCTTTTCCGTCTACCGTGTAGGATTCTGCGACAGCTTGGCGTTTGGTGATCCGGGAGCTGGCACGTATGATGCTTCACAAACTTCCGCAGATTAGAAGCCTATGTCCCTGATAGTTCTACTGCTTCTGCCTTTCATAGGCAGCTGTTTGGCGGCCGTGTTGCCGCACAATGCCCGTAACGCCGAATCCCTGCTGGCTGGCCTGATCGCCCTGATTGGCACCCTTCAGGTCGCCTTCCTGTACCCGCAGATCGCCGATGGCGGCGTCATTCGCGAAGAGTTTTCATGGCTGCCCAGCCTGGGCCTGAACTTCGTCCTGCGCATGGACGGTTTCGCCTGGCTGTTCTCCATGCTGGTGTTGGGCATCGGCACCCTGGTTTCGCTGTACGCCCGCTACTACATGTCGCCGAACGATCCAGTGCCGCGATTCTTCGCGTTTTTCCTGGCCTTCATGGGCGCCATGCTCGGGCTGGTGATTTCCGGCAACCTGATCCAGATCGTGTTTTTCTGGGAACTGACCAGCCTCTTCTCGTTCCTGTTGATCGGCTACTGGCACCATCGCGCCGATGCCCGGCGCGGTGCCTACATGGCGCTGATGGTGACCGGTGCGGGCGGTTTGTGCCTGCTGGCGGGGGTCATGCTGCTCGGCCATGTGGTCGGCAGCTATGACCTGGACAAGGTCCTGGCCGCCGGCGACCTGATTCGCGCCCATGCCCTCTACCCGATCCTGTTGCCCCTGATCCTGATCGGCGCCCTGAGCAAAAGTGCGCAATTTCCCTTTCACTTCTGGCTACCCCACGCCATGGCCGCGCCGACGCCCGTGTCGGCGTATTTGCACTCGGCGACCATGGTCAAGGCCGGGGTCTTCCTGCTTGCGCGGCTATGGCCTTCGCTGTCGGGCAGTGAAGAATGGTTCTACATCGTCAGCGGCGCCGGCGCCTGCACCCTGTTGCTCGGGGCGTACTGCGCGATGTTCCAGAACGACCTCAAGGGATTGCTGGCCTACTCGACCATCAGCCACCTCGGCCTGATCACTCTGTTGCTCGGTTTGAACAGCCCGCTGGCCGCCGTCGCCGCGGTATTCCACATCCTCAACCACGCGACGTTCAAGGCCTCGTTGTTCATGGCCGCCGGCATCATCGACCACGAAAGCGGCACCCGCGATATCCGTAAACTCAGCGGCCTGTACAAGCTGATGCCGTTCACCGCCACCCTGGCCATGGTCGCCAGCGCCTCGATGGCCGGCGTGCCGTTGCTCAACGGTTTTCTCTCCAAAGAGATGTTCTTCGCCGAAACCGTGTTCATCAATGCCACGCGCTGGGTCGAACTGAGCCTGCCGATCGTGGCAACGATTGCCGGTACCTTCAGCGTGGCTTACTCCCTGCGTTTCACCGTGGATGTGTTCTTCGGCCCGCCCGCGACCGACTTGCCCCACACGCCCCACGAGCCACCGCGCTGGATGCGCGCGCCGGTGGAATTGCTGGTGTTCACTTGCCTGCTGGTGGGGATCTTCCCGGCCCAGATAGTCGGCCCGCTGCTCGCTGCCGCGGCGCAACCGGTGGTCGGCGGCACGCTGCCCGAATACAGCCTGGCCATCTGGCACGGCCTGAACGCGCCGATGATCATGAGCCTGATCGCCTTGTCCTGCGGCTCCGTGCTTTACCTGCTGCTGCGCAATCAGTTCAAGCGCGGGCGCTTCGACCGTCCGCCCGTCATCGGGCGCCTGGACGGCAAGCACTTGTTCGAATACGCGCTGATCGCCATCATGCGCCTGGCCCGCCGCCTGGAACCGCGGATTGGCACCAAACGCCTGCAAATGCAGTTGTTCCTGGTGGTGCTCGCCGCCGTGCTGGCGGGGTTGATCCCCATGTTGCACAGCAGCCTTCACTGGGGTGACCGGCCGAAAATCCCCGGATCGATCGTGTTCGTCACCCTGTGGTTGCTGGCCATCGCCTGCGCCCTTGGCGCGGCCTATCAGGCCAAGTATCACCGGCTCGCGGCCCTGACCATGGTCAGCGTCTGCGGCCTGATGACCTGCGTCACCTTCGTCTGGTTTTCCGCGCCGGACCTGGCCCTGACGCAACTGGCGGTTGAAGTGGTGACCACGGTGCTGATCCTGCTGGGCCTGCGCTGGCTGCCACGACGGATCGAGGAGGTCTCGCCGTTGCCGGGCAGCCTGCGTCGGGCGCGGGTACGGCGGATCCGCGACTTGCTGCTGTCGACCGCGGTCGGTGTCGGCATGGCGTTGCTGGCCTACGCCATGCTGACGCGCCAAACCCCCAACGACATTTCCTCGTTCTACCTCAGCCGCGCCTTGCCCGAAGGTGGTGGCAGCAACGTGGTCAACGTGATGCTGGTGGACTTCCGTGGTTTCGACACCCTTGGTGAAATCACCGTGCTGGTGGCCGTGGCCCTGACCGTGTTCGCTCTGCTGCGTCGTTTCCGCCCGCCGAAAGAAAGCCTGCAACTGCCGGCCCAGCAACGCTTGCTCGCGCCGGATGTGGTCACCGACCTGGTCAACCCGCGTCACGCCAGCGACACCGCGCTCGGTTTCATGATGGTGCCGGCGGTGCTGGTGCGCCTGCTGTTGCCGGTGGCGCTGGTGGTGTCGTTCTACCTGTTCATGCGCGGGCACAATCAACCGGGTGGCGGTTTTGTCGCCGGGCTGGTGATGTCGGTGGCGTTCATCCTGCAATACATGGTCGCCGGCACGCAGTGGGTCGAGGCGCAAATGAGCCTGCGGCCACTGCGCTGGATGGGCACCGGACTGATGATTGCCACGGCCACGGGCCTGGGCGCGATGGTCGTCGGCTATCCGTTCCTGACCACCCACACCTGGCATTTCTCATTGCCGCTGCTGGGTGACATTCACCTGGCCAGCGCGCTGTTCTTCGACATCGGCGTGTACGGCGTGGTGGTCGGCTCGACCCTGTTGATCCTCACCGCCCTCGCCCACCAATCGGTGCGCGGCCACAAAACCGCCGCCCAGCCCAGATCCGTTGCCGCCAAAGGAGCCGTCTGATGGAAGAAGTCATCGCAATCGCCATCGGCGTACTGGCCGCGTCCGGCGTCTGGCTGATCCTGCGCCCTCGGACATTCCAGGTGGTCATGGGCCTGTGCCTGCTGTCCTACGGCGTCAATCTGTTCATCTTCAGCATGGGCAGCCTGTTCATCGGCAAGGAGCCGATCATCAAGGACGGCGTGCCGCAGGACCTGTTGCACTACACCGACCCGTTGCCACAAGCCTTGGTGCTGACCGCGATCGTCATCAGCTTCGCCATGACCGCGCTGTTCCTGGTGGTGCTGCTGGCTTCCCGGGGCCTGACCGGCACCGACCATGTGGATGGCCGGGAGCCCAAAGAATGATGGCGATGACTCACCTGATCGTCGCGCCCATCCTGCTGCCGCTGCTGACCGCCGCGATCATGTTGATGCTCGGCGAGAAGCACCGGCCGCTCAAGGCGAAGATCAATCTGTTCTCCAGCCTGCTCGGGCTGGGCATTGCCGTGGCATTGTTGCAATGGACACAAGCCACCGGCGTACCCGGCTCCATCGGTGTGTACCTGCCGGGCAACTGGCAAGTGCCGTTCGGCCTGGTGCTGGTGGTCGATCGGCTGTCGGCGCTGATGCTGGTGCTGACCGGCATCATCGGCGTCAGTGCACTGCTGTTTGCCATGGCACGCTGGGACGGCGCCGGATCGAGTTTTCACGCGCTGTTCCAGATCCAGATGATGGGCCTTTACGGCGCGTTCCTCACCGCTGACCTGTTCAACCTGTTCGTGTTCTTCGAGGTGCTGCTGGCCGCGTCCTACGGGTTGATGCTCCACGGCTCGGGCCGGGCGCGGGTGTCGTCGGGGCTGCATTACATCTCGATCAACCTGTTGGCCTCGTCGCTGTTCCTGATTGGCGCGGCGCTGATCTATGGGGTCACCGGCACGCTGAACATGGCCGACCTGGCGGTTAAAATCCCGCTGGTGTCCGAAGCCGATCGCGGCTTGCTACACGCCGGTGCGGGGATCCTGGCCGTCGCGTTCCTGGCCAAGGCCGGCATGTGGCCGCTGAACTTCTGGCTGGTGCCGGCCTATTCCTCGGCCAGCGCACCAGTGGCGGCGATGTTCGCGATCATGACCAAGGTCGGCGTGTACACCTTGCTGCGCCTGTGGACGCTGCTGTTCTCCGCCCAGGCCGGGGCATCGGCGTTCTTTGGCGGCGACTGGCTGATCTATGGCGGTATGGCGACCATCGTCTGCGCCGCCATGGCGATCCTCGCCGCGCAACGCCTGGAGCGCATGGCCAGCCTGAGCATTCTGGTGTCGGCGGGCATTCTGTTGTCGACCATCGGTTTCGCCCAGCCGAACCTGGTCGGCGCGGCGCTTTTCTATTTGTTCAGCTCGACCCTGGCGCTGAGCGCACTGTTCCTGCTGGCCGAACTGATCGAGCGCTCGCGCTCGGCCAACGAAATCCTGCTCGAAGATGAAACCGAATTGCTGCCGCGACCACTGGAATCCCTGCATCCGCCCAAAGGCACCAATCTCGACGACGACCAGAAAGCCGTGGTCGGCCAGGTGATTCCCTGGACCATGGCGTTTCTTGGCCTGAGTTTCATCGCCTGCGCCTTGCTGATCATCGGCATGCCGCCGCTCTCCGGGTTTATCGGCAAACTCGGGCTGATCGATGCCCTGCTCAACCCCTTGGGTCTGGGCAACAGCGGCGACACAGCGGTTTCCAACGCCGCGTGGTGCCTGTTGGTGTTGTTGATTGTGTCAGGGCTGGCGTCGCTGATCGCGTTCTCGCGCTTGGGAGTCCAGCGCTTCTGGACGCCAGCGGAACGACCATCTCCCCTGCTGCGACGCCTGGAATGCGTGCCGATCTTCGCCCTGCTGGGCTTGAGCATTGCGCTGACCTTCAAGGCCGATCCGCTGCTGCGCTACACCCAGGCCGCTGCCGATGCCTTGTACAACCCGCAGCAATACGTAATGGCGGTGCTCGACACACGCGTCGTACCGAACCCGTCGGCCGTAGCGGCCCCGCAGGAGGTGCAGCCATGAAGCGCCTGTTTCCGGCACCCTTGCTGTCGCTGGCCCTGTGGTTGCTGTGGTTGCTGCTGAACCTGTCGATCAGCCCCGGCAACCTGCTGCTGGGCGCCGCGCTGGGGTTCTGTGCGCCACTGATGATGCGCAGGCTGCGTCCGCTGCCAGTGCGCATCCGTCGCCCTTGGGTGATCCTGCGCCTGGTCCTGCTGGTCGGGCGCGATGTGCTGGTGTCCAACCTCGCCGTGGCCTGGAGCGTGCTCAATGCCGGTCGCCGCCCGCCCCGCTCGCAATTCATCAAGGTGCCGCTGGACCTGCGTGACGCCAACGGCCTGGCCGCGCTGTCGATGATCACCACGGTGGTGCCCGGTACGGTCTGGTCGGAGCTGGCGCTGGATCGCAGCATCCTGCTGTTGCACGTCTTCGACCTGGACGACGAGGCGCTGTTCATCCAGCACTTCAAGGCGACCTACGAACGTCCGTTGATGGAGATCTTCGAATGAGCCCGTTGCTGTCGAACGCGATCCTGCTGAGCCTGTTTTTCTTTTCCCTGGCGATGATCCTGACCCTGCTGCGTCTGTTCAAGGGGCCGTCGGCCCAGGACCGGGTTCTGGCGCTGGACTATCTGTACATCGTCGCGATGCTGATGATGTTGGCGCTGGGCATTCGCTATGCCAGTGACACCTACTTCGAGGCGGCGCTGCTGATCGCCCTGTTCGGTTTCGTCGGCTCGTTCGCCCTGGCGAAATTCCTGCTGCGTGGCGAGGTGATCGAATGAATACGCCATTGTCGTTGTGGGTGGAGATCCCGGTGGCGATCCTGCTGGTGCTCGGCAGCCTGTTTGCATTGATCGGCGCCACGGGCCTGCTGCGCATGAAGGACTACTTCCAGCGCATGCACCCACCGGCCCTGGCCTCGACGCTCGGGACCTGGTGCGTGGCGCTGGCTTCGATCATCTATTTTTCGGCGCTCAAGTCCGCGCCGGTATTGCACGCCTGGCTGATTCCGATCCTGCTGGCGATTACCGTGCCGGTGACGACCCTGCTGCTGGCCCGGGCGGCGCTGTTTCGCAAACGCATGGCCGGGGATGATGTGCCGGCTGAAGTGAGCAGCCGGCGGAGTGAGAGCGGTAGTTAAACCAAAGTTTTGTATTGACTGGACTGGCCTCTTCGCGAGCAAGCTCGCTCCCACAGGGTCAGTGTCGTATACAAGTTCCGAATTAAACACTTAACCCTGTGGGAGCGGGCTTGCCCGCGAAGAGGCCAGTATTGTCACTACAGAAACGTCGCTTAATCAGACCCAGGCCACCGCCAACAACCCCGCCCCCAGCACCACACACAACGGCGAGTAAACCCAGGTGTCGAGCCGGGCAAATTTAGAGCCTTTGACCTCTTTGAAAAAACCCACCAACTCCGAATCGCCAATGGCCCGGGCAAACAGCAAAATCGCGATCGCGCTGATCACCCACTGCAACGACCAGTGATGCAAGGGTGGCAGGCACCAACCCACCCGCAAGCACACCAGCACCGCAATCAACAGCAACACTCCGGCCACCACCAGCGTGATCCAGCCTCGTGGCTTGAACGCCGGTCGCAGTTGCGCGCTGCCCTCCTGCGGTACTTGCGGGACCACCGCCACCGCCGCCCACTCACCACCCAACGCCCAATACACATGCACCAGACTGATCACTGCGAAGATCGTCACCAGCCATTGAGCCAACAACAGGGTCATGGTTCAGAGATCCTTGAAAGGGATATGAACCGAACATTGTAGGAGCTACCGCAGGCTGCGATGTTTTGATTTTGCTTTTTTATGACAAAGATCAAAAGATCCCGACCTGCGGCAGCGCCTACAGGGCAGCGGAGACTTTATCCGCCACGTCCTTGGGCAACCACGCCCGCCAGACGTCCGGATGAGCCTTCATGAACGCCTGCGCTGCCTGACGCGGTGGCGTATGTTTCTCGCTCATTTCGGCCAGTGCTTTGTTCAGGGGACCGATCGGAAAGTCGACTTTGGCGAAGAACTCGGCAATCTGCGGATATTGCTTCTGGAAGGGAGTGGACACACCGATCGACAACTTGGAGGCCAGGGAACGGGTCGGCTGTGGATTGGGGTTGTCGGCGTCGGTCAAGGTCTTCCAGGCTTCGGCGTCGAACGGCGGCTCTTCGAGTTGGATCAACTTGAAGCGGCCGAGCAACGGCGTGGGTGACCAGTAGTAAAACAGCACCGGCTTGCCACGATGAATTGACGAACTGATCTCTGCGTCCAGTGCCGCGCCCGAACCGCTGCGGAAGTTCACGTAGCTGTCGTCCAGCCCATACGCCTTGAGCTTCTGCTTGTTGACCACTTCCGAGGTCCAGCCAATGGGGCTGTTGAGGAAACGTCCCTTGGTCGGGGCTTCCGGGTCCTTGAACACGTCTTTGTAACGCGGCAGGTCGCTGACGCTGCGCAGGTCCGGCGCCAGCGCCTTGATGCCCTTGGCCGGGTCGCCCTTGATCACATATTCCGGCACCCACCAGCCTTCGGTAGCGCCCTTGACCGTGTCGCCGAGGCTGACGACCTTGCCTTCGGCTTCCGCCTTGACCCACACCGGGCTGCGACCGGCCCACTCTTCGCCAATGACCTGGATGTCATTGTTGGCCAGCGCGGTTTCCAGGGTGATGGTGGTGCCCGGCAAGGTGTCGGTCGGCAGCCCGTAGCCCTTCTCGACAATGATGCGCAAGACGTCGGTGATCAGGCTGCCGCTTTCCCAGTTCAGGTCGGCGAAGTGGATCGGCGTCTGGGCGGCAAACACCGGGGCGGGTGTCGCCAGCAAAGCGAAAGTGGCCAGGACCGCAGCCAGCAACCGTCGAAATCCGTTCATGCTTTTGCACCTCGTGCTGTTCACAGCAATAGCAGGATGGCCTGGCAGTAGACCGCGAAGCCTCTGAATACTCAGTCCACTGACTGTAGTAGAGGTTCCTGCTTTCGAGGTGCGTGGGTCAGTTTTCGCAGGTTTCCTGCAAACGCATCAGCTCTCGTCTGACCATGCTGGCGTATTCCGCCGGTTGCAGTTGGTAAAGCTGTGACGCCACCCAATTCAGCCAGGCTCCCTGCAGAATGGTCTTCTGCCCGAACAACCGCAGCGCTTCGTCTTGAGCGCTGGCCAGGTTCTGTTCGTGGAAGTCGGCGCGGGTCAGGGTCATCACTCGCTGGCCTTGAAGGTCACCAGTTCGCCCTTGCGCCACTTGGCCGCCTTGGCGGTCACGGCTTTGAGGGTTTTGGTCAGGCCTTCCTGCAACTGTTGATGGGCGGCGAACACCATCACCACGCTATGACCTTCCTTGAACACGATCCCCTGACCGTCAGCCGTGGTCACGAAGGCGTAATCGCCAATGCCGTAAACCGTCAGCTTGATGTCGCGGAACTTGATGTCCAGCTTGCCGCCTTCGCGGCTGGGCAGCACGGACGCGCTGAAATGATCGCCGACCTTGAGTTTGAGTCCGGGTTTGTCGTCCACCACCAAGGCTGATTCGGTGTCGATTTCGGCAATGTAAATGCCTTCAGCGTTCTGTTCAGTGAGGTAAACGAAACGTGACTGAAACTGCTTGACCAGCTTTGCGCGCAAATCACCCAGCACGAACAAAGCATGCATATCGAGATTACTTACTGCCAAGGAAACATCCCCACATCTGAAAAATGGTGCCGTGCGCGAAAAATAAACGCACAGCCAAAAAAGCGGCAATGCCGAAGGTGTCGCCAAAGAACCCGGATTGAAGTCCTGAATGAGCAGTGCACTCATTCATCACGAAGCTTGAGAAGACTACTGGAGCGTCACTCGCGTCGTCCTGCCTGGCGTTCGTCACAGGCTGAAGGAAAACGCCCTCCCTGCTGCCAGAAAATCATGGACTATCAACTTCGGGGAAAAATCTCATCAAGAAAAAATCTTTTCCTACATATCGTCCGCAAAAAATTGCTTTAGATAAACATCATTCACCCACCAGTGGGGGTGATTCTAGAGCAGCGATGCTCTTGGAGACTAGCCAAAACGACGTACATACGTCGGTAAACAATGAAAAGGACTTCATATGTGCACGCTGACTCACTTTGCTTATCCCGTGGTGCCTGACTCGGAAACAACGCCGATCCCGCACCCGATACGGTTTCGCCACCATGAACCGCTTCCCGATGTCCCGGCCCGCCCGCGATTTCAGGTGGTGATGGCGGGCATTGCCTTCTTTCATATCAAGGATATTTCGACAGGCTGCGTAAGAGGTTTCCGAGCTGATCATAACGAAGCCTGTGCCCTCGCCCGGTTTCTGGAATCACATTGTTGACATGCCCGTCGTGCTCATTTCCATCGACATTTCGTCTGCCCGCCGACTTATCTCAGCCGTCGACGGGCAACTACTGCCATACTGCCCGCCAAATAAAACGGACCCGCAGAAAATCGGGTTGCGTTGACAACAACAATGTATTTCCAGGGGAAGTCGGCAACGTGACGGAATTTGATATCGGCGAGTTTTTTATCCGGGGTGAAGCCAGAGAAGTCGAGGGTGAATTCCAGGCCGTGATTGTCATGCGGGCCAAACCACCGCTGAAGACCGTGACGTATCACCAGGTCGAAAAGGATCGCTGGTTCAAAACCCCGGATGTCGCCGCCATTGCGGCCCAGGAATCGGCCCGGGAACTGAAGGCCGCAGTCGATGCGGGGGCATTGAAAGCCTGATGGTCGGGTTGGCGGTCTATGCTCATGGTTGCACTTGAACATCGCGATCGAACTCCGCCCGTGCGGTGCCCTCGAAATCAGGACACCGCGCTTCGCTTCTCGAACCGACTGATGACCTGCAAGGAGATGAAGATGGAATCACCGACCCATGACTTGAAAGGCCTGTTCGACCAGCTCGGCCTGGACTCCAGCCAGAAAGCGATCGACGACTTCATTGCCGGCCATTCCCTGCCTGACGACAAGAAACTCATCGACGCCAAGTTCTGGTCACCGCAACAGGCCGGCTTCCTCAAGGAACAACTGCGCGAAGACGCCGACTGGGCGCGGGTGGTCGACGACCTGAACCTGCGCATGCACCAGACCCACTGACAACCTCAATGCAGGCTGCCAGGACTTTCGGCGCTCAATTGCGCCACCCAGACAGCCTTGCACTCCTCCGCTTCATCGCGACTGGAGAACGCCGTACCCCGGCGCTCGCCATTGAGCAACACCACCCAGCAGACCCTGCGCCCCATGGATCGCAAATTGGCGGGTACACCGCTGCCGATCATGACCGCGACATCAACTTTGCCTTGCATGCTGACCTCTCGAAATTCATTAGCAACCTAATTAGTAGGTATGCTAATCAGTTTTCCGACGAGGAAACAGCAAAACCCTGCACAGGTTCATTGCAGGATTCGTAACAATCGTCCTGCAGCCCGGGCTTTCTAGCGCGGCTTTTCCGGTTTGTAGCCCAGGCGCAAACCGCCCCAATGCCGACCCTTGAGCATGATCGGCACCGAAAGATCGTGCATCAACTCGCCGGTGTCGCGTGTATAGGTTTGCAGCAGCACGGCCTTCTGATGGCTGCCACAGCGGATCCCGGTGCGGTCAGCGAACTTGCGCTTGGTTCGGTTCTGCAATGCATCGATCTGCGCGTCCCCCGTCAGCGGCTGGCTGAACGCCTTGTTATGGGTCGGCACATAACCCTGCTGGGTGCAGGCGATGGCGAACACCAATCCTTCGTGGCGCGGTAACAACGGCTCTTGAATCGTTGGCAACACCTGATCGGTGTAGCGGTCGAAACGCGTCTGGTACTTGGTCGGGCTGGTATTGGGGATGGCCTGGTAATTGCGGTCGAACAGATCCTCGAGACTGATTCGACCGGCATCGATATCCGCCTCAAACCGCGCGGCAATCTGCCTCGCGGCTTCCCGGGCCAGGTCATAAATCCGCTGGTGATAGTCATCCAGCCCCACCTCGGCAAGACGCTCGCTGATGGTTTCGGCCTGCCCTTCCATTTGCACCGCCGCCTGGGCCAGGCGCTGAGTCTGCTGGTCGCTGACCGCCAGATCGCTGCGCATCTGTTCGATGGAGTGAAACAGGCTGTCGAGTTGTTCGCGGTTGGTGTCTGCCCCTTGGGCGATTGCTCCGACCTGGGACTCGACGCTGGCCGCCAGTCGGGCAATGTTTTCCAGGTGCTGCCCCGTGCGCTCTACCTGCTCGACGCCGGAGTCAAGGTCGCTGGACAGTTGCCGGATCTGCTCCACTACCTGCGCCGTGCGTTGCTGGATGTCGGCCACCATTTCGCCCACTTCGTCCGTGGCGGTCGCCGTGCGTGCAGCAAGCCCGCGAACTTCGTCGGCCACCACGGCAAAGCCGCGACCGTGCTCCCCCGCCCGCGCCGCTTCTATCGCTGCGTTCAACGCCAGCAGGTTGGTCTGGCTGGCGATGGACTGAATCACCAGGGTCACTCGCTGGATATCATCGCTGCGCAGGCTCAAGGCTTCGATCAGTTCACGGCTGTTGCTGGCGCGCTGGCTGAGCTGATGCATGCGCGCAATGGACTCGATCAATTCCGTACGCCCGACCACTCCGCTTTGATGAGCCTCGCTGGCGGCACAGAGCGCCTGGCGACTGAGCGTCGAGGTGGCCTGTTCGGTGGTGATCATGACTTCGGCATTGCTGACGATCTGTGCTGCCGCCGTGAGCTGCGATTGCAGTTTGTCCGCCAGTTGCCGAACCGAAAACGCCACACCGGCGGCCGACAGTGCGTTATGGCTGGTGGTGCAGGAAAGATCGCGAGTCAACTCGCCGATGGCATCGGGGTTGGCGGGGGCAGCAGCCTCCAGGGTCGAGCGCGAACGCAGGCGAGGCAGCCAGATAATCAATACGGCCAGGGGCAGGCCAAGGTAGAGCGACCAGTCGCCCAGTGTCATGCCACTTAACAACAGCATCAGGGCGATGCTTTGCAGCGTTGGCGTCAGCCAGCGGTTGTTCGGCAACAGCACGGGTGCGGGCACTGCCGCAACCAGAGACCCGTCTCTCGTCATCATCGTCACCCCGGAAAGCTTCTAATTGTTGTCTTCGCATTAAACGCCACCATAAAGCCATTATCCATGAGCCTTTAGTCGCGAATGTTGCAGCAGATCAATAGAGGAACCGGGAAATCGAAGACGGCAGAAAACAAAGATCGCAGCCTGCGGCAGCGCCCTACTTCAATTGCGTAGGAACTGCCGCAGGCTGCGATCTTTTCAAGGCAGCCCGGATCAAAGGGGCTGCCCCGCAGAATCAGGCCTGACGCTGGTGCTTGTCGATTTGCTCGTGACGTTCCTGAGCTTCGATGCAGTACTTGGTGGTCGGGCTGATCAGCAGGCGCTTGAGGCCAATCGCTTCGCCGCTGTCGTCGCACCAGCCGAAGCTGTCTTCCTTGATGCGCTCAAGGGCTTGTTCCAACTGAGGCAGCATGCGCTGGTCGCGATCGATCGCGTTCACCAGCCAGGTGCGCTCTTCTTCGACCGAAGCCGCGTCTGCCGGATCGGCCGGGGTGTCCAGGCTTTCGATGGCGATGCGGTTCTGTTCGATGCGCTCATGGGTTTCGACTTTCATGTTCTGCAACAGCTCGGAGAAAAAAGCATGTTGCTCGGCATTCATGTAGTCATCCGCCGGCATGGCCAGCAACTTGTCCTTTGTCATTGATATCTCTATAAAAAAACGTGCATTAAGGCGAATAAGGGAGCGTTCCGGCAGACCTGGGCAGGCCATCGGAAAGGCGCCGTTTGTTCCAAGCGCCACCCGGCACTCAATTTACGAGGGGCGGCAGTCTACGGCCGACTTGAGGCCTCAGCAACTGAAAAGACTGCGAATTTGTCCGACAAAGCCCTGAAAATGGTCTAAGGCAGGCTTTGAGGCGGTAATCGGAGTGCGTTTATAGCAAGAAATTCAATCGAGCGGCTGTATATAGAAGACAAACGGCTGGCACCGGGCATTATTCACGGTCATTTGCAGGGCTGCGAACCTCAGCTAAGGTTGTCCCTCCCGAAATGGCCATATAAAGGAAAGGACCATGAAGCTGATCGGTATGCTGGACTCGCCCTATGTCAGGCGCGCCGCCATTTCTGCCAAATGCCTGGGAATCGCGCTGGAACACCGATCGGTCTCGGTGTTCCGCCACTTCGAACAATTCCGGCAGATCAACCCGGTGGTCAAGGCGCCCACCCTGGTGCTGGATGACGGTGAGGTGTTGATGGACTCGACACTGATCATCGACTACCTGGAAATCCTGGCCGATACCAGCCTGATGCCTGTCGAACCGAGTCAGCGCCTGCGCGCGTTGCGCCTGATTGGCCTGGCGCTGGCCGCCAGCGAAAAATCCGTGCAGCTTTACTACGAGCGCAACCTGCGGCCGGCGGAGATTCAATTCGAACCCTGGGTGCAGCGGGTCGAAGGACAGCTGACGGCAGCCTATTCGGCGCTGGAGCGGGAGCTGGAAAAGCAGCCGCTGAAGACTGACGGTTCGATTGCGCAGGACGGCATTACCCTCGCCGTAGCCTGGAGTTTTACCAATCTGGTAGTACCGGACCAGGTGAGTGCGGCGCAGTTTCCGCGGATCGCGGCATTCACGGCGTATGCCGAGGGGCTTGAGGTGTTTGTCAGTACGCCGATTGACTGACAGATTCGTTTTTCCTGATCTGCCGCTATCGCGAGCTAGATGAAAGTTAATTTATTAAGTCGCGGGCAATTCTTGGCAAAATGCTCGTAACTTCGTAATGAACTGCTTATCAGGCCAGCCCTATGACCCGCATCTTGACCATCGAAGACGACGCCGTGACCGCCCGGGAGATTGTCGCCGAACTGAGTAGCCACGGCCTCGACGTCGACTGGGTCGACAATGGCCGCGAAGGGCTGGAGCGCGCGGTCAGCGGCAACTATGACCTGATCACCCTCGACCGCATGTTGCCCGAGCTCGATGGCCTGGCGATTGTCACCACCCTGCGGACCATGGGCGTGGCCACGCCGATCCTGATGATCAGCGCCCTGTCCGACGTCGATGAGCGAGTGCGTGGCTTGCGCGCTGGCGGCGACGACTACCTGACCAAACCCTTCGCCACCGATGAAATGGCCGCCCGGGTCGAAGTCCTGCTGCGCCGGCAGAACACCGTGACCGCCCAGGCCACCACGCTGCGGGTGGCGGATCTGGAGCTGAACCTGATCAGCCACGAAGCCAGCCGCGACGGTCAACTGCTGACACTGTTGCCCACCGAGTACAAACTGCTGGAATTCCTGATGCGCAATACCGGGCAAATCCTCTCGCGGATGATGATTTTCGAAGAAGTCTGGGGTTACCACTTCGACCCCGGCACCAACCTGATCGACGTACACATTGGCCGTCTGCGCAAGAAGATCGACCCGCCTGGCAATGTCCCTCTGATTCGGACCGTGCGAGGCTCGGGTTATGTCATTGCCGAACCCGTCTAAAGGCTGGCGCTCTTCCAGCAGCCGTCTGCTGGCGCTCTACAGTTCGCTGTTCGTGATCTGGAGCGGGATCCTCATGGGGGTCATGTACTACGAGGTTTCCGCTTACCTGGACAACCTGGCCAAGCATTCGCTGATGCAACGCCAGCACCTGTTTTCGCGTTTTTCCGGCGAACAACTGGTGGACGCCCTCGCCGTCAGCATGACCTTCGACATCCGCGGCATCGACGCCTACGGCCTGTTCGATGCCCAACACCGTTACCTCAGTGGTGCCCTGCGCTACATTCCGGACGGCTTGCCGCTCGATGGCAAGATCCACATGCTGCGCGACTGCGATGCCTCCGACGACAGCGACGACCAGAGGCTGCCCGCCGACAGTTGCGACGCCGTGGCGACCCGCACCCTCGATGGCCGCTGGCTGGTGCTGGTGCGCGACAACGGTTCGCTGTTCGCCGTGACCCGGATCATCCTTCACGCCTTGTTCTGGGGTGTGACCCTGACCATCGTACCGGGCATCGTCGGCTGGACTTTGCTGCGGCGCCGGCCGTTGCGGCGCATTCGCGGGATTCAGGCCAGTGCCGAGGCCATCGTCGCCGGCGACTTGAGCCGGCGCTTGCCACTGTCCAATCGGCGTGACGAACTGGACATGCTCGCCGCCATCGTCAACGCCATGCTCGAACGCATCGAGCGCTTGATGAACGAGGTCAAGGGCGTGTGCGATAACATCGCCCATGACCTGCGCACGCCCCTGACCCGTCTGCGCGCGCAGCTTTACCGCATGCAGCAACAAGCCGGCGAAGGCTCGCCGCAGGCCATGCAACTGGACCTGGTGCTGGCCGAAGCCGACACACTGATGGCGCGTTTTCGTGGCTTGCTGCGGATCTCCGAACTGGAAGACCGCCAGCGTCGCTCCGGCTTCGTGCAAGTGGACCCGGTGGCGTTGTTGCAAGAGCTGCATGAGTTCTACCTGCCCCTGGCGGAAGACGACGATCTGGTGTTCCAGCTGCACCTGCCCGCGTCGTTGCCACCCCTCCATGGCGACCGGGCACTGCTGTTCGAAGCGGTGGCGAACCTGCTCAGCAACTCGATCAAATTCACCCCGCCCGGCGGCGCGGTGATCTTGCGCGGGGTCAATGATGGCGGGCACACGCGGATCGAAGTGCTTGACTCCGGCCCGGGCATTCCCGAGGCGGAACGTGAAGCGGTGTTCCAGCGCTTCTATCGCGCCGAGGCGGGCAATCATAAAAGCGGCTTCGGGCTGGGGCTGTCCATCGTCGCGGCGATTGTCAGCCTGCACGGGTTTACGCTGGAGGTGGGCAACAGCGAACTGGGTGGTGCGCGGTTGGTGCTCGATTGTAGGGAGAGTTTGATACCGCAGGCCTGATAAAAATCTGCCTGAACTGACACAAAACCTGTGGGAGCGAGCTTGCTCGCGATGACGGTGTATCAGGTAAAAATGTATCGCCTGACACTCCGCTATCGCGAGCAAGCTCGCTCCCACAGGGATTGGTGGTGTTTTCCGCTGGGTGAATCAGGTCGGGTAATTGGCCCGCAATGCCTCAAGCCCACCCTGATAGATGCCGTTAAACAACGCCTCTACCTCCTCGTTGCTCACACCCACCGGCTCGAACCTTCCGGACCAGGTCACCCGCGCGCCCTCGCCTTGCGCTTGAACCTTGATCGTCGCCAGATAATCAGTCGCCGGAAACGGTGCCTGCAAAATCGAGTAGCTGTAGGTTTGGCTCGCGTTGTCGAACGCTTGCAGGCGTTCGATCACCACGGCGCCGTCCGCCGTTTGCAGGCTGCGCACGCGCCCGCCTTCGCTCAGTTCGCTCTTGGGAATGAACGGCAGCCAGTCCGGCAGCGAGTTGAAACCGCCAATCAATTGCCAGACCTGATCGGCCGAAGCCGGGATGTCGATGAAGGCTGATGCAGTTGCCATGAAATACTCTCTCCAATCAATAAGGTTCAGATGGCCAGGCTGTCGACGACACCGCCGTCGACCCGCAAGGCAGCACCGGTGGTGGCCGAGGATAACGGCGAAGCGATGTAGGCCACCAGATTGGCAACCTCCTCGACATCCGCCACGCGCTGGATGATCGACGTCGGCCGGGCCTTGCGCACGAACGCATCGGCTTCATCCCGGGCGCTGCGCCCGGATTCAGCCGTGGCGTCCTTGAGCATGTCTTCCAGGCCATCGGTAAAGGTCGGGCCGGGCAATATCGCGTTGACCGTCACGCCGGTGCCGGCCAGGCGTTTGGCCAGGCCATGGGACACGGCCAGGTTGGCACTTTTGGTCACGCCATAGTTGATCATGTCCGCCGGTGTCGCCACGCCGGATTCCGAAGACAGGAAAATCACCCGCCCCCAGCCCTGCTTGACCATCTGCGGTGTGTAATGCCGGGACAGGCGCACGCCGGAGATCACGTTGACCTCGTAGAAGCGCGTCCACTCACTGTCCGGGGCGTCGAAGAAATCCACCGTGTTGAATATCCCGAGATTGTTCACCAGGATGTCCGCCCGAGGTTCGGCCGCGAACAATCTTTCGGCGCCTTCGGCGGTGCCGAGGTCGGCGGTCACGCCGCGCAATTGCGCGCCGGGTACGCGTTGGCGAATGCTCGCCAGCGCCTGTTCGACCTTGGCCGTGTCGCGGCCGATCACCACCACCGTGGCGCCCGCCTCGGCCAGTGCCTGGCTGATGCCCAGGCCGATGCCAGCGGTGCTACCGCTGACGATTGCGAGTTTTCCGCTCAAATCGATTTTCATGCTCAAGCTCCAATGAGGGGCAAGGGTGCGCGCTCGGAAACCAGCTTCGCCTCACGCATCGCCTGCCAGTATGCAGCGGGAATTACCGCCGACAACGCGGCCACATCTTCGGCGATCCGATCCGGGCGACTGGAGCCCGGAATCACCGCCGCCACTGCCGGGTTCGCCAACGAAAATTGCAATGCAGCGGCTTTGACGTCGACACCATGGGCCGCCGCAATGCGTTTGATCTGCTCGACCTTGCTGATGATCGCCGGGCTGGCCTTCTGGTACTCGAAGTGTGCGCCGCCGGCGAGGATGCCCGAGCTGTACGGGCCGCCGACCACAATCTCGACGTTCTGCGCCAGGGCGGCGTCCATCAAACGTTGCAAGGCGCGGTCATGGTCGAGAAGAGTGTAGCGACCCGCCAGCAGAAAACCGTCCGGCTGCGCTTCGCTCAGATCGAGGGTCAGTTCGCACGGTTCGACCTTGTTCACGCCAAGCCCCCAGCCCTTGATCACGCCCTCTTCGCGCAAACGCGTCAGCACTTTGAAGGCACCGGTACGGGCCTGGTTGAAGTACTCCAGCCACTGATCGCCGTAGAAATCCTGGGCGATATCGTGCACCCAGACGATGTCCAGGCGATCGGTTTGCAGGCGCTTGAGGCTGTCCTCGATCGAACGCATCGTTGCATCGGCGCTGTAGTCGTTGACGATCCTGTTCGGCCGGCCGTGCTCGAACACCCCGCTCTTCTCGCCCAGGTCACGGGCGGCGGCGTCTTCGACTTCATCGAGGATCACCCGGCCGACCTTGCTGCTCAGTACATAGTCGTCACGGTTGTAGCGCGACAGTGCGGCGCCAAGGCGAATCTCCGACAGACCCGAGCCGTAGAACGGCGCGGTATCGAAGTAGCGCACACCGGCATCCCAGGCGGCATGGACAGTCGCTTGCGCTTCTTCTTCCGGGATGGCGCGGAACATGTTGCCCAACGGCGCGGTACCGAAACCCAGCGCGCCGGGCAGTTTGTCTTTCAAGCTCATGGATGATTCCTCGTCAGTAGTCAGGGGTCAGTGATGACCGTTGAGCAGATGCTAGATTGCGATGATCGGACCGTCCAAGACATAATATGCAGCACTTGAGTCCCTACAGGTCTGACATGATCGACATCCGCCAATTGCGCTACTTCGTCGCTGTCGCCGAGGAAGAACACGTCGGGCGCGCCGCCGAACGCCTGCACATTTCCCAGTCCCCCCTGAGCCGGCAGATCGCCCAGCTCGAAGAGCGCCTGGGCCTGAGCCTGTTCGAGCGCAGCCAGCAACGCATCCGCCTGACCCGCGACGGCCAGACGTTCCTCGCCGAAACCCGCGCCCTGTTGACCCACGCCAATCGACTGGAATCCCTTGGCAAGCGTCTGGGGCGTGGCGAAGAAGGCGGCCTGTGCATTGGCTACATCGAAAATGCCATGCACGCCGGCGTGCTGCCCAATGCCTTGCGCGTGCTGCGGGTCGACCGGCCGAACGTACACGTGGCGCTGTACAACCTCAGCTCGGCCGAACAACTCGAAGGCTTGCGCCAGCGAAGCCTGGATATTGCCCTGGTGAGCGAACCACCGACCGATGACGACCCGGACCTGCTGGGTTTTCAGGTGCTGGACGATCCGATGCTGCTGGCCCTGCCCGAGCACCATCCGCTGGCGCAGCAAACTGTGCTGACCCCGGCCGACCTCGCCGACCAGGAATGGATCGGCGTGCAGCACCGACAGAACGCCAGCTGCCACGACGACTTCGTCAGCGCCTGCATCCGCGCCGGCTTCACCCCGGATATCCGCATGCAAGCCACCGAACCCTTCACCGCACTGGGTCTGGTCGCGTCGGGGCTGGGCATCGCGATGATCCAGAAAGGTCTGAGCCGCAATGCCCCGCCGGGTGTGGTGCTGCGGGAAGTGCCGTGGATTTCCTTCACCACGCCATTGTGGGCGGCGTGGCACCGGATCAACCTGCGGCCGCTGGTGGAGACGTTCAGGAAGGTGCTGACGGAGCCTGAATCCACCACCTGAAACGGCTCCCACAGTTGATGGGGGTCGTTCGCAGCATTTGTGCCCGCTGAAAACCCGGAGTGGGAGCGGGCTTGCTCGCGAAAGCGGTGTGTCAGGTAACGTTGATGTCGACTGACACTCCCTCTTCGCGAGCAAGCCCGCTCCCACAGTTGATGGGGGTCGTACGCAGCATTTGTGCTCACAGAAAATCCAGTGTGGGAGCGAGCTTGCTCGCGATGGCGGTGCCTGTTTAAAGCACATGTTTAACGGCTGTCAGCGTAACTTGATGAAAGCTACAGCGCCTTGCGTCATTGCCTACGGGTACGCCAGAATCCGCCGGCTTACGCGCCTTGGGTCCGGGCTTTATCGTTAGCCGGTCGCTGAAAAACAGCGATCGGGTTTGGTAGCCCGGACTAATTAGGCGCATAGCGCACCGTTTGCAGACCTTTCGGGTCTCTGTTTTATGGTGGCCATGCGCAGGGCTCTCTCGGGAGCGCCGGGTTCCTAATTACCGGTCTACCAACCCGCGTATGGCCGCCACCCCTCGTTTGGTAGCGAGGGCTGAAGGCTCCTTAATTTCAATTAGGAGTTCTATCGATGATCAAACCAACACCCAACCCGCCAGAAACCGATCCAGCCTCCCCCTACGAAAGCCCCGATTCCAGGCAATTCCACGAAGCCGCCGAACGCGCCCTCAATCACTACTTGAACCCCGCCGCCAACATCATGGCCACGCCCCACAAACCCTCCACCATGTTCACCATCAACCCCGACATCGACACCGAGACCCTGTTGGCCCACGCCTGCGAATCACTGGCCTCGGCCAATGTGATGACCAACGATCTGGCGGGTTTTCTGGTGGGCTCGCATCGCAACACACTGCTGGGCATTGCACAGGTCATCATGCTGGGTGAGTTGGCGGTGAACCGGGCGCTGGATCGACTTGATCCGCCTGAGTAAAGCGCCGAACGTGTGGGAGCGAGCTTGCTCGCGATGGCGGCAGCACATCCAACATCGATGTGACTGACCCACCGCTATCGCGAGCAAGCTCGCTCCCACAGGTAATCCGCGAATTCTAGATTCCACAGGGTTTGCTGCTTTACTGAAAAGACCCCAATCCCCCAGCGAGCCACCCCCATGAACCGCAACGACCTGCGCCGCGTGGACATGAACCTGCTGGTGATTTTTGAAACCCTGATGTTCGAGAAGAACCTGACCCGGGCCGGGGAGAAGCTATTCCTCGGCCAGCCCGCCGTCAGTGCGTCGCTGGCCAAGTTGCGCGATCTGTTCGACGACCCGTTGCTGGTGCGCAACGGTCGAACCCTGGAGCCGACCCCGCGGGCATTGCAGATTCTCAAGGAATTGCAGCCGGCGATGGACACCATTTCCGGGGCGGTCAGCCGGGCCAAGGATTTCGAGCCGTCCACCAGCCGCGAAGTGTTTCGCATCGGCTTGTCCGACGACGCCGAGTTCGGGTTGTTTCCGCCGCTGCTCAAGCAGATTCGCGAAGAAGCGCAGAATGTTGTGGTGGTGGTGCGCCGGGTGAATTTCCTGCTGATGTCGTCGATGCTGGCCAGCGGCGAGATTTCCGTCGGTATCAGCTACACCACGGAATTGCCGGCCAACGCCAAGCGCAAGAAATTGCGCGACTTGAGTGTGAAGATCCTGCGCGGCGATGATCGCCCAGGCCCGCTGACCCTGGATGAGTTCTGCGAACGCCCTCACGCGCTGGTGTCGTTTTCCGGGGATCTGAGCGGTGCCATCGACAATGACCTGGCCCGGATCGGTCGTTCGCGCCGGGTGGTGCTGGCGGTGCCACAGTTCGCGGGGCTGCGGGCCTTGCTGTCGGGTACTGACATGCTCGCCACCGTGCCGGATTACGCGGCCAGTGCGTTGATCGAAGGCAGCAGCCAGCTACGGGCGGACGATGCACCGTTTGATATCAACCTGTCCGAACTGTCGATGGTCTGGAACGGGGTCAACGATAACGATCCGGCAGAACGCTGGTTGCGCTCGAAAATTGTACAGCACATGGCGGCGCCACTATCGGGGCATTGAGCGACTGCAGGACCACCGGCTCGGACTCGCGCAAATACACCGGCATGTCGGTCACCGGTGGCATGGCCGGAATCTCGAAGTACATCTGCACCACCCAGCCACGGTGATAGCTGGCGTGGTTGACCACGTGCATCAGCATCGCGCCGGCGCTCATGGTGCCGCTTTCGCCTGAGACAAAGGTGAATTCCAGGAGCTTGTCCAGGGAGGCATCGGTTTGCCGGGCGCTCCAGTCGCAGTACCAGCGATCGATGGCTTTTTGCGCCATGCGCAGTTCGGACAGGTCGGCATGTAGCAGGTCGTGTGAGGTCTTGAAGCCATGCCCCCGGCCTTCGAGGTGCGCCTGCCAGATGCAATCCACCACGTACACGTGATTGAGGGTGCCGATCATGTTTTTGAACACCGACACCCGTTCTTTTTTGACTTCGCCCGGAGGGAGCGCCGCGAGGCTGTCAAAGAGGCGCTGATTAGCCCAGCGTTTGTAATCGGCCAGCAGGCAGGCAGTGCGTACGGTGATCATCAGAGTTCTCCGATGGCAGTAAGCGCACCCCCTAGCATAGACCCGATGCCCGCAATGCAGCGCGAGCTCTGATCATCGGTCATTCAGGCGTTTCACCACGCGCTCGGCGAGCGCCAGGCAACCGGTCAGCACCGGTGATTCGATGCCGAACAGGTTCACCAGCCCCGCCATGCCATGTATGGACTGATCGGCGTTGTCGGCAATAAAGCGAAAACGCTCCACGGAACTCTTGGTGATCGCCGCGCATCCTAAACTATGTGGTACTTACCTTATGCTTCATGCTGTCGGAGGACACCGTCATGCGCCGGATGTTTATCATTTCTTCCCTGGTACTTTGTTTACCTTTCGGCTCGGCTCTGGCCGATGTGGATGCGGGTGACGTCGCCACTTCCGCCGGGGTTTCCGCCTCGCTGTACTCGACGTTCAAAGACGACAAACTCATGATTCCCGCTCGGGATGACGCCTCCAGCTTCGTTGCCAGTGACGGTGCGATTCGTGGTGCTTACCTGGAGGCGGTATTGAAAAAAGTCCGTCAGGACAATCCCGCCCTCAACAACGCAAGCGACGAAGACCTGGCCCGCGCCATTCTCGTCCAGGAAGGCGTTGCCACCGATCACTGAAGATCGTCATCGCCAGCGGTGGGGCTTGTGACACCGGGATAGCGTTTCCAGCCCTACCTGGCGTGCGCGCCAGTGGACAAGCGTGCCCACCCGGCCACGAGTTGCGCGTTGATACTCACCCCACCGCATACCACGATCACCACGTCATGGACGTCGGCAATCGCCGGGTGATCCAGGTAGGCAAGCGCCAATGAAACGCCGCACGCCGGCTCGACCAACTGCCGTAAATCATTGGCGTAACGCACCACGCCCATGATCGCCTCATCATCACGGAGCACCACACACTCATGGGGAAAATCGCCGATGTGCCTGACCGGCCAGGCGGCCACTTGTGCGGCGCCCAGGGACGTGGCGACCGTGTCGATTTTCGCCAGTTTGACCGGATGCCCGACCGCCACCGCCGCGGCGAACGACGCCGCGCCTTCGGTTTCGCAGGCAATGATGCGGCAATCAGTGCGCCGATGACGGATCAGCCCGGTGAGCAACCCTGCCAGCAAGCCACCGCCGCCAACCGAGGTCACCAGCGCATCGACTTGCGGGCAGTCTTCAAGGATTTCATCGACCATTGTGCTGTGCCCTTCCCACAACAGCGGGTGGTCGAAGGCCGGCACGAATTCGCTGTGTGGGTCCTGGGCGAGTTCCATTGCCCGTTGATTGGCTTCGTCCCAGACCTTGCCGTGCACGATCACTTCGGCGCCGGTCTTGCTGATCCGCGCCCGGGTGCTTTGCGGGGTCGTATGCGGCACCACGATGCATGCCTTGAGCCCCAGGCGGGCAGCGGCCATGGCCGTGGCCAGCCCCGCGTTCCCGGCGGAGGGACAGACC
This sequence comes from Pseudomonas sp. KH_046_1, assembly GCF_057839025.1. Taxonomy (NCBI): domain Bacteria; kingdom Pseudomonadati; phylum Pseudomonadota; class Gammaproteobacteria; order Pseudomonadales; family Pseudomonadaceae; genus Pseudomonas; species Pseudomonas sp. KH_046_1. The sequence goes on from NZ_CM174481.1 coordinate 4,031,155, forward strand.
ACTTCGCGCTTGCCCTGCTCCGCCGCCCGGCTGCACAGCAACCCCATGCCGCGTAACTTGAACGAGCCGCTGGGTTGCAGGTTTTCCAGTTTCAGCCAGATACGGCGGGTTGGGGTCGAGAGGCCAGGGTGCAGGATCAAAGGCGTGCGGATGTGAAGCATATAGGCTCCTGTTTCACGCCACAGGCTCGTCGAACGCGTCAACGAGCCAGCGGTGAACGGTCCTCTCATGCAAGTTTAGTTCACCCGGCCTCGGGGTGACCTCTCAGCGATAACGCGGCGCCGCCACGCAATTGCCAAACAACCCGGACAGCGTCTTGCGCTGGGCTTCGTAACGGTCCCACTGGCTGCCATCGTGCAGCCCCGGAATGGTCACCACTTCGCCGGCCGCCAGGCCAGCGAGCGCGGCATCGACCATGTCTTCGGCGGACATCACGATTTCCTTCGGCAGGTTTTCCACCGGGTTGCCGGCCTCGCTCCAGAAATCGGTGGCGGTCGCCCCCGGCAACACCGCCTGGATGCGTATGCCCTTGTCCGCCAGTTCATGCTGCATCGACTGGCTCAGGCTCAAGACGAACGCCTTGGTCCCGCCGTACACGCCGTTGAGGATTTCCGGGGCGATGGCGACGATGGACGCGATGTTGATCACGGTGCCGGTGCCCCGGGCGACAAAGCCCGGTACGACGGCATAGGCCAGGCGCATCAACGCCGTCACGTTGAGGTCGATCATCGCTTCCATGTCGTCCACGGGACTTGCCAGCAGCGGCATGACGCCACCGACCCCGGCGTTGTTGACCAACAGGGTGATGCTGGCGTCGCTGCGCAGGATCTGTTCGACCCGCAGCGAATCCGCCTTGTTCGTCAGATCGGCGGCCACCACCTCCACGGTGCGCCCGGTTTCGTCGCTCAAATGACTGGCCAGGGCATTGAGCTTGCCCTGGCTGCGGGCCACCAGAATCAGGTCGTAACCCTGCCGGGCCAGGCGGTCGGCATACACCGCGCCAATGCCCGAAGAAGCGCCGGTGATCAGTGCAGTGCCTTTGGATGAAAGCGCCATGGTGCAATTCCTCTACGGTGAGGCGAGAGATTCGCCGGGTGCTGACCGTTATAAAGGGACTTACGAATGTCTCAAATGACGTTTAAAGTACGTTTTTCGGACATAACCGTTTGAGGACAGGTCCATGATCAGCGTCGCGTTCGTGGTTTTCGAGGGTTTCCAGTCCATGGCGCTGGCCGCCATGCCGGTATTCGAATACGCCAATTTCAGTGCGGCAGAGGCGCTGTATGACGTGCGCGTGCTGTCGGAAAACGGTCACAACCTGCGGGCATCCGGCGGCTTGAGCGTCGGCACCGAGGCATTCGACGGGCGCGTGTTCGACACGGTGATCGTGGTCGGCGGCGACTCCATCGTCGAACAGGCGCCCGAGGCCGTGCTGGATTACCTGCGGGCCAGCATCAACACTGCACGCCGTACGGCGTCGATCTGCTCCGGGGCGTTCGTCATGGCCCAGGCCGGTTTGCTCGACGGACGGCGGGCCACCACCCACTGGGCCTACGCCCGGGAACTGCAGGCGCGGTTTCCGGCGATCAAGGTCGAGGTCGATCGCATCTATGTGATCGACGGTTCGATCTGGACCTCCGCCGGCATGACGGCGGGTATCGACCTGGCACTGGCCATGGTGGAAAAGGACCACGGCGCCGAGTTGGCCCGGGCCGTGGCGCAAAAACTGGTGATGTACCACCGCCGCGCGGGCGGCCAGTCGCAGCACTCGGCGCTGCTGGAGCTGGATCCGAAATCCGATCGGATTCAAACCGTGCTTGGCTACGCCCGGGAACACCTGGCCCAGCCCCTTTCGGTGGAGCAACTGGCACAAGTGGCCAACCTCAGCCCCCGGCAATTCAGCCGGGCGTTTCGCGCCGAAACCGGTCAATCACCGGCCAAGGCCATCGAAAACCTGCGCCTGGAAGCGGCGCGACAGATGCTCGAACGCGGACGCCTGACCCTCGACCAGATCGCCCTGGAAACCGGGTTCACCGACCGCCGACGCATGCGCGAAACCTTCCTGCGGGTGTTCGGGCAACCGCCACAGGTGATTCGGCGCAATGCTCGAGCAGAGGTGCCTTGATCGCGCCCTCGCCCGGCTTGGGAACCATCGGAATCTACACTGAACCTGACGGAGGTTACTTTTGGAGGCACCATGAAAATCTCGGCCAAACTGGCGTTTTTCGCCGTCGTCAGCACCCTCGCCTACCTCGCCCTGGCGATCTGGGGACTGGGTGGTTTCGCGGCTTACTTCAGCCACGGTGCACTGGTCGTCATTGCCCTGGCCACCCTGATCATGGCCGTCGTATCACTGTTCACCGAAGTCAACCTGAGTTCGGGGGAACGCGAAGACCGGGCCAATCGCTGGGTCATTCCGGCTTTCGGCGTGATCGGCTTACTGAGCGGCTTTCTGCCGGCCTATACCGACCGCATCGATTTCTGGACTTTTGGCGGTGAGGGCGTGCGCTGGCTCGGCGCACTGTTGTTCATCGGCGGCGGCGCGCTGCGGTTGTGGCCGGTGTTTGTGCTGGGCAAGCGCTTCAGCGGGCTGGTGGCCATTCAGCCGGGGCATCGACTGGTCACCGAGGGCATTTACCGCAACCTGCGCAACCCCAGTTATCTGGGGATGATGGTCATCGGCATGGGCTGGGCACTGGCCTTTCGTTCGGGTGTCGGGCTGATACTGGTGGCGCTGACGCTGATCCCGCTGATCGCGCGCATTCACGCGGAAGAGGCCTTGCTGAGGGCGCAGTTCGGCAGCGAATACGAGGCCTATTGCGCCCGCAGTTGGCGGCTGATCCCAGGACTTTACTGAATACAACCCTATCCCCTGTGGGAGCGAGCCTGCTCGCGAAAGCGGTGTGTCAGCCAACATTAATAGCCACTGACACGACGTCTTCGCGAGCAGACGAACGTCGCCCGGCTCTTCCCACATTAGATTTTGTGCAGGCCAAGGAGCCCATCGGCGTGCACGCGAACACCCATAAGCTCATAGTCGGCCAACGTCGCATGCGGCGTCTCTACAGGCTGCTCATGAGTCGCCGTGACAATCATCAAGTCCGCCCCCGCCGCCTCGGCCGCCAGAATTCCCACCGTGGCATCTTCAAAAACCAGGCACTGCCCAGGCTCGACACCCAGGCGCCGGGCTGCGAGGCGGTAACCCGCGGGGTCCGGTTTGCCGGCAGTCACATCCTCGGCGGTGATCATGACGGCAGGCTCGGCAATCCCCGCCGCCGCCATCCGCCGCAACGCCAGTTCCCGCGGGGCGGAAGTGACGATGGCCCATTGGCCGGCCGGCAAGGACCGCAAGAATTTCGCCGCGCCAGCCACTTCCAATACCCCGTCGACGTCGACGATTTCCGCTTCGGTAATCCACGCGGCTTCAGCTTCGGCGTCCACCCCGGGCAAGCCCAGGCGCCTGATGGTGTCGATGGCGCGGGCACCGTGGATGGTCGGCAGGAAGCTGTCGACATCGACACCATGGCGCACGGCCCAGGTGGTCCAGACCCGCTCGGCGGCGGCAATGGACGTCAGGACAGTGCCGTCCATGTCGAACAGAAAGGCACGGTAAGTCGAGTTGAATACAGAGTGATCGGACAAGGAAAAGAACCTCGCAGGTGCCAGACGGATTTGCCCGGCAATGTAGCATCTGCGCGCAGCTCAGTTGAGTCGTTTGGATTTAAAGGTCTGGCCCACGCAATCGAGCAGCCCGCCAATCATCCAGGGTTTCTTGATGAACGAGACCGGGTGCCGCACACCTGCGCTTTCAGGGGTTTCGAAACCGGACATGATCATGATCGGCTTGTCCGGCCAGCGATCGCCGAACTGGTTGGCCAGGTCCGCGCCATTGAGCGTGCCGGGCATGGTGATGTCTGTCAGCAACATGCCCACCTCTGGTGCATGCTGTTCCAGATAGATCGCTGCTGCGTCCGCACTGATGTGCGGCTCGACGACAAAACCCTCCTCCTGAAGAATCTCACAGAGAAACTCCAGGATCAGCGGGTCATCCTCAACCACCAGAATCAACCCGCCAGGAAGATCCCCTCCCGCCGTCGGTACTCGACTCATGACCGTGCCGCTCCCTGATTGCCTCAATGATTTCGCGGGCTCTGATCCGCTACCTAAAAGGTATGAGCAGCGGACTCGGCGGAAATTCATTTTTGATGCAACCAGGTGACGGGTATCAAGCATGCTGATCAATTTTGCCCATCAGGCGGCACGCTGTCCCTAAAGCCCTGCGGAAAAAACCTGTGGGAGCGAGCCTGCTCGCGAATGCGGTAATTCAGCCAACATCGATAGCGACTGACACTACGTCTTCGCGAGCAGGCTCGCTCCCACATGGACCGCGGTGGTTGGACTTACTGCGACATTTCGCTTTTTTTCATCGCATCCTTGGACATCGCGTCTTTTTTCATCGCGTCCTTGGACATTGCATCCTTGGACATGCTGTCTTTGGACATGGCGTCCTTGGACATCGAATCGGTTTTCTTCATCGCATCCTTGGACATGGCATCCTTGGACATCGAATCCTTGCTCATGCTGTCATTGCTCATGCTGTCATTGCTCATGCTGCCGTTGTCAACAGCAGTAGCGGCGAACACAGAGGCAGCACCAACGGCCAGGCACATGGACAGAACAACAGTGGTCAACTTTTTCATGATGAAACTCCTTGGAGCGTGGGTTGTGGAGGTGTGAAACGGCCAGGCCCCCATCAGCTGCCACCGAACCAGTTGTAGCCCTGGTCTTCCCAGTAGCCGCCGCTGTAGGTGTTGCTGACGAAAATCGCCTGAATGTGTTTGGGATTCTTGTAGCCAAGCTTGGTGGGCATGCGCAGCTTCATCGGGAAGCCGTATTCGCGCGGCAGCACCGCGCCGTCATAAGTCAGCGTCAGCAGGGTCTGCGCATGCAGCGCGGTGGCCATGTCGATGCTGGTGTAGTAGTCGTCGGCGCACTTGAAACCGACGTATTTGGCGTCGGTATCGGCGCCGATGCGCTTGAGGAAATCGCTGAAGCGCACGCCGCCCCAACGCCCGATCGCGCTCCAGCCTTCGACGCAAATGTGCCGGGTGACCTGCTCGGTCTGGGCCATGGCGCGCAGCTCTTCGAGGCGCCAGCTGCGCTTGTCGGCGACCAGGCCGGTGACTTCCAGGCGATAGCCCTCCTCCTCCACCGTCGGTGCTTCGTCGATGCCGTAGAAGGCATTGAAGGGAAACGGCCGGGTGATCATCGATTCGGGATAGGTCGGCGCCATCGCGTTGGGGTCGAACAGCCAGCCTTGCACCCGGTCATTGAAGCGCGACATGGACGACAGCGCAGTCTCGACGCTTTCGTTGTCGGTGACACTGCAACCGGACAACATCGCCACGCCACCGAGGGTCAGGCCACGCAACAGGAACGAGCGGCGCGAGCGGTCTTCGATCTGTGGCGCGAGGATCTTGCGGGCGTCGGTGAGGATCGACGCCTCGTCCAACCCGGGTACCTGAATGCGCTTTTTCATACCTGCTCCTTGCGGCCGACAATCATGGCCAACAGCGTTTTCGGCACCAGCGCCACCATCAGCAGATGTACCGCCACAAAGGCCACCAGCAATGCCATCGCGAAGAAATGCACGCGGCGTGCGCCCTCGTAACCGAACAGCAATTCACGCAGCAGTGGAAACTGCACCGACTTCCACAACACCAGCCCGGAGAGCACCAGCAGGAGGATGTCGACCATCACGAACAGGTATGCAAAACGCTGCACCTGGTTGTAATGACTGAGATCGGCGTGCCCGAGTTTTCCGCGCAAGGCGGCCCACAGGTCATGCAGCACACCTTTGGGCGAAACCGGGAAGAAACGCCGCTTCAGGCGTCCGCTGAACAGGTTGAAGGCCAGGTAGATCAGGCCGTTGATCGCCAGGAACCACATCGCCGCGAAATGCCATTGCAGCGCGCCTGCCAGCCAGCCGCCGAGGGTGATCGAATTGGGAAAACTGAAATCGTAGATCGGCGAGGCGTTGTAGATGCGCCAGCCGCTGGTGACCATCACCAGCACTGCCAGGGCGTTGAGCCAATGGGTCAGGCGTAGCCAGCATGGATGTGTGGACCTGGGTGAAGCAGTGTTCTGCGACATGTCCGGCTCCCGGTTGTTGTTGTTCGTTGGAGCCGAGTATGGGAGCCGGAAGATCGCCAAATCCTCACGTAAAGTTAAATTAAACGTGATAACTGCCTGGTAACTGCTGACCAAAGAACCTGTGGGAGAACCTGTGGGAGCGAGCTTGCTCGCGATGGCGTAGTGTCAGGCGATACAACTGCTGAATGACCCACCGCTATCGCGAGCAAGCTCGCTCCCACAGTGTTTTGTGTGGCCCGGCAAAGACTCAGTTATGTTTAAATGCCGCCCCCCACAAATGACCGACCCGACCCGATGAACCCTGAAGCCCTCGCCACCCTCAACCAGCACCTGCTGACCGCCCTGGCGGCCGCCCCCGCCGAAACCCGCCGCCTGTTCCACGGCCGTGGCCGCTGCTGGCCGGGGCTGGAGCAAGTGACCGTGGACTGGTTGCAGGGCGTGGTGCTGGTAGCGCTGTTCAAGGAGCCGGAAGCGGCGCAGATGGAAGACCTGAAGCAGGTGCTGATGGCGATCACCCAGTCTGAGCAGTGGGCAAAATCCGGTGCCCACACGCTGCTGTTGCAACATCGCTACCTGCTGCAAAGCACCACCGAGTGGCTGCTGGGCGAAGTCATAGAGGAAATGACCATTACCGAAGGCGGGTTGAAGTATCGAGTGGACCTGGGCCGCAAGCAAAACACAGGGCTGTTCCTCGACATGCGCTACGGCCGCGATTGGGTCCGCGCCAATGCCGGGGGCAAACGGGTGCTGAACCTGTTCGCCTACACCTGTGGTTTCTCGGTGGCGGCCATCGAAGGCGGCGCGACGCATGTGGTCAACCTCGACATGTCCAGCCCCGCCCTGAGCCGTGGCCGCGACAACCACCGGCTCAACGGCCACGACCTGAGCAACGTGACCTTTCTCGGCCACGACCTGTTCAAGTCCTGGGGCAAAGTGATCGGCAAGGGGCCTTACGACCTGGTGATCATCGATCCGCCGTCGTTCCAGAAAGGCAGCTTTTTGCTGACCAAGGACTACCAGCGTGTGCTGCGCCGGTTGCCGGAATTGCTCGGCCCTGAAGGTACGGTGTTGGCCTGCATGAACGACCCGGCGTTTGGTGCCGATTTCCTGATTGATGGCGTAACTCGTGAGGCGCCGAGCCTGAAGTTTGTGCAGCGGCTGGAGAATCCGCCGGAGTTTCCGGATGCTGATGTGGAGTGTGGGTTGAAGGCGCTTGTGTTCCAGTTGGAGAGATAACGAGGGATGTCGCTTTATAGATATGCGCCACCCGCTCAGCGCCAACCCGCTCCACACGGCACCTCCGCAGTTGGATAGACTCAACTTCTTAGCAAGCCATAGAGGAGTTGGCTATCTGCAACTCTGGTCTGATTTAACCGGTGCAAGCTTATTGCAGCAAATGTAATGCTGTCCGAATTTTCGGATGCCATTCTCGCTCTAAGATTCGGAGAAACATTAAAAAACGAGACTGCATCTTCTAAATTTCCTTTAAACTCAATACCAGGATGCATTTTTGACACATATTCTCCAACCGCGAAAATAAAGTCTCGATGATCACTCGTAAACGCCTTGAGGTACTGCATAGTCAACCCTCCATTCATGATAACTTCGGATATACCCTGCTGCGGAACTTCATACTGTTGGACCGGGCTATTCAGCGCCCATTGCGCATGATGATTCAAATAAAAATGATCTACGGCGTTCGGCCCAACAGTTACCATCCCACTCGCTCTATTTAAATGCAAAAGCTCATGACCTAATACCGCTCCAAGTGAAATGCCCCCAACAGGATTTAAATTTATAGCGATTCGACCATAAAAGTCCCCCGCATGAACCATGGCATTAGTATTTTCACTGCTCCCACTAAAACCAAGAAACTTTCCACGACCACGCGGACCGTGGTATTCCCTGGCCAGCCCTTCTCCTCGCCTCATAGAGTCCAAGACCTTACTCATTACTGAGCTGTATCCTGGACTGAAGTAGCTTTGCAAAATATTTGTATTTTCCATATAGCCTAAGTGCACCGAATTTTGCGCACCCGAAAAAAAATTCATCGCCTCGAGAATCTCTGACCTAATGTAGGTCGATTGTGCTGATGAAAACTGATGAAGGCCACGCGCGACAATTACAGAACCACTCGGAATAATTTCGCGTTCAATCTGATCGTTTTCACCAGGATAATATCTTCCATCTACATCGCTAACACTGACACCCTTGTTTGAAACGAAACAAAAAATATTTAGCCCATTTACGGGACCCGCTGGATCCGGACAAATCCAGCGCTGCAACCACGGTGCGTAATACCGATACCCGTAGTAATACAGCCCGGTCGCATCTCGCTCTTTACCCGAGTAGCGGATGGTTTTGTACTGCGCCACCAGCGCACTTTTCCCCGCCCAGCACGCCGTGCCGCCAGAGGGGTAATAGTGTTCTTGGGTCAACACACCGGCTTCGTCATCCAGTTCCAGGGTGCTGGAGCCGAGGTGATCGCTGAGGCTGTAGCGCCATTGATCGTCATGAGCACCTTGGGGCCAGTGCAGCGCCCGCACGGTGCTGCGCCCGGCTTCGAGGCTGATGACGTGATGCTCTTCGCCATCGGCCTGGCGGTGGATTTCCAGCCCCGGGAGGTAACGGACTTCGCTGCGCAGGGTGCGGCCGCTGCTGTGGGCGAATCCCGCTTTGCGCAAGCGGTGGCCGGGGCGGTCGTAGCGGTAGCATTCGTAGTCGTCAGGCTCGGTTTCGCGGTTGACCAACGTCACGCGGCTCAATTGATTGCGGCTGTCCCAGAGCATGGCTTGCCCGCGCTGCAGTTCCTGTTGATTGCCACCGGTATCGAAACCCGAGGCGATATCGGGCTCACCCGGCAGCGAGCCGTCGTCGCGTTGCGCGAGGCTACGGTTGCTTCGTGTCGAGGTGAACATCGAAAACCCGGGCGCATCGCTGTGCTGGCGGGTGATCAAATTCCCACCCCGGTCGTACTCGAAGCGTTGGATGTAATTGCGCCGCTGGCTGGGGTCCAGCGGCGTGGGCAGCAGTGTCGGCAGGGCCGGGCCATGACTCGGCTGGCTGACCTCCCAGCCCTGGGCTTCGACCAGTTGATACAGGCTGTCGTAGCGGTAGCGATTGATCGGCTCGATGCGCTGGTTGTTGAAATGGGTGACGGCTTGAGACTGATCGTGCAGCTCGACGATATTGCCCACCGGGTCGTAGACGTAGTTCAGGTCCTGCAAGGGAGACTGACTCCCGACTGCCGCTACCAGCCGGATCAGCCGGCCGTCATCGGCAGCGTATTCGACGTGGGTCAGCACCCCATTGCCAGCGGTTTCGCGTTCGACCTGATCCTGGGCGTTGTAGCGGATGTTCCTGACCAGGCATTGCGGCGTGCTCCCTTCGCCGGCCATTTGCAGCCAGACCTCACTCAACTTGCCCGCCACGTCGTAACCAAAGGTGCGAACGTTGCCCATGGCATCGGTTTGTTCCTGAAGCTCGCCGGTGGGGTTGAAGATGTGGCGAGTGATGAATGATTGGGCTTCCAGACACGCCTCGCGGTCATCGATATCCAAGGGCCAATCAGGTGTTTCGAGGTCGGCGAGGAAGCGTCGATCTTCTACCAGCACGGCACCGGCAAGCCCATAGACGGGAAAGATTTGAGTACCCGCCGGATCGTCATGACGGATCATCTGTCCGCACTGGTTGTGTTCGGCGAATGCAGGACTGCAATCACCGTAGCTCAAGCGCTCCACCACACGAGGTCGTTCCCCCGCGCCCTGTTCCGTGACGGTGATCGGTCGCTGTTGTTCGTCGAACTCGGTGTGACGCTGACTGCCTCGTGCATCCCAGAATGAACAGCGCGAACCCGCCTGATCCAGCACACTCAACTGCCACCCGGCATCGACGCTGTCCATCAACAACGGTTGCCCACTCAAGCCGTAGACCGTGGTCAGGTTCGGCTTCGGCGCCGTGCCCCACAACCGCGGGTCCCACGACTCGACCAAACGGCCTGCCGCGTCGAAGCGTTGCCGGGTGATGCGTGGATCAATCAGCGGGCTGTCGGGATGGCGGCAATAGCCGACGCTGCGAACCGCCAAGGTGCGCGGGTCCATGACCGAGAGCGTTGGTGTCGCGGCGTGGTGGTGAGCGTTCACGGCATTGACGGTCCTTCGCTTTGACTGAGGACAGACTGGGCCTATTTTCGCCGGACCGAAACTGTAAGAAGTTACAGGTCTGCGCCTGCGAAATGGCCATCGTCGGAACGCCGCCCGGAGCAAGCTCGCTCCCACAATGAATCGCGCCGAATGGATATCCGTGGGTTGTCAGCCAGATCATGTTGACGGTGGTTGTGTTGCTGGTGGCGGTGATTCAGTTGGGTGGGGATCGGTTGGCGCTGGGGTTGAACAAGCGCTGACGAGCTGAAAATCACCGTGCTTTTGTGGCGAGGGAGCTTGCTCCCGCTGGGCTGCGAAGCGGCCCCAGACCATTCAATGCGCAGTGTCAGTGAAATACTGGTGTCAGATTTTACGATTGCTGCGCAATCGAGCGGGAGCAAGCTCCCTCGCCACAGGTGATCACCGCCCCTGACAGGGAAGTTTTCGTACAGGAAAATCAGCGGTTTTGCAGGCCCGTTCCCTTTCTTTTGCAGGACATTTCCTAGATCATTTCGCTCGCTTGCGCCTGCCATTTTCCGTGGCTAGTCTCGGTCCGTCACTGCTCATCAGTGATCGGGTTTAGTAGCCCGGAACAATAGGCGCATAGCGATTCCATGCTCATGTCCGGCAAATTTTGCCGCATGCAGAATATGGTGGCTGTGCGTGGGGCACCTTCGGGTGCACCGGTTTTTCCTATTGACCGGCCTACTAACCTGCGTACAGCCGCCACCCAATCGTTTAGTAGGCGATAAGTGATGGCTCCCATGCAGCAATAGGAGCAACACACATGGAAAGATCCGTTCCCGATCCGCTTCCCGAAAATCCCGCCAACGAAACCGTCACCGACGATTTGCTCAGAGATCGTTCCGCGCTCTACCGAGCCATTGATTTCCACCTCACCGGCAAGCAACCCGCAGCGCCCGATGAAATGCGCTTCTACAACGTCAGCAAAGACGTGAGTTTTGAAGACACCCAACTCTATGTTGCCGACCTGTTGCGCTGTGCTTCAGTCACGGCGTACCAGTGCGGCGATCAACTCAAGGGCGCTGACCGGGCCTTGGTGTTTTCGATCTGGCATTTGCTGGAGATTGCCAAGGCGATGGTTGACCGGTCCATTGAATGTCTGGGGATGAAGCAGGACTGACATTACTCGAGTGTGGGGCAGCCCTGATCGTTTCCACACTCGCTGTTTAATCACATTCGTCTTTATGCTCAGAAATTGGTAGAACTCAACTTCTGAGCAAGCTATGGAAGACCTGATCGATGGCGTGATCCGTGAGGCACCGAACTTGCGGTTCGAGCAGCGGCTGGAGAACCCACCGGAGTTTCCGGATGCGGAGTGTGGGTTGAAGGTATTGGTGTTCAAACTGGGTAGATAACATGATTGTTCGCATCACGGATCAACGTCACCTTCTCACCGCTTACCAAACAGTTTTTGTAAAATCGAAGGCTTCCTGGGATCTCTACGGGCCGGTGAAGGTGGCGCGGTAGCCAAAGCTCTGTTGGCTCCTCCAAGTCTATTCAAAGGTTCAGTTTTACTTGATTCAACTTTCCTGGATTCGGATTTTTTGCTATAGATTTGTTGGGCCGTCAATCCTGTAGCGTCCATCTCAAAAATGATATTCATCCCTTCGCTATCGGCCCAACGTTCTTTGGCTGCTTCCCAAACATCTTGCTCTTTTAGATACCCGATCAAACCAGTGAAATCACGCCTAAATTTCTTTACGAGGTCCGAATATTTCTCGGGGGAATCAATGAAACTCAAGCGCAGCGCTGAATCAAAAGTCGAACTTTCAGGGGCCGGGACATAGCTCACTGACTGTTGTTGCGGAGCGACCTCACGAATCATCGCCTCGACGTCGATCGATGACACGGGCTTGTAGTGCCCGGAAAAATTGGTGATAACGAATCTTGACGAGTCCTGCTCGTCAACCTTCAACACCCCGGCAAACTCTGGCAGGCCCATCTCGGGTTGTATGCCCATATGCTGAAAGTACATATTTACAAAAAGACGAAGCTTACGGTCCTGGTCGCGAAACAGGGCAACCGCGTGCCCGAATGAACCAGGTGTCCACTCGGAACTTTCCCCCTCGATTACTTCCAGTCCTCGGCCATAAACGGGTCCGACACTCACGAAAGTGCTTTTGTGCTCATCCCAAACCAGCTCTTCGAACCACCCTGTTCCAATACTTTTGGCCAAGGGGTTAACGATATCGGTGATAAAAATGTCCACCGGGACTTTTATCGTGCCTTGCCAGTCGTAGAAGCTGACGGGTTTGTTTCCAACCATTTGAAAGACATTGAGACCATCTGCACTCCCTGCAGGATCGGGACAAATCCAGCGCTGCAACCACGGCGCGTAATACCGGTAGCCATAGTAGTAAAGCCCGGTCGCATCCCGCTCCTTGCCCGAGTAGCGGATGGTCTTGTACTGCGCCACCAAGGCACTTTTCCCCGTCCAGCACGCCGTGCCGCCAAAGGGGTAATAGTGTTCCTGGGTCAGCATGCCCGCCTCGTCATCCAGTTCTAGGGTGCTGGAACCGAGGTGATCGCTGAGGCTGTAGCGCCATTGATCGTCATGAGCACCTTGGGGCCAGTGCAGCGCCCGCACGTTGCTGCGCCCGGCTTCGACGCTGATGACGTGATGCTCTTCGCCATCGGCCTGGCGGTGAATTTCCAGACCGGGGAGGTAACGCACTTCCGTGAGCAGGGTGCGGCCGCTGCGGTGGGTGAATCCCGTTTTGCGCAAGCGATGGCCAGGGCGATCGTAGCCATAGCATTCGTAGTCGTCAGGCTCGGTTTCGCGCTTGACCAACGTCACGCGGCTCAATTGATTGCGGCTGTCCCAGAGCATGGCTTGCCCGCGTTGCAGTTCCCGTTGATTGCCACCGGCATCGAAACCCAAGGCGACTTCGGGCTCGCCGGGCAGTGAGCCGTCGTCGCGTTGCGCGAGGCTACGGTTGCTTCGTGCCGAGGTGAACATCGAGAAGCCGGGTGCATCGCTGTGCTGGCGGCTGATCAGGTTGCCGCCCCGGTCGTACTCGAAGCGTTGGGTGTAATTGCGCCGCTGGTTGGGGTCCAGCGGTGTGGGTAGCAGTGTCGGCAGGGCCGGGCCATGACTCGGCTGGCTGACCTCCCAGCCTTGGACTTCGACCAGTTGATACAGGCTGTCGTAGCGGTAGCGATTGATCGGGTCGATGCGCTGGTTGTTGAAATGGGTGACGGCTTGGGACTCGTCGTGCAGCTCGACGATGTTGCCCGCCGGGTCGTAGACGTAGTTCAGGTCCTGCAAGGGCTTCTGGTTTCCGACTGCCGCTACCAGCCGGATCAGCCGGCCGTCATCGGCAGCGTATTCGACGTGGGTCAGCACCCCATTGCCGGCGGTTTCGCGTTCGACCTGATCCTGGGCGTTGTAGCGAATGTCGTGGACCAAGGATTGCGGCTGCTTGCTCTCACCGGCCATTTGCAGCCCGACCTCACTCGGTTTGCCCGCCACGTCGTAACCAAAGGTGCGAACGTTGCCGATGGCATCGGTTTGTTCCTGAAGCTCGCCGGTGGGGTTGACGATGTGGCGAGTGATGAATGATTGGGCTTCCAGACACGCCTCGCGGTCATCGATATCCAAGGGCCAATCAGGTGTTTCGAGGTCAGCGAGGAAGCGTCGATCTTCTACCAGCAAGGCACCGGCAAGCCCATAGACGGGAAAGATTTGAGTACCCGCCGGATGGTCATGACGGATCATCTGTCCGCACTGGTTGTGTTCGGCGAATGCAGGACTGCAATCACCGTAGCTCAAGCGCTCCACCACACGAGGTCGTTCCCCCGCGGCCTGTTCCGTGACGGTGACGAGCCGCTGTTGTTCGTCGAACTCGGTGTGACGCTGACTGCCTCGTGCATCCCAGAACGAAAGAGGTAACCCAACCTGGTCCAGCACACTCAACTGCCAACCGGCATCGACGCTGTCCATCAACAACGGTTGCCCACTCAAGCCGTAGACCGTGGTCAGGTTCGGCTTCGGCGCCGTGCCCCACAACCGCGGATCCCACGACTCGACCAACCGCCCTGCCGCGTCGAAACTTTGCCGGGTGGTGCGCGGGTCAATCTCCGGGCTGTCGGGATGACGGCAATAGCCGATGCTGCGAACCGTCAGGGTGCGTGGATCGATGACCGACAGCGTTGGTGTCGCGGCGTGGTGGTGAGTGTTCACGGCATTGACGGTCCTTCGCTCTGACTGAGGACAGACTGAGCCTTTTTTCGCCGGACCGAAACTGTAAGAAGTTACAGGTCTGCGCCTGTGACATCGCCATGGTGGGCAAAGCTTTTTCCATTCAAGCGGATGAGATGCAGGGCTGTCGATTCAACGCGGCTGCAACACCAGCGCAAACAACTCGCCATGCCCGTTCACGTTGAGCTTGTGATAGAGGTTGCGCCGATGCACTTTCACCGTTTCCGGGGAGATGCCCAATTGCTGGGCGATGGCCTTGCTGGAAAAACCCTGGAGAATCAGGCGCGCGGTTTCGATTTCCCGCAGGGTCAGGCGTGCGTCGAAGCGATCAAGCAAAGTCGCCAGGTCGCCCGCCGGTGGTTCGGCGACCGGCCCTTCCGGCGGCAGCAAATCCAGGTGTCGGCGCATCGCCGCCAGCACCCAGTCACGCACGCACAGCAGGCGGCCCTGTTCCTCCAGACTGAAGCGCGTCGAACGCCCCAGGGACAGGCCGAGCACGGCGCCATCGACGTTGACCATGAACTGCAACTCGTCCCCACCGACCACGGTGCTGAAGTAACTCAGGTAGTACTCACTGTGCTGGAACTGGTCGGGGGCCACCGAGTCAAGACTGTGCAAGCCGTCGGCGATGCCCGCGCAAGCGGCTTGGTAGAACGGATCGAGCAGGTACATGCCAGCGCTGTAGTCCGCCAGTTCTTCATGTTCTTCGGTGCTGCTCTTGGCATCGAAGTCAATCAGCAGGCGCGGCACATGGCCCGGGCGCATCAGCGCTACCAAAGCGTTGTCCAGCGGCACCAGCAAACGCAAGGTATCCACCAGCGCACGCCAGAAACTGTCCCGCCCCACCGCCGTGAAGACCCGCGCCAGCCCCTGGTGCACCGGCAACTCTTTCAACAACGCGTCCACGCACTACCCCTTTTGAGTAACCCATGATGGGAATGGGTGAAGGCCACCCCGGTCGATACGCTGCAAACTCCTGATTACCACCGGCCGCAACAGGCCAGGAGTGCCGCATCATGAGTCGTCACCGCTTGTATTTCAATCTGGGGTTTGGCGCCTGCCTGGCGGTGTCGCTGTCGGCTTTTGCGGTCGAAGCCCCGACGGTGCACGTGTACAACTGGTACGACTACATCGGCCCCACCACCTTGCAGGACTTCAAGCGTGACACCGGGATTGCGCCGGTCTACGACACCTTCGACAGTGCCGAAGTGCTCGAGGGCAAATTGCTCACCAGCCGTAGCGGCTACGACGTGGTGGTGGCCAGCAACTTCAGTTTGCCCACGCTGATCAAGGCCGGTGCCCTCGCCCCCCTGCCCCGTGCGCAGATGCCGGACTTCAAGAACATGGACAGCGAACTGCTGGCGAAACTGGCCAACAACGATCCGGGCAACCAGTACGCCGTGCCCTACCTGTGGGGCACCAACGGCATTGGCTACAACATCGACAAAGTCCGCGCAGCGCTGGGCGACAAGGCACCGGTGGATTCCTGGGACCTGGTGTTCAAGGAAGAGAACCTGGCCAGGCTCAGCGAATGCGGCGTAGCCATGCTCGACTCGCCGTCGGAGATGCTGCCGGTCGCCCTGCACTACCTCGGCCTGCCGCCCAACAGCACCAACCCCGAGGACTACAAGAAGGCCGAAGCGCTGCTGCTCAAGTTGCGCCCGCACATTGCCTACTTCAACTCGTCGAAGTTCATCAGCGACCTGTCCAACGGCAACATCTGCGTGGCGGTGGGCTGGTCCGGCGCGATGCTCGAAGCCAGGAACACCGCCGAGCAGGCCGGCAACGGCGTGAAGA
The DNA here is from genome assembly GCF_057839025.1 of Pseudomonas sp. KH_046_1. Taxonomy (NCBI): domain Bacteria; kingdom Pseudomonadati; phylum Pseudomonadota; class Gammaproteobacteria; order Pseudomonadales; family Pseudomonadaceae; genus Pseudomonas; species Pseudomonas sp. KH_046_1. The sequence goes on from NZ_CM174481.1 coordinate 4,047,472, forward strand.
TCGCCTACAGCTTGCCCAAGGAAGGCGCGCCGGTGTGGTTCGACACGCTGGTGCTGCTCAAGGATGCACCGCACCCGGAACAAGGGATGGCCTTCATCGACTACCTGATGCGCCCTGAAGTCATCGCCCCGGTCAGTGACCACCTCAACTATCCCAATGGCAACCGTAGCGCGACCACACTGGTGGCCGAAGCGACCCGCAGCAACCCGGCCGTTTATCCACCCGCCGAAGCCATGGCGACCTTGTTCACCCTCCAGCCCCTGCCGCCCGCTACCGAGCGCGTGCGCACGCGGATCTGGAGCAAGGTCAAAAACGGTCAGTGAATCCAGTTCTGTTCTGTGGCGAGGGAGCTTGCTCCCGCTTGAGTGCGCACCACTCACAAAATCGACGTATTAACTGAGATCTTGGGGCTGCTGCGCAACCCAGCGGGAGCAAGCTCCCTCGCCACAGGATCGAGTTGGCCTGCAAATTTTCTGGAATGAATTAACGATGAGAAAACCCATGAAACCACGCGCCCGTGACCTGAACATCCCGATCGGCCAACTGCAACCCGGCCCGCTCAATGCCATCACCGACGTCCCCGGCGTACGGGTTGGCCACAGCGATGTACGAGGACGCACCGCCAATGGCCGCGACATCCTCACCGGCGTCACCGTCATCGAACCGCGCGCCGGTTCCACCAGTCAGCAACCCTGCTTTGCCGGTGTGCATGTGCTCAACGGCAATGGCGATGCCACGGGGCTGGAGTGGATACGCGAAGCCGGCTTGCTGACCAGCCCCATCGCCTTCACCAACACCCACAGCCTGGGCGTGGTGCGCGACGCGCTGATCGTGCTCGACCGCGAACAGCAACCCGATGACGGGCGCCTCTACTGGAACATGCCGGTGGTGCTGGAAACCTTCGACGGTCTGCTCAACGACATCAACGGTTTTCACGTGAAGCCTGAACACGTGGCCCAGGCCGTGCATTCGGCGACGGGCGGCCCGGTGGCCGAAGGCAATGTCGGCGGTGGCAGCGGCATGATCTGCCACGAATTCAAGGGCGGTATTGGCACCGCCTCGCGCCGCTTGAGCAGCGCCCAGGGCGGCTGGACGGTGGGGGCGATCGTCCAGGCCAACCACGGCATTCGTAATGAATTGCGCGTCGATGGCTACCCGGTCGGGCGCTACATGGAACAGGTCGACTCGCCATTCCTCAAGGCCTCGCTACCCCATCCGGGCATGGGGTCGATCGTGGTCTGCCTGGCCACCGATGCGCCGTTGCTGCCACACCAGTGCACCCGCCTGGCCCAGCGCGCCAGCCTCGGCCTAGCCCGCACCGGCGGCGGTAATGAAGACCACAGCGGCGACATCTTCATCGCCTTCGCCACCGGTAACGATCACGTGCCACCGGCTGCCTACGAGACCAAGAAAGCGCCGACCACCCACAACCTGAGCATGGTCAACAACGACCACATCAGCGAGCTGTTCCTGGCCGCCACCGAAGCCGTGGAAGAAGCCATCATCAATGCCCTGCTCGCCGCCGAAACGGCCGAAGGCAACGGGCATGGGGTGCAGGGGCTGGATGCCGAGACCTTGCTCAAGGCGTTGCGCCGCGCCGACTGGCCGGGGGATGCGACTAGCGGTACTTGAGTGAAACACTAGGTCTTTTTAGGATGAACTTACGCAGTCGCTTGCCTGTGCAAGCCGCTGCGTAGGTGGTGAGTGCACTGAACCCCTATCAAGCTCACCGCTTGTTTCACGCGCATCTTGAGCCTCACGGCTCCACTTCCTCCCCATCAAGAGCTTTGAGGCTCTTTTTTTACCTCCGAAAACCAACACTGTTCATTGTGGGAGCGAGCCTGCTCGCGAAAGCGGATTATCAGTCGACATCAATGTTGAATGGTAAATAGCCTTCGCGAGCAGGCTCGCTCCCACAGGGGGGAAAGTCATTGTGCTTCGCCGGTGCACAGCGACCGCCACGCCGCCTGCGCCAGCATGTCCCGGTACGCCTTCGGGCTGCCCTTGACCCGGCCCGACAACCAGGCTCGGCAGTAACTGTCTGCCTGGCCGACGATCAGCGACGGGATCAGCTCCGCCGGCAAACTCCCCAGTTCATTACCCTGTGCCCCCAGCCATTCCAGCAACTGCCTGTTGCGCGCCTTGTTGCGGGTGGCGAGTTCGTCCTTGAACGGCCCCTTGGTGACGGCAAACCGCGCGTGATACTGGAACCGCGCCCACTCCGGCTGGCTATCGACCCAATCCACATAACTGTGCACCAGCGCATGCACCCCCGCTTGAGTGGTTTTGGCCTCAGCCAGGTAGCTGTCGCGCAAGCGGGCCTGATCATCGAGGGCGGTAAAAAACAGCGCCGCCACCAGGCCTTCCTTGTTGCCGAAATGGTGATAGATCGCGCCGACACTGGTATCGCATTCGGCGCGGATCATTTCGATGGTGGTGGCCTCGATCCCCTGTTCGTTGAACAGGCCCAGGGCCTTTCTGAAGATGTCGCGCTTGAGTTCGGCGCGTCGTCCGGGGTAGCAGCGTTCGAGCAGATCGGCGGTTTCCATGCGCAAAGACAGTCCGGAAAAGTCATCGGTAGGGCTGGCGGTGGCCAGCGAACAAGTGGCGCTAGGTTGACAGATTTCCCTTCGACAGAATACTGTTCCGTTACAGAATATTATTCTGTTAAAGAATATTATTCTGCAAACTGTCATCCTCAAGAGGCATCAAAATGAGTCAGTTCCTCAGCATGTTCAGCAGCGCAGGCCCGCAAGCGTTCAGCAAAATGGCCTGCCAGGTGGCGCCCTACTTCTCCACCATCAACCCGTTGGTCAAGGATTTGCGCAAAGGCAGCGCCACCGTGCACGTGCCGTTTGCCCGGGAGATCACCAATCATTTGGGTACGGTGCATGCGATTGCGATGTGCAACGCCGCCGAACTGGCCGCCGGAATGATGACCGACGTTTCCATTCCCGCCGGCGCACGCTGGATCCCCAAAGGCATGACCGTGGAATACCTGGCCAAGGCCAAGAGCGATGTGACGGCGGTGGCCGAGGGGAATGCGGTGGACTGGACCACCGAAGGCGACAAGGTCGTGCCGGTGGACATTCACGATGCCGAGGGCAAGAAGGTGTTCACGGCGCGGATCACCATGAATGTGAAGCTGGCTTAAGCGCTGACCGCAATTGAATGTGGGAGCGGGCTTGCTCGCGAAAGCGGTGGTTCAGTCAACATTGATGTTGAATGTGATGGCGCCTTCGCGAGCAAGCCCGCTCCCACAGGGGAAATGTGGTGATTGGGAGAGTTCGGTCAGACCAGGCGCAATCGAGGTCCGCCAGCGGGTACGGCATCCTCTCCGAGCCGCCCCCGCACAAACTCTTGGGCCTTGCGCGTCAACTGGTCCAGATGTCGGTCGCGCTGTTTTTCCGCGTCGGTCATGGCCCGCTTGCCATGCTTTTGCAAAAGATAGGTGTGAATCTGCCGCACCTCCAGCGAGCTGTAGATCGACGCCACATCCAGCAGCGCCATCAAGCCATCGGTGGCGTGGTCGCGGGTGTTCATCAATACCTGGGTCGCACGCACGCCCACCACCTCAAAGCCCATCGCCTCGAAATACGGCACCTTGGCCACCGCGCAGGTCAGTTCGGCATGGGGGTAACGGCCGACCATTTCGCGCAGCATCCGCCGGGCCACGCCCTGGCGCCGATACTCGGCGTGCACCGCCATGTACGCCACACCGCAGGCCTCCGGGTCGTCCTGCACCGGCAGGTACAGCACAAAGCCAGTCACCTTTTGCGGGTCGTCTTCGTCCGTGGCGACGATCAACTCCACGGCAATGCCTTTTTCACCGTTCAGCGCCTCCAGATACAGGTGCACCTCATAGCCGATCGCGTATTGATAGAGGTTGTACAGCAGGTTGCTGGGCGGGATCGCGACCATGCTGATGTCGGTCAGGTTGTCGACCACCATCTGCAGGATCTGGCTATTGATGTGCTCGGGGCACGGGGTCTTGAAATGGCTGATCAGGGGCATTGCGGTGACAGGCTCCGGGGGCGAGGGCCGCCTATCATAGCGCGCCTGGCACCAGCGGTCCGAAGAGTGATGGACAGACATCCCCCGTTGATGGGCCATGCGCATCGCCGACGTTTGCGTTATTGCTGGAGGCGTTGCATTTTCGAGGCTGACAACAGTGAGTCAGGCACACTTTGTGCTGGATGAAATGGACGCTATCGCGAGCAGGCTCGCTCCCACAGGGGACTGCGGTTTTGCCCACTCCTCGATCTTCTGTGGGAGCTCGCCTGCTCGCGATAGCGTCCACCATCACACCGGTCCGTGGTGTGAGTGGGGGAGGAATGGGTGGGTGAAAGCCCCCAACTTTGAGGATTCCCACCCACAGCGCCACTACGACTAAAGTCCAAACCGCCAGCCTTTTGATATCAAACAACTTTTCGTCTCCCACGTTTTTTCCCCACGATTGGCGCACCTCTTGCACTGAGCGAATGGCGAACGTCAGCCACACCGGCGCGCCCCGAGGGGAACAACATGATAAAAATGCCAGACCTCAAATCGCTCGGCTTTTTCAACAAACCGGGCATCGCCGCTGTGATGCTGATCAACGTCAGCCTCGGTACCGTCAACGCCGTACCGCTGGATGATTTCGGCCCGCCACCGCCGACGGACCCCTCGGCGTTTACCAACCCGCCGGCCGACCCCAAGGCCGCGGTGGATGCCATAGAGGCCATGCCACCCGCCAACACGGGTGCCTACGCCCTGCCCAATGGCGTGTTTGGCACCCGCACCACGCCAACGACCGACAACGTGCTGCCGCCAGCCCTGCAGACATCCTTCAAAATCCCCACCAACGGCAAGCCCAGCCCATTGTTCGGGGCCCAGCCGTACACTCAGCAACTGCTGCTGTTCGAAGAATTCGGCACGGAAAAACTCGACCCGACACTGCCGGCACCGCCCCTGACCTTCCCGGTTCCGCTCGTCGGCCCGGCACCCACCCAGGACCCGAACAACATCGCCCGCAGCGGTCCTTCGGCCGCGGCGCTGGAAGCCTTCATGCGCCAGCCGGGGCTGTACCCGTTTCCGTCGCAGTTTTCCAACGTGCTGGACCGCAACCCATGGAAAGCGCAGATCGAAGCCTTCCTCAACCGCCATCCGGTCGGCTCACCGGCCGAAGGTCGTCCGCCAGGAAAAGGCTGGTCGCACCAGCGCTGGAACGAGTTTTACCCACAGGTCGCCTTCAAGACCGCTCAAGCGGGCGCCAAGCTCAACGGCGGCATGCGCGACCGCCGGCAGTTGCACAACTACGCCGTCGGTGAGTTCGGGCCTGGCGGACTCTACAACCAGACCTCGGACAACCCGATCATTGCGGGCACTACCAAAGGTATCGACACCCGCTTTCACCCCAACATGCCGATTCAGAACCACAAGGCGCTCTGGACCTTCGACGGCACCTTTCCGCCAAAACTGCTGATGGTGCGGTACGGCCAACCCGTGCTGATGCGGCACTACAACGCCCTGCCGATCGATCCGTCGGCCAACATGGGTTTCGGTCTGCACACCCTCAGCACCCACGAACACAACGGCCACTCCCCGGCCGAAAGCGACGGCTATGCCAATGCGTTTTTCTTTCCGGGGCAGTACTACGACTATCGCTGGCCGATCCAGTTGGCCGGTTACGACACCATCAACACCAGCGCTCAGGATCCGCGCGCGGCGTTCCCCTGCGCCCCGGGCGAAACCCTGTATGTCAACGATGCCACTCCGGGCCTGAAGACGTGCAACAACGGCACCATCAAGATCCGTGGCGACTGGCGCGAAACCATGAGCACCCACTGGTTCCACGACCACATGCTCGATTTCACCGCGCAGAACGTCTACAAGGGCAACGCGACGATGATGAACTACTACAGCGCCCTGGATCGTGGCAACGAAGCGCTGCAAGACGGCGTCAACCTGCGCCTGCCCAGCGGTTCGGCGTTGCCCTGGGGCAACCGCGACTACGATGTGAACCTGATGGTGGCCGACAAGGCCTGGGACACCACTGGTCAGCTATGGTTTAACCCGTTCAACACCGACGGTTTTCTCGGCGATCAGATCCTGGTCAACTGGCAGTACCAGCCACGCCTGAATGTGCGCGCGCGCAGCTATCGCTTCCGTATTCTCAATGGCTCGGTGTCACGTTTCTTCAGGATCGCGCTGGTGCGTGAAATCGTTGGCACCGGCGGCGAATTCCCCGGCCCGACAGGCTCCGGCCTGTCCTATACCCGCGTGCCGTTCCACTTGATCGCCAACGACGGCAACCTCATGGAACACGCCGTGCCGTTCGACGGCAGCATGGACCTGGACGCCGACGGCGATGTGCAGGACCACAACGCCATCCTTCCCAGCCAGGGCATCGCCGAGCGTTTCGACATCATCGTCAACTTCTCGAAACACGGGATCAGCACCGGCGACAAGCTGTACTTCGTCAACCTGATGGAGCACCACGACGGCAAGGGTCCGGAAAGTCTGCCGCTGAGCCTGGCCGACGTCCTGTCCGGCAAGTACAAGGCGGTGCTCAAACTGGGCAGCAAAGGGCTGGAATGGGACGCCGGCGACCCGGCGGTGGGCAAGTTCATGCAGATGGTGGTCCAGCCTTATGCTGGCCAGGACGTGAGCATGAACCCCGCCGACTACGAACCCGCCAAACCGGGCAAGGCGGCGGGTAAAACCATGATTGCGCTGACCCTCAACCGTGACGACCCGACGGTGCAGGCCACGCTCAAGGCGGCGCGGCATCGCGAGTTCACTTTCGGCCGCTCCGACGGCACCGACGAAGAACCCTGGACGATCAAGTCCGACGGTGGGTTCGGCTTCCAGATGGACCCTCGAATCATCAGCGCCGCTCCGCAACTGGCCACCGGCCCGACCCCTGCCGGGTTCTCCGGCGACGGCACCCTGGAAGTGTGGAAAATCAGGAACGGCGGCAACGGCTGGAGCCACCCGGTGCACGTGCACTTCGAAGAAGGCATCGTTCTCAACCGCGACGGCAAGGCGCCGCCGGAATGGGAAAAATGGGCGCGCAAGGACGTCTATATCATCGGCCAGGGCATCGACAGTTCGGTGGACGTGGACATAGCGATCCGCTTCCGCGAGTTCGCCGGGACCTACATGGAGCACTGCCACAACACCCAGCACGAGGACACCTCGATGCTGCTGCGCTGGGATGTCGAGCACCCCGGCCAGTTCCAGTTGATGCCAACGCCCCTGCCTGGCTGGGACGGCGTCACCTACGTCAATTCCGCCGCGCTGCCGACTTTCCGCACTGGCGATGAACGTGTCGAGGACCTCGATAACCAAAAACCGATCGCCAACGCCGATAGCGCCATCAGTAACACCGGCCAACCGGTGACCATCAACGTGCTGGCCAACGACAGCGACCCCGACGGTAACGTGCCACTCAAAGTGGTGGGGCTGGAGCAACCGGACTCCGGCAAGGGCGTGGTCAGCACCGATGGCCTGCGCGTGACCTACACACCACCGGCCACGGTCCCCGCGCCGTTCACCGCGACCTTTACCTATAGGGCCAGCGATGCCAAGGACGCGGAGTCGGCACCGGCGACGGTGTCCGTAGCGGTCTCGGCAGCGGTCAACGAGAGCCTGATCGTTACCAGCGCTACCGTCACCGCCCGCAGTAACAGCCGCTGGTATTGGGTCCTGTCCGGCACCACCTCCCGTGGCGCGGGCAATACCATCACAGCGACTGCCACCACCACGACCGGTACGGTGAACCTTGGCGCCGCCGTCCTGACGCTTACGCCTACAGGCGCGCGCTGGAATATAGCAGTGACGACCGCCGGCAGTGGCCCGTCGCCGAGCCCGACGGCGACCATCAAATCGGCCTTCGGCAAAACCGTGACGGTGCCGATAAAGGCGAACTAGAGCGGATTGATCGACGCCCGGTCCATGCAATGTGGATCGGGCGTTTTTCATTTGTGCAGCGTACTCAGATTTTGCATTCACCAAAGATCAAATGTGGGAGCGAGCCTGCTCGCGAAAGCGGAGTGTCAGGCGACATCTCTACGACAGGTTCGCCGCCTTCGCGAGCAGGCTCGCTCCCACAACAGGAATGTCGTTGACCGGAAGTTAACGTTCGGCCCAACTCACCGCTGCGGCGCCACCATCCGGAAGCGGATATTGATCTCGTTGGACACCACACTGTCCGCCCACTCGCCCTCGCCGATCTTGAAGTCGTCACGCTTGAGCACCAGTTGGCCCTCGAAGATGCCGATGGCGCTCTCCGATTTGAGCAGCACCGGCACACTCACTTCCCGAGTGAGTCCCCGCAGGGAAAGCTTGCCGGTGATGGTGTAGCGGTTATTGCCCAGGGCCTTGATGGACGTCGACTCGAAGGTCGCCACCGGATAAGTCGCGGTGTCGAACCACGCCGGTTTTTGCAGCTCGGTGTTGGCGTCGTTGTTGCCGGCGTCGATGCTTTTCAGGTCGATGGTCAGCGCGGCATGGGCGGCGCCGGGGTTATCGGTGTCGAAGTCCAGTTTGGCCTTGAACTTGCCAAAGGTGCCGAAGGCTTTCGAACCCATCTGCACATAGGTGAAACTCAAGGTGCTGGCCCTGGCGTTCACATCCTTGTATTCCACGGCTTCAGCAAACGGCACCGGGCCGAACACAAGCGTGCCGGCCAGAGCGACACAACGCGCGGATCGAAGGTTCATGGCACTCTCCGGGAGGGCTCCCGTCTTGAGTTGGCGTGCCGCACAGGTCGGGTGGCACCCAATGGACTAAAGCAAACAACCGGCGTTTATTCCACCTCACCCGTTGATTTGCGACCGCCTGCCGCTGGCCGTCCGCACTACCCGCACTCCCCGCGTTGCCACCCCCGCTGCAACAGCTCGATCACCTCGGCATCCGAGGTCTGGGAAAAATCCATGTACCAATGGCCAATTGACATGAACCACTCGGGTATCAGCGGGCAGATCAACTCATCCACCTCACTGCGCAGCGCCTGCACCGTTTCGATCGGCGCCACCGGCACCGCCACCACGATGCGCGATGGCCCCTGCACCCGCAGCGCCTTAATCGCCGCCATCATCGAAGCACCGGTGGCCAGGCCGTCGTCGATCAGGATCACCACCTGATCCTTGAGCTGCACCGCCGGCCGAGTGCCGCGGTAGACCTGCTCGCGGCGCAGCAGCTCGCGGCTTTCCCGTTCGACCACGGCGTCGAATGCAGCCTTATCGATCGGATGCACCCGCAGCGCCTCTTCATTACGAATCTGGATACCGCCACTGGCAATCGCGCCCATGGCGTACTCCGGGTGGGACGGCACGCCGAGCTTGCGCACCAGCATCAGGTCCAGGCGAACCTTCAGCGCCGTGGCCACTTCATAAGCCACCGGCACGCCGCCACGGGGCAAGGCCAGAACGATGACATCAGAGCGATTGGCGTAAGGCAGCAACGGCTCAATCAAACGCCGCCCGGCCGCTGGCCGGTCTTGCAGGATGGAATGGGACAAGGGGCTCATTTGAAAACCTCCCCAGGCGATCGCGCCTGTCGGTGAGTCCTGCTCCCACTGATAAAGTGCCTGATTTTCAGTGTGCACAAGACTACAAACACCACCGTCCCTGTGGGAGCGGCGATGCAGCGATCCGACTTGCCCGCGAAAGCGCAAGCACAGTCAACATCTACACCACTGAACCACCACAATCGCGAACAGGCAATCAAAAAACCAACTACACCAATCGCTCAATCTTCTGATGCTGCCACACCACTTTGTAATACAGCGTCTGCAACGCCAGCATCCCCAGATACGCCACCGGAAACGCCATCCATACCCCTTGCAGCCCGTACTTCGCATCCAGCAGATACGCCGCTGGCAACTGAATCCCGACCACGCAGACAATGGAAATCGCCACCGGCACCATCACCGTGCCGCTGGCGCGCATGATGCCGCCGATGATCGCCTGGAAGCCGAACACCAACAGGCTCCAAAGCATGATGTGCAACAGGTGCTGGGCCATGGTCCGCGTCGCTTCTTCGGTGAGGAACGATGCCAGCAACCAGTGCGACAGCAAATACCCCAGCACCACCAGACCACCGGTCAGGCACACGTTGATCATCAACCCCGTGCGCAAAATCGGCCCCATGCGCTCGATGCGCCCGGCCCCGATCGCCTGCGCTCCGAGGATCGACGCGGTAATCGCAATCGACAGCGCCGGGAACTGCACGTAATTGACGATCTGCGTCACCGCGCCATACGCCGCCGTCGCCTGGGAACCGTGCTGGTTCACCAGCGCCAGAATCACCAGCTCCGACAGCGACAACACCACCATCTGCAATCCGGTGGGCAAACCGATGCGCAGCACCTTGCCGAGAATCGCCATGTCCAGCTTCATCGCCGCAAAGAACTCGCGGTCCGGCGCCAGCGGATGGCCCTTGCCAAGCAAGCGCCACGCCAGCAGCCCCATCGCCACCAGGTTACCCACCAGCCCGGCAACCGCCGCACTCTGAATCCCCATCGGCGCAAAACCCAACCACCCGCGAATCAATGCCGGCGTCAGCGCCAGCCCCACGCAGGTCGACACCACCAGCGCCAGCAACGGCGACAACGTATCACTGACCCCGCGCAGCAACTGCGTGAACAACACAAACACCAACAGCGACGGCATGATCCACAACATCACATGGGCATACGCCACCGCATCGTCCAGCACATCCGCCGGCGTCCCCAACCCCACCAACGCCGACCGCGCAAACACACTCCCCACCACCGCCGCCACCAACCCGATCAACACCCCCAACAACAACGTCGCCCCGGCAATCGCCTTCACCAGATGCGTCTCCCGCGCCCCCCACGCCTGCCCGATCAACACCCCCGCGCCGGCGCCAAGGCCGATGACCAGGGCGATGAAGAAAAACACGATGGGGAACATTCCCGACACCGCCGCCAGGGCCTGGGTGCCGAGCATCTGGCCGATGTAGATGCTGTTGACCGTGCCGGACATGGATTGCAGGAAGTTCGACAGTACCATCGGGGCGAGGAAAAGGAGGTAGGTTTTCCAGAGGGCGCGTTGGGGCTTGGGGGTTTGCATTCGGGAAGATCCATTTCGACGGCGTGAGCGAAGATTAAGGATAGCGTGGGAGGCTGAATCCAAGGGGCCGTGAACATCTCAGGTCTGTGTTTATATTTCCAGCGACGTGAGGTGAAAGGTCTGAAGTTTCATCGTCGCGGGTCCTACATGAAGCTCGGAATGTCTCACCTTCCCGCGCTGATCCCGTGCGGCTTATAGTCGGTGCCGTCGCCCAGAATGGCGATTCGGGTTTGGCGACCTGACAATAGAGAATGACCAACTGACGGCCTTGAGCCCATCAAACAGAGATCATTCAATATGAATCGATATATGCCCCTCACCGGAATTGATCTGGTTCCGGCTTCCCTGCTCATCGACACCCAAGCCCCACTCGACGTTCTGCAAGCCATGGCCGACTACCGAATTCGGACAGTCACGCAGGTGCTGGAAAACATCGCCTACCGATCCGAACTTGGTTGCGACACCGTGGTGCTGGAGGACTTTTCCAAGTTGCTGGTCATTCCGTTGCGAGATGGGTGTGATTTGATGGATGTGATTGGGCGGCGGTTACGGGCGCAGGCTGCGGAGTAGCAATATGCCCGTAACAAAGAGAAGAGCCGCTGCGACAGCGGCTCAACCTGGGAAACCTTCGATGATTTAAACGACCGGACAAGGGAACCGGACGACCACGAAATGATGGCTACTGCCACCGTTCTCTGACACCTGCGTTCAGGCACTTGGTGCTGTCAATCAAAGGTATATTTGCCTTCGAGCATGAATGCCGGTTCTCTCCAGTTGGGCCCTCTCACAACTCCGCCCCCACTATATTTGATAAAACCGGCATCACACATTTTGTGGACAAGGTTCAATAGCCCTATGTTGTTCTCCACATGCGCCCAGTTAGCCCGATTATAAAGGCCATCAAGCTGAGGAAAGGAAATACCTAATTGATTTTTGGTTACAAATAGAATTACCTCTTCAGGTTTCTCGTTAAGCACGATGGTTGCAATGACGCTCATTATTTTATCCCTCCAAGTTCCTTGTACTCTCGTTCCCTTTGCTTTTCATCCGCTTCTAAAGCATCAGGCGTATAGAGCAATTCAAAAGCATCTTTGACTTTGTAGTCCTCCGGCGTCGCGGCGTGAGTGTTGTTCCAAACAACACCGTCATCCGAGTTTACACCGTCAGCTACACCTAATGCTCTGTAACGTTCGAGCTCTCTGATTTCATGAGTATAGAAGCGTTTGTCCACATCTGTGATGACCAATTCACCCAGCAGAATTTTTTTCAAGCGATCAATCATGATGGCATTGGCATCCGAAGATCTGAAACGTCCCGTATGTAATTTGACCAGGTCAATACCCGTTTGGGTCACAGCAGCACTTGTCCAATCGAGATCGAGGATTGGGCCTCCAGCTTTGGCGGGATTGAAAAGTCGACCGCTGTATTTTCCCCTTGTGGTTGCTCCTTCATAAGGACTATTAAAAACAACGTAGATTGGCGGTAGACCGCTTTCAATCGGAAAGCAGTAAATGCAATCCCTGAAATCAGGCAACTCGACCGCGGGTAAGGTTTCAGGCTGCACAAGCAATGGCGACAGCGTAACTCCAGTGTATGTCGGTACTTGCGCAGGTCGGGCAGGCGAAGTTGTCGAACCGTTTCCCAAGTGAATAATTGGAAAACTGAGGATAATGGGCGGTGTATCGTTTGACGTGAAACTGTAGCTGCTGGTCGTTGGATCGAATGCCAATGCTCGTACTGGCACTTTTTCCGAGACGCTCCCTCCAGCCGGGGTTGCAACGAGTGTGTATTGGTTAAGGTCGCCATAAATCCGATAAGGAAGGTCAATGGTTCCTTCGGCAGCGGCGATTTCATTCAGGTTTGACGGCAGCTTTGGTAAAAAAGTGGTACCGGGTAGTTTGAGAGCTGTTTGAGGAAAGCGTTCGCCGTTAGCAAGAGCAGGTGAATAGAACAAGGCTCCGATCCCAACAGCAGTGGCCCGACTGATTAGTGCTTCCCCCAACCCTGCCAATAACCTAATGCCTCCCTGGATTCGCGCCCCGAAGGTCCAACCGTCGGCGAAATGGATGGCAATGGCACCCGCCACGGTTCCTGCCTCTTCGCCATGACCAATGGGCAACCTGTAGGTGTAGGCGACTTCGCCCCTTGCCAAGGCGCGATGGATTTCAGCGTCTGCAGTTGCGGAAGCGTCCTCCAAAATGCGAACGGCCTCGATAAGGATTCGTTTAACGTAGGCGGCAGTTAGCGACAACAGGAACTCTTCATAAAAACTTAGTCGTACTTCATCATCTCTTTCTGACTCCACATCACTTGCAAAAAACTCGGCAATTGTTTCCCTGTCTAGCGACAATGCGTCCACGCCAATATGCAATATTGCATCGTGCCAACTTCCGTGCATTGTGACCCTTTGCAAAAGCTCAACGATGATCACTTTCTTTTTTAAGGCAGCTTCCAGCGCATTTAACTCTTGGGAGTCAATGCCTGCGGCTATGCGTTTCTCTAGATAATCTCGAATATTCGGTGCACCACCCGAAAAAACATTCGTTATCTGATCGTGCGCCGAAAGAAATATCGCCACTAATTGTTGGTATTCGTTTCTGGTTTTTTTGACGCCCTCAATACTATGCGGCGTAGTAACCGCCGGGACATTCCCATCCCAAAACAAAATGCTATCGAAGCCTGAAGGAAAAACTGAGACTTGCGCAGCTTGAACCGGCAGAGACCCAGACGTTATTGAAGGTGAATAATGAGTAACTGGTTTTTGCATATAGCACTCCATGCAACAATATTAATTCCATTAAATAGACAGAACAAAAGTTATGCCGCAACAACATAGCAATTTCAATACTTCAATATTTACTGCATGCATCGCGCGAAAAATAGCATTAGGCCCAAACAACCTCTGCGGCTTCCAGCAAAATCCTCACCGTTGGCCATTCCGTTGCACGATGGTTGTGACTTGATAGATGTGATTGGGCGGCGGTTACGGGCGCAGGATTCTGAGTAAAGGAAAACGGGCATCAAAGGTGCCCGTTTTTTGTCTGACGAGAAAAGTGGTTTACTTGTTCTGAGGCTCGATCCTGGCGAAGCGCGCCAGGCTTTATCTTCTTTCCGTCGGTTTGACGCCTGGATGCCTTATGGAGATGAACCGTACAAAGCAGTTTGTCTGTGGATCAACTCAACACAACAACCCTCTTGAGCGCCTCATCCATGTGCTGGAGGCATCCCTCGAATTGATATCGCTTCCTGAGAATGATTTCTGCTGGTCTTTTTGGGTTGACAGCGATGAAGCAAAAGCAGAACTGGAGGGGTTGATCAAATCGCTTAAAGCCGGGGTGCTGCCCGCAAGAACCCACTTTGCTGTACTTTTTGCGCCAACAGGTCCGCTGCAAGAGCTCAGTCTCAGCAGTGGGTGGGCGGAAACCTTTTTGAAAATCGCCAGTAAATATGACGAGATAGAGGCACGGTTGTGGTGAGGGAATGATGCTGGCTTGGCGAATGCCAGAGTCGAAATACCAAGCACTTCCAATGATGGCTTTGGATCGTTTTCAGCACTTCGGGGCAGGCAAAAATCGGCCAGAAACAGCCTGTCATGACCGGCAGAGAACGGCCAGAAGCGGTCACTCACAGCAGATGTCGATATCAGCCTTGTTCGATAAAGGATAAGAATCCAGTTTAGCTTTTGACGTTTGCCCACTCTTTAAACAGCTCTGGAAAGCCGACACCGGCGAAGTCATCGCCTAACCTGCGAGCTGGGCCCGTTCAGATTCATCCAGGTGCTCTAGCAGCACCGCTATCGTTGCATCCCGCAGCTTGATTGCCTCTATCCAGCCCGGTCCCTGCGCCAACAGCGGGGGGCAGACAATGACGTGGATTGCACCGTGGCGCGGGAACCACTGTCCGTCGCGCAGCACCCTGCGCGTACCGCGGATTGCGACCGGCAGCAGCGGCACGCCGACACGCGCGGCGAGCACGAAGGCGCCCATGTGGAAGGTGCGCAAGCCTGGCTCCCGGGTAAAGGTCCCCTCGGGGAAGAACACCAGTGGCTGGCCAGCCTGTAGCGCCTCGGCCAGGGGCTCGGTGTCTGCGGCGCTGCGCTGCAGGTCGAAGCGTTCGACGAAACGGGCGCCGAGCTTGCGTAGAAACAGGCCGGCAATCCGCTGGTCAGCCAGTTCGCGCTTGGCAACGAAGCTGAACTGCGGCGGCAGGGCTGCGCAGAGAATGATGCCGTCGAGGTAGCTGGCATGGTTTACGGCCAGCACGCTCACCCTTGACTCTGGCAGGCGCTCCAGCCCCGTGACGCTGAACGGCACCCCCGCCAGGCGCACGAACAGCCGTGCGGCTGCGCGGGTAAAGCTGCGGCACCAACGCTGGCGCGGCAGGAGCGCGACGCCCAGCCAGGTCAGCGGTGTGACCAGCCAGAACAGCAGCCAGATGTAAGCGGCATACAGCGCGGCACGGCAGCTCCGCCAGCTGCGGCCGAAATGCCCGCGTACGGCCTGCAGCACCAGGCGCAGTATCTGGTGCCACACAGCGAGGTGCGGCCGATCCACTTCGCCTCGCTCATACAGTTCGCGGCTGGCAGCACGGCGAATCTTGCCGCTGGAGGTCTTCAGTACGCTATGCGGTGGCGCCAGAACGATGTCGTCAGGTGGCACACCGGTGAGGTCGACCACGATGCGATTGACTTCCTGCTGCAGGCGTTGCCGCGCGGCAGCTTCCTTCTCGTAGCTTTCTGCCAACACCACCAGGCGCTCGGTGCCGGTGGCCGGGTCAGGACTGCCGAACACCGCGATGCAGCCTTTGCGCAGACCGGGCAAATTGCCGACCGCCGCTTCGACATCATAGGGGTAGATGTTGCGCCCGGCACGGATGATCAGGTCCTTGGCGCGGCCGGTCAGGTAGACCTCACCACCGGCCATGTAGGCGAAGTCGAGCGAGTCGAACCAGCCATCGCGCAGCACCCGGCGGGTCTCTTCGAGGTTACGGTAGTAGCCACCGGTGGTGGACGGCCCGCTGAATTGCAGGTGACCTTCGCTGCGTTCGGGGAGTTCGACCCCGCGGCCATCGACGATGCGAATCTGATGGCCCGGCAGCGGCCGGCCGCTGGAGACGAAGCGTAGCGTCGCGCTGGCGTCCGCTTCGGCGGGCAGTGCATTGCCGCGGGCCTGGAACGCTTCGCGCTGAACCCTGTCGATCAGCGGCCCTCGGTTCAGGGGAGGAAAGGCCACGCCCAGCGTGGCCTCGGCCAACCCATAGACCGGCGCCAGCGCTGTGGGCGCCAAGCCATAGCGAACGAATCGTTCGGTGAAGCGTTGCAAGGTATCCGGGCTGACCGGCTCGGCACCGTTGAAGGCCACGCGCCAACTGCTCAGGTCCAGACCTTCGAGGTCGCCGTCAGCGAGTTTGCTCAGGCACAGTTCGTAGGCGAAGTTGGGCGCCGCCGACAACGTGCCGCGGAAGCGGTCGATAGCCCATAACCAGCGTGCCGGCCGCGCAAGGAAAGCCAGCGGCGACATCAGCACCAGGCTGTAGCCGTAATACAGGCTGCCCAGCCAGGCACCGATCAGGCCCATGTCGTGGTACATGGGCAACCAGCTGACGAACACGTCCTGTGGCCCCACGTTCAGAGCCCCACCCATGGCGCGCAGATTGGCCAGCAGACTGGCGTGGCTGACCATCACGCCCTTGGGCTGTCCAGTGCTGCCCGAGGTGTACTGCAGGAAGGCGAGGTCATCCGGTTGCCGCGCGGGTGTGATGCACTCGCCCCCCTCACCGGTCAACTCGGCCACGGTGGCAATGCGAGTCAGACTCGGAACCTGCGGCTGGAGCAGTCGGGCGAGCAGCTTCGCTTGCGTCACGGTAATCAGCACTTTGACTTCGGCGTTGCGCAGGATGCCAGCCTGGCGGCGCAGATGATCCTCAATCTGCGACAGGCGCAGCGGTGGGTAGATGGGCACCGGCACACCGCCGGCCAACAGCGTTCCAAAAAAGCCATGGAGAAAGTCGCGCCCGGTGGGCAGCATCAAGGCCACGGTCTGACCCGCCTGCAAGCCACTGCGTTGCAGTCCTGCGGCAACGGCCAGAGCGTCCTGGTGCAAGGCGCCATAGCTGATGTCCTCCGGCTGCTCACTTTCATCCAGCAGGCGCACATGGGGATGTTGCGGCTGATGGCGCACATGCCATTCCAGCACTTCGATCAAGGTCCGCGCGGCGTCAGGAGCCTGCCCCGTTGCTGTCGGGGCCTCGCTGGCATCGCTGGAGGACAACGGGCGTACCGCCTCGGCACCCTGTCTGCGGTGTAGCACGCGCAGTACATCGCCGGGGGTGTCCGCCGAGGCGAACAGGGTTTCCGGTAAGCGCACAGCGAATTCGTGCTCGATACGTGACCACAACTCGACCCGGGCCAGGCTGTCTACGCCCAGGTCCCGGTCGAGCACGCTGTGCAAGGTGACTTGCAAACCTTCTGCCGCCTGCGGCCGCAACTCGACCACGGTGCGCTGGACAATTTCGAGCAATTTTTCCGCGTCCCCATCGGAATGGGGAACGGCACGGGTTTCTGGAGGCGGACGAGACATCGGCGGCCCCTCATGACAGGACACTCTGTGTGTAGATCCTTGCCAATTGCCATTATGCGCCTATGACGGCGACTGGGAATGCCATCAGCGATTGCAGAGCTCCCAGGATGTGTAGGAGCGAGCTTGCTCGCGATGGACTCCAGGGCGGCGCGTTTATTCAGAAAACCCGCGTTATCGTTAACGTCCATCGCTAGCAATTGAGCGTCGACCGACTGCTCCTACTGGTATTAGGGCTAGGCTCTTAAGGACCCAGCGCATACAGAGACATCGCCATGCCAGCCAGCCTTGCCCCCGGAGTGACACGTCGAGAAATCTGGGCTTGGGCGATGTTCGATTTCGCCAACTCCGGCTACACGACGGTGGTGATCACTGCCGTGTTCAATGCCTACTTCGTCGCGGTGGTCGCCAAGGGCGAAGCCTGGGGTACGCTGGCCTGGACCAGCGCCACCGCTCTGTCCTATGCCCTGATCATCCTGACCGCGCCGCTGATCGGCGCCTATGCCGACGCCTTCGCCTGCAAGAAGCGCCTGCTGCTGTTCAGCACGGTCGGTTGCGTCGCCTTCACCTCTGGACTCGCGCTGGCCGGACCGGGGGAGCTCGGTGTCGCGATCCTTTTCATCGTGCTATCGAACTTCTGTTTCGGCAGCGGCGAGAACCTGATCGCCGCCTTCTTGCCCCAACTCGCCCGAGCAGATGCCTTGGGCAAGGTGTCCGGTTGGGGCTGGGGGTTCGGCTACATCGGCGGCCTGGTCAGCCTGGGCGCCTGTCTGGCCTTCGTCAGTTGGGCTCAGGCGCAGGGCCAGACTGCGGCGCAGTTCGTGCCGGTGTGCATGCTGATCACCGCGGCCTTGTTCGCTGTAGCCAGCGTGCCGACCTTCCTGTTCCTGCGCGAACGCAGCCAGTCGCAGCCCGGGCGCGGCGACACGCCTATTGCGCAAGCGGCGCTAGCGCGCTTCGCGCAGACGCTGCGCGAAGCCGAGCGCTATCGCGACCTGCTGCGCTTCCTTGCCTGCACCGTCTGCTACCAGGCCGGTATCTCGGCGGTGATCGCCCTGGCTGCCATCTATGCCAATCAGGTCATGGGCTTCAGTACCCAGGACACGCTGCTGCTGATCTTCGTGGTGAATATCACGGCCTCCATCGGTGCCGTGCTGTTCGGTTGGCTGCAGGATCGCCTCGGCCATCGCGCCACGCTGGCGCTGACCCTGGTGGGCTGGCTCGGCATGGTCGGTCTGGTCTGGTTCGCGCGCGGCCCCGAGCTATTCTGGCTGGCGGCCAACCTCGCCGGTCTGTGCATGGGCGCCAGCCAATCGGCTGGCCGCGCGATAGTCGGACTGCTGGCGCCGCCGACGCGCCTGGCGGAGTTCTTCGGCCTCTGGGGGCTGGCGGTCAAACTGTCGGCAATCCTCGGCCCCATGACTTACGGCCTGACCAGTTGGCTGTCCGGTGGCGATCACCGCCTGGCGATGCTGATCACCGGCAGTTATTTCGTAGTCGGCCTGCTGATCCTGGCCGGCGTCGACCTCAAGCGCGGGCGGCAGGCAGCTATCAGCCATACCGAGAGTCTCGCAAAGTGAAAGGGACGATCCCTATCGGGCCAGCTTTCGCCTGGTGCAGTCAATTGGCGTTGTCTGACAGGACCTATGGCTGCCACTCATCGTCAGATCGTTGACGTTTTGAGTTTGGGTGCGCGCAATGTCTACCCTAAAATGATCGTCCAGAGAATACGCCACATGACCGAGATCATCATGCTCGCCGGTGACTTCCCACAGTGCAACGGGGAATATCATCTGGGTACCATCACGCTCAAAACGACCTTCAAACCACGACAGGGAAAAAAGAGTTTTTCCGTCTCGGAATTCAAAGATCTAACGGTCCAGAGCACGGAATCCAACAAGAATATAAAGGCCGCCATCGGCCTGGGCATTGCGGGCGCGATGTTGTTGGGGCCGGTCGGTGCCATCGCCGGCTATCTGCTCGCGGGCCACAGCACGGAAGTGACCTTCATGGCCACCCTTAAGGACGGTGGCAAGCTCTTGGCGGCAACCGATGGCGATACCTACCGGGATATCTCGGCACGCGCGCTCAAAAAAAACCGCCCCAGTCGCTGAGCCGTTCTTTGCGAGTCATTTAACAGCGAATCAATTTACTGATCCGCTGTCCCCGTAACGGCGAAAATGTTGCAGGGCACTTTATATAGAACATGCTCCGTCGTACTGCCCACCCATTTGCCCAGCCCCTTGCGATGCGCATTTCCCATGACGATCACATCGGCCCGGTGATGCGCTGCGAAGTCGGCCAGCGCTTTGCCAGGCGGCCCTTCAACGAAGTGTTGTCGCTCATTGGGCACGCCGTAGTGGTCGGCCAGTGCGATAAATGACTTTTGCAGTGACTTGCGCACATCGCTGCTGAAGCCCAGCATCGTCACTGCACCAGCACCTGCGTCGGATATATGTGTCTGCGATAGATCGTAGGCATGCAGCAGATGAAGCTCCGCGCTGCATTGCATCGACAATCCGTTCGCCACCTGGATGATGCGGTCGTTGATGCCAGTGATCTGAGTCTCGGGGTGTGACGGATCGACTGCCGCCACTACCACTCGCGGAAGTGGGCACCTGACTTCGCTGACCAGATGCACAGCCACCGGACATTCGCGCAACAGGTGCCAATCCAGAGGCGTAATGAAAACGCGTTTGAGCGCTGACTCGTGTTGCACGTCCTTGATAACCAGATCCGGCTGCATTTCTGCCACATGCTGAAGTATTTCTTGCAGCGCGGTTCGCGTAACAAGCACTTCGGTACTCACCTTGACCCCGCGCCCGCGGATCAGATCGGCCTCATCCTTCAGCCACTTTTCGTTCTCTTGCTGACAGGCCTCACGAAAACGCGCACCGGCGCTCATCAAGCCCAAGAGGTTGGAGTCTTCGATAAACACCGTGATGTGCAGCGCAGCGCCAGTGGCTTCGGCAATGGCGACAGCTCGCTCCAACGCCGGGGTGTGACGCATGGCAGGACCGACTATCAGTAAGAGTCGTTGATATTGGCTCATGTAACACCTCCAAACGTTCCGGGATATCTAGCTCCCCCAGCGCTCTCGCCTGTCACACCACCGACGATTTACTATCGCCTCAACTGTCTGGATCGACACTATCAATATACGCCTGGATTCGATCAATTCCCCACTTCACCGGGTCGAGTTTTTCAACAGCGGCGACACCGTAAACACATTTACTTACAAATACATCATTTGCAAAAAACCGGTCTTGCAACTATAGGTGATAAGTTATGGCCCTCGATCGGGCCAAGAGATGCCTAGCCTCAAATGCGCATCAAACTACCTAGTATTCCTGCCCTCGGTGTTTATCTCGCACTGTTTTGCCTCTTTGTGACCGCTTGGTTACTCAATCCTGCCCACACGCATTCGTCCTTTGCGATGAATCCAGTGAAGGCTGTGACCGACCAAGTGGCCAGGCCCATTTATACCAGCCGTTTCGCCTCGTCCGGGCTGGTGGACTTCGTGCACTCCTCGGCCGTAACAGCCTTGCCTGACGGTAGCTTGATGACAGCCTGGTTTGCTGGCTCTCGCGAAGGCGCAGCCGATGTGCAGGTGCGTTCCGCCCGCTTCGACGCGAAAACCGGCGAATGGGGTGCTGAACAGGTATTGGCGACTCGGAGTTCGACCCAACAGGGCACCCAAAGATACATCCGCAAGCTGGGCAATCCGGTGATTGCACTGGCACCGGATAAACGCCTGTGGTTGTTCTACGTATCAGTGTCCATGGGCGGCTGGGCCGGCAGTGCAGTCAACGTGATGGTTTCCGACGACCTTGGTGAACATTGGTCCGCTCCGCGCCAACTGATCACGTCCCCCTTTCTGAACATCAGCACCCTGGTCCGGTCCGCCCCCGTGTTTCATGCCGACGGTTCCATCGGTTTACCGGTCTACCACGAGTTTCTGGGCAAGTTTGCCGAATACCTCTACTTGAGCGCAGACGGTGATGTGATCGACAAATACCGCATCAGCCACGGCAAGAACTCATTGCAACCCACGGTGGTACCGCTGGATGGGCAGCGCGGCATCGCCTTGTTGCGATATGCCGGCAACACCCACCACCGTGTTCTGGCGACCCGCACTGAAGATGCCGGACAAACCTGGAGTGAACCTTATCCGCTCGAGCCATCGAATCCCAATTCCTCGCTGGCGGCCGTCGCAACCCCCGAGCACGGGTTGCTGGTAGCGCTCAATGACCTGCAAGAGGGGCGCTTCAAGCTGAGCCTCTATGGTACCGACGAAAAAATGGACGATTGGCGCTCGTTGCGTGACCTGGACAAATCACCAGATCCGGAAGGAGAGCCGTTTTCACCCCTGGCCTACAAGAAAATCATAGGCAAGGAGTTCCGCGGTTCCAGTGGAGCGCTCCGCCAGCCGCTGGAGGCGCAATTCCTGAACAATCTCGACACGCGTGTGTGTAACCCCCGAGGCTGCGAGTTTGAATATGAATATCCATATTTCATCCGCAGCCCGGACGGCATGTATCACCTGGTTTATTCCTGGAACAACACTTTCATCAAGCACGTTGCTTTCAACGATGCGTGGCTGTCCGAGCGACTCAAATGATTAACCTTTGGCAAGCCCATGTCAGCTTCGCGATGATCATCTTCCTCGTGCTGCCGTCTTTCGGTTTAAACAGGAACTGGCGTATCGCTCTGCTTGCCGCCTTGCTGGCCGCCGGCTTCATACCGCTGGACGGGTTGTCGTTGGCCACGTATTTGCGCAGCCACATCGATGACCTTGCGATCACGTCACTGGTGTTCATGGCATGGGGCTGTTTACGTCGGCTGGGCGTCCTGCCGCCTGCGCGGCAGGGTAAAACCTGCATTTTGATCATGTTCGCCCTGTTGGCCCTGGTGCTGTACCCGGCAACCCTTGGTCTGAGCGATCTGGATCCTTATCGGCTTGGATACAGCCCGCGCCCGATGTTGATTTTCTTCGCACTGCTCACACTGGGCCTGTTTTACCTGCGCAACAGCCTGGCCGTCGTGATGCTGGCCAGCGCGACCCTGGCCTTCATCACCGGGATAAAACCTTCGCAAAACTATTGGGATTACCTGATTGATCCGCTACTGGGTCTGTTTTGCTGCGCGGCACTTCTGATGCTTTTCACACGCTGGACGTATGGTTACCTGAACAAACGACTCAGCTCAGTGCGTTACGTATCCAGATCCGCTTGAGTTTCAACGACATATTTAACAGGGGAACTTGGATGGGTTGGCTGCAATCGAGACGTTTGCACTATTGGCTAGGCGCGACAGCGATTCTGTTTGCGTTGTTTGCCCTGCTACGGGTGATGTTCTTTTTCGGCTATTCCGGTTTCGACGCTAATGCCCTGACCAACGACGAGGCCGTACGGGAAACCCTTGGCATCGGTTTCCGTTTCGATTTGCGCCTGGCCATCCTGGTGATGCTGCCGCTGGCCTTGCTGGCCTGGATTCCTCGCTGGAACCTCACCACAAGCCGCTTGCTGCGCTGGATCGCACGCCTGTATATCTTCGCGTCCCTGGGTGCCCTGCTGCTGATCTACATCATCGATTTCGGGCATTACGCTTACCTGGGCGTGAGGATCAACGCCACGGTATTGCGCTTCATCGAGGATGCACAAATATCCCGTGACATGGTCTGGCAGACCTACCCGGTCATCTGGATTTCTCTGGGTTGGCTGGCAACGGTAGCGTTGACGACACTGGCCCTGGTGCGCCTGGAACGCGTGACGCTGGACCGCCCTCGCAAACCGATTCACCCGCTCTCCGCCACATGGGGCGGTGCGTTGATGGTCATTGCGGTATTGCTGGGCATCCTGGGCCGTGTCGAGAACATGAACCTGGAAAACCCGGTGCCATTGCGCTGGAGCGATGCCTTCTTCTCGGGCAATAACCAGACTGCCGCACTGGGGCTCAACCCGGTGTTATTCCTCTATGACACGCTCAAGGTCGGCCAGTCGCGCTATGACGAAGCGCAGGTGCGCGAGCACTATTCAGTCATGGCCAACTACCTGGGCGTTGACCAGCCCGATCCGCAAACTCTCAATTTTGTTCGCCACCAGGCACCACAACCCTACAAAGTACCGGGATCACGACCGCCGAACGTGATGTTCGTCATGCTTGAATCCCTGGGCACCAGTGCCGTCGGGGCTTACGGCAACCCGATCAATCCGACCCCCAATATCGATCGCCTGGCCACGCAGAGCTGGTTCTTCGAGCACTTCTATGTGCCGGTGACGGGCACCGCAAAAACCGTATGGGCCAGCATTAGCGGGGTCCCTGACGTGACGCGTCAGGAGACTGCGACGCGTAACCCGCTGATCACCCGGCAGAACTCCCTGGTCAATGCCTTCACCGGCTACGAGAAGATCTACACCATCGGCGGCAACTCCGGCTGGGCCAATATGAATGCCTTGATTCGGCAAAGCATCGACGGCGTTCGCTTGTACGAAGAGCGGGACTGGAAATCCCCGGTGGTGGATGTCTGGGGCATTTCCGATCTGGACCTGTTCAAGGAAACCGACCAGCTCCTGCAGGCGCTGCCCAAGGACAAACCGTTCTTTGCGTATGTACAGACTGCCGGCAACCATCGTCCCTTCACCATTCCCAAGACCAATGATGGATTCGAGGTCAAGCACCCTACCCTCGAGGAAGTCCAGGCCGCAGGATCGCGCAGTGTCGAGCAATACAACGCCGTGCGCCTGCTGGACTTCAACATCGGCCGCTTGATGGAAATCGCCAAGGCTGGCGGCTACTACGACAACACCATTTTTGTGCTGTTTGGCGACCATAACACCCGTATCGCGCAGATCCCTTTCCTGGCCCCGGCCTATGAGCAACTGGGCCTGGAAAGCAATGCGGTGCCGATGATCATCCACGCCCCGGGCTTGCTCGGGACACGCAAGGTCCAGGAGGCGGTTGGCCTGGTGGACTTGCTGCCAACCGTGGCGGGCATGGCCGGTCTTGAGTTCCGCAACAGCGGCATGGGTCGTGATATCCAGCAGCCGGCGCCCGAGGGTGAACGCGTGGTACCGCTGGTATTGCGTGAGGGAACGTTCCCGCTGATTGCCGGCGTGACTCAACATTACATGGTGCAAATGGAGCACGACGGCAGCTCGCCAACGCTCCACGACCTTGCCTCGAAGACGCCCCTGGACAACGTGGCCGAGCAAAACCCTGAAGAGTTCAAACGCCTGGTGCAGTTGACCCGCGCCATGCATGAAACCTCAAGGTTGATGCTGTACCAGAACGTGCGAGAGTAACTGCCGGCGCCAGCGAGCCCGCGTCTATGGTGCAGATAGACGCGGCCCGGTACACCATCCCCTTTTCCCCGCCAACGTATTTTGAAGGCAAGAGCACTTGCTTACTCAGTTGCAGCCGTTGATTTGACCCTGATCGGCATCGCTCACAACGCACTCCCCAAGTGCCAAACGAAGCAGCCCACAGTCAATTAGCTAAACTTCATCAGTAAAGCACTTCGCGAAACCCTGAAATTCAGGAGGCGAGCAATGAGCAAACAACCTCAACCCCAAAGCCGCTCCAACCCCCAGCCCAGATCCCGTCCGGTCGTGCCAAACCTGCCCGGCAAAACCGGCAAGAAGTCCGGTGACTTGCGCGGCAACTATCCGCCGAAGAAGTCGTAATGACCCCGGGGGTACGACAGGCTTTGCAATGGAGTCTGTCGTCCCCCCCCCGCCAATTCAGCATTACTCGCCTCTATATCGGACATTGTTTTCCACAAGCGACGTCGTACCTGCCAAGATTGATGGCTAATAGCTACACTCTCCACGATTTCTCCATTACACCTCAACCATGCCGGCAACAGATTTGCCTCAATGGCTTAAGCGATAAAAGTCCTGTGGCGAGGGCGTTTGCTCCCTCGCCACAGGGTCGGTGTCAGGCTTTTCTTCCGGTATCAGTCCTAGCCCGGTTTTTTCCCGGTTCGAATACATGGAGTAAGCGTACATGCCCTTCCCCCCTCGTTCCCTCGACCATTACCGCAAAGCCGACCGCATCATGCCGGGCCTGATCTGGCTGATGTTCGTCTTCGCAATGGGCCTGGCGTTCTGGTACGACACGTTCAAGCAGGCGCTGCTGGTGGGCGGTGATATCAGTGTGTTGTTGACACTGTTGTATCGCGCCATCGGCGGGTCGCGGTGGATGCGTTGGGGCGGACGTTTCATCAGTAATGCAGCCGTGGGTGCGGCGTTTATTCCCAATGGGAAAACGGCGGGTAACCCGCAGGCCAGGCAAGTTGCAGACGCTACTTGAGGGCGCCACAGCGAAGCAATTGACCACGAGCGCCTCATAGGCGCTCGATTTGTATTCGCTGGCGATTGGCTCTTCAGAGTCCTGGTTTTTTTTCAAATAAAATTGTGAAATAAAATGTGAAGGTAGCTCAGTTAAAAATCCCCACAAACACACATAAAACCCAACAAAATAAGGCTTGTTAAACGATTATCTATGTGAAATAAAATGTGAAGACAATTCTGACGATACGAACTGCCATGTCCTTAATCACATCGAAATCCTGGCTAGACCCGGTTCTCCCGGAGTCGTTGCCCCCATCGATCATTGATCTTGCAGATGCGTTGCCCAGAAAGACCCAGTTTTTAGCCGGGCGACTATCGCCTGAAACCGCCACACGACTCGGCCGTCTCCTGCAAATCACCAATACGTACTACTCGAACCTGATCGAAGGGCAATACACCGAGCCTGCCGATATGCAGAAAGCACAAACGGCGCCGATCAAAGATCGTAAACAGCTCAAAAGCCTGGCGGTTGAACAGATGGCGGTACAAGCCTTGTTTGAGCGGACGTTGCGCCAGCGGGGCCCCTTTACCTGGGGCGACATGTTCTCACCCGAGTTCGTGAGCGCTGCGCATTACCGGCTTTTTCGCGGAGCCAGTGACGCAGAACGTACGTTGTCAGATGGCTCAATAATGCAGCCCGGCATACTTCGGTCGGTCACGGGTCAAAACGTGATCGTCGGCAATCATGATGCGCCGGACGCTTCAGCTGTCGAGGCGATGCTGCGACACCTTCAGTCAGGGTTTGGCCGGCAGACGGACCCTCGCCGCCAGCTGATTTCTTCGCTTGCCTACCACCATAGGCTCGCCTGGGTTCACCCCTTTACCGACGGGAATGGTCAGGTTGCACGGTTGATCACCCATTTGCAGTTGGTACATCTGGGGCTGGAGCCAACCCTCTGGTCACTGTCACGTGGCCTTGCACGACGGCATCAGGATTACTACAGCGCCCTGACCATGGCCGACCGCGCACGAGAAGGTGATTTGGACGGACGGGCTCAACTGTCCCAGCGACGTTATTTCGAATTCATTGAGTTCATGCTGCAGGTTTGTCACGACCAGGTCGACTACATGATTGCCGCGGTGGACCCATCCCGACTGCGTGAGCGCGTAATACGCGCGTTTCGCTACAACGAGAGACTTCTACAGCAAGGTATCCGTCCGGAAAGTGCACCTGCGATCATCGCGTTAATCACCCAAGGCAGCTTGCCACGCAATGAAATCAAGACGTTCACCGGCCTGACGCCGCGCCCGGCAATCGACGAGTTATCCAGGCTTGTAAAAGTCGGCCTGGTAGAAAGCCGAACGCCAAAATCCAGAGTCGTGACCCCCGGCCTGCCCGCCTGGTTTGCCCAGGATGTTTTTCCAGACCTGCATCGACGGTTTCAGTAGCACATAGCCTCAGCAAGATCGCTGCCCTATTGCATTGGCACGCCAGGCCCACCTGTCGCACCAACATTGCTCTATAGACTCAATAAATCTACATTTGAATCTATAGATGCAAACCAAGGACACGAACATGGCCGTCCCCGCCCAATCCTTCAGCAAAAACCAATGCGTCACTGGTCTGCGCGCCGCCGTGAGCATTCTGGAAAAGTGGAAAGCCACCAGCGAGCAGGCCTGTCGCATCCTGCGTATTTCCCGCAGCACCTATACCCGCGCCCGTCAGCGTGACCCGGATTGGGCAGTGGCGCTGGATGCGGATCAGATGCAGCGCATCAGCTTCGTGCTGAACATTCACGCGACGTTGCGGCTGGTGCTCGACAACCCGGACAACGTGTACGGCTTTGCCTCGATGGCCAATGACAACGAGTTTTTCAACGGGCGTTCGCCGCTGGAGATCATGGCCCAGGGCGACATGATTTCGCTGTATGAAACCTTCCGCCGTATCGACATGCTGCGGGGTGCGCAATGGTGATGGCGAGTGAGCTGGCGGTGTTTGCCGGTCAGTCGTTGCAGGCTTATCGCCTGGTCAATTCGAAGTTTCCGCCCATTGCGTTGTTTGATGATGTGGCGGATGCGGATGAATTCGAGGTGTTGTTCGAGATTCAGGCACTGACCAATCCGCGGTTGAAGAATGAGGTGGGTCAGCTTGAGTTGATTGCGCGCAGCGAGATTCCGTTCGGTATTGCGGGTTGCTCCTACGCCATTGCGCCGTTTACCCACGTCAACCCGGCGGGGTCGCGTTTCAGTGACGGGCGTTTTGGGGTGTTGTACCTGGCGGATTCGATGGAAGCGGCGCTGGCCGAGGTGCGGCATCACCAGGCGCTGTATTGGTCGAGGGTGCCGAGCCTGAACTATGAGCGCTTTGTGTTTCGTGGGTTGGCTTGTGCTTTTGGCGATGGAGGGATGATGGATGCCGCGGCCCTGCCGATGAGCGATCCGGTGTATGCGCCGGACGACTACAGCCATTCCCGTGTGCTGGGGCGCGCGGTGCGCGATGCCGGTTGCCCTGGGTTGCGTTATCACTCGGTGCGGATGCCGGGCAGTCATTGCTGGGCGTTGATGACGCCGAGGCCGGTTTCGTCGATTGTGCAGACGGCGCATTACGAGATGGTCTGGAATGGGCAGATCACGAGTGTGAGCCAGATAAACGAAGCCTGATTGCCTCGCCACAGAAAGAGGTACTTATACAGGCGCTGTTCGATCCATTGACCGCATCGATAGTCACCATCATTTCAATGAAGTTCTCTTAAAAAATCCCCGGCGTAACATCTGCTCCATACCCACTCATAAGCACCCCGGAGCACACCATCATGAAACGCCAAACCCTCCTCAGCATCGCTTTCTCGGTTTTCGCAGTTAACGCTTTCGCCGCAAACTCTGCTCAACCTGTGGTCGCTGAAGGCGGCTCGGATCGTCTGATTGAAAGCCGTGTGGCCGAAGGTGGTTCGGATCGCCTGCTGGAAAAACGCGTCGCCGAAGGCGGCTCCGACAAACTGCTGCAGAATCGAATCGCTGAAGGCGGCTCCGACAAACTCCTGCAAAACCGCGTCGCCGAAGGCGGCTCTGACAAACTCCTGCAAAACCGCGTCGCTGAAGGCGGTGCGGATCGACTGATCGAAAGCCGCGCTGTCTGAATGCAGTGCTTTATCGCAACACTCAACGAAAAGCCCGGCCTCAACAGCCGGGCTTTTTTGTGCACATAAAATAATTCAATCGGAACTACTTCAGTGCCTTTTTATTCACATTAGAAAGTTACATTTACTCGACAAACGGTAGCACTTTTTCACTACAAACTGTCATTTATTACAGTTGTCACACCCCCCTTTTTGCTCCCTAATGAATCTGTCATCTAAGGAGGGGAGTTGCTCCACTCCATGCGATAAATTGAATCAATTAAATCCTCTCTTTGGAGTGCTCACCATGAATGAACTTCAAAACAATTCGTTTCGCAAGGCCAAACTCGAAAACGATATATCCCGCACGCGCAGCGTCGAACTCTTGCCTGCGCCGTTAGTGATGGAAATGGATGGACGTACCCACATTCTTTATGAAGGCGAGATCGAAGAGTCGGGGGCGATTACTCGACTGGCGGTCTATCCGGACATGGCGTGCGGCGACCGCATAGTGCTGACCTGGAAGAACACTGTAACCGAGAGGGATTTCTCAGCCGAGCTGAAAGTCAGCGATCCAGCTTCTTTCCTCGACATTAGAGTGCCGAAGAGCTTTGTGTGCGATTACATCGATAATCTCGAAAGATTTCAGGTCACATATGAAGTCTTCCCCGCCGCTGGTGGCCCCCCACGGCATTCAGAATCTACCGACGTCAATTCCGTCAAGTTAGCGGGATCTTTGATCCCTGCCCCAAAGGCGCCCGAAGCTAAAGATGGAAATCTGAACTCGCAGCATGATTACCCCGATGGATTGACCATTCACCTCCCTGCCAGGTTTACAATTAACTGTACCTGGACGAGCTACGGTCGTGATGGCAGAGTCCTCTATTTTGAGATATGGTCCCCGCAAGATGCTCCCACTACAGTCGTCGTGCCTGCGATACTGAACTTCATAGAGGCAGGCGGAGAAGTTCGTGTCAGCACTTTTAGCGACAATCCGGAAGGCTATATTTCCGACTCGGTGCCTCTGGTTCTGAAGGTGTTGTAACGCTCGTCTTCGACAGAAGTAGACAAGCAACTGAAGTCCGACGCCTGCGTAACCCTCTTCAGCATCGCTTTCTCGGTTTTCGCAGTTAACGTCTTTGTCGCAACTCAACGAAAAGCCCGGCCTCGACAATAGTGCCGTTCACTTAAGGACGAACACTGTACCTGTGGCGAGGGAGCTTGCTCCCGCTGGGGCGCGAAGCGGCCCCAAAATGGGACTGCTGAGCAGTCCAACGGGAGCAAGCTCCCTCGCCACAGGTTACTGATTGCTCGCTCTATCTCTTAAATGAACAGCATTACGGCCTCGACAGCCGGGTTTTTTCGTGCTGGTTATCCGTCGTTAATGTGCTTTCGCGTGTCGCGAGAGGCCAATCTTGATGCCAACCAGGATGGGCGCGGCAAAGACGAACAGCAGGGCCACGGCGAAGAACGCCGTATCGAAGGCTATCACCGTGGCCTGACCTGACACCGCCTTGCCCAGCAGGCTCGTGGCCGCCCGGCCAGCGGCCACCTGATCCATGCCCTTCCCCGCCAGCATCGCGGTTGTGGTCATCAGCCGTTCGATGAGCGCGTTTCCTCCCGGGGTGACGTTGGCGCCGAGGACCACGCCATTGCTGACAACCTGATGGTCGATCAAGGTCTGTAGCCCCGCGACGCCCATCAAGCCACCCAGTTGCCGCCCCGTATTGAACAGGCCGATGCCGCTGGCCAGCTTGCGGCTGTTGAGGTGGCTAAAGGCGATCAGCGTGATCGACAGAAACAGGAAGCCAAGGCCCAGGCCGCGCAACAGGATGGCCGCCATCATGTCGTCGCTGCCGCTTTCACTGGTGGAGCCGGACAGCATCCACATCGCCGCCATGATCAGCAGGATGCCAAAGGGCACGGTCGCCACCGGCGGCACGCGGCGCACGGTGAACATCCAGGCGGCGATGAGCAGCGAACCGGCAAAAAAACCGCCACTGGGCAACAGGAGCAGACCGGCATCGGTCGGTGTGAACGCAAGTACCGACAGGGCAAACGCCGGAATCAGGTACGCACTGCCGAACAGCGCGGCACCGGCGACGAAGCTGACGCAAAAGGCAAAGGTGAAATCGCTTGTTTTGAACAGGCTGAAATCGAGCAGCCCCTGGCCGTTGGCCAAAACCTGTTGGCCGAGAAAGGCCAGCAGCGCGGCGCCGCCGATCACCGTCATCACTAGAATGCGCGGTTCCTCGAACCAGTCCCAGCGGCTGCCCTGGCTGAGCACATAGGTGAAGCAGAACAGCGCGGCACCGATCAGTGCACAGCCGAGCCAGTCAAACGGACGTTGCCGGACCTTGGCGGGCATGGGGTGATCGGCGATGAGCAAGAAGCCGATCGCCGCCAGGGCCAGTGGCACCACGCTGAAGAAAATCCAGGTCCAGGACTGGCTGTCGATCAACCACCCTTGAAGGGCTGGTGCGAGGGTACCGGGCGCGACCACGGAGCCCATGGCGAACAGAGCTTGCAGGATCGGCTGAACGGCGCGTGGATAGCTGCGAAAAATGATTGCCTGGCCCGCCACCAGTAAAGTGCCGCCGGCGAAGCCTTGCAGGATGCGCAGTGCGATCAGCAGCTCCAGCCGGGCGGTAACGGCAGCCATGCAGCACGCCAGGCCCATGACCAGGATGGCGCCGATGAGCACGTTGCGCGCAGAAAACCGCTGCATCAACCAAGGGGCGGTCATGAACCCGATCAGCTTGAGCGCGATGTAGCCGACGTCCAGCCAGGCGAACTCGTCAGGCGTGGCATAGGTGTCGCCGATGATGTCGCCGCGGCCGAGGGCCAGCACGGTGCTGGCGATCGCTTCCGTCAACGTCGCCAGCACGATGCCCACCATGAGCAGGACGCCGGTCCTGGTTCTGATGCTGCTCGGCGTGGCGCTGGCAAGGGTGTTCATGAGCCGGCCCCTTGCGCAACTTCCACCCGCGCGGACAGGCCCGGCACGATGCGCCCCGGCAGCGGATTTTGGGCCAAGCGGATCTTCACCGGCACGCGCTGCACGACACGCACAAAGTTCCCGGT
Source organism: Pseudomonas sp. KH_046_1 (assembly GCF_057839025.1). NCBI lineage: Bacteria > Pseudomonadati > Pseudomonadota > Gammaproteobacteria > Pseudomonadales > Pseudomonadaceae > Pseudomonas > Pseudomonas sp. KH_046_1. Next base: position 4,079,622 of record NZ_CM174481.1, read on the forward strand.
GGCATTGTCGGGCGGCAGCAGGCTGAACGCCGAGCCACTGCCCGGTGCAAAGCTGTCGACCACGCCCTCGAGTGCCGCATCGGGGTAGCCATCGACCGTGACGCGCACGGGCTGACCGGGGCGGATATGTTCGAGCTGGGTCTCCTTGAAGTTCGCCACCACCCACACATCGTTGACCGGCACGATATCGAGCAGGGAGACGCCCGGCGTGACGAAACGGCCGAGGCGAACCTGACGGTTACCGACCACGCCATCCACTGGTGCGTGCACCACGGTGTGATCGAGATCGATCCGGGCGAGATCCCGCGCGGCCTGTGCTTGCGTCACGGCGGCCACTGCAGCCTCGCGCTCGGCCACAAACACCGCAATGCGTTGCTGTTGCGCCTCGACCGTTGCCGAAGCGGCCGAAACCGAGGCCACGGCTCTGGATTGCGCCGTGCCGGTTTCATCGACCAGGGCCTGGCTCACCGCATTGCTGACGATCAGTTTACGGCTGCGGTCGTGGGTCTTGGCCGCCAGGCTCATGTCGGCGGTGGCCGAGCGCCTTTGTGCTTCGGCCTGCCTGATCAGCGCATGCTGAAGCCGGATCTGCGCATCGACATGGGTCAGGCGCGCCTGGGCGGCGCTGACATTGGCCTCGGCTTGCGCAAGTTTGGCGCGATAGTCGCGGTCATCGATACGAAACAGCACATCACCGGCACGCACGGTCTGGTTGTCCCGGGCCTCGACCGCCGTGACATAGCCGGCCACCTTGGCGGCGAGCGAGGTGACATCCCCGCGGACATAGGCGTTGTCGGTCGAGGTCACGCCACTTGAAAACGCCATGGCTCCCCAAACCGCCACGACCATCAAGGCCGCGACGCACAGCAACAGGCCAATGGTCTTGCGCTTGCTTCGCCGCACCACGACCACAGGCGTTGCGCCGCTTGCGCTGGTGGCAATGGCGGCCTTGTCCAGGAGCGAGTTCATTTTTTCATTTCCTGTTCAGTGCCAAGAACTGACTCAGCCACTGGGCGACAGGGTCTGCCGCCCGGCTGCCGAGCCTTCATGAGCGCGTTGCCCGGCTCACTTCTTGAGAGGTGTTACGAGTACCTTTTCGTCGGTGTCGAGGACGAACACCGCCAACAGGCGTGCAGGTTGAGTGTCGCTGGCGTTGGCGCTGACCAGGTGCACGGAACCCGGCTCCTCTACGAAGTTTTCACCAACGTTGTAGATCTTTTCCGGTTCGCCTTTGACCTCGATGCGAAACGAGCCCTCCAGCACCGTTGCATAGATGAAGGCCGTTTTCGGATGGGTGTGGGCCGGCGACGCGGCACCCGGCCCATACTCGACGACCACGCCCCTCATGCTCTTGCCAGGGATGTTGGGGATGGGACGGTCGAACACCACCGTCACCTTGCCGTGGGGCGGCTCGGCGGCCGATGCGGCGCTGATCGAGAGCGCGGCGAAGACAGCGGCCATTAGCAATCGGGTAACCATGGGATTTCTCCTGGATTGGTAGGGAAATGTGAGGGTGCGATCCGTTACTGCGCCGTCGACCGGGCCAGCCAGTCGTCGAAGCGGATCGCCCCCAGGCGTGCGTTCTTGCCGGTGACCAGCGATTGATCGTTGAGCACGGCGCCGAAGTAGCGCGCGTGCACGTCCGGCACGACCTTGCGGTTGTCCTGGGTCGCCCGCAGATAACGCCTGGCCAGTTCGTCGATCGGCATGGTTTCCGGGCCGCCGACTTCAACGGTGCCATTGAGCGGTGCAGCCAGTACGACATCGGCCAACGCCGCCACCACGTCGTCGGACGCTATCGGCTGGATCAGCGCCGGCGAAGCATGAATTTCCTCGCCAACGGCGAACGACTGGACAATGCCGCCAGCAAACTCGGAGAACTGCGTGGCACGCACAATGGTGTAGGGAACGCTGGATGCCTTGATAAGGGCCTCCTGCGCGACCTTGGCCCGGAAATAGCCGGTATCGGGAAGCCGTTCGCTGCCGACAATCGACAGGGCAACGTGATGACGAACCCCGGCGGCGGCTTCGGCGGCCAGCAGGTTACGGCTCGACGTTTCAAAGAAATCGAGAACGGTCTGGTCCTCCCACGACGGCGCGTTCGCCACGTCGACCACCACATCAGCACCATCCATCGCTTCGGCCAGGCCTTCGCGGGTGATGCTGTTCACGCCCGAGCTGGGGCTGGCGGCGAGCGCTTCATGGCCGCGCTCGCGCAGGGTGTTCACAAGTTTCGATCCAATGAGGCCGGAGCCTCCGATGACGACGATCTTCATGGCTTTTCTCCACTTGTCGACTGCAACCATTGCGTCGGTGTAGAGAGATTGCCTGCGTGCACCAGGCAAGTCCTTGCGCCGGGCTTGGGTTTGCCTTGGCGTGTGCTTGGATTTATGTCCAAAGCCGATGGTGTTCGTCCAGCCGCCCTTGCCGCAGACGGTGCAGCAGGTGTCGAGCTGCCGTATCATCTGCCTCAGTTACCAACCGCCAGCCGCCTGGGACACGGAGTTGAAGGCGCTTCGCCAGGGGATGCTCAACTTGCCATTCACGTTTGAAGACTACGTACTCGATCAGGAGCGCCGGGAGCTGACCCTGCGCGGGCAGGTCGTGGCCGTCGGACCGCAGGTCTTCGACCTGTTGCTGCTGTTCGTCAACAATCCCGATCGCGTCGTCGGCAAGGACGAATTGCTCAAAGCAGTGTGGGGCGACCGGATCGTTTCGGAGTCGACGATCACCAGCCACATCAATGCGGTACGCAAGGCCATCGGTGATACCGGTGAGGAGCAGCGTCTGGTGCGCACCGTCGCCCGCAAGGGCTACCGTTTCGTTGGCCAGATCAACGGCGCCATGACCGGGGAAGCGCGACAGCCTGATATCGATGAACGCGCGAGCGCTGCCCCGAAACCAACCCCCTCCTCTACGCTCGTCCTGCCGGACAAACCCTCGATCACCGTCCTGCCGTTCCAGAACCTGAGCGGCGATCCGGAGCAGGAGTATTTCGCCGATGGCGTCGTGGAGGACATCATCGCCGCCCTGTCGCGTATTCGCTGGCTGTTCGTCATCGCGCGCAATTCCAGTTTTACCTACAAGGGCCGGATAGTGGACGCCCAAGGCGTCGGCCAGGAGCTGGGCGTTCGCTACGTGCTCGAAGGCAGCGTGCGCAAGTGCGGGAACAGGCTGCGCATTACCGGGCAACTGATCGATGCGACGAGCGGGACGCACATCTGGGCGGAGCGCTTCGAAGGCCTGCTCGACGACATCTTCGAGCTGCAGGACCAAATCACCGAAAGCGTCGTCGGTGCCATCGCGCCGCAACTGGAACGGGCAGAAATCGAACGCGCCAAACGCAAGCCAACGGAAAGCCTGGACGCCTACGACTACTACCTGCGGGCCATGGCAAAACTGCACAGCGGCAGCCGGGAAGCCATCGAGCAGGCGCTGCCGATGTTCTACCAGGCCATCGAACTCGATGCCGAATTTGCTTCGGCCTATGGCATGGCCGCCTGGTGCCACTTCTGGCGCAAGCTCAATGGCTGGATGACCGATCGACCAGCAGAAATTGCCGAGGGCATACGGCTGGCGCGTCTGGCGGTGTCCCTCGGCCGCGACGATGCCGTCGCGTTGACCCGGGGCGGACATGCGCTTGCTCATCTCGCCGGCGAGGTCGACGCCGGCATTGCACTGCTCGACAGGGCGCGCCTGCTCAATCCCAACCTCGCCCCCGCCTGGTTCCTGGGCGGTATCCTGCGGGCGCTGCACGGTGAAACAGACGCCGCCATCGAAAACTTGAACCATGCCGTTCGCTTGAGTCCGCTGGATCCGGAAATGTTCAGGATGCAGGTCGGGATGGCGCTCGCGCATTTCTTCGCCGGGCACTTCGATGCCGCTGCGGACTGGGCGGAAAAGGCGCTGGGCAACTTGCCCAGTCTGCTGGTCGCAGCGGCATTGGTGGCGGCCAGTCATGCGCTCGGCGGTCGAATGGAAAAAGCCAATCTGGCGATGCAGCGTCTGCAAAAGCTGGACCCCTCCTTGCGTCTGTGCACCCTCAAGGACTGGTTGCCCATTCAACGGCCTGAGGACTTCGCCCGCTTCGTCGATGGACTGCGGCGGGCGGGGTTGCCGGAGTAAAGGCGACCCACCTTACCCTGTAGGAGCGAGCCTGCTCGCGAAGGTCGTCAACGATGACGCGGGTTTTCTGATTAAACGCGGTGTCTTCAAGTCCATCGTCGGAACGCCGCCCGGAGCAAGCTCGCTCCTACAAGGTAGGCTAAGCTTTGATCAACTCGTTGCTCACGATGCTCGGTTCTGCAGGTTTTGGGTTTTTCTGGAGAGCGTCTGCAACAGCTATCCCAGACTGGCCCAAACCTTTCACGCAGGATTGCCGTGATGACCGAGCCCCTCCTCAGCTTTGATGCACTCAAGCGCGCCGCGGCTGCCGGCGAAATCGATACCGTGCTGGTCTGCATGGTCGACATGCAGGGACGCCTGGTCGGCAAGCGCTTCCAGGTCGAGTTTTTCATCGACAGCGGCCACGAAGAAACCCACTGCTGCAACTACCTGCTGGCCGATGACATTGACATGGAACCGGTGCCGGGTTACGCCGCGGCCAGTTGGAGCAAGGGTTACGGCGATTTCGTGCTCAAGCCCGACATGTCCACCCTGCGGCGCGTGCCCTGGCTTGAATGCACGGCGCTGGTGCTGTGCGACGTGCTCGATCATCACCATCGCCAGGACCTGCCCCACAGCCCGCGGGCGATTCTGAAAAAGCAGGTCGAGCGCCTGCGCGAGCGTGGTTATACCGGCATGTTTGCCTCGGAACTCGAGTTCTATCTGTTCGATGAGAGCTACGAGGCGATCCACCGGCGCAACTATCACAAACCGAAAACCGCCGGCCATTACATCGAGGACTACAACATCCTGCAGACCACCCGCGAAGAGCCGGTGCTGCGGGCGATCCGCAAGCACTTGCAGGCCTCGGGCATTCCCGTGGAAAACTCCAAGGGTGAATGGGGCCCTGGGCAGGAAGAGATCAACATCCGCTACGCCGACGCCATGACCATGGCCGACCACCACGTCATCATCAAGCACGCCTGCAAAGAGATCGCGCAGTTGCAGGGCAAGGCGATCACCTTCATGGCCAAGTGGCGCTACGACGCCGCCGGCTCCAGCAGCCATATCCATAATTCGTTGTGGGACAAGAACGCCAAAAAGCCGCTGTTCTTCGACGCGAAAGCCGAGTTCGGCATGTCGAAACTGATGCGGGCCTGGGTCGCCGGGCAGCTCAAGTACGCCAACGACATCACCTGTTTTCTCGCGCCCTATATCAACTCCTACAAGCGCTTCCAGGCCGGCACTTTTGCGCCGACGCGGGCGGTCTGGAGCCGCGACAATCGCACCGCCGGCTTTCGCCTGTGTGCCGAAGGCAGCAAGGCCATCCGCATCGAATGCCGCATCGGCGGTGCCGACCTCAACCCCTATCTGGCCTTCGCCGCGCTGATCGCGGCAGGCCTGGCGGGTATCGACGAGAAGCTCGATCTCGCGCCGCCATTCGAAGGCGACGCCTATCTCGACGAGCATTTGCCGGAAGTGTCCAAGACCCTGCGCGAGGCAAGCGCCGCCCTCAAGGCCTCAAGCATGTTGCGCGAGGCATTCGGTGATGAGGTAGTCGACCATTACGTGCACACCGCCGAGTGGGAGCAGAAGGAGTACGACCGGCGAATCACCGACTGGGAATTGCAGCGCGGTTTCGAGCGCTACTGAGAACATCATGACTGCGAAGGTGCAACTGATCTCCCCGGTCGATGGCCGGGTGTACGTCGAACGCGATCTTGCCGATGCGGCGCAGATCGAGCAGGCGCTGACGGCGGCTGCCAGCGCACAGGCGTCATGGCAACGCCGCTCACTGAGCGAACGCGCGGCGTTTTGCAGCGCCGCGGTGGACGCGATGCTGTCGATGCAGGCGGACATCGTGCCGGAGCTGGCCTGGCAAATGGGCCGCCCGGTGCGTTACGGCGCCGGCGAACTGCGCGGTTTTGCCGAACGCGCCCGGCACATGATCGCTATCGCACCGCAGGCCCTGGCCGCTATAGAGCCGGAGCCCAAGGCGGGTTTCCGGCGCTTTATCAAACGCGAGCCGCTGGGCACGGTGCTGGTGGTCGCTCCGTGGAATTACCCTTATCTGACGGCGGTGAACACGATCATCCCGGCGCTGATGGCCGGCAACAGTGTGATCCTCAAACATGCATCACAAACCCTGCTGGTGGGCGAGCGTTTCGCCGAGGCCATGCATCGCGCAAAACTGCCCGAGGGGTTGTTCCAGAATCTGCTGCTCGACCATGTGTCGACCGGGGCGATCATTGCTGACGGGCGCGTGCAGCAAGTGAACTTCACCGGTTCCGTGGAGGCTGGCAAAGTCATGGAAAGCGCCGCCAGCGGACAATTTCTCGGCATGGGCCTGGAGCTCGGCGGAAAAGACCCGGCCTATGTCCGGGCAGACGCCAACCTTGAGCATGCGGTGGAAAATCTGGTGGACGGCAGTTTCTTCAATTCCGGGCAGAGTTGCTGCGCCGTGGAACGCATCTACGTCGACCAGAAAATCTACCCGGTGTTTGTCGAGCGCTTCGCCGAACTGACCCGCCAGTATGTGCTGGGCAACCCGTTGGACGAAGCCACCACCCTCGGTCCGCTGGTGACGCCGGGCGCCGCATTCTTCGTTCGTGGCCAGATCGCCGAAGCGCTGGCCCAGGGCGCGACAGCGCTGATCGATTCGAAGTCCTTTGCCGCCGACGTGCCGGGCAGCGCCTATCTGGCACCGCAAGTGCTGGTGGACGTGAACCATCAGATGTCGGTCATGCGCGACGAAAGCTTTGGCCCGGTGGTCGGCATCATGTCGGTGGCCAGCGATGAAGAAGCCATCGCCTTGATGAACGACAGTGAGTTCGGGCTCAGCGCTTCCATCTGGACCCAGGACCTCGCCGCGGCTGAACGCCTGGGCAACGAGATCGCCACCGGCACGGTTTTCATGAACCGCTGCGACTACCTGGACCCGGCACTGGCCTGGACCGGCGTGAAGAACAGCGGGCGCGGCGTCACTCTGTCGCCATTGGGCTACGAACACCTGACCCGGGCCAAATCCTTTCATCTGCGTCACGAGGTGTAGACCATGAACCTGACAGGAAACTGGAACTACCCCACGAGCGTTCGTTTCGGTGTCGGGCGCATTGCCGAGTTGGCCGAGGTCTGTCGCAGCCAGGGTATCCAGCGCCCCTTGCTGGTGACCGACAGCGGCCTGGCGCGCGCGCCGATCACCACGGCGGCACTCGACGCATTGCGCGCCGCCGGTCTTGGCGTGGCGCTGTTTTGTGACCTCAAGCCCAACCCGGTGGAAGCCAACCTGGCCGGCGGACTCGACACCTGGCGTGCCGGCCAGCACGACGGCGTGATCGCGTTCGGTGGCGGCAGTGGCCTGGACATGGGCAAGCTCATTGCCTTCATGAGCGGTCAGACCCGCCCGGTCTGGGATTTCGAAGACATCGGCGACTACTGGACCCGCGCCGACGACAGCCGCATCGCCCCGGTCATTGCCGTGCCGACCACGGCGGGAACCGGTTCCGAAGTCGGGCGTGCGGCGGTGATCATCGACGAGCGCACCCACACCAAACGCATCATCTTCCACCCGAAAATGATGCCCCGCGTGGTGATCAGCGACCCGGCCCTCACCGTCGGCATGCCGGCGAAAATCACCGCTGGCACTGGCATGGACGCTTTATCCCATTGCCTGGAAGCGTATTGCGCCCCCGGCTTTCACCCCCTGGCCGATGGCATTGCCGTGGAAGGCATGCGCCTGGTGGCCAACTCACTGGTGAAGGCGGTACACACCCCGTCGGACCTTGAGGCCCGCGCGCAAATGCTCGCAGCGGCGGCCATGGGCGCCACGGCATTCCAGAAAGGCCTGGGCGGGATGCATGCGCTCTCCCATCCGGTGGGCGCGCTGTACGACACCCATCACGGCATGACCAACGCCACCTTCATGCCCTATGTCCTGCAGTTCAATCGCTCGGCCATCGAGGAGCGCATCACCCGCCTGGCGGCGTACCTGCGCCTGCCCTCGCCGGGGTTCGACAGTTTCCTGGCCTTCGTCCTCAAGCTGCGCAAGGACATCGGTGTGCCCCATACCCTGTTTGAACTGGGCGTGGATGATCGGCAGGCCGACCTGATCGCGGACATGGCGATTGTCGACCCCTCCGCCGGCGGCAACCCGCTGCCATTGACCCGGGACGGCGTGGCAAAGATTTTCGACGCGGCGTTTCACGGCCGTCTGTAGGAGCGAGCCTGCTCGCGATGAACGCCAACGATGACGCGGGGAGCCTGACACCCCGCGTCATCCTCAAGTCCATCGCGAGCAGGCCCGCTCCTACAGAAAACCAAGGTCGAGCCTACGGCGGCTCAGTTCGACCTGTCCAAAACCTGAAGGGGCACACATCATGAACCCAGCAAGCCAGCCGGGCACCGAAACGCACGACGATGACGTCAAGGTGCTGCACAGCATGGGCTATGCCCAGCAACTCTCACGACGAATGGGGGTTTTCTCCAACTTCGCCATTTCCTTTTCGATCATCTGCATCCTCTCGGGCGGCATCAACTCACTGGCCCAGGGCACCTCGGGCGCGGGGGGAATATCCATCGGCATCGGCTGGCCGATCGGCTGCCTGATCTCCGGGGTATTCGCCATGGCCATGGCGCAGATCTCCTCGGCCTACCCCACCGCTGGCGGCCTGTACCACTGGGGCTCGATCCTCGGTAACCGGTTCACTGGCTGGCTGACCGCGTGGTTCAACCTGCTGGGGCTGGTCACGGTGCTGGGCGCGATCAACGTCGGCACCTATTATTTCTTTTTCGGTGCCTTCGGACCGGCACTGGGCATGGAGGACACGACCACGGTCCGGGTGATTTTCCTGGTGTTCCTCACCGGCCTGCAGGCCTTGTGCAACCACTTGGGCATCGGCCTGACGGCCAAGCTCACTGACTTCTCCGGCTACCTGATCTTCGCCACGGCGCTGGCCCTGACCGCCGTCTGCCTGATATCGGCACCCAGCTATGAGTTCGCGCGGCTGTGGACCTTCAGCAACTATTCCGGCGAAGTGGGCGGCGGCGTCTGGCCGCAGGTCTCCAACGGCTGGGTGTTCATGCTCGGGCTGCTGTTGCCGATCTACACCATCACCGGCTATGACGCCTCTGCGCACACCTCCGAGGAAACCCGCAATGCGGCCATGTCGGTGCCGCGCGGCATGGTCATGTCGGTGGTCTGGTCGTTGCTGTTCGGCTGGCTGATGCTCAGCGCGTTCGTGCTGATGCTGCCGAACATGGACGAGGCGGCCAAGCAAGGCTGGAACGTGTTTTTCTGGGCCATGAACACCCAGGTCGACCCGACATTGAAACTCGTGCTTTTCGTGGCGATCTTCATCTCGCAGGTGCTCTGCGGGCTGGCCACCGTCACCTCGGTTTCACGGATGATCTTCGCGTTCTCCCGGGACGGTGGCCTGCCCTGCTCAAAAGCGCTGTCCTCGGTCTCATCGACCCATCGCAGCCCGGTGGCGGCGATCTGGACCGGTGCCACCCTCGCGGTGTTGTTCGTCTGGGGATCGTCGGTGATCTCGATCGGGACAACGCCGGTCTATACCATCGTGGTGTCCTGCACGGTGATCTTCCTGTTCTTCTCCTTCGCCATTCCCATCGCGCTCGGCCTGTTTACCTTTGGTACGTCGAAGTGGCCGACCATGGGACCGTGGAACATGGGGCGTTTCTGGTACTCGGTGTTCGCCATTCTCTCGATCCTGTCGATGCTCATCATTTTCATCATCGGCATCCAGCCACCGAACGATTGGGCGCTGTACATCACCATCGGTTTCCTGGTGCTGACGGCCATCGTCTGGTTCGGCTTTGAAGCCCGGCGCTTCCAGGGGCCACCGGTGGGCGACATGATCGTCAAGCGCCAGGCTGAAATTGCCGCGGCGGAGGCGGCGTTGGACCGAAAATAGAGCAAGCAATGAGTAACCTGTAGGAGCGAGCCTGCTCGCGATGGTCGTTAACGATAACGCGTGTTTACTGGCTAAACGCGGCGCTCTCAAGTCCATCGCGAGCAGGCTCGCTCCTACAGAGTCCAGGCCGCATCTGCCAGGCTTTTTTGCATGGCGATGATTTATCCTGTGCCTCCGATTTCACCCCGGAGACACCTGTGCCCGCCCTCACCGCCCGCGAGGTTTACCAGCCGTTGCGCGATGCCGCCCAGGGCATTTGCACCTTCCAGCGAATCGACGACGCCTGCGAGTCTGGCCATGTACGGGTCGACATCGACGGCTGGCGCCTGACGCTGGAAGTCGACGCCGGCCACTTGCGCCACTGCCTGCACGGCCAAAGCCCCGATGGCCGTGAATATGTGTTCGACAACGGGCAACGCTTCGGCACCGACCCGGTGAGTTTGCTCAGTACCTGGGAGCTGGCGCAGATTGAACGGTTGCTGGCCTGAATCCTTCGCAACCTGTCGTTCCCTGGTCGCACTTGTGATAAACAAGCCGGAGTGATTTTTGCGTCCAAGGAGGTTCTGCCCATGCCCCGTTCCCCACGCCTGCCGCACCGGCTGGCCTGCGCCCTGCTCGGTTTGTTCGCTGGCGGTGCCCAGGCCGGCACGACGCCCCCGGCGCCCGATGCCTTGCAGCCCTTGCTGGCGACGATGAATGAGCGGTTGTACATCAGCGAACTGGTGGCGCTGACCAAGTGGGACAGCGGCAAACCGGTCCAGGACAACACCCGGGAAGCGCAAGTCATCGCCAACGCCCGCGCGCAAGCCACCCAGCGCCAGCTCGACCCCGACGATGTCGCCGACCTGATCGCCGCCCAGATCGAAGCCAGCAAACTGGTGCAATACGGCCGAATCGCACAATGGCAAGCGGCGCACAAGGCACCGGACACGCCACGGCCGGACCTGGGCAACGACATCCGGCCCAAGCTCGACACCCTGCAAAACCTGCTGCTCACGCAGTACGCCGCGTTCCTGCCCTATCGCACTGACCCGAACTGCCCGCAATGGCTGGCCACCGAACGCTCCGCGCTGATCAAGGATTACCTGCATGGCCAGGCGATGATTCGTGCGACCGGGGAGTTGTGTGTTGTGGGTCGATGACAGAGAAGTGATCCAGACGAAGAGCCCGGCCCAATCTGCCGGGCATTTTCTTGGGTCGGCCTCATCAATGTAAAACACCCTTTACATTCGAGAAATCTCCGGCGAGTATGTAAAGGGACTTTTACATCAGGAGGATGCAATGAAGCGCTACTACATCGAAATGGGCGTCGCGATTACGCTGTACACCGTACTGTTGCTGGTGTCGGTGATCTTGCTTGAAGACCAGCAAGAAATGGCCATGGCGCTGAAGATCATCATCACACTATTGCCTGTGATTCCTGCAGGGCTGATGTGTTGGGCGGTGGTGCGCAATATGCGGGCGCTGGACGAAATGCATTTGCGTATTCAGTACGAAGCTCTCGGTTTTGCCTTTGCCGCTTCGGCATTGCTGACCTTCACCTACGGTTTTCTGGAGAATGTCGGCTTCCCGCACGTGTCCTGGGTCTGTGTGTGGCCAGTGATGGGCCTGATGTGGATGATCGGGCTCAGACTTGCCAAGCGGCGCTATCAATGAAAAACCGTCTCAAGGAACTGCGTGCCGAACGCAAGTGGTCTCAGGTCGATCTAGCGGCGTTGCTGAATGTTTCGCGGCAGACTATCAATGCCATCGAAAATGGCCGCTATGATCCCAGCCTACCCTTGGCGTTTCAGATTGCCCGGGCATTTGCGCTACCTATCGAGAGCATTTTCGATGATGAGTTCGCTGGGTAATCTCCCTCTTCAATCAGGCGCCTGTCCATGAGCCACACTGAAACCCTCGCTAAAATCTTCCTCGGCCCGGTGTTGCTGGCGCAAGGTCTCTACACCAGGCGGGTGACGCCCAAGTTGCCGGAGGCCGAGGGCGAGCGTCAGGGCGAGGTCGGCAGCGGCGATGTTTTGCGGTTGTTGATAGTCGGCGACAGTGCCGCTGCAGGGGTGGGTGCGGCGACTCAAGGTGAGGCCCTCAGCGGTCGGCTGGTGGAGCGCCTGGCCGATGATTACCAGGTGGCGTGGAAACTCTGGGCGCGCTCGGGTCTGGACTCGCAAGGGTTGCTGGAGCTGCTCGAACAGCACGCCCCCGAGCCGTTCGATGTGGCGCTGTTGTCGATTGGCGTCAACGATGTCACCAGCTCACTCACCCTGGATCAATGGATCGCTCGGCAACAGCGTTTGATGGCGCTGCTGTGTGACAAGTTCGCGGTGAGGCAGATTGTGGTGTCGCCGCTACCGCCGATGCATTTGTTCCCCGCATTACCGCAACCATTGCGCTGGTTTCTGGGTTTCAGGGCGCGGCGTTTCAATGCACATTTGGCAGATCTGGCCGCACGCCTGGATCAATGTACGATGCTGACTACCCCGCTGCGCCCGGACCGGGCCTGATGGCCAGCGATGGTTTTCATCCGGGGCCGATGCTCTACCGTCAATGGGCCGACGACGCCGCAAGGGTTATCGACCAACGCTTTCGCAGCACAAAAATAAAAAACAGGAGTTGAAGATGTCCGAGCTGAACCTGAACCACAACGTCGCAGCGTCCCTGAAGCAGTGGCACGCGATGATCGACAACCGCGACTTGAGCGGCTTGCCAGAACTGCTCGATCCGCAGGCGGTGTTCCGTTCGCCGATGGCGCATACGCCGTATCCGGGGGCGCCGGTGGTGTCGATGATCCTCAACACGGTCATCAACGTGTTCGAGGATTTCGCCTATCACCGCGAGTTGGCGACGGCGGATGGCTTGAACGTGATCCTCGAATTCAGTGCCAGGGTCGGCGGGAAAGAGCTGAAGGGCATCGACATGATCCGCTTCAACGAACAGGGCAAGATTGTCGAGTTTGAAGTGATGGTGCGGCCGTTGAGTGGCTTGCAGGCATTGGGTGAGGAAATGGGGCGGCGCCTCGGGGCTTACCTGAAGGCCAGCAAGGCCTGACTTATCTGACTCACCAAAAATCCCTGTGGGAGCGAGCCTGCTCGCGATAGCGGAGTGTCAGTAAATATTTTGTTCACTGACCCACCGCCATCGCGAGCAGGCTCGCTCCTACAGGTCCGGTGTTCCAACTCAGATCATGTGTAACCGTTAAACCATCGGCTGATGACTGGTCACGCAGTGAATCCCGCCACCACCGGCGGAGATCGCGTCGATGTCGAGCTGCACCACCTTGCGGTCCGGGTAGAGTTCGGACAGCAGGTCGAAGGCTTTGGCATCGGCTTCTTCATCGCCAAACTGCGGTGCGATGATCGCGCCATTGATCACGAAGTAGTTGATGTAGCCGGCGGCGAAGTCCTGATTGTCTTTGCTGAACCGGCTGTTGCGCGGGTTGAGCGGCGGCGACACGGTATGCACCTGCAACTTGCGGCCATCGGCATCCGTGGCGTTTTCCAGGATCTGCAGATGGGCGCGAGTGACCTTGTAGTCGTAGGACTCGGGGTCATTGTCGAGGTTGGCGATGACCACGCCGGGCTTGACGAAGCGCGCATAGAAGTCGACGTGGGCGTCGGTGATGTCCTTGCCCTTGATGCCCGGCAGCCAGATGATTTTGCGCAAGCCCAGCCGTTGTTTCAGTTCCTCTTCGACCTCGGCCTTGGTCCAGTCGGGATTGCGATTGCGGTTGATCCAGCTGCTTTCGGTCATGATCCCGGTGCCGTGGCCGTCCACTTCGATGCCACCGCCCTCGCCCACCAGTTCGCTGCGCAGATAATCCGCCTTGGCGTTTTCGGCGACCTGGGCGGCCAATTGCGCATCGTCCTCATGCTGCTGTTTGTTGCCCCAGCCGTTGAAGTTGAAGTCCACGGCGCCGAAGCCGCCATTGCCATCGACAACAAAATTGGCGCCGATGTCGCGCATCCAGATGTCGTCCAGTTCGGTGATCACGAAGGTGGTGTTGTGGCTGCCGCATTTGGCTTCGGCCAGGCGCCGTTCGCTCTGGCGACAGAACACGGTGACCGGCTCGTATTCGGCAATGCTGCGGGCGATCCGGCCAAGGGCATCTTGCACGTGGGGCGTGAAGTCCTCCCAGATCGCGGCCTGTGCGCCGAAGGCGATGAAAGCTCGCTGGTGTTTGTCCCCTTCATCGGGCATGTACCACTTGCCGTTGCCGGCCGCTCGCACCGGCAGGCAGGCAAAACCCAATCCCATGGACGCCACCGCGCCCATTCCGGCGGCGACCGATACCTGCTTGATGAATGTTCGACGTGTCGGCATGTGTTTTCCTGAAATCGATGTTTGGCCGGCCCTAGGGCCGGCCGGTGATCATTTGACTGTAGCGGTCTTGAATTTGGTCCAGGTGCGCATGCGTGCCCGCATGTCGGACTGGGGTATGTCCTTGCCGGGAATCAGCCGCCCGTAGGTGGCTTCGTCGAGGTAGATGTCCGGGTTGTTGCGCATCGCAGCATCGACGTCCGGGCGAGCCTTGGCGTTGGAGGTCGGGTAGCCGGTGAAGTTGCTGATGGCCGCCATGTTCTGCGGGCGCATCACGAAGTTGATGAAGGCGTAGGCGTACTCCGGGTGCCGGGCGTCAACAGGAATGGCCATGGTGTCCATCCACACCGTGGTGCCTTCCCGGGGAATGCGGTAGTGGAAGGTGCTTTTCTTGCCGGCACTGTCCGACGTGCGTTGCGCCTGGGTCATGTCGCCGCTGTAGCCGAGGGACATGCACAGATTGCCGTTGACCAGGTCGGTCACCGGTTGCGACTGGAACTTGCGAATGTACGGCCGCAATTTCATCAGCAAGTCACTGGCCGCCGCCAGGTCCGCCGGTTTGGCGCTGCGCGGGTCGCGGCCGAGGTAGTTAAGCACCACCGCCAGCACTTCGTCCGGCGAGTCGATCATCGAGATGCCGCAGTCGGCGAATTTCGCCGCCAGTTCCGGCTTGAACAGCATGTCCAGGCTATTGACCGGCGCATCTGGTGCACGCTGGGCAATCTGCTCGGCGTTGTAGGTCAGGCCGATGGTGCCCCAGGTATACGGGACCGTGGCCTGGCGCGACTGCTCATAGTGCGAGCGCAGTTTCTGCAACCCCGGCTCGACGTCGTTCAGGGCGATGATTCTGGACTGATCCAGCGGTTGCAGGCTGCCGGCGCGCATCAGGCGTTCGGCCACGGTGTCGCCGGGGAAGATCAGGTCGTAGCCACTGCCGCCGGCGAGCATCTTGGCTTCCAAGGTTTCACTGCCGTCCATCACGTCGTAGATCACCTTGATCCCGCTTTCGGCGGTGAACTTGCTCAGGGTGTCTTCGGCAAAATAATCGGCCCAGTTGTATAGCCGCAGGGTTTTCTCTTCGGCGTGCAACGCAGGCACCGCACAGCCCAGCGCCAGCCCCATGGCCAGGCACAATTTGTTGATCGTGTTCATGTCACACCCCTTGGGTTGCCCAGCGTGAGTGGATCTGACGACCGTCCTGGGTCAACAAGGCGCCGTACATGTCCGGACGGCGGTCGCGGTAGATACCCCAGGTCAGGCGGTCTTCGCGCATGGCCGCGAGATCCAGGCTGTGGACCAGCACGCCGGTACTGTCGCGGTCGGCTTCGGCGAGCAACTTGCCCTTGTGATTGCAGATGAACGACGAGCCGTAGAAGTTCATTTGCAGGGTCGGGTCGGTGGTCGCCGCTTCCCGGCCGACCCGGTTGGCCGCCACCACCGGCAGCAGGTTGGCGGCGGCGTGGCCACGCATGGTCATTTGCCAGTGATCGCGGGAATCGAGCGTGGCGCAGCCCGGCTCCGAGCCTATGGCAGTCGGGAACAGCAGCACTTCGGCGCCCATCAAGGCCAGGCAGCGGGCGGTTTCGGGGAACCACTGGTCCCAGCAGATGCCCAGGCCGATGCGCCCGAACGCGGTGTCCCAGACCCGGAAACCGCTGTCGCCGGGGCTAAAGTATTCCTTCTCCTGATAGCCGATGGCGTTGGGGATGTGGGTCTTGCGGTACACGCCCAACAGGCGCCCGTCGGCGTCGGCCACGCTCAACGAATTGAAGTAGGCGTTGCCGGCTTTCTCGTACCAGCTCAACGGCAGCACCACGCCCAACTCTTTGGCCAATGCGGCAAAGCGCTGGAGCACGTGGCTGTCGCGATACTCCTCGGCCAGCGCCAGGTGTTTGTGGTGCTGCTCGATGCAGAAATACGGCGTGGCGAACAGCTCCTGCAACAGGATGACCTGCGCGCCCTTGGCCGCTGCCTCGCGGACCAGTTGCTCGGCCTGGTCGAGGTTGTGTTTCAGGTCCCAGGTGCAGGGCATCTGGGTGGTGGCGATAGTCAACAGTGTCATGGCATCAACCCCGCACCGGCCAGGCCGGCTGTTGCTGGGTGATGCAATGCACACCGCCGCCGCCATGGGCCAGATGGTTGATCCGCACCGGCACCACTTCACGTCCGGGGAATGCCTGCGCCAGCACTTCGGCCGCAACCTTGTCGGCATCGATGCCATAGGCCGGCATGATGATCGCGCCGTTGGCGATGTAGAAGTTGGTGTAGGAAGCGCAGAACACTTCGGCCTCGGTGTCCACCGCGTCGCTGGCTTCATAGAGCTCGATCAGCTCGAACTGGCGGCCCTGGGCATCGGTGGCCAGTTCAAGAGCGCGACGGTTTTCCCGGGCGACTGCGGCGTACACAGAGTTCTGGTCGTGGATAGCGTCCACCAGCAACACGCCGGGGCGGGCAAAGGCGCACACGCCGTCGACGTGGCCGTCGGTCATGTCGCCGGTCACGTAGTCTGGGTCGCCCGGCAGCCAGATGGTTTTCTTCACGCCCAGCAGGCGGGTGAAGATCTCTTCGATCTCGGCCTTGGTCACGCCCGGGTTGCGATTGGGGTTGAGCAACACCGACTCGGTGGTGATCAGCGTGCCCTCGCCGTCCACGTGAATCGCGCCGCCCTCGTTGCTCAGTGCCGTGCCGAAACACTCCAGCCCCAAATGATTGAGCGCGCGGCGGGCCAGGCTTTCGTCCAGATCGTGGGCCGACTTGCCGCCCCAGGCGTTGAAGCGCCAGCTCACACCGGCCAGGCCTTGCTGCGGGTGGCAAACGAAGCTCGGGCCGGAGTCACGGCACCAACTGTCGTTGATCGCCAGTTCGATCAACTCGATGTTCGGCCCGCACAAGGCCTTGGCACTGGCGACGGCCGAAGGATCGACCACCAGCTTCACCGGTTCGAATCGGGCGATGGCATTGGCCACCCGGGCGAAGTCTTCTTGTACCTGTGGCAGTGTCACCCGCCAGCCTGACTCCCACAGGGTCTTGTTGTGCGGCCAGACCATCCAGGTGGCGGCGTGGGTGACCCATTCGGCCGGCATCGTCCAAGCGCTGTTTTGAATTACGTTCTGCTGCATGACAAGCACCTCTGAGTTAAGTCATTGTGTTCAATGAAAACGGCCTTGGCGGTCTTGGCATGCATGCTACGGCTGGTAAAACGGGTAAACAAACGATGGATTTTGCAGACAACTGATTAGAGGAACTTATTGATATGCTCAAACACTGGCCGCCCCTGAGCACCCTGCGCGGCTTCGAAGCCGCCGCCCGGCTGGGCAGTTTTCACAAGGCCGCCGATGAGTTGCACCTCACCCAATCGGCGATCAGCCAGCAGATCCGCAGCCTTGAGGCGTACCTGGAACAACCGCTGTTCCATCGCAGCGGGCGCAGCGTCAGCCTGACCGATGCCGGTCATGATCTGCTGAGCACCACCCAGGCGTTGTTGCAACAACTGGCGGTGGGCATTCGCCGGTTGGGGCAATACCAGAAACCCAATCAACTGGTGCTCAACACCACCCCGGCGTTCGCCCGGCACTGGTTGTTGCCGCGTCTGGGGGATTTCCGTCGCCAGCATCCGCAGGTCGACCTGTGGATTTTCAGCACCGATGAGGTACCAGACATGGCCAGCCAGACCATCGACCTGGCGGTGCGCGACGACATCGGTTCCCAGGCCGAATGCAGTTTCAAGGTACTGCACGCCGACCGCCTCTACCCGGCGTGTCACCCGAGCCTGTTGGCCGTGCCGGTGGAACAGCGCACCACCCTGCATGGCGAGCGGGAAATGGACTGGAGCCACTGGGCGGTGGAATCGGGTATTGATGTGGGGCAGATGGATCAGGGGCTGAACTTTTCCGATCCGGGTTTGCTGCTGGACGCAGCGTGCACCGGGCTGGGCATTGCGCTGGTGAGCCAGTTGCTGAGTCGGCAGGCGCGGGCCACCGGGCTGTTGCAGCCGATGGTGGAGCAAACCATCCGCGGCCCGAACTGGGCGCTACTGACCCACCGTGACAGCGAAAACATCGCGATGGCGCGGGCCTTCACCGAGTGGCTGGTCGACAATCTGGCGACCGACCCGCAGGCCACAGTGTGATTACCGCGCCGGGAAGGTTTGCAGGTAGGCCAGCAGGTCTTCGATTTTTTCCGGGTCGCTGAGGCCCCAGAAAATCATGCGGGTGCCGGGCACGACTTTCTTCGGCGCTTCGAGGTAGGCGATCAGGGTTTCGCGGTCCCATACCAGGTTGGCTGACATCATTGCATCGGAATACACGTAGTCCGTGGTGACGGCGGAGTGGCGACCGATCACGCCATTGAGCTGCGGGCCAAAGAAGGCACGAGCCGATTCACCGATCTGATGGCAGCCGCTGCAGAGGCGCTTGAACACTTTCTCCCCGGCCTGGACATCGCCCGCCGCAAAGGCAGGCGCGCTGAACAGGCCTGCGGTGAGTAGCGAAGCGAGGGTCAGGGCGGCGATTTTTTTCATGTTCCGTTTCCAGTCTGCGAGTGCTCGCTATTGGAACATGACAGCTGAGGATATCCAAAACGGTCAGGTGGACACCGCCCCCTGTGGGAGCGAGCTTGCTCGCGATAGCGATCTGTCAGGCACCTTTGATGTCGACTGACACTCCCTCATCGTCGGAACGCCGCCCGGAGCAAGCTCGCTCCCACAGGGGGTCTGTGTACTGGCTTATTTTTTGGTTCGGGAGGTATTGAGCTCAATGGCCGCCTGAATCAATGCCTTCAGTGCCTTTTCATCGATCAGCCCACCCTCGCGAATATCGATGGCACGCCGGGTATTGCCTTCAAGGCTTGCATTGAACAGCTTCGACGGATCATCCAGTGAAGCCCCCTTGGCGAAGGTCATCTTCACCACCTGCTTGTAAGTCTCGCCGGTGCAAATGATGCCGGCATGGGACCACACCGGCACACCCCACTTCCACTCTTCAATCACTTCGGGGTCGGCCTGGCGGATGATCTGGCGGACGCGGGCCAGGGTTTCGCCGCGCCAGTCGGCCAGTTCCCGGATTCGTTCGTCGATCAGCGCCGAGGCTTCGTTTGAGTCAACCTTGTCCGTTTTCATCACCGTTTCGACCCTCATCATGATGGTTGTGACCGATGAGGGTAGACGCTGCTCGAAGGTTTTCAGGAATCGCTGACTGACGGCACCTGGGGCACGGGGCGGGTTTTCACGGTGACGAACATTTTGATGCGGTCGCCGATTTCCTGGAGGGTATGGCGGAACGGGTCGTGTCTTTCGCTGGTGGTCGGGTCTTCGAAGCTCCAGACCATCACTTCAGCGGTAAACGGCATGCGTAAGGCCTCTTCGGAGGACTTGTCGCACAGGGTGATGACGTAGTCGAACGCCTGGCCTTCGAAATCCTCGAGGGACTTGCTGCGCAAGCCGCTGGCATCGACACCGATGTGATCGAGGGATTCGAACGTGCGCGGGTCGATCTCGCTGGCCTCGAGCCCGGCACTGAAGGCCTGGAAATCGGCAGGATCGATGTGGCGCAACAAGGCTTCGGCCATGGGTGAGCGGACATCATTTCGGGCGCAGACGAACAGCACGCGACGGGGGTCGGTCATGGTTTACCTCTGCTGGCTGGGTTTTAGTGTTTGCTCATCAATCCATGCAGCACGCCGAACCGCAAACCCGGTTCTGACGCAATCATATGCGTGATCCCGAACACCTTGAACGCGGCCAGCATCACCACCAGGCCGCCGGGCAAGATGCTCAGGCGATGGGTGGGCAAACCGGCCAGCTTGAGGTGTTTCACATGTTTGACCTCCAGCAGGCGCAACGACAGGCGCAACAGGCCTCCGTAGGTGATGCCGCTTTGGCCATCATCATTGAGGCCATTGGCCTTGAGCACCTTGGCCAGCATCCGCGCCGTCCCGGAGGAGCCGACCGCCTGTTGCCAGCCCATGGCGCGGTAACGCCGGGCAATGCGTTCGAATTGCACGGTGGCCGCGCGTTCGGCCTCCAGCAGCGCTTCGGCCACGATCCGCCCGCCGTGGAAGTAACGCGCACCGAAAGTGCCGCTGCCGATGGCAATGCTCTCGGTGACCAGCAGCTGGTCGCCACGGCCGATGATCATCTCCGTGGAGCCACCGCCGATATCCACCACCAGCCGCGTGGTTTGCGCCGGCAAGGTGTGGGCCACGCCGGCGTAGACCAGTTGCGCCTCTTCGTGACCGGAAATGACGTCGATGCGAAAGCCCAGGTGGCGTTCGGCACTGGCCAGGAACAACGGCGCGTTGTCCGCTTCGCGTACCGCGCTGGTGGCCACCGCCCGCACGCGCCCGGCCTCGAAACCGCGCAGTTTTTTGCCGAATCGCGCCAGCGCCTGCCAGCCCCGGTCCAGCGCCAACTCATCGAGTGCCCCGCCCTGCAGGCCTTCGGCCAAACGCACTGGTTCACGCAGGGTTTTCACTTCCTGGATGACCATCTGCTGGTTCCGTCTCACCGACTGGCCAATCATCAGGCGAAACGCATTGGAGCCCAGGTCGATGGCGGCAAACAGCGGGGCGTCTTTCATAGGGGGTTCCTTGCACATTCATCTGCCGGCGGACTGGCGGCCGTCGGGCACTCAAGACGGATTGCGAGGATCTTGCCATTGCTTCGATGACACCCAGATGACAGCGCCGGGAGATCTGACCCACACCACTATTAGTTGGCAGTCAGCGAACTACCGGCATCCTGATGAATGGCCATCAAGCCGTCATCGAATCGTCATGAAGCGGGCGGCATAATCAAGTCATTCAATGCGTGCTTTAACTTTCTGCTGCCAGTCCCGGCAGCTTTTTTTTTGCCTGAAATTCTGCTTACAGACACTCCTGCGCCGCACGCTCGAACGTCGACGGCACGAAGGTCGAAGCCAATAGCTTGCGCTCGTACAGGAACACCTTGCCGCCGTTCGAGGCTTTATAGGTTTCCAGCACATTGTCCGCCGCCACTTTGCTCGGGATGACGATGCGGTAGCTGCGCTGGGTCTGCGACACCGTTGGGTTGAGCGCATCGTGCTGCAACTTCGGCACCACGCAATGGGTGTACTCCTCGGGCGACTTGCTGGTCTGCAAGGTCATGGTCGGATTGTTCGGCGTGGCACAACCGGCCAGCAGCAGCGAGGCGAAGGCCAGGCTCGGGACAAAAACAGTGCGCATGAATCAGGTCCTGAATAGAAATCCACGGTGGATCGGGTTGCCCGCCGCTCAATGGACGTCGGGCTGATTAATTTGTTGTTGCGGTCAATCCGGCGGTTACCAGCGCCTTCAACGACGCATCGAACTGTTTCAGCGCGGTCAGTTGCAGGTCGCGTTGCTGTTCGATTTGCGCGGCAATCTCGGGCGCGGCCTTGTCATGCACCCACACCGACGGCAGTTGTTTTTCCACCGCGCCTTCGGCCTTGCCGATGTACTGCAGGTTGGCGTCGTAGAACCGCGCGGCGAAACGCGCCTCGACCCGGTCGTTACGCTGGGTCAGCAGTTGGTTGTGGGTATCGAGCATCACCACCACATCCGGATGGGCCTGCACCAGCGCATCGAGGTTGTCGTAGACCGTCACCGACACAAAGGTGTGGTGCAGCGAACCCATCAGCCAGTCGATGGCCAGGTCCGGGTCGGAACTGTTGACGAACGCCTGGCGAATCCGCGCGTCCAGTGCGTTCTTCGCACCGTTGACGGCCACCGAGTGGTATTGCTCAAGGTATTGCAGGTTTTCCACGGTGTTTTCGCTGTACAACACCCCGACCGTCTGCCCGTATTGCAGCCCGCCCTGGCTAGCGGTGATGGGCGACAGATGGCAGGTGCGTGCGTCTTCGGCAAAGGCCGATGCGGTGGATGCAACACTGCCCAGCAACAGGGCAATCACAGCCAGTCGGGTCAAGATCTTCATCGCGCAGGTTCCTTGAGCAGCGTGTTCAATGCCGGCGATTTTCCGCCTTTGCACAAAAAACAGAACTTGCGATTCTTGATGGTGACTATTGACTGAACCAATAGTGCAGCGGCGCCAGCGCATGCCTCTGCCGCAAACTTACCGGTCAATGTCGAACAAGCGGCTGTGCCGGGCGCCCACGGTTGATTACAGTGGCGACTGCCCTCAGAACCTGATCAAGGAACGAAACAATGGTGACCTGCTACCTGAAATACGTGCTCGATCCCTACCAGCTCGAAGCGTTCGAGCACTACGGCAAGTTGTGGATTCCCCTGGTGGAAAAATTCGGCGGCCAGCACCACGGCTACTTTTTGCCCTCGGAGGGCGCCAACAATATCGCCCTGGCGCTGTTCACCTTCCCCAGCCTGGCCACGTACGAGCATTACCGGCAGCAATCGATGAACGATCCTGAGTGCATCGCCGCGTTCAAGTACGCCGAAGAGAGGAAATTCATCCTCAGCTACGAGCGTTCATTCATGCGGCCGGTGTTTGGCGAACAGGATCGCTGAGTCAGTCTTTTTTCAGATCCAGGCAGTAGGTGTAGTAACCGGGGTCGCGCACCCAGCCCAGGGATTCATACAGGCGCTGGGCAGTGAGGTTGTCGGTGGCGGTTTCCAGGGTCATGCCTTTGCCGCCGGCCAGCTTCGCAAAATCCCGGGCGGTGTTCATCAGCAAGGTGCCGACGCCTTTGCCCCGGGCGGCAGGCGTGGTGAACAGATCACCGAGCAGCCAGGTGCGATGGGCATCGATCGAGGAAAAGGTCGGGAACAGCTGGACGAAGCCGAGGTTTTCGCCGTCGGTGTCCTGGGCAAGAAATATCACCGATTCATCCCGGGCGAGTCGTTCGGCGATGAAGGCGCGCGATTGCGAGAGGTTCGACGGCTGCTTGTAGAACATCCGGTAGGCGTCAAACAACGGGGCGATCTGGTCGATGTGCGATGCGTCGGCGCGCAGGGCCTGAATAGCCATGAGGGTGCTCCATTGGGGTCTCAAGGAATTACAGACTAGCAATGGCAGCTGAACAGCGAGGTAAAATTTTCTAAAAGCACCGAGATCCCTGTGGGAGCGAGCTTGCTCGCGATAGCGGTATTTCATTCAACATTGAAGTCGACTGATCCACCGCCATCGCGAGCAAGCTCGCTCCCACATTAGATTTCCACATTGGATTGTGGATTGCCGTCAGACGCGCACGTTACGCCCTGGCAAGGAGGTGCGCTGGCTACTCTCCCAGCCTTCGACCAGACCCACCGGCACATCCGCTGACGGCAACATCTGTGCGCCACGCACCAGATCGGAAGCCCGTTCAGCGAGCATGATGGTCGGCGCATTGAGGTTGCCGTTCGGCTCGGTCGGGAACACCGACGAATCGATCACCCGCAGACCGGCGATGCCACGCACGCGCAACTCGGAATCGACCACCGCCATGTCGTCCTCGCCCATGCGGCACGAACCGCATGGATGGTAGGTGCTTTCCAGGTTGTCGCGCACGAAGGCGTCGAGGTCTTCATCACTGGTCACCTGGGCGCCCGGGGCGATTTCGCCATCGCGGAAGCGGTCCATGGCTTTCTGGCCGATGATCTCGCGGGTCAGGCGAATACAGCGGCGGAAGCCTTCGCGGTCCTCTTCCCGCTCCAGATAGTTGAAGCGGATTTCCGGATGCTCGTACGGGTCGGCCGAGCGTACTCGCACATAGCCGCGACTTTTCGGCTTGTTCGGCCCGGTCAGCACCATGAAGCCATGGCCCTTGATCGGCTTGTTGCCGTCGTAGCGCATCGCTGCCGGCAGGAAGTGGAACTGGATGTCCGGCCAGCGCAGGCCCTTCTCGGAGCGGATGAAACCACCGGCCTCGAAGTGGTTGGTGGCGCCCAGGCCGTCCTTGAACAGCAGCCAGCGCAGACCGATCATCAGCTTGCTCAGCGGGTCCATCTTGTTGTTGAGGGTCACCGGCTCCTTGCAGCCGAACTGGATGTACACCTCGGCGTGATCCTGCAGGTTCTCCCCTACTCCCGGCAGGTCATGGCGTACGCCGATCCCGGCCTTGCGCAGGACGTCCGCCGGGCCGATGCCCGAGCGTTGCAGCAGGTGCGGCGAGCCGATCGGCCCGGACGAGATCAGCACTTCGCGGTTGCAATACACCTGGTGGGTCTGACCACCGTGGTCATACATGACCCCCACCGCCCGTTTGCCTTCAAGAATGATCTGGCGCGTCATCGCATGGGTGATCACCGTCAGGTTCGGACGGCCCATGGCCGGGCGCAGATAGGCGTTGGCCGTGGAGCAGCGCACGCCGTTCTTCACGGTCATGTGCATGGCGCCGAAACCTTCCTGCATGTAGCCGTTGCAGTCTTCGGTCTTGATGTAGCCCGCTTCCGCGCCGGCTTCGACCCAGGCACCGTACAGCGGGTTTTTCATGTGGTTGCCGTTGGTGGTGTGCAGCGGCCCGGTCTGCCCGCGATAGCTGTCGCCACCCGACTCATAGCTCTCGGCACGCTTGAAGTACGGCAGGCAGTTGCGATAGCCCCAGCCTTCGGCACCCAGGGATTCCCACTCGTCAAAGTCCAGCGCGTGACCACGGATGTACACCAGGCCGTTGATCGACGACGAACCGCCCAGCACCTTGCCCCGTGGGCAGTGAATGCGTCGGCCGTTGAGGTGGGTCTCCGGCTCGGTTTCGTAGCGCCAGTTGTACTTCTTGGTGTTCATCGGGATCGAGAATGCGCTCGGCATCTGGATCACTACGCTCTTGTCACTGCCGCCGAATTCCAGGACCAGCACCGAGGTGGCCGGGTCTTCGCTCAGGCGGTTGGCCAACACACAACCCGCCGAGCCTGCGCCAATGATGATGTAGTCGTATTTTTGCGTAGCCATGGTCATCTCCCGACCGTCGATTCAGTGAATACCGGCAGTGGCTGCTGTTTGTGGGTCAGCGTGTCGCCAGTGGTGTATTGCGGGGAGTTTTTCTCGATCTGCTGGATCACTGCCTCTTCGCGCTTGAGGTCGATCGAGCGGCTCAGCCAGTAGTACGCCACGCCCGACACGATCAGCCCGACCAGCCAGGCGATGTCGATGCTGCCCAGCGCCTTGGCGAGCGGGCCGACATACACCTCGCGCTGTTCAACGCCGTCGTAGATGTAGAAGAACGGGATCATCGAGATAAAACCGATGGCATAGGCGGCGATGCCGCGCAGTCCCCAGCTGCCGTAGATGTTGCCGTGGGGCATGAAGAAGTGCGGGATGGCGTAGCGGCCCTTGCGCACGAAGAAGTAGTCGGTGAGGTTGACCGAGGTCCAGGGCACCAGGAAGTACAGCATCACCACCAGGTAGATCCCCAGCACCGACAAGCCTTTGCCGGAACTCTGGATGCTCAGGGCCACGCCCAGTTGCAGCAGGATCACGAAGCCGATGGCCAGGATGCGTGCCTTGCGCGTTGGTTCGATGTGCTTGATCGAGTCGACGCAGGTCAGCGTGGTCAGCTTGGCGCTGTAGATGTTCATCGCGATCACCGGCAGGAACGCCAGGATGGTGACCACCACCACTGCCGTGCCCACCAGCGGCGACACGGTGTTGCCGACTTGCCCGAGGGCCACCAGCACGTCAGTGGTGTGCAGGTGATCGGCCAGCCAGCCACCCACGGAGATCATCCACGCACCGGACAGCGACGCCCCGAGGAACACCACGGCGATCAGCTTGCCGCTGGAGGTGTTTTTCGGCAGGTAGCGCGAATAGTCCGACACATAAGGCGCATAGGCGATGTTGTAGCTGGCGGCCGCCGCAAACTGCGCGATGAAACCGGTCCAGTTGAAACCCAGCGGCTCCCGGGCCACTTCGCCTTCCGCGAGTGCCGGCAGCACCGCATCCGGCACCCAGCCCATCACCACCGCCACGGTCACCAGGCCATACAGTGGCAGCGACAGGTACAACGCCCATTTGAAGCTGCGGTGCATCCAGTCATGGCCGAGAATCGCCAGCACCGCCGCCGGTATGGTCACCGCCACCGCGATCACCGCCGGGTTGAACCCGAACAGCGTATGCAGCCCTTGCATCATCAGCACCAGGTTGACGATGTTGAAGCCGGCGAACACGAACAGCGTTGCGAGCAGTACCAGGATCACCCCGCGATAGCCGAACTGTGCACGGGACTGGATCATTTGCGGCAGGCCGAGGTGCGGGCCCTGGGAGCCGTGGAACGCCATGAACAGTGTGCCGAACATGATGCCCAGCGTGCCGGCCAGCGTGGTCCACAGCGCGGTCAGGCCGACGCTTGGGCCGACGAAGCCGATGGTCATGGTGAAGAAGGTGAAATTGCCGAGGAACCAGAACGGGCCCTGACTGGCCAGCTTGTCGGTGCGCTCGTTTTCGGGGATGAAGTCAATCGAATGCCCCTCGACGACGGATTTTTCGTCGAGGCTGGACACGCTCGTGGCGGACTTGGCGTTAGTGTTCATGATGGACTCTTATTGTTGGAAGATCATGACGAGATAACCGCGTTCTTTCGGGTGAACGACTCCCCTGTGGCGAGGGCCACAGGTCCAGTGATACCCGTGCCTACCTGGCGTTGTTGCAGATGCCTTATTGAAAGATGCAAAACCTGTGGGAGCGAGCTTGCTCGCGATAGCGGAGGGTCAGGCAACACAGATGTTGAATGTGCAACCGTCATCGCGAGCAAGCTCGCTCCCACAGGGATTGCATTGTTCCTTGTCTTAACTGATCAGCATCAGCTTGGCAGTGTGATCCACACCGCCTTGGTTTCGAGCAGGTAGTCGAGCTGCTCGGCGCCCAGGTCCTTGCCGAATCCGGACTGTTTGTAGCCACCGAACGGCATCGACGGGTCGAGGGTGCCGTGGGCGTTGACGTAGACCGAACCTGCTTTCAAGCGTGGAATCAGGCTGTGCACCTTGCCCAGGTCGTTGGAATACAGTGCCGCCGCCAGGCCGTAGGGCGAGTCGTTGGCCAGGGCCAGCGCGTCTTCTTCATCGTCGAACGGTGCGGTGACCAGCACCGGGCCGAAGATCTCTTCCTGGACAATGCGCATGTCATTGCGGCAATTGGCGAAGATGGTCGGCTCGACGAAAAAGCCAGGGCCATCGATCGGTTGACCGCCGTAGACCAGTTCGGCGCCTTCAGCCTTGCCCGTTTCGATGTACTCGGTCACACGCTGCTTTTGCAGGGCCGAAACCAGCGGACCGATGAAGCAGTCAGGATCCAGGCCCGGGGCGATTTTCAGGGTGCGCGTATAGGCGATCAGTTCACGCAGGAATTCGTCGTAGACACTGCTATGAATATAGGCCCGTGTACCGGCGTCGCATACCTGCCCGGAGTTGAAAAACACGCCATTGGCGACCGCTTGGGCGGCGGCCGGGATGTCGGCGTCGGCGCAGACGATGACCGGTGATTTACCACCGAGTTCGAGGGTCAGGCGCTTCATGTCATCCAGCGCTGCGCGGCCGACAGTCTGGCCGACCGGGGTCGAGCCGGTGAAGGTCAGTTTGTCGATGCCCGGGTGGGTGGCCATGGCCGCACCGACCACGCTGCCGCGCCCGGTGACGATGTTGATCACGCCGTCAGGGATGCCCGCTTCCTGCACCAGTTCAGCGAAACGCAGGGCCGACAGCGAAGTCAGTTCGGCGGGCTTGACCACCACGGTGCAACCGGTGGCCAGCGCCGCGCCGAGCTTCCAGGCCATGGTTTGCAGCGGGAAGTTCCACGGCACGATGGCGCCGACTACGCCCACCGCTTCCTTGCGGGTATAGGCCAGGTAATTGCCCGGCAGCGAAGGTTCGACGGTACGGCCGTGCAGCTTGGTGGCCCAGCCGGCGAAGTAACGCAGGGTATCCACGGTGCCCTGGATGTCCACGTCCTTGGCGAAGGCAACCGATTTGCCCATGTCGATGGATTCGATTTCCGCCAGCTCCGCGGCGTTCTGCTCGATCAGGTCGGCCAGGCGCTGCATCATGCGCTCGCGTTCGGCCGGTTTGGCCTGGCGCCAGGCGCCGCCGTCGAACTGGGCGCGGGCGGCTTGCACGGCGCGGTCGAGGTCATCGGTGGTGCCCATGGGAATGCGGGTGATCAGGCCTTCGGTCGAAGGTTCGATCACATCGGAGGTCTGGCCATCGCTGGCTTCGACCCAGGCGCCGCCGATGAACATTTTCTGGACCTTGCCGAGGAAGGTCTGGGTGGCTTCGCTGACGCCGAATTTTTGCAGGTAACTTTTGACGATCGTGTCCATTTTTATTCTCTCTGCCCGGCAGTCAGAGCCTGCCGGGTCACTGGTTTCGATGATCAGGCTGATGCGGTTTCGCTCTCGGCGGCCGCCCGCACCTTGCCACGCTCGTGGAAGATGAAACCGATGCTGTTGAGCAGCAGTTGCGCGGCCAGGATCGAGGTCATGCCGGTCGGGTCGTAGACCGGTGCCACTTCCACCAGGTCCATGCCGACGATGTTGCCTTTGCTGCGCTTGGCCAGGGCCTGGATGATTTCCAGCACTTCGTAGTAGAGGAAGCCGCCGTGGCTCGGGGTGCCGGTACCGGGGGCGATGGACGGGTCGAAACCGTCGATGTCGATGGTGATGTAGTAGTTGATGTTCTGCGGGATCAGCGCCAAAACACCTTCGACGCCAAGGCGACGCACGTCACGCACCGAGAGGATTTTCGAACCGGCTTCATGGGCCGCTTCGTAGTCATCGCGGTTGGACGACGACACGTTGCGGATGCCCATCTGGGTCATGCCGACGATGTGGTTCATTTCCGAAGCACGGCGCAGCGGGTTGCCGTGGCCGTAGCGAACACCGTGGCGTTCGTCGACGAAATCCAGGTGCGCATCGAAGTGAATGATGTGGATCGGGCCGCGGCCTTCGAAGGCCTTGATCACTGGTGCGTGCACCGAGTGGTCGCCACCGAGTACCACCGGCATCACGCCGGCGTCGAGGATCTTGCGTACGGCGTATTCGGTGTTCTTGTTGCTGGTGGCCATGTCGGTGTGGACGATGTCGGCATCACCGACGTCGACCATGCGCACGTCCGATGCAGTGAGGTACATCACGTCATCTTCGTGGTCGTAGGCGCCAGCGTGGCCGAAGGAAAACAGCGTCGATGCTTCGCGAATCCCGCGTGGTCCGAAGCGTGCGCCGGAGCGCCACTGGGTGCCCATGTCGTTGGGCACGCCGAGCACCGCGACGTCGGCATCCAGTGCATCCCAATCGGTGCACACCGGGGATTTGCCAAAGGTGCAATGACCCACGAATGGCAGGTTCAGGCGACCGGATTCATAACCGTTGTTCGACATTTCTAGCCTCTCCACTTCTTGTTATCGGCTTGACGGACTGCAAGGCGACCGCCGTTGGAAAGACTATGGGCGCAGGTTTTCGTGGAAAAAATGCTAAACATCAGATACTCATATCGGTATTCCCGATGCATCCCCATGCCGGAGGTCCAAGATGATCCAGCTGCACGATGTCGACCTGAAACTGCTCAGGGTGTTTGCCACGATTGTCCGCTGCGGCGGCTTCTCCGCCGCGCAGGCGGCGCTCAATGCCGGGCAGTCGACCATCAGCGAACAGATGACCCACCTGGAAACCCGCCTCGGGGTCAAACTCTGCCAGCGCGGGCGCAGCGGCTTTCGCCTGACCGAACAAGGCGTAGCGATTCATGAAGCCACCCAGCGCCTGCTGTCGGCGGTGGAAAACTTCTGCATGGACGCCGACGTGCTCAAGCAGCACATCAGCGGCAAGCTCAACCTGGGGATCATCGACACCACGATCACCGACCCCGACTCGCCGATCCCGCGCACCACCCAGCGCTTCGTTTCACGGGGCCATGACGTGCACCTGAACGTGTACGTCGGCACCCCGGCGGAACTCGAAGAGCGGGTGCTCGACGGTCGCCTGCACCTGGCCATCGGGCACTTTCCGATCCATGTGCCTGGGTTACTGCAATCACCGCTGTACCAGGAAGCCCTGGGCTTGTATTGCGGGCGGCGTCACCCGTTGTACGGCAGCCACGCCGAAGGTGAGGAGCTGCTCGAAGAAGTCGCTGCCGGGCGGATCGTCGTGCGCGGCTACATGCAGCAATACGACCTCGAACACCTGGGCGTGAGCAAGGCGGCCGCCACCGTGGACAACATCGAAGCCACGGCGATCCTGATCATTTCCGGCGCCTACCTGGGTTTTCTGCCTGAGCACTTCGCCGCCCAATGGGTCAAGAGCGGCGAGATGCACCAACTCGCGCCGGCTAGCCTGCGCCTGAAGTCGCCGTTCGACGTGATCACCCGACGCGGCACGGCACCGCCACCGATCCTCCAGGCGTTCCTCGAGGACCTGGCCGCCAGCACCCGTAAAACCGGCAAGCCGTGATGTGACACTCGCCAAATTCAAATTTTGCCGGGCATACTGATTCGGTTCGCCAACCTTGCAGGCCCGTCATGCGTATCCACGTCACCTTCATCGACCGCGTCGGCATCACCCAGGAAGTGCTGGCCCTGCTCGGTGGTCGCAGTTTCAACCTGGACGCCGTGGAGATGGTGCCGCCGAACGTCTACATCGATGCGCCGACCCTCGGCGCCGAGGTGCTGGAGGAGTTGCGCGAGGCGCTTTTCGACGTGCGCGGCGTTCAAGCGGTGACCATGGTCGACA
The DNA here is from genome assembly GCF_057839025.1 of Pseudomonas sp. KH_046_1. Taxonomy (NCBI): domain Bacteria; kingdom Pseudomonadati; phylum Pseudomonadota; class Gammaproteobacteria; order Pseudomonadales; family Pseudomonadaceae; genus Pseudomonas; species Pseudomonas sp. KH_046_1. The sequence continues at coordinate 4,110,565 of NZ_CM174481.1, forward strand.
TCCTTCCGGGACAACGCCGGCGCCTGCAACTGGACGCGTTGTTGGCAGCCAGTTCCGACCCGGTGCTGGCGGTGGATGACCGCGGCCATGTACTGCTGGCCAACCCGGCGCTGATCGCCCTCTGCGGCCGCGAACCGGCTGGTGAATCGCTGACCGCACTGTTCGACGATGCCGATTTGCAACGCACCTTGATCGCTCAGCATTTCCGCCTGCCGATGCACGAGGTCAGCCTCGGCGGCCAGACGTTGCTGCTCGACGCGATGCCGATCACCGACGCTGGCGCCCTGCTCACCCTGTATCAACCCAATCGCATTGGCGAACGCCTGTCGGCGCTGCACCATGACCATGCCGAAGGTTTCGATGCGCTGCTCGGCGAATCGCCGCCGATCCGTGCGCTGAAGGCGCGTGCGCAACGGGTAGCGGCCCTTGATGCGCCGCTCTTGATCCAGGGTGAAACCGGCACCGGCAAGGAGCTGGTGGCCCGCGCCTGCCATGCCATCAGCCCACGGCACGATGCGCCGTTTCTGGCGTTGAACTGCGCGGCACTGCCGGAGAGCCTGGCCGAAAGCGAGCTGTTCGGCTACGCCCCCGGCGCCTTCACCGGCGCGCAACGGGGCGGCAAGCTCGGCCTGCTGGAACTGGCCGACCAGGGCACGGTGTTCCTCGATGAAGTGGGGGAAATGTCGCCCTATCTGCAAGCCAAGTTGCTGCGGTTCCTGAGCGATGGTTGCTTCCGTCGGGTCGGTGGCGACAAAGAGGTCCGGGTCAATGTGCGGGTGCTCAGTGCGACCCACCGCGACCTGGAAAAAATGGTCGCCGAAGGACGGTTTCGCGAAGACCTGTTCTACCGCCTCAACGTGCTCAACCTGCAAGTGCCGCCGCTGCGCGAACGCGGTCACGACATCCTGCTGATGGCCAATCACTTCATGCAACAGGCCTGCGCGCAGATCCAGCGACCGCCGTGTCGTTTGGCACCGAGCACCTTCAGCGCCCTGCTCGGCAACCGCTGGCCGGGCAACGTGCGGCAACTGCAAAACGTGATTTTCCGGGCGGCGGCGATTTGCGAAAACCCGCTGGTGGACATCGACGACCTGGACATTGCGCGCACGGCGGTAGAGCGGCAAAACGACGGCGAAGTCGGCAGCCTGGAAGAAGCGGTTGGCGACTTTGAGAAGAACCTGCTGGAACAGCTGTATCGCAGCTATCCGTCCAGCCGGTTGCTGGCGGCGCGGTTGCAGACGTCCCATAGCGCCATCGCGATTCGGTTGCGCAAATACGGGATTCCCGCAAAGCCCTGAGTGATCTGTCGGAACACATTGTCACCGACAACACATTCCCCTGTGGGAGCGAGCTTGCTCGCGATGAGGCCGTGTCAGTCGATATCAATTTTGCCTGTCACACCGCAATCGCGAGCAAGCTCGCTCCCACAGGGGATCAGTGGTGTTGCTGAATTTTTCGTCTGCAAATCGATACAGCGTAGCGAAATCAAGACAAAACCCTTCCCACCCGCATTTACGGCGTCTGCGCCCACAGCCCTGCTTGTCTGTATTGATTTTAATACGGATGGAATCTCTCGCACTTAATAAAATCACATCAAGCCATTGATTTAAAACAACTAATCAACCTTGGCACCGCCCTTGCTATCACTCCTGCAACCCCGCTCGTCGCCCCGCCACGAGCCTTAAAACAATAAGGAGTTGATATGAGCCAATTGCGTTTTACCGTCGATCACGAATGGTTGCGCCTCGAGAGCAATGGCCTGGTCACCGTCGGCATCACGGCGTTTGCCCAGCAAGCGCTGGGGGATGTGGTGTTCGTTCAGGTGCCTGAACTGGGCGCCTTCGATGCAGGCGCTGAAGTGTCGGTGCTGGAATCGGTGAAAGCCGCCAGCAGTATCGGCATGCCGCTGGATGGTGAAGTGGTCGAGATCAACGCGACGCTGGAGAGCACCCCGGAACTGGTCAACGAAGACCCATTGGGCGAAGGCTGGTTCTTTCGCTTCAAACCGGTCGATGCCCTGGCGTTGAGCGATCTACTGGATCAAGACGCCTATGAACGCCTGACCGCAGAACACGCCGACGCTTGAAGCCCAACCCTTCCACACAAGGACCACACTATGTTCAGCAAGCACGACCAGATCAAAGGCTATGACGACGAACTGCTGGCGGCGATGAACGCCGAGGATGCGCGGCAGGAACACCATATCGAACTGATCGCCTCGGAAAACTACACCAGCCAGCGGGTGATGGAGGCACAAGGCAGCGGCCTGACCAACAAGTACGCCGAAGGGTATCCGGGCAAGCGTTACTACGGCGGCTGCGAGCACGTCGATGTGGTCGAGCAACTGGCCATCGACCGCGCCAAGCAACTGTTCGGCGCCGACTATGCCAACGTCCAGCCGCACTCCGGCAGCCAGGCCAACGCGGCGGTTTATCTGGCGTTGCTGCAAGCCGGCGACACCGTGCTGGGCATGAGCCTGGCCCACGGCGGTCACCTGACCCACGGCGCCAAGGTGAGTTTTTCCGGCAAGCTGTACAACGCCGTGCAGTACGGCATTGACACCACCACGGGCCTGATCGACTACGACGAAGTCGAACGCCTGGCGGTCGAGCACAAGCCGAAGATGATCATCGCCGGGTTCTCCGCTTACTCCAAAACCCTGGACTTCCCGCGCTTCCGCCAGATCGCCGATAAGGTCGGCGCGTACTTCTTCGTCGACATGGCCCACGTCGCCGGGCTGGTAGCCACCGGTCTGTACCCGAACCCGCTGCCCTACGCTGACGTGGTGACCACCACCACCCACAAGACCCTGCGCGGTCCACGTGGCGGTTTGATCCTGGCCAAGGCCAATCCTGAACTTGAGAAAAAGCTCAACGCCGCGGTGTTCCCTGGTGGTCAGGGTGGGCCGTTGATGCACGTGATCGCTGCCAAGGCCGTGTGTTTCAAGGAAGCGCTGGAGCCAGCGTTCAAGACTTATCAGGCGCAAGTGATCCGCAACGCCCAGGCCATGGCGCAGGTCTTCATTGAGCGCGGTTATGACGTGGTGTCCGGCGGTACCGACAACCATCTGTTTCTGGTCAGCCTGATCCGCCAGGGCCTGACCGGCAAGGACGCCGACGCCGCCCTCGGTCGCGCCGGCATCACCGTGAACAAGAACGCCGTGCCCAACGATCCGCAATCGCCGTTCGTGACCTCCGGTTTGCGCATCGGCACGCCGGCGATCACCAGTCGTGGCTTCAAGGAAGCGCAGAGCATTGCGTTGGCGGGCTGGATTTGCGACATCCTCGATCATCTGGGCGATGCCGATATCGAGGCCAATGTTGCACGGCAGGCTGCAGCGCTTTGTGCCGATTTCCCGGTCTACCGCGACTGAACAAACACGACAAAACCATATGGAAAAAACCCTGTGGGAGCGAGCTTGCTCGCGATGGGGCCATTACATTCAGCATTGATGTTGAATGAAAGTCCGCCATCGCGAGCAAGCTCGCTCCCACAGGGTCTCCCACAGGTTCAGTACCCTGCTGCACAAGGAAAGCATCATGAATGCCATTGTCGAATCGACCGGCAAGAGCCCGGCGAAAGTAGAGGTCGGCACCAAACTGCGCGGCGCGGAAAAGGTCGCGCGGATCCCGGTGAAGATCATTCCCACGGATGAATTCCCGCGCAAACCCGACTGGATTCGCGTGCGCATGCCGATCTCTCCCGAGGTCGACCGGATCAAGCAACTGCTGCGCAAGCACAAGCTGCACAGTGTCTGCGAAGAAGCCTCGTGCCCGAACCTCGGTGAATGTTTCTCCGGTGGCACCGCGACCTTCATGATCATGGGCGACATCTGCACCCGTCGCTGTCCGTTCTGCGATGTCGGCCATGGCCGGCCCAAGCCGCTGGACGCCAACGAGCCGATGAACCTGGCCGTGGCCATCGCCGAGCTGCGCCTGAAGTACGTGGTGATCACCTCGGTGGACCGCGACGACTTGCGCGACGGCGGCGCCCAACACTTTGTCGATTGCCTGCGCGAGATCCGCAAGCTGTCGCCCGGCATTCAATTGGAAACCCTGGTGCCGGATTATCGCGGGCGCATGGACGTCGCGTTGGCAATCACTGCCAATGAGCCACCGGATGTGTTCAACCACAACCTGGAAACCGTACCGCGCCTGTACAAGGCCGCGAGGCCGGGTTCGGACTTCGAGTGGTCGCTGGACCTGCTGCAGAAATTCAAGCAGTCGGTGCCCCATGTGCCGACCAAATCCGGCCTGATGCTGGGCCTTGGCGAAACCGACGAGGAAGTCATCGAAGTCATGCAGCGCATGCGCGAGCACGACATCGACATGCTGACCCTCGGCCAATACCTGCAACCCTCGCGCAGTCACTTGCCGGTGCAGCGCTTCGTGCATCCGGACACCTTTGCCTGGTTCGCCGAGGAAGGCATGCGCATGGGCTTCAAGAACGTGGCGTCCGGGCCGCTGGTGCGTTCGTCCTATCACGCCGATCAACAACTTCATGGAGGTACAGCCGGTTTCAAGCCATGATGAGGTGACTGGTCATGCATGGAGCCGCTCCCGATGTTTCGTTCACCCTGTCTATTGTTGCTGTGCCTGAGTCTTGCCACGCCGTGCATGGCCGACGAGTCGAAACCCGGGCACATGGTGTATGTGCGCAGCGTCGACCCGGGCATCGAGCAGGACATCCGCTACGCCAGCGCGCACAACTTCACCGGACACCCGCTCGACGGCTACCAGGCGGCGGAGTGCCTGCTGTCGGAGGACGCTGCAAAGGCATTAGCCCGAGTGCAAAGCTCACTGAAAGCCGAAGGCTACGGCTTGAAAGTATTCGACTGTTATCGCCCGACCCGCGCAGTGGCGGACATGGGCCGCTTCGCCACCGAACCCGGCGACCCGCTCAAGACCGAGTTCTATCCTCGGGTCGACAAGCAGGATTTCTGGCGCCTGGGTTACGTGGCCCGGGTGTCCAATCATTCCCGGGGCAACACCGTAGACCTGACGATGACCGGCCCCGACGCCCTGCCCGCCGACACCTGGTCGCCTTCAGTCACGCCTGTGGATTGCACCGCCCCGTACGGCCAGCGCTGGCGCGACGGCGCGCTCGACATGGGCACCGGTTTCGATTGCTTCGATGAGCGGGCCCACACTGACTCGGCGCTGATCAACGCCACGGCCAAAGCCCATCGCCAGCGACTGACCAGTGCCATGACCAAGGAAGGTTTTGTGGGTTATTCGGCCGAGTGGTGGCACTTCACGTACAGCGGGAATCCGCAGAAGCCAGACGTCATGGATTTCCCCATCACGCCGCTTGCACCATGAACATTCTGCTCAAGACCCTGTTGGTGGGATTTTTTCCGCTGGCCGCAATGGCCCAGGGACTCGACGGCAGCGACCAACTGATCGTTGTCACCAGTAAAGGCTGGGATGACATCCAGGGTACTGCCCAGCGCTATGAACGGCACGGGCAGACCTTGCAGAAATTCGAAGCGCCCTTTGCAGTGGTGCTCGGCAAGAACGGCATGGGCTGGGGCAAGGGGCTGCTCGATATCGGGCAACCTGAAGGACCGGTCAAACAGGAAGGCGATGGCAAGGCACCGGCCGGAATGTTCAAGCTGGGCACGGCGTTTGGCTATGAGCCTTCGGCCGACACCCGCCTGCCCTATCTGTCGCTGACGCCGACCATCGAATGCGTGGATGACAGCCAGTCCACGCGTTACAACGAACTGGTCGACGGAGCAGTCGTCGAAAAAGGCTGGAGCAGCTCCGAACGGATGCGCCGCTCGGATGAGCTGTACCACCAAGGCATCGTCATCCAGCACAACACCCCGGCCTCTCCCGCTGCCGGCTCGTGCATTTTCTTCCACATCTGGCGCGGCCCTGCGGCGCCGACCCGTGGCTGTACGGCCATGGACCCGGCGAATATCGCGCGGTTGTTCGACTGGCTGGACCCGGGCAAATCCCCGGTGCTGGTGCAACTGCCTGAAGTGCAGTACGAGCAGTTGCGTGAGCACTGGAAACTGCCTGAGCTTTGATCAATCAAGAACAACACCAAACCTGTGGCGAGGGAGCTTGCTCCCGCTGGGGCGCGACGCGGCCCCAAAAGATGGGACTGCTGTGCAGTCCAGCGGGAGCAAGCTCCCTCGCCACAAAAGCTGGTATTAACCCCGCTCAACCACCACAGCACTCATCGACGGCTTGGCCAGCGCGTAATAGATCACACCCGGCACCAGCAGCCCGACGATCCATGAAATATCCACGCCGCCCAGTTGCGCAACCATCGGCCCGGAGTAGAAATGGGTGTCGACAAAGGGCAACTGGATCAACACGCCGATCACATAGACGCTGATCCCCAGCACGTTCCAGCGACCGTAGCGCCCATTCGGGTCGGACAATGCAGGAATGTCGTAACGCTCCTTGTTGATGAAGTAGTAATCCACCAGGTTGATCGCGCTCCACGGGGTGAAGAACGTCAGCAAAAACAGGATGAAGTACTTGAACGAGTTGAGGAACGAGTACTGCCCCAGCAATGCCAGCGCGGTGGACGCCGCGACGATCAGCAGCACAAACAGCATGCGCTGGCGGGCGGTGATTTCCAGGCGACGACGGAAGCCACTGATGATGGTGGCGATGCACATGAAACTGCCGTAGGCGTTGAGAGTGGACACCGTGACCTTGCCGAACACAATGCTCAGGTACAGCAAGGACGCGATCACACCGCTACTGCCCAGGCCGACAATGGTCGCCACTTCGTGTCCACGGAAATTCGCCCCGGCCAGTGCGGCGGCGAACACCCCCAGCACCATCGAAGTCTGGGCCCCCAGCACTGTGCCGAGGCCCACGGCGGTGAAGGTTTTCCACGATGACGTCTTGCTCGGCAGGTAGCGCGAGTAGTCCGCCACGTAGGGGCCGAAGGCGATCTGCCAGGACGCCGAGAGCGACACCGCCAGCAGGAAGGTGCTCCAGCCAAAATGACGATTGTCGAGCAGCAGGCCGATGTCGTTGAGGGTCATCAACCGGGTGAACAGGTAGGCGAAGGCGATGATGCCCAGCACGCTGGTCACCCGCCCGACCAGGTGAATCACCCGATAGCCGAAGATCGTCAGGAACGCGATGCACGCTGCGAAAATCAGGATGCCGGCACTGTCGCTGACACTGATCAGCTGCGCGATTGCCTGCCCCGATAACACCGCGCCGGTGGCGCTGAAACCCAGGTACATCAGACACACCAGGACAATCGGGATCGCCGCGCCATACACCCCGAACTGCACTCGGCTGGAGATCATCTGCGGTAAGCCGAGCTTCGGCCCTTGCGCTGCGTGCAGCGCCACCACGGCACCGCCGAGCACTTGCCCGATCAGCAAGCCGATCAGCGACCAGAACACATCGCCGCCCAGCACCACGGCCAGGGCGCCGGTGACGATGGCGGTGATTTGCAGGTTGGCGCCGAGCCACAGGGTGAACTGGCTGTAGAGACTGCCGTGTCGCTCAGCCTCGGGAATGAAATCGATCGAGCGGGTCTCGATCAGGGGACTGCGTTGCGCACTCATGACGGTGTTTCCTTTGTGGAACTGTTTTTGTTGTCAGGGACGGAATTTAAAAGGTCTTGGTTGCGCTGGCTACAACTGTCGCCGAACAGAGGTCGTCATAGCCGTACCAACTGCTGCACTCGCTTTTCGACAGGTCGGTGTCGACGTAGCTCAGCCCCCAGGTGACGCCGACGAAGTCGCGGGTCAACTTGGCTTCCCACTCGTAGTAAGACTCACGGCTATCGCCATTGGCGGACCAGAACGCGGGGTCATTCACATCGTTGCGCCCAAAGCGCAGGTCCAGGCCGACTTCGGCCGGCAAATCGATTTTGTAGCCCAGGTAGGTGTAAAGGGTGTCCTGGTCCTCGCCGAAAAAGTTCGGCGTGTCCTTGGAGTAAAAAGCACCCAGCTTCACGCCGTACAGGTCGAGGACGGCGTACGCCTCGCTGAGGTTGAATTCGGAGTTTTTCGGGTAGTCGTACTTGATGTAGCCCAGGTCCAGACTGATGGCGTCCGTGGCCTGCCAGTAGTAACCGGCGTAGTACTCACGTTCCTGGCGGGTGTCGAAGCCGCCGCCGAAATCCACGTTGGAGGTCCAGGCGCCGATGTACAGGCCGCTGCTGTGCAGCAACGTTGCGCCGCCCTGCACTGCCGGATCGCCCAGGGTCTGCGAGATGCCCCGGGTGCGGTAGTCGCTGACGACGCCCAGGGTCATCTCCAGGCTGAAATCATCGTTGAGTGTCAGGGCCTGGCTGGTCAGGGGGATCAATGCCAGTGTCGCGAGGGTCAATGCTGAAAGTGCGTTCATACAGTTCTCTTGTTGTTATGGCGTACGGGGAATTTCAGGCATGGCGATGCCAGGCCCCTCGCGCTACGAGGGGCTGGCCGTTTGTTGCGGGTGCTGGGTGTACGCAGGTCAGGACGCGGGAGCGTAGACCTGCTTGCCGGCGAAGAAGGTGTTGAGGACTTTGGTTTCGAACAGGTCGTCATCGCTGACCTTGAACACGTCGCGGTCGAGGATGATCAGGTCGGCCTGCTTGCCCGGTGCCAGCGAACCGATCTGCTGATCCAGGCGCAGGGTTTTCGCCGCGTTGATGGTGTAGGCGTAGAACATGGTCTGGCGGTCGATGCTTTCCTTGGCATTGAGTACGCCCAACGGACCTTTGCGCGTGCTGGCCTGGGCAATGGCGTTGAACGGGTTGGCGCTCGACACCGGCCAGTCGCTGCCACCGGCAATCGTCGCGCCGGCGTTATGCAGGGACCGCGCGGGATACTGGTAACCGTAGGCAAAGGCGCTGATGTAAGGCTTGACCAGTTCGACGGTGTAAGACTCGCCGGTGGCCCACAGCAGTTGCATCGAGGCGATCACGCCCAGTTCCTTGAAGCGTGGAAACTCCTTGGGATTGACCAGTTGCAGGTGCGCGACGCTGTGGGGTACGGGCGTCGGGCTGAGCTTGCGCGCATACGCCACGCCATTGAGCGCTTCACGCACCGCGCGGTCGCCGACGGCGTGCATGTGCACGATCCAGCCGCGTTTCTCCGCCGCCACCACCAGTTCGCCAAAGTGCGCCGGGTCGGTCAGCAGTTGACCGTCCTTGTGGCTGTTCTTGTACGGCACGACGACCGCCGCCGTTTGTCCCGGGAACTCGAGAATACCGTCGACAAATATCTTCACGCCGGGGAACGTCAGGTTAGGCACGCCCTCGAACTGCTTCATCACCGTGGCGATCACTTCCAGGTCGGCAGGTTTGCTCTTCGGATTGGTGACCATCAACGCAGCGACGTGGGCACTGAGTTCGCCGCTCTGCGCCAGCTCCTTGTACAGCGGCAGCACGCCGACACTTTCCGCGGTGGCATGGAAATCGAACAGCGAATCTTCACTGCCGCCGTTCGCCGCCGCGTCCATCCAGGCGGTGACGCCGAATTGATTGTTGATCTTCACCGCCTCGCGAGCGGCCTTGAGCATGGCCTCCGGGCTCGGCGCCGGAATACCGTTGCGCACCACGTCCCAGCGGGATTCGGCAAAGTAGCCGTTAGGGGTGAAGTCCGCTTCATGGCCGACGAAGCTGCGCTCTTTCTCCGGCAGGCTCTTGACCAGTGCCGCGTCGATGTTCAGCCGCTTGAGCATCGCGTTGTTGGCCCAACCGGTGTGCCCGTCGATGCCGCTGAAGACGATGGGCTGATCGGCCCAGCGTCCCTGGTTGAACACCTTGCCGAGCTCACGGCTCTTCTCCCAGTAGGCCGAACTGACCCCGGCCACGCTGATCACATCGCCGGACCGGGCACGCCCGGCCTTGTCTTCTTCGATCAACCATTGCTCCAGTTCCGGCAAGGGTTTGACCTCGTCCAGCAGGTTGGCCTTCATGCTGTCGAAAGCACCCGAGACCGGGTGGCTGTGGGTGTCGATCATGCCCGGCATCAACACTTTACCCGCCAGGTCGATGCGCTGGGTCTTGGCATCGGCCAGGGCATTGATTTCGGCATCGCTGCCCACTTTCAGAATCTTGCCGTCTTGCACCGCAACAGCCTGCACCAGTGCCTGACCGGGTTCGGCGGTAAAGACTTTGCCGTTGAACAACACCAGGTCAGCGGCGGCCATGGCCTGCACCGACGATAGGGCCAGCGCGGCGGCCAACAGGTTTGGAATCAATCGCATCGGAACGCTCTCTAGTTTTTATGGGGCGGATCGGGAAGTAACCGCTTGGGAAACCACGTGCGGCGCAAGCCCCAGGAACGGCGCCTTGGCCCACACGACCTTGCCGCCGACCAGCGTCAGCAGCACGTCATTGCGGCCCAGTTCCTCCTCGGGCACCTGCATGAAGTTCTTGTCGAGCACGATCAGGTCAGCGAACTTGCCGACTTCGACCGACCCCAGCACCGCGTCCAGCTTCAACTGCTCGGCGGAACTAAGGGTGATGCTGCGCAGCGCTTCGGCTCGCGACAGCGCCGGATCGGCATTGAGTCGCCCGGCATACTTCGGCCCATAGCTGTGCGGATTGGTCGGGTCGCCGGCACGGGTGACGCCGACTTTCAACGCCAGGAATTCATCCAGCGGATCGACCGGCCAATCACTGCCAAACGCCACGCGGCCGCCGGCATGGGCGATGCTGCCTGAGGGTTCCATGCGCTCGAATCGCTCGGCGCCAAGGTGATCACTGGTGCCGTCGACCGTGGACGGTGCCTGCTGCGCCCACTGGAACGACATGGTGGCCGTGACGTCCAGAGCCTTGAAACGCGAATAGTCGGCAGGGTCGACAGACTCGGCGTGCGCGATGGCCGGGCGGAAGTCTTGACCGGGCAGTTGCTTGCGCACATAGGCGACGCTGTCCAGTGCATCGCGCACCGCACGCTCGCCGGTGGCGTGCAGGTGCGGATCGAAACCGGCCTTCACCGCTTGCAGCAACAACGGATTGAGCACTTGCGGTGGGAAGTACAGTTCGCCCAGGTTCTTGCCCGGCGTCCACTTCGGCGCCTTGTCGGTGCCGCTGTTGTGCAGGTACGGGGTCAACATGGCGCCGGTGTCCGCCGGGGCATTAATGATGCCGTCCATGAACAGTTTGACGTGGCGCATGTTCACGCCCGGCGCGACATGCACTTCGCCCTGGTCGTAGGTGCTGGCCAAGACCTTGGCCTCGGCGATGGTTTTTACCGGGTCGGCGGCAGCGGCGGCCGGGTCCAGCTTGATCGCCAGCAAGGCCCGGGCGGTCAGTTCGCCGGACTTTTGCAGGCTGGTGAAGGCTTTGCCGTTTTCCGGGCCGGACAGCGCATCCATGAAACTGGTGATGCCTTGCTGGCGCATGGCGTCGAGGGCTGCGCGAACCTGATTGAGTTTTTCCGCGTCGGTGGCAGGCGGCACCACGGCGGCCAACGATTCGGCGGCGCCGTCTTCACAGATGCCGTTCGGGTTGCCGGCGCTGTCGCGTCGGTATTTGCCGTCTTCGGGGTCGGCGGTGTTCTTGTTGATGCCGGCCAGTTCCAGGCCGCGAGAGTTGGTCAGCACGGTGTGGAAGTCGGTGGAGCGCACCTGGATCGGACGCTTGGTCTTGAGCACGTCCAGGGTCGATTTGTCGGCGTCGCCGTCGAGCCCGGTCATGCCCATGCGGTCCCAGCTGCCGACTTCCAGCCACACGTCCGGGCCCTTGTCCTTGTCGGCATCGAGGCAGGCCTGGATGCTCGTCTGAAACTGCGCGCGGGTCATGGTCTGGTATTTCAGGTCGCACAAGGTCATGGCGCGACCGCCATCCCCCGGGTGCATGTGCGCATCGACGAAGCCCGGCATCAGCATGCGTCCGGCCAGGTCGATCAGTTGTGTTTGCTTGCCGATGTAGGCGTCGACCCCGGCATCGCTGCCGACATAGACGATCTTGCCGCCCGAAATGGCAATGGCCTGTTGCACGGAATTCTGGCCATCGACGGTGTAGACGTAGCCATTGCGCATGACCGTGTCAGCGGGTGTCGCCGCCAACGCCATGCCGGAAAATGCCGTCGTCGCCGCGACGGCGACAAAAAGCCTGGAAAGTCTCAAATGCCTCACCCCTGTTCTTATTGTTTTGAAGCGGTCCGAGGCGACTGCGCCAGCCCCTGATAGACAGGGCCTACCCTATAGGGCGCAGCGTTCGAATGGACCTCTGCAAATGAGGAGGGGTAAGGCAAATAATTGAAACGGCTGGGATTAATCCCGGCGCACGGACTCCGCCAGCGCACCCGGCGAACGCAGGGCCGAACCCAGCTCCACCTTGCTTTTCACACCCAACTGCAAGTAGCAATTGCGCAGGTAGGTGCGTACGGTCGCGGGGCTCAAGGCGAGCATTTTGGCGATTTCCTTGTAGGAGTGGCCGGCGGCGAACAGCATCGCTGCCGTGCGTTCCCGTGGCGCCAGGCCGTCCCCGCCCGACGGAGCTTCCAGGGACAGGATGACGTGTCCGGCGTTGGGGCTCAGGGTCAGGGCGCAGCGGCCCAGGCGGATCACGCAGGGCGCCTTCGACAGTTGCGCGATCACCTCGCCCGGCAGCATTGAACCGCTCCAGCCGGGTAATTCCCGTTGAATGGCAGTGCACAACCTGGCGCCCACATACAACAGGCTGCCGTCCATGCGCGCGACGCCAAAATCACTCGCGCCGTTTTCGCTGTCGAAGCGAATCATGTCCTGCACCTGGAACCGCCACAGCTGGAACAGGTGATCGCAGAATGCCGAAAACAGCTCGGCTTCGTTCTCCTCGAACGCCTGTTCATCCTGGCCACGGTAGAGACAGACGAAAAACATCAAGCCGCTTTCGGGCAGCTCATAGGTGATGCTCATCAAGTGGTAGAGATCGTAGCGCCGGGCGAAATCGTTGACCGCCTCGCACGGGTCGTTGAAACCGTTGTCGCGCACCACCTCACCGGGACGATTGAGCGTGGCGTGGGAGAACTGATCGTTTGCCGCCACCGGATGCCATTCGGCGGCAAAGGATTCGGGGAGATTGATGCTGCCGTGCATCCAGCTCTGAGGGGGAACATCAGGACCTGGGGTCGACATCTCGCCCCACCAGGCAGACGCGAAGGGCACCAGTTGACCGAATGCCTGCAGGCCATCGGCGATGAATCGCGACGCCCCGCTTTCCCGCGCCAACCGGCCAAGGTGCAGTACGCAATGATTGAACGCCTTGAGCGTGACCATCGTCGCGTCACCGTCGACTTTATTTCCCTCCCCCATCATTGCGATCCCGTTCACTGCATGGCTTTTCGTTTCGACGATGCCATGGCCCGTGATGGGCGTCCAGCACGCAATGACATCATCGGTTACAAAGTGCTGTGCAGCCCATACAGCTGCGGCCTGCGGTCCTGATGCAGGTCGTTGCGCGCACTGATGCGCTTGTTGCGCGCCTCGGCGAGGTTCAGAGTCGCCAGCAGGATTTGCTCGCCGCCCTGCTCCGCCGGCCCGGCCAACGGGTAGCCGTCGGCGTCGACGATGACCGAACCCTGGACCCAGCCGACCCCGCGTTCATGGCCATAGCGATCACAGGCGGCGATGAACATGCGGTTGACCGAGGCATTGGCCTGCACCCGCAGCACTTCGGCCGGGCGCTCGGTTTGCGGCCGCGGACCGTCAGGCCAGTTGACCGGCGCACACAGCAGATCGGCCCCGGCCAGCGCCGGAAGACGCACCCACTCGGGGAATTCCAGGTCGTAGCAAATCAGCATGCCCAGCCGCCCATGCAGCGTTTCGACCACCGGCGGTGGCGCATCGCCGGCCGTGAAAATGTCCTTCTCGGCATCCCACAGATGCGCCTTGCGGTACACCGCGCGCAGGCCATTGGCGTCGATCATCGCCGCGCTGTTGGCCAGTTCGTCACCGGGCAGGCGCTCGCAGAATCCGCCGACGATCACCAGGTTCAGCTCACGGGCCAGGGCCTGCCAAAGCTGCAATATCGGGCCATCAGTGGTTTCCGCCAGCGACAGCGCCTCAAAGCGGTCGGCAAACAGATAGCCGCTCTGCACCAACTCTGGCAGCACCACCACTTGCGCACCCTGTAAGGCTGCCTGGCGAATCGCCCGTTCGGTGAGCGTGCGGTTGTGGGCCAGGTCGCCTATTTTCGGTGCCAGTTGGCAGCAGGCGACCACGGTATTTTTTACGCTGTTCAACGCCCTGCCTCCGCAGATGAATGGGTCATGGCGACGATGTCGCTCTCGCTCAGAGCGTCGATCACCCGGCGTTCGGCGGCCAGATCAATCGATCGGCTGAGCAGGTAGTAGGTCAGCCCCGACACCACCAGGCCCACCAGCCAGGCGATGTCCACGCCTTCCAGCACTCGCGCCAGCGGGCCGACGAAGACCTCTTTGCCGGCGGCGGCATCGTAGATGTAGAAGAACGGCACCATCGCGGCGAAGCCGATCAGGTACGAGACGATGCCGCGAAATTGCCAGGCGCCGTAGATGCCCTTCGGCGTGAAGAAATGCGGGATCGCGTAGCGGCCCTTGCGCACGAAGAAGTAGTCCACCAGGTTGACGGCGGTCCACGGCACGAGGAAGTACAGCAACAGCACCAGGAAGGTGTTCAACAGCGCGATGCCGTCACCTTTGATCGACAGCACGCAGGTCAACACAATGACGCTGATCACACTGATCGACAGCACACGGGCGCGGGGTGTTGGGGTGATTTTCCTGATCGAGTCGACGCCGGTCAGCAGCGTCAGCATGGCGCTGTAGGTGTTGAGCGCGATGATCGGCAGGAAGCCCGCCACCGAGACGATCACCAGCAGATTGCCCAGCCCCGGCACCATCGAGGAGCCGACCTGGTTCAACGCCACCAGCGCATCCGCTGCTTTGAGCTCCTGGGCCAGCCAGGCGCCGAGGCCGATCATCCAGCTGCCGGACAACGAGGCGCCGATGAACACCGCCGCGATCAGTTTCGCCCGGCTGGTGTTTTTCGGCAGGTAACGGGAATAGTCAGACACGTAGGGTGCATAGGAAATGTTGTAGCTGGCACCGATGGCGAACAGCGTGGCGAAGGCCACCCAGTTGAAGCCCAGGTCGGTCGCCGGCGTGACGCCTTCCTGGCCCGCGCCGAACATCAGGGCGATGGTCACCAGTGCGTACAGCGGCAAGGTCGCCAGCAAGGCCCACTTGAAGGCCTTGTGCATCAGGTCGTGGCCGTAGATCGACAACAGCGCGCCGATCAGCACCACGGCCACGGCGACGATAGTCGGGTCGATGCCGAACACATGCTCAAGGCCGTTCATGATCAGCGAGATGTTCACCACGTTGAAACCGACGAACACAAACATCGTCGCCATCAACGCCAGGATCACCCCGCGATAGCCGAACTGGGCGCGGGACTGGATCATCTGCGGCAGGCCCATTTCCGGGCCCTGGGAGCCGTGGAACGCCATGAAGATAGTGCCGAACATGATGCCCAGGGCACCGGCGAGCATGGTCCACAGCGCGGACAAGCCGAGGCTCGGGCCGACAAAGCCGATGGAGATGGTAAAGAAGTGGAAATTGCCCAGGAACCAGAATGGACCCTGGCTGCTGAGTTTGGCGTGACGTTCGTTTTCCGGGATGTAGTCGATGGAGTGGCCTTCGATGGCCAACCCGCCGCTCGCCTCGGCGGCGTGCGCAGACACTGGGGAACCTGACATACGATTGTTCCTATGCTGTTGTTTGTTGTTTTTGTGGGTACAGCGCTCGCTACGACGTCCAGTTCAGGTGAAACTCCATAAAAAGCTGACGATGACGCTGGTTTCACGGCAATGTAGGGCGTGAGTCCGGGCAGTAAAATATCGCAGGCACACTGTTCACATAGATCGGTATCTATGTAAGCGAGAATCGGGAGCCCCCATGCTGGGAACTGTAACGGAGCTGGATCTGCGCCTGATCCGGGTATTTCTGACCGTCGTCGAAGCGGGCGGCATCTCGGCGGCGCAAACCGCCCTCAACACCACGCAACCCACGATCAGCGCGCAGCTGGCGACGCTGGAAGCCAGGGTCGGTTTCCGTCTGTGCGAACGCGGGCGCGGCGGGTTTTCGGTAACGCCCAAAGGCACTCAGTTCATCGACGCGGCCCGACGCTTGCTGGCGGCGGCCGAAGGTTTCCGGGTCGAGGTGCAGCACATCAACCGAAAAGTCTCGGGCAGCATCAACATCGGCCTGCTGGGGCAAATCGACCCGGTAGCGAACAGGAAAATCGGCCAGGCCATTGCCCGTTTGCGGGCGCGGCACGAGGGGCTGTATTTCCATTTCACTGAACTGTCGTCGTCGCTGCTGGAAGAAAAAATCATCAACGGCCATATCGACCTGGCCATCGGTTACTTCTGGCATCGTTTGCCCAGCATCGATTATTTCCCGCTGTTCCCGGAAACCCAGATTGCCTATTGCGCGCCCTCGCATCCGCTGTTCGGCCAGGTCGGCGCACTGACTCGCGAAGATGTCAGCGGGTTCGACTGGGTCTGGCCGAGCCATCCGCTGCCGGAAATGCCGGCCCCCACGTCCATTGAGCGCCTGACCGTGCTCACCGACAGCATGGACGGCGCGGCCTTGCTGATCCTGTCCGGCCAGCACTTGGGATTTCTGCCGCAGCACTACGCGACCCGCCATGAACAGCTGGGGCAGTTACACCCGCTGAACCCGGACCTGTTGCGCTATGAGGTCAGCTTTCACGCGGCGGTGCGGCATTCGGCGCGGCAGCGGGATCTGGTGAGCGCGTTCCTGAATGAGCTGATCGAGATTTTCGGAGCGGTGTAAGTCCAGTGGGTGCGGTGGGTCAGTCAACGCCGATGCTGGCAGTAATGATGCCTTCGCGAGCAGGCTCGCTCCCACAGGGGTTAGTGGGTGTACGCAACATCTGCGAACAACCGGGATTACTGTGGGAGCGAGCCTGCTCGCGAAGGCGGTGGGTCAGTCAACATCAATGTTGAATGTGCTGGTGTCATCGCGGGCAAGCCCGCTCCTATGGGGGGATGTGGTGGTTTCAGAAGTGGATGTCCTTGGCCGGTATTACATCGATCCGCGCCACGGAACCGGTGAGGTGCGCCAGGTCCTTGTTGTGCTCGGCGATGATGTCTTCTGCGGTCAGGTTGCCGTTGTCGACGGTGGAATGGGCATCGCCCGCCAGCACCACGTCGTAGCCCAGTTTCAGCGCCTGGCGCACGGTGGCGTTGACGCAGTAATCGGTCTGCAGGCCGCAGATGACCAGGCTTTCGAAGTCCTCCTTCGGCAACAGTTTTTGCAGATTGGTCTGGTAGAACGAATCCCCGGTGGTCTTGCGCACGCGGTGGTCCTTGGGCGAGGTTTCCAGCCCTTCTGCCAGTTGCCAGCCGGCAGCCTCATGCGCCAGCGGGCTGCCCGCTTCTTCGTGCTGGATCAGCACCACGGGCACTCCCGCCTTGCGCGCCCGGGCAGACAGGTCATTGATGGTGTTGATGACCCGTCCAATCTCGTAGCACTCGTATTCACCGGAACACAAAGCCTGTTGGACGTCGATGATTAACAACGCAGTGGTCATGATTTCCTTCCTTGATTTGTCGATGGATCAGGGGACGAACATAAGCCCGTCCCCCTCCGGACACAACCCTCAATAACCCAGCGACAACCCGGTGTTACGCCGTGGGTCGTTCGCCCCGTAGAAACGGTTCTTGCCGACCGGCTTGCCACCCAGGGATGGCGCGCCGACCAGGATCGCCGCCAGGTGGTTGGCATCCTGTGGACCGGCGAACTTGTGGCCCCAGCTTTCGAGGATTTTCACCGTGTCCGGGCTGGTGGTGAAGGCTTCCAGGTTGGTTTCCTCCGGCAGCCACTGTTGGTGGAAACGCGGTGCATCCACCGCTTCCTGGATGTTCATGCCGTAGTCGATCACGTTGAGCATGGTCAGCAAGGTCGCGGTGATGATGCGGCTGCCGCCCGGCGTGCCGACCACCATCACCACTTTGCCATCCTTGGTGACAATGGTCGGGCTCATGGACGACAGCGGCGCCTTGCCGGGCGCGATGGCGTTGGCCTCGCCCTGCACCAGGCCGTACATGTTCGGTACGCCGATTTTCGAGGTGAAGTCGTCCATTTCATCGTTGAGGATGACCCCGGTCTTGCTCGCCATCACGCCGGCACCGAACCAGTCGTTGAGGGTGTAGGTCACCGACACCGCGTTGCCCCACTTGTCGACGATGGAGTAATGGGTGGTGTTGCTGCCTTCATGGGGCGCTACACCGGGCTTGAGTTCACTGGATATCGCGGCTTTTTGTGGCTTGATCGCTTCGCGCAGCTTGGTCGCGTAGTTTTTATCCAGCAGGTGGGCAATCGGGTTCTTCACGAAATCCGGGTCGCCCAGGTAGCTGTTGCGGTCCACGTAGGCGTGGCGCATCGCCTCGATCTGATAGTGCATGCCCTGGGCCGAGTGGTAGCCCAGGTCCTTCATCGGATAGCCTTCGAGGATGTTCATGATTTCGCAGATCACCACGCCGCCGGAGCTCGGTGGCGGTGCGGAAACCACGTGGTAGCCACGGTAGTCGCACTCGATGGGCGCCAGTTCACGGGTCTTGTATTTGTCGAGGTCGGCCTGGGTGATGATGCCCTTGTTGGCCTGACTGGAGGTGACGATGGCGTCGGCCACCCAGCCTTTATAAAAACCGTCGGCGCCTTTCTCGGAGATCTCCCGCAATGTCTTGCTCAGGTCCTTTTGCACCAGTTTCTGGCCGACCTGCATCGGCTCGCCTTTGCTCAGAAAGATTGCGCCGGAATCCTTGATGTCCTTCTTGAACATGTCAGTGGCGTAGTCCAGCAGATCGACGTCCCCCTGCTCCAGCATGAAACCGTCTTCGGCCAGCTTGATGGCCGGGGCGATGATTTCCTTGCGCGGTTTGGTGCCGTACTTGGACAGCGCCAGTTCCATGCCCGAAACGGTGCCCGGCACGCCCACGGCCAGGTGGCCACGGGTGCTCAAATCGGGAACGACGTTGCCCTCCTTGTCCAGGTACATGTTGGCGGTAGCGGCCAGCGGCGCTTTTTCACGGAAGTCGAGGAAGGTCTTGCGCCCGTCCGCCAGTTGAATGGTCATGAAACCACCGCCGCCGAGGTTGCCTGCCGCGGGGTACACCACCGCCAGCGCATAGCCGACCGCGACCGCCGCATCCACGGCGTTGCCGCCGTTCTTCAGCACATCCACGCCCACATGGCTGGCCAGGTGCTGGGCCGTGACCACCATGCCGTTTTCCCCGGTAGCCGGGGCCACGGAGGCGGCATGGGCGGTCAGGCAGCTGAGCGCCAACGAGGTCGCAATCAGCGATTTGGCAAAAGGTTCGTACTTCATGAGTCGGTCTCTTCTTGTCATTAAACGGGGAAACGTTTCAAAAGCCGTTGCCAAGTATGGTCGGGATTACGTATTGCGCCTCCCCGTCGAGGCAGTATCCTTAACGCCTGTTCAGCAATTTTGCGCGAGCCCTGGCATGACCTATACCTGCACCACCGTGGCCTCCCCCGTGGGCCAGTTGAAGCTGGTCGCGAACGGTTCACGACTGGCGGCCATCCTCTGGGAAAACGACAAACCCGGCCGGGTGCGCCTGGGACCGATGAGCGAAGCGCCGGACAACCCGATCCTGGTGCGCACGGCTGCGCAGTTGCGCGAATATTTTTCCGGCACCCGCGATCGCTTCGAACTGGATCTGGATTTTGCCGGCACGGAATTTCAGAAGAAGGTCTGGGCGACGCTGTTGACCATCCCGTTCGGCGAAACCCGCAGCTACAGCCAGATCGCCGAACAGATCGGTAACCCGACGGCGGTCAGGGCGGTGGGTGCGGCGAATGGCAAGAACCCGATTTCGATCGTGGCGCCGTGTCACCGGGTGATTGGCGCGTCGGGGAAGTTGACCGGGTTCGCCGGTGGGCTTGAGGCGAAGGAGAAGTTGCTCACCCTTGAAGGCGGGCAATGGCCCGGCACCGCGCGTCTGCCAGGCTTTTAACCCTGTAGGAGATTGCGTTTAATTGAAGAGGTTTTTCATCGCCGCATACTGCAACAGCATGATGGTCTTGGCGTCGCAGATTTCGCCGCGATAAAACGCTTCGAGCGCGTCCTCGAACGCCCACTCCAGCACTTCCAGCTCTTCGGTTTCCGCCTCCAGCCCGCCACCGTCGCTGACTTTCGACTTCGCATCATATTCGGCAATGAAGAAGTGCAATTTTTCCGTCACCGAACCGGGGCTCATGTACGCCTCGAACACCTTCTGCACATGGTGCACGCGATACCCCGTCTCTTCCTCCGCTTCATCGCGGATCCGGTCTTCAGGCGCTGCGCCTTCGAGCAGCCCCGCAGCCACTTCGATCAACAGCCCATCGTGACCGTTGACGAACACCGGCAGGCGAAACTGCCGGGTCAGTACCACGGTCCTCTTTTCGCGGTTGTACAAGAGAATCGCCGCGCCATTGCCACGGTCGTAGACTTCCCGCGTCTGGCGTTGCCACTCGCCGTTGTTGCGGCGGTAATCGAAGGTGATTTTCTTGAGCAGGTACCAGTCGTGGGACAACACCTGAGACTCTAGGATGTTGACCCGCTCGGCTGTGTTCGACATGACAACGCGTCCTGTTATTGGTCTGAGGGTCCATATATTAAGTGAAAACGGACAGCCTTTGCCCCCTCAGGCAAGTTGCGCGTTGGCGACGGTTCAACTTTTCCGGGGATGGAACAATCGCTGCAACCGGGATAGGCTGCGGCTTCAATGCCATATGGATATAGCCATGAACCTGCGTATCGAACTGTCGCATAACCCCACGGATGAACAACGCCAGGCCATCCTCAAACCGCTGCGCGCCTACAACGGCTCGAAGGCTGAAGGTAACGTGCCTGAGCACATCGCCTTGCTGGTGCGCGACGACAACGACGAGATCCTCGGCGGCCTGCATGGCCGATTGTTTTACCAGTGGCTGTACATCGACTTGCTGGTGGTGCCGGAGCAGGCGCGGGGACAGGGCCTTGGTTCGAAATTGATGCAGATGGCCGAAGACCTGGCGCGGGAGCGGAAATGTGTCGGGCTGTGGCTCGACACCTTTGAATTCCAGGCACCTGAGTTCTACAGGAAATGCGGCTACAGCGAGATCGGGCACATTGCCGATTACCCGCCGGGGCACAAGCACTTCTTCTTCCAGAAGCGCCTGAATTACTGACCAGCACACAAACCAATGTGGGAGCGGGCTTGCTCGCGAAAGCGTCAGGTCAGTCAACATCAATACTGACTGAACAGCCGTCTTCGCGAGCAAGCCCGCTCCCACAGGGGACTTGCGTTAGCCATCAGATCACAGACAAGTCGCCAACGCCGCCAACCGGCGCTTGGCCACGAAATCGTCCTTCTGTGCGTAGTAGCTCAACACCGTGCCCGAGGCATCGGTGGTCACGTCGACGAAAGACTCCGCGGAACGGGTGTAAACCGTCGTACCGCCCTTCTCCCCCGGCTCCAAATACGCAGCGGCATCGACACCGAACACGGCCTCGTCCTGCCAGGAAAACTGCACGCACTGGGCGACGTCTTTTCCCGGTTTTTCCGAGTTCAGGGTCTTGTACGGGGCCTTGGTGCGGGCATCGTTCATCGCCGAGCCGGCGCATCCCGCCAGCAACGTCACGGCCAGCGCCGCCATCAGAATTCGCATTGCATTCACTCATCAGGAAAAAGCGGACTTTATCACCCCGGCAGCCCGTATCGTTCTGCTTTACTGCATTTATACCGCGACAGCGCGCAACGATTCGCGCACCCTGTCGCGCCAATAACGCCCCATCGCACCTCTGACTGGAAACCCGATGACACCTAATGCCGAGTTCTACAAACCGAGCACTGAATATGCCGACAAGCTGATCAGCCAGATCGGTCAGACGCCTTCCTGGATTGCCAAGCGAATCGGCGTCACCGACAAGCGGATTCGCTACATCCTCGACGGCGAAAGAACCGTCAAAGGCGAAACCACGCCGATCCAGATGACCTACACCGAACAGTTTGCCCTCGAATGCCTGGCGGCAGCGGCCAAGGCCGGCAAGAAGCAATCCTCGTAATCCGTTCTCAAGGAGCGACCATGGCGGCAACCGAACTGCAGCATGAGCAAGCACTGAAGCGGTTTCTCGATGCGCGCCCCGAGTTGCGCGAAGAACTCGACCACCTCAACCCGCTGCTGGCTCAGGCCAAGGGCGAAACGGCGGAACAGTATCGCGAGGAACGGTTGCACGAAGCGTTTGAAGCTGAAGCAGAACGCCAGCAGTTGTTCGCCTGGGAACTGACGTTGCAGTTAACCACCGCCACACCCCAGGAGTACGAAGCGCAGCGCCTGGAAGTGCACCGGGAAGTGGCGGAAATGGCCGGCATGGACTGGCTGGAATATTGCGAGTTGAATGGGATAAAACCCTAAGCACAGTTCAAGGATGCCGTCGCCGATGCTGCCTAATACCGCCAGGACCCACGCCAGCCCCGGTCACTTGCACACGCAGAAATGGCGCGGGCGCATCGGCCTGAGCCTGGTGGCCATGCTCTCGGTCCTCGCCGGCATGACCGACGCCATCGGTTTCATGGCCAGCGGTGACTTCGTCTCGTTCATGAGCGGCAATACCACGCGGATGGCGGTCGCCATCAGTGCTGGCGACCTTGGGTTGACCCTGCGCCTGGTGATCCTCGTCGCCACCTTCATCGTCGGCAACGCGCTGGGCATCATCGTTAGTCGACTAGGTGGCCGCCGGGCCCTGCCGCTAATGTTGTGCATCGCCACCCTGCTGTGCGCCGCCGCGGCCTGGCCTTATGACGAGCAGCTGCCAGCACTGCTGGCGGCGATCATCGCAATGGGCATGCTCAACGCTGCGGTGGAAGAAGTGAACGGCCTGCCGGTTGGCCTGACTTACGTCACCGGCGCCCTGTCGCGTTTCGGCCGCGGGCTGGGTCGCTGGATGCTCGGCGAGCGCCGTAGCGGCTGGCGCGTGCAACTGATCCCCTGGACCGGCATGTTCGCCGGCGCGGTACTCGGTGCCTTGCTGGAACACCACCTGGGACTCAAGGCGTTGTTTGCCAGTGGCCTGCTGGCTGCCGGACTCGCGGTGTTGTCGTTGAAGATCCCGCGGCGCTGGCAGTTAGGGTATATGCCGCGTTGAGCTTGGCGGTGCCTATGCGGGCCTCATCGCGAGCAAGCTCGCTCCCACAGGGGATCGGTGTCGAATACAAAATTGAAATCCACCACGAAACAATTGTGGGAGCGAGCTTGCTCGCGATGGGGCCAGCATAGACAACATCACTTTAGCCGCCCCGCCGATAAAGCTTTATCATGGCCGCAGTTTCGCTGATCGAGTGCACCATGAAGTTCGCCATCGCCGTATTTTCCGCCGCTCACGCGCCCTCCTCGCGCCGCGCCCTGCTGTTCGCCCAGGCCGCGCTAGCTGACGGGCACGAGATTGTCCGGCTGTTTTTCTACCAGGATGGCGTCTACAACGCGTCCGCCAGCGTGGTCACTCCCCAGGATGAACTGGACTTGCCCAAACAGTGGCGTGCCTTTGTCAGCGACCATCAACTCGATGGCGTGGTGTGCATCGCCGCTGCCCTGCGGCGTGGTGTGTTGAACGAGGAAGAAGCCAGACGCTATCAGCGCGAGGCGGTAGCCGTCGGTGCGCCGTGGGAATTGTCCGGCCTCGGCCAATTGCATGACGCTGCGCAGGATGCCGACCGTCTGATCTGTTTCGGAGGCGCATGACATGGCCAAATCCATATTAATCATCAGCCGCCAGTCGCCATGGTCCGGCCCAGGCGCGCGGGAAGCGCTGGATATCGTGCTGGCCGGGGGCGCCTTCGACCTGCCGATCGGCCTGTTGTTTCTCGATGACGGCGTGTTCCAGCTGGCCGCCGGTCTGAACGCCAAGGCCCTGCAACAGAAGGACCTGAGCGCCAACCTGCAAGCCCTGCCGATGTTCGGTGTCGAGGAACTGTTTGCCTGCGGCGACAGCATTACCCAGCGCGGCCTGGACCCGAGCGGCCTGTCGCTGGAAGAAGCCCAGGTGTTGGCCGCCCACGAAATCACCGCCCTCATTGACCGTTACGATCAGGTGATCACCCTCTGATGTCGACTTTGCATGTGTTGTCTCAATCCCCGTTCGGCGACGAACGCCTGACCAGTTGCCTGCGCGTGATCGGCGCCAACGATGGGTTGCTGTTGTCCGGAGATGCAGCCTATGCGTTGCAGCCAGGCACCGCGCCGTTCACGGCGCTCAGCGCACGCGGCCTGAAGCTGTTCGTCCTGGCTGAAGATGCCCAGGCCCGGGCGCTTGCGGTTCCAGACTGGGCCAAAGCCATCGATTACCCGGCCTTCGTCGAACTGTCGATTCACTACGACAAGGTCAACAGTTGGCTATGAATGCATTGACGGTCGGTGCCCGCGCCATCGAACTGGACAAGGACGGTTTCCTGGTCGAACTGAGTGACTGGTCTGCGGATGTGGCCAGTGCCCTGGCGGCTGCCGAAGACATCGAGTTGACGCCCGAACACTGGGAAGTCCTCGAACTGCTGCGCAGTTTCTACGCCGAATTCCAGCTGTCACCGGCCACCCGCCCGTTGATCAAGTACACCGCCCTGAAACTCGGCCCGGAAAAAGGCAACAGCCTGCACCTGAACCGACTGTTCAAAGGCACTCCCGCCAAACTCGCCGCGAAACTGGCGGGCCTGCCCAAACCGACGAATTGCTTATGACCGACTACCCAGCACTGACACTCGAAACGCCCGCCGAGCATCCGTTCGCCCAGTTCGTGCGGATCCTTGGCAAAGGCAAGCGCGGCGCCCGTGACCTGACCCGGGTCGAGGCCCGCGAGGCCATGGGCATGGTGTTCGATGAAAAAGTCGAGGAAACCCAACTCGGCGCATTCCTGATGCTGTTGCGGCACAAGGAAGAAAGCGCGGAAGAGATGGCGGGCTTCACCGAGGCCTTGCGTGAGCGTCTGAATCCTCCGACGCTGGCGGTGGATCTGGACTGGCCGACCTACGCCGGCAAGAAACGCCATCTGCCGTGGTATCTGTTGGCGGCCAAGTGCCTGGCGCAAAACGGCGTGCGGATTTTCATGCACGGCGGCGGCGCCCACACGGCCGGTCGCCTGTACAGCGAACAACTGCTGGGCGAACTGAACATCCCGCTGTGCCGCAACTGGCAACAGGTGGGTTCGGCGCTGGATAACGGCTGCCTGGCCTTCATGCCATTGATGGACTGGGCGCCACAGCTGCAACGCATGATCGACCTGCGCAATACCCTGGGTCTGCGCTCGCCGATCCACTCCCTGGCGCGGATTCTCAATCCGCTGGGCGCCCGTTGCGGCCTGCAGAGCATTTTCCACCCGGGTTATCAGGCGGTGCATCGCGATGCCAGCGGCCTGCTGGGTGACACCACCATCGTGATCAAGGGCGATGGCGGCGAGATCGAGATCAACCCGGACGCCGACAGCCACCTGTACGGCACCACCGGCGGCGAGAGCTGGGACGAGGAATGGCCGCAGTTGTCGGCGCAGCGTCACGTCAAACCAGCCTCGCTTGAGCCTGAACATTTGAAAGCGGTCTGGCGTGGCGATGTGGTCGACAGCTACCCGCAAATGGCCCTGATCTCGACCATGGCCCTGGCCCTGCGTGGCCTCGGACAGAGCCGCGATCAGGCCTTCGAAACCGCTGAAAAATACTGGGCTGCGCGGGACAAATCGATTTAACCGATCATTCGCGCCCGATCTTTGCGCTTTTTGTTCGAACTCATCGGAATAGACTCGACTCCATCGATTATGGGTTTCGGGAGTCTTGAACATGGGTTTGTTAGTGGATGGCCGCTGGCAGGACAAGTGGTACGAAAGCAGCAAGGACGGCGCGTTCCAACGTGAACAGGCGCAGCGTCGCAACTGGTTGACCGCTGACGGCAAGCCGGGACCGACCGGCGTCGGTGGTTTTGCGGCCGAGCCCGGGCGCTATCACCTGTACGTGTCCCTGGCCTGTCCGTGGGCCCATCGCACGCTGATCCTGCGCAAACTCAAAGGCCTCGAAAAGCTGATCGACGTCTCGGTGGTCAGCTGGTTGATGCTGGAAAACGGCTGGACCTTCGACCAGCACCTCGGCTCGACCGGCGACAAGCTCGATCACTTCGACTTCATGCACCAGCGCTACACCGCCGACACCGCCGACTACACCGGCCGCGTCACCGTACCGGTGCTGTGGGACAAACAACAGAATCGCATCGTCAACAATGAATCATCGGAAATCATCCGCATGCTCAATGGCGCCTTCGACGATCTGACCGGCAATGACCTGGACTTCTACCCGGCGCCGCTGCGCGGAGAGATCGATGCGTTGAACGAGCGGATTTATCCGGCGGTGAACAATGGCGTGTACCGCGCCGGGTTTGCCACCTCGCAACAGGCTTATGAACAAGCCTTCGATGAGGTGTTTGCCGAACTGGACCGCCTGGAACTGCTGCTGGGCGCCAACCGCTACCTGGCTGGCGAGTACCTGACCGAAGCGGACATCCGCCTGTTCACCACGCTGATTCGCTTCGATGCGGTGTACTACGGGCACTTCAAGTGCAACCTGCGGCGCATTGCCGATTATCCGAACCTGTCGAACTGGCTGCGGGAAATTTATCAGTGGCCGGGGATTGCGGAGACGGTGGATTTCACCCACATCAAGCATCACTACTACGCCAGCCACAAGACCATCAATCCAACCGGGATTGTGCCAAAAGGTCCAGAGCAGGATTTCACCGCGTCCCATGATCGGGAGCGGTTGAGTGGGAAAGGGATTTGGCGCAGGGCCTGAGATTTGCGTAGGTTTTGAAGGCCCCATCGCTGGCAAGCCAGCTCCCACAGTGATCTATGTGATGTTGAAGACTGCAGCTTCAACACAAAACCTGTGGGAGCTGGCTTGCCAGCGATGGGGACACCCGGTTTTCAGAGTTGCCCCTGAGCCCCTTCAAACCACGCCAGTTTCTCGCGCAGTTGCACCACTTCACCCACGATCACCAATGTCGGCGCATGCACTTCATGCTCCGCCACCAGCCGTGGCAGGTCCGCCAGGGTGCCGGTAAACACCCGCTGGTTGACCGTGGTGCCCTGCTGGATCAACGCTGCCGGGGTATCGGCACCGCGACCATGCTTGATCAACTGCTCGCAGATGATCGGCAAGCCCACCAGCCCCATGTAGAACACCAGGGTTTGCGCCGGGGCCACCAGGTCAGCCCAAGGCAAATCGCTTGAGCCGTCCTTGAGGTGCCCGGTGATGAAACGCACCGACTGCGCATAATCGCGGTGGGTCAGCGGAATCCCGGCATAGGCCGCGCAACCACTGGCCGCCGTAATCCCCGGCACGACCTGGAACGGGATGCCATGGGCCGCCAGTTCTTCGATCTCCTCACCACCACGACCGAAGATGAACGGATCACCGCCCTTCAACCGCACCACACGCTTGCCCTGTTTGGCCAAATCCACCAATTGCTGGTTGATCTGATCCTGCGGCACCGCGTGATCGGCTCGTCGCTTGCCGACGTAGACCCGCTCGGCGTCGCGACGGCACAGCTCGAGAATCGCCGGTGCCACCAAACGGTCGTACAGCACCACGTCGGCTTGCTGCATCAGACGCAATGCCTTGAACGTCAGCAGATCCGGGTCACCTGGCCCGGCGCCCACCAGATAGACCTCACCGGTCGCCACTGGCGCTTCGCCATCGATTTTCGCCTGGAGCAAGCGCTCGGCTTCACCGCCCTGCCCGGCCAGCTGGCGGTCGGCAATCGGGCCCTGGAAAACATCTTCCCAGAACGCCCGACGCTGCTGCACATCCGGAAACAGGCCTTTGACCTGATGGCGAAAACGCGCCGCCAGACCGGCCAGTTGACCGTAGGTGGAAGGAATCCAGGTTTCGATCTTGGCGCGGATCAAACGTGCCAACACTGGCGCATCGCCGCCGCTGGACACTGCAATGATCAACGGAGAACGGTCGACGATCGCCGGAAAGATCACGCTGCACAGGGCTGGCGCATCCACCACGTTGACCGGCACGCAACGCCGATGGGCATCGGCGGAGACTTGTGCGTTCAGCGTTTCGTCGTCGGTGGCGGCAATGATCAGCCCGCAACCGTCCAGATCCGCCTCGGCGTAGCCACGTAGCAGGCACTCGCCACCGCTGCCGGCAACCAGTTCGCGCAGTTGCGCTTCGATTTCAGGTGCAACCACCCGCAGCAGCGCACCGGCATCGGCCAGCAGGCGGGATTTGCGCAAGGCAATCTCCCCCCCGCCGACGACCAACACACGACTGCCGCGAAGGTTGTGAAACAGCGGCAGATAGTTCATTTAGCCAATAACCTCGAGGCCACCCATGTACGGCTTGAGGACTTCAGGTACGCGGATCGAACCGTCGGCCTGCTGATAGTTCTCGAGCACCGCCACCAGGGTACGACCGACTGCAAGACCGGAGCCGTTCAGGGTGTGTACCAGTTCCGGCTTGCCGGTTTCCGGGTTGCGGAAACGCGCCTGCATGCGGCGGGCCTGGAAGTCGCCGCAGTTGGAGCACGACGAGATTTCGCGGTACTTGTCCTGGCTCGGGATCCACACTTCCAGGTCGTAGGTCTTGACCGCGCTGAAGCCCATGTCGCCGGTGCACAGCGCCAAGGTGCGGTAAGGCAGTTCCAGCAGTTGCAGGACCTTCTCGGCGTTGGCGGTCAAGCCTTCCAGCGCTTCCATCGACTTCGATGGCTCGACGATCTGCACCATTTCAACCTTGTCGAACTGGTGCTGGCGGATCATGCCGCGGGTGTCGCGGCCCGATGCGCCGGCTTCACTGCGAAAGCACGGCGTGTGAGCGACGAACTTGATCGGCAGCAGTTTCGAATCGACGATTTCGCCGGCGACGATGTTGGTCAGCGACACTTCGGCGGTCGGGATCAGGTACAGATCGGCTTCGCCTTCGCGCGCGATCTTGAACAGGTCTTCTTCGAACTTCGGCAGCTGGCCGGTGCCTTGCAGCGCCGGGGCCTGGACCAGATAAGGCGTGTAGGCCTCTTCGTAGCCGTGCTCGGTGACGTGCAGGTTGATCATGAACTGCGCCAGGGCGCGATGCAGACGAGCGATCGGGCCGCGCAGGAGGGCGAAACGGGCGCCGGACAGCTTGGCGGCGGTTTCAAAGTCCAGCCAGCCGAATTTCTCGCCCAGGGCCACGTGGTCCTGAACCGGGAAATCGAAGGCCGTCGGGGTGCCCCAGCGGCGCACTTCGACGTTGCCGTCTTCGTCTTCGCCGACCGGTACCGATTCGTGCGGCAGGTTGGGGATACCCAGCAGGATCGAGTCCAGATCGGTCTGGATCGCGTCCAGTTCGACTTTACCGGCGCTCAATTCGCCCGCCATGCGCTCGACGTCCGCCATCAGCGGCGCGATGTCTTCGCCGCGCTGCTTGGCCTGACCGATGGATTTGGAGCGCGCATTACGTTCAGCCTGCAGTGCTTCGGTGCGGGTCTGGACGGTCTTGCGCTGTTCTTCCAGCGCTTCGATGCGCGCAACATCCAGGGTATAGCCACGGGATGCCAGGCGGTCCGCTACGTCCTGAAGGTTGCTACGTAACAGTTTGGAATCGAGCATGTCGGTTTCTCGTTTATCAAAGTTTGGTCAAGGACAGGCCGGCCCAGGTGGCAAGCAGCCCGCCGAATACGCTGAGCGCCGCATAGCCCAGGGCCAGCGGCACTTGCCCGCTTTCCAGCAGGCGCACCGTATCCAGTGAAAAGGATGAAAAAGTCGTCAGCCCCCCGAGGAAGCCGACGATCAACCCGGCACGCACCTCGATGGGCACCTCCGGGCGTATCAAAAACAGACCGTATAGAACGCCGATCAGCAAACAGCCCACGATATTAACGGCCAGCGTCGCGGTATAGAAGTGCCGCGGCCAATTCGCGTTGATCCAGTTGCCCGTGGCAAAGCGCAACAACGTACCGGCCATCCCGCCGACGGAAACCGCAACGATCAAGGGAAGCACTATTTTCTCCGCTGCCTTGGGCTTAAACGGTCGAGTTTTGCCAGGTGATTGAGTTTTTCGCCGATCTTCAATTCCAGGCCTCGGGGCACAGGCTGATAGAACGGGATCGGGTCGAGTTCTTCCGGGAAATAGTCTTCGCCAGCGGCATAAGCGTCCGGCTCATCATGGGCATAACGGTACTCATCGCCGTAGCCCAGTTGCTTCATAAGCTTGGTCGGCGCATTGCGCAGGTGCAGCGGCACTTCCAGCGAACCGTGCTCGGCGGCGGCGCGCAATGCGGTCTTGAAGCCCATGTACACCGCGTTGCTTTTCGGCGCGCAGGCCAGATAGGTAATGGCCTGGGCCACCGCCAGTTCGCCTTCGGGGCTGCCGAGGCGCTCCTGCACTTCCCAGGCCGCCAGGCACAGGCTGAGGGCGCGCGGGTCGGCATTGCCGATGTCTTCGCTGGCCATGCGCACCACGCGCCGGGCCAGATACAGGGGGTCGCAACCGCCGTCGATCATCCGTGCGAACCAATACAAGGCGCCGTCGGGGTTGGAGCCGCGCACCGATTTATGCAGCGCGGAAATCTGGTCGTAGAACGCTTCGCCGCCCTTGTCGAACCGCCGGCGGGTATCACCGAGCAGGCTTTGCAGGAGGTCGGTGCCGATTTCGCTGTTGTCTTCCGCCAGGTCCGAAGCGTTTTCCAGCAGATTGAGCAAACGCCGACCATCGCCATCGGCGGCCGACAGCAGCATCTGGAAGCCTTCGTCGCTGAGGGTCAGGTTGCGCTTGCCCAGACCGCGCTCTTCGGTCAGCGCGCGGTGCACCAGTTTGCGCAGGGCCGCTTCGTCGAGGCTTTTCAGCACATAGACCCGCGCCCGTGACAGCAAGGCGTTGTTGAGCTCGAACGAGGGATTTTCCGTGGTTGCGCCGATGAAAATCAGCGTGCCGTCCTCAACGTAGGGCAGGAACGCATCCTGCTGGGACTTGTTGAAGCGATGCACTTCGTCGACGAACAGGATGGTGCGGCGGCCGTACTGAGCGGCCTGCTGCTTAGCGATTTCCACCGACTGGCGGATCTCCTTGACCCCGGCCAGCACCGCCGAGACCGTTTCGAAGTGCGCATCCGAGACTTCCGCGAGCAATCTCGCCAGGGTGGTTTTGCCCACACCCGGCGGCCCCCAGAAAATCATCGAATGCAGGGCACCCTGCTCCAGCGCCTCGCGCAGGGGCTTGCCGCGAGCGAGCACGTGTTCCTGACCGACGTACTCGTCCAGATTGGCCGCACGCAGACGGGCGGCCAAGGGCTGGGCGATGGGGGTGCTGCGAAACAGATCCATGGTTACCTAAAAAACCTCACTGCCTATCAGCCAAATCATTAAACACCGCAAGCCCCTGTGGGAGCGAGCTTGCTCCGGGCGGCGTTCCGACGATAGCGTCAGGTCAGTCGACATTGCTGTTGAATGTTATGCCGCCATCGCGAGCAAGCTCGCTCCCACAGGTTATCTGTCTTATTCCTGAATTACGTCAGCCCCTTTAGGGATATCGAACTTGAACTTGGAAGCCGGGATCGGCACGTTGGCCTTTACCCCGGTGAACAGGATATTGGTGCGTTGGCCGACGCTGTCGATCAGTTGCATATCATTGACCAGACCATTGCGGAACGACAGGCGCAGGCTGTCGAACAGGGTGTCCTTGGTTTTCGGCTTGAGGGTGAAATCGATCACGCCGCCGGCTTCCTTGGAGCTGATGTCGAAGCTCTGGCTGATCTTGGACACGTCACCGGACAACAGCAAGGCCGGGGTCTGGGTCAGGCGCTGGTCGAGGTTCTTGATGGTGGCCTGTTCCAGGTCCGGGTCCCACAGGGTGACTTTCTTGCCATCGGAGATCATGGTCTGTTCGGCCGGCGCATCGGTGTGCCAGTAGAACAGACCCGGACGCTGCAGCGACATCTCACCGGCGGTTTCCTGCAACTGGGTGCCGGTGCCATCAAGGGTCAGTTGCGAGAAGCGTGCAGTCAGGGTCTGGGATTTTTCCAGCAGTTGGGTCAGGCGTGCCACGTCCTTGTCATCGGCGTGAGCCTGGAGCGTGGTCAAGGCCAGTACCGGCAGCAACAGCATGCGGATCAGACGCATGGGAGTCCTCATAACATTCGTGGGAGTGCGGGTGGGGCCAAAGGCACCACCCTTTTCATACTCGGGTCAGTCGCGCACCGGGCCCGGGGCCAGGACTTCACGCGAACCGTTGGTGTTCATGGACGTCACGACCCCGGCCATTTCCATGGCTTCGATCATGCGCGCGGCGCGGTTGTAGCCGATCTTCAGCTTGCGCTGAACCGCGGAAATGGAGGCGCGACGGCTTTCCAGCACGAACTGCACCGCTTCGTCGTACAGCGCGTCGGCCTCGGGATCGTCTCCGTCGCCGCCACCGCTGCTGCCTTCGAAGCCGCTGCCCGCCTCTTCGACGCCATTGAGAATGTCGTCGTTGTACTCCGGCGCGCCCCGCAGTTTCCAGGCTTCCACCACGCGGTGAACCTCATCGTCGGACACGAAAGCACCGTGAACACGAATCGGCAGGCTGGTGCCCGGCGGCATGTAGAGCATGTCACCGTGGCCCAGCAGTTGTTCGGCGCCGCCCTGGTCGATGATGGTCCGCGAGTCGATCTTGCTCGATACCTGGAACGCCATGCGGGTCGGGATGTTGGCCTTGATCAGGCCGGTGATCACATCCACCGACGGACGCTGGGTCGCAAGGATCAAGTGGATACCGGCCGCACGAGCCTTTTGCGCGATACGGGCAATCAGCTCTTCAACCTTCTTGCCGACGATCATCATCATGTCGGCGAATTCGTCGACTACTACTACGATGGTTGGCAGCTTTTGCAGCAGCGGCGCTTCGTCGTGGATGCTTTCGCGCTTGTACAGCGGATCGCTCAACGGCTCGCCGGCGTCCTGGGCTTCCTTGACCTTGGCGTTGAAGCCCGACAGGTTTCGCACACCCATCTTGGCCATCAACTTGTAGCGTCGCTCCATCTCGGCAACGCTCCAGCGCAGGGCGTTGGCGGCGTCCTTCATGTCGGTGACCACCGGGCACAGCAGGTGCGGAATGCCTTCGTAGATCGACAGTTCGAGCATTTTCGGGTCGATCATGATCAGCTTGGCGTCTTCCGGGCCGGACTTGAACAGGATCGACAGGATCATCGCGTTCACACCCACCGACTTACCGGAACCGGTGGTACCGGCCACCAGCAAATGCGGCATTTTCGCAAGGTCGGTGATGACCGGCTTGCCGCCGATGTCGTGGCCCAGGGCCAGGGTGACCGGCGACTTGAAGTTGTCGTACTCGGGGGTCGACAACACCTCGGAGAAACGCACGATCTGCCGGTCTTCGTTGGGAATCTCGATACCGACCGTGGTCTTGCCCGGAATCACTTCCACCACGCGCACGCTGGTCACGGCCAGTGAGCGAGCGAGGTCTTTGGCCAGGTTGGAAATACGGCTGACCTTGACCCCGGCCGCCGGCTGGATCTCGTAACGGGTGATCACAGGGCCTGGGTGAATCGAATCCACCGTGACTTCGACGCCGAATTCCTTGAGCTTGATTTCCAGCAAGTGGCCAACCGCAGCCAGGGATTCAGGCGAGTAATTGAGCTGTTTCTTTTCCGCTGGATCGAGAATCGAGATCGGTGGCAAGGTTCCTTCCACGGCGCTGTCGACGAACAGCGGCGCCTGTTTCTCTTTCTCCACGCGCTTGCTCGGTGCGACGGGCTTTGGCGGCGCGGGCGCAATCACCGGCGGCACCTGCTTCTCGCGCTCGGACATATGCTTGCTCAGGGCTTGCTCACGCTCGATCAGACGTTCCTTGACCTTGGCCTGCTCGCGCTTGTCGGTGACGCTCGGCGCGACCACTTCATCCATACGGTCGTCGACTTCTCGCAACTGGGCAACCAGCTGTTTGCGCTCGGTACGGGCCGCCCACCAGCGATTGGCCGCGCCCTGGAACAGTTCGAACAGATCGAGGGTGATCTTGCCGGTGATGTCCATCACCTTGAACCACGACAGGTCGGTAAACACGGTCAGGCCGAACAGGAACAAGGCAATGAACAACAGCGTGCTGCCCTGGATATTCAGGGCGTTCCTGGCCAGTTCACCGAGGCTTTCCCCCAGCGCACCGCCCGCACCGGCCGGCAGACCGGTCGCGGCATGGAAATGGATATGGGCCAGGGCGGCGCCCGACAGCACCAGGAACACCAGGCCGATCAGGCGCCAGGAGAACAGCCAGCCGCTCCACTGCCACGGCTCGTGACGCTGGCGGAAGATCTGGTACGCCTTGACGGCCAGCAGCAACGGGAAGATGTAGGCGAAGTAACCCAGCACCATGAACAGGATATCGGCGCTGTAGGAGCCCGCTGGCCCGCCGAAGTTCTGCACGTCGTCGATCTTGCTGTTATGACTCCAGCCCGGATCATCCTTGCCATAGGTCAACAAGGCCATCATCAGGAACAGGCACAAGGCACCGATGGCGATCAGCGCACCTTCCTTGAGTCGGTAGTGCAAGTGCTGGCGCCAGAGCGGTACGACGGCTGGTTTAGGTGCTGCGGTGGATTTCTTCAAAACGCTTCTTTTCCTGCGCCATGGGCGCGTCCATCTGTTGAATGACTATAAAAACTGCCGAAAAACTGCCCAATCCAGGCAGGTAAAAAAGTTAACACGCGTTACCGGGACTACTTTTAACACTGCGCCCCGGTTTTTATAAACATGGCGCGCACTGAATATATGTAACACGCAGGGCATTGTACGGGTTTGTACGCACGACGCCATGCTTGAGACCCTTGGGTGTAGCATAGTCAACAGCACATGACATGCTGTTCAATTTGAGCATGCATTCTCTTTTGTGACAAAGGCTTATGAGGTGTTTTTATGAGCGAAGCGAAGCATTCACGCCTGATTATCCTGGGCTCTGGCCCCGCCGGTTACAGCGCGGCCGTTTATGCCGCCCGCGCCAACCTCAAGCCCGTTGTCATTACCGGCATACAGGCAGGTGGCCAGCTCACCACCACCGTCGAAGTCGATAACTGGCCAGGCGACGTTGAAGGCCTGACCGGACCAGTGCTGATGGATCGCATGCAAAAACATGCCGAACGCTTTGCCACCGAGATCGTTTACGACCACATCCACACTGCCAAGTTGCAACAACGGCCGTTCGAACTGATCGGCGATGGCGGCACCTACACCTGCGACGCACTGATCATTGCCACCGGCGCCAGCGCGCAATACCTGGGCCTGCCGTCGGAAGAAGCGTTTGCCGGCAAAGGGGTGTCAGCGTGTGCGACCTGTGACGGATTTTTCTATCGCAATCAGGTGGTTGCGGTGGTCGGCGGCGGTAATACGGCGGTCGAGGAAGCCTTGTACCTGTCTAACATCGCCAAGGAAGTGCACCTGGTGCATCGGCGCGACAAGCTGCGCTCGGAGAAGATCCTCCAGGACAAACTCTTCGAAAAAGCCGCCAATGGCAATATCCGCCTGCACTGGAACCAGAACCTGGACGAAGTGCTCGGCGATGCCCGTGGCGTGACCGGCGCCCGCCTGCGGGACAGCCAAACGGGTGAAACCAAAGAGCTGCCGCTGGCCGGGGTGTTTATTGCCATCGGCCACAAACCCAACACCGACCTGTTCACGGGCCAACTGGAAATGCGCGACGGGTATCTGCGGGTCAAGGGTGGCAGCGAAGGCGATGCCACCGCTACGGCGATTGCAGGTGTGTTTGCCGCCGGTGACGTGGCCGACCACGTTTATCGCCAGGCCGTTACGTCTGCCGGGGCCGGTTGCATGGCGGCACTGGACGCCGAAAAATACCTCGACGACATTCCAACCGTTTGAAGGCAAACTTTATGGCGGGCCAAAACCCGCCACTGCCTTCCCCTTCTGTAAGTCCGGATGCCATGCTGACCTGGTTACAACGCAACACCTTGCATTTCCCACCGCTGGAAAAGGCCATGCGCGACCCCAACGGGTTGCTGGCTGCCGGTGGCGATCTGTCCGCCGATCGGCTGATCTCGGCTTATCGCCACGGCTGCTTCCCATGGTTTTCCGAAGGCCAGCCGATCCTCTGGTGGTCACCGGACCCGCGCACGGTTCTGTTTCCAGACGAATTGCACGTCTCGCGCAGCCTGAACAAACTGCTGCGCCAACAACGCTACCAAGTGACCTTTGACGAGGATTTTGCGGCCGTCATCCGTGCCTGTGCCGCCCCCCGGGATTACGCAGATGGCACCTGGATCACCGAGGCCATGCAGGACGCCTACATCGAGCTGCACAGGCGCGGACACGCGCACTCGGTGGAAGTGTGGGACGGGGATGAACTGGTCGGCGGATTGTATGGCCTGGCAATGGGCCAGTTGTTTTTCGGCGAGTCCATGTTCAGCCTCGCTGACAACGCCTCGAAATTCGGTTTTGCCACACTGGTTCGGCATCTGAAAGACTCAGACTTCGTACTGATCGACTGCCAAATGCCCACCGACCACCTGCATAGCCTGGGCGCCCGGGCGATTGCGCGCCGCGAGTTTGCCGATTATCTGGTCAGGCACCTTGACCAACCCAACCATGCCACCTGGGTTTGCTGAGCGACTTTTGCGCAGGTGGCTTACACTTATTCAAAAGCATTATCCCGAGGGTTGATCATGACCGAGTTGGCGCGTTTGAAGTTCTATGCCACTCAGCCGCACTCTTGCAGTTATCTGCCCGATGAGCAGGCCACAACCCTGTTCCTCGACCCTAGTCAGCCCATGGATGTGCATGTCTACGCAGACCTGTCGGAGATGGGGTTTCGTCGCAGTGGCGATCATCTCTATCGGCCGCATTGCCAGAATTGCAATGCGTGCGTTCCGGCGCGCATTCCCGTGGGGCAGTTCACGCCCAACCGGCAACAGAAACGCATCTTCAAGCGCAACGTGGATTTGCAGGTGCGTCCCGCCAGGCCCGGCTTCAACGAAGAGTACTTCGACCTTTACCAGCGCTATATCGAACAGCGTCACGCCGATGGCGATATGTACCCGCCGAGTCGCGACCAGTTTTCGACATTCCTGGTGCGGGACCTGCCGTTTTCAAGATTTTACGAGTTCCGCCTGAACGGCCAGCTGCTGGCCGTCGCCGTCACCGATTTACTGCCGAACGGTCTTTCGGCGGTCTACACCTTCTACGAACCGGCCGAAGAGCGCCGCAGCCTTGGGCGCTATGCAATCCTCTGGCAAATCGCCGAGGCCCGGCGGCTGGGGCTGGATGCGGTCTACCTCGGCTACTGGATCAAAAACTGCAAAAAAATGAACTACAAGACTCAATATCGCCCTATTGAGTTGCTGATTAATCAGCGCTGGGTCGTTCTAAACTAGAGCCGGCCCTAAACCCCTTGGCTTAAACCCCACTTTTCGGGCACAATGCACGCCGCTTTTGCCTGGCGCAGTTGCACCGGGCCATTCATTGGACACCGAGGGCTTTACTGCATGTCGAAAGAAGACAGCTTCGAAATGGAAGGCACTGTCGTCGACACCCTGCCCAACACCATGTTTCGTGTGGAGTTGGAAAATGGGCACGTCGTAACCGCGCACATCTCCGGCAAGATGCGCAAGAACTACATCCGTATTCTTACCGGCGACAAAGTGCGCGTAGAGCTGACTCCCTATGACTTGAGCAAAGGGCGCATCACTTACCGCGCCCGCTAATCAAGTCAATACAAGACGCCCGGCTCATGCCGGGCGTTTTTGTTTGTCTGCGATTTAGCGACCACAACACAAAACCCTGTGGGAGCGAGCTTGCTCCGGGCGGCGCTCCGACGATGAGGGTGGCACATTCAACAAATGCGCAAGCTGACACGCCGCCATCGCGAGCAAGCTCGCTCCCACAGGGGCTCGGTGAATTTCTTCAAGACAACAAAAAGGCGCCTCACGGCGCCTTTTTGTTTTGCTTCTGAACGTCAGGCCATCTCGGCCGTGGTCTCGAACTCGAAGGTCAGCTCCCCGTCCTTGATGTCGATGTGCACTACACCGCCATGCTCGGCCAGTTCGCCAAAGAGAATCTCCTCCGCCAGCGGACGCTTGATCTTGTCCTGGATCAGGCGAGCCATTGGGCGAGCACCCATTGCCGCATCGTAGCCACCTTCGGCCAGCCAGTTGCGGGCTGCATCGGTGACTTCCAGCAACACACGCTTGTCTTCCAGCTGCGCCTGAAGCTCGGTAAGGAACTTGTCAACCACACTCTTGATGACCTCATGGCTGAGGCGACCAAACTGGATGATGGTGTCCAGACGGTTGCGGAATTCCGGCGTGAAGCTCTTCTTGATCACTTCCATCGCATCGGACGAGTGATCCTGATAGGTGAAACCGATCGAAGCGCGGGCTGCGGTCTCGGCACCGGCGTTGGTCGTCATGATGACGATCACGTTACGGAAATCCGCCTTGCGCCCGTTGTTATCGGTCAGCGTACCGTGGTCCATCACCTGCAACAGCAGGTTGAAGACTTCCGGATGCGCCTTCTCGATCTCATCGAGCAACAGCACGCAGTGTGGCTGCTTGGTGATGGCTTCGGTGAGCAGACCGCCCTGATCGAATCCGACATAACCCGGAGGCGCACCGATCAGACGCGATACGGTGTGGCGCTCCATGTACTCGGACATGTCGAAACGAATCAACTCGACCCCCAAAGCCTTGGCCAATTGACGCGCCGCTTCGGTTTTACCGACACCGGTAGGCCCGGCGAACAGGAACGAACCGACAGGCTTGTCAGGGGACTTGAGGCCAGCACGGGACAGCTTGATCGCGGTTGCCAGCGAGTCGATCGCGGCATCCTGACCGAATACGGTCAATTTCAGGTCACGCTCGAGGTTACGCAGCAGCTCCTTGTCGGAACTGGTGACGTGCTTTGGCGGAATCCGCGCGATTTTCGCGACGATGTCCTCGACTTGTGGCACTTCGATGCGCTTCACACGCTTCTCGACCGGTTGCAGGCGCTGGTAGGCACCCGCCTCGTCGATGACGTCGATGGCCTTGTCCGGCATATGACGGTCATTGATGTAACGCGAAGCCAGTTCGGCAGCCGCGCGCAGGGCTTCATCACTGTATTCGATATTGTGATGGCTTTCGAAACGCCCCTTCAGGCCGCGCAGAATGCCAATGGTGTCTTCCACCGAAGGCTCCGACACATCGACCTTCTGGAAGCGCCGAGCCAAAGCACGGTCCTTCTCGAAGATCCCACGAAACTCCTGGAACGTTGTGGACCCGATGCAACGGATATCACCCGAGGACAGCAGCGGCTTGAGCAGGTTCGAGGCATCCATGACGCCACCGGACGCGGCACCCGCACCAATGATGGTGTGGATCTCGTCGATGAACAGGATCGCCTGCGGACGTTTTTTCAGCTCATTGAGCAACGCCTTGAAGCGCTTCTCGAAATCGCCACGGTACTTGGTACCGGCCAGCAAGGCCCCCAGGTCGAGGGAGTAAACCACGCTGTTGGCCAGCAGGTCCGGCACCTGGTTGTCGACAATGCGCTTGGCCAGGCCTTCGGCAATCGCGGTTTTACCCACGCCCGCCTCGCCCACCAGCAGCGGATTGTTTTTGCGACGACGCGCCAGGATCTGCGCGACGCGCTCGACTTCCAGCTCACGACCTACCAACGGATCAATGCGCCCCTGGCGCGCGAGTTCGTTGAGGTTGCTGGCATAAGCATCCAGGGGATTGCCTGAGGAAGAAGACTCACCGCCCTCGTCGTCCTGCATATCTTGCTCACCTTCAGAGTGATCGCCATGCCCCGGCACCTTGGAAATGCCATGGGCGATGTAGTTGACGACATCTATACGGGCGACGCTCTGCTGTTTCAGCAGGAACACCGCCTGACTCTCTTGCTCACTGAAGATCGCGACCAGCACGTTGGCACCAGTCACTTCGCGTTTGCCCGAGCTCTGTACGTGAAACACAGCACGTTGCAGTACACGCTGGAAGCCCAGGGTTGGCTGGGTTTCGCGATCCTCATCATGCACGGGAATCAATGGCGTGGTGGAGTCGATGAACTCCTGCAGGTCATGCTTGAGTTTGTCGAGGTTCGCGCCGCACGCACGCAAAACGGTGGCGGCAGCCTCATTGTCCAATAGGGCCAGCAAGAGGTGTTCGACGGTCATGAATTCATGACGCTTCGAACGTGCCTCCTTGAAGGCAAGATTGAGGGTGACTTCGAGCTCGCGGTTTAACATAGCTTCACCTCATACCCAAGTGGTCGGCGATTAACCGTCCTTCTCGATTTCACAGAGTAGCGGATGCTGGCTTTCCCTGGCGTACTGGTTGACCTGCATGGCCTTGGTCTCGGCGATGTCACGGGTAAACACTCCACATACTGCCCGCCCTTCTGTGTGGACGGCCAGCATGACCTTGGTCGCCAGCTCGCGATTCAGGTTAAAAAACACCTCGAGCACTTCGACGACGAAATCCATCGGTGTGTAGTCATCGTTGAACAAAACCACCTTGTACATCGGCGGCGCCTGTAGTGCAGGCTTTGCCTCCTGAACAGCAATGCCTGCGGAATCGTCGTCGTGTAAATCAGGGCGATCCTGATTGAATGTTAGTCGAATCTGGCTGATTGCATGCATGGAAAGAAAGGTTCGTCAGTTGTTCAAATACAGTGGTGGGGGCGGCTATCAGCGTTTTCAACTCCGACTGCCGGGTCAGCTTGACTATCGGCAAAACGGTGTTACAACCAATAGAGCCCACAGTGGGTAAAAAAGGTCCGCGGAGTCAATCTTATTTACAGATTCGACTGCGGATGTACTGGATGATACTCCAGTGATGGAGTCTGTTGCAGAGGGAGTTGGGTATGGCTGTCGGCAAGGTGAAGTGGTTCAACAATGCCAAGGGTTACGGATTCATCAACGAGGAAGGCAAGACAGAAGATCTGTTTGCCCATTACTCAGCCATTAAAATGGATGGTTATAAAACCCTGAAAGCCGGGCAAGCTGTCGTATTCGATATCATCCAGGGCCCCAAAGGCCTGCACGCGGTCAACATCGGCAACCCGGTAGATACCTCGAAAGCCACGACACCCACAACTGAAGAAACCGTTGAGGTTTAACGCCGCAGCGTCAACCAGTCATAAAAAAACCGCCTGACTCAAATACTTGAATCAGGCGGTTTTTGTGTGCCTGCGTTTTCTTACATGTGCGAGATCAGCGCATCGCCGAAGCCGGAAGACGACACCAGCTTGGCGCCCTCCATCAGACGTTCGAAGTCATAGGTCACGGTCTTGGCGGAAATCGCGCCGTTGGTGCCCTTGATGATCAGGTCGGCCGCTTCGGTCCAGCCCATGTGGCGCAGCATCATTTCAGCGGACAAGATCAGCGAACCCGGGTTGACCTGGTCCTTGCCGGCGTACTTCGGTGCAGTACCGTGGGTGGCTTCGAACATGGCCACGGTGTCGGACAGGTTGGCACCTGGTGCGATACCGATACCGCCCACTTCCGCCGCCAGCGCGTCGGAGAGGTAGTCGCCGTTCAGGTTCAGGGTTGCGATCACATCGTACTCGGCCGGGCGCAGCAGGATCTGCTGGAGCATGGCGTCGGCGATGGCATCCTTGACGACAACGTTCTTGCCGGTTTTCGGGTTCTTGAACTGCATCCACGGACCGCCGTCGAGCAGGGTCGCGCCGAACTCTTCAGCCGCCACTTCGTAGGCCCATTCCTTGAAGGCACCTTCGGTGAACTTCATGATGTTGCCTTTGTGCACAATGGTCAGCGAATCGCGATCGTTGTCGACCACATATTGCAGGGCCTTGCGTGCCAGACGCTTGGTGCCTTGCAGGGACACCGGCTTGACGCCGATACCGCAGTTTTCGTCGAAACGGATCTTGGTAACGCCCATTTCTTCTTTCAGAAACTTGATGACCTTGGTGGCTTCCGGCGTACCGGCCTTCCACTCGATGCCCGCGTAGATGTCTTCGGAGTTCTCGCGGAAGATGGTCATGTCGACATCGCCTGGCTTCTTGACCGGGCTAGGCACGCCTTCGAACCAGCGCACCGGGCGCAGGCAGACGTACAGGTCGAGTTGCTGACGCAGGGCCACGTTCAGGGAGCGGATGCCGCCACCGACCGGGGTGGTCAGCGGGCCCTTGATGGAAACCACGTAATCCTTGACCGCGTCCAGGGTTTCCTGAGGCAGCCAGGTGTCCTGATCGTAAACCTGAGTCGCTTTCTCCCCGGCGTACACTTCCATCCAGGAAATCTTGCGCTCGCCACCGTAAGCCTTCTTAACAGCAGCATCGACAACCTTGATCATGACCGGGCTGATGTCGACACCAATGCCGTCGCCTTCGATGAAGGGGATGATCGGGTTATTAGGAACATTGAGAGAATGGTCTGCATTGACGGTGATTTTGTCGCCGACGGCTGGAACCTGAATCTTCTTGTAACCCATGCTGAACTCCATTGATTGGATTGAACATCTGGCTTGGTTCGAGCGTAACCCAGTTGAATCGGCGCGCAAACCCTATGTTCCATCCATCTGGCGCAAAGCCTTGCAACTCGTGCGCTACAAGCCTGAAAGCAAAGGGAAAAGCGCCAAAACCAAGCACGACGAATGACTCTACGCCCGACTTGCCCCTGCGACCTTTAGACCAATGGACGACATTCGTTGCGTATGAACCATCGGCAGATTGCCAGCTACCTATGTATAATGCCGCCGCTGACCACAGGGTCACGACGGAGGAAGTGCTCTACGACGAGACTTTCCGCCCGGCAGGCCGGCCTGTTATCGCAGTCCGGCTATTTGACGCCCTACTGATGCACCCAACATCACAGCAACGAAACCTCGATATTCGGCTCATGGATGACTTTGAAACGAACGCGCTTACCCGGCGCCCTCGAGTTTCTGCGCACGCTTTAGCAAAGAAGAGAGAGTTAATCCGAATATGCCCACCCGCTCGAAGATCATCTATACCTTCACCGACGAAGCTCCTGCCCTCGCCACCTATTCACTGTTGCCTATCGTAGAGGCGTTCACCGCCTCGGCTGATATCGCCGTTGAAACCCGCGATATCTCTCTTGCAGGGCGCATCCTGGCCAGCTTCCCCGAGCAACTGGGTGACAAAGCCGTAGCCGACCACCTCGCCGAACTGGGCGCCCTGGCCGTTACGCCTGAAGCCAACATCATCAAATTGCCGAACATCAGCGCCTCGGTTCCGCAACTGCAAGCCGCGATCAAAGAGCTGCAAGCTCAAGGCTTCGCACTGCCGGACTACCCTGAGACCGTTACCAGCGACGCCGACAAAGAAGCCAAGGCGCGCTACGACAAGATCAAGGGCAGCGCCGTGAACCCGGTTCTGCGTGAAGGTAACTCCGACCGCCGCGCGCCGCTGTCGGTCAAGAACTACGCACGCAAGCACCCGCACAAAATGGGCGCCTGGGCCAAGGACTCCAAGTCCCACATCGCGCACATGAGCACCGGCGATTTCTACGGCAGCGAAAAAGCTGCCCTGATCGACGCCGCTGACGCCGTGAAGATCGAACTGATCGCTCAAGACGGCACCGCCACCGTCCTGAAAGAAAAGACCAGCGTACAAGCCGGTGAGATCCTCGATTGCGCTGTATTGAGCAAAAACGCCCTGCGCAGCTTCATCGCGGCCGAAATCGAAGACGCCAAGGCACAAGGCGTGCTGCTGTCGGTTCACCTGAAAGCCACCATGATGAAGGTCTCCGACCCGATCATGTTCGGCCAGATCGTTGCCGAGTTCTATAAAGACGCACTGGCCAAGCACGCTGACGTGCTGGCACAGATCGGCTTCAACCTGAACAACGGCATCGGCGACCTGTACGCTCGAATCAAGGCATTGCCTGCCGAGCAGCAAGCGGCCATCGAAGCTGACATCCAGGCGGTCTACGCCGTTCGCCCTTCCCTGGCGATGGTCAACTCCGACAAAGGCATCACCAACCTGCACGTGCCGAGCGACGTCATCGTCGACGCCTCGATGCCGGCGATGATCCGTGACTCCGGCAAGATGTGGGGCACCGACGGCCAGCTGCACGACACCAAGGCCGTGATCCCGGATCGCTGCTACGCCACCATCTACCAGGCTGTGATCGAAGATTGCAAAGCCAACGGTGCGTTCGATCCGACCACCATGGGCAGCGTGCCGAACGTTGGCCTGATGGCGAAGAAAGCCGAAGAGTACGGCTCCCACGACAAGACCTTCCAGATCAAGGCTGACGGCGTGGTTCGCGTGACCGACAGCAAAGGCACCCTGCTGATGGAACAGGCTGTCGAGGCCGGCGACATCTTCCGCATGTGCCAGACCAAAGACGCGCCGATCCAGGACTGGGTCAAACTGGCCGTCAACCGTGCTCGCGCAAGCGCGACCCCGGCGATCTTCTGGCTGGACCCGATGCGCGCCCACGACGGCGTAGTGATCGAGAAAGTTCAGGCTTACCTGAAGGATCACGACACTGCCGGTCTGGACATCCAGATCATGGCACCGGTCGACGCCATGAAGTACACCCTGCAGCGCACCCGCGACGGCAAGGACACCATCTCGGTGACCGGCAACGTATTGCGCGACTACCTGACCGACCTGTTCCCGATCATGGAACTGGGCACCAGCGCCAAGATGCTGTCGATCGTGCCGCTGATGAACGGCGGTGGCCTGTTCGAAACCGGCGCCGGCGGTTCGGCTCCGAAGCACGTTCAGCAGTTGCTGGAAGAAAACTTCCTGCGCTGGGATTCGCTGGGTGAATTCCTGGCCCTGGCCGCGTCCCTGGAACACCTGGGCGTGACCTACAACAACCCCAAGGCGCTGGTTCTGGCCAAGACCCTGGACCAGGCCACCGGCCAGTTCCTGGACAACAACAAGTCGCCATCGCGCAAAGTCGGCAACATCGACAACCGCGGCAGCCACTTCTACCT
Source organism: Pseudomonas sp. KH_046_1 (assembly GCF_057839025.1). Lineage (NCBI taxonomy): Bacteria > Pseudomonadati > Pseudomonadota > Gammaproteobacteria > Pseudomonadales > Pseudomonadaceae > Pseudomonas > Pseudomonas sp. KH_046_1. Next base: position 4,155,458 of record NZ_CM174481.1, read on the forward strand.
GGCGCTGTACTGGGCTCAAGCCCTGGCTGCCCAGACCGAAGACGCTGCACTGCAAGCGCAGTTCGCGACCCTGGCCAAGACCCTGACCGAGAACGAGGCGACCATCGTTGCCGAACTCAACGCCGTTCAAGGCAAGCCAGTGGACATCGGCGGTTACTACCACGCCGACGCCGAGCTGATCAGCAAGGCCATGCGCCCAAGCGCAACCTTCAACGCGGCAGTTGCTGCGCTGGTTTAAGGTTGTAAGGGAACATCACAAACCCCGGCCCTGTGCCGGGGTTTGTGTTTTTGGCCTTAATGAACAACACAAAAACCTGTGGGAGCTGGCTTGCCTGCGATGACGGCTTATCATTCACCATTGATATTGACTGACCCACCGCTATCGCAGGCAAGCCAGCTCCCACAGGATCGGGTTTCAACATTCAAATTGAGGAAGCTTCATGGACTGGAAACCCCACATCACCGTCGCCACCATCGTCGAAGACAACGGTCGCTTCCTGATGGTCGAAGAACTCAAGCACGGGCGCATAGTGCTCAATCAACCCGCCGGTCATCTGGACCCGAACGAAACCCTGACCGAAGCCGCCGTCCGTGAAACCCTCGAGGAAACCGGTTGGGACGTCGAACCCACCGGCGTACTGGGCATTTACCTGTACACCGCACCGAGCAACGGCGTGACGTACCAGCGGGTCTGCTTCATCGCCAAACCGCTGAAACACCACGCGGAATATCAACTGGACGATGGCATCGTCGGCGCCAAGTGGTTGACCCGCGACGAATTAATCGAGCAGCGCGACAACTGGCGCAGCGAGTTGATTATCCGCTGCATCGACGACTATCTGGCAGGCCAACACTTCGGCCTCGAATTGATCCGTCCTTCTCTTTAGCCATGCAGGCCCGAGCCTGATAGAATCGCGTCCTTTTTCAAGACACTCATTGAATCCCTATGCGTGATCCAGCCCCTTCTGACACACAAAAGAAGCGCGTCATTGTCGGCATGTCCGGCGGCGTGGACTCTTCCGTTTCCGCCCTCCTGCTGATTGAGCAGGGCTATGAGGTGGAAGGCCTGTTCATGAAGAACTGGGAAGAAGACGATGGAACGGAATACTGCACCGCCATGGACGACCTGGCGGATGCTCAAGCCGTGTGCGACAAGATTGGCATCAAGCTGCACACCGCCAACTTCGCCGCCGAGTACTGGGACAACGTATTCGAGCATTTCCTCGCCGAATACAAGGCCGGACGCACGCCGAACCCGGACATCCTGTGCAACCGCGAGATCAAGTTCAAGGCGTTCCTCGACTACGCCATGATGCTTGGCGCCGACCTGATCGCCACCGGTCACTACGTGCGTCGCCGCGACATCGACGGCCGCACCGAACTGCTCAAGGGCCTGGACCCGAACAAGGACCAGAGCTACTTCCTGCACGCCGTTGGCGGCGAACAGATCGCCAAGACCCTGTTCCCGGTCGGCGAGCTGGAAAAACCGCAAGTGCGCGCCATTGCCGAGAAATACGAACTGGCGACCGCGAAGAAGAAGGATTCCACCGGGATCTGCTTTATCGGCGAGCGCCGCTTCAGCGACTTCCTCAAGCAATACCTGCCAGCGCAACCGGGCGAGATCAAGACCACCGAAGGTGAAATCATCGGCCGCCACCACGGCCTGATGTACCACACCATTGGTCAGCGTCAGGGCCTGGGCATTGGCGGGCTGAAAGATGCCAGTGACGAGCCGTGGTACGTGCTGATCAAGGACCTGGAACACAACGAGCTGATCGTCGGCCAGGGCAATGATCACCCGTGGCTGTTCTCCCGCGCCCTGCTCGCTTCCGATATCTACTGGGTCAACCCGATCGACCTGAGCCAGCCACGCAAGCTGACCGCCAAGGTTCGTTATCGCCAGAGCGACCAACCGTGCACCCTGGAAAAAACCGCCACCGGTTATCGCGCGACCTTCGATGATCCGCAACGCGCGGTCACTCCGGGCCAGTCCGTGGTGTTCTACGACGGTGAAATCTGCCTCGGCGGCGGTGTGATTGAAGTAGCCGAGCCGTGGACGAGCAAGGGCCAAGCCCTATGAACCCGATTCAGGAGCAACTGACGGCACTGGGCGGCGTGTTTCTCGCCGCAGTGCTGGTGGACAGGATTGCCAAGACCGGCCAGACCAACGAAGCCGGCCTGACCTGCATGCTCGGCAGCCTGCTGATTCGCGACCCCAAGGACACTTTGGAGGTTTACGGCGGCGACGACATCAACCTGCGTGAAGGCTACCGTGCGTTGATCGGCGCCCTCGAACGCGATCCAAGCGCCCTGCAGCGCGAGCCACTGCGTTATGCCCTGGCCATGCTCGGCCTTGAGCGTCAGCTGGCCAAGCGCAACGACATGCTCGACGTGATCGGCAAGCGCCTGCCGCAGATTCAGTCCCAGGTCGAACACTTCGGCCCGGCCCACGAAAACGTGGTCGCCGCCTGCGGCGCGCTGTACCAGGACACCCTGAGCACCCTGCGCCAACGCATCCAGGTGCACGGCGACATGCGCAACCTGCAACAACCGAGCAACGCCTCGAAAATCCGCGCCCTGCTGTTGGCCGGCATTCGTTCGGCGCGCCTGTGGCGGCAATTGGGCGGTCATCGCTGGCAGCTGGTGATCAGCCGCCGCAAATTGCTCAAAGAGCTTTACCCCTTGATGCGTAACGAATAACCCGCATCGACAGCACCGAACTCAGCAATACGCGTAATACGCCGGTCAGTTGGCGACGGACCGGCGGATTTTTTCATGTATGATACGCGCCCCATTTCGTTGCCCGACTGTCCGAGAACACCCCATGCAGCTTTCTTCGCTCACTGCGGTTTCCCCTGTTGACGGCCGCTACGCCGGCAAAACCCAGGCCCTGCGCCCAATTTTCAGCGAGTACGGCCTGATCCGTGCCCGCGTCCTGGTTGAAGTGCGCTGGCTCCAGCGCCTGGCCGCTCACCCTGCCATCAGTGAAGTGCCGGCGTTCTCCGCCGAAGCCAACGCTGCGCTCAACACCCTGGCGGAAAACTTCTCTCTGGAGCACGCCGAGCGCGTCAAAGAGATCGAGCGCACCACCAACCACGACGTCAAGGCCATCGAATACCTGCTCAAAGAGCAAGCGGCCAAGCTGCCTGAACTGGCCAAGGTCAGCGAATTCATCCACTTTGCCTGCACCAGCGAGGACATCAACAACCTGTCCCACGCCCTGATGCTGCGCGAAGGCCGTGATGACGTAATGCTGCCGCTGATGCGCCAGACCGCCAACGCCATCCGCGAACTGGCGATCCGTTTCGCCGACGTGCCGATGCTGTCGCGCACCCACGGCCAACCGGCCTCGCCGACCACCCTGGGCAAAGAGCTGGCGAACGTGGTTTACCGCCTTGAGCGCCAGATCGCCCAAGTCGCCGCCGTGCCGCTGCTGGGCAAGATCAACGGCGCTGTCGGCAACTACAACGCCCACCTGTCGGCCTACCCTGAGATCGACTGGGAAGCCAACGCCCGCGCCTTCATCGAAGACGAACTGGGCCTGGGCTTCAACCCTTACACCACGCAAATCGAACCGCACGACTACATTGCCGAGCTGTTCGACGCAATCGCCCGTTTCAACACCATCCTGATCGACTTCGACCGCGACATCTGGGGCTATATCTCCCTGGGTTATTTCAAACAGCGCACCATCGCTGGCGAAATCGGCTCGTCGACCATGCCGCACAAGGTCAACCCGATCGACTTCGAAAACTCCGAAGGCAACCTGGGTATCGCCAACGCACTTTTCCAGCACCTGGCGAGCAAACTGCCGATCTCCCGCTGGCAGCGCGACCTGACCGACTCCACCGTACTGCGCAACCTCGGTGTCGGCTTCGCCCACAGCGTGATCGCGTACGAAGCCAGCCTCAAGGGCATCAGCAAGCTTGAGCTCAACGAGCAGAAGATTGCCGCTGACCTGGACGCCTGCTGGGAAGTATTGGCCGAGCCGATCCAGACCGTGATGCGTCGCTACAACATCGAAAACCCGTACGAAAAGCTGAAAGAACTGACCCGCGGCAAGGGCATCAGCCCTGAAGCACTGCAGACTTTCATCGACGGCCTGGACATGCCAGCCGCCGCCAAGGCCGAGCTGAAATTGCTCACCCCGGCGAACTACATCGGCAACGCTGTAGAACAAGCCAAGCGCATCTGATCGACCGCTAGACCCTTTTAAGACGCCCGGCCGCGCCGGGCGTTTTTATTCCCGTCTGAAAAGTGCATTTTTTCAATAGGTTACACATGAATCCTGATATTCCTCTTCAACTTCTGGGTGGCATCACGGCACGGGAATTCCTGCGCGACTACTGGCAGAAAAAGCCGCTGTTGATCCGTCAGGCAATTCCTGATTTCGAAAGCCCGATCGACGCCGACGAACTGGCCGGCCTGGCGCTGGAAGAAGAAGTCGAATCGCGACTGATCATCGAGAATGGCGAGCGTCCGTGGGAACTGCGTCGCGGCCCGTTCGCCGAAGATGAATTCAGCAAGCTGCCTGAACGTGACTGGACCCTGCTGGTGCAAGCCGTGGATCAGTTCGTCCCGGAAGTCAGCGAATTGCTGGAAAATTTCCGCTTTCTGCCGAGCTGGCGCATCGACGACGTGATGATCAGCTACGCCGCACCGGGTGGCAGCGTTGGTCCGCACTTCGACAACTACGACGTGTTCCTGCTGCAAGGCCACGGCAAGCGCAACTGGAAGATCGGCCAGATGTGCAATACCGAGAGCCCGATGCTGGCCCACGCCGACCTGCGCATCCTCTCCGAATTCGAAGCCACCGATGAATGGGTGCTGGAACCGGGCGACATGCTCTACCTGCCACCGCGCCTGGCCCATTGCGGCGTCGCCGTCGATGAATGCATGACCTACTCGGTCGGCTTCCGCGCACCGAGCGCCGCTGAAGTACTGACCCACTTCACCGACTTCCTCAGCCAGTTCCTGTCGGACGAAGAACGCTACACCGACGCCGACGCCTTGCCGACTGCCGATCCTCACCAGATCCAGCGCGACGCACTCGACCGCCTCAAAGGTCTGCTGGCCGAGCACATGAGCGACGAGCGCCTGCTGCTGACCTGGTTCGGCCAGTTCATGACCGAGCCACGCTACCCGGAACTGGTGGTGGGCCCGGAAGACGTCGAGGAAGAGGACTTCATGTCCGCCCTGGAACAGGGCGCGATCCTGGTTCGCAACCCGAGCGCACGCCTGGCGTGGTCTGAAGTCGATGACGACCTGCTGCTGTTCGCCAGCGGCCAGAGCCGTTACCTGCCTGGCAAACTGCGCGAACTGCTGAAGATGATCTGCGCCGCCGACTCGCTGCACACCGACAACCTCGGCGACTGGCTGAGCGACGAAGACGGTCGCGGCCTGCTGTGCGAACTGGTCAAGCAAGGAAGCCTGGGGTTTGCCGATGAATAAGATTCACGTACGTGTCGCAGACTGGCAGAAGGACAACGCCGAGATCCGGCGCATTCGTGAGACGGTGTTCGTCGCCGAGCAATCCGTTCCGCCAGAATTGGAATGGGACGCCGATGACATTGATGCAGTGCACTTCCTCGCTTACGAAGGCGACTTTCCGATTGGCACCGCCCGCCTGCTGCCCGACGGCCACGTCGGCCGGGTGTCGGTACTCAAGGACTGGCGCGGCCTGAAAGTCGGCGATGCACTGATGCAAGCGGTCATCGGTGAAGCCGAAGAGCGCGGACTCAAGCAGCAGATGCTCAGCGCTCAGGTACAAGCCACAGCGTTCTATGAGCGCCTGGGCTTTCACATGGTCAGTGAGGAGTTCCTGGAAGCCGGGATTCCGCATGTAGACATGGTTCGCCATTCGGCCTGAGACCGAGGTGCTCCTTTCGCGAGCAAGCCCGCTCCCACAAGGTTCACGCTGAACCTGTGGGAGCGGGCTTGCTCGTGAAGAGGCCAGAAAGCACGCCACAAAACGCCCCGACATCACACGATGCCGGGGCGTTTTGCTGTCTACGATTCAACTAGCGCCACGCCAGGCCGACAAACTGGCAATATCAAGCTTCAGAACGCGGAGATAACGGACATGTCCCTACGCACCCTGCTCACCACCTTGCTGCTCGGTTGCAGTTTTTCGGTGATGGCAGCCACAGAAATTGTGCCCCTCAAGTACCACACCAGCGCCGACCTGCTGCCGGTGGCGCAGGATTTCGTCGGCAAGGACGGCCAGGTCAGCGCCTACGGCAATCAACTCATCGTCAACGCCGATCAGCGCAAAATCGACGAACTTAAAGCCCTTCTTTCGCAACTCGACACCGCCCCCAAGCGCCTGCTGATCACCGTCGACACCAGCGACAACAACTTCCAGGGTGACCAGGGTTATTCGGTGAACGGCGCCAAGCCAAACCAGACCCGCATCATCAATTACAGCACCGATAGCCGCGACGGCGGCGTTCAGCAAGTGCAGGCCAGCGAAGGCGCACCGGCGCTGATCCAGGTCGGCCAGAGCGTGCCGCTGACCAGTTCACAGACCGACTCCTACGGCGACCTGCGCAGCCAGACCGAATACCGCAACGTCACCCAGGGCTTCTATGTCACCGCAAACGTCACCGGTGACATCGTTCACCTGTCGATCAGTACCAACCGTGACCGCATGAGCCAGGAACGTCCCGATGTAGTGAACGTACAAAGCACCGACACAACCGTCATCGGCCACCTCGGTGAGTGGATCCTGCTGGCCGGGGTCAACGGCCAGACCCAGGCCGACAATCAGGGCCAGACCCGCAGCTACTCGACCCAGAGCCGCAACGACATGACATTGCGGGTGAAAGTCGACACCCTGGACTAAAGCACCAAAAACTGACTGACGAGTCGTATTAGACCAAAGATGTAGTGCCTGAAAAAAAGCACTACAAAACGTTTGACGAGGCAAAAAAGCGAAGGCATGATGGCCTCGCTCCCGCTAATCAGAGGCCCTGGCAAGGGCCTTCGAGGCGATGTTCGCACCTACCCCCGCGAACCGCTTCGTGTCTGTACCGCCCACAAGGTGTGTTTGACGAGGTTGTCGACTGGAACGAAGTTGTCCCGAGGGACGGAAGCGTAATAGGTAACCCGGCACTACACTGTTGTTCGCACCAAGGCCCACGACGCCTGAATGCGCCCGCAGTTCGCCTTTACCTGCTCACTTCCCCTCGAGCCGATCGTTCATCCCGTCGCCCTCCCCGCCGAATCCGACTTGACCGCTTAAGCTTCTGGTCAGCGAGCGCAGGAATTTTCCACCGCAGAACAACTTTTCATAAAGACGCGACGAGGTTTATCTCCCATGGCACTGACACGCGAACAGCAAATTGCAGCCCTCGAAAAAGACTGGGCTGAAAACCCGCGCTGGAAAGGCGTGACACGCACTTACTCCGCTGCTGACGTCGTCCGCCTGCGTGGCTCAGTTCAACCTGAGCACACCTTTGCAAAAATGGGCGCCGAGAAGCTGTGGAACCTGGTGACCCAGGGTGCCAAGCCAGCCTTCCGTCCTGAGAAAGATTTCGTCAACTGCATGGGCGCCCTGACCGGCGGCCAGGCTGTACAACAAGTCAAGGCCGGCATCCAGGCGATCTACCTGTCGGGCTGGCAAGTGGCTGCGGACAACAACTCCGCCGAATCGATGTACCCGGACCAGTCGCTGTACCCGGTGGACTCGGTGCCAACCGTGGTCAAGCGCATCAACAACTCGTTCCGTCGCGCCGACCAGATCCAGTGGAAAGCCGGCAAGAACCCGGGCGACGACGGCTACATCGACTACTTCGCTCCTATCGTTGCTGACGCTGAAGCCGGTTTCGGCGGCGTACTGAACGCCTACGAGCTGATGAAGAGCATGATCGAAGCAGGCGCCGCCGGCGTTCACTTCGAAGACCAACTGGCTTCCGTGAAGAAATGCGGCCACATGGGCGGCAAGGTACTGGTTCCTACCCAGGAAGCCGTACAGAAGCTGACCGCTGCCCGTCTGGCTGCTGACGTTGCCGGTACTCCGACCATCATCCTGGCCCGTACCGACGCTAACGCTGCTGACCTGCTGACGTCCGACTGCGACCCGTACGACCAACCATTCGTGACTGGCGAACGTACCCAGGAAGGCTTCTACAAGGTGCGCGCCGGTCTGGACCAGGCCATCGCTCGCGGCCTGGCCTACGCTCCGTACGCCGACCTGATCTGGTGCGAAACCGCCAAGCCAGACCTGGACGAGGCTCGTCGCTTCGCTGAAGCGATCAAGAAGGAATACCCGGACCAACTGCTGTCGTACAACTGCTCGCCTTCCTTCAACTGGAAGAAAAACCTGGACGACGCGACCATCGCCAAGTTCCAGCGCGAACTGTCCGCCATGGGCTACAAGCACCAGTTCATCACCCTGGCCGGCATTCACAACATGTGGCACAGCATGTTCAACCTGGCGCACGACTACGCCCGCAACGACATGACTGCCTACGTGAAGCTGCAAGAGCAGGAATTCGCTGACGCTTCCAAGGGTTACACCTTCGTGGCGCACCAGCAGGAAGTGGGCACCGGCTACTTCGACGACATGACCACCGTGATCCAAGGTGGCTCGTCCTCGGTGACCGCGCTGACCGGTTCGACCGAAGAAGAACAGTTCCACTGATCTGCTTCGCTTGAGACATCAGCCGCTGCGGGCCGAATAGAAAGCTAACCGCAGCGCTGCACATCTGACGCCCCGACTGGTTCGGGGCGTTTTTTTGCCTGGGATTCAACAAACACTGCAAAAACCCTGTGGGAGCGGGCTTGCTCGCGAAAGCGTCGGATCAGTCGACATCAATACTCAATGATGAACCGCATTCGCGAGCAAGCCCGCTCCCACAGGGGAAAGTGGTGATCTGAAAATCATTGATCCAGAGCGGTGCGACTGTCAGAAAAACCCGCTAAAACACACCCCTCCGCTACTTGCTGTAACGCCCATATAAGACAACTTCCCGAGTACCCGGCGGACAAGCAGTTTAAAAATCGCGCTAAACAATACTGATTATCATTTAGCGCAAACAATGTTCGTTACATTCCCTACAAAACATAATTGACGAAATGCCGGCTAATGCCCAAGCCGCAAGGCCTGCGGGGGTTTTGAATCGCGCTATGTCCTTATTCCTATAATAAATTTCGCTATAGGAATTTTACTTGCCGGGTGTTTAGCCATAAAATCAGCGGGATTGATTGCTGCGACATATCGTCACTGCTTTTGTTTCTTTTCAAGCTCAGAGACCTTTGCTCTCTGTTAAGGATTACCAGCATGCCCGAAGCGACAGGACTCATGGCCCACAACTGGGGCTTTGCCATTTTCCTTCTAGGCGTTGTCGGCCTCTGCGCCTTCATGCTCGGTGTTTCCAGCCTCCTCGGGTCAAAAGCCTGGGGCCGCAGCAAAAACGAACCGTTCGAGTCCGGCATGCTACCTACAGGTGGCGCCCGCTTGCGGCTCTCAGCCAAATTCTATCTGGTCGCGATGCTCTTCGTGATCTTCGATATCGAAGCCCTCTTTCTCTTTGCATGGTCTGTGTCCGTCCGCGAAAGCGGCTGGACCGGATTCGTCGAAGCTCTCGTTTTCATAGCAATTCTGTTGGCAGGCCTTGTCTACCTATTCCGAGTGGGTGCCCTTGACTGGGCTCCGGAAGCTCGGCGCAAGCGGCAAGCGAAGCTGAAACAATGAGGCTTTGGCAATGCAATACAATCTCACCAGGATCGACCCCGATGCTCCTAACGAGCAGTATCCGATTGGCCAGCGGGAAACCGTTTCCGATCCGTTAGAAGATCAAGTCCACAAAAACATTTTCATGGGCAAGCTCGAAGACGTGCTTAACGGCACGATCAACTGGGGGCGCAAGAACTCCCTGTGGCCGTATAACTTCGGTCTTTCGTGCTGCTACGTGGAAATGACCACCGCCTTCACGGCGCCCCACGACATCGCGCGCTTTGGCGCCGAGGTTATCCGGGCATCGCCGCGCCAGGCGGATTTCATGGTTATCGCCGGTACCTGCTTCATCAAGATGGCGCCGATCATTCAGCGTCTCTACGAGCAAATGCTCGAGCCTAAATGGGTCATCTCCATGGGTTCGTGCGCCAACTCCGGTGGCATGTACGACATCTACTCCGTCGTTCAAGGGGTGGACAAGTTCCTGCCCGTGGACGTCTACGTGCCTGGCTGCCCGCCCCGCCCTGAGGCTTTCCTGCAAGGCTTGATGCTGTTGCAGGAGTCGATTGGCCAGGAGCGTCGTCCACTTTCCTGGGTCGTTGGCGATCAAGGCGTGTACCGCGCCGAGATGCCTTCCGAAAAGGAAAAGCGCCGCGAACAGCGTATTCAGGTAACCAACCTGCGCAGCCCCGACGAAGTCTGATCCAGATCTGCTTCTTTAATAGAACGAGAAACTGGCTTCATTCTTTACGTTGACCGAAAGCGATAAAATAACCATGACTACAGGCAGTGCTCTGTACATCCCGCCTTACAAGGCAGACGACCAGGATGTGGTCGTCGAACTGAATAACCGTTTTGGCCCGGAGGCGTTCACCGCCCAGGCTACCCGCACCGGCATGCCGGTGCTTTGGGTTGCCCGCGCCAAACTCGTCGAAGTCCTGGGCTTCCTGCGCAACCTGCCCAAGCCGTACGTCATGCTCTATGACCTGCACGGCGTGGACGAGCGTCTGCGCACCAAGCGTCAAGGGCTGCCGAACGGCGTCGACTTCTCCGTGTTCTATCACTTGATGTCGATCGAACGTAATAGTGACGTCATGATCAAAGTCGCCTTGTCCGAGAGCGACCTCAGCTTGCCGACCGTCACCAGCATCTGGCCGAACGCCAACTGGTACGAGCGTGAAGTCTGGGACATGTTCGGCATCGACTTCAAAGGCCACCCGCATCTGTCGCGCATCATGATGCCGCCGACCTGGGAAGGTCACCCGCTGCGCAAGGACTTCCCGGCCCGTGCCACCGAGTTCGATCCGTTCAGCCTGACCCTGGCCAAGCAACAGCTCGAGGAAGAAGCCGCGCGCTTCAAGCCTGAAGACTGGGGCATGAAGCGTTCCGGCCCGAACGAGGACTACATGTTCCTCAACCTCGGCCCGAACCACCCGTCCGCGCACGGTGCGTTCCGCATCATCCTGCAGCTGGACGGTGAAGAGATCGTCGACTGCGTACCGGACGTCGGTTACCACCACCGTGGTGCCGAGAAGATGGCCGAGCGTCAGTCCTGGCACAGCTTCATCCCGTACACCGACCGTATCGACTACCTCGGCGGCGTGATGAACAACCTGCCGTACGTGCTCTCGGTCGAAAAGCTGGCCGGCATCAAGGTGCCGGAGAAGGTCGACGTCATCCGCATCATGATGGCCGAGTTCTTCCGGATCACCAGCCACCTGCTGTTCCTGGGTACCTACATCCAGGACGTCGGCGCCATGACCCCGGTGTTCTTCACCTTCACCGACCGCCAGAAGGCGTACACGGTGATCGAGGCCATTACCGGCTTCCGTCTGCACCCGGCCTGGTACCGCATCGGTGGCGTCGCCCACGACCTGCCGCGCGGTTGGGAAAAACTGGTCAAGGATTTCGTCGAGTGGATGCCAAAGCGTCTGGACGAATACCAGAAAGCCGCACTGGACAACAGCATCCTGCGCGGCCGGACCATCGGCGTCGCCGACTACAACACCAAAGAGGCCCTGGAATGGGGCGTCACCGGTTCCGGCCTGCGCGCCACTGGTTGCGATTTCGACCTGCGTAAGGCGCGCCCGTACTCCGGCTACGAGAACTTCGAGTTCGAAGTGCCGCTGGCGGCCAATGGCGATGCCTACGACCGTTGCATCGTGCGCGTCGAAGAGATGCGCCAGAGCATCAAGATCATCGACCAGTGCCTGCGCAACATGCCAGAAGGCCCGTACAAGGCGGATCACCCGCTGACCACGCCGCCTCCGAAAGAGCGCACCCTGCAGCACATCGAAACCTTGATCACGCACTTCCTGCAGGTTTCGTGGGGCCCGGTCATGCCGGCCAACGAATCCTTCCAGATGATCGAAGCGACCAAGGGCATCAACAGTTATTACCTGACGAGCGATGGCGGCACCATGAGCTACCGCACCCGGATTCGCACCCCAAGCTTCCCGCACCTGCAGCAGATCCCTTCGGTGATCAAAGGCAGCATGGTCGCGGACTTGATTGCGTACCTGGGTAGTATCGATTTCGTTATGGCCGACGTGGACCGCTAAGCATGAACAGCACGCTTATCCAGACAGACCGTTTCACCTTGAGTGAAACCGAGCGCTCGGCCATCGAGCACGAGTTGCATCACTACGAAGACCCGCGCGCGGCGTCGATCGAAGCCCTGAAGATCGTCCAGAAGGAACGTGGCTGGGTGCCGGACGGCGCCTTGTACGCCATCGGCGAGATCCTCGGTATCCCGGCCAGCGACGTTGAAGGCGTGGCGACGTTCTATAGCCAGATCTTCCGTCAGCCAGTGGGCCGTCACATCATTCGCGTCTGCGACAGCATGGTCTGCTACATCGGCGGCCACGAGTCCGTGGTCAGCGAAATCCAGAGCAAGCTGGGCATCGGCCTGGGTCAGACCACCGCCGACGGTCGTTTCACCCTGCTGCCGGTCTGCTGCCTCGGCAACTGCGACAAGGCGCCGGCGTTGATGATCGACGACGACACTTTCGGTGATGTGCAGCCAGCAGGCGTTGCCAAATTGCTCGAGGGCTACGTATGACCCTGACTTCCTTCGGTCCGGCCAACCTCATCAAGCGTTCGGCCGAGACTCACCCGCTGACCTGGCGTTTGCGTGACGACGGAGAAGCCGTCTGGCTCGACGAGTACCAGGCCAAGAACGGTTACGCCGCTGCGCGCAAGGCCTTCGCCGACATGGCTCAGGACGACATCGTCCAGACCGTGAAAGATTCCGGCCTCAAGGGTCGCGGCGGTGCAGGCTTCCCCACGGGTGTTAAGTGGGGCCTGATGCCCAAGGACGAGTCCATCAACATCCGCTACCTGCTGTGCAACGCGGATGAAATGGAGCCCAACACCTGGAAAGACCGCATGCTGATGGAGCAACTGCCCCATCTGCTGATCGAAGGCATGCTGATCAGTGCCCGCGCACTGAAAACCTACCGTGGCTACATCTTCCTGCGTGGCGAGTACACCACCGCCGCCAAGCACTTGAACCGTGCCGTGGAAGAAGCCAAGGCAGCCGGCCTGCTGGGCAAGAACATCCTGGGTTCGGGTTTTGATTTCGAGCTATTCGTCCACACCGGCGCCGGGCGTTACATCTGCGGTGAAGAAACCGCACTGATCAACTCCCTCGAAGGCCGTCGCGCCAACCCGCGCTCCAAGCCGCCCTTCCCTGCCGCCGTTGGCGTGTGGGGCAAGCCGACTTGCGTGAACAACGTCGAGACCCTGTGCAACGTGCCGGCGATCATCGCCGACGGCGTGGACTGGTACAAATCGTTGGCCCGCGAAGGCAGCGAAGACATGGGCACCAAGCTCATGGGCTTCTCCGGCAAGGTCAAGAACCCTGGTCTGTGGGAATTGCCGTTTGGCGTCACCGGTCGCGAACTGTTCGAAGACTACGCCGGCGGCATGCGCGACGGGTACAAGCTCAAGTGCTGGCAGCCTGGCGGCGCCGGTACCGGCTTCCTGTTGCCGGAACACCTGGACGCACAAATGTACGCCGGCGGCATCGCCAAAGTGGGCACCCGCATGGGTACCGGCCTGGCCATGGCGGTGGACGACAGCGTCAACATGGTGTCCCTGCTGCGCAACATGGAGCAGTTCTTCGCTCGCGAGTCCTGTGGCTTCTGCACCCCGTGCCGCGATGGCTTGCCATGGAGCGTCAAGCTCCTGATGGCCATCGAGAACGGTGAAGGCCAGCCAGGCGACATCGAGACCCTGCTGGGTCTGGTCGGCTTCCTCGGCCCAGGCAAGACCTTCTGTGCTCACGCACCGGGCGCCGTGGAGCCGTTGGGCAGCGCAATCAAATACTTCCGTCCAGAGTTCGAAGCCGGTATCGCGCCTGTCAGCGCCGCCGTCCCGCCTCTGGCAAGGCCGATCCTGGTCGGCGCGTAAACGCTTAAAAAAGGCGAAGGGTCCGTGCCCTTCGCTTTTCGTGTGATGACGCCTTTAACGGCTGTGTTGATTCACGCGGATAACAAGATTCCATTAGCCACGCCCGCTGACACCGGGCCAACGAAGAACTTTGAACCATGGCCACTATCCACGTAGACGGCAAAGAGCTCGAAGTCGACGGGGCAGACAACCTGTTACAGGCATGTCTGTCGCTAGGCCTCGATATCCCTTATTTCTGCTGGCACCCTGCCCTGGGCAGCGTTGGCGCTTGCCGCCAGTGCGCGATCAAGCAGTACACCGACGAGAACGACACCCGTGGTCGTATCGTCATGTCCTGCATGACCCCTGCCACCGACGGCACCTGGATCTCCATCGAAGATGAAGAATCCAAGGCCTTCCGTGCCAGTGTTGTTGAATGGTTGATGACCAACCACCCTCACGACTGCCCGGTCTGTGAAGAAGGCGGTCACTGCCACCTGCAAGACATGACGGTAATGACCGGCCACAACGAGCGCCGTTACCGCTTCACCAAGCGTACCCACCAGAACCAGCAACTGGGCCCGTTCATTTCCCACGAAATGAACCGCTGCATCGCTTGCTACCGCTGCGTGCGCTTCTACAAAGACTACGCCGGCGGCACCGACCTCGGTGTATTCGGCGCCCACGACAACGTGTACTTCGGTCGCGTTGAAGACGGCACCCTGGAAAGCGAGTTCTCCGGCAACCTCACCGAGGTCTGCCCGACCGGTGTGTTCACCGACAAGACTCACTCCGAACGCTACAACCGCAAGTGGGACATGCAGTTCTCGCCGAGCATCTGCCATGGCTGCTCCAGCGGTTGCAACATCTCCCCGGGCGAACGTTACGGCGAACTTCGTCGCATCGAAAACCGCTTCAACGGTTCGGTGAACCAGTACTTCCTGTGCGACCGTGGCCGTTTCGGCTATGGCTATGTCAACCGCGAAGACCGCCCGCGTCAGCCACTGCTGGCCAATGGCGCCAAGCTGAGCCTCGACGAAGCGCTGGATAAAGCCGCCGACCTGCTGCGCGGTCGCAACATCGTCGGTATCGGTTCGCCCCGCGCCAGCCTCGAAAGCAACTACGCGCTGCGCGAACTGGTCGGCGCCGAGCATTTCTACTCGGGTATCGAAGCTGCCGAGCTGGAGCGCATCCGCCTGGTCCTGCAAGTGCTCAAAGACAGCCCGCTGCCAGTGCCGAACATGCGCGACATCGAAGACCACGACGCTGTGTTCGTCCTCGGTGAAGACCTGACCCAGACTGCTGCGCGCATGGCCCTGTCCCTGCGTCAATCGGTCAAGGGCAAGGCCGAAGACATGGCCGACGCCATGCGCGTCCAGCCTTGGCTCGACGCCGCGGTGAAGAACATCGGTCAGCACGCGCTGAACCCGCTGTTCATCGCAAGCCTGGCTGAAACCAAGCTCGACGACATCGCCGAAGAATGTGTTCACGCCGCTCCAGACGACCTGGCCCGCATCGGTTTCGCCGTGGCTCACGCCCTCGACGCCAGCGCTCCAGCCGTTGAAGGCCTGGACGCTGAAGCCCTCGAACTGGCCAAGCGCATCGCCGACGCCCTGCTCGCAGCCAAGCGCCCACTGATCATCGCCGGTACGTCCCTGGGCTCCAAAGCCTTGATCGAAGCTGCCGCGAACATCGCCAAGGCCCTGAAGCTGCGCGAGAAGAACGGCTCCATCAGCCTGATCGTGCCAGAGGCCAACAGCCTCGGCCTGGCCATGCTCGGTGGCGAATCGGTCGACGCTGCGCTGCAAGCGGTGATCGAGGGTAAGGCCGACGCCATCGTCGTGCTGGAAAACGATCTGTACACCCGTACCGACAAGGCCAAGGTCGATGCTGCCCTGAGCGCCGCCAAAGTGCTGATCGTCGCCGACCATCAGAAGACTGCCACCAGCGACCGCGCACACCTGGTTCTGCCAGCCGCCAGCTTCGCTGAAGGCGACGGCACCCTGGTCAGCCAGGAAGGTCGCGCCCAGCGCTTCTTCCAGGTCTTCGATCCGAAGTACATGGATGCGAGCATCCTGGTTCACGAAGGCTGGCGCTGGCTGCATGCCCTGCGCGCGACCCTGTTGAACCAGCCGATCGACTGGACCCAACTGGACCACGCCACCGCCGCCGTCGCTTCCAGCACCTCGATCCTGAACCGCATCGTCGATGCCGCACCGTCCGCCGCGTTCCGCATCAAGGGCATGAAGCTGGCCCGTGAACCGCTGCGCTACTCCGGTCGTACCGCCATGCGCGCCGACATCAGCGTGCACGAGCCACGTACCCCGCAGGACAAGGACACCGCGTTCGCCTTCTCCATGGAAGGTTACTCGGGCTCGGCTGAGCCGCGTCAGCAAGTGCCATTCGCCTGGTCTCCGGGCTGGAACTCGCCGCAAGCCTGGAACAAGTTCCAGGACGAAGTCGGTGGTCATATCCGCGCTGGCGACCCGGGCACCCGCCTGATCGAAAGCACTGGTGACTCGCTGAACTGGTTCGCCAGTGTTCCGCGCGCGTTCAACCCGGCCCAGGGCACCTGGCAGGTTGTGCCGTTCTTCCACCTGTTCGGCAGCGAAGAGAACTCTTCGAAAGCCGCTCCGGTTCAGGAACGCATTCCAGCTGCTTATGTTGCACTGGCCAAGTCTGAAGCCGACCGTTTGGGCGTCAATGACGGTGCCATGCTGAGCCTGAATGTGGCTGGCCAGACCCTGCGTCTGCCGCTGCGCATCAATGAAGAACTGGGTGCTGGTCTGGTGGCACTGCCTGCGGGCATCGCCGGCATTCCGCCAGCGATCTTTGGCAAATCCGTTGACGGTCTGCAGGAGGCAGCTCAATGACCTTGTTCACTCCTGAAGTGATCGACGTGATCATCGCGGTCCTCAAGGCCGTGGTGATTCTGCTCGCCGTAGTGGTTTGCGGCGCCCTGCTGAGCTGGGTCGAGCGTCGTCTGCTCGCCCTCTGGCAAGACCGTTACGGTCCGAACCGCGTCGGTCCGTTCGGCGCGTTCCAGATCGCCGCCGACATGATCAAGATGTTCTTCAAGGAAGACTGGACGCCGCCGTTCGCCGACAAAGTGATCTTCACTTTGGCGCCGGTCGTGGCCATGAGCGCCTTGCTGATTGCCTTCGCGATCATCCCGATCACCCCGACCTGGGGTGTCGCGGACATCAACATCGGCATCCTGTTCTTCTTTGCAATGGCTGGCCTGTCGGTCTACGCGGTGTTGTTCGCTGGCTGGTCGAGCAACAACAAGTTCGCCCTGCTGGGCAGCTTGCGGGCCTCTGCACAAACCGTGTCGTACGAAGTGTTCATGGGCCTGTCGCTGATGGGTATCGTGATCCAGGTTGGCTCGTTCAACATGCGCGATATCGTTGAATATCAAGCGCAGAACCTGTGGTTCGTCATTCCGCAGATCTTCGGTTTCCTGACCTTCTTCATCGCTGGCGTCGCCGTGACTCACCGTCACCCGTTCGACCAGCCGGAAGCGGAACAGGAACTGGCTGACGGCTACCACATTGAATACGCCGGCATGAAATGGGGCATGTTCTTCGTCGGCGAGTACATCGGCATCGTGCTGATCTCGGCGCTGCTGGTGACCCTGTTCTTCGGTGGCTGGCACGGTCCGTTTGGCATTCTGCCGCAGATCCCGTTCATCTGGTTCGCGTTGAAAACCGCGTTCTTCATCATGTTCTTCATCCTGCTGCGCGCCTCGATTCCGCGCCCACGGTATGACCAAGTGATGGATTTCAGCTGGAAGTTCTGCCTGCCGCTGACCCTCATCAACATGCTGGTGACCGCTGCGATCGTGTTGCTCAACACGACCGCCGTCGCGGCTCAGTGAGGATAGAGAATCATGAAGTACATATTTGACATCGTGCATGGCTTCTACACCCAGCTTCGCAGCCTGGTGATGATCTTCAGCCATGCCTTCCGCAAGCGCGACACGCTGCAATATCCGGAAGAGGCGGTGTACCTGCCGCCGCGCTTTCGTGGACGTATCGTCCTGACCCGCGACCCCGACGGCGAAGAGCGTTGTGTAGCCTGCAACCTGTGCGCCGTGGCGTGCCCGGTCGGTTGCATCTCGCTGCAGAAAGCTGAAACCGAAGACGGTCGCTGGTACCCGGAGTTCTTTCGCATCAACTTCTCGCGCTGCATTTTCTGCGGCCTCTGCGAGGAAGCCTGCCCGACCACCGCGATCCAGCTGACACCGGATTTCGAGATGGCCGAGTTCAAACGTCAGGACCTGGTTTACGAGAAAGAAGATCTGCTGATCTCCGGCCCCGGCAAAAACCCTGATTACAACTTCTATCGTGTTGCAGGTATGGCGATTGCCGGGAAGCCGAAAGGCTCCGCGCAGAATGAAGCCGAACCGATCAACGTGAAGAGCTTGCTGCCTTAAGGAAGAAAGATGGAATTCGCTTTCTATTTCGCATCGGGTATCGCTGTGGTGTCCACGCTTCGCGTGATCACCAACACCAACCCTGTGCACGCCCTGCTCTACCTGATCATTTCGCTGATCGCCGTGGCGATGACGTTCTTCGCCCTAGGCGCGCCGTTCGCCGGTGTACTGGAAGTGATCGCCTACGCTGGCGCCATCATGGTGCTGTTCGTGTTCGTGGTGATGATGCTGAACCTGGGTCCGGCCTCGGCTCAGCAAGAGCGCGCCTGGCTCAAGCCCGGTATCTGGGGCGGCCCGGTCCTCCTCGCCGCGCTGCTGCTGGTGGAACTGCTGTATGTGCTGTTCTCCCACCAGACCGGTGAAGCCATCGGCCACACCACCGTAGACGCCAAGGCCGTGGGCATCAGCCTGTTCGGTCCTTACCTGCTGGTGGTCGAACTCGCCTCGATGCTGCTGCTCGCCGCAGCCGTCACGGCGTTCCACTTGGGCCGCAACGAAGCCAAGGAGCAATGACGATGCCTGCTATCCCCATGGAGCATGGTCTGGCGGTCGCCGGCATCCTGTTCTGCCTCGGTCTGGTCGGCCTGATGGTCCGCCGCAACATTCTCTTCGTGCTGATGAGCCTGGAGGTCATGATGAATGCCTCCGCCCTGGCGTTCATCGTTGCCGGTAGCCGCTGGGCGCAGCCGGATGGACAGATCATGTTCATCCTGGTGATCAGCCTGGCAGCCGCCGAGGCCAGTATTGGCCTGGCGATCCTGCTGCAACTGTATCGCCGCTTCCACACGCTCGATATCGACGCTGCCAGTGAGATGCGCGGATGAACCTTCTCTATCTGACTTTCCTTTTCCCTCTGATCGGTTTTGTGCTGCTGGCGTTCTCCCGGGGACGCCTCTCGGAAAACCTCTCGGCGCTGATAGGCGTCGGCTCCATTGGCCTGTCGGCGATCGTCGCGGCCTATGTGATCTGGCAATTCAACGTCGCCCCGCCGGAAGGCGGTCACTACACCCAGGTGTTGTGGCAATGGATGGCGGTGGAAGGCTTCACGCCGAACTTCGCCCTGTACCTGGACGGCCTGTCGCTGACCATGCTCGGTGTGGTGGTTGGCGTCGGCTTCCTGATCCACCTGTTCGCCTCCTGGTACATGCGCGGTGAAGCCGGTTACTCGCGCTTCTTCGCCTACACCAACCTGTTTATCGCCAGCATGCTGTTCCTGGTACTGGGCGATAACCTGTTGTTCCTGTACTTCGGCTGGGAAGGCGTGGGCCTGTGCTCGTACCTGTTGATCGGTTTCTACTATAGCAACCGCAACAACGGTAACGCCGCACTCAAAGCCTTCATCGTGACCCGTATCGGTGACGTGTTCATGGCCATCGGCCTGTTCATTCTGTTTGCCCAACTGGGCACCCTGAACGTTCAGGAACTGCTGGTGCTGGCTCCGCAGAAATTCCAGTCCGGTGACTTCTGGATGGTCATGGCCACCCTGATGCTGCTGGGCGGTGCTGTCGGTAAATCCGCGCAACTGCCGCTGCAAACCTGGCTGGCGGATGCGATGGCCGGCCCGACTCCGGTTTCGGCACTGATCCACGCCGCAACCATGGTAACCGCTGGCGTCTACCTGATTGCCCGTACCCACGGCCTGTTCACCCTGGCGCCGGAGATCCTGCATCTAGTAGGAATCGTCGGTGGCGTGACCCTGGTTCTGGCAGGCTTTGCAGCCCTGGTCCAGACCGACATCAAGCGTATCCTCGCCTACTCGACCATGAGCCAGATCGGCTACATGTTCCTGGCCCTGGGCGTTGGTGCCTGGGATGGCGCGATCTTCCACCTGATGACCCACGCCTTCTTCAAGGCCCTGCTGTTCCTTGCGTCCGGTTCGGTGATCGTTGCCTGCCACCACGAGCAGAACATCTTCAAGATGGGCGGTCTGTGGAAGAAACTGCCACTGGCCTACGCCAGCTTCATCGTCGGCGGCGCGGCCCTGGCGGCCCTGCCTCTGGTGACTGCGGGCTTCTACTCCAAGGACGAAATCCTCTGGGAAGCGTTCGCCAGCGGCAACAACGGTCTGCTCTATGCAGGTCTGGTCGGCGCGTTCATGACTTCGCTCTACACCTTCCGCCTGATCTTCATCGCGTTCCACGGTGAAGCGAAGACCGAAGCCCACGCCGGTCACGGCATTGCCCACTGGCTGCCACTGTCGGTGCTGATCGTATTGTCCACCGCCATCGGCGCGATGATCGTTCCACCGCTGCACGGCGTACTGCCGGAAAGCGTCGGCCATGCTGGCGGCGAAGCCAAGCACAGTCTGGAAATCGCTTCGGGCGCCATCGCTCTGGCCGGTATCCTGCTGGCCGCGCTGCTGTTCCTCGGCAAGCGTCGCTTCGTCACTGCCGTCGCCAACAGCGGCATCGGCCGCCTCCTTTCGGCCTGGTGGTTCGCTGCCTGGGGCTTCGACTGGATCTACGACAAACTGTTCGTCAAGCCTTACCTTGCGATCATCCATGTACTGCGCAAAGACCCGCTCGACCAGACCATCGGTCTGATCCCGCGCATGGCCAAAGGCGGTCACACCGCCCTGAGCCGTACCGAGACCGGTCAACTGCGTTGGTATGCCGCCTCGATGGCTGCTGGTGCCGTGCTGGTCATTGGCGCCGTCGTGCTGGTAGCGGTCTGATATGAACCTTGCGAATTTGCGAAAGGAAACGAGCCCGTCATGATTCTGCCCTGGCTAATCCTGATCCCCTTCATCGGCGGCCTGCTGTGCTGGATGGGTGAGCGCTTCGGCGCCACCCTCCCGCGCTGGATTGCGCTGATCACCATGTCCCTGCTGCTCTCCCTCGGCCTCTGGCTGTGGGCCAACGGTGACTATTCATTTGCCCCGGCGCCAGGCGCCGATCCGACCTGGGTGATTGAGTTCAAACACGTCTGGATCCAGCGTTTCGGCATCAATGTGCACCTGGCCCTCGACGGCCTGTCGCTGTTGATGATCCTGTTGACCGGTCTGCTGGGTGTCCTCTCGGTACTCTGCTCGTGGAAAGAGATCCAGCGTCACGTGGGTTTCTTCCACCTGAACCTGATGTGGATCCTGGGCGGTGTCGTCGGCGTGTTCCTCGCCCTCGACCTGTTCATGTTCTTCTTCTTCTGGGAAATGATGCTGGTGCCGATGTACTTCCTCATCGCGCTCTGGGGTCACAGTTCTTCGGACGGCAAGAAAACCCGGATCTACGCGGCGACCAAGTTCTTCATCTTCACTCAGGCTTCCGGCCTGATCATGCTGGTGGCGATCCTGGGCCTGGTTCTGGTCAACTTCAACGACACCGGCGTGATTACCTTCAACTACGCCGATCTGTTGAAAACCAAGATGTCGCTGACCACCGAGTACATTCTGATGCTCGGTTTCTTCATCGCCTTCGCGGTCAAGTTGCCGGTCGTACCGTTCCACTCCTGGCTGCCTGACGCTCACGCCCAGGCGCCGACCGCAGGTTCCGTCGACCTCGCCGGTATCTTGCTGAAGACTGCTGCGTACGGTCTGCTGCGTTTCGCCCTGCCGCTGTTCCCGAATGCGTCGGCCGAGTTTGCGCCGATCGCCATGACTCTGGGTCTGATCGGGATCTTCTACGGTGCGTTCCTGGCCTTCGCGCAAACTGACATCAAGCGTCTGATTGCCTTCTCGTCCGTTTCCCACATGGGCTTCGTTCTGATCGGCATCTACTCCGGCAGCCAACTGGCGCTGCAGGGCGCGGTGATGCAAATGCTGGCGCACGGCCTGTCGGCCGCGGCACTCTTTATCTTGAGTGGCCAGTTGTACGAACGCACCCACACCCGCGACATGCGTGAAATGGGTGGCCTGTGGTCGAAGATCGCTTACCTGCCAGCCCTCAGCCTGTTCTTCGCCGCCGCGTCGCTGGGCTTGCCGGCGACCGGTAACTTCGTCGGAGAGTTCCTGATCCTGATCGGCACCTTTGCCAGTGCCCCATGGGTCACCGTGATCGCGACGTCCGGCCTGGTGTTCGGTTCGGTCTACTCGCTGATCATGATCCACCGTGCCTTCTTCGGCCCGTCCAAATCGGACGCGGTGCTGCATGGCATGGACGGTCGCGAACTGATCATGGTAGCCGGTCTTGCGGCGTTGGTGATCTACATCGGTGTTTACCCGCAACCGTTCCTCGACACCTCTGCCGCTACGATGCATGGCGTGCAGCAGTGGATCGGCACCGCCTTCACTCAACTCGCTTCGGCCCGGTAAGAGCGCTATGGAATTCACGACTCAACACTTTATCGCGCTAGCGCCGTTGTTGATCACCAGCGCCACGATCATCGTGGTGATGCTGGCGATTGCCTGGCGCCGCAACCACTCCCAGACCTTCCTGCTGTCGGTGGCGGGTCTGAACCTGGCATTGCTGTCGATCCTGCCTGCCTTGAAAGTCGCGCCCCTGGCTGTGACTCCGTTGCTGCAGATCGACTCGTTCGCCTGCCTGTACATGGCGCTGATCCTGGTCGCCACCCTCGCTTGTGTAACCCTCGCCCACGCCTACCTCGGCGATGGCGGCACGGGCTACCCGGGCAACCGTGAAGAGCTTTACCTGCTGATCCTGATGGCCGCCGCCGGTGGCCTGGTGTTGGTCAGCGCGCAGCACCTGGCCGGGTTGTTCATCGGTCTGGAACTGCTCTCGGTACCGGTCTACGGTCTGGTGGCCTATGCCTTCTTCAACAAGCGCTCGCTGGAAGCCGGTATCAAGTACATGGTGCTGTCGGCTGCAGGTTCCGCGTTCCTGTTGTTCGGTATGGCCCTGCTCTACGCTGACTCCGGCTCCCTGAGCTTCGTCGGCATCGGTCAGGCCCTGGCGGCCACCGGCATGCCAAGCTCGCTGGCTCAACTGGGCCTGGGCATGATGCTGATCGGCCTGGCGTTCAAGCTGTCGCTGGTGCCGTTCCACCTCTGGACTCCAGACGTTTACGAAGGTGCTCCGGCGCCGGTGGCAGCGTTCCTGGCTACCGCCTCCAAAGTGGCTGTGTTCGCGGTGATGGTGCGTCTGTTCCAGATCTCGCCAGTGGCGAGCAGCGGCGTGCTGAGCAACGTGCTGACCATCATCGCCATCGCGTCGATCCTGTTCGGTAACCTACTGGCACTGACCCAGAGCAACCTCAAGCGTCTGCTGGGTTACTCGTCCATCGCTCACTTCGGCTACCTGCTGATCGCCCTGGTGGCGAGCAAGGGTCTGGCCGTGGAAGCCATCGGCGTGTACCTGGTCACCTACGTCATCACCAGCCTCGGCGCCTTCGGCGTGATCACCCTGATGTCCTCGCCATACAAAGGCCGTGACGCAGACGCCCTGTACGAATACCGCGGCCTGTTCTGGCGCCGTCCGTACCTGACCGCCGTACTGACCGTGATGATGCTGTCGCTGGCCGGTATCCCGCTGACCGCGGGCTTCATCGGCAAGTTCTACATCATCGCCACCGGCGTCGAGTCGCACCAATGGTGGCTGGTCGGCTCCCTGGTACTGGGCAGCGCCATCGGCGTCTTCTACTACCTTCGCGTGATGGTCACCCTGTTCCTGATCGAGCCAAACCTGCGTCGCGTCGACGCCCAACTGCACTGGGAACAACGCGCAGGCGGCGTGATGCTGCTGGCGATCGCGGTACTGGCGTTCTTCCTCGGCCTGTATCCACAACCGCTGCTGAACCTGGTTCAACAGTCGGGTCTGGCGGGTTGATCGCTTAGGCGACTCTCGGTAACAAACGGAAACGGCACCTTCGGGTGCCGTTTTTGCGTTTGGGGGCACATCAAAAGATCGCTGCCCCTCCCCTCTTATCGGAAGCTACCTGCAAGGCTGTGGGCAATAGCTGACATTCGACAGGGGGTATTTGCCGTTAAATTCGAAG
Organism: Pseudomonas sp. KH_046_1; assembly: GCF_057839025.1. NCBI lineage: Bacteria > Pseudomonadati > Pseudomonadota > Gammaproteobacteria > Pseudomonadales > Pseudomonadaceae > Pseudomonas > Pseudomonas sp. KH_046_1. The sequence goes on from NZ_CM174481.1 coordinate 4,179,850, forward strand.
ATCGGCTATCAAGAGAGATCGAGAACCATGAAAAAAGATACTTGCTCCGAACCGCTAGAACGCGTGGACACCTTGGTCTCTGTGTACCGGCTACCTGCAGAGGAACCCTATGACCAGCGCATCGGTGCAATGAAAGAAAAACTCGTGCCTTCAGAAGACTTTGACGCACCACTACCGGACGACATACTTGAGCTTTTCGAAGGCATGCAAGGCTGAGGCTTCTGCTCCATAGGGTTGCCAAGTGCAAAGATTTGACTGTTTGGACCTGACCGGCCCACCGCTGGAAAATAATGACTCATTGAGATGCTTGTTCGGCTAGAGATAATTTGTGTCTGGTACGCCCTCATCGCGAGCAAGCTCGCTCCCACAGTGTCCGAGGATACCCTCAGATTCTGTGTACGGCACAAAACCTGTGGGAGCGAGCTTGAACGCGATGACGGTGGAACAAACACCAACAAAAACGGCACCTTCCGGTGCCGTTCGCGTTTTACAGGTCAGCCCTTACTTACGCGCCGCCTCCCAAGACTTCAGCAATTCGGCATAGCTCACGGTCTCGCCCTTAGGCTTCTCGTTCGCCAGTTTCGGCTTCGGTGCGCCCGGCTGGTCGAACCAGTACTGCGCATCGCGCTCGGGGTTCATTTTCGGGGCGCAGGTGGCTTGTGCCTTCGAGCGTTCCAGACGGGTCATGATTGCGTCCTGATCCTTGGCCAGGCCGTCGAGTGCCTGTTGCGGGGTTTTCTCGCCGCTGGCGGCTTCGGCGATGTGGCTCCACCACAGTTGTGCCAGGCGAGGATAATCAGGCACGTTGGTCCCGGTCGGGGTCCATTGCACGCGGGCCGGGCTGCGGTAGAACTCCACCAGGCCACCGAGTTTCGGCGCCAGGTCGGTCATGGCTTGCGAGTTGATGTCCGATTCGCGGATCGGCGTCAGGCCGACGATGGTTTTCTTCAGCGACACGGTTTTCGAGGTCACGAACTGCGCGTACAGCCAGGCCGCGAGTTTCTGCTTCTCAGGCGTGGATTTCATGAATGTCCAGGAGCCGGCGTCCTGATAACCGAGTTTCATGCCCTCCTCCCAATACGGACCTTTCGGCGAAGGCGCCATGCGCCATTTCGGCGTGCCGTCGGCGTTCATCACCGGCAGGCCTGGTTTGGTCATGTCGGCAGTGAACGCGGTGTACCAGAAGATCTGCTGGGCGATGTTGCCCTGGGATGGCACGGGACCTGATTCGGAGAAGGTCATTCCCGCCGCTTCCGGTGGCGCGTATTTTTTCATCCAGTCCACGTACTTGGTGGTCGCATACACGGCTGCCGGGCCGTTGGTGTCGCCTCCGCGGGTCACGCTGGAGCCGACCGGATGACAATCCTCGACGCGGATACCCCACTCGTCCACCGGCAAGCCGTTGGGTATGCCTTTATCGCCAGCGCCGGCCATGGAGAACCAGGCGTCGGTGAAACGCCAACCCAGCGACGGGTCTTTCTTGCCGTAGTCCATGTGCCCGTAGACGCGCTTGCCATCGATCTCCTTGACGTCTTCGCTGAAGAACTTGGCGATGTCTTCATAGGCCGACCAGTTCACCGGTACGCCGAGCTCGTAGCCGTACTTTTCCTTGAACTTGGCTTTGAGGTCCGCGCGTTCGAACCAGTCGGCGCGGAACCAGTACAGGTTGGCGAACTGCTGGTCGGGCAACTGATAGATCTTGCCGTCCGGCGCGGTGGTGAAGGAGATGCCGATGAAGTCCTTGATATCGAGGGTCGGCGAAGTGAAGTTCTTGCCCTCGTTGGCCATCAGGTCGGTGATCGATTCGGTCTTGCCGTAGCGGAAGTGCGTACCGATCAGGTCCGAATCGTTGACCCAGCCGTCATAGATGTTCTTGTCCGATTGCATCTGGGTCTGCAGCTTTTCCACCACGTCGCCTTCCTGCAGCAGGTCGTGGGTCAGCTTGATCCCGGTGATCTCGGTGAAGGCCTTGGCCAGCACCTTGGATTCGTACTCGTGGGTGGCAATGGTTTCCGAGACCACTTTGATGCTCATCCCGCGAAACGGCTCGGCCGCCTTGATGAACCACTTCAGCTCTTCGAGTTGTTGATCGGCCGTCAGGGTGGATGGCTTGAATTCACTGCCGATCCATTTCTTCGCGGCGTCTTCATAGGCATCGGCCCAGGCAGACGCGCTCAAACCGCTGAGTGCCAGCATCGCTGCCAATGAAATGCTATGTCGCAGCTTATTGTTTTTGTCGAACATAGAGACCTCCTGTTTAAGTTTCGGAGCAACATTGCCGAGCGATTCGACTAGCCCCAACGCATCACAGCCAACAGCCACACCAGGGACATCGCGAAGGCGACCCAGATGCTCCAGTCGGTGACGCCGATTACCAGCAAGTGCAGGTAGGCGCTGCCGAGAAGACCGATGAACAAGCGATCGCCACGGGTGGTGGCAATCGGCAGAAAACCACGCCGAAGGATGCTCGGCGAACGCAATTCCCAGGTGGTCATGACCACCAGGATCAGGGCAATCACGCTGAAGAATGCAGCCGTCGGGACGGTCCAACTCATCCATTCCATCATCAGTTCCTCATACCCGGCCCAGGGCAAAGCCCTTGGCCACGTGGTTGCGAACAAACCAGATCACCAGCATGCCCGGCAGGATGGTCAACACCCCCGCCGCCGCCAGCACGCCCCAGTCAATGCCGGATGCCGAGACAGTGCGGGTCATCACCGCTGCGATCGGTTTGGCGTTCACCGAGGTGAGGGTTCGCGCCAGCAACAGTTCGACCCAGGAAAACATGAAGCAGAAGAACGCCGTGACGCCGATGCCGGAGCCGATCAGCGGGATGAAAATCTTCACGAAGAACTTGGGAAAGCTGTAGCCATCGATGTAGGCGGTTTCGTCGATTTCCTTGGGCACGCCGGACATGAAGCCTTCGAGAATCCACACCGCCAGCGGCACGTTGAACAGGCAGTGGGCCAGGGCCACGGCGATGTGGGTATCGAACAAGCCGATCGAGGAATACAGCTGGAAGAACGGCAGCAGGAACACCGCCGGTGGCGCCATGCGGTTGGTCAGCAGCCAGAAGAACAGGTGCTTGTCACCGAGGAAGCGGTAGCGCGAGAACGCATAGGCCGCCGGCAGCGCCACGCTCAGGGAAATCACCGTGTTCAGGCTCACGTAGTACAGCGAGTTGAGGTAACCGGTGTACCAGCTCGGGTCGGTGAAGATCACCTTGTAGTTGTGGAAGGTGAAATCCTGGGGGAACAACGTCAGGCCACCGAGGATTTCGCTGTTGCTCTTGAAGGACATGTTCAGCAGCCAGTAGATCGGCACCAGCAGGAACAGGATGTAGAGCAGCAGTGGAACAAGCTTTCTCTTGCTCATGGCGGGCCTCAGCGGTTGGCGTCGGAGTGAGTCATGGCGGTGTAGAACAGCCAGGACACCAACAGGATGATCAGGAAGTACACCAGCGAGAATGCCGCTGCCGGCCCCAGGTCGAACTGCCCGATCGCCATTTGCGTCAGGGTCTGGCTCAAGAAGGTCGTGGAATTGCCCGGACCGCCGCCCGTGAGCACGAACGGCTCGGTGTAGATCATGAAACTGTCCATGAAGCGCAGCATCACGGCGATCAGCAGCACACTCTTGAGCTTGGGCAACTGAATGTGCCGGAACACCGCCCAGGCCGAGGCCCGGTCGATCCGCGCCGCCTGGTAATACACATCCGGAATCGCCCGCAGACCGGAGAAGCACAGCAGCGCCACCAGCGACGTCCAGTGCCAGACGTCCATCACCAGCACGGTGACCCAGGCGTCCATGGTGTTCGCCGCATAGTTGTAGCTGATGCCCATGGCCTTGAGGCTCGCCCCCAGCAGACCGATGTCGGCCCGACCGAAGATCTGCCAGATGGTGCCGACCACGTTCCACGGGATCAGCAACGGAATCGCCAGGATGATCAGCACCACCGACGACCAGCGGCCCTTGGTCGGCATGGTCAGGGCGATGGCGATGCCCAAGGGGATTTCGATCAGCAGCACGCAGGCCGAGTAGATGAACTGGCGCAGCAACGAGTCGTGCAGGCGCGGATCGAGCAGCACCTGCCTGTACCAGTCGGCGCCGACGAAGTAGCGGCTGGACTGGTCGAAGATGTCCTGCACCGAATAGTTGACCACGGTCATCATCGGGATCACCGCACTGAACGCCACCAGCAGGAACACCGGCAGCACCAGCCACCAGGCCTTGTTGTTCTGCACCTTGTTCATGGCTGCGCCTCTTGGTTGGCATTGGCTTCGAGCAGGAATTCATCGGCGTAGACCATCAACCACTGCGCCGGAAAACTGATGTAGGCCGTGCCTTGCGGCACCGGTTTGTCTTCGGCCAGGCGCACTTTCAGCGGCGCGCCATCGAGGTCGAGGCTCATGATCTTGTAGGTGCCCAGGTCTTCGACGTGTACGACCTTTGCCCGCAGCGCGTCATCAAAGGCTTCGTCCCACACATGGACGAACTCCGGACGAATGCCCACCTTCAGGGTTTTCCACTCCGATTCAGCAATACGCTGCTGCATGGCCTCGGACAGCGGCAGGTGAGTCGAGGCGAAACCGACGCCACCCGATTGCGGCTGCACCTCGATCAGGTTCATCCCGGGGCTGCCAATGAAGTAGCCGACAAAGGTGTGGCTCGGGCGCTCGAACAATTCCCTTGGCGTGCCGAACTGCACGATCTGCCCGCCGTACATCACCGCAATCTTGTCGGCGAAGGTCGAGGCCTCCAGCTGATCGTGGGTGACGTAGACCATGGTGATGTTGAACTGCTCGTGGATCTGCTTGAGCTTGCGCCGCAGTTTCCACTTCAGGTGCGGGTCGATCACCGTCAGCGGCTCGTCGAACAGGATCGCCGACACGTCGTCGCGTACCAGCCCGCGGCCCATGGAAACTTTCTGTTTTTCGTCGGCGGTGAGGTTGCGCGCCTTTTTGCTCAGCAGGTTCTGCAGGTCGAGGACTTCGGCGATTTCCTGCACCTTGCTATGAACCCTGGCCTCGGCCATGCCCTGATTGCGCAGCGGGAAGGCCAGGTTGTCGAACACCGTCATGGTGTCGTAGACCACCGGGAACTGGAAAACCTGGGCGATGTTGCGCTTTTCCGGGGTCAGGTTGTTGACCGCTTTACCGTCGAACAGCACGTGGCCCTGGGACGGGCTGAGCAGTCCGGAAATGATATTGAGCAAGGTCGATTTGCCGCAGCCCGATGGACCGAGCAAGGCATAGGCGCCGCCCTGCTCCCAGATGTGGTCCATCTCGCGGATCGCGTAGTCCTCCGGTCCCGCCGGGGTCTTGGTGTAGCTGTGGGCGAGGTTCTGCAAACGGATTTCGGCCATCAGGCAACCCTCGTGACACGCCGGCCCGGCGCCTGGACCAGCCGCCCCTGCGTATCGAACACAAACAGTTTATGGGTCGGGATGTAGATGCGTATCGGCGCATCGACGTCGTATTCGTGGACACCCGGCAAGTGCAGCACCAGCAGGAAGTGCTCGTTGCGCACGTGCAGGAAGGTTTCCGAGCCGCTGATTTCCGCGACTTCGACGGTCACCGCCAATTCCAGGTCATCGTCGTTGCTCGGCACCAGCGAGATATGGCTGGGCCGCACGCCGAAACGGAACTCGCCCTCGCCCACCGGGCGCAGATCGACGTTCAGCGGGAAGTGCACGAAGTTGGCGAAACTCACCTCGTTGCCGGCAATGCGTCCCGGCATCAGGTTGATCGGCGGCTCGGAGAACAGCTCCGCCGCCAGCACCGTTTGCGGCTGGTGATAGACCGAGGCGGACTGACCGCTCTGGATCACCCGGCCTTCGTGAAGAATGGTGGTGGTGCCACCCAGGGCCAGGGCTTCGTTGGGCTCGGTGGTGGCGTAGATCGCAATCGTGTGGCGCGCCTTGAACAGCTCGCGCATTTCCTGGCGCAGTTCTTCGCGCAACTTGTAGTCTAGGTTGACCAGCGGCTCGTCGAACAGGATCAGCTCGGCATCCTTGACCAGCGCCCGGGCCATGGCCGTGCGTTGTTGCTGACCGCCGGAAAGCTCCAGCGGATAGCGCTTGAGAAACTTCTCGATGCGCAGCATCTTCGCGGTTTCCAGCACCTTGTTCTGGATGACTTCGCTGGATACACCGGCCTGACGCAGCGGCGAGGCGATGTTGTCGAACACCGTCATGGTCGGGTAGTTGATGAACTGCTGATAGACCATCGACACATTGCGCAGGCGCACGGGGCGTTGGGTGACGTCGACGCCGTTCATCAGGATGCGGCCGCTGTCGGGCTTGTCCAGACCGGCCATCAGCCGCATCAGGCTGGTCTTGCCGGACAAGGTGCGCCCCAGCAAAACGTTGAAGGAACCGGGTTCAAAACTCAGGTTGGCATCGTCGATCCAGGTCTGGCCCTCGACGGTGCGGCTGACGTGCTCCAGGGTGAGTGACATGGCTCGGCCTTTTTATTATTGGAGTCAAGCGACCGGAGCTACATAGCGACATCCGTGCCAAAAAATTCAAGCTGTTGATTCAGCTTGAAATTCCCGAACAAGACGTAAAAACCGCGTTCGTTGCTGAACACAAATGAACAATCGGAAATGAACAATTGAACAGTTCACCCATTGACAGTGAACAATAGTGAACAACACTCTACGGAGGCTTTTTGCCTTTCACAGAACCTGAAATAAATGCAAAACCTGTGGGAGCGGGCTTGCTCGCGAAGACGGTGTATCAGTCAAATAATTGCTGAATGACACACTGCTTTCGCGAGCAAGCCCGCTCCCACATGGAGTTTGCGGTGCTGCACAAATACCCATAACAACAATAAAAGCTTGTTCAGAGATCGACTGCCATGGCCGCACCCGCATCGCCGTTGTCCCACGACGCCATCATCCAGGACTCCTGGTCCCGTTGCCGCGCGTTCGGCCTCAGTCATCAGAGCGCGCCGGCATTCGACCAATTGCCGGCCGCGGGCATCGCGCAACTGCTGGAGAGCCAGCATTCACTGGTGCAAACCACCCATCAGGAAGTGCTGCCCTACTACGAGAACATCCTGAGCAATTCCAATTGCCTGATCATGCTCGCCGACCACCAGGGCCAGGTGCTCACGTCCTGGGGCACCCAGCGCTTTATCGAACCCAAACTGGCCCGGGGTTTCAGCGCCGGCGCCAGCTGGATGGAACGTTGCACCGGCACCAACGCCATAGGCACCGCCCTGGCCTGCGAACAAGCGGTACACATCGAGCACGATGAACATTTCCTCAAGGCCAACCGCTTCATGACCGGTTCCGCCGCGCCGATTTTCAATGCCGAGCGCAAGGTGATCGCGGTGCTGGACGTTTCCAGCGACAGCTACCTGCCGCCCTCCCACACCCTGGGCATGGTCAAGATGATGAGCCAGACCGTGGAAAACCGGCTGATCCTCAACCTGTTCCATGGCCAGCATTTCCAGCTGACGTTCAACACCGGGCTGAACAACCTCGACAGTCAGTGGGCCGGGTTGCTGATATTCGATGAGACCGGCCAGGTGCTGTCGGCCAATCGCCGGGCCGACAATCTGCTGGGCATCAGCCTGTCGCGGGTCAGTGTCGAAAGCCTGTTCAAGGTCTCGCTGCTGGAGTTGCTCAACCAGCCAGAAGGCCTGCCCTTCGCCCTGCAAACCTCGGGGCGCAACCGCTTTCAGTGCCTGTTGAAGCGGCCGAAACAGGCATCAATTCAACCACGAGTATTCACCGAGCCGGTTGTAACTGCACCCGCGGCCATCAGCCTCAACTCCCTGCATTTCGGCGACAGTCGCGTGGAAAAAGCCGTGCGTCAGGCCGAGCGCTTGCTGGAAAAAGACATTCCGTTGCTGATCCACGGTGAAACCGGGGTCGGCAAGGAAGTGTTCGTCAAAGCCCTGCATCAGGCCAGCTCGCGCAGCAAACAAGCGTTCATCGCCGTCAACTGTGCAGCGATTCCCGCCGAACTGGTGGAGTCCGAGTTGTTCGGATATGAGAAAGGCGCGTTCACCGGCGCCAATCAGAAAGGCAGCATCGGGCTGATCCGCAAGGCTGACAAAGGCACGCTGTTCCTCGACGAAATCGGCGACATGCCGCTGCCGACCCAGGCACGACTGTTGCGGGTGTTGCAGGAGCGTTGCGTGCAGCCAGTGGGCAGCAGCGAGTTGTTCCCGGTGGACTTGCGTATCATTTCCGCAACCAATCGCTCGTTGCGCGAACAGGTACAACTGGGGCGGTTTCGTGAAGACCTGTATTACCGCATCGGCGGCCTGACCCTGGAACTGCCACCGTTAAGAGAGCGCAGCGATAAAGAGGCGCTGTTTAAACGTCTCTGGGAACAGCATCGCGAACCCAGCCAATGGGCTGGACTGAGCCGCGAGGTATTGGAGCTGTTCGACCGTCACCCGTGGCCGGGGAATTTGCGCCAGGTCAGCAGTGTGATGCAGGTGGCATTGGCGATGGCCGAGGAACAGCCAATAAGGCCGGAGCATTTGCCGGATGATTTTTTTGTCGATCTGGAGATGGAGCCGGTCGATACGCCGGAACCGTTGGCCGTGGATCTGAATGATGCCGAGGATTTGAACCGGCAGTTGCAGGCGGCGGGGGGGAATATTTCGTATCTGGCCCGGCGGTTGGGGGTTAGTCGCAATACCCTCTATAAGAGGTTGCGCCAGGCTGAATGACAAGTTGGCTGAACGGGCCTCTTCGCGAGCAAGCCCGCTCCCACATTGGATTTGCGTCGTACACAAAACTCAAACACACCAAAGATCAACTGTGGGAGCGGGCTTGCTCGCGAAGGCGTCAGTTCTGCCACCTCAGAATCAGAAGCCCCCAAAAAAAACAAAAACCCGCACAAGGCGGGTTTTGTTTTTAAGCATTACATCTATCAGTCAGCCAGACGCCAGGTCGTGCCGCCCTTGCCGTCTTCCAGCACCACGCCCATGGCGGTGAGCTGGTCGCGGATGCGGTCGGATTCGGCCCAGTCCTTGCCAGCACGTGCCGCCAGGCGCGCTGCGATCAACGCCTCGACTTCGGCTGCATCCACGCGCCCTTCGGCACCGGCTTGCAGGAAATCATCAGCCTCAAGCTGCAACACACCCAGCACGCTGGCCAGTTCTTTCAAACGGGCTGCCAGACCGGCCGCTGCGTTCAGATCGCTCTCGCGCAGGCGGTTGATCTCACGCACCATCTCGAACAGCACCGCGCAGGCTTCCGGTGTGCCGAAGTCGTCGTTCATCACCTGGGTGAAACGCTCGACGAAAGCTTCGCCGCCAGCAGGTGCAACGTTCGGCAGGCCTTTCAACGCATGGTAGAAACGCTCCAGGGCACCCTTGGCGTCCTTGAGGTTGTCTTCCGAGTAGTTGATCGCGCTGCGGTAGTGGCTCGACACCAGCAGGTAACGCACGACTTCCGGGTGGTACTTGTCGAGCACGTCGCGAATGGTGAAGAAGTTGTTCAAGGACTTGGACATCTTCTCGCCATTGATACGGATCATGCCGCAATGCATCCACGCGTTGGCGTAGGTCTTGCCGGTGGCCGCTTCGCTCTGGGCGATTTCGTTTTCGTGGTGCGGGAACTCGAGGTCGCTGCCGCCGCCATGAATGTCGAAGGTCTCACCGAGGCAGCAGGTGGACATCACCGAGCATTCGATGTGCCAGCCCGGACGCCCGGCGCCCCACGGCGATTCCCAGCTCGGCTCTCCCGGTTTGGTGGCTTTCCACAGTACGAAGTCCAGCGGGTCCTGCTTGGACTCGTCGACTTCGATCCGTGCGCCGATGCGCAGGTCTTCGATCTTCTTGCGCGACAGCTTGCCGTAGCCCATGAACTTGGCGACGCGGTAGTACACGTCGCCATTGCCCGGTGCGTAGGCATAACCTTTGTCGATCAAGGTCTGGATCATGCTCAGCATGCCCGGAATGTGATCGGTGGCACGCGGTTCCATGTCCGGCTTGAGGATGTTGAGGCGTGCCTCGTCCTCATGCATCGCAGTGATCATGCGTTCGGTCAGCGCGTCGAACGGCTCGCCGTTCTCCTTGGCCCGATTGATGATCTTGTCTTCGATGTCGGTGATGTTGCGCACGTAGGTCAGGTTATAACCGCTGAACCGCAACCAGCGGGTCACCAGGTCAAACGCGACCATGCTGCGGCCGTGGCCAATGTGGCAATAGTCGTACACGGTCATGCCGCACACGTACATGCGCACGTTGTTGCCATCCAAAGGCTTGAAGACTTCTTTGCTCTTGGTGAGCGTGTTGTAGATCGTAAGCACGTTAATTCCTTGACGCTAAATCACTGGCCCCACGAATCACGCAGGGTCACGGTACGGTTGAATACCGGCTGACCTGGTTTCGAGTCCTTGAGATCGGCGACGAAGTAACCTTCGCGCTCGAACTGGAAACGGTCTTCCGGCTGTGCGTTGCCCAGCGAGGGTTCAGCACGACAACCGGTGAGTACCTGCAGCGAGTCAGGGTTGATGTTGTCGAGGAAACTGGCGCTATCTTCGGCCTTCTCAGGGTTGGCCGAACGGAACAGACGATCGTACAGACGCACTTCGCACTCGACGCTGGCCGCAGCCGGCACCCAGTGCACCACACCTTTGACTTTGCGGCCTTCCGGGTTCTTGCCCAGGGTGTCCGGATCGTACGAGCAGCGCAGTTCGACGATGTTGCCATCGGCGTCCTTGATCGCTTCGTCGGCGCGGATTACGTAGCTGCCACGCAGACGCACTTCACCGGCCGGTTCCAGGCGCTTGTAGCCCTTCGGCGGCTCTTCCATGAAGTCTTCACGGTCGATGTAGATTTCACGGGCGAACGGCAACGCGCGCACGCCCATGTCCTCTTTCGGGTGGCACGGCAGTTCGAGGTTCTCGACCTGGCCTTCCGGGTAGTTGGTGATCACGACTTTCAGCGGACGCAGTACGCACATGGCGCGCGGGGCGCTGTGGTCGAGGTCGTCACGGATGCTGAATTCGAGCATGCCGAAGTCGACCACGCCGTCGGAACGGTTGGTGCCGATCATTTCGCAGAAGTTGCGGATCGATTTCGGCGTGTAGCCACGGCGGCGGAAACCCGACAGCGTGGACATGCGCGGGTCGTCCCAGCCGTTGACGTGCTTTTCATCGACCAGCTGCTTGAGCTTGCGCTTGCTGGTGATGGTGTAGTTCAGGTTCAGGCGGCTGAACTCGTACTGGCGCGGGTGCGCCGGCACTGGCAGGTTGTCGAGGAACCAGTCGTACAGCGGACGGTGGCTTTCGAACTCCAGGGTGCAGATCGAATGGGTGATGCCTTCGATGGCGTCCGACTGACCGTGGGTGAAGTCGTAGTTCGGGTAGATGCACCACTTGTCACCGGTCTGGTGGTGGTGCGCGTGACGGATGCGATACATGATCGGGTCACGCAGGTTCATGTTCGGCGAGGCCATGTCGATCTTGGCCCGCAGCACCCGTGCGCCGTCCTTGAACTCGCCGGCCTTCATGCGGGCGAACAGGTCCAGGTTCTCTTCGACGCTGCGGTCGCGGAACGGGCTGTTCTTGCCCGGCTCGGTCAGGCTGCCACGGTATTCCTTGGCTTGCTCCGGGGTCAGGTCATCGACGTAGGCATTGCCGGATTTGATCAACTCCACCGCCCAGTCATGCAACTGGTCGAAATACTGCGAGGCGTAGCGCACTTCGCCGGACCATTCGAAGCCCAGCCATTTGACGTCGCTTTCGATCGCGTCGATGTATTCCTGGTCTTCCTTGGCCGGGTTGGTGTCGTCGAAACGCAGGTGCGTGACGCCACCGAACTCCTGGGCCAGGCCGAAGTTCACGCAGATCGACTTGGCGTGGCCGATGTGCAGGTAGCCGTTGGGTTCAGGCGGGAAACGGGTGACGATCTGCGTGTGCTTGCCCGAGTCCAGGTCTGCCTGGATGATCGGCCGCAGGAAGTTGACCGGCACGGCAGGGCCGGTCTTGGCATTCGAGGTAGGGTCGACAGTGGGCTTGCTCATAGGATCCTTGAACGTACAAGTGCGTGGCCGTAATGAAGGCCGGACAAAACAAAGCCGCTATCATAGCCGATGCCGTCAAGTACCTGACAGAGCGCACTCTGTAAACCGTCGCATTTAATAGGCCGCAAATGAAAAAACAGCCTCGAATTTCGCGTCTGGCACGCTAAACTGCGCACCTTGGCCAAAAAGGCTGAACCGGTGGCGGGACGTGATGTTCCAACACCACGAATTCCTTAGATATGCTTCATCTCAAAAGAGTACCGATCATGACCCAAGTCAAACTGACTACCAACCATGGCGACATCGTCCTCGAACTGAACGCCGACAAAGCCCCGATCACCGTGGCCAACTTCGTTGAGTACGTTAAAGCCGGTCACTACGAAAACACCGTTTTCCACCGTGTCATCGGTAACTTCATGATCCAGGGCGGCGGTTTCGAGCCAGGCATGAAAGAAAAGAAAGACAAGCGCCCAAGCATCCAGAACGAAGCTGACAACGGTCTTTCCAACGACAAGTACACCGTCGCCATGGCCCGCACCATGGAGCCGCATTCGGCTTCCGCACAGTTCTTCATCAACGTGGCGGACAACAGCTTCCTGAACCACAGCGGCAAGAACGTTCAGGGCTGGGGCTACGCGGTATTCGGTAAAGTGACCGCCGGCACCGACGTTGTCGACAAGATCAAAGGCGTGGCCACCACTTCCAAGTCCGGCCACCAGGACGTACCAGCAGACGACGTGATCATCGAGAAAGCCGAGATCATTGAGTGATATTGCTGATTTCAGATTTGCATCTGGAAGAGGAGCGCCCGGACATTACCCGGGCGTTTCTGGATTTGCTCGCCGGACGCGCCCGCTCGGCGAGTGCGTTGTACATCCTGGGCGATTTTTTCGAAGTGTGGATTGGCGACGACGCCATGACACCCTTCCAGCGTTCCATCTGCCAGGCCCTGCGCGAGTTAAGCGACAGCGGCACGGTCATTTTCCTGATGCACGGCAATCGCGACTTCCTGCTCGGCAAGGCCTTCTGCAAAGCAGCCGGCTGCACCTTGTTGAAGGATCCGAGTGTCGTGCAGTTCAACGGCGAGCCGGTGCTGCTGATGCACGGCGACAGCCTCTGCACCCGCGACGAAGCCTATATGAAGCTGCGTCGCTACCTGCGCAACCCGATCACCCTGTTCATTCTGCGGCATCTGCCGCTGCGCACCCGGCACAAGCTGGCGCGCAAGCTGCGCAGTGAAAGCCGCGCGCAAACGCGGATGAAGGCCAACGACATCGTCGATGTCACGCCTGAAGAGATCCCGCGGATCATGCAGGAATACGGCGTGAAGACCTTGATCCACGGCCACACCCACCGTCCGGCGATTCACAAGTTGCAGCTTGGCGAGCAAGCGGCCAGGCGCATTGTGCTGGGGGATTGGGATCGCCAGGGATGGGCGTTGCAGGTGGATGAGCAAGGGTTTGCGCTGGCGCCGTTTGATTTCACTCCGCCCCCCCAACTGGCAGCCCCCGCGAACTGAAGGCTGTAGGAGATCCCTGTGGGAGCGAGCTTGCTCGCGATAGCGGATTAACATTCAACATCTTTGTTGACTGATCCACCGCCATCGCGAGCAAGCTCGCTCCTACAGAAGAGCAAAAGCGGTTCGGCGTCCCCCCCCCACACTTTTCACCACTCAACAGGCCGAGCGTTAGCTCGCCTGCAGCTCTTGATCTTGATCCACCCGCCCCCCCCCCGGATGAATGCCGGAGCGAAGGAACCCCGAGCCTTAGCGAGGGGCCGTACGTTCGGGGCGAGTGATTTTTTGCTTACTTTTTTTAGGCGCCTGTAAAAAAGTGACTCGCCGTCAGGGCGAAACCATAAGCCGCCGTTACCGAAGAAACGGATATGTACTCAGTCAACAAAGCAAACGCCGGCTATCAGGCCGCCTGAGCAGGCAAACCGGATTGCCGAACCGCCGCTTGATTGAGAATTAGAAATCCCGCTTGTAGAAGATGTCCAGCGAACTGGCCACGCCGCCGGCGGCTTCGAGGTAGACCTTTTTGCTCAGCTTGTAGCGCAAGGCAATGGTGTTGGCCGGTTCGAACACGCCAACGCCATAGCGCAGGCTGAGCTTCTCGGAAATATTGCCGCTGGCCACCACACTGGTGGCGTCGCCACTGCCCTGGGTGTCGAGCTGAAAGTCCTGGATGCCCAGGTTCTTGGCGATGCCGCTGGTCACACCGGAACTGCCCATCAAGCCCAGACCGAGGGCTGCCTGGGCGAGCATGTTGTTGTCTTCGCCATTGCTGCTCAGCGGACGCCCGAGCACCAGATAGGACAGCGCCTCCTCCTGGCTCATGGCCGGTTCGGAAAAGATCTGTGTGGTCGGCTGTTCGGCGCTGCCACTCAAACGAATGCCGGCGATGATGTCGTTGGTCTTGCGTATGGCCTCGATATCCAGGTACGGCTGATCGATGGGCCCGGCGAACAGCAAACGTGCACGGCGCACCGAAAGCCGCTGGCCGTAAGCGCGATATCGGCCGTCGTTGAGCCACAGCTCGCCACGGGTGTCCATGTTGTCGCCGATGTGCACATGCCCCTGCACATTCGCCGTCAGGCCAAATCCTGCAAAGCTCAGCTTGTCCTCGCCGACCAGCACTTCGATGTCCATCTTCATCGCCAGCGGCGGTTTACCCTCCTCGGTTTGCTGACCAATGATCACCGTGTCATCGGAGACCTTGACCGTCGATGGCGGCAACTCGCGAATGGTGATGTCGCCCCTGGGCACCAGCACTTTGCCGGCGATGGCCAACTCGTCGCCCTTCATCGAGATTTTCAGGTCCGGTGCGACTTCCAGCTTGGCGTATGGCTCGACGGTGACTGGCAACTGCGACCCCTTGAGCGCCAGGTCCACCACCAGCGCCTGGCCCCAGGCGATGTTACCGTTCAGGCTGCCCTGCCCGGCCTTGCCGCTGTTCCAGCCGCCTTTCAGTTCTACGCTTTCACCGGCGATGAGCGCTTGAACGTGCAGGTTTTTCAGCTCCATCGGCAATTCAGGCCCGGAGATCTGACCGTCGCTGAGTTGCAGACTGCCATTGACCAGCGGTGCCAGCAGCCCACCGGAAATCGCGCCGCTGCCATTCAAGCGCCCGGTCAGTTTCTCGACCATCGGCACGAACGGTCGCGCCACCGACAGGTCCAGCCCGCTCAAGCGGAACGAGCCGCTCAACGGTTTGTTTTTCGGCAATGGATTGAGCTGCGCCTGCACCATCAGCTCGCCGAGTTTGCCGCCGACAAAATTGAGCTCGGTGTCGATGCGCTTGGGCGTGAGTTTGCTGGTGAGTTTCAGGGTCTGGTACGGGAAGTCCAGCCACTGGTCCTTGTCCTTGATGCGCAACGTGCCGCCGCCGGCATCGACGCTGACTTGGCCATTCGGGCCACTGGCCGGCAGGTCCAGTTGCAGGTCGGCGTTGAGTCGGCCCTGCCAGGCGAAATCCTTCGGCAACCACTGCGCGAGGCTGTCGATCGGGAATTGCTTGAGGTGATAACGCAGCTTCGGCTCGGGCATCAGGCGCGAGTCCTCACCGCACAGGCTGGCCTGGCCGGATGCCCAGCAATGGGCGCCAAAGTTGATTTTGCCGTCCGCCAGGCGTTCGAGTTTCGCCGGCCCTTGCAGCTTCCAGTCCTGGCCACCGGCCTGGATATCACCGCTGGCCAGGCGTCCGCGCCAATTGCCTTTGTCCAGCGCACCGTCCAGCCCCAGCGCCAGTTTCAGCTTTGGCCCTTGCAGATCGAGGCTCAACTTCTGGTTCTTGATGTCGCCCTGGCCGCTGGCGGTCAGGGTTCCCAGTGAAGTGTCGCCCGCCCGGATGCCGCTGCCCTTGAGGCCGATTTTCGCCCGTTGCGCACTGTCCAGCGTGGCGTCCAGGTTCAGGCTTTGCAGGCGATGGTCCTGGAAAGCCAGTTGCGAGCCTTGCAGGTCAAACTTGCCTTGGGGCGCCTTGAGCGTGCCGGCGACATCCACGCGGCCATTGAGCTGGCCGCGCAGTTGCGGCCAGAGCTGGGCCAGGCGCGGCAGCTTGAGATCGATCTGGCCGGCGAGTTTCTGTTGCAGACTGCCCTTGCCAGTGATGCTGTTATCGCCGAGGCGAACTTGCAGGGCGTTGAGGTTCCATTGCTCACCACGGCCATCGGCCTTGGCCTGGATCACCGCCGGTTGCCCGCGCAGTTTGCCCTTGAGGTCCAGGTCGGCATTGAGGCTGAGCGTGTCATTCTTCATTTCGCCGGTGCTGCGTAACGGCCCGGCCAGTGTGCCCGGCAGCTCCGCGACCCAGTACGCCGGATTTATCGCCGACAAGTCCAGCGCGGTGTCCCAGGCAATGCCATCGGCGAATTGCAGGTTCAGGTGCCCTTCGGCCTTGCCCTGCCCGGCCTGGAGTTGAATCTGTTGCAGGTAGATTTTCGTCAGGTCGCCGGCGAACGGACTGGCCAGGGTGAAAGCGCCGGCTGGGCCATCCGCCGCCGCGTCAAAATGACCGAGGTACTTGCCGTCGGTGTAAGAAACTTCGCCGGTGAACGTGCGAAGCGCTACTTGCGGTTCGTCGATGAGCGGATAGAGCCTGTGCCACGGGAAGTCCAGCCAGTCGATCTTCGCCTCGGCGCTCAGGCCCTTGCTCCAATCCACAAGCCCTGTGAGCTTGAGGCTTTGCTTGTCGTTGGCGATCAGGTCCAGCGCAGCGATCTGTGCGCCATTGGCGTCGACCTTGCCTTGCAGCGCCAGGGCGACTGGCCCTTGCTCGGCGGGCAACGTGGCTTTGCCGAGCAGCGCGTAGCCGTTCTTCAAGTCGCCAGCACCCGTGAGCTCAAGCTGATTGAGTTGCAGGGTATCCGGCAGATCGGCACCGGGCTTGAAGCCGTCGGCGGTGATTCGCACCTTGGCCGGCAGGTTTTCCACCAGCGGTTGCAGTTCGCCGCTCAGTTGCCCGTTGAGGTAACCGCTGCTGTCGGCTTTCAGGCTCAGGGTCTTCAGCAGGTCGCCGTCGATCTTCAATGCCAGCGCCAGGGGTTCAGGCGTCGACAACAGGGTCAGCTTGCCTTCGGCGCTAAGGGGCCAGTCGCCGGAGGGTTGCAGCAGACCGGACAGGTTCAGATTCAGGTCATCGCGCTGTATCGACACCGCGTCGATCTTCAAACCGGCCGTCGTCCAGTGCGCCGCCAGTTGCAAACCCTTGAGTTCTTCACTGCCGTTGAACAACAGGCTGCCGACCTTGATCTCCCCCAGTTCGATGGCCAACGGCAACTTGAGCTCCGGGAGCGTGATCGGGCCGCTGTCTGGCTCTTCGGCACCCGGCGGGAACGTCAGGCTGACCTGATCGGCCTGCAATTGCTCGATGCACAAAGTCATGCGCGTCAGGCACAACGGCGACCAGGCAAAAATCACCTTGCTCAGCTCAACCCGGTTGCTGTCCTGCTGCCACAGCACCCGGTCGGCACTCCACTGCCCGCCCAGCCGGCCCTGGTAGTTTTCCAGGGTCAAACCCGGCACAAAACCCAATGCCCAGCGGCTGCCCGTCGCCGTGGCCAGCACCGTGGCCAGCGTCAGGACAACCACCGCCACCAGCGCCGCCATCGTCAGCAGTGTTGCTTTCAAACCACGCTTCACAGCTCAGGCCCCATGGAAAAGTGCAGTCGAATGCCGCCATCGTCGTCCAGCGCGTGGGCCAGGTCGAGACGGATCGGCCCCACCGGCGATACCCAGCGCACGCCGATACCGACCCCGGTCTTGAGGTTCGGCAGTTCGAGTGTGTTGAAGGAGTTGCCCTGATCGACAAAGGTCGCGATCCGCCATTTTTCGGCGATGGAATACTGATACTCCGCGCTGGCGGCCACCATGTAGCGGCCACCGATGCGCTCACCGTCGGAGTTTTCCGGGGACAGGCTCTGATAGTCGTAACCGCGCACGCTCTGATCGCCACCGGCGAAGAAGCGCAGCGATGGCGGTACTGATTTGAAGCCGTTGGTGGCACTGCCGCCGACCTGCACCCGCCCGAGGAAACGATGGTTGTCAAACACCGTGGTCAGGCCCTTGACCAATGCCGTGCCGTAGAGCAGGTTGCTGTCGGAACCCAGGCCTTCCTTGGCCACTTTGGATTCGAATTGCAGGCGATAGCCGTTATGCGGGTCGATGCGGTTGTCGCTTTTGAGGTACGAATAGCTCACACCTGGCATCAGCAAGGTACTCAGTCCCGAGTCGTCGCCCAGTTGGTAGTCCTCGCGCTGCCACTTCAGCGACACTACCCGTTGCCAGTCACTGGGCAATTTACTGTGCCACTCGGGGCCCAGGGTCAGCAGCTTGCTGCGGCTGTCCTTATCGGCGATTTCTTCATTCTGGTAACCACCGGCAAAACGCAGTTTGTCGGTCAGTGGCGGGTCCAGCGGAATGTCGTAGAACAGCCCGACGTTTTGCCGAGGTGCCGAGACTTCGGTTTCCCAGCCATAACTGTGCCCTTGCGCGTTGACCCAGTGCCGGGTCCAGTTGGCCTTGGCCCGTGGACCGACGTCGGTGGAAAAGCCAAGGCCCAGGCTCATGGTCCGGGGCTTGCGGGTTTCGAGCTTGACGTCCACCGGGATCGCATCGTCCTTGGACGCCGCGGGCGCCGCGTCCACGCGCACGCCTTCGAAGTAGCCGCTCGATTGCAGGTTCTGATTGAGCTCGGCGATCAGTTCCGAGTCATACGGCGTACCGGCCTTGAACGGCACCATGCGTTGCAGCAGCTCGTCATCGAACGGCGTATCGCCCTCGAAACTAACCTTGCCCAAGGTATAACGCGGACCGCTTTCATAGATCAGTTCGATATCGGCGACGCCGGCACGCGGGTCGACCGACAGTTTTGAACGGGTGAACCGGCCGCTGAAAAAGCCATAACGCGAAGCCTGATTCTGGATCAGCCGCTTGGCGTCCTCGTAATGCCCATGATTGAGCACGGCGCCGGGCTTGAGCGCGTCGTTCTTGGGGATTCGAAAGGACTTGAGGGAGGCTGCCGGACCGTCGACACGCACCGTGACGTTGCGCAGGTGCACCGGCTCGCCGGGGTCGACCGTCAGCACCAGGCGCGGCTTTTCGCCGCCCTTCACCTCGCTGTCGATGTGCGGCTGGTAATAACCCAGGGCCTGGGAGGCCTTGCGCGCCTGTTCTTCGGCGCCACGGCTGAAGCGCAGCAACGCTTCTTCATCGCGATCGCCGAGGCTGCCGATATAGCCTTCGATATTGGCTTTCAGCTCGTCATTGGACGGTTTGATCCGTACATCCAATTCACTTTGTGCCAGCGCTGCGCAGCTGGTCATCAGCATCAGCACACCGCTGGTAATTTTTCCTGGAAACTTCATAGGCGCGGATGCTATCACGAGCTTGAGAGCGTGATAGAGCCTGACATGCCCGGAAAGTTCGTCAGTTAAGCCGATGCGGTATGCAACACCTGGGGATTGGGGTGAAAAAATACGTGCTCGCGAATCGGTCCTACGGCGACCTCACCGATTTCCTCGTAGCCCTGACGCTTGTAGAACTCCAGATAACGCGGATTCCCGGTGTCGAGGATCACGCCCTGGGAGTTTTCATCCACCGCGCACCAGTTGTGCACGGCTTGCAGCAACTGCTCGCCGAAATGTTTGCCCTGAAATTGTGGATGCACCCCCAGCAATGGCAGGACGTGCACCGAGTCGTTTGGCACGCAGGCCTCCACGGCAGCGTGATATTCGAGGTAGCGACGGGTGCAGCGAAACCCTGTACTGAGCACCATGCGCAGGCGCCAGGCCCAACTTTCGGTGACGCCAAGGCGACGTTGCGGCGGTGCGATCAGGGCGATGCCGATCAAGCGGTCGTTGACCAGCAGGCCAATGGCCGGCAGATCCTGGAGAAAATGCTGGGTCACCAGCTCACGCACGGTGGCGCGAACCCGCTGTTCGTAACCGGGACGTTCGGCTTCGAACAAATAGCCGAAAGTCGGCTCGTGTCGATAAGCCTGGTACAGCAGCGAACGCGCTTCGCGGGTGTAGCCGCTGTCGAGCATGTGAATATCGGCGATGGCGGTGGAGGTTTCGGGCATGACGGTTGATCTCCCCGGCACAGCTCGGGTGGCTGCGCTCTTGTTGTTACGAGCTTGTCGGCGCTGACACAGTTCCTTACAGATCCGAAATGAGTGTAGGCAATGAAATCGCCTTCGTCGGAACGCCGCCCGGAGCAAGCCCGCTCCCACAGGTGCCGTGGTGTGAGCAAATTCTGTGGACGATACAACCCACTGTGGGAGCGGGCTTGCTCGCGAAGGGGCCAGGACTGCCTACACAGATCTGACAGAACCCAGTAAATCCCCTCACCCCACACTGGCCCGATTCCCACATGTCAGCTAGCATCGCCCTTTTGCCAGGACTGCCGACCATGAAGATCGTCTCCTTCAACATCAACGGGCTGCGCGCCCGTCCCCATCAGCTGGCGGCGCTGATCGAAAAGCACCAGCCCGATGTGATCGGCTTGCAGGAAACCAAGGTCCACGACGATCAGTTCCCGCTGGCCGAGGTGCAGGCCCTGGGTTATCACGTGTACTTCCACGGGCAAAAAGGCCATTACGGCGTCGCCCTGCTCTCGCGCCAGGAGCCACTGGCCCTGCATAAAGGTTTCGCCACCGATGAAGAAGACGCTCAGCGGCGCTTCATCTGGGGCACCTTCGCCGACGCCAACGGCGTGCCGGTGACCATCATGAACGGCTACTTCCCACAGGGCGAAAGCCGCGACCACCCGACCAAATTCCCGGCCAAGGAACGTTTCTACAGCGACTTGCAGCAATTGCTGGAAAGCCAGTTCAAGAACGACCAGCCGCTGGTGGTGATGGGCGATGTGAACATTTCCCCGGAAGACTGCGACATCGGCATCGGCCCGGACAACATGAAGCGCTGGCTGAAAACCGGTAAATGCAGCTTCCTGCCGGAAGAGCGCGAGTGGATGGCCCGCCTGAAGAACTGGGGCCTGGTGGACAGTTTCCGTCACCTGAACCCGGACGTGACCGACACCTTCAGTTGGTTCGATTACCGCAGTCGTGGCTTCGAGGACGAACCCAAGCGTGGCCTGCGTATCGACCTGATCCTCGCCTCCCACGGCTTGCTGCCACGGGTGAAGGCCGCGGGGGTGGACTACGAACTGCGCGGCATGGAAAAACCTTCGGACCATGCGCCGATCTGGCTTGAGTTGAGCTGATCCCTGACGGCTGCATCCCCCCCACATGAGAAAGTGTCATTTTTCGGAAACGTTACTGACTTAATCTCCCGGCACCTCCTTTGGCTATGTAAGGTGCCGGCATGATGCTGCGCGTGTTGTTCCTGTTGATGCTGTGCACGGGCTGGCCGCAGGCGGTCTCGGCCGGCGACTTGCCGACACCCGAACACGGCCCTGTGCTGCGGATTCAGGGCTCCAACACCATCGGCGCGGCATTGGGACCGGCGCTGGTCGAGGGTCTGCTGAGTGAACAGGGCCTGCGCAGGATCCACCGCGAAACCCGGGACACCGCCAACGAACTGCGCATCGTCGGCGAAACCGCTGAGGGCCATCGGGTCGTGGTGGAGGTGGCGGCCCATGGTTCCAGCACCGGTTTCACTGCACTCAAAGCAGGCAGCGCCGATCTTGCCGCCTCGTCACGCCCGATCAAGGACAGCGAACTGGCCAGCCTGCAATCGCTCGGTGACCTGAAAAGCCCGAGCGCCGAACAGGTCATTGCCATCGACGGCCTGGCGATCATCCTTCACCCGGACAATCCGCTGATCCAGCTCGACACCCTGCAACTGGCGCGTATTTTCAGTGGTGAGGTGAAATCCTGGGAAGACATCGGCGGTCGCGGCGGGCCGATTCATCTATATGCGCGGGATGATCAGTCCGGGACCTACGACACCTTCAAGGAACTGGTCCTCAGCGGCCGAGGGAAAACCCTCGACAGCGCGGCGAAACGCTTCGAGTCCAGCGAACAACTCTCTGATGCGGTCAGCGCAGACCCGCAAGGCATCGGTTTTATCGGTTTGCCCTATGTGCGCCAGGCCAGGGCCGTGGCCATTGTCGACGGTCAATCACAAGCCATGCTGCCGCTCAACAGCTTGATTGCCACGGAAGATTATCCGCTGTCCCGTCGGTTGTTCTTCTACCTGCCACCCAACGGGAAAAATCCCTGGGCTGACGCTCTGGTGGCCTTTGCCCAAAGCAGCAACGGCCAGGCCATAGTCGCAGCGAACGGCTTTGTTGCCCAAACCGTCCAGGCCATGGCCGTTACCCCCAATGCGTTGATGCCCGAGGGTTATCAGGCGCTGAGTCGACATGCTCAACGGCTGTCGGTGAATTTTCGCTTCGAGGAAGGCAGTGCCAGCCTGGACAACAAGGCGCGGCAAGACCTGACGCGAGTGCTCGACTATATAAAGCAGCACGGCAAGACCGATGGTCAGGTCACGTTGGTGGGGTTTGGCGATGCCAAGAGCGACCCGGCACGCGCCGATCTGTTGTCGAAGCTGCGGGCCATGGCGGTACGGCGGGAGTTGGTGAAGAGCGGCGTGGTGTTTCGCGAGATTCGCGGATTCGGCGCGCAGATGCCGGTGGCGGCCAATAGCGCCGATGAGGGAAGGATCAAGAATCGGCGGGTTGAGGTTTGGGTGTATTGAACCTGATGTTGGTGCATTGAATGGAATGACGCCTTCGCGAGCAAGCCCGCTCCCACAGGGATCACACTGAACCTGTGGGAGCGGGCTTGCTCGCGAATGGCAGGCGCCGCGGTCTTAATGCCCGCTACGCATCATCTCCTTCGGCACATACTTGCCGATTTCGAACTTGCCGATCGCCGCACGGTGCACTTCGTCCGGGCCGTCGGCCAGGCGCAGGGTGCGCTGCATCGCGTACATGTAAGCCAGCGGGAAATCGTTGGAAACCCCTGCCCCGCCATGGATCTGGATCGCCCGGTCGATCACCCGCAACGCAACGTTCGGCGCCACGACCTTGATCTGCGCGATCTCGCTTTTCGCCACTTTGTTGCCGACGGTGTCCATCATGTACGCCGCTTTCAATGTCAGCAGGCGTGCCATGTCGATTTCCATCCGCGAGTCGGCGATCTTGTCGATGTTGCCGCCCAGGCGTGCCAGCGGCTTGCCGAACGCCGTGCGGCTCACCGAGCGTTTGCACATCAGTTCCAGCGCGCGCTCGGCCATGCCGATCGAACGCAT
This sequence comes from Pseudomonas sp. KH_046_1, assembly GCF_057839025.1. Taxonomy (NCBI): domain Bacteria; kingdom Pseudomonadati; phylum Pseudomonadota; class Gammaproteobacteria; order Pseudomonadales; family Pseudomonadaceae; genus Pseudomonas; species Pseudomonas sp. KH_046_1. Next base: position 4,203,064 of record NZ_CM174481.1, read on the forward strand.
GCAGTGGTGAATCCGGCCAGGGCCGAGGCGACCTTGTGCGATTTCGAAGCCGCGTCCTTCGCCCAACAGGACGTTTTCGTACGGCACCCGCACGTTTTCAAAGTGCACTTCGGCGTGCCCATGGGGTGCATCGTCATAACCGAACACCGGCAGCGGACGCACGATCTTCACACCGGGTGCATCCACCGGCACCAGAATCATCGAGTGCTGGGCATGACGCGGCGCATCCGGATTGCTCAGGCCCATGAAGATCAGGATTTTGCAGCGCGGGTCGCAAGCACCCGACGTCCACCACTTCTTGCCGTTGATCACCCACTCGTCGCCATCGCGCACGGCACGGGCGGCCATGTTGGTGGCGTCGGAGGATGCGACATCCGGTTCGGTCATGGCGAATGCCGAGCGGATCTCGCCGCGCAACAAGGGTTCGAGCCAGCGTTGTTTCTGCTCTTCGTTGGCGTAACGCACCAGCACTTCCATGTTGCCGGTGTCGGGTGCCGAGCAGTTGAACGGCTCTGGTCCCAGCAGCGAGCGGCCCATGATTTCCGCCAGCGGCGCGTATTCGAGGTTGGTCAACCCGGCACCCAGTTCGGACTCAGGCAGAAACAAATTCCACAGGCCTTCGGCCTTGGCCTTGAGTTTGAGTTCTTCCATGATCGCGGTCGGCTGCCAGCGATCGCCTTCGGCGACCTGGCGCTCGAACACGGCTTCGGCGGGATAGACGTAGGTGTCCATGAACGCTGTTACGCGCTCACGCAGTTCCTGAACCTTGGGCGAATAAGCGAAATCCATGAGCGAGATACCTTCTTGGGGGAGGTTGTTTAGGTCATGCAATCGATGCTAGAACAGCGTTGATAATTTACCTAGCCTATTCTCGGCGTGTATAAACATTCATCACCGATATATGATCGGCTGATCATCAAGACCAGCCCGCCCACACAATAAGAGAGCCGCGTAATGAATCTGAGCAAGGTCGATCTCAACCTTTTCATCGTCTTCGACGCGATCTACACCGAAGCCAACCTGACCCGTGCCGGGCAGATTGTGGGCATTACCCAGCCAGCGGTGTCGAACGCTCTGGCCCGGTTGCGCGAGACCTTCAACGACCCGTTGTTCGTGCGCACCGCCCAGGGCATGGTGCCGACGCCCATGGCCCAGAACATCATCGGCCCGGTGCGCAACGCGCTCTCGCTGCTGCGCGTGTCAGTGCAGGAAAGCCGCATTTTCAACCCGCAGCAAGCCGTCAAGACTTACCGCATCAGCATGACCGACCTGACAGAAGCGGTGATCCTGCCGCTACTGTTCCAGCGCCTGCGTCGCCTGGCGCCGGCGGTGATCATCGAAAGCTTCCTGTCCAAACGCCGCGAAACCACCAAGGAGCTAGCGGCCGGTCGCCTCGACTTCGCGGTGGATGCGCCGCTCAACACCGACCCGCAGGTGCGTCACGTCAAGTTGATGGAGGACCGCTACGTGTGCGCCATGCGCAAGGGGCATCCGCTGGCGGGCAAGGAGAAACTCACGCTGGATGATTACCTGGGCCTGACCCACATCCATATTTCCAGCCGTCGCAGCGGCCTCGGCTATGTCGACCTGGCGCTGGGCAAGATGGGCATCCAGCGCAAGATCGCCCTGCGCTCCCAGCATTACCTGATGGCCTCGCAAGTGTTGCAGCAGACCGACATGGTCATGACCGTGCCGGAACGCTTCGCCCGCCGTAACGACCTGCACGCCTTTTATCTGCCGGTCAACGATGTGCCGCCGGTGGAAACCCACCTTTACTGGCACGAAAGTACTGACCAGGACCCGGCGAACCGCTGGATGCGCGAGCAGATGATCGAGTTGTGCCAGCAGGTGACGGCGCAGGAGAAAAAGCTCGAGAAGGTATAGGGCTTGATACCGAGGTGCCCCTATCGCGAGCAGGCTCGCTCCCACAGGGATATTTGTCGTACACAGATATTGAGTTCAATGAAGAACCACTGTGGGAGCGAGCCTGCTCGCGATGAGGCCAGCAAGAGCAGCGAAAATCCATGCCCCTTGACGTAAACGTCAACCTGCCATTAGCTTAGCGCCATGACCTTTTGCGAGCGCGCCCATGAGCAGCCAGACCTACAGCATTTCCGATCTCGCCCGCGAGCTCGACATCACCACCCGCGCCATTCGATTTTATGAAGAGCAAGGCCTGCTCAGCCCGGAGCGCCGTGGCCAGGAACGCATCTACTCGCCCCGCGACAAGGTCAGCCTGAAACTGATCCTGCGGGGCAAGCGCATCGGTTTCTCCCTGGCTGAATGCCGCGAGCTGATCGAGCTCTACGACCCGTCCAGCGGTAACACCAAGCAACTGCACAGCATGCTGGCGAAAATCAGCGAGCGTCGGGAGCAGCTTGAACAGCAGTTGCTGGACATCGAACAGATGAAACTGGAACTCGATACTGCTGAAGAGCGCTGCGTGCAGGCGCTGGAGCAGACGCTCAAAAGCCAGGAATCGATTCAGTAACTCCACACTATCCACTGTGGGAGCGAGCTTGCTCGCGATAGCGGAGTGTCAGTCACCAAAAATGTTGAATGTGATGCCCTCATCGCGAGCAAGCTCGCTCCCACAGGGTTCTCAGTGCATTCAGACAATAACAACAGGTCGAACCCCATGTCCCTCCCCACCCACGTACGCATCGTCGAAGTCGGCCCACGCGATGGCCTGCAAAATGAAGCCCAACCCATCAGTGTTACCGACAAGGTACAACTGGTCGATGCGCTGACCGCAGCCGGGCTCGGCTATATAGAAGTCGGCAGTTTCGTGTCGCCCAAGTGGGTGCCGCAGATGGCCGGCTCCGCCGAGGTCTTCGCGCAGATCCAGCGCAAACCGGGCGTGGTCTACGGCGCGCTCGCCCCCAACCTGCGCGGCTTCGAAGATGCCCTCGCCGCCGGGGTCAAGGAAGTGGCCGTATTCGCCGCGGCATCCGAAGCGTTTTCCCAGCGCAATATCAATTGCTCGATCAGCGAAAGCCTGGAGCGTTTCGGGCCGATCATGGAGGCCGCCAGGCAACATGGTGTGACCGTGCGCGGGTATGTGTCCTGTGTGCTGGGCTGCCCCTATGAAGGTAACGTCACTCCGGAGCAGGTCGCCGTGGTCGCCCGCGAGTTGTATGCCATGGGCTGCTATGAGGTTTCGCTGGGGGACACCATCGGCACCGGCACCGCTGGCGCAACCCGCAGGATGTTTGAGGTGGTATCGAAGGATGTGCCCCGGGAGAAACTCGCAGGGCACTTCCACGACACCTACGGCCAGGCTGTGGCCAACATCTACGCCAGCCTGCTGGAAGGCATCTCGGTGTTCGACAGTTCCATCGCCGGTCTCGGCGGCTGCCCCTATGCCAAGGGTGCCAGCGGTAACGTCGCCACCGAAGACGTGGTTTACCTGCTCAACGGCCTGGGCATCGACACCGGAATCGACCTCGACGCCTTGATGCTCGCCGGTCAGCAGATTTGTACCGTACTGGGTCGCCCTACCGGTTCCCGCGTGGCCAAGGCCCGCAGCGCACAGTGAGTGCGCCGAGTGTGTCCTGGTGTTACCGCTGTGTCTGAAACGTGGGCGTAAGCGAGTAACACGGAAACAAAATGTAGGGTTTTGCCTGAGACGCAAAACCCTACAAATTCGCAAAGCATTGATTTTAAAGGCTTTTCAAAAGTTGGCACGCCTCCTGCTATCTCTATCGCACAACAAGAATAAAAAAATTGCGGCAAACCTAATAAAAACAAGACGTAACGACTCTGACATAACAAAAACAACACGGCAGAGACGCAGCTAACAGATTTTTTTGGAGAAGATGTGCTTTTCAGGGTGCTTTTCGGAGTTACCCGCAATCAGACAGAGAATAATAAAACTACCCTCAGGTAGCTCCCGTACTGGTTGGATCGCTCAGCGAAAAAGTAGATCAGCGCTCAAAAAAATACGTTTGCTCTTGATCCCGGATGGGGATCGCCAAAAACAGCGGTAAAGGGCAACGGTTGCCAAAAACAACAACAGACCGACCCTCAATAATAAAAAAAGAGCACGCGCAACGAAAATTAAAGGGGAGCTTCGGCTCCCCTTTGTGCTGTCTGCGATTCTGAAAACTGTGCAAGACACTGTGGGAGCGAGCTTGCTCGCGATTGCGGTGGTTCAGTCGACAGATCTTCTGAATGTACTTCCGCTATCGCGAGCAAGCTCGCTCCCACAGGGGATTGTGGTCAGCCCCGAGTCCCGCGCAACTCCTCGATACTGATCTCACGCATCCTGAATTTCTGGATCTTGCCAGTCACCGTCATCGGAAACTCCTCGACGAACTTGAAGTAACGCGGCGTCTTGAAGTGCGCGATGCGCTCCTTGCACCAGGTTTGCAGCTCTTGCTCGGTGGCGCTGTGGCCGGGGTGGAACTTGATCCAGGCGACGATCTCTTCGCCGTAGCGCGAGCAAGGAATGCCGATCACCTGCACATCCGCAACAGCCGGGTGAGTGAAGAAAAACTCTTCCAGCTCCCGTGGGTAGATGTTCTCGCCGCCACGAATGATCATGTCCTTGTTGCGCCCGGCAATGCACACGTAACCCTCGTCGTTCATGCTCGCCAGGTCACCGGTGTGCATCCACCCTGCCTGATCGATGGCGTCTGCCGTGCCTTCGGGGTTGTTCCAATAGCCGAGCATCACGCTGTAACCGCGGGTGCACAGCTCGCCGATGGTGCCGCGCGGTACCAGGTTGCCCGCCTCGTCGATAATCTTGCTTTCCAGTTGCGGCTGCGTGCGGCCGACGGTGGTCACGCGCAGCTCCAGGTCGTCTGAAGGACCAGTCTGCAACGACACCGGACTGGTTTCCGTCATGCCGTAGGCAATCTGCACTTCGCTCATGTGCATTTCGCTGATGACCCGGCGCATCACCTCGATAGGACAGGTTGCGCCCGCCATGATCCCGGTGCGCAGGCTCGACAGGTCGAACTGGGCACGCTGAGGTTGATCGAGCATGGCAATGAACATGGTCGGTACGCCGTACAGCGCCGTGGCCTTTTCTTCGGCCACGGTGCCGAGGGTCAGCAACGGATCGAATGCGTCGTTCGGGTAAATCATCGTACTGCCATGGGTGATGCAGCCAAGATTGCCCATGACCATGCCGAAGCAGTGATACAGCGGCACCGGGATCACCAGGCGATCCGCGGCGGTCAGGCCCAGGCTTTCGCCGACCATGTAGCCGTTGTTGAGAATGTTGTAGTGACTGAGGGTCGCGCCTTTGGGGAAACCAGTGGTGCCGGAGGTGTACTGGATATTCACCGGCTGATCGAAATGCAGGCTGTCCTGGCGTTCATGCAGTCGCTCGACCGTCACGCTGCCCGCCAGATCGGCCAGTTGCGACCAGGGCAGGAACCCCGACGGTGGCTGCGCATCCAGGCTGATGACGCCACGCAACTCCGGCAACCGCTCACTCTGCAACTTGCCGATGGATTGCCCGGCCAGTTCCGGTACCAGGCCTTGCAGCATCGCGTGATAGTTCGAGGACTTGAAGGCACCGGCACACACAAGCCATTGGCAGCCAGACTGCTTCAACACGTATTCGAGTTCGGAACTGCGATACGCGGGATTGATGTTGACCAGGATCACGCCGATTTTCGCAGTGGCAATCTGGCTGATGCACCACTGCGCACAGTTCGGCGCCCAGATGCCGAGGCGGTCCCCGGCTTGCAGCCCCAACGCCAGCAGTGCTCTGGCGTGCAGGTCCGCGGCCTCGGCCAATTGCCGCCAGGTGTAACGCAACTGTTGATGGCGCACCACCAGCGCCTCCCCGTCCGGGTACTGCGCAACCGTGTTGTCGAATGCCTGGCCAATGGTCATCGCCAGCAAGGCTTTGTCCTGGGAACCACGGGTGTAACTGCGTTGCGGGCTTGCACTGGGTTGATCCATGACGACCCCTATTGTCTTTATTTATGGGCTACCGGCGGTCCCACAGGATGGGTCCGCGTTCTATCTTGAACTGCCTCTACTCTCGCTCATGTTGACGTTAACGTAAAGGGTGATTGACAGCCATTCGTCACAGGCTTACGTTAACGTAAAGGTGAGAACCCATTGACAGTCTCACCAACCGACAAAAAAGCCAAAAGGTGACCCATGAGCTATCCATCCCTGAACTTTGCCCTCGGTGAAACCATCGACATGCTGCGCGATCAGGTCCAGTCCTTCGTCGCCAAGGAGATCGCCCCGCGCGCCGCTCAGATCGACATCGACAACCTGTTCCCCGCCGACCTGTGGCGCAAGTTCGGCGACATGGGCCTGCTGGGCATTACCGTGCAGGAAGAGTACGGCGGTGCAGGCCTGGGTTATCTGGCCCACGTGGTGGCCATGGAAGAAATCAGCCGTGGCTCGGCCTCGGTGGCGCTGTCCTACGGCGCTCACTCCAACCTCTGCGTCAACCAGATCAACCGCAACGGCAACCACGAACAGAAATCCAAGTACCTGCCCAAGCTGATCAGCGGCGAGCACATCGGCGCCCTGGCCATGAGCGAGCCGAATGCCGGTTCCGACGTGGTGTCGATGAAACTGCGCGCCGACAAACGCGGCGACAAGTACGTGCTCAACGGCAGCAAGACCTGGATCACCAACGGTCCGGACGCCAACACCTACGTGATCTACGCCAAGACCGACCTGGAAAAGGGCCCCCACGGCATCACCGCCTTCATCGTCGAGCGCGACTGGAAAGGCTTCAGCCGCAGCAACAAGTTCGACAAGCTCGGCATGCGTGGTTCGAACACCTGCGAGCTGTTCTTCGATGACGTCGAAGTGCCGGAAGAAAACATCCTCGGCGTGCTCAACGGCGGTGTGAAAGTGCTGATGAGCGGCCTCGACTACGAGCGCGTCGTTCTTTCGGGTGGCCCGACCGGGATCATGCAGGCGTGCATGGACCTGATCGTGCCGTACATCCACGACCGCAAGCAGTTCGGCCAAAGCATCGGCGAATTCCAGCTGATCCAGGGCAAGGTCGCCGACATGTACACCCAACTCAACGCCAGCCGCGCCTACCTGTACGCCGTGGCCCAGGCCTGCGAGCGCGGCGAAACCACACGCAAGGACGCTGCTGGCGTGATCCTCTACAGCGCCGAACGCGCCACGCAAATGGCCCTCGACGCGATCCAGATTCTCGGTGGTAACGGTTACATCAACGAATTCCCCGCCGGCCGTCTGTTGCGTGACGCCAAGCTGTACGAAATCGGCGCGGGCACCAGTGAGATCCGTCGCATGCTGATCGGTCGCGAACTGTTCAACGAAACCCGCTAAACGGAGCTGTCCATGGCTACCCTGCATACCCAGCTCAACCCCCGTTCAGCGGAGTTCGCCACCAACAGCGCGGCGATGCTCAAGCAGGTCGACGCGTTGCACACCCTGCTCGCCCAAGTGGCGCAAGGTGGCGGCCCGAAGGCTCAAGAACGCCACACCTCGCGGGGCAAACTGCTGCCTCGCGAGCGCATCAACCGCCTGCTCGATCCGGGTTCGCCGTTTCTGGAGATCAGCCAACTGGCGGCGTACGAGGTGTATGGCGAGGACGTCCCCGCCGCTGGCGTGATTGCCGGGATCGGCCGTGTGGAAGGCGTCGAGTGCATGATCGTCGCCAACGACGCCACGGTAAAAGGTGGCTCGTATTACCCGCTGACCGTGAAAAAACACCTGCGCGCCCAGACCATCGCCCAGCAGAATCGCCTGCCGTGCATCTATCTGGTGGATTCGGGCGGCGCCAACCTGCCGCGCCAGGATGAAGTGTTTCCGGACCGCGAGCACTTCGGGCGGATCTTCTTCAACCAGGCCAACATGAGCGCCATGGGCATTCCGCAGATTGCCGTGGTCATGGGTTCCTGCACCGCTGGCGGCGCCTATGTACCGGCGATGGCCGACGAAGCAATCATGGTCCGCGAGCAAGCGACCATCTTCCTCGCCGGCCCGCCGCTGGTGAAAGCCGCGACCGGTGAAGTGGTCAGTGCCGAGGATCTCGGCGGGGCCGATGTGCACTGCAAGATTTCCGGTGTGGCCGACCATTACGCCGAGAGCGATGAACACGCTCTGGCACTGGCACGCCGCAGCATCGCCAACCTCAACTGGCGCAAGCAAGGTGAGGTTCAGCAACGCACGCCGATCGCCCCGCTCTACAGCAGCGACGAGTTGTACGGCGTGGTCCCGGCCGACGCCAAGCAACCGTTTGACGTGCGCGAAGTGATTGCGCGGCTGGTGGATGGTTCGGTGTTCGACGAGTTCAAGGCGCTGTTCGGGACGACGCTGGTCTGCGGTTTTGCCTACCTGCACGGTTACCCGATCGCGATCCTCGCCAACAACGGCATCCTGTTCGCTGAAGCTGCGCAGAAAGGCGCGCACTTCATCGAACTGGCGTGCCAGCGCGGCATCCCGCTGCTGTTCCTGCAGAACATCACCGGCTTCATGGTCGGCCAGAAATACGAGGCCGGCGGCATCGCCAAGCACGGCGCAAAACTGGTGACCGCCGTGGCCTGCGCCAAGGTGCCGAAGTTCACCGTGATCATCGGCGGCAGCTTCGGCGCCGGTAACTACGGCATGTGCGGTCGCGCCTACGATCCGCGTTTTCTGTGGATGTGGCCGAATGCGCGCATCGGCGTGATGGGCGCCGAACAGGCGGCCGGCGTGCTGGTGCAGGTCAAGCGCGAACAGGCTGAACGCAGCGGCCAGGGTTTCAGCGCCGAACAGGAAGCCGAGATCAAGCAACCGATCCTCGACCAGTACGAAGAACAGGGTCACCCCTACTATTCCAGCGCGCGCCTGTGGGACGACGGTGTCATCGACCCGGCCCAGACCCGCGATGTACTGGCACTGGCCTTGTCCGCGTCGTTGAACGCGCCAATCGAACCGAGCCGCTTCGGCGTGTTCCGGATGTGATTTTCTGTGGGAGCGGGCTTGCTCGCGAAGGATTCGCCGCGGTTCATCTGATGCACCGCGTTATCGTTCTTCGCGAGCAAGCCCGCTCCCACAAGGACCGTGGAGACGGACGAATATGAGCGACTTCAACACCCTCGAACTGCTGACCGACCCCCGTGGTTTTGCCACGCTGTGGCTCAGCCGTGAAGAAAAGAACAACGCCTTCAACGCCGAAATGATCCGCGAGCTGATCCTCGCCCTCGACAAAGTCGCGAGTGACGCCAGCCTTCGGTTTCTGATCGTGCGCGGTCGCGGCAAGCATTTCAGCGCCGGCGCCGACCTGGCCTGGATGCAGCAATCGGCCGAGCTCGATTACGCCACCAACCTTGATGACGCCCGGGAACTGGCGGAGTTGATGTACAACCTGGCCAAACTGAAAATTCCGACCCTGGCGGTGGTGCAAGGCGCAGCCTTTGGTGGCGCGCTGGGCCTGATCAGTTGCTGCGACATGGCCATCGGCGCCGATGACGCACAGTTCTGCCTGTCGGAAGTGCGCATCGGCCTGGCGCCGGCGGTCATCAGCCCGTTCGTGGTGCAAGCCATTGGCGAGCGCGCGACCCGTCGCTATGCCTTGACCGCTGAGCGCTTCGGCGGGCAACGGGCGCGGGAAATCGGTTTGTTGTCGGAGAGCTATGCAAGTGCCGAACTGGAACAGAAAGTCGAGCAGTGGATCGACAATCTGCTGCTCAACAGTCCGGCCGCGATGCGCGCCAGCAAGGACCTGTTGCGCGAAGTCGGCGACGGCTCACTGACCCCGGCATTGCGCCGCTACACCGAAAACGCCATCGCCCGCATCCGCGTCAGCCCCGAAGGCCAGGAAGGCCTGCGCGCCTTCCTGCAAAAACGTCCGCCGAACTGGCAAGCACAAACCACCAAGGAGCCCCGTTGATGAGCGCACCTGTCCTCACCACCCTGCTGGTGGCCAACCGTGGCGAAATCGCTTGCCGGGTGATGCGTACCGCCAAGGCCCTGGGCCTGACCACCGTGGCCGTGCACAGCGCCACCGACCGTGACGCCCGGCACAGCCGCGAAGCTGACATTCGGGTCGACCTCGGTGGCAGCAAAGCCGCCGACAGCTATCTGCAGATCGACAAACTGATCGCCGCCGCCAAGGCCAGCGGTGCCCAGGCGATTCACCCCGGCTATGGCTTTTTATCCGAGAACGCCGGGTTCGCCCGCGCCATCGAAAACGCCGGCCTGATATTCCTCGGCCCGCCCGCCTCGGCCATCGACGCCATGGGCAGCAAGTCCGCCGCCAAAGCCTTGATGGAAACCGCTGGCGTGCCACTGGTGCCCGGTTATCACGGCGAAGCCCAGGACCTGGAAACCTTCCGCGCCGCCTGCGAACGCATCGGCTACCCGGTGCTGCTCAAGGCCACCGCGGGTGGTGGCGGCAAAGGCATGAAAGTGGTCGAGGACGTCAGCCAACTGGCCGAAGCCCTGGCCTCGGCCCAGCGTGAGGCGCAATCGTCGTTCGGCGACTCGCGGATGCTGGTGGAAAAGTACCTGCTCAAGCCACGTCACGTGGAAATCCAGGTGTTCGCCGACCAGCACGGCAACTGCCTGTACCTCAACGAACGTGACTGCTCGATTCAGCGCCGCCACCAGAAAGTCGTCGAAGAAGCCCCGGCGCCAGGCCTGAGCCCGGAGCTGCGTCGGGCCATGGGTGAGGCTGCCGTGCGTTCGGCCCAGGCCATCGGTTACGTCGGTGCCGGCACCGTGGAATTTTTGCTGGATGCGCGCGGCGAATTCTTCTTCATGGAGATGAACACCCGCCTGCAAGTGGAACACCCGGTCACCGAAGCCATCACCGGCCTCGACCTGGTGGCCTGGCAGATTCGCGTGGCTCGTGGCGAAGCCTTGCCGATGACTCAGGACCAGGTGCCGCTGGTGGGTCACGCGATCGAAGTGCGGCTGTATGCCGAAGACCCGGGCAATGATTTCCTGCCGGCGACCGGTCGTCTGGAGTTGTATCGCGAATCCGCCCAGGGGCCGGGACGACGAGTGGACAGCGGCGTTGAAGAAGGCGATGAAATTTCGCCCTTCTACGACCCGATGCTCGGCAAGTTGATTGCCTGGGGTGAGGATCGTGAACAAGCGCGTTTACGCCTGCTGAGCATGCTCGACGAATTCGCCATTGGCGGGTTGAAGACCAACATTAATTTCCTGCGGCGCATCATCGGCCACCCGGCGTTTGCCGCCGCCGAACTGGATACCGGCTTCATTCCGCGCTATCAGGAGCAGTTGCTGCCGGCCCCAGCGGAACTCAGCGATGATTTCTGGCAAGCCGCCGCCCAGGCGTTTGCCCAGAGCCAGCCGCCTGCCACCCGATCCGATGACCCGAGTTCGCCATGGGCGGCGGGTAACGGGCTGCGCGCTGGATTGCCGAGAGAGATCACCCTGCACCTGAGTTGTGAAGGCCAGGACCGGGCGCTGACGCTGGGCGACATCAATGCCCACAGCGCTCGGCTCACGGGCGAGCATCTGCTGACCGAGCAGGCTGGCGTGCGCCGTCAACACCGCGCAATACGCCGTGGCGAACATGTGTACTTGCAGTGGGATGGCGAGTTGCACCGCATCGAGGCTTACGACCCGATCAGCGCCGTCGAGGCCAGCCACAGCCATCACGGCGGGCTGACCGCACCCATGAACGGCAGCATCGTCCGGGTGTTGGTGGAGGCCGGGCAATCGGTCGAAGCCGGGGCGCAATTGGTGGTACTTGAGGCCATGAAGATGGAGCACAGCATCCGCGCGCCCCACGCCGGGGTGATCAAGGCGCTGTATTGCCAGGAAGGCGAGATGGTCAGTGAAGGCAGTGCGCTGGTCGAACTGGAAGAGGCGTGAAATGAAGATCGGTCCTACGCATCGCGAGGACCGATCTGATCAAAACCTGGCTGTTGCCTGAACCACTACGCCGATGATTCGACATTCTTCGGTGTACAAGGCTTTCGGATACGTCGGATTGAGCGGGACCAGATAACGCTGCCCGCCCTCTTCGATGAGCTTGCGGAACGTGGCTTCGGTGCTGCCCGGCCACTGGGCAATGACCAGTTTGCCAGGCTCGGCGTCCACCGCCGGGTCCACCAGAATCAGCATGCCTTCCGGGATGCTGATGCCACTGGGTGCGGTCATCGCATCGCCTGCCACTCTCAACCAGAATGCCGGCCCCCGGGCGTGGTAATCGGACAGTTCAAAGTGCCCTTTTCCGTACGCAGGGACCTCGCCGTCGCGCACTTCGGCAGGTTCGCGCCAGTCACTGACCGGGTAGCGAAAGTACGGGTTGTACTTCTGCGTCAGGGGGATTTCGTCATCCGTTGACGCCTGCGGTTCCCGGATCACCAGCGCCACTTCGAGAAACTCAAGGCCCAGCGCCCGCAGCACACGGTTCATGTCTTCGATGCCGGGTTCACGACGTTTGTTGAGCCAGTGGCCAATGCCGCCCTGGGACATCCCGAGGCGCTCGGCGAGTATCTCTTGAGTGATTTTGAGTTCACTCATCTTGGCCTTGACCAATTCAATCCATTTATCCATGTGCGGCACGATACGTGGGCGACTCCGGCCATCAAAACACAAAATGTAGTATTTAAATTATCGTCACAAATACAGTTCGTATTAGGATCGATTCACGGATCTGAATCTAACACGGAGCTTGCCATCGCCATGAACCAACCCACCAATGACCTGTCGGACATGCAAATCGACACCACTTTCACTTCGCCCCTGGGCTCAGCGGCGGCACAACGCGCGCTGGACTATTACTTGAAACCAGCTATTTCAGAGGAAGTGGCCGAGCCGCGTTTTTTTGATGTGAACCGCAATATCAGCGGCGAAGAGGCGCTGGTCCATGCTTTGGACCTGTTGCGCTGTGCTGCCGCCACCGCGTACGAGTCAGCCAATCACCTGCAAGGCGCGAATCGCGACCTGGCGTTTTCGACGGTGCACATGATCGACATGGCCAAGGCGATGGTCGATCGATCACTGGAGAAGTATGAAAACGGTTGAGGTAAGAAGGTAAATCGAGAGGACAGGAAAGAATTTTCCTGTCGGGCAGGTAAAAACGCTTGACCTGCAAACGAGAATGATTATTATTGCACCAACTGATCGCGAGATCAGTCGATGGACCAGGTGACCTTAGGTCGGTCTCCCGGACTATCTCCTCATCAGGCTAATCACGGTTTTTGACCCGGCTTTTTGCCGGGTCTTTTTTTTGGTGCGCCAGGCATGGCGCGTTGCGCGAAGCGCAACCAGCTTGGCTGTGGTGGCCTCGCTGGTGACTTGGAGGTGTAAGTCCTCTACACACCCGGCAAGGGGAAGTGTTAGCCAGAGGCAAGGGTGTCGCGGGCGACTGCGAATCTGAAGGAAGCCCGAGGCAAAATGCTGGCCTGACGAACAGGAAGCGGATAGAGGCGGCGCAGCGGGGTAAGAAGGCCAATATCTTCAAAGCCCAATACTTGCACGGAACGCTGTGACGTAGATCCGACAGGCATAAGCAGGAAGGTCGCGCGAATTACCCTGGGAGATCTGTGGGTTTGCCACTGTGCTACCGAGCGTCGAGAGGCGACGGGATGAGCCCACAGAAGTCAGCTGAGGCCGTAGTAAGTGGCGGATTACCGCGTCACCAAGGGCCGAACAGGTTATGCCGCCAGTAGGCGTCAGAGTCTCGTCGAATGTTGAAACGCAGAATATTCTCCAAGAGAAAACTGTTACCCCAGGTCCTGGACGGTATCCGAGGATGAAGGCTGACAGGGCGCAAACATCGACGGCGTCTGTGGCGTGGACGAACGCGGAGCCGGACACGCTGATGGTGCGGGTGCTTGCACCCGCCAACCTCAAGCGTGCGTATCAACGCGTGGTCAGCAACAAGGGCGCACCGGGTGCCGATGGCATGACGGTCGACCAGCTGGCGGGCTACGTGAAACAGTATTGGCCGATCCTCAAGACTCGGCTGTTGGCCGGCGAATACCACCCGCAAGGTGTACGCGCCGTCGATATCCCCAAACCCAAAGGCGGTACAAGACAGCTGGGTATCCCCAGCGTCGTGGATCGCCTGATCCAGCAGGCGCTGCTGCAACAGCTCACGCCAATCTTCGATCCGCTGTTTTCGGACTACAGCTACGGCTTTCGTCCGGGCAGAAGCGCTCATCAAGCCATCGAAACCGCCCGCGCCCATGTGGCGGCGGGCCACCGCTGGTGCGTGGAACTCGATCTGGAGAAGTTCTTTGATCGGGTCAACCACGATGTATTGATGGCCTACATCGAGCGTCAAATCGAAGATAAACGTGTGCTTATGCTGATCCGTCGTTATCTCGAGGCGGGAATGATGTCGGGCGGGATCGCCAGCCGACGGCAGGAAGGGACGCCGCAAGGCGGCCCGCTCTCACCGTTGTTGTCGAACATCCTGCTCAATGAACTCGACCGCGAACTGGAACGGCGGGGCCATCGTTTTGTACGCTATGCCGACGACGCCAACATTTATGTGCGCAGTCGTCGTGCTGGCGAGCGAGTGCTGGTCAGGGTTGAGCGCTTCCTGAATCAACGCCTGAAACTGACGTTGAATCAAGAAAAGAGCCGAGTAGCACGGCCGTGGGCGTGTGATTACTTGGGTTACGGGATGAGCCTGCATAAACAGCCGAGGCTGAAAGTAGCTACGATGAGCCTGAATCGCTTGCGCGATCGGCTCAGAGAACTGCTGCGCGGAGCGCGGGGCCACAAGATGGCAAGCGTCATTGAACGGATTAACCCGGTGCTACGTGGTTGGGCGGGTTACTTCAAGCTCAGCCAGAGCAACCGCCCCCTTGAGGAGTTGGATGGCTGGATGCGCCGTAAACTTCGCTGTGTCATTTGGCGTCAATGGAAGCAGCGCCCAACGAGGGCGCGCAACCTGATACGTCTGGGGATCAGCGAAGCACGCGCCTGCAAATCAGCGTTCAACGGGCGCGGGCCATGGTGGAATTCGGGAGCGTCACATATGAATCACGCGCTGCCGAAGAAGCTGTGGGACAGCCTGGGGCTGGTCCCAATACTGGATACGATAAAACGGCTTAACCGCATAACCTGAACCGCCGTATACGGACCCGTACGTACGGTGGTGTGAGAGGACGGCGGCTGTGAAGCCGCCTCCTACTCGATCCAGTTTTCTGGCTTTGGCTTCAGGCTAATGAAGTCTTTGGGTACCGCAAATTCGATGCGCGCGGATGATATCAAAAGAATGCCAGTTGGCAAGAGAAGCCCGGCATCATGGGTTGAAACCAGCGACAGATAGCACTTGAGAATCAATCGCACAGTCTCTAAGCTGCGACGGCGTCAAGGAAGACGCCCCCCACCTCTGCACCCCGCAATTTCCCTCGGTTTCACCCCACTCTTGCGTGTAAAGTAGCCGCCATAATAATCATATTCAGGACCCGATTATGGCCGTGGCTAAATCCTCTTTCGACATCAGTGCCAACTTCGACAGCGGCAACATCCAAGTCATCGACATCAGCGATCCGCTCAAACCGCTTCTGGCCATTCGCCCGGACACCCGCAGTGCGCATTTCCAGTGGTTCCACTTCAAGGCCAGCGGCCTGCACGTCGGTCAGGAGCACTGGTTTCGCCTGAACAATGCCAGCCAATCCTCCTATAACAAGGCCTGGACCGGTTATCAGGCGGTGGCGTCCTACGATCACGTCAACTGGTTCCGCGTACCGACCATTTTTGAAGGCGACTGCCTGCGCTTCAGCCTCGAAGCCGAACAGACTCACGCCTGGTTTGCCTACTTCGAACCCTACAGCCGTGGCCGCCACGACTGGCTGATCGAGCAGGCGCTGAGCAAGGCCGGTACCGAGTTGTTGGCCACCGGCAAAAGTGTCGAAGGCCGCGACATCCAGTTGTTGCGCAAAGGCACCGGGGTCGAAGGTCGACGCAAGGTGTGGATGATTGCCCAGCAACATCCGGGCGAACACATGGCCGAGTGGTTCATGGAAGGCGTGATCGAACGTCTGGAAAAACACGACGACCCTGTGCTGAATAAACTGCTGTCCAGCGCCGACCTGTACCTGGTGCCAAACATGAACCCGGATGGTGCTTTCCACGGCCACCTGCGCACCAACGCCATGGGCCAGGACCTCAATCGCGCCTGGCAGAACGCCAGCCAGGAGACCAGCCCGGAAGTCCTTTTCGTACAGCAGCAAATGGAAAAGTACGGCGTCGATATGTTCCTCGACGTGCATGGTGACGAGGAAATTCCCCACGTGTTCACCGCTGCGTGCGAAGGCAATCCGGGTTACACACCGCGGATCGAAAAGCTTGAAGAGCACTTCCGCAGCCACCTGAAGCACACCACCAAAGACTTCCAGACCAAGTACGGGTACACCCGCGACGAACCGGGTCAGGCCAACATGACGCTGGCCTGCAACAGCGTGGGGCAGAAGTACGACTGCCTGTCGCTGACCCTGGAAATGCCGTTCAAGGATCACGACGACCATCCGAACGCGGAAACCGGTTGGTCGGGCAAGCGTTCGAAGCAGTTGGGCAAGGATGTGTTGACCACGCTTGCCGATATGGTCGATACCCTGCGCTGACAAACCTCACAGGTGCTGCAGCCGGTGCAACTGTGGCGAGGGGGCTTGCCCCCGTCCGGCTGCGCAGCAGACGTAAACCGATCCGGCGCGGTATACCTGACTCACCGCGTCATCTGATTTCAGGGCTGCTGCGCACCCCAACGGGGGCAAGCCCCCTCGCCACAATGGCTAGCCAGCATCCTCTCACCCTCTATCCTTACCCCGCAACATGCTGTCCAGCACCTCATCGCGACGCACCCAGCCGTGAAACAACGCTGCCGCCAAATGCAGTAACACGGTCAGAAACAGCAAATACGCCAGATACCCATGCGCCTTGCGCAAAAACGCAAACACCTGTGCATTGGCCGGCACAATCGACGGTAATTGCAGCGAGCTGCTGAGCATCACCGGTTCGCCAGAGGCCGAAATCATCGCCCAGCCCAGCAGCGGCAAAACCAGCATCAATGCATACAACAAGACATGCGAGGCCTTGGCCGCGAGTACTTGCACACCCGGCATGTCCGCCGGCAGAGGTGGTTGCGTGGTGGAGAAACGCACCACCAAGCGCACGATCACCAACAGCAAGATCGCGACGCCCAAGGGTTTGTGCAGATGAATCAGCCATTCATGCCGTTCGGACACCGAGGCGACCATACCCGCGCCGATAAACAGCATGGCGATAATCATCAGCGCCATCAGCCAGTGCAGCAGGCGCGCCAGCGGGGCGAAGTGGTTCGGTTGAGTGCTCATTGCTGGGCCTCCTGTTTGGCGGCGGGCAACTGGCTGACTTCGCTGGTGCGACGCAGGTAGGAATTGGCGTAACCGGCTGAACGAGCGGCGAGCAGCGGGTCTTCGGAACCTTCGATCCCTGCAGGCAACACCAGCGGATCGTAATTGATGTCACGGCATTCGCCGTTGAGTTGCGGCTGGGTTTTTTCCAGTACCAGCGTGCCCGCGTTCAACACTTTGCGCCCTTCAGGCCAGGCTTTGCTGGCGTCGTTCACTGGATCGCCGGGATTGGCCAGGATGATGTTCAACTGCCAACGTAACGGCCCTGCGGCTATACGCTGAACCAGGTCTTTCTCCAGAAAGTCGGCCCCCTCCGGCGCCGCTGCACCCGGCGTATCTTGAGCCACTGGCACCATGCTCCAGCGCACGGCCTGGCGTTGTCCGGCGGCGCTCACCAGATAAAACGCGTTGACGCTGTTATAGGTCTCCGTGACGTAACTGGCTGACGGCTTGGCGGTCTTGATCCAGGCCAGGAACGGTGCAGCTTCCGGATGCGCACCGAAAAACGCCGGAACCGCGGTCGGGTTTGGCTTGCCGGTAGCCGGGTCCGGCGACTGCGCCTGCTGCAATTGATAGAACGCCTCGGGCGTGCCCACCGGGAACACCGGCATGCTGTTCATCCCGGTGCGCCACTGCTGGCCGTTGGCCTGAGTGAAGCGCAAGGCCATGCTGCGGATCGGCACGGCACTGTCCGGCGCGTAAGGGTTGCCGGACCCCAAGGCGAAACGCCCCACCACCGGTGTCCGTGCTTCGTTGAACACTTGAGCGGTGGAATAGCTGCGCGCATCAAGGCTGCTCTCGAAATGCCCGATCACGCACACACCTTTGGAATGGTTGCGACGGAAACCCGGATGCACGCCGTTGTTGGTTTCCAGCACATTGATCAGTTTCTTCGGGGTCAGGCGCTGTGGGTCAAAGGTGCCGTTGACGTAGGCAAACGCCCCCGCCACGGCAGCAACGACCACGGCGATGCCAGCCAGACGCAACGTCAGGCTCGCCGCACTCAAGGGTGGCCGGGTTGGCGGTGATGATCGATCTACCATGAAAGACTCCAGGGCCATCGGCCACAAATGAGAAGAATCAAGCAGACGAACCGCACGCAGGTTTATTCCCACATGCGGTGTTTATTTTTTCTGACGTGGAATAACCTCCGGTACCGGACGTCTTCCTAGTCCCAAGCGTAGCGACTAGTCAGAACTTCATGAACGATATCGACGAACAACTGAGGGAAATCATTCCAAGATTGCGACGGTTTGCCGTGTCGTTGACGCGCAACACCAGCAGCGCTGACGACCTGGTGCAGGCGAGCCTGGAGCGGGCATTGTCGAGTTGGGCTGGCAAACGCGCCGAGGGCGACTTGCGCGCCTGGCTGTTCTCGATTGTCTATCGGCAGTTTCTCGATGCGCACCGCCGCTCCCGGCGCTATGCGCGCATGCTTGAATTCTTCACCGGGCGTGACGATGCCCAACCCTCGGTGGAGCGCACCGTTATCGCTCAATCGACCCTCAGCGCTTTCGATCAACTGCCCACCGAGCAACGCGCGCTGCTGCTCTGGGTGTCGGTGGAAGGCCTGAGCTACAAAGAGGTCGCCGGGATTCTCGACGTACCCACCGGCACCGTGATGTCCCGCCTGTCCCGGGCTCGCCAGGCCCTGCGCCAACTCAGCGATGGCGAAATCAACCGCCCATCCCTGCGGAGACTCAAATGATCAGCATGCCCCCCAGCGAACGAGACCTGCACGCCTACGTCGACCACCAACTGAGCGACGCCGACCGACGCCTGGTCGAAACTTTTCTGGCCGCTGAACCGGAGGTGGCCGCGCAAGTGCGCGCCTGGCAGCAGGATGCCCAGACACTGCGCGCAGCCCTGAGTGGTGCCTTGCAACAACCCTCGAACCCGGACCTGGATCCGGCCGTGATTCGCCAGCGCCTCAAACGCCAATCCCGTCGACACCTGGCCAGCGCCGCGGTGTTGCTCGTTGCCGTCAGCGTTGGCGGTTTCAGCGGTTGGCAAGCGCGGGAGATGACACTGGCGCCCCCCCAGCTTCCAATGACCGATGCCCTGCAGGCGTATCGCCTGATTGCCCAGCAAGGCATCCTGCCGGCGGATTATAAAGTCGGCGACGACGGCGACATGCAGGGTTGGCTCGACCGCTACTTCACCCAGGCCAATCGCCTGCCCGACCTCTCGGGTGCCGGATTCAAGCCGGCCAGCGGGCGTTTGCTGAGTACCGAACAAGGCCCTGCGGCGATGGTGATTTACGAGAACCAGAGCGGGCAGAAAATCAGCTTCTACGTGCGCCCGCCAGGGCCGAAAAACTTCCTGCTGCCCAGGGGCAGTCGCAGTGATGGCGAGTTGCAGGCCGAGTACTGGTCCGGAAGTGGCTACAACTATGCGATGGTCAGCCCGGCGGATACGCCGGCGGCGCGGATGCTCAAACAGACCACTCAGTTCTGATCACACCCCCTGTGGGTGCAAGCTTGCTCGCGATGACGGCCTGACAATCACTGAGATGGTGCCTGACAGACCGCTATCGCGAGCAAGCTCGCTCCCACACTGGATTTGTGTCGGATACAGAATTTGTGATCTACACCGATCAAATGTGGGAGCGAGCCTGCTCGCGAAGGCGACCTGACAGTCGCCACATCTTTCCCGCTATCATGTCGCCCATTTCCAGGGCTCCGCGCCCTCCCCTTGGTTAATGGCGAATCTGTTCATGCATACCCTTGCTCAATTGCGCGCCGGCGAGTTGTCGGGCATCACGCGGCTGGATCTGGCAGAAGGCCTGACCGAGTTTCCCCAGGAGATCTTCGATCTGGCGGACTCGCTGGAAGTGCTCAACCTCAGCGGCAATGCTCTGAGCGCGCTGCCAGAGGATTTGCATCGCCTGACCCGTTTGCGCGTGCTGTTCTGTTCCGATAACCGCTTCACCGAGCTTCCGGCCTGCCTGGGCCAATGCGCTGCACTGACGATGATCGGCTTCAAGGCCAACCGTATCGCCCACGTGCCCGCAGCGGCACTCCCACCGCTGCTGCGCTGGCTGATCCTGACCGACAACTGCATCGAGACGCTGCCGAGCGAGTTGGGAGAGCGGCCATACCTGCAAAAGCTCATGCTTGCCGGTAACCGCCTGCGGGCATTGCCGGAGTCGATGCGCAATTGTCATCGACTGGAACTGATCCGCATCGCCGCCAACCAGCTCACCGACTTGCCACAATGGCTGCTGACGCTGCCGAGCCTGACCTGGCTGGCCTACGCCGGTAATCCGCTGGAAACCGAAACCGATGCCGCCGCCCTCGACGCCACGCCGCGCATTGACTGGTCGGCCTTGCACCTGGAGAAAAAACTCGGCGAAGGGGCGTCCGGGGTGATTCATCAGGCCGTCTGGCAACCGGCTGACCAGCCGCCCATGGCTATTGCGGTTAAGCTCTACAAGGGCGAAATGACCAGCGATGGCTCGCCACTGCACGAGATGAACGCCTGCATCACCGCCGGCCTGCACCCGAACCTGATTCGCGTCGAAGGGCGGATTGTCGATCACCCGCAGCAAACCGCCGGGCTGGTCATGCAGTTGATCCCGCCGAGTTTCCTCAACCTCGCCAGCCTGCCGAGCCTGGCATCATGCAGCCGCGACATTTACCCCGACGACTTGCGTTTCAGTGCGGCGGTAGCGCTGCGCATTGCCTCGGGCATTGCCTCGGTGGCCGAACACTTGCACGGCCATGGCATCACCCACGGCGATCTCTACGGGCACAATATTCTGTGGAATGAACAGGGTGACTGCTTGCTGGGGGATTTTGGCGCGGCGTCGTTCCACAGGATTTCCGACAGCCTTGAAAGCCGTGCCTTGCAGCGGATCGAGGTGCGGGCGTTCGGGGTGTTGTTGGGGGAATTGCTGGAGCGGGTTGATTCGGGGTTGAGCGCTGAACAGCGTGGGGTGCTGGAGGAACTGGAGCGGCGTTGCTGTCAGCCGCAGGTGCTGGAGCGGCCGGGGTTTCGCGAAGTCGTGGAGCAACTGAAAAATCTGTGACCGCTGCGCGGTCATTTTCGCGAGCAAGCCCGCTCCCACAGTTAATCGAGTTGCCCGGCCAGGCGCGATCTAATGTGGGAGCGGGCTTGCTCGCGAAGACGGTGTCACTGGCGAATCAGGTCAACCCGCCAAGCCGACAAACATATCCTGCACGTCGTCATGGTTATCGAGGCCTTCGAGGAACGCTTCGACTTCCGCCATCTGCTCATCGCTCAGGCCGCTGACCGGGTTTTTCGGCTGGTAGCCCAGTTTGGCCGACAGCACGGTGAAGCCTTGTTCCGGCAGGGCTTTCTGTACCGCGTCGAGGTCGGTCGGCTCGGTCAGGAACAGGGTTGCACCCTCTTCACCCGGCTCGAAATCCTGTGCACCGGCTTCGATGGCGGCCATTTCCGGATCGGCGTCCGGGGTGTCGGGCGACGCTTCGATCATGCCGACGTGGTTGAAGTCCCAGGCCACCGAACCGGATGCCCCCAGCTGGCCCTTGCGGAACGCCACGCGGATCTCGGCGACGGTGCGGTTGATGTTGTCGGTCACGCACTCAACGATCAACGGTACCTGATGCGGGGCGAACCCTTCATAGGTCACGCGATGGTATTGCACGGTTTCGCCCAGCAGGCCCGCGCCCTTCTTGATGGCGCGATCCAGTGTTTCCTTGGGCATCGAAGCTTTCTTGGCCTGTTCAACCACCAGGCGCAAGTGCGCGTTGGTAGCAATATCAGCGCCATTGCGCGCAGCAATGGTGATTTCTTTCACCAGTTTGCCGAAGATCTTGCCCTTGGCATTGGCTGCCGCTTCTTTGTGTTTAACCTTCCACTGTGCGCCCATTTCTCACTCTCTTATCTGTGGCATCTGTGGCGCCGAGACATCTTTTGGCCGACGCTTTGCACAAGTTTATACGGCCTAAAGTTGGCAATCGACCAAAAAATCCCGACTTGCATCGACATCTTCACCAGCGGTTGTAGGGCGATTCTGAAATGTCGATTTGCGATGCCCGCAAAGCGCTGGGGTTTCGTACGCTTTGCGCCCTAATTCCACGGCAGCAGCGTGTTCGATGCACAACGACAAGGAAAGTCCTACCACCCTGACGCTTCTCGACGACGACCTGAGTTTTCAGGTGGTCCGGTTCAGTGGTCATGAAGCACTCAACCAGCCCTATCGATTCGACATCGAGGTTATCGGGCTGGCACCGGCCCTGAACCTTGAACAATTACTGCAACAACCGGCGTTCCTCGAATTCGGCCACGACCAAGGCATTCATGGCGTGCTGCACAGCGCCAGTTGTGAACATCGAAGCGCGTACCGGGTCGCTTACAGACTGGTGCTGGTGCCCCGTGTCCAGTCGCTGGAACAGCAACGATGCCGACGTATTTTCCAGCGTGCCAGCGTGCCCATGATCCTGCGCCAGTTGCTGGAGGAGCATGGGTTGACCGCCGGCAGCTATCGCTTTGAACTGGCAACCGGGCACTATCCCCTGCGACCTTTTTGCATTCAGTACGAAGAAACCGACCTGGCGCTGCTGCAACGGCTGTGCGAGGAAGAAGGCATCCACTATCACTTCGAGCATCAACGCGACGGCCATGTGCTGGTGCTGGCCGATGACAGCCTGAGTTTTCCCCAGGAACCACTGCTCATGTCGATGAGCAGCGACGCCCTCGGCGAACACCGGGAACCTGTGATCAGCGAACTGTTCCAGCGCCATGATGCCCCGCTCTCACCTGTGCGCCCAGGCGCCAGGAATCCGGGTGCAGCGGACATCAGCGAAGGCGCAGCCAATCACTCGTTCGCCACGGCGAGGCACTGTCTCGCTGGCGAACAACAACATCGCGACCAGCTCAGCCGTCGACAACTGGAACGCCTGCGCTGTCGACACCTGCAGATCCACGGTCAAAGCAACCAGGGGGCATTACGCAGTGGCTGGATCCTGCAGGTGGCCGAGCACCCGCTGGCGAATTTCAATGATCAATGGCTGGTCACCGAAATCCGCCATCAGGGTCGTCATTCATCCATTCTGCTCGACGACACACCCGACATGGCCCCGGGTTACCGCAATCAATTCAGCGCCATCCCCTGGTCGACCGTGTTCAGGCCAGCGCTCAAACAACCCAGGCCGAGTATCCCCGGGTATCAGCCCGGCCAGGTGTGCGGCCCGATCGGGCAACCGGCGACAGTGGACGAGGATGGCCGGGTTCAGGTGAACCTCTGGCCCGCCACACCATCAGCCGCAGAGGCGTCCGACGGCCTGTGGCTACCGCTGGCGCTGACCACCGCCGAGGACTGGATCAATCCGGCCCGCTTGCCCGTGGCTGGCAGCGAGGTACTGGTGATTTTCCTCGACAGTGACCCGGACCGCCCGGTGCTCTGTACGGCCATGGGCCCTCGGCCACAACCTCGCCGCCCTCGTCCGCATGAACCCCGTGGCGATACCCGCCTACTGTTCGACTGGCTGCTCACCCGCTCGGACTTTGCGCCCTGACGCTCAGCCCTTGTCAGCCTTGCCGGCCGCCGCGGCGAATTTCGCCAGGCGCACGTCCAGATGCCGTGGCCGACGCCCGTGATCCTCCGCGCGCTCCTTGCGGCGGATGGCGTTGCGCACCATCAGCGAGCCAATGTAGCGAATCGGCTCCGGCGGGAAAAAGCCCAGCGGTCCGTTGACCAGCGGCGAACGGGTCCATGGGTTGTCCAGGCCCTGGACCATCGATGCCAGAATCTGCCCGCCCATGTGGCAGGGCCCGACGCCGCTGCCGGAGTAGCCGAAACCGTAGAAAACATTGCCACTGGCGCTCATCTGTCCGAAAAACGGCAGCCCGGTCACCGAACGGTCCGACGGACCATTCCAGGTCGCTTCGACCTTGACGTCGGCAAACGCCGGGAAGAAATCCGCCAGGCTGTTCTGCAACAAACCGGCGTAAGGCGAAGGTTGATCGAACACCGGCAGCATGCGCCCGCCATAGGCGAAGGTATTGCCGCCCTTGCCCAGCATGATCCGGCCGTCCGGGGTGTTGTGGTAGTAGTGCACGAAAATCCGCGAATCGAGCACCGTGACGCCGCTGGTCAAGCCGATTTCGTTGAGCAGGTCCGGTCGAGGCTCGGTGATCAGCATGTCGCTGGAAACGATCGCCACGCTGCGTTCGAACTGCGGGAACGCCCGGGCCATCCAGGCGTTCATCGCCAGCACCACGCGGTCGGCACGAATGGTGCCGTTGCGGGTTTGAATACCCGCCGGCCGGCCCTCCTCCAACCCGGTCATCGCGGTGTTTTCATGAATCTTCACCCCCAGTTGCAGGGCTACCCGGCGCAAGCCACGCACCAGTTTGCCCGGCTGCACACTGGCCGCGGCCGGGGAAAACCAGCCTTCCTGGTGCTTGCTGGAACCGGCCATGCGCTGCACATCGGCCACCGGCCGCTGGGTGAACGAGTTGATGCCGTTGCGCTCCAGCGCCGCGATCACAGCGTCGGTCGAGCCGACCTGAGCGCGGTTGGTCGCGGTGTAGAGGGTGCCATCGAGACGGTAATCGGCGTCCACCGCATACTGTTCGCAGAAGGCGCCGATGGCATGGATGCTGCGCTCGGACTCCTTGACCAGGCGCACGGCTTCTTCGACGCCAAACAAACGCTCAAGGGTGAAATACTTGGCCGACCACGACAACGCACAACCGCCATTGCGTCCACTGGCCCCGGCACCGCAGATGTCCGCTTCGATCAGCAACACATCCAGCTCGGGGTTCTGTTCCTTGAGCATGATCGCGGTCCACAACCCGGTGTAACCACC
This sequence comes from Pseudomonas sp. KH_046_1, assembly GCF_057839025.1. Lineage (NCBI taxonomy): Bacteria > Pseudomonadati > Pseudomonadota > Gammaproteobacteria > Pseudomonadales > Pseudomonadaceae > Pseudomonas > Pseudomonas sp. KH_046_1. The sequence goes on from NZ_CM174481.1 coordinate 4,228,136, forward strand.
GCCGACGATACACACGTCGACGCGGGTGTCGCCTTCCAATGGCGGACAGGTTTCGGATGCATCAGCCTTCAAGGCCTGGTCCAGCCAAAAGGGTCTCATGGGGTCAATCTCCGGTCAGTGGCCCACACGCCGGCCTGCCGCAGGTGCAGCAGGCGACGAGGGACAGGATTCAGGTACGCAGGGGTTTGATGGTCATCGCTTTATTGGGTACGTAGGCGAAGTGAGTACCCAGGCCACCGGGGCGGCTGTTCCAGTGCGGGATCAACACCAGCGCCGAGAACATGGCGCAGCCGGCGAAGACGATGAACACGGTAACGGTGTCGAAGTAGCCCGGCAGCAGCCCGCCGAGAATCGCCCCGACCGAGCCGCAGCCGTTGACGAAACCGGCTGCCGTGGCGCCGGCCTTGGCGGTGCCGAAGTCGATGGCGGCCGCGCCGCTGATCATCGAGTCCGGCCCGTAGAGGGTCAGGCCCATGACGAACAGCAGTGCCACCACCAGCAGCACGCTGCCGGTATGCAGGGCGCCCATGAAAAACGCCAGGGACACCGTCAGCGCCAACAGGCTGATCACGCAGGCCGGCATGCGCCGGGCGCCGAACAGTTTGTCCGAGGCCAGGCCAATCAGGATCGGCCCGAGCAACCCGGCCAGTTCAAACGCGGTCGGAATGATCGCCGCGCCGACCTTGCCCACCGAGGGCATCTGCTCGAAGACGATCACCGGCCCCCACAGCAGAATCGCGTAACGCGCCGGCTTGAGCATGAAGTACGCCAACCCCAGCACCAGCACGGTGCGGTTGCGCAGGATTTCCTTCAACGGCTCCCACATGCTGATTTTGCTTTGCGCGTCGGCCTGTTCGGCGGTCAGCTCAGGCTCCGGCTCCACCGCCGGCAAGCCGACGTCTTCCGGTTTGTTGCGTTGGAAAATAAAAAACAGCACGGCGACCAGCCCAACCACCGCCGCACTGGAAATGAACGCCGCATGCCAGCTGCCGATGAGCGTGTACGCCCACCAACCGGCAAACGGCGAGGCTACCAGACCGCCAAAGGCGTAGCAGGAACTCCACAGGCCCAATACCCGTCCGCGTTGTTCGGAGGGAAAGAAGCTGCCGAGGTTCTTGCACAGCCCCGACCAACCGGTGGACTGCGCCAGGCCTTGTATCAGCATGCAGGTAGCGAAAATCGGTATCGTTGCAAAGTTGCCCATCACCAGCGCCGCGGCGGCGGAAATCACCAACCCGCCGAGCACCACCACCCGCGGCCCGAAGCGGTCGGCCAGGATGCCCCAGGTGAATTGGCCGAAGGCGTAAGCCGTCAGGTAGATGGCGTCGAGGTTGGCCATGGTCATTTTGTCGAGCATGAAGGTCGGGTCTTCGCCAATACCGAGTTTGGCGACCGAGAAGGCTTTGCGGGTGAAGTAGAACGCGGCGTAGGCGAGCCAGGTGATCGCGAAGATCTGCACGCGCCAACGCTTGATGGTGCCGATGTGCTTGTTCATTGTGGTTCTGACCTCAGGGTGTGAGTGTGCCGGCAGAATTGGAAGAAAACGCCTGTGTTTTTATTGTTGAGCACTGCGATATCGCCCTGTCCCTACGGCGGATACCGGTCAGATGAGTCCTGTTGTTGCACGCACAGGCTCATGGCACCCGCTGCTGTTCGACTGACCAGTCAGCGGGGCTGAGGTGGATAAAAACAATTACTGATTAATAAGTGAAATCGATTTATCGTATTTCAAATATAAGCTCAGCTTGTTACTGGAGATTCCCATGTCGGTGTCCCACGCCCAGCTCAAAGCTTTCCATGCCGTAGCGGTGCATGGAAGCTTTACCAAGGCCGCCGAGCGCCTGTTTCTGACGCAACCGGCGATTTCCGACCAGGTGCGCAAACTCGAAGAGCGCTACGGGGTTTTGCTGTTTCACCGCAACAAGCGTTCCGTGCGCCTGACTGATCTGGGCGAGCGCCTGCTCGGCGTGACGCAGAAATTGTTTGTCATCGAAGCCGAGGCCCAGGAACTGCTTCAGGATTCCCAGGCCCTGCAGACCGGCAGCCTGATTCTGGCGGTGGATGCACCGATCCACGTGCTGCCGCAGATCGCCCGATTCTGCGAACGCTACCCGGGGATCAGCGTGAAGATCGAAACCGGCAACACCGATGAATCGCTGTTCCGACTGTTCAACTATCAGGCCGACCTGGCGTTGCTGGGGCGTGACGTCAGCGATGAACGCCTGATATCCCTGCCCCTGCGTAACGACCCGATGGTGGCGTTCGTGTCGCGCAATCATCCGTGGGCTGAGCGCGAATCCATCACCCTCGCGGACCTCGATGACACGCCACTGGTGTTGCGGGAAATCGGTTCGGTGACCCGGCAGACGCTGGAGGAGGAAATGGCCGGTGCCGGGTTCCGCATTCGCCCGGCAATTCAGGTTGAAGGTCGGGAGGCGGCGCGAGAGGCGGTGGTGGTCGGGATTGGAGTGGGCGTGGTGTCGGCTGCCGAGTTTGGTGCGGATTCGCGGGTGTGTGCGTTGCCGATTACTGATTGCAAACGCAGGCTGACTGAAACCCTGGTGTGTTTGCGCGAGCAGAGTTCGCGGCGGGTGGTGGCGACTTTTCTGGAGATGGTGCGCGAGAGTCTTGTATAAGCAGGCCCGGCCCCATCGCTAGCAGGCTAGCTCCCACAGGAGATTTGCGTTGACCACAGATTATGCAGGCAACACAGGACCACTGTGGGAGCTAGCCTGCTAGCGATGCAGGCGACTCGATCTACCTGGCAGGCGCCAACCCGAAAAATGCCTGAATCAACCGCAAATCCCGTCGCCGCTCCATGCACCCGATCATGTGCCGATTCACCAACCCCTCGCCAATGATCGGTACCGCCGCCACCCGTGGATCGTGACTGACCTCCACCGACGACACCACCCCCACCCCCAGTTCGGCGGCCACCGCCTCGGTCACCGCTTCGCGGCTGTCCAGTTCCAGCAACACCCGTGGATTGACCCTGGCCTGGGCGCACGCCTCATCGAAGGTGCGCCGGGTAATCGAACTCGGTTCCCGCAGCACCATGATCACCTGATCCAGCTCCTTGAGCTGCACGCCTTTGGTTTTCTGCGCCCAAGGATGCCCATCGGGCACCAGCGCGCAAATCCGTGATTCGTTCAGCGCCTGCAGATGCAAGCCCTTGCGCGGCTCGACTTCGGTCAGCACCGCCACGTCGGCATGTTCGGACAACAACGCCGCCAGGGTTTCCTGGGCGTTGCCCAGGCGCAGGTTCACCGTGATCCCTGGATAACGCGCCCGCAGGCTGGCGAGCATCGGCATGACCATGTGCGGACCGTCCGCCGCCACCTCCAGGCGCCCGGTCAGCAATTGCCGGTTGGCTTCGAGCATCACCTGCGCCTCTTCGGCCAGGCCGAACATCGCCCGGGTGATTGCCGCCAGTTTGGTGCCCTCCTCTGTCAGTTCCACGCGTCGGGCGGTGCGGCGCAGCAGGGTGATCTGGTAGTGCTCCTCAAGGGCCTTGATGTGCCCGGTAACCGCCGGCTGGCTGATGAACAGCCGCGCCGCCGCCCGGGTAAAGCTGCCTTCCCGGGCCACGGCATCGAAGGCGCGCAGCTGAAACAGGTTCATGAATAACCCTCACTGATGGCTGGCATAACAATAAACAATTTGATTGATAACACGGCAAATTGCAATTTAGGCACCAACGCTTCATCCCATCGATTGCGAGGACACGAGAATGAGTACTGCCGAACCCATCCTGCTCACCCCCGGCCCGTTGACCACGTCGGCCCGCACCCGTCAGGCAATGATGGTTGACTGGGGTTCATGGGATGACCGCTTCAATCAACTGACCGCCAGCCTCTGCGAGCAACTGTTGGCAATCATCAACGGCGCCGCCACCCACCACTGTGTGCCTTTGCAAGGCAGCGGCACCTTCGCGGTCGAGGCAGCGATCGGCACGCTGGTGCCTCGGGATGGCAAGATTCTGGTACTGATCAACGGCGCCTATGGCAAACGCCTGGCGAAAATCTGCGAAGTACTGGGCCGCTCCTTCAGCACGTTCGAAACCGCCGAAGACGAGCCGACCACCGCCGCCGACGTCGATCGCCTGCTGCGCGCCGATCAAGACATCACTCACGTCGCCCTGATTCACTGCGAAACCAGCACCGGCATCCTCAATCCACTGCCAGAGATTGCCCAGGTTGTTGCGCAACACGGCAAGCGCCTGATCATCGACGCCATGAGCTCCTTCGGCGCGCTGCCGGTGGACGCGCAACAGGTGCCCTTCGACGCACTGATCGCCGCCTCGGGCAAATGCCTGGAGGGCGTACCGGGCATGGGTTTTGTCTTCGCTCGCAAAGAATCCCTGGCCAGCGCCGCCGGTAACTCGCATTCGCTGGCGATGGACCTGCAGGACCAGCACGCCTACATGGCCAAGACCGGCCAATGGCGCTTCACCCCGCCGACCCATGTGGTCGCCGCGCTGCACGAAGCCCTGCTGCAATACAACGAAGAAGGTGGCTTGCCCGCGCGGCACGAACGCTACGCCGCCAACTGCCAGGCATTGATGCAAGAGATGGCCAAACTGGGGCTGCGCAGCTTCCTGCCAGCGGCTATCCAGGCGCCGATCATCGCCACCTTCCACGCCCCGAAAGATCCGCGCTACCAGTTCAAGGAGTTCTACGAGCGGGTCAAGGCCAAGGGTTACATCCTCTACCCCGGCAAACTGACCCAGGTCGAAACCTTCCGCGTCGGCTGCATCGGCCATGTCCAACCCGCCGAAATGCGCGAAGCGGTGGCGGCGATTGCTGAAGTGTTGCGTGAGATGGAAGTGCTGGAAATCTGATCCACACCGCAATCCCCCTGTAGGAGCGAGCCTGCTCGCGATAAGGCCAGGTCAGTCGACACACATGCTGGATGAAAGACCGCCATCGCGAGCAAGCTCGCTCCCACAGTAAAAGCTGCTCTCCAATAGTCAGTTTCTACAGGAATTTAATTGCCATGAACTACTCCAACCCAACCAAACTGCAAGCCGCCATCCTCGACTGGGCCGGCACCGTGGTCGACTTCGGCTCCTTCGCTCCGACGCAGATTTTCGTCGAGGCCTTCGCCGAGTTCGACGTCCAGGTGTCCATCGAAGAGGCCCGTGGCCCGATGGGCATGGGCAAGTGGGACCACATCCGCACCCTGTGCGATCAGCCGCAAGTTGCCGAACGCTATCGCGCAGTGTTCGGCCGCACGCCGACCGACGATGACGTCACGGCGATTTACCAACGCTTCATGCCGCTGCAGATCGAAAAAATCGCCGAACACTCGGCGCTGATTCCGGGGGCGCTGGAGACCATCGCCAACCTGCGCCAGCAAGGGATCAAGATCGGCTCCTGCTCCGGTTACCCGAAGCAGGTCATGGACAAAGTGGTCGAACTGGCCGCCACCAACGGCTACGTCGCCGATCACGTGGTCGCCACCGACGAAGTCCCGAATGGCCGCCCATGGCCCGCCCAGGCGCTGGCCAACGTCATCGCCCTGGGCATTGACGATGTCGCCGCGTGCGTGAAGATCGATGACACCGTGCCGGGCATTCTCGAGGGTCGCCGCGCCGGCATGTGGACCGTCGCGCTGATCTGCTCGGGCAACGCCCTGGGCCTGGACTACGAAGGTTATCGCGCCCTGGGGAGCGACCAATTGGACAGCGAGCGCAAGCGCATCCACGCAATGTTCGAAGGTTCGCGCCCGCACTACATGATCGACACCATCACTGATCTGTCGGAAGTGATCGCCGACATCAACAAGCGCCTGGCCAACGGTGAAATGCCGCAGTCGAGCTAAAAAACGCAACTCCCAGTAGGAGCGAGCTTGCTCGCTCCTACTGGGTTTTTCTGTGTATTACCCGAACCAGAGCATCCAGCGACCAATCGCCTCAGGCAAACCCGGTGAAACAGGATTACAGTTAGAGCACACCGTCGGACAAGAACGGTGGCTTTAAACCGGACCTCTGAGGAACACCGTATGCCGTGGAAAAACTCCGAGTCGCGCTACAGCACCGTATCGATCGCGCTGCATTGGTTGATGCTGGTCCTGCTGGTGCTGGTTTACGCCTGTATCGAGTTTCGCGGGTTCTTTCCCAAGGGCAGTGGCGGGCGCACGCTGATCGTCGAATCACACTTCATGCTCGGCCTGACCGTATTCGTTCTGGTCTGGCTGCGATTGTTCGCCCGCAGTCTCGGCCCGGCGCCGCAGATCTTCCCGGCCTCGCCGCACTGGCAAACGACGCTGGCCAGGCTGATGCACTGGGCGCTGTACATTTTCATGATCGTCACACCGATTCTCGGGTGGCTGGTCACCAGCGCCAAAGGCAATCAGGTGATGTTCTACGGTGTCGACCTGCCGATGCTGGTCGCGGAAAACAAAGACCTGGCCAAACAACTCCAGGGCTGGCACGAACTCGGCGGCACTATCGGCTATTGGCTGATCGGCCTGCATGCCGTGGCCGGGCTGTATCACCATTATGTGGTGGGCGATAACACCTTGCTGCGGATGATGCCCAAGCGGGTGAACCGCGATACCTGAGACCAATGAATTCCAATGTGGGAGCGAGCCTGCTCGCGATGAGGGTGTTGCATTCGGCGCATTTGTCGACTGATACACCGCCATCGTCGGAACGCCGCCCGGAGCAAGCTCGCTCCCACATTGGTTTTCGGTGACTTTCAGACTTGTGAGTTGAACCCCCGCCGCCCTTGCAAGCCGCCCGTGTGGACGAATATCAGCCGAGTGCCCCGGGCGAACTTCCCCGCCTCGACTTGTTGCTTGAGGGCCATGAGTGCCTTGCCGGTATACAGCGGCTCCAGTGGAATATTTCCCGCCTGCTCTGTCTGTTCGATAAAGTCGAGCAGCAGCGGATCAACCTTGGCAAACCCGCCGCGACTGGCCTCAAACAGCTCATACACCGCATCGACCACACCCGCTTCCTGCACGATTCTCTCGACCTGCTGCGCTACCCCGTGGTCATCAGGCACTGCCAGGGCGCCGTACACCGGATGATCCCCCTCTTCACCCAGCACCAGGCCGGCCAGCGTCGTGCCAGTCCCGCAGGCCAGCCACCAGCCATCGTAGTCGTTCCAGCCCAAGCCCTCCAATTGCGTGCAAACGCTGGCCCGCAATTGCGTGCAACCCAGGGCGCCAGGCAAACCACCGCCCCCTTCAGGCACCGGATGCAACGTCGGATAGCGGGTTTGCCAGGGTTGCCAGAAGCCCGCTTCATGCCTCGCTCGATAGCCTGCGTAACCCAGCCAGTGCAACTGCATGCCAAATACCTGCAAGTCTTTGACCGTCGGGGTTTCCTGAGGATGCCCGCGCAACAGGCCGACGGTGGAAAAGCCGAAACGCTTGCCCGCTGCCGCCAACGCGTGGAGATGATTGGAGTGCGCGCCACCGAGACTGATGATGCCTTCGGCCCCCAGGCGGTCGGCGGTTTTCAGGTGTTCGATGAGCTTGAACCATTTGTTGCCGCTGATCAGCGGGTCGATCCGGTCCAGACGCAGGATCGCCACTTCGATGCCGGCTTGAGTCAGCCAGTCGAGGTAAAGGGGGTCGAGGGGGGCTTGAAGAAGCCAATTGTCTGGAGGAGAAAGCATGATGCCGGATCTATGGAAAGATCCGGCATCTTAACAGCCGACTTGTGGTGTGAACCCAAACGATGTGGATTACAACTGCGCCGCCAAACGCGAACCCTGATTGATCGCCCGCTTGGCATCCAGCTCTGCCGCAACGTCCGCACCGCCGATCAGATGCACGCTCTGCCCCGCCGCCACCAGACCGTCATGCAACTCGCGCAGCGGATCCTGCCCGGCGCAAATCACGATGTTGTCCACTGGCAGCACCTGAGCTTCGCCGGTTTCGCCGATGCGGATGTGCAGGCCTTCGTCGTCGATCTTCAGGTATTCGACGCTGTTGAGCATCTGCACCTGCTTGTTCTTCAGACCCGTGCGATGAATCCAGCCGGTGGTCTTGCCCAAGCCATCACCGACCTTGGATTTCTTGCGTTGCAGCAGGAACACCTCGCGGGCCGGGGCATGGGGCGTGGCCTTGATACCAGCGACACCACCGCGCGCTTCAAGGTGCGTATCGATGCCCCATTCCTTCCAGAACGCGGCGCGATCCTGACTGGTGGCGACGCCTTCATGCACAAGGAACTCGGAGACGTCGAAACCGATACCACCGGCACCAATCACCGCGACGCGCTTGCCGACCGTTTTCCGCTCCAGGATCACGTCCAGGTAGCTCAGCACCTTGGCGTTTTCCACCCCTGGAATGGCCGGCACGCGCGGCGCAATGCCAGTGGCCAGAATGATCTCGTCGTAGCCGCCCTCGACCAGCCCGGCTACGTCGACTCGGGTGTTCAGGCACACCTCGACGTTGGTGGTCTGCAACTTGCGGTTGAAGTAGCGAATGGTCTCAAAGAACTCTTCCTTGCCCGGAACGCGCTTGGCGATGTTGAACTGACCGCCGATTTCGCTGGCCGAATCGAACAGCGTCACCTGATGGCCACGCTCGGCGGCCACGGTCGCGGCGGATAAACCGGCCGGGCCGGCACCGACCACGGCGATTTTCTTCAGTTGCTGCACCGGCAGATAGTTGAGTTCGGTTTCGTGGCAGGCACGCGGGTTGACCAGGCAACTGGTCAGCTTGCCGCCGAAGGTGTGATCGAGGCAGGCCTGGTTGCAACCGATGCAGGTGTTGATTTCATCGGCGCGACCTTCAGCGGCCTTGTTGACGAAATCCGGGTCGGCGAGGAACGGCCGCGCCATGGACACCATGTCGGCATCGCCCTCGGCCAGGATCTGCTCGGCCACTTCCGGGGTGTTGATACGGTTGGTGGTGATCAGCGGAATATTGACCGAACCCCGCAGTTTGGCCGTGACCTTGCTGAAGGCCGCGCGCGGCACTTTGGTGGCGATGGTCGGAATCCGCGCTTCGTGCCAGCCGATGCCGGTGTTGATGATGGTCGCACCGGCCTGCTCGATGGCCTTGGCCAATTGCACGATCTCTTCCCAGGTACTGCCGCCCTCGACCAGGTCGAGCATCGACAGGCGGAAAATGATGATGAAGTTCGGGCCTACCGCTTCACGCACGCGACGAACGATTTCCACCGGCAGGCGCATACGGTTTTCGTAGCTGCCACCCCAGCGGTCGGTACGGTGGTTGGTGTGGGCGGCGAGGAACTGGTTAATGAAATAACCTTCCGAGCCCATGATTTCCACGCCGTCGTACTCGGCGGTTTGTGCCAGTACCGAGCAGGTGACGAAATCGCTGATCTGCTTCTCGATGCCTTCCTCGTCCAGCTCCTTGGGCTTGAACGGGTTGATTGGCGCCTGAATTGCGCTGGGTGCAACCTGTTTCGGGCTGTAGGCATAACGACCGGCATGGAGGATCTGCATGCAGATCTTGCCGCCCGCGTCATGCACGGCACGGGTGACGATACGGTGCTTGAGCGCCTCTTCTTCGGTCGTCAGCTTGGCCGCACCGGAATACACGCCACCCTCGTCGTTCGGGCCGATACCGCCGGTGACCATCAGGCCGACACCGCCACGGGCACGCTCGGCAAAGTACGCCGCCATGCGCTCGAAGCCGCCCGGTTTCTCTTCAAGGCCAGTGTGCATCGACCCCATCAGGGTGCGATTGCGCAGCGTGGTGAAACCCAGGTCCAGCGGAGCCAACAGGTGCGGGTATTGAGCGGCGGTCATCGGTAACTCCACATCGAGCGATCACGGAAAGTGCGGAAGCTCTACGGCCCCCATCAGTCATGTTCGACAGACTAAGAGTCACGACGCTGTCGCTCAATGACCATAACTGACAACTTAATGATCGAAGTGAGCAGCTACAACTCAAAACTGAAACGACCTTCCGGTGCAGGTCCGGGTTGAACCCTGCTCCAGGAAGGTCGCTACCTTTCGGACTCTGGACAAGCCCGCAAGGTTTACATGCAGAACCGGCTTAACATGCGCTTGCTACGGTCCGCGCAGGCGCAACGTAGTCGTCCTGTTGTTTCGCTCGCTGGGTCAACACCAGCATCGTCAGGAACCCCAGCGCAATCAGTACCGGATAAGCCATCAACAGTTCGGAAAGGGAATACTTCCAGGCCAAAGGACGTCCGACACCCAGCATGGCGGCATACATCCAGGACACTGCCGATAACGAGCCGCAGGCCAACGCCAGCATTCGTGCACTGAACCCGAGATTGAGCAAGGAGCCTGCCTTATGCAGTGCTGGCAGTACCATGCGATGCAACAGGACGCCGTTGTAACTCAGCAACGCGACAATAATGACTTTGGCTTGAAGCTTTGGATTCAAAAAGTAATCGAGACCTTTGTCCAGGTAATCAATACCGACGACAGCGACACCCGTTACCCACAGAGCTATCAGTGCAACAATGACAGACTTTTGAAGACTTTCCATGTGAGCATTATCATGCTCAACGAATACTTTTCGCCTTAACAGGTCTCTAACCATAGCGACATCACTGGTCAACACCAAACCGATGGCCACACAACACGCCACCAAATGAACGTAAATAACGCCCAGACGCAAAAACTCCAGGAATTCTTTATTTTCCAGCAGACTCATAATGGTATTTATCGCCACGGTATTTTCTCCACCTTATTCGAGAGTACGGATCGACCACCTGACAGAATCTTTAATTATTAAAAACCCTGTACGACCTTACTTCTAAAAGATAAGCCAAATCATGGACTCGGCACTGTTAACCTCATTGACTCGTCTGGCAAATCAATGACCGGCTGGTTTATCACCTCCATGAGTTTCAGATCCCCCCATGTGCATTGACTGCACTTGAGATTCAACTTCCACTTCTTTTTTTCAACTGCAGGGGCAGGTCATGACTGACGTGCTTAGGAATCAGAGGCCACAGACGTTCCAATGTTCATTTCTTGAGCAAACCACCGACAAACGGTGCGTAGCGCAAGTGCGCCTGAAGCGACAGTAATGAGCCAACTTTCACTCTATGCCCCACCAAAACTGGCCTGCTTGACTACATGCACTTTTACAACTGCATATTGGATCCGCTAGTTATTATACATCCCATAACATGCACAATAGCGAGCGACTCTCATCCAGAGCCAGCTCCAACTGCGTATTCCGCGGTAATCCGGCCACCACTTCAAGCAGGCCGCAACGCAGGATCATTTGAATCAATCAGGGCGTGAATCAAGTTACTTAATCGTCATCTGTGGTCATGCCCAAAATCCAAAGTAAGCAAACGCCATAGTTGCAGCTAAACCCCACGCGGCCAATGCCATAACCGTTGAATTGTGCGGTAACCGGGATTCACTCAATCGCTGCCAACCGGACTTCGAAAACCTGGTGTGGTCATAACGGCAATACAGGATTGCCCGGTAAGTGTGTCGGATGCCTAGCACCAGAAACAGGGTAATCAGGCCAAGGACAAGTCCACGCGTAATAGCCGGATTAACCAATAGCGCAAGGTGATCCTCCTCGCAGGCAGCGCTATCGATTTCTTCAACGGTAATTCGCTGATCATCCGCCGAAGAGCGCTTTTGACCAATCTGGATCGCCGCCTGTTGCTCTAGATCCAACGCCTGATACTTCCAGAGCGTTGACGATCCGTCTCGGCAGAAGGTAAACGCAGCAGGACTTGAGACGGCGATAATACAAGCGTCGTTGATGTCCAGTTTTTTCAGTGTTTCCGTGGCTGATCTGGTGAAATCCAGGTCGAAGAGTGGAGTAACCCCACTAGCAAAAGCCGCGACCGAAACCAATAGACTGCTCAAGACGCAGATGGCTGAAATGTTCAAGGCCGGGTTTCCTTTTTCCATTGTTTCTTTGATTTCGCAGTTCGGTTCCAACCTGCTTTGATGAGTTCCAGTACGCTGCTGGCACCCCGATAGCCAATGGGCAATTGAATGGAAGGAGAAAGGGAGGGCATCCATTGCCCTCCCCTCCGCTGTCCACGCTCCTTGCGACAGTACTGACCAGGACCTCAAGTGGCCAGAATGAAGTCCGTCTGATCAACGGCCGCGCTGTTGACGCCGACAAGGTGAATCGTGTCCGCCCCGATCCCTACCACCGTGTCCGCCCCGTTAGCCGTTATGGTCACGTTGGCAGCGAACGTCGCGCTGTTGATCCCCAGCGCCGTGATATTGAGCAAGTCCTGCCCGGCCGGATTGGCTTCGAAGTTCAGGATCGTATCGTTGCCGAAACCCGCGGCAGCAAACACGAACGTATCGTTGCCGGCGACGCCGCCACTCATCACGTCGTTACCGCCACCGCCGGTGAGAACGTCGTTACCCGCACCACCCACGATCCTGTTGGCCAGCGCGTTGCCGCTGCCCGCAAAGTTGCCGCTGCCGCCGAAAAACAGGTTTTCGACGTCGGCACCCAGGGTGTAGCTCGCAAGCGAGGTCCAGACCGAGTCGCTGCCGGCACCGGTGAGCTCGATCACCACGTCCCCAAGGTCGGCGACTTCATAGATATCGTCGCCACCGCCACCGGCCATCGCGTCGGCACCTGCGCCACCGATGATGACGTCGTTACCTGAGCCACTGCTGAGGCCGTCGTTACCGGCGCCCCCCACGATCCTGTTGGCGAGCTCGTTGCCGCTGCCCACAAAGTTGCCGCTGCCGCCGAAAAACAGATTTTCGACGTCAGCACCCAGGGTGTAGCTCGCGAGCGAGGTCCAGACCGAGTCGCTGCCGGCACCGGCGAGCTCGGTCACCACGTCCCCGAGTTCGGTAACTTCATAGGTATCGCTGCCGACACCGCCGGCCATCGTGTCGGCACCTGCGCGACCCATGATGAGGTCATTACCTGCGCCGCCGCTGAGGACGTCGTTACCCGCACCACCCACGATCGTATTGTCGAGCGCGTTGCCGCTGCCCGCAAAGTTGCCGGTGCCGCCGAAATACAGATTTTCGACGTTGGCACCCAGGGTGTAGCTCGCGAGCGAGGTCCAGACCGTGTCGCTGCCGGCACCGGCGAGCTCGCTCACCACGTCCCCAAGGTCGGTGACTTCGTAGATATCGCTGCCGACACCGCCGACCATCGTGTCGGCACCTGCGCCACCGATGAGGACGTCACTACCCGCACCACCCACGAGCGTGTTGGCGAGCGCGTTGCCGCGGCCCGCGAAGTTGCCGCTGCCGCCGAAATACAGATTGTCGACGTTGGCACCCAGGGTGTAGCTCGCGAGCGAGGTCCAGACCGTATCGATGCCGGCACCGGCGAGCTCTGTCACCACGTCCCCAAGGTCGGTGACTTCAAAGGTATCGTCACCGAGACCTCCAGCCATGGTATCGGCACCCAAACCCCCGATGAGAATGTCATCGCCCGCGTCACCATTGAGGATGTCGTTGCCGCCCAGCCCGTTCAGGATGTCGTTGCCATCACCTCCGCTGGCCACGTCGTCACCTTGCGTGCCGACAAAAATGTCGACACCGGGAGTACCGACAAACACTACACCGACGGTCACCGGGGCCGTGGCGTCGGACGCAATGCTTTCGGCCACACCGAAGTCATCCACGTAGCTGACCACCACGCGCACTTGATCACCGACCTGATCCTGGCCAAGCGTGAGCGTGCTGCCGGTGGCTCCGGCGATGTCGACGAAGGTGACCCCGTTGGTCTCCTGCCACTGGAAGGTGAACTGCGGATTGCTGAGGCCATCGACGTCGACGATGGTCGACAGGTCCGCGGTCAACACCTGGTTCAGAAACGCAAACCCGAGGATGCCCGGCCCAGCGGTCGGTGCGTTGTTCCCCGACGAGTCGACGATCTCCAGCGTACTGCTGCCATCCTGATACACCGCCCGAACGCGGATGTTCAGGCCGGCGACATCGTCCGCCACCTGGTAGGTGGCACCCGTCACCCGCGATGCCTCGCCGGCGGCGAGAATGGTGATGTCATCATAGATGCCCGAACCGGCAATGGTTTCGACCTGCCAGTAGTAAGACACCGGACCGAAAATCGCGCCGGTCGGATTGGCCGCACTCGCGCTGTTGGCGTCGCGTATCGACTGAGAGCTGACGCGCAACAGTTGGCCGGCGACAGGTGCATCGCTACGCGCACCGGTGGCAGCATCGAGGATTGCCAGACGTCCCACGGGACCGCTGTTCAAGACGGTGCCAACACCGGACGACTGCGCCAGGTCAGCGAACTGCAGGCGCTCGATGCCCGTCAGGCGATCGACGCCATCACGGCCCGCCACCAGGTCGGTCACAACGACAGCGTTGCCATCGACAGCGACTGTGTACTCCGACGCATTACCGGAGTACACCGCGGTGTCGAAGCTGTCAGTGCCGGTCAGAATCTCCCGCACGATGACCAGCTGGCCCGGGTTGTAGGTACCGTTGAGCATGAACGGCACCAACGGCTCCATGCTGTCGAACGTGGCGATTTCCGCGCCGGTGCCATCAGCGTTTGCCCGTACGCTGATGCGTACGTTCAACCACTTGTCACCGTCGATGATGTCGTCACCGCCGCGACCTTCGATGAGGTCGCTGCCGCTGCCACCGAGGATGATGTTGCCGCCGTCGAAGAACGTAGCTCCGGCTGCCAGCAAATCAGACAGACCGTTGATCAGGCTGATGTTGGTCAGCACACTGCCGGTTGCACCCGCGGTGGGCAGCGATGTCGCATCTGTGCTGTCACCGCGCAGGAAGTCACCGTGGGATGAACCCGACAGGCCTTCCATGATGTCGAAGCGTACCAGCGCCGAGGCACCTGAACCCGGCATCGGTGGTACATCGAAGAAGCGGTCGCTGAAATCGATGCTCACGCCTTGGGCCAGCCCCTTGAAGGTCGCCCAGTCATAGCCGGAGCCGCCGATATAGCGGTCACCGAAGCCGAGACTGCCGACCATGATGTCGTCGCCGCCTTCGCCGTTGAACTTATCGTTCTCGCTGGCGCCGATGTAGACATCGTGGCCGATCACAGTGTCGTTGCCGAGCGGGTCGAAGTTGTCGCCAGGTGCACCGTCCGAAGTACCCTTCTCGATCCAGTCGTCGCCTTCGTTACCCATGTCCTGTTCATTGGCTTTGCTGCCCAGGATGAAGTCGTTGCCCTGGCCACCAATGGCCTCGGAAGCGTCCTCACCGGTAATGATGAAGTCGTTGCCGAACCCGCCAATGATCAGGTTGACGCCATTACCACCGTGCAGCACGTCGTTGCCGTCGCCACCCTGGAGGTTATCGTCGCCGCCAGTGTCGGTGATGATGTCGTCGCCGGCACCACCGCGCAGCTGGTCGTTGCCGTCACCGCCATCGATGCGATCGTTGCCACCATCACCCCAGACCGTGTCATCGCCTTCACTGGAGATGAGGATGTCTGCGTTGTCTGTGCCACCCAGCACGATGTGCTCGGCACCTGTGTACTTGATGTAGTTGGTGTCCAGCCCCACGGTCAGCGGGTTGTCGCGGAACACCACCTGCTCGCCGTTCGGGCCGAGCGGGTCGGCGGTGAGCAAGCCTTCGTTGAATTGCCTGCCCTGGTCCACTTCCAGATAGAACCCCGGATCCGAGAACACCAGGCCCGGCAAGTGAGTGGCCGAGGTGTTGGCCATGATCAGCTTGGCGAACGAGTTGCTTTCAAGCTCGGCATTCATCGTCAGGCCAGCGGTACGTTCCAGGTAGTAGAAGCGATCGCCGTCCTGCAGTTTTTCCAGCTGGTTCTCGAACACGAAGTTGAAGGTCGAGCCGAGCATGCCGCCGAACGGAGTTTTCTGTTCGGCCAGGCCGCCGATCCACAGGTCGATGGCATCGACGCCCGTGACCGTCACACCCCTCAGGTCGTCGACAGTACCCAGCACGCCGTCGGTGCCAGGCAGCGTTACGTTGGCAAAGGCACCGGTGCTGTTGAGGAAGTCCAGGCGGTCAGCCGGCGCACCCACACCACCGAAGACCAGCGCCAGGGCTGCAGCGCGTTTGCCTTCCAGCGTGGTCGCCGCCGTGATCGTGTCATGCGTGCCATAGGCCGCGATGAAGTTGATCAACGACTCCGGATGTTTGAGGTACTGCACCAGATCGACCCAGCTGGTGTACGGCTTGAGTTGGGTATCACCGGTTTGGCTGTAGATGTCGCGGCGGATCGCATTGAGTGAGGGAATCCCCACGTCGCGGCCACGGGCGATGTTGATCGCCGGCAGGTCGAGCGGCAGGCCGAGCAGGTTATTGCGCAGCGCCTCGGTGACGAACTCGTCGATTTCGTTACCGGCTTGCCGGGTCACCCCACGTATGATCGCACTGGTCGCATCCTCGGGCGATACGCCACTGGCGGCGTACGCCAACGGGTTGAGGAACGCCGCGATCAGGCCCAGCTGCTGAGTAGGATCAGCACTGTTCGGATCGCTCACCACGTTGAAGTCGATATCGAAGCGATCGACGGTCTCGGTCAGCATCGAGTGGCCAAACCGGTACACGGTGTGGGCGAACTCGGCGACGATCGAGGCATCGAGGTCGACGTCATAGACCTGGGTCGGTGCGAAGAACAGATCGATGTTGGGCTGGATGGTCCGCGCAAACTCCTCGAACACCAGGTGCTGATACTGCATCTCGGTGCCGAACTTGGCCGCCTGGAACAGACGCTCGCCATTCCACTGCAGCGCATCGAACTCAGCCTGGGTGGTTGGCAACGCACTCACCGGAGTCAGCAGCCACTCGTTGAGGAAGGCTACGTCGCCCGAATCGAGCACGGTGTCCTTGGTCTGCTGGACCAGGCGGTTGTGTTCGGAGTGGAAGATCGCATGCACCGCGGTCAGGCCGATGTTCTCGTTGACCCGGCCGTCGCCGGCGATGTAGTGAGCGTCGAGCAGTTCGTTGTCATAGGTCAGGTTATTGCCGCCCGGGCCAACGGGCTGCGCATTGCCGACAAGGGTGTCGGCATCCGCCTGCAGAACCCCGCCGGTAACGACCGGCACGGCGTTGTGGGCGATGTCGTTGAGGAAGGCATGGCTGGTGCGCACTGCGTTCACGAGGCTTACCGGATTGGCCGGATCGCCTTCGACAAGCGTAGTGACGTCATCGGCGTTGCCGGCAATGCCGTCCGCCCCGTTGTTGACCCGAATGACAACCTGCGGGAAGCCGTTCGGTCCTTTGATGAAGTTGCCATAGGCGTCAGTCGCCAGCAGCGGGCCGCTGTCGATATCGGCGTCGGTAAGATTGATACCGAGCACGTCGCGCGCCTGTGCCTTGACCACTTTCCAGGTCGCCATGCCACCGATTTCGACGTCGTCGGCAGTACCAAACGTGCCATCCGCCCCCAGGTCTCGGTTAGTGATCAACCGGCCTGTCGCTACGGGGCCGCTGGCGGTAAGTTCATACCCGCGCAGGAATACCTGGTGCGACGGATGCGAGCTATAGGTCTGGTTCTGGTCCACGAACGGCGAGGTGGTGTTGGTGTGCTCATGGATGTCGTCCGCCGTGCCAAGAACGCCATCCGCCCCTGGCTGGTTGGTCGCGCGGGTCAGGACCATGAAGTTCGTCGGGCTACCTGGAACAAACAGCGGATCATCCGGCTGAAGCGGAATGAAGACGGTACCCGAACCACCTTTGGTCACCAGGTCCAGGCCATGATCGAAGAACTGCCCGAAGAAGGTCATCCAGGCGTTGAACGGCGCGGACAATCCCGCGTCCGGCGCGGTGTTCTCGATCAGGAACACATCGCGGTCGTCGGCCGTACCGAACTGTCCATCCAGCCCGGGGCTGGCAACAATCTGTACGCCATCCTTGAGCACGTCGTCATTACCCACCAGGCCGAAGTTGAGCACACCGTCCAGGCCCGGGTCGAAAGCCGTGGCATAGGCCGCCGGGTTGTTCGCCGTCTGGTCGACGATCAGGTTACTGATGGTGCGCGGCTGCGAGTCAGTCACAATGCCGTTGTTCTGCGCATACGACGTTCCCCCTTCCGCCGGATTGAAGACCGGATCGGTCACGCGCGGAAAGAGGTTATCGGCGGCACCGAACTCGGTGTTGTTAATGCCGTTGAGGTTCATCAGGTTGTTGTTCGACCCGTCGACCGTACGCAGGCCCAGCGGCGCGCGGATATTCGGGATCAGCGAGAGGATGTCCTGACCGGCCGCATCAGCCTCGGCAATCTTGATCTGGTCAAGAATGAAGTTGAGGTCGGAGCGGACCATGTGCAGGCCCGCGCCACCCGCGGTGGCATCGACTACAGGTACCTGCGCCGTTGGCGTAACCGGTGCACCGGCAACGATGGCAGCCGTCGGCGTGGAGAACAGGATCTCCGTGGTGCCGTGACCGTCCTGATAGATCGCCTTGACCCGCAACGACAACCCGGCGAGATCAGGAGAGACCTTGAACGCGGTACCATCGGCGCTTTGGAACGCCAGGTCGCCAGCCGGCAACAGGATGATGTCCTCGAATACACCAGTGCCTGGATCGGCCTCGAACTGCCAGATGTAGGACACCGAGGAGTTGGTGATCAACCCCTGCGGATTACCCGCCGCGACGTTGTCGTCATCGGTCACCCCGGCCACGCTGACAGTCAGTATATCGCCCACCGTGATGGCGCCGCCGTTGCCATCCGCGACAGTCGGACTGCCATCCGGTTGAGCATTGAGCCCCGCCACCAGCACTTGCTGGTTATCGGCGAACTGCAGGCGTTCGATATTCAGCAGGGTATCGGTGCCGTCGCGACCCACTACGCTATCGGCCACCGTCCAGACATCGTCCGTCACATCGTCCGTGCCACGGTCGTCGACAGTCACCGCATACTCGGCCTCAAGCCCGGAGAAAATGGCAGTGTCGAAGGCGGCCCCGCCAGTCGAGGTGCCGGGCATGATTTCCCGCACGGCCTGGAGCTGACCAGGGTTGATGGTGCGGTCCAGAATGAACGGGATCATATCGACCATGCTGTCGAACGTGGCGATCTCGGGGCCGACATGGTTGACGTCAGCCGGGTCATAAACGGCAATTCTGACATTGATCCATTTGTCGCCATCAATCAGGTCATCGCCACCGCGGCCCTCGATCAGGTCGCTGCCATCACCGCCGAGGATGATGTTGCCAGTGGCAAAGCCGGTGACCGGCAGACCGGCATCGGCCAGGAACTGGTCCAGTCCGCGGATCAATGCGACATTGGTCAGCGCACTACCCGTGGTACCACCGTGGTTGATGATAGTGTCCGCATTGACATCATCGCCTCTGAGCACATCGCCGAAACTCGAACCGGACAAGCCTTCGACCTCGGCAAAACGGTCGAGAATCGAGGCTGGCGAGGCACCGACCGGATTGAATATGCCGGCATTCTGGTTTGGTGTATTGCCGTGGGGCTGCGCCAGCGCGGCCATGCTCAGGTCGGCGGTCACGCCGATCCGGTCATTCTTGTAGCTGATCCAGTCGAAACCGGACATGCCTTCCATCTTGTCCTGGGCATCGCTGCCGATAAAGATGTCATCGCCACCCTCGCCGATCATTTCGTCGAAACCGCCACCACCAATAAAGATGTCGTTACCGATCACATCGTCATTGAGCAGCGGCGAGAAGTTATCGCCAGGCGCACCGTCCTGGGTGCCCTTCTCGATCCAGTCGTCACCTTCGCCACCGGTAGGTGGCAGGTTGGTCTTGGCACCGAGTATGAAGTCGTCACCCCGGCCGCCGAAGGTCAGGGAGATGTCTTCCGTGGTGATGATGAAGTCCTGGCCGTCGCCACCCAGGATCAGGTTGCCACCAACCAGCATGCTGCCGGCCACGATCACATCGTTACCGTCATTGCCCTCCAGGCGGTTGTCACCGAACGAGTCGCTGATGATGTCATCGCCCGCGCCGCCCAGTACCGCATCGTTACCGGCACCGCCTTCGAGGAGGTCGTTGCCGCCGTCGCCGTAAAGGGTGTCATCGCCTTCACCGGAAATGATGATGTCATTGCCGGCGGTGCCGCCCATGACGATATGGTCTTCACCGGTGTACTTCAGATAATTGGTGTCCGGCCCCACGGTGTCGGGGTTGTCGCGAATCACCAGCGACACGACTTCGACGCCGTTGATCATGATGCCGCCCGTCGGATCGGCGCGGCCGTCCACGCCAAGACCGGTGAACTGAGCGGTCTGATCCACCTCGAGGGTGAACGTCGGCGTCAGGAACACAGTGTTCGACAGGTGGGTAACATCGGTGTTGAGCATGATCAGCTTGGCAAAGGAGTTGTTTTCCAACTCGGTGCCGAAGTCCAGGCCCGCGGTACGCGCCAGGTAGTAGAAGCGGTCGCCGTTCTGCAACGCCTCCATCTGGGTTTCAAACACGAAGTTGAAGGTCGAGCCGAGCATGCCGCCGAACGGCATCTTCTGTTCGGCGAGGCCACCGACCCAGAAGTCGATGTCGTCGACGCCCGTGACCGTCACACCGGTCAGGTCATCTGCAGTACCCAGCACCCCATCCGCGCCGGCCAGCGTTACGTTGGCATAGGCACCGGTACTGTTGAGGAAGTCCAGGCGGTCAGCCGGCGAACCCACGCCACCCAATACCAGCGCCAGGGCTGCAGCGCGTTTGTCTGCCAGCGTGAGCGCCGCCGTGATCGTGCTATGCGTGCCATAGGCCGCGATGAAGTTGACCAGCGACTCAGGATGCTTGAGGCTGTCCGCCAGGTCAGCCCAGCTGATGTACGGCTTGAGTTGGCTGTCGCCGGTGGATGCGTAGAACTCGCGACGCGCTTCATTCAAGGTGGGGATGCCCGTGTCGCGACCACGTGCCAGGTTCAGGGTCGGCAAATCGAGCGGCAGACCGAGCAGGTTGTTGCGCAACGCTTCGGTGACGAACTCATCGAGTTCGTTGCCGACCTGCCGGGTCACACCGCGAATGATCGCCCCTGCCGCCTGGTCCGCAGTCAACCCGCTGTTGGCGAACGCCAGAGGGTTGAGGAAGGCCGCGATCAGACCCAGTTGCGAGTCCGGGTTGGTCGGGTCAGTGAGCAGCGGATTGAACGCGGGATCGAAGCGATCGACAGTTTCGGTCAACATCGAGTGACCGAAGCGGTACACCACGTGGGCGAACTCGGCGAGAATTGCCGGATTGATTGAAGTGTCATACCCGCTGGGTGCAAGAAATTCGTCGATCTGCGGCTGAATGGTCCGCCCGAACTCTTCGAACACCAGGTGTTGGTATTGCATTTCGGTGCCGAACTTGGCGGCCTGGAACAGGCGTTCGCCGTCCCACACCAACGCCGCAATCTCGGCGGGTGTAGTCGGTATCGCGGCCACGTCGTCCACCAGCCACTCATTGAGGAAGGCCAGGTCGCCGGCGGCAATGAGGGTGTCCTTGGTTTGCTGGACCAGGCGGTTGTGCTCGGAGTGGAACACATGGTGCACGGTGGTCAGGCCAATGTTCTCGTTCGCCCGGCCATCGCCGGCAATGTAGTGGGCGTCGAGCAGTTCGTTGTCATAGGTCAGGTTGTTGCCGACCCCGTCAGTTATCTGCGCATTGCCGACAGCGATGTCGGCATCCGCCTGCAGAACCCCGCCGACGACTACCGGCGCGGCATTGTGGGCGATGTCGTCGAGGAAACCATGCCCGGTGCTCACGGCACTGGCCAGACTGATGGGAGCTGCCCGGTTGCCTTCGACCAGTTGCGTGACGTCATCAGCCGTCCCGGCGATGCCGTCGGCACCGTTACTGATGCGAATCACCACCTGCGGCATGCCGTTCGGCCCGCGGATGAAGTTGCCGTACGCATCGGTTGCCAGCAATGGCACGTTGTGTACATCGGCGTCAGTCAGGTTGATGCCGAGAATGTCGCGGGCCTGGGCCTTGACCACTGCCCAGGTCGCCATGCCGCCATTTTCACCGTCGCCATCATCGGCAGTGCCGAACAGGCCGTCGGCACCGAGGTCGCGGTTGGTAATCAAGCGCCCCGTTGCAACAGGATCGCCTGCCGCGTTGAGCACGTACTCGCGCAGGAACACCTGATGCGACGGGTGAGAGCTGTAGGTCTGGCTCTGGTCGACGAACGGTGAGGTGGTATTGGTCTGGCCATCATCGGCCGTGCCGACTACTCCGTCCGCGCCGGCGGTATGCACTGCGCGTGACAGCACCATGAAGTTGGTCGGGCTGCCCGGGACGAACAACGGATCGTCCGCCTGCAGCGGAATGAACACGACATCGGTAGTGCTCTTGGTGACCAGGTCGAGACCGTGGTCGAAGAACTGGCCGAAGAAAGTCATCCACGAGTTGAAGCTGGCGGTCAGGCCGACATCCGGCGACACGTTGGGAAAGAAGAACACATCCTTGTCATCGGCCGTGCCGAACACGCCATCCAGCCCGGGGCTGGTGACTATCTGTACGCCATCCTTGAGTACGTCGTCATTACCCACCGTGCCGAAGTTGAGCACACCGTCCAGGCCCGGGTCGAACGCTGAGGCATAGGCCGCCGGATTGCTGGCGGTCTGGTCGACGACCAGGTTACTGATAATCCGTGGTTGCGGGTCGATCACCGTACCTGTTCCGGCGTATTCCGCCGATAGAAAGGAAGGGTCAAGCAGGCGCGGAAAGTCAGTGTCTGCCGCGCCAAAATCAGTCTGGCCGGTGACCAGGTTGTTGAAGCTGCCATCGACGGTACGCAGGCCGAACGGCACCTGAGTGTTGGGAAGCAAATCAATGAGGCTGGTACCGTCGGCATTCGCTTCAGCGATGAAGATTTGCTTGAGGATGAACTCCAGGTCCGACTTGGTGAAATTGGCCATTTTGGATTGCCCTCGATCTGTCTGGGTAAAGGCGCGGGACGAGAGAATCCTCCCGCGCCAATTCAAGTGCTGGCTTGCGCAGTTTGTTGGTTGTGTTTTTTAGCGAGAGCTCTGGCGTTACCCGGGACCCGGGATACGCGCCTGGAATTCGCGAAATGAATTGCTCGCCGGGCGATCAGGCAGAGCGGATTCGAGCCCTGGGCGGGCCATGGAATCTGGAAGTGAAGGCGAACGTCCTGGACAGCCCCTTCCCTCTGCAAAAGAACGAAATGATCGACATGATTTTGCTCCTCCCGGGAAAATCACCGCGCCTTGCGTTGCCAAAACGATGGCAGGCTTCAGGCGGGCGGCCCCCCCGATAACTAAGACTAAAGTTCCATAGCAAATCTTTGTCAATATTACGTCGTTAAAACAGACGACTGGTGGCAGGCATCCCAACTAGCTGTTTTTAAAAGACATATAGAAAGTTGAGTGCAGGTATAGAGCGAAATGTTATTTCGGACTGTATCGTCGCCACCTACGCTGCTGCATAAGGGAGTAACGCAGCGATTTCGGAAGACTCGCCATCCATAGAGCGACCAGCCTGCGTGTCCATAAGCTGTTTAAGGAACTACATTTATCGTTAGCTGTTGCGCAAAAAGGGCAACCGGCTTTTCGAAGTGGGAGGACCAACATGTCCAGGCAGTCGAGCATCCGTTCCGAACTGGCCGACGCGCTCTTTCGTCTGCGCCGCAGCTTTTACTTGCTGGCAGGGTTCAGCGGCGTCATAAACGTCATGATGTTGACGCCAGCTATTTATATGCTGCAGGTCTATGATCGAGCCCTGGTCAGTCGCAACGTCACGACGCTGGCGATGTTGACGGTCCTGGTGGTGGGTCTGTTCCTGCTGATGTCCACGCTGGAAATGGTCCGCACCCGCGTACTGATCCGGGTCGGCAACTGCCTCGACATGGACCTCAACCGACGCATTTTCACCGCAGCATTCGAGCGCAACCTGAGCCGCGCCGGAGGTAACCCGGCCCAGGCCCTGCAGGACCTCGCCCAGGTTCGTCAGTTCGTCACCGGCAACTCCCTGTTCGCTTTCTTCGATGCACCGTGGACGCCGATCTACCTTCTGGTCGCCTATCTGATTCACCCAATACTCGGACTGATCACGCTGATCGGCTCGCTGATTCTGGTGGTCCTGGCCTGGCTCACCGAGAAGGCGACGCAGAAGCCATTGGCCGAAGCCAACCAGGCCGCCCTCTCCTCAGCCCAATACGCCAACAACAACTTGCGCAATGCCGAGGTCATCGAGGCCATGGGCATGCTGCCGTCGATCAGCAAGCGCTGGTACCAAAGCCATTTGCGTATTCTGGAAATGCAGACCCTGGCCTCCGACCGCGCCGCCATTATCAGCAGCACCGGGCGCTTCGTGCGGATCACTTTGCAGTCTCTGATCCTCGGCGCCGGCGCACTGCTGGCGATCGAAGGCAAGATCACACCGGGGATGATGATTGCCTGCTCGATCCTCACCGGCCGTGCTCTGGGCCCGGTGGAGCAGGTCATCGCGTCGTGGAAGCAACTGCTCGGCTGCCGTTCGGCCTGGGGGCGGCTCAACGAGATGCTGCAAGACTATCCCCGCAGGCCACCGAGCATGTCGCTGCAGCGGCCATTGGGCATGCTGGCCGTGGAGAATGTATATGCCGGTGCCCCCGGTACCAACAACACGATTCTGCGCGGAGTGAGCTTCAGTCTTGTCCCCGGTGAAAGCCTTGGCATTATCGGTCCATCCGCCTCGGGTAAATCCACCCTCGCGCGCCTGCTGGTCGGCGTCTGGCCGGCGCAGGCAGGCAAGGTGCGCCTGGACGGCGCAGACATATTCAACTGGAACAAGGGCGAACTTGGCCCCTGGCTCGGCTACCTGCCACAGGATGTGGAGCTGTTCGAGGGCACCATCGCCGACAACATTGCGCGCTTTGGCGAGGTAGACAGCGAAGCGGTCATCCGCGCCGCCAAGAGCTCTGGAGTGCACGAGATGATCCTGCGTTTTCCGCAGGGTTATGACACCCGCCTGGGCACCGATGGCAGCCCGCTTTCCGGTGGTCAGAAGCAACGCATCGCTTTGGCCCGCGCGCTGTATGGCGACCCCAATCTGATCGTACTGGATGAGCCGAACGCCAACCTCGACGACGTCGGCGAAAAAGCCCTGGTGGATGCGCTGGCCGAACTCAAGGACCGCGGCGCCACCGTCATTCTGATTTCTCACCGTCCCAACGTTCTCTGTGCCGTCGATAAGGTGCTGATGATGCGCGACGGCGGCGTGCAGATGCTCGGCACGCGCGATGAAGTATTCGCAGCGCTGCGCAAGGCCAGTGTGATCCCTGCAGGCGCGTCAACTCCGCTGGCCTCCGTCAAAGCACGGGAGTGACCGATCATGCAAATGAGCCAACATACCGAAATAATTCCCTCCGATCCCAAGAGCCTGATCGATCTGGATGTCCGTAAACCCGCGCGGTTAGGCATTTGGCTGGTGATCGCCGGCTTCGGCGGCTTTCTCCTGTGGTCCTGGTTGGCGCCGCTGGATGCCGGCGTGGTAGCGACAGGTACGGTCAAGGTCACCAGCAATCGCAAAGCCGTGCAGCATCTGAGCGGCGGTACCGTGGACGCCATTCTCGTTCGCGAAGGCGATCTGGTGACAAAAGGCCAGGAGGTGGTCCGTCTCGACTCGTTGCGTGCCCTTGCCGAACAGGGTGCGGTCAGCGCTCAGTACATCGTCAGCAAGACGGTGGAGAACCGACTGGAAGCGGAACGTGACAACCGCGACGTGGTGAAATTCGACCCTGAACTGCTCAAGCGCTTCAAGGATGACCAGCGCCTGGAAGCCGCCATGGACCTGCAACAGCGCCTGCTCGACACCCGGCGCGCCGGTCTCGCTGGCGAAATCAGCATCCTGCAGGAGAACCTGGCGGCGTCGGCCGTGCAGCTCAAGGGCCTGCAGCAGGTCTATAGCGCCCGCGCCTCGCAGATCAGCTTCCTCAACCAGGAACTGCAAGGCACCCGTGTGCTGGCGGCCGAAGGCTATGTGCCGCGCAACCGCCTGCTTGAGCTGGAACGCAGCAATGCCGACCTCTCTGCCGGCCAGGCCGAGAACCTCAACAACATCGCTCGCGTACGCAGCCAGACCACCGAAATCAAGCTGCGCATCCTGCAGCGCCAGCACGATTACCTGAAGGAAGTCGAATCGCAGTTGACCGACACTGCCAAGGAAAACACCACCCTGGCCGACCGCTTACGCGCGCTGGACTATGAAGTAACCCACACGGTGATCCGCTCGCCGATCGACGGCATGGTCCAGGCCCTGAGCATCGCCACCGTCGGCGGGATCATTCAGCCCGGCTTCAAGATCATGGAAATCGTTCCGGTCAACGAACCGTTGCAGGTCGACGCAATGATTCCCGTGCAGGCCATCGACAAGATGTTCCCCGGCCTGCCTGTGGACATTTCCTTTCCGGCCTTCAACCATGCCCAGACGCCAAACATCCCCGGCCGCGTGATGACCATCTCCGCCGACCGCCTGCTCGACGAGGAAAGCAAGGAGCCGTTCTATCTGGCCCAGGTGGAAGTCACCCCCGATGGCATGAGCCTGCTTGGAACCAATCATATTCGCCCTGGAATGCCCGCCAGCGTCACCATCAAGACAGGCGAACGCAATATGTTGAGCTATCTTCTTAAACCAATGCTCGAACGTGTGGACAGCTCATTCAAGGAACAATGAAATGGACCGTCATTGCCTGCTCTTCTGCCTGATGGGGTTGGCCTTGCCGGCCGACGCCATGGACCTCAAGCAAGCCTGGGATCTGTTGCAGTTCCAGGGCCCTATCTACCAGGCCGCCGTGCATGAGAAAGAGGCCGGCGGGGAAAACCGCGCCATCGGCACGGCCGGCCTGCTACCGCAGATCAACGCCTCGGCCTACGACAACAAGGTCAATGGCACACAACGCCAGAGCGGTATCGAAAGGGATCTCGACTACGACTCCAAGGGTGCAAACGTGCGCCTGCGCCAACCACTGTTCAACAAACAGAAAATGGCCGAGTACCGCCAGGGTCAGCAGCGTGCCGACTACAGCAACGCGGTATTCGATGCCAAGAGCCAGGATGCCGCGGTGCGCCTGGCCGAAAGCTATTTCGATGTGCTCCTGGCCAGCGAAACCATCACCCTGGCCAAGTCCAAGCTGAACGCCTTCGAAGAACAACTCGCCTCGGCGAAACGGCGCATGGAATTGGGGGCCGGCACCGTCACCGACATCGACGAGTCGGCCGCTCGCCGCGACCTCGCCGAAGCCGAGCTGATAGAAGCGCAAGACAACCTGGTCAACGCGCGCCGCAAGCTCGAGGAATACATCGGTGAAACCCCCGAGTCGCTGACCACCTTGCGTCCGAGCTTCGATACACCACCGCTGCTGCCGAGCAATCTGCAGGACTGGCTGGTCAAAGCCCAGACCGATAGCCCGCTGCTCCATGCGCGCCGCTATAGCCGCGACCTCGCCGAAGAAGAAGTGAAGCGCGCCAGGGCCGGCCACTGGCCAACCCTGGATTTCGTTGCGGGCTACACCGCGGGTGAGAGCCAATCACTCTCCGAGCTGAATCAACGCAACCGCTACAGTTCGATCGGACTGGAAGTCAATGTCCCGCTGTTCAGTGGTGGCGGCGTCAGCGCGCTGACACGCCAGGCCAGTTCCAATAGCGATAAGGCCACGGACGAACTCGACGCCGCGCGACAGGAAGTCATCACCGGAACCACCCGAGAGTTTCAAGGCATACTGAGCGGCGCCAAACGCATTCGCGCGCTGGAGAAGGCCGTAGCGTCCAACGAACGCTCACTGGCATCGTCACGCAAGGGTTTCAAGGAGGGCGGCACCAGCACCAACTCGGACGTTCTCAATGCCGAAGAACTGCTCTTCGTTGCGCGCCACGACCTGTTCGATGCCAAGTTGCGCTATTTGATGTCGCGCCTGCGCCTGGCCTCCTCGGTGGGCAGCCTGGGCGACGATGATATCGACCAGATCAACGACTACCTCGGCCCGGAACTGCTGGTCACCAAATAACGTTCACTTGCCAGCCGGTCTAGCCAAATGACGGCTGACCGGTGCTCCCCTTCCATGATCCCCACCCCGTCAATTCATCTCTCGTTTAACCCAGTCATTCATTGCTGCATCTCGGCGCAGAACGGCAACCACCAGCGAAAAAAACCGTCACCGCTGAAATTTGCCCACTAAGCCCTTGATTCCCTTTATGCTCGATCCAGTTCCTAATGAAAAGCCACGCCCGGCTCCAGGCTGTAAACTGTTTCCCCATGCGCAAACTTTTGTACCTGACATTTTCCATGGCGTTGCTCGCCGCCCTCACGACCTACGCGATGTGGGCCGCGGACCGGCCGGTGGGTCATTACCTTTCGGACCTGCGGATCAACCTGGCTGTCGACCAGGGTACGCCTGCGGACCGCGGCAATCTGTTGGGCATCCAGCCCGAACTGTTTCCTACCGATTATCAAAGCCCCGAGCGCTTGCACCGCAAGCTCGCGGCCTATCTGCAGGCAGCCCGGGACCAAGGCTTGTTGAACAGCAAGACCGTCGTCGTATTGCCGGAGCACGTCGGTACCTGGCTGATGGTCAGCGGCGAGAAGGATGAGCTGTATCAGGCCAGCACCCTCAAGGAGGCCATGAACTGGCTGGCGGTGAGCAATCCCCTGAAGTTCGCCAAGGCGTTGATCAACGCCGAGGGCGGCAACCGCCTGGACGATGCCCACCTGCGCATGAAAGCCAAGGCGATGGCCAGGGACTACCAGGCATTGTTCGGAGGGCTGGCCAAAGAATTCCACGTGACGCTGGTGGCGGGCTCTATCGTGCTGCCCGAACCAAGCATCATCGACGGCACTTTGAAAATCGGCCGCGGCGCGCTGTACAACAGCAGCGTGGTGTTCAACAGCGAGGGTTTGCCGATCGGCCAGCCCCAGCGTCAGATACACCCGTTCTTCGCTGAACAGAACGGGATCAAGGCGAACGGCGAGCACTCGCTCAACGTCGTTGATACCCCCGCAGGAAGGTTGGGCGTATTGATTGGCCACGACAGCTGGTACCCGGAAAACTACCTCAAGCTCAACGACCAAAGCGTACAACTGGTTGCGGTACCGGCCTTTGTTGCCGGCCGTGGCACCTGGGATCAACCGTGGCTCGGCTACAGGGGTTCGTTGGCGCCGGCATCGGTCAACTTGAAGCCTGGAGAAGTCAGTGAAGGCCAGGCCTGGCAGCGCCTGACCCTCACGACCCGGATGCCGGCCAGTCAAGCCGTCGCTGGCATGAGTGTGTTCCTGCGGGGTCAGTTCTGGGATCAGGCCAGCGCCGGGCATAGCTTTCTCAGCAGCAACGGCCAGCACTTTGCCGACGGCAACGCCCAGGGTGCGCGTTTGCTGAACCTCTGGTTGTAAGCCATGAAACCGCAGCCGATGCGCCTTGGCGATCTGTCAGTGGGCTTTGTTCATAGCCTGGCCGATGCCGTGCGCAGTCATGGCGTCGATCCACAGCCACTGCTCGATCAATACGGCCTTGATGCCGCGCGCCTGAGCGAAGCCGGTGCCCGGCTGTCGATACCGCGCTACATGCGCCTGGGCCACGGCGCCATTCAACTGACCGGCAACCCGGCCCTTGGCTTGCGCATGGGTCAGCTCAGTCGCCTGAGCCAGGCAGGCCTCGCTGGCATCACCGCGGCGCAGGCACCGACGGTACGAGAAGCCGCGCGCTGCCTGATTCGATTCGAAGCCTTGTATGGCTCCAATTATCGGGGTCAATCAAGCTTTCACGAAGACGCCCAGGGCGCCTGGCTGCGCTTCTATTCGATCAGCCCCTATAACGCCTATAACCGCTTTGTGGTGGATTCGATCATCGCCGGCTGGTTGCAGCAATTATCCAGTGTCAGCCCTGCCCCGCTGCGCGCCGAACGCATCGAGATCGAATTCGAGGAGCCCGGTTACCGCGCGGCCTATGACGTGTTGGGTGACTGTCCGATTCAGTTTGGCACAGAGCGCAATCAACTGCGCTTGAGCCTGGCAAGTCTCGCCCAGCGCAACCCCGAGCATTGCCCGAGTACCTGGCGGCATTTGCTGCAACTGTGTGAGCGGGAACTGGAACAACTGACACGCACCCGCAGCCTGCGTGAACGCATCATCGCGCTGCTGGGACCCTTGCTCAATGGTGGCCGGGAGCCCGACCTGCAAGAGGTGGCGGCACGCCTGAAGCTGCCCACCTGGACCTTGCGCCGCAAGCTCGCCGATGAAGGCACACAATTTCGTGCGATTCTCAACGACACCCGCCGCGACCTGGCCATGACTTACATACGCGACACCGAATTGGCGTTCGGAGAGATTGCCTACCTGCTGGGCTTTGCCTCAGCCGAAGCGTTTCAACGCGCTTTCAAACGCTGGAACGGGCAGACACCCGGCGAATTTCGCCGCAGCCATCGCCAATCCGCCTGATGCCTACAACTCGGTAGCGTCTTCCGCCGGCTCCAGTGGGTCCAGTTCGAATGCCTGGTACTCGAGCAGCTCTTCTTGATAATCGTCCATTTTTGAATCCCCAACCCTTATTGAAAAACGTCTGAATAAATGACCAATCCCTTGAGCATAAAGTGCCCGCGTGAAGGAAAAATGACGCGGACACGACACTCTGTCGCTACTGAATAAAACGTAGCAGCTGGTCAGGAATTTATCATTGGTTTTTTCGCGCAAGGCCGCAGAACAGCGGACCTTGTTGATGAGGGTCAATCTTTGCACCCGCTACGGGATCGTTACTCGTTGGCCGATCCCGTAACGCGATCGATCACTGGCCAGAGACAGGAATCGCCTGAATCGGCTCGCTCGGCGGTGGTATGTCCGTCGGGTTTGTCGGAGGCGTAATGGTTTCTGCCGAAGGTGCCGGTTCTGTGTTCTGAACCGGGGTAATCGGCGCCGCTTCAGGAGGCGGGGCAAGCGGCTCGGAGGCCGCTGGAGCCGCTTCAACGGGTGCAGGTGCCACAGGCTCTACCGCGGGAGCTGCTGCCGGGGCAGGTGCCAGCGGTGCCGGTGCCGCCTTGGCTTCAGGCATGCCCAGGTCCGTTTTCGGCTTTTCGGGGATGTGCGCAGCCTTTTTCGCTTCCGGCGGCAGGAACAGCTCGACCAGTGCGAAAAAACGCTCGTAGAACTTGGCAGACGATACGGTTTCGCTGGCGACCTTGACCATCGAGTCATCGGAGGAGCCGATCGGCATCGACACCGAGCCCAACACACCCACACCGAGACTGGCGGAGTTGTTGGTCTTCTTCAGCGCATAACGATCCTGCAGGGCATTGGCGAATACGGTCGCGTGATGCCCTTCGCTGCCGTCATCGGTACACACCACACTGAAGCTGATCTCCATGTGATTCTCGCCGGTCTGCTGAAAGCTCTTGTGACCGCTGACCAGCTTCGGATCGTTGCTGGTGATGATGTATCCCTGGCTGAGCAAGGCGCGACGGGCGGCTTCACAACTCTGGGTATCGGTGACCGGATAGTTGCGGGAAAAGGTACCGGAGTCGTCGAAATTCTCATGCTCATAGATGGCGGTCTTGTTCGATGAACAACCGGCCGCAGCGGCAAGCACGGCTGCCAACCCGACAACCCGCATGGGAAGTGATTTAAACATTGAACATCCTGAGGAAAACGGTTCGGGGCATATTGTGCAACAGATCGATGCTTAGCGGAGCATCGATCATGTCTTAAAACGGTTACAGGCTGATTGACCCCGGTTTTGTGCAAACGTCACCGCGGCAAATGACGTACGGCAAAACAAAAAAAAAGACCCCGGCCTTCCGGCCGGGGTCTTCTGTGCAGCGCTAAACCTGGTCAGGCATCAGTAACGCTTGATCTCCGCCTGGCTTTCCAGCTGCTTGCGGTAGGCCGCGAAGTCTTGCTGGCCGATGCGCGAAGCGAGGTAGCGACGATACTGCGCTTTCTCTTCTTCGGTCGGCGCCGCAGCTTCGTTCACGCCATTGAGGCGCACGATCATCAGGCTGCCATCAGTCAGCGTCACGCTGGTGAAGGTCGGCTTGTCCTTGGCCGCCG
This sequence comes from Pseudomonas sp. KH_046_1, assembly GCF_057839025.1. Classification (NCBI taxonomy): domain Bacteria; kingdom Pseudomonadati; phylum Pseudomonadota; class Gammaproteobacteria; order Pseudomonadales; family Pseudomonadaceae; genus Pseudomonas; species Pseudomonas sp. KH_046_1. Next base: position 4,259,959 of record NZ_CM174481.1, read on the forward strand.
GCTTCGCCATGCGGAACAGCGCTTGCAGCACAGCAGGGTCAACCCCTTCCTGAGCGCGGGTCGCCGCTTCGGTGACTTTCCAGGCCTGGCCGTCGACCGCCTGATCCAGCGGGGTCTTGCCGTCGCGCAGGCTGGCAATCAGGGCGTCAGCCTTGGTCTTGGCATCGGCGCTGGCGTGTTCCTTGGCCAACTGCACACGGATCGCGGCAGAGACGCTTTCCAGCGGCAATTGCGAAGGCTTCAGGTGCTCCTTGGCACGCAACACGACCACGGTTTCCGGATCGAGCTCGATGGCGGTGCTGTTTGCGCCCTCATCCAGGACTTCCGGACTGAACGCAGCCGTGATCACGGCACGGTTGGCCGCAATACCCTCACCGCCTTCACGGCCGAACGGCTTGGACGTGTGGACGGTCAGCTTCAGGTCCTGCGCTGGCTGAGCCAGATCGGAGGCTTCGAACGAGGCGTCTTCCAGTTGCTTGGTCGCCTCGACAAAACGCTGTTCGACCTGCTGGGTCTTCAATTCGCGGGTCAGCTTGTCTTTGAGGCTGGCGAATGTCGGTACTTCAGGCGCTTCCACGCCCAACAGCTTGATCAGGTGGAAGCCGAAATCGGTGCGAACCGGCGCGGAAACCTGGTCCTTGGCCAACGAATACAGGGCTTTCTCGAACGCCGGGTCGTAGACGCCAGGACCGGCATAACCCAGGTCACCGCCGTTGTTCGCCGAACCCGGATCCTGGGAGAACTCCTTGGCCAGAGCCTCGAATTTCTCGCCCTTGGCCAGACGGGCCTGGATCTCTTCGATCTTCGCCTTGGCTTGCGCCTCGGTGGTCTTGTCGTTCACTTCGATCAGAATGTGCGCCGCCTGGCGTTGCTCGGACAGGTTCGCGATTTCTTTCTGATAGGCCGCCTGCAGGTCTTCGTCATTGACGCTGACCTGATCGAAGAAGGAAGCCTTCTTCAGTTCGAGGTAATCGATGACCACCTGATCCGGCGTCATGAATTCCTTGGCGTGCTCGTCGTAGTAGGCCTTGACCTCATCGTCGGTCAGCTTCACCGCTGCCGGGTCGGCCTTGATGTTCAGGGAGGCGAAATCGCGGGTCTGTTTTTCCAGACGGGCAAACGCCAGTACCTGTGCATCGGTCACGAAACCGCTACCGGCCACACCGGCACGCAGCTGACCAATCAGCATTTCCTGAGCCAGCATCTGGCGGAATTGCATGCGGCTATAGCCGAGTTGGCGAATCACCTGGTCGAAACGCTCGGAGCTGAACTTGCCATCCACCTGAAATTCAGGCGTTTGCAGGATGACCTGATCCAGAGCCGCTTCGGAAAAAGCGAATTTCGAACTTTCTGCGCCTTGCAGCAGCAGTTTGCGATCGATCAGACCCTTGAGAGCCGACTCGCGCAGCATTTTTTCATCGAGCAAGGAAGCGTCGAAATCCTTGCCGAGCTGTTGCATGAGCTGACGGCGTTGCATATCGACCGCCTGGCTCAGCTCGTTCTGGCTGATTTCTTCGCCATTGACCTTCGCCGCTTCATTCTTGGTCGTCGTGGCCTGAAAAATGGCGTCGAAACCGGTCAAAGCCATCAGTGCAACGATGACCCCGATAATAGTCTTGGCAATCCAGCCTTGTGAATTGTCCCTGATATTCTGCAGCATGCGTCCCCCAGAAACGGTTGAACTTCAAAATTAGGCAACCGTGGAGCGTGGGTAGAATCCGAATAGAAGAAAGGCGCATCCGAGGATGCGCCTTCTCGTAACTGGCGGAGCGGATCGAGGGCTCGAACTGGCGACCCTCGGTGTCTTGAACCGGCGACCTGCAGTCAGGACTGCCGCTCCGCTGCCAAGTCAGGCATGACCCCGACCCGGATGGGTAAAACCTGAATCGAACTTAGTTGACAGCTTCTTTCAGTGCTTTACCGGCTTTGAAACCTGGTTTTTTGGCTGCTGCGATTTCCAGCGTCTTACCGGTCTGTGGGTTACGACCAATGCGAGCTGGACGATCAGTTACGGAGAAAGTACCGAAACCAACCAGAACAACAGAGTCGCCAGCCTTGAGAGCGCCAGTGACGGATTCGATTACAGCGTCCAGCGCACGGCCAGCAGCAGCTTTCGGGATATCAGCGGATGCAGCGATAGCATCAATCAGTTCCGACTTGTTCACTCTAAGTCCCCTTATATCTATTTGAGTATGATTCTAAGTTTTTTTGGTGAAAGCAAAAACGAGTGCTGAATGGCCTACAGACACTTAAGAGCCGCTTTATAACAAGGGCTCTAAAAAGCTGTCAAGAAAGCCCCCCAGGCAAATACGTACTAATGCGTGCTAATTCTTTCCTTAGAATCTGCGTCGCGTTTCTCATCCTTCGCGACTATCTCCGGAGCCACGTCCGGCAAGGGCTCCGGCGCGTATTGCAACGCAATTTGCAGGACCTCGTCAATCCATTTAACCGGTTTAATCTGTAGATCCTGCTTGATATTGTCCGGAATCTCTTTGAGATCGCGCACATTCTCTTCAGGAATGATCACGGTCTTGATTCCGCCACGATGGGCAGCCAGCAGTTTTTCTTTCAAGCCGCCAATGGCCAGTACCTGGCCACGCAAAGTAATTTCGCCGGTCATGGCGACATCCGCGCGAACCGGAATGCCGGTCAATGCCGATACCAAGGCCGTGCACATGCCCACGCCGGCGCTAGGACCGTCCTTTGGAGTCGCCCCTTCCGGCATATGGATGTGCGTGTCACGCTTCTCATGGAAGTCCAGGGGGATCCCCAGGCTCTTCGCCCGACTGCGGACAACGGTCAGGGCCGCGGTGATCGATTCGACCATCACGTCACCCAGGGAACCGGTCTTGATCAACTGGCCTTTACCCGGCACGACAGCGGCTTCGATGGTCAGCAATTCGCCGCCCACTTGGGTCCACGCCAGCCCGGTCACCTGGCCAATCTGATCCTGCTGCTCGGCCAGGCCGTAGCGGAATTTGCGCACGCCCAGGAAGTGTTCCAGCATGTCTGCGGTAACCTTCACCGAGAAGCGTTTTTCCAGCGCATGCTCCTTGACGGCCTTGCGGCAGACCTTGGCAATCTGGCGCTCCAGCCCGCGCACACCGGCTTCACGGGTGTAATAGCGGATGATGTCGCGGATCGCTTCTGCGTCAAACTCCAGCTCGCCTTTCTTCAGGCCGTTGGCCGTGATCTGCTTCGGCGAAAGGTATTTGACGGCGATGTTGATCTTCTCGTCTTCGGTGTAGCCCGGCAGACGGATCACTTCCATCCGGTCCAGCAACGCCGGCGGGATGTTCATCGAGTTAGAGGTGCAAAGGAACATCACATCGGACAGGTCGTAATCGACTTCCAGATAGTGATCGTTAAAGTTGTGGTTCTGCTCGGGATCGAGCACTTCCAGCAACGCCGATGCCGGATCGCCCCGCATGTCGCTGCCCATTTTGTCGATTTCATCGAGCAGGAACAGCGGGTTGCGAACCCCCACTTTTGTCATTTTTTGAATCAATCTTCCTGGCATCGAACCGATGTAAGTACGGCGATGACCACGAATTTCCGCCTCATCACGCACACCGCCGAGGGCCATGCGCACGAATTTGCGGTTGGTGGCGTGAGCAATCGACTCCGCCAGGGACGTTTTACCCACCCCTGGAGGACCGACCAGGCACAACACCGGACCACGAATTTTTTTCACGCGCTTTTGCACGGCGAGGTATTCGAGGATGCGTTCCTTGACCTCTTCGAGGCCATAGTGATCGGCATCCAGAATGTCTTCTGCACGCGCCAGGTCCAGGCGCACCTTGCTCTGGGCCTTCCACGGCACCTGAACCAGCCAGTCGATGTACGAACGCACCACGGTCGCTTCCGCGGACATCGGCGACATCTGCTTGAGCTTGTTCAGCTCGGCCGTCGCCTTGGCCAGCGCGTCTTTCGGCAGACCGGCGGCATCAATACGCTTTTTCAGCTCCTCGACTTCGTTGTGACCTTCGTCGCTGTCGCCGAGCTCTTTCTGAATGGCCTTCATCTGCTCATTCAGGTAGTACTCGCGCTGACTGCGTTCCATTTGTTTTTTGACGCGGCCGCGAATGCGTTTTTCGACTTGCAGCAGATCGATCTCGGCATCCAGCAACGCCAGGACGTGCTCGACCCGGGCCGACAAATCGATGATTTCGAGGATTTCCTGCTTCTGTTCGATTTTCAGCGCCATGTGCGCGGCCATGGTGTCCACCAGGCGGCCTGGCTCATCGATGCTGTTGAGCGACGACAGGACTTCAGCCGGGACTTTCTTGCCCAACTGCACATATTGCTCGAACTGGGACAGCAGGCTGCGAACGAACACTTCCGACTCGCGCTCTGGTGCTTCAACTTCGTCGATCAGGGAGACTTCGGCACGGCAGTGGCCGTCCACTTCGCTGAAGCGCTCAACGGCGCCCCGCTGCTCGCCTTCGACCAGAACCTTGACCGTTCCATCAGGCAGCTTCAGCAGCTGCAGAACGGTGGCAATCGTACCAACGCGGTACAGGGCCTCTTCACCGGGATCGTCGTCAGCCGGGTTTCTCTGGGCCAGCAGAAGAATCTGCTTGTCACCCGTCATCGCAGCTTCGAGGGCTTCGATGGATTTCTCGCGCCCCACGAACAGCGGGATAACCATGTGCGGATAAACCACGACATCACGCAATGGCAGGAGAGGCAATTCGATGGTTGTCTTCATGATTTCGCCTCTACGGCGGCCGCAAGGCCGTAAACAGATGGAAGTAAGCTTGAAACCAAGATGGGGGCTGCCTTGGAAAAAAACAAGCGGATAAAAGGTCCACTTGAAAGATTGCAGCTTACGAAAGCTGCTGCGATGGGTCGGATACGCCTTCAAGGACCGCCATCGCTGGCAAATCAACGCCTGCAGGCCAGGTCCCAAATAGCAAAGGGGCCCGAAGGCCCCTTCTTTATTCAAGCTGCGTGACGCTTAAGCGTCTGGCGCGGCCTTGGCGGTCGGCTCACTGTTTTCATAGATATACAGTGGCTTGGACTTGCCTTCTATCACGCTTTCATCGATCACTACTTTGCTCACCTCCGATTGCGAGGGGATTTCATACATAGTGTCGAGCAATACACCTTCGAGAATCGAACGCAGGCCACGGGCACCGGTTTTACGCTCCAGGGCACGCTTGGCGACCGATTTCAGAGCGTCGGTGCGGAATTCCAGATCCACGCCTTCCATCTCGAACAGCTTGGCATACTGCTTGGTCAGGGCATTTTTCGGCTCGGTGAGGATCTGCATCAACGCAGCCTCGTCAAGCTCGTCCAGCGTGGCAAGTACCGGCAGACGACCGACGAATTCAGGGATCAGACCAAACTTGACCAGATCGTCAGGCTCGACTTCACGCAGGGATTCACCGACTTTCTTGCCTTCTTCCTTGCTGCGCACTTCTGCGTTGAAACCGATGCCACCCTTGGTGGAACGGTTTTGAATGACCTTCTCAAGACCAGAGAACGCACCACCGCAGATGAACAGGATGTTACGGGTGTCGACCTGCAGGAATTCCTGTTGCGGATGCTTGCGACCACCTTGTGGCGGAACGGAAGCGACCGTGCCTTCGATCAACTTGAGCAGGGCCTGCTGCACGCCTTCACCGGAAACGTCCCGGGTAATCGACGGGTTGTCAGACTTGCGCGAAATCTTGTCGATTTCATCGATGTAGACAATGCCCATCTGGGCTTTTTCCACGTCGTAATCGCATTTCTGCAGCAGCTTCTGAATGATGTTCTCGACATCTTCACCCACGTAACCCGCCTCGGTGAGGGTGGTTGCGTCGGCGATGGTGAACGGAACGTTCAGCAAACGGGCCAGTGTTTCGGCAAGCAGGGTCTTACCCGAGCCTGTCGGGCCGATCAGCAAAATGTTGCTCTTGCCGAGTTCGACGTCGTCATTCTTTTTGTCACGCTGGTTCAGGCGCTTGTAGTGGTTGTACACCGCTACGGCCAGAACCTTTTTCGCACGCTCCTGACCAATCACATACTGATCAAGGATGCCGCTGATTTCTTTAGGCGAAGGCAATTTATGCGCGCTGCTTTCGGCCTGTGCTTCCTGCACCTCCTCGCGGATGATGTCGTTGCACAGGTCGACGCACTCGTCGCAGATAAAGACCGAGGGGCCGGCAATCAACTTGCGTACTTCATGCTGGCTTTTGCCACAGAAGGAGCAATAGAGCAGCTTGCCGTTGTCCTCGCCGTTGCGGGTGTCAGTCATTCGTTCGATCCAAATCCGATAGGCTTGCAACACAAGATGAAGGCTATTGCGGGCTTTTTCAAGCCCGCTGGTGATCGGACCCGCCGACCAACCTTATTTTGAGCTGCTTATTTTAAGCAGGGCGCTGGCTGATCACTTCATCGATCAACCCGTACTCACGCGCGGCTTCTGCACTCATGAAATTGTCGCGGTTGGTATCGCGCTCGATTTCTTCAAGAGTACGCCCGCTATGCAGGGCCATCAGCGTGTTGAGACGCTCGCGAATGAAGAGGATTTCCTTGGCATGGATTTCGATATCCGACGCCTGGCCCTGGAAACCGCCCAGTGGCTGGTGAATCATCACACGCGAGTTCGGCAGGCAGTAGCGCTTGCCTTTTGCACCGGCCGTCAGCAGGAACGCACCCATGCTGCACGCCTGACCGATACAGGTGGTCGCCACGTTGGGCTTGATGAACTGCATGGTGTCGTAGATCGACATGCCCGCCGTCACCGAACCGCCCGGGGAGTTGATATAGAGATGGATGTCCTTGTCCGGGTTTTCCGCTTCAAGGAACAGCAGTTGCGCACAGATCAGGTTGGCCATGTAGTCCTCTACCGGACCAACCAGAAAGATCACCCGCTCCTTGAGGAGACGCGAGTAGATGTCGTAGGCGCGCTCGCCACGAGCGGACTGCTCGACAACCATCGGGACCAGGCCGCCTGCGGCCTGGATATCAGAGTTCTGCTGAATATACGAATTACGGAACATGCTCTGCAGTCACTCCCAAATAGTTATGTCTTGAATACGCATAAGCCAGCTCGAAGGCTGGCTTATGGTGTTTGCTTCTTACCGCAAAAACAATCAGTCGGCTTGTGGAGCTTCTACCGGCTTGACCGCTTCTTCGTAAGAGACCGATTTGTCGGTCACGCTAGCTTTCTGCAGAACAGTATCCACAACTTGCTCTTCCAGCACAACCGAGCGAACTTCGTTCAGTTGCTGGTCGTTCTTGTAGTACCAGGACACAACTTGCTCAGGCTCCTGGTAGGCCGAAGCCATTTCCTGAATCATCTCGCGAACGCGGGTTTCGTCAGGCTTGAGGTCGAATTGCTTGACCACTTCAGCCACGATCAGGCCCAGCACTACACGGCGCTTGGCTTGCTCTTCGAACAGCTCGGCCGGCAGTTGGTCAGGCTTGATGTTGCCACCGAACTGCTGAACAGCCTGCACGCGCAGACGGTCAACTTCGTTGGACAGCAGGGCCTTTGGCACTTCGATCGGGTTGGTGGCCAGCAGACCGTCCATTACCTGATTCTTGACCTTGGATTTGATCGCCTGACGCAGTTCACGCTCCATGTTCTTGCGAACTTCGGCGCGGAAGCCTTCCAGACCGGTCTCCTTGATGCCGAATTGAGCGAAGAATTCTTCGGTCAGTTCTGGCAGCTTTGGCTCGGAAACGGTGTTGACGGTCACGGTGAACTCGGCGGTTTTGCCAGCCAGGTCCAGGTTCTGATAGTCCTCTGGGAAAGTCAGGTTCAGAACGCGCTCTTCACCGGCTTTTGCGCCAACCAGGCCATCTTCGAAACCAGGGATCATGCGGCCGGAACCCAGAACCAGCTGAGTACCCTTGGCGGAACCGCCAGCGAACACTTCACCGTCGACTTTGCCGACGAAATCGATGTTCAGCTGGTCTTCGTTTTGAGCGGCGCGATCGGCCACTTCGAAACGGGTGTTCTGCTTGCGCAGGATGTCCAGCATCTTGTCCAGATCGGCATCAGACACGTCAGCGCTCAGACGCTCGACGGTGATACCTTCGAAACCGGCAACGGTGAACTCAGGGAACACTTCGAATACGGCTACGTATTCCAGGTCCTTGCCCGCTTCCAGGGATTTAGGCTCGATCGAAGGCTGGCCAGCCGGGTTCAGCTTCTGCTCAACCACAGCTTCGTAGAAAGAAGACTGGATCACGTCGCCTACAGCTTCCTGGCGAGCGTCAGCACCGAAACGGCGCTTGATTTCGCTCATTGGCACTTTGCCTGGACGGAAGCCAGCAATCTTGGCCTTTTGGGCGGTCTGCTGCAGACGCTTGTTGACCTGGCTCTCGATGCGCTCAGCCGGCACGGTGACGCTCATGCGGCGCTCAAGAGCAGTAGTATTTTCAACAGAAACTTGCATGGATATTCCTCGTTGCACAGACGTTAGCCGGCCGTTTCCGACCCCAGAATCAAGGGCATGCATTCTAGTGGGTCAAACTCAAGAAGTCACCCTACTGAAAACGGGTAAAAACGCAGCAGGCAATTTATAGGTGCGAATGCACGAATGCACCTCGCCCCGATGGCAAATACAACCAATCACGCCAGGGCTCTGCGCCAACCTTTCCATATATAGAGGAGGACGCCAACCATCTCCCTGACGACCGAGCTCGCAAGCGAGGCCGGCGGACAACACAGCATCATCGAGAAACATAAATACGACGAAACGCCCTGCCCTTGCGACCCAAAACCTGCGGCCGCCGAAACAAAAAAGGCGCCAGACTTTTCAATCTGGCGCCTTTCGAAATATGGGGTGGACGATGGGGATCGAACCCACGACAACGGGAGTCACAATCCCGTGCTCTACCAACTGAGCTACGCCCACCATATTGCCTGTTAAAGAAGCCAAACAAACTTCTTTATCAAGCTCCAGCCAGGCCAAGTGCCTGAGTGAAGCTTTAATTGGTGCGGATGAAGAGACTCGAACTCTTACGCCTCGCGGCGCTGGAACCTAAATCCAGTGTGTCTACCAATTCCACCACATCCGCGGGTGAAGCCTTTAAAGCAAAGGCGCCAGACTGTTAATCTGGCGCCTTTCGAAATATGGGGTGGACGATGGGGATCGAACCCACGACAACGGGAGTCACAATCCCGTGCTCTACCAACTGAGCTACGCCCACCATATCGCGTTACTTGTGCCAAAGCTGCCTAATGGCGCACCCGGCAGGACTCGAACCTGCGACCATCCGCTTAGAAGGCGGATGCTCTATCCAGCTGAGCTACGGGCGCCTTGTTAGCTGTAACCTTGGAGGACTACAAACTAAGTGCTTTCCAGTCTTGCAGAATAGTAATCCCGCTCAACCTTCCTAACCAGTGCTAGGCTGTGCCCGACAAGTGCGACGAATAGTATAGAGCCACCCGAAGGTCGTCAAATCCTTTTTAAAAAAAATTCATTTAATTAAAGGAGTTAGGGGAATTTGCAGACCAAGCGCCTTTGCCCTCACCGCATGACATGCGAGAATGCGTTCTCTTTTTTTCCCCTCTCGATGGTTAATCACGCGCAATGACTGCACAACTTATCGACGGCAAATCGATCGCCGCCAGCCTGCGCCAGCAGATCGCCCAACGTGTCACCGAGCGTCGCCAGCAAGGCCTGCGCACGCCCGGCCTTGCGGTGATCCTGGTCGGCAGCGATCCTGCCTCTCAGGTTTATGTCTCGCACAAGCGTAAAGACTGTGAAGAGGTCGGCTTTCTATCCCAAGCCTATGACCTGCCTTCCGAAACCACTCAAGAAGCGCTGACCGAGCTGATCGATCGCCTGAACGACGATCCTGCAATCGACGGCGTCCTGCTTCAGCTTCCGCTTCCCGAACACCTGGACGCCTCCAGGCTGCTGGAGCGCATTCGTCCGGATAAAGACGTCGACGGTTTCCATCCTTATAACGTCGGTCGCCTGGCCCAGCGTATCCCGCTGCTGCGCCCATGCACCCCCAAAGGCATCATGACCCTGCTGGAAAGCACCGGTGTCGACCTTTACGGGATGAATGCCGTGGTTGTCGGCGCGTCCAATATCGTTGGCCGCCCGATGGCCATGGAATTGTTGCTGGCCGGTTGCACCGTGACGGTCACCCACCGCTTTACCAAGGACCTGGCCGGCCATGTCGGCCGTGCGGACCTGGTCGTCGTCGCAGCCGGCAAGCCGGGCCTGGTCAAGGGCGAATGGATCAAGGAAGGCGCGATCGTGATCGATGTCGGCATCAACCGCCAGGACGACGGCAAGCTGGTCGGTGACGTGATCTACGAAACCGCCCTGCCCCGCGCCGGTTGGATCACTCCGGTACCGGGCGGCGTAGGCCCGATGACCCGTGCCTGCCTGCTGGAAAACACCCTGTACGCCGCTGAAACCCTGCACAGCTGAGTTTCAACGCGCACGCTGTCAGCGTGACAAGGAACCCCGCCCTGGCGGGGTTTTTTTTGCCCACGGAAAACACCGACCGCTCGCCGGAAAATGACTTTTTTTTCATGTTTCTCAGGACTTTCACCTGCTACTTGATCAACCATCGACAGTTATTCAGCCATACTCCAGAATGTCGCGCTTTTTGGGAAATAGCCCGTTACAAAACGGCTTATCAATACATTATGAGTCTGCCAGCGTGAAAATCCGTCTTTCCATCCTGAGCCTATTTTTTGCAGTTACAGGGACTTTCATCACGCCAATCGCCAGCGCTGGCGAAACCACCGCAGCGCCTCGAAATACCTCGCAACTCAAGCTCGCTTCCGGCAGCTCTTTACTGCTGGATATGCAGACCAACAAAGTCATCTATGCCAGCAATCCGGACGTCGTCGTCCCCATCGCGTCCGTCAGCAAGCTGATGACCGGCCTGGTCGTGGTTGAAGCCCGGCAAAACATGGATGAATACATCAACATCAACATCAGCGACACACCGGAAATGAAAGGTGTGTACTCCCGGGTCAAGCTCAAGAGCGAACTGCCGCGCCGGGAGATGCTGCTGATTGCCCTGATGTCATCTGAAAACCGAGCCGCTGCAAGCCTGGCCCACCACTATCCGGGTGGCTATGTCGCGTTCATTGCTGCAATGAACGCCAAGGCCCGGGCCTTGGGCATGACCAATACCCATTTCGTCGAGCCGACAGGTCTCTCGCCGCGCAACGTTTCGACCGCTCGCGATTTGAGCAAACTGTTGATCGCCGCGCACAAGTACCCGCTGCTGACCGAGCTGAGTACAACCAAGGAAAAGACCGTTTCGTTTCGCAAACCCAACTACAGCCTGGGTTTCCGTAACACCGACCATTTGGTCCGCAAGCCGGACTGGGACATCCAGCTGACAAAAACCGGTTTCACCAACGAAGCAGGTCACTGCCTGGTGCTGGTGACCCGAATGAGTAACCGCCCGGTGGCCTTGGTGATCCTTGACGCCTATGGCAAGTACACCCATTTTGCCGATGCCACGCGCATGCGTAATTGGGTAGAGAGCGGAAAGAGCGCGGACGTGCCTTCCGTAGCCTTGCAGTACAAGGCAGACAAGAACCTCAAGCAGCGGCAGAGTGGCGTGGTTGAAGCGTCGAAGTAACCCTGCTGCAAACGCATGAAAAAGCCCCGATCATTCGGGGCTTTTTTTCGCCAGACACTCAGTCGTTGGGCAGCGGCATCTGGTCGTCATCCGGAATACCGTCGCCGGCACTTGGATCTCTCCACCCCTTCGGCTTTTCAGTGGGCACTACCGTTGGCCGCGCCAGGGGATCCCTCAACGGGCTGTCGGGATCCATCACCGGATCGGTGCTTTGCTCGGGGGTTGTGGGGACGGTTTCCGGACGTTTGTCGTCGAAACTGGAATCGGTAGACATACGCACCTCCATCGGACCTAAGGCTTCAGGTCACCCAGTGGATCGTAGGGCTTGGCGGGAGCCTTGGGGTTGTCACCCGGCTTCACATCCCGCGGGGCCTTGGCGGGCCCGATCGGGTCGACCTGAGGATCGGCAAGGTCCGGGGAATCGGGATCGAAACCCAGCTCGTTGCCAGACGAATGTTCAGACGAATGCGGACCGACGGGCGTTGTGGAATGAGCCATGGGCGCCTCCTGATCTCGGCCCGAAATAATGCTCCGGGCCCTTAAAGATCAGAGGCTGGCGATGGGCGAAGGTGCCCGGCGGGTGACCAACGGACTTACTGGCTGGCCAAGGCTTTTTTAGCCTTGGCGGCGGCCTGTTCCTGACCGGCCTGAGCCAGATCGCTGGCGGCCTTGAGCCAACGCTGCTGATCGACATGGGCCGGGATTTGCGTCGGATTCTGGATCAGCACAGCCCAACCACCGGCGTCCTTGAACGCCGACTCGAAGGAGCTGAAGCTCATCAGTTCGCGGCGATTCATCCCGGCCCGCAGCAGGACCGTCTGCTTCTGGCGGTTATAGCCGGCAAGAATGGCGTAACGCGGTTCGGCCCACATGGCCGAGCCTTCGGTAAAGCGCACCATCACCGGATAACCGGCGGCGACTTGCGCCAACAGGGCCGACAGGTTGCTGTCGAGGGGATAAACCACCATCCCGTACTCGCGGGCCAGGTTCTGCATGTTCTGTTGCAACTGGGCTTCGCCCCCCGGCAAATGCAAGGGTTTTTCGAGCAACCCCGGGGTGATCACGATACCCTGCTGAGACAGCATGCTGGCCAGCACCTGCGGCCCGCTTTGATACGCATCGCCCCGGTAGAATCGGCCGCTGAGCTCGACACGCTCCGGCAAACGCTTGATCTCGGGCGCAACGCTCCCGGCACAGCCCGCCAGGCTTGCCACGCAACCGGCGATGAGCATGGCCGACAAAATTCGAGAAAATACCCGCACCATCATCTCTCTCTTGTTCAGGTTCAAACGCCAGGCAATCCCATTCCCGGCTTGGTCGTCGATCATAGGGCGCCGCGTCGCTACGGTATAGCTCTAAACGGTAGTTGCGTGCATTCGATAGAGCGAACTGGTTGGTGACTGCCGACTTTCGGTCAATAGCCTGAAATACAGCAACGGCTAGACTGTTCCCTGAAGGAACGACAGCGAAGCACGTGTGCCCACAGAAGGGCAAAGAGGAGGCACAGATGAGCCTGACCATGATCATTGTGATGTTGATTGGCGGTTGGCTGGCGGTAGCCGCCGCCATGTTGTGGGGCGTGCTGCGCATTACTCGTCGCCACCATCACCCTGTCCAGCCGGCTACTGCGCCGGAAGCGGACAAGACGCCGAACCAACACGCCAACGCCCACTGACCAGACCTTTACCCGAGACCAACAAAAACGGCCGCCTGCACTCCTTCGAGTTCAGGCGGCCGTTTCCTTTAGCGTGGGTCAGGCCTCAGTGGCAGCCCTCTTCTGCCTGGACCGGCGGGACATCATGTTCAACACCTCGATCGCAGCCGAGAATGCCATGGCCGCATAGACGTAGCCTTTCGGTACATGGGCGCCGAAGCCTTCGGCGATCAGCGTCATGCCGATCATGATCAGGAAGCCCAGGGCCAGCATCACCACTGTCGGGTTGTCGTTGATGAACTTGGCCAGCGGATCAGCCGCCAGCAACATCACCAGGACCGACACCACCACCGCGATGACCATGATCGGCAAATGCTCGGTCATGCCGACAGCGGTAATGATGCTGTCGATGGAGAACACCATGTCCAGCATCAGGATCTGACCGATCGCGGCAGCGAAGCCCAGGGTCACGGTCGAGGTCGCCGACTTCGGATCTTCCGGTGCCGGGTCCATGCTGTGATGGATCTCGGTGGTTGCCTTCCACAACAGGAACAGGCCACCGGCAATCAGGATCATGTCTTTCCAGGAAAGCGCGTGGCCGAGAATCTCGATCACCGGATTGGTCAACTGGACGATGAACGCGATGGTGCTCAGCAAACCCAGGCGCAGGATCAACGCCATGCCGATACCGATGCGCCGTGCCCGCTGTCGATTGTGCAAGGGCAGCTTGTTGGTCAGGATCGAGATGAAGATCAGGTTATCGATGCCGAGCACGATCTCCATCACAATCAGGGTGGCAAGGGCGACCCAGGCGGTGGGGCTGGCGGCAAGTTGTAAAAGGTAGTCCATGGGTCAGTCCTGACTCGTTGTAATACGGTTTAGATTTCCTGGGAGGAAGATTCGGTTTTTTCCGAGTCTTTTTCCGATGATTCTTTTTTGCTGATCAACCCGCTGGTGGCGTCACTGAGTGCTTGCTCGGCGGCCTTGTGGGTATCGTCAATCGCCTGTTTGGCGCTTTCGGCAGCCTTGCCCATCAATTGTTGCGCGCTTTTCTCGGCCTGGTCGCAACCGGCCAGTACCAGTAAAGACGTAATCAACAGTGCCGTGGCTTTAAGCTTCATGATGCTTTCCTCGATAGAACGAACGGGACCTAAACGATGGCCCGTTGATAGCGATGCATTCTAGGGAAGTGAATACTTCAGGAAAATTCGTATTTTCAGCGGTTATACTTCGATTTTTACGAAGTGTTAGACGCCATGCTCAACTATCGGCAATTGCATTACTTCTGGGTGGTGGCCAAGACCGGCAGCATCGTGCGCGCCTGCGAGCAACTGAATCTCACGCCACAAACCATCAGTGGGCAGATTTCATTGCTGGAACAGACCTTTGGCATCGAGTTGTTTCGGCGAGTCGGACGGCAACTCGAACTGACCGAGGCCGGCCGCCAGGCCCTGCCCTATGCCGAACAAATGTTCCAGCTCGGTGGCGAACTGGAACTGATGCTGCGGGCACAACCCAATGAACAGCAGATCCTGTTTCGCGTTGGTGTGGCCGACGTGGTGCCCAAGTCCATCGTCTATCGCCTGATCGCACCGACCATGGAGCTGAGCGAACCGCTGCGCATCACCTGTCGCGAAGACAAGCTTGAACGTTTGTTGGCCGACCTGGCGATCCAGCGCCTGGACCTGGTGATCTCCGACAGCCCGATGCCGTCGCACCTGGACATCAAGGGCTACAGTCAGAAACTCGGTGAGTGCGGGATCAGCTTCTTCGCTACCCCTGAGCTGGCGGCCCGTTACGGCCGGGACTTCCCGCGCAACCTGCACGGTGCGCCGCTGCTGATTCCCGGGCCGGAAACCGTGGTGCGCAGCCGTTTGCAACGCTGGTTCGCCGAGCAGCAGATCCAGCCGCAGATTGTCGGTGAGTTCGACGACAGCGCCCTGATGCAGGCCTTCGGCCAATCCGGCAGCGGGATCTTCATCGGCCCGAGCGTGATTGCCGATGAAGTGCAACGCCAATATGGCGTGGAAGTGATTGGCCAGACTGACGCGGTGAGCGAGTCGTTCTATGCCATCTCAGTGGAACGCAAGGTCAAGCACCCCGGCATTGTCGCCATTACCGAAGGTGCCCGACGCGAGTTGTTTACAGCGCTGTAACCTCTTCCCGCGGCTTGAACGTCATCAGGGCGATGGCCAGCAGGATCGACGCCAGAATGAAAGCGGCGGCTGCAAAGCCAAGGCCTTGCAGGCCGACGCTGTTGATCACCCGACCACCGATCATCGCGCCCAAGCCAATACCGAGGTTGGCCCCGGCGATGTTCAGCGACGCGGCGAAGGCCGGCGCTTCGGGCGCCGCTTTCATCAGGCGCACATGGCTGACCAGGAACAACGCCGCCTGGGTCACGCCCCAGATGCCCATCGCCGCCGCCAGACCAAGCGGCGAATGGATGTTCGGCACCAGCGCCACCAGGCCGGCAATCATGAACGCACAGAACATCATCGACGCCATCAGCGGATGACGATCCACCGCCCGGCCGCCCAGGGAGTTGCCGATCAACCCGACCGCGCCGAAGCCCATCAGGCACCAGCCGACCACAGTGCCGTTGAAACCGGCCAGGCGCTCAAGGATGTCCGCCAGATAGGTGTACGCGGTGAACATGCCGCTGAACACAATCACTGACAGCAGCACGTGACCGAGCATCAGCGGGCTGCGCAGGATCTTGAACTGCGACCGGAAGCTCACCTGATGCTGGTGCAGGTTGGTCTTGGGCAGATAGATAAACAGCAGCAACGCCTTGGCAAAGGCGATGACCGCCAGAATCGCGAAGGCACTGCGCCAGCCGAACGCATCGGAAATCAGCGTGCCCACGGGAATGCCGAACACCGTGGCGCAGACGATGCCGAAGCCGATCTTGGCAATGGCGCGACCGGCGTAATCCGGCCCGACGATGTCCACCGCCGTTTCGCTGGCCAAGGCCCAGAACACCGGCAGCCCCAGCGCCGGGATCAAACGGGCAAACGCCATCACCCAGATATTCGGCGCCAGCGCCGCGAGCGTGTTGGCCAGGCCAAACATGATCAGCACCGAGATGAACAGCTTGCGGCGCTCGAAGCGGGCGAAATACGCGGTCAGGAACGGGCCGAACGCGGCGACGGTGAAAGCGAACAGGGTCACCAGCAGGCCGGCCTGCGGGATGCTGACCTCCAGATCCCGGGCGATAGCCGGCAACAGGCCAACGATGACGAATTCCGTGGTCAGCACCGTGAAACCGGCGGCAGACAACAGAAGAATGGGCAACAGCATGCAGAACTCCAGAAAACGACGACACCAGCGATAGCCCGAAGGCCCACTGGCAGACATGAAAATGAGGATGGCGAATCTTAACAGAGTGTTTCCGAACGCGGTTGCACGAACCTGCCTATCTCGTTGAATGCCAGGGTGGCAGTTCGTCACAGGTCTGAAAGATCACTCCTACGCTGTGATAAAGTCCGCGCCCTGTAAAACGTACACCCAGTGTTCGTCGGCCATTTTTGGCGTCGATGTCACGATCCTCTTCGGTTTCCTGCGGGCTGCATGCGCGGTGAAACCTTGCACATATAAAAAATCAGAGATGCCGTTTTATGACTGCTTCATCCCCTTCTCTATTGCACCGCCTTAAACGCTTGAGCCTGGTCACACAGATCGTGATCGGCCTGATCGCCGGCATTGCCCTGGCGCTGATTGCCCCCGACATGGCGAAGTCCACGGCGTTCATCGGCAAAGTGTTTGTCTCGGCGCTGAAAGCCGTCGCGCCGATTCTGGTGTTCGTGCTGGTCATGGCGTCGATTGCCAACCACAAGCACGGCCAGGAAACCCACATCCGGCCGATTCTGTTCCTGTATCTGCTGGGCACTTTCGCCGCGGCCGTGGTGGCGGTGGTTGCCAGCATGACGTTCCCGTCGAACCTGGTGCTGTCGACCCAGGACGTCGCGGTCACAGCGCCAGGCGGGATTGGCGAAGTGTTGCAAAGCCTGTTGCTGAGCGTGGTCGATAATCCGGTCAGTGCCCTGATGAACGCCAACTTCATCGGTATCCTGGCCTGGGCCATCGGCATGGGCATCGCCATTCGCCATGCTGGCAACACCACCCGTGAAGTACTGGGCGACCTGTCCAACGGTGTGACCGTGATCGTGCGAGTGGTGATTCGCTTCGCACCGCTAGGCATCTTCGGCCTGGTGGCCTCGACCCTGGCCACTTCCGGTTTCGGCGCCTTGATCGGTTACGCCCACCTGCTGGCCGTGCTGCTGGGCTGCATGCTGTTCGTGGCGCTGGTGATGAACCCGCTCATCGTGTTCTGGAAACTGCGTCGCAACCCGTACCCGCTGGTGCTCACCTGCCTGCGCGAAAGCGGCATCACGGCGTTCTTCACCCGTAGCTCGGCGGCGAACATTCCGGTCAACCTGGAGTTGAGCAAGCGACTGGGCCTGCACGAAGACACCTACTCGGTATCGATCCCGCTGGGCGCGACCATCAACATGGCCGGCGCAGCGATCACCATCACCGTACTGACCCTGGCGGCCGTGCACACGCTGGGCATCGCCGTGGACATTCCGACCGCGATCCTGTTGAGCGTCGTCGCAGCCATCTGCGCCTGCGGCGCCTCGGGTGTGGCCGGTGGTTCGCTGTTGCTGATTCCACTGGCGTGCAGCCTGTTCGGCATCCCGAGCGAAATCGCCATGCAGGTGGTGGCGGTTGGTTTCATCATTGGTGTGTTGCAGGACTCGGCGGAAACCGCGCTGAACTCCTCCACCGACGTGCTGTTCACCGCGGCGGCTTGCCTGGGTGAAGAGCAGAAAGCCGAACGTCTGGCCTGACACCATCCCCTTGTAGGAGCGAGCCTGCTCGCGATGGACGTCAACGATAACGCGTACCGTCTGGATAAACGCGTAGTACTCAGGTTCATCGCGAGCAAGCTCGCTCCTACAAAAAAGCCCGCCAAGGCGCAAACCTTGGCGGGCTTTTTTGTACCTGGACGGTTTAGAACGCGCCCATGTAGTCGCGCTTGCCCACTTCCACGCCGTTGTGGCGCAGCAGTGCGTAAGTGGTGGTGACGTGGAAGAAGAACTGCGGCAGGCCGTAGGTCAGCAGGTAGGACTGGCCGCTGAAGCGCTTCTCTTTAGGCGTGCCCGGACGGGTGACGATCTCGATGCCTTCCTTGCCGTTGATCTGCTCCGGCGTGAACTCGCCGATGTAGGCCAGAACCTTGGCGATCAGTGCTTGCAGCTCGGCGAAGGTGGTTTCAGTGTCGTCGTACTTCGGCAGCTCGACTTCGGCCAGACGCGAAGAAATGCCTTTGGCGAAATCAACGGCGATCTGCACCTGACGCACCAGCGGGAACATGTCCGGGAACAGGCGCGCTTGCAGGAAGGCGTTAGGGTCGATGTTTTTTTCGGTGGCGTGAGCCTCGGCCTTTTTCAGTACATCACTCAGGGCGTTGAGCATTTGCTGGAAAACAGGCACGGAAGCGTCGTACAGGGAAATGGTCATGGCAGGTCTCGTGTGGTGACGGAGGGAAACGTCGGCCACCTGTAGGAGCGAGCCTGCTCGCGATGGACTCAGGCGCAACGCGTTTATCCAGAATCAACGCGTTATCGTTAACGTCCATCGCGAGCAGGCTCGCTCCCACAGGTGATCGGTTTTGGAACGTGGGCCGATTATAGCCATGCACGCCCCTCCCCGGACCGGACTTTTTTAGCTGCCGTAAACCTTCGCCGCCGGAACGGCCTGAGTCATCAGCTGCGCAATCGCCTCGCCCATCTCGCCGACTGCCCAACGGCCCTGGCGATCCAGTTGCGGACCACGGCGCCAGCCGTCGGCGATCGACAACTTGCCGCCCTCGACTTCGAACATCTGCCCGGTCACCTCGGCGGAAGCCTCGGAGCCCAGCCACACCACCAGCGGTGCGACGTTTTCCGGGGCGAAGTAATCGAAGCCTTCTTCAGGCTTTTTCATGGCGTCGGCGAACACTTGCTCGGTCATCCCGGTGCGCGCGGCCGGCGCCAGGGCGTTGGCGGTGATCCCGTAGCGGCGCAGTTCAGCCGCCTGCACCAGCGTCAGCGAGGCAATACCGCCCTTGGCCGCCGCGTAGTTGGACTGGCCAATGGAACCCTGCAAACCGGCGCCGGAGCTGGTGTTGATAATCCGCGCATCGACCTTGGCACCGCCCTTGGCCTGCTCGCGCCAGTACTTCACGGCGTGGCTGGAAATGCAGAAGTGGCCTTTGAGGTGCACGGCTACCACGGCGTCCCAGTCGGCTTCGCTGAGGCTGGCGAACATGCGGTCGCGGCAGATGCCGGCGTTATTGACCACCACGTTCAGGTCGCCGAAGGTTTCGATGGCCTGGCGCACGATCAGCCCCGCCGAGTCATAGCGGGTGATGTCATCGCTGTTGGCCACGGCACTGCCGCCCTGGCCGAGGATTTCGCCGACCACGGCGAGCGCCGCTTCGCGGTTGATGTCGTTGACCACCACTTTCGCGCCTTCGGCAGCGAAGGCCAGCGCGTAGGCACGGCCCAGGCCACCGCCGGCACCGGTGATGATCACCACGCGGTTTTCACAGATTTTCATGTTCTACATCCTTCAAATTCATCACGGGTCGACACAATCCCCTGTAGGAGCGAGCCTGCTCGCGATGGTCGTTAACGAATACGCGGGGTATCTGGATAACCGCGTCGTTCTTGAGTCCATCGCGAGCAGGCTCGCTCCTACAGGATCGGTGTGCATCCTGGTTTACAAACGTTCGATAATCGTCACATTGGCCTGTCCACCGCCTTCGCACATGGTCTGCATGCCGAAGCGTCCGCCGCTGCGTTCCAGTTCATGGAGCAAGGTGCACATCAAGCGGGTACCGGTGGCGCCCAGCGGATGGCCGAGGGCAATCGCGCCGCCATTGACGTTGGTCTGTTCATGGGGATAACCGGTCTCTTTCAACCAAGCCATGGCCACCGAAGCAAAGGCTTCGTTGATCTCCACCCGGTCGATGTCTTCGAGCTTCATACCGGCACGCTTGAGTGCGTAAGCGGTGGCCGGGATCGGCGCGGTGAGCATCCAGATCGGGTCTTCGGCACGCACGCTCAGGTGGTGGATACGCGCGCGAGGTGTCAGGCCGTAACGCTTGAGCGCCGCCTCCGAAACGATCAGCATCGCGCTGGCCGCGTCACAGGTCTGGCTCGACACCGCGGCGGTCACCCGGTCGCAGCCGAACAGGAATTCCAGCTCGGCCATTTTTTCCAGGCTGGTCTGGCGCGGCGTTTCGTCATGCAGCACGCCGGCCAGTGGCACGATCTCGCGGTTGAAGCGGCCCTGCTCGATGGCCTGCAAGGCACGTCGATGGGACTCAAGCGAATAGGCTTCAAGTTGCGCCCGGGACAGGTCCCACTTTTCGGCGATCATCTGCGCCGAACGGAACTGCGTCGGGGGTTGCGCGCCATAGCGCCGCACCCAGCCTTCGGAACCGCTGAATGGATCGGTGAAGCCCAAGGGCTCGGCGGCAATCATCGCCGAGGAAATCGGGATTTTGGTCATGGTCTGCACGCCACCGGCGATGACTACGTCCTGGGTGCCGCTCATCACCGCCTGGGCGGCGAAGTGCACCGCTTGCTGGGACGAACCGCACTGGCGATCGATGGTGGTGCCCGGCACCGCTTGCGACAGGCCGGCCGCCAGCCAACTGGTGCGGGCGATGTCACCGGCCAGCGGACCGATGGTGTCGACACAGCCGAAGATCACGTCGTCGTAATCCTCGTCGGGAATGGCGTTGCGCTCGACCAGCGCGCGCAACACATGGGCGCCCAGGTCGGCGGCGTGAATCTGGCTCAGACCACCCTTGCGCCGCCCGGTGGGCGTGCGCAGGGCGTCGACGATATAGGCTTCAGGCATGGTGTACCTCGGTGAAGAAATTGAAATCTGGTATTGAGAGTGCCGAAAATCCTGTGGGAGCGAGCCTGCTCGCGAAGGCGGTGTATCAGGCAACATGAATAGTGAATGTGCCGGCCTCTTCGCGAGCAGGCTCGCTCCCACAGGGATGTAGTCACCCTTAATGACTGGTTAGAACGTACTACCCGCTCCCAGCGCGAGCTTGCCGTCAAACAGCGCCGCGCGAATCCGCCCTTTGTGATGGCCGCGATCGCCCCAGACCTTGTCCAGGGCCCAGGCGCGTTTCATGAACAGATGCAAGTCGACTTCCCAGGTGTAACCCATGGCGCCGTGGGCCTGGATGGTGTTCTTCGTCGCGAGCATGGCCGCTTCCGCCGTCGCCAGCTTGGCGTGGGACACCAGCACGTCCTGCCCCGGTTGCTGCTCAGCCACCGCATACGCAGCGCGGTACAGCGGACCTTTGGCGAACTCGATCTGCACCGCAACGTTGGCCATCAAGTGCTTGACCGCCTGGAACGAACCCACCGGCTTGCCGAACTGTTTGCGTTCGAAGGTGTAGTCCACCGCCAGGTCGACCATGCGTTTGGCCAGCCCGAGCAATTGCGCGGCACTGGCGAGGGCGCCACGGTTGAAGGCGGCCGTCCACAGGCGTTGGCCCTGCTCGCCGCTGGCGACGCAAGTGGCAGGGGTAGGCGTCCACTCGACCTGGAACAGTTGACGACTCGGGTCGACCGACTCGTTGCGGGTCAGGCGTACGGCATCACGCTCCAGTGCGTGCACTTCATCGCCATTGGCCAGCAACAGCAGATCAGCGACATGGGCATCGCTGACCAGCGGATTACCTGGCTCGGCCACCGCGAGACGTGCACGGCCCTCGGCCACTCGCGACAGCCATTTTTGTTTAAGTGGCGCATGTTGCTCATCGAGGGCTGCGAGCAATGGCACGCCGACCAGCATGGTGTCCACCAGCGGTTCGGGCAGACCGGCGTAACCGCATTCCTGAGCGATCAGCACGAAGTCCAACTCATTCATGCCCATGCCGTCCTGCGCCTCGGGCACTGTCAGGGCGGTCAGGCCGAGTTCTACCAGTTGCGCCCAGAGTTGCTCACTGCGCCCGCTGTCGCTCTGCCACAGTTCGCGGATGCGTTCCGGGGTGACTTCGTTGATCAGGAAGCTGCGGACGTTGTCCTGAAACAGCAATTGGTCGCGGCTGAAACTAAAGTCCATGGTCTATTCCTCAGGCACGCGGCATGCCGAGCATGCGTTCGGCAATGATGTTGCGCTGGATCTCGTTGGTGCCGGCGTAGATCGGCCCGGCCTGGGCAAACAGGAAACCTTCCAGCCAATGGCCGACGTCACCGGCGGCCGGGGCTTGCGGCAGCAGTTCGCCGCGCAGGCCGAGAATGCTCATGGCGGTGTCGTGCATGCGCTGATCGAGTTCCGACCAGAAGATCTTGTTGGTCGACGACTCCGGCCCGATCTTGCCGCCCTGCACCAGTTGCGAGGCGGTCATGTAGGTGCTCAGGGTGTAGGCCTCGGCATCCAGCCAGGCGCGCATCACCGCCTCGCCAATGGCCGGGTCGCGGTCGGCCTGCTCGCGGTGGGCCAGGTACAGTTGCACCAGACGCTTGGCGGTTTCCTGGAAGCGTGCCGGTGAACGCAGCAACAAACCACGCTCGAAACCGGCGGTGGACATCGCCACGTGCCAACCCATGCCTTCGCCACCGAGGGCGTTCTCCACCGGCACCTTGACGTCGTCGAAGAAAATCTCGGCGAAACCCGGCAAGCCGTTGAGCTGCGGAATCGGCCGCACGGTGATGCCCGGCGTGTCCAGCGGCAGCAGGATGAAGGTCAGGCCGTGATGACGCTGGGACTGCGAGTCGGTACGGAAAATACCGAACGCCCAATCGGCCCACACCGCGCGGGTCGACCAGGTTTTCTGGCCATTGATCACGTAGTGGTCGCCCACCCGCTCTGCCTTGGAACGGATCGCCGCCATGTCGGAACCGGCACCCGGCTCGGACCAGGCCTGGGCCCAGATGTCTTCGCCGGTGGCCATGCGCGGCAGGAATCGCGCCTTCTGCTCTGCGCTGCCGTACTCCATCAGGGTCGGGCCGAGCAGGAAGATGCCGTTCTGGTTGACCCGTGCCGGGGCGCCAGAGCGGTAGTATTCCTCTTCGAAAATCAGCCACTCGATCAGGTCGCAGCCGCGTCCGCCGAGTTCGGTCGGCCAGGTGACCATGCCCCAACGGCCTTCATTGAGCTTGGCTTCCCACGCCCGATGCTGGGCAAAGCCAGGCTCGGTGTCGAACGATTGCAGCGGTTCACTCGGTACATTGGCCGCCAGCCAGGTCCGCGCCTCGGCACGAAAGGCCTGCTGGGCCGGGGTATAGGTCAGGTCCATGGATATGCCTTCAGCCGTTGAATCGGGCATCGCGTTTCTCGACGAACGAGTCGCGTGCTTCCTGAGAGTCCAGTGAGCGGTAGGCTTCGAGGGTGAAGCCCTGCTCCCAGCGGTATTTGTCTTCCAGATTGCCGTCTTCGATGCCGCTCAACGCCTCCTTGGCCAGGCTGATCATGCCGGGGCTCTTGGCGGCGATGGTGCGGGCGATCTGCAACGCGGCTTCGCGCAAGTCTTCGCGCTTGACCACCCGCTCCACCGCGCCCAGGCGGTAGGCCTCGGCGGCGTCGATCGCCTCGCCGGTGAAGTACATGTGGCGGACCTTCTGCACCGGGAACAGGCGCTGCAAATGCGCACCGCCGCCCATGGCCCCGCGATCCACTTCCGGCACGCCGAAGGTGGCGCACTCGGCAGCGACGATGATGTCGGCAGCGCCGCAGATACCAATGCCGCCGCCCAGCACAAAGCCGTGCACAGCAACGATCACCGGTTTCGGGTTGCGGTGGATGGCCTTGAAGCTGTCGTAGTTGCCCTTGTTCACCGCGACGATCAGGTTGCCGTCGGCGGCCAGTTCCTTGATATCGACCCCAGCGCAGAAGCCGCGACCTTCGGCACGGATCACGATCACCCGCACGTCGCTGTTGCGGCCCAGGCCCTCGATCTCGCTGGCGATATCGGCCCAGCCCTGGCAGTTGAAAGCGTTGACCGGTGGTCGGTTGAAGACCAGTTCGGCAATGCCGTTATCGATACTCACGCTAAATGGTTTCATGCCTTTCCCCTTCACGACACACGGCGGCACAGCTCGCCCAGGCGCGCTTCGGCGTCGCGGACGATCTGTTCAATCAATTGGGCGCAGCTGGGCAAGCTGTCGATGGATGCGGCGATCTGCCCGGCGGGCAACACGCCCGAGGCCGGTTGCCCGTCGACCATGGCTTTCTGGATCACCATCGGCGCGTTGGCGGCCATGATGCTTTGCGCGGCGGTCAACTCTCCGCTGCCGCGCATCTTCAGCGCGCTGGTCAGCAGTTGCGTCAGGCTCATGCCCGTATGGCGGCGATACGCCAGGCCACTCTGCAACGCCAGCAACAGGCGCTTGAAGCCGCCGCTGTTTTCCAGCTGGTTAAGCAATTCGTTGCGGATCATCCGTTGCGGCATGCCGTCGATGGCGCGGCTGATGATGATCGCCGCCGGGTCCTTGACCGCCAGGTAACGGGCCAGGGTCGCCTGGGGCACCGGGCTGTCGGCGCACATCAAAAAGCGTGTGCCCATGGCGATGCCTTCGGCGCCGTAGGCCAAGGCCGAAACCAGCCCCTTGCCATCCTTGAATCCGCCGGCCGCCACCACGGGCACCGATACGGCATTGACCACCTGATCCAGCAACATCGAGGTCGGTACGGAACCGGTGTGTCCCCCGCCCTCGCCGCCCTGTACGGTCACCGCATCGGCGCCCATTTCCACGGCTTTCTGCGCATGCTTGAGCGCGCCCACCGTGGGAATGCACACCACGCCGGCATCCTTCAAGCGACTGATCATTTGCTTGCCCGGCGAACGGCTGTAGCTGACCGCCCGGACTTTGTGGCGCAACACCAGCTCGACGATCTCGCCGGCATTGGCCTGGTACATATGGAAATTCACGCCGAACGGCTGATCGGTCAGGCGCCGGGTTTCGATAATCGCCGCTTCCATCTGCTGCGGTTCGATGGTCGCCCCGGCGAGGAAACCAAAGCCACCGGCATTGCCCGTGGCCGCCACCAGTTTCGGGTCGGCGACCCAGCCCATGGCGGTCTGGATGATCGGGTAGCGGCAACCGAGCAGTTCAGTCAAACGGGTATTCAACGAGATCGCCATGTTCACGCCTCGCCCGCTTTGCGCTGGGAACTGGCCATGGCCTTGGCGTCGTAGCCGCCGAGGCGGTCGCCGGACACCAGTTCATTGTGGGCATGGGCGAAGTGATGCAAGCCGAACACCATGTCCATGGTCGCGCGCTTGCCCATCAGGTCTTCGGCGTTGTTCACCGCTTGCTTGCTCAGTTGCAGGCCCAGGCGCGGCATCTGTGCAATGCGCCCGGCGATGTCGAGGGTCTGTTGTTCCAGCTCGTCGCGAGCCACCACCCGATTGAGCATGCCCATCTGATAGGCACGCGGCGCTGGCATGCGCTCGCCGAGGAACAGGAATTCCTTGGCGATGCGCGGATTAAGTTCATGCACGTGGGCGAAATACTCGACCCCGGGAATGCCCATGCGCACCACCGGATCGGCGAAATAAGCGTCCTCGCTGGCAACGATCAGGTCGCAGACCCAGGCCAGCATCAAGCCACCGGCAATGCACGCGCCCTGGACCATGGCGATGGTCGGCTTGGGCATCTCGCGCCAGCGGCGGCACATGCCCAGATAGACTTCCTGCTCCCGGGCATAAAGAAACTCGCCGCCCGGTTTGTTCACATGGTCGTACCACAGGCTGGCGCGGTCGAAGGTCTTGTCGACGTCGCGGCCCGGGGTGCCGATGTCATGCCCGGCGGAGAAATGCTTGCCGGCACCACGCAGCACGATGACCTTCACTTCATCGTCATCGCAGGCCCGGCGAAACGCCGCATCCAGCGCATAAGTCATCTGCGAGTTCTGCGCGTTGTGGAACTCGGGGCGGTTCATGGTGACCAGGGCCACCGCGCCACGCACCTCGTACAGCACCACCTCGGCCTGATTGTTATCGTTATGTTCAGCCATCATTTTTCTCCGCAACGCGTTGCTCAGCGTTGGCCTGGCGGGTTGTCTTTGAGTTGCAGGGCGCGCAGGTTGTGCGGGTCCAGACGCTGGATCAGCTGCAACTGCTCGGCCGTCGGTGCCGCGGTGGTCGGACAGTCGTTCGGCACGTGCAATTCGAAGCCGGTGTTGTCCTGGACTTGCGCCGCCGTCACGCCGGGGTGCAGCGAACGGATGCGCATCTGCCGCTGCGGACCCTGGAAATCCAGGACACAGAGGTCGGTGATGATCAGGCGGATATCGATGTCGTCCAGCGACCAGCCCCGCGCCAGGCGAGCCGGGTTGTAGCCGACCGAGGCGACCATATCGACCTCGCCTTCGACGAACACCCGACGGTTATGGCTCGGTACGCAAAACGAGTTGGCATGGCTGATCGAGTTGCCGGGAAAACCGCGCACGCCGAGCATCTGCGCTTTCGGCTTGGCGTAGTCGCCGATGCAGGAAATGTTGGCCTGGCCGTAACGGTCGATCTGGGTCGGGCCGACCAGCGCGTGGCGCTTGCCGCCCCAGACGTTGTCGAAAATCCGCGAGAAACCCATCCAGCTGTCGCGCTTGGGCTCGTAGCCTTTGCGCGCGCCCAAGGGCACCGGCTCGGCGACCATGTAGGCTTCGGAGTCGGTCATCAACAGTTGCGGGTTGCTGGTCAACATGGCCAGCGAAGCGGCCAGACGCGGAATCACGCCGATACCGGAGGCCAATACTTCGCCGTCTTCGCGCCAGGCTTCGGAGGCCGCGCAGATCATCAACTCAGCGAGGCTGAAATCAGTAGTGCTCATCGAAAGGCTCCTTAGAAAATCGGCAACGGCAGTTCACGGATCGCAGCCAGGCCGCCGACCTTTTCCAGATACTGTTCTTGGGTGCAGTCGACGTAGTCGCGCACGTAGCCCTGCCAGCCATCGGCCGCCTGGACCGTGGCGTTGTAGGCCTTGAAGTGCGCGACGTCGAAACCGTACAGCGGCGCGCACGAAGACGGATGCGCCCCGCCCGGCACGTGGGCCACGGCGGTGGTCAGGTTGCGTTCCCAGAACACTTGATGCGCGTGAGCGCTGTCCTGATGGAAATACTCGCTGTCGACCAGCTCATCGCAGGTCACGTAGCTGTGGGTCGCGGCCCGCACGAACAGGTCGTCCATGTAGTGATCGGGTCCGCTGATCTGGCACACGCCGCGTTTGTCGGCGCGGTCGACGTGCACCAGCGCCGCGTCGAGCTTGAGCGCCGGCATGGCAACCCAATCCTTGTCATCGGCATAGGGCGAGGCGATCAACTTGATCTGGCGGTTGTGGCGCAGCACATCAGTGCCCAGGCCCACGGCGGTCGGAATGAACGGCACATTCATCGCCGCCGCCCGCAGGCCGAGCAGCAGCATGCCTTCGTCGATCTCCATCACTTCCAGCGCCGCTTCCTGGCGCGCCTTGCGGAAATACGGCTCCAGCGGAATGAAATCCAGGGAGACGAAGGCGAACACCAGTTTTTTGATCTTGCCCGCAGCGCAGAGCATGCCGACATCGGCACCGCCGTAGGCAACCACGGTCAGGTCCTTGAGGTCCGAGCGCAGAATCTCGCGCACCAGCGCCATCGGCTTGCGCCGAGGGCCCCAACCACCGATACCGATGGTCATGCCGTCACGCAGTTGGCCGACAATTTCGGCGGTGCTCATTTGCTTGTCCATCGTCTTGTTCCTCATTGGCGACCGACACTGAAGTCGTGGCCCCAGTGGCTGACCACGGTGCTTTCGAACGGCGTGTGGCGGTCCCAGTCGACCACCAGGCCATCGCAGCCGTATTCCAGGTCAAACCCGGACGGGGTCTTGATATAGAAAGAAATCATCTGGTCGTTGGTGTGCTGGCCGAGGGTGGCCGACAGCTTCACGCCGTTGGCGTGGACGCGGTCCAGGGCGCGGCCGACTTCGTCCAGCGCGTTGACCTCGACCATCATGTGCACGCAACCGTGGGGCATCGGGCACTCGAAAATCGCCAGCGAGTGATGGCGGCCGTTGTTGCAGTGCAGGAAGTGAATGCGTTTTTGCGGCTCGGCCGGGTCCGGGGTGAAGCGGACTTTCATCAGGTCCGACAGGCCGAAACCCATCACCTGCTCATAGAAATCGCGGCAGCGCTCGAAGGCCGGCGCCGGCAGCACCACGTGGCCCATGCCGAGGTCGTTGGTGACAAAACCTTTGACGCCGACTGGCGAGACGAAACGGGCGAAATCCTGCAACGGGCCCCAGAAAATTTCGTGGCGGTTGCCATCCGGATCACTGAAGTGCGCCAGTTCCTGGACCTTGCGCAACTCCGCTTCGGCGGCGGTGCCACGGGTCACTTGCACGTCGGCCTGTTGCAACTCGCTGACCGCCTGTTCCAGGGCTGCTCTGCCGGCCACTTCCCAGCCGCAGGCACCGAAGCTGTTCTCGGCATTCTTCTGCACCAGGATGCGGTAGTGACGCTCGTCCATTTTCAGGTACAGGTGCTCGTCGTCATCAGATCCGATGACCATCATGCCCAGCACCTGGCTTGCGTAATGGCGCCATTGCGCCAGGTCGCTGGATAACAGGGTGACGTAACCCAGACCACGGATATCCATGGATGCACTCCTCGTTTTTCTCAGGCGGTGCCGCCCTTCGGCGACTGCCGGGGGAGACTTTATGTAGGGCCTATTCAAACGGGTTCGGGGAGGGGCAACATCGTCCAATGGGACTAGCGGATTTGATGGCTTGTGACGCGAAAAACCTGTGGGAGCGAGCCTGCTCGCGAAGGCGGTGTGTCAGGCAACATGGATGTTGAATGTGCCGGCCTCTTCGCGAGCAGGCTCGCTCCCACAAAGGGCGGCTTTATGCAGGTTGTTCGATTTGATCCAGCACGCGGTTTGCGGTGATCTCCGCCAGCATCACGCTGTTGGAAATGCCCAGCAGCGCATTGCGGTCACCGCCCTCCAGATGATCCACCAGTTGATGCACCATCACATCCACCGAGGCCAGCGTCTCGACCAGATAGACCACCAGGGTTTCGGTCGTGGCCCCGGGGTCGACGGTGAACAAGGTGCTGATGGTTCGAGGGGTGGCTTTGATGTCGGCTGTCGAGGGGAAGTGGTAAGCGAGGGCGCGCTCGGCGGCCTCGTGCAGTTTTTTTGAATCGGGTTCGTACGGGGATGCCGGATCGGTGTTCGGCGGATTTGGTGAAGGTTTGACCATAGTTGATTGCTCCATAATGTGGAGCCGTCACCTACTTGCGACTAAACAAGAGGGGTGGCAGCTGTACGCAGGTTAGTCGACCGGCGGAGCACGAAACCGGCGCACCCGAAGGCGCCCTGCGCACAGCTACCATGAAGTGCAGGGCATGAAATGGCCTGACTGTTTGGGATGCAAATGCGCTTCGTGTCACAACGGGCGACTAAACCCGATCACTGATGAGCAGTGACGCGAATCAAGTTACCGAGGGGGTCCAAGGCGCACAAGCCGGCGGATTCTGGCGTACCTGTAGGCAACGACGCAAGGCGTTGTAGCTTTCATCGAGTAACACTGACAGCCGTTAAACAGGCGCTATCTATAGGCCAAAAACCTGTAGGAGCGAGCCTGCTCGCGATGGTCGTCAACGATAACGCTGGAAACCTGACACCCCGCGGCGCTCTCCGGTTCATCGCGAGCAGGCTCGCTCCTACAAGGGGTATGCGGTGTTCAATCTTATTCGGCAGGCATAAAAAAACGGGCCTTGGGGACCCGTTGGAAAGTTGGCCTGACGTCCGTGCCAGGCCTGAAATGCAATCAACTGTAGGAGCGAGCTTGCTCGCGATGGTCGCCAACGATAACGCTGCAAGTCTGACACCACGCGGCGCTCTTCGGTTTATCGCGAGCAAGCTCGCTCCTACAGGGGGGCATCACGCTTTGCGGAAATGCGGAATCACCTTCTCGCCAATGTTCTTCAAAGTCTCCAGCTGCGCCCACTGCGGCACGGTGCCCATCTGGCAGATGAACAGGATTTCATCGGCGCCGGCATCGATCAGGCGCTGCACGTAGCCAATGCAATCCTCGACGGTGCCGTAGGCGTGGTTCGGGTTCATCATGGCCATGGTCGGGTCGGAGAAGTCGACGCTGACTTCTTCCGAGGCGAAGCGCGACTTGATCACGCTCTGGCCGTTGCCATCGACGAAGGTGTCGTCTTTCCACTTCTCCGGGTCCGGACGCTCGCCACCGCCGTACCAGTAGCCCAGGGATTCCATGAAGTAACGCTGGCCACGGATACCGATGCGGCGCGCCTCTTCGTTGTCGTCCAGCACGATGGCCGGGCACAGCGCGGCGATGTGACGGTTAGGACGGAAGCCCACTTGCTTCTTCTCATCGCGGTTGTCGTAGGCCGTGTGATACACCTCGACCTTCTTGGCGATCTCTTCCGGGCCACCGAAGCCCAACACCAGTGCGCCCATGCCGCGACCGCCGGCATTCTTCAGCGATTCAGTGTTGGTGCACGCCAGGTACATCGGCGGGTGCGGATCCTGGTAAGGCTTTGGATGGATCGGGCGCTTGGGGATCTGCACGAAGTCGCCGTTGTGCTCGATCTCGTCCTGCACGAACATTTTCGGGATCAGGTACATCATCTCGTCGATCTGCGGCTGCAAGGTCGCCAGGTCGTAGCCGAAGGTGCCGGCTTCCTGCTGGGTGCCGCCCTTGCCCACGCCAAAGTGCACACGGCCCTTGGACAACAGGTCGAGGGTGGCGATGCGCTCGGCGACTTTCACCGGATGGTTCATCGCCGGCGGCAAGCAGACCACGCCGTGGCCGATGCCGATGCGCTCGGTTTTACCGGCCACGAACGCCAGCATGGTTTCCGGCGCGGACATGTGCGAGTAGTTGCTCAGCGCGGTGTGTTCCACGCACCAGAAGGTGTCGAAGCCGAGCTTGTCGGCGAGTACGGCCTGTTCGACGGTGTCTTCAAAAATCTTGCGGTCGCCTTCGCGGCTGGAGTCCACCGTCTGGGCTTCGTAAATCAGGGAAAATTTCATGGTTGATCCTTGTGCTTATTTGGATGCGCAGTCGGCGCCAGAGACCTACGCCTTGCGCCCATGCTCGGGTATTGGCAGGGCGCTCGAATCACGCAAACGGACTAGCCCGATTCAGTAAAAAAGTCAGAGGAAAAAGTCGCTGCTGTCCTGACCCATGCTGACCCCACCGAGGTTCCAGGCATACTTGGCCGGGCTGTTGGCGACGTGGGCGCGACCGGTGTGAATGTCGCGGAAGGCACGGTTGATCGGATGGCTGCGGAAGATCGTCGAAGCACCGCTGTTGAACATCAGGTCGCCAACGGCCTTGGCGCACTTGTCGGCCACCAGCGCCGAGTCGTAACGCATCTTCACCCGCTCGGGCATGCTCAATGGCTCACCCTTCTGCGCGCGCTCCAGCATCAGGGCGAAGTTGCGATGCAACGCGGTCTTGCACTCGTCGACGCAGACCATGGCATTAGCCAGCGCCGCTTGCGCGGCCGGGTCCTGGACCATCTTGCGACCGTCATTGACCCCGACCCGGGCGCGGTTGTGCTCGACAAACTGATCCACCGCGCCTTGCAGGGCACCGATAGCGGACGACGAAACCGCACGCACGAAAATCTGCCCGAACGGCAGGCGGAACAAGGGTGCAGTGTTCACCTCGTTGCCCGGACTGTTCTGCATGAAACCGTCCAGGGAGCGATGAGTGCGGTACTCGGGAACGAAAGCGTTTTCCACCAGAATGTCGTGGGAACCGGTGGCTTCCAGGCCCATGACGTTCCAGTTGTCGAGAATCTGGTAGTCGCTGCGCGGCACCAGGAACGTCCGATAATCCGGCGCCCCGCCCGCCTCTGCCGGCGGCACCAGCGCACCGAGGAACGCCCAGTCGCAATGCTTGCTGCCGGAAGAAAAACCCCAGCGACCGCTCAACTTGAAGCCACCGTCGACCCGCTCGACCTTGCCCACCGGCATATAGGAAGAGGAGATCAACACGCTGGAGTCGCTACCCCAGACATCCTGGGCCGCGCGGTCGTCGAACAACGCCAGTTGCCAATTGTGGATCGCCACCACCCCCAGTACCCAGGCCGAGGACATGCAGCCTTCG
Organism: Pseudomonas sp. KH_046_1; assembly: GCF_057839025.1. NCBI lineage: Bacteria > Pseudomonadati > Pseudomonadota > Gammaproteobacteria > Pseudomonadales > Pseudomonadaceae > Pseudomonas > Pseudomonas sp. KH_046_1. Next base: position 4,292,325 of record NZ_CM174481.1, read on the forward strand.
GCAAGGGTCATCTGTACGTCGAAGAAATCCTTGGGCTCCAGTTCATAGCCTTCCCAACGGGACGGTTGCAGGATGCGAAAGAACCCGGCGTCCTGGAAATCCTTCAGGGTTTCTTCAGGCAACTGGCCTGCTTGCGCGGCATTCAGGGCGCGTTCACGCAGGATCGGCACCAACTCGCGGGCACGTTGGCTCAGACGCTGGCGAATCAGGTCTTGGTTGAGCATTTTTATTGTTCTCCTTTGTTCACCCCATCCGCCGGGGCGCGCGTGCAACGGGGCGGGTGTAGCGCCCCTACACTGGCATTCAAGCAATGCGCAACAGAGTGGACATCCCTCAAACGGACCATATGGTTTTGGGGGAACAGGTATCAGGGGGTGTATCTGAAAGAGATGTGTTGGTTGGCAGGCCGCCATCGCAGGCAAGCCAGCTCCCACAGGGATCGGGGACATCTGCAAAACCAGGTCGGCTGGCAGGCCGCCTTCGCGAGCAAGTCGGATCGCCGCACCGTCGCTCCCACAGAAGAGCAAAAGCAGAGCGGCGTACACAGACGCTTCTCACCACTCAACAGGCCGAGCGTTAGCTCGCCTGCAGCTCTTGATCTTGATCCACCCGCCCCCTCGGGAGGCTGAGCGGAGGTGTTCATCCGGGGATTGGCGCGTAGCGCCGTTCGACGCAGTCGAACTCATTGCATGTAGGTCTCGCGAAGCAGACCGGAGGGCAATGCCCCCGGATGAATACCGGAGTGAAGGAACCCCGAGCCTTGGCGAGGGGCCGGACGCTCGGGGCGAGCGCTTTTTTTGCTTACTTTTTTTGAGGCGCTTGTTAAAAAAAGTGAGTCGCCGTCAGGGCGAAACCATTAGCCGCCGTTACCGCAGAAACGGATATGTACTCAATCAACCCGACAGCCTGGTCGGCCCAGAGGCCGCCAAGGCCTAGTCCCCTCGGACGATGCCCCAGACCAGAGCCAGAGCAAGAATCCATCGCACTCCCCAACCAACAAAAAGGCCCAGTGCGATGAACGACGTCAATCTCAAAGCCGACATGCTCCAGGCCATGCGCCGCCTGGCCAAGTCAGTCACCATTATCAGCACCAGCAACGGCACCGAACGCTTCGCCATGGCCGCCACCGCGGTCGACTCCCTGAGCACCGAGCCGCCATCGCTGCTGATCTGCGTCAACAAGACCGCCTCGCCCCACGCCGCACTGGCAACCGGCGCCGACTTCTGCGTCAACATCCTCGGCGTCGAACAACAAGACCTCGCCAACCTGTGCAGCGGCGCAATAAAAGGCGAAGCACGCTTCGACCGTGGCAACTGGCTGACCAGCCCCGGCGGCATTCCTTACCTGGGTGACGCACAGTCGGCGATCCTCTGCCGCCAGGACGGCCACTTCAGCTACGGCACCCACACCGTGTTCATCGGGCGCATCCTGCAGATCCACACCACAGCCGAAATCACCCCACTGGTCTACCTCGACGGCAGCTACACCACCACCGCCAAACCCGCACCTTCTCTCGCTGCTGCTGGCTGAGGCCCGAACATGGACAGCCTGAACCGGTTGACGGCGTTGCGAGTGAACAGCGCCGACCAGTTGCCATGGGATGACCGCTGCGATTTGCTGATCGTCGGGTTTGGCGGTGCCGGCGCCTGTGCCGCCATCGAAGCCAGCGCTCGTGGCCTGTCGGTGCTCGCACTGGATCGCTTCGAAGGCGGCGGCGCCACGGCACTCAGCGGTGGCGTGGTGTATGCCGGCGGCGGTACGCCGTATCAGCACCAGGCTGGCTATGAAGACACCAGCGAAGCCATGTTCAATTACCTGCGTCAGGAAGTCGGGGAGGCCGTCAGCGGCGAAACCCTAAAGCACTTCTGCGACGGCAGCCGCGAGCAACTGGCCTGGCTGGAGCGACAAGGCGCGGCCTTCGAGGCCAGCGTGCCACCGCATAAAACCTCGTACCCGAGCGACCAGTACTACCTCTATTACTCCGGCAACGAGGCCGTGCCGGCCTATGCCGCCAGCGCCAAGCCGGCGCCCCGTGGCCACCGCACCAAAGGTCCGGGCATGTCCGGTGCCAGCCTGTTCGCCCCGCTCAAGGCCAGCGCCTTGCGTCATGGCGCACGCCTGCGCAGCCAGTGCGAAGTACGGCGACTGGTGCTCGACCTTGACGACAAGGTCATCGGCGTCGAAGCCTGGCAGCTGCCGTCGGGTAGCCGCACCGCCAAACAACATGCGCGTCTGTCACGCTGGGCCGCGGCCATTCATATGTACGCCCCGGCGTTGGCCGACCGCTTGCGCGCCCGTCAGCGTCGCATCGAACAGACCAGCGCCATTCGCCAACTGATTCGCGCCGAACAGGCGGTGCTGCTGAGCAGCGGTGGTTTTATCTTCAATCGCGATCTGGTGCGCCAACACGCGTCGCAGTACCTGGCCGGTTTGCCGCTGGGCGCCACCGGGTGCAATGGCAGCGGCATCGCCTTGGGCCAGAGCGCCGGTGGCAGCGTGGCGCGGATGGACAAGGTCAGCGCCTGGCGCTTCATCAACCCGCCACTGGCCTGGGCTCGCGGGCTGATCGTGAATGCTCGCGGACAGCGATACGCCAACGAAGAAATCTACGGCGCGACCCTCGGCCACGCCATGGTCGAAGAACAGGATGGCCGCGCCATTCTGATTCTCAATCGGGCGCTGGTTCGAGAAGCACTCAGTCAGGTCGGCCCCGGCAAAGTCTGGAATTTCCAACGCCTGCCGGTGCTGCTCAATCTGCTGTTCAACGCCAAGCGCAGCAACAGCCTGGCCGGGTTGGCCAAACGCTGCAACCTGCCGCCCGAACTGCTGCGCCAAAGTGTCGAACGCTACTCCCGAGCAGCACGCGGTGAGGTCGCCGACGAGTTTGGCAAATCCGCCGCAATGCTCACCAACCTCGACCAAGGCCCGTGGTACGCCCTCGACCTGTCCTTCGACAGCAAACTCTTCCCCTGCCCGGTCATCACACTCGGCGGACTGAAGGTCTGCGAGGACAGCGGTCGGGTGCTGGACCACGCCGGCCAGCCAATAAACGGTCTCTACAGCGCCGGCCGCAATGCGGTCGGGGTCGCTTCCAACCTGTATGTCTCCGGCCTGTCCCTGGCCGACTGCATTTATTCCGGTCGCCGGGCTGCCGCCCACGTGGCCGACCAATTCGCACTTCAAACCGCACGATCAGGAGAACAACAATGCAACGTGTAGAAGGCAAAGTCTGCATCATCACCGGCGCCGCCAGCGGCATCGGTCGCGAAGACGCCCTGCTGCTGGCCCGCGAAGGCGGCAAAGTGGTACTGACCGACCTCAACGAAGAAGCCGGTCGCCAGGTGGCTGCAGAAATCGGCGCCAACGCGCTGTTCATCCGCCACGATATCGCCAGCGAAAGCGATTGGCAGCACGTCGTTAAAACCACCGTCGAACACTTCGGCCGCCTCGACGTACTGGTCAACAACGCCGCGATCCTGGCGCTGGGCAGCATCGAAGACACCACCCTGGAGCTGTGGCAGAAGGTGCAGAAGATCAACGGCGAAGGCTACTTCCTCGGCTGCAAATACGCGATCCAGGCCATGAAGGAAACCGGCGGCGGTTCGATCATCAACATGTCGTCGGTCGCGGCCTTGGGCGCGATGCCGATGTTCTGCGCTTACTCGGCGTCCAAAGGCGCGGTGGCGGCGATGACCCGTTCCATTGCCTTGCACTGCAAGCAGCAGGGCTACCGCATCCGCTGCAACAGCGTGCACCCGGATGGCGTGAACACGCCGATGACCCAGGCCCTGGCCGGTGGTCAGCCAATCCCGCAGGAAGCCCTCGACCAGGACCCGATGAACCGCATGGCCGCGCCACGGGACATTGCCAACGTGGTGCTGTTCCTCGCCGCCGACGAGTCGCGCTTCGTCAACGGTGCCGAGATCCGCGTCGACAACGCCCAACTGATCAGCGGGCTCTGAGGCCGAGGTGAACATGGGCACGCAACAACAGAACCTGACCCCGGCCGAACACACGACGGGAAGTGTCTCATTGCAAGTGTGCGCGGTGATCGACGAGACCGCCGATGCGCGCTCGCTGGTGCTGGACGTACCGCCAACCCTGCGTGAGCGCTTTCGCTACAAACCGGGCCAGTTCCTGAGTTTTCGCGTGCCCTTGGCCGGCAAACTGTTGACCCGCTGCTATTCCATGGCCAGCTCGCCCCTCGCGGACGCGCTGCCCAAGGTCACGGTGAAACGGGTCGACGGTGGCCGGGTGTCGAACTGGATGAACGAAGTGCAGGTCGGCGACTGGCTGGAAGTGCTGCCACCGGCCGGGCATTTCTGCCTGGACCCGCAGGCGGACACCGAAAAGCCCCTGGTCCTGTTCGGGGGCGGTTCGGGCATCACCCCGGTGTTTTCCATTCTCAAGTCGGTGCTGCACAGCAGTCGGCGGCCGATCAAGTTGATCTACGCCAACCGCGATGAAGCGTCGGTGATTTTCAAGGACGAGCTGTGCCAGTTGATCAAGGCGCATCCTGATCAACTGCACGTGGTGCACGTCCTCGATTCGGTGCAGGGTTTCCTGACGGACCATCAGGTCCGTCATCTGCTGCGCGGATCGGCTGGCGGCGACTACTTCATCTGCGGGCCTGGACCGTTCATGGACACCGTGGAGCGCACGCTGCTGGCACTGGGCGAAGCGGCCGAGCGGATCCATGTCGAACGTTTCGTCTCACCGCCGGACCCCGACGAACTATTGGCCGAAGAAGCCCTCGCCCGCGAGGCAGCGATGGGTTCGCAGTGCGAAGCGCTGATCGTCGAACTCGATGGCCAGCAACACGAAATTGCCTGCCAGCCGGGCGACACCCTGCTGCAAAGTTGCAAGGCCGCCGGCCTGGATGTGCCGTCGTCCTGTGAAGAAGGTTTCTGCGGCGCGTGCATGTGTGTGGTCAAGGAAGGCGAAATCCAATTGGCGCGCAACGACGTGTTGAGCGCAAAAGAACTCGCGGACGGTTGGACACTGGCCTGCCAAAGCCGACCGACGGGTGCCCGGGTACGCCTGAAATTCCCTGACTAATGTTCATTGTGGGAGCGAGCCTGCTCGCGAAGAGGCCGGCACATTCAGCATGGATGTTGACTGACACATCGCATTCGCGAGCAGGCTCGCTCCCACAATTGAATTGTGCCAGACGGGGGGGCTGTTGCTTAGTCTCATTGGACGATCACTCAGGTCCGGTCTGCGGTTAGACTCGGCCACAGCATTAGCCCACAACAATAAAGAGGTGCAGTTATGGCTCGTTTGCAGAATAAGGTCGCGGTGGTCACCGGCGGCGCTTCGGGGATCGGTCTGGCCTGCGTGCGCCGTTTCGCTGCCGAAGGCGCGCAAGTGATCGGGCTGGACATCGGCAGCGCACCGGCAGACTTTCCCGGCCTGTTCATGACCCTGGACGTGCGCGACGAAGCGCAGGTGCAGCAGGTCATGCAAGAAGTCGCCAGCCGCTTCGGGCGCATCGACGTGCTGGTCAACGCCGCCGGCGTCGCCGACCAGGGCAGCGTGACCCAGACCACCACCGCCGCCTGGCAACGGGTGATGGACATCAACCTGACCGGCAGCATGCTCACCAGCAAATACGCGCTGGAATCGATGGTGTCGCAACGCGGCGGCTCGATCATCAACGTCGGTTCGATCTTCGGCCTGCAAGGCTGCGACGGCAACGTGGCCTACAACGTGTCCAAGGGCGGCATCAACCAGCTGACCCGCTCGATGGCCATCGACTACGGCTACGCCAACATTCGCGTCAACGGCCTGTGCCCGGGCCTGATCGAAACGCCGATGACCAGCATGGTCCGCGAAAATGAGGCGGTCCACGCGTTTTTCGCCTCGCAACACATGCTCAGCCGCTCCGGGCAACCGGAAGAAGTGGCCAACGTCGCGCTGTTCCTGGCGTCCGACGAAGCGTCCTTTGTCAGCGGCCAGATGATCGCCGTGGACGGTGGTTTTTCCGCCGGTCGCCGTTTCGCCCCACCCGCGCAGTAATTCGCAATCCGGCCGGGCGCCCTGCCCGGCCTACTCCCTTTTTCGCAACTGTCTTCTAACCGGGGAGGCCCCATGCCGCCTGTCGCCACCGCACTGACCATCGCTCAACTGTTCGCCAACGCAGCCCAGGCCTACGGCGACCGCCCGGCCATCGAGGACGCGGGCCACGTCATCAGCTACCGACAACTGGACCAACTGCGCCGCCAGGCTGCACGCGCGCTACTGGCCATCGACGTACAGGTCGGGGACCGTGTGGCGATCTGGGCGCCCAACGTGTGGGAATGGATTGTCGCCGCCGGCGCCCTGCAAAGTATTGGCGCCGCCCTGGTGCCGCTCAATACCCGGATGAAGGGCAGCGAGGCCGGCTACATCCTGCGCGAAAGCGGCACCTGCGTACTGTTTGCCATCGGTGAATTCCTCGGCGCGGACTACCCCGGCATGCTGGCGTCGGAAGACCTGCCTGAGCTGCGCCACATCGTCAGCGTGCGCGGTGCCAACTCAGGCACCCTGGCCTGGGAACGGTTTATGGACCTGGGGGTCGACGTGCCGCACCTGGCCCTGCGCACCCGCGAACAGAGCGTTGGCCCGCAGGCCTTGTCCGACGTGCTGTTCACCTCGGGCACCACCGGCAAACCCAAAGGCGTGATGACCAGCCACGGCCAGAACCTGCGAATCGTGCGCGACTGGAGCGATATCGTTGGCTTGCGCGAGAGCGATCGCTACCTGATCGTCAATCCGTTCTTCCACTCCTTCGGCTACAAGGCCGGTTGGCTGGCAGCGCTGATGCGTGGCTGCACCCTCCTGCCGCAACAAGTGTTCGACGTGCAGGCCGTGCTCGAATGCGTGCAACGCGAGCGCATCACCGTGTTGCCAGGGCCGCCGACACTGTATCAATCATTGCTTGCCCATCCGCAACGCAGTGAATTCGACCTGAGCTCCTTGCGCGTGGCGGTGACCGGGGCGGCGGCGATCCCCGTGGAGATGATCCACCGCATGCGCGACGAACTCGGCTTCGCCACCATCGTCACCGCGTATGGCCTGACGGAGGTCTGCGGTTTCGCCACGATCTGCCGCGCCGGCGACTCTGCGGAACTGGTCGCCAATACCAGTGGCCGGGCGATGCCGGGGGTAGAAGTACGTTGTGTCGGCAACAGCGGCCGCAGCCAGCCGGCGAACATTCCCGGTGAAGTGCAGATTCGCGGCTACAACCTGATGCAGGGTTATCTCAACAACCCCGAAGCCAGCCAGGAAATTCTCGACGCCGACGGCTGGCTGCACACCGGCGACATCGGCATGCTCGACGAGCAGGGTTATCTGCGCATCACCGACCGCCTCAAGGACATGTTCATCACCGGCGGCTTCAATGTGTACCCGGCGGAGATCGAACAGTGTTTGCTGACCTATCCGGGCGTGGCCCAGGCAGCGGTGATCGGCATTCCCGATGAGCGCATGGGTGAAGTGGCGATGGCGTTCCTGCTGCCCGCACCAGGTGTGGAAATCGAACAGGCGCGGTTCCTCGCCTGGTGCCGCGAGCAGATGGCCAACTACAAGGTTCCGCGCCGGGTGCAGGTGCTGCAGAAGATGCCGATCAATGCGGCGGGCAAAGTGACCAAGAATGTGTTGCGCGAGTGGGCGCTGCAGCCAGCTGACTAAACGCAATCCCTGTAGGAGCGAGCCTGCTCGCGATAGCGGAGTGTCAGCCAACATCAATGCTGGATGTGCCGGCCTCATCGCGAGCAAGCTCGCTCCCACAATGTTCGAAGGTGTTCACAGATTTCGCGTCCGACACAGTTCAACTGTGGGAGCGGGCTTGCCCGCGATGGCGGAGTGTCAGCCAACATCAATGCTGGATGTGCCGGCCTCATCGCGAGCAAGCTCGCTCCCACAGTGCTCGAGGGTGTTCACAGATTTCGCGTCCGACACAGTTCAACTGTGGGAGCGGGCTTGCCCGCGATGGCGGAGTGTCAGCCAACATCAATGCTGGATGTGCCGGCCTCATCGCGAGCAAGCTCGCTCCCACAGTGCTCGAGGGTGTTCACAGATTTCGCGTCCGACACAGTTCAACTGTGGGAGCGGGCTTGCCCGCGATGGCGGAGTGTCAGCCAACATCAATGCTGGATGTGCCGGCCTCATCGCGAGCAAGCTCGCTCCCACAGTGCTCGAGGGTGTCCTCAGACTTCGCGTCCGACACAGTTCAACTGTGGGAGCGGGCTTGCCCGCGATGGCGGAGTGTCAGCCAACATCAATGCTGGATGTGCCGGCCTCATCGCGAGCAAGCTCGCTCCCACAGTGCTCGAGGGTGTTCACAGATTTCGCGTCCGACACAGTTCAACTGTGGGAGCGGGCTTGCCCGCGATGGCGGAGTGTCAGCCAACATCAATGCTGGATGTGCCGGCCTCATCGCGAGCAAGCTCGCTCCCACAGTGCTCGAGGGTGTTCACAGATTTCGCGTCCGACACAGTTCAACTGTGGGAGCGGGCTTGCCCGCGATGGCGGAGTGTCAGCCAACATCAATGCTGGATGTGCCGGCCTCATCGCGAGCAAGCTCGCTCCCACAGTGCTCGAGGGTGTCCTCAGACTTCGCGTCCGACACAGTTCAACTGTGGGAGCGGGCTTGCCCGCGATGGCGGAGTGTCAGCCAACATCAATGCTGGTTGAGCCGGCCTCATCGCGAGCAAGCTCGCTCCCACAGTGCTCGAGGGTGTTCACAGATTTCGCGTCCGACACAGTTCAACTGTGGGAGCGGGCTTGCCCGCGATGGCGGAGTGTCAGCCAACATCAATGCTGGATGTGCCGGCCTCATCGCGAGCAAGCTCGCTCCCACAGTGCTCGAGGGTGTCCTCAGACTTCGCGTCCGACACAGTTCAACTGTGGGAGCGGGCTTGCCCGCGATGGCGGAGTGTCAGCCAACATCAATGCTGGTTGAGCCGGCCTCATCGCGAGCAAGCTCGCTCCCACAGGTTTTGTGTGTGCCGAGATGACGGAGTCAGACCACCCGCGCCGGATGCTGCTGGCGCGGGTCGCCGAGCATGGCGCGATGGGATGGCGGCTGGCGGCCTTCGGCTTCGCAGATGCCGTAGCCAGGGGCGATTTCGGCGGTGATCAGGGTCTGCCCGGACAACGCCATCAACCGTGGATCATTGAGCAAGGCATGAATCACCCGCCCGTTGAACTGTGGGGTTTCGGCGTGCGCCAGGAACGCCTGGTACTGCTCGCCATGCTGCTCGCCGGCAATCTTCGTGCGTTCGGTCAGTTGCGGGCCGAGCCACAGCGATAACGCCGCCACACCCTGCCCTTCGAAATCGATCGCCATGTCCGCCGCCAGCTTGTCGACCCCGGCCTTTTGCGCGCCGTACGCCGGGCCATGCATGTAGCACCCGGCACCGAATGACGAGGTAAAGCAAATCAGCCCCTGGGCACTTTTCAGCAACAACGGTGCCGCGTAGAAGCTGGCGATGTAAGCCGAGCGCAGACCGACGTCGAGAATGCGCACCAGCTCCAGCGGCTTGGCCCAGAACGGTCCTGGTTCGATCAACTGGTCATGGATGAACGCAGCGTTGTTGACCAGCAAATCCAGATGTCCGCACTCTTCTTCTACGCGGGCAAACAGTGCCTGAACCTGCGCGTCATCGGCGTGGTCACAGACCACCGCGATACCGCGCCCACCAGCGGCGGTGATCGCAGCGGCGGTGTCCTCCAGCGAGCCGCGCAAGGCATGCCCGTACAAATTCGATCCGCCCTGCGTCGGGGCGCGGCCAGTGACGTACACGGTCATGCCGGCCGCCCCAAGGGCCAAGGCGATGCCCTGGCCCACTCCGCGACTGGCGCCGGTAACGACAGCGATCTGTTGACGTGGGTGATTCATTCGACACTCCCGAACAAGGTATTCGCCGAAGCGGTTTCGCTCTGGCGCTTGATGTGATTGGCGGCCAGGTAACCGAAGGTCATGGCCGGGCCGATGGTCGAACCGGCGCCCGGATAGGTGCGGCCCATCATCGAGGCGGCGCTGTTGCCGATGGCGTACAGGCCGTTGATCGGTTCTCCATCTTCGTGCAACACGCGAGCGTGCACGTCGGTCAGCAGGCCACCCTTGGTGCCGATGTCGCCGGCGTCGATGCGCACGGCGTAGAACGGCCCCTTGAGCAACGGCGCCAGGCACGGATTGGGTTGCACGTTCGGGTCGCCGTAGTAGCGGTCGAACAGCGATTCGCCCTTGTGGAAATCCTCGTCGACGCCCTGCACGGCCATGCCGTTAAAGCGCTGCACGGTGCGCACCAGTCCGCCAGCGTCGACGCCGATTTTCGCCGCCAGTTCTTCCAGGCTCGACGCCTTTTGGAAGTAGTCGCGCAGGTGCTCGGGCAATTGCCAATCGCGCTGGGCATAGCCCGGCAGCAAGGCGCCGCACGGGTATTTGCGGCGGAACTCGGCGTCGAACACCATCCAGCACGGCACGCTCGCGGCGCCATCGCGGTTGTTGGCGTACATCGCGTAAACGATATCGGTATAGGGCGCAGCTTCGTTGACGAAACGCTCCCCCGCTGCGTTGACCATCACGCACCCCGGCAAAGTGCGTTCAACGAACAGCGCGCGCTGTTTTTCTTCGCCCTTGACGTAAGTGGTCGGCGCCCACCAGCTGTGCTCCATCAACGCGGTCCGCGCACCAATGACCTGACCGGCGCGGATGCCGTCGCCAGTATTGTTGGGCGGCGTGGCACTCCAGTTCGCCCGGGACGGCTGCGGCAGGTACTGCTCGCGCATCGCCTGGTTACGCTCGAAACCACCGGCGGCGATGATCACCCCGTAGCGTGCCTTGACGTTGAGCAACTGACCATTGCGATTGATCCGCGCCCCGCCGACCCGATCGCCGACCAGCAGCAGCTCTTCGAGCGCACAGTTGAGCCACAGCGACTTGCCGCGATCCTGCAACGAACAGCGCAAGGCTCCGATCAAGGCATTGCCCAGGGTCAGGAAACGGTCGCGACGGGACAAACGCCGCCCCTCGCGATCACGCCAGTAGCGCCACATCACCCGCAGGGTCAGGCGTAACCAGCCGGGGCCACGGCACAGCAACACTTGCGCCTCTTTCATGGTCATCGCCATGCGCCCCATCATCAGGGTGCCGGGGGACGGAGCGCGCATGCGCAAGAATTCTTCGCCGAGTTCGGCGGCATCGAACGGTTGCGGATCCATCGAGCGATAGCCCGGTTTGCCGCCCTCGACTTCCGGGTAGTAATCGGCGTAGCGCGGTTGCGCCTCGAAGCGCACGCGGGTGTGTTGTTCCAGGTACTCGACCATCTCCCGGCCGTGTTCGACATAGGCTTCGATGCGCCCATCGTCGATCTCGCCATGGGTCACGGCGCGGATGTAGGCAATCGCTTCGGCTGCCGAATCACTGCCGCCGATCGCATTGATCCGGTGGTTGTTGGGGATCCAGATGCCGCCACCGGACACCGCCGAGGTGCCGCCGTACTCGCCGCTTTTTTCGATCAGCAGCGCATTCAAGCCCAGGTCGTGGGCGCGCAGCGCAGCGGTCATGCCCCCGGCTCCCGAGCCAATCACCAACACATCACAGCACTCGTCCCATTTGATCCCGGCAGCGTTCATGCGATCACCCTTGTTCAGCGCCCATCAGGCAGAAACCGCCACCGCCGGATCTTCGCCCGGTGCAGTCGGTCTCGGGATTGTTCGCCGCACGCGCCGGGTGTTCATCGTCCGATAAGACTAAGGCCAGGCCTGCGGCCACCCCGTACAAATCGCTTAGTCCGCTTGGACGATGTTGCGCGCAAGTCGTGACTCCATAGTCGCCCACAGCACCAATCACCCCCTGAAATGCAGGTCGGGCAGGTCTGACCTGGGCCATGAGGACGACATGATAAAAACAATAATCGCCCCACCAACACAGCACCCTCGCACACAGCTTGTTCTATTGATGCTGGCTGGCGGACTTAGCGCTCACGTTAACGCCATGAGCTTTCAGCCAAGCGAAGACTTGAGCATCGACTGGGACACCACACTGACGTACAGCCTCGCCTGGCGGACCGAGTCTCGCGATCACAAACTGACCGCCAATGCCAACGGCAACGACGGCGACAACGCGTTCGACAAAGGCAGCCTGATCAACAACCGCAGCGGCTTTCTCACCGAAGCCAACATCAAGTGGCAAGACGACTACGGCGTGTTCGTGCGGGCGACGGGCTTCTACGACAACGTCTACGATCAGGACAACGACAACACCACCGGCACTTCCAACTGCTTCGCCGGCGGTCATTGCAGCAAACCCGACCGTTTCTCCCAGGACACCATCGACCAGCACCGCAATGAACTGCGCATGCTCGATTACTACGCCTATGGCACCTGGGACGTGGGCGGCCATGCCTTCAACGCGCGCTTGGGTAACCAGGTGGTGAGCTGGGGTGAGAGCCTGTTCTACCCAGGTATTTCCGCGGCCCAGAGCCCGGTGGACGCGACCAAGGCGACCACTCCGGGCGTCGAGGTCAAGGAAATCCTGCTGCCGGTCGGCCAACTGTTCACCCAGTTCGCCCTGACCGAAAGCCTGGGTATCCAGGCCTACTACCAATACAAGTGGGAGAAAACCGAGTTGTTCGGCGTGGGTAGCTACTTCTCCACCACCGACTTCATCGATGAGGGCGGCTTCAACGATGCCTCCGGTTTCATAACCCGTCTGAAGGACGACAAACCGAGCGACAGCGGCCAGTACGGTCTGGCCTTCACCTACGCCGCCGAGTCGCTGAAAAACACCGAGTTCGGCATCTACTACTCGCGTTATCACGACAAGACCCCGTCGCTGGACTTCGCATCGACCCTGGGCCGCTATCAGGTGCGCTACTTCGACAACATCGACCTGTTCGGCGCGAGTTTCGCCACGGTGCTGGGCGACGTCAGCTGGGCCGGTGAAGTCAGCTACCGCGACGGTACGCCGGTGATGGTCGACAACGGTTTCTCCAGCCCGGTGCGCGGCAAGACCATACAAGCGCAAACGTCGATGATCTACGTGCTCGGCCCGACCGCCTTCGCCGACAACACCAGCCTGACCGGCGAGCTGGTCTACAACACCGTGGTCAGCAACGACGAGTCGCAGCCGGTGACCCTGGCGCCGGGCTTCGCGCTGCCGGGAACCGACAGCCTGGTCTATGACCGCGATGCCTGGGGCTACACGGTGCAGGCGAACTTTGACTACAACAACGTGTTCAACGGATGGGACATGTCGGTGCCTGTCACCTTCAGCGCCGCCGCCCACGGCGACAGCTCGATGGTCGGCTCGATCAACGCCGGCCAGAACGATAACCGCGCCAGCATCGGCAGTTCGTGGCGCTACCTGGGCAACTTCACCGTCGAGGCCCGCTACAACGCCTACCTCGCCAGTGCCAACAACAGCCCGTTGGCCGACCGCGACAACGTCGCGCTCAACTTCAAGTACCGGTTCTGATTCCCCTGTCGGAGGAGCACAGCATGTCCAGATTCACCCAAACCTTACTGAGCACGGCATTGACCGTCGGTCTGCTCGGCAGCGGCCTGGCCTACGCCAAGGTCAGCCCCGAAGAAGCCGCCCGCCTGGGCCAGGACCTGACCCCGATGGGCGCCGAAAAGGCCGGCAACGCCGACGGCAGCATCCCGGCCTGGACCGGCAAATGGCGCGGTCTGCCACCGGGTCTCACGTTCGGTGGTGCAGGTACGCCGTACCCGGACCCCTATGCGTCTGAAAAACCCTTGTTCACCATCACCGCGCAGAACATGGGCCAGTACTCCGCCAACCTCACCGACGGCCAGAAAGCGTTGTTCAAGCGCTACCCGGACTCTTTCAAGATGCCGGTGTACCCGAGCCATCGCGACTTCCGTGTCGATCAGCTCACCGAAGACGGCATCAAGAAAAACGCCCTGAACGCGGAGCTCTCAAACGACGGCAACGACACCAGCAATGCCTTCGGTGCCTCGCCTTTCCCGATTCCGAAGAACGGCAACGAACTGATCCTCAACCACACCATGTCAGGGCGGTCCTTCACCGAAGAGGCCGTCTACCAACAGGCAGTGATCTATCCCGACAAAAATCGGGTGACGGAGAAGGTCGACTACAAGATCTTTTCGGTGTGGGCCGACCCCAAAAAGACCCTGGACACATCCGGTGGCATCCTCACGCACTTTTTGCTCACCACCCTGGAACCCGTGCGCAAGAAGGGTGAGATCGTCGTCGGTCACGAGTTCATCAATGCCACCGCCGAACCTCGGCAAGCCTGGCAATACTCCCCGGGTCAACGCCGCGTGCGCCGCGCGCCGACCGTCGGCTACGACTCGCCTAGCGGTGCGGGCGGCTTCCGGGTCTATGATGAAGATCGCTTGTTCAACGGCGCCCCGGATCGCTACAACTGGTCCATCGTCGGTAAAAAAGAGATCTACATTCCGTACAACAACTACAAGATCGACCAGCCTGACGTGAACATCGAACAGATCCTGTCCACCACCGGTCACATCAACCCGGATATCATGCGCTACGAGAAACACCGCGTGTGGATCGTGCAGGCCACGCTCAAGCCAAACGCACGGCACCTCTATGCCAAGCGTGTGCTCTACCTGGACGAGGACAGCTGGCAGGCCGCCCTGGCAGACAACTACGACAGCCGTGGGCAACTGTGGCGCACCAACATGCAAACCTCGATCTACGCCTATCACATCGAGCGTTTCCACTCCCGTCTGGGCATCTACCACGACCTGATCGCAGGCTCCTACCTGGTTGACCGCATGCTGGTCGATCAGAAACCGGCCAAGCTCAACGCCACCGCCTTCACCGAAGACGAATTCACCCCTGGCAACCTGCGCAAACTCGGCACCCGCTAAACTCACCGCGCCCCGACCGAATCATTCGGTCGGGGCGTTGTGCTTTGTAAAATCCGCTCCTTCCACGGAAGACTCCGCCATGAACAAACTCCTCACCGGCATCATCGCCATGGCCAGCGTTGGCCTGTCGCTGCAAGCCAACGCCCTGAACATCCTGCTGACCAACGACGATGGCTGCCGCGCACCCGGCATCGATGCGATGTACCGCGCCCTGACCGCCGCCGGGCACAAGGTCACGCTGGTCGGCCCGTTGAACGACAGTAGCGGCATCAGTGCTGCCAGCGTGGTCGTACCCGGCCAGGCCCTGGCGGTGACCGAACTGGCGCCAGGCCGGTTTTGTGTCGGGCCGCCAGAGGGCTACACCCCGCCCGCCGGCAAGACCTCCGCTATCGGCACGCCGGTGGATGCAGTCAACGTCGGCCTCGACGTGATCCTCAAGGATTCGCCGCCAGACCTGGTGGTGTCCGGCAGCAACTTTGGTGAAAACGTCGGCCCGCTGACGCAGATGTCCGGCACCCTCAACGCTGCAGTGCGCGCGATGTTCAAAGGGATTCCGGCGGTAGCGGTGTCCACCGGTATCGACATGGACCTGATCATTCGCGATCAGCAGGCGGGCTACCGCAAGACCCTCGGCGCCATGGACGACACGGCGCGCTTTGCCGTGAAAGTCATCGAACAGGCGAGTCTGGCCGGTACAGAAGCTAAACAGGCCTGCGCCAAGAACAAACATCAGTGTGATTTGAACGTGCTCGGCCTGCCGGGTGTCAGCGGCTTGAACCTCAACTACCCGCCCCTGAAACCCGCTGAAGTCAAAGGCGTGAGCTTTGCGCCGATCGGCAACTGGGATCGCGTGAACTTCACCTCACAACGCGGCGCCGACGGCGTGGTCCACGTCAACCTGGCCCCGCCGTCGACACCGACAGAAGTCCAGCAAAAGGCCGATGCCTATCAACTGTGGCAAGGCTACGCCGTGATCACCGTGATCGACGGCAACATGGCCGCGCCGCAGGCGATGCAGGATCAGGCGAAGGAGATGTTGCGCGGGATCAAGCCTTAAGCCAAAGCAGAACCTGAGGGTGTACGCAACATCTGTGAACAACCGAAATCATTGTGGGAGCGGGCTCGCCCGCGAAGAGGCCGGCACATTCGACATCGATGTCGCCTGACAGACCGCCATCGCGAGCAAGCTCGCTCCCACAGGGTTATCTGGTGTGCGCAACATCTGCGGCTATCCAAAAATCATTGTGGGAGCGAGCTTGCTCGCGATGAGGCCGGCACATTCAATATCAATGTCGCCTGACAGACCGCCATCGCGAGCAAGCTCGCTCCCACAGGGTTAGCGGGTGTACGCAATATCTGCGGCTATCCAAAAATCATTGTGGGAGCGAGCTTGCTCGCGATGGTGGCAACGCGGTTACGGATCAAACCCATATCGCGTCCCACAGCGGGTAATCGCCCAGCTTCTCCACCAATCCAGCACGTAACGGGTTGGCGACGACATATCGAGCAAGCTTTACCAGGTCCTCATCACGCCTCAACGCCCGATCATGATAGCCCTGCTGCCAAAGACTGCCTTTACGTCCGACGGACATGTTCACGGCCCGCGTACTCAATGATTTGGTTTTTTGCATCAGCTGACTGAGTGAGCACTGCTGCAGTTCGATCAACCAATGAAAATGATCGGGCATGACGACCCAGGCTAAAGAGTTCGCCCAGTATTGTTCCTGTGCATATTGAAATTGCTTGACGACCAGCCTGCCCAAACCGAAATCCTTGAAAACCGGTTCTCGATCCAGCGTATTGCTCGTCAGCAGGTAAATCCTGTTGGGTTCAGGATAGCGGCCTGTGCGCAGGCGGTGTGAGGCGGGTAAATCCGGCATTCCTTTGCCCTCTCCATGGTGAATTCAGGAGGAAAGCTAGACCGGTGGATGCTTAAGCGTTGGGTCAGCTTTTGACTGGATGTGACCAATCGATAGCCATCGCGAGCAAGCTCGCTCCCACAATGATTTCGGCTGCTCGCAGATATTGCATACACCCATTAACCCTGTGGGAGCGAGCTTGCTCGCGATGAGGCCGGCCCATTCAACATCAATGTCGCCTGACAGACCGCCATCGCGAGCAAGCTCGCTCCCACAGGGTTTTGTGTTGGCTTTAGATAGCCGGTTGAAACGGCACGAACTCCGTCACTTCCAGATCAAACCCGGACACGGCGGTGTACGGCACTGGCGAACTCATCAGGCGCATTTTACGCACATTCTGGTCGCGCAGGATCTGCGCGCCGATGCCCAGGGTCCGTTGCGGAAAATGTGGCGCCCGATGCTTGCCTCCACTGCGCTGACGCAGTTGTTCGAGCACGCCCTCGGCGGATTCCTTTTGCGCCAGCAGCACCAGCACACCGCTACCGGCCGCCGCGATACAGGCCAGCGAACGGTCCAGGGTCCACTGTTGCGGCCCGCCTTCGCTTTCACAGCCCAGCACATCACGCAACGTCTCGATGCTTTGCACCCGCACCAGCACTGGCTGACTGCTGTCGATCCGGCCCTTGACCAGCGCCAGGTGCAGCGAGCCCTGGTAGGTGTCCTGATAGGTGGTCACCTGGAACTCGCCGTGGCGAGTATGCAACGGATATTCGCCGCCGCGTTCGATCGTGCCTTCATGCAGGATGCGATAGTGGATCAGGTCGGCAATGGTGCCGATCCGCAAGCCATGCCGCTGGGCGAAGTCATGCAACTCGGCGCCACGGGCCAGCTCGCCGTCCTCGTTGAGAATGCCCACCAGGGTTGCCGCCGGTTGCAGCCCCGCCAGTCGCGTCAGATCGCAAGCGGCCTCGACATGACCGGCCCGCTGCATCACGCCACCGGGCAAGGCTTGCACCGGGAAGATATGCCCCGGTTGCACCAGGTCCGCCGGTACGCTGGCCGGGTCGACCGCCACCTGGATCGACCGCGCCCGGTCTGCCGCCGAGATACCCGTGGACACCCCGGTAGCGGCTTCGATCGAGCGGGTAAAACCCACGCCATGTTGCGCTCGGGAGTTGGGCACCATCAGGTCCAGGCCCAGCGCGCGGCAGCGCTGCTCGGTCAGGGCCAGGCAAATCAGCCCGCGCGCCTGCACCGCCATGAAGGTGACGGCCTCGGCCCCGGCCTGTTCGGCAGCCATCAGCAACGAGCCTTCGCCGTTGTGTTCGTCGTCGGTGATCACCACCATCCGACCGGCGCCGATGGCCTCGATCAGTTGCGGCACAGTGTTGAAAGCCAGGCCGCTCATTTGAGCGCCCCGCGCAGGTCGGCCGCCGCATCGGACAAGGACTGTGCCGCGCCTTCAACAAACGGCGCCATGCTGATAAAGCCGTGGATCATGCCGTCACAACGCTGGACGCGCACAGGCACTCCGGCCTCGCGCAAGCACTCGGCCATTGCCTCGCCTTCATCGCGCAATGGGTCGAATTCGGCGGTAATCAGGGTCGTTGGCGGCAACCCCGTCAGGCTCTCGGCGCGCAGTGGCGAGGCCAATGGATCATCCGCCTGCCCGACGTCTTGCAAATATTGTTGCCAGAACCAGCGCATCATCCCGGCGGAAAGCAGATAGCTCTCGGCGAAGTCTTCGAAGGACTGACTGTCGCAACCTGCGTCGGTAACGGGATAGAACAGGCACTGATAACTGATCTTCGGCCCCCGGCGCTGTACCGCCAACTGACTAACCGCCAGCGCCAGATTGCCCCCGGCGCTGTCCCCGGCCACGGCCAGCCGGCTGCCATCGACGCGCAGTTCAACCGCGTGCTCGACCAGCCAGCAGGTGGCCGCATAACAATCGAGAGGTGCCGCCGGGAACGGGTGTTCCGGGGCCAGTCGGTAAGCGACCGACACCACCACCGCCTCAGTCTGGCGGGCCAGCGAGCGGCAGAGATTGTCGTGGGTATCGAGATTGCCCATGACGAATCCGCCGCCATGGAAAAACACCAGCAATGGCAGATCAGGTTGTTCCGATGGCCGGTACAGCCGTGCGTCCAGTTCACCGTCCGCGCCGGCCACCCGCAAGTCGCGCACCTCGCTCATCGGTTCGCCAGGGATGGCCGGCAGCAGGTTGTCGGAGAACTGCCGGTATTGAGCGGCATCGACCTGGCTGAAATCGGGCTCCGGAATGTCGCGAAACTGCTGGAGAACCCCAGCGATCTGCTTATCGAGCGGCATGGGCATCGTCCTCTACGTCGGCCATTTGAAACTGCGGATTGGTCTCGCCCAGAATGCTTTGAACCCGACGCTCAAGGGCCGGCTTGAAACCCTTGTGGGGCAGGATCCAGAAGCGTTTTTGCGCGACGGCGGCGAACACTTGCGCGGCCAGCTCCGCCGGGGTCATGCCCTGGCGAACGGTGCTGTCGAGCAGTTGACTGAAGTCGGATCCGGCGGTGCCCACCACCTGGTTCGATGCCATGATTTCACTGGCCACTGGTCCCGGGCACAGCACCGAAACCGACACCGGCGCACCGAGCATGGCGAGTTCGTAATGCAGGGTTTCCGAGAGCGCGACCACGGCCTGCTTGGTCACGTTGTACGGTGCCATCAGCGGACTGCTGACCAGCCCGGCAAGGGACGCGGTGTTGATCACATGGGCCGCCCGGCCCTGGCTGAGCAACAGCGGCACAAAACTGCGAATGCCGTTGATCACGCCGTTGAGGTTGACGTCGAGCATGCGCTGCCATTGTGCCTCGGTGATTTCCCAGCTGAAGCCGGTTTGCATCACTCCGGCGTTGTTGAACAGCAGGTCGACCCCGCCAAAGTGCTCGACAGCCCGGTCACGCAAGCGCTCGACCTGCGTTACATCACCGACATCGGTGACGCAGGCAATCGCCTGCGCACCACGGGCCTGCAATTCGTCGCACAGGGCTTGCAGGCCCGCTGCATCCCGATCCGCCAGCACCAGGCGCATGCCCAGCGTCGCCGCGTGTTCGGCCAGGCCGCGGCCAATACCACCGGCGGCCCCGGTAATCACCGCTACCGGCCCTTGTTCATTACTCATCGCCAACTCCTGCCATGGGTCCAATGTCGCCAGTAGAGCGGGCCAGCCAAAAGCAGCCATCGTCCATTCAGACGATGCCCGCTTTTACAGGGGCGGCAGAATCCGTTACATGCGCCAAACCCGTGATCCCTTGGGAGAATAATAAGATGAGTACCCTGCACCGCATCGAAGCCAAACTGCTGGAAGACCGCTACGCCCGTGGCTGGCATTGCCTGGGCCTGGCCGCGCAATACCGCGACGGCAAGGCCCACCGCCTGGAGGTGTTCGGCACCCGTCTGGTGGCGTTCCAGGGTGAAGACGGCGATCTGCATATTCTTGATGGCTACTGCCCGCACATGGGCGCCGACCTGAGCACCGGTTGCGTCGAAGGCAACTCGATCCGCTGCCCGTTCCACGCCTGGCGCTGGGGCGCCGACGGCGTGTGCGATGACATCCCCTATGCCAAGCGCATCCCGCCACGGGCCAAAATCAAAAGCTGGCCGATCATGGAAGAAAACCAGCTGCTGTTCGTCTGGAACGACCCCGAAGGCAACCCGCCGCTGCCGGAACAACGCATTCCGCGCATCGACGCCTGCTATAACGACGAATGGGCGGCGTGGGAAGTCGCCGAGCTGCAGATTGGCACCAACTGCCGCGAACTGATCGACAACATCGCCGACATGGCGCACTTCGGTACCGTGCACGGCGCGCCGGTCGAAGAGTTCATCAACATTTTCCAGGGCCACCTGGCCACCCAGATCATGCGCGCCCGCAGTGAGCGCCTGTCCGGCGACAGCGTGCTGACCACCGAAGCCACCTATTTCGGCCCGGCCTATCAGATCACCGAAATGAACGGCGCCATGAACGGCCAGCCGATCCATTCGATCCTGCTCAACTGTCACGTACCGATCGACCTCGATAGCTTCACCCTGCGCTACGGCGTACTGGTGAAGAAGATCCCGGGGCTCAGCGAAGAGCAGAACCAGGCGATGGCCAAGGCCTACGTAGCGCAGGCGCAGGCAGCCTTCTACGAAGACGTGGCCATCTGGCACAGCAAGACCCGCGTCGACAACCCGCTGCTGTGTGACGGCGACGGTCCGGTCTATCAGTTGCGCCGTTGGTACGAGCAGTTCTACACCGACGTCCAGGCGCTGTCGGCGGACGTTGCCGAACACAAGAAGTTTGTCGTGCGCGCCAGCGAACGGGTCTGACGCCAGCGGCTTTTCGCCCGCCCCGGGCCTGATCGGCAGCCGCCTGTCAGGCCCTGAGCCCGAGCGTTGCAAGGAGTCGATACCGGCGCTTATTCTCGGCCACCGCCAACGCTAATAATAAAAACGGTTTTTCCCCATGCAGCAGAGCCTCAGCCTCGATACGTTCAGTGATTTGATCGGCAACCTCTATCAGGGGCCGCTGGAAACCATTCCCTGGGCGACTTTTCTCAATCAGCTCAATGTGCATCTGAACAGCAAGTACGTGACCTTCATCCTGCGTCCGCCCAGCGCCCACGTGGACGGCCTGATGGTCAACACCACCGGCACCTCGACCGAGGCGACCGCGTCGTACAACACACATTTTTTCAGCCTCGACCCGTTCGTCGACCTGCCCAACCGCCAGGTCGTGACCCTCGCCGAGTTCGTCTCCAATGACGACTGGCAGAATTCCGAGTTCTACAAGAACTTCCTTGAACCGGTGGACGTGTTCCACATCCTCGGTGCCGACATCAACACCGTCGACGGCGCCCAGTGCCGCATTCGTATCAGTCGCGGACGTGACGACAAGCCTTTCGGCAATGAAGAAAAGGCCATGCTCACGCATTTCATTGCGCACCTGGAACGTTCGATCAAGATCCACATGCAACTCAACCGCATCGAAGCCGAGCGCAATCTGTACGCCGGCGCGGTGAACCAGATGGCGGTCGGCACGATCATCCTCGACGAGTCCGGCAAGGTCCTGCAGACCAACCAGGTCGCCGACCGGCTGATCCAGGAAAAGGACGGCATCAAACTGGTCAACGATGGCCTGCAGGTCGGTACGGCCCGGGACACCCAGGAGTTCCGCCGACTGGTCAAGCAGTCGCTGCTGTCGCAAAAGAGCGGCAACCCGTCAGTGGTCGAGGCTCTGCGCGTACAGCGGCCGTCCGGCAAAGCGGATCTGGGGATCATCGTGCGCTCAGTGCCGCTGAGCGATTGGAGCGAAGGCAAACAGTGCCCCACGGTGGTGATTTTCATCAGCGACCCCGAGCAGCAGTCCACCGCACCCCAGGATATCGTCCGCGCACTGTTCGACTTCACCCCGGCGGAAACCCAGCTGGCGATGTTGCTGGCCAACGGCTTGACCCTCGACGAAGCGTCGGAAGAGCTGGGCATCAGCCGCAACACCTCCCGGGCACACCTGCGCTCGACCTTCTCCAAGACCGGCGTGACCCGCCAGACCATGCTGGTGCGCCTGATCCTGCGCAGCGTGGCGACACTCGGCTAACCCTCATTGCCGCCCTCGTCCGCTCGGACGATGGCGGCTCCCGTTGTACAGCGCACAGTGTCTTTATCCCAAACAGGGGACTGCCCCATGCGCAACTGCCCAACCATCCTCAAGACTGAACTGCTGGCGCAAAGCGGCCACTTTCAGATCGAAGCCCTGCACCTGCAATTCAGCAACGGCCAGCAGCGGGTCTACGAACGCCTGCGCGGCACCGGTTATCGCTCGGTGATGCTGGTGGCGATGCCCGATCCAGAGCATGTGCTGCTGGTGCGCGAATACGCGGTCGGAGTGGAGAAAACCATTCTTGGCCTGCCCAAGGGTGGCGCCGAGCCCGATGAAGACTATTTGCAGGCGGCGCAGCGCGAGCTGAGCGAAGAAGTCGGAATGCGCGCCGCCCGCCTCACCGAACTGGGCGAGCTGACGCTGGCACCGGGGCATTTGTGCCATCGCTACCGGGTGGTACTGGCCGAACAACTGAGCCCCTGCCAACTGCAAGGCGACGAACCCGAACCCCTGGAATGTCTGCGCGTACCTCTGGCGCAGATCCCCGAACTGGTGGCCCGTGGCGAACTGCACGAAGCCC
Source organism: Pseudomonas sp. KH_046_1 (assembly GCF_057839025.1). Lineage (NCBI taxonomy): Bacteria > Pseudomonadati > Pseudomonadota > Gammaproteobacteria > Pseudomonadales > Pseudomonadaceae > Pseudomonas > Pseudomonas sp. KH_046_1. The sequence goes on from NZ_CM174481.1 coordinate 4,315,249, forward strand.
GGGCGATTGCGGCGCTGTTCATGGCCATGGGCGCCCTTGCCCGACGCGGCTGACATCCCCCCAAAAAACCTGTGGACCACCCAAATCACTGTGGGAGCGAGCTTGCTCGCGATGAGGCCGGGACATCCAACATCTGTATCGCCTGACACTCCGTCATCGCGAGCAAGCTCGCTCCCACAGGTTTTGCGCAGGTTCTAATTCACCGAGTAGTCCATTCGGACGAAGCCATTCGCGAATCGCCGCCATAACCTGTCTCTACAACAATAAAACCGTGTCGAGACTCATCATGCGCAAAACTACTTGTGCTCTATTCATCATCCTCTGTGCGGGTGCTTCCACCAGTCTGTGCCAGCTGTTCAAGAACGAAGCCTACCGACCGACCACGGCCTACTTCAGCTGTTCGAGCACGGCGATCAATTGCTATCCGCCCGTGGTGCGCAATCTGCTGCCTTGAGCACGGTTTCCACCGGCCATAAAAAAACCACCGGTTCGGTGGTTTTTTCGTTGCCGTAAAACTCAGGTAGGCAGTACACCCCTGGCCCGCGACAAAGTCAGCGCCAGGTCTTCAATCATGTCTTCCTGACCACCCACCGTGCCGCGTCGGCCCAGCTCCACCAGCAGCTCGCGAGCAGCAATACCGTACTTCTGCTCAGCCCGCTTGGCGAACAGCAGGAACGAGCTGTAGACCCCGGCATAACCCAAAGTCAGGGCATCGCGGTCGAGGCGGATCGGCTGGTCCATCATCGGCACCACGAGGTCTTCGGCCACGTCCATGATCTTGTACAGATCCACGCCACTGTTGACGCCCATGCGCTCCAGCACCGCGACAAACACTTCCAGCGGTGTATTGCCCGCCCCGGCGCCAAGACCTGCAACCGAACCGTCGATGCGCGCAGCACCGGCCTCGATGGCGGCCAGGGAGTTGGCGATGGCCATGCCCATGTTGTGGTGGCCGTGGAAACCGACTTCGGTCCCGGCGTTCAGGCCGGCACGCAGGGCCCCGATCTTTTGCGTCACTTCATCGGGCAGCATGTAGCCGGCCGAGTCGGTGCAGTAGATGCAATTGGCGCCGTAGCTTTCCATCAGGCGCGCCTGCTCCAGCAGCTTCTCCGGGCTGACCATGTGCGCCATCATCAGGAAGCCGACGGTGTCCAGGCCCATCTTCGCTGACATGCCGATGTGCTGGCCGGACACGTCCGCTTCGGTGCAGTGGGTCGCCACACGAATGGTCGACACGCCGTGTTCATGAGCCATCTTCAGATGGTCGAGGGTACCGATCCCCGGCAATAACAGGGCCGAGACCTTGGCCTGTTTCATCTGCGGAATCACCGCGGAGAAATACTCCTCGTCGCTGTGGGCCGGGAAACCGTAGTTCAGCGAAGCACCGCCCAGGCCATCGCCGTGGGTGATTTCGATCAGCGGCACACCGGCCGCATCGAGGCCGGTGGCCACCGAGACCATTTGTTCGATACTGATCTGGTGCTGTTTGGCGTGCATGCCGTCGCGCAGGCTCATGTCGTGCAGACGGACGCTCTTACCTTGCAAATTCATCGGGATTCTCCACTCAACGGGCAGGCAGTTGCAGGGTGCCCTTGTGGGCTTCTTCGGCGAACATCTCGGCGGTGCGCAATCCGGCGGCGGTCATGATGTCGAGGTTGCCGGCGGACTTGGGCAGGAAATCGCCGAGGCCTTCGACCTCGATGAAAATCGACACTTTGCGTCCGTCGAACACCGGCCCGTTGATCAGCTTGTAGCCCGGCACATAACGCTGAACTTCGCGGACCATCTCCAGTACCGAGGTGCGGATCGCATCCTGGATCGGCTCGTCATCGGTCAGGCAGTGGATGGTGTCGCGCATCATCAACGGCGGCTCGGCCGGGTTGATCACGATGATCGCCTTGCCGCGACGGGCGCCGCCGATCTTCTCCACTGCGCCGGCGGTGGTGCGGGTGAATTCGTCGATGTTCTGCCGCGTGCCCGGGCCTACCGAACCGGAGGACACCGTGGCGACGATTTCGCCGTAGCTCACCGGTTGCACCCGCGACACCGCCGCCACCATCGGGATGGTCGCCTGGCCGCCGCAGGTGACCATGTTGACGTTCATCGCCAGGCTCGACGCGTGCTCCTTGAGGTTGACCGGGGGCACGCAGAACGGGCCGATGGCCGCCGGCGTGAGGTCGATCATGATCACGCCGAGCTCGTTGAGCTTGCGGCTGTTTTCCGCGTGCACGTAAGCCGAGGTGGCGTCGAAGGCGATGCGAATATCATCGTCGAGCACGTGGGGCAGCAAGCCGTCGACACCACCGGCGGTGGTTTTGATGCCCATTTCCCGGGCACGTTTCAGGCCTTCGGATTCAGGGTCGACGCCGACCATCCACACCGGCTCGATCCATTGCGATCGGCACATTTTCATCAGCAGATCGGTGCCGATGTTGCCCGGGCCGATAATGGCCGCTCTGAGTTTTTTGCTCATTGGGTCAAACTCCAAAAGTCAGGCGCAGAAAGACACCCGGGCACTGCCCAGGCCATCAATGGTCAGTTCAAAACGGTCGCCGGCACGGGCCGGTTCCAGCGGCACCAGAGAGCCGGACAGAATGATTTCCCCGGCCTTGAACGGAATGCCGAAGGCACCGAGGGTGTTGGCCAGCCAGGCCACGGCGGTCAGCGGATTGCCCTGCACCGCCGAGCCCAGGCCTTCGCTCAGGGGTTCACCGTTCTTGAACACGCGCATACGCAAGTTGGGCAGGTCCAGCTCGCGGGGGTCGACCTTGCTGTCGCCCAGCACGAATACGCCGCAGGAGGCGTTGTCTGCGACCGTGTCCTGGATGCGGATGCGCCAGTCGTGAATCCGCGAGTCGACGATCTCGAAGCACGGCATCACGTATTCGGTGGCGGCCAGCACGTCGGCTTCGGTGATGCCGGGGCCGACCAGATCATGCTTGAGCTTGAAGGCGATCTCGCCCTCGGCCCGGGGCTGGATCAGCTTGTTGGCGGACAGGGAAATTCGTGCATCGTCATCGAACGACATCTGCCGCGTGATGAAGCCGAAATCCGGCTGATGCACGTTGAGCATCTGCTGGACCGCCGCCGAGGTCACGCCGATTTTTTTGCCGACGATCTGGTCACCGGCCGCCACCCGACGCTCAATGGCATACAGGGAAATGTGATAGGCGTCTTCGATGCTGATCGACGGCCAACGCTCGGTCAGCGGCGCCAGGGTGGAGCCGCTGAGCAGCGCCTGATAAAGCTCTTCGCCGAACTCACGGCGCAATTGCACGCTCATCCGCGGGCCTCCTGAAGAAACGCCAGGCACTGGCTATTGAAAAAGTCACGGTGCTCGACCTGGACCCAATGCCCGCACTCGCTGAGCATCACGAAACGGATTTTGCTGCAGTGTTCAAGCATGGTCTGGGCACCGGAAGACGGGCAGAACTTGTCGTTCATGCCCCAGAAACCGAGGATCGGGCACTGCAACTCGCCCAGGCGCGACGTCATGTTCGGCACCTGCATGGTCGACAGCACGCACACCGGTTGCTGTTGCACCACGGCCACGCGCTCGTTGACCGTTTCGTCGCTGATCAGGCTTTCATCGAACAGTTGCAGGGCCAACAGGCGACGCATGCCCGCCGCATTGTTCAGTTCACCTTTGGCGAAAGCCGCACCCATTTTCTGGATGCCTTCCATCTGCAGGTAATACTGTTCCTTTTCCATCAGGCCACCGGGCGCCATCAGCACCAGACGGCTGACACGCTGCGGTTGGTCGAGGGCCAGTTTGATCGCGATCGCGCCGCCCAGGGAGTTGCCGACCAGTACGCAGCGCTGGATGTCCAGGGCGTCGAGCAGACCGCTCAGGGCTGCGACAAAGAAGTCCAGGGTGTAGAGGGTGTCGGGTTTGTCCGAAGCGCCGTAGCCCGGCAGGTCCGGGACGATCACCCGGTAACCGGCCTCGGCAAACACCGGGTAGTTCTGCTTGAAGTTGCTGTGACCGCTGGCACCCGGCCCGCTGCCATGGATGAAAATCACCGGCTCGCCGTTGCCGGTGTCTTTGTAGTGCAGCTGCAAACCATCCGGCAGCGTAACGAAGTGCCCTTGCGCTGAAGCGCCCATAAGGTGTCCTCCCGGCCTGTTGTTGTAGCGGGATTATTCCGAGGGGCCGGGTCGCCAACATCGTCCGACAGGACTACCTAGTCCCTTTGGACGTTGGCCTGTCGGGGTTGCAGACCTAGCATCGACGGCATTCCCGAGCGACAAAAAGAGAATCCCCATGCTTGATCCGATGGACTTTCGCGGCAAAGTGGTACTGGTCACCGGCGGTGGCAAAGGTGTGGGGCGCGGCATCAGCCAGCGCTTCCTCGACTGCGGCGCCGAGGTGGTGATCTGCGGGCGCGAAGCACCACAGACCTTACCTGCCAGCGCCGGGCGCGAGGCGCTGTTCCTGCCCTGTGATCTGCGGGATGTCGAGCAGTCCGGGCGTTTGATCGCACACATCGTCGAGCGCTTCGGCCGCCTCGATGTACTGGTCAACAACGCCGGTGGCTCACCGAATGCCGACGCGGCCACCGCCTCGCCGCGTTTCAGCGAGGCAATCATCCGTTTGAACCTGATCGCGCCACTGAACCTCTGCCAGCAGGCCAACCAGGTGATGCAAGCCCAGGCCGAGGGCGGTGCGATCATCAACATCTGCAGCGTCAGTGCCACCCGCCCTTCCCCCGGCACCGCCGCTTATGGCGCGGCCAAGGCCGGCCTGCTGAACCTGACCACTTCGCTGGCGGTGGAATGGGCGCCGAAGGTGCGGGTCAACGCAGTGACTGCCGGGCTGATTCTCACCGAGCAGGCGGCCATGCATTATGGTGACGACGCGGGCATTGCCCGGGTGGCGGCGACCATCCCGTTGCAACGCCTGGCGACCCCGGAGGACATTGGCGACACCTGCCTGTACCTGGCTTCGAAGCTGGCCCGTTACGTCAGCGGCGCGGATATCGCAGTGCATGGCGCGGGTGAACGCCCGGCGTTTCTCGGCGCGGCCCAATCCCATTCATAAGAGGACTTTCGACATGCCCGTAGCCAGCCACAGTGTATTGCTGAACCTCACGCCACAAGCCGCCTGGGCCAAACTGCGCGACCTGAGCCTCGCCCCGCACTATGTGCCGGGCCTGACCGGTTGCCAGTTTCATCCCGGTGCAACGGAGGGTGTCGGCGCCAGTCGCCGGGTGTTGCGCAAGGGCGGTCAGTATCTGGATGAAAGCGTGGTGCAGTGGCGCGAAGGCACGGGGTTCGTGCTGCGGTTGCACAAGGGTGGCAATGACTCGCCCTTTCCGTTTCGCGAGGCGAGTTTCAGTTATGCCTTGCAAGCCGAAGGCAATGGGACTCGCATCACCCTGCAAATGCGATACAGCCTGCGCGGCGGCAGGCTGTTTGAAAGGTTGCTGGCCAAGGCCTTCAACAAGGTCGTGCAGCAGATTGCCGAGAACCTCAAGGCTTACTACGAAACCGGCCGAACGCAGAATCCGGATATGGCTGTCAGCATATCCAACATCAATGTTGCCTGACACGCCGCCTTCGCGAGCAGGCTCGCTCCTACAAGGGGGGATTGGGTTGTACGCTAATGGCAGGTTCACCACAAAAAAACTGTGGGAGCGAGCTTGCTCGCGAAGGGGCCGGCACATTCAACATCAATGTTGCCTGACATGCCGCCATCGCGAGCAAGCTCGCTCCCACAGGGGGGATGGGGTTGGGCCACCTCTGGAGTGAGCGGCCCTCAGGAACGCGCCACTTCCGAGTGAGCGCGGAAGCAGGTGCTGACAATCTTCCATTGCCCGGCGATACGCTGGTAACGGTCCTGATAGAAGCCACCCAACTGCCGCGTCGCCCCGCTCTCGCCATCCAGGTTGAAATACCACAGGGCCCAACGGCCCTGGGCCTGATCCTCGTTCAGCACCTCGATTTCCGGGTTGGCGCCGTGATGCAGGTCGATCACCCGCTCATGGCAGGCCAGTTCGCGGTACAGCGCGACAAAACTGTCGCGCTCACGAAAGATCCCCAGCGGCCCGTAATCGATCAGCACTTCACCTTCGGCAAAGCAGTCGGCAATCACCTCGACCTGCTTGAGATCGCAGGCGTTGAGGTAGCGATGCTTGAGCTGGCGGATGTCCTCCAGCGCTTCCAGGCGGGCGATTCGCTGCTCCAGATTCATGCTGCACCTCGCGCAGTTACGTTAACTTCACTCCAGTAGGCTTTCATCGAGCGGATCTTGCCGTCGGCATCGAACTCCATCACGTCGATCACATGCAGCGAGCACGGTTGCCCGCCCCACTCCATGTCGACCCGGAACGGCATCGCGCCGCAACCGTTGAGCGTCGCGCGCACCGGGCCGGTCTGGGTTGCCGAGACCTTCATCGCCCCCAGTCCTTCACGGTAAAAGCGCGCGATGGCGTCGATGCCCTGCAACGGCGCCTGGCCGACCGGGTCTTCAACGGTGGCGTCTTTGGCGTAGAGTGCGAGGATGCCCTCGATGTCGCTGGTATCCACCAGCTCCACATAACGTGCCATGGTCGTCTGGATATGTTGTGCGCTGATCATTCAGACCACCTCGAATAGAGCAGCAGCGCCCATGCCGCCACCGATGCACATGCTCACCACTACATAGCGCAAACCGCGACGCTGGCCTTCGACCAACGCGTGGCCGACCATCCGCGCCCCGGACATGCCGAACGGATGGCCGATGGAGATTGCCCCGCCGTTGACGTTCAGGCGCTCGGCCGGAATACCCAGGGTGTCGCGGCAGTACAGCACCTGACAGGCGAACGCTTCGTTCAACTCCCAGAGGCCGATGTGGTCCATGGTCAGGCCGTGGCGCTTGAGCAGTTTGGGGATGGCGTACACCGGGCCGATGCCCATCTCGTCGGAATTGCAGCCGGCGACAGCCATGCCGCGATAGATCCCCAGCGGTTCCAGGCCACGTTTCTCGGCCATTTTCGCGCTCATCAACACCGAGGCCGACGCACCGTCGGACAACTGCGAGGCATTACCCGCGGTGATGAAACGACCCTTGTCGCTCCACTGACCGCCCGGCCACACCGGCTCCAGCGCCTTCAGGCTCTGGAGGGTGGTGTCGATGCGGTTGCACTCGTCGCGCAGCAAGGTGACGGTTTCATAACGGGTTTCGCCGGTGGCCTTGTCGAACAGTGCCTTGCGGCTGGCCAGCGGCGCCAGTTCCCGGTCGAAGCGCCCGGCGCTCTGGGCCTGTGCGGTACGCAACTGGCTCTGGTAGCTGTATTCGTCCTGCTCGTCGCGGGAGATGCCGTAGCGCGCGGAGACGATCTCGGCGGTTTCGATCATCGGGATATAGGCGTGCGGGTCCAGCTCGATCACCGAACCCGATTGATTGCGATACAGGTTCTTATGTTTGTTCTGCACCAGGGAAATCGACTCCAGGCCACCGGCCACGGCGATGTCGATTTCGTCGCACATGATGCCTTTGGCGGCCATGGCGATACTCATCAGGCCCGAAGAGCACTGGCGCTCGACGGCCATCCCGGCAACCGACGTTGGCAAGCCGCCGGCAATCGCGCACAGGCGGCCCAGGTTATAGGACTGCGTGCCCTGCTGCGCCGCGGCGCCGATGATCACGTCGTCCACTTCACCCGGCTCGATGCCGGCACGACGCACGGCTTCGCGCACCACGTGGCCGCCCAGATGCGGCGCTTCGGTGTCATTGAACGCACCGCGAAAGGCTTTGCCGATCGGAGTGCGGGCGGTCGAAACGATGACGGCTTCTTTCATGCTGGATTCCTCGAAAATGCTGTTGAAGGTCAGGCCGGGTAATAGCGGCTGATGGTGTCGACCACGACGCCTGGACGTTCCTCGCCGTCGATTTCGACGCTGACGCGGATGGTCGCCTGCACGCCGCCTTTCACTTCCTCGACCGCGATCAGTTGCGCACTGCCGCGCACCCGGGAGCCGACGCGCACCACCGAGGGGAAGCGCACCCGCTCACAGCCGTAATTGACGCCCATGGCCAAGCCACGGACTTCGACGATCTGCGGCAGGAACAGATTGACCAGCGACAGGCTCAGGTAACCATGGGCAATGCAGGTGCCAAACGGGCCGCTGGCGGCCTTGAGCGGATCGACGTGAATCCACTGGTGATCGCCGGTGGCGTCGGCAAACAGATTGATTCGGGCCTGATCCAGCAGCAGCCATTCGCTGACGCCGAGCTCCTGGCCCACGGCGTCGAACAAGGCCATCGGCGTGTCGAAAATACGTGGCATGGTCACGCCCTCTGGCTGGACACCGACAACACTTCGCCGGTCATGTAGGAGCTGTAGTCGCTGGCCAGGAACATCATCACGTTGGCCACTTCCCAGACTTCGGCGGCGCGGCCGAACGCTTCGTTGGCGGCCAGTTGATCGAGCACCGCCTGGGGCGCGGATTTGCGCAGGAAATCGTGCAGGGCAATGCTCGGGCTGACCGCGTTGATGCGGATGCCGTAGTCGGCGGCCTCGACCGCTGCGCAGCGGGTCAGCGCCATCACGCCAGCCTTGGCGGCGGCGTAGTGCGCCTGTTCTTTCTGCGCGCGCCAACCCAGCACCGAGGCGTTGTTGACGATCACTCCGGCACGTCGCTCCATCATTTTCGGCAGCATGGCGCGGGTCATGCGCATGGTGCCGGTGAGCGTCACGTCGATGACCCGATTCCACTCTTCGTCGGCCATGTCCACCAGCAAGCGCGAGCCGCCAAGCCCGGCGTTGTTGATTAGCACATCGACGCCTTGCAGTTCACGTTCGGCGCAGGCGACCAGCTGCTGCACCTGGGCTTCGTCGGCGACGTTGCAGACCTGGCCGAACACCTGTTGCAGCCCGGTGGTTTCACGAATCTTCAGCACCGCTTCGGCCAACCGGCCTTCATGGATATCGCTGATCATCAGCGCGCGGCAGCCTTCTTCGGCAGCGCGCACGGCGGCGGAAAAACCGATCCCGGCGCCTGCGGCGGCGGTGATCAGTACCGACTTGCCGCGCAGCAGGCCGCGACCTTCAACATATTGAGGTACAGACATGAACTCTCTCCTTTCAGGCGCGCGGACGCGGCTCTTTGGGCATGCCCAAGGCACGCTCGGCGATGATGTTGCGCTGGATTTCGTTGCTGCCGCCGTAGAGGGTGTCGGCGCGGCTGAACAGGTACAGCGACTGCAAACGGGTCAGTTGGTAAGGTCCGGCTTCGAGCAATTCCGCCTCGGCGCCGAGGACGTCCATCGCCAACTTGCCGAGGCTGGCGTGCCAGGTCGACCAGAACAGCTTGTAGATGGTCGCCTCCTTGCGCAGCGAACCGTCCTGGCTACCCGAGAGCATGCGCAGCGAGTTGTAGCGCATGATCCGCAACCCGCTCCAGGCTTCGGCCAGGCGCTGACGCAGGATCGGATCGCGGTCGGCGCCATTGGACTTGGCGATGGCGATGATTTCGTTGAGCTCGTTCTGGAACTGCATCTGCTGGCCGAGGGTCGACACACCCCGCTCGAAACCCAGCAGCGCCATGGCGATCTTCCAGCCTTCGCCCGGCGCGCCGATGATGTTGGTGGCGTCGGTGCGGGCATCGTCGAAGAACACTTCGTTGAATTCCGAGGTGCCGGTGAGCTGCTCGATCGGTCGTACGGTGATTTCCGTCTGGGCCATCGGCACCAGCAGGAACGACAGACCGCGATGGCCGACGCTGCCCGGTTCGGTTCGGGCGATGACAAAGCACCAGTCCGATTCATGGGCCAGGGACGTCCAGACTTTCTGGCCATTGATAATCCAACTGCCGGTGGTTTCATCCAGCGTTGCGCGGGTCTTGACGTTGGCCAGGTCAGAACCGGCGCCCGGCTCTGAATAGCCCTGGCACCAGAACGACGTACCGCTGACGATCCCCGGCAAAAAACGCTGTTGCTGTTCGACCGTGCCGAACGCGGCAATGGTCGGCCCGGCCAGGCCTTCGCCGATATGACCCATGCGGCCGGGGCCGCCGGCGCGGGCGTATTCTTCGTTGAAGATCACCTGCTGGGTGATCGACAGGCCGCGTCCGCCATGCTCCGGCGCCCAGCCGACGCAGGTCCAGCCGCCTTCGGCGAGTTTGCGCTCCCAGGCTTTGCGCTCTTCGGGAAACATGTGTTCGTCGCCCGGACCGCCGCGAAAACGCAGGGCCTCGAACTCTCCGCAGAGGTTGGCGCTCATCCAGTCGGCCACTTCCCGGCGGAAGCGCTCGTCCTGCTCGCTGAAACTGATTTTCATGGCTGCTCTCCCAGAATCACCGAAGCAATGCGCTCGCGATGCCAGGCCGGTAGCCCGAGGAAACTCTCGCTGGCGCGGGCGCGCTTGAAGTAGAGGTGAGGGTCGTATTCCCAGGTGAAACCGACACCGCCATGCAACTGGATCGATTCGGACGCGCAATGGAAATAGGTCTCGGAGCACTGTGCCTTGGCCAGTGCCGCCGCCAGCGGCAGTTCGGCCGCGACCTGGGGATCACCCTGGGGATCGAGGACTTCCTGGGCCACGCACGCGGCGTAGTAACTGGCCGAGCGGGCGCATTCGACTTGCAGCATCATGTCGGCGGCGCGGTGTTTGAGAGCCTGGAAACTGGCGATCGGGCGACCGAACTGCTGGCGCTCCTGCATGTAGGCCACGCTGAGGTCGAGCACCTGCTGCGCGCCGCCGGTCTGCTCAGCGGCCAGGCCGATGCAGGCCAGTTGCAGGACGCGCTCAAGGTGCGACCAGCCGTTCCCGAACTCACCCAGCAGGCAGTCGGTTTCAAGGTACAGGCCCTTGAGCTGGATCCGCGCCTGGCGCCGGGTCTGGTCCATGGTCGGCAGCATTTGCCGTTCGATGCCTGCGCGTACGGCGTTTACGGCAAACAGGCTGATGCCCTTTTCGCCAGTGGTTCCGGGTTGGCGTGCGGCAATGATCAACAGGTCGGCGCCATGGCCGTCGAGCACATGCTTGAGGGTGCCGTCGAGGACGAACCCGTCGCCTTCGGCCACCACCGTTGCCTGGACATCGTCGGCCGACCAGCCGTTGGCACTGCTGAACGCCAGCGTTGCGGTCACGCTGCCGTCGGCAATCGACGGCAACCAGCGCTGCTTCTGTTCATCATTGGCGGCCAGCAACAGCGCGGGCGTGGCCATGCAGGCGGTGGCGAAAAACGGCGAGCACAGCAAACGCCGGCCCATCTGTTCCAGCAGGATCGTCAGCTCGACAAAGCCGAGGCCCAGGCCACCATAGGTTTCGGGGATATGAATGGCCGGCCAGTACATTTCCTGGCACAGACGCTGCCAGAGGGCTTCGTCGAAACCCCGTTCGCTGACCATTGCCGCACGCACGGCGGCGGAATCCGAGACATCGGCGAGGAAACCCTCGGCCGATGCGCGGATCATTTCCTGTTCGTCGCTGAATGCAAACTCCATCGCGGCGCCTTCTGCTCGTTTGGCGGGGCGCGCGTGGCGCAACACCCCTTTGAGCATGAAGTTTGGCGCCAGCAGGACGCGGCAGAATCGTTAGCCTTGCCTAGTCCGAACGGGCGATGTCAAAGTGCGCTTACGCAAGTGAAAAACATGAATCGGCTAAGGATGCAGAACCATGAGCACTGAGCAAGAGACGACTTTCGACGAGCCGCGGCTCAACAGTACGGAAATCCGCATTCTGGGTTCGCTGATCGAGAAACAGGCCACCAGCCCGGAAACCTATCCCCTGACCCTCAATGCCCTGGTGATTGCCTGCAACCAGAAAACCAGCCGCGAGCCGGTGATGAACCTGACACCGGGCCAGGTCGGCCAGAGCCTGCGCGCCCTCGAAGGACGCGGCTTCGCCAGACTGGTGATGGGCAGCCGCGCCGACCGCTGGGAACACAAGGTCGACAAGGCCCTGGAACTGGTGCCGGCGCAGGTCATCCTGTCCGGGCTGATGTTTCTGCGCGGCCCGCAGACCGTCAATGAACTGCTGACCCGCAGCGGCCGCATGCATGAGTTCGAAGATGCCGAACAGGTTGTGCATCAACTTGAACGCCTGATTGCCCGGGGTTTGGCGGTGCTGATTCCGCGTCAGGCTGGCCAGCGCGAAGACCGATACACCCACGCCCTTGGCGACCCGGCGGATATCGAAGCGATCATGGCGGCACGGCAAAACCCAGCCGAACGGAGCAGCGGCGGGGTTTCGGTTGAACGGATCGAAGAACTGGAAACGCGGATTGCGGCGCTGGAAGAGCGGCTGGCTCGACTTGAATAACCTGGATGATTGCCCGACACAAAACCTGTGGGTCCTAGACTGACTGGCATGTGCGATAGACACAAAACCTGTGGGAGCGAGCCTGCTCGCGATGGCGGACTCTCAGTCACATCATTGCCGGATGGGCCGACGCTATCGCGAGCAAGCTCGCTCCCACAGTGGGTCGTGGACTGGCTTGGCATTGGCGCCCGACACAAAACCTGTGGGAGCTTGCTCGCGATGGCGGACGGTCAGTCACATCATTGCCGGATGGGCCGACCACAGTGGGTTGTGGGCTGGCATGGCATTGGTGCCCGACACAAAACCTGTGGGAGCGAGCTTGCTCGCGATGGCGGACTCTCAGTCACATCATTTCCCAAAATGGGTCGTGGACTGACCTGGCATTGGTTACCGCCCCCAGTTGCTGACCGACTCGGGCCAGGCGCTGTTGATAGCACCCGGCGGTTTCACCGCTCGGCGCAAACGCTTCGGGCAGCGGTTCAAGTTCGACTGAATTCAGATTGAGAATAGGGGGATGCATGGACACCTCCTAGCTGCGGGCAAACGCCACTGCCTTCTGGAATTGCTCGTCTGTCGGCCGTACACCGGTATAGAGCACAAATTGCTCCAGTGCCTGGATCGCAATCACTTCCAGCCCGGTGATGACCCGCTTGCCTTCGGCACGAGCACGCACGATCAGCGGTGTTTCCGAGGGAATCGCCACAACATCGAAGACAGTGTCCGCTTTTTCGATCACGTCCGGTTCAAAGGCCAGTTGATCGGCCTCCGGTCCTCCCGTCATGCCGATCGGGGTGACGTTGACCAGCATTTGCGGGCGACGACTCCCCAACTCTGCCTGCCACTCATACCCCAACGACTGCGCCAGCGCCTGCCCGGCGCGCTCATTGCGGGCTACGATCAGGCCGCTTTCATAGCCGCCATCGCGCAAGGCACTCGCCACGGCCTTGGCCATGCCGCCGCTGCCGCGCAAGGCAAAGGTCGAGTCCTTCGGCACCTGGTGTTTTTCCAGCAACTGGGCCACGGCGATGTAATCGGTGTTGTAGGCCTTGAGATGTCCGTCGGTGTTGACGATGGTGTTGATCGATTGAATGGCGGCGGCAGACGCGTCGAGTTCATCCACCAGGGCAATGCAGGCTTCCTTGAACGGCATCGACACGCCACAGCCACGAATCCGCAGGGCGCGAATGCCGGCAACGGCACCCGTCAGGTCCTGGCTGGCAAAGGCCTTGTAGTAAAAGTTCAGGCCAAGCTGTTCATACAGATGATTGTGAAAACGCAGACCAAAGTTCCCGGGGCGTCCTGAAAGGGACATGCACAACTGGGTGTCTTTGTTGGGGTTCATCTGCATGGGAAAGCTCCTTCAAATGCACTTTTCGGATGGACGGGATTAGCCCTCCATCGGGTTCTGATCGATCATATAAGTGTGTTAACGCGGGCTTACACGGGTCGGTAAGAAAGTCGGTACAGACCTTACACAAAATTTACCTCGCGGCCGTGCTGTTTTTCAGAAAAACGCTGTCTTAGAAGTATCCCCGCGACAATCCTTGGGTCTATTGCAGACACAAGCGCCGGGCTGAAGAACCGAGGAACTATCATGATCCGTAAAGTCCCCACAGTAGCCTTGCTGATCGGCGCCCTCGCTATCGCAGGACAGGCGCAAGCCGGTGGTGGTAATGACGCGGCGGTATTTGGAGCGATCGTCGGTACTGCCATCGTCGGCTCGGCTCTGATCAACGCCAACCGCCCGGTTTATGTTGCGCCGCAACCGGTCTACTACCAGCCCGCGCCGGTTTATTACGCACCACCGCCTCCGGTTTACTACCAGCCGGCCCCGGTCTACGTGCAACAACCGATCTACTACCGCCCGGCCCCGGTTTACTACGGCCCACCCCGTGGTTACTACGGTCCACCCCGTGGTTACTACGGCCCGCCACGCGGCTACTACGGCCCTCGCCACGGCCGCTGGTAACGAACTCATCCAGCCCCGCTGAAACAGCGGGGCTTTTTTATGCCCGTTTGTCGATGCAGGTCTGGATAAATCTCGCCAAGGTCGCTATCGGGACAGTGCCCGCGGCAGAAATGGGCAAGATGGACTCGACCCGATTTCTGCCCTGCGGAAAAAAAACGGTCATATTTTTGTCATGACAGTTCCGCAAGCTAAGTGCTGTCCGTCGAAAACAAGTTGATAACAACAAGGACGACCACATGCCAACGCAAAACCCGCACCGCATCGTCGGTCTGTGCACCTCCAGCAAGGTGTACAACGCACTGACCGAACTCAAGCACCTGGAAGGTCATCGCAGCGCCAAGTTTCTCTCGCTGCTGACACAAAGCCTGGTGCGCAAGGGCCTGCTCAACGAGCAGGAAGTGGTTCATATGCTCGACCAGGTGGTCAGCTGACCGACCAACGGTCGTTTGCCCCCTCTGGCATCAATGACCACTATCGAAAGCGTTGATTACCCCTCAAGGCACCCGGACCTTAAAGTAACTCCACAGATTGATGGAGGTACTTGTCATGTCCAAGGTTCAGATCATGTCCGTTATCGGCAGCGCCGTCCCCGCACCGCTCAGAGAGCTGGGCATGCTCGCCTGCTGGTATCTGGTGCAGGACGGGGTGCAGATCAGCGGCCCGCTCACTTCGCTGCCCGCAGCAAAGGAGCTGTCGCAACGCATCGGCACCGGCCAGTCCGGCAGGCTCAACGCCTAAGGCAGCTGCACCCGCGGTTTGGTTTCAATGAAAATGGCCCAGCTCGACATGAACAGGGCCGCGATCAACGGGCCGATGACAAAGCCGTTCAGCCCGAAAATCGCCAGTCCGCCGAGGGTCGAGATCAGGATCATGTAGTCCGGCATCCTGGTGTCCTTGCCCACCAGCAATGGCCGGAGCAGATTGTCCACCAGCCCGATCACCAAGACCCCGAACAATACCAGCACCACGCCCTTCCAGATCGCCCCGGTGAACAGGAAAAACACCGCCACCGGCACCCAGACTATTCCCGTCCCCACCACCGGCAGCAGCGACAGAAACGCCATCAACACCGCCCAGAGCAACACGTTGTGGATGTCCAGAAACCAGAAAATCAGACCGCCCAGCGCGCCTTGGGTGATCGCCACCAGCAGGTTGCCTTTCACCGTGGCCCGCACCACAAGATTGAACTTGAGCTGCAAACGGCGTTTCTGCTGTTCCTGCAACGGCACCGCCTGGCGTACCTTGCGCGCCAGTTCCGCACCGTCGCGCAGGAAGAAGAACAGCAGGTACAGCATGATGAAGATACTGACGATGAACTCGAACGTGCCCTGGCCGAAACTGAACGCATGAGAGGCCAGCACCTGCCCGCCGGTCATTGCGCTCTTGACGATTTTCTCTCGCAGCCCGCTCAACTCGCCCATGCCGAAGCGATCCAGCAGATACTGGAAATACGGCGGCAGGCTGTGCTTGAACTGCGACACATACCCGGCAATGTCGAGTTCGCCGCTCTCGACACTTTTGTAGAGTGCCGCCCCCTCCTGAACCAGCAAGGCGCTGATGATGATCACCGGCAGAATCGCGATCACCAGGCAAATGCTCAATGTGCACAGCGACGTGAGGTTGCGTTGCCAGCCGAACTTCAGTTGCAGTCGGCTCTGCAGTGGCGCAAAGACGATGCCGAGGATTACCGCCCAGAACACCGCGCCGTAAAACGGCAGCAGGATCCAGATGAAGGCAGCGCTCACCAGCACCAGCAAAACCGTCAGCGTTTTGTCTTGCAGGGTCGTTTCGTTCATGTCCGATCCGTGCCAGCCAGTCAGGACGAAAAACTTTCGCCTTGATGTTTAGTCAGCCACGGGTCGCGCGAGTGCCATCGGTTTGTTGATAAGGCATAGATCCAGGTCAATAAACCCTTGGCACAGGGCATTTACCCTGTGCGGCTTTTGCGACCGACACCGCCATGAACCTCACCGCGCCAGAACTGCTCGCCCCCGCCGGCACCCTGAAAAACATGCGTTACGCCTTCGCCTACGGCGCCGATGCCGTGTACGCCGGCCAGCCGCGCTACAGCTTGCGGGTGCGCAACAACGAATTCGACCACGCCAACCTGGCCCTCGGCATTCGCGAGGCCCAGGCTCAGGGCAAGCGCTTCTATGTGGTGGTGAACATCGCGCCGCACAACGCCAAGCTCAAGACCTTCCTCAAGGACCTTGAACCGGTGATCGCCATGGCCCCGGATGCGCTGATCATGTCCGACCCCGGCCTGATCATGCTGGTGCGCCGGCATTACCCGCAGATGCCGGTCCACCTTTCGGTGCAGGCCAATACGGTGAACTGGGCGAGCGTCGAGTTCTGGCAGCAGCAAGGCTTGAGCCGGATCATCCTGTCCCGGGAGCTGTCCCTGGAGGAAATCGCCGAGATCCGCGAGCAAGTGCCCGCCATGGAACTGGAAGTGTTCGTGCACGGCGCGTTGTGCATGGCCTATTCCGGGCGCTGCCTGCTGTCGGGCTACATGAACAAGCGTGACGCCAATCAGGGCAGTTGCACCAATGCCTGTCGCTGGAAGTATTCAGCGCAACCGGCCACGGAAAACCAGCTCGGCGAGATCGTGCAACAGTATCAACCGGAACCCACACTGGGTATCGGCGCGCCCACCGGACAGGTGTTCCTGTTGCAGGAAGCCAATCGTCCCGGCGAACAGATGCCGGCCTTCGAAGACGAACACGGCACTTACATCATGAACGCCAAGGACCTGCGCGCCGTGCAGCACGTCGAACGCCTGACGCACATGGGCGTGCACTCGCTGAAAATCGAAGGCCGGACCAAATCGCACTTTTATTGCGCGCGCACCACCCAGGTTTATCGCCGGGCCATCGACGACGCGGTGGCGGGCCGGGCCTTCGACCGCGGCCTGATGACCGACCTGGAATCCCTCGCCCAGCGCGGCTACACCGAAGGTTTCCTGCGCCGCCATGTGCATGACGAATACCAGAACTACCAGAACGGCAGCTCGGTGTCGGAGCGCCAGCAGTTTGTCGGTGAGTTGACCGGGCAGCGCAGGGATCGCCTGGCCGAGGTCAAGGTGAAGAACCGCTTCGGCCTGGGCGATCACATGGAGCTGATGACACCCAAGGGCAACTTCCACTTCGATCTGCATCAGTTGCAAAACGCCAAGGGTGAAGCGATCGAGGTTGCGCCGGGGGATGGGCATACGGTGTATTTGCCGATACCGGATGCGGTGGATTTGGAGTTTGGGTTGTTGATGCGGGATGTGGGTGTGAACTGAACTTCAAATACACACCTAACCCTGTGGGAGCGAGCCTGCTCGCGATAGCGGCGTATCAGTCAATATGGTTAGCGACTGACACTCCGTCATCGCGAGCAGGCTCGCTCCCACAGGTTCTCCCACAAGTACTGCGTCAGGCAAATTCTTCGCGAAGCATCGCCACAAACGCCTCACGCGCCGGGTGCACCCCGGCGTTTTCGTGCCAGTAAAACAGATTGTCGACGGCGGTCAGTTCGGGGAATTCAAACCCCGCGCACCCCGCGCCTTTGGCGTATTGATCGAACACACCTTTGGGCACCAGCG
This sequence comes from Pseudomonas sp. KH_046_1, assembly GCF_057839025.1. Taxonomy (NCBI): domain Bacteria; kingdom Pseudomonadati; phylum Pseudomonadota; class Gammaproteobacteria; order Pseudomonadales; family Pseudomonadaceae; genus Pseudomonas; species Pseudomonas sp. KH_046_1. Next base: position 4,333,055 of record NZ_CM174481.1, read on the forward strand.
CCACGCCGGCCCCGGCGCTGACGCAACCGACAATCGCGCCATAACTGGCCAGGCTGACAATCGGCAGCGCCTGGCCCTGTCGCAACAGCCAATGCTCCAGCGCCGCCCGGTATGGACAGCCCTGGGGCCACATGAACACGGTCTGGTCCTGCAAATCGCTGACGTCCCGCAGCGGCCCGAGGGAGGTCGAGGCGATCAGCAGCAGCTCTTCGCGGTACATCGGCGTGCGCTTGAGGTGCGAACGCTCGACATCCACCGCCACGATGGCGCCGTCGAGCTTGTGGTTGAGTGTGTCGTCGAGCAACTGTCCCCAGGAGCCGGTGGTCAGCTCCAGCGCCACCTGCGGGAAACGCTTGTGGAATTTCGCCAGCAGGCGCGGCAATCGCCCGGTGGCCGACGACTCGATGGCCCCGATGCGCAACGGCCCCGAGGGCTCGGCCGAAGGGTCGACCGCACGCTTGGCCTCGGCAGTGAGGGCAAGAATTTTCGAAGCGTAGGCCAGGAAGGTTTGCCCCGACGGGCTGATGCGCAGCCCTCGCCCCTCACGCAGAAACAGCGCGACACCCAGTTCGGCCTCAAGAGCCTTGATCCGGGCCGTGATGTTCGACGGCACGCAATGCAACAGCTCGGCCGCGCGGGCGATGCTGCCGACATCGGCCACGGTCTTGAACATGCGAATCTGTGCCAGCTCCATACATCACCCACAGTGAACAATTAGCGCAGTATAAGTCAGTTGTGGCGAACGATCCGCTTTCTGATACTCGGTGCATCCGCCCACAGGTGCACGACCATGAAGCCGCTCACACCCTCCCCCGTTTCACCCTGGAAAATCATTCTGGCCATGGCGTTTGTCGTGGCGTGCTGGGGCTATTCCCCGACCGGCATCCATATCGGCCTGCAGGCCTACGACCCGGTGCACCTGGCGCTCCTGCGCTTCCTGCTGGCCTCTGTGTTCATGGCCGCGGTCGCAATGTTCAAGGGCATTCGCCTGCCGAACCTGCGAGATTTACCGCTGATGTTCGGCCTGGGCTTCTTCGCGGTAAGCCTGCACCACGTGGCGATCAACTTCGGACAGCAGGGTGTCAGCGCAGGTGCTTCGAGCGTGTTGGCGCAGACCACGCCGCTGTTCAGCACGTTGATTGCACGCTTCGTGTTCAAGGATCAGGTGAGCCTGTGGCGCTGGGGTTGTGTGCTGCTCGGGTTGTTGGGCGTGGTGATTGTGGTGGCGGGCGATCATGGCCTGGGCAGCATTGACGCCCACGGCCTGCTGATCCTGCTGGCGGCGGTGTCCTGGAGTCTCTACTTTGCCCTGCAAAAGCATCACACCGGGCGTTACGACGGGCTGACGCTGGTGTGTTACACGGTGTGGTCCGGGACGGCGCTGTTGCTGGCTTTCTTGCCCGGCCTGCTGGACCAAGTCGCCCTGGCACCGATGCGCGTACAGTTTGCGGTGATTGCCCTGGGGATATTCCCCAGTGCCCTGGCGTACCTGGCCTGGGCCTATGTGCTGGCGCATGTCGATTTGAGCCGGGCGACGATGACGCTGTATCTGACGCCGCCGACGGCGATGGTCATTGCGTCTTATGCGCTTGGCGAGCGGCCGACGTTGATGATCGTGGTCGGCGGGCTGGTGGTGTTGGTGAGTGTGCTGGCGTTGAATCTGGAGCGGCGGGCTGTCGTTGTTCAAGTTGCTCGGGTCTGATCCATGTATTTTGCTGCCTGGACTGACGCCTTCGCGAGCAAGCCCGCTCCCACAGGGTTTTATGGTTGCCGCAGTTATTGAGCACGACCCAAAACCTGTGGGAGCGAGCTTGCTCGCGAAGAACGATGACTCGGTGTCACTGATAAACGGACAACCTCAGCTGGCCGAAAACCGGTCGCGACTGTTGGTCAGGTGCAGCCACATCGCCGCCCGCGCCGCGTCCGGGTCCTGGCGCTTGATGGCGTTGAGAATCGCCTCGTGCTCCAGGTTGGCCAACTGACCGAGCTTGCTCAAGTCCACCGCGCCACGCTCGGCGGCATTGACCCGGGTACGCGGGATCATGGCACTGCCCAGGTGCTGCATGATTTCGGTGAAGCATACGTTGCCGGTGGCTTCGGCGATCAGCAGATGAAAACGCCGGTCCGCTTCGACACAGCTGTCGTTGTTGGCCAGCAGGCTTTGATAGTCGTCCAGGGCTTCACGCATCTGCGCCAGTTGCATTTCGGTGCGGCGAGTTGCCGCCAGCGCCGCCGCCTGGGTTTCCAGGCCCATGCGCAACTCCAGAATGCTGCGCACCCCCAACGCCGTATCGACATTCAGCCGGAGCCCCTGCTCCGGTGCGCGCTCGATCACGAACGTGCCAATGCCGTGCCGGGTCTCCACCAGCCCCGAGGCCTGCAGCTTCGAGATCGCCTCGCGCACCACCGTACGACTGACTCCGTGCTCCTGAACGATGGTGTTTTCCGACGGCAGCTTGTCACCGGGCAACATCTGGCCGAGCAGGATGCGCTGGGTCAGTTTCTCCACCAGGTCATGGGCCAGGTTGTGGCTGCGCTTGCGGGCGGGTACTTCGAGGTCTTCTTGCATGGGGGTGTCCGGAAATCAGGGCTATCGAATCGTAGCACCGCGCCGGGCGGGAATCCTGAAAAATCTCGTCTAGCTTGTATGACAACACTCAACATTCAGCCCATATTGATTCTTTTCAAGGGCCACCACCTACCACAAATAGAATAAAAACAGCTGCAAATGCGCCACTTCATTGGATAAACGTGGTTGCAAGATCAAAAAACCTAGTTGTATGATGTCTATCAACAACGCAACACCCAGCTTCACCCCGCATAAAAATAACGAGTGGGAGAAAACGCAGTGAATACATCCATCTCCGGGATGCACGACGACGCCAATTCAGCGCTGAAGTCCGCCATCGCCAAAGTCAAACGTCACGTCTTGCCGCTGTTCGTCATCATGTTCATCGTCAATTACATTGATCGCGTGAACATCGGTTTCGTCCGCGCCCACATGGAACACGACCTGGGTATAGGCGCGGCCGCCTATGGCCTGGGTGCCGGTCTGTTCTTCATCGGTTATGCACTGTTCGAGGTGCCCTCCAACATCCTTCTGCAGAAAGTCGGCGCACGCATCTGGCTGACGCGGATCATGCTGACCTGGGGCCTGGTCGCCGCGGGCATGGCGTTCATCCAGAACGAAACACACTTCTACATCCTGCGTTTTCTACTGGGCGTGGCCGAAGCCGGGTTCTTTCCCGGGGTGATCTACTACTTCACCCGCTGGTTGCCGGGTGTGGAGCGCGGCAAGGCGATTGCGATTTTCCTCAGCGGCTCGGCGATTGCCTCGCTGATCTCCGGCCCGCTGTCCGGGCTACTCCTGCAAATCAGCGGCCTGGGCATGCATGGCTGGCAGTGGATGTACTTCATCGAGGGCATGTTTTCGGTGGGGTTGTGCGTGTTCGTCTGGTTCTGGCTGGACTCCAGGCCCCACGACGCCAAATGGCTGACCCGCGAAGAGCAGGATGCACTGGTCAAGGCCATCGACGACGAACAACTGGCCCGGGAGGCCGCCACGCCGATCAAGCCGTCGCTGGGCAAGTTGCTCAAGGATCGCCAGATCATCCTGTTCTGCCTGATCTACTTCTTTATCCAGTTGACCATCTACGCCGCGACCTTCTGGCTGCCGAGCATCATCAAGAAGATGGGCGACCTGAGCGATGTCCAGGTCGGGCTGTTCAACTCGATTCCGTGGTTGCTGTCGATTGTCGGCATGTATGCCTTCGCGTCCCTGTCGGGCAAATGGAAACACCAGCAAGCCTGGGTCGCCACCGCCCTGCTGATCGCCGCGGCCGGGATGTTCATGTCCACCACTGGCGGACCGATCTTCGCCTTCGTCGCAATCTGCTTTGCCGCACTGGGCTTCAAATCGGCCTCGTCGCTGTTCTGGCCGATTCCCCAGGCCTACCTGGATGCGCGAATCGCGGCTGGCGTCATCGCGCTGATCAACTCGGTGGGCAACCTCGGCGGCTTCGTTGCGCCGACCACTTTCGGCTTGCTGGAAGAACGCACCGGTTCCATTCAGGGCGGGCTGTACGGCCTGGCCGCGACCTCGATCATCGCCGCCATCATCGTGTTTGCCGCCCGCAACACACCGAAATCCGCACCTGCCGTGGCGCCGGGCAAACCTGCACCCAACCACGCCTGACATCTGCTTTTTAAGGATTGAAAAATGAACGCACAAGACACCACAAAAGCCCCGGTCATCACCAGCATGCAGATTGTTCCGGTGGCCGGCCACGATGGCATGCTGCTCAACCTGAGCGGTGCCCACGGCCCGTTCTTCACCCGCAACATCGTGATCCTGAAGGACAACGCCGGCCACACCGGCGTCGGCGAAGTGCCGGGGGGCGAGCGCATTCGCCAGACCCTCGAAGACGCGCGCAGCCTGGTGGTCGGCAGCCCGATTGGCACATATCAGAAAATCCTCAATCAGGTGCGCCAGACCTTCGCCGACCGCGATGCCGGTGGCCGCGGTTTGCAGACCTTCGACCTGCGCATCACCATTCACGCCGTCACCGGCCTGGAAGCCGCATTGCTCGACTTGCTCGGCCAGCACCTGGATGTGCCGGTGGCCGCCCTGCTCGGTGAAGGCCAGCAGCGCGATGAAGTGAAGATGCTTGGCTATCTGTTTTATGTCGGTGATCGCAACGAGACCGACCTCGCCTACCGCAGCGAACCGGACGCCGACAACGACTGGTTCCGCGTGCGGCACGAGAAAGCCATGAGCGCCGACGCGGTGGTGCGCCTGGCCGAGGCGGCCCACGGGCGTTATGGCTTCAAGGACTTCAAGCTCAAGGGCGGCGTGCTCAGCGGCGACGCCGAAATCGAAGCGGTCACGGCTCTGGCCGAACGCTTCCCCGATGCGCGCATCACCCTCGACCCGAATGGTGCCTGGTCACTGAAAGAAGCCATCCGCCTGTGCCGCGATCAGCACCGCGTGCTGGCCTATGCCGAAGACCCGTGCGGAGCGGAAAACGGTTACTCGGGACGTGAAGTCATGGCCGAGTTCCGCCGGGCCACGGGCCTGAAGACCGCGACCAACATGATCGCCACCGACTGGCGGGAGATGGGCCACGCGATCCAGTTGCAGTCGGTCGACATTCCCCTGGCCGACCCGCACTTCTGGACCATGCAGGGCTCGGTGCGCGTGGCGCAGATGTGCCACGAATGGGGCCTGACCTGGGGTTCGCACTCCAACAACCACTTCGACATCTCCCTGGCGATGTTCACCCATGTCGCGGCGGCCGCGCCGGGCGAGATCACCGCCATCGACACCCACTGGATCTGGCAGGACGGCCAGCGCCTGACCAAGGCCCCACTGCAAATCGTCGATGGCTGCGTGCAGGTGCCACAGAAACCGGGGCTGGGGGTTGAGCTGGACATGGATCAGGTCGCCAAAGCTCATGAACTCTACAAAGGCATGGGCCTTGGGGCCCGGGATGACAGCGTGGCGATGCAGTTTTTGATTCCCGGCTGGAAGTTCGATAACAAGCGGCCTTGTCTGGTGCGTTGAATCGACGGATGCGCACCCTGTAACAATAAACCCGACCCGCCTGTGGGCGGTCGGTTTTAAAAAACAGGGTTTCCTCCCCTAGAATGGCGCGCAACTAAATCAACGACGGACGAAACCAACATGGACAGGCTGAAAACCATCGTCGCTTGCATAGCGATATTCGCCGCGGGCCAGTGCGCGGCACAGGATCAAATCGAGACAGTGGTAAACGCAGCTGTACAACCGGTGATGCAAGCCGAGGGTATTCACGGAATGGCCGTGGCAGTCACCGTTAACGGCCAAGCGCATTACTTCAACTATGGCGTCGCCTCGAAAGAAACCGGCAGCCCCGTTACGCAAGACACCCTGTTCGAAATCGGCTCCGTCAGTAAAACCTTCACCGCCACCCTCGCCGCCTACGCCCAGGCCACGGGCAAGCTGTCGCTGTCGGACATGGCCAGTCATGTCCTGCCGGCCTTGCGCGGCAGTGCGTTCGACCACATCAGCGTGCTGCAACTGGGCACTTACAGCGCCGGTGGCTTGCCGCTGCAATTCCCTGCTGAATCTGATTCGGCCGACAAGATGCTCGGCTACTACAAACAATGGAAACCGCTCTACGCCCCCGGCAGCCACCGACTGTATTCGAACCCCAGCCTCGGCCTGTTCGGCTACCTCGCCGCCCAAAGCATGGGCCAGCCGTTTGATGAGCTGATGGAGAAAACCCTGCTGCCGAAACTGGGCCTCAAGCACACCTATGTGCATGTGCCGCAGGATCAGATGGCGCTGTACGCTCAGGGCTACAACAAGGACGGCAAACCGGTGCGGGTCACTCCAGGTGCGCTGGATTCCGAGGCGTATGGGGTGAAAACCAGCGCTGCAGACTTGCTGGGTTATGTTGGCGCGAACATGAAACCGGCGTCTCTGGAGAAGCCATTGCAGCAAGCCATCGCCTTGACTCATAGCGGTTACTACACCGTTGGCGATATGACTCAGGGTCTGGGTTGGGAGATGTATCGATACCCGATCACACTGGATCGCTTGCTGGAGGGCAACTCCACGCCAATGGCCATGCAAGCCCATGAGGTCCAGTGGTTGAATCCGCCGCAGGCGCAGCCGCAGAACGTGCTGGTCAACAAAACAGGCTCAACGGGTGGTTTTGGTGCTTACGTGGCATACGTGCCATCGAAGGACATCGGCATTGTGATTCTGGCCAACAAGAATTATCCCAATGCGGAGCGGGTGAAGATCGCTCATCAGGTTTTAAGTGCCCTTACCCGATAAGCCTTGTTTGCTTTCCCAGAGAAAAAGGCGACCTCTAGAGGTTAGTACTGATCAGTCAACACACGAAACCTGTGGGAGCGAGCTTGCTCGCGATGGCGTCGTAACAATCAATATAAATGTTGAATATCAGGCCCCCATCGCGAGCAAGCTCGCTCCCACAGGTTAATTGCTCACCACCAGAATTCAGTGTCGTTTCAATCATCCGGCATTTCGGGCGGTTTGGCGGGTTTCGCCGGTTTGCTGTTTTTCCCGGGCTTGGCGCCTTTGGCAGCCGGCTCGGCTTCAGCGACAGGAGCAGCCACAGTCGCGGTAAATTCTTTCTCGGCCGCCGGCAACTGATCGACAGCGCTGAAAATCTCGTCCAGCTTGATGGCGTCCGATTGTTCAAGTTTCTTTTCGCCGTCCTTGCCGACCAGAATCACCTTGGTCTTGGCGCCGGCACCCAGCTTGAGCGAGCGGATCAGCGCCGCCGTGTCTTGTGGCCCGAGGTCCTTGCCGTCGCGCTGGCCCATCAGGTTGAGTACGGTGTAGAGCACCATGTTGCGGTCGGTGAAACCCTTGCGATTGGCCGGCTCATCCAGGGACTTTTTCAGGCTGACCCAGATCGGATCAACCGTGCTCGGAGCGATGACGATCAGTGGCCGGGCCCTGCCCTTGTCCATGTCCAGCGGTGAGTCGCCATCAGCGGCGAACGAGGTGCCGGCAATCGCCAGCAAAGTAGCCAGGGTCAGTGACCTGATGAGCATGCGCATCTCCTTTTGATATCCACGCTCTAATGATTGCGCATCGCGGCGATCGACGTACCGCAAATATTGCTCGCCTTGCCCCAAGCTTAGGTCAGGGCGGTCATTGCGCAACAGGCTGGGCTAATCTGAAGACTCATGACAACCCGCCTGATCCGTCGTGAGGACTGGCCCATGAGCACTCAGTTGAACCACACCATCGTCTGGTGCCGGGACAAGCAGGTTTCGGCGAATTTCCTGGCCAGCCTCCTTGGCCTGCCCGCCCCGCAGCCCTTCGGGCCCATGCTGATCGTCAAACTGGATAACGGCGTGTCACTGGATTTCTACGACAACGACCCGCCGATAGCGTCTCAGCACTACGCATTCTTGCTGGGCGACGAGGATTTCGATGCAGCCTTCGCACGCCTGCAAGCCAACGGTCAGCCGTGGTGGGCCGACCCGGGCAAGCAGCGACTGAGGGAGATCAATGATTTCGCGGGAGGACGGCGGGTGTATTTCGATGACCCGGACGGGCATCTGCTGGAAATATTCACCCGCGAATGAAGCTGGCGTGGCGGCTTGAATCAGAACGCCAGTTTATAGCCGATCAGCAACAGCATGGTCGCCAGGCAAGGGCGCAGCAGTTCGTCGGAGATGCGCCCGGTCAGGTGGCTGCCCAGGTAAATCCCCGGCAACGAGCCCACCAGCAAGTAACCCAGGACATGCCAATCCATGTTGCCCATGCTGGCATGGCCAAGGCCTGCGACCAGGGTCAGCGGCACGGCGTGGGCGATTTCAGTCCCCACCAGGCGGCGGGTCGGCAGCATCGGATAGAGAATGAACAGTGCCACGGTGCCCAGTGCGCCAGCGCCGATGGACGTCAGCGCGACCATGGTGCCAAGGACCAGCCCGGTGATGACCGTCATCACGTTCAAGCGCAATCCGCTGGGGTTGTAGTTGCCGCCCGCACGTTTGTGGGCGAAGTCGAGCAGGCGCTTCTTGAACAGGATCGCCAGTGCCGTGGCAAACAACACAAAACCCAGGGCCTGCTTGATGATCGCGTTCATCGCCTCGGGGGCGCTGTGCAGGGTGCTGAGGAACCACAGCGTCAACACCACCGCAGGCACGCTGCCCAAGGTCAGCCAGCCGGTAATCGCCCAGTCGATGTTGTTGTTCTTGCGGTGAACCAGTACGCCGCTGGATTTGGTGATGGCGGCGTACAGCAGATCGGTACCGACCGCCGTCGCCGGGTTGATGCCGAACCCTAGCAGGATCGGCGTCATGAGCGACCCGCCACCCACGCCAGTCATGCCGACGATGAAGCCGACGACCAGCCCGGCAACGACCAACCCGATGTTCACTAAATCCATGAATACGTCCACAAAGATCGCAAGGGAAATCTGGCCCGCAGCATAGCGATATTTCTTATAACCAGTTATATCGATGCGATCTATCTTTATGCCCTGAAGTGTCATGCCACCCTGTGGGAGCGGGCTTGCTCCCACAGGGTTTCGTGCTGGATTCACTGCACCGGCAGGAAATTCAGGAACAGCAGGCTCTGCGCATAGTTCAGGCCGATGCGCCGGTAGCGTTCGTCGAGCATCTGGGTCAGCAGGTCCAGCCGGGCGACGATCTTGCCGAACTCGACGGCAAAGCTCAGGTTGCTGCCCTCCTCCGAGATTTCGTTGGAGAACAGCAAGGGCTGGCCTTCTTTGTTCTGTCGCTGGCTGAGGATCCAGGTGGCGATCTCGATGTTGCGCGCGGCATTGCTGACGAATACCGGATTGATCGTATCGGTCATGTAGAACTCGAGACGATTGCCATGGGCGGTCACCAGCATGCTGCCGATGGCATAGATAAACGCCCCGACCCGATCGCCGAGAAACTCCGGGCTCATGGCAAAACGCAGGGCTGCGAGATCCTTTTTGCCGCCCAGGGTCGGTAATGGCTCCTGCATCTCAATGGCCATGCGCACTTGCTTGCCGGCGGTACGGGCATCGAGGAAACCGGATTTTTTCAGCTCATCGGGGTTACGCAGGTAGAGCTTGCTCATCAGCAGGTAAAGGCTGTCGAGGTTGTCGCGCATGGTCAGGGTAGCCATACGGTCGACGCTGGTCTGCAGGAACTCCTGGGGTTTGCCTTCGCGCATCTGGTTGATGATGTCGCCGCCCTGCTGCTGGCTGCAACCGGTGACGAAGAACATCGACAGACCTGCAAGCAGCAGGCAATGACGACGGATTTTTGTGGTGATCGCGGGTGAAACTCGAGCCATGGGTTCTTGGACTTGGGCATGGGCCGGCGGTGGGGATCGCCGCAGGCTGCCATGGATAGAGCCGGACATGTCGAAAAAGTGCAGTATCGGCACAGAGCAATCGATCACCGGCAGGCTGCAGCTCAAGAGATCACCGCCTGCAGCGGAACCGATGGACTATTCTGCTGCCCACTGAAACAACCATCGGCATTCATAAAGGAGGTTTGCATGCGCACGCTTGAACTGGCTGGCGCCAGGGTCCCGGTCATCGGCCAGGGGACCTGGCAAATGGGCGAAGACCGTTCACGGCATACGGAAGAAGTCGCGGCACTGCGCCTGGGCATCGAACTGGGCATGAGCCTGATCGACACCGCGGAAATGTACGCCGAAGGCGGCGCCGAGGAAGTGGTCCGCGATGCTATCGCCGGCCAGCGTGACAGCGTCTTTCTGGTCAGCAAGGTGTACCCGCACAATGCCAGCCGCCAGGGCATTCCCCAGGCGTGCGAGCGAAGCCTGCGCAGGCTTGGCACCGATTACATCGATCTGTATCTGCTGCATTGGCGCGGCCAGTATCCACTGGAGGAAACCGTCGAAGCCTTCGAACGCCTGCGCGAAGACGGCAAGATAGGACGTTGGGGTGTGTCCAATTTCGACCTCGACGACTTGCTGGAGCTCGACGCCCCGGCCTGTGCCACCAATCAGGTGCTCTACAACCTGGCACAACGGGGCATAGAATTTGATTTATTACCCTGGAGCCAACAGCAACGGCTGCCGATCATGGCGTACTGCCCGATTGGCCAAGGCGGTAAAATGCTCTTCGACGTCACGCTCAAGCAGGTGGCCGCCCGTCACGACGTCGCACCGGCACAGGTGGCACTGGCATGGATACTGCGTCAGGAAGGAGTGATCGCCATCCCCAAAGCGGTCCAACCCGAGCATGTGCGGCTCAATGCCCAGGCCGCAACATTGCAGCTTGAACCCGGGGATCTGGAGGCGCTGGACCAAGTGTTTCGCGCGCCACAACGCAAACAGCCGTTGGCCATGGTCTGAGCCAACGCAGTCTGTCAGAGAGCTTCACCATGAGAAGCACCGACCACCTGGACCCGTTCAATCTGCAACGCTTTCTCCAGGCTCAGGACCCGGTATTCGACCGGGTTCAAAACGAGCTGAGCAACGGACACAAGCGCAGTCACTGGATGTGGTTCATTTTTCCGCAGTTTGCCGGGCTCGGTGACAGCGAGATGTCGCGCCGCTTTGCCATCCGCTCGCGGGAGGAAGCCCTGGCCTACCTTGAGCACCCGTTGCTGGGCGCCCGGCTACGCACCTGCACCCAGGAAGTGCTGAATATCCGGGAGCGCTCGGTGGCCGGGATTTTCGGCCATCCCGACGACCTGAAGTTTCATTCCTCGATGACCCTGTTTGCCCAGGTCACCGACGCCGACAGCCTTTTCCAGCAAGCCCTGAACCAATACTTCCACGGCATCCTGGATGACTGGACCCTGTCGCTGATGGACTCAAAACAGGCCCAGTTGCCCACCAACCAGGGTTGAGAAATCGTCGTCGACAAACGGCAGTATCGCGTCCGCCACCGGTTGCAGCTGCCGGGTGATGTAGTGGTCGTAGTCGATGGGCGCGCTGCGCACTTCCAGCGGTTCAGGGCCGGCGACGGTGATCACGTAGCTGATCCAGCCGCCGTTCTGGTACTGGCGCGGGCGCCCCTGCCGGTCGTTGTACTCGTCGGCCAGGCGCGCCGCGCGCACATGGGGCGGTACGTTGCGCTGATAGTCGTCGAGGGTGCGGCGCAGGCGTTTGCGGTAGATCAGCCGGTCATCGAATTCACCGGCCAGGGTCTTACGCACGTAGTCACGCACATAATCCTGGTAGGGCTTGCGCAGGAAAATCCGCGAATACAGCTCCTGCTGGAATTGCCGGGCCAGCAGCGACCAGTCGGTGCGCACGGTTTCCAGGCCTTTGTAGACCATTTCGTCGCTGCCGTCGTCACGGGTGACCAGCCCGGCATAGCGCTTTTTACTGCCTTCTTCGGCGCCGCGAATGGTTGGCATCAAAAAGCGCTTGTAGTGGGTTTCGAACTGCAATTCGAGAACGCTCTGCAAGCCGTACTCCTGCTGCACGTGCTCGCGCCACCACTGATTGACGTGCGCCACCAGCGCGTGGCCGATCTGCGCCGCCTCCTGCTGGCCATGGGCGCGACGCAGCCAGACGAAGGTCGAGTCGGTGTCGCCGTAAATCACCGCATGGCCCTGGGCCTCGATCAATTGGCGGGTGCGCAGCATGATCTCGTGCCCGCGCAAGGTGATGGATGACGCCAGGCGCGTGTCGAAGAAGCGACAACCGCTGGAGCCGAGTACGCCGTAGAAGGCGTTCATGATGATTTTCAGCGCCTGGGACAGCGGCGCGTTGTGTTCGCGCTTGGCGGTTTCCCGGCCTTCGGCCACCCGGGCGACGATGGATGGCAGGCAATGCCGGGTGCGAGAAAAACGCGCGCCACGAAACCCCGGCACCGACTCGCTGTCGTCCGGGTGCTTGAGCCCTTCAATCAGCCCCACCGGATCGATCAGGAAGGTGCGGATGATCGACGGATAGAGGCTTTTGTAGTCGAGCACCAGCACCGATTCGTAGAGTCCCGGTTGCGAATCCATGACAAAACCGCCGGGGCTGGCTTGCGGTGGCTTGCCACCGAGGTTCGGCGCAACGAAACCCTGACGGTGCATCAGCGGCATGTACAGGTGCGTGAACGCCGCCACGGAACCGCCCATGCGATCGGCTGGCAAACCGGTAACGCTGGCTCGCTCCAGCAGGAAGGTGAGCAGCTCGGTCCTGGCGAAAATCCGCGTGACCAGTTCGCAGTCCTTGAGGTTGTATTTGGCCAGCGCCGGTTTGTCCTCGGCGAACATGCGATTGATTTCGTCCATGCGCTGGTACGGGTTGTCGATGGACTTACCCTCGCCGAGCAAGGTTTGCGCGACGTTTTCCAGGCTGAACGAGGGGAAACTCCAGGTTGCCGAACGCAGGGCCTCGATACCGTCGATGATCAAGCGACCAGCGGCTGAAGCGAAGTAGTGATTGCCGCTGCCGTGTTCACGCCACTGCATTTCCTCGCCGCCACGCCCCAGTTTCAACGGCACCGCCAGACGTCGGGCGTGTTCGTGCAGCACCCGCAAGTCGAACTGCACGACGTTCCAGCCGATAATCGCGTCGGGGTCGAACCGGGCAAACCAGTCGTTGAGTTTTTTCAGCAGCAGGGTCCGCGAATCGCAGTATTCGAGCTGGAAGTCCACCTGGCTGGCGTCGCCATTGGGCGGACCGAGCATGTACACCTGACGCTCGCCGCAGCCTTCCAGGGCGATGGAATACAACTCGCCCTGGGCCGTGGTCTCGATGTCCAGGGACACCAGTTTCAAGCTCGGCCGGTAGTCCGGATCGGGTTTCATCTGCGCGTCGAGCAGCAGGCCCTCGGCATTCGGCGTGCCACTGAAACGCACCGGTGCGGTGATGAAGCGCTCCATCATGTAGCGTTCCGGCGGGCGCACGTCGGCTTCGAACACCTCGACACCGGCCCGGCGCAGCGCGGTTTCCAGGCGCATCAACTGGCCATGTTGCTGGCAGTAAAGCCCGAGGACCGGGCGATGTTCGAAATCCTGCAGGGCCAGGGGCCTGAGCTCGACGTTCTTCTCGTCATGCAAAACACGTTCGGCGGGCTGACGCTGCGCAGCAGGAATGAATGCCACCGACGGTTGATGAGGCAGGCGGATACGCCGGGGACCGCTGTCGGTCGCCAGCCAGAATTCGACTTCCGTACCGGCCGGGGTGTCGCGCCAATGCCGGGTCAGGACGAAGCCCTGCTGTAGATCCACCACTGCAAACCTCAACGTTGATTCAGAAGAGAATTCTACCCGTCATCGACAGCGATAGCCCGTTTGCCGCAGGTATATCAGGCAGACACCGATCCTGTGGGAGCGGCGGTGCGGCGATCCGACTTGCTCGCGAAAGCGGTGGGCCAGTCAACACCAACGCTGAATGTAATGCCGCTATCGCGAGCAAGCTCGCTCCCACAGGTGGTTCGTTGGCCTGAAATGTGAGGTTTACCCAAGAAAAACCGCCAAATGACGTTTTTTGCGTGTTATCTGCCGCATTCGCCCTTGCCCTGAACGCTCGCGTCTACGATTCTTCAAGAACAACGACAACACCCGAGTAACCACCATGAAAACCGTCGCCCAACTGCTCAAGCTCAAAGATCAGAAAAACCAGGAAGTGCACCAGATCAAACCCGACCACATGGTGCTCGAAGCACTGATGAAGATGGCCGAGAAAAACGTCGGCGCCTTGCTGGTGGTGGAGAATGATGAAGTGCTGGGCATCATCAGCGAACGGGACTATGCGCGAAAACTGGTGCTGCATGGCCGCTCTTCGGTGGGCACGCCGGTGCGCGACATCATGGTATCGCCGGTGATTACCGTTGACACCCATCAAACCGTGGAGACCTGCCTGGGCATCATGTCCGATAGACGCCTGCGTCACTTGCCGGTGGTCGAAGGCGGCAAATTGATCGGCCTGCTGTCGATCGGCGACCTGGTCAAGGAAGCGATTGCCGAACAGGCGGAACTGATCAAGCAGTTGGAGCAGTACATTCGCGGGGAATAAATCCGGACACCTTGCTTTCCTCCTGTGGGAGCGAGCCTGCTCGCGATAGCGGATTAACATTCAACAAAGATGTTGGCTGTTAGTCCGCTATCGCGAGCAGGCTCGCTCCCACATTGGATTTTGGGTGTTCAGACTGGCCAATGCCGGGCGAACACCGGTGCCAGTGCCGGGTGGCGGTCGATGCGCTCCAGCCAGGCGAAAAACCCCGGCCGGGCAATGCGCAAATGTTCCCGACTGCCCGCCCATCGCGAGATCACCGCCGCCAGTACATCCAGGGCACCTGGCTTCTCGCTGCCCAGGTACAACTCGCCCGAGAACTGATCGGCAAACACCTCCCAACTCCAGTGCAGGCGCCGGCGGGCGCCCTCCATGAGGTTCTGCCTGGACGACTCATCCGCCTCGGCCAGCCAGCGCTCGGGGTAATCGATGATGCCGATGGCCGCATAGCAATTGCTGACGATGTACGCCATGCCGCGAATGGCCTGGGCCCGCTCGGCCGGGTCTGGCGGCAACAACCCCGATGCGGGAAAGGACAGACCGAGGTGAATCAGGATCGCCGCGCTCTCGGTCAGGACGCCGCCATCGGGTAGCTGCAAGGTCGGAATCTGTTTGAGCGGATTGAGTTTCTCCAGCGCCTGGGCCGCCTCCGCGGATGCCTCGACATCGATGAAGCGATAAGGAATATCACAGAGTTCAAGGGCGGCTTCGATGGCCGCCGCCCCAGAGTTCTGATAACCGTAGAGCTGGTACATAAACGTCTCCTTGCACACCGCGATCTCTGCAGTGCCTCATCAATCGTCCCGGCAGAGGAACGCGCCAGCTATCCAGTGTAGAAGCCGCCACCCGCCACACCACGGCCATCCGACGATCGCCCCATCACGCTCACAAGGGGTGTGTCGTCGGTCCTATCATTGCCGTCGATGTTCACCATCACGTCAATGAAGTTCTCTTAAAAAATCCCCGGCGTAACATCTGCTCCATACCCACTCATAAGCACCCCGGAGCACACCATCATGAAACGCCAAACCCTCCTCAGCATCGCTTTCTCGGTTTTCGCAGTTAACGCTTTCGCCGCAAACTCTGCTCAACCTGTGGTCGCTGAAGGCGGCTCGGATCGTCTGATTGAAAGCCGTGTGGCCGAGGGTGGTTCCGATCGCCTGATCGAGAATCGTGTGGCTGAAGGTGGTTCCGATCGCCTGATCGAGAATCGTGTGGCTGAAGGTGGTTCGGATCGCCTGCTGGAAAACCGCGTTGCCGAAGGCGGTTCCGACAAGTTGCTGCAAAACCGCGTCGCTGAAGGTGGCTCGGACCGTCTGATCGAAAGCCGTGCTGTCTGAATGCAGTGCTTGACCGCAGGACTCAAGGAAAACCCGGCCTCACCCGCCGGGTTTTTTATGCGTTTTTTCGCCGCGATTAATTTACTGCCCGCGCCATGCAGCGCTGGTAACGTTCATCGACCCGTTTGGCGAACCACGCGGTGGTGAGTTTGCGGGTGATTTTCGGGCTTTGCAGCACGATCCCCGGCAACACTTCACGGGGCAACGGCCGGCCCTCGGCCCGTTCGGCCAGTTCGAAAACCCGTCGATAGAGTTTGCTGTCTTCGAACGCCAGGGTTTTCCCCTCTTCCAGTTGGTCGCGGATCGTCGGATTGCGCATGTCCAGTTGCTTGCCGAGGGTACGCACGGCCAGCTCCGTGGTGCCGGGCATGATCGAACCGTAGCGCACCAGGTCGCCATCCAGCGCCAACGGGATACCGGAAGCCCGGCTCACTGCGTTCTGGAACGCGGCGTTACGGCTGGCGTACCAACCCGCGTTGAAGTCCGCAAAGCGGTACAACGGCTGTGGGTAACTCACCGGATACCCGAGCAGATGCGCGATGCCGAAATACATGCCGCCGCGCCGGGTGAACACTTCATGACGAATCGAGCCCTTCACCGGGTACGGATAACCCTTGGCCTGCTGTTCGGCAAAATCGATGCCGACCTGCATCGGCCCGCCGGTATGCACCGGATTGAAGCCGCCGAACAGTTTTTTTCCCATCGGTACCATGTCGATGAAGTCGTCGAAAATGGCGCTCAGTTCCTTTTCACTGCGCGCGGCATTCAGGCGGTTGCTGTAGCTTTTGCCGTTGGGCGAATCGAGCTTTAACGCACTGCTCACCAGCAGGCCGGGAATGTGTGCCTTGGCGGCGCGACGGTCGATCTCGTCGCGGGCGATCTTGCCCAGGCCCGGTACGCCCGGATTGACCTGAAAGGTCGACTCCTGTTCAGTCACCGCCAACACCGAGCACAGATTTTTCGTGGTCGGCGAGATGTCTTGCGCGGTAAACGCCACCTGGATATCCGTGGCCCAACCTTGGGGATCGGCGGCCTTGGCCGGCAGTAAACGTACAATCTCGGCCTTCACTTCGGCCGGGCTGCGCGCCGCCGGTTCCTGGGTCCGTTGGCTGCCGCAACCGGCCAATACCAGCAACACGGCGACGCTTGTGATCAATCTGATTTGCATGTCGTTCCATCTAATCCGTTTGTCGGGGCCAACCATACGACCAATGGCAGGTCAGCGGCTACGTCCGTGGCAGTCCGACGGTTGCCGCCCTCCCCGACTGGACCATACTTGATTCACACAGCGAGGAGGACAGGTCATGCACCGCAGCGACGTGTTGATCATCGGCGCCGGCCCGACCGGGCTGGTCCTGGCGTTGTGGCTGAGCAAACTGGGCGTGCGCGTGCGGATCGTCGACAAAACCTCCGCCCCTGGCACCACGTCCCGGGCACTGGCCGTCCAGGCACGGACGCTGGAGTTGTATCGCCAGCTCGGGCTGGACGACGCCGTGGTGCAACACGGCCATCAAGTAAAGGCCGGCAACTTCTGGGTCAAGGGTGAGCCCGTGGCGCACCTGCCCCTGTCCCAGATCGGTGAGGGCCTGACGCCCTACTCGTTTCTCGAGATCTTCCCGCAGGACGAACACGAACGGCTGCTGATCGAGCGCCTGGAAGCCTTCGGCATTACGGTGGAGCGCAACACTGAACTGGCAGGCTTCGAGCAAACCGCAGACGGCATCACGGCCACGCTGCACCTGCCCGACGGCCAGCAGGAAATCTGCCAGGCCTGTTACCTGGCCGGATGCGACGGTGCCCGGTCGATTGTACGCAAGATCCTGGATACCGGATTTCCCGGCGGGACCTACCAGCAGATTTTCTACGTCGCCGACGTGCAGGCCAGCGGCCCGACATTCAATGGCGAACTGCATGTGGATCTCGACGAGGCGGACTTCCTCGCCGTGTTCCCGTTGGCCAGCAGTGGTCGCGCGCGCTTGATCGGCACAGTACGCGACGAGCGCGCCGAACATGCCGAGACCCTGCGCTTCGAGGACGTCAGCAGTCGGGCCATCGAACATATGAAGGTGAAGATCGAGCAACTGAACTGGTTCTCGACCTACCGCGTGCATCATCGGGTGGCGGATCACTTCCGCAAGGACCGGGCGTTTTTGCTGGGTGATGCCGCACATGTGCACAGCCCGGCGGGCGGTCAGGGCATGAACACCGGGATTGGCGATGCCATCAACCTGGCCTGGAAACTGGCGGCCGTGTTGAGCGGCGGTGCCGAGGCCAGGCTGCTCGATACCTATGAAACCGAGCGCATCGCGTTTGCGCGCAAACTGGTGGCCACCACCGACCGGGTCTTCACTTTCGTCACCGCCGACGGACCGATTGCCGATTTGCTGCGTACGCGCCTGGCCCCGTTCTTGTTACCGAAAATGACCTCGTTCGAAACCTCCCGCCAGTTCCTGTTTCGCACGGTGTCGCAGATCACCCTGAATTATCGTGGAATGCCGTTGAGCACGGGCGTTGCCGGGCATGTGCATGGCGGTGATCGCCTGCCCTGGGCCCATGACGGTGAGGGGGATAATTTCGAGTCGCTCAAGTGCCTGACCTGGCAGGTGCATATCTATGGCGACACCAGCGACGAGATGATCGCCTGGTGCCACGAGCACCACCTGCCACTGCATGTGTTCGACTGGCGACCGGCGTTCGAAGCGGCGGGCCTGGGGCGCAATGGCTTTTATCTGCTGCGGCCCGATACCTATGTGGCGATTGCCGAAACCTGCTCGGACCCGAAAGTGATCGAACGGTATTTCCGTGATCACGGGATCCGGCCGTTTTTTGGCGCGACCTGAAAACACCACATCCCCCTGTGGGAGCGAGCCTGCTCGCGAAAGCGGAGTGTCAGTCAACATGATTCTGTCTGATCAACCGCTATCGCGAGCAAGCCCGCTCCCACAGGGGGTATGCGGTGGTCCTTAGATCCCGGCCAAGGCCAGATCCATCGCAAAGTATGTAAAGATCAGGTCTGCCCCGGCCCGCTTGATCGCCCCCAGGCTCTCGCGCACCACACGGTCTTCATCGATGGCCCCGGCCTGGGCGGCAAACTTGATCATCGCGTACTCACCACTCACCTGATAGGCCGACAGCGGCAGGCGCGAGGCTTCGCGGATGTCGCGGATGATGTCCAGGTACGCACCGGCCGGTTTGACCATCAGCGCATCGGCGCCTTCCTGTTCGTCGAGCAACGATTCGCGCACCGCTTCACGGCGATTCATCGGGTTCATCTGGTAGCTTTTACGGTCGCCCTTGAGCGCACTGCCGCCCGCCTCGCGGAACGGGCCATAGAGCGCCGAGGCGAATTTGGTCGAATAAGCCATGATCGCCGTCTGGGTAAACCCGGCGGCATCGAGCGCCCGGCGAATCGCCTGGACCTGCCCGTCCATCGCCGCCGAGGGGGCGATCACGTCGGCACCGGCACGGGCCGCCGCGACGGCTTGCCTGCCGAGGTTGATCAGGGTCTGGTCGTTGTCGACTTCATGGTTGTGCAGCACGCCGCAATGGCCGTGGTCGGTGTACTCGCAAAAACAGGTGTCGGACATCACGATCATTTCCGGCACCGCGTCCTTGGCGATGCGCGACATGCGCGAGACCAGGCCGTCATCGCGCCAGGTGTCGCTGCCGCTGCTGTCCAGGTGATGAGACACGCCGAAGGTCATCACCGACTTGATCCCGGCACGGGCGTAGCGCTCGATCTCGCCGGCCAGTTTCGACTCGGGAATGCGCATCACGCCCGGCATGCTTTTGATCGGCACGAAGTCGTCGATTTCTTCTTCGACGAAAATTGGCAACACCAGGTCGTTCAGGCTGAACTCGGTCTCCTGGAACAGGCTGCGCAGGCTCGCATTGCGGCGCAGACGGCGTGGGCGTGCTTCGGGGAACTGACTGGACATGGGTATTCCTGGATTTCAGAGGACGAGACGAATGTCGTAGGGAGACAAAGCTTATGCCCTGCGCGGCGCGGGGCACAAACCCTGGGTAATCAACAAACTCTTGCAGGCTGGGCAACAATCCCTGCAACCAACCTATTACCCTGTGGGAGCGGGCTTGCCCGCGATAGCGGTGGGTCAGTCGATATAAATGCTGACTGACACTACGCCATCGCGGGCAAGCCCGCTCCCACAGGGGATGGAGTTCAACCTGAAACGGGACTTGGAATCTGCAGCCCGCGCACCACCGCCGGCCGCGCCAGGAAACGCTCCAGCACCCGCGTGACGTTAGGGAAGTTCTGGATGCCCACCAGATCGCCAGCCTCATAGAAGCCGATCAGGTTGCGCACCCACGGGAAGGTAGCGATGTCGGCGATGGTGTAGCGCTCGCCCATGATCCAGTCGCGCCCTTGCAGCCTGCCGTCGAGCACTTTAAGCAGGCGTCTGCTTTCCTCGACGTAGCGGTCACGGGGGCGCTTGTCTTCGTAGTCCTTGCCGGCGAATTTGTTGAAAAACCCGAGCTGGCCGAACATAGGGCCGATGCCGCCCATCTGGAACATCAGCCACTGGATCGTTTCGTAGCGCGCTGCCGACTCCTGGGCCAGCAGTTGTCCGCTCTTGTCGGCCAGGTAGATCAGGATCGCCCCGGATTCGAACAGTGCCAGCGGCTTGTCGTCCGGACCGTGGGGGTCGAGGATCGCCGGGATCTTGTTGTTGGGATTGAGGGAAAGAAATTCCGGGGACATCTGATCGTTGGTGTCGAAGCCTACCCGGTGAGGTTCATACGGCAGGCCGATCTCTTCGAGCATGATCGAGACCTTGACGCCGTTGGGGGTTGGCAAGGAGTACAGCTGAATCCACTCCGGGTACTGGGCAGGCCATTTGCGGGTGATGGGGAATGCGGACAGATCGGTCATGGGCGGGATCCACGAAGACATTGAGAGCGACGATCATAATGTAGATATCGGCTCAGCGAGCCCTTGACGCCATTAATCTGGCTGATAGGCAAGATCAAAAGAGATCACGACTGTTTCAACGCCATCCGGTGTAGCGTGTCCACAATAGTGCAACATCCTGTCGATAACCTTCGCTGCAAACCCTTGAAGGTTACCGGTACATTGCCGCGCACTCGGCCGGAATCGAACCAAACGGGTTCAGGGGACTCTGAGCACCACCCCTTTGGAAACGGACCGGCTTCAATGACATGGAAAACACCCGACGCAGGACAATCGTGGTGTAAAGGTTTGTCAGCCTTAACCGAATTGCGCTGAAGACACCTTTACTCATGAATCTGTTCAATTTTGCCAAACGCTTTAAACATCGTGCTTACCTTTTATTGCCCGCCCTCTTGGTGGTCAGCGCGTTGTTCCTGTCGCTGGAATCCGGCCTGAGTCGCGCCCACCCAATGGATGGCACCCAGACGCTGGTTTTCCTGCGCCACGGGGAAAAACCCGACGGTGGTCTGGGCCAGCTCAATTGCCAGGGACTGAACCGCGCCATCGACCTGGCCACGCTACTGCCGGAAAAGTTCGGCAAGGCCAACTATGTGTTCGCGGCGAACCCGACCCGTAACGTCGAGGAAGGCGAGTTCGACAATTCCTACAGTTACATCCGCCCCCTGATGACCATCAGCCCCAGTGCCATCAAGCTGGGCCTGCCGGTGAACATCAATTTTTCCGCCAATGACACCAGTGACCTGGCGAATGAACTGATCCACGACAAGTATCACAACGCGGTCATCTACACGGCCTGGTCCCATGGCTACCTGCCGGAGCTGATCAACAAGGTGGCCGGCGACGCCACCGGCAAGAAAATGACCATCACGGATGACTGGGAGTCCAGCGACTACGATTCGCTGTATGTGCTGACCCTGACATGGCACAACGGCAAGGCCAGTTTGCAGAGCCATGTGTACAAGCAAGGTCTGGATAATGGTGCTGAAACTTGCCCGACCTGAGGTTTTGCGTTACTTGATCGGGCCTCTTCGCGAGCAAGCCCGCTCCCACATTGAATCAGCGCTGGTCGCAAAATTTGTGTTCGCTGGAGATCGAATGTGGGAGCGGGCTTGCTCGCGAAGGGGCCGGAAAAAGTACCCTCAACCCTTCTGATTCACTCGCTCGCGCAGATACTCGAGAACCGCCCCCCGCTCCCCGGCAAACTCGATCCGCGCGTCTTTCTTTTCCCGCTGAAACGCGTACATCGGATCGTAATACTCACTCAGCAGCCCTTCGATCCAGCCCCGGTGCAGATCCACCGCGCCACTGCGGGCTTGCTCGGCCAACGCATCCTCCATCAAGACCAGCATGCGCCGATGACGTTCACCGCCCAGGCGTTTCTGCACATTGTTCAGGCTCGCCAGCAAGCGCTCGGAAAACAACGCAAAACCGTCATCGCCATGCACGTCGATGAATTCGGCGCACAGATCCACCACGTAATCGCGCAGGATCCGCTCGACCCGACCTTCCAGGCTGTCTTCCAGCCAGACCATCGGAAATTGCTGCATGCCCTGGTACAACGGCAACGGCAGCGCACAACTGCCCACCGCACGGCTTTCGTCTTCCAGTACGAACTGCTCGATGCCCCGGGCGCGTTTTTTCAGCACGTCGATGGCCAAGCGGTTTTCGAAGTCGATATTCGAGGGTTGGCCCGTTGCGCGCTTGCCGAAACTGGAGCCGCGATGGTTGGCATGGCCTTCAAGGTCCACGGCGTTGCCCAGTTGCGTGAGCACCTCGGTCTTGCCGGTGCCGGTCATGCCGCCCAGCAGGACGAAATCACACTGGGTCACGGCTTGATCGAGGGTGTCCAGCAGGAAGGTGCGCATGGCCTTGTAGCCGCCGCCCACCCGTGGATAGTCGATACCGGCCTCGTCCTTGAGCCATTGCTGGACTATCTGCGAGCGCAGGCCGCCGCGAAAGCAATACAGCAAGCCATCCGGATGCGCCCGGGCAAAATCGGCCCAGGCCTGGATGCGTTCGGCCTTGACCGCGCCCGACACCAGTTGATGCCCCAGCACGATGGCCGCTTGCTGGCCGTGCTGCTTGTAGCAGGTGCCGACCCGCTGGCGTTCATGGTCATTCATCAACGGCAGGTTGATCACACCGGGAAACGCGCCCTTGTTGAACTCGACAGGCGCGCGGGCGTCCATCATTGGCCGGTCGTTGAGGAAGATGTCGCGGTAATCAGTGCAGTCGACGAACATCAAAACACCTCGACTGCGTTGCTCTGTCGCTCGACCAGTTCACCGATCGGTTCCAGGCTCAGGCCCAGTTCGGCGGCCACCGAGAGGAATTGCTCGTTGCCTTCAGGCGTCACGGCAATCAGCAGGCCGCCGCTGGTCTGCGGGTCGCAGAGCACACGTTTGTGCAGCTCCTGAAGGCGTCCGAGCTTGCTGGCGTAGCTGTCGAAATTGCGCAGTGTCCCACCCGGTACGCAGCCCTGTTCCAGGTAATACTCGACCCCCGGCAGGCGCGGTACACGGTCATATTCAATGCGCGCCGTGAGCTGGCTGCCGTCGGCCATTTCCACCAGGTGCCCGAGCAGGCCGAAACCGGTGACATCGGTCATCGCGGTTACGCCGGCGAGCTTGCCGAAACGGCTGCCGGGTTTGTTCAAGGTGCACATCCAGTCCCGGGCCAGGCCGATGTCGGCATGACGCAACTTGCCCTTTTTCTCGGCGGTCGTAAGGATGCCGATCCCCAGGGGTTTGGTGAGATAGAGCAGGCAACCGGCGGTGGCGGTGTCGTTGCGCTTCATGTGGCGCTTTTCCACCAGACCGGTGACGGCCAGGCCAAAGATCGGTTCTGGCGCGTCGATGGAGTGCCCGCCTGCCAGCGGGATGCCCGCCTCGTCACACACCGAACGACCGCCGCGTATCACTTCCCGGGCAACTTCCGGCGCCAGCACGTTCACCGGCCAGCCCAGAATCGCAATCGCCATCAATGGGTCACCGCCCATGGCGTAGATGTCGCTGATGGCATTGGTGGCGGCAATTCGGCCGAAATCGAAGGGATCGTCGACGATCGGCATGAAAAAATCCGTGGTCGAGACCACGCCGCGTTCCTCATCGATCGCATACACCGCCGCGTCATCGCGCGAGGCATTGCCGACCCAAAGCTTCGGGTCGAGGTTCTGCGCCCCGCTGCCGGCCAGGATCACTTCCAGCACCTGGGGGGAAATCTTGCAACCGCAACCGGCGCCGTGGCTGTATTGGGTCAGGCGAATCGGCTCGCTCATTGGGGGTACCTCATTGGGTCAATGGGGCCGATTCTAGCAGAGCGAGGCACGCACAAGGCGTTGCACAGCCACGGACTTTGTGGGAGCGAGCCTGCTCGCGAAAACGGTGTGCCAGTCGCATCATTGCTGGATGTGCCGCCGTCTTCGCGAGCAGGTCGGATCGCCGCACCGTCGCTCCCACATTGATCGCAGTTAAGGCAGCAGAATCACCTTGTCACCGCTGCCTTGATTCACTTCGGCATAACGCTCCAGGCCTTCCGCCAATGGCGACTCGAACAAGCCTTGTGGCAGAGGCAACAAATCCTGATCGAAGAACCGGCCGAACTGGTCGAGCATCGCCGCACACGCCTGCACGCCGTACAGCAGCGAGTTGATTCCCACCACCGAGCCACCCTTGCGATACAACGCCAGGGCCGGCAACTGCACGTGACCGTCCACGGGGGCCGCGATGATCGCGATGCGGCCGAACGCGGCCAGGGCGGGTACCGAGGCCGGCAGCCAGAAACCGGTGGTGTCGAAAATCACGTCGGCACCGCCGGCATAGACCGCGTTGACCTGTGCGCCCAAATCTTCAGGTTTATCCAGTTGCAGGGTTTGATAACCCTGATCCTGCAAGTCCTTGACCTGTTCCCGACGTCGGGCGGCCGCCAGCACCCGGGCACCGCGCACCTTGGCCAAGGCCAGCGCGGCACTGCCGACTGCCCCGCCACCAATGACCAACAATCGGGTTTCGGCCGTCACCAGGCTGCGTTCCAGTGCGTCCCACGCCGTGGTGTACGGCACACCGAGGCTGGCGGCCTGGGCGAAGCTCAAATGCGTGGGTTTGAGCGCCACGCCGTTGGCCGGCAGTTTGACGAATTGCGCGTGGGAACCGTCGGCGAAAAAGCCCAGTTCCTTGCCCGTGCCCCAGACTTCCTGACCGATCAGCGCCTGCGGGCCGGCCACGACAACCCCGGCAAAGTCACGACCGGGAATCCGCGGCAAGGTGGTGTAGGGAAAACGCCCCAGCACGTTCTTCACATCGCTGGGGTTGAGGCCGGCGGCCTTGATCTGGACCAGCACTTCATCGGCGCCGGGCACAGGCGTAGGCACCTCGACGTAGCGCAGGGCCGAGAGATCACCGGTTTTATCGAATTGCAGAGCTTTCATGGGCGTATCCATCGAGTCGAAAAGGGTTCAGGAGATCCAGCCAGCCACCAGCCCCCGCCCCATCGGCCAGAGCTTTTCGCCAGCGAGCATGCCGAGCAGGCCCGCCAGCGCGATGGCCGGGGGTGCGGGGGAACGAAAATCCAGGGCGCCGTAGAGCAGACCGACGCCCAGACCGATGGCCAGTGACACGAGGTAGTTCATGGCAGACTCCAGGGGCAATTGAGGTATGCGCCGAGTCTAGAGGGCGACGCCTGCGAGCATCGGCCAAGTGCTTCTGAATTTCGGCCAAAGCCTGGCCTCGGCGAATTCAGTCCTGGCGTTGCGCCGCCGGAAACTGCGAAGGGGCAACGCCCAGCTCACGGCGAAACATGTCGCTGAAGCTGCTCGGCGAATAGCCCAGCTCCCGGGCAATCGCGCTGACCGGTACGCCCTGGATCAGCTCGGCCACCGCCGTCGCCAGTTGCACCTGACGCCGCCACTCGGCGAAGCCCATGCCCAAAACGTCCTTGAACAACCGCGCCAGGGTCCGCACGCTGGCACCGGCGGTTTCTGCATGCTGCTCGAACGAGATATCCAGCGACGGCGCGGCCATGACCGCCTGACACAAATTCATCAATCGCCGGTCAGAATCGTCCGGCAGCGGGATTTTCAGCAGCGAACGCCTGGCGCCTGAGCTCCAGCAACGCCAAGCCCACCAGCGCGTCGTAATACTCGGGCGGCCCGTCGTTGCCCTGCTCCACCAGACCGACGATCAGTTCGCGCAGCAAGCCGCCGACCTCGATCACCTGAACGCTGTCATCCAGGGTCGCCGCCAAAGTAGGTCGCAGGTAGATATTGCGCATTTGCAGGTCCGAGACCACGCGTATTCCGTGGGGTACCCCCGGCGGCAACCACACCGCCCGCTGCGGCGGCACCACCAGTGCCTCGTGCGGCGTCTCGACCCACATCACCCCGCTCATCGCATACAGCAATTGCCCCCACACATGCTCGTGGGGCTCGATGAACAGCCCACGCGGATAGGTCCGCGCCAGCGGTTGCACCGGCACATCGGTATCACTCAAGTCGGGAGGGGCTGCGAGGGCCATGGTCAATGTTCATTGGGGGTACGGGAAGTTTCCATGGTAACGGGGCGCCGAACTTGTCGCCAGCAACCGCCGTCTACCGACAATCAGAGTGAATTTTCCTGATGGCACGCGATCCTTTTATGTACAACAGGGAGGAATCGGGGCTTTATGAACAGTGCAAAATTATTCGTCATCGAGTACACCCTCCACGGCGCTCAGAAATCATTCATCATCCGCCTGGAAAAATTGGATAACGCAGAAGCCTGGCATTGGGCGAGCTGTGATGCGGGGGTGGGGCGAATCCCCCGATTCGGACGCGAGAAGGTGCAAAAGACCAGCAAGCCGATGGCTGAAAAATTCGGCGTGGAAAACGTCAAGTGGCGGCCGGCGAACTAATATCCGGTAACCATCAGGTTCGGGGGAAGGGATATGAGCACAACACCCGTCTACAGCCCTGCGCAGCTGGACTACGGTCTGGACACGCCGACCGGCCGCACCACCAAAAGCGTCGAGTGCCGGATCGGACTGGAACAGGTCGAAAATGACCCCTTCTGCTTCGCCATACGCGTCCCGGCACCACTGCCGGAAGATCTGGAGCAAGCCAGGACCCTGGTGCTGCGGGTCGAAGGACGGCGCTTGCAGGGCACCGTGCGCCACAGCGAACGCCTGGAAGATGACAGTCTCAGGCTGGAAGTGGAGCCGGACTAGGCTCCACTTTTTATAGCTTGTCGCGAATGCCGTCAGCCATGGGAGCACTTGCAGCCTTTATGAGCGCACTCCTCGCCGTGCTCATGGTGTTTGGCGCAGGCTTCACAGCAGTAATGCTTGCCGTGACGGGCAATCGGATGTTCACCGAGTTTGCAGGTACATTTCGGACAATCGCAGATACTTTCAGGGTCAATCATGGGTCTGACTCCTCTTGTGTGGTCGCCAGTGCTCAAATGCACACCGTAAGTGTAGGAGCTACCGCAGGCTGCGATCTTTTGTGGCGAGGGAGCTTGCTCCCGCTTGAGTGCGTAGCGCTCACAGATTTCTGGGGCCGCTGCGCAGCCCGGCGCGAGCAAGCTCGCTCGCCACAAAAAGTTGTTCTGTCAGATACGGAACTGCCCGACCAGACTGCCCAGGCGCTGACCGAGGTCGGCCAGGCTGCGTGTAGTCTGCGCGCCAAGTTGGGTTTCGTCCGCGACGCTGTCCACCGCCACGGCAATCTGATGCACGCTGCGATTGATCTCTTCGGCCACGGCGGTCTGTTCTTCGGCGGCACTGGCGATCTGCGCGTTCATCGAATTGATGGTCGCGATCAGCTGCGCCATGGCGTCCAGCGAAGCCCCCGCCTCGTTGGCCTGGGCCGAGGTGCCGTCGCCGGCCTCGCTGGAGCTACGCATCGCCTCCACCGCCGACCGGGTGCCGGCCTGCAAGCGGTCGATCATGCCCTGGATTTCCTGGGTGCTGATTTGCGTGCGGCTGGCCAGCGCCCGCACTTCATCGGCCACCACCGCAAAGCCGCGCCCGGCCTCACCGGCGCGGGCGGCTTCGATGGCCGCGTTGAGCGCCAGCAGGTTGGTCTGCTCCGCAATCGAGCGAATCACCCCGAGCACGCTGACAATCGACGACACGTCTTTTTGCAGGCTGTCCAGGGACACGCCGCTGCTGCGGATGTCGTCCACCAGCGCATGGATCTTCTCGATGCTGCCGGCCACCACGCGCTTGGCTGCCTGCCCTTCTTCGTCGGTCTGCTGGGCGGCGACCGCGGCGCTCTGCGCGCTCTTGGCCACTTCCTGGGCTGCCGCCGACATTTGGTTGATCGCCGTGGCCACCTGATCGGTCTCATGGCGCTGACGCTCCATGGCCTGGTCCGAGCGATTGGCCTGGTCGGACACCTGATTCACCAGCCCGGTCAGTTGAGAGGTCATTTCGGCGATCTGCCGTACCAAACCGTGGATCTTGTCGACGAAACGGTTGAACGAGCCGGCCAGTTCACCGAGTTCGTCCTGGCTGGTGATGGTCAGGCGGCGGGTCAGGTCGCCCTCGCCTGCCGCGATGTCGTCGAGGTTGGCTTTCATCAAATGCAGCGGACGCAGAATGGTGTTGGCCAGCAGCATCCCCGCGGCAGCGATCACCAACAGCACCACGACCGCCACGCCGACGATGCTCAGCACCATGCCTTGCATGCGCTCCTGGACCTTGGCTTCGACCACGGCCACTTGTGCTTCGATGCCGTCGAGGTTGACCGAGGTGCCGACCGCCATGTCCCACTTCGGCAGGTATTCGGTGTAACCGAGCTTGGGCACCAGCACCTGGGTATTGCCGGGCAATGTCGAGCTGTATTGCAGGTAGTGCGTACCGTCCCTGGCGACTTTCACCAGGTCGCGGTTGACGTAGACACCGTTCGGGTCGCGGTTGTCCTTGAAGCTCTGGCCCACGCCTTCGGGGCTGTTGGCCTTGAACAGGCGCACGGTGTTGGAGTCGTAGCCGAAGAAGTAGCCGTCCTTGCCATAGGTGATGCTCGACAGCAGCTTGATCACCTGGGCCCGCGCCGCCTCATCGCCGGGGGCAGCGGCGTCGTAGAGCGGTTTGATCGTGGTCATGGCCACGGCCACGTAGCTTTGCAGGGTCGCCTTGGCATCGCCGAGCAGGCGCTCGCGGGTCTGCTCGACTTCCTTGCGCGCCTGATCCTGCAGAATGAACAGCGTGGTCAGGCTGATGACCAGCGCAAACAGCAACACCGGGAGGACGGCAAGGGACAGGACTTTGGCCTTGAGGCTCATGCGCATGACGTTCACTCTTTTGATTTTGTTGGCGTGGTTAAAAGCTTTAACGGCACGCCGAGGCAAAAGTTGAACGCGGTCATTGAGGACACTGGTGATCCCTTGTGGGAGCGAGCCTGCTCGCGAAAGCGGTATGTCAGACACATCGATGCTGGATGTGCCGCCTTCGCGAGCAGGCTCGCTCCCACAGGTGCTCCGGGGGTTACAGCACCATCGCCGCCACCCAGCCAAACGCCAGCAACGGCAGGTTGTAGTGCAGGAAGGTCGGGACCACGGTGTCCCAGATGTGGTGGTGCTGGCCGTCGATGTTCAAGCCGGAAGTCGGGCCCAGGGTCGAGTCCGAAGCCGGCGAACCGGCGTCGCCCAAGGCTCCGGCCGTGCCGACGATGCACACGATCGCCAACGGGCTGAAGCCCAGTTGCACGCACAACGGCACGAAGATCGCCGCCAGGATCGGCACGGTGGAGAATGACGAGCCGATACCCATGGTCACCAGCAACCCCACCAGCAACATCAGCAAGGCGCCAATGCCTTTGCTGTGATCGATGTACGACGCCGACGACTCGACCAGCGTCTGCACCTCACCGGTGGCCTTCATCACTTCGGCAAACCCGGAGGCGGCGATCATGATGAAGCCGATCATCGCCATCATTTTCATGCCTTCGGTGAACAGGTCGTCGGTGTCGCGCCATTTGACGATGCCCGACACCGAGAAAATCAGGAAACCGGCCAGCGCACCGATGATCATCGAATCGAGCAACAACTGAATAATGAATGCCGCCGCGATGGCCACACCGGCCACCATCAGGCTCAGCGGGTTGTATTGCACCGCCACTTGCTCGACCTGTTCGATCTTCGCCAGGTCGTAGACACGCTTCTTGCGGTAGCTGACAAACGCAATCAGCAGGCCCGCCACCATGCCCAGGGCCGGAATGCCCATGGCGTGGGTCACGTTGATGCCGCTGATGTCCACGCCGCTGCGGGCGACGTTGGCCAGCAGGATCTCAT
Source organism: Pseudomonas sp. KH_046_1 (assembly GCF_057839025.1). Lineage (NCBI taxonomy): Bacteria > Pseudomonadati > Pseudomonadota > Gammaproteobacteria > Pseudomonadales > Pseudomonadaceae > Pseudomonas > Pseudomonas sp. KH_046_1. The sequence goes on from NZ_CM174481.1 coordinate 4,363,046, forward strand.
TGAGGAAGATGTTGCCGAAGCCCACCGGCAGGAACATGTAGGGCGTGATCAGGCCGAAGGTCATGACGCAGGCAATCAGTCGACGGTCCAGTTGCAGCTTGGTCAACACGTAGAGAAGCGGCGGCACCAGCAACGGAATGAACGCGATATGTATCGGCAAGATGTTCTGCGAGGCGATGGCCACGACCCAGAGCAGGCCGATCAGCAGCCATTTGACCTGGCCACCGCCGCTGGCGTGCTGGCGATCGACCATGGCCAGGGCCTTGTCGGCCAGCGCATGGGCCATGCCGGACTTGGCAATGGCCACGGCGAAAGCACCGAGCAAAGCGTAGGACAAAGCCACCGTCGCCCCGCCGCCGAGGCCGCTGTTAAAAGCCTTGAGCGTCGCCTCGATCCCCAGGCCACCGGTCAAACCACCTACCAGCGCACCGACGATCAGGGCGATCACCACATGCACGCGGGACAGGCTGAGGATCAGCATGATGCCGACCGCGGCAATGACTGCATTCATTTCGTTACCTCGTGACAAACGGAAAGAGTCCATCCGGCAGTCTGCGAAAGCCGCCAGCGGATAAAAGGAATGGGTTTTATTAGAGGGCGCGCACTTTGCCGCAGAGTCAGCGTGGTGTCAAAGCTCGTGGGGCTCTGCGTGTGCAATGGATTGCGCTCCCACATTTGTTTCTGTGCGCTGCTCAATCAAATGATGGCGAGTGGATATCTGCCGGACCTTGATTATGCTTCACGGAACCTTGCAGCGTTTTCTGGCGTCAACCTGAATGCAAGCCCCGTAATCCGATGACATCAGCCCCAGGGCCTGGGTACGGTAAGTGTTGGTGGGAACTCCGGCCTACAACAAGAGCAAGACGGAGAATACTCATGGCAGCAATCGACAATGCAACCACGGGCAGCACGCCCAACCGCGGCCTCACCCGGGAGGAGCGCAAGGTCATTTTCGCCTCGTCCCTGGGCACCGTGTTCGAATGGTATGACTTCTACCTGTACGGCTCCCTCGCGGCGATCATCGCCAAACACTTCTTCGCCGGCGTCAACGAGACGACCTCCTTCATCTTCGCCCTGCTCGCCTTCGCCGCAGGCTTCGCCGTACGGCCCTTCGGCGCCATCGTGTTCGGTCGGCTGGGCGACATGATCGGGCGCAAACACACGTTCCTCATCACCATTGTGATCATGGGTATTTCCACGGCCGTGGTGGGTTTGCTGCCCGGCTATGCGAGCATCGGCGTCGCCGCGCCGATCATTCTGATCAGCCTGCGCCTGCTGCAGGGCCTGGCGCTGGGCGGTGAGTACGGCGGCGCAGCGACCTACGTGGCCGAACATGCACCCAAGGGCAAACGCGGCTTTTTCACCTCGTGGATCCAGACCACAGCAACCCTCGGCCTGTTTCTTTCACTGCTGGTGATCCTCGCCTGCCGCACCGCCCTGGGCACTGAAGCCTTCGAAGCCTGGGGCTGGCGGATTCCATTCCTGCTGTCGATCCTGCTGCTGATTATCTCGGTGTACATCCGCTTGCAGCTCAACGAGTCGCCGGTGTTCGTGAAAATGAAGGCCGAAGGCAAGTCTTCCAAGGCGCCGCTGACTGAATCCTTCGCACGCTGGGAGAACCTGAAGATCGTGATCATGGCCCTGCTCGGCGGCACCGCCGGCCAGGCGGTGGTCTGGTACACCGGGCAGTTCTATGCGCTGTTCTTCCTGTTGCAGACATTGAAGATCGACCCGCAGACCGCCAACCTGCTGATTGCCGGCTCACTGCTGATCGGTACGCCGTTCTTCGTCATTTTCGGCAGCCTGTCCGACCGCATCGGGCGCAAGGGCATCATCATGGCCGGCTGCATTATCGCGGCACTGACTTACTTCCCGATCTTCCATGCGTTGACCCAATACGGTAACCCCGACGTATTCATTGCGCAGGAGAAGAATCCGGTCACGGTAGTCGCCAATCCCGGCCAGTGCTCGTTCCAGTTCGACCCGGTGGGCAAGGCCAAATTCACCAGTTCCTGTGACCTGGCCAAGACCGTGCTGGCCAAAAAGGCCATCCCCTACAAGAACGTGAGCGCCGAGCCGGGCGCCGTTGCGCAGGTGCGCATTGGCGAGAAAGTGATCGAGAGCTTCGAGGGCACCGGCATGCCGGCTGCCGACTTCAAGGCCAAAAACGACGCCTTTACCGCCACCCTCGTCACCGCCCTCAAGGACGCCGGCTACCCCGAGAAGGCCGACCCGGCCAAGACCAACTACCCGATGGTGCTGTTGCTCCTGACCATCCTGGTGATCTATGTGACCATGGTCTACGGGCCGATTGCGGCCTGGCTGGTCGAACTATTCCCGGCACGCATCCGCTACACCTCGATGTCGCTTCCCTATCACATCGGCAATGGCTGGTTCGGTGGCTTCCTGCCGACGGTGGCGTTCGCCATGGTGGCGGCCACGGGGGATATCTACTACGGGCTGTGGTATCCGATTGTCATCGCGGTGATGACGGCCGTTCTCGGCACGTTCTTCCTGCCGGAAACCAAGGATCGGGAGATTCATCACACTTGATCGGCGCCGTCCCTGTGGGAGCGAGCCTGCTCGCGATAGCGGTGTGTCAGCCACAGTTAATGTCGACTGACATGGCCTCATCGCGAGCAGGCTCGCTCCCACAGGGTTCCTGGTGTGACTTCAAGTGTGTCTGGGCAACTCGATGACGACCTTCAACCCGCCCCACTCGCTTTCCAGCAACGACAGTTTGCCGCCCCAGCTATCGACGATGTCACGCACGATACCCAGCCCCAAACCATGCCCATGGGTTTGCTCATCCAGCCGCGTACCTCGGCCAAACACCTGATCGCGACGCTCTTCGGGAATGCCCGGGCCGTCATCTTCCACGCTGAGTTCAAAGCCCTCTGCAGTCTCGGCCACACTCAGGCGAACCTCGGCATCCGCCCATTTACAGGCGTTATCCAGCAGGTTGCCCAACAGCTCCAGCAGGTCTTCACGATCCCAGGGCAACTGCAGGCCGGCCGGTGCGCGATAGCTTAGCGCCAGGTGGTCGCCATGGATCATGTTCAGGGTGGCCAGCAACCCGGGGAGTTCGCCATCGCAATCAAACAGTGCGCCCGGCAACGCATCGCCGGACAACCGCGCACGATTGAGTTCGCGATTGAGCCGTTGCTCGACCTGTTGCAGTTGTTCCTTGAGGGTCTTGCGCAGTTGCGGATGCGCGTCGAGTTGCTCGCTTGAAGCCAGGCTCAACAGCACCGCCAGCGGGGTTTTCAAGGCGTGGCCGAGGTTGCCCAGGGCATTGCGTGAGCGCTTGAGGCTGTCCTCGGTGTGGGCCAGCAAGTGATTGATCTGCGCCACCAGTGGCTCCAGTTCCACTGGCACCTGATCGTCAAGTTGCGAGCGCTGGCCCTGTTGCAACTGCGCGATCTGCTCGCGAGCCTGCTCAAGCGGACGCAAGGCCCGGCGCACTGTAATCCGTTGCAGCAGCAGAATCAGCAGCAGCGCTGTCAAACCGAGGCCAAACCCGAGTTGTTGCATGCGCCGGAAGCTTTCGCGTATCGGCGTGTAATCCTCGGCGACACTGATGGAAATCGGCACGCCCGAACGTCGATAGTCCGTGCGCAACACCAGCAACTGTTGCCCTTCCGGCCCCAGTTGCAGGTTGCCGTGCAGGCCGGGGTGATCGAGCGCCGGCAGTTCCTGATCCCATAAGGAGCGGGAACGCCAGTGGCCGTCGGTGAAATCGATGCGGAAATAATGTCCGGAGAACGGCCGCTGATAAGCCGGTGACAGGCGTCGCTCATCCAGTTGCAAGCCTTGCGGCCCGCGCACCAGTGCCGCCAGCAGGTTCTCGCTGTCATTGCGCAACCCGGCTTCGAGGTAGCGCTGCAACCCCATTTCAAACAGCCACAGGCTGGTTTGCGCCAGCACCAGGCCAACGACCACCATCACGCTGATCAGGCCCAGGCTCAAGCGGCGCTGGATCGATCTCACCGGGCTTGCCCGCCGAACAGGTAGCCCTGGCCGCGACGGGTTTCAATCACACTTTTGCCCAGTTTGCGGCGCAAGTGGTTGACGTGGACTTCCAGCACATTGGAATCGCGCTCGGTTTCACCGTCGTAGAGGTGTTCGGCGAGGTGGCTTTTGGAGAGGATCTGCTCGGGGTGCAGCATGAAATAACGCAACAGGCGAAACTCCGCGGCGGTCAGCTGAATGTCTGCACCGTCGCGGACAACGCACTGGCGACCTTCGTCCAGATGCAGCCCGGCGGCCTTGAGCGTTGGCTGGTTGACCTGGCCATGGGAGCGGCGCAGCAACGCCTGGATGCGCAAAAACAGCTCTTCGGGATGGAATGGCTTGGTCAGATAATCGTCGGCGCCGGCCTTGAGGCCTTCGATGCGTTCGGCCCAGGAATCCCGGGCCGTCAGGATCAGCACCGGCGTCGCCAGACCCGCCGCGCGCCATTGCGCCAGCACCTCAAGCCCCGGCACGCCCGGCAAACCGAGGTCGAGGATGATCAGGTCGTAAGGTTCAGTACTGCCCTGATACACCGCATCGCGACCATCGGCCAACCAGTCCACCGCATAACCCTGGCGGTTGAGGCCGGCCAGCAGTTCGTCGGCCAGGGGCACATGGTCTTCCACCAGCAGCAAACGCATGGATCAGTCTTCCTTGTCTTTGAGTAAACGGCCGGTGGTGGCGTCGATGCCCAGTTCGCGGACCACACCTTCCGGGGTCAGCAACTCGACTTCATAAATGTAGACGTCGTGTTTTTCTTCAAGCTCGGCTTCCAGCAGTTTTGCCCCTGGGTAACGATCCATCGCCTGCAGCAGCAGCTGCTCCAGCGGCAGGATCACACCCTGTTGACGCAGGCGCAGGGCTTCATCCTGATCCAGGTCACGGGCCATCACTGCCGAGCAAAATGCCAGAAGCAGCAGCGCCATCCGGCGTGCGACACATCGATTGAGTAGAAACACCTTCATTACCAATCCTGATGATCCTTGAGTCACTGCCCGCTGACCGGGTCTAATTCCATGCCCAGTGCCAGTGGTGTGAGCTTCTCGAAAGCCACAATGGTACCAGCGATGCGCTATCCCAGCGTTGCGTCGGGGTCCAGGCGAGCCACCCTAACCCGCTGAACTTAATTGAATCTGAATTGCCATCATTGCTGACACCTCAGCCCGCTCCCACATAATCTGCCCGCTGAACAGACTTCGAGACTTTAATGACCGCCATCCACATCAAGTTCCCCTCCCTGACCCTCAAGGCCGGTCCGCGTGCTTTTGCGCGCATCCGGGACAACGGCTTGAACGCCGCCGACGTCGGCACCCTGCCTGGCGCTGCCGGCGGTCCGAAGGCGCTGGGGATTCAGGGTCTGGACCTGGCGCTGTTCGGCGAGTGGCTGCCGGCGGCACCACGAGAGCGCTCGCTGATTGGCGCATCGGTGGGTTCCTGGCGCTTCGCCAGCGCCTGCCTGCCGGACGCCGCCGAGGGCATCCGGCGTCTCGGGCAGCTATACACCGAGCAGAATTTCGCCAAGGGCGTGACCATGGCGCAGATCAGCCAGAGCTCACAGCGCATGCTCAATGACCTGCTCGACGGTCGCGATGCCGCGATCCTCGGCAACCACCAATACCGCCTGAACATCATGGTGGTGAAAAGCCACGGCCTGCTGGCCGACGATCATCGCGGCCGCCTCGGGCTGGGCCTGTCATCGGTCATCGCCGACAACCTGCGCGGCCGGGCGCGCCTGGCACGGCACTTCGAACGCCTGATCATCCACGACCCGCGCCTGGCGCCGCCGGTCAATGCCTTGACTGACTTCCCGTCGCGCTTCGTCGCCCTCAATGCCGGCAATTTGCGCCAGGCCCTGTTGGCATCAGGCTCTATCCCGATGGTGATGGAAGGCGTGCGTGACCTGCCGGGCGCCGGCGCCGGCACCTTCCGCGACGGCGGCCTTTTGGACTATCACCTGGACCTGCCCTACAACGGCAACAACATTGTGCTTTACCCACACTTCACCGACCGGGTGATCCCCGGCTGGTTCGACAAAACCCTGCCGTGGCGCCGCGCCTGCCCGGCTCGCTTGCAGAATGTGCTGTTGCTGGCGCCGTCAAAGGAATACCTGGCGCGCCTGCCCTACCGCAAACTGCCGGACCGTAATGACTTCAAGCGCTTCATGGGCGACGCCCCGAGCCGGCAGAAATACTGGCGCACGACCATGGACGAAAGCCGCCGCCTGGGCGACGAATTCCTCGAACTGGCCGCCAACGGTCGCCTCGGCGAGCGCTTGCTGACCCTTTAGTCAGGACAAACTGGTAAACTCGCCGCCTGCCCGAATCGCTGCGGCGAACGCCACCTGAACAGAGCTGAAAAACTGTGGAAATCTTCAAAGAATTTACCTTCGAATCCGCCCACCGCCTGCCCCACGTACCGGACGGCCACAAGTGCGGCCGCCTGCACGGTCACTCGTTCAAAGTGGCAATCCACCTGAGCGGCGATATCGACCCACACACCGGCTGGATCCGCGACTTCTCGGAAATCAAGGCGATCTTCAAGCCGCTGTACGAGCGCCTGGACCACAACTACCTGAACGACATTCCCGGCCTGGAAAACCCGACCAGCGAAGTGCTGGCCAAGTTTATCTGGCAGGAATTGAAGCCTCTGCTGCCGGAACTCAGCGCGATCCGTATCCACGAGACCTGCACCAGCGGTTGCATCTATCGCGGCGAGTAAGCCAGACATTACAAATAACCTGTGGGAGCGAGCCTGCTCGCGAAAGCGGTGTGTCAGACGACATGTACAGTGACTGACACTCCCTCTTCGCGATTAGGCTCGCTCCCACAGGGGAACAGCGTTTCGTCAGTGACATGAAAAACAGCCTTCATCGGCTGTTTTTTTATGCCTATGCTTTTTGCCTCTTCCCCCGCCAAGAGGACAAGCCCATGACTGACTGGCCGCTGGATCAGGTCTTCGACTTCAACGGACATCAGGTGCGCTACGCCATACGCGGCGACGGCCCGCCGCTGGTGTTCGTGCATGGCACACCCTTTTCTTCTTTCGTGTGGCACCGGATCGCGCCGTATTTCATGGCGACTCACCGCGTCTACTACTTCGATCTGCTGGGCTATGGGCAGTCGACGCAACCCGACGACGATGTCTCGCTCGGTGTGCAAAACCAGTTGTTGGCGCAGTTGCTGGAGCATTGGCGCCTGGATCGCCCCAACGTGGTGGCCCATGACTTTGGCGGCGCCACAGCACTGCGCGCGCACCTGCTCAATGGCAAGGATTACCGCAGCCTGACACTGATTGACCCGGTGGCTCTGACGCCTTGGGGTTCGCCGTTCGTGCAGCATGTGCGCCAGCATGAAGCGGCGTTCAGCGGACTGCCCGATTACATCCAGCGCGCCATCGTGCCGACCTATATTCGCGGGGCGATCAAGCGGGAAATTCCCGATGCCGAACTCGCCCCCTACGTTCAGCCGTGGTTGGGGGAGCCGGGGCAAGCCGCGTTCTACCGGCAGATCGGACAGATGGACGAGCGCTATACCTGCGAGGCCGAGAGCCTCTACCCGACGATTCGCTGCCCGGTGCAGATCCTGTGGGGTGAAGACGACCAGTGGATTCCCATCGAACGCGGACAGGCGCTGCATCGGATGATTCCCGGATCGCAGTTTTATCCGATACCCAACGCCGGTCATCTGGTTCAGGAAGATGCACCTGAAGCCATAGTCGCTGCGCTGCTGCGGTTTTTGCCACTGCAGAAATCTTCCTGAATAAACCCAATCCCCTGTGGGAGCGAGCCTGCTCGCGATGACTCTGGCACATTCAGCACCAAGGTGACTGACACTCCGCCTTCGCGAGCAGGCTCGCTCCCACATTTTGAACTGGCGGGATTCGCCGCTGGCGAGCTAACGTAAGGGTATCGCCTAAACGATTCGCCAAAAGGATCTGCCCGATGCACATCATCAATGCCCGTCTGCGCAACCAGGAAGGCCTGCATGAGTTGTACCTGGAAAACGGCCTGATCAGCAGCATCACCCGCCAGATCGAAGCCCCGACCCTGGGCCCTGACGATCTGGATGCCGGCGGCAAACTGGTGGTGCCGCCCTTTGTCGAGCCGCACATTCACCTCGACGCCACCCTGACCGCCGGCGAGCCGCGCTGGAACATGAGCGGCACGCTGTTCGAAGGCATCGAGTGCTGGGGCGAACGCAAGGCGACCATTACCCAGGAAGACACCAAGGCCCGGGCCAAGAAAACCATCCAGACCCTCGCCGCCCACGGCATCCAGCATGTGCGCACCCACGTCGACGTCACCGACCCGCAACTGACCGCGCTCAAGGCCATGCTCGAAGTGCGCGAGGAAAGCCGGCACCTGGTCGACCTGCAAATCGTCGCGTTCCCCCAGGAAGGCATCGAGTCCTACCGCAATGGTCGCGAATTGATGGAAGAAGCCATCAGCATGGGCGCTGACGTGGTGGGTGGCATTCCGCATTTCGAATACACCCGCGATCAGGGTGTCAGCTCGGTGAAGTTCCTCATGGACCTGGCCGAACGCAGCGGTTGCCTGGTGGACGTGCATTGCGACGAAACCGACGACCCGCATTCACGCTTTCTCGAAGTGCTCGCCGAAGAGGCCCGCAGCCGCGACATGGGTTCGCGGGTCACGGCCAGCCACACCACGGCCATGGGCTCCTACGACAATGCCTACTGCGCCAAGCTGTTTCGCTTGCTCGGACATTCGGGGATCAGCTTTGTCTCCTGCCCCACCGAAAGCATCCACCTGCAAGGTCGCTTCGACAGTTTCCCGAAACGCCGGGGCGTGACCCGGGTCAACGAGTTGCTGGAAGCGGGCATGAACGTGTGCTTCGGCCAGGACTCGATCGTCGATCCGTGGTATCCGCTGGGCAACGGCAACATCCTGCGGGTGCTCGAAGCCGGGTTGCACATCTGCCACATGCTCGGTTATCGCAACCTGCAAAGTGCGCTGGACCTGGTGACGGACAATAGCGCCAAAGCCATGAACCTCGGCGATCGCTACGGCCTTGAGCGCGGGCGGCCGGCGAACCTGCTGATTCTGTCGGCGGAAAGCGATTACGAGGTGATCCGCAGCCAGGGGTTGCCGCTGTACTCGGTGCGCGATGGCAAGGTGTTGATGAAGCGGACGATGCCGGTGGTGGAGTTCAGTGGGCTGAGCTGAGTCTGGTGTTGACGGGCTGGCCTCTTCGCGAGCAAGCCAGCTCCCACAGTGGTTATATGTCGTTCACAAAACCTGTGGGAGCGAGCCTGCTCGCGATGGCGATATCAACTTCAATCAATCATTCGAGCCGTACCAAACAGGCTGACCCGACTCAATTCCCCCAACTCCTCCTCCAGCAAGATCGGCGCCGTGCCACCCGGCATCGTCACCTTCACCTCCCCGGCGCCGACCCAGCCTACCCGCCAGGCCGCACAGGCCACCGCGCTGGCGCTGGTCCCCGACGACGCCGTCGGCCCCTCGCCCCGCTCGAATACCCGCGCGGCGATGTGTCCTTCGGACAAGCGCATTGCCCATTGCAGGTTGATTCCCGCCGGACAAGGTTTGCCTGCACCGACCGGCATGGCGTAGGCGATTCGCGTCAGCCCCTCACCCAGCACCGGCTCACGCATCTGCTCGTTGCTCGGCAGATCCCCGGCGCTTTCCACCAGCGTCACGCAATGGGGATTGCCGACCCGCGCGAACTGGCTGCGCGACCATGCGCTATTGAGTGCCGACAATGGTTCAACGTGGCTGAGTTCACGACCATTGAACATCGCCGTTGCAACTCCGTGAGCACTGACCGCCGACGGCCCGAACCGTGGCTGGCTCAGATCGAGCCAGAAACCCTTCACGCCCTCGACCTCTGCAACTTTCACTGAAGTCTGCCCCGGCGAAGGCGTATCAGCCTTGTCATGGTGAACCCTGAGCAGACAGGCTTCGTTCTGCGGCAACAGCCCTTGATCGCTGAGGGCCTGGGCAAAAATCGTCAGCCCGTTACCACTGCGTTCGGCCAGGGTGCCGTCGGTGTTGACGATCAACAGATCAAAGGGTGGCGACGACTGAAACGGTCCGACCAGCAAACCGTCGCTGCGATGATCCTTGCTGCCGGACGGTCGAGTGCCTGGAGCCCAACTGCAACAAGCCTCGATCGCGGCTATCGCCCAGGCTTCGAGGGTTTGCGCTGCCTGGCTGGCCTGATCGGGCAGGTCGATACCCTGGCGGCGCAATTCTTCGGGCGCTACCACGATGTAAATGTTGCCCCGTGCATCGTACCGCTGCGCCATGGAGCCCTCCGTGTGTGATTGGAATGGCTCAACATATCGCGAAAAACAGCGGCACTGTGCAAGGATGTTGCCCTGTTTGACCGTAAAACTTTCCGGGCACTGATCGAACCCTCACAGGCCGATCACTGTCCGTTGAGGACGCGACGCTTTTTGCCAAGGATTGTTATGACCAGCCTCAATAGCCAAACCACCTTCGTTCCCGGCCGCCTGGAACAGATGTCCACACGCATCGCCTTTTTCATCGCCGGGGTCGGCATCGCCGCGTGGGCGCCGCTGGTGCCTTATGCCAAGGCCCGGGCCGGACTGGATGAAGGCACCCTGGGATTGTTGCTGCTGTGCCTGGGGGTGGGTTCGATCCTGGCGATGCCGTTGGCCGGGATCCTGTCCACACGTTTCGGCTGCCGGCGGGTGACGACCGGCGGGACCCTGCTGATCTGTGCCGCCCTGCCGCTGCTGGCGACGGTGTCGTCGATTCCGGCGCTGATCGCCGCGTTGTTCATGTTCGGCGCGGGGCTCGGCACCGTGGATTCGACGGTCAACCTGCAAGCGGTGATCGTCGAGCGCGCCAGCGGCAAAAACATGATGTCGGGTTTCCATGGCCTGTTCAGCCTGGGCGGGATTGTCGGTGCGGCGGGTGTCAGCGGGTTGCTTGGCCTGGGGATTTCCCCCCTGGGGGCCACGCTGGTGGTGATCGTATTGCTGCTGATCGCGCTGGCCAGGGCCGTGCCGCATCTGTTGCCCTACGGCAGCGAGAGTTCGGGACCGGCGTTTGCGGTGCCCCACGGCATCGTCCTGTTCATCGGTGGCATGTGCTTCATCGTGTTCCTCGCCGAAGGCGCGGCGCTGGACTGGAGCGCGGTGTTCCTGACACAGGAGCGTGGCATCGACACGGCGTATGCGGGGCTCGGTTATGCGGCGTTTGCCTTGACCATGACGGCCGGGCGTTTGACCGGCGACAAAATCGTGCGACGCCTGGGCGCGACGCGGGTGATTGTGTTCGGCGGGCTGACGGCCGCCGCAGGCTTGTTTCTGGCGACGTTCGCGCCAAGTTGGGAGGCAGCGCTGGCGGGTTATGCGCTGCTGGGGGCCGGTTGCTCGAACATTGTGCCGGTGCTGTACACCGCGGTCGGCAAGCAGACGGTCATGCCCGAAAGCATCGCCGTGCCGGCCATTACCACCCTGGGTTATGCAGGCATCCTGGCAGGCCCCGCCGTCATCGGCTTCGTCGCCCATGGCAGCAGCTTGAGCTTTGCCTTTGCCTTGATGGCGCTGTTGCTGGTGGCGGTGGCCGTTGGCGGGAGAGTGTTGAAGGTCTGAAAAGCTTCGCGAGCAGGCTCGCTCCCACATTGGATCTGTGTCGCTCACAAATTTTGTGTGCACAGAAGATCTACTGTGGGAGCGAGCCTGCTCGCGATGGGGTCCACTCGGTCTATCAGAACCCGACACTGGCCTGCACAAAGAACGTGCGCGGTGCACCGACGTACATCCCCGAGTTGTTGTCGCTGGAACGGGTGAAGTACTGCTTGTCGAAGATGTTCTTCACTCCCGCCCCCAGTTTCAGATTCGACACCTGCGGACCGAAGTCATAGCCGGCACGTGCGTTCCAGAGCACGTAACCCGGGATATCACCGAACTGGCCGTCAGCGGTGCCTTCGGTGATGTAGTTGCCGTTGAAGCTGCCATCGGCGTTCACGCCGGTGCCCGGCGAGCGCTGCTTGGACTGGGCGAACGCATCGAGGTTGTAAGTCCAGCGGTTGACGTCGTAACGCAGGCCGGCGGTGGCCACCTGACGAGAGTAGAACGGCAGGTCACGGCCCTTGAAGCCCGGGATCTCACCTTCGTAGGTGGCGCGGGTGTAGGTGAAACCTGCGTTGGCGGTCAGGCCGTCCAACATCGGGTTCAGCGCGGCCATGTCGTAGTGCACCGAGGTTTCGATGCCCTGGTGCTTGGTCGCGCCGAGGTTGGTCCAGCCCACATCGTTGCTGATGTACTGCAGTTCGTCGTCGAAGTCGATGTAGAACAGCGTCACCTCACCGCCCCACACGTCATCGTTGTAGCGCGTACCGATCTCGTAGGTCTTGGCCTTTTCCGGCTCCAGGCCGTTGGCGGGCTCATTACCGATACCGCCCTGCCCCAATTGGAAGTACTGCAGCGCGCCGAACGAGGTTTCGTAGTTGGCGAACAGCTTCCAGGCATCGGACATGTGATACATCACGCTCAGGGCCGGCAGCGGCTCGTTGCTCTCGATGCTGCGTTTTTTCTCCGGCACCCGTTTACCGGCGTTATCGAGCACCGGGCGGTCATGCCAATCGGTGCTGATGTGCTCGAAGCGAATGCCTGGCGTGACCGTCCAGTTGCCGACGTCGATCTTGTTGTCGACGTAGACCGAATTGGCCTCGGTTCCACCGGTGCGGTCCTGATAGACATGACCGTCCGCCCCCGGACGCACGACCGGCTCGTTGTTGACCAGCGCCACACGACTGGCTTCTTCGTGCATGGCTTCCTTGAGGTAGCGATAACCGACGCTGACTTCCTGGGTGGTCGGGCCCACATCAAACACATGGGACACCCGTGGTTCGATACCGTAGGTGTAGTAGCTGCGCGGATAGGAGTTGAGTGTGCTCAGGTCGCGGGAGGCAATGGTGCTGCCACGGAAACTGTCGGTGTAGTAGGTCAGCACTTCGGCCTGGGTGCGATCGTCGATCTGCCGCACCCACTTGAATGACACATCCTTGCGGCGGCCGCTGAAGCTGTCGTGGTCGCGCACCGACTGGAACGGGTCGGCGTCGTACTGCGCCTGGGTCAGGCCGCCGGGCATGTCGGCCTTGGCGTCGTAGTAGTGGAAGTTGAGGCTGAAGTCGTCGACATCGGTCGGCGCCCAATGGGTCTTGAGGATCACGTCGTCGATGTCGTTGCCGTTGTTGCTTTCACGGTAACCGTTGCCGTTCACCCCGGAGTACAACAGCGCTACGCCCATGCCGTTGTCGGCGGTACCGCCCATGAACGCGGTGTCGATGTGCTTCCAGCCACCGTGCTGCGAGGTTTCCAGGGTGGTGCCGATTTCCGCCGAGGCTTTTTCCGGGATCGCGCGGGTCACGAAGTTGATCACGCCGCCAACGTTTTGTGGTCCATAGCGAACGGAGCCGGCACCGCGTACCACGTCGATGCTGTCGAGGTTGCCGGAGGAAATTGGCGCCATGGACAGTTGCGGCTGGCCGTAAGGCGCGAACGCCGCCGGGATGCCGTCGATCAGCACGGTGGAGCGAGGCGACAGGCGCGAAGTCAGTCCGCGCACGCCCACGTTCAGGGAAATGTCGCTGCCACCGGTGCCGTTGGCGTCCTGCACCTGCACGCCAGGAACGCGTTTCAACACGTCGCCAACGTTCATCGCACCCTGCTCGATCATGGCTTCACGGCGTACCACCGTGCGTGCGCCGGGGTGGTTCTGCACCACGGCGGCATCGGCGTCGCCGAGCCAGTCGCCGACCACCTTGATGTCAGTCACGCCCAGTTCCAGTGGGCCGTTGGCCGCCGAAGTCGGCGCCGGCATCAACGTCACCGAACCTTCATCGATCTGGTATTGCAGGCCGCTGCCTTGCAGCAACTGGCGCAGCGCGTCTTCCGGAGAAAGGTTGCCATCCACCGCCGGAGCCTGCTTGCCGGCAACCAGTTCAGGGCTGAAGAACACCTGAAGCGAGGTTTGCTGGCCCAACTGACTCAGGGCTTGTCCCAAAGGTTGCGCCGGGATGCGGATGGCGTCGGCGGCAAAGGCCTGGGGCAACGCAATATTGACCGCCAGCGCGAGGGCCAGCGGCAACCAGGGGAGTTTGTTGTTTTTAGCGGTGGAGTTTTTCACGTCGAACGTAATCCTGTGGATCGCAAGAGTGTGCGTTTGTTAATGCAAACCAGTTGCAGTTGAACAGGAAGACGATGAACTCGAAAAAAACCTGAATTTTATTTTGAAATTATTTCCTGGCTGCCATCGCCAAGGGTGCGCACGGCCACCGGCAGGATGCTCGGCAAGGCCTTGAGCAGCGCGTCGGTGTTGTCGGATTTGAACACGCTGGTCAGGCGCAGATAGCCCACCGCTGCGCTCGCGACCTTGAGCGGTTTCTCCCGATAACGCGAGACCTGCTCGGCGACATCGGCCAGGCTGGCGTTGTTGAACACCAGTTTGCCGCTGCGCCAGGCAGTCATTTCCGCCGGGTTGACGGCATAGGCGGCGACAACTTTGCCCTGGGCATCGACGTGGGTGCCAAGGCCTGCCGTCAGATTGATGAAATCGTTATCGGCGGCATCACGCCCTTGAACCTTGACGGTGCCCTGCTCCACCACCACCCGGGTTTCGCTGGCGCCATGGCGTACATCGAATCGGGTGCCGGTGACCGTGACCTTGCCATTGCCCGCCGCGACCACGAAAGGTCGACTGGTGTCGTGCTCGACGCTGAACATCGCTTCGCCTTCGCTCAGTTCAACGTTTCGTTGATCCTTTTCAAAGCGCACCAGGATCCGGCTGCGGCTGTCCAGATCCACCACCGAGCCGTCCGGCAACGCCACATGGCGGCGCTCATTCAGGGCTGTTGAAAACTCGGCGGTGTAAGGCGCCGGATGATTGAAGTCGCTGAACAGGCCCAGGCCAAGCGCTACCGCGAGCACGCTGGCGGCCACCGCGTAACGCAGCACCGGACGACGCTTTTTCAGGGCTGGCGGGGTTTCACACAGGGCCCGCAAACGCGCCGCCGGCACCAGGTCGGCGGCGCTCCACAAGCCCTGGATCACTTCGAATTCGTTGCGGTGCTGGGCGTGCTGGTCCAGCCAGGTCTGAAACCGGCGACGCACTTCGACATCGACGACAGGCTCCTGCAAACGCACAAACCACTGCGCCGCGTCATCGCGAACCGCTGTTTGCCCGCACGCACAATCACGAGTATCCATCATGGAAGTTCCTGTTTGGCTGGGGAGGAGAAGGCGCGGCCGGTCATGACTGCAACCCGTCCAGGCGATCACGCAGGTGCCGAAGCGTGCGGATCATATACTTTTCCACCATGTTCTTGGACAGCCCCAGGCGTTCGGCGATTTCTGCCTGGGTCAGGCCCTCGATTTTCTGCCAGACAAACACCTTGCGGCAGTTGACCGGCAGCTCGGTGAGCGCCCGTTCGATGGAATCCGCCAACTGGATCGCGTGCATGAAATGCTCCGGGTCGCCGGTCGGCGACTCACTGAGATCTATCGCCTCTGACTCCATGGCGCCCCGCCGGTCCTCACGCCGATAACCATCCACGGCAATGTTGCGCGCGGTCTGGTGCAAATACGCCCGGGGCTGTTGCACCACCGCCGAATCGGACTCAAGCACCCGCACGAAGGTATCGTGGGCCAGGTCCTCGGCCTGCTGCCGATTCCTCAGGCGACGGGTCCAGGTGCCAACCAACTCTTCGTAATGCTCGAAAAAGCCGTGTCTGCGGGGCAGCTTGAGGGTCATTGCGGTGTGCTGTGGAGACGGGCGTGAATAGTAATGCTTCCTATTAACTTGAAGCAATGGTTTGCGGCCCCGTGGACGGGTACTTTGTCTGCTTGCCAATCTGCCATCCGTCAGGAAAGCTCAATTGCGGCACAGAACCAAAGAAATCTGGCAGGCATTCAAATGCAGCCATTGACGGGTTGTAACAAAGTGCAGGAATGCCCGTACCCGGCTTTTCCCCAGGAATTCACCCATGTTCAGCCCCAATGCGTCGCCCAAAAGAACACCGCTTGCCCACCTGGCCCTGGCCATCACCTTGAGCGCCCTCGGCCTGCCTTTCTGGGCGAACACTGCCCAGGCCCACGGCGGTCAAGCCGACATGGTGCCGCTGCAAGCGGGTCTTGAGGAATTTGGCGCCACGGTGAAATGGGACGACTACGCCAATCTGTTCACCATCGCCAAGGACGGGGTCTACCTCAAGGTCAAGCCCGACAGCAAAGTGGCGATGCTCAACGGCAAGCGTATCGAGCTGACGGTGCCGGTGGTGTTCAAGGACCATACGGCGTTCATGCCCAAGGACTTTATCAACCAGGTGTTCCAGTCCGGGCTGGACAAGACCTTCGTCGTCGAGACCCGCCCCAACCCGCTCAATCCCCTGAGCGCAGCCGAAATCACCACGGCCGTAGACATCGTCAAGAAATCGGAAAACTACAAGCCCGGCTTCCGCTTCACCGAAGTCTCGGTCAAGGAGCCGCCGAAGGATCAGGTGTGGAACTTCGTCTTCACCGGGAAAAACGTCGCCCAGCCGCGTGAGGCCTCAATCGTGGTGCTCGACGGCAAGCACGTGATCGAAGCGCTGGTCGATCTCGACAGCAAAGAACTCAAGTCCTGGAAGCCGATCGAAGGCGCCCACGGCATGGTGCTGCTGGACGACTTCGCCACGGTGCAGACGGCTGTGGAAACCAGCCCGGAATACGCCCAGGCCCTGGCCAAGCGCGGCATCAACGACGTGAAGAAGGTCGTGGCCACGCCGTTGACCGTCGGTTACTTCGACGGCAAGGACGGCCTGGCACAGGACAAGCGCCTGCTGAAAATCGTCAGCTACCTCAACACCGGTGACGGCAACTACTGGGCGCACCCGATCGAGGGCCTGGTGGCGATTGTCGACCTGGAACAGAAGAAACTGATCAAGATCGAAGACGAAGCGCTCATTCCGGTGCCGATGAAACCGACGCCTTATGACGGGCGCGGACGCCAGGGCGTGGCGGTCAAACCGCTGGAAATCATCGAGCCCGAGGGCAAGAACTACACCATCAGCGGCAACAGCATTCACTGGCAGAACTGGGACTTCCACGTTCGCCTCGATTCGCGGGTCGGGCCGATCCTGTCCACCGTCACCTACGACGACAAGGGCAAGAAACGCAAGATCATGTACGAAGGCTCGCTGGGCGGCATGATCGTGCCTTACGGCGACCCCGACGTCGGCTGGTACTTCAAGGCCTACCTCGATTCCGGCGACTACGGCATGGGCACCCTGACTTCACCGATTGCCCGTGGCAAAGACGCGCCGCAAAACGCCGTGCTGCTGGACGCGACCATCGCCGACTACACCGGCGCACCGACCGCGATCCCGCGCGCCATGGCGGTGTTCGAGCGCTACGCAGGCCCCGAATACAAACACCAGGAAATGGGCCAGCCCAACCTCAGCACCGAGCGTCGTGAACTGGTGGTGCGCTGGATCAGCACCGTGGGCAACTACGACTACATCTTCGACTGGGTCTTCCAGCAGAACGGCACCATCGGCATCGACGCCGGCGCCACCGGCATCGAAGCGGTCAAGGGCGTGAAATCGAAAACCATGCACGAAGACACCGCCAAGGAAGACACACGCTACGGCACCCTGCTGGACCACAACATCGTCGGCACCACGCACCAGCACATCTACAACTTCCGTCTCGATATGGACGTGGACGGCGAGCAGAATTCGCTGGTGGAAGTGAACCCGGTGGTGCTGCCGAACGACCGTGGCGGCCCGCGCACCAGCACCATGCAGACCGAAACCAAAGTCGTCACAACCGAGCAACAGGCGGCGCAGAAATTCGACCCGTCGACCGTGCGCCTGCTGACCAACTCCAGCAAGGAGAACAAGGTCGGCAACCCGGTTTCCTATCAGCTGATTCCGTACGCCGGCGGCACGCACCCGGTGGCCAAGGGCGCCAACTTCGGCAAGGACGAATGGCTGTACCACCGCCTGAGTTTCATGGACAAGCAACTGTGGGTGACCCAATACAACCCCGAGGAAAAGTACCCGGAAGGCAAGTACCCGAACCGCTCGGACAAAGACTCGGGCCTGGGGCAGTTCACCCAGGACAACCACTCCATCGAGAACACCGACGATGTGGTCTGGCTGACCACCGGCACCACCCACATCGCCCGCGCCGAAGAATGGCCGATCATGCCGACCGAATGGGTGCACGTACTGCTCAAGCCATGGAATTTCTTCGATGAAACGCCGACCTTGAACCTCAACGCACCGAAGTAACCAGGCCGAACGCAAAACCCTGTAGGAGCGAGCCTGCTCGCGATGGTCGTCAACGATAACGCGCCAATTCAATAGAATCGCGGTGTCCTTGAGTTCTTCGCGAGCAGGCTCGCTCCTACAGGGTTGGCCGGAACCGATCAGGCATACCGCTTGCGATACTCCCCCGGCGCAATGCCGAAGCGCGACTTGAACGCGGTGGAGAAGTAGCTCGAATCGGAAAACCCCCACGAGTAACCCAGCACCGACAACTTCTCCTCCTTGCCCGAACGGCGCAGGGATTCGGCGCACAGGTCCAGGCGTCGGTTCTTGATGTAACGCGCCACCACCAATCCCTTCTTGGCAAACATCCGGTACAGGCCCCGGGTGGACATGCCGACTTCCCGCGCCAGCCATTCCGGGCACAGGTCTTCGGAGCGAATGTTGTCGTCGATGCAGGTCAGCGTCTTGCGGAAAATCCGCTCGTGGGAATCGCTGCTGTCGTCGGCCTGGCTGATCGCCGGGCGCAGCAGGCTGACAATCGCCTCCAGGGTCGCTTCGCTTTCCTGGCGGGTCAGGTGCTGCTGACGGGTGGCATCGAGGATCAGCCGGTGCGAGAGCATCGCAATGGGCGAAGTCGCGGCAATCCGGTGACCGCACTTGACCTGATTGAAGCGCAGGGTTTGCTCGACCAGTTGATATGGCAGGATCAGCGACAACTGCCGGGAGTTTTCGCCGTAGGTGAAGTCGCTGGGCCGCGCGGCATCGATCAGCGTGATGTCGCCGGGGGACAGCAAGACCTTGTCGTCGCCCTGGGCCATGCCCGCTGTGCCGTCGAGCTGGAACACCGCAAAATACTTGCCGCCCTCGCCTGCCGCGACTTCCTGGGGCGTACGGTACAAACGCGCCTGGCACGCGTCGACGAAGCTGAGCTTGAGCGCATCGCTCTGGTATTCGCGGATGCGCCCGGAAAATTCGCTGCCCAGGGGTTGTGCGCTGAAGGCGCCACAGATCTGGTTGATCTGGTGGATCCACTGGTCGAACCCATCATGGCGCTGTGCTGTTGTAGAAATCATGTCAGGCCTCACGCAGGCTTATTTTTATTGTCTACGTCAATCCACACGACATCGGATGCTTCGAGTCTCCTGAACCGCACCATTCCCTGAACAATGACGTGCTATTTCAGTCCGCCAAAACGCCGATAGAAGCTTTCACCCACATCCGGCAGCGGGCCGTCGGCCGTTTCCAGTGCGGCGTTCAGCCATTCTTCGGCCTTGGCGAAGATCAAACGGTAAATGTTGCGGCACAACTGGCGGGCGGCGCGGCCTTCCCAATCGCCGGGCAGCAACTCGTCCGGCAGTTGCGGGTCGCGCAGCAGCAGCTTGCGGTACTCGTGAATCAACAGCACCCGCGCCAGGAAGCAGTCGGCCGGTTGCAGGTTTTCCTGCTCGCGCAGGGCTTGCCACAGTGGCCGGAACAGCTGGATGAACTCGCTGTAGTGCGCCGCCAGCTCCTCGATGTTCCAGCTCTCACGCACTTGCAGGCGCAGGGCCTTGGAGGCCAGTACGTCCTGGGCGGTGGTTTCGAAGACGATGGTGTCTTCCTGGACGCCGAGGTCGAGCAGGGTCGCGTTGACGTCAGAACGGTCGCTGCGCGGACAGGCCAGCACCACCGGCGAAATCGCGCCGAAGCCTTGCCACTCAAGTTCCTCGCGCACCTGTTTGCGTTTGTCCTGGGTCAGTTGCGAGAGCATCACCAGGCACCAGGAGCCATCCCAGGCCGGCATCGTGGTGCTGTAGACCCGCTTGAAGGCCTTGTCGAAACGCCGGCGGCCGGTGCCGGTCAGGCTGTAGTAGCTGCGACGACCGACTTTCTCGGCAGTCAGCCAGCCTTCCTTGGTCAGGCGAAAAATCGAGGTGCGGATCAGCCGCTCGTTGATGCCGATGGGTTCGAGCAACTGAATCAGGCTGCCCAGCCAGACGGTGCCGCCATGGGGTTCTATGGCATCCCCGTACAACGTGATGATCAAGGAGCTGGCGCGGATCGGCGTCTGCTCCTGGAAGCGGGTAATCAGATGGTTCAAGGGAGTCAGGGACGACATGGGCGTTCCGTGCGGAAAAAGAAAAGGAATATACCGAAAGCCAACCGGTTAAGCCCAACCCCTTGTAGGAGCCAGCCTGCTGGCGATGGTGTGTCAGTCAACGCCAAGGTAGCTGACCCACCTTCGCCAGCAGGCTGGCTCCTACAAGGGGCCGTGTTCACAAGGCACTGCCTTTGGGCCGCAATCCACTGTCACTGATACGCGGACGATTCGGCTCCGGTTCGCTCAGCGGTTCGCAGACCTGCATCTGCGTAAGGCAACGCTGGGCCAGTTGCTGATATTCCCGGGTGCCGGCCTGTTTCCATGCCACTTCCTGATCGCTGAGGCTGCGCTTGATGCTGGCCGGTGCGCCCATGACCAGCGACTGCTCCGGGCATTCGAAACCGGCCTTGACGAACGCCGCCGCCGAAACGAATGAACGCGGGCCGATCCGGGCGTTGTCCATCACCACCGCATTCATGCCCACCAGCGCATCGGCGCCGATCCGGCAACCGTGCAGTACCGCGCCGTGGCCGATGTGGCCGTTGCGCTCGACCACGGTGTCGCTGTCGGGGAAACCGTGCATCACGCAGGTGTCCTGCAGGTTGGCGCCCTCCTCCAGCACGATCCGCCCGAAGTCCCCGCGCAGGCTGGCCAGCGGGCCAACATAGCAATGGGGGCCGATGATCACGTCACCGATCAATACGGCGGACGGGTGCACATAAGCGCTCGGGTCAACCACCGGAGTCAGGCCATCAAGGCTGTAGCAGGTCATGGAAGCTTCCTTCACAAAGCGATGCAAATAATGACAAACTTTGTATCACATCATTTTTAACAGCACAAAGACTAAAAAACCGTATCACTTGAAATGCACCTTTCCGACGGATGTCCACACGTCCCTAAAATTGCCGTAAAACCCAATGTTTTCTAGGTAAAACCCGCTATCCACCACCCTTAAGCAGGAAGCCTGAAAATCAAAGCCCCCACCAATAAGACACATTAAATCTATTTTCGTATTGCGTTTACGTATCACGTTATAGCTATACTTGGGCAAAACCGGCCCCTGCGGCCGATCCAATAACGAGCCGGCACCACGCCGAGCATGCACCGTGAGAGCATCCGCCATGCCTCTGACCCTTGCCGTCGAATTGATCGAGCCTGGCGTCCGCCTGATTACCCTGCAGCGTCCGCAAGCCCTGAACGCCTTGACCACCGAGTTGCTGGGCGAACTGGCCGCTGAACTGAACATCGCGCAAACCGACCCCGACACCCGAGCCGTGGTCCTTACTGGCAGCCGCAAGGCCTTCGCCGCCGGCGCCGACATCAAGGAAATGGCCGAACGCAACTTGGTCGGCATCCTCGACGACCCGCGCCAGGCTTCGTGGCAAACCATCACCCGCTTCAGCAAACCGCTGATCGCCGCCGTCAACGGCTTCGCCCTCGGCGGTGGCTGCGAACTGGCGATGCACGCCGACATCATCATTGCCGGTGAAGACGCCCGCTTCGGCCAGCCGGAAATCAACCTCGGGATCATGCCCGGCGCCGGTGGCACCCAACGCCTGCTGCGCGCCGTCGGCAAATCCATGGCCATGCAA
Source organism: Pseudomonas sp. KH_046_1 (assembly GCF_057839025.1). Taxonomy (NCBI): domain Bacteria; kingdom Pseudomonadati; phylum Pseudomonadota; class Gammaproteobacteria; order Pseudomonadales; family Pseudomonadaceae; genus Pseudomonas; species Pseudomonas sp. KH_046_1. The sequence goes on from NZ_CM174481.1 coordinate 4,384,999, forward strand.
ATGGTGCTGACCGGCGAGCCGATCGACGCCCGCCAGGCCCAGCGCGCCGGCCTGGTCAGCGAAGTCACCCAACCGGAATTCACCGTCGAGCGCGCCCTGCACATCGCCCGCAGCATCGCGACCAAGGCACCGCTGGCGGTGCGCCTGGCCAAAGAGTCGCTGCTCAAGGCCATGGACACCGACCTGGCCAGCGGCCTGCGTTTCGAGCGTCACGCCTTCACCGTGCTGGCCGGCACCCGCGACCGCGACGAGGGCATTGCGGCCTTCCAGGAAAAGCGCAGCCCGACTTTCACCGGGCAATAAAGCGGCCACCGACATCCGAATTCGAACGACTGCCAAGAGAACGCCAAGACCATGAACTTCGAACACATCCTGTTTTCCATCGACGCCGGCGTCGCCCTGCTCAGCCTCAATCGGCCGGAGCAGCTCAACAGCTTCAACACCCAGATGCATGGCGAAGTGAAGGAAGCGCTCAAGCAAGTGCGGCAGAACCCGGACGTGCGCGTGTTGCTGCTGACCGGTGAAGGCCGCGGCTTCTGCGCCGGGCAGGACCTGAGCGACCGCAATGTCGCGCCGGGCAGCGCCGTGCCGGACCTGGGCGAGTCCATCGAGAAGTTCTACAACCCGCTGATCCGCCAGTTGCGCGACCTGCCGCTGCCGGTGATCTGCGCGGTCAATGGTGTGGCGGCCGGGGCTGGCGCCAACATTCCGCTGGCTTGCGATCTGGTACTGGCGGCACGTTCGGCCAGTTTCATCCAGGCGTTCTGCAAAATCGGCCTCCTCCCCGATTCCGGCGGCACCTGGACTCTGCCGCGTCTGGTGGGCATGGCCCGCGCCAAGGCCCTGGCCCTGCTGGGCAACCGCCTGAGCGCCGAACAAGCCGAGCAATGGGGCTTGATCTACCAATGTGTGGACGACGCCGATTTGCGCGACGAAGCCCTGAAACTGGCCCGCCACCTGGCGACCCAGCCGACCTACGGCCTGGCGCTGATCAAGCGCAGCCTCAACGCCAGCCTGAGCAACAGCTTCGACGAGCAGCTTGAGCTGGAAAAAGACCTGCAGCGCCTGGCCGGGCGCAGCGAGGACTACCGCGAAGGCGTCGGCGCCTTCATGGAAAAACGCACCCCAGTTTTCAAGGGGCGCTGAGTCATGACCGCACTGAACACCAACGCACGCATCGCCGTGATCGGCGCCGGGGCCATGGGTGCCGGTATCGCCCAGGTCGCGGCCCAGGCTGGCCATCCGGTATTGCTGCTGGACAACCGCCCTGGCGCAGCCGCCCAAGCGATTGAAGGCATCGACCGGCAGCTGGGCAAACGGGTCGAAAGCGGCAAGCTGTCGGCCGAATCGCGCAGCGCAACCGTCGCCCGCCTGCAAGCGGTGGAAGCCATCGAGACCCTGGTCGACTGCGATCTGATCATCGAAGCCATCGTCGAAAACCTTGAGGTCAAGCGCGCGCTGTTCCGCCAGCTCGAAGGCATCTGCGGCAAGCATTGCATCCTCGCCAGCAACACCTCGTCGCTGTCGATCACCAGCATTGCCGCGCAGCTTGAGCATCCACAACGCCTGCTCGGCCTGCACTTCTTCAACCCGGCGCCGGTGATGGCGCTGGTGGAAGTCGTCTCCGGCCTGGCCAGCGATCCGACACTCGCCGAGTGCCTGTACGACACCGCCAGGGCCTGGGGCAAAAAACCGGTGCACACCCGCTCGACGCCGGGTTTTATCGTCAACCGCGTGGCCCGGTCGTTCTATGCCGAAAGCCTGCGGATGCTTCAGGAAGGCGCGGCAGATTGCCCGACCCTGGATGCGTTGATGCGCGAGGCCGGCGGCTTTGCCATGGGCGCGTTCGAGCTGACCGACCTGATCGGCCATGACGTCAACTACGCCGTGACCTGCTCAGTGTTCGACGCTTATTACCAGGACACGCGCTTCCTGCCGTCACTGATCCAGAAAGAACTGGTGGACGGCGGGCGCCTGGGACGCAAGAGCGGCCAGGGTTTCTACAGCTACGCCCAAGGTGCAGAGCGCCCGTACGCCGCTGAAATCAGCAGCGCTGCGAAGGTCTCGGTTTGTGCTGTGGAAGGCGACCTCGGTATCGCTAAAGGCTTGCTCGCACGCTTGCATGAACAAGGCGTCGAGATCATCCAGCGCGATGGTCAAGGCTTGCTGCGGGTCGGTGATGCCGTGCTGGCCTTGAGCGACGGACGCATGGCCTGTCAGCGGGCTCGCGAAGACGGGCTGCGCAACCTGATCCTGCTGGATCTGGCGTTCGATTACGGAAATGCCAAACGCATCGCCATCAGCCATGCGGCAGGCATTGACCCGCTGGCACTCGAACAGGGTATTGCCCTGCTGCAACGGGCCGACCTCAAGGTCAGCCTGCTCAGCGACAGCCCGGCCCTCGCCGTCCTGCGCACCGTGGCCATGCTCGCCAACGAGGCAGCCGACGCCCTGCTGCAAGGCGTGGCCTCGGCCGTCGACATCGACCTGGCCATGCGCGCCGGGGTCAATTATCCGCAAGGGCCGCTGGCCTGGGCCGATGCCATTGGCCTGGCGCACATTCTTGAAACGCTGGAAAACCTGCAAGCCAGTTATGGCGAAGAACGCTACCGGCCGTCGCTGCTGCTGCGCCGTCGCGTCGCCGAAGGGAGAAACTTCCATGACTAACCATGAAGCCATGACCCTGGCCAGCGACTGCGCACAATCGCTGTTCCAGCGCGACGCCGCCAGCCAGGCCATGGACATGCGCCTGCTGTCGGCCGGCCCCGGCTGCTCCCGGGTCGGCATGACCGTGCGGGCCGATATGGTCCAGGGCCACGGCACGTGCCACGGCGGCTACCTGTTCGCCCTCGCCGACTCGGCGTTCGCCTTTGCCTGCAACAGCTACAACGAAGCCACCGTGGCCATCGGTTGCAGCATCGACTACATCGCCCCGGCACGCCTGGGCGACACGCTGAACGCCAACTGCATCGAGCAGAGCCGTTCCGGTCGCACCGGCAACTACGACGTGCGCATCGAAAACCAACAGGGCCAGTTGATCGCCCTGTTCCACGGCAAATCCTACAAAGTGCGCGGCCCGGTGCTGACGCAGGAGACCCCCAATGAATGACGCCCTGATCATCGACGCAGTTCGGACCCCGATTGGCCGTTACGCCGGTGTCCTGAGCAGCGTGCGCGCCGACGACCTCGGCGCGGTGCCCCTGCGCGAACTGCTGCGCCGTCACCCGCAAGTAGACTGGAACACGGTCGACGACGTGATCTATGGCTGCGCCAACCAGGCCGGCGAAGACAACCGCAACGTCGCACGCATGTCGGCGCTGCTGGCCGGGTTGCCGGTCAGCGTGCCGGGCACCACCCTCAATCGCCTGTGCGGCTCCGGGCTGGATGCCATCGGCACCGCCGCCCGCGCCATTCGCAGCGGCGAAACCGGGCTGATGCTGGTGGGTGGCGTCGAATCCATGTCCCGCGCGCCGCTGGTGATGGGCAAGGCCGAGCAGGCGTTTTCCCGTGCGGCCGAGATTTTCGACACCACCATCGGCTGGCGCTTCGTCAATCCGCTGATGAAAAAGGCCTACGGCATCGACTCCATGCCGGAAACGGCGGAGAACGTCGCCGAACAGTTCAACATCTCCCGGGCCGACCAGGACGCCTTCGCCCTGCGCAGCCAGCAACGCGCCGCGGCCGCCCAGGCCAATGGGCGCCTGGCCAGGGAAATCGTCGCGGTGGAAATTCCCCAGCGCAAAGGCCCGGCCAAAGTGGTCGAGCACGACGAACACCCGCGCGGCGACACCACCCTTGAGCAACTGGCCAAACTCGGCACGCCGTTCCGCGAAGGCGGCAGCATCACCGCCGGCAACGCCTCCGGGGTCAACGACGGTGCCTGCGCACTGCTGCTGGCCAGCCCGGAAGTCGCCAAACGCCACGGCCTGACCGCCCGTGGCCGGGTCGTGGCCATGGCCACCGCCGGCGTTGAACCACGGATCATGGGCATCGGCCCGGTGCCGGCCACCCGCAAGGTGCTGGAGGTGGCCAACCTGAGCCTGGCCGACATGGACGTGATCGAACTCAACGAAGCCTTCGCCGCACAGGGTCTGGCGGTGCTGCGCGAGCTGGGCCTGAGCGACACCGATCCACGGGTCAACCCCAACGGCGGCGCCATCGCCCTGGGCCATCCACTGGGCATGAGCGGCGCACGTTTGGTCACCACCGCCCTGCACGAGCTGGAAGAACGTAACGGCCGCTACGCCCTGTGCACCATGTGCATCGGTGTTGGCCAGGGGATCGCGCTGATCATCGAGCGTCTATCCCACTAAAGAATCGCGATTCCCGGGGAGCCGAGAGGTATCCTTGGGGCATGCACTCAAAGCCCTTGTGCAAAAGGGCTGGAACACAAAAACAATTCGAGTGAACACATGAACATGCCAATAGCCAAAGCCGTGCTGGACCCTGTGCTGGACCCGCTGGAAACCGCCAGCATCGACGAACTGCGCCAGCATCAGCTGGAGCGCCTGCGCTGGAGCCTGAACCACGCCTACAACAACGTGCCGCTGTACCGTCAGCGTTTCGATGCGCTGGGCGTGCACCCCGATGACATCAAGTCCCTCGACGACCTGGCGAAATTCCCTTTCACCACCAAGTCCGACCTGCGGGACAACTACCCCTACGGCATGTTTGCCGTGCCGATGCACGACATCGTGCGCCTGCACGCCTCCAGCGGCACCACCGGCAAACCGACCGTGGTCGGCTACACCCAGAACGACATCGACACCTGGGCCAACGTGGTGGCGCGCTCGATCCGCGCCGCCGGTGGCCACCGTGGCGACAAGGTGCACATTTCCTATGGCTACGGCCTGTTCACCGGCGGCCTCGGCGCGCACTACGGCGCCGAACGCCTGGGCTGCACCGTTATCCCGATGTCCGGTGGCCAGACCGAAAAACAAGTGCAGCTGATCAAGGATTTCCAGCCGGACATCATCATGGTCACGCCGTCCTACATGCTCAACATCGCCGACGAAATCGAGCGCCAGGGCATCGACCCACACAAACTGGCCCTGCGCCTGGGCATCTTCGGCGCCGAACCATGGACAGCCGAACTGCGCAGCGCCATCGAGGCGCGCTTGGGCATTACCGCCCTGGACATCTACGGCCTCTCGGAAATCATGGGCCCGGGCGTGGCCATGGAGTGCGCCGAAACCAAGGACGGCCCGACCATCTGGGAAGACCACTTCTACCCGGAAATCATCGACCCGGTCACCGGTGAAGTGCTGCCGGATGGGCAGATGGGCGAACTGGTGTTCACCTCATTGAGCAAAGAAGCCCTGCCGATGATCCGCTACCGCACCCGCGACCTCACGCGCCTGCTGCCGGGCACCGCGCGGCCGATGCGGCGCATTGACAAGATCACCGGGCGCAGCGATGACATGCTGATCATCCGCGGCGTTAACGTGTTTCCGACGCAGATCGAGGAGCAGGTTCTCAAAGTTAAACAACTTGCCGAGTGCTATGAGATCCATCTGTATCGCAATGGCAACCTGGACAGCGTGGATGTGCATGTCGAACTCAAGGCTGAGCACCAGCACCTGAGCGAAGAACAGCAGAAGGCTGTTTGCGGGGAGTTGAGCAAGCACATCAAGACGTATATCGGGATCAGTTCGCGGATTGTTTTGCAGCCGTTTCATTCGATCAAGCGGTCGGAAGGCAAGGCTTGCCACGTGTTGGATAAACGTCCGAAAGCATGACTGCTGCACCCTTTATGGCCCCGCTTTTTGCGGGGTTTTTTTTTGGGTTTTGGTTTTGAGTTTCGTGTGTATATCCGTTTCTTCGGTAACGGCCGCTAATGGTTCCGCTCTTACAGCGGGTTACTTGGAAAAGCCCCAAGTAACCAAGGGCTCTTGCCCCTGACATTCGGTGCCTCGCCTAGGCTCGGCATGCCCTCGCTCCGGTCCTGCTCCGTGGGCCCGCCGCCATCGGCCATCCATGGCCGGCGGCAGCTAACCCGGCATCCATGCCGGGTTGCCCACTGCGCAGAACCTCCACTCGGCCTCACGAGGGGGCAAGAAGATCAAAAGCCAAAGCCAAAGCGAGGCGGCCTACCGGCCGGCCTGATCGCGGGGTTCGTTCACCTGTGATGCAACTGGTCGGCTGGCAGGCCGCCTTCGCGAGCAGGCTCGCTCCTACAGAAGAACAAAGACAGAGCAGCCCACACCACCGCGTCGCTCTTCACCACTCATCAGGCCGAGCGTTAGCTCGCCTGCAGCTCTTGATCTTGATCCACCCGCCCCCTCGGGAGGCTGAGCGGAGGTGTTCATCCGGGGACTGGCGCGCAGCGCCGTTCGACGCAGTCGAACTCATTGCATGTAGGTCGCGCGAAGCCGACCGGAGGGCAATGCCCCCGGATGAATGCCGGAGCGAAGGAACCCCGAGCCTTAGCGAGGGGCCGTACGTAAGGGGCGAGACCTTTGGTTCCTTTGGGGCGTTTGCCAAAGGGACTCGCCGTAAGGGCGAAACCGCCAGCCGCCGCTACCGAAGAAACGGATATGTACCCCCTCCCAAAGAACCATCACCCCCAAAGCGATACAAAAAACAAATACGACACGTCATTTTGTGTTTGATATTAAATTCTGTATCGCTTATAAAGTTCCCCATGCCCCAGAACAGATTCAAGGCGGGAACTCAAAAATGTACGCACAGCTCGTAGAAACCGGCGTCAAGCGCATCAAAGCCCTCTCGGAAATGTCCGAACAGGAACGCGCCTTCCAGGAAAGAATCGATTCAGAAATCAAGATCGAAGCCAAGAACTGGATGCCAGATGCCTACCGCCAGACCCTGATCCGGCAGATTTCCCAGCACGCCCACTCCGAAATCGTCGGCATGCTGCCCGAAGGCAACTGGGTCACCCGCGCGCCGTCGCTCAAACGCAAACTGCAACTGATGGCCAAGATCCAGGACGAAGCCGGCCACGGCCTGTACCTGTACAGCGCCATGGAAACCCTGGGCGCCGACCGCGATGAAGAAGTCGCCAAGCTGCACAGCGGCAAGGCCAAGTACTCGAGCATCTTCAATTACCCGACCCTGAACTGGGCCGACATGGGCGCTGTGGGCTGGCTGGTGGATGGCGCGGCGATCGTCAACCAGGTGGTGCTGCAGCGCACCTCCTACGGCCCGTATTCCCGGGCGATGATCCGCATCTGCAAGGAAGAGAGCTTCCACCAGCGCCAGGGCTACGAAATCCTCCTGACCATGATGCGCGACGGTAACCAGGCGCAAAAAGACATGGTCCAGGACGCGATCAACCGCCTGTGGTGGCCGTCGCTGATGATGTTTGGCCCGAGCGACGAACACTCGCCGAACAGCGCCCAGTCCATGGCCTGGAAAATCAAGCGCCAGAGCAACGACGAACTGCGCCAGCGCTTCATCGACCAGACCATTCCGCAGCTTGAACTGTTGGGCTGCACCTGCCCCGACCCGGACCTGAAGTGGAACGCCGAACGCGGCCACTACGACTTCGGCGACATCCAGTGGAACGAATTCTACGAAGTGCTCAAGGGCAACGGCCCGTGCAACCAGGAACGTGTCGCCACCCGCCGCAAGGCGATGGAAGACGGCGCCTGGGTTCGTGAAGCCGCCGTCGCCCACACCCGCAAAAAACAAAACAAGAACGCCGCCTGATCCGGCCACCTGATGTGGAGTAACTGAAATGTCCGAGTGGACCCTCTTCGAAGTTTTCGTGCGCAGCAAGCACGGCCTCAACCACAAGCACGTCGGCAGCGTGCATGCCGCCGACACCACCATGGCCATCGAGAATGCGCGCGAGCTCTACACCCGTCGTAGCGAAGGCGTAAGCCTGTGGGTGGTGCCGTCGGCATTGATCACCGCCTCGTCGCCGGATGAAAAAGACCCGCTGTTCGATCCGTCGGACGACAAGGTCTACCGCCACGCCAGCTTCTACGAGCTGCCGGCCGAAGTCGGGCACATGTGAGGTCGACCATGGACAACAAGACTGATCTGATCGAATACCTGCTGCGTCTCGGCGACAGCGCCCTGATCCAGGGCCAGCGCCTGTGCCAATGGTGCGGCAAGGCCCCGGCGCTCGAAGAAGAACTGGCGCTGATGAACGTCGGCCTCGACCTGGTGGGCCAGGCACGCAACTGGCTGGAATACGCCGCCGAACTGCTGGACGACGGCCGCGATGCCGATCACCTGGCGTTCCGTCGCGACGAACGCGCTTATCGCAATCTGCTGCTGGTGGAACAACCCAACGGCGACTTCGCGGTGACCATGCTCAAGCAGTTCCTCTATGACGCCTGGCACCTGCCAATGCTGCAAGGGCTGAGCCAGTCCAGCGACGAACGCATCGCCGGGATCGCCGCCAAGGCGGTGAAGGAAGTGACCTACCACCTGCGCCGCTCCGGCGAGTGGATCGAGCGTATGGGTGACGGCACCGAGGAAAGCCACAAGCGCATGCTCGCGGCCATCCCCGAAGTCTGGCGCTTCACCGTGGAACTGATCGCCGCCGATGACAGCGAACAACAGCTGTGCGAAGCCGGCATCACCCCGGACATCGCCAGCGTAGCCGCCCAATGGCAGGCCAAGGTCGAGCAGATATTCACCAGTGCCACCCTGCCCGTTCCTGCGACGCCGAACTACTTCTACCTGAATGCCCGCAAGGGTTTGCACACCGAACACCTGGGCATCCTGCTGGCCGAAATGCAGTTCCTGCCACGAGCGTACCCCGATGCAACCTGGTGAGCTGATCGCCAGCGACCTCGGCGCCCGGCCGGCTCAACCGACCGACCTGGCCGCCGCGTGGGCGATTCTGGCAGAGGTCATGGACCCGGAAGTGCCGGTGGTCAGCGTGGTGGATCTGGGCATCGTCCGCGACCTGGACTGGCAGGCCGGCCACCTTCACGTGGTGGTCACGCCGACCTACTCCGGCTGCCCGGCCACCGAAGTGATCGAGAGCGATATCCGTGAAGCGCTGGAACTCGCCGGATTCAGAGCGCCGCAATTGGAGCGCAAGTTGACCCCGGCCTGGACCACCGACTGGATCAGTGACAGCGGCCGCGAACGCCTGCGCGCCTACGGCATCGCACCGCCCGAGGGCAGTACCAGCAAGCGCAGCCTGCTCGGCGAGAGCCCGCAGGTTGTGTGCCCGCAATGCGGCAGCGCCCACACCGAGGTCCTCAGCCAGTTCGGCTCCACCGCCTGCAAGGCGCTGTACCGCTGCGTCGATTGCCGGGAACCGTTCGACTATTTCAAGTGCATCTGAGCGGCGAATCGGCCGTCCCAGCTGGAGAACAACAATGAGCAAATTTCACAGCCTGACCATCAAGGACGTGCGCACCGAGACCCGTGACGCGGTGTCCATCGCCTTCGAGATTCCGCAGCACTTGCAGGACAGCTTTCACTTCACCCAGGGCCAGCACCTGGTGATGCGCACCCAACTGGACGGCGAAGAAGTACGCCGCTCCTACTCGATCTGCACCGGGGTCAACGACGGTGAACTGCGCATCGCCGTCAAGCGTGTTACCGGCGGACGCTTCTCGGCGTTTGCCAACGAACAGCTGAAAGCCGGGCACACTCTGGAAGTGATGCCACCGGCCGGGCACTTCTGCGTCGAACTCGACCCGGCGCGCCATGGCAATTACCTGGCCGTGGCGGCCGGCAGCGGCATCACGCCGATCCTGTCGATCATCAAGACCACCTTGCAAACCGAGCCCCACAGCCGCGTAACCCTGCTGTACGGCAACCGCTCCAGCTCCGGTGCGTTGTTCCGCGAACAGCTCGAAGACCTGAAAAACCGCTACCTGCAACGCCTGAACCTGATCTTCGTGTTCAGCCGCGAGCAGCAGGACGTCGACCTGTACAACGGCCGGATCAACGCCGAGAAGTGCGAGCAACTGTTCAGCCGCTGGCTCGACGTCAAGGCCCTCGACGCCGCCTTCATCTGCGGCCCGCAGGAAATGACCGAGACCGTGCGCGACAGCCTCAAGGCCAAGGGTATGCAACCTGAGCGCATCCATTTCGAACTGTTCGCCGCCGTTGGCAGCGAGCAGAAGCGCGCCGCCCGGGAAGCTGCCCGCCAGGTGGATGCGGCGGTCAGCCAGATCACCGTGATCAGCGACGGCCGCGCCCTGGCCTTCGACCTGCCGCGCAATAGCCAGAGCATCCTCGAAGCGGGCAACGAGCAAGGTGCGGAACTGCCCTACTCGTGCAAGGCCGGCGTGTGCTCGACCTGCAAGTGCAAGGTCATCGAGGGCGAAGTGGAAATGGACAGCAACCACGCCCTGGAAGACTACGAAGTGGCCGCCGGGTATGTGCTGTCGTGCCAGGCCTTCCCGATCAGCGACAAGGTGGTGCTGGATTTCGATCAGCTCTGACCCCCCGTTTGCAGGAACAGCCACAAAACCTGTGGGAGCGAGCTTGCTCGCGATGAGGGCATGACAGTCACTGGCTGTGCTGACTGACCTGACGCTATCGCGAGCAAGCTCGCTCCCACAGGAGTCCGGTGATCGACCCGAACACACTGTTTCACCCAAAACAAAAACAACAAAGGAGCGCGCGTCATGACACCCCAGGAAGTAGAACTCATTCGCCAGCACCCGGATTTCATCCAGCTGGTTCGCCGCAAACAGAAGCTGTACTGGTCACTGAGCCTGGCCATGCTGGTGATTTACTACGGCTTCGTGCTGCTGGTGGCTTTCTCCCCTTCTACCCTCGGCCAATCCCTGAGCGGCGGCGTGACCACCGTAGGCATGCTGGTGGGTGTCGTCATCGTCGGGCTGGCCTTTGCGCTGACCGGTTTCTATGTCTATCGCGCCAACAACGTGATCGACCCGCTGAATGAAAAACTCAAGCAGGAGTGCGCCCGATGAGCCGCTTTCTCGCGCTGTTCCTGCTGCCGCTGGCGGCTGTCACTGATGTTGCGATGGCCGCCGACGGCGCGTCCCGACCATTGAACTGGAATGCCATCGGCATGTTCCTGGTGTTCGTGCTGTTCACCCTTGGCGTGACACGCTGGGCAGCTCTTCGCACCCGCTCCACCAGCGACTTTTACACCGCTGGCGGCGGCATGACCGGCTTCCAGAACGGTCTGGCGATTGCCGGCGACATGATCTCGGCCGCCTCGTTCCTCGGCATCTCCGCGATGATGTTCCTCAACGGCTATGACGGCTTGCTCTACGCGCTGGGTGTGTTGGCGGGCTGGCCGATCATCCTGTTCCTGATTGCCGAACGCCTGCGCAACCTGGGCAAATACACCTTTGCCGACGTGGTGTCCTATCGCCTGGAACAGACCCCGGTGCGCCTGACCTCGGCCTTCGGCACCCTGACCGTGGCGCTGATGTACCTGGTGGCGCAGATGGTTGGCGCCGGCAAGCTGATCGAACTGTTGTTCGGCATCGACTACCTCTACGCGGTGATGCTGGTCGGCGTGTTGATGGTGTTCTATGTGACCTTCGGCGGCATGCTCGCCACCACCTGGGTGCAGATCATCAAGGCGGTGATGCTGTTGTTCGGCACCAGCTTCATGGCGTTCATGGTGCTCAAGCACTTCGGCTTCAGCACTGAAGCGATGTTTGCCGGTGCCACCGCCGTGCATGCCAAAGGCAACGCGATCATGGCCCCCGGCGGCTTGCTGTCCAACCCGATCGATGCGATTTCCCTGGGGCTGGGCATGATGTTCGGCACCGCCGGCCTGCCGCACATCCTGATGCGTTTCTTCACCGTCAGCGATGCCAGGGAAGCGCGTAAAAGCGTGTTCTACGCCACCGGTTTCATTGGCTACTTCTACTTGCTGCTGATCATCGTCGGCTTCGGCGCCATCGTCATGGTCGGCACCGATCCGGCGTTCCGTGACGCCAGCGGCGCGATCATCGGCGGCGGCAACATGGTCGCCGTGCACCTGGCCCACGCGGTAGGCGGCAATCTGTTCCTCGGCTTCATCTCGGCGGTCGCCTTCGCCACCATCCTGGCGGTGGTTGCCGGGCTGGCGCTGTCCGGCGCCTCGGCGGTGTCCCACGACCTGTATGCCTGCGTGATGCGCAAGGGCCAGGCGAGCGAGCAACAGGAGATGCGCGTGTCGCGAATCGCCACCCTGTGCATCGGTGTGCTGGCGATCATCCTCGGCCTGCTGTTCGAATCGCAGAACATCGCCTTCCTCTCGGGCCTGGTGCTGGCCATCGCGGCGTCGGTGAATTTCCCGGTGCTGTTCCTCTCGATGTACTGGAAAGGCCTGACCACCCGTGGCGCAGTCCTCGGCAGTCTGTCCGGACTGGTCTCGGCGATTGTGTTGCTGGTGCTGAGCCCGGCGGTGTGGGTCAACGTGATGCATCACGACAAGGCGCTGTTCCCGTACTCCAACCCGGCGCTGTTTTCCATGAGCCTGGCGTTCTTTAGTGCATGGCTGTTTTCCGTCACCGACACCTCGCCCCGTGCAGCCCTTGAGCGTGGCCGTTACCTGGCGCAGTTCATCCGCTCGATGACCGGCATCGGTGCCACCGGCGCCAGCAAACACTAAATATTGGCAGGGAATAAAAATAATGAAGCCCGCACGCAGCACACCTTACGAATCACTGTTTTCGCTGGCCGCCGCATTGAGTCTGCCCATGATCGCGCCGAGCGCCATGGCCGACTTCATCGGCGACAGCAAGGCCCGCATTGATATGCGCAACCACTACATCAACCGCGATTTCCGTCAGGACAACGCGCCGCAATCCAAGGCCGAAGAATGGGCCCAGGGGTTCACCGCGCGCATCGAATCCGGGTTCACCGACGGCACCTTCGGTTTCGGTCTCGACGCACTGGGGGAGCTGGGGCTCAAGCTCGACTCCAGCCCGGACCGTCGTGGCACCGGGCTGCTGCCGTTTGGCCCGCAGAGCCATGAACCGGACGACAATTACAGCGAACTGGGCCTGACCGGCAAAGTGCGGGTCTCCAAGAGCGTGTTGAAACTCGGCACCCTGCAACCCTTGTTGCCAGTGGCAACTTACAACGACACGCGCCTGCTGGGCTCGACCTTTGAAGGCGGCTTGCTGACCAGCCAGGAAATCGACGGCCTGACAGTGAATGCCGGACGCCTGATCAAGGCCAACCTGCGGGATTCCTCCAGCAACGATGACATCGGCTTCGGCGCCGCCACCAGCGATAGCTTCGACTTCGGTGGCGGCAGCTACGCGTTCAGTCCGCAACTGAACCTGAGCTACTACTACGGCAAGCTCGACCAGATCTACCGCCAGCAATTCGCCGGACTGGTGCATACGCAACCGTTGGGCAACGGCTTCAACCTGCGCAGCGATCTGCGTTATTTCGACAGCCGGGGTGACGGTGCGGAAAAGGCCGGGCGTATCGACAACCGCAACTTCAACGGCATGTTCACGGTGTCCCACGGTGCCCACAAGGTCAGTGCCGCCTACCAGCAATTGTCCGGCGACAGCGCCTTTCCGTTCCTCAACGGCGGCGATCCGTACGTGGTCAACCTGGTGACCTTCAACACCTTTACCCGTGCCGAGGAGGATTCCTGGCAGCTGCGTTACGACTATGACTTCGCGGCGCAAGGCATTCCCGGCCTGACCTTCATGACCCGCTACACCGACGGCAGCCATGTCAAGGCCGGCAGCGTCGACAACGGAAGCGAATGGGAGCGCGACACCGATATCAACTACGTCATCCAGAGCGGTGTGTTCAAGAACGTCAGCCTGCGCTGGCGCAACGTGACCTTCCGTTCCGGCAATGGCCTGACTACCGCCCTCGATGAGAACCGATTGATCGTCGGTTACACCCTGGCGCTTTGGTAATTCCGAAAGGGCGCGGTCGCGACCGCGCCACAACCCTTCATAACCAGGAGCAATCGTGATGTCCTCTTCACCTACACTGCATGCCCCTACCCTGCAGAGTTTCATCGCCGGCCGCTGGATCGGCCAACAGGGCGCACAAGTGCTGCGCAGCGCCATCGACGGCCATGAAATCGCCCGCACCCATGAGGAGCGCCCGGACTTCGCCGAGGCCATCGAACACGGCCGTCGCCAGGGCGTCAGCGGCTTGATGGCGCTGGACTTCCAGCAGCGCGCCCAGCGTCTCAAGGCCCTGGCCCTGTACCTGAGCGAGCGCAAGGAACAGCTCTACGCGATTTCCCACCACAGCGGCGCGACCCGTGCCGACAGCTGGATCGATATCGAAGGCGGCAACAGCACGCTGTTCACCTACGCCAGCCTCGGTTCGCGGGAGCTGCCGTCGGGCAACATCGTCCACGAAGGCCCGGCGATGCAACTGAGCAAAATGGGCACCTTCGCCGGTACCCATATTCTGGTGCCCCGTGGCGGTCTGGCGGTGCACATCAATGCGTTCAACTTCCCGATCTGGGGCATGCTGGAAAAGTTCGCCCCGAGCTTCCTCGCCGGCATGCCGTGCATCGTCAAACCGGCCAGCGCCACCAGCTACCTGACCGAAGCCGTGGTGCGCCTGATGGATGAATCCGGCCTGTTGCCGGCGGGCAGTCTGCAACTGATCATCGGCAGCACCGGCGACCTGCTCGACCGCCTGCAAGGCCAGGACATGGTGACCTTCACCGGTTCCGCCGACACCGCGGCCAAGCTGCGGGTCAACCCGAACCTGATCCGCAATTCGGTACCGTTCAACGCTGAAGCCGACTCGCTGAACTGCGCCATTCTCGCCCCGGACGTGACCCCGGACGACGAAGAATTCGAGCTGTTCATCAAGGAAGTCGCCCGGGAAATGACCACCAAGGCCGGGCAGAAATGCACCGCCATCCGCCGCGCCATCGTCCCGGCCAAACACATCGATGCCGTCGCCACCCGCCTGCGTGATCGCCTGGCCAAAGTGGTGGTCGGCGATCCGTCGGTGGAAGGCGTGCGCATGGGCGCACTGGCTTCCCACGACCAGCAGAAAGACGTGGCCGAGCGTCTGGAAAGCCTGTTGCAGAGCAGCGACATGCTGTTCGGCGCCCGCGACGGTTTCGAACCCCGTGGTGAAAATGTCGACAAAGGTGCGTTCTTCGCCCCGACCCTGTTGCAGGCCCGCGACCCGCACGCCGAGGGCGGTGCCCATGACATCGAAGCGTTTGGCCCGGTCAGCACCCTGATGGCCTACGACGATCTGGACGAAGCGCTGGCTCTGGCTGCGCGCGGCAAAGGCAGCCTGGTGGCCAGCCTGGTGACCAAGGATCCGCAAATCGCCGCCAAGGCCATCCCGGTCGCGGCTGCCTGGCACGGCCGTTTGCTGGTGCTGGATCGCCATTGCGCCGGCGAATCCACCGGTCACGGCTCGCCGCTGCCACAACTCAAGCACGGCGGCCCGGGGCGTGCCGGCGGTGGTGAAGAACTCGGCGGCCTGCGCGCGGTGAAGCACTACCTGCAACGCGCGGCGGTGCAAGGTTCGCCGACCATGCTGGCGGCGGTCACCGGCGAATACGTACGCGGCGCCAAGGTCGTCGAAACCGAGGTGCATCCGTTCCGTCGCCACTTCCAGGACCTGCAGATCGGCGAGTCGCTGCTGACTCACCGCCGCACCGTCACCGAAGCGGACCTGGTGAACTTCGGCTGCCTGTCGGGCGACCACTTCTACATGCACTTCGACGACATCGCCGCCAAGGAATCGCAGTTCGGCAAGCGCATCGCCCACGGCTACTTCGTGCTGTCGGCCGCGGCCGGCCTGTTCGTTTCCCCAGGCGTCGGCCCGGTACTGGCCAACTATGGCCTGGACACCTTGCGCTTCATCAACCCGGTAGGCATCGGCGACACCATCCAGGCGCGCCTGACCTGCAAACGCAAGATCGACCAGGGCAAGAAGAGCCCGCAGGGCATCCCGCAAGGGGTGGTGGCGTGGGATGTGGAAGTGACCAACCAGCTCGGCGAACTGGTGGCGAGCTATGACATTCTCACTTTGGTCGTAAAACGCGAAGACTGATCACGAATCTGTGGTCAACCTTTAACCACTGTGGGAGCGGGCTTGCTCGCGAAAGCGGACTGACATTCAACATTGATGTTGACTGACACGCCGCTTTCGCGAGCAAGCCCGCTCCCACAGTTGACCTTCATCGCCCAACAGATTCAGTGCCTGCGCAACCACTCGATAAACAGCGCAAACAACTCCGACTGCGACCCCACCTCCAGTTTCAGGTACAGGTTCTTGCGGTGCATGCGCACGGTTTCCGGTGAGATGTTCATCTGGCTGGCCGTCGATTTCACCGAATGCCCGCGCAACACCATATGCGCCACTTGCCGCTCACGTTCGGTCAGCAAGTCGCTGCCGAAATGTTCGAAAGCCGACTGCACCCGGTGCTTGAGATCATCGCGCATGCCCTGGTCTTTATCGCACTGGATCTCGCCACTGCGCAGCAATCCACGCTGACTGAACTCACTGATGAACTCGCGCACCAATGGTTCTACGGCGCGCAGCAGGTTCAGCTGTTCGGCGCTCAGGCATTCACCGCCGAAACCCTGATAGAGGCTGACGGAAATCTTCGTGTCATTGCCGATATCGACGATGTAGTAGCTGTCTTCCGAACAGCCCGCCTTCAGGTAATAGGATTTGTAGTAGTCACTGTCGAAGAAATTGTCCGGGGCAATTTCCTCCAGGTGATAGAAGCCTTGCGCCAAGCCCTGCTCCACCGCCAGGCAGAACGGGTCGAGTAAATAACCGCCGGCAAAATAGCGCTCCAGGATCGAGACCTGATACTCCTGCGCGATGCCGCGCTGATGCAGCAACTGAGGCGCACGGTCCTTGCGCTCCAGGCTGATCATCATCGACTCGACGGACACCAGCTGCGCCAACGCCGACGCCAGGTGTTGCAGGGCGTCAGGCTCATCGATATGGGCGAATGCCTCGCGCATTCCCCCATGCCATTTGTGCAATGCCCCGAAGGGCACCGCGATCAGCGTATCGTCGTGTGGTTTGCTCATGCCCCGCAGTCTAGCGGCTGGACGCGCCCTTGGTAACAGCCTGACTGACGAAATCATTGGCCCGCGTACTGTCCGCTCGCCTCAAGCTCGGCGGCCACTTGCAGAATGCATTCGCGCAGGGTTTCGACGATTTCATCAACCTGGGCAAACGTCAGGATCAACGGTGGCGACATCACGTTGAGGTGCATGATCGGCCGCACCAGCAAGCCCCGGGCCTGGGCCCGCACGTGGATTTTCTCGCCGATGTTGATCTCGTCGGGAAACAACGCCTTGGTGCGTTTATCGGCGACGAACTCCACGCAGGCCATGAGTTTCTGGCAGCGCACATCCCCCACCAGCGGCAAGTCCCGCAGGGTTGCCAGGCGCTCCTCCAGATAAGCGCCCACCGTGTCGACATGCTCCAGCAGGTTTTCCCGCTCGATGATTTCGATGTTCTTCAGCGCCGCCGTGCAGCACACCGGATGCCCGCTGTAGGTGAAGCCGTGGGTGAAGCAGCGGCCCTTGCCCGGCTCGGCGATGACTTTCCAGATACGGTCGGAAAAGATGCACGCGCCCAGTGGCAGGTAAGCCGAGGTCAGACCCTTGGCAGTGGTGATGATGTCGGGCTGCACATCAAACACATCATAGGAGGCAAAGAACTTGCCCAGGCGGCCGAACGAAGTCACCACTTCGTCGGCGACGAACAGGATGTCGTAGCGCTGGCAGACGTCCCACATGCGCTTGAGGTAACCCCGGGGCGGAATGATCACCCCGCCCGACCCCATGATCGGTTCGGCGAAGAACCCGGCGACCTTGTCCGCGCCAATCGAGAGGATCTTGTCTTCGAATTCCTTGACCAGGAACTCGAGGAACTGCGCTTCGTCCATGCCATCGGGGGCGCGGTACGGGTTGGGGTTGGAAACATGGTGGATCAGCGGGTTGGCGTAATCGAACTCCGGCACCCGGTCGGCGGCCTTGTTGCCGATCGACATGGTCAGGGTGGTCGAGCCGTGATAGGCGTTGAACCGGGCGATGACGTGCTTCTTCTCGGGTTTGCCACGGCAGTTCTGGTAGTACTGGATCAGCCGGTAGGCGGTGTCCACGGCGGTGGAGCCGCCGGTGGTCAGGAACACATGGTCGAGGTCGCCGGGGGCCAGGCTGGCGAGTTTTTCGCAGAGCTGGATGGCGACATTGTTCGACATGTCGGAAAACGGATTGGAATAGGCCAGTTGCCGCACCTGATCGGCGATGGCCTCAGCCATTTCCTCGCGGCCCAAACCGATGTTGGTGCACCACATGCCGCCCACCGCATCGAGAAAGCGGTTGCCCTGGGTGTCGAAAATGTAGGCACCATCGCCAGCGACGATGTTCAGCGAACCTTGTTCGGCGTGTTCGTCGAACACGTGATAGCCGTGCATGTGGTGAGCCTTGTCGGCCTTGACCAGCCGGGACTCGTCCGCTGGGGAAAAAACGCTGCGTGTTGGCGTCGCCATAAATAAACCTCTAACCGAATTGACTAACGTTCGAACCCATCAGATGCCGCTTTTCACGGTGCTCCAGACCCGGGTAATCGCCCGCATGTCCTTGGTGTCCTGGGTCTTCTGCGGAAACAGCCGCTCGCGGGTTTGCGCGTCGGGGTAGATGGCCGGGTTGTCGCGCACAGCGGCGCTCAACAACGGCGTGGCTGCGGCGTTGCTGTTGGCGTAATTGATGAAGTCGCTCACGTCCGCCATCACCTGCGGTTGCATCAGGTATTCGAGAAACTTGTGGGCATTTGCGACGTGGGGCGCGTCGGCGGGGATGTACATGTTGTCGAACCAGATCAGCGAGCCTTCCTTGGGGATGAAGTAGGCCAGGTCGATCTTCTTCTTGGCTTCTGCGGCGCGGGCCATGGCGGTGGCGTAGTCGCCGGACCAGGTCATGGCCATGCACACGTCGCCGTTGGGCAGGCTGGTCAGGTAATTGACCGAATCGAACTTGCGGATGTACGGCCGCACCGACAGCAGCAAGTCCTGGGCGGCCTTCAGATCCTCCGGTGCAGCGCTGCGCGGATCACGTCCCAGGTACTTCAGCGCCATGGGGATGACTTCGGTCGGGGCATCGAGCAGGGTCACGCCGCAATCGGCGAAGCGCGAGACGATCTTCGGATCGAAGATCATCGCCAGCGAGCCGATCGGCGCGTCCCGCATGCGTTCCTTGATCTTGTCGACGTTGTAGGTGACGCCGTTACTGCCCCAGGTATAAGGCGCCGAGTACGTGGTGCCCGGATCATACCCTTGCAGATCCTCCAGGACTTTTGGGTCCAGGTTGGTCCAGCCCGGCAGCTGTTTCTTGTCCAGCGGCTGGAACACCTTGGCCTTGATCAGCGGTGGCGCGAGGGACGCGTTCAACACGATCAGGTCATAACCGGAGTGGCCGGTGAGCAATTTGGCCTGCACCGTTTCGTAGGCATCGAAGGTGTCGTAGACCACCTTGATTCCGGTGGCCTTTTCGAAATCGGCGATGGTTTTTTCACCGATGTAGTCCGCCCAGTTGTACAGCCGCAGCGTATGGCTGTCGTCCACTTGAGCGGCGTAGGCATTCATTGTCAGCGGTACAACAAACAGACTGGAAATCACCTTAAGCAGCGTCTTGCCCATAGCAAATGCACCTTATAGCGAGTTCGGCTCTGGATGAGCGGATGCCCTCACTATTGGTGGATTCGCCGGGCGCGGCCATACCCCGAATGGGTGTGTGTCGCTTTTGGCACACCGGCATGGCAAAAAGCGGCAGTGCAGTTGACCCGTTTTGCCATAGATCCGGAGTTTGTCCGGCGCTTAAAGTGGCAGCCCTGAACCGACCCTGCAGAGCCTGCGATGACCGACCTGATCAAACACGAGCAACGCGACGGCGTGTTGACGCTGACCATCGACCGCCCGGACAAGCTCAATGCGCTGAACAACGCCATGTACACGCAACTGGCCGAGCTGTTGCTGGCCGCCGACGAAGACTCGCAGATCGGCGTGATCATCCTCACCGGTGGCCCGGCGTGCTTCACCAGCGGCAATGACCTGGTGGATTTCCTGCAGAATCCGCCCACTCATCTGGATGCCCCGGCATTCCACCTGATGAAGGTCGTCACGCGCCTGCAAAAACCGCTGATCGCGGCAGTCTGCGGGGCGGCCATCGGCATTGGCACCACGTTGCTGCTGCATTGCGATCAGGTACTGGTCACCCGCAGCGCCAAGCTGCGCATGCCATTCGTCAATATCGGCCTGTGCCCCGAATTCGGCGCCAGCCTGTTGCTGCCACGCCGGCTCGGCCATGCCCGCGCCGCGAGCTTGCTGCTGTTGGGCAACGGCCTGGACGGCAACGAAGCGGTGGCCTGGGGCCTGGCCAACGAAGCCTTCGATAACGGCACACAATGCCTGGCGGCGGCGACAAAAATCGCCCAGCGCTTCCTGGCCATGCCCCAGCAAGCCCTGCGCCAGTCCCGGCAATTGATGAAACAGGCTTCCCTGGCCGAACTGGAAGCCACCCTGCGCGAAGAAAACACGCTGTTCATCCAGCGCCTGAATACCGACGAGGCGAAAACCGCCTTGAACGCCCTGCTCAATCGCAGTACAGATAAGAATCCACCGAAAGGAAACCAGCCATGAACACTCCAGAAATCTACGTCGTCAGCGCCGCCCGTACCGCCATCGGTACGTTCGGCGGTTCGCTCAAGGATGTGCCACTGGCCGACCTCGCGACCACGGCCGTGAAAGCCGCCCTGGAGCGAGCCGCCGTGGACCCGGCGCTCGTTGGCCATCTGGTGATGGGCAACGTGATCCCGACCGAAACCCGCGATGCCTACATCTCCCGCGTCGCGGCGATGAACGCCGGCATTCCGAAGGAAACCCCGGCCTACAACGTCAACCGCCTCTGCGGTTCGGGCCTGCAAGCCATCATCAACGCCGCCCAGACCCTGATGCTCGGCGATGCCGACATCGTCGTCGGTGCCGGTGCCGAATCCATGAGCCGCGGCCCGTACCTGATGCCGGCCGCCCGTTGGGGCTCGCGCATGGGCAACGCCCAGGTCATCGACTACATGCTCGGCATCCTGCATGACCCGTTCCACGGCATCCACATGGGCATCACCGCCGAGAACGTCGCCGCGCGCAACGGCATCACCCGCGAAATGCAGGACGCCCTGGCTTTCGAAGACCAGCAACGCGCCGCCCACGCGATTGCCAACGGCTACTTCAGCGAGCAGATCGCGACCGTGGAAATCCAGGATCGCAAAGGCGTAAAACTGTTCAGCGTCGACGAACATCCGCGCGCCACGTCCCTGGAACAACTGGCTGCGATGAAGCCTGCGTTCAAGAAGGACGGCTCGGTCACCGCCGGCAACGCCTCGGGCCTCAACGACGGCGCCGCCGCACTGGTCATGGCCAGCGGCAACGCAGTGCAGGCCAACAACCTGAAACCACTCGCGCGCCTGGTCAGCTACGCCCACGCCGGCGTCGAGCCGGAATTTATGGGCCTGGGCCCGATCCCGGCCACCCGCCTGGCACTCAAGCGCGCCGGCCTGACCGTCGCCGACCTGGACGTGATCGAAGCCAACATCGCCTTCGCCGCCCAGGCCTGCGCCGTCAGCCAGGAACTGGACCTCGACCCGGCCAAGGTCAACCCGAACGGTTCGGGCATTGCCCTGGGCCACCCGGTGGGCGCAACCGGCGCAATCATCGCCACCAAGGCCATCCACGAACTGCACCGCACCGGCGGCCGTTACGCGCTGGTGACCATGTGCATCGGTGGTGGCCAGGGGATTGCGGCGATTTTTGAACGCGTCTAAGCAATAGCTGTAACAAAGGCCGGTGATCGCGCAGATCACCGGCCTTTTTCATTCCAGCAGACCAGTAGCGATTCCCTGTGGGAGCGAGCTTGCTCCGGGCGGCGTTCCGACGATGGCGGCCGTTCAGTCGGCAAAGATGTTGCCTGACACACCGCTATCGCGAGCAGGCTCGCTCCCACTGTCGTTATTCTTCGAATTCAACATCTGATCCCCTCTCATTTATCACCTGACGACCGGCAGCAAAAACCATTTGCCACAAAATATTACATACGTCATATTACGATCATCATAATTGACCGCCGCCCCACAGGTATCCCTCCATGACCAGCATGCCCACCGTTGAACCCGACCTGGCTGCCCCGGTGACTGCCGCCAAACCTCCCCTGCTCAAACGCCTGCTGTTGCCAACCGTGGGCATCGCAGCGTTGGTACTGGCCGGGGTGTACGGCGCGCATTGGTGGACTGCCGGACGTTTCATCGAGGAAACTGACGACGCCTACATCGGCGGTGATGTGACGGTGATCGGGCCGAAAGTGGCGGGTTATATCGACGAAGTGCTGGTGGCCGATAACCAGAAGGTCAAGGCCGGCGACGTGCTGATCCGTCTCGATTCGCGCGACTACCGTGCCAACCTGGCCAAGGCCGAAGGCGCAGTGGCCGCCCAGGAGGCCTTGCTCGCCAACCTCGACGCCACCGAACAACTGCAACAGGCCGTCATCGGCCAGGCCCGCGCCGGCATCGACGCCGCTGGTGCCGAAACCGCCCGTTCGCGGGATGACGATGCCCGCTACAAAAAACTGGTGATCACCAACGCCGTCTCGGTGGAAAGCGCCCAGCGAGCCAACACCACGTTCAAGACGGCCCAGGCCCAAAGCAACCGCGCCCAGGCTGAACTGCTGGCCGCGCAACGTCAGTTGAATGTGATCGACACCCAGAAACAACAAGCCCGGGCCGCCTTGATCCAGGCCAAGGCCGAGCGTGACCTGGCGCAATTGAATGTCGGCTACACCGAACTGAAGGCGCCGGTTGACGGTGTGATCGGCAATCGCCGGGCACGGGTCGGCGCCTATGCCCAGGCCGGCTCGCAATTGCTCTCGGTGGTGCCGACCCGCGGTCTGTGGGTCGATGCCAACTTCAAGGAAGACCAACTGGCGCACATGGTGCCGGGGCAACGGGTGGTGATCCGTGCCGACGTGCTGTCGGGGCAGGAATTCCATGGTCACCTGGACAGCCTCGCCCCCGCCAGCGGTTCGCAATTCAGTGTGTTGCCGCCGGAAAACGCCACTGGCAACTTCACCAAGATCGTGCAGCGGGTGCCAGTGCGGATTCACCTCGACCCGGCCGACAGTGTGCTCGGCCACTTGCGTCCGGGGTTGTCGGTCACTGCTGAAGTGGACACGCGCAAGGAGCCTGAAGCACCAACCGTGGCCAGCGCGCCATGAACCGCGCCCTCGCCGCCCCGGCACAACCGTTCAATGCCGCGAACATGGCGACGGCGACCAAGGTCTTCGCCTTCGCCAGCATGTGCATCGGCATGTTCATTGCTCTGCTGGATATCCAGATTGTCTCGGCTTCGTTGCGTGACATCGGCGGCGGGCTCTCCGCCGGCACCGATGAAACCGCGTGGGTGCAAACCAGTTACCTGATCGCCGAAATCATCGTGATCCCGCTGTCGGGCTGGCTGTCCCGGGTGTTTTCGACGCGCTGGCTGTTTTGTGCGTCGGCGGTGGGTTTCACCCTGACCAGCCTGCTGTGCGGCGTGGCCTGGAACATCCAGAGCATGATTGCCTTCCGCGCCCTGCAAGGGTTTCTGGGCGGCTCGATGATCCCGCTGGTGTTCACCACGGCCTTCGTGTTCTTTACTGGCAAGCAACGGGTAATCGCCGCCGCGACCATCGGTGCGGTAGCGTCCCTGGCACCGACCCTGGGACCGGTGATCGGTGGCTGGATCACCGACATTTCGTCCTGGCACTGGCTGTTCTACATCAACCTGGTCCCCGGCATCTTTGTCGCCGTGGCCGTGCCGATGCTGGTGAAAATCGACCAGCCGGAACTGTCGCTGCTCAAAGGCGCGGATTACTTGAGCATGGTGTTTCTGGCGCTGTTCCTCGGCTGCCTGGAGTACACCCTCGAAGAAGGCCCGCGCTGGAACTGGTTCAGCGACCGCACGATCCTGACCACCGCGTGGATCAGCGGCCTGGCCGGCCTGGCGTTCATCGGCCGGACCTTGCACGCGGCCAATCCGATTGTCGATCTGCGCGCCTTGAAGGACCGCAATTTTGCCCTCGGCTGTTTCTTCTCGTTCGTCACCGGCATCGGCCTGTTCGCCACCATTTACCTGACGCCGCTGTTCCTCGGCCGGGTGCGTGGCTACGGAGCGCTGGACATTGGTCTGGCGGTTTTCTCCACCGGGGTGTTCCAGATCATGGCGATTCCGCTGTATGCCTTTCTGGCCAACCGCATCGACCTGCGCTGGATCATGATGACCGGCCTCGGGCTGTTCGCCTTGTCGATGTGGGATTTCAGCCCGATCACCCATGACTGGGGGGCCAAGGAATTGATGCTGCCACAAGCCTTGCGCGGGATTGCCCAGCAATTGGCGGT
The DNA here is from genome assembly GCF_057839025.1 of Pseudomonas sp. KH_046_1. NCBI lineage: Bacteria > Pseudomonadati > Pseudomonadota > Gammaproteobacteria > Pseudomonadales > Pseudomonadaceae > Pseudomonas > Pseudomonas sp. KH_046_1. The sequence goes on from NZ_CM174481.1 coordinate 4,409,314, forward strand.
GCCGCCAACTGTGACCTTGACCCTCGGCGGCCTGGCGCCGGCACGGCTCAAGCATGCGTCGGGGTTGTTCAATCTGATGCGCAACCTGGGCGGGGCTATCGGCATTGCCGCCTGCGCGACCATCCTCAACGACCGCACCAACCTGCATTTCACCCGGCTGGCGGAGAACCTCAACAGCACCAACGAGGCGCTCAACCAATGGCTGTCCCAAGTCGGTAACAACTTCGCCGCTCTCGGTCAGGGCGGTGACGCCGGGGTCACCGCCAGCCTGCATCAGCTATGGTTGCTGACCTACCGCGAAGCCCAGACGCAAACCTATGGCGACGCGTTCCTGATGATCATGGTCTGCTTCATTATCGCCACGGCGATGGTGCCCCTGATGCGCAAGGTGCAACCACCGGCCGCGCCGAGTGCCGATGCTCATTGATGCTTGTGCGGGTCAGGCCTGGGGCATTTTGCGGAAGCCGATGGCCAGGCGGTTCCAGGCGTTGATGGTGGTGATGGCGACGGTCAGGTCGACCAGTTCCTTGGCATCGAACTGTGCGGCAGCCAGTTCATAGTCTTCGTCCGGGGCATGGGTCTGGCTGATCAGGGTCTGGGATTCGGTCCAGGCCAGTGCGGCGCGTTCACGCTCGGTGAAGAACGGCGTTTCGCGCCAGGCCGACAGTGTCGCCAGGCGACGCTCGGACTCACCGCCCTTGCGGGCATCGGCGCTGTGCATGTCCAGGCAGAAGGCGCAGCCGTTGATTTGCGAGGTGCGCAGCTTGACCAGTTCGATCAGGTTTTTTTCCAGCGGCAGCTTCGACACCGCCGTTTCCAGGGCGATCATCGCTTTGAGGGCATCAGGGGAAGCGGTGTAGAAATCGATACGGGGTTTCATGGCGTGCTCCAGGGCAAGTGAGTGTGTGACTACGTTAGTCCTGCGACCTGGTTACTCAAATAGCCAATCTTCCAGAAGTCGAGGAGGCCATTGGCGCGGGTGTGATGGGTTTCGCTCTTCACTTTTGGTGAGTTCACTGCCGTCATCGCGAGCAAGCTCGCTCCCACATTTGACCGCATTTCCCTGTGGGAGCGAGCCGGCTCCGGGCGGCGATCCGACGAACCGCGCAGCGGCCATTCACACGCGATTGCGCAACCACTGCAAAAAGCCCTTTTTCGCCACCGCCACCGGCAGGTCCTGAGTCAGGGTTTTCGCTTTGAGCAGCCGGTAATCGAGCAAGGTTTTCATTGCATCGCTGATGTCGTGACGGGCATCCAGGCATGGCTTGAGGTAGGACTTTTCGATGCGGTACAGGCCACAGAAAGTCTTGGCGGTGAACTGCGCAGGCACCGAGCTGCCGTCCAGGATCCCGGCTTCGCCTATCACTTCCCCCGGCCCCATGCGCCCGGATTCAAAAGGTTCGCCGTGCCGGGTCAGCGTCACCGTGACCACCCCGGACTCGATGATGAACAGGTGATCACTGACCTCCCCCGCCTCCAGGATCGTTTCCCCGGCGCGGAACGATTGCAAGGTCATGTTCTGGCTGAAAGTGTCTTTCTCTTCCTGGCGCAGGGTGGAGAAAATCGGCGAGCTGTCGAGCAATGCCCGGGCCCGCGACAGGTTGCCTGGCGGATTGGGTTCCACGCTCGACAGCAGGTTGACGCCGGACGCCTGCAAGTGCCGGTAGGCCAGGTCGAACAGTTGATTGCGCACTGAACGCTTCTGGTCCATCTGCGCGACAAATCCGCTGATTTCATAGACCACGCCGGTGTTGCTGGCACTTTTCATGCCGACGCTCGGCGACGGAGTGTCCAGCAGAAAGCGGCAACCCTGCATGGCCCGTTCCAGGGCTTCGATCACCGTGTTCGGCCGCGCGTGCGGGCTCACTTCCAATGAAACGGAGATGCCGAACATATCGCTCGGCCGACTGAAATTGATGATCTTGGCCTTGGCGGCCAGGGAGTTGGGAATCACCGCCATGCACCCCTGGGCGGTCTGCAGGCGCGTGGCACGCCAGTCGATGTCGGTGACCCGGCCTTCCATGCCATCGATGGAGATGTAGTCATCCAGTTGGTAGGGTTTGGTGGTGTTCAGGACGATCCCGGAAAACACGTCGCTGAGGGTACTTTGCAAGGCCAGGCCGACGATGATCGCCAACGCGCCGGACGTCGCCAGCACGCCCTTGACCGGCAGATCGAGTACATAGGCCAGGGCGGCAATGACCGCGATCAGGAAAATCACCGCACCGAGCAAATCCTGAAGCAACCGCCCGGTATGCCCGACCCGTTGCATCATCACCGCGCCGATCAGCACGGTCAGGGTCCGCGCACCGAACAACCACCAGCCGATCTGCAAGCCGGTGGCCGCCAGATGCAACGGTACGTTATCAGGCCAGGGCGGCGGCTCCATCGGGTTCAGGCCTTCGTTGAACAACAGGAGGCTGAACAACGAAAAAATCACCACCCGCACCAACAGCCGCCAGGCGCTGCCAAAGGCACTGAGCAAGTACCACAACCCAATATCGATCAGGATCAGCGCCATCGCGCAAATCAACGGGTGTTCGGTGAGCAATGACAGCATCAAGCAACTCCAGCCAGGGCCAATAACGCGAAGATCGCATGGACTGGCCATAGTGTAGGAGCAATTGATTTGGCGGGATGAACACCCTCCCAAAAACACCACAAAACCAATGTGGGAGCGAGCCTGCTCGCGAAGGCGGCCTGACAGTCACTGCAACAGTGTCTGTTTTACCGTCATCGCGAGCAGGCTCGCTCCCACAGGGGAAAGCGTGTTGGCTGGATTACTTGCTGTTGGCCAGCGTGCTGTAGCTGGTCATCAGGTTGCGGTAATCCGGAATATGGTTGGAGAACAGCGTGCCCAACCCTTCGATGTCGTTGCGCCAGTCGCGGTGCAGTTCACAGGCCAGGCCGAACCAGGTCATCAGTTGCGCGCCCTGAGCGGTCATACGGTTCCACGCCGATTCGCGGGTCAGTTCGTTGAAGGTGCCGGACGCGTCGGTGACCACGAACACCTCAAAGCCTTCGGCCAGTGCCGAAAGCGCCGGGAACGCCACGCACACTTCAGTTACCACACCGGCGATGATCAGTTGTTTCTTGCCGGTGGCCTTGATCGCCATGACGAAATCTTCGTTGTCCCAGGCGTTGATCTGGCCCGGGCGAGCGATGTACGGCGCGTCCGGAAACAGTGCCTTGAGCTCGGGCACCAGCGGTCCGTTGGGACCGGTTTCGAAACTGGTGGTGAGGATGGTCGGCAGCTTGAAGTACTTGGCCAGGTCGGCCAGGGCCAGCACATTGTTCTTGAATCGATCCGGGTCGATGTCGCGCACCAGTGACAGCAGGCCCGCCTGGTGATCAACCATCAGAACCGCGGCGTTGTCCTTGTCCAGACGCTTGTAGGAAGTAGTCATTGCAGTAGTCCTCGCATGTTATCGATGCCGAATGGAAATCGGCGTGGGGTCACCGGTCAGCGCTGGGAGTCCAGCGCCTCGTGTTCGTTCGCCACTTGCTGAGCCTTGAGGTAACTCTCGATCAGCAATTGATAATGCGGCATGGCCTGGGCGTAGACAGCGGCCCACTGCTCGGCATCCGGACGGTTCCACGAGCCTTGCAGCTCAGAGAGCGTAGCCATGATGTCGATCGGCACCACCCCGGCCTGGGCCAGACGGGCAACGGTCAGATCAGTGGCCAGTTTCGAGTGGTTGCCGGAGGCGTCGACCACCGCAAACACCTTGTAGCCTTCATGCACGGCGGCGATGGACGGGAACGCCAGGCACACGCTGGTCAAGGTGCCGGCGATCACCAGGGTTTTCTTGCCGGTGGCTTTGACCGCCGCGTGAAACTCCGGGTTGTCCCAGGCATTGATTTCACCTTTGCGCGCCACGTATTGCGCATGGGGTGCGGCCTCGTGGATTTCCGGGATCAACGGCCCGTTAGGCCCCTGGGGAACGGAAGCGGTGGTGATCACCGGCATCTTCAGCAGGGTCGCGGCCTTGGCCAGGGCAATGGCGTTGGCGCGCAGCTGGGGCACGTCCATGTCCTTGACGATCTGGAACAGTCCGCTCTGGTGATCGATCAACAGCATCGCGCTGTCGTTGGGGTCGATGGTCGGTTTCTGGCCGTTGAAGTTGGCCGCGTAGACAGTGTTCATGAGCGTTTCCTCTTTCTTTTGGGCAACAGCCATCCCTGGCCTGAAAACCGGCCTACTCATCCTGTGTAGAGTCGGGTGTTAAAGCGCTGCGAATTAAGCGTGCATCCGGCCGAACTGGCCGGACTGGAAGTCGGCGAAGGCCTGGTGGATTTCTTGCTCGGTGTTCATCACGAACGGCCCGTGACCGACGATCGGCTCGTCGATCGGTTCGCCGCTGAGCAACAGCACCACCGCGTCTTCGCTGGCTTCGAGGGTCAACTGATCGCCCTTGCGGTCGAACAGGGCCAGTTGCCCCTGGTGCACCGATTCCAGGCCGTTGACCTGAACCGTGCCGCGCAGCACCACCAGTGCGGTGTTGCGCCCTTCATGCAGATCCAGGGTGAGCAACTTGCCGGCATTCAAACGAATGTCCCACACGTCGACCGGGGTGAAGGTGCGCGCCGCGCCCTTGTGGCCGTCGAACTCACCGGCGATCAGGCGCAGGCTGCCGGCGTTGTCCTTCAAGGCGATGGCCGGAATGTCACGGTCGAGAATCGTCTGGTAGCCGGGGTCGGCCATTTTGTCCCTGGCCGGCAGGTTGACCCACAGTTGCACCATCTCCAGGGTGCCGCCGCTCTTGGCGAATCCTTCGGAGTGAAACTCTTCATGCAGGATCCCCGAGGCAGCGGTCATCCATTGCACATCGCCAGGGCCGATCTTGCCGCCACTGCCGGTGGAGTCCCGGTGCTCCAGCTCGCCCTTGTAAACGATAGTCACGGTTTCGAAACCGCGATGAGGATGCTGACCAACGCCACGTCGCTCGGTGGTCGGGGTGAATTCAGCGGGGCCGGCGTGATCCAGCAACAGGAACGGGCTGATGTGTTTGCCCAGGTTGTCGTAGGAAAACAGCGTGCGAACCGGAAAACCGTCGCCAACCCAATGGGTCCGTGGACTGGTGTAGATACCGATGATGTTTTTCATGGTGTCTCCTGATGAGGTGAGTGAAGCCATGGACAAAGCTTAAAACCGTGACCTTTGCTGCGCTAGACTGCAAAAATCAGCTATAGCGTTCTATTTGGAGAACGATGGTGGAAGACCTCAACACCCTCTACTACTTCACCCAGGTGGTGGAACATCACGGTTTCGCCGCGGCCGGGCGCGCACTGGACATGCCCAAGTCCAAGCTCAGCCGACGCATCGCCGAGCTTGAAGAACGCCTTGGCGTGCGCCTGCTGCACCGCACCAGCCGGCATTGTTCATTGACGGAAATCGGCCAGGCCTATTACCAGCGCTGCCTGGCCATGCGGGTGGAAGCGGAAAGCGCCGCCGAACTGATCGAGCGCAACCGCTCCGAGCCCCAGGGCCTGGTGCGTGTCAGTTGCCCGACGGCGCTGCTCAATTCCTGGGTCGGGCCGATGCTGACCCGCTACATGCTCAAGTACCCGTTGGTGGAGTTGTTCATCGAGAGCACCAACCGTCGGGTCGACCTGATCCACGAAGGCTTCGACATTGCCCTGCGGGTACGTTTTCCGCCGCTGGAAAACACCGACATGGTGATGAAGGTGCTGGGCAACAGCACCCAGAGCGTGGTCGGCAGCCCGGCCTTTTTATCGCGCCTGTCGACACCGGCCTCCCCGGCCGACCTCAGCGGCTTGCCGAGCCTGCACTGGGGCGCGGCGCAGCGCGAATATCAGTGGGAACTGTTCGGGGCCGACGGCAGCACCGCGATGATCCGGCATGCGCCGCGCATGGTCACCGATGACCTGTTGGCGTTGCGCCATGCGGCGGTCGCCGGGATCGGCATCGTGCACCTGCCCAGTGTGGTGGTGCGCGATGAAATCGCTGCGGGGCAACTGGTGGAACTGGTGCCGGGCTGGGTACCGAAGAGCGGTGTCATCCATGCGATCTTTCCCTCGCGTCGGGGGTTGCTGCCTTCGGTGCGCACGTTGATCGATTTTCTTGGGGAAGAATTCAGTCGTAGTGATATTGCTTAGGGTCGGGGTAAGGCTTTGGACCGAGTGATGGCTATCGCGAGCAGGCTCGCTCCCACAGAGGGAATGCATTCCAAATGTGGGAGCGAGCCTGCTCGCGATGAGGCTGGGACAAACACCATCAATGCCGCAATCTGCCGATGATTCATGACTTTCGGTAAACATTGCTTTGCCGATCCAGCGGTTTTTCTCACGGATGCAGGCGCGGATACTGCCGCCCATTCCCACTGCAACCTCTGGAGTCATTGATGTCTATTCCCGCCTTCGGCCTGGGTACCTTTCGCTTGCAAGGCCAGGTGGTCATCGATTCGGTGAGCACCGCCCTGGCGCTCGGCTACCGGGTGATCGATACCGCACAAATCTACGAGAACGAGGCCGACGTCGGCGAAGCCATCGCTGCCAGCGGCATCGCCCGTGACGAACTGTTCATCACCAGCAAGATCTGGGTCGCCAACCTGGCCGGTGATCGCCTGATCGACAGTCTGAAAGAAAGCCTGCGCAAACTGCGGACCGATTACCTGGACCTGACCCTGATCCACTGGCCGTCGCCGGACGATCAAGTGCCGGTCGCAGAATTCATGGGCGCCCTGCTTGAAGCCAAGCGACTGGGCCTGACCCGGCAGATTGGCGTGTCCAACTTCACCATCGACCTGATGCAGCAAGCGATTGCGGCCATCGGTGCCGAGCACATCGCCACCCACCAGATCGAACTGCACCCGTACCTGCAAAACCGCAACGTCGTCGCCTATGCACAAAGCCAGGGCATAGGAATCACGTCGTACATGACCCTGGCTTACGGAGAAGTCCTCAAGGACCCACTCATCCAGCAGATCGCCGAACGCCTGCACGCGACTGCGGCGCAGGTCACCCTGGCCTGGGCCATGCAATCGGGTTACGCGGTGATCCCGTCTTCCACGCGCCGGGCCAACCTCGAAAGCAACTTGAAGGCTCGCGAGCTGACCTTGGGCGAGGCCGACATGGCCTTGATCGCAACACTGGATCGCGGCCACCGGTTGACCAGCCCCAAAGGCATCGCGCCGAACTGGGATTGAGCCTCAATCCTGCCCCAGACGCTGGTCCAGGCGGGCCATGGCTTGCTGCAACTGGTCGACGGCGTCGTCGATCAGTGCCGCGCGGCCGTCATTGCACGCCTGCTCCAGTTGTTCGCAACACTCGACCAGGGCAAGCGCTCGCACCATCAGCGCCCCGCCCTTGATCCGGTGTGCCAGCGTCTGCAGGCCCAGGCGATTGCCGCCGGCGTGCAAGGCCAGCAAATGCACGCGGTCCTCGCGGTTGGTCAGCGCCAGATCGTGCATCAGTTGATCGATCAGCTCACGGTCCGAATCCACATAGCGCTCCAGCCCGCTCAAATCGAATTCGGCGAAGCCATGGTCGTCGATTGCCGCTGGGGGTGCGCTGGAAAACCGCTGGGCCAGCCACGCCTGCAAATCCACCAGGCGAATGGGTTTGAACAGGCAATCGTCCATGCCCGCGGCCTGACACCGGGCTTTCTCCTCGGCCTGCGCATTGGCGGTAAAGCCCAGAATCAGCGTCGGCGACAGCCCCTGCACCCGCTCTTGCTCACGTATCGCGCCCGCCAATTCATAACCACTGAGCACCGGCATGTTGCAGTCGGTAATGACCAGGTCGAACCCGTGCCCGCGCCACTGTTCAAGCCCCTGTGCCCCGTCCTCAGCCAGCACCACGCGATGGCCCAGGTAGCTTAGCTGCCGCGAGAGCAACAGGCGATTGGCCGGATAATCGTCGACCACCAGAATCGACAACGCCCGAGTGGTGAGCTGCGCCGGATCCTGGGGCGTCCCCTCCACGGGTAACGCTTGCAGGGCGGGCAGCACCAGGTTGATGTCCACCCGCGTCCCGCGCCCAGGCTCACTGTCGAGTTGCAACTGGCCGCCCATCGTTTCGCACAGGGTACGACTGATCACCAGGCCCAGGCCGGAACCTTGCCGGGCTGTCTGCTGACTGTTTCCCGCCTGCACGAACGGGCTGAACAGGCGTTGCTGGTCGAATGCGCTGATGCCGATGCCGCTGTCTTCGATTTGTACGCTGACGGCGAGGTGCGCCGGGGCTTGAGGACGCACTCGCAGCATCAGGCTCACCTGGCCTTCCCGGGTGAACTTGATCGCATTGCTCAGCAGATTGGACAGCACCTGTTTGAAGCGCGTGGGATCGAGCATCACGTCGCGGTCGCTGTGCTCGTCGAGCTCGACCCGCCACTGCAGATTCTTCTGTATCGCCAACCCTTCGAAAACCCGGCAGACCGACGTCACCAGCGCGTGCAGATTGACCCGCTCCGGCGCCAGCAACAAATGCCCGGATTCGATCCGGGCGACATCCAGAATGTCGCCGATCAAATCCAGCAACTGCTGCCCGGCGTTGGACGCCACCTCGATGGCGGCGCGGTCGGTCTCCCCTTCATCAGCCCGTTTCAGCGCCAGTTCGAGCATGCCGATCAACGCGTTCATCGGTGTGCGGATTTCATGGCTCATGGTGGCCAGGAACGTGGTCTTGGCCCGGTTGGCGTCGTCCGCTGCGTCCTTGGCTTCCTGCAATTGCCCGAGCAATTGCTGACGCTGGCGAATCTGCCGCCGCTGCCAGACGATCCCGGCCAACGCGAGCAACAGCAAGACACCCGCCACCGCAAACGCCTGCACGATCGCCTGCCGGTGTCGCAGCCAGTAACTCTGCTCGACCATCGCGTCATAGCGCCAGGGCTGGGTCAGCTCGTCAATTTCTTCGGGAGGGATGCTCAACAGCGCCTTGTCCAGGATCGAATGCAGTTCGGTGGCCTCGCGACTGGTCGCCAGGGTGCTTCGTGCCGGGTCGGTGCCCACGGTGCTGGTCACTTGCAGGCGATCGCGATACTGCCGGGAAATCAGGTAACGGGCGCTGATCAAGGAGTTGATGCCGCCCTGGGCCTTGCCCTGGGCGACCATTTCCATGGCGTCCGTCGACAGTGGCGCATCCACCCGCTGGATCAGCGGGTAATGCTGGCGAATGTACTCGCCGGCAATGTTGCCCTGGGTCAGCGCCAGGGTTCTCCCCGCCATGTCATCCAGCGTCCTGGGGCTGTCCGTGTCCACGTGGGTCACCAGTACCGAAGGGCTGCTCAGGAACGACCGGGTGAACAGCAGTTGATCTTCACGCTGGGAACTGAGGCCGATTCCGGCCAGCACATCGATCTGCCCGCTGGTGATGCCGGTCATCATCTCGGCCACCGACTTCATGCCGCGGATGTCAAATTGCAACCCGGTGCGCAAACTGATTTTCGTCAGCACATCGATGCCAATACCGCGAAACTTGCCTTCGCTGTCGATAAATGAAATCGGCGGGATATTTTCGTTGATCGCGACCCTCACCCGCGGGTGGCGTTCGAGCCAGTGCTGTTCGGCCACGCTCAATTGCAATGACTGGGTGCCGGGGATAGACACCCCGTTTGCCCCCCAACGACGCAGGATGTTCATTTGTTTATTGGTGGTGACGACTGCCAGCGCCTTGTTGACGACACGTAATAGCGCAACGTTGTCGCGGGCCATCGCAAAGGCAAAACGCCCGGACTCCATGGGCGAGAAGTCCGTCAGTTGCACGTTGTTCAGGTAATTCTTGCTGATCAGATAATGGGCATTGATCGCATCGCCCAGATAGACATCGGCCTGGCCGAACGCCACGGCGCCCATCGCCGCCAGTGTCGAGGGAAACAGCTGGACCTGCGCTTTGGAATAGAACTGTTGCACGCTGTATTCGGGCAAGTAGTGATACAGCATCACCAGCCGCTTGCCCGCCAGTGTCGGGTCGAGCACCGGAGGGAAATCGGTACGCGTGACCAGCACCGGTTGATCGACCGCGTAGGCGCTGGACATCTGTAACAGCGGATCTTCGGCTTCAAATCGATTGGCCGTTCCCAGCAGGTCTGCCTGCCCTTCCTTGATGGCCTGCACCGCGGCGGCCCGCGACGGATAACGTTGAACCTCGATGACGACGTTCAACAATTGTTCGAGCAACCCGGCGTAATCGGCTGTCACGCCTTCGAACACCCTGCCCGCCGTGTTGAACTCGAAAGGAGGATAGTCCGGCGCCGAGACCGCCAGCACCAATCGGCTTTTTTTCTCTAGCCAGTGCAATTCGGTTTCCGTCCACCTGACGCTCAGGCCTTCGGCGCTCGAGCGTCCCAACAGGGTCAACGACTGTTGCGCACAGACCGTCGATGCCCAGAGAAGAAGGCCAATCAGCACCCCGCCTGCCAGTCGTCGGAGAGCGTTCATTCAGATCAAATGATTGCGCAGAGCGAAATCCCTCAAGTGCACCGACGAGCTCACGTTGAGCTTGAGGGTGAGTCGGGTCTTGTAGGTACTGACGGTCTTGTAGCTCAGGTGCATGATCTCGGCGATTTCCAGGTTTTTCGAACCCCGGGCCAGGTACTGCAGAATGGTCAACTCACGATTGGAGAGCCTGTCGATCAACTGCTTTTCACTGCGTTGCAACTCCCCCATCGACACGGAACTCGAAGGGATCTGGGCGAAATAGGTATAGCCGGCCATCACGGAGTTCACCGCCGCCTTCAAGTCATCCAGGTCCTTGCTCTTGGAAACATAGGCAACAGCCCCTGCACGCATGCAGCGGTCCTGATAGAACTGGGCCTCCAGCGAGGTGAACACCACCACGCGACATCGCGTGTTTTCGGCCTTGATACGGTCCATCACCTCAAGCCCCGCCACACCGGGAAGACCCAGATCAAGCAGCACGACATCCGGTTGATGCTCCCGGATCAACGACAAGACCTCATCGCCTCGGGAGGCCTCGTAAATCTGCTTGAACCCTTCGCCCTTGAGTACGAGTTTGATCATGGAGCGAACCACCGGATGATCTTCCACAATCAGTGCTGACTTCATGACAACTCCCGTGCAAAAAACACGATCGGGCAAAAAATGCCCTCCAGGCACCGCAGCGGTTAGGCACAACGCTGCGCATAGACTTTTGCATGGAAGGCTGGAAAGAACTACCTGACAGAAATGACAGTTCCGACGAACGGTAGCCAGCGATCGACGGCGCTCATCAACTGCGTAATGGACGCCAGGTCCGGCAGAGCGGCCTGGCTGACCTGGACGTTGCCCGCGACTGGCGGCAACGGCGCCTGCTGCTCATTAAAGATGAAGACGTGATGAACCTGCGGGTTGTCGGTAAAGAAATTCAACAGGTCCAGCGCTCCGCTGGCCATCGCCCCATTGACGAGCACCAGATCCAGAGGCTCGCAACCGTACTCCACCAGTGGAAGGAGCTCGTCGAGGCTCTGCACCGGAGCCACCCGAAAATAGCCAAGCTGGTTGAGCAGCCGCTCGATCCGCAGGCGGTTGAAGTGCTGCGCATCGGCGATCAGGATGCGCAGGGATTTGTTCGGCAAGGTGACCTCCAAAAGGATGTCGGTTTCAAGAGGTCGCAAAGCCTACGGAAGACCGCCCTAGGTTTATGTAGGAATATTCCCAAATAAATGCCGGTTTGTCTGACTCTTGCCAGGGAAACCCTGGCCTTTACTCCGTGGTACTCGGACTCCAGAACGCCTGCACCACCAGGGTCGACATCGAAATCCGTGCCACCAGCGCATCCAGTTCATCACCATCGACCGAGGTGGTCGCCAGGGTGGCTTCGATTTCAATTTCATCCGTGCCGAAGGCATGCACATCGACATCGCTGGCCGGATAGTTGCTGCGTTCCAGCTCGGCTTCGAGCAAGGCCAGCACGGTTTTCTGCTGGGTGCGCCGGGCGATGACATAGACGATGTTGGTGACTTCCGCCGAAATCACATCCAGCGGCTGACGGTTGATGTTGTTGACGATCGGCCGCAGCAGCGTGTTTGCCGCCAGCACAAACAAGGTGCCAAGCAGCGCCTCGGCCAGCAGGTCGGCACCGGCGCAGGCACCGACCGCCGCCGAGGTCCAGAGCGTGGCAGCCGTATTGAGGCCGCGCACATTGCCCTCTTCGCGCATGATCACCCCGGCACCGAGAAAGCCGATGCCGGAAACCACGTAGGCTACGACCCGCACGGCGCCTTCGGCACCGGCGAGCCGGTTGGCCATGTCGACGAAAATCGCCGCGCCCACCGCCACCAGCACATTGGTGCGCAGGCCCGCGGTGCGCTGCCGGTACTGGCGCTCGAAACCGATCAGGCCACCGAGGATGAAGGCCGCGCTGAGGCTGACCAGGGTGTCGAGCAGGGAGGTCAGGTTGAGGTTGTTAAGTGCTTGCATGATGAATTCCTTGAAAAACATACGCCCCCCTGTGGGAGCGAGCCTGCTCGCGATGACGGCGGCACATTCGACATTTATGGGACTGACCCACCGCTATCGCGAGCAGGCTCGCTCCCACAAGGGCTGCGTTGATTTGCCAGCCTCGCGGCTTTATTGCCAGCCAAACCGGCGAATGTAGAACCCCTTCACCGCCTGGGTCAGCGCCATGTACGCCAGCAGGATCACCGGCAGGAACACGAAGTACAGCGACGGCAACGCCTGCAATTTGAAGTAATGCGCCAGCGGTCCCATTGGCAGGAAAATCCCCACGGCCATGATCAGCCCGGTCATCACCAGCAACGGCATGGCCGCGCGGCTTTGCAGGAACGGGATCTTCGGCGTGCGGATCATGTGCACGATCAGGGTCTGGGTCAGCAGCCCGACCACGAACCAGCCGGACTGGAACAGGGTCTGGTGATCCGGGGTGTTGGCATCGAACACGTACCACATCAAGGCGAACGTGGTGATGTCGAAGATCGAGCTGATCGGTCCGAAAAACAGCATGAAGCGCCCGACATCCGCCGGCTGCCAGCGCTGCGGCTGCTTGAGCATTTCCTCATCGACGTTATCGAACGGGATGGCGATCTGCGAAATGTCATAGAGCAGGTTCTGCACCAGCAGGTGCATCGGCAGCATCGGCAGGAACGGGATGAACGCACTGGCCACCAGCACCGAGAACACGTTGCCGAAGTTCGAACTGGCGGTCATCTTGATGTACTTGAGCATGTTGGCGAAGGTCCGGCGCCCTTCCAGCACGCCCTCCTCCAGCACCATCAGGCTCTTTTCCAGCAGGATGATGTCGGCCGCTTCCTTGGCGATGTCCACGGCGCTGTCCACGGAAATACCGATGTCGGCGGTGCGCAGGGCCGGGGCGTCGTTGATGCCGTCGCCCATGAAACCGACCACATGGCCGTTGCCCTTGAGCAGACGGACGATGCGTTCCTTGTGGGTCGGCGTCAGCCTGGCGAAGACGTTGGTGGTTTCCACCGCTTTCGCCAGCTCGGCATCGCTCATGCGTTCAATGTCGTTGCCCATCAGCAGGCCTTGCTGCTCCAGGCCGACTTCGCGGCAGATTTTCGCCGTCACCAGTTCGTTGTCGCCGGTCAGCACTTTCACCGCCACGCCATGGGCGGCCAGGGCCTTGAGGGCGGGTGCGGTGCTTTCTTTCGGCGGATCGAGAAACGCCACGTAACCGATCAGCGTCAGTGCCTGTTCATCGGCCAGGCTGTAGGTGTCGCGGCCTTCGACCATTGGCCGCGCGGCTACCGCAACCACCCGCAGGCCTTCGGCGTTGAACGTGGCCGTGACCTGACGGATTCGCGCCAGCAGTTCTTCGGTCAAGGCTTCATCGACTTCGCCATGACGCACCCGCGAGCACACCGCCAGCACTTCTTCCACCGCACCCTTGCAGATCAGCAGGTGCGGTTGATCACGCTCGGCGACCACCACCGACATGCGCCGGCGGGTGAAGTCGAACGGAATCTCGTCGACCTTGCGAAACGCTGTGCCGACTTTCAGCTCACGGTGGATCTCGACATGTTCGAGCACCGCCACATCCAGCAGGTTTTTCAGGCCGGTCTGGTAGTAGCTGTTGAGGTAGGCCATTTCCAGCACGTCATCCGAGTCGTTGCCCCAGACGTCGACGTTGCGCGCCAGGAAGATCTTGTCCTGGGTCAGGGTGCCGGTCTTGTCGGTGCACAGCACGTCCATGGCGCCGAAGTTCTGGATGGCGTCCAGGCGTTTGACGATGACTTTCTTGCGTGACAGGAACACCGCGCCCTTGGCCAGGGTCGAGGTCACGATCATCGGCAGCATTTCCGGGGTCAGGCCCACGGCAATCGACAGCGCGAACAGCAGCGCTTCGGTCCAGTCGCCCTTGGTGAAACCGTTGATGAACAACACCAGCGGCGCCATCACGAACATGAAGCGGATCAGCAGCCAGCTGACTTTGTTGACCCCGGTCTGGAACGAAGTCGGCGCCCGGTCGGTTGCACCCACGCGCTGGGCCAGGGCACCGAAATAGGTGCTGTTGCCGGTGGTGAGGATCACCGCCATGGCCGTGCCGGACACCACGTTGGTGCCCATGAACAGGATGTTGTCCAGGTCCAGCGGGTTGAGCGTGTCGCGGTCCTGCTGGCGGGGAAATTTTTCCACCGGCATCGATTCACCGGTCATGGCCGCCTGGCTGACGAACAGGTCCTTGGCGCTGAGCACCCGGCAATCGGCGGGAATCATGTCACCGGCCGACAGCACGATCAGGTCGCCCGGCACCAGCTGCTTGATCGGCAACTCGATACGCTGCGCGCCGCGGTCCTCAAGGTCACGGCGCATCACTGTGGCGGTGTTGCTGACCATGGCCGTGAGGGCATCGGCAGCCTGGTTGGATTTGGTTTCCTGCCAGAAGCGCAGCAAGGTCGAGAGCACCACCATGGAGAAAATCACGATGGCGGCTTTCATGTCTTCGGTCAGCCAGGAGATGACCGCCAGCAACGTCAGCAGCAGGTTGAACGGATTCTTGTAGCAGTGCCACAGGTGGGTCCACCACGGCAGCGGCTGTTCGTGCTCGACTTCATTGAGGCCGAATTGCTCGCGCAGGGCATCGGCTTCGAACTCGCTCAAGCCGTCGGTGTGACTGCCCAGGGTGTTGAGCAATTGACCGGTGTCGCTGCCGGCAGCGGCCACCAGGGTTTGCGCCAGGGTGGGCGGGACTTCACGGCTGACCGTGGTGTCGGTGAAGGTTTCCAGCAACGCCAGGCGGCGGAAGTGCCGGGCGATGTGGC
This sequence comes from Pseudomonas sp. KH_046_1, assembly GCF_057839025.1. Taxonomy (NCBI): domain Bacteria; kingdom Pseudomonadati; phylum Pseudomonadota; class Gammaproteobacteria; order Pseudomonadales; family Pseudomonadaceae; genus Pseudomonas; species Pseudomonas sp. KH_046_1. The sequence goes on from NZ_CM174481.1 coordinate 4,424,513, forward strand.
GGTTACGCAGGAAACCTGCGAAGAATTCCTTGAGGGTAAGTTTCATGGCTGGTGCCCCTTTGGTCAGCCGGGAAACCGTCGAGCAGGCAGGTCCACGCCGCTGCCGCCGGAACAACCGGCAAAGCAAGGCCTGGCGCGCCGGTCACGAATGACAGGCGTGTCGATAGAGCGGCGGCCACGACAAAAAGTCGAAACCACGCACTGTTCAGCGTCGATGAGAGGGACGTCGGGACATGGCCGGGACCGGCCATGATCGGGATGCCGCTGCTCGCTTGTCGGCGAGACAACGGCACAGGAGACTGCGCGTTATCTTGCCGAGAAAATGCCGGTTACCGAGACCGGCCGACAACTGTCACTCGAACAAGTACCCACTGTGGGTCTCCGTAATGGATGAAAACGCGCGAAGCTTACGCCTCGAAGTTTGGAGAGTAAACCCGTTACAAAAGCTTGCCGGGGGAATCGCGGGGATCTTCAGGAAGGGTTCAGGAATCAACATTTGCGGTGTTCTTTCTGGCCCCTTCGCGAGCAGGCTCGCTCCCACAATGGACCTGTGTTCACAGGACTACTGTGGGAGCGGGCTTGCTCGCGAAGGCGGCCTGTCAGTCGCCGCAGAACTCAGCTCGCCGTCGCCAACAACAAATCCACCACCGACCGCCCATGCCCGCGATGCTTACCGTGCTCATACAAAGAGCCGGCAATCTCATCGGCACGAATCGGCAGGATCGACAGCAAGGTGTCGCTCAGCCCATGGCTGGCCTGGCAAAAGCCCTGCATGTAGAGGCCGGCCTTGCAGCGTTCATCGGTGATCAGTTTATAGTTGCGATCGACCTCGAAATCGCCCAGGTACTCTTCCAGCGGTGCCAGCAGCTTGCGGTGCATCTGCCGCTCGTAGCCGGTGGCCAGCACCACGGCGTCGTAGTGACGCACCGAGATTTCGCCGGTGGCATTGTTGCGCAACACCAGTTCGATACCCCGTTCGTTGGCCGTGGCTTTTTCGATTGTGGTCAGGGTGTGGAACGCATGACGGGCGATACCCGAGACTTTCTGCCGGTAGAAGATGCCGTAGATGCGCTCGATCAAATCGATGTCCACCACCGAATAGTTGGTGTTGTGGTACTCGTTCACCAGTCGCTCGCGCTCGCTGTCGGGCTGCTGGAACACCAGGTCGGTGAACTCCGGCGAGAACACTTCGTTGACGAAGGGGCTGTCGTCGGCCGGCTTGAGTGCCGAGCCGCGCAGGATCATGTCCACCTGCACCGACGGGAAGCTGTCGTTCAAATCGATGAAGGCTTCGGCTGCGCTCTGCCCGCCACCGATGATCGCAATGCTCATCGGCCGGTTGTCCACGCACGGCTGCTTGGCCATCTGCGCCAGGTACTGGGAGTGATGGAACACCCGGCCGTCATCCTTGAGCGCCTTGAACTCTTCGGGAATGCGTGGCGTGCCACCGGCGCTGACCACCACCGAACGGGTGGTGCGCACATGTTGATGCCCGGTCGAATCGCGGGAAATCACCCGCAACGCCTCGACCTGATGGTTGTGCAGCACCGGCTCGATGGTCAGCACTTCTTCGCCGTAGCGGCTTTGCGCGGTGAACTGCCCGGCGACCCAGCGCAGGTAGTCGTTGTACTCCATGCGGCACGGATAGAAGGTGCCCAGGTTGATGAAGTCCACCAGGCGCCCGTGGGCCTTGAGGTAATTGACGAACGAGTAAGGGCTGGTCGGATTGCGCAGAGTCACCAGGTCCTTGAGAAAGGAAATCTGCAACTCGCTCTGGGTCACCAGGGTGTTGCCGTGCCAGCGGTAGTCGGCCTGCTTGTCGAGAAACAGCACATCCAGGTTGCCCTGGCTCGCCCCGCGCTCTTGCAGCGCGATGGCCAGTGCCAGGTTCGACGGGCCGAAACCGACGCCGATCAGGTCGTGAACGAGGGGCGAAGCAATTGCCTGTGTCATTTCCAGTGTCCTCTGGATGTTCCCCTCAAAGGCGGGGCATTGAACCTAAGTGACCTGACCCGCCAAGGGCCGCACAACAGGTCGTCTGTTGAGTAGGAACGAGGACCGTGAAAAAAAATTTAACCGCGCAGGATCACTGGGCGTCCCACTGTCGCATGCGTATACGGCAATGCTTCATGGCATTGACTATGTGCTTCTCGACCATTGCCCGGGAAATGCCCAGTTGCTCGGCAATCTGCGGATGGGACAGGCCTTCGATCTTGCGCAGCAGAAAACTCTCGCGGCACAGCCTCGGCAACTCCGCCAAGGCCCGCTGGAGCATGTCCAGGCGCTGGCCATGATCAAGCACGTTTTGCGGCGAAGGAGTGAAATAGCGCTCCTCATTATCGAGTACGTCCAGAGGTTCGGCCTGTCGCAGGGTGTTGCGTCGATGGTCGTCGATAACCAGGTTGAGGGCGGTGCGATAAAGGAATGCCCGGGGCTGCTCGATCGGCGTATCACTGGAGCGCTCCAGGACCCGCAGATAAGCGTCATGCACCACATCTTCGGCCACCTGACGGTTGCCCAGCCTGGCGTTCAGGAAACACACCAGTTCGCGATAGTAGTTTTCCAACATGACTCCCGTCCGCACGGGGGTGCGGTTTCTGTCCTTGAGCCGGTTCGGCGACCGCTGAATCACACAGTGGCACGATAGTGGCAGTTCGAGACGCGTAATTTATAGTAATTCTCATATAGATTTAAAGTACTGCTTCAACTTGCCCGATAAATTGTCTCGATCCCTGTAGGAGCGAGCCTGCTCGCGATGGTCGTGAACGATGATGCGCACTTTCTGATTTAACGCGTCGTCCTCGCGGCCATCGCGAGCAGGCTCGCTCCTACAGGGGTTTGTGTTGTCGGCTAAATTCTCTGCTCCGTTCAACGTCTACAGGACAGCTTCCCGTCTCTGCGCCGCTCAACGACGGGCCGATATCCTTTGGCCGGAACCCCGAATGAAACGCTCCCGACAGACCCGACGCGCCCTGCTTGCAGCACTTTGTCTGATCCCCGTGGTTGCCGTTGCCGCCTGGCAGTTCATCCCGCCGGGCCGCGACGGGTTCGCCACCGTCCAGGTCAGCCGCGCCGACATTGAAAGCAGCGTCACGGCCTTGGGCACCCTGCAACCGCGGCGCTATGTCGACGTCGGCGCCCAGGCGTCCGGGCAGATCCACAAGATCCACGTGGAGGTCGGCGATGTGGTCAAGGAAGGCCAGTTGCTGGTGGAAATCGACCCGTCCACGCAACAGGCCAAACTCGATGCCGGGCGTTTCTCCGTCGAAAATCTCAAGGCGCAGCTGCAGGAACAGCGGGCGCAGCACGACCTGGCCCGGCAGAAATACCAGCGTCAACAGAACCTTGCCGCCGGCGGCGCCACCCGTGAAGAAGACGTGCAGACCGCCCAGGCCGAACTGCGCGCCACCCAGGCACGGGTCGACATGTTCCAGGCGCAGATCCGCCAGGCCGAAGCCAGCCTGCGCAGCGACCAGGCGGAGCTCGGCTACACGCGGATTTATGCGCCGATGGCCGGCACCGTGGTCGCGCTGGATGCTCGCGAAGGCCAGACCCTCAATGCCCAGCAGCAAACGCCGCTGATCCTGCGCATCGCCAAGCTGTCGCCGATGACCGTGTGGGCCGAGGTCTCGGAGGCCGACATCGGCCACGTCAAACCCGGCATGCACGCCTGGTTCACCACCCTGAGCGGTGGCAGCCGGCGCTGGACCAGCACCGTGCGGCAAATCCTCCCCGTCCCGCCCAAGCCACTGGACCAGACCAGCCAGGGCGGCGGCAGCCCCGCCAGCGCCAGCAAAAGCGGGAGTGCCCGCGTGGTGCTGTACACCGTGTTGCTGGACGTCGACAACGCCGACAACGCCTTGATGGCGGAAATGACCACCCAGGTATTTTTCGTCGCCAATCAGGCGCAGAACGTACTCACCGCACCCATCGCCGCCCTGCAGGCCGGCACGCAGACAGACCGGCAGACCGCGCAAGTGGTCGCCAGCAATGGCAGCATCGAGCAGCGCAATGTGCGCACCGGCATCAGCGACCGCCTGCGGGTGCAGATCCTCGACGGCCTGCAAGAAGGCGATCACCTGCTGATCGGCCCGGTCGACGGGAGTGGCGGCTGAATGCACACGCCCCTGATCGACCTTTCGGACATCCGCAAAGCCTACGGCGGTGGCGACGCGCCTGAAGTCCACGTGCTGCGTGGCATCGACCTGTCGATCCATGCAGGGGAGTTCGTGGCGATCGTCGGCGCTTCCGGCTCCGGCAAATCGACGCTGATGAACATCCTCGGCTGCCTCGACCGCCCGACCTCGGGCGAATACCGCTTCGCCGGGGAAAACGTCGCGGCGCTGGACAGTGACGAACTGGCCTGGCTGCGGCGTGAAGCCTTCGGGTTTGTGTTCCAGGGCTACCACCTGATTCCATCCGGTTCGGCCCAGGAAAACGTCGAGATGCCGGCGATCTACGCAGGCTTACCCGCCGCCGAACGCCACGCCCGCGCCGCCGCCCTGCTCGACCGCCTCGGCCTGGCTTCGCGCACCGGCAACCGCCCCCATCAACTCTCCGGCGGGCAGCAGCAACGGGTGTCGATTGCCCGCGCCCTGATGAACGGCGGCCACATCATCCTTGCCGACGAACCCACCGGCGCCCTCGACAGCCACAGCGGCGCCGAGGTCATGACCCTGCTCGACGAACTGGCGAGCCAGGGCCACGTGGTGATCCTCATCACCCACGACCGCGAAGTGGCGGCCAGGGCCAAACGCATCATCGAAATTCGCGACGGCGAGATCATCAGCGACAGCGCCCGGGACAATCCCGCCGCGCAAAACCCGGCCAATCCCGGCGCCCTGCAAGCCGTCGACTTGCGCAGGCGCCTGAGCGAAGGCGCCGAAGCCACCGGTGCCTGGAAAGGCGAACTGGTCGATGCCGTGCACGCGGCGTGGCGAGTGATGTGGATCAACAAGTTCCGCACCGCACTGACCCTGCTCGGGATCATCATAGGCGTGGCCTCGGTGGTGGTGATGCTGGCGGTGGGCGAAGGCAGCAAGCGCCAGGTGATGGCGCAAATGGGTGCGTTCGGTTCCAACATCATCTACCTCAGCGGCTCGGCGCCCAACCCGCGCACACCCATGGGCATCGTCACCCTCGATGAGGTCGCCGCGATTGCCAGCTTGCCCCAGGTGATGCGGATCATGCCGGTCAACGGCCAGGAGGCCGGGGTGCGCTTTGGCAACCTCGATCACTTGAGCTACGTCGGTGGCAACGACACCAACTTCCCGGCCATTTTCAATTGGCCGGTGGTCGAAGGCAGCTACTTCACCCACGCCGATGAACAGAACGCCGCGGCGGTCGCGGTGATCGGGCACAAGGTGCGGACCAAACTGCTCAAGGACGTGGCCAACCCGATCGGCCAGTACATCCTGATCGAAAACGTACCCTTCCAGGTGGTCGGCGTGCTCGCGGAAAAAGGCGCCAGCTCCGGCGACTCCGACAGCGACGACCGCATCGCCATCCCCTACTCCGCCGCCAGCGTTCGGCTGTTCGGCACCCACAATCCCGAGTACATCGCCATCGCCGCCGCCGATGCGCGCAAGGTCAAGGAAACCGAAAAAGCCATCGAGCAACTGATGCTGCGCCTGCACGACGGCAAGCACGATTTCGAACTGACCAACAACGCGGCGATGATCCAGGCCGAGGCGCGCACGCAAAACACCCTGTCGCTGATGCTCGGCTCGATTGCGGCGATTTCGCTGCTGGTGGGCGGGATCGGCGTGATGAACATCATGCTCATGACCGTGCGCGAGCGGACTCGCGAGATCGGTATCCGCATGGCCACCGGTGCCCGCCAGCGCGACATCCTGCGCCAGTTCCTCACCGAAGCGGTGATGCTCTCGGTGGTGGGCGGCCTCACCGGGATCGCCCTGGCACTGATCGTCGGTGGCGTGCTGATTTTCAGCGAAGTCGCTGTCGCGTTCTCCCTGATAGCGGTGCTGGGCGCCTTCGGCTGCGCCCTGGTCACCGGTGTCGTTTTCGGCTACATGCCGGCCCGCAAGGCTGCCCGACTCGACCCGGTCACAGCCCTTACCAGTGAATGATCGATTGATGAAGCCGCCACTCAGTGTGTTAACCCTGTGCCTGTTGCTCAGTGCCTGCGGCGCCCCGGCCCAGCGCCCCGACAGCGGCATCCAGCCGCCGGCCGCCTGGCAATCGCCGCACACCGCCGGCGCTGTCTATGACAACCAGCAATGGTGGAATCGCTTCGGCAGCCCGCAACTGGGGCGCCTGATCGAACAGGCGCGACTGGGCAGCTACGACCTGGCCGCAGCCATCGCCAGAGTGCGCCAGGCCCAGGCCGACACGGTGATTGCCGGCGGCTCGCAACTGCCCGAGGTCAAGGCCGGGGTCAACGCCAATCGCCAGAAACTGCTGCGGGGCAGCGGCTACAGTCAGCTCGATGCCGACAGCGATAACGACGCCGTCGACTACTTCACGGCGAACCTGGTTGCCAGCTACGAAATCGATTTCTGGGGTGGCCAACGGGCCAGCCGCGACAGCGCACAATTCAGTCTTCAAGCCAGCGAGTTCGATCAGGCCACGGTGGAATTGACGTTGCTCAGCGGTGTGGCCAACGGCTACGCGCAAGCCTTGTCGTTGCAGGAGCAGAGCCGCATCGCCGAATTGAATCTGGCCAATGCCCAAAGCGTGTTGAAACTGGTGCAGACCCGTTTCGATTCGGGTTCGGCCACGGCCCTGGAACTGGCACAGCAAAAAAGCCTGGTGGCGGCGCAGCAACGCCAGCTGCCGCTGGTGCAGCAACAGGCCGAGGATGCACGGATCAGCCTCGCCGCCCTGCTCGGCCGCCCGGTCCAGGCGCTGTCGTTGGGTCAGGAACGCTTCGATCAACTGACCTGGCCTGCGATTGACGCCGGGGTACCCAGCCAGTTGCTCAGCCGCCGCCCGGACATTGCCCGGGCCGAGGCGCAACTGGCAGCGGCCCAGGCCGACGTCACCGTCGCCCGGGCCGCGATGCTGCCGACCGTGACCCTCACCGCCGAAATCGGCTCCGGCGCCGACCGGGCCGACGATATCCTGCGCAGCCCCTTCTACAACCTCACCGCCGGGCTGCTCGCGCCGGTGTTCAACAACGGCCGCCTCGGCGCCCAGCGCGACAAGGCCACGGCGCGTCAGGAAGAACTGCTGGAGACCTATCGCGGGGCGATCATCAACGGCTTCGCCGACGTCGAAAAAGCCCTCAACAGCATTCGCGGGCTGGATGAACAGCGCGGGTGGCAGAGTGAAGAACTGAGCCAGGCGCAGACCGCCTTCAACATCGCGCAAAGCCGCTACCAGGCCGGGGCCGAGGATTTGCTGACGGTGCTGGAAACCCAGCGCACGCTGTATGCGGCGCAGGATTTGAACGTGCAGCTGCGGTTGTCGCGGATGCAGGCCAGTATTGCGCTGTACAAGGCGCTTGGGGGTGGGTGGCAGGTCTTATAGTTGCGGAGCCTGTCAGGACGCCTTCGCGGGCAAGCCCGCTCCCACAGTGGTTTTTGTTGTTCGCAGATTTCGCGTACACCCACTGAACCTGTGGGAGCGGGCTTGCTCGCGAAGAGGCCGGCACATCCAACATCAATATTGCCTGACAGTCAGCCATCGCGGGCAAGCCCGCTCCCACAGTGGTTTTTGTTGTTCGCAGATTTCGCGTACACCCACTAACCCTGTGGGAGCGAGCTTGCTCGCGATTGAACGATAACGCGGTATCAAGCCTGGCTCTGCTTAGCCTTCAGATTGCGCGCATACCACGGCCGCTGCGGCACTTTGCGGAACAGCCCCGCCAGTTTTTTCTCGTCCTCGCCAAAGGTAATGCGCAGCGCCAGCTTCATGGTTTCCGGGTCCATCTCCACTGACTTGCCCGCCTGCAACCCCGGCGTGGTGCTGCAGCCGTGGGTGGTCGGGCCGAGCCAGGGGTCATCGATCTCGACCCAGCGTCCCGGCGCGAACCATTGCACGTCGTTGACCTGCAGCCGACTGACCTGCCCCGGATGAAAACGCTCGTGGGCGCAGAACCAGTCTTCCAGGCGATCATCGATCCAGCCGTGGAAATGCCAGAACACCGGGCTCACATGGGAAGAAAACGGGTCGCCGAGAAAATCGTTTTCCGCTGCAAACCAGCGTGCGGAAAAGTCCGCCGGATCCCGGGCGAACGGCACCGGCTGACCGTTGGACGGATCTCGCGGCACCGACGCCCAGCGCATGTGCAGCCAGTCGTGCAGGCCCAGCTCGACCTCCGAGCCGAACTGGCCGAGGGTCAGCGTCGACAGGTAACGCGGGTCGCGGTAGCGGGATTCCCAGACCTGGAAATTGCTGTGGTACGTCTCGCCGGTCTTGATGTCACTGACCCATTGCGTGTACTCGTCATCGCCCTCGGCCAGCCAGGTCGGCGGCAGCGCAGTGCCGTCGTGATTGTCGAAGTAACGCGCAAAGCCGAGCCGGTCCCGCGCCAGCTCCGGTTGCGGCAACGGGAAGTGCGTCCAGGACGGCAGGTCCTGCATCGAGCGCGCGGTGCCGAGCATGTGCCGGTGCATGAAGAAAAAGTCCACGCCCGAGCCGTTGCGATCCTTGCGCTCGCCACGGGCATCGCGCTCCTGATCCCGAGGGCCAGGCTGCCAGCCGAGCCCGCGCAAGGCGCCGCGCTGGTCTTCGGACAGCTTGTGCCACTTGTCCCGTGAGGCATGCCAGAGCTGGTGGAACAATCGGTGCTCCGGTGATACCAGCCAGGCGAGCAGGGTCGGATTGAGGCCGGCGCGCTCGCGGGCTTCAGGGAATACCCGTTTGACGGCAATGAATCGATTGTCCTGGGCCGTCAGCATCAGTGGCCGATTCAGATCCAGCACCCGCCCACTGAGGCTGCCACTGCCGGCGTTACCGAATCCTGCCCAGACCTCGTCCAGGGTCATGTCGAATTCGTAATCGCAACAGCCGCTGGCGCCCAGCAGTCGCCAACCCAGCTGCTTCGGGTTGACCCCGGACAGATCGCCGAGCACCCGGTAACGGGGCTCTTCGGTGGAGCGCAAGCGCTCGGCGGTGTCGAGATAACCACTGAAGCCGCGCCCCTTGTGGCCGATGTCGAGGAACACCTCCAGGCCTTCGAGCGGCAAGCCTTCGATGCCGGCGTCACGACCTTCGAAACGAATCTGCCAGACCCCGCGCAAGGTATCCGCCAAGCGTTGGCCGGCAACATCCGCCACCTCGAACGAGGCTTCGCCGGGGGTGATCGTCGGGTCCGGCCTGGTCAGTTCGCGATGCCCGTAATACACCGCAGGCACGGCGGCACCGGTCAGCGCCAGACCCGCGAGGAACCATCGTCGAGAAATCGTCATTGCCCTACCTGTGTCAGCCATGGAGCAGGCTTTATCCAAGCTAGAACGTTTGTTGCCCGAACAAATTTAAAAAGCATCGCGAGCAGGGCTCACTCCTACAGGAGACCGCATTCCCATGTAGGAGCGAGCCCTGCTCGCGATGAGGCCATCAGCCGCGCTAAATTTTCCGGCCAGCCACTCGTTCCCCCCAGATAGCAAAGGCCCCCGCGCCTGATCCTCGACGGCGAACCTGACTGAGACGGCAATGACAAAACCACGTTCGAAAAAGGCTCTTTTCATCGGCCTGCCGCTGGCCCTGGCGATCAGCGCGGGGGCAGGCTTCGCGGTCTGGGACTATTGGTTCAGGGACAACCCCGGCTACCCGGTCAAGGTGATGAAACAGGCCGATCAGTTGCAGGAACGCATCCTCTCGTTCGACAGCCACATCACCGTGCCCATGGACTTCGGCACCGCCGGTAACGAAGTCGACAAGGACGGCGAAGGCCAGTTCGACCTGGTCAAGACCGGGCGCGGGCGCCTGTCCGGGGCGGCGCTGACGATTTTCGGCTGGCCGGAAATCTGGAACGGCCCCAACGCGCCCCATCGCCCTACCGCCGGCTTCGTCGACGAGGCCCGCCATGAGCAGGAAACCCGCTACAAGATCATCAGCGCCATGGTCCGCGACTTCCCCAATCAAGTGGCCATCGCCTACACCCCCGACGACTTCCGCCGCCTGCACGGCGAAGGCAAGTTCGCGGTGTTCATCAGCATGCTCAACGCCTACCCGCTGGGCAATGACCTCAACGCCCTGGACAAGTGGGCAGCGCGCGGCATGCGCATGTTCGGCTTCAGCTACGTGGGCAACAACGCCTGGGCCGACTCGTCGCGGCCGCTGCCGTTCTTCAACGATTCGCGGGATGCCCTGGGCGGGCTGTCGGACATCGGCAAGCAAGCGGTGCATCGCCTCAACGACCTGGGCGTGATCATCGATGTGTCGCAGATGTCGACCAAGGCCCTGGAGCAGGTCGCGCAACTGAGCCGCGCGCCGATGGTCGCCTCCCACTCGGCACCGCGCGCCCTGGTGGACATCCCGCGCAACCTCAGCGACACGGAAATGCAACTGATCAAGCACAGCGGCGGCGTGGTGCAGATCGTCGGCTTCCCGACCTACATCCGCCCGCTCAGCCAGGCCACCCAGGACAAGCTCAACGCCCTGCGCGCCCGCTTCGACCTGCAACCGCTGCAAGGCCTGGAGATGGCCCTGATGCCCGGCGACCCGGTGATCACCGTCTGGCCCGAACAGCGCTTCGGCGAGTACGCCAGCCAGCTCTATTCGATCCTCGACGAAGAACCCAAGGCCACCCTCAAGGATTACGGCGATGCAATCGACTACACAGTGAAAAAAATCGGAATCGACCACGTCGGCATCAGTTCCGACTTCAACGACGGCGGCGGCCTGGACGGCTGGAAAGACGTCAGCGAGGCCCGCAACGTGACCGCCGAACTGATCAGCCGCGGCTACAGCGACGCCGACATCGCCAAGCTCTGGGGCGGCAACTTCCTGCGGGTCTGGGACCAGGTGCAGAAGTCCTCCCGGCCTGTCGTTCAAAACTGATTTCTCCTTTGCCAAAGCGAACCGAATCCATGACCAACCGTCGTTCATTCCTCAAGCAGGCCGGCATCCTCGCGGCCGGCATCCCCTTGGCCTCCGCCGTGAGCCTGCCGACACGGGCCGCCAGCCCCGCGCCACTGCCCAAGGACAAATGGGACCAATTGCGCCAGCTCTTCACCCAGGACCCGAACTACCTGCACTTCGCCAACTTCCTGGTGACCTCGCACCCGCTGCCTGTACGTGAAGCCATCGAGATGCACCGCGCCAATCTCGATCGCAACCCGGGCCTGGCCATGGACTGGCATCGCGGCGAAACCGAACGCCGCGAAGAAGAGGTGCGGGTGTGGGCCGGCCGTTACCTGAAGGCCAAGCCGTCGCAGATCGCCCTGACCGGCAGCACCACCGAAGGCCTGGCGATGATCTACGCCGGCATCCACGTGCGCCCGGACCAGGAGATCCTCACCAGCGAACACGAGCACTACGCCGCCAACAGCGTGTTCGAATACCGCACCCAGAAGGACGGCACCCAGGTTCGCAAGATCAAATTGTTCGAAGACCCGCACAAGGTCTCGACCGCCGAAGTGCTGGCCGCGATTGAACACAACATCCGCCCCGAAACCCGCGTGCTGGGCATGACCTGGGTGCATTCCGGCAGCGGCGTGAAACTGCCCATCGGCGAGATCGGCAAACTGGTGGAAGAAAAAAACCGTGGCCGCGCCGACAAGGACCGCATCCTCTACGTGATCGATGGCGTACACGGCTTCGGCGTGGAAAACGTCGACTTCCCGGACATGCACTGCGATTTCTTCATTGCCGGCACCCACAAATGGATGTTCGGTCCGCGGGGCACCGGGATCATCTGTGCCCGTTCCGACGAACTCAAGGACGTGACCCCGACCATCCCGACCTTCTCCGAAGCGACCCAGTTCTCCACGGTGATGACCTACGGCGGCTACCACTCGTTCGAACACCGCTGGGCGCTGACCGAAGCCTTCAAATTGCATCTGGAGCTGGGCAAGGCCGAGGTCGCGACACGCATCCACGACATCAACAGCTACCTGAAAAAACGCTTGCAGGCACACCCGTCGGTGGAACTGGTCACACCGTTGTCGCCGGAGTATTCCGCCGGATTCACCTTCTTCCGCATCAAGAACCGAGACTGCGAGGAAGTCGCCAATTACCTGATGGACCAGCGTGTGGTGTGCGATGCCGTGGACCGTGATGTCGGGCCGATCATTCGAGTGTCGCCGGGGCTGCTCAATACTGAAGCGCATATCGACCGCCTGATGGAACTGCTGGCCAAACAGGTCTGACTGAGCGAGAGACATTATGAAAAGCACCCTGAAAAAACTCGGCGCCCTGACGCTGTTGGCCGTGCTCGGCAGCGCCTTGCCCTCCCTCGCCCAGGCCTACACCGCGCCATTGCCCGGCAAGGTCTTCAAGGATTGCCGTAACTGCCCGGAAATGGTCGTGTTGCCCGCCGGCACCTTCACCATGGGCACCCCGGACGACGAGGTCGGCCGCGAGCCTGATGAAGGCCCGATGCATGAGGTGACATTCGACAAACCCTTCGCCATGAGCCGCTACCAGATCACTGCCGGCGAATGGGACCAGTACCTCAAGGAAACCGGAATCACCCTGCCCGATGGCGACACCCGCCCCGGCCGGGCATGCACCAATGGCAAACCGAGTTACCCCCAGGACCCGCGTCAGCCGGCGGTGTGCATGAACTTCGCCGAAGTCAGCGCCTACGTCGCCTGGCTGTCGATGAAAACCGGCAAGCATTACCACATCGTCAGCGAGGCCCAGCGCGAGTACGCAGCCCGCGCAGGGTCAACGGGAGCGTTCCCCTTCCCGTTCGACCCCGGCACCGAATACAGCATCGCCACCCACGCCAACACCTACGGCCCCACCGATGGCTACAGTTACTCCTCACCGGTCGGCAGCTATCCGGCGAATGCCTTCGGCATGTACGACATGCATGGCAACGTCTACGAGTGGATCGCCGACTGCTACCACCCGGACTACGTCGGCGCGCCCACCGACGGCAGCGCCTGGATCGAACCGAACTGCGACACCCTGCGCATTCGTGGCAACGACTGGGGCGAAGCGCCGGTGTTTTCCCGCTCGGGTAACCGCAATGACATCGACCCGCAAACCCGTGGCGACTGGATCGGTTTCCGTGTCGTGCGCACTCTCTAACCCCTCCCCCAACCCTTGTGGGAGCGGCGGTGCGGCGATCCGACTTGCTCGCGAAGGCGTCGTGTCAGCCAACATCAACTTTTCTGATCCACCGCTTTCGCGAGCAAGCCCGCTCCCACAGGTTTTGTGTCGCCCACCGTTTAAATAAAGCCCTCCATCAGACGTTCTACTGGGTATCTGCCTTTCGACCCAAGGAACTGCCTGCCATGACCCAGCCTACCCGAGGCGCCATCGGCGAATTACTGGCCCTGTTGAAACCGTTTCGACTGATCGTTGCCGCGTCCATTGTCCTGGGCATGGTGGGTGGCCTGAGCGTGACGGTGTTGCTGGCCACCATCAACAACGCGCTGCACTCGGCGGATGGCCTGACCCAAGGCGTGGTCGCGCTGTTCGGCGGTCTGTGCCTGCTGGCCCTGGGCAGCTCGATCTGCTCGGACATCGGCACCAACTACGTCGGCCAGCACATCATCGCCAGTCTGCGCAAAACGCTGGGGGAGAAAGTCCTTTCGGCGCCCATCGAGCAGATCGAGCGCTACCGCAGCCACCGCTTGATCCCGGTGCTGACCCACGACGTCGACACCATCAGCGACTTTGCCTTCGCCTTCGCGCCGCTGGCGATTTCCCTGACCGTGACCCTCGGCTGCATGGGTTACCTGGCGATGTTGTCGTGGCCGATGTTCCTGATGATGGTGCTGGCGATTGCCATCGGCACCGGCATCCAGTTCTACGCCCAGGGCAAGGGCATCCAGGGTTTCATGGCCGCCCGCGACGCCGAGGACGACTTGCAAAAGCACTACAACGCCATTGCCGGCGGCGCCAAGGAGTTGCGCATCCACCGCCCGCGCCGCCAGCGCATGTTCGAATCGGGCATCCAGGGCACCGCCGATTTCATCTGTAACACCCAGGTGCGCTCGATCAACACCTTCGTGATCGCCAAGACCCTGGGCTCGATGCTGTTCTTCGTGGTCATCGGCCTGGCGCTGGCCCTGCAATCGTTCTGGCCCAGTGCCGACCAGGCGGTGATGAGCGGCTTCGTGCTGGTGCTGCTGTACATGAAAGGCCCGATCGAGCATCTGGTCAGCACCTTGCCGATCGTCAGCCGGGCGCGCATTGCCTTCCGCCGCATCGCCGAACTGTCCAGCCAGTTTTCCTCCCCCGAGCCGCACCTGCTGCTCAACGACAATGGCACCCCGCCGATCGTGGTCAACCGCCTGCAACTGGACAACGTCAGCTACGCCTTCCCCGCCGCACCGGGCAGCGATGCCTTTCGCCTGGGCCCGGTGAACCTGACCATCGAGCAAGGCGACATCATTTTCATCGTCGGCGAAAACGGCTGCGGCAAGACCACCCTGATCAAATTGCTGCTGGGCCTCTACGCGCCGCAACAGGGTTCGATCCTGCTCAACGGCCAAGGCATCGATGCGCACAATCGCGACGACTACCGCCAATTGTTCACCACGATTTTTGCCGACTACTACCTGTTCGATGACGTGGTCCAGGGCGACCAGCACATCCCTGAAGATGCCAACAAATACCTGCAACGGCTGGAGATCGCGCACAAGGTCAGCGTCAGGGACGGCAGCTTCACCACCACCGACCTGTCCACCGGCCAGCGCAAGCGCCTGGCGCTGGTCAATGCCTGGCTGGAAGAGCGCCCGGTGCTGGTGTTCGACGAATGGGCCGCCGACCAGGACCCGACCTTCCGCCGCATCTTCTACACCGAGCTGCTGCCGGACCTCAAACGCCTGGGCAAAACCATCATCGTGATCTCCCACGACGACCGCTATTTCGACATGGCCGATCAACTGGTGCGCATGGAGTCGGGGCGGGTCGTTACCGAGCGCGCAACCGCCTGAGCGCCGTTGCCGCACGCAGATCATTGTTTTTTGAAGAATGTTTTCCGGTTTAGCCAAAGTGGTCCGTCTAATAATAATTATCATTAACTAAAACACTGCACACACCATTCTGGAGCGATTCGAGCAATGCAAAGCCTTACTCTGTCCCGCGCACCCTTGGCGTTAGCCATCGAACGGCAAAAGAAATTCCGAACGGTCGTGCCGGGCGCGCTGCTGACCCTGTTGCTGCTGGGTACGTCCCAGGTCGAGGCAGCCCCGGTGAACGTCAATGTACCGGCTCAGTCGCTGGCCAGCGCATTGCGCCAACTGGGCCAGCAGACCAACCTGCAGATTCTCTACAGCCAGGACATGGTCAACGGCATCAAGTCCACGGCGGTGTCCGGCAACATGGAACCGGAACAGGCACTGAAAACCTTGCTGCTGGGGAGCGGCATCAATTTTCAGTTGAATGGCAACACCGTGTCGCTGTTGCCAGCGGCCGGTGACTCCAGTGCATTGCAACTGGGTGCGACGTCCATCACCGGCGTGGCGCTGGGGCCGACCACCGAAGGCACGCACTCCTACACCAGCGATGAAGTGACCATCGGCAAAGGCAACATCAAGGTCAAGGACATCCCGCAGTCGGTGTCCGTCGTCACGCGCCAGCGCATGGACGACCAGAACCTGAACAGCCTGCAGGACGCCATGCGTCAGGTCACCGGCGTGACCATCAAGACCTACAACTCCGGCTCCAGCCTCAACGACGTCTACATGCGTGGCTTCCTCGTCGACCAGGTGCAGGTCGACGGCGTCTCGCAGCCCACCGGCCAGGGCGACATGGCCACCAGTTTCGACCTGGCGATGTATGACCGCATCGAAGTACTGCGCGGTCCGTCGGGCCTGTACCAGGGCGCTGGCGAACCCGGCGGTACGATCAACGTGGTGCGCAAGCGCGCCCTGAGCAAGTTCGCCCTCGGTGGCGAACTGGCCGCAGGCTCCTACGATCGCTACCGTTCTTCGGTGGACGTCACCGGCCCGTTGAACGACCAGGGCACTGTGCGCGGTCGTTTCATCACCGCCTACGAGAACAACCAGTCCTTCGTCGACTACGCGCAGAACGAACGCCCGATGGTCTACGGTCGCCTGGAGTTCGACCTCGACCCGGCCACCACCCTGTCGATCGGCGGCGCTTACCAGAAGAACAACTCCACCCCGGCCTTCGGTCTGCCGGCCTACGCCGACGGCTCATTGCTCGACGTACCGCGCTCGACCTTCGTCGATGCCAAGTGGAACACCCTCAACGAAAAAGTCTGGGAATCCTTCGCTGAACTCGACCACGAACTGGACAACGGCGGTCAGTTCAAGACCACCCTGACCTACCGCGACGCCGAAACCCCGGAGCGTAACTTCACCTGGGCCGACGGCGCGGTCGACCCGGCCACCGGTGACAGCTGGGCCGTGGCGTACGACTACTACACCCATATCAAGACCATCGGTGTCGATAGCTTCGTCACCACGCCGTTCGAGTTCGCCGATCGCCGACACGAGTTCACCGTGGGCGCCGAATACCAGCACCTGGACAAGGACTTCACCTACGGCGGCGGCGAGTACTTCCCGATCAACGTGTTCGATCCGGGCAGCATCGACATTCCCCGCAACGACTATGCGCACGTCAACGGCAACTGGTCCAAGTCCGATCAGTACGGCGTTTACACCCGCGCCAAGTTCAACGTCACCGACTGGCTCGATGTCATCGGCGGCAGCCGCGTAACCTGGTACGAAAGCGACGCGAAGAACGCCAACGCCTTCTTCAACAACTTCGGCGAAGCCCACACCAGCATCAACCGCAAGGTCGTGCCGTACGGCGCCATCATCGGCAAGATCACCCCTGAACTGTCGACCTACTTCAGCTACACCGGCGTGTTCAAACCGCAGAGTGAAATCGGCACGGACGGCCAGCCGGTCGGCCCGCGCGAAGGCAAGCAGTACGAGATCGGCCTCAAGCGCGAATTCTACGACGGACGCCTGAACGCCAGCGTTGCGGCCTTCCGCATCTACGATGAAAACCGCGCCGAGTACGACAACACCTCCGGTGCCTACATGACCGAAGGCAAGGCACGCAGCCAGGGTTGGGAAACCGAGTTGAGCGGCAACCTGACCGACAACTGGAGCATCGTCACCGGTTACGCCTACACCTCCACCAAGTTCCTGGACGGCGATCAGGCCAACAAAGGCAAGACCTTCAGCACCATCACGCCCAAGCACAACTACAACCTGTGGACCAAGTACGAGTTCACCGACGGTGCGCTCAAGGACTTCAGCGTCGCCGGTGGCGTGCGTGTGGTCAGCGACACCTACTACCAGCGTGACGTGAAGTTCCAGCAAGGCGGCTATGCCGTTACCTCGGCGCAGGTCGGCTACAAGTTCAACGAACACCTGTCGTCGACACTCACCGCCAACAACCTGTTCGACCGCAAGTACTACGACCGCGTCGATGCCTCCTGGGGCACCAACTTCTACGGCGACCCGCGCACCCTGACCCTGAGCCTGCGCGCGCAGTACTGATTGCCGGCTGCACCCCACCGGGCCGCTTGCGGCCCGGTTGTGTTTTCTGCTGGCGACATGTGACAACGCGACAGTCTGTGCCTAACCTGCAAGACAGCCTTTGTGCGTCAGAGGGGTGGCGTCAGGTCGTGGCCAGGATAGTGGCAACGGCTGACCTCGAAGAGTGTCACCCCACCACTACACACCTGTTCATGGATCGAAAATTGCGCCCCCCGCTGATCACCCTGACCATGCCATCCTCGAACCGGGTGGCGTTATGAAGCGATCCCGCCACTGGCCCATCGACCTGCGAGGGTTGATTCTTTTCTTCGTGCTGGTATCGGTCCTGGCGACGCTGTGCAACAGCCTCTACGTCGCTTACCAGGTGCAGCGTCAGTCCCTGATCAATACGACGCTCGAGGCCAACGCAGCCTACGCAGCCAAGGTTGCTTCCAGCATCGGTGAGTTTCTGCACTCGGCGCACAGCCGTTTGAACTACAGCGCCAATACGCTTGGCCGACACTGGAACGATCCCCAGGTGCTGCGCGAAGAAGCCATTCGCCTGCAAGCCCAGGATTCCGACTTCAACTCCATTGCCATTGTGGATGCCGATGCCAGGGTGCTCCAGGCGTACCCGGATACCTTGCAGATCGTGCGCACCAACGTGTCCTCGGAGGGCATCCAGCAGGTACTCAAGGAACGTCGCCCATCGGTCAGCGCGGCTTACGTTTCCACGGCGGGCAATCTGGTGGTGTTCATTTCACAACCGGTTTTCAACCCGTCGGGGGAGTTCCTCGGTGTCGTCGGCGGCTCCGTTTACCTGCTTAAGCAAAGCGCATTTCATACGGTCATCAGCCGTCATTTTCATCATGAAGGGACCTTTGCCTTCGTCGCCGACGGCAATCGGCGGCTGCTGTATCACCCGGACCCGAAGCGGATCGGTGAGGTCCTGGACTGGAGCCTGACAGTGGATGCGGCCTTGCGCGGCGAAAGTGACTCCCTCGAAGGCCCGAACTACAAAGGCACTCCCATGCTTGCCGGTTTTGCCCAGGTGCCGGACGCCAACTGGGCGGTTGTCGTGCAACGACCCAGGGACCGCAGCCTCGCCCCGCTTGGGCAACTCATGCGCAATATGGTGCTGGGCATGATTCCCGCCGGCCTGTTGGGTCTCGGCCTGATTTTGCTGGGTACGTCATTGATCGCCCGCCCGTTGCGTCAGTTGTCGGCGGCCGCCAACCACTTGGCCGCACCGCAAACGGCGGAACAATTGCAGCAAGTCCATGCCTGGTACCGCGATGCGTCAGCCATTCGCCAGGCGATGCTGAGCGGTGTGCAGCTACTCCAGCAAAAGCTCGGCCAGCTCAGCCATGAAGCGCAAAGCGATCCCCTGACCGGCCTGGCCAATCGAAGGGCCATGGGCGGCGTTCTGGATTTGTTGGCAAAAAACGGGCAAGCCTATTCGGTGCTGGCGCTGGATATCGATCACTTCAAAAGGGTCAACGACACCTTCGGACATGACGCCGGTGATGTGGCACTCAAAGAGGTCGCCGACATCATCAAACAGAACTCGCGGGCCGACGACCTCGCCTGCCGCTCCGGTGGCGAAGAGTTTGCGCTGATCCTTCCGGATACGCCGCTGGATACCGCCAGGGCCATTGCCGAACGGATACGCGAGCACATCGCGCAGACCGAGGTGCCGCAGGTTGGAAAGCTCACCATGTCCATCGGCGTGGCTTGCCAGGGCGCGAGCGCCCTGACGCCTGAAAGCGTACTGAAACAGGCCGATGAGCGTCTCTACCTGGCCAAGCAGAGCGGGCGCAACCGGGTGATGGCATCGGTATGAAGCCCTGGAAACCCCGGTTTCAGGAATCAACCTTGCGCTCGTGCGCGTCGGCCCTGAGTTGCTCGGTATCGACACGGACAAAAGTGGAATCCCCGACAGCGGTCAGGACATCCCCGGCGAAGACCTCGCAGATGACCCGACTTTTGCGCCCGACCTCGCCCTCGACTCTAGCGCGCAGTGTCAGGGGGACACCCATCGGGGTGGGCTTGATGTACTTGATGCCCAGGTTACCGGTGACGCAGGTGATGTGGGGCAAGCTGCCCACCTCGCGTTGCTCTGCCCGGTAGTGATAAGCCATCGCCGCCCAGTTGGAGTGGCAATCGACCAGCATCGCGATCAAACCACCGTAAACCAGACCCGGCCAGCCGCAGTACTTGTCATCCGGCACGTGCTGCGCCATGACATGCACCCCGTCTTCATGCCAGAAGCTCTTGATGTGCAGCCCGTGCGGGTTCTGGCTGCCGCAGCCATAACAAACGCCTTCGGGCGCGGCGAGGTCTTGAAGCGAAGTGTCCTGCGTGGTCATACCGTGTCCATCCTTAATACCGGGTGGTTGAAAGCGGACCGGGTCACCCCGGCCCGCAGCGCCTGATCAATATTGGCAGAAGCGAATCCGGTTGCCGAACGGATCGTAGACTTGCAGCTCTTTGCCCCAGCCCTGCTGGACAATATCAGGGCGTCCATACCCGTAGCGCTTGCCCTGCAACTCGTCCCTGAGCAGTTCGATGTTTTGCATGGGCACGAACACCGTCGAGCCCGGGCTGGCATCACCGTGATGCTCGGAAAGGTGCAGTTGCAGGCCGTCGCGACTGATGCCCAGGTACAGCGGCAGATCAGCCTCGAAGCGGTGCTCGAACTCGACGCTGAACCCGAGGAAATCCAGATAGAACTCGCGCGCCTTGGCTTCGTCGAAACTGCGCAAAATCGGGATGGGTCTATCAAAGGTAATGCTTGGCGCTGGCGGGGTATTGGCCTGGGCAAGCATCGCCGACGCGGTGTTCCAGTCCTTGTAGCCCAGTTGCTGCGCGACCAGTTCCAGCGCGGTGGAATGGGTCACCACTTGATTGCGTTCCTCCAGCGAGGCGCGCAACTGTTTGGCCATTTGCTTGGCTTGCTCGATTGAAAACATGGCTGCTCCTGTAGCCGAGATGCCTTGGTGCTCGCATTGCCAAACCTCGACCGTCAAGAGAGGCGATTGGGTTCGTATGAGGAGGAGATGCTTTCACCTTTCCCAGCGGGAGCTAGCGGCGGGCAGCATCGGGCCGAAACCGATAATACATAGCCGCTGCCGAGTTATGAAGTGGGCTTCACATGTGTCGCAAAATCATCCTGTATCGACTGGAACCCGCAGCGAAGGTAAAAGGCAGCGCCCTCGGGTGTGTCCGTGGACAGTCGCACAACGCGAAAATGCCCGGACGCCAAATCCAGAAGCTGCTGCACCAGCGCTTTTCCCACGTTCTGGCCCCTTGATGCACGTGCGACGTACACCCGCCGTAATCTCCCTACGCCCGCTTCGGAAAATGGATCGAATGAAAGACCTCCAACGGCTATCAGCCGCCCGTTGCGAAACACCCCCAAAAAGCACTCACCCTGCTGATCGAATCGATTGGCGCCGCTTTCCCATTCCGCAATCAACCGGGTGAGGAACCTGAAGCCTTCTGCAACGGCCTGCGCTTCCAGCTCGCGGATTTGCGGTGCGAGCCCAGAGATTTTACATATCACCAATTCGTCCATTGACATTGCGTTTTGACTCGATGAGGGCTCGAATATCTTCCATCATCCGATCATGTGGGACATTCGGGCGCGGGTCGTCTACCGAAGCTTGCACCTTGGCGCGGAACCAACGGTCCTGGTTGGCGACCTGCTCTTCGGTCTCAAGCCCTGAAACGTTGGGGGAAAAGTCGGCGCTCATAATGGCCTCCAGAGCCGCTGTCGTCATTGGCAAAGATGAATGTCATTGGCTTAACCGAGCATTGCATCGCGTCAGATCGTAAGTGCTGTACTTCCGAGGGCCAACCGCAAACTTTCGTAGGATTCTTCCTGCCGATTCCGACGATATCAACGCTCTCTGACAAGGCCTGGCAGCAGGTTGAAAACCACTCGATTGCGCCTGTTTAAGCGGACTACAGGTTACTTCGTGAAAGCCACAACGCCTTGCGCCGTTGCCTACAGGTACGCCAGAATCCGCCGGCTTGTGCGCCTTGGGGGGTGTCGGTAACTTGGTTCGGGTCACTGATTGTCAGTGATCGGGTTTAGTAGCCCGCCTCAATTTCTTAAATCGGTTGCACAAGTGTCCGTCAGTCAGGCGTCTGCCTGTATTTGATGGTGGCTGTGCGCATGGCACCTTCGGGTGCGCCGGGTTTGGGAGATTGACCGGTCTACTAACTTGCGCACAGCCGCCACCCATTTCGTTTAGTAGCGAGGCAGGTTGCGGCTTTACTAAAAGGAATATCTCCCTATGTTCAAAGTCACTCCAAATCCGCCGGACTCCGAGCCGGCCTCCCCGTACGAAAGCCCCGACTCAAAACAATTCCACGAAGCCGCCGAACGCGCCTTCGATCCGGGCCCCAACATCATGGCCACCCCGCGCACACCCGGTACCATGTTCATCGTCAACCCCGAACTCAGTACCGAAACCCTGCTGGTGCATGCCTGTGAATCCCTGGCGTCGGCCAATGTCATGGCCAACGATCTGGTGGATCATCTGGAGGGGACGAGCCGCCATGCGCTGCTGGGGATTGCGCAGGTGATCATGCTGGGGGAACTGGCGGTGAATCGGGCGTTGGATCGGCTTGATCCGCCTTAGTAGCCACCGCACTTGTATTGAAGGCAGTGACCTGTGGCGAGGGAGCTTGCTCCCGCTGGGCTGCGAAGCGGCCCCAAAATCGGCTATCGCGGTGACTCAGACATACCGCGTTGGTCGGGTTCACGGCTGCTGCGCAGCCGAGCGGGAGCAAGCTCCCTCGCCACAAAAAGCCCTTTCGCCACAGATTAAGCAGTGCCCACAATAGTGTGTAGGTCAGGCCAGGCTCTCGCTAATCTGCGCCGCCAGTTGCACCAGCATCCCCGGCACTTCCTGGACCATCTCGCCCATGCGCGCAAAGTCGTGGGTCATGCCGGCTTTTACCTCCAGCACCAAAGGTTGCCCCGCCGCGCGCAGTTTCTCGGCCCAGGCGTGGCCTTCATCGAGCAACGGATCGTACTCGGCCAGCCACAGCACCGTCGGCGTCAGCCGTTGCTCGCACTCGGCGTACAGCGGCGAAAAACGCCAGTCGGCACGATCCGCTTCACTGCGTTGGTATTGCTGGTAGAACCACTCCAGCGTGGTGGCTTCCAGCAGGTAGCCTTCGGCGAATCGCTCAAGGGACGGGCGCTTTTTTACCGCGTCGATCACCGGGTACAGCAACACTTGCAGGCGCGGCACAAGCGGCCAGCCCAATGGGTCCCGGGCAATGGCGATACACAGCGACGCCACCAGGCTGCCGCCGACGCTGTCCCCCGCCAGCGCAATGCGCCTCGCGTCCAGCCCCAACGCCTTGGCTCCGGTAATAGCGAGCCAACGGGTGATGTCTTCGGCATCGTTGTAAGCGGTGGGGAAACGGTGTTCCGGCGCCAGGCGATAATCCGCCGACAACACGGCAAACTCCCCCGCCAGCGCCAGACGCCGGCACAGGGTGTCGTGGGAATCGAGGCTGCCCACCACGTAGCCGCCGCCATGGAAGTACAACAACACCGGGCGCGGTTCGCTGCCCGGTTGCGGTTTGGTGTACAGCCGCGCGTTAAGCAAATGCCCGTCCCGCGCCGCAATGCTCACCGCCGTCACCGTCAACGTGCCCGTCGGGGCCGCATCGAGCAATTGCGAAGTCTGTTCGAACTGCTGCCGCGCTTCGCCGGGGCTCAGCTCATGCATCGGTTGGCTTTTGCCGCTGAGGCGGCCGAACTCGGCCAATTCCAGAAAACCTTCGATGTCCGGGTGCAGTGCCATGGGCGGTAGTCTCCAAAAATAAAAAGCTCGCCCAATAAACGAACCGTGAGGACCGTTCATTAGGGCGAGCCTGTTTTTGTCGCGGGCAAGCCCTAGAACTGCGGCACCACCTCCCGACCCAGCGCCGCCACCACGGCGTCCAGGCACTCATCCTGCTGCAGGATATCGAAGTGGCCGGCCGTCACCGTTTGCACCTTGCGCAGCCGTGGTTGCTGGCGCTCCAGGGTCGCGCGTTCGGCCGTCGGGTTACCATCGGCCCACCAGCAATGCAGTTCGGCCTGAGGAATCGGCAAGGTTTCGACCTGCCGCGACAGCGCCTTCAAGCGTGTGCTGACCATGAACGTCTGGGCCAACTCGTCGGCACCAAGCAGTGCATAACCGCTGGCCTGATCGCTTTCGCTGTCGATCACCGCGCGAATGATCCGCGCCACGGCGTCGTGGTCCCCTGCTCTCTCGGCACTCAGTGCCCGGGCGATCACCTCGCCATCCATGCCCAAGGTTGCGCCGAGGAACTCGGCCAGATCCGCGCGCCACTCATCCGGGCTGGCGACGGCATTGGCCTGGGTCGGCACAAAGCTGTCCACCAGACCGATGAATGCCACACGCTGGCCCTGCTGTTCGAACAGGTCACTCACCATCAACGCCAACGCCCCGCCCAGTGACCAGCCCAACACGTGGTACGGGCCCTGGGGTTGCCGGGCGCGGATCGCCTCGACGTAGTCGGCGGCCATCTGCGCAAGCGAGGTGTCGTGCCACTGCCGGTCCAGCAGCATCCGGCATTGCACGCCGTACACCGTGCGCTCGCCCTCCAGGCGCCGGGCCAGTGGCTCGTAGTCGAACACCGTGCCGAAACCGGCGTGCAGGCAGAACAGCGGCGGTTGATCATTCATCACCTGATTGAGCAGCAACAGCGGTTGCGGACTCTGTCGCAGCGGCTGTTCATCGACACCGGACAACCCGGCAATCGTCGGTTTGGCCATCATGTCCCGCAGCTTGAGCTGGAAGCCAGGCTCATTCAGGGCGCGGACTTTCGAGATCACCTTGAGGGTGCGCAGCGAATCACCGCCCAACTCGAAGAAGTTGTCGGTGATGCCGACCTTCTCGATACCCAATACCTGCTGCCAGATTTCCGCCAGCGCCCATTCCAGCGGCGTTCGCGGGGCCACGTAGTCGCGACCGGTGAAGGCCGGGGCCGGCAAGGCCTTGCGGTCGAGCTTGCCGTTGGGGGTCAGCGGGAAGCGCGGCAACACCACGACCTGCGTCGGCACCATGTAGTCGGGCAGGCTCTCGCGCAATGCCGCCTGGCAACGCGGGCCGAGGCCATCGTCTTGCGCCGCCACCACGTAGCCCACCAGTTGCGGCCCCTGGCCGTTGTCCCGCACTACCACCAGCGCATCGTTGACCCCGGCCTGCTCGCGCAAGCGGGCTTCGATTTCGCCGAGTTCGATGCGGAAGCCGCGCACCTTGACCTGATGGTCGATACGCCCGACGTAATCGAACACGCCATCCTCGCGCCGGCGCACCAGGTCGCCGGTGCGGTACAGGCGCCCGCCCTTGCTGCTGAACGGGTCGGCGACGAAGCGTTCGGCAGACTGCCACGGATGGCGATGGTAGCCGCGCGCGACACCCCGTCCGCCGATGTACAGTTCGCCGACCATGCCTACCGGCAACGGGTTGAGGTCCATGTCCAGCACGTGCAGGCTGCGGGCGCCGACGCGTTGGCCAATCGGCGCATACATCGCCTGGCAGTGGCCGTCGGCGGCGATTTTCCACAGCAGCGGCGTGACCACGGTTTCCGTCGGGCCGTAGCCGTTGACCAGGAATTGCGGCTTGAGTGTGTACTTGACCCGTTCGAAGGTGGCGTCCGGCACCGCATCGCCACCGAAGCAATAGATGCGCACCGGCGGTGGATCGCCACCTTGCAATTCGGCGTGCTCGGCCAGTTGCAGCAGGTACGCCGGCGGGAAGCAGGCGACGTTGATGCGCTGGCGGTGCAGCACCGCCAGGGTCTGCTCGGCGGTCCACAGGGTGTTGTCGCGGATCACCAGGGTCGAGCCGCTGATCAGCGCGGTGATCCAGCGTTCATGGGCACCGTCGAAGGCGAACGACATGAAATGCAGCTCGCGATTGTCCGGGTCCATCTCGTACAGCACGGCGATGGCTTGCACGTGCATGCTCAGCGGCCCGTGGGCCACGGCGACGCTTTTCGGCTTGCCGGTGGAGCCCGAGGTGTAGATCAGGTAGGCCAGTTGCTCGGCGTGCACGGAACACGAAGGCAGCGTCACATCGACATCAAGGTTCAGGCGATCTACGGCGACCATCGCCGTGCCCGGATTGAGTTGCGCGCTATCGCGCAGCCGCTCCTGGGTCAGCAGCAGGCGCATGTCGCTGTCGGCCATCATGTAGCGCAGGCGTTCCTGCGGGTATTGCGGGTCCAGCGGCACGTAGGCGGCGCCGCACTTCATCACCGCCAGCAGCGACACCACCAGCTCCAGCGAGCGCTCCATGAACACGCCGATCACGTCTTCGGCCTGCACGCCCTGTTCCAGCAGATGCACCGCCAGGGCATCGGAGCGACGGTCCAGTTCGGCGTAGCTCAAGTGCTCGGCATCGCGCTCGGCATAACTGAGCACCAGCGCCGTGTGTTCCGGTTGCAGTCGCGCTCGCTGACGAATCAGTTCATGCACCGGCGTCTCGTCCCCCTCGGCCACCACCGGCAGCTCGCCGTCCAGCGCCCGGCCTTCGTCCAGGGTCAGCAGGCCCAGCTCACCGACGGCGCGCCCGGCGTCGTCGCACAGGCGCTGCATCAGGCTTTCCATGTGGCTGCGCAGGGCTTCGACGGTCGTCAGATCGAACTGATCGCGCTGGTGCATGTACTCGATGCGCAGCCCCTCGTCGAGGCTGACCATCAGGTCCATGGCGAAGCTGGTCAGGCCGAAATCGGAGACGTCTTCGAAACGCAGGGAGTCGCCGTTCCACTCGCGCAGGGTGCGGTCCACTGGCTGGTTTTCGAACACGATGATGCTGTCGAACAACGACTGCCCGCCCTGCCCGGCCCAGCGCTGGATATCGCTGAGCGGGGTTTGCTGGAAGTCGCGGATGTCGAGGTTGTAGGCCTGGATCTCCCGCAGCCAGTCGCCGACGCTGGTTTCGGTCGGCACGCTGTTGACCACCGGCAAGGTGTTGATGAACAGCCCGAGCATGTTCTCCGAGCCGTTGAGGGTTTCCGGGCGCCCGGACACCGTGGCGCCGAAGGTCACCGTGCGCTGGCCGGTGTAGCGCTGCAACAGCAGCAGCCACGCGGCTTGCACCAGGGTGTTGAGGGTCACTTGCTGTTGCTGGGCAAAGGCCTGCAAACCTGCGGTCTGCCCTGCACTCAGGTGCGTGTAGATCGCGTGATAACCCGCTTGCGGCGCCTTGACCGGCAGTGCGCGGGCCAGGTGGGTGGCGCCTTCGAGATTATTGAGTTTGTCTTTCCAGAACGCTTCGCTGGCCTCGGCGACTTGCTGGCCGAGCCAGTCGATGTAGTCGCGATAGGCCGCCACCGGCTCGTGCTCCTCACCGCTGTAATGGCGCAGCACTTCACCGATCAGGCGCGACACACTCCAGCCATCCATGAGGATGTGGTGATAGGTCCAGATCAGGCGATAGCGGTCGTCTTCCAGGCGCACCAGCAACAGGCGCAACAGCGGCGCACGGTTCAGCGAGAAACCGCGTTCGCGCTCCTCCAGGGCCAGTTGGCGGACGCGTTCAGGCTGATCATCCAGCCCGCGCCAATCCAGTTCGGTCAGCAGCGAAGGCGCATCGCGCAACATCACTTGCAGCGGTTCTTTGTCGCCCTCCCAGAGGAATGCGGTGCGCAGAATCCCGTGACGTCGGGCGGCATCGGCCCAAGCGTCACGGAAGCGCGCGCCATCAACCCCGCGCACGCCCACTTCGA
The DNA here is from genome assembly GCF_057839025.1 of Pseudomonas sp. KH_046_1. Taxonomy (NCBI): domain Bacteria; kingdom Pseudomonadati; phylum Pseudomonadota; class Gammaproteobacteria; order Pseudomonadales; family Pseudomonadaceae; genus Pseudomonas; species Pseudomonas sp. KH_046_1. The sequence goes on from NZ_CM174481.1 coordinate 4,451,827, forward strand.
TCTGGTTGACGTACAGCCCCGAGTCGCCGTCCTGTACCGAGTGGAACAGCATGCCCTGCTGCATCGGCGACAGCGGATAAACATCCTCGACTTCGTCTGCCGTCAATTCCAGCGCCTGATATTGCGCTTCACTCAGTTCGATCTTCGCTACCGGTTCAACTACAGTCGGCACGGCTTGATCCGCCGTGAGCGGTTGAGCGACCGTCGCCAGTTCGGCAATGGTCGGGTAGCTGAACACGTCCTTGGGGGAAATGCTCAACCCGGCCTTGCGCGCGCGGCTGACGGCCTGGATCGAGACGATGGAATCGCCGCCCAGTTCGAAAAAGTTGTCCTGCATACCGATCTGCGGCACTTCGAACAACGCTTGCCACACTGCTTGCAGCGTTGTTTCCACGGCATTGCGCGGCGCGATGTATTCACGCACTTGCTGATCCGGTTGCGGCAATGCGCGGCGGTCGAGCTTGCCGTTGGGCGTCACCGGCAACTGATCGAGCATCAGCACGTGGCTTGGCTGCATGTGCTCGGGCAGTGCGTTGCGCAGGTGTTGCTTGAGTGGATCGAGGGCGGCATCACCTGTGACGTAAGCCACCAGTTGTTTGGACTTGCCAATGTCGAGGGCGATCACCACGGCCTCGCGCACCGAAGGATACTCCAGCAGGCAGGCTTCGATTTCCCCCAGCTCGATGCGCAAGCCACGGATCTTCACTTGATGGTCGATGCGCCCGACGTATTCGATCACGCCGTCCTCGCGGTAACGCGCCAGGTCGCCGGTGCGGTACAGGCGCTCGCCCTGCTCACCGAAGGGGCTGGCGACAAAGCGCTCGGCGGTCAGGTCCGCACGGTTGTGATAACCGCGGGCCAAGCCGATGCCGCCCAGGTACAGCTCACCGACGCAACCCTGCACTTGCGGTTGCAGGCTGTCGTCGAGGATGTAGGTCACCAGGTTGGCAATCGGATAACCGATCGGCACGCTGAAGCCGCCGTCGTCGACACAGGTCCAGTGGGTCACGTCGATGGCCGCTTCGGTCGGGCCGTACAGGTTGTACAGGCCGACGTTGGGCAGCACGCGGAACAGGCTGTGCTGCAAGTCCGTCGACAAGGCTTCGCCGCTGCACAGGATCTGCCGCAGGCTGGCGCAACGCTCGAAGCCTTCGCCCTGGACAAACGCCTGCAACATCGACGGCACGAAATGCAGGGTGCTGACCTGGTACTGCTCGATCAGGCTGACCAGTTGCGCCGGATCGCGATGGGCACCCGGCTCGGCCACGGCCAGGCGTGCACCGGTCATCAATGGCCAGAAGAACTCCCAGACCGACACGTCGAAACTGAACGGGGTTTTCTGCAAGACGGTGTCGCGTCCGTCCAGTGGGTACGCGCCCTGCATCCATGCCAGACGGTTGTACAAGGCATCGTGACGGTTGGCCGCGCCCTTGGGTTTGCCCGTGGAGCCGGAGGTGTAGATCATGTAGGCCAGCGATTGCAGCTCGACCACGCAGGGCAGGTTTTCTTCGCTCAGGCCTTCGAGCAACGGCGCCATGTCGTCCAGGCAGATCGCGGTGGTGGCGGCTGGAATCGGCAACTGCTGCAGCAAATGCCGCTGGGTCAGCAGCAGGTGTACGCCGCTGTCTTCGAACATATGGTCCAGGCGTTCGCGCGGGTAGTCCGGGTCCAGCGGCACGTAGGCGCCACCGGCCTTCATGATCGCCAGCAGGCCGATCACCAGTTCCAGCGAACGCTCGGCGGCAATGCCAACCAGTACTTCGGCGCCGACGCCCTGGCTGCGCAAGTAGTGTGCCAGCCGGTTGGCCTGTTGGTTGAGTTCGCGATAGCTGAGGGTCTGGCTGGCAAACACCAGGGCCGGGGCCTCCGGGGTTTGCAGCACCAGGGCTTCGAAGCACTGGTAGACCGGGCGCACGTCCGGCCAGGCCTGCGCGGTGCGGTTGAAGCCTTCGACCTGCTGCGCCGTTTGTACAGCATCGAGCAGGCTCAAGCGCCCCAATGGCTGCTGCGGCGCACGGACCATGGCATCGAGCAACGCCAGCAGACGTGTGCTCAAGCCTTCGATGGCCTCGGCGCTGAACAGCGCCGTGTCGTAGTTGAAACGCAGGTCCAGGCATTCACCCAGCTCGGCGGCGATGGCCAAGGGGAAGCTGGTCTGGTCGTGGTTACTGATACCGGAGAACTTCAGCGCGCTGGCGTTACCCTGCTCCAGCGCTTGCGCCACCGGATAGTTTTCGAATACCAGCAGTGTGTCGAACAGCGCCTCGCCAGAATGACCGGCCCAGCGCTGCACATCTGCCAGCGGCGTGTATTCGACTTCGCGCAACCTGAGGTTGAGTGCCTGGACTTCATCGATCCATTGGCTGACGGTGCGCTCGGGGTGCGGCGTGGCGATCACCGGCAAGGTGTTGATGAACAACCCGATCTGCTGCTCGATGCCTTGCAACTCGCTCGGACGCCCCGACACCGTGGCGCCGAACGCCACAGTCTGCTGCCCGGTGTAGCGCTGCAACAGCAACAGCCACGCCGCTTGCAGCAGGGTGTTGGGCGTGACGCGGGCCTGACGGGCGAACCCGCTCAGGCGCTCGGTGGCCGCGCGGTCCAGGCTCAGGTGCAGGGCGCGATGAGCATCGCCCTGCACCGCCACCGGCAAGGCGCCGGCCAGTCGCGTCGGCTCGGTGAACGACTGCAATTGCTCCAGCCAGAACGCTTCGCACGCGGCGCGATCACGGGTGCCCAGCCAGGTCATGTAATCGCGATATCCGCCAACGACTGGCGCCGGTATGACATCGGAGTAGCGTTGCAGCACTTCGCCGAACAACTGCGAGGTACTCCAGCCGTCCAGCAGGATGTGGTGGTTAGTGAAGATCAGGTGATGAGTGTCGCTGGTGGTCTGCACCAGGGTCAGGCGCAGCAATGGCGCCACCGTCAGGTCGAAACCGCGCAAACGGTCGTCCTCCGCCAGGCGATCCAGCGCTTCGGTCACCTTGGTTTGATCGCGCCAGTCGAGCACGGTCAACGGCAGCGTGGCGTCGGCCAGGATCACTTGCAGCGGTCGCGAGCCGTTGCTTTCGCTGAAGAACGCCGCGCGCAGCACTTCATGGCGCTGCAGCGTCTGTTGCCAGGCATCGCGGAACGCCTCGACGTCGAGACCCTGCACATCCACGCGCATCTGCGGCACGTAGGCCCCGGCATCCGGGGCGAACAGGCTGTGGAACAACATGCCTTGCTGCATCGGCGACAGCGGCAGGATGTCTTCGATCCGGCTGGCCGCCAGCGGCAAGGCATCCAGCTGCGCCTGATCGACGCGCACCAGCGGCACGTCGCTCGGGGTCAACCCGCCGACACCGCTGAGGCAATGTTCGATCAGCTGTTGCAGTTCCAAGGCGTAGGCATCGGCCAGACGCTGCACGGTCTGCGGTTTGAACACTTCGCCGCTGAAGGTCCAGCTCAGGCGCAGTTGCCCGGCGTAGACCTGGCCGTTGATGCTCAGGCCACGGTCCAGTTCGGCCGATGCGCCCTGCTCGGCGCCACCGTTTTCCCGGGCCGGGCGCCACGGCGCCTGTTCGTCGAAGCTGGCGTCGAACTGGCCCATGTAGTTGAAGGTGACGTGTGGTGACGGCAGATCCTCAAGGCCGGCGTCGGCCAGATAGCGCAGGATGCCAAAGCCGATGCCTTTGTCAGGCACGGCGCGCAGCTGTTCCTTGACCGCTTTGATGCTGCCGGCCAGATCAGTGGCCGGGGTGAGTTTCACCGGGAAAATCGAGGTGAACCAACCCAAGGTGCGGGTCAGGTCGATGTCGTCGAACAGGTCTTCGCGGCCGTGGCCTTCCAGTTTCACCAGTGTTGAAGTTTGACCGGTCCATTGGCCCAACACCCGCGCCAGCGCCGTCAGCAACAGGTCGTTGACCTGGGTGCGGTACGCCGCCGGAGCGTCTTGCAGCAGTTGCCGGGTCAAGGTGCTGTCGAGCAGCGTTTCCACGCTCACGGCATGCTCGCTGGCCAGGCTGCCTTGGGGATTGTCGGCGGGCAGTTCAACTTGCACGTCGCTGTACTGGTCTTGCCAATAAGTGGCCTGGCTGGCCAATCCGGCACTTTGCGCATGGGATTGCAGGCGGGCGGCCCAGGCCTGATAGGCACTGGTTTTCGATGGCAGACGCAAGGGTTGAGCCTGCTGCGCCTGTTGATAAGCAGTTTGCAAATCTTCCAGCAACAATCGCCAGGACACGCCGTCCACCACCAGGTGATGCACCACCAGCAGCAGGCGTTGGCCTGCTGCGCCCATGTCCACCAGCAAGGCGCGCAACAGCGGGCCGTCCTGCAGGTTCAGGCTGGCTTGCGCGGCGTTGCACAGTTCGAGCAATTCATCGGCATTGACGGCCTGGCGCTGCCACAGCACCTCGGCGCTGTTCCACTGCTCGGCCTGGGCCTGTTGCCAGAAGCCGTCGACCTGACGCAACCGCAGACGCAACGCGTCGTGATGCTCCACCAGCGCGGCCAAAGCCTGTTGCAGGCTGGCGCTGTCCAGCGGCTCGCGAAGTTCCAGCAGCAGCGACTGGTTCCAGTGATGACGGGCCTCGATGTCTTGTTCGAAGAACCAGTGCTGGATCGGCGTCAGCAGCACCTCGCCGCGCACCGGCCCCTGGTCGATGAGCAACCCGGCGCTGCGCACCGCTACCTTCGCCAGGCTCTGCACGGTCTGGTGCTGGAACAGATCCCGCGGGGTGATGCGAATCCCGGCCTGACGCGCGCGGCTGACCACCTGGATCGAGATGATCGAGTCGCCGCCCAGTTCGAAGAAGTTATCGTCGATGCCTACGCGCTCGAGCTTGAGCACGTCTTGCCAGATCGCCGCCAGCTCGGTTTGCAGCGCATCCATCGGTGCCGTGTACGCCTGCTGCGCCAGCGCGGCGTCGGGCTTGGGCAATGCAGCCCGATCGAGTTTGCCGTTGCCAGTCAGCGGCCATTGGTCGAGTTTGATCAGGTGCGCCGGCACCATGTAATCCGGCAAACCGGCCTGCAGATGTTCGCGCAGGGACTGGCGCAAGTCACTGTCGTCGCCGGTCGCGGTGAACCACGCCACCAGTTGCGGGCTGCCATTGACCTCGGGTGCCAGCACCAGCGCTTGTTCGATGGCCGGATGGCTTTGCAGGCGATCCTGGATTTCCCCCAGTTCGATGCGGAAGCCACGGATCTTCACTTGATGGTCGATACGCCCGGCGTACTCGATGCTGCCATCGGCGCAATACCGCGCCAGATCGCCGGTGCGATACAGACGCGCGCCCGATTCGGCGGCGAACAGGTCCGGGACAAACCGCGTGGCGGTCAGGTCGGCACGCTGGTGATAGCCGCGAGCAAGGCCGGCACCGCCGACGTACAACTCACCCACGCAACCCTTGGCCACCGGGTTCAGGCGCGGGTCGAGCACGTACCAGCGCAGATCGCCGATCGGCTCGCCCAGCGGTGAGCTGTTGGCGCCGTCGAGGTCGGCGCGGGACAGCGGTCGATAGGTTACGTGCACCGTGGTTTCGGTGATGCCGTACATGTTGATCAACAACGGCTGCCGGTCGTCGAAGGCGTCGTACCACGGACGCAGGCTGGCCACGTCTAGCGCCTCGCCGCCGAACACCACGTAACGCAGGGCCATGCCTTGCGCGTTGGCGCAGGCGAACGGCATCAACTGGCGGAAGGCCGATGGCGTCTGGTTGAGCACGGTGACGCGCTCGTCGCTGAGCAAGCGGGCGAAGTCTTCCGGGGAGCGGCTGACCGCGTGTGGCACCACCACCAGTTTGCCGCCGTAGAACAACGCGCCAAAGATTTCCCACACGGAAAAGTCGAAGGCATAGGAGTGGAACAGGCTCCACACATCCTGCTCATTGAAACCGAACCAGTGCTCGGTGGCGCTGAACAACCGCGTCAGGTTGCTGTGGGGCAGCAGCGTGCCTTTCGGTTTGCCGGTGGAACCGGAGGTGTAGATGACGTAGGCCAGGTTTTCTGGAGCGGTCAGGTTCGGCAGGTTGTCGGCACTGGCCTCGGACAGCCAGTCGCTGGCGTGATCGAGGCAGATCACTTCAATGTCTTCGTTCAATGGCAAGCGCGGCATCAGCGCGGAATCGGTCAGCAACAGGCGCGTGCCACTGTCGGCGAGCATGTAGGCCAGGCGATCCTGCGGGTATTGCGGGTCCAGCGGCACGTAGGCGCCGCCGGCCTTGAGGATCGCCAGCAGGCTGACGACCATCTCCAGCGAACGCTCCAGGGCGATGCCCACCAACACATCCGGGCCGACGCCGCGCTCGCGCAGGCGACGGGCGATGCGGTTGGCGCGGCGGTTCAGTTCGGCGTAAGTGAGGGTGACGCCATCGCAGGTCACGGCGATGTTGTTCGGGTGCGCGGCGGCCTGGGCCTCGATCAGTTGATGGGCGCACAACAGGTTCGCCTGATCGCTGTTCAACACCGCACTGCGATTCCAGTCGAGCAAGGTCGCCTGCTGTTCGGAGGCGTCGAGCATGCACAGGTCCGCCAGGGCAACCGTGCTGTCAGTGCAAATCGCCTGCAACAGGTTCAGCCAGTGCCGGCCGAGGCGCTCGATGGTCGAGGCGTCGAACAGTTCGGTGGCGTAGACGAACGACGCGTGGATGCCCTCGTCGCCCTCGACGGTGTCGAGCATCAGGTCGAACTTGGTGGTTTTCTCATCCCAGATCAGCGGTTCGACGCTCAGCCCCGGCAGGTCCCAGCGTTGCGGGCCGCCACTGTCGCGCTGGTGGTTGAACATCACCTGGAACAGCGGCGTGTGGCTCAGGCTGCGCTCCACACCCAGGCCATCGACCAGTTGCTCGAACGGCAGGTCCTGATGGGCCTGGGCGCCGAGTGCCGCGGCCTTGATCTCGGCCAGCAATTGCCCAAACGGCTGGTCGGCCCGTGGCTGGCTGCGCAGCACCTGGGTGTTGACGAAGAAGCCCAGCAGGTTTTCCACGTCCTGGCGGGTACGGTTGGCAATCGGCACGCCGACACGGATGTCCTGTTCGCCGCTGTAGCGGTGCAACAGCGTCTGCAACGCCGCCATCAGTAGCATGAACAAGGTGCAGCCTTCGCGGCGGGCGAGCTCACGCAACTGCGCGGTCAATGCGACGGAGATTTCCAGTTCGACGCTGGCGCCCTGCTGGCTCGGGATCGCCGGGCGACGACGGTCGGTCGGCAGGTTCAGTGGCGGGTGTTCGCGGCCCAACTGCTCGCGCCAATAGTCGAGTTGGCGTTCGGCCTCGCCGGCCTCCAGCCACAGGCGCTGCCAGCGGGCGAAGTCGGCGTATTGAATGTCCAGTTCCGGCAGCTGCGGAGCCTGCCCGGCACTCAGTTGCGCATAGAGTTGGGTGAACTCCTGCAACAGAATCGGCAGTGAGCCGCCGTCGGTGACGATGTGGTGGAAGGTCAGCACCAGCACATGTTGCTGCGCATCGAGGCGGATCAAGCGGCAACGCATCAACGGGCCGTGTTGCAGGTCGAACGGCTGCTCGGCGTTCAGGGCGATCTGCCGTTGCAGTTCGACCTCGTCACCAGCGCTGACTTCAACCAGCGGCGCATCCATCTTCGAGTGAATCTTTTGCAGCACTTGCTGCTCATCGAAAAAGAAGGTGGTGCGCAGCACTTCATGACGCTGCACCAGCGCGCTCAGGGTTTGCGCCAGCGCCTCAGGGTTGAGCTCGCCGCTCAGGCGGAAGGCACCGGTCAGGTTGTAGGCCGTGGCCTGGGGCTGCATCTGCCAGAGGAACCACAAGCGCTGCTGCGCGTAGGACGCTGGCAACGTGTCGACGCCGCGGTCCCGGGGCGGGATCGGCAGCAGTTCCAGGGTCAGCCCCTGGGCATGCATCTTCTGTTGCAACGCACGCCGGGCGTCCGCACTCAAGCCGCAGAAACGCTGGGCCAGGGTCATCATTCTGTCCGGTGCAGCACTCATCGCGCGTGTTCCTCATCCACTTCGTCGAACAACGCTTCAAGGGCGTCTACATCGTTTTCTTTGTGTTCACTGTGCTGGCGGAACTGCTCGATCTGCGCCGCCAGTCGTTCCAGGGTGTCACCGTCGAAAAACAGCTTGAGTGGGATCGCCAGGTTCAGTTCTTCCTGAATCCGCGCACGAATGCGCGTGGCCAGCAGCGAGTGCCCGCCGAGTTCGAAGAAGTTGTCGTGCACGCCAACGCGTTCGACGTGCAGCGCTTCGGCCCAGATCGCCGCCAGGCTTTTTTCCAAGTCGTTGCGCGGCGCCACGAAGACGCTGCGGCGCACATCGAGATCGAGCAAGGCCTGGCGATTGAGTTTACCGTTGGGCATCAGCGGGAAACGCTCCAGCACCTGCAAGCGCGCCGGTTGCATATGCTCGGGCAGCGCTTCGGCCAGATGGCTGCGCAACTCGTTGAGGCGGATGTCGGCGGTGTCGGCCGGGGACACCACGAAGCCCAGCAGTTGCGGACCGGTCGGGGTTTCCCGGGCAATCACGACGGCGTCTTCGATGCCCGGCGCGCTGCGCATGACCATCTCGATTTCACCCAATTCAATGCGGAAGCCGCGGATTTTCAGTTGATGGTCGACCCGGCCCAGATACTCCAGCACGCCATCGGCGCGATAACGCGCCAGGTCGCCGGTGCGGTACAGGCGCTGGCCCGCCACCTTCGCGAACAGGTCGGGGACAAAACGCTCGGCCGTCAGCGTGGCCCGTTGCAGATAACCCCGGGCAATGCCGGCACCGCCGACATACAACTCGCCTTCGACGCCCACGGCCACCGGTTGCAGGTCCGGGCCGAGCACGTGGATGCGCATGCCGGTAATCGGCTGGCCGATCGGGATGCTGTCATCGTCCTGGTCAAGCGGCAGTTCCCAGGCCGAACACCATACGGTGCCTTCGGTCGGGCCGTATTCGTTGACCAGCGCCACCCCCGGCAATGCCTCGCGATGTCGCTGTACCAGTGCGTTGCCGCAGGCTTCGCCGGCGACGATCACACAGGCCAGCGCCTGGTGGTCGAGGTGTTCGAGAATCTGCGCGTGGTACGACGGCAGGGTCAGGTAGTGGGAAATCTCTTCGCGCTGGATCAACTCGGCCAGTCGGGCCGGATCCTTGTAGCTGTCTTCATCCGGCAGGCACAGGGTCGCGCCCTGTCCCAGCGCCCAGAAAACCCCGGCCACCGAGCTGTCGAAAGAGAACGACGAGAGCATCAGGAATGCCCGCAGCGGCTGACGATAAAAGGCACTGCGCGCCAGGGTCGAGGCCACGGCGTTGGCATGGCTGATCATCACGCCCTTGGGCTTGCCGGTGGAACCGGAGGTGTAGATGACATAGGCCAGATTGGCGCTGTCGCCCTGTGGTTCAGGCCGGGTTGGCGCGGCGGACCAGACTTCGGCCCCCGGCATCAGGGAAATTGTCCGCTCACTGCGTAATGCATCCGGCAGTGCCTGACAGGCCAGCACATGACGCGCGCCGGTATCGGCGAGCATGAACGCCAGACGTTCGATCGGGTAGTTCGGGTCCAGCGGCAAGTACGCAGCGCCGGCCTTTAGCGTGCCCAACAACGCAATGACCATTTCCAGCGAGCGCTGGCCGTAGACTGCCACGATCTGGTCCGGTGCCACGCCTTGGGTGCGCAGGGTATTGGCCACCTGGTTGGAGCGCGCATCCAGTTCGGCATAGGTCAGGCGCTGGCCGTTGACGCTCACGGCGATGCGTTGCGGATGCAGGCTCGCCTGTTCGCTGAACAGTTCTTGCAGGAAGCGGCACGGCAATGCCTGCTCGCTGGCGTTCGGGTTGAAGTCTTCGATCAATCGGGTCAATTGTGCGTCGTTGACCAGACTCGCCTGAGCCAGGGTCAGCTCGGGCGCCCCCAGCAATTGGTGGCTGAACTCGACAAACTGATCCAGCCATTCGGCCAGCATCGACTCGGGCAGTGCACCGTCTAAACAAGACAACTGCAACTGATCGCCCTGCACCCGCAGGCGCAGGACTTCGGGGTTGCCGTCGTCCACCTCGATAGCGCTTTCAATGGCGGCCTGATAGACGAAGCCGTAACGCAGCGGCGCGGTGCCTTCGGCACTCAATTCGAATTCATTGAGGCAATCGAGCCACGACAGCGACTGTTCGACGCTGGCGGCAAACGCCACCAATGCTTGCGCCAGGGTCTGCTGACCGCGGTGCTCGAAGGCCACCGGCAAACGCCGGGCGAAGCGTCCGAGGGTGGCGATGGTTTGCTCGTTGCGACCTTCCACCTGACAGCCCATCAGTAGCTTTTCCTGGTTGCCGATACGCGCAACGAATGCGGTCCACAGCAACAGCGCCAATTGCTCGGCCTCAACGCCAGCTCCGGCAGCGGCTCGTTGCACGCCAGCCAACCATGGGGCGTCAATCAACGTTGCCTGATGACGAACCAACGTGACATCGACGGTTTTTTCGAACGGCAAGCGATGGGCCACGGCGACCTGCTGTTGCAGATTGCGCCAGAACGCCGCGCCCTGGTGGCCGATGTCTTCTTCGCGCAGTTCTTCCTGCCATGCGCTGTAGTCCAGGTATTGCAGCGCGTCCTCGTCGTCGCCCAGGTTTTCACCGCGCAACAGGCTGCCCAGTTCACTCGCCAGCACCCGCAGCGATGCCTCGTCGAAGCTGCATGCCGGGGCCAGCAGGGTGATGAACTGCTGCCCTGCTCCGTCTTCAACCTGCGCCACCACCAGCGCCTGACTCGAATCTTCAACCATGACTTCACGGCTGCGGCTCAAGGCCTCGGCCACCGAAGGCTGGTTGCCCAGCAGTGTGAGCGGCAAGCCATCGCACAGGCTTTGCACCGGCCACTTCATGCCCGGCAGGCGGCGGTACAGCGTGCGCAGGATTTCATGGCGCTGACCCAGGGTTTCCAGTGCCCCGCGCAACGCCCGGGCGTCCACTGGCCGGGCGACCGGCAACGTCAGCGCGGCGGACAGCGGCCGTGCGCCCAACTCCTGGGCACGCAAATAAAAGGCCTGCTGGGCCGAAGTCTGGAATACGTCTACCGAAGGTTCGAGGGCGGTGGTGTTCATGTCGGGTGTCCTTATTCCTGATCCAGGTCGGCGCTTTTCTGCGCGATGGCCATGGCCGTGAGGATTTTTCTGTAGCCGGTGAATTCGTTGCGCGCATGCACGCTGAGGATGTTGTCGAGCAGCACCACGTCGCCCTTCTCCCAGGCGAACTCGACCATCACCTCGCGGTAGATGCCTTGCAGGTGGCGAATCACATCGTCGGGAATCGGCGAGCCATCGCCGAAGAAGGTGTTTTGCGGCAGGTCCTGCGGGCCGAATTCACGCAGCAGGTTGTCGCGGATGCTGTCCGGCAGGGTCAGTGCGTTGAAGAAGGTGCCGTGGTTGAACCAGATGCGATCGCCGGTCAGTGGATGGCGCACGATGGCCGGGCCGTTCTGCCGGGTGCGCAGGCGGTTGCCCGGCTTCCATTCGGCCTGGATGCCAATTTTCGCGCAGTAGGCCTCGACTTCTGCGCGGTCCTCGCTCTGGAACACGGTCTGCCACGGCAGGCCCATGCCGTCGCCGTAGTTGCGCACGTACTGAATGCGTTTGCGCTGGAATTCCTCGCGCACTGCCGGGTCGATCCGCGCCAGAATCTGGCGGGTATCGCCGAATGGCGTTTCACCGCCGGTGGTCGACGGCGTGTCGCAGTAGAAATACAGGTGACGCGGGAACACCGGCGAATACGAGTGTTCGTTGTGCGGGAAGATTTTCTCCGGCGCCGGGTAGTCGGTGGAGCTGTAGATCTTGAACTGACCGCTGATCTGGGTCCGTGGCGAAGCGCGGAACAGGTACTCCAGGGCACCGCCGGAAATCCCGTCGACGCAGCGGTTGAACTCGCCGATATCGGCCACCTGGAAGCCACGGAACAGGATCACCGCGTGTTCCAGCAGCTTGCTTTCGATCAGCGCGCGATTCTGGGCCGCCCATTCCACCAGGCTCACGCCGGACACGGCCGGACGGCACACCAGCGGCATGCTGAGGCCTTCGAACATCGGCGCAAAACTCACCAGCCGCGTCGGATCGGTGGATAGGCTTTTGCGGGCACTACGGCCCATCCTGGGCATGGACTTGGTCGTTGAAACGGTCATAAACCCCTCCAGAAAATATTGACGGCGGCGCTCAGAGGCGCCGCCGACTGAATCAGTCCGCCGCGGATTGCGCGGTCGGCGCGCTACGGTTCGCCGAGCGACGCTTGATCGCCATGGCGCCGCCGAGCAAGGCCTTGCGTTGCTCGTTCAAGCGCGCATCGGCACGGCGCTGCACATCGGCCGCCAAGTCCAGCAACTCACCGACCTGCATCCCGTCAGCGCGTATCAGCGCTACGAGCACCACCCGGATCTGCTCGAATACGGATTCCAGCGTGCTCGGCAGGTACTGGCCCACCGGCGTTTCGAAACTCAAATGAATGTGCTCGGCATCGTTGTAGAACGCGGCGACCATGCCGATCTCGGCGGCCTGACGCCCGGACGGGAAGTCCTCGACCTGCAGGCCCTCCATCGACGGCAAGCGACCGACGCCTTCCTGGTAGATCAGCTTGATGTCGAACAGCGGCGAACGGCCGGCCCGGCGTGGCAGGCGCAAGGCTTCCACCAGGCGCTCGAACGGCAGGTCCTGATGGTCCGAAGCCTCCAGCACCGCCCGGCGACAGGCCTGCAGCAACTGCGCCGCCGACTGTTCGGTATCGACCTCCACTTGCAGTACTAATTGGTTAACGAAGAAGCCGACCATTTCTTCAAGCTCGGCTTGATTTCGGTTGGCGATATCGGTGCCGATGCGCACCCGACTGACCTCGGTACGCTGGCGCAGGACCAGGGTGAATCCGGCTAGCAGCAGCATGAACAGCGACAGATCGCGCTGTTGGGCAAAGTCGCGCAACTGCTGGCTGAGTTCGCCGCTGAAAGTGAAATGGGCGCTGGCGCCTTCCTGTGCAGTGCGCCGGTCACCATCGGCGGGCAACTCCAGCACCGCTTGTGGCTCGGCAAGGCGCTGCTTCCAGTAGTCGAGCTGGCGCTGCAACTCGCCGCCCTGTTCCAGCCACTGGCGCTGCCATTTGGCGAAGTCGGCGTACTGCACGCTGTGCGCCGGCAGTTGCGGGGTCTGGCCACGGTTGAGGGTTGGATAGAGCGTGACGAATTCATTGATCAGCACGCGGAACGACCAGTCATCGGCGACGATGTGATGCACCGTCAGCAACAGCACATGCTGGTCATCCGCGACCCGCAGCACCCGCACCCGCAGCAAGGGGCCGTGGCGCAGGTCGAATGGCCGCGCGACTTCCTCGCGGGCCAGTTGCTGCGCGTCGTCGTCAGGCGCCGGCCGATGCCGCAGGTCGCTGGCTTCGAAGCTCAAGGGCAATTGCCCGTGGACCCGCTGCCAGGTCTGGCCGTCTTCTTCGTAAAAGGTGGTGCGTAATACCGCATGACGCTGCACCAGGGTTTCGAAGGTCCGGCGCAGGGCGTCGAGGTTCAGTTCGCCGCGCAAGCGCAAGGCACCCGGCATGTTGTACATCGAACTGTCCGGCTCCAGGTTCCACAGAAACCACAAGCGCTGCTGGGCGAAGGATAACGGCTGGCGTTCGCCTGAGGTGTCCGCCACCAGCGCCGGGCGTTCACAGCTGTGTTGCAGCGCCTGCACCTGAGCGGCGAAATCCTCGAGGCGCGGATGCTCGAACAGGCTGCGCAGGTTCACCGACAGGCCCAGGCGCTGGCGGATCTGCGAGACGATTTGTGTCGCCAGCAACGAATGCCCGCCCAGTTCGAAGAAGCTGTTTTCGCGGTCGACGCGACTGACCTGCAACACCTGTTGCCAGATCTGCGCCAGTTCGATTTCCAGCGCACCTTGGGGTGCGCTGCCGAGTTCGGCCTCCCAGACCTCCGGGGCCGGCAACGCGGCACGGTCGAGTTTGCCGTTGCGGTTGAGCGGCAACGCCGCGAGCAACACCAGTTGCGCCGGCAGCATGTAGTCCGGCAGGCGTTCGCCCAGAGCGCGACGCACGGTGTCGGTGAGTTGACGCGCATCAGCGTCCAGCAGTTCATCCGAAGTCGGCACCACGTAGCCGATCAATTGCTTGCCGCCAACGCCTTCATGCACCAGCACCGCGGCTTCGCTGATCATCGGCAGGCCTTGCAGGTGCGCTTCCAGCTCACCCAGTTCGACCCGGAAGCCGCGAATTTTCACCTGGTGATCGATCCGCCCCAGGTATTCCAGCGCACCGTCTTCGCGATAACGCGCCAGGTCGCCGCTGCGGTACAGGCGTGCACCCGGTGTGGCGGAAAACGGATCGGCGATGAAGCGTTCGGCGCTCAAGCCCGGTCGCCGGTGATAACGCTGGGCAAGACCGGCGTCGCCGCCGATGCACAACTCGCCGACGCAACCGGTCGGCAGCAGGTGCCCTTCGCTGTCCAGCACATACAGTGCGCGCCCCGGCAGTGCTTTGCCGATGGGCACACCAATCTGATTGCGGGTATCGGCCAGCGTGCACTCATGGGTACTGGACACCACCGTGGCTTCGGTCGGCCCGTAGGTGTTGAGCAGTCGCACATCGCCCAAACCGGCGGCGTGCCACAGCTTCAGGCCTTCCAGCGACATGGCTTCGCCGCCGACGTGGACCTGGCGCAAACGCCCCTTGTCCCGCTGCGATTGCGCGGCCCACTCCTGAGCCAGCAGGAACCAGTACGCCGCCGGTAAATCCGCCAGGGTCACGCCCTGTTCGATGATCTGGCGATAGAGGGTGTCGGTGTCCCACAGCTCATCGCCGCGCATCACCAGCGCCGCACCCACGCACAGTGGCGGGTAGCACTGTTCGACAAAGCCGTCGAAGCTGAACGTGGCGAATTGCAGCACGCGGTCTTGCGGGGTGAGTTGTGAGTAGTCCGCTGCGATCACGCAAAACTCGCGCAGTGCGGCGTGGGCCAGGCACACGCCTTTCGGCCGTCCGGTGGAGCCGGAGGTGTAGATCAGGTAGGCGAGGTCTTCGGCGCTGGCGAGGTTGACCAGGTTGTCGGTGGAATACCCGGTGCCTGCGTCTGGCTCCAGCGCCAGGCGTGGCAACCCTTGCGGTAGCGTCACATCGACCAGCAACCCCGGTTGCGCCAGCAGCAGGTCCATGCCGCTGTCTTCGATCATGTAGGCCAGGCGCTCGGCCGGGTAATCCGGGTCGAGCGGCACATAACCGGCGCCGGCCTTGAGGATCGCCATCAGGCTGACGATCATCTGCGCATTGCGCCGCACCGACAGCCCCACCCGCTGCCCCGGCGCCACACCCTGGGCGCGCAGGCGATGGGCGAGCTGGTTGGCTTGCGCATTGAGCTGGGCATAGGTCAGGCGCTCTTCGCCGACCATCACCGCCAGCGCATCGGGAGTGCGTGCCGCTTGTTGCTCGAAACGCTGATGGGCCAGCAACGGACTGTCCAGTTGCGGTGCCGGTGGATGCGAGCCGCGTGTTACCTGGGCTTGGGCCTGAGCGTCCAGCAGGCTGACGGCACCGAGCGCCTGTTGTGGCTGGGCAACAAATTGCGCCAGCACCTGCAACAGGCTGGCGCCCAACTGGCTGATCTGAGCAGCACTGAACCGGGTGCGGTCGAAACTGAAATCCAGTCGCAACGTGGCGCCGACTTCGATGCCCAGGGTCAGCGGGTAACTGGTGATTTCGTGATTGTGCAGCGCGCCAAAGGTCAGGCCCGCCGGCGCTCCTTGCTTGAGGGCTTCGGCCACCGGGAAGTTCTCGAACACCAGCAGGCTGTCGAACAGCGCCCCCTGTTGCCCGGCCCAGCCCTGAATATCGTACAGCGGCACGTGTTCGAACTCGCGCAGGCTCAGGTTCAAGGCTTGCAGGTCGTTGAGCCACTGGCCCACCGACTGCCCGGCCTGCGGCGCGGCGATGATCGGCAAGGTGTTGATGAACAGCCCCAACTGCTGCTCGATGCCCGGCAACGGCGCGGAACGCCCGGCAATGGTTGCGCCGAAGGCCACGCAGGATTGGCCGGTGTAGCGCTGCAACAGCAGGCCCCAAGCGCCTTGCAGCAAGGTGTTGAGGGTGATTTTCTGCTGTCGGGCGAAATCGCTCAGGCGCTGTAGCGCGGCACTTTCAAGGCTCAATTGATGTTCGCCCATGCCGTGCCCATCGGCGGGCGCAGGCAAGGCTTGCGCCAACAGCGTCGGTGTTTCCAGCGGCGCCAGCGCCTGCTTCCAGAATTGCTCGGCTGCCAGCAGCGGCTGCTGCTGAATCCAGCCGAGGTAGTCTCGGTATTGCCCCAACGGCCTGGCCAAGGTCTGGCCGGCATAGTGCTGGATCACTTCGCCGAGCAACTGGGCGTTGCTCCAGCCGTCCATGAGGATGTGGTGGCTGGTATGGATCAGGTGCCAGTCTTCACTGCCCCGACGCACCAGCAGCAGGCGGAACAACGGCGCGGCGCTGAGTTCGAAGCCACGGCTGCGCTCCTCGACGGCCAGTGCATCGAGGTCGATGTCGGCCGTTTCGATCACTTGCAGTTGCAGGTCGATCTGGCGATGAATCACCTGATGCGCGCACTCGAGCCCCAGCCAGTGGAAGCTGCTGCGCAGGATGTCATGACGGTTGATCGCCGCCTGCCAGGCCCGGCCGAATGCCGCCAGTTCCAGGCCCTGAATGTCCAGGCGCAATTGATTGATGTAGGCCTCGGCCTGGGGTTCGTACAGGGTGTGGAACAGCATGCCCTGTTGCATCGGTGTCAGCGGGTAAACGTCCTCGATGGCCGGCGCCGCAACAGGCAAGGCATCGAGTTGTGCCTGGGTGACGCGCGCCAGCGGGAAGTCCGACGGCGTGACCTGGCCCGCCGTTGTCGTGCAGCAATGTTCGATCAGCGTCTTGAGTTCTTCGGTGTAGGCATCGGCCAGTCGTTGCACGGTGGACTCGGCAAACATGTCACGGCTAAAGCCCCATTGCAGCGAGAGCTGCCCGCCATAGACCTGGCCCTCCACGGTCAGCCAGTTGGCCAACGGCGCATCCTCGCCCTGGGCCTGGCCACCGCTTTCCGGGGCCGGGACGAACAGCGCGGCGTCGTCGAACTGACGGTCGAACTGCCCCAGGTAGTTAAAGGTGATCCGTGGCACCGGCAGGTCTTGCAGGGCCTGGCGCTGCGCCGGTTCACCGAGGTAGCGCAGCACGCCGTAGCCCAGGCCTTTGCCGGGAATGGCGCGCAGTTGCTCCTTGATCGACTTGATCGAATTCGCCGCCCCGGCTTCGGGTTGCAGGCGCAACGGAAACAGGCTGGTGAACCAGCCGACGGTACGGCTCAGGTCGATGTCGTCGGACAGGTCTTCGCGGCCGTGGCCTTCCAGCTGGATCAGCGTCGAGCCCTGCCCGCTCCAGCGGCAGATGACCCGCGCCAGCGCCGTGAGCAACAGATCATTGACCTGGGTGCGATAGGCCGCCGGGGCCTGTTGCAGCAACAGGCGGGTCAGTTCGGCATCCAGTTTCGACTCGATCTTGTGCCCGTGGCGCTGCTGCAAACTGCCCTGGGGGTTGTCACACGGCAGGTCCCGGGCATCCGCCAGTTGCGCCTGCCAGTACGGCATTTGCCCAGGCACGGTGCCAGCATGCTGTTGCAGGTGCGCGGCCCAGGTCTGGTAGGCGCTGGTTTTCTCGGGCAGCGCCACTTGCCGGTAAGCCAGTTGCAAATCTTCGAGCAACACCCGCCACGACACCCCGTCCACGGCCAGGTGATGGACCACCAGCAGCAGGCGCTGGCTGCCATCGTCGAGGCTGACCAGCAAGGCACGCAGCAGCGGACCGTTTGCCAGATCGAGGCTACGTTGCGCTTCATCGCACAGGGCGGTCACGGCTTCGGCTGAAGACGCATTGCGCAACCACAGCCCCGCGGACTCGACCGGCGCTGCGTGGTGCTGCTGCCAGCCGTAGGTCCCCTCGATGAAGCGCAGGCGCAAGGCGTCGTGGTGGTTGATGACGGTAACCAACGCCCGCTCCAACGCCTCAGGACTCAACGCTTCCCGGGGTGTCAGCAGCAGCGACTGGTTCCAATGCCGGCGCTGGGCGATGGCCTGTTCGAAGAAGTAATGCTGCGCCGGGGTCAGGATCACCTCGCCACTGACCGGGCCTTGGTCGATGGTGCTGCGGCTGTCGAACGCCGCGACCAGTGCCAGGCTGCGCACGGTCTGGTACTGGAACAGGTCACGCGGGCTGAGGCGAATGCCCGCCTGACGGGCACGACTGACCACCTGGATGGAAATGATCGAGTCGCCGCCGAGCTCGAAGAAATTGTCTTCGAGGCCCACGAGGTCCGCGCCCAATACGTCCTGCCAGATCTGCGCCAGCGCGGTCTGCAGCGCATCCTGCGGCGCGACGAATGCCTGTTGCGGCACGGCGTCGGGTGGCGGCAAGGCCTTGCGGTCGAGCTTGCCGTTGGCGGTCACCGGCAAGGCGTCCAGCGGCATCAGGTAGGTGGGCACCATGTATTCCGGCAGGCTGTCGAGCAGCCAGGCCTTGAGGGTTTGCGGCCACTGCGAGTCGGCATCGGGATTTTCCAGCACCAGATACGCCACCAGATGCTTGCCGTCCTGCACCAGTACCACGGCCTCGCGCACCAGCGCATGCTGCATCAGGCGGGTTTCGATTTCCCCCAGCTCGATGCGCAGGCCACGCAATTTGACTTGATGGTCGAGGCGCCCGAGGTATTCGATCACCCCATCGGCACGCTGGCGCACGCGGTCGCCGGTGCGGTACAAGCGCGCGCCGTCATGGAAGGGGCACGGCACGAAACGCTCGGCGCTGAGCGCCGGACGCCGGTGATAACTGCGCGCCAGCCCGGCACCGCCAAGGTACAACTCCCCGGCCACGCCAGCCGGAACCGGCAGCAATTGCGCATCCAGCACATGGGTGCGCAGGTTGGCGATGGGCCGGCCGATGGGCACGCTGTCGGCGCCTTCGTCGATACAGGTCCAGTGGGTGACGTCGATGGCCGCCTCGGTCGGGCCGTACAGGTTGTACAACCCTGCGCCCGGCAGCTTTTTGAACACCTGCAATTGGGCATCCAGCGGCAAGGCTTCACCGCTGCAGACGATGCGCTTGAGGCTGGTGCAAGCCTCGACACCCGGTTCGTGGATGAACGCCTGGAGCATCGACGGCACAAAGTGCAGCGTGCTGATGCCGTAGTCATCGATCAGGCGGATCAACTGCGCCGGTTCACGATGCGCCCCCGGCGGCGCCACCACCAGCCGCGCACCGGTCATCAGCGGCCAGAAGAACTCCCACACCGACACATCGAAACTGAACGGGGTTTTCTGCAACACCGAGTCGCTGCCATCCAGCCCGTAAGCCTGCTGCATCCAGCACAAGCGGTTGACCAGCGCCGCGTGACTGTTGCCGGCGCCTTTGGGCTTGCCGGTGGAGCCAGAGGTGTAGATCACATAGGCCAGGTTCAACGGATGCACTTCAACCGGCGGGCAGGTCTCGCTGTAGCCGTCGAGCCAATCCTGCTCCTGATCCAGGGCGATGACCTTGACGCCATCGGTGGGCAGTGCGCCGATCAAGCTGCTTTGGCTGAGCAGCAAGCCAATCGCGCTGTCTTCGATCATGTAGGCCAGGCGTTCGGCCGGGTACTCCGGATCCAGCGGTACGTAGGCACCACCGGCCTTGTGAATCGCCAACAGGGCGATGACCATTTCCAGCGAACGCTCGACGCAAATCCCCACCAGCACATCCGGGCCAACACCCTGCTCGCGCAAGCAGTGCGCCAGTTGATTGCTGCGGGCATCGAGTTGCCCGTAGCTGAGCCGGCGATCGCCAAACACCAGCGCCGGCGCGTCGGGGGTGCGTCGGGCCTGGGCCTGGATCAACTGATGCATGCACTGCTCGACCGGATAGGTCTCGGCGGTGCGGTTCCAGTCCCGCACCAGCACTTGCTGTTCATCCACCGTCAGCATCGGCAACTCGCCGATTTCTTGCGTCGAGTCGTCGACAATCGCCTGCAACAGGCGCGTCCAGTGCCCGGCCATGCGCGCAATGGTATCGGCCTCGAACAGGTCGCTGGCGTAGGTCAGCGCGACGTGCAGCTTGCCGCCCTTCTCCCAGGTGTCGAGGGTCAGGTCGAACTGGGTGGTGCGGCTTTGCCAGTCGATGCTGCCCAGCTCCAGGCCGGAGGCGGTGTTGACCGAAGCCATGTCGGCCACGTGTGGCTGGTGGTTGTACATCACCTGGAACAGCGGCGTGTGACTGAGGCTGCGTTCCAGTTTCAGCGCCTCGACCAGGCGCTCGAACGGCAGGTCCTGATGGGCCTGGGCGCCGAGGGCGGTTTCCTTGATGGCGCGCAGCAGGTCGTCGACCCGGGTCTGGCCGTCCAGTTGCGTGCGCAGTACCTGGGTGTTGACGAAGAAGCCGATCAGGCCTTCGATTTCCGCGCGGTTGCGGTTGGCGATGGGCGCGCCGACGCGGATGTCGGTTTGCCCGGTGTAGCGATGCAGCAGCGCATTGAAGGCACCGAGCAACAGCATGAACAGGGTGATGTTGTGCTTCTGCGCGGTGCCGCGCAGTTGCTCGGCCAGTTGCGCCTCCACCGCGAATTCATAGCGAGTACCGCGATAACTCGGCATCGCCGGGCGCGAATGATCCAGCGGCAATTCCAGCACCGGGTGTTCGTCACCCAATTGCGCCTGCCAGTACGCCAGTTGCCGCGCCTGCTCGCCCGCCTCCAGCCAGCGGCGCTGCCACAGGGCGTAGTCGCTGTACTGGATCGGCAACGCTGCCAGCTGCGGCTGTGCGCCCGCATCGAAGGCGTCGTAGCAGCGGATGAATTCGTCGATCAGCACGTTCATCGACCAGCCGTCGGACACTATGTGGTGCAGGGTCAACAGCAGGACATGTTCCTGCTCGGCGAGCTTGAGCAAGGTCACCCGCAGCAGCGGACCGGTCGACAGATCGAACGGCAGTACCGATTGCTGTTCGGCGGTTTCAGCCACTGCACCTTCGCGCTCATTGGCAGGCAATGCGCTGAAATCCACCTGTTCGATCCGCAGCGGCGCAGCGGCCGGCACTTGCTGCAAGCTGTCATCGGCCTGACGGGCGAACACCGTGCGCAGGGTTTCATGCCGCGCCACCAGGCTGGCGAACGCCTGTTCCAGCGCCGACAGGTTCAGGCGCCCGGTCAGCCGCACCGCGCCCGGCAGGTTGTAGGCGCCGCTGTGGGGATCCAGTTGCCAGAGAAACCACATGCGTTGCTGGGCGTACGACAGCGCTTGGCGATCCTCGGCCTCGATGCCGGCCGGAATCGGGAAACGGGCGAAATCCACGCCCTCCTTGTGCAAGGCCGCAAGGAACATCTGGCGCTTTTCCAGGGGCAACCCGATAAACCGGCGAGCAAGTTTCAAGGAGTCTTCAGCATTCATCTATCGGCATCCGCATCAGTAGGCAGCAGGCGCAAGGGCGCGTCGTCCCTATAAAACGAATGCAGGCGGGAAAAATTAGCGGATCAGGCGGGAGGTGAAATGCGCAATACAGAACAATGAAAAACCTGTGGGAGCGAGCCTGCTCGCGATAGCAGTGTGTCAGGCACCATTATTGTCGGCTGACACGACGCCATCGCGAGCAAGCTCGCTCCCACAGGGGGCGGGTGAAATTTGGGAGTGGTGTTAAACCACGGCAGCCATGGAATGCCGCCGATGATGCACCTCAAGCTGATCCTTGATCACCCGCAGTACCTTCGCTTCCTGCTCATGGATGAAGAAGTGCCCGCCCGCCAGCATGTCCACCGAAAAACTGCCACGGGTTTCCTGGCTCCAGCCGATCAACTGTTCAGCGGTGGCGCGGTCGGTCTTGCCGCCGAGCACGTGCACCGGGCACTTGAGCAACGGCCGCTGCACCGGTTCGAAACGTCCGCACAGCAGGAAGTCCGCACGCAGCACCGGCAGGGTCAGGCTCATCAACTCTTCGTTGGCCAGGATCTCTTCGCTGGTGCCGTTGAGGGTGCGCAGTTGCTCGATCAGTTCGGCGTCGGTCTTGGGCTGGGCAAAGCCCCGGTCGTAGTCGGCGCGCAGGGTCGGCGCGGCGGTGCCCGAGGCGAACAGCGCTACCGGTTCCGGGCAACCCAGGGAGCGAAATGCGTGGGCCATCTCGCAGGCCAGCAACGCGCCCATGCTATGGCCGAACAGCGCGTACGGCGCCTTCAGCGAGGTTTTTTGTTCCTGGGCCAATTGCAGCGCCAGGCGGCGCATGTCGGTGTGCAAGGGCTCGCCGTACCGCGCGCCGCGCCCCGGCAGTTCCACCGGTTGCAGCGTGAGCCACTGCGGCAGCTTGCGCCGCCAACGGCTATAGACCATGGCACTCGCGCCCGAATAGGGCAGGCACAGCAATGTCAGCGGGGTCACCGGGCTTTCCTCGAGAGTTGTCTGTAAAGAGAACGGATGAGGTGTGCCGGGAATTAGTTATACAGAGATCCCTTGTAGGAGCGAGCCTGCTCGCGATAGCAGTGTGTCAGGCACTGATGATGTCGACTGATAGTCCGCTATCGCGAGCAGGCTCGCTCCTACAGGGGACTATCTCCGAAGGCTTGATCTTCATTTCAGATGGCGATAACTCGGGATCGCGGAGCCGAGCACCACCGCCCCCGCCGCAATCGCCAGCCAGAACCCGCTGCGCGCGCCGAAGGCGTCCACCAGCCAACCGGAGCCCGCGGCGCCGATCGCCACACCGATGCTCAGGCCGGTGACCAGCCAGGTCAGGCCTTCGGTGAGTTTGGCCGGCGGCACGATCCGCTCCACCAGGGCCATGGCGACAATCAGCGTCGGCGCGAAAAACAGGCCGGCGACAAACACCGCCAGGGACAAGCCGAAAATGTTCGTCGCCAGCAGCAACGGCAAGGTGGTCACCGCCGTCGCCACCCCGCCGTACAGGAACAGGCGCGCCAGCGGCACTTTCGAGCGCAGTGCGCCGAACGCCAACCCGGCCAGGCACGAGCCGATGGCGTACACCGACAGCACGATGCTTGCCGCCGCCGGTTGGCCCTGATGTTGCGCGAAGGCGACGCTGACCACGTCCACCACGCCGACGATGGTGCCCATGGCCACCATCAACAGCATCAGCAACTGAATGTCGCGGGAACGGATGATCGAGCCCTGGTGATGGGCTTCATGGGGATGCACCGGCGGTTCCGTGCTGCGCTGCAACACGAACGCGGTGACGCCGATGGCCAGCGCCAGCAAGGCCGCCAACGGCCCGGCCTCGGGGAATGCCACCACGCACAACCCCACCGACAGTGGCGGCCCGACGATGAAGCAGACTTCGTCCAGCACCGACTCCAGGGCGTAGGCGGTCTGCAACTCGGGACGGCCGCGATACACCTCGGTCCAGCGTGCCCGCACCATCGCCGACATGCTCGGCATGCAACCGGCCAGCGCGGCGAAGACAAACAGCGTCCAGTTGGGTGCCTGCAACCGCGTGCAAAGCAACAGCAGCAACAGTGCCCCACCGCCGAGCAGTGCCGATACCGGCAGAATCCGCCCCTGGCCATATCGATCCACCAGCCGCGAAACCTGCGGCGCACAAAAGGCCGTCGCCAGGGCGAACGTCGCCGCCACCGCGCCGGCCATTGCGTAGCCACCCTGCAACTGCGAAAGCATGGTGATCAGGCCGATGCCGGTCATGGAAATCGGCATGCGCGCGATCATCCCGGCCAGCACGAAGGCGCCGCTGCCGGGGGCTTTGAATAGTTCGCGGTAGGGGTTGGCCATGGGACGGGTCTCATCAGGGGACTGCACGTTGCCATAACGGCTGATTGTGGGGGAAGCGTGGAATTGTTGGCTGTATGTGAAGGCCCCTTCGCGAGCAGGCTCGCTCCTACAGTTGATTTGTGTACGCCGTCCAATGTGGGAGCGGCGGTGCGGCGATCCGACTTGCCCGCGAAGGGGACAGCAAAACCACCACAACCACCCCGCCAAATGAACTCTCGGCCACCCAAACCAGTCAGCTATTTAGGCCCCAGGTTCCCGGAGTTTCGCGACAATGGTTGATCCCCCCGAACGCCAACGCCCCATCGACGCCCACGGCATCATCGGCGACATGCGCAGCGCGGCGCTGGTCAACGACAAGGGCAGCGTGGATTTTTTCTGCTGGCCGGAGTTCTACAGTCCGTCGATCTTCTGCTCGCTGTTGGACACCCCCGAGGCGGGGATTTTCCAGTTGTCACCGGACTTGCCCGACGCCCGCCGCGAACAAATCTACCTGCCCGACACCAATGTACTGCTGACCCGCTGGCTCAGTGATCGCGCCGTGGTCGAAGTCACCGACCTGCTGCCCGTCGGCGACACCGAGGATGACCTGCCGCTGCTGATGCGACGGATCCGTGTGGTCAGCGGCCGCGCCACCTTCCACATGCGCTGCGCCGTGCGCCATGACTACGCCCGCGCCCACACTCGCGCACGCCAGAACAAACAGGACGTGATGTTTGAGGCTGTCGGCCAACCGACTCTGCGGCTCTCTTCGGATCAGGCATTGCGCATCGACGCGAATGTGGCGGTCGCCGAGTTCACCCTCGAACAGGACCAGACCGGTCAGTTCCTGCTCGGCGCCCTCGACGATCCGCGCTTCAAGGAAGGCGCGGCGCAATTGTGCCTGGAGCGCACCCTGAAGTTCTGGCGCGACTGGATCGGCCAGTCCAACTACCGCGGCCGCTGGCGCGAAATGGTCAACCGCTCAGCCCTGGCGATGAAGCTGCTGACCTCGCGCAAACACGGCGCCATTCTCGCCGCCGCCACCTTCGGCCTGCCGGAAAGCCCGGGTGGCGCACGCAACTGGGACTATCGCTTCACCTGGATCCGCGACGCCTCGTTCACCGTCTATGCGTTCATGCGCCTGGGCTTCGTCGAAGAGGCAAACGCCTACATGCGCTGGTTGCGCGGGCGGGTCAGCGACTGCCGGGGCAAGCCGATGAAACTCAATATCCTGTATGCCATCGACGGTCGCCAGGAGTTGCCGGAGAGAGAGCTGACACACCTGTCCGGTCATGGTGGCGCACAACCGGTGCGCATCGGCAATCAGGCTTACGAACAGGTCCAACTCGATATCTTTGGCGAGCTGATGGACGCGATTTACCTGGTCAACAAATACGGCGAAGCCATCTCCCATGAAGGCTGGAAACACACGGTGGAGGTGATCGATCAGGTTTGCGAAACCTGGGAGCAAAAGGATGTCGGGATCTGGGAGATGCGCGGCGCGCAATACCATTTCCTGCATTCACGGCTGATGTGCTGGGTCGCCCTGGACCGCGCCATCCGCCTCGCTTCAAAACGCTCGCTGCCGGCACCCTTCGCGCGCTGGGACCAGACCCGCCAGGCGATCTACGCCGACATCTGGGAGAACTTCTGGTGCGAGGAACGCGGACATTTCGTCCAGCACATCGGCGGCACCGGCCTGGACGGTTCGATGCTGCTGATGCCACTGGTGCGTTTCGTCAGCGCCCGCGACCCGCGCTGGCTGGCGACCCTGCAAGCCATCGAAAAGAGCCTGGTGCGCGACGGCATGATCTACCGCTACCGCAACGATGACAGCCAGATCGACGGCCTGCCCGGCAGCGAAGGCGCCTTCGCCGCCTGCTCGTTCTGGTACGTCGAATGCCTGGCCCGCGCCGGCCAGCTCGACAAGGCCCACCTGGAGTTCGAACAACTGCTCAGGTACGCCAACCCGCTGGGGTTGTATGCCGAAGAGTTCGACAGCCATGGGCGGCACATGGGCAACACGCCGCAGGCGCTGACGCATCTGGCGTTGATCAGTGCGGCGTGCTTTCTGGATCGGAGGTTGAGTGGGGAGAAGGTTATTTGGCAGCCGTGAATACAGGTAAACAATATTCGAACTCAGGCAGAAGGTGGCTCAAGACACCACTGGATCTGCGCCAGCACTGACCGAAAACCGCTCCCGATAAGCCTGTGGCGTCACGCCCATGGCCCGCAGGAAGCTGCGGCGCAGGGTTTCTTCGCTGCCGAAGCCGCATTGCACCGCCACCCGTTTGATCGGCACGCCGGTATCGCTGAGCAAACGCCGCGCGGTTTCGACGCGGATCAGTTCGATGGCCCGGGCCGGGGTCTGGCCGGTGTCGGCGCGGTAGTGGCGCACGAAGCTGCGTTCGCTCATGCCGGCCTGCAAGGCCAGGGTCGGGATGCCCAGGTCGTGGGTCAGGTTTTCGCTGATCCAGGCGTGAAGTTCGTCGAAACGGTTGCCTTCCTGTTGCAGGGACAGGGTCACGCTGAATTGCGACTGACCACCCGGACGCTTGAGAAACACCACCAGTTGCCGGGCGACTTCGAGGGCCATGGTGCGCCCCAGATCTTGTTCGACCATGGCCAGCGCCAGGTCGATGCCGGCGGTCACCCCGGCCGAGGTCCAGACCGGGCCGTCGTTGATGAAGATCGGGTTGGGCTCCACGTGCAGTTTCGGATGCTGCTGCGCCAGTTGCTCGCAACGGGTCCAGTGAGTGACCACGCGCCGGCCATCGAGCCAGCCGCTGGCCGCCAGCAAGAACGCACCTGTGCACACCGAGGAAACCCGCCGGCAACCACGGGCATGTTCGCGCACCCAGGCCACCAACGGCGCATCTTCAGCCGCTGCGTAAACACCCCAGCCACCGGCGATGATCAGGGTATCGGTGCCCTCCTCCGGTAACGGTTCGGCCAACAGCGCCAAGCCCGCCGACGACATCACCGCCCCGCCGCCGCTGGCAATCACCGTCGGCGCATAGGGTGGCGGCAGGCCTTGCTGGCGGGCTATGTCGTTGGCCGAAGCGAATACCTGCAACGGCCCGGTGACGTCGAGCAATTGCACGTTGGCGAAAGCGAGCACATGGATGGTTTTCGACATTTGGCGTAATTCGTGGGGATATTGGCGTATGCGCCAAAGCCTACGAGGCTAAAGTCAAACCGTCCACCCACTTCACGAGAAAGAACACCATGACGTTGCAGATCGGTTTTTTGTTGTTTCCACAGGTCCAGCAACTGGACCTGACCGGCCCTTACGACGTACTGGCCTCGCTGCCGGATGTGAAAGTGCATCTGATCTGGAAAGACCTGATGCCGGTCACCGCCAGCACCGGCCTGCTGTTGAAACCCACCACCACCTTCGACGATTGCCCGGCACTGGATGTGATCTGTGTGCCCGGTGGCAGTGGCGTCGGCCCCTTGATGGAAGATGACCAGACCCTGGACTTTCTCAAGGCCCAGGCCGCCAACGCCCGCTACATCACTTCGGTGTGCACCGGCTCGCTGGTGCTGGGCGCGGCGGGATTGCTCAAGGGCAAACGCGCCACCACTCACTGGGCGTATCACGAATTGCTCAAGCCGCTGGGTGCAATCGCGGTGCAAGGCCGGGTGGTTCGTGATGGCAATCTGCTGACCGGTGGCGGCATCACCGCCGGTATCGACTTCGCCCTGACCCTGGCCGCCGAACTGTTCGACCAGGCCACCGCCGAGCTGGTGCAGCTGCAACTGGAATACGCCCCGGCCCCGCCGTTTAGCGCGGGCAGCCCCGAGACGGCCCCGGCCAGTGTGCTGGAGGAGGCTCGCCAGCGGGCTGCCGGCTCGTTGAAGCTGCGGGCGCAGATCACCGAGCGCGCGGCGGCAAAACTCGACCGACAGTGAAGAAATGGCGGCGGGAACCCGTTTCTTGCCGCCACGACGTTTCTTGCGCCCACAAAAAAACCCGCCGAAGCGGGTTTTTCCAAGACCATGACGACTCCTTGTCGTAGCGTTCCTTGCAGATGGTCGATCATCCATGATCCTGAGCACATCCTGTGCTTCAGTGGGTGAGGCGAGAATACGCATCGGATCCAATTTGTAACAGGCGACATTGCTACCATCGCGTGTAAGACATTCGCTATAAGCCGCCTTCCGAAACCCTTGAACGCCTCAGGTTTCGAGCCGACTTCAGCCACTCTGTTGCTCGTGGGACTTGGCATTGTCGATCAAAAACTGCTCGATATTGTTCATTTGCTCCTCCCAACCACGACTGTCCATGCGGAAAGCCCTTTCGCGACGGGCCTGGGGAATGTGATCGAAACCGGACTCGGAGACCTTGAGCAACGTGCCGTTGTCCATGTCTTCGAGCTCGAATTTCACCAGTGTGGTGGGCTCCTGGGAGTAATCGACTTCCGGTCTCACGGCATAAGGGTGCCAGCGAAACGAAAACAGCCGTTCTGGCTCGACTCGCTCCACCAGTACATTCCAGCGCAAATGCTCATAACCGGGGTAGGTAACCTGCCCCTGGGTCCACTCGCCGGCCACAAAACGCTTGCCTTCCAGTGCCACGCCAAACCATTGTCCGAACATTTCGGCATTGGCCAGCACACGCCAGACCTGTGAACGCTTGGCCTTGAGCAGGATTTTCCTTTCGATGCGATCAGATGCTGGGTTCATAAGTCACCTCCTGTACTTGAACAGTAGGTCAGTAAGACCACAAGACCAACTTTAAAGTTGTACCAATCGGGATGAGCAATCAACCATACCTGAGATATTCGGTCGCTTTTGCGTGGATAAGTTCTGGAGCTACCGCAAAATCAGAAGGTCGAAACTGCTAACGTTCGGCCTCGAAACAGCATCGAAAAGGATAGCGACATGGAAAACCTGCGCGGCAGTTGCCTGTGCAAGGCCATCGAATACGTACTCGACAGCCTCGACATGCCCATCAGCCACTGCCATTGCCAAACCTGCCGCAAGGCACACGCAGCGGCTTTTGCATCGACCGCCGGGGTCATGCGCGAGCACTTTCGCTGGACCAAAGGCCAGGATCGCCTGAGCTGCCATGAATCGTCGCCGGGCAAGTTTCGGTACTTCTGTTCGGCCTGCGGTTCACACCTGATGGCCGAACGGCCGGCCCAGCCCCACGTGATCGTTCGGGTGGCGACACTGGATACCGATCCGCGGATGACGCCCCAGGCGCATATCTGGACGGCCCATGACGTGCCATGGCTGGAATACGATTCGGTGGACAAACACGCGCAATGGCAGGCCTAGCGGGATGAATACCCCTCGGCGCTACACTGCATCTCTCATTCGGTCACAACGAGCACTCCAGCATGAACCCACGCTTACTCTTGGCGCTGACGCCCCTGTTGTTCACCTCCATGGCGTTCGCCGTGGACTGCGACAACGCCAGCGACCAGGCGACGATTAACCAGTGCGCGGCGCAGCAGCATGCGGCCGCCGACAAGGAATTGAATGCGCTGTACCAGCAGATCACTTCGCGACTCAAGAGCAACCCGGACAGCAAGAAGCAGTTGGTGGGTGCGCAGCGGGCGTGGGTGGCGTTTCGTGATGCCGAGTGCAAGTTCTCGGCGTCCGGGGTGGAAGGCGGGAGTGTGTATCCGCTGATCTACAGCAACTGCACCACGGAGCTGACCAAGGCACGGGTTCAGACTTTCAAGCAGTACTTGAAGTGTCCGGAGGGGGATTTGAGTTGTCCGGTGCCGGGGGTTTGATTTTGTGCTGTTTTTGCGGTGTTTTTGAGGGCCCCATCGCGAGCAGGCTCGCTCCCACATTGGATTTGTGGTGTTCACAAAACCTGTGGGAGCGAGCCTGCTCGCGATAGCGTCAGGTCAGGCGCCGCAATTACCGGACAAAAATCTGCGCCGTGGTAATCGCCATGTCCCCGCCCGGCAGCTTGATGCTGCCCGTCTGCTTCAGGCTGTCGGCATCAAAGATCGCCACGTCGTTGAAGGTCCCTGCCAGGTAGATCTTGCTGCCGTCCTTGTTGAAGGAAATGCAGTAGTAGGAATGATCGAGCGTGGCGGACTGGAGCATTTTCTTCTGCTTGATGTCGTACTTGGCCAGGCGATTGAGCACGCCAAACATCAGGTTCGGGTCCTTGGGCGAGCGCATGCCGCTGAAGTAGATTTCGGTCAAGGGCCCGAAGTCGGTGGTTTCGGTCTTGCCGGTCTTCAGGTCGACACTGAACAGGCCGTACAGGTATTCGGCGGTGGCCGGGTCCTGTTTCTTGTCCTTGAATTTCGCCGCGGTGTACAGCAGCGAGAAGTCATGCCGGTAAGTCTGCTGGTTCCACACGTAGAGCACGTCCGGCGCGCTGTAGTTCGGGCGTTTCCAGTGACGGCTGGGGATCAGCACGTCGAACTTGCCGGTTTGCACATTGACCTTGTAGACGTCCGCCCCGGCCACGTACAGCGTGCCGTCGTCACCGCTCTGCATGATGGTCAGCTGGCGCGGCGCCGGGAAACTGCGCAGCGGCTTGGCATCCATCCCGGCGTCGGTGGCGTACACATCGAGTCGAGGCTGCTGCACTTCGTAGCGATCGTTCATCATCAGCGTCGGGTTGGCGACGGTGTACAGTTCCTTGCCGTCGTGGCTGACCGTGAAGGCGAACATCGACTTGGCCTTCTCACCCGGCTTCTGGGTGATGCTGGCGTGGAACACCTGCTTGCAGTTGTCCAGTTCGACACCATAGACATCCGCATAGTGATTGTTCAGCACGTAGGCGGTCTTGCGGTCCGGCGACAGCTGCACGGTGCCGGGGCCGAAGGCGTCGGGCATCTTGCAGGTCTTGAACAGGGTGTCGGTGGTCAGGTCGATCACGTGCAGGTTGTTCGGGTAATTGGTGGTCACCATGTATTCGTGACCGACTTGCAGCGCGGTGTTTTCATCGGCCAGAACACTGACAGAACAGCTGCTCAGGACGGCGAACGCGGCCAGGCCGCAGGCTTTGATGTTACGCATGCTGGAATCCTTCTTCTGTGATCACTTGTCTTTGGGGAAGACAGTGCCGAGGTTGCGCCAGTTGTCGTTGGACGCCTGGGCATCCTTGTTCCAGTCCGGGTAAGTGCTCATCATGTCGGGCACCTGGGCCGGCCACCAGCAGGGGTCGGAGCAACCGTAGAGGTCGGCCTCCATCGGCTGGCACAGCGACGACACACCGCCAAACGCATCGATTTCCCAGCCCGGGTCGGTGGTCGAGGCACAGCCCGCCACAGAGCTCATGGCCACCACTTCTTCAATGCGGTTTTCATCCGCGGCCTGATCGAGCTTCAACGCTTTGTTATTGATTGCCTTGAGATGTTTCATATCAGTGAGCCTTGCGCGGAGTGATGTAACTGCTGATGAACGCAGGGTTATTGGCCATGATCCGGGTGTAGACCTCGATGCCGAAGTCGACCCAGTCACGCATCAGTTCGCAGTAGTGATAGGTCGGGTGGGTCGGGTCGCCGTAGCGGGCGTAGCTCTCGTGGTAGCAGCCGCCGGAACACAGGTTGCGGATCTGGCAGTCCTCGCAGCCGGTGTTGGTGCGGTCCAGGCGCTGGGACAGGAAGTCGTTCAACTCCACCTGTTTCACACCGCTGTGGACGTTGCCGAAGGTCGGCAGGCTCGAACCGGTAAAGCGGTGGCACAGGTTCAGCTCGCCCTTGTGATCCACCGCCAGCATCTTCAGGCCCGCGCCGCATGGCAGGGCTTTCTTGTGGCCTTCGTGGATGTCGGTGATGAGTTGGTGCAGGTTGGAGAAACCGATGTTGCGGTGCTCCAGCGCTGCTTCCAGATAGCGACGACCAAGGGCCTTCATGTTGGCGAACACCTGCACCAGTTCATCGCTGGTGAGGTTGAAGCTGCTGATGTCGCCGGAGGTCACCGGGGCAAAGCCGACTTCGGCAAAACCCAGTTCGTTGAACAGGTGATCCCAGATGGTTTCGACGTCGGTCACGCCGGTGGTCAGGGTCACCCGGGCGCCGACCGGACGGCTGTTGTAGCGCGACAGCAGCATCTCGGCCTTGCGCCGCACCACGTCGTAGGTGCCCTGCCCGCCCACGGTGATGCGGTTGCGGTCGTGCACGGTCTTCGGCCCGTCGATGCTGACCGACAAACCAAAGCGGTGGGCGTTGAGGTAGTCCACGGTTTCTTCGGTGAGCAACGTGGCGTTGGTGGTCATGACGAACTCGACGAACTTGCCCGCCTCGCGAAAACGCTTTTCACAATAGTCGACCATGTACTCGATCAGCTTGCGGTTGCTCAGCGGTTCGCCGCCGAAGAACACCACGGTGAAACGCTCTTCGTCCGGGGATTCGCGCAGCAGCATTTCCACCGAGGCGATCGCCGTTTCGACGTCCATCTTCTTGCCCGCCGACGGCTTGTCGAGGTCTTCCTTGTAGCAATACGTGCAGCTCAGGTTGCAGCCGGTGTTGACGTTGAGCACCACGGTATTGATTGCCGTGCGCTCGACGCGCTTGGTGGCGATGTCCGGGGTCAGCGGCGAACCGTCGCTGACCAGTTCCAGGGCCATCAGCTCGCGCAGGGTCTCGGTGATTTCTTCGCCGTTGAAACGCGCGGCCAGGCGCTGGATCAAGTCGTCCGAGGAGCAGCCGGGGCCGCGCAAGGTATCGATGATGGTGCCCGTCAGTTCATCGCTGGCGAACAGCGAACTGCTGGGGATGTGAAACAGCATGCGGTCGGCATCGACCTGCACTTCGTGCAGGTTGCGTTCGACCAGATTCAAGATAGCGCCCATTGCCAACCTCCTGTGCAGGCCCCGCTTGGCGGGGCTTGCGGTCATTCCGAAAAGTGTCTGTAGCCTTGAAGCTGTGTTAAGCCAAGGACAGCCAACTCATGGAATGGGTGGATTGTTCCAGCGTTGCACGGTGACGATCATGTGGCCTTCGCCGGTCAGGGATTTCCCTGCGTCGTCGACGGCGGCGATCACCTTGAGGTTGCCGGCATTGTTGGTGGACATCTTGCGTGCCGGGTTCGGCCCGGCATCGCCCGGGGTGAACACGCCGGTGTCGGCCTGCATGGTGCCGGCGAACTTGACGTCTTCGTCTTCCTTGGCACGGTCGTCGAAGGCCTCGACCTTCCACTGCGCCGGGAACACGCCGATGCGATACGGCTTGCCGTCAGCACCCTTGCCCCAGGCTTCCGCGTCGAAACGGCCTTGGACTTTCGGCGTCGAACCACCGCCCTCGCCGATCCGCGACACCGAGAATTCCGGCACAACCTTGACCGAGGCGATCTTGCTGTACACCGAAAGGCTCGGACCCTTCAACGTACCGACGCTGACCGCGCGCACGCCGGGTTGGGCATTGGCCGCCGCCTTGAGCTTGACCTTGATCCGCTCGGGACTCTGCTCGACCACTTCAACCACTTCCACGCCCTTGCCGAAGTCCGGTTTACCGCTCAGGCCGCTGCCGATCAGGGTCACTTCGGTTTCGCTGCCGGCCTTCAGATAACCCGGCTGCACCGCCAGCAAACGGTTCGAACCCTGTTTGGCGGCGACGAAGTCCAGGCCGCGCTCGTCATGCTCGGCCTCGAACATCCGGCCCTGCATCGCATTGCCCTGGGCGGCGAACACCTGGCGCATGGTCACGCCATCGATGGTCACGTTGCCGCGCCATTCGTAGCCGGTGTAAAGAATCGCACTGCCGTCGCCATTGAACGGGGTGCCGTCGGCGTATTGGCCTTTGACGCTGACCTTGAAGGTATCGCTGCCATCGGCACTCACGGTCATGACACCGGCCAGCTCACCCTTGCCCGGCAAGTGGCCGCTGAAGCTCCAGTCGCCCACCAGGGCTTCGGCTTTCGGCGCCGCGCTCTGCCATTTTTTCCAGGCCGGGTTGTCCAGCGGATAGCGCTTGGCCAACAGCGGCACCATCTCTTTGCGGGCCATATCGAACCAGTCGCGGTCCCGGGACAGCGCCTGGTACTCCAGGGACGGCCACTGACCGAGGTGGAAGTTCACCAGGCGTTCCCACTCCTGGGCCGGACGCCGTTGCAGGGCAACCCGCGCACCGGAGTGGCAGCGGCCGCACATCTGACTTGTCTGGTCGTCGAACTGTTCGACGGTATTGAGCCGCCGCTCCAGCGCATAGCGCACGCCATCGGTTTCGCTCGGCGCCAGGCCCTGGGTGTCGGCCAGGTACTTGACCAGCGTGCGACGGTCGTCATCGCTGATCTGCAAACCGTGCATGGTCTGCATGCGGGCGATGCTCATCAACCAGCCTTCCGGCGTTTTGCGCTGGTGGCTGATACGGCTCAGGCCGTTATCGGCTTCGGGGGTGTGACAGCCCTGACAGGTTTCCTTGAGGATGGTCTGGGCGTCGCGGGCTGCCAGGCTATGAGGCGAATGCAGCGCTACACAAGCGGCTACGGCCAGCAGGCTGGCGCTCATGCCTGATCGGAGTTTTCTCTTCATCAACGTCGAACCTCGCACGGTGCGTTCTTATTGTTGTGGCTTATCGTTTTTATGGTTTCTGCCGTCGGCGGCGGACCGCTGACGGAGGCAAGAGAAACGTCTGCGATGAGCAATACACGGAGCGTGCCAGCTTGTTAAAATCTTTTTAAATCAATAACTTGCTGGAAACTTCAGGGGTTTTGGCAGTACAGCCATCGCGGGAACACGTTTTATTTCGCGACAACAGTTTCACTCTGAGACGAGCATAGGTGAGCCACGTCGATGGGCGATGACCAATGATCGTTTTGCTTTCTGTAGGAGCTGGCTTGCCAGCGATGGACTCTCAGGCAACGCGCTCCCTCTGTAAGAACGCGTTATCGTTAACGACCATCGCTGGCAAGCCAGCTCCTACAGGGCGCGACGAGTGTGTCAGCGGCGTCTCAGTTTGCGACAATCCTGCGCTCGTTCATGAGTTCATTTGGCCGCCGAAACCTGCTAACACGGCGCTTTGGGCAAACTGGCACAACCGTTGCGAATGACCTCGCCACACGAACAAGACGAGGTTTCATCATGTCGCTCCCAAACCTGCTTCCCGCCACTTCGGCATTCATCCAGCGCGCCCCGCGCATGCTCATCGGCGGTGACTGGGTCGAGGCCGCCGACGGCCAGACCATGCCCCTGCACAACCCGGCCACCGGTGAGGTATTGTGCGTGGTGCCACGGGCAACGCCGGAAGATGTCGACCGTGCGGTGCTCGCCGCCCGCCAGGCGTTCGACGATTCCGCCTGGACCCGCACCCGCCCCCGGGAGCGGCAGAACCTGCTGTGGAAACTCGCCGACCTGATGCAGCGCGACGCCGAACTGCTGGCGCAGCTGGAATGTCTGAACAACGGTAAAAGCGCAGTGGTTGCCCAAGTGATGGACGTGCAGCTGGCCATCGATTTCCTGCGCTACATGGCCGGTTGGGCGACCAAGATAGAAGGTTCTACGGTTGACGTGTCGGCGCCGCTGATGCCCAACGATCAATTCCACAGTTTCATCCGCCGCGAAGCCGTGGGCGTGGTCGGTGCCATCGTTGCCTGGAACTTCCCGCTGCTGCTGGCCTGCTGGAAGCTCGGTCCGGCTCTGGCCACCGGCTGCACCGTAGTGCTCAAGCCCGCCGACGAAACCCCGCTGACCGCCCTGAAACTCGCCGAGCTGGTGCTGGAAGCCGGTTATCCCGAGGGCGTGTTCAACGTGGTCACCGGCACCGGCATCACCGCAGGCTCGGCCCTGACCCACAACCCGCTGGTGGACAAGCTGACCTTCACCGGCTCCACCGCCGTGGGCAAGCAGATCGGCAAGATCGCCATGGATTCCATGACCCGGGTCACCCTGGAGCTGGGCGGCAAATCGCCGACCATCGTCATGGCCGACGCCGACCTGAAAACCGCCGCGGCCGGGGCCGCCAGCGCGATTTTCTTCAACCAGGGCCAGGTCTGCTGTGCCGGCTCCAGGCTGTATGTGCAGCGCAAGCACTTCGACAATGTGGTGGCGGACATCAGCGATATCGCCAACGCCATGAAGCTCGGCAACGGCCTGGACCCGAGCGTCGACATGGGGCCATTGATCTCGGCGCGCCAGCAGGAGCGCGTCTACGGCTACATCGAAAAGGGCCGGGAAAGCGGCGCGACCATCGCCTGCGGCGGTGAGCAGTTCGGCCCGGGGTTCTTCGTCAAGCCAACGGTGATTGTCGACGTCGATCAGAAGCACTCACTGGTGCAGGAAGAAATCTTCGGGCCGGTGCTGGTGGCGATTCCGTTCGATGACGAGGCCGATGCTTTGCGCATGGCCAATGACAGTCCGTATGGATTGGGCGCGAGTATCTGGTCCAATGACCTGGCGGCGGTGCACCGGATGATTCCGCGGATCAAGTCAGGCTCGGTGTGGGTCAACTGCCACAGCGCCCTGGACCCGGCGCTGCCGTTCGGCGGCTACAAGATGTCCGGGGTCGGGCGTGAGATGGGGTATGCGGCGATCGAGCATTACACTGAGTTGAAGTCGGTGTTGATCAAGTTGTGATTTTCGGCGCCCTTTAGGCCGCCTTCGCGAGCAAGCCCGCTCCCACAGGGGAACGCATTCCAATGTGGGAGCGGGCTTGCTCGCGAAGGGGCCATCTCAGACAGCTAAAATCTCAAGGTTTGAACCCCTGAGCCAATAACCAACTCCTGACCATCCTTCCCTGCTCCACCGTCAACCCGGCCAACACCTGATCCGCCGGCTCTCCCTGCTTTAACCTCTGCACCAACGCCGCCACCTCAACCCCATGCACATGCCAGATCCCCAACGGCTGATCCGCCGTGATCACCACTTCGGCTTCATCGACCAGCCCATCACGCAACACCGGCGCCCGCTCAACTCTCAGCGCATTGAAATCCGCCTCGGCATGGGCCACCTCGGCATCCGGCCAACTCCGTCGTGCCTGCCAGAACGGCTGATCCAGCCAACGCTGCTCATCGGCATAAAAATCCCGGCCGATCCGCGCAAATCGCAAAAACAACTGCTCCACCCGCTGCTGGTGGAAACGCTGGGCCAGAGCCGCCCGCTCGGGTTTGCACAGCAGCGTGTTGATCACTGCCGGCGCCTGCAACGCCGAAGACAAGGACTGAAAGATCCCGTTGCCCGACAACGGGTCGACCGCCATTGCCGCATCGCCGACCCGAATCCAGTTTTCGCCACACACCTGCGGGCTCAGAATCGCTGTGCTGCTGCGGGCGTGCAGCTTTAGATCCGCTTCCGTTTCGCCAGCAAAAAATGCCGTGGCCAGCTTCGAACCCTGGCGCCGCTGCCTGCAGTATTCGAGCAACATCGCCTTGCCCGGCAATCCGGCGCTGGCCACGTCCACCGTCCATTGCCAGTAACACTGACCGTCGGCGCGCCGCGCCATCCATGCCCAGCCATCCTCGAGGCTTTCCACGGCGCTGGCGGTGCTGCCCGGAGAACCCTGCCAGCGATTGAGCAAGCTGACCGTCTCTGGCCCACGCAAGCCCTTGCCGATAGCGGGGGCCTGACGTCCTCGGGCTTCCACGAGAAATGGCGCGAACAGCGGTTCGCGCCCGTCGATTTCGATTCGATGACCATTGGCCGATGACTGAACCGTGAGCACCCGGCCTTCGATCAGCTCGACCCCCGCCAGGCGCAAATCCTCACGCAGGCCTCGGTCAAACAGCGGACGGTCGAGCAAGTACTCGATGTTCTGCGCATGGTGCTGGCCATTCCAGCTCACCTGGCGTTGAGAAGGCAGCGTCGCCTGCGCCAACGCCTGATGCAGGCCCGCGCCGCGCAAGGCTTCCAGAACGCGCACGGACACGCCTTCAAACGCCGCAAACCGGCGCCATTCGCTGATCAGCGTGACACCATGGCCCAGCCGTCGCAGTCCCAGCGCGACGGCGGCACCGGCCGGTCCGGCGCCAAGAATGACGATCTCGGTCATGGCCCGAAGCGCCGTTCAGGGCCACGGTAACGGGCATGGTCGCGCAACCACTCGATGACTTGCGCATTGCTGGCGTCAGGCTGTTCGGCGAGGAATCCGGCGATGTGCCCGCTCAAGGCGGCACAACCGAGGCTCGCCCCCGATTGCCCCGGGTAGGTGCCATGCACACAGGCGGCGAAATCCGCCTGGGCGCTGTTGAGCCACGACCATTCCTGCTCGGCGCACCGCGCATCGCCGGTCACCCGCAGCACCTGCGGATAGTTCGCCGGAAACACCCCTTCCCCCTGGGCCGGGCTCGACGCACACAGCAGCACGCCCCTCGCCACCGCCGCCGCGCAGGCCGCGCGCAGCAGGCTGCGATCCTGGCGCAGGCCAAGGCTCAAATTGATCAGTCGCACGTCCTGCGTCAGCAGCCAGTCAATCGCCGTGGCGATCTGCAAGGCGCTGGTGACACCCCGCTGGTCGAACACCTGCGCCACGCAAAACAGCGCCGAGGGGGCACGCCGGCCGATCGCCTCGATCACCGCACTGCCATGCCCCAGCGGGTCTTCGCGCAAGTCGCCCTCGGCCAGGCCGTCTTCAAGCAATGAAAAACGCCGACCGGCGATCACTTGCACCCGTTGTGCCGCCGAGTGACCGCTGTCCACTACACCAATGCGCAACTCAGGTTTCATGCAGCACCGTTTTCGAGGTCAGCACGCCGTCGAGCAACTCGAAGCGCAGATCGGCATCGGCCAGGGTTGAGGGGCGATGGCTGATCAGGATGCGCGTACGTCCGGCAAACAAGCGGTCGATAGCGTCGATGACTTCGCGCTCGGTGACTTCATCCACCGCGGACGTGGCTTCATCGAGTACCAGAATCAAAGGGTCCTGCAACAGCGCCCGGGCAATCGCGATGCGTTGCTTCTGCCCGCCGGACAACTGCTGACCGCGCTCGCCCAACGGACTGTCGAGGCCCTCGGGCAAGGACTCGATCAGGCTGTCGAGTTGCGCCAGCCGCGCCACGTCGGCAATCGCTTCGCGGCTGGCGTCCGGCACCGCATAGGCCAGGTTGTCGGCGAGGCTGCCGCGAAACAGCACGATGTCCTGGCTGACGATGGCAATGCGCCGACGCAACTGGAACAGGTCCAGTTCGCGCAGATCGACGTCGCCCAGCAGTACCCGGCCCGATTGCGGATCGTGATGACGTTGCAGCAGGTCGATCAGGGTGGATTTACCTACGCCGGAGCCGCCGCTGAGGGCCACTTTCATACCGTAGGGAATCCGCGCTTCGATGCCGCGCAGGGTCGATTGGCGGCCGGGATGGGCGAAGTGCACGTTGTCGAACCAGAGATCGCCGCCATTGGGCATCGCCCGTGGCGTGACGGGCGTCAGCACGGTCGGTTGTTCGCCGCGCAATTCCATGACCCGGCCGAGGCTGACGGTCATCCGCTGGATCGCGACGTAGAGCCCGAGCAAGCTCTGCACCGGCCCCACGGCCATGCCCAGGTAAGTGGAAAACGCAATCAGCGCGCCGAGTTGCCAGGTGCCCTGCACCACCCAGTAACCGCCGATCAGAAATGCGCAGGCCCGGGACAGCGAGGTCAGGGTACCGGGCACGGCCTGGGTGAAAAATTCGGTGACTTGCAGGCGCAGCAACTGGCTCATGTAGCCCTGCCCCAGCGTCTCGAGGCGCCGTGCTTCGCGCTGTTGCTGGCCGGCGGACTGGATGAATTTCATCACCGGCAGCGTCTCGACCATGAACGACGACATGTCCGCCGAACGCTCGCGCAACTGCCGCACATCGCGCTCGACCTTGCGCCGCATCCAGCGCAGCCAGAGGACATCGAGGGGAATCAGCACCAGGGCCAGCAGCGATAACTTCCAGGACAGGGTCAGCAGCATCGCCACCGCTACCACCAGGCCGATCACGCTGGACACGGCCGAAAACAGCGAGTCCACGGCAAACCGCTGGATTTCCGCGACGTCGCCATCGAGGCGCGACATCAGGTCGCCGATGCGCCGCTGGCCGTAAAAGCCCGGCGACAGGGTTTGCAAATGCCGGTACAGGTCATCGCGCAGGGCAAACAGCATGCGCCCGGACAGTCGCGTGTGCAGGTAGCGGTTGATGCCCGAAAGCGCTGTGCCCAACAAGCCGGCAACGATCATCAGCCCGGCAATCAACACCAGCATCGGGAAGTTGCGCGCCAACAGGCCATCGTCGATCAGCAGTTTGGTCAGCCACGGCTGCACCAGCACCAGCGCCGAGGCGCAGACCGACAGGCCCAACAGCCCGGCAATCGCCAGGCGATGGGGTCGCACGAAGCTGTACAGCCAGCGCAGTGACGCTTGCAGCGCCTCGGGGTTCTGGCTGTCGATCAGCCGAACGATCAAGCGCTGCATCACGAACGCAACTGTTTGAGCTTGCGATACAGCGTCGCGCGGCTGATGCCCAGGGCGTCGGCGGCGGCCGAGACATTGCCTTGGTGCGTGTCCAGGGACTGACGGATCAGCTCCAGTTCGTTTTCCCGGATGCTGCCGGCCTGGGGCCGTTCGCTGGCGGTCAACTCGTCGAGCATGCTGTCGGGCAAGTGGTCGAGGGTCAGCACGTTTTCACCCGGTTCGCGCATGGCCAGCGCGGTGCGCAGGACCATCTCCAGTTGGCGGATGTTGCCCGGCCAGTGATAGCCGCTGAGCAAGCGATCGAGATCGTCGTGCAGGACCACGGCGGGTGCGCCCAGTGTCGTCAGCATGCGACTGACCAGCGCGCCGAAATCCTCGCGTTCGCGCAGGGCCGGGAGCATCACGCTGATGCCGTTGACCCGATAGAACAGGTCCTCGCGAAAGTGTTTTTCTTCCACCAGACGCTTGAGGTCGCGGTGAGTGGCGCAGATCAGCGCGACGTCGATGTCCTGCTCTTCGCCAGCGCCCAGGGGCGCGACCTTGCGATCCTGCAACACCCGCAACAATCGGGCCTGCAAGGCCAATGGCATGTCGCCGATTTCATCGAGGAACAAGGTGCCGCCATGGGCCTGCTGCAAGCGCCCGACCATGCCGCCCCGGCGTGAACCGGTGAACGCGCCTTCGCGGTAGCCGAACAGTTCGGACTCGATCAGGCCTTCGGGAATGGCCGCGCAGTTCACCGCCACGAAGGGTTTTTCGCAGCGCGCTCCGGCCATGTGCAGGGCGCGGGCGATGACCTCTTTACCGGTGCCGGTTTCGCCCAGCAACAGGACTGGCAATTCATTGGCCAGGCCTTGACGGGCCATGCGCAAGGCTCGGGCGTAGCGCGTGTTGCTGCCGGCCAGCGCTTCCAGATCCGGTTGCGCCTTGGCCGGTTTCGCCGCAGTGCGCGGCGGGCTGCTGACGTTGATCGAGCGTTGCGGCGCGCGCAGGGTCTTGTAGAAGAATTCACCCTTGGCGGTTTGCAGGCTGCCGGCCCCACCTTGATGCAGGCGCGCCAACAACTGCAGGCCGTCGACGCCAAGAAACTCTTCGCAGCGCCGACCGACCAGGGCCGAGCGCTCGGCGTGGAGCAACTGGCAGGCCTGGGCGCTGACCGCCAGGATCTGCCCGCCGAGGCTCACGGCCAGCAGGCCTTGCCACGGGGATTCCAGGTATTGCCTGCGGCTGTGGAAGGCCAGGACGATTTCGTCCGGATAACTGGCGTTGAACACCCGGCTTTCGATCTGGCTGACCGCCATGGCCAGCAGCGTAGTGCTGTCGTGTGCGCGGCCGAGGGGGCCTTCGCGGGTCAGGTCGAGGACGCCAAGAATGTCGCCCTGGGGGCAATGGATCGGCACCGAAGTGCAGGAAAAATCACTGAGGCGATCCAGATAATGTTCGCCGCAATCGATCAGGGTCGGCCGGGCTTCCACCAGTGCCGTACCGAGGGCGTTGGTGCCGCGAACGGCTTCGCTCCAGCAGGCGCCGAGGGTGATGTCCTGCAGGCCACTGCCCTTGAGACGGTCGGCGCGGCCTTCGACGGCGAGGATGGTGGCGTCGGAGTTGGCGAGGATGATCAGCCCTTCCTTGCCCTGACGCTCGGCCAGGTAATCGATGGCCGGCAGCGCGGCGTCGATCAGCAAGCGGTTGCTGGCCAGCAGCACGTCGAGGCTGGCACTCGATTCCAGCGCCAGCTCATGCTTGGCATTGAAATGCACGCCATGGCTC
The DNA here is from genome assembly GCF_057839025.1 of Pseudomonas sp. KH_046_1. Lineage (NCBI taxonomy): Bacteria > Pseudomonadati > Pseudomonadota > Gammaproteobacteria > Pseudomonadales > Pseudomonadaceae > Pseudomonas > Pseudomonas sp. KH_046_1. Next base: position 4,493,607 of record NZ_CM174481.1, read on the forward strand.
AGGCTGCGTCGCCACGAGGCATCGATTTCCGCCCGCAGGACGCCATCCGGCACTTCGCCTTCCAGGTGCAGCTTTTCCCGGGCCAGCCGGGCTTCGCGATGCAGTTTGGGGGAGTTTGTTTTTATTGGCGTCATCAAGCGCTCCGGGTCATCCACCCTGCGCCTTCATACGTCGGCGCCCTGGCGCAATCTTTACGTTAACGTCAGGGCTATGGCAAGTGCCTTACGGCGCTTGTGTTCCGTCAGGTGGACCGGGTTATCGTTCATCGCGGGCAAGCCCGCTCCCACAGTGTCCGAGTAGAACCGCAGATATGTGGACGGCGCGAAACCTGTGGGAGCGGGCTTGCCCGCGAAAGCGATCTTCCAGCCACCCAAGATCTCAGAGCTACCAAACCTCAGGCCCGACAAAAAACGCCCGCGCATTATCCTCCAGACTCTCCAGGTGATACCCGCCCTCCTGCACGATCAGGCACGGCAACCCGAGGCTGCGAATCCGCTCACCAAGCACAGCGAACCCTTCCCGAGTCACCGCCACCTTGCTTTGCGGGTCCAGTTCGAAAATATCGAAGCCCAGGGACAGCACCAATACCTCGGCACCAAACTGCGTCACAGCGTTCAGCGCTACCTCCAGTTGCGCCAGAAAATCCGCCTCGCTGGCGCCGTGGGCCATCGGCAGGTTGAGGTTGAAACCCCCGCCCGCCCCGACACCACGCTCGTCGGCAAAACCTGCGACGCCCGGATAGAAGTTGGTCGGATCGCCATGGACCGAAACGTAGAGCACGTCGTCACGGTCGTAGAAAATTTCCTGAATACCCTGGCCGTGGTGCATGTCGGTATCCAGCACCGCTACCCGCGAAAAACCGGCGCGCAATACCTGGGCCGCCACCGCCGCGTTGTTCACATAACAGAAACCACCCGCCGCTTCGGCCCGGGCGTGATGACCCGGTGGACGGCACAGGGCATAGGCAGCCGGCTCGCCATCGAGCAACGCCCGGGCCCCGGCGATGGCGCTTTGCGCCGACCAGTAGGCCGAACGCCAGGTCTGCCCGCCCACCGGGCAACTGCCATCGGCCAGATAACGCGCCGCTTGCGCGAGAATCCCGCGCAGGGCATTGGGCTCGCGGACGAAGATGTTCGACATCACCTCGTCGCCCCAATCCTCGGGAATCTCTTTCCAGCGCTGATGGGCCTCCTGCAAAAACGTGAGGTACGCCGCGCCGTGCACCGCCAGCAGCGGATCGAGCCCGGCATCGACCGGTTGCTCGACATTGAAACCCAAGGCATGAGACGCCTGCACCAGGCGCTGCGCACGCTCCGGCACTTCCTGCGGCGTACGCATCTGGCCACGGGAGTAGTAACTGCGTGGATGGTGGAGCAATTGTTCGGGGTGGAAAAAACTGCGCATGGATTGAGTACCTGTCAGTTAACGAAAATCTTGAAACCGGCCGCGCCCCACTGTGGGAGCGGGCTTGCTCGCGAATGCGGTGTGTCAATCAACATTGGCGTCGACTGACACTCCCTCTTCGCGAGCAAGCCCGCTCCCACATGGGTCTGCGTTCAGTCGATTTTTTCGGCGCGGGCCAACACCGCGTTGAGCAGCACATCGGTGCCCTGCCGCACATCCTCGGGCAACACATCTTCGGCTTCCTTGTGGCTCAAGCCACCCACGCACGGGATGAACACCATGGCCGTCGGGCAGTACCGCGCCAGGTGGATCGCGTCATGTCCGGCGCCGCTGACCATCGATTGCTGAGCGTAGTCCAGGGCGTCCACGGCCTGTTGCTCCATCGCCTCGATGGTTTCATCACGGTGATGACGCAGGTCGACGGTGAAGTTCACCAACCCCGGAATGGTATTGCGCGACGACTTGTTGATACTCAATTCACCCACCGTGGTCAGGCCTTCGGGGGCGAAGTCCGCCGCCAGGCCTTCGATGGCCTGGATCATCTGCAACACTCCTTCTGCTTACACAGAATTTAGTTGTGCTGCATCGACCGGTTGAATCCACAACCAAAAGCGAACACTCAGCGGCCCGGTGTCGCTTGGGACTCTTCAAAATGATGCCGTAATAATGGCGTCTCTCGCTAATAGCCAATGTAGACACGTTCTCGCCGATAAAACCCCACCTGACCAGCGCTATAAGTAGCTAGCTATTTGTTAATGAAAGCCTGAAGTATTCATTTGAACTTTCAGATTCTTTCAGCGCGCGGCCTGTGCCTAACATCGGCTCCACAGCGAACCAGCCTCTTGGCAGCCTGGCGCCGTCGAAGTGCATTTGCAGTAGGCCTTGGGATTTTTGAGGATCACCGATGAAGCTGGAAATTTTCCGCACGCTGTGGGGCTATACCGCCAGCAAGGCTCAGGCGCTCGAGGAGTTGCTGCAAGCGGGCTTTGATGGCATGGAGGCACGCCTGCCACTGGACACCCGTGAACGGGCCGAGTTTGGCGCTTTTCTGCAGGCCAATCGCCTGGGCTATATCAGCACGGTCTTCACCGCGTACGACGTGCTACCGGACCAGTCGGCGACGCCTGCCGTCCACCTCGATGACCTCGACCGGAAACTCGCCTGGGCCGCTGAACTCGGCCCGCGCTTCGTCAACGTGCTGGCGGGCAATGATCGCTGGTCCTTGCCACAACAAGTGGAGTTTTTCGGCCAGGCGCTGGATCTGGCGCGCAAGCACGGCCAGGTCTGCAGTTTCGAAACCCACCGCTCGCGTTCGCTGTTCAACCCCTGGGTGACCCTGGAGTTGATCCGGCAATTGCCCGATCTGTTGTTCACCAGTGACATCAGCCATTGGGTCGTGACTTGCGAGCGCCTGTTGAATGACCCGGCCGATGACCTGAGCGCTTTCATCGAGCGGGTTCACCATATCCAGGCCCGGGTCGGTTATGACCAGGGACCGCAGGTTCCGCACCCGGCGGCTCCCGAATATGCAAGGGAACTGGCCTTCCACCAGCAGCACTGGGAAAGCATCTGGCGCTCGCAGCAAGCCCGCGGTTACCAGGTCAGCACCCTGACCCCGGAATTCGGCGCCGACGGCTACCTGCATCATTTGCCCTTCACCAATGTCCCGGTCGCCGACCTGTGGTCATTGAATGTGTGGATGGGCCAGACCGAGCGCGAACACTTCGACCGTTTCAGCCACTCAAGCCATCCTTAGGGAGCCGATGCGTCATGCCTGACAACAAAAACAACAGCGCCAGCACTGACACACACAAAGCCAACTTCAATAGCATCCCGGTGGTCAACATCGCCGGTCTGTTCAGTTTTGAACTGGAACACCGTCTGGCCGTGGCCGAACAATTGGGGCGCGCCGCCAGCGAGGTCGGGTTCCTCTATATCACCGATCACGGTATCGACCCGCAACTGATCGCCAACCTGCGCCAGGCGGCCAAGGACTTTTTCGACCAGCCCCTGGACACCAAGATGCGCCACTACATCGGCACCTCGCAAACCCACAAGGGCTTTGTGCCCGAAGGCGAAGAGGTCTATTCCAAGGGCAAGCCGGACCACAAGGAAGCCTTCGACGTCGGCTTCGAAGTCCCGGCCGATGACCCGTTGGTGCTGGCCAACACCCCGTTGCTGGGGCCCAACGACTGGCCGCAGCTGCAAGGTTTCAAGGCGTCGGTGCAGGCCTACTATGAAGCCATCTTCGCCTTGGGCCGGCGCTTGTTCGGTGGCTTCGCCCTGACCCTGGGCCTGGAAGAGAACTATTTCGACAGCCTGGTCACCCGTCCGCCGTCCAAGCTGCGCCTGATCCACTACCCCTTCGACGGCGCCGCCCATGACGCACCGGGTCTTGGCGCCCATACTGATTACGAGTGCTTCACCATCCTTCTGGCCGACAAACCGGGTCTTGAGGTGATGAACAATCTTGGCCAATGGATCGATGCACCACCGATTGCCGATGCCTTTGTGGTCAACATCGGCGACATGCTGGAAGTGATGACGGCAGGCGCTTTCGTTGCCACCGCGCACCGGGTGCGCAGCGTGAAGGAGGAGCGTTATTCCTTTCCGCTGTTTTACGCCTGCGACTATCACACCCAGATCAGACCGCTGCCCGGGTTCACCCAGGCAGGCAACGACTACGAAGAAATCACGATCGGCGAACACATGTATGGCCAGGCGCTGCAGACCTATCAGTATCTGCGCCAGAGGGTGACCAACGGGGACGTTCAACTGCCAGGCAAGGCACGCAAGCCCGCCAGTTTCGGACATTTGAAAAATCAGGCTCAACCGTCCTGATTGAAGTTTTCAGCTAAACCCCTACCTACGCCGGAGTCAGCACATCATGAAAAACAACAAGAAAAACCTTTTGAGCCTGGCTGTATTGGCAGCCGGCATGTTCGGTGCCTCGGTGAGCATGGCCGCGGCAGATACGTTCAAGGTCGGCATGGAGATCACCTACCCGCCCTTCGAGTCCTATGACAAGGACAAAAACGTAGTGGGTTCGGACCCCGAGCTGGCAACGTCACTGGCCAAACACATGAACGCCAAGGTGGAGTTCGTCGACACCAAGTTCCCGAGCCTGATCCTCGGCTTGAACTCCGGCAAGTACGACGCGGTCATTTCCGGCATGTACATCACGCCGGAGCGCCAGACCCAGGCCCAGACCATCGCCTATGCCAACACCGGTGCCGCGGTCATGGTGCCCAAGGGCAGCGAGATCAACGCGAAAAAGCCTGAAGACCTGTGCGGCCTGAAACTGGGCCTGGAACAGGGCACTACCTGGGTCAAGGAATTCCGCAAGCTGTCCGATGAATACTGTGTGCCGAACAACAAAGGCGCGATCACCGTCAGCGAATACCCCTCGGCACCCGAAGTGACCCAGGCCCTGTTGTCCAAGAACATTCAGGCCCAGGTTGAAATCGCTGGCGCGGCAAAAATGATCGCGGAAAAGACCAATGGCCGGGTAGTGATCACCACCGAGCATCCGATTTATCAACAAACCCTGGGCATCTTCGTCAAGAAGGGTAACGACGAAACCTACCAGGCCGTGCAAAAGGCCTTCGAGGAGAGCAAAAAGAGCGGTGAATACGCCGCAATTCTCCAGAAATATGGCCTGGAAGAACCGACTGCCAACTAAGAACCTGTCCTTGTAGTCTGGTCATCTGCCTCCCCTGCACCGGGGCGGCAGATCGAGGTGCCCCATGCAATTCGATTGGTCGTATTTCCTATCCCTGTTCTCCCTCCCGGACTTCTGGAAGGCCTGCGTCACGGTAGTCCAGCTCAGTGCCCTGGCCTGGTTCATCGGCATGCTGCTGGGTTTTGTCCTGGCCACGGCCAAGTTGTCCCAGACGCCCTTGTTGCGCATTCCCGCAGCGGTCTACATCTGGTTCTTCCGCAGCATCCCGTTGCTGGTGCTGGTGGTCTTCGTCTACAACCTGCCGCAATTGTTTCCCGGCAGCGGACCGATTCTGTCCAACCCCTTCTACGCAGGGTTGCTGGCCCTGGTGGTCACGGAAGCTGCGTACATGGCGGAAATCCATCGTGGCGGCCTGATCTCCGTAGCCAAGGGCCAGAAGGAAGCCGGGCGCGCGCTGGGTGTCGGCCTGTTCGGCATGCAACGCCTGATCGTGATCCCCCAGGCTTTCCGTATTTCGCTGCCCACGCTGATCAATGAATACATCACGGTGGTCAAGCTGACCTCGCTGGTCTCGGTCATCTCCCTGACCGAAATCCTCACGGTCGGCCAACGCCTCTATGCCACCAACTTCCTGGTCATGGAAACCCTGGCGGCCGTAGGCGTCTATTACGTGTTGATCGTCACCGTGTTCGGTTATTTCCTGCAGCGCCTGGAGCGCTACCTGGACCTGAACTTCCGCAAGCCGCACACACTCGACGCGGCCACCATCGCCAGGTTCAAGGCCAGCGCCGAAGCGTTGCCCGACACTGCGCGCAAAGCCGCCGGCAACAACGCGACGCCGATCCTGCAACTGAAGAACATCCAGAAAAGCTATGGCACCCACCAGGTGCTGATGGGCATCGACCTGAATGTCGAATACGGCCAGGTGGTCTCGATCATCGGGCCATCCGGCTCCGGCAAGACGTCGCTGATTCGCACGGTCAACGGCCTGGAAACCATCGATACCGGCGACATTCTGTTGTTCGGCGAAAAATTCATCGAGGCTTCGGACAAACCCAACAGCTCCCGCCTGCGCAAAGGCGTGCGGCACATCGGCATGGTGTTCCAGAACTTCAACCTGTTCCCGCACCGCACCATTCTCGACAACGTCACGCTGGCACCGCGTTACCACGGCCAGCCGGGCGAGCTGAGTGAACATCGTGCGTATGCGCTACTGGACAAGGTCGGCCTGCTGGCCCATGCCCACAAGTACCCGCACCAGCTCTCCGGCGGGCAGCAACAGCGCGTGGCGATCGCTCGAGCCCTGGCGATGGAGCCGCAGATCATGCTGTTCGACGAGCCGACCTCGGCCCTCGACCCGGAACTGGTCAACGACGTGTTGAACGTGATCCGCGACCTGGCGAAGGAAGGCATGACCATGCTGATCGTGACCCACGAAATGGACTTTGCCATGTCGATATCCGACCGGGTCGTATTCATGGAGAACGGTAATATCCAACTGGATGCCGCACCGCAAACCATACGATGCGATGCCGAAGGAGAACGCGTGCGGCGCTTCATGGGCATCAGTACTCGATCGCCGAACCTGTCTGCAACGCTGGATCATGCATGAGCATGGGTACAGCCACCCTGCGGGGTGCTTTTTTTGTGCCAGCGATTTATGCCCCCCCACCAATCCCCTGTGGGAGCGAGCTTGCTCGCGATGACGGTGTCACATTCAGTATATGAGCTGACTGATGCACCGCGATCGCGAGCAAGCTCGCTCCCACAGGGGGGTGGTGTTTTGAAGGGCGAATTCCAGGCATAAAAAAAGCACCCCGCAGGGTTAATGCCGATCAGTTAAGCCGAGACATTGAACCCGTGGCGAGGGAGCTTGCCGATCCCTTGACTGATTGGCATTAGGTCTCGCCCGGGCGAGCTTTGCTGATCAGGGCTTACGCGCAATGATCACCTGACTTTTCGCCACCACCGCATCCAGCGCCTGCTTGATCTGTGCACCCCGTGGCGAAGCCAGGATCGCCTGCCAGGTATCCGCCCAATGGTTGAGCAACGGATGGTCCGGGTTGCTGAAGTCGACCTTGGCTTCCCAGAACAACAGCATCCACATCGACCAGTAGAATCCGTACTGGCTGTGGCTGATCACTTCCAGGCCGGCATCGCTGACCATGGCCTTGAACTGCTCCTCGCTGATGATGCGGATGTGGTTGGGCTTTTGGAAATACTCGGCCGCCGCGATATCTTTCTGCAGGTCTTCGGAGCTGGGATGCGGGACGCTCAGCAGATACAACGCGCCCGGTTTGCCGACGCGCACCAGTTCAGCGAGGAACTGGGCCGGATCGTCCACGTGTTCGATGACCTCGGTAGACACCACCCGCGTGACGGTCGCATCGGCTATCGGCAGCGGGTTGCAGTCGGTGACATGGCATTCGACATCGCGGGCCGGTGTATCGCCCAGGCGCTGGCGGGTCGCTTCGACCTTGGCCGCGTCGATATCGGCGATGATGATCTTCGCCCCGCGCATCCCGCAGAAATGCACGTTGCCGCCATCACCACAGCCGACATCCAGCAGTGTGTCCTCGGGGGTTACCGGGAAGCCAGTGAACAGTTCGCCGGTCTGCTGATTGAACCAGCCGCTGAGCATCGCGTCGTGCAGGCCGAGCATGTAGGGGTCGACTTTCTCCGCCACTGGCGCCGCGGGCGGTATCTCTGGCTGCACAGGCGCGGGCGTGCCCGCCGTGAGTTTCTTCAAAAGGCTCAGCATGAGGTGGCTCCAGAGGATGGGACGGCTGTTCGGGAGGTGCCCAAGCGTTTGACCAGCGAGGCGCCGCGGTTGCGCATGGGCATTTCAATGAAGCGATAATTGAGTTCGCTCAGCAGCACGATCAGGCCGCCAGCCATCAGCAACATCAGAATCGGATGGCCAGCCGGACTGGGCAGCCCGGCAGCCTGTAAACGGAAAATGAACTCACGAACCAGCAAGTAGGCCGGGATATGGATCAAGTAAATCCCGTAGGAACGGCTGCCGACCCACGTCATCAGATTTTTGAACACGCCGCGCGGCAACAGGTAATCGCGGTTGTAAGACGCGATCCAGACCAGCAGTGCGCACAGCACCGCAATCACGCCGATCCGGTAAGAAGTGAAGGTGAAACGATCCGTCGCCATGAAACTGAGCAGCAGCGACACCGCGATCAGTGCGGCAACACCCGCCCATGGACGACGCAAGAATTTTGGCTCCCAGCGCAGGTACGACGGTTGCGTACTCCACATCGCCAACAGCACGCCAAGGGCCAGTGCGTCGGTGCGCACCACCATCAGGATCGGCGTGCGCAAGGTCAACAACTGCACCGCCACCAGCGCCAGCAACGCCCACACCAGGTGTTTGCGAAACAGCACGATCATCAGCGGAAACAGCAGGTAGAACTGCTCTTCCAGCGACAGACTCCAGTACACGAAACTGGTGCCGTACTCGTAGCGATAAAAACTGTCGGCAAAGCGGAAGTTGGCGTATTGGGCGACGCCGGCCAGGGTCGCCTGAAGGTTCGCGTGCAGGGTGCCGAACGCTCCGGAGCGGTTGAGAAAAAGGCATGCCAGCAGCATCAGCGCCAGCCATAACCAGGCCGACGGCAGCAATCGAAAGGCCCGTCGCAACCAGAAATTGCGCGTCTGTTGCCAATACTCCTGACGCGTGGTGCAGCGGCGCAGGGCCGGGATCAGGCTGCGGGCAATGACGAAACCCGAGATCGCGAAAAACAGATCCACGCCCCACCACGGCTGGCTGTACAGCGTGATGCTCTGCAGTAATGGAACAGCCGCCGCGAACAGGCTGTCCTGCAGGTGATGAAACAGCACGCCAAGCACCGCAATGCCGCGCAGCAACTCGATGTCCATGATCCGTTTTTCGTTGCTCATGCGCCCTCCTGGACATGAGGTTTGCGGGCAATGATCACCTGGCTCTTGGGCATGAACCGGTCCAGCATCTGCTTGATCGCCAACCCGTCGGGCTGGGCCAGCAAGTCCTGCCAGGTTTTCGCCCAGCTCTCCATCAGCGGCGGATACGGCGCCTGAATCCGGTCGCGAACCGCGCCACCCAGATCGCGCCCGGCGGCACGTTCACTGGCCCAGAAAAAAATCATGCCCATGACCCAGAAAAACCCGGTGGCCTGGCGATGCTCGATGACCAGGCCCGCGTCTTCCACCAGCGCGGCGAATCGCTCGGGGCTGAAAATCTGCACGTGATTGGGCGATTGAAAATAGCTGGCCGGGGCGATGCCTTTCTGCAAATGCTCGCCCACCGGGGACGGCACGCTCAGCAGGTACAGCGCGCCGGGACGGCCCATGCGCACCAGTTCGGCCATGAAGGGTTCTGGCTGATCGATGTGTTCCAACACCTCCATGCACACGACTTTGCTCGCGCAACCATCGGCCAGAGGCAGCGGCAGGCTGTTGCTGACCAGACCGAGATTCGCTTTATCCGACTGCGCGTCCACTTGCCGCGCCAGGTCGCGGACCTTGTCGTGTTCACTGTCGGTGAAGATCACCGACGCGCCTTGACGCACCGCAAACAAGGTCGCGACCCCTTCGCCGCAGCCGACATCCAGCAAGGTGTCGTCGGCGGTAATGGCAAACCCTTTGAGCAATTCGCCGCTGTCGCCCGAAAACCAGCCGTCATGCATTGCATCGTGCAAGCCCACGTCTCTTGGCGACACACGGGATTGCTCGACCGGCGACGGCGACGGCGCGGGCCGGGGCTCGGGTTTCGTCTCTGCAAAGAAACGTCTGACCAATGCGCGAATCATGCCTCTGGGGTTTCCACGACACGGTTTTCGAACAGGCGCTCAAAAAATACGCCAAGCCGCTGCCCGGCAGTGGCCTGGCTGCAGAATTTCTTGAGGCTGGCCACTGCGTGCACGGACATCTGTGCATAACGCCCTGGATCACCCTTGGCCATGTCATAGCTTGATTGGTAAGCCCTGCACAACGACGCCCAATTGGTGACGTAGCGCAAGGTACGAAACGCCCTGCGCGGGTCATGTGGCCAGGCCGTCAGCTCATCGGTGGAGTCAATCAGGAATGCATTATCGGCATCCAGATAATCGATCATCGCCGTGGTCCGTGGCGCCACCGCCGGTTTGCCACAGGACATGAACTCCATCAGCGGCAGACATTGGCCTTCGCCATAGGACGTGTTGACCACGTAACTCGTGGCTTGCACCAGCTGCTCATAGTCCGCGTCAGCCAGATAGCCGTAAATCAGCACGACCCGGCAGCGGTAAGACTGGTTTTTGTACAAGTGGTGAAGGATATCGGTCAGCGCTTCTTCGGCATCGTGGTGTGTCAATTTGAGCACCAGCGTTGCGTCCTCCACCTCGCGAAACGTCACGCAAAAGGCACTGAGCATGTCTTCCCAGTTCTTGCGCCCATCACCGGGGTTGAACACCGAGGTGTAAATCACGCCGTCGAGGACCAACTCGTGTTCACTCGGCGGGGCCTCGAAATCAATACCCACACCTTCGCGAGTGGCCACGGGGCCAAAGGCTCGCAAGTCGAGTTCGCGGCTGTCTGCCAGCAACCCCTTGAGCGTCAATCGCACCTGACTGGCCAAGGGCTGACGTTGCAAGTGGGCGCCGCGCTCGGAAAACCGGTCCCATACCGGGGCCGGTACCGCGATGACAGGATAGTCGGCGCCCATCGCCTCACGCACCGCATTCACGGTGTAGCTGGAATGGGTAATCGCCGCCCCCGCTGCCCGCAACACCGTGCGCCAGTCATTGAGCGGGTCACCGGCAAAGGGTTCGTTGGGGATGGTGCTGAATTCCCACGCGAACACCGGCAGCGTCGGGCAGGTGAAATTGACCGGCGTGCGGTGAGGCGGTGAGAACGACAGGAACACGCACACTTCACCACGGGACAAACAGTCCATGTACAAGGCATCGACTTCGGTCTGCGGGTCGCTGACTTCTACCACTCGCCCCAACCGCTCCAGCACGGGTCGGTACTCCTTGAGCACGAAGTAATAGCTGTACTCCGAGCGGCCAAGGTTCTGGGCAATGGTGTGCTGGTTGGTTTCCGAATGAATGATGATCAGCATGAGGCGGTATCCGTCACGGTTGCTGTCGGCAAAGCCTGTGGTGCCAGCCCGAAAAAATCCGCCATGCGTTTCTGTACCGGGGCGAAAGCGCAGTAATCGTGCATGCGCTCGACGGCGGCGAGGGACATGCGCTGATACTCCAGCGGTTGTTCCTTGGCCAGGCGGTAGCTGTTTTCGTAAGCGGTTTTCAGCGAACCCCAATCCGGCCGGTAACGCAGGGTGCGGTAGATGATGCGAGTGTCCTGCGGCCAGATGGTCAGCTCTTCGCTGGACTTGACCACAAACGCCACACGCTCATCGATGTAGTCCTCCATGGCCGTGTGATCCGGGGCAATTACCGGTTTACCGCTGGCCATGAACTCCATCAGCGGCAGGCACAGCCCTTCGCAGCGCGAGGCATTGACGTAGTAACTGGCGGCTTCGTACAGCCTGGCGTATTGCGGGTCGTCCAGGTAGCCGTGCATGACTACCACCCGACAGGCGAACGGCGAAAGCTGCGCGAGCAACGTCATCAGCTCGTCGTGGTAGGACGACAGATCGCTTTGGGTAATCTTCAGCACCAGCGTTGCGTCAGACGTTTCGCGGAACGCCCAGCAAAATGCGGTGATCAATTGATGCCAGTTCTTGCGACCGTCACGCGGGTTGAACACAGTGACGTACACCACACCGTCAACCTGTGTTTCGACCTGGGCGGTGGTGTCCGGCCACTGTCGCGGTTCTGGCTCGGGTACTGCAATCGTCTGCGGGCCGGCGATGGCCGGCAACCAGTCAGCGAGACGTTCGTGGGCGGCTTGCGACAACAAGTCGCGAATCCCTTCCCAGTACCACTGGCTTAGAAAATGCGTGCGATGCACCGGGATCGGCAGCGATTTACCTTTGTCCAGGCGCCACATATGCAGGTAATGGCGGGCAATCACAAAGCGGCGCTTGAGCGTCAGCGGCGGTGGCTTCAATGCCTCCAGTTCAGCCTCGAGCGCCGCCAGTTCCTCGGCGGTCGGCACGACGGGAATCAGTGCATCGGCGTTCAGCCCGAGTGTGCGCGTATCGAAGATGCAACCCTTGATGTCCAGGGTCGAGCCGGTGCTGATCGGGACGCTGGTGTGGCGACTACGAATGTCGGCGAAGTTTTCCCACAACGGCGTCGGCAACACCAACACCGGAAAGTCTTCGCCCATGGCCCGACGAATCGCCCGGGCGGTATGGCTGGAGAGTGTGATCACCCGGCCCTGCCGCGCCAGCATTTGCGTCCAGTCCTGGCGCGGGTCGTTATCCCATTGTTCATCGGGAATCGAATCAAACTCCCAGGCCACCACGCAGATCGTCGGGCACTCAAGGTCGTTCGGGGTTTTCTGCGGCGGCGTAAACGACAGGAACAGACTGTCTTCGCCGGCGGCCAATAATTGTTTGTAGAGCGGATCGACCTCGGCGGTGGAGGACACCACATGCACTCGCCCAAGGCTTTCGAGTACAGGGCGATACGCCTTGAGCACGAAGTAGTAACTGTACTCGGGACGGCCGAGACTCTGGCTGATGGAGCTGTCGTTGACGTCGGAGTAAAGAATGAAATTCATGGCATCCCACGGTGACGCCGCCATCCCGGCAGCCTCACGCTATGACGGGGAGGATACGGTTCGAGTCAGTGTTTACTGGCGCTCGTCCATCGTCTTGCTGCCCGTCTTCGTTCTTGTTTTAGTGGTCAGTTTCTCGCAGTTTCGAAGCGACGCTGCCGAACCCCGGGTAATCGTGACGAGGGGCATTCTAACCACATCCGTTGAGGATTCGTGAACCGCCCGACGAGAATAAATCAGGCTACGCTGACGAGAACTGATCAGTCACGATTGGACCTGTTGAAATTGCTGAGCAAATGGCACAGATTGGCTACCAAACAACTACAACAAAACATTTCACCTGTCTTTGCGAGCGATCCTGTTGATTCGTGAGACCCTTCCATTAAGTCTGTAGGAATGGATGAAATGTATGACCGGGGGGTCGCTGTTGAAAAAACGTCTGTTTGTCACGGGCCTGACTGGATTCGTAGGACAACACATCCAAGCGCGTTTGCAGGCTGATGCCTCGGAATGGGAGCTTCTGCCTGCTCCTGGCCGCTACGATCTCGCCGCGCCGGACAGCCTCGAAGGCTTGTGGCCGGAAATGCCCGATGCGGTGATTCACCTGGCAGGCCAGACTTTCGTCCCGGAGGCCTTTCGTGATCCGGCGCGCACCCTGAACATCAATCTGCTGGGCACCCTGAACCTGCTGCAAGCCCTCAAGGCGCGCGGATTCACCGGCACGTTTCTGTACGTCAGCTCCGGTGATGTCTATGGCCAGGTCACTGAAGCCGATTTGCCCATCACTGAATTGCAGCCACCCTGTCCGCGCAACCCATACGCCGTGAGCAAACTGTCGGCCGAGTTCCTGAGCTTGCAATGGGGCCTGAGCGAAGACTGGCCCGTACTGGTCGCCCGCCCGTTCAACCACATCGGAACCGGGCAGAAAGACAGCTTCGTCATCGCCAGCGCCGCCCGTCAGATCTGCCGGATCAAGCAAGGCCTGCAAGGGCCACAGCTGGAGGTCGGGGACATCGACGTCACGCGCGATTTCCTCGATGTCGGGGACGTGGTCTCGGCCTACCTGGCCTTGCTGGAAAAAGGTACGCCGGGGCAGGTCTACAACATTTGCTCGGGGCGCGAGCAGAGCATTCGCAGTTTGATCGAACAGCTGGCAGATCTTGCCCAGGTCGACCTGCAACTGGTCCAGGACCCTGCGCGCCTTCGCCGCGCGGATCAGCGTCGGGTGTGTGGCAGCCCTGTGAGGCTGGCCCAAACCACCGAATGGAAGCCTGAAATCACAACACAACAATCCCTGCGGGCGATCCTGTCCGACTGGGAGAAGCGAGTACGACAAGAATGACTAAAAGTGCATTGATCACAGGTATCACCGGCCAGGATGGCGCTTATCTGGCGAAACTGTTGCTCGACAAGGGCTACAAAGTCCACGGCCTGGTAGCGCGTCGCAGCAGCGACTCGCGCTGGCGCCTGCGCGAGATGGGGGTCGAGGCGGATATCGTCTACCTGGACGGCGATATGGCCGATGCCTGTTCAGTGCAGCGCGCGGTGATCAAGTCGGCGCCGGACGAGGTCTACAACCTTGCCGCGCAAAGCTTTGTCGCGGCCTCCTGGGATCAACCGGTGACCACCGGCATCGTCGACGGTCTGGGTGTTACCCACCTGCTCGAAGCGATCCGTCAGTTCAGCCCGCACACGCGTTTCTACCAAGCCTCCACCAGCGAAATGTTCGGCCTGATCCAGGCCGAGCAGCAGGACGAGAACACGCCGTTCTATCCGCGCAGCCCTTATGGCGTGGCCAAGCTGTACGGCCACTGGATCACCGTGAACTACCGCGAAAGTTTCAACCTGCACGCCAGCAGCGGCATTCTGTTCAACCATGAATCACCGCTGCGCGGCATCGAGTTCGTGACGCGCAAAGTCACCGACGCCGCCGCCCGCATCAAGCAGGGCAAGCAGCAGGAACTGCGCCTGGGCAACATCGACGCCAAGCGCGACTGGGGCTTTGCCGGGGACTACGTCGAAGCCATGTGGCTGATGCTGCAACAGGACAAGCCCGACGATTTCGTGGTGGCCACCGGTGTGACCACCACCGTGCGCGAGATGTGCCGGATCGCCTTCGATCATGTGGGCCTGAACTACCGCGACTACGTGAAGATCGACCCGGCGTTCTTCCGCCCGGCCGAAGTCGAAGTGCTGCTCGGCAACCCCGCCAAGGCCCAGCGTGTGCTGGGCTGGAAACCTAAAACCGATCTGGATGCCTTGATCCGCATGATGATGGATGCGGACATGAAACGCGTCGCCAAGGAGTAGGCCATGCTGATTCCCGTGATTCTTTCCGGCGGTGCCGGGACCAGGTTGTGGCCGGTGTCGCGTGAAGGCCACCCCAAACCGTTCATGGCCTTGCCCGACGGCCAGTCGCTGCTGGGCAAGACCTATCGGCGGGCCGCGGAGCTGCTCGACGGCTGGGGCGATATCGTCACGGTGACCAACCGCGAGTACTACTTCCAGAGCAAGGATCACTTTCGGGACGCGCACCTGGGCCGGCATCGCGGGCATTTCCTGCTGGAGCCGACGGGGCGCAATACGGCGCCGGCCATTGCCGCCGCCGCCCTCTCCCTGCAGGCCCTGCATGGCGACGACGCGATCATGCTGGTCATGCCCGCCGACCACCTGATCGTCAATGTCGACGCGCTGAAGGACGCGGTCGAGCATGCCGTGACATTGGCCAGGCGCGGTCACCTGGTGACCTTCGGGGTCGTGCCGACCGCTCCGGAAACCGGTTTTGGCTACATTGAAGCCGGCACATCGCTGGACGATAAAGGCGCTGCCCGCGTACGGCGCTTCGTCGAAAAACCCGACCTGCAAACCGCGACGCATTACGTGGAAAGCGGCAACTTCCTGTGGAACTCCGGGATGTTCTGCTTCTCGGTCGCCAGCCTGCTGGCCGAACTGCAAACCCATGCTCCCGCCTTGCTGGAGCAGACGCAGACCTGCATGGCCGCCAGCGCTGCGGTGGAAAACGCGGGGAGCCTGCAACAGGAACTGTCGCCGGCCCTGTTTGGCGAAATCATGGACATTTCCATCGACTACGCGTTGATGGAGCGCTCCGACAAGGTGGTCGTCGTGCCGGCCCGTTTCGACTGGAGCGACATCGGCTCCTGGGGTGCGGTGGCTGCGCTGGTACCGGCGGATGCACAAAACAACCGCGCCGTCGGCGAGTCGATTTTCATCGACAGCCACAACAACTTCGTCCAGAGCGATAACCGTCTGGTCGCGACCGTGGGCGTGGATAACCTGATCATCGTCGACACCGCCGACGCGGTGCTGGTGGCCCACGCCGACCGCGCCCAGGATGTGCGCCGGGTGGCCAGGCAACTCAAGGACAAAGAGCACGAAGCCTATCGCCTGCACCGTACGGTCAGCCGGCCATGGGGCACCTACACCGTGCTGGAAGAAGGCCCCCGCTTCAAGATCAAACGCATCGTGGTCAAGCCCGGCGCCAAGTTGTCGCTGCAGATGCACCATCATCGCAATGAACACTGGGTGGTGGTCGAAGGCATGGCCAAGGTCACCAACAATGGCACCGGCACGCACCTGGTGGCCAAGAACGAATCGACCTTCATTGCTGCCGGTCACAAGCATCGCCTGGAGAATCCCGGCGTGATTGACCTGGTGATCATCGAAGTGCAAAGCGGCGAGTACCTGGGAGAGGACGACATCGTCCGCTTCGAAGATCAATACGGCAGGACGGATTGAATGCTGCTTTCCCTTTACCGCACGCTGAGCAGCTATCGAGGGTTCATCCTCGGTAGCGTCCAGCGAGAGTTTCAGGCGCGTTATCGCAATTCGTTATTCGGTGCCCTGTGGACCGTGCTCAATCCGCTGTCGATGATCATTGTCTACACCGTGATTTTTTCCCAGATCATGCGCGCGCGTTTGCCAGGGGTAGATGACGGCATGGCCTACAGCATCTACCTCTGCGCCGGGTTGCTGACCTGGGGCTTGTTCGCGGAAATCACCGTGCGCAGCCAGAACATGTTTCTGGATAACGCCAACCTGCTGAAAAAAATCAGCTTTCCACGGATCTGCCTGCCGGTGATCGTGCTGTTGAATGCCGGTATCAACTTCGCAATCATCATCGGCTTGTTTCTCGGCTTTCTGTTGATCACCGGTCGACTACCGGGCCTGGCGCTGTTGGCGCTCATTCCTCTGCTGGCGCTACAGGTGATGTTCTGTGCCGGGTTGGGGATTATTCTTGGCGTATTGAATGTGTTTTTTCGCGATGTCGGGCAATTTTTCGCCATCTGTCTGCAATTCTGGTTCTGGCTGACGCCAATCGTTTACCCGATGAGCATCCTGCCCGACTGGGTGCAGCGCTTGCTGCAATTCAACCCCCTGACCAACCTGATCACCAGCTACCAGAACATCTTCCTGTACGGCCAATGGCCCGTCTGGAGTTCGCTGCTGCCGATCATGGTCGCCAGCGTATTGCTCTTCGTCATCGGCCTGCGGCTGTTTCGACAGAGGGTCGGTGAAATGGTGGATGAACTCTGATGGGGCACATACGCGTCACCGGCCTGGGCAAGGCCTATAAACAATACCCTACCCGCTGGAGTCGACTGGTTGAATGGCTGGTCCCGTTCTCGCCGATCCGCCATCACCAGCACTGGGTGCTGCAGGACGTGACCTTCCAGATTGCCCCCGGAGAATCGGTGGGTATCGTCGGGGTCAACGGCGCTGGCAAAAGCACCTTGTTGAAGATGATCACCGGCACCACCCAACCCACCTGCGGCACCATTGAGCTCGAAGGCCGCGTCGCCGCCCTGCTGGAATTGGGCATGGGTTTTCATGCGGACTTTACCGGCCGCCAGAATGCGGTCATGGCCGGGCAACTGCTGGGCATGCAGGTCGAAGAAATACAAGCCTTGATGCCGGAAATCGAACGTTTCGCGGAAATAGGCGACGCCATCGACCACCCGGTGCGCACCTATTCCAGCGGTATGCAAATGCGTCTGGCGTTCAGCGTGGCCACCGCGCGGCGCCCGGACATTTTGATCGTCGACGAAGCACTGTCGGTGGGCGACGCCTACTTTCAGCACAAAAGTTTCGACCGCATCCGCAGCTTTCGCAAAGCCGGTACCACGCTGCTGATCGTCTCCCATGACCGAGGGGCGATTCAGTCGATCTGCGACTCGGCGATCCTCCTGGAAAACGGCCACATGGCCATGCACGACACACCCGAAACCGTCATGGATTACTACAACGCCCTGCTCGCCAAGCGTGAAGGACAGACCGTGCGCCAGGAAGCCCTCGCTGGCGGCCAGGTCAGTACCATTTCGGGAACGGGTGAAGCCAGGATCCTGAACGTACGCTTGCTCGACCAACATGAACGCTCCATCGACGCCGCCGAAGTCGGCCAGCCGGTCGTACTGGAGGTGAATGTCGAGGTTCGCCAGGATATCGAACGGCTGGTACTGGGCTTCATGATCAAGGATCGCCTGGGCCAGGCAATGTACGGCATCAACACCCATCGCCAGGATCAGGCGCTGACCGACTTGCAGGCTGGCGAGCGCGTGACCTATCGCTTTGCTTTCGTCATGGGACTGGGCAAGGGTAACTATTCCGTGGCGTTGAGCTTGTCACGCCTGGATTCGCACCTGGACCGCAACTTCGAGTGGCGCGATTACGGGTTGGTGTTCCATGTGATCAACAACCGCCAGGAAGATTTTGTCGGCTGCTCGTGGCTGGCCGCGAAGACCACTGTCACGCGCTCGAGCGCGCCGGTCACCTCGGAGAGCACGCCATGACGCGTCTTTTGGTGGAGTGCACGCACGTATTCCAACACCCCAAGGTCAATTCGGGCATTCAGCGGGTGGTGCGCAACGTCGTCAACCAGCTACCGGAATCGGTCGACGGTGTTGAATGCATCCCGGTTGTGATGCTTAAGGGCAAACTCTACCGAGTGCTGATGCTCGGCGCGCTGAACATCCCGTTTTTCGATGCCTTGATGATCTTTGGTGGACGACTTGGGCGCTTGGCTCACCGCTTCTGGCAACTGCATCAGCGCTTGCACAACCGAAGCAACTCGCGGGTGATCAAGCGTTTGCTGCACGTGGCCTACCGGGTGACAGCGGTCACCTGTTTCAGCCTTCCGCTGCGTGCGATCGAGGGCATCAACCAGTATCAACTGCCCAAACGTTGCACGCCGCTGCAGCACCAACCGGGGGATCAACTGGTGCTGCTGGATTCGTCCTGGCACACCGATTTCTTCCCGTTTGCCGAACAACTCAAACGTGAAGGCGTGGGCATCGTTTCGGTGATTTACGACCTGATTCCCGTGACGCATCCGCAGTTTTACGACACACGGCTGGTGCAGGTTTTCAACGAGTGGTTTGACTGGATCACCAAAACCGCCGATGGCTATGTGGCCATTTCCGCCACGGTGCGCGATCAGGTGCGTGATGAATTGCAGCGCCGCCTGGGTCCTGCCAAGGCCAGTGAATTGTGGTTCGACTATTTTCACCTCGGCTCCGAACTGGACCTGAGCGAAGTCACGGCCGCCGTCGAGCCGCGACTGACGCGCATTTTCAAAACGCCGGAACCGGTGTTTCTGATGGTCAGTACCATCGAGCCGCGCAAGAATCACGACTACCTGCTGGATGCCTTCGAACGGGCCTGGGCGGCGGGCTCCAATGCCCGGCTGTGCATTGCCGGGCGAGTCGGCTGGAAATGCGATGCACTGCTGGCCCGGGTCCGTAATCACCCGCAGTTGAACCAACGACTGTTCATGTTCAACGACCTGAGCGACACCAGCCTCGAACATGCCTACACCCACGCCAGCTCACTGGTGTTTCCATCCTTCGTGGAAGGCTTCGGCCTGCCGCTGGTAGAAGCCATGCAGCGTGGACTGCCGGCCATGGGCAGCGACATTGCGGTCTTTCGCGAAATCGGCGGCGAGTTCATGGCGTACTTCGATCTGGCCGAACCACAAAGCCTGGCTGAGCTGGTCATTCGTTTCGAGAGCAGCGGTCAATTCCCGGCCACGCGCGACGTCGCGGACTGGCGCTGGATCGGCTGGCGTGAAGCCAGTGCGCAATTGGCCGAACGCACCCTGCGCAATCTCTCGGACGTGCCGCTCGTACAAGAGAGGCAACATGCGCATTGCCCTTAACGCCCGCATCCTCCAGGCGCCGCGCACCGGCATTGGCCACTACGTTGCCGAACTGGCGAACGCCCTGGCGGGTGAACCGGATATTGAACTGGCGCTGTTTCATGGCTGGGGCTGGAGTGCTGTGCTGCCTGAAGCGGCCATGCCCGGTTACTCCCGACTGACGCCATTGCTGCGGCAGATTCCGGGGGCCTATCAGGCCCGACGGTGGCTGGAGCAGAAACGCTTCGATCAAGGCCGCGCGCAAGCCATCGACCTCTACCACGAACCGAGTCTGTGGCCGCTGTCGTTCGACGGCCCGACCGTCATCACCTTGCATGACCTGACTCACCTGCACTATCCCGAAACGCAGCCACCGGCGCGCTTGCGAGAAATCGAACGGCGCGTGGCCGACGGCGTGCGACAGGCAAGCCTGATTCTTACCGACTCGCAATACATTGCTGAAGAAGCCCAGGCGCATTTCGGGTTACCAGCCGAGCGATTTGTCGTCGCACCGCTGGGTGTAGCCGCGCGTTTTCACCCGCGGTCCCCCGAGGCTATCGACGCCGTACTCAAGACCCATGGCGTCGAAGCGCGGGAATACTTCCTCTGTGTCGGCACCCTGGAACCGCGCAAGAATCTGTCCCTGGCCCTGCGCGCCCACGCCCGATTGCCGGAATCAGTCCGTCAGCGTTTTCCATTGCTGATCGTCGGCATGGCCGGCTGGCAGCGCGAGCAGTTCAGCGAAGAATTGCACCAGGCCCTGGCCAGCGGTCATGTCTGTTTGCTCGGCTATCTGCCTGACGAGCACGTTGCACAGCTGCTGGCCGGCGCCCGGGCATTGATTTTTCCGTCGCTTTACGAAGGTTTTGGCCTGCCGGTGCTGGAGGCCATGGCCTGTGGCACACCGGTCATTCTGACCAGACGTTCGGCCATGCCCGAAGTGGCAGGCTCTGCGGGTAACTATGTTGAACCGGATGAAACCGACGGCTTGCGCGATGCAATGAGTCGTCTGATCGAGGATCTAGCGCATTGGCAGGCATGCCGAGAGGCCGGATTGCTACAGGCAAGGCTTTTTACCTGGGAACGCTGCGCGCAAGTCACGGCCAGCGCTTACCGCCAGGCAATGGGAGGTTGAATGCGAGTTCTTCATTTTTTCAAGACGTATCTGCCTGACTCGGTCGGCGGGATCGAACAAGTGATTTTCCAGTTGTGCGAAAGCGGTGCCCTGCACGGCGTTGAAGGCAAGGTGCTGACACTCAGTGCCGATCCGACACCGCCGGTGATGCAGATCGCTCAACATGAAGTCCATCGAGCCAGGCTCGACATTCAGTTCGCCTCCACAGGGTTTTCCTGGAGCGTCTTCAAACAGTTTCGCGAGCTGGCAGCCGAGGCCGACGTGGTCAATTACCACTTTCCATGGCCGTTCATGGACCTGGTGCATTTCGCCAACGGCCTGAAAAAACCCAGCGTGGTGACGTACCATTCGGACATTATCCGCCAGAAACAGCTGCTCAAACTTTACCGGCCGCTGATGAATCGCTTTCTGCACAGTGCCGACCGGATCGTCGCTGCATCGCCCAATTACCTGCACACCAGTGACGTGCTGCAACAGTTTCAGGACAAGACCCGAGTGATTCCCTATGGACTGAACAAGGCAGGTTACCCACAGCCTGACAGTGATCGAACGGCCCACTGGCGACAAAAACTCGGCGACAAGTTTTTTCTGTTTGTCGGTGTGATGCGCTACTACAAGGGTTTACACATCCTGCTCGATGCCCTGAAGGACCTGGATTACCCGACGGTGATTGTCGGTGCCGGCCCACTGGAAGTAGAGCTGCATGCCCAGGCGGCTGCCTTGGGTTTACGCAATGTTCACTTCCTCGGGCGTCTGGGGGACGAGGACAAAGTGGCGCTGCTGCAACTGAGCTACGCCATCGTGTTCCCATCGCACCTGCGCTCCGAAGCATTCGGCATTTCGCTGCTTGAAGGCGCGATGTATGGAAAACCGATGATCTCCAGTGAAATTGGCACTGGCACCAGTTACATCAACATCCATAACGAGACTGGGCTGGTGGTGCCGCCGAGCAATCCATCGGCATTTCGTGAGGCGATGCGTACGCTTTGGGAAAACCCGGTGCTGGCGGCGCAAATGGGCGAGAAGGCGCAGGCCCGTTATCAAAATCTGTTTACCGCGGACGAAATGGGCCGCAAATGGGCGGCGTTGTATGAGGAACTGCTGGAAGAAAAAGCCCTCGCCTACGCATGAGGCTTTACAGAAGATGAGCCAAGCCGAAACAGAGTTCCTCGAGAGCTTCCAGCACGTGCTCAACATCCGTGAGCCTGCGCTGTGAAGCCATGGGGGTTCAGGCGTGAGGATCGCCCGGCGCCTTGCTCGGCGCTGCGTACTGCGGCTTGAGGTGGCCGTCCTGATCGAGTAGCCAGGCGTCCATGATCTGCCGCACGACCGGTCCGGCAACGCGTCCACCCGCCTCGCCGTTTTCGATCATCACCGAAATCACGATCTTCGGGTGTTCGGCCGGGGCGAAACCGACGAACAAGGCATTGTCGCGGTTACGCTCGCGGGTTTTCTCCCGGTTGTAACGTTCGCCCTGCCTGATCGCCACCACTTGCGCGGTACCACTCTTGCCAGCGATACGGTACTGCGCGCCCGCCGCTGCGGCCCGGGCAATCCCGCGGGCATCGTGCATCACCATCTGCATGCCGTGGTTGACCTGCTCCCAGTCACGAGGGTCCTTGAGCAGAATGTTCGGCATCGGATGCTCATCCACCGGCGCGACACCGTCCACGGTTTTGGCCAGGTGCGGGCGATTCCACACGCCTTTGTTGGCAATCAGCGCCGTCGCCTGGGCCAACTGCAGTGGTGTGACCTGCATGTAGCCCTGGCCGATACCGAGAATCACCGTCTCGCCCGGAAACCAGGCCTGACGGCGGGTGGTGCGTTTCCAGGCTTGGGATGGCATCAGGCCGGGGGATTCTTCATTCATGTCCAGGGACACTTTCTCACCCAGCCCGAACATCGCCATATAGTCGTGCAGGCGATCGATACCGAGCTTGTGTGCGAGGTCATAGAAGTAGGTGTCGTTGGAACGCATGATCGCCGCATCCATATCCACCCACCCATCGCCACTGTGGTTCCAGTTGCGGTACTTGTGATCGAAATCCGGCAGTTGGTAATAACCGGGGTCGAACACACGGGTCTGTGGCGTAACGATACCGGCATCGAGGCCGGCGATTGCCACTTCCGGCTTGATGGTCGAACCCGGCGCGTAGAGACCGCGCAGTACACGGTTGAACAGCGGGCGGTCGATGGAGTCCCGTAGTGTGGAGTACTCCTTGGAGCTGATACCGGTGACGAACAAATTCGGATCGAAACTCGGGTTGCTGACCATGGCCAACACTTCACCGGTCGACGGATCCAGCGCGACCACCGAACCACGGCGATCACCCAGGGCTTGCTCGGCGGCCTCCTGAAGCTTGACGTCGAGGCTCAGGACAATGTTTTCGCCGGGCACCGGGTCAGTGTGTTTGAGCACTCGCAACACACGGCCCTGGGCATTGGTTTCGACTTCCTCATAACCGACATGGCCGTGCAGCTGCGACTCGTAGAATTTTTCGATCCCGGTCTTGCCGATGGATTGGGTGCCTCGGTACTCGACGGTATCCAGAGCCTTTGATTCTTTCTCGTTGATACGCCCGACGTAACCGACCGAATGAGCGAAGTGCTCGCCCAACGGATAGTGTCGAACGAACTGCGGTTCGACATCGAGGCCCGGCAGGCGGAACTCGTTGACGGCGAGTACGGCAATCTGTTCTTCGCTCAGCTCATAGAACAGCGTCACGGGTACGAACGGATGACGTGCCTGCTTCATTGCCTTGTCGAACAGCGAACGGCCTTCAGCGGGCAAGTGCAGGAGATTGACTACCTCGTCCAGCTCTTCGTTTACATCGGTAGCACGTTCGCGGGTGATGGTCAGGTTGTAGCTGGGACGGTTGTCAGCGAGGAGTATGCCGTTGCGGTCATAGATCAACCCGCGGGTCGGTGTAATCGGCAGGACATGTACGCGATTGTTTTCGGAGATGGTCGAGTGATAGTCGAACTCGACTACCTGCAGGAAATACATGCGCACCAACAGCGCACAGGTGACAGCGGCAACGAACAAGCCGCAAGCCATCAGCCTTTTATTGACCAGGCGTGTCTCTTTCTCGTGGTCCTTGATGGGTATCGGCTCAGGCACTTGTGCAGCAACTCTTTGAAAAGAATGCCGATCCGTGGGCGCAAACTCAGTCCATTAAAAATGAGCTGCACCTTAGCAAAAGCGCGGAGTCAGGTTTATGTGATTTTTTTTACAATTGACCATGTAGGAGCGAGCTCGCTCCTACATGGCGGACAAAAACAAAACCCCTACCTGCATACGCAGATAGGGGTTTCGGAATTTAATCTTGACGATGACCTACTCTCACATGGGGAAACCCCACACTACCATCGGCGATGCATCGTTTCACTGCTGAGTTCGGGATGGGATCAGGTGGTTCCAACGCTCTATGGTCGTCAAGAAATTCGGGTACTGAGTCGTGACCGGCTGGTCGCGCTTCAGCAAATTGGGTATGTGACAGCTTTCGGTGTTTTGTGAGCTTCGAACTTTCGGTTCGTTTCGTCTTCACACACCGCAATCTGGCCTTTCGACGCAAATTGCTTGGGTGTTATATGGTCAAGCCTCACGGGCAATTAGTATTGGTTAGCTCAACGCCTCACAGCGCTTACACACCCAACCTATCAACGTCGTAGTCTTCGACGGCCCTTCAGGGGACTCAAGGTCCCAGTGAGATCTCATCTTGAGGCAAGTTTCCCGCTTAGATGCTTTCAGCGGTTATCTTTTCCGAACATAGCTACCCGGCAATGCCACTGGCGTGACAACCGGAACACCAGAGGTTCGTCCACTCCGGTCCTCTCGTACTAGGAGCAGCCCCTCTCAAATCTCAAACGTCCACGGCAGATAGGGACCGAACTGTCTCACGACGTTCTAAACCCAGCTCGCGTACCACTTTAAATGGCGAACAGCCATACCCTTGGGACCGGCTTCAGCCCCAGGATGTGATGAGCCGACATCGAGGTGCCAAACACCGCCGTCGATATGAACTCTTGGGCGGTATCAGCCTGTTATCCCCGGAGTACCTTTTATCCGTTGAGCGATGGCCCTTCCATACAGAACCACCGGATCACTAAGACCTACTTTCGTACCTGCTCGACGTGTCTGTCTCGCAGTCAAGCGCGCTTTTGCCTTTATACTCTACGACCGATTTCCGACCGGTCTGAGCGCACCTTCGTACTCCTCCGTTACTCTTTAGGAGGAGACCGCCCCAGTCAAACTACCCACCATACACTGTCCTCGATCCGGATAACGGACCTGAGTTAGAACCTCAAAGTTGCCAGGGTGGTATTTCAAGGTTGGCTCCACGCGAACTGGCGTCCACGCTTCAAAGCCTCCCACCTATCCTACACAAGCAAATTCAAAGTCCAGTGCAAAGCTATAGTAAAGGTTCACGGGGTCTTTCCGTCTAGCCGCGGATACACTGCATCTTCACAGCGATTTCAATTTCACTGAGTCTCGGGTGGAGACAGCGCCGCCATCGTTACGCCATTCGTGCAGGTCGGAACTTACCCGACAAGGAATTTCGCTACCTTAGGACCGTTATAGTTACGGCCGCCGTTTACCGGGGCTTCGATCAAGAGCTTCGCGTTAGCTAACCCCATCAATTAACCTTCCGGCACCGGGCAGGCGTCACACCCTATACGTCCACTTTCGTGTTTGCAGAGTGCTGTGTTTTTAATAAACAGTCGCAGCGGCCTGGTATCTTCGACCGGCGTGGGCTTACGGAGCAAGTCCTTCACCCTCACCGGCGCACCTTCTCCCGAAGTTACGGTGCCATTTTGCCTAGTTCCTTCACCCGAGTTCTCTCAAGCGCCTTGGTATTCTCTACCCAACCACCTGTGTCGGTTTGGGGTACGGTTCCTGGTTACCTGAAGCTTAGAAGCTTTTCTTGGAAGCATGGCATCAACCACTTCGTGTTCCAAAGGAACACTCGTCATCAGCTCTCGGCCTTGGAATCCCGGATTTACCTAAGATTCCAGCCTACCACCTTAAACTTGGACAACCAACGCCAAGCTGGCCTAGCCTTCTCCGTCCCTCCATCGCAATAACCAGAAGTACAGGAATATTAACCTGTTTTCCATCGACTACGCTTTTCAGCCTCGCCTTAGGGACCGACTAACCCTGCGTCGATTAACGTTGCGCAGGAAACCTTGGTCTTTCGGCGTGGGTGTTTTTCACACCCATTGTCGTTACTCATGTCAGCATTCGCACTTCTGATACCTCCAGCAAGCTTCTCAACTCACCTTCACAGGCTTACAGAACGCTCCTCTACCGCATCACCCGAAGGTGATACCCGTAGCTTCGGTGTATGGTTTGAGCCCCGTTAC
>NZ_CM174481.1:4525000-5727500 GCF_057839025.1 Pseudomonas sp. KH_046_1
ACCCAAGGGATACAAGGTCATCGCCAAATCGGGAGATGCCGTGGAAGAGCCCGGCGATTATCCGTTCGGCCTCAATCCTGCGGGTTATACCAGCCGCAGTATGATTGTCATCTGCAAATAGGCAGGGCTGTCGCGTCAGGTTCTCGGACTTGCGATCTGACGGCCGATTTCCTCGTAGCTGGACTTCAGCACTGTGCGCTGGATATCCGGGCTAGCCAGCATGCGCGCCACGACCAGCGCGCCAATACATTGCGACAGAATCGCCCACGCCAGGCTGTCGCTTTGCAGAACACCCGCCCAACGTTCCTGAAGCCGACAAATCCAGTGCTCTGCCTGTTGGCGGACAGTCACGTCGGAACGGGCAATTTCCGCCCCCAATGCCGGCAATGCACAACCGGTCTCCGGATTCTCGACGTGAGACATACTCAGGTACTGTTTCAAGCAGCGCTCAAGCTTGTCACGGTCCTGCCCCTCCCCCAGTCGCGTCAGGCTTTGCCCCAACTCACGCTCGACTATGCTTGCGAACAACTCGTCTTTCGACGAGAAGTGGCTATAGAAGGCGCCGCCACTCAAGCCAATCGCTTTCATCAGGCCGTCCACGCCCACCGTTGAAAATCCGGACTTCTTGGCCGATACCGCACTGCTTTCCAGCAGCTTTTGCCTGGTTTCCAGCTTGTGACTGGCCGAATAACGCATTGTCCTTCCCCCCTGGATTGCTCGCCTTGACGTCTGTCGAATCATAGCATAACGTTCGTTTAGTTAACGATCGTTTACCAAAAGGGATCTACCCATGAATAACAAGAAGGTCGTACTGGTCGTCGGTGCAGGTGATGCCACGGGCGGCGCCATTGCCAAGCGTTTTGCCCAGGAGGGTTTTGTCGCCTGCGTCACCCGCCGCAGTGCGGACAAACTCCAGCCACTGGTGGATGCCATCAAGGCCGATGGTGGCGAGGCCCACGGTTTCGCCTGCGATGCCCGCAAGGAAGACAATGTGGTGGCACTGGTCGAGCAGATCGAAAGCGAGATCGGCCCCATCGAGGCGTTCGTGTTCAACATCGGCGCCAACGTGCCGTGCAGCATTCTCGAAGAAACCGCCCGCAAATATTTCAAGATCTGGGAAATGGCCTGTTTCTCGGGGTTTCTCAACGCCCGGGAAGTGGCCAAACGCATGGCCAAGCGCCAGCGGGGCACGATCCTGTTCACCGGTGCCACTGCAGGCCTCCGTGGCGCAGCCGGGTTCGCCGCATTTGCCGGTGCCAAGCACGGCATTCGTGCACTGGCGCAAAGCATGGCCCGAGAGCTCGGCCCGATGAATATTCACGTTGCCCATGTCGTCGTCGACGGCGCCATCGATACCGATTTCATCCGCGACAGCTTCCCAGAGAAATACGCGACCAAGGATCAGGACGGCATCCTCGACCCCGAACACATTGCCGAGAATTACTGGTACCTGCACAGCCAGCCCCGCGACGCCTGGACTTTCGAGCTGGACCTGCGCCCCTGGAGCGAACGCTGGTAAGCCCTCCCCTACAACAATAAGCAGAGTGCACCGAACATGAGCAAAACCGTGGAATTCCTTTTTGACCTGGGCAGCCCCACCACTTACCTGGCGTATACCCAGCTACCGGCAATCTGTGAGCAAACCGACAGCCAGCTGATCTACATCCCGATCCTGCTCGGCGGTGTGTTCAAGGCCACCGGCAACGCCTCCCCGGCGACCATTCCGGCCAAGGGCCGCCACATGATTCAGGACCTCGACCGTTATGCCCGGCGCTACGGCGTGCCACTGAAGTTCAATCCGCATTTCCCGATCAACACCCTGGTGCTGATGCGTGCCGTGACCGGCATTCAGCTGCACCATCCCGAGCGTTTTGTCGCCTTCATTGACTGCCTGTTCAAGGCCCTGTGGGTCGACGGCCGCAACCTCAATGACCCGGCAACCGTGGCCGCGGTGCTGAGCGGCAACGGTTTCGATCCCAATGAGGTGCTGGCACTGACCGCCGACGAAACAGTCAAGGCAACGCTCAAGGACAACACCGAGAAAGCAGTGCAGCGCGGCGTATTCGGCGTACCAAGCATGTTTGTCGATAACCAGCTGTACTTCGGCCAGGATCGACTGGACTTCGTAATCGAGGCCCTGAGTTAAATATCGACCACCAACCGCCCCTTTGCCGCTCCCGACAAGAGTAGTTCATGGGCGGCTTCTGCCGATTCCAGCGTGAACGAGTGCGGGTCAAGCAATGGCGCGATCTTGCCCGCCTCGATCAACTGCGCCGCCTCGTGCAGAATTTCGCCGTGATGCTCACGCCCCTTGCCGGTCAGGAGCGGCAGCAAAGTGAAGACACCGGAGTAAGTCGCCCCGCGAAAGGAAAGCGGTGCCAGGCTGTGCTGCCCCCACCCCAGGCAACTGAGCACATGACCGTGATACATCCGTGCCGCCTCGAATGACGCATCCAGCGTTTCACCCCCCACTGTGTCATAGACAATGTCGAAGCCCTCACCGGCCGTGTGCTCGGCCACATAGTCTTCAACCGAAGACTTGCGGTAATCGATAAACGTCGCGCCGAACCCTTCGATAATCGACTGCTGTCCGGCAGAACCCGTGGCAAAAACTTCTGCGCCAAAAGCGCGGGCAATTTGCACCGCGACATGGCCAACGCCACCGACGCCGCCATGAATCAATACCGTCTGCCCGGATCGAACGCGCGCCCGGTCCACCAGGCCTTCCCAAGCCGTAATAAGCACCAGCGGCAATCCGGCAGCCTCCCGCATGCTCAAATTGTGCGGCTTGCGAGCCAACAGTCGCGCATCGACCGTCGCGTATTCGGCCAACGAACCTTGAATACCGCCAATACCGGTGGCCATGGCATACACCTCGTCCCCCGGCAACCAGCCACTGACACCCTCCCCCAACGCCTCCACGGTTCCGGCCAGATCCATCCCCACTATCGCCGGCAATGGTTGAGCCGCATGGGCCGCCTGCCCGGAGCGGATTTTGCCGTCCAGCGGATTGACACCGCTGGCCTTGATCCTGACCAGTACCTGCCCCGCCTGCGGCACGGGCCGTGCAATGGAAACCAAACGTAACGGCGCATTGGCCGAGTCGACCATCAGAGCGCGCATATTCAGTGAGTCAGTCATTTCGCCATGCCCCATCAGAAGTGGATGTGGGACCATCTTGACTCGCTCAATTCATGCCGATAAGACGCCATATCGCTATAGTGACCATTCCACTACAGCATCAATGAGCGATCCCGTGGACAAACTCAATGCAATGGCGATTTTCGTGCGGGTGGTCGAACGGGGCAGTTTTTCCGCGGTTGCCCGGGAGTTGCAGACCAGCCAGCCGACCATCAGTAAAGTGCTGCAGGCACTGGAAACCCGACTGGGCGGAAAGCTGATTGCCCGCAGTACCCGCAAGCTGTCCCTGACGAACGAAGGTCAGCGCTATTACAACGAATGCCGACTCATCCTCGCCGCCGTGGACGCGGCGGAACATAGCTTTCAATCCGGTCGGGAAAGGGTCGCCGGACCGTTGAAAATCGGCTCGTCGGTCAGTTTCGGACGCTTGCAGATCGCCCCCCGCTTGCCGGACTTTCTCAAACACTACCCTGACGTACAGATCGACCTGCAACTGAGCGATCAAAACCAGGATCTGGTCAGCGAAGGGCTGGACGTCACTTTCCGGATCGGAGCCCTGAACGACAGTGGCCTGATCGCTCGCCTTGTCGGTAGCACCCACCGTGTGACCGTCGCCTCCCCTGACTACCTCAGGCAAAACGGCCAACCGCAGACACCGAAGGAACTGGGCGGGCACAACTGCCTGATGTTCAACCTGTTGAGCAGTCAAAACCTGTGGCTGTACACAAAAGACGCCCAACGCCACGAAGTGCGGATCAAGGGCAATGCGCAGAGCAACAATTCCGAGGCGATCCGCGAAATGGTGCTGGGGGGATTGGGGATTGCACTGTCACCGGTGTGGCTATTCAGCGAAGATCTGAGCGCCGGCCGGGTGAGCGCGATTTTGCAGGACTACAGTACGTTGTCGCTACCAATTTATGCCGTATCCCCGGCGAATCGTCGCCAATCCGCCAGGGTCAAAGCCTTTGTCGACTACATGGCTCAAGCGCTGGAAAAAGCACCTGAGCTTCACATCAGATAGCCGCAGTACGGGTATTCAGCCACTCCAGTGCAGCACCTTCGACCAACGGACTCAGGCGCTCGCGCACTTCGGCGTGGTAGGTGTTGAACCACTGCTTTTCCTCGTCCGACAGCAGCGAGGTTTCCAGGCAGCGCGTATCGATCGGGCACAGGGTCAGCGTTTCGAACTTGAGGAACTCGCCGAATTCGCTTTTGCCTGCCTCTCGGTTCATCGCCAGGTTTTCGATCCGCACACCCCAACGACCCGGACGATAGGTGCCCGGTTCAATGGACGTGATCATGCCGGGTTGCATCGCGGTTTGCGGTGCAGGTGCGGCCTGATAAGCGATGACTTGCGGACCTTCGTGGACGTTCAGGAAGTAACCGACGCCATGACCGGTGCCGTGACCGTAGTCGACACTTTCCGCCCAGATGGGCGCACGGGCGATGGCATCGAGCAGCGGCGACAGGATGCCTTTCGGGAACTGCGCACGGGACAAGGCAATCACGCCCTTGAGCACGCGGGTGCAATCGCGTTTTTGCTCATCGGTCGGTGTGCCCACCGCAACCATCCGCGTGATGTCGGTGGTGCCGCCCAGGTACTGGCCGCCGGAGTCGATCAGCAACAGACCGTCCCCTTCGATCACCGCATGTTCTTCTTCGGTGGCGTGGTAGTGCGGCATCGCGCCATTGGCGTTGAACGCGGCGATGGTGTTGAAACTCAGCGACACATAATCCGGACGGCGCTCACGGGCGGCGGTGAGCTTTTCGTCGATGGTCAGTTCGGTGATGCGCTCGCGCCCCAGCGCCGAGTCCAGCCAGGCGAAAAATTCGCACAGCGCTGCGCCGTCCTGTTCCATGGCCTGACGAATGTGTTCGGCATCGGCCAGGCTTTTTTGCGATTTGGCCAGGGTGGTCGGGTTCAGGCCTTCGATCAGCTTCACCCCGCTGTTCAGGTTGTCCAGCAACCCCGCCGTGACCCGCGTCGGGTCGACTTGCAGGCTCGCACCGCTCGGCACGGCGCGCAGTGCGGCGGCGACTTCGCTGTAATCGCGCAAGGTCACGCCGTCCTGTTCGAGGATGGCGCGCAGCTCGGCGCTGACTTTGCTCAAGGCGACAAACAGCGTGGCCTGCTGTTGATTGATCAAGGCGAAAGAAACAAACACCGGGTTGAACGACACGTCGCCGCCACGCAGGTTGAACAGCCAGGCGATGTCATCCAGGGTGGCGATGAAATGCCAGTCGGCACCCCGCGCCTGAAGGGTTTCACGCAGTTTGGCGAGTTTTTCGCCACGGCTGACAGTCGCCTGTGGTGGCAAGTGCTGATAGATCGGTTCGTTCGGCAGGCCTGGGCGGTCGCTCCAGACGCCGCTCAGCAGGTCGATGTCGGTGCGCAGGCGAGCGCCACGCTCTTCAAGTTTACCGCTCAGGGTCCGTGCCGAAGCCACGGCCATGACCGCGCCATCGACCGCGACAACGCCGCCCTCGGGGGTTTGCTCGGCCAGCCATTCCAGTGGCCCGGGTTGACCCGGTTGCAGCTTGACCAGATCAATGCCGCTGCCCTTGAGTTCCTTGGTCGCCTGCTCCCAATAACGGCTGTCGGCCCAGACGCCGGCAAAGTCCGGGGTCACGATCAGGGTGCCGACCGAACCATGGAAGCCCGACAACCACTGGCGCCCCTGCCAGTAACCCGGCAGGTATTCGGACAGGTGCGGGTCGGCCGACGGCACCAGCAAGGCGTGAATGCCCTCCCGGCTCATCAGTTCGCGGGTTTGCGCCAGGCGCTGGGGCACCGATCCATTGATCGAAAGCTGCGTATTCATCGTGTCTCCTGCTAACCACTTCATCATTATTGTTGAGTGCCGATCAATGTCGGCGCTTCGTCGCCCTATTGCCAGAATGCCGGAGCACTGGCGCAGGCTGCCTTGATCAGTTGAACCGCCTGGTCGATGTCCTGCTCGGTGGTGAAACGCCCGAGGCTCAAGCGGATGGTGCGGCCGGCCGAGCGGGCATCGTGCCCCAGGGCCAGCAGTACATGGGATGGGGTATTGCTCGCGGAATTGCAGGCCGAGGTCGCAGAAAATGCGATCGATGCCAGCAACGCCGCCGGGTTGAACTCGCCTTCGTCGAAGGTCAGGCTCAGGGTATGGGGAATGCGCCGGGTCGGGCTGCCGTTGAGACGCACGCCGGGAATGCTCTGCAATTGCTCGAGCAAGCGTTCACGCAAACGCACGATGGTGGCTTTCTCTTCATCGAACGCAGCCGCCGCCAGTGCAAAGGCCGCGCCCATGGCCACGATCTGATGGGTCGCCAGCGTGCCGGAACGCAAACCGCCCTCATGCCCGCCGCCATGGATCTGCGCCTGCAAACGCTGTTGTGCACGTGGGCCGACGTACAACGCACCAATGCCTTTGGGGCCATAGAGCTTGTGCGCGGAAAACGACATCAGGTCCACCGGCCACTGCGCGAGATCGATCGCCACTTTGCCCGCGCCCTGTGCGGCGTCGACATGGAACAACGCCCCGCGATCACGCACGACCTGACCGATGGCGGGAATGTCGTTGAGGGTGCCCAGCTCGTTGTTGACCAGCATCAGCGACACCAGGAAGGTGTCCTCGCGCATGGCTTCGCTGACCGCTTGCGCGGTGATCAGGCCATCGGCGTCCGGCACCAGATACGTCACTGCGATACCGGCATCCTGCAGTTGCCTGGCGGTATCGAGAATGGCCTTGTGTTCGATCTGGCTGGTGATGATATGGCCGCCGCCAGTACTGCGGGCCTGGGCCACGCCTTTGAGCGCAAGGTTGTTGGATTCTGTGGCGCCGGAGGTCCAGACGATCTGCCCGGGCGTCGCGCCGACCAGTTCGGCGACCTGGTGTCGCGCCTGTTCGACCGATTGCCGGGCCTGCTGGCCGAAGACGTGGGAGCTGGAGGCCGGGTTGCCGAAATTGCCGGTAAAGCCCAGACACTCGACCATCACCTTGATGACCCGCTCATCCACCGGCGTGGTGGCGGCGTAATCGAAATACAACGGACGTTTATTCATAAAAGACTCGCAGAGCGTGTTCCGGGATCAGGAAGCTCGTGACTGCAAACGGCAAAACGCAGCCTTGTGAGCTGCGCGCTGTTTTCAGAACGCTACCAATACCTGATCGGATGCCGTTAAAGAAGAATTACTTCATTTAAAAGTGCGTAGGAACGCTCCTGAAAAGTCAGCTTAACAGGCATCGGGCAACCGGTTGAAGCAATGCGTCAGCTAAAGCTTTCGAGCAACAGCGGATACAGCGAACCCACGAGCAGTGCGGCCATGCCCCAATTGAACAGGCGCAGCCAGCGGCGATCCTTCAGAACATTGCGCAACAGCGTGCCGCAAGCGGCCCAGACACCGACGCTCGGCAAGTTGATGATCGCAAAGACGGCCGCGATCACGATCACATTCGTGAAGTAACCCTGCATCGGCGTATAGGTACTGATAGCGCCAATGGCCATGATCCAGGCCTTGGGATTGACCCACTGGAACGCGGCGGCGCCCAGATAGCTGATCGGTTTCGCCTCGCCCTTCTGATTCTCCGACATGGGCCCGGAATGGGCGATTTTCCACGCCAGATACAGCAAATACGCCGCCCCTACATAACGCAGCACGGTGTAGAGCACAGGGTAAGTCTGGAACACCGCGCCAAGGCCGAAACCGACCGCCACCACCAGTACGAAGAAGCCACAAGTGATACCGAGCATGTGCGGGATCGTGCGGTTGAAGCCGAAGTTCACCCCGGAGGCCAGCAACATGGTGTTGTTCGGGCCGGGTGTGATCGAGGTGACGAGAGCAAACAGGGCGAACCCCAGCAGCAGGTCGAGTGAGAGCGTCATGGGTGGCAATCCGTCAGGGTCGGTCAGGTGTTGACCCTATCGCACACCCTGGAGGAAACCCATGGACAGTTAGGCAAAACTTGGAGCAGTACAGTTTCGCCTCAGCTTGGACGACCGTGAAGCTGTACAGATCGCCCGACGTTCATTTCACCCTGGTTGTCGAAGTTGAACGACTTTTGCGGTTGGCCGAGCAGTTCAGCTTTTTTCGCGTGGTATTCGTCGAAGGACAAACCGCGGCGGTTCAGCGCCTCCAGTGCCAGTTCCTTGCTTTCTTCAGCCGTGTAAGGCCGAAGCTCCGGGGAAACATGGCTGGCACATCCGGCGAGTACGGAGACGGCGAGCATCAGCAAAGTGGCAATCATCGGTTTCATTTTGGCGTCCTGGCGACTGGGTTCGAGGCAATGAACACAGGCTA
This sequence comes from Pseudomonas sp. KH_046_1, assembly GCF_057839025.1. Taxonomy (NCBI): domain Bacteria; kingdom Pseudomonadati; phylum Pseudomonadota; class Gammaproteobacteria; order Pseudomonadales; family Pseudomonadaceae; genus Pseudomonas; species Pseudomonas sp. KH_046_1. Next base: position 4,533,423 of record NZ_CM174481.1, read on the forward strand.
CTCGCGCCTCCCGGGCAGCAGAAATCAACGCTTTCAATAGTGGCTATCAAGAAACGGCGATCATTGTCGATGTGCTGGGAGAACGCGGCCCGGGAGTGCACTGGTTGGAACCGACTTGATGGCACTTGAATGGCGCTACTGCTCGTCGGGCACTCGGTGAGGCGAAAGACACTGGCCTATATTTATTCGGTCGTACAACGGCACAGGTACTTTCTATTCACAAAACAGGAACAGGGAGATCCATCATGAGCGTCAAACCCATTCCAGAGGGGTATCACAGCGTCACCCCCTATCTGGGCATCAACAAAGCCGCCGAAGCCATCGCCTTCTACAAAAAAGCCTTTGGCGCCATTGAAATCATGCGCCTGGACATGCCCGATGGCGGTGTCGGCCACGCCGAACTGCGCATCGGCGATTGCCCGATCATGCTGGGCACACCGTGCGATCAAGGGCCGCTGAGCAACCCGGACAATTCGCCGTCCGTGGGTCTGCATTTGTACGTGACGGATGTCGACAAGTCCTACAAACAGGCGATCGATGCCGGCGCAACCGTTGTATCGGAGGTCAAGGATCAGTTTTACGGCGACCGTTCAGGGACCTTGAAGGATCCCTACGGGCACCTGTGGTTCCTGGCCACGCACAAGGAAGACCTGACTCAGGAACAGATTGAGCAACGGGCCAAGGAGATGTTTGCCCAGGGTTGAAATCCCGGGTGCTGGAGCGGGCCTCTTCGCGAGCAGGCTCGCTCCCGCCGGGGCCCCGCCTTCAACAGCACCGCCGACTTGCTGATCACTTGCGCAAGCATGCCCGCCATTGACCTGTCGGCAATGAGAAACATTTTCTTTCATTTCCCCTTTCGGGATTTCCCCTGCTCATCCGTCCTACATAGATGCAGTCCTTTCGCGTAGGCAAAAGCCACGATCGGACCTTCAGGGCGCTCATCCCTGCGAAGCCCGCAGCCGAGCTGCCTCTCATCGAGCCAAGACCTCCAACATGTTAAAGAAGTCCCGTTCAAAAATCTGGTTCCTGGTCCATAGCTGGCTGGCATTGCCGATCTGGTTTTTCGTGCTGATCGTGTGTGTGACCGGAACCCTGGCCGTCATCAGCCAGGAGATCGTATGGCTGGCCAACCCGCCAATGCGCGCCAGCCAACCCTCGGACGATGCTCCGCTGCTCAGCTACCAGCAGGTCATCGAGGCCATCAACAGGGCCGAACCGCAGACCGTGGTGCAGAGCATCAGTCGCCCCGACGAATCGCACTTCGCCCTGGATGTCGAAGTCAGCTACCCCGACGGGCGCTCGGTGGTGATTTATGTCAATCCGTACAGCGGCGTGATCCAGGGCATCGCGCCGGAGTTCAACTTCCGCGCCTTTACCCGCGCCCTGCACGCTTGGTGGCTGGTGCCGTTCACCAATGGTTACAGCTGGGGCTGGTACCTGGTGTCGTTTCTCGGCTTGCCATTGCTGGCGTCGCTAATTACCGGTTTGGTGGTCTACAAACGCTTCTGGAAAGGCTTCTTCCGCCCGACCCTGCGCATTCGCCACGGCGCGCGGATTTTCTGGGGCGACTTTCACCGCTTGAGCGGCATCTGGTCGATCTGGTTCATCGCGGTGATCTCCGTCACTGGCACCTGGTTCCTGATCCAGGCATTGCTGTCCGATAACCAGATTTCCATTTCCACGGAAAAGATCATCCCGGCGATGTCCCGCGAAGCGGTGCCACTGTCAGCCGATGGCTCGCCCCCGCCGCGTATCGACCTCGACCGCGCGGTTGAAATCGCCACACAGGAAATCTCCGGGCTGGAGGCCAGTTTCGTCAGTCTGCCGGGCAATGCCTACAGCCATCTGGATGTCGGTGGACGCGGTTGGTACCCGTTGATGTTCCAGACCGCCACGATCAACCCGTACAACGGCGAAATCGCTGCCTCGCGCCTGATCTCGGACCGTTCGGCCCTGGAGTTCGTCACTGAGTCCATGCGCCCGCTGCACACCGGCGATTTCGGCGGACTGTGGATCAAACTGATCTGGGCGTTCTTCGGCCTGTTGCTGAGCATGATGGTGCTCAGCGGCCTGCTGATCTGGACCAAGCGCACGGCGCTGGCCACCGCCAATGCCTTCAAACGCAGTAACAAGAAACAGCGCGACACCGCGGCGCAACCGGCCACGAACCACGAAGTGTCGGAGGTCGACCTGTGAGCCAAGACATTGCAGCCCCGCAACCCTCGCGCCTGAGTGTGTTCTGGCACAGATGGCGCTTTCACCTGAACGTCCTGTTGCTGCTGATCCCACTCGGTTTCATGCCCAAGTACTTCGCCGACGAGGCATTGATGCGCGGCGACAGTGGCCTTGGCGAACGGGAGGTCGGCGAAGTCCGGGTCGGCCCCTGGAGCCTGCGCCTGGCGGAACTGCGCAACTCAGCCCCGATGCTCGAAGGCCCCGCCGGCTACATGAAGGGTTTCAACGCCGCGTTGTGCGAGGCCTGTATCGGCCAGGTCAAGGCCACTTACCTGCGCATCGGCAAGCCCCGAAGCCTGCGCGCCGCCGGGGTGATTTTCTTCGGTGCCCCGTACCGCATGGGCGCTTCGCTGCCCGTCCCGGAAAAGACCACGGCCGACGCCGAACTGTGGATCACCATGGAAGGCTGGGACGGCGCCATGCATCAGGCATCCATTCCTTTGAGCCAGGCTTCCCCCGCCACCATCGCCTGGTTGAACAAACAAGGAGGCAAACCATGATCAACCCTCTTCGCTCGCTCAACCCCCTGTTGCTGGTGCTCTGCGCCGGTTTCAGTGCCAGCGCCCTGGCCCACAACCCGATGTGCGAATGCAAGGCCATCGACGCCGAACAGATCAAGTGCACCGGCGGTTTTTCCGACGGCAGCGGCGCTCCGGGCGTGACCCTCGATGTGATCGGCTACGACGAAACCATTCTGGTGCCGGGTAAGCTCGGGCCTGATTCGACCCTGACCTTCAAGAAGCCCGGCGCCGAGTTCTATGTGCTGTTCGATGCCGGCCCCGGTCACGTCGTGGAAATCGACCAAGCGGACATCGAGGCACCATGAGCACTCCAACGACCCAAGTTGTGCGCCCGGCCGGGGCCGGTCACGAAACCCTCTACGTTCTGCTGCTGTGCCTGATGATCTTGGCGGTGGCCGGCTCGGTGGTGCTCTGGCGTGGTGAATCCCATGAGGTGAGCAGTGTCAGCAGCCATCAACTGGATGCGCGCCGTGACCTCAGTGCATCCGAGCAAGGTATCTACGCCGATTTGCGGGTGACGCTGGACGAGATTCATTTGTTGCGCCAGGAACAGCAAGCGCTGCCGACTCCCGAGGCCCTCGCCGGGGAAGGATTTGCCCCGTTTTCCCAGGATGCCAGCTCCGTCAGCCGGGGCGGCCATGCCTGGCAATTGCTCGACGCCAAGGCCTATTTCGGCCAGAGCCAGACGCCGACGGTCGCCGGTTCATTCCTGATGCGCCTGGCCGCAGCCAATGATGCGCCGGACATCTGGCTCAACCGCGCCAGCAAGCTCACGGCACCGGCCGACCTCAGCGACGCCGCGCTCGAAAGCGCCGGTTGGCAGCAGGTCGTCGCCCAATTCGATGCCGGCGTAACCCGCCAGCACCGGCACTGAACCCTCGCCTTTATCCGAGAGAAGACCGCTTTCCCATGCCCAATTCATCTCACCGTTGTTTTTTGCGCCTGCTGCTGGTCGGCCTGCTCGCCTGCCTGCTGCCATCACTGGCCAGCGCCGACGAAGCCAAGCGCCTGCGCATCGGCATCACCCTGCATCCTTACTACAGCTACGTGGCGAACATCGTCGGCGACAAGGCCGAGGTGGTGCCGCTGATTCCGGCCGGTTTCAATCCGCATGCCTACGAGCCCCGCGCCGAAGACATCAAGCGCATCAGCGGGCTGGACGTGATCGTGCTCAATGGCGTCGGTCATGATGATTTCGCCGATCGCATGATCGCCGCCAGCGAAACCCCAAAGGTCCCGGTGATCGAAGCCAACGAAAACGTGCCGCTGCTGGCTGCCACCGGCGTGGCCGCACGCGGTGCCGGCAAGGTGGTGAACCCACACACCTTCCTGTCGATCAGCGCCTCCATCGCCCAGGTCAACAACATTGCCCGGGAGCTGGGCAAGCTCGATCCGGTCAATGCCAAGACCTATACCGAAAACGCCCGCGCCTACGGCAAGCGCCTGCGCAAGATGCGCGCCGATGCCCTGGCCAAACTGACCCAGGCACCGAACGCCGAACTGCGGGTGGCAACCGTGCACGCGGCCTACGACTACCTGCTGCGTGAGTTCGGACTGGAAGTGACAGCCGTGGTCGAACCGGCCCACGGTATCGAACCGAGTCCGAGCCAGCTGAAAAAAACCATCGATCAACTGCGTGAACTGGACGTGAAGGTGATCTTCTCGGAGATGGACTTTCCTTCTACTTACGTCGACACCATCCAGCGCGAATCCGGGGTGAAGCTGTATCCGCTGTCGCACATTTCCTACGGCGAATACACCGCCGACAAGTACGAAAAGGAAATGACCGGCAACCTCAATACCGTGGTGCGGGCGATTCAGGAGTCGGGCGCATGACATCGAAAGAAACCATCCTGGCCGATGCAGAATCCCCTGTGGGAGCGAGCCTGCTCGCGAAGGCGCCCACCAGTCTGTCAGCATCATCGTCAACTGACACACCGCATTCGCGAGCAGGCTCGCTCCTACAGAGTTCGGGGCCGACTCTGGATTTTGCCGACATCAGCCTGACCCTCGGGCGCACGACGATCCTCGACAAGGTAACCTTCCAGGTCCGCCCCGGCAGCGTGCACGCGCTGGTCGGCCCCAACGGCGGTGGCAAGAGTTCGCTGATCAAGACCCTGCTCGGGCAAATGCCGCACCAGGGTCGCTTGAGCCTGCAGTGGCCTGCGGTGCCTGGGACCATCGGCTATGTGCCACAGGCGCTGGAGTTCGACCGGGGCTTGCCGATGACCGTCGACGATTTCATGGCCGCCATGTGCCAGCGTCGCCCGGCCTTTCTGGGGCTGAGCAAACACTACGCAACGGCGATTGGCGAGGCGCTGGAGCGGGTCGGCATGCAGGACAAACGCAAGCGCCGCATGGGCGCGCTGTCCGGTGGCGAACGGCAACGGGTGTTGCTGGCCCAGGGGCTGATTCCGCCTCCGCAATTGCTGGTGCTCGACGAGCCGATGTCCGCCCTCGATGAGGCCGGCATCCGGGTGTTCGAACGCTTGCTCGGCGACTGGCGTGCGGCGGGCATCACCGTGCTGTGGATCGAGCACGACCTGGAGGCGGTCGGGCGCCTGGCCGATCACGTCACCGGGCTCAATCGCCGGGTGCTGTTCGACGCCACGCCGCAACAGGCGCTGACACCGGAGCGTCTGTTGACCCTGTTCTCGACCCACCCACGGAGCCTTGCCTGATGAGTTACGAAGCTTTTCGCCTGATGGTCCAGGGCTGGGCGTCGTCGGGTTATCTGCCCGAGGCGCTGGCCTATGGATTCGTGGTCAACGCCTTGATCGCCGGGCTGCTGATCGGCCCGGTGCTGGGCGGCCTGGGCACGCTGGTGGTGGTCAAGCGCTTCGCGTTTTTCTCCGAGGCGGTCGGTCATGCTGCACTGACTGGCGTGGCCATCGGCATTCTACTCGGCGAACCCTACACCGGGCCTTACGGCAGCCTGTTCGGCTACTGCCTGCTGTTCGGCATCCTGCTCAACTACCTGCGCAACCGCACCGGCCTGGCGCCGGACACCTTGATCGGTGTGTTTCTCTCGGTGTCGCTCGCCCTGGGCGCGAGCCTGCTGCTGATTCTGGCGGGCAAGATCAACGTGCATATTCTGGAAAACGTGCTGTTCGGCTCGGTGCTGACGGTCAACGGCAATGACCTGCTGGTGCTGGCCATCGTCGGTTCGCTGGTCATGGCCCTGGCCTTGCCTTTGTACAACCGCATCATGCTCGCCAGTTTCAATCCACAACTGGCGGCGGTACGCGGGGTGGCGGTGAAAACCCTGGATTACCTGTTCGTGATTCTGGTGACGCTGATCACCGTCGCCGCCGTCAAGGTCATCGGCGCGATTCTGGTCGGCGCCCTGCTGGTGATTCCGGCCGCCGCGGCACGCCTGCTCAGCCAATCGCTGAAGGGCTTTTTCTGGTGTTCGGTGCTGATCGCCACCGTCAGCACCCTGTGCGGGATTCTCGCGCCGATCGTCTTTGACCTGCCGATCCCGTCCGGTGCCGCGATCATCCTCGTGGCCGGTATCGCCTTCGCCCTGGCCGCCCTCGCGCGCGGCGTTGTCCCCAGCCTGAAAGGGAACCTTGGATAAATGATTTTTTCACTGCGCCAACTGACCCTCGCCATTGCCCTGTGCGGGCTGGCGACAACGGCCATCGCCGCCGACAACGGCAAACCGCTGCGTGTACTGGCCTCTTTGCCGATTACTTATGGGCTGGGTGAAGTCTTGCTCAAGGGCACCGATGTCAGCCTCGAACGTGCGGCCCCGGCCAACTTGCCCGGCAGCCGCCAGACCGCCTACTTCACCGGCCGTGGCGCCCCGGCGCTGGCCAAGCTGGCGAACGATACCGATGCGGTGATCGGCCTGCGCTCACTGTGGCCGGATGACCCGTTGTACCCGATCTCCCGGCGCAGCAACATCCGCATCGTCGAAGTCGACGCCGCCCGCCCGGTGGACGGCGCCCTGCCCGGCATAGCCCTGCAGCCCGACAACAAGGTCGACGGGCTGAACAGTCAGCCGTGGTTCTCCAGCAATAACATGGGGCGCATGGCCAATGTGATGGCGGCGGATCTGGTACGTCTGGCTCCCGAGGCCAAGCCGAAAATCGACGCCAACCTGGCAGCGTTCAAGCAGCGTTTGCTTAAGCTCAGTGCCGCCAGCGAGGCGCGGCTGGCCAGCGTGGACAACCTCAGTGTGATGAGCCTCAGCGATCACTTCGGCTACCTGATCGGCAGTCTCAATCTGGAATTGATCGACCAGGACGCACGCGCCGATGCCGAGTGGACACCGGAGGCGCTCACGCAACTGGCCACGACGCTCAAGGACAATGACGTGGCGGTGGTGCTGCATCACCGGCAGCCGTCGGATGCGCTGAAAGCGGTGATTGCCGGGTCGGGTAGCCGGTTGGTGGTGTTGAGTACCGATGCCGAGGATCCGGTGGCGGAACTGGAGGGGAATGTGGATCTGGTCATCAAGGGGCTTAGTGGCGTGTAACCTCGGCTGGACCGCGTTATCGTTCTTCGCGAGCAAGCTCGCTCCCACAGGGGACTTGTGTCGCGCCATAAATCCAATGTGGGAGCGAGCCTGCTCGCGATAGCGGCCTTACAGACAACACAAATGCACGACATGAAAAAGCCCGCTGACTGTCACCAGTCCAGCGGGCTTCTTTTTGCATGACGGATCAGTGCGCCACAGCCGCCTGCTCGTCCATTTTCTGCCGCAGGCTCAACGGGCGCATGTCGGTCCAGGTTTCTTCGATATAGGCCAGGCATTCCTTTTTCAGCCCGCTTTTGCCCACGGTGCGCCAGCCTTGTGGCACGGCTTTGTAGTCGGGCCAGATCGAGTATTGCTCTTCGTGGTTGACCACGACCTGAAAGAGGATGTCCTCGCGGTCGAATACTGACGTCATGGTGTCTCTCCATCGTTATCGGGCGGGCTGCGCCGTGTGCGCAGCCGTTATGTAGAAAGAACGTTCCGCAGGGCGGAAAATTTAAGGATTGGCAGTGGCGGCGGCCAGGGCCCGGCCGAAGATTTCGGCCACGCGATCGATCTGCGCAGCAGTAATCACCAGCGGCGGCAGGAAGCGCACCACCGCGCCATGGCGGCCACCGAGTTCCAGGATCAAGCCACGCTTGAGGCATTCGCGCTGCACCAGGGGTGCCAGGCGGGCGAAGGCCGGCGGATGGCCTTGGGCGTCCAGCGCGCCTGTCGGGTCGACCAGTTCGACGCCGAGCATCAAGCCACGCCCGCGAATGTCACCCAGTTGCGGGAAGTCCCGCTGCAGGATGCGCAGGTGCTCGGCCAGACGCTCGCCCATCGCGGCGGCATGCTCGCAGAGCTTGTGTTCGACCAGATAACGCATCACCGCGGAACCGGCGGCCATGGCCATCTGGTTGCCACGGAACGTCCCGGCATGGGCGCCCGGCAGCCAGGTGTCGAGCCAGTCGCGATAGACCACCACCGCCAGCGGCAGGCTGCCGCCGATGGCCTTGGACATCACCACCACATCGGGAATGATCCCGGCATGCTCGAAGGCGAACATCCTGCCGGTGCGGGCGAAGCCACTCTGGATTTCATCGACGATCAACGCGACGCCAGCCTGCTCGGTGATCCGCCGCAGACCGCGCAACCAGTCCAGATCCGCCGGGATCACCCCGCCCTCGCCCTGCACCACTTCCACGATCACCGCCGCCGGCAATTGCACGCCGGCCTCGGGATCGTTGAGCAGGTTTTCCAGGTAACTCAGATTGGCTTTGACCCCCTGCGCGCCGCCAAGCCCGAACGGGCAGCGGTAATCGTAAGGGTACGGCATGAACTGCACGCCGCTGCCGAGCAAGGCGCCCAGAGGCTTTTTCGGCCCCAGGCTGCCCATCAGGCTCAACGCGCCCTGACTCATGCCGTGGTAACCGCCCTGGAACGACAGCACGGTGCTGCGGCCGGTGGCAGTACGTACCAATTTCAGCGCGGCTTCCACGGCGTCGGTGCCGGTCGGGCCACAGAACTGGATCTTCGCTTCAGCGGCCAGGGCAGGCGGCAGCAGACCGAACAGATCCTGGACGAACTGGTCCTTGACCGGGGTGGTCAGGTCCAGGGTGTGCAACGGCAGTTCATCGGCCAGCACCTGCTGGATGGCTTCGATCACCACCGGGTGGTTGTGCCCCAAGGCCAGGGTTCCGGCTCCGGCCAGACAATCGATGAAGGTTCGGCCTTCGACATCTTCGACGTAGATGCCCTTGGCGCGCTTGAGCGCCAGGGGAATGCGCCGTGGGTAGCTGCGGGCATTGGATTCCTGCCGGCTCTGACGGGCGAGCAATGGCGATTCGTTGAATTGATAAAGCGTCTCGGCGGGCGTCGCCGGCTGCTCTTCGATAAGGCTGGTAGCGACTGACATCTCTCGACCCCTCAATACGCTGTGGATAGTGACCAAAACTGCACACCGGGCAGGTGCGCGTTCCGGTCACGGGGCGCACTTGTCAGGTTTTCCTGTTCTGGAAACGCATCAGCGCTGGAAGGATTTAGGCGGATGGAAAGAAGTTGCAGTCGATGGTAAACACAGTTCCCCTGTGGGAGCGGGCTTGCTCGCGAAGAGGCCATCACATTCAACATCTATGTCGACTGTTACGCCGCCTTCGCGAGCAAGCCCGCTCCCACAGGGTATGGTGGTGTATTTCAGACCGGTTGCAGTGGCATCGTCAGCTCAACCCGCAAGCCGTCCGGCCGGCTATCGAAATGCAGCGTGCAACCGCAACGCTGAACGATGGCCTGGACAATCGCCAGCCCCAGACCACAACCGGTGCTCTGGCCGTTGCGCCAGAAACGCTGGGTCAGGTGTTGCAGATCTTCTTCGGCAATCCCCGGCCCATGGTCGCGCACCACGAACTGCACACGATTGCCGGTGGTTTCCAGGCTCAACTCCACCGTTTTGTCGGCGGGGGTATGGCGCAGTGCGTTGTCGAGCAAGTTGCGCAGCGCGGCAATCGACAGCACGGCGGGCATTTGTACCGGCGCGGCGGAAACCTTGCCCGGTGCCTGAAACCTGATGCGCTGGCGATCGCCGCTCGCCGCGTCCTGGATCGCCAGTTTCGCCACTTGCTCGGCGTTGCATTGCACACCGTCGTCAAACGACAGACTGCCCTCGACGCGCGCCAGCAACAGCAATTGCTCAAGTGTGCGGTGCATGCGGTCGGCGCCCTCTTCGGCCCGGGCCAGGGACTGATCCCGGGCGCTGCCGTCAGTCATCCGCGCCACTTGCAGGTGGGTCTTGATCGCGGTCAGCGGGCTGCGCAGTTCGTGGGCCGCGTCTCCGGTCAGGCGCCGTTCGCGCTCGATGGTCTTGCCGATGCGCTGGAGCAACTGGTTCTGGGTTTCCAGCAAGGGTTGCAGTTCGCTGGGCAGCGGCTGGATCTGCAAGGGTTCGAGGGAGTCTGCACTGCGGCGCATCAAGGCGTCACGCATGCGGTTGAGCGGCGCCAGCCCCTGGCCGATACCCAGCCAGAGCAAACACAGGCAACCGAGCAGCGCCACGCCCACCGGCACCGAAGCGGCCAGCAGGATCGACATGTTCAACGCCTCGCGCTCGATCTGCCGATCGGCGGTGGTGATGCGCAGATCGCCCCGGGCCAGTGTAAAGCTGCGCCACGGCGCGCCGTCGATCATCTGATCGTGAAAACCGAGTTTCTCGGCCTCCAGGGTCTGCTGCGGCTCGGTATGGCTGCGGGCGAGGATTTCACCGCGCAACGAGCTGACCTGACAGGCCATGCCGCCCGGAATGTTCAGCTGTTCGGCACTGAAGTGGGTGCCCTCGCCCTTGCTCGGCACGGGCGGCAGTTGCTCCATCAGGCCGGCGACCATGCGTGCCGAGGCCACCAGGCGCTGGTCGAGGGAAAACATCATTTGATTGCGCAAATCACTGAGCATCCAGGCCGCGGCCAGGGCCCAGATCAAGGCAAAGGCGGCGCCGAGCGTCAGGCTCAGGCGCAAACGCAGGCTCATCACTTCGATTCTTCTCCGCCATCAGCCGGCCCCAGGCGATAGCCCAGGCCGCGCACGGTCTCGACAATGCCGTTGCCGAGCTTGCGCCGCAGGTGATGGATATGGACGTTGAGGGCGTTGCTTTCCAGCTCGTCGTTGAAACCGTAGACGCTGTCCTTGAGTTGCTCGGTGGACAACACGCGACCACGGTTATGCAGCAAGGCCTGCAGCAATGACTGCTCGCGACGCGAGAGGTCCACCGGCTGCCCCGCGAGCGTGGTTTCGCGGCTGCTCGGGTCGTAGGTCAGGGCGCCATGCTCGATCAGGTTGACGCTGCGCCCCGCCACCCGCCGTAACAGCGTGTGCAAGCGTGCAGCGAGTTCACGCAAGTCAAACGGCTTGAGCAGATAGTCGTCGGCGCCGGCTTGCAGGCCATCGACGCGGTCGGTGACCGAGTCCCGGGCGGTGAGGATCAAGACCGGCAACTCCAGGCCTTGATGGCGCAACTGCTGCAGCAGCTTGAGGCCATCTTCGTCCGGCAATCCGAGGTCGAGCACCATCACGTCGAACTCCGCCACCTTGAGCATCGCCCGGGCGGCGGACGCCGTGGCGACGTGTTCCACGGTCAGGCCCTGGGCGGTCAGGCCGGCGACGATACCGCTGGCGATCAATTCATCGTCTTCGCAAACCAGTACGTGCATGGGGAGCCTCGTAGAAATAAAGCCTATTAAGCCGTTGACCGATTAAGTCGACATTATGCCGCAAGCGCCACCGCCACAAGGCCGGGGCGGTTAATCATCGGTTAATCGCCACCCGCCACTGTGCACCTCATTAGCACAGGGCAAAGGCTTATCCATGCGTCGTCTGTTTTTACTTTTTACTCTCTTGATCGCGGGCCTGGCCCAGGCGGGAACCAATCCGTTCGACACCAAACCTGAATTTCTCCCGGTTGATAAAGCCTTCACGTTTACCTCTGAACGCCTGGAATCCGGTGAAACCCAGCTCTATTGGCAGATCACCGACGGCTATTACCTGTACCAGAAACGCTTGAAGTTCGACGGATTGCCTGTCGGGCAGCATCCCGCGTTGCCGGAAGGCGAAGCCCACAGCGACGAGTTTTTCGGTGAACAGCAAGTCTACCGCCAGGGCCTTGAACTGAAAATTCCGGCTGGCGCGAGCGGTCAGGTCAAGGTCAGTTACCAGGGCTGTGCCGATGCCGGTTTGTGTTATCCGCCGCAAACCAGGGCCGTGGACCTGGGCAATACCATTGCGCTGAATGCGGCCACTGAAGCACCGGACCAGGCGCTGGCCAGCGGCCTGCAACAACGGGCGCTGGGCTGGAGCCTTTTGCTGTTCTTCGGCCTGGGCCTGTTGCTGGCCTTCACGCCTTGTTCATTGCCGATGCTGCCGATTCTGGCCGGGTTGATCGTCGGCAGCGGCGCCACGCCCAAACGTGGATTCGCCCTGGCCAGCAGTTACGTGGTCAGCATGGCGCTGGTGTATGCGGCGATGGGTGTCCTGGCCGCCTCCCTCGGGGCGAACCTGCAAGCCTGGTTGCAGAACCCCTGGCTGCTGGGGAGTTTCGCGGCGATTTTCGTGCTGCTGGCGCTGCCGATGTTCGGCTTTTTCGAACTGCAACTGCCGGTGGCCGTGCGTGATCGCCTGGAAAACGTCTCGCGCAATCAACGCGGCGGCAACCTTCTCGGCGCCGGGGTGTTGGGGGCGCTGTCCGGTCTGCTGGTCGGCCCGTGCATGACTGCACCGCTGGCCGGCGCCCTGCTCTACATCGCGCAAAGCGGTAACGCGGTGCATGGCGGCTTGATTCTGTTCGCCATGGGTATCGGCATCGGTGTGCCGCTGCTGTTGCTGGTGACCGTCGGCAATCGCTTCATGCCCAAGCCTGGCGCCTGGATGAATCTGGTCAAAGGCATTTTCGGCTTCTTGTTCCTCGCCACCGCATTGTTGATGCTGCGCCCGGTGCTGGATGAATCCCTGTGGGTGGGCTTGTGCGGTGCGCTGCTGTTGATCGCGGCCTACAGCGCCTGGAAACAGTCGGAAGGTTTTGGCCGTATCGCGCACCTGTTTGGCGCCAGTTCGCTGTTGCTCGGTTTGTGGGGTGGCCTGTTGGTGATCGGTGCGGCCGGTGGCGGCGATGATCCGTTCAAGCCATTGCAGGTCTACCGCACCTCGAACCAGGCTGTGGCCGCCGTGCCGGTTGGCCACGATGCCTTCACCACCATCAAGGATCCGCAGGCACTGCAACGGGAACTCGACGCCGCGCAGGCTCAGGGCCAGTGGGTGCTGCTGGACTACTACGCCGACTGGTGCGTGTCGTGCAAGGTCATGGAAAAACAGGTCTTCGGCAAAACCCGTGTCCTCGAAGCCTTGAGCGATGTGCGCTTGCTCCGACTGGACGTCACCGCCGACAATACCGCCAGCCGCGAACTGCTCGGCCGTTACAAAGTGCCAGGGCCACCGAGCCTGCTGTGGATTGGCGCGGACGGTGAAGAGCGGCGCAGCCAGCGCATCACCGGCGAGGTCGATGCCGATACTTTCCTGCAACGCTGGACCGACACCCGAGACGCCCGTTAATGCTGACCTTCACCCTCGGCACCTTTGCCATCGCGCTTAATCACCTACTGTTGATCAGTGCGCTGGCGCTGGCCACTTTTGTCGGCTGGCGGGTGGCCAAGCGTGGCGGTGACAACCCCGAGTCGGTACTGTTCAGCCTGTTTCTACTGGGCATGCTGGCGGCCAGAATCAGTTTCGTGGCGGTCTATTGGGTGCACTATCGCAATGATCCGTGGCAGGTCATCGACCTGCGCGATGGCGGTTTTCTCGCCTTGCCGGGGGTGGTCGTGGTTTTGCTCGCCACGCTGTATCGCGGCTGGCGTCGCCCGGGTCTGCGCCGTCCATTGGGCTTTGGCGTAGCCAGTGGCCTGGCGTTCTGGCTGTTGGCGACGTTCTCCCTGTCGATTTATGAACAAGGCACACGCTTGCCGGAAATCGCCCTGCGCAACGCCGCCGGTGAAACCGTGCAACTGGCCGACTACAAGGGCGGCCCGTTAGTGATCAATCTCTGGGCCACCTGGTGCCCGCCGTGCCGCCGGGAAATGCCGGTGCTGGAAAACGCCCAGCAACAACGGCCGGACCTGACGTTCCTGTTCGTCAATCAGGCGGAAAGTATGCAAAGCGTCGCGACCTTTCTGGAAACCCAGGGCCTGAGCCTGTCCAACGTGCTGTTCGACGGCAGCGGGCGTCTGAGCCAGGCCGTCGGTTCCATGGCATTGCCGACTACGCTTTTCTACAACCCCGAGGGTCGCCTGCTGGGCAGCCATCTGGGCGAATTGTCGGAAGCCAGCCTGGCCCGCGCACTGGAAAACTTCGACACCGTACCCGCCACCTCTTCAAGGAAATTGCCATGCCCCGCCTCCGCCACCTGCTGACCCTGAGCCTCGGTGCTGCCCTGTTGCACCTGCCATCGGTGCAGGCCGAAGAGTTGCCCGATGCGATCAAGAAAATCGAGGCCAAGGGCGCGAAAATCGTCGGCCAGTTCGACGCCCCCGACGGCTTGCGCGGTTATGCCGCGCAATACCAGAATCGCGGCATGGCGCTGTACCTGACCCCGGATGGCAAACACGTGTTGCTGGGCAACCTGTATGACGCCGAAGGCAATGACCTGAGCAGCGCGCCATTGCAGAAACTGGTGTATGCCCCGATGGCCAAGGAAGTCTGGGCCAAGTTCGAAACCAGCAACTGGATCGGCGACGGCAAGAAGGATGCGCCGCGCGTGGTGTACCTGTTCAGCGACCCGAACTGCCCGTACTGCAACATGTTCTGGGAACAGGCCCGGCCATGGGTCAAAGCCGGCAAGGTGCAGTTGCGCCACATCATGGTGGGCATCATCCGCGAAGACAGCCCGGGCAAATCCGCTGCACTGCTCGCGGCCAAAGACCCGGAAAAAGCCCTGCAGGACCACGAGGGCGCTGGCAAAGACAGTTCGCTCAAGGCCTTGAAGGAAGTGCCGCCGGCGATTCAGGCAAAATTCGCGGCCAACATGCAATTGATGGAAGAGCTTGAGCTGCAGGCTACGCCGGCGATTTTCTACATGGACGACAAGGGCAATCTGCAACAGCAGCAAGGCGCGCCGTCGCCGGACAAACTGGCGAAGATTCTCGGGCCGAAGTAAGCAAGATCAAAAGATCGCAGCCTTCGGCAGCTCCTATAGAGACCATTCGATTCCTGTAGGAGCTGCCGAAGGCTGCGATCTTTTTCGCAAACCCTACGCCGGATTGCGCCCTGCCAAAAATGCCAGCAGCGCTTGGGTGACAAATTCCGGATTTTCCAGATTGGAAATATGCCCCGCCTCCGGCACCAGCACCCACGGGCAGCCAATCAGCTCAGCCATTTCACGGGTTTCACTCGGTGGCCGAGGCTTGTCCTGATCACCGCACATCACCAGTGTGTTCGTTGCGTCCAACTCGACCAGACGCGACAATTGATCATCCCGCCCAAATGTAATCCGCCCCAGCGTCACGATGCTTTCACGCAGGCGCTCCGGCGACAGTGCAGCGAGTTTGGCGCGGAAGTCCTGATACAGCGAGGACTGCGGATCAATGCCCGGCCGGAAGAAAATCGGCACCACGATATCCAGCAGCTGCGGTGAGATCGTGCCGCTTTCTTCAATCTGCCTTAACAACGAGAAGTAATACTGGCGGGTCGGCTCCGGTTCGGCGCCGACGTAGGTGTCCATCAACACCAGGCCATTGATCCGGTGCGCTGCCGACAGCGCCAGGCGCACACCCCACATGCCACCGACCGACAAACCGACCAGCGTGACCCGCTCGATGTCCAGATGATCGAGCAAGACCAATGCCTGACGCGCCAGGTCATCCAGCGATGTAGTTCCGACAGGCAACGGCCCGGACTCACCGTGACCCCACAGGTCCAGCGCGATCACTCGATACTGTAGCGCCAGCGCAGCAATCTGCGGCGCCCACATGGCCTGGTCCCACAGGTAACTACCGGCCAGCAGCACCGCCGGCCCGGTGCCCTGATCGATGTAGTGAAGGGCTTGTCCGTCTATCGTTACGAAGGGCATCGACTGTCTCCGCTGGAAAAAATGGAGCAGGAAGACTGAGCGGCTGACGGATCGCAGTCAATCACGAGAATGTATGCGTTTGTATAACCGCCATCGCGAGCAGGCTCTCGGTGCCATTGGTCGGAAACGCCTTTTTTCGCCATTAAAACTGTCAAGTCTGACAGTAGCCGCCACCCTGTTTCGAGAGCATATCTAACCACTGCCAAAATCGCCGATATACAGACAGGAGTGGTTACCGTGGCTAAAAAAAAACGCCGGAATTGCCGTACCCCAAAGTCAAGTACGCAACCAGTGACAATCTGCTGTATCCCCTGGAGGCCATAAATGGCACCAAGGTCACTGTTGCCTTTGAAGGCATGCGCAAACGACACAGGATTCAACTGCATTGGGATGGACCATCAGGGCCAGGCAGCCCAACGCTGCCGGTTGTCGATGGCCGTGACATTGGCAGTGTAGTGATTCCGATCGATGCGTCAGTCATTGGTGCCTGTGTCGGTAAAACCGTGTCCGTCTGGTACACCGCGACACTTGGCGATCAGACGCAGGAATCCTACAAACTGGAACTGACGGTCGAAACGATTGAACCTGAAGACCTGCCAACACCTGAATTTTGCGACCTGAAATTCGAAGACGGCGATTGGTGGCTGAACATGCGCTGGTTCGACGGCAATGCCCGGATCGCCCTGCCGGTGTGGCCCTTCATCGCCGCCGGACAGCGCTTGTGGATCCTGGCTGTAGGCAATGAGCATCAGGAAGACAACTACCGTTTCTCCTGGGTGCTGGAAAACCACGTCGTGACAACACAGGAAGCTGAGCCTGAACGTAAACTTGAACTGAAGCTCTCGCGCACCTGGCTGGCTGGTTGTGAGGACTATTCTTCTGTCACTTTGAATGTGGCCGTGACATTCGATGGTGCACTCGGCACTCGGCACTCGGCCGGTGGATCCGTCGGTTTCACTCCTGCCAGCAAACGCCCATGAATTACTTCACACCACTGCCAAGCTACGGGTGACTGAAATTGAGGAGTTCGACGACTTTGAAAACTATCCGAAAAAGGAGTATCTCGGACCTGGCAGTACTATCGACACGCGTCTTTTGAAGTTCGTATTGCCTCAAGACTCTCCCAAGGGCATCGGGCTGCATGTCGTGCGAACTCCCCCCGAAGACTTTCCAGAAATGCTTCAGGGGAAGGCGTTGGCTCTATGCTGCGGAGGCGTACCAGAACAATTGCGGCTGGCACGCTTACTGCTCAAATGGAAGTGCAGTCGCATCAAATTTGCGTACGCGACAACCGGCGAGGGCGCAACCTTCAGGTTCATTGGCGACGGAGATCTGTTGCTTGAGGAGCGATGGGTGGAAAGCAGGACGTGGGTGAATTTTCAGGACCTGCAAGGTCGCCTGCTTCATTGCATCGAGGTGGAGAGCTTGCAACACGGGTCGATTGATAACCTGACCATCTGGCACAAGGGGGAACCCAATCCCGTGTAAGCCGCTGACAGTACGTCGATACCCTGTGTATCGACGTACTGTCAGAGTGGTTCGCTTAACGGTACTGGAGATTTACAACCCCTCCAGCTCCGCCATCAGGTCGTTCAAGCGATCCACCTTCTCCTCGGTGATCTCGCTGGCCGCCAACCCGTCGATGTACTCGGCCAGTTCCTCCACCGTGCTGCACTCGAACATCGCCCGCAACGGCACATCCCGTTGCAGGGTTTTCTGCACCCGCGAGGCGATTTGCGTGGCCAGCAGCGAATGCCCGCCCAACTCGAAGAAGTTGTCGCGAACGCCCACTTTCTCGACCTTCAACACCTCGGCCCAAATGTCTGCCAGGGTCTGCTCCAGCTCATTGCGCGGCGCCTGGTAATCCTGGCTTTGCAGTTGCCCGATCTCCAGCGCCGGCAGGGCCTTGCGGTTCAGTTTGCCGTTGGCGTTGAGCGGCAGCTTGTCCAGCCACAGCCAGTGCAGCGGCACCATGTATTCCGGCAACTCGGCACGCAGGCGTTGCTTGATGCGCTCCAGGCGTTCAGCCGGATTGAGCACTGAATCGACCGCCACCAGATAGCCGACCAGGTGCTTGCCGTTCGCCCCCTCCTGTACACCGACCGCCGCATCGCGGACTTCCGGTTGTTCATGCAGGCGCGCCTCGATTTCGCCCAATTCGATGCGATAACCGCGGATCTTCACCTGATGGTCGATGCGACCGACGTACTCCAGTACGCCGTCACTGCGACGACGGGCCAGGTCGCCGGTGCGATACAGGCGCTCACCCGGTGCGCCGAACGGGTTCGGCACAAACACCGGGGCGGTGCGTAGCGGATCGCTGACATAGCCACGGCCGACCCCGGTCCCCGCCACGCACAGTTCACCCACCGCGCCCAACGGCACCAGTTCCAGCGCTCCGTCGAGCAGGTACAACCGGTTGTTGTCGGTCGGCGTGCCGATCGGCAGGTAGCTGCCGCGAGTCGACGCCATATCTACGCAGAAGAACGCCACGTCATCCGAGCACTCCGCCGGACCGTAGGCATTCACCAGGCCGATCTGCGGATAGCGTAGCAACCATTGATGCGCCAGCTCCGGCGGCATCGCCTCACCCGTCGGCAACATCCAGCGCAAGCCGTCGAGGCTCATGCGCTCCTGGGCGAGCATGCCCTGGATCAGCGACGGCACGCTTTCCAGCACGCTGATGCCCTGGCTCTGCACATGGGCCAGCAAGCCCTGCGGGTCGTGGGCGATGGTGTTCGGCACGATGTCCACCCGGGCGCCGAACAATGGCGCGGCGAGGAACTGCCAGACCGAAATATCGAAGCTTTGCGAAGCGGTTTGCGCGATCACGTCGGCGTCGCTCAGGTTCAGGTACGGCACCTTGCTCAGCTGGTTGTTGAGCATGCCGCGCTGTTCGACCATCACGCCTTTGGGCAAACCGGTGGAGCCGGAGGTATAGATCACGTAGGCGAGGTTGTCCGGTCCGCTGTAGACACCAGGATTGTCCGCCGACAGCGCAAGGGCCTGGACTTCCTCCCAGACCAGCAGCCGTGGCCGGCTGGCGCAGCCGGACTCGTCGAGCAAGGCCTGCGCCTGTTCACGGCACGCTTGCGTGCACACCAGCAATGGCGTGCGGCTCAAATCGATGATCCGGTTCAGACGCTGACTCGGCAAACCCGGGTCCAGCGGCAGGTAACCCGCCCCCGCCTTGAAGCTGCCGATGATCATGCCCAGTAAATCAAGGCTGCGTTCGGCCAGCAAGGCCACTGGTTGATCGCGCCCGATACCGGCGGCGATCAACGCATGACCGAGGCGGTTACTGCGCTGGTTCAGCTCCAGATAGCTGTACTGCCGGTCCAGACAACTGGCGGCAATCCGCTGCGGGTGCCGGGCGACTTGCGTTTCAAACAATGCAACGTAGCTTTGCTCCAGCGGGTAATCCTGTTCGCTCTGGTTGCAGCCATGGATGAGGAAGTCCTGCTCCTCGGCCCCCAGCAACGGCAGGTCGGCCATGTCGCCATGGAAACCCTCCACCAATGCCAGCAGCAGACGCTTGAACTCAGCGAGCATGCGCTCGACCGTGGCCTCATCGAAATAGCGCTGGTCGTAAGACAGGTGCAAACCCAGGTCATCCCCCGGATAGCACACCGCTGTCAGCGGGAAGTTGGTGTGGGTCCGGCCCGAATCCGAGGTCGCGTTTAGGCTCTGCGCACGGTCCAGCACCGAGACCTCCACCGGGGCGTTTTCGAACACGAACAGGCTGTCGAACAGCGGCTGGCCTTTGGGCAGTTCGCTTTGCTCCTGGATGTTCACCAGCGGCATGTATTCATATTCACGCAGTTGCATGTTGTGGTCGAGCAGACCGCTAAGCCACTGGCGCACGCTGCAACGCTGGCCGTCCTCGGGCATCTTCACCCGCAGCGCGATGCTGTTGATGAACAGGCCGACGGTGCGCTGCATCTGCGGCATGTCCACCGGACGCCCGGCCACGGTGACGCCGAACAGCACGTCGCGATCACCGCTCAAGCGCCGCAGCACCAGCGCCCACGCCGCCTGGGCGAAGGTATTGATGGTCAACTGATGGGCCTGGGCCAGTTCGCGCAATTGCGCACCGTCACGGGCATCGAGCCTTGTATAACGGTCGCCGACGATCATGCCGCCGCTGTCGCCGGCATGTTCGCGCAGCAATGGCCGGTCGCTCGGGATCGGCGTGGTCCGTTCGAAACCCTGCAAGTTGGTTTTCCACCACTGCCGCGCTTCGGCCAGGCTTTGGTGTTGCAGCCAGCCGATGTAGTCGCGATAACGTGTCACAAGCCCAAGCTGCGCTTCCCGGTCTTCACCGAGGGCGCTGTAGATCTCGAAGAAATCATTCATCAACAGCGAACGGCACCAGGCGTCGATGAGGATGTGGTGGTTGCTCATCATGAACCAGTAGCGCGCCGCGCCCACACGGATCAAACGCAAGTGGAAGGGTGCCTGGTTGAGCAGATCGAACCCGGCCTCGCGTTCGGTCTTGAGCAGGGTTTGCAGCTTCGGCTCTTGCTCGGCTTCGGCGAGATCGCTCCAGTCGAGGTATTCGATCGGCGTGCTGCCCGGTTTGTGGATCACTTGCAGCATGTCTTCGCCGACGTTCCAGCAAAACGACGCGCGCAACGCTTCGTGGCGGGCGATCACCGCTTGCCAGGCCTGGGCGAAACGCTGCGGGTCGAGTTCGCTGTTGATGCGGTAGCGGTCCTGCATGTAGTACAGGCCGGTGCCCGGCTCCAGCAAGGTATGCAGCAGCATGCCTTCCTGCATCGGGGTCAACGGGTAGACGTCTTCGATGACGGCGGCCGGGACCGGCAGCGCATCCAGTTGCGTCTGGCTGAGATTCGCCAGCGGGAAGTCCGACGGCGTCAGGCCGCCCGCGTCGTCGCGCAGGCAATGCTCGATCAGGCTGCTCAACTCACCGAGGTAGGCATCGGCCAACTCGTTGATGGTTTGCCCATCGAAGCGTTCTGCACTGAAAGTCCAGCGCAGTACCAGTTCACCGCCATACACCTGACCGTCGACGCTCAGCTCGTTGGGCAGCGGGGCATTGCCATCGTGGGCCGCGCCGATGGCTTCATCCAGTGGATGGAACAGCGCGTCCGCCCCGAAGCTCTGGTCGAACTGCCCGAGGTAGTTGAAGGTGATCGGCGCCACCGGCAACCCGGCCATGCGCTGGCGACTCTGGTCATCGGCGAGATAACGCAGCACGCCATAGCCCAGGCCTTTGTGCGGCACGGCACGCAGTTGCTCCTTGATTGCCTTGATCGACGCGCCCTGCCCGGCGGCTTCTTCGATGTTCGACGGGGTCAGGCGCAGAGGATAGGCGCTGGTGAACCAGCCGACGGTGCGGGTCAGGTCGATCTCGTCGAACAGCGCTTCGCGGCCGTGGCCTTCCAGTTGAATCAGCGCCGATGGCTGACCGCTCCAGCGGCACAGCACGCGGGCCAATGCGGTCAGCAGCAAGTCGTTGACCTGGGTGCGATAGGCACTCGGTACCTGTTGCAGCAACTGCCGGGTACGTTCGCTGTCGAGGCGCACGCTGACGGTTTGCGCATGCCGGTTCTGCCGCCCGCCCTCGGGGTGATCGCAGGGCAGATCGGCGGTGGGCCCGGCCAGCTGCGCTTGCCACCAGCCCAGTTCTTCGCGCAGGGACTCGCTGCCGGCGTAGGCCTGCAAGCGAGCGGCCCAGTCCTTGAAGGCGCTGGTTTTCGCCGGCAGTTTCACCGACTGCTGCGCGTCCAGTTGGCGATACACGGTTTGCAGATCGTCCAGCAGCACGCGCCATGAAACGCCGTCGACCACCAAATGGTGAATCGCGATGAACAGCCGTTGCTGACCGTCGGGACCATCGACCAGCAACACACGCAACAACGGCCCTTCTTCAAGGTCGAGGCTGCGCTGGGCATCAGCGAACAAGGCCGCGCATTTGTCCATGGACGAAACGCGCACCTGCCACAACACCGGCGCATCGGAAATCGACTGGTGTGTGGCCTGCCATTGGCCGACGACCTTGCTGAACCGCAGGCGCAAGGCGTCGTGTTGTTCGATCACCGCCAGCAGCGCTTGCTCCAGGCGATGAGGTTCGAGGGCGACAGTCGGTTGCAGCAACAACGCCTGGTTCCAGTGCTGGCGTTGCGGGATGTCGGTGTCGAAGAACCAGTGCTGGATCGGCGTCAGACGCGACTCACCCATGATCAAGCCTTGCTCGGCGCTGACCTGCCCGCTGCGGGTGGCCACGGCGGCGAGGCTCTGCACGGTCTGGTGCTGGAACAGATCGCGAGGGCTGAAGTGAATGCCCTGCTGCCGCGCCCGGCTGACCACCTGGATCGACAGGATCGAGTCGCCGCCCAACTCGAAGAAGTTGTCGTTGAGGCCAACCTGAGCGACGTTCAGCACTTCGCACCAGATCTGCGCGAGGGTGATTTCCAGCTCGTTGCCGGGCGCCACGTAGTGTTGGCGATTCAGCTCAGGGTCCGGTGCCGGCAGTGCGCGGCGGTCGAGCTTGCCGTTGGCGGTCAGCGGCATGCTGGCCAGAAGGATCAAGTGCGTGGGTACCATGTAGTCTGGCAGTTGCGATTTCAGATGCGCTTTGAGGGCTTCGCGCAAGACCGATTGCTGTGCTTCGTTGTGTTCGGCGACGTCAGTCACCAGATAGCCGACCAGTTGCTTGCCACTCGGTGCATCGAGCGCCAGCACCACAGCTTCACGAATCGACGCATGCTCAAGCAAACGGGTTTCGATCTCGCCCAACTCGATGCGGAAGCCGCGAATCTTCACTTGATGGTCGATGCGACCGAGGTACTCCACCAGGCCGTCGGCGCGCTGGCGCACAAGGTCGCCGGTGCGGTAGATGCGCCCGCCGCTGGCGGCAAACGGATCGGCGACAAAGCGCTCCGCGGTCATGCCCGGACGCTGGTGATAACCCTGGGCCAGACCCGCGCCACCGACGTACAACTCGCCCGTCGCGCCTTGCGGCACCAACGCCAGGTCGGCGTCGAGAATGTAGGCCACGCGGTCGCCGATCACGCTGCCGATCGGTACGCTACCGGCGCCCTCTTCCAGTACTTCAGGGGCAAGACTGGCCAGCGGCATGACCACTGTTTCGGTCGGGCCGTAGGCGTTGAAGAACTGGCTCGGCTTGAAGGCTGCGCGAATGCGCGCCAGGTGTTCACCGGTCAAAGCTTCGCCGCCGGTGATGATCATGCGCACCGGCAGGGTTTCATTTTGCGTTGCCAGCCATTGGGCCAACTGGCTGCCGTAGCTCGGCGTGAAACCGAGGACGTTGATGTGATGAGTGCGGATCAAACCACAGATTTCTTCAGCGTCCCACTGGCCCTGCGCACGCAGCACCACTTGCGCCCCGCTCAACAACGGCACCAGCAAACGCTCTGTGGCGGCGTCGAAGTTGATCGAATAGAAGTGCAGTTCGCAATCGTCCGGGCGCATGCCAAAGCGCTCGATCACAGCGCGGCAGTGCATGGCGATTTCGCCGTGGGACACCACCACGCCTTTCGGTTTGCCGGTGGAACCCGAGGTGTAGATCAGGTATGCCTGATGTTGCGGCAGGCTGGTAAACGGCAGCTCGGAAATCGGGTAGCTGGCCAGTGCGGCGGTGTCTTCTTCAAGACACCAGCGGCCGACGGTCGCCGGCAACTCGCCCAGGGCCTTGAACATCGCCACATCGCTGAGCAGCAAACCGATGCCGCTGTCTTCGATCATGTAATGCAAGCGGTCCAGCGGGTATTCCGGATCCAGCGGCACATAGGCGCCGCCGGCCTTGAGGATCGCCAGTAGGCCGACGACCATTTCCAGCGAACGCTCCAGTGCCAGGCCAACACGAACCTGCGGCCCGACACCGCGCTCACGCAGCATCCAGGCCAGGCGGTTGGCGCGGCTGTCGAGTTCGGTGTAGCTCAAAGTCTGCCCGGCAAAGGTCAGGGCTGGAGCGTCTTGGCGCGTCAAGGCTTGCTCGGCGAACAGGTGATGGATGCACTGATCCAGCCGATGTTCGCCCGGCTCGACGCCAAGGCTGTCAAGAAGATCTTGTTGTTCGCCGCACGCCAGCAGCGGTAGCTCGCTCAAGCGCTGCTGCGGATCGGCAATCAGCGCCTCCAGCAGATTGCGCCAATGCCCGGCCATGCGCGCAATGCGCGGTTCGTCGAACAGATCGGTGCTGTAGGTCAGGCAGCAACCCAGGCGATGGTCGAGGTCGGTGACCTCCAGGTTTAGGTCGAACTTGGTCGCGCGGGCATCGTTGGCCAGGTACTCGACCGTCATGCCGGCCAGGCTGCGGCTTTGCTGGAACTCCCAGCGCTGCACGTTGCACATCACCTGGAACAACGGGTTGTAGGCCGCGCTGCGGGGCGGCTGCAGGGCTTCCACCAGATGATCGAACGGCAGGTCCTGATGGGACTGGCCTTCGATCACCGTGTGGCGCACCTGTTCGAACAACTCGCCCACGGACATCTGCCCGTCGAGCTGGCAGCGCAGCACTTGCGTATTGAGGAACGCACCGATCAGCCCTTCGCTTTCCGGACGAATGCGGTTGGCCACCGGCGCACCGATGCGCAGATCGGTCTGGCCGCTGTAGCGGTACAGCAGCGTAGCCAGGGCGGCGGTCATGGTCATGAACAGGGTCAGGCCGTGTCGCGCATTGAAGGCGCGGACCTTTGCCGCGAGCTCATCACTGAGGTCAAAGCGATACAACTCACCCTGATGGCTTTGCACCGGCGGGCGCGGCCGGTCGGACGGCAACTCCAGCAACGGGTGTTCGCGGCCCAGTTGCGTGGTCCAGTAATCGAGCTGGCGCTGACGCTCGCCGGCCTCGAGCCACTGACGCTGCCACACGCTGTAATCCAGGTACTGCACCGGCAACGGCGCCAACGGCGATTCACGATCATCGACGAACGCTTCGTACAGCGCGCTGAGCTCCCGGGCAAAAATGTCCATCGCCCAGCCTTCGGTGACGATGTGGTGCAGCGTCAGGACGAAGTAGTGTTCCTGTTCGGCGGTCTTGACCAGACAAGCGCGCAGCAAGGGTCCGGTCTCCAGATCGAACGGCTGGTGCGCTTCGTCGTCGGCCAGTTGCTGCACCTGCCACTCGCGGACTTCGGCATCCAGCGCGGTGAAATCCTTCCATGCCATGCGCACGCCGGTTTGCGTGTGCACCTGTTGGCGGGCGACGCCGTCGATGCTCGGGAACGTGGTGCGCAGGGTTTCGTGACGCAGGATCAGGGCTTGCAGCGCCGCCTCGAAACGCGCCACGTCGAGCACGCCGCGCAGCCGCGCCATGCCGCCGACGTTGTAGGCCGGGCTGTCCGGCTCCATTTGCCAGAGGAACCACATGCGCTGCTGGGAATAGGACAGCGGCACCGGCTGGCTGCGGTCGACTTTTTCAATCGGCGGCTGCTTGTTGGTGCTGCCGCTGGCCTGGATCAGGCGAACCTGTTCGGCAAAGGCACCGAGTTCGCTGTGTTCGAACAGCGCCCGCAGCGGCAACTCGACGTCGCAGGCCTGGCGGGTGCGGGAGATGATTTGCGTGGCCAGCAGCGAGTGGCCGCCGAGGGCAAAGAAATCATCGCGCAAACCGACTTGCGCCAGGCCCAGCACTTCGCGCCAGATGCCGGCAATCTGTTGCTCCAGTTCAGTCTCTGGCTCGACGTGTTCGCGCACCTGCCACTGCGGTTCCGGTAAGGCGCGGCGGTCGAGTTTGCCGCTCGGGCCGAGGGGCATTTCGTCCAGGCGCATCAGTTGCGCCGGCACCATGTATTCCGGCAGTTCGGCGGCCAATGCACTTTTCAGGCGCGCGGTTTGCTCGGCTTCGTCCCCGGCATTGCTCGCTGCGGTGTAGTAACCGATCAACTGCGCCCCGGCCACGGTGTCGCGCACCAGCACCACGGCTTGCGCAACGCCGTCCTGGGCTAGCAGCCGCGCCTGGATTTCTTCCGGCTCGACCCGGAACCCGCGCAACTTGACCTGCTGATCGAGACGGCCGAGGTATTCGATCACGCCGTCCGCCGTCCAGCGCGCCCGGTCGCCGGTGCGATACAGGCGCGCGCCCGGCTCGCCCAATGGATCGACCACAAATCGTTCAGCGGTCAACGCCGGGCGACCGAGGTAACCACGGGCCAGGCCAACGCCGCTGATGCACAACTCACCCGGCACGCCGGCCGGTACCGGGTTGAGATCGCTGTCGAGTACACGGCAGATCACATTGCCCAATGGCCGGCCAATCGGCGAGCGTTCGCCATCGGCGCTGGAGCATTGCCAGTGGGTGACGTTGATTGCGGTTTCAGTCGGGCCGTAGCGGTTGTGCAGTTGCACCGCCGGCAGCTGCGCCAGCACCCGGTTGCGCAGTTCGGCGGGCAAGGCTTCGCCACCGGAAAACACCCGGCGCAGGCTGGTGCATTCAGCGCTGAGCGGTTCTTCGATGAACAGCGAAAGCAGCGGCGGCACGAAGTGCAATGTGGTCACGCCGTACGCTTGCACCAGTTGCGCGATGCGATGCGGATCGCGGTGTTCGCCGGGACCGGCGATCAACAGGCGTGCGCCAGTGATCAGCGGCCAGAAACACTCCCACACCGACACGTCGAAACTGATAGGCGCCTTTTGCATCAGCACATCGGTTTCGTTCAGGCGATAAGTGTCCTGCATCCATTGCAGGCGCTCGGCCAGCGCGGCGTGGGTGTTGCCGACGCCTTTGGGTTGGCCGGTGGAACCGGAGGTGTAAATCACATAGGCGAGGTTGTCGCCGTGCAGGTGCAGCCCCGGCGCATGGCTTGGCCAGCTGTCCAGGTGCAGGGTGTCCATGGCGATCACGCTGACACCCTCGCTGGCCGGCAGGCGCTCGAGCAATCGGGTTTGCGTCAGCAGCAATTCAACACCGCTGTCGCTGAGCATGTAGGCCAGGCGCTCGGCGGGGTAATCCGGGTCCAGCGGCACGTAGGCGCCACCGGCCTTGATGATCGCCAGCAGACCGATCAGCAGTTGCGGCGAACGCTCGCAGGCGATGGCCACGCAGACGTCCGGGCCGACGCCTTTGTCGCGCAGGTAATGGGCCAGACGGTTGGCCCGGGTGTGCAGTTCGGCGAAGTCCATCTGACCGCCCTCCCACACCAGCGCAGTGCGCTCAGGTGTCAGGCGGGCCTGTTGGTTGAGCCATTCCGGCAGCCATTGGCTGGCCATTGCGCAGGGTGCAGTGGCCCAGTCCGATTGCTGAAGGTGTTCGGCAGCGGTCAACAATGGCAGGTCACCGATGGCGGTATCCGCTTGCTCGCAGACAGCCCGCAGCAGGTTGCTGAAATGCTCGGTCAGGCGCTCGATGGTCGCGGCCTCGAACAATTCGCTGGCGTAGTCGAAGGACAAGGTCAGGCGACCGTTGCGGTCTTCTTCGCTGTGCAACTGCAAATCGAACTTGGCTTCGCGGCTGTGCCACGGCAGCTCTTCAGCCAACAGCCCCGGCAGGCGCTTCAAGGCGCTGAGGTCGCGTTGCTGATGGTTGAACATGACCTGGAACAGGCCCTGCTCGCGGGCCTGCGGGAAGGCTTCCAGCAGTTGCTCGAACGGCAGATCCTGATGTGCTTGCGCACCCAACGCCGCCTGCCGGGTCTGCGCCAGCAGCTCAACGAATGGCAGGCGCGAGTCCACCTCGGCACGCAGCACCTGGGTATTGATGAAGAAACCGATCAGGCCCTGGGTTTCCAGGCGCGGACGGTTGGCATTGGGCACGCCGATGCGAATATCTCGTTGGCCGCTGTAGCGGTGCAACAAGGTCTGGAACGCAGCCAGCAACAGCATGAAGGCGGTCGACTCATGGGCCTGGGCGGTCTGACGAACCGCATCGCTCAGGGGGGCGCCCAGACGCACGGTGTGGCGAGCGGCGCTGTGCAGTTGTTGCGCCGAACGCGGATGGTCGGTGGCCAGGCTCAGGGTTGGATGTTCATCACCCAAGCGGTCTTTCCAGTAGGCCAGTTGACGCTCGCCTTCCCCTTGCGCCAGCCATTGCCGCTGCCAGCTGCCGTAGTCGGCGTACTGCGTCGGCAATGGCGCCAGCAGCGCTTGCTGGCCCCGGGAGGCGGCCGCATACAGGCGTGAGAACTCGTCTATCAGCACATTCAGCGACCAGCCGTCAGCGATGATGTGGTGCATCGTCACCAGCAACTGATGGTCTTCGTCGTCGAGGCGAACCAGCTTCACACACAGCAGCGGGCCTTTCTCCAGATCGAACCGGGTCCGCGCTTCGTCCTCGCGGATCTGCTGCGCCCGGACCTCACGCTCGGCGGCCGGCAGGTCGCTGATGTCGATCAGTTGCAGGTTGAACCCGGCAGCCGCATCCACCTGTTGCAGCGCCACGCCGTCACGTTCGAAGAATCGCGTGCGCAGGGATTCGTGGCGTTCGATCAACTGCTGGAAACTGGCGCGCAAGGCGTCCTCATCCAGTTCGCCGCGCAGGCGCAAGCCGCCGGGAATATTGTAGGCGCTGCTGTGCGGGTCGAGTTGCCAGGTGATCCACAGGCGGTTTTGTGCCAGGGATTGCGGCATCGGTTGCTGGCGCGACAGCGCCGTGATCGCGCCCTGGGCCAGACCACCGTCCTGTTGCAAACGGGCCACGACATCGGCGAATGCGCCGAGGGTCGGGGCTTCAAACAGCAGGCGCAGGTTCAACTCCAGACCCAATTCTTCCCGCAGGCGCGCCACCACTTGCGTCGCCGCGATGGAGTTGCCGCCTAGCAGGAAGAAGTGATCGTCGGCGCCCACCTGCGCCACTTGCAACTGCTCACACCAGATCCGGCCGATCAGGCTTTGCAGCTCGGAGCCGGACTCGATCCGGCCTGTACTTTCGGTGGCAGCCGACGGGAACACCGCGTAGCTGTCAAGACTGCCATCCGCCAGGCGATTGCGACACGCCGAGCGCTGCAATTTGCCGCTGGAGGTCTTGGGCAGCGCGCCCGGATTGAGCAGCAGCACCACGCTCGGCGCTTGCTGATACACCTCAGCGACGGCTTGGCGAATGGCTTTGATCAAGGATTCCGGCGGCAGGATTTTCTGCACGCTGCGGCTGATTTCGGCGGCGATGCCGATACCTTCCTGACCCTCGACCGTAACGGCGAAGGCGGCAACCCGGCCTTTGCGCACTACTTCCACCTCACGTTCGACGGTCTGCTCGATGTCCTGCGGGTACAGGTTGTGCCCGCGCACGATCAGCATGTCCTTCAGGCGCCCGGTGATGAACAGTTCGCCGTTGCGCAGGAAGCCCAGATCACCGGTGCGCAACCAGGTCTGGCCGGCGTGCCGGACGAAGGTCTTGGCGGACGCCTCGGGGTTGCGCCAGTAGCCTGAGGCGATGCTCGGCCCGCTGGCCCAGACTTCGCCGACGACGTTGTCGGCCTGTTCGCTGAGCGAGACCGGGTCGATGATCAGCACCGCGTGCGCCGGTTGGCTGATACCGCAACTCATGATCGGGCTGCCTTCGCCCGCTTCGACACGGTTCTGCGCCAGGGCCTGATCGTCCACCCGCAGGTTGCCGATGCCTTTACCGCGCGCGGTGCCGGCCACGAACAAGGTGGCTTCGGCCAGACCATAGGAGGCCATGAAACTGTCCGCAGTGAAGCCGCAGGTCGCGAACTTCCCGGCGAAGCGTTCCAGGGTATCGAGGCGAATCGGCTCAGAACCGGAATACGCCACGCGCCAGCCACTCAGGTCGAGCCGTTCCAGGGCTGACTCGCTGACCCGCTCGCTGCACAAGCGATAGGCAAAATCCGGCCCGCCGCTGATGGTGCCGCCGTATTCGCTGATTGCCTCCAGCCAGCGCAACGGCCGGCCGAGGAAGTACGCCGGAGACATCAACACGCAAGGCACGCCGCTGAAAATCGGCTGCAACAGGCCGCCGATCAGACCCATGTCGTGGTACAGCGGCAGCCAGCTGACGATGACGTCGTCGGGGTTCAGGTCAATGCCGAAACCGTGGCGAATCAGCAATTCGTTGGCCACCAGATTGCCGTGGCTGACTTGCACGCCTTTGGGCAGCGCGGTGGAGCCGGAGGTGTATTGCAGGAAGGCAATGTGATCGTCCTGCAAGTCCACCGCGACCCAGCGCTCGGCCAGTGCACCGTCGAGGGTATCGACACACAGCAGCGGCGGCGCCCCGTCGATTTGCTGCAATCCATCGCGCAGCCCGGCGCTGGTCAACAGCAAGCGCGGCTGGGCATCGCTGATGATCGACAGCAGGCGCTCCTGGTGATGACGGCGTGCCGACTCCGGCGGGTAGGCCGGCACCGCGATCACCCCGGCGTACAGGCAACCGAAGAACGCCGCGACGTAATCCGGGCCGCTGGGGAACAGCAACACGGCGCGGTCGCCAACATCCGCTTGCGCCTGCAATGCGCCGGCAATCGTCCGCGCCCGCAGATCCAGTTCGCGATAACTGAGCACCACAGCCTGATCCGGGGTCTCGGCAAGAAAGCGCAGGGCCACCCGATCCGGCGTCAGGGCCGCGCGGCGCTGAAGGGCTTGGACCATTGTGCTGGGGAGTTCGAACGCGTCGATCATGAGGTTTCCTGCCTGAATTCGGCTTGGTAGGAGCGAGCCTGCTCGCGAAAATCCGGAGAGCGCCGCGGGGTGTCAGACGCCCATCGTCATCGTTGATGACCATCGCGAGCGAGCTCGCTCCTTCGGGGTGATGAGGGTTGCGCTGTGCAATTCACCAATGAGAACGGATGACGTCTGGAAATAATTAGTCGCCAGGCTGGAACGCAAAGCGCACTGAAGTGCGTCAGCGTGTCGCAGTTCTCACTCTGCACTGTTGCGACGCATTAGTTCTTTTTCTCATTTGACAATCATTATCATTAAGCCTAATTTGTCGCTCGATCTGTAGGACGGCCCCCCCGGTCCATTCGCCGTCCCACTAACCTTTTGGCAGCAGGGTGATTTCCATGATGGAACCAGTATCCACAAGCAGGTGCGATACACCGCTACTTCAGGCATTCGTCGACAATCGACTGATTCTGGTGAAGATCGCAGCCCGAATTACCGGTTGCCGCTCACGTGCCGAAGATGTTGTGCAGGATGCATTCTTCCGGCTGCAATCAGCCCCGCCCATCACCAGTTCGATCAAGGCTCAGCTCAGCTACCTGTTCCAGATCGTGCGCAACCTGGCGATCGACCACTACCGCAAGCAGGCGCTGGAGCAGAAGTATTCCGGCCCTGAAGAGGAAGGGCTGAATGTGGTGATCCAGGGTGCGTCACCGGAAACCTCGCACATCAATTTCTCGACGCTGGAGCACATTGCCGATGCGTTGACCGAGTTGCCGAGCCGCACCCGCTACGCCTTCGAGATGTATCGCCTGCACGGTGTACCGCAAAAAGACATAGCCAAGGAACTCGGCGTCTCGCCGACCCTGGTGAACTTCATGATCCGTGATGCGCTGGTGCACTGCCGCAAGGTGTCGGGCCAGCGTGGCGATATGGCTGCTCGCCAATAAGATCCGATTTTTCAGCGCCGCCATCGCGAGCAGGCTCGCTCCCACAGGGTCCTGCGAACACAGGACAAATGTGGGAGCGAGCCTGCTCGCGATGGGGCACTCAAGAACACCGAAGATCTTGGGCCTCAGGCCAGTCTGCACCGATCAAAAAACCGCTCCCGCCCCAACACCATCAAGGCCGCGCGCTTGTGCGGGAAGTCGAACTCTTTCTCGCAGTGAAAGCACTGCTCCTGCATGTACCCGATCATCTTCGCGTTATCGGCACGAGGCTCGGCAACCACGCGCTGCGTGCGCGGATCATCAAGAAACAGGTAATGCACCAGCGCCGATAACCAGCTCGCCACCTTGTGCGGACCACGGTGATGTTCTTCGCCCACCAGCATGTGAATGCCACGGTCGTAATCGCCGGCCTCGTAGAAGGGGGCGATGCGATCCTCCCTGGCCCAGTAGGCTTCGAAATAAGCGAACGGCTGATCGTCGAAACAACCGATCAGCGTCAGCGTATGCGGGTCGGCTTCGAGTTTGCTCAGGTATTGGCGATGCTGTTCGAGGCTGCCCTCCTCCTGCCAGAAACTGGCGACACGCGGGCTGTTCTGCCAGCGGTTGAAGCGCGCCAGGTCTTGCTCGATGTCCAGCGTGCGCAGGGAAACCCGGGCACCCAGCCGCGCATCGAAGCGTCGATACACTTCACCCCGGGGTTTGACCGGCCGCCGTGGATGGCGCTTGCCGTCGGTGATGAGCATCTGCTGCGGATAGCTGCCGGTCAAGGAATGCCCCAGCCACGGTTGCGGCAACTGCCAGAACAAGGTGCGCTCGCAGAGATACTGACCGCTGACGGAAGTCGCAATCAGCAGACCGCTGGACACAACTTCGTCCGGCACGTCTTGCAGTTGCCAGACCAGGCGCTGACAGTCGGAGTCGCGAGCGAACAGCCAGTAACAGGCCGCCCACAATGCCTGCCCTTCAGGTCGACTGAAACGCTCCTCCATTTGCACGTGCAACTCGGGGCCACGATTCAGCCGCAGGGCGGGCAACGGTTGCCCTTCCAGGCTGAGGCTCAGGCAGCAATGGGTTTCATCAGCGACAAGACGACTGCCTGTCGGCAGACACAGGGCAGTCAGGTCATTCAAATTGGGCATGGGTCGGGCTCACGATAATCGTCGACAGTTCAACGAAGTGACGTGAGCCAGTCGTGGAAATTTAACGAAACCACCTCGAATCTAAATGAGTATTCGCAATGACTGATCTCCAGACAAAAGACGTTGCACTGATGCTAGATCGACCTGACCCAGATTTCGCGGAAGGCATAGTCATTCCCGCTTCCGGAAGCTTCGTGACTCTTGATTTGCAGCTCTACCTGCGAAGTACCCGCGATAAAAGTACCCGAGTGCGGCGTCCAGTCAGTCATCGAAAAAACCTTCTCTGGTGCAATGACTTGCGACCCGCTTTGGAGTGAGAGTTTAGGAGTGACATAGGTGTTATTCCACCTGCGCACAGTCATCCCAAATTCATAGGTTCGACCCGCTTGCAGCCCATGAAAGGATTTTTCTAAAACAATCCCGGCAGAGTTATTGGTCGCGGTGTGGTTGTGTAATACATAGATGTCGCCATCTCTTTCGATAATGAGATCCGATGCATCAGACCCCGCCGCCCCTCTCATCCATCCATTCCAGTTATCGGTACCATCTGTTTCTGAAAAAGTCGTTGTATCGTCAAAGGGTTCCCGAACCTCAAGACTCAATGGCGGGAACAGCACCGACCCAGCGCAGCAGCTTCCGTCCAGCACAGCCTGGAAAACAAATGCGAGATGGCTACGGTCTTTCAGATTCTGCAAAGCCGACCAAGGAATATTTCGACACCAGCCCTCCTCGAACTCTTGTTCCGTGACGGGTTCTGCATCGGCCACTCGCAGCATGACTGGCGAGCCGTCGACCTGTTGACCGCAGACATTCAACGTCGTCTTTTGACCGACCACCATGAACGGCCAATGCGTCACCTCTACGGTAACGCCAGTCGGGTCATCAGGTTTTTTCAGCGTAAGTACATTATCGACAGCTTGCTCCACCACGGGGGAGGGAACACAGCACAGAGAGACCAACAATGGATTGCTCATGACTAAATGCCTTTCGTTATGTGCCCCCAGAAGAGGGAACACCGGAAAGTCATCTAAGCCCGGAGCGTTCAACAACGTCTACTGTCATATTTGACAGGTTAAAGCGCAAATCCGATCAGCGGTTAATCACATGCTTTCATGAAAATGCCACCGTTACCGAGGCACCGGCACAAGCGCAATTTTGTACGGATCGAAAATCTTCAACATCTGGCCATTGTCCCGCAAGCCCTGCAGCAACTTGCTGAAGGCCTCGCCAGTGATGGGCGCGGTCGGACGCAGAATGGCGTAGTGGTGATAGATCTGGTCGACGCGCTGGGACACCAGCAATTCATCGGCGACTTTTTTATTGCGCAAGAAGTAGTCGCTCAGGTAGGAGCGCGTGACCAGGGCAATGTCGGCCCGGTCGCGCAATACCATCAGCAGATTGCTGTCATGGGAATAGGTCAGCGTGGCGTTGTAGTTTTTCGCGAGGTACAGGGGATCAGCATTGAAGTTGGCGAACTCGTAGTGATAGCCGCTGAACAGTGCCAGGCGCTTGCCTTTCAGGTCGGCAAAATAGCTTTGCTGTCGATCGGGCAGGCGTTGCGCGACAAAAATCTCGGCGTCTTCCAGCCCCATGTCGACGGCCGTGTGGGGGATCTCTTCCCAACCCCAGGCGGGATTTTCGAAGATGGCCATGTCGACCCGGCCCTGCTTGAAATCACCGAAGCGCCGGGGAATGGAAGTGGGCACCAGGACAAACTGGTAGTCACTTTGCGATGCATTCAGGGCCTCGACCAGTTGCGGCAGCAACCCGGTATCGGCCCCGGATTCCGGGCGCACGGTGTAAGGCGGAAAATGCGCGGCACCAATGCGCACCAGTTGCGCAGCCTGGGACGGCATCATCGTTGACGCCGCAAACATCGACAGCAACAGCCGCGAGGCTGATCGAATTGGCGAACCCATCAAAACGACCCCACTCCCCAATAAAACAGCATCAATGCATTCAAGCTAGGCGGTTTCTTCCAGTTAGCCAGTTTAATGCCGACCAACACTAACTTATTGCCGGTCTTCCAGCACCAGAATCAACGCCTCTTCAGCCAACTGATCGAGGCTCATGCTGCCGTCGGCGCGAAACCAGGTGGTGGTCCAGGACAATGCGCCGGTCAGGAAGCGTCGAGTGATAAACACATCGCCGCGGATAAAACCGGCGGTCTTGGCTTCACCCAGTACTTGCAGCCAGATGTCTTCGTAGATATCCCGCAGCGCCAGGACCTTGGCCTGGCCCTCTTCGGACAGCGAGCGCCATTCGTAGACCAGCACGGCCATGGCCTCGCCGCTGCCGCCCATGATCGACTGCAACTCACAGCGGATCAGCGCCAGCACCTGCTCGCGCACACTGCCGGCCTCGGCGATGGACGCACGCATCAACGCGGTGTTGTAGCGAATGGTCTCCTCCATCACGGCGCGCAGAATTTCGTCCTTGCTCTTGAAGTGATGGAAAATACTCCCGGACTGAATGCCCACGGCGCCGGCCAGGTCGCGCACGGTCGTGCGTTCATAGCCTTTATTGCGGAACAGGTGGGCCGCCACTTGCAGCAACTTGCCACGGGCGCTGTCCGGATCGGTCAATTGGCCGTCGTCGACCAATTGGCGCATCACCCTCAGGGCTTTTTGCTCGTCCACCCATTCTCTCCTACAGTCGATCAATCAGTAACGCCGATCCCCCCGAAAACACCGGAGTTGCGCGGGCAATTTAAGCGCATGGATGCAACCAAGCAAGCGCTTGGGCAGAAGAAAATCAAGTCATTTACAAACCAAGCGCTTGCTTGGTAATGTCGACGCACTTCGGTTGGAGGTGGCTATGGAATGGACTGCGCCTAAAACAATTCGCATCGGTTGCGCCAGCGCCTTCTGGGGCGATACCTCGACCGCTGCCGCGCAACTGGTGGAACACGGGCATCTGGACTATCTGGTTTTCGATTACCTGGCGGAAATCACTCTGTCGATCATGGCCGGCGCGCGGATGAAAGATCCCCGGGCCGGCTATGCGGGCGACTTCATCGAAGTGCTCGCGCCCTTGCTGCCGCGGCTCGCGCAGCAAAACATCCGGGTCATCAGTAATGCTGGCGGGGTCAATCCCCAAGCCTGCGCCGCCGCCCTGCAAGCGGCCTGCGACAAGGCCGGGGTGGCGCTGAAGATCGCCGTGCTGCTGGGTGATGACCTGCAGCCGCAATTCAAACAGCTGGGCAACCTGGGCATTCATGAAATGTTCAGCGGCGCGCCCCTGCCATCGATGTGCGTCTCGACCAATGCCTACCTCGGTGCACCCGGCATTGTCGAAGCCCTGCGTCTGGGGGCGGACATCGTGATCACCGGGCGCGTGGTCGACAGTGCGGTGGTCAGCGCCGCGCTGGTGCATGAGTTCGGCTGGTCGTGGCATGACTACGACAAGCTCGCCCAGGCGGCATTGGCCGGGCACATCATCGAATGCGGCGCCCAGTGCACGGGCGGCAACTTCACCGACTGGCGCGACGTACCCGACTACGAACACATCGGCTTTCCCATCGTCGAAGTCAGCGCCGACAGCCAGTTCATCGTCAGCAAACCCGAAGGTACCGGTGGGCTGGTCACGCCGCTGACGGTGGGCGAACAGATGCTGTATGAAATCGGTGACCCACGTGCGTATCTGCTGCCCGACGTGGTGTGCGACTTCACTCAGGTCAAATTGCTGCAACAAGGCAGGAACGCGGTGCAGGTGCACGGCGCCAAAGGCCTGCCGCCGACCGCTCAATACAAGGTCAGCGCCACGTACCCCGATGGTTTCCGCTGCACCGCCAGTTGCCTGATTGCTGGCATCGATGCCGTCGACAAGGCGCGGCGGGTCGGTGATGCGATCATCAACAAGACCTCGGAAATGTTCCGCCAGCGCGGCTGGGCACAGTACAGCGACGTGAATATCGAGTTGCTGGGCAGCGAGGCCACCTACGGCCCCCACGGCCAGCGTCAGGACAGCCGCGAAGTGGTGATCAAACTCGCGGTGCGCCATCCGGACAAGCAGGCATTGATCGTGTTCTCCCGGGAAATCGCCCAGGCCGCCACCGGCATGGCGCCAGGGCTGACCGGCATCGTCGGTGGCCGGCCGACGGTGTATCCGCTGATCCGGCTGTTCTCGTTCCTGATCGACAAAACCGCCTGCACGCTGGACATTGATTGCATGGGCCAGCGCCACCCGTGTGCCCTGCCCGCCCTCGATGTGCTCGACCCGCTGGACCTGCCAGCCCCGCTCGCCCCGCCGAAACCGGTTGGCCTGGCCGACGCCAGCGTGGCCCTGGTCAAACTGGCGGTCGCCCGCTCTGGCGACAAGGGCAACCACAGCAACATCGGCGTCATGGCCCGCGCGCCCGAATTCCTGCCATGGATTGCCGAAGCCTTGACCCCGGAAGTGATCATCGACTGGATGGGCCACGTCCTCGATCCAATCCACGGGCGGGTCGAACGCTGGTACTTGCCCGCCAGCCACAGCCTGAATTTCCTGCTGGAAAACGCCCTCGGCGGCGGCGGTGTCGCCAGCCTGCGCATCGATCCGCAAGGCAAGGCCTTCGCCCAGCAACTGCTGGAAATCCAGATCCCGGTGCCGCAGCGCATCGCCGACCAGTTCAACTAGAGGATTGCCACCATGGCCTACGATTCGATTTTCAAAGCCGATTTGTTTGCCGGCCAAAACATCATCGTCACCGGTGGCGGCAGTGGCATCGGCCGCTGCACCGCCCATGAACTGGCGGCCCTCGGCGCCCATGTGCTGCTGGTCGGGCGCAAGGCCGACAAGCTCAAAACCGTTGCAGCGGAGATCGCCGACGACGGCGGCAAGGCCGACTGGGCGGTTTGCGACATCCGCGAGGAAGAATCGGTGCAGCACCTGGTCAGCGAACTGATCCGCAAGCATGGCCCCATTCATGGCCTGGTCAACAATGCGGGCGGGCAGTACCCGTCGCCCCTGGCCTCGATCAATCAGAAGGGTTTCGAAACCGTGATGCGCACCAATCTGGTGGGCGGTTTCCTGATGGCCCGGGAAGTGTTCAACCAGTCCATGAGCCAGCACGGCGGCGCCATCGTCAACATGCTCGCCGACATGTGGGGCGGCATGCCCGGTATGGGCCACTCCGGCGCGGCACGTTCGGGCATGGACAACCTGACCAAGACCGCCGCGTACGAATGGGGTCATGCCGGGGTGCGGGTCAACGCCGTGGCGCCAGGCTGGATTGCCTCCAGCGGCATGGACACCTACGAAGGCGCCTTCAAGGCTGCGATTCCGACCCTGCGCGAACACGTGCCGCTCAAGCGCATCGGCACCGAATCGGAAGTCAGCGCGGCGATTGTTTTCCTGCTCAGCCCCGCAGCGGCGTTTGTCAGCGGCAGTACCTTGCGCATCGACGGCGCCGCCAGCCTCGGCGGGCGCGCCTGGCCGATCCACAAGGCGACCAACAGCGAGTCGTACAACGGTTTCCACCGCGCCTACATACCAGAAGTATTGAAGGACAAGGAATAACCCATGCCCGTGATTCAGTCGTTACTCGATCCCCACAGCGAGCCGTTCGCCCGGAACCGTGCAGCGATGCTGAGCGCCATCGAGCAAGTTCGCGTGCTCGAACAGAACCTGCTGAACAAGGCTGCCGAAGCCAAGCCGAAGTTCGAAAAACGCAGCCAATTGCTACCTCGCGAGCGCCTCAATCTGCTGCTGGACCCCGGCGCACCGTTTCTCGAACTGGCGAGCCTGGCCGGCTACAAGCTGCACGACGACAAGGATGGCAGCTCCGCCGGTGGTGGTTTGATCGCCGGGATCGGCTACGTGTCTGGCGTGCGTGTTCTGGTAGTCGCCAACAACAGCGCGATCAGGGGCGGGACCATCTCCCCCAGCGGCTTGAAGAAATCCCTGCGCCTGCAACAGATCGCCATGGAAAACAAACTGCCGGTGATC
This sequence comes from Pseudomonas sp. KH_046_1, assembly GCF_057839025.1. NCBI lineage: Bacteria > Pseudomonadati > Pseudomonadota > Gammaproteobacteria > Pseudomonadales > Pseudomonadaceae > Pseudomonas > Pseudomonas sp. KH_046_1. Next base: position 4,571,801 of record NZ_CM174481.1, read on the forward strand.
ACCCTCGCCGAAAGCGGCGGTGCCAACCTCAATTATGCGGCGGAGATTTTCGTCGAAGGCGCGCGCAGCTTTGCCAATCAGGCGCGGATGTCGGCCATGGGGTTGCCGCAGGTCACCGTGGTGCACGGCTCGGCCACGGCGGGCGGTGCCTATCAGCCGGGGCTTTCGGATTACGTGGTGGTGGTACGCGGCAAGGCCAAGCTGTTTCTCGCCGGCCCGCCACTGCTCAAGGCCGCTACCGGCGAAGTCGCCACCGATGAAGAACTGGGCGGCGCCGAGATGCACGCACAAACCGCCGGCACCGCCGAATACCTGGCTGAAAACGACGCTGACGGCGTGCGACAGGTACGCGAGATCATCAGCCTGCTGCCGTGGAACGAACAGTTGCCCCCACTCCCCGAGCGTCGCTGGGAGGAACCGCTCTATCCCATCGACGAACTGCTGGGCCTGATCCCGGATGACCCGAAAAAGCCCTACGACGTGCGCGAAATCATCGCCCGTCTGTCCGACGCTTCGAACTTTCTTGAATTCAAGGGCGAGTTCGATCAGCAGACTGTGTGCGGTCATCTAAAAATTCAGGGCCGCGCCTGTGGCTTCATCGGCAACAACGGCCCGATCACGCCAAAAGGTGCGAGCAAGGCCGCCCAGTTCATCCAGCTGTGCGACCAGAGCCAGACGCCGCTGCTGTTTTTCCACAACACCACCGGGTTCATGGTCGGCACCGAATCGGAACAGCAAGGCGTGATCAAGCACGGCGCGAAGATGATTCAGGCGGTGGCCAACGCCCGGGTGCCGAAGCTGACCATCGTCGTCGGCGGCTCCTACGGCGCCGGCAACTATGCAATGTGCGGGCGCGGCCTCGACCCGCGTTTCATCTTCGCCTGGCCCAACAGCCGCACCGCCGTGATGGGCGGCGCGCAAGCGGGCAAGGTACTGCGCATCGTCACCGAGGCCAAGCAGGCCAAGGACGGGCTGGTGCCCGACCCGAAAATGCTCGACATGCTCGAACAGGTCACCGCGCAGAAACTCGACAGCCAGTCCACGGCGCTCTACGGCAGCGCCAATCTGTGGGACGACGGTTTGATCGACCCGCGCGATACCCGGACTTTGTTGGGTTACTTGCTGGATATCTGTCACGAGGCCGAGGTGCGGCCATTGCAAGCCAACAGTTTTGGCATAGCCCGGTTCTAGGCCCGCTCAAGGAGAACAATAAAAATGATCTTCACCCAGGAACACGAAGCACTGCGCCGCACCGTTCGCCAGTTCGTCGAGCACGAGATCAACCCGCACGTCGAGGAATGGGAAAAGGCCGGGCGCTTCCCCATCCACGAAATCTTCCGCAAGGCCGGCGACCTCGGTTTGCTGGGCATTTCCAAACCGGAAAAATTCGGCGGCATGGGGCTCGACTACAGCTATTCGATCGTCGCCGCCGAAGAGTTCGGCACCATCCATTGCGGCGGCATTCCGATGTCCATCGGCGTGCAGACCGACATGTGCACCCCGGCGCTGGCCAGATTCGGTTCCGATGAATTGCGCGAGGAATTCCTGCGCCCGGCCATCAGCGGCGAACAGGTCGGCTGCATTGGCGTCTCCGAAGTCGGCGCCGGCTCCGATGTCGCCGGGCTGAAAACCACCGCGCGCAAGGACGGCGACGACTATGTGATCAACGGCAGCAAAATGTGGATCACCAACTCGCCGAGCGCCGACTTCATCTGCCTGCTGGCCAACACCTCGGACGACAAACCGCACATCAACAAGTCGCTGATCATGGTGCCGATGAGCACGCCGGGCATCAGCCTCAGCTCGCACCTGGACAAGCTCGGCATGCGCAGCTCGGAAACCGCTCAGGTGTTTTTCGACAACGTGCGCGTACCGCAGCGCAACCGCATCGGTCATGAAGGCGCGGGGTTCATGATGCAGATGCTGCAGTTCCAGGAGGAACGCCTGTTCGGTGCGGCCAACATGATCAAAGGCCTGGAGTACTGTGTCGACAGCACCATCGAATACTGCAAGGAGCGCAAAACCTTCGGCAACGCGCTGATCGACAATCAGGTGATCCACTTCCGCCTGGCGGAACTGCAAACCGAAATCGAATGCCTGCGGGCGCTGGTCTATCAGGCCACCGAGCAATACGTCAAAGGCCAGGACGTCACGCGCCTGGCCTCCATGGCCAAGCTCAAGGCCGGGCGGCTGGGTCGCGAAGTCAGTGACAGTTGCCTGCAATACTGGGGCGGCATGGGCTTCATGTGGGACAACCCGGTGGCCCGGGCTTACCGCGATGTACGGCTGGTGTCGATCGGCGGCGGCGCCGACGAAATCATGCTGGGGATCATCTGCAAACTGATGGGCATTCTGCCGGGGAAAAAGAAATGAACAACCTGCCGGTTTGTCAGACCTTGCTGCTGGAACTGCACAACGGCGTGTTGCACATCACCCTCAACCGCCCGGAATGCCGCAATGCGATGAGCTTGCAGATGGTCGCCGAGTTGCGCTCGGTGCTGGCCGCGGTACGCGATAAACCAGGGGTTCGCGCACTGGTGATCGGCGGCGTCGGTGGGCACTTCTGTGCTGGCGGCGACCTCAAGGACATGGCCAACGCCCGCGCTCAAGGCCCAACTGCGCACAGGGATCTGAACCGGGTGTTCGGCGCGCTATTGCAAGAGGTGCAACACGCACCGCAAGTGGTGATCACTGTGCTGCAGGGTGCGGTGCTCGGCGGAGGTCTCGGCCTGGCCTGCGTCAGCGATATCGCCCTGGCCGATCACCAGGCGCAATTCGGCCTGCCGGAAACCAGCCTCGGCCTGTTGCCTGCGCAGATCGCGCCGTTCGTGGTGCAACGCATCGGCTTGACCCAGGCCCGGCGCCTGGCCCTGACGGCCGCGCGTTTCGACGGTACCCAGGCGCGACGCATGGGGCTGGTCCATTTTGTCGAGCATGATCCGCAGGCCCTGGCCGAACGTCTCGATGAGGTGTTGGCGCATGTGTTGTGTTGCGCGCCGGGGGCGAATGCGGCGACCAAGAAACTCTTGCTGGCCAGTGCCGGACAACCGTCGGATGCCCTGCTGGATCAAGCGGCTCAATGGTTCAGCGAAGCGGTGACCGGAGCCGAAGGCGTCGAGGGAACGATGGCCTTCGTGCAAAAACGCAAACCGGGGTGGGCCATTTAAAAGCTTCGCGAGCAGGCTCGCTCCCACATTTGAAATGCATTCCCCTGTGGGAGCGAGCCTGCTCGCGAAGAGGCCAGCACTTTCACCGCACAATTTGAGAGACGCCCCTATGCCCGGACTCAAAAAAATCCTCATCGCCAACCGCGGTGAAATCGCCTGTCGCATCCAGCGCACGGCCCAGGCGCTGGGCTATCGCACCGTCGCCGTGTTCAGCGACGCCGACGCCGATGCACTGCACGTGCGGATGGCCGACGAGGCGGTCAACATCGGCCCGGCCCCGGTGCAACAGTCTTACCTGAACATTCCGGCCATCCTCGACGCAGCCCGGCGCACGGGCGCGGATGCGATCCATCCGGGCTACGGTTTCCTCTCGGAAAACGCCGGGTTTGCCCTTGCCTGCCGGGATGCCGGCATCACCTTTATCGGCCCCAGCCCCGAGGCCATCGAACTGATGGGCAGCAAGCGCCTGTCGAAGATCGCCATGATCGAAGCCGGCGTGCCGTGCATCAACGGTTATCAAGGCGCCGGGCAGGACGACACCACCCTGAGCCGCGAGGCAGAGCGCATCGGCTATCCGCTGATGATCAAGGCCAGCGCTGGCGGCGGTGGACGCGGCATGCGCCTGGTGCACAACGCCAGCGACTTGCTGGAACAGATTCGCACCGCGCGCTCCGAAGCCCTGAACGGTTTTGGCAGCGGTGAACTGATTCTCGAACAGGCACTGGTCGAACCCCGTCACGTCGAGATCCAGTTGTTCGGTGACCGGCATGGCAACCTGATTTACCTCGGCGAACGTGATTGTTCGGTGCAGCGCCGGCATCAGAAAGTCATCGAGGAAGCACCCTGCCCGGTGATGACCGCTGAGCTGCGCCAGGCCATGGGCGAAGCGGCGCTCAAGGCCGGACGAGCGGTGAAGTACGTCGGCGCGGGCACCGTGGAGTTTTTGCTGGATGCGCGCGGGCAGTTTTATTTCCTGGAGATGAACACCCGACTGCAAGTGGAGCACCCGGTGACCGAACTGATCACCGGGCTGGACCTGGTGGCCTGGCAGTTGGGCATCGCCGAAGGGCAACCGCTGCCCTTGCGCCAGGAACAGGTGCAACTCAAGGGCCATGCCATGGAAGTACGCCTGTATGCCGAAGACCCGACCCAGGCTTTCCTGCCGCAAACCGGTCTCGTCGTGGCCTGGGAACCGGCATTGCAAGACGGCGTGCGTATCGACCACGGCCTGATCGAAGGCCAGCTCATCAGTCCCTTCTACGACCCGATGCTCGGCAAACTCATCGCCCACGGTGCCACCCGCGAAGAAGCCCGGCGCAAATTGCTGCGGGCGGTACAAGACAGCGTGCTGCTGGGGCTGCAAAGCAATCAACGCCTGCTTGCCAGCCTGCTGGAACACCCGCAGTTCGCCAGCGGTGATTTCAGTACCGATTTCATCCCACAGCATTTCGCCGACCACGCCTGCCTGCATCCCGAAACCCCAAGCGCGCACCACTTGGCCATCGCCGCCGCCCTGTTCTATCAGGCTGCAGCACAGGCTCACCCGGCCCCACTTTGCGGTTGGCGCAACAACGCCAGCGTGCCGCTGCACTATCGCATCGGCCTTGAAGATCAGGACTGGCCGGTGGCGTTGCAGGCGACCCCGGGCCAGCCTATGCGCATTCAGGTCGCCGAGCGCAGCCTCGAACTGAAGATCATCCACAGCGACGGATGCTGGGCCACCCTCGAAATCGAAGGCGTTCGCCAACGCCACGCTTATCGCCTGGAGGCCGGGCGTCTCTGGCTGTTTACCCGGCCGGGTAGCCTGCAGTTCGTGGATCACACTCAGGCGCAGGTTACCGGCCAGGCCAGTGTCAGCTCCGGCACCCTCAAGGCACCGATGGACGGGGCGATTGTCGACGTCCTGGTCAACGAAGGCAGCCAGGTGACCAAGGGCCAACTGCTGGTGGTACTGGAGGCGATGAAAATGGAGCATCCATTGAAGTCGGGCATCGACGGTGTACTCAAACGCTTGCAAGTCAAAGTCGGGGATCAGGTGACAAACCGGCAGATTCTGTTGGAGGTCGAATAAGCCGCTAGGCGGAACCGCCGGGTTTGGCTACGCTCAAACCCTACAGGACGCGGATACCAGGAAACCTGCAATGCCTCACTGGCTGGTCATTGATCTGGAGGCCACCACCGATGAGGGGGGTTGGCCCGTAACGGATATGGAAATCATTGAAATCGGCGCCACCCTGGTGGATCGCAAGGGACGCGAACTGGACCAGTTCCAGCGCTTCGTCCGGCCTTTACGGCGGCCGTTGCTGACGCCGTTTTGCCGCGAGCTGACGCACATCACCCAAGCCAACATCGACGCCGCGCAACCGCTGGGCGAAGTCTGGCCGGCGTTTGAACGCTGGCTCGGCCAACATCACACGCGACTTGAGGGCTGGGCCAGTTGGGGCGATTACGATCGCAAACAACTGCTTCAGGATTGGCAGCAGCTGGGACTCGCCAGCATGCTAGCCAACGTGCCGCACATGAACCTCAAACAGCGTTTTGCCAAGGCCCGACGACTGGAGCGCCCGCTGGGATTAAACGGCGCGTTGCAACTGGCCGGCTTGCAGTTCAACGGCCAACAACACCGGGCGCTGGAAGATGCGCGCAATACCGCACGCCTGCTGCCGCTGGTTCTGCCGCTTTAGACAGGTGACGACGCCAAGGGCCTTGTGCATACTGGCCGGCCCTTTTTAGCCCTTTTCGAGGAATCGCCCATGTTCAAAGTCAACGAGTACTACGACGGTACCGTCAAGTCGATCGCCTTTGGCACCGCAGAAGGTCTAGCGACCATCGGCGTCATGGCTCCGGGCGCCTACGAATTCGGCACCAGCCAGCGTGAAATCATGCACGTGGTCAGCGGCGCATTGACCGTCAAACTGCCAGACAGCAGCGACTGGGAAACCTTCGCCGCCGGCAGCCAGTTCAACGTGCCGGCCAACAGCAAGTTCCAGCTGAAAGTCGCCGTCGACACCGCTTACCTGTGCGAATACCGCGGCTAAACCGCGGGGCTTCACCGCAATCAAAAATGCCCGTGTTTTTCGACACGGGCATTTTTTATTCTGCGCAAAATTACTCGAGGATCTCCACCGGCATGCCGACTTCCAGTCGACCGTTGCCGTCGTTGACCAGGTTCTGGCCGAACATTGCGCCGTCCGCCTGGGAACGGTATTTCTGCAAGGTGGCCAACGGTTCGCGGTCGTCGCTGCGCTCCCCGGTTTGCGGGTCGATGGTGGTCAGGATGCAGCGTGAACAGGACTTGACCACGCGGAACTCGACCTCGCCGATACGGATACGCTTCCAGCCGTCCTCGGCGAACGCTGCACTGCCTTCAATCACCAGGTTCGGCCGGAAACGCAGCATCTCCAACGGACGCCCGACCCGTTGCGACAAGTCCTCGAGAGAGGCCTGACCAATCAGCAACAGCGGATAGCCATCGGCGAACGCCACCTGATCGTCATCCTTGCCGTAGCCAGCCTCCGTCATCCGCGCCCGATCCAGCGGCACCTGCACCAGGCGTGTCGGTTTGCCGATGAACTGGCTGACCCAGGCCCCTGCTTCATCGCCTGCATCGGGGACTCGCAAGGTATCGCGCCAGATCGTCACTCCACGCAACTCTGCATCGTTACCAGGCAAGGCAATGTCGATCGGCGAATGGCCGGGCGCGCTAAGGGTCAAGCCACCCTCGGCATTCCACAGCGCCGACAACTGGCTCATCTGCGCCACCGCACGCTGGGTCAGGAAGCGTCCACTGGCCTCATCCACCAGCATCCAGCGTCGATCGCCGTCCAGCCCGAGTTTATCGAGACCGATCGCTTGCAAGGTCTCGCCCTTGGCGGACTTCAACGGATAACGATACAGCGCGCTCAGACGCAACATGGCCAGCTCCCTGGTAGGTTAAAACGCCACCCTATACGAGCTTGGTGACTGAATCAAAGGCTGACGATCAGACACCGCAAACCTGCTCCCACAGTTGTGCAGACCCGCTTAGGCCGGCACTTCGTCAAGCATCAGGCGCTGGCGCACCACGTCGACGAGTTTGTCCGGCTGGAACTTGGAGAGGAAATTGTCGCAGCCGACCTTTTTCACCATCGAGTCGTTGAAGCTGCCGGACAGCGAAGTGTGCAGCACCACGTACAAGCCGCGCAGGCGCGGGTCGTTGCGGATTTCGGTGGTCAGGCGATAGCCATCCATTTCCGGCATTTCCGCATCGGTGAAGACCATCAGCAGTTTTTCGGTCATGTCCACGCCGGTATCAGCCCAGGCCTTGAGCATGTTCAAGGCCTTCAACCCGTCGCTGGCGATGTGCATCTTCACGCCCAGCTGTCCGAGGGTATCGCGCAATTGCGCCAGGGCCACGTTCGAGTCATCCACCAGCAGCACCTCTCGGCCACGGGCGCGTTCCAGCACCGGATCCTCGAGCTTGTCGCGGGAGACCTTGGCGTTGTACGGGACGATTTCGGCCAGGACCTTTTCGACGTCGATGATTTCCACCAGTTGATCATCGACCTTGCTGATGGCCGTCAGGTAGTGCTGGCGGCCGGCGCTGCTCGGGGGCGGCAGAATGGCTTCCCAGTTCATGTTGACGATCCGGTCCACGCCACCGACCAGGAAGGCCTGAACCGAACGGTTGTACTCGGTGACGATAATCGTGCTGCCAGGCCCCGGCACCAACGGGCGCATGCCAATGGCCTGGGACAGATCGATCACCGGCAGGGTCTGGCCACGCAGGTTGACCACGCCGCACACAAAAGGATGGCGCTGCGGCATCAGCGTCAACTTTGGCAACTGCAGGACTTCCTGCACTTTAAAGACGTTGATCGCGAACAATTGCCGTCCGGCGAGCCGGAACATGAGAATTTCCAGGCGATTCTCACCCACCAATTGCGTGCGTTGGTCTACCGTGTCGAGAATGCCGGCCATCAATGACTCCTGGTCTTGTTCGGATGAATTCACTTAAAGAAGGTTATCGGCTGTTTTTGCCGAAGCTTGACCCTCTCCAAAATGCCATGCCCGGGCATTGATGTCATATTAACATCATGCTTTACTAGCACTGTGATTCCATCTGCTGCACTTCTGCGTCACGCGACCATGGTTCGCGCGAAAGGTTCCCCTGTGTAAGGGATTCCCCTATCAACAATCAGGTGCAACCTGATATTCGCAATATCCAATAGCCATTAATGTGACGCCATTCTCATTGCATGAACGGAGTCAGGCTTTTGTGTGCGATCGCAAGTAAGTGGCCAACCACCCTCTCGTGTTCCCCAGCCTGCCTCCGGGCCAGCCGCAGCTCGTTCACCCGACGACTCGGCAATGCCGGGGTCCCGACCGCCCTCGTCGACACACACGATATCCCCTCATTTGAAATGACGTTGTGGAGATAAGTATGCCGAACGACCGTAAAGAGTGGGCCCAGCGGCTCCCCGAGTTTCTCGTCGAAGCTGAAACACTCCTGGCTAAAACCGAGGAATGCCTGAGTCATCTGCAGTTGATCAGCAATGACAAGGACGCCATCGACTGCATGCTCAGCATACTGCTCAAGCTGGCCAACAAGGCCGATGCCCTGGCGTTGGCGGCCGTGTCTGAATTTTCTCTGCATATTCATGGCCTGCTGAACCACGCCCAGAACACCATGAGCCTGCACGACGAGGCGCTGAGTGCCCTGAAAGACTGCCTGACCCTGATTGCCTGGCAACTCGAACTCATCGACCAGACCACCGGACAGCTCAGTCTCGACGACAGCGAGCAGGTCACCCTGATCGAAGCCTTTGCCTTTCAGGTCGGGCAAAGCCGATTTCGACCACCGGTCAATTCCAGGCCGTTCACCCTCGTATCCTATTCGGAACGACAGGCCTGAACTTGCCAAACCATGCCGTATAACGTGTTTTGACTATCAATGCCGCGCTGTAACTTGAGTGCGCACATGTCGCAAATGAATATTTCATAGCTATAAGCGACATCTATTAACAACCACTATTGCCCATCGTCAATTGCGCGCCTGTCTTGACCAGGACATTGCCTGGTATCAACAACAAAACCCAGGGGCAATCGGCATTTTGCGACGGCAACAATCAACTTGTTCCATTATGGAAGCGTCGTCCAGACGAGTGGGTTCCTGACTTTTCGGACATACATACGGACGCGACCAACGGTATCTTAAGTGCTACTATGCCGCCTGTTAGTTGACGCCAATTAATGGCAGTGTGAATTCAGCCGGATACCGCTCGCTCCAGTTCGGAGCTGAACTCTCCAACAAAAAGTACATCCCGTTGAAGTCGGCGCTCCACATTAAAAACAGGGGCCTGTCAGCCAGCATGACCGGTCAGCCCGCAGCGAACATCCATTGGCTCCATCCGCTATGCACGCCAGCCTCAAGTCAATCGCCATGTGGCCACCTTCCCGAGCATATGCACGCACATTCACGCTGTTGCTATGCGCCTGCTCGACCCTCGGCAGCCTACTGGTTTATGGCTTGTCCATCCCGTTGCCCCTGTCGTTGCTGGTGCTCAGCGTTGCGACGCTGACCAGTGTTGCCGTGCAGTACTGCCTCTCGCGCAAATCCATCAAGTTCCAGCCTCAGGAACTGGCTGACCGGCTGTTGCAGGTTCAGGAAAACGAGCGTCACCGGCTGAGCCGGGAACTGCATGACGACATCGGTCAATTGCTGACCGCCGCAAAACTGCAAAGTGACTGGCTCAAACGCCGGATGCCCGAAGAACTCCAGGAACAATGCTCGGTCCTCTGCGACACGCTGGAAGAAACCCTGGCCAAAGTTCGTGACGTATCCGCCATTCTCAATCCCCGGCAGTTGACCAGCCTTGGGCTGGAAGCCAGTCTGCGGGCACACCTGCTCAAGACCCTGGCCAACACCCCGGTGCACTGGAGCCTGGAATGCCAGCAGCGCCTGACCGGCATACCGGAGGAAATGGCCGTGGCCGCTTTCCGTATCACCCAGGAAGCGGTCACCAACATCCTGCGACATGCCCAGGCCAAAAATCTGCTGGTGTGCCTGCAGCGCCTGCCCCAAGGCCTGAAGTTGCAGATCAGCGATGATGGCCAGGGCTTTGCGCCCGCAACAGACCCTGTTCGTGAAGGGCAGCGCGGTATGGCCGGGATGTCGGAACGGATCGATCAACTGGGCGGCACATTGAGCGTTACCAGCGAGCCGGGCAAAGGCACTCAAATCGAAGCTCTTTTTCCCTGGGCGCCCCGTGCGCTCGAACGGGCCAGTTCGAATAAGGTTATGCATTGACTTGTAATTTACTACTGGTGGATGACCACTCGCTGATCAGGGCTGGCGTGCGCGCCCTGGTAATGGATCTGCCCGGCTATGCCGTCATCGGTGAGGCCAGTGACGGCTCACAGTTGCTGGAAATGGTCGAGCATCTGTCCCCGGATATTGTCCTGCTGGATATTTCGATGCGCCGGACCGGCGGCCTCGAAGCCTTGCAGCAGCTCAAGCGAGTGCGCCCGCAGAGCAAGGTCCTGATCCTCTCGATGCACACCGACCCGGCCCTGATCATGCAGGCGCTGGAGTCCGGAGCCCATGGCTACCTGCTCAAGGACACCACGGCGACCGAGCTCGAACAAGCACTGGAGGCGTTGCGCAACAACGAGCGCTATCTGAGCCCGGCTATTGCCCACACGGTGATCACCCAGGCGCTGACGCGAAACCAGAAACACCAGCCAGAACCTGCCGACTCGCACAACCTGACGGCACGTCAGCTGGAAATCCTGCGGTTGATCGTTCGCGGAAAATCCACCCGAGAGATCGCCAACGGCCTGGGGCTGAGCGTCAAGACCGTCGAAACCCACCGGTCGCAGATCATGAAGCGACTGCAGATCTACGATGTGGCCGGCCTGGTGCTGTTTGCCGTGCGTGAACAAATCATCAGCCTTGATGACTAGGCACTTCAGCGGCACGTAACAGCGGCGAATCGTCAGACAGATGCACGAGTAACGCCACTGGCCGCACCGAGAACCACAGGTTGTCCCCCTCCAGGGCAGGCGCGCACGAATAAACATGCTGTCGACGCCAGAAGCCCCCCCGTCAAAAGTCGAAAGAAATCGAATTATTTCCAGTCGGAAGGATTTGATCCCTACACAGCAGGATTTTTCTTACAAAACGTGAGGAATCGGCTCAATTGACCACAAATCTGAATTGGTAGACCTTGGGCTGCAGGACATCACAAGGACGTGCCATGCAATGCCAAAACCTTGCATCACCGGCCATTTCGGTCTTGCCGCTCACAGATAATAAAACTGCAGGCCATCGAGCTGAATGCAGCAACAGCACAAAAACCACGGGAGAAGTCGATATGGAACCTCGCGTCACCGAGCTGGAAACACACCTCAAGCACATACGCAGGGACATGGACGAAGTCCGGGGTGACGTCAAATCCATCAAACACAGGCTTGCCTATTCAGCCGGCGGAACAGCCGTAATCCTCGGCCTCCTTGGCTGGATCGCCAACAGCCGTTTCGAGCAGGTTATTTCATTGCTTCTGGCGCATTGAGTTGCCATCCACACAAGACCCGGTTCAATCAACCGGGTCTTGTGTGACTAAGCCGTTGTAGCTATCAGCTCAGGACTTCGCTCAACGGAATGAAGTAAACGCTTTCGCCCTGAACCAGCGTGCGACCTTCCAGGACTTCTACCAGTCCATCAGCCCAGGCAGCGCTGCGAAGCACACCGGAACTCTGGTTTTTGTAGATCGTCGCCCTGCCGTTTTCCAGCCGTGCGCGCAAATACTCACGCCGGTTGCCGGGCTGGAGCCAGTCAAACCCTGCCGGCACCTGCACCTTCAGCGGCTCAACTTCTTTTACACCCTGACGGCGCAAGAGATAGGGCCTGGTCAACAAGGCAAAGGTCACGAGGGTCGATGCAGGATTGCCCGGCAAGCCAATCACAGGTACACCGCGAAAATGCCCGAACGTCAGCGGTTTACCCGGCTTGATGGCGAGTTTCCACAACGTCAGTTCGCCCTCTTCGCGCAAGGCGATGCCGAGAAAATCAGCCTCCCCTACCGATACGCCACCGGTCGAGAGGATCAGGTCGACATCCTTCAACTCACCCAATCGGGAGCGAGTGGTTTGCAGATTGTCCGGCAGAATTCCCGCGTCGACGACCTCACAACCCAAACGCTGCAGCCAGCTACACAACAACACCCGGTTGCTGTTGTAGATCTGTCCCGGCCCCAGCGTCTGCCCCGGCTCAATCAATTCGTCACCGGTTGACAGCACCGCCACACGCACCTTGCGAACCACCTCCAACTCAGCGCATCCCAAGGAAGCAGCCAATCCTTGCTCGATCGGCCCCAGTTGCGTACCTGCTGGCAGAATCAACTCGCCGACGGTGGTTTCCTGGCCTTGCGGACGGATGTTCCGACCTTGGGTCAAGGCTTCAGTGAAACGTACTCGCTCATCGGCCTGAACCTCGGCGTTCTCCTGCATCTCGACGCAATCGGCACCGGCGGGAACAGGCGCCCCGGTGAAAATGCGCGCACAGGTTCCTGGCTGCAACGGATCGGGTGCCTGGCCGGCAAACACCTTCTGACTGACCACCAACGGCTCTCCCGTCCAGTCAGCCATGCGCAAGGCATAACCGTCCATGGCACTGTTGGGCCAGGGCGGCAGATCAAGCGTCGACACCAGATCTTCAGCCAGTACACGCCCCTGTACCTGCGCCAACGGCAAGCGTTCGCGCTCGACAATCCTCGAAGCCTCGGCCATTTCCAGCAAGCGCGCCAACGCCTGCTCGACAGGCATCAGACTGCCAGCCTTGCCAGGCTTACCCACGGGATTCACAAGGCGCTGCCTGTTTCAAATGAGGCACGAAATTGCACGGGCGATGCCGCGAATCCAGCTGCTCGGCCAATATGCCGTGCCAACCGGTGCGCACGGCATTGGTCGAGCCCGGCAAGCAGCAAACCAGCGTGCCATTGGCCAGACCGGCCAACGCCCGGGACTGAACGGTCGAGGTGCCGATATCGGCAACCGAGATCTGGCGGAACAGCTCACCAAATCCATCGACCTGTTTGTCCAGCAGGCAGCCGACGGCTTCCGGCGTGCTGTCACGCCCGGTAAAACCGGTGCCGCCGGTGATCAGCACCACCTGCACGACATCGTCGGCAATCCAGTTGGCGACTTGCGCGCGAATTTTGTACAGGTCATCTTTGAGCAACACCCGGGCTGCCAGGTAATGACCGGCAGCGGTCAAGCCGTCGACAAAGACCTGACCTGAGGTGTCGGTTTCCAGTGTGCGGGTATCGCTGACAGTCAGCACTGCAATATTGAGCGGTGCGAAAGGTACATCAGCCTTGGCTTTCATAGGCTCGTCCAGTTGTAGGAGAAACAGCCCGGTGTTATATCACAGCGCTCCGTTTTTTCGCCGCCCCCATGGAGGCCTGCCATGACCACGAATTCACAATTGCCACCCTGCTCCATTCTGCTCCTGGCGGGCGGCCGCGGCCAACGTATGGGTGGTCGGGACAAAGGGTTGCTGGACTGGCATGGCGAACCGCTGATTGCGCATCTGCATCGCAAGACCCGTCCGCTGAGCGATGACCTGATCATCTCCTGCAATCGCAACCTTGAGAAGTACGCACCCTACGCCGACCAGTTGGTCCACGATGATGAAGGTGACTTCCCCGGGCCGCTGGCCGGTATTCGCGCAGGCCTGAAAGCGGCTCGCCATAGCCATCTGCTGGTCTTGCCCTGTGACGTTCCGGGCATTGATGCGGCGCTGATCGACAATATGCGCGAGACCGCCAACCTGCATCCGGACAAGCCGCTGATGGTGCGGCATGATGACCACTGGGAACCTTTGTTGTGCGTGATTCCTGTGCTACACAGGGCAGCTTTTGAAAATGCCTGGAACGAAGGTGAGCGCAGCCCTGGCCGGTTGATGCGCAAGCTCGGCGCAACCGCGCTGCAATGCCCCGACAAAGACCCTCGGCTGGCCAACCTCAACACACCGGAACTTTTAAGCGGTCATGACACTGTGTCAGACTGACAATGATCAGGAACTTGCGCGGACGCTACACGTCTCAAGCTCAGCAACCAAAGAATTCTTATTCGGAGACACAACTCATGACTCAACGGACCCTCGCCACTTTCATGCTCGCACTCGGCCTCGCCACCCTCGCCGGTTGCGCATCGCCTACAGTGATCACCTTGAATGACGGTCGCGAAATCCAGGCCGTCGACACGCCACAATTCGACAAGGATTCCGGTTTCTACGAATTCGAACAGCTCGATGGCAAACAGACCCGCATCAACAAAGATCAGGTTCGTACCGTCAAAGAGCTGTAATCCTGGTGCCACCGGATACAGAAAAGCCCGCTTGATGCGGGCTTTTTCATGCCTGGAGAACAGCGCGTCAGGATCGCTTCCTGATCACCATTGCAGGGTGATTTCACTCTCGAACTCTCGCGCCTGACCTGTGACCGGATCGATAAATTTCAGCCCCTGAGCCAGCAGTTTCAAAGGATTCGCGTAGTCATCCTGCGCATCCTTGAGCACCTCGGGGTAAAACGGGTCGTTGCAGATACCTGCGCCCAACGCTGCCATATGTACCCGCAGCTGATGTTTCTTGCCCGTCACCGGGTAAAGACCATAACGCCAGAGATCCCCGTGTTTCTCCCTGACTTCGACCGCAGTCTCCGTGTTGCTGGCTCCCGGGCCCTCCTGCATGCGAAAGAACGGTTCGCCATCGACCAGTCGGCTTTTATGCACCAACGGGAAAGCCAGGCCGGGTAACGCCTTTGCGATGGCCTCGTAGCGCTTTTCGATCTGCCGGGTTGGAAACAACGACTGATAAGCCGAACGGGTCTGCGGATTGGCGGAAAACAGCACCAGCCCCGCGGTGTGCCGGTCTATGCGATGCAATGGCACCAGGTGCGGATTGTCCAGGCGCCGGATCAAGCGCCTGAGCAGCGTCTGTTCGACGTATTCGCCAGCCGGCGTCACCGGCAGGAAATGCGGTTTGTCGGCCACCACCAGATGCTCGTCCGCGTACAGGATCGACTCGATCACCGGGATCGGCTTTTCATCCGGCACTTCGCGAAAATAATGAATCCGCAAACCTTCCCGGTAGACCAGATCGAGGGCAATCGGCATGCCCTGCCCATCGAGGACCCGGCCACGGGCGATTCTGTCCAGCCATTGTTCACGACCGATAGCGCTGAAATGCTCACACAGGCAATCGACAACGGTCTGCCACGGGCCAGGTGGCAAGTAGAGCGTACTGGCCTGGCTGTGTGCCGCGGAAAAAGAAGAAGTGGACATACGAAAGCTCTAACCTCAGTGCAGAGCGGCATTATCCAACAGCAAGGGGAATGAACCTAGGGGGCGTTCTCAATTAGTTTTCCCGGCGTGAAAACTAATTGAAAACGCCCCCTAAGATTCCTCAAGCCGGGATCTGCGTGCGCGCCGCCGCTTCGGTGTACTCCTTGAGCCAGCGCAGTACATCGACCGCCTCCCAGCGAGCGGGGTCGTACAGGGCGTACAACAATCCCTGATAACCCACGACATCGAGTTGCCGGTGATAACCCGCGCGTTGAAACAAGGCTTCGATTTCTGCGAAACAGGTATTGAAATGCGTTTTGTTGAAGGGCGTTTTCCCCTCGGTCACCAGACCATCCAGACGCAACTCAAGGACAGCCTCGCGCACGACGTCTGCGGACATCCGGTTCACGCTGTTCTTCAACTGTTCGACATTGACCACGATTCATCCCTCTCACGCCCGGGCTTGCCTGCTCACTCCCGAAAATCAGGACCGGCAAGGCAGGCACCGCGAATAACTGTATACGCATACAGTATCCGATCAACACCGAATAAGCCAAGGGGATCAATCGCAAAGTTCGACAGGCGGGAGATACCGCCAGCGCAAAAACTGTTTAACCCAGGAACGCCACCACCTGATCAGCACTGAACGGCCAGCCCAGTTCAGCACCGGTATCGACTCGCCGCAACACCGGAATACGCAGGCTGTAAGCGGCGAACCACGTTTCATCGTCGGCGATATCCACCAATTCCACCAGCAGGCCGCGCTCGACGAACTCCATCAACATGGCTTCGGCTACTTCACAGAGATGGCATCCAAGGGTGCCGAACAGCTGACATTCGGGAGGCATGAGCGCTCAACCAGAAAATTAAGTGACCATTCTAGGCCTGCCCCGAAAAACCGTCGAGCCATTGCGGCCCCTGCCCTGATGCCACCGACGACAAGGAGACCCGAGTCAGTCCTGGCTCACGGCGCCAATCTTGTGGATCGACAGGTCCGCGCCGTAATACTCCTCTTCCTGGCTCAGGCGCAATCCATGCAACGCCTTGATCACGCCATACACCACAAACCCGCCAGCCAGAGCCACAGCGATACCCAGCGCAGTGCCGATCAACTGGCTGATCAGGCTGACCCCGCCCAACCCGCCCAAAGCGGTCTGGCCGAAAATGCCGCAGGCGATGCCGCCCCACACGCCGCACAGGCCATGCAACGGCCACACACCCAACACATCGTCGATGCGCCATTTGCCTTGGGCCGCGGTAAAGCACCAGACAAACAGCGCCCCCGCGACGGCTCCGGTGACCAGCGCCCCCACAGGATGCATCAGGTCGGATCCGGCACAGATTGCCACGAGCCCCGCCAAAGGGCCGTTATGCAGAAAGCCGGGGTCGTTGCGCCCGACAATCAGCGCCGCCACCGTACCGCCAACCATGGCCATCAACGAGTTCACCGCCACCAGTCCGCTGACACCTTGCAGGGTTTGTGCGCTCATGACGTTGAAGCCGAACCAGCCGACAATCAGAATCCACGAGCCCAACGCCAGAAACGGGATGCTCGATGGCGCGAACGCGACCAGCCGACCGTCGCGATAGCGGCCATTACGCGGCCCGAGCAACAGCACCGCCGCCAGTGCCAGCCAACCGCCCATGGCATGCACCACCACGGAGCCGGCGAAATCATGGAAACCGGCGCCAAAGCGCTCCAGCAACCAAGCTTGCAAACCCAGGTTGCCGTTCCAGACAATGCCTTCGAAGAACGGATAGATGAACGCGACGATCAACGCGGTTGCACATAGCTGGGGGACAAACCGGGCGCGCTCGGCGATCCCTCCGGAAATGATCGCCGGGATCGCCGCGGCAAAGGTCAGCAGGAAGAAAAACTTCACCAGTCCATAGCCATGGTCGGCATTGAGCACGGCCGCTGGCTGCATGAACGTCACGCCATACGAAATCCAATAGCCTATAAAGAAGTAGGCCAGTGTCGAAACAGCGAAGTCGCTGAGGATTTTCGACAACGCATTGACCTGGTTTTTCTGTCGCACGGTTCCGACTTCGAGAAAGGCAAAACCGGCGTGCATGGCCAGAACCATGACGGCGCCGATCAGAATGAACAGCGTGTTGGAGCTATGGACCAGGGTGTCCACAGCGCTTTGCAGATTTTCCATGGAATGGGCAGACCTTATGGCAGAAAAAAGCACCAAAGCAGTTCGCGATGACTGCCCATGCACCAAGTTGCAGCTTCAAGGCATCAGCGCACTGATCCCGTTGAACCACTTTGGCGCACGGACGCCGCCCAGGAAAAACGCGCCCCGGACGTTTACGCGAGTTTTTGATTGTTGGTCCTACGGTTTTACTGAAATCATGCCCGGCAATAGCGCAATGGTGCGGACCGGCGCACCACGACTCAGCAAAAGTTGTACCAGTCATTTGTACTGAACCTTCGCCGAAGGCTCATACTCGAACGCATCAGAACGCCACTTAAGGAGATCCACCATGGCCCGCCCCCAGGCAAAGACTGCTCAAGAAATCCTGATGAACGACTTTCAGACACTGGTCAATGACACCGAACGCTTGCTGGAGCACACCGCGACCCTGGCCGGCGATCAGGCCGACGAGTTGCGCGAACAGATTCACGACAGTCTCTTGCGTGCCCGTGAAACCCTGAAACTGACCGAAGACTCCCTGCGCGAACACGGCAAGGCTGCTGTCACCGCCACGGAAGACTATGTCCAGGCCAACCCTTGGCAATCCGTCGGGATCGCGGCCGGCGTGGGCTTCCTGATCGGCCTGCTGGCCAGCCGGCGCTGATATGTCGATTGGCGAATCCGGCCCGTCTGAAACGGGAACCAGCTCCTCATCGCGGCGCCTGGGTGCTGCCTTCATTGGGTTGCTGCACAGCCATGTCGAACTGTTCGGCATCGAATTGCAGGAACAAAAAGCCCGCACCGTCAGCCTGTTGCTGTTTGCCGGCCTGGCCCTGGTGTTTGCGTTGCTGCTGTTGGTGGGGTTGTCGACGCTGGTGCTTATCGTGTTCTGGGACACGTATCGCCTGACCGCCATCATCGGGCTCTGTGTGTTCTACTCCCTCGCCGCCATATTCTGTGGAATGCGCTTGAGAGCGGCGATTTTCGATGAGTCCTCGCCCTTCCATGGCACCCTGGAAGAGCTGGCCAACGATCGGGAGCGCCTGCTGCCATGAGCCTGCCTGAACTGCCACAAAACAGCTCGCGCGCGGAAATGCGCAAGGCCCTGATCCGCCTGCGCATGGAAATGCATCGTCAGGAAATCCGCCACGAATCCGCGCAACTGCTGCAACCCTTGCAACGGGTGCGCGGGATAACGCGAAACCTGCAGGACGGTTTCGGCATCAAGCACGCTCCACTCTGGGGCGTGGCCGCCGTCACCTTGCTGGGCTTTCTGACCGGCAAGGGTGCAAAAAACGGGGATGGCCTCAGCAGCCTGACCCGGTTGATCCGCCTTGGCACCACACTGGGACCGCTGATCAAACTGATCATGCAGGGCTCTTCGCGCAAAGACTGATCCGTTTCTTTCTGGCTGCATTCATGCAATGTCGACGGGATGCGCCCCTCTATCGAGGGGCGCATCCTGTGCGCCTACCCGGTCGACAGGCACCCTCCAAAAAAAGTTCTTGCAAGGAGGCCTCGATATCGACGCCGCCGGGATTGCAGTTCCGCTTGCAGGTCATGGCGCGAAACGGGAAGCTAGGCCATCAGTCACCTGACGGAGAGACCCGCCTTGGATTGGCACACCCTGCTTACCCGCGAACGCCTCGGAAAACCTCTGCACAGCCCTGAAGAACTCGGCCGCAGCCCTTTTCACAAAGACCACGACCGCATCATTTTCTCGGGGGCTTTTCGTCGCCTCGGGCGCAAGACCCAGGTCCATCCGGTGTCCAGCAATGATCACATTCATACGCGCCTGACCCATTCACTGGAAGTCAGTTGCGTGGGTCGCTCACTGGGCATGCGGGTCGGCGAAACCATCCGCAGCACCCTGCCCGACTGGTGCGAACCCAGCGACTTGGGGATGGTGGTGCAATCGGCTTGCCTGGCACACGACATCGGCAACCCGCCTTTCGGCCATTCCGGTGAAGACGCGATCCGTCACTGGTTCCAGCAAGCCGCCGGCCGTGGCTGGCTGGATGCAATGAGTGAAGCCGAGCGCAATGACTTCCTGAATTTCGAAGGCAATGCCCAAGGCTTTCGGGTACTCACTCAACTGGAGTATCACCAGTTCGACGGCGGCACCCGACTGACGTATGCAACGCTGGGCACGTACCTGAAGTATCCATGGACGGCCAGGCACGCCGACTCGCTGGGATACAAGAAACACAAGTTCGGGTGTTATCAGAGCGAGCTGCCGCTGCTGGAACAGATCGCCCATAAACTCGGCCTGCCACAACTGGAGGACCAACGCTGGGCGCGGCATCCGCTGGTGTACCTGATGGAGGCCGCCGACGACATCTGCTATGCGCTGATCGACCTGGAAGACGGCCTGGAAATGGAGTTGCTGGAATACGCCGAAGTCGAGTCCCTGCTGCTGGGACTGGTGGGCGATGACTTGCCGGAGACCTACCGCCAGCTCGGTCCCGGCGATTCGCGCCGACGCAAACTGGCGATCCTGCGCGGCAAAGCCATCGAGCACTTGACCAATGCCGCGGCCCGCGCCTTCGTCGAGCAACAGGAGGCGCTGCTGGCCGGTACACTACCCGGCGATCTGGTGGAACACATGCACGGTCCCGCCAAGCGTTGCGTGCTGAATGCCAAGGACATGGCCCGCAAGAAGATCTTCCAGGACAAGCGCAAGACCCTGCACGAGATCGGCGCCTACACCACGCTGGAAATCCTGCTCAACGCCTTTTGCGGTGCAGCACTGGAGCAGCACAACGGTCGGACCCCGTCATTCAAGAGCCGCCGCATCCTTGACCTGCTGGGTAACAATGCACCCGATCCTCACGGCCCGTTGCACACTTCGTTTTTGCGCATGATTGATTTCATCGCCGGCATGACCGACAGCTATGCCAGTGACATGGCCTTGGAAATGACCGGCCGCACCAGCCACTGAGGTGTATCGATTGATCAGCCATTACGGCATTCGTTATGGCTGATCCCCCCTTCAACATCCAACAGCACTCAAGTTTCGTCGAATCGCCCTACAGCACATGGCGAGCAAACTGATCGCTTGCCCGGTACTCTCGCGAAACAATCGCCCTCCCTTCTGTTCGACAGATGAAGTGCTCCCCATGGCCGAAAACGATCTATGCATCCTCGTGGTGGAAGACCACCCCTTCCAACTAATAGCCACTCAATACCTGCTGGAAAGTTATGGCTTCACCCGACTGACTACCACCGACAGCGCCAAAGGCGCCATGCAGCAAATGCTCGAGGCCGATCAACCGTTCGACATCCTTTTATGCGATCAATGCCTGCCCGATCTGACGGGACTCGATCTGGTCCGGTTCGCCAGCCAGCGAGGGCTGATCAGACAGGCAATCATTCTGAGTAGCCTGACGACGTCTGAACTGGATGAACTTGAAAAAACGGCCATTGAACACGGGCTTCCGTTATTGGGTTACTTGATAAAACCATTGAAACAATTTGAATTTAGAGGCTTATTGACCTCGGCATCACTATCGAAAAAACACATATGAAATCCGACAAATACACAGCGAAAAACTTACAAGAAATTTCCTTTTAAAGTACACCAAAACATTAGACCTTTTCAGCTTTCCTAATAAGAAACCTAGTTAACACGTAGTCCCATTCTTCTTTATCTGTAGGATTTCTCCTATATTGCCGCTACAGCTCGGTCAGTTCATGCGTCCGTTCAAGTATCTGAGCTATGGTGCGCGCTTTATTTGAGCTCGCATGGGACTTGATTATGAACTCCGTTTTTATTGTCGACGATCACCCGGTTATCCGCCTTGCCGTTCGAATGTTACTGGAACATGAAGGTTACAAAGTCGTCGGCGAAACTGACAATGGGGTCGACGCCATGCAAATGGTTCGCGAATGCATGCCGGACCTGGTCATTCTCGACATCAGCATTCCAAAACTGGATGGCCTGGAAGTGCTATCCCGATTCAACGCAATGAGTACCCCCCTTAAAACGCTGGTACTGACAGCACAATGCCCGACACTTTTCGGTATTCGTTGCATGCAATCCGGTGCATCGGGCTATGTCTGCAAACAAGAGGACATCAGTGAACTGGTCAGCGCCATAAAAGCGGTATTTGCAGGTTACAACTATTTCCCGAGCGAGGCCTTGAACCCCGTCCGCGGAGATGAAACACGCTGTATCGAACTGGAACTGTTCAAATCGGTAAACGACCGGGAACTGATGGTCTTGCAACTTTTTGCCCAAGGTCGCACAAACAAGGAAATCGCCAAGGGCATGTTTCTGAGCAACAAGACCGTGAGCACCTACAAAAAGCGCCTCATGCAGAAACTCAAAGCCAAATCCCTGGTTGAACTGATCGAGATGGCAAAACGTAACGCGCTAGTGTGAGAACCTCGATGCCCAGCCGTTTGAAGGTCTATCTGATTCAAGTGACCGCAGGTCTATGCGTGAGCACTTCGTTGTTCGGGGCACCGGGCAATGAACACTACACGCTGCTCAGCCGCTCGAAGGCCGGGTCACTGGAGGTTCGGCTGGATGAATCCCAGCGACAATGGCTAAAACATAAAAACCAACTAAGGCTCGGTACGTCGGCCCCGGACTATCCCCCTTTCGACCTGACCACCAGTGGTCAGGACTATGAAGGGTTTACCGCCGACTACGCGGGTCTTCTGGGAAAAGTAACCGGTTTGCCCGTCACGGTTCAGCGTTTCGATTCCCGAGGGGCCGCGATCGCTGCGTTGAAGAACGGCGAAGTCGATCTGCTTGGCACCGCCAATGGATTCGAAGCTGACAATGCCGACATTGCACTGTCCATACCCTATGCCGTCGATCAACCCGTATTGGTGACCCGCGAAGGGGAAACCCGATCCCTCACCAATGGCCTGGCCGGATTGCGCCTGAGCATGGTGTATCACTACTTGCCGCTGGCGGAAGTCAGGGCGTTGTACCCGAAGGCGATCATCACGTCCTATCCGTCCTACCAGAATGCGATCAATGCCGTGGCTTTCGATCAGGCGGACGTGTTTCTCGGTGACACCATTTCAACTCACTACATGATCAACAAGGGGTACTTGAACAACATCCGCATGGCCAACTTCGGCAAACATGAAGCCTATGGTTTCAGCTTCGCCGTTAACAGGAACAACTCCGAGCTGCTCGGCATCATCAACGCGATGATCACGGCCATCCCCTCCAGTGAACGAGAAAACATCGCCAAACGCTGGAGTGCCGGTAGCGACATTCTGCTGACCGATCAAAAGCTGCAACTCACTGACCGGGAAGAACGCTGGCTGACACACCACCCGATTGTGCGCGTCGTCGTCAACGAAGCCTTCGCGCCACTGACGTTTTTCGATAGCAATGGCAACTTTCGCGGGGTCACCGCGGATTTGCTTGAGCTGATCAGACTGCGCACCGGCTTGCGCTTTGACATCCGGCGCAGTCGAAGCGACGACGAAATGATCAAACAGATCAAGGACAACAAGGCCGATGTGATCGCCGCGTTGCTTCCCAGCGCCCAACGTCAAACCCAGCTGAACTTTACCCGCCCCTTTCTGGAAAATTCCTACGTCCTGCTGACCCGCAAAGCCGCCGACAGCCCGACCAACCTCGCGCAGTTACAGGACAAGCGTCTGGCCATTGCCCGCGGCAATCCACTCATGGATTACCTGCGCAAAGAGTTTCCCCGAATCAAGTTGATCGAAACCCCGGACACATTCAGCGCCGTAGAGTCACTCGCCGAAGGCCAGGCCGAGGGCGCGGTGAACTCACTGGTCATTGCCAATTACTTCATTTCCTCGCGGCTGTTCGAGCACACATTGCAAATCAGCACCACCATCGGCACCGAGCAGGCGGCGTTTTCCCTTGCCACCGCTCGGGGCGCCAAAGAGCTGAACGCAATTCTCGACAAGGCTTTATTGAGCATCTCGCCGGAAGAGCTGGGCATCATCAACAGTCGCTGGCGCGGCTATTCGGCGTCCTCGCAAAGTACCTGGCGCAACTATCAAAGGCTGTTCTACCAAATTGTGATCGGTGCCGGTGTGCTATTGCTGATTTCCATTGCGTGGAACGACTACATGCGACGCCAGATCAAGCAGCGCAAGGCCGCCGAGCGTGCGCTGAACGATCAGTTCGAGTTCATGCGATCGCTGGTCAATGGCACGCCCCATCCGATCTACGTACGTGATCGCCAGGGGCTGCTGCAAAGTTGCAACGACAGTTACCTGCAAGCGTTCTGCGCCAGGCGTGAAGATGTCATTGGCAAAAGCGTCATGCAGGGATCGATGAGCAATGTGTTCGAAGCCCGGGAGTACCAGGCTGACTACCAGCGTGTGGTGGCCGAGGGCAGACCGTTGATCGTCGATCGCGAGCTGCACATTGGTGGCCGGCGGCTGACGATCTATCACTGGATTCTTCCCTATCGGGATTCCAGCGCAAAAGTGCAAGGCATTATCGGTGGCTGGATCGATATCAGCGAACGGCGGCAACTGCTCGATGATCTGCGTTGCGCGAAAGAGCACGCCGATAATGCCAACCGGGCCAAAAGCACGTTTCTGGCCACGATGAGCCATGAGATCCGCACACCGATGAATGCAATCATTGGCATGCTTGAACTGGCACTCAAGCGTCTTGATCATCAGCACCCGGAGCGTCCGGCCATCGATGTCGCGTACAACTCGGCGAAAGGGTTGCTGGAACTGATTGGCGACATTCTCGACATTGCCAGAATCGAATCAGGACGCTTGAGCCTGAGCCCGGAGCGCGTTAATCCGGGTGAACTTGTGGCCTCGGTCGTGCGGATTTTCGAAGGCCTGGCCCGACAGAAAGAACTCGAGATGGTGCTGGAGTTTTCATCGGCCAACCCGACTTTCGATGTGCTGCTGGACCCATTGCGCTTCAAGCAAGTGCTGTCCAATCTGATCAGCAATGCCATCAAGTTTACCGAGCAAGGCCAGGTCCGGGTCATTGTCGACCTGCACCCGGCAACGCAGCCTGAGCGTGTGCAAATGCGGGTGCAGGTTCACGACAGTGGCATAGGGATCAGTGAACAGGATCAACAGCGCCTGTTCGAACCCTTCGCTCAGGCCGACAACGCCATCCAATCGGCCAGGGGGGGCGCAGGGCTGGGGCTGGTGATCAGCCGCAACCTCTGCGAGATGATGGGCGGCAGTCTGCAATTGCGCAGCGAGCCGGGCGTCGGCACTCAGGTGGAGGTGTTGCTGCAGCTGGAAACGTTGCCGCTGCAACAGTCAGCCCAGGTGGCCGAGACGCAAATCGTCGTCGCCACAACCCCATTGAATGTTCTGGTAGTCGACGATCACTCGGCCAATCGTTTGCTCACGTGCCAGCAACTGGAGTTTCTTGGACATCGATTTACCGTCGCGGCCGATGGGCAGGAGGGGTTGGCGGCATGGAAAGACCAACCGTTTGATCTGGTGATCGCCGATTGCAACATGCCGGTCATGAACGGTTACGAGCTGGCCCGTGCCATTCGCCAGCATGAACGACAAACCCATCGTCCTCCCTGCACCGTTTTCGGCTTTACCGCCAACGCCCAACCGGAAGAAATACAACGCTGCAAACAGGCCGGAATGGACGACTGCCTATTCAAACCCCTCAGCCTTGGTGCCTTGAGTCAATGGGTGGAAGGCATTGAACCCGCCCATGCAACCCCGGCGTTCAGCCTGCACGGATTGAAACTGATGACCGGAGGCAACCCGATGTTGAACCGGCGATTGCTCAACGAGTTGGTGAGTAGCAACCGCCAGGATCTGCAAACACTGCTGCCACTATCCAGCTCCGGGGATACGCAGGCGTTGCAGGACATTGCCCACAAGATCAAGGGCGCAGCCCGGATAGTGCAGGCCTCCCGCTTGATCGACTGCTGCGAGGCGCTCGAAGCAGCCTGCCATGAGGATTCCGATCGCGAAAAAGTGGCTGGATGCTGCAAATCCATGGAGCGCGCCATACTTGAGCTGGAGGACGCGTTACTACGTCAGATCGAGCATTACGACGAAGGCAAAGTGAAAGAGCCTTAACTTTGCCTGCCCCCTCAGCAGTGTGTTGACCGTCATGGAGAAACCCGCAAGCGCGATGTCTGGATCAGCTACTGGCAGGCCATTGCCCTGGGCGGTGACGTGTCTAGTCCTGAAATAGGTTTACACCTGTTTCACCCTAACGCCCGATGCACCACATCGGGCTTGCTGGCCAACGCCGGCCTGGCGTCTTGATCAGCAGTCGGTCAGGCGCAGGAAAATCGCCGCCAGCTGTTCGATTCCGGCCTGGTCCTGTGCAGTGAAACGGGCGAGCTTCGGACTGTCGAGGTCGAGCACTCCGATCAATCGGCCGTCCTTGACCAGCGGCACCACCAGTTCGCTGTTCGAGGCGCTGTCACAGGCAATGTGACCAGGGAACGCGTGCACATCTTCGACTAGCTGGGTCTGCAAGGTGGCTGCCGCCGTCCCGCATACGCCGCGGCCGAACGGAATTCGCACGCAAGCGATCTGCCCCTGAAACGGGCCCAGCACCAGTTCTTCATTACGGTTGAGGTAGAAACCGGCCCAATTCAAGTCATCGAGTTGATTGAACAGAAACGCCGAGAACTGTGCGGCATTGGCGATGAAATCCCGCTCGTCCGCCAGCAATGATTCCAGCTGCGCGTGCAGCATGCCGTAGCCTTCGAGGCCCTGGCCGCTCTTTTGTAAATCGATCATGCCTTGTGCTCCAACAGTTTCAGCCCGACCCAATAACGAGCAAATTGATAGGCGCAACGCCCATTGCGATTGCCTCGGCCGGTGGCCCAGCGTACCGCCAGAATGTCCAGCTCCTCGGTGCGCTGCCACGCCAATCCGGCCTTGCCGGCCAACTGGCCGATCCAGTGCTCGACGACGTCGAGGAAATGTTCCTGGGTAAACGGATAGAACGACAGCCACAGGCCGAAGCGGTCCGACAGCGCGATCTTGTCTTCCACCGCCTCGCTCGGATGCAGTTCGCCGTCGACCCGTTTCCAGTTTTCGTTGTCGCTTTCCTTTTCCGGCACCAGGTGGCGACGGTTGGACGTGGCGTACAGCAAAACGTTGTCCGGCGCCTGTTCCAGCGAGCCATCAAGGACGCTTTTGAGCACTCGGTAATCACCCTCGCCCGACTCGAACGAGAGGTCGTCGCAAAACAGCACGAAACGCTGGGGCAGTTTGCCGATCTGTTCGACCACTCGCGGCAGGTCTGCCAGGTGATCACGCTCAATCTCGATCAGGCGCAAACCGGCTTGAGCGTGCTCGGCCAACAAGGCGCGAACCAGCGATGACTTGCCGGTGCCGCGCGAGCCCCAGAGCAAGGCGTGGTTGGCCGGCATGCCGTCGAGGAACTGCCGGGTATTGCGCCCAAGCTGCTCGACTTGCCGGTCGACGCCGATCAGGTCCGACAAACGCATGTCGAGGCTGACCTCCAGCGGCATCAGATAACCGCCGCGCGACTCACGCTGCCAACGCGCGGCCAGGCATTGCGTCCAGTCTATGGCTGGCCGCGGTGCCGGCAGCAACGGCTCGATGCGGGCCAGAACGGCATCGGCGCGTTCAAGAAAAGCATTCAATCGGGAATCCACGACTTCTCCTTGGGCACGTTCACAGTAATGATGGTGATACAGCGACGAAACACAGCGTCACACAAGCGGCTGCCCCCGCAGTACAGGCCTCGCGAGAACATCAGTAGGCAGGCATGATCAACTATGCTTGAGCAGCGAAAGGAAACAGAAGTGGTTCACCCCCCCATGGATATCAAATTCACCAACCGGCTGTCATTCAAGCAAGCCCGGCTTACCGTGCTGGTTGGTTTCATTCTGGGCACGCTGCTCAGCCTGCTGCAAATAGGCATCGATTATGCCAGTGAAGACGCCTCCATCAATCGTGAAATCCTTTCATTACTGGAAATCAGCCACAACCCGGCCTCGCGAATCGCCTACAACATCGACGCCGAACTCGCCAAGGAACTGACCCTGGGCCTGCTGCGCTCGCCAGCGATCATTGGCGCGAAACTGACCGACAACAACGGCATTGTGCTGGCCAACGTCAAGCGACCCGGTGTGGAAAACGGTTACCGGATGCTCAGTGACTTCCTGTTCGGCGCCAATCGACAGTTCGAAGACCGGCTTTACCTGGATCAGTTACCCAACGAATCCCTGGGCACGCTGCGGCTTAACGTCGACACTTACGCCTTCGGCGACCGGTTCCTGCGCCGGGCCGAAGTGACCCTGTTCAATGGGTTCGCCCGCAGCCTGCTGCTGTCCGGCATCCTGCTGGCACTGTTCTATGTGATGCTGACCAAACCCCTGGTGCGGGTCATCCGTGAACTCAGCGGTCGCGACCCGAGCAGCACCGAGCCGACCTCACTGGAGTGTCCCGCCGGGCACGCCAACGATGAGATCGGCGTGCTGGTCAAGGTTGCCAACCAGCAATTCAAGAACACCACCACCGAAATCCAGCAGCGGCGCAACGCGGAAAACCGCCTGACCGAGTACCTCGGCCAACTGGAAAACATCGTCTCGGCCCGCACTGCCGAACTCAAGGCGATCAACGCCCGGCTGAGCCAATCCAACGAGGAACTGGAAGTCGCTCGCAGCACAGCACTGGACATGGCCGAAGCCCGTTCGGTGTTCCTCGCCAACATGAGCCATGAAATCCGCACACCCCTCAATGGCTTGCTCGGGATGATCGCGCTGTCCCTCGACGGGCCGCTGAATGCCGAACAACAGCAACAACTGTCGATCGCCCATGACTCGGGCAAAGTGCTGGTGGAACTGCTCAACGATATTCTCGACTTGTCGAAGTTCGATGCCGGCCAGCTCGAACTCGAACACATCCCCTTCGACCTCGGCTCGCTGATCGAAGACACCGCCAACCTGTTGTCGCAGAACGCCGCCCCCAGCGTAGAACTGACCTGTCTGATCGATCCGCATTTCCCGGCACTGGTGCTCGGCGATCCGACCCGGGTGCGGCAGATCGTCAGTAATCTGCTGTCCAACGCCCTCAAGTTCACCCGTTTCGGGCGGGTCGACGTGCGCCTGTCGACGTTCGGCGATGGCGTCAGAATCGAAGTGTGCGACACCGGCATCGGCATCCCTCAGGATGCCCAGGTCAAAATCTTGCAGCCCTTCACCCAGGCCGGTGTCGGTATTACCCGCCAGTTTGGCGGCACCGGGCTGGGCCTGGCCCTGACCTACAACCTTTGCGAAGCCATGCAGGGGCGCCTGACAATCAGCTCCGAGCCGGGTTTTGGCAGCCAGTTCTGCGCGGATTTGCCATTGCCCAGCCATACCCGTGCAACGGCTGTTTCGCTCAAGGGCAAAGTCATTGCCATCACGGCCGCCAGCAGCGGACTGGGCGAACTGCTCAACAGTCTGTTGCCTGGCTGGGGGCTGGACTATGAACGGCGTTCCATGGATGACCCACTGCTTGGCCTGGCAGCCGACGTGCTCATCACCGACTGCCCCGAATGCCTGTTCAGTTTGCGCCCCACCCTCAGCGCGCCGATCCTGCTGATCACCGCTTATGGCAATTTCATGCCCAGCGAAGAGGTCAACGCCCTCGCCCCCTTGCAACAACAGGCCCGCCCCTTGGCCCGCAATTCGCTGCTTCAGACGTTGCGGCGGATCCTGCAACCGCAAACCCACCCGATCAACGAGTCCCGACTCGACACGCAATGCCCGCAACGTCGTGGGCGCGTGTTGCTGGTGGAAGATAATCCGGTCAACCAGTTGGTGGCCAAGGGCATGCTCGGCAAACTCGGTTGCGAGGTCACCACCGCGGCTCATGGTGGAGAGGCCCTGGATCAACTCGAGCAACGGGATTTCGACCTGGTGCTGATGGACTGCAACATGCCGGTGATGGACGGCTATGAAGCCAGCCGGCAAATCCGCCACAGCGGACGCTGGCCCCAACTGCCCATCGTCGCCCTGACGGCCAACGCCATGTCGGAGGAGCGCGAACGCTGTCGTGCCGCGGGCATGAGCGACTACCTGGCCAAACCCTTCCGGCGCGAAGAACTGGCCGCCCTGCTGGACTTGTGGATCCCCGTTACGACAGTGCCTTGATCTGTCCCAACAGATGATCGAGGCCATCGCGCAAGTCGTTGAGACGATTCAGATCGACCCCGCTGTCGCACAACAGGCGCGCCTTGAGTGGCCCGACCTGATCGCGCAAGGCCGTGCCGGCTGGCGACAGGCTCAGGTGCACTTCACGCTCATCACGCGCTGAACGCTGACGCTGCACCAGTTGCAGTTGTTCCAGGCGCTTGAGCAAGGGTGTCAGCGTGCCGGAATCCAGGGCCAAACGCTCGCCCAATGCCTTGACGGTCGGTTGCTCCGGGGTCGCTTCCTGCCACTCCCACAACACCAGCATCGCCAGGTATTGAGGGTAAGTCAGGCCCAACTGATCGAGCATTGGCTTGTAGGCACGAATCACCGCACGGGAAGCCGCGTACAGCTTGAAACACAGCTGACTGTCGAGCTTCAGGGAATCGATTGACAAAGTGTTCATTTGAGCAGGGCTTCGATCTCGCGGGTCAGGTCCTGCGGCTTGGTCGCCGGGGCGAAGCGCTTGACCAGTTGCCCGTCCTTGCCGATCAGGAACTTGGTGAAGTTCCACTTGATGCCCTGGGAACCCAGCACCCCCGGTGCGCGCTTTTTCAATTGCACGAACAGCGGATGGGCATCGGCACCATTGACGTCGATCTTTTTGAACAGCGGGAAGCTGACACCGAAGTTCAGCTCGCAGAATTCGGAGATCGCCCCTTCGTTGCCCGGCTCTTGCTTGCCGAACTGGTTGCAGGGAAAACCGAGCACCACCAGGCCCTGGTCCTTGTAGGTCTGCCACAGCTCTTCCAGGCCTTTGTACTGCGGAGTGAAACCGCATTTGCTGGCCGTATTGACCACCAGCACGGCTTTGCCGGCGAAATCCGCCAGGGTCTTTTGCTCACCCTTGATCGTGGTGCAAGGAATGCTCAGCAGGTTGTCGCTCATGTTTGAGGCTCCAAGTGAATGGCAGAGACAACAAAATAGCGAGCAATTGAATTGTGTGCAATTTAATTAATCAAACCGCTGACCAACCGTAGGAGCTGCCGAAGGCTGCGATCTTTTGATCCGGCCTTTTAAGGTCAGAAGATCGCAGCCTTCGGCAGCTCCTACAGGGCTCGCATTACCCGCGGGGTACCAGGTCCAGGCACACCGAATTGATGCAGTAACGCAAACCCGTCGGCGGCGGACCATCAGGGAATACATGCCCCAGGTGCGCGTCGCATTTGGCGCAAACCACTTCGGTGCGGATCATGCCGTGGCTGACATCACGGATTTCGGTCATGGCGCTGTCGCCGATCGGCGCATAGAAACTCGGCCAGCCGCAGCCGGAATCGAACTTGGTCCTGGAGTCGAACAGCGGCTCGTTACAGCAGATGCAGTGGTAGACACCGTCGGTCTTGGTGGCGTTGTATTTGCCGGAAAACGGACGTTCGGTGCCTTTGAGGCGGCACACGTTGTACTGCTCTGGATCGAGCATCGCCTTCCATTCTTCCAGGGTTTTTTCCAACTTTTCCATGATCACACCTCAGCGGCTGAAAAAGCCCGATCTGTACCTTTTCCACGGATCGGGCGGCACGTATGATTGCGCCTCGTCAAACGCCAGTCTGGCAGCCAGACCACGCGCATTCAAACGGAAATATGGGTGCTGCATCTCAAGGCGTCAGGCCTGTGTGAATACGCAGGATTCCCAGCACGGTTGCCCAAACGCCGTCTGGATCTTTCATTTTCGGGAACACATCGCCATGCAGGTCAGCAAATCGAACAAGCTCGCCAACGTCTGCTACGACATTCGCGGCCCGGTGCTCAAGCACGCCAAGCGCCTGGAAGAGGAAGGCCATCGCATCCTCAAGCTGAACATCGGCAACCCGGCGCCCTTTGGTTTCGAAGCACCGGATGAAATCCTCCAGGACGTGATCCGCAACCTGCCGACCGCCCAGGGCTACAGCGATTCCAAGGGCCTGTTCAGTGCGCGCAAGGCCGTCATGCAGTACTACCAGCAAAAGCAGGTGGAAGGCGTCGGCATTGAAGACATCTACCTGGGCAACGGCGTTTCCGAACTGATCGTGATGTCGATGCAGGCCCTGCTCAACAATGGCGACGAAGTGCTGGTGCCAGCGCCGGACTATCCATTGTGGACCGCTGCCGTGAGCCTGTCCGGCGGCAATCCGGTGCATTACCTGTGCGACGAGCAAGCCAACTGGTGGCCGGACCTGGCCGACATCAAGGCCAAGATCACCCCGAACACCAAGGCCCTGGTGATCATCAACCCGAACAATCCAACCGGCGCGGTGTATTCGAAGGAAGTGCTGCTGGGCATGCTGGAACTGGCCCGCCAGCACAACCTGGTGGTGTTCTCCGACGAGATCTACGACAAGATCCTCTACGACGATGCCGTGCACATCTGCACCGCCTCCCTGGCGCCGGACCTGCTGTGCCTGACCTTCAACGGTCTGTCCAAATCCTATCGCGTCGCCGGTTTCCGTTCCGGCTGGATCGCCATTTCCGGCCCGAAACACCACGCCCAGAGCTACATCGAAGGCATCGACATGCTGGCGAACATGCGCCTGTGCGCCAACGTGCCGAGCCAGCACGCGATCCAGACCGCCCTGGGTGGCTATCAGAGCATCAATGACCTGGTGCTGCCGCAGGGCCGTCTGCTGGAGCAACGCAACCGCACCTGGGAGTTGCTCAACGACATTCCGGGCGTGAGCTGCGTCAAGCCTATGGGCGCGCTGTATGCATTCCCGCGGATCGACCCCAAGGTCTGCCCGATCCATAACGACGAAAAATTCGTCCTCGACCTGCTGCTCTCCGAGAAGCTGCTGGTGGTTCAAGGCACCGCATTCAACTGGCCATGGCCAGACCACTTCCGCGTCGTGACCCTGCCCCGTATCGATGACCTGGAGATGGCCATCGGACGCATCGGCGGCTTCCTCAAGTCCTACCGCCAGTAAGCGATCTGTCACCGTGCGACCTTCCCGCAGGTCGCACGGTGATTCATCCGGCAACATTTGTTTGCATTACGCCGCTGGCAGTCGCTTTGTCGCTGCCGGACAGCGCCTTGCCTGCTCGCGCCTAACAAAGGCGGGGCCTTCGACACGAATTGACTGACAAACACTTCCCGCATACTTGTCGGAAATGCCCTGCAAGCAGCTAGACTGTTGCCGTAGGACACAGTTTGAAATAGTCACCCGGTTGAATACCCCGGTGCAGCACCTTATATACCCCGCAGTACGCTACATCTTTAGCTTGAGGAGATTTCTACAACCATGATGCGCATCCTGCTGTTCTTGGCCACTAACCTGGCGGTCGTGCTGATTGCCAGCATCACCCTGAGCCTTTTCGGCTTCAACGGGTTCATGGCGGCCAATGGGGTTGATCTCAACCTCAATCAGCTGCTGATTTTCTGTGCGGTCTTTGGTTTCGCAGGTTCCTTGTTCTCGCTGTTCATCTCCAAGTGGATGGCGAAGATGAGCACCAGCACCCAGATCATCACCCAGCCACGCACCCGTCACGAGCAATGGCTGCTGCAAACCGTCGAGCAACTGTCCCGCGAAGCCGGGATCAAGATGCCCGAAGTCGGTATCTTCCCGGCCTACGAGGCGAACGCCTTCGCCACCGGCTGGAACAAGAACGACGCATTGGTCGCGGTCAGCCAGGGTTTGCTCGAGCGCTTCTCGCCGGATGAAGTGAAAGCCGTCCTGGCCCACGAAATCGGCCACGTAGCCAATGGCGACATGGTTACCCTGGCGTTGATCCAGGGCGTGGTGAACACCTTCGTGATGTTCTTCGCACGGATCATCGGCAATTTCGTCGACAAGGTGATCTTCAAGAACGAAGAAGGCCAGGGCATTGCCTACTACGTGGCAACCATCTTCGCCGAACTGGTTCTGGGCATCCTGGCCAGCGCCATCGTCATGTGGTTCTCGCGCAAGCGCGAATTCCGTGCCGACGAAGCCGGTGCAAACCTGGCCGGCACCGCCGCGATGATTGGCGCCCTGCAACGCCTGCGGGCGGAACAAGGGCTGCCGGTGCACATGCCTGACACTCTGAACGCCTTCGGCATCAACGGTGGGATCAAGCAAGGGTTCGCTCGCATGTTCATGAGCCACCCGCCGCTGGAAGAGCGTATCGACGCTCTGGCTCGTCGTCGGGGCTAAGAGACTTCACAGCAAAAATGAAAAGGCCCGCAGCGATGCGGGCCTTTTTTTGCCTGTTCAAATGCTTCAGTGCTTTTCAGGGCCTCTTCGCGGGCAAGCCCGCTCCCACAGGATCTGCGAACGCCACAGATCATTGTGGGAGCGGGCTTGCCCGCGAAGAGGCCGGGACCAACAACTAATTACCGACTGGAAACCCGATACACCCGCTCCTCCAGCCGCGTGACACCTGCCTCCAGAAACTTCCCGCTCTCGCTCAAAACATCCTGATCCTCCAGGATCTTCAGCGCCCATGAGTCCCCGAACAGCCGCCGCACCTCATCATCGAGCACAGCAAACGGCGGACCGGGCATTTGCGCCTGGTCATAGTCCAGGGTAATCACCAGGCCATGGGACTCCTTCGGCAGTATCCGCTTCAAATGGACGGCATAGCGCTCTCGCATTTCCGCCGGCAACGCGATCAACGCCGCGCGATCATAAAGTGCGGAGCAATCAGCCACATCGCCGGCCGTCAGCTCGAAGAAATCGCCGCACCACAGCTCAATGGAACCTGCCCGATAAACCTTGAACGGCCCCTGCTCGCTGACGGCCGGATCAAAGCCATGTTCGCTGAAAAACTCCTCGACGGCTTTTTCCGACAGTTCGACTCCCAAGACCTCATGGCCTTGATGGGCGAGCCATAGCAAATCCAGGCTTTTTCCACATAACGGCACCAACACGCGTGCGCCTTCTTCAAGGCTTAACGCTGGCCAGAACCGCTTTAGATGAGGGTTCACCTGCGGCAGGTGAAAGCCGATCTGGTTCGCCGCCCATTTCTTGTGCCAAAACTCAGGCTGCATAATTAACCCCGAAAATTCGATCAAAACACCCTAAAACTTATATTAGATTTAGATTAATGATCTGACTGAAGATGTTGCATCTTAACTCTCAGGAGCTCATTCATGTTCCCCAGCCTGTACATATCCCACGGCTCCCCCATGCTCGCCCTGGAACCCGGCGCCAGCGGGCCGGCACTTGCCCGCCTGGCCGCCGAAATACCGAAGCCCAAGGCCATTGTGATTGTTTCCGCGCACTGGGAAAGCAATGAGCTGCTGGTCAGTGGCAACCCGCAACCGGAAACCTGGCATGACTTCGGTGGCTTTCCCAAAGCCCTGTTCGAAGTCCAGTACCCGGCTCCCGGCGCCCCATCACTCGCCGCAGAGGTTGCCGAGTTATTGAAAACCGCTGGCTTTGCTGCACGTATCGACAGCAATCGGCCTTTCGACCATGGCGTCTGGGTGCCTTTATCGCTGATGTACCCGCAGGCAGACATCCCGATTGTCCAGGTTTCATTGCCCACCCGTGGCGGCCCCGCCCTGCAGACCCGTGTTGGCCACGCGCTGGCCAGCCTGCGCGAACATGGCGTCCTGCTGATCGGCTCCGGCAGCATCACTCACAACCTGCGGGAACTGGACTGGCATGCCGGCCCCGAGAGCGTTGAGCCCTGGGCCCAAGCATTTCGCGACTGGATGATCGAGAAACTCGCAGCGAATGACGAAGCCGCGTTGCACGACTATCGCGCGCAGGCGCCAAACGCTGTACGCAATCATCCGAGTGATGAGCACTTGTTGCCGTTGTACTTTGCCCGCGCTGCCGGGGGGCAGTTCAGTGTTGCTCACCAAGGGTTCACCATGGGTGCGCTGGGCATGGACATTTACCGCTTCGGCTGACAGACAGACCGCGTCGCGGCCTTCGTCGGAACGCCGCCCGGAGCAAGCCCGCTCCCACAGAGCTCAAGTGTCGACCACAAAACAGCAGGCATAAAAAATCCCCGAACCAGTCGGGGATTTTTCATGTTCGATCAATCAGCCCGAGAGCGGATCAATCTTCGCGGTAGCGACGCAGCTTCAACTGCTTACCGGCAACGCGAGTGTCCTTCAGCTTGGTCAGCAACTTCTCAAGACCATCTTCCGGCAGCTCGACGAGGCTGAAGCTGTCACGCACCTGGATGCGACCGATCGCTTCACGCGCCAGACCACCTTCGTTGAGGATGGCGCCCAGCAGGTTCTTGGCAGCGATACCGTCACGCGCGCCCAGCGCGGTACGGCAACGTGCACGGCCTTCGCCCAGTGGCATCGGAGCACGACGCTCGCGGTCGCCACGCTCAGGACGATCACCGGAACGCTCTGGACGATCGCCACGCGGTGCATTGTTCGGCACCAGTGGACGTTCTTTCTCGATAGCGGCCAGGGTCAGCGCTTGAGCGTTGGTAGCCTTGCGCAGCAGAGCAGCGGCCAGGGCACGCGGGGTGCAACCGATGTCGGCGGTCAGACGATCCAGCAGATCGCCATGAGTCGATTCGGCATCAGCAACCAGCGGCGACAGGCTGTTGGTCAGTTTCTTGATGCGCGCATCCAGAACGGCTTGAGCGTCCGGCAGGCGAACTTCAGCAACCTTTTGACCGGTTACACGCTCGATCACTTGCAGCATGCGGCGCTCACGCGGAGTCACCAGCAGCAGTGCACGACCTTCGCGACCGGCACGGCCGGTACGGCCGATACGGTGAACGTAGGACTCTGGGTCGTACGGCATGTCAACGTTGAACACGTGAGTGATGCGTGGAACGTCCAGGCCACGAGCGGCAACGTCGGTCGCCACAACGATGTCCAGACGGCCATCCTTGAGGGAGTCGATCACGCGCTCACGCTGGTTCTGGGCGATGTCACCGTTCAGCGCAGCGGCTTTGTAGCCTTTGGCTTCCAGGGCACTGGCCAGATCCAGGGTCGCCTGCTTGGTGCGCACGAACATGATCAGGGCGTCGAAATCTTCCACTTCCAGCAAGCTGAGAACGGCCGAAGTCTTCTGGTCAGCGTGAACCAGCAGGTGAGCCTGCTCGATCGCGGTAACGGTCTGGGTCTTGGTCTGGATCTTCACGTGTTGCGGATCGCGCAGGTGGCGTTCAGCAATGGCACGGATCGACTGCGGCAGGGTGGCCGAGAACAATACGGTCTGACGGGTGACAGGCAAGGCCTTGAAGATAACTTCCAGGTCGTCCATGAAGCCCAGTTTGAGCATTTCGTCGGCTTCGTCGAGAACCAGGTGGTTCACGGTCGCCAGTACTTTTTCGTCGCGACGCAGGTGGTCGCACAGACGGCCCGGAGTGGCAACAACGATCTGTGCGCCATTACGGATTGCTTTCAGCTGTGGGCCCATCGGCGCGCCGCCGTAGACAGCCACAACAGTTACGCCCGGCATTTGCTTGGCGTAGGTTTCGAAAGCGGTTGCAACTTGTAGCGCCAACTCACGAGTTGGGGCCAGGATCAGGGCTTGCGGTTCGCGCTTTGCAGGATCGATGCGATGCAGGATCGGCAGGGCGAACGCAGCGGTTTTACCCGTACCGGTTTGCGCCTGACCAATCATGTCGTGACCGGCCATGATGATCGGGATCGATTGCTGCTGAATAGCCGATGGTTCTTCGTAGCCAGTCGCGGTGACGGCTGCAAGAATATTCGGATTAAGATTAAAAGCGGCGAAGCCGCCGGTTTCCTGGGTCATGGGTCTGCCTCTAAGTGCATCCGCAAAGACCCATGCTCCAAAGCTGCGCGTGCCGTGTTGAGACTCAAGAGTCGCCCTGGCAGCTTTGTCGGCGGGGATTTGCGAAAACGAATGAATGAAAAGAATCGTCAAGGGAGAGTCCGCAGTACGGACGTGCAGCCGAAGCTGACTTCGGGGAATTGCTCTACCTAAACGCGGCCCGGCTAAAGGCCGGCGCGCACTATACCGGAATTTGCCCAAAAAGGGAGCTTTTTTTATCGAAAAAACACCGAATACGCCGTTGTGTCACAAGCTTTGCGAATAATCGATCGGCCGTCTATTTTTCAAAGGCCCGGCCTTGCGGGTGATGGCGCTAAAACGGTTCACCCTTTGCCGTGCAGACCGCCGGTCCGGCACGCCCTTCCCACCCCGAGGATCGCTCCATGAATCAGCCCAGCTCCAGTCGAGTCAGCCGCGAACGGCATGGTCATGTGTTCATGATCGGTCTGGATCGGGTAACCAAGCGTAACGCCTTCGATCTCGACCTGCTCAACGCGTTGAGCCTGGCCTATGGCGAGTTCGAAGCCGACAGCGAGGCGCGTGTGGCGGTGGTGTTCGCTCATGGCGAGCACTTCACCGCCGGGCTCGACCTGGTCAATGCCGGCACCACGTTCGCTGACGGCTGGCAGGTTCCGCCCGGCGGCTGTGATCCGTGGGGGGTGTTCGCAGGTCCCCGGGTCAGCAAACCGGTGATTGTCGCCGCCCAAGGGTATTGCCTGACCATCGGTATCGAATTGATGCTGGCCGCCGACATCAACCTGTGCGCCAGCAACACCCGGTTCGCGCAGATGGAAGTGCAACGCGGACTCTTCCCGTTCGGCGGCGCCACCCTGCGTCTGCATCAAGTCTCCGGTTGGGGAAATGCCATGCGCTGGTTATTGACCGGTGATGAATTCGACGCCCGTGATGCTTTGCACCTGGGTCTGGTGCAGGAGGTCATGGCCAGTGAGGACTTGCTACCCCGGGCGATTGAACTGGCCGAGCGGATCGCCCGCCAGGCACCGCTTGGGGTGCAGGCGACGCTGATGTCTGCGCGACAGGCCCGGTATGAAGGGGAAACAGCGGCGGCACAGGCGTTGCCGCTGCTGGTCAAGAAGTTGATGGCCAGCGAGGACGTCAAGGAAGGGGTGCGGTCGATGGTGGAGCGGCGGCCTGGGGTCTTCAAAGGGCTTTGATTTTTATACTGGCTTTGATGGCCCTTTCGCGGGCAAGCCCGCTCCCACAGGGTCCGGTCAGCTCCGAAGATCCATAGATGTGGGAGCGGGCTTGCCCGCGAAGGGGCCCGTCCAGACGATCAATTAATCAAGTAGCCGGACGAATGCACTTGATCAACGACTGCAACGAATACCCCAACCGCGGCGCCAGCGCTTCGGCGCGGGCAATCAAGCCGTCCATGTCCAGTTCCTGATCCAGCTCCGACGGCACGATCAGAATCACGTTGCCCTCCTTCACCGGCAGCTCCCAGTAATGTCGGTGGTACAAACCGCGTAACAAGGCGGCGCCCAAGGGTTTGCCATCGTCGGTAGCCCACTGATTGATGACCAGCCAGCCGCCCGGATTCAATCGCTTCTGGCAGTTTTCCAGAAAGCTCCAGGCCAGATGTCCGACACCCGGACCGACGTCGGTATAAAGGTCGACGAAAATCAGATCGGCCGATTCGGCGGTGTCCAGCAGCTCCAGCGCATCGCCAACGCGGATGTACAGGCGCGGATCGTCATCCAGCCCCAGATATTCAATGGCCAGGCGCGGTACGTCCGGACGTAGTTCGATGGCTTCGACATCTTCCAGCGGCAGGAACTTGAGGCAGGCTTGGGTCAGCGTTCCGGCGCCAAGACCAAGAAACAGCGCACTTTCCGGTTGCTCGTGGCACAGCGCACCGATCAGCATCGCCCGGGTGTAGTCGTACTCGAGCCAGCTCGGGTCGGCCGTGAACACGCAGCTTTGCTCGATGGCATCACCGAACTCGAGAAAACGGTAATCGGCCACTTCCAGCACGCGAATCACGCCGAACTCGTCCTGTACCTCGGCGAGCAGATGCTCGACGCGCTCCTCAGTCATTTCATCTCCTGATCGTCACCGGGACCGGCAACGCAATAACACCGCCTGTAGAGAGCGGCAAAGGCGAGATTGTCGGCGAAGCGACGGGAACAGGTCACGCACTAATTTGCTGATAACATGGACGTCCGAGCGAAAACACTAGAGACCGTGATGAGCCAACCCTGGAGCCCTGACAGCTGGCGCGCCCTGCCGATCCAGCAACAACCCCGATACCCTGACGCCGCGCATTTGCAGCAGGTCGAGCAGACCCTGGCCAGCTATCCGCCACTGGTGTTTGCCGGTGAAGCCCGGGAGTTGCGCCGTCAGTTTGCCGAAGTGACCCAGGGCCGCGCGTTTCTGTTGCAGGGCGGTGATTGCGCCGAAAGCTTCGCCGAGTTCTCCGCGGCGAAAATCCGCGACACCTTCAAGGTGTTGTTGCAGATGGCGATTGTAATGACCTTTGCCGCCGGCTGCCCGGTGGTCAAGGTCGGGCGCATGGCCGGGCAATTCGCCAAACCGCGTTCGGCCAACGACGAAACCATCGATGGCGTGACCCTGCCCGCCTACCGTGGCGACATCGTCAACGGCATCGGTTTCGACGAAAAAAGCCGCGTGCCGGACCCGGAACGCCTGCTGCAGTCCTATCACCAGTCCACCGCCACCCTGAACCTGTTGCGCGCGTTCGCCCAGGGCGGGTTTGCCGATCTGCATCAGGTGCACAAGTGGAACCTGGACTTCATTGCCAACTCGGCGCTGGCGGAAAAGTACAGCCACCTGGCCGACCGCATCGATGAAACCCTGGCGTTCATGCGCGCCTGCGGCATGGACAGTTCGCCGCAGTTGCGCGAAACCAGTTTCTTCACCGCCCACGAAGCGCTGCTGCTGAACTACGAAGAAGCCTTCGTACGTCGCGACAGCCTGACCAACGACTACTACGACTGCTCGGCCCACATGCTGTGGATCGGCGACCGCACCCGCCAGCTCGACGGCGCCCACGTCGAATTCCTGCGCGGGGTGAACAACCCGATCGGGGTCAAGGTCGGCCCGAGCATGAACCCCGACGACCTGATTCGCTTGATCGACGTGCTCAACCCGCAGAACGATCCGGGCCGCCTGAACCTGATCGCGCGGATGGGCGCGAACAAGGTCGGCGATCACTTGCCGCAGCTGATCCGCGCCGTCCAGCGTGAAGGCAAGCAGGTGCTGTGGAGTTCCGACCCGATGCACGGCAACACCATCAAGGCC
Organism: Pseudomonas sp. KH_046_1; assembly: GCF_057839025.1. Taxonomy (NCBI): domain Bacteria; kingdom Pseudomonadati; phylum Pseudomonadota; class Gammaproteobacteria; order Pseudomonadales; family Pseudomonadaceae; genus Pseudomonas; species Pseudomonas sp. KH_046_1. The sequence continues at coordinate 4,612,507 of NZ_CM174481.1, forward strand.
AGCAGCGGCTACAAGACCCGCGACTTCGCGCAGATCCTTGGCGAGGTGAAGCAGTTCTTCCAGGTGCACGAAGCCGAAGGCAGTTATGCCGGGGGTATCCACATCGAAATGACCGGGCAGAACGTGACCGAGTGCATCGGTGGTGCGCGGCCGATTACCGAGGATGGCTTGTCGGATCGCTACCACACCCATTGCGACCCGCGGATGAATGCCGATCAGTCGCTGGAGCTGGCGTTTTTGATTGCCGAGACACTGAAGCAGGTTCGGCGCTAAATCCCGGCGTCTTCATCGCGAGCAGGTCGGATCGCCGCACCGTCGCTCCCACATTGGACAGCGTTCCCCTGTGGGAGCGAGCCTGCTCGCGAAGAGGCCAGCTCAGCCACCCTCAATCTGTGCCAACGCCACCCGCAACCTTGCCGCACTCGCCCGCGGGCAATTCAGCTGAACCTGCGCCAGCCCCAGCCAATCCGCCATCTGCCGCAGATTGGCCGCCAACGCCAGCATCCCCTCCTCATCCAGCCCCGCGTCCTCTTCATGCACCGCATGCACGGCCAAACGGCCCGCCGCCCGTTCGGCGCGCAGGTCCACCCGTGCAGCAATCCGCTCGTTGTGCAAAAACGGCAGGACGTAATAGCCGTACACCCGCTTGTCTTGCGGCGTGTAGATCTCCAGTCGATAGCGGAAATCAAACAGCCGCTCGGTCCGGCTGCGCTCCCAGACCAGCGAATCGAACGGCGAGAGCAATGCACTGGCGACGACTTTGCGCGGCACTTTTGGCTCGGCCAGACAATAGGCCGGTTGCCGCCAGCCCTGAACTTCGCAAGCCAGCAATTCCCCGGCCTCGACCAACTCGGCCAAACGTGAGCGGCTGTCCGCAAGGTTCAAGCGGAAATAATCACGCAAGTCCTTCTCCGTACCGACCCCCAAGGCCGTTGCCGCATGCCGCAACAGGCCGCGCTGGGCGTCTTCTTCACTCAGGGCGGGGTGCGCAAGCACCGCCCGGGGAATCACCCGCTCCGGCAGATCGTAGAGCCTTTCGAATCCGCGCCGTCCGGCAACGGTCACTTCACCGGCAGCGAACAACCATTCCAGCGCATGCTTTTCCGCGCTCCAGTCCCACCAGGGACCGGCCCGTTCCTGACGGGTCGACAGACTTCCGGCACCCAACGCGCCCTGCTCCTCGACCGAAGCCAGCACCCGACGAATCGTGTCCTGCTGCTCACGGCCAAAGCGCGCCAATTGTTGATAAATGTCTTCGCCACGGCTCGCACGCTGCATGCGCCAACGCATCAGGGGGTACATGGAAAGTGGCAATAACGAGGCTTCATGACCCCAATACTCGAACAACGTACGGCGCCGGCCCTGACTCCAGGCCGCCTGGTCGAGCAAATCGGAGGAATAATTGCCTAGGCGGGAAAACAGCGGAAGGTAGTGCGAACGCACCAGTGCATTGACCGAATCGATCTGCAGAATGCCCAGCCGTTCGATCAGGCGATTGAGCGCAACAGCCTTGATCGCCGCTGGCGGCGACCGCCCGTTGAACCCTTGGGCGGCCAGCGCCAGACGCCGAGCCTGTTTGAGGGTAAAGGACAATGTTGCGGGCATGGGTGCCTCCTTGTCTGCTCGCAACCTACCTCACCGGTAAGGGGTTTGTGTAGCGTGGCATTCATCATTTATGCATCGGGTCATTCCAGAACGGTTTGATCGACTCGTTCTCCACATCCGCACGGCTCATGCCGATGTCCTTGAGCGCTTCGTCGCTCAAGCTCGCCAGCAGTTCGCGCTCGCGGTGCAGTTCGTACCAGCGGCCGACCTTGTGCAGCAGATCGGATATCACGTGAATCGAGTGTTTTTCTGATCCCTGGAACTCGTGTTGACCTTTCATCTTGTTGCCCTCCGTTTGGATGGCTCCAGTCTCGCGCCGGGTCTAAGATCAATCCAACGAATGTTTCTGATGTCACATATCTCGGAGATTGATGGATGTCCGCCTACCCGAGTATCGATACCGAAGTGTTGCGCACCTTCGTCGCCATCGCCGACCAAGGCGGCTTTACCCGAGCCGGCGAAATCGTCAACCGCACCCAGTCAGCCGTTAGCATGCAGATGAAACGACTGGAAGAAGATGTACTGCAGCGCCAGTTGTTCCAGCGTGACGGGCGGCAGGTGCGGCTGACGGCCGAGGGCCAGGTGTTGCTCGGCTATGCGCGACGCATCCTCAAGCTGCACAGCGAAGTGTTCAACACCTTGCGTGAACCCGACATGGTCGGCACCGTGCGCATCGGCACGCCGGACGATTATGTGATGCGATTCCTCCCGGGGATTCTGCGCCGGTTTGCCCAGTCTTACCCGCTGATTCAGATAGAAGTGCACTGCGAATCATCAAAACAACTGTTGATGCGCCAGGACCTCGACCTGTCTATCGTCACCCGCGAACCGGGCAGCGAAATCGGCCAGTTGTTGCGCAAGGAACGTTTTGTCTGGGCCGAAGCGCAATGCTACAGCGCTCATGAGCAGACGCCGCTGCCACTGGCGATGTTCAACAGTGATTGCTTCTGCCGTCTGTGGGCCTGCAATGCCCTGGATGCCCGGGGGCGCGATTACCGGGTGGCGTACAACAGCGACAGCCTGTCGGCGATCATGGCGGTGGTCAGCGCCGGCCTGGCCGTCACGGCGCAACTTGAAAGCCTGATCACCGCGGACATGCGCATCCTCGGTGAGGCCGAGGACCTGCCGCTGCTGCCCGAAGCCAGCATCATGCTCGTGCGCAACCTGCATAACCCGTCACCCATCACCGAGTGCCTGGCCGAGCACATCGTCGAAGGCTTCAAACTTTAAAGGCGAGCATCACCGCACAGAACACCAGGAACCCGCAAAACAACCCGCGCAGCAGCCGCTCCGGCAATGCGTGGGCAACCTTCACGCCCCAACTGATGCTCATCAACCCACCGACCGCCAAGGGTAAGCCGATCACCCAGCTGACCTGATGGTGCACGGCGTAAGTCACCAGCGTCACCCCGGTACTCGGCAAGGCCAGCGCCAACGACAACCCCTGCGCAACCACCTGGCTGGTGCCGAACAGACTGGTCAGCACCGGCGTCGCCACCACCGCGCCCCCCACGCCGAACAACCCGCCCATCGTGCCGGATGCAGCGCCAAGCACGCCCAGCCAGGGCCATGAGTAGTTCATCTGCGAAGCCGCCGGGGTGCTGGCGGCGAACATGCGAACGAGGTTGTACGCCGACAGCGCGATCAGAAAGGCGACAAAGCCTATGCGCATGGTTTGTGCATCAATGCCCACCGCCCAGATCGATCCGAGCCAGGCGAAGCAGAACCCCATGATGGCCAGCGGTAACGCGTGGCGCAGTTCGATCCGGTTGCGCTGATGATAGCGCCACAGCGCCAGCATCACGTTCGGTACCACCATCACCAGCGCCGTGCCTTGGGCAATCTGCTGATCGAGTCCGAACAGCACGCCCAGCAGCGGAATGGCGATCAGGCCGCCGCCGATGCCAAACAACCCGCCGAGCGTGCCCAACGCAGCGCCGAACACCAGATATATCAAGAACTCAATCACAGCATTTTCCCCGTTGCCGTCAGGCCTTTGATCCTACGCAGTTGCTTCTGGCGCGGAAACGCACAGCAACGCACAATGGCTGTGCCAAATTCGCACAGGCGCAAACCTGCCATGAACCCCAATCAACTGACCGACCAACTGGCCTTGTTCCTCGACGTGCTGGAAACCGGCAGTTTTTCCGCCGCCTCGCGCCGTCATCCGCTGACCCCTTCGGCCGTGGCACGACGTATCGACAGCCTGGAAAATGCAGTCGGCAGTCAGCTGTTCCTGCGCAGCACTCATGCGGTACGCGCCACCCCGGCGGGATTGGCCTTTGCCGAGCGCGCACGGCGGATCGTCGCCGAGTTGCGCCTGGCCCGGGCCGAGGCTGTGTCCCTGAGCAGCGCGCCGGAAGGCCTGATTCGTATCGATGCGCCGGCAGCCTTTGGGCGCCGGCACCTGGCACCGGTGATCGCCGACTTCCTGATGCTCTACCCCGGGCTCGATGTGCAACTGCACTTGATCGACAGCTTCGTCGACATGCAGGGCCTGAACCTCGGCAAGGTCGATCTGGTGTTGCGCGCCGGGCAATTGGCCGACACCCGGCTGGTGGCCACGCCACTGGCGAGCATGGTGCGTATCGCCTGCGCCAGCCCTGATTATTTGCGGCGTCGCGGCGTGCCGACCGAGCCGTCACAACTGATTGAACACGATGGACTCGACTGGGATGGCCTGGCCCCGCCCTTCGCCTGGCGTTTCGAGCGCGACGGGCAAATGCAGTTGCACCGGCCGGCGCGGATCCGCATGAGCGCCAACAATGCCGAGGCACTGGTGTGCGGCGCATTGGCCGGACTGGGTATCGCGCATCTGCCGACCTGGCTGGCCAGCGAGTACCTGTTGCGGGGAGAGTTGCTGCTGCTGTTCTGCGACAGCGGCCTGCCGAAACCGGAAAGCGCCGGCATCTATGCCTTGCGCCTGGAACAGCAGCCCAACTCCCGCAGTCGCTTGTTGCTGGAGTACCTGAAAACCCGCTTCAGCCCGGTTCCGCCTTGGGATCTGGTGTTGCAAACCCATTTGCAACGGCTCTGAGCAAAATTATCTGGCGCATTAAAGATTCGCCCGCTAGATTCTTGAGATCACAGATCAAGGCTTCGACATGACCACCGAGCGCAACACCCCGGACAACTGCGACAACCTGCTGCTGGACAATCAGGCCTGCTTCGCCCTGCATTCCACTTCGCTGATGATGACCAAGGTCTACAAACCCTTGCTGCAAGCGCTGGGTCTGACCTACCCGCAATACCTGGCGATGATGGTGCTGTGGGAAAGGGACGGTTTGACCGTAGGTGAAATCAGCACGCGGTTGCTGACCGATCCTGGCTCGTTGACGCCACTGCTCAAGCGCCTGGAAGCCGAAGGCCTGCTCAGCCGGACCCGCAGCCGGGAGGATGAGCGGGTGGTGATCGTCGAACTCACCGAACAGGGCCGAGCGTTGCGCGACAAGGCCCGCGATATTCCCCAGTGCATCCTCGGCGCCAGCGGGATGACCGTGGAGCGCCTGCAAAACCTGCAAGCGGAGCTGCAGGAGCTGCGTCGTCACCTGCAAGACAGCCTGTAATTTCAAGGCCAACACAAATCCCCTGTGGGAGCGGGCTTGCTCGCGAATGCAGAGTGTCAGTCGACTAGTATTTGACTGATACGCCGCATTCGCGAGCAAGCCCGCTCCCACATTCGTTTTGCGGAATACCAGAAATCGGGCTCGCACCTTCCTCCTGAAAAATTCTGCTGGAAAATCCCCATTCAACAGCTCTAACTCAACGCTTTCGACCAAGACGATCCCTCCCGCCCTGTGGTTTTTTCGGATTTCTTCAAAAAATTATATTGCGCACTAAACATTAGCGCGATACATTCACTTCGCACTTACTTAGCGCGCAAACATTTAGCGCAAAACAAACCAAACCCTGAACGAGGCTTTCACCATGCAAACTCTCTACACCGCAATCGCAACTTCCACCGGTGGCCGTGACGGTCGTGCGGTTTCCAGCGACAACATCCTCGACGTCAAGCTCGCCACGCCGAAAGAACTCGGCGGTGCCGGCGGTGCAGCCACCAACCCTGAGCAATTGTTCGCCGCCGGCTACTCCGCCTGCTTCATCGGTGCCCTGAAATTCGTGGCCAGCCAGACCAAGCGCAGCATCCCCAACGACGCTTCGATCACCGCCCACGTCGGCATCGGCCAGATCCCGGGCGGCTTCGGTCTGGACATCGACCTGCACATCAGCCTGCCGGGTCTTGAACAAGCCGATGCACAGGCACTGGTCGACGCAGCCCACCAGGTCTGCCCGTACTCCAACGCCACCCGTGGCAACGTCGATGTGCGTCTGCACGTAACCGTCTAAGCGCTGACTACCCAGGCCCGAACAGGAAACGAACATGAACACTTTCAGCAAAGTCTTGACCGGTACCCTTCTCGCCTTGTCCATCAGCAACGCGTTCGCAGGTACCGGGGTTGAACACAACACCCAGGCATTCCTCGATGTGCTGAACGCCGGAACCGGCAAACCGATGGAGCAGATGACGCCCACCGAGGCCCGCGCCGTTCTGGTAGGCGCGCAGTCCGGGGTGAAGCTGACGCTGCCAAAAGCCGATGTCAGCCAGAAGACCATTCAAGTCGACGGCCAACCGATCAGCCTGACCATCGTCCGGCCGGCCGGGGTCAAGGGTGAGCTGCCGGTGTTCATGTTCTTCCACGGCGGTGGTTGGGTACTGGGGGACTTCCCGACCCACGAGCGGCTGGTGCGTGACCTGGTGACGGGTTCGGGTGCAGCGGCGGTGTTCGTGAACTACACGCCGTCGCCGGAAGCGCATTACCCGGTGGCGATCAACCAGGCTTACGCCGCGACCCGATGGGTGGCCGAGCACGGTAAAGAGATCAACGTCGATGGGCAACGCCTGGCGGTAGCCGGCAACAGTGTCGGCGGCAACATGGCGGCGGTAGTTGCGCTGATGGCCAAGGACAAGGGCACACCGGCGATCAGGTTCCAGGTGCTGTTGTGGCCGGTGACTGATGCCAACTTCGAAACGGCGTCCTACAACCAGTTCGCCGAAGGGCACTTCCTCACCAGGAACATGATGAAGTGGTTCTGGGACAACTACACCACCGACGCCAATCAGCGGAACGAGATCTACGCCTCGCCACTGCGCGCGACCACCGCCCAGTTGAAAGGACTGCCTCCAGCGCTGGTGCAGACCGCCGGTGCCGACGTGTTACGTGACGAAGGCGAAGCCTACGCCCGCAAACTGGACGAGGCCGGTGTGCCGGTGACCTCGGTGCGCTATAACGGCCTGATCCACGACTACGGTTTGCTCAACGTGGTGAGCCAGGTGCCAGCGGTGCGTTCGGCGATGCTGCAGGCTTCGCAAGAGCTCAAGGAACACCTGAAATAAAAACTGTGGGAGCGAGCTTGCTCGCGATAGCGGACTGTCAGGCAACATCTTTGTTGAATGGTCGGACGCCATCGCGAGCAAGCTCGCTCCCACAAGGTTTCTGGTTGAACCAGAAATCGCAGGTACAAAAAAGCCCGACTCAATGGTCGGGCTTTTTCATTCCTGAAGCTGTGCTTATTTGGCACGGCCTTTGTAGGAACCGCCTTCGCGGGTATCGATCTCGATCATGTCGCCGATTTCGATGAAGTCAGCAACCGACAGTTCGGTACCGTTCTTCAGTTTGGCAGGCTTCATTACCTTGCCGGAAGTGTCGCCGCGAGCGGAACCTTCGGTGTAGTCAACCTGACGCACGATGGTGGTCGGCAGCTCTACGGAAACCAGACGCTCTTCGAAGAAGATCGCTTCGCAAACATCGGTCATGCCTTCTTCAACGAAAGGCAGAACGGCTTCGATGTCTTCAGCGTTCAGCTCGTACATGGTGTAGTCGGTGGTGTCCATGAACGTGTAGGTGTCGCCGCTGATGAAGGACAGGGTCGCTTCTTTGCGGTCGAGGATTACGTCGTCCAGTTTGTCGTCGGCGCTGTAAACGATCTCGGTCTTGTAACCGGTCAGCAGGTTCTTCAGCTTGGTCTTCATGATCGCGCTGTTACGACCGGACTTGGTGAATTCAGCTTTCTGAACCAGCCAAGGATCGTTTTCGAGACGAATCACGGTCCCGGGTTTCAGTTCTTTACCAGTTTTCATTGCGAATATCCGAATTTGGATGGGATTTACAAAAATCTAGGCCGCGTATCATATCCAATTTCCATAAAACTGTACCAGCGCCGTGGCAAGATCGGCCTGCAAGGCCTGTTCCAGACACCACGTCTCGGCGTGTTTTTCCAGCTCTGGCCAGTGTTTACGGGTGAGTTGCCAGTGGTCGGCTATTTTTTCACCAGCGTTCCACGCCCGCCAAAGACCGCTGATCGCCTCCCGCGCAGGCGCAGATAACCCCTTTACATAGAGTTCGAGGAAGGCTTCGAGCTTGTCCAGGTGGATGTCTTCTTCCTGCCGGTAAATGTGCCAGAGAAATGGCCGGCCAGCCCATTGAGCGCGCACGAAGGAATCTTCGCCGCGCACGGCATTAAAATCGCAGCACCACAGCAACCCGTCGTATTGATCCTGGCGGACGAATGGCAGCACCTGCACGGTCAAGGCATCCCGCACATGCACGGCACCGGCCGCCAAACCCTGCACACCGAGCCAACGCTCGACGTCGCCGAGAATCCGCCCTTCCGGCACCAGCAGATGAGTGGTCGTCGAATCGCCTGCCATCCCATCGAGCCAACTGGCCAAACCGGTGTTTTCGTAGGCAAACAATGAGATCAGCTGTGCGCCGGGCGCAGGATCAATCCCCATACCTTGCAGGAATTCTCTTTGAGCCTGCGGGTTTTGCTGAAATTGCCGACGCCGTTCCAGCAACCCTCGCTCACGCAGCAGTCCGCCGGTGCCCTTCTGGAACCCCGGGAAGAAAAAGAACTTCTGTACGCTTTTGTACTTCACCGAGGGCAAGCCGTGGCAGCCGATCACCCATTCCTCGGCGCTCAGATAGTCGAGGTTCATCCACAGCGGCGGCTTTTCCCGTTCGACCATGGCGTCCATATAGGCGCTCGGCAATTGGCAGGCAAAGGCAGCAATCACCACATCGGCGGCTTCGGTCGGCTGCCACTCGGCGGGCCATTGGCGCACTTCGACGTCGTGCTGCCACTGCTGCACAGCGTGGATGTCGATTTCCGGGCACAGGCGCTCGAACGCTCGCAGGTCATCGACCCATAGACGCACTGCCAGCCCATGTTCGGCCACCAGTTGCCGGGCCAGTCGCCAGGTCACGCCGATGTCGCCGAAGTTGTCGACCACGGTGCAAAAAATATCCCAGCGGGTTTTCATTTCAGGCATTCCAGGCTCCCGTTGGCAAAGGCGCCGATTGTCCGCATAAATTACCCCGTGCAGAAGAGCCGACGGCGATTATTCTTCATGCGACAATCGCCACTCGCCAGTGACCATTCGCCAAGAGGCAATCATGCCCCACCGCCCCACTCCACGCCGATCCTTCCCGATCAGCCTCAACGCCCTGCAACTGACCGGCAGCATCGCCCTCGGCATGTGGTTGGGATTCATTGCCATCGTGCTGACCTGCTGGCTCGCTTCGCGCCTTCTGTTCAGCGAACAATTGGCACCTGTGGCGGCAGCTGTGGAACAACTGGCCAAACCACCGGTGGTGGCTCAACCGATGCCGAACATTCCGCCACAGAGCCCGCTGTTCGAGCAATATGAAGAAAACCTGCGCAAGAACGAGCAGCAGCAACGGCTCGATCAGGCACGCGGCAGCAGTCGCAACCTGGCCAACCCGAACTGTCAGTTCTGGCTGCAACAGGACCGGACTGCACCCAGCGAAAAAAGCCGCGCCAACGTCCTGCAATTCTGCGATTGATCATGAATAAGCATACCGTCCACCAACTGATTCTCGACAAGCTGCGGATCGATCTCGACATCGCCGAACGGGCCGCGCAAACCGCCTACGAAACGGCGACCCATGAAGAAAACATCGCCGAGAACAAGTACGACACCCTGGGGCTGGAAGCGTCCTATCTCGCAGCCGGGCAAGCCAGGCGGGTCGAAGAGATTCGCCATTCACTGAGCCTCTGCCAGAACCTCGCCCTGCGCCCGTATGACGATCAGCGGGGCATCGAAGTGGGCGCGCTGCTCGGGCTCGAGGACGAAAAGGGGCGCGAACAATGGCTGTTTCTCGCCCCCGATGCAGCCGGGCTGAAGGTCGATCTGGTGGGGCAACTGATAACCGTCATCACCCCCCGCTCACCGCTGGGTAGAAGCCTGCTGGGCAAGTTCGAGGGCGATGAGGTGGAGATTCTGGTGGCGGGCGCTCGGCAACAGTTCGCTGTCACCGAGGTGGTTTGACCGGCAGCAAACGCTATTAGTGAACGGGCAGTTCGACGCCGTCGAACAGCTCTTCCAGTTCCTGTTTGTTGTGGCATTGAATGGCCTTGGCCATGACTTCGCGGGTCAGGTGCGGCGCGAACTTCTCGATGAAGTCGCACATGAAGCCCCGCAGGAAGGTGCCGCGACGGAAGCCGATCTTGGTCACGCTGGACTCGAACAGTTCGCTGGCGTCGAGTACCACCAGGTCGCTGTCGAGTTTGCTGTCAACGGCCATTTTCGCCACGATGCCCACCCCCAGACCCAGGCGAACATAGGTCTTGATCACGTCGGCGTCGGCAGCGGTGAACACCACTTTCGGCGTCAGGCCGCGATGGCTGAAGGCTTCGTCGAGTTTCGAACGGCCGGTAAAACCGAACACGTACGTCACGATCGGGTATTCGGCCAGCGCTTCGAGGGTCAGTTTCGACAGCTTGGTCAGCGGGTGGCCCTGAGGCACGACCACGCAACGGTTCCAGCGGTAGCACGGCATCATCACCAGGTCGCCGAACAGTTCGAGCGCTTCGGTGGCAATAGCGAAATCCACGGTGCCGTCAGCGGCCATTTCGGCGATTTGCATCGGCGATCCCTGGTGCATGTGCAGGGCCACATCGGGGTATTGCTTGATAAAACTGCTGATCACCGGCGGCAACGCATAACGCGCCTGGGTGTGAGTGGTGGCAATCGACAGGGTGCCTTTCTTCTCGTTGGAGAACTCCTGGGCGATCTGCTTGATGCTTTCAACCTTGCGCAGAATTTCGCCGGCGGTGGTGATGATGCGCTCGCCGGCCGGGGTAACGCGGGTCAGGTGCTTGCCGCTGCGGGCAAAAACCTCGACGCCCAGTTCGTCTTCCAGCAGACGGATCTGCTTGCTGATGCCGGGTTGAGAGGTGTAAAGGCTTTGGGCTGTAGCGGAAACGTTGAGGTCGTGGTGCGCCACTTCCCAGATGTAGCGCAATTGTTGAAGCTTCATATGAATCCCTCAAAGCAGGTAGACGCCACGGGCATCAGCGACGGTATATAACTATATTAATGGCTCGAAGAATAAATCTAGAACTTTTTTATCAGATTGCCATTATTCGTGTCCTAGCGGTCCCCTTGACGACGACGTTGCACCAGCGGCACCAGATAGACCGGCACCTTGGACAGTTGCAACACGCGGGCGGCGGTTCGCCCCAAAGGCGTTTCCGCACCGGCACCGTGGCTGTGACTACCTACGATCAACAAATCCACGGAGAGTTTCTGCGCCTGGTCCAGAATCACCTGCGATGGGTCGCCTTGCAGCACCCGCACCGCCTGAATCCGCTCCAGGTCGTGCTCGCCTTCATCCCCCAACTCTTCACGAAAACTGTCGAGCACCCGCTGCTCGATACTGGCAATCACCGTATTCAGGCCCTGGCTGTGAAACTCGTTCAGCGCCTGTTCATCGAGATAACTTTGCAGCACCGATTCGGCAAACAACCCCATGGGTTCAACCGCATGCACGACATACAAACTGGCATTGAAGGTCCTGGCCAGTTCCAGGGCATGCTGCATCACCACGGGCGCGTACAGGCCAAGGTCAGTGGCATACAGCATCGAACGAATCATATGACCTCCTCGACTGCCAACATGGCGGAGATTTGATTCAGCTTAGCAGTGCCTTGGCGACTACGGCGTCCGGCGCAACGCATTGAACGGTGGGCTTAAACCTTTTGCTCGTTGCTTATGCCATGGGGTACATGACCGGTGGCGACGACTTCACGGGCCAATTCGCAGTGGCCGGCCTGATCGTCGAAAAACACGTCGGCCGCGAAGGCTTCGAGAAAGGCCGATTTGGTCAGGCCGCCGAGGAATAGCGACTCGTCGAGACGGATGTCCCATTCGCGCAACGTGCGAATGACCCGCTCATGGGCCGGCGCCGATCGCGCCGTGACCAGCGCAGTACGGATCGGGCAGGCGTCCTCCGGGAACTCACGCTGCAACAGGTTGAGGGCCGCGAGAAACCCTTTGAACGGCCCACCGCGCAACGGCTCGCGGGCGGCCTCACGCTCGCTGGCCTGGAACGCTTCCAGACCACCGGCCTGATAAATGCGCTCCGACTCATCGGAAAACAGCACCGCGTCTCCATCGAAGGCAATGCGCAACTCGTCGCTGGCCGCACGGCTGGCGCCGCCCGACAGAATGGTCGCGGCCGCGAACCCGGCGTCCAGTGCATTGCGTACGTCTTCGGCGTGGGTCGAGAGAAACAGGTCGCAGCCAAAGGCCTTGAGGTAGGGATACGGACTGCGCCCGCCGACAAAGGCTGCACGGGAAATCGCCAGTCCGTAGTGGTCAATCGAGTTGAACACCCGCAGCCCGGTGTCGGCGCTGTTGCGCGACACCAGAATCACCTCGACCCGGGCGCGGCCGAGGCTGTTGTTGAGGTTCAGGAGTTTCTGCACCAACGGGAAGGCATCGCCGGGTTCGAGGATTTCGTCTTCATGTTCGATCTGATATTGCCGGTAGGCTTCGACCCCACTCGACAGGTAGACCTTGTGGCTTTCGCTCAGGTCGAACAGCGCCCGCGAAGAAATCGCCAGCACCAGCTTGTCGTCAATTGCCTTTGGCATGCCCTTCCCCCTCAGGTCGGTCTACTCAGGTGTTGCGTCGATCAATGAAACTCAAGCTGCGATACAAGGCCTCGATGCGTGGCATCTCACACCCGGCTGCCTTCGCCGCCGCCAAAGGCCGGGCGTAGATCGCGGCCAGTTCCAGCGGTCGCTTGTGCAAGTAATCGTGGTACATGCTCGGCCAGTAGTCGGGCATTTTCTCGGTCACCATGAACAAATGCTCGGCATACCCTGCCGGTACGTCGTGCCCGCAGGCGATTGCCCCTTGCACCACTTCAGCCATCAGCGCCTTGATCAGCTCGCGACTGTCGGCATCGGCCATCAACGGCGTGGTGCTCGCCCCCAGCAAAACCGAGAGACCGTTGTAAGGGATATTCCAGACCAGTTTTTGCCAACGCGCCTGATGTAAATTCGCCATGGCCTGTGAATCGAGGCCGGCGCTGCGAAACAGTCCGACGCCCTCCTCGACAATCGCGCTGCGTGCCGGCCCATCAGCGGGACCGCTGTGATAACCCACATGCACCGCGCCCAGCGCCTGATGGGTAATGACGCCCGGCGCCTCGCGATGGACGCAGATGTAGCAGAGCCCTCCGAGCACATGCAGCGAATCGGGGAGCAACTCGCGCAGGCTGTCTTCGACGTCCAGGCCATTTTGCAACAGCAGTACCTTGGCGTTAGGTGCCGCCGCCTGCAGGATGGCGGGTGCCAGGTCGGCGTTGCTGGTAGTTTTCGCGCCCACCAGCAGCCAGTTGCAGGGCGGCATGTCTTCAGCGTTGGAATAAGCCTGCACCGGATTCAGTTTCAGCGCGCCGTGGGGCGCGCTGTCGACTTGCAACCCGTGCTCGGTTACGGCGGAAAACTCGCTGCGCAGCAGAAAATGCACATCAAAACCGGCACGCGCCAGCATCACCCCGTAGAAACCACCGATTGCGCCGGTCCCGATAATGCCGATCGTCGGCCTGGCAACTGTTCCCATCATGGCAACTCCTCTGCTGTTCGACTCAGCGCCTGGCGCACGGCCCGATTGAGCTCGGTGTCGGTCAGGCGCGATTTCAGTGCTCCAAAGAATTCGCCGTCGCGAACGACAAACAGCGCCGGCAAGTGAAAGACCTGATAACGCTCGACCACCCCGCCGTTGTTGCCGGCATCGATCCAGCACAGTCGATCGACTGCCAGGTCGAGTGTCGGCAATTGCTCGCGGGCAAAACGGCAACTGGCGCAGCCGACACTGGTGAAAATGACCAGCGATACACCGCTCATCGCCAGCAGCCGTTGGTCGACGTCAAAATCGGTCAGTTCCAATTCGACCACTATACTGGAGGGAACAATGTCAGATGGCCGACACATGGAGTCTGTGTTCATGGGACGATTCATTCCTCACCCTGACGATGTGCCCGTCGAGTTAACGTTGCTGAAACCTGAGTGTCTTTCGCGACGACAGTTGCACACTATCAGTCTCGGGGGCATGGCTTGCAATTATCACCGCGCGTGGCGCCACGGCACGGCGCTGGAGGTACGCATGCCGACCGTGAACCCGGACATGCGCTACCTGGGCTATGTGGCCTGGTGCCTGCGGCGCAAACGCGGTTATCTGGTGGGCATCGCCTTCGTCGACGAACAAACGCTGTTCAGCGCCCGAATGGGCGAGCAGGTGTGCCAGATCGAACGCTACTGCCGCCTGCATGACGCCCACGAAGACCTGCAGGATATCCAGGCCCTGGCCCTCGAATGGGTCCAGGAGCATGCCGACGAGTTCTCTCACGATTCGGTGCGCAAGGCTTTTGCGCAACCGGTGCTGGAATAGAGGCGTTCTTGATCGGTTTGCCCCTCATGGCAGGGAAACTGACTGCGAAACCCCACCAAACCGGCGTCTGCCCATTGTCGAGCCACGGTGTAACGCGCTAAGGTTCGGCTCCCCGACGCGCTTAATTTGCTGTGCTCCGCCGCGCGGGTTCGCTGGCGGCCGGCACCCGTGACCTGACGAGTAAACGATGGCTGATTTACCGATCAACGACCTAAACGTCGCCTCCAACGAGACACTGATCACTCCCGATCAGCTCAAGCGCGATATTCCCCTGAGCGACGCCGCACTGCGCACCGTCACCAAGGGCCGCGAAGTCATTCGCAACATTCTGGATGGCACCGACCATCGCCTGTTCGTCGTCATCGGGCCTTGCTCGATCCACGACATCAAGGCCGCCCACGAATATGCCGAGCGCCTGAAGGTTCTCGCTGCCGAAGTGTCCGATACCCTGTATCTGGTCATGCGCGTGTATTTCGAGAAGCCACGTACCACCGTCGGCTGGAAAGGCTTGATCAACGACCCGTACCTGGACGACTCGTTCAAGATCCAGGACGGCTTGCACATCGGTCGCCAGTTGCTGCTCGACCTGGCCGAAAAAGGCCTGCCGACCGCCACCGAAGCCCTCGACCCGATCTCCCCGCAGTATTTGCAGGACCTGATCAGCTGGTCGGCCATCGGCGCGCGCACCACCGAATCCCAGACTCACCGTGAAATGGCCTCCGGCCTGTCCTCGGCCGTTGGCTTCAAGAACGGCACCGATGGTGGCCTGACCGTGGCGATCAACGCCCTGCAGTCGGTTTCAAGCCCGCACCGCTTCCTGGGCATCAACCAGGAAGGTGGCGTGTCGATCGTGACCACCAAGGGCAATGCCTACGGTCACGTGGTGCTGCGCGGCGGCAACGGCAAGCCGAACTACGATTCGGTCAGCGTTGCGCTCTGCGAGCAGGCGCTGAACAAGGCGAAGATCAAGCCGAACATCATGGTCGATTGCAGCCACGCCAACTCCAACAAGGATCCGGCCCTGCAACCGCTGGTGATGGAGAACGTCGCCAACCAGATCCTCGAAGGCAACAAGTCGATCATTGGCCTGATGGTAGAAAGCCACCTGAACTGGGGCGCCCAGGCGATCCCGAAAGACCTCGCCGACCTGCAGTACGGCGTGTCGATCACCGACGCCTGCATCGACTGGACCGCGACCGAAAACACCTTGCGCAGCATGCATGCCAAGCTCAAGGATGTGCTGCCTAAACGCGATCGCAGCTGATCTGCCTGAGTGGTTGCTTAAAAAGCGCACAAAAAAAACGCCGGGCTGAACCCGGCGTTTTTTTATGCGTTCGTTTTGTTGAAGGTCACTGGCTCAGCTTGGCCGCATGCCGCTGGTGACGCTCCATGTAGCGCTCGACGTAGGAGCACGATGGAATGACGGTGTAGCCCATTTCGTCAGCGTACTCCAGCGCCTTCTCGGTCAAGGCTGCCGCAATACCGCGACCACGCAATGCGTTGGGCACGAAGGTGCGATAGATATCCAGGGTCTGTTTCCCCAGATCCATATAGGTCAGATAGGCACGATGACCGTCCACATTGGTCTCGAACTGATGACCAGCCTGGTCATGGTGGATGGACAACGCCTCGCTCATCACTACTCCTCGCGGGTCTGGAATTCCGACCCCTACCTTACCGATGTTTTTCCGGCGAAGGAACATCTACGCCACCCCGTGCCTGTATGGACACCGAGAAGAGCTGCACCGATCTCGCGCTACCGAGCACGTACAAATAGTAGGCACCATTGGCAGAAATGCTCAAGGTGCGCTCGTCATCGTGCGGGTTGGCGGGTGCTGCTCCGGATCACGCAGGATTGGCTCGACCGAAGATCACTCGGGGTCGATAGCCTGTACATTGCCGGATGTTGAGACTTAAGACGAGCGCCCGTTGTTAAAGTCACCTGAACATCGAGAAAGATATTGAGAGGCGCCACACAAAAGCCGAACAAAAGTGTAGACGAATCCATGTAGGCGGACTTTAGCCAGACTGAAAAACAGCGCCGTGCCACAGGAACTTTTTCTCATCGGCTCGCTCAGCCACGGGCCTTGCAGCTGGATATTTTTTAAACAATTCAGTTAAAAGTTGCTCGAAAAAGAATCAACGCCTACAATTTTTTTTGCTTCTTGCGTCACGTCAGTTTTACTTACTACAAGTAATGGGTAGTATGTACGCCGGCTATTTCCTCAATCGGAGGAGATAGCTACTTAATAGAAAGTCCTTGAAGGGGAACACGATGAACAACGTTCTGAAATTCTCTGCTCTGGCTCTGGCCGCAGTTCTGGCTACCGGTTGCAGCAGCGCATCGAAAGAAACCGAAGCACGTCTGACCGCTACTGAAGACGCAGCTGCTCGCTCCCAGGCTCGTGCAGACGAAGCTTACCGTAAAGCTGATGAAGCTCTGGCTGCTGCTCAAAAAGCACAACAGACTGCTGACGAAGCTAACGAGCGTGCTCTGCGCATGCTGGACAAAGCTAGCCGCAAGTAATAATCCTTCGGGATTGTTATCAAGCCGACCCATTTTTTGGGTCGGCTTTTTTATTGCCCGGCGTTTCTCCAGGATCGAGTAGGAGGCGGGGTTGCCCCCGCCGTCCTCTCACACCACCGTACGTACGGTTCCGTATACGGCGGTTCCTGCCTACTGACAAACAACGTCAGCGAGCTTGGTTCCGTTGATGTGTCGCCTGCGGTATCTAAGCGCCCAGACCGGCCCTCGGAGCTTCCGGCTCCTACCTCCTAATGGTCTTGACCTCCGCTACGCGGAGTTTCTGCTTTACGCTCCAACAGAGATCACACCCGACTATCCACTCATGGCAGGTTCAGCCCTTCATTACTCCGGTTTCGAGCAACTACTACGGCCTCTGCTGACTTCTGTCGCCCATCCCGTCATCTCGCGACGCCGGTAGCACATGGCAGGCTAAACAGATCTCCCAGGGTAATTCGCGCGACCTTCCTGCTTATGCCTGTCGGATCTACGTCACAGCGTTCCGTGCAAGTATTGGGCTTTGAAGATATTGGCCTTCTTACCCCGCTGCGCCGCCTCTATCCGCTTCCTGTTCGTCAGGCCAGCATTTTGCCTCGGGCTTCCTTCAGATTCGCAGTCGCCCGCGACACCCTTGCCTCTGGCTAACACTTCCCCTTGCCGGGTGTGTAGAGGACTTACACCTCCAAGTCACCAGCGAGGCCACCACAGCCAAGCTGGTTGCGCTTCGCGCAACGCGCCATGCCTGGCGCACCAATAAAAAACCCGTCGACGCGGTCCGCGCCGACGGGTTCTTTGCCAGCGTTACTGCATCGGGTCGATCGGCGTGCTCGACACCATCGGTACGACGCCGTTGCCCGGCACAGCGATCTCTACCGGCAGGCCGTCTTCAGCGGCGACCACATCACGCACCACATCCCAGTTCATGCGCAGGTTGTTGGTGATGTCTTCACGCTTGAGCATCGCATTGATGACTGCGGTGTGCTTGTCGACCACCGACGGATTGCCCTTGTCGTCCAGCGGCGTATGCGCCTCCAGATAGACCTTGCCGCCACTCAAACCAAACTTGTACGGGTCGTTGATGATCCGCACGGACGTACCGACCGGCACCATGCCCGCCATTTCCAGCACGTTGTTGTTGAACATGCGGAAGCAACCGTGACTGGTGCGCATGCCGATACCGAACTTCTTGTTCGAACCGTGGATCAGGTAGCCCGGTGTGCCCAGGGTGAACTTGAACGGCCCCAGCGGGTTGTCAGGGCCGGCCGGCACGACGTTGGGTAGCGGATCACCGTCGGCTGCGTGCTCGGCCTTGATCGAAGCTGGAGGCGTCCAGGTCGGATTAGGTGTCTTGGCGGTAATGTTGGTGTGGGCAATCGGCGAGCCCCAGCCTTCACGACCGATACCCAGCGGGAACGTGTACACCACGTTCTTGCCTTTCGGGTAGTAGTAGAGGCGGTACTCGGCCAGGTTGATCACAATGCCTTCACGCGGGCCTGGCGGCAGGATGAAGCGGGTCGGCAGAATGATTTCCGTGCCAGCGCCTGGCAACCAGGCATCGACTCCCGGGTTGGCCGCGAGCATTTCCGTGTAGCCCAGATCGTAGGCGGTACCAAGGTCGGCGAAGGTGTCTTCGTACTTGGCCTTGATCACCTGCACCTGGCCGATGATGTCCTCACCGGGCGGTGGCAGGGGAAACTCCAATGCTGCGACTGGACCGGCCATAAAGAGGGCGGCAAGAGTCAGGCAGCGGGTGACGGCAGGAAAGCGCGGCAACATCCGGAAAATCCTTCGCATGATCAACAGAGATATAAGAGCGCGATTGTACACCGCTGTCCGTTATTTCGGGGAGATGGCCCGATTGCAGGCAGTGCTAGGCGATTTTGAGATTGTCCTCGATCCCGTGTGGGGGCGAGCTTGCTTGTGATGGCTGTGTGGCGGGCGGCGTGGATTTTTGAGGGTGCACATATCCGTTTCTGCGGTAACGGCTGCTTTTGGTTCCGCCCTTACGGCGGGTTACTTGGAAGAGCCCCAAGTAACCAAGGGCTCTTGCCCCTGACGTTCGGTGCCTCGCCTAGGCTCGGCATGCCCTCGCTCCGGTCCTGCTCCGTGGGCCCGCCGCCATCGGCCATCCATGGCCGGCGGCGGCTAACCCGGCATCCATGCCGGGTTGCCCACTACGCAGAACCTCCACTCGGCCTCTCGAGGGGGCGTGTACCGCAAAAGCAAAAGCGAGGCGGCCTACCGGCCGGCCTGATCGCGGGGTTCGTTCGCCTGTGATGCTCTTGGTTGGCCGGTAGGCCGCCATCGCGAGCAGGCTCGCTCCTACAGTTGGGCTGGGTACATTCGAAAGAAATTGGTCGGCTGTCAGGCCGCCTTCGCGGGCAAGTCGGATCGCCGCACCGCCGCCCCAAAGAAGAGTAAAGGCAGAGCGGCGTACACCCACGCTCCTCACCACTCATCAGGCCGAGCGTTAGCTCGCCTGCAGCTCTTGATCTTGATTCACCCGCCCCCTCGGCAGGCTGAGTGGAGGTGTTCATCCGGGGGGTAGGCGCGCAGCGCCGTTCGGCGCAGCCGAACACATCGAGAGGAGGTCGCGCGAAGCCGACCGGAGGCGATGCCCCCCGGATGAATGCCGGAGCGAAGGAACCCCGAGCCCAGGCGAGGGGCCGTACGTTTGGGGCGAGCGTTTTTTTGCTTACTTTTTTTAGGCGCTTGTAAAAAAAGTGAGTCGCCGTAAGGGCGAAACCATAAGCCGCCGTTACCCGAACAACGGATATGTACGCAATCAACAAATAACAGGGCTAGCACGCAACTACGGATCAAAGCTCGAACCGCAACTCCGGCCAGATCGGCGACGTACCACGCTTCTGCGACTCAAGAATGGCCCGGCACAACGAACACAGTCGCTGGTCCTGAAACACCCGGCGATCAACACTCGACCAGCGAGGCGAAGCCGGCAACAGACTGCCACACAAGGTCCGGTCCGCCGAGCCACCCAACTCCAGCTGACGGGTCACCAGATGCACCCGCACTTCCTGGCAGGCGAACAGATCCAGCTGCTCGTCAGGCTCGATCAGTTGATAGGCAAATAGTGACCAGGCGGGACGCGGCATCGGGGGCTCCAAATCGGGGGCGCCACCTTAGCCGAAAGCCTGCGTCTAGAAAAGTGTCATAACAGCGGTTTTAGAGTAGGCCAGACATTTTCCAGCAACTTGTCCTGGGCCCCGGCCGCCGGGTGTATGCCGTCAGCCTGCATCAAGTCCGGATGGCCGCCCACGCCGTCGAGGAAAAACGGCACCAACGGGATCTTTTTCTCATCGGCCAGGTTGCTATAGACCTCGGCGAACGCCTTGGTGTAACGCGCACCATAATTGGGTGGCAATTGCATGCCGAGCAGCAACACCTTGGCCCCGCTGGCCCGGGAGCTGTCGATCATCGAAGCAAGATTTTGTTGCAATTGAGTTGGCAGCATCCCGCGCAGGCCGTCATTGCCGCCCAACTCGAGGATCACCAGTTCCGGTTTATGCTCTGCAAGCAGCGCGGGCAGGCGCGCCTGGCCTCCGGCACTGGTATCGCCACTGATGGACGCATTGATCACTTTATCGTCGAAACCTTCGCGCCTGAGCCGTTGCTCAAGCAGCGACACCCAGCCCAGCCGGGTATCCAGCCCGAAACCGGCGCTGATACTATCGCCAACGATCAGGACTGTACCCGCCGCTGCGTTTTGGGCCATGCACATCAAGGCCAGGCCAGCACTCAAAAACCAGACACGCATCGGACTCTCCATGGGCGCAAGCATTCTCATCGCGAAGGACCTTAGCAAAGTGGTTCCCAGCGCGGAAGGTGAACTGACCATCCTGCACCAACTCAGCCTGGAACTGAACAAGGGCGATAGCCTGGCCATCGTCGGCGCTTCCGGTTCCGGCAAGTCCACCCTGCTGGGCCTGCTCGCCGGCCTCGACCTGCCGAGCAGCGGCGAAGTCACTCTCGCCGGGCAAGGCCTGAGCAATCTCGATGAAGACCAGCGTGCGCGCATCCGCGCCGAGCACGTGGGTTTTGTCTTTCAATCGTTTCAGCTGCTCGACAGTCTCAATGCCCTGGAAAACGTCATGCTGCCACTGGAACTCGATGGCCGCAAAGACGCCCGCGAACGCGCCACCCAATTGCTGCAACGGGTGGGACTGGGCCAACGCCTGACGCACTCGCCGCGCCAGCTCTCCGGAGGCGAGCAGCAACGCGTGGCGATTGCCCGCGCGTTTGCCGCCGAGCCCGATGTGCTGTTCGCCGACGAACCGACCGGCAACCTCGACAGCCACACCGGCGAGCGCATCAGCGACTTGCTGTTCGAGCTCAACCAGGAGCGAGGCACGACCCTGGTGCTGGTGACTCACGATGAACGCCTGGCCCATCGCTGCCGGCGCCTGATCCGTCTTGAAGCCGGCCTGCTGGTCGCCCCTCTGGAGCCTTGATGGCACGTCTGCCGCTGTTGCGCCTGTTCAGCCTCGCCATCCGCCAATTACTGCGCGATGCTCGCGCCGGTGAATTGCGCGTGTTGTTTTTCGCCTTGCTGGTGGCCGTGGCCGCCAGCACCGCCATCGGTTACTTTGGCGCACGCCTGAACGGCGCCATGATGCTGCGCGCTACCGAATTCCTCGGTGCCGACTTGCTGCTCGAAGGCAGTTCACCTGCGCGCTCCGAACAGATAAGAAACGGCACCGAACTGGGTCTGGAACACGCTCAAGTGGTGGAGTTCTCCAGCGTCATCGCCACCGACAACGGCATCCAGTTGTCCAGTATCAAGGCGGCCGACGGCACCTACCCGCTACGCGGCGAATTGAAAAGCGCGCCCTCACCCTATGCCACGGAAATAGTCGGTGGCGGACCGCAACCCGGTGAAGCCTGGGTCGAGGCACGCCTGTTGACCGCCCTGGACCTGAAGATCGGCGACAGCATCGATGTCGGCATGAAAACCCTGAAACTGGCGCGGGTGTTGACTTACGAGCCCGACCGCGCCGGCAATTTCTACAGCCTGACGCCGCGAGTGCTGATCAACCTCGACGACCTTGCGGCCACTGGCGTGGTGCAGCCCGGCAGCCGGGTCAGCTATCGCGAATTATGGCGAGGCAATGCTCAGGCACTCGAAACGTATCGGCAACAGATCAAACCGGGTCTTGCCGCCAACCAGCGCTTGCAAGACGCCCGCGACGGCAATCGGCAGATCGGCGGCGCCCTGGGCAAAGCCGAACGCTACCTGAACATGGCCAGCCTGGTGGCGGTATTGCTGTCCGGCGTGGCGGTGGCGCTGTCGGCAACCCGCTTCGCCACCCGCCGATTCGATGCCAGTGCCTTGCTGCGCTGCCTCGGGCTGTCGCGCCGGGAAACCATGGTGTTGTTCAGCCTGCAACTGACCGTGCTCGGACTGCTGGCCAGTATCAGCGGCGCCCTCCTTGGCTGGCTCGCACAGCTGGGGTTGTTTGCCCTGCTGCATGACTTGTTGCCGACCGACGTGCCTCCGGGCGGGCTGTTTCCAGCCATTGCCGGGATCGGCACCGGACTGGTGGCGCTGGCCGGTTTCGCCTTGCCGCCACTGGCGGCTCTGGGCCGGGTTCCGCCATTGCGTGTGCTGCGACGGGACATGCTGCCGATCCCTTCCAGCACCTGGATGGTCTACGGCGCAGCGCTGGGCGCCCTCGCCCTGATCATGTGGCGCCTGAGCCTGGACCTGGTGCTGACCTTTGCCCTGCTCGGCGGCGGCGTGATTGCAGCGCTGGTGCTGGGCGGCTTGTTGTTACTGCTGTTGAAGAGTCTGCGGCGCATGCTGGCTCGTGCGTCCTTGCCCTGGCGCCTGGGACTGGGCCAACTGCTGCGTCATCCGCTCGCTGCCGCGGGCCAGTCCCTGGCGTTCGGCCTGATTCTGCTGTCGATGACGCTGATTGCGCTGCTGCGCGGCGAGTTGCTGGACACCTGGCAGAACCAGCTGCCGAAAAACGCTCCAAACTACTTCGCGCTGAACATCCTGCCAGCGGACAAACAGGCCTTCACCGATCACCTGATTGCCGTGTCGGCGCAATCGGCTCCGCTGTACCCGGTGGTGCCGGGGCGCTTGATCAGCATCAACGGCGAACCGGTGCAGCAAATCGTCACCAAGGAATCGGCCGGCGACCGGGCGATCCAGCGCGACCTGAGCCTGACCTGGGCCGCGGACCTGCCGTCGGGCAACAAACTCACGGCCGGCAATTGGTGGAACGAACAGACGCCGGACGATGTTCCCGGCGTATCGGTAGAAGGCAAGGTCGCCGAAAGCCTGAAAATCAAGCTCGACGACCATCTGGTTTTCAGTGTTGGCGGGGTCAATCGCGAAGCGAAAGTCACCAGCCTGCGGGAGATCAACTGGGACAACTTCCAGCCGAACTTCTTCATGATCTTCCAGCCCGGCACCCTCAAGGATCTGCCGGCGACCTACCTGACCAGTTTCTATCTGGCATCGGGTCATGACCAACAGATTGTCGACCTGTCCCGCGCCTTCCCGGCGGTGACGATCCTGCAGGTCGAAGCCTTGCTGGAGCAATTGCGCAGCATCCTCGCCCAGGTGACCCTGGCGGTGGAGTACGTGTTGTTGTTCGTGTTGGCGGCGGGGATGGCGGTGCTGTTCTCCGGCCTGCAAGCGACGCTGGATGAACGCATTCGCCAGGGCGCGCTGTTGCGAGCACTGGGGGCAGAGCGACAATTGCTGGTCAAGGCTCGACGTATCGAGTTCGGTTTGCTGGGCGCAGTCAGTGGCTTGCTGGCGGCGCTGGGTTCGGAAGTGGTGAGTTGGGTGCTCTACCGCTACGCCTTTGACCTGCCGTGGCATCCGCATCCATGGCTGTTGGTGCTGCCACTGGTGGGCGCCGTGCTCATTGGTGGTGCCGGCGTGTTCGGCACCCGTCGGGCATTGAACGCCAGCCCGCTGACAGTCCTGCGCGAGGGTTGATAGACTCCAGCCATCCTCACCACAAGAAGCTGTCATGAGCCGTTACCGCCCTCCCCGCACCGCTGGCACCGCGCTGATCACCCCCGAGGGTGAAGCGCGGATGCGCGCCGAGTTCCATGAGTTGTGGCATGTACGTCGGCCCCAGGTTACCCAGGCTGTCAGCGAAGCCGCGGCCCAGGGTGATCGCTCGGAGAACGCTGAATACACCTATGGCAAAAAGATGCTGCGAGAGATCGACAGCCGCGTGCGTTTTCTCACCAAACGCCTGGAAGCGCTCAAAGTTGTCAGCGAAAAACCCAGCGATCCGAACAAGGTCTATTTCGGCGCCTGGGTCACGATCGAGGACGAGGATGGCAAAGAGTCGCGCTACCGCATTGTCGGGCCCGATGAACTGGACCTCAAACAGGGTCTGATCAGCATTGACTCGCCGTTGGCCCGCGCCCTGATCGGCAAGGCACTGGACGCCGAAGTCCGGGTCCAGACACCCACCGGTGAGCAGTGTGTCTACATCGTTGCGATCGACTACCCGTGAGCTTTAACGCCGGGTAATCAGCCCTTGCCGGGCAACGCGGGTCAGTTGCCGGATCACTTCAGGCGCATCTTCTAGGCTGGGGGATTGAATCACCGCCAAATCAAAACTGTCGTCGGCGAAACGAGCGAGCGACTCACCGTCTTCGACAAACTGGATCAGGAAGGCAGCGGGACCGCCGGTACGACGAGGCCAGCCATCGAGATAACGCAAGAGCGTCGGCTGATGTTTGCCGCCAAGCAGGATTTTTGGATTGCGCTGGGTCAGGTGTGCCGTGATCGGCGCGGGACGTACAACGGGGTTTAGTGCATTCATTGTGTCGTGTCTCTGCCTCAAAAGTCTGCATGGCAGGTGAGAGGCAACACCGAACCAGCGCTTTAGCGGTATTTCGAAGCCTGTTCTGGCTTCTATCGGCAACTGGATGAGTCACCTGGCGCCCCGCAAGTAGCTGTTTAAATCGGCGCATGAGCAACATCCTAGAGAAGCTGACTGGACAGTGTCAAGAATGACGCTCAACAAAAAAGGCCCGCACAATGCGGGCCTTTTCGTTGAGCCAGAGCGGTCAGCCGGCGATGACACGGTCCGCCGAGAGTTTGCCCGCACCTTCGATCAATACCGCGATACTGCCACCAAGCAAGGCCAGGGCGAATTCATAACCGTTGTTGGCCATGAACAGTCCGTTGCTGATGTGCACCGAGAAAATTGCGACCAGCGACAGGAAGATCAGGCCCAGTGCGGCCGGGCGAACCAGCAAGCCGATGATCAGGGCCAGGCCGGCGAAGAATTCGGTGCCGCCCGCCAGTGCCGCCATCAGGTAACCCGGCGTCAGTCCGAGGCTTTCCATGTACTGCGCGGTTCCAGCCAGACCATAGCCGCCGAATGCCCCGAAGAGTTTCTGCGAGCCGTGAGCGGCGAAAACAATGCCGACCACGATGCGCAGAACGGTCAGGCCGTAGCCAGCGCGGGTAGACAGTACCTTGTTGATCAGAGTGCTCATGCTGTTTCATTCCTTGTCAGTGTGTGTTGGTTGGTCGCCATATTAATCAGTAAATCGCATGGTAAAAGCGCAAAAAACCCACCATTACAATCAGATTAGTCGATCATTTGCGCGAGACAACCTTTTGTCCCTGGGGCTCCAACGACTCCCGCTCCCGGTCGAACGCCAAGTAGTACTTGTTCACGCTATTAACATAGCTGACCGGCCCCATACCCACTTGCTCCATGGCAATGCGTTCGACCTGGAAGAACCACTGGTTGGGATTCAAACCTCGCCGCCGGGCTTCGGCGCGCATGCCTTGCACCCGCTCCGGCCCGATGTTGTAGGCCGCCAGCACGAAGGCCATGCGTTCGCGCTCGTTGAGTTTCGGGCTGGCAAAGAATTTGCGCCGGATCATCGCCAGGTACTTGGCCCCGGCCTGAACATTGCCATCAAGGTCCTGAATATTGTTGACCCCCACCCGCTGCGCCGCAGAAGGGGTGATCTGCATCAGACCGGTCGGACCACCGCCACTGCGGGCGGCAGGTTGCAGGGCTGACTCCTTGAAGGCCAGCGCCGCCAGGTTCAGCCAGTCCATGCCTTGGGCATCGGCGTGTTTCTGCAGCACCGGGCGAAGTTTCTCCAGACGCTGCCGGTCCGCCTTGGCCAGTGGATAGTGCACTTGATAGAGACGACGATAGATCCGCAGGAACGCGGCATCCTGATCCGATGGTTTTTTGTAGACAGTGAGGAAGCGATCAATGCTGGCCCGCAGCATCGAGGCATCACGGCGCACGAACCAGAACTCTTCTCCCGGCTCGCTGATGAGTACCTGCTTGTCGAAACGCAACTTGGGCAGGATCTTGCCCCAGCGCTCGGCGATCGGCTGCTCGACGATGGTCAGGTGGAAGATCCCGCCCTGGACCATTTCCAGCACGTCCTCGACGGCAAGGCTCGGATCGACCCATTCGATTGTGACCGGTGGCAGTTTGTGCAAGGCGAGCTTTTGATTGATCTGGCTGACGGCATCTCCGGCGGCGCTGCCGGCAGGTAACGCCAGGGTCTTGCCGGAAAGCTGTTCAAGTTTGGTGTAGCGGCGTTCGCCCTTGATGCCCACCAGGACCAACGGGATGTTGCTGGCAATCGGCTCACTGGTGCTGACGGCAAAACCCGGTTGCAGATCGAGCAACTCGCCTGGCGCCACCAGATCGCCCTCGCCGCGCTGCAATGCGCCGAGCAGTTGATCCTTGGCCTTGGGGATGATCTTGAGGGTGATTTCCTGACCGTCACGGGCGTGGCCGTTGAGGTATTGCTCGAACGCTCTCAGGCGATGGTATTCGACCCCGATCGCCTGCCCCTGGACTTCGCCGGAACTGTTGCGGCTCTGGTTGACCAACACCCGCAGCACACGACTGCTGCGAATTTCGGCAAGGTCACGCACCTTGCTGACCGGTACGGCTTGCAGCGGCCCGGGCAGACGCGCGACCGCCGACATCGGCAATAGCAGCGAACAACACAGCAGTAGCAAAACCGAGGGACGAATCATCCACTCTCCGGAAAGAATATGAGGCCCGCTTCAATGACGAAAACCATCAAGCGCGGCGACAAAAACAGAGCGCCCAAGGCGCTGGCAAAGTGCGAAAGACTGGCACAATGATGGCAAAACTACCAACCCGGCCTGGTCCGCGGCTCAAGAGACAGCGTTAACCCGTTGTAGTTCTTGGTTTTTCTTATAAATCCACGGCTCTGATATGCTTTCCGGCCTTTGGGCCGAGGTAGCACCATGCAACTCATCGATATCGGCGTCAACCTGACCAACGCCAGTTTTGCCGACAAACACCAGGCCGTACTCGACCGCGCCTACGCTGCTGGTGTGTGCCAACTGGTGCTGACCGGCACCAGTGTCGAGGGCAGTGAACAGGCCCTTGAGCTGTGCCAGCAACTGGACGAAAGCGCCCAGCGCCTGTTCGCCACCGCCGGTATTCACCCTCACTGCGCCAGCGACTGGAACGCCGACAGCGCCCGCCGTTTGCGCAGCTTGCTCAACGAGCCGAATGTGGTGGCCGTGGGTGAATGCGGGCTGGACTTCAACCGTGATTTCTCGCCGCGCCCGCAGCAGGAAAAGGTCCTCGAAGAACATCTGGCCATGGCCGTCGAATTGCAGCTGCCGGTTTTTCTGCACGAACGCGACGCCAGCCAGCGTTTGCTGGAAATCCTGCGCGACTTCCGCGACCGACTACCGGCCGCCGTGGTGCACTGCTTCACCGGCGAACAGAAGGCACTGTTCAGCTACCTCGACCTGGACTTGCACATCGGCATTACCGGCTGGATCTGCGACGAGCGCCGGGGCACGCATTTGCATCCGCTGGTCAAGGAGATCAAGCGCGGACGCCTGATGCTCGAAAGCGATGCGCCGTACCTGCTGCCGCGCAGCCTGCGCCCCAAGCCGAAAAACGGGCGCAACGAGCCGGCGTACCTGACCGAAGTACTGCGCGAAGTGGCACTGCATCGCGGGGAAAGCCAGGAAGATCTGGCAGCGCACACCACCGCGTGCGCACGGGCGTTCTACGGCTTGCCATCAATCCCCCAGTAACCACAAATCCCCTGTGGGAGCGAGCCTGCTCGCGAAGGCGTCGTGTCTGCCAGCATCAAGTTGAATGACAGACCGCTATCGCGAGCAGGCTCGCTCCCACACTGGAATGCTGAGGGGCCGTTGATCTGCATCAAAAATCAGCCACCTGAGTAGCGGCACAATGATGGCACCTTGCCAAAACTGTTTCCGCTATCAGAGAAGACCTCCATGGGTGCCTGGCTTAGCAATATCTCGCTGAAATACAAATTCTGGGCGGTCAACGCCGTCGCTTTCGTCACCACCCTGTTGCTGGTGCTGTACGCAGTGCAGCTCGAACAGCAGGCCCGCAGTCACGCCGCCCAGGCTTCGGCCCAGGCCCAGGCGCGATTGCTCAAAGCCTGGCCCGCAGGGCAACCGCTGCCCCACGCCGACAACCTGCTGACGTTCAATCGCGGACAGACGCCGTCGATGAATGAACAACCCATTGCGCCACTCATCAATGCAAACGGCTGGGTCGAGATCAACGCGATGCCGCTGTTCGGTGACAATCCGTTGACGGGTGCCGAAGTGTTCTCGCGTGCCGATGGCCAGCAGGTCGCCGTGATTGCCCACGGCCCAAGCCTGAGCCAGGTGTTCAACGAGCGTTTAGCCAGCTACGCGTCGGCCGTGTTCATCCTGATGCTGGCAATGCTCGGTGCATCGCAGTTATTGATCCGCTTCCTGCTCAGCCAGCTCAACACCTTGAAAGACGTCATGTTGCACGTGGAGAAAACCGGCGATCTGTCGGCCCGCGTGCCGTTGGCTTGCAGCGACGAAGTCGGGCAAATGGCCAACGCCTTCAACGCCATGCAGGCCGGTTATCAACGGGTGGTCAACACCGTTGCCAGCACCGCCCGGCAGCTGGACGTCGGCGCCGCGCGGCTGGCGGCCAGCATGAATGAAGTGCGCCACGGCATGCTCGGTCAGCAAAGCGAAACCGATCAGGCCGCCACGGCGATCAATGAAATGACCGCCACGGTCTATCACATCGCCCAACACGCGGGTGCCACCCGTGACCTTTCGCAATCGGCCAATACCCTGGCCGGCAGCGGGCAGGAGGTCGTGACACGGGTGCAGCGGTCGATTGCCGGACTGTCCACCGGCGTCCAGCAGACCGCCGAGATGATTCAACGCCTGGCCAAGGACAGCCAGAAGATCAACGGCGTGGTCAACGTGATTCACAGCATCGCCGAGCAGACCAACCTGTTGGCGCTGAACGCCGCGATCGAAGCGGCCCGGGCCGGCGAGATGGGTCGCGGCTTCGCGGTGGTTGCCGATGAAGTACGCAGCCTCGCCAAACGCGTGCAGGCCTCCACGGATGAAATCACCCTCATGGTCTCGGCGTTGCAGGCCGGCACGCGGGACGCCGTGGATTTCATGCAAGAGAGCTCGTTCAAGGCCGATGATTGCGTACAACAGGCGCAAGAGGCCGGCGCGGCATTAGCCGAGATCACCGGCGCGGTGGCGCAAATGCGTGAGAGCAATACACAGATCGCGGTGGCGGCCGAGCAGCAGAGCCAGGTGGCGGAAGAGATGAACCGGGCGGTGGTGAGCATCCGTGACGTGACCGAGAACACGGTGCAGCAGACGGTGACATCGGCGACCACCAGCAATGAACTGGCGGCATTGGCCGGGGAGTTGAGCAAGGCTATCGGTCAACTGAAACTTTGAGGGCCCTTTCGCGAGCAGGCTCGCTCCCACAAGGGATCTATGTATGTCCAGAGTCTGATGGTCACCAAAGATCAATGTGGGAGCGAGCCTGCTCGCGATAGTCAGTACCGGCAACATCAATCCAGACCATGACACCTATCAAGCCAATAGCCAGCCTTGATTCGCCGCCAGCATTGACCGGGCCTATTCTTCCTACATGTGTTCAACATGGATCGAGGATCAGCATCATGGGCAAACGTCACCCCAACCTTCCCGCCTGGCAATGGCGAGCGTACCCGAACAATCACCAGCACCCGACCAATCTGGTGCTGCACCTGATCGCGGTGCCGCTGTTCATCGTGGCGTTTCTGCTGATTGTGACCGGGGTGTTCAGCCTGAGCCTGGCAAACATCGCCATCGGCGTGATCGGTGTGATTGCGGCGCTGGCCTTGCAACGCCACGGCCACAGCCTGGAGAACCAAGCCTCCGAACCCTTCAGCGATCGCAAGGATGCGGTATCGCGCCTGTTGGTCGAGCAGTTCCTGACGTTTCCGCGGTTCTTCCTCAGCGGCGGCTGGTGGCGCGCCTGGCGTGAGCGCCACCGCCGTCACTGATCAGGCAAACACGGTCACCGTCTGCCGGCTCATGGCGATCAACCGGCCATCCGCGCTCCACATTTTTGCGGCGGCATGCCCGTAGCCGTCGGCGGCGTATTCGGTTTCGACGAGGTACTTGCACCAGTCCAGGGTGCTCAGTTCCAGCAGCGGCTGCACGAATTCGATGGTCCAGGTCAGCGTGCTACCCATCGCCGGCTTCTTCAAGAACGGCATCAGGGCCGGCGGCCAGGCGTCCACCAGCGCCAGGATATGCGCCTCGCCGATAGCCTCTTCCTTTACGTCGCCGCGCAAGCGTACCCAGCCGCCCATATACCGGGATGTACTACCGCTGAACGGCAGCCCGCCGATACTCCAGCGCATCGCCAGATGGCGCATGAACTCGGGGATGACACCTTCGACGAAAGGTAATTCCTGGCACTCGTCCCAGTGCTTCATTTCCGGTGCCGGTTCAGCGGCCACCGCCACTTCCGAGGGGCGCGAGGCACCAAAGCTGCCCTGGATCAACGTCACAACCTGGCCCTTCTGCATCACCCGGCCCAGCACTTGGCTGACAGCCTTGCCTTCACGCAGTACGTCTACTTCAAAACTGACCGGTACCTCGGGCTCAACCGGGCCGACGAAGGTGATTGCCAACGAACGCACCGGACGATCCGCCGGAACCCGGGCACGCATGGCTTCGTACTGCAAAGCGACCACCAGGCCACCGAAACTGGCTCGCCCCTGGGCCCATGAGGCCGGAATAGACAGCTCCAGCGGCTGGCTGCGGACAGCGTCGAGCAGTTCGGAAAAACGCATGAAAACCTCAGGGATCGGAAAAAGATGAAGGGATCTTAACCATCTGGCGTGGTTGATACATCGCCCATTCCGGCCAAATTGACTGACAGATGAGCCCAACAAGGCTCGTGTCGAACACATAATCCTGTAGGAGCGAGCCTGCTCACGATAGCGCACGGACAGCCAACATCAATGTTGAATGTCACGGCCTCATCGCGAGCAGGCTCGCTCCTACAATGGATCTGGGGAGGTCTCAGGATTTGAAACAGGCCTTGCTGAGTTTTTCCAGCACCCGGTCCGCACGGCTTTCAGCCTCGGCCATGTTGGTTTGCCACTCTGCAACACAGGGTTGCAAATCCGCTTCCCGTTCAGCCATGGCCAGCCATTGCACGCAATCGTGCCAGTCACCCAGCGCGCCCTGGGCCGATTTCAATCGGGGCATGGCTGCTTTTGGCAAACGGTCCAGCTCGGGGTAAGCGTCGATGCCATAGCGCACGCGCTTGATCAGCAGGCGCAGCCGATGACGGTCGTGGGTCGGATCGTGCAGTGCCTCGTCGAGTTTTTTCCACTGCTTGCCCAGGCGTTTTTCGATGCGCTTGCGCAGGCCCTTGAGCAATCCCTGGCGCTGGGCGGCACGCAGAAAACGCGGAAACGCATCGAGGACGATCAACATTTGCGCGAGTTCGGGGCTGGCCGCCACGGCCGGATAGGCCTCGGCCATTTGCGCCATGCGCCACTGTGCGGCTTGGGGTTGATGGTGCTGGAGCAGGTACGCCGCCAGCACTTCGCGATCACGTAATGGCGTGGTCAGATCGCCCACCCGAGAAGCTGCCGCTTCCAGTTGTTCGACGCCAGGCAGCCCGCGCAAGGGTCGCAACAGGCTGCGTAACCGACGCATGGTTGTGCGCAGATCGTGTAACGCTTCAGGGTCAGTACGCTCTTTCAGGCGGGCCTGACAGGCCAGCAGACGAACTTCCAGGCCCAGAACCTGAGCCACCAACCGATCGATCATGGGGGTTTACTCCGTAAACAGCGCCAGGTTGCAAGCTCCAGGCTGCAAGCTCAATGGGTCTTGCAGATTGCAGCTTAGAGCTTGTAACCGCTTTTCGCTTTTAACGCCCCGCGCGCGACTCACGAATATAGAAACGAGCCTTCTCGGCTTTTTTGGTGCAGCCTTCGAACCCCTCGAATTGCTGCTGGGTCTTGGCCGCGGTCAACAGCGACAGGGCCTTGGAGTAGCTGACGGTCCCGGCGAAACCTTCGGCTTTGGCCAGATCCAGTTCATGCCATGCCGCATCCAGGTTACTACCGCAACTGTCGCGATAAGCGGTTTTGCCGGCACAACCGGCGAGCGCCAAGGCAATCAATGGCACGCAGATCCAGGCTTTCATCATTCACTCCTCAAGAATAGGTCAATAGTCATGCAGGTAAGACGGTGTGGCACCTGAAAAGTGCCGTTGGTCCGCTGTGCAAACTATAGCGCTGACGAGAATAACCATGTGCCGCCATGGAGTGTCGAAAATACGACGCTCTTGTCCCCCCGAACGACCATGGCGATTGAAGCATGGCCCTCGATGGGTGCATTGTTGAACCATTGAAACGAGGGCGATCCATGAAAAAGCGTGTCGCACTGGTATTGGGCTCGGGTGGAGCCCGGGGTTATGCACATATTGGGGTCATTGAAGAGATCGAACGGCGCGGCTATGACATTGCCTGTATCGCCGGTTGCTCCATGGGCGCGGTGGTGGGTGGGATCTACGCCGCCGGCAAACTCAATGATTACCGCGACTGGATCGAGAGCCTGGATTATCTCGACGTGTTGCGCCTGGTGGACGTCAGTTTTCGCCTGGGGGCGATTCGTGGCGAGAAAGTCTTCGGGCAGATCCGCAAGATCGTCGGCGAGGTCAACATCGAAGATTTGCGTATCCCCTACACCGCGGTTGCCACCGACCTGACCAACCAGCAGGAAATCTGGTTCCAGGAAGGTTGCCTGCATCAGGCCATGCGCGCCTCGGCAGCGATTCCCAGCCTGTTTACCCCGGTGATGCAGGGCAACCGCATGCTGGTCGATGGCGGCATTCTCAACCCGCTGCCGATCGTGCCGGTGGTGTCGAGCCATTGCGACTTGATCATCGCGGTCAACCTCAACTCCACCAACCAGCGCCACTATCAATTGCCGATCATCCAGCGTCCCGCCGCCTTCAAGACCCGCTTCGACAGCCTGATCAACTCCGTCGGCTCGAAGTTGCCGTTCCGGCGCAAACAGGCCGAGCAATTGTTGATTCTGGAACAGGAAGCCTTGAAGGCCGAAGGTGCGGAGCTCAACCCGTGGATCGAATCCGCCGAGCCAGAAGCGCAGCAACCCGCGGCCGCTCCGCAAGCCAGTGGCGCACCCCGCTCCGCCACCGGTTCGTTCATCATCGACAACGTCGGGCCGGCGTCCTTGCTGGATTTGATCAACCAGAGTTTCGAGGTGATGCAGACGTCGCTGGCGCAGTACAAGATTGCCGGGTATCCGCCGGACATCCTGATCAACGTGCCCAAACGCGTGTGTCGGTTTTTCGAGTTCTACAAGGCGCCGGAGTTGATCGCATTGGGACGGGAGATTGCGCGGGATACGCTGGATAGATACGAGAACGAGCGGGATTCCTGAAGTTCTCGAGTGAATTTGAGGACCTCTTCGCGGGCAAGCCCGCTCCCACAGGGTCTCGGGTGTTCATAAATAATGTGTTCACCATCGATCCACTGTGGGAGCGGGCTTGCCCGCGATGGGGTCAGATCAGGCAACGAAGATCTAAAGGCTGCCCTCACTCAACAACCGATACCCCACCCCAGCCTCAGTGACGATGAACCTGGGTTGGGTCGGGTCATCCGCGAGTTTCTGGCGCAAGTGCCCGACCACGATACGCAAGTAGTGAGTGTCTTCGGTGTGGGTCGGTCCCCAGATGTCCTTGAGCAATTGCTGCTGGGTGATCACCCGCCCCGGATGCCGCGCCAGTTGCGCCAGCACCGCGTATTCCTTGCGGGTCAGCGCGACTTCGACACCGTCGAGCAACACCCGGCGATACGCCAGGTCGACCATCAACGGACCGAAGCTCAGTGCTGCTTGTTGCATCTCGCCTGCGGGCGCCTGGCGCAATAACGCCCGAATCCGCGCGAGGAACTCCTGAATGCCGAACGGCTTGGTCACGTAGTCATTGGCGCCGCCATCCAGGGCTTCGACTTTCTGCCCTTCACTGGCGCGCACGGAGAGCACCAGCACCGGCACCGTCGACCACTCGCGAAAATCGCGCAATACCTGTTGGCCGTCCATGTCCGGCAAGCCGAGGTCGAGCACCAGCAAGTCCGGCTTGTTCAACGCGGCTTGCGCCAATCCTTCACTGCCGGTACCCGCCTCCAGCACTTTGTAGCCTTGGGAAGCGAGGCTGATGCGCAGGAATTTGCGGATCTGCGGTTCGTCGTCAATGACCAAAATGGTCGAGGTCTGGCTCATGAATTCACATCAACACAAAGAAGTGGCAAGAGAGTAGCGCAAGCGCGATCAGGCTTCACTTTCGTATCCCGGTTGAGCCTGTAGCGGCAGGTGCAACGTGATACAGGTGCCGCGCCCCTCGATGCCGTCGGCGACGCTGATGCGCCCGCCATGGGCACCGACCATGCCCTGACAAATCGCCAGCCCCAGCCCGGTGCCCTGCCCGCCACGATCACCTCGCGCCGCGGTGTAGAACATGTCGAAAATCTTCGCCCGTTCCTCTTCCGGTATCCCCGGGCCCTCATCGCAGACCGAGAAAAACAGCTCAGTGTCATCGGCCCCGGCGCGCAATTGCAAACGCCCGTGGGGCGGCGAAAACCGCGCGGCGTTTTCCATCACGTTGACCAGTGCCTGTTCGATCAGCGCGGCATGCACATACAGCAGCGGTAGCTCGGCCGGCACGTCGGTGCTGACCTGCAACGGCGCAAGGACTGCCCGCAGGCGATTGCGCGCACTGCCGACGATGTCTGCCGGTGACACCCAGTCCCGCGCCAGCTTCAAGGCACCGTGGCCGAGACGGGTCATGTCGAGCAGGTTTTGAATGTAGCGGTCCAGGCGCTCGGCTTCATCGCGGGTGCCTTCGAGCAGTTCACGTCGATCCTCCAGCGGGATCGCTTCCCCCAGGGCCAGCAGGCTGTCGATACTGCCGCGCATGGACGTCAGCGGTGTACGCAAATCATGGGACACCGACGCCAGCAAGGCGCTGCGCAGTTGCTCGGTTTCGCCGTGCAGCCGCGCCGCTTCCAGATCATCGGCCAGTTGCGCCCGGGCCAGCGCCTGGGCCAGCGGCTGGCTCAGCGCGGTCAACAAGCGTCGGCGCTGGCCGCTCAAGGTCTGGCCTTCCCTGGCGCACACGCCAAGCAACGCGAGCGGGCCGTCCTCCACCGACAATGGCCACCACCACCAGCGGCCGAACGGCAAGGTGCCGGTGCCGGCACCCGCGGGTTGATCGTGCTGCCAGGCCCAATCGGCGGCGGCGCGCTCGGCTTCGCTGAACTCCAGGGGGCCACCGGTTTCGACTTTCCAGCCGCTTTGCCCGTCGCGATTGAGCAGGCACAGTTGCACATCGCTCCAACCATTGAGGTGCTGGGCAGCCGCGCTGACCACGGCCTGGCGGTCGGTGGCGGCGGTGAGTTTGCGTGATAGGTCGAGCAATTCGGTGGTCTCTTCCTGGGTATCGCGCAGTGCCTGCAATTGCCTGCGCTGGCGCGCTGCGAGATTGCCGGTGAGGGCCGCCATCAGCAGGAAGAACAGCAAGGTCAGTACGTCTTCTTCGCGCTGGATGCTGAAAGAGAAATTCGGTGGAATGAACAGGAAGTCATAGGTCAGGAACGACAGCGCCGCACAAGCCAGCGCCGGTCCGAGGCTGCTGCGCACCGCCACCAGCAACACCGCTGCAAGGAACACCAGGGAGATGTTCGGCAGTGGCAGCACGCTCGCCACGGCCCAGGCCAGGGCGCTGGCCAGAACCGTCGCGACAACGGCCAATGCGTAGTCGAACCAGACCAGTGAATGCATCGACCTCTGATGGGGTTGAAGCTGTTGATGATCGCTGTCGAGAACGTTGATTTCCAGTCCGCGTGCATTACGCAGCAATCGCGCCGCAAGCCCGCCACCGAACAGACGTCGGCGCAACCGCGGCCGGGACTGACCGACCAGCACCAGGCTGGCGCGGCGTTCGGCGGCATGCTGGATCAGGGTTTTCGCCACTTCACCGGCGCGCAGCAACACCACTTCGCCGCCCAGGCGCTCGGCCAGTTGCTGGGCGCTCTGCAGACGCAGGCGGGACTGTTCGTCACGCACGCGGCCGTTGTCCACGTGCACCAGGCTCCAGGGCAGGTGCCGCCGCTGGGCCACGCGACTGGCATGGCGCACCAGGCGCTCGGCCTGGGCATCGCCATCGACCCCTACCAGCAAACGCCCGCGCACGGCCGGCGCCGCTTGCCCCAACTGGCGATACCCTTGGGCCAGATCGTTATCGACCTGAGCCGCCGCGGTTTGCATCGCCAGTTCGCGCAGGGCCGTGAGGTTGGTCTGGGAAAAGAACGCGTCAATGGCCGCCCGCGCCTGCTCCGGCACATAGACCTTGCCATCGCGCAGGCGCTCCAGTAGTTCCCGCGGCGGCAAGTCGATCAGCAGCAGTTCATAGGCTTCCTGCAACACCCAGTCCGGCAGAGTCTCGCGGACCTGCACGCCGGTGATGCCGCGCACCTGGTCGTTGAGGCTTTCCAGGTGCTGGACGTTGACCGTGGTGTACACGTCAATGCCGGCGGCGAGCAGTTCCTGAATGTCCTGCCAGCGTTTTTCGTGACGGCTGCCGGGTGCGTTGGTGTGCGCCAGTTCGTCGACCAGCACCAGCTTCGGTTTGGCGAGGAGCAGACCGTCGAGGTCCATTTCTTCAAGCAACACGCCACGGTACTCGGAACGTACCAACGGCTGCTGCGACAAGCCGCCGAGCAGTGCTTCGGTTTCGGCCCGGCCGTGGGTTTCGACGACGCCGGCGATCACTTTCACCCCTTGGCGCAACTGGGTGTGGGCCGCTTGCAGCATGGCGTAGGTCTTGCCGACACCCGGCGCGGCGCCGAGAAATACCTTGAGCCGGCCACGGCCATCGCGGGGCAGGTCTGCTAACAGCGCGTCGGCGCGGCCGGAGTTGCTCATGCTTGGGAATCTCTTTTTTCAGATGTTGTTGTGGTGATTGTGAGGCCGTCATCGCGAGCAGGCTCGCTCCCACAATTGGAATGCATACTCCTGTGGGAGCGAGCCTGCTCGCGAATGGCTGCGCCGCCGATCTACAGGTTTTCCAGCGCCCGATTCAACTCAAGCACATTCACCACCGGCGGGCCTACCAATGGCTGCTCGACGTGAGCATCCAGCAGTTGTTGCAGTGTCGCGACCGGCAAGTTGCGCGCCGTCGCGACACGCGCCAGTTGATAGGCAATCGCCGCCGGTGGCAAGTGCGGATCGAGACCGCTGCCGGAGGTAGTGACCAGCGCCAAGGGCACCGGCCCCTGGCCTGGCACCAGCAGTTTGCTGGCATCGTCAATCACCCGTGTCGCCAGCGCCGGGTTGCTCGGCGACAGGTTGCTGGCACTACTCGACACGGTGGCAAAGGCACCGGCCGAAGGACGCGGGTGGAACCAGGCGTCGCCGACGAAATCCTGGGCGATCAGCGAGGAGCCGCGGATCTTGCCCTCGGCATCCCGCACCAGGCTGCCGTTGGCCTGATCCGGGAACGCGACCTGGGCCACGCCGGTGACCACCAGTGGATAGGCGACGCCGGTGATCAGCGTCATCAGGACCAGCAGGCTCAGGGCCGGACGTATCAATGTGGACATTTCAAAATCCTCGAATTCACAAGTCAGGTACACCGTGGCGCATCCATCGCGAGCAAGCTCGCTCCCACAGGGTATGAGGTGCTTTTGTGGGAGCGAGCTTGCTCGCGATGGCGGCTTATCTGGCACACCACGCAGTCAAACCAGATGCAACGCCGTCAACAGCATGTCGATCGCCTTGATGCCCACGAACGGCACCAGAATCCCGCCCAGGCCATAGATCAGCAGATTGCGCCGCAGCAACGCCGCCGCACTCGCCGCTTGAACCCGCACACCGCGCAGCGCCAGCGGAATCAGCACCACAATGATCAAGGCGTTGAACACGATCGCCGAGAGAATCGCGCTCTGCGGACTGCTCAGGTGCATCACGTTGAGCACGCCCAGTTGCGGATAGATCGCGGCGAACAGTGCCGGCAGAATCGCGAAGTACTTGGCCACGTCGTTGGCGATGGAAAAGGTCGTCAGCGCACCGCGGGTGACCAGCAACTCCTTGCCGATCTGCACCACGTCCAGCAGCTTGGTCGGGTCGCTGTCGAGGTCGACCATGTTGGCCGCTTCACGGGCCGCTTGCGTGCCGTCGTTCATCGCCATGCCGACGTCCGCCTGGGCCAGGGCCGGTGCGTCGTTGGCGCCGTCACCGCACATGGCGACCAGACGACCGTCGTCTTGCTCGTGACGTATGCGCGCCAGTTTTTTCTCCGGCGTGGCTTCCGCCAGCACATCGTCCACACCCGCTTCAGCGGCGATGGCAGCGGCGGTCAACGGGTTGTCGCCGGTGACCATGACGGTGCGGATCCCCAGCTTGCGCAACTCGGCGAAACGCTCGCGGATACCGGGCTTGACCACGTCCTTGAGGTGGATCGCACCGAGCAACTTGCCGTCGGCACACACCAGCAACGGGGTGCCGCCGCTTTGGGCGATCTTGTCGATTTCACGGGACAACGGTACAGCCAGATCAGCGCGCTTGAGGCCCACGAACGCCAGCAACGAATCCACCGCGCCTTTGCGGTACACACGCCCTTGATAGTCGACACCGGACAAGCGGGTTTCGGCACTGAATGGCACAGCTGTCAGCACCTCAGCGGACGGTTCCGGTTGCGGATGAGTGCCACGCAGGTACTCGACGATCGACTTGCCTTCCGCAGTGTCGTCGGCCAGCGAAGCCAGCAATGCGCCCTCGGCCAGTTCTCCGGCTGTCACGCCAGGCGCGGCATACACCGCCGAGCAACGACGGTTACCGAAGGTGATGGTGCCGGTCTTGTCCAGCAGCAGAACGTGCACGTCCCCCGCCGCTTCCACCGCACGACCGGATTTGGCGATCACGTTCAGGCGCACCAGGCGATCCATCCCGGCGATACCGATGGCCGACAGCAAACCGCCGATGGTAGTCGGAATCAACGTGACCAACAGCGCCACAAGGAACACCAGCGGCAGGCTGCCATTGGCGAAGTGGGCGAATGGTTGCAGGGTCACCACGACCAGCAGAAAGATCAGGGTCAGGCCGATCAGCAGGATGTCCAGCGCCACTTCGTTTGGGGTTTTCTGGCGTTTGGCGCCTTCGACCAGGGCGATCATGCGGTCCAGCGTCGACTCGCCGGGGTTGGCGGTGATCTTCACCAGCAGCCAGTCGGACACCAGCCGTGTGTTGCCGGTGACGGCCGAGCGGTCGCCGCCGGACTCGCGGATCACGGGGGCCGATTCACCGGTAATCGCTGCTTCGTTGACCGCCGCGATGCCTTCGATCACCTCACCGTCACCGGGGATCATCTCCCCCGCTTCGACGCGCACCACATCGCCTTTGCGCAGGTTGGCGGCGGGCACCACCTGAAAGCTGCCGTTGCCGGTTTTGCGCCGGGCGCTGAGGCCTTCGCTGCCGGCCTTGAGGCTGTCGGCGCGGGCCTTGCCACGACCTTCGGCCAAGGCTTCGGCGAAGTTGGCAAACAGCACGGTGAACCACAGCCACACCGCGATTTGCGCGGCGACGAAAGTCGGCACCGCCGTGTCGGGAATGAAGCACAACACGGTGGTCAGGATCGCCGTCAGTTCGACCACCAGCATCACCGGAGCACGCTGCAATTGCCGTGGGTCGAGCTTGACGAAGGCTTGCACCAGCGCCGGACGCCACAGGGCCGAGATCGCGGTTTTCGGTTGTTCCGGCGCCTTGGCGAGGACCGGTTTTGTTACGGGCATATTCATCATTTGCTCCTCAGAAGAGAACCGGCTCAGAAGCCCATGCTCAAATGTTCTGCGATCGGGCCCAGTGCCAAAGTCGGCAGGAAGGTCAAACCACCCACCAGCAAAATGGTCACGGTCAGCAGGGTCACGAATAGCGGGCCGTGGGTCGGGAAGCTGTTTTGTCCAATCGGCGCGGTTTTCTTCATCGCCAGGCTGCCGGCCAGGGCCAGTACCGGGAGGATGTAGCCGAAGCGACCGATCAACATGCCCAGGCCCAGCATCAGGTTGTGGAAGGGGGTGTTGGCGCCGAAACCACCAAACGCCGAGCCGTTGTTGGCACTGGCCGAGGTGTAGGCGTAGAGCAACTGGCTGAAACCGTGTGGACCGGGGTTACTCACAGCAGCGACCGGGCCTGGCAGGCTGGCGGCGATCGCGCTGAGCACCAGTACGCCAATCGGCATGACCATCAGGGTCACCACCAGCAATTGCACCTCCCTGGCCTGCAGTTTCTTGCCGAGGTATTCCGGAGTACGGCCGATCATCAGGCCGGCAAGGAACACCGCGATCAACACGTTGAGCAACATGCCGTAGAGCCCGGCACCAACGCCGCCGAAGATCACTTCGCCAACCATCATGTTGACCAGGGCCACCATGCCGCTCAGCGGGTTGAGGCTGTCGTGCATGCCGTTCACCGAACCGTTGGACGCGGCCGTGGTGGTCACCGACCAC
Organism: Pseudomonas sp. KH_046_1; assembly: GCF_057839025.1. Lineage (NCBI taxonomy): Bacteria > Pseudomonadati > Pseudomonadota > Gammaproteobacteria > Pseudomonadales > Pseudomonadaceae > Pseudomonas > Pseudomonas sp. KH_046_1. Next base: position 4,653,300 of record NZ_CM174481.1, read on the forward strand.
AACACAGTGGCGGTAGTGCCCAAGCGCGCTTCCTTGCCTTCCAGCGGTGCGGTCTGTTCGACGGCGACGTTGTTCAGGGCCGGGTTCGGCTGGTATTCAGCCCACAGCGAGGTTGCGCCGCCGATCAGGAACAGCGCCAGCATGCAGGCGATGATCGCGCGGCTCTGACGCAGGTCCTTCACGTAATGGCCGAAGGTGAACACCAGCGCGACGGGGATCAGAATGATCGAGGCCATTTCGAACAGGTTGCTCCACGCCGTCGGGTTCTCGAACGGATGCGTCGAGTTCACGCCGAAGAAACCGCCACCGTTGGTGCCCAATTGCTTGATCGCAATCTGGCTGGCAGCAGGCCCCAGGGGAATGACTTGGTCGACGCCCTGCACCGTCACCGCGTTCACATACTGCGCGAAGGTTTGCGGCACGCCCTGCCAGACCAGATACAGCGCCAGCAGCAGGCACAGCGGCAACAAGCCATAGAGGGTGGCGCGGGTCATGTCGACCCAGAAGTTGCCCAGGGTCCGGGTGGATTTGCGACCGATACCGCGGCACAGCGCGACCAGTACCGCCAGACCGGTAGCGGCGCTGACGAAGTTCTGCACGGTGAGGCCAACCATCTGGCTCAAGTAGCTCAGGGAAGCTTCGCCGCTGTAGGCCTGCCAGTTGGTGTTGGTCATGAAGCTGACGGCAGTGTTGAACGCCAGCGTCCACTCCTGACCCGGCAGGTTCTGCGGGTTCAGCGGCAAGTGGTCCTGGAACAACAGGATCGTGAAAAGCAACAGGAAACCTGCGAGGTTGAAAGCGAGCAAGGCCAGAGCGTATTTCTGCCAGCTCTGCTCAGTTTGCGGGTCAACCCCGGCCAGCCGGTAACAGCCACGTTCGACCGGCCCGAGGACCGGCGACAGCCACGTGCGCTGACCTTCCATTACCTTGTAGAAGAAGCGCCCGAGAAACGGCGCCGGGACCAATACCAGGGCGAAAAAACCGAGGATCAGCCAATAGTCATAACTGTGCATAGCCGCTCCTAGTTCCGGTCCGCGCGCAGCAGCGCAACCAACAGATAAATGAACAGCCCCACTGCGAGCAGCAGCGACACCCCGTCCAGAACGCTCATGGAAGTTCTCCGTGTTACGGCGTATTGCCGCGTGTGGAGTCATTGTCGGCAGGGAGGCTGTAAAGGAACGAGATCGAGGGTGCGCGCCAGGCATAAAGAAAGCGTAAATAGTGGGTTTACGCCGGGTTACAGGGTGCGGGGGAGGAGCTCCGGGGCGGAAAATCCGGGAGTGTCGCAGGTAGAACTCTAAATTGTGCGCGAGAGTAGTGAGTGAAGGCTGCAAGTCATGGATAATCCCGCCCGATTGGCGCGACGCAGCCGAATGGGGTCAAGAACTCTTGCACCTCCCCGCTCGCGCCTGCAAGCTACTGCTATTCGCATTACTGAAGAAGGCTGGCCCAACGTGCGTATCCTTATTACCGGCGGAGCCGGTTTCATAGGCTCGGCCCTTGTCCGCGAGCTGATTCAACACACTGAGCATGATGTGCTCAACCTGGACAAACTGACGTATGCCGGCAATCTCGAATCGCTGACCAGCATTGCCAACGACACTCGCTACGAGTTCGTTCAGGCCGATATTGTCGATCAAGCGACCGTCAGTGCAGTGCTGGCGCGTTTCCAGCCTCACGCGATCATGCATCTGGCAGCGGAGTCCCACGTCGATCGTTCCATCGACGGGCCATCGGAATTCATCCAGACCAACATTGTCGGCACCTACAGCCTGCTCGAAGCCGCCCGTGCTTATTGGCAAGCCCTCCCGGAGCCTGAGAAAAGCGCCTTCCGCTTTCATCACATTTCCACTGACGAGGTTTACGGCGACCTGCACGGTGTCGACGATCTGTTCACGGAAACGACGCCCTACGCGCCGAGCTCGCCCTACTCCGCCAGCAAGGCAGCGTCCGACCACCTGGTCCGTGCCTGGCAGCGAACCTATGGCTTGCCGGTGCTGCTGACCAATTGCTCGAACAATTACGGGCCGTTCCACTTCCCCGAGAAACTGATTCCGCTGGTCATCCTCAATGCCTTGGCCGGCAAGCCGCTGCCGGTGTATGGCAATGGCCTGCAAGTGCGCGACTGGCTGTTCGTCGAAGATCACGCCCGGGCACTGCTCAAAGTGGTGACCACCGGCAGCGTCGGCGAGACCTACAACATCGGCGGGCACAACGAACAAAAGAACATCGACGTGGTGCGTGGCATCTGCGCCCTGCTTGAAGAACTGGCACCGCACAAGCCTGAGGGCGTTGCGCATTACGCCGACCTGATCACGTTCGTCCAGGATCGCCCTGGTCATGACCTGCGCTACGCAATCGACGCCAGCAAGATTGAACGCGAACTGGGCTGGGTACCCGAAGAGACCTTCGAAACCGGCCTGCGCAAAACCGTTCAATGGTACCTGGACAATATGGAATGGTGCCGCCGCGTTCAAGACGGCAGCTATCAGGGCGAACGCCTTGGCGCCATCAACCCCAAGGAGCTGCTCGCATGATGAAAGGCATCGTTTTGGCGGGTGGCTCGGGCACGCGCCTGCACCCGATTACGCTTGGAGTGTCGAAACAGCTGTTGCCGGTCTACGACAAGCCAATGATCTACTATCCGATCTCCGTGCTGATGCTGGCAGGTATCAAGGATATTCTGCTGATCTCCACCCCGCAGGATCTACCCCAGTATCGCAATCTGCTGGGTGACGGCAGCCAGTTCGGGGTGAACTTCAGCTTTGCCGAGCAGCCGTCACCGGACGGTCTGGCCCAGGCTTTTCTGATCGGCGAAGAGTTCATTGGCGATGACCCCGTGTGCCTGATCCTGGGCGACAACATCTTCCATGGTCAGCACTTTGGCGAACAATTGCAGAACGCGGCAAAACGCACTTCCGGCGCCACCGTGTTCGGCTACTGGGTCAAGGACCCCGAGCGCTTCGGCGTAATCGATTTCGACAAAGATGGCCGTGCGCTTTCGATCGAAGAGAAACCGAAAAAGCCGAAATCCAGCTATGCCGTTACCGGCCTGTATTTCTACGATAACGATGTGATCGAGATTGCCAAGGCGGTGAAGCCTTCGCCTCGCGGCGAGCTGGAAATCACCGACGTCAACAATGCCTATCTGCAACGTGGCGATCTGCAGGTCGAGCGTTTTGGTCGAGGATTCGCCTGGCTCGACACCGGCACCCACGATAGCTTGCTCGAAGCCTCTCAGTACGTGCAAACCATCGAACACCGCCAGGGCCTCAAAGTCGCCTGCCTCGAAGAGATAGCCTATGAACATGGCTGGATCGACCGCGAACAGTTGCTGGAGCGTGCCCGGTACTTTGGCAAAACCGGGTATGGCCAGTACCTGGCCAAACTGGCGGGGGAAGAGCAATGAACCTGTGCGAGTCCGGTTTGCCCGGTAACGAGACTGGACTGTTCCCGTGAAAATACTCATCAATGGCCGACACGGTCAGGTTTCACATGAATTGCAACGGCGACTGGGGGCTGTCGGCGAACTGATCGTATTGGGTCGCGATCAGCTCGATCTCGCGCAACCCGATCAGATTCGCCGTCAGGTGCAAAACGTCCGGCCCGATCTGATCATCAACGCCGCGGCCCATACAGCGGTTGATCTGGCAGAAAGCGAGCCGCAATCAGCCTTTGCCATTAACGCGGTAGCTCCCGGCATCCTTGCCGAAGAAGCGCTGGCGCTCGACATTCCGTTGGTACATTACTCCACGGACTATGTATTCGACGGGATGAAAGTCGGGCCTTACAACGAGGACGACACGCCAAATCCGCTCGGGGTGTACGGCAAGAGCAAACTGGCCGGTGAGCAGGCCATCAGGGACGTGCAAGGTAAACATCTGATCCTGCGTACCAGTTGGGTCTATTCAACCCATGGCCGCAACTTTCTGCTGACGATGCAGCGTTTGCTGCAAGAGAAACCGGAGTTACGCGTAGTCGCCGATCAAATCGGCGCACCTACATGGGCCGGTACAATCGCCAACAGCACCCTTGCCCTGATTGAACGCTGGCAGGCGAACGACGTTGCCAACTGGGGTACTTATCACCTGAGCGCTCAAGGTGAAACCTCCTGGTTCGGCTTCGCCCAGGCGATCGGCGAAGCATTGCGACAACAGGGCAAGCCCTGCGCCGACCTGTTGCCGATCCCGTCCAGCGACTACCCGACACCCGCAGCCCGGCCGCTCAACTCGCGCCTGGATTGCAGTCGCTTGCAACGCGATTGGGGTGTCAGTCAACCTGACTGGCAAACGGCGTTGCGCGAGTGCCTCACTCAGCAAGCCTGAGCATCAACCGCTGCCCGCACCTGCATTGAAATACCAAACCTGCGAGTTGCAGCGGTGTTGGGGAGCGGGTATGCGGGCTTGCTCGCGAAAGCCGCATTTGCAACAACTGCGCCCCTGATTGACGCACAAAATTCGTGCATCCAGTGGCGAACATCCCCGATACGACAGCTTTCAGCCCATTACGACGCACAATCGCGATATGGCACGCCCACTGCACTGGCCTCCCCCGAGCTTTCCAAACCACTCAGGGAGCAAACCCATGAATACACAACTCAAACCCACGCTGGGCACCTTACATCTGTGGGGCATTGCGGTCGGGCTGGTGATTTCCGGAGAGTATTTCGGCTGGAGCTATGGCTGGGGCGTGGCCGGGACCTTGGGCTTTCTGGTGACCTCGTTCATGGTCGCCACCATGTACACTTGCTTCATCTTCAGTTTCACCGAACTGACCACTGCCATTCCTCACGCTGGCGGTCCCTTTGCCTACAGTCGTCGCGCCTTTGGCGAGAAAAGCGGTTTGATCGCCGGGCTGGCGACACTGATCGAATTCGTCTTCGCCCCACCGGCGATTGCCCTGGCCATCGGCGCCTACCTCAATGTCCAGTTTCCAGCCCTGGACCCGAAACACGCGGCAGTCGGTGCCTACATCGTGTTCATGGGCCTCAACATCCTCGGCGTGAAACTGGCAGCGACCTTCGAACTGGTGGTCTGCGTATTGGCCGTTGCCGAATTGCTGGTGTTCATGGGCGTGGTCGCCCCGGCATTCAGCTTCAGCCATTTCGCCCTCAATGGCTGGGCCGGTTCCGACGTATTCGGTGCTCCGGCGATTGCCGGGATGTTCGCGGCGATCCCCTTTGCCATCTGGTTCTTCCTCGCCATCGAAGGCGCAGCCATGGCCGCCGAAGAAGCCAAGGACCCGAAACGCACGATTCCCAAGGCTTACATCAGCGGTATTCTGACCCTGGTGCTGCTGGCGATGGGTGTGATGTTCTTCGCCGGTGGCGTCGGGGACTGGCGCACCCTGTCGAACATCAACGACCCGCTGCCACAGGCAATGAAAACCGTGGTCGGCGAAAGCTCGGGCTGGCTGCACATGCTGGTGTGGATCGGCCTGTTCGGTCTGGTGGCGAGTTTTCACGGGATCATCCTCGGCTACTCGCGGCAGTTCTTCGCCCTCGCCCGGGCCGGTTACCTGCCGGTATCCCTGGCCAGACTGTCGCGTTTTCAAACCCCGCACCGGGCGATCATCGCCGGTGGTGTGATCGGCATTGCAGCCATCTACAGCGACGGCTTGATCAACCTCGGCGGCATGACACTGACCGCCGCAATGATCACCATGGCCGTGTTCGGCGCCATCGTGATGTACATCATGAGCATGCTCAGCCTGTTCAAACTGCGTAAAACCGAGCCGAACCTGGAGCGCACCTTCCGCGCCCCCTGCTACCCGTTGGTACCGTTCATTGCACTGATGCTGGCGGTGGTTTGCCTGGTGGCGATGGCCTGGTTCAACACGTTGATCGGCCTGATCTTCCTGGGCTTCATGGCGGCAGGTTTTGTGTACTTCATGCTCACCGCGCAATTGCGTGCCGACGCACCGGCGGATGCGATGCTGACCGGACTTTGAAAGCGTAACAGGCATAGAATGGGGGTGATAGCGATGGAACTGCGATGAAACCCCATCACTCAAAGTGGTATGCACGATCGGTTGGCGAGCCCTCGCCAACCCGCCTGCTTTCAAGGAGAGTCCTATGCCCTGGTATGCCTGGTTGATTCTGGTCGTTGCCATTGGCTCGATCGTTGGTGGTCTGATGATGCTGCGCGACACCGCCAACAAGGTCGAACTGACCGAAGAGCAACGCAAGCGCGTCGCCGAACGCAATGCGGAAATGGACGCCAAGGAAGCGCAGGACCGCTGACTGAAAACCCCGCCTTGAACGGCGGGGTTTGTTTTTGCGTGAAATCTCCTGAAATCACGCCGCTTTGCACCCATATCGAAGCATCTGCATGTTTTTTAGAAGTAGAAGTACAGTCACCATGCAATTTTCATTGGTTAATATGGCCGCATTGATGCGGAGATATCAGATGCGTTACTCGCAGGACCATAAAGCCCAGACCCACCAACGCATAATCAAGGAAGCTTCAGCGCGATTTCGACGCGACGGTATCGGCGCGACCGGACTGCAACCTCTGATGAAGGCACTGGGTTTGACCCACGGTGGCTTTTACTCGCACTTCAAGTCCAAAGACGAACTGGTAGAGAAAGCCTTGCAAGAGGCTGGCGTACAAGTCGACGAGTTGTGCGCACAAATCTTCGCCAGGGAACAGCCACTCGAAGCCTTCATCGACGCTTATCTGTCCGAATGGCATCAAACTTCACCTCAGGAAGGCTGCCCGCTGCTGACTATTTCTTCGGAACTGGGGCTGCGTGGTCAACCGAGTCCGACCAGCGACGTCGTACTCCAGGCGCGACTCGATCAGATCCAGCACACCCTTGACGGAGAGCGCACCGACGAACGCAGCATCGTCATCATGTCTACGCTGGTCGGCGCCTTGCTGTTATCGCGCAGCGTCGCCGACGCCGAGTTTGCCCAACGGATTCTCGACGTCGCACGCGATCACCTCAAGCACTCGCAGGATTAACCCTGCCAACGCTTGAACAGCACACTGGCATTGACCCCGCCAAATCCGAAGCCGTTGGACAACGCGTATTCGATGGCCATCGGCCGCGCGTTGCCATGAACGATGTCGACACCTTCAGTGGCAGGGTCCGGGTTCTCGAAATTGAGGGTCGCCGGCACGATCTGGTCACGGATCGCCAGCAGCGTAAAGATCGCTTCGAGTCCACCCGCTGCACCGAGCAAATGCCCGGTCGCCGACTTGGTCGATGTCACGGCGATGCCGTTTTGTGCACCGAACAACGCCTTGATCGCCGCCAGCTCACCCAGATCCCCCACTGGAGTAGAGGTTGCATGAGCATTCAGATGCTGAACCTGAGCCGGTGAAACACCTGCCTGCGCCAATGCCAACGACATCGCTCGCCGCGCACCGCTGCCGTCTTCGGGGCCGGCGGTCAGGTGATAGGCATCGGCGCTGGTGCCGTAGCCGACCAGCTCCGCCAGCGGGTGGGCACCCCGGGCCAGCGCATGATCCAGAGACTCGATGACCAGCAGCCCGGCCCCTTCTCCCATGACAAATCCATCGCGACCACTGTCGAAAGGTCGCGAAGCGCGCTCAGGCGTTTCGTTGTAAGCGCTGGACAAGGCGCGAGCAGCGGCAAACCCGGCCAGGCTGACCCGATCGATCGCCGCTTCCGCGCCGCCGCAAACTGCGATGTCCGCCTCACCCGCACGAATCAACCGCGCTGCGTCGCCAATCGCCTGAACCCCGGCGGCGCATGCCGTGACCGGCGCGCCCAATGGCCCCTTGAAGCCATGCTGGATCGACACATGACCTGCCGCGAGGTTGACCAGAAATGAAGGGATAGTGAATGGAGACAAACGTTTCGGACCACGGCTATCGGTTGTGCGCACCGCGTCGGCAATCGCGCCGAATCCACCCACACCTGAACCGATGATAGTGGCCGTGCGCTCCTGGGCATTGGCGTCCAATGCTTGCCAGCCGGCTTGCTCCAGTGCCTGACGCGCCGCTTCCATGGCGAACAGGATGAAGCGGTCCATCTTTTTCTGTTCCTTGGGCGGGGTCGCCCGGTCCGGATCGAACCCCGCCTCCGGATCGTCAGCCAGCGCAGGCACTGCGCCGCCAACCTTGGCCGGCAGATCGGCAACCACCTCTTGCGGTAAATTACGCAGCCCGGAGCGTCCGGCCAACAGCCGCGCCCAGACTGCTTCGACACCGCTCCCCAGCGGTGACACCAGGCCCATGCCCGTTACAACCACACGACGATCACTCATACCGCAATACCTCAGTCGATTAGGGGCGTTTCATTTGTAACGCGCAGCGGCTTTGCTTTTGGAAAGATTGGGCGCCATCACATGGCGTGCCGCAACAAAGGCATCCCAGTCGGCGGCATCCGGCAGCGAAGGAATGGTGACCAACTCGCCCTGATCCAGACCCGACAGTGCCGCGTCGACCATCTCGCCCGCTTCCATGACCATCTCGGCCGGAATCTGCGAAGCATCGATACCAGAGCGTTCCCAGATTTCGGTACGTGTGACGCCTGGCAGAACGGCTTGAACCTTGACGCCAGTGCCCTCCAGTTCGGCGTTCAAAGACTGAGTCAAGCTCAGAACATATGCCTTGCTGGCACTGTACGTCGCATTGAAACGCTCAGGGAACAGCGCGACAACTGAAGCAATATTAATGATCGTTCCTCGCCCCGCCTTGGCAAAGCTTGCGGCTGCTGCTGAGGCAAGCCGCGTGACGGTTGTGACGTTCAACTGAATCAAGCGTTCCAGTTGATCCAGATTGGCATTAGCCAATAGTCCATCCGCAGCCACACCCGCGTTATTGAGCAAGAGGCTGATACTTGAATCGCTGCGTAACCGTTGTTCGAGCTTCAGAACGTCCTCGCTTTGGGTCAAATCGGCCTTGAGCACTTCCACCTGAACACCATGCTCGGCGCGCAGCTTGCTGGCGGCGGTTTCTAGGCGATCCTGATCGCGAGCAACCAGCAGCAAATTAAAACCACGCGCAGCCAAACGCTTGGCGTAGATCGCCCCAATGCCGGATGAAGCTCCAGTGACGAGGGCTGTACCTTGGAACTGAGTAGTATTCATGACTATGCTCCTGGGGACACGAGGATGAGAACAAGGTTTTTATTATAAGCATAATTCAAAGGTTTTATTACACACATAATTTTAGTGCGCGGACAAGCGGACAAGCGGACAAGCCAAAAAATATGGCCCCTTCCTGTCCCTTCCTTCAGCACAACGGTAATTCGAACGCTTACAGCAGCGCATCAAAGACCTGGCCGCTGCCCTCCATGGATTCTGCCGGCTCCGCCGAGTAGGAATAGACTGCATAAATAGCAGTTTAACTTGTCAACAGCTTGCCGCCAGAATGTAGATACGGGAGAATGCAAAATATTTCTAAATATTTTTCACCAACACAGTCAGCGAAGACCGATAGAGCATTTCTCAACGCCAGCTGACTTTTTGTGACTTGAGGGTTTCATGAACTTCCCTACAAAAATACGTCCTGACAGTGAGCGTCATGAAATCGATATTACAGAATTTCTTCGCGACTTATGGAACCAAAGAAGGATTATTCTACTCTTCACCGGGCTTTCCACAGCAGCCGCAATAACTTATGTATTAACGGCGCAACCTCAATATAAAGTTCAGAACGAAATCAGGCCTGCAGCGACTGCAGATTTGGATATGTTAAACGAATCCGGTCTTTATAAGATTCAACCAGAGCAAGCCTTAAGACGTATTGGTTCGTCCATGGGTTCTTATACCGAACGTTTAAGTTTCTTCCAGACCAATCCGGATTTACTCGCCTCCATACAAACCGACGGCGAGTCAATCGAAGAGACACTCGAACGTTTCAATACTAATGCGTTTACGATTGAGCAAATCGATCCTAAAAAAACCTCTAATCTTTCAGAGGCAATTCGATTTAGCGTAGAGTATCCATCTGGCGTGAATGGGGTGGCTATTGTTAACAACTTTACCGACTTTGTAGTCAAGCGCGAAAAAGAGAAGGTCGAAGCGGACTTTAAAACTCTTGTTGAGAACCGGATCGCGCAAACAGAAAGAAAGCTGTTATCCAAGAAAGCTGCATACGAAGCCAACAAAGACTCGGAAATTGCAGAACTCCTTGAAAAGGATCAGTTAAAAAAAGAAACTCTACAAGACGAACTCAAAGCCCTACGGCAACAATTGCAAACTCGTCGACAAAATCGTGTGAAACAGTTGGATGAGGCTATATCGATTGCCAAAAAGCTGGGAATTGTTGCGCCTACCACCCCATCTGCCCTTGGAGAGGCTGGACAGACAAGGCAAGGCAACATGATTCGTACAGAAGTAAGCAACCAACAAATACCTCTTTATTTTATGGGTCAGTCGGCACTTGAAGCAGAGCGCACAACACTCATCTCCCGAAACTCTGATGACTTTACTGAACCTCGCGTTGATGAAATCCAGAAAGAGCTCAGCCTCCTCGCCAATAACCGAAAAGTTGCCCTGCTTAAACAGCGTAATAACGAAGAACTGTTCTTAAAAGGCTTAGGCGAGATCCGGGAAGAGCTGACACACCTGAAAAACCTGCATGTCAATTTTGAACAATTTAATCTGGTTAATATCGACAGACCGGCGTCCCCCCCGCAAGGCCCTATCAAACCGAAGAAAGCGTTAATCGTTGGCTTAGGTTTGATATTCGGACTGATGCTCGGAACAATGCTCGCTGCTGCCCGGACAATCATGCTGCCTAAAAAAACCGACTGACAAACGCACTGCAGGCTAAAAGCTGCAAGCTTATTTCCCGCTCCAATAAAAAGGCCGATCAATGATCGGCCTTTTTTCTGACTCTCGCGATTAATTCACTTCAATCTTGTCTCGGTTACTTTCCAGAATTGCCTTACCAATCCCCTTGACCTCAAGGAGTTCATCCACTGACGCAAACGGCCCATTATTGTCACGGTACGCAACAATTGCCTTGGCCTTCGCCTCCCCAACACCGGCCAGCTCACGTTGAAGTGTTGGTGCATCTGCACCATTGAGATCAACTTTATAGGCCTTCGCTCTAGTAGCAGTTTCCGTGACCACGGAAGACTCAACAGCTTTAGCTTCCGGAGCAGCAATAGCTGCAACAGAAGCGCCGCTCAAAAGGGCAAAAACCAAAGAGTAGAAGTAACCTTTACGCATGATGATGCTCCATGACATGAATTGAAAGAAGAAGCTTTTCCTAAGCTGCTCTCTAAACTTAGGCTATGTCATGGGACTGTCAAAAATGTGTACGTTTCAGAATATGAAACAATCAGGGTTCGAGGCGGCGCTGCTGGTAGATCCAGTCGACAATCTCTCCGTCTGGGGCATAGCCGCTGACCGTGTCGCGCAACAGCTGGCGGACGCGCGCATAGTCGTCCTGATCCACCGCAGCGAGCAACTCGGTCAACTTGACCTTCAGCAAATCCCAGGACAGGTGATCCTCGTTGGCCGTCATGATCATCGGGTGCTGAGTGGCCGCCACGTTGTCACCGATCAGCAGCTCTTCGTAGAGCTTCTCGCCCGGACGCAGCCCGGTGAATTCGATAGCGATGTCACCATTCAGGTTTTTTTCCGAGCGGACGCTCAGGCCGGACAAATGGATCATCTTCTCGGCCAGCTCGACGATCCTCACGGGCTCGCCCATGTCCAGGACAAAAACATCACCGCCCTGCCCCATGGAGCCCGCCTGAATCACCAGCTGCGCCGCTTCAGGGATGGTCATGAAGTAACGAGTGATCTTCGGATGGGTAACCGTCAATGGCCCGCCCGACTTGATCTGTTTGTGAAACAACGGAATGACCGAACCAGAAGACCCCAGAACATTGCCAAAACGTACCATGGTGAAGCGCGTCTTGTTTACCCGCGAAACGTTGGTGTCGTCACCGAATAATACGGGGGCAAGTTCTCGACTGAGCGCCTGCAGCATCAACTCGGCCAGCCGCTTGGTGCTGCCCATAACATTGGTCGGGCGCACGGCCTTGTCTGTCGAGATCAGGACGAAGTTGGCAACACCTGACTTCAAGGCAGCCTCGGCCGTATTGAGCGTACCCACCACGTTGTTCAGCACGCCTTCAGCAATGTTGTGCTCAACCATCGGCACGTGTTTATACGCGGCGGCATGGTAGACAGTGTCTACCCGCCACGTTTTCATCACGTCGAACAACTTCTCCGGATTGCGCACGGAACCGAGAATCGGCAATAGACGGACGGACAAAGACTCACGAGCAATCCGCTGTTCAAGTTCGGACAAGATGCTGTAGAGATTGAATTCACTGTGCTCGAACAACAGCAACGTAGTTGGATGCAGGGCAAGAATCTGTCGGCATAACTCTGAACCGATGGAGCCACCGGCCCCGGTGACAAGAACAGACTGTCCCTTGATGCAATGTTCAAGCAGGTCGCCCTGGGCCGGAACCGCATCCCGGCCCAAGAGGTCAGCGATATCCACTTCCTGGATGTCGTCGACCTTTACCCGACCGCTGGCCAGGTCCATGAAACCGGGAACGCTTCGAACGTGAAGCGGGAAACCTTCGAGATAACCAAGAATTTCACGCCGCCGCCCACGGTTTGACGAAGGGATGGCCAGCAGGACTTCCTGGGCCCCGGTGTTATCGATCATCTGCTGGATATGCTTGGGTTTATAGACCTGCAAACCGGAAATAACCCTGTCGGCAATCCCGCTATCGTCATCGATAAACGCCACCGGGCGCATGAGGCGCCCCATCCGCAAGGCAGCGACCAACTGGTTACCGGCTGAGCCCGCACCGTAAATGGCAACTTTCGGCAAGCCATCGTCCCGATTGGTAAACGGGACATGCTGAGCCGCACTGAACCAGTCGCCCAAGAAGTACTGACGCATGCCCAGGCGAAGCCCGCCGATCATGATCAGACTCAACCACCAGTAGTTGAAAATGATTGAGCGTGGAACGACGTTTTGGTGATTGCTATACCAATAAACAACTACGCCAAGAATCAGCGACGACAAGCTGACCGCTTTGATGATCGCAATCAACGCATCGTTGCCGAAGTAGCGCATGACTGCGCGATACATGCCAAATCGGATGAACAACGGGATTGCAACTACCGGGGCACTCAAAAAAAGCCAGGTATGGACGATCAGTGGATTGACCATATCATCAATGCCGAGGCGAACCAGAAAAGCCAACCACAACGCTGCCCACACGAGAACGACGTCGGCCGTAACCTGAATGAGCCGTTTTTGACGGCGTGACAGCTCAAGCAACAGTTTGCGCAATTTATCCATAACCCCGTCGTACACCTCGAACCACTCCCCATGACCTTGCTCGGTCAGTGTACATCTCCAGACGCACTCGTTAACTCAAATAATCATAAATCAGCTATTGAGGGCCTGGTTTTTTTCGACTTCACCCGCATGAAACTTGATCGCCAGAATCACGAGAGGGAGGTAGGCGATTATCAGCCCCAGCACACCATCTACTCCAAAGGAAGTCACGCAAACCGCAACGGGTAGCAACCAGCCGACATTGATTGCTCCGACAGCAAGAGTGACTGGCAAATGCTTGCGATACCGGCGTGATGCAAACTGATAGGCGTGACTACGATGAGCTTCATAAACTTTGTCACCGCGAACCAGACGACGAATCAAGGTAAAGGTTGCGTCTACAACAAACACCCCCAACAGGATCAGCCAGGCCCAGAGCAACTGCGGTGCTATCCAGGCAGCCTGAATCGTGATGACACCGAGCACCATGCCGATGAATCCGCTTCCAGCGTCTCCCATGAAGATGCGTGCAGGGGGAAAATTCCAGAACAGAAATCCTCCAACCGCCATCGCCAACAGTCCAGGAACCCACATCTGGCTTTCGAATCCATTCAGCCAATAAAGCAGACAAGCACCCAGGCACGCCGAAATCGCTTCAACACTGGCTATACCATCGATTCCGTCCATGAAATTGTAAAGATTGAGCATCCAGACAAGATAGACCGCTGCCAGGATGCATCCCAGCCAACCAAGATCCACAGCCAATCCAAACAAGGTAATCGGAGGTAGACCTCCCAGGCAGAACAAGACCCAGGCGGCCGCACAGAAATGGCCTAACAAGCGCCAACGTGCTGCTATATGACCATGATCATCTATGAAGCCGATAATTGCGATCAGGCCACCTGCCCCCCCGATAGCGATCAACAGTGGCATGGTTGCCAACTGCGCCCATGCCAGAAATGGCAGCGCCAACAAAAATGCGACGACGATCGCGACACCGCCGCCCCTGGGAGTGGGTACTGAATGAGAACTTCGAGCATTGGGGACGTCGACAATACTTCGCGCCAGTGCATAACGACGTAATACAGCTGTCAATATTAAGGAAACACTCGCCACTGCAGGAATTAACCACCAATAGATCATTGTTATTTACTTTCTTGAAAATGTTGTGCGGTAGCCTTCAGTGCGTCATCTGCCGAGACCGGAGGTGTCCACCCCAGCAATGAGCGAGTTTTGCTGATGTCTACCTGCAAGGATCCGCATAACCGGTTTGACAGGGCTTTCCTTCCGAGCAATGTGGCGACGCCGCGCAGGACACCGGCAGGTATTGGTACAAGCCGAGCCGTACGCCCAAGGGCAAGCGCTATCTTGCGCAGCAATTGAGTGGTGGAAAGATCCTCACCATCACTGACCAGAAAGGTCTGATTAGCGGCCGCCGGATGACTGATACAGGTAACAATCAAATCCACCAGATTGTCCAATGCTACGAGACTGCGGCTGTTGTGAATCGCTCCAAATGGCAGGGGAATACCTTTATCGAGCCATCGCATCATGCTTTGAAAGTTAGCCTTGACCCCGGGGCCGTAAACCAACACTGGCCTTATGATCACGACCTCCATCCCGGTCTCCACGGCCAATTCACGCAACCGCTCTTCGGCTTCCATCTTGGATATCCCATAGGGATCTGCCGGGGCTGGCGTGTCCTCGGGAGAATACCTGATACCCAAATCGGTACTTTCGCCGTTCACCTTGATGGAACTGATGAATACGAAGCGTCGGACGCCTGCAGACGCAGCCTGGCGCGCGAGATTCACTGTACCTTCAACATTGACTCGCCTGAATGCCGCCAAGGGATCGGTTTCGGTATCATTCATCACATGAACGCGAGCTGCGGCATGTATGACAACGTCTACGCCGGTGAGACCGTTTTCCCAGGATGTAGCACCATCGATACTGTCAACGTGGATCGTCGAGACTTTACTCTGAAGTAATTGCGACCCATTACGCAGCGCGGCAATGACAGTGTAGTTTCCTGCGACCAGACACTTTAGCGTCGCGCCACCAACAAACCCTGTTGCACCGGTTAAAAATACGGTCTTCGACATTATTGGGTGGTCCTTCGCAAAGTAGCAACGCGAAACAACTCTTCCAGACGCCCCATAAGTGCAGGTTTGGAAAAGTGGCTCAAATAGTAGGACCGACCTGCACGCCCCATAATTTCACGTTGAGCAGGGGATGTGGTGGCCAACTGAAGAGTAATCCGCACAAGCCCCTGGATATCACCTGAGGGGCAGGAAAATCCCCCGCCTGACTCTTCGATTACCCGTGCAGCCTCCCCATTGATCATGCCCAGGATCGGCTTGCTCGAAGCCATATACGCCTGGACCTTCCCGGGAATCGTTTTCTCGAATACATCATTGGTTTTCAATGAAACCAGCAACGCATCGGCACAAGCAAACACCCCTGGCATCTCGCTCAGAGGGTGTCGTCCCAGCAGCAATACGTTGCTCAAGTTTCTTGTCGTGACTTGTTCATGCAACCATTTGCTCATACGTCCATCTCCCACGATCACCCAACGCACTGCCACTTTGTCCTTCAATGCTTCTGCGGCCTCCAGGATCGCGGGGAAATCCTGCGCTTCACCTAAATTTCCTGCAAAAACAATGGTGAAGACCGAGTCATCTCGCTCTAGCAAATTTGAAGTGGGAGGAGTGGAGGCCGAAAAGTCATCCTCAGCCCAACTTGGGAAATAAATCAAACGCTCTGGGGTGATTTCCTTGGTGCAATATTGTTTTACGTTGTCGGCAAAACCTTTGGATTGTAAAAGCAAATAATCAGCACGATTGTAGATCGCACTGACCACGCGCCCGACCAAAGCCAACAAGGCAGGCTGACGGAGTACCCCTACAGCCCTCAGAGTTTCCGGCCAAAGATCAAGGACCCAGACAAATACCGGGACCTTTTTTATCCGTCCTAACACAACTGCGGGAATCGCAGCCATAATAGGGGAAACTGCGTATACGAAAACTGCATCAAATTTTTCATTTCGAAGCTTGAAAACGCCGAGTGTGGAAGCGCTGAGAAAAAAAGAAACGTAATTGAAAATGAGGCTGACACTGCGTTTTCCACGCGAAACTAATGGAACTCTAACTATGCGCGCGCCGAAGTAGCTTTTGAAACGCTCAGGACTGGCACTAAACTCCGAATAAACCGAACCCTCAGGGTAATTTGGCCATCCGGTCAACACACTGACCTCATGACCATTTTCCGAGAAGGCACGAACCAGGTCATTGATACGCATATTCTCCGGCCAAAAATACTGTGTAACTATCAGGATCTTTAATTTATTTTCATCCATTCCTGCAGCTCAACTCAGCATTTATCCGTTTATACAATCAAGCTATTGCAAACAATCCCAATTACTTTATCGGCAATATTCGGCATTCGGTACTCAGCGTACCTTAGCCATTACGCATAGTCGGAGCTCCATGACAACGATTTGAGAAAGCAGTTTTTCCCAAGCTACCCCCCAAATTAGACGATGTGTGGAGCCTGTCAAAAAAATGTCTGTTTCGGAATGTGAAACAATCAGGGTTCGAGGCGGCGCTGCTGGTAGATCCAGTCGACAATCTCTCCGTCTGGGGCATAGCCGCTGACCGTGTCGCGCAACAGCTGGCGGACGCGCGCATAGTCGTCCTGATCCACCGCAGCGAGCAACTCGGTCAACTTGACCTTCAGCAAATCCCAGGACAGGTGATCCTCGTTGGCCGTCATGATCATCGGGTGCTGAGTGGCCGCCACGTTGTCACCGATCAGCAGCTCTTCGTAGAGCTTCTCGCCCGGACGCAGCCCGGTGAATTCGATAGCGATGTCACCATTCAGGTTTTTTTCCGAGCGGACGCTCAGGCCGGACAAATGGATCATCTTTTCGGCCAGCTCGACGATCCTCACGGGCTCGCCCATGTCCAGGACAAAAACATCACCGCCCTGCCCCATGGAGCCCGCCTGAATCACCAGCTGCGCCGCTTCAGGGATGGTCATGAAGTAACGAGTGATCTTCGGATGGGTAACCGTCAATGGCCCGCCCGACTTGATCTGTTTGTGAAACAACGGAATGACCGAACCAGAAGACCCCAGAACATTGCCAAAACGTACCATGGTGAAGCGCGTCTTGTTTACCCGCGAAACGTTGGTGTCGTCACCGAATAATACGGGGGCAAGTTCTCGACTGAGCGCCTGCAGCATCAACTCGGCCAGCCGCTTGGTGCTGCCCATAACATTGGTCGGGCGCACGGCCTTGTCTGTCGAGATCAGGACGAAGTTGGCAACACCTGCCTTCAAGGCAGCCTCGGCCGTATTGAGCGTACCCACCACGTTGTTCAGCACGCCTTCAGCAATGTTGTGCTCAACCATCGGCACGTGTTTATACGCGGCGGCATGGTAGACAGTGTCTACACGCCACGTTTTCATCACGTCGAGCAACTTCTCCGGATTGCGCACGGAACCGAGAATCGGCAATAGACGGACGGACAAAGACTCACGAGCAATCCGCTGTTCAAGTTCGGACAAGATGCTGTAGAGATTGAATTCACTGTGCTCGAACAACAGCAACGTAGTTGGATGCAGGGCAAGAATCTGTCGGCATAACTCTGAACCGATGGAGCCACCGGCCCCGGTGACAAGAACAGACTGTCCCTTGATGCAATGTTCAAGCAGGTCGCCCTGGGCCGGAACCGCATCCCGACCCAAGAGGTCAGCGATATCCACTTCCTGGATGTCGTCGACCTTTACCCGACCGCTGGCCAGGTCCATGAAACCGGGAACGCTTCGAACGTGAAGCGGGAAACCTTCGAGATAACCAAGAATTTCACGCCGCCGCCCACGGTTTGACGAAGGGATGGCCAGCAGGACTTCCTGGGCCCCGGTGTTATCGATCATCTGCTGGATATGCTTGGGTTTATAGACCTGCAAACCGGAAATAACCCTGTCGGCAATCCCGCTATCGTCATCGATAAACGCCACCGGGCGCATGAGGCGCCCCATCCGCAAGGCAGCGACCAACTGGTTACCGGCTGAGCCCGCACCGTAAATGGCAACTTTCGGCAAGCCATCGTCCCGATTGGTAAACGGGACATGCTGAGCCGCACTGAACCAGTCGCCCAAGAAGTACTGACGCATGCCCAGGCGAAGCCCGCCGATCATGATCAGACTCAACCACCAGTAGTTGAAAATGATTGAGCGTGGAACGACGTTTTGGTGATTGCTGTACCAATAAACAACTACGACAAGAATCAGCGACGACAAGCTGACCGCCTTGATGATCGCAATCAACGCATCGTTGCCGAAGTAGCGCATGACTGCGCGATACATGCCAAAGCGAATGAAAAGCGGAATAGCAATCACAGGAGCGCTAATAAATAACCAGATGTGCTGAATAAACGGGTTGACCATCTCGTCTGGTCCCAGACGCACAATAAACGCCATCCATAAGGCTACCCACACAAGAACGACATCGGCCACAACCTGAATGAGCCGTTTTTGACGGCGTGGCAGCTCAAGCAACAGTTTGCGCAATTTATCCATAACCCCGTCTTACACCTCGAACCGCTCACCTATTGATCATGCTGACGAGTGTACGTCTGCGACGCTCTCGTAACTTTGAAATAACTTATCTGGTTCAAAACATTGAAACCGGTTGCGCCATAAGGGAGCTAAATCACCATCACGGGGCGTGTGCAAGGAATGCAGGCCTCGACCGATACTACCGGCAAGAACTGAAAACCGTGAGGAGAAGGGGATGAGATATCGCGAATATCAGGCGGTATTTCGCCATCCCCTTTTCCCCACCAGCAAGAGCCGACTCGCACCAAAAGGAAATTGTGAGGCCCCAAACAGGTCTAAGGCTTCACGGCTTGCTGCATAACACTGCGAATCACCTCGCAGGTCTTTTGGATTTCGGCTTCAGTCAACGTCGGGTGTACCAAGAACATCAAGCTTGTCTCACCCAGCTCTTTCGCAATAGCTAGTCGTACATCTGGACGCCAGCCCGTATCGTCGAACGCTTTCTCGAGGTACACCTCAGAGCAAGAACCCGAAAAACATGGAACGCCAAGAGCAGAAATCTCGGACAGAATACGGTCTCGGTTCCAGTCAGCCTTCAACTGCTGCGGCTCTACGAACACATAACATTTATAGGCAGCGTGAGCATAGTTTTCGGAAACCACTGGGGCACGCAAACCTTTAAGCTCACGAGCCTGCGACCAAATACGTTCCGCATAATTGATTCGGCTAGCACGCCACTGCGCCATGCGACGAAGCTGAATCCGGCCTATGACCGCCTGCACTTCGAGCATCCGCCAGTTCGTACCAAAGCTCTCATGCAACCACCGGAAGCCTGGTTGATGGTCTCGTTCGTAAATGGCTTCCCAGCTCTTGCCATGATCCTTGAATGCCCACATTTTCAACCAGAGGGTGCGGTCATTCGTCGTGACCATCCCACCCTCCCCCCCAGTGGTCATGATTTTGTCCTGGCAAAACGACCAGGCGCCTATATGACCAATGGAACCTACGGGGCGCCCCTTATACATCGCACCATGTGCCTGGGCGCAATCTTCGATTACCTTGACATCATGAAGAGCTGCCAACTCCATGATCGGATCCATATCACACGGCCAGCCGGCCAAATGCACACAGATAATACCCCGGGTACGAGGGGTCAAGACGGCCTGGATTGTCTGTGCGGTAATGTTCTGGGTATCGCGGTCGACCT
Source organism: Pseudomonas sp. KH_046_1 (assembly GCF_057839025.1). Lineage (NCBI taxonomy): Bacteria > Pseudomonadati > Pseudomonadota > Gammaproteobacteria > Pseudomonadales > Pseudomonadaceae > Pseudomonas > Pseudomonas sp. KH_046_1. The sequence continues at coordinate 4,673,307 of NZ_CM174481.1, forward strand.
CGGCGAAGACCGGAATCGCACCGGCATTGACAATGCTGGAAACTGAGGCGAGGAAGGTGCGAGGCGTGACGATGACCTCGTCTCCACGCCCAATACCCAGCGCAATCAGTGCAAGGTCAAGTGCTACAGTGCCGTTCGCCAGGGCGACGGCATATTCAGTGCCTGCCCATGTGGCGAACTCTTTCTCAAACTCGCGGCATTCCTGTCCGGTCCAGTAGTTGACCTTATTGGAAAGCACTACGTCGCGAACGGCATCGGCCTCTTCCTCAGTGAACGAAGGCCAAGGAGAAAATGGGGTATTCAACACGGTTTTTACCTGCCACACATAATTAATAAAGAACCATCGATAATCCAGGCCGGCCAATCAGTCACGTGTATCCGATGGTTAAACACTCAGGATCTTACGATCGCTCGAGCGGGCACTCCTGCGACCGTCATGTTATCAGAGATATCGCAGATCACCGCGGCTCCGGCCCCCACCATCACGTTAGAACCTATGCTGAGCACCTGTCTGACGCATGCACCGATACCAATCCAGCTTCCGTCGCCGACGGTTACCGCACCAGCCAACCGCGCACCTGGACTGACATGCACGCACGCCCCAAGAACACAGTCGTGATCAACGCTGCAGCCGGTGTTCAGAATTGCCCCTTCACCAACGATCGCATAGGCATTGACTACTGCTGATGCAAACACGACGGTTCCGGACCCGATATTAGCGTATCGGCTTATGATCGAAGAAGGGTGCATCAAAACAGGAAGTTGTGCGCCTGAGGCTTTCAGTTCGTCCATTTTACGTCGACGGACACTGTTGTTGCCAATAGCAACCAGAACTCCATCAAACTCCCCTACACGGCTGAGCAAGTCGCTAGTGTTTCCAACGACCGGCCAAACCCCGATGGAAGGCACTTGTGGCCATGCGTCATCAAAGAACTCTATGACCTGCCATCCACAACACTCCGCCGTGTCAGCGACAACTTTTCCATGCCCGCTCGCGCCAAGAATTGCCAGCCTCTTCATTTTTTTGACCCGGTGAACTTGGTCATTGTTACTTCACCCTCAGCGCTGATCCCATCCCGGATCAAAACTTTTTTGATGGTGAGAAAAATAATTTTCAGGTCGAGCCACAGCGACTGATTGTCTACATACCAAACATCAAGTTTGAATTTCTCTTCCCAGGACAACGCATTGCGACCATTTATCTGTGCCCACCCGGTAACCCCGGGTCGCGCATCATGCCTGCGAACCTGCACTTCATCGTACAGAGGCAGATACTCCATCAATAGCGGGCGAGGCCCTACCAAACTCATATCCCCCTTGATGACGTTCCACAACTCCGGTAACTCATCCAAGCTGCTGGATCGAAGAAATCTGCCAAAATCTGTCATTCGCTCAGAATCAGGTAACGGATTACCGTTGGCGTCCAACGCATCCCTCATAGTGCGAAACTTAACCATCTCAAAGGGTTTACCACCGAGACCCGGCCTGACTTGTCGAAACAAAATCGGAGACCCCAATCGCTTGCGAATCAGGTATGCGACAATCGCGATCACGGGAGACAAGACAATCAACCCGGCTACGGAAGCCACAATATCGAAGAAGCGTTTTGACATCGAAGGTCCTTGAAAGACAAATTATTGTGGGGAAAAAGCGTTGGAGCTCATTTCGACAAACGCTTGAAGTGCTCACCAAAACGCTTGACACCGACATGCAAGGACAGCTCTCTGTGATAGAACGCCAATCCGTTTTCAGCCATGTCCTTATGCCCTTGTACCGAGACTTCTATCAAGGCCAGGACCGCGTCCGCAAGAGCCTGCGGATTGTCTGACTCGCTGACAACTCCACAACCGGCGTCGCGCACAAGATCGGCAGCATCACCGTCTACCGCCATCAAGATCGGCTTACCGGCCGCCATATACGCCTGGGTTTTAGAAGGAATAGTGATGGTGAACAACGGATCCTTCTTCAAATGTACAAGCAAGGCATCGGCACTGGAAAGATAGGCTCCCACTTCAGGCATCGGAACAGCAGGCAGGAAGAATACATTGTCGAGCTGTCTGCTTTTCGCAAGTGCTTCCAGCCTGGAGGCCTCAACTCCCCCGCCCAGGAAGATAAACGCTACTTGACTGCCCTTTTCCTGCAACAACTGTGCAGCTGCAATGACTGTATCAAGCGACTGCGCCTTGCCCATATTTCCAGCGAACAGAATTCGAAACTTCGAAGTCACTGGAAAATTGGCCGGTGGATTACTCGAAGTGGAACGAACCATATCTTCGGCACACCAGTTGTAGATGACATCGATTTTTTGCGAAGGCACTCCCCGCTCGATCAATAGATGTTTGAAACCAGGAGACAATACGACAATCTGGTCTACGTGACCGTATACCCAATCGCAGACGCGAGAGACAATTTTCAGGAGCTTTTCGTTGGAAAACATCCCTGTGGCCTTGAGCGTGTCAGGCCACATATCCTGAATATCGTATACCACGGGCACACGCCGAAAAAAACGAACCAGCGCAGCCGCAATACCTACCGTCAATGGAGGATGGTAGGCATAAATGACATCCGGTTTTTTCGCTCGAAAAAGGCCATACAGCAAAATACTGGCTGCAAAGCTTATGTAGTTAAAAAGCCGGCCGACACCACTCTGCCCATGGCTTGGGTAGAGTGGTACACGCGTCACATGGACGCCGTCGATGACTTCGCGCTGCAAGGGTTTGATCCTATAGCCAGGATACAATTTACCACCGGGATAGTTTGGAAACCCGGTGACAACCTCGACTTCAAAACCCTGTGCAACTAACTCACGAGCAAAAACAAGCCCTTTGAACGTTGGCTCAGGATCAAACCACTGAGTGAACAGTAAAACACGAATGGTCATTCGTATTAGTACCTTCTCCAAACGGTCCGCATGACATAATCACGATAGCTGTGAATGATTCGAACCACTTTCTCAGCCACGTTAGGCATGCTGTAGTCCGCTACAAGTCGCAGCGTACGCTCTTCGTCACGATCCTGACCTTCCAGCACTTGCAAGCCTTGCATCACCCGCTCGACCTCGAGACCAACCATCATTACCGCGGCCTCTTCCATACCCTCTGGACGCTCATGAGCTTCCCGAATATTCAACGCAGGGAAGTTAAGAATGGAAGATTCTTCGTTGATCGTACCGCTGTCAGAAAGGACTGCCTTGGAATCAAGCTGCAACTTGTTGTAGTCCTTGAACCCCAATGGCTTGAGCAAGCGAACATTTTCATGGAACTTCACACCCATGGCGTCAACCCGCTTCTGGGTACGTGGGTGGGTTGAAACAATAACGGGATAGCCATAATGCTCGGCGACCGTATTCAGAACCTCGACTAGCTTGCCGAAGTTTTTATCGGAATCGATATTCTCTTCGCGGTGTGCGCTAACGACGAAAAACTTACCCTTCTCCAGACCGAGACGAGCAAGGACATCCGACGCTTCAATGCCTTCACGATAATAATTGAGCACTTCAAACATCGGGCTACCGGTCTTGATTACCATGTCAGGCGAAAGACCTTCGCGCAGCAAGTAATCACGAGCGATCGTACTGTAAGTCAGATTGATATCCGCAGTATGATCGACAATACGACGATTGATTTCTTCGGGAACACGCATGTCGAAACAGCGATTACCAGCTTCCATATGGAAGGTCGGGATCTTGCGGCGCTTGGCAGGAATGACTGCCATGCAGCTATTTGTGTCTCCCAAGACCAACAGAGCCTCGGGCTCAATCTCGGCCAGGACGCGGTCCACACTAATAATCACGTTACCGATAGTTTCGGCGCCAGTGGCACCCGCAGCGTTCAGAAAATGATCAGGCTTGCGGATCCCTAAGTCCTGAAAGAAAATTTCATTCAGTTCGTAATCGTAATTCTGCCCGGTATGGACAAGTACGTGATCACAATACTGATCCAGAGCAGCCATTACGCGCGACAGACGAATGATTTCCGGACGGGTTCCCACTACGGTTACGACTTTTAATTTTTTCATGATTTTAAACGTCACATTTCAAAAAGTGATAGATAAGTAATTAACACTAGCCAGCGCTTTCATCATCAGCCAGCACGATAAAAGCGCTTAACTCGTCGGCAACCCTGTCACACATCACTGTGTAACCTTTGCTTTTGTCACAGCTGCTGACCAGGCCTGACTGAGGACTGCGCTCTCACTGGGCTGGCATAATGACACATTTGAGTCCAATTCTTTGAGTATCGTCGGCGCACCATCCAAAGGTGACCATTTTAGCATCACGCCCCGACCTCGACACCAGCACGTCGTCAGTAGACAGCGCCCCTGGCACCATCACTCGCTTACCTTATTCGCAGCGTTGAAGTCTTCGTAATACTGTTGCGTTCGCAGTCGACCATCACCCTCTTCATTGGTCAGCACATATTTTATATATGACTGATAGGGAGTAAATGGCATCGCAGAACCGGCAGAAACAAAAAGCAACAGTGAAGCGAGACTAACAACCGCGACACTTGCAGCTACCATTGCGCGACCAGGCTCCCGCAACTGCCTGAGAATGTCGTATATGATTACCGCCTGAGCAAAACAAGCCAGATATTGAATGCGATTCCATATTAGAGCAAAATCAAACAAAAATGATTGCGCACCGATCAAACATATAAGCGCACCAATTAACACTAACTCTCGACGCGTTATTTCTTTTAGATACAGCTTGGCCAACCCAAGCAATATACAATTCAAAACCAAGTAACCGGCCCCCGCTATTGAGCGCTGGGAAAAACCAAAACCAGCATAGACACTGAGCTTCTCGGAAACGAACGGAATATTTGCGACGGCCCCCAAGCCGAGAGCAACTTGGCCTGAACCGATACCAACACTATAAAAAAGCAAACAGACTGCGATATAGATCCATACATGCGTGATCAGGTAACGAATTCCGCGAAGAAAGAATATGGGCGCATACATAAGCGCCGAGTACTGAAAACCCATAGCAATGAAAAAACCAAAAAAGGCTTTCTTCGACCGTCCAAAAACAAAGCTTTCCATTGACAAAAGCATAATGGAAACAGCAATAGACTGACGTATCGTCCCCATCTCCAATGGAATATACACCCAACAAAAAACAAAAGCCAAACCAAGTGAAACACGCGAATCAAACCGATAAAAAAACCTGCACGCACAATATGTATTGAAAGTACCAACTAAAAACAGAAAAAACTGAAAGTTACCAACCCGAGAAACAAGGTAATTCAACAAATAGAAAAGTGGCTCCATTGAGACCACATCTCGCGGAAAGTCCATAAACACGGAGTTTTCTACGGCATTATAATATTGCTCATAAACCACCCAATCGAAGCCTGTTTCGAATCTAAATGCGCAAATTAACCAAAAGGCGAGTAATGCTACGAAAAAGCTTATGCCAGTCTTCGTCTGAATGAACAGTCCTGGAATTGTTATGACCCAAAGCAAGACACCAATACCAAGATAAAAAAACATGACAATCCTTTCCTTAACACTTGCAGACCAAAGACAGCGACTAACGATCCGAACATTTAAATTTTATTAACCGTTACGTCCATCTTACCGTGATCTAATTAGACCTGCCATCTTAATAGCCCGCATCGCCTGAACGAACATATGCCAGCATGTATCATCAAATTAACACTATAGGGTCACGCGAAAAATGACTCCCTGCCCTGCTCGCTCAGGCGATCAAAGCAGAGAGCATTTCCAACCTAGGCCTCGCTGCCGACCGGACGTGCGTACGTGTCCGGTAGCTCGCGATCAAAAATTTCGTTCGCCCAAAGCATCACAATCATCTCCTCATCCCCGGCATTGGTGATGTCATGAGTCCAACCCGGAACCGTCTCAACGATTTCCGGTTGATCACCGCTGGTGAACAACTCATAAAACTCATCAGATACGATATGCCTAAAGCGAAAACAAGCCCTACCTTTTATTACCAAAAACTTTTCAGTTTTCGAATGGTGGTAGTGACCACCACGTGTAACACCCGGATGAGCGGTGAAGTATGAAAATTGACCACTGTCTCCGGTTTTCAGCATCTCGACAAATACCCCTCTAGGATCACCGTACTTTGGAACCTGGTAGGTGAAACTCTCGGGAGGTAAATAGCTGACATAGGTAGAGTAAAGCGCACGTACCAAGCCAGTACCTACCGGCTCCGTGATCAAGGTGTCACGACTTTCGCGAAACGCCTCCAACTGCTTTGCCAGAGCTCCAACACTGATACAGTATTGAGGCTGGACGTCTACGAATCCATCATCTGACAACTTTCCATCCATCGCTGAAATGAAGTGCTTGATAACATCATCGATATAGACAAGATTAATATTTGCGTGTGGGTCATTGATAGTAACCGGCAGTCCACGTGCAATATTATGGCAAAACGTTGCAACTGCCGAGTTATAATTCGGCCGAGCCCACTTACCAAAGACATTTGGAAGCCTGAACAAGTAAACGGGTGAACCAGACTTTTCCGCGAGCGCTGTCAGCGCCTCTTCAGCACCAAGCTTGCTATGACCGTACGGATTATCCTGCTCAGCCTGAATGGACGAAGTATAAAGTACTGGCACCGGTTTACCGCATGCTGATACCGCTTCACAAAGAGCTTGCGTCAAGTCCGTATTACCAGCCTTGAACTCTTCCGGATCTTGTGGTCGATTCACTCCTGCCAAGTGAAATACAAAATCCACACTGCTTATTAGTGCCGATAACTGATTGACACTATCGTCCCGAGTGAACCGGACGACTTCAATATCAGCGCGCTCGTTCAGATGCGCTATCAAGTTCTTGCCCACAAAACCATTGGAACCGGTGACCAGCACTTTCATGGTTTCACTCCTCCGGCGTCGCGTGTTCACCACGCTGAATAGCGCGCATAAAGTCCAGCTTCAACAGCAGGTTCTTCATACCTTCGATATCCAGTCTTTCGGTATTATGGGAGTTATAATCTTCAGTGCGAGAAATCTTTTCCTCCCCTTGCTCCACAAATTTTGCGTAGTTCAAATCGCGTAGATCAGGCGGCACTCGGAAGTAATCACCACGATCTTCCGCGCAGGCCATTTCTTCACGACTCAACAGCGCTTCATACAGCTTTTCACCATGGCGAGTACCGATCACTTGAATCGGGTGCTCCGGCAGATTGAGCATTTGAGTCAGCGCATTGGCAAGAGTTTCTACTGTAGCTGCTGGCGCTTTCTGCACAAACAGGTCGCCATTGTTGCCGTGCTCAAAAGCATACAACACCAAATCCACCGCATCCGCCAGAGTCATCATAAAGCGAGTCATGCTAGGGTCGGTCAGGGTCAAAGGCTTGCCGTCGCGAATCTGCTGAATGAACAGCGGAATAACCGAACCTCGCGAAGCCATGACGTTGCCGTAGCGCGTTCCGCAAATGACAGTCTTCTCATCATCAGCACTACGCGACTTGGCCACCATCACCTTCTCCATCATCGCCTTGGAGATTCCCATTGCATTGATGGGATAAACGGCCTTGTCAGTACTCAAGCAAACAACGCGCTTGACACCATTTTGAATAGCCGCTTCAAGTACGTTCTCCGTACCCAGGACATTGGTCTTCACAGCCTCCATAGGGTGGAACTCGCAGGATGGAACCTGCTTGAGCGCCGCCGCGTGGAAAATGTAATCGACGCCACGAGTGGCATTCAGGACGCTCTGGTAATCACGAACATCACCAATATAGAACTTCAGCTTGGAGCTCGCGTAATGCTTACGCATGTCATCCTGCTTTTTTTCATCCCGACTAAATATGCGAATCTCGGCAATATCGGTATCAAGAAAGCGCTTCAAGACAGCATTACCAAAGGACCCGGTACCACCGGTGATCAAAAGCGTCTTATTCTGAAACATAATATCCTCACAACATTATTTGTTTCAAACAGCCACAAGAAGACTCATATTTTCTGCCTTTAAAACTGATGACAACAAACATCAGAAATACAATGCAAAAAAACAAATCTGACACGTGTGCCGATTGATTGTTAGCTAGTGTATTTAACACCGACAAATACACAAACAAGCACAGGAGCACCAAGGTTTTAGCACTCATTTTCCACAGTACTGCATTTTTCCAGGCGCCGCGCCAGAAAAACCCCATCACGACTATTGGCAGAGTAACTCCCAGAAAACCTGGGTCGCCAGTTAGCCGCGGAAAGATGGTCACCCACTGCGAGCCATCGTCACTTTCTACAGTCACCAGCAAAGCACAGGCCATGCCCAACATAAGAGGAGGCAGAAGAACCTTACCTAATTCATTGGACATAAATCACACTCCACAAGCACAGAGCTATACGACCAAATCAAGAAGTTGGGACGTAATGTGCTTCACTTCAAACACTTCTTTAAAACGCACCGGCCCCAACTCACTCATTACCCTCATCTTATCAGTATCGCGCAGCAACACCTCGATAGATTCGAGCAACTTATCAGGCTCTCCAGCTTCAACACTGATGCCTACGCCTAATGAGGCTATATAGTCCCCATAATCCGTAGAGGACTCTACCGACGCGATAATAGGCAAACCCACTCTCAAATAATCTATCGTTTTAGATGGAAAGCTTGGGACATCAACATCCCTGACCGTACATACAAGAGCGAGATCACAGGATTTTATCAACCCCACATACTCATCTCGAGGTATACGTGGAATCCAGATAAGATTTCCACAGCATTGCTCGATACTTGCCTCCACAAGTGACTCAAGGGAACCACTCCCGATCACGAGAAACGTTACGGGAGAACCACGCTGCTGCGAAAGCTTAGCGGCCCCTATCAGGTCTTCAAGACCTCGACCGTGAACGAGTTGGCCACCAAAAACAACAAGCGGCCTGTCCTGCGGCAAAGAATACTTTTGGCGAATATCGGCACGATCCACCCCAGGCAATGTTGTTTCTTTCCCCCACACCGGGGTGATGCAAATTTTTTGCTCATCGCGAATAGGGTAATGAGTACGAAGATAAGTTTCGTTCGCAGGCGACATACACGCAATCACATCGAATTGGCGTATCAGCGTCTCTTCAACCTTTCTTGCTACAAAGAAAGAAACACCAGACGAAAATAAACCGATTTGTCGATGATGATGCGGAAAGAAATCCCACTGAATCAATAGCGACGTAAGCTTTTTGTTTCGGGCCAACAACATAATTGGCAAAGCCATGGTAATGGCAGGTGAAAACCCAATCACCGCATCAAATTTGCGTTGCTTGACCAGCTTTCGCGAAATCGAATATGCAGAAAATGACGAGAGGCTCCACTTCAGGATACGAGTAACGAACCCAAATGGGGAACTCACCAACACCGGAGGGATCGAAATCACTTCGACCCCGTTTCCCAGCTTTAGATTCGAACGGGTGCTGCCGGGTTTTGCCGACCAGTCGAGACATAGCACGGTCACCTCATGCCCCAACTCCTGGAAAGAATCGGCCAATTCATTTGTAAGCCAAGGATCATTTTCAGACAATGAAAACTTGGTACACATCATAAGAATCTTCATGACTTCCCTCTCTTAAACCAAAATCCCAGCCCTACGGCCATGAATATGGAAAGCAACCCGTAAGTAATCACGTGCGCATACACTGGAGCCATAGACCCAAAGGTACTCAGCAGCATGAGAAACACGCTAAAAATAAATATACCTTGTGCAAACTCGAATATTATCGACACTCGCACAGCACCTCTAGCCATGAATATCAAAGATATTGCAGACGCGATCGTTCGAAAAATATCTCCAACCATTTGAGGTAAAAAATAGTCAGTCATCGGAAGAAACTCGTCTGAAAAAACCAACTTAACAACAATATTTTTCAGACTATAAAGAGCGATGAAACCTAACATGAGAGCTGACAACAACCACAATAGACTGATTTTAAACTCTTTAATAACCAAGTTAAGATTGGCTGCTGATGCATACCGAGGCAACACATAATTCATCAAAACAACACCAACGAACTGCATATAGACATCAGACAGCTTAATCACACCCTGCCACAGCCCCACCTGCTCCCAGCCAAACCTCTGCGCCATACCATCACGCATCAAAATTTGCGCAACTGGAACGGATGTAGAACCTACCAAGGCCAAAACTGAAAAAGACAACAGGTGACGCATTCTAACCCTATCGACGAGGAATCTCGAAAAATGGAATAGCTCTCTCCGGCCTGAAGCCATAAACAACAATGTGACAATTGCGGTTAATGCCGGCATTAGCATTACCGAGTACGCAGCACCGTCAAAACCAAACGAGTTGACTGCAAGGGCCAACACAAGCGTACCAAGTACCGTTCCTAATATATTGACCTTCGCATAGAAAACGCTCTCACCACGACTGCTTGCCTCTGCCTGAACCAAGCTTGCGTAACCCACAATCGCTTGAACCAACCCAAGGCCTACGAAAAGAGCGGTAAACCCTCCCTGCATCAAACGATTTGAAAGTGCGGTGGAGAAAAGCATCAATAACAGTGCAACAATTGCAGAGATTACGGTCGTTAGTGTAAATGCCGTAGCAAACCAGGCCTTCCCTTCCTTCGATGCAACAGGTGACTCCGCCAGGACCTTGATCAAACCATTGGTTATTCCGCCGCCGGCAAACATGCCCGTAATAGCAACCAGCGTCATGAGCTGACCAAGCAAACCAAAACCATCCGGCCCCAACTTCCAAGCCAGTAGTTTTATTACTATGAGTCCTGCTACGGCCTTCACTAGTATTGAGGAGGCGAAATGGATACCAGCTTTCAACCTTGCCAAACTTCAAACCTCATCGCAGCGCCCTTTTTCTTGCAGCCTGAAATCACGCCAAGAAAGCTACACCCAAGCAGTGGCACCCACTGCTGGGTAATCCATCACTTAAGCACACGTCCCAATACGAATGGAGCAACAAAAGATACGCCCCCTGAATTCCTTTATCCAAGCAACCATCAGTGCCACCATCAAACACACCCTTACGTGCTACCAGACGAGAAATGCTGGCCACACAGCAACGTACGACTGAGAAAAACCCGCAAATTCAACACACTTACCGCTCCAGAGTCAACCCTCACTCATCAGCCAGAACGCCTTGCTCAAGGCACGCTGCCGATACAAACCGGGCGTACGCCTTGAAATGACAAATAGCTCTCAGTAATCGGGCTCGAAAGCAATACCGAAACCCGCCGACCAGGCCATTCAAAGCCCCCATCGGACTGTGTCCGTAAAGCTACAAAAAATTGATTATACCTGTGCACACGTAGCATCGCTGCCACACAATTCGACATTCTCACCATCAAGCACAAATTCACTCCTGTCGAGCCAAATCCGTCGGAATTTATCGGTGGCACGTTCAAGCAACGCAAGACCGAGCAAAAAGCATAGACTCTGATCTCCAGACGAACGGGTGCATGGCAAAACTGTAGGTTTAAATGGGAATTCCCAGAATGAAAAATCAAGGCCGAATCTTCAGAATGCCGACAAATAGCCAGCAACTTCTTCAACTAAATAGCTTGATAGATGTTACGAATGGGGGGGGGGGCAGAAAAAGAGTCAAAAGTGCAGGATATCAACAAAAAACTGAAGAATATGCATTACCCTAATCACTTCGAGTGCGCCCCCCCATTGAGAAGCAACCGCATCATGATACGCGCCAAAAATTGATCAATCCGCCAGTCATTGATATGACAAGGGTTACCGCATCTTTACTGAGAAAAAACCGACTTCTTGGATGAATTCGAAGAAAGGAAATAGAGCACCAAGACAAAGCCCACCCCCAACAACACGCCAAAGAGAAAACTGAGCATAATTATTAAAGATTTTTTAGGTTTTATAGGGTTGAGCGGTGGTTTGGCATCTCCATCCATGCGATAGGCGACAACATCCTGAAGATTTGAAGAAATGGACTTGTAAAACGCCCGCTTTGACTCAAGATCCCGCAGACGCCCAATGAAAGGGTCATTCGCACCTCGCGCCTCCAGGTTTTCAATTTCCGCTTCCAGCGCTTTAGTGCCACGCATGTAAATGAGCTGCCCATCGACGCTGCCAGCGATTTGAACCGCGGGATTGCCAGTAATAATAGGAGGCTTCTCCAATCCAATGGCGTTCGCAACCCGAAGAGCTTCACGCAGTTTTGTGATGGTATCCTCTCGGACTTTTTGAGCATTTTCACGCAAATCGGCAATTTGTCGATCAAGACTGCGAACTTTGACATCCGCCTCATATAAAACGTTTTTTATTATTTCCTGCTCCGCCAACTTACCTGCTCGATGAATATATTCTTGCGCCCATTGCGCAGCTTGGTCGGGGTTACTACTTTGAATAGTAACCACATACTCATCAGGAAGATCTTTTCTTGTCTGAGACACAGCCAAGCGTTTGGAAAGCTCGGAATACAGAAGATTACTGTCAGCCTTGCCCTCGTCTTTACTTGATCCGGGCGCCATTACTTCAGCAATGAATGTTTGACGGAGAGTCTCGCCTCTCAAACTCTGCAAAAAAATCGAGTAAACATCTTTAACGGTAATAGGAACCAGCTCTGTTTCGCTGCCTCGGCCGTAATTTAGATTCGCAATATCATTGTAAGTAGGAGGCATAGCAATTGCACTTGCCTCATAAACTGGGCGAGCCAAAAAAACGTAGGCTACTGTAATCAAGGTTACTACGCTTGTAGTAGCGAAAATCGTCCATTTTTTTTTCCATAGCACGCGAAAAATATCGGAGATATCAATCTCGCCCATGTCATTGGATTCTTTACTATTCAAAATTCTTAATTTCCACTACAGATTGATCACTCAGCTCAGCAAATCATCAGCCCAATCAGGTACGGCTTCGCCTTTGCTTAAAAGCCATCGCCAAAAGCGGACCAAGCAAAATACCACCTAGCAAAAATGTCGCTACGAAAACAGAAACCGGGAGTGGCTGCGTTGTCATCCCCAAAAAAGAAATAGAGGTAAGCTGCTGATTCTCAAGCATAAAAACTAGAATAGCAGCAAAAAGCACTAGCAAACACAGCCCTAGAACAGCCTTTCTGAAACTATTCATTAGAGCCTACTCCGGAAAACGCACTAAAACTCACCAGCATCATCCTCATCCTCATTCACCCGATCCCTAAGCTCTTTCCCCGGCTTGAAATGCGGAACGAACTTGCCGTCGAGACTGACAGACTGGCCGGTTTTCGGATTACGGCCGACCCGTGGTGCACGGTAGTGCAGAGAGAAACTGCCAAACCCCCGGATCTCGATGCGATCCCCGGTAGCCAGACATTGGGACATTTGCTCAAGCATGGTCTTGATGGCCAACTCCACATCCTTGGATGAGAGCAGCCCTTGATGGGTGACAATTCGTTCGATCAACTCCGACTTCGTCATATTTTTCCCTTCTTTTTCAAGCAGCTAGGTCAGCGCTTCAAAGGTTTTAGCACGCCCGAACGCTTTTGAACAGCCTGAGTTTTGCCATCTGCCCCAGCCCTCAAAAATGCTTGATTCCCGGGACGGGAAGACTCTGAGCCATCACCACATCATCGGCAAATCACCAACATAGTGCGCGTCAGGAAACCTGCCGGGTTGAACCCGAAAAGCCCCCCTTCCTCATCCTCCTCCTTCAGATCATCAGACCTTGCCACAACCTGGTAGCCCGCCCCCTTGCATTCCTTGGCCGCACGCTTGTAACACTTCTCCCATTTCGAACCGAGCCCCGAACAATCCACCTCAATACCACTAACCCCACGCACTGCGTGAGTTTTGGCATTGGTGGTACAACCCGCCAGCACCAGCACCGCTACTGCGACAATGAGTTTGTTCATTCACGTCCTTTTGCCAGAAAGCCTATCGGGCGATCATTAGCCTCAGGCTAAAGACTAGCTGCAAATAAGCGTTTGATCCGACTAAACATTCAGACCTTCTTTCGGCGTTTTTGGTTCACACCCCAAGCAACTACATCCGCACGTAATTCACCAAACGCCAGGCACAAAAAAGGGCGACCGAAGTCGCCCTTTTTTACAGAAAGTCAGAACTTAGTTCTGTTTTTCCATTTGTGCACGCAGCAGGTCACCCAGAGTGGTGGCCACAGGAGCATCAGTAGCTACTGGCTTGTCGCGCAGGCTCTGGATTGCTTCTTTCTCGTCTTCAACGTCTTTCGACTTGATCGAGAGCTGAATTACACGGCTCTTGCGGTCAACGCTGATGATCTTGGCTTCTACTTCTTCGCCTTCTTTCAGAACGTTGCGCGCGTCTTCAACGCGGTCACGGCTGATTTCGGAGGCTTTCAGAGTCGCTTCGATATCGTCGGCCAGAGTGATGATGGCGCCTTTAGCGTCAACTTCCTTCACGATGCCTTTAACGATGGCGCCTTTGTCGTTCTCTTGAACGTACTCGGAGAACGGATCGCTTTCCAGTTGCTTGATACCCAGGGAAATGCGCTCGCGCTCTGGGTCAACCGACAGGATAACGGTGTCCAGCTCGTCGCCCTTCTTGAAGCGGCGAACGGCTTCTTCGCCCACTTCGTTCCAGGAGATGTCGGACAGGTGAACCAGACCGTCGATGCCGCCGTCCAGACCAATGAAGATACCGAAATCGGTGATCGACTTGATGGTGCCGGAGATTTTATCGCCCTTGTTGAACTGGCCAGAGAAATCTTCCCATGGGTTAGATTTGCACTGCTTGATGCCCAGGGAGATACGACGACGCTCTTCGTCGATGTCCAGAACCATAACTTCCACTTCGTCGCCGACTTGTACGACTTTCGAAGGGTGGATGTTCTTGTTGGTCCAGTCCATTTCGGAAACGTGTACCAGACCTTCAACGCCTTCTTCCAGCTCAGCGAAGCAGCCGTAGTCGGTCAGGTTGGTTACACGCGCGGTAACGCGAGTGCTTTCTGGGTAACGGGCTTTGATAGCAACCCATGGATCTTCGCCCAGTTGCTTCAGGCCCAGGGAAACACGATTGCGCTCGCGATCGTACTTCAGAACCTTGACATCGATCTCGTCGCCAACGTTGACGATTTCGGAAGGATGCTTGATACGCTTCCAAGCCATGTCGGTAATGTGCAGCAGGCCATCGACGCCACCCAGATCGACGAATGCGCCGTAATCGGTGAGGTTCTTGACGATACCTTTGACTTGTTGGCCTTCCTGCAGGGATTCCAGCAGAGCTTCGCGCTCGGCGGAGTTCTCGGCTTCCAGGACGCTGCGACGGGAAACGACAACGTTGTTGCGCTTCTGGTCCAGCTTGATGACCTTGAATTCCAGCTCTTTGCCTTCCAGGTGCGTGGTGTCGCGCACTGGACGGACGTCAACCAGAGAACCTGGCAGGAACGCACGGATGCCGTTAACGTCGACAGTGAAGCCGCCTTTAACCTTACCGTTGATAACGCCCTTGACCACTTCTTCGGCTGCGAAGGCTGCTTCCAGAACAATCCAGCATTCAGCGCGCTTGGCTTTTTCACGGGACAGCTTGGTCTCACCAAAGCCGTCTTCAACCGAGTCCAGAGCAACGTGAACTTCGTCACCGACGTTGATGTTCAGTTCGCCAGCGTCGTTGTAGAACTGCTCAAGCGGGATGAGTGCTTCAGACTTCAGGCCAGCGTGAACGGTTACCCAGCGAGCCTGGTAATCGATATCAACGATAACACCGGTGATGATGGAGCCTGCCTGAAGGTTCAGGGTTTTTAGGCTTTCTTCAAAGAGTTCCGCAAAGCTTTCGCTCATTTTAATTCCTGTTGATGAGGGCGAAGAATACGCCCATCTCCACACCCCAGACGGTGTGGGTTAGTTTCATTTAAAAGAAGCCACCGCAGGACTATGACTGGTCCCCTGCGGCCTTCTTGGTCACCCGGCGATATCGCGAATGGCGATCTCGCTCATGATGCGTTCAAGCACCTGGTCGATGGATAATTCCGTGGAATCCAGCTGTATGGCGTCAGCCGCCGGTTTGAGCGGGGCTACCGCTCGCTGGGTGTCACGCTCATCGCGCGCACGTATCTCATCTAGCAGACTCGACAGACTAACACCCTCGACCTTGCCCTTCAACTGCAAATATCGACGGCGCGCCCTCTCCTCGGCGCTGGCGGTCAGAAAAATCTTCAGCGGCGCGTCAGGAAAAACCACTGTGCCCATGTCGCGACCATCCGCCACAAGGCCCGGCGCTTCCTGAAAGGCTCGCTGGCGCTGCAGTAGCGCCTCGCGTACAGCCGGCAGTGCAGCCACCTGGGAAGCGCCGGAACCGACGCTTTCGGTGCGAATGACATCGCTGACTTCATCGCCTTCCAGAATGATGCGTTGCAACTGACCGTCCGTCGCAGCGATGAACTGAACATCCAGATGAGCGGCGAGTTTCTTCAGCAGCTCTTCGTTGGTCAGGTCGACACCATGGTTATGCGCAGCGAAGGCCAGCAATCGGTACAACGCACCGGAATCCAGCAGGTTCCAGCCCAGGCGCTTGGCCAGAATCCCGGCTACTGTGCCCTTGCCCGAACCGCTTGGCCCATCGATGGTGATGACCGGTGCAATGTTGTTCACGACTGTGCCTCTTGTGCCACGCGAATACCGACCTGTGCGCACAGCGCCAGGAAATTCGGGAACGACGTCGCGACGTTGGCGCAATCATGAATGCGGATTGGCGCACTGGCGCGCAGCGAAGCAACGCTGAAGGCCATGGCAATCCGGTGATCACCGTGACCGTGCACTTCTCCGCCACCGATCTGGCCGCCATCAATGATGATGCCGTCCGGGGTCGGCTCGCATTTGACGCCCAGCGCCAGCAAACCATCGGCCATGACCTGGATACGATCCGATTCCTTGACCCGCAGCTCTTCAGCGCCGGTCAGCACGGTGCGCCCTTCGGCGCAGGCCGCGGCGACGAACAGCACCGGGAATTCATCGATAGCCAGCGGAACCAACGCTTCGGGAATCTCGATACCTTTGAGTTTAGCTGCACGTACGCGCAGGTCCGCTACTGGTTCGCCACCCACTTCACGCTGGTTTTCCAGGGTGATGTCGGCGCCCATCAGGCGCAGGATGTCGATCACACCGGTACGGGTCGGGTTGATGCCGACGTGTTCCAGCACCAGTTCCGAACCTTCGGCGATCGATGCCGCCACCAGGAAGAACGCCGAGGACGAAATATCACCCGGGACTTCAATGTGGGTCGCAGCCAGCTTATTGCCGGACTCGACCGATGCGGTCGCACCGTTGACCGTTACCGGGTAGCCGAAACCACGGAGCATGCGCTCGGTATGGTCGCGGGTCGGAGCAGGCTCGGTAACCGTGGTCTTGCCTTCGGCGTACAGGCCGGCCAACAGCAGGCAGGACTTAACCTGGGCACTGGCCATCGGCATGGTGTAGGTCAAACCTTTGAGCTTGTTGCCACCACGGATAACCATCGGCGGACGACCTTCGGCGGCGGTTTCGATCACCGCGCCCATTTCACGCAGCGGATTGGCCACGCGATTCATCGGGCGCTTGGACAGCGAAGCGTCGCCGGTCAGGGTGCTGTCGAAGTTCTGAGCAGCCAGCAGGCCGGACAGCAGACGCATCGAAGTACCGGAGTTACCCAGGTAGATCGGGCCCGGTGCCGGCTTCAGGCCATGCAGGCCAACGCCGTGAATGGTCACGCGACCGTGGTGCGGACCTTCGATGACCACGCCCATGTCACGGAATGCCTGCAAGGTCGCCAGGGCATCTTCGCCCTCCAGGAAACCTTCGACTTCGGTGACGCCTTCGGCCAGGGAGCCAAGCATGATCGAACGGTGGGAAATCGATTTGTCACCCGGTACGCGAATCCGACCGGACAGGCGGCCACCAGGTTGAGCCAGGAAAATCAGATCGTTGGAATTCATAGCGTCCACATAGGCCCTGCGGGCCAGGATTTTACTGAAATGCTCGCGGGCAACCCGGGCGCGAGTGAAAACGCCCAACAATTGGTGCCCATCCCCTGCATCGACCGCGTCGCGCAAGGCGTCGAGATCGCTGCGAAATGTATCGAGTGTGCGCAGGACAGCTTCGCGGTTGGCGAGGAAGATGTCGTGCCACATCACCGGGTCGCTTCCGGCGATTCTTGTGAAATCGCGGAAACCGCCCGCAGCGTAACGGAAGATCTCAAGATTTTCATTGCGCTTGGCCAGTGAGTCGACCAAACCGAACGCCAGCAAGTGCGGCAGATGGCTGGTCGCGGCCAGTACTTCGTCGTGACGCTCAACCTGCATGTGCTCGACATCGGCACCCAGTTCGCGCCACAAGCGGTCGACTACCGCCAAGGCTGCCGGATCGGTCTGATCCAGCGGCGTCAGGATCACTTTATGGCGACGGAATAGCTCGGCGTTGGAGGCTTCCACCCCGCTTTGCTCCGAACCGGCAATCGGATGCCCCGGCACGAAGGATGACGGCATCTTGCCAAATGCTTCGGTGGCCGCACGCACCACATTGCCCTTGGCACTGCCGACATCAGTCAGGATCGCCTGCCCCAGATCCATGCCCGCCAGACGCGCGAGCACTTTTTCCATGGCCAGGATCGGCACCGCCAATTGGATGACGTCGGCGCCCTGACAAGCAACGCCCAGGTCCTCCTCGCAGCGATCCACCACACCCAACTCGACCGCGAGCTTGCGCGATTGCGGATCGAGATCGACCCCGACCACTTCGCGGCACAGACCGCTTTCACGCAAACCCTTGGCAAACGAACCGCCAATCAACCCGAGACCGACCACCACCAGGCGACCGATCATAGGTTCAGTAGATTGCAGCGCAGTGACATCAACCACGAGCCAGAACCTTGGTCAGCGCCTCAAGGAAGCGGCTGTTTTCTGCCGGCAGGCCAATGGTGATGCGCAGGTGGTTCGGCATGCCATAGTTGGCCACCGGACGCACGATCACGCCTTCACGCAGCAGGCCCTGGAACACCGGGGCCGCGACCTGACCGAGATCGACACAAATGAAATTGCCCCTGGACGGAATCCAGCTCAGCCCCAGCTCACGGAAACCGGCTTCCAGTTGCTGCATGCCGGATTCGTTCAACTGACGGCTTTGCGCCAGATACTCTTCGTCCTTCAACGCCGCACAGGCCGCGGCCAAGGCCAGGCTGTTGACGTTGAACGGCTGGCGTACACGGTTCAGCACGTCTGCGACCACCGCCGTGGACAAGCCATAACCCACGCGCAGCGCTGCCAGGCCATAGGCCTTGGAGAAGGTACGGGAAACCAGCAGGTTCGGATAAGCCGCCAGGAAGTCCAGGCCGTCCGGCAGATCGCTGCCTTCGGCGTATTCGATGTAAGCCTCGTCCAGCACGACCAGCACATGCTCCGGCACATCCTGCAGGAATTCGTCCAGCGCCTCGGCGTCGAACCAGGTCCCGGTCGGGTTGTTCGGGTTGGCGATGAACACCACACGGGTATTGGCATCGATCGCCGCCAGCATGGCAGGCAGGTCATGCCCCCAATCCTTGGCTGGAACCACCTTGGCCTGTGCGCCGACCGCCTGAGTGGCAATCGGGTAGACCGCGAACGCATGCTCGCTGAACACGGCATTCAGGCCCGGCGCCAGATAAGCACGCGCGACCAGCTCCAGGATGTCGTTGGAACCGTTGCCCAGCGTGACCTGGTCGAGTTCGACGCGGCACTGCTCGGCCAACAGGCTCTTGAGCGCAAAACCGTTGCCGTCCGGATAACGGGTCAGCTCGGGCAGCGCATCGCGGATCGCCGCCAGCGCCTTGGGGCCAGCGCCCAGCGGGTTTTCGTTGCTCGCCAGTTTGACGATGCTGGCTGGATCGAGATCCAGCTCACGCGCCAGTTCGTCCACGGGCTTTCCCGGAACGTAAGGCGAAAGTTGTTGCACGCCCGGCTGTGCCAGAGCGAGGAAATTGCCACTCATTTGCTACCGCCCCTTAGAGAACTGCTTTCGGGTAGGAACCCAGCACCTTGAGTGCCACTGCTTCCTGACTGATCTTTTCCAGCACACCTTTGACCAGCGGGTCACGATGATGGCCGACGAAGTCGATGAAGAACACGTAGGTCCATTTACCGCTGCGCGACGGACGAGTCTCGATTCGCGTCAGGTCGATGCCATTGTCGTGGAACGGCACCAACAACTCGTGAAGCGCACCCGGCTTGTTGCTCATCGAAACGATGATCGAGGTCTTGTCATCGCCAGTCGGCGGCACTTCCTGGTTGCCGATCATGAGGAAGCGCGTGGAGTTATCCGGACGGTCCTCGATTTTTTCGGCCAGACGGGTCAAGCCGTACAGGCCGGCCGCCATATCGCCGGCAATCGCCGCCGAGTTCCACTCACCCTTGACCCGCTTGGCCGCTTCGGCGTTGCTGGACACCGCCACGCGCTCGACGTTCGGGTAATGGGCGTCCAGCCACTTACGGCACTGGGCCAGGGACTGGGCGTGGGAGTAGATGCGGCTGATGCTGTCCGTCTTGGTGTTTTCACCGACCAACAGATGATGGTGGATACGCAGCTCGACTTCGCCGCAGATCACCATGTCATGTTCGAGGAAGCTGTCGAGGGTGTGGTTGACCGCGCCTTCGGTGGAGTTTTCCACCGGCACCACGCCAAAATTCACCGCACCGGCTGCCACTTCACGGAACACTTCGTCGATCGCCGCCATCGGCTTGCTGATCACGGCGTGGCCGAAGTGTTTCATTGCGGCGGCTTGAGTGAACGTACCTTCAGGGCCGAGGTAAGCCACTTTCAGCGGCTGCTCGAGCGCCAGGCACGAAGACATGATTTCGCGGAACAACCGCGCCATTTCTTCGTTGCCCAGCGGCCCCTGGTTACGCTGCATGACACGTTTGAGCACCTGAGCTTCACGCTCAGGACGATAGAACACCGGCACTTCGCCTTCGGCCAGCGAGGCCATCTTTACTCGCGCGACTTCCTGGGCGCAGCGCGCACGCTCACTGATCAGCTCCAGGACCTTTTCGTCCAGGGCATCAATGCGCAGGCGCAGTGCCTTGAGTTCTTGCTCAGACATTAGCCGTGTTCCTTCTCGAACTCTGCCATGTACGAAACCAGCGCATTGACCGCGTTGATGTCGACGGCGTTATAGATGGAGGCGCGCATGCCGCCCACGGAACGGTGCCCCTTGAGGTTCAACAGGCCACGCTCGTCGGCACCGACCAGGAACGGCTTGTCCAGACGATCATCAGCCAGGCGGAACGGCACGTTCATCCACGAGCGATCCGACTTGTTGATCGGGTTGCTGTACAGGCCGCTGGCATCGATGAAGCCATACAGCGTGCGCTGCTTGACTTCGTTGAGCTTGCCAATGGCCTCGACGCCGCCCTGCTCCTTGAGCCACTCGAACACCAGGCCGGACAGGTACCAGGCCAAGGTCGGCGGGGTGTTGTACATCGAACCGTTATCGGCCGCGACCTTGTAGTTGAGCATGGTCGGGCAAATGGAGCGCGCATGACCCAGCAGGTCTTCGCGAACGATGTTGACGACGATGCCGCTCGGACCGATGTTTTTCTGGGCACCGGCGTAGATCATGCCGAAACGCGAAACATCTACCGGGCGCGACAGGATGTCCGAAGACATGTCGGCCACCAGTGGAACATCGCCGGTTTCCGGAATCCATTGGAATTCCAGGCCGCCGATGGTTTCGTTCGGCGCGTAGTGAACGTAGGCCGCGTCTTTCGACAGCTTCCATTCGTTCTGGCCGGGAATAGCGAAGTAGTCGTAAGGCTTGGCGGTGCCGGCAACATTGACGTGGCCGTAGCGCGAAGCTTCTTCGATGGCTTTCTGCGACCAGATACCGGTGTCGATATAGTCGGCAGAGCCGGTTTCCGGCAACAGGTTCAGAGGAATCTGAGCAAATTGCTGGCTGGCGCCACCTTGCAGAAACAGCACTTTATAGTTCGAGGGGATATTCAGCAGATCACGCAGATCCTGCTCGGCTTTGGTGGCGATGGACACGAACTCATCGCTGCGATGGCTCATTTCCATGACCGACAGACCCTTGCCGTGCCAGTCGAGGAGTTCACCCTGGGCGCGCTGCAGGACAGCTTCGGGAAGCGCCGCAGGACCGGCACAGAAGTTATAGGCTCTCTTGCTCACATCCAATCTCGCTCTGATTTGGTGGTATCACGCAATAAATCACATTATCAGCCGACACCGGGTCCCTGTTGAAACAGGGGTCTGTGGGAGCGAGCCTGCTCGCGATTGCATCACCGCGATACTTCAGACGTACCGCGGCGCCTGCATCGCGAGCAGGCTCGCTCCCACAAGGGATCTCCAGTGGTGTCGATATTTCATTACGGACAAACAACAAGGGGGCGAATTTTCATCCGCCCCCTGCTTACCCGCTTATTCCTGTGGTTCTTCGTCAGCGGCGGCGTCGAGTTGCTGGTCTTCGGCAACGTCGTCGATCACGACTTCACCGACAAACCCTTCACCCTCTTCACCTTCCAGCTCTTCACCCTCGACTTCCGACGGCTCCTGAACCCGCTCCAGCCCGACCAGTGTTTCGTCGTTGGCCAGTTTGATCAGGGTCACGCCCTGGGTGTTACGACCCAGGCTGGACACTTCGTCGACACGGGTGCGCACCAGGGTGCCCTGGTCGGAAATCAGCATGATCTCCTCGCCATCGAGTACCTGGACCGCACCGACCAGACGGCCGTTACGTTCGTTGCTGACCATGGCGATAACGCCCTGACCGCCACGCTTGTACTCAGGGAACTCGGTGATCGCCGTGCGCTTGCCGTAGCCACGCGCCGAAGCGGTGAGGATCTGGCTGCCTTCTTCCGGGATCAGCATGGAAATCAGCTTCTGCCCTTCCGGCAGACGCATGCCGCGCACACCGCGGGCGGTACGGCCCATGGCGCGAACGTCGGATTCCTTGAAGCGGGTGACCTTGCCGCCGTCGGAGAACAGCATCACTTCGCGCTCGCCATCGGTGATGGCCGCGCTGATCAATACGTCGCCTTCATCCAGCTCCAGCGCGATCAGGCCGACGCTGCGTTGACGGCTGAAGGATTCCAGCGGGGTCTTCTTCACGGTGCCGTTGGCGGTGGCCATGAAGATGTAGTGACCTTCGGTGTATTCCTCGACCGGCAGCATGGTGGTGATGTATTCACCATCATCCAGCGGCAACAGGTTGACCAGCGGACGACCACGGGCAGCGCGGGACGCTTCTGGGATTTCGTAGGTTTTCAGCCAGTACACCTTGCCCTTGCTGGAGAACAGCAGCAGCGTGGTGTGGCTGTTGGCAACCAGCAGGTGAGCGATGTAGTCCTCATCCTTGACGCCGGTCGCCGACTTGCCTTTACCGCCACGACGCTGGGCCTGGTACGCAGCCAGCGGCTGGGTCTTGGCGTAGCCACCGTGGGAAATGGTCACGACGCGCTCTTCTTCCGGGATCATGTCACCCAGGGTCAGGTCGAGACGGGCATCGAGGATTTCGGTGCGGCGCACGTCGCCGTACTCGGCGCGAATCACTTCCAGCTCTTCGCGGATCACTTCCATCAGGCGCGTGGCGCTGTTGAGGATGCGGATCAGCTCGCCGATCTGGTTGAGGATCTCTTGATACTCAGCCAGCAGCTTTTCGTGTTCCAGACCGGTCAGGCGGTGCAGACGCAGTTCCAGAATGGCTTGCGCCTGCTCTGGCGACAGGAAGTACTTACCGTCGCGCAGACCATATTGCGGATCGAGGTTTTCCGGACGGCACGAATCGGCGCCGGCACGCTCGACCATTGCCACCACGGCCGAGGATTCCCAAGGGGTGCTGATCAGCGCTTCCTTGGCTTCCGACGGCGTTGGCGACGCCTTGATCAGGGCGATGACCGGGTCGATGTTCGACAGGGCAACCGCTTGACCTTCAAGGATGTGACCACGCTCGCGCGCCTTGCGCAGTTCGAACACGGTACGACGGGTCACCACTTCACGGCGGTGACGAACGAAGGCTTCCAGCAGGTCCTTGAGGTTCAGGATCCGCGGACGGCCGTCGATCAGCGCGACGATGTTGATACCGAACACTGCTTGTAGCTGGGTCTGGGCGTAGAGGTTGTTGAGGATGACCTCAGGCACTTCGCCGCGACGCAACTCGATCACGACGCGCATACCGTCCTTGTCGGACTCGTCGCGCAGTTCGGTGATACCTTCAAGCTTCTTCTCTTTGACCAGCTCGGCGATCTTCTCGATCAGACGCGCCTTGTTCAACTGGTAAGGGAGCTCGGTGATGACGATCTGCTGACGGCCACCGACCTTGTCGATGTCTTCGATCATCGAGCGGGCGCGCATGTAAATGCGCCCGCGACCGGTGCGGTAGGCTTCGATGATGCCGGCGCGACCGTTGATGATCGCGGCGGTCGGGAAGTCCGGACCGGGGATGTATTGCATCAGTTCATCGACGGTCAGCTCGGGGTTGTCGATGAGCGCCAGGCAACCGTCGATGACTTCACCGAGGTTGTGCGGCGGAATGTTGGTCGCCATGCCCACGGCGATACCGCTGGAGCCGTTGACCAGCAGGTTGGGAATACGGGTCGGCATGACCGCCGGGATCATTTCGGTGCCGTCGTAGTTCGGCACCCAGTCCACGGTTTCTTTATGCAGGTCAGCCAGCAGCTCATGCGCCAGCTTGGTCATGCGCACTTCGGTGTATCGCATGGCCGCGGCGTTGTCGCCGTCCACCGAACCGAAGTTGCCCTGGCCGTCTACCAGCAGGTAGCGCAGGGAGAATGGCTGTGCCATCCGAACGATGGTGTCGTACACCGCGGTATCACCGTGCGGGTGATACTTACCGATCACGTCACCGACAACACGGGCAGATTTCTTGTACGGCTTGTTGAAGTCGTTGCCCAGCTCGCTCATCGCGAACAGCACGCGCCGGTGCACGGGCTTCAAGCCATCGCGCGCATCCGGCAGTGCCCGCCCGACAATTACGCTCATCGCGTAGTCGAGGTAGGACTGCTTCAGCTCGTCTTCGATATTGACCGGGAGGATTTCTTTGGCCAGTTCGCCCATGAGAAGCCTGATTCCTTTTTCTGGTGAAACTTCGTCAGGACCAACGAAGCTCGCCGCTGCAGGCTCAGTGCCATGCATTGGCTTACAACAAATCAACGAGTTATGCCATGGATCTGCGCAGTACGGGTCGCCACTTCGGGCAACCCTGGAAACCGCCGGATGTTATCACAAGAGCCGCCACGCACCTATCCCCCAGATGCGCATGGAGAGTAGTTAGTTGACCGGTGACAGGCTTGAAGGGGACGAGAGAGGCTTAGAGCTGTGTTGAATGGAGAATTTGTGGCTGATTCTGGTTGATTTGTTGGCTTTGAGGGCCTCTTCGCGGGCAAGCCCGCTCCCACAGGTTTTGTGAACACCATAAAACACTGTGGGAGCGGGCTTGCCCGCGAAAGCGATTGAATAGACGCCAGCGATGATCAATGCAGACGCTTACGGCACATCAACTGCGCCATTTTCGCCGTATCCGGGCGTTCGACGATGCCTTTTTCGGTGACGATCGCATCGATCAGATCCGCCGGCGTCACGTCGAACACCGGGTTAAAGGCATGGACATCAGCGCCGACTCGCTTGCCACCGACCTCCAGCAACTCGCGACCATCACGCTCTTCAATCGGAATGTCATCGCCACTGGCCAGATTCATATCGATGGTCGAACTCGGTGCCACCACCATGAAGCGCACACCATGGTGCATGGCGTTGACGGCCAGCTGATAGGTGCCGATCTTGTTGGCCACGTCGCCATTGGCGGTAATCCGGTCCGCGCCGACGATGACCCAGGTAGGGCCTTTGGTCTTCATGATATGCGCCGCGGCGGAATCGACATTGAGGGTCACGGGAATGCCTTCATTGGCCAGTTCCCACGCGGTCAGCCGCGATCCCTGCAGCCATGGGCGGGTTTCGTCGACATAGACCTGCTC
The DNA here is from genome assembly GCF_057839025.1 of Pseudomonas sp. KH_046_1. Taxonomy (NCBI): domain Bacteria; kingdom Pseudomonadati; phylum Pseudomonadota; class Gammaproteobacteria; order Pseudomonadales; family Pseudomonadaceae; genus Pseudomonas; species Pseudomonas sp. KH_046_1. Next base: position 4,699,182 of record NZ_CM174481.1, read on the forward strand.
GACCATACCCTCGATGAAAGCCCCACGAATCACCCCCAGCGCGGTACCAAAGCCGCCCGTGGCCAGCGCGCCGGTGTTGCAGTGGGTGAGGATCGCCTGAGCGTTGCCCTGATGCTTGCGGATCAGGTCCACACCCAGTTGCGCCATGGTCAGATTGGCTTCGCGATCACTTTCGTGAATGGCGATGGCCTCGGCCTCCAGCACCTCCAGCGGATCGGCATTGTCCTTCAGGCGATCAAGCCGGTCGTGCATGCGGCCCAGCGCCCAGAACAGGTTGACCGCAGTAGGACGGGAATCGGCCAACAGCATGAAATCCTCTTCCAGCGCAGCGTACCAGTCGCCACCTTCGGCAATCCGGGCGCGGGCCGCCAGTACGATGCCATAGGCTGCACTAATGCCGATGGCCGGCGCGCCACGCACCACCATCGAGCGAATGGCCTCGGCCACGCCAGCGGCGCTGGTGTAGGCAATCCAGGTTTCCTCGAACGGCAAAATACGCTGATCCAGCAGATGGAGAGCGCCATCACGCCAATCGATGGCCTTTACCTTTTCCGCAGCCAACAGTCGATCGCGCATCCCTCACCCCGCACTCATGAACAAAAGCCGCCGATTATAGCGATCCCCCGCGAAGACGCTCGGGTATACTTCGCCATCCTATACAAAAGCACTGGAACCGACCCTCGATGCCGAACACTGCCGCTGCGCTCGACCTGTTATTGCTGCCGACCTGGCTGGTACCCGTCGAACCCGCTGGTGTTGTCCTCAAGGAACATGGCGTGGGCATCCGTGATGGACGCATCGTGTTTATCGGCCCACGTTCCGCCGCGCTGAAGCTTAACGCAACCGAAACCCGCGAATTGCCCGACATGCTGCTCAGCCCCGGCCTGATCAATGCCCACGGGCACGCGGCGATGACGCTGTTCCGTGGCCTGGCCGATGACCTGCCATTGATGACCTGGCTGGAAAACCACATCTGGCCCGCCGAAGCCAAGTGGGTCGACGAGGACTTCGTGCGCGACGGCACGGATCTGGCCATTGCCGAGCAAATCAAAGGCGGCATCACCTGTTTCTCTGACATGTACTTCTTCCCGAAGGTTGCCAGCGAGCGCGTGCACAACAGCGGCATTCGTGCGCAGATCGCGATTCCGATCCTCGATTTCCCTATTCCGGGTGCAGCTACAGCGGACGAAGCCATTCGTCAGGGCGTTGAACTGTTTGGCGATCTCAAGCACCACGAGCGCATCAAAATCACCTTCGGCCCCCATGCACCCTACACCGTGGGCGATGATAACCTGGAAAAAATCCGGGTAATTGCCGAAGAACTGGACGCCTCGATCCACATGCACGTACATGAAACGGCGTTTGAAGTGCAGCAATCGGTCGAGCAGCGCGGTGAACGCCCGCTGGCCCGACTGGCGCGCCTGGGCTTGCTCGGGCCACGCTTCCAGGCGGTTCACATGACCCAGGTCAGCGAAGAAGACCTGGCGCTGCTGGTAGAAAGCAACAGCAATGTGATTCATTGCCCCGAGTCGAACCTCAAGCTGGCCAGCGGGTTCTGCCCGGTCGAGCGTTTGTGGCAGGCCGGGGTCAATGTTGCGGTCGGCACCGATGGCGCGGCCAGCAACAATGACCTGGACCTGCTCGGCGAAACCCGCACCGCGGCTCTGCTGGCCAAGGCTGTCGCCGGCTCGGCCACCGCACTGGATGCCCATCGTGCCTTGCGCATGGCCACCCTCAATGGCGCCCGGGCACTGGGTATCGAGGCCGAAGTCGGCTCGCTGGAAATCGGCAAAGCGGCGGACATGGTGGCTTTCGATCTCTCGGGCCTGGCTCAGCAGCCGGTCTACGACCCGGTTTCGCAGCTTATATACGCTACCGGCCGGGACTGCGTGAAACACCTTTGGGTTGCCGGCAAGCAGTTGCTCGACGACCGTCGCCTGACACGCCTGGATGAACAACAGCTTGGCACTGTCGCGAAGGCCTGGGGCCAGCGCATCAGTGGCCGCACCGAATCGTAAGCACCCTGGAGCACAATCCGGGGCAACAGGATTTTTCAAGTTTTAGAGGACTTAAACCATGAGCAACGTCGACTACGCCGAAATCGCCAAATTCGAGGCCCTGGCCCATCGCTGGTGGGACCGCGAAAGCGAATTCAAACCGCTGCACGACATCAACCCGCTGCGGGTCAACTGGATTGACGAACGCGTCAACTTGGCCGGCAAGAAGGTCCTCGACGTCGGTTGCGGCGGCGGCATCCTCAGCGAAGCCATGGCCCAGCGCGGCGCGACCGTGATGGGTATCGACATGGGCGAAGCGCCGTTGGCGGTTGCCCAGCTGCATCAGCTGGAGTCGGGCGTGAGCGTCGAGTACCGGCAGATCACCGCCGAAGCCCTGGCCGAGGAAATGCCCGAGCAGTTCGACGTGGTCACCTGCCTGGAAATGCTTGAGCACGTGCCGGACCCGTCGTCGGTCATCCGTGCCTGCTTCCGTATGGTCAAGCCCGGCGGCCAGGTGTTCTTCTCGACCATCAACCGCAATCCGAAGGCGTACCTGTTCGCCATCGTCGGCGCCGAATACATCATGAAGCTGCTGCCGCGCGGCACCCACGACTTCAAGAAATTCATCCGCCCTTCCGAACTCGGCGCCTGGAGCCGCATGGCCGGCCTGACCGTCAAGGACATCATCGGCCTGACCTACAACCCGCTGACCAAGCACTACAAACTGGCCTCCGACGTGGACGTCAACTACATGATCCAGACCCTGCGCGAGGAGTAAGCCGATGCCAATCAGAGCAGTTCTTTTCGACATGGACGGCACCCTGCTCGACACCGCGCCGGACTTCATTGCGATCTGTCAGGCGATGCGTGCCGACCGTGGCTTGCCACCGATGAACGACAAGCACATCCGCGACGAGATTTCCGGCGGCGCCAAGGCGATGGTCGCGGTGACCTTCGCCATGGACCCGGAATCGCCGGGGTTCGAGGAACTGCGCCTGGAATTCCTGGAGCGCTACCTCGTGGGTTGTGCAGTCCACAGCAAACTGTTCGACGGCATGGGCGAACTGCTGGCGGACATCGAGAAGGCCAACCTGGTCTGGGGCGTGGTCACCAACAAGCCGCTGCGCTTCGCCGAGCCGATCATGCAACAGCTGGGGCTGGCTGAACGCTCGGCGCTGCTGATCTGCCCGGATCATGTAAAAAACAGCAAACCGGACCCGGAACCGCTGATCCTCGCCTGCAAGATGCTCGACCTGGACCCGGCCAGCGTGCTGTTCGTCGGCGACGACCTGCGCGACATCGAGTCGGGCCGCGATGCCGGCACCAAGACTGCTGCGGTGACCTTCGGCTATATCCACCCGGATGATAATCCGCGGCATTGGGGTGCGGATGTGGTGGTCGATCATCCGCTGGAGTTGCGCAAGGTGCTTGATAGCGCGCTTTGCAGCTGCTGAGTCGAATCGCTTTTTTGTAGGAGCGAGCTTGCTCGCGAATAATCTGAGAACGCCGCTGGGTGTCAGGCTTTACGCGTAATCGTTGACGACCATCGCGAGCAAGCTCGCTCCTACAAGGGCAGCGCCTGTCTTCTGATTTGTTGAGGTTTTTTATGTTTGATTATTCCGCCCGCCCCGAACTGCTCAAGGATCGGGTCATTCTGGTCACCGGCGCAGGACGCGGCATCGGCGCCGCAGCGGCAAAAACCTACGCGGCCCACGGCGCAACCGTGCTGTTGCTGGGCAAGACCGAAGCCAACCTGACCCAGGTCTACGACGAAATCGAAGCCGCCGGCCATCCACAACCGGCGGTGATCCCGTTCAACCTCGAAACCGCACTGCCCCATCAATACGATGAGCTGGCGGCGATGATCGAAAGCGAATTCGGGCATCTCGACGGCCTGCTGCACAATGCTTCGATCATCGGCCCGCGCACGCCGATCGAGCAGCTTTCCGGCGAAAACTTCATGCGGGTCATGCAAGTCAACGTCAATGCCATGTTCATGCTCACCAGCACACTGCTGCCGCTGCTCAAGCTGTCGCAGGATGCCTCGGTGGTGTTCACCTCCAGCAGCGTCGGCCGCAAGGGACGTGCGTACTGGGGCGCTTACGGTGTCTCCAAATTCGCCACTGAAGGCCTGATGCAAACCCTGGCTGACGAAGTCGATACCGTGGCCCCGGTACGCTCCAACAGCATCAACCCGGGCGCTACCCGCACCAGCATGCGCGCCCAGGCTTACCCGGGCGAAAATCCGCTGAACAACCCGACGCCCGAGGAGATCATGCCGGTCTACCTCTATCTGATGGGCCCGGACAGCACTGGTATCAATGGCCAGGCGTTCAACGCCCAGTAACGACCGCACGTCGCTTTTTGGTGCCGCGCCAGCTTCCTGTCGCGGCACTCGAAGGCTCCCGGACTCGAGCCAGGCATCTGTCAAACAAACGTCACACTCTGCACTACACAGGTAGCGAACGAACATCAACCGCTTGATTTAAAACAGATTTTATTCGGATGAACCGAATGGCACGACTTTCGCTCTAAGTTTGCTCAGACACGCAACGTGAAAGCAGACGGGGGTGAAGCTTGAGTGCTGAGATTACTCATCTTCTACAAAGCGGATTAAACTTGTACGAAATGTCCTACGGGACTGACGGACCAGTACGACGCGCAGCCCTAAGCCGCTCTCACCCTGCTTGTAAGACAGCCTTACTGCTTAGGGGCGCACGCCTTATGAAACCACCTTCCCAGACCAACGCAATTGACTTCGATAGCGCCAAATTGCAGCGCCTGGGCTTTGGTCAGCAGCCGCCTCTTCTGGAAAGGCCTGTCAGTCTTGCGCAATTGCGCCAGCAACTGAGCCTGCAGTTGCAAACCAGTCTGGAGCCGCAACGCATTCTTGGGACTTTCTATCGCGAAATTCAGCGATTGGTGCCGTTGGACGCCTTGTGCTACCTGCACAAGAGCAGTGACCTGCGCCTGGAGTTCGGCCAACGCGGCCACCATTCCATCAGTTACAGCCTCAGCCACGAAGGCGAACACCTGGGTGAGCTGACTTTCCGTCGCAATCAGCGTTTCAGCGAACAGGAACAGGGCAATCTCGAATCACTGCTGGCCGCGCTGCTTTTCCCGATGCGCAACGCGCTGCTTTACCGTACCGCCACCCAAAGCGCACTGCGCGACCCGCTTACGGGCACCGGCAACCGCATCGCCATGGACCAGACGCTGCAAAGGGAAATCGAGCTGTCCCGGCGCCATCTGCAACCGTTGTCGGTGCTGATGCTGGACATCGATCATTTCAAGCAAGTCAATGACACCCATGGTCACAGCACTGGCGATGACGTACTCAAGGCGGTCGCCGCCACGATCAAAAACCAGCTGCGCAACGTGGACATGGTGTTTCGCTATGGCGGTGAAGAGTTCCTGATCCTGCTGTCCAATACCAGCCGCGAGGCCGCGGCCATGGTCGGTGAGCGGCTGCGGTTTGCAGCGCAGTCTGAAGAGTACCTGGCCGATGGTCATACGATCGTGCTGACGGTCAGCCTCGGCTGTTCGACCCTGTTGCCCGGCGAGTCTGCCGAAAGCCTGTTGCGACGGGCAGACAGCGCGTTGTATGTGGCCAAGCGCGAAGGTCGTAACCGGCTGGAGATGGCGGGCTGATTTTTCAGTCACCACACAAACCAATGTGGGAGCGAGCCTGCTCGCGCATGGGATCTGACCGTCAACAATGATGTTGACTGACAGTCCGCATTCGCGAGCAGGCTCGCTCCCACAGTTTTTTTCAAGCAGCGATTGAATCAGCCTTCAGCCAATGCCATCCGCTCACGCACGACCGGTGCCCGCTCTGCGTGCTCCAATTGCATGCAACGTTCGAGAAACAGGTGCATGTAGTCGTAACTCTTGCAAACGGCCTGACGCAACTCCACCTGCAGAGATTTGCTCGGGTTGGTGCCCGCCAATGTGCAGATGATCTCCAGGGCTTCCCATGGATGGGCATCGTCGTACTGGGCATGCATCTTCAGCCACTTCATCGCCCGCTTGCGATCTTCCTCGGGGAACGAGGCGGCGTAGATACCGTTGGAACAAACCACCGCCGACCATTCCCCGGTCGCCCCTTCAATGGCGTAGTTGGTGGCGGCAATCGCAACGATCAGCGAATCGGCGGAACTGGTGTGCCAGCACCAATGGCTCAGGGCGTGAAGCTCGGGGGGGACCTGCTGGGCCTGCAGCTCTTCGAGGCTGACACCGTGCGCGCGACTCCAGTGCACCCAGTAATCGGCGTGGTTCAATTCGACGCGGATGTTGCGCATCAGCCAGCGACGGGCCATGTCTTCGCCGGGATGACGGGCAAAGCGGGTCTTGGTCAGGTTTTGTGCCATATACAACGCGAACTGTTCGACCACCGGCCAGCCACCGATCAGGTACTGGCGCATGGTCTTCGCACTGAGCTTGTTGTCTCGCATGCGTTGGTACAGTTCGTGTTCGACAACCCGGCGCTTGCTCTCGCTGCAATCCTGGATCAGGCGCTGGGCCCATGCAGGGTAACTTGCAGCTTCCATGAGCGGTCCGGTTCGGATGAATGTGTCGATCACTGTCGAGCTCCTTTTGATTGTGATTGTGAGACCGGCAGGAATTTCAACGGAACGTGCCAGGCGCCTTGAATAACAGCGGCTGAGGTCTGGCAGGACGACTTAACAAGCTATCGCCGGTAAACAACTGCGGGCGTTCAATCACATACCCTTGAGCGTAATCCACCCCGATCTCCAGCAATGCCTGCTCGATCTGGGGCGTTTCGACAAACTCGGCAATCGTGCGCTTACCCATCACATGGCCAATGTGATTGATCACTTCGACCATGGCGCGGTTAATCGGGTCGTCCAGCATATCCTTTACGAAACTCCCGTCGATCTTCAGGAAGTCTACAGGCAAATGTTTCAGGTATGCGAATGAGGACATTCCGGCACAAAAATCATCCAGTGAAAAATGGCACCCTAAGCCTTTGAGTTCATTAATGAATCGAATGGCGCTGCCAAGATTTGAAATAGCGCTGGTTTCAGTAATTTCAAAACAAATCATTTCAGGCGGAATCGAATACGTCACAAACTGTTCGCGCAAGAAGCCCAGGAACGCCTCATCCCCGATCGTCGTGCCTGACAGATTGATCGCACACATGGCCAGCGGCCCGGGGCCTTGCTCGGCCCGGCATTGGGCAATGATCTTGAACACGTTCTGCACCACCCAACGATCCAGCGAGCTCATCAGGCCATAACGCTCGGCAGCTGGAATGAAGCTGTCAGGCAAGATCATCCGCCCGGCTTCATCATGCAATCGCAGCAGAATTTCAATGTGCCCGCCGCCCTGATCGACATGCCCCAAGGGGGCAATTTCCTGGGCGTACAGGCAGAAGCGGTCCTCCTCCAGCGCCATGTGCAAACGCTGCACCCAGGCCATTTCGCCGAAGCGCAGGGACAATTCCGAGTCATCCGGATGATAGACCTGGACCCGGTTCCGGCCCTTTTCCTTGGCCATGTAGCACGCCATGTCGGCAGCACGTAGCGAGGTTTCGAGCGTCGTCGGATTCTGTGCGACATGGACCAGCCCGATACTGACAGTGGTCACGAAAGGCCGGCCCTTCCAGACAAAATGCAGATTCTGCACAGTCTGTCGCAGGCTTTCGGCAATTTTCTCCGCCGCTTCCGGTGCGCAGTTTTCCAGCAGGATGCCGAACTCGTCGCCGCCAAGGCGCGCCAGGGTATCGCCTTCGCGCAACCCGGATTGCAACAAGGCACAGATATGCCGCAACAGTTCGTCGCCCGCCGCGTGGCCGCTGGTATCGTTGACCAGTTTGAACTGATCCAGATCGAGGAACATCAGGGCATGGCGACCCGCGTAGCGGGTCAGGTTATGCAGCGCCTGTTCCAGGCGATATTCGAACTCTCGGCGGTTGGCAAGCCCGGTCAAGGCGTCGTGGGTCGCCTGCCACGACAGATTGGCGATGTATTGCCGCTCCTGGGTCATGTCATGCAGCACCAGCACCGTCCCGCTGACTTTGCCGGCATTGCGGATCGGCGCGCCCACCAGCGTGACCGACACCGTGCTGCCGTCCAGGCGTTGAATCAGCTTGGAGTGTTCACTGCCGCCACTGAGCTGGCCGCTGAGAATATGCTCGATCAGGGTGAAACCGTCGGTCTGGGCATTTTCGTCCAGCAGGTTGAACAGCGCCGCCAGCGGCAACCCCGTCGCCTGCTCGGCCTTCCAGTGGGTCAACGCTTCGGCCGCCGGATTCATGTAGGCAATCGCACCGGAAACATCCGTGGTGATCACGCCGTCGCCAATCGATTGCAGGGTGATCTGCGCCCGGTCTTTCTCCAGCTGCAGCGCATCGGCGAAGGCATGGCGCTGCTTGAGCAGTTTATGGGTGCGCATCAAGGCCAATGCAATCAAGCCCAGGGCGGTGGCGAGGTTGGTCACCAGCAACAGTCGCAGGATCATCCGCGAGCCTTCGCCCAAGGCATCGCTGAAGGCCTTCGCCGCCGGCGTCACACTTTCGTTGATGACGAATATCTGATCCTTCCAGCGCTTGATATCGGCATCGGTGGCCTGCCTGGCGGTGATGCGCTGATGCATCTCCCGCGCAATGGTATCGAGTTGCACCAGATACGCGTCGCCCACCCTCCAAAGGTCGATGGCTTTCTGGTGGTAACTGAAGTGCCGGAAATTCAGGTACAGCCAGATCACACTGGTGATGTCATCCGGATGGTTGCCGCCCTTGAGGATCGCCACACGTGCCGCCTCGATGTTCGGCGGCCGCTGATCGAGCGCCACACGTAATTCATGCCCGCCCTGAGGCACGGAAATGGCGTTCTGGTATTTATGAAAAATCGCTTCGTCGCCGCTGTCGGCGTAGAGGTTGAGGTAATAGATGGCGTCTTTCTGGCCCTTGGACCACAGGCTTTCGCCAGCAACATAGCCACGAACCGCCGACAGCACGTAAAGGCTAACGCCGCCCAACAAGGCTTGAAACACTACAACGGCGATAAATGGCCAGACAATGCCCAACAACCGTGGCGTTCCGAGAGTCCGCGTTTGATTCATGAGGTCCCTTGCATTAGCACTGCTTGCTCGTCTTCCGGACGAAATCGCTGTAGCTAGACTAGGTTGCGATTCCAATCCCGGCAAGCGACACGCTATGCCCGGTGGGAGTATCGCGGCCGCTGAATCCGGTCGCGGCGATGTTTTTTTATAGTAATGAAGTAGCGTCCTGTAACCTTGATATCATCTCGCTACAACCGCTGCAAATGACCGTAGAGCTTGGCGTACAGACCACCCTCGGCAATCAGCTGCTGATGATCGCCATCCTCGGCAACTTGCCCGCCGTCGAACACCAGCACACGGTCAGCCTGTTTTACCGCCGAAAGTCGGTGGGCGATGATCAACGTGGTGCGGTTGCTCAGGAAACGCGCCAGTGCCTGGTGCAGGTTGTATTCGGTGGCGGCGTCCAGCGCGGAGGTGGCTTCGTCGAGGATCACCACCTTGGGTTCGGCCAGTACCATCCGGGCGATGGCCAGGCGTTGACGCTGCCCACCGGACAAACGCACCCCGGAGCGCCCGACGATGCTGTCCAGGCCATTGGGCAAATCCCGGACCGTGCCGTGCAATTGGGCGATTTCCAGTGCCTGCCAGCAGGCCTCGTCACTGCGTTCGCGGCCCATGGTCAGGTTGGCCCGGATGGTGTCGTTGAACAGCGCCGGATGCTGCAGGACCACCGCAACATTTTCCCGCACGGTTTCCAGGCCGATCTCCTGCTGGGTCGAACCGCCGAAGCGAATGGTGCCGGCCAACGGCGTATACAAGCCCAGCAGCAGTTGCACCAGCGTGCTCTTGCCGCCGCCACTCGCACCGACGATCGCGACCTTTTCGCCGGGGGCGATGGACAGGTTCATCTGGTTCAGGACCAGTTCATCGCCGTAACCGAAGCTCAGCCCTTGTACTTCCAGCCCGACCGTTTCACGACCGACAAATGGGTCGACGCCGCCCGGGTATTCCGGCTCATCGGCTCGGGACAGCAGTTCGTTGATCCGCGACAGCGCACCACCGGCAGCGTAGTAGGCATATTGCAGGTTCAGCAGTTGTTCCACCGGACCGATCATGAACCACAGGTAGCTGAACACCGCGAGCATCTGGCCGATTGAAAGGTCGGAAAACAGCACGGTGAGCATCGCCGCGGCCCGGAAAATATCGATGCCGAACTGGAACAGCAAACCGCTGGCCCGATTCGACGCATCGGTTTTCCATTGCGAATTCACTGCATAGTCACGCACGTCCCGGGCGCGTTGCCCCAAGCGACCGAGGAAAAATCCCTGGCGGTTGCCGGCGCGAACTTCCTGGATGGCATCCAGCGTTTCGGTCAGCGCCTGGGTAAAGCGCGAAGTGCTGTCGTTCTCGAGTTTCTTCAGGTGCTTGACCCGCTTGCCCAACTGCACCGTGGCGTAGATCACCAGCGGGTTGAACAGCAGAATCAGCAGTGCCAGTTTCCAGTGCATCCACATCAGAATGCCCGCCGTACCGACCAGGGTCAGCATGGCCACGAGGAAACGGCTGAGGGTTTCGCCGACGAATTTGTCCAGCGTGTCCAGGTCCGTCACAAGGTGCGTGGTCACCGTACCACTGCCCAGGCTTTCATATTCGCCAAGGGAAATACGCTTGAGACGCTCGATCAGGCGAATGCGAATGCGGTAGACGATGTCCTTGGCCAACCCGGCGAACAATTTCGCCTGCACCACGTTGAACAGCAACGCCATGCATCGCAGGGTCAAGGTTACCAGCAGCATCAGGCCGATGTAGCCCGCGGCTTTCTGCCAGCCTTCGGGCAGCGCGTGGTTCATGATCTTCAGCGCGGCATCACCGTGCCCCAGCAACACCTCGTCCACCAGCAACGGCAGGAGCAAGGGAATCGGCACGCTGCACAAGGTCGCCAGCACGGCCACGCCATTGGCGATCCACAGGGATTTTTTGTGATGCAGGGCCAGGCGGCGGATTTCCGCCCAGCTCAGACGGTCGACACGTTTAACGGTAGCAACATCATCGGGCAGGTCATGCACAGGCAGCACGCTCCAGCCAGCGGCCGAGCAGCGGGGACAACTCGCTCAACGGCTGATAGCCATTGGTCAATAACGCCAACTGCCCATTTCGCTCAGCCAGCAACGTAGGAAAACCGGCGATGCCCAGGTCCTGAACCCAAGTGAAATCGGCAGATGTCGCGGCGTGCGTATCGGCACGGTCAAACGCGGCAGCGAATTCAATTCGTGGTAGACCGGCCTGCTCTGCCAGCTCCACCAGGACACTGGCGCGCGTGACATCGCGACCTTCAGCGTAAAAGGCGTGCTGAATCAGCCCGAGCAGTTTCCACGCACAATCCGGCGCCAGGTTGCGTGCAGTCACCAGCGCCCGGCAGGCAGGTTCGGTGTCGTAGACAAAACCGTCAGGCAACGCGCCTTCGCGCTTGAACGGCTGACCGGTAGCCTCGGTGACCGCCTGCCAGTGTTCAAGAATGTAGCGCCGGGTGGTCGGTTCCAGCGCGGCGCCACTGCCGGTGCGCAAACCACCCACCACCAGATGCACGTCCACACCGGCGGCCGCCGCCTGCTCTACCAATGCGTTTGCAACCGGAGCAAAGCCCCAGCACCAGGAACACATCGGGTCCATCACATAGAGCAGGCGCGCAGACATGGTTCAGACCTCGGAGGATGCTTGCTTGTAGTTGAAGCCGATCGGGTGAGGCTGGTTACGAGCCTTGGCCAGTTCGATCTGCTTCTGCCGGTCGATCGCACTGCGACGGGTCTTCTCGCTCAGCTTATCCCAGCAATGCGGGCAACTGATGCCGGCCACGTAATGCTCGGACGCGCGGTCTTCCACGCTCACCGGCGTGCGGCAGGCATGACATTGATCGTAGTCGCCTTCGCTCAGGTCGTGACGAACGGTCACGCGGTTGTCGAACACGAAGCAGTCGCCCTGCCACTTGGTTTCTTCCTGCGGCACCTCTTCGAGGTACTTCAGGATGCCACCCTTGAGGTGAAAAACCTCACCGTAGCCCTCGCTGAGCATGTAGCTCGAGGCCTTCTCGCAGCGGATGCCGCCGGTGCAGAACATCGCGACCTTCTTGTGCACGGCCGGGTCGAAGTTGGCTTTGATGTAATCGGGAAATTCGCGAAAACTGGTGGTTTTCGGGTCGATGGCGCCTTCGAAGGTACCGATCGAGACTTCGTAATCGTTACGGGTGTCGATCAACAGCACTTCCGGATCGCTGATCAGGGCGTTCCAGTCTTGCGGATCGACGTAGGTGCCGACCTTTTTGTTCGGGTCCACGCCTTCCACGCCAAGGGTGACGATTTCTTTCTTGAGTTTGACTTTGGTGCGATAGAACGGCTGATCGTCGCAGTACGACTCTTTATGGTCGATGTCGTCCATGCGCGGGTCGTTCTTGAGCCAGGCCATCAGCCCGTCGATGCCTTCGCGGCTGCCGGACACGGTGCCGTTGATGCCTTCTTCGGCAATCAGCAGGGTGCCTTTGATGCCGTTATCGACCATCGCTTGCAGCAGGGGCTCGCGCAGGGCGACGTAATCTTCCAGGGTGACGAACTTATACAGTGCCGCCACGACAATCTGTTGTGTCATGGGTAAATCTCCAGGTGGCTACCCTCGTAAGGGGTGAACCGGATGCGAAAAAAAACGCGCCGGGTTAGCGGCGCGTTGGGCATTCTAACAAAAAACCGGGGTTTAGTGCTTGCTGCCGCCAGCACAGGTCGGCGAGGCCGGGGCCGCGTCGATCTGTGCCCATTCCTCTGGCGTGTACGTATGCAGCGCCAACGCATGGAACTCGCCCATCAGCTCGCCGAGCGTGCCGTAGACCTTCTGGTGGCGCTTGACCCGGTTCAGGCCTTCGAACTGCGCGCTGACCACCACAGCCTTGAAATGGGTTTGCAGCCCACGGCTGTGCATGTGGCTCTCATCCAGCACTTGCAGATGCTCGGGCTGAAGCAGGCCCAGCGTCGATTCGATGCGTTGTTGCATGGTCATACCGAACTCCGCTTAAGGCTTTTTCTTGGCTGGAGCGGCCGCGTCTTTCGGCGTCAGCTCGGCGGTCATGTCAGCCAGCAGTTTGTTGACCACCGGCACCGCGCTTTCCAGCTTGGCCTGGGTCATCTGGGCCGATTGCTGGGTCAGCTGAGGCATTTTTTCCAGGACTTTCTTGCCCAGTGGCGACTGGTAGAACGCAACCAGGTCCTTGAGCTCGGATTCGGTGAAGTTGGTGGTGTAGAGCTTGACCATGTCCGGTTTCAGCTTGTTCCAGCCAATGGCCTGGTCCAGAGCGGCGTTGGCCTTGGCCTGGTAGGTTTCCAGCACGGCTTTTTTCGACTCAGGAGCTTTGGTTTGTTCGAAACGCTGGGCAAACATCTGCTGTACTTGCATGTACACCGGGGTGCCCAGTTTGTCAGCGTGCGCCATGGTCAGGAAAGCCTCGGCACTGGCGTTATGGCTGGCGGTGTCGGCAAGAACCTGGCCGCTGGCGCAGACCAAAGCAACGGCGGTACAGATGGCACGAAGACGAGTCATCGAGTTTCCTTTTCTAGCTGGCGAGGTAAGACCCCAAGGGCGTCCATTCTGCGCCTAAAAAAGTGTGTCGCTCAACCCCAAGCCTTGTCGCACCTGATTTAGAGGGGTTGAATGGTCAAATTCAGACTGATGGAACCACGGCCGTCGATCACGGCCTAAACTGCGCAATCGGACCTACAGGAGTGAGCAAGATGAGCCGTATCGAAACCGACAGCCTCGGCCAGGTTGAAGTCCCGGATGAAGCCTATTGGGGCGCTCAGACGCAACGCTCGCTGATCAACTTCGCCATCGGCAACGAACGCATGCCGCTGGCTGTGTTGCATGCCCTGGCGCTGATCAAGAAAGCCGCGGCGCGGGTCAATGATCGCAACGGCGACGTGCCCGCCGATATCGCCCGCCTGATCGAGCAGGCGGCCGACGAAGTGCTCGCCGGCGACCATGACGACCAGTTTCCGCTGGTGGTCTGGCAAACCGGCAGCGGCACCCAGAGCAACATGAACGTCAACGAAGTGATCGCCGGTCGCGCCAACGAGTTGGCCGGCAACCCCCGTGGCGGCAAGTCCCCGGTGCACCCCAACGATCACGTCAATCGCTCCCAGAGTTCCAACGATTGCTTCCCCACCGCCATGCACATCGCGGCCGTCCAGGCGGTACAACAGCACTTGCTGCCGGCGATCAGCGAACTGTCCGGCGGACTGGCCGAGCTGGCCGCCCGCCACATTAAACTGGTCAAGACCGGCCGTACGCACATGATGGATGCGACACCGATCAGCTTCGGCCAGGAAATCTCGGCTTTCATCGCGCAACTCGATTACGCCGAGCGGGCGATCCGCAGCGCACTGCCCGCGGTCTGCGAGCTGGCCCAGGGCGGAACGGCCGTCGGCACCGGACTGAATTCACCCCACGGCTTTGGTGAGGCCATCGCCGCAGAATTGGCCGCCCTCTCCGGTTTGCCGTTTATCACCGCGCCGAACAAGTTCGCCGCACTGGCCGGTCATGAGCCGCTGACCACGCTGTCCGGCGGGCTGAAAACCCTTGCCGTGACGCTGATGAAAATCGCCAACGATCTGCGCCTGCTGGGTTCCGGCCCGCGCGCCGGCTTCGCCGAAGTCAGGCTACCGGCCAATGAGCCGGGAAGTTCGATCATGCCGGGCAAGGTCAACCCGACCCAGTGCGAAGCACTGTCGATGCTGGCCTGCCAGGTGCTGGGCAACGACGTCGCCATCGGCTTTGCTGCCAGTCAGGGCCACTTGCAGCTGAATGTGTTCAAACCGGTGATCATCCATAACCTGCTGCAATCTATCCGCTTGCTGGGGGATGGCTGCAGCAACTTCCAGCAGCACTGCGTGGCCGGTCTGGAACCGGATGCGGAAAAAATGGCTGAACACCTGGAGCGTGGCCTGATGCTGGTGACGGCGCTCAACCCGCACATCGGCTATGACAAATCGGCGGAAATCGCCAAGAAGGCCTACAGCGAAGGCCTGACCTTGCGCGAGGCGGCGTTGCAGCTCGGGTATCTGACTGACGAAGAGTTCGATGCGTGGGTGAGGCCGGAGAATATGCTGGAGGCTGGGGCCAAGGGCTGAATGCTGTAGCGCCTGATAGTCCGTCTTCGCGAGCAAGCCCGCTCCCACAGGGATCTGATGTGCGACGAAGATCCAATGTGGGAGCGGGCTTGCTCCGGGCGGCGATCCGACGAAGAACGATAACGCGGTCTAACTGGCTGCCAACCGCACCTTCCGCGCCTTCAGCCCCGCAATCAACGAAGGCCCCAACGCCACCAGCGCCGACCCCAGCACCACCAGCACCGCGCCGCCATATCCCAGACCATTGATCGTCTCGGCATGCACATAGTCGGGCCACATCCACGCAGCCATGGCAACCGCGGCAAAGGTCACCAACGGCGTGATGGCCAGCGTCGCGCTGACCCGGGAGGCTTCCCAATGGGCCAGGGCCTCGGCAAACGCGCCATAGGCTATCAGGGTGTTGAGGCAGCACGCCAGCAGCAACCATCCCTGCAACGGGTTCAATTGCAACGCTTCGAGCGGATGCACCCACGGAGTCAACAGCGCCGCGCAAAACAGGTAGATCACCATCATCACCTGCAGCGAATTCCACACCGTCAGCAATTGCTTTTGCCCCAGGGCATAGAAGGTCCAGACCGTGGACGCCAGCAGCACCAGCAGCACGCCGGCGGTGTAGTCGGTCAGCGACGTGAGCAACTCACTCAAGCGCTGATTGAAAAACAACGCAAAGCCGATCAGCAGCACCAGCAGGCCAATCCCCTGCCCCAGGCTGAAACGCTCCTTGAACACAAACAGACTGGCGATCAGCAGCATGATCGGGCCCATCTGCACCACCAGTTGCGCCGTGCCGGGGCTGAGCAGGTTCAGGCCCATCAGATACAACACATAGTTACCGACCAGGCCGAGCACCGCCATCAGCACCAGCCAGCCACCACGAGGACCGAGCACCTTACGGC
Organism: Pseudomonas sp. KH_046_1; assembly: GCF_057839025.1. Taxonomy (NCBI): domain Bacteria; kingdom Pseudomonadati; phylum Pseudomonadota; class Gammaproteobacteria; order Pseudomonadales; family Pseudomonadaceae; genus Pseudomonas; species Pseudomonas sp. KH_046_1. Next base: position 4,715,265 of record NZ_CM174481.1, read on the forward strand.
TGGGCAGGCGCCTGGTGGCCGCCAGGTAAATGAACAGGCAGCCGCCGGATACCAGCAGGCGAAACCAGGTCACCGTCACCGGGTCCATTACCAGCAACACTTGTTTGAGCTTGATCGGCAGGATTCCCCACAACAACGCGGTCAACAAGGCCAGGAACAGACCGTAACCCCAGCGACCCGATGAAATGTGCATGTGAACCCCAACGCCAACTGACAGGAGCCGTCATTCTAGGCCCGCAGCCGTGACGTACACAGGCACAGTTTCGGTCTGGCCGCGAATGAAACTGTGCGGGTCGCAATCTTCAGGTGATGTTTTTTGACCGCGGCGCGCCCATCGCGAGCAGGCTCGCTCCTACAGGAATCTGTTGTGCGACACGGATCCCATGTGGGAGCGAGCCTGCTCGCGATGGCTATCTAACTGGCAACGAGAAATATCGAGGCTTAACGCACCGCCTCAAACAACCCCGTAGCCCCCATCCCGCCACCCACGCACATAGTGACGATGCCGTACCGCAGATTGCGTCGCTGCAATTCACGAACCAGATGCCCGACCTGGCGCGAGCCGGTCATGCCGAACGGGTGACCGATGGAAATCGAACCGCCGTTGACGTTGTACCGGGCATTGTCGATTTCCAGCCGGTTGCGGCTGTACAGGCACTGCGAGGCGAACGCTTCGTTGAGCTCCCACAGGTCGATGTCGTCAATCCGCAAGCCTTTGGCCTTGAGCAGTTTCGGTACCGAAAACACCGGCCCGATACCCATCTCGTCCGGCGCGCAACCGGCCACGGTAAAACCGCGGAAGAACGCTTTCGGCTTGAGTCCCAGCTCCAGCGCTTTTTCCAGGCTCATCACCAGGGTCATGGACGCGCCGTCGGACAGCTGCGAAGAGTTGCCCGCCGTGACCGAGCCATCTTCGGCGAACACCGGTTTCAATCCGGCCAGGCTTTCCAGGGTAGTGTCCGGGCGGTTGCAGTCATCGCGGTCGACGATGCCGTCGAGGATCTGTGCCTGACCTGTGGCCTTGTCCTCGACTCGGTACTTCACCGCCATCGGCACGATTTCATCGCTGAACAGCCCGGCGGCCTGAGCCTGTGCGGTACGCTGCTGGCTTTGCAGCGCGTACAGGTCCTGCTCTTCACGGCTGACACTGTACCGACGCGCGACGATTTCAGCAGTCTGGCCCATCGGGAAGTAGATGCCCGGCACCTGCTCCTTGAGCAACGGGTTGATCAGGTTGTCGGTATTGACGCTCTTCATGGTCAGGCTGATGGACTCGACGCCACCGGCGACGATGATGTCGCTGCAACCCGAAGCGATCTGGTTGGCGGCAATGGCAATCGCCTGCAGGCCCGAGGAACAGAACCGGTTGAGGGTCATGCCGGCCGTGCCGATACCCAGGCGCGAGAGCACCGCGACGTTGCGACCGATATTGAAACCCTGGGCGCCTTCGTTGGAGCCGGCGCCAACGATGCAGTCCTCGACGCTCGCCGGATCGATACCGGTGCGCGCCAACAGTGCATCGACACAGTGTGCCGCCATGTCGTCCGGGCGGGTCATGTTGAATTTACCGCGAAAGGATTTGGCCAGGCCGGTCCGCACGCTGTCGACGATCACCACTTCACGCATGGCATACCTCATTGTTGTTATCGGTTGAGAGTGGACCGAGCATAAGTCCAGCGCTTCGCCGACCGCGACAATCATTCACCTCGCGTATGCGTAACCATCGCCTCAATCCTTGTCCTTACGCTTCTTGTGCTCTTGCCGGTCGGATGTTTCGAAAGCCTCTTCCAGTGCCCGGTTGATGGTGCGCAAGACTTTGACCCGTGCCCAGCGCTTGTCGTTGGCTTCCACCAGGGTCCATAGCGCAATCTCGGTGCTGGTACGGTCGACCATGTCGCCGACCGCCGCGCGATAGTCATCCCATTTTTCACGGTTGCGCCAGTCATCTTCAGTGATCTTGAAGCGCTTGAAGGGAATCTTTTCGCGCTCCTCGAAGCGCTCCAGTTGCGTCTGTTTGTCGATGGACAGCCAGAACTTGACCACGATCACACCGGCGTCGGTGAGCTGTTCTTCGAAATCGTTGATTTCACCGTAGGCACGCAGCCAGTCTGCCGGGCTGCAAAAACCTTCAATGCGCTCCACCAACACCCGGCCATACCAGGAGCGGTCGAACACGGTGAACTTGCCCCGGGCCGGCAGGTGCCGCCAGAAGCGCCACAGATACGGTTGCGCCCTTTCTTCCTCGGTGGGCGCGGCAATCGGCACGATGCTGTACTGGCGTGGATCAAGCGCTGCCGCTACCCGGCGGATCGCCCCGCCCTTGCCAGCCGCGTCGTTGCCCTCGAACACCGCCACCAGCGCGTGGCGGCGCATGCGCTTGTCACGCATCAACCCGGAAAACCGCGCCTGCTCGGTGATCAGCTGTTCTTCGTAATCATCCTTGTCCAGGTGCAGGGTCAGGTCCAGGCTGTCGATCAGGTTCACTTGATCGACACTGGGAAACACTGGCGCGGCGCTGACCTTTTCCGGATGGATCGTCGGCCGCTTCAATGCGCCCTGCAGGCCCGCCAGCAGAATCCGTCCCACAGCCAGGCTGCGATAATGGGCATCCGCCCCGGCGATCACATGCCAGGGTGCATAGTCGCGGCTGGTGCGGCGCAGCGCCCGTTCACCAAACTTCACGAACCTGTCGTAGGTTTGCGACTGCTGCCAGTCCAGCGGGCTGATGCGCCAGCTGTGCAGCGGGTCGTCGGCCAATGCCTTGAGGCGTGCCTTCATTTGTTTCTTGGAGAGGTGAAACCAGAACTTGAAGATCAGCGCACCTTCATCGCAGAGCATCTTTTCCAGGCGCTCGGCGGCATTGATCGCCTGGTCAAGTCGCGGATCCTTGAACTCGCCATGGACCCGCCCCTGCAGCATCTGGCTGTACCAGTTGCCGAAGAAAATCCCCATGCGCCCCTTGGCCGGGAGCATCCGCCAGTAACGCCAGGCCGGTGGCCGCGCCAGTTCTTCGTCGGTTTGCTGATCGAACGTGCGGACCTCGATCAGGCGCGGGTCCATCCACTCGTTGAGCACCTTGATCGTCTCGCCCTTGCCGGCACCTTCGATGCCATTGATCAAAATGATCACCGGGAAGCGGCGTTGCTGCTGCAACTCGAATTGCGCTTCGAGCAACGCTTCGCGCAGGGCCGGGATTTCGGCGTCGTAGGTTTCTTTGTCGATGGCGTGATCGATTTCGGCGGATTCAAACATGAGCGGCTCCCTTCCAGATGTGAGCAAGACTAGCGGATTGAACTGAAGGCCAGCAGAGATTTTCCCGATGGCCCCCTCGCCACAAAGAGCTTGGCCACGCCGTCGATCGGCTAGAATGGCGGCCTTGCCGTTGCCGAGCCTGCCATGAAACCTGTATTGCCCCACGCCCAGCTCGACTGGGACGACCAAGGTCGCCCGTATTCACGAGTGTTCGACGATGTGTATTTCTCCGACCAGTCGGGGCTGGACGAAACCCGCTATGTCTTTATCGAACAGAACCGTTTGGCGGAGCGCTTTGCGGCCTTGCCCGGGGGCGGGCGGCTGGTCATCGGGGAAACGGGGTTCGGCACCGGGCTGAATTTCTTGTGCGCCTGGCAGGTGTTCGAGCAACACGCCGCGGCCGGTGCGCGGCTGCATTTTGTCAGCGTCGAGAAGTACCCGTTGAGCCCCGACGACTTGCAACGGGCCCTGGCGCTGTGGCCGGAACTCAAGGTGTTTGCCGATCAACTGCTTGAGCAATACGTGGCCATCCATCAGGGCTTTCAGCGCCTGACGCTGGACCACGGCCGCGTGACCCTGACGCTGCTGATCGGCGATGCACTGGAGCAACTGCCGCAACTCGATGCCCGAATCGACGCCTGGTTCCTCGACGGTTTCGCCCCGGCGAAAAACCCCGACATGTGGACCGCCGAACTGTTTGCCGAGCTGGCTCGCCTGGCCGCGCCCGGTGCTTCCATCAGCACCTTCACCAGCACCGGCTGGGTGCGGCGCCTGCTCAACGCCGCCGGTTTCAAGATGAAACGCACCCCCGGCATCGGCCATAAATGGGAAATCCTGCGCGGCGAGTTCCTCGGCTGGCCCCAGGAAACGCCGGCCCCGGCCCTGGATAAACCCTGGTTTGCCCGCCCGGCCCCGCTGACCGGCGAGCGCCAGGCACTGGTGATCGGTGCCGGCCTGGCCGGTTGTGCCAGCGCCGCCAGCCTCGCCGCGCGGGGCTGGCAAGTGACAGTGCTGGAGCGCCACGACGACATCGCCCGGGAAGCCTCGGGCAACCCGCAGGGCGTGCTCTACCTGAAGTTATCCGCCCATGGCACGGCGCTGTCGCAAATGATCGTCAGCGGTTTCGGCTACACCCGACGCCTGCTCGAACACTTGCAACGGGGTCGCGACTGGGACGATTGCGGCGTGTTGCAACTGGCTTTCAACGCCAAGGAAGCCGAACGCCAGGTGCAATTGGCCGCGGCGTTTCCAGCGGACTTGCTGCACCTGCTGGATCAACCCGAGGCCCAGGCCGTGGCCGGTATCGGGTTGGCACAGGGGGGCCTGTTCTATCCCGAAGGCGGCTGGGTTCACCCACCGGCGCTGTGTCAGTGGCAGGCTGCGCATCCACAGATTCAATTGCTCACCCATCACGATGCGCTGGAACTGCGCAAAGTTGAGGGCCGCTGGCAAGCGTGGGACGGCGAGCGTTTGCTTGCCAGCACACCCGTGGTGGTGCTCGCCGGTGCGGCTGAAATCCAGCGTTTCCCCGAGAGCGCCGGGTTGCCGCTCAAGCGCATTCGCGGGCAAATTACCCGCCTGGCGCAAACCCCGCAAAGCCAGGCCCTGAGTACCGTGGTGTGTGCCGAAGGCTATGTCGCCCCCGCGCGCTTGGGTGAACACACCCTGGGGGCCAGTTTCGATTTCAAGAGCGATGATCTGACACCGACCACGGCAGAACACCTGGGCAACCTGGCCATGCTCGAAGAGATTTCCCACGATCTGGTCGAACGGCTGGAGATCGAACACCTCGACCCCGAGCATCTCCAGGGTCGCGCTGCATTTCGCTGCACCAGCCCCGACTACTTGCCAATCGTCGGCCCATTGGCCGACACCCAGGCGTTCGCTGAGGCTTATGCAGCGCTGGGCAAAGACGCCCGGCAGGTGCCGGACGTCGAATGCCCATGGCTTGACGGTTTGTACGTCAACAGCGGTCACGGCTCGCGCGGCCTGATCACCGCGCCCCTGTCCGGAGAACTGCTGGCAGCCTGGCTGGACGACGAACCCCTGCCGCTGCCCAGGAGCGTGGCCGAAGCCTGCCATCCCAATCGGTTTGCCTTGCGGCGCCTGATCCGGGGCAAGTAGTCGATACAGCAGCCGAAGTCGCCCTCATGGGGCGATTCGGCCGTGGTCAGTCGCGCATATAACTCATCGATCTAAAACTCCCCTTACCGAGGAGGGTCACTTTCTGAGTACCCGCCGTTTTGGCGCGGTATCGATCGACCCTCCCCAACGGAAAAACCGGTAAGGAATTTATGTGCGGATTAGCTGGCGAGTTACGTTTTGATCATCAACCTGCAGACCTTGCAGCCATTGAACGAATCACCCATCACCTGGCCCCTCGCGGCCCCGACGCCTGGGGCTTTCATAGCCAGGGACCGATTGCACTGGGCCACCGGCGCCTGAAGATCATGGACCTGTCGGACGGCTCGGCGCAGCCGATGATCGACCCGCAACTGGGCTTGTCCCTGGCCTTCAACGGAGCGATCTACAACTTTCCGGAACTGCGCGCGGAACTTGAAAGCCTGGGTTACGCCTTCTATTCCGGTGGAGACACCGAAGTGCTGCTCAAGGGCTATCACGCCTGGGGCGAAGCCTTGCTACCAAAACTCAACGGCATGTTTGCCTTTGCCGTTTGGGAGCGCGATGCCCAACGCCTGTTCATCGCCCGCGACCGTCTCGGCGTGAAGCCGCTGTACCTGTCGCGCACCGGCCAGCGCCTGCGCTTCGCCTCGGCCCTGCCGGCATTGCTCAAGGGCGGCGACATCAATCCGATCCTCGACCCTGTGGCGCTCAATCACTATCTGAATTTCCACGCCGTGGTCCCGGCACCGCGCACCTTGCTGGCGGGCATTGAAAAACTGCCGCCGGCCACCTGGATGCGCGTCGAAGCCGATGGCCGCACCGAGCAGAAAACCTGGTGGACCCTGCCCTACGGCCCTCACGCCGATGAGACGGATCTAACCCTCGAAGACTGGCGCGACCGTGTGCTCGACAGCACCCGCGAAGCAGTAGCGATTCGTCAGCGTGCGGCGGTCGATGTCGGTGTTCTGCTGTCCGGTGGTGTCGATTCAAGCCTGCTGGTGGGCCTGTTGCGGGAAGTCGGCGTGGACAATCTGTCGACCTTCTCCATCGGCTTCCAGGATACCGGCGGCGAGCGTGGGGACGAGTTCCAGTATTCGGACCTGATCGCCCAACACTACGGCACTCAGCATCACCAACTGCGCATCGACGAAAAGGAAATCATCGAACAGCTGCCCGCCGCGTTCCGCGCCATGAGCGAACCGATGGTCAGCCACGACTGCATCGCCTTCTACCTGTTGTCTCGGGAGGTGGCCAAACACTGCAAAGTCGTCCAGAGCGGCCAGGGCGCCGATGAACTGTTCGCCGGTTACCACTGGTATCCGCAAGTGGACGGCGCGAGTGATCCGTATGCCGCGTATCGCGAAGCGTTTTTCGACCGCAGCTACGACGACTACGCCGCTACCGTCCAACCGAAATGGCTGACTGCGCATGACGCCGCCGGTGACTTCGTCAAAGCGCATTTCGCCCAGCCCGGTGCCGATGCGGCGGTGGACAAGGCTTTGCGTCTGGACAGCACGGTGATGCTGGTGGACGACCCGGTCAAACGCGTCGACAACATGACCATGGCCTGGGGCCTGGAAGCGCGCACGCCGTTTCTCGACTACCGCCTGGTGGAGCTGTCGGCACGGATTCCGGGGCGTTTCAAACTGCCGGACGGTGGCAAGCAAGTCTTGAAAGAAGCCGCGCGGCAAGTGATTCCCAGTGAAGTGATCGATCGCAAGAAAGGTTACTTCCCGGTGCCGGGCCTCAAGCATTTGCAGGGCGATACGCTGGAATGGGTGCGCGAGCTGCTGCTCGATCCCAGCCAGGATCGCGGCCTGTTCAACCCCGCGATGCTCGACCGTCTACTGACTGATCCACAGGGGCAATTGACACCGTTGCGCGGCTCGAAGCTGTGGCAACTGGCGGCCCTCAACCTGTGGCTCAGCGAACAAGGAATCTGACCGATGAAACCTCACGCCACGGCTTTCAGCCAACGCCTGTTGCGCGGCCAGTCGCCTTCCTACGAACGCTTGCAGGCACGTCTGGCCGAGGATCGCTGTGAACTCGGCGGGGCGCCGATTGCCGTGCATTGCGGCTGGGGCCGCTTGCTGATCGGCCATACCTTTGCCGATGCCGCGAGCCTCGCAGGTGAATTGCTCAACGAGCAGCCCGGCGAGCGGGACATTGCCCTGTACGTCGCCGCGCCCCAGCAAGTGCTGGGGCTGGAGCCGACGCAGTTGTTCCTCGACCCGTCCGATACCTTGCGCCTGTGGTTCAGCGACTACCGTCAGGCGACCCGGGTGTTTCGTGGTTTTCGCATTCGACGCGCGCAAAGCGATGCCGACTGGCAGGCGATCAATCAGCTGTACCAGGCCCGCGGCATGCTGCCGATCGATGCCACCCTGCTCACTCCGCGTCATCTGGGCGGCCCGGTGTATTGGCTGGCCGAAGACGAGGACAGCGGCGCGGTCATCGGCAGCGTCATGGGCCTCAACCACCACAAGGCCTTCAACGATCCGGAAAACGGCAGCAGCCTGTGGTGCCTGGCGGTCGACCCGCATTGTGCGCGGCCGGGTGTCGGTGAAGTGCTGGTACGGCATTTGATCGAGCATTTCATGAGTCGCGGGCTCGCCTGCCTTGACCTGTCGGTGCTGCACGACAATCGCCAGGCGAAAAGCCTTTACGCCAAGCTCGGTTTTCGCAACCTGACGACCTTCGCCATCAAGCGCAAGAACGGCATCAATCAGCCGCTGTTCCTCGGGCCCGGCCCGGAAGCCGCGTTCAATCCCTATGCGCGGATCATTGTCGAGGAAGCGCACCGTCGTGGCATCGATGTGCACGTCGATGACGCCGACGCCGGGATGTTCACCCTCAGCCATGGCGGGCGCCGGGTACGCTGCCGCGAATCCCTGAGCGACCTGACCAGCGCCATCAGCATGACCCTGTGCCAGGACAAAAGCCTGACCCACAAAGTGCTCAAGGCTGCCGGGTTGAACCTGCCGGCGCAGCAACTGGCGGGTAACGCCGATGACAATCTGGCGTTCCTCGATGAACACCAGCGCGTGGTGGCCAAGCCACTGGATGGTGAACAGGGCCAAGGGGTGGCGGTGGATCTGCGTACCATCGAGGAAGTACAGCAAGCCATAGAAGCCGCTCGCCACTTCGACAGCCGCGTGCTATTGGAAAGTTTCCACGAAGGCCTGGACCTGCGCATTGTGGTGATCGGTTTTGAAGTGGTCGCCGCCGCCATTCGCCGGCCGGCCGAAGTGGTGGGAGACGGCCAGCACTCCATCGGTGCATTGATCGAAGCCCAGAGCCGGCGACGACAAGCAGCCACGAGCGGCGAAAGCAAGATCCCGCAGGACCAGGAAACCCAGCGCACCCTGCGTGCCGCCGGATACGACTACAGCAGCATTCTGCCGGCCGGTGAGCACCTGTTCGTGCGACGCACGGCGAACCTTCATACCGGCGGCGTGCTTGAAGACGTCACGGCGATCCTGCACCCGACGCTGGTGGACGCAGCCATCCGCGCGGCCCGGGCACTGGACATTCCCATGGTCGGCCTCGACCTGATGGTGTCCGCCGCTGACCAGCCGGACTATGTGTTTATCGAAGCCAACGAACGGGCCGGGCTTGCCAACCACGAACCGCAGCCGACGGCGGAGCGGTTTGTGGACTTGTTGTTTCCGTACAGTCAGCCGGTGGTCTCTTAGCCATGTGTTGTCTGGACTGGCCCTTTCGCGAGCAGGCTCGCTCCCACATTTGATCGCGTTCCCCCTGTAGGAGCGAGCCTGCTCGCGAAGGCGGCCGTACAGGCGATAACCAATCAGGAGTCTCCATGACCAGCAAAATCCCCGAACCGGACCTCGGCTATCTGCAAAAAGTCCTGCTGGAAATGCTCGCCATTCCCAGCCCCACCGGGTTCACCGATACGATCGTGCGCTACGTCGCCGAACGCCTTGAAGAACTCGGCATTCCCTTCGAGCTGACCCGTCGCGGCACCATCCGCGCCACGCTCAAGGGCAAGAAGAACAGCCCCGACCGCGCCGTTTCCGCTCACCTGGACACCATCGGCGCGGCGGTGCGTGCAGTGAAGGACAACGGCCGCCTGACCCTCGCGCCCGTCGGCTGCTGGTCCAGCCGCTTCGCCGAAGGCAGCCGGGTCAGCCTGTTTACCGACAACGGCGTGATCCGTGGCAGCGTCTTGCCGCTGATGGCTTCCGGGCACGCATTCAATACCGCCGTTGACGAGATGCCGATCAGTTGGGATCACATCGAGTTGCGCCTGGACGCCTACTGCGCCACCCGTGCCGACTGCGAGTCGCTGGGCATCAGCGTCGGCGATTTCGTCGCCTTCGACCCGCTGCCTGAGTTCACCGAAAGCGGCCACATCAGCGCCCGCCACCTCGACGACAAGGCCGGGGTGGCCGCGCTGCTGGCGGCGCTCAAGGCCATTGTCGACAGTGGCGAAGAGCTGATGATCGACTGCCATCCGCTGTTCACCATCACCGAGGAAACCGGCAGCGGTGCCGCGGCGGCGTTGCCCTGGGACGTCAGTGAGTTCGTCGGCATCGACATCGCACCGGTCGCGCCTGGCCAACATTCCAGCGAGCACGCGGTAAGCATCGCGATGCAGGATTCCGGCGGGCCGTATGACTATCACCTGTCGCGCCACCTCCTGCGCCTGGCCAGCGACAACGAGTTGCCGGCACGCCGGGACCTGTTCCGCTACTACTTCAGCGACGCCCATTCAGCGGTGACCGCCGGCCACGACATTCGCACCGCCCTGCTCGCCTTCGGCTGCGACGCCACCCACGGTTACGAACGCACCCATATCGACAGCCTCGCCGCCCTGAGCCGCCTGCTCGGTGCCTACATCCTCAGCCCGCCCGTGTTTGCCAGCGATGCACAACCGGCCAAGGGCTCACTGGACCGCTTCAGTCATCAACTCGAACACGACACCCAGATGGAAAGCGATACGCGGGTGCCGTCGGTGGACAGTCTGGTGGGGCAGAGGTCGGAGAACTGATCAGGATCCTCATCGCCAGGTAAACCGCCATCGCGAGCAAGCTCGCTCCCACAGGGTTCAGCGGCGAACCGTATAATTGTGTTCACCACCGATCAACTGTGGGAGCGAGCTTGCTCGCGATGGCGTCAGTGCAGACAACATCAAACCCCAGGCTAGCCGATACCGGTCATTCGCCGTAGCATCGCGCCATTGATCCAACCGAGGTGCCTATGCTGATCCCCCACGACCAACTTCAAGTCGACACCCTCACCCGCCTGATCGAGGATTTCGTGACCCGCGACGGCACGGACAATGGAGACGACACTCCACTGGAAACCCGCGTACTGCGCGTGCGCCAAGCCTTGACCAAGGGCCAGGCACTGATTGTCTTCGACCCGCAAAGCGAGCAATGCCAGTTAATGCTCAAGCACGACGTGCCCAAGCACCTGTTTGACTGAGCCCTTCAGCGCTCCTTGGTTTTCGCCAGTTTGTTCTGGATGCGTTCGTAGATTTCGCAGCGATGCACATTGACGTCCTGAGGCGCTTCAACGCCAAAGCGCACGTTGCTTCCGTTGATCGCGAGAACACGCACGGAAATGTTGTCACCGATGGAAATGGTTTCGCCCACAATGCGAGTGAGTACGAGCATGAGGAGTGTCCTTCAGGGGTTACTGGCCCTTGAAGATGCCCGGCCCGCGGTACGCCTACAATGCTCCGACAGCAAACCAGACCGGACTGACAGCCCCTGACGCACGCCACTTACGGAAAGGTCTGACAGGTCGGTTGATTGTAGGGCCGATCTGTCAGGATGCGGAGAATCGCGGCCCGAACAGGATGATACTCGCGCCGATCACACACAGCGCCACACCAAGCCAGTCCGAACCCAGCGGACGAATCCGCTCGACCACGGCCAACCAGCCGATTGAGGCAATGATGTAGATGCCACCGTAAGCGGCGTAGGCGCGGCCAGCGTAGCTTGCCTCGATACGGGTCAGCAGCAGGGCGAACAGGGTCAGGCTGAGGAGCGCCGGCACCACCCACCACATGCTTTTGCCCTGGCGCAACCACATCCAGAAGGCAAAGCAACCGGCAATTTCGAACAGCGCGGCGAGGAAAAACCACAGGTAATTGAGCATGCAAGCGTCTCGCGAGGATGGCCGATGGCGGCCACCCTAACCACAGCGTTGCCTGCGGGCAAGATCAGCTTGCCGATTGCCTGGCCTTGGCGCGCATTTTGTCGGCCATGGCGGTCATTTCGTTGTAGAGCAATTGCGGGTTCTTCTGCTTCATCGCCCAGGCCATGCGGCCCTGTTCGTGGGGCAGGATCATGAACTCGCCAGCGGCGACCTGCTGATAGATGTAGTCGGCGATGTCGGCGGCACTGATCGGCGAGCTTTCCAGCAACTTTCCGACCTGGGCTTTCATGGCCGGAGTCGGGCCGCGGAAGGAGTCCAGCAGGTTGGTCTGGAAGAACGACGGACACACCACATGCACACCGACTTCCTGATGCGCCAGCTCGATCAGCAGGCTTTCGGACAACGCCACCACGCCCGCCTTGGCCACGTTGTAATTGCTCATCGCCGGGCCTTGCATCAACGCGGCCATGGACGCGATGTTGATGATCTTGCCTTGGCTTTTTTCCAGCAGTGGCAGGAAAGCCTTGCAGCCCTTGACCACGCCCATCAGGTTGATCGCGATCTGCCAGTCCCAGTCCTCCAGGGACAACTCACTGAAGAACCCGCCAGACGCCACGCCCGCGTTATTGACGATGACATCGATGCCGCCGAGCTTGACTTCGCAGGCCTGGGCGAACGCCGTCAACTGGCTGTAATCGCGTACATCACAGCGCTGGATAAAACCGTCACCGCCCGCTTCACGGACCAACTTGAGAGTTTCCTGCAACCCGGGCTCGCTGACGTCCGACAAGGCCAGTTGCCAGCCTTCACGCGCCCAGCGCAGCGCGATTTCGCGACCCAGGCCCGAGCCTGCACCAGTGATCATCATGCGATTTTGCATAGCAAACAGCCTTGTTGTTCTCGGAAGATGCACCGAGTGTAGCGAAGGAAATTGCCCGACCCACGCTCCATCAGATTGCTGAATGGCCCGAGCAAACTGCGGGAGCGTCTGACGCAATTAAGGCAACTACAAAAGAAATAAGAACCCGTCCGAAATACTTCAAAAAAACCTGGAATTTTCCTGCAAGCGCAAGAGTCGGATTTTTTAAGCAACTCGAATTTACTTCATTCCCGCTGACCTTGATTGGCATGGTCAATCCACTGCATTTTCGACAAGGAAATAGACATGGGTACAATACTGATCATCATTCTGATCCTGTTACTGATCGGTGGTTTACCGGTCTTCCCGCACTCCAGAAGTTGGGGTTACGGCCCGTCCGGAATCATCGGCGTCGTATTGGTGGTGCTGTTGATCCTGCTCTTGCTCGGCCGAATATAAAAACCGCCAGGCAAAAAAAGAGGCCCTTGAAGGGCCTCTTTTCTATTGCGTCACAACTTAGTCCGGCGTGCCGTCAACAACACCAGCGGTGTTGTCCAGCAGGCTCTTGGTCGCTGTTTGCAGGAACGCTTCGAGCTTGAGTTTCAACTCGGCGATACGCGGCGCATCAGCAATGACTTCGGCGCGAGGCTTGGCACCCAATTCATACTGATACAGCTTCGGCGCCATGTCCTTGTCCTTCGGCAGGACCAGAATCTGGTCTGCGGTGAGGATGGCCGTGGTCTGCTCGCTGCCCGATGGCTTGATCACCCCAATACCCATGTCGCCTTCCGGCAGGTTGAGCAGGTCGCGCCCCCAGCACTGATGACGCACTTCGCCACCGATGCGGCCCATGATGGTCGGTACGATGTCGATCTGAGTACCCACGGTGTGGTCACGCTGGCCGAACTTTTCCTGGATGCCCGGCGCGATCATCAGCATCGGCACGTTGAAGCGGCCCAGGTCCATTTCGGTGATTTGCTGTTCGTTACCAAAACCGTGGTCACCAACGATGACAAACAGGGTTTCCTTGAAGTACGGCTCCTTGCGGGCCTTTTCAAAGAACTGGCCCAGTGCCCAGTCCGAGTAACGCATGGCGGTCAGGTGTTCGTTCAGGTTGCCGCGATTGGTCACGGGCTCGACCGGCAATGGTGTCGGCAAGGCGTATGGCGTGTGGTTGGACAGGGTTTGCAGCAAGGCATAGAACGGCTTGCCGTTTTCTCGTGCCTTGAGCTCGACCAGGCCACGGTCGAACATGTCCTGGTCGGACACGCCCCAGGTCGGATCAGAGAACACCGGATTCACGAAATCGTTACGGCCGATGAAGTTGGTCATGCCCTGGTTGCTGAAGAAACCCGACTGGTTGTCCCAGGCGAAATCGCCGTTGTAGACATACACATCGTCGAAGTCACGGGCGCTGAGCAACTGCGGCAGACCGGACAGCTTGTGGCTGCCTTCCGGGGTCTGCATCAGGTATTCGAAGCCCGGCAGGTTCGGGAAGCAGGCCATGGTGGCGAACATGCCCTGGTGGGTATGGGTGCCGTTGGAGAAGAAGCGGTCGAACAGCAAGCCTTCCTTCGACAGTTTGTCGAGATACGGCGTGATGTTGCCCGGCCCACCCAGCGCACCCACCGAGTGACCGGCCATGCTTTCCATCAGGATCACGACGACGTTCTTGATCGGCAGGGTCTTGTCGGCTGGCGGGGTGTAATCGCGACGTACCGCTGCGGTCTCGCCATCCACCAGTTTGTCATCCGCCATCACCAGCATGTCGCGCACGACTTGTTGGGCTTGTGGCTGTGGCAGCGTGGCTTTCCAGATATTGTCGCGATCTTCGGACATCCGGCTCTTGGCGGCGGCGACCAGAGAAAGCGTACCGTTGAGACCCAACTGGTTGGCGAAGTTGGAGTCTGTGGTGTAGACATCACCCCAGCGCATCGGCGGGCCTTGACGCAAGGTGCCACGGGCCGCGACAACGCAGATCAGCAGGCAAACCACGAACACGCCAATGCGTGCATACCACGGCGCTACCTTGCGTGTGCCGATGCTGCCGCCACTGAACGGGCCACGAGGGCGGGTCGCACGGTCGGCGCCCTTGAATGCCATGCTCAGGATCACGGTACCCACGGCCCACGCCAGCAAATAGCGGACCACCGGAAAACCATACCAGAGCATGCTGGCCACGGTTTTCGGGTCTTCCTTGACGTACTGGAAGACCAGGCCGTTGAGGCGCTGGTGGAACTCACGATAGAAGTCCATCTCCATCAGGCCCAGGAACAGCGCAATGCTGGAGACGATCGTCAGCCAGAGACGGAACAGCCCGCGTGCGGCCATGGCCCGGGCGCTGAACAAGGCCAGCAGCAACGGAATACTGAGATAGACCACCAGGCGCAGGTCGAAACGCAGACCGTTGGCGAATGCCTCAAGGAAGGTCGAAGCCGGTGTGTCGAGGATCATCGAGCTGTTGTAAGCCAGCAGCGCGACGCGCAGCAGGCTGAACATGACCATCATGACCAGGGCACACAACAGCGTGTAGGCCAGATGCGATTTGACGGTCGGTTGCAGCAGGCGACTAGAAGCTCGCTGCTGATTCAGGGCGTCCGGGATTGCCATGTCGTTTTAGGACCCATTGGAAGTTGAAGTTTCAAAAATACAGCTGCGCCTTGCCCTCTTTTCGGCCCATACAAGGCCCGGGGGTTTGCGCGGTGCGCAAATGTTGCACGATCAACGGCAGCATTGCCATTGATAACTACCCTCATCCCGACTGTTTCATCCTGCATTCAGCAATACGCAGCGCGTTACGGGAGAGCCGGCGAATTGTCTTGGAGAGTGGGTGAAAATTTTGTGCAACGCATATCCGGAAACAAATTAAAGCCTGCGCACCGGTCAAAAACGCAAACGCCCCGATCGAATCGGGGCGTTACGAAGTCACCTCAAAAGAACGACACAGTTACTTCTCGGCGCGTTCCTTGAGGGCTTTCAAGGTATTGAACGGGGCATCCACCACGAACTTGTTGGCCACCATCGACGGCACGCTACCGCCCGGTTCGGTGTGCACCTGATAGGTCACTTCGATCTGGTCGCCCTTGGGTACGAACTTCCAGAAACCGTCGACCTTGGCGACCCGGACGAAGCCTTTTTCTTCAGGAACGTATTTCGGTACGCCTTCGAGCTTGCGGGTCAGGCTGCCATCAGCCCCTTCGATGGTGGTGATGTGCAACACCGAATCACGCGGAGTAACCGGCCATGGGGTGTTGAACTGAGTGTAGGTCCAGCTCTGGTCACCTTCGTGCTTGAGCAGCTTCTGGGTTTTGCATTCGTGAATCCAGGCGCAGGCTCCGGGCACGTCTTCCTGCAACGCACGCAGCTTGGCCATGGTGGTTTTCATCAGCGTGACGCCCTGGTAGGCCTTGTAGTCGGAGCCGGCCACTTCACTCAGGGAGATCTTGATGCCGTCTTCGTTTTTTTTGACTTTCCAGTCTTCGGCCTGGACCGTCGAGGTAACCAGCGCAACCGTCAAACCACACAACACAGCCATACGATGCAGCGAACCCATTGTCTTATTCCTTATTGTTGAAGTTCCGTTCGTTGGGCTTGCACCTCCGATCACCTTCAGGTTTTTCGGAGGTGATCGGAGGTGCAAGCCCACACATCACGCCGCCGTCATTTGCTCCCACCAGCCAATCAACCGGATGGCTTCTTCGCTACTGCTTCCGCACACCTCGGGGTCGGCCTCGAAGGCAGAACACACCGCCGGCCGTTCTGGCTGGCCGAAAATACTGCACAGGTTATCGGAGGAAAGTTGCAGGCAACGCTGCCCCGCGGCCTTGCCGTTGGGCATACCGGGAATCGGTGAACTGATGGAAGGGGCAATGCAACAAGCGCCACAGCCCTCACGGCATTTCATGACGACAAGCTCCTCGCGACGAGCAATGTGTTAAAGGACGGGGCACAGAGTACCCGCTAAAACAGTTGTTTTAAATTACCTGCGAGCGGGTTTTTCAGCTCAACCGAGCATGACCGAGCAGTCTCCGACAAAGCGTCTGGTCTGCGGCTCGCGGATCGGGATGAGGTTACTGCTTGAACTCGAAATCCAGTGCCGCGCCTTCGACCTCGTGGCGCTCTTCATTTCGCAGTTGCAGCTGCATTTCATTGCTGAGCAGGCGGCCGTTGAGCTGGAACGGACTGCTGCCGCTTTTGTCACCGAACATCTGGGGTAACAACGGTTCGCGCCTGGTCAACGGCACCGTTCCGACAGGCTTCAGCTCCTGAACCATGTCCCGGGGCAAACTCAAGTCCAGATTGGCAGATGGAAGCTCAGTCTTTGCCACTTCGCTGGCCGGTTTCGATTTGGAGGCAATGGGCGCACGCTTTTTCACGGGCGCAGCCTGCTTACTGGTCGCCGAGGCTTTTTTCGCAGGTGCGGTTTCTATCGGTGCGACTTGGAAACTGCCGGTAGTCTGATCCTGCTCGGTAGCCGCCATGACGGATGCCGGCTGAATACTCGCAATCAGGCAGAGCAAAAGCCAGGCGGCAGGAAAAGTCGGTTTCATGTATCCCACGGTGGGTGCAAACGGCAGAGATGCATATGCTCGCCTGTTGCAGCCCACATGACAAGCGCAGCAGCAGCCTGTTACAAACCGCTAGCCATCTCCTGGCAGAGTTGGGTGGCCAGCATGCCCAGGGTCATCAAAGCGCGCTCGGCTTCACGGTTCCACGGGATGCCGCAGTTGAGCCGGATGCAGTGATTGAATTGCTCGGTATTACTGAAGATCAGTCCCGGCGCAATACTGATGCCCTGCTGCAATGCCCGCACATGCAACTCTTGCGTGTTGACCCGCCCCGGCAGACTGACCCACAGAATGAAGCCACCGGTAGGCCGGGTCATCTGCGTGCCTTCCGGGAAATACTGCTGCACCGCCAGCTGGAAGGCACTGAGGTTTTTCCGGTATTCCTGACGGATGAAGCGCAAATGCCGGTCGTACCCGCCATTTTCCAGGTAAGCGGCAATGCCCATCTGGGTCACGCTGCACGCGGAATGCGTACTGAAGGTCTGCAAGCGCTGGATTTCCTGCTGATACTTGCCGGCAATCATCCAGCCGATCCGCACGCCAGGCGACAGGGTCTTGGAGAAGCTCGAGCAATAGATCACTCGGTCCAGCCGATCGTAAGCCTTGAGGGACTTGGTGCGCCCCTGCTCGAACATCAGTTCACCGTAGATATCGTCTTCGACAACCTGGATATCGAAGTCCGAGGCCAGGCGCAGCAATTGTTTTTGCCGCTCCTCCGGCATGGTGCCGCCCAATGGATTGCTCAGTCGGGTGGTCAGCACCAACGCCTTGATCGACCATTGGTTGGCCGCCAGTTGCAGGGCTTCCAGGCTCATGCCCGTGGCGGGATCGCTGGGGATCTCGATGACCTTGAGGCCCAACAGGTCGGCCAGTTGCAGCAACCCGTAATAGGTCGGCGACTCGGCCGCGATCAGATCGCCCGGACGGGTCAGCACACGCAAGGACATCTGCAACGCATCGACGCAGCCGTGGGTGATCACCACTTCCGACGGATCGACCACCACGCCGGCATCGCGCATGCGGATCGCCACCTGTCGGCGCAACGGCTCGAAACCGGGGCTGAACATGTAGCTGAAGGCCCGCGGGCTATGGAAACGGGTGACCTTGGCCAATTGCTGATGCAGTGCCCGCACCGGCAAATAGTCGACACTCGGCACCGCAGCGCCCAGCGGGAACACACCTTCACGACGGGATTCGACCAGGACTTGCTGAATGATGCTGCTGCGGGTGACCAGGCCGGGGCGCTCGACCCGGGCGATGTCCGGCGTCGGTGCGGTGAGTGCCGGCGTCTGGTGCACGTAGTAACCCGACTGCGGCCGGGCGCGGATCAGACCCTGATCCTCGAGATTGGCATACGCCTGCAACACCGTCGCATGGCTGACATTGAGCTGCGAGCTCATCTTGCGCACCGAAGGCACGCGCTCTCCCGGCTGATAGACCCCACGACGGATGTCTTCGGCCAGTTGTTGAGCAATACGTTGATAGAGCAAAAGGTTGGTCATGACGCAGCACTCGATTTCACGGGCATTTTATTCTTGTGTGAAACAATACCGGAACAGTTTAGAAGTGTACGGGGACAGTTGCCACAATAGTCGACCGTACAGTGCAGTGTCAGCAAAATCTGTACTGTTTTGTGCGGTAATCGGCAGGCGTAAAAAAACCCGGCGCTGCATGGCAGGCCGGGCTTTCCAGCGACGCAACCCTTAGCGGGCAGCGCCGAGCTGGCCCTTTTCGTCGGAAAACACAATTTCCACCCGACGATTCTGCGCCCGGCCCCGTTCCGACGCATTCGCGTCCACCGGGTACTCGTCGCCATAACCCTCGACCTGGATGCGCTTGTCGTCGATCCCCAGGTCCATCAGCACGTCAGCCACCGATTGTGCGCGGTCGCGGGACAGCTTGAGGTTTTCCTGCTTGCCCCCGGTACTGTCCGTATAACCCTCGATCCGTACCACACGCTTGGGGTTGAGTTGCAGGAACTGCACGATCTTCAATACCACACGGTTGGCCGACGGCTTCAATTCCGCTTCGCCCGTGTCGAACAGCATGTCGCCCAATGTCATCACCAGACCACGGTCGGTCTGGCTGGTGGTCAATGCGAGGATCTGCTCCTCGAGCCATTTGCCTTGCTGCTGCACGCTGAACAGTTTGGATTCACGCAGTGCCAGTTGCAGACGCTGCCGTTCCAGTTCGAGCTTCGCCGCCTGCTCTTCGTTGAGCACCTGATTGGTGTGTTCCCGGGCAATGGCGCTATAGCGCTGGCTCAGGTAGGCGTAATGCACCACGTCCGAACCGCTGCCCCAATAGCTGGACAGGCGATCGGCACGGGCCAGGGACTCACCGGCGCGAATCACGTCCTTGGGGGCGATTCGCAGCACATTGGAGTCTTCCTTGACCTTCTGAAAGTCGGCACCGGCTTGCTGCAATGCAGTCTCGCTGTGCTGGCTGGCGCAGCCAAAGAGGCTCGCGCAGCCGGCCAGGATCAAACCGCCGAGGGCTTTGCTCTTGAGGCTCATTCGGCATCTCCCAGTTGCTTGCGCAGGCGGGCGATGCGGGTGTTGAGCACGTTCAACTGCTCCTCGCTCTTGGCCGTCAACACCTTGGCTTCAGCCAGGCGCGCATCGAGTTCGGCCTGTTCGGCCCGCATGCGTGCGTTTTTGAAGGATTGATCGGTCATGTTGCCCTTGGCGCGGTTGAACTTGTCTTCGGCCAGTTTCATTTCCGGCACATCGTCGGCAGTGGCGCCCACGGCCTTGGCCTGTTCGAGTGCCTGTTCGGTCAGGCGAATCTGTTCATTCGGCGCAGGATCGGTTGCACAACCCGCCAGGGCGGCAAAGGCCACGGCAGCGAAAAGAGGTCGAATACTCACTGAAAATCCTTACTGTTTTGGGGTACTGACGGGTTGTTGCGAGGGTTGCTGCGGTTGTGAGCGTTGTGCCTTCCAGCGCTCGATATTGCGCATCAGCACGGCTTCCGTCAGTCCGGACGCGGGCAATTCTGTCATCTTTTTGGCCAACTGTCCGCGCAACCACGGATCGTTGCAGGCCGAGTCATGGGAAATCGCCAGGTACAGGCCAGGCTTGTCGACCGGTTGCGAGCGCGCGATCAGATCAGCGGCCATGCCCAGTGTCTGAGCAGTCGCCATGCCCGAGTAACGTCCTGCCAGTACAAACTCGACCTCGCCCAACAGCAGTTTCTGAAAGCCCTGGGTCAGGTTGGACGTGCGCGTGAGGGTTAGCTGCTGTCCGGCAAACGTGCTGAATTGCGCGGTCAATCGGGCCTTTTCCGACACTGCACCGGGATGGCCGTGCAGGTCTTGTGCTTCGTTGTAGACCAGCGTCGAGTCCTTGCGAGTCCAGACCAGATAGTCGTTTTCCAGCAAGGGTGGATGGATGTAGTCCAGGGTTTCCAGCTCGCTGACGGTCAACGTCGCGTCCGCCAGCATGTCCATGCGCCCGCTGCGCACTTCGTCCAGGGCCTGGGCGCGTTTGCCGGCATAAAGCAGTTCGACCTTGAGCCCCAACTCCCCCGCCACTTGCTGCAGCAAATCGGCGCTGGCACCGATCAGGTGCTTGGGGTTCTGCGGGTCTTGCCACAGGTACGGTGGCGCGTCCGGGCTGCCGGTGACCACCAGGCGTTCGCATTTGCCTGCGGCGACAGACAGCGCCGGCAATAACGCCAATCCCAGTAAGCTCCACACACAGCGCAGATCCATGGCAATACACTCCCGTTGAGTCCGTTTATATCTCTGTAGGAGCGAGCCTGCTCGCGATGGTCTCAAATGCACCGCGTCTATCCAGGATTCCCGCGTCATCGTTAACGTCCATCGCGAGCAGGCTCGCTCCTACAGGAGAAAAAGGATCGAGTAGGAGGCGGCTTCACAGCCGCCGTCCTCTCACACCACCGTACGTACGGGTCCGTATACGGCGGTTCAGGTTATGCGGTTAAGCCGTTTTATCGTATCCAGTATTGGGACCAGCCCCAGGCTGTCCCACAGCTTCTTCGGCAGCGCGTGATTCATATGTGACGCTCCCGAATTCCACCATGGCCCGCGCCCGTTGAACGCTGATTTGCAGGCGCGTGCTTCGCTGATCCCCAGACGTATCAGGTTGCGCGCCCTCGTTGGGCGCTGCTTCCATTGACGCCAAATGACACAGCGAAGTTTACGGCGCATCCAGCCATCCAACTCCTCAAGGGGGCGGTTGCTCTGGCTGAGCTTGAAGTAACCCGCCCAACCACGTAACACCGGGTTAATCCGTTCAATGACGCTTGCCATCTTGTGGCCCCGCGCTCCGCGCAGCAGTTCTCTGAGCCGATCGCGCAAGCGATTCAGGCTCATCGTAGCTACTTTCAGCCTCGGCTGTTTATGCAGGCTCATCCCGTAACCCAAGTAATCACACGCCCACGGCCGTGCTACTCGGCTCTTTTCTTGATTCAACGTCAGTTTCAGGCGTTGATTCAGGAAGCGCTCAACCCTGACCAGCACTCGCTCGCCAGCACGACGACTGCGCACATAAATGTTGGCGTCGTCGGCATAGCGTACAAAACGATGGCCCCGCCGTTCCAGTTCGCGGTCGAGTTCATTGAGCAGGATGTTCGACAACAACGGTGAGAGCGGGCCGCCTTGCGGCGTCCCTTCCTGCCGTCGGCTGGCGATCCCGCCCGACATCATTCCCGCTTCGAGATAACGACGGATCAGCATAAGCACACGTTTATCTTCGATTTGACGCTCGATGTAGGCCATCAATACATCGTGGTTGACCCGATCAAAGAACTTCTCCAGATCGAGTTCCACGCACCAGCGGTGGCCCGCCGCCACATGGGCGCGGGCGGTTTCGATGGCTTGATGAGCGCTTCTGCCCGGACGAAAGCCGTAGCTGTAGTCCGAAAACAGCGGATCGAAGATTGGCGTGAGCTGTTGCAGCAGCGCCTGCTGGATCAGGCGATCCACGACGCTGGGGATACCCAGCTGTCTTGTACCGCCTTTGGGTTTGGGGATATCGACGGCGCGTACACCTTGCGGGTGGTATTCGCCGGCCAACAGCCGAGTCTTGAGGATCGGCCAATACTGTTTCACGTAGCCCGCCAGCTGGTCGACCGTCATGCCATCGGCACCCGGTGCGCCCTTGTTGCTGACCACGCGTTGATACGCACGCTTGAGGTTGGCGGGTGCAAGCACCCGCACCATCAGCGTGTCCGGCTCCGCGTTCGTCCACGCCACAGACGCCGTCGATGTTTGCGCCCTGTCAGCCTTCATCCTCGGATACCGTCCAGGACCTGGGGTAACAGTTTTCTCTTGGAGAATATTCTGCGTTTCAACATTCGACGAGACTCTGACGCCTACTGGCGGCATAACCTGTTCGGCCCTTGGTGACGCGGTAATCCGCCACTTACTACGGCCTCAGCTGACTTCTATGGGCTCATCCCGTCGCCTCTCGACGCTCGGTAGCACAGTGGCAAACCCACAGATCTCCCAGGGTAATTCGCGCGACCTTCCTGCTTATGCCTGTCGGATCTACGTCACAGCGTTCCGTGCAAGTATTGGGCTTTGAAGATATTGGCCTTCTTACCCCGCTGCGCCGCCTCTATCCGCTTCCTGTTCGTCAGGCCAGCATTTTGCCTCGGGCTTCCTTCAGATTCGCAGTCGCCCGCGACACCCTTGCCTCTGGCTAACACTTCCCCTTGCCGGGTGTGTAGAGGACTTACACCTCCAAGTCACCAGCGAGGCCACCACAGCCAAGCTGGTTGCGCTTCGCGCAACGCGCCATGCCTGGCGCACCAAAAAAAAAAAGCCCGACCAAAAGGCCGGGCTCTTTATAAGTGAAGCAGCCGGATTAGACCAGCTTCTCGAACTCAGGGATGGCCTCGAACAAGTCCGCCACCAGGCCGTAATCGGCCACCTGGAAGATCGGCGCTTCTTCGTCCTTGTTGATCGCAACGATCACTTTGGAGTCTTTCATGCCGGCCAGGTGCTGGATCGCGCCGGAGATACCGACGGCGATGTATAGCTGTGGAGCAACGATCTTGCCGGTCTGACCGACCTGCATGTCGTTCGGAACAAAACCTGCGTCGACCGCGGCGCGCGATGCTCCGACGGCAGCGCCCAGCTTGTCGGCCAGGGCGTACAGGTGTTTGAAGTTGTCGCCGTTCTGCATGCCGCGCCCGCCGGAAACGACGATCTTGGCAGCGGTCAGTTCCGGACGATCGGATTTGGCCAGTTCTTCGCCAACGAAGCTGGAGATGCCAGCGTCGTGGGCAGCAGCTACAGCTTCAACAGCAGCAGAACCGCCTTCAGCGGCAACCGGGTCGAAACCGGTGGCACGCACGGTGATCACTTTCACTGCAGCGTTCGATTGAACGGTAGCGATGGCGTTACCGGCGTAGATCGGACGCTTGAAGGTGTCAGCGCTTTCTACCGAGATGATCTCGGAGATCTGGTCAACGTCCAGGGCTGCGGCAACGCGCGGCAGGATGTTTTTGCCGTTGGAAGTAGCGGCAGCCAGGATGTGGCTGTAGCCCTTGCCCAGCTCAGCTACCAGCGGAGCGACGTTTTCCGGCAGTTGGTGAGCGTAGGCAGCGTTATCGGCCACCAGCACTTTAGCCACGCCAGCGACTTTCGCAGCGGCTTCAGCCACGGCGCCAACGCCCTGACCTGCAACCAGTACGTGCACGTCGCCGCCGATTTTGACAGCAGCGGCCACGGTGTTCAGCGTGGCCGGGGCCACTGCTTTGCCGTCGTGTTCAGCGATTACCAAGATAGTCATGATTAGATTACCTTCGCTTCGTTTTTCAGTTTCTCGACCAGTTCAGCCACCGACTTGACCTTGATACCCGCGCTGCGTGCAGCCGGCGCTTCGACTTTCAGGGTTTTGTTGGTGGAGGCGGTGGAAACGCCCAAAGCGTCCGGAGTCAGCACTTCGAGAGGCTTCTTCTTGGCTTTCATGATGTTTGGCAGAGACGCGTAGCGCGGCTCGTTCAAACGCAGGTCGGTGGTGACGATAGCCGGCAGTTTCAGGGAAACCGTCTGCGCGCCGCCGTCGACTTCACGGGTGACAACAACGCTGTCGCCGTTGATTTCGACTTTGGACGCGAACGTGCCCTGACCGTAACCGCTCAATGCAGCGAGCATCTGGCCAGTCTGGTTGTTGTCGCTGTCGATGGCCTGTTTGCCAAGGATCACCAGCTGAGGCTGTTCCTTGTCGACAACAGCTTTCAACAGTTTGGCAACAGCCAGGGAAGTCAGGTCTTCGGCGGACTCGACGAGGATGGCGCGGTCGGCACCCAGAGCCAGCGCGGTGCGCAGTTGCTCTTGAGCGGTGGACGGGCCTACGGAGACGACGACGATTTCAGTCGCAACACCCTTCTCTTTCAGGCGTACGGCTTCTTCCACGGCGATTTCGCAGAACGGGTTCATCGACATCTTGACGTTGGCAAGATCGACGCCGGAATTGTCCGCCTTGACGCGAACCTTGACGTTGTAATCCACAACGCGTTTGACAGCTACAAGAACCTTCATGGATTCCTCGTTACAGTCCGGTGAAAAGAAAGTCGCCTAGGCGAACCTGGCGGTTGATGCTCATCGGGCGCAAGGGCACCTCCAAAAACGCCGGCAAAGGTGTCAAGTGACCATCGCTCATGATCTGGATGACCGTTCGTCAGTGGTGACTGACGAGTCATTCAACATCGCGGCGTGTAAACTGCGTATCAAACCCGCGCAGCGCATCACTCTCTACTGCCATCGCCCTGTCTTTAGAGGTGCTCTTGAAACCAACAGTCAGCCTACGGCGAGCGCAAAACCGCCCGTATCTTGACCGGAACGCCTATTCCGGTCAATACGCCAAAATGGCCGTTCATAAGGCGCGTGACTTTGATTTCTCTGGCTTTGAGCCAATTCAAACAAACGTTTGTATTGGACGCTGAGAGTGGTGTAGATATAATGCGCCACCCAAAGAGAAAGGTGGTCAATCGATTGTCCGCTCCCGGCGCTGTGCTGGGATTCATGGATGCGACACCCGACTTCCAAATTAGAAAAAAAACTGTTGAGCCTTGAGTAGGAGATAGCCTGTGGAACGCGAATACATGGAATTCGACGTGGTCATCGTCGGTGCCGGCCCCGCTGGTCTTTCCGCCGCCTGCCGCTTGAAGCAGAAGGCCGCCGAAGCTGGTAAGGAAATCAGCGTCTGCGTGGTCGAAAAAGGCTCCGAAGTCGGTGCTCACATCCTGTCCGGTGCCGTGTTCGAACCACGCGCCCTGAACGAACTGTTCCCGAACTGGAAAGAACTCGGCGCGCCGCTGAACACGCCGGTGACCCGCGACGACATCTTCGTGCTCAAGAACGCCGAAAGCGCGCAGAAAATTCCAGACTTCTTTGTGCCCAAGACCATGCACAACGAAGGCAACTACATCATTTCCCTGGGCAACCTGTGCCGCTGGCTGGCCCAGCAGGCCGAGAACCTGGGCGTGGAAATCTACCCGGGCTTCGCCGCTCAGGAAGCGCTGATCGACGAAAACGGCGTGGTTCGCGGGATCATCACCGGCGACCTCGGCGTCGACCGCGAAGGTAACCCGAAGGAAGGCCTGTACACCCCTGGCATGGAACTGCGTGGCAAGTACACGTTGTTCGCCGAAGGTTGCCGTGGCCACATTGGCAAGCAGCTGATCAAGCGCTTCAACCTGGACACTGACGCTGATGCCCAGCACTACGGCATCGGCCTGAAAGAAATCTGGGAAGTCGATCCGGCCAAGCACCAACCTGGCCTGGTGGTGCACACCGCCGGTTGGCCGATGGACATCATGGGCACCGAGAACACCGGTGGCTCGTTCCTCTATCACCTGGAAAACAACCAGGTCGTGGTTGGCCTGATCGTCGACCTGTCCTACAGCAACACCTACCTGTCGCCGTTCGACGAGTTCCAGCGCCTCAAGCATCACCCGGTGCTTGCTCAGTACCTGGAAGGCGGCAAGCGCATCAGCTACGGCGCACGTGCCATCTGCAAGGGCGGCCTGAACTCGCTGCCAAAAATGGTGTTCAAGGGCGGCGCGCTGATCGGTTGCGACCTCGGCACCCTGAACTTCGCCAAGATCAAAGGCAGCCACACTGCGATGAAGTCCGGCATGCTCGCCGCCGAATCCGTGGCCGAGGCGCTGTTCGCCGAGAAGGATGGCACCGAAGAGCTGACCACTTACGTCGACGCGTTCAAGAACAGCTGGCTCTACGAAGAACTGTTCGCCAGCCGCAACTTCGGCCCGGCGATCCACAAGTTCGGCGCCATCGTCGGTGGTGGTTTCAACTGGCTGGACCAGAACATCTTCGGCGGCAAACTGCCGTTCACCCTGCACGACACCAAGCCGGATTACGCTTGCCTCAAGCTCGCGGCCGACTGCAAGAAGATCGACTACCCGAAACCGGACGGCAAGATCAGCTTCGACAAACTCAGCTCGGTGTTCATCTCTGGTACCAACCACGAAGAAGAACAGCCGTGTCACCTGAAGCTGGCCGATGCAAGCATCCCGATCAGCAAGAACCTGCCGCTGTACGATGAGCCGGCACAGCGTTACTGCCCGGCCGGCGTGTATGAAGTGATCACCAAGGAAGACGGCGAGAAGCGCTTCCAGATCAACGCCCAGAACTGTGTTCACTGCAAGACCTGCGACATCAAGGATCCTGCTCAGAACATCACCTGGGTGGCACCGGAAGGCGCTGGCGGCCCGACTTACCCGAACATGTAAGCCGAACCGCGAACATCAAGGCTCCCGAAACGGGGGCCTTTTTGTTGCGTGCGATTCAAGCCCACGCCACAAGACCACTGTGGGAGCGAGCCTGCTCGCGAAGACGGCCTGAAATCCAACATCGATGTTGACTAACATACCGCATTCGCGAGCAGGCTCGCTCCCACAGGGTTTCCTTACGGGATCAGGCTGCGCGTTCGTCTCCCGGATTACGCTCAAAGTACCGCTTGTACTCGCGACTGAACTGCGAAGTACTCTGATACCCCACCCGATGCGCCACCTGCGCCACCCCCAGCCCCTCCCCCACCAACAACTGCTGCGCCCTGAGCAGACGCAATCGCTTCAGATACTGCACCGGCGACAACAAGGTGCTGCGCTTGAAATGCTCGTGAAAGGTCGACGCACTCATGTTCGCGCAACTGGCCAGGGTCTCGACGTTCAGCGGTTCGGCAAAATGCGCATGCAGATGGCTGAGGGATGCCGCGATCCGGGCGAACTGCCCCTGCTGCTCAACCAACGCCCGCAACACATCGGCTTGCGGACCGCGCAATGCGACAAACAGCAACTCGCGCAAACGCGCTTGCCCCATGATCTGGCATTCCAGCGGATCGTGCAGGCAACGCAACAGCCGCTCGACACAACCGCGCATCGCATCATCGAGCACTGCCGAGGTCATGGACTCAGGCGTTTGCGCCGGAATATGCCGCCCCGGTGTCAGGCCCATCGCCAACACCAACTCGCCCAGCATCACCCGGTCGATCGCAACCGACACCCCAAGCATCGGCCCGTCCGGCGCGGCAAAGGTTTCACACTCGAACGGCACCGGCAGCGCCTGAATCAGGTAGTGCCCTGCGCCATATTCCAGGGTGCGCGGCCCCAGGTACGCCAGTTTGCTGCCCTGGGCGATGATCACCAGGCTCGGCTCATAGATCTGCGGCCCTCGGGCCACGTCGCAACTGGCCCGCAAAACCTGCACACCCGGCAACGCGGTCGGGACGAACCCGTCGCGAGTGGACAACGGCTCGATCAGCGAAACCAGGTTGGCATTGGCATCAAGGTGACGGGTTAACAGCATCAGGGCACTTCACAAAAAAAGTCGCGGAAAAATGGACGAAAGCATCATCGCAGATCTGCTGGCCAATGCGACGGCTCGCACCCGCATGCCGGAGGAATAGGCATGACACCCGGAGGAATCGCCATGGCCGGTACAGGGTTCGGCGCCCAGAATGCGCCACCTCACCCGTCAGCGCTTTTGCGAGGTTCACCATGTACACCGCCATCGGATACGCCGCCCAGTCGGCCACCACTCCCCTCGCCCCCGTGAAATTCGAACGCCGCAGCCCAAGGCCCGACGACGTTGCCATCGAGATTCTCTACTGCGGCGTCTGCCATTCCGACATCCATCAGGCCCGCAACGAGTGGGGCATTGCCGTTTACCCGCTGATGCCTGGCCACGAAATCGTAGGCAAGGTGAGCGCCGTCGGTGCAAATGTCACCCAACACAAAGTCGGCGATCTGGTCGGTGTCGGCTGCATGGTCGACTCGTGCCGCAGCTGCGAAGCCTGCCAGGCCAACCAGGAGCAATACTGCCTCGAAGGCCCGACCCTGACCTACGCCACCCCGGACCGGGTCGATGGCAGCAACACCATGGGCGGTTACTCCGACAGCATCGTGGTCAGTGAGCACTTCGTGGTGCGCATTCCCAAGTCACTGGACCCGGCCAGCGCCGCGCCGATCCTGTGCGCCGGCATCACCACCTACTCGCCGCTCAAGCACTACGGCGTGAAGGCCGGTGACAAGGTCGGGATTCTCGGCATGGGCGGCCTGGGCCACATGGGCATCAAGTTCGCCAAGGCCATGGGCGCGGAAGTAACGCTGTTCACCCGTTCGGCAAGCAAGGCGGAAGAGGCTCGCAGCCAGGGTGCGGACCATGTGATCGTGTCCACCGATGACGCGCAGATGCAGGCCGCCGCCGGTCGCTTCGACTTCCTGCTCGACACCATTCCGGTGCAGCACGACCTCAACCCTTACCTCGATACGCTGCGTTTCGACGGCGTGCATATCCTGGTGGGCTTGATCGAACCGGTGGAGCCACCGGTGCATGCCGCCAAACTGGTGTTGGGGCGTCGCGTGCTCGCCGGCTCGCTGATCGGCGGCATCGCCGAAACCCAGGAAGTGCTGGATTTCTGCGCCGAACACAACATCACCTGCGACATCGAGATGCTCGACATCCGCCAGATCAACGAGGCTTACGCCCGCATGATCGCCGGTGACGTGAAGTACCGCTTCGTCATCGACATGGCGACCCTCAAGGTTTAAACCTTAAGACCCAGCTCCGCCGACAGCCGGGCCGTGACCCCTTTGATCAGGGGAATCAGCTCGGCCATTTTTTCCAGCGGCATGTACGGGACGGTGCTGGCGATGCTGATACCTGCGACGATGCGTTTGCTGGCATCGCGGATCGGCGCCGCCACGCAGCGGATCGATGGTTCGTTGTCTTCCAGGTCGAAGGCATAACCGCCGGCCACGTACTCGACCATGCGCTGCTCGAACTGCTCCCAGGATTGCTCCGGGTGCTGCGGCCAGAACTGGTTTTTCCCACCCACCGGCAGGCTGACTTCGTACAGGCGCTGCCACTCCTGCGGCGAATCATCGAGCATCAGCGCCTTGCCGATCCCGGTGCGCGCCAACGGCATGCGATGGCCGACCCGCGAACGCATTTCCGGGCCATTGCGCCCCGGATTCTTGTGCAGGTACAGCACTTCGTCGCCTTCACGGATCGCCAGGTGAATGGTGTCGCCGGTCAACGCCGACAACTCATCCAGATACGGCCCGGCCAAGGTCACCAACGGCAACTCTTCACGGGCCTGGAAGCCCAGCTCGATCAGTTTCGGCCCCAGCAGATAACCGACTTGCGGCACCACCCGCAGATAACGCTCGTCCACCAGGCAGCTGGCCAGGCGATGAGTGGTGCTGCGCGTGGTGCCGATCAGCCGGGCGATTTCCTTGAGATCGCGGGCGCCACTGGCTACGGCGTGAACCACACCCAACCCGCGAAGCAGGGTCTGGGTGCCGGTCGGCGCGGCGTCCTTGGCGATTTTTGGGGCGTCTTCCTGCATATCCAGCCTTTACCGTTGAGCGAGTGAACGGGCGGCATTATGGTCGCCCGCGTGCCACGACTACAACTTGATACGCTCGACCTTGCCCACCAGCAAGATGTAGGACAGTGCACCGATCAACGCCAGCACCGAGATGTAGGTGATCGCCGGGGCAAAGGAATCACCCGTTGCGAGAAAGCCGATCACAATAGGCGTGGCAATCGCCGACAGGTTGCCGATGAAGTTGAACACCCCGCCGGTCAGCCCGAGCAAGCGCGCCGGAGCCAAGGTCGACACCAGCGACCAGGTAATCGAAGCCAGGCCATTGCCGAAGAATGCCAGTGCGAGGAAGGCAATCACCAACGGCGTCGACTCGACGAAGTTGGCGCCGATGATCGAGGTGGAAATCAGCAGTCCGCTGATGATCGGCAACTTGCGGGCGAAACCTACCGTGTAGCCGCGACGGATCAAAAAGTCCGAGAAGAAACCGGAACACAGTACGCCGACAAAGGCCGCGAGAAACGGCAGCGACGCCAGCAGGCCGGACTTGATGAAGTCCATGCCGCGGTATTTCACCAAGTAGGTCGGAAACCAGGTGAGGAAGAACCACAGGGTCGAGTTGAGGCAGAACTGCCCGAGGTAGATGCCCCAGAGTTTGCGCTTGGTCAGGACAATGCCCAGGTCGGTCCAGCTGAATTTGGCTTTGACCTTGGCCTGTTCGGCCTGGATATCCACCAGCCCGCCGCCCTCGCGGATCAGATCAATCTCTGCGTCATTGGCGCCTTTGAAATCCCGCGGCTCGCGATACACCGCGTACCAGATCACCGCCCACACAATGCCCACCGCGCCGGTGGAGACGAACACCATGTGCCAGCCGAATTCGTGCTGCAGCCAGGCCAGCACCGGCGTCAGGAAGGCCAGGCCGACGAACTGCCCAGAGGTGTAGAAACCGATGGCCGTGGCGCGCTCGCGCTCGGGAAACCAGGTGGTGACCACGCGGCTGTTGATCGGGTACGCCGGCGCTTCCAGTGCACCGACCGCCATGCGCAACACGAACAGCGCGATGAAGCTGCCGGCGAAGCCGAGCATCACCGTGGCCACCGACCACAGCAGCAAGGCGACGCTGTACAGAATCCGTGGCGGCACGCGGTCCACCAGCCAGCCGCCGGGGATCTGCATGGCAGCGTAGGTCCAGCCGAATGCGGAGAAGATCAGGCCGACATGGATCGGGTCGATGCCCAGGTCACTGGTCAATGCCGGGGCGGCAATCGACAGGTTGCTGCGGTCCAGGTAGTTGATCACCACGGTGATGAACAACAGCACCATGATGAAAAAACGCTTGCGGCTGGGCGTCACCAACGACGCCTGCCCAGTGAGGGTTTGCGGTTGCATGGGGGGGTGCCTCTTCTTATGGTTATTGAGGTCGATGTGAAATGCAGATCTCCGGAGTCATGGAGATCAAACTGTGGGAGCCAGCCTGCTGGCGATAGCGGAGTGTCAGCCACCATAAATGCTGGATGTGCCGACCAAATCGCCAGCAGGCTGGCTCCCACAGGGGCTTGTGGTGAGTCAGGAAGAACTCACCACTCGGCAAAACTGCCATCGGCATGGCGCCAGATCGGGTTGCGCCAGCGGTGGCCGATGGCGGCGCGTTCGATCACGTACTCCTCGTTGATCTCGATACCCAGGCCCGGGCCGTTCGGGATCTTCACAAAGCCTTTGTCGTAGTCGAATACCCGTGGGTCTTTGACGTAGTCGAGCAGGTCGTTGCTCTCGTTGTAATGGATGCCCAGGCTCTGTTCCTGGATGAATGCGTTGTAGCAGGCGGCGTCCAGTTGCAGGCAGGCCGCCAGGGCAATCGGGCCCAGCGGGCAATGCAGCGCCAGCGCGACGTCGTAGGCTTCGGCCATGTTGGCGATCTTGCGGGTTTCGGTGATGCCGCCGGCGTGGGACGCATCCGGCTGGATGATGTCGACATAACCTTCGCTGAGCACGCGCTTGAAATCCCAGCGCGAGAACAGCCGCTCACCCAGGGCAATCGGCGTGCTGGTCAGCGGCGCCAGTTCTTTCAGCGCTTCGTAGTTTTCACTGAGCACCGGCTCTTCGATGAACATCAGCTTGTACGGATCAAGCTCCTTCATCAGCACCTTGGCCATGGGCTTGTGCACCCGGCCATGGAAGTCCACGCCTATGCCGACGTTCGGGCCGACGGCATCGCGCACGGCAGCGACGTTGGCCAGGGCCTGGTCGACCTTGTCGAAAGTGTCGAGGAATTGCAGCTCTTCGGTGCCATTCATTTTCACCGCGGTGAAGCCACGCTCGACCGCTTCTTTCGCCGCCCGCGCGGTGTCCGCCGGACGGTCGCCGCCGATCCACGAATACACACGAATCTTGTCCCGCACCTGCCCACCCAGCAGATCGCTGACCGATACGCCCAGCGCCTTGCCCTTGATGTCCCACAGGGCCTGGTCGATACCGGCCAGGGCGCTCATGTGGATCGCGCCGCCACGGTAGAAGCCGCCGCGATAGAGCACGGTCCAGATGTCTTCGATGTTGCGTGGGTCCTTGCCGATCAGGTAGTCGGACAATTCTTCAACGGCCGCGGCAACGGTGTGGGCGCGGCCTTCGACCACGGGCTCGCCCCAACCGGTCACGCCCTCGTCGGTTTCGACCTTGAGGAAGCACCAGCGCGGCGGAACGATGAAGGTGGTCAGTTTGGTGATTTTCATCTTTTGGCTCTCTTATTAGATGCAGCGCGCTCGGCGCTCAAAGAAGTCTTAGCGAAGGGCTTTCCAGGCAGCGACGTAGGCCTTGGCATTGGCCGCCACTTGCGCAGGCGTCATGCCCGGTTTGAACAGGCCGGAACCGAGGCCGAAACCTTTGACGCCGGCGTCGATGAACGACTGCATGTTGTCCGGCGTGATCCCGCCGACCGGCGCCAGAAGGGTTCCGGCCGGCAATACGGCGAGCCAGGCTTTGACGACTGCCGGGCCCATCTGCTCGGCCGGGAACAGCTTCAGCACGTCCGCGCCTTCAGCCAGTGCCGCGAAGGCTTCGGTCGGCGTGGCGACACCCGGCGACAGGTACAGCCCCGCCGCTTTCGCCGCGCGCAAGACCTTCGGATCGCTATGGGGCATGACGATCACCTGGCCACCCGCGGCTTTCACTTGCTCGACCTGCTCCGGCGTCAACACCGTGCCGGCACCGATCAGGCAATCGGCGGGCAAGGTACTGCGCAGGATGCGGATACTTTCGTACGGCTCAGGGGAATTGAGCGGCACTTCGATGACGCGAAATCCGGCGGCGTACAGGACTTCGCCGATGGCCGCCGCTTCCTGCGGGCACAGACCACGCAGGATCGCGATCAGGCCGTTTTGCGCCAGGGCTTGTTTGAGCATGTCAGGACTCCAGTCAGGTTTAACGGGATGCGGTGCACGTGACCAGGCCGGCAGCCAGTGCCAGTTGCCACAATCCGCGTTCGGTGGCCTGTTCGGCCAGGGTCACCCGGGCAAAACCGCAGGCGCCGAGCGCGCGGCTGTAGCGGGCACAGAGTTGGGTGTTGCCGATGAGGATGATCGAAGGCAGATGCACGCTGTTGCGCCGGCGCCGCTGAACGCTGGCCAGGGCCGACAGTTCATGGCCAATCAGCAGGCCTGACAGATAATCCGCTTGCGCCGCAGTGCTCAGTTCACCGGTCAGCCCGAGACTGCGGGCGCTGAACATCGTCGACAGCGGACCGATTTCACCGTCCGCCGACAACGCGACCTTCACGCCGCGATCAAACGCATCGCCATCGAAAGACCCGCCACATTGTTGGGTGCGTCCGAGAATGCTGTGTTGACTGAGCACAGCGAAGACTTCGCCGGTCATGAAAGTATCGAAATGCATGATGCAGCCGTCGGCCACTTCCACCCATTTCGAATGGCTACCCGGCAGGCCGATCAGCAGATCAGCGCCCGCCTCGCTCGCCAGGTTTTGCAGCACGCCGAGCACCTGGGTTTCTTCACCGCGCATCACGTTCGGCAAAGGCGAACGCTCGATGACGCCGGGCACGATATGCACATCAACGCCGCGCAGGCTGCGCACGGTTTGCAAGGAAGTACCGAGCTTGGCGACGTTCGCCGGCGTGTCGCGGTAGGCCGCTTCGCTCCAGCCCTGGGCGCTGCCGACCATGCCGCAGGCAATCACCGGCAAGTCCGGCTGGGCGTCGAGCCAGTCGCCGCAAGCCTCGTCGAACGCCAGTTCAAAGCCGTCGGCGCATTCCCGACCGTTGATGATTCGCGGCGCCTTGGGCAACTGCATGATCCCCGACGACAGCGAACGCTGTTCGAGCACTTGGCCGCCTTCAGCCAGTTTGTAAGCACGTAATGAGGTTGTCCCCCAGTCGAGCGCGATCAATTGCGCCTGCATCGCTTCACCTGTTTTGGTTTTTGGCAGTGAGTGAGCGCGACTATAAACCCGGACACCTGATAATCTCAATATATAAATATCAATCCCATATTGTGAGACGAAACAAAAAAAGATCGCAGCCTTCGGCAGCTCCTACAGGAAACGCGAATTCCTGCGTAGGAGCTGCCGAAGGCTGCGATCTTTTAAAAGCGATTAGTTACCCGAAGCAAAATCCCGCAACACCGCCCCATCCATCCGATAGCGCACCCACTCCTCCTGCGGCTGCGCCCCCAGGGATTTGTAGAAGTCGATGGCCGGCGTATTCCACTCCAGCACGCTCCACTCAAACCGCCCGCAATCATTGGCGCAAGCGATTTTCGCCAGATGCCGCAACAGGGTCTTGCCCGCACCACCGCCGCGCTGTTCCGGGGTGATGTAGAGGTCTTCGAGGTACAGGCAATTGCTGCCAAGCCAGGTGGAATAGCTGAAAAAGAACACCGCGAAACCGATGGGTGCCCCGTCGCGCAGGCAGATCAGGCCATGGGCGGTGGCGCCTTCGCTGAACAGGCTGCGCTCGATATCGGCAACGCTGGCGATGACTTCATGGCGGGCACGTTCGTAGTCGGCCAGTTCAGTGATGAACGCGAGGATTTGCGGTGCGTCACTGGGGGTCGCCGGGCGGATTTCGATCGTCATGGACGTGCCTTGTCAAAAGTGGAAAACGCCATACTAAGTCGGCGCGTGACGCGTGGCGAGTGAGCTTGCTCACGGGCCACAAATGCGCTCATTACTCCGGCCACAACTAACCCTGGAATCGATAACCTCGGACCTAACATTCGGTCACTGCGTGGTTAGATAGCCGCGCAGCTCATTTAGCCGGTCAAGGAACCGCGTCATGTCTACCGCAACACCTCCAGTTTCAAGCAAGCTGTTCGGCCTGTTCTGCCTCGCCAGTTACCTGTTGTCGTTGTCCTACGGTTCGACGTTTTTGCTCTCATTGCTGATTGGTTCTCGCGGCGGTAACGAACACGACGCCGGGAATGTGATTTCGGCGGCGATGCTCAGCACCTTTGCGGCGGTGATTGTTTCCGGTCATTTGTCCGACCTGCTCGGTGCCGCCCGATCGGTGGCGCTGTTCGGTGTGTTGCTGGTAGTCGCCAGCCTGGGCTTCGCCCTGACCCCTGGATTCGGTCACCTGCTGTTGTTTTTCGGGCTGCTGCTGGGCCTGGGCTGGGGCGTGTTCTACACCCTGGGGCCGATCATCGTGGCAAGTCTTGTGACACCCACGCAGCGCGCCAAATACTTCGCCCTGCTGTCAGGCAGCATGATGACCGGGATCGGCAGTGGCCCGTTGCTCGGCCGCGCGGCGAGTGCGCTCGGTTATCCGCTGACGGCGGCGTTTTACCTGGCGGCGCTGGCCAGCCTGATCGGCGTATTGCTGTTCTGGCGCCTGGATCGACAACTGAAACAAGCGCCCGCGCAATCTGGCAGTGTGTCGCGGATTTCCTGGCGTGCAGCGGGTCAGGTGCTGTCGTCCAGGGCGGTGTTCCCGATCATCATGGTCGGTCTCGGCGGCTGCGTGTTCGGTGGTCTGTCGAGTTTTCAAACCAGTTACGCGGCGGCGCACTCACTCGACTATTCGCTTTTCTTCCTCGGTTTCATGAGCGCGGCGATCAGCGGCCGCATGCTGGTTGCCGGGTTCGTGGTCAAGCGCGATCCATTCCGTGCGTCGTGCGTGCTTTCGGGGTTGATGCTGGCCTCGATCGTGATGTTCGGTTTTGTCGTTGACAGCAGCTTCAGCTACGTGCTCGCGGCGGTGATGCTCGGGATCGGTTATGGCCTGACCTACTCGGTGATCAACGGCCTGGCCGCCAATGAAGCGCCGAACGGCACCACCGCGCAATCCTTGCTGCTGTTCAGCCTGTCGTACTTCATTGGCGTGTTCGGCTTTCCATTGCTGGCCGGGAAAATCATCGTCGAGCAAGGCATGCCCACGTTGTTGCTCACGGTGTTGGCAGTTGCCTCGCTCAACTGGCTGATCACCCTGGGCCGGTTGATCTGGCGTAGGGCCACAGCGGTCAGGGCACTGGAGCAGGCCTGAGCCGTTCGTCGCTGATAATGCACCCATCCGGATCGAGGGCGGACTAATCAGGTAAGGACTCTACTCGTTGGAGACACCGCCATGACCCTGTCCAGGTTGACCACCCTCGTTCTCACTGGGCTTTTGTCCGCAGCCTCCTTCGCCGGGACCATCGGTTCGAGCACCGGCCCGACCAATCCGGTGGAAAAACCCAGGGCCCCCGCCATCCAGAGTGCTCCCGGCATGAACACCGATGGAACGACAATCGACCATAACCTGCCGCCCGCCACCGGCACCGACCCTCGGATTAAAGGCAATGACGCGGGACGTCAGGGCGGAACGAACCTGCCGGACAAAAAAACACCCGGCAGTGGTGGCCTCGGCTCAAGCACCACCGAGGACGAGGAAAGCAATTTGAGCCAATAATGAAGCCAGGAGAAATCCCATGCCTCGTGGAAGCAAAACCAAGTACACCGCCGAGCAAAAGCGCAAGGCGCAACACATCGAAGACAGTTACGAAAGCAAAGGCGTCTCAAAGGACGAAGCCGAGGCCCGCGCCTGGGCGACAGTCAACAAACAGTCCGGCGGCGGCGAGCGGGCCGGCGGTTCGGGACGCAAGAAACCGGCCAGTGCAAAATCGGCAGATCGCAAGGAATCGGCACGTCGGGCGGTGGCCACTCGTGAGGGGCACTCACGTGGCAGCACGGCCTCCAGAGAAACCCAGACGGTCGATAGCTTGAGGAAGGAAGCCCGGGCCAAGGGCATTCCGGGAAGATCGGGGATGCGCAAGCAGGAGTTGATCGAGGCGTTGCGCAAGGCGGGTTAAAGCCAACTTTTTTGTGCTGAAGCTGATGGCCTCATCGTCGGATCGCCGCCCGGAGCAAGCCCGCTCCCACAGGGTGATGCGTCAGGGCTCAAGGCCAATGGGGAAGAACTCGCCGCCACTCCATACACCGAGCCAGCGCTGGCCGTCGATCTCGCGACTCACCGCCAGCTCCACCAACTGATAGAACACGTTGCGATGGATCAACGCTTCAAGATTGCTGCGCACGTGCACGTAAGGCGCTGGCTCCTGCGTTACCGGGTCGATGACCACGCGCATCGGATGCCCGGCGCCGGCCTCGGTGGTTTCATCGACGTTGGTGGTAAAGCGCAACACCTGCGCCTGGCCCTCGCCTTCCACGTCCACCGCAATCGCCACGAACGGCGCATCGTCGACCTTGATGCCGACCTTTTCTACCGGAGTGATCAGGAAATAATCATCGCCGTCGCGGCGAATGATGGTGGAGAACAGCTTGACCATCGGCTTGCGCCCGATCGGCGTGCCCAGGTAATACCAGGTGCCGTCGCGGGCGATGCGCATGTCGATGTCGCCGCAGAAATCGGGATTCCACAGGTGCACCGGCGGCAAGCCTTTGGTCTTGGGGATTTGCCCCAGCAGGTCGTTGGCTTTTTGCGGGCCACTCATGGCGTTCTCCTTGAAATTACTGGTCGCTGAGCCCCAGCAGGCTGCGCGCATATTGTTCCAGCGGCGGGCCCATCAGGTCTTCGGGTTTTTTATCGTGGAACGTCAGTAAACCGCCACGACTCTTGATGGTTGCAGTATCAATCAAATACTGGGTGCTGGTCTCGATCAACATGATCTGAATCATACCGCTGTCGATGCCGAGACGATCCAGGGCTTCCTGATCCAGCCACTCGTCCGAGTTACCGATACGGTCGTCAGACTGGGAAAACCGGGTGTAGAGCAGATAGTGCGCACCGGCGGCACGGGCTTCGCCCATGGCCTGGTCGAGGCCTTCCGGCGTACGGGCACGGCGGACCATCGGGAAGTATTCGACGAAGCCCTCGAACGCGACTTCGGCAATCACGTTGGGCCGAGGGTAGACGGCGCTGCCTGGCGGCATGAAAGCACCCTGGGCGATGTAGACGAACGAGTCCGGCTGAATGCGCAGGTTGTTTACGCGATGGCTGTCGCTGTGATCGAGCAATCCCGCATCGTTCATATGGTAACGAGTCCCTTCGGCCATATCGCTGACGTTCATGCAGCCACCAAGTGCCAAAACGGCCAGCAGCGAAACCAGGCTACGCATCCTATCCTCCAGAGGCCGGTGTCGGAAAACCGGCGAATGGCCGTAGGATGCAGCTTCCGCGCCAGCTCCCGCTCACCAACACTCAGATCGCATCGCGAGCAGGCTCGCTCCCACAGAGGGTTGCATTTCAATGTGGGAGCGAGCCTGCTCGCGATGAAGAATGATCAGCCACCGATGATTTTCATCACAGTCGCGCCACCAGAGAACGCCACTTCCTGCTTGTCCCCCAAGGCTTTCACCAGCAACCGCTGCAAGGCCGGTAGTGCTTGATGGCGCGGCTTGTCCAGCAGGTCGCCGATGTAATGGCGATTGCTCGATGACAGGCAGCCATGCAGCCACCCGGTGGAAGATAAACGCAAGCGTGAACAGGTCCGGCAGAAGGGCACGCTCTCATTGGCGATCACGCCGAAATAACCCTGGCCGGGAATTTCATAGCGAACGGCCGTCGCATCGACAGGCGCGTCGGCTTGCAGATATTCGTAGCGCTCGCCGATCAGGCTCAGTAATTGCTGGAGGCTGACGAACTGTTGCAGAAAGGCATTGGAGTCGTTGGCCAGGTGGCCCATGCGCATCAGCTCGATGAAACGCAGTTCATAACCGCGCTCCAGGCAGTAGTCGAGCAGTGGCATCACTTGATCGAGGTTCTGTCCGCGCAGCGGCACCATGTTGACCTTGATCTTCATGCCGGCCGCACTGGCCTCGTTCATGCCGTTGAGCACCGTGGCCAGGTCGCCGCCCCGGGCAATGCCGCGGAACGCGCTGGCGTCAAGGGTATCGAGGGAGACGTTGAGGCGCCGAATGCCGGCGTTCACCAGCAGCGGCAGCTTCTTCGCCAGCAACTGGCCATTGGTGGTCAGGCTGATATCTTCCAGGCCCATCTGCCCGACCGCCGTCATGAACGCTTCGAGTTTCGGGCTGACCAGCGGCTCGCCGCCGGTAATGCGCAGACGCTCGATGCCCGCCGCTTCAATCAGATAAGCCACACCGCGCGCCATGGCTTCGGCCGACAATTCATCCTGCGCAGCCACCAGACGCTTGCCGTTGGGCACGCAGTAGGTACAGGCGTAATTGCAGGCTGAGGTCAGACTGATTCGCAAGTTGCGAAAACGCCTGCCTTGACGGTCAACGATCATGGTCACTCCGGCGGAAGAATATCGGGCCGCTAAAACTTGACTCAGAAATCAAGTTTTAGCAAGTCCTCTACCTGAGTATATTCCTGCGGCACTGCGCCAAGTAGCGAAATCATGGCGCAATAAGGCAACTGAATGGCTCAGCTGCTGGGAGTGTCGGTGTCGCGCTTGCGCTTGTTGCCCATGCGCACGCCGATGTCCATCAGGAACTGGAAGAAACCTTCCTGATCTTCCAGCACATTGCTCCAGAACGGCGAGTGATACAGTGCGACGGCACCGTGTACCAGCGCCCAGGACGCGCAGTAATGGAAGTAAGGTGGCACGTCTTCCAGCTTGCCTTCGCTGATCCGGCCCTTGATCAGCAGGGTCAGGCGTTCGAAGTTCGAGGCACGGATCTTGTGCAGCTCCTCGATCATCTCCGGCACCTGGTTGCCCTTGACCACTTTTTCTTCAAGGCGGTCGAACAGGCGATAACGTTGTGGATCGCGCATGCGGAATTCGAAGTAGGCCCGGGACAGGGCTTCCTTGTCCTTGTCGACATCGGCCGAATGCAACAGCTCGTTCAAATCGCGCTCGTAGTCGAGCATCAGGCGCAGATAGATTTCCGCCTTGGATTTGAAGTGCTTGTAGATCGTGCCTTTACCGATACCGACGGCATCAGCAATCATCTCGACGGTGACACTGTCTTCACCTTGTTCGAGGAACAGCTTGAGCGCGGTATCGAGAATTTCCTGCTCGCGGCGACGGAATTCACGGACCTTACGAGGTTCTTTATGCATAAGAAAAGGTCTGTCGGGGTCAAAATTCGAAGCCGCGTATTATGCCTAACTTGCGCAAAAATGCACGGATCATCCGACCATATCTGCGCTTTCTGGTCATTTCGCGCACGTTTACAGGGTGATGAGAACTCTTCCGAAGCGCACGTATTCCAAATTTGTTTAAAAACCCTGGCCGCCAAACTGGACGAGGCGCAATCCTGATCAATACTTGAACTGTCGGCGGGGCATCTCCCCCAAGTGTCACGCCGATATTGGTACCAACGGACCGCGTGCCATTGTTTTACTCCTAATGGTCTTAACCCGGATTCACCCCCCAGAACCCGGGTTTTTTTTGCCTGCGATTTAACCTTTTACATGCGCCAGCGGGAACAGTCGCTTGAAATTCGCCGTGGTCTGCTCGGCAAACCGCTCGTAGGGTTCACCGCGCAACATTGCCAGAAATTCCGCAACTTCACGCACGTACTGCGGCAGGTTTGGCTTACCGCGATAGGGAATCGGCGCCAGGTACGGCGAGTCGGTTTCCACCAGCAAGCGGTCGGCCGGCACCTTGCTGGCCACATCGCGCAACGCGTCGGCATTGCGGAAAGTGACAATCCCGGACAGAGAAATGTAATAGCCCATGTCCAGCGCGGCCTTCGCCATATCCCAGTCTTCGGTAAAGCAATGCAGCACGCCCGCCTGGGGCAGCGCCGCGTCACGCAGCAAGTCCAGGGTATCGGCGCGGGCGCCACGGGTATGGATGATCACCGGTTTGCCGGTCTGTTGCGCTGCTTGCAGGTGCAGGCGGAACGATTCCTGCTGCAACTCTGCCGCTTCCGGCTCGTAGTGATAGTCCAGGCCTGTTTCGCCAATCGCCACCACGCGCGGGTGATTGAGTTCCTGCAACAGCCAGTCCAGCGCTGGCGCGGCACCCGGCTGCACATCCAGAGGGTGCACACCCACCGAGCAGTCGACATCGTCATAACGTTCGGCCAGGGCCTTGACGTCGGCCGCGTTGTCCACGCTGACACCGATACACAGAAAGTGCCCTACCCCACGCTGCCGGGCAGCCTCCATGGCAGCATCCAGGGAGCCGTCGTGGGCGGTCAGGTCGAGGCGATCAAGGTGACAATGGGAATCTACGAGCATAAAGGGCTGCAACTTGTATCGAATGGGTGGGACGGTCGGATGTTCTGATACTCAGAGTCTAGGCGCAGACAATCATCGTTGGGCAGGCAA
This sequence comes from Pseudomonas sp. KH_046_1, assembly GCF_057839025.1. Classification (NCBI taxonomy): domain Bacteria; kingdom Pseudomonadati; phylum Pseudomonadota; class Gammaproteobacteria; order Pseudomonadales; family Pseudomonadaceae; genus Pseudomonas; species Pseudomonas sp. KH_046_1. The sequence goes on from NZ_CM174481.1 coordinate 4,756,710, forward strand.
CGACACCCATTGCACCAGTAATGCCTCCAGCAGCAAGGCCGGGTTGAGGTTGGCTTTGCTCAGGACTTTCTGCCGCTGGGCGAGGATCCAGTCCTGAATATCGAGGACTTTGCCCTGGGCGCTTTTCTGCGCCAGGTATTGCACGACCTTGCGCATGTCGGTCAGGCCAAGGCCGGCTTCGTCCTGGGTCAACTGATAGCGCAGGATCAGGCTCGACCAATCGCAGAACCAGTCGAACAGGCGCAACATCGGAATGTTTTTCCATTCTTCGGCCAGTTGCGTCGGCGACTGCTGTTGCTTGAGGAGTTTCTTCACCCCCTCCACCACTTGTGCGCGCTGTTCACGCACGCCCTGGGCCTGGAGATTGACCGCCGCCAGCGGTGAACCGGCGGCCAGCGTCAGCAGTTCGACGCGCTCGTCTTCGGAACACTCCGGCAACGCCTGGGTCAGCCACTTCAAGCTCATGGCTTCGCCCGGCAGCGGACAGGCCTGCTGCACGCAGCGACTCTTGATGGTTGGCAACAAACGGCTCGGCTGATGGCTGACCAGCAACAGAACGGTATCGCCGGACGGTTCTTCAAGGCTTTTGAGCAAGGCGTTGGCGGCGTTGATGTTCATCGACTCGGCCGGCTCGATCAGCACCACTTTGCGCCCGCCCAACTGCGCGGTCTGCACCACGAAACCGACCAGGTCGCGAACCTGATCGACCTTGATCGCCTTGTCGGCTTCTTCCGGCTCCAGGATGTAGTTATCCGGGTGGCTGCCAGCCTTGAGCAGCAGGCAGGATTTGCATTCTCCGCAGGCTTCCAGCGCGTTCGGGCGCTGGCACAGCAAGCTGGCCATCAAGCGCTCGGCCAGTGCCCGCTTGCCGATTCCCGCCGGGCCATGCAGCAGGTAGGCGTGCGCATGCTGGGCGCGACCGGCCAGTTGCTGCCAGAGGTTTTCCTGCCACGGGTAAGCCTCAGCCACGGCTCAACTCCAGCAGGCGCGGCAGCAAGGCATCCAGCGATTGCTGGACCTTTGCCAACGGTTGGGCAGCATCGACCAGCACATAACGCGCCGGATCCGCCTTGGCGCGCTTGAGGAAGGCACTGCGCACGGCATCGAAAAAGGTCCGGCCTTCGAGCTCGAAGCGATCCAGACGACCACGAGCGCTGGCGCGGGCCAGGCCGACCTCGACAGGCAGATCGAAAATCAGCGTCAGGTCCGGGCGCAGATCGCCCTGGACGAAGGTTTCCAGGGTCGCGATGCGCTCCAGCGACAAGCCGCGACCGCCCCCCTGGTAAGCATATGTCGAATCAGTAAAACGATCACACAGGACCACGGCACCGCGGGCCAGCGCCGGGCGAATCACTTCGGCCAGGTGCTGGGCACGTGCCGCGAACACCAGCAGCAACTCGGTATCCGGGTTCATGACTTCATCGACCGGAGCCAGCAGCACTTCACGGATGCGCTCGGCTAACGGCGTGCCACCCGGCTCGCGGGTCAGCACTACCTCGATGCCGGCGGCGCGCAAGCGCTCGGCCAGGTATTCGCGATTGGTGCTCTTGCCGGCGCCTTCGGGGCCTTCCAGAGTAATAAACAAGCCAGTCACAGGCAGTCCTTAGTCAGAGTCATTGCGGGCTTTTCGGTGCGCTTGCATCGGGTTCGGGCGTTTCAGGGGCTGGCGCAGGATCTTGCGCCGGCACCTGCGGCAGCGCCTCGGGAGCCGTGTTCGGTGAAGCGGCCGGGATCGGTGCCAGCTCCTGCGAAGCCTTGGCCTCCTGCGTACCGTTTTGTTCAGTCTGGGTCGGCGATGTCTCTGGCGTGGCAGTGGGTGCCGGGCTGGAGCGGTAATCGGCGCGACGCTTGAGCTGGAACTCCTTCACGGCATTGTTGTGGGCATCCAGGTCGTCGGAGAACACGTGAGTACCATCGCCACGCGCCACGAAGTAAAGGCTGTTGCCCTCCACCGGATTGAGCGCCGCATGGATGGCTTCGCGACCGACCATGGAAATCGGCGTCGGCGGCAGGCCCGCATTCATGTAGGTGTTATAGGGCGTCGATTCCTTGAGGTGAGCCCGGGTCAGCTTGCCGCTGTAGCGGTCGCCGAGGCCGTAGATCACCGTCGGGTCGGTCTGCAGCAGCATGCCCATCGCCATGCGCCGCACAAACACACCGGCAATCTGCCCGCGCTCCTGTGGCACACCGGTTTCCTTTTCCACCAGCGAAGCCATGATCAGCGCCTGGTAGGGTTCGGTGTACGGCGTATCGGCAGCGCGCTTTTCCCACTCCTTGGCGAGCACTTCATCGAGGCGGTCGTAAGCGGTTTTCAACACCTCGACATCGGACATGCCCCGCACATAACGATAGGTGTCAGGGAAGAAGCGCCCTTCCGGAAAAATCCCGGTGTGGCCGAGCTTGTCCATGACCTGGCTATCGCTCAAACCGTTGAGGCTATGATCGAGCTTCTCTTCCTTGGCCAGCGCTGCACGGACCTGACGAAAATTCCAGCCTTCGACCAGGGTCAGGCTGTACTGAACCATTTCCCCGCGTTTCCACAGGTCAATCAGGCCTTCGACAGTCATGCCAGGTTGAATGCGGTATTCACCACTGTGCAGAGGTTGTTTGGCGAGGTTGAAGCGCCAATACACCCGTAGCCAGAATGCGTCCTTGATGACGCCACTGGCTTCGAGTCGGTATAAGGTGCGGGTCGGTGTGGTGCCCTTGGGCACATCCAGCAATTGTTCCTGGGCAATGTTCAGCGGCTGTACCAGCGCCGAATGAATTTTCCAGGCTGAAGCACCCATCAGCAGCCCTGCCAGAACCACTCCGGTTTCCAGCAGCAGCAAGAGTTTACGTCTCACGTATCAAGCATCCAGTAGCACACGGGCAATGGTTTGGAGTTTACGGGTGAGCGGCCCAACCGGCCAGTGAAGAGCAGCATAGGCGCGCACCGGCCAGATACCATACACGCTGTTGCAGACAAAGACTTCGTCAGCCCATTGCAGCTGTTCGAGGGGGATATCAGTGATTTGCGTGGGGATTCCCAGCGACTTGGCTTGAAACAATATCTCGGCGCGCATCACGCCTGCCACGCCGCAGCGCTTGAGGTCAGCGGTGATGAGCACGCCATCACGCACCAGGAACAAGTTGCTGAACACGCCTTCAATCACGCGCCCGGCCTGATCGAGCATCAAGCCTTCGGCATGCTCGCTGTCCTGCCATTCGGCACGGGCGAGGACTTGCTCAAGACGATTCAGGTGCTTGAGGCCGGCCAGTAATGGCTGCCTGGACAATCGCGTGACGCAGGGAAACAGACGTACACCCTGCTCGCCATGCGCGGCTGGGTAAGCCGCCGGTGGATTGCCTTGCAGAATGCGTCGGGCCTGGGCCGAAGGATCGGGGGCGTAACCGCGCAGACCGTCGCCACGGGTGAGGATGAGCTTTAGCACCCCGTCACCCAGTGCCGCGGCGTAGGCCAGCAGTTCGCTGCGGATCAGCCCATGCTCGGTGGTTATCGCCAGGCGTGAGCAGCCATCCGCCAGACGCGACAGATGCCGGTCCAGCAACACGGGCTGCCCATTGCGCACGGCGATGGTCTCGAACAGACCATCGCCATAAGCCAGGCCGCGATCCTTCAGCGACAAAGCGTCAGCCGGCTGACCGTCGACCCAGCTGTCCATCAGCCTGCGAACCGGCGGAACACCAGCGAGCCGTTGGTGCCGCCAAATCCGAAGGAGTTGGAAACGACCACATCGATATCCATGTTGCGCGCCGTGTGCGGCACGAAATCGAGATCGCAGCCTTCGTCCGGCTCATCGAGGTTGATGGTCGGCGGCGCTACCTGGCCGTTGATTGCCAGCACGCTGAAGATCGCCTCGACCGCGCCCGCCGCACCCAGCAGGTGACCGGTCATGGACTTGGTGGAACTGACGGCCAGCTTGTAGGCGTGATCGCCGAACACCGACTTGATCGCATTGACTTCGGCCAGGTCGCCTGCGGGAGTCGACGTGCCGTGGGCGTTGATGTACTGCACTTGATCGCCATTGATTTTAGCATCGCGCAGCGCATTGGTGATGCAGCGCGCAGCACCCGCGCCATCGGCTGGCGGCGAGGTCATGTGGTAGGCATCGCCACTGGTGCCGAAGCCGATCAGCTCGGCATAGATGGTCGCACCACGGGCCTTGGCGTGCTCGAGCTCTTCCAGCACCAGCGCACCGGCACCGTTGGACAATACAAAGCCATCACGGCCCTTGTCCCATGGGCGGCTGGCGCGGGTCGGCTCGTCGTTGCGGGTCGACAGCGCGCGGGAGGCACCGAAGCCGCCCATGCCCAGACCGCAGGCCGCCATCTCGGCGCCGCCGGCAATCATCACATCGGCTTCGTCGTACATGATGTTGCGGGCCGCCATGCCAATGCAGTGGGTACCGGTGGTACAGGCCGTGGCGATGGCGTAGTTAGGTCCCTGTGCACCGAGGTGGATGGACAGGAAACCGGAAATCATATTGATGATCGAGCCTGGCACGAAGAACGGAGAGATCCGACGTGGGCCAGTCTCGTGCAGCGTGCGGGCGGTTTCTTCGATATTGGTCAGACCGCCAATACCCGAGCCCATGGCCACGCCGATACGCTCACGGTTGGCGTCAGTGACTTCCAGACCGGAATTGCGTACCGCCTGAAAACCTGCGGCCAGACCGTATTGAATGAACAGGTCGAGCTTGCGGGCTTCCTTGACCGACAGGTATTCCTCGACATTGAAGTCCTTTACCGAGCCGCCAAAACGGGTGGAATAGGCAGAAAGGTCGGTGTGTTCGATCAGACCAATGCCACTGCGGCCAGCCAGAATGCCCTGCCAGCTGCTCGGCACATCCGTGCCCAGTGGCGACAACATACCCATACCGGTGACTACGACGCGTCTACGCGACACAGCACTCTCCTTTTTCAAATGACGACTTTGCATCAGGCCTAAAGAAAAAACCGCACGCCGTGATGGCAGTGCGGTTTTTCCATGACAGCGAGCAACGATTACAAACTATTACGCCTGGTGGCTAGTAACGTAGTCGATTGCAGCTTGTACAGTAGTGATCTTCTCGGCTTCTTCGTCAGGGATTTCGGTCTCGAATTCCTCTTCCAGAGCCATCACCAGCTCAACGGTGTCAAGGGAGTCGGCACCCAGGTCTTCAACGAAGGAAGCAGTGTTGACCACTTCTTCTTCTTTAACGCCCAGTTGCTCAGCAACGATTTTCTTGACGCGCTCTTCGATGGTGCTCATACCTTGTTTTCACTCCTAATGGACAAATTCAGGCAGCTGGCCAGTGGGTAAGTGTATAGAAAGGCTTTTCAGTTTTTCAACTGAAAGCTTCACTCCTCAAACCCGGTGACCCTATGCCTATAAAATAGATTGCAGCTTTATAACGGATTTTAGACAGCTCGTATGACATTTTTTTGAAGCAATCCGTCACATTTGAATTACATGTACATCCCGCCGTTCACCGGGATTGTAGCTCCGGTAACGTAAGCCGCACCGTCCGACGCAAGAAAAGCGACCACGGACGCGATCTCTTGAGCCTGTCCCAGACGACCCAGCGGAATCTGCGTCTGCAAGGCTTCACGCTGTGCCTCGGGCAGTTCACGGGTCATATCGGTATCGATGAACCCTGGGGCCACCGAGTTTACCGTAATCGAACGCGAACCGACTTCACGCGCCAGTGCACGGCTGAAACCTTCCAGACCGGCCTTGGCGGCAGCGTAGTTTACTTGGCCTGCGTTGCCCATGGCACCCACAACCGAACCAATACTGATAATTCGGCCCCAACGCGCCTTGGTCATGCCACGCAAAACGCCCTTGGACAGGCGGAACAGACTGTTCAGATTGGTATCGACAACGTCGTGCCACTCGTCGTCTTTCATGCGCATCATCAGGTTATCGCGGGTGATACCGGCATTGTTGACCAGGATCGCCGGCGCACCGAACTGCTCCTGAATGCTCGCCAGGACTGCAGCCACGGACTCGTCGCTGGTGACGTTGAGCTCAAGACCGGTGCCTTGGATGCCGTTTTCTTTCAGGGTGGCGGCAATGCGCTCAGCACCCGACGCGGAGGTCGCGGTACCCACGACGATGGCGCCCTGACGACCCAGTTCCAGGGCGATAGCCTGGCCGATGCCACGACTTGCACCAGTGACCAGTGCAACTTTACCTTGCAGACTCATGCAAGCTTCTCCTGATTCAGGCCAACGCTGCACGGGCGGCAGCGAAAGCGTCTGGGGTATTGAGGTTGGATGTCGACACGCCTTCGGCGCAGCGCTTGTTCAGACCGGCCAGCACTTTGCCCGGACCGCATTCGACCAGTTGGGTCGCGCCCCTGGTGGCCAGCACCTGGACCGATTCAACCCAGCGCACTGGCTTGTAAAGCTGCTCAAGCAGATCGCGCTTGAGGGTTTCAAGATCGGCAGGCACGTCAGCACTGACGTTCTGCACCACAGGAATTTGCGGGACCTGCCAGTCGATCGCGGCGATCGACTCGGCGAAACGCTCGGCCGCCGGACGCATCAGCTCGCAGTGGGACGGCACGCTGACAGGCAACGGCATGGCGCGCTTGGCACCACGCGCCTTGCAGCCTTCGATGGCGCGCTCGACGGCAGCCTTGGCACCGGCGATGACCACCTGGCCCGGCGAGTTGAAATTGACCGCACTGACCACTTCGCCTTGCGCCGCTTCGGCACAGGCTGCCAGTACGTCGGCATCGTCCAGACCGAGGATGGCGGCCATGCCGCCCTGCCCCGCCGGAACGGCTTCCTGCATCAGTTGGCCACGACGCTCGACGAGCTTCACCGCATCGCCCAGGCTCAGACTGCCTGCCGCAACCAGCGCGCTGTATTCACCCAGGCTGTGCCCGGCAACGTAAGCCGGACGCGCACCGCCTTCGGCCAGCCACAGACGCCACAGGGCGATAGAGGCGGTCAGAATGGCCGGTTGGGTTTTATCGGTTTGATTGAGTTGCTCTTCCGGCCCTTGCTGGGTCAGTGCCCACAGGTCGTAACCCAGTGCATCGGAAGCTTCTTTGAATGTTTCAAGGACAACCGGATGTTGCGCGCCCAACTCGGCCAGCATGCCGAGGGACTGCGAACCCTGTCCTGGAAAGACGAATGCGAGGGAAGCAGACATGTAACAAGCCCCTAATGATCTTGTCGTCGGAGAGTTGGCGTCCCGCTTTGGGGACGCAAGAAACTGACAGTTGGATGGCCCATCGAACCAAGCGGTCACATTTAAGCATTGTCCGACGAAAACGCCTAAAGCAACAAATCCTCCAGACGACCGTGCAGGCGCTCGGGAAGATTCTCCTGAATCTCGATCAAGGCGCGCGCAATGGCACTCTGAAACCCCTGGACCCCTGCAGAACCGTGGCTTTTCACCACAATCCCCTGCAAGCCGAGAAAGCTCGCACCGTTGTGTCGGGCAGGCGCCAGTTCAGCCTGCAGACGCTTCATCAACGGCAGCGCCAACGCACCGACCACGCGAGAGGCCACGTTCTTCCTGAACAACGCCTCGATGCGCCCGGCAATCATGGTCGCCAGACCTTCGCTGGATTTGAGCAGGATGTTGCCGACAAAACCGTCGCACACCACCACATCCGCTTCGCCACGGTACAAACCGTCGCCCTCGATAAAGCCGATGTAATTGATGCCCCGGGCGCCTTGCAACAATGTCGCTGCCAGCTTGACCTGCTGATTGCCCTTGATGTCTTCGGTGCCGATGTTCAGCAACGCCACCCGTGGACGCACTATGCCCAGGGTTTCCGCCGCAACCGAGCCCATGACCGCAAACTGCAACAGATGCTCGGCACTGCAATCGACGTTGGCGCCCAGGTCGAGCAATTGGCAGTAACCCTTTTGTGTCGGAATCGCCGCGACCATGGCCGGACGGTCAATGCCCGGCAGGGTCTTGAGCACGAACCGCGACAACGCCATCAGCGCCCCGGTGTTGCCGGCACTGACACAGGCCTGGACCTTTCCGTCACGCAACAACTCAAGCGCAACGCGCATCGATGAGTCAGGTTTGCCGCGCAAGGCCTGGGCGGGTTTTTCGTCCATGGTGATGACTTCGCTCGCCGGTGTAATCGACAGGCGCGCGCGATCCACAGCCGAATGGCCAGCGATCAATTCTTCAAGAAGGGAGGGTTGACCGACGAGGGTCAGGTGCAGCGAGGGTGTAGCAGACAGGCAAGCAAGGCTGGCCTGAACAATGCTGCGGGGACCGAAGTCCCCGCCCATTGCGTCAATCGCGATGACTTGAGCGGACAAGTGATTACTCGTCAGCGCCCTTGTCGATCACTTTACGGCCACGGTATACGCCTTCTGGCGATACGTGGTGACGCAGGTGAACTTCACCGGTGGTTTTTTCTACAGACAGGGTGCTAGCCTCGAGAGCGTCGTGCGAACGGCGCATGTCACGGGCAGAGCGGGATTTTTTGTTCTGCTGAACAGCCATAATTGATTAACTCCTAAACGTTTGGGTCACGCTTTAACTGCGCCAATACACTGAACGGGTTGGACCGCGTTACCTCGTCCTCGCTCGGTTCGGGCTCATCGAGACCCGCCGGCTGCTGGCATTCTTCCGGATGATGAGCAGGCACAATGGGCAAGGCGAGCAGAAGCTCCTCCTCGATCAGTGACTGCAGATCCAAAGGATCTTCGCCCAGTTCCAGCACGTCATAACCTTTCGGCAACGACTGGGTATTCGCACCCTCCTTCACCACGGCGTAACTGCATTCGCTGTGGATCGGCAGGGTGACCAGCTCAAGACAACGCTGGCAAACCATTTTGACTTCAGTGTCGATAAAGCTGTGGATGACCACAGATTTACGTTCATCTCGTTCAAAAACGAATTTAGCCTGCACCGTACCGACATTGTCGGAAAGCGGGTCGCAGAGTCTCTCCAAATCGGCCAGCAGCATTTCACCTTGAAGGGTGGTGCCACGATCAGCCAATTTGCGCGGGTCAACGTGAGGTGGAATCGGGTCATTCAACATAGGCGCAGCATTATAGGGATGCCCCCGCCCATGTCAAAGGAAATTCAGTCCTGTCCGTCACTTGGAAGCCTCGCTAGAATTCGCACACGCCTTATGGAGTTGCGCATGCTGCCTTTATTACTCGCTTCCAGCTCGGCCTATCGCCGGGAATTGCTGACCCGCCTGCAGCTGCCATTCACTTGCAGCTCGCCGGATATCGACGAAAGCCATCGCCCGGGCGAATCCGCCATCGAGCTGGTCAAACGCCTCGCCGAAGAGAAATCCCGCGCCCTGGCCGACAGCCATACCGCTCATCTGATAATCGGCTCCGACCAGGTCGCCGTGCTGGGAGAGCGGATTATCGGCAAGCCCCACACGTTCGAAAAAGCCCGCGAACAACTGCTGGCCGCTAGCGGTGCCAGCGTGACATTTCTGACCGGTCTGGCCCTGCTCAACAGCCAGACCGGGCACTGCCAGGTCGATTGCGTGCCATTCACCGTACACATGCGCACACTCGACGCACCCCGCATCGAACGCTACCTGCACGCCGAGCGACCCTACGACTGCGCAGGCAGCTTTAAGGCCGAAGGCCTGGGGGTCAGCCTGTTTCGCAGCACCGAGGGACCTGACGCCACCAGCCTGATCGGCCTGCCGCTGATTCGCCTGATCGACATGTTGCTGGCCGAAGGCGTGCAAATCCCCTGATAGCAAAAGATCGCAGCCTGCGGCAGCTCCTACACGAATTAGCGTAGGAGCTGCCGCAGGCTGCGATCTTTTGACCTAAGGCCGGATCAGCGCAGCGACGGACCGTTAAAACCCATCCACATCGCCAAATGCTCAGCCACACTAGCACCGAGCTTTTTCGAGAAGCGATCGAATGGCGACTCCTGAACGGTAAAGTCCACCAGTTCTTTCTCGCCGATCACATCCCGCGCAACTGAACTGGCGCTACCCAACCCATCGATCAACCCCAGTGGCAGTGCCTGCTCGCCGGACCAGACCAGGCCGGAGAACAGCTCCGGATGCTCCTTGTCCTTCAGGCGATCGCCACGGCCCTGCTTGACGCTGCTGATGAACTGCTTGTGGGTCGTATCGAGCACGCCCTGCCAGAAGGCGGTTTCTTCCGGCTTCTGTGGCTGGAACGGATCGAGGAACGACTTGTGCTCGCCAGAGGTGTAAGTGCGACGCTCGACGCCCAGCTTCTCCATGGTGCCGACAAAACCATAACCGGCTGCCGTCACACCGATGGAGCCGACCAGGCTCGCCTTGTCGGCGTAGATCTGATCTGCCGCGCTGGCGATGTAGTAAGCGCCGGAAGCCCCCAGATCGGAAATGACCGCATAGAGCTTGATATCCGGGTGCAGGCCGCGCAGACGACGGATCTCGTCATAGACATAACCCGACTGCACCGGACTGCCGCCCGGGCTGTTGATGCGCAGGATGACGCCCTTGACCTTCTTGTCCTCGAAAGCCGCGCGCAGGCTGCCGACGATATTGTCTGCGCTGGCCGGCTCCTTGTCGGCAATCATGCCTGTCACATCGATCAACGCCGTGTAATTGGCACCGAGGGTAGCGGCCTTCTCCATATCCATCAGCGGCGAAAACAGGGCAATTGCGCCGAACAGATACACAAAAGTCAGTGACTTGAAGAATATCCCCCAGCGACGGGAACGGCGCTGCTCCTGCACGCTGGCCAGCAGCGTCTTTTCCAGCAGCTTCCAGCTTTTGTCGTCACCGCTCTCTGCGCTCGCCTTGGCGGGCGCCTTCCATTCGTCGGTCATGCCATCCACCCCAAATACAACCGGTTAAGCCCGCTGACTGAGCCAGGCATGCAATTCTGAAAAACGGTCGATGGCCAGTCGCGGCTCATACAATTTCAACGCATCGATCGATTGGGCGCCATAACTGACGGCCACCGAGCCCATGCCTGCGTTGCGCGCCATTTGCAAATCAAAGGACGAATCACCGACCATCAACGCCTGTTCCGGGCGAACCTCGCAATGGGCCAGGATTTGCTCAAGCATCAGCGGATGGGGCTTGCTGGCGGTCTCGTCGGCAGCGCGGGTGATATCGAAGTAATTCTCCCAGCCATGGGACTTCAGCACCCGATCCAGCCCGCGACGGGCCTTGCCGGTCGCCACTGCCAGATGATAACCCTCGGCACGAAATGCCTCGAGCGACTCGACCACACCCTCGAACAGCGGCGAAGGCACAGCCTCCGACGCAATGTAATGCTCAGCATAGTGCTCACGGAACGCGATCAGCTCGGCATCATCGATTTCGGGGTACAGGGTGCGGATCGCTTCCGGCAAGCCCAGACCGATGATGCCCTTGACGGCCAGATCATCACGCAGCTCAAAACCGGAACGCTGCGAAGCAACGTGCATCGCCTCGACAATCCGGCCAATGGAATCGGCCAGGGTGCCGTCCCAATCAAAGATCAGCAGTTTGTAATCAGATGGGCGCACTCAATCGCTCCACGGTTTTGGCCCACATCTCGTCGACCGGCGCTTGCAGCTTCAGCTCACCGCCATCGGGAAGCGGCACGGTCAGCATGTAGGCGTGCAGGAACAGGCGCTTGCCGCCCAGATCGCGAATTTCCTTACTGAAATCGTCATCGCCGTACTTGGTGTCGCCGGCAATGCAGTGCCCGGCGTGCAACGTGTGGACGCGGATCTGGTGAGTGCGGCCGGTGATCGGCTTGGCTTCAATCAGGGTGGCAAAGTCGCCAAAGCGACGCAGGACCTTGAACACGGTCACAGACTCCTTGCCCTCCTCCTCATCGACCTCGACCATACGCTCACCGGAGCGCAGATTGCTCTTGCCGAGCGACGCTCGAACTTGCTTGATCGAGGATGCCCAGTTACCGCGAACCAGCGCCATATAGCGCTTATCAACGCCATCACCGCGCAAGGCTGTGTGCAAGTGACGCAGCATGCTGCGCTTCTTGGCGATCATCAGCAGGCCGGAGGTGTCACGATCGAGACGATGAACCAGTTCGAGCTCCTTGCAATCGGGACGCAACTGACGAAAGGCTTCGATGACTCCGTAGTTCAAGCCGCTGCCGCCGTGAACGGCGATGCCGCAAGGCTTGTTGATCACGATCAGCGCCTTGTCTTCGAAGACAATCGAGGCCTCGAGCCGCTGCAGCAGGCCTTGTGCCAGTGGTACCGGCTCGTCGCGCTCAGGCACGCGAACCGGCGGCACGCGCACGATGTCGCCCGCCTGCAGCTTGTACTCGGGCTTGATCCGACCTTTGTTCACGCGCACTTCGCCCTTGCGCAAAATGCGGTAAATCAAGGTCTTGGGCACGCCTTTGAGTCGGGCGAGAAGGAAATTATCAATGCGCTGGCCGGCATATTCCGGCGAGACCTCAAGCAGTTGTACGCCTGGAGTCGGGGGGGTAGTCGTCGTCATGGCGCGGATGATAACAATTTTTTATGGAATTGAAGCACTTAATCATTGCTGCTATAGTCGCGAACGTCGCCAAAAGCGGCCTGGACAGCGGACCAACGGTCAAAAACCGGCCCTGACCAACGCAATTCACCAGGACGCGAGGCCGTCCTACGGGGCTTTCGCTACGTAACGGTGGAGTTTGCAGGTGTAACGAGCGCAGGTGACATGAGGCCTGAATCACGCCACAAAGCAGAGTTTTTCACTCGTTTTGCGAGCCATATTCACGGCCAGTTCACAAAGTGCAGTCAGTTGCGAATGACCCCGAGCGAAGGCATCGGAAACAACGCCTAAATTAGCCATGATGCGTGACCTCCCCTATCGGAGCTCACGGTAAATGCCAACCCGCTGCGGATTCTGCGCGCGGCAGCACCCGAATTATCAGGGATACGTGTAGGGTGGAGATGCACAACCGCCGGACTGTGTAGCAACAGGCTTTCTCAAGACGCTTCATCTCGTCCACAGCCGCTGGTTGATTCCTCCTCCTGACTGAGTGCTTAAGTAGCCACAGCAAGCAGGACGCGTACGTCGCGATGAAGGCCCACATTGGCCAGACTTCGCTGGACACGGGAAATGGCCAACCACTCCCGACGCACCTGACACCGACCGTGAGAAGTCGTGTGTGCCGAACGCCGTTTCCGGCAGCCCGGAAACCGACGGTACTACATGAAAAGAATGCTGATTAACGCAACTCAACCCGAAGAGTTGCGTGTTGCACTGGTAGATGGCCAGCGCCTCTACGACCTGGACATCGAATCCGGTGCACGCGAGCAGAAGAAGGCCAACATCTATAAAGGCCGGATTACTCGCATCGAACCAAGCCTCGAGGCTGCCTTTGTCGATTTCGGCTCTGAGCGCCACGGCTTCCTGCCCCTCAAAGAAATCTCCCGCGAATACTTCAAGAAAGCCCCGGAAGGTCGCGTCAACATCAAGGACGTCCTGAGCGAAGGTCAGGAAGTCATCGTTCAGGTCGAAAAAGAAGAACGTGGCAACAAGGGCGCCGCCCTGACCACCTTCATCAGCCTGGCCGGTCGTTACCTGGTGCTGATGCCGAACAACCCGCGTGCCGGCGGTATCTCCCGTCGCATCGAAGGCGAAGAGCGCAATGAACTGCGTGAAGCCCTGAACGGCCTGGTTGCCCCGGCTGACATGGGTCTGATCGTTCGTACTGCCGGCCTGGGCCGCAGCAGCGAAGAAATGCAGTGGGACCTCGACTACCTGCTGCAACTCTGGACCGCGATCAAAGAAGCCTCGCTGGATCGTTCCGCGCCGTTCCTGATCTACCAGGAAAGCAACGTGATCATCCGCGCGATCCGCGACTACCTGCGCCAGGACATCGGCGAAGTGCTGATCGACAGCGTTGAAGCCCAGGACGAAGCCCTGACCTTCATCCGCCAGGTAATGCCGCAGTACGCCAGCAAGATCAAGCTGTACGAAGACAGCGTTCCGCTGTTCAACCGTTTCCAGATCGAAAGCCAGATCGAAACCGCTTTCCAGCGCGTTGTCGAACTGCCTTCCGGCGGCTCCATCGTTATCGATCCGACCGAAGCCCTGGTGTCCATCGACATCAACTCGGCGCGCGCCACCAAAGGCAGCGATATCGAAGAAACCGCACTGCAAACCAACCTTGAAGCGGCCGAAGAAATCGCCCGTCAGTTGCGCCTGCGCGACATCGGCGGCCTGATCGTCATCGACTTCATCGACATGACCCCTGCCAAGAACCAGCGCGCCGTGGAAGAGAAAGTCCGCGAATGCCTGGAAGCCGACCGCGCTCGCGTGCAAGTCGGTCGCATTTCGCGCTTCGGCCTGCTGGAAATGTCCCGTCAGCGCCTGCGTCCATCCCTGGGCGAAAGCAGCGGCATCGTCTGCCCGCGTTGCAACGGCACCGGCATCATCCGCGACGTTGAATCGCTGTCCCTGGCGATCCTGCGCCTGATCGAAGAAGAAGCCCTGAAAGACCGTACCGCCGAAGTTCGTGCACAAGTGCCGATCCCGGTGGCTGCGTTCCTGCTCAACGAAAAACGCAACTCGATCACCAAGATCGAACTGCGCACCCGCGCCCGCATCGTCATCCTGCCGAACGATCACCTCGAAACGCCGCATTTCGAAGTGCAGCGCCTGCGTGATGACAGCCCGGAAGCTGCGACCAACCAGTCCAGCTACGAAATCGCTGCGGCCGCTGCCGAAGTCGAAGAAGTCCAGCCAGCCGCTGCGACCCGCACCCTGGTTCGCCAGGAAGCCGCGGTCAAGACGGCCCCGGCCCGCGCCAACGCTCCGGTGCCGACCGAAGTTGCCGCTCCAGCCCCTGCCCCGGTCGCCGTACCGGAGCCAAGCCTGTTCAAAGGCCTGGTGAAGTCGCTGGTGAGCCTGTTCGCCACCAAGGAAGAGCCTGCCGCACCGGTTGTGGTTGAAAAACCTGCCGCCGAGCGTCCGGCCCGCAACGAAGAGCGTCGTAACGGTCGCCAGCAAAGCCGCAACCGTAACGGTCGCCGCGATGAAGAGCGCAAGCCTCGCGAAGAGCGTGCACCGCGTGAAGAACGCGCACCACGTGAGCCACGTGAAGAGCGTCAGCCACGGGAAGTGCGCGAACCTCGCGAGACCCGCGAAGAAACTCCGGCAGTAGCCCGCGAAGAACGCGCACCACGCGCGCCTCGTGAAGAACGTGCACCGCGCGCTCCGCGTGAAGATCGCAAGCCACGTGGCGAGCGTGAAGAGCGCGTTCGTGAACTGCGCGAACCTCTGGATGCCGCTCCGGCTGCTTCGGCTGCTCCAGCCGCCGTTGCTACCGCTGAAGAGCGTCCAGCTCGCCAGCCACGTGAAGAACGCGCTCCACGCCCACCGCGTGAAGAACGTCAGCCACGTGCCGAACAAGCTGCCGCAGCCGCCACTGAAGAAGAACTGGTCACCAACGAAGAGCAACTGCAGGAAGACGGTCAGGAAGGCGCCGAAGGCGATCGTCCACGCCGCCGCTCCCGTGGTCAGCGTCGTCGCAGCAACCGTCGCGAGCGTCAGCGTGACGCCAACGGCAACGTGATCGAAGGTTCGGAAGAGTCCGAGTCCGGCGAAAACGCTGAAGCACCAAGCGTTGCCGATCTGGCCGCCGGCCTGGCTGTTACCGCAGCCGTTGCCAGCAGCGTGATCAGCGCTCCAGCCGAAGCTGAAGCCAACGTGCAAGCCGAACGCGCCACAGCCGCGACTCTGGAAGCAGCTCCGGTTGAAGCGCCAGTCGTTGAAGCGACCACACCGGTCGAAATCACCGCCTCGCCGGAAATCGAAGTGGCGCCAGCGCCGGAAGCTCAGCCTGCTGTTGAAGCGGCTGCCGAGCCAGCGCCAGTGGTAGAAGCACCAGCTATGGCTGCAGAAGCGGTTGTTGAAACCGTGACTGAAACCGTGCGTGAAGTTCGCGAAGAGCAAACCGCATTCAACTGGGTTGCCGAGCCAGCCGTCGCTGAAGCCGCTGCACCTGCCGCTGAAACCCCAGTGGCTGAAGCCATGGTTTCCGAGCCGGTGGTTGCCGCCGCGGAACCGGCTCCAGCGCCGGTGGTTGAAGCGCCAGTCGTTGAAGCACCGGTCGTTGCCGAAGCACCTGCTCCGGTAGTCGAAACTGCTCCTGTCAGCGCCCTGACGCCAAGTGGCCGTGCGCCTAACGACCCGCGTGAAGTGCGTCGTCGCAAGCGTGAAGCCGAGCGTCTGCAGAAGGAAGCTGAACTGGCTGCCGCTGCGGCTCCAGCTGAAGCGGTTGTCGCTGCCGAGCCTGCACCGGTTGCTGCTGAAGTGGTTGAGGCAGCTCCTGCCCCGGCCGCTGAAGTGGCTGCCGAGCCGGTTGAGTCGGTGATCCACGAAGCACCGCGCTCCGTTCAGGAAGCGGTAGAGCAACACGAGCAAGCCCAGGAAAAAGAACACGAGCCTAAACCTCTCGTCTGATTCCATCGGCCACTAAAAAGCCCCGCCTGGTGATCCCAGGCGGGGCTTTTTTATATCCGGACTTCACAGCAATCCCTTGTAGGAGCGAGCCTGCTCGCGAAAGCGGTGGATCAGATTGCATCTCTGCTGGATGGCAGATCGCTATCGCGAGCAGGCTCGCTCCCACAGGGGGTTCAGGTTGATCTGAAAATCTATGCGGGGCTAAAGATCAATGCCTGCGGCACATCCACATCCCACACAACACCCGGATCATCCACGGTCACTTCAACCACCCGCCCCTGGGCAAACAACGGTTTGGCGCCACGATCCCCCGATAGCGCCATCAACCCCACCGCGAAGTCCCGTCCGAACCCGACCGGATGTCCGTACTCACCGCTCTGCACGGGCACGCTGATACGGTCATCGCCAATACCCGCCACCACTTGCTCGATACTGGATGGCAGGATGAACGGCATATCCCCCAGCACCATCAACCAACCATCGAGTTGCTTGCAGGCAACGACTCCCGCGGCAATGCTGTCGCCCATTCCCGTCGATTCGATCAGTACAATCTCGCAGCCATAGGCCTGAGCCATGCGAATCACTTGCGGGCGGTCAGCAGTGGTCACCAGTACGCGTTTGTCCAGCGCCGCCGGCAGGTTGACCAACGTGTGCTCGATGACGGACCGCACCACGCCGTCACGCCCGGTGCAATCGGCCACCAATTTATCCTTTTCGGCACCCGCCTCCTGGCGAAAGCGGCTGCCCTGCCCTGCCGCCAGTACGACGACGCCAATGGACTCGCTCATACGCTCTCCCGCACGGCTTTCTTCTGCTTCAGTTCGACGCCATTTTTGACCGCCACGATTTCCGCCATGAGCGACAAGGCAATTTCCGCAGGATTATGACTGCCGATGTGCAAACCGATCGGACCATGCAAGCGGTCAATCGCCGATTGCGACAACCCCAGTTGAGCCAGGTTTTCCCGGCGTTTCTGGCTGTTGACTCGCGATCCCAGCGCACCGACGTAAAAAGCCCTGGAATCCAGGGCCGTGAGCAGCGCCATGTCGTCCAGACGCGGATCATGGGTCAAGGCCACGATGGCCGTGCGTTCATCGGTCTGGATGTTCAATACCGCCTCATCCGGCATGCCCGAAACGAATCGTCCGTGCTGCTCCTCCCAGCCATAGACAAACTCGGTACGCGGATCGCAAATCAACACCTCGAAATCCAGCAACCGGGCCATTTCCGCCACATAACGTGACAGCTGCCCCGCGCCGATCAGCAGCAAGCGCCAGCGCGGGCCATAGATCGCCCGCAAGGTCTGTCCGTCGAATGCCAACACGTCAGCTTTACTGGCCGGCAGCAAAAGTACTTTGCCAGTGGCCAGATTCAGTTCGCGCGCAACGATTTCATGGGCCTCGCAACGCGCGAGCAATGGCTCGACCCAATCCCCATCGTCGATACGCTCCTCGGTCAAGCGCAAGGTACCGCCGCAGGGCAAGCCGAAACGTGCGGCTTCCTCGCGGGTCACGCCGTAGGTGATCAATTGCACCGGCGGCCCGTCAAGCGCTAGGCGTCCGTCGTGCAGCCGGGCGATCAAGTCATCTTCGACACACCCGCCGGAAACCGAACCAATCACCATGCCGTCTTCGCGCAAGGCGAGCATGGCGCCGGGTGCCCGGGGCGCAGTGCCCCAGGTTTCGACCACGCTGTACAACACCACCCGCTGACCGGCGCGATGCCATTGCAACACACTGCGCAGGACGTTCAGATCGGCGCTGTCCATCAGGCGCCGGCCTTTTGCCAGCCCGACAGCTGATAACGAACCGGCAGGTTGCGGATGCGTTTGCCGGTGGCAGCAAAGATCGCATTGCACAGTGCCGGCGCAATCGGTGGCACGCCTGGTTCACCCACACCGCCCAAGGGCACGTTGCCCGGCGGCGTCACCAGATGCACCGCCACTTCTTTCGGTGCCAGGGACATGCGCGCCACCTCGTACATGTGGAAGTTATCCTGCTGGACCTTGCCGTCCTTGAAGCTGATTTCCCCCAGCACCGCATTACCCAGGCCCATGACGCAGGCCCCCTCGAATTGCGCGCGAATGCGCTCGGGGTTGATCTGTGGTCCGCAGTCGACGGCGATGTCGGCCTTGTGCACCACCAGTGTGCCATCATCTTTCACCTCCACCTCGATCACCGCCGCCACATACGTCACGAAGCTGTAATGCACCGCCAGTCCCAGGCCGCGCCCCTTGGGCAACTCACGCCCCCAACCGGCGGCTTTGGCGGCGGTCTCCAGTACCGTGCGCAGGCGCGCGGTGTCGATCGGATAACGCTCGGGGGATTCGCCGTAGTTCCACTCTTCACTCAAGGTGCGCGGATCGATCTGACGATCCGGGCCGAGCAATCTGATCTGGTACTTGAGTGGGTCCTGCCCGGCCTTGTGCGCCAGTTCATCGATAAAACTCTGGATCGAGAAGCCATGGGGAATATTCGACACCGAGCGATACCAACCCACCCGGGTATGCACCGTGGCCTCGGGGTTCTCCAGGCGAATGTTGGGGATCGCATAGGCCATGTTGGTGAACCCCATGCCCAGTTCGAACGCCGCCTCATGGTTCATGCCCGGCGCAAACAACGCGGTGATGCTCGGCGCCACCGTACGGTGCAACCAGCCGGACGGCAGGCCATCCTTGTTCAGGCTGGCCTTGAGGTATTCGGCCGACACGGTGTGGAAGTAGGAACAGTGGATGTCGTCTTCGCGGGTCCATTGCACCTGCACCGCTTTGCCTGGGAATTCTTTGGCGAGGATGGCGGCTTCGATGATGAAGTCAGGCTTGGACTTGCGCCCGAATCCGCCCCCCAGCAAGGTCACGTTGAACGTGACCTTGTCGAACGGCAGGCCCAGGCGCTCACCGATCCGTTCCCGAGAGACCTGCGGTGCCTGGCTTGGCCCCCAGGCTTCACACGCACCGTCCTTGAACCGCGCAATGGCGACCATCGGCTCCATCGGCGACTGTGACAGATGCGGCAAATAGTAGGAGGCTTCCAGGGTGCTATCGGCGCTGTCCATGGCCTTTTCGAGGTTGCCGGTATTGCGCACCACCTTGCCGGGCTTGAGCGAGGCGGCTTCGAGTTCCTTGCGATAGGCGATCGAATCGTAGCTGGCGTTGGGGCCGTCGTCCCACTCGATTTTCAGCGCCTCGCGCCCTTTGATCGCCGCCCAGGTATTGCTCGCCACCACGGCGATGCCGCCCAGAGGTTGGAACTCAGAGGGCAACGGACGGCTTTCGATCTGTACCACTTTGACCACGCCGGGGACTTTCATCGCCGCGCTGCCATCGAAGCTTTTGACTTTGCCGCCATACACCGTGGGCCGCGCAATGGTCGCGTACAGCATGCCGTCGAAATGCACGTCGGCGCCGTACACCGCACGACCGTTGACGATGTCTTCACCGTCGATGGCCTTGGTGCCTTCCTTGCCGATGTAACGGAACTCAGAGGGTTGCTTGAGCTTCAGGCTGTCGCGGGCCGGAACCGGCAACGCGCTTGCAGCGGAGGCCAGGGCGCCATATCCGATTTCGCGGCCAGAAGGCTCATGGACAACCTTATGCAATTGCGCGTGACACTCACCGACCGGCACTTTCCATTGTGCGGCCGCAGCCTGTTCGAGCATGGTCCGCGCGGCGGCACCGCAACGGCGCATCGGCTCGTACCAGTGACGCATGCTGCGCGAGCCGTCGGTGTCCTGGTTGCCGAAGCGCACCTCATCGCCGGGGGCCTGCTGCACCTTGACCATCGCCCAGTCGGCTTCCAGTTCATCGGCCACCACCATGGTCAAGCTGGTGCGCACGCCCTGGCCCATCTCCGAGCGGTTGCAAATCACGGTCACCGTGCCATCCGCGGCGATGCTCACATAGACTTTCGGATCGTCGACCCAGCCGTGAGGCATGCCGTCGGCGCCGAACTTCTTCTCTTTCTCGTCGGCAAACGCGTCCTGCCAGCCCCAACTCGCGGCGACCACCAGTGCACCGGTCGCCCCCACGCCCTTGAGAAAACCACGGCGACTGAGGTTGCTCAGGACGAAATCATTCGATAAGCGGCTCATGCCTTGGCCTCCTTCAGGTGAGTGGAGGCCTGGCGGATCGCGGTCTTGAT
The DNA here is from genome assembly GCF_057839025.1 of Pseudomonas sp. KH_046_1. Lineage (NCBI taxonomy): Bacteria > Pseudomonadati > Pseudomonadota > Gammaproteobacteria > Pseudomonadales > Pseudomonadaceae > Pseudomonas > Pseudomonas sp. KH_046_1. The sequence continues at coordinate 4,777,216 of NZ_CM174481.1, forward strand.
ACGGTTATAGGTGCCGCAGCGGCAGATGTTGCCGACCATGGCTTCTTCGATCTGCTCGTCGCTCGGGTTCGGATTGGTCTTGAGCAACGCCGTCGCCGACATGATTTGCCCGCCCTGGCAGAAGCCGCATTGGGCGACCGCCGTGTCGAGCCAGGCTTGCTGCACGACTTTGCCGATCGGGTCGGCGTGCAGGTTGTCGATGGTGCTGACATTCTGCCCGGCGACTGAACCGATGGGCGTGATGCAACTGCGTGCCGGAGCCCCTTCGATATGAATGGTGCAGGCCCCGCACAGGCCCATGCCGCAGCCGAACTTGGTGCCGTTGTAACCGGCCACGTCGCGGATCGCCCAGAGCAGCGGCATGTCCTCGGTGACGTCGAGTTGATGGTCTTGACCATTGAGTTTCAGGGTAATCATGGGCACGCCCGCATAGTTCTTGAGTTATGGGGTCGAGCAATCTGCCGCTGGATCTCGGTGGGTCGCACGCAGATCGACTCAGGCTAATGGGCTCTCTTATGCAGACGCAGACGTCTGCACCGGGCCTTTGGTGGAGCAAGAGTGTGCATCGTTAGCTGACTAAGTTAACCGAGCATTAACAAAAAAGCCCTGCACGATAAACATCGTGCAGGGCTTTTTGATCCGTCCTGAAAGCTTAATACCGGTTCGGCTCCATTTCCAGATCGACATGGAAACGCTCGAAAATGTCTTTCTGGATGCGCTGCGCCAGGTTCAGCAGTTGCAGGCCCGTCGCGCCGCCATAGTTGACCAGCACCAGTGCCTGCAATTTATGCACGCCAGCGTCAGCCTCACGGAAACCCTTCCACCCTGCCCGCTCGATCAACCAACCGGCGGCCAGCTTCATCTGCCCGTTGGGTTGCGCATAGGCCACCAGGTCCGGGTATTCGCCCTTGAGCCGTGCAGCCAGCGCCGCCGGCACCAAAGGGTTCTTGAAGAAGCTGCCGGCATTGCCGAGTACGGCCGGGTCCGGGAGTTTTTCGTTGCGGATGCTGCAAATGGCCTGGCTGACATCGCTGGCGGTCGGATGCTCGATGCCTTGTTCGGTCAGGCGCTGACGCACCGGGCCGTATTCCAGGTGCAGATGCGCGGCGCGGTCGAGGGCGAAACGCACACGCAGGATCAACCAACGCCCCGGCTCCTGCTTGAACAGGCTGTCGCGGTAAGCGAAGTTGCACTCTTGCAATGTGAAGTCGCGCAGTTCGCCGGTCTGGCGATCGAGGGCGGTCAGGCCGGCGAACACGTCCTTGATCTCGACCCCATAGGCGCCGATGTTCTGCATTGGTGCCGCACCGACGGTGCCGGGAATCAGGCTGAGGTTTTCCAGGCCGGACAGTCCCTGGGACAGTGTGTGTTGCACGAAGGGATGCCAGGGCTCACCGGCCTCGGCCTCGATCACCACTTTGCTGCCGTCATCGCTCAGCACGCGAGTCCCGCGGGTGGCCATGCGCAGCACCAGCGAATCGATATCCGCCGTCAGCAGCAGGTTGCTGCCGCCGCCGATCACCAGCACCGGCACCTCGTGTTCCAGCCCGTAGGCCAGGGCTTCGCGCACATCGGCGTCGCTATGGGCCTCGGCAAACAACCGGGCCTGGACATCCACGCCAAAGCTGTTAAACGGCTTGAGCGAAACCTGCGATTGAACCTGCAAACTCATAACCGTCCCTTCAATTCGATCACCAGCAAATCGCTGGCGCGCTCGATCAGGTCCAGCACCTGCTCGAAGCCTTGGTCGCCGTCGTAATACGGGTCCGGCACTTCATCGATTTCCGACTGATAGCGACGCAGGAACAAATCCAGCTCTGCCTTGCCCTTGACCGGTTGCAAGGCCTTGAGGTTGCGCAGATTGCTGTTGTCCATCGCCAGGATCAGATCGTAGGTGGTGAAATCGGCGCGGCTGACTTGCCGGGCGCGCTGGGCGGACAAGTCATAACCGCGCAGCTTCGCCGCGGCCTGACTGCGCTGGTCCGGCGCCTTGCCGACATGCCAGTCGCCAGTACCGGCTGAGGCGACTTCGACCTGGTCGGCCAGCCCCGCTTCACGCAACTTATGCCGCAGCACGCCTTCGGCCGTGGGTGAACGGCAGATGTTGCCCAGGCAGACAAACAGAACCCGCATCACGCCTCCAGCAGGCGACGAACGCGCTCTAGGTCTTCAACGGTATCGACACCGGCTGGCGGCGCGATCAGTGCGTCGGCCACATGGATCCGCACGCCGTGCCACAGGGCACGCAGCTGTTCAAGGCACTCGGTGTTTTCCAGCCAGCATGGACCCCAGCTGACGAAATCCTGCAGGAAACCGGCGCGGTAGGCATAGATGCCGATATGGCGGCGATACGGCACACCTTCGGGCAACTGCTCAGGGTTCACGGCGAACGCATCCCGCGCCCAGGGCAAGGTGGAACGGCTGAACGTCAGCGCCAGGCCATTGAGGTCGCTGACGACCTTGACCACGTTGGGATTGAACAGGGTGTCCGCGTCTTCGATCGGTTCGGCCAGAGTGGCCATGCGCGCTTCGGCGTGGGCCGCCAGGTTGGCGGCGACCTGATCGATCACGCTCGGCGGGATCAGCGGTTCGTCGCCCTGGACGTTGACCACAATGGCGTCGGGCGCCAGGCCCAGCTTCATCGCGACTTCGGCCAGGCGATCGGTGCCGGAATTGTGATCTTCACGGGTCAACACCACTTCGGCACCAAAGCCTTTGCAGGCCTCGACGATGCGCGCGTCGTCGGTGGCCACCACCACCCGCTCGGCGCTGCTTTTGCTCGCCTGTTCCCAGACGTGCTGGATCATCGGCTTGCCGGCGATCAACAGCAGCGGCTTGCCCGGCAGGCGTGTGGAGGCGTAACGCGATGGAATGACGACGGTAAAGGCTGTGGTCATTTATCCAGGCGCTCGTCGGTGGTCAGGGTGCGCGCTTCGGATTCGAGCATCACCGGGATGCCGTCGCGAATCGGGTAGGCCAGGCCTGCACCCTTGCTGATCAGCTCGGTCTTGTCGGCGCTGAGCTTGAGCGGGCCTTTGCAGACCGGGCAAGCGAGGATATCGAGCAATTTGGTGTCCATGAGCATTCCCTGGAAAAAACGGAGTTAAGGCAACAAACGAGCCGGCAGCAGGCGCATCAGCTGTGTATCGAACCAGGCCACGAAGGCCGGCGACGGCACGGCATCGACCGCCAGGTACCACCAATCGGCGGCGGCAAAGGCACGGCATTTCACCGCGTCCTTTTCCGTCATCACCAATGGCAATGACGGCGTGAAATTCAAAGCCTCCACGCTGTATTCGGCGTGGTCGGCAAACGCATGTGGAACCGGCTGCCAGTGTAGCGTTTCGAGGGTCTTGAAGAAACGTTGCGGATTACCGATGCCGGCCACCGCGTGCAGGGCCTGGCCGCTGGGGAAGTGGTCGAGGGGACGCCGTTCGCCGCTGCGCAGGTTGACCAGCGCGGTGGGTTGCAATTGAAAGGCAAATCCATCATCGCGGTCAGCCACGGCACCGTTGTAGAGCACCGCGTCGACGCTTTGCAGGCGCTCGACCGGTTCGCGCAATGGCCCGGCAGGCAGGCATCGACGGTTGCCCAGGCCGCGGGCGGCGTCGATCAGCACCAGCTCGAGGTCACGGGCCAGGCGGTAGTGCTGCATGCCGTCGTCGGACAGGATCAAGTCCAGCGGCTCGCTGGCCAGCAAGGCTTTGACGGCGTTACCGCGATTAGGGTCGATCATCAGCGGCACGCCCGTGCGCTGGACGATCAGCAACGGCTCGTCACCGGCGACGTCAGCACTGTGCTCGGCCTCGACCCGCCACGGCAACTGCGGCGGTTTGGCGCCGTAGCCGCGGCTGACCACGCCGACCCGCAGGCCGCTGCGCTGGCAGTGCTCGATCATCCATAGAATCAGTGGCGTCTTGCCGGTACCACCCACGGTGATATTGCCAACCACGATCAGCGGCACCGGCGGCTGATAGATCTCGCCCTCACCCGCCAGAAAGCGCTTGCGCTTGTTCATGACCACGCGCCGGTACAACCACTCCAGTGGCTGCAACAGCTTCAGGGCCGGATGACCTGCGTACCACGCGGCGAGCAATCGATTGGACATGCTCATCAGGGCGCGGGGGGCGCCGCCTCGATAGTGGTCATGCGCAAATGGCTGAAACCAAGCTTGCCGGCCGCATCCATTGCGGTCACCACGGACTGATGTTGAGTCTTGCCGTCGGCGCTGATGGACAGCGGTCGGTTGGTGTCGCCGTTGGCTGCTTTTTGCAGTGCGTCCATCAGCGAAGCCAGGTCACTTTTCGGCAGGATCTGGTTGTTCACCGAGAACACGCCGTCGGCACTGATGGCGATGTCCAAAGGCTTGCTCTGATCGTCGGCCGGCGTGCCGCTGACGGCTTCCGGCAGATCGACGCGCAACTGGGTTTCACGGGTGAAGGTGGTGGTCACGACAAAAAACAGCAGCAGGATGAACACTACGTCGATCAGCGACGCGAGGTTGATGTCCACCGTTTCCCGTGGTTTGCGGCGGAATTTCACGCTTTACTCCCGGTCAGGTCCACATCGCGATCGCCCTGCACCACTTCGACCAGCTTGATCGCTTCCTGCTCCATGCCCACCACCAGCTCATCGATCCGGCGTTGCAGGAAACGATGGAAGAATACCGCCGGGATACCGACCATCAAACCGGCAGCCGTGGTGATCAGGGCCTTGGAAATACCACCGGCCAGTACCGAGGCGTTGGTGGTCATGCCTGAGCCTGTGAACGCACTGAAAATATCGATCATGCCCAGCACCGTACCCAACAGGCCCAGCAACGGCGCCATGGCGGCGATGGTGCCCAGGGCGGCGACGTAGCGTTCGAGCTCATGGATGACCCGTTGTGCGGCCTCTTCGATGCACTCCTTCATGATCTCGCGACCATGCCTGGAGTTGGCCAGGCCGGCCGCCAGGATCTCGCCCAAAGGCGAATTGGCGCGCAGTTCCTTGAGTTTTTCCTTATTGAGCTGTTTGTCCTTGATCCAGACCCAGACCTGCCCGAGCAAGTGCTCCGGGGTCACGCGGCTGGCTCGCAGGGTCCAGAGGCGTTCGGCGACGATCGCCATGGCCGCGATGGAACTCAGAATGATCGGCAACATCATCCAGCCGCCGGATTTGACCAATTCCCACACAGTGACAGTCCCCTCGAAAAAGTGCGCCACTCTAACATAGGGGGTGCAAGCACCGAAGACCGTGATGTCGCATCCGGTCGGGCTTTGATAACGCTCGGTTATGGGTTGAAGGGCGGCGGATCGCGCCAGAAACGCCGTTCCTGGCGCATTGACCACGGCGGCTCGAAGCGTCCCAGTTGCAGACGAATGGCACCCTGTTCGACGCTGTCGTAGATCGCCATCCCACGTTTTTGATACCGCGCGATGACCGTCGCATGCGGATGGCCAAACGAATTGCCCTGCCCGCGGGAGATCAGCGCACCTTTAGGTTGCAGGACATCCAATAGGGCATTGGATGACGAACTGCGACTGCCGTGGTGTGGCGCCTGCAGCCAATCGGTGGGCAGGGCCAACGGACTGTCCAGCAGGGCTCTCTCGGCGGCGGCATCGATGTCGCCACTCAACAGCAACCGTTCGCCATTGGCCTCGATCAGCAAGACACAGGAGTTCTGGTTGCTGTCGCCGGCCAACGGCCAGTGCCAAAGCTGGAAATCAACTTCATCCCAGGTCCATTGCCGGCCGCTCTCACAGCTCTCGGCCTGCAATTGCGCAGGCAAGTCTGACGGTTCACCACTGACCACCTGTTTCACCGGCAAGCCCCTGGCAATCGCCGGGGCACCGCCGGCATGATCGGCATGGGCGTGGCTGATCAGCATCAGATCGAGCCCCTTCACCCCAAGTTTGCGCAATGCTGGCAGCACCACCCGTTCCCCCTGGTCGAGTTCACCGAAACGCGGTCCGGCGTCATACAGCAACGTGTGATGCCGAGTGCGCACCAGGATTGACAGGCCCTGCCCCACATCCAGTTGCCAGACTTCGGCCATGCCCTCCTGCAACATCGGCCTGGGCGCAAAAACCAGCATCAACAACATGGGCCACCCTAGCGGGCGCATCGGTACGCCTCGCGGCAGCAATAGCAAGAAGGCGCCAATGGCACCGATTACCCAGGCCCATAGCGGGACTGCCGCGGGCACCCACGCGGGAACCTGACCGGAGACGAGCCCCAATCCCCTGAACCACCCGTCGATCAGGCCGCCCGCCAGCCACAGCAATTTCTCACCCACGTAAGGCACCGGCAGCAACAGCGTCCCGAGCAAGGCCGGTGGCAGGACTACCAGACTGATCCAGGGCACCGCGAACAAATTGGCCAGCGGCCCGCTGAGACTGATTGGTAACCCCAGAGCCAGTAACAATGGGCACAGCCCGATTGCAATCAGCCACTGGGCACGGGTCCAGGTCTGCCACCAACGCCAAGGCCCCAAACGTCCGCCGAAGGTCAATATCAAGACTGCCACGGCCGCGAAAGACAGCCAGAACCCAGGTTGAAGACTCGCCAGCGGCTCCAGCAGCAAAATGCCGCTGAGTGCCAACAACAGTGGCCACCATGCACCGAGATGACGGAACCGTAGACGCCACAACAACACCATTGCAATCATCAGGCAGGCCCGTCGTACCGGCACCTCGAAACCGGCCAGCATCCCGTAACCGAGCGCAGCGGCGAATGCCAGGCCACACGCCCAGGGCAACCATGGCAGACGGCTCGGCCATAGCCCCAAGCGGGCCAGGCCGGCGATCAGCAGATACACGACGCCCGCCAGCAATCCGATGTGCTGCCCGGAAATCACCAACAGATGCACCGTGCCGGTGTCCTGCAATACCTGCCAGTCTTCGCGACTCAGCCCGGCGCCGTCCCCGAGCACCAACGCCGTCAACGCGCCGCTTCGCCCTTGGGCATCCACCGCCAGCAAACGCTGACGGATTGCATCACGCCAGGCCCATTGGGCTGGCGCAAGGCGTTCGCCCTGCTTGACCGTTCCGGTCGCGCCGATGCGTTGTGCCAGCAACCAGGCCTGGTAATCGAAGGCCTGCGGATTGAGGAGCCCGACCGGGCGCTTCAACTTGACTGCCAGGCGCCAGCGTTCGCCACTGTTCACCGGCGGCCCGCCATACCAGGCCAGACGCATTTGCCGCGGCAGCCGGGTACGTCGGGACTGGATGTCGGTCAATTCGAAACGCACGACACCGTCGTCATGCCGGGGCAAGCCTGTGACCCGCCCTTCGACCCAACGGGTTTCTCCGTCCAGCGCCGGCGGCAACCGGTCATCCAGCGCCCACTGCGCATTCGCGCAGGCCCAACTCAAACCGAACAGGTAAAACGCCACCGGATAGGTCCTGAACGGCAGCAACATCAAACCCGCCACCGGCATCGCCAGCCACAACCAGACCGGCGGTAATGCCGGTAAAAAACGCAAGGTCAACAGACCCAACGCCAGCGCCATCATCCCTGTGCGCATAAGCCCGTCCTTGAGAGTACCCTTCAATGCTTAGCCCGCCCGTCACATGGGCGTCGTCAATAATTGTCACAAAGTCTGAATGGGCAGTTCATAGAATCCAGACATACTTGCCGCCCTGACCGACCGAGAAGCCTTATGCCCCGGCGCTTATTCAAACGTTACATGCCAGACCCGATGAGCATCAGGGAACACAAATCCTTACGCTTTCTCGGCACGCTGTTGCATGACCCGAACCTGTGGCACCTCAACCGCCACTCCGTTGCCCGCGCCATGGCGGTGGGGCTGTTCGCCGCGTTTCTGCCGATCCCGTTGCAGATGCTGCTGGCGGCCATCCTCGCCATCATCGTGCGCGGCAACATGCCGATTGCCGTGAGCCTGGTCTGGCTGACCAACCCGATCACCATGCCTGCGGTGTTCTTCTGCACCTACCAGGCTGGCGCCTGGCTGATGGACGTTCCCACCCGGCAGTTGCCGGACTCACTGACCTGGGAATGGATCAGGGGCGAAATCTCGACACTGTGGCAACCGTTTCTGTTGGGCTCGGTTGTAACCGGGCTGGCACTCGGTGCACTGGCCTACTTCCTGGTGATGATGTATTGGCGCTGGTGGGTGGCGCGGCAATGGAAGCGGCGCAGGCAAAGTCGAATGTGAGAATGCAAAACGGCCTCCGCTTGGGAGGCCGTTTTTTATGCGGTGTCTGGGCTGACGCCATCGCGAGCAAGCTCGCTCCCACACTCGATCCATGTCGCAAAGTAGATCCCCTGTGGGAGCGAGCTTGCTCGCGATGCAGGCGACGCGGTATCCCTTAAGTCCGCATCCCGCGCCCGCTGACCAGCAACCGTGCACTACCGAGATACAGCACCGCGGTCGCGACCAGCATGAAGGCGATGGCCACGCTGATGCGGATATCCGAAACGCCAAGGATGCCGTAACGGAACGCGTTGACCATGTGCAGCACCGGGTTGGCCAGGGACACGGTCTGCCAGAACGGCGGCAGCAAGGTGATCGAGTAGAAGACCCCGCCCAGGTAAGTCAGTGGCGTCAGCACGAAAGTCGGAATGATCGAAATGTCATCGAAGTTGCGCGCAAACACGGCGTTGATGAAGCCCAGCAGCGAGAAGATCGTCGCGGTCAGCACCACCACCAGGATGGTCACGCCCAGGTGATGCACCTGCAAATGGGTGAAGAACAGCGACAGCAGAGTCACGATGATCCCCACCATCAACCCGCGTAGCACACCGCCCAGGGTGTAGCCGATCAGAATGGTGTGCGGCGACAGCGGCGAGACCATCAGTTCTTCAATGGAACGCTGGAACTTGCTGCCGAAGAAACTCGACACCACGTTGCCGTAGGAGTTGGTGATCACCGACATCATGATCAGCCCCGGCACGATGTACTCCATGTAAGTGAAGCCACCCATGTCGCCGATTTGCCGACCGATCAGATTACCGAAGATCACGAAGTACAGGACCATGGTGATGGCCGGCGGCAGCAAGGTCTGCGGCCAGATCCGGGTGAAACGCCGGACTTCACGGTAAACGATGGTGTTGAGGGCAACGAGGTTGGGGCGCAGCTCGGAACTCATACCGCCACCTTCGACAGATTTTTCTCCACCAGGGACACGAACAACTCCTCAAGCCGATTGGTTTTGTTGCGCAGGCTCAGTACTTCAATGTTCTGCTGCGCCAACTGGGTGAACAGCGCGGTGATGCCCATGGATTTGTCCACCTGGACTTCCAGGGTGTGACTATCGACCAGCCGGGACGGGTAGCCGAGCAACTGCGGCGCCACTTGCAACGTGTTCTTCATATCCAGCAGGAACGTTTCCACATGCAATTGGCTGAGCAACTGCTTCATGCTGGTGTTCTCGACGATGGTGCCGTGGTCGATGATGCCGATGTTGCGGCACAGCTGCTCAGCCTCTTCCAGGTAGTGGGTGGTGAGGATGATGGTGATGCCTTTCTGATTCAGCTCGGTGAGGAAGCTCCACATCGAGCGACGCAGTTCGATGTCCACTCCGGCAGTCGGTTCGTCGAGGATCAGCAGGCGCGGTTCATGAACCAGCGCGCGGGCGATCATCAGGCGACGCTTCATGCCGCCGGACAGCGAGCGCGACGGCACGTCCTTCTTGTCCCACAGGCCGAGCTGGGTCAGGTACTGTTCGGCGCGTTCCTTGGCGATTTTCGCCGGAATGCCGTAGTAGCCGGCCTGGGTCACGACGATGTCGAAGGTCTTTTCGAACTGGTTGAAGTTGAATTCCTGAGGCACCACGCCGATGGAGCGCTTGAGCTGCGCAGGATTCCTGTCCAGGTCGTGACCGAAGATATTCACCGTGCCGCTGGTCTTGTTCACCAGGGTCGAGAGAATGCCGATGGTCGTGGATTTGCCGGCGCCGTTCGGGCCGAGCAAGGCGAAGAAGTCACCTTCGGCGACATCCAGATCGATACCACTCAGGGCCTGGAAACCGTTGCCGTAGGTTTTGGTTAGCTGCCGGATGGACAGAGCGGAACTCATATCTGATTTACGCACCAAGAAGGGAAGAAAGGGATAAGTATGGGCGGCGGCGAACAATACAACCGCAGCGAACTGGCACAATGGTGCTTGTCGCCGCCACACAAGTACAGTCAAGCGTGTCGATAGTGAGTATTAAGTCAACGCGGTCATGACCGCCTTTTGATACGCCGGACGCTGTTTCAACCGTGCGTACCAGGCCTGCAGATTCGGTTGTGGCGCACGCTCGATCGGCATCTCGAACCAGGCATAAATGAAACTGCCCAAGGGAATATCGCCCATGCCGATCTCGTCTCCGGACAGGTAGGGCTTGTTCGCCAACGCCTGATCGGCCATCGCCAGCAGCGTCTCGCATTCCTTGATTGCCGCCTTGATGGCAGGCCAGTCCTGCTGGTCTGCCGGGGTACGCAGCACGCCCCAGAACACGGTGCGGAACGGACCGGCAAAGCTCGAAGTGGTCCAGTCCATCCACTTGTCGGCAGTGGCGCGGGCCTTAAGATTGTTCGGGTACCAGGCCGTGCCGTCGGCATGCAAGGCCATCAGGTAACGCACGATGGCGTTGGATTCCCACAACACAAAACCGTCGTCTTCAATGACAGGCACGCGACCATTGGGATTCATGGCGCGGTATTCGGGCGTATCGACGACACCAAAGGCGCCACCGGCATCGATCGCCTCATAGGCCAGCCCCAGTTCTTCGGCGGCCCACAATGGCTTTCTGACATTCGACGAGTTTTTCCGACCCCAGATCTTCAGCATGACCGCCTCTTTTTCGATAAGTGGGCAGGCAGCATACGCCGGATCAGGCGCGACTCAAATCGCTCTGCATGTCGCCCAACAGCGCTTGCTGTTGCTCGCCGAACAGGTGCGGATAGCATTTTTCCAGGTGTTCGAAAAAGAACGCTTCAGGTACGTCGGCGAACTGGCCGTGATCGACGAGGTACTCCATCAGCTTCGCGCCATCGCGGTTGAAGGGATGAAAAACACTGTCGTTGATCCCGTCGAATTCCAGCGGCGCCACATTGAACAGGTCGCAGAGTTTGCGGTTGAACGCTGGCGTCGCCTTGACCCAGCGATCCTGCAAATAGAACTCGGTGTAGCCGTGCATGGCGAACATGTCGCTCTTGAGCAACTCAAGCAGCCGTGGCGTCGACAAATGATTGCGCACATCCGCCAGGCCGATCCGCGCGGGAATCCCGCAATGCCGCGCTGCACCTGCCAGCAGCGTAGCCTTGGGCACGCAGTAACTCTCCCCGGCCGCCAGCGCATAACTGCCGCGCAGGGTTTGCGGATCGCGACTGAATGTATACGGGTTGTAGCGCACCGCTTCGCGCACGGCGTAATAGAGACTGATCGCCTGCTCCAGCGGATCGCGACTGGCGCCACGGTGTTTTTCGGCGAACTCCACCACGGACGGATGGTCACTATCGATGAAGCGGCCGGGACTCAGATACTCGTGCATGAGAATAATCTCCTGGGGAAGCCCCGAGTCTAGCGAGAGCTTCAGCACAGAGATAACGACATTTCGGCCAAACATGGGCGCTTTGCCGCTTGCTCGATGAACGCGTTTCCCACGATTCCAAACACATCGCTCCAACCAGCCTGTTTCGCGGATGCCGTCTAAGCTCTGTGGGCTGGTTCGCCCTGGTTTCACGGAGGAATGAATATGCTGCTGTTGTGGATACTGGTTCTGCTGGTCGGGATTGCTTATTTGGCCCACCGCCGCATCGCCCCACTGCCCGCCCTGAGTATCGTGGCGGTCTATGTCGTGGCCATGGGCGCTTTCAGCCGCGCGCCGGGCTGGTTATTGCTGGTTTACTGGGTATTGATCGCCGCCGTCGCCGCGCCCTTGCTGCTGCCCGACCTGCGCCGCAAATTGTTCAGCGCGCCGATGTTCAACTGGTTCCAGAAAACCCTGCCGCCGATGTCGCAAACCGAACGTGATGCCATCGACGCCGGTACGGTCTGGTGGGACGGCGAACTGTTCAGTGGCCGTCCGGACTGGAACAAACTGCTGTCCTATCCCAAAGCACAATTGAATGAAGAGGAACAGGCTTTCATCGACGGGCCGACCGAAACACTCTGCGCCATGGTCAGTGAATGGCAGCTCAGTCAAACCATGGACCTGCCACCAGAAGCCTGGACATTCATCAAGGACAACGGCTTTTTCGCCCTGATCATCCCCAAGGAGTTTGGCGGCAAGGGCTTCTCCGCCTATGCCCACTCGCAAGTGGCGATGAAACTGGCGAGCCACAGCGGCGACCTCGCCTCCACCGTGATGGTCCCCAACTCCCTCGGTCCGGCCGAACTGTTGCTGCATTACGGCACCGACGAACAACGCAATCATTACCTGCCACGCCTGGCACGCGGTGACGACATCCCGTGCTTTGCCCTTACCGGTCCCTTGGCCGGCTCCGACGCCGGCGGCATGCCGGACTCCGGGGTGATCTGCAAAGGTGAATGGGAGGGCCAGGAAGTCCTCGGCCTGCGCCTGAACTGGGAAAAGCGCTACATCACCCTCGGACCGGTGGCCACCCTCCTCGGCCTGGCCTTCAAGGCCTACGACCCGGATCACCTGCTGGGCGACAACGAAGACCTGGGCATCAGCCTGGCGCTGATTCCAACCGACATCGCCGGTGTCGAAATCGGGCGCAGGCACCTACCCTTGGGCGCCGCGTTCATGAATGGCCCGAACTCAGGCAAGGACGTGTTCGTCCCGCTGGAGTTCCTCATCGGCGGCCAGGAGATGCTCGGCAAAGGCTGGATGATGCTGATGAATTGCCTGTCGGTCGGGCGTTCGATTTCCCTGCCAGCAGTGGGCACCGGCATGGCCAAGTTCACCAGTCTGGTGACGGGCCAATACGCTCAGGTTCGCGAGCAGTTCAACGTGCCGATTGCCACTTTCGAAGGCATTCAGGAAGCCATGGCGCGCATTGGCGGCAACACCTGGATGATGGACGCCGCCCGCATGCTGACCGCCAACGCGGTCGATCTGGGCGAGAAACCGTCGGTGCTGTCGGCGATTCTCAAGTACCACCTCACAGAGCGCGGCCGCGACTGCATCAGCGATGCCATGGATGTGCACGGCGGCAAGGCGATCATCATGGGGCCGAACAATTACCTCGGCCGCAAATGGAACTGCGCGCCGATTTTCATCACCGTCGAAGGCGCGAACATTCTCTCACGCAACCTGATGATCTTCGGCCAGGGTGCGATTCGCTGCCATCCCTTCGTGCTCAAGGAGATGGCCCTCGCCAGCCGTGAAGACAAGGATCAGGCGCTCAGAGAATTCGATGGCCTGCTGCTCAAGCACATCGGTTTTGCCGTGGGCAACGCCGCCAGCACACTGGTGCTCAATCTCGGTTTCGGACACCTCGAACACACCCCGGGCGACAAGCTCAGCCAGGGTTACTTCCGCGCCCTCAATCGTCAGGCCGCGGCTTTCGCCCTGCTCGCCGACCTCAGCATGATGCTGTTGGGCGGCGCACTGAAACGCCGCGAACGTCTGTCCGCACGGCTGGGTGACGTGCTGAGCAACCTTTACCTGGCCTCGGCCGCACTCAAGCGCTACAGCGATCTCGACTCACCGCAGTACATGGCACCGCTGCTGGCCTGGGCCATGGAAGAAAGCCTGGGCCAGGCGGAACGAGCCATGGATGAGCTGTTGAATAACTTCCCGAACAAAGTCGTCGGCTGCCTGTTGCGGGTGATCGTGTTCCCGTTCGGTCGCCGGCACAAAGGGCCATCGGACAAACTCGGAGCCGAAGTCGCTGGGTTGATTGGCCGCCCCAAGGACGACCCTGCCCTGGAGGAATTGCTCCTGGGTTGCTATCGCCCACAAGCGAGCGACGATCCGGTCGGTGCATTGCAACACGCCTGCAATCTGTTGAGCGCCGCACAGCCGTTGCAGAAAAAACTGCACGTGGCGGTCAAGAGTGGTCAGGTCAAACCCGTGGCCGGCGAGTCGGTGATCGATGCCGCCCTCGAGGCTGGCGTGTTACAGCCGGTGGAAGCCCAAACCCTGCGTGAAGCCGAAGCGGCCCGGCGCAAGGTGATCGATGTCGATGACTTTGACCAAAAGGCTTTGGCACTGGCCAAGGGAAAAGTCCGCTGATCCCTTCAAGCATGTAAAAACGGGCGCAGGCGCTTTATACTCCCGCGCCCGTTTTGCTCTTGAGGACTTATCTCGTGTCCAACATCGTTGCCGATCATCTCGTTTTACTCGACCACCTGCGCAGCATCCTGGTCGCCGTAGGTGAGGCCGAGCAGGTTCCCGACGAAAGTCATGCCTTGTTCCTTGAGCGCTTCGACGAACTGCTTGCATCGCTGCCGATTGACCCGATCGAAAGCCAGTACCTGGGCCAGGACATCCTGTGCCAGGTCATTACGCGCTATCCGCAAATCGCTCACCTGGTCCCGCGCGACCTGCTGTGGTATTTCGCCGGTGACTGCCTGCATTACATGCCCGATGATGAAATCGACCTGTATCAGGCACTGGAAGAGCGCCGCTTCGAAGCCGAACAGAACGACGAGCCTTTCGACTGGAACCAGGAAAAGCAGCTGCTGGCGCTATCGAACCAGGACAGCAAGCACTGATCTTCAATCAGTGATACCAAAAGGCCCGCATGCTTGAGCATGCGGGCCTTTTTTATTGCCTTCAGCGCAACCCATCAATTTCGTCAACCGCACTGTGCTGCGACCTTGCCCACCCGCCTATCTCCAGCCTTTGCACCAATGCTTTTCTTTAAATTCATGGCACTTTGGTTTGATTGAACTACCTTCAAACAATAAGAAGTCATGACGGCTCGATTTTCCACGTCAGCTTCAGTGATCAGACAGCGGATTGGCAAAAGGAGTTACCTCACCATGATCCTGGCAGGCGCTTTTCGGCTCTGTACCTTCATTGCCGATGACTTTCCGGGGGAACCAGGTCGACCCATAGGCACGAGTATCGCTCAGACGGGCAGTCCAGGTAACCGGATCACTAAAAACCGATTCAGCAAAGGTCGCTCGCTGTCCCGCCAGATCTGCGAATTGCGCCCGCTCGTGTGTAGCACGCAAGGAATAACGCCAAGGCCATGGATGAGTGGTCGGGCGCATTGGGGGGGATAGCCCGATCCCCGTGAAGTGATCCGAGACAACTCAGTCCGCCTAAAGACGGTCTATCCAGTGAGGATGTACTTAATGAGCCTTCGTACCGTGCCCGCTTTCAAGCGAATTTTCCATGGCCTGTTCTGGATGGGCCTCAGCGTGGATGCGGCTCAGGCCGCGCCGGCCAATTGCCAGCAACTGGACAGTTGGCCGACAACGTACGAGGTCGGTCAGGGGCTGCAGAATGAACTGCGCAGCCCCGTTCCGGTAACTCAACTGGCGGTGGGCGACCCGAAAATTGCCGATGTGCAGCCCAGCGGCAGCAACGCTTTCATACTCACGGGCATTGCGCCGGGGACCACCAGCCTGATGGTCTGGACCGCCTGTTCGAAAACGCCGCGCCAAAGCATGGTGTTCGTCAAGGGCAAGGCCACGTCGGCGCTGACCAGCGTGCCGTCGGTGCCTTCCGACGACCCGCTGCTGCCGAGCCAGGTGCAGACCGATATCCGCTTCGTTGAAGTCAGCCGGACCAAGCTCAAGGAAGCCTCCGCCTCGATTTTCGGCATCCGTGGCAACTGGCTGTTCGGCTCGCCGAGAACCTTGCCCACCATCGGCGGCATTGTCACGCCGGTGATACCGGTGAACAACGACAATTTCAACCTCACTTTTGCTACCGGCAATACCCTGGTGGCGCTCAACGCGCTGGAGGGCAGCGGCTTCGCTTACACCCTGGCGCGGCCAAGCCTGGTAGCGCTCAGCGGTCAGAGTGCGAGTTTCCTGGCCGGCGGTGAAATACCGATTCCGGTGCCCAGTTCAGGCAGCGATAACGTGTCCATCGAGTACAAGGAATTCGGTATCCGCCTGACGCTGACGCCGACCATCGTCGGGAAAAACCGTATCGCGCTGAAGGTGGCGCCGGAAGTCAGTGAACTGGACTTCACCAACGCCGTGAGCATCGCCGGCACGGTAGTCCCGGCCCTGACCGTGCGCCGTACCGATACCAGCATCTCCCTGGCCGACGGCGAAAGCTTCGTCATCAGCGGTCTGATCAGCTCCCGCAACAATTCCCAGGTGAACAAGTTTCCGGGGCTGGGCGATATCCCGGTTCTGGGCGCGTTTTTCCGCGACAACACCATCAACCGTGAAGAGCGCGAACTGCTGATGATCGTCACTCCGCATCTGGTCCAGCCACTGGCCGCCAATGCACAACTACCGTCATTGCCTGGCGAACAGCTGCGCAATTACGACCCGAACTTCTACCGCATGTTTTTCCTGGAAAATGGCGACTTCGACAGTCGCAGCGGGCTCTCGCAATGAACCGGAGCCTGAACCAGACTTGCCTCGCCCTCACGCGTAACGGTGACTTTGCACGCTTGCCGGGCCAGCCTTATTGCCATTGGCCAGGCGTTCAACGTGTTGCAGCCAGGGGACCTTCGATGAAAGCAGTCATAGCAATAGCGGCGACATTAATGCTCGCAGGTTGTGCCAGCAATGGCCTGTCTTCGCGACCGGCCAGCTGTGCCAAGCCCGATTCGGAGCAAGAACTGGCCCTGAACCTGGCCGACAACATGGCCGACGAAGGCCGTTTGTATGCCAGCCTGGCGAATCTTGAAGGTTTGCCCGATAACCTGGTCCAGGTTCGCCTGCGCAAGGCTCGGGTACTGCGCTTGATGGGGCGTAGCGGCGACGCACAGCCGTTGTACGAAGGTTTGCTCGGCACCTGTCTGGTGGCTGAAGGGGAGCATGGCCTGGGCCAGCTGGCCGCCGCCAAAAATGATAACGCCAGCGCTGCCACTCACCTTGAGCGTGCGGTGAAGATGGCCCCCACCGACGACAGGATGCGCAATGACCTGGGGGTCGTCTACCTCAATCAGCGACGGATCCCTGAAGCACGCTTTGAGTTCATGACCGCCATGGAGCTCAAGCAGGCAAACACACTGGCGGCACTCAATATGGTGACGTTGCTGATCTACCAGGATAACTGGAAGGCGGCCGCCGAACTCGTGACCCGCGCCGACTTGAGCCCCAAGCAAGTCGTAGAGGCTCAAACCCGCGCGGAAAAACTCAAGGCCTCCGCCACAAAAGTGGTGGCTACCGATGGCAATCGCAGGGCTGAGGTAGCCGATGCCTCTACCAGTGCGAACAAGTAGAACGTATGAGGAGTCGAGATGAATACCAAACGACTGTTGATCGTGTGCATGGCTTGCCTGTCCACCACTGCCTGGGCCATTGAGCCGGGCCCCGCTTCGCCGTATCAACAAGGCACCGAACAGTGGTTGCAGCTGCAGATTCGCGGTGTGGTTGCTTCCCCTAAACTGCAAACCGCTTCGGCCACCGAACGTGACCTGGCCATGCAGCGCTGGCTGAATAGCTTCAACTACCCGATTCCGGAATTTTATAACCAGGATGCAGCGGGACAAATGACCATCGGCGACTGAGGCATGTCGATGGGTGATCAGCCTCTGGTGTCGTCCAGAGTAGCCTGGCTGCAAAGCCGGGCTTGATGTCGTGTGCAGGAAAGCAGTGGTATCTACACATTATCCAATCCTTACCAAATTACCCCCGAAGCTGCCGCAGGCTGCGATCTTTTGAATTAAAGGCCCAGGCAACGAATTGCCTGCCAGAAAAATCAAAAGATCGCAACCTGCGGGAGATGTGTAGATCAAGTGCAGATCAGGCTCGGATGGCAAGGCCATCGCGCTCGACAGGCTCCGGCCGTCTTACCTCACCCGAATGCTTTGAGTACCCCAATCATGGCGGGGCCGATAGCGACCAGAAAGAAGCTCGGCCATAGACAGAAAATCAGCGGAAATACCAACTTGGTACCGATTTTCGCCCCCATCTCTTCGGCGGCCTGCATACGCCGGTCACGAAATTCATCGGCATAGATGCGCAAGGTGTCGGCCACGCTGGTACCGAAGCGGATACTTTGTGACAACAGACTGACCAGCCCTTGCACGTCATCCAGGCCAGTGCGTAAGGCCAGTTGCTTGAGCGCCTCGGTACTGGAAATGCCCGCGCGGATTTGCGCATTGACCAAGGCCAGTTCTTCAGCCAGTTCGACCTGACTGACCGACATCTCCTCAGCCACCCGTTCGATGGTCGTGGGCAGGGCCAGGCCCGACTCCACGCACACCACCATCAGATCCAGCGCATCCGGAAACGCAGCACGCAGCCGACCTTGTCGCAACTGCTTGCGCTTGGCGACATATAGTCCCGGCAGCAGCCATCCGATGCCGGCCACCAAGACCACCAACAGCAGCCCCATGATCAAGGAAACCTTGGGAATCATCGGCAACAGCAGCAACGTAATACCGATCAATAACAGCGGCAACATCAAGCGTACCGCCCAGTACATCTGCACCGCCGACGAGGAACGGTATCCCGCATGCATCAACAGGGTCTGGGTGACGGACGTCTGAGCCGATTCGGCCGAGCCAAAGCGCTGGCCGACCCGCTCCAGCAACAGTTGCAAATTACCCGGAGCTTCCTGCCCGCTCGTGTTGCCTAAATGACCACGCTTGATCAGCGCCAGACGACGCTGCACCGGATCCTGAAGCCCCATCATCAGCAAGATCACGGCGACAACCGCAAGCACCGTACTCAAACCGATCACGGCAATGAACAACAGACGCGCCATCTCCTCGTTTGCCGTGACCCGACTGAACAACCCGAGCAAAAAGTCCATGACCTGTACCTCCCGGTAGCGAATACCGCTTAAACCTGAATCCGGATGATTTTGCGTATCCAGAAAATCCCGATCAACATGGCGCAGAACGCCCCGATGATCAGCTTGCGGCCCATGGGATCATTGATCAGCACAGGCATGTAACTGGGGGTGGTGAGTATGATCGCGATCGCCAGCACGAAGGGAATCGCCACCAGCACCCAGGCCGACATGCGCCCTTCCGCCGACAGGGTTTTGACTTTGCGCTGAAAGCGGAAGCGCCCGCGAATCAGCCGACTCAGACGCTCCAGCACCTCGGTCAGATTACCGCCGGTCTCGCGATGGATGAGGATCGAGGTCACCAGCATCATCACCGTCATGCTCGGCATCCTCTCCAGCAGGCCGAGCATGGCCCGACGCACATCGTTGCCATAGTTGATATCGGAGAAAGTCAGGCCGAACTCATGAGCCACCGCTCCCCTGTGCTCCTCGGCCACCAGGCGCAGGGTTTCGTTGAATGGGTGCCCGGCGCGCAGAGCGCGGCACATGGCATCCAGCGCATCCGGCAGGCCCTCCTCGAACTCAGCGAAACGCTTGCCACGGTCGCGAGAGATTTTCAGTATGGGTAACCAGAAGACCGCGAAACCCGCCACCAGCGCCATCCACCAGACTGGCGAAACCATCCAGATCAAGATGCCCGCCCAGACACCCAGCACCAGCCCGAGCAGCAATACCCGATAGGCCCGGTATTCGTGCCCCGACTGCTCAATCATTTGCGTCAATGCTTCCATAAAGGGCAGCTGCTCAAGCCTGGCCTCCAGGGGCGACAAACGCGTCAGGTATTTCTGTCGCAACACTGTCTGCATGTTGGGCTGATTGTTGGCTTTCTCCAGTACATGCAAGCGGCCGCGGATGCGCTTGCGCATCTTGCCGGCCTCACCGAATACCGGCACCGCCACGCTCTGAGACAAGAGGAAGACGGCGATAAACACCATGCCGAGGAACATCAGAATGAATTCACCGGGAATCTGGTTCATGGCTGCCGTGCCTCCATCCACTCAGGCCTGAACATCGTCAGCGGCAACTCGATGCCGCGCTTGGCCAGCACATCGCGGAAGGCGGGGATCATGCCGCTGGGTCGATAATCCCCGAGTACCTCGCCGTTTTCGCCCATGCCATGGCGCGCGAAGGAGAAGATTTCGGTCATGGTGATGATCTCGCCTTCCATGCCGTTGATCTCCTGCACGCTGACCAGGCGGCGCTTGCCGTCCTCCTGGCGTTCCAGCTGGATCACCACATCGATGGCCGATGCGATCTGCTGACGCATGGCCTTGATCGGGAAGGTCGCCCCGGTCATCGACACCATATTCTCGACCCGCCCCAACGCATCGCGCGCGGTGTTGGCGTGGATCGTGGTCAGCGAGCCGTCGTGACCGGTGTTCATCGCTGTCAGCATGTCCAGCGCCTCGACGCCGCGCACTTCGCCGATCACAATGCGGTCCGGACGCATCCGCAGGCTGTTGCGCACCAATTCCCGCTGACTCACCTCGCCGCGCCCCTCGATATTCGAAGGCCGGGTTTCCAGACGCACCACATGGGGCTGCTGCAGTTGCAGTTCGGCCGAGTCTTCGATGGTGACGATCCGCTCGTTGTGCGGAATGAAACTGGACAGGACATTGAGCATGGTGGTCTTGCCACTGCCGGTACCACCGGAAATCAGCACGTTCAAGCGCCCACGGACAATCGCCTTGAGCAGCAGGGCAATGGCCGGAGTCAACGTCCCCACCTGGATCAGGCTGTCGGTATTGAGCAGGTCCACCGCAAAGCGCCGGATCGATATGCTCGGGCCGTCGATGGCCAGCGGCGGGATAATCGCATTGACCCGCGAACCGTCCTTGAGCCGGGCGTCCACCAATGGCGAGGACTCGTCGATACGCCGACCCAGACTGGAAACGATGCGGTCGATGATGTTCAGCAAATGCTGATCATCGCGAAAGCGCACATCGGTGCGTTGCAGTTTGCCAAAGCGCTCGACATAGACCGAGGCATGGCCGTTGACCAGAATGTCGGACACGCTGTGATCGGCCAGCAACGGTTCCAGAGGGCCAAGGCCGAGCACCTCGTCGGTGATCTGCTTGATGATCAACTGGCGGCTGGAAGTACTCACCGGTGCCGAATGCTCATCGAGCAGGCGCTGACAAATATCGCGAATCTGCCGCGTGGCCTCAGCCTGTTCCAGGGAGTCCAGCATGGACAGGTCCATGACCTTGAGCAACTGCTGGTAGATCTTTTCTCGCCACTCGGCTTCTACCGGGGTGACCTGACTTCTGGTTTCGTAAAGAATGTCCGGCGTTGCACGTTCCCACGCCATTATTTCCTCTGCCGGATCCGGCAGGTCGTCACCCGGCTGGCCAGCCTGCGATGTGGCGGGTTTACCGGATTGTTTGCGCAAGCGGTTACGAAAGTCGCTGATCATGGGTCACCCCCCGAAAAAACGGTTGAAGGCGCGTTTGAACACGCCTTTTTTTCCAGCCATCTGGTTCCCGACCAGGTCATCGGCCACGTTGCGCAGGGCAACGGTGATCGCTGCCTTCGGCGCATGCAGCCCCAACGGCACGCCAGTGTTCTGACTCTGGCTGACCAGGTTGAAGTCGTTGGGTAATTTCGACAGGTTCGTGCAGCGCAGCGCCTCGCCGATATCTTTGAGGCTGACCGCTGCCGCCTTGTCATAGCGGTTGACCACTATCTGCAATTGATCCCCACGCACGCCCAGGTCTTCACGAAGGATCCGCACCAAGGCGCTGGCATCGCGCAGATGGCTGACGCTCTGCTGCACCACCACGTACACCCGATCCACCTGTTCCAGCACGGAGCCGGTGAGGTGGTCGATTTGCCGCGGCAGATCGATCACCACCCAGTCATAGCTGGCGCGGGCCAACTGCATCAGGGTATCAAGTTGCTCGGGTTGAGCATCCTGCGGCAGACACAGCTCACCGGCCCGGCCACCCAGCACATGCAAGGTCGGGCTGAAGTGGCTGCAAAAACCGCGTAACGCAACGCTGTCCATGCCGTCGATCTGATGCAACACCTCCAGATGGCTGTGCGCCTGCGCTACATCCAGGTAATGCATCACGCTGCCAAATTGCAGGTCCATGTCCAGCAACAGTGTACTGCCACCCTTCATGCTGAGCTGCTGAGCCAGGTTGCAAGCCAGCATGGTGCCGCCGGATCCGCCCTTGGCGCTGATCACGGCGAGCAATTTCCCTTCTGTCCCACTGCCGGTCCGAACCTCCATGACCAGCCGATTCAAGGCGGCGACCAGTTCCGTCTCGGCGACAGGCTCCGGCAGCACGTCACGGGCGCCGGCCTGCATCGCCAGGCGCATGCCTTCCTGTTCGCTCAGCAGACCGCACACCAACATCGGCGGACGCTCATGGGCCGGGCGCTGCAACAGTGCCGCCAGCTCTTCACGCCACAGGTGGCTGACGCGCAACAGCAACAGATCGGGCATCCGGTCCAGGCCGTAGAGCGGGTCGACATGCCCATTGCTCACCAGCCGAGTACTCACCTCCAGGCTGGGCATGCGTTGGCAGACACTCTGCAGATCACGCAACGACGTGGCATCACGGCTGCTGATCAGCAACCTGAGCCCGGCTTTGCCGGTGGAACTGGCGAGTGGAGTGTCCTTGGTATTCAGCATGGCGTGATCTCCCCGGAATCGGAATGACGCCCGAGACTTTCGCGTGGCAACGTTGCTCTGAATGCAGGCAAGGTAATGGGCACGCCGAACCCGGGAATGAACAGATTGAATACGAAGTTTTGCAGACTCAACCGGACATAGCGGATTGCACGAAAACCATTGACGCTGACCAGATCAGCGGGGTTTGCCACCAGTGCACCGTTTACGTCCAGATAGGTCAACGTCAGGTGGGTGGTGGCCAGATCGCCGATCAGCTGGCTATTACCTGCATCGCCCGCGGCATTGAAGATCGCCCGCCGCAACACCACCGGATCGCTGATATTGCATACCGCCGCCAGGCGCGTACCACGGCGTACGGCTTCATCCAGCGCATTGACCGTGAAGTACAAGCGGCCCATTTCCACTACACCGAACAACAGTGTGAACACCAGCAGACCAACGATGGCGAACTCCACGACATAGGTACCGCGCATGTGTTTTCTATTCATCACAGCGCCCTCATCACGGTAGTGGCGACCAACGGAATGCTCAGTGCAATCGGATTACCAAAAAAACCGGGAAGCGCTCCGGCGCAATTGCCAGCGCCAATCACCGGGCAGAACGTGTAAGTGATGGTGACCCGCACATGGTCGGTGCCCACTGCCGCGACGTCCACGTTGTCAGTCGTCAACCCAGACACCACAGCGGTCCCGGTGTTGGCCGGCACGCCATACACCGCAACGTTTTTCGTCTGGGTCAGTAGCGTATCGCTCAGAGTGACCGCACCCAGCGTCGAGTTCCAGGCCTGGCTGGCGACGAAACGGTCGGCATCGCGGCTGGCCTGCAGCAGCAGGTTGTACTGATAGAGCATGCGGCCGAACTCGCCGAAGGCCAGCATCAGCAACAGCAACACCGGCAGGACGAGGGTGAATTCCACCATGGCCAGGCCTTGCTGGTGCTGCCGATGTTTAAATCCATGAAGTCTCATGACGCCCCCTACGAGTCAGTGCTCGGAGTGCCGCTGCCGTTGAGATAGGTTTTGTAGAGCTGAATGATCTGCGGGCCGGAATCGGTTGACGGCGAGGGGCCGGCCACGTTGTCGCCTTCGCACTCCTTCACGAACTGTCCGAAGATCTCCGCTTCCGCGCCGCCGCCATCCATGGGCTGCACCACGAAATAACAGCCAAAACCGAGGACCGGGATCGAGGTTGAACCATTATTTTTCCCGGCGCAGTCGCCCACCACGATCTTCAGCATCCGGCGCTCGAACACCCCATTGCTCTCACAGCCACTGGCCCCTGCCACACACGCGGCAACGCTCGTACGCCAGTCGTTATAGTCCAGTATCGCGTTGCCGCCCGCCGTGAGGGTGCCATTGCTCGAGGTGACGGTTTGCCCCTGGTACTTCGGGCCTGTGCCGTCGTCAGTGATTGCGGGGTTACTGGACGAGGTCACCAGGTCCGGCGGATAGGCCGAGGCACTGACCGGGCCGTTGTAGATGCCGAAGCGTGTATTCAGGCCTTGAGACGCAGGGCCGACCTTGTTGCCAGGTTCGGTCGCCACGTTGTCTCCCACATTGCGGCAGACCTTGCCGCCTCCGGCCATCTCCTCCCTGATCGCATCGCCGCCCGTGCCAAAATCGAGCAACTGAAAGTTGCCTGGACCAATGGGCGAGTTATTGCCGGCAGCCGTCTTCAATACCTTCAAATCACCAAACTGGAAGCCCCAGAACATACCACCGCCCGGGTTGTATTGAGCCGGGTCGCCACAGACCATCAAAGGCGCGAGATCGCAGGGGCTGGTAGGGCTGGGTCCCGCGGTGGCGATCGCCGCCACTGCCTTGTTCCCCAGGGCGCCTAATGACTGGGCGAAGTTCCAGAAAAAACCCGTCAGGTTATAGCTCGGTACCGATACCCGAACGTATTTGGCATCAGCCGGCCCGGGATAGGAAAACGGGCCATAGACACTGCTTGCCAGTTCCACCACTGCAAATGCACCGGCGTTGCCGCCGACCGCCGTGGCCAATTCGTTGTTGCCCGTGGCATTGGCATTCTGTGTCAGCGTAAAGAGCGCGGCGGTACGCGTCGTGCTGGCACTGTTGATGCCACCCTCCACCTGACTCAGGGTTCTGGCTCCACTCAGGGCGGCGGCGTCCACCGCATTCTGCAGGCGCGTTTTGTTCAGCATCATATGCCCGCCGTCCAAAGCCAACGCCGCCATCATGGCCATCGCCGCCAACGCGATCACCATCAATACACTCACCGATCCTTCCTGGCGCCTTGGCGTCGAAGTGAACGGCTGCTGAATACGAAGATTCATCATCAAGCCCTCGATTGCCGATACTGATCCGGATCGGCTCCGCCAATACCCTGGTGCCCAGGCACCTGTTGCGCCTTGTCAGCGAATTCTGACTTCTTTGGCTTCGGTCCCGCGGATAACGGTGATAGCCGCGCCCTCGCCACTGCTGCGCTGTACCACGCGTTTTGGCTCCGCGACGGCGGCCACAGCCATGGCCGGCGCAACAGGCGCAACAGGCGCATCAGGCGCAACGGCCGCGGTTTTCTTCTCGAGGTTCAGCGGGTTACGCAGCGCCAGTTGCAACTTGCCTTCCGTCTGCGCCGTGACCAGGGCTTCCGCTTCAGCGGCCGACATCTCCAGCGTCACTGCGCGCACCACTACCGGTTGCGTCTTGTCGGTACCCGCAGTCTGATCCACCGCCAACACCCGCAAATTCTCGAGGATGGTCCTGGACGTGGCGCTGTTACTGCCCGAATTGGTGGTTTTGGTCGCCAGCACATCGACCCGGTTACCCGGTAACAGGAATCCGCCGACACCGACCACATCATCCACACGTACCGATATGGCGCGTTTGTCAGGAGCAATCAAAGAGGCCAGGGTGCTGCCCCCCAAGTGCTCGCTCAGACGCGCACCACGCACGATGTCACCCCGCAGAATGTCGAACGTTGCGATCTTGCCCACGGTTTTTTCGCTGGCATCGAAGGCATCGTCCGGGATCGTATCCATGGGCATGCGTACGGTCGTGACCTGCTGGGCCTCGACCATCTGCCCGAATGGAATCTCTACCGTGGCGACTACCACGCTACGAAGGTGGTCATCCGGGGTGGCATTGAGCCGCGCGCTCAGCCAGGAGTCGGCCATCCATGCAGCCCCAAGGCCCATGACCAGGGAAGCGCCTATCAGGGTAAGCGTACGAGAACTCATGTCAGTATCTCCGTATCAAAGAAAGTTGAGCTGGACGAAGTAGTTGTGCCAGGCCCATTCCAACTCTTTCGGTGACAGTGGTCCGGAACCGCCGATATAACGCTGGCGATCGAGCGCCATGTTCAGGAGATCTCGGGGATGGCAGGGCACCAGGGGCATGCCTTCACTTGCATAAAGCCTTTGCAGCACATAACGCACCAATAGCGGGTCATAGGAAATACCCAGACGCTCGCTTTCCATACGCCAGATCTTTTCGTACTCCTCGGGCTTCAGGTAACCGAATTGCAGCTTGTAGCCAATCCGGCGAAGGAAGGCCTCATCGGCCAGTTCCAAGGGATTGAGGTTGGTGGAAAACACCAGAATCAGATCGAACGGCAACTCGCAATGCCGACCGCCGCCCAGGTTGAGGAAATCGCGTTTCTCTTCCATCGGGACGATCCAGCGATTGAACAGCTCGGCGGGTGCCATGCGCTGGCGCCCCATGTCGTCGATGATGAACAGGCCATTGCTGGCCTTGAGCTGCAAGGCGGCCTGGTATTGACGGGTGAAGGGGTCATAGCGAACGTCCAGCTGCTCCATGCTCAACTCACCACCCGTGATGACGATCGGGCGTTTGCAGCGCAGCAGTCGACGGTCGATCCCTTCGTTGAGCATCAGACTGTTCTGTTGAACATTTTCATCGAGCCGCTGATGCACCTGCGGGTCATAGATCTCGATCACCGACTCATTGATGACGATGGCATGAGGGACCCAGATGGCCTCGGCGAACAGACGGATCAGTCGACTGCTGACATAAGTCTTGCCGGTACCCGCGGGGCCATAAATCATGATCGCGCGCCCGGAGTTCATCGCCACACCCAACTGATCGAGCATCTCCTCCGTGAGCACTACGCCAGCAAGGGCATTGTGCATATCGTTGGCGTTGATGCGACCATGGTGAATGGTCTGTAGTTTGATCAGGGACCGGTAAGTACTCACCGGGAAGGGGGCCGCACCGATATAGCCGCTGCGCGACAGAGCATCGCGGGCGACACTGCGACCACGTTCGGTCAGGCCATAACGCAGCATCTGCCCGCCCGTTTGACTCGCCTGGCCCAGCACTTCGACACGGCCATCTTTGCGCAGAAACGCCAGGACCTCTTCAAGTACCGCGCCGGTCAGCGCCAGGCGTTCCACCAGCCGCGACATGTCCAGCACACCGGCATCAAACAAATGCTTGCACACCAATTCGCCGAGAAAACTATCGGTCAGGCCGGTTTCGCGGATAGTGCAGGGCTGAGGAGCCAGGCGTTGCACCGCGTTCCGATCGCTGGGGTAGGCATCACTATCGACGATGACGTGCATGTCTAACCTCCGAATCCACCGGCAACTTGCCAGTAGATGCTGTTTAAAGTGCCGATCAATATTGCAATCGAATATGGGAAAGGCTTGCCGGCTACTTCATCTGAAGTTGGCGCCAGATAAGACTGCGCCCTTAAAATCAGCAAATAGCGTCCCATGGTCTGACGTAATTGACCGCGAAACAGCACGATCATTAAACCGCATACACCACCGGCTATAAGGCTGAACATTGCAGCCCACAACGCGAGCTGGAACGGTAGAAAACTGCCGACCATGGCCATCAACTTGACGTCACCGGCAGCCATGCCACCGAAGGCGTACATCGGCAGAAACAGCGCAAAACAGATCAGGATGCCCAGCAGGCTGTCACCCAATCCGCTGACACCGTCTGAATGCATTTGACCGATCAATCCCAAGGCAAGACCCACCAGGACCAGCATGTTGGGAATACGGTGGCGAAGCAGATCACTCACCACCGCCACGCCCAAAAGTCCTATCAGTAAAACCATCGAGAGCAGTTCCGTGGACATGGCATGTCTCCCTGCGGGTATTAATCGTTAGCACGCAATATTGCAGTTGGCGGCCTGGAACAGCGCAGTGATTGCGCTCCCTACACAAATTGACAAGGACAACGCGAAGTCCATTAAGAAGGTTGCCGGCGCCCTATCAGAAATAGCGGCAACCGGCTGCCCCATGGACATCGACGGTCCTCCCCGGCGGGAATTAAGCTGCTGGGACGCAGGCGGCCCCCTTGAGCGCATCGCACAGTGCCTGAATTTTGGTCTTAACCTCAGTACCAAGAACCGTGAACAATCCGACGACAAGTGCCGTAACCAACCCGCCGGCTACCGCGTATTCCACAACGGTCAGGCCATCTTCGTCCTGGATGAACTTCACTACCGAAGCCTTGATTGTTTGCATGATCATTTTGCCCACCTCACTCGAATGTTGTTTTTTCTGAGGCAGTACTTTCTGTGCTGCCTGATGCAACCCTAGTCAGGGAGCAGGCATTGGCGTTAGGAAGATTTTGCACATCGTTAGGACTTTTTTGCGGGGCGGCCAAATACGGCGTATTGGCCTTTGCAGAAGTAACGGAGGGGGTAAACAAGGCATTGAAACGCAAAGGCAATTGTCATTGATTCACAAGCGACAAGCGGTTAAACGCGGTTTGTCGAAAGCACACCAACAAACACTCGCCCGGGCTGCCTTCCAGGCAACCCATAGAGCGAATAGAACTAAAAACCGTCTTTCCTATCGGGATTAAATCTGCAAGGTGATAGCACATTGGCAATACTAGCGAAGTGAGTCACCAAGAACCCCAGAGTAGAGACATGACGTCCAACTTGACCAAAAGGCCATCGCTCCTGTGGTTCGATCTGACTCATGATCGGTCCACGAAAGAACTCGTCGCGCAGTTCGAGGGTACCTGCGACTGCAAACTGGCGAAAAACTCCGTGTTGCCCATCGCGGAACCGGCAGACATGATCTGCGTCCATTTTGATCGCCCCGACACCCCAGGTTTGAGGCTATTGCTGGAGATCAAACGCACCACCCCCAGCATCCCGATCACCATGTTCACCGTGCAGCACTCGGAGGAACTGGCCGTATGGGCCATGCGCTCCAGCGTATGGGAATACATGGTGCTCCCGCTCTCGACCACCGAGAAGAATCGTTACCTGACGGCGGTGGTGCAGCTCTGCGAGCTGCGCCGAAATGCCAACGGCCGGGGCAAGTCATCGCAGATCGACCACTCCCCGACCCTGCCGGACAGCATCCGTCGGACCTCAGGACACCAAAAACACCAGGCGCTGAGCAATGTCATGCTGTACATCGAACAGCACTTTCGAGACAGCATCGATCAGAGGGAATTGGCGCAGCGCTGCGGCATGACGACATTTCGCTTCAGCCGCCTGTTCAAGGAAGCCAATGGGCTTGGCTTCACGGATTACATCCTGGACAAGCGCATGAACTTCGCCAAAGATCTGCTCGACAATAGCCAGATGCCGATTACCAGCATCGGCTATGAGGCCGGCTTCAAGGATCCTTCCTACTTCGCCCGTGCCTTCAAGCAGTTCGCAAACTGCACGCCCAGCGAATACCGCCTGGCACGCCAAATCAAAGCGGCTGCCGCTACGCAACCGGTGCAGGATGAGAAAACCACTGAAGCGCTCGAAAGCCTGGTCCAAAGCCTCAGCAGTTGATCCGGTTTTTTACGCGCACACAAAAACGCCGCTCAATGAGCGGCGTTTTCGTTAAATATGGAGCGGGAAACGAGACTCGAACTCGCGACCCCGACCTTGGCAAGGTCGTGCTCTACCAACTGAGCTATTCCCGCAAATGGCGTCCCCTAGGGGACTCGAACCCCTGTTACCGCCGTGAAAGGGCGGTGTCCTAGGCCACTAGACGAAGGGGACACGCTACCCGGAACACATGGTGTGTGTTTCGGTGTCCAGAGCCGCATCCGAAGACTTGGTTCTGGTTTCACTCAGCCCTGCCCGAAAGCAACGCTGTTTAAAATTGGAGCGGGAAACGAGACTCGAACTCGCGACCCCGACCTTGGCAAGGTCGTGCTCTACCAACTGAGCTATTCCCGCATTGGCGTCCCCTAGGGGACTCGAACCCCTGTTACCGCCGTGAAAGGGCGGTGTCCTAGGCCACTAGACGAAGGGGACACACATACTACATTCACTCCCTGCTTCGTTTCGCTGTGTGCTTTACGCTGCAAGTGGCGCGCATTCTATGGATGGATTGAGATGTCGTCAACCCCCTGATATAAATTTATTTAAATCAATGACTTCACCCTGCTTTTGGGAGCCGTTGCGGTTTTCCGCTGCCCGGTGTTTGACGCTTATATTCTGGCACCCGCCAAGACGTTATAGTCCACCCAATGATGGCAATTTGTATGTCGAGTGCCATCATTCATAGAAACGGGGCTCCGGCCGATATAAGCACAAGCATGTCCGATCCAACCCGTCGTGCGGGCCTGGTTGCTCAAATGCCAAGCCACCAGACTCGCATGCGTAACCTATAAAGAGGTCTTACCGGTGACGCCACTCATGATCACCCTGCTAGTCGTAGCCGGGATCGCCCTGTTGATCGCCATTGGCTACATGAACCATGTGGTGGAAAACAACAAGCTGGAAAAGGCCCGTACCAAGATCGAGCTCAACGATCGCCTGCGACGCTGCGGCGAAATCACCGAGACGTTCCCCGGCCAGCTGATGACCCCGGCAATCAAGCTACTGTTGGCCCGCCTGGAACTGAACGTCTGCCAGCGCCTGCTTAACCTGGAAAAATCCAGCGCCAACCTCAAGGCACGGATCGCCGAACTGGAGGCCCTTGTCGGCCAGGGTGAATCCATCCCGGTCAACAATCCGCCTGCACCGATCCAGACCGAAGCCAAGGCCAAGGATGTCCGCTTCCTGCTCGAAGCCCTGCACGGCCAGATTACCCGCGCGGCACAGGACGGCTTCTTGCCGCCCAACGAAGCCAAGCGCTGGATTCGTGAGGTGCGCCACATCCTCGTGCTGCTGCACATCGAGTTCTTCAACAACCTTGGCCAGCATTCCCTGCAACAGAACCAGCCCGGACAGGCCCGCCTGGCATTCGAACGCGGCGTGCAATACCTGCGCAAACAGCAGGAACCACAGGTCTACGCCGAGCAACTGGAGTACCTGGAAAAACTCCTGGCCCGCGCCAACGACCAGGTCATGGATCGCATCGCGCCGGTCGAAGGCGAGGTCAACCCGTTGACCGAAGGCCTCAAAGACGTCGAGGCCGATGCGGACTGGAAAAAGAAAGCGATCTACGACTGATCAGCGAAAACACAAAAGCCACCGAGAGGTGGCTTTTGTAGGGCCGGGCCGATGATCATTTCAAAGCCTGAAATGCCCCACCATCCCCTTCAACTCAACCCCCAGTTGCGCCAACTGAATACTGGATGCTGCATTGCCCTGCATCGCCAGCGATGACTGATCGGCACTGGCGCGAATACTGGTGACACTGCGGTTGATCTCCTCGGCCACCGAGCTCTGTTCCTCGGCCGCCGCGGCGATCTGCTGGTTCATCTGCTGGATCAAGGATACCGCCGCCGCAATGCTTCCCAGCGCACTCTCGGTCTGCAAGGCATCGCTGACCGCCAGCTTCACCAACTCGCCACTGCTCTGGATCTGCTGCACCGACGACTGCGCCGCCGAGCGCAAAGCGCTGACCAGGCGTTCGATTTCCTCAGTCGATTGCTGGGTTCGCTTGGCCAACGCACGCACTTCATCGGCCACCACGGCAAAGCCCCTGCCCTGCTCGCCGGCCCGGGCCGCCTCGATCGCCGCGTTCAATGCCAGCAGGTTGGTCTGCTCCGCCACGCTTTTGATCACACTCAACACTGTGCCGATGTTCTGGATTTCCGCACTCAGGCTTTCGATGCTCGAACTGGCCGAGGTGGCCGAATCCGCCAATTGCTCGATCCGCGCCATGCTCTGGCGCACCACCTGCTGACCGCTTTCAACCTTGCCGTCAGCCGTTTGCGCGGCCAGGGCCGCTTCTTCCGCATTGCGCGCGACATCATGCACCGTGGCCGTCATCTGATTCATTGCGGTGGCGACCTGTTCGGTTTCCTCTTTCTGCGTGCTGACTTCGAGGTTGGTCTGTTCAGTCACCGTCGACAGCGATTGGGCGGAAGTCGCCAACTGCTCGATACCCGACTGCAAGCCGCTGACAATATGACTGAGCCCCGCGCCCATTTGCTGCATTGCCTGCATCAGCTGACCGATTTCGTCACGGCGGGTCACGTCAATGGTCGCACTCAAATCCCCCGAGGCAATCTGCTGCGCCACCTGAATCACACGGCGCAGCGGTGCCACGATCAACCGGGTGATGAACCACGCGGCAACCAGCCCGACCAGCAGGGCCAAGGCGGAAGAGCCAATGATCAGCAGCGAGTTCTTTTTCAGTTCAGCCTGCATCGCCTGGTCTTGCGCGACATAAGCCTGATCCACCCGCTCGACCACTTGGGATGCGCGCTGGTGTAATTGTTGATAGACGGTTTTTTCCTGTTCCAGCAGGCCGGTGTACTCGGCGAGCTTGTCACTGAAACTGGCGATATGGCCCGTCACCTCATTGAGGACGGTCTGGTAACCCTCATCCTTGACCGTGGTCTTGAGCTGCTCGGCCTGGGCCAATGCCTGGCTCGCCTGTTCGATCTTGCCCTGCCCGGCGCTGTCGTCGCCTTTGCGACTTTGATCCAGACGCACGCGTGCTTCATTCATGGCTTGCAGCATCAAGCGTGAAACCTGGCTGACCTGGCTGGCCTGCTCGATGAATTGCGCACCGTCCTTGCCTTCGGAATCCTTCAGCGTATAGGCGCCGTCATCGGCGAGTCCGGATTGCAATACATCAAGATTATTGGCCACGCTGGACACCGACCAACTGGCCATTTCCAGCGCCAGGTCCTTGGCCTGGGTGAGCGAGACAAACTCGTCGAAGGCCTTGCGATAGGCCCCCAGGGACTGTTCGACATCATTCATCACCGGCACGTTGGCCGCAGACGCGGCCTTGAGCTGGCCGGCCAGAGCGATCAGGCCATCGACGCCCTCGTGCAGGGCATCGACGGTTTTCGGATTGCCGTGCAAGGCGTACTCCCGCTCCAGTAGCCGCACCTTGAGCAAACCGCTGTTGAGCGATGACATTTGCTTGAGCCCGTCGAAGCGCTGGCTGATGGTTTGCAGGGACCAGACACCAATCCCCGCCACCAGTGCAGTCAACAACAGCACCAGGACAAACCCGACACCCAGTTTTTTCGCCATACCGAGGTTGGCAAAACGTCCTTGCACGGCCGAATTCATTGCACTTAGTCCCCTGCCAAAGTCTGTAGTCGCAGATTCGCAACGGGCCAGTAGCAACACAAGGCTCTGGCGCCTGAATAATGGCAAAAAGCTACATCAACGTCGTTTTCAGAACGCTTGAGGTCGATCCCGGGCGGTGGCCTGAAAGAGCGCACGGGCACGCGGGTCGCAGGCATAGGCCACGTTGATACGCTGCCAGTCACTGGCCTCACCCGAGGGGTTGAAGGCGGTCTTCGACGACAGCAGTACACCCAGACGCCGTGCCTGGGTCCGCACCTTATCGAAGTCAGACATTCGTGATCGCGCCCAGATGAACAGGCCTCCCGTCGGCTTGCCGAAAACCTCCCATTCGGCATCTTCGAGCAATTGCAACACCGCCAGCCGGCCGCTGCTCAAGCGTTGGCGCTGACGCTGCACCAGGTTGCCGTAGGCACCGTTAGCCAACAGGCACGCCAGCACCGACTCGCAAAATCGTGAGGCGCCCATGCCACTGATCATCTTGACCTCGGCCAGACGCGTAATGACTTCGGAACCGGCCACCACGAAACCGACCCGCAAGGAACTGCTGAGGGTCTTGGAATAGCTGCCCACGTAGATCACGTTGTCGTCCAGCGCAGCCAGTCGCATACCGGAACCGCTGTGCAAGTCCGCATAAACGTCGTCTTCGATCACCTGCACGCCAAAGGTCCTGGCCAGTTGCAGCAAGCGGCGCGCCACCACCGGTGCAAGGCTGCTGCCGGTCGGGTTGTGATAGAAGCTATTGATGAACAGCCCTTGAGGCCGGTGTTTGACCAGCACCGATTCGAGCACTTCAACGTTCGGCCCGCGTGGTGTTCGCGGCACCTCGACCATGTGGATGCCGTGCAGCCTGAGCAGATCGAACAGCACCGGATAACCGGGACTCTCCACGACTACACAGTCACCGGCCTTGAACAGTGTCCGCACAACCAGGTCGAGTCCCTGACTGGCCCCCGCCGTGGTCATGATCCGGCTGTCCTGCACCGGGATATCCAGTTGCCTGAGGCGCTTGAGTATCTGTTGTCGCAAGGCTGGCAATCCCAGCGGCGTGCTGTAGTTGAACAGGCTGGCCGTATCGGTACGACTGACTTGCCGAATCGCGTAAATCAGATCGTCGGTCTCGCGCCAGCTTTCAGGCAGCCCGCCACAGCCCAGCCTCAATTCACTCGAAAAAGGCCCGCACTCAGGCTCAGCCCCCTCGAACCACGCAGGCTCATGCTTTGCGCCCGCGGCCAATGCCGGGTCGGCAACCGTATAGCCGGCCCCATGGCCGGACACCAGCATCCCCTGCGTCACCAGGCGTTCACAGGCCTGAGCGACACTTAACTGACTGAGCAAATTGATCCGCGCGATCTGTCGCACCGAAGGCAGGCGCGTACCGGGCAATACCCCGCTGGAATGAAGCCAGCAGGTCAGCGCGTCAACAATTTGCTGTACGACGGGCACCAGCGCCTGTCGGTCGATTCTCAATTCCATGAGCAAGCAAACTCCTGTTGATTTTGCGAGAAGCAGTTAATCACAGGAGTGTTCGAAAACATGTGCGACAACGCCGCCAAAATCCTTTGTTCTAATCATTTGAAACACATTGCATGGCCCTTTAACGGAACCCCAAAAAAAGTGGGAGCGGGCTTGCTCGCGAAAGCAGTGTGTCAGGCAACAGTGATATCGACTGACACGACGCCTTCGCGAGCAAGTCGGATCGCCGCACCGCCGCTCCCACAGGTGCCGTGTGTACTCGTAAATCCGTGTGGCGCTTTTTAGAACGCAGTAACGCCGCCATCCACCGCCAGCGAATGGCCGGTCGTGAACGCCGCCCCATCGCTACACAGGTACAGCACCGCGCTGGCGATCTCTTCGACCTTGCCGATGCGACCGACCGGATGCATGGCGTTGGCGAACTCGCCTTTTTTCGGGTCGGCTTCATAAGCGCGGCGGAACATATCCGTGTCGATCACCGCCGGGCACACTGCGTTGACCCGGATCTTCTTCTTGGCGTATTCAATGGCCGCCGACTTGGTCAGGCCGATCACCGCATGCTTGGAGGCTGCGTAGATGCTCATTTTCGGCGCTGCCCCGAGGCCGGCCACCGATGCCGTATTGACGATCGCGCCGCCCCCTTGCGCCAACAGCAGCGGCAACTGGTATTTCATGCACAGCCAGACGCCTTTGACGTTGACGCCCATGATCGCGTCGAACTCGTCGAGCGTACCTTCGGCCAATTTGCCTTTCTCGATTTCAATGCCGGCATTGTTGAAGGCATAGTCGAGGCGACCGTAAGTATTGATCACCTCCTCCATCAGATTTTTTACATCGCTTTCCAGGGTAACGTTGCAGCGCACGAAGGTCGCTTCACCACCGGCGGTACGAATCAGCGCCACCGTGCCCTCGCCGCCCGCCACGTCCATATCGGCCACCACGACCTTCAGGCCCTCGGCGGCAAATGCCTCGGCGGTCGCGCGGCCAATACCGGCCGCCCCGCCTGTCACCACGACCACCTGGCCGGAAAACGTCATGCTCATTGTTATGTCCTCGAAAAGAAGAATGCGGGGAATCGCGTAGGGCCAGTCTAGCCATGGAGGTCTTGAACACGGCAGCACTATCAAGGCTCCGGTTGGGTGCCCATGAGTTGCAGTGATGGAACTGCCGTACCAACTATCACTGCACTGGATCAACCTGCATTCGCCGCATCAGCCGAACTTGCGACATCGTCGCTGACCGGCTATCAACAAAGCTTCATTCATCTTGAGTGCCTGCCATGACCTCCCAGACCAATCGCCAATTCCTGCTCGCCAAACGTCCGGTTGGCGCGGCGACCCGTGAGACATTCACCTACCAGGAAGTACCGGTCGGCGAGCCGGCGGCGGGTCAGATCCTGGTTCAAAACGAATACCTGTCCCTGGACCCGGCCATGCGCGGCTGGATGAACGAGGGCAAGTCCTACATCCCGCCGGTCGGGCTCAGCGAAGTGATGCGCGCCTTGGGTGTGGGCAAAGTCATTGCCTCGAACAACCCGGGGTTCGCGGTCGGGGATTACGTCAATGGCGCCCTGGGCGTGCAGGATTTTTTCCTCGGCGAGCCGCGAGGCTTCTACAAGGTCGATCCGAAACTGGCACCGCTTCCACGTTACTTGTCCGCACTGGGGATGACCGGGATGACGGCGTACTTCGCCCTGCTCGACGTCGGCGCTCCGAAGGCCGGTGACACCGTGGTGCTGTCGGGCGCGGCTGGCGCCGTGGGCAGCATTGCCGGGCAGATCGCCAAGATCAAAGGCTGCCGGGTGGTCGGCATCGCAGGCGGCGCCGACAAGTGCAAGTTCCTGATCGATGAACTGGGCTTCGATGGCGCTATCGACTACAAGAGCGAAGACGTCCTCGCTGGCCTCAAGCGCGAGTGCCCGAAAGGCGTCGACGTGTATTTCGATAACGTGGGTGGCGATATTCTCGACGCGGTGTTGAGCCGCCTGAACATGAAGGCGCGGGTGGTGATTTGCGGTGCCATCAGCCAGTACAACAACAAGGAAGCGGTCAAGGGGCCGGCCAACTACCTGTCACTACTGGTCAACCGTGCGCGCATGGAAGGATTTGTGGTGATGGACTACGCCGCCCAATACGCCAGCGCCGCCCAGGAAATGGCCGGCTGGATCGCCAAGGGGCAGCTCAAGAGCAAGGAAGACATCGTCGAAGGACTGGAGACTTTCCCGGAGACGTTGATGAAATTGTTCAGCGGCGAGAATTTCGGGAAGTTGGTGTTGAAGGTTTGACTCAACAGTTGAAGTGACCACAAAACCACTGTGGGAGCGAGCTTGCTCGCGATAGCGGAGTGTCAGGCGCCATTGACGTCACTGACCCTCCCTCATCGCGAGCAAGCTCGCTCCCACAGGTTTAGCGGTGTTTAAGCGAGTTCAGCCACAACCGAAGCCAACGCCTTCGCTGGATCCGCCGCCTGGCTGATCGGACGGCCGATCACCAGATAGTCGGAACCTGCATCCAGCGCCTGACGTGGCGTCAGAATGCGGCGCTGATCGTCCTGGGCGCTGCCCGCCGGACGAATCCCCGGGGTCACCAGTTGCAGCGACGGATGCGCCGCTTTCAGCGCCTGGGCTTCCAGGGCCGAGCACACCAGGCCGTCCATCCCGGCTTTTTCCGCCAGGGCGGCCAGGCGCAGAACCTGCTCCTGGGGCTCGATGTCCAGACCGATGCCCGCCAGGTCTTCACGCTCCATGCTGGTCAGCACGGTCACGCCGATCAGCAACGGCTTGGGACCGGTGCGCTGATCCAGCACTTCACGGCACGCAGCCATCATGCGCAGGCCGCCGGAGCAATGCACGTTGACCATCCACACGCCCATTTCCGCAGCCGCCTTGACGGCCATCGCGGTGGTGTTCGGGATGTCGTGGAACTTGAGGTCCAGGAACACTTCGAAACCCTTGTCGCGCAGGGTACCAACGATTTCCGAAGCGCAGCTGGTGAACAGCTCCTTGCCGACTTTGACCCGGCACAGCTTCGGGTCCAACTGATCGGCCAACTTCAGTGCGGCGTCACGGGTAGGGAAATCCAGGGCGACGATGATAGGAGTCTGGCAGGCGGACATGAGTGGGCTCTCAGGCAAGTCGAAATCGGCGCGCATTGTAGCGGAACCAGCGCCGCTGCGGGACCCGATGATCGGTAAATCGTCGCGACGGCTCCGGCAAGACTAGTCCTTGAGGCGATTGTGTCGAATTCCCCAAGCAGAATACAAATCTCAGGGCCGACGATCTTCAACCCGTGCCTGGGTGGTGCTCCAGTCGATCAACAGGCTGTAGGCCACCGCCAGCAATGTCGGGCCAATGAACAGGCCGATGAAACCAAAGGCAATCAACCCGCCAAACACCCCAAGCAGCACGATGACCAACGGCAGATTACCGCCACGGCTGATCAGGTACGGCTTGAGCACGTTGTCGACACCGCTGATGACGAATGTGCCCCAGATCCCGAGGAATATGGCCATCCCGTACTCGCCTTTCCAGGCCAGCCACGCGGTCGCCGGAATCCACACCAGTGGCGGGCCCATCGGGATCAGGCTGAGCATGAACGTCACGATGCCGAGCACCAACGCTCCCGGTACGCCGGCGATCAGGAACCCGATCAGCGCCAGGATCGCCTGGGCCGCCGCGGTGCCGATCACACCGTTCACCACCCGCTGTACCGTGCCCGCCACCAGTTCAATGTAGTAGCCGGCCCGCTGACCGATCAGCCGCTCCAGCAATGTGTGTACAAACGCCGCCAGACGCGGCCCGTCACGATAGAAAAAGAACACGAAGACGATGCTCAGGGTCAGTTCGAGAATACCGCCGCCGATCTGCGCGCTACGCGCCAGCAACCAGTTACCCACCTGCCCCAGATAAGGCTTGAGCGACACCATCATCGCCGCGCCCTGCTCATCGATGCTGTTCCAGATGCCTACCAGCCGCTCGCCCACAAAGGGAATCGAACCCAGCCAGACCGGTGCTTCGGGCAGCCCCTCGACCTGCGCATCCTTGATGAATGCGGTGGCATCGCGCACATGATCGGCGAGGTTGAAACCCAGCCACACCAGCGGTGCCGCTACCAGCACCATCCAGCCCAGCGTCAGCAATGCCGCCGCCAGCGACTCGCGGCCATTGAGCCAACGGGTCAGCAAGCGCATCAGCGGCCAACTGGCAAATGCCAGGACCGCGCCCCAGAACATCGCCGACCAGAACGGCGCCATCACCCAGAAGCTCGCGCCGAACAACACCACGAGCAGGATCTGCACCAACAGGCGATCGTTATTGATCATCAAAAGTCTCGAAAAAGTCAGTCAGCAAAAGAGTAGGCGAACGCAGCTTGCACGCTCGCCCGGTACAGCCTAGCGCAATAGCTCGATGTGCAGACCAGAGCCTTCGGCACTGCCGGTTTCCATCCGCGCGGCACGCACGCCCTGGGCAATCAGTGCCTGACGCCAGGCTTCGGCGTTCGCTCCGGAAATGCTGACCCGCAAGGTGGTGTCCAGATTCAGTCCGCGAGAAATCAGGCGTAGCCAGGTCTCGTCAGGTGCGCTGTTCAACGTGGGAAAATCGAGTTCACCGGTGCTCTTGAGTTCACGCAGCAAGGTCGCGGAGGTCGGCAACAACTCGCCCAGCGGTGACGAAGCGTCGAACTGCTCGACATGCAAGTAGGCTTTGCGATTACCCCGGGTGATGCTGTACAGCGCGACGAGCGTGTTGTCCCGTGGAGCGGCAAGTCGCAGCAGCAAATAGGCTTGTTGATCGTCGGCGCCGTACAGCTTGGCGTTGCCGAAGACTTCATTGGCCCAGAGGCTGCTTTCGCCGCAATCGCGCGCCTGGCACCAAAAGAGCAACCCGGCGCCCTGCTGTTGCAAAGCCTCGCGGGCAGCAGTGAACGCCTGGATGGATGAATGCTCCGGTGGCAACTCGTAGGTCACCGAAGTGACGTTGCCGCGGGCACTGACCTGACCGTCGAAACGTAACTGGCCACTGATTTTACGGATCGAGCCCAACGGGTAGATCCGCTCCAGTTCGGCGGCGGGGCGATAGTCGACAATCTGGGCGTCGACCATGCGCGGCACTATCGGCAGATCCTGACTGCCCGGAACATCGGCGGCGAACAACAAGGGACTGAAACTGCCCAGCACCAGCAAACTGAATGAACGCATGGATAGACTCATCGGATCAGCATGGCCTGGGCGCCCTTGATGACACTGGCTTCATCGGCGCGTTGCGGTACTTGCAGACCACGCTGCACCGCCGGCCGGGCCTCCATGGTCGCCATCCAGCGTTGCAACGCCGTCAAGCCCTCCACCGAGACGCCCGACCACTCGTAGCCGCGCACCCAGGGAAATGTGGCGATGTCGGCAATGCTGTACTGATCGGCGAGGAACTCCACGCTTTGCAACCGCGTGTCGAGCACTTCGTAGAGGCGACGGGTTTCATGCTGATAGCGGTCGATGGCGCCCTGGAGCTTTTCCGGAAAGTAGCGGAAGAACACGTTGGCCTGACCCTGCATCGGGCCGATCCCGCCCATCTGGAACATCAGCCACTGCAATACCAGCGAACGGCCCTTCGGATCGGAAGGCATCAGTTTGCCGGTCTGTTCAGCGAGGTAAATCAAGATGGCGCCGGATTCGAACACGGCGAAATCGCCATTGGCACGATCGACAATCGCCGGAATCCGGCCATTGGGGTTGATCTTGAGGAAGTCCGTGGACTTCTGTTCCTTCTTGTCGAAACTCAGGGCATGCACCGTGTAGGGCAGGCCGAGTTCCTCGAGCACGATAGAGACCTTGTGGCCATTCGGGGTCGCAGCGGTGTAGAGATCTATCATGGTTGTCTCCCATTTCAACCCGCCAAGCCTCGACAGT
Organism: Pseudomonas sp. KH_046_1; assembly: GCF_057839025.1. NCBI lineage: Bacteria > Pseudomonadati > Pseudomonadota > Gammaproteobacteria > Pseudomonadales > Pseudomonadaceae > Pseudomonas > Pseudomonas sp. KH_046_1. Next base: position 4,817,469 of record NZ_CM174481.1, read on the forward strand.
TGCCCGGCGCAAGTCAAGGAATGGCGAAAAACCGATTGAAACAGTCTGCGACAAGCTCGGCACCGGACTCGTCATTCAGGTGCAAATGGTGGCCGCCTGGCAGCTGTTCCCGGCTAAAGGGTAGACGCTCCAGCAATTCCGGGTGTTTGGCGAGCATGCCGTCGGCGGCAACCACCAGTGTTGCAGGACACTTGATCCGCTGGACGAAGGCCATTGCCTGTTCGGTGGTAAGACGCAGCGGCGATGGCAGCGTGAGGCGATTGTCGGTGCGCCAGGTGTAACCGCCCGGCACCGGCATCAGGCCACGCTGAGCCAGCAGTTCAGCGGCCTCGCGGCTGACCGCCACCAGGCCCTTCATGCGCGCTTCGATGGCACGGTCGAGGGTGTCGTAGACCGGTTTGCGCTTTTCCCGCAAATCCAGTTGCGCCTGCAGGGCCATGCCCATGCGCTCGGCAGCGTTTTCACCTTTGTCTGTAGGAGGAATGATGCCGTCGATCAACGCCAGGTGGGTGACCCGCTCAGGCATTGACCCGGCGATGATCAGCGAAGCGATGGCACCCATCGAATGCCCCATCAACGCAAATTTGCGCAGTCCAAGCTGTTCGGCGACTTGCAGCACATCGTGGGCATAGTCCCACATGGCGTAGCCGGCTCCCGGCGGGCGATGCCCGGAATGACCGTGACCGGCCATGTCCAGCGCGATGATGCGCAAGCCTTTGAGTTTGGGCGCCAGACGGGCAAAGCTGTTGGCGTTGTCCAGCCAGCCATGCAGGGCAATCACCGGCAATCCGTCTTCAGGACCGAACAGGTGCGCCGCCAGTTCGATGTGCGGCAGGTTCAGGCGGACCTCTTCGACGACGTGGTTCATGCGCAATCCTGTTGTCGACGGCCGTCCCAGCGGTAGAACAGGCCTTTGAGCATGTCAGCGGTATCAAGGGGACGTTCGAGCGGAAACATGTGGCCGCCAGGCATGGTCAACGACTCGCCCAGCGGCAGGCGGTCGACCGAACTGGCGTGATGGCGCATCACCACGCGGCTGTTGTGCCCGCGTACCACCGCCAGCGGCACTTGCAACTGCCGGGTGCTGCCCGGGCTGGTGTGCGGCACGCCACGGTAGATGCTGATTTCCGTGGCCGGGTCGAACCGCAGGCGCAGCTTGTCGCCGACCTGGTGCAAGCCATGTTGCAGGTAGGCATCGAAGCATTCCGGGTCGAAGCCGCGGAACAGGGTTTTACCGGCGAAATACTTCCGGGCGCTTTCCAGGTCGGCGAATTCTTCACGGCGACCCAGGGTACGACCGGCCGGGGTCAAGCGGTCGATAAAACCGAAGCGTTTGGCCGCCCGTATGACCCATTGGTCGGTTCGGCTCAGCACTGGCGAGTCGAGCATCACCACCCCGCGATACAACTCGGGGCAGCGCAAGGCCGCATGCAGGTGCAGCACGCCACCGAAGGAGTGACCGACGCCCCACACGGGCTCGGCCTGTTGTTGCAGGTGATGGATCAGTTCATCCACCAGGTTGTACCAGTTGTCGTCCGCCGGGAAACGCGGGTCGTGGGCGTGCTGCTCCAGATGCGTCACCTGAAACTCGGGTGCCAGCGCCGCAAACAACTTGCCGTAGGTCCCCGAAGGAAAACCATTGGCGTGGGCGAAAAAGATCTGTTGCGACATACCTGCAAATCCATGAGCGAAACAAAGGCTGATTGTCCGCAAAGAAACATCTTGCAGCAATGACCGTAACTGCCAGGAATGATGACAGACCCGCCTTGGCTATGACGCCATTGCGGGCGCCACCTGTTATTTCTGACAGTTGACTGCCAACCAGCATCAAGTGGATAAGAAGGGCTGTCCCGCCGAGTCATGGGCAAACTCGCGATGATCCACGCCAACACTCCGGCCATCCAGGTATTTGACCCTCGCGGGCGGAGCGTGCGCGGTGTGGCGTATCACCGGCGTGAGAGCGCGTCGGTACCGGAGCCTTGCATCACCCAGCAAGAATATGACGGCGCCGGTCGCGCTGTTCTGAGTCGTGATCCACGCCTGTTCCGTTTGCAGCAAGACGGCCAGACGGCAGCCAATCAGCAAAACGTTTTCAGTCTGTCGGGCGCTGTCGTGCTTTCGCAAAATAGCGACGCCGGCTGGCGTCTGGGATTGCTCGGGGCGCACGGGCAACGTGTTGAAGGCTGGGATCAGAAGCTCAGCCAGAGCCACGTGGACTATGACCCTCAGTGCCGCCCGGTGGCTGCGTTCGAGCGCACGTGGCAAGGGCCGGAACGCTGCGTCGCACGATTCACTTATGCCGATACCGACGGCGATGTCGGCCATAACCTGCGCGGTCAGGTGATTCGGCACGACGACACCGCCGGCACCCTGCTCTTCACCGGGTTCAGTCTGAACGCTACGCCGTTGCAGCACGGCCGCACCTTCATCGCCGACCCACAATGGCTGGTGGACTGGCCCGAGTCAGAGCCTGAACGCGACGCCTTGCTGGAGAACGGACCAGCCATCACTCGCCTTCATTGCAACGCCGCCAGCGAGCCCGTCAGCCAGACCGATGCATTGGGCAACCGACAGACGTTCATTCATACCTGTGCAGGCGAACTGCGCGAAATCCGCGTGACCCTTACCGGACAGGCCGATGAAACGGCATTGGTCCGGGACATCCAGTACAACGCCTTCGGCCAGATCGAACAACAACGTGCGGGAAACGGCGTTGTTTCATGCGCGACTTATCGGCCCGACGACGGCCGACTGAAACACCTGAAAACCTTTGTGCCAGGGCAACCGGCGTTGCAAGACCTGACCTACGAATACGACGCTGTGGGCAATGTCACCTGCATCACCGACGCCGCTGAAGCGACTCACTTTCACCGCAACCAGCGCATCGAGCCGGTTAATCGCTACCGCTACGACAGCCTCTCCCGCCTGATCGAGGCCAGTGGCCGGCAATTGCGCAACGCGCCGGGTGGGCCACAGTTACCGGATTTCCAGCCCACCCCTGATCCCGGACAACTGGAAAATTACACGCGTTTCTACACCTACGATGAAGCCGGCAACCTGAAGATCATGCAGCATCAGGCTGACAGCACCAGCCGTACCGAACGCACGGCTGTCGCCCGGCTGAGTAATCGAAGCCTGCCCGAAACGCCCGATGGCGAGCTGCCCGACGAAGAGGAAATTGCAGTCGGTTACGACCTGAACGGCAACCGTACCGCGCTACAACCGGGACAAACCCTGCAATGGGATCTGCGCAACCAACTGCGGCAGGTCGACCAGGTGGTTCGTGAAGAGGAACCGGACGATTGCGAGTTTTATGTGTACGACGGCAGTGGCCTGCGTCAGCGAAAAATCCGGCAGACCTACACCGGCACATTGATCCGCACCCACGAAACCCGTTACTTGCCGGGCGTGGAAATGCGCACCTCTGCCGATGAGACCTTGCACGTTGTGACGATCAAGGCAGGACGCAGCACGGTGCAAATCCTGCACTGGCAGACTGAACCGCCAGCCGGCATTTCCCGATACCAGCATCGCTACAGTTTTTCCGATCATTTGGGCTCCAGCGCCCTGGAGCTGGACGAAGCGGCCTTGCTCATCTCCCGGGAAAGTTACTACCCCTACGGCGGAACCTGCTGGTGGGCCGGGCGCAATAAACTCGAAGCCAGCTACAAGACGCTGCGCTATTCAGGCCAGGAACGGGATGCCACCGGGTTGTACTACTACGGGTTGCGCTACTACGTACCCTGGTGCCAACGCTGGCTGAACGCGGACCCGGCGGGAGTTGCCGATGGGTTGAATCTGTTTGCCATGGTGCATGGCAATCCGATGGGACACGTGGACTTTCAGGGGCTGGTCACTGTAGGTGAAGTGTTTAACGCAGCTGGCGCAACGCTTGCGCGTGATGGGCTGAGTGCCTTGGCAGGTGGAACGGTCAAGTATTTTGTGGCACAGGCACTGACGCAATGGGCAACACCGTCTGACGACGCAGACAGTCAAGCCGTAGACCCCGGCGTCAACCTCGCTTTGACCGTAGCAGGCTCAGTGGTGGGTACTTTGGCCGGCGGATCGATGGGGATGGGTGCAGGCAGCAATATCGTCTCCCGCTACAGCAACAACCGTACCGCGCAAAGGATCGGGGCGGGTATTGGCGGATTGTTGGGTGCTGCAGCGGGAGCAGCGGCTCCACTCTATTCATACTTGAGCAATCCTGGGGCATTGAATGCGGTAGCCATCAGCGTCATTAGCAGTGTGCCAGCGGGGCTGACAAGGGAAACCGGGCAACGAGTCTCCGCAGAGCTTGGCCCCAGGCTCACCCTCGCCCCGTCCGGCGTGGCTACTACCCTGCGCGCAGGCGTCTACGGGGTGTTGCTGTTTAGCGGCGGCGCCATTCAAGCAGAGCTCCCGGCTGTGGCCGCTGTAGCCGTCAGTGCGATCGTCGAAGGTCTCGATGGAGCGTCTATCGTCGGCATCAACGCATTGCGTGGAGGTACCTACGCATCAGGTACCAACCAACTATCCATGCCACATTTCTGGGAGCTGATGTATGGCTGGTCTACGCGTACAGCCGGCTCAGGCTTGACCTCCTCACTGAGGCTCATGTTCAACCCGCTGAACAGTGCGATTGAAAACGCCAATGTGCGGATGGGCCTCGTTGCAGTAATGGCAACGCCTACCGAAGCCAGAACGTATCTGGGGCAGCATGTGCAGCGCGGCACTGCCGCGCTGTTCAGATACGACGATGCGAACTTCACCCTGGACCACTTCACCCAACCGAACAGGGAGTGGACGGACATGCCCCCTAGCAACGGCATTCCAATGATAGCGTTCAATCCCCGTGCTTCGAGCCCGCCTTAACGAGCCGGTGGTGCCTCACCCAACGGCACCACCGCCATGGTCAGCCGCGACACGCAACTGGCCTTGCCCTCATCGCTGGTCAGGCGAATGTCCCAGACATGGGTCGTGCGGCCGATGTGGATCGGCTTGGCCACCGCCGTCACCCGTCCGCTGCGCAGGCCGCGCAAATGGTTGGCGTTGATTTCCAGGCCCACGCAATAGAATTTGCTGGCATCGATGCACAGGTAGCTGGCCATCGAGCCGACCGATTCGGCCAGCACCACCGAGGCACCGCCATGCAGCAAGCCGTAAGGCTGGTGGGTGCGGTGATCGATGACCATGCTGGCGGTCAGGGACTCGTCGTCAAAAGCTTCGAAACGGATGTCCAGCAGTTCGCCAATGGTGTTTTTCTGGATTGCGTTCAACTGCTCGATGTTCGGGGTGGTGCGCCACAGGCTCATCGCAGGGTTTCCTTATTGGTTTTGTTCGTGGATCAATCCTGCCACAGCACCGCTTCGCTGCGCTCGCTCCATTCCTCAAAGCGCTCTCCGTAAGCCGCTTCGATCACGTTGCGCTTGATCTTCAGGGTCGGGGTGAGAAAGCCGTTTTCCACGGCCCAACTGTCCTTGACCACCACCAGGCGCCGCAGCTGTTCATGCTTGTCGAGGGCGCCGTTGACCTCTTCCAGCAGTTTTTCCAGGCTCGAATGCAGGCCGGCGCGCGCGGCCCCGCCGGCATCCTGCTGGCCGACCGCCGACAACACGCACAAGCCCAGCGGCGCACTCAAGCCATCGCCCACCACGCAGACCTGCTCGATGCGCGAATGCACGGCCAGGCGATTTTCAATCGGTGCCGGAGCCACGTATTTGCCTTTGCTGGTCTTGAAGATTTCCTTCAGGCGTCCGGTCAGGCGCAGATTGCCTTCGGCGTCTTGCTCGCCCTTGTCGCCGGTACGCAGGAAGCCGTCCTCGGTAATGGTGTCGGCGGTTTTTTCCGGTTCCTTGTAATACCCGAGCATGGTCGCACCACTGCGCACCATGACCTCCCCCGTCTCTGCAATCCGCACTTCGACTTCCGGACACGGCTTGCCGATCCAGCCCGGTTTGTTCTGGCCCGGTATGCCGATGTGGGAGTAGCCGCAACTCTCGGTCATGCCGTAGACCTCCAGCACGTCCAGCCCCAGCTTGCGGTACCACTGCAACAAGGTCTGCGGCACCGGAGCTGCGCCGGACAACGCGATGCGCAACGCATCCAGCCCCAACCCGGCGAGGACTTTATGCCCGACCCGTTTGCCGATGATCGGCAGGCCGAGCAGGAAGTCGAGACGTTTTGCCGGGATCTTGCTGTACACACCCATCTGGAATTTGGTCCAGATGCGCGGCACGCCAAACAGCGCGGTCGGGCGCGCACGTTGCAGATCGGTGAGGAAGGTATCGAGGCTCTCGGCGAAAAACACCGTTTGGCCGGTATAGATCGACGCCAGCTCGACGAACATCCGCTCGGCGACGTGGCACAGCGGCAGGTAGGACAACAACCGGTCCGACTCGTTGAGGCCGAACAACGCAGTGCCGCGTGTGGTAGCGAACCCCAGATTGCCGAAGCTGTGCATCACGCCCTTGGGCATGCCCGTGGTGCCGGACGTGTAAATGATGGTCGCCAGTTGATCGGCGACAGGTTTGGGATTGTCCTGGATTGGCGAGTTGCGTTGCAGGTCGTCCCAGCTGAAATCGAACGTACCCGACGGATGCAGCGGCAGGCTGATGGTCGGCAGGTCGGGGCTGACGCCACGGGACATGCCCGGCCAGTCGTCGAGCTTGCCGATGAATGCCAGCGCCGCCTCCGAATGTTCGAGTACCTGGGCAACGGTCTCGGCGGTGAGGTTGGGGTACAACGGCACCGACACATGCCCGGCCATCCAGATCGCCAGGTCGGCAATGATCCAGTGCGCACAGTTCTTCGAGATCAGGGCGATATGGCTGCCCTGCGGCAGTTCCCGTGCCCGCAACCAATGGGCCGCGCAACGGGCCTGATGACCGACATCCGCCCAGGTCAAGGTCTCGACCTGGCCGCCTCCGACAGGCTGGACCAGAAAGCGCTGGCGGGGATGACGGGCCTCACGCTCGTAGAAGACGTCCAGTGGCAAACGAAAAGCAGCAGACATGCGACTCGCTCCTGTGATTTTGGTCTGGAGCAAGCGTAGTCAACCAAGCAAGTGCTTGGTTGACTATTTCATACAAAATTTTCTACATCTGTGGGAGCGAGCTTGCTCGCGATGGCGGACGAATATTCAACATGGATGTCGACTGACTTGACGCTATCGTCGGATCGCCGCCCGGAGCAAGCTCGCTCCCACAGTGTTCGGCACCCACTTCAAGTCAAGCTGTGCCCTTTGAAACGCGTGGTCAAGGGTGCTTGATGCTGTCGAGTTTCATCGACCCGACCAGCAGCTCATCACCCTTGAGCTCCGCCAGACCAGCAGTGCTGACCTTTTCCGGCAGATGTCCGGCACCATGTTGCAGGTAGCTCAGCAGATTCCCCACCAGCGGGTTGTGACTGACCAGCAACACGTTGCTTACCGCGACCATCTGTTCGGCCACCTTGTCCGGCTCCGTGTCCGGTGTCAGCCACTCGACGGTGCGGATTTCCGGTTCGAATCCCAATGCCTCTCGTACCAGTTGCGCTGTTTGCTGCGCTCGCAGGTACGGGCTGGCGTAAATGCCGGTCAGCGGCTGACCCACCAGCTCTGCGGCGATTTTCAATACTTCCTTGCGACCGTTATCCGTCAGCTCCCGCTCCGAATCGTGGGGGCGGGACCCGTGCGGTACAGCTTCACCATGACGCAATACCCAGAGTTTCATAGCTTGGGTTCCTCATCTCGGGCCGGATGCGGTGCCGGTGCCACGACATGCGGCGCCTCACCTTCCGGTGTACGCGGCGTCGGCCAGTCGGCGAACGGCCAGGGCTTCTGGTCGCTGTGAAAGCTGCCGAAACGACCGATCTGCGCCAGAAACTGGCTCAGGCTGTCGCCGAAATTCATCAAGCTGGCGCTTGGGGCGCCATAGAACAAACGATAGATCAACTGCACCAGCACGACAGCGCCGAGGATGAACTGCGCCACTTGCCACACCAGCACGAAGACGATCATCCACAGCACCCGCAGCAGGATGGACTCGTACTTGGCTTCTACTTTTGGATCGTTCATGCGCAACTCCCTGCTTTTCTGGCAAGCGTGATTAGTTGAAACCACTGGTGGAAATAAAGTCGACGTCGGTTTTCGGCTCGCCACGCATTAACAGGCCGATGACCTGCTCCAGCGTGCGCCCCTCGAACAGGATCGCGTGCAGCCCGGCGACCAGCGGCATGTACACGCCAACCTCCTGGGCCTTGGCCTTGAGCACCTTAAGGGTGTTGACCCCTTCGGCGACTTCGCCCAGGCGCGTGACCGCCTCGTCCAGGCTCAGGCCCTGGCCGAGGGCGAAGCCGACCTGATAGTTGCGGCTCTTGGGCGACGAACAGGTCACGATCAGATCGCCCACGCCCGCCAGCCCCAGGAAGGTCATCGGGTTGGCGCCCTGATTCACCGCAAAGCGGGTCATTTCCGCCAATGCCCGGGTGATCAGCATGCTCTTGGTATTTTCCCCCATGCCCAGCGCCACCGCCATGCCGGCGATGATCGCGTAGACATTTTTCAATGCCCCGCCCAATTCCACGCCGAAACGGTCGGCGCTGGCGTACACACGAAAGGTACGGCCGTGCAGTGCGGCCTGAACCTGCTGACAGAGTTCTTCGTCTTCACTGGCGACCACCGTGGCGGTCAGTGCATGTTCGGCGATTTCACGGGCCAGGTTGGGTCCGGACAGGACGCCGATGCGCGCCTGCGGGGCGATCTCTTCGAGGATCTCGCTCATCAACTTGAACGTGTGGGCTTCGATGCCTTTGGTCAGGCTCACCAGCAACTTGCCGGTCAAGCGTTCGGCGTGCGGCACCAACACCGAGCGCAGCGCGCTGGAGGGCAATGCGACAAAACACAGGTCACAGGCGTCCAGGGTGGCTTGCAGGTCGGTGACCGGCATCACGCCGGGCAGAATCTTGATGCCTTTGAGGTAACGCGGGTTCTCGCGATTGACCCGGATGGCCTCGGCCTGTTCGGGGTCACGCATCCACTGAAGGACCTGATGCCCGTTCTCGGCCAGCAGATTAGCCACGGCGGTTCCAAAACTTCCGCCTCCCAGGACCGCAATCGGGCGCTGTTCAGTCATATGCAATCCGTTAATCCATACCAGTGGCGATGTCGGCATTATACGGGGCAGCCCACCGGCGGCCAGCCCCGACATCAAATACCTGCACCCGCAGGAAGAAGACCAATAAAACCGAGGAAAATGCAGACATCGTGAATGGAAAAGTCATTCGGCTCGGTTAACATGCGCGCCATCAATCACTGACAGGAATGTGTTGTGTCTCCGGGCTCTCCTTCACCGCATTCGCCTCTGGTACTGGCGCTGATATTCAGCTCGCCAGTGCTGGCCGACGACTTGTTCCTGGACAGCGAACCGCTGCCGCAAGTGCTCACCGCCACACGTCTGAAGCAGTCGCCGGCGGCCGTTCCAGGAAGCATGACGGTGATCGACAGCGCCCTGATCCACGCCAGCGGTGCCCGCGACATCAGCGAACTGCTGCGCCTGGTACCGGGGATGATGGTCGGCAACATCAGCGGCAACCAGGCCGCGGTGAACTACCACGGCACCAACGCGACTGAAGCGCGACGCATGCAAGTGCTGATCGACGGGCGCTCGGTGTATCGCGCCGGCCTGGCCACCGTCGACTGGAGCGACATTCCGGTGGCCATGGAAGACATCGAGCGCATCGAAGTCTTCCGTGGGCCGAATACCGTCAGCTACGGCGCCAATGCCCTGATGGCGGTGGTCAACATCATTACCCGGCGGCCGGCCGACAGTCACGGTACGCGCATGAAGGTCACCCGGGGCCAGCGCGGCATCAACGACTTTTACGCCAGCCAGGGCATGGGCTGGGAGGATGGTGACTTGCGCCTGTCCCTGTCCGGCCAGCAAGACGACGGCTTCGACACCGATCGAACCGGCGCGGACTACCATGACAGCCGTCGCCTCGATCGCTTCAATCTCGCCGTCAGCCAGAGCCTCGACGAACGGCAAAGCCTCGATTGGCAATTGAATGCCAAGGACGGCACCAACCAGCGACCCTATACCTACCGCCCGGTGTTCCCGGGGATTACCCGCGCGGGTAACGACTCCGACGTCACCGCCAAGGACTACGCCGGGTCATTGCGCTGGAATCTGGACATCAATCCCGACCACAGCCTTTATATCCAGGGTTCGGCGCAACACTGGGATCGACAGCAAACCTGGCGCGCCTGCGACGCAGAAATTTCGTTCAGCCCGCAACTGACCGAACTCTGGCAATTGAACCCGAACTACACCGAACGCCTGGCCCGCAATATCACGCGTTTCATCGGTCCTGGTGCGCCGGCCGGCACGCCCGCCGAGCAGACGCTGGCCAACCAGGTACTCGATCAATGGCGCAACGGCGCGAGCCAGACCGTTTGCGGCGACATCGACCAGAGCACCCGGGAATCGCGCTACGACCTCGAACTGCAGGACACCCTGAGCCTTGCCGATAACCTGCGGCTGGTCAGCGGGATGAACTATCGTTACGACCGGGCGGATTCCGAGACCTACTTCAATGGCACTCTCGATGACACGATCTGGCGGGCGTTCGGCCAGTTCGAGTGGCGTGCCACCGAACACTGGCTGCTGCAAGGCGGTGCCATGTTCGAGGACAGCCGGTTGACCGGCAGCTCGCTGACACCTCGCATGGCGGTCAACTACCTGATCAACCCGCGCCACGGCTTGCGTGCGGTGTACTCCGAGGCCATCCGTTCGCCGGACATGTTCGAGAACAACGTCAACTGGAGTTATCAGGTCACCAACCTCAGACCCGGTGCCTTTGGCCAGTCCAGCGCCCGCTATTTCGTCAAGACCCGTGGCCCCGGCGACCTCGATCAAGAGCGCATGCGCTCCCGGGAGCTGGGCTACAACGGCTATTTCCCCGGACCGGGGCTGGCGCTCGACGTGAAGCTGTTCCACGACGAAATCACCGGCATGATCAGTGAACCGCTGCGCAACAATCAGTACATCGCCAGCAACGCCAACAAAGCGCGTTTTTCGGGGGTCGAAACCCAGCTCGACTGGCGTGTCGGCAGCCTCGATCGCCTGCGACTGACCTATGCCTACGTCGATGCCGACGCCAGCAACCCGCTGGATGCCAGGCAGACTGCAAGTAACAGTGGTTCGGCCGGATGGCTGCGCGATTGGGGCCAGGGCTGGAACAGTGCGCTTTTCTATTACGGCGATGACGCCCTCAACGGCTACCGCTTCGAACGGGTCGATGCGCGCATCGCCAAACGCATCGCCTTGGGCAAGGCCAGTCTGGAACTGGCCGGGGTGCTCCAGCAACGGCTGGACAATCAGCCAACCACCTTCATCGACAACAATTATGACCAGCGCCACGTGATGTATTTCAGCGCGGAGCTGGAGCTTTAAGATGCCGTATCGTCCGGCCTGGAAAGCGCCGCCCCTGCGCCGGCTGCTGGTCGTGCTTTGTCTATTGTTCAGCAGCATGCTCGGTAGCCTGCCGGGTAACGCGGCCGACATTTTGCTCACGGGGGCCGAAGACAGCCCCGGTGTGCGGGCGTTTACCCACGCCCTGAGCGAGTTGCGGCCGCGCGATAACGTACGATTCCAGACACTGGCCAGTTTGCCGATACCGGACAAACTGCCGGAAAACATCCGCTTGATACTGCTCGACCTGCCCAGCCTCGACTGGCGCCTGCAGGACACCCAGGGCCCGGCGACACTGGTGTTGCGCATCAGCCGCCTGCAAGCCCGGCAACGCTTGAACAACACCCTGCCTGCACGTCTTTCCCTGCTATGGAGCGATCCACCATTGGACCGCCAGTTGCGCTTGACCCGCACCCTGTTGCCCCAAGCCAGACGCATCGGCGTGCTCTACGACAACCACAGTGAATTCCTGTTGAATGAGCTGCGTCAGGCCGCCCTCCCCTTGGGTCTGGAAGTGGTTACCCAGCGCTGGGACAACATTCACAACAGTCGTCCGTTACAGGCCCTGCTGAATAACAGCGATGTGTTGCTGGGCCTGGACGATGCCGACCTGTACAACCCGCAAACCGCAAAGAACCTGCTGCTGAGCAGCTATTCACGGCAAATCGCGCTGATCGGACCCAATGCAGGCTTCGTCAAGGCCGGAAGCCTGGCGAGCACCTACAGCGATCAGAGCGACTGGCTGGCGATCCTCGACGAATTGCTCGACCGGCCACCGGCCACCTGGCCGCGCACGCACTATCCCCATCGATTCAAAGTCGCGAGCAATCCGCAGGTGGCGCGTTCATTGGGTATCGAAGAGATAAACGACGCGTCAGTCGCCACACTGCTGGCTGAAGGAGAACGCCGCCCATGAACTTTCGCCGTCGCTGGGACATCAATACTCGCACCCAACTCATCAGCCTCGGCCCTGCTCTGTTGCTGACGTTGTTGCTGATCAGCTTCTTCACGTTCGTGCGCATCCAGGATCTGCGTCAGGAAATCACCCACACCGGCCAGTTGATCGCCAATCAACTGGCCCCGGCCACCGAGTACGGCGTGATTTCGGGCAACATCGAAGTGCTCGAAACTTTGCTCAAGGCCACACTGGCCACGCCTAACGTGAGCTTTCTGGAAATCCAGGACAGCGCCAGCCGGGTTCTGGTGTACGTCGAACAACCGAGCGAACACTACAATCGCGCGCAACAGCTCGAAGTGTTCCAGGCACCGATACGGCTCCAGCGCATCGCGTTGCACAACGATTTTTTCCAGAGCAGCAAAACCGCCAGCGCGGCCCCCACCGAAGACTATCTCGGCCGGGTGATCGTCGGGCTGTCCAACGATGCCTTCAGCCGGCGCCAGCAGGAAATCGTACTCAAGGCCGCCATTCTGGCCCTGTTTGCCCTGCTGTTTACCTTCTTCCTGGCGCGGCGTCTGGCGGGCAGCCTGTCGCAACCGATCCGTGATATCGGCAATGCGGTCAAGGCGATCCAGGACGGCGACTACAAAACACCGCTGCCGATTGTCGACGACACCGAGCTGGGGGCGCTGTCGCAACACATCAACAACCTCGCCAGCGGTCTCGAGCAGGCCAGCCGCGAACAACATCAGGCCATGGCGCAGTTGATCCAGACCCGCGAAGAAGCGGAAAAGGCCAACAACGCCAAATCCGACTTCCTCGCCATGATGAGCCATGAACTGCGCACGCCAATGAATGGCGTACTGGGCATGCTGCAGTTGCTGGAAACCACCGACATGACCGAGGAACAGGTGGAATACGCGGCGCTGGCCTCGGAATCCACCGAGCACTTGCTCAAGGTCATCAACGACATCCTGGATTTCTCGCGGATCGAACGTTCGGAGCTGGAACTGGAGCACATTGCGTTCAACCTCGTCGAACTGATCGGCAGTTGCGCCCAATCGTTCCAGCACAGCGCCGCGCAACGCGGTCTCGACCTGCAACTGATGATCCCCGATGACATGCGCGGCTTGCAGGTCAAGGGCGACCCGACGCGGATCCGGCAGATACTGGTCAACCTGATCGGCAATGCGCTGAAGTTCACCGAGCAGGGCCGCGTCACCATCGAGGCGCAGTGGCAGTCGCTGGACCACGAGTTGCTGTGGTTCACCTGCACCGTGCGTGACAGCGGCATCGGTATCCCGGCGCAAAGCCTGGAATTGATGTTCAACGCTTTCCAGCAGGCCGACAGCTCCATTTCAAGGCGCTACGGCGGCACGGGGCTGGGCCTGCCGATTGCCCGTACCCTCGCCGAACGCATGGGGGGCACCTTGCGCGCGCAGAGTGAAGAAGGCCGCGGTTCGGTATTCACCCTGGAAATCCCCCTGGCACTGCACCAGCAGACGCAGCCACTGTTGCCCCCGCGCACGCAAACCGGCAACAGCGGCGGCGAAGGGTGCAATGTGCTATTGGTCGAAGACAACCTGGTCAACCAGACGGTCATCGAAGCCATGTTGCGCAGCCTGGGCTTCAAGGTCAGTGTCGCCGCCGACGGCGCTCAGGCGGTACGCAGTGCCGAGAGCCTGATTTTCGAAGCGATCCTGATGGATTGCCGCTTGCCGATCATCGATGGTTATGAAGCCACCCGGCAGATCCGCAAACTACCCGGTTGCACCGACCTGCCGATTATCGCCCTGACCGCCAATGCCTTGCAGGGTGACCGCGAAGCCTGCTTGTCGGCGGGGATGAACGATTACCTGGCCAAGCCGTTCAAACGGACTGATCTGCAGCAAATTCTGCAGCGATGGGTGCAGTAGCACAGGCCTTTCGAGCATCTGCGACTGGCGTGAAAGGCGAAAGTGCGGCAGTCTTAAGCCCCCGAACAGGCCCGAAAAGGGGCTTGAATAATAATTTCAGTGCACAAGTGTACATTCATGTCCTTGGTGCTGTGACTTTCACCACAACGCAATAGTCTATGAGTAGGCTGCCGGTTCGAGGCATGAACGCTTCGATCGGCCGGGAAGATTTGCCCCACCTGCCGCATGGGACTATTGAGGAGCTCGCATGACCAAACAAAACGCCTTTACCCGGGAAGACCTGCTGCGCTGCAGTCGCGGTGAGCTGTTCGGCCCTGGTAACGCGCAACTGCCCGCCCCGAACATGCTGATGGTTGATCGCATCACCCTGATCAGCGAAGAAGGTGGCAAGTACGGCAAAGGTGAATTGGTCGCCGAGCTGGATATCAATCCGGACCTGTGGTTCTTCGCCTGCCACTTCGAAGGCGATCCGGTGATGCCGGGCTGCCTGGGCCTCGACGCCATGTGGCAACTGGTCGGCTTCTTCCTGGGCTGGCAAGGCCTGCCGGGCCGTGGCCGTGCGCTGGGTTCGGGCGAAGTGAAATTCTTCGGCCAGGTCCTGCCGACCGCCAAGAAAGTCACCTATAACATTCATATCAAGCGCGTCCTCAAGGGCAAGCTGAACCTGGCCATTGCCGACGGTTCGGTGACTGTCGACGGTCGCGAAATCTACACCGCCGAAGGCCTCCGGGTCGGCGTGTTCACCTCCACTGACAACTTCTAAGGGTTATCCGCATGCGCCGCGTCGTTATCACTGGTCTGGGCATCGTTTCTTGCCTGGGCAATGACAAAGAGACCGTCTCCGCTAACCTGCGTGCAAGCCGCCCTGGCATCCGGTTCAACCCGGAATATGCCGAAATGGGTCTGCGTAGCCAGGTTTCCGGCTCCATTGACCTCAACCTTGAAGAACTGATCGATCGCAAGATCTATCGCTTCGTCGGCCACGCGGCAGCTTATGCCTACCTGGCCATGAAAGACGCCATCACCGACTCCGGCCTGACCGAAGAGCAGGTGTCCAACCCGCGTACCGGCCTGATCGCCGGTTCCGGTGGCGCATCGACCCTGAACCAGATGGAAGCGCTGGACATCCTGCGCGAGAAAGGCGTCAAGCGCGTCGGCCCATACCGCGTAACGCGGACCATGAGCAGCACCGTTTCCGCTTGCCTGGCCACTCCGTTCAAGATCAAGGGCCTGAACTACTCCATCGCTTCTGCCTGCGCCACCAGTGCTCACTGCATCGGTACCGCCATGGAACAGATCCAGATGGGCAAGCAGGACATCGTCTTCGCCGGCGGCGGTGAAGAAGAGCACTGGAGCCAGTCGTTCCTGTTCGACGCCATGGGCGCCCTGTCCAGCAAGCGCAACGACACCCCGGAAAAGGCCTCCCGTGCCTACGACGCCGACCGTGACGGTTTCGTCATCGCTGGCGGTGGCGGCATGGTCGTGGTTGAAGAGCTGGAACACGCTCTGGCCCGCGGCGCGAAGATCTACGCGGAAATCGTCGGCTACGGCGCGACCTCCGACGGCTACGACATGGTTGCCCCGAGCGGCGAAGGCGCGATCCGCTGCATGCAGCAAGCGTTGTCCACCGTCGACACCCCGATCGACTACCTGAACACCCACGGCACCTCGACTCCGGTCGGCGATGTCGCGGAAATGAAAGGTGTGCGTGAAGTGTTCGGCGACAAGGCTCCGGCCATCAGCTCCACCAAGAGCCTGTCGGGTCACTCCCTGGGCGCCGCCGGTGTTCACGAAGCGATCTACTGCATGCTGATGATGGAAGGCAACTTCATTGCCGGCTCCGCCAACATCGACGAGCTGGACCCTGAAGTGGCCGACCTGCCGGTGCTGACCAAGACCCGCGAAAACGCCACCATCAACACCGTGATGAGCAACAGCTTCGGTTTCGGTGGCACCAACGCCACCCTGGTACTGAAGCGCTGGCAGGGTAAGTAATACCCCGCCATAACGCCGCACAAGAAAACGCCCCGACTGGTTCGGGGCGTTTTTTTTGCCTGCAAAAAATGGAAAACGCCGCAATCCTTGTGGGAGCGGGCTTGCCCGCGAAGGCGTCGTGTCCGTTGATACCTGCATTGACTGATACACCGCATTCGCGGGCAAGCCCGCTCCCACAGGTTCGGTGCTAGACCCGCGATTTCCTTCCTCGCAAACATGAAACCTTTGTCATAAAACTCAAGGCCCTGCGACTGAATGTCACGTATTCCGGGGGCTGCAGGACTTTCTCAAGATTTGCAAAAGTCTGTTTCCAAATCGAAGAGTTTACTTAGCAAGCTACCAAACTCTATAAAAGAGGCCTGCACATGCCTTGCTGCAGATAACAGAGATTGGAGCTAGCAGATGACTGTAAAAGTAACTGAACGCGACGATTCACATAAATCCCACGAAGGTGTAGCCGCAGGCATCCGGATCTGGGATGTCCATCAACAAGACCTGTTGGTGGGGATGTTCCACTCCGAAAGCGATGCGCAGAACTACAAGGCCGAACTGGAAACTCTTGAGCAACGGCGCGAGCCACGCTCAGCGTAATCACAGCATTGAGAACGACAAACCCCGCCATGAGCGGGGTTTGTCGTGTTTGCAGTCTTTAACGGCTTACCACATCAGATCATCAGGGATCTGATACGCCGCGTACGGATCGTCCTCGGCAGCGACCTCTTCGGTCTGCACATTCAATTGCACGATGCGCTGCGGGTCGCGCTCCTGAATCTTCAGCGCCGCCTCGCGCGGAATAACTTCGTAGCCACCAGCGTGATGCACGATGGCCAGCGAACCGCTGCTGAGCTTGTTGCGCATCAGGGTGTTGACGGAAATGCGCTTGACCTTCTTGTCGTCGACGAAGTTGTAGTAATCCTCGGTCGTCAATTTCGGCAGGCGCGAGACTTCGATCAATTGCTTGACCTGCGCGGCACGGGCCTTGGCCTCAGCCTTTTCCTGCTGCTGGCGGTTGAGCTCCTGGTCGCGCTTGACCTTCTCGGCCATGGCTTCCTGCGCCGCGCGCTGCTGGGAGTCATCCAGCTCGATCTGGCCTTTGTGGGCCAGGCGCTGCTGTTTCTGCTTGTCTTTGCTGACCTGCTTGGCCTGCTTCTGGTTGACCAGCCCTGCTTTGAGCAACTGGTCGCGAAGGGAAATGCTCATGGTGCTTATTACTCACTTAGGCCACTGCTCAACCGCAGCTGGGCAAATTCTTTTCCTGACGTTTGGCTTCGCCCCACAAGGCGTCCAACTCTTCGAGGGTGCAATCTTCCATGGGACGGCGTGTGTCGCGCAATGCCTGTTCGATAAAACGAAAGCGTCTTTCAAACTTGCCGTTGGCGCCACGCAGTGCGGTTTCCGGATCAACCTTGAGATGCCGCGCCAGATTGACCACGGAAAACAGTAAGTCACCGATCTCGTCGGCCACGGCCTCGGGATCATTTTCCGACATGGCTTCGAGGACTTCATCGAGCTCTTCACGCACTTTATCGAGCACCGGCAAGGCGTCCGGCCAGTCGAAACCGACCTGCCCTGCGCGCTTTTGCAATTTTGCCGAGCGTGACAACGCCGGTAATGCAGCAGGGACGTCATCAAGCAACGACAGCTGTTCGGGGGCTGAAGATTTCTCCGCGCGCTCCTCGGCCTTGATCTCTTCCCAACGCTGCTTGACCTGCTCTTCGCTCAGGCGCGGGACATCCAGCGGTGCATAGAGATCGCCCGTAGGGAACACGTGGGGATGACGACGGATCAGCTTGCGGGTGATGCTGTCGACCACGCCATCAAACTCGAAGCGCCCTTCTTCCCGGGCCAACTGGCTGTAATAAACCACCTGGAACAACAAATCGCCGAGTTCACCCTGCAGATGATCGAAGTCCCCTCGCTCGATGGCATCGGCGACTTCGTAGGCTTCTTCAAGGGTGTGCGGGACGATAGTGGCGTAGGTTTGCTTGATGTCCCACGGGCAACCGTACTGCGGGTCGCGCAGGCGGTTCATCAGGTGCAGTAAATCTTCAAGTGAATACATTTATCAAACTCTGCGAGAACCTGTGGGAGCGAGCTTGCTCGCGATAGCGTCGTCACATTCAACATCAATGTGTCCTTCAGGCCGCCATCGCGAGCAAGCTCGCTCCCACAGTAGATCGGTGCCAGACATGAACACCATCAAGGCGTACGGTTACGCCGGGTTTCGATGATGTTCGGCAACTGGGAAATCCGCCCCAGCAACCGCCCCAATGCATCCAGCCCCGGAATCTCGATGGTCAGGGACATCAGCGCGGTATTGTCCTCCTTGTTCGAGCGGGTGTTGACCGCCAGTACGTTGATCCGCTCGTTGAGCAGCACCTGCGAGACGTCACGCAGCAACCCGGAACGGTCGTAGGCGCGGATGACGATGTCCACCGGATAGGTGAGCACCGGCACCGGACCCCAGCTGACCTGGATGATTCGCTCTGGCTCGCGCCCGGCCAGTTGCAACACCGAGGCGCAGTCCTGGCGGTGAATGCTCACGCCGCGCCCCACGGTGATGTAACCGACGATTGCATCGCCCGGCAACGGCTGGCAGCAGCCGGCCATTTGGGTCATCAGGTTGCCGACGCCCTGAATCTGAATATCGCCGCGCTTGCCCGGTTTGTAGCCGGTGGCCTTGCGCGGTATGAGTTCAAGCTGTTCGTTGCCACGCTCCGGTTCAACCAGTTGCTGCGCCAGGTTGACCAGTTGCGCCAGGCGCAGATCCCCGGCACCGAGGGCGGCGAACAGGTCTTCGGCGGTTTTCATGTTGGCCTTATCGGCCAGCTTGTCGAAATCCACCGCCGGCAGACCGAGGCGATTGAGCTCGCGCTCAAGGAGGGTTTTACCGGCGGCGACGTTCTGGTCGCGAGCCTGCAACTTGAACCAGTGAACGATCTTCGCCCGTGCCCGCGACGTGGTGACGTAGCCCAGGTTCGGGTTCAGCCAGTCGCGGCTCGGGGTGCCGTGCTTGCTGGTGATGATCTCGACCTGTTCACCGGTTTGCAGGCTGTAGTTGAGCGGCACGATGCGCCCGTTGATCTTGGCGCCGCGGCAATTGTGGCCGATTTCGGTGTGGACGCGGTAGGCGAAGTCCAGCGGCGTCGCGCCCTTCGGCAAGTCGATGGCGTGACCGTCCGGGGTGAAGATGTAGACCCGGTCCGGTTCGATATCAACTCGCAGCTGTTCCGCCAGGCCACCGATATCACCCAGCTCTTCATGCCACTCGAGCACCTGACGCAGCCAGGAGATTTTCTCTTCGTAGTGATTGGAGCCGGATTTAACGTCGGTGCCTTTGTACTTCCAGTGCGCGCAAACCCCCAGCTCAGCCTCTTCGTGCATGGCGTGGGTGCGGATCTGCACTTCCAGCACCTTGCCCTCAGGCCCGATCACCGCGGTGTGCAGCGAGCGGTAGCCGTTTTCTTTCGGGTTGGCGATGTAGTCGTCGAACTCTTTCGGGATGTGCCGCCACAGGGTGTGGACGATACCGAGCGCGGTGTAGCAGTCGCGCATTTCCGGCACCAGCACGCGCACGGCACGCACGTCGTAGATCTGGCTGAACTCCAGACCCTTGCGCTGCATTTTGCGCCAGATCGAATAGATGTGTTTGGCCCGGCCGCTGATGTCGGCATCGACGCCGGTGGCCTGCAATTCGTTTTTCAGCTGGCTCATCACGTCGCTGATGAAACGCTCGCGATCCAGTCGCCGCTCATGGAGCAACTTGGCGATCTGCTTGTACTGGTCCGGCTCCAGGTAACGGAAGGACAAGTCTTCCAGTTCCCACTTGATGTGACCGATACCCAGGCGATGGGCCAGCGGTGCGTAGATGTCGAAGACTTCACGGGCCACACGGTTGCGCTTTTCGTCGTCGGCGGTTTTCACCGCACGGATCGCGCACGTGCGTTCGGCCAGTTTGATCAGGGCGACGCGAACGTCGTCGACCATGGCCACCAGCATCTTGCGCAGGTTTTCCACCTGGCCCTGGGTGCCCAGCACCAGGGATTTGCGCGGGCTCAGGCTGTCGCTGATCGCGGCCATGCGCTGCACGCCGTCGATGAGCTTGGACACCACCGGACCGAAGCGCTGGCTGACGGCCGGCAACTTGATCTGATTTTCGCGCACGCCTCGATACAGGATCGCGGCGACCAAAGAGTCCTGGTCGAGTTTGAGGTCGGCGAGGATCTCGGCGATCTCAAGCCCGGTACGGAAAGTCGAGTTACCTTCCGACCACAGATTCTGTGCCGCATTGGCTTGTTG
The DNA here is from genome assembly GCF_057839025.1 of Pseudomonas sp. KH_046_1. Lineage (NCBI taxonomy): Bacteria > Pseudomonadati > Pseudomonadota > Gammaproteobacteria > Pseudomonadales > Pseudomonadaceae > Pseudomonas > Pseudomonas sp. KH_046_1. The sequence continues at coordinate 4,838,006 of NZ_CM174481.1, forward strand.
TTCGGCCTCGCGAGCGTACTCGCAGGCCTCTTTCAAGGCTTCGCGATCCAGTGCCAGATCGACACTGACCGCATGATCGAGCCAAGCCTCGAGATTGATACTGCCGTCGGTGTTGATCGGCTGGTGTGCTCTCACCTGTACCATCTTGCTTACCTTCCCTACGACGCAGATTCAATGCGTCAAATCGCTGACCTTCGTTACCCGTGCGCCCACGTCGGGCTGGGTGCGCGGCTGCACGGGCGGGCCAGTCGGACCAGACGAGCATCCTAGCTCGCTTCAAATAACGCCATGGCCTCGACATGTGCCGTTTGAGGAAACATATCGAGAATCCCGGCACGTTTTAACCGGTAGCCCTGCTTGATCAATTCGACCGTGTCGCGCGCCAGCGTTGCCGGGTTGCACGACACATACACCAATCGTTCGGCGCCCAGGCTCTTGAGCTTGCGCACAACCTCGAAAGCACCGTCACGCGGTGGGTCCAAGAGTACCGCACAAAAGCCTTCGGCGGCCCATTCGGCGTCCGTCAAAGGCTGGGATAAATCGGCCTGAAAAAACTTCGCGTTATGCAGATTGTTGCTAGCCGCATTCGCCGCGGCCCGATCGACCATCACCTGCACGCCTTCGACCGCCACCACTTCACGAGCGGCCTTGGCCAGCGGCAAGGCAAAGTTGCCCAGGCCACAGAACAGGTCGAGTACGCGCTCATCCGCTGTCGGCTTCAGCCAGTCCAGCGCCTGGGCGACCATCGCTTCGTTGACTGCCGCGTTGACCTGAATGAAATCCCCTGGACGATACGCCAGCTCCAGGTCCCAATGTTCCAGGCGATAACCCAACGACTGATCGGCCTCGACCGGTTGCGGTTCGCCGTCGCCATGCAGCCACAACTGGGCTTCATGGAACGCGCAGAAATCCTTGAGGATCGTCAGGTCGGCGTCGGACAACGGCGCCATGTGCCGCAGCAACACGGCCAGCGTCGAGCCGCTGAACAACTCCACATGCCCGAGTGCCTGGGGCTTGCTCAAGCGCCGCAGCATCTCCGGCAAGCGACTCATGATCGGTTGCAAAGGCTGTACCAGCACCGGGCAGTCATCGATACCCACGATGTCCTGGCTGCCGGCGGCACGGAAACCGACTTCGAGTTTTTTCGCCTTCATGTCCCAGCGCACCGCCACGCGGGCGCGACGCCGGTAAGCGAATTCCGTACCGCTCAATGGCGCCGCCCACTCTTCGGGCTCGACACCCGCGACCCTCGACAATTGCTCGGCGAGCATGCGCTGTTTCAGGGCAAGCTGTTCGTTGTGGGGCAGATGCTGCACGCTGCAACCGCCGCAGCGGCCGGCATGGGCGCACGGTGCCGGGCGGCGCAATTCGCTGGCCTTGAATACCCGTTCGGTGCGCGCCTCGACCACTTTACCGTGGGCACCGAGGACGCGCGCCTCGATCTCTTCACCGGCCAATGCGCCGATGACGAACCAGGTGCGGCCTTCGAAAAACGCGATACCGCGACCGTCATTGGCCAGGCGCTCGATGGTCAGGCGCTGTTTTTTGCCGGTCGGGACTTGCGGGGCCTTGCTGCCGCCGGTGGGCTGGAAGCGCAGGCCTCTTTCATGTTTGGCCATCAGTTGGGCGCGTCGAAAATGCCGGTCGACAGGTAACGGTCGCCACGGTCGCAGATGATCGCAACGATCACCGCGTTTTCAACTTCTTTGGACAGGCGCAGCATTGCCGCCACGGCACCGCCCGAGGACACGCCACAGAAAATGCCTTCTTCGCGGGCCAGACGACGGGTCACGTCTTCGGCTTCGCTTTGGGCCATGTCGACGATGCGGTCCACGCGGTCGGCCTGGTAGATCTTCGGCAGGTATTCCTGAGGCCAGCGGCGGATACCCGGGATCGCCGAGCCTTCCATCGGTTGCAGGCCGATGATCTGCACGTTGTCGTTCTGCTCTTTCAAGTAGCGCGACACGCCCATGATGGTGCCGGTGGTGCCCATGGAGCTGACGAAGTGGGTGATGGTGCCCTGGGTCTGGCGCCAGATCTCCGGGCCGGTGGTGGTGTAGTGCGCCTCGGGGTTGTCACCGTTGGCGAACTGATCCAGCACCTTGCCGCAGCCTTCGGCTTCCATTTTCTGCGCGAGGTCACGGGCGCCTTCCATGCCCTGTTCCTGGCTAACCAGAATCAGCTCGGCGCCATAGGCGGTCATGGCCGCCTTGCGCTCGGCGCTGGAGTTGTCCGGCATGATCAGGATCATCTTGTAACCCTTGATCGCAGCGGCCATGGCCAAGGCGATCCCGGTGTTGCCCGAGGTCGCCTCGATCAGCGTATCGCCAGCGTGGATCTGCCCGCGCAGTTCGGCGCGGGTGATCATCGACAGCGCCGGACGGTCCTTGACCGAACCCGCCGGGTTGTTCCCTTCGAGCTTGAGCAATAGGGTATTGCTGGTGGCGCCGGGCAGGCGCTGCAAACGGACCAGCGGAGTGTTGCCGACGCAATCGGCGATGGTTGGGTACTGCAAGGTCATGACGTATTCGCAATCCAGACTGCGGGGGCACCTATCATACCGGCAAACGTTCGCAGGCCATATCACGCAAAGTGTGGTGCTTATGGTTTATGGGAATAAGCCCGGATTTATCGGTGTGTGGAAGGGCCTCATCGCGAGCAGGCTCGCTCCCACAGAGGGCTGAGGTGATCACACAATTTGCGGTTGAAACACGGTCAATGTGGGAGCGGGCTTGCTCGCGAAGGCGTCGGCACTGGCGCTATTAACATCCGCCAACAAGCGCATATTCAGGCGCAACCCGGTCCCGGTGTTCTGCGCCCACAGCTGTCCGCCCTGACGCTGCACCGCATTCAGGGCGATGCTCAAGCCCAGGCCGAATCCACCATCCCCCGGCCGCGAACCGTCGAGGCGGGTGAACGGCAGGAAGATCCGCTCCAGATCAGCTTCTGCCACACCGCCGCCCTGATCCTCCAGCCACAGGTGCCAGAAATCGCCATCACGCTGGCCGCCCAACTGGACAACGCCTCCCACCGGCGAATGACGAATGGCATTGCGCAGGATGTTTTCCAATGCCTGGGCCAGGGTGTTGAGATGACCGCGAACCCAGCAGGATGAGTCCACCGTGCATTGCAACTGCGTATCGGGCCAGCCACTTTCATAGCAGGCGTTCTCCGTGAGCATTTCCCACAGGGCCTGGATCTGGATCGCTTCGTCGGGCAATCGGGTGCGCTCGGTATCGAGCCACGCCAGTTGCAGCGTGTCTTCCACCAGGCGCTGCATGCCATCGACCTCACGGCCGATGCGTTCGCGCAATGGCTCCAGCCCCTGCTCGCTTTCACTGGCCACCCGCAGGCGGCTCAAAGGTGTACGCAATTCGTGGGACAGGTCGCGCAGCAGTTGCTGCTGCAAGGCCACAGTGCTTTGCAGGCGCTCGGACATGTGATCGAACGCCCTGCCCAACTCGCCCAGTTCATCCGAACGATTGGTGGTGCGGCTCGATAGGCGCACATTCAGTTGGTCGGCACGCCAGGCGTTGGCCTGCTCACGCAAGTGGTTGAGTGGCACCACCAGCAAACGATAGAGCCCGACGCACAGCAGCAACGTGAACAGCCCCGGAATCACGCCGTTGGTGATCACCCGCCAGAACACCCGGTATTGCCCAGGCAGAAAGCGTTCGGGCAACTCGATCACCAGGCTGCCGGCGGACGGGTCACCGGGAAAGGGTATGCGCATCCACGGCCGGCCTTTCTTGTGGATGGGCCAATCGAGGCCGCGCAAAAAAGTCAGGCGCTCGACTTCCTTGTCCGTCAGCGACTGGTTGCTCAGGGACTGCAAATCACCGCCGATGACACCGACCCAGCCTTTTTCCCGCTGATGCATGCTCTGCAGCCAGTCATCGATGCCGGCGCTCTGGCGCTGCTGCCAGGCCAGTTCGGCTTCGGCGGCGTAGCGCGTCAGGGTGCCGCGGGCCTCATCGGAGAGGAACTGGTTGCGCTGCTCCATGTAACGACCCCAGGACCAACTCAACCAGATCATCAGCAGACAGAAAGCGACCAATAGACAGGCCAGTTTCCAGAACAGCGAATGCCTGCCCGGCAAGTTACATTTCATCGGCGGCGCTCAGGATGTAACCCTTGCCCCATACCGTACGCACTTCGCGATCGGTGTAGCCAATGGCCTTGAGCTTGCGGCGGATCTGGCTGATGTGCATGTCCAGGCTGCGGTCATGGGCCGCGTAACCGCGTTGCAGCACCTGTTGATAAAGGAAGGCTTTGCTCAGTACTTCGTCGGCGCTGCGGTGCAGCGTCTCCAGCAACCGATACTCGCTGCGGGTCAGGCCACCGGCCTGTTCCCCGTAAAAGACCTCGAAGCTTTCATCGTCGAAACGCAGGCAGTCCATCGACGGGGCTGGCACTGCGGGTGCGGGCCGGCGGTCGAGTGCCACCCGCCGCAGAATGGCTTCGATGCGCACCCGCAACTCCACCATGCTGAAGGGCTTTGGCAGGTAATCATCGGCCCCCAGGCGAAAGCCGCTGATGCGATCGGCCTCGGCACCAAGGGCCGACATCAGCAACACCGGGGTGGAATGGCTCTGGCGCAATTGAGTCAGTACCGCCAGGCCGTCCATGCCCGGCAGCAGGATATCCATCAATACCACGTCGAAAGGCTGACGGCGGGCAATGTCCAGGCCTTCCTGGCCGTTCTGGCACCAGGTCACCTGGAAGCCGCTGCGGTCCAGATGCTCATGAACGTAGGCTCCGAGCACAAGGTCGTCTTCGATGGACAGGATTCGCGGGAGGCCAGCAGTGATGGGAGTCATGACTATCTGCAAATAATTCTCAGTTGAGCGATTATTCAAGATTGCCTCGCCAGGGGCAACCCACCGTTTGTCCGTATTGCCATTGAGTCGTCCGGGCCGACGAATGACGGCACCATTTTTACGAGGATTGCCCGCGAGCAAATCGCTACACTGCGCAAGTGGTGCATGGCGGATGCATGTGCAGGCCTATAAATAGCGGGATGCAGGAGAGATGCGTGCTCAAGAAACTGGGAATCAAAGGCCGCGTGTTGTTGCTGACCCTGTTGCCAACCAGCCTGATGGCATTGGTGCTGGGGGGTTATTTTACCTGGATGCAACAGGCTGACCTGCAAACCCAACTCATGCAGCGCGGCGAAATGATCGCCGAGCAGCTGGCTCCACTGGTGGCGCCAGCCATGGGCCATCAGGACAACGAACTGCTCGAACGCATCGCCACCCAGGCCCTGGAACAAACCGACGTACGGGCCGTGACCTTCCTGGCTCCCGACCGCACGTCGCTGGCCCACGCCGGCCCGACCATGCTCAATCAGACGCCCTCCGGCGGTGGCACGCAAATGCTGCGCCGCAGTGGTAGCGATGCGACCCGCTATCTGCTGCCGGTGTTCGGCAAACACCGCAACCTGGCCGGGGACGTGATCCCCGAAGAAGCCGACCGCCTGCTGGGCTGGGTCGAGCTTGAACTGTCCCATAACGGCATGCTGTTGCGCGGTTACCGCAGCCTGTTCGCCAGCCTGATGCTGATCGCTGCGGGACTGACGGGTGCGGCACTGCTGGCCGTACGCATGGGCCGCACGATCAATCGGCCGTTGAGCCAGATCAAGCAGGCCGTGGCCCAACTCAAGGACGGCCACCTGGAGACCCGCCTGCCGCCCCTCGGCAGCCAGGAACTGGATGAACTGGCTTCCGGCATCAACCGCATGGCCGGCACCCTGCAAAATGCCCAGGAAGAATTGCAGCACAGCATCGACCAGGCCACCGAAGACGTGCGCCAGAATCTGGAAACCATCGAGATCCAGAACATCGAGCTGGACCTTGCGCGCAAGGAGGCCCTGGAAGCGAGCCGGATCAAGTCCGAATTCCTGGCCAACATGAGCCATGAAATCCGCACGCCGCTCAATGGCATTCTCGGCTTCACCCACCTGTTGCAAAAAAGCGAGCTCACCCCACGCCAGCTCGACTACCTGGGCACTATCGAAAAATCTGCCGACAGCCTGCTGGGGATCATCAACGAGATTCTCGACTTCTCGAAAATCGAAGCCGGCAAGCTGGTGCTCGACCATATTCCGTTCAACCTGCGCGACCTGCTCCAGGACACCCTGACCATCCTCGCCCCGGCCGCCCACGCCAAACAGCTGGAACTGGTGAGCCTGGTGTATCGGGACACGCCGCTGTCACTGGTGGGCGACCCGCTGCGGCTCAAGCAGATCCTGACGAACCTGGTGAGCAATGCGATCAAGTTCACCCGCGAAGGCACTGTCGTCGCCCGTGCCATGCTCGAAGAAGAACACGAAGACACCGTGCAGCTGCGCATCAGCATTCAGGACACCGGCATCGGCCTGTCGAACCAGGACGTACGCGCCCTGTTCCAGGCCTTCAGCCAGGCCGACAACTCGCTGTCGCGGCAACCCGGCGGCACTGGCCTGGGCCTGGTGATTTCCAAACGCCTGATCGAACAGATGGGCGGCGAGATTGGCGTCGACAGCACGCCGGGGGAAGGGTCGGAATTCTGGATCAGCCTGAGCCTGCCGAAAGCCCGCGACGATGCCGAAGACCTGCCTTCCGCGCCGCTGCTCGGGCGCCGGGTGGCGGTGCTGGAAAACCATGAACTGGCCCGACAGGCGTTGCAGCACCAGCTGGAAGACTGCGGCCTCAGCACCACACCGTTCAACACCTTGGAAAGCCTGACCAATGGCGTCACCGCCGCCCACCAGACCGATCAGGCCATCGACCTTGCAGTGCTCGGCATCACCAGCAACGACATGCCGCCGGAACGCCTCAACCAGCACATCTGGGACCTCGAGCATCTTGGCTGCAAAGTGCTGGTGCTGTGCCCGACCACGGAACAGACGCTGTTCCATCTTTCCGTGCCCAACCCCCACAGCCAGCTCCAGGCGAAACCGGCCTGCACCCGCAAGCTGCGACGCTCCCTGTCTGACCTGGTCAACCCGCGTCCGATGCGCAGCGAGCCGGGCGAACCGGTGTCCAGCCGTGCCCCGAAGGTGCTTTGCGTCGACGACAATCCGGCCAACCTGATGCTGGTGCAGACCCTGCTCGAAGACATGGGCGCCAAGGTGCTCGCGGTGGAAAGCGGTTATGCCGCCATCAAGGCGGTGCAGAACGAGACATTCGATCTGGTATTGATGGACGTGCAGATGCCCGGCATGGACGGTCGCCAGAGCACCGAGGCGATCCGCCAGTGGGAAAGCGAACGTCATTGCACGCCGCTGCCGATCGTGGCCCTCACTGCTCACGCCATGGCCAACGAAAAACGCGCGCTGCTGCAAAGCGGCATGGACGACTACCTGACCAAACCGATCAGCGAACGGCAATTGGCGCAGGTGGTGCTGAAATGGAGCGGCCTGGCGCTGCGCAATCACAGCCCGGAGCGCTCCGGTGATGGGCATGCTGGCGCCCATGACCTGTTGGTACTCGACCACGACGAAGGATTGCGCCTGGCCGCCGGCAAGGCTGACTTGGCGGCGGACATGCTGGCGATGCTGCTGGCGTCCCTGGAGGCTGACCGCGAAGCCATCCGCCTCGCCCAGCAAGGCAACGACCACAACGCCCTGATCGAGCGGGTCCATCGCCTGCATGGCGCGACACGTTACTGCGGCGTACCGCAATTGCGTGCGGCCTGCCAGCGCAGCGAAACCCTGCTCAAGCAACAGGACCCGAAAGCCAGCGTGGCACTGGATGAGCTCGACCGGGCAATCAATCGCCTGGCAGCCCAGGCGCGCATGAATGCTTGATGCAGCGCAATCGCGAAGGGTTGCCGGCGAGCTAACCTGACGACTGTCGAATGCCGGCTTGCTCAACGGCGCAGGCCACCTTCAAGGAGCACCGCATGCGTACGATTCTTTTCAGCAGCCAGAACTACGACCGCGACAGTTTTCTCGCTGCCGAACAACCGGCCGGCATCGAGCTGCAATTTCAGCCTGCGCGCCTGAGCCTCGACACAGTGGCGCTCGCCCAGGGGTATGAAGCGGTCTGCGCGTTCATCAATGATGACCTCGGCGCGGCGGTACTCGAACGCCTGGCCGCTGGCGGAACACGTCTGATCGCCCTGCGCTCGGCCGGTTACAACCATGTCGACTTGCCGACTGCAAAACGTCTGGGACTGGCCATCGTGCGCGTCCCGGCCTATTCGCCCCACGCGGTGGCCGAACATGCAGTGGCGCTGATCCTCGCACTCAACCGCCGCTTGCCCCGAGCCTGTAACCGCACCCGCGATGGGGATTTCAGGCTGCAGGGGCTGACCGGTTTCGATCTGGTGGGCAAGACCGTCGGTGTGGTCGGCACCGGTCAGATTGGCGCCACCTTCGCCAAAATCATGAACGGTTTCGGCTGCAGGCTACTGGCCTACGACCCCTGCCCCAACCCGCAGGTCGAAGCCCTCGGCGCGCGCTACCTGAGCCTGCCACAGCTGCTGGCCGAATCGCAGATCATCAGCCTGCACTGCCCGCTCAACGAGCAGAGCAAGCACTTGATCAACCGCCAATCCCTGGCGCACATGCAACCGGGCGCGATGCTGATCAATACCGGGCGTGGCGGCCTTGTGGACACCCCGGCGCTGATCGATGCCTTGAAAGACGGTCGCCTGGGTTACCTGGGGCTGGATGTGTATGAGGAAGAGGCACAGTTGTTCTTCGAAGACCGCTCCGACCTGCCGCTACAAGACGATGTGCTGGCACGGCTGCTGACCTTCCCCAATGTGATCGTCACCGCGCACCAGGCCTTCCTGACCCGCGAAGCGCTGGACGCGATTGCCGCCACCACATTGCGCAACATTGCAGCCTGGACGGCGGGCACACCGGAAAACCAGGTGACGGGAGACTGAAACGGATCGAAGGTCATCTGCCTGCACGATGCGGCGTTCAAGCCCGTGATAGCATATCGCGCATATTTGGAGGACCCATGGTCGAACACGATTTCCGCTACAGCCTGATGAACCCGCAACACACCCTCACCGAATGCCGCGCCCTGGTGCCGGGGCGCTATCAAGTCACCGGCAACGGTGGTTCGATTCGCAACAATGACGTGCTGGTCGTGACCCTCAAGGGTGCCAAGGACTTGTCCATGCGCCTGACCGTCGAAACGGTTCGCCACCTGATCAACCCGCCCGGCCAATGGGTCGCGGTGGCCAGTGGCCCGGTGTTCGGTGAACTGGCCATCCACACCTGGCAAGTGAACTGTGACAGCTGCGCCAAAGAGCTGAGCTTCGAGTTCGCCGTCGATGCCAAACTGGGCAACAAGGCCGAAAAACCTGCCGCCACCGCGCAGATTGCCGAATTGGGCTGGACCACCGTTGGCGAGAAACACCTGTGCCCGAAATGCCAGGAGCCTGCGTGATGAAACGCCTCGCTCTGAGCGCCATGGTCGGCGCCAGCCTGCTGGGCTGCGCCGCCGAGCCGGTGCAACTGCAACAGAACCGCAGCTACATTCTGGAGTGGATCGGCGAGCGGCCGTTGATGGACTACAGCCACCTGACCATCACCCTCGGCGAAGACGGCCGGGCCTACGGCAATGGCGGCTGCAACCACTGGTTCGCGCCGTACGCCCTCGAAGGCCACAAGCTGACCTTCGGCAAAATCGGCAGCACCCGCAAACTGTGTGCGCCGGCGCTGATGGAACAGGAAAAACGCTTCCTCCAGGCGCTGGAAAATGTCCAGCGCTGGGACGTCTCCCCGATCGAGCAGATGCGCTTCTGGCCAGCCGAAGGCAAGCCGCTGCGTTGGTGGCTTGAGGAGGGTTGATCCCCTAAAAGATCGCAGCCGGCGGCAGCTCCTACATGGATTGTCGTACACCCTGTAGGAGCTGCCGCAGGCTGCGATCTTTTTGTTTTAATTTTTAGCTTGCAACGCCTCAAGCTTCGCCATCACCCCCGCCGCCGTCTGTTCCCCCATCAACTGCTCACGCACCTTGCCCTTGTTATCGATGATGTACGTCACCGGCAACGCCTCACTGCGCGGCAGCTCGAACAGCTCGGAAGGGTCCTGTGCCAGCACGGTGAACCTGATCCCCAGTTTCTCGCTCGCGCCCTTCAGCTCTTGCCCCTGGACATTATCGAAGTTGACTCCGAACACACCGATTTTCTTGTCCTTGAGCTGCTCGGCCAGGGTGTTCAATTCCGGGATCTCGGTACGGCAAGGCCCGCACCATTCTGCCCAGTAGTTGAGCACCAGCCATTTGCCGTCCAGGCGGTCAGAGGCGATTTTATGACCGTCCTGGTCGATGCCATAGTCATTACCGCAGCCCCCCAGCATCAACGCTCCGATGATCGTCAATGCTGCTGCCAGTCGCCTTGTCATGTCGTGTTCCTTGTGAAAAATTGAATGCGCCTGCGACCCATCGCCTCTCACGGTTCTGGATTGCGCGCTGCACAGTTAGAATAGCCGCCACCTTACGCAAGATGCGACCCGCTCATGACCGATCTGACGCTTTATCACAACCCGCGCTGCTCGAAATCCCGCGGTGCGCTCGAACTGCTTGAAGCCCGTGGCCTGACCCCGACCGTGGTCCGTTACCTGGAAACCCCGCTGGACGCCGCGCAGATCCAGAGCCTGCTGGGCAAACTCGGGATCAACGCCCGGCAATTGCTGCGCACCAGCGAGGACGAGTACAAGACCCTCGACCTGGCCGACAGCAGCCTGAGCGAAGCGCAATTGATCGCCGCCATCGCCACCCACCCGAAACTGATGGAACGACCGATTCTCGAAGTCGGCGACAAGGCCATCATCGGCCGTCCACCGGAGCAGATCCTGGAACTGTTGCCATGAGTGCACCCTACATTCTGGTTCTGTACTACAGCCGCAGCGGCTCGACCAACGAAATGGCCCGGCAGATTGCCCGTGGCGTCGAACAGGCCGGGCTTGAGGCCCGCCTGCGCACGGTGCCGGCGATTTCCAGCGAGTGCGAAGCCGTTTCGCCGGAGATTCCCGACGAAGGTGCGCTGTATGCCAGCCTCGACGATCTGAAGAACTGCGCCGGCCTGGCACTCGGCAGCCCGACCCGCTTCGGCAATATGGCGGCACCACTGAAGTATTTCCTCGACGGTACCAGCAACCTGTGGCTGACCGGCGCCCTGGTGGGCAAACCGGCGGGCGTGTTCACCTCCACCGCGAGCCTGCACGGCGGCCAGGAAACCACGCTGCTGTCGATGATGCTGCCGTTGCTGCACCACGGCATGCTGATCACCGGCCTGCCCTACAGCGAGTCGGCACTGCTGGAAACCCAGGGTGGCGGCACGCCTTACGGCGCCAGCCACCACGCCGGTGCCGACGGAAAAAGCGGTCTGGATGCCCATGAAGTGGCGCTGTGCCGCGCGCTGGGTATGCGCCTGGCCAAGACCGCACAGAAACTGGAGAGCTGAGGTGGCCAAGAAGCCGAAGATCCTGCCCGCCCTCGAATGGCTCGAACCACGCGCCAAGGCGATGCGCGCCATCAGCCTGCTGTGCTTTTTCGGCCTGGTGGGTTTGCTGTGTGTTTACTACCTGGCGATTGCCGACCTGCATGGGGCACGCCCCTGGGTGATCCTGTTGATCGAACTGGTGCCACTGCTGATTCTGGCGCCGGGGATGATCATCGGCAGCCCTCGCGGGCATTCGTGGATGTGCTTTGTGGTGAACCTGTACTTCATCAAGGGCGCATTGGCTGCCTATGACCCGAACCGGCAAATCTTCGGTTTGCTGGAGATGGGCGCGAGTTTGGCGGTGTTTTGCTCGGCGCTGTTGTATGTGCGGTGGCGGTATCAGCTGAACCGTAAGTTGGCTGGCGAGGGCGAAGTTTCCGTCGCCTGATAGACCGCCATCGCGGGCAAGCCCGCTCCCACAGGATCTCTGTTGAAACACAAATGTGTGATCGACGCAAAAACCTGTGGGAGCGGGCTTGCCCGCGATTGGAGCGACCCGGTCTTAATGATTGACGGTGTAAGCCAGCATCATCGAAATCTGGCTCATCGGCCGCCCGCCACTTTCCTCATGCCACTGGTTGAACACGTCCTGCACCAACGCCAGGTCGCGCAGACTGCTCGGCACCTTGTCGATGACGTCCTGCGCATTCAGCGCCGCCACCACGTCATAGCTCGGTACAAAGGTGTCCTTGCCGATCATGCGCAGGAAGCGCGGGGCTGACAGCCCGCCCAACTGATGTCCGCGTTTTTTCAGGAAAGTCCAAAGCCCGACGATATCGGTCACCGGCCAATCGGCGATCAGCGCACCGAAGCTGCCCTTTTCATGAGCCACGTCCAGTATGAACTGCGCATTGCGCGGCACACTCTTGAGCTTGCCCAGGTGACGGATGATCCGCGTGTCCTGCATCAGGCGCTCCAGGTGCTCGGCGCTCATCAGCACGACTTTTTCCGGGTCGAACTGGAAGAACACTTCTTCGAAGGCCGGCCACTTGGCATCCACCAGGCTGTGCTTGAGCCCGGCGCGGAATACCCGTAGCGCCATCATCGAGAGGTAGCGATCGTCGCTGATCTTGCGCAGTTGCGCCGGGGTCTTGGGAACGGGCAGATGGGCTTCCAGTTCAGCTGCCGAACCGAAGCGGTTCAAGCAATACTCGTTCAGCCACTTGTAATCGCGCATGCCCTCTCCTGAGGATTGAAACGAAAACCAACTGTGGGAGCGAGCCTGCTCGCGAATGCGGTATGTCATTCAACATTGATGTCGACTGGCACTACGTTTTCGCAAGCAGGCTCGCTCCCACATGATTAAAGGTTGACCACGTTGACGAACCGCGAGGCCGCTGATTCGTCGATCTTCAGGCTGGTGAAGTCAAACAGATTGCGATCCGCCAGTTGCGACGGGATCACGTTCTGCAGGCTGCGGAAAATGCTCTCGGTACGGCCCGGGGTCTTGCGCTCCCAGTCCAGCAGCATTTCCTTGACCACCTGACGCTGCAGATTCTCCTGGGAACCACAGAGGTTGCACGGGATGATCGGAAATTGCTTGAAGTCCGAATAGGCCTGAATGTCTTTTTCATTGCAGTAGGCCAGCGGGCGGATCACCACGTTGCGACCATCGTCGGCGCGCAGCTTCGGGGGCATGGCCTTGAGCGAACCGTTGAAGAACATGTTCAGGAAGAACGTTTCGACGATGTCGTCGCGATGGTGACCGAGGGCCATCTTGGTCGCGCCGATTTCATCGGCGAAGGTGTAGAGCGTGCCGCGACGCAGGCGCGAGCACAGCGAGCAGGTGGTCTTGCCTTCCGGAATCAGTTCCTTGACCACCGAGTAAGTGTCTTTCTCGACGATGTGGTACTCGATCCCCAGTTCCTTGAGGTAGGCCGGCAGCACGTGCTCCGGGAAACCCGGTTGCTTCTGGTCCATGTTCACGGCCACGATCTCGAACTTGATCGGCGCGACCTTCTGCAAGTGCATCAGCACATCGAGCATGGTGTAGCTGTCCTTGCCACCGGACAGGCAGACCATGACCTTGTCGCCGTCTTCAATCATGTTGAAATCGGCAACCGCCTCACCGGCCAGTCGGCGAAGGCGCTTTTGCAGTTTGTTCTGGTTGACCGTGAGAGTGCCCATGACGCGAAATCCGTGAGGTGTGACGAAAGGCCGGCATTTTACGCAAATTCTTTGCACTTGTGGCGAGGGGGCAACATCTCCAGTTCACCTACAGACCCTGCAGCGATTAGCAACCAGGTTTACAGCGCGATTTGCTCTAAAGCCCCTACTTCCTCTGGGGAAACTCCTCCCTATACTGCGACATAAGGTCACATACAAATTCAGACCTATGACTTACTTGGCCGCATTGGCCCGTAGGCGCTCCACTGGGGGGCGACGGTAAAACAAGAGGAGTGACTGGCATGATCCATCACGTAGTGGGGCTCTTCACCCACCCTGACCAAGAATGGAAAGAAATCCGTGGCGACCAGGAGGAAAGCATCAGCCACATGTACCTCACCCATACACTGATCCTGGCGGCGATCCCCGCCGTGTCTGCCTTTATTGGCACCACACAGGTCGGCTGGGTCATCGGCAATCGGGCTCCCGTGATGCTGACCGTAGAAAGCGCGATATGGATGACGGTCATGTCCTACCTGGCGATGCTCGGTGGTGTCGCGGTAATGGGCGCATTCATCCACTGGATGGCCCGCACCTATGACGCCAACCCAAGCCTCGCCCGCTGCATTGCGTTTGCCACCTACACCGCTACACCGCTGTTCATCGGCGGCCTCGCCGCCTTGTACCCGCACTTGTGGCTGGGGATGATCGTCGGCACCGCCGCCATCTGCTACACGGTGTATTTGCTGTACGTGGGCTTACCGACATTCATGAACATTCCATCTGACGAGGGCTTCCTGTTTTCAAGTTCGGTGCTCGCCGTAGGCCTGGTGGTGCTGGTCGCCATCATGGCATTCACTGTCATTGTCTGGGGACTCGGCGTGGGCCCGGTCTACACCAGTTAACCGCTCATCACTGAAAATCAGAACTGCCGACAAAGGCCGCCGCAAGGCGGCCTTTTCATTCTTCAGCAACGAAAACGCACACGACCATTCGGCAACCTGGCGATTCGCAAGGTCCGAGGGTTGCGGCATACTCGAGCGCTCTGGAGATCCATCAAGCATGCCTGAGCAACTCAATACCCGCGTCGAAGACTGCTTCCAACTAGCCGAATCCTTTTTCAAACGACCTTTCAAGCGCCCCGTGGTGAGCCTCAAGCTGCGCGGGCAAAAAGCCGGTGTCGCGCATTTGCACGAGAACCTGCTGCGCTTCAACCCGCAGCTGTACCGGGAAAACACCGAAGATTTCCTCAAGCAGACCGTGGCCCATGAAGTCGCGCACCTGATCGCCCACCAGCTGTTCGGCGACCGCATCCAGCCCCATGGTGAAGAGTGGCAATTGATCATGCGCGGCGTGTACGAACTGCCGCCCAACCGCTGCCACACCTATGACGTCAAACGCCGCAGCGTGACCCGCTACATCTACAAGTGCCCGTGCGCCGACAGCGACTTCCCGTTCTCGGCGCAGCGCCACGGCCTGGTTCGGCAGGGACGGCGGTATTTGTGCCGGCGGTGTCGCAATACCCTGGTGTTCAGTGGGGAGATGCGGGTCGAGTAGTTGGATTTCCGGTGTATGTGCTGCCGCCATCGCGAGCAAGCTCGCTCCCACAGGGGATCTGTGGCGTGACACAAAACCAGTGTGGGAGCGGGCTTGCCCGCGAAGAGGCTGGTGCTGACGCTAGAGAATTACCTTGGCGAACCGCAATTGAGCAATCCGCTCAGCACTCAACCCCAACTCCCCCAACACCTGATCCGTATGCTGCCCCAGCGCCACGCCAATATGCCGAGGCTCAGGCAAACCTTGCGAAAACTTCAGCGGGCACGCCATCTGCGCCTGACTTGAACCATCGCCACGGGGCACGTCGGTCACCAACTCCCGCGCCTGCAACTGCGGATGACACAGCGCTTCTCCCAGGCTCAACACCGGCTCGACACACGCATCCAGTTCGGCGAACAGCGCGCGCAAATCGGCGAAGTCATGCTTTTCGAATTCGACCCTCAGCGCGTCTTTAAGCTGTTTCTGATGCGCCGGATGCGGTGACAGGCCGAGGCTGGCCAATTCCTCCAGCCCCAACGCCGTACACAACTGTTTCATGAAGGCCGGTTCCAGGCTGCCCACCGACAGCCAGCGCCCATCCCGGGAGCGGTAGTAATCGTAGAAGCTACCGCCGTTGAGCACCTGGTTTTCCGGACCCGGCTCGACGCCACAGGCCAGATACCCGGCACCCGCCATCGCATTCAGGCTGAACGCACAGTCGGTCATGCTGACATCCAGGTGCTGGCCCTGCCCGGTTTGCTGCCGGGCAATGACTGCCGCCAGCAAGCCAATCACTCCGTGCAGCGAACCACCCGCGACATCTGCCACCTGCATGCCCAATGGCAGCGGCCCACTGTCGGTCCGGCCGGTGTAACTCGCCAGCCCGGACAGAGCCAGGTAGTTGATGTCATGGCCGGCGCGGTCCTTGTAAGGACCGGTCTGGCCGTAGCCGGTGATCGACACATAAATCAATTTCGGATTGATCGCCTTCAGGGCTTCGTAACCCAGGCCCAGACGTTCCATGACGCCCGGGCGGAACTGCTCAAGCACGATGTCGTAGTCCTGCAGCAACGACCTGATCACCTCCAGCGCCTCAGGCTGCTTGAGATCCAGGGCGAGGCTGCGCTTGTTGCGGTTGAGGTAGGCATGACTGGCTGACACGCCTTGATCGTGGGGCGGCAACACCCGCAGCAGATCCATGCGCGTCGGTGATTCGATGCGCAGCACCTCGGCGCCCATGTCCGCCAGCAGCAACGAGGCGAACGGCCCCGGCAGCAGTGTCGAGAAATCCAGAACCTTGAGTGATGCCAGTGGACCGAGCATAAGTGTTCTCCAGTGCGATCCTCCAAGCCTAGGCAGCCGAGAACATCGTAGCAATCACCTGATGCGTCACTGGCGGTGACCGTTGCGCTCAAATCGCAGGCATGAAAAACCCGCCGAAGCGGGTTTTTCATTGCAGGCCGAGTTTCTGTGGAGCGTTTACTTGACGCTGGCCGGGGCTGGGCCTTCGGCCACGCCCAAGTCGTCTACTTCACGCTCGTCGGAGATACCGCGACCGCCGGAAGCCAGTTCGACTTGCAGCGTGTCTTCGTCCAGCTCTTTCACCCACTTGGCCACGACCAGGGTCGCAACAGCGTTACCCACCAGGTTGGTCAGGGCACGGGCTTCGGACATGAAGCGGTCTATACCGAGGATCAGCGCCAGGCCGGCCACCGGCAGGGAGCCAACGGCGGACAGGGTGGCAGCCAACACGATGAAGCCACTACCGGTCACACCGGCGGCGCCCTTGGAGGACAACAGCAGCACCAGCAGCAAGGTGATCTGGGCAGTGAGGTCCATTGGGGTGTCTGTCGCCTGAGCGATGAACACAGCGGCCATGGTCAGGTAGATCGACGTACCGTCGAGGTTGAACGAGTAACCAGTCGGGATCACCAGACCCACAACGGATTTCTGTGCACCCAGGCGTTCCATTTTGATCAGCATGCGTGGCAGAGCGGATTCCGAAGAGGAAGTGCCCAGCACGATCAGCAGTTCTTCACGGATGTAGCGAATCAATTTGATGACGCTGAAACCGTGCGCGCGGCAGATGGCACCCAGTACCAGGAGCACGAACAGGATGCAGGTGATGTAGAAGCAGATCATCAACTGGCCCAGTTGCACCAGCGAACCGACGCCATAGGCACCGATGGTGAAAGCCATCGCACCGAACGCACCGACTGGAGCGAGCTTCATGATCATGTTGATGATGTTGAACATCACGTGAGCAAAGCGATCGATGAAGTCCAGCACCGGCTTGCCGTAGGCACCTAGGCGATGCAGGGCGAAACCGAAGATCACCGAGAACATCAGCACTTGCAGGATGTCGCCGTTGGCGAACGCGCCGACGATGGTGTTCGGGATCACGTTGAGGACAAAGGCAATGATGCTTTGGTCTTTACCAGCCGAGATGAAGCCAGCGATTTTGCTGGTATCCAGGGTCGATACGTCGATGTGCATGCCGACACCCGGTTGCACGACGTTGACCACGACCAGGCCGATCAGCAAGGCAATGCTGGACACGATTTCGAAGTACAGCAGCGCATAGCCGCCGGTCTTGCCGACCGATTTCATGTTCTGCATGCCGGCGATTCCACTGACGACGGTACAGAAGATGATCGGCGCGATGACCATTTTGATCAGTTTGATGAACCCGTCACCCAGCGGTTTGAGGGCTACACCGGTCTGCGGGTAGAAGTGACCGAGCAAAATGCCGATAGCGATGGCAACGATCACCTGGAAGTACAGGGATTTATACAGTGGCTGACGAGTCGTCATTGCAAAGTTCCTCAAGAGTGCCTCAGTAACAACATCCATCTGTTGTCCCTGACACCTCATTTGCGAACCCTCCTGCACTGGAGGGATTTGTTTTTTCGAGCTGCGCAACGGCAGGCATCTGCTCGTTGTATCGCAAGGCCCGTGCCACCTTCCGTAAAATCCCTGCGTGCCTTTTTATATCTGGGGTTGCAGCCAATTCCCTGTCACCGAACGACTACAAGCATGTGGCGGATTTCCGCCCTTCCATTAAAAGTCGTCCTGCTATTTGGCGGATATCCGCCCTGTTCATGCCCGCGGTGCGCAGCTAACATCCGTCGATCAACGGTCGGATCTGCTGCCATGCGCGAACGCACCATCGCCAGTCATTTCGCCCGCGCCGCCCTGGGTGGTGCGCGTCGGCACGGCTACGACTATTCGGGCCTGCTACAGCAACTGGGAATCAGCCCCGAGTTGCTGGACGAGCCCCGGGCACGTATCGCTCCGGAGCAATTCACCCAACTGATCCAGGCGTTATGGCTGGCACTGGACGACGAGTACCTGGGGTTCGGGCAAGCCCCAAGCAGACCGGGCAGCTTCGCGATGATGTGCCATGCCGTAATTCACTGTCGCAGCCTGGATAAGGCACTCAATCGCGGCTTATTGTTTTACAGCCTATTCCCCGGGGCTCCGCGTTTGACCCTGAGCCGCGAAGATGAATGGGTGCGCCTGAGCCTGGACGACTCGCAACTCTGGGACCCGGATCATTTCCTCAGCGAAAGCCTGCTGGTGATCTGGCACCGTTTCGGCAGTTGGTTGATCGGCCAGCGCATTCGCCTGGAACAGGCCACGTTCAGCTACCCCCGGCCCGAACACGGCGCCGAGTACGACCTGCTGTTTTCCTGTCCGCTTGAGTTTTCCAGGCCCCAGAGCAGCTTGTTGTTTCACAGCCGCTACCTGACCATGCCGCTGTTGCAGGATGAACGCACCCTCAAGCATTTCCTCGAGCGCTCCCCCGCCGACCTGCTCTCGCGCCCGGACGATGGCGACAGTTTGAGCAGCCGCCTGCGGCGCTTGCTCAGTCGCGACAGCTCTCGCTGGCCCGACCTGGAAGCCGTGGCCGCCCACCTGCACATCAGCCCGCAAACCTTGCGCCGGCATTTGCGGGAAGAGGGTTCGAGCTTTCAGGAATTGAAGGACCAGTTGCGCCGGGACATCGCGATTTATCACCTGAGTCGCGCTGACCTGTCGTTGCAACAGATCGCCGAGCAGCTGGGGTTTTCCGAGCCGTCGGCGTTTCACCGGGCGTTCAAGAAGTGGACGGGGCTGACGCCGGGGGCTTATCGGGCGCAGGAGAGCTGAGTTTCAGCACCCACGTTGCGCAGTGATCACTGCCGCCCTTGCAAACACACTCGAAAATACCCCGTCCAGGTTTTGCGAACGCTTACTCTAAAGGCGGGATGATCAGTGACAAGCCAGGGTAAATTTTATCCGGATGATCCAGCACCGACCTGTTTGCATTAAAGATCAGTGGGTACTTGGCAGCATCACCATAAAACTCTCTGGCAACTTTGGACAGTGTATCGCCCCTTACAACCACATACATGTTCAACTGACTGACCGGCGGAATCGCCAGTGTGGCCGGTGATTCGAAATCCACATCGCCCAGCAGGTTTATCTGTTCGATGAACCGGCCAAGATTATTGGCCGTGGTCGCGTGTATGTCATGCATCAGCACAATGGAGTTCTTTCTTTTCCTTATTTGCTCAACACCATGGGATACCCAGCCTCCCGGTTGGTAGTTGCTGTTCCAGTCCAGGGTATCCACACTCCAGAGAACCTGCCGGTACCCCAATTCGGCGACAGTGCGATCGACCAGCGCATCGTGAGCACCATAAGGCGGCCTCATGATCAGGTCCGGCTGCTGGTAGGGAGCCAGTGCCTGCTCCGTCATTTTGATCTGATCGATGATCGTGTCTTTGTCCTGGCCGACCAGTCTTAGATGATCGTAAGTGTGATTGCCGATCCGGTGCCCTTCGCACAGGATGCGCTTGATACGCTCGCCATGTCTGGCAACCAGATTGCCAACAATAAAAAACGTTGCCTTGATATCAAACTGCGCCAGTGTTTCGAGCACGGTTTCGGTCTGGGTTTGCCGAGGACCGTCGTCAAACGTCAGCCAAACTTTCTTCCTTTCCATTTTTATCTCCTTTGGTGGCTTGTAACGCTTCAGCCCCTATCCACTCATGCAACCAACACAGGCTCTGCGTGTGCATGTCGTCAATATGGCGAGGCTTATTACCTGCCAGCAAACGGCTGAACGCCAACAAAACATTGTTGCCGGTCGTTTAACGCTTGATGCCTGTAGCGGCCCGAAAAGACCGCTATCAAATACCGGTTCAAAGCGCCGGAAAATGAATCCGGAACGCCGCCCCGCCCATCGGTGAATCGCCCAGGGTCAGCTTGGCGCTGTAGCTCTCGATGATGTCCTTGACCACCGCCAGGCCGATGCCCTGCCCCGGGTGCTGGCGGTCCAGGCGCTCTCCGCGCTCGAGAATCCGTGAGCGCTGATCCTGTGGTACGCCGGGGCCGTCGTCCTCGACACACAACTCGGTGCCGCTGAGGGTTTCACGCACACTGATGCGTATTTCGCCCAGGCACAGGCGATAGGCGTTTTCCAGCAGGTTGCCCATCATCTCCAACAGAGCGCCCTGTTCGATCGGTACGTAGCACGGGTCGGGCAGGTCGAACGCGACGTGCACGCGCTTGTCGCGATAGACCTTGTCCAGCGTATCGCACAGGCTTTTCAGCACCGGCCGCAAGTGCACCTGATGACGTACCAGGCCGCTTTTTCGCAGGCTGGCGCGCTGCAACTGGTAGCTGATCTGCTGGCTCATGCGTTCGATCTGGGTTTGCAGCACCCAGGCCTGATCGCGATCCTCGGGACGCTGGGCCAGGTCTTCACTGACGCCTTGCAACACCGCCAGGGGTGTTTTCAGACTATGGGCCAGGTCATCAAGGGAATCGCGGTAGCGACTGCGCTGCTCACGCTCACTGTGCAGCAAACGGTTGAGAGAGCCGGTCAGGCGCAGCAATTCCCGGGGATGTTCCTCACTGAGGCTTTCGCGGGTGCCACCTTCGATCTGGTCCAGTTCCTGGCTCAAGCGCCGCAATGCCTGCAAGCCCCAGGTCAAGCCGATCCACAGCAACGCCAGCAGCACCAGCAGTGCTGCGCCAAAACCCAGATAGAGATTTTCCCGCAGGCCTTCGAGGGTCACCTCGTACTCGCGAACCGGCTGCAACGCCACGATGCTGAAGGCTGCGCTTTTGCCGCCGAGCAACTTGACCTCGACGTCGTAGACGAAGAACTCCTGGCCATTGGCTTCGCGGATCCGCGCAAACTCGTTGCCACGCCCGTCGTAGCGCGGCTTGTAATTGATGCGTTCTTCCTGGGTCGCCTTCGAACGCCAGACCAGATGCCCTTCACGGTCATAGATGTAGCCGAGCAATCGGCTATCGGTAAGGTTGAAGCGTTCGTCGGGCAATTGCGCCGGCATCTGCAGGCTGTTGTTCTCCACCCGGGCGGCAGAGATCAGCGTGGTCACGTCGGATGCCAGACGCTGCTCGATGGAGTCCTGCAGCGCCAGGCTGAAGGCACCCTGCATCGCCGGCAGCAACGCCAGCATGAACAACACCGCCAACAGCGTGGCGGCGAGCATCAAGCGAATGCGCAGCGAACGGATCAAGTGCAACGCTCATTGAACAGGTAGCCCAGGCCGCGCACGGTGTCGATCGGCTTGAACCCGCCCGGCCCCTCCAGTTTGCGACGCAGACGTCCGACCAGCACCTCGATCACATTCGGATCACGCTCGTCGTCATCCGGGTAGAGCTGTTCCATCAAGCGGTCCTTGGGTACCACTTGCTGATGGTGACGCATCAGGTATTCGAGAATGCGGTACTCATACGCGGTCAGCGCCAGCGGTTGTTCGTCGAGGGACGCCTGCTTGCGATTCAGATCCAGCAGCAAGGGACCGGCAACGATGGTCGACTGGGTGAAACCACTGGAGCGGCGCAGCAAGGCATTCAGGCGGGCCTCCAGCTCTTCGAACTGGAATGGCTTGACCACGTAATCGTCGGCACCGGCGGCCAGGCCTTCGACCTTGTCCTGCCAGTTGCCGCGCGCGGTGAGGATCAGGATCGGGAAGCTCTTGCCACTCGAACGCAACTGGCGAATCAGGTCGAGCCCGCTCATGCCCGGCAGACCGAGGTCGATCACCGCCAGGTCAAAGTTGAACTGCGCGGTCTGGTACAGCGCCTCCTCGGCGTTGGCCACGGACTCGACCACGTGGCCGCTCTCCGTCAGGCGGGTTTGCAGGTGATGACGCAGCAGCGCTTCATCTTCGACGACCAGCAGTTTCATAACGCTCTCCCGGGCAAATCAACATCTCCAGAGGCACAACGTCGCACCTCAATAGCTAACATGGCAACGCCGGATCAGTCACTCGGGCTGATCCGGCTCAGGCCGCTCACGAAACGCTTGTCAGAAAGCGTAGTTGGCAGACAGGTAAGTCTGGGCGCTGCTGCTCAGGTCCAGCGAACCCTGCTTGCTGCCTCCGCGCTCACTCATCTCGGTGCTGGCGTTGCTGCGCAGGTAACGGTAACCCAGTTCAACCGAGGTGTTCTGCGAAACCTGTTGCAGCACACCCACCTGGCCACCGATGGCGTAGCCGATATCGCTGTCGCGGCTGAAGCCTGGCGACTCCTGAGTCATTTTGGTCAGGCCGGCCGTGGCGCCACCGAACAGCCTGGTGCTGCCGCCTACCGGGAAGAACAGATCGTAGCTGCCCAGGAGGTTTTCCTGACGCAGTTTAATGCCGTTGTGCGAGCCCGACACATTGTCGTAAGTGGCGTAGTAGCGGCCCTTGGTGTTTTGCTGGCCCAGGCGAACACCCCAGGTAGTGTCCTTGCCGATCACGCTATCGGCGTTCGGGTGATTGAGGTTGTCGTTCAAGGCGTGGGATTTTTTGACCTTGTCGCTGGTCTGTCCAAGAGTAAGGCTGGCGAAGTTTTCGTCGGACGCGAAAGCCGCAGTGCTTGCGCCCAGAATCGTGAATGCCAGAAGCAGTTTTTTGAATCCAGTCATTGGGGAGTTTCCTCATTTGCCGTTTGTTTTTTGGGTACGGGGCAAGGTTACGCACCGCGCCCTGAACTCCCCCTGAACACACTCTGAACCTGGGCTGAACCGACCCGCCCTGAATATTTCGACACGTTTCAACAGGAAATCCGACCATGCAATGGACAAGGCCGGCGCCGGCTACCCATTCGTCAGAAGCTTTGCACTACCCAGCCTCAAGCCAACCCGGCAAAATGCCAGATATGAATCCAACCCCCGCCCTGCCCGTCTGCTGCACGCCCCTCGATGACCATTGGCCGCTGCCGTTTGTGCTGCCCGATACGGTCCTGCTGAGCACTCATTTCGATAGCGCCCGACTGGCCAGCGATGACTTTCAGCGCAGCGCTGTCGAAGCGCCGGCGAGCATTCAACGCTCTGTCGCCAAACGGCAGGCGGAGTTTCTCGCCGGGCGAGTGTGTGCCCGGGCCGCGTTACAGCGGCTCGAAGGATTGAGCGTCATTCCGGCCATTGGTGAAGACCGGGCACCGGTCTGGCCTGCTCATATCGCTGGCTCGATCACCCACAGCACTGGCCGGGCCGCGGCGATCGTGGCGAACAAAAGCCATTGGCGCGGCCTGGGCATGGACCTGGAAAACCTGCTCAATGCCGAACGGGCCGAACGCCTGGCCGGGGAAATCCTCAATCCGCCGGAACTCCAGCGCATGGCGGCCGGTGATCACGATCAACGGGCGTTGCTGGTCACCCTGACGTTCTCGGTCAAGGAAAGCCTGTTCAAGGCCCTCTATCCGATCGTTCGGCGCCGTTTTTATTTCGAACACGCCGAAGTGCTGGAATGGAGTGAGTCGGGTGAGGTGCGGTTGCGATTGCTTACTGATTTGTCCAGGGAATGGCGCAATGGCACCAAGCTGGATGCGCAGTTTGGGGTCAAGGATGGGCAGTTGTTGAGCCTGGTCAGCATCAAGGCCTGAAGTCTTTGGCGCCTGTCAGGCCGCCATCGCGAGCAGGCTCGCTCCCACACTGGATCTATGCCACACCACAAATCCCTGTGGGAGCGAGCCTGCTCGCGATGGGGCCATATCAGACTACACGAGGGCTCAACGCTTCTCCTGATTGCGCGGCCAGCTCAGACTGAAGCACGCCCCGCCCAGGCTCTTGCTCTTGCCGATCAACGCGCGCCCGCCATGCCAATGGATGATGCGGCGCACAATGGACAGGCCTAACCCATGGCCTCCAGACGCGCGGGTACGGCTGTCGTCGAGACGCAGGAACGGCGTAAAGATCTTCTCCCACGCTGACTCCGGCACGCCCGGCCCGTCATCCTCGATATCCACCCGGCATCGCTGCTGCCCCACCTGATAGCTGATGGTCACCCGTGATTGCGCATGGCGCATGGCATTAGTCACCAGGTTCTGGATCGCCCGATGCAGATAGCGCGGTTCAGCCTCGACCCAGGCGTCGTCGTTATCGGCGGCCGACAGACACAATCCCCGTTGCACCGTGACGTCGGCGCGCAACGGCGCCAGTTCTTCGATCACCTGATCGACCAAGGCATCCAGATCGATCCGCTGAAAGTTCAGCGCCGGCGACCCCTGTTCGAGCCGCGCGTAGGTCAGCATCTCGTCAACCAGCCGGTCGAGGTCCTCGATGTCGTGGTCCATGCCCTGGCAGTATTTTTCCAGGGCTTGCGGCGTGGTGGCCGAGCCGATCATTTCCAGGCCAAAGCGCAGGCGCGCCACCGGCGTACGCAATTCGTGAGACACCGCGCGCACCAGTTCACGCTGGATCGCCAGCAACTGCTGCAAGTGTTCGGCCATGCCGTTGAACGCCGAGGCCAGCCGCCCCACCGAGTCCGCACCGCGCGCCGGCACGCGGGTTTCCAGGCTGCCCTTGGCAATGCGCGTGGCGGCGGCCTCCAGGCCACGCAAGCGTCGCTCGAGCTGACGCACCAGCAGATAGACGATCAAACCGATCAGCGTCAGGCCCAGCGCGGCGATCAGCACCAGCCATTCCGGCGGATAAGGATTCATCTGATACAACGGGCCGATTTCCAGGACCCACGGCGTGCCGACCATGCCGGCAAATACCCGGATCGAGTCGCCCCCCTTGCCCAGCGCCATCACGGTGTCACCCTCGGACACCCGGCGGCGCTGGTCTTCGTCCATGTCCGCCTGGTCGACAGTGACCAGGCGCAGGTCGAAGCCGAAGCCCTTGCTTTCCTTCAATTGCGCCAGGCGCAAGGGCTGGTCGGCGACCGGGGTGCGCACCAGTTCATCGGTCAACAGGTAGATGGTCGCCCGGGCCAGTTGCTCGCTGATCTGCTGCACTTCCCCGGTGAGCATCAACTGTTCCTTGTCGCTGACCAGCTTGTAGACCTTCGCCGCGTGCGGCCCGGTCTGTTCCACCAATGCCTGGCCGCGCAACACGCGAGTGCGTTGGGTAAGGTCGAGGTCAGTCTCGGCAAAGGTTTTCAGCGCCAGCGGAATCCCCAGCAGCCGCTCCCACACCAGCAAGGCCCGGTGGCGCTCGGTCTGGTTCATCGGTTGCAGGTTATCGGCCATCAACGAAAACGTGCCGTGGGCCAGGCGCTCGCGGTATTGCTCGCTGCGCACCTCATTGAGCAGGTGCAACGCCAGCACACCGAGCACCGCCACCAGAATCAGCGCGGCGCACATGCCGCCATAGATACGCAGGAAGATCGAGTTCACAGGGACGGGTCTACGCAAGCCTCGGGAACGAACAGATAGCCCTTGCTGCGCACGGTCTTGATCAGCCGTGGATGCTCCGGGTCATCGCCGATCTTCGGGCGGATGCGCGAGATGCGCACATCGATGGAGCGGTCCTGACCGTCATAGCCGATGCCCCGCAGCGCGGTGAAGATCTCCTCCCGGGAGAGGATGCGCCCGGCATTGGCCACCAATAGCCAGAGCAGGTCGAATTCGGCGCTGGTCAGCTCGATGCCGTTGCCCTGCAACCAGGCTTCGCGCAAGGCGTTGTCGACGATCAGCGGGCCGAACTGCAGGCGCCGCTGTTTTTCCGGAGCGACTTCAGGCGTTTCACTGCGACGCAACAAGGCCTGTATGCGCGCCAGCAGCAGGCGCGGGCGCACCGGTTTGCACACATAGTCGTCAGCACCCAGGTCCAGGCCGAGAATCTGGTCAGTGTCATCGGTGCGGGCGGTGAGCATCAGGATCGGGCCGTCATAGCGGGCACGGACCTTGCGGCAAATGCTCAGGCCATCTTCACCGGGGAGCATCAGGTCGAGGATGACCAGGTCCGGCTGTTCCTTGATGATGCGATTCGCCGCGAGCGCACCATTGCCTTCGATCGATACACGCAGGCCATTGGCTTCCAGGTAATCGCGGGTCAGTTCGGCCAGTCGCTGGTCGTCCTCCACAATCAATACCTGCCAGGCTTCTTGCTCCACGGGTGACCTCTGCTTGCCAAAAACACTCATAAGGAAGGATCCGCCCGTCTTTTTGTAATGATTCGGGGGGATAAAAATGTATACACGCTGGGCCGATTGTATAAACGTCGCCCGTCGAGAACACAAGCGGGTAAATGCGTTCGGACAACAGGGTTTTTTGTGATAGGGTTCGCGCCCTTAAAAATCCGCCCGGCCGTTTTCGTTCGTTGAAAATCGCTGAAAAAAGGTCCGGTCCAGCAAGGTCGCGGCCTACACGCCGGTTCCCTCTTTCACACACAATTTACGCACAGGTTTATCCACAGGCAGTACGTTGCAATCGCCCCCCAAAACGCATTATCTTGTAGCCCGGCGCTAAAAAAACCCTAGATGTAGGGTTTTGCGCAAAAAACCAAACACAAACCAGACACCAATTTCAAGCGCTTTTATTGCCTCTGTCCGGTTGAACCATACGTATTTTCGAAAGACCAAACCGCGCATGCGGATGGCTACTGTATTTCGGCCCCGAGTGGTGAAAACGGTACGGGTGTTGCAGTCCCAACTGTCACCTGCAAAGGACCAAGGTTTCAGGCCCAAGGCGTGAGACCAAAGACTTCGGCATGGAAGCGGCGCTCGATAAAGCCCCCTTCCTACTGTCCCGAAGTTGTTATGCCCGGCGCTCGCCGGTTGTAGTGCTTCAGGACGGAACGGTGGGCACCGTGATGGTGCCCAAACAAACATAGAGAATGTGGAGACACTCCCCCATGCAAACCGACACAACTCGCGAGAACCCGCAGGGCACCTTGCCGCAGGCCGCTGATTCGAATTCGGATCTGTCCGCCACCGCGCCTGGCCAACTGCGCGTGATCAAGCGTAACGGCACTGTCGTTCCCTACACCGATGACAAAATCACCGTCGCCATCACCAAAGCGTTCCTCGCAGTTGAAGGCGGCACCGCTGCTGCCTCGTCGCGAATCCACGACACCGTTGCCCGCCTGACCGAACAGGTCACCGCGACCTTCAAGCGTCGCATGCCATCGGGCGGCACCATCCACATCGAAGAAATCCAGGACCAGGTCGAACTGGCCCTGATGCGTGCCGGCGAGCAAAAAGTCGCTCGCGACTACGTGATCTACCGTGACGGTCGTTCGAAAGAACGCGCCGCCCACGCACCGGCCGAAGAAGCGGTCAATGCTCACCCGTCGATCCGCATCACCCGCGCCGACGGCACCTTTGCTCCTCTGGACATGGGCCGCCTGAACACCATCGTCACCGAAGCGTGCGAAGGCCTGGAAGAAGTCGACGGCGACCTGATCCAGCGCGAAACCCTGAAGAATCTGTACGACGGCGTGGCCCTGAACGACGTCAACACCGCCCTGGTGATGACTGCCCGTACCCTGGTTGAACGCGAGCCGAACTACTCGTTCGTGACCGCGCGCCTGCTGATGGACACCCTGCGCGGCGAAGGCCTGGGCTTCCTCGGTGTGGCCGAGAGCGCCACTCACCACGAAATGGCCGACCTGTACGCCAAGGCGCTGCCGGCCTACGTCGCCAAAGGTATCGAGTTCGAACTGCTGAACCCTGTGCTGGCCGAATTCGACCTGGAAAAACTGGGCAAGGCGATCAACCACGAGCGCGACCAGCAATTCACCTACCTGGGCCTGCAAACCCTGTACGACCGTTACTTCATCCACAAGGATGGCGTGCGTTTCGAACTGCCGCAGATCTTCTTCATGCGTGTAGCCATGGGCCTGGCGATCGAAGAGAAAGCCCGTGAAGACCGTGCCATCGAGTTCTACAACCTGTTGTCGTCCTTCGACTACATGGCATCGACCCCGACCCTGTTCAACGCCGGTACCCTGCGTCCACAGCTGTCGAGCTGCTACCTGACCACCGTGCCGGATGACCTGTCGGGCATCTACCACGCGATCCACGACAACGCCATGCTGTCGAAATTCGCTGGCGGCCTGGGCAACGACTGGACCCCGGTTCGTGCGCTGGGTTCGTACATCAAGGGCACCAACGGCAAGTCCCAGGGCGTCGTGCCGTTCCTGAAAGTAGTGAACGACACCGCCGTAGCGGTTAACCAGGGCGGCAAGCGCAAAGGCGCTGTGTGTGCCTACCTGGAAACCTGGCACATGGACATCGAAGAGTTCATCGAACTCCGTAAGAACACCGGTGATGACCGTCGTCGTACCCACGACATGAACACTGCCAACTGGATCCCTGACCTGTTCATGAAGCGCGTCTTCGATGACGGCAAGTGGACCCTGTTCTCGCCGTCCGAAGTACCGGACCTGCATGACCTGACCGGCAAGGCCTTCGAAGAGCGCTACGAGTACTACGAAGCCCTGACCGAGTACCCGGGCAAGGTCAAGCTGTTCAAGACCATCCAGGCCAAAGACCTGTGGCGCAAGATGCTGTCCATGCTGTTCGAAACCGGCCACCCATGGCTGACCTTCAAGGACCCGTGCAACCTGCGCAGCCCGCAGCAACACGTGGGCGTGGTCCACAGCTCGAACCTGTGCACCGAGATCACCTTGAACACCAACAAGGACGAGATCGCCGTTTGCAACCTGGGCTCGATCAACCTGCCGAACCACATCGTCGACGGCAAGCTGGACACCGCCAAGCTGCAACGCACCGTGAACACCGCCGTGCGCATGCTCGATAACGTGATCGACATCAACTACTACTCGGTGCCGCAAGCGAAGAACTCCAACTTCAAGCACCGTCCGGTCGGCCTGGGCATCATGGGCTTCCAGGACGCGCTGTACCTGCAGCACATCCCTTACGGTTCCATTGCAGCCGTCGAGTTCGCCGACAAGTCGATGGAAGCGGTCAGCTACTACGCGATCCAGGCTTCCTGCGACCTGGCCGACGAGCGCGGCGCCTACGAGACCTTCCAGGGTTCGCTGTGGTCCAAAGGCATCCTGCCGCTGGATTCGCAACAGATCCTGATCGAGTCCCGTGGCCAGAAGTACATCGATGTCGACCTGAACGAATCCCTGGACTGGGCACCGGTTCGCGCCCGTGTACAGAAAGGCATCCGTAACTCGAACATCATGGCCATCGCACCGACCGCGACCATCGCCAACATCACTGGCGTATCGCAGTCGATCGAACCGACCTACCAGAACCTGTATGTGAAATCGAACCTGTCGGGCGAATTCACCGTGATCAACCCGTACCTGGTTCGCGACCTGAAGGCTCGCGGTCTGTGGGACTCGGTCATGATCAACGACCTGAAGTACTACGACGGTTCGGTGCAGCAGATCGAGCGCATCCCGCAAGAACTCAAAGAGCTCTACGCGACTGCTTTCGAAGTGGACACCAAGTGGATCGTCGACGCGGCAAGCCGTCGTCAGAAGTGGATCGACCAGGCTCAGTCGCTGAACCTGTACATCGCTGGCGCTTCGGGCAAGAAGCTGGACGTGACCTACCGCATGGCCTGGTACCGTGGCCTGAAAACCACTTACTACCTCCGTGCCCTGGCCGCGACCAGCACCGAGAAGTCGACCATCAACACCGGTAAGCTGAACGCTGTTTCCAGCGGCGGCAACCACGGTGACGACTCGGTCCTGGCAGCGCCTGCAGGTCCTGCTCCAGTGCCGAAGGCTTGCGCCATCGACGAGCCGGATTGCGAAGCTTGCCAATAAGCTGAGCCGGTAAGCGTCGCAAGGCGCTTACTCGAAACCCCCGATCAGCCTCTGGCGGGTCGGGGGTTTTCTTTTGCCTGAAGGATGATGATGGCCGGACTGACGCCATCGCGAGCAGGCTCGCTCCTACAGTTGATCGTGTTTATCTGGAAAGACCCGGTCCCCTGTAGGAGCGAGCCTGCTCGCGATGAGGCCATCACCTCCAACGCAAAATCTCAGGCCACAAAAAAGCCCCTCTGATGAGGGGCTCCTTGCACAGCACTTTCCAGCATCAGGTCATCTGAATAATGGTCTGCATGATGGTGCTCTGAGTGGAGATGGTCTTGGCGTTCGCCTGGTAGTTGCTCTGCGCCTTGATCAGGTCGACCAGTTCATTGGTCAGGTTGACGTTGGACTCTTCCAGGGAGTTGGAAACGATCGAACCCAGGGTGCCGGTCTCCGGTGCATCGTAGCCCGGGATGCCCGACGCGTAGGTTTCTTTCCAGCCGGTGCCGCCTACCGGCTGCAGGCCTTGCTCGTTGGTGAAGCTGGCCAGGGAAATCTGGCCGATCGGCTTGGTCTGGTTGTTGCTGAAGTTGGCCAGCAGCACACCGCTGCCGTCGATGGTCAGGTTGGTGATCTGGCCCGTGGCGTAACCGTTCTGCGCCGGAATCGAACGCGCGGTGTCGGCGTTGAACTGGGTGGTGTTGGCCATGGCGATGGTCAATCCAGCCGGATCGGCTGCCGCGCCGTTGGCTGTCCAGACGCCATTGGTGACACTGCCCGGGGTCCAGTTGGTGATTTTCAGGTCACTGCTGATCACCGAAGTCGGTGGCGTGGTTGGCGGCGTAACGGGCGTACTGACCGAAGTCAGTTTGCCGGTGGAGTCGAACGACATGGTCGAAGCAACCGGCGCGGTAACGGTAGGATCACTGCCATCCGGATTGCGGCCATCGATCAGCGTGTAGGTGTCCCACGTGTTCGCTCCAGTCTTGACCATGTATTGATCCATGGTGTGCTGGTTACCCTGAGTATCGAAGATCGGGGTACTGAATGACTTGGTAAAGGTCTCGGTCTTGGACGGGTCGAACTTGTTCGCCGCCACTGTCTGGTCGATCACCGCCGAGGTGGAGTTCAGGTTGATCGTCGACGACACGGTGCTGGTGGACTTCGGCGCCAGGTTGGAGGTGTCGATCCGCAGGTCGGTCAGCACGCCATTGACGATCTTGCCGTTGGCATCCACACCGTAACCTTGCAGGCGGGCAGTGCCGTCGCTGTTGGTGACGTAGCCTTCCTTGTCGGTCTTGAACGTACCGGCACGGGTGTAGGTCAGCGAACCGTTGTTGCTCAGGACGAAGAAACCGTTGCCCTGGATACCCATGTCGAGCACGTTGCCGGTGTTGCTCACGTCACCCTGGCCGAACTGCTGGGAAACGTTGGCCAGGCGCACGCCGTTGCCGACAGTCTTGCTGCCGGTGCCCAGGCGGGTCGCCGAGTACACGTCTTCGAATTCTGCGCGGGACGATTTGAAACCGGTGGTCGCGACGTTGGCGATGTTGTTGCCGGTCACGTCCAGTTGTTTATTGGCTGCATAGAGACCGCTAAGGCCGATATTGAAAGACATCATCCACTCCTTTGTGCCGTGTTAGTCGGCTCTACATACCAATGGTTTGTACTTTGGACAGGGCAACGCTGCCCAGCCCGGCCAGATTGAGCATCAACTCACCGCCGGTCTGGCTGATGGTCACGCTGTTGACGGTGGCGGGCAGGTTGGTGATCAACGCGACGGACTGGCCATCGATCGTGCTCGTGGCGCCGAAGGTGTAGGTGCCCGCAGGTACCGTCTCACCCGCATCGTTCTTGCCGTCCCAGATGAAGCTGGCGTTGCCGGCCTTCTGCGAACCCAGGTCGATGGTGCGCACGGTCTTGCCGTCGGCGTCGGTGATCTTCAGGGTGGCGGACGCCACCGAAGACGGAACCACCACCGTGCCACTGAGGCTCTTGGTGGTATCGACCACGGCCTTGTCGCCCGGCGCGATGACCGAACGCCCCACCAGCGACGACGCCTGCAAGGCCTGGGACGAGTTGTAGTTGCTGGCCAGGCCGCTCACGGTGCTGTTCAGCGTGGTGATGCCTTCAAGGCTGCTGAACTGCGCCAACTGGGCCACGAACGCGCCGTTGTCCTGGGGCTCCAGCGGGTTCTGGTTTTTCAGCTGGGTCACCAGCAACTGCAGGAACGCATCCTTGCCCAGCGCCTTGTTGCCCGTGGCGCTGCCGGTTGCGGACGCGAGGCCGTCAGTCGTAGTGTTGGTCTTGATCGACGAGTTGGCCAGGATGTCGTTGAGGCTCAAACCACTGGTGGAATCGGTAACACTCATCTGAGTCGCCCCTTATCACTGACCGAGGGTCAGGACCTTCTGCATCATGGTTTTGGCGGTGTTCATCATTTCGGCGTTGGTCTGGAACGAACGGCTCGCGGAAATCATGTCGGCCATTTCTTCCACCACGTTGACGTTCGGGTAGTAGACGTAACCCTTGGCATCGGCCGCCGGATGGTTCGGCTCGTAGCGCGCCTCGAGATTGCTCTGGTCTTCGACCACACCCAGCACCTGCACGCCTTGGCCAGCGGCATCCTGGCTCTGGAACAGCGAGTCGCTGCCGCCGCTCTGCCCGCCCTGGAACATGGTGGCGAATACCGGGTGGCGCGCGCGGTAGGTCTGGTCGATGCTCGACGAGACCGTCTCGGCGTTGGCGATGTTCGAAGCGACGGTGTTCAAGCGCGTGGTCTGCGCACTCATGCCGCTACCGGCAATGTTGAAAACACTGGATAGAGACATGGCTTACTCTCCACGCAGGGCTGATACCAGCCCTTTGAATTTGCTGTTGAGCAGGGTGAAGCTGGCCTGGAAACCGATCGCGTTTTCCGCGTAGTTCGACTGTTCCAGCTGAGCGTCCACGGTGTTCTGGTCGATCGACGGTTGCATCGGCGTGCGATACAGCAACGACTCGTCGCCATTGCCCAGGCCTTCAGCTTCGATGTGACGGCTGTTGGTCATGTTCAAGGCGAAGGTGCCGCTTTTGGTTTTCTCGTTCTGCTCGGCGAGCACTTTCGAGAAGTCCAGGTCCCGAGCCTTGTAGTTCGGGGTATCGGCATTGGCGATGTTGTTGGCCAGGACTTCGGCACGCTGGGCGCGGAAGCCCAGGGCTTGTTCGTGGATACCGAGCGCTTTATCGAAGCTGATGCTCATGTCGG
Organism: Pseudomonas sp. KH_046_1; assembly: GCF_057839025.1. NCBI lineage: Bacteria > Pseudomonadati > Pseudomonadota > Gammaproteobacteria > Pseudomonadales > Pseudomonadaceae > Pseudomonas > Pseudomonas sp. KH_046_1. The sequence continues at coordinate 4,871,311 of NZ_CM174481.1, forward strand.
GAAACCTTCGGGTGACCTGATTTTTCGTAGGATCAACTTAGCAAGCCCCATGCCAATTCAAAAAAGCCCGGAAACCGGGGCTTTGCCGGCCATGGCAACGCGGCAATGCCAGAAAAGCGGCAACGGTTTTCCGCCGCATGCCGCTTTTCTGCCGCCTCCTCACCCTTTCAGAACACCGCCGGCCACTGTGGGAGCGAGCCTGCTCGCGATAGCGGTGTGTCTGGCAAAGCTGAACTCGACTGTCAGGACGCCATCGCGAGCAGGCTCGCTCCCACAGGGGTAGGTGGTACCTGTGAGAAATCATCAGGCACAAAAAAACGGGAGCCCTGAAGGACTCCCGTTTTTGATGAAATCAGTCCAATCACTTCGCCTGGTAAATGATCCCCGGGCTGCACTGAACCATCTGGTAATGATCCGGCAAACCGTTCAACGCTTCGGAAGCACCGAGGAACAGGTACCCGCCCGGCTTCAACGTGCTGTGGATACGCAACAGGATGTCCTTCTTCACCTCGGCGGAGAAGTAGATCAACACGTTGCGGCAGAACACGATGTCGAACTTGCCGAGGCTCGCGTAGCTGTCCAGCAGGTTGAAGGAGCGGAATTCCACCCGGCTCTTGATCGGCGCCTTGATCGCCCAGCGCCCCGGCCCTTTCGGGTCGAAGTAACGTTGCAGGCGCTCGGGTGACAGGCCGCGGCCGATGGCCAGGCTGTCGTACTCGCCGGTCTTGCAGTTGTTCAGCATGGTACCGGACAGGTCGGTGGCAACAATCTGCACACCCATCCTCAGCTGACCCAGGTTGACCCGCTCGAACTCGTCGATGGACATCGACAGCGAATACGGCTCCTGGCCCGACGAACACGCCGCCGACCAGATGCGCAGGCGCTGGCCGGGACTGGCCTTAATCGCTTCGGGCAGTACCTTGTTCTTCAAGACTTCAAACGGGTAGGTGTCACGAAACCACAGGGTTTCGTTGGTGGTCATGGCATCCACCACCTGCTCGCGCAAACCGCTGCGCGGCTGGGTCTGCATGCGCTGAACCAACTCACCCAAAGACTTGATGCCTTGCTGTTCCATCAGTTTGTTGAGACGGCTGGAGACCAGGTACTGCTTGTTTTCACCGAGCAAAATGCCACAGGCTTTTTCCAGGAATACCCGGAACTGTTCGAAATCCAAATTACCCGTAGACAATGATGCCGCCTCTTAAATCGTGTTGACTGCCAGGGGTGCGAGCCCCTAGCTGATATCTGCTGCTTTGATCCGGTCGACTACCCGGGATGCCAGGTCATCAGGACGGAACTTGGCCAGGAAGTCATCGGCACCGACCTTCTTGACCATCGCCTGATTGAATACCCCCGACAACGAAGTGTGCAGGATGATATGAAGCTTTTGCATGCGCGGGTCATTGCGGATTTCCGCCGTCAGGGTGTACCCGTCCATCTCCGGCATCTCGATGTCGGAGATCATCATCAGGAACTCTTCTTCCGGCTTCTTGCCCTCGTCGACCAGTTTGCGCAGGTAGTCCAGCGCTTGCCGACCGTCGTTCAGCGCCACCACTTCGACGCCGACCGTTTGCAGGCAACGCGTGACCTGCTTGCGCGCCACCGATGAGTCGTCGACCGTCAGCACGCGTAACGAAAGCGCCTTGTGCTGGGTTTCGACATCCACCACGCCCACGGAAATCGCTTCCGGTGTCGGCGCAACTTCCGCCAGCACCTTCTCGACGTCGATGATTTCGACCAGCTGGTTATCGACCCGCGTCACCGCCGTCAGGTAGTGATCGCGCCCGGTGCCCTTGGGCGGCGGATGGATCTCCTCCCAGTTCATGTTGACGATGCGCTCCACCGAGCGGACCAGGAAACCCTGGGTCTTGGTGTTGTACTCCGTGATGATCACGAAAGGGTTGTGCTTGTCCTTCAACGCACCGGAGCCGGTCGCCATCGCCAGATCAAGGATCGGGATGGTCGCCCCCCGGATGTTCGCCACGCCGCACACGACAGGACTGGACTTGGGCATCAGCGTCAGTTTGGGGCATTGCAGCACCTCCCGAACCTTGAACACGTTGATCCCGTACAGCTGCTGGCCGTCGAGACGGAACAACAACAGCTCAAGGCGATTCTGCCCCACCAGTTGCGTGCGCTGGTTTACCGAATCCATTACACCAGCCATGCCCAGACTCCTACACCAACGCCAAGTGTTGTTGCGACGCGCCTTCATCACTAAACGGCACGGCGCTTGCTTTTTTAATCGTTATGAACACAGAACCGACATTTTTCCGACGCCTGACCACACCCTGCCGAAAATTGCTCGGCGTGCTGGCGGCTGTTTGCCTGTTCAACGCTGGCAGCCCTGCCCTTGCTGACGCGGTTACCTTGCCTGACATGCTTATCGGCGTCACTCAGGGCTTTCTTGAATTCACCGTAGAAGACTATCTGGCTACCAGCCAAACGGAAGGTCGCTACGAGATCCAGGTCAACCCGCTCGATCCGCGCATGCACATGCCCATGTGCGACAGGGAATTGACAGCAACGCTTGAGAGTCCCAAGCCGTTGGGACGGGTTACGGTCAAGGTTCGCTGCGAGGGCGTTTCCCCCTGGACAGTCTTCGTGCCCGCTCAAATCCGCCTGTTTCGCGATGTCGTGACCAGCGCCCGGCCACTGCGCCGCGCCGCCATTGTCGAGCCTGGGGATGTGGTCCTGCGCGAGCGCGATATCAGCCTCACCAGCCAGGGCTACCTGACCTCTCTCGATCAGGCGATCGGGCAGCGACTGACCCGACCAATGGTCGCCGACCAGGTGATTACCCTGGTGCATATCGAACAGGCCGAGGTCATCCGCAAGGGTGATCAGGTGGTAATTACCGCCCGCAGCGGTACGCTCAGCGTGCGCATGCCGGGCGAAGCGCTGTCAAACGGCAGCCTGAGCGAACAGATCCGGGTGAAAAACCTCAACTCCCAGCGAGTCATCAAGGCGCAGGTCATGGCGCCGGGTCAGGTGGAAGTGTCCATGTAAGGCGCTCTGTTCATCAGAATGTGGCGCTTGCCGCGGCTGTTCCCTAGACTGTGTTCCAGGCACGGCAAGCGCTGGCGCGCGCAAGGTTCATTGATAAATGGGCCTAAAGTTTTCCAGGGAATGGCCGAAACCATGGCAAGCGTCCAAATTCCCAGAGGTTTTTATCATGGTCATCGATTTCAGCCGATTGAACAGCTCCTCGTCCCTTACGGGCAGTACACGTACCAGCGTCAGCAAGGAAAGCGCCGAGGCCGGCAAATCCGCGCCGCTGGAGTCCGCGGCCGAACAGGCCGGTACCGTCAAAAGCGGGGAATCGGTACATCTCAGCAATGAGGCTCAACAGTTGCAGAAGGTCACTGACAAGCTGCGCGATCAGCCTGCCGTCGACAACGCCCGCGTGGCCGAGTTGAAAGCAGCGATTGCCGATGGCAGCTATAAAGTCGACAGCAACCGTGTAGCCAGCAAACTGCTCAACTTCGAAGCCCAGCGCTAGGCCACCGCCGGCGCCAGGCTTTTGGACGCTTAAAACCCAAGGCCAGCCATGCACGACAATAATCTACTGCAACTGATCACCGACGACTTTGCCCCGGCGCAACACCTGCTGGAATTACTGCAGACCGAATCCCTCGCATTGCATGGCCGCGACATGCCATTGCTCGAGAACATCCTGGCGCAGAAACAGGCATTGGTCGTTTTGCTCGAACAGCATGGCCGCAAGCGCAGTGAAATTCTCGCCAGCCTCAACCTGCCGACCAACCGCGGCGGTCTGGAGCAATTGGCCGGCCAGTCGAGCATTGGCGAGCAGTTGCTGGCGCAAAGTGACGTGCTGACCGATCTCCTGGCTCAGTGCCAGGCCATCAACGCCAACAACGGCCAGTCGATCCTCACTCAGCAGGCCGCTACGGCCACCCAGCTGAAAATCCTCACCGGCGGTGAAACCCCGGCGCTTTACGATGCCAGCGGAACATTCTCCAAGCTTGCCAAGCCGCGCCCGCTCAGCCAGGCATGAGCCGGTCAATGCCCCCGCTCTATCAAGACGCGCAACATACTGGCAAACTGCCATACTGCCGTAGTCAAATTTTGTCTGGAGATTGATTAACCGTGTCCAATGCCTTATCCGTGGATGATGCTCCGCAGCCACCCAAGGTGCTCTCCACGCCCTTGGAAATCTCCAGCAACCTGCGCCAGCTGCTCGAAAGCCATGACCCGCTGATCATCACGTTCCACGAGCGCAGCCAGCGCTTCCAGAGCTATCTGGTGGACCTGGACCGTGACAGCAACATGATTGCCCTGGACGAAATGATTCCCCGTGATGGCGAGCGCTACCTGCTGGCGGGCGAGCCGTTCAGGGTCGAAGGCTTCCACGAAGGCGTACGCATTGCCTGGGAAAGCAACGGCCGGTTGAACATCGACGAATCCGCTGGCAGCCGCTGCTATCGCGGCGCCCTGCCCGACGAAGTGGTGTACCACCAGCGCCGTAATGCGTTCCGCGCCGCGCTGAAACTGGCACAACTGGTCAACGTCAACCTCGACGGCGAAAAGCTCAAGGCCCCCATCAGCGGCAAGCTGCTGGATATTTCCGCTACCGGCTGCAAACTGCGCTTCGACGGCGACATCACTGGCAGCCTGCAACTGGGTCAGGTTTACGACCGCTTCAACGCCGAACTGCCCTTTGGCAAGATGACCGCGCCGGTCGAGTTGCGTTATCTGCACTTCGAAGAAAGGATTTCCACCACCTTCGCCGGCGTTCGCTTCCATAACATGAGCGGGCTGGTGCAGCGTCAGGTCGAACGCTTCGTCTATCAGTTGCAACGTGAAGCACGTCGTTTCGACAAAGACGATCTCTGATAGAGCGCTTCAACAAAAAAACGGGCAGTCCCTTGCGGTGACTGCCCGTTTTTTTGTCCCCCGGTTTTAAGGCCTGGCCTCGGTAAAGCTTTGCTCGCGCCCCGAATCAGGGTCTTCTGGCGGTTGATCGGTTTCTGATTCGGATTCAGGTTCGGCTGGCGGTTCCGGATTCACCGGGTTGCACATCTGATCCTGCACCACCTGCTCATCAACACGCGGGTCGAGGCAGGCCACCAGTGGCGAACTCGTCATATTGTCCGGCATGGCCACGTGATGCAGCGGTGCGTCGTCGACCTGATGCAGGTTGGTCACCGCTTTCGGGCGAATCCGCCACACCAGCACCAACGCGAAGAAACTGAAGAAGGCATAGAGCATCTGGCTGCCGAACAACTTCATCAGCACGCCTGCCACCAGCGGCCCGATACTCGCGCCAACACCATAGGTCACCAGCAACATCGCCGTCAGGGACACCCGGCGATCGCCTTCGACATGGTCGTTGGAGAACGCCACTGCCAATGGATACAGGCAGAACTGCACCAGCGAACAGACAAAACCGGCGATAAACAGAATCTCCAACGGCACCTGCGGCATGATCGCCAGCGGCAGTGCAGCCAGTGCCAGGCTGAAGGCGAAACTGCGGATCAACACGGCCCGGTCGTAGCGATCGGACAACCAGCCCAATGGCCACTGCACCAGCAGCCCGGCAAAAATGCAGCTACCCATGAACAGACCGACCTGCTCCGTGGACAACCCTTGCTGCGAGGCATACAGCGGTGCCAGACCGTAGAACGAACCGACGATCAGGCCTGCCCCGAGCACCGTGCTCAATGACTGTGGCACGCGCTTGATAAAGAACCGTGGCTCCATCGGTGCCGGATGCAAGGGTGCCGGGTGAATCCGTCGGGTCAGCGCCACCGGCACCAGGCACAGGGCGAAACACAGGGCGACCAGCATCAGCAATTCCAGCCCCAGCGCCGGATGCATGACCAGAATCAGTTGCCCCATCACCAGGCCCAGGTAAGAGGCGATCATGTAACCGCTGAATACCAACCCGCGCTGATTGGCATCGGCCTGTTCATTGAGCCAGCTCTCGATCACCATGTACTGGCACATCATGCCGAGGCCGACGATCACCCGCAGGAACAGCCAGGCCGGCAACCAATCGGTCAGGCCATGACCCAACACCGCCGCGCCGACAATCCCGGCACAGGCCGAGTAGGCCCGGATATGCCCGACCCGGGCAATCAACCGGTGACCGATCTTGCCCCCCAGCACCAGGCCGAAGTAGTTGGCGGCCATCAAAGCACCGACCCACAGGCTGTCGACATGGTCGGCCGCCAGGCGCAGGCCCAGGTAAGTACTCAACAGGCCCGAGCCGATCAACATCATCAGCGAGGCGAAATACAGCGCTCGAAAGGATTTCCAGATTTGGCGCAACGAGCGGCTCCTTGCAGTGAGAATCGGCTACCGCTAAACGATAGCCGGATGTCGACGGATCGTCAGGCCTGGGTCGCTAAAACACGACGCTCCCAGGGAGTAATTTCATCATGGAAACTGCTCAGCTCCAGGGTCTTCGAAGCGATGTAGCCTTCGATGAATTCCGCGCCGAACAGTTCCTTGGCCAACTGGCTACGTTTCAGACGCTCAAGTGCCGCATGCAAGGTACACGGTAACGAAAGATTGTCCGGCACTTCGAACTCACCCTGGATCGGCGCACTCGGTTCCAGCGTGTTCTCGATGCCATGCAACCCCGCCGCCAGGCTTGCGGCAATCGCCAGATACGGGTTGGCATCGGCCCCTGGCAAGCGGTTCTCGACCCGACGGGCCACCGGTAAACTGGCCGGAATGCGCAGGCCGGCCGCCCGGTTGTCATGGGACCAGCAGGCATTATTCGGTGAGGCGTAAGGGTGGCACAAGCGCTGATAGGAATTCACGTTCGGCGCAAACAACGCGGTGAAGTCGGCCATGCAAACTTGCTGGCCGGCAATGAAGTGGCGGAACGTCGGCGTCTCCTGCCCCGCTTCATCACTGAACACGTTACGCCCCGAATCGATCTCCACCACACTTTGGTGAATATGCATCGAACTGCCCGGCGTATGCGGCAACGGCTTGGCCATGCACACCACGCTCAGGCCGTGCTTGAGGGCAACTTCCTTGAGCAAGTGCTTGAACAGGAACGTCTGGTCGGCCAGCAACAGCGGATCACCGTGCAGCAGATTGATCTCGAACTGGCTGACGCCCATTTCGTGCATGAAGGTATCGCGAGGCAACCCCAACGCAGCCATGCATTCGTAGACTTCATTGAAGAACGGCCGCAAGCCGTTATTGGAACTGACGCTGAACGCCGACTGACCGTCTTCGCGGCGACCGTCCAGCCCCAACGGCGGCTGGAACGACTGAGTCGGGTCGGTGTTGGGCGCAAAAACGAAGAACTCAAGCTCGGTCGCCACCACGGGCGCCAGGCCGCGGGCCGCGTAACGGGCGATCACGGCCTTGAGCTGGCCACGGGTCGACAGATTTGAGCTGGTGGTGGTGCCCAGTTCATTCGCGTCGCAAATGGCGAAGCCCCGCGGTGGATGGCTCCAGGGCAAGCGGTGGATTTGTGCCGGGTCCGGGATCAGCGCCAGGTCGCCATCATCGCTGCCGTAAAAACGCGCCGGCGGATATCCGCCCATGATGCATTGCAGCAGCACGCCCCGTGCCATCTGCAAACGTCGACCGTCGAGAAAACCCTCGCAGGTCATCACTTTGCCCCGTGGAACGCCATTCAAATCCGGCGTGACACACTCAACTTCATCAATGCCCGTCAATCGCTGCGCGAGTGAACTCAGGCCAACGGTTGTCATGACGCTATCCTTGTTATTGTGCGGGCCGCGAACGGCGACCGTACAAAATAGGCTCCGCGTGTTCGGAATTTCAAGCAGCGTCGAAAATTTTGCTGCCCGTCAGGGCAGGTAAAGGCGGAACACTCCACCGCCCAACGGACCACCATTGCTGATTTCGGTACGCCCACCCACGCCGTTGCGTTGATGCAGCGCGGCAATTCGCCCGGCAAAGTACAGGCCCAGCCCGGTGCTGCCAGTGCTTTGATTGATGCCCTGCACGTAATCGGCCTGACGCTCGAGCATCTGCGCCGGGTATCCCTCGCCATCGTCATTGATAGTCAACACCAGTTGCCCGGCTTCGTCGCTGACGCTGATCAAAACGGCATGCCGTGCAAAGCGAATGGCGTTGTTGATGCAGTTGGCCAATACCGACGCGATCAACTCACGGTCGAAGAAACCCAACGGGCTCAGTGGGTCCACTTCATAGGTGGCCATGATGCCGCGACTGGCGAACACCTCCTGATGGCATGCCAGTTGCGCCTCGATGAAGTCGTCCAGTTCATGGTAGGCCGGTTGCAAGGGCATCTGGTTGACGCCGAGCTTGTACAGCCCCAGCAACTGCACCAGCATGCCGTTGAGGTGGGCGAACTCGAAGTCAATCACGCCCTGCTCCGGCGTCTTCTGCGCCGACTCCGGCAATCGCCCCAGCCACTGGCTGTGGGCCTGCATCAGCATGGCCAGCGAGTTCTTCATGTCGTGCACGGTAGAGGCGATCACCGTGGAGAAATCCAGTGCCTGCTCATTGTCATTCATTGGCCAAGCGCCTTACTTTTCAGCTTCTGGTAACGCGGATAGCGCGCGTCGGAGTCGGGCATCAGGCCGACCATTTTCAGGCAGGCCCGGCACTCCTCCAGCTCCGCCGAAGGAGCGCTGGTATCGGTGCCATGCAACAACGACTGCGCCATGTTCAGGGCGATACTGATGTTCTTCGGTTGCATCGCCAGGGCTTTGCGGAATACCTGCCGGGCCTCCACCAGGTTGCCGGTCTTGTACACGCGCACGCCCTGACGGTTGAGTTCCGCGGCGGCGTTGCCGGAATTGAGGATGCTCGGGTCGTCGGTCTGCTTGGCGATGTCCTTCATGACCACTGGATCGTCGCCATAGATTTCCACGCAGTTTTTCAGCATCGCGGTACCGGCCTCGGTCTGCCCGAGCAGTTTCAGCTGCTTGGCCACCAGCAAAGCGGCTTCGGCGCTCATGAATTGCTCCATGCCATCCAGGCGCAACAAGGCTTGCTCGGTAAGCTTGTCCGCCGTCTCGGCATCATTGAGCAACAGGCTGGTGGCCTTCATCAGGCGCGCGCGGATTTGCAGGCCCGGATCGGAAGGGTTTTCCTTGGCCACGGCGCTCAAGGTGGTGTTGATTTCCAGTCGGGTCCGCGTGTCCAGGCCCCTTTCGCTGCCCTTGCTGATCAATGCATGGGCCAGGCCAAGGTTGCTCTCGGCATCCTTGAACCGCGACTGCGCGCCCTGGCTCACGGCTTGGCGGTAGGCCTTGGCCGCCGTGTCGAAGTCCTCGTTGGTCATCGCCAGCTTACCGAGCAATGCCTGGCGACGCACCGCCAGCGGCGACAGGCGAATCGCCTCTTCCAGGACACGCTGCGCCCCCTTGGTGTCCCCTTCGGCGACCAGCACGTCAGCCATGCCGTCGTAGAGCGCGGGCATCATCGGGAAGACTTTCAGGGCTTTCTCATAAATGCCCTTGGCTTGCCCGACCTGACCGCGCTTGAACAACAACTTGCCCAACCCGGCAAACGCCCATGGCAACGGACGGTCGGCGATGATGCCGTCGTAGAGGCGCTCCAGCGCTTCGTTCTGATTCAGGTCGCGCAGGGCATCGGCGCGATAGCGCAAGCACAGTGGCGAATAGCGGATGTCTTGCTTGCACAGGGCGATACAGGCGTTGAGCACCTCCATCGGCTTGCCCCGGTCGAGGGCCTGCAGGATCGGCTTGAGCAGGGTCTTGCGCTGCTCCAGGCGCTCCAGGCGCTGGGCCAGGCTGGAACGGTTGAACGGCTTGGTCAGGTAGGCATCGGGCTCATGCTCCAGCGCACTGAGCACCATGGCCTGGCTGGTTTCGGCGGTGACCATGACGAACACCGCTTCATGGCTGATCAGTTTTTCTTCCATCAGGTCTTCGAGCACCTGCTGGCCGTTCTTCTTGCCGTCGCCCAGGTGAAAGTCCTGCAGGATGAAATCGTAGGCCTTCTGCGAGCACATTTTCAGCGCCTGCTCGCCGGTATCGGCAGTGTCCACTTCCTTGACGCCCAGTTCACGCAGCATCGACCTGACCGAACTGCGAAAGTCCGAGAAATCATCGACGATCAGAAAACGCTTTTGGTGATACGACAGCATCGAAGATTTCCAGGCAATTTAAGAAGAAGAACCCAAAGACAAATACACGGACGGACTCAGCTTCGCAGCCCTTGATTTGGCGCGCTGATGATAAAGGGTGGCACTAGGCCATCAAACACCTTCGCATAGACAATGAACCCCCATGCCGACCGGAAGAGACGAACAAGTCCCTGACTGCCCGGGTTATCGGCCAGCAACAGCGTTCCCTTGAGAACCTTCCCCGACGCTCATTCTGAATATGTGAAGCCCTTACTGAAAACGACACCTCGCGCACAAAAAAATGCTGATACATGAACACCAGCAATACATGAACATCAGCAAATGCCGGTGGCTGGCCAGGCAGAATTCGCCGATAAATTGACTAAGTCGATATTGGCACTCCTAAGTGAACACCACTCGTCGATTAATTGACGAATGCAATCAGGATCAGACCTTGGCCACTGGCCACCTGTGGCGAGCCTAATACCTTGATTTTCGAGGGTTACCCCCCCCTCTTGAGAGCAGCGGTCAGGCCTACTCGCACTGGGCGTACATCGAGGACCGACGGATGGGCAGGCAGGTAGCGCTCCGGGCTGGCCTAGAATCAGTTGAGAGGCGGGAGGGAGCACATCATCATGCGTAAATCACTGATAATTATTCGTATAAATCTTCTCTCTCGGGCCTTGCCTGCCTTTTGGAAACGTTCGCCCTCCCTGCCGGTGCTGTTGATGGAAATGGCCCAAGGGGCTCTGGAGGCCATCACCGGTTTTTCAAGGGGGTCAGGAAGATCATGACTGACCAAAAAGAACCCATTCGCGTGATGTTGATCGATTGTCGCCCCCTCGTGCTCAAGGGCCTTCACGACTTGATCAATGCCAGAAAGCCCCAGATGGAAGTGATAGCACAGGCCACCACTTATACCAGTGCGCTGGATCTTGCCGATCAGTTGCGGCCCAACGTCATTTTTTTCAGTTTCTTTCCGGATGCGCTAAATCCTCTGGAGGTCGTCGCGGGACTCACCCGTAGCGCCGAAATGAAAGTGCTGCTGCTCAAGGGCCTATACGAAGTCGTCCCCGCTGCCCAGGCGATAGAAGCTGGCGCTCGCGGCATCGTGCTGGCGGAAGACCCGACGGAATCGATTATCCAGGCCATCCTCAAGGTCCACCACAGCGACTTCGCAATGGATAGAGCCTGGGCTGGCGGCCTTTCCGGCTATTCCGCGACCGGGCACATACCCTTGAAATGCAATCTGGAGCGGGCGAAACAGGCGCGGTTGACGCTGCGCGAGAGAGAACTGATTCGCGCCATCGTGGGCGAACCGTCCGCCAAATATGTGAGCATCGCCGGGCGCCTGGGGATCAGCGAGCACACCGTGCACAACCACCTCAGCAACATCTATCAAAAGCTTAATCTCATCAACCGCATCGACTTGTTGATGTATGCGCTGAAACACGGGCTCACCAATGAAGCACCGACCGAGTCCGTCTGGGTGGAACTGGATTGAAATTCAAGTCAATACAAGACGGTCTGCCCTTCACTTTCAGGGGGTAGGTCGTCACTGTCTCGCCGTCCTTGTCGAAGACCCAGAACAGGGTACCCGCAATGCTGATGTCGTTCCTGGTGTCCCCTGCCGCGTTAACCCGTATCTACCCGCCGCGCTCATTAAGCCTTGTGCTGCTCGATAGTTCACGGCGGATGCGATCATGCGGATCCGTTCACGCGCGCGATGCCTCAGGCACTGCCAAAAAAGATGTCGTTACTCTGAAGATCGACCCCGACCAAGGTGATGGTCGTTGTTTTAAGTTGGCGGCGAAACTCTGGGTGTCGTTGTCGTCAGCGTCTCCTGCTGGGTCGCGCCTGCCGAGTCGTCGGGATTCACGTACCACGAAGTGGTGACGATCGGCGTGTACAGGCGGGATGGGAGATTCAGACTACGGAGAGGAGATGGAATGTCACGAAGGTAGAGTTGATGGCTTCGAAAATCCCTGGCACCTGAATTTGTCGAACTTTATCTACAAGTCGTGAAAACGAAGCGTTGAAACAGGCAGGGGAGCTGCAAAATATGGTGTCCCAGGGCAGGTTCGAACTGCCAACCTTCCCCTTAGGAGGGGGATGCTCTATCCAATTGAGCTACTGAGACACACGTTGACCGCGACGAAACGCGATGCGATGGACGGCGTGCATGTTAACGGCCGGGCTGGCTTTTGTCATGTCGTCCGTAGGGCTTTTTAAGTGTAGGCATTCGCCTCGGCCGGGCGCGGACTTGTTTACCGTGCAAATTGCATCACCGCAAAAAGCCATCATTGAAAAATGCAATATTGCGCTTTACCAAAAATAACTTAATTCATTGTTTTTAAAGAATTTAATTGCCGATAGACTCTGGCGTGCGAGCTGCTGGCAGCGACAAGCGACCAGCACGACTTTGTCAGCCAGGAAAACATCCTGGTACCGGCTCCATCTGCCGAACGCTTGGTATTTTGAAATGACCCCCACCAGGAGCACAGCATGTCCAGATCAGCCGCGAGTTTCTTCATCCTCGCCATGTTGAGTGGCATTTTTCATCTGTCATTGACCCAGGACGTGGTCGTCACCCTCCCCCTGATCGCCTGTGGCGTATTCAGCGCCCTGTTCGTGCTCGCATTGATTGCCGGACGCAAGATCAAGTTTGATCCGGTACTGCGTTGATCCGACATGGCAGATCCAGTGCAAGGGCCTGCCATCCATCCTGAATTCCCCCCCGCTATACGACCTCCCCTAGTAAATCGGCCATTTGCCACTATTCTGTAAAAGGCAAGGAACAGGGATCGAGTCGGCTTTTGCTGCCCGTCAGAAGCCTTTCGTGGGTTGGAGAAAGCGCTAAGCGATACGGCCCGGTCGAACTTTTCAAACCAGTCTGCATTTCTGATAATTGGTGCTGGCAGAAAGCCTTTATACAGTTCAATATTTGTCACAGAATTGACGCCAAGGATCTGGCTTGTTTGAGGCATGATGCGCGCCTATCAATTCAGGTTGAACATTTGGTCAGAGCGCTTGTCCTACCAGACATCCTGCGGCCAATCCCGAAAACCGCTCCCCTGAACTAACCGGTTAAATATATGCGCCCATTGAAACAGGCAATTTATTCCAGCCGTACGGCTGACAAGTTCGTCGTACGTCTGCCAGACGGAATGCGTGAACGCATTGCCGAGGTGGCTCGCAATCATCATCGCAGCATGAACTCCGAAATTATTGCGCGCCTTGAGCAGAGTCTTATTCAGGAAGGCGCACTGGGCGAAGAGTTGAGCATGCGCCTGGACAGCCCGGAGCTTTCCTTGCACGAAAGGGAGTTGCTGCAGCGCTTCCGCCAGCTCTCCCATCGTCAGCAGAACGCCCTGGTTTCGCTGATCGCCCATGACGCTGAAATGGCCGCCGACGCGTCCTGATTCAGCCAGAAAGCCCAAGCCAGCCTGATCGCTGGCTTTTTTTGCCTGAAATCCGGGCACAAAAAAACCCGCCTGACGGCGGGTTTTAGTGAAACGGACTTCAGAGCAGGAAGATTGTCGCAAGCCCGAGGAAGATGAAAAAGCCGCCGCTGTCGGTCATGGCCGTGATCATCACACTGGCCCCCATTGCCGGGTCGCGCCCCATCTTCGCCAGGGTCATCGGGATCAAAACCCCCATCAATGCCGCCAGCAACAGGTTGAGCGTCATCGCGGCGGTCATCACCACGCCCAATGACCAACTGCCATAGAGCAGGTAGGCAACCACACCGATCACCCCGCCCCAGATCACGCCGTTGATCAGCGCTACCGCCAATTCCTTGCGCATCAGGCGCGAGGTATTGCCGGTGCTCACCTGGTCCAGCGCCATGGCCCGAACAATCATGGTGATGGTCTGGTTACCCGAGTTACCGCCGATCCCCGCCACGATCGGCATCAACGCCGCAAGCGCCACGAGCTTCTCGATCGAACCTTCAAACAAACCGATGACCCGAGAAGCCACGAACGCGGTAATCAGGTTGATCGCCAGCCAGGCCCAACGGTTACGCAGGGATTTCCAGACCGACGCAAAAATGTCTTCTTCTTCACGCAGACCCGCCATGTTGAGAACTTCGCTTTCGCTCTCTTCACGGATCAGGTCGACCATTTCATCGATGGTCAGACGGCCGATCAGCTTGCCGTTCTTGTCGACCACAGGCGCGGAGATCAAGTCGTAACGTTCGAACGCCTGAGCCGCATCGTAGGCGTCTTCGTCCGGGTGGAAACTCACCGGATCGCTGGCCATCACCTCGGAAACCTGTTTGTCCGGATCGTTGACCAGCAAACGCTTGATCGGCAACACGCCCTTGAGGACGCCGTCGTAATCGACCACGAACAGTTTGTCGGTGTGGCCCGGCAACTCCTTGAGACGACGCAGATAACGCAAGACCACTTCAAGGCTGACATCCTCGCGGATGGTCACCATCTCGAAGTCCATCAGTGCACCGACCTGCTCCTCGTCGTAGGACAGTGCCGAACGCACGCGCTCGCGTTGTTGCTGGTCGAGGGTCTCCATGAGCTCATGGACGACGTCTCGCGGCAGCTCGGAGGCCAGGTCAGCGAGTTCGTCGGCATCCATGTCCTTGGCGGCTGCCAGGAGCTCGTGATCGTCCATGTCGGCGATCAGCGATTCACGGACCGAATCGGATACTTCAAGAAGGATGTCGCCGTCGCGATCAGCCTTGACCAGTTGCCAGAGCGTCAGACGATCGTCCAGCGGCAAGGCTTCAAGGATGTAGGCGACGTCGGCGGAGTGCAGGTCATCGAGTTTGCGTTGCAACTCGACGAGGTTCTGCCGGTGAACCAGGTTCTCGACCCGGTCATGATGCGGGCCTTCCTGGCGGTGAGTCAGGTCTTCTACAACTCGCTGACGCTGCAGCAACTCAACCACCTGAGCCAGGCGATCCTGCAAGCTTTCCTGCGTTTTCTTTACTTCGATTTCAGACATAGGCGAACTCCACTCCCAGCAGCGGGGCACGCCGGAAGGATCAATCAGTCAATTCATGATTGGTGAAACGGGGTACTGAGTAACTACTGGGTAAGTCCATGGAGGTATTCCACAAGCCCCGGCGGGGCTGACGGGCGCAATGATACACCGCCTGACGGTTTTAAACGTTAAAAAATCTCGGCTGAAACAAGCGCTTGCACAACAAACCTGAGCGTCGTCCTGATCCATGAAAGTGCGACGACGTATTCTGAAAAGAAAACACACCCCCTTCGAAAATTGTAGCCACTACCCTTGAAAAGGAACGTCACGGAGGACGCCTGATGCCATCAGTTGCACAATTCTTTTTACTGCTCGGCCTGCTCAGCCCCCTACCCTTGGCACTCGCCACCACCGTTCAGCGCTGCGAGGCGGCCAATGGGCGCATTACTTTCACCACACTGAGTTGTGCCGCGGGAGAGAGTGTTTCACTTCAGGACGTCCGTGCCTTTACACCCGGCAGCACGATGGCGCTTATGCCGCCAGCCGAACCCCGTGAAACATCAGGAATGAAAATCCAAAGAAAAGAGCCGACCGTGGTCGGTCAGGCGCAGGACAAGTGTGGAAACCTGATCAGTGCCAGGCAGCGCCGGGAGGCGATCATCAATCAGCGAGTGGTCGCCGGCATGAGCCAGCAAGACGTCGAAAGCGCGCTCGGCAAGCCGGACAAGATCAGTATTCGCAATTCAGCTACGAGCTATCGTTACGACACCCTGCGAGGTCGCAGTGCACAGGTGGAGTTCGACGAGAGGGGATGCACGAAGGGAAAAGCCAAATCCCGGACGGCAAAAAGCCCGCATTAGATGCGGGCTTTCTGTTGTATGGTGCACTCGACAGGATTCGAACCTGTGACCGCTCGGTTCGTAGCCGAGTACTCTATCCAGCTGAGCTACGAGTGCATTTTGTGTTTTTAGACCAGACCACAACTGGCTGAAGCCAAGTTACTTGCATTACTGCAACTAACTCTTAAATGGTGCACTCGACAGGATTCGAACCTGTGACCGCTCGGTTCGTAGCCGAGTACTCTATCCAGCTGAGCTACGAGTGCATTTGTTGCCGCGCATTATAGGCCGTCTAATCTCTATGTCAAGCACTTTTTCTAGTAATTTCAACAACTTACCGAAGAAGCCAGATTACAACGTACTACGCAAATAATGGCGGAGAACGGGGGATTCGAACCCCCGACACCCTTTTGAGGTGTACTCCCTTAGCAGGGGAGCGCCTTCGGCCACTCGGCCAGCTCTCCGCAACACGGGGCGTATATTAACCAGCTTCTTCCCCGTTTGCAAACATAAAAAACGATAAAAATTAATGGCTTGGTTCTTCGTCCTTCTCTTTCTTGATACGCAGGTAAATTTCTTCCCGGTGAACAGCTACCTCTTTGGGGGCATTAACACCGATGCGCACTTGATTTCCTTTGACGCCGAGCACGGTCACGGTGATTTCGCCATCACCGATAATCAGGCTTTCTGCGCACCGACGAGTCAGAATCAGCATACCTTTCTCCTCACGCATTACATTTCAGGGACAACAGTCTGCAAAAAAAAGGCACTCGACCCACAACCGGAGCGGTCGCAGCCCTACATGCCTGAGTATTGACTAGCGTGAGCAAAAGAACAGCCTCGGGGGTCACGCCATACAAAAAAACAAAAGGCGCGGTCAGACCGCGCCTTTTGGCAAACGCATCACTCGCCCTGGCGGGCCGGTGCGTCCAGTTCGAAAGCCGTGTGCAGAGCGCGCACAGCCAGTTCCAGGTACTTCTCTTCGATCACTACGGAGACTTTGATTTCCGACGTCGAGATCATCTGGATGTTGATGCTTTCCTTGGCCAGGGATTCGAACATGCGGCTGGCCACGCCTGCGTGAGAACGCATGCCAACGCCCACGATCGACACCTTGGCGATCTTGGTGTCGCCCACGACTTCACGGGCACCCAGCTCGCCAGCGGTCTTTTCCAGCACGGCTTGCGCCGCCTGGTAGTCGTTGCGGTGCACGGTGAAGGTGAAGTCGGTGGTGTTATCGTGCGCGACGTTCTGCACGATCATGTCGACTTCGATGTTCGCGGCACTGATCGGGCCGAGAATCTTGAAGGCAACGCCCGGGATGTCTGGCACGCCACGGATGGTCAGCTTGGCTTCATCGCGGTTGAAAGCGATACCGGAAATGATCGGCTGTTCCATGGTTTCCTCTTCATCAATAGTAATGAGGGTGCCCGGACCCTCCTTGAAGCTGTGCAGTACGCGCAGCGGAACGTTGTACTTGCCGGCGAACTCGACCGCGCGGATCTGCAACACCTTGGAACCGAGGCTGGCCATTTCCAGCATCTCTTCGAAGGTAATCTTGTCCAGGCGCTGAGCCACGGACACCACACGCGGGTCGGTGGTGTAGACACCGTCGACGTCGGTGTAGATCTGGCATTCGTCAGCCTTCAGGGCTGCCGCCAAGGCCACGCCGGTGGTGTCGGAACCGCCACGACCGAGGGTGGTGATGTTGCCGTGCTCGTCGACGCCCTGGAAACCGGCGACGACCACCACACGACCTGCCTTGAGGTCACCGCGAATCTTCTGGTCATCAATCTGCAAGATACGCGCTTTATTGTGCGCGCTATCCGTCAGGATCCGCACCTGGTTGCCGGTGTACGACACCGCCGGCACGCCACGCTTGATCAGCGCCATGGCCAACAGGGCAATCGTCACCTGCTCACCGGTGGAGACGATCACGTCCAGCTCGCGCGGAACCGGTTGGCCGTCGCCACTGATTTGCTTGGCCAGATCGATCAGACGGTTGGTTTCGCCGCTCATTGCAGACAGCACAACCACCAGGTCATCGCCGGCATCGCGGAATTTCTTAACCTTGTCGGCGACCTGCTCGATTCTCTCGACAGTGCCGACCGAGGTGCCTCCAAATTTCTGTACGATCAAAGCCATTTCAAAGCCGCCTCTGCCCATGAAGGGCGCCCAAATAATCACTCAAACAGCGTTGCGGCCCACCACTAGACTGCGGGCCGCAAGTACTGCCTTATAGACCCTGCTCTACAAACGGAACGGTCAGGGCCAGTGCCGCATCCAGTGCGCCAGCGTCAGTACCGCCGCCTTGCGCCATGTCTGGACGACCACCACCCTTCCCGCCCACTGCCGCAGCGGCTTGCTTCATCAAATCACCGGCTTTGAGTTGGCCAGTCAGGTCTTTGGTTACGCCTGCAACCAGAACGACCTTTTCCTCATGGACACTGCCGAGCAGGATCACTGCGCGGCCGAGTTTGTTTTTCAGTTGATCGACCAGCGCCAGCAGCGCCTTGCCATCCTGACCGTCCAGACGCACGGCCAGCACTTTCACGTCCTTGACGTCCAGCGCCTGGGCCGACAGATCGTCGCCCGCGGCACTGGCAGCCTTGGCTTGCAACTGCTCGAGTTGCTTCTCCAGCAGACGGTTGCGCTCCAGCACAGCCGACAGCTTGTCGATCAGGTTGTCGCGGCTGCCCTTGACCAGGCTGGCCGCTTCCTTGAGTTGTTCTTCCGCCGCGTTCAAGTAGGCCAGCGCTTGCGCACCGGTGACGGCTTCGATACGACGCACACCCGATGCCACACCGCCTTCGCTGATGATTTTCAGCAGGCCGATGTCGCCGGTACGGTTGGCATGGATACCGCCGCACAGCTCGACGGAGAAATCGCCCATGCTCAGCACGCGCACGTTGTCGCCGTATTTTTCGCCGAACAGCGCCATGGCGCCTTTCTGCTTGGCGGTTTCGATATCGGTTTCTTCGGTTTCAACTTCGGAGTTCTTGCGAATCTCGGCGTTGACGATGTCTTCCAGCGCTTTCAGCTGTTCAGGCTTGATGGCTTCGAAGTGGCTGAAGTCGAAGCGCAGGCGCTGACTGTCGACCAACGAGCCTTTCTGCTGAACGTGATCGCCCAGCACCTGGCGCAATGCTGCGTGCAGCAAGTGAGTCGCGGAGTGGTTCAACGACGTGGCGTGACGCACCTCGGCATCAACGTGGGTCTCGACCGGCGTACCGACGATCAGGCTACCCGAATCCAGGATACCGTGGTGCAGGAATGCACCGCCGGTCTTGGTGGTGTCACGCACGTCGAAACGCGCGCTGCCCGCCTGCAAGTAACCGCAATCACCGACCTGGCCACCGGACTCGGCGTAGAACGGCGTCTTGTCGAGAACGATCACGCCCTCATCGCCTTCGCTCAATACGTCGACTGACTGGCCATCTTTATACAGCGCAACGATTTTGGCGGAACCGCTGTGAGCGATGTAACCGGTGAACTCGGTGGCCACGTCAACCTTGACCAGGCTGTTGTAGTCCATGCCGAAGGAGCTGGCGGAACGGGCACGAACGCGCTGGGCCTCCATTTCACGCTCGAAACCTTCTTCGTCGATGGTCAGGCTGCGCTCGCGAGCGATGTCGCCGGTCAGGTCCATCGGGAAGCCATAGGTGTCGTAGAGTTTGAACACCACGTCGCCCGGCACCACGTCGCCCTTGAGTTCAGCCAGATCCTGCTCGAGGATTTTCAGGCCTTGCTCCAGGGTCTTGGCGAATTGCTCTTCTTCGGCCTTCAACACGCGCTCGATGTGCGCCTGCTGGGATTTCAGCTCCGGGAACGCCTCGCCCATCTCGGCAACCAGGGCCGCGACGATCTGGTAGAAGAAGCTGCCCTTGGCACCCAGCTTGTTACCGTGACGGCAGGCGCGACGGATGATCCGGCGCAGCACGTAGCCGCGGCCTTCGTTGGACGGCAGCACGCCGTCGGCGATCAGGAAGCCGCAGGAACGGATGTGGTCAGCCACGACTTTCAGCGAAGCCTGGGCGTCGTTGGTGCAGCCGATGGCCTTGGCCGAAGCGCTCAGCAGGCTCTGGAACAGGTCGACTTCATAGTTCGAGTGAACGTGCTGCAGCACGGCACTGATCCGCTCCAGGCCCATGCCGGTATCGACCGACGGCGCTGGCAGCGGGTGCAACACGCCATCGGCGGTGCGGTTGAACTGCATGAACACGTTGTTCCAGATTTCGATGTAACGGTCGCCGTCTTCTTCCGGCGAGCCCGGTGGGCCACCCCAGATGTCGGCGCCGTGATCGTAGAAAATCTCGGTGCAAGGACCGCACGGGCCGGTATCGCCCATGGTCCAGAAGTTGTCAGAGGCGTACGGCGCGCCCTTGTTGTCGCCGATGCGCACCATGCGCTCGGCCGGAACCCCGATTTCCTTGGTCCAGATGTCGTACGCCTCGTCATCGCTGGCGTAGACGGTGACCCAGAGCTTTTCCTTGGGCAGGTTCAGCCACTTGTCGGACGTCAGGAAGTTCCAGGCATAGGTGATGGCGTCACGCTTGAAGTAGTCGCCGAAGCTGAAGTTACCCAGCATTTCGAAGAAGGTGTGGTGACGAGCGGTATAACCGACGTTTTCCAGGTCGTTGTGCTTGCCGCCGGCGCGCACGCATTTCTGGCTGCTGACGGCGCGGGTGTACGCGCGCTTTTCCTGGCCCAGGAAGCAGTCCTTGAACTGGTTCATCCCCGCGTTAGTGAACAGCAGGGTTGGGTCGTTGCCCGGAATCAAAGAGCTGGAGGCTACACGGGTGTGGCCTTGCTCTTCGAAGAAGCGAAGGAAGGCTTCACGGATTTCTGCGCTTTTCATTAGGTTCTTCCACGGAGGCTGCGGCCAAAGGCCTGTTCGAAACGTCAACAGACGAAGCGACGGCAAAGGGCCGCATTATATCGGCCCTGCGCGCGGGGTACAGCGTGTTTATACGATAGAAACGCTCAATTGGAGCGCTAACGCTATCACTTGCGCGAAAAGCCGACGAATGTCGCGACGACTTGCTCGATTTGCGCACGGCTGACGTCCATGTGCGTGACCATGCGCAGACGCGCGGCTGCACTGAGCTTGATCCCGCGCTCGGCGGCAAAGGCCTTGATGGCCTCGGCCTGGTTGCCCATCTGCACGTAAACCATGTTGGTCTGCACCGGCTCGACCTCGAAGCCTGCCGCACGCAGGCCTTCGGCCAGGTATTGCGCGTTGGCGTGGTCGTCGGCCAGGCGCTCTACGTTGTGATCGAGCGCATACAGGCCTGCCGCCGCCAGAATCCCGGCCTGACGCATGCCGCCACCGACCATCTTGCGCAGGCGCCTTGCCTTGCCGATCAGTTCGACCGAGCCGCACAGCACCGAACCGACCGGTGCGCCCAGGCCTTTGGACAGGCACACCGAGACGGAATCGAAATGTTGGGTGATTTCCCGGGCATCGACACCCAGCTTCACTGCCGCGTTGTAGAGGCGTGCGCCGTCCAGGTGCAGTTGCAAGCCATGCTCGCGGGTAAAGTTGCGCGCCCGCGCCAGGTACTCCAACGGCAGGACTTTGCCTTGCATGGTGTTTTCCAGCGCCAGCAAGCGCGTGCGGGCGAAATGGAAGTCGTCCGGCTTGATCGCGGCGGCAACCTGCGCCAGGTCCAGCGAACCATCGGCCTGCACCTCCAGCGGTTGCGGCTGGATCGAGCCAAGCACCGCCGCGCCACCCCCTTCGTACTTATAAGTGTGGGCCTGCTGGCCGACGATGTACTCGTCACCGCGCTCGCAATGGGCCATCAACCCCAGCAGGTTGCTCATGGTGCCGGTCGGTACGAACAGTGCCGCGGCAAAACCCAGGCGCCTGGCCAGTTCGGCTTCCAGGTGATTGACCGTCGGATCTTCGCCATACACGTCATCGCCGGTGGCGGCCTTGGTCATTGCGTCGAGCATGCCGGCGCAAGGTTGGGTGACGGTGTCGCTGCGAAGATCGATAACACTCATGAATCTGGCCTCGGTAAGCAGGGGAAATCCCTTTCAGGAAAGAATTACTGCGGGCATGGCGACGATTAATCAACCCTTGCGTAGGAAAAGGCCGATTAAACCAACGGAAAAGTCGATGACAATCATCCAAAAGGGGTCATGCGCATACCGCAAATATGTGATAAAAACGCTGCGCCGCCAAACATTTGGGCGGCAAAAACGTTCTCAGGGCGGGGTGCAACTCCCCACCGGCGGTAATTGCGCGCAATGCGCATAGCCCGCGAGCGCTTGGTGACAGCACGGCTTCGGCGGTGCCTGGCAGCAAGGTCAGCAGACCCGGTGTGATTCCGGGGCCGACGGTCATAGTCCGGATGAAGAGAGAACGGGATTGACAACAAAGGGCCGTCCGCCGGCATTCGTGCAAGCGTGCGCACCCTCAGATCCCCTTCGATTCATAACGCCCTGTTTTTCACACAAACAGGAGTCAGAACATGCAACCCACCGCAATCGACAGCAAAAGCAAACACCATCACGGCGAGCGCGTTGCGTTCATCCAGGCCTGCTGGCACAAAGATATTGTCGACCAGAGCCGCAAAGGCTTCGTCGCCGAAATGATCGCCCAGGGTTATCAGGAGTCCGACATCGACTTCTTCGAAGTCGGCGGTGCCTTTGAAATGCCCCTGCACGCCAAGTTGCTGGCCAAGACCGGTCGTTATTCCGGCATCGTCGCGGCAGCCCTGGTGGTGGACGGCGGCATCTACCGTCACGAGTTCGTCGCCCAGTCGGTGGTCAGCGGCCTGATGCAGGTGCAACTGGAAACCGAAGTGCCGGTGTTCTCGGTGTCCCTGACCCCGCACCACTTCCATGCCGGTGAAGAGCACCAGAAGTTCTTCTTCGAGCATTTCCTGCATAAAGGCCAGGAAGCGGCGAAGACTTGTGCGGATACGCTGATGAAGATCCGCTCGCTGCGTCGCAGTGAGCCGCGTGCGGTAGCCGTGTAATCACCGAACTCGTGATTTGGGTGAAATCTTTGGTTTCACCCAAATCAACTGTGGGAGCGAGCTTGCTCGCGATGGCGGTGTTTCAGTCAACAAATTCATCGACTGAA
This sequence comes from Pseudomonas sp. KH_046_1, assembly GCF_057839025.1. Classification (NCBI taxonomy): domain Bacteria; kingdom Pseudomonadati; phylum Pseudomonadota; class Gammaproteobacteria; order Pseudomonadales; family Pseudomonadaceae; genus Pseudomonas; species Pseudomonas sp. KH_046_1. Next base: position 4,894,265 of record NZ_CM174481.1, read on the forward strand.
AGTCCGCTATCGCGAGCAAGCTCGCTCCCACAGGGTTTTCCCACAAGGGTTTTGTGTTGGATTTAAGCCAGGTTTTCGTCGGTGGTCGGCACGACCAGGATGCCGGCACGCAAACCGTTCTTCACCTTGGGGTTCGGGAAGATGATCCGGGCGCCCTCCTCCTCGATGATCCAGCGGGTGTTGGCGATGTCTTCTGCCAGCAGGTAACCCACTTCCAGCTCCGAAAAGTTCTCGATGTCCGCCGGCAGGTTCAGGCGGAAGCTGTCGCTGTGCTTGATGATTTCCCGCGCCACGCTGTACAGCTGCAAACCGTCCAGAGCCTCTTCAGTCAGCTCCGGCTCGGTGCCCTCGATGATTTGCTTGAGACGCTTCTCCAGCAGCGAGACATTGACCCCGTCGTTCTGACCGAACGGCCGTGCCTTGCCCAACTCCAGAGTGAAGGCCTCGGCCCCCAGTTTGTCGTAGGTGTATGCGCTGAACACGATGGAAGGTTTGTTCTGCAACAACACCGCTTCCATGCCGGCAGCACGCAGACGCGCCAGTTCCTGACGCGAATGCTGGCGGTCTTCTTTCCACGGATACAGGGCGAACTGCTCGATTTTCGAGCCACGAATCGCCGTGTGCAGGTCGTAATGCAGGCGCTGACGGTCCGGGAGGCTGAAGAAACTCGCTGCCAAACGCTCCAATTCACAGGCGCGCAGGGCTTCGCAACCGCTGCTTTGTTCGTGACGGCCATTGAACAGCCGATTGACGTCCTGCTCGACAAAACGCTCGCCTTTGCGAATCGCTTCCGGGTTACCGAACAGAAACAGAATACGTGCGCGCGGCTTCAAGTCGCCGCGGGCAATGTCGTGCAACAGGCGATCGAGCAACTCGATCGGCGCTGTTTCGTTGCCATGGATCCCCGCCGACAGCAGCAGGTCCAGGCCATTGTCACGCGCTTCAGGTGGCCGGACTTCCAGCGCACCTTCGCTCAACCAGCGCATGCGCACGCCTTCGACAGTCAGTTGAGTCTTCTCCGCCGGTTCGCGGCCGGCGAGGGTCAGTTCAAGCAGTTTGCCGAGGGCGAGCATAGAGCGGTTTCCTTAGTGGTCGTGATTGCAATCCGGGCCGTGAACGTGATCCTCGTCGTCGCCGAGTTCAGCCGGTTCCATCTCCAGCTGCAGACTTACCAGATTAGTCGCCAATGGGCGCAACAGCAGGTTTGCGTATTCGGCGTCGCCTTCTTCGACGTCCACGCCGATCAGCAACTGGCCACGGCCGTCCTGCTGGATCCACAGCTCTTTGCCTTGCCACAGGACCGCGACGCGGGTGCAGGAGGTCTCCAGTTGCGTGCCGTCGGTGTCTTCAAGGATCAGCTGCAGGGTATCGCTCATGTGTTTACGCTCTCGTTTGAGTTGAAGCAGCGCGCTGCCGTAGAAGGCGGCGCGCCGTCGATCAATTGATCTGGAATGGATAAACCGCGCCCAGTTTAAGGATTTGCGTCAGTTCATCCAGTGCCGTCCGGCACTCAAGCAGCAATTGCGGGTCCGCCAGATCGTTTTCGGTCATGCGGTCGCGGTAGTGCTTCTCGACCCATTCGGTCAGTGTGCCGTACAACGGTGCCGTCATGATAACCCCTGGGTTGACGGCCGCCAGTTCGGTTTCGTTGAGTGCGACGCGCAACCGCAGGCAAGCCGGGCCACCACCGTTCTGCATGCTTTGCTTGAGATCGAAGACTTTCACTTCACGGATCAGGCCGCCGGAGCTGGTCAAACCCTGCAAGTATTGCCAGACACGCTCGTTGCCACGGCATTCTTCCGGCACGATCAACAGCATGGAGCCGTCAGGACGCGACAGCAGCTGGCTATTGAACAGGTAGGAACGAACGGCGTCTTCCACGCTTACTGCGGAACGCGGTACGCAGACTGACTGAAATTTCCCACCGACTTTGGCGAGTTTGCTCTGCAATTCAGCGAGCATCTTCTCGGTCTCGAGGAACGCGTCCTCGTGATAGAACAGCACTTCACCATTACCCACGGCGATCACGTCGTTATGGAACACGCCCTGGTCGATCACCGACGGGTTCTGCTGGGCGTAGACCACGCCGTCATCGCTCAAGCCATGCAAACGGGCAACGGCCTGGGACGCTTCGAGGGTCTGGCGCGCCGGGTACTTCTGCGGTGCCGGGTAGCGGGTGTCGAACGCGCTGCGACCGAACACGAAGAACTCGACACCGGCTCCGCCGTATTCACGGCAGAAACGCGTGTGGTTGGCCGCGCCTTCGTCACCGAACTGCGCCACGGCCGGCAAGGCAGCGTGGTGGGCGAAGTGTTTCTGGTCAGCGAACATCGCCCCCAGCACGCGGCTGGTGGTCGGGTGTTCGATGCTGCGGTGGTATTTGCAGTTGAGGTTGGCGGCGGTGAAATGCACGCGGCCATCGGCCGTGTCGGCGCTCGGGCTGACGGTAGCGGCGTTGGCCACCCACATGCTCGAGGCCGAGCAACTGGCCACCAGCAGCGGCATCGCTTCTTTGGCAGCGCGCTCGATCACTTCAGCGTCGGTGCCGCCAAAGCCCAGGCGACGCAGTGCGGCCACATCCGGGCGCTCTTGCGGTGCCAGTACGCCTTGCTGGAAACCCATCTCCATCAGCGCTTTCATCTTTGCCAGGCCTTGCAGCGCCGCTTCCTTGGGGTTGGAAGACTGCTGGCTGTTGCTCTGGGACGCGACGTTGCCGTAGGACAGGCCGCCGTAGTTATGGGTCGGCCCCACTAGACCGTCAAAATTGACTTCATAGGATTTCATCAGCGAGGCTCCACGAGAATCTGTTGTTATAGGCTTCAGTAACTAACTGTTCAGTGCGACCGAGTCGCGGCCTTCGCGGGCAAGCCCGCTCCCACAGGTTCAGCAGTGTTCACAAATTTTGTGTTCGACGCAGTCCTTGTGGGAGCGGGCTTGCCCGCGAATGGGCGTTACGCCATCTTCACGCCAGGCGTCAGGGTGGCAGGCATCACCAGGCTCGGCGTTTCCAGCGAGGCCACCGGGTACGCGCAGTAATCCGCCGCGTAGTAGGCGCTGGCGCGGTGGTTGCCCGAGGCGCCGACGCCGCCGAATGGCGCGCTGCTTGCGGCACCGGTCAGTTGCTTGTTCCAGTTGACGATACCGGCACGGCTTTCCAGCCAGAATTGCTGATAACGCGCTTCGGAGTCCGACAGCAGGCCGGCGGCCAGACCGTAGGCGGTGTCGTTGGCTTCAGCGATCGCCGCTGCAAAATCAGCGTAGCGGATCACTTGCAGCAACGGGCCGAACAGTTCTTCGTCAGGACGATCGGCGACGGCGGACACGTCCAGGATGCCCGGGGTCAGCAAGGCCGATTGAGCCTGAGGCTGAGTCATTTCCAGCAGCGCCACGGCGCCGTTGGCCAGCAGATGTTCTTGCGCATCCATCAACGCTTTCGCAGCGCCGAGGGAAACCACCGAGCCCATGAATGGCGCCGGTTGCTGATCGAAAGCACCGACCTCAATGGTCGAGCTGACCGCTACCAGGCGCGCCAGCAACGTGTCACCCCAGGCGCCTTGCGGCACCAGCAAGCGACGGGCACAGGTGCAACGCTGGCCGGCGGAAATGAACGCCGACTGAATGATCGTGTAAACCGCGGCATCGAGGTCGGCGACCTGATCGACCACCAGCGGGTTGTTACCGCCCATCTCCAGCGCGAGGATCTTGTCCGGACGACCGGCGAATTGCTGGTGCAGGTGATTGCCGGTACGGCTGGAACCGGTGAAGAACAGCCCGTCGATGCCCGGGTTCGCCGCCAGGGCGATGCCGGTTTCGCGAGCGCCTTGCAGCAGGTTCAATACGCCGGCCGGCAGGCCAGCCTCGATCCAGCACTTGACCGTCAACTCGGCGACTTTCGGTGTCAGTTCGCTTGGCTTGAACAGTACGCTGTTACCAGCCAGCAGTGCCGGCACGATGTGGCCGTTCGGCAGGTGACCCGGGAAGTTGTAGGGACCAAACACCGCGACTACACCGTGGGGTTTGTGGCGCAGTACGGCGGTGGCGTCGCCCAGCGGGCCGCTCTTCTCGCCGGTACGTTCGCGGTAGCTCTGCACCGAGATGGCAATCTTGTTGACCATGCTGGTGACTTCGGTCGCCGCTTCCCACAGGGGTTTGCCGGTTTCTTCGCCGATGGTACGGGCCAGTTCGTCAGCGTGATTCTTCAGCGAGGCGGCAAAGGCTTCCAGCACCGAGATACGCTCTTCCAGGGTACGCCGCGCCCAGCCCGGGAACGCCTGACGCGCAGCTTGCACGGCCGACTCGACCTGAGCGGCGGTGGCACCGGCACCGGACCACAGCACTTGCTGGGTCACCGGGTTCAGCGACTCGAAGACTTCGCCCCCACCTGCCAGCCATTCACCTGCGATGTAAAGCGACTTCATTATTTCGACTCCCGAGCTGCGGACAACGCCACGGCGCGTACTTGATCGCCCGCGTTGAGTTGAAGACGTTTGGCGGTCTGCGGATCGACCACCAGGGTGCCGGCGGCCAGACGTGCCGGCGCAGCAGTGATCCGGCAGTCCTCGCGCTTGCGGTTGTGAATGATGAATGGCGTGGCATCGTCACCCGGTGTGCCGACGGCCAGCACCAGCGCCTGGCTGTCGCGCACGGCGCGGATCTTGCCGGTTTCGCACTCGATCGCAGGACCCGCGTCGAAAATGTCGACGTAGCCCTGGTAGCTGAAACCTTCGCTCTTGAGCATGGCCAGCGCCGGCTCGGTGTCCGGGTGAACCTGACCGATGACGTTGCGCGCATCCGGCGACAGGAAGCAGGTGTACAGCGGGAATTTTGGCATCAGTTCGGCGATGAACGCCTTGTTGCCCACGCCGGTCAGGTAATCCGCCTGGCTGAATTCCATCTTGAAGAAGTGCCGGCCCAGGCTTTCCCAGAACGGCGAGCGCCCGGCCTCGTCGGAAACACCGCGCATTTCGGCAATGATCTTGTTGCCGAACAGTTGCGGGAATTCGGCGATGAACAGCATCCGCGCCTTGGACAGCATGCGGCCGTTGAGGCCGGTACGGTAATCGGCGTGCAGGAACAGCGAGCACAGCTCGGAGTTGCCGGTCAGGTCGTTGGCCAGGAACAGCGTCGGGATTTCGCGATAGATGTTCAGCTCTTGCGAAGCGCTGACCGTCAGACCGACCCGGAAGTTGTACCAGGGCTCACGCAGGCCGACGGCGCCGGCAATGGCGGAAATACCCACCACGCGACCGTCGTCATCTTCGAGCACGAACAGGTAGTCCGCATCGCCCCGCCCGGCTTCGCCGCGAAAGGTCTTCTCGGCCCAGCCGACCCGATGGGCCAGCCGCTCTTCGTTGGCCGGCAAGGTGGTCAGGCCGGTGCCGGTGCTGCGGGCCAGGTCGATCAGAGCGGGTAAATCGCTGCTGCGTACGGGACGAACGATCATGCTATCTCCTCAAACGGGCCGCTTGCGCCACCCGTGAAACTTCGCTGCTTTCTAGGCATCAATTGCGACGTTAAACCGCCACCAGGCGCACGCTGGCACCCTCGCCGACGCCCAGGGCTTCGGCCGCTTCCAGGTCCAGGGTCACGGGTTTGCCTGGCGCGTAATCGAGCTCAAGCATCACTGCGCGGTAGTCCTGCAACTGGGCATTGGCCACCAGATACTGGCGACCGACGCCTTTGACCGGCTCGCCGATCTTCACCGGCACCACACGGCTCTGGGCGATCGAACGGATCCCCGAGACACGGGCATGCAGGGTCGGGCCACCATCGAAAATGTCGATGTAGTGATCGGTCTCGAAGCCTTCGCGCATCAGGATGTCGAAGGTGATCTGCGCCCGCGGGTGTACCTGGCCCATGGCTTCTTGCGCGGAGTCCGGCAGCAATGGCACGTAGATCGGGTAATGCGGCATCAGTTCGGCGAGGAACGTACGGCTTTTCAGCCCGCACAGACGTTCGGCTTCGGCGTAGTTGAGGTCGAAGAAGTTGCGACCGATGGCATCCCAGAATGGCGAGTCGCCGTTTTCATCGCTGTAACCAACGATCTCGGTCACTACGGAATCGGCAAAACGCTCCGGATGGCTGGCCACGAACAGCAAACGGCCACGGGAGTTGAGCTCCGACCACGGCGATCCCACCAGCTCGCGCTGCACATAGAAGCTGGTCAGCAAGCTGTTGCCGGTCAGGTCATGGCACTGCGAGAGCACGTGGATCTTGTTGTGAATCTTCAACTCGCGGGAAGCGTGCACGAAGGTTTCGTTGCGGAAGCTGTAGAACGGCTCGGAGTAACCGGCCGATGCCACGATGGCCGAGCAACCGACCAGCTTGCCGGTAGCGGAGTCTTCGAGGACGAAGAAATAGCTTTCCTCACCGTTGAAACTCACTTCGGCGGCGAACGAGGCTTCGCTTGCCGCGATCTTGTCGCTCAGGCGCTCAACGTCATCCGGCAAGGAAGTGACACCAATCGGACTGTCCGCAGCCAGACGCTGTACCTCGCCCAGATCAGCCATTTGCGCGGGGCGCATCACCAGCATGGTGTCACTCCTTTCTCTTAAAAATTCACAGAAAAAACGCCGGACACTGTGGGAGCGAGCCTGCTCGCGAAAGCGGTGTATCAGTCAGCAGAGATGTTGACTGACACGCCCTCTTCGCGAGCAGGCTCGCTCCCACAATGGAACAAGCCCGGCATCAAAATTGGGTTCGACGCCTGAAACTCAGGCGTCGAAGGGTCTATCAGGCTTGCGTCAGTTTTGCTGCGGCACGTTCGAAGCGGTCCAGACCGGCATCGATATCGGCGTCTTCCACCACCAGGCTCGGGGCGAAACGCACCACGTCCGGGCCGGCTTGCAGGACCATCAGGCCTTCTTGCTCAGCGGCGTTGAAGATGTCCTTGGCCTTGCCTTTCCAGGCATCGCTCAAGACGCAACCGATCAACAGGCCCATGCCACGAACCTTGGTGAACAGGCCGTACTTTTCGCCGATCTGCTCAAGGCGGGCCTTGAACTTGTCGTGCTTGGCGTTGACGCCGGCCAGCACCTCAGGGGTGTTGATCACGTCGATCACGGCTTCCGCGACAGCGCACGCCAGCGGGTTGCCGCCGTAAGTGGTGCCGTGGGTGCCGACAACCAGGTGCTTGGCCAGGTCTTCGGTGGTCAGCATGGCTGCGATCGGGAAACCACCGCCCAGGCTCTTGGCGCTGGTCAGGATGTCCGGGATCACGCCGTAATGCTGGTAGGCGAACAGATGGCCGGTACGGCCCATGCCGGTTTGCACTTCGTCGAAAATCAGCAGCGCGTTGTGCGCAGTGCAGAGCTCGCGGGCACCTTGCAGGTATTCCAGTTCAGCCGGGATCACACCGCTTTCGCCCTGGATCGGCTCCAGCACCACGGCGCAAGTCTTGTCGGAAATGGCGGCTTTCAGCGCGGCCAGATCGTTGTACGGCACGTGGGAGATGCCGGTGATTTTCGGGCCGAAACCGTCGGAGTACTTCGACTGGCCACCGACGTTCACGGTGAACAGGGTACGGCCGTGGAAGCTGTTGAGCGCGGCGATGATCTCGTACTTCTCGCTACCGAAACGGTCGAAACCGACACGACGGGCCAGCTTGAAGGCGGCCTCGTTGGCTTCGGCGCCGGAGTTGCAGAAGAAGGCGCGGTCGGCAAAGGTGGCGTCGACCAACTTGTGGGCCAGGCGCAGGGCCGGCTCATTGGTGAACACGTTGGACACGTGCCACAGCTTGTTCGCCTGCTCGGTCAAGGCACCGACCAGCGCCGGATGCGCGTGACCCAATACGTTGACGGCAATCCCGCCGGCGAAGTCGATCAGCTCGCGACCGGACTGGTCCCAAACGCGGGAACCGGCGCCACGCACAGGAATGAATGCGGCAGGCGCATAGTTGGGAACCATTACCTGATCGAAATCGGCGCGTTGTACCGCAGCGTGCTCAACGGACATCGGAGTCTCCTGAAGAGAAAACACTCGCCTGAAACTGGCGAGCTTGGTGAGGATTGTAAGGACAGTTTTCAGCCCGGCCTTGCCGCCAAGCGACAACTTCTTATAGCGCAAACCCCGGATTTTCCCGGGTTTACGGCAATGCGACATATAGGGTCGCAAAGGCGCAGTTTAACTGGCGGCGGGCGTTTGCGGCAGGCTTGCTGCGTTGTAACGCTTGCCAATGGTCCGAGTGCGGTAAATATGTACCGCACAGCGTCCAGCTTCGCGGGTTTTCCTAGTGGCCTTTCAAAGCCAACGGCCACTGACCCGATGATTACCGAATCTACTACCACTATTGCCTCCGACGCTTTCAGGCCGGACGCTCATTTCCAGCATCTGCAGAATGTCATCCCCTCCTGGCTCCGTCAGGCGGCGCCGCACAGACGTGGGGCGCTGCGCAACATCACCCCCGCCCTGCCCGCCGGGCTAAGGGCCTCGTCGAAACATCACCACACCGAACTCGCCCGGTTGATCGCCCGACAGGTCTCCAGCCAGAACCAGGTCGACAAGGCGCTGGCCAACCTGCAGAACCCCGCGGACTTCGCCGAACCGTTGCTCATGGCCGAACTCAAGCGCCGCTTCGGTCTGGATTTGAATGTGCGCGAAACGTTTTTGCGCCTCTACCTACCTGATCACCTGCCGTGGTTACGGCTGAAGTCAGGCGCTGCGCGCACCTGGACGGTATCGCTGCTGGACGCTGCGCTGCACAATTTCGAAAGTGCCGAGACCCGCTTCGATGCCTTCGAGCCTGCCTCGACGTACATCACCGCGCCGTCTTCCAACGGGCAATTCCTGACCTTGCCGCTGATCCTGGAAAAAATGCCTGTCACGGTATTTACCGGCATGTGCCGGGAGCTGGACATTGGCCAGCGCTATAAAACCTATCTGGAAGACAATCTGGGCATCAGCAACCCGGTGGCTGCGGCGCTCCTGCAACCGAAAATCCGCGACAGCCAGAAAACCGCACTCACCGCTGCCTTGCACCTGGCGCAGATGCAAAAACTCCTGGGCAGCGACACCCACAGCCTGATTCTCGGCCTGCTCGACAACCTGCCGCATCTGCGCCTGCACAAGCAGCCATGGCGCTGTCATGACCTGACGTTCCTCAACGCGAGCCTCACCGGCATCCTGCTGTTTGCCCCGGACCTGGAGCGCGCCCGGGAAGTGGTTCGCGTGGTGGCTTATATACCGGGCGACCCCGAACAGCCGATCAAGGAATACCCCTCGTCCGCAGCCTTCGCCGAGGAACTGGGCCAGCGCCTTCGCGACCCCGCCTATCAACAGTTTTTCAGCCGCTTCATTAACCATGAGGATCGCGGTCACTTTTTCGCACAGCTGAACCAGCTGCTTGCCCCGATCACCTGGCAACCGGTCCAGCCAGGCGATTCTCGTCCGACCTGGCGGGAACAGCCCAACCCGCGCGCAGATCTGAAGATCGTAGCAACGCCTGTCACAGCAGAACTGTGGACTCACCTCTACCAGAGCAAGCTCAACAAGATCCTCAACGATGCGCGGGTGATCGCGGTGTCCACTGCAACGGTCGACCAGAAAGCCCGTTGGGCACTGTGGGATTCCTTCACGGAAATTGCCTCGACACTGCTGAACATCGCCGCTTTCGTGGCACTGCCATTCGTGCCGTTTCTCGGCGAACTGATGCTGGGCTACATGGCCTACCAGTTGCTCGACGAAACCTTCGAAAGCGTGGTCGACTGGGCCGAAGGGCAGAGTCGCGAGGCCTTCGGGCACCTGATGGGTGTAGTGGAGTCCGTGGTGCAACTGGGAACCTTTGCCGCAGGTGGTGCGATCGCCGCCGGCGAATTTCGCTCGGTATTGCCTCGGGAGATCGTTGAATTCATCGACCGCTTCAATACGGTAAAACGGCCTGACGGCGACACCCGCTACTGGCAGCCCGACCTGACCGCCTATGAACACCCTGCGGTATTACCCAAGGATGCAAAACCGGATGAGCTTGGGCTGCACCCGCATCAGGGCAAAAACCTGCTGCGCCTGGAAAACAGGCACTACGCCGTGAGCAAGGACCCGCTAACCGGCGAGTACCGCATCGACCACCCCTCCCGCCCTGACGCCTACAAACCACAACTGCGACACAACGGCAGCGGTGCCTGGCAAACCGAACTCGACCAGCCGTTGAGCTGGGACCAGGCCACCGTATTGCACCGTGTCGGTCCGGACATGCAGCGGTTTCCAGCCAGCACCCGCGAGCGCATCCTCGACATCAGCGGCAGCCACGAAGATGTCCTGCGCAAGATGCACGTGAATGCCGGGCAGGTGCCACCGCTATTGGCCGACACACTCAAACGCTTCAGGATCGATCAGGACATACAAACCTTTATCGATCAGATTGGCAGTGACCAGCCGGAACACTTTCTCAAGGCTGACCCGGTGACACAGCTGGAACTGCTCAATGAAAACGGCTATTGGCCAGCAGACCAAGGCCTGCGACTGATCGACAAAAATGCGCAAACCCTTTGGCAAAGCCCGGCGCCCGATGTACCCGTGGTGCAAATCGATGCCGCCCGCCTCACCGACGGCGACCTGCTGAAAACCTTTCTCCTGAACCTGTCGGACAGCGAAGCCAGAACGCTGATGGGTGAAGAATTCGGCCACCCCTCCCCGGGCCTGGAAAACCGGACGCAGCGGTTGCGCCAGATACTCTCGCGACTTGCCGAACAGAAACGGCAAAGCCTGTTCGACCAGCGTTATCGCAGACTCGAACGTGACGCTCGCGCAGCCGTACAAGTGGTCATGGATGCCGAGCCCGGACTGCCACGCAGCGTTGCACAAGCGATTGTGGACACAGCAAACGACCTGGAACTGCAGCAGCTAAAAAACGCAATCATTGCCCCTCGCCTGGCCGAGCTGAGCCGAGAGGCCGGATTGCAAGTGCGCGTGACACGCGCCTACGAGGGGCTTGATTTGCCATCGACCGAGAACAACCTCGACACCGACCGGCTGGCCTTGCACACCCTGGAAAAACTGCCGGGCTGGACGGCAGAGCTACGGCTGGAAATCCGCCAGTATGCCCATGAGGGCCTCCTGATCGACAGCCTTGGAAGTGTCGACGCACCTATCCGCAAAGTGCTGGTACTCAAAGAAGAAGGCTCGTATCAGGCGTTCGATCATGACGGCGAAGAACTCAGCGGCATGGGTTCGCTTTACACCTGCCTGCTACAGGCCATGCCGGACAGTGAACGCACCGCCTTGAATCTAAATATCGGTGAAGGTGAACGGCTCAAGCAGTTGATTCGCCAACACGCCTTGAACCGTGATGCATTGCGCGCGCTGCTGATTCAACACCCCAACCCCAAACCCACCTACGACCCAAAGGTGATGCGCTTGCTCGGTGGCAGTGACGGGTATCGTCGAATCCCAGGCAACACACCCACCTTGCAAACCCGGGCGCAGACTCTGTTTCCCCATCTATCCGCCGAAGAACTCGACGCCTTCGTCGAACGCTTGCAGCAACACCCCAACGGGCCGCGGGCAGAGCTGAGTCGGCTCATGGCTCAACACGCGCAACTGCTGGAGACGCTGTCGTCCTGGCGCAATGAAATTCCGCTGTTCATTCCAGACACGCAAATCGGGATCACGCCCGAGCAGTTCGCTGCGCAACAGCAGGTTCGCCGTCAATTCACTATCGATCTGGCCGACTGTTGGCGACAGCAATGGACCGTTCCCGATACCGCCCTTGAAACGACCAACTTCAATTTCTTCCAACCCATCATCGGCCAATTGCCGACCCTGAGCACCGACTTCAGCGGCGTCACAATGCTGACCCTGGAAGGCAGTAGTGCCACGCGAGGCGTGCATGAGTTTCTGCGCAGTTTTACAGGTTTACGCATCCTGAAACTGCGCGACTTCAACCTTGGCCGCTTGCCGGACACCGTTTCCTCACTGCAACTCGAAGAACTCGTTCTGAGCAATTGCGCGATTACCCTCAGCCCCGAAAGCCAGCTCGAACTCTCAGGCCTGCATCGGTTGACCACTCTGGACTTGTTCAACAACCCCTTGGGCCTGACACCCGATGTCGGCAGCATGCCCTATTTGAATTACATCGATTTATCGCAGACAGGCATCACTGAACTTCCGCGCGACTTGTTGACTCGTCCGCGCCTGCGCACCGCCCTGCTCAATGACAACCAGATCAAGGAAGTACCCGGCACCCTGCTCACATTGCAGCGCAGCACCCAGGAAGGTTTTGACCTGGGCAACAATCCACTTTCAAGCGCAACCCGTGAACGTCTCAAACAGTACTTCCAGCAGACCCACCAGGACTTCGGTATCTTTGCCGAAGAAGCAGATATCCACCGTGTGCAAGCGCTGTACCCCATGATGGACCAGGAGGACGCCAGCAAATTCGTGTTCCTGTTACCCGGCACATTGGACGAGGGACGAATCGCATTGACCCGCCTGGAAGCCGAACTCACCACCCTTGAAAACGACCTGTCGGCCTGGACCGGCAATATTCCGGCCGTCCACCCTCACAGCAATCAACCGTTCACTGCCCAGCAACTGCTGATCGAACATTCGACGCGGGACGCATTCAGAGAGTCCGTATTGCGCTGCTGGCGCCGGGAAACCGATCTGGATGATTTAAACGATTCGCAGCAAGCGATAATTTATGACCTGAGCCTGGACACGCGGATTATCGGTAACCTGCCGACACTGAGCGCAGATTTCAGCCATGTTTCTCTGGTTTACCTCAGTAGCGAGAGCGGCCTGACCACAGGTGTCACGAGGTTCCTGGAGTGCTTCCCCAAACTCCAGACCCTCGTCATCAACGACTTCAGGCTGGGCGACATCCCGGAGGCGATCTTCCGAATGAGCGATTTGAAGTCGCTCAATCTCCTCGACTGCCACATCACCCTGACCCCGCAGTCGGCCCTGAACCTGGCCGAGATGGCCCACCTGGAATTCATCGACTTGAGAAACAATCCGCTGGGGCTGGCTCCGGATATCAGCCAGATGACGGACCTGGCGACCCTGCAACTGGACAACTGCGGGCTCACCGAATTACCCGCTGGACTGTTGCAGCTCAAGAGCCTGGAAATCGTAGACCTGAGCGGCAACGCGATCAGCCAGATACCCGCCGACCTCCTCGAACTGCCGCTGGAGGTCGCCGAAAGCATCAGCTTGCGGGGTAATCCGTTCTCTGAAGAAAGCCTGCAAATCCTGCTCGAGTATTTCAGGCTGACCGGTGTCGACTTCGGGGTTCAGGAAGTGATCGAACGGGCAGAATTGGAGCTGTCGACTTCCGAGGCGTCCGAACCGGAAGATTGATCGGGATCAGGCGCGGATCAACCGCGCTCCGGCGGCACCGATGACAATTCGAACGGACTGCTGCTGCGCCGCTGGTTGCGATCTTCCCGCGGCGTGGCACCGAAGAAATTGCGATAGGCGCTGGAGAAATGCGGCCCCGAGGAGAAGCCACAGGACAGGCCGATCTGGATGATCGACTTGCTGGTTTGCATCAACATCTGCCGGGCCTTGTTCAAGCGCAGTTCCAGGTAGTACTGGCTCGGCACACGGTTGAGGTATTGCTTGAAGATGCGCTCCAGTTGCCGACGGGACACGCACACGTGCTGGGCGATTTCGTCGGTGGTCAGCGGCTCTTCGATGTTGGCTTCCATCAGCAAAACGGCTTGGGTGAGCTTCGGATGGCTGGAACCGAGGCGGTTCTGCAACGGAATGCGCTGGCGTTCGCCGCCCTCGCGGATGCGCTCGACCACCAGCTCTTCGGAGACCGCACCGGCCAGTTCCGCACCGTGATCACGGGCCAGCACCGCCAGCAACAAGTCGAGCACCGACATGCCGCCGCACGCGGTCAGGCGATCGCGATCCCAGTCGAACAGGTGGCTGGTGGCGATGACCTTCGGAAAGCGCTCGGCGAAATCGTCCTGCCAGCGCCAATGCACGGCCGCGCGATAACCGTCGAGCAAGCCCAGTTGTGCCAGCGGGTAAACCCCGGCCGACAGACCGCCGATCACGCAACCGGAACGCACCAGTTGCTTGAGCGCACTGCTGAGTGCCGGCGCCAGTGCGGTCGGTGGCTCGTCAGCGAGCAGGAACAGTTTCTGGAAGTTTTCGAGCTTGCCGGTCCACGCCTCACCCGGCAATTGCCAGGCGCTTTCGGCCGGCGGCTCGGCCTGCAGGAACGACAGCTCGTAAACCACGTCCGGATGCACACGCTGGGCAACACGCAAGGCCTCCTCAGCCAGCGCAAGCGTCAGTGCTTTAGTGCTGGGCCAAATCAGGAAACCAATTCGATGGGCAGTCATGGTGGGCAATCCGAAGCGGAGAACAGTGATGAAGGCATGGGCCAATGCTAGCCCGTAAATGAACGCAAATCTTAAAACCAGCAGAGATCGAATGTGGGAGCGAGCCTGCTCGCGAAAGCGGTAGATCAGTCGACATCTGTGTTGAATGTCACACCGCATTCGCGAGCAGGCTCGCTCCCACAGGGGATCGGGGCCGGCCTCTAAATCGCGAAGCATGCACTATCCCTGTGCACAACGGCAGTCCTGATTACTTCAAGCTGCCGGACAGGAATTGCTGCAAACGTTCGGATTGCGGGTTCACCAGCACTTCGCGCGGGTTGCCGCTTTCTTCGACTACACCTTTGTGCAGGAACACCAACTGGTTCGACACTTCACGGGCAAAGCCCATTTCGTGGGTCACCACGACCATGGTCCGGCCTTCCTGGGCCAGGGCCTGCATGACTTTCAACACGTCGCCAACCAGCTCCGGGTCGAGGGCCGAAGTCGGTTCGTCGAACAGCATCACCTCAGGTTCCATCGCCAGCGCACGGGCAATCGCCACGCGCTGCTGCTCGCCGCCGGACATGTGCCCAGGGTAAGCATCCTTGCGATGAGCCACGCCCACCTTGTTCAGGTAGTGCTCGGCCTTGTCGCGAGCCTCGGCCTTGGACATGCCCAGCACATGCACCGGCGCTTCCATGATGTTTTCCAGCGCGGTCATGTGCGACCACAGGTTGAAATGCTGGAACACCATCGACAGGCGCGAACGCATGCGTTGCAGCTGTTTCGGGTCGGCAGCCTTCAGCGCGCCGTCCTTGTTCGCCACCAGCTTCAACTCTTCGTTGTTGAGCAGGATCTTGCCCGCGTGCGGCTGCTCCAGCAGGTTGATGCAGCGCAGGAAAGTACTTTTGCCGGAGCCACTGGAACCGATGATGCTGATCACATCGCCGGCTGCCGCTTTCAGGGACACGCCCTTGAGCACTTCGTGACTGCCATAGCGTTTATGCAGGTCTTGGACTTCAAGTTTGTACATGCTGTCGGTTCTCACAAAAACAGTCAGTCAGTGGTATTCAGTGCTTGCGCGGGGCCAGGTAGCCCAGCCAGCGACGCTCGGCCATCTTGAACAGCTTCACCAGGATGAAGGTCAGGCACAGGTAGAACACGCCGGCGGTGATGTACGCCTCGAACGGCAGGTAGAACTGGGCGTTGACCGTGCGCGCGGCACCGGTGATGTCGATCAGGGTCACGATGGACGCCAGACTGGTGGTCTGCAGCATCATGATCACTTCGTTGCTGTACTGCGGCAGCGCGCGGCGCAGGGCCGACGGCAGCAGGATGCGCTTGTACATCTTGACCCGCGACATGCCCATGGCCTTGGCCGCTTCGATCTCGCCGTTCGGCGTGGCGCGCAGGCTGCCGGCGATGATTTCGGCGGTGTAGGCGCTGGTGTTGATCGCGAACGCCAGGCACGCACAGAACGTTGCGCTGGACAGCCACGGCCAGAGGAAGCTTTCACGCACGGCTTCGAACTGCGCCAGACCGTAGTAGATCAAGAACAGCTGCACCAGCATCGGCGTACCGCGGATCACGTAGGTGAAGAGCCAGGCCGACATGTTGACGACCGCGTTCTTCGAGACGCGCATCAGGCCCAGCGGCAAGGCGCACAGCAAGCCGAAGAACAGCGACAGCGCGAGCAGTTTGAGGGTGGTCACCAGGCCGCCGAGGTACAGCGGCATGGCCTCCCAAATGACGTTGTAGTCGAAGATCATAGATCAGCCGCCCTTACGCCTACCGAGTAGCGCTTCTCAAGGTGACGCAATGCCAGCAACGACACACTGGTGATCACCAGGTACATCGCGGCTACTGCGAGGAAGAAGGTGAAAGGCTCGCGGGTGGCATCGGCCGCCTGCTTGGCCTTGAACATCATGTCTTGCAGACCCACCACCGAAATCAGCGCGGTAGCCTTGGTCAATACCAGCCAGTTGTTGGTGAAACCCGGAATCGCCAGGCGAATCATCTGCGGCACCAACACCCGGAAAAACACTTGGAAACTGCTCATGCCGTAAGCCATGCCGGCTTCAGCCTGGCCTTTAGGGATCGCCATGAAGGCGCCACGGAAAGTTTCCGACAGGTACGCACCGAAGATGAAACCCAGGGTGCCGATACCGGCCGCCAACGGGTTCAGGTCGATGTAATCGTCAAAGCCGAGCAGCGGTGCGACGCGGTTGAGCAGGTCCTGGCCGCCGTAGAAAATCAGCAGGATCAGCACCAGGTCGGGAATACCACGGATCACCGTGGAATACAGGTCGCCCAGCCAAGCCAGCCAGCGCACCGGCGACAGACGCAGTGCCACGCCGATCAGGCCCAGAACGATGGCCATGGCCATGGACGACAAGGCGAGCTGAAGCGTCAGCCAAGCGCCATCGAGGATGACAGCCCCGTAGCCTTTCAACATGATTCAGGTCCTCGAAAGTAGGATGAAAAAATGGCGCAAACCTCAGAGATCCTGTTGCTTGCGCCATTTCGGACTTGTCGCTGGGACGTATTACTTGCCGTAGATATCGAAGGCGAAGTACTTGTCCTGGATTTGCTTGTACTTGCCGTTCTCGCGAATGGCAGTGATCGCGGTGTTGATCTTGTCTTTCAGCGCGTCACCCTTACGCACCGCGATGCCTACGCCGTCGCCGAAGTATTTGACGTCGGTGAACGCAGGGCCGACAAAGGCGAAACCTTTACCGGCGTCGGTTTTCAGGAAACCGTCATCCAGAAGCGTAGCGTCTGCCACGGTGCCGTCGAGGCGGCCGGCGGCCACGTCGAGGTAAATTTCGTTCTGCGAACCGTAAGGCTTGATCTCGGCACCCAGCGGGGCCAGGACTTCGCGGGCGAAACGCTCGTGGATCGAACCACGCTGCACGCCGATGTTCTTGCCCTTGAGCTCGGTCAGGCCTTCGCTGACCTGAGTGCCGGCCTTCATGACCAGGCGAGCCGGGGTGTTGTAGTACTTGTTGGTGAAGTCCACGGACTTCTTGCGATCTTCAGTGATCGACATGGACGACAGGATCGCGTCGATCTTGCGCACCTTGAGAGCAGGGATCAGGCCGTCGAACTCTTGCTCGACCCAAACGCACTTGACCTTCATTTCTTCACACAGCGCGTTGCCGATGTCGTAGTCGAAACCAACGATGCTGCCGTCCGGCGCTTTGGAAGCGAACGGAGGGTAAGCCGCCTCGATACCGATTTTCAGAGGTTTTTCATCGGCGAAGGTTGGCATGGACAGCACGGACAGTGCCAGGGCGCCAAGCAGCACGAGTTTCTTCATCTTGGGACTCCATCGGTAAAGGGCAAAAACGGCAGAGTGAGCAACAGCCCAATATGCGAGTGAGTGGAACCGGAAAGCAGTGCTGCGTCCTACATTGCGCGTGCGAAATTTCAACACGAGCAACGACGAGCGAGTGATCGGCATTCTAACGACAGGCCCGAGGCCGATATTTCTTCAATGCGACAACTAATTACAGAAGCACTGAGAAAGCCGTTTTAGCGCGTTGACAGCCCTGCGAAATCATGCAAGAGCAAAAGACATTGAACCGATCTGTGTTGCAAATTGCGGGCCTATTATTGGCAAACCCTTCTAATCCGGCAAGCGCAGCGTGGGGTCTTATTTTTCAGGGGTGCTTTTTAAACGCCGATGTGGGGCTTGGCGTTTCCCAATACCCCGTGTTGAAGCGATGCGGTTACACATTCAGTAACCTGAAAGAACGCAGGTAACAGTAGGAAAATGCCGACAGAGGAAACCGATATTTATTGGTAGATGTTGCTTCGACGCATGGCAGATCGCATTCGCGAGCAAGCCCGCTCCCACAGGTTTTGCGGTGTGGTTCAGATCGCATATACACCGAAAATCCCTGTGGGAGCGGGCTTGCCCGCGAAGAGGCCAGCCCAGCCAACACAAAAACCTCAGGCAAAAAAAAGCCCTGCCAGGCTCAACACCTGACAGGGCTTTCAGTGACTCACAACCGCCGCTTACGCGACATTCATCGTCTTGTGCGTATCAATCAAATGCTGCACCACACTCGGATCAGCCAGGGTGGAAATATCGCCCAACCCATCGTACTCAGCCGTAGCAATCTTGCGCAGAATCCGGCGCATGATCTTGCCCGAGCGAGTCTTCGGCAGCCCCGGCGCCCACTGGATGACATCCGGCGAGGCAATCGGACCGATCTCCTTGCGCACCCAGTTTTTCAGCTCCAGGCGCAGTTGCTCGTTCGGCTCTTCACCGTTTTTAAGGGTGACATAGACATAGATGCCCTGCCCCTTGATGTCGTGCGGCACACCAACCACCGCCGCTTCGGCGACTTTCGGGTGCGCGACCATCGCGCTTTCGATCTCGGCGGTGCCCATGCGGTGGCCGGACACGTTGAGCACGTCGTCCACGCGACCGGTGATCCAGTAGTAACCATCGGCATCGCGACGAGCGCCGTCACCGGTGAAGTACATGCCACGGAAGGTCTTGAAGTAGGTATCGACGAAGCGGTCATGGTCGCCAAACAGCGTACGCGCCTGACCTGGCCACGAGTCGAGAATCACCAGGTTACCCTCGGCCTCGCCTTCGACGATGTTGCCCAGGTTGTCCACCAGTGCCGGCACCACGCCGAAGAACGGACGCGCCGCAGAGCCTGGCTTGAGCGCATGAGCACCCGGTAGCGGGCTCATCATGTTGCCGCCGGTTTCGGTCTGCCACCAGGTGTCGACGATCGGGCAACGGGACTTGCCGACATTCTTGTAGTACCAGTCCCAGGCTTCCGGGTTGATCGGCTCACCCACCGAACCCAACAGACGCAGGCTGCTGCCATCAGCACCTTCAACGGCGGCGGTGCCCGAGGCCATCATGGCGCGGATCGCAGTCGGTGCGGTGTAGAGGATGTTGACCTTGTGCTTGTCGACGATCTTCGCCACCCGGGTGATGTCCGGGTAGTTCGGCACGCCTTCGAACAGCAGCGTGGTCGCGCCGTTGGCCAGCGGGCCGTAGACGATGTAACTGTGGCCGGTGACCCAGCCGACGTCGGCGGTGCACCAGTAGATTTCACCCGGACGGTAGTCGAACACGCGCTCGTGGGTCATGGCTGCATACAGCAGGTAACCGCCGGTGGTGTGCTGCACGCCCTTCGGCTTGCCGGTGGAGCCAGAGGTATAAAGGATGAACAGCGCTTCTTCGGCGCCCATCTCTTTCGGCGCGCAAACGGTGCCGGCCACTTTCATCAGGTCCTCGAACCAGATGTCGCGATGCTGGTTCCACTTAATATCGCCACCAGTGCGCTTGCACACGATGACTTTCTGGATGCTGCTGGTTTCCGGGTTGGTCAGCGCGTCGTCGACGTTGGCCTTGAGCGGGATCTTCTTGCCGGCACGAATACCTTCGTCAGCGGTGATCACCACCTTGGATTTGCAGTCGATGATGCGACCGGCCAAGGCTTCCGGCGAGAACCCGCCGAACACCACCGAGTGAATCGCGCCGATCCGGGTACAGGCCAGCATGGCGACCACGGCTTCGGGGATCATCGGCATATAGATAGTCACCACGTCGCCGCGGTGCACATCCTGGCCACGCAGGGCGTTGGCGAACTTGCACACTTGCTCGTGCAGTTCGCGGTAAGTGATGTTGCGGCTTTCGGCAGGGTCATCCCCTTCCCAGATGATCGCGACCTGATCGCCGCGCTCGGCCAGATGACGGTCGAGGCAGTTGTAGGAAACGTTCAGGGTGCCATCGGCGAACCATTTGATGTCGACATGGTGATCGTCGAAAGAAGTCTGCTTCACCGTGGTGAAAGGCTTGATCCAGTCGAGGCGCTTGGCTTGCTCGCGCCAGAAGCCGTCCGGGTTGACGACCGACTGCTGGTACATGGCCTTGTAGGTCGCCTCGTCGGTCAGCGTGTTAGCCAGAACCTCGGGACGAACGGGATACAGGGAAGCCGCACTCATCTTTCTTACCTCGGTGGAATAGTTGTTTTTGTATGACCACGTTTTAGCGGGGCCGGGCCTATAGAACCATTCGACGATGGTAGTAACAAGCCCCTACAAATTGTCGTGAAAACCCCCTACTAAACATCGCACGACACCTGTAGGAGCGAGCCCGCTCGCGATGGTCGCCAACGATAACGCGCCCAACCTGACACCCCGCAGTGCTCTCCGGCTCATCGCGAGCAAGCTCGCTCCTACAACGTTATTCGGGGATTGTTACAGGATCTGTCAAAAGTGTTTATCAAAACCACGGCTATATGGACGAGGCGCGTCCACCTAAAATCAGCCACGCCAACAAGGCAACCTGATTAACCCAGTTGCAGCCCCCACGAAGGCAGTTAATCAACCCCCCTGGTACTGAAGTTCCACACGCAATCTCAAAAGGATTGCGTGCCCCCTTTCGACCTCTAAAAGGTAAATCCGAAATGAAAGCTTTATTAGTTCTGGCCCTCAGCAGTCTGTGCGCAACCGCCATGGCAAACGAGGTCCCGACTGATGTTGCCCAGCAAAAACCGCCCATCGAGGAATACACCTACTCCACCCACCTGGACATCGCCAAAGTGATCTCCATGAGCGAAGCCCCGAACGTGTGTGAAGTTGTGCCGATGAAAATGGAATACGAAGATTCCCACGGCCAACGACATATCCTGCGCTACAGCATGATGGGCAATGGCTGCTCCAACGGCTGATCTCCCGCTTCACCCTCCCCCATAAGGTTCGACCCACCCGCCGCGATCAGGCAGATGAAGCGCCGAACCTTAATGATCGATTAAGTCGATTGCTTTAAGCATTTATTTGCGCTTTTTAATCGAAATAGTCGGCGTAGTATCAACTGCAACCCAAGACAAACAACGCTTACGAAACTGGAGCAACGACCATGAAAACCCAACTGATCCTCGCCCTGACCCTCTCCGTCCTGGCTGCCAACACCTTCGCCGCCGATGGTTACGACCGCACCGGCTCTGCCGTTTACACCAGCGAAGCGGCTGTCGCTTCCGACGGTTACGACCACACCGGTTCGGCGTCCTTCGCCGCCGATGGTGCTGATCACGTTGGCGCAAGCAAGCTAGCCTCCGACGGCGCTGACCACACTGGCGCTGCCCGCCTCGCTGCCGATGGTGCAGACCACATTGGCGCAGGCAAACTGGCCTCCGACGGCGCTGACCACACCGGCGCCGCCCGCCTCGCCGCCGATGGCGCTGATCACGTCGGTGCCGCTCGCCTGAGCTGATCCACCAGCGTGACTTCACAGCCCGACTTCGGTCGGGCTTAGTTGTGTCTGGAGCCTGAGAAAACCCCACCGAAACACAAGATGTAGTGAAAAAAGCCTTTTTTGGTTATTTCTTGAGCAAAAATAATCCGGGTCAAAAAATTAAGAAAAAAAATCTTTCCCCGCCAACATCGTTCAAAGCCCTATAAACCCTCACTCCGACCGAAAAACGGCCCCCGTCGACCGATCCGTGAGCCATTTCGCCGCCCCACAGCACGCAAAACTTCCCTATAATGCGGCCTTAAACGGGACTGCAATATTCCCTTACAGGAACGAAAAGCCAGTCTGAAGCCCCGCACAAGCGATCAACGCTTGCTGCGCCCATCAGTGGCTCTCGGAACCCCGTACAAAATTCTGTTTGATGCCTGCGTATAGCTGCTGCAAAAAACGATTCCTTTAGATCCAACGCGGCCAGTAAGGCCGTGTGAAAAACTGACCTATCCATTTTCACACGGGCACACTGGCCCTCACGCAGGAGACGACACGTCATGCTGAGCTGGGACGAATTCGACAAAGAAGACACGGAAGTAGCAGTCAAGAGCGCCAACGCTGGCCACGCCACCGAAGCCAACATGGACCGTCTCGACAGCGCCGGCGGTGCCGCCGCCCTGGAAGCCCGTGCCGTGACCGCCGCTGACTCCGCCGCCGTTGCCCGCGCCAAAGCCGCCCTGGACTCCCTCGACGTCGCCGAAGGCCTCGCCGAACTCGAAGGCGCCTCCGCCCGTGTCGCCGTTGACGAAAAGCGCATGATCAACTGCCGCGCCGACCTCAACCAACTCGTACCCTTCAAGTACGACTGGGCCTGGCAGAAGTACCTGGACGGCTGCGCAAACCACTGGATGCCGCAAGAAGTCAACATGACCGCCGACATCGCCCTCTGGAAAGACCCGGAAGGCCTGACCGACGACGAGCGCCGCATCGTGATGCGCAACCTCGGCTTCTTCTCCACCGCCGACTCCCTGGTTGCCAACAACCTGGTCCTGGCCGTGTACCGCCTGATCACCAACCCGGAATGCCGCCAGTACATCCTGCGCCAAGCCTTCGAAGAGGCGATCCACACCCACGCCTACCAGTACTGCATCGAATCGCTGGCCATGGATGAAGGCGAAATCTTCAACATGTACCACGAGATCCCGTCGGTCGCGAAAAAAGCCACCTGGGGCCTGAAATACACCCGCTCGATCTCCGATCCGAAGTTCGAAACCGGCACCGTCGAAACCGACAAAGAACTACTGCGCAACCTGATCGCCTACTACTGCGTCCTGGAAGGCATCTTCTTCTACTGCGGCTTCACCCAGATCCTCTCCATGGGCCGCCGCAACAAAATGACCGGCGTCGCCGAGCAGTTCCAGTACATCCTGCGCGACGAATCCATGCACCTGAACTTCGGCATCGACGTGATCAACCAGATCAAAATCGAAAACCCGCATTTGTGGGATGCCGAGATGAAGGAAGAAGCTTCGCAGATGATTCTGCAAGGCACTCAGCTGGAGATCGAATACGCGCGTGACACCATGCCTCGCGGCGTGTTGGGCATGAACGCGGCGATGATGGAGGACTACCTGAAGTTCATCGCTAACCGTCGCCTGTCGCAGATCGGTCTTAAAGAAGAGTATCCAGGGACGACTAACCCGTTCCCTTGGATGAGCGAGATCATGGACTTGAAGAAAGAGAAGAACTTCTTTGAGACTCGGGTTATTGAGTATCAGACTGGTGGGGCTTTGAGCTGGGATTGATTCCCGGAACTAGCCACGATTTGCCGGTCATGATCTGAATCGGCAGATTGGAAAAATCAAAAAGCCCTGACTTGTTCAGGGCTTTTTATTGGGAAAAAAAGCTAATTCGCCCCCTTCGACTCTTTTTTAAATACATCTATTAAATCTCTGATGATTCAATCTACCAGCGGCAAATGCCACTGGCGGATAGAATTTCTCTTTTACTGGACAGGGGTCCAACCGGCGTAGCGACGGTAATCACCACCCGCAGTGGAAGGAATGAGAATGCAATGCAGCTGATTCTGAGCATCAAATCCAATCAGAATGTTGTCTCCTTCCTGCGCTTGGTCCATCACTGGGTTGCCCTGAAAATAGAGCCTGTGTTCTGAGCGGGTGGGATGCCTTTCTCTGGAGTCGTACCAAGTAACTCCTGCCCGATAGCTTGCGTCCTCCCCTCGTACAGAGAAAAAGGCTTGGAACTCTGCTCGGTCTTCACCGAACACCTTTTCTAACTCTACTACCCCATTGAATTCATGCTGGTGCGAGCGCTCGGGGTGAGCTTCCACCGCTGAAAGCGTTTTGATACATGCTGGTTTAAGGACAACAGGTCTAGAAGACATTCCTCTTTCCTTCGTTAGCCGCGACCGCTATAAATTCCAGAAGCCTCGTGCAGAGAACGCCTCACGGGCCTGGGCCAACACCAATATGGAGACCTGCTTGATGCTTTTCAACTCCGGCGGCCATGTATTACCTGAAGTTACTGTTAAATATCCCAGTTACTGGATAAAAATACATCTATTTGCGTCGAGCGCCGTCTTACGGCAGATATTTTCGACCAAATGCGGGTAGGTGATACCCGCGATTTTATTGCGCGCTTTAGAAGCATGAGTGCTCAGTGCGGTGTCGGTGCGAGACTCTAGTGCTCCCTTGTTTCGCTCACTAAAGATAGGCCTTGGCCTTCTTGAGATTAACGAAGGCCAAAATACAGCCAATCAGAAATTATGACCTTTCATAAGAGCAATAAAACTCTCAAGCTCCATTAACCAATCTCTTTGTGAACCAGAATATGTCGCTTGTATTTTTTTGGGCACTACAAGCTGCAAGCCATGAGATTGCATTTCTATGGTCTGACTTTCACTAATAGCGGCTTCCATCGTAACCAAGTGTTTTTCAGCAATTCTGTGAGCCTCGCTTAAAACCTGACGCCAACGATCCTTACACGTCGTCTTCGCCCCTAGCATAAATAACTTCTCTGTTGGAAAGTCAGAGTCGCGGTACTCAGCAAAGCCCGGAAATATGAAATCAGGCCTTGAGTTATTTTCAGTTGTTAAACCTTTACCTCGCCCCTGTTGAAATCGCAGACCGTGCAATCGGAAAATTTCATCCAGATGACCTTCAAATGCGTGTCCCACCCTGGATTTCCGACGATT
Source organism: Pseudomonas sp. KH_046_1 (assembly GCF_057839025.1). Taxonomy (NCBI): domain Bacteria; kingdom Pseudomonadati; phylum Pseudomonadota; class Gammaproteobacteria; order Pseudomonadales; family Pseudomonadaceae; genus Pseudomonas; species Pseudomonas sp. KH_046_1. The sequence continues at coordinate 4,918,965 of NZ_CM174481.1, forward strand.
TTGCACGCTCAAAGAGAAACTGATGAACTCATCTACATCATCACCCTCCTCGCCAAACCCGGTGCGAAGTCGCTGCTGAACCAAATGCCGCTCGTAAATACGAAAAAGCTTTTCTTCATGCTCCATCCAGTCAAGGATGGTCTGATCGGGACAATGTAGAGGATCGACCATTTCCTCAATAGATTTTCTCGCATAAACCGAGAATGCTGATGTCGTTGGAAAAGCTTTTCCTCCAAACAAATGAACGAGTTGTTCAAGCCAAACATTATCACCCGTTTCAATTGGACTTACTTCAATCCCCAAGTCTTCCAGCATTAACCGTAACGGTAAAAGCAACTGCACAGAATCCAGCGTTCCTGAGGTGAAGCTTTCGCCTACGTGATCCAGACCAAACAGAAGCCGCAATTGGCTCTCAACCGTGCTACCTGCTGGTGTGAATATCATCAGCAATGAACCGTCGCGCATCTTCGCTACCAGAAGGAAATCCCCCTCTTCGAGCAACTCGGTTACTGCATTCGTATTGTAATAGAGACGAAACTCAGCGCTTCGATGAGGCTGCTTTCGCCGACAGTCGTACCAAGTGACCATCCCTTCGCTGATATCGGGTGCAACTGATTCATCCGTGAAATAAATTTGCTTGGCCTTGAATCGATACTCCTCATTCTTCGCAGGAGTACCTAGGTACTGCTTGAATCCTGCTGCAGGAAGGCCGCCTATTTCGTGTTGATGAGAACGACCGGGATCTGCATCCACTGCGCTCAAATATTTGGCAGCTACACCTTCGAAGTAATCACTGATGCGGTCGCTGAACATGCGTTTTCGTCTATCTGTAAATGTTCATTACCGTTTATCAGCCACTCCGCTATGAGGTCAATCAATAAAAGGGATTTCTCTCGTTTCATTGACCTTACCGCACACTCCCAAACGACAAGCACCCTCCACCCTTGTTCCAGCAGCGAGGCCTCCTGAGATCTATCCCTGATCTGATTTTTACCTATTTTCTCTAGCCAAAAATCAGGTCGTGTCTGGGGGATTTTGAAGTATCGACAGGTGTGTCCATGCCAAAAGCAGCCGTGTACAAACACTACTGCCTTGTATTTTGGTAAGACCAAATCAGGTTTACCAGGGAGATGTTTGACATGTAAGCGGTAGCGAAACCCGCGCGCATGCAAAGCTTTTCGGATCGAAATCTCTGGATTGGTATTTTTACCCTGAATGCCAGACATCATTCGGGAGCGTGTTGCGACATCCACGACATCGACCAAATTTCACCTCCATGCAATCGATAGCTCAACTCCTTTGTATACCTTTGGAGTCCGCATACTCAAGGTTCGCTTTGAGCTATCTGATGCATTCAGAAATGGTGTCGACGCACTAGAGCACTAACACTCCAGACTTACTGCAGAAATGCATTTCTTCACTCAGGAAGGGCAAACTCCAACTGCGGTCTTTCTTCGTCTGCAGTTTTTTCTTTCGCAGCCAAAATTCGATCCTTCATCAACCGAGCCACAGCTTCAAATACCGGAACGGCCACTGAGTTACCAAACTGACGATACGCTTGGGTATCGGATACAGGAATCACAAATTTGCTCTCCCCCGGCTTGTCGAACCCCATCAGCCGTGAGCATTCATGCGGAGTCAACCGGCGCGGACGATTGAGCTGATTCAGTTCACTATTGAAGTCCAAGCTATCCACAAACCCGCGATCAACGAGGATTTCCGAACCATCCTTGTGATATCTGGCGGAAAGCGTACGAGCCACATCGTTTGGACGAGTCAGACCAAAACCAAAGCCATTGCCCTTCTCGCGGTGCTTCTCGGCATACCGGTAGAGATAGTCCCAAAGCTTCGGCGTGAGGATGTATTTATCGTCCACTTCTTTATCAAGCAGATCACCAAAGCTAGGTCGCTGCTTGGGTATCAGTTTGCTGATGTCACGCAGTGTGAAACCTTGGTGAACATTGAGGTCACGACGGAACCCTACCAGCACGATTCGCTCACGATGCTGGGGCACAAAGTGCTTAGCATCGATGACCTTGGGGTCTGAGCCCTTCGGCGCATTTACATCTGCAACCTCATAGCCCAACTCATCCAGCGCTTCGCAAATGATCCGGAACGTATTCCCTTTATCGTGGCTTTTCAGGTTCTTCACGTTTTCAAGCAGGAATGCGGCTGGCCGTTTCGCAGCGATAATCCGTGCCACGTCGAAAAACAGGGTGCCTTGAGTCTCACATTCGAAACCGTGCTTGCGCCCCAAGGAGTTTTTCTTGGATACGCCTGCCAGGGAAAATGGCTGACACGGAAAACCTGCCAACAGGACATCATGATCAGGAATTTCGCGACGAATGTTCTGATAAGCATCTTCGTCACTGATTTCGGGTATGTCTGAAAGCGTGACCGAGCGAATATCCAAATTGAAGCGATGGCGAACCGGATCACAGAAGTGGTTAGCCTTGTAGGTTTTAACGGCGTACTTGTTCCATTCGGATGTGAACAGGCACTCTCCCCCGATGGCTTCAAAACCTTTTCTGATCCCACCGATACCGGCGAAAAGATCGATGAAGGTGAAGGACGGTTTGTGGTTCAAGCGCTTGGGCAACAAAGCTTCCAGGCGGGTGAATTCAATGTGGGAAAGCTTTGGGGAAGCCTTGCCTTTAACCCAACGATTGATGGTTTCACGACACCACTGAGAAGGGCTGACATCGTTGAGAATTTCAGCGAGCTGCCCCTGATCGTAGATCTCCAGCAGCTTGTGAAGCAGTGCAAGATCAGTCACAGGGTGGGTATCCGGTTCATGGGTGTCCGAAGTCGTTTCGCTCAAGGATTCAAAAGATGGTGTTTCAAAAAGATTCATGAGCCCGAAATTCCTCTGGGTCAAAGCTGTGACGAATGGTCACCATTCTAGCCCAGTAAACCTCAAAGTAAATGAAGTTTCTTGGGATCCGTGACATCAGGCTTAGCAACACGGACTCGGGCCAAGGTAAAAATTAACGGCGACCAGATACTGGATATAAACACAGCATAATTTACTCTATGCCGTTGTCCAGATTTCGTTTTGTTTCCTGGAGGGAAGGAAAAGTCGCTGGTTGACGGTTAACCCTGATCCACCTACCCTCGACTCCGAGCCTAAGAAACTCTACAACCAGAGCGGTCCTCCGCACCCGACAGTCATGCGGCTTTTTTTCGTCTGCGGTTTCTCTACGCCTGCGAGAAAATCCCCGTTATGTCGGGAGTGGGCGAATACAAGACCCGAAAGGGGAATATGTCCGGCCCGTCTCTGGTGGGTTTCTTAGCTCCCGACACCCTTAACGAATGCCCTAAGAAAGCAGCCAGAGGTAATGGAAATGCCTGACTATCTTACCTTCACGACGAAGGTGCATCGCCGTACCCACAGATCCAACCACACGCTTCCGTTCCAGGAGGCCCGTCATGCCTGAATCACTCAAACCCACCCTCTTCATTCGTCACAACGTCCACCTGCATGCCCTTCTTTTGGAGAACCAGGCTTGGTTCTGCGCGCATGATCTCGGGCGACTGATGGGCAAACACCTTGATGAGCGCATGACGCGCAAGCTCGATGCGGACCAAAGGCTGATGATGCTCGTTGAGCTCTATGGCGCCGCTAAAGAGCGTTTGATGGTGAGCGAGTCAGGTGTGTATGCGCTTTTGATTTATCACTACAGCCCTGAATATCGATTGCTGCGTGAGTGGCTGACGCATCAGGTTGTGCCCGCGCTTCGTGATGCACGGCCATCACGGACGGTCGAGCGTCCCCTGTTGAGCATGCTGGATTGGCCGAAGATGTCGCTCTGCATGCTGCATTGGCAGGATGAGCCGTGGATTCGACTGCGGGATATGCCGTGTGTGTTGACGGAGAATCCTTTCAACCAGCATGAATCCTGGTGGCGTAAGGCTTCACGGTTGATGCGCGGATTCTGAATGCTCAAATTCATCAAACGATCCGCTCCTTGAGTTTTCAAGCAGCGGATTTTTCTGTGCCAATCAGCGAATACCGAATCGCTACTCCAAAACCTCCACATAACTCGACTCCCCACCACCCTCCGCACCCGACAACCAATCCCATACACACCAGCGTCGGTCCGCCCTGCTTCATCAACCCCCACCGTGTCACGCGACCAGCCGGCCGGAATCTCACCCTCGTTGGTGATGCAGTGAAAAAGCAGCTCGATGGTATCGGGGCCGGTCACGCGGCCTACTTGGAGGCCCGTGCGGATTCGGCAGCCTTGGTAAGTGCTTGAAATTGCGTTGCCTTCGACCTTGTAGTGAAAGACGCTGCCTACACCGGAGAGTCCGTGGGTGTTGCCGGCTACAGTGAAGCGGCGGTTGTTCAGGCGTTCGGTGATTTGGGAGTGGGGTTTTGCATGGGGGGCAGTTCCTTTATTTGAAATGTTCCATTTTGGTCTCCAATGACTTGCGTGTGACTGATGAAGCATCTGTCACCCATAAGGCTCGCGTCAGGCTTGGGATATTGCGTTGTTTTTTGGGAATCGCGGGCAGGCTCGCCCCCACACATATAGACCTCTGCGAGCAGCGAAAAAGGCAATTTGCTACTATAGTAGTCTGATTCTAAGTGGCAGATGCCACATTCGAGGGCAATCGACAACGGCCGAATTTCAGATCCGCTCGGGCTGGTCGAAGACAAAAAATCTTTAAGCAGGGGCTTTTCCCCAGCGTCTTGTGGCGAATTGAGTGGGGGGATATATGAAGCATGTAAATAATCCTCCTGACGCGTCTGCGCTGATGATGTCGGCGCGTAGCTTTGGGAATTACGACCTGTCGAGTGCTCTTGCCGATCTTCTCGACAATAGCATCAAGGCGAGAGCCCACAGCATCGATATCAAATGCATCCGGAAGGATGATGGGCCCGAGGTCAGGATTCTGGACGATGGATCCGGAATGACGGCGGTCGAACTTCATCGGGCGATGAGACCCGCCAGCACCAATCCCAATGAGGAACGGGCTCCTGATGACCTCGGCCGTTTCGGGTGGGGCATGAAGTCGGCATCACTTTCACAATGCAGGCACTTGACCGTCGTCACGAGACAGAATGGCGTTCTGTCCGGGGCGTCTTGGAATCTGGATGATATCGCCGACTGGAAGATGGGGATTTTTGAGCCCGATGAGATCGAAGCTCTGGCCGATCAGCTGCTGCTTGAGCGCGACGGGACGGAGATCATCTGGCGCATGTGCGATCGCCTGTCCGAATATGGTCAAGTTGGCGGCAAGGGCTTCAATGATCTAGTCGCGCATGCCCAAAAGCAGCTGTCACTCATCTTCCATCGCTATCTGGGAGGCGAAGAAGGCCTTCGGAAACTCAGAATCAGTTTCAATGGTAGCGCGCTGAAGCCGACAGATCCTTTCCTGCGCCACCATGATGCGACGCAAGCCCAGCCGAAGGAAACGCTTAACCTCGGCGGCCAGCCTATTGAGGTGCAGGCCTTCATCCTACCGCACTATTCGAAGTTAACGGCGGGCGAGCACGATCAGCTCAGCGGTGAAGAAGGTTTCGTTCGCAATCAAGGCTTCTATGTCTATAGGCAGCACCGGCTCATCATACACGGGACCTGGTTTCGACTGGTGAGGCACGGTGAGTTGTCGCAACTTGTCCGGATCGCCGTCAACATCCCCAACTCCCTCGATGCGATATGGAAGATCACGCTCGACAAGGCAGACGCACAGCTTCCCTCGGGGCTCAAGAGCCGTTTGAAGGACATCGTCGGCGGACTCAAGAGCAGATCGGGAAAGGTATTTCAGTCCCGCGGCGGGCGAATCCGCGAAGGAGCTGGAAAAACGTCGGTCTGGGCGAAATACGTGCGAAACGGTGAGGTTCGCTATTATGTCAACCGCGAGCACCCGCTGATCGCCGGTATGCTAGAGGACGAGGATAGAGACAGAGCCAAAGCCTTTGCAGCAGCGCTCGCAATCATCGAGGACTGCTTCCCAATTGTAAGCATCGGCGAAGATTATTCGTCTCGCCCGGAAATGATGAATCAGGGCGTACTAGACAAGGACAGATTTCTCGACAAGCTCGACACAGCCCTCCCCTCACTGCTGCTTCACTCAGGCGGCGACATGAAAGCGCTGCGTGAACTTCTTGCATCAACCGAACCGTGGGCTAGTCAAGCCGACCTCGTCGTAAAACACCTCAAGGACAAAAGGTGGTAGTAAATGTTTGATAGCGAACTTGCGTATTTCCGCTCGATCATCACCAAGCAATATGGCGAAGACATTTCCCAAGGACAAGGATTGCCCGAAGGTGCGATCACTTCAATCGTTCGCGATGGGCCGTTTAAGAACCTTGATGAACCAGCCATCAATGCGGTTATCCGCGAACTGGAAGCGAGTTTTACGGTTACCCAGAAGCGGGGGGCGGTTATTACAAAGGGCCACCGGCCTTGGCTGGCAACAATACGGCCGGAGCTTGATTTCTATTACTGGAACCGCCTACGCAAATACTATCTCGAGACGGGTATTCTCCCGTCGCCCGTGCTTGCTACCCTCGACTCCGACACGGATGAGATTCTCGACCAATGCGGCAATCCGAAAGACGAACTCTACGGCGCAGTTCGCGGCATGGTCATGGGAAATGTCCAGTCGGGCAAGACTACCAACTACTCTGCTCTGATCTGCAAGGCAGCCGACGCGGGCTACCGTGTCATTATCCTGCTCGCAGGGATCACCAACTCGCTGCGTGCCCAGACGCAGGAACGAATTGACGAGACATTTATTGGCAAGGTCTCGATGTTTGGCGCGGCTGCACAGCAGTCGCTGCCGATCCAGAATTATGCAGCGACGCGACGAATCCCCTCCTACGGCACAACTCGGGTAGCCGATTTCTCGAGCGGTAAGGATGGAATCTATTTCGGCATCTCAGGTCATCAAGAGCCGATGATCTTCATAACCAAAAAAAACAAATCCATCCTTGAACGTCTCGCACACTGGATCGAGAAACAGGGAGAGACAGGCGGCTATGAGCTGCCACTTCTGCTGGTCGACGATGAAGCCGACAATGCGTCTATCAACACGGCCAGTGACCCCAAGCGAACTACCGCCATCAACGGCGTCATCCGACAGATTCTGTCGCGTTTTCCGCGCTCGGCATATATCGGTTATACCGCTACACCGTTTGCCAACATTTTCATCGACCCGGAAACGACGGAGGAAATGGAGACGGATGACCTTTTTCCCGGAAACTTTATCAAGGCGCTTGATCCGCCTACCAATTATGCAGGTTCACATCGAATTTTCCGCGAGGGTGGTGACTTACGCCCGAGCATGGTCAAGGTCATCGATGACTATCGAGCGCTGCTGCCGCTGAAACACAAAAGCGGAGATAATGTTACCGACATACCGGACAGTCTGCGCCACGCGATCCGTGTATTTTGCATAACCAGGGCCATAAGGGTATTCCAAGATAAGGGCAAAACCCACTGTTCGATGATGATCAACGTCAGCCGATTCAATGCCATCCAGGACAAAATTCTCGGACTCGTTTACGAATATCTTACGGAGATCAAGGACGCGGTCTCGGTCCATGCATCGCTGCCGCTTGATCAGATCAACGATGACATCATGGATGATCTCGAAAACAGCTTCACCGTCGAGTTCGATAACACTGAGCTCAACTGGCCCGATCTGCTTAAAGTCCTCAATGAAGGTGTCCAGTCCATCGAAGTCCGTACTGTCAATATGCGGGGTGGCAAGCTCGATTATTCACTGCGTAAATCAGAAGGTCTTCATGTCATCGCCATCGGCGGGCTGGCGCTTTCACGCGGCCTAACGCTCGAAGGTCTCACGGTCTCCTATCTCCTGCGGAACGCTACTGCGAGCGACACCCTTATGCAGATGGCGCGCTGGTTCGGTTACCGACCGGGATATGAGGAATATTGCCGCCTCTATCTGCCGCAGGTGTCCTTCGACCATTACGAATTTGTAGACGAGGCGACCGAAGAATTGAGAAGCGAGATTAAACGCATGCAGGCCGCCCGCCGCACGCCGCGCGATTTCGGCCTCAAAGTCCGGCAGAGCCCGCTCGCCATCCGGGTAACTGCGGCAAACAAGATGCGGACGGCCGAGAAGCTCAAAATCGCTCAGGACTATTCCGCGCGTCACATCGAGGGTTTCGCGCTCCCAAACGATCCTGTCATCGGAAAGGCACATCGCAAGGCGGTCGAACAATTTCTCATCGCGCTCGGAAGCCCCGCTGAAATACAGAAGGGCTACATTCGCTGGGTCGCAGGCGGTCGCGACGTACTCGGTCTCATGCGCGAATTCCAGTTCGTGGATCATCCCGATCTCTCGGTGATTTCCGACACATCCCTTCTAGGGGACTATGTTCAGGACCGCGTCACTGATGAACTCGCAAAATGGGATGTGGTACTTCCCATGCGCCAGTCGGGCGACCCTATTCCATTTGCTGGCCAGAAGGTCAATCTGAGGTCTCGGGATCAAGGAACAATTCAGAAGGGCACCTATCGAGTATATGGCAGCAAGAACCGTGTCGCCGACCCCGGGGATACGCAAATCGGCCTGTCCGACATACAGAAGGCGGCGGCGGATGCAGCCTATCGGGATGAAATTTATAAGAAGGAACGCGCCGCCTGCTCTGTGCGCGAACGGCCAATGATGTTGGTGCATGTCTTCAGCGCGAAGCTGCGCGACGATCGAGACGAGTGCGACGACGATCTCAAACTTGACGATAACATCGTCACGCTGTCCTTCTGCATGCCCGAGACCGGTAAACCGGCCAAGGAGAGAACCTACCAAGTAAATGCGGTCTATCGGCAGCAACTTGAGCACTTTGCCGCAGAAGCAGACGATGACTCCGAGGCGATGATGGAGGCCCAGGATGCTGAGTGAATGGAAGGCGATCGTCGCGCCGACTGACCCAGGTTTCTACAACATTCGACTTGCTGACAGTAGCCATCCGCTCGATTTCAGGATCGGCCGCGACTTTCACGGATGTTTTGTCTTCCAGCTAGATGTCGAGTGCGCGGAGCCAGGGATGCTTGATCTGCCGAAGATGTCGGCAGTGACCTGCGAGGTCCATCCGGTGGCCTCTGGGCGTTCAAGATTAGTGCTGAGCCTGAGTGATGCTTCCAATTTCCAAAACTTCGCCCTTATGTGCAAGAGCCTCATGCTTGCGACCGACAAGCTTGCACCGACACAGTCCGGAAAGGGGCTGCTGCAAGCCATAAAGGAGGTCCACCGTTGGCAGGAGATGCTGCGCCATAGGGCCGACCGCCTACTGTCAAAAGGTGAGCGAGTTGGCCTGGTCGGCGAACTGCTGTTTCTGCGAGATGTTCTTGGTGACCGCATCGGCTGGAGTGCCGCAATCAAATGCTGGAATGGCCCTAGCGGTCATGAGCAGGATTTCGTGGTCGCCGGCACCATCTTTGAGGTCAAGACGCAGGTGGTGACTGCCGACCGGCGAATCCGGATTTCTTCCGAAGATCAACTCGATCCGGTTCAGGGACGCATCCTGCTCTGCAATCAGGGCATCGCCCCACTGCCATCCGCCGCCCCAGGGGCTCGGACTCTAAATACTCTTGTTTCGGAGATTCGAGACGCTTTTGCCGAGGCTGGCACAGGCGCGCTGGAACACTTTGAGATCGCTCTGCTGGAAGCGGGATATCAGGAGCAGCCGGAATATAACGAGGAAAGCTGGGTTCTCGTTGATCGCATTTTCTATGAGGTGTCCAGTGAATTTCCTCGTATCGAGCGCAGTGATCTCCGCCCCGGCGTAGAGATGGTTAACTACAGCATTCGCGTGAGCGACTGCGCTCCCTTCATCATCAGCCATGATGATGCCTTCGAGGGAGTCGAAGTATGAGCGAGTTGCAGCAAACATTCGAAGTCCTACGAGAGGATATTCTTCTAGAAGCAGAGGCACGGGGCATCTTCCAGCAAGAGGCCTTTTTCGAGCTCTATGCTGCAGCGGCGTCAGACAACGGTGACACCATCGACTTGGAATACACCTACAGTCACAAAGAAGGTGGACGGCGGCCATACCGAATCGACGGCTACGGGCTGGATACCGATCGCGGAACGCTTTATCTCGCCGTCTGCGATTTCCGAAACGGAACGGAACTGGAACCTCTACATATTGACCGCCTGACCTCAGCGTTAAAGCAAGCCACTGCCTTCTTCGAGAATGCCTGCTCATCGGTGTTTATCAATTCAATTGAAGAAACAAGCCCAGCGTTTGCCGCGGCCTATCCCATCTACTTAGCACGCGATCTCATCAAAAGAGTTCGCATCATCCTTTTTTCCAACGCCCGACTGGCGACCAAACGGCCGCCGCAACTGGGCGAGCAAGTAGGCGGTGTGCCGATTGTTTATAGCGTCCTTGACGCGATTCGCTATTTCGAAATCCAGAAAAGCTTTCGAATTCCAGAGTCTATCGAAGTCAATATCGCAGGCATTGCCGGAGCGCCTGTTGCCTGTCTCAAGGCCTCGACAAACACCGAGGAACATCAATCCTACCTTCTTGCTATTCCTGGCCCAGTGCTTGCTGAAATCTACGGTCTATACGGGGCGCGACTGCTCGAACAGAACGTCCGGACCTATCTCCAGGCTAAGACGAAGGTGAACAAGGGTATTCTGGAAACGATCAAGAAGACGCCGGAGATGTTCTTTGCTTACAACAACGGCCTAACCGCGACCGCATCGGCGGTTACGCTCGAAACACTCGAAGACGGGCAACTAGGAATTGCAGCTATTCATAACCTTCAGATCGTGAATGGCGGCCAGACGACGGCGTCTATCCTATACGCAAAGGATGTCGCAAATTCACCGCTTGAACGTGTTCACGTGCAAATGAAACTCTCAGTAGTTCCACCTGCCCATATCGAGCAGGTCGTACCAAAAATTTCGCGGTACGCCAACACTCAGAATCGTATATCAGAGGCAGACTTCTTCTCGAGCCATCCGTTCCATCTGCAAATGGAGCGTTACTCCCGGATAATGACCGCACCGCCTCAGAACGGTGCGATGACGGGCGACAAATGGTTTTATGAGCGCGCGCGCGGGCAGTACCGTGACGGCATGGCGTATGCGTCCGTTGCAGGAAAGAGAAAATATCAGCTGGAGTATCCGAGAGATAAACTTATCGAAAAGACCGACCTTGCGAAATATGTCCTGAGTTTTGAAAGAAAACCTTACGTTGTATCCAGAGGGGCGCAAAAAGCGTTCATGGCCTTCGCTGATCAAACCGCGAAGGACTGGAAGTCCGCGCCTACCCAATTTAACGAAGTTTGGTATAGAAATGCTTGCGCGATGGGGCTGATATTCCGCTGGACCGACAAGCATGTTGCTGGCTCCGACTGGTACAAAGATGACCGCGGCTACAAATCCCAGACAGTTGCCTATACACTTTCCTGGATCGCCGAGGAGATCGATCGCCGAGGGAAGGCAAGCCTAAACTGGGGGCAAATCTGGAATACTCAATCCGTCCCGGACGAGCTTCAAGAGCTGATCGCCTCTCTTGCCCCGCAGGTCGTTGCCGCTTTCAGAAATACTTCTGCAAATGTTCGGGACGTCGGCGAGTACTGCAAACTGGAACTTTGCTGGCAAAATATCAAGGCTTCAAAATTCAACGTTCCGGCCGTACCTGAGCATCTGGTGCTCGACGCAAATGAGATGACGCAAGAGAAAAAGGAAGCGAAGTCGTCTGCAAGGATCGATCTTGAAATCGACTTCGACTTGCTCCTTCACATGCTCGTGCCCAAGGCCGAAATTATCCGTCGGACTGCCGAGCAGCGTAGATTTCTGTCGCCAAAGGCCGACAGGGCCCTTCAGAAGCTCGGGTCAGGAAACATCAACTTGACGAGGCCGGATAAGAATGCAGTTAAGCTGCTTGTGAAGCGAATGGCGGAGGAAGGGATGCCAGTTGAAGATATGTAGGACAGTCAAAGCTAAAGTTTCCTGCCGAGCAGGAGGCAGGGCTTCTGCACTCGTTGAACAATGGTCGTATTCACTCCAGCAATGCTTGCTAACGCCCCTCCCGCAAGCTCACTGTTGGGTATGAACGGGTGGAATGAGGGAACACATTGCCTTCCGGCAGCACCGCGCCCGCTTTCAACTTCAAAACTCCTGACAGGTCTTACAATTAATGCACTAATGTACCTATGAGATGAAAGGTCGACCAGCCAGTCTCTCCGTATAACGAGTAGCTACGATGGAGATGTCTGAGTACTAACAGCGAATGCTGTGAGCCTGCATTTCGTTGACAAGTGCTGAATGCAGGCGCCAAGGGCAGAGAATGCTTTAGCCTTTTTCACCCAGACTAGCTCCACCCCCCCTTCCGAGACCTGATCGCAAGCTCACGCCGATGATATTGGGGCACCCCACTCTTTCGGTCGGATGCCCAGTCCCAAAGCGCGTCTGTTGCGAATCGGGATCCCGAACGTAAACTGATCTGACTGCGCCCGACCGGCATGCACTGCTTACGGGTACCTAGAGGCTGAACATGGTATTGCTCAATCGAGGAAAATCTCTGACCCTTTGGAGCAGTGTTACGCTCTAAAGCAGCACCCTGCGGCATGAGTATTCACCGAAAGGATCAAGCGATGCGAGCAGCCCTCAAACTCTCGTCCCGGCACTGGTGTTCCATGCTGCCGTCTAGCAGCTGCGCGATGCCACAAGCGACTGCGTCCGGATCAGCCAGATTCGACAGCAGGGCGAAATCGCTTGCGGTCAGGGGCTTGTAGTTCAGCTTTCCGTCTCCGGTTATGGTGGTATGTCCGGGAGAACTGGCGGTTGCAGATCCTATTATTTGTTCGATTCCGGCCTTATCTACCGTTCGGCCAACAACGATTGCACTCTGCCTGGCGTTGTAGTTGCTTATCAGGTACGAAGAGCCGACATTCATGTCCCAGTATGGCTTCACCACGATGCTGTGGATGACGTTTATCCCGCAGCTGACCAAGTCCCGAATGAGGTAGGCCTCGCCGTTGTTGAGTCCGAACTGCAATCTTCCCGAATGCTCGTAGGGAAACTTGTGCTTTGCTTCCAGCACCCAGAGCGATTCGCCTACCAGCAAGACCCGGTCAATATTCCAGACGGAGCGAAACCATGGCTGTATACCCCAGTTGACCAGCAGCCGCGGAACTGCAACTTTCTCCGCCAAGCGATCGCCGTAGGTCTCGCGAAGATAGCCCCAGAAGGAGGCCAGTTGGCGGTCCTGCTTGCGAATCCGACTGTCAACCGTATAGCCCTTGGCGCTTCTGACCGACAGCGTTCCCAACAGGACTTCCAGTACCGCCCAGTTGCTTGCAGGTCTGCCCTCCCTCACAAGTCTCGCCCTGAACCCCGCCCCGTCTATGTACTCAACCTGATAGGTAGTAAAGACCTTGCCGAGCGCTATCAGATATCGCTTCAGACCAGTCTGCTTCCGTCCCTTCCACGACAGAACGAAGGCGTAGCCCTGCGTGAACGCCCTCGGATTACGCACAACGAATGTATCCACGTCCAGAATGTGCACTTCCTCGCCTCCCACCGCGGCAGGAATGCGCTCGATTATCTGGTCGAACAGACTTTCGACGACCATGCCTTCGGCAACCTGATGCTTGTCGTGGGAGAGAATATCGAAGCAGGTCTTGGGGTCTGTCAGGTCAAGCGACTCCAGCGCTCCAAGCGGCGTCATCATTCAAGGCACTCCACGAAATTTGCGCTGGACAAGTTCAATATAGGAGCAGAGATCCGCAAGCTAGGACCTCTGGGCATTGGTGTATGTATTGTGGAGCTGCGCAGGCACGACCAGCCGAAGCCCACAGGATTCCATCTCGATGGTTTGATGAATGCTGATTGCAGGCTCCAGCGTGAAGAGATACATCCTCCCGCCCGGGTTACCCAAGATCTGCACGAAGGCGTTTGAGCCTATCTCGTGCTGATTGGACCGAGGGGTTGCATCAACTGCCGACAAAGACCTGGCCGCAACGCCTGTAAAGTGCTGGCGAAGGCCCATGCTAATAAACGTCCTATTGCCTGATGAAAGGAGCCGAGAGAATAGCCATAAGCTGTCGGCATAGACAAGTGGCACATTGCCATTTACGCTATGACCTACTTTAAACCGGGATGAGGCAGCAATGGCCACTGTCGACTGGAATCTAATTTTCGACAACTGGGGCATCAAGAGCGTAGCCCCGACCGACAAGAGCAAGCAGGCTTATGTCCTTTCGGCGGAACAGCATGCAGCGATTATGGATGCAGGTATTGCTCCCTCGCTGGAGCGGCCGGCCACGCCCTTCGCAGTGGTGACACCACTGAACCCTTACGAGCAGTCCGTCAAGAGCTCTTTCTACTACGCTAAACGTTCAGCCGAGGCGGACAGGGATCCGGAACCACGAATGGGCCGCGAACTCATCAGAGTTTGGCTACAGCTGAATGAGGAAGTGCTTATCGGCAACATCGGGCAGACTCTCTACGCAATCAAGCTCGACTCCGTCGCAGAAATGACAACCGAGGAAGTCACGCAGGAGATCGCTCGCAGATCACCACGCTCGATGGTCTTGGCGCTAGCCATAAAGGCTACAGCAAGGCCCGCAAGGATGGTCGTTAAAAGAAGTGAGTTTGCACGTAACCCCTACGTTGTTGCGGCAGCCATCCATAGGGCCCAGAACACCTGTGAAATGCCTGGCTGCATCGCAAAGCTGTTCGAGAGAGACGACGGAAGTTCTTATCTTGAAGTGCACCATATTGTCCCTCTGAGCGAAAAAGGCCTGGACGGCCTCGATAACGTTGCAGCTCTTTGCCCCCATTGTCACCGCCAGCAACATCACAGCAAGGATCGTGTCGCATTACGCAGGAAGCTGAAAAAGCATATCAAGTCTATTTGCGTGCCCTGGATCAGGCTGCAAGCTACTAAAACGTGACTTTCATGGCTCGGCCAAAAACGAGTGTTGTCGGCAATACAAATTACCGGTGGTGGGTTTTGGAATCTCGGTGGCCGAACGTAACTACTCGTATTCCGTATCGATAAATAATCCCGTCTGCAGCCTAAGCCTCGAATCCTTCAATGACGTCCTCTTGGGGGTTAGCAAAACCCGCAGACATCCGAATTTTTCCCTTCAATCGTATTCGAAGGTGAAACGGCTGAAGGAGGAGAAATAGCAGCCTATTGCGAGGCTTCATTCCGTCAGCTGGATTTGAGGTTGGCAGAACTGACGCCATCGCGAGCAAGCTCGCTCCCACAGAGGATCTGCGTCGGTTTGGGAAACATCAATTCAGCAAGCACCTCATAGACGGTCCTCAAATCCATCGATTAGATCATCGAGAGTCTTGTCGAAATCCGCAGACATCCGAATGGCCCCCTTCAACCGTCCAGGCCTTCGCGCCCGAGGTGTATCGACATGGGGCAGCAGATCCAGGTAAGGCTTACCGTTTTTGGTAATCACCACTTTGTCACCATTCCATGCACGCTCAGCAAGTTGAGAAAGCTGTGATTTGGCTTCGCGCATGTTTACTTTTACCCGCTCAGTCATTTGGCACCTCCATGGAGTTAGCCAAACTAGCCGAAGCCATAGCTTTTCGATAGGCCAGCCCCCTCACCTCCCCAACCCACTAATCCGCCACGGACACACCGCCGCCCTAACCCCACTCGGCCCAACAATCTCCGGCGTCTGCCCAAGCGACCTCGCACTCAACACACTCCCCACCCGCTCAATCAACTGATCAAACCCCAACGTCGCATCCTCCTGATGCAACTTGCGCAGTTGCTCAACCAAGGCATAAGTGAACGCGCCGTAGCTGTTCGACCCCACCTCATACTCATTGGCCTTTTCGTTTTCCCGCGCGGCGTAGAGCATCAAAGGCATGTAGGGCCCATGGTGGCCGTAGAGTTTGCCTTGACGCAGCAGTTGGGCTTTTTTCTCGGGGCGAAGGCCCGTGGCGGCGCCTTGGGTGGTGCGGGTGCGGGTGAGGCCGCGGGTTTTGTTGTCTTGTTCGCTGAAGTCGCGGCGGTCGGTGTCGACGGCGTAGACACGGCGGTCCCAGTCGCCGGCGTAGGGGTCCCAGCGCAGCATGCGGTGGCGGATGTCGCTGGGTTGGGTGATGCCGCGCACACGGCCGTTGCCGCGGGTCATGCCGCCGGCGTAGCAGCAGTCGAACATGACGGTGAGTTTGGCGCCGTGGCCGTCCGGGTCGAAGGGCAGGTGGCTGTAGAACTGGCGGAAGAGTTTGTCGGTGAAGTGGGTGCTTTCGTCGTCCCAGTCGAAATCGTGGAGCACCAGGGTTTCGTCCATGCAGTCGGCTTCACCGCTGCTGCTGTAGACCGGTAGCTGGGTGCCGTGGCCGGAGTAGAACAGCACTCGCTCGTCCCCGGCGCGGGCACCTTCCACCAGCCATTCGAGGCGCTCGACGAAGTTGGCCCGGGTCGCTCGGGCGTCGTGCAGCAATCGGATGTCGCCGGCGTCGTAGCCGCTTTCCTGGAGCATGCGGCTGATCAGGTAGGTATCGTTGATGCAGCCGTCGAGGCGTGCGCTCGGGTCGAGGTAATCGTTGATGCCGACCACCAGAGCGCGGCGTTTGCGTTGGCCGCTGCGGGACAGGAACGCCGGCACTTCCAGCGCCCGCGCCGCCACCACATCGCGGGCCAATTGTGGCCACAGGCCGGTCTGGCTGTTGGGTGACGACAAGTAGGCCTGGGCGGCGTGATTGAGGTCGAGCAGGTCATCGCGCAATGGCAAGGTGAATTCGGTTTGCAGGTCGACTCGCGCGGAGTCCGGCGAGGTGATTGGCCGGGTCAGCAAGCCGTCGTTGGGGTTATGGAGGTGGAACCAGCGGCGGATGCCTCGGCCGTTTTCGCTCAGGCGCAGGACCCGCCCACCCCACACTTCGCGCATCACCAGCGGCAGTGAGATCGGAGAGCCGAAACTGACGAACACTCGGCCATCGATGCGCTTGAGTGCCGAACCTTTTTTTGCAACCGACCGGCGCAGGGCGTCGTAGCCGATCAGGCTGCCCAAGCCTTGGGCGAAGATGATCTGCGGATTGAATGCGTCGATCTTCGCCAGCAGATGTTGAGTCAACTGCGTGCGCAAATCGGCGTCTTCGATCCATTGCACGAGGGCGCCCACCGTGGTGCGCAACATCTGGTTGACCGGCAGGCCCCAGCTGCCGAAATTCTCATCGGCCTTGCCCCTGGCGTCGGCCCTCAGCATCGCCAGGCCTCGGGTGATCTGGGCGAAGTCAGGCCCCTCCTTGAGCTGGTCATCGAAAGTCAGAAAGTCGATGTCCTGGTCATCGATGAGGCGACCGTTCTGTGCCAATTGAGTGCGGATCAAGGTGCGCCATTGTTCCTGCCAGTTCCCATCGATGCCGCCCTGCCCGCCTGCTGCCCGACTGAATCCCACACCGGGCAGGCACAGGACGCGCAGCCGCGTTGGCGCAACCTCCGCTCCTGGCTCGACCAAGGCTTTGCTGGCCGGCGCCGCCACCGGAGGAGCCGTTTGCCCTTGAGCGGCGACCATCAAATCCTGCAGGCGTCGCAGTTTCGCCTCCAGGCTGTCCGCACTGGGCGCGGCCGGCGTGAGCGCGGCCTGACCGGGATCGGCCAAGGCACGGCTGCGGTTGCCGAGAAAACCGCTGACCCATTGGGCGCTGCTCTTCCAGATCTGCTCGGGATCGAGGCCGTCGAGGTAACCGGTGGCGCTGTCCACCACTTGTCGACTTTGGGTCGCCAGTTCGGACTCGATCAATGGCAACCCGGCGCGACTCGGCACCACGGTGGCCGCCAGTTTTGGCGCAGTCGATACGCTCGGTGCAGCGCGCCAGATGGGTGCATTGCCGAAATGCTGCGCGACGACCACCCGTGGGCCAAGGGCACTGCGGGGCAATTTGAAGTGATCGCAAAGAAAGGCCAGCAAACTGGTGTGATCGTAGTGCTGCGCCTGGACATCCCCCGTCCAGGGGATCAAACCCGGCTTGAGCCACGGTGAAGCCAGGATCGCCGGTACACGCACACCGAGGCGGGTGAAGGGATTTTTCCAGGGCACATCGACCGTTGAACCGGTCGCCACGCAAGTCGGCGGCACCACGTGGTCATGGAAACCGCCATGTTCGTCGTACAGCAGCACGAACAAGGTTTTGTTCCAGACGGCGGTATTGGCCGACAAGGCATTGAACAGTTCACCGACGAACTGATCGCCAAAGCGCAAGTCTTCAGGCGGATGATGGGACACGTTTGGCCCGAGCTTACCGTTGAGCAGGCCATAGCTCGGCTCGATCCACGACAGTTCGGGGAGTTTGTTGCCGGCGACGTCCGACTTGAAATCCTCGATGTTCAGGTGCTGTAAACCACCCTTGACCAGCGCCGCCAGCGGGACGGCGCCGTCGGAATAAATGCGTGCGTCACGGCCGTTGTTGCGCAGCAGTGAAAAAATACTCTCGCCGCCGAACTGCGCGATCAGGCTTTTGATGCCGGCCAGCACCGTGCCGGTGGACGGCATCAGCAGATGACCATTGCAACTGCCAAGCATGGCAAAAAAACGGTTCGGCCAGGTCGGGCCTGGCACCGAGGAAAACCAGCGGTCGCACACGGTGAAGTTACGCGCCAGCCCGTGGATGGCCGGCAGCGTGTCCTTCGCTGGCGTAGCGCCGAACGGGATGTAGTTCATCGCCCGTTGGGCCATGGATTGCGACCAGGTTTTGTAGACTTTCAGGTCGGTGCGGGCCTTGTCGTAGGCGTCTTGGGCAAAACCGTTGAGCGTGGGATTGGTCGGGCTGGCCTTGAAGGAGACGCCCAGTTGTTTCTCTACGTTGACAAACTCGTGACCAAGGTCGAAACCCTCGCTGTTGCTCGGCGGCAGCGCCGGAGGCAGAGGGGGCGGCGGCGCCCACAGGCTGTAGTTCTCCGGGAACTCCGAGGCCTGGGTGATCACCGTCGAATTGCCATTGGCCAGCTTCAGCGGGTTGGTGCTGGGCGCCTTGCGGTTGATACCGTCACACGCGGGATTGATGCTTGTGTAATCCCCCAGCAAATGGTCGAACGAACGGTTTTCCATCATCAACACAACAACGTGCTCAATCCCGGCGGGCCAGTTGTTCGGCATGGTTCGCTCCTTGATGTGAAGTCTCTGTTTCGATCTCGCGGGTTTCACGGCAATCAGTTCCCTTCATCTTCCCGCTCCCTGTCATCCACCTGATAGTTCGCCACATAACTATCCACCGCCGTCCCAATCGTTGGAAAAAACGCCGTCTCCCCCAACCGCGCAAACAACCCGAACCGCTTGAGTTTGTCCTTGACCGGGTCTTTCATCTCGGCAATGCACAACTCGATACCCGCCGCGTGCAGGGTGTCGTCCAGTTCGGCCAACATATCGGCAGACGTCACATCGACACTGGTGACCGGTTCTGCGGCGACCACCAGCCAGCGCACGGGCGTGGGTGATGCCGCCACGGCGTCCAGCACGCGGTCGCTGAACAGTTCGGCGTTGGCGAAAAACAGAGGTGCATCCCAGCGAAACAGGACCAGGCCGGGGATCAGGCGCGCGTCGGGGTAGCGTTTGATGTCGTGGTAGCCCTTGACCCCATCGGCGCGGCCCAATACCGCGGAGTACGGGCGCCAGCCATCCCAAAGGAACTCAATGACGGCAATCACGATGGCCAGGCCGATGCCCTCGATCGCGCCGAACACGGCCACGCCGACGGTACAGACAATCGACAGCCAGCATTCCCAGCGCTGGATGCGATAGATCCGGCGCAGGTCGGTGATCTCTATCAGGCCGATGGCCGAGGCGATCACGACTGCCGCCAGCGCGCTGGACGGTAAATGTTGCAGCAGGTCCGGTGCCACCACCAGCAGCAAGGCAACCGCCAGTGCGCCGACGACGCCGGTCAGTTGGGTTTTGGCTCCGGCGGCCTCGGCCACGGGCGTACGTGACGAGCTGCTGCTGATCGGGAAGCCCTGAAAAAAACCGGCCGCCAGGTTGGCGATGCCGAGGCCCACCATTTCCTGGTTCGGGTTGACATACGTACGGGTCCGCGCCGCGTAGACACGGGATAGCACGCTTGTGTCGGCGAACGAGACGAGTGCGACGGCGCACCCGCCGATCAACACCGGGACGATGTCGGCGCTGGTGATCCAGGGGATGGCGAATCCGGGCAAGCCTTGGGGGAGCGAACCGAGGACCGACACACCGGCGCGTGTCGCAAGGTCGAGTACACCCACGGCGACTGTCGCGCCTACCACGGCGATCAGGATGCCCGGCAATCGCGGCCATCTTTTGAGCAGCAGGATCGCCGCCAGGGTGAGCCCGCCCACCGTGAAAGTGGTCCAGTTGACCTTTCCCTCCATCACCGCCGAGGCGATGGCCCCTATGTTTCTCAATGGGCCCTCGGACTCAATCGAAAAACCGAACAGTTTGGGCAACTGGCTGATCAATACGGTCAGTGCGATGCCGTTCATGTAGCCGTAGCGGATCGGTTTGGACAGCAGCTCGGTGATAAAACCCAGACGCGCCATGCCGGCCAGGATACACACGGCTCCCGAGACGATCGCCATCATCCCCGCCAGGGCGACGGCACGCTGCGGGTCGCCGCCGGAGAGTGGAATGATCACGGCAAGGATGACGGCCACCAGGGAGGAATCCGGCCCCATCACCAGAATTCGGCTGGGGCCGAACAGGGCATAGAACAGCAGCGGAACGATGGTCGCGTAGAGGCCATAGATGCCCGGCACGCCCGAAGCCACCGCATAGGCGATACCGACGGGCACCAGCATCGTGGTCAACACCAGGCCGGCCACAATGTCGTAACGCAACCATGCCGGTTGGTATTCGCGCAGCATGCCCAGCCCCGGTAGCCAGCGGCGCCAACCGGTCTGTTCATCGCGGCGGGCTATCCGGCCCGGCTCCGGGAGAGGGGGCGAAGCATCTGAATGGCTCATGAACCGCCCTCGTTGATGGACTGTGCAGGCTCGGCGATATCGAAGTGATCTGAGTGTAGCTATTGCTTCGAATGCGCCATCACTGGAAGCTGTTCATCTAAAGGACTTGGAACCCGACATGAAATTCGACCTCGCCTACTGCCTAAGCCTCAACGACAAGTTGTCGATCTACGACGTGCGGGATCTGAATTTCGACGAGACGATGGATTTCGACTCCGCCAAGGAGCATTTCCAATGCCCCAACGATGCCTGTCGCCTGGCGTTCGATACGGCCAATGAACTGGGCACGTTCAACGCGAAAAATGTGAACTACGTGCGCACGCCGCACTTCAAGAACTTGCCGAGTACGCGGCATATCGAGGGCTGCCCTTATGTCAGCTTGAAGACGCCGGCGTCAGGTGTGGATGAGGCGGAAACGGATGACAGTCGCGAGGAAAATTTCCCGTCGGAATTGTTACTGACTCGGCGTGAGTATGTGCGTAAGCCGTCCAGCCCGGTGCTGATTGCCGATGTGGTTCGGGATGAGCCATTGACGCCTAAGGCGGTTAGTAATGTCGAACAACCGAGCAGGGAATCGGCCCCGGACAAGACCAGTGTCTTCGCCCATCCGGTGGAATGCTTCGTTTCAAACTTCGACGATAAGGATTTGCTCAAGCGAGTGCCGCTGAAGATTGGCGAGCACACCGCGCCTTACGGGTCGTTTTTCAAGAAGATCGAGTATCTGCAAGACAACAAGGGGCTGATTTACTGGGGCAAGGTCAAAGAGATCAAGGACTACACCCAGAGCTTTCGCATCGATTTCGAGAAGAAGGTCTGGTTCGAGAAGAAGCCTTACTCGGTCAATGTCTACCTGAGCAAAAAACTGATCGACAGCTACCGCAAGCGCAAGGCGTTCCTGGAGGAGATCAAGCACGCTATCGAGAGCGGGCGGGAGTTGTACTGCTTCTTTTATGGGGTAACGCCCGAGCTGAAGCAGGTGCCAAGCAAGAAAAACCCCGAGCAGACGTTCGGGGTGTTCAGCGCCAACATTGAAAACCTGGATCACTTTATTGTGCGCGAAGCGCCGGGGTTGGCGGGCAAATAAGCACAGCGCCGTTCGTCTGGCTGAAAAGACAAATCAAAAAATGCGTTTGATCCGGGCTCAAAACAACTGTACAAAAACACAGTATATTTTGACCAACACTCTCGAGCCCGGAGAACACCATGGCCTCTCAAGCGATGAAAATCACCCTGGAACGTATCGCCCTCTTCCAATTCACCCCGGCCCACTGCGCCCAGGCCCGAGCGATGCTGGGCTGGAGTGTGCAAGAGCTGTCGCGGGAGTCCCGAGTCTCGGTGGATGCCATTCAACGCTTCGAGGCACGCCAGGAGGTGCTGGACGTCACGCGCCTGGCGCTGGCCTATCGGTTCGAATCGGAAGGGTTGGTGTTTTTCCCCGGGTTTGCGCCGGGTCGAGGGATGAATGTGAAGGGTTCGACGCCGAATCCGGTTGGGCGGGCGGATTTTGCGATGGTGGAGTGAGGGATATATGAGGGCCACTTCATGGCAAGTGGCCCTGCCTCAGCAGCTTACGCGTTCTGCACCACCACCCGCTCACTCTCCCCTTCCACCGCCAGCCACCACGCCCCACCACGCTGCGGATGCATCAAGTTGAACGCCTCGCCCATCTGCGGTGTGGTGATCGATACGTTGCGTTCCCAGGCCAGGGCCAGGATGCGGTCGAAGGGTTCGTACCAGGCGTGCATCGACAGGTCGAAGGTGCCGTTGTGGATCGGCAGTAGCCAGCGGCCCTTGAGGTCGAGGTGGGCTTGCAGGGTTTGTTCAGGTTGCATGTGCACGTGCGGCCAGTCGACGTTGTAGGCACCGGTTTCCATCAGGGTCAGGTCGAATGGGCCGTACTGTTCGCCGATGCGTTTGAAACCGTCGAAGTAGCCGCTGTCGCCGCTGAAGAAGAGGCGTGTGTCGCCGTCGATCATCACCCACGAAGCCCAGAGGGTGCTGTTGCTATCGAACAGACCACGGCCGGAAAAGTGCTGCGACGGGGTGGCGATGAACTGGATGCCATCGACTTCCGTGCCTTGCCACCAATCCAGTTGGCGGACTTTGCTGGCGTCGATGCCCCACTTGATCAGGGTGTCGCCTACGCCCAGCGGGGTAAGGAAGTGTTTGGTCTTGTCCGCGAGCTTCAGCACGGCCGCATGATCCAGGTGGTCATAGTGGTCGTGGGACAGGATCACCGCTTCAATCGGTGGCAACTCTTCCAGGCTGATCGGTGGCTGGTGGAAACGCTTGGGGCCGGCCCATTGCACGGGCGAGGCACGCTCGGCGAAGACCGGGTCGGTGATCCAGAATTTGTCGCGCAGCTTGAGCAACACCGTGGAGTGCCCCAGGCGATAGACGCTGTGGTTCGGCGCGGCAATCAGCGCGGCTTGAGTCAGGGCTTGCACCGGGACGGGCGCACTCGGGCGGGTGTTTTGCGGCTTGTGGAACAGCACGTTCCACAGGATGCCCATGGTTTTGCCAAAGCTTAAACGTTGAACCGGCGTGAAGTTTTGATACTGCCCTTGAGCCTGTCGGGACGCTTCAGGAGTGGAGGCGTTGTCCGCCGGGGAGTTTGAATTGGCCATGACTGAATGACTCCAGAAAAACCGCGCATGACGCGATTTTCCGCTTTGGGACGATAAATGGCCAAGGCACGCACGCATCAGCCGGACTTTCTATTTTTGCTGGGCAGGATTAACAAAATATTACACTGCACAGTGTAGTTTCTAGGTTGCATCAAAGTCGATGACAAGTAAACTGCTGAGTGTAATTCCCCCCTTCTCCCTGCCGAAGCGTACTTATGACAGCTCCACAGCGCCTCACCGACCGAAAACGCCAAGCGATCATTCAAGCCGCGATCAACGAATTCCGTGACAACGGTTTCGAGATCACCAGCATGGACAAGATTGCTGCCACTGCCGGTGTGTCGAAGCGCACGGTGTACAACCACTTTCCGAGCAAGGAAGAGTTGTTCGCCGAAATCCTCAATCAATTATGGATCCGGGTAACGGAAGAACAGGAAACGGCTTACCGCCCCGACCTGCCGTTGCGCGATCAATTGCGCGTATTGCTGAAGGCCAAGCTGCAAATGTTGGGCGATGACAATTTTCTCGACCTGGCGCGGGTGGCGATAGCGGCGACGATTCATTCCCCGGAGCGGGCGCAGGATATGGTGGCGCGAATGGGCGAACGCGAAGAAGGGCTGACGGTATGGATTCGCGCCGCTCAGGCCGATGGTCGGTTGAAAGCCACTGCCCCTGATTTTGCCGCACAACAGGTGCAGGGGCTGCTCAAGTCGTTTGCCTTCTGGCCGCAGATTTCCATGGGCAAGCCAGGCTTGTCACCCGAAGAACAACACCAAGTCGCCGAGTCCGCGCTGGACATGTTTCTGGCCTGCTATCAGTTGCAATAAATGACAAGTTCGGACGGAGGGTCGAAGGATTGATGGCTCTGATTTGAATGGCACATGTGTTTCAGAATGAAACCGATACTGAGGCTATAGTGAGCCTCAACCAAGAACTTGAACGGTTTCACGGTAGTTTCAGCGCCCGCCCCAACTCATCGAACAAGGTGACCACCGAGCGCAAGGCACGGCAGTCGGGACGGGTCAGCAGCCACAGCGCGGTGTCGTATCCGTGCAGTGGTTCGCTCAGCGGCTGTAATCCGTCGCCGATCAAGAAGTCCGGTAACGCCGCTACACCCAGCCCCGCCCTGACCAACTCGGTCACCGACAGCATGCTGTTGCAGCGATAGCCTGGTGTTACGCCCGGCAAGGCCTGGCGACGCCAGGTAACGGTCGGGTGATCAGGCAGGAAGTCATCCGGGGCGATCCAGGTCAATGCGGCCAGGTCAGTGGAATTGACCGATTGCAGGTATCGCTCGCTAGCGCACACGCGGTAGGCAATGTCCGCCAGCCGCCGTCCCACCAGATGCTCCGGTGGTGTGCGGGTCAGGCGCAGGGCGATATCGGCATCCCGACGGCTGAGGTTGGCAAAATCATTGGACGTACTGAGTTCGAGGGTCAGCGCCGGATAGTTCGGCATGAACTGCGCCAGCGCCGGCAACAGCAAACCTTGCAGGACCGAATCGGTACAGGTCAGGCGCACGATGCCGCTGATCACTTCACCGCCCTGCTCCACACCGATGCGCGCCGCCTCCAGCGCCTGCTCAGCGCGCTCGGCCTGTTCCGCCAGGGACTGCGCCAGGGTGGTGGGCAGGTAACCGGCGCGGCTTTTTTCGAACAGTTGCTGGCCCAGCGCAGCCTCCAACCGGCGCACCGCTCGAAACACCGTCGAGACATCCACCTTGAGCAGTTGCGCGGCCCGAGCCAGAGAGCCGCCGCGCACCAGCGCGAGGATCAGGGCCAGGTCCGGGTAGTCCAGTCGATAGTGCGTCGCTGCATTGATCACTTGAGAAAACGCCAATATTGAGTGCGTGAACGCCAATCTATAGTGGGCACCAGCAATCAACAAGTGCAGAGGCCCCACATGGAAACCCGCCCGATTCGCATCGCCCTGATCGGCGACCACGACCCGCAAGTCACCGCCCACCAGGCCATTCCCGTCGCCCTCGAAAAAGCCGCTGAACACAGTGGCCTGAACGTGCAATGGCAATGGCTGGCCACCGATGAAATCCACGCCGAGACACCGCTGCACACATTCGACGGGGTCTGGTGTGTGCCGGCCAGCCCGTATCGCAACATGGACGGTGCATTGCTGGCGATTCGCTTTGCCCGCGAACAACAGCGACCTTTTCTCGGCACCTGCGGTGGTTTTCAACACGCGGTGCTGGAATATGCGCGCAATGTGCTGGGCTGGTCGGATGCCGAACACGGCGAGACAAATCCCGATGCCGCACGGGCGCTGTTGACGCCGCTGTCGTGCGCGCTGGTGGAAGCGGTCGATACCATTCATTTACGTGAAGGCTCGTTGATCGCCGAGGCCTACGAAAGCGCCGAGATTCGTGAAGGCTATCGCTGTCGTTATGGGGTGAATCCGCAGTTCCAGGGGGAGTTGCTCAAGCGCGAACTTCAGGCCGTCGGCCACGATTCGGAACACGAACTGCGGGCAGTCGAACTCAGCGGTCATCCGTTCTTTGTCGCGACCTTGTTCCAACCCGAGCGGGCGGCGCTCAAGGGCGTCTTGCCGCCGTTGATTGGCGCCTTTGTCGAAGCCTGTGCGGGGCGCTCGTCATGATCGCCGATACGCCAGCCGCGCCTTATTACGCGGTGATCTTCACCTCACTGCGCACCGAGGGTGACCAGGGTTACGCCGAAGCGGCCGCACGGATGCTGGAACTGGTCCGTGAACAGCCGGGGTTTCTCGGCGTGGAATCGGCGCGGGGTGAGGATGGGCTTGGGATTACGGTGTCGTACTGGGCCAGTGAAGCGGCGATTCTGGCGTGGAAGCATCATCCTGAGCATACGGCCATTCGCGAGCGTGGGCGCTCGACCTGGTATGCGCGGTGTCATACGCGGGTGTGCCGGGTTGAGCGGGCCTACGGGTTCAGCCTGTAATTGATGCGGTGTTATTTAGGCAGCCTTCGCGAGCAGGCTCGCTCCCACAGTGGATTTTCTGTGAACACAAAATTTGTGACCGGCAGTGATCAAATGTGGGAGCGAGCCTGCTCGCGATGGGGCCAGTCAATTCACCGCAAATACTCAACCCCGAACCAGACTGCGAACCGCCGAAATCTCCGGCACTTCCCGCCGGTTCATGTACACCCGCAACGGCTCGGTGATGTTGATCCGGTCATCGATGTTCTGGTCCAGCAGCAACTGAATCAACTCACGCTTGAGCATCATGGTCTGCTCGGGTCCCGCGGCCCAGACGAATTCGCTGGTAGGGATAATGCCGTCGTCCGCCACGTCCATGCCAAACGAGTCTTCGCTGAAGCGCACGATGTAGTGGCCGGTCTTGCGGTTGAGGCCGACGAAGCCTTTGAGTTGGTCGGCAGCCTGGCAGATGAGCTGGGAAGTGATGCGCATGATAAACCCCGCAATGGTGATCGTTGGTATGCACACAGGGCCTGCGTTTCCCTCTGCCGGGGAAATTGCAGGGCGCCAGCGTACTGCAAACGGGCGCACAAAAGCCCTGACGAAAATCAGCTTTAGACAGTTTTATGTCGGTCTGGCGATAGCGCCTGCAACGATGAGTTGTTAAAAGGGACCGCTCACTTATTGCGAAAGGATCTCGACCATGCCCGCAACCTTTACTAAAAGCGCCCTGTTACTGAGCCTGTTGCTCGGCCTCGGCCACGCACAGGCCGCCAGCGAACCTGGCCCCTCGGCACTGGCGACCCGTTTGGGCATTCCGCATCCAGCGGTGATCGCCCACCGCGGCGCGTCGTTCGATGCGCCGGAATCCACCGCCGCCGCCTACAAGACTGCCCGCGACCTGGGCGCCGACTACCTGGAGCTGGATCTGCAGCGCAGCAAGGATGGCGTGCTGTTTGCCCTGCACGACAACAATCTGCAACGCACCACCGACGTCGCCAGCAAATTCCCCGAGCGCAAGGACAGCCCCGCCAATGCGTTCACCATGGCCGAGCTGAAAACCCTGGACGCGGGCAGCTGGTTCAATGCCGCGTACCCGGATCGCGCGCGTCCTGCCTTCGCGGGCCTGAAGATTCTGACCCTCGATGAAATCATCGACATCGCCGAGGGCAACAGCCTGCACAAGCCCGGCCTGTACATCGAGACCAAGGAGCCCAAGCAGTTTCCCGGCATCGAACACGACCTCAAGGAACAACTTCAGGGCCGCGGCTGGCTGAGCCCGACCGCTTCGAAACTGGCAAAAAGCGAGCTGGCGGTCGGCCAGGGTAAAGGCAAGGTGGTCCTGCAGACCTTCGAGAAGAGCAGCCTCGAACTGCTGCAAAAGGAGATGCCGAAGGTGCCGAAGATCCTGCTGTTGTGGGTCGGTGAAGGCAGTATCGAGCCCAAGTCCAAGGTGACATTTGCCGAGTCCGGCGAAAAGGACAAAGCCGCTTACTACGCCAAACAGCAACCGAAGGACAAGGCCGAGTTCCAGCAATGGGTCGACTACGCCAAGGCCCAGGGCGCAATCGGCACCGGCCCGTCCGCCGCACTGACCCAGGGTGGCGACCAGAGTTACTCGGATCTGGTGCAACCCTGGATGAACCAGTACACCCACGACCAGGGCCTGCTGGTGCACGTCTACACCATCGACGATGCAGTGGACTACCAGAAAGTCATGGACGCCGGAGTCGACGGTATCTTCACCAATCGCGCCAGTGAGTTGTTGAAGTTCTATAAACGACCGGCGGCGAGTGTCGATCAAGTGTTGAAGAACAACGGCTATTGAGCCGTGCCTGGCATGACACCGAGGTGCCTGCATCGCGAGCAGGCTCGCTCCTACAGGGATTGATGCAGGACATGTCGAGGGATTTAAGGGTGGATTAAGTTACACAGGCTAACCTGATCTCACTTGAACGGATCACCCAAGGAAAGAAGCCCATGAAGACCCTGACTGCTTTGTTGACCGCTGCAACCCTGACCCTCAGCGCCGGCCTGGCCCAGGCCGATGTGCGGGTCGATCAGATCCCGCAACTGGTCAAGGACGGCAAGATCAAGCCACTGGAAGACCTGAACAAGATCGCCCTGGATCTGCACCCGGGTGCAACGATTACCAAGACCGAGCTGGACAACCACTTCAACGGTTACGAGTACGAAGTCGAACTGCGTGACGCCAAGAACGTCGAGTGGGATGTGGACATCGATGCCTCCAACGGCAAGGTCCTGGAAAACAAACAGGACACGTAATCGCGAAACAGACAAAAGCCGCACGATGGGAACATCGTGCGGCTTTTGCGTTTTCGGGATTCAAGCGCTCAGGCGCGCCGTCACCTCGTTTAACCGCCCCGACAAACCGTGCAGGTTGGTGCTGGCCGCTTCAGTGCGCTGCACGTTGTCCAGGTTGGTGCTGGCGATGCTGGTGATCTCGGTGAGGTTGCGCGAGATGTCTTCGGCCACCGAGGTCTGCTCTTCGGCGGCAGTGGCGATCTGGCGGTTCATGTCGCGGATGGCTTCCACGGCCAGGGTGATGCGTTCGAGCATGGCGCCGGCCTCCGTCACTTGCTGCACGCTTTGTTCGCTGCGTGACTGACCGCTTTCAATCGCCTGGGCCGCTTCGATTGCACCGGTCTGCACGGTCTGGATGATCTGGTTGATCTCGATGATCGACGCCGCCGTGCGCTGGGCCAGGCTGCGCACTTCATCGGCCACCACCGCAAATCCGCGTCCGGCCTCACCGGCGCGGGCCGCCTCGATGGCCGCGTTGAGCGCCAGCAGGTTGGTCTGTTCGGCGATGCCGCGAATCACTTCCAGGACCTTGCCAATGCGCCCGCTGTCGGTTTCCAGTTGGCGGATGACCGTGGCGGTGTTGGCAATTTCACCGCGCATCTGGGTGATCGTATGGATGGTGCCCTGCATGACTTTTTCGCCCTGCTGGGCGGACTGGTCGGCATCGTCGGCGGCCCGCGCCGCTTCGGCGGCATGACGGGCGACTTCCTGTGCCGTAGCGGACATTTCGTTCATCGCCGTGGCCACCTGATCGGTGCGGTTGAACTGCTCGTTGGTACCGCCGGCCATCACGGTGGCGATCGAATTCAACTCACCGCTGGCGCTGTCCAGGTCCGACGCACTGCACTGCAAACGGCTGAAGGTTTCAGCGAGGAAATCGCGCAGGGTGTTGGCGGCCATCGCCAGTTTGCCCAACTCGTCCTGACGGGTGCTGGCCACGCGCTCGGCAATACGCCCCTGGCTGAGTTGCGCCACGTATTCGATCAATTTGCGGATCGGTTCGACCAGGTTGCGGTTGACCAGCCACAGGCTCAGCAGGCCGATCAGCAACCCCGAAACCAACATCACAATGATCCCCAGCATCACCGTGCGATCGGCAGCGGCGCTGATCAGTGTCGATTGCTCGGCGCCCTGCTTGCGCAACTCGCTGACCAGTTCACTCATCTGATCGCTGGCGGCGCGGTCCACACCCTTGACCGCCGCGTCGCCCGCCGCAGGATCACCACCGGCGGCCACGAACGCGTCCCGGCCCTTCTGATAGGCCGCGCCCAACTGGCGATGTTCGTCACGCAAGCGCTCGATGCGGCTCTTGAGTTGCGGTTCGATACCCTTCTGCGCGGCCAGTTCGCCGAGGATGTTTTGCACATCACGCTGACGGTCTTCGAACTGCCCCCAGTACTTGCTCAGGTCCGCCGGTTGCTTGCCGCGCAACAGGACGTTTTTCCACTCCTGCACCTGCACCTTGAATTGCAGGTTGGCTTCATCGATCAATTGCGAGGTATGCAGTGGGCCTTCGATCAGATTGGCGTAGTTCTGCACGCCGCTGGAAAGGAAGTGAAAGCACGCCAGGGCGATCAACAGCATCGCCAGCAGGCTGCCGCTCAGCAGGGCGAGAATTTGTGCTCTCAGGGACTTTTGCAAAAGCATCAGATGGTACTCATGACAGGAATGAGGCACGCCCCGTTAAGGCGTGAAAAGTGTCCGGACTTCCCTGTCTGCGCTCCCGGCCTAGGCCTGCGGCGCGCAACTCAACCCAAGCGTGATCGGCTAGCCAGAGCGATTCTTGAGAATATCCCGACCGCCGGTAGAGCAATCGTTTGCGTTATTTTCCCGTCACCAAAACGTCATCCCCGCTTGCGATGATGCCGCTCAAGTGAACCTGCGAAACCTGCGACAGGCGTCTCCCCTTGCGAGCCCTCATGAACCACAGCATCGATCACAGTCATCGCGACACGGATCTGTTCGGCCTGCTTTACGGTTTCAGCTTTCGCCCCGGTGAGGCCGGTCGGGAAATCAATTCCGCCGAGGCCTTGCAGTACCTGCAACAACCGGAAAGCGACGAGCAATTTCTCTGGCTGCACTTGAACCTCGCCCACGCCGCGTGCGAACGCTGGATGAAAAGTCATCTGGAGTTACCCGAGGAATTTTTCGAGGCGCTGCACGAAGGCTCGCGCTCGACGCGCATCGAACATGTCGACTCCGCGTTGCTGGCAGTGGTCAACGATGTAGTGTTCAACCTCAGCAACATGGTCTCGTCGGATGTCTCGACCCTGTGGGTGTGCGCCCGCAGCCAATTGATCATCAGCGCACGCCTGCAACCGCTGCACTCGGTGGACAAATTACGCTCGTCGGTGAAGGCCCGGGAGTGCTTTCGCTCCCCTCTGGAGCTGCTTGTGCATCTGCTGCGCGACCAGGGTGAAGTGCTGACCCAGATCGTGCGCAAGACCAGCCAGAGCGTGGACCAGATCGAAGACGAATTGCTGTCCTCACGGCTGTCGACCAACCGCGCTGAACTGGGCGCCAATCGCCGGGTGCTGGTGCGCTTGCAACGGCTGCTGGCGCTGGAGCCAGGCTCATTGTTGCGCCTGCTCAACCGGCCGCCGCAATGGCTGCAAAAAGAAGACGTGAAAGAACTGCGCAAATCCACCGAGGAATTCGCGCTGATCATCAACGACCTCACGGCGCTGGGTGAGCGGATCAAGCTGTTGCAGGAAGAGATCGCCGCCAACATCAACGAACAGACCAACCGCACGCTGTTCACCCTGACGGTGGTGACGGTGCTGGCGCTGCCGATCAACATCATCGCCGGTTTCTTCGGCATGAACGTCGGCGGCATTCCGCTGGCCGGTGATCCGGAGGGTTTCTGGGTGCTGGTGGCGCTGGTCGCGACCTTTACCGTGATTGCCGGGCGCTGGGCGTTTCGTAAGCAGCAGGATTATTGACCGCAGCTGGAATCTTGTGGGAGCGGGCTTGCTCGCTCCCACAGGAGTGCAAATCCCAGGGTCGCAGCCTGGGTTCGAAGCACATCATCCCGGCGGGTTTTCCCGTCGGGATTTTTTTCGTCCAGCGGCACGGCATTTGCTCGCATGCTCAAAGGCTTGCGCTTTATTGACGCACCACACGTCCGCCAGCCCTTCAGTTTGTCAGCCTGTTGCCGACTCTTATGAGAGCCAAAGTATTCCTGGGTGAGAACCGTGAACTTATTCATCAATCAGTTGCACAAGCACGCTGATTTCAGAAGTGCGATCTACGCTGGCGACATCTTCCTCAACACCGAACTGAAAGCGGCAAAGGAACTCTGTGCCTTTGCCCAGGAAAGCATCACCGCCGCCTTCGATGGCGAGACCAATCACCAGGCGCTGCACACGCTGATGCCGGTGGAAGAGTTCGTGGTGCTGGTGACCCGCCTCAAGGGCCAGTTCACCAACAGCCTGCGTGCCAAGGAGCTGATCCGCAGCTTCACCGACGAAATCGGTGCCGCTCCCGAGGAGTTCATTTTCGACGTACCGCGCATCCGTGTCGTGCCCAACTACGACTACCTGCACGCCGGCGTCAGTTATGCCTACAAGCCCCATCGCGATACCTGGTATGGCGGTGTCGATTGCCAGATCAATACCTGGATGCCGGTCTACACGATCCAGCCTGAGCAGACCATGATGATCAACCCGGCCTACTTCGACGTCCCGGTGAAAAACACCTCGGCGCAGTGGAGCCTGTCCGACTGGATCGGCGTGCAACGCCAGCGCGCCAAGGACAACGTCAAGGAAGAGGCGCGCCAGCACCCGGTACCCACCGAAGCGATCAACAGCGCCTCTGAACTGCGCATTGCCGGCAACACCGCCGAGATGCTGGTGTTCTCGGGTTCGCACCTGCACGGCACCGTGCCCAATTACACGCAACACACCCGCTTCAGTGTGGACTTTCGCCTGATGCACCTCGACGACCTCAAGCAGCAGCGCGGCGCGATCAACGTCGACAGCGCCTGCCCGGATGTCGGCGCCGGTTTCAAAGACTACTTCCACGTCCACGACTTTTCGAATTTCCGAGGAATCCCGCAATGACCAAGCGTCGCATCACGCCCGCTGAGGCCCAGTACAACGAAACCCGTACCAACGTCCTGAAACGGGTCGATGCCGAATACGTGGCTGACGCGCCGTTCGTCTTCGCCAACCGCATTGGCGTGACCGCCGCATTGTCGCGCATGGAGCTGTTCAAGAAGGTCGCCGAAGTGCCGGGCGCGATCATTGAGTGCGGCGTGTACAAGGGCAACTCGTTGATGCTCTACATGCACTTGTCGATGATTCTCGAGCCGTATGCGATCAACCGCTCGATCGTGGGTTTCGACACCTTCGAAGGCTTCCAGAGCATCGACAAGAAAGAAGACCCGGCCGACGTCAACGAGACCATGTTCGCCGACACCGACCAGTCGCTGATCCAGGACATGATCGACGCCAACGACCTGTTGCGCCCAGTCAACCGCATTCCGCGCTGCGAGCTGGTCAAGGGCGACATCGTCAAGACCGTACCGGAGTGGGTCAAGACCCGTCCGGACCTGGTCGTGGCCATGCTGATCCTCGACACCGACCTGTACGAGTCGACCAAAGTCGCGCTGGAAACCTTCCTGCCGTACATGCCCAAAGGCGCGATCGTGGTGCTCGACGAAGTCGCCTACCGCAACTTCCCGGGCGAAACCAAGGCCCTGCGTGAAGTGCTCGACCTGAACAAGATCGAACTCAAGCGCCTGCCGTTCGATTCGTGCGTGGGTTACTTCCACGTCTGATCCAATGACCTGGAAACGGGCGCAAAACCTGTAGGAGCGAGCCTGCTCGCGAAAGCGGTCTGACATTCAACATTGATATTGACTGTCATGCCGTCATCGCGAGCAGGCTCGCTCCTACAAGGACCGGTTTCAGATTACTGACCCGCCCCCTCGCCACAAAAACACGACTCAGCAAGCCTCGCGAGTCACCAGCATCCGCTCCCGAACCACGTCATACATCCAGTGGTAGACGTAGGTGTACGGCAGGAAGAACAGCAACACACCGATATCCAGCAGGAACGCCTGCCACAGGCTGACATTCAGCCACCAGGCGATCAGCGGTACGCCGAGGGCGACCAGTCCGCCTTCGAACAACAGCGCATGCACCACGCGAACCCAGGCGTTGTGTGCGATGGCGAGACGCTTGAGCAGCCGATCGAACATACCGTTAAAGACCACGTTCCAGGCCAGGGCCAGGCCGGCGATGAGGACGGTGACCATGCCCATTTCCAGCATCGGTTTCTTCATGATCCAGGCCAGCAACGGGGTACAGATCAGAATGGCCAGCAGTTCGAAGCCGATGGCTTGAAAAATACGTTCAGTAATGGATTTGTTGGCGCTCATGGCCGAACTCCCTTGAGTGACTGTGGTTGCCATGATCCGTCACCACGTCGATACTTCATAACCAATAACCATCGATCAAGGCGATAGTTCATGGCCTCTCACGAAGTGTTGCTGGCATTTGTCGAAGCCGCGACCCAAGGCTCGTTTTCCGCCGCGGCACGCAAGTTGGGCCGCAGTCAGTCGACCATCAGCGCGGCGGTGGCCAGCCTGGAAATCGACCTGAACCTGACGCTGTTCGACCGCAGCAGCCGCAAGCCCGGGCTGACCCCGGCCGGGCACGTCATGCTGCAACGGGCCGAAGACATCCTGGCCGCCACCAGTCGCCTGGAAATAGCCGCCAGTCAACTGTCCCAAGGGGTGGAAGCGAAGCTGACGGTGGCGCTGTCCGATACCTATCAGTCGGACCGCTTCGAAGCCGCCCTGAGTGCCTTCGAGCAGCGTTACCCGGACCTGGAGCTCGAGTGCCTGATCGCCGAATGCGATGACCTGATGTCGCTGGTGCAAAGCGGCCGGGCGCAGATTGCCTTCGCCGAAATGCAGGACAGCTACCCACCGGACCTGGTCAGCTCGACAGTGGACGAGCGCACGGAAATCGCCTTGTTCGTGTCCCGGGCACACCCGTTGGCGACGCTGGACTGCGTCGATCGGGACGTACTGCAGCAACACCGCGAACTGCGCTTGGCCACCATCATCAATCCCTATGAAAGTCGGGCGAAGGGCCGCGTCTGGTCGGCGCCGAGTTATCTGATGCTGCTGGAAATGGCCCAGGGCGGATTCGGCTGGGCGCCGTTGCCGCGCTGGCTGGTCGAGCGGTTCGGGCCCGGCACGTTGCAGGAACTGGTGGTGCGCGGCTGGCCGAAAACGGTGTCGGTGGATGCGGTGTGGTCGCGGTTGAATCCGCCGGGGCCGGCGGGGAGCTGGTTGTTGGGCAAGATGCTGGAATAGCGGCGCGGCCATTCGCGAGCAGGCTCGCTCCCACAGGTGACCGAAGTGTTCAGGCGAATGAGGTCTGAATGTGGGAGCGAGCCTGCTCGCGAAGAGGCCAGCAAGGACACTTCAATCCAACGCCTTGAGCCGCTCTTCGATAAACCGCCGCTCCGGCTCTTGCCGGGTCAACGCCAGCGCCCGTTCCCACGCTGCCCGAGCCTCTTGTTTGCGGCCCAGTTGCCGACAGAACTCCGCCCGCGCCGAATGTGCCAGGTGGTAGTCGAGCAGTTCTCCCCGCTCCAGAATCGCGTCGACCAACGTCAGCCCCGCCAGCGGTCCATCGCGTTGCGAAATAGCCGCTGCACGATTCAACTCGATCACCGGTGACGGCACAGCCCGCAGCAGGACGTCATACAGCCCGACAATCTGCGGCCAATCGGTTTCCCCCGCCGTCGGGGCTTCGGCGTGCACCGCCGCGATCGCCGCTTGCAGGCAATAGGGTCCGAATCGTCCCATGGTCAGCGCCCGCTCGACCAGCGTGCAACCTTCGCTGATCAACCCGGCGTCCCACAGTGAACGGTCCTGCTCGTCCAGCACGATCAACTCGCCGCTCGCCGAGGTCCTGGCCGGGCGGCGCGACTCGTGCAGCAGCATCAATGCCAGCAAGCCCATTACCTCTGGCTCCGGCAGCAGTTCCACCAGCAACCGGCCGAGGCGCATCGCTTCGCGGGTCAAATCCTCACGTATCAGTTCGGCCCCGATGGACGCCGAGTAGCCCTCGTTGAACACCAGGTAAATCACCCGCAATACGCTGTCCAGGCGCTCGGGCAACTCAGCGAGCGTCGGCACTTGATAAGGGATTTTCGCATCGCGGATCTTCGCCTTGGCGCGCACGATGCGCTGCGCGATGGTGGCCGGGGCCGAGAGAAAGGCCCGGGCGATTTCTTCCGTGGTCAGGTCGCAGACCTCCCGCAGCGTCAGCGGCACTTGTGCGTCCGCCGCCAGGGCCGGGTGGCAGCAAGTGAAGATCAGCCGCAGGCGATCGTCTTCCACGTCTTCATCACTCCAGTCGGCCTGTTCCAGCGCCTCCAGTTGCGCGATCAGCAAAGGCCGCGACGCGGCAAAACGCGCGCGCCGGCGCAAGGCATCGATGGCCTTGAAGCGCCCGGTGGACACCAGCCAGGCCCGCGGCTTGTCCGGCACGCCATCACGCTGCCAGCGTTCGACCGCGATGAAAAACGCCTCATGCAAGGCCTCTTCGGCGAGGTCGAAATCCCCCAGCAAGCGAATCAGGGTCGCAAGAATGCGCCGCGACTCTTCGCGATAGACCCGCTCGACCTGCGCCTGAACCGGCAGCCCTGGCATCTTAAGGATTCAACTGCCGAACGGGGCGCACTTCGACACTGCCGACCCGGGCCGCCGGAATGTTCCCGGCGACCTGGATGGCTTCGTTGAGGTCCTTGGCATCGATCAGGTAGAAGCCGGCCAGCTGCTCCTTGGTTTCAGCGAACGGGCCGTCGGTGATAGATATCTTGCCGTTGCGCATGCGCACCGTGGTGGCAGTCTGTACCGACTCCAGCGCCTCGGCGGCGACCATCCGGCCACTGCCCTGGATCGACTCGGCATAGACCATGCACTCTTCGTCCTTCGGGCTTTCCGGCAGCGAATGCAGCAGGCGCTCATCGCTGTAGACCAGGCATAAATACTTCATCACGCTCTCCTTATCGAACGATCAACTATGGCCGCTGATTGGCATTCTGGCTCGGCTTCCCGACGATCAGGGTTTGAGATCGAACAGCGTCGCGCCGCTGGTCATGTCGAACGGTGCCGACCAATGTTCGTGGACGATCTGCCACAGCCCGGCTTCTTGCCGATAGCAGGCGGTGACGCGCATCCAGCAAGACTGGGTTTCGCCCTTGTCGTTGGTGCCACCGCAATGGGCCAGCCAGTGAGCGAACGCAATTTCCTGGGACGGCTCGATGGTGATTTCGTGGAATTCGAAGATGTGAGGGCCGGGGCACATTTCCATACAGGCCTGCCAATGCGCGCGATACGCCGGCTTACCTTTGAATTGCAGGGCCTTGACCGCGTCGAAGGAGACGATGTCATCGGCATAAAGAGCCATGACTTTTTCAATGTCCTTGGCCATGACCGCCTGACGATAGTTCTCGATGAGGTTCTGGATTTGGGTTTGCGAGTTCATGGTGGTTCTCCGTGGTTTTTATAGTGAAGACACCCTTAGTCGTCCGGCGATCCGGCAAATCGACAGACGAAATAAAAATAAACCATAAAGCCAAACTCGCTAGAATCCGAGGTTCATTTCCGTTGGAAAAAGGACACTCCAGTGACAGCCCGACTCGTGCCTTATGAAAGCCTGAATGCGCTGCAGCGCCAACAGGTCGAGGCCATTGAAGTACATTCGCAACAGATCAGATTCTCGGGTGACATCCACGGCGCCTTGCACACGTTGTTGTCCAAGCCCGGACCCGGCGTCAAGGGATTTGCCCTGCTGGCCGAGGATGTGCCTGTCGCGTTCCTGCTGCTCAAGCGCCCGCCAGTGTTGCCGGCCTGGGCCGATGAACACAGCGCCACCCTGCATGCGCTACAGGTCGATCAGCACGCCCAGGGCAAGGGCTACGGCAAGGCCTGCCTGCAAGCGCTGCCCGAAGCGGCGCGCCTGGCCTGGCCGGAAATCAGGGGGCTGGAGTTGTCGGTGGATGCCGACAACGAAGCCGCCATCGCCCTGTATGCCAGGTTTGGCTTTGTCGACAGCGGCGAGGCGTACAAGGGCCGGATCGGTTATGAGCGGCGGATGGGGTTGGTGTTCTAGGCACGGCCCCCACCAACACCACAAAACTACTGTGGGAGCGAGCCTGCTCGCGAAAGCGGACTATCAGCCGAAATCTCTGTTGAATGTTGTACCGCAATCGCGAGCAGGCTCGCTCCCACAGGGGATCTCCAACAGTCTTACAGCGTCAAAATCATCTCATGCCACGCCATGCCGCCATGGTCGGACGCCGAGGGTTTGATATAGGCAAAGCCAAAACCGGCATACAACGGAATATGCCGCTCCTTGCACATCAAGTTGATACTGACCTTGCCCATCCCACGCATGCGCTCGATGAACTCGCCCATCAGGCGCTTGGCCAGGCCTTGCCCCTGATAATCCGGGTGCACCACCACCGACATGATCACCACGTGCGGCCCGGCCGGGTCGTGTCCGATCAGTTCCTTGAACGCCTCGTCCGACATTTCCACCTGAAACGCCGCACCGGAATTGATGAAACCGGCAACAACTCCATCCACTTCCGCAACGATAAAACCCTCGGGCCAGGTGGCGATGCGGGTGGCGATCTTCTCGCGGGTCGCGGCTTCGTCACCTTCATAGGCAAGGGTTTCGATGGCAAAGCAGCGGTCCAGATCGGCGGGGGTGACGTTGCGGATGACGGTGTTCATGGCAGCTCGGAATCAGCGTGGGAAAGGCTGGGGATGATAAATCAGCCGCCGTGGGACATCGAGAGACGAATCGGCTGATCCGTCTCTCGATACACGTGTCACGCCTTGATCGGCAGCCAGATTTCCAGTTTGCCGGTGTTGAGCTTGGGGTTGAAGTCTTCGCTGTAGCGTTCGAACTCCGGGGCGTCCAGCGCCTGGTGTCCGGACTGTGGCAGCCAGGTGTCGAAGATGTAGCGAAAGGTCTGCGACAAGGTATCCAGCGCCCCCTTGTGCTCGAACACCGCGTAATACTGCGGCTGCACTTCAACCCAGCGGTAGGTTTCCGGCAAATCGTCGAGCTTGCTGATCTCGACCCCTGCGATGTAATCGAAACCGCCCTTGCCGTCGAAATTGCAGCAGACGCCGTAAGTGACTTCGCCTTTTTGACCCGGAATTTGGCCCAGATGCGGGTTGAACTTCTCCCAGAGTTCGGGAATACCTTGAACGGTTTGTTGGGTAAATGTTCCGCCCAGTCCTGCAATCAGCAGGAAGTGCCCGTGTTCGAAGCGTGGTTGCGTCAGTTCGACGCGTGCTAACTCATCCATGACTCGACTCCTGACGCATAAAAATGGGTTCGGCTGGGAGTATAGAAGCCAAACCCGATTCGCCCAATTACAGTGCGTGCAATTGCTCGACGGCAGCGACGCCAACGAATTCGTTGTAACCCGATAGGATCACGTAGACCGCGAAATAGCAGAAGATCGCTGCCGATGCCATATAGGAATAACGCAGCAATTTGTCGCCCAGCAACTTGCCGCCATGGCTCGCGGCGAAGCACAAGCCTGCCGACCAGAGCAACCCGGCACAGAGGAAGCCGCCGAGAAACAGTGCCGAACTGAGCGGGCCACCGCCACCGGAACGAGCGATCAGGGTGCCGCCCACTGCCGCGAACCAGAGAATCGCACTGGGCGAAGACATGGCGAGAAAGATCCCGCGCAAGAACTCCTTGCGGTGGGAGTTGTTCCCGACCTCCGCCGTTTCGGCCAGCAGCGCCTCGTGGTGAATCGCCGAATAGATCATCTTCGCCGCGAAGTACACCAGCAGCGCCGAGCCACCGATCCACAACACCCAGCGCACGCTTTCGTACTGCAGCAACACGGTCATGCCGGCCAGCGCCAGTACCGCGTAGATCAGGTCGCCGACACAGGTCCCGAGGCCCAGGGCAAAGCCCTGGAAATAGCCGCGTTGCATGGCCAGGGTGATCATCGCGATATTGGCCACGCCGATATCCAGGCACAGCGAGAGGCTCAGCAAGAAGCCGCTGGTAAATTCCATCGAACCCTATCCTTCGGACAAATTTGTTTACATTGAGGCTGGACAGTCTGCCACAGCAGCCCTTACATTCCGCCACAGGTCACCGCTGACCTGCGTCGCTCGGACGGTTCCGGGCGCTTACGTTATCCGAGGCAACAATGGCCGAACAAGGTTCGCCGCGCCGCTTTGCGCGCATAGATCGACTCCCCCCTTACGTTTTCAACATCACCGCCGAGCTGAAGATGGCCGCCCGTCGTCGTGGCGAAGACATCATCGACTTGAGCATGGGCAACCCCGACGGCGCCACGCCGCCGCACATCGTCGAAAAACTTGTGCAGGTCGCTCAGCGTGAAGACACCCACGGCTACTCCACCTCCAAGGGCATTCCACGCCTGCGCCGGGCGATTTCCAACTGGTACAAGGACCGCTACGAGGTCGACATCGACCCGGAAAGCGAAGCCATTGTCACCATCGGCTCCAAGGAAGGCCTGGCGCACTTGATGCTGGCGACCCTGGATCAGGGCGACACCGTACTGGTGCCGAACCCGAGCTACCCGATTCACATCTACGGCGCGGTGATTGCCGGCGCCCAGGTGCGCTCGGTGCCGCTGGTGCCGGGCGTGGATTTCTTCGCTGAACTGGAGCGGGCGATTCGCGGCTCGATCCCCAAGCCGAAGATGATGATCCTCGGTTTCCCGTCCAACCCCACCGCCCAATGTGTGGAGCTGGATTTCTTCGAGCGTGTCATTGCCCTCGCCAAGCAGTACGACGTGCTGGTGGTGCACGACCTGGCCTACGCCGACATCGTCTACGACGGCTGGAAAGCCCCGTCGATCATGCAGGTACCGGGGGCCAAGGACATTGCGGTGGAGTTTTTCACCCTGTCCAAGAGCTACAACATGGCCGGCTGGCGCATTGGCTTCATGGTCGGCAACCCGGAACTGGTCAACGCCCTGGCACGGATCAAGAGCTACCACGACTACGGCACCTTCACCCCGCTGCAAGTGGCGGCCATCGCTGCGCTTGAAGGCGACCAGCAATGCGTGCGCGACATCGCCGAGCAGTATCGGCAGCGACGCAACGTGCTGGTCAAGGGCCTGCATGAACTGGGCTGGATGGTGGAAAACCCGAAAGCCTCGATGTACGTCTGGGCCAAGATTCCCGAGGCTTATGCGCACCTGGGCTCGCTGGAGTTTGCCAAAAAACTGCTGGCAGAGGCCAAGGTGTGTGTCTCGCCGGGCGTCGGGTTTGGCGAGTACGGCGATGATCACGTGCGCTTTGCCCTGATCGAAAACCAGGACCGGATTCGTCAGGCCGTGCGCGGGATTCGCGGGATGTTCCGGGCGGATGGGTTAGTCAACAAATCCAACGCCTGACACCTATCCCCTGTGGGAGCGGGCTTGCTCGCGAATGCGGTGTATCAGTCAATAGAGATGTTGAATGTACCGGCCTCTTCGCGAGCAAGCCCGCTCCCACATTTGTTCTATGTTCAGCCCTGAATTCGATCACCCACAAAAAAACCGCATCGCTGCGGTTTTTTTGTGTCTGTCGAATCGCTTAGACGAACAGCGACAACAACAAGATAAAGCCCAGGCCAACCACGGAGAGGATGGTTTCCATCGCGGTCCAGGTCTTGAAGGTTTCAGCCACGGTCATGTTGAAGTACTGCTTGACCAGCCAGAAACCGGCGTCGTTGACGTGGGACAGGATCAGGGAACCTGCACCGGTGGCCAGCACCAGCAACTCACGGTTCACCCCAGGAATCATCCCCACCACCGGCACCACGATGCCGGCACCAGTGATGGTCGCCACGGTCGCCGAACCGGTCGCGATACGGATCACCGCCGCCACCAGCCAGGCCAGCAGGATCGGCGAGATCTGTGCATTGACCGCCATGTGGCCGATCACGTCACCCACGCCGCTGGTCACCAGCATCTGCTTGAAGCCGCCACCGGCACCGATGATCAGGATGATCGCAGCGGTCGGCGCAAGGCTCGCGTCCAGCCATTTCATCATTTGGCTGGAACCGATGCCCTGCTTGTAGCCGAAGGTATACAGCGACAGCAGCAATGCCAGCAGCAACGCTGAAATCGGGTGACCGATCAAGTCCATGAAAGCGCGGAAGATGTTGCCATCGGGCAGCACCACGTCGGCAAACGTCTTGAGCAGCATCAGGAACACCGGCAGCAGCACGGTCACCAGCGTGATGCCGAAGCTCGGCAGTTCGGCCGAATCCGCTTCGCGGGACAATTGATCCACCAACTCCTGGTTCGGATGACCGGGAATGTGCTTGGCAATGAACGTACCGAAGATCGGGCCAGCGATGATGGCGGTTGGCAACGCTACGATCAGGCCGTACAGAATGGTTTTGCCGATGTCGGCACCGAATACGCCGATGGCCAGCAGTGGACCCGGGTGCGGTGGCACCAGGCCGTGTACCGCGGACAGACCGGCCAGCAGCGGGATACCGATCTTGATGATCGACACGCCGGTGCGGCGGGCCACGATGAACACCAATGGAATCAGCAACACGAAGCCGATTTCGAAGAACAGCGGAATGCCGACCAGGAACGCAGCGAACATCATCGCCCACTGCACCTTGTCCTTGCCGAAGGCGCGGATCAACGTCTGGGCAATCTGATCCGCCCCGCCTGACTCGGCCATCATTTTGCCGAGCATGGTGCCCAGCGCCAAGATGATGCCGACAAAGCCAAGCACGCCACCGAAGCCGTCCTGGAACGCTTTGATGATGGTGCCGATCGGCATGCCGGAGGTCAGCCCGAGGAAGGCTGCGGCGATGATCAGTGCGAGAAATGGGTGCAACTTGAACTTGGTGATCAGGACGATAAGCCCGATCACCGTGACCACTGCATCGAGCAGCAGGAACGTCTCGTGGGACATGCCAAACATTAGGGGTGTCTCCTGGTTGTTGTTGTTATTTAAAGCGGGTTAGTCAGAAGCCGTGAGGACAGCGCTGTCTTTGCAAACACAGTCATACCGCCTGCTTCAGGCCGTTCGCCTGCCACCAGACATGAGCCTGCGCCGCCAGTTGCTCGACGCTATGGGTCGAAGCATCCAGCGCCAGGGTCAACGGCTCGCCGACGGGCGATTCGAGGGTGGCGAACTGGCTGTCGATCAGGGTCGACGGCATGAAGTGGCCTGGCCGATGGGACACACGGTCGGCGGCGACTTCGGGGGTCAATTCAAGGAACACGAAGCCCAGGCCCGGCAAGGCACTGCGCAGACGTTCGCGATAGACGTGCTTGAGCGCCGAACAGGTCAGCACCGGGCGCTGGCCCATGGCGTCGACACGGCGCAGTTCATCGCACAGGCTGTCGAGCCAGCCGGCACGGTCTTCATCGTTCAGGGGAATACCCGCGCTCATCTTTTCGATATTGGCGGCAGGGTGAAAAGAGTCGCCTTCAATGGCCGTGGCGCCGCTCAAATGGCACAGGGCCTCGCTGACGCACGTCTTGCCGCAACCGGCAACGCCCATGATGACCAGGGCGGTGATGGGATGATTCATGTAACACCTCAGCGCGCAGACAGCGCTACCTTTGCCAGTTATGACACTAGATCAAAAGCAGATGTTGCCGACGCCTTTCTTGTCATTTTGTGGGTTGCAGCAGGTTAGGTCTCAACGCCAAAAAGAGAGGATCAGGCGAACCCTCGCTCACGCATTTGCAGCTGCATCGAGACAGCGCTACCTTAGTGCCTTGAATTTTGTTTGGCAAGCCGTCGATGAATCCAACTAAAAACGATAAAAATACCCGCACCACTGGCCGCCCTACCCTGAACGAAGTGGCCCGACTGGCCGGCGTCAGCCCGATCACCGCCTCCCGCGCCTTGCGCGGGGTCAGCACCGTGGCCACCGAGCTGGTGGAAAAGGTGCAAAAAGCGGCGCTGGAACTCAACTATGTGGTCAACCCCGCCGCCCGCGCCCTGGCCTCGGCCCAGAGCCAATCGGTGGTGGTGTTGGTGCCGTCGTTGTCCAACCTTTTGTTCATCGACACCCTGGAAGCCATTCATCAGGTTTTGCGCCCCAAGGGCTTCGAAGTGCTGATCGGCAACTTCCATTATTCGCGCGATGAAGAAGAAAACCTGCTGCGCAACTACATGGCCTATCAGCCGCGCGGCTTGTTGCTGACCGGTTTCGACCGCACCGAAAGTTCGCGGCGGATGATCGAAGCCAGCAACATTCCCTGCGTGTACATGATGGAGCTGGACAGCGCCGCCGGGCTCAATTGCGTCGGCTTCTCGCAACTGGCGGCTGGTGAAACGGCTGCCGAACACTTGCTGTCTCGCGGCCGCAAACGTCTGGCCTACATCGGCGCACAACT
Source organism: Pseudomonas sp. KH_046_1 (assembly GCF_057839025.1). Taxonomy (NCBI): domain Bacteria; kingdom Pseudomonadati; phylum Pseudomonadota; class Gammaproteobacteria; order Pseudomonadales; family Pseudomonadaceae; genus Pseudomonas; species Pseudomonas sp. KH_046_1. The sequence goes on from NZ_CM174481.1 coordinate 4,963,130, forward strand.
GGACCAGCGCACCTTGCTGCGCGGCGAAGGTTTCCGCAAAGCCCTGCAAAAAGCCGGTTTGTATGACCCGGACCTGGAAGTGCTGACGCCCCGCTCGTCTTCGGTCGGCCTGGGCGGCGAATTGTTCTTGCAGATGATCGCCAGCCACCCGGATGTCGATGCGATCTTCTTCGGCAACGACGACCTGGCCCAGGGCGCGCTGCTCGAAGCGATGCGACACGGAATCAAGATCCCCGAGCAAGTGGCGATCCTCGGCTTCAACGACTTGCCCATGTCCGAACACATGGTCCCGCGCCTGAGCAGCATCAACACCCCGCGCGAAGCCATCGGCCGACGCGCAGCGGAGCAGATGCTGACGCTGATGGCCGGCAATACTGTGGCCAAGCCGGTGCAGGACATGGGGTTTGAGTTGAAGGTTCGGGAGAGTACATAAGCGCGACACATACCCATTGTGGCGAGGGAGCTTGCTCCCGTTGGGTTGCGAAGCAGCCCCCAAAACCTGCGCTCCCCGCTGGATCTGGCACACCGAATGTCATGGTTTACGACGGCTACGCCGCCGAACGGGAGCAAGCTCCCTCGCCACAGGTTCCGCGATTAATCCTGCGGATCGAGGTTATCCAGCACCCGGTTCACCGCCAGTTCAGCCAGCATGATGATCTGTGCAATCGCCAGCGCCGTATTGCGCTGGCTACCTTCCAGAAAAGCAGCAAAGTCATTGGTCATGACGCTCGCCGAGGCCAACGATTCACAGGCGTGCGCCAACAGAGTTTCGTTATTGATGCCGGGTGAGATGGAGAACATTGGGCTGGGATTGCGTGGGGGGGGGTCGGCGTGGGTTTGAACATGGTGATGCTCCTAGAGTGATGGAGCTGCCACGATTCGCTGCTAGACGAAAATAAGGTGGCAGCCGTGCGCGGGCTAGCAGACCAGGACTCTAGAACCCGGTAGACCCGAAGATCTTCCCGCGCACAGCCGCCATAACATGAACTGACAGGCATAAAAAACACCTGTTCACGAGTGGTGGACGCTATGCGCCTAAAGTATCCAGGCTGCTAGACCCGATCGCTGATTTTGCAGCGACGCGGAACGATAGAGTCCGGATACCAGGCGCACAAGCCGGCGGATTCTGGCGTAGTTGTAGGCAATGACGCAATAAATCGTAGGCAGCGGAAACCTGCCGAAACGCCTTTCCTACAGACCACTCCTACAATTACACCTACGCCTTTCGCGATGGAGTAGCTCAAATGGAACACACACTGAAGATTCTCGGCAAAGCCTCGTCCATCAACGTCCGAAAAGTCCTGTGGACCTGCGAAGAATTGGGTATTGCCTACGAACGCGAGGACTGGGGCAGTGGCTTTGCGTCCACCCACAGCCCCGAGTTCCTGCGCTTCAATCCCAACGCACAAGTGCCGGTGATCATCGATGAAGCTGGCGTGTTGTGGGAATCCAATACGATCTGCCGCTATCTGGCCGGCAAACACCAACACCACCACGAGCTGCTGCCTGGCGAACCGGCCGCACGCGCCCGGGTGGAACAGTGGATGGACTGGCAAGCCACCGAGCTCAATCCGTCGTGGAGTTATGCGTTCATGGCGCTGGTGCGCAAGGACCCGGAGTTCCAGGACGCGCATCGCCTCGAAGTCGGCATCCGCGGCTGGAACCAGAAGATGGGCATCCTCGAACATCAACTCGCGACCACCAAGGCGTATGTCGCCGGACCACAGTTTACTTTGGCCGACGTTGTCATCGGTTTGTCGGTCAATCGCTGGCTGATGACGCCGATCGACCGTCCTGACTACCCCGCCGTCGATGAATATTTCAAACGCCTGGCGCAACACCCCGGTTTCCTGAAGCATTGTTGCAATGGCTTGCCTTGAATGGCCGCAGGTTGCCGCCTGGATCGCCACACAGCAAGGCAACCTCGGGCTTGCAAGGCCACTAGTCTGCCAGCGTTGAGGACAAAATCGGTTCAGCGGCTTGTCGGGGGTTACCGTCCGTCGAGCATGTCCAGCAGCGCCTGCACCGCCGCCGACGGTGGTTTGTTCGCCGCGACCACCAAGGCAAACTCGCGCTCGATCCGCGGCAACACCGGTACCACGCGCAAACCTTGCCGATTGCCCGGCAGCGTCATCTCCGGCACCAGGCTCACGCCGATGTTTTCCCGCACCAGGGTGAACGCACTGCTCCACTCACGGACCTCGACACGCACATCCTGCAGTTGCAGCCCCGCATCGGCAGCCAGGCTTCGCGCATTGGTCGAACAACCGCCCGTGGCCAGTACAAAAGGTTGCGTCACCAACTCTTCGAGGCAGACGCCTTCTTCATGGGAACGCCGCGCCAGCGGATGGCCCCCGGGCAATACCGCCATCCAGGCATCGCGTCCCAAAGGACTGGCCTTGCGCTCGGCAGACGGATTGAGCACCACGCCGACATCCACCAGTCCCGCGCCGAGCAAAGTTTCCACTTCGTCATCGCTGACCTCCAGGGCGACCACCTCAATGCCGGGGTAAAGCCGGTTGAACTGGCGCAGCAAAGGCGGCAGAACGGTCGCCAGGACCATGGGAAAACTGGCCAGGCGAATCGTCCCGCGTTCAACACCTTTTGCGGCCTCGACAGTGCTGCGAATGGCTTGCAGCGCACCGAGCATGGTCCGTGCCTGCTCGATGACCGGCAGGCCGATGGCTGTCGGCAATGTCTGGCGGTTTTCCCGGGTGAACAATTGAACGCCCAGGGTTTCCTCGATCAAGGCCAGGGCCTGGCTGGCCCCTGACTGGGTCATGCCGACCCGTTCGGCGGCCCGGGTGATGTTGCCGGTATCCGCCACGGCCACCACCATTCGCCAGTGCATCAGGTTCATCATGGCAGTAGCTTTCCTTGTGGCAGTTTTCTGAAAGATTAATTTTACCGTTGGCGCCGCGCACTATGACACTGGCGTAAATCCACAACCAGAGCCCGCCCCATGAAGCTGTATTACGCCCCCGAAGCCTGCTCGCTGGCGCCACACATTGTGTTGCGCGAACTGGAACTGCCTTTCCAATTGATCCGCGTCGACAACATCAGCAAAACCACTGCCGACGGCGACGACTTTCTCGCCATCAACCCCAAAGGCTACGTGGCCGCCTTGCAACTGGATAACGGCGAAGTGCTGACCGAAGGCCCGGCGATCCTGCAATACCTGGCTGATCTACATCCAGACGCGAAACTGGCCGCAGCCCAGGGGACATTTGAGCGGGTGCGATTGCAGGAATACCTGAACTTCATCTCGACGGAGATTCACGGCGGGCTCGGTTGGCTGTTCAACGCTCGATTTTCCGAAGAGGTGAAAGCGCTGATCAAGGAGAAACTGTTCAAGCGTTTTGCCGTGTTGAACCAGACGTTGGAGCGGCAGGATTACTTGATGGCGGGCGGGTTCAGCATTGCTGATGCGTATTTGTTTACGGTGCTGCGTTGGGCTCGGTTGTTCGACATTCAATTGAATGAGTGGCCGGCGTTGGCAAGGTTTCAAGCCAGGGTGGATCAGCGGCCGGCGGTGAAAGCGGCGTTGGCCGCCGAGTTGGCGTAGGACGTTAGATCAATCGCGAGCAGGCTCGCTCCCACAGGGGATCTTTGTTGACCACGGGATGAGTGGGCGCAACAGATCCAATGTGGGAGCGAGCTTGCTCGCGATGGCTACCTTCCAGACACTACAAAACTACAAGTTGGCACTCACCTTGGTAGCCACCTCCCCCGGCACCCAGCCCTTCCACACCTGCGGCTGTTCACGCAAAAACGCTTCGGCGACTTCGCGGGGTTTCTGCCGCTTTTCACTCATCTGGCCCAAGGTCTGGTTCAGCAGATCGATCGGCAAATCGACCTTTTCAAAGAACGTCACCAGGTCCGGGTATTGCGCCTTGAACGGTGCCGATACGCCGATGGCCAGGCTGGCCGGCATCGAGCGCGTGCCTTTGGGGTTCGGGTTGTTGGCGTCGGCCAGGGTTTTCCAGGCCTCGGCGTCGAACGGCGGTTCGTCGAGTTTCACCAGTTTGAAACGCCCCAACAGCGGTGTCGGCGACCAGTAGTAGAACAGCACCGGTTTGCCACGGCGGATCGACGACGCGACTTCTGCGTCCAGAGCTGCGCCGGAACCGGTGCGGAAATTGACGTAGCTGGTGGTCAGGTCATAGGCCTTGAGTTTCTGGCTGTTGACGATTTCCGAGGTCCAGCCAGTCGGGCTGTTGAGGAAGCGTCCGCGGCTCGGGTCCTCGGGGTCGCGGAACACGTCCTTGTATTTCGCCAGATCAGCAACGGATTTCAGCTCCGGGGCCAACGGCTTGATGCCGCGCTCGGGATCGCCCTTGATCACGTACTCCGGCACCCACCAGCCTTCAGTGGCGCCCTTGACCGTATCGCCGAGGCCGAACACCTTGCCCTCCGCCGCCGCCTTGACCCAGGCGGGACTGCGTCCGGCCCACTCTTCACCGATGACCTGGATATCGTTTTTGGCCAGCGCCGCTTCAAGGCTGACGGTGCTGCCCGGCAGCGTGTCGGTCGGATAGCCGTAACCTTTTTCAACGATCAGCCGCAGGATTTCGGTGATGAGGCTGCCGCTTTCCCAAGTGATGTCGCCAAAGTGAATAGGTGCCGTTTTTTCCGTGGCCGATGCCGGGTGGGACAACAGGCTCAGGGCCAGCAGCGAACTGCCGAGCAGAGTTTTGATCGATCTCATGCGGACCTCTTGTTCTGGAGTGGGCTGTTCAGGAATTGATTGGCGCTGTGCCGGTCGCACAGGGCTTGGGAACGGGTCATGTAGTCGCTGACTGAGCGCAGCGAGATGCCCAGCACAGCGGCGATTTGCGGATAGGTCAGGCCGTCGATCCGCGACAGCAGGAAGGTCGAGCGGACTTTGCCGGGCAGCCGCTGAAGACTGCGATCCACACGGGTCAGGGTCTGGGACAACTGAGCCAGTTCCTCCGGCGATTCGGCGTGGATCGGCTCGGCCTGTTGCAGTTGCTGAAGGTACTGGCGCTCCAGGTCACCTCGACGCCAACGCTGATAGAGCAGGCGCTGGGCGATGGTGGTGAGCAAGGCACGGGGTTCGCGGATTGCCGTCAGGCCAGGGGCCTGCAGCAGTTGCACGAAGGTTTCGCAGGCAATGTCTTCGACAGCGGCGGCATCGTTCAGGGACTGACGCAGGCGTGTGCAGAGCCAGTGGTAGTGAGCGCGGAACAGGCCGTCCACGTGTTTGCGATGAAGAATATCGGCGCCGGACATAGGGGCTCCTGGGTTAGGGGTCGCTGAATGTCCGGTGGTCCGGTGAGGCGAATCCTAGCAAGAAGCCTTATTCATTAATAATACTTAAAACTTATTTTTATATTCATTTATGGAATCAAAAAGAACACCTGACAGACCTCTACCGCAAATCCCCATACCCCAGCACCTCGGCACCTCAGCCTCACGCTGATAGTCGAGCACAACCTGATAGTCGCTTTCGTTGGCGGGCAGTACCTCTGGTAAGCCGAGGGTTTCGGCAACCTGCGGCAACTCGCGCAACGCCAGGTTCATCACCCGCAGAAGCTCTTCAGCCTGCTCATCGCTGACTGTCGCGGCGGTAATGAACGGTAAGGCAGGACTGAGCGCGCTGCGGGCAATCACGCGCAAACCGGCCACTTCCTCTGCGGCATGGTGCGCCAGATAGGCAAAGGTCACGCTGTCGATGGCCGCCAGATCGGCAAGGTCTTCGCGTAGCCAGCGCAGGCTTTCACGATGACTGCCGCTGATGCCGACCCGGGCAAAAAACCGCCCGTCACGCTGCAACGGCGCCAACCGGTGGCGCAGCAGGTTCATGCCGCTGTTGGAGTCCAGGCCATTGATTACGCCTCGGCTGCCACGAAAATCCGCCAGGGTTGGCCGTACATCATCAAGGCGTCCCAGAATCAGGCTGCAATGATTGCCGCCGCTGCTGTCCGGTAGCTCATAACGAGGCCGCCCCAGCACCCGGACCTTGCCGCGCAATGCCGTCATCAGCGGATAGCCGCAGGTTTGTGTCAGCAGCAAGTGCGGCGACAACCACATCTGCATCAGTGACAGGTCTTCGGTGTCACGGCGGGTGCCGCCCAGATGCTCGAGGATTCGCGCCAGCCAGCGTTCGTTGGCCTGGTGGATGGGTTCGGGGGCGGTGTACATCAGCAGTTCGGCGATGTGTTGGGTCATCGAAATAGTCCCATGCAACGTAAATCCCCTGTGGGAGCGAGCTTGCTCGCGATGGCGGTGTATCAGTCAGCAGACAAGTTGACTGTCAGACCGCTATCGCGAGCAAGCTCGCTCCCACAGTAGGTCAGTGACGATTCAAAAAATCAGTAAAACGGATGCCTCGGGCTGTCGATGGCCTTCACTCCATGTTCACGCCACAACTGCCCGTATCCCCGCACCAGAAACCCGCCGCTACGCGCCAGCCATTGCTCGCGGCGAGCCCGGTAAGCGCGGGGCAAGTCGTACCAGGGCAACCCCGGCAACTCGTGATGCACCAGATGAAAATTGAGGTTCAGGAACAGCCAGCGCCACGGCCACGCCGCTTCATTGAGCACCGTACGTTGCTCCGGCGCTGCATGAGGTCGATGTTCATAGTAGGAACGAATCATGGCGATCGACAGCGCCGGCACACTGATCAAAAACAGATAATGCCAAACCGGCAACAGGCTGACGTTCGCGATAAATAGCAGCATCAACCCGGCCATCAAACCGTGACTCAACCACATCAGCCAGGCCTGGCGCTCGCCCGCTCTCAGGCGTTGCAGCTCTTCACGGGCCAACGCCAGCAAGGCCAGCGGTGCACCCAGGGCAAAGCGGCCGAGCACGGTTTTGTTCAGCCAGTGCAGGCTACGCAACAACTGTGAACTGCCCCGCCACTGCCAGGCGCTCAGGTAACGGCTTTCCGGATCGCGACCAGGGATGGTCAGGTCTTCGTCGCAGTGATGTAGCAAATGGCTATCGCGGTACAAGGTGTACGGATACCAGACGGCAAACGGCGCGTAGCCAAGGATTTTGTTCAGGGTTGGCCAGCGCGTGGGATGGCCGTGCAGCAGCTCGTGCTGCACGGATAACCACAGCACCAGCAATGGAATCAGCAACAGCGTGCTCCACCACAAACCTAATCGATGGCTGTTCAATACGATGCCAAACCAGCCGCCATACACACCGATCAACAGCAACCAGGTCGGCCATTCGGTGCGCGCGGTGAAGCGCCGGCGCAGGGATTCGATTTCTTCTTGGTGGGCGCTATCAAAGTAATGGGGCATGGCGTAGCTCAGATCGGGGACCAGTCCCCTTCTGTGCATTGGCCTTGGGAAATCTTGCAGATTATTTTCTGGAGGATCGCTCCCATGTTGCATGGGAGCGATCAAGCAACGAGGGATCAGTGACCGAACACGCCGACCTTCTTGGCCTTCTTGTCCGCGCGCTTTTCAATGGCGGTTTTCACCGGTTTCTTTTTCGCCGCCTTCTTTGAATCCAGACCTTTGGACATGATGCGTACTCCACTCATGGGGATGTGAGATCAGGTATACACCTATCCCGGCGAGCGCGTTCTTTTATAATCGCCCGCTTTGCACACCGACAGTCCGAGACCATGCCCGATACCCAATTCACCCTGCTCGACGAGCCGTTATGGCCATTGATGAACAAGTTCTACCGCGCTCACCAATCGTCGATGAAAGCCGTGCGCGACGCGCAGCTGTGGGTGGCCCGACGTGAGCAGATTGTTGCCGTGCTGTGTTTGCGTCCGGTGTCCGGTGGGCATTGGCTGACCGGGTTATTTGTCGATCCGGGGTGTCGCGAGCAGGGGCTTGCCGCCGGGTTGATTGCGGCCGCGGTGAAGGAGTGCGAGCTGCCGGTGTGGTTGTTCTGTCATCCGGATTTGCGAGGGTTTTATGAGCGACGCGGGTTTACGTTCGATCCGCCGATGCCTTACGCGATGGTTGAACGGTTAGGCCGTTATGCGCGCAGCAAGCCGATGATTGCGATGGGGTTGGCGCCAGGCGTTTAACTCAAGCCTATGGAGATCAACTGTGGGAGCGAGCCTGCTCGCGAAGGCGGCGTGTCAGTCACTATTAATGCTGACGGTTAGACCGCTTTCGCGAGCAGGCTCGCTCCCACAGGGTTTTGCGGCGATTTAATCGTCCGCGTTGGGATCCAGGTCCGGGAACATCACCTCGGTGAAGCCAAACTTACTGAAGTCGGTAATGCGCGACGGGTACAGGCGGCCGATCAGGTGATCGCACTCATGCTGCACCACCCGTGCATGAAACCCCGAAGCGATGCGTACGATGGGCTCACCCTTGGGGTCGACACCTTCGTAGCGAATCTGCTGGTAACGCTGCACCGCGCCACGCAGGCCAGGCACGGACAAACAGCCTTCGAAGCCCTCTTCCAGGGTCGGGCTCAGCGGTGTGATCAACGGGTTGATCAGGATCGTCTGCGGCACGGCCTCGGCATCCGGATAACGCTCGCTGTGCTCGAAGCCGAAGATCACCAGTTGCAGGTCGACACCGATCTGCGGAGCGGCCAGGCCAACGCCCCCCACACTTTCCATGGTCTGGAACATGTCATCGATCAGTTGCCACAGCTCGGGGCTGTCGAACATCTCGGCCGGCACTGGCGGGGCAATGCGCAGCAGGCGCTCATCGCCCATTTTCAGAATTTCACGAATCATGATCAGATTTCATCAATGGTCGGTTTGTGTGAGTGATCGCGGCCCAGGCCCGACACGTGATGTTTTTCCTCATGGACGGGACCATGCTCGCCAGCCACTTTTTCGCCAGGGTCCTTGCCCTCTCGCGACATGTGCTCGATCACCGCGTTCATCTCCGCGCCCAGCAGCAGCACCGCGGCGGAAATGTAGAAGTACAGCAACAGCACGATGATCGCACCGATACTGCCATACATGGCGTTGTAGTTGGCGAACTCCTTGACGTACAAACCGAAGCCCAGGGAGGCGATGATCCACACCACCACCGCCAGCACCGAGCCAGGGGTGATGAAGCGAAACTCCTGTTTGACGTCGGGCATGACGTAGTAGATCAACGCCACCGCGACCATCAGCAGAATCACGATCACCGGCCAGCGCGCGATGGTCCAGAGTGTAACGATGAAGTACTCAAGGCCGACCTGCGCAGCGATCCAGCTCATCACCTGCGGCCCGAGCACCATCAGCGCCGCGGCGATCAGCAGCATGCCGGCAATGCCGACGGTGTAGATGATCGACAACGGAAAACGTTTCCACAGCGGGCGCCCTTCAACCACGTCGTAGGCAGCGTTCATCGCGCTCATCATCAGCCGCACGCCGGCGGAGGCGGTATACAGCGCAATCACGATGCCCACTGACAGCAGCCCCCCCTTGGACTGCTGAAGCTGGTCGATCACCGGGTTGACCTGCTCCAGCGCCTGGGGTGGCAATACGAGTTCCGATTGCAGGCGCAGCCAGGAGAAGAAGTCGGGCAGATGCAGGAAGCCGATCAGGGCAATCAGGAACAGGATGAACGGAAACAGCGAAAACAGCATTTGATAGGCCAGCGCCGAGGCATAGGTCGACATCTCGTCGGCGATGAACTCGGTAACCGTGCGCATCATCACACGGTGCAGGGGCAAGCCTCTCATGTCCGGGAAAATCATTCGCGTCTCCATTCGCCGCATACGGATTTGGGGTGAAGTCGTGGCGACTCAGGGGCTGTTTTATTTCATCAAGGTAGCCCAGTTGGCGACTTTGAAACAAATTCAGCGTGCAAGTTCAGGCTGACACAAAAACGGCCATCTGAAGATGGCCGCGTCTTCTTTTCATTAAAGACATTTCAATGCTGGAAAGTCGTTACACAAGGTTGACCGGGGGCTTTTGCAGGGAGTTTCATTTATTTCACCATGACATTTCATCGTTCAGTGCAGGTTGGGCTTTATGTTTGCGGGCCAACCCCTGAGAATGCGCATCACATTCAGGCCTTGGCGCTGAAGATCCAATCCCGTAGGAACGTTATGAAACTCGATAAAAAGCAGGCCATTGCCCGCAGAAACCAGGAACTCGGCGGTGCTGTGCTTGGCGTCAACAACTGCCACTTCGCCGAACTGAACCGTAACCGCAACATCTGGTGGTTCGACCTCCCGGTGACGCGCCTTGCAATCGGTCAGTACGAGTGGATTCACCTGCTGATGCACACGCCGGACACCGACGAGCTGCTGCACCTGAAAGTGCCGACGGTGTTCCTGCGCGAGAAGCTCGAAGGCCTGGTCGTGCGCAATGAAGGCAAGCGCAAGGCAGCATTGAGCCTGGAACTGAGCGCCGACAAGGACTCCTTCCTGCAGGACATGCGCCCGGCGGGCACCAACGTCAACTTTGCGCCGTTTCGCTTGTAGGAGCGAGCTTGCTCGCGATGATCGTTAACGATAACGCGTGTTTATTGGTTAAACGCAGCGCTCTTGAGTCCATCGCGAGCAAGCTCGCTCCTACAGATACATACAAAAAGCCCCGCATCTGCGGGGCTTTTTGTTGATTACGCGGTGGCTTTCTTCGCGTTGATCTTCTTCAGTTCTTCATCGCGCAATTCACGGCGCAGGATCTTGCCGACGTTGGTGGTCGGCAGCGCATCGCGGAACTCCACGGAGCGCGGGACCTTGTAGCCGGTGACGTTGGCGCGCATGTGCTCCATCACCTGTTCCTTGGTCAGGTTCACGCCCGGCTTGGCGACGATGAAAATCTTGATCGCCTCGCCCGACTTCTCGTCCGGTATACCGATGGCCGCGCATTGCAGCACGCCCGGCAGGGTGGCCAGCACGTCTTCGAGTTCGTTCGGGTACACGTTGAAACCGGACACCAGGATCATGTCTTTCTTGCGATCGACAATGCGCATGTAGCCATCGGGCTGGATCAGTGCGATGTCACCGGTCTTCAACCAGCCTTCGCTGTCGAGGATTTCATCCGTGGCTTCCTGGCGCTGCCAGTAACCCTTCATGACTTGCGGGCCCTTCACGCACAGCTCGCCGATTTCGCCCAGCGGCTGCTCGACACCGGCATCGTTGATGATTTTGCACAGGGTCGACGGCACCGGAATGCCGATGGTGCCGACCTGGATGTGCTGGATCGGGTTCACCGTCGCCACCGGGCTGGTTTCGGTCATCCCGTAGCCTTCGCAAATGGCGCAACCGGTCACCGCTTTCCAGCGTTCGGCCGCGGCCAGTTGCAGGGCCATGCCGCCCGACAAGGTAACTTTCAGCGCGGAGAAATCCAGCTTGCGGAAGCCTTCGTTGTTGCACAGGGCCACGAACAGCGTGTTCAGGCCGACGAAGCCGCTGAACTTCCACTTCGACAGTTCCTTGACCATCGCCGGCAGGTCGCGCGGGTTGCTGATCAGGATGTTGTGGTTGCCGATCAGCATCATCGCCATGCAATGAAAGGTGAACGCATAGATGTGGTACAGCGGCAGCGGCGTGATCAGGATCTCGCAACCTTCATTGAGGTTGGAACCCATCAGCGCCTTGCACTGCAGCATGTTCGCCACCAGGTTGCGGTGGGTCAGCATCGCGCCCTTGGCCACGCCGGTGGTGCCGCCGGTGTATTGCAGCACTGCGACATCACCGCTGGCCGGGTTGGCTTCCGCCACTGGCTGGCCCAGGCCTTTGCTCAGCACGTCGTTGAACTTGACGGCCTTGGGCAAGTGGTAGGCCGGCACCATCTTCTTCACGTACTTGATGACGCTGTTGATCAGCAGACGCTTGAGCGGCGGCAGCAGGTCAGCGACTTCGGTGACGATCACGTGCTTGACGCCGGTTTTCGGCACCACGGTTTCCGCCAGGTGCGCCATGTTGGCCAGGCAGACCAGGGCTTTGGCACCGGAGTCGTTGAATTGGTGTTCCATTTCCCGCGCGGTGTAGAGCGGGTTGGTGTTGACCACGATCAGCCCGGCGCGGATGGCACCGAAGACGGCTACCGGGTACTGCAACACGTTGGGCAGTTGCACGGCGATTCGATCGCCAGGCTGCAAATCGGTATGCTGTTGCAGGTAAGCGGCAAACGCACCGGACAATTCGTACAGTTCACCGTAGGTGAGTGTCTTGCCCAGGTTGCTGAATGCCGGCTTGTTGGCGAAGCGTTGGCAGGATTGCTTCAACACTGCCTGAATATTCGGATACTCGTCTGGATTGATGTCGACAGCAATCCCAGCTGGGTACTTATCCTTCCAAAAGTCTTCGATCATGGAAGCCCACTCCTCAGCAACGCGAATTCAGCACCGCATTTGATGCGATTATTATTGGTGTTTGGCCATTGGTAAATCTGGCTGATAGAAGGCCGAGAAGTCACAAAGCGCGCCGAGAGTAGCAGCTTTGCCAAGGGTCGACCAGAGCCAAAAGAGGCCTCTACGGTCACAATTGTGACTCAAGACTTTCAAACGGTCATTTTAGAGCAAAAAACCTATAAAGCCCTGTAACCCACGAAAACCGGGGCTTTAGCGTCCGCCGAAAAGCATCGCAGGCAAGCCCGCTCCCACAGGGTTCGCGTCGTTCACATCCATTGTGTACGACACTGAACCTTGTGGGAGCGGGCTTGCCCGCGATCCGCGCGAAGCGCGGCCATTCACCGATCAGGCGATATCACGCAACTCCCGCCGCAAAATCTTGCCCACCGGCGTCATCGGCAACGACTCACGCAGCACGATGTGCTTCGGTACTTTGTACGCCGTGAAGTTCTCCTTGCAGTAAGCCTTCAGCTCTTCAAGGCTGACCCCTGCCTCACGGGCCACCACGAACAACTTCACCGCCTCCCCCGACCGCTCGTCGGGCACACCGATGACCGCACAGTTGGCGACGTTCGGGTGAGCCATCACGACGTCTTCGATTTCGTTCGGGTACACGTTGAAGCCCGAGACAATGATCATGTCCTTCTTGCGGTCAACGATGCGCACGAAACCGTCCGGGTCGATCACCGCAATGTCACCGGACTTGAACCAGCCCTCGGCATCCAGCACTTCGGCCGTGGCATCGGGTTTCTGCCAGTAACCCTTCATGATCTGCGGGCCTTTGATACACAGTTCGCCACGCTCACCCAGCGGTTGTTCGACGCCGTCATCGCTGATGACTTTCAGCGTGGTGCCCGGCACCGGCATGCCGACCGTGCCGATCCGCGATTGGCTGCCGTAGGGGTTGGTGCAGGCCACCGGCGAAGTTTCGGTCAGGCCGTAACCTTCGGTGATGCGGCAACCGGTCAGTTGTTCCCAACGCTCGGCGGTGGCCTTGACCAGCGCAGTACCGCCGGAATTGGTGAGCTTGAGGCTGGAGAAGTCCAGGGTTTTGAAGTCCGGGTGATCCATCAGCGCGACGAACAGCGTGTTGAGCCCCAGCAACGCCGAGAACCGCCAGTTTTTCAGTTCCTTGATGAAGCCGCCGATGTCCCGCGGATTGGTGATCAGCACGTTGTGGTTGCCGGTCACCATCATGCACATGCAGTTCGCCGTGAAGGCATAGATGTGGTACAGCGGCAGCGGCGCGATCATCACCTCCTGGCCTTCGCGCAGCAGCGGCTGACCGTCGCTGGCCGACTGGCTGAGGCAGGCCCGTGCCTGTTGCATGTTCGCCACCAGGTTGCCGTGAGTCAGCATCGCGCCCTTGGCCAGGCCCGTGGTGCCGCCGGTGTATTGCAGCACGGCGATGTCGTCGAGACCGACCTTCAGCGGCTTGATACCCAAGCCCCGGCCCTTGCGCAGCGCACTCTTGAAAGAAACGGCCTGGGGCAAGGAATAGTCCGGGACCATCTTCTTGACCTTGCTCACCACAGTGTTGACCAGCCACCCCTTCGCGGTGGGCATCAGGTCGCCCATCTTCGCTTCGATCAGGTACTGGATATCGGTGTCGGGGAGGACTTCCTGGACTTTCTGGCCGAACATGTTCAGGTACACCAGCGCCCGGGCACCGGAGTCCTTGAACTGGTGGCGCATTTCCCGCGCGGTGTACAGCGGGTTGGTGTTGACCACGATCAACCCGGCGCGCAAGGCGCCGAACACGGCAATCGGGTAATGCAGGACATTGGGCATCTGCACCGCAATGCGGTCCCCCGGCACCAGGTCGGTGTGGGCTTGCAGGTAGCCGGCGAAGGCGGCGCTCTGGCGTTCCAGTTCGGCGTAGGTCAGGGTCACGCCCATGTTGCTGAACGCAGGGCGGTCAGCAAACTTCTTGCAGGAACGCTCGAACACCTCGATCACCGACTTGTAGGTTCCCAGATCGATGTCCAGGGGTACGCCGGCCGGGCGTTTGTCATTCCAGAAATCAGGTTGCATTGTTGTTGTCCTCTTTACCTGAATCTATCCGGGGCCACTTTTCTGTCACTTTTCAAAAAAAATGCAAAAAGCGGAGCTTCACGGACACTAGCAGTTATGACGTAGCAGGCAAATATGCCCACGGTCGTCATTGACCGTATGAATCTACTCGCCGTGGCGTAGGCTGATCAGACGCCCAGCCAAGGATGCGCTATAAACTGCAACGAGCTGTTTCAGACCAAGCAGCCTCATGCAAAGGAACCGCCATGATCCATGACACTTTCTGGCTGACCACGAGCGACCACAGCCGCCTCTTCGTCAACCAGTGGCTTCCCGACGGTAGCCTCAAGGCAATGATTCTGCTGGCCCACGGCATGGCCGAACACAGCGGTCGCTATGGCCCCCTGGCGGAAAAACTCTGTGAACAGGGCTATGGTGTGTGCGCGCCGGACCTGCGTGGACATGGCAAAACTGCCGAAAACGGGACACTCGGGCATTTCGCCGATGACGATGGCTGGTGCAAGGTCGTGAGCGACCTGGCCTGCCTCAACCAGCACATCGGCCAGCAGTACCCAGGCGTTGCGATCGTTCTGCTCGGTCACAGCATGGGCAGTTACATCGCCCAGGCCTATCTGCTGCACCACAGTGCCAGCCTGCACGGGGCAATCCTCAGCGGCTCGAACTTCCAGCCCGTGGCGCTTTATCGCGCGGCGCGGCAAATCGCCCGTCTCGAACGCCTGCGCCAGGGCCGCAAGGGACGCAGCGCATTGATCGAATGGCTGTCGTTCGGCTCGTTCAACAACAAATTCAAACCGGCACGCACGCCGTTCGACTGGCTCAGCCGTGATCCGGCGCAGGTCGATCTGTACGTCAACGACCCGCTCTGCGGTTTCCGTTGCACCAATCAACTGTGGATCGACTTGCTCGGCGGCTTGCAGCAAATCAGCAAAGCGTCCAATCTCGCCCAGATCGACCCGGGCCTGCCGTTGCTGGTGATTGGCGGCGAATGTGATCCGGTGAGCGAAGGCAAACGTCTCAAGGATCTGGCCGACGCATTGCGGGCGGCCGGCAGCCAGCACCTGCAACTGACCGTTTACCCGCAGGCGCGGCACGAACTGTTCAACGAGAGCAACCGCGATGAAATCATCGCCGATGTACTGAACTGGATCGCACAGGCCTTGAGCGCTCCTCGGCCGCACCGATCCGAATAGTTTTTTTGTGAATTTTTTAATTCGTCACAGGAATTGAGACAGATGACCCAGGTTACCAACACCCCTTACGAAGCCCTCGAAGTCGGCCAGACCGCCAGTTTCAGCAAGACAGTCGAAGAGCGCGACATCCAGTTGTTCGCTGCGATGTCCGGCGATCACAACCCGGTGCACCTGGATGCCGAATACGCCGCCAGCACCATGTTCAAGGAACGCATCGCCCACGGCATGTTCAGCGGCGCGTTGATCAGCGCGGCGGTCGCCTGCGAATTGCCTGGACCGGGGACCATCTACATCGGCCAGCAAATGAGCTTTCAGAAACCGGTGAAGATCGGCGACACCCTGACCGTGCGCCTGGAAATCCTGGAAAAACTGCCAAAGTTTCGCGTGCGCATCGCTACTCGCGTGTTCAACCAGCGCGATGAACTGGTGGTGGATGGCGAGGCGGAAATCCTCGCACCACGCAAGCAACAGAGCGTGACGTTGACGGAGCTGCCGGCAATCAGCATCGGCTGATTGACGGGTCAAAAACAAACAATGTGGGAGCGAGCTTGCTCGCGATAGCGTCAGATCAGTCAACATCACTGTTGAATGTCAGGCCCTCATCGCGAGCAAGCTCGCTCCCACAGTTACTTCAGCCTGGCTTACGAACGTGCACGCGCCTGGTTACGCAGGGCTTTTACCTGATCGTGGTTACGTTGCACACCGTGGTACTGACGCTCAACCAGGTCGCGAATGCCCACCAGATTGTGCTTGTTGATTTTCTCCATGGCGTCGCGGTAAGCCTTCAACGCATGGTCTTCACCGCGCTCGGCTTCATTGAGTACAGCCTCCTCGCCCTTGCCGGTGAACATCGACTTCACGTCGACCCAACGCCGGTGCAGGTCGCCGCTGACACTGGTGGAGGTTTGCGGATCACCCCCCATCGAGCGCACGGCAGACTGCAATTCCGCTGCGGCCGTCCCACAATCGGTCGAACGCTTGATGAACAAGGTTTTGAGTTCAGGATGCTTGATGTCTTCAGCGCAAGTCTTGAACCCGGCCTGACCGTCCTTGCTGGTTTCAATCAGGTCGTTGAGTACAGAAATCGCTTCTTTATTCATGTCGGTCATTTTTCAGTTCCTCGCGGTTGATGAAAGATGCAATGAGTAGTGCACCCTGCATGCCAGCCCGGAACTGCTAACTTATTCCTTATTTTTCAAATAGTTATCAATTATCAGACAATCTGTATCCGTTTTATTTGCATGATCTGTCATTTGGCCTGCATGCAGAATGCCTGTATTTTCCAGACTGACTGAATCAAGACGACCGATTGATGAACCCTGAAAAGCTCGAACTGCTGATCACCCGCGAAATGCCCTTCGGCAAGTACAAGGGTCGAATCATTGCCGACCTGCCCGGCCCTTACCTGAACTGGTTCGCCCGGGAGGGTTTCCCTCACGGCGAGTTGGGCGGCCTGCTGGCCCTGATGCAGGAAATCGATCACAACGGTTTGTCGGACTTGCTCGAACCGCTGCGCGCCAAACACGGCAAACCTGCCCCGCGCCACTGAATCACCTACCGAGTACCCCATGCCCGACAACACCCGCCGCGCCCGTGATGAAGCCTTCTGGCAAACCTTTGCCGACCGCTACGATGTCGAACCTGGCCCGCTCAACCTGGAGAACGGTTACTTCGCACGCATGTCGCGCACGGTGGTCGAGGAATACCAGCGCAACATCGAGCTGATCAACCGCAGCAATTCGGTGTACGTGCGCCAGCGTTACGAACAGGGCGACAGCCTGAAGATCCGCGCGCAACTGGCCAGGCTGATTGGCGTACCCGCCGACAGCATCGCCCTGACCCGCAACGCCTCGGAAGGTTTGCAGTCGCTGATCCGCAACTACAACCGGCTGCAGCCCGGCGATCAGGTACTGGTTTGCGATCTGGAATACGACACGGTCAAAGGCGCCATGCGCTGGCTGGCGCGTAATCGCGGCGTTGAAGTGATCGAGATCGAACACGCACACCCGGCCACCTTCGACAGCCTGCTCAATACCTATCGGGAAGCCTTCGCACGGCATCCGCGGCTGAAGCTGATGGCCCTGACCCACGTCACCCATCGCACGGGGCTGGTGATGCCGGTGCAGGCGATTGCAGCCGCTGCGAAGGAGCATGGCATCGATGTCATCCTCGACGGGGCCCATGCTCTCGGCCAACTCGAATTCGACCTGACCGAACTGGGTATCGCCTTCGCCGGCTACAACCTGCACAAGTGGATCGGCGCACCACTGACGCTCGGCTTTATCTACATCGCTCCCGAACGCCTGGTCGACATCGACCCGGACATGGGCGAGATGCATTTTCCGCCCACTGACATTCGTGCCCGTACCTCGTACAGCACCCCCAACATCCCGGCGCTGCTGACCCTGCCGCTGGTGCTTGAAGAACATTGGGCGATGGGTGGTGCTGCGGCCAAGGGTGCGCGGCTCAATTATCTGCGCAACCGCTGGGTCGGTGCGGCGCGGCGGTTGCCGGGCGTCGAAGTCCTGACTCCGGATGACCCGCGCCTGTATTGCGGCATCACTTCGATGCGTTTTACCCGGCATACCGACCAGCAAACCATGGTTCAGCGCCTGCTCAATGAATACAACCTGTTCACCGTGACCCGCAGTGGCGCGGCATGCGGTCCGTGCATCCGCATTACACCGGGGCTTACCACCACGGCGGCCGACATGGATTTGTTGGCCAGGGCACTGACTGAACTGGGCTGACGTCAGACGGTGTATTTGTCAAAGTCCTCGGGCCTGATCTGTGTCGACACGGCGAACGTGTCGATGCCGATCGTCATCTGCCCGAAGTATCCGTCTTCGGCCGAATCCCGCCCCAGGGTGTGCACGCTCAAGGTCGATTCTTCACCGCCCATGGTTGTATAGAAAAAGTCCTGATCGTTGGTCAGTACCGGCACGGCTCGGCCGCTGTACGGTCGACTGCCGAGTACCGAGCGCGAGGCCACCTCAGGCAGGTAAAGCTGCCCGACCCAGGCGACATGCCGTTCTTGCAGATAGTTGTTACCGGCCGTGATGCGCACGGCGACGTGAATGTGCAAGGCGCGGCCGGCGTAAAAACCCGGATAGATCGTGGTAAAGCGCACGATGCCCGACTTGTCGGTGAACTGCCCGCCGCGCAGGTAGGTATCGTCATCGGTGCGCGGGACGGCGCCGATGTCACCGGTATCGACCTCGACGTCCGGGTTGATCTTGCTCCAGCCCGAATAGGCACCGCGGGCATTGCAGTGCCAGATATCCACCAGCGCATCGGGGACCGGCTCGCCGGTCATGGCATCGACAATGGTCAGCCGCAACACCAACGGAACGCCTTCGGCGCCTTCGCTGATGTTTCTGCGGATCAGTTTGGGGTTGCGGAAGTACGGGCCGGCAATCTGTTCGGGGGACAGCAGGTAAACCGGTGCAGCGGGTGCAACTGAGGTGGTAGCGTCCATGACGTTCTCTCTTCCATAAGATGGACGCAGGCTAGCACTGGCCGATTTTCGTCATGCGGTAACTATGTATCGCATGATGTCCCTGTGGGAGCGAGCCTGCTCGCGAAGGCGGCGTGTCAGGCAACATTAGTATCGACTGACACTCCCTCTTCGCGAGCAGGCTCGCTCCCACAGGGGATAAGCGCCGAGCCGGCAAACTGGGCACGACTCTTTCTTTCAGGCAAAAAAAAACGGTGCACCGACCAAGCGCACCTAAAGCCGTAGAACACACAACGAGGTGTAGGGTGAAGCGATCAGTCCAGCAGCGCCAAAGCCTCGGCGGTGCATTCCTGAATGCGGGCCCAGTCGCCGTTCTTGATCCACTCCGGATCAAGCATCCAGCTACCGCCCACGCACATGACGTTTTTCAATGCCATGTAGCTCTTGATATTGGCAGGTCCCACGCCGCCGGTCGGGCAGAATTTCACTTCGCCGAACGGGCCGCCCAAAGCCTTGATGGCTGCAACGCCGCCGCTGACTTCGGCCGGGAACAGCTTGAAGCGGCGATACCCCAGACCATAGCCTTCCATGATGCCCGAGGCATTGCTGATGCCCGGCAACAGTGGAATCGGGCTGGCGACACTGGCTTCCAGCAGGTCGCGGGTAATACCCGGCGTGACAATGAATTGCGAGCCGGCCGCTTCCGCCGCCGCCAGCATGTGGCGATCCAGCACGGTGCCGGCACCGGTCACCAGTTCCGGACGCTGCTCACGCAGAATCTGGATGGCCTTGAGGCCGAATTGCGAGCGCAGGGTCACTTCCAGGGCCGTCAGGCCACCGGCTGCGAGGGCGTCGGCCAGCGGCAGAACGTCTTGCTCGCGGGCGATGGTGATCACCGGCAGAATCCGCGCTTTCGCGCAGATGCTGTCGATCAGAGCAACTTTGTCCGCCATGGAAACGGTCGGGGATGGGTTTGTCATAGCGGCTGTTCCTTGGCTCATGGGCACCAGTAAATCTCTAACGTGGGTTGCAGAAATGCGCGCACCGGCATTTCGGCGACATCGTCACCGGCCAGCGCGAAACTCAGGGTGGTCAGCTTGGACTGACCGGAAATCGATAGAACCTTATGCTTGGCCGAGGCCAGCAGCGCGCGGCTCATGGTCAGGCGCTGATGCGGCACGGTCGGCGCCAGCATCGGCCAGCAACGACGGACGCCATCGGCCTGCAATGCCTCGGCAAGGTTCGGGCTGTTGGGGAACAGCGACGCGGTGTGGCCGTCATCACCCATGCCGAGAATCAGCACATCGATCACCGGCAGCTCGGACAGCAACCGGTCAGCCTGCTCGGCCGCCTGTTCAAGGTTGGCACTGGCGCTGTACAGGCTCAGGAATTGAGCCTTGGCCGCGGGACCTTGCAACAGATATCGCTTGATCAGACCCGCGTTGCTGTCGGCATGCTCCACCGGCACCCAGCGCTCATCGGCCAAGCTGACCACCACGCTCGACCAGTCCAGCGTCTGCTTGGCCAGGTGCTGGAAAAACGCCACCGGGCTGCGGCCACCGGACACCACCAGGGTCGCAGTGCCCTGGGCGTCGATCGCGTCGCTCAGTTGTTTCGCCACGTTCAGTGCCAGGCTTTCAGCCAGCAGCACCGGGCTCTTGTATGCATGGGCGCTGACGCCCTGCGGCAGTTTCAAATCAGATATCGCCATACCACGACCTCCCGTCCCGCGTAATCAGTGCAATGGAGCTCATCGGCCCCCAGGACCCGGCCGCGTACGGCTTGGGCGCATCACCGGATTTTTTCCACCCGGCGATCAACTGGTCACACCACTTCCACGCGGCTTCGATTTCATCTTTACGGACAAACAGGTTCTGATTGCCGCGCATCACTTCCAGCAACAACCGCTCGTAGGCATCGGGAATCCGTGCGCTGCTCCAGGTGTCGGAAAAATTCAGCTGCAACGGACCGCTGCGCAGCTGCATGCCCTTGTCCAGGCCTTGATCTTTGGTCATGACACGCAAGGAAATGCCTTCGTCCGGTTGCAGGCGGATAATCAGCTTGTTGCTGATTTGCAGGCGCTGCTCGGGAGCGAAGATGTAGTGCGACGGTTCCTTGAAGTGGATGACGATCTGCGACAGCTTCTGCGGCATGCGCTTGCCGGTACGCAGGTAAAACGGCACGCCGGCCCAGCGCCAGTTGCGGATGTCGGCACGCAGGGCGACAAAGGTTTCGGTGTCGCTCTGGGTGTTGGAATTGGGTTCTTCCAGGTACCCCGGTACCGCTTTGCCTTCGCTGTAGCCGGCGATGTACTGGCCGCGCACCACTTGAGTGGTCAGGCCTTCCGGGCTGATCGGCGCCAGGGCCTTGAGCACTTTGACCTTCTCGTCGCGGATGCTGTCGGCGGACAGGTCGGCCGGCGGGTCCATGGCGATCAGGCAGAGCAACTGCAGCAGGTGATTCTGGATCATGTCCCGCAGCTGGCCGGCTTTGTCGAAGTAACCCCAGCGGCCTTCGATACCGACCTTCTCGGCCACGGTGATTTCCACGTGGGAAATGTAGTTCTGGTTCCACTGGGTTTCGAACAGGCTGTTGGCGAAACGCAGGGCGATCAGGTTCTGGACGGTCTCTTTACCCAGATAGTGGTCGATGCGGTAGGTGCGGTTCTCCGGGAAGAACTGCGCTACGGAGTCGTTGACCTTGCGCGAGGATTCCAGGTCCGAACCGATGGGCTTTTCCAGCACCACACGGGTGTTTTGCGCCAGGCCGACTTTGGCCAGGTTCTCGCAAATCGCGCCATACACGGCGGCCGGGGTCGCAAAGTAGGCGATGACCCGCTGCGAACTGCCGGCGGATTCGGCCAGGGCCACATAATCATCGGGGTTGAGGAAGTCGACGTGCAGGTAGCTCAGGCGCGCCAGAAAGCGCTCGACCACGGCTTCGTCCAGCTCTTTGGCACCGACATAGCGGCGCAGCTCGGAGGTGATGAACGCCAGGTGTTCCTGCTCGCTGCCCGGCTCACGGGCCAGCGCGATGATTCGCGTGTCCTCGTGCAACAGGCCGGCGCCGTCGAGTTGATAAAGGGCAGGAAACAGCTTGCGCAAGGCCAGATCGCCAAGGGCGCCGAACAAGGTAAAGGTGCACGGTTCAACCGTAATCGAGAGCATGATGTTTGTTCTTTTATCAAGTTAAGCTACAAATACCTTTTTTTAAGGCATCACTCAAGGGAAAATGTAGTAATAACCACAACATTTTCGCAAAATACAGATTCCGAGTGGTGGTCGGTCGGAGCCATCAGTAGGATAGGCCACCGTTACGGGCCTCACCAAAGGCCCTTTTTGCATTAGCCGCGCGCTTATCGGTGCCGGTGAATCAAGGAAACTTATATGGACCGCGTGCGAAATTTACTGGAGCAAATCCAGAATCGCCTTGAAGAGCTGAACAAGGCCGAACGCAAAGTCGCCGAGGTGATCCTGCTCAACCCGCAGCAGGCCACCCGCTTCAGCATCGCCGCCCTCGCCCAGGCCGCTTCGGTCAGCGAACCGACGGTCAACCGTTTCTGCCGTTCGTTCGGCGTCAGCGGCTACCCCGAGCTCAAACTGCAACTGGCCCAGAGCCTGGCCAGTGGCGCCGCCTATGTCAGCCGTGCGGTGGAGGCCGATGACAATCCGGAGGCCTACACCCAGAAGATCTTCGGCAGCGCCATCGCCTCGCTGGACAGCGCTTGCCAAGCACTGGATCCGAACCTGATCAGCCGCGCCGTCGACCTGCTGATCCAGGCCCGACAGATCCACTTCTTCGGCCTCGGCGCCTCGGCCCCGGTGGCACTGGATGCGCAGCACAAGTTCTTCCGCTTCAACCTCGCCGTCACGGCCCATGCGGATGTGCTGATGCAGCGCATGATTGCCTCGGTGGCCCATACCGGCGAATTGTTCGTGATCATTTCCTACACCGGTCGCACCCGCGAACTGGTGGAAGTGGCGCGCATCGCCCGGGAAAATGGCGCCTCGGTGCTTGGCCTGACCGCCGAGAACTCACCACTGGCCAAGGCCAGCACCCTGAGCCTGAACATCCCGCTGCCGGAGGACACTGACATCTACATGCCGATGACGTCGCGGATCATCCAGCTGACCGTGCTGGATGTGCTCGCCACCGGCATGACCTTGCGCCGGGGCGTGGATTTCCAGCCGCATTTGCGCAAGATCAAGGAGAGCTTGAATGCCAGCCGGTATCCGGTTGGGGATGAGTTCAACTGATCCGAAATCTCCGTTGACCGGTCCGGCCTCATCGCGGGCAAGCCAGCTCCCACAATGTCCGCGTCGAGCACAATACCTGCGACCGCCATTGAACCTGTGGGAGCGAGCTTGCTCGCGATGACGGCAGTCCAGACACAACCGCCCTTGAACTAAACCCCCACCCGCGCCTGCAAACTCAAATGCGCCCGCTCCCCAGGCGCAAGGCACAGGCTATCGGTACCCCCGCTCGCCGCTTCCACACAGACAAATTCGGATATCTCGTTCCAGGTCACGCCGAGCAGCGGACGTGAACCGGGATGCCACACCACCGTGTCGGCCGTATCCCCGGTATCAATGCACAACGCCCGGTCCCAGGCATGGTCATTGAGCTGCAATTCGCCGTCATGCTGGAACACCCGCTGGCATCCGCCGTCCACGCGTAACTCGCCTTCCTGCTGACAAACCTGCCGGCTCAACTGGTCGTAACCCTGCGCGCCCTCGAGCCCAGACAGCGCTATCTCACTGACATCGCCAATACGCCAGTAAGCATGCAAAGCCTGGCTCAACTGGCACGGCATGTCGTCCTGATGCTCGGTGCTCAGGCGCAGTTCCATGCGTTCACCCAGGTGCGCGTGCAGGTCCACCTGCCAGTCACACAATTTCAGTTGCCAGTGCAATCGCACGCCATCGTCGTCACTGTTGCTGTCGAGCAGCTTCCAGTCGAGCAACCGTGCCCAGCCATGGGACGGCCAGGCGTTTTCGCTCGGATGCCGGCCATACCAGGGCCAACACACCGGCACGCCGCCGCGAATGGCGCCGACCTGCGGCCACTTTGCCGCGCACCATAGCCAGGGTTTCTGGCCCTTGGGCTGGAAGTGCAACAGCTGCGCGCCCTGACGGCTGAACACCGCCTGACACAGCGGATGATCGATCACCAGTACATCGCGCGTCTGATAGCGCTCCCACGCGAACACCGGACGTTCGCGCAAGGATTTGAAGAAGCGTTGTAGCGGATGCTCAAGCATGTGCCACGGTCCTGAAAATCAACTGTCACCGGGGTGCGCGGCCCGCAAAAAAAAGCGGACAGCCATGGCTGTCCGCAAATATGCGCACATGGAGAGAAGCTTATCGCAGACGCGTTAGAACACCGACTGAATTTTCAAACCGGCCACCAGCGCGTTGTCGACTTCATCCACACCACCCGGGTGCGTGACGTATTGCAGGTTGGGACGTACGGTCAGCCAGTTGGTGACGTGGAAGCCGTAGTTGATCTCGTAGTTGTATTCGGTTTCACGAATGGGCGAGAACAGCGGATTGTCGTATTCCGAAACACCGTTGGCGACGTTGGTCAGTTCGGCGTTTTTCTTCACGTCATCGTTGACATGGATACGGGCGAAACCAATGCCGACGTCATCCTTCGGACGCGCGTCGAACGGGCCCTTGTACACGAACATCAGCGACTGGTAGTTGTCGATGAAGTTGGTGTCCTTGTCGTGGAACGTGGCATTGGCCGCGATGTTCAGACCACGGGAAGCATCGCCATTGTGGCTTGTGAGTTGCTGCTGCGCGACGAACCAGTAGCCGTGCTTGCTATCGTGGACGCGATAAGGGTTGCCGGTGGTCGCGGCGTTCTGGCCGTTGTCGTCCTCGAGAACGTCGTCGGCATCAGAGGTACTTTTGTAGTAACCGACACGGTATTCACCCGGCAGGTTGTTGACCTTCGGCGACCAGACCAACTCGACCGGCAGGACGGTGCCATTGGTGCCACTGCCGCTGAGCTTGAAGCCGTTACCGTGCTCCAGTTGCGACGTGTTCTGGTTGTACGCGCCGATCTGTGCGTAGAGCTCGTCATTGATGTTGTACTTCACGCGGATCGCCGCCTGGCTGACCGGCCAGTTGTACCAGATATTGGTCGCCCAGTTACCCACCTGGGATCCGCAGAACGCCAGGTTCTGGAATTCGCACGGGAAGGTGTTGAAGTCTTCACCTTCACCGAAGTAACCGGCTTTTACGTCCAGTTTGTTGTCGAAGAACTGGTGCTGAATCCACAGCTGGGTCAGTCGGACCATGTGGCCGCGACCATAGACTTCCTGGGAGGAACTCAAGGTGCCGGCACGCGGATCGCCGATACGGTCATTGGAGATGTTCTCACCGTTACGGTTGGTGAGCTGGATCTTGGCCTGGGTGTTATCCCAGCCGAACAGTTTCTCCAGGTCCAGCGCCGCGCCCAGGCCAAACTGGTCGGCGTAGCGCGCGGTCTTGTCATCGTTGAAGCCGCCGTTGAGGTTGCCACCGACTTCACCGACGTAGTCCATCTTGATGTCGATGCCTTGCTCGATCAGCTTGGTACGCTCGCCCCCCCAGTCGCCCGTCATCCACTTGGAGTCGGAGCTGAACGCTTCATCGGCCATCGCATTGCCGGCCAGAACCAGTGCTGCCGCTGCTGAAACCTGGCAGATCAACCGGGCCTTGTTCTTCATCTTCATCCCTACTTCCTCGTTTTATTGTTATTAACTTTTCTTTTCCAACGCGGTTACATCAGTTGCGATGCGCGACAGGCCGCGCACCACGGATCCCCCTGTGGGAGCGAGCCTGCTCGCGAAAGCGGTGAATCAGGCGACATCTTTTTCGAATGTCAGACCGCATTCGCGAGCAGGCTCGCTCCCACATTTGATCTTCAGCGGCCTTTGAATTGTGCGACGTTGTCAGCGTGTGCTTCGGTTTTCGCTACGCCAGCGACCCCCAGTCGCTCACCCGTTTTCGCATCGAACAGCAGCACTTTCGCCGGATCGAATTGCAGGGTCAGGGTCTCGCCCACCGCCGGCGCCACGTCCGGCGCCAGGCGGCAGCAGACCTTGGTGTCGTTGAGGTTGACGAAGACCAGGGTGTCGGGACCGGTCGGTTCAGTGACCTGGACTTCGGCACGAATGGTCGGCAAACCATTGGCTTCGCCGTTGGCCAGGATGATCTGCTCAGGGCGCATGCCGAGGATCACTTCACGGTCTTCAAGACCGGCGTCCTGCATGCCCAGCGGCAACTCGCAACGGGCCTGGCCGCTGTCGAGCAGCGCCAGCAGACGACCGTCCTTGCGCTGCAGGCGCAGCGGGATGAAGTTCATCGGCGGCGAACCGATGAAGCTCGCCACGAACAGGTTGGCCGGGTTGTTGTAGATGTCTTTCGGCGTGCCGAACTGCTGGATGATCCCGTCCTTCATCACCGCCACTTTGTCGCCCAGGGTCATGGCTTCGATCTGGTCGTGGGTCACGTAGACCGTGGTGGTTTTCAGGCGTTGGTGCATCAGTTTCATTTCGGTGCGCATCTCGACCCGCAGCTTGGCGTCGAGGTTGGACAGCGGTTCGTCGAACAGATAAATCTTCGGCCGCCGCGCCAGGGCACGGCCCATCGCCACGCGCTGTTGCTGGCCGCCGGAAAGCTGGCCGGGCTTGCGGCTGAGCAGGTGTTCGATCTGCAACAGCTTGGACACCCGAGCGACTTCTTCGTCGATTTCGGCGGTCGGCATTTTGCGGATCTTCAGGCCGAACGCGATGTTGTCGCGCACGCTCATGGTCGGGTACAGCGCGTAGGACTGGAACACCATGGCGATGTCGCGATCCTTGGGGCTCATGCCGCTGATGTCGGCGTCATCCACCAGGATCGCGCCGCCGCTGATGGTTTCCAGGCCGGCGATGCAGTTCATCAAGGTCGACTTGCCGCAGCCCGACGGGCCGACCAGGATCAGGAACTCACCGTCATCGATTTTCAGTTCGATGTTTTTCAGGGTATCCGGCAAGCCGGGGCCGTAGGTCTTGTTGACGTTGCGTAATTCGAGAGTTGCCATGTTTCTACCCCTTGACCGCGCCGGACGTCAGCCCACGCAGGAAATACTTGCCAGCGAATATGTAGACCAGCAGTGTCGGCAGCCCGGCGATCATCGCGGCGGCCATATCAACGTTGTATTCCTTGGCCCCGGTGCTGGTGTTGACCAGGTTGTTCAGGGCCACGGTAATTGGCTGGGCGTCGCCACTGGCGAACACCACGCCGAACAGGAAGTCGTTCCAGATCTGGGTGAACTGCCAGATCAGGCAGACCATCACGATCGGGAT
Organism: Pseudomonas sp. KH_046_1; assembly: GCF_057839025.1. Classification (NCBI taxonomy): domain Bacteria; kingdom Pseudomonadati; phylum Pseudomonadota; class Gammaproteobacteria; order Pseudomonadales; family Pseudomonadaceae; genus Pseudomonas; species Pseudomonas sp. KH_046_1. The sequence goes on from NZ_CM174481.1 coordinate 4,990,406, forward strand.
CGACATCGGCAGCAGGATCTTCAGGAAGATCGTGAAGAAGCCCGCGCCATCGAGCCTTGCAGCCTTGACCAGCGCATCCGGAATGCTCACGTAGTAGTTGCGGAAGAACAGCGTGGTGAACGCCAGGCCGTAGACCACGTGCACCAGCACCAGGCCAGTGGTGGTGTTGGCCAGGCCGAACTTGCCGAGGGTGAACGAGGCCGGCAACAGCACGGTCTGGAACGGCAGGAAGCAGCCGAACAGCAGCAGCCCGAAGAACAGTTGCGAACCACGGAAGCGCCACATCGACAGCACGTAGCCGTTCATCGCACCAATGAACGTGGAAATCAGCACCGCCGGCACGGTGATCTTCACCGAGTTCCAGAAGTAGCCGCCGACCACGTCCCAGGCCTTGATCCAGCCGATGCCGTCGATCACGGTCGGCCAGCTCAACAGGTTGCCGGTACGGATGTCTTCCGGGGATTTGAAACTGGTCAGCAGCATCACCACCAACGGGATCAGGTACACCGCCGCTGCCAGTAGCAGGGTGGCGTAGATCGCGATGCGGCTGAAACTGATGCCAGGTTTGCCGAGTTGATTAGTCATGGCGTTTGCCTCGCAGCTCGGAGTACAGGTACGGCACGAGGATGGTCAGCACGGCGCCGAGCATCAGCATGGCGCTGGCCGAACCGATGCCCATCTGGCCACGGCTGAAGGTGAAGGAATACATGAACATCGCCGGCAGGTCGGAGGAGTAACCCGGACCGCCCGCGGTCATCGCCGCGACCAAGTCGAAGCTCTTGATCGCGATGTGCGCGAGGATCATGAAGGCACTGAAGAACACCGGGCGCAGGCTCGGCAGGACGATCTTCAGGTAGATGGTCGGCAGGCTCGCCCCGTCGACTTGCGCGGCACGGATGATCGATTGATCGACGCCGCGCAGACCGGCGAGGAACATCGCCATGACAAACCCGGAGGCTTGCCACACGGCAGCGATCACCAGGCAGTAGACGACGCGATCCTGATCCACCAACCAGTCGAGACGGAAGCCTTCCCAGCCCCAGTCACGCAGCATCTTGTCCAGGCCCAGGCCTGGGTTGAGCAGCCATTTCCACGCGGTACCGGTGACGATCATGGACAGCGCCATCGGGTACAGGTAGACGGTGCGGATGAAGCCTTCCTTGCGAATGCGCTGGTCCAGCAGCACCGCGAGGAACACACCCAGCACCAGGCTGATGCCGATGAACATGCCACCGAACAGCGCGAGGTTCTTGCTCGCGACCCACCAGCGGTCGTTGTCCATCAGGCGCATGTATTGCTGCAGGCCGACCCACTTGTAGCTCGGCATGAAGCTGGAGTTGGTGAAGGACAGAATGAACGTCCAGATGATGTAACCGTAGAAACCAACCAACACGATCAGCATGCTCGGCGCCAGTACCAACTTGGGTAGCCAGCGTTGCAGCGCATCGAACGGTGAGGCTTTGCTGAAAACCGCCACAGAGCTCATCGGGATAATCCAGGTGAAGAAGTGAAATCCGGACAGAGTTCCACCCTGTGGGAGCGAGCTTGCTCGCGATAGCTGACTGACATTCAACACAAATGTCGCCTGTTACACAGCTATCGCGAGCAAGCTCGCTCCCACAATGGGACGGAGCTCTCTCTGGGGTTTGCCGCAGGACCTGCCTGCGGCCGATCACGAATTACTGGGCAGCTTTGACAGCCGAGGCCAGTTGGGCACTGGCCTTGGCCGGGTCAGCATCCTTGTCGTTCATGAAGTTGGTGACCACATCGAAAATCGCGCCTTGCACCGCCAGGGAGGTGGCCATGTTGTGCGCCATGCTCGGTTGCAGGCCGCCGGTCTTGTCGTCCGCGATGAAGTCCTTGGCCGACTTCTGCGCGCACTCGTCGAAGCCGAGCTTGTCCATTTCGTTCAGCATGTCGTTACGCACCGGGATCGAACCCTTGTTCATGCTGAAGACTTTCTGGAAGTCGGTACCCAATGCGACCTTGGCCAGGTCTTGCTGGGCAGCGATGTCGCCCTTGCGATCGGCTTTGAGCTTGAACACCGCCAGGGAGTCAATGTTGTAGGTGAAGGCTTTTTCAGTGCCCGGGAACGCTACGCACTGGTAGTCCTTGCCCGCGACTTTCTTCGCCGCAGTCCATTCGCTTTTTGCCCAGTCGCCCATCATCTGCATGCCGGCCTTGCCGTTGATGACTTCGGCGGCGGCGATGTTCCAGTCACGACCGGCGCGGTTCGGGTCCATGTAGGTGGTGATCTTTTTCAGCTCGGTGAAGGACTTGGTCATCTCCGGGCCGGACAGGGTTTTCTGGTCCAGGTCGACCAGGGCTTTCTTGTAACCGTCAGCGCCCATGACCGAGAGCACCACGTCTTCGAACACTGTGCTGTCCTGCCAAGGCTGACCGCCGTGGGCGAGCGCGATGAAACCGGCGGCCTTGAGCTTGTCGCCGGCGGCATAGAATTCTTCGAGGGTGGTCGGGGCTTTTTCGATCCCGGCTTTCTTGAACACTTGCGGGTTGATCCACAGCCAGTTGACGCGGTGGATGTTCACCGGCACGGCGACGTAGTCACCTTCGTACTTCACGGTGTCGGAGACTTTCTTCGACAGCAGGCCATCCCAGTTTTCGGACTTGGATACTTCTTTCAACGCGTCGGTGCTGAGCAGGCCGGTGCTGCCCCACTCCTGGATGTCCGGACCCTTGATCTGTGCAACGCCCGGCGGGTTGCCGGCTACGGCGCGACTTTTGAGTACGGTCATGGCCGTGGAACCGCCACCACCGGCGACTGCGCCGTCCTTCCAGGTGAAGCCGTCTTTTTCGACTTGAGCTTTCAGGACATCGACCGCTGCTTTTTCACCACCGGAAGTCCACCAGTGAACGACTTCAACGGAACCTTTGGATTCGGCGGCCAGGACACTGAGAGGGAGTGCAGACAGGGAAGCGAGAGAAATGACAGTAGCGAGGCGAGAAATCGCATTCATCTAGGAGCACCTTTCTTGTTGTTATGCATGCAAGTCTGTTGCTTGCGCTGCATAAGATTCTAAACAGGGGATATCCCCTCGCAGGTAACGAAGGGATGCGCGAGTGTCACCGCATGGTTACATAGAACCGCTCTGGGACAGCTGCGCCAGCGCCGTGGCCATGCTCGGTGCCAGCGCCAGGCGCGGAATCAGCACGGCTTGCCAGGCGTGGTAAAGGTCGGGTTTGCCGGGCCAGATATCGGCACTCGGGCGGTTTTGCGGGTCGAGTTCGTGATGCCAGCTGCCATCGCAGCGGTCGATGAAGTGACTGTCACAGAATTCCCAGAATAATCGGTACCAGTGTTCGTATTGTTCATCCCCGGTGCGCTTGAGCAAGGCACTCGCGGCGGCGCTGGCTTCGCAATGGGTCCAGTGCAGGCGATGGCGGACCACCGCTTTGTTGTCCCAGTCGAGGGTGTAGACGATGCCCGGCGCGCCATCGACATCCCAGCCGTGGAGGCAATTGTGCTCGAACAGTTTTTGCGCGCCGGTGACCAGCCAGCCCGGCGTGAGCATCCCGGCCTTCACCCGCGACGCCTCGAGGTGCAGCAACAGCCGCGCCCACTCGAAACCATGGCCCGGGGTGGTGCCGTAGGGGCGGAAGCCGTCGGCCGGATTGTCGTGGTTGTAGTCCCGCAGCGGCTGCCAGTCGCGATCGAAATGCTCGATCACCAGGTAATCGTTGGCAGCGGCGTGACCATGGATCACCCGCTCGACGATGCGCTGGGCACGGCACAGCCAGCGGTTGTCATCGGTGACATCGGCCAGGGCAAGGAAGGCTTCGGTGGCGTGCATGTTGCTGTTGGCGCCCCGGTACGCCTCCTCTTCGCTCCAGTCGCGGTTGAAGGATTCGCGCATCGCACCGTCTTCTTCGCTCCAGAAATAAGTGTCGATGATATCGATCGCATCATCGAGCAAGGCTTGTGCACCGGGACGCTGCGCGACCACCGCAGAACTGGCGGCCAGCGCGACGAAAGCGTGCAGGTAGGCATTCTTGCCGGTATTACCGTCGCGATGTTCGGCAGCCGCGAACCAGCCACCATGCAGTGCATCACGCAATGGTCCGCGCAGGGCGGCAACCCCGTGATCGACCAGTTCGGCAAAACCCGGCAAGCCCTGAATATGGGCCATGGCGAAGCTGTGGGTCATGCGCGCCGTGTTCATGGTATGGGCTTGCGCATCAGCCGCGAGGCGGCCTTTTTCATCGAGGTTGCCGAAGCCTTCAGGCAGTTTCGAAGCCTTGGCGAAGGCCAGCAGGCGCAAGCCTTCGGCGGCGAGCCATTGCTGATGGGCAGGTGCGTTCAGCCAACTGCTGAAGGCCGGTTGGAAGGTGTCCATGGCGTACCTTTTTTGTTGTTATGACTGTGGGGCAGCATAAACAACGGGGGAAGGCAGGCATGTAACGAAGGGGGTGGGTTATGTCACCGGGCTGTGACATTTGTATGGTGAGTGATGTTTGTGGCGAGGGAGCTTGCTCCCGCTGGGGTGCGAAGCGCCCCCAAAAGAGGGACTGCTGCGCAGTCCCGCGGGAGCAAGCTCCCTCGCCACAGGGTCGGCGTCAATCCACTGAACGAGGCAACTGCAGGGTCACCCGCAATCCGCCCTCACGCAAATTCTGCAAACTCACCTCACCGCCATGGCTATGGGCAATGTTGCGAGCAATCCCCAGCCCCAAGCCATAACCCTGCTGTTGCCCGGCCAGGCGGAAGTGCGGTTCGAACACCTGCTCCAGGCGCTGCTCCGGCACGCCCGGCCCTTCATCATCGACATGCAGGATGAACGCGCTTTCATCGTCATCGATGTGCAAGTGCGCGTTCTGCCCGTACTTCAACGCATTGTCGATCAGGTTGCCGATGCAGCGCTTGAGCGCCAGCGGTTTGCCCGGGTACGCCGCCAGTGCCCGCCCTTGCTGGGTCACGCGGCCGTTGCCATTGGGGGCAAGGTACGGCTCCACCAGACAATCGAGCACATGGTTGAGGTCCACCGGCTCGATGTTCTCGTGGATGTCGGTGTCTTTCACGCATTGCAGCGCGCCTTTGACCAGCAATTCGAGCTCATCCAGATCGCGCCCGAACTTGGCTTGCAACGTTTCGTCTTCAAGTAATTCAACCCGCAGGCGCAAGCGGGTGATCGGCGTGCGCAGGTCGTGGGAAATAGCGCTGAACAACTGGCTGCGCTCGGTGAGGTAACGGCTGATGCGCTCGCGCATGGTGTTGAAGGCGCGCCCGACCTCGACCACTTCGCTGCCGCCGCCCTCGGCCACCGGCTCCACGTCGGCCCCCAGCGACAGGTCCCGCGCCGCCCGCGCCAGGCGCTTGAGCGGCCGACTCTGCCAGTGCACCAGCAGGCCGATGAACAACAGCAAAAAGCTGCTGGTCAGGACGATGAACCACACCTGCTGCGCCGGCAGGCCCTGCTCTTCAAGACTGGTGTAGGGCTCGGGCAACAACGAAGCGATGTACAGCCATTCGCCCGGCGCCATCTGGATCTGCGTGACCAGCACCGGCGGATTCACCGGCTCCAGGGTCAACGCGTAGTGCGCCCAGGAGCGTGGTAACTCATCGAGCTTCAGGCCGCCATTGAAGATGCGCAGGTCTTCCGGGCTGACGAAGGTCACGGAGATGACCGTGTCCTGGCCGAGTGACTGGCGCAGCACTTCGTCCACCGCTTTGAGCACCGCCTCTTTGCGCGGGGTGATGGGCAGCACTTCCATGCCCAGGGGTTTGTCGTTGAGCGTCACCACGAACCGGGTGCCGCCCATGCTGCGCAACTGGTCGAGCACCAAGGGGCGATACGCCACTGGCAACGAACGAAAATAACTGACGCTGGCGGTCATTGAATGGGCCAGGCTGCGGGCGCTGGTGACCAGGCCCTCGAGCTGCGTGGCGCGCAGTTGCGAGACCCAGATCACGCTCGACAACGTCTGGGCGAACAACACCGCCAGCAAGGTCAGCAACAACATCCGCCCAAGCAGTGAACGCGGCATCGGCACCTTGGCGGCGAGTTTGCGCAAAGACTCAGTGGCCATTGCTGGCAACCACGTTGGCTGCCAGTTGGTAGCCGCTGCCGCGCACGGTGCGGATCAGCCGTGGCGGTTTTTCCGTATCGCGCAGGCGCTGGCGCAACCGGCTGACCGCCATGTCGACGATGCGATCCAGGGGCATCAGTTCACGGCCGCGGGTGGCGTTGCCGATGGTGTCGCGGTCGAGGATTTCCTGCGGGTGATCGAGGAACAGCTTCAGCAGCGCGAAGTCGGCCCCCGAGAGAATCACCTCTTCGCCGTCGATGTGGAACAGCCGATGGCTGACCATGTCCAGCCGCCAGTCATCGAAGGCCAGCACCTCGCCGCCACTACGCTCCTGACCGAATTGCGCGCGACGCAGCAACGCCTTGATCCGCGCCTGCAATTCCCGTGGGCTGAACGGTTTGCCGAGGTAATCGTCGGCACCCAGTTCCAGGCCGATGACACGGTCGGCTTCGTCGGAACTGGCAGTGAGCATGATGATCGGCACCTGCGCCTGACGCGGATGCTGGCGAATCCAGCGGCACAGGCTGAAGCCGTCCTCGTCGGGCAACATCACATCAAGGATCACCAGATCACTCGGCGCCTCGTTCAGCGCCTGGCGAAAGCCGGCACCGTCGGGCGTGGTACGCACCTGGAAACCGGCACGGGTCAGGTAGGTATCCAGCAACTCGCGTATCTCTTGATCGTCATCGACCAACAAAATCGACTTGTTGACTGAGCTCACGGGGCGGCGTCCTTGTTGTTTGAATTGGGCGGATTATGCCTTATGCGCTGACTCTACAAACACCACAAAACTACTGTAGGAGCGAGCCTGCTCGCGATGGACTTGAAGGCACCGCGTGCATTCAGAAAGCACGCGTTATCGTTGACGTCCATCGCGAGCAGGCTCGCTCCTACAGGTAATCGGGTTTCAAGCGGGGATTGATTGCTCCAGCGCCACACCCGCCCCCATCAACCCCGAATACGGCGCCGTCACCAGCCACACCGGAATCCCCTTGAAGTAATCGCTCATGCAACCCTTGTCGGCGAAGCACCGGGCGAAGCCGCTTTCGAGGAAGAAATCGGCAAACCGAGGAATCACTCCGCCAACGATGTACACGCCACCGCGTCCACCGGTGGTCAGCACGTTGTTGCCCGCCACGCGACCGAGCCAGCAGCAGAACTGCTCAAGCACTTCCACGGCAATCGGGTCGCCCGCCAGCCCGGCAGCAGTAATCGCTTCCGGCGTGTCGAGCACCGGCGTGTGCCCATCCACAGCACAGATCGCCCGGTAGACGCGGGGCAAGCCGCCACCGCTCAGGGCTGTCTCTGCACTGACATGGCCAATTTCGTTGAAGATGTGCTGCCAGAGTTGGGTTTCACGCGGACTGCTCAATGGCAGATCGACGTGACCGCCCTCCCCTGGCAACGCGGCAAAACGACCCTCGCCCAGATCGAGCAAGGTGCCGACGCCCAGACCCGTGCCCGGGCCAATCACCACCGCCGGGCGCAACGGCTCCGGCGTACCTTCGCAGACCACGCGGAATTCGCCGGGCTGCAAACGGGTCATGCCCAGGGCCATGGCCGAGAAGTCATTGACCAGCAACAGCTGATCCACCTGCAAGGTCTGGCAAAAGCCCTTGCGGCTCAGGCGCCAGTGATTGTTGGTGAACTTGAATTCGTCGCCGCTCACCGGGCCCGCCACCGACAGGCACACCGAACCGATCGAACCCGGCGCCAGCCCCAGGCCATTCAGGTAGAGGCTGATTGCCTCCTCCGGGCTGGGAAAATCTGCTGTCGCCAGCACCTGGACCGATTCCAGTTGCTGGTTTTTCCACAACGCGAAACGTGCGTTGGTCCCACCGATGTCACCGACCAAAGCCAGTTTCAATTAAGCGTCTCCAGGGCAGAAGTAAAGGCGCTGGCGCCCTGCTCCGCCGAGCTGAAGGCCATGCGCATGAAACCGAACAGTTCGCGACCGGTGCCGATGTTGTTACCCAACAGACCTTTGGCCGGCGTGCGAGCTGCAAATTCTTCGGCGTCCACCTTAAGCTCCAGGGTGCCTTTGACGCCATCGACGCGGATGATATCGCCCTCTTGCACCCGCGCCAAAGCGCCGCCTACGTAAGCTTCGGGGCTGACATGAATGGCCGCCGGGATTTTCCCTGATGCGCCGGACATGCGCCCGTCGGTCACCAGCGCGACTTTAAAGCCGCGATCCTGCAACACGCCGAGGAACGGCGTCATCTTGTGCAACTCCGGCATGCCATTGGAGCGCGGGCCCTGGAAGCGCATCACCGCGACAAAATCCTTTTCCAGCAAACCGGCCTTGAATGCATCGGCCAGGTCCTGCTGATCCTGGAACACCATGGCCGGCGCTTCGACGATCTGGTTTTCCACGGCTACGGCGGAGACTTTCATCACGCCACGACCGAGGTTGCCTTCCATCACCCGCAGGCCACCCTCTGCCGAGAACGCGCGGGCGACTGGGCGCAGGATGCTTTCATCGAGGCTGTCGGTCACGCCTTCACGCCAGACCAGCTGGCCATTGTCGAGGAACGGCTCCTGGGTGTAGCGGCTCAAGCCGTGGCCCATCACGGTGTTGACGTTTTCGTGGAGCAACCCGGCTTCCAGCAGTTCGCGAATCAGGAACGACATGCCGCCCGCTGCCTGGAAGTGGTTGATGTCGGCTTTGCCGTTCGGGTAGACGTGGCTCAGGGTCGGCACGACTTCGGAGAGGTCGGCCATGTCCTGCCAGGTCAACTGAATGCCCGCCGCCATGGCGATGGCCGGCATGTGCAGGGTGTGGTTGGTCGAGCCGCCGGTGGCGTGCAGCGCGACAATCGAGTTGACCAGCGAACGCTCGTCGACGATTTCGCCGATCGGGATGTAGTCGCCATTCTGCTTGGTCAGGCGCGTGACCTGGTGCGCGGCTTCGCGGGTCAAGGCATCGCGCAATGGCGTGTTCGGGTTGACGAAGGACGCGCCCGGCAGGTGCAGGCCCATGACTTCCATCAGCAACTGGTTGGTGTTGGCGGTGCCGTAGAAGGTGCAGGTGCCAGGGCTGTGGTAGGACTTCATCTCCGATTCCAGCAGCTCTTCGCGGGTCGCCTTGCCTTCGGCGTACTTCTGGCGCACATCGGCTTTCTGCTTGTTGGAAATACCCGAGACCATCGGCCCGCCCGGCACGAAGATCATCGGCAGATGGCCGAAGCGCAGCGCGCCCATCATCAGGCCCGGCACGATCTTGTCGCAGATGCCGAGCAGCAGCGCGCCGTCGAACATGTTGTGGGACAGCGCCACGGCCGTGGACAACGCGATCACTTCGCGGCTCGGCAGGCTCAGCTCCATGCCCGGCTCGCCCTGGGTCACGCCATCGCACATGGCCGGGGTGCCACCGGCGAACTGGCCGACGGAACCGATCTCGCGCAAGGCTTTCTTGATCAGTTCGGGAAAGACTTCGTACGGCTGGTGCGCCGAGAGCATGTCGTTATATGACGAAACTATCGCGATGTTCGCGGAGTTCATCATCCGCAGGCTGTGCTTGTCGTCGCTGCCGCAACCGGCCACGCCATGGGCGAAGTTGGCGCATTGCAGCTTGCCGCGCATCGGACCGTCGCTGGCCGCACCGCGGATCAATGCAAGGTAGGCCTCACGCGTGGCGCGGCTGCGGGCGATAAGCCGTTCAGTGACCTCAAGGACGCGGGGATGCATGTGTAGAACTCCAGGCTAACGGATGTGGCGACCTGATTGTCTATGCTGATCAAAGGCCGGTGTCGATGGGATGACAGACGGTTTATTTGACCATTCGGACCAGTTGATTCAGGTCACTCGTTGTAGATCGAACAAAATATTGCCATCAAAAAGGCTTGTTTTCTATTTTTTTACGAATAATCTTGTAATTCCAACAACAAAACGACGGTAGCGCCGCACTATGACTCTTCGAATCGCAATCAATGGTTTTGGCCGCATCGGCCGTAATGTCCTGCGCGCACTCTATACCCAGGGCTACCGTCAGGATCTGCAGATCGTCGCCATCAACGACCTGGGCGACAGCGCGATCAATGCTCATCTGCTCAAGTACGACACCGTTCACGGCACGTTCGATGCCGATGTCCAGCACGATCAGGAGAGCCTGACGGTCAACGGCGACCGCATTTCGGTCAGCGCCATCCGCAACCCGGCCGACCTGCCCTGGGCCGCGGAAAAGATTGATGTGGTGTTCGAATGCACCGGTCTGTTCACCGACCGGGCCAAGGCCGCCGCGCATATTACGGCCGGCGCGCGCAAAGTGATCATCTCGGCCCCGGCCAAAGGCGCCGACGCCACCGTCGTTTACGGGGTGAACCACGACATTCTGCGCCAATCGCACCAGATCATTTCCAACGCGTCGTGCACCACCAACTGCCTGGCCCCGGTGGCCCAGGTGCTGCATCGCGAGCTGGGAATCGAAAGCGGCCTGATGACCACCATCCACGCCTACACCAACGATCAGCACCTGACCGACGTCTATCACGTCGATCCGTACCGCGCCCGTTCGGCCACCCAGAACATGATCCCGAGCAAGACCGGTGCTGCTGAAGCGGTGGGCCTGGTGCTGCCGGAACTGGCGGGCAAATTGACCGGCATGTCGGTGCGCGTCCCGGTGATCAATGTGTCGCTGGTGGACCTGACGGTGCATCTGAAAAAAGAAGCCAGCGCAGAGGAAGTCAATGCGCTGATGAAAGAAGCCAGCCAGCACTCGAAGATCCTTGGGTACAACACCCTGCCGCTGGTCTCCAGCGACTTCAACCACAACCCGCTATCGTCGATCTTCGACGCCAACCACACCAAATCCACTGGCAAGCTGCTCAAGGTACTGGCGTGGTACGACAACGAATGGGGCTTCTCCAACCGCATGCTCGATAACTGCCTGGCGCTGTGCAACGCTGAATAAGCCCGGAGCAACCATCGATGATCGGCATCAGCTTTACGCAAAAGACCATGGCGGCGCGCAAGCGTATCGCCCTGGTCGCCCATGACCACTGCAAGGTGTTCTTGCTGGACTGGGCCGAACGGCAAAAAGACAGACTGGCCCAGCATGATCTGGTCGCCACCGGCACCACGGGGTTGTTGTTGCAACAACGCCTCGACCTGCCGGTGCAAAGCATGATCAGCGGGCCACTGGGCGGCGACCAACAGCTCGGTGCGCAAATCGCCGAGCAGCGGGTCGACATGCTGGTGTTTTTCTGGGACCCGTTCGAACCCCAGCCCCACGACCCGGATATCAAGGCGTTGCTGCGGGTCGCGGCGGTGTGGAACATCCCGGTGGCGTGCAACGAATGCAGCGCCGACTATCTGCTCAGCAGCCCGCTGATGGATCAGGCGCACCTCCATCGGATTCCCGATTACGCCACCTATTTGCAGGGTCGCGCGTAAAGCTTCACAAATCAGTACTTGACCATTCGAGTAGATGATAAGCATTATCATCTACTCGAAATGGATCAGGTTCTCCCGTGAGTCAGTCGCGCTTCAACCACGTTTTCCTCGCCCAGCGCACCTCCCTGCTGCGCACGCTGGAACGGATGGTCAACAATCACAGCACTGCTGAAGACCTCCTGCAGGAAACCTACCTGCGGGTGACCCGTGCATTGAGCGAACGGGCCATCGATCATCTTGAGCCCTTTGTCTTCCAGACGGCGCGCAACCTGGCGCTGGACCATTTGCGCGCGCGGCGCATCCATTCGCGCACCATGGTCGAGGACGTGCCGCAGGAGGTGATGCACAGCGTCGCCGCCCCCACCAGCAGCGCCGAAGACGCCGCCCACGCCGAACAATTGCTGGAGCGCCTGAACGTGAGCCTCAGTGAACTCAGCGCCCGCCAACAGCGAATTTTCATCCTCAGCCGCCTGCACGGGCACAGCTACCAGGAAATCGCCGACGAGCTGAACGTGTCCCTCAGCACCGTGCAGAAAGAACTCAAATTGATCATGTCGATCTGCATCGGGGTTGCCGATCGCTTGAACGCCAACTGAGCGCCAAGGCCCTGCGCTTATCTGGACCGACTGCGCTGATCATCGGGCTTTGCTACCCTTGGCCCACTTTTACGCTTCACTAAAAAACAGCCGTGCACAGACACTGCCGAGGAAACACCGTGACGGACAACCACCGCTCCCCTGAGCCTTCATCGGCGCAGGACCCCGCAAGCGCGATGGACCAGGCCCTGGACTGGCTGATCGTGCTTGGCAGTCCCGACGAGGAGCAGAGCCGCCAATTCCATGCATGGCTCGACGCCGATCCGTTGAATGCCCAGGCGTTCGCCAAGGCCCAGGCGATCTGGGACGGCCCGCAAGTGGCGCAATGCGCGCAAAGCCTGGCCGCCCGTCCGGCGAAAGTCACTGTCCTCGCCCGTCTGCGTCCGCACTGGAAACCTCTGGCCACCGCCGCCGTGCTGCTGCTCGGGCTGTTCAGTTTCAGCAGTTTGCCAATGCGCCTGCAGGCCGATCACCTGACCGTGGTCGGCGAGCGTCAGCGCCTGCAACTGGAGGACGGTTCCAGGGTTTTGCTCAATACCAATTCGGCGTTCTCAAGCACCATCAACGACCAGCAACGTGTTGCCCGCCTGTATCAGGGCGAAGCGTTTTTCGAAGTGCAGGCCAATCGCGGCCAACCACTGGAAATCGACGCCGGCCCGGTCACGGCCAGCGTTCGCGATACCGCGTTTGCCGTGCGCTACCTCGACGGTGTGGCGCAGGTGCGGGTGCAACGCGGCGATGTCGACTTGCGCGCCACCCGGGATGATGCGCGGGTGCGCTTGTCCGCCGGGGAAAGCATTCGCATCGGTCCCAACGGCTTCGACCGGCCGGCCAAGCTGGATGCCGCCACCGACCTGGCGTGGGTCCAGGGACGCCTGGTGTTCGAAAACTGCCCGTTGAACCAGGTGCTGGCAGAACTTCGCCGCTACTACCCGGGCTGGATCATCAACAACAATGAACAGTTGGCCGATATCACCGTAACGGGCAACTACCGCCTCGATCAGCCGCTGGACGTGGTTCGCTCCCTGGCACACATCACCTCGGCCCGGCTCCAGGAATTCCCGGCGCTGGTCATTCTGAACTGAATGAGAATTATTTTTACTCGATAGCCAAACCCCGTACGTCTCGTTATAGCCAATGCAATTGATTCGCATCTCACTATGCCAATCAGCACCTATAAAGATTCGTGCGACACGGAGCGCTATCGATGTCCCCTCGCCTTACCCACCAAGCCCCTACACCTTCCCGCGTGCTGTCGCTGCTGACCGCTGCCATCCTGATGGCCGGTACCGCACCGCTCATGGCCGCCAACGCCACCGAGCAATCGACCCGCAAAATGGGCGACTACTCGTTCGCCATTCCCCAGCAATCACTGGTGTCGGCACTCAATGCCTTTACCGCCGTGACGGGCTGGCAGGTCGGCGTGTCGTCGGAGCTGGCGCAAGGTGTGGCCTCGCCGGGAGTACGCGGTTCGCTGTCACCGGAGAAAGCCCTGGAGCGCCTGTTGGTGGGGACCAACCTGGGCTATCGCAAAATGGGCAACAACAGCATCGTGCTGGAAAAGCGCAGTGGTAGCAGCACGCTCAACCTGCAACAGGTGACCATCAGCGCCACCCGTAACGAGCAGGATGTGAACAGCGTACCGAGCACGGTCTCTGTCTACACGCGCGAAGATCTGGACCGCAACAACGTCAATACCATCAAGGAGCTGGTGCGCTACGAACCCGGTGTTTCGGTAGGCGGCGCAGGCCAACGCGCTGGCATCACGGGCTACAACATTCGCGGCATCGATGGCGACCGCGTGCTGACCCAGGTCGACGGGGTGCAGGTGCCCGACGGTTTCTTCAACGGCCCGTATGCCCAGACCAACCGCAACTATGTCGACCCGGAAATCGTCAAGCGTGTGGAAATCCTCCGGGGCCCGGCGTCGGTGCTGTATGGCAGCAGCGCCATTGGCGGTGCGGTCAGCTACTACACGCTGGACCCGGACGACATCATCAAGCCAGGCAAGGATGTCGGCGCACGTCTGAAAACCGGCTACAGCTCCGCCGACGACAGCTGGCTGACTTCCGGCACCGTCGCCGGCCGTACCGGCGAGTTCGATGGCCTGTTGCATCTCAGTCAACGCAACGGTCATGAAACAGAGTCCTTTGGCGAAACTGGCGGCACTGGCCTGAACCGCACTGAAGCCAACCCCCAGGACGTGCGCACCACCAGCGTGCTGGCCAAACTGGGCTGGAATTACGCCGACGACGCACGCCTGGGCCTGACCTACGAGCATTACAAGGCCGACAGCGACACCAATCAATTGAGCGCAGTGGGCGGCCCGTTCAATGCCGGACGCGGTATGGGCTTCTACAAGTCCCGTACCGGTAACGACACGATCACCCGCGAACGCTTTGGCCTGGAACACAGCTTCGGCCTGGACAGCGCACTGGCTGACAACATCAAGTGGACGCTGAACTACCAGATCGCCAAGACCGACCAGAGCACCGAAGAGATCTACGCGCCGTCGCGGACCGTGCTGCGTAACCGCGATACCAACTTCAAGGATCGCCAATGGGTATTCGACGCCCAGGCTGACAAGTCGTTTGCCATTGCCGACACCGAACACCTCGTCACCTATGGCACCACCATCAAGCAGGACAAAGTTACCGGCCTGCGTACCGGTACCGGCACCTGCCTGACCGTAGCTGGCGCCTGCCGTGTCATTGGTGCCCCGAGCGCCAGCGACACGCTGACACCCGCCAGTGACTTCCCGGACCCGACCATCAACAGCTACGCCCTGTTCGCCCAGGATCAGATCAGCTGGGGCAACTGGACCTTCCTGCCCGGTGCACGCTACGACTACACCCAGCTCAAACCACACATCACCGACGAGTTCCTGGCCACCGCCGACCAGAGCCGCAACGGCACGGTGAGCGACGAGACCAAGACCTGGCATCGCCTGTCGCCGAAGTTCGGCACCACCTACAGCTTCAACGATCACTACACCTGGTACGGCCAATACGCCGAAGGCTTCCGCACCCCGACCGCCAAGGCGTTGTACGGTCGTTTCGAAAACATCGCTGGCGGCTATAAGGTCGCGCCTAATCCGGACCTCGAACCGGAAAAGAGCAAAAGCTACGAGACAGGTTTGCGCGGCAACTTCGAGCAAGGCTCGTTTGATGTGGCGGTGTTCTACAACAAATACCGCGACTTCATCAACGAGAACGCCATCACTCCGGGCTACACCGAGACCACGTTCCAGAGCAACAACATCAAGCACGCCACCATCAAGGGTGCCGAGGTCAAGGGCCGCCTGAACCTCGACGCCTTCGGCGCGCCGCAAGGCCTCTACACCCAGGGCTCGGTGGCCTATGCCTACGGTCGCAACGACGACAACGGCGAGCCGCTCAACAGCGTCAATCCGCTGACCGGCGTATTCGGCCTCGGCTACGACCAGGACACCTACGGAGGCTTGCTCAGCTGGACGCTGGTGAAGAAGAAGGACCGCGTCGACAGTACCAGTTTCAAAACCCCGGACGGCACCAGCACCCAGTTCAAGACCCCCGGTTTCGGCATTCTGGACCTGAGTGCGTTCTACAAAGTGACCGACGACGTGACCGTCAGCGGCGGCGTCTACAACCTCACCGACAAGAAGTACTGGCTGTGGGATGACGTGCGCGGCTACGACAGCGTCGGCGAAGCCTCGGTGACCCAACCGGCCAACCTAGACCGCCTGACCCAGCCGGGTCGCAACTTTGCGGTCAACCTGATCTGGGATATCTGATCCGCCCATCTCGCCGGGCGGTTACATCAAGCCGCCCGGTGAGGATTTTTTACTGTCAGGCGCCTTGCTGTTCGTCTCGTTACCAAGCGCCTCTTCTTTCTCCAAGGAATTGCCATGACTACCCAGGCCACCGAACAACGCCCCAACCTGCGTTCGCAACGTTTGAACCAGATCACCAACGAGCCGCACAGCAAGCTCGATGCCCTGGTCAAGGCCCATGCCCCGTTTGAAACCCCGGCCAATTTCGCCCGCTTCGTGGTGGCGCAGTACCTGTTCCAGTCGGAACTGGTGTCGCTGTACAACGATGCCGAACTGACCGCCATCGTCCCGGACCTGCCGGCCCGCTGCCGTGCCGATGCCGCCAGGGCCGACCTCGCGGACCTGGACACCGAGGTGCCAGCACCTGTGGCCGGTGCACTGAAGAACCCGACCAAGGCCGAAGCCCTGGGCTGGATCTTCGTCTCCGAAGGTTCGAAGCTCGGCGCGGCGTTCCTGATCAAGCGCGCCGTGGGCCTTGGCCTGAGCGAAACCTTCGGTGCCCGCCACCTCGGCGAACCGGCCGGTGGCCGCGCTGAAGGCTGGAAGCGCTTCGTCAAGACCCTGGACGGCCTGGCATTCAGCGCCCAGGAAGAAGCCGACGTGGAAAAAGGCGCCGTCGACGCGTTCAACCGCTTCACCGTGTTGCTGGAGCAGGCTTACGCTACCGCGCCAGAAATCGCCTGACACACCACCACCCCTGTGGGAGCGAGCTTGCTCGCGATTGCGGTCTGACATTAAAAACATGTCGACTGACACTCCGCCATCGCGAGCAAGCTCGCTCCCACAGAGGCCCGAGCAAGTCTGCGAGATCCGACGAAATCCCTTGAACCCATGCCCACCTCTTCAAAACTCTCCCGCCTCCTCTTCGGCCTGCTGGCCTATGTCAGCCTGGGCATCGGCCTGATCGCCATCGCCATACCCGGCCTGCCAACCACCGAGTTCATCCTGCTGGCTGCCTGGGCTGCGACCCGCAGTTCGCCACGCCTGAGTGCCTGGCTGGAAAACCACCGGCTGTTCGGCCCCATCCTCCATAACTGGCGCAACGGCAAGATCATTGCGCGCCGGGCAAAAATCAGCGCCACGGTCAGCATGTTGTTGTGTGCCGGTCTGATGCTGGTGATGCTCGATCACGGTTGGCCGATTTACCTGGCGATTGCCGGGATGGGGCTGGGCAATCTGTGGATCTGGTCACGACCGGAATCACTGCCGCAAGTCACCTGAAACCTCTTCAAACTGCCCTGTAACAGCCGGCAACGGCACACTTGAAAGTACCTACTTCCTGTTCGGATTTCTCCTACGTGTTTATCAGGTCATCCATGACCGGGTTTGGCCGTTAAGCACCATGAAACCCCACAACGAGAAGCTGACATGAATGTAAGTGCCGCTGCATATTTTCGATTTTCGTACCCGCAAGCAATGACGCTGAACACGGAAAACGCCCAACCCGAGAAACAAGTCGAAGGCTCGGTAATAAATGAGCAAAGGGTGTGGTCGACCATCGAGAAACTCCGGTCCCCTAGTCAGAGAGATATCACCAGCGAAAACCTTGATGAGCTGGAGGAATTTTTAAGTGTGACCGATCCAGACGAAAGGCTTGGTGGGCTACGTCATGAGATAAAGGGTTTTAGAGCTGTAATCCTTTGGGGTAACGAACTCCGCGCAGGAGATATGCTCCGTGAGATGGAAGGGATTTACTCCGATTTTAAAAAAGATCTGCAGAGTAAATGGTCTGGCCTGGCCAATAAGCCAATGGGCTTCACCGTGACCGAAGACGGTCAACTGAAAGTCACTTCACCGCCCAACACCCTGACTGCCAGAGATGAGGAAATATTGAATGCCCTGTTGAACGAGGCCAAAGGCTTGCAATCCCTGACCCTCAAGCACGCCAAGGCCGTGATCGAACTGGTCAAGCGGGATAAGCCACAGTTCGAGGGCAAGGTGAATCTGGACCTGAGCAACTTCCACAAGATGATTGACTATGGTTTATTGCTGAACAAAGGCGCGCTGGACCTGAGAAGTACAGACTCCTGGCTGGATCAATTGCATAAAAAGGCCGAAAAGGAACCGGGCGAGAAAAAGCAGGGATTGCACATCGAAGCCTGATCGTTTGAAAAAAGCCCGGCAAAGCGACTGTGCATGAGCGCTTTGCCGGAAACATGACAGACCTAGTTATGCAACATGTTTTGATAGCAGATCTGAGCGAATGAAACGTTCGGCACGTTGTAACCTCCCACCCCTGAATCCTCTTTGTCTTGAACCTGAATCAACCAATGCCCCAGGTTGTATTCAACTTCCCACTGATAGCGATACTTGCCACTGCTGGTCCAGAAAGGATCAGACTTCAACTGGCCATAACACCTGCCCAACTCAAGGGCTTGCGCGGCGCTACCAGTGCTGTCCGTTGTAAGGTAGTACTTTTGCTCACCCGCCCCTTTGTTCAATTTCAAAGTAGCGGAAGCGCCTTCGAGCGGCTGCCCGGTCGAATCCCTCAATCGGACCGACCAATTCAAGACTCTGTAGGCCTGCGTAGTCGCCCAGTAGTGCCGCAGATCACCGGTATCGCCCTGGACGCGACTGTCGGCGTAGTAAGGTGCTGAGCCAAACTCGAGCTTGTAGATATCACCCGCCACGAACGGGGCAGATGGATTCTTAGAGATGCGAACCTGAACTTCCTGACTCGGCTGCAAGCCAGAAACCGTTAAGGGTGTACCCCAAGGGATTACGGCCCAGTTTCCATCGCGATTGTATTCCAGCGTCAATGGCCGGTCGTTCAGATCCCTCGCATGGATCCACACATCCTGCCCCCGCACCGCCATGAAGCTGTAATGCTTCACATCCGTTTCGTCAGCCAGACTGTCCTCGAGGGTGTTCAGTTTGTCCGGCAGTACTGTGGCCGCCGAGGGTATTTGAGAGGCGATACCCGAAACAGCTGCCGAGTTCAGAAAAGACATGGCAGGTGCCGCACCTGCCGCCAATAACATCCCCCAAAAAAACAACACCGAGCGCAACCCGGTCCTTTTAAAGCAAGTCATACACATGATGGCTTTCTCATTATTTACTGTCAGATGCCAGAAGCCAAAACTTCCGGAAGCGTTCCACCGAGGTGGCATCTGCATTTAATCGGTCTGCCCTTAATGAGAAGCGGTACATATGTATTTCGTGAATTTCATTTAAAGCGCAAAAAGCACCCTGGACGTCGATGCAAAATTGATTACCGTCCATCCGTGACTTTTCCTCTTTTTACCCCCATTTTCGGCACATTTTTCTGCGCAAACGTTCAACCACTACCGTTCGTCGAGTTGACCCTCATGTAACCTCAACGCCACGCCGATGTGCATTGATCGGCGCTAAATGGATTTAGCGAGTGAGCCGCAATGGCCCACAGCCAACACTTCATCCATTCGCGAGTTCGCCCTATGTTCGACTCACTGTCCATCCGCCTGAAAATCGTCCTGCTGTCCGGTCTGTGCCTGCTGGGCGTCGTCGCCTTGATAGTGGGCATGAACATCTACCAGACCAATCAGAACGATGATCTGGTCAGCGATTCCAGCAGCACAATGCTCACCGCCAGCGTGCAGGACCTGCTCCAGGCCAAAGCCGCCGAGCAAGCGGTGCGGGTGCAGAAGACCTTCGGTGAAACCCTGACGGTGGTGACCGCGCTGGCGGATCAGATCAAGGACATGCGCACCCTGGCCGCCAAGCGCTCGCTTGAGCCCGGCGCCCTGCGTGAAGAGTTGAACCAGAGCCTGAAAACCGCCTTCGAACGCAACAGCAAGGTGCTGGGGATCTGGCTGGCGTTTGAACCCAACGGGCTGGACGGTAAGGACAGCGAATTCGCCAACGACGCGGCCCGCCAGTCCAACGAGATCGGCCGTTTCGCCACCTACTGGAGCCGCGCCGGCGGTGAGTCGCTGAACACCATCATGGTCGAAGAGGACATGACCAAAACCACCCTGAACCTCAGCGGCAATCCGTACAACGTCTGGTACACCTGCCCGCGGGACAGCAAGCGCACCTGCCTGCTCGACCCCTACGCCGATACTGTCGGCGGCAAGGAAGTGTTGATGACCACCATTTCCGTACCGCTGCTGGTGGATGGCAAGTCCATCGGTGTGGTCGGCATCGACATCGCCCTCGACGCCCTGCAAGCGGCGGCGGTCGACTCCCAGCGCGACCTGTTCAACAGTGCCGGGCACATGCTCATCGTTTCCGGCACTGGCGTGCTGGCCGCCTACAGTGTCGATGCCGGTAAAGTCGGCAAGAACATCGGTGACACCCTGGGCGGCGATGGCAAGGACATCCTGCAATTGCTCGGCAATGGCGCGCCGAAGATTCTCCAGCAAGGCGACCTGATCCGTGCGGTGTACCCGGTCAGCCCGATTGCCGATGCCAAGGCCTGGGCCGTGGTGATCGACCTGCCCAAACAAGTGCTGCTGGCCGATTCGGTGAAGCTGCAAGCAGTCCTCGACGATGCCCAGCAAAGCGGCACGCTCAAGGCACTATCGGTGGCGGTGATTGCCGGTCTGCTCGGGCTGTTGTTGATGTGGCTCACCGCGTCTGGCGTGACCCGCCCGATCAACAGCGTGGCCGACATGCTCAAGGCGATTGCCAGTGGCGACGGCGACCTGACCCAGCGCCTGCACTACAGCAAGCAGGACGAGTTGGGCGAACTGGTGAGCTGGTTCAACCGCTTCCTCGACAAGCTGCAACCGACCATCGCGCAGATCAAGCAAAGCATCACCGATGCCCGTGGCACCGCCGACCAGTCGTCGGAAATCGCCCGCCAGACCAGTGAAGGCATGCAGGTGCAGTTCCGCGAAATCGACCAGGTCGCCACCGCGTCCAACGAAATGAGCGCCACCGCCCACGATGTCGCCAACAGCGCCTCGAGCGCGGCCAACGCCGCCAAGGGCGCCGACCAGTCAGCCCGCGACGGCATGTCGATCATCGAGCGCAGTACCCGCGACATCAATCAACTGGCCGAAGAAGTCAGCAAGGCCGTGACCGAAGTCGAAGCCCTCGCGGTCAACAGCGAGCAGATCGGTTCGGTGCTGGAGGTGATTCGCAGCATCGCCGAACAAACCAACCTGCTGGCGCTCAACGCCGCCATCGAAGCCGCCCGTGCCGGTGAAAGTGGTCGTGGCTTCGCGGTGGTCGCCGATGAAGTGCGCAACCTGGCCAAGCGTACCCAGGATTCGGTGGAAGAAATTCGACTGGTGATCGAACGCATCCAGAGCGGCACCCGCGGCGTGGTCGCCACCATGCACTCAAGCCAGACCCAGGCCCACAGCAACGCCGGGCAGATCCAGCAGGCGGTCCAGGCCTTGAGCAAGATCAGTGACGCAGTCACCGTGATCAGCGATATGAACCTGCAAATCGCCAGCGCCGCCGAGCAGCAAAGCGCCGTCGCCGAAGAGGTCAACCGCAACGTCTCGGCGATCCGCACCGTCACCGAAACCCTGACCGGCCAGGCCACCGAATCAGCGCAGATCAGCAGCCAGCTCAATTCCCTGACCACCCAGCAAATGAAGTTGATGGATCAGTTCCGCGTTTAAAAAATCGCCACATCCCCCCTGTGGGAGCGAGCCTGCTCGCGAAGACGGCAGCCCATGCAACATCAATGCGGCTGACACACCGCCTTCGCGAGCAGGCTCGCTCCCACAAGGTTTCACATGATCCGGCCATGTTTTGGACTAAGATCTGGCTCTCACTCCAGAGGGCCCTTCGATGACTGATCTGCTCACGTCCATTCAAGCCGCACTCGGTTTGCCTCACACCCCGATTCCATTCACCTCCAGCGGCGCCCTGCCCTCGGCGTTTGCCGTCACGGACCTGGCCTGCGCCAGCATCGCTGCCGCCGGCCAGGCCGCCAGCGAACTGCTGCACCAGCAAACCGGGCACCTGCCCGGTCTTGAGGTCGACCGACGCCTCGCATCATTCTGGTTCGCAACCTCGATTCGCCCGCTTGGATGGAGCGTTCCGCCGTTGTGGGACCCGATCGCCGGTGACTACGCCACCCGCGATGGCTGGATTCGCCTGCACACCAACGCGCCCCATCACCGCGCCGCTGCCGAAAGCGTGCTGGGTGCCTGTGTCGACCGCGCAGCGATGGCCGGCCAAGTGGCCCGATGGGCGAAAAGCGAGCTGGAGCAGGCGGTGGTCGATGCCGGTGGTTGCGCCGCCGAAATGCGCACTTGGGAACAATGGCAAACCCACCCTCAAGGCCAGGCAGTAAATGTCGAACCCTTGATTCTGTTCGCCAACCACCCAAGCCAGAACAGCAAACCGTGGACAGGTTCAGTGGCTCGACCACTGGCCGGCATCAAGGTGCTGGACTTGACCCGAGTACTGGCAGGCCCCATCGCCAGTCGCTTTCTGGCCGGCCTGGGCGCCGATGTCTTGCGCATCGATCCGCCGACCTGGAACGAGCCGGGGGTGGTGCCGGAAGTCACGTTGGGAAAACGCTGCGCGCGTCTTGATTTGAACGACAAGTCCGACCACGCGGTATTCGAATGCCTGCTCAAGGACGCCGACATCCTGCTCCACGGCTATCGCGCCGATGCGCTGGAGCGACTTGGCCTGGGCATGAATGAGCGCCGGCAACTGAACCCCGGCCTGATCGATGTTTGCCTCAACGCCTATGGCTGGAGCGGGCCCTGGCAAAACCGGCGGGGCTTCGACAGCCTGGTGCAGATGAGCAGTGGCATTGCCGAAGCGGGCATGCGCTGGAAGCAGGCGGACAAGCCGACGCCATTGCCGGTACAGGCCCTCGATCACGCCACCGGGTACTTGATGGCGGCCAGTGCGATCAGGTTGTTGGCGCAGCGGTTGAACGACGGTACGGGGGGCTCGGCGCGATTGTCGTTGGCGCGTACGGCGAGGTTGTTGATCGAGCATGGGCCGGGGACGGATGAGGCTTTACGCACGGAGGATGAGCAGGATCAGGGGTTGATGGTGGAGCAGACTCCGTGGGGGCCGGCGCATCGGTTGCACGCTCCATTGAAGATCATCGGGACGCCGCTACAGTGGGCATTGCCCGCGACTGAACTGGGTTCACATCCCGCGCAGTGGTGGTGACTTTCAGATAGCTATCGCGAGCAGGCTCGCTCCCACAGGTGACCGGGTTTTCCCGGCCAACCGCGATCAAATGTGGGAGCGAGCCTGCTCGCGATGGCGCCAGTGGAGACAACACTAAACTCGCTCCCGCTCAGTCCGCCCGACTCAACGAAGTCCACAGCACCTGCGCCGCATACCCTCGATAAGGCCGCCAGCTTTCAGCTCGCGCCAAAAGCTGCCTGGCTGTCACCGGCCCACCTTCCAGCGCCGCCAACGCGTTGATCAACCCCACGTCGCCATTAGGAAACCCATCCATCTCCCGCAACTGACGCAAGGCAATGTATTGCGCCGTCCAGTCACCAATCCCGTGCAAGGCCAGCAACCGCACTACGCCCCCCTCCCGACCGGCCTCAAACAATCGCGGATCATCGAGCAGTGCCTGAGCCACCCCCGACAAGGTCCGGCCTCGGCTCTTCGGCATGCCCAGCGCTGCCAGATCTGCGTCTGCCAAAACGCTGACCTGGGGAAAAACATGGGTCAATCCCGGCAGTGCTGAACTTAACGGCGTGCCGTACTGCGCAACCAGTTTGCCCGCCAACCGGATCGCCGCCACCACCGTAATCTGCTGCCCCAATACCGCACGGATCGCCAGTTCCAGCCCATCCCACGCCCCCGGTACACGCAACCCGGGGCGCTCGGCAATCAACCGCGCCATCAGCGGATCAACCGCCAGGTGCCGGTGAATCGTGGACAGGTCGGCATCCAGATCGAACATCCGCCGCACTCGCGCAACGATCTCGGGCACGGCAGCAGCATCCGGAAAGTCCAGATTCAGCTCCAGTGCATCGGATGCAGCAGGCTGGATCGAAAACGTACCGTGAACACCATGCAAGTCGATGCTGCGCGAGTAGACACCCTCGACCACCGTTTCCAGGCCAGCAATCGCTCGCGCCGACAAGAACCCCAGCATCGCCGGCCAGTCATAGGGTGGTTGATACGCCAGCAACGCCTTCACAGACTGAGCAAGCCGCTGTACAACCCATAAGCCGCCAGCCCCGCACCACCGATGACACAGGTGAAAATGCCTTTCTCGACCACCGTGAACAGTGGTTTGCCCTGCTCATTGCGAGCCTTGGCGAACAGGATCACACCCGGCGCATACAGCAGCGCCGACAGCAGCAAATACTTCAGGCCGCCGGCATACAGCAGCCACACCGCGTAGCCCAGGGCGATGCCACCGATCAGCAGGTCCTTGATCCGCTCGGCGGGTGCCTGTTGATAGGTTTCACCCCGTGCGCACAACAACACCGCATAGGCCGCCGACCACAGGTACGGCACCAGAATCATCGAGGACGCCAGATAAATCAGGCTGGTGTAGGTGCCGGCGGAAAACAGCGTGATCAGCAAGAACAACTGAATCATCGAGTTGGTCAGCCACATCGCATTGACCGGCACATGGTTGGCGTTTTCCTTGGTCAGGAATGCCGGCATGGTCTTGTCTTTCGCCGTGGCGAACAGGATTTCGGCGCACAGCAACGCCCAGGACAACAAGGCCCCCAGCAGCGAGACCGCCAGGCCGACACTGATCAGCAACGCGCCCCAAGGGCCGACGATATGTTCAAGCACCGCCGCCAGCGAGGGGTTCTGCAGTTTCGCCAGTTCCGGTTGGGTCATGATCCCCAGCGACAGCACATTCACCAGCACCAGCAGCGCCAATACCCCAATGAACCCGATCACCGTCGCCCGGCCCACGTCGGAACGTTTCTCTGCCCGGGCCGAATAGACACTGGCACCCTCGATACCGATGAACACGAACACGGTGACCAGCATCATGTGCCGAACCTGATCCATCACGCTGCCGAACTCCGGGTTGTTGCGCCCCCAGATATCGAGGGTAAAGATGTCCGCCTTGAACGCCACGGCGGCAATCACGATGAACATGATCAGCGGCACGATCTTGGCCACGGTGGTCACCTGGTTGATGAACGCCGCCTCCTTGATCCCGCGCAGCACCACAAAATGCACAGTCCAGAGCAGCACCGAAGCGCAGACGATGGCGATTGGCGTGTTGCCTTCGCCAAAGACCGGAACGAAATAACCGAGCGTGCTGAACAGCAGCACGAAGTAGCCGACGTTGCCCAGCCAGGCGCTGATCCAGTAGCCCCAGGCGGACGAGAAGCCCATGTAGTCGCCAAACCCGGCCTTGGCATAGGCGTACACCCCGGAGTCCAGCTCCGGCTTGCGATTGGCCAGGGTCTGGAACACGAACGCCAGGGTGAGCATGCCGACGGCAGTGATAGCCCAACCGATCAGGATCGCCCCGGCATCGGCCCTGGCCGCCATGTTCTGCGGCAGGGAAAAAATCCCGCCACCGATCATCGAACCCACCACCAACGCTATCAATGCGCTCAGGCGAAGTTTGCTCGGTGATTGCGACATCGCTCCATCTCCATTTTTTGGGGGCGGCAACTGCCGCGAAGTCGTCACATAACGGGCGTCAACTAAACTGATGAAGAGTAATAACGTTTATTGGATAACGCCAACAAGCCTCTTTTTTACTTGCACAAAATGGCTATTTTGACACCGATATAATCATTTGTTTTATACGGATTTTTAATACATCAATTCTGTACAAAAAACGCATGAATAAAACTTGCAGATTCTGAAAACCCAACTAGCGTAATAATTCGAAACAAATACCAAAAGTGCTAAAACAAACTGAAAAAGGCTCTAGAACAGGCATTACAGGCAGCAACACTGTAAATGATGGCACTCCGCCAACAAACTGGGAACGCTCTCATTTAGTGATCTAAGTCAGCTGATTGAGCAGTCAACGGAATTAGTCTGTTGCCTCTCTTCTCCTGCATTGGAGTCATGCAATGTCTGAAGCTCCCGGAAAACTGAAACTCGGCGCGCTCGTTGCGTTAGTCGTGGGTTCGATGATTGGTGGCGGAATATTTTCCCTGCCACAAAACATGGCGGCCAGCGCGGATGTCGGCGCCATTCTGATCGGTTGGGCGATCACCGCCGTCGGCATGCTCACCCTGGCGTTCGTGTTCCAGACCCTGGCCAACCGCAAACCCGATCTCGATGGCGGGGTTTACGCCTACGCCAAGGCCGGTTTCGGCGACTACATGGGTTTCTCGTCCGCCTGGGGCTACTGGATCAGTGCCTGGCTGGGCAACGTTGGCTACTTCGTCTTGCTGTTCAGCACGCTCGGCTACTTCTTTCCGCTATTTGGGGAGGGGAATACCCCTGCCGCCGTGATCGGTGCCTCGGTGCTGCTCTGGGCCGTACATTTCCTCGTACTGCGAGGAATCAAGGAAGCAGCGTTCATCAACCTGGTGACCACCGTCGCCAAGATCGTGCCGCTGCTGCTGTTCATGTTGATCGCGTTGTTCGCCTTCAAGCTGGACATCTTCACCGCCGACATCTGGGGCCTGAAGAACCCGGACCTGGGCAGCGTGATGGACCAGGTGCGCAAAATGATGCTGGTCACCGTGTGGGTGTTCATCGGCATCGAAGGCGCGAGCATCTTTTCGGCCCGGGCGGAAAAACGCAGCGATGTGGGTAAAGCCACCGTGATCGGCTTCGTCACCGTGCTGCTGTTTTTGGTCCTGGTCAACGTGCTGTCGCTGGGGATCATGACCCAGCCGGAACTGGCCAAGTTGCAGAACCCGTCGATGGCCGCCGTGCTGGAGCACGTGGTCGGTCACTGGGGTGCGGTGCTGATCAGTGTCGGTTTGATCATCTCGTTGCTGGGGGCGTTGCTGTCGTGGGTGCTGCTGTGCGCGGAGATCATGTTCGCCGCCGCCAAGGACCACACCATGCCGGCGTTTTTGCGCAAGGAAAACGCCAACCATGTACCGGTCAACGCCCTGTGGCTGACCAACGCCATGGTCCAGGTTTTCTTGATCATCACGCTGTTCTCGGCCAGCACTTACCTGTCGCTGATCTACCTCGCCACCTCGATGATCCTGGTGCCTTACCTGTGGTCGGCGGCCTACGCCTTGCTGTTGGCGGTGCGTGGCGAAAGCTACGAAGGCGCGGCGGGCGAGCGTCGCAAGGATCTGATCATCGGTGCGGTGGCCCTGATCTACGCGATCTGGCTGCTGTACGCCGGCGGCATCAAGTACCTGCTGCTGTCCGCCCTGCTCTACGCCCCCGGCGTGATCCTGTTCGCCAAGGCCAAGCTGGAAATCAACAAACCGGTTTTCACCAACGTCGAGAAGCTGCTCTTCGCTGCGGTGGTCGTCGGCGCCGTGGTGGCGGCCTACGGTCTCTACGACGGTTTCCTGACCCTTTAGCCCCTGTTTCCAGGAGCACTACCCTTTTTTGTCATCTGGAGGATCACTGTAATGACCAAGGAAAAAGTTAAGTTCGGCGTCCATTCCGAAGCCGGCAAACTGCGCAAAGTCATGGTTTGCTCCCCAGGCCTGGCCCATCAGCGGCTGACCCCGAACAACTGCGATGAACTGCTGTTCGATGATGTGCTGTGGGTGGCCCAGGCCAAACGTGACCACTTCGACTTCGTCACCAAGATGCGCGAACGCAACATCGATGTGCTGGAAATGCACAACCTGCTGACCGACATCGTCGCCATCCCCGAAGCCCTGGACTGGATTCTGGAACGCAAGATCACCGCCAATTCGGTGGGCCTGGGCCTGATCAACGAAACGGCCTCGTGGCTGCGCAGCCTGGAGCCGCGCAAGATCGCCGAGTTCCTGATCGGTGGTGTCTCGGGCGATGATTTGCCCACCAGTTTCGGTGGCAAGGCCATCGAGATGTTCCGCGACTTCCTCGGCAACTCCAGCTTCATCCTGCCGCCGCTGCCCAACACCCAGTTCACCCGCGATACCACCTGCTGGATCTACGGTGGCGTCACCCTCAACCCGATGTACTGGCCGGCGCGCCGTCAGGAAACCCTGCTGACCACCGCCATCTACAAGTTCCACCCCGAGTTCACCAACGCCGACTTCCAGATCTGGTACGGCGACCCGGACAAAGAACATGGCAACTCCACCCTTGAGGGCGGTGATGTGATGCCGATCGGCAACGGCGTGGTGTTGATCGGCATGGGCGAACGCTCGTCGCGCCAGGCCATTGCCCAACTGGCGGTGAACCTGTTCAAAAACAAGGCCGTCGAGAAAGTGATCGTCGCCGGCCTGCCGAAATCCCGCGCGGCGATGCACCTGGACACGGTGTTCAGCTTCTGCGATCGCGACCTCGTCACGATCTTCCCGGAAGTGGTGAACCAGATTGTCGCCTTCACCCTGCGTCCCGACGAAAGCAAGGCGGGCGGCATCGACATCCGTCGCGAAGAAACCAACTTCCTCGACACCGTCGCCCAGGCCCTGAACCTCAAAGCGTTGCGCGTGGTGGAAACCGGCGGCAACAGCTTCGCCGCCGAACGCGAGCAATGGGACGACGGCAACAACGTGGTGGCCGTGGAACCGGGCGTGGTCATCGGCTACGACCGCAATACCTACACCAATACCCTGCTGCGCAAGGCCGGCGTGGAAGTGATCACCATCAGCGCCGGCGAACTCGGCCGGGGACGGGGCGGCGGCCATTGCATGACCTGCCCGATCATCCGCGACCCGATTGACTACTAACCTATTGCCTTGGCTCGCGCTGCCCTCTACTCAAGGGCATGCCCAGGCCAAGGGGATAACCGACACCTTAGGAGATCCAAAATGGCGTTCAATATCCATAACCGCAATCTGCTGAGCCTGGAACACCACACCCCTCGCGAATTGCGCTACCTGCTCGACCTGTCCCGCGACCTCAAGCGTGCCAAGTACACCGGCACCGAACAGCAGCATCTCAAGGGCAACAACATCGCGCTGATCTTCGAAAAAACCTCGACCCGCACCCGCTGCGCGTTCGAAGTCGCCGCCTATGACCAGGGCGCCAATGTCACCTACATCGACCCGAACTCTTCGCAGATCGGCCACAAGGAAAGCATGAAGGACACCGCCCGCGTGCTCGGGCGCATGTACGACGCCATCGAGTACCGTGGCTTCAAGCAGGAAATCGTCGAGGAACTGGCCAAATTCGCCGGCGTGCCGGTGTTCAACGGCCTCACTGACGAGTATCACCCGACGCAAATGATCGCCGACGTGCTGACCATGCGTGAACACGCCGACAAGCCGATCCACGAGATCAGCTACGCCTACCTGGGCGACGCGCGCAACAACATGGGTAATTCCCTGTTGCTGATTGGCGCCAAGCTCGGCATGGACGTGCGCATCTGCGCGCCCAAAGCCCTGTGGCCGGCGGACGACCTGGTGGCCCGCTGCAAACAGTACGCAGAAGAAAGCGGCGCGCGCATCACCCTCACCGAAGACCCGAAAGCCGCCGTCAAAGGTGTGGACTTCATCCATACCGATGTGTGGGTGTCGATGGGCGAGCCAGTCGAAGCCTGGGCCGAGCGCATCCAGCAACTGCTGCCGTATCAGGTCAACGCCGAACTGATGAAAGCCACCGGCAACCCGCGCACCAAGTTCATGCACTGCCTGCCGGCGTTCCACAACAGCGACACCAAGATCGGCAAGCAGATTGCCGAGCAGTACCCGCACCTGAAGAACGGCATCGAAGTGACCGATGACGTGTTCGAGTCGCCAGCCTGTATCGCCTTCGAGCAAGCGGAAAACCGCATGCACACCATCAAGGCGATTCTGGTGTCGACGCTGGCGGATCTCTAACGGCTGACTCGCTCCCGCTGACGCAACGCGGTCAATGTGGGAGCGGGCTTGCTCGCGAAAGCGGTGTATCAGACAACAATGATGTCGACTGACACTCCGTCTTCGCGAGCAAGCCCGCTCCCACACTGGCCCGATTCCAACCGGGAGATCGAGTTGTTTGTGACTTCTCTGTTTAGAAGGACTGCACCATGCGTATCGTCGTTGCTCTGGGCGGTAATGCCCTGCTCCGCCGGGGCGAACCCATGACCGCTGACAACCAGCGCGCCAACATCCGGATCGCCACCGAACAGATCGCCAAGATCCATCCCGGCAACCAACTGGTCATCGCCCACGGCAATGGCCCTCAGGTCGGCCTGCTGTCATTGCAAGCGGCGGCCTACACCTCGGTTTCACCCTATCCGCTGGACGTGCTCGGTGCCGAGACCGAAGGCATGATCGGCTACATCATCGAACAGGAACTGGGTAACCTGCTGGACTTCGAAGTGCCCTTCGCGACCCTGCTGACCCAGGTCGAAGTCGATGCCAATGACCCGGCCTTCAAGAACCCCACCAAACCCATCGGCCCGGTCTACAGCAAGGCCGAGGCGGAACAACTCGCCGCCGAGAAAGGCTGGGCCATTGCCCCGGACGGCGACAAATACCGCCGCGTGGTCGCCAGCCCGAAACCGAAGCGCATCTTCGAAATCCGTCCGATCAAATGGCTGCTGGAAAAAAGCAGCATCGTGATCTGCGCCGGCGGTGGCGGCATTCCGACCATGTATACCTCGCCCGGCAAACTCGAGGGCGTCGAAGCGGTCATCGACAAGGACCTGTGTTCGGCGCTGCTGGCCGAACAGCTTGAAGCCGATCTGCTGGTGATCGCCACCGACGTCAACGCCGCCTTCATCGACTTTGGCAAACCCACGCAGAAAGCCATCGCCCAGGCGCACCCCGACGAAATGGAAAAACTCGGTTTCGCCGCCGGCTCCATGGGACCGAAGGTGCAGGCAGCCTGCGAATTCGCACGCCATACTGGAAAAGTCGCAGTGATCGGTTCGCTCGCGGACATCGAAGCGATCGTCCAGGGCAAGGCCGGCACGCGCATCAGTACGGCGACACCGGGCATCAGCTATCAGTAACCGAAACTGCGGGGCAAGCCTGAGGCCTGTCCTGATTCAAGATCTTTTGAAGGAGAGTCAACAATGGCAACGTTCGAGCCGGGTCACCTGCACATCGAGCGACACGCGCTGAACAAGGATGACGTCAGCTACAACATCTACCTCGACTATGAAGTCAGCCAGGATCCCAAGGAAGGCAAAGGGATGCTGTTCAAGATGCACGGCAGCATTCAGAACAAGGACATGAGCGAGTCGTTCTTCCTGCCCAAGGACATGGCCTACAACTTCGCCAGCAACGTCACCAAGATTGCCGAGAAGCATGGCATCCCGAAAACCCATAGCAACATCGGTTCGGTCCACAAGCATTACGACGCGATGTTCGAGGATGTGCGGGTGCAGTTGAACATGAAATCGGGCGACCCGGTCAAACCCGAGCACCTGGAATAACCCCTCCCACAGCCAATTGGTGGCGGGCTCAGATTCTGTGAACACCGCCGATCCCTGTGGGAGCGGGCTTGCTCGCGAAAGCGGTGTATCAGTCGCCAACGATGGTGTCTGACACGACGCTTTCGCGAGCAAGCCCGCTCCCACAGGGGGATCATCGCCCTATAGAAGTCCGCGCAAAATTTCACCATTAGCCCGCCCCAAGGCATACTTGCCACCCTCCGCACTGCAGACCCCAAGACCGCCCCATGCGTATCCACGTCAGCTTCATCGACCGCGTCGGTATCACCCAGGAAGTCCTGGCCCTGCTCGGTGGGCGCAATCTGAACCTGGATGCGGTGGAAATGGTCCCGCCCAATGTCTATATCGACGCCCCGACCCTGAGCCCGCAAGTCCTCGAGGAACTGCGCGATGCGCTGTTCAGCGTGCGTGGCGTGCAAGCGGTGACAGTGGTCGACATCCTGCCCGGCCAGCGCCGGCACTTGCAGCTCGACGCGTTGCTCGCAGCCATGACCGACCCGGTGCTGGCACTGGACAGCGACGGCAAGGTGCTGCTGGCCAACCCGGCCCTGATCGCCCTGTACGGCCGCGAACCGGACGGTGAAAGCGTGGGCGACCTGTTTGCCGACCCGGCCTTGCTCGACGCCCTGCTCGAACACGGCTTTCGCCTGCCGCTGCGGGAAATCACCGTCAACGGCCAGACCCTGTTGCTCGACGCCACACCGATCACCGACGCCGGCGCCCTGCTGACCCTGTATCAACCGAACCGCATCGGCGAACGCCTTTCCGCGCTGCACCACGACCACGCCGAAGGTTTCGATGCCCTGCTCGGCGAGTCCCCGGTGATCCGCACCCTCAAGGCGCGCGCCCAGCGGGTGGCGGCCCTCGATGCACCGCTGCTGATCCAGGGCGAAACCGGCACCGGCAAGGAGCTGGTGGCCCGCGCCTGCCACGCCATCAGCGCCCGGTACAGTTCACCCTTTCTGGCGTTGAACTGCGCGGCATTACCAGAGAACCTCGCCGAAAGTGAGCTGTTCGGCTACGCTCCCGGCGCTTTCACCGGCGCGCAACGAGGCGGTAAGCCAGGGCTGATGGAACTGGCCAACCAGGGCACGGTGTTTCTCGATGAAATCGGCGAGATGTCGCCGTATTTGCAGGCCAAATTGCTGCGATTCCTCAACGACGGCAGTTTTCGCCGGGTCGGCGGCGACCGGGAGGTCAAGGTCAACGTTCGGATCCTCAGCGCCACCCACCGCGACCTGGAAAAAATGGTCAGCGAAGGCCTGTTCCGCGAAGACCTGTTCTATCGCCTCAACGTCCTCAACGTCGAAGTGCCGCCCCTGCGCGAACGCGGCCAGGACATCCTGCTGCTGGCCCGCTATTTCATGCAGCAGGCCTGTGCGCAGATCCAGCGCCCGATCTGTCGCCTGGCGCCAGGCACTTATCCGGCGCTGCTGGGCAACCGCTGGCCTGGCAACGTGCGGCAATTGCAGAACGTGATCTTCCGTGCCGCGGCGATTTGCGAAAGCAGCCTGGTGGACATCGGCGACCTCGACATCGCCGGCACTTCGGTGGCCCGCCAGGGCGACCATGACGTCGACAGCCTGGAACAGGCCATGGACGAATTCGAAAAAACCCTGCTGGAAAAACTCTACGCCAGCTATCCCTCGACCCGGCAACTCGCGACCCGCCTGCAAACCTCCCACACGGCGATTGCCCATCGGTTGCGCAAGTACGGGATACCCAACAAGGCCTGAGGCCTGACACCGAACAACTGTGGGAGCGAGCCTGCTCGCGATGACGGACTGACAGCCACCATCGATGTCGACTGAACAACCGCTATCGCGAGCAGGCTCGCTCCTACAGATTCCTCCGTCATCCGAAAAACCGCGCCAAAAACGACCTCAACCTGTACTGAAAGCGCTACAGCGGAACGATATCGCTACACCCCTCTCCGATCACGGCTGTGCAAGGCTTTGATCCACCTCGGCTTTTATCATTGACATATGCCGTATCGATTTCGCTACAAGGATTGAATTTCAGCCTTTGTCGAAACCACCTAAATCATTGACCAATAACAAGAAAAACAACGTTGGCCGCGTTCTTGCTATGTACTCCTCATAACCCGGGCATCGCCCAAGCATTCAATCGCGTCCACCAGACGAGTCTGGCCCCTTAGGAGTTTCCATGAGCGAGTTGCGTTTTACTGAAGATCACGAATGGCTGCGCACCGAAGCTGACGGCAGCGTCACGGTCGGCATCACCGCTTTCGCACAGAACGCCCTGGGCGACGTGGTTTTCGTTCAACTGCCTGAGCTGCAGTCCTACGACAAAGGCGCCGAAGCCGCCACCGTGGAATCGGTAAAGGCTGCCAGCGGCGTGTACATGCCGCTGGACGGCGAAGTGCTGGAAGTGAACCCGGCGCTGGACAGCAGCCCTGAGCTGGTCAACGAAGATCCGCTGGGCGAAGGCTGGTTCTTCCGCTTCCAGCCAAGCGACGCCTCGGCTGTCGCCCAACTGCTGGATCAGGACGCCTACGACCGCCTGATCAAAGCCCAAGCCGAAGCCTGAGGAGCACTGACATGACCCAGATTAATCTGACCACCGCCAACGAATTCATCGCCCGTCACATCGGCCCGCGCGCCGGTGACGAGCAAGCGATGCTCAACAGCCTCGGTTTCGACTCCCTGGAAGCCCTGAGCGCCAGCGTGATTCCCGACAGCATCAAGGGCACCAGCGTCCTCGGCCTGGAAGACGGCCTGAGCGAAGCCGATGCCCTGGCCTTGATCAAGTCCATCGCGACTAAAAACCAGCTGTTCAAAACTTTCATCGGCCAGGGTTACTACGGCACCCACACGCCGTCGCCGATCCTGCGCAACCTGCTGGAAAACCCGGCCTGGTACACCGCCTACACCCCGTACCAGCCAGAAATTTCCCAGGGTCGTCTCGAAGCGCTGCTGAACTTCCAGACCCTGATCAGCGACCTCACCGGCCTGCCGATCGCCAACGCCTCGCTGCTGGACGAAGCCACCGCCGCTGCCGAAGCCATGACCTTCTGCAAACGACTGAGCAAGAACAAGGGCAGCCACGCCTTCTTCGCCTCCGTGCATTGCCACCCACAGACCCTCGACGTGCTGCGCACCCGTGCCGAGCCTCTGGGCATCGACGTGGTGGTTGGCGACGAGCGCGAGCTGACTGACGTGACGCCATTCTTCGGCGCGCTGCTGCAATACCCGGCGAGCAACGGTGATGTGTTCGATTACCGCGAGCTGACCGAACGCTTCCATGCCACCAACGCCCTTGTTGCCGTGGCTGCCGACCTGCTGGCCCTGACCGTGCTGACCGCGCCGGGCGAATTCGGTGCCGACGTGGCCATCGGCAGCGCACAGCGCTTCGGCGTGCCGCTGGGCTTCGGTGGCCCGCACGCGGCTTACTTCTCCACCAAGGACGCGTTCAAGCGTGACATGCCGGGCCGTCTGGTCGGTGTTTCCGTGGACCGTTTCGGCAATCCGGCCCTGCGCCTGGCCATGCAGACCCGCGAGCAACACATCCGTCGCGAAAAAGCCACCAGCAACATCTGCACCGCGCAAGTACTGCTGGCCAACATCGCCAGCATGTACGCCGTGTACCACGGTCCGAAAGGCCTGACGCAGATCGCCAATCGCGTGCATCACCTGACCGCGATCCTGGCCAAAGGCTTGAGCGCACTGGGCCTGAGCGTCGAGCAAGCGAGCTTCTTCGACACCCTGACCGTGAAGACCGGCGCGCAAACCGCCGCCCTGCACGACAAGGCACACGCCCAGCGCATCAACCTGCGCATGGTCGATGGCGAGCGCCTTGGCCTGTCCCTGGACGAAACCACCACCCAGGCCGACGTTGAAACCCTGTGGAGCCTGCTGTCCGACGGCAAGGCCCTGCCGGACTTCGCCGCCCTCGCTGCCTCGGTGCAGAGCGCCATCCCGGCCACGCTGGTGCGCCAGTCGCCGATCCTCAGCCACCCGGTATTCAACCGCTATCACTCGGAAACCGAGCTGATGCGCTACCTGCGCAAACTGGCCGACAAGGACCTGGCGCTGGACCGCACCATGATCCCGCTGGGTTCGTGCACCATGAAACTCAACGCCGCCAGCGAAATGATCCCGGTGACCTGGGCCGAGTTCGGCGCCCTGCACCCGTTCGCCCCGGCCGAACAAAGCGCTGGCTACCAGCAACTGACCGACGAACTGGAGGCCATGCTTTGCGCCGCTACCGGTTATGACTCGGTTTCGCTGCAACCGAACGCCGGTTCCCAGGGTGAATACGCAGGTCTCCTGGCGATCCGTGCCTACCACCAGAGCCGTGGCGAAGACCGTCGCGACATCTGCCTGATCCCGTCGTCGGCCCACGGCACCAACCCGGCCACCGCACAAATGGCCGGCATGCGCGTGGTCGTCACCGCCTGCGATGCCCGTGGCAACGTTGATATCGAAGACCTGCGCGCCAAGGCCATCGAGCACCGCGAACACCTCGCCGCGCTGATGATCACCTACCCATCGACCCACGGCGTGTTCGAAGAAGGCATCCGCGAAATCTGCGGCATCGTTCATGACAACGGCGGCCAGGTGTACATCGACGGCGCCAACATGAACGCCATGGTCGGCCTCTGCGCGCCGGGCAAGTTCGGCGGCGACGTGTCGCACCTGAACCTGCACAAGACCTTCTGCATCCCCCACGGCGGTGGCGGCCCGGGCGTCGGCCCGATCGGTGTGAAATCGCACCTGGCGCCATTCCTGCCGGGCCACGCACAGATGGAGCGCAAGGAAGGCGCCGTTTGCGCGGCACCGTTCGGCAGCGCGAGCATTCTGCCGATCACCTGGATGTACATTCGTATGATGGGTGGCGCGGGTCTCAAGCGTGCTTCGCAGCTGGCGATCCTCAATGCCAACTACATTTCCCGTCGCCTCGAAGAGCACTATCCAGTGCTGTACACCGGCAGCAACGGCCTGGTGGCGCACGAGTGCATCCTCGACCTGCGTCCACTGAAAGACAGCAGCGGCATCAGCGTCGATGACGTCGCCAAGCGCCTGATCGACTTCGGCTTCCACGCCCCGACCATGTCGTTCCCGGTGGCCGGCACGCTGATGATCGAGCCGACCGAAAGCGAATCCAAGGAAGAACTGGACCGCTTCTGCGACGCCATGATCCGCATCCGCGAAGAAATCCGCGCAGTGGAAAACGGCACCCTGGACAAGGACGACAACCCGCTGAAAAACGCTCCGCACACCGCCAAGGAGCTGGTGGGCGAGTGGTCGCACCCGTACAGCCGTGAGCAAGCGGTGTACCCGGTTGCGTCGCTGATCGAAGGCAAGTACTGGCCACCGGTCGGTCGCGTCGACAACGTGTTTGGCGACCGCAACCTGGTCTGCGCCTGCCCGTCGATCGAAAGCTACGCTTAAAGCAATGAGGGGGCGGTTGATCCCGCCCCCTTTTTGCAAGAACACCACAGTCCTCTGTGGGAGCGAGCTTGCTCGCGATAGCGGTCTTTCAGTCGACATCCATGGTGAATGTCAGACCGTCATCGCGAGCAAGCTCGCTCCCACAGGGAACTGTGCCAAGCCTCAGATCCCGCCATACCTATAACAAGAAACCGGAGAACCACCATGTCGTTAAGCGTGTTCGACCTGTTCAAGATTGGCATCGGCCCCTCCAGCTCCCACACCGTCGGCCCGATGCGCGCCGCTGCGCGTTTCGTCGAAGGCCTGCGCCGTGAAGGGCTGCTGACGGCCACCACCTGCGTCAAGGTCGAGCTGTACGGCTCGCTCGGCGCCACCGGCAAAGGCCACGGCAGTGACAAGGCTGTGCTGCTGGGCCTGGAAGGCGAACACCCGGACACCGTCGATACAGAGACCGTCGCCGCGCGCCTGCAAGAGATTCGCAGCAACGGCCGCTTGAACCTGCTCGGCGAACACAGCATTGCGTTCAACGAGAAAGAACACCTGGCGATGATTCGCAAACCCTTGCCCTATCACCCCAACGGCATGATTTTTCGCGCCTTCGACGCAGCGGGCCTGCAGATCCGCAGCCGCGAGTACTACTCGGTCGGCGGCGGTTTTGTCGTCGATGAGGACGCCGCCGGTGCCGACCGCATCGTCGAAGACGCCACCCCCCTGACCTTTCCGTTCAGGAGTGCCAAGGATCTTCTCAGTCATTGCGTCAAATACGGGCTGTCGATCAGCCAGGTGATGCTGACCAACGAAAGCGCCTGGCGCCCGGAAGCGGAAACCCGCGCCGGCCTGCTGAAAATCTGGCAAGTGATGCAGGACTGCGTCGCCGCCGGATGCCGTAACGAAGGCATCCTGCCCGGCGGGCTGAAGGTCAAACGCCGGGCCGCCGCGCTGCATCGGCAATTGTGCAAGAACCCGGAATCGTCGTTGCGCGACCCGCTGTCGGTGCTCGACTGGGTCAACCTCTACGCGCTGGCGGTCAACGAGGAGAACGCCAACGGCGGGCGCGTCGTGACGGCGCCCACCAATGGGGCGGCGGGGATCATTCCAGCGGTGTTGCACTACTACATGCGTTTTATCCCGGGCTCCAATGACGACGGCGTGGTGCGATTCCTGCTGACTGCCGCGGCCATCGGCATTCTGTACAAGGAAAACGCCTCGATCTCCGGCGCCGAAGTCGGCTGCCAGGGCGAAGTCGGCGTCGCCTGCTCGATGGCCGCCGGTGCCTTGTGCGAAGTGCTTGGCGGCACTGTGCAACAAGTGGAGAACGCCGCGGAAATCGGCATGGAACACAACCTCGGACTGACCTGCGACCCGATTGGCGGGCTGGTCCAAGTGCCTTGCATCGAGCGCAACGCCATGGGCTCAGTCAAGGCCATCAATGCCGTGCGCATGGCCCTGCGCGGCGACGGGCAACACTTCGTCTCCCTCGACAAGGTCATTCGCACCATGCGCCAGACCGGCGCCGATATGAAAAGCAAATACAAGGAAACCGCCCGTGGCGGTTTGGCGGTCAACATTATCGAGTGCTGATGCGCGCTCATCTGCACCCTTCTTCAGGAGCTGAATATGTCCACCGAACAACTGTTGAAAACCCCGTTGCACGCACTGCACATCGAACTCGGCGCGCGCATGGTGCCGTTCGCCGGCTACGACATGCCCGTGCAGTACCCGCTGGGCGTGATGAAAGAACACCAGCACACCCGCGACCAGGCCGGGCTGTTCGATGTCTCGCACATGGGCCAGATCCGTCTGACCGGCGCCAATGCCGCCAAGGCCCTGGAAACCCTGGTGCCGGTGGACATCATCGACCTGCCGGTGGGCATGCAGCGCTACGCGATGTTCACCAATGCGACGGGTGGCATCCTTGACGACCTGATGGTCGCCAACCTGGGTAATGACGAACTGTTCCTGGTGGTCAACGCCGCCTGCAAGGATCAGGACCTGGCGCATCTGCGCAAGCACATTGGCGACCAGTGCACGATCGAGCCGCTGTTCGAAGAGCGCGCCCTGCTTGCCCTGCAAGGTCCGGCTGCGGTGACCGTGCTGGCACGCCTGGCCCCGGAAGTTGCGAAGATGACCTTCATGCAGTTCGCCCGCGTGAAGCTGCTGGGCGTGGACTGTTTTGCCAGCCGTTCGGGTTACACCGGTGAAGACGGTTTCGAAATCTCCGTACCCGCCGCCAACGCCGAAGCCCTGGCTCGCGCGCTGCTGGCTGAAGCCGAAGTGGCCGCCATCGGCCTTGGCGCCCGCGACTCCCTGCGCCTGGAAGCGGGTTTGTGCCTGTACGGCCACGACATGAACACCGACACCACCCCGATCGAAGCAAGCCTGTTGTGGGCGATCTCCAAGCCACGTCGCGCTGATGGCGCACGGGCAGGCGGTTTCCCTGGCGCCGAAACCGTATTCGCCCAGCAACAGGCAGGCGTGGACCGCAAACGTGTAGGTCTGCTGCCACAGGAACGTACACCCGTGCGTGAAGGCGCCGAGATCGTCAACGAAGCCGGCGACATCATCGGTAGCGTCTGCAGTGGCGGTTTCGGGCCAACCCTGGGCGGTCCACTGGCCATGGGTTACGTCGACAGCGGTTACATCGCACTGGACACACCGGTTTGGGCGATCGTTCGTGGGAAAAAGGTGCCTTTGCTTGTAAGCAAAATGCCATTTGTTCCACAACGCTACTATCGCGGCTGATTGAATGTTCCTATAAGTAACGCGGTTGCGTTAACGGTGCACTAATGTGTAACGCAACCGCCATATAACAGTGCATCGTTTGGCTATAAGCTTCGATTATGAACTTTGCTTATAACGATCGAAAACAACTGAACAAGACCAGGGAATAAGCCCCCGCTAGTGGACTGACTTTGCCATCAACCTGAGGAAATACGGGGCCTTCACAGGGCTTGTTTTTTCTCCCGTAGTTGGCGTAGAGTTTGTTCACTGTGTTTGCATGGGTCGCTTGGAATCGTGACCTGGGCAGTAGCCTACAAGTTAGCTACATCCCGTTCGACGTCTTCTTACTCTCCTGCAACCAGCCCCAGTACTCTTTCATGAGAAGGAGACTGTCATTAATTTTTTGCGTCAAAGGAAATAAGAAATGTCCCAACGTCAGAGCGGTACCGTCAAGTGGTTTAACGACGAGAAAGGTTTTGGTTTTATCACTCCTGAAAGCGGTCCGGATCTGTTCGTGCATTTCCGCGCCATCCAGGGCAACGGCTTCAAGAGCCTGAAAGAAGGCCAGAAAGTGACTTTCATCGCCGTGCAGGGCCAGAAAGGCATGCAGGCTGACGAAGTACAAGCAGAAGCCTGATCTTCTGTAACGAAAAAGCCCCTGATGCTGACATCAGGGGCTTTTTTGTGCGCGTAAATCCGTAAAATGGCTTCTTTTTCCGCCGAGAGCCTGCCATGTCGAAACACCTGCTTACTCCCCAGGGCGACTTTCCTGCCGCCGGCCTGGGTCGTCGCCTGGCAGCCATGTTCTATGATTTCCTGCTGTGCACCGCCCTGCTGATCGTCACCAGCGGCATCTACAAGATGATCCAGATGGCGATCATCGGCGAAGAAAGGATGCGTACCCTGACCGAAGCGGGTGCGCTGGACGGCGATCCCCTGCTCTCCACAGTGCTGTTGTTCGTACTGTTCGGTTTCTTCGCCAAATT
Source organism: Pseudomonas sp. KH_046_1 (assembly GCF_057839025.1). Taxonomy (NCBI): domain Bacteria; kingdom Pseudomonadati; phylum Pseudomonadota; class Gammaproteobacteria; order Pseudomonadales; family Pseudomonadaceae; genus Pseudomonas; species Pseudomonas sp. KH_046_1. The sequence continues at coordinate 5,030,698 of NZ_CM174481.1, forward strand.
CTGGACCTGGTCCGGTCAGACACTGGGCATGCAGGTCTGGTGCATCCGCGTGCAGAATGCCGATGGCTCGTCCATCAGCCTGTGGCAGGCGCTGCTGCGCTTTGTGGTGTCGATTGCTTCGCTGCTGTGTGTTGGCCTGGGATTCTTCTGGTCGCTGTTCGACAAGCAGAAACGCAGTTGGCATGACATCTACTCCAATACCGAACTGGTGCGGATTCCAAAGAAGACCAAATAATTTTCCGATGCAGAAACCACTGTGGGAGCGAGCTTGCTCGCGATGGCGGTATTTCAGCTGACATTGATGTCGACTGACACTCCGTCTTCGCGAGCAAGCCCGCTCCCACAGTTAATACGACGAAACTGACAGATCTCAGGCGTTACCGGCCAGCTTCATCCGCGCAGCCTGGGTGAAATCAAGCATGCGCTTGAGCGGTCGAATCGCCTGCGGGATCAGTGCCGGGTCGACAAAGATCTCGTTCGACCCTTCCTTCAACGCCTTGAGCGTGCGCTCAAGGGTGTTCATGGCCATCCACGGGCAATGTGCACAACTGCGGCACGCCGCGCCGTTACCCGCCGTAGGGGCCTCGATGAAGACCTTGTCCGGGCACAGCTGCTGCATCTTGTAGAAAATACCGCGATCAGTCGCAACGATCAGCGTCTTGTTCGGCAGGCTCTGTGCCGCCGCGATCAACTGACTGGTGGAGCCCACGGCGTCCGCCAGTTCGATCACCGAGGTCGGCGACTCCGGGTGCACCAGAATCGCCGCATCCGGGTACAGCGCCTTCATGTCTTCAAGCTGCTTGGACTTGAACTCTTCGTGAACGATGCAGGCACCGTCCCACAGCAGCATGTCGGCACCGGTCTGGCGCTGGATGTAGGTCCCCAGGTGCTTGTCCGGGCCCCAGATGATGGTCTCGCCGTTGTCCATCAGGCTTTCGACGATTTCCAGCGCACAGCTTGAAGTCACCACCCAATCCGCCCGGGCTTTTACCGCAGCCGACGTATTGGCGTACACCACCACCGTGCGCTCCGGGTGTTGATCGCAGAACGCGGAAAATTCGTCCACAGGGCAACCCAGGTCGAGCGAACAGGTCGCTTCGAGCGTCGGCATCAGCACGCGTTTTTCCGGGTTGAGGATCTTGGCGGTCTCACCCATGAACTTCACGCCGGCGACGACCACGGTCTTGGCCGGATGGGCGTTGCCGAAACGGGCCATTTCCAGCGAGTCGGAGACACAGCCGCCCGTCTCTTCGGCCAGCGCCTGAATGACAGGGTCACAATAGAAGTGGGCCACCAGCACCGCGTCCTGAGCCTTGAGCTCGGCAGCGATGGCAGCACGGTAATAAGCCTCTTCATCGGCGGTCAGCGGCTTGGGCTGTTTGGCGTCGAGGTGGGCTTGAACCAGAAGGCGTTCGGAAATTTGCGTCATGTTCGCAAGACCTGCAAGCGCATTCGCGCGAAAGTCGAGTATACACCCGGCTCCGGACCCGTCAGGGTACCGCCGGGAAAGTGAGTATTGATCAGGCACGGACAGCGTTGAAGCTGCGCAAGGCTACAGAATATCCGACGGATGCAAAAGATGATTCTGACCTGCGTCATACGCAGCAGCCCGCAGCGAAGCGGACTTGAATCGCGGGCAAAAAAAAACCCGGAAATCCTCACTTGCGTGGGCCTTCCGGATTTTCTAAACCGCCAAAAATGGTGGGTCGTGTGGGATTCGAACCTACGACCAATTGGTTAAAAGCCAACTGCTCTACCAACTGAGCTAACGACCCGCTGTGTGGTGGCGCGTATAATACTGATTTTTAAGGACTATTCAACACCTATTTTGAAATAAATCAAAAATAAGGGGTTGGATCGCTGATTCCGGCCGCCGCAAAGCCTTCTGCACGCAGTCGGCAGCTGTCGCACTTGCCGCAAGCACGGCCTTCATCGTCGGCCTGATAGCAGGAAACGGTCAGACCATAATCCACGCCAAGCTTCACGCCGGCCTGGACGATCTGCGCCTTGCTGAGGTTTTGCAGCGGTGCCTGGATGCGGAAGCCATTGCCTTCCACGCCGGCTTTGGTTGCCAGGTTGGCCATGCGCTCGAACGACTCGATGAACTCGGGACGGCAGTCCGGGTAACCGGAGTAATCCACCGCATTGACGCCGATGAAGATGTCCCGTGCGCCGAGCACTTCAGCCCAGCCCAGGGCCAGGGACAGGAACACCGTGTTACGCGCAGGCACGTACGTCACCGGAATGCCCTCACCCAACTCTTCCGGAATATCGATGCTGCGGTCAGTCAGCGCCGAGCCACCCATGCCGTTCAGGTTCAGACCGATCACCTTGTGCTCGACCACTCCAAGGTCCCGTGCCACACGCTCGGCGGCGTACAGTTCGGCGTGAGAGCGCTGACCGTAATCAAAGCTCATGGTGTAGCAGCTGTAGCCTTCGGCGCGCGCCATGGCCACGACGGTCGCCGAGTCCAGGCCACCGGACAACAGGATGACCGCACGTTTTTCAGGAGTGTTCAGTTGTTCAGTCATTTCAGCGCCCCGGCTCGTCATTCCATAGATATTTATGCAGCTGCAATTGCAAACGCACTGGCAGGTTATCCGCCACCACCCAGTCCGCCAGATCCCGGGCATTGAGATCATGGTGACTTGGCGAGAACAGGACTTCACCGGCACGCAGGTCAAGACCGTACTGGATCAGCTTGGAAACGGACCAGTCATAGTCCTCCCGCGAGCAGATGACAAACTTCACCTGATCGTTGGGCGTGAGCAGCTCAATGTTTTCGTAGCGATTGCGATGTGCTTCCTTCGAACCCGGGGTTTTCAGGTCGACAACGCGACTGACCCGGGAATCTACTGCCGAGATATCGATAGAGCCACTGGTTTCCAGTGACACTTCGTAACCGGCGTCACACAAGCGCTTGAGCAAGGGAATGGCGTTGGGCTGTGCCAGGGGCTCGCCGCCCGTGACGCAGACATAACGTGGGCGAAAACCGGCAACTTGCTCGAGGATGTCATCGAGGGTGCGGATGGTTCCGCCGGTGAACGCGTAGGCGCTGTCGCAGTATTGGCAACGCAGAGGGCAACCGGTCAGGCGCACAAAAACAGTGGGCAGGCCAGCAGTCCGCGTTTCTCCCTGCAACGAGTAGAAAACTTCGGTAATTCTCAATGTGTCTTGCATAGTCGCCACGGGCGTAACAGCTAAACAGGCTGTCCGCCTCCGTCAGGCACTTCAAGGAACCCCGGCAATGCGCAGATCCCAAAAAGCGTGTTTCAGAAAAAGGGTGTGAATTCTAACGAAAAAACCCGCGACAAGCGCGGGTTTCTTCAAAACGGGTCAAGCAGGCTTACATTTTTTGCAGATCGCGCTGGGCCAACTGAGCAGCGGAAGTGCCCGGATATTGGGACACCACCTGCTGCAGAATGCCTTTGACCCGGTCGGTATGACCCAAGCGACGCTCTACATCAGCGAGCTTGTACAGCGAGTCCGGCACTTTGGCGTGCTTGGGATACAGCTGCGAAACCTTGGAAAATGCCTGACCTGCGCCTTGCAGATCGCCTTTGGCCAGGTTCACTTCGCCCAACCAGTACTGGGCATTGCCCGCATACTGGCTGTTCGGGTATTTGCGCAGGAAAGCGGCAAAAGCCTGGCTGGCCTTGTCGAAATCCTTGGCCTTGATCAGGTCGAAGGCAGCATCGTAATAGAGCTTTTCCTTCGCCGGATCTGCCGGCTCGCTACCCGCGGCAGGTGCTTGAGCGGCGGCTGCGCCAGCTGCCGCACCTGCGGCTGCACCAGCGGCATTCAAATCACCACCGGTGGAAGAATTTTCAGGAGTCGCGGCTGGTGCAACGCCGGTTCCTATGCGCCGATCAAGATCCTGGTATCGCTCCAGGTTTTCCTGCTTCATGCGCGCTACATCATTTTGCAGAACTTCAATCGCACCTTGCTGGCGCTCGATCTGTTGCTGCATTGATTGCAGTTGGTTGAACAGCTCGCCCTGTGCCGAGACAGGGGCCGAAACCCCTCCCCCGGCATAGGCGCCGTTCGTACCGTAACCTGCAGGCGGATAACTGCTCCCGCTATTGTTATAGCCGGAGTCATTATCGACCACAGGAACCGCAGCCCACACCGCCAGCGGCGCGAGGCTGAGAGCCAGAACAGTTACAGCACGACGGCACGTTCGCATGACGAATTACTTACGCAGTTCGACGCGACGGTTTTGAGCCCAGGACTGCTCGTCGTTGCCGGTAGCAACTGGACGCTCTTCGCCGTAGGAAACCAGTTCCAGCTGAGCTGGGGAAACACCTTGCAGTACCAGATAGCGCTGAACGGCTTTCGCACGACGCTCGCCCAGTGCCATGTTGTACTCACGAGTACCACGTTCGTCGGTGTTGCCTTCCAGAACAACGCGAGCGCCGTTTGCTTTCAGGTCTTTGGCGTGAACGTCCAGAGCGCGCATGGCTTCTGGCTTCAGGTCCGAACTGTCGTATTCGAAGTAGAAAGTAGTGATAGCGCGCAGTGCAGCTTCTTCGCTCAGGGAGCCGTCAACTGCGCCAGTGTTTGCGCCATAACCAGCGTTTGGATCTACCGCGCCTTCACCGGCATTGTCGCCGCCTTTGGACGAGCAACCTACAGCTACAGCCATGGCCAGTGCCAGCGCAGCAAATTTACCAAACTTCAGCATTTCCATCGTGAAACTCCTAATGAACCCCAGTGTGTTAAGTACAACGTATAGCGCCGCGTCAGTTCAGGAAAGGGGACCAGGAAGGTTCTCTGACTTCGCCTTGTGCGGTAGGAAGCGGGAGCCTTACGCGTCCATTGATGGACACGAGCATCAAGACTCCCCGGCCCTGCTGGCGGGTGGCGTAGATTACCATGGTGCCGTTGGGCGCGACAGTAGGCGACTCGTCCAGAGTGCTATCAGTGAGGATTTTTACACTACCGCGCTGCAAATCCTGGGCCGCCACCTTGAAATTGGTGAAGCCATCCTGACGGTGAATCATGACAAGCGTCTTTTCATCAGCCGACAGTTTAGGGTTGGCGTTGTAGTTACCGACGAAAGTCACACGTTCGGCACCGCCACCACCGGCACTGGTCTTGTAGATCTGCGGTTTGCCGCCACGGTCGGACGTAAAGTAGATGGTCGAGCCATCCTTGCCCCAGAACGGTTCGGTGTTGATGCCAGGACCGTTGGTGACGCGGCTGATCTGACGCGAGCCCAGGTTCATCACATAGATGTCCGGGTTGCCGTCTTTGGACAGCACGAACGCCAGGCGATTGCCATCCGGCGACCAGGCTGGTGCACCGTTCAGGCCTTCGAAGTTGGTGATCTGCTCACGGCGACCGGTGTCGATGTTCTGCATGAAGATGCGTGGACGCTTCTGCTCGAAGGAGACATAAGCGATGCGCTTGCCATCCGGTGCGAAACGCGGCGACAGGATCGGCTCGCGCGACTGCAGCAGGGTCACGGCGCGAGCACCGTCGTAGTCCGAACGTTGCAGGGTGTAGCGAGTGTTGTTCTCGGAGAAACGCTCGGCCGTTACGTACAGCAGGCGAGTCGAGAAGGCACCCTTGATACCCGTGAGTTTTTCGAATGACTGGTCAGAGATGTAGTGCGCCATGTCGCGCAACTGATCGACGCCGCCCGACACGCTGCCGGTCAGCACTTGCTGCTCGGTGGCAACGTTGAACAGTGCGTATTGCACCTGCAGGCGACCGCCCGCCGGAACAATGCTGCCGACCATGACGTACTGGGCACCCAGCGCCTTGAAGTCACGGAAGATGATTTCGCTGGCCTGGCTCGGCTGGCTGATCATGTTCTGCTTTGGAAGCGGCGAGTAGTAACCCGAGTTGCGCAGGTCGTTACCGATGATTTCCGCCATATCGTCCGGCAGCACGCTACCGCCCTGGAAGCCGAACGGTACTACGGCGATCGGGGTCGCCCGATCGCTGCCACTGGTAACCAGAATGTTTTTCTCATCTGCCATCGCCATCCCTGCCATGCAGCAGATAACGACCAGCATTCCTCGAAGAAGGTTTCTCACAAGGCTAGATCCTCAGGTGTGAATGTCATCTTGAATGAACGATACGGAGCGAAATCACTCGGCTTCATTCCCTGCATTTCTGTCAAACGTCCAATATTCTTCACCGCTGCAACAGCCGAGGCGTCAAACGGACCGTCGCCACTGGACTTGGACACGTTGACCGAAGTCACCGTACCGTCCGGCAACATGCCGATTTGCAATACGACCGTCATGCCTTTGCGTGCCGAAGGTGGACGAGCCCAGCCTTCCGCTGCACGCGCACGAATCAGGTCATCGAAACTGCCGGCGACTTCGTCGCCCTGCTCATCGGCCAAGGCCTGCTGACGCTGCGGCGTGTCGGAAAGCAAATCTGCCAGGGCCTGGGCCTTTTTGTCTTCGGCGGATTTACGTGCCGCGTCCTGCGATTTCTTCTTCGCAGCATCGGCGGCAGCTTTCTTCTTCGCTTCCTCGGCGACTTTCTTCTTCGCCTCTTCAGCTTCAGCTTTCTTCTTGGCGTCTTCCGCGGCTTTCTTCTTCGCGTCTTCGACGATCTTTTTCTTGGCTTCTTCAGCGGCCGCTTTCTTGGCCTCTTCTTCCGCGGCTTTCTTGGCTTCTTCTTCAGATTTCTTCTTGGCTATATCAGCCAATTGTTTCTCTTCTGCCTTCTTGGCTTCCGCGGTTTTCTTCGCATCGTCGGCTTTCTTGGCTTCATCAGCCTTTTTCGCCTCGTCCGCTTTCTTCGCCTCGTCGGCCTTCTTGGCTTCTTCGGCCTTTTGAGCCGCCTCTTCTTTCTTTTGTTCCGCAGCCTTCACGGCTTCCTGCTCGACCTTTTTCTGTTCCATCTGCTCGACTTCGGTCTGACGCGCAGCAGATTTCTGCGCCTCACCGGCAATCTTCTGATTGGTCTGGGTGGTCGCCCGACTTTTCGATTTCAGCTGGTACAAGGTCGCCTGGACAATCGGCTTGGCCGGCGGCAGTTCCGGGGTAAAGGCAAAACTGACGAACAACATGCCGAACACCAGCACGTGCAAGCCAATCGCCCAGACACTAGGCCAGAAGTAGCTTTCCGAGGCGGACGGCTCTCGCTGTTGCTGCATCAGGGCGCCTCGGTAATCAAGCCAACATTACCGACCCCGGCTTTCTGCAACCCGCCCATGGCGCCCATGACGGAGCCGTAATCGACACTCTTGTCGCCGCGAATGAAGACCTGGGTACGCTTGCCGCCTTCGTTGCCGACGCGAATGATCTTGGTCACCGCGTCAGTCATCTGCGGCAGGGTCATGGCCCGATCCTGCTGCTTTTCGGTGTCGACTTCGCTACCAAGGTTCCAGTAGTAGGTCTTGTCGGATTTGATGGAAATGGTCAGGACCTGGGTGTTGTTGTCCTGCGGCAAGGCTTCACTGGAAACCTTGGGCAGATCAACTTTCACGCCCTGATTGAGCATTGGCGCGGTCACCATGAAGATGACCAGCAGCACCAACATCACGTCGATGTAAGGCACCACGTTCATCTCGGCGACCGGCTTGCGCTTTTTGCGAGCTCGAGCGATTAAAGCCATTGGAAATTACCTGCTTATTCTTCGCTGGTGTGCACTTTGCGGTGCAGGATCGCCTGGAACTCGTCGGCGAAGGTGTAGTAACGGCCCAGCAGGGTTTCGCTACGAGCAGCAAAACGGTTGTAAGCGATAACGGCTGGAATGGCAGCGAACAGACCGATCGCGGTGGCAATCAGTGCCTCAGCGATGCCTGGGGCAACAGTGGCCAGGGTCGCTTGCTGGGCACTCGCCAGACCGCGGAAGGAGTTCATGATGCCCCAGACCGTACCGAACAGACCGATGTACGGGCTCACGGAACCGACGGTGGCCAGGAATGGCAGGCTTTGCTCAAGCTTTTCTTCTTCGCGGGAAATGGCAACGCGCATGGCACGTGCCACGCCTTCCATGACCGCTTCAGGATCAACGCCTGACTGCTGACGCAGACGGGAGAACTCCTTGAAGCCGGCGCGGAAGATTTGCTCGACACCCGAATCCGGGTCCGGGTTGCTGCCGGCCTGACGGTAGAGCTTGGACAGGTCTATGCCCGACCAGAAGCGCTCTTCAAAGCTCTCCAGGGCGCGTCGACCGGCGCGCAGCAGGTTGCTGCGCTGAAAGATCATGATCCATGAGGTCACCGATGCGGCTACCAGGATCAGCATTACCAGTTGCACCACGATACTGGCATTGCTGATCAGGCTCCACATGGAGGAATGGTCGACGACGTTAGCTTCCACGCTTTATCTCCTGCTTTGAGTGTGTACCCGCGCCGCTCACGTCGGCAAAGGCCGCTCGTAGAGCTTCGGGAATGGCCCGGGGTTTTAAACTTTCAGTGCGCACACAGGCCACCAGAAACTGCCCTTCACAGAGCAGCGCATTATCCGTAGCCCGCCTTACCTGCTGCTTGAAGCGCAGGCTGGCACGGTTCAATTCGATTACTTCAGCGCTTACCAGCAGCTCGTCGTCCAGCCGCGCCGGCGCGTGGTAGCGCGCTTCGCTGGAATGCACGACGAACAACAGATCCTCCCCGGCAAGCTGCGATTGGGCAAAGCCCAGATCTCGTAGCCGCTCGGTTCGAGCCCGTTCCATAAACTTGAGGTAATTAACGTAATACACGATGCCGCCCGCATCGGTGTCCTCGTAATAAACGCGACAACGATGTGCGAAAGGCTCAAGCCCGTTTTGCGCGCGCATACTCTAGTGCTTACTCCTCAGGTTGCCAATCCGGCATGGCAACTGTTTTTCATTGTTCTGCGGCTTTCTCGTGAAAGTACGGTCCTGGGACCCTACATTGCCCGAAAAAATCAGCACGCAACGTTAATTAATCGTCAGCAGCATCGAGGAACTCGTCTACCACGGGCATTTCGCCCAATCGTGACGGAATGTTTAAACCGAAATGCAGGTAGGCATGCCGCGTCACCACCCGCCCCCGTGGCGTGCGCATGATGTAGCCCTGCTGGATCAGGTAAGGCTCCAGCACGTCTTCAATGGTGTGACGCTCTTCGCTGATGGCAGCGGCCAGGCTGTCGACACCGACCGGCCCGCCGTCGAATTTCTCGATCATGGTCAGCAACAGACGCCGGTCCTGGTGATCGAAGCCACGCTCGTCGACGTCCAGCAGGTTCAGCGCCAGGTCGGCAATCGGCTTGGTGATATGCCCCTTGGCGCGGACCTCGGCGAAGTCGCGCACCCGACGCAGCAAGCGGTTGGCGATCCGTGGAGTGCCACGGGCACGGCGGGCGATTTCGAAGGCGCCTTCCGGGTCCAGCGGCAAACCGAGGATGCTGGCCGAACGACTGACAATCGTCGACAGGTCGGCGGTATTGTAGAACTCAAGACGCTGGACGATGCCGAAACGGTCACGCAACGGATTGGTGAGCATCCCCGCCCGTGTTGTTGCGCCCACCAGGGTGAACGGCGGCAGGTCCAGCTTGATCGAACGCGCGGCCGGCCCCTCACCGATCATGATGTCGAGCTGGAAATCCTCCATGGCCGGGTACAGCACTTCTTCAACGATGGGCGACAGGCGATGGATTTCGTCGATAAACAGCACATCGTGAGGCTCAAGGTTGGTCAACAGCGCCGCCAGGTCACCGGGGCGCTCCAGCACCGGCCCCGAGGTGCTCTTGATCGACACACCCATTTCCTGGGCGATGATGTTGGCGAGGGTGGTCTTGCCCAGCCCCGGCGGCCCGAAGATCAGCGTGTGATCCAGGGACTCGTTACGACCGCGAGCTGCCTGAATGAACAACTCCATCTGCTCGCGAACGGTCGGCTGGCCAATGTATTCAGCCAGGCTGACCGGGCGAATCGCGCGGTCCTGGACTTCTTCGCGTTCACGCGGACTGTGCGTGGCAGCGATCAGACGATCAGCTTCAATCACTTAGATCATTCCCTTCAAGGCGCGGCGGATCATGTCTTCACTGCTCAAATCTTTCTCCTTGATCGCAGACACTGCCTTGCTCGCTTCCTGGGGCTTGTAGCCCAGGGAAATCAAGGCGCTGACGGCGTCAGTCTCGGCAGTGTTCACCGGAGCCGGTCCATCCGGCTGGTTCGGCACCAGGGCGAACATGGCCGGTACGGTTTCCCAGGCCTTGAAGCGATCCTTGAGCTCCACCAACAAGCGTTCGGCGGTTTTCTTGCCGACGCCCGGGACCTTGGTCAACGCCGAAGTGTCCTGGGACTGTACGCAGCGAACCAGTTCATCGACTTCCAGGCTCGACATCAAGGCCAGGGCCAGTTTCGGTCCGACGCCGTTGAGGCGGATCAATTCGCGAAAAAAGTCACGCTCACGTTTGCCGACAAAACCATAGAGTAACTGTGCGTCTTCGCGCACGACCAAATGGGTATGCAAGGTTAGCGGCTCACCGACCGACGGCAAGCGGTAAAGGGTCGTCATGGGCACTTCAAGTTCATAGCCCAGGCCATTTACATCCAGAATCAGATGGGGAGGCTGCTTCTCAGCCAGGGTGCCGCGCAAACGTCCAATCACGTTACAAATCCTTGAGCGTTGGCCAGCTCTTGGCCAGCGACTGATAGAGCGAGGGAATACCGCCGACAACACAGGCGGAATGCCCTCACTCCATGAAAATGATTGCTGATGCTATCAGAGACGCAGGCGCCCGCCACGACTGCGTGCTGCTCCCAGCCCATGGGGCAGCAGGCTGGAACGGGTATGAGCATGGCAGATGGCAATGGCCAGGGCGTCCGAGGCATCGATCTGTGGTTTGCTGGTGAGCTTGAGCATGTGCATGACCATCATTTGCACCTGCTCCTTGTTGGCCGCACCGGTGCCGACGACCGCCTGCTTGACCTGGGTTGCGGTGTATTCGGCAATTTCCAGGCTTTCCTCAGCACCTGCCACGATCGCAGCGCCACGGGCCTGCCCCAGTTTCAGGGCGGAATCGGCGTTACGGGCCATGAACACCTTTTCGATGCCCATGGTCACCGGATGGTACGTCTGAATGATCTCCCGCACCCCGCGATAGACAATCTGCAGTCGCTCATGCAGCTCGCCGGCACCGGTGCGGATACAACCGGAGGCGACGTACTCACAGCCGCGGCCGGTATCACGAACCACACCGTAACCGGTGATGCGCGAACCGGGGTCGATACCAAGAATTAAAGTCATAACGCCTGCGGGTTAAGTAAAAGCACGATATTCAATACAACGAATAACAAATGTGGGAGCGGGCTTGCTCGCGAAAGCGGTTTCATATTCAGCAACAACGTTGCCTGCAAATCCGCGTTCGCGAGCAAGCCCGCTCCCACATGGGACACTGTTGCCCTTTAGCCGAGCTGTGCGGCCACCGACTCCGGAATCTCGGCGTTGGAATAAACGTTCTGCACGTCATCCAGGTCTTCGAGCATGTCGATCAGCTTGAGGACTTTCTCGGCGCCGTCCAGATCGAGCTCGGCGCTGGTGGTCGGCAACATGACGATTTCCGCATCGTCACCTTTGAAGCCCGCCGCTTCCAGTGCGTTACGCACAGAATAGAACCCGGCAAACGAGGTGAAAACGTCGATCGAACCGTCTTCGTTGGTCACCACGTCATCGGCGTCGGCTTCCATGGCGGCTTCCATCAGCGCGTCTTCGTCAACGCCGGCAGCGAAGGAGATCTGCCCCTTGCGCTCGAACAGGTAGGCCACCGAACCGTCAGTCCCCAGGTTGCCGCCGCATTTGCTGAACGCATGGCGAACAGCGGCTGCGGTGCGATTACGGTTGTCGGTCATGCATTCGACCATCACCGCCACGCCGCCCGGGCCGTAACCTTCGTAGGTCAGCTCGACCATGTCGTCGGTATCGGCGGCGCCAGCACCACGGGCAACCGCGCGATCAATGATGTCGCGACTCATGTTCGCGCCAAGGGCCTTGTCCAATGCCAGACGCAGACGCGGGTTGGAGCCTGGATCACCGCCGCCCTGACGGGCAGCGACAGTCAGCTCACGAATCCACTTGGTGAAAATCTTGCCTTTCTTGGCATCCTGACGTTCTTTGCGGTGCTTGATGTTCGCCCACTTGGAATGACCTGCCATAACTCGCTCCGAATTCTCTTTGAAACATTGCCCGCTGCGCTGCATTGCGCCGGCCGGCAAATAAAAATCTTGAACTGCTCTGCCTAAAAAGAAAAGGCGCATCCACAGATGCGCCCTTCAGGTCAGCCTTACTCGGCCTTAGGCGTTTCGCGCAGACGAATGTGCAACTCGCGCAATGCCTTGGCATCCACCTGGCCCGGTGCCTGAGTCATGACATCTGCCGCGCTCTGGGTTTTCGGGAAGGCGATCACTTCACGGATCGACTGGGCGCCGGTCATCAGCATCACCAGACGGTCCAGACCGAAGGCCAGACCACCGTGCGGCGGTGCGCCATACTTCAGGGCGTCGAGCAGGAAGCCGAATTTCTCTTCCTGTTCCGCTTCGTTGATACCCAACAGACGGAATACCGACTGCTGCATTTCTTTACGGTGGATACGGATCGAACCGCCACCCAGCTCGGTACCGTTCAATACCATGTCGTAGGCACGGGACAGAGCGCCAGCCGGGTTGGCTTCCAGCTCTTGCGGGGTGCACTTCGGTGCGGTGAACGGGTGGTGCAAGGCGGTGAAGCTACCGTCGTCGTTTTCTTCGAACATCGGGAAGTCGACGACCCACATTGGCGCCCACTTGCAGGTCAGCAGGTCCAGGTCGTGGCCCAGCTTGATCCGCAGCGCGCCCAGGGCTTCGCTGACGATCTTCGCCTTGTCGGCGCCGAAGAACACGATATCGCCATCGACCGCACCGACGCGATCGAGGATCACGTTGAGGTTGTCTTCGGGGATGTTCTTCACGATTGGCGACTGCAGGCCTTCAACACCCTTGGCGCGCTCGTTGACCTTGATGTACGCCAGGCCCTTGGCACCGTAGATGCCGACGAACTTGGTGTAATCGTCGATCTGCTTGCGCGGCATGCTCGCCCCGCCAGGAACGCGCAAGGCGGCGATACGGCATTTCGGGTCGTTGGCCGGGCCGCTGAACACCTTGAAGTCGACTTCCTTGAGCTGGTCGGCCACGTCCACCAGTTCCAGCGGGTTACGCAGGTCTGGTTTGTCGGAACCGTAGCGGCGCATGGCTTCTTCGAAGGTCATGTGCGGGAAATCGCCGAATTCCAGATCCAGCACTTCCTTGAACAGGTTGCGGATCATTTGCTCGGTCAGGCCCATGATCTCTTTTTCATCGAGGAAGCTGGTCTCGATGTCGATCTGGGTGAATTCCGGCTGACGGTCGGCCCGCAGGTCTTCGTCACGGAAGCACTTGGCGATCTGGTAGTAACGGTCGAAGCCGGCCACCATCAGCAGTTGCTTGAACAGCTGCGGCGATTGCGGCAAGGCGAAGAACGAACCGGCATGAGTACGGCTCGGCACCAGGTAGTCGCGCGCGCCTTCCGGGGTAGCACGGGTCAGGATCGGCGTCTCGACGTCGAGGAAGCCGTTCTCGTCCAGGAAGCGGCGGATGCTGGTGGTCATGCGCGAACGCAGACGCAGCTTCTCGGCCATTTCCGGGCGACGCAGGTCGAGGAAGCGATAGCGCAGACGGGTTTCTTCGCCGACGTCGGAGAACTCGTTCAACGGGAACGGCGGGGTTTCCGATTCGTTCAGCACTTCCAGCTCGTAACCCAGGACTTCGATCATGCCCGACGCCATGTTGGCGTTGGTCGCACCGGCCGGACGCAGGCGAACCTTGCCGGTGATCTTCACGACGTACTCGCTGCGCACGCGATCGGCAGCAGCGAAGGTTTCAGCGCGGTCCGGATCGAACACGACCTGGGCCAGACCATCACGATCACGGATATCGAGGAAAATCACCCCACCGTGGTCACGGCGACGATGGACCCATCCGCAAAGGGTAATTTCCTGGCCGTCCAGGCTTTCGTTCAGTTGGCCGCAATAATGGCTGCGCATCATGGTCGTGGTTTCACTTCTCGTAATTCGAAATTCGGTGGAGATCCTACAGCAGCCCCGCCTTTAAAAAAGTCGCCGGGTGATGCAAGAGCACGCGTGTCGTTCAACTCAGGTTCCAGACCTTAGTCAGCTTTGTCGCCGCCGGCCAGATTCTTCTTGGAGCCGGTCTTGAAATCGGTTTCGTACCAACCCGTGCCGCTGAGGCGGAAGCCCGGCATGGACAGCAACTTTTTAAGCTCTGGCGCCTGACAGGCAGGGCAGTCGACCAGCGGTGCATCGCTGATCTTTTGAATGGCTTCCAACTGATGACCACAGGAAGCACATTGATAATCGTACATCGGCATGGAGGTTGTCTCGGCGATCAGATTGCTACCGCAAACGCAGGGTTTTGCGGCAAAGAGCGGGATTATATCCATTAAATGCGGCCTGTGCAGCCGTAAGACTGCACAGACCGACACTCTGCTGCTTTCGCCGCCCGGGCTAGGCCGTGACGACGCAACCCCCTTCCTTGAGACTGTGCACGACACAGACAACCCGCACCAACCCACTGAAGTTCCTTACCCCGCCGTGACGCAAGTGAACTTCGCGATCCACGTGAGATAACAGGCTACTGACCGAGCAGCCATTGACCCGGGCCATCTCCCCCAAAATATCCCAATAAACCTGTTCAAGCCGCAAACAGGTGGCGAAGCCATTCAATCGTACGGAGCGGGACAAGGGCTGGGCCAGCCCCATATCGAACTCGCGAACAAACGGATCGACCCTTACATCCTTGTGCGAACCGTATCGCCCCTCTTTTTGCCGTTCATAAACCATTACGCTGACACTCCTTTGCCATCCTGGTTTCTTTATGAGCAACTGTGTGTCGACTTATAAAAACGCAGGTGCAAAGGTATATCCAGCTGACTTTATGACCTTCGGCGTAGGATAAGCCAACAATTGTTGGCAGACCCTGGAGAACGTCCTACTCCGGACAATTTCCCACACAGCAAAGTAATGCCCCCTTCAGAAGCACTGCATGGAATGCCGTAGGAAAAAGAGTGCGAACAACACGTCAAGGCGTCATCCGCGCATGCGAGCGTTACTGCTCAGCCGTAGGTACCGCAATACCGCAACCCCGCAGGCAACCTGCGGCAAATCATCCCCAAAGAGCCGCCGGACGCCCTGATTTGAGTAGCCTGCGGCTTTGCTGTTAAATAGACAGTGTGTCGCCAGTGCCTATTTTTTCCGGGCGCGGCGCATAGGCTGATACCGGGTACGTGTCCAACGCCTCTTTATTATCTTGAAGCGAACCGTGCGCCATCAGCTCTTCCTTGTGAGCTGTCTTAACGTGAGTTAATCAAAATGTTGAAAATCGTCCATCTGTTGATAGGCGCAGCGGCCTTGCTGCTGTCCTTCATCCCTAGCCTGCAATCCGAAGCCTTACCTTACCTGCAACAACCCGACGCGCTGTACCTGGCCTTTTTCGGCCTGCTCAACCTCACGCTTGCACCTGTCATCCCTTACTGGAACAAAGGCCCGCGTCATCAACTGCAAAACCTGGTCAGCGCCCTGCTGGTTCTGAGCGTGGTTCTGCAAACCCTGACGCTGATCGCACCGATGCCCGTCATCGCCGGTCAACCCGCCGTTCTGTTCAGCCTGGTCGCAGCCCTGATTGCCGTTGCCCTGCACCTGGGCATCAGCTTCTACAAATCGTCACCAGCCGCCGCCTCGCCAAGCTACGACATGAGCAACCGCGATACCGGCACCGTCAAGTGGTTCAACACGTCCAAAGGCTTCGGCTTCATCTCCCGCGACTCCGGCGACGATATCTTCGTCCACTTCCGGGCCATTCGCGGTGAAGGCCACCGTGTCCTGGTCGAAGGCCAGCGCGTGGAGTTCTCCGTCATGAATCGTGACAAGGGCCTGCAAGCCGAAGATGTGATCGCCGCGCTGCCGCGCCGCTGATTCAAGGCTAAAAAAAACCGCGCACAGCCGAGCTGTCCGCGGTTTTTTCATGCCTGCGATTTATTTAATAGTGGGGCGGCGGCGCTTCTTCTTCGAATGACTCGAACTGGCCGACCATTTCCTCCTGCCGCTTGAGCAGTGCGGCCATTTGCAACTGCAGACGCTCGACCACCCGCTGCTGCGCCACCAGCACATCATTCAATGCCTGGATGGTGTCATCCTGAAAGGCCAGACGGCTTTCAAGCTCGGTAACGCGTTCTTCCAGGCTCATGATTCAGCCCTCCAGAAACGTAAAATCATCGGTCAAAATCAGACGCAACCGTTCGCGAATGGCGACGATCTGCTCCGACTTGTAGGGTTTTGCCGGATGTTTACCCCAAACCGGCGCGGGCCAGGCGGCATCTTCGCGCTTGCGCACAATCACATGCATGTGCAACTGACTGACGACATTACCCAGCGCCGCAACATTCAACTTGTCCGCATCGAACGAGTCCTTGAGCACTTGCGACAGCGCAGTTGTTTCCTGCCAGAGCTGTTGCTGGTCTGCGACATCCAATTGAAATATCTCGCTGATAGCCTCACGACGAGGTACCAGGATGAACCAGGGATAGTTCGAATCGTTGGACAGCAGCAACCGGCAGAGCGGAAAGTCCCCGATAGTTAACGTGTCTTGTTGAAGTCGTGGATCTAAAACGAACACTGCGCGCACTCCCGCCGGGTCATCATTTTTCAGCTTAGCGCCCATCCAGAGGGACAGCGCACCAAGCGACCGGACGGCAGCATACCTGCGAACGGCGCACGCTTCACGACGAACCTTACGCAGAAGTCACGAGCGCCAACGAAAGGCTGACAACCCGCCCTCGGATGAGACACTTTTCGCTGCTGCGCACCATTACAGAACTGACAAGCCGGAAAAAATACCGAAATGACTGATTTACAAGGAGGAGTTCGTTCCAGACAAGCGGTCAACCTGGATGAACTCAGCACGACACAAATTTTTTTGCACCAAAACCGCACAGTGGGTCTACGCTGAACGCTTCGACATCCGCCATTTACTCACTGGCGGGGTGATCCGGTAACATTTTTGGTTGTCATGCAGCGGACCAGAAGGGTGCAACATGATGCCAGACAAGGCGTCAAGCCCAAACTAAATGCGCTTGAACCCCCCGGCTTTATGAGGTTTTTACAGCGTCAGACACTCAACTGGAAAAAAGCTGCAACAAAACCCGATTTTGTGCACACTTGTTGCATTCATACCCAACATGGCCTGAGTGGCACCCGCTGGAAGCGGAGGCCCTCAGGCAAAAAAAAACAGTGGCAAGGTAGCCCGATGGAGATTCAAACGTTTCACCAGGACTCTTTTTACCGACGCCAAGGCTCGGAAAACAGCATAAAAGTTGTCAGCCCGGTTGCGTCGGAGCTGGAAATTTGCGACATCTACCACGCTGTTTGCGACAGGGTCGTAAAGAAGGCGAAAGGTTAGATGCGCAAGTATCGCCAACATTGTCGGCGTGATATAAGTTTGCGCCGACACAAAAAGAAAGAGCCGCCCAGATAATAAAACAGGTGGGACGGCAGTACTCTTCTAAAACCAAAGGAGCAAATCACGATGCGCGTGATGAAGTGGAGCATGATCGCACTGGCAGTTGCAGCAGCAGCCAGTACCCAATTGGCTACGGCCGCCCCTTTCGTAAGTGACCAGGCTGAAGCCAAGGGCATTGTTGAAGACAGTTCCTTGAACTTGCTGGTTCGCAACTACTACTTCAACCGTGATAACAAAGATGGCGCTCGCGACCAGAAAGACTGGACCCAAGGTATCTGGGGCAATTTCAGCTCCGGTTATACCCAGGGCCTGATCGGTGTAGGCGTTGACGCATTCGGTTACCTGGCAGTCAAACTGGATGGCGGCGACGGCACTTCCGGCTCAGGCAACATGAGCCGTAGCGACACCGTTAATGCCAACGGTTCTCGCGACGTTAACGACAGCCAGGGTAAAGCCGGCGGCGCCGTTAAAGTCCGCATCTCCAAAACCGAGCTGAAATTCGGCGAAATGCAGCCAAGCACTGCGCCAGTGTTCGCTGTTGGCGGTTCCCGTATCCTTCCTCAAACTGCTACTGGCTTCCAACTGCAGAGCAGCGAAGTCAAAGACCTTGACCTCGAAGCCGGTCACTTCTACTCGGCGTCCAGCCAGGACAAAAACGCTAGTGACGGCGGCCTGTTTGCAACCTACGCTGGCGTAGAAGCCAACTCCATCGACTACTTCGGTGGCAAATACGGCCTCACCGAAAACCTGTCGGCATCGCTGTACGGCGCCAAGCTGGAAGACATCTGGAACCAGTACTACGCCAACCTGAACTACACCATCCCGTTTGGTGGCGATGAGTCGCTGAACCTGGACGGCAACATCTACAACACCCAAGATACCGGTGACGCCAAAGCGGGCGAGATCAGCAACACCGCTTACTCCCTGGCAGCCGCTTTCTCGTTCATGAAAGCACACACCATCACCCTCGCCTTCCAGAAGGTTAACGGTGACACTCCGTTCGACTACATCGGCGTGGGCAAAAACAACCGCGGCGGCGACTCGATCTTCCTCGCCAACTCCATCCAGTACTCTGACTTCAACGCCCCTGGCGAGAAGTCTGCCCAGGTTCGTTACGACCTGAAAATGGCTGAGTACGGTGTTCCAGGTCTGAGCTTCATGACCCGTTACGTAAAAGGTTGGGACATCGACGGCACCAAAACTCCTGTAGGCAGCCCTTACGCTGGCCTGTATGGCGAAGACGGCAAGCACAACGAAACCAACTTCGAAGCCAAGTACGTTGTTCAGACTGGCCCGGCAAAAGATCTTTCCTTCCGTATTCGTCAAGCATGGCACTTCGCTAACGCTGACGAAGGTGAAGGCGACGTGAAAGAGTTCCGTTTCATCGTCGACTACCCGCTGTCGGTTTTGTAATCGCATCCAGTTAGTTTGCGGTAACAAAACAAAAGGCCCATCTTCGGATGGGCCTTTTTTGTTGGCTGTGCATATTGCTCAATTATTGAACAATCGCAACACATGTCTGACCGAAAAGTCAGACATGTATTGCGTGACCTGTCACTGCACCGCAGATTCCTGAACCACTCGAATAACCCGCTGTGGAAATGGAATATCGATGCCGGCCTCTCTCAGGCGATCACGGGATAGTTCGTTGAACATGAACATCACGTCCCAGTAATCGGCAGTCTTTACCCAGACACGAAGCGAAAGTGTGATCGAACTGTCACCCAGGGTAGAAACAACTGCCTGTGGTTCCGGATCTGCCAATACTCGCGGGTCCCTGGCCAATTCCAGCAAAACTTCACGGGCTTTCTGCAGGTCCGCTTCGTAATCCACACCGACATCAAACACGACCTTGCGGGTCGGCTGACGGTTTGTGTTGGTGATGATGCCATTCGACAGATTGCCGTTAGGCACGATGATGGTTTTGTTATCGCCAGTACGCAGCACGGTATGGAAAATCTGGATGCTGTCGACAGTACCGGCGATACCCTGAGCCTCGATCCAGTCACCGATGCGAAACGGACGGAACAGCAAAATCAGCACGCCACCGGCGAAGTTCGCCAGGCTGCCCTGCAAGGCCAGGCCAATGGCCAGGCCTGCCGCACCAATCGCCGCGACAAACGAAGTGGTTTCCACACCGATCATCGAGGCCACGCTGACGACCAGCAGGATCTTGAGGATGATGTTCGCCAGGCTGCTGATAAAGCCTTGCAGCGCCAGGTCGGCATTACGCAATGCAATCAGGCCACCGAGCTTTTTCGTGACCTTGTTGATCAGCCACCAGCCGATGGCCAGGGTGATGACCGCCAGCAGTACACGGCTGCCGTATTCCATGATCATCGGGATCCAGGTTTGGGATACCTTGACCAGGTTGTCTACCTCAGCATTTAAGTCCATCTGCTCTCTCCTGTTTTCCGGCTGCCCGGCATGCGTAAAAAAGCGGCAGAAAGATTGAACCGCGACGGGCTCAATCGTTTCTGCCGTTGCTTGGGGCTCCGACGTTGCAAACGCCAAGAGGTTCCCGCTTTCAAGATCAGTCGCGGAAGTTGTTGAACTGCAGCGGCATACCGAATTCCTTGGCCCGCAGCACTGCAATGGCTTCCTGCAGGTCATCGCGCTTTTTGCCGGTAATACGAACCTGTTCGCCCTGAATGGCCGCCTGGACCTTGAGTTTGGCGTCTTTGACATGAGCGACGATTTTCTTCGCCAGCTCCTTGTCGATGCCTTCCTTGAGGACGGCTTCCTGCTTCATCAGCTTGCCCGACGCGAACGCGTCCTTGACTTCAAGGCACTGCACGTCGATTTTGCGCTTGACCAGCGCCAGCTTGAGGATCTCAATCATCGCTTCGAGCTGGAAATCCGCTTCGGCGGTCAGGTTGACGGTCAGGTCTTTTTCCTTGAACTCGAAGCTGCCTTTGCCTTTCAGGTCATAACGACGATCGAGTTCCTTGACGGCGTTCTCGACCGCGTTGGTGACTTCGTGTTTGTCCAGTTCGGATACCACGTCGAACGACGGCATGTAATCTCTCCAAATTTAAAGGCGCACTGATGGAGCACGCCTGGCTTGCGGTTAAAATCCGCGCTGATTA
Organism: Pseudomonas sp. KH_046_1; assembly: GCF_057839025.1. Classification (NCBI taxonomy): domain Bacteria; kingdom Pseudomonadati; phylum Pseudomonadota; class Gammaproteobacteria; order Pseudomonadales; family Pseudomonadaceae; genus Pseudomonas; species Pseudomonas sp. KH_046_1. The sequence continues at coordinate 5,051,268 of NZ_CM174481.1, forward strand.
TAACGGGTCTTTCCCATCATTCACTGCGAGCTGCCGATGCACGCCTTAAACAGAGCAAAAAACTGATGTCCACCACCTGGCATGTACTGGGCGCCGGCAGCCTCGGCACTTTATGGGCGACACGTCTGGCACGGGCTGGAGTGCCGGTCAGGCTGATCCTGCGGGACACCGCGAGACTGCAGGCCTATGAGGCGGCCGGGGGATTGACCCTGGTTGAACACGGCGAGGCGCGACACTATGCCGTGCCCGCCGAGACAGCCGACAGCCCCCAACCGATCAACCGCCTGCTGGTGGCGTGCAAAGCCTACGATACCGAAAGTGCGGTGGCCCGACTGGCGCCACGCCTGGCCCCAGGCGCCGAACTGATCCTGCTGCAAAATGGCCTGGGCAGTCAGGACGCGGTGGCCGCACAAGTTCCTCAGGCACGCTGCATCTATGCGTCGAGCACCGAAGGCGCCTTCCGCGATGGCGATTGGCGCGTGGTGTTTGCCGGGCATGGCTTCACCTGGCTGGGGGATGCGAGCCATCCGGTGGCGCCAATCTGGCTCGATGACCTGAGCGCTGCCGGCATCCCCCACGAGTGGAGCACCGAAATCCTGACCAGGCTGTGGCGCAAACTCGCCCTCAACTGTGCGATCAATCCGCTGACGGTGCTGCACGATTGCCGCAACGGCGGTTTGCAGCAACATCAATGTGAGGTCGCCACCCTGTGCGGTGAACTGGTGGAGTTGCTCGAGCGTTGTGGTCAGCCGGCAGCGGCCGAAAACCTGCAGCAGGAAGTCGAACGGGTGATTCACGCCACCGCAGCCAACTACTCCTCGATGCATCAGGACGTCACGAGCCAGCGCCGCACAGAAATCGGCTACTTGCTGGGTTACGCCTGCAAAGTGGCCGGGCGCCATCAACTGAACCTGCCTCACCTCAATCAGCTTGAGGCAAGGTTGATCGCCCGCCTGCAAAGCCTTGGATTGCCCAGCGACTGAGCAGCGGCTACGCTGGCCACTTGTTCCTTGTCTGCGATGAATCCGATGCCATTGCGCCAGCGCCTTGAAAACCTGCCCGTCGGCCAGAAACTGCTGGCCGCCCTGCTGGTACTGATGGTCACCGTCCTGCTGGTTGCCAACCTGACCTTTATCAGCGCCGCCTACTACATTTCCCAGGAAAGCATGGCGCCCCAGGCTCTGCAGACCATCGGCCGGCTGGTATCCAACCCGAGCCTGGCGTCCGAAGCCCTGGCGTCACCGCAAAGCGCCGAGCGCCTGCTGAATGAACTCAACAGCTATTCGCCGTTGCGCGCGGCGGCCCTGTATGACGCAAAGGGCGAGCGATTGGCGCAATTGCAGCATGGCGACAATCTGGAGCTGCCGAAGCGTTTCCGGCATATCGAAGACTGGCAGATCACCGAGTTTCGCACCAATCAAGTCATCCCCCTGCCCCGCACCGGTGCGGCACCAGGGCACCTACTGTTGGTGGCCTCGAGCGAACTGCCAATGGCGTTCTACACCGGGACCCTGACGGCCAGCCTGGGCATTCTGATCTTCAGCGTCTTGCTGTGGCTGATCATTGCCCGCCAGATCAAGCGCCTGATTACCCGGCCGATCCACCAACTCGAAGAGTTGTCCCGGCAGGTCACCCGTGAAGAAAACTACGCACTGCGTGCTTCGCGAGGAAACCACGATGAAATCGGCAGCCTCGCCGAGGCGTTCAACACCATGCTCTCGCGGATCGAGGCCAGGGAGCAGCAACTCAAGCGGGCCAGGGACGACTCCCAGGCAGCCTACGACCAGGCCCAGGGTCTGGCGGAAGAAACCCGCCATACCAACCGCAAACTGGAGCTCGAAGTGCAGGTGCGCAGCAAGATCGAGAAAAAGCTCACCGGTTTCCAGAATTACCTCAACAGCATCATCGACTCCATGCCGTCGGCGCTGATCGCCCTCGACGAACAGCTCTACGTGACGCAATGGAACCAGGAGGCCAGCGCCCTGTCCGGCACTCGCCTCGATGAAGCCCTGAACCAGCCCATCTTCCTTGCCTTCGAACCGCTCAAGCCGTTTTTGCCGCAACTCAAGGAAACGGTCGAGCAGCATACGGTGGCCAAGATCGAACGAGTCACCTGGCTCAAGGACGACGAACCCCGCCACTACGCCCTGACTTTCTATCCGCTGATGGGCGGTGCCGGGCGTGGCGTGGTGATCCGGATCGACGACATCACCCAGCGCCTGTCCCTGGAAGAGATGATGGTGCAGTCGGAGAAAATGCTTTCGGTGGGTGGTCTCGCCGCCGGCATGGCCCACGAGATCAACAACCCGCTGGGTGCGATCCTGCACAACGTGCAAAACATTCGCCGACGCCTGTCCCCCGATCTACCGAAGAACCTTGAAGTAGCCGAACAGGCCGGCATCGAACTGGCGACGGTCAACCAGTACCTGCAAATCCGCGAAGTGCCGCAATTGCTCGACGGCATCCAGCAGGCCGGTGCCCGGGCGGCGAAAATCGTCACCCACATGCTCAGCTTCAGCCGTCGCAGCACCCGCCAGATGGCCCCGTGCGACCTACCCGCCCTGATCGACCAGGCGGTGGAGATCGCCGGTAACGATTTCGACCTGGCGATCGGTTTCGACTTCAAAGGCCAGGCCATCATTCGCCAGTTCGATCCGGCGCTGGGACCGGTCCCCGGCACCGCCAACGAACTGGAGCAAGTGCTGCTCAATCTGTTGAAAAACGCCGCACAAGCCATCCATCAGCGCGAAGACGACAGCGAGCCGGGGCGGATCATTCTGCGCACAAGGCTGAATCCGCCATGGGCAGAAATTCAGGTCGAGGACAACGGCATTGGCATGAGCGAAAACGTGCGCAAACGCACCTTCGAGCCGTTTTTCACCACCAAGGAAATCGGCCAGGGCACCGGACTTGGGCTGTCGGTGTCGTACTTCATCGTCACCAATAACCATAAGGGGCAGATGGAAGTGCAATCGACCCTGGGCCAAGGCACTTGCTTCACCTTGCGCCTGCCCCTCGCGAGCACGCCGCCTGTGCCGCAAGAACTCAATCTGCTATCGAGGTAACCATGGGCTTTCGTTTGTCGAAGATTTACACCCGCACTGGCGACAAAGGCGAGACCGGGCTGGGCGATGGTCGTCGCGTACCAAAAGATCACCCGCGCATTGAAGCAATCGGCGAGGTCGATACGCTGAACAGCCAGGTTGGGGTGCTTCTGGCCGGGCTGGCGGCAGAAACTGCTCGGTTTCCAGGCTTGAACGAAGTGATCGAGGTATTGGCTCCCTGTCAGCATCGGTTATTTGATCTGGGTGGCGAACTGGCGATGCCGGTGTATCAGGCGTTGAATGCAGCGGAAATCGAACGCCTGGAAGCCGCGATCGATGTGTGGAATGAAGAGTTGGGACCGCTGGAAAATTTCATTTTGCCTGGCGGCTCTATGCTGATTGCCCAGGCTCATGTCTGCCGTAGCCTGGCACGCAGCGCAGAGCGGCGGTGTCAGCAGCTCAATGCGATTGAGCCGTTGGCCGGGGTTGGCCTGGCGTACATCAATCGGTTGTCGGATTTGCTGTTTGTGGTGGCGCGGCTGATTGCCAAGCGTCAGGGAGTGGCGGAGATTCTTTGGCAGCCGGCGGGGAAACCTGAAATTTAATCGGTGTCGTTAGCGCCCCCATCGCGAGCAGGCTCGCTCCTACAATTGACCGAGTTCCAACAGTAGAAATGCGATCCATGTAGGAGCGAGCCTGCTCGCGATGAGGTCATTTGCATCACCGGGAATCAGGCCAAAACGCCCGAATCCCCGCCACACCCTGCGCACCCACAGCCCAGGCCTTCTCGACCTCAGCCGGGCCAACCCCACCCTGCAGGAACACCGGTTTGCTGAAGCCCTCGATCAAGCTCGACGCCTGCTCCCAACCCAACGGCTCGGCGCCAGGGTGAGTCAGGGTCGGCTGCACCGGCGACAGGGTCACGAAATCCACCCCCATCTGTTCGGCCAGCGCCAGCTCTTCAGCGTTATGGCACGATGCCGCCAGCCAGCGCGATGCCGGGAGCGGTCGGCCAGCCGCTGCGTATTTGCGCAGCTGCGCCGAGGTAATGTGCCAACCGGCGGACGGGAAGTCGCCCAGCCATTCGAATGGCCCCTTGATCATCAATTGCGCCTTGCCGGCACACAGACCCACAGCATCCACGGCCAGGTCGCGATACTTCGGATCGTAACCGTTCGGTGCGCGCAGCTGGATCAGCTTGATGCCGCCGGCAATGGCCTTCTGGATGCCACGCAGCAACGTCGGGGTTTCCAGATCTTCCGGGGTAATCAGGTACTGAGCGGGTAATTTCGCGGCCGCGACGATCGGCTGATTGGCCACCGGAAACTCGTAACCCGACAGATCCCGGGGCGACACCCAGGCCAGCGGTTGGCCTTCGGCACCGTGGGGCTCGCCGGTAAACGCCGAGACTTCCCAGACATCCAGCAACACCTGTTTGTCCGGGTAATCGTGCCGGACCCTGATCAGCGGGCGCGCCGCGCCGACCACGATGCCCAGCTCTTCATGGAGTTCACGGGCCAGTGCGGTTTCGACCGACTCGTCGGCCTCGACCTTGCCGCCTGGAAACTCCCACAGGCCACCCTGGTGCTGTGAATCCGCACGACGGGCGATCAGGATTTGGCCGCTGCCATCGCGGATGACGGCGGCGGCGACATGGACTCGTTTCACCTTTGCAACTCCTCCAGTCCAGCCTTCTGCCAGGCCTTGAACGCCGGCCATTGGTAGAGGGTTTCAACATAGGCTTCATCAGCCGCGGACAGTTTCACCCGATAGGTGCGCAGGCGCACGGCGATGGGTGCAAAGAACGCGTCGGCCAACGTAATGCGGCCAAACAGGTACGGACCGCTCTCGGTCGCAGCGGCACGACATTCGGCCCACAACGCTGACATGCGCTCGATGTCCGCCTGGACATCGGCCGGGACCGGCGACAGCGCGGCGTCATGGCTCAGGTCGAAGGGCATGTTGCCGCGCATGGCGAAAAAGCCACTGTGCATCTGCGCGCACGCCGAACGCGCCTGGGCACGGGCGGCGGTGTCTTTGGGCCACAGGTTCGCGTCGGGGAACCGTTCTGCCAGGTATTCGGCAATCGCCAGGGAGTCGGCGATGGTGCCGTGTTCGGTCTTCAACAGCGGGACCTTGCCGGTCGGCGAATGCTTGAGCAGACGCTCGCGGGTGTCCGGCTGGTTCAGCTTGATCAGTTCTTCGGTGTAGGAAGCGCCAGCCAGATCGAGGGCCAGAGCGCCGCGCAGGGACCAGGAGGAATGCAGTTTGTCGCCGATGATCAGGTGCAGGCTCATGTTCGGGGTGCCTTCTCGTCAGGGTAACAAGCCAGAATATCTAGCGTCTGGTCGTCAGCCTTCGCGAGCAAGCCCGCTCCCACAGTTGATCGGGCAGTACGCACATCTTGTGTTCACTGAAGATCTCCTGTGGGAGCGGGCTTGCTCGCGAATGGGACGACTCGGTCTTGAACCGTGTATTAAGTACGGTACTCGGCGTTGATCTTCACGTATTCGTGGGACAGGTCGGTGGTCCAGATGGTTTCGCTGCAATCGCCACGACCCAATTCGATACGGATGGTGATTTCCTCCTGCTGCATCACCGCCGCCCCCTGGGCTTCGGTGTAGGTCGCCGCGCGCGCGCCACGGCTGGCGATGCACACGTCGCCGAGGAATACGTCGATCTTGCTCACATCCAGGTTCGGCACACCGGCACGGCCAACAGCCGCCAGGATACGGCCCCAGTTCGGATCGGAAGCGAACAACGCGGTCTTGATCAGCGGCGAGTGAGCCACGGTGTAACCGACGTCCAGGCACTCCTGGTGATTGCCGCCGCCGTTGACTTCAACGGTGACGAATTTGGTCGCGCCTTCGCCGTCGCGAACGATGGCCTGGGCCACGTCCATGCACACTTCGAACACCGCTTGCTTCAACTTGGCGAACAACTCGCCTTCGGCGCGGGTGATTTCCGGCAGCGAGGCCTGACCGGTAGCGATCAGCATGCAGCAGTCGTTGGTCGACGTATCACCATCGATGGTGATGCGGTTGAACGACTTGTTGGCGCCGTCCAGCATCAGGTTCTGCAGCACGTCGCGGGAAACTTTGGCGTCGGTGGCGATGTAGCCGAGCATGGTCGCCATGTTCGGGCGAATCATGCCGGCGCCTTTGCTGATACCGGTAACGGTGATGGTCACACCATCGTGCTGGAACTGACGGCTGGCACCTTTTGGCAGGGTGTCGGTGGTCATGATGCCGGTGGCGGCAGCTTCCCAGTTGTGGATCGACAGGTCGTCGAGGGCCGCTTGCAGCGCGCCTTCGATTTTCTCGACCGGCAGCGGCTCGCCGATCACACCGGTGGAATACGGCAGCACCTGGCTGGCATCGACACCGGTCAACTCGGCCAGTTTCGCGCAAGTGCGCTCGGCCGCGGCCAGGCCTGGTTCGCCGGTACCGGCATTGGCATTGCCGGTGTTGGTCAGCAGGTAACGCACAGGGCCTTGCACGCGTTGCTTGGCCAGGATCACCGGTGCGGCGCAAAAGGCGTTCAGGGTGAACACGCCGGCAACCGTGGAGCCTTCAACACAGCGCATGACCACAACATCCTTGCGCCCCGGGCGCTTGATGCCGGCCGAGGCGATACCGAGTTCAAAACCGGCAACCGGGTGCAACGTTGGCAAAGGACCAAGACCAACAGCCATGAATGCGCTCCTTTATAAATGATGTCAGCACCGTTTCAGCAGAACGGTGGTTCGAATGGTAAAACGCCGCGACGGCAGAAGCCGGTCGCGGCGCGGGTATTTCAGCGTTTGAAACGGGTTTACTGAATCTGCCCGTGGCAATGCTTGAACTTCTTGCCCGAACCGCAGTAGCACAGCTCGTTGCGACCCAGCTTCTGCTCGTTGCGAACCGGCGCGGCAGCGAGGGCAACATCGACCTCTTCGCCCAACACTTCCGGCTGCTCAAGGCCTGGAGCCTCTTCATGCAGGAACTGCATGCGAGCGGCCAATGCCTCGGCTTCCTGATGCAGGCGCTGCTCTTCTTCGATCGGATCTTCGCGACGAACCTGAACGTGGGACAACACACGGATCGAATCGCGCTTGATCGAATCCAGCAACTCGGAGAACAGGGTGAACGACTCGCGCTTGTATTCCTGCTTCGGGTTCTTCTGGGCATAACCACGCAAGTGGATGCCGTGACGCAGGTGATCCATGGTCGACAGGTGGTCTTTCCACAGGTCGTCCAGTACGCGCAGAACGATTTGTTTCTCGAAGGTGCGCAGCGCTTCGGCGCCCGCCTGGTCTTCTTTTTCGTTGTACGCGGCGATCAGTTCCTGCATCAGCTTTTCGCGCAGGGTTTCTTCGTACAGGTGATCGTCTTCGTCGAGCCATTGCTGGATCGGCAGCGTCACACCGAAATCGCTCTGCAATGCAGCTTCCAGACCGGCCACGTCCCACTGCTCAGGCAGCGATTGCGGAGGAATGTGTGCGCTGACGGTGGCGTCGAGCACGTCCTGACGGAAGTCAGCGATGGTCTCACCGATGTTGTCGGCAGCCAGCAACGTGTTACGCATGTGATAGATCACTTTACGCTGTTCGTTGTTGACGTCGTCGAACTCAAGCAGTTGTTTACGAATGTCGAAGTTACGGCCTTCAACCTTGCGCTGGGCCTTTTCGATGGCGTTGGTCACCATGCGGTGCTCGATCGCTTCGCCAGGCTGCATGCCCAGGGCCTTCATGAAGTTCTTCACCCGGTCAGAGGCGAAGATGCGCATCAGGCTGTCTTCCAGCGACAGGTAGAAACGGCTGGAACCGGCGTCGCCCTGACGACCGGCACGACCACGCAGCTGGTTGTCGATACGGCGCGATTCGTGACGCTCGGAGGCAATCACCTGCAAACCGCCCGATTCGAGCACTTGCTGGTGACGCTTCTGCCAGTCGGCCTTGATCTGGGCAATCTGCTCAGGGGTCGGGTTTTCCAGGGAAGCCACTTCCACTTCCCAGTTACCGCCCAACAGGATGTCGGTACCACGACCGGCCATGTTGGTGGCGATGGTCAGTGCGCCCGGGCGACCGGCCTGGGCAATGATTTCGGCTTCCTTTTCGTGGAACTTGGCGTTCAGTACCTTGTGTTCGATGCCTTCCTTCACGAGCAGGCTGGACATGTGCTCGGAGGTTTCGATGGTGGCAGTACCGACCAGAACCGGACGACCCGCGGCCATGCTTTCCTTGATGTCGGCCACGATTGCCGCGTATTTCTCGTCGGCGGTCAGGAACACCAGGTCGTTGTAGTCCTTACGGGCCAACGGCTTGTTCGGCGGGATCACCATGACCTGCAGGCCATAGATCTGGTGGAACTCGAACGCTTCGGTGTCGGCCGTACCGGTCATGCCGGACAGCTTGTTGTACAGACGGAAGTAGTTCTGGAAGGTGGTCGATGCCAGCGTCTGGCTTTCGGCCTGGATGTTCAGGTTTTCCTTGGCTTCGATGGCCTGGTGCAGGCCTTCGGACAAGCGGCGGCCCGGCATGGTGCGGCCGGTGTGCTCATCGACCAGTACGACCTGACCGTCCTGCACGATGTACTCGACGTTGCGATGGAACAGCTTGTGCGCGCGCAGGCCGGCGTAAACGTGGGTCAGCAGGCTCAGGTTGTGTGCCGAGTACAGGCTCTCGCCCTCAGCCAGCAGGCCGATGCGGGTCAGCGTTTCTTCGACGTACTGGTGACCGGCTTCGTTGAGTTCGACCTGACGGGACTTCTCGTCAATGGTGTAGTGGCCGGCCTTGGTGACTTCGCCTTCCACTTCTTCGACGTGCAACTCAAGCGTCGGGATCAGTTTGTTGACCTCGATGTACAGCTTGGAGCTGTCCTCGGCCTGACCGGAAATGATCAGCGGCGTACGGGCTTCGTCGATGAGGATGGAGTCGACTTCGTCGATCACGGCAAAGTTGAGTTCGCGCTGGAATTTTTCTTCCATGCTGAACGCCATGTTGTCGCGCAGGTAATCGAAACCGAATTCGTTGTTGGTACCGTAGGTGATGTCGGCGGCGTAGGCAGCGCGCTTCTCTTCCGGCGGCTGGAACGGCGTGACAACGCCGACCGTCATGCCGAGGAATTCATACAGCGGGCGCATCCAGTTGGCGTCACGGCGGGCCAGGTAGTCGTTCACCGTCACAACGTGCACACCGTTGCCGGACAGCGCATTGAGGTAAACGCCCAGTGTTGCCACCAGGGTCTTGCCTTCACCGGTACGCATTTCCGCGATCATGCCTTCATGCAAGGTCATGCCGCCGATCAGCTGGACATCGAAGTGGCGCATGCCCATGACACGCTTACCGGCTTCGCGGGCGACCGCAAAGGCTTCGGGCAGCAGTTTGTCGAGGGATTCCCCTTTGGCGATGCGGGCCTTGAACTCGCTTGTCTTGGCACGCAATTGATCGTCCGAAAGGGCCACCATTTGCTCTTCGAAGGCATTGACGAGTTGCACCGTCTTGAGCATGCGTTTGACTTCACGCTCGTTCTTGCTTCCAAAAAGTTTCTTTAACAAAGGCGCAAACATATCGGCAGGATCTTCCACACTAAAGGGATGGAGGGCGGCCCCGTGAGTCGCCCGTGCAGCCCTCATGGCCGCATGCGAACGAGCATTCTACCCGGAAACGATGGAGAGGAAAGTGGCGATATTCCACGATGCTGGCACAGCGCTTTGACGGGGCTCACTTAAAATAAGGGCGTTTTGCTCAACTTCAAGCCGTTCCAGGCAGAAGTTAGTTGTTGATTTAATGGGCAAAGCACCCACAAAAGCAATGGGCGGGTGCATCCGGCGCTTTCTGCTACCATGGCGCCTCTGTTACTTCAGGTGTCTGATCATGGCATTTCGCCCACTTACGGCCAAAGTACCTGCCGTTCTACTACGCGAAGCCAAGCCGCTGAAGGCCATTCTCGGCCACGCTCAACGCCTGGGTCATCTGCAACGTTTGCTCGAAAGCCAATTGCAACCCGCCGCTCGCGAGCATTGCCACGTGGCTTCCTGGCGCGAAGGCAGTTTGTTGCTGATTGTCACCGACGGTCATTGGGCAACCCGCCTGCGCTACCAGCAGAAACGCCTGCAACGACAACTGCAAATGTTCGACGAGTTTGCCAATCTGACCCGGATCCTGTTCAAAGTTCAACCGCCGACCGTTCAGCAAGGTGCGGCCGGGCATACCATGGATTTGTCCAACGACGCGGCAGCGACCATTCAGGCCACGGCCGATGGCATCAGCGACCCGAATTTGCGGGCAGCGCTGGAGCGGTTGGCGGCGCACGCCAAAACCAAATCCTGATACAGAAACCTTGTGGGAGCGGGCTTGCTCGCGAAGGCGGTGTGTCAAACAATATAACGTTGACTGACATGCCCTCTTCGCGAGCAAGCCCGCTCCCACATTGACTGTGTTCGCTCAAGCTACCGGCGTTTTTTGCTGCCCAGCAACGAGCCCATCAAGCCGCGCACCAACTGTCGGCCAATCTGGTTCGCCGCCTGTTGCATCGCCGATTTCAGCGCCTTCCCTGCCGCTGTGCCGAGGAACTCTCCGGCCTGTTCGGTGAAACTCGGTTCCTGCTTGCCCTGCTCCACTTCGGGCTCAGGTGCCAGTCCCTTGCGTCCCATCAGCACTTCATAGGCCGAGTCACGGTCAATCGGCTTGTCATAACGCCCCTGCAACGGCGATCCGGCAATCAACGCCGTGCGCTCGGTTTCGCTCAAAGGCCCGATCCGCGATTGCGGCGGTGCCACCAGCACCCGCTGGACCATTGCCGGCGTGCCCTTTTCCTGCAGGGTGCCGACCAGCGCCTCACCGATCCCGAGTTCGGTCAACACCGACAACGCATCGAACGCAGGATTCGGCCGGAAACCTTCGGCCACCGCACGCAGGGACTTCTGCTCCTTGGCGGTGAACGCACGCAGACCGTGCTGGATGCGCAAGCCCAACTGCGCCAGCACATCGTCCGGCAGGTCACCCGGCGACTGGGTAACGAAATACACACCCACGCCTTTCGAACGAATCAGCCTCACGACCTGCTCCAGACGATCACGCAATGCCTGGGGCGTGCCGTTGAACAACAAGTGGGCCTCGTCGAAGAATAGCGCCAGCAACGGTTTGTCGGCATCGCCACGCTCCGGCAACTGTTCGAACAGCTCAGCCAGCAGCCACAGCAGGAACGTCGCGTAGACTTTTGGCGCTTCATGCACCAGGCGACTGGCATCGAGCAAATGAATGCGCCCACGGCCATCCGCCGTGGGTTGGAGGATGTCTTCGAGTTGTAGCGCCGGCTCGCCGAACAGGGCTTCGGCGCCCTGTTGCTCCAGGGTCGCCAGTCGTCGCAGTAGCGCCTGGCTGGAGCCGGTGGTCATCAATGCCGCATCGTCGCCCAGCAACAGGGGGTTGTCCCGCAGGTGATTGAGCAACGCCTTCAGATCCTTGAGATCGAGCAGCAACAGGCCTTCGCGATCCGCCACCTTGAACGCGGCGTACAGCGCCGACTGCTGACTGTCTGTCAGTTCCAGCAGGCTGCCCAGCAGCAGCGGCCCCATTTCACTCAAGGTTGTGCGTAAAGGATGACCGGACTGACCGTGTATGTCCCACAACGTCACTGGATAAGCCTGAGGCCTGTGATTAAGCCAGGGCATCCCGGCAATCCGCTCGGCGATCTTGCCCTGGGGGTTGCCGGCGGCGCCAAGGCCGCACAGGTCACCCTTGATGTCGGCGGCGAACACCGCCACGCCGGCATCGCTGAAGGCTTCGGCCATTCGTTGCAAAGTGACGGTCTTGCCGGTGCCGGTCGCGCCCGCGATCAAACCGTGGCGGTTCGCCAGGCGCATGGCCTGGGCAATCGGCTGCCCTTCGAGATCGGCGCCGATAACGAGTTGCAATGAGTCAGGCATTTGGTCACCCATGATTAATCTTTGGTCCTACACGGCCGATAGAGATAACGACAAAGCAGTCAGACACGATCTGGTCGGAAATTTCCCTAAGGAGAGTCGGAAAATTCACTTGCTTTCAACCTTGCCCGTTGTGCGCCCCTTTATAAAAGCACGCGCTGGACATTAAGACCTTAGCGGAACCCCAAGCCATGAACAAAAATCTGCGTTTCAGCCATAAAATCCTGCTTGCCGCCGCCCTCATTGTGATTGCCGCCTTCGCCTCATTCACCCTGTACAACGACTATTTGCAGCGCAACGCCATCCGCGATGACCTGAAAAATTATCTGCAGCAAATGGGCGCAGTGACCGCCAACAATATCCAGACCTGGTTGAACGGGCGCAGCCTGCTGATTGAAAACCTGTCACAAACTGTCGCGCTCAACCCCGACGCCGACAACATTTCCAGCCTGCTTGTACAAAAAGCCGTGACCTCGACCTTCATGGGCGCCTACCTCGGCAGCAAGGATGGCTCTTTCATCATTCGCCCGGACAGCAAGATGCCCGATGGCTATGACCCGCGAGCACGCCCCTGGTACAAGAGCGCGCAAGGCAGCAGCGGTTCGGCATTGACCGAGCCTTATATCGATCTGGCCTCCGGCCAACTGGTGATTTCCATTGTCGACAGCGTTATCAAGGACGGCCAGAACATCGGCGTGGTCGGTGGCGACCTGAGTTTGCAGGTGATCGCCGACAGCCTTGGCACGCTGGATTTCAACGGCATCGGTTATGCCTTCCTGGTCAGTTCCGACGGCAAGATCCTGGTGCATCCCGACAAAGCGCTGGCGATGAAGACGTTCAAGGATGTCTACCCGCAAGACACGCCGGCCATCAGCAGCGCAATCAGCGAAATCCAGGTCGACGGCAAAACCCGCATCGTGACCTTCACCCCGATCAAAGGCTTGTCGTCGGTCAACTGGTACATCGGTCTGTCGGTCGACAAGGAAAAAGCCTACTCGATGCTCAGCGAATTCCGCACCTCGGCGGTTGTCGCGACCATCATTGCCGTGGCCATCATCATCGCCCTGCTCGGCATGCTGATTCGCATCCTGATCCAGCCGTTGCACGTCATGACCCGCGCCATGGCCGACATCGCCGACGGCGAAGGCGACCTGACCAAGCGCCTGACCATCCAGAACAATGACGAGTTCGGTACCCTCGGCACCGCGTTCAACCGTTTCGTCGAGCGCATTCACGGCTCGATCCGCGAAGTGTCCTCGGCCACCGGGCAAGTCAACGAAGTGGCATTGCGCGTAGTGGCCGCTTCCAACTCGTCGATGTTCAACTCCGACCAGCAAGCCTCGCGCACCAGCAGCGTGGCGGCCGCCATCAACCAGCTCGGCGCCGCCGCCCAGGAAATTGCCCGTAACGCCGCTCAGGCTTCGAGCCAGGCCAGCGATGCCCGCAGCCTGGCCGAAGACGGCCAGCAAGTGGTGGACCGCAGCATCGTGGCGATGAATCAACTGTCGAGCATGCTCAGTGCATCGAGCTCCAATATCGAATCGCTGAACAGCAAAACGGTGAACATTGGGCAGATTCTCGAAGTGATCACCAGCATTTCCCAGCAAACCAACTTGCTGGCACTCAACGCCGCGATTGAAGCCGCGCGCGCCGGTGAAGCCGGTCGCGGGTTTGCCGTGGTGGCGGACGAGGTGCGCAACCTGGCACACCGCACGCAGGAATCGGCGCAACAGGTGCAAACCATGATCGAGGAGCTGCAGGTCGGCGCCCGGGAATCGGTCAGCACCATGAGCGACAGTCAGCGCCACAGCCAGGACAGCGTGGAAATCGCCAACCTCGCGGGCGAGCGCCTGAACAGCGTGACGCTGCGTATCGGTGAAATCGACGGCATGAACCAGTCGGTAGCCACCGCGACCGAGGAACAGACCGCCGTGGTGGAGTCGATCAACGTCGACATCACCGAGATCAACACGCTGAACCAGGAAGGTGTGGAAAACCTGCAATCGACCTTGCGCGCGTGTTCGGACCTTGAGCAGCAGGCGGCGCGGTTGAAGCAGTTGGTAGGCAGTTTCCGTATCTAGCACCTGAACTGGCCCCATCGTCGGAACGCCGCCCGGAGCCGGCTCGCTCCCACAGGGATCTTTGTCGCACTGGAGATCTACTGTGGGAGCGAGCCTGCTCGCGATAGCGGCCTGCCAAACACTACACCCCCCCCCCCCGCTGACGCCCCCACCCGCACAACCCCCAACCGAACATCTATCCTTCATATAGGTCAACCAAAGGAGTACCAGGACCGGAGGATCGTTCATCGTGCATATCGCTGACATCACCATGTTCTACGCCCCTGCCAGCGGTGGCGTGCGCACTTATCTGGATGCCAAGCACCGTCGCCTGGGCATCAAACCGGGCATTCGCCACAGTTTGTTGATTCCCGGATCTTCTTTTGGCGAGCAGGATGGCATTTACACCGTTCCGGCACCTGCCCTGCCCTTCGGCAAGGGCTATCGCTTCCCTCTGCGTCTCGCGCCCTGGCGCAATGTCCTGCAAGACTTGCAACCCGATCTGATCGAAGTCGGCGACCCCTACCTCACCGCATGGGCGGCGCTGGATGCGCGGCGGCAACTCGACGTACCGGTCATCGGCTTTTATCACTCGGACCTGCCGCTGCTGGTCAGCAACCGCATGGGCCATTGGGTGACCAACAACGTCGAGGCTTATGTGAGCAAGCTCTACGGCAACTTCGACCGGGTTCTGGCGCCCAGCCGGGTCATGGCCGACAAGCTCACCGGGCTTGGGGTCAGGAATGTCTTCGTGCAGCCGCTCGGTGTCGACCTGCAAACCTTCAATCCCGATGCCAGAGACCCCGGGCTGCGGGCCAAACTGGGCCTGGACGAAAACACCCGCCTCTTGATCTTCGCCGGGCGCGGTTCCAAGGAAAAAAACCTGCCGGTGCTGCTCGACTGCATGAAGCGCCTGGGCCGACGCTATCACCTGCTGCTGGTTGGCTCGTCGATGCCCACGGCCGTGCCGTCCAACGTGACGGTGATCGACGAGTTCTGCCCGGCCGTACAAGTTGCCCACCTGATGGCCAGTGCCGATGCACTGTTGCACGCCGGCGATCAGGAAACCTTCGGCCTGGTGTTACTCGAAGCCATGGCCAGCGGTATACCGGTGGTGGCCGTGGCGGCCGGGGCCTTCGAGGAAATCGTCACCGATGACTGCGGCCTGCTCTGTGCGCCGAACAATCCCGCCGCGATGGCCACCGCCGTTCGAGAGCTGTTCGGGTCGGGCAGCGTAGCGCTGGGCCGACAAGCGCGATTGCATGTCGAACGGCATTACGCCTGGGATACGGTGGTCAACAGCCTGTTGCGGCACTATCACGCCGTGCTCGGCAGCCAATGGCCGCTGACAGCCAATGGTTGAGTCCATGAACAGTCCCGCTTTACTGCTGGTACTGCACGACGTGGCGCCACCCACCTGGGCCGATTACCAACCGTTCGTCAAAGCCGTCGACGCCTTGGGTGGCGTGCCGATCACCTGGCTGGTGGTACCGGATTTCCACAAACACAACAATCTGGACGCCCATCCGCAATTTCGCCGCCAGCTCAGTGCCAGGGTTGCCCGGGGCGACGAACTGGCACTGCATGGCTATTTCCATTGCGACGACGGACCGATGACCAGCAATCCCCGCGACTGGTTCATGCGTCGGGTCTACACCCACGAAGGCGAGTTTTACCGTTTGTCGCAGGAAGCCGCCCTCGCCCGCCTGCGTTCGGGCATCGAGATGTTCCACCGGCATGACTGGCCGCTGGAAGGGTTCATCGCCCCGGCCTGGCTGATGAGCCATGGCACTCGCCAGGCATTGCGCCAATTGCCGCTGAGTTACACCAGCGACTCGCAACATTTATACCGGCTACCGGATTTCATCGCGTTCGAGGCACCGGGGCTGGTCTGGAGTGCGCGCAGTGCCTGGCGCCGGGGTGTATCGAAGCTCGTCAGCGACCGGCGTGAACAACGCTGGCAGCACGCCCCGGTGATTCGCCTGGGCCTGCACCCGGTGGACATGCGCCATGAGTTCTCGCGTCGATACTGGCTACAAACCCTCGAACGCCTGCTCGACAACGGACGGGTGCCAATGACCAAGACCCACTGGCTGGCGCTGCAAAACGACCGACTGGGCCGTGCCGCCTGAGTCGCGCTCTTGCTGCAACTGCTCCCACAACTGCGCGGCATCAGGAAACTCCGTACCGGTTTCAGGCCCCATGTCATCCGGATCGTAGCGGCTCAGGCAACCCTCGCCCAGCGTGGCGGGAGCCTTGGATGTAGCTTTGTCCAGTGGATCGGCCATGGTCATGTCCTCGGTGCAGAAACGGCGAAGGGCCTGAAGCGATTGAACGCCCAGGCCCTTCGAATTTCAACTGTGCCGCAGGTCCGTCAGAAGACGACGGTTTTGTTTCCGTGCACCAGCACGCGGTCTTCCAGGTGATAACGCAGGCCACGGGCCAGCACCATCTTCTCGACATCACGGCCGAAACGCACCATGTCTTCGATGCTGTCGCTGTGGCTGACGCGCACCACGTCCTGCTCGATGATCGGGCCGGCATCCAGCTCTTCGGTCACATAGTGACAGGTCGCGCCGATCAGCTTCACGCCACGCAGGGAGGCCTGGTGGTACGGCTTGGCACCGACGAACGACGGCAGGAAGCTGTGGTGAATGTTGATGACCTTGTGCGCGTATTCGCTGCACAACTCGGGCGGAAGGATCTGCATGTAGCGGGCCAGCACCACGACTTCGGCATCGTGCTGTTTGACCAGGCGCGAAACCTCGGCGAAAGCCGGCTGCTTGTCCTGCGGATTGACCGGGACGTGGTAGTACGGGATACCGTGCCACTCCACCATGCTGCGCAAGTCATCATGGTTGGAAATCACACAGGAAATTTCGCAGTCCAGTTCATCGCTGTGCCAGCGGTGCAGCAAGTCGGCCAGGCAGTGCGACTCGCGGCTGGCCATCAGGACCACGCGTTTCTTTTGCTCGGTATCGGTGATGCGCCAGTCCATCGAGAACTCTTCGGCGATCGGGGCAAAGGCTTCACGAAACGCTTCGATACCAAAAGGCAGGGAGTCGGCACGGATTTCGTGACGCATGAAGAACCAGCCACTGAGATTGTCCGAGTGATGGCTCGCTTCAGTGATCCAGCCGTTGTGTGATGCCAGAAAGTTACTGACTTTGGCAACGATGCCAACACGGTCCGGGCAAGAAATCACCAGACGAAAAGTGCGCATGAGGGGGAAACTCCAGAACTTCGCAAAGGCCGCCATTCTAGCGATTGCGCAGCAAAACTGCAGTATTGTTGACGTTTCGCCCTGCCGGAAGGTCGGTGCGGCAGGGCGGACAGCACCAGTGCCTGTTCGCCCGGACGCTCTAGCGGTGCAGGTCAATTGTTAATTTATGTATATCCGACAGACAATAACTGCATTACCAATGTGCGCCAAAACCACAGCAACTAAATTAAATAAAGTTGGCTTAAATGTTTACTTGATGAAACACCGTGACTATTATTGCCGCACTGTCACCTGCCATCCAGCGTACAACATAAGGTAGTCCACATGTCCTTGATCAACGAATACCGTGCCACCGAAGAAGCTATCAAAGAGCTGCAAGCCCGTTTGAAGAACCTGTCCCAAGACGACAAACTGCAAACCGAGCTGGAATTCGAAGGCAAACTGCGCACCCTGATGGGTGAGTACTCCAAGTCCCTGCGTGACATCATCGCGCTGTTGGATCCAGAATCCAAAACCAAGGCACCACGCGGCGGTGCTGTGAAAACTACCGGCACCAAGCGTGCTCGCAAAGTTAAACAATACAAAAACCCGCACAACGGTGAAGTCATCGAAACCAAAGGTGGCAACCACAAGACTCTGAAAGAGTGGAAAGCCAAGTGGGGCGGTGACGTGGTAGAAGGCTGGGCTACCCTGCTGGGCTAAGCCTCAGAGCTTGTCGCAGACGGATCCGTGACAAAAAATAACGCCAGCAAATGCTGGCGTTTTTTTATGCGCGGTGTTTAAGCCCTGGCATGTTCGATTTCAAAGATGCAAACGCTGGCGCAATCCCTGGACATAATCCTGCCACTCACTGAGCACCCCCTGCTGAAACGGAGTAGCACTAACGCTCAATTGGGCCGCGGCTTCTACAAAACATTCAAGGGTATTTGGCGCCCCCCACTCCGGTTCTGACAAACGTTTCTGACAGAATATTCGCCAGCGTTCTTGCTCCTCGGAATTCAGCGTCTCGGGAAAGTTGCGTGCGCGATATCGAAACAGCAATTCAGGCAAACGCTCGTCATCGAAAGGCCACTGCTCTTGTGCCAATTGCATCGGGTCAACGGTTCTGACTTGTTCACACAATCGCCGATCCCGATCACCGATAAATCCATCATATAACTGTTGCTCCGGATCCTGGCTCGGGGAAAAATCTTCGCGGGCATAAATCGCCAGGATTTTATCCAGCCAAACTTTCTGCGCGTCATTTAGCCGCAACACCCGCTGCTGATATAGCGCCATATCCAGGCCCAGGCGTTGCTGGTCTTCTTTGCGAAGTACCGACAACGGTGCCACCACCGGGCACTTGTTGATGTGAATCAGCTTCAACGGCACCGGCAACTCGCCTTCGGCCAGTTCGTCGCGGCGGGTATACAAGCGCTGGCGCAAACTTTCGGCATCCAGGTCGAGCAAGCCCTGGGGATCGAGGTGCAGATCACAGACAATCAGGGCGTTCTTGTTGCGCGGGTGCCAGGCCAGCGGCAACACCACCCCCACATAGTTGCGCGCGGCCGAAAAACGTCCGGAAACATGCACCAGCGGTTGCAGCAGGCGTATCTGGTCCATGACTTTCTGCTTGCTGCGCAGTTGAAACAGCCAGTCGTACAGCTTTGGCTGTTTTTCCCGTATCAGGCGCGCCAGGGCGATCGTCGCGCGAACGTCTGACAGCGCTTCGTGGGCATTGCCATGATCGATGCCGTTGGCAGTGGTCAGGCGTTCGAGCTTGAGCGTGACCCGCCCCTCGTCATCGGTCGGCCAGACCAGGCCATCGGGGCGCAAGGCATAGGCGGCGCGCACCACATCGATCAGGTCCCAGCGGCTGTTGCCGCCCTGCCACTCCCGCGCATACGGGTCGAAAAAGTTTCGGTACAGACTGTAGCGGGTCATCTCGTCATCGAAACGCAAGGTGTTATACCCCGCGCCACAGGTACCGGGCGCCGCGAGCTGGGCATGCACCCGGGTCATGAAATCGGCTTCGCTCAAGCCTTGCGCCTGCAGTTGCCCGGGGGTGATTCCGGTGATCGTGCAGGCAGCCGGATGCGGCAGGATGTCATCACTGGGCTGGCAGTAAAGATTGACCGGCTCGTCGATTTCATTGAGATCGAAGTCCGTGCGCAGGCCGGCCATTTGCAATGGACGGTCGCAACGGGGATTGATGCCAGTGGTTTCGTAGTCGTACCAGAAGATGGAGGTCACGGGCGATTCCTGAACTGAAGATCGGCAAAGTCTAGGCGTTCACCTCCCGCCCCGGCCAGTAATCTTGTCATTCAAGCAGCTTGCCCGGCTCACCATGCAATACATAGTTATGTCGTTCCCCCCCGCCCCCGTCCCTCGAATAGGCTGCTAGCATCGAATGGATACACAATCCCGAATAAGGCCACATCATCAGGTTGCCCATGCTCGAGACCACAGCACTGCCAGGGACTGCGCCGCTGTCACCGCCGCTGGATACGCGGTACCAGGTCGAAACGCCGGAGGGCGTCGACCTGCCACTGCGCCCGGCCGGGTTGATGGTCCGTGCGCTGGCATTCTCCATCGATCTTGGATTGCGCGGCCTGGTCCTGGGCGTACTGTTCATTGCACTGGCGATGCTCGGCAAACTGGGGGCCGGACTCGGCTCGATCCTGCTGTTCGTGGTGAGCTGGTGGTACATGGTGCTGTTCGAGGTGTTGAACCACGGCCGCTCGCCGGGCAAGCAATGGATGGGCTTGCGGGTGGTGCACGACGATGGCACCCCGGTCGGCTGGTCCGCGTCGCTGCTGCGCAACCTGCTGCGCGTTGTCGACCTGCTGCCGTTCGGTTACTTCCTCGGGGCCATCAGTTGCCTGCAACATCCCCACTTCAAGCGCCTCGGCGATATCGCCGCCGGGACTCTGGTGATCTACCGCGAACAATCGCACACCCGTCCCCAGCTTCCCGAAGCCCAGCCGCGTCGCCCGGCCTTTGTCCTGACACTCACCGAGCAACGGGCCATCCTCGGATTTGCCGAGCGCCAGGGTGAACTCTCCGAAGCGCGGGTCAATGAACTGGCTTCGATTCTTGCCCAACCCTTGCAAGTCCAGCCCCCGCAGGCGGTGACCGAGCTCAACGGCATCGCCCGCGGCTTGTTGGGGCCGGCATGAAGCAAAGCCTTTTTGAAAGCCGGCACAAGGCCGAATAGGACCATTTCTCCCACCTGCTCGAGCAGTTGGAACGGGACGGTAAGGCCACCGACGCCGGCAGTTTCCCGAAGGACTACCGGCGCCTCTGCCAACACCTGGCACTGGCCCGGGAGCGTGGCTACAGCAGTTTCCTGATCGACTCCCTGCAGCAACAAGTGCTGCGCGGACACCAACAGCTTTACCGTCATCGCAGCCGTTTGGGCGCCAACGTGCTGGCATTCATCCTGGCCGACTTTCCGCGACTGGTGCGCGAACAGTGGCGTTTCGTCCTCGCCGCCAGCCTGATGTTCTTTGGCAGCCTGGCCGGTTTCGCACTGCTGGTGTACCTGTACCCGGACCTGGTCTACAACCTGATCCCCGCCGAGCAGGTCAGTGAAATGCAAAGCATGTACGACCCCGTTGCCGGCCACCTCGGGCGCACGGTGGAACGAGCCGCCAGTGAGGACTGGGCGATGTTCGGCTACTACATCATGCACAACATCGGCATTGCCTTTCAGACCTTTGCCAGCGGTTTTCTGTTCGGCCTGGGCAGCGTGTTTTTCCTGATCTTCAACGGCCTGATGATCGGTGCAGTGGCCGGGCACCTGACCTATGTCGGCTACGGGCAAACCTTCTGGTCATTCGTGATCGGCCATGGTGCTTTCGAACTCAGCGCCATCGCCCTGGCCGGTGCCGCAGGCTTGAAGCTGGGATGGGCGTTGGTCGCCCCGGGGCGCCTGCCACGCGCCGAGGCCTTGCGATTGGCGGCGCGCAAGAGCGTGCTGCTGATCTGCGGGGTCATGCTGTTTCTGTTGATCGCGGCGTTTATCGAAGCCTATTGGTCGTCAATGACCGGCCCGTCGCACCAGACCAAGTACCTGGTTGGCGCGGCGCTCTGGTTGCTGGTGGTGGTTTATCTCGTGTTTGCCGGACGTCGCCGCCATGCGCCTGAGTGACGCCACGGTGGTGATTCGCCCGCGCTCGACCTGGGAAGCCATGGACCTCGGGGTGCTCCTGAGCCAACGCCACCGACGCCTGTTGGTGACCAGTTGGGCCTTGGTCACCTTGCCGGTTTTCGCGCTGCTCAGCTGGGGATTCTGGGATTCGCCGTCTCTCGCCGTGTTCATTTTCTGGTGGTTGAAGCCGGCGTTCGAACGCCTGCCCTTATACATCCTGTCCCAGGCCATGTTCGGTGAAACGCCCACGCTCAAGCAGGCACTGCACCAATGGCCACGCCTGCTCAAACCGCAATTGCTGGCCAGCCTGACCTGGCGACGTCTGAGTTTGCCCCGCAGCTTCGTGATGCCGGTGGTGCAACTCGAAGGACTGGACGGGCAGCAACGGCAACAGCGTCTACAGGTGCTGTTGCAGCGAAACGCTGGCGCCGCACGCTGGCTGACGATCATCGGCGCGCACCTGGAAGGCGCGTTGTGGATCGGCTTGATGGTGTTGTTCTATCTGCTGCTGCCACAACAGGTCGCGCTCGACTGGAGCTGGCAGTCGCTGATCTCGGCGGTCAACCAGGACTGGCGCTGGCTGGAACACCTGACCAATGCCTTTTATGCACTGGTGCTGGTGGTCTGGGAACCGATCTATGTCGCCTGCGGTTTCAGTCTGTACCTGAACCGACGCACCGTGCTGGAGGCCTGGGATATCGAACTGGTGTTCCGCCGAATGCGCCAGCGTCTGGTCAGTGCAAGCGCTGTCCTGTTGATCGCCGTGATTGTGCTGATGCCGAGCACTCACAGCGCATGGGCCACCGAACCGGCCCTCTCACCCGACAGCCCGCGCCTGCTGGACCAGCCCCTGACCAGCCAGACCTCCAGGGATAGCATCAAGACAATCCTCGAACAGCCGCCCTTCAAGAATCGGGAATCGGTCACGCGCTACCGCTTTGGCGAAGACCAACCGAGTGCCGAAGCTACGGACGACGGCAAGACACCGCAATGGTTGAAGGCGCTGTTGAAGCTGTTCGAGGGGCAACGCTTCGGGGCATTGGCGACGCTGATTGAAGTCGGGCTGTGGGGCATCGTCATTGGCGCCGTCGGCCTGTTGATCTGGCATTATCGCGACTGGTTGCAGGCGTTCGTCAGCCGCCGACCGATCCCCGTCAACAAAGCCACGGGACCGTTACCGCAGCAGGCATTCGGCCTGGACCTCAAGCCCGAGTCCCTGCCCGCCGACATCGCCGCCCACGCCGAAAGCCTCTGGCAGACCCATCCGCGCGAAGCGCTCGGCTTGCTCTATCGCGCCCTGCTCAGCCGCCTGCTGCACGACTTCAACATCGCGCTCAAAGTCGCCGACACCGAAGGCCAGGTGCTTCGGCGTGTCGAACTACTGCAGCAACCGGCCTTGCTGGCCTACAGCCAAAACCTGACCGGGCACTGGCAAAACATGGCCTACGGACATCGCCTGCCACCCGCTCAGGTGCAGCAGGAACTGTGTAACGGCTGGCGCGTTCTGTTCGGCCCGGAGGCTGTCCGTTGAGTCAGCGCTGGGGCTCAATAGCCGGTGCATTGGTTGCCGTGTTGCTGGCTGCGCTGAGCGTTTATCTGTACCTCAAGGCTACCCCCTACCAGACCGAAATCGACCACGGTCCCTCCCCCGAAGCCAATGCCAACCCTTATCTGGCGGCGGAGCTTTTCCTGCGTAAACAAGGCCAGAACGTCGACCATGCCAATGGCCTCGACATCCTGCCCAGCCTCGACCCGCGCCAACGCAGCCTGCTGTTGCTCGGGGACCGCTACAACATGACCCCACGGCAGATCGACCAGCTGATGAATTGGACCCGGGCCGGCGGGCGGCTTCTGTTCGTCGCCGAGTCGCTGTGGAATGAAAAACTCGGCCAAAGCAATGACCTGCTGCTCGATCGGGTGCAACTGCACCAGTCCCTGAGCAAAGACCTCAAGGACCCGCCGCCGAATGTCGGCGAAGATCCGTACCCGCAACTGACCAAGCTCTATCTGGAAAACGAAGATGCCCCGGCCTACGCCGGTTTCGATACCGCGTTCCATCTCGAAGACCCGAAAAACCTCGCCCTGGCCTGGGCCAACAGCGCCAGGGCCACGCACATGATGCAGCTCAAGCACGGGCAGGGTTCGATCATCGTGGTCACCGATGCCGACTTGTGGAAAACCTCGGCCATCGACCGGTACGACAACGCCTGGTTGCTCTGGTACCTCACCGCCGATACCCGCGTGACCCTGATCTTCAACACCGATCACGACAGCCTGCCGACTTTGCTGCTGCGATATTTCCCCCAGGCGCTGGTCGCGTTGTTCGCCTTGATCGGCCTGGGTTTCTGGCACTTTGGCGTGCGTCAGGGTCCGCTGCTGGAACCGGCACCGAAAGCGCGCCGGCAATTGCAGGAGCACCTGTGCGCCAGTGCCGACTTCCTGTTGCGCCGCAACGGTCAGGCCGGCCTGTTGCAAGCCTTGCAGCAAGACATCCTGCGGCGCGTGCGGCGTCGCCATCCCGGCTTTGAACAACTCGGCATTGCCGAACAATGGCTGGTGCTCGCGCGCCTGACCGGCCAACCCACACGTGCTATCAGCCAGGCCATGAGTCCGCGACCGAAGCAACGGCTTTCCAGCGTTGAATTCAGCCGTCAGGTCGCCCACCTGCAATCCTTGAGGAACGCCCTATGAGTCAACCGATCGAGCCCGACGTACCGAGCCACACCGCTCAACAACGTCAGCGTGCCGGCCATCTGGCCCAGGCCGTACGCAAAGAACTGCAAAAAGCAGTGATTGGCCAGGACCGCGTGATCGACGACGTCCTGACCGCGCTGATCGCCGGCGGCCACGTGTTGCTCGAAGGCGTACCGGGTTTGGGCAAGACCCTGTTGGTGCGCGCCCTCGCCCGCTGTTTCGGCGGTGAGTTCGCGCGAATCCAGTTCACCCCGGACCTGATGCCTAGCGACGTCACCGGGCATGCGGTGTATGACTTGCAGACCGAGCAGTTCAAGCTGCGCAAGGGGCCGTTGTTCACCAACCTGCTACTGGCCGACGAGATCAACCGTGCCCCGGCGAAAACCCAGGCCGCACTGCTCGAAGCCATGCAGGAACGACAAGTCACCCTCGAAGGCCAGCCATTGCCGATTGCGCAACCGTTCATGGTGCTCGCCACGCAAAACCCGATCGAACAGGAAGGCACTTACCCCTTGCCGGAAGCTGAACTGGACCGCTTCATGCTCAAAGTGCGCATGGACTACCCCGACGCCGAGCAAGAGCTGAACATGGTGCGTCAGGTCAGCCGCTCGACCCGGGCCGACATGCTCGACGTTCAACCGATGCGCACGTTGTTGCAGGCCAGGGATGTACTGGCCCTGCAACGCATTGCCAGCGACCTGGCGCTGGACGATCAGGTGCTCGATTACGCCGTGCGCCTGGCCCGCTCCACCCGCAGCTGGCCCGGCTTGATTCTCGGCGCCGGCCCACGCGCGTCCATCGCGCTGGTGCGATGTGCCCGGGCCCGCGCACTGTTGCGTGGTGGTGAGTTCGTGATTCCGGATGACATCAAGGGTTGCGCCCTGGCCGTGCTGCGCCATCGTGTGCGCATCGCGCCGGAGCTGGACATCGAGGGCCTGGATGTCGATCAGGTACTCCAGCAGATGCTCGACCAAGTGCCGGCACCGCGCCTGTGAAACCCTCGCGCCTGATGCTCGCCTGGCTGTTGATCCTGCTGGCCTGCGGAATTGTGTCGGGTACTTTGCGGGCATTGGAATTCGCGGTTCCGGCGAATCTCATGGCGATCAACTGGGGATTGCTCCTGGCGCTGCTGGTTCTGGCCATCCTCGATGCCATTCGCCTCAAGCGCTTGCCTTCGCCCCGGCTGAAACGCCAGTTGCCCGGCAGCCTGGCGCTGGGTCGATGGAGCGAGGTGCAACTGACAGTCGAACACGACTTCGCCCAACCACTGAACGTACAAGTCTTCGACCATGTGCCACCTGGCCTGAGCTTCGAAAACCTGCCACTGACGGTCGAGCTGCAACCCGGCCGGCACAGCCTGGTCGGTTATCGCCTGCGCCCGCTCAAGCGCGGCCACTTCAGCTTCAAACGCTGCGAAATCGACCTGCCAAGCCCCTTGGGGCTCTGGTCGGATAGACGCTTGCTCGACCTGCCCGATGCCACCCGCGTCTACCCCGATTTCGCCCGTTTGTATGGAGGGCAGTTGCTGGCGGTGGACAACTGGCTCAGCCAGCTTGGCGTACGTCAGAAACAACGACGGGGCCTGGGCCTGGAATTCCATCAATTGCGCGAATTTCGTGAGGGCGACAGTCTGCGCCAGATCGACTGGAAAGCCACCGCCCGCCAACGTACCCCGATTGCCCGGGAGTATCAGGATGAACGCGATCAGCAGATCATCTTCATGCTCGACTGCGGCCGGCACATGCGCAGCCAGGATGATGAACTGTCGCACTTCGATCACGCCCTCAATGCCTGTCTGTTGCTCAGCTACGTCGCGCTACGTCAGGGCGACGCGGTGGGCCTGAGTACCTTTGCCAGCGAACAACCGCGCGACCTTGCGCCGGTAAAAGGCATCAGCCATCTCAACACACTGCTCAACAGCGTTTATGACTTGAACAGCAGCCAACGCAGCGCCGACTATCAAACCGCGGCAACGCAACTGCTGGCACGGCAAAAACGCCGGGCACTGGTAGTGCTGGTAACCAATCTGCGCGAAGAGGACGACGATGAGTTGCTCTCGGCGGTCAAGCGCCTGAGCCAGCAGCATCAGGTGCTGGTCGCGAGCCTGCGCGAAGACGTGCTCGACACCTTGCGTCAGTCACCGGTACAGACCTTGCCCGAGGCTCTGGCGTATTGCGGGACCGTGGACTACCTCAATGCACGCGCCGAACTCCATGAGCGCTTGAATGCTCATGGAGTGTTGGTGATGGATGCGCGGCCCGGTGAGTTGGGGGCAGAGTTGGTGACTCGGTACCTGGGCTGGAAAAGAACTGGACTCTGAGCCTGAGCAATCACTCACAGCCGGTTTTCCAGTGATCTCAAGCCGAAGCCGGCAACGGCAGAAAACTGAAATACTGCTTCAACGCCTCCACCAGTTGCCCATACTCCGGTGGCGCCCGTTGCAGGCTGAACCCGGTGTCGTAATGTTGGGGGGTCGCGTCTTCGTGACACCACAGGCAACAGGCCTGCAGGTCGATGATCCGCTGGCCACCTTCGCTGGCGGGAATTTTCAGACGCAGGTTGAAGTCCGCGCCGATCATCATCGGCAGCTGGCTGATCAGCATCAGCCCGTCTTCGGAGACATTGCCCAGGTAGCCGATGGGTTTGCCGGTGATGCCGTTGAACACTTTCAGGAAGTACGGCAGTTGATGCCGCTCGATTCGGCGGTCAGTGAACATGTGCAATTTCGCTATGCAAGGCTCTTAAGCAGAGCCGCACTACTGCTTCGGAACGGGTATGCATTTTGTCGTTGCCCGCTCTCCCCGCTTCCGGTGCGCCAGTCCTTGTAGCGCAGAGTCTTGCTTGTGCCGGTCACAGGTGTTGCCCCGGTTCATCAGAGGCAACGCTCTAAAACCGGTTCATTGGACTATAGCTCAGCACCGCCGGTGAGCCAGCGATTGGAGGGTTATCGCCATCAGAACTGCGTCGGTTTAGCGGCCGCTGCACGGCGCGTCGGGTAGTGGCCCAGGCTCTGCAGGGTTTCAATGCGGGCACGGGCGCGGTAGGCATATTCGCTCTGTGGATAAGACGCCATGATGAACTGATAGGTCTGGGCCGCGTCGATAAACATCTTCTGTCGCTCCAGGCACAGGCCGCGCATCATCGACACTTCTGGCCACACGTAAGGCCGCGCGCGGCTGTCGCGTTCGACCTTGGACAGCTCGAGCATCACCTGCTCGCAATTGCCCCGGTCATAGGCGCTGTAGGCATTGTTCAAATGATGGTTCATCGACCAACGGGTGCAGCCCGTGACGCTGAGAGCGCTGATAGCAAGGGCGGCAATGAGCACGAATCGCATGGGGGATCTCCTGTCTTGAACCCTGTATCGACCCGTGGTCGGAAATCTTCAGGCTGCGAGATGCAAAGTTGTCGGGTTCAATCAAGGCACTGCGGACCGTTGTTGTAGGAGCGAGCCTGCTCGCGATGGACGTCAACGATTATGCGTACTTTCTGAGTAACCGCGTCGTCCTTGAGCTCTTCGCGAGCAGGCTCGCTCCTACAGAGGACAGGGCAACATCTGGTTCTTCCTTAAAACCAAGCTCTTCACGAAAAAGTAGTGCAAACGAACAATGACTACACCTTCGGAGCATAGTAGCCTCACTCAGCGCTTGAACTCAGGAGTCTTTGCATGTCCGTCCGTCGTACCAAAATCGTCGCCACCCTTGGCCCGGCCAGTAACTCGCCGGAAGTTCTCGAACAGCTGATTCTGGCTGGCCTGGACGTCGCCCGCCTGAACTTCTCCCACGGCACTCCCGACGAGCACAAGGCTCGCGCGAAGCTGGTCCGTGACCTCGCTGCCAAGCACGGTCGCTTCGTCGCCCTGCTGGGTGACCTGCAAGGCCCGAAAATCCGTATCGCCAAATTCGCCAACAAGAAGATCGAGCTGAAGATCGGTGATCAATTCACCTTCTCCACCAGCCATCCTCTGACCGAAGGCAACCAGCAAGTGGTCGGCATCGACTACCCGGACCTGGTCAAGGACTGTGGCGTGGGCGACGAGCTGCTGCTCGACGACGGTCGCGTGGTGATGCGCGTCGATACCGCCACCGCCACCGAACTGAACTGCACCGTGACCATCGGCGGCCCGCTGTCCGACCATAAAGGCATCAACCGTCGCGGTGGCGGCCTGACCGCTCCGGCCCTGACTGAAAAAGACAAGGCCGACATCAAGCTCGCCGCGGAAATGGAAGTCGACTACCTCGCGGTCTCCTTTCCCCGTGACGCCGCCGACATGGAATACGCCCGTCAACTGCGCGACGAGGCCGGCGGCACTGCCTGGCTGGTGGCGAAGATCGAACGCGCCGAAGCCGTGGCCGACGACGAAACCCTCGACGGCCTGATCAAGGCGTCCGACGCGGTGATGGTTGCCCGTGGTGACCTGGGTGTGGAAATCGGCGACGCCGAGCTGGTGGGCATCCAGAAGAAGATCATTCTGCACGCACGCCGCCACAACAAGGCGGTAATCGTCGCGACCCAGATGATGGAGTCGATGATCCAGAACCCGATGCCAACCCGCGCTGAAGTGTCCGACGTGGCCAACGCCGTGCTCGACTACACCGACGCCGTGATGCTTTCGGCCGAAAGTGCCGCTGGCCTGTACCCGCTGGAAGCCGTTCAGGCCATGGCGCGCATCTGCATCGGTGCCGAAAAGCACCCGACCAGCAAGACCTCCAGCCACCGCATCGGCAAAGAGTTCGAGCGCTGCGACGAAAGCATCGCACTGGCGACCATGTACACCGCCAACCACTTCCCGGGCGTGAAAGCGATCATCGCCCTGACCGAAAGTGGCTACACCCCGCTGATCATGTCGCGCATCCGCTCCTCGGTGCCGATCTACGCGTTCACCCCACACCGCGAAGCCCAGGCTCGCGCGGCGATGTTCCGTGGCGTGTACACCATCCCGTTCGACCCGGCTTCGCTGGCGCCGAACGAAGTCAGCCAGAAGGCGATCGACGAGCTGGTCAAGCGCGGCGTAGTACAGAAAGGCGACTGGGTCATCCTGACCAAGGGCGACAGCTACCACACCACTGGCGGCACCAACGGCATGAAGATCCTGCACGTTGGCGACCCGATGGTCTGAGTGACCGGTTGTTCGAAAAACAAAAGCCCCGCCATGTGAATGGCGGGGCTTTTTGGTTTTTGGCACGTATACACATTTTTCCCGACAGAGATCTACTTCAAAAAACTTCGCACTTCTACAAGACTCAGGATTTGTGTCTTTTTTGCCAGCATTGAAAAAGGATCTTCCATTTGCTTCCCAAGATATCGCCTTTCCGAGTACGTAATCGGCTCGAAAGCCTCGCCAATCGCAGCATTTGTCTTATACAACTTACTTCCCAAGACGGCAGCTTCAAGCTGCGTCCAATCTGATTTTCTTTTCCGAATGTCCTCCAGCCCTACATCTAGAAAGACAATGCTCCCCTTACTCCCTGTTTCCGCGAACCAATCCAGTCCCATTTTTGAAGTCTGGCGCATAAACCAGCCAGCGACTGCAGTGTACGCCGCTGCTGGGTTACCACCTCCTGGTGAAAAAAAACCCTCCGGGTCCGCTTGCAGTCGCCCTGTCATATTGTGAATGTCAATTGAGGACATTGGCACTTTCGAATTTTTTTTCCAAAACTCTTCAGACGACTTTCCTCTCACCTGAAGACGTTCAATTTTTTGGACAATATTCAATGAAGAGATATGCTTTTTGAGATAGTCCGACCAGCTTTGAAGCATAACCTTCGCATCGTTGACAGTACCTTGGTAATAGCGTGATTCGGCTACGAAATCCTTGGCACGGTTGTCCTCCACAACAATCCCATTGCCGATACGCGTCATTACGCCCAGATAATCCATTTCGACGCCAACGCCAAAGATGCCTAATTCATTGTTGAGCATATCGATGGTAATCACGCTCTGATCCGGCTTTGCCTGACCAAAACGAGGAAGTACTCGGCTACGCACTTCATCAAAACCATACATCAAATTAACAGGGGGTGAAAGCCCATTAGTATCGTTCAAGGTAAGCGGATTATTTCTAACAAATCGATAAAAATTCAGCCCATCAATACTTCCCCCTGGGTCCGGATTGATCCAACGCTGTAACCAAGGCGCATAATAGCGAAAACCATAATAGTAAAGTCCACTGGCATCACGCTCCTTGCCTGAATAGCGAACAGTCTTATAACTCGCCTCAGCACTTCCGTTATCCACCCACCAGGCCGTTCCGCCATAAGGCAGAAAACGCTCCTGACTTATCACCTCCGCAGCCTGACTCATTTCCAGCGTACTTGAGCCCAAATGATCTCGCAGGCTGTAACACCAATGCTCCTTCTCCATTCCGGAGGGTGGTTCCGAGTCCCACAGCATGACGCGGGTGTTACATAGCCCACCTTCGGACTGGACGATTTGATAAGCCTTGCCGGTATTGGAGTCCGTATGAAACTCGACGCCTGGGAGATAACGAACCTCCCTAACTACGCTCCCGGACCTGCTTAGGCGAGTAGTGGACTTGCGCAGACGCTGCCCTTGGCTGTCATAGCCATACACTTCGCTATCGTTCTCACCATCTAGTCTTGAGATCGGCGTAACACGGTGCAGTTGATTTCGGCCATCCCACTCCAAGTCCTGTCCACGCAATAACACCCGACTGTTGCCATTGGGGTCAAAACCGGCGGTAATTTCTGGTTCACCGGGGACTTCATTGTCGTAGACAGGGAGGCTGCGATTGCTGTGAATCGCAGTAACCAAGTGCCGGGTGTACTGATTGCCACCGGCATGCACCAATGTATGCAAATTGCCAGCTTCATCATATTGATAGTCCTCACGATAATTGGCGACTTGGGCCGGATCTCTTGCCGCAGATGAAAACGCCAATGGAAAGTCCGGGGTATGGATGGCTTCGAACCCCGTACTCCAAATCAGTTGACTGAGCGAGTCATAACTATACGTACAGTGGCGCTCAACTCGCTGGTTACGAAAGTAGACCGGCCCCGCAGCTTCATCATCGACTTCAACAACATTGCCTACCGGATCGTATTCATAGCGCAAGCTTTGCAAGGGGCGTTGAGCGCTTGCAGTGCAAAGCAGATGAATCAAGCGCCCGTTACTGTCGTCGTATCGAGCCGTGGTAATGACACCATTACCTGACACCTCGCGCTCTATCTGGTCATCCACGTTGTATCCAATGAATTGGGCAACTGGCTTTTCAACAGCCCCATTGATCTGCAAATACGTTTGTTTCAAATTCCCCGCCAGATCATAGAAATTGCGTTGAATATTTTGACGGGCATCTATCTGTTGAAGCCTTTCGCTTAGTGCACTCAATTGCCACCGGGTTTTGAATGCTTGCGGCTCTAGCAGTCTCTCTCGCTCGCTTTCTTCCAGCGGCCAGTCCGGGGGCAACAAAGAATGAGTAAAGCGCCGTGTCTGCACGATGGGTAGTCCCGACAACCCGAAATCAGTCGTCATGACACTGCCGACAGGATCCTCATGACGAATGAGACGTCCGCATTGATTGCGATAGGCAGTCCCGCTATCGGGTAGACCGTAACTCAAGCGCTCGAGCACTACCAATGGTTGCTCCGGCATCTTTTCTGCCAAGGTGACGAGCCTGCTCAGCCTGTCATGGGTTTGCTGGCGAAAATGCCCTCGACTATCCCAGGAGCACATTGATTCACCGGCTTCGTTGAACAGCGTCAAGCGCCACCCGGAGTCAACGCTGGTCGAAAAAAGCGTGGCGGCGGACAAACTAAAACAACTCGTAAGATTATCCGGAACCATCGGATCCAAGTCCGCCAACTGGCCGAGCCGGGCATCCATGGCCGCCCACAACCGACCCTGCAAATCATACTTCTGATGAGAGATTCTGGCTTGAGCAGGCGCAACAGCTTGGTCGCGGTAGTACTGAATGGTTCGCACGGCTAATCCGCGAGAGTCCATTGCAGTCACACTTGGAGTGAATGTATGAGTTGAGGCTCGCGTGGTATTCAGCATCAGCGATTTATCCAGAACCGAGGGCGGAGAAGGATCAACACCAAGCTCGTAATGCTTTAGTGCCCTAAGTGACATGGGACAGCTACTGTCAGAGTTGACAGTTTTGCGGAACCGGCAGGTATGAAAATCCTGCACGTTGGCGATCCGATGGTCTGAGTGACCGGTTGTTCGAAAAACAAAAGCCCCGCCATGTGAATGGCGGGGCTTTTTGCTTTCTGATCCGATAGTTGTGTTGTCCAGGCTGGCCTCATCGCGAGCAGGCTCGCTCCCACAGGGGACTTGCGGTGATCCTATAATTTGCTGAAAACGCCGGCCATTGTGGGAGCGAGCCTGCTCACGATGGGGCCGGCCCAGTCAGCGAAGACTCAGTGTCGTTTGATAAACCCCGTCAACGCCGCCAGCGCCTCCGGCGAACGCACCCGCTGGGTAAACAACACCCCCTCCTCTTCAATCACCTTGCGCAACAACTCCCGGTCCGGGGCCCTCATCAATTGCTTGCTGATGCGCACCGCTTCCGGCGGCAGCGACTCGAAGCGCAGCGCCATCTCCCGCGCCCTGGCCAAGGCTTCTTCGCCACTGCCCAGCGCTTCGGACGCAATGCCCCACGCTGCAGCCTGTTCACCATTGAAACCCTCACCGAGCAGCAACAACTCCGCCGCCTTGGCCTGCCCAAGCAAGCGCGGCAGGATCAGGCTGGAGCCGAACTCCGGGCATAGGCCAAGATTGACGAACGGCATGCGCAAGCGGGCATCGCGGGCCACGTAGACCAGATCGCAATGCAGCAACATCGTCGTGCCAATGCCCACCGCCGCTCCGGCCACGGCGGCGATCACCGGTTTGCGGCATTCGAGCAGGTTGAGCATGAACTGGAATACCGGGCTGTCGAGGCCGCTCGGCGGTTGCTGGATGAAATCGGCGATGTCGTTGCCGGCGGTGAAGCATTCGGCAGAGCCGGTGATCAGCACGGCGTTGATCCCGGGGTCGCTGTCGGTCTGTTTCAACGCCTCGGCCAGGTCGCTGTACATGGCGCGGGTCAGGGCGTTTTTCTTGTTCGGGCGATTCAGGCGCAGGGTCAACAGGCCGCGTTCGCGTTCAATTTGGATGGCATCGGTCATGGCAGGTCTCGCGTCTGAAAAGTCAGCGCTCAACCACGGGGCAGGAACACATCGGCCAGCAGTTGATTGCGCGGCAATCCCGCCAGATACAGGCGCCGGGCAAAGGCGTCGACACTGTCGGGGGCTCCGCAGAGTAAAGCCAGGGTTTGCCGCGAAACAAGCCGCAGTTGCGCCAAAGCCGCTGGCAACTCGGCCGGGGTCCACAGTTCGACACTCAGGTTCGAGCGACTGGCGGCCATGGCTTGCAAAGGTTTGGCCAGATAGTGCTCATCGGCGTCATGGGCCAGGTGAATGACGCGGATGGCCCCTTGGTGATCCTGTCGCAGCGCTTCTCGCAATACACCAAACAAGGGCCCCAACCCGGTGCCGGCCGCCATCAACCACAACGGCCGGGCGTGCCAGTCAGGGTCGTAATGCAAGGCACCGCCGCGCAGTTCACCGAGACGGATCGGATCGCCGATGCGCAATTGCCTGGCGGCATCGCTGAATTCCCCGGGCTTGCGGCAATCGAGATGAAACTCCAGAAAACGGTCTTCTTGCGGCAGGCTGGCGAGAGAATACGGCCGCGCCACGCTGCCCGCCCACAACACCAGGTGCTGACCGGCGCCATAGCGCAACGGTCGCTGGGGGATTACGCGTAGACGCAGGACCGTGGCGCTCAACCAATCGACGGCAGCGACTTCGGCCGGTCGGCCATCGGTTTGCGGGTCGAAGGCGTGCACCTGCAAGTCCTCGACCACCTGGCACTGGCACGCCAGGCGCCAGCCTTGTTCACGCTGCTGTGCACTCAGGGCATCGGGACGGCTGTCGCTCGGCAGGCCCCGTACACACTGCACCAGGCACGCATGGCAACTGCCGGCGCGGCAACTGTAAGGCACTGGCACGCCGTTCTGGTTCAGCGCGTCGAGCAGATTGCTGCCCGCCGCCACCGACCAGTGGCGCTCGCCGACCCGCAGCTCAGGCATTGACGTTCTCCCACGCTGCCGCACAGCGGTTGCGGCCGTCACGTTTGGCGCGATAAAGCGCCTGATCGGCCTGTTGCAGGGCGTCATCGAGGTCGTCGCCCCGTTCCAGCAGGGTCATGCCGGCGGACAGACTAAGGTTGCGCACATTCAGACCAATCAGCTCGACATCGGTGAACGCGATGCGCAGCCGTTCGCAGCACGAAGTCAGGCTGTCGGCATCGCAATCGGGCAGCAGCACCACGAACTCTTCGCCGCCGTAGCGGGCCAGAACATCACCGTCGCGCAGGCACGCGCTGGCAACGCCGGCAAAGGCTTGCAGCACCTGATCGCCAGCGGCATGACCGTGCAGGTCGTTGATGCGCTTGAAATGGTCAAGGTCGATCAGTGCCAGGCCATGCACGACACCGGCGTCCATGGCGTTCAACTCGCGTGATGCCAGGCGCAGAAAATGCCGGCGATTGAACAGCCCCGTGAGCTCGTCAGTGGCCACCTGGTCTTCGAGCTGGCGCATCATCCCGCGCAACGTGTCCTGGTGCGCCTGCAAGGCAAAACGCCGCTGGCGCATACGCTGTCGCGAGGCCTGGACATAGCGGGCATACAGCACCAGCCACACCAGCACGATGAACAGCACGCAGACCTGCAACACCGCCATGGCCGGGTCAGGCAACTGGAAGTGGTAGCCCTCCCACAGCGTGATCGCACTGAAACTGAAAAACACCAGCAGCGCGCATCGTACTAAAGACCGGCGTGACAGATGGAACAGGCCGAACAGCAGGATCAGCACGTAAAACACCAGAAACGCGCCCCGGGCTTCGTCCAGATGGGCGATCAGCCAGGTTTGCCAGCCCAGCCCCAGCAACACTTGCGCCTCGGTCAGGCTGGGGTCGGCGAAACGCAGGTTGTAGCCGCTGTAGAACACCGCGAACAGGGTGGCCTGGCTGACCACCACCAACGAGCTGCCGATGGCGATATTGGAAAGCGGTGCATCATAGTGACCGGTAAAAAACGCCAGCCACAGCAACAGCAATGCCAGGGCATAGGTACCGGCCGCGAGGGCGAAACGTTTGAGCAACAGGCGCTGGATGGCGTTATGGGTCAATCGTTGACTCACCAAATGAAAGGAGACTGACAGAGCGTCCTACTCTACAGACCGTATGTCACTTTAGTGGCGAGACCGATAAATGACCATTCAATTTTCGGGATCGCCCTATGCGACCAACGATTGACTGCCGGCGGGTGTGCCTGTCCGCGAGGCGCGGTATACTGCCGCGCCTTTTTAGCGTCGCGCCAGCTTGCCCGGCGTGCCTTGAAAGGTGCTTGCAACCGACCGATGCACCCAAGCTGCAAGCACCTTATTGAATGTTCCCGTCTTTTAGAGGAGCGCGACTCATGACCGTGATCAAGCAAGACGACCTGATTCAGAGCGTTGCCGACGCCCTGCAGTTCATTTCCTACTACCACCCCGTGGATTTCATCCAGGCGATGCACGAAGCCTACCTGCGCGAAGAATCGCCAGCGGCCCGCGACTCGATGGCACAGATCCTGATCAACTCGCGCATGTGCGCCACCGGCCATCGTCCGATCTGCCAGGACACCGGCATCGTGACCGTGTTTGTCCGCGTGGGCATGGACGTGCGTTGGGATGGCGCCACCATGAGCGTGGACGACATGATCAACGAGGGCGTTCGTCGCGCCTACAACCTGCCGGAAAACGTCCTGCGCGCTTCGATCCTCGCCGACCCGGCGGGCGCCCGCAAGAACACCAAGGACAACACCCCAGCAGTCATCCACTACTCCATCGTTCCGGGTAACACCGTGGAAGTGGACGTGGCGGCCAAGGGCGGCGGTTCCGAGAACAAGTCGAAGATGGCCATGCTCAATCCGTCCGACTCGATCGTCGACTGGGTGCTGAAAACCGTCCCGGAAATGGGCGCCGGCTGGTGCCCACCAGGCATGCTCGGCATCGGCATCGGCGGCACCGCCGAGAAAGCTGCCGTCATGGCCAAGGAAGTGTTGATGGAATCCATCGACATTCACGAACTGAAGGCCCGCGGCCCACAGAACCGCATCGAAGAAATGCGCCTGGAGCTGTTCGAGAAGGTCAACCAACTGGGCATCGGTGCCCAGGGCCTCGGCGGCCTGACCACCGTGCTCGACGTGAAGATCATGGACTACCCGACCCACGCAGCCTCGCTGCCGGTGTGCATGATCCCGAACTGCGCCGCCACCCGTCACACGCACTTCGTGCTCGACGGTTCCGGTCCGGTTGCCCAGGAAGCGCCACCTTTGGACGCCTACCCGGAAATCGTCTGGGAAGCCGGCCCGTCGGCCCGTCGTGTCAACCTCGACACCCTGACCCCAGAAGAAGTGCAGAGCTGGAAGCCGGGCGAGACCGTCCTGCTCAACGGCAAGATGCTCACCGGTCGCGATGCTGCGCACAAGCGCATGGTCGAGATGCTGAACAAGGGCGAAACCCTGCCGGTGGACCTCAAGGGTCGCTTCATCTACTACGTGGGTCCGGTTGATCCGGTACGCGAAGAAGTGGTTGGCCCGGCAGGTCCTACCACCGCGACGCGGATGGACAAGTTCACCCGTCAGATCCTCGAGCAGACTGGCCTGCTGGGCATGATCGGCAAGTCCGAGCGCGGCCCGACCGCGATCGAAGCGATCAAGGACCACAAAGCCGTTTACCTGATGGCAGTCGGCGGCGCGGCTTACCTGGTGGCGCAAGCGATCAAGAAATCCCGCGTGGTAGCTTTCGCCGAACTGGGTATGGAAGCGATCTACGAGTTCGACGTGAAAGACATGCCGGTGACCGTTGCGGTCGACAGCAAGGGTGAGTCGGTACACATCACCGGCCCTGCCATCTGGCAGAAAAAGATCAGTGAAAGCCTGGCGGTGGAAGTGCAGTAAGCACTCACATCGCACAGTAAGAACCGGTCTGCAGGCAATGGCAGACCGGTTTTTTTACGCCTGATAAAAAGTAATCGAAGGCAGGGAAAAACGTACGGTTTGTTCTAAAAATCTCTGGCTGACCTGTCAGATTTGACAGGTTACAGCTAACAGTGTCGCTGATAGCTTGAACGCACTCGATGCATTCTCTGTCACGGCGGACACTTCCATGGCGTATGAACAGCAGGCCCCCCTCGAAATCAACGCTCCCGCGCTGCCCAAAGGCGGCGGCGCCATCCAGAGCATCGGCAAAGGCTGGGGCGGTGTGGGCACCACCGGTGCAGCATCACTGGAGTTGCCGCTGCCGATCAGCAAGGCACCCAACCGCGACCTGGTCCCGGCCCTGAGCCTGGGCTACAGCAGCGATGTCGGCAACAGCCCATTCGGCATCGGCTGGCGCCTGACCACCAATGCGATCACCCTGCGCACCACCAAAGGCGTGCCGAAATACGACGGCAATGATCAAGTGGTCGGCCCTGGCGGTGACGTGTGGATGCCCGAGAAGAGTGACGACGGCAAGCTGATCTCAAAAACGGTGTCCGAATACAACGGCGTTCAGATCGGCATGCACCATGTCGTGCGCTACTGGCCGCGAGTCGAGGGCGCTTTCGATTTGATCGAGCACTGGACCGAAGAGGCCGATGCCGACAATCCGGCAGGCTTCTGGCTGATCCACGGTGCCGACGGCAGCCTGCACTGCTACGGTAAAACCGAGGCTTCACGCCGGGCCGATCCGCAAGACAAAACCCACGTTGGTGTATGGCTGATCGATGAAAGCCTAAACCTGCGCGGTGAACATGTGGTGTACCTGTACCAGGCGGAAGTCGAAGCGCCGGCCGCTCCACAGTTCCGCGACTACCGCAGCCAGCGTTACCTGCGTCGGGTCTTGTACGCAAATGCCCAGGCCAACGCCAACCTGTATGCATGGAAAGCCGATGGCTGGAAAGACGTGGCCTGGCATTTCCACCTGCTGTTCGATTACGGCGAACGTAGAGCCGACCTGACGCAAGTGCCGGTTTACGACCTGCCTGGCATAGAGCGCGGCGAGTGGGGCGCACCGCGCAAGGATCCCTTCTGGAATTACGCCTACGGGTTTGAATTGGGTTCCCGGCGCCTGTGCCGTCAGGTCCTGATGTTTCATCAGTTCGCTGAAGAACTGGGCAACGAACCGGTGCTGATCCAGCGCCTGCTGCTCGAACACCGCCAGAGTCCGCTGGGCTACAACCATCTGACCGCCGCACACATCCAGGCGTATGACAATCAGGGGCAGATGGAAAGTCGCCCACCCATGGAGTTTTTCTACAACCCGTTTGAGCTCGACCCGGAGCGCAAGGGTTACCGCGAGTTTCCGCAGATGCCCGGCCTCGATGACGGCCAGCGCTATCACCTGGTGGACTTGTATGGCGAAAGCATGCCCGGCGTGCTGTTGCGCAGTGACAAGGCCTGGTACTACCGCGAACCACTGCGCGCCGACAGTGGCGGCAACGATGTGAGTTATGGCGACTGGGCGCTCTTGCCCGGCATTCCGGTGGCCGACAGCAGCAAACCGATTCGCCAGTCCCTCAGCGACCTGACCGGCGACGGCAAGCTCGACTGGGTGATCGCCCGCCCCGGCCTGTCCGGATTCTTCACCCTCAATCCTGACCGAACCTGGTCGAACTTCGTGGCCTATGCTGCGTTTCCCACGGAGTTTTTTCATCCCATGGCGCAGTTGGCGGATCTGGTGGGCGACGGTCTGACTGATCTGGCGTTGATCGGCCCGCGTAGCGTGCGGCTGTATTCAAGCCGGCGTGCAGTCGGGTTCAGCCAAGGGGCCAACATCCCTCACGACGACGACTCGCTGCCCCTGTTGAGCAGTACCCAGACCGAACTGGTGGCTTTCAGCGATCCACTGGGCAGCGCGACACAACACTTGATCCGCATCCGCCACAACGAAGTCAAATGCTGGCCGAATCTGGGGCATGGAAAATTCGGCAAAGGTTTCGTCCTGTGCGAGCTGAATTTCAAATATACCGAGTTCGATTCGTCGCGGGTGCGGCTGGCGGACCTGGACGGCTCGGGCGCGGTTGACCTGATCTACCTGGAGTCCGACGGTTTCCGGGTATACATGAACCACGGCGGCGAAGGCTTCGAAGAGGACTATGTGAAAATGCCATGGCCGCAAGGCGTGCGTTACGACCGCTTCTGCCAGGTGAGCATCGCCGACTTGCAAGGGTTGGGCTGCTCCAGCCTGATCCTGACCGTCCCCCACATGCAGCCCCGACACTGGCGCTATGATTTCGTCAGCGCCAAACCGTATCTGGTGAATGCCAGCCACAACAACATGGGCGCCGTGACAGGGGTGAGTTACCGTAGTTCGGCCCAGGAATGGCTGGACGAAAAAGCCGAGCTGATCGCGGCCGGTAAAGCCCCGGTTTCGCACCTGCCGTTCGCCATGCACCTGGTCAGCCAGCAGACCCAACTCGATGAAATCACCGGCAATCGACTGACCCAGGGCTTTACCTATCGCCAGGGTTTTTACGACAGTTTCGAACGTGAGTTCCGGGGCTTCGGCCTGTTGCTGCAAACCGATACCGAAGCTTCGGCGGCGGAGCGTTCGAACCCGGGCTTCACCGCGCCGATTCTCAGCAAGACCTGGTTCCATACGGGTAGATCGCTGCACATGCGGGACCCGGCTTACTACAGCGGTGATAAAAAAGCCCAGCAATTGAATGGTCACTTACTGCAGGAATACCATCTCAGTGACGCGGCCGGTCGCTTGATCGTTCCCGATGAAAATCTCGTCCGCGAGATGGCCCGCACGCTGAGCGGGTCGGTGCTGCGTTCAGAGATTTCCGCCGCCGACGATAATCCGCAAACAGCGGTACCGTACACCGTGCAAGAGAACCGTTTTCTGATCCGCGAGCTCAGGCCAAAAGGCGAACACCATCCGTACGCCGTCCTACAACTTCTGCCCCTGGAAAGCATCGCTTATCAATACGAAAAAGCACTGGCCGACGACCCGCTGGTCCAGCACACGATCAACCTGGAGTGGGACAAATTCGGCAGCCTGACTCACAGTTTTATCGTGCACTACGCTCGGCGTAATACCGACGAGAGTCCGCCGCCGTTTG
Organism: Pseudomonas sp. KH_046_1; assembly: GCF_057839025.1. Classification (NCBI taxonomy): domain Bacteria; kingdom Pseudomonadati; phylum Pseudomonadota; class Gammaproteobacteria; order Pseudomonadales; family Pseudomonadaceae; genus Pseudomonas; species Pseudomonas sp. KH_046_1. The sequence continues at coordinate 5,091,492 of NZ_CM174481.1, forward strand.
TCGTCGACGGCCCCGGCGAAGACAGCGACGAGTTCTACGAAAACAGGTGGTGGCTGCATGCACACGACCCGGCACAACAGAATTGGTACCTGACCCAGAGCAAGGCTGAACATCGTCATCTGGAAGACAAACAGGGCTGGCGCCTGGGCCTGCCCTATCGCCAGCGCACAAATGCACTGGTCCTGGAAAAGGGCGAGCTCGCGCCGATGATGATCAACTACGAAAACGTTCTTGAATTCAGCAAGGACGATGGGGAATGGGATCTCAGGTCGATACTCACCGGTCTGGTCCTGCAGCGTTATCAAAACCCGGCCACCGGGGAATTGCTGGACCCGAACCAACTGATCTTCAACGCCCTGCCCGACTATCAGGAAATCGCCGAGCTGGATGCCACCGCCCTGAGTGCCTACGACAAGCTCAAGGACGAAAATGGCAACATGCCGTTCAACCTCAAGGAGAAACTCGAATCACCTGAAGTCGGTTACCGCATCATGAAGCTGTTCCTGCCAGACGCTCCTGCGGGCGAACCCGATGACCCGACCGATGCCAAGAACTACCTGTGGTCCGTGCGCAAAAGCTTCCCCACTTACTACGGCCTGGCAGGTTTCTATAACGTCGAAAAGTTCCAGCAGACCAAGAGCCACGGCATCACCACGGTCGCCTATGACAAGCACTGGTGCCTGAGCACCGCCGTCACCCTGCCGGATGGCTGCACGACACGGATTCTCGATGTCGACTACCGATCGTTCCTGCCCGCAGGCATCATCGACCCCAATCAAAACACCCAGGAGGCTCGCTACAACGCGTTTGGCGAAGTGCGGGTGACCAGCTTCTACGGCACGGAACGGGGCATCGAGGTCGGCTTCGATCCACTCAGCGGTTACCAGCCACCGGAAGATTGCACGCCGGCAGGCGCTATCGCCGACAAGAACAAAGCCATCGGCAACTACGCCACGGCCACCTTCTCTGCGCCCTTCAGCTGGATGGGCAAAATTCCCCCGATAGAACCCACTCAATGGCTGCGCTGGGCCCGCAACGAAGGTTTTGTATTGCCTGACGGCCATATCTGCAGCCGGGCTCGAGTACATCTAGAGGGCTTGCAAGAACTTTCCGGGGACGAGTTGCGACTAAAGCGATACATCGAGAATGCTCAACGCGAACCCGTGCATGTCGTCACCTTGCAGGCCGACCGCTACCCCCGCGACCCGGAGTTGCAAATCCGCGCGGCCATCGCCTGCTGGGACGGCTTCGGCCGCTCCCTGCAAACCAAGCAGGAGGTCGAACCTGGCCTGGCCTGGTGGTTGAATGAAAAAGGCGAACTTACACTCGACAAATACGGCCGTCCCAAGGAAGCACAGGCAGAGCGGCGCTGGCGAGTCAGCGAACGGGTCGAATACAACAACAAAGGCGAGAAGGTGCGCATCTATCGTCCCTACTTCGCCAATGTCTACCGCTACATCAACGACGCCTCGATCCGCGAATCGTGGTACCACGACCAGCAGTTCTACGACGCCGCCGGCCGGCCGACACACACCGTGCTGGCGAAAAAAATGCTGCAGGGCAATCCCCCGGAAGAGAAGCCATTGCGTCGGGAACAACGCTATCGCTGCTGGTACACCATTGCGTTCGATGAGAATGACTTGTTTGATCCGCCGCAAAAACACAAAAAGTCCATATGGACACTTCATTGAACTCAAACCTCCATCGCCATACGCCGGTGCTGGCTGCAATAGACAGTCGTGGCCTGGCGGTACGGCAAGTGGCTTATCTTCGCGCGGCGGTGTCTGACAACCCCGCTGCGCGAATCTCCACCCGGCAACATGATGCTGCCGGGCGGTTGGTGGCTGAGCGCGATCCACGGTTTTGTTCCGCAACAACCCGGCCGAACCAGATTGCGCTTTACAGCCTGTCGGGCGCGGCACTGATGACGGACAGCGTCGATGCGGGATGGCGCCTGGCCCTGACGGGGGAAACCGGACAAGTACTCGAACACTGGGATGGGCGAGGCAGCCATTGGCAGAACGAATACGACGAACTGCGCCGGCCAATCGCTCTCCATGAGTACGCCTTGGACATGGACTTACGCACCGTCGAGCGCCTGACGTATGCCGACAATTCGCCTGAATTCGCCGAGCGTAACCAGTGCGGCAGTTTGATCCGTCATGACGATTCGGCTGGTACGCTGTGGCTCAAACAAGTCGCCCTGAATGGAGGATTGATCCGCCAGACCCGGCGTTTCCTGCCCGATCAGGCGAACCAGTCAGCCAACTGGCCGCCGACCGAGGCTGATCGCGACCCGTTGCTGCAACCCGGCGAAGGCTACACCAGCGAAAATCGACTCGGTCCTTCAGGTGAAGTGCTGGAACAGATCGATGCCGGAGGCCATTTACGACAATTCAGCTTCGACCGCGCCGGGCAACTGCAACGCATCGACCTGACGCTCAAAGGCCAGGCATCACAGCCGTTGCTCAAGGCTGCCGACTACGATGCCGCAGGACAATTGCTCACTCAAATTGCCGGCAACAACGTCACCAGCGTTGCCAGCTACCAACCTGCAAACGGCCGACTGGAACGCCTGACTGCGACCAAGTCGACACACCAACGATTGCAGGAGATGAGTTACGAGTACGACCCGGTCGGCAACATCCTCCGGCTCATGGATCACACACAAGCGGACAGCTATTTCGACAATCAGCGCGTAGCTGCCGAGAGTACCTATACCTACGACAGCCTCTACCAACTGACCAGCGCCAAGGGTCGTGAAACAGCGGGTGCGGGCCAAACCCCGGGATTACCGGAACTGAACATCCCCAGCCCCATCGACCCCGCCCGTTTGCTCAACTACACCGAACATTACGAATACGACGCTGGCGGCAATCGGACCTTGTTGCGCCATGAAAGTGATAAAAATCCGTTCAGTCGCCAGATGTACGTCGACCCACAAAGCAACCGCGCCTTGCCATGGAACGAGGGTGAAGATGTTCCTGACTTCAGCCGTCACTTCGATGCAAACGGCAACTTGCAATACCTGGTGGCAGGCGCCCAACCGATGACCTGGGATCCGCGCAATCAGTTGCAAAGTGTCATCAATGTCCAGCGCTCCAACGGGGTCAATGACGGGGAATGGTATCGCTATAGCGCTGCCGGAGAGCGGGTCGTCAAGTTCAGCAGCCGTCAGGCCCGCGCTGTGACCCATCAAGATGTTGTCCACTATCTCCCAGGTCTGGAAGTACGCACCACTGGCGACGGCAAAGTATTGCAGGTCATTGACGTCCAACTGGCCCGCGGCAGCGTGCGGTGCCTGCATTGGGTCAAGGGCCCGCCGGACGATATCAATAACGATCAAGTGCGCTACAGCATTGATGATCACCTGGGTTCCAGTTGCCTGGAGCTGGATCAACTGGCCGCCGTCATCAGTCACGAGGGTTACTACCCCTATGGTGGCACGGCCTGGTGGGCTGCTCGCTCGAAGGTCGATGCCGACTACAAAACCATTCGGTATTCGGGGAAGGAGCGGGATGCCAGTGGGCTTTATTACTATGGCGCCCGGTATTACGCGGGATGGCTGGGGCGGTGGATAAATCCGGATCCGATTGGCTCGATTAACGGTCTGAACCTGTATCGGTTCTGTGGAAACAACCCAATCTGCAGAATCGATCCTGATGGGCGTATGTGGCAGCCATACGATGATGAGGTTCTGGAGGATTTTTTGATGATCGAATCTGACGTGAGAGCAACGTATGGCCTGCCACCGATTGACTTACAGCCCTCAGAGCAAGACGGTGATGAATCAATGGACTATCAAGACTCGCCCGAAAGCAATCGCTCACAGAGTGAGTCTGGTTCAGACGATGAAAACAGCCCTGCCAGTCCACCTGCGCCAACCGATGATCAGAATACGCTCCTCGAAATCCTGAATGCAGACCCCTATCAACCCGCCCATTTCTGGAACGGTGCGAACCTGCTCGAAAGAACCGATTTTGGTGGCAAGGTCTACCGTGCGGACCTACGTAGCCCTGAAGAGGTAATACGGGATGGCTTCAACGCTTCAAAGGAGTTCACTGCGGTTAACAAAATGGTCAGTGGGGATGCCTTGATTGTCGCAGAGACACTCGATGGGGCAATGTTTTATGCAGTCCAAGCGGGCCGTCCATACTATTTTTATGAGATCGATGCCACTGACGTGGGTGGCGTTTCCCTACTTGAAAACCTGGTACTGAATAATCCGAGAATGCTCGAACATCTCAATGCAGATCCTGGTGACAGCCCGTCTGAACAGACCCGGCTGGCCAACAGAATGCATGAAGCACACTTGAACAACGATGATCTGAACAACTCCAAGAACTCGGTAGTTTCGTTGGGGAATCTGACAAATGAACTGAAACGAATAAGACAATACATGATTGGTTGAAAGTTCAGGGTATTCACCAGGGCGCAGCGAGATGAGATCTGGCGCAAGATAGTCCGCATGCTATCTTGCCCCTCCTATCTTTTGTCCGACTTCCGTTCGATGCTCCCGACCTCCAGATCCCTGCGCCTGGCGCTCTACACCTTATTGATCATCGCCGGCGCCGCCCTCGCGGCCACCCTGGCCATGCGCCACACCGTGCGTCAGTCAATGGTCGAAGACGCTGGCCGCGCCAATCAGCAACTGGCGCTGTATGCCACGTCCCTGCATACCCTGATCGAACGTTACCGCGCCCTGCCCGCGGTGCTGGCGCTGGACCCGGAGCTGCGCTCGGCGCTCAAGGGGGCGGTGAGCCCCGAGCAGCAGGATGCGCTGAATCGCAAACTGGAAAAAATCAATGGCGCCGCCGAATCCTCGACCCTGGAACTGCTCGATCGCACCGGCCTCGCCGTAGCGGCGAGCAATTGGCGTTTGCCCAGCAGTTATGTCGGCCACAACTACGGTTTCCGTCCCTATTTCAACCAGACCCGCACCCAGGGCACGGGGCGCTTTTATGCCGTGGGGGTGACCAGCGGGATTCCCGGTTACTTCCTCTCCAGCGCGGTCAGCGATGACGACGGCCAGTTCCTCGGTGCCATGGTGGTGAAACTGGAATTTCCCGAACTGGAACGCGAGTGGCGTCAGGGCAGCGACACGCTGCTGGTCAGCGATGCGCGCGGGATCATCTTCATCGCCAACCAGCCGGGTTGGCGCTATCGCCTGCTCAAGCCGCTGAGCGACAGCGATCATGCCGAACTCAAGACCACTCGCCAGTACGACAAGCAGCCGCTGACGCCGCTTGAGTTTCAATCGTTGCGGCGCTTCGACGACAACAGTGACCTGACTCGGGTCGATGGCCCCGACGGCAAGGCCGATTACCTGTGGGAATCCCTGCCGCTGAGTACCGAGGGCTGGACCCTGCACCTGCTGCGGCGCCCGCAAGTCGCCTTCGAAGACAGCCGCAACGCCGCGCTTGCCGCGGCCGGGCTATGGCTGACCCTGGTGTTCCTGCTGCTGTTCCTCAATCAGCGCTGGCGCCTGGCCAAACTGCGTCAGCGCAGTCGCGAAGAACTCGAACGACTGGTAGAAGAACGCACCCGCGACCTGCGCACCGCCCAGGAAGGCCTGGTGCAGTCGGCCAAACTCGCGGCGCTGGGGCAGATGTCCGCCGCCCTGGCCCATGAGATCAACCAGCCGCTCACCGCCCAGCGCATGCAGCTTGCTACTCTGAGGCTGCTGCTCGACCACGGTCGCGTCGACGACGCCTATAAGGCGCTCAAACCGGTGGATGAAATGCTCACCCGCATGGCGGCCCTCACCGGCCATCTGAAAACCTTCGCTCGCAAAAGCCCCAGCGGTTTGCGCGAACGCCTGGACCTGGCGGCGGTGGTGGACCAGTCGCTGCAACTGCTCGATACCCGGTTGCGCGACGAACAGGTCAGCACGGTGCTGCACCTGACCCGCCCGGCCTGGGTGCGTGGCGATGCGATTCGCCTGGAACAGGTACTGATCAACCTGCTGCGCAATGCTCTTGATGCGATGCAGGATAAACCCTGCAAACGCCTGGAGATTCGCCTCGAGGCCGACGAACAATTGTGGCGCCTGAGCGTGATCGACAACGGTGGCGGTATCGCCGAAGAGAACCTGTCCAAGGTCTTCGATCCGTTCTTCACCACCAAACCGGTAGGCGAAGGCCTGGGCATCGGGCTGGCCGTGTCCTTTGCCATCGTTCATGAATCCGGCGGGCGCTTGAGTGCCGAAAATCATGACAAAGGGGCCGTGTTTACCGTGACCTTGCCCATCGACCTGGAGGTGCATGAACCATGCTGAACTCAGTGATCGTGGTCGACGACGAAAGCAGCATTCGCAGTGCCGTCGAGCAATGGTTGAGCCTGTCGGGTTTCGAGGTGCAACTGTTCAGCCGCGCCGATGAGTGCCTGGCGCAATTGCCCAGGCATTTTGCCGGGGTGATTCTCAGCGATGTGCGCATGCCCGGCATGACCGGCCTGGAACTGCTGGCCGAGGTGCAACGCCGGGATGCCGATTTGCCGGTGATCCTGCTGACCGGCCACGGCGACGTGCCGATGGCCGTCGAGGCCATGCGCGACGGCGCCTACGATTTCCTCGAAAAACCCTTCAGCCCGGAAACCCTGCTCGGCAGCCTGCGCCGCGCCCTCGACAAGCGCCGGCTGGTTCTGGAGAACCGCGCACTGCACGAGCAGGCGGACAACCGCGCCAAGCTGGATGCCACGCTGCTGGGCGTGTCCCGGGGCTTGCAGACCTTGCGCCGGCAGGTGCTGGACCTGGCAGCACTGCCGGTCAACGTGCTGATTCGCGGCGAAACCGGTAGCGGCAAGGAACTGGTCGCGCGTTGCCTGCACGACTTCGGGCCGCGGGCCGATAAGCCCTTTGTCGCACTCAACTGCGCGGCCATCCCCGAGCAATTGTTCGAGGCCGAGCTGTTCGGTCACGAGAGCGGCGCGTTCACCGGGGCGTCCGGCAAGCGCATCGGCAAGCTGGAGTACGCCGACGGCGGCACGCTGTTTCTCGATGAAATCGAAAGCATGCCGCTGGCCCAGCAAGTGAAGTTGCTGCGGGTGTTGCAGGAGCAAAAGCTTGAACGACTGGGCTCGAACCAGAGCATCCGCGTGGATTTGCGCATCATTGCCGCGACCAAACCGGACCTGCTCGACGAAGCGCGGGCCGGACGTTTTCGCGAAGACCTGGCCTATCGTTTGAACGTCGCTGAACTACGCCTGCCGCCCTTGCGCGAACGCCGTGAAGACATACCCTTGCTGTTCGAATCCTTTGCCCAAAACGCCGCCGAACGCCTGGGACGTAAATTTCCACCGTTGAGCGGCGCGCAGTTGAGTCACCTGCTGAGCCACGACTGGCCGGGCAACGTGCGCGAACTGGCGAACGTCGCCGAGCGTCAGGTATTGGGGCTCGGTGAACCGGAGCCCTTGGGCATCGAACCCGGCCAGTCACTGGCGGCGCAGCAGGAAGCGTTCGAAGCGCAATGCCTGCGTGCGGCATTGACCCGGCACAACGGCGATGTGAAAGCGGTGCTCGAAGAACTGCAACTGCCGCGCCGGACTTTCAATGAAAAAATGCAGCGGCATGGGTTGAGCAGAGAGATGTTTCTGTAGCGTCTGGACTGGCCTCTTCGCGGGCAAGCCCGCTCCCACAGTGGATCTGTGTACGCCGAACATTGTGGGAGCGAGCTTGCTCGCGATGGGGCCGGCAAAGGCAATACAAATACACCTCCCGACAAGCAATTTTCCGCTCACCACCAAACTTTTATAGGCGGATTTCCGCTCACCGAAACACCCTCCCCCCTCTAAACCGGCCCTCTCCCCGTTGGCACAGCTCCTGCTATAGCCCCTGCAGGCTGCGTTTAATCGCACTCCACAAAAACAATTAAATGAAGGATCCTTCAATGGATAACTCCAACGCCCTGCCCCTTGGGTCGGCTGCCGTACCGGCCAAAGAAAGAACCACTTCCAGCCGCATCAAATCGATCTTCAGCGGTTCCGTTGGCAACATGGTCGAGTGGTACGACTGGTACGTCTACGCCGCCTTCTCCCTGTACTTCGCCAAGACCTTCTTCCCCAAAGGCGACACCACCGCCCAACTGCTCAACACCGCCGCGATCTTCGCCGTGGGCTTCCTGATGCGTCCGATCGGTGGCTGGCTGATGGGTCTGTATGCCGACAAGGTCGGGCGCAAAAAGGCCCTGATGGCCTCGGTGTACCTGATGTGCTTCGGCTCGCTGCTGATCGCCCTGAGCCCGAGTTATGAAGTCATCGGCATCGGCGCGCCGATCCTGCTGGTGTTCGCGCGCTTGCTGCAAGGCCTGTCGGTGGGTGGCGAATACGGCACCTCCGCCACTTACCTCAGCGAGATGGCGACCAAGGAGCGTCGCGGCTTCTACTCCAGCTTCCAGTACGTGACGCTGATCTCCGGCCAGCTCATCGCTTTGGCGGTGCTGATTGTCCTGCAGAACTTCCTCACCACCGAGGAGCTCTACGCCTGGGGCTGGCGCATCCCGTTCGCCATCGGCGCGCTGTGTGCCGTGGTGGCGCTGTACCTGCGTCGCGGCATGGAAGAGACCGAGTCGTTCACCAAGAAAGAAAAAGCCAAGGAAAGCGCGATGCGCACCTTGATGCGTCACCCCAAGGAACTGATGACCGTGGTCGGCCTGACCATGGGCGGTACCCTGGCGTTCTACACCTACACCACCTATATGCAGAAATACCTGGTGAACACCGTCGGCATGAGCATTTCCGACTCCACCACCATTTCCGCTGCCACGTTGTTCCTGTTCATGTGCCTGCAACCGATCATCGGCGGGCTGTCAGATAAAATCGGTCGTCGGCCGATCCTGATTGCCTTCGGCATTCTGGGCACGCTGTTCACCGTACCGATCCTGACCACCCTGCACACCATTACGACCTGGTGGGGTGCGTTCTTCCTGATCATGGCAGCGCTGATCATCGTCAGCGGCTACACCTCGATCAACGCCGTGGTGAAAGCCGAACTGTTCCCGACCGAAATCCGCGCCTTGGGCGTGGGCCTGCCGTACGCACTGACCGTCTCGATCTTCGGCGGTACCGCTGAATACATCGCGCTGTGGTTCAAGAGCATCGGCATGGAGACGGGTTACTACTGGTACGTTACCGCGTGCATTGCCGTGTCGTTGCTGGTGTACGTCACCATGAAAGACACCCGCAAGCATTCGCGGATCGTCACTGACTGATCGCCAATCGACGCTCACTGCAACGGTGAGCGCCAAGGCCCTTCGTGAACGAGCTCGCGAAGGGCACCATTCGTCTCACCCTTGAGCAAGATAATCATCGGTTAATGCACCGGCAGCAGCCTGCAGCTGAGTGCATCCATATCAACAGGACGCACGTATATCCAGTACAGGCCTCGAAGGAGTGTCTGAACTTACCCATAGCGAACGTACCTGGAGTACCTGTCATGAAAACCCGATTGATCCTTGCCCTCGCCCTTTCCGTGCTGGCTGCCAATACCTTTGCAGCCGATGGCTACGACAAAACCGGCTCGGCCTCCTTCGGTTCCGGTGCCAGCGCCGCGATCGAACGCAGCCATTCGGGCGCCTATGCCTCTGACGGTTTTAATAAAACCGGCACAGCAGGCGCTATCGCTGCCGACGGCTTCGACAAAACCGGTAGCGCTGAAGCTATCGGCTGATCGTGGAGGGAAATTCACAGCCCGGCTTCGGCCGGGCTTAGTCGTTTTTGGGGGAATGTAAAAATGCCCGAATCGACCACTGTACCTGTGTGCGAGCTTGCTCGCGAAGGCGTCAGTCCTGACACCACCGTCCAGGCTGACTGTCACACTTTGTCTCATCTTAAGTTATGCTCGCCGTTCGTCGTGAACGCCGGAGCCCTTGAGCCTATGTCCCCCATTCGCCTGCTTGTCCCCCTCGCCCTCGCCTTGCTGGCCGGATGCGCCATGCAACCTGCACACAACGTGACCGTGGAAAGACAAAGCGAATGTCCGGTGCAGCTCAGCAACGGGCAAAACCTGATCCTGACCCTGCCGAGCAATCCGACCACGGGCTATCGCTGGGCGATCCAGGATTCCGCCGGCGGTGTGTTGCACGCCCTGGGGCCAGAGGTTTATCGAAACCCGGAAGATGCCGGCATCGTCGGCGCCGCCGGGGTCTCGACCTGGCGCTTTCAGGCTTTTGCTACTGGCACCGGGCGTTTGCGCCTGACCTCGCAACAGCCATGGGCGCCGGAAGTGCTGCCGGTGGATTCGTTCGACTGCGCGATCTCGGTCAACTGACCGTGGGCTGGCTGATTCTGGCGCTGATGGGCGCGGTGACCTTTCTTTATGGCCTGAGCGTGCATGCGTCCCTGCTGTGCCTGCTGGTCAAGCCGCTACCGGTGCTGGCCCTGCTCGGCTGGCTGCACGATGCGCCACCCGGCGAATATCGGCGCTGGATCAGCCTGGGGTTGATTTTCTCCCTGGTCGGCGACGTGTTGCTGGCATGGCCGGGGGATTTGTTCGTTTTTGGCCTTGGCGCGTTTCTGGTCGCGCACCTGGCTTATCTCAAGGCTTATCTGAGCGATTGCCGGCGCCTGGCCGTACTGCCGCTGGTGCTGGCCCTCGGTGTCGGCGCCGTCCTGCTGGGGATTCTGATTTCCAACGGCCTCGGCCCATTGCTGGTGCCAGTGATTGTCTATGGCACGGCGATCAGCGCCATGCTCTGGCGCGCCCTGGCCCGACTCGGGACCGACGTGCCCAAACGCTCGGCGCTGCTGGCGGCGGCAGGGGCGGTGGCGTTCGTGTTCTCCGACAGCGTGATTGGCATCAGCCGGTTTGTGGTGCCGTTCGATGCGGCGTCTTATGTGATCATCCTCAGCTATTGGTTGGGGCAATGGGGGATCACTGCCTCGGCGTTCAGCCAAAGACCGCGTTGAATTCTTCGCGAGCAGGCTCGCTCCCACATTTGATCGACTGTGAACACATGATTTGTGTTCGACAGGTCCATTGTGGGAGCGAGCCTGCTCGCGATAGCTATCTCACTGACAATGAAGAATCCAGGCGTGCCCCGCCGCTTTATCAGACAACCCGCGCATCCCCGCGCCAACTTGGCTAAAATGCCGGCCTTTTCCACCTAGACCGCTGGAACCGCCGTGAGCAAAGAACCCGATCGCCTTTTCGCCCAGCCTTTGGCCCAGGTGCCTGACTTCGCCTTCAACGAAGACGTAGTGCGGGTGTTCCCGGACATGATCAAGCGCTCGGTGCCGGGTTATCCGACCATCGTCGAAAACCTCGGCGTGCTCGCCGCGCAGTTCGCCCAGCCCCACAGCGTGCTCTACGACCTTGGCTCGTCGCTGGGTGCCGTGACCCAGGCCCTGCGCCGTCATGTGCGCACCGACGGTTGCCGGGTGATCGCTGTGGATAACTCCGCGGCCATGGTCGAACGCTGCCGCGAGTACCTCAACGGTCAGGATTCGATGTTCCAGGAGTTGCTGCCGGTCGAGGTGATCGAAGGCGACATCCTCGCGCTGGAGTTCCAGCCGGCCTCGGTGGTCGCGCTGAACTTCACCCTGCAATTCATCGCCCCGGACCAGCGCACGGCGTTGCTGTCGCGCATCCGTCAGTCGCTGTTGCCTGGTGGTGCCCTGATCCTCTCGGAAAAACTGCGCTTCGAAGACGAGCAGGAGCACGCGTTGCTCACTGACCTGCACATCGCCTTCAAACGCGCCAATGGCTACAGCGAGCTGGAAATCGCCCAGAAGCGCAGCGCCATCGAAAACGTCATGAAGCCCGACAGCCTCGAAGAACACCGCGAACGCCTGTTGGCCGCCGGGTTCTCGAAAGTCGTGCCGTGGTTCCAGTGTCTTAACTTTGCCTCGTTGATTGCCTTGCCATGATTGATCTGTCCCCCCTCGCCCGCCGTCTGGCCGGCACCCCATTGGCCGACTGGGCCAACACCCTGCAAGCGCAACTCGACAAGAAAATGGAAAAGGGCCATGGCGACCTGGAACGCTGGCAAAGCGCGCTGGACGCCCTGCCGAAGATCCAGCCGAGCGAAGTCGATTTGCTCAATGGCCTGAAGCTGGATACTGATTGCAGCGACGAGACCCGCGCGCAAATGCGCACTGCGCTGATGGGACTGTCGCCATGGCGCAAGGGGCCGTTCGACCTGTTCGGCGTGCACGTCGACACCGAATGGCGCTCGGACTGGAAGTGGTCGCGGGTCGCTCCGCACCTGGACCTGAAAGGCAAGCGCATCCTCGATGTCGGCTGCGGCAACGGTTATTACATGTGGCGCATGCTCGGCGCCGGCGCCGACAGCGTGATCGGTGTCGACCCCAACTGGCTGTTCTTCTGCCAGTTCCAGGCGGTGCAACGTTACCTGTCCGAGCCGAATGCCTGGCACCTGCCCTTCCCGTTCGAAGACCTGCCGCCGAACCTCGAAGGGTTCGACACGGTGTTTTCCATGGGCGTGTTCTACCACCGCCGTTCGCCCATCGAGCATTTGCTGGCGCTGAAGGATTGCCTGGTCAAGGGCGGTGAACTGGTGCTGGAAACGCTGGTAGTTGAAGGTGACAAACATCAGGTGCTGGTGCCGGAAGACCGCTACGCGCAGATGCGTAATGTGTGGTTCCTGCCGTCGGTGCCGGCGCTGGAGCTGTGGTTGCGACGTGCCGGGTTCACCGATGTGAAGTGCGTGGATGTGAGCACCACCACGGTCGAGGAACAGCGCGGGACGGAGTGGATGAAGTATCAGTCGCTCAGTGATTTCCTCGATCCCGAGGATCACAGCAAGACCGTTGAAGGGCTGCCGGCGCCGATGCGGGCAGTGATTGTGGCTCGTAAGTAAAACGATTTTTCAAACGCTGCAAAAACCTGTGGGAGCGAGCTTGCTCGCTCCCACATTTGGTTTTGTGTTTAGTCTGAAGGCTTTGCGCGGCGGGCCTTGAAGAACTCGCTGAGCACCGCCCCGCACTCCTCCGCCAACACCCCGCCTTCATACAACACCCGGTGATTCAAAAAGCCCTGGGTAAAGAACTGCCCCTGGCTCTGCACAATCCCCGCCTTCGGCTCCAGCGCGCCGTACACCACCCGCGCAATCCGCGAGTGCACGATCAGGCCTGCGCACATGCTGCACGGTTCCAGCGTCACATACAGCGTGCTACCCGGCAGACGATAGTTGCTCACCGCTTGAGCGGCGGCGCGGATCGCGACCATTTCCGCGTGGGCGCTGGGATCGCTGGCACTGATCGGGCAGTTGAAGCCGCGACCAATGATTTCCCCGTCCTGCACCAGCACCGCGCCCACCGGCACTTCGCCGAGGGCTGCACCTTGGGCCGCCAGTGCCAAGGCCTCACGCATGAATTCGCGATCACGGCTGCGGTCGATGATGGCGGCGGGACGAATCTGACGCATCACGCCACCTCGATAGCGGCCATCAGGCCGGTTTCCATGTGGTCGATCACATGGCAGTGGAACATCCATACACCCGGGTTATCCGCCACCAGCGCTACCTGCGCGCGCTCGTTCTTGCCCAGCAGGTAGGTGTCGGTGAAATACGGAATGACCTTGTGCCGGTTCGAGGCGATGACCTTGAAACTCATGCCGTGCAGGTGAATCGGGTGCTGGTACTGAGTCATGTTCTTCAATTCGAAAATGTAGCTCTTGCCCTTCTCGAGCCTGGCAATCGGGCGGTCGGCGCAGGTCTTGTCGGTGATGTCCCAGGCTTTGCCGTTGATCTGCCACAGGCTCGGCGGCTTGCCGTTATCAACGTTGACCGATACCGAGCCGACCCATTCGAAATTGAAGTTGAGTTTCTCGGCATTGGCCAGGTCCGGCTCGGCGATCGGGTTGGCCGGCAGTGCCGGCGGCCACTCGGTCGGCGCATCGGCATTGGCCACCGAACGGAACGTACCCAGGCGTACCGGGCCGTTGCGCAGCGACAACTCCTCACCGGCCGGCGGGGCCTTGATCGCCAGGCAAATACGCATGCCCGGACCGAGCCAGTACTCCTTGCCAAGCGGTCGTGGCTCGACCGGGTTGCCGTCCAGCGCATAGATCTGCGCCTCGACTCCGGGAATGTTCAGGCGATAAGTCAGGGTGTTATCGAGGTTGAGCAGACGCACACGGGTAATCTGCCCGGCCGGCAGGTCGATCACCGCTTGCGGCACGCCATTGATGGTCGCCAGGCGCCCCGCCGTACCACCACGGGCCGCTTCACGGGGAATGCTGAACTCGACGAAATTACCGACGTCGTCGACATGCCAGCTCTTGAGGCTCAAGGTCTTTTCATACTTGAAACCGGTCGGCTCGCGTTCGTCGATGATCAACGGGCCGACCAGACCGCGACCGAGCTCTTCACTGCTGTTCACATGCGGGTGATACCAGTAGCTGCCGGCATCCGGCACGCGAAATTTGTAATCGAAGTACTCACCCGGCAACACCGGCAATTGCGACACGTAAGGTACGCCGTCCATTTCCAGCGGCAGGCGGATGCCGTGCCAGTGAATGGTGGTGGCGACCGGCAGGTGGTTGATGAACCGCACCCGCAGCCATTCACCCTGGCGCACCCGCAATTCGGTGCCCGGCGCCGACGGGCCGAAGGCCCAGGCCTGGGTCTTGTGCCCGGCTACCAGTTCCACGTCCAGCGGCGCTGCGATCAGCTCGTAATCGTGACCCGCCTCGGCGTCAGCCATCTTGCCCAGCCAGTAGCGCGACGCGCCCCCCGCACCGACGCCAACGACAACAAGACCGGCCAGGCCACCGAGGATTTGGCGACGGGTAAACGACATGAACTCAACTACCTCACGTATCAGCAACAGGCCCGTGGCCCGCAAAAGGCGAATACGATACACCCGCAGTTGTGAAAGAAACAGCAAAGCGGGCGTGACGACGGGCCGCAGCCGGGCGGCCTCTGACAACAAAGATCTATTAATCCCTGACAACGTGCGCCGCTTTCCCTACAGATCCGGCTGTAGTCCGCAGCGCATAGTGCCGACCTTAAACCCATCCATTTCTCAAGGAGAGAGAGATGAATTCTTCAGATACAAGTACTCAATTCCCACTCCCGGACCCCGACGATGTGCAGGCCCTCAAGGACCTGGTGCTTCCGTTCGTGGAAGCCTGTCCCGACATGCACGACATGGCCCATATCGAGGCTCAGGCAATTCTGGACAAATACGGTATCCAGCACATCGACCCGGACCAGGTCTGGTGGCACCGTTTCGACAACACGTCGGTCACCAGCACCAAAGCCTTCCTGTTCTGGGAACACTATCCCAAGCCCATTGAGTCGCTGACCTTGCCGCAACTGGTGGTCCAGCGCTTTCAAGCCCACGACCAGGACAATGCCGACCTGCTGGATAGTGATGGCGGGTTCTACAACGAGGGAGCGAACGCCCGGATCTACAACGAAACCAACGAAGTGAAGATGCACCCCAGCGTGGTCATCAAGGACCTGTGGCGCATCAATTTTCACGACCGCTATTGGGAGAAGATGGGCGCTTTCTGGCGCAATCATTCGGATAATTTTCGAACCCTGGCCAAGCTCAATTTCATTTCCAAGGCGTTGGAGGAACACGACGGCTCACGCCTGAGCAACGAAAACCTCAAAACTGTGCTCAAGGCGGTGGCCGGCCATCTCACCTGGCCCGTTACCCTGGACATGCTCAGGGCCCACGAACCGCCTGTCGAAGGCCTGCGAGTCACACCGCTGTGCATCGGCAACTACATGTCCAGTGACATACTGCGCATCATCGACCGAGACGGACGGCAGATTCTCTATACCCCGGGGGAAACGGATGCCTTCCATGTATTAGAAACCCCCCACGACCTGCACTGGTGGTTGCTGTGCCAGAACAACCATCCGGACAACCGCGCCCGGTTCATGGCGCACTTCCCCTTATCGGCTCAGCAGCAGGATGAGGACAACGTTGGCCTGAACCACACCATCGACTTGCTGTATGTGACGTGGGGCAAATACGACCATAGCCTGTTCGAGCCAGACATACCGGATATCGATGTTGACACCTTCACCTGGCTCCGAGACTCGGTCAGGGAGCGCATGTTCGACGACGCGGATATGTCCTTACGCTCCAATGCCGACCTGCGGGAAAAAATGTGGATCGGCTATCTGAGTACGTTCACCCGACTCTTTGGCGCCATGTCCTGCGCCGGCTGGCCCGTGGCCCTGGCCGCCGTCGGTGCCGGCATCGCCAACATCGGCCTGAACATCGACCAGGCCGTCAACGGCATGAACGCCCAGGAACGCAAGGCCGGCGTACTCGGCGCCATCTTCAGTAGCATCGACACCCTCTTCAATGCGCTGGCGCTCGGCGGCTCGGCCGAGTTGGCGGAAGTCGGCGAAGCCAAAGACGAGTTCACCCCACAGGAGAACCTTGGCGGCGAAAACGAACACCCCGAAGGCGCCCCGCCGAAAATCACCGTCGCCGCTCCTGGCCGAACGTATGTCATGGAAGGTGAAAACCCGCTGACTCCTTTCGAGACCAACGAAGTACTCGATGGCCTGGAGGTAGCGGCCGAGGAAGGCAAATACCAAAACATTTATCAGCCGGCGACAGGTGGCAACTACATCAGGATCAATGACGACTACTACCTGGTGCGTTACGTCAACGAGCTGAAGACCTGGGTCATCATCGACCCCGCCAACCCGTTCTCGTTTCACCGCAGCCTGCCGGTTCGTTTGAACGACGAGGGTGAATGGATTCTCCTGACACGCCCGGGGCTTTATGGTGGCGGGAGGATTTTCGGCAAGCTGCCTTGGGGGCGCTCCCCAGCACGGCTGCCCGATATGAACAGCGCCCCGACCCCCTACGATGTGCCAGTTGAGTTGCGCCAGGAGCTCAAGCCAGTGGCTTGGGGGCACGCGAATGAAAGGGCACTGGACGATCAATTCGTCAATATCGAAAACCCGGATGGCCCTATCGCTCGGTTCAAGGTATTTCGCAAAAGATTGCACGATGATGCAGAGGCTTTCTTTGCCAGCCAGACTGTCCCTGCGCGCCCTTCTATTCCAGCCTTCAGCTCTGCCAGCTCACCAAAAAACATCGTCCAGACACTTTACAAGGAGTCCCCTTGCCTGGTGATCGGCGAAAATCACGCAAGTATCGGCAGTAAACAGTTTTTGATCGAAAACATGGAGCTACTCGGCAAACAGAAAGTCAAAACGCTGTACATGGAACACCTGCTCACCGACTTCCACCAGGCAGATCTGGACATTTTCAATCGAGGCGGCGAACTTTCGGAAGATCTCGAGAGCTACCTCAAAGATCTCGACGCGGGCCATCACACCGACCCTTCGGGTGAATTCACCTTTCTGAACGTGGTAAGGACCGCACAAAAAAATCATATCCGCATACAAGCCATAGACTGCACCGCCAGCTATCGGTCCACGGGGATTCTTGGCGCTTCTGATACCTTCCGGCAAAAGATGATGAACTACTTCGCCAAATGGGTGATCGACGCCGATCAGGCACTGAGGGGCCCACATCGCTGGATAGCGCTGGTCGGTGATAGCCACGCCAATACCTGGCACGAAGTCACGGGACTCAGTGAGCTGGAAGGGGGCATTGGTTTGCGCATCGAAAGTGCAGAACCCGACCAGCCCGGCGGCATCGAGCCCGATCCAGGAAGGACCGCCACCACCCCAGGTGGGCTGACGCCGGATTTCGTCAAGAATGACTTGCGCCTGCAGATCGCACTGCCCCCCAAAAGGGTCAGGAGGATATTGCTGGAGGCCGCTCTGAGTGAGCCTGGAATGGTCACTATTGATAAGTTTGGCTCCAGCTACGTGCTGGTTCACCGCAGTCGCGACCTGACGCTCGTGGTCACACCCATTGAGCACGATGCTCGTGGCCTCTACATCAACCGCCCGCAGTGGGGCAGCATCAGTAACAAACGCTTTGCAAATCTGGCCGAGCTTGGCGAAGCACTCGATCGCCTCGGCCTGAAACGCGTACACGCCTCTTGAAACGAAAAAAGCCCCGGGTCTCTCGACCCGGGGCTTCGCTTGCCATTATCGATTTGAACCTGGCTTCACAGGTTCAATTCGATCATTCCCACTCAATGGTCGCTGGCGGCTTGCTCGACACGTCGTAGGTGACGCGGGAGATGCCTTCGATTTCATTGATGATGCGGCCGCTGACGGTTTCCAGCAGTTCGTAAGGCAGGTGTGCCCAACGCGCGGTCATGAAGTCGATGGTCTCTACGGCACGCAGGGCCACGACCCAGGCGTAACGACGGCCATCGCCGACCACGCCAACCGATTTCACCGGCTGGAACACCACGAATGCCTGGCTGACCTTGTGGTACCAGTCGGCCTTGCGCAGTTCTTCGATGAAGATGTGGTCGGCGCGACGCAGCAGGTCGGCGTATTCCTTCTTCACTTCACCGAGGATGCGCACACCCAGGCCCGGGCCCGGGAACGGATGACGGTAGACCATGTCGTACGGCAGGCCCAGTTCCAGGCCCAGACGACGGACTTCGTCCTTGAACAGTTCGCGCAGTGGCTCGACCAGTTTCAAGTTCATCTCTTCCGGCAGGCCGCCCACGTTGTGGTGCGACTTGATCACGTGGGCCTTGCCGCTTTTCGCGCCAGCCGACTCGATCACGTCCGGGTAGATGGTGCCCTGGGCCAGGTACTTGATGTTGTCCAGTTTGTTGGACTGGGCATCGAACACGTCGATGAAGGTGCGGCCGATGATCTTGCGCTTCTTCTCCGGGTCGGCTTCGCCGGCCAGGTTGTTCAGGAACTGCTCTTCGGCGTTGGCGCGGATCACCTTGACGCCCATGTTCTCGGCGAACATGGCCATCACTTGCTCGCCTTCGTGCAGGCGCAGCAGGCCGTTGTCGACGAACACGCAGGTCAACTGATCGCCAATGGCTTTGTGCAGCAGTGCGGCAACCACGGACGAGTCCACGCCGCCGGACAGGCCGAGCAGGACGTTGTCGGTGCCGACCTGGGCGCGAACCTGGGCGATGGCGTCTTCAGCAATCTTCGATGGCGTCCACAGGGCTTCGCAGCCGCAGATGTCGAGGATGAAGCGCGACAGGATGCGACCGCCTTGCTTGGTGTGGGTCACTTCCGGGTGGAACTGCACGCCGTAGTAGCCGCGAGCATCGTTGAACATACCGGCGATCGGGCAGCTCGGGGTGCTGGCCAGGATGTGGAAGTCTTCCGGCATGCGGGTAACTTTGTCACCGTGGCTCATCCACACGTCGAGGCCGAACAGGCCGTCGGCGTCGATGTGGTCTTCGATACCGTCGAGCAGGCGGCTCTTGCCGACCACGTCTACGCGGGCATAACCGAACTCACGCAGCTCGGAACCTTCAACCTTGCCGCCCAGTTGCTCGGCCATGGTCTGCATGCCGTAGCAGATACCGAAGACCGGCACGCCCAGGTCGAACACCGCTTGCGGGCAGCGCGGGCTGTTGGCTTCGTGAACCGACTCCGGGCCACCGGCGAGGATGACGCCTTTAGGAGCGAATTCGCGGATCGCATCTTCGTCCATGTCGAACGGGTGCAGTTCGCAGTACACGCCGATTTCACGCACGCGGCGGGCGATCAGCTGGGTGTACTGGGAACCGAAGTCGAGGATCAGGATGCGGTGAGCGTGAATGTCGAGGGCCATGATTCAGTCTCGTCTAAAAAATTCGGAAACAGTCGTGATTCAGAAACAACTCGGGGCTGAATAAAACAGCCCCGGTTGCTTAGCTTGTTGCTTGAAGGCTCAACCTACGCGGTAGTTTGGCGCTTCCTTGGTGATCTGCACGTCGTGAACGTGGGATTCGGCCATGCCGGCGCCGGTGATCCGCACGAACTCAGGCTTGGTGCGCATCTCTTCGATGTCGGCACTGCCGGTGTAGCCCATCGAGGAACGCAGGCCGCCCATCAACTGGTGAATGATCGCGCTCAGGGTGCCCTTGTACGGAACACGCCCTTCGATACCTTCCGGAACCAGCTTCTCGGCGCCTGCCGAGGAGTCCTGGAAGTAACGGTCGGAGGAACCTTGAGCCTGGGACATGGCGCCCAGCGAACCCATGCCGCGATAAGCCTTGTACGAACGGCCCTGGAACAGTTCGATCTCGCCCGGCGCTTCTTCAGTACCGGCGAACATCGAGCCCATCATCACGCAGGAGGCACCGGCTACGATGGCCTTGGACAGGTCACCGGAGAAACGGATGCCGCCGTCGGCGATCAACGGTACGCCAGTGCCTTCGAGGGCAGCGGCGACGTTGGCGATGGCACTGATTTGCGGCACGCCGACACCGGCGACGATACGGGTGGTGCAGATCGAGCCAGGGCCGATACCGACCTTGACTGCGTCAGCGCCAGCTTCGGCCAGGGCCTTGGCGGCAGCGCCGGTGGCGATGTTACCGCCGATCACCTGCACTTCAGGGAAGTTCTGCTTGACCCAGCGAACGCGGTCGATCACGCCCTTGGAGTGACCGTGAGCGGTGTCGACCACCACCACGTCAACGCCGGCAGCGACCAGCGCGGCAACGCGGTCACCGGTGTCTTTACCGGTGCCGACTGCAGCGCCAACGCGCAGACGACCTTGATCGTCCTTGCTGGCCAGCGGGTAAGCCTTGGCTTTTTCGATGTCGTTGACGGTCATCATGCCTTTGAGGGCGAATTTGTCGTCGACGATCAGCACGCGCTCGATGCGGTGCTTGTGCAGCAGTTCACGCACATCGTTCTTGTCGGCGCCTTCCTTGACCGTGACCAGACGCTCTTTAGGCGTCATCACTTCACGGACAGTGGCTTCCAGACGGTTCTCGAAACGCACGTCACGGGAGGTGACAATGCCGACCAGGTCGCCATTGTGCAGCACCGGAACGCCGGAGATGTTGTGCATGCGGGTCAGTTCGAACAACTCGCGCACGGTGGCGTCGGCGACGATGGTGATCGGGTCTTTGACCACACCAGCTTCGTAACGCTTGACCTTGCGGACTTCGGCAGCTTGCTGCTCGATGGTCATGTTCTTGTGGATGATACCGATACCACCTTCCTGAGCCATGGCGATTGCCAGACGGGCTTCAGTGACGGTGTCCATGGCAGCGGAAACCAGTGGAATATTCAGCTCGATGCCACGGGTAAGGCGGGTCTTGAGACTGACTTCGTTAGGAAGCACCTCGGAATAACCGGGCACTAGGAGAATGTCGTCGAATGTCAGAGCTTCTTGGCTGATACGCAGCATCGCGGGGGCTCCCGAGCGGGAAAATGGAAGCGCGCCATTATAGTCAGACACCCTCTCGGGTTCAATGTAAAACTCTGTCTATTATTGGCATTACTGACATACGGAGATTGGCGCCGCCTACAACTCGACTTTCACCCAACTGACCGGCTGATCGAGCCAATCGGCGAATTCATCGATAAAGCTCTGCTTGAACCCGGCTTCGGCCCAGTTATTGAAGATGAAACCGAGGTTGGAGAAGCCGCATTCCTGCAGGAACAGAAAGCCGTTGATATCGTCTTCATGCCCGCATTCGGGGCAGGTGAAGTTGTCGGTACGCCCCGGCATCCAGTCTTCCAGGCTTTCGAACAGGGCTTCACCCACTTCCTTGCGGCACTCGGCGCAGCCCGCCTCTTCAAGGAATCCCTTGGCTGGCGTATAGATGCAGCGCTTGGTGATGATCTCCAGGCCATTGATCGGATCGCCGAACGGCAGGGCTTCGGGGTGCAGGACCACTGCGCGGGCACCGTCGGCGATGGCGTGGGCCATGCGATTGCCGGTGCGGCCGCAAGTGGTCAGTTCTTCCTGGATGATGTTCTTGCGCACCAGCCAGCGCACGACGGCCCGGGCCCGGGGTTCGTGTACCGGCAGGGTGGAGATTTTCGGGACGATGATGCTTTGGGAGTTCATGAGGTACAGGCCTGGAACATTGATGAATGACCTGTAGGAGCGAGCCTGCTCGCGATGGACTCAAGAGCACCGCGGGGAACCAGACTCCCCGCGTTATCGTTAACGACCATCGCGAGCAGGCTCGCTCCTACAGGTAAAGCATTGGCGCGATGCCCATAGAAGGTATAGGCCCGCCGGAGAATTTTTTACAGTTCCACGACTACCGCTTGCGAAGCACGGGTCGCCTTGGCGCGGGCCGCTTCGATCGATTCGTCGCGCGCCAGGGCCACGCCCATGCGGCGCTGGCCGTTGACCTCAGGCTTGCCGAACAGGCGCAGCGCGGTGTCCGGTTCGCTCAGGGCAGCGCCCAGGTTGGCGAAAGCGGTCTGGGTCGACTGCCCTTCCACCAGGATCACCGCCGAGGCCGAAGGCCCGAACTGACGGATCAACGGGATCGGAAGACCGAGAATGGCCCGTGCATGCAGGGCGAACTGCGACAGGTCCTGGGAAATCAGCGTGACCAGGCCGGTGTCATGCGGGCGCGGCGAGACTTCGCTGAACCACACCTGATCACCCTTGATGAATAGCTCGACGCCGAACAGACCACGGCCACCCAGGGCTTCGGTCACGGCCTTGGCAACACGTTCGGATTCAGCCAGAGCAATCGGGCTCATGGCTTGCGGCTGCCAGGATTCCTGATAGTCGCCCTTCTCCTGACGGTGGCCGACCGGCGCGCAGAAGGTAGTGCCGCCGACGTGGCGCACGGTCAGCAGGGTGATTTCGTAGTCGAAATCGATGAAGCCTTCGATGATCACCCGACCTTTACCGGCACGGCCACCTTCCTGGGCGTAGTCCCAGGCTTTCTGCACGTCATCAACGCTGCGCAGCAGGCTCTGGCCCTTGCCCGACGAGCTCATGACCGGCTTGACCACACACGGAAAACCGAGGTCTTCAACGGCTTTGCTGTAGTCCTCGAAGGTGTCGGCGAAGTGGTACGGCGAGGTTGGCAGGTCCAGCTCTTCAGCGGCCAGGCGACGGATGCCTTCGCGGTTCATGGTCAATTGCGCAGCGCGGGCGGTCGGGATCACGGTGAAGCCTTCGGCCTCCAGTTCCACCAGGGTCGCGGTGGCGATGGCTTCGATTTCCGGGACGATGAAGTGCGGCTTCTCGGCTTCGATCACGGCGCGCAGCGCAGCACCATCGAGCATGTTGATCACGTGGCTGCGGTGCGCCACCTGCATGGCCGGCGCGTTGGCGTAGCGGTCCACGGCAATCACTTCAACGCCCAGGCGTTGCAGCTCGATCACCACTTCCTTGCCCAACTCGCCACAGCCACACATCAATACGCGGGTCGCGGTCGGCGACAATGGGGTTCCGATACGGGTCATCTGAAGGTCCTCAAGGAGCGGATCATCGAGGGACGCGTCGCCATGCGCGCTTCCCATGGGGAGAAAGCGCGGCATTTTACATGAACTTCAGCCGACGACAGCCTGTTTGCGCAGGCGCCAGGCCATGATCAGCCACACGGCGGTGACCCCGGCGAATTTCGAACCCAGGGCGGTGAGGATCACCCCCGGCGTTAGGGCGTCGATCATGCCGAAAAAGATAAAGGTATCGAGGGGAATGCTCAGGGCCGAACTTATCCACAGGCGATCATGCAGCGGGCGTTTGGTGATGCTGAACACCAGCCAGTCGATGCACTCGGAAACCGCGAACGCCGTGGCGCTGGCCAGGGCGATGGACGGATCGGAGGTGACATAGGACAACACCAGCGCCACCAGCATCGCCGCGAGGGCGCCATGCCCGAACCGGGCTTGCACCATGTCGCGCAACACAAACACCAGCCCGCCCCAGGCCGACCAGATGATGTCCAGGTGCGGCGCGGTGGAAAAGGCGTAGTTGATCAGCACGACGCTGCTGATGTAGGCGATCAGGAAGAGCATGGCGTGTACAAGTACCTGTCAATTTTGTGCACAGGGTACTTCAGAGGGGGAGGCGAGCCAATAGAGGTCGGGTGCCTGGGATGGCCTCATCGCGAGCAAGCTCGCTCCCACAATTGATTCATGTCGACCCCCACTTTTGTGATCGACACCAAACCAATGTGGGAGCGAGCTTGCTCGCGATAAAGTGCGAAGCACTTTCCGGGGCCAATTCAGTTATCGGATTTGGAAGGCAACATCCAGATCAACCCACTGGCCTTGGCCCGCTCATGACACAACCCCAGCACCTTGCGCCGCTCGTCGTTGTCCATGCGGCTCCAGCGGGTGATTTCTTCCACCGTGCGTTGGCAACCGGTGCAGATGTCATCGTCATCCAGCGCACAAATGTTCACGCAGGGCGATGCAACCGGGCGTTCAGTGGTGGTCATTCTTCCTGCTCGGCCAGGTCGCGGGCATAACGCTGCGAGTTGTGTACATAGTGAGCAGCGCTGGCCTCCAGCATCTTGATTTGCGGCTCGGTCAATTCGCGCACCACTTTGCCGGGCGAGCCCATGACCAGCGATCCGTCCGGAATCTCCTTGCCTTCGCCGATCAGCGAGTTGGCGCCGATGATGCAGTTCTTGCCGATCTTCGCACCATTGAGAATCACCGCGTTGATGCCGATCAGGCTGTAGTCGCCAACGGTGCAGCCGTGGAGCATGGCGTTGTGGCCGATGGTCACGCCGGTGCCGATGGTCAGCGGGTAGCCCATGTCGGTGTGCATCACGGTGCCGTCCTGGACGTTGCTGTTCTTGCCGATCAGGATCAACTCGTTGTCGCCGCGCAATACGGCGTTGAACCAGACGTTGGCGCCCTCTTCCAGCTTGACCTTGCCCACCAGCACGGCATTGGGTGCGACCCAGCTCTGTGGATGGGTTTCGACGCGGGCGTCGCCCAGGCGGTATTTCATTGTTGGATTCCTCAAGGCTCAGGCAGGCTTTTTTTCAGCAAAACCAGGATTCAGGCCATTCGAACGATGGCTTCAGATATTGATAAAGCTTTTGGGAGGCTGATGCAGGCTGATTTTGGCGTCATACAGCAGGTTGATCAACTCGACGATCATGATCGCCGTCAGGCCCCAGATCTTGTATTCGCCAAAGCGATAGCTCGGCACGTACCAGCTGCGGCCCTGATAATCGATGCGATGGGTATGTTCGCGGGGGTCTTTGCGGAAGAACTCCAGGGGCACGCTGAACACCGCGGCGATCTCGGCATCGTTGGCCTGGTATTGGACAAAATCCGGGATCACCCCGACATAGGGCGTGACCTTGATGCCATGCAGGCTGATCAGCGGGCTGAGCGGGCCGATCACCTCGACCAGCCCCGGCGGCAGGCCGATCTCTTCTTCGGCTTCACGCAGGGCGGTGAAAATCAGGTCGGGGTCTTCGGGGTCACGGCGCCCGCCGGGGAAGGCGACTTCGCCGCCATGGGTCGACAGGCCGCTGGCACGCAGGGTCAACACCAGCTCGGGCTCGTCACTGCGGGTGATGGGCACCAGCACCGCGGCCTCGGGAAAACGACGGTCGGTCTCCAGTGTGCGTGGTGTGTGGTTACTAACCCGATGCAGTAGCTCATCCAGCATGAGTGTTCTCGATCTGTGCCTTACCCGGCATCATGCACCAATCGCTGCGGCCGCCCAACCCCCGCAACCGCCCCATGTCGCGAAACGACAACTTGCCGACCGGCACTGCCGCACGCCAAGATAGGCGCAGCATTCAGGAACCCCAGCATGAAATTTTGCAGCCAGTGCGGTAACCCGGTGACCCAGCGCATTCCCGAAGGCGATTCGCGCCTGCGTTTTGTTTGCGACAGCTGTCAGGCCATTCACTACCAGAACCCCAACATCGTCGCCGGCTGCGTGGCGACCTGGGGCACCAAGGTGTTGCTGTGCCGGCGGGCTATCGAGCCACGTCGCGGCTACTGGACCCTGCCCGCCGGTTTCATGGAGAACGGCGAGACCATCGAACAGGCCGCCATTCGCGAAACCGCCGAGGAAGCTTGCGCCCGAGTGCGCAACCTGAGCATCTATACCCTGATCGACGTACCGCACATCAGCCAGGTGCATGTGTTCTTCCGTGCCGAACTGGCGGACCTGGATTTTTCCGCCGGCCCCGAGAGCCTGGAAGTGCAACTATTCGACGAAGCGGACATTCCATGGGATGAGCTGGCTTTCCGCACAGTGGGCCGTACCTTAGAATGCTTCTTCGCTGACCGGCGGACCGAGGTCTACCCCGTTCGGTCTGAATCGATCCCGCCACTTGCTCAGCCTGCCATTATCTGATGTCATCTCGGCATCACTCAACGGCGCCGAAAGATCGCCCGAACGCGGCACGAGCCTGCGGCAGCTCCTGCAAAAACTTCTATACATAAATAGTCGCGACACCTCCTGGGGAATCGTTTCAATGCGCTGGTTGCTTGCCCTGTTCTGTTTGTCGTTTGTCACGGTGTCCCAGGCTTCTGCCGTGGAACCCCTGGACGGCAAGGTCATCGAGAAGATCCTGATTCTCAAGTCTTCCCATCAATTGCAATTGATCAATGACGGCAAGCCGCTCAAGACCTATCGCATTTCCCTGGGCAAGCGTCCCAAGGGGCCCAAGCTGATGGAAGGCGACAAGCGCACCCCGGAAGGCTTCTACTGGGTCGACTGGCGCAAGATCAGCGACCGCTTCAACCTGGCGATGCACATTTCCTACCCGAACATCAGCGATTCTGCCCGCGCCCGTCGTGAAGGCGTCGAGCCCGGCGGCATGATCATGATCCACGGCACCCCGGACAGCGAAGACACCCCGGAAAACCTGTTCCACACCCTGGACTGGACCGACGGCTGCATTGCCATGCGCAACATGGACATGCGCGAAGTCTGGAACCTGGTGCCGGACGGCACGATGATCGAAATTCGTCCGTAATTCCCCACGACCATTGGTCGCCCTCGAAAAATAAATTCAAAAGATCGCAGCCTGCGGCAGCTCCTACAGGGTGAATACCATTTCGCTCTGTAGGAGCTGCCGCAGGCTGCGATCTTTGTCGCTTTAAAGCCCACCGCTAATACCACTTCAAACCAACCCCCATTCCAACCAGCCGACAAGGCAGGTTTCCCTACACAAACAGCAAAGCTCTGGCGTTGACATGGTATTCAAGTGGTATTAGTTTTCGCCCATTCACGGGCAAAAACATTCCAATATCCGCCCCGGACACCCGCCATGAACGATCTCCAGGCCCTGCGCCCCGACGACACCCAACCCACGCCGTTGTACCTGCAACTGGCACGCAATCTGGAAGCGGCGATCCACGCCGGCCAGTGGAAAGCCGAGCAGGCGATGCCATCGGAACGCAATCTGAGCGAGACGCTGGGCATCTCTCGCGTTACCGCCCGCAAGGCATTGGAAGTGTTGTTCGAACAAGGCTTGATCCGCCGCAACCAGGGCTCTGGCACCTTCATCACGCCGCGCCTCGAACAACCGCTGTCGCGACTTTCCGGCTTCAGTGAAATGCTCCGCCTCAAGGGGTTCGTGCCCGGCTCGCAATGGCTGGAGCGGGAAATCACCCTGCCGACCCACGAAGAGCTGATCCGCCTCGGCCTGTCGCCCAACGACAAGGTTGCGCGCCTAAAACGCCTGCGCAAGGCCGACGACACGGTGATGGCCATCGAGATGAGCACCCTGCCCGCCTCGATCATTCCCAAGCCGCAGGCGGTGGGCGATTCCCTCTACGAGTTCCTCGACGGCATCGGCAAACCGGTGGTCCGCGCCCTGCAGCATATCCAGGCGATCAACGCCTCGGACGAGTTCGCCGCACTGGTGGGCATCGCCCCCGGCACCGCCATGTTGCTGATGACCCGGGTCGGCTACCTCGAAGACAACACGCCCATCGAAGTCACCGACACCTATTGCCGTAACGACTACTACGACTTTGTCGCAGAGCTTCGTAGATAAAAAACCGAGATCCCGACATGTCCGAAGACAACATCCTCACCGCCCACGGCTGGGTTCGCGGCCGACTGGTGCACGAACACGGCAAAGTCGTGTCGATCGAAGGCCAGTCCTGCGATCCGGCGGACAATGATCTGCCGTACCTGCTGCCGGGTTTCATCGACCTGCACGTTCACGGCGGCGGCGGCAAGGACATCATGGAAGGCGCGCCGGCCTTCGAAACCATCACCCGTACCCACGTGCGCTTCGGCACCACGTCGTTGCTGGCCACCACCATGACCGCACCGAGCGACGAGATATCCAGCGTGCTCAAGGCCGTCGGCGAATTCTGTGAGCAGCGGCCCCAAGGCTGCGCCCGGGTACTCGGCGTGCACCTCGAAGGCCCCTACATCAACCCCGGCAAACTCGGCGCGCAACCCAACTTCGCCCACACCGCGCTGATGGCCGAAGTTGAAGAATATCTGGCGCTCGCGCCGATCCGGGTGATCACCATTGCCCCGGAAATCGCCGGTCACGACGCCTTGATCCGCGATCTCAGCAGCCGCGGCGTGCGCATGCAGATCGGCCACACCCTGGGCAGCTACGAGGAAGGCGTCGCCGCGCTGGAGGCCGGCGCCAGCAGTTTCACTCACCTCTACAACGCCATGAGCCCACTGCATCACCGCGAACCGGGGATCGTCGGCGCCGCGTTGGCCCACGCCAAATACGCCGAACTGATTCCCGACTTGCTGCACGTGCACCCCGGTGCCATCCGCGTGGCCCTGCGTTCGATTCCGTGCCTGTATTGCGTCACCGACTCGACTGCGGCCGCCGGCATGCCCGATGGCGAGTACAAGCTTGGTAGCCACACCGTGACCAAATGTCTGGGTGGTGTGCGCCTGCCCGACGGCACCCTGGCCGGCAGCACGCTGACCATGGATCAGGCCCTGCGCAACCTGGTGAAGATCGGCCTGCCCATCGCCGAAGCCTCGCAGCGCCTGTCGCAATTCCCCGCCGACTACCTCGGCATCACCGAACGCGGGCGCCTGCGACCGGGGGCCTGGGCCGACTGCGTGCGGCTGGATCGCTCACTGAAACTGACCGCTGTCATGGTCGAAGGAGAAGACATTGACTTCAAAAATGCTTGAAGAGGCGCTGTCCTCGTTCGAGGCCGTGCAGGCCCAGTTGCAAACACTCGACCCGCAGATGATCGAGATCGCCGGGCGCCTGCGCCGCCAGCCGCCGCAAGTGGCCATGACCGTGGCGCGGGGCAGCTCCGATCACGCCGCCAGCTACTTCGCCTACCTGACCATGCAACTGCTGGGCATCCCGGTGGCTTCACTGCCGATGTCGGTGGTGACCATGCAACAGGCACCGTTGAAGGTCAGCGGCCAGGTGGCGTTCGCCTTTTCGCAATCGGGGCAAAGCCCGGACCTGGTCAACAGCCTGCGCCTGCTGCGCAAGCGCGGTGCATTGAGCATTTCGCTGGTCAATGTCGAAGACTCGCCGCTGGAAGCCGCCTGCGAATTCAGCCTGCCGCTGTGTGCCGGCACCGAAAGCAGCGTCGCCGCGACCAAGAGCTTCATCGCCACCCTCAGCGCCAGCGCCCGGTTGATTGGCCACTGGAAAGAAGACACCGAACTGCTCGAGGCCGGTAATGCCTTGCCCCATGGCCTGCGCGACGCCGCGCAACAGGACTGGAGCCCGGCCATCGACGCCTTGCGCGATTGTCAGCGGCTGATGGTGATCGGCCGTGGTGCCGGTTTCGCCATCGCCCAGGAAGCAGCGCTCAAGTTCAAGGAAACCTCGGCGATCCAGGCCGAAGCCTTCAGCAGCGCCGAAGTCCGTCACGGCCCGATGGCCTTGATCGGCGACAACTACCCGCTGCTGGTGTTTGCCCCACGAGGCGCCGAACAGGCTGGTTTGTTGAGCCTGGCCGCCGACATGCGCCAACGCGGCGCCCGGGTCCTGCTGGCCGCGCCGGATGACGTGCTTGAACGCGACCTGACCCTGACCCGCGCCGAACACCCGGCCCTCGACCCGATTCTCGCGATCCAGAGTTTCTACGTGATGGCCGCCGGCCTGGCCGTGGCCCGTGGCATGGACCCGGACCAGCCGCGACACCTGAGCAAAGTGACCCGAACACACTAAATCGAATGGCGATTGATTGACCTGTAGGAGCGAGCCTGCTCGCGATGGACATGAACAATGACGCGTCCTTCCTGAATGAACGTGTTGCTCTCAAGTTCTTCGCGAGCAGGCTCGCTCCTACAGGGAGTGGATTGATCTGAACTATTTTTTGATGAGACCGAGCCATGCATAACAACAATAAAGAGCTGACCTTAAGCGCCCCGCTCAGCGGCCCGGTGCTCACGCTCGCCAAAGTCCCGGACCCGGTGTTCGCCAGCGGCGCCATGGGTGACGGCATTGCCATCGATCCGCTCAACGACACGCTCCACGCCCCCTGCGCCGGCGTGGTGGTGCATGTCGCCCGCACCGGTCACGCGGTGACCTTGCGTGCCGACAACGGCGCGGAATTGCTCCTGCACCTGGGCCTCGACACGGTCGAGTTGCAGGGCCAGGGCTTCTCGATGCTGGTCAAGGAAGGCGCACGCGTCGCCAACGGCCAACCGCTGCTGCGCTACGACCTGGACAAGGTCGCGCAACAGTGCAAGAGCCTGGTCAGCCTGCTGATCCTCACCAACAGCCAGGACTTTCAGGCACGGCCCATCACGCTCAAGTCGGTAAAGGTCGGCGAGCCGTTGCTGCACATCATTCGTCGACAGACGTCGAGCGCACAGGTCGATGCCGAATTTGCTGGCGCAGAGATTGTCGGTCACGTGCGCATTGCTCACCGTGGCGGCCTGCACGCGCGGCCAGCCGCACTGATCCGTCAGACCGCGCAAGGCTTCAAAAGCAAATCGCAGCTGCATTTCGCCGGCAAGTCGGCCACCTGCGACAGCCTGATCAGCCTGATGGGGCTGGCCATCGGCGAGCAGGCGGAGGTCCAGGTCAGTTGCCAGGGCCCGGATGCCGAAGCCGCACTGCAAGCCTTGTTGACCGCGTTATCCACAGCCCTGGCTGAAGACCACCACGCCGCCGCGCCAGCCACGATTGCCCAACGCAATCGCCCCGCCGAAGCCGGCGTGTTGCACGGCGTCTGCGCGGCGCCCGGCCTGGTCGGCGGGCCGCTGTTTCGCCTGAATGCGATCAGCCTGCCAGTGGATGCCGGCCACCATGATCCGCAGCAACAACAGCAAGTGCTGGACGCGGCACGGAGCCAGGTGCGCAGCGAAATCGAGCACACGCTGACCCTGGCGAAAAAACACAAGGACACCGCTGAAGAGGCGATTTTCGCCGCACACCTGGCGCTGCTCGAAGACCCGGCCCTGCTGGACGCCGCCAGTCAAACCGTCGCCCAGGGCACGGCCGCGACCCACGCCTGGAGCCAGGCCATCGACGCGCAATGCGAAGTCCTCCAGCAAACAGGCAGCACGCTGCTGGCCGAACGCGCCAACGACCTGCGCGATCTCAAGCAACGGGTGCTGCGCGCATTGCTCGGCGATACCTGGCATTACGACGTGCCAGCCGGCGCCATCGTCGCGGCGCATGAACTGACGCCCTCCGATTTACTGCAACTGAGCCAGCAAGGCGTCGCCGGGCTGTGCATGGCCGAAGGTGGCGCGACCTCCCACGTAGCGATTCTGGCCCGGGGCAAAGGCCTGCCGTGCATGGTCGCACTGGGCTCGACGCTGCTCGATCAGCAACAGGGACAACCGGTGGTGCTGGACGCCGACGGCGGCCGCCTCGAACTGACACCCAGCACACAGCGCCTGGCCGACGTGCGCCAGCTGCAACAGCAACAGCAACAACGCCGGGCCGAACAACAGGCCCAGGCCCACACACCCGCGCTGACCACCGATGGCCTGCGCATCGAAGTCGCCGCCAACGTGGCGTCCAGCGCGGAAGCGGCAGACGCACTGGCCAATGGCGCCGACGGCGTCGGCTTGCTGCGCACCGAGTTTCTCTTCGTCGACCGCCACACCGCCCCGGACGAACAGGAACAACACCAGGCCTACCAAGCGGTGCTCAATGCCATGGGCGACAAGTCGGTGATCATTCGCACCATCGACGTCGGCGGCGACAAGCAACTGGACTACCTGCCACTGCCCGCCGAGGCCAATCCGGTGCTCGGCCTGCGCGGCATTCGCCTGGCCCAGGTTCGCCCTGAACTGCTCGACCAGCAACTGCGTGCGCTGCTGCACCTGCGCCCGTTGTCACGCTGCCGGATCCTGCTGCCGATGGTCACTGAAGTCGATGAACTGCTGCACATCCGCCAGCGCCTCGACGCCTTGTGCGGTGAACTCGGCCTGGCGCAACGCCCGGAGCTGGGGGTGATGATCGAAGTTCCAGCCGCCGCGCTGCTGGCCGAGCAACTGGCCGAACACGCGGACTTCCTGTCCATCGGCACCAACGACCTGTCGCAATACACCCTGGCCATGGACCGCGACCACGCCGGGCTCGCCGCCCGCGTCGATGCGCTGCACCCGGCACTGCTGCGGCTGATCGCCCAGACCTGCGCCGGTGCTGCGTTGCACAACCGTTGGGTGGGCGTGTGCGGTGCACTGGCGTCCGATCCGTTGGCCACGCCGGTGTTGATCGGCCTGGGGGTCAGTGAGTTGTCGGTGAGCCCGGTACAGGTCGGCGAAATCAAGGACCGCGTGCGTCATCTCGATGCCAGCGAATGCCGGCGCATCAGCCAGGACCTGCTCAAGCTGAGCAGCGCCAGCGCGGTGCGTCACGCTTGTCACCAGCATTGGCCGCTGGGCTAAAGAACAACAAGAATCCACGGAGAACCGCCATGTACCAACTTTTCATCGAAGGCCTGCAACGCCTCGGCCGCGCGCTGATGCTGCCGATCGCGATCCTGCCGATTGCCGGCCTGCTGCTGCGCCTGGGCGATACCGACCTGCTGAACATCGCGATCATCCACGACGCCGGCCAGGTGATCTTCGCCAACCTGGCGATGATCTTCGCCATCGGCATCGCGGTCGGTTTCGCCAAGGACAACAACGGTACGGCGGGGCTCGCCGGGGTGATCGGCTACCTGGTGATGATCTCCACCCTCAAGGTGCTCGACCCGAGCATCAACATGGGCATGCTCGCCGGGATCGTCAGCGGCCTGATGGCCGGCGCGCTGTACAACCGCTTCAAGGACATCAAGCTGCCGGAGTACCTGGCGTTCTTCGGTGGCCGGCGTTTTGTGCCGATTGCCACCGGGTTCGCCGCCGTGGGGCTGGGCGTGGTGTTCGGCTATATCTGGCCGCCGATCCAGCACGGCATCAACAGCTTCGGCACGCTGATGATGGAAAGCGGCAGCTTCGGCGCGTTCGTCTTCGGTGTGTTCAACCGCCTGCTGATCGTCACCGGCCTGCACCACATCCTCAACAACATGGCGTGGTTCGTGTTCGGCAACTTCACCGACCCCACCACCGGCGCGCTGGTGACTGGCGACCTGTCGCGCTACTTCGCCGGCGATCCGAAAGGTGGCCAGTTCATGACCGGCATGTTCCCGATGATGATCTTCGGCCTGCCCGCCGCCTGCCTGGCGATGT
Organism: Pseudomonas sp. KH_046_1; assembly: GCF_057839025.1. Classification (NCBI taxonomy): domain Bacteria; kingdom Pseudomonadati; phylum Pseudomonadota; class Gammaproteobacteria; order Pseudomonadales; family Pseudomonadaceae; genus Pseudomonas; species Pseudomonas sp. KH_046_1. Next base: position 5,124,822 of record NZ_CM174481.1, read on the forward strand.
ACCGCAACGCCCTGCCGGAACGGCGCAAGGTGATGGGCGGGATCTTCCTCTCGATGGCGTTGACTGCGTTCCTGACCGGCGTCACCGAGCCGATCGAATTTGCCTTCATGTTCCTCGCGCCGTTGCTGTTTCTGCTGCATGCGTTGCTGACCGGCCTGTCGATGGCCATCACCAATGCCCTGAACATCCACTTGGGGTTCACCTTCTCCGGCGGTTTCATCGACATGATCCTTGGCTGGGGCAAGTCCACCAACGGCTGGATGGTGTTCCCGGTGGGCCTGGCGTATGCGGTGATCTATTACGTGGTGTTCGATTTCTGTATTCGCCGCTTCGACCTGAAAACCCCGGGCCGCGAAACCAGCGCTGCCGCCCCGCAGGTTGCAGTGGCCGACAATGAACGCGCCGGGGCTTACATCAAGGCCCTGGGCGGTGCCGAGAACCTGATCACCGTCGGTGCTTGCACCACGCGTTTGCGCCTGGACATGGTGGATCGTAACAAAGCCTCGGACGCCGATCTGAAAGCGCTCGGCGCCATGGCCGTGGTGCGTCCGGGCAAGGGCGGAAGTTTGCAGGTGGTAGTCGGGCCGATGGCCGACGCGATTGCGGATGAGATTCGCCTGGCGATGCCGGCGCTGGGTCGCGCCATCGTGTCGTCGCCGGCAGCAGAAATCGACGCACCGAAACCTGCCGCCGTGGCGACACCCGAGGCACAGCAATGGCTCAATGCGCTGGGCGGTGGCGACAATGTGCTGCAACTCGATTGCGTCGCCATGACCCGCATTCGCCTGCAACTGGCCAATGGCAAGGCGTTATCGGAGTGTGATTTGAAAGCACTGGGCTGTCAGGGCGTCAGCCAGTTGGAAGGTGGCATCTGGCATCTGCTGATTGGCGACAAGGCGTCGAGCTTGAGTGATGCGCTGGAAGTGTTGGTCAATCGCAGTGAGGTGAGTGCCAAGGTTTAAATCTTCAGCGCCCGACAGTCAGTCTTCGCGAGCAGGCTCGCTCCCACAAGGGTCCGGTGTACGTCCATCCACTGTGGGAGCGAGCCTGCTCGCGAAGAGGCCATAAGCAGCACCACAAAAACCCGATCAACAAAAAACCCGCTGAAATCTCTTTCAGCGGGATTTTCACTTCAGCGGCAGAGGATCAGAAATCCTCCAACCGCCACACTTCATAAGCCGGTGTCTCGTAGGGATGGCTCTGTTTCAGAGCCGCCACCACCGAGCGAATCAACTCATCGGCCACCACCAGCTCAACCTTCCATTCCTCGACCTGCTCGACCTGCCCTGCCTCGCCAATGAATGGCTGACTGCCATCCAGTGGACGAAACTGGCCAAGGCCCAACACCTGCCACGCACAGTGGTCGTAAGCACCGATTCGACCGCCACCGGCGGCGAATACGGCACTTTTGACCACTTCGACATGACTGTCGGGAACAAAAAAACTGAGCTTGTACACGGCGCTTAGTTCACCCACACGCGAGCATTACGGAACATGCGCATCAGCGGTGCATCTTCGTTCCAGTCATCGGAGCGCCACGAGTTCTGCACGGCGCGGAACACACGCTCCGGGTGCGGCATCATGATGGTCACGCGACCGTCGCGGCTGGTCAAACCGGTGATCCCGCGCGGCGAGCCGTTCGGGTTGGCCGGGTAGCTTTCGGTGACCTTGCCGTGGTTGTCGACGAAACGCATCGCCACGCAACCGGACAGATCGGCTTCCAGCAGTGCTTCTTCGCTGGAGAACTCGGCATGACCTTCGCCGTGAGCAATGGCGATCGGCATACGCGAACCGGCCATGCCTTGCAGGAAGATCGAGTTCGACTCCTGGATCTGCACCATGGCAACACGGGCTTCGAACTGCTCGGAACGGTTGCGCACGAAGTGCGGCCAGAACTCGCTGCCCGGGATCAGCTCGTGCAGGTTGGACATCATCTGGCAACCGTTGCACACGCCGAGGGTGAAGCTGTCGTTACGCTCGAAGAAGCCCTGGAACGCATCGCGGGCACGGCTGTTGAACAGCGCGGATTTCGCCCAGCCTTCACCGGCACCCAGTACGTCGCCGTAGGAGAAACCACCGCAAGCGACCATGCCCTTGAACTCGTTCAGGTCGACACGGCCGGCCAGAATGTCGCTCATGTGCACGTCGATCGCGTTGAAACCGGCGCGGTCGAACGCGGCCGCCATTTCCACCTGACCGTTGACGCCCTGCTCACGCAGTACGGCAACCTGTGGGCGAATGCCTTTCTTGATGTAAGGCGCGGCGATGTCCTGGTTGACGTCGTAGCTCAGCTTGACGCTCAGGCCCGGGTTGTCCTCTTCCAGCAGCACGTCGAATTCTTGCTCGGCGCAGTCGGCGTTGTCACGCAGACGCTGGATCTGGTAGCTGGTCTCGGCCCACTGGCGCTGCAGCAGACGACGCTGGCCTTCGAACACGGTGTCACCGTTGAACGTGATGCCGATCTCGCCATTGTTGATTGGCTGACCGATCACCGACACGCAGTCACCCAGGCCGGCAGCGCTGAACTGCGCGAGGATGTCCGGGGTAGCGTCCTGGCGAACCTGGATCACGGCACCCAGTTCTTCGTTGAACAGGATCGCGGCGATGTCGGCGGAGGTTTCTGCCAGACCGTCGAGGTTCAGGCTCAGGCCGCAGTGACCGGCGAAAGCCATCTCGACAACGCTGGTCAACAGACCACCGTCGGAACGGTCGTGGTAAGCCAGCAGGTGGCCGTCGGCGTTGAGGCCCTGGATCACGGCGAAGAAGGCTTTCAGGTCTTCGGCGTCATCGACGTCCGGAGCCTGCTTGCCGAGCTTGCCGTGAACCTGCGCGAGGATCGAGGCGCCCATGCGGTTCTGGCCGCGGCCCAGGTCGATCAGAATCAGGTCGGTGGTGCCCTTGTCCATGCGCAGTTGTGGGGTCAGGGTCTGACGGATGTCAGTCACTGGCGCGAAACCGGTCACGATCAGGGACATTGGCGAAGTGACGGACTTGTCCACGCCTTCATCGTTCCAGCGAGTGGCCATGGACATCGAGTCCTTGCCCACCGGAATGGTGATGCCCAGCTCAGGGCACAGTTCCATGCCAACCGCTTTCACGGTGTCGTACAGGCGTGCATCTTCACCCGGGTGACCGGCTGCGGACATCCAGTTCGCCGACAACTTGATGTCGGAGATCTTGCCAATGCGCGAAGCGGCGATGTTGGTCAGGGTTTCGCCGATGGCCATGCGACCCGACGCCGGAGCGTCCAGCAGTGCCAGCGGAGTACGCTCGCCCATGGCCATGGCTTCACCGGTGTAGACGTCGAAGCTGGTGGCGGTGACGGCAACGTCGGCCACCGGAACCTGCCACGGGCCGACCATCTGGTCACGGGCCACGAGGCCGGTGATGGTGCGGTCGCCGATGGTGATCAGGAAACTCTTGCTGGCCACGGCCGGGTGATGCAGGACGCGCTCGACGCAGTTGGCGATGTCGAGGGTCGACGGATCGAAATCGTCGCCCAGTTCGTTTTCACGAACCACCGAACGGTGCATGCGTGGAGCCTTGCCCAGCAACACTTCCAGTGGCATGTCCACCGGGCTGTTGCCGAAGTGGCTGTCGGTGACGGTCAGCTGCGGTTCGGCAGTGGCTTCGCCGACTACGGCAAACGGGCAACGCTCACGTTCGCAGATCGCCTTGAAGCGCTCGAAGTCAGCCGGGCCGACCGCCAGGACGTAACGCTCCTGGGATTCGTTGGACCAGATTTCGTGCGGGGCCATGCCCGGCTCGTCGTTTGGAATGTTGCGCAGTTCGAAACGGCCACCACGGTCGCCGTCGTTGACCAGTTCCGGGAAGGCGTTGGACAGACCGCCCGCACCCACGTCGTGGATGAAGCTGATCGGGTTCTTGTCACCCAGTTGCCAGCAACGGTCGATGACTTCCTGGCAGCGACGTTCCATCTCAGGGTTTTCACGCTGTACCGAAGCGAAGTCCAGGTCCGCCGAGCTGGTGCCGGTGGCCATGGAGGAAGCCGCACCGCCACCCAGGCCGATCAGCATCGCCGGGCCGCCGAGCACGATCAGCTTGGAGCCGACCAGGATCTCGCCTTTCTTGACGTGTTCTTCACGGATGTTGCCCATGCCGCCAGCCAGCATGATCGGCTTGTGGTAACCGCGAACTTCGTCACCGTGCGGGGTGGTGATCGACTGTTCGAAGGTACGGAAGTAGCCGGTCAGTGCCGGACGACCGAATTCGTTGTTGAATGCAGCGCCGCCCAGCGGGCCTTCGATCATGATGTCCAGCGCGGTAACGATGCGCTCAGGCTTGCCGTACGGCACTTCCCACGGCTGTTCGAAGCCCGGGATCTGCAGGTTCGACACGGTGAAACCGGTCAGGCCAGCCTTCGGCTTGGCACCGCGACCGGTTGCGCCTTCGTCGCGGATTTCGCCACCGGAACCGGTGGATGCGCCCGGGAACGGGGCAATCGCGGTCGGGTGGTTGTGCGTCTCGACTTTCATCAGGATGTGCACCGGCTCCTGCACCGCGCCGTACTGGCGGGTCTCAGGGTCCGGGAAGAAACGACCGGCCACGGAGCCGACGATCACCGAAGCGTTGTCCTTATAAGCCGACAGAACGCCTTCGCTGTGCATCACGTAGGTGTTCTTGATCATGCCGAACAGGCTTTTTTCCTGGCTCTGGCCGTCGATGTCCCAACTGGCGTTGAAGATCTTGTGACGGCAGTGCTCGGAGTTCGCCTGGGCGAACATCATCAGTTCGATGTCGTGCGGGTTGCGCGAAAGGCCCACGAAGGCGTTGACCAGATAGTCGATTTCGTCTTCGGCCAGGGCCAGGCCCAGCTCGGTGTTGGCTTTTTCCAGCGCGGCGCGGCCGCCACCCAACACGTCGATGGCGGTCAGGGGCTTCGGCTCGGCGTGGCTGAACAGGCCGGCAGCCTGTTCGAGGTTGCCCAGGACGATCTGGGTCATGCGGTCGTGCAGACCGTCGGCGATCAGCTGGGCTTCAGCGTCGCTGAACTGGCCGGCCACGTAGAACGCGATGCCGCGCTCCAGGCGCTGGATTTTCGCCAGGCCACAGTTGCGGGCGATGTCGCTGGCCTTGCTAGACCACGGCGAGATGGTGCCGAAACGCGGCAGCACCAGAAACAGACGACCGGTCGGTTCCTGTACCGGAACGCTTGGACCGTACTTCAGAAGGCGCGCAAGCACCTGCTGTTCGTCGCCGGTCAGGACGCCGGTAACTTCGGCGAAGTGAGCGAATTCAGCATACAGGCCACTGACAGCCGGAACCTTCTGGCTCAGTTGCTCAAGGAGTTTGCTGTGGCGAAAGGCAGAAAGGGCAGGAGCGCCGCGCAGGATCAACATCTTCGGGACAGCCTCGGGAAGGGGTGTGCTTTGAGGCCGTGCATTCTAGCCTAAACAGCCCGCGACAGCACCCGAAACGCTACGCACGGTTGCACTCGGGTGTCGATCTGTGTTTCTGCCTCGAAAGTCAGGTTAACCGGGCGTGTGACGACAGCTTATTTTTACTGTAACAAAATGCAGACAAAGCCCATTCCTGCGGGGTTCCGGCCGGTTTTGTGATCTCTAGCAGACTAGCCCCTCACTGTCGAGATATGGCGCCCGTGGTCCTTTGCGTATACTGCGCAAATGTTTTTCCCAACGGCTTTGCGTCCGCGGTACGCCAAATGGCTCATCGCAACCGGACTCTTCCTGATGCTCGGTGGCTGTGTTGATAAACCCAACACGCTCGAGCGCGTAAAGGAGGATGGTGTGCTGCGGGTGGTTACCCGAAACAGCCCCGCCACCTACTTTCAGGATCGCAACGGTGAAACCGGCTTCGAATACGAGCTGGTGAAGCGCTTCGCCGACGATCTGGGGGTCGAGCTCAAGATCGAGACCGCCGACAACCTCGATGACCTGTTCAACCAGGTCGGCAAACCCAACGGCCCGGTGCTGGCGGCGGCCGGCCTGGTCAGCAGCGAAGAGCGCAAAAAGCAGGTGCGCTTCTCCCACTCCTATCTCGAAGTCACCCCGCAGATCATCTACCGCAACGGCCAGTCACGGCCGACCGATGCAAAGGATCTGGTGGGCAAGAAGATCATGGTGCTCAAGGGCAGCACCCACGCCGAACAACTCGCGCAGCTGAAACAGAAATTTCCCGGCATCGAATACGAAGAGTCTGACGCAGTCGAGGTCGTCGATCTCCTGCGCATGGTCGACGAAGGTCAGATCGACCTGACACTGGTCGACTCCAACGAAGTGGCGATGAACCAGGTGTACTTCACCAACATCCGGGTCGCCTTCGACCTCGGTGACGCCAGCAACCAGAGCTGGGCTGTCGCCCCGGGCGACGACAACAGCCTGCTCAACGAAATCAACGACTATCTCGACAAGGTCAAGAAGAACGGCACCCTGCAACGCCTCAAGGACCGCTACTACGGACATGTCGACGTCCTCGGCTACATGGGCGCCACCACGTTTGCCCAACACTTGCAGCAACGCCTGCCCAAGTACGAACAGCACTTCAAGTCATACGCCAAGAAAGAGAAAGTCGACTGGCGCCTGCTAGCGGCCATCGGGTACCAGGAGTCGTTGTGGCAACCGGCGGTCACCTCCAAGACCGGCGTGCGCGGCCTGATGATGCTGACCCAGAACACCGCGCAGGCCATGGGCGTGTCCAATCGCCTGGACCCCAGGCAGAGCATCATGGGCGGCGCCAAGTACCTGGCCTACATGAAAGACCAGCTCGACGATTCGATTCAGGAGCCGGACCGGACCTGGTTTGCCCTGGCGGCCTACAACGTCGGCAGCGGCCACCTGGATGACGCACGCAAACTGGCGGCCAAGGAAGGCTTGAACCCGGACAAATGGCTGGATGTGAAGAAGATCCTGCCGCGCCTGTCGGAAAAGAAGTGGTACAGCAAAACCCGTTACGGCTACGCCCGTGGCGGCGAACCGGTGCATTTCGTGGCGAACATCCGTCGCTACTACGACATCCTGACCTGGGTCACGCAGCCGCAGCTTGAGGGCGATCAGGTCGCCGAGGGCAAACTGCTTGTTCCGGGGATCGACAAGAGCAAGCCTGCTCAAGAGCCAGCGCCGCTCTGACAGCCCCCCCAAAATCAATGTGGGAGCGAGCCTGCTCGCGAAGGCGGTTTAGCAGTCAACATCTCTGCTGGCTGACACTACGCTATCGCGAGCAGGCTCGCTCCCACAGGGTTTTGTGTTGGCTTTTAGGCCTTGGCAGCCGCCGCCAGAATCAGCGCCTTCATCTCCGAAACAGCCGACTTGAAGCCAACGAACAGCGCATGGGCCACCAGTGCATGGCCGATGTTCAGCTCGTTGATGCCCTTGATCGCCGCCACGGCTTCAACGTTGTGATAGTGCAGGCCATGGCCGGCATTGACGATCAGTCCCTGGGCCAGGCCGAAGGCCACGCCATCGGCCACACGCTTGAGTTCTTCGGCGACTTCAGTCGGCGTCTCGGCATCGGCATAACGCCCGGTGTGCAGTTCGATGGCCGGTGCACCAACACGACGCGAAGCTGCGATCTGGCGCTCATCGGCATCGATGAACAGCGACACTTCGGAGCCGATCTTCGACAGGCGCTCGACCGCGGCCTTGATCCGCGCTTCCTGACCCGCCACGTCCAGGCCACCTTCGGTGGTCAGCTCCTGACGGGTTTCCGGTACCAGGCAAATGTGCGCCGGGCGGATGCGTTCGGCGAACTGCATCATTTCCTCGGTGACGCCCATTTCGAAGTTCATGCGGGTTTGCAGCACGTCCTTGAGCAGCAGAACGTCGCGCTCCTGAATGTGTCGACGGTCTTCGCGCAGGTGCACGGTGATGCCATCGGCGCCCGCCTCTTCCGCGTCCAGTGCTGCCTTGACCGGGTCCGGGTAACGGGTGCCCCGGGCCTGACGCAGGGTGGCAACGTGGTCGATGTTCACGCCAAGAAGAATGCGGGTGCTGGTGGTCACGGAAAGCGCTCCAGAAGAAGAGAAAGTTCGGTGCACAGCATACGGTGTGATCAGGGCTTGCGAAACAGCTCGCGACTGACAAGTGGACGGCCGCCCAGGTGAACGGCCAACGCCTGTCGCATCAAGCGCTTGGCGGCAGACAGGGCGCCGGGGGCTGACCAGTCGGCTTCGGCCATGGCCAGCAGTTCGGTGCCGTTGAACAGACCCGGTTGCAGCAGATAGACACGTTCAAGCCCCGCATCCACTTGCAAACGGTAGAGACCGTCCGGTGCGATGGGTTGATCATGAATATCAGCAGTCAGGGAAAAACCGTAGCCGAGGTCATCGAGCAAGCGCCACTCGAAGGAGCGCAGCAACGGCTCCAGCGGCCGACCTTCGGCCAGCGCCAGCAAAGTCGCGGCGTAGTGATCGAACACCGAGGGAAGCGGATCTTCAGCGGGCAACAGGCGAATCAGCAGCTCATTGAGGTAAAGACCGCTGAACAGCGCCTCGCCGCTTAGCCAAGTGGAAACCCCGGCACTTTCCATGCGCCCGACGTTCTTCAGCTCGCCCTTGCCCCGGAACTCGACTTCCAATGGCACGAATGGCCGCGCCAGCGTCCCGGCCTTGCCCCGCGCACTGCGCAACACCGCCCGCAGCCGACCTTGCGGCGTGAGGAAGTCCACCAGCGCACTGTTTTCACGGTAGGCGCGGGAGTGCAGGACGTAGGCGGGTTGGGCGATGGGTTGGGACATGGAAATCGCAGATCTCAATGAGTGAGCACGGTATTACTGACAACCCCAAAACCACTGTGGGAGCGAGCCTGCTCGCGATGGGGGACTAACATTCAACAGAGTTGTTGACTGACAGACCGCTATCGCGAGCAGGCTCGCTCCCACAGGGGATCCTCGTACATCCAGATCAGGTATTACAAATCGCCATAACCCAACGAACGCAATGCACGCTCGTCATCGGACCAGCCACCCTTAACCTTGACCCACAGGTTGAGCATGATCTTGGAGTCGAACAGTAGCTCCATGTCCTTGCGCGCTTCGGTGCCGATACGCTTGATGCGCTCGCCCTTGTCGCCAATGATGATTTTCTTCTGGCCATCGCGCTCGACGAGGATCAAGGCATGGATGTGCAGGGTCTTGCCCTGCTGCTTGAACTCTTCGATTTCAACGGTGATCTGGTACGGCAGCTCGGCACCCATCTGGCGCATGATTTTTTCGCGCACCAGTTCGGCGGCGAGGAAACGGCTGCTGCGGTCGGTGATCTGGTCTTCCGGGAAGAAGTGATCGTTTTCCGGCAGGTGATCGGCGATCACGCGCTCCAGTGCATCGAGGTTGTGCCCGTGCTGTGCGGAAATAGGGATGATCTGTGCATTCGGCAACTGCTCCTGCAACCAGCTCAGGTGCGGCATCAGCTCGGCTTTGTCTTCGATGCGATCGGTCTTGTTCAACGCCACGATCAGTGGGCCGGTCACGTACTGGACGCGCTCGAGAACCATCTGGTCTTCTTCGGTCCACTTGGTGCGGTCGACCACGAAGATCACCACGTCGACGTCTTTCAACGCCGCCGAAGCGGTCTTGTTCATGTAGCGGTTCAGGGCCTTCTCGCCACCCTTGTGCATACCGGGGGTGTCGACATAGATAGCCTGCACATCGCCCTCGGTCTTGATACCGAGCATGTTGTGACGGGTGGTTTGCGGTTTGCGCGAGGTGATCGCCAGCTTCTGACCGAGGATGTGGTTCAGCAGCGTGGACTTGCCCACGTTCGGACGGCCGACGATGGCAACATAGCCACAGCGAGTTGCGTTTGTATCAGTCATTGCCATTCTCCACACCCAGGGCAATCAGTGCTGCGGCGGCCGCTACCTGTTCGGCAATACGACGACTCACACCCTGACCTCGGCTTTTTTCATTCAGTAAGATGATTTCGCATTCGACGAAGAACGTCCGGCAATGCGGCTCACCCTGGATATCCACCACTTCGTACCGCGGCAGTTCACAACCACGGGACTGCAGGAATTCCTGCAGGCGGGTCTTTGGATCTTTGTTGGTGTCGACCAGTGTCAGGCCTTCGAACTCGCCAGCCAGCCAGGCGAGCACACGCTCGCGGGCCATTTCCATGCCGGCATCGAGGTAGATCGCACCGATCAGCGCTTCGAGGGCATCGGCCAGAATCGACTCGCGACGGAAGCCGCCGCTTTTCAGCTCGCCCGAGCCCAGGCGCAGGTATTCGCCCAGATCGAAACCACGGGCCAGTACGGCCAGGGTCTCACCTTTGACCAGACGCGCGCGCAAACGCGACAACTGGCCTTCGCGGGCCAGCGGGAAGCGCTCGAACAGCGCCTCGCCGGCGACGAAGTTGAGAATGGCGTCACCGAGGAATTCCAGGCGTTCGTTGTTACGCCCGGCAAAGCTGCGGTGAGTCAGGGCCAGGACCATCAGTTCCTGATCCTTGAAGGTGTAGCCGAGCTGACGCTCTAGACGGCTTAAGGAGACGCTCACGGTTTACCCACGCTGAGTTCGTGGCTGGATTCCACCGCCATCGCCGCGAGGCGGCGCAGGCTTGGGACAATTAACGCTGTGTTCAAAAATAACGTCCTGAATATCATTGGCTTCATGCTTTTTCTGTCACCTTCTTCAGGTTCCAGAAATGCATTCGGCGCTGTGTTCAACAGCGCCGTGTTTGATTACTTGATCAGGCCAACCCGCGAGAAATTCGGCAGGTGACTGAGTTTGGGTTCCGGCCAGCTCATCCAGACCGCAAAGGCCTTGCCGACGATATTCTTGTCGGGAACCATGCCCAGCAGATCCTTGGGAATGCTCGGATCATCCCAGTAGCGACTGTCGTTCGAGTTGTCGCGGTTGTCGCCCATCATGAAGTAGTGCCCGGCCGGCACGGTCCACGAATGGTCCGGCATTGCGCGGTAGCGACTCATTTCCTTGCGGATCATGTGCTCGGCCGCACCGAGTTTTTCCTTGTAGAGCTCAGCGCTGCCTAGCGTGCCCGGCTCGGAGCCGATCAATTGTTCGGCAATCGATTGACCGTTGACGAACAGACGCTTGTCGGCGGTGTAACGAACCGTGTCACCCGGCAAACCAACCACACGCTTGATGTAGTTGACGTTCGGATCGCTTGGGTAACGGAACACCATGACATCGCCGCGCTGCGGATCACCGACTTCGATGACTTTCTTGTCGATCACCGGCAAGCGGATCCCGTAGGAAAACTTGCTCACCAGAATGAAGTCGCCGACATCCAGGGTTGGCTTCATCGAACCGGAAGGAATCTGGAACGGTTCCACCAGGAACGAACGCAGCACCAGCACGATGAACAACACCGGGAAGAATGACTTGCCGTACTCAACCAGCAGCGGCTCTTTGTTCAGCTTCTCGACCACGACCATGTCAGGCTGGCTGACGCTGCCCTGATAGGAAGCGATGGCGGCACGCCGACGCGGGGCCAGGATCAACAGATCGAGCAACGCCAACAGGCCGCAGACGAACACGGCGATGACCAGCAACAGCGGGAAATTTAGTGACATAGGACCTAACTATCCAACCTGAGCACTGCAAGGAAGGCTTCCTGTGGAATTTCCACGTTGCCGACCTGCTTCATGCGTTTTTTACCGGCCTTTTGCTTTTCCAGCAGCTTTTTCTTACGGCTGACGTCACCACCGTAGCATTTGGCCAATACGTTCTTTCTGAGCGCCTTGACGGTTGTCCGCGCCACAATCTGCCCGCCAATGGCGGCCTGGATTGCCACATCGAACATCTGCCGTGGAATCAGTTCTTTCATCTTCTCGGTCAACTGGCGACCTTTGTAGTGCGAGTTGTCACGGTGCACGATCAGCGCCAGGGCATCGACCTTGTCACCGTTGATCAGCACGTCCAGTTTCACCAGACTGGCCGATTGATAACGATCGAAATGGTAGTCCAGCGAAGCATAGCCGCGGCTGGTGGATTTCAGGCGGTCGAAGAAGTCCAGCACCACTTCGTTCATCGGCAGGTCGTAGGTCACCTGTACCTGCGAACCGAGGAACAGCATGTCGACCTGTACACCACGTTTTTCGATGCACAGGGTAATGACGTTGCCCAGGTGCTCTTGCGGCACAAGAATATTGGCGCGCACGATCGGCTCGCGCATGTCTTCGATGGAAGACAGATCCGGCAGCTTCGACGGGTTATCGACGTAGATCGTCTCGCCGGTCTTGAGCAACAGCTCGAAGATTACCGTCGGAGCCGTGGTGATCAGGTCCAGGTTGTACTCGCGCTCCAGGCGCTCCTGGATGATTTCCATGTGCAGCATGCCGAGGAAGCCGCAACGGAAGCCGAAGCCCAGTGCGTCGGAGCTTTCCGGCGTGTATTGCAGCGACGAATCGTTCAGGGTGAGCTTTTGCAGCGCCTCGCGGAAGTCTTCGAAGTCGTCGGAGCTGACCGGGAACAGACCGGCATAGACCTGCGGCTGGATGCGCTTGAACCCCGGCAGCACGTCAACGTCCGGCGTCGTGCTCAAGGTCAGGGTATCGCCCACTGGCGCACCGTGAATGTCCTTGATGCTGGCGATGATGAAGCCCACTTCACCGGCCTTGAGGTCAGCGGTAGGGGTGTGCTTCGGGTTGAATACACCGACGCTGTCTACCAGGTGGATCTTGCCGGTGGACTTGACCAGGATCTTGTCGCCCTTCTTCACACGGCCGTGGCGCACGCGTACCAAGGAAACAACGCCCAGGTAGTTGTCGAACCAGGAGTCGATGATCAACGCTTGCAGCGGATCTTCGTAGTTGCCGGTCGGTGCAGGAATGGTGGCGACCAGGCGCTCGAGCACTTCGTCGACGCCCAGACCGGTCTTGGCCGAGCACTCGACCGCATCGGTGGCATCGATGCCGATGATTTTTTCGATTTCTTCTTTAACACGGTCCGGATCGGCCTGTGGCAGGTCGATCTTGTTCAGCACCGGCATCACTTCCAGGCCCTGCTCGATCGCCGTGTAGCAGTTGGCAACCGACTGAGCTTCAACGCCTTGACCGGCATCGACCACCAGCAGCGCGCCTTCACAGGCGGCCAGCGAACGGCTCACCTCATAGGTGAAGTCAACGTGGCCGGGGGTGTCAATGAAGTTGAGTTGGTAGTTGATACCATCGCGAGCTTTGTAATACAGGGTGACGCTGTGCGCCTTGATGGTGATCCCGCGCTCACGCTCAAGGTCCATGGAGTCCAGGACCTGGGCTTCCATTTCGCGCTCGGCGAGGCCGCCACACATCTGGATGAAGCGATCGGCCAGCGTCGACTTGCCATGGTCAATGTGGGCGATGATGGAGAAATTGCGGATATGACTCAAATCACTCACGGATCAACACTCAAAAAGGCTGCAGGCATAGCCCGCCGAAAAATAGCCGGGAATTGTACCTGATCCGCGGCGCAAGCGTCACGTTCGCAGGTCAGACGGCACCTACAAAAACGCCCCGGTCTTGCGACAAGGGCGTTTTTTATCGTCAATGCGGTCGGAAAATGCCCGCCATCAGCCTGCTCGACGCAACAACCAGAGCCCCGCCACGGTACAAACACCTGCCGGCACCAGCACCGAAAGCAACGGCGGGAAGCCGAACACCTGGCTCGAAGGCCCCAGCAGATCCTGAACGATGCGGAAGGTGAAGCCCACCAGCACGCCGGTGAACACCCGTTGACCCAGGGTCACCGAACGCAGCGGACCAAAGATGAAGGAAATCGCCATCAACACCAGAGCGGCAGTCACCAGCGGCTGCAACACCTTGACCCAAAATGCCAGCCAATAGCGGCTGTTGTTCAACCCCTGGTCCGCCAGATAGTGGATATAACCCCACAACCCGCTTATCGACAACGACTCTGGCACCATGACCACAGTGCTCAGCAATTGCGGACTCAAGGCCACGTTCCAACGCTCGACCGGAGTCGACACCACTTCAGTGCTGCGCTCGTGGAACAGCGTGGTCGTGACATCCGTCAACTGCCAGTGATCGGTGTCGAACTCGGCACGCTTGGCGAAGCTCGCCGACAACATGTGCCGTTCGCTGTCGATACGATAGCGGGTCACGCCATACAGGATGCCGTTGGGTTGCACCGAGTTGACGTGAATGAATTCATCGCCCTGGCGGTGCCACAAGCCGTGCTTGGCGCTTTGTGCATCGCCGCTGCCCTGGGCCAGCGAGCGATTGGCCTGCGCAGCGGTTTCAGCAGGCGGGGCGACGTACTCGCCGACCAGCACACCGGCGAGCATCAATACCAGCATCGGCTTCATGACCGCCCAGACGATCCGGCCGGTCGACACACCGGCGGCGCGCATGATCGTCAGCTCACTATTGCTGGCCAGACTGCCCAGACCGATCAGGCAACCGATCAGCGCGGCCATCGGCAGCATTTCGTACATCCGGCGCGGAGCGGTCAACAACACATAACTCAGCACATCGACCAGGGTGTAGGTATCGCTGACTTCACCCATCTCGTCGATGAAGGCAAACAGTGTCGCCAGACCAAGAATGATCCCGAGCACCGCCAGAATCGCCATGAACACGCTGCTACCAATGTAGCGATCCAGCTTAACCACGGGCCACCTCCAGCGCGCTGCGGCGACTCGCCATCTTCAAGCGCAAGGGTTCCCAATAGAGCAGGCCCAGGCCAATGGACAGGAAAATCCCGTGCACCCACCACAAACCAAACACCGCGGGGATCTTGCCCTTGTCGAGGGCACCACGGGCGGCAATCAGAATGGTCAGGTAAGCCATATAAAGAAGAATCGCCGGCAGTAATTTGAGGAATCGGCCCTGACGCGGATTGACCCGCGACAGCGGCACCGCCATCAAGGTCACGATGAACACCAGCAATGGCAGCGACAGGCGCCATTGCAACTCGGCGCGCATGCGAATGTCTTCACTGCCGATCAACGTACTGGTCGGCATCGCGTCACGGTCGGTGACTTCGTCGCTGACGTCCGGCTTTGGCAGCAATACGCCGTACTCGTCGTACTTGATCGCCCGGTAGTCGGCCTGCCCCGGACTACCGTCATAGCGATAGCCGTTATCAAGGATCAGGTAGCGGTTGCCGTCCGGACGAATTTCCTGACGCCCCGTTTCCGCCACCAGCACAGAAATCCCGCGATCCTTGTTATTGGAACTGATGTTTTTCTGCGAGATGAACACACCACCCAGATTGACGCGGTCATCCGACATGCGCTCGGTGTAGGTAACCCGGGTGCCGTCACGCAGGGCCTGGAAGCGCCCTGGCTCCAGGGTATCGAATTCGGTCAGGGCATCCTGCTTGTTCAGCAGCAACTGAAACTGATTGGCCCCCTGTGGCGCCAGGCTCAGGCTCAACCACGCCACCAGGAGCGCAACCAGGGTGGCCGGGAACAGCGTCATGCAAAACAGCCGCTGCTGGCTCATGCCGGTGGCCGAGAGCACGGTCATTTCGCTTTCGAGGTACAGGCGCCCGTAGGACAACAGGATCCCGAGAAACAGCCCCAGCGGCAGGATCAGCTGGAGAAACCCTGGCAGGCGAAAGCCCATGATCAGGAACAGCGAGCCCGGATCCAGCAGGCCCGAGGCCGCCTGGGCGAGGTACTTGATGAAGCGGCCGCTCATGATGATGACCAGCAGCACGGCGCTGACGGCGCTCAAGGTCAACAGGACTTCGCGGGATAGATAACGGAAGACGATCAAACCAGACACTCCAGGGTTGTCAGGCTAAGGCGGCCAAACAAGCAAACGTATCGGACAGCCCGCAAGGCAGAGCCGCCGAAAAAAGATGGCGCATTATCCTGTGATTGGGTGCGCCTGTCACTGCGCAAGCTCAAGCAGCCTGTCAAAGCGTTGAAGATCGTACAACCGAGGGTTGTCAGCCGCCGGTAGCGAGGTTCAAACTGCGGCCTTTGTCGCCGGTCGATCCTGGCGCCTTTCTATTTATAAGCAATCGACGCACATAAGGTGTCGGGCGCATGCGTGATAACCATCAATTCAGGGACCCGGACATGGAACTGGTTGTAAAAAGCGTCAACCCCGAAACGTTGAAGACCGCCACTCTCGTGGTCTCCGTCGGCGAAGGCCGCAAGCTCGGCGCGGTTGCCAGACAACTCGACGAATTGAGCGGCGGCGCGATCAGCGCAGTGCTCAAGCGCGGCGACCTGGCCGGCAAGGTTGGCCAGAGCCTGTTACTGCACAGCCTGCCGAACCTCAAGGCCGAGCGCGTGCTGCTGGTTGGCGTGGGCAAGGACGACGAGCTGGGTGACCGCCCGTTCCGCAAAATCATCGCCGGCATCCTCAATTCCCTCAAAGGCCTGGGCGGCAGCGATGCAGTGCTCGCGCTGGATGAAGTGGTCGTCAAAGGCCGCGACAGCTATGGCAAGACCCGCCTGCTGGCCGAAACCCTGGTGGACGGCGAGTACAGCTTCGACCAGTTCAAGAGCCAGAAAGCCGAACCCCGCGCCCTGAAGAAAATCACCCTGCTGACCATCAAGGCCGCCCAGGCTGAAGTGCAGCGCGCAGTGACCCACGCCACCGCCATCGCCAACGGCATGGCCTTCACCCGCAACCTGGGTAACCTGCCGCCGAACATCTGCCACCCGACCTTCCTCGGTGAACAGGCGAAAGACCTGGGCAAGGAATTCAAGGACCTGAAAGTCGAAGTCCTCGACGAGAAGAAGATCAAGGCCCTGGGCATGGGCTCGTTCTACGCGGTCGGTCAGGGCAGCGCCCAGCCTCCGCGCCTGATCGTCATGCAATACAACGGCGGCAAGAAATCCGAGAAGCCGTACGCACTGGTCGGCAAGGGCATCACCTTCGACACCGGCGGCATCAGCCTCAAGCCGGGCGCCGGCATGGATGAAATGAAGTACGACATGGGTGGCGCCGCCAGCGTGTTCGGCACCCTGCGTGCCGTGCTCGAACTGAAGCTGCCGATCAACCTGGTGTGCATCCTGGCCTGCGCCGAGAACATGCCGAGCGGCAACGCTTCGCGCCCGGGCGACATCGTCACCACCATGAGCGGCCAGACCGTGGAAATCCTCAACACCGACGCCGAAGGCCGTCTGGTGCTGTGCGACGCCCTGACCTACTCCGAGCGCTTCAAGCCGCAAGCGGTCATCGACATCGCGACCCTGACCGGCGCCTGCGTGGTTGCACTGGGTTCCCATACTTCGGGCCTGCTGGGCAACAACGACGAACTGATCGGCCAACTGCTGAGCGCCGGCAAGGCTGCCGACGACCGCGCCTGGCAACTGCCGCTGTTCGATGAGTATCAGGAACAGCTGGACAGCCCGTTCGCCGACATCGCCAACATTGGCGGCCCGAAAGCCGGCACCATCACCGCGGCCTGCTTCCTGTCGCGCTTCACCAAGAACCTGAACTGGGCGCACCTGGACATCGCCGGCACGGCCTGGACCAGCGGCGGCAAGGACAAGGGCGCCACTGGCCGTCCGGTTCCCCTGCTGACCCAATACCTGCTGGACCGCGCCAAAGCCTGAAACCGTTGATGGGCGGCGGCGTCACTTCCCGGTGACGCCGCTTGCCGCTCTGGAACCGCAATGACCAAAGTCGATTTCTATATCCTGCCCAGCGCCGATCCCTCGGCACGCCTGGACTTTGCCTGCAAGCTCACCGAGAAAGCCTGGCGCATGGGCCACCGCATCTACCTGCATTGCAGCGACGCGGCCCAGCGTGATGATCTCGATGCGCGGCTGTGGGCGTTCAAGGGCGAAAGCTTCGTGCCCCACGGCCCTGCCGACAGCGAACCTGACGGTTTGATTGTCCTGGGGTTGGGCGATGACTGCGGTCAGCATCAGGATTTGCTGGTCAATCTCGACCTGAAAGTCCCGGCCTTCGCCAACAGGTTCGCCCGGGTGGCGGAAGTGGTGGTGGAGGATCCGACGATCAGAGCGGCCGCGCGGGAGAGTTTCCGTTTCTACCGCGAACAGGGCTATCCTCTGCAAGATCACCGTTTACAGCGACTCTGAGCCTTCCAATGGACACTCCAAAACCGCTGCAACAGTCCGCGCACCTGCTGGACGACCTTGAGTCGATCCGCCAGTTGCTCGGCGATGACGACCTGCAACCGCCCCTGCTGACCGACACGGTCGAGGACGGCGACCAGGAACAGATTCCGATGTTGTTCGACGCCGTGAGCGAGCCTTCGCCACCCGTCGTACCGACAACCTCTGCCCCCATCGTTGAACCCGCCACCGCTGCAGCGTCGACGCCTGCCGCCAGCAAGAACCCGGATGACTTGCTGCACCTGGACAACGAATTGCGCGCCGCCGCGCAGTTGATCATGCAAGACGTGATCGACGATTTCGCCCCGCACATCGAGACCGAAATCAAACGTCGCCTCAGTGCGCGGCTTGAGCGGTTGTTGAGCCAGTACAACGACTGAACAGCTTGCGGTGGCGGCTCTTCTGTGGGAGCGAGCTTGCTCGCGATGACGGCATCACATTCAACATCGATGTGACCATTCGACCGCTATCGCGAGCAAGCTCGCTCCCACAAAAAGCCCCCGCCACAGGTTGAATCTTCAGGCGCTGAGATAACGCCCGACCAACGCAATCCCGCTGGCCAGCACCAGCCACGTCACCAGCCGCACGAACGCCTCGCGGGACAACCTCATGGTCAGCCGTCGACCGAACCACAGCCCCAGCGCCATCGCCGGCAACAGACAAACCGCCAGCACCAGCAACGGCAAATCGGCATACACGCCGGCGATTGCAAACAGGCTCAAACGCACCACCGTACTGCAACTGATCAGCGCACTCTGGGTAGCCCGGGCCGCCTCCTTGGGCAACCGGCTGTTCAAATAGATCGCATAGAGAAAGCCGCCGCTGCCAAACAACGCACCAAACATTCCGCCCACCGTCCCCATCGGCAGCGCCCACGCGGCGGACAACTGCGCCGGACGGACCTTTATCCACAGGCTGTAAATGGCATAGGCGCTGATAAACAGCCCCATCAGCAGCAGCAACAGATCGGACTTGAGGTTCAGCAGGAATATCACGCCGAGGGTGCAGCCCACCGCCATGCACGGCAGCAAGCGCAGCAGTTCCGGCTTCGCCACATCACGCCGCGAGGGCAACAAGTTGCCGAACGCCGCAACAAAATCCAGCAGCACAAGCAGCGGGACGATTTTCGACAACGGCATGAACAGAATCAGAATCGGTCCCGCCACCAGAGCGGTGCCAAAACCGGCGACGCCGAACACGATGTAGGCCAGGGCGATGCCTGCGCCGATTACCATCCAGTCCAGTGGGCCGAAGGGCCATTGGTTTAACAATTCAACCAGCATTTCACTCAATCCCTGTAGAAGCTGCCGAAGGCTGCGATCTTTTGATTTTGATTTTCAAGATCAAAAGATCGCAGCCTTCGGCAGCTCCTACAAGGGATCGTGCATTCAGTTGGAAAATGCCTTTAAACTGCGCCCCATGATTAAAGATCCCTTTGCAAGACTCGGCCTGGACCGCGAAGTCCTGACCGTCAGCCAGCTCAACGGCCGCGCGCGGGTGTTGCTTGAAGACGTGTTCAGCAACATCTGGGTCGAAGGCGAAATCTCCAACCTCGCCCGCCCGGCGTCCGGCCACGTGTATTTCACCCTCAAGGACAGCGGCGCCCAGGTGCGTTGCGCGTTGTTCCGGCAGAACGCCGCTCGAGTTCGCCAGGCCTTGAAGGACGGCCTGGCGGTCAAGGTGCGCGGCAAGGTCTCGCTGTTCGAAGGACGCGGTGATTATCAGCTGATCCTCGACACCGTGGAGCCGGCCGGCGACGGCGCGTTGCGCCTGGCTTTCGATGCGCTCAAGGAAAAGCTCAGCGCCGAAGGCCTGTTCAGTGCCGAACGCAAGGTGCCGCTGCCGGCTCATCCGCAACGCATCGGCATCATCAGTTCGCCCACCGGAGCGGTGATCCGCGACATCATCAGCGTGTTCCGCCGTCGCGCACCGCAGGTGCAATTGACCCTGATCCCTACCGCCGTACAGGGCCGCGAAGCCACGGCGCAGATTGTCCGCGCCCTGAAACTGGCGGATGCCCGCGGTTTCGACGCACTGATCCTGGCCCGGGGCGGCGGTTCGCTGGAAGACCTCTGGTGCTTCAACGAAGAAGCCGTGGCCCGCGCCGTAGACGCTTGCGTGACGCCGATTGTCAGCGCGGTCGGCCATGAAACCGACGTGTCGATCAGCGACTTCGTGGCCGACGTTCGCGCGCCCACCCCTTCCGCTGCCGCCGAATTGCTGGCTCCGGACTCCAGCGATCTGGTGCGTCGGGTCGAAAGCCTGCACCGGCGGTTGGTGATGCGCATGCGTGATCGCTTGATGCGCGATCGCCTGCGCCTGGAAGGCATTTCCCGGCGCCTGCGTCATCCCGGCGAGCGCCTGCGCCAGCAAGCGCAACGCCTGGATGACCTGGACATGCGCATGCGCCGTGCGTTCGAGCGCAGCCTCAACACCCGTCGCGAACGCTTGATCCGCCTGGAAACCCGCCTGGCCGCACAACATCCTGGCCGGCAACTGGCAATGCTGCGCCAGCGCCTCGACGGCCTGGCCGAACGCCTGCCGCGCGCGATCCGCGAAGGGCTGAAGAACCGTCGCCTGCAACTGCACAGCCAGATGCAGACATTGCATGTAGTCAGCCCGCTGGCGACCCTCGGTCGTGGCTACAGCATCTTGCTGGACGAGCGCGGCAACGCGATTCGCAACGCCGCGCAAACCCATACCGGCCAGCGCCTCAAGGCCAAACTGGGCGAAGGTGAACTGCAAGTGCGGGTCGAAGACAATCACCTGACGCCTGTCACCCTTTCTTTACTGGATTGATCCATGCCGCGTTTCTTAGCTCCGTTGCTGTTGCTGCTCCTGACCTTCAACGCCCACGCCGACAGCTACATCACCCGCCAGTTGAACAAACCGGTGCCGGGCGGCGTGGCAGTGGTGGACCTGGGCACGTCCGCCCAGGCGCCAAAAGCCACTTATCAAGGCAAACCGGTGCTGGTGGTCAAGGAACAGAACAACTGGCTGGCGATTGTCGGCGTGCCGCTCACGGTCAAGCCGGGGACTCAATCGGTCAGCAGCGGCGGTCGTAATCTGAACTTTACGGTTGGCAACAAGAAATACCCGGAACAGCGCATCACCCTGAAGAACACCCAACAGGTCAATCCGGACCCGGAAAATCTCAAGCGCATCGAGCGTGAACTGGCCGAGCAGATTACTGCCTACCGCACGTTCAGCCCCAACACCCCGAGTAACCTGCTGTTGGACAAACCAGTGAACGGGCCGCTGTCGAGCAAGTTCGGCGTGCGGCGCTTTTTCAACGGTGAAGAGCGCAACCCCCACTCTGGCCTGGACTTCGCCGTACCCGGCGGTACGCCAATCAAGACCCCGGCTGCCGGCAAGGTGATCCTGATCGGCAACTACTTCTTCAATGGCAACACGGTGTTCGTCGACCATGGACAGGGCTTTATCAGCATGTTCTGCCACATGTCGAAAATCGACGTGAAGGTGGGGCAGCCACTGGCCCGTGGTGACGTGGTCGGCAAGGTCGGGGCGACTGGCCGAGCGACCGGACCGCACATGCACTGGAATATCAGCCTGAACGATGCGCGGGTCGATCCGGCTATCTTCATCGGCGCATTTCAGCCCTGAATCTTCGCCGAGGCTGATGGCCTCTTCGCGGGCAAGCCCGCTCCCACAGGTACAGCGCAATCCATGTGGGAGCGAGCTTGCTCGCGATGGCAATTTCACAGGCACCGAAAGTCGTCCAGTCGCGCCCCTCACCAATTGCGCACCACTCAAACCTCGCGCAAACAACAAAACAATCACTGCCAATCACAGCAATAAAATCTCGATAAATACCCGCTCACGAGTATTCCTCTCAATTTTTTTCGACTGCTTGCCATCTTTCCCCCCCAAGGTTAGGGTTGAAGGCATGAAAACCTCTCACACCCTCATTCAGCTCCGCCAACACAGCAGCCTGTGCCTCGTCAGTGCACGACTGCCGGGCTGAATCGTGGTGCCTCGTCCCAAGCGTTAGTCCAAGAACTTTTGATCCACCGGCAGGCCGCCTTTTTTCGGCCAACACAATAAGGATTTCCTGATGAGCATGCTCAAAGACCCGTCTTCGAAATACCGCGCGTTCCCGACCATCGACATTCCGGACCGCACCTGGCCGTCGAAAACCATCACCGCCGCGCCGATCTGGTGCAGTTCCGACCTGCGTGACGGTAACCAGTCGCTGATCGAACCGATGGACGCCGTCAAGAAGCTGCGCTTCTGGAAAACCCTGGTGCAGGTCGGCGTGAAGGAAATCGAAGCGTCGTTCCCGGCCGCCTCGCAAACCGACTTCGACTTCGTTCGTACCCTGATCGAAGGCAACCACATCCCGGACGACACCACCATCCAGGTGCTGACCCAGGGCCGTGAAGACCTGATCGAGCGCACCTTCGAATCCCTGCACGGCGCGAAGAAAGCCATCGTTCACCTGTACAACGCGACCTCCCCTTCTTTCCGCCGCATCGTCTTCAACCAGGACAAGGACGGGGTCAAGGCCATCGCCGTGAACGCCGCCAAGCTGTTCGTCAAATACGCGGCCATGCAGCCGGACACCGAGTGGACCTTCGAATACTCGCCGGAAACCTTCAGCGCAACCGAAATGGAGTTCGCCAAGGAAGTCTGCGACGCGGTGATCGAAGTCTGGAACCCGACGCCTGAGCACAAGATGATCCTCAACCTGCCGGCCACGGTGGAGTGCGCGACCCCGAACATCTATGCCGACCAGATCGAATGGTTCGGCCGTCACATCAACCGTCGTGACAGCGTGATCATCAGCCTGCACACCCACAACGACCGTGGCACCGGCGTTGCCGCCACCGAACTGGGACTGATGGCCGGCGCCGACCGTGTCGAAGGCTGCCTGTTCGGCAACGGCGAGCGTACCGGTAACGTCGACCTCGTGACCGTGGCCCTGAACCTCTACACCCAGGGCGTGAACCCTGAGCTGGACTTCTCCGACATCGACGGCGTGCGCAAAGTCGTCGAAGAGTGCAACCAGATCCAGGTGCACCCGCGTCACCCGTACGTCGGCGACCTGGTGCATACCGCATTCTCCGGCTCGCACCAGGATGCGATCCGCAAGGGCTTTGCCCAGCAGAAGCCAAACGAATTGTGGGAAGTACCGTACCTGCCGATCGACCCGGCCGACATCGGCCGCAGCTACGAGGCGGTCATCCGCGTCAACAGCCAGTCGGGCAAGGGCGGCATCGCCTACCTCCTGGAGCAGGAATACGGCATCAGCCTGCCGCGTCGCATGCAGATCGAGTTCAGCCAGGTCGTGCAGCGTGAAACCGACCGCCTCGGCCTGGAAATGACCGCCCAGCAGATCCACGCATTGCTGCACAGCGAATACTTGCAGGCCAACACCCCGTACGCGCTGGTCAGCCATCGCCTGCAGGAAGAAAACGGTCACAGCGCCGTTGAAGTGGAAGTGGCCAGCCAAGGCCAGGGCGAGACCAACCTGCACTGGCGCGGCAAGGGCAACGGCGCCCTGGAAGCGCTGGTGGCCGGCCTGCCGGTACCGGTGGAAATCATGGACTACAACGAGCACGCCATCGGCGCGGGCACCAATGCCAAGGCTGCGGCCTACATTGAACTGCGAGTGAACGGAGAACGTGCGGTGCATGGCGTCGGCATCGACGAAAACATCACCACCGCCAGCTTCAAGGCCCTGTTCAGCGCACTGAACCGCTCGCTGAGCCAGCCGGAAGCGAAAGCGGCGTAAGCGTCGCTGAAATGCAAAAGGCCTCAAGGTGCGAACCTTGGGGCCTTTTTGTTTGCCTGCCTGTTTTTGTATTGATTGTCCCGGCCCCATCGCGAGCAAGCTCGCTCCCACAGTGACCGCGTTCACACCGACCCACTGTGGGAGCGAGCTTGCTCGCGATGGGGCCCTGTCAGACAGTAAAGATTTCAGGTGAACTCGAAGGTATCGGCATCCAGATTCGCCGGAAACCGCGTGCGATACGCCGCCAGTTCTGCCGCATCCAGCACCACCTTGAACACCCCGTCAGCCTCTCCGGCACTGAGCAGCGTCTCACCCTGGAAATCCAGCACCTGGCTGTCACCGGTATAGGCAAAGCCCTTGCCATCAGTCCCGATGCGATTGACCGCCGCCACATAGCACAGGTTCTCGATCGCCCGCGCCGGCAGCAAGCGGTTCCAGTGCTGGCGCCGCGCACCGGGCCAGTTGGCGGTGTACAGCAGCAGGTCGGTGTCCTGGGCGTCACGGCTCCACACCGGGAAGCGCAGGTCGTAGCAGATCAGCGGTCGCACTCGCCAGCCCTTGAGCTCGAACTGCACCTGACGTTCGCCGGGGGTGTAGTGGTTATGCTCACCGGCCATGCGGAACAGGTGACGCTTGTCATAATGCAGCACCTCGCCATCCGGGCGCGCCCACAGCAGGCGATTGCGATGACTGCCGTCAGCGGCCTGGACGATCACGCTGCCAGTGATCACTGCATCAAGCTTTGCCGCCTGAACCCGCAGCCACTTGCTGGTGGGGCCGTTTTCCGCTTCGGCGAGGGTCTCGGACTCCATGGAAAAACCGGTGGTGAACATCTCCGGCAGAATGATCAGGTCGGCGCCGCGAGCCTGTTCCAGCAACGGCTCGAAATGCTCGAGGTTGGCCTGGCGGTCGTGCCAGGCCAGGGAAGTCTGGATCAGCGCAACGGTCAGCTTCGGCAATGCACTCAGATCACGCATAGTTTTTCCGCTGCTTCACGCAGGGTCTCCTCACGCTTGGCAAAGCACAGCCGCACCAGACGCTGGCCGACCGGTGGCGTCTGGTAGAACACCGAGATCGGGATACTCGCCACGCCGTGCTCGCGGGTCATCCACAGGGCCATCTCGACGTCATTGAGGTCCGGACGGATCTGCGAGTAATCGACCAACTGGAAATAGGTGCCGGTCACCCGGGTGAAGGTGAAACGCGACGGCACCAGCAGATCGCAGAACAAATCACGCTTGGCCTGATAGAAATCCGGCAGCTCCTCGACGTGCTCGGGATGCTCGGCCATGTAATCGGCCAGGGCGTATTGCAGCGGAGTCACGCCGCAGAAACTCACGTATTGGTGCACCTTGCGCAATTCCGCCGTCAGGGCCGGTGGCGCGACCACGTAGCCGGTTTTCCAGCCGGTGACGTGGTAGGTCTTGCCGAACGAGCTGACCACGAAGGCACGCTGATACAGTTCCTCATGGGCCAGCACGCTGACGTGGGGCACACCGTCATACACCAGGTGCTCGTAGACTTCGTCGCTGATCACATAGATGTCGCGATCGCGGATCAAGGCTGCCAACTGGTCGAGTTCGGCACGGCTGATCAAGGCGCCACTGGGGTTGTGCGGGGTGTTGAGGATGATCATCCGCGTGCGCGGGCTGAGTGCCTGGGCAAGCTTCTCGAAGTCGATACTGAAGTCGTTCAGGCCCAGTTGCACATGTACACAACGACCGCCGGCCAGCTCTACCGAAGGTTCGTAACTGTCGTACGCCGGGTCAAACACGATGACTTCGTCACCGCTGTGGATAACCGCCTGAATGGCACAGAAAATCGCCTGGGTCGCGCCGGGGGTGACCGTCACTTCGCTATCGGCATCCACCTGCACGCCGTAACTACGGGTGATCTTTGCCGCAATCTGCTGACGCAAGGCGGGCAGCCCGGTCATTGGCGAATATTGGTTATGGCCACTGGCGATATGCCGACCGACCGCATCGCACAGGGCCTGCGGGGCATCGAAATCGGGAAAGCCCTGGGACAAATTGAGCGCGCCGGTCTGAGCCGCGAGCTGTGACATCTGAGTGAAGATAGTGATGCCGACATTCGGCAGCTTGCTGGTGATCATCGGTGGTTCCCTGCTCTACACCCGGCTCTACGGCGGCGCGGGGGAGTCCGAGGATAGCCCAAACGGCAGGCATGAAAAAGGGCGCCATTGGCGCCCTTTCCATCCCACGGGAAAAACCTCAATCAGCGCTTGTCGCGACGCTTCTTGTCGGCCTTCTTGTGGTGCGACATCAAACGACGCTTCTTGTTGACCTGACGGTCGGTGAGCGTGTTCTTGTTGCCTTCGTACGGGTTCTCGCCACCCTTGAACTCGATGCGGATCGGCGTACCGACCAGCTTCAGCACACGGCGATACGTGTTTTCCAGGTAACGCACGTAGGACTTCGGCACCTTCTCGATCTGGTTACCGTGGATCACGATGATCGGCGGGTTCGCGCCACCGAGGTGGGCATAGCGCAGCTTGATCCGGCGGTTGTTGACCATCGGTGGCGCGTGCTCGCCAACCGCATCTTCCAGAATCTGGGTCAGGCGGTTGGTTGGCCAGCGGGTAACCGCAGACTTGAACGAGTTCTGCACGGAAGCGTAGAGGTTGCCCACGCCGGTGCCGTGCAGTGCCGAGATAAAGTGAATATCGGCAAACTCGACGAAGAACAGACGACGCTGCAACTCGATCTTGACGAAGTCGCGCTCGCTCGGCGTCATGCCGTCCCACTTGTTGATCGCGATGACCAATGCGCGACCGGCCTCAAGGGCAAAGCCCAGCAGGTTGAGGTCGTGGTCCACCACGCCTTCGCGGGCGTCCATCACGAAGATCACCACGTTGGCGTCTTTGATCGCTTGCAGGGTTTTGACCACGGAGAACTTTTCGACTTCTTCGTGGATCTTGCCGCGCTTGCGCACACCGGCGGTGTCGATCAGCGTGTACTTCTCGTCGTTACGCTCGAACGGGATGTAGATACTGTCGCGGGTGGTGCCGGGTTGGTCGTAGACGATTACCCGGTCTTCCCCGAGCATGCGGTTGACCAGGGTCGACTTGCCGACGTTCGGCCGGCCGATGATCGCGATCTTGATCCCGTCTTTTTCGCTTGGGCCGGGAATGCGCTTGGCTTCCTCGCCTTCGGCGACGTCTTCTTCCTCGCCTTCTTCCAGCTCGTCGTCGTCTTTCGGGAAGTCACTCAGGGCGATTTCCAGCATCTGGGTGATGCCACGGCCGTGGGCACCGGCGATCGGGATCGCGTGGCCCATGCCCAACGGAGCGAATTCGGCGCGGGCCATTTCAGGGTCGATGTTGTCGACCTTGTTGGCAACCACGTAGGAACGCTTGTTACGTTTGCGCAAATGCTCGGCGATCATCTGGTCGGCGGCGGTGAAGCCGGCCTTGGCATCTACCAGGAACAGAACGACATCCGCTTCTTCAATGGCCAGCAGAGACTGCTCGGCCATTTTTTCGTCCATACCGTGCTCGTCACCGGAGATACCGCCGGTGTCGATCAGAATGTAGGAACGCCCTTGCCACTTGGCCTCACCGTACTGGCGATCACGGGTCAGACCAGACAAGTCGCCGACGATGGCGTCACGAGTCCTGGTCAGGCGGTTGAACAAGGTGGACTTGCCGACGTTTGGTCGGCCCACCAGGGCGATTACGGGAACCATGCGGCTCTCCACTTCGTTATTTCAGAAAATACAAAAGCCGCTGCGAGGCAGCGGCTGGTGCTCGGGGCAATCACTGTAGGAGCGAGCTTGCTCGCGAAAAACGCAAAAACACCGCGTTTATTCAGACAGCAAACGTAATCGTTGACGTCCATCGCGAGCAAGCTCGCTCCTACAAGTGAAGCAGCCTGGGGGGTTAACCCCAAGCATAGTCAAACCTTTACTTGATGGTCAGGGCTTCCAGTTTGCCGCTGTTGCCATACACATAAATCGTGTCACCCACCACCAGCGGACGGGCACGCAGGCCGTCGCTGTCGATGCGCTCGCGGCCGACGAAACGACCGTCCACCTGACTCAGCAGGTGCAGGTAACCTTCCAGGTCACCGACTGCAACATAGCTGGAGAACACTTCCGGAGCCGACAGTTGACGGCGGGCCAGCGAGTCGTTGCTCCACAAGGCTGTGGTGGAACGCTCGTCGATGCCTTCAACGGTGCCCGAAGACAGGCTCACATAAGCGGTACCGAAACCCTGGGCGACACCGGAATAGCTGGAAGCATCACGCTGCCAGAGCTGACGGCCGCTTTGCAAGTCCAGAGCGGCAACGCGCCCCTGATAGCTGGCGACATACAGCGTCTCGCCCGACAGCAGCAAGCCACCGTCGATGTCGACCACGCGTTCCAGCTCCGAACGACCTTGCGGGATCGCTACGCGCTGTTCCCACACCGGTACGCCGTTGGAGATGTCCACGGCAACCACTTTACCGGTCGACAGGCCAGCCACCGCGAGGCGGTTGGTCACGATCGGCGCACTGGTACCACGCAGGGTCAGTACCGCAGGCGTGCTGTCATAGATCCAGCGACGGTTACCGGTGGAGGCATCCAGGCCGATCAGACGATCGTCCTGGGTCTGAACCACCACGACGTCACCGTTGTTGGCTGGCGGTGCCAGTACTTCGCTGGACACGCGAGCGCGCCACTTTTCTTCACCGTTGATCGCGTCCAGGGCAACGATTTCACCCTTGATCGTACCAATGGTGACCAGACCGTAAGCTACGCCAACGGCGCCGGAGACAGGCAGTTCGAGGTCTTTCTTCCATTTGACGTCGCCGGTGTTGCGGTCCATCGCCATCAACACGCCAGTGACGTCGGCGGCATAGATGGTATCGCCATCGATGGCCGGAACCAGCATGTTGTAGGATTCGCCCTGACCGTCACCGATCGAACGACTCCACTGCTTCTGCAGAACCACTTCTTCCTTGAAGTCGACCAGTTCGGCCGGAGGCAGTTCTTTTTTGCTGTTGCTGCTGCAACCCGCGGCCAACAAGGCCAGAGCCAGCAATGCTGCATGTTTCCAACGAATCACGTCACGCATCCCCTTTGGCAAGGTCGTCCAGCTTGATTTGCAGGCCACCGACCGCCGCTTCATCCGACAGTGCCGCCTTGGCTTTTTGATACGCCGCGCTCGCCTCATCGGTACGACCCAACTGCACCAGCAGGTCGCCCTTGAGCTCTTCGCGAGTGGCCAGGAATGCCTTGTCGGCATCGCCTTCGAGCAGCTTCAGTGCTTCGTCGGCCTTGTTCTGCGCGCCGAGTACCTGGGCCAGACGCTGACGGGCGATTTCGCCCAGCGCCGGGTTGGCCGGTTTGGCGACAATGGCTTTGAGCTCGGTGGCTGCGTCGTCCAGCTTGCCGCTGTCGACCGCAACCTTGGCCACGAACAGGCTTCCGTACTGTGCGTAGGCGCTGCCGCCGAACTCGCTGTTGAGCTTGCTGGCCAGGTCCGAAACACGGGCCGCATCAGGCTTGCCGTCAGGCGTCAGCGTGGTTTCGAGCAATTGCTGATAGAGAATCGAGGCGCCTTGCGACTGATTGCTCTGATATTTCTGGAACGCCTGCCAGCCGAACACGATGACCAGCGCCAACAGGCCGCCAGTTACCAGGGGCTTGCCGTTGCGTGACCACCACTCCTTGAAATCCGCCAGATGTTCGTCTTCGGTACTCGACACCCCAATACTCCTTAATCGCTAATTCGGCTGTTTAGACAGCTTCAACCCTGCACGACGCAGGTGGCCAGGTGTGCTGCAAGCGCATCCCAGGCAATGCTTTGTTGTTCGCCCTGGCCACGCAGGGGTTTGAAACCTACCACTTGCTGGGCCATTTCGTCGTCACCGAGGATCAGCGCGTACAGCGCGCCGCTCTTGTCGGCCTTCTTGAACTGGCTTTTGAAACTGCCGGCGCCGGCATTCACTTGCAGGCGCAGGTTGGGCAACTGATCACGAACACGCTCCGCCAGGGTCAGGCCGGCCAGTTCGGCAGCTTCACCGAAGGCACAGAGGTAGACGTCGACCTGGCGGGAGATCTCTTGCGGGATCTGCTCCAGGGTTTCCAGCAGCAGCACCAGGCGTTCGATGCCCATGGCAAAGCCAACACCGGCGGTCGGCTTGCCGCCCATCTGCTCCACCAGGCCGTCGTAACGGCCACCGGCACACACTGTGCCCTGGGCGCCGAGTTTGTCGGTGACCCATTCGAAAACGGTCTTGCTGTAGTAATCCAGCCCGCGAACCAGCTTCGGGTTAATCACGTAGGGAATGCCGGCGGCGTCCAGGCGAGCCTTGAGGCCCTCGAAATGCACGCGGGATTCTTCGTCGAGGTAGTCGGCCATTTTCGGCGCATCGACCAGAATCGCCTGTGTCTCGGCGTTCTTGGTGTCCAGTACCCGCAACGGGTTGGTCTTCAGGCGACGCTGGCTGTCTTCGTCCAGCTTGTCCAGGTGACCGGACAGGAACTCGACCAGTGCTTCGCGATAACGAGCACGGGATTCGCTGGTGCCCAGGCTGTTGAGCTCGAGTTTGACCGCATCGCGGATGCCCAGTTCGCCCCACAGGCGCCAGGTCAGCACGATCAGCTCGGCGTCGATGTCCGGACCGTCGAGGTTGAACACCTCGACACCGATCTGGTGGAACTGGCGATAACGGCCTTTCTGCGGACGCTCGTGGCGGAACATCGGGCCGATGTACCAGAGTTTCTGAACCTGGCCGCCGCCGGTGATGCCGTGCTCCAGCACCGCGCGCACACAGGCCGCCGTGCCTTCAGGGCGCAGGGTCAGGGAGTCGCCGTTGCGATCGTCGAAGGTGTACATCTCTTTTTCGACGATGTCGGTCACTTCACCGATGGAACGCTTGAACAGTTCGGTGAACTCGACGATCGGCATGCGGATCTGCTTGTAACCGTAGTTATCCAGCAGGCGCGAAACGGTGCCCTCGAAATGACGCCACAGAGGGGTCTGTTCGGGCAGGATGTCATTCATGCCACGAATGGCTTGCAGAGACTTGCTCACTATAAATCCTTAAATTCGTTCGGCTCTTCAGTCAGGTTCAGCCGCGCGCGATAACGGCAGCGTCAGCTTCGACCTTTTCGGCCGCTTTCTGGCGGATCAAGCGTTCAAGCTCATCCACCAGATTGTCATTCGTCAGCTTCTGCGACGGCTTGCCGTCGATGTAAATCAGGTTCGGCGTGCCACCGGTCAAGCCGATATGGGCTTCCTTGGCTTCGCCCGGGCCGTTGACCACGCAACCGATAACCGCGACATCCAGCGGCACCAGCAAATCTTCGAGGCGCCCTTCCAGCTCGTTCATGGTCTTGACCACATCGAAGTTCTGCCGCGAGCAGCTCGGGCAGGCGATGAAGTTGATGCCACGGGAACGCAGATGCAGGGATTTGAGAATGTCGTAGCCGACTTTCACTTCCTCGACCGGGTCGGCCGCCAACGAGATGCGGATAGTATCGCCAATCCCTTCGGCGAGCAGCATACCGAGGCCCACGGCAGATTTCACCGTGCCGGAACGCAATCCACCGGCTTCAGTGATGCCCAGGTGCAGCGGCTGGACGATTTCCTTGGCCAGCAAGCGGTAGGCTTCGACGGCCATGAACACATCGGAGGCTTTCACGCTGACCTTGAAGTCCTGGAAGTTCAGGCGTTCAAGGTGCTCGACGTGGCGCAAGGCAGACTCGACCAGCGCAGCCGGGGTCGGCTCGCCGTATTTCTTTTGCAGGTCTTTTTCCAGGGAACCGGCGTTCACGCCGATACGGATCGGGATACCGCGGTCACGGGCGGCATCCACCACCGCACGCACGCGGTCTTCGCGACCGATATTGCCCGGGTTGATCCGCAGGCAATCGACACCCAGTTCGGCTACGCGCAAAGCGATCCGGTAGTCGAAGTGAATGTCGGCAACCAGGGGTACTTTGACCAGCTGCTTGATCTTGCCGAAGGCTTCGGCGGCGTCCATGTCCGGTACGGAGACCCGCACGATATCGACGCCGGCCGCTTCCAGGCGATTGATTTGCGCGACAGTGGCCGCGACATCATTGGTGTCGCTGTTGGTCATGCTCTGCACAGCGATAGGCGCATCGCCGCCAACAGGCACGTTACCGACCCAGATCTTGCGGGATTCGCGACGTTTGATTGGAGATTCGCCGTGCATGACTTATTGACCCAATTTCAGGCGAGCAGTCTCGCCACTGGTGAACGGAGCGACATCAACCGGCTGGCCGTTGTAGCTGACCTGAGCGCCGCGGGCAAAGCCCAGGCGCACGGTAAACGGTGGTTTGCCATTGACTGCCAGGCTGTCGCCTTTGCGTTTGAGACCGCTGAACAGCACCTTGCCGCTACCGTCGGTCACTTGTGTCCAGCAATCGGCGGTGAACTGCACCTTGACCTGGCCTTGACCGGCCACTGGCGCGGCTACCGCTGGAGCAGGAGCCGGAGCGACAGGGGCCACCGGTGCAGTCACCACAGGGGCCGGGACGGCAGGAGCTGCCGGAACCGGAGTTGCCGGCGTGGTGTGCGCGGATACGGCTGGTGTGGTCGGCGCTGCCGGGGCGACTGGTGCAGTCGCTTGAGCCTGCTCTGGTGCTTCAGCCGGAGCGTCGGCCTGTGGCAGCGCGAGGGCGGTTCCGCCTTCGGTCTGACCTTCCACGACGGCCTGGTCTTCCGGCTCGTCCAGCGGGTGAATCTGTGTCGTACCGTCGGCGCCTTCGACTTCAACGTGCTCTGGTGCCAGACCGATCAGGTCCTTGGTGCGCATCGAGGTCTGATCCTGCCACCAGACAAAACCACCGCCAATCACCGCGACCAGCAACAGCAGGCTGACGATTCGCAAGATGGTGTGGGAAACCCGGACCGGTTCTTCGATACGACCCAGGCTGTGAACACTGCTGCCCTGGGAATCGGTACCGGTGGATTGATCGAATTGCTGGACCAGAACGGCCTGGTCCATGCCGAGCAATTTGGCATAGGCACGAATGTAACCACGGGCAAAAGTATGCCCGGGCAGCTTGTCAAAGGCGCCTGCTTCCAGATTGCTCAGGGAAGTGGTGGTGAGGTTGAGCTTGAGGGCCACTTCGGCCAGCGACCAGCCATTGCTTTCGCGGGCCTGGCGCAAAATCTCACCGGGGTTTACGCGATTCGCTGCTACAACTTCGGGATGCGCCGCTTTCATCATTGCTCCGACAGGTATTGCTGATATTCCGGCGTACCGGGATAGAGTCTTTTTAGTTGCAGGCCGGCACTTGCGGCCTTGTCGCGGTCTTCGAACACTTTTGCCAGCCGAATGCCGAGCAACAGACTACGTGCATTTTGTTCGGAGAGCTGGCTAAAACGGTCGTAATAGTCACGTGCGGGCACATAATGCCTGTCTTCGTAAGACAACTCAGCCATTTCCAGCAATGCACGAGGTTGTTGGCGGTTCAGGCGCAGGGCTTTTTCCAGTTGCTGCAGGGCCAGATCACGCTGACCGAGCATTGCAGCAGTCATGCCCAGGTTCTCGAACACCCGCGAACGCTCAGGATACAGGGTATCGGCAGCGGCTTGTTCAAAGCGCTCGTAGGCTTCCTTGTAACGTTTCTGCTCGAACAGAAAACTGCCGTAGTTATTGAGGATTCGTGCATCGGCAGGACGGGAAGACAGTGCCTTGCGAAAATGCTCGTCGGCAAGTGCAGGTTCCATCTCGGCCTGGAACACCAGCCCCAACGCCGCATTGGCATCCGGGTCGGAGCCATCCAGATCCAACGCTTTCTTCAGCGGAACCTTGGCGCGCTCGGTCATGCCTTGTTGCAAATACCCGATACCGAGTTGCACATATGCCTGACGCGCTTCATCACGGCCCTTGCTGGTCTTCATCGGGTTGTAATCGCCCGAAAGCACGCAGCCAGCACACAGGCTGGCCAACAGCAAAAGCAGCGCAAAGCGCAGGGACATAGAGTTCCTCTCTTGGTTATTTCGCGGCGTCTTGCGCTACATCGTTGTCGGCGTTGAGTTCACGCACGGCGATATAACGTTCGCTGCGACGGGTGCGATCCAGCACCTGCCCTACCAACTGACCACAGGCCGCATCGATGTCTTCACCACGGGTGGTGCGGACGGTAACGTTGAAACCGGCATGATGAAGCTGATCCTGGAAACGACGAATGGCGTTGTTGCTCGGGCGCTCGTAACCGGAGTGCGGGAACGGGTTGAACGGGATCAGGTTGATCTTGCACGGGATGTTCTTCAGCAGCTCGATCATTTCCACCGCGTGCTCGACCTTGTCATTGATGTCTTTGAGCAAGGTGTATTCGATGGTCAGCACGCGCTTTTCGCCGAGATTCGACATGTAGCGCTGGCACGACTCGAGCAGCATCTTAAGCGGATACTTCTTGTTGATCGGCACCAATTGGTTACGCAATGCGTCATTTGGTGCGTGCAGGGACAACGCCAGGGAGACGTCGATGTGCTTGGAGAGCTCATCGATCATCGGCACCACGCCGGAGGTCGACAGGGTCACACGGCGCTTGGAAATGCCGTAGCCCAGGTCGTCCATCATCAAATGCATGGCCGCGACGACGTTGTCGAAGTTCAGCAGCGGCTCACCCATGCCCATCATCACCACGTTGGTGATGGCACGGTCGACGGTTGCCGGGACGCTGCCAAAGGATTTGTTGGCAATCCACACCTGGCCGATGACTTCGGCGGCGGTGAGGTTGCTGTTGAAGCCTTGCTTGCCGGTGGAGCAGAAACTGCAATCCAGGGCACAGCCTGCCTGGGACGAAACGCACAGGGTGCCGCGTTTGCCCTGGGGAATGTACACGGTCTCGACGCAGCTGCCGGACGCCACGCGCACCACCCACTTGCGGGTGCCGTCGCTGGAGATGTCCTCGCTGACAACTTCCGGACCACGGACCTCAGCAACAACCTTGAGTTTTTCACGCAAGGCCTTGCTGACGTTCGTCATGGCATCGAAATCATCGACACCAAAGTGGTGAATCCATTTCATTACCTGACCGGCACGGAAACGCTTCTCCCCGATTGAGTCGAAGAATTTTTCCATTTCCAGCTGAGTCAGACCCAGCAGGTTAATTTTTACAGTCGATGTAGTCATGGATTCACCTTCACTCTTAAGCCAATGCTTAGCGAGTGGTTACTTCAGTAGCTGCGAAGAAGTACGAGATTTCGCGAGCGGCAGCGGCTTCGGAGTCCGAACCGTGTACAGCGTTGGCGTCGATGGAGTCAGCGAAGTCAGCACGGATGGTGCCGGCAGCAGCTTCTTTAGGGTTGGTAGCGCCCATCAGCTCACGGTTCAGAGCGATAGCGTTTTCGCCTTCCAGAACCTGAACGACAACCGGACCGGAGATCATGAAAGCAACCAGGTCGTTGAAGAAACCACGAGCGCTGTGCTCAGCGTAGAAGCCTTCAGCTTCGGCTTTGGACAGTTGCTTCAGCTTCGAAGCTACAACGCGCAGGCCAGCTTTTTCGAAACGAGTGGTGATCTCGCCGATAACGTTTTTAGCAACGGCGTCAGGCTTGATGATGGAGAAAGTACGTTGAACAGCCATGGTGTAACTCCAGAAACGGTAATTTACGAAAAATTAAACCCGCGAATTATACGCGGGTTCTCGGGTATTGCCTAACCTGCGGCGTGGCTCAGTGGCGTTCTTCGATCCAGTTGGCCTGAATGGCCTCCAGGATCTTTTCGCCACAATGCTCAGGCATGTCGTCGAAATCGGGCAGTTCCATCACCCATTTACGCAGATCGACGAAGTTGACCGACATAGGGTCCACGTCGGGCTTGCTTTCAGCCAGCTGGATCGCGATCTCCAGCACATCAGTCCACTTGAGTTTCATGACAATTCCTTGAATCAGTGCGCTGCTTCGGCTGCGTGGTTGAGCGAGTACTTCGGAATTTCGACGGTCAGGTCTTCGGTACCGACCTTGGCCTGACAACCCAGGCGCGATTGCGCTTCCAGCCCCCAAGCCTTGTCAAGATAGTCCTCTTCCAGCTCGTCAGCCTCTTCCAGCGAGTCGAAACCCTCGCGGATGATGCAGTGGCAGGTGGTGCAGGCGCAGACGCCGCCACAGGCACTTTCCATCTCGATGTGGTGCTCATGGGCCAGCTCGAGGATGGACGTACCGGTCTCAGCCTCTACAACCATGCCTTCGGGGCAGAACTTCTCGTGTGGCAGAAAAATGACCTGCGGCATCGTTATTCCTCAATCTCATTCAGGTTGCGCCCCGCCAGCGCGGCTTTCACCGTCGAGTCCAGGCGGCGGGCAGCAAAGGCGTCGGTCACTTGCGACAGACGCTTGGTCTGCTGCTCGATGGCGTAACCATCGGTACCTTTCATCAGTTCGGTCAGTTCCTGCACCTGCATGTCGATAACAAGGCGCTCTTCGGCGTCAAGCAAGCGCTCGCCATCCGCCTCCAGAGCAGCCTGCACCGCCTCGATCAGGCGCTGGGCGTCGACCTGCTGCTCGCGCAGTACGCGGGCAACCTTGTCGTCATTGGCGTGCTGGAACGAATCCTTGAGCATCCTGGCGATTTCGCCGTCGGTCAGGCCGTAGGATGGCTTGACCTGGATGCTGGCCTCAACGCCCGAACCCAGTTCGCGGGCGGAAACGCTGAGCAGACCGTCGGCATCGACCTGGAAGGTCACGCGAATCTTCGCCGCGCCAGCCACCATCGCCGGAATGCCGCGCAATTCGAAGCGCGCCAGGGAGCGACAGTCACTGATCAGCTCGCGCTCGCCCTGCAATACGTGGATCGCCATGGCCGACTGGCCGTCTTTATAAGTGGTGAAGTCCTGGGCGCGGGCGACGGGGATGGTGGTGTTGCGCGGAATCACCTTCTCCATCAGGCCGCCCATGGTTTCCAGTCCCAGGGACAACGGAATCACGTCCAGCAACAGAAGCTCGTCACCGTCGCGCTTGTTGCCGGCCAGGGTATCGGCCTGGATCGCAGCACCAATGGCGACCACTTGATCCGGGTCGATTTCAGTCAGCGGCTGGCGACCGAAGGCTTCGGCGACGGCTTCGCGAACGCGAGGCACGCGAGTCGAACCACCGACCATGACCACGGCATGCACGTCTTCCAGTTCGATCCCGGAATCACGCACCGCACGACGGCAGGACCTCAGGCTTCGAGCGACCATCGGCTCGATCAGCGCATTGAAGGCTTCGCGGGTCAGTTCGGCTTTCCAGTCGCCATGGGCCACTTCAACGGCCGCAGCATTGGTCAGGGCTTCCTTGGCCGCACAAGCGGTTTGCAGCAAATTGCGTTGCGCACCCGGATCGAGGTCGGCGGACAGGCCGGCGCTCTCGATGATCCAGCCAGCGATCGCGTGGTCGAAGTCATCGCCGCCCAAGGCGCTATCGCCGCCGGTAGCCAGGACTTCGAAGACACCGCCGGTCAGGCGCAGAATCGAAATATCGAAGGTGCCGCCGCCCAGGTCATAAATCGCGACCAGGCCTTCGGCGTGCTGATCCAGACCGTAAGCCACGGCTGCCGCGGTCGGCTCATTGAGCAAACGCAGCACGTTCAGACCGGCCAGCTTGGCCGCATCCTTGGTGGCTTGACGCTGAGCGTCGTCGAAATAGGCCGGAACGGTGATCACCGCGCCCACCAGTTCGCCACCCAGGGTCGCTTCAGCACGCTGACGCAAGACCTTGAGGATATCGGCAGAGACTTCCACCGGGCTTTTCGGGCCCTGGATCGTGTCGATGAACGGCATGTGCGACTCGCCATCGACAAAGCGGTACGGCAACTGATCACCCAGCTGCTTGACGTCGGACAGACCACGACCCATCAAGCGCTTGACCGACAGCACGGTGTTCAACGGATCGGTGGCGGCGGCCAGCTTGGCGGATTCGCCAACCTCGACGCGATCGGCGTGGTAGCGCACGGCAGACGGCAGGATGACCCGCCCTTCTGCGTCGGCAAGTGGCTCGGAAAGACCACTGCGCAATGCAGCGACCAGCGAATTGGTAGTACCCAAGTCGATCCCCACAGCCAGGCGACGCTGGTGCGGTTGAGGACTTTGGCCGGGTTCGGCGATCTGCAGTAGGGCCATCGTTATCAGGACTTATCTGTATATCAGGCGTGCGACCGGAGCGGCACTGGGTTAATCGTCGAGGCGCTCTTCTAACTGGCGCACTTCGTAGGTGAGCTTGTCGAGGAACTGCATGCGCCGCATCAGGCGTTCGGCCTGCTCACGGTGCGCGGCATCGTTCCAGCAAGCTGCGAAGCTTTGGTTCAATTCATCCTGGGCAGCCTTCAGGCGACGCTTGAAGACGGCAACGCCATTGAGATCGGCGCTGTCCTGCAGGTCTTCGAGCTCTTCACGCAACTCCATCTGCTGCAAAAGAAACTCCGGATCATGCACCGTGACCTCCAGCGGCAGCTCGCCACCATTCAAGGCGAGCAGGTAACGCGCGCGCTTGGGTGGGTTCTTGAGCGTCTGGTAGGCCTCGTTGAGGCTCGCGGATTGCTCTAGCGCCAGCCGTTGCTCACGCTCGGAAGCGTCGGCAAAGCGGTCCGGATGAACACTGCGCGCCAACTCACGGTAGCGCGTAGCCAGCTGATCGAGGTCCAGATCGAAACTCGGTTGCAGCTCAAATAAAGCGAAATGACAAGGAGTACCCACGACAAGCCTCAGATGTTGAAGCTTTCGCCGCAGCCACATTCACCGCGTACGTTGGGGTTGTTGAACTTGAAGCCTTCGTTCAACCCTTCCTTGACGAAATCGAGCTCGGTGCCGTCCAGGTAGGCCAGGCTCTTCGGGTCGATGATCACTTTTTCGCCGTGACTTTCGAACACCTGGTCCTCTGCAATCACCTCGTCGACAAACTCCAGCACGTAGGCAAGGCCGGAACAGCCTGTGGTGCGAACACCCAGACGAATCCCTTCACCTTTGCCGCGCCCGTCGAGGGAGCGCCGCACGTGTCGAGCAGCCGCTTCTGTCATGCTGATAGCCATCGGTGACTCCTTACTCGTCGCCAAAACTCGAAAATCAGATCAAGCCTTTCTTCTGCTTGTAATCGCGAACGGCCGCTTTGATAGCGTCTTCAGCGAGTACCGAGCAGTGGATTTTCACTGGCGGCAGGGCCAGTTCTTCAGCCAGCTGGGTGTTCTTGATGGTTTCCGCTTCGTCCAGGGTCTTGCCCTTCATCCACTCGGTAGCGAGGGAGCTGGAGGCGATAGCCGAACCGCAGCCGTAGGTCTTGAACTTGGCATCTTCGATGATGCCGGCGTCGTTGACCTTGATCTGCAGGCGCATCACGTCGCCGCACGCCGGAGCGCCGACCATGCCGGTGCCGACATCAGGATCTTCCGCGTCCATCTTGCCGACGTTGCGCGGGTTTTCGTAGTGGTCGATGACCTTTTCGCTGTAAGCCATGATTCTAAATCCTCACTCATCAGGGCCGCTCTTGAGACCCTGCAGTTGCGCTGCGTTTACCGCCGCGCTGCTACAGGACCTGTATCCGGCGGCTTCTTTGTTTAGTGTGCCGCCCACTCGATTTTCGAGATATCGACGCCGTCTTTGTACATGTCCCACAGCGGCGACAGAGCGCGCAGCTTGGTAACAGCCTCGCAGACTTTCTGCGCGGCGTAGTCGATTTCTTCTTCGGTGGTGAAACGGCCGAAGGTGAAGCGGATCGAGCTGTGTGCCAGTTCGTCGTTGCGGCCCAGGGCGCGCAGTACGTACGAAGGTTCAAGGGACGCCGAGGTGCAGGCCGAACCGGACGAAACCGCCAGATCCTTGAGCGCCATGATCAGCGACTCGCCTTCAACGTAGTTGAAGCTCAGGTTCAGGTTGTGCGGAACGCGGGCGGTCATGCTGCCGTTGACGTACAGCTCTTCCAGGTGCTCGACCTGCTTGTAGAAACGGTTGCTCAATGCCTTGATGCGCGCGTTTTCGGCAGCCATGTCTTCCTTGGCTACCCGGAAAGCTTCACCCATGCCGACGATCTGGTGGGTCGCCAGGGTGCCGGAACGCATGCCGCGTTCGTGGCCGCCACCGTGCATGGTCGCTTCGATACGTACGCGTGGCTTGCGGCTTACGTACAGGGCGCCGATGCCTTTAGGACCGTAGGTCTTGTGGGCGGAGAACGACATCATGTCGACTTTCAGCTTCGAAAGGTCGATCTCGACCTTGCCGGTGGACTGAGCGGCGTCGACGTGGAACAGGATGCCCTTGGAACGGAGCAGTTCGCCGATCGCTGCGATGTCGTTGATGGTGCCGATTTCGTTGTTCACGTGCATGACCGAAACCAGGATGGTGTCGTCGCGCAGTTCGGCTTCGATCATCTCAGGGGTCACCAGACCATCGGTGCGAGGCTCGATGTAGGTCACTTCGAAACCTTCACGCTCCAGTTGGCGCATGGTGTCCAGGACAGCCTTGTGCTCGATCTTGGTGGTGATCAGGTGCTTGCCCTTGGTGGCATAGAAATGCGCCGCACCCTTGATTGCCAGGTTGTCGGATTCGGTGGCACCGGAGGTCCAGACGATTTCACGCGGGTCGGCGTTGACCAGGTCAGCGACCTGACGACGGGCGTTTTCGACGGACTCTTCGGCTTTCCAGCCGAACACGTGGGAACGGGACGCCGGGTTACCGAAGTTTCCGTCGACCAGCAGGCATTCACTCATTTTTTGCGCAACACGCGGATCAACCGGGGTGGTCGCAGAGTAATCAAGGTAAATCGGCAATTTCATGGACTATCTCCTAAATCAGGCTGGCTGGCGTGCCGCTAGCTCTTCGGCTGTCATTCGACGGCGGACGCTTCAATCTTGTCCAGGCGTGGCGCCTTGCTGTTGCAACGGCGCTGGTCCTGACGCTGGGCTACTTCTTGCACCTCACGGCGAGTCACAAGATCAGCCAAGCTGATACCGCTCAGAAATTCGTGAATCT
This sequence comes from Pseudomonas sp. KH_046_1, assembly GCF_057839025.1. Classification (NCBI taxonomy): domain Bacteria; kingdom Pseudomonadati; phylum Pseudomonadota; class Gammaproteobacteria; order Pseudomonadales; family Pseudomonadaceae; genus Pseudomonas; species Pseudomonas sp. KH_046_1. The sequence goes on from NZ_CM174481.1 coordinate 5,165,482, forward strand.
GCAAGCTCAGATCGCACCACAAGTGGTGAGTCAGGCAAGTGTCGCCGGAATGGCAATCACCCTGCCCTTGGCATTTGGTTGCATCGACCGATTCGTTCACCGCATCGATCACCTGGGCGACCTGGATGCCCTGCATGTCGCGGGACAATTGGTAGCCACCGCCCGGACCACGCACGCTGGACACCAGATTGCTGCGGCGCAATTTGGCGAAAAGCTGTTCGAGGTAGGACAGGGAGATGCCTTGGCGCTCGGAGATATCGGCCAGGGACACGGGCCCGTGCTGCGCGTGCAATGCCAGATCGAGCATGGCGGTCACGGCGTATCGGCCTTTTGTAGTCAGTCGCATGGACAATTACCACGGAGTTCGGAATGAGGCGAGTATGCAATTCCCGAGTATTTAAGTCAACTATTAGACCTAGTACTTTAGTCAGGTTTACCCGCAAAAGAGCGGGCGCATCATAGCAAAGGCTGGCTGCGGACAGCCAGCAATACCGAGTTACCGTTCTTCGCGAGCAAGCCCGCTCCCACAGGGATTTATGGTGCTCACACAATCTGTGTATCACCCAAGACCTTGTGGGAGCGGGCTTGCCCGCGATGAAGTCGACTCGGTCTAGCTAGCCTGACTCTGATCCTTGTCCTTCACACACGCAAAGTCTTCTTCGCGCAGCTCAGGCAGATCTTTCGCACAATAATTGCTGCCCAGATCCTTCAACGCCCCGCACATCCCCTCCAGACGCCCATCGACCGCCTGCAGGTGATCGAGCAGCTGACCAATGGCACGCGCCACCGGGTCGGGCATGTCTTCAGTCACGCCGTAGGCATCGAAGCCGATTTTCTCGGCCATGGCCTTGCGCTTGGCGTCCTGCTCGACATCGGGCTTGACGATGATCCGCCCCGGAATACCCACCACAGTGGCACCCGGCGGCACTTCCTTGGTCACGACGGCATTGGAACCCACCTTGGCCCCGGCACCGACAGTGAACGGGCCCAGCACCTTCGCGCCCGCCCCGACCACGACGCCATCACCCAAGGTCGGGTGACGCTTGCCCTTGTTCCAGCTGGTGCCGCCCAGGGTCACGCCCTGATAAATAGTCACGTCATCGCCGATTTCGGCGGTTTCACCGATAACGATGCCCATGCCATGGTCAATGAAGAAACGACGACCGACCTTGGCACCCGGATGGATCTCGATCCCGGTCAGCCAGCGGCCGAAATTCGACACCAACCGCGCCAGCCATTTCAGGTCCGCGCGCCACAGCATCGCCGACAAACGGTGAATCCAGATGGCATGCATGCCGGGGTAGCAGGTCAGGACTTCAAAAGCGTTACGCGCCGCCGGGTCTCGGTGGAATACGCTCTGGATATCTTCACGCAAACGCTCGAACATCATTAATCCTTCCGCTTAAGGAGCTCACCACGGGCCGCTTTCTGGGTTTCCGTGAGGATGCCACGCAAAATATTCATTTCCGCCCGGCTGACCGAGCTGCGTCCGTACAACCGGCGCAGGCGCGCCATCAAGTGCCGTGGCTTTTCCGGATCGAGGAATTCGATGGCCACCAGGGTCTGCTCCAGGTGTTCATAGAATCGTTCCAGCTCGTCCATGGTCGCCAGCTCAGCGCTTTTGACCGAAGCCACTTCTTCCTTCTCGACCTTGCTCGGCTGACCTTGGGCCGCCAGCCAGGACATGCGCACTTCATAACCCAACACCTGCACCGCCGCCCCAAGGTTCAGCGAACTGAACTCAGGGTCTGATGGAATGTGCACGTGATAATGACATCGCTGCAGCTCTTCGTTGGTCAGGCCGGAATCTTCACGACCGAACACCAGGGCAATTTCCGCACCCTGCCCCGCTTCCTCGACCACCTTCGTTCCGCATTCGCGGGGATCGAGCAGCGGCCAGGGAATGCGCCGGTCGCGGGCGCTGGTGCCGAGCACCAGGTTGCAGCCGACCAAGGCATCTTCCAAGGTGGCGACGACTTGCGCGTTTTCAAGGATGTCTCCGGCACCGGAAGCACGGGCATCGGCCTCGTGATGCGGGAACAGACGAGGCTCGACCAGCACCAGCCGCGACAGCCCCATGTTCTTCATGGCACGCGCAGCCCCGCCGATATTGCCCGGATGGCTGGTATTGACCAGGACGACACGAATGTTTTGCAGCAAGGGAGGCGCTCTCGAACACAATAATCGGGAGCAGAATCTTACAGCTACACCTACCGTTAAGCTATGAAAGCGAACGTCGTCCTTCTCCTGTAGAAACTTTCTGATAGAATGCCCGGCTTTCTTTAACAACCTTAGGTGACACATCCATGCAGCCCATGCTGAATATCGCGCTGCGCGCCGCCCGCAGCGCCAGTGAATTGATCTTCCGCTCCATCGAGCGCCTGGATACCATCAAGGTCGACGAAAAAGACGCCAAGGATTACGTATCCGAGGTGGATCGCGCCGCCGAACAGAAAATCATCGACGCCCTGCGCAAGGCCTACCCGAATCACTCGATCATGGGTGAAGAGACCGGCATGCACGCCGGCACCGGCATCGAAGGCGAAGAGTACCTGTGGATCATCGATCCACTGGACGGCACCACCAACTTCCTGCGCGGCATTCCTCACTTCGCTGTCAGCATCGCCTGCAAATACCGCGGTCGCCTGGAACACGCTGTTGTTCTGGACCCGGTTCGCCAGGAAGAATTCACCGCCAGCCGTGGTCGCGGCGCTCAACTGAACGGTCGTCGCCTGCGCGTCAGCGGCCGCACCAGCCTGGACGGTGCCCTGCTGGGTACCGGCTTCCCGTTCCGTGACGACCAGATGGACAACCTCGACAACTACCTGGGCATGTTCCGCGCCCTGGTTGGCCAGACCGCCGGCATCCGCCGCGCCGGTTCGGCGAGCCTGGACCTGGCCTACGTGGCCGCCGGCCGTTTCGACGCCTTCTGGGAGTCGGGCCTGTCCGAGTGGGACATGGCTGCAGGCGCCCTGCTGATCCAGGAAGCCGGCGGTTTGGTGAGCGACTTCACCGGCGGTCACGACTTCCTTGAAAAAGGCCACGTCGTTGCCGGCAACACCAAGTGCTTCAAGGCAGTTTTGACGGCGATCCAGCCGCACCTGCCGGCCTCGCTGAAGCGCTAAGCTTCCAGCGACAAAAGAGCACCCTTCGGGGTGCTTTTTTTATGCCTGCGATTCAACCCCTGACACACCACAAGCCCGCTCCCACAGGGGATTGGCGGTGGTGCATAAATCGCGAGCACAAAAAAGCACCCCGCAGGCTAATGCCGATCAGTTAAGTCTCATTGCTTGACCTTTGGCCGCAAGAAATCAAAATCCGATGCCTGAATAGGCATCGGATTTAATGAGATGGTCAGCCTGACCGAGAAGCCCTGCAGGTTTACGCTTGCAGGGCTTTTCTCGTTTTCGGCGGAGGATCTCTCATGAACACGATGACGCTTCTCGGTATCGACATTGGCAAACACAGTTTCCACCTGCATGGCCAGGACACCCAAGGCCATCAGGTTTTGCGCAAGAAGATGACCCGTGGACAATTGCTCAGAAGCCTGGCGCAGCTACCAACCTGCACACCGGATCACTCGCTGACGCTGTTCGAACGCGGTTTCTACTCTTTGGGGCTGTTGCACCAATGGCAGCAGGCCAGCACCGAGCGGCATTGACTGATGCCGTTACGCAAAGGGGCGCAGTACGAAGTCATTCAGCGTTTGGGCCGTCAGGATGCGGTGGTCTCGTTAAGCACTTCGCCGCTGGCCCGCAAGCACTGGCCGGGATTGCCGGAGCGCCTGGCCGCAAGGCTCCTGAGCAAAACCGTCAAGGCCAAGGTCTGTCAGATTTTGACGTCGATGACCGATCCGCTGCGTTTCCCATCCGATGAAATCGTCGACCTGTACAGCCATCGCTGGGAGATCGAATCAGGGTTCAGGGAAATGAAACAGACACTGTTCAACAGCAGTTACACGCTGCGTAGCAAGACGCCCGAGATGATCGAGCAAGAGTTGTGGGGCGTGTTGCCGGGCTACAACCTGCTGCGTTATCAGATGATGGAAATGAGCTGCCATTGTCCGGGCATCCATCCGTGAACTGAGCTTCACCGCGTGCACTTGGGCGATCCTGGGGTTTATCAACGGCGTTTCTGCGGATCGCTCGGGGAACATCCCCAAATATCTCGCCGAGTTACATGCCTCGGCCCCGCACTATGTCTTGCCGCATCGCCGGGAAGAGCGCATTTATCCCCGGGCAATCAGGCTCAAACCCCCGAAGTATCCGATCAAAAACAAAAATGCCAGTCAGCTTAACTGACTGGCATTAGCCTCGATGGCCGGTTTTTTTGTACCTGCTTTTTATAGCTGGAGCGTGCGCCTTACAGAGCGGCAGCGTGCTCGGTCAGGTAAGCCGCAACGCCTTCTGGCGAAGCGTTCATGCCTTTGTCGCCTTTTTTCCAGTTGGCAGGGCAGACTTCGCCGTGCGCTTCGTGGAATTGCAGAGCGTCGACCAGACGGATCAGCTCTTCCATGTTACGGCCCAGCGGCAGGTCGTTGATGATCTGCGAGCGGACAACGCCTTTGTCGTCGATCAGGAACGCGCCACGGAAAGCCACGCCGTCAGCGGACTGAACGTCGTAGGCCTTCATGATGTCCTGCTTGATGTCGGCAGCCATGGTGTAGCGAACCTGGCCGATACCGCCATTGTTCACTGGAGTGTTGCGCCATGCGTTGTGGGTGAAGTGCGAGTCGATCGAAACAGCGATCACTTCAACGTTGCGTGCCTTGAACTCAGACATGCGGTTGTCCAGAGCGATCAGCTCGGACGGGCAAACGAAGGTGAAGTCCAGCGGGTAGAAAAACACCAGGCCGTATTTGCCTTTGATCGCCGAGGACAGGGTGAAGCTGTCAACGATCTCGCCATTGCCGAGTACGGCCGGTACGGTGAAGTCAGGGGCTTGTTTGCCTACGAGTACGCTCATTGGATATCTCCTGGTGTAATAGCGTAAGAAACAGGGTTCGCATCAGCCTGCCACCCTGAGGCGACAGCCCTGTGACACGATCCCCGGTCGCAAAAGACCGGCCATCATACACCGCGTATTTGAGCTGGCTTAGCTGTTTTTTCCCCGTACGATGAAATCCCCGACGGTTTTGTATCGCCGATTTGCGAGGCCGACCGTTCGTCAGCCATACCCGCTTATGGCGAAAAGTGCTCTGAAACCACTTTGACAATCATTCTCGTTAACATTAAGATCCATCGCAATTGAGTCACAATCAGCGACGGTCCTTCCTTATGTATGTTTGCCTCTGCACTGGCGTCACCGACGGTCAAATCCGCGATGCGATCTATGAAGGATGCTGCAGCTACAAGGAAGTCCGTGTGGCTACCGGCGTTGCCAGTCAATGCGGCAAATGTGCCTGCCTTGCCAAGGAAGTGGTCCGCGAGACCCTGACCAAACTGCAAACGGCCCAGGCTGCAATTCCTTTTCCAACAGAATTTACAGCCGCTTAAATATCAAATTTTAAAGAACCGGACATATGTCCGGTTTTTTTATGCCTCAAAATCAACTAGTTATGCTCTAGACGCGGAACACAAACATTCTTATTCCGATTAATTTTTATTTAAGTTTCAATAACTTAGGTTTGACACTATTAAATACCCGGCTCAAACTCTGTTCTATTGACAGCTAATACAGGGCAGGACCCCATCATGAAAGGCGACGTTACAGTCATCCAGCATCTCAACAAGATCCTTGCCAATGAGCTGGTCGCGATCAATCAATATTTCCTGCATGCGCGCATGTATGAAGATTGGGGCCTGAACAAGCTCGGCAAGCACGAGTACCACGAATCCATCGACGAAATGAAGCACGCGGACAAGCTAATCAAGCGAATCCTGTTCCTTGAAGGCCTGCCGAACGTCCAGGACCTGGGCAAGCTGCACATCGGCGAGCACACCAAGGAAATGCTGGAGTGCGACCTGCGTATCGAGAAAACCGGCCATGCCGATCTGAAAGTAGCCATCGCGCATTGCGAAACAGTTGGCGACTTCGGTAGCCGTGAACTGCTTGAAGATATCCTCGAGTCCGAAGAGGAACATATCGACTGGCTGGAAACCCAGTTGGGCCTGATCGATAAAGTGGGTCTTGAAAACTACCTGCAATCGCAGATGGGCGAAGACGAGTAACTTCGTTCCGTTAATCTCGATGCAATAAAAAGCCCCGCTCTCTTTTAAGAGGCGGGGCTTTTTGTGCCTGTATGTAGGAGCGAGCTCGCTCGCGATGGTCGTTAACGATTACGCGGCATACCTGACAACCCGCGGCGTTTTCTAGTCCATCGCGAACAAGCTCGCTCCTACATACCGCGAATCAGGCTTCGGACTTGTTGGCAGCAGCGGCTTCGACAGCAGCCTTGATGGTGGCTTGCAGCGAACCGTCAGCAGCCATTTCAGTCATGATGTCGCTGCCGCCGACCAGCTCACCACCGACCCACAGTTGCGGGAAGGTTGGCCAGTTGGCGTATTTTGGCAGGTTGGCGCGGATTTCCGGGTTCTGCAGGATGTCCACGTACGCAAACTTTTCGCCACACGCCATCACGGCCTGCGCGGCTTTCGCGGAGAAGCCGCACTGCGGGGCATTCGGTGAGCCTTTCATGTAAAGCAGAATGGTGTTGTTGGCAATCTGCTCTTTAATCGTTTCGATGATATCCATGGAGCACCTCGGCTGAACTTTCCGACTCATGGGTCGGCACGGTGGCGCATTGTAACGGAAAGCCGAGCGCCCTGCTCGGTCTCTCCGTCAGTATGATTCAAGCCGCCGCCACAGTCACCGGCACGCCATTGAGCGCAGCATTTCCCGACAGTTCGTCAATCTGGCGTTCGTCGGTCAGGTCGTTGGCGCTGGAACCTGGCTGGCTGCTGGCTATCGACATTTGCACGCCCGGCCGCGCGTGACCCCAGCCGTGAGGCAGGCTGACCACGCCCTTCATCATGTCCAGACTGCCAAGCACTTCGACTTCGATCACCCCCACCCGCGAGCTGACCCGCACACGCTGCCCGTCGCTGAGCCCGCGACTGGCCAGATCGTCCGGATGCATCAGCAACTGGTGACGTGGCTTGCCTTTCACCAAGCGATGATAGTTATGCATCCATGAGTTATTGCTGCGTACATGCCGGCGGCCAATCATCAACAACTCGTCGGCGGCCGGCGCCTGCAAGGCTGCGAAGCGCGCCAGGTCAGCGAGAATCGCGGCCGGTGCGGCCTGGATGCGTTGATTGGCAGTCTTCAGGCGTGGCGTCAGGTTAGGCTTGAGCGCGCCCAAATCAACGCCATGGGGATGATCGAACAAGGTCGCCAACGACAGCTTGTGCTCTGAATTGTCGCCGTACATTCCCATGCGCAGGCCGCGATCGATCATTTGCGCAGGAGCGATGGTGGGCTTCAGCTCTTTGCCGGTCCTGGCGGCAAATGCCTTGGCCAGGCCGACGAAAATTTCCCAGTCGTGCAATGCACCTTCGGGCTTGGCAAGGATGGCGCGGTTGAAACGGCTGACGTTGCGCACTGCAAACAGATTGAACGTGGTGTCGTAATGGTCGTTTTCCAGCGCCGATGTCGACGGCAGGATCAGGTCGGCGTAACGCGTGGTTTCATTGATGTACAGGTCGATACTGACCATGAACTCCAGCCCGTCCAGCGCCTGCTCGAGCTTTCGGCCATTGGGTGTGGACAGCACCGGATTGCCAGCCACGGTGATCAACGCGCGGACTTGCCCTTCCCCTTCAGTGAGCATCTCTTCGGCCAGCGCCGAGACAGGTAGTTCTCCGGCGTACTCCGGGCGCCCGGAAACCCGGCTCTGCCACAGATTGAAATGCCCGCCCGAAGTCGTCGCCACCAGATCCACCGCCGGCTCGGTGCACAAGGCACCGCCCACGCGATCGAGATTGCCGGTGACCAGGTTGATCAACTGCACCACCCAGTGACACAGCGTACCGAAGGCCTGGGTCGAAACGCCCATGCGGCCATAGCAGACTGCACTCGGTGCGGCGGCGAAGTCCCGCGCCAATTGGCGGATCTGTTCGGCCGGCACGGCGCACAACGGACTCATGGCCTCGGCAGTGAACGGCGCGACGGCCTCCCGCACGTCCTCAAGGCCGTCCACCGGCAGATGGCTGTCGCGGGTCAGACCTTCAGCAAACAAGGTATTGAGCAGGCCGAACAACAGCGCGGCATCACCACCCGGGCGCACGAACAGATGCTGATCGGCAATCGCCGCCGTCTCACTACGGCGCGGATCGACCACCACCACTTTGCCGCCCCTGGCCTGTATCGCCTTCAAGCGTTTTTCCACATCCGGCACGGTCATGATGCTGCCGTTCGAAGCCAGCGGATTGCCGCCCAGGATCAGCATGAAATCGGTGTGATCGATGTCCGGGATCGGTAGCAGCAAACCATGGCCGTACATCAAATGACTGGTCAGGTGATGGGGCAATTGATCGACCGACGTCGCGGAAAACCGGTTGCGGGTTTTCAACAGGCCGAGGAAGTAATTGCTGTGGGTCATCAGCCCGTAATTGTGCACGCTCGGGTTGCCCTGATAGACCGCCACGGCGTTTTGCCCGTGACGCTCCTGAATGGCGGCGAGGCGTTCGGCGACCAGATTGAATGCCGCTTCCCACTCGATGGGCTGCCACTCATTGCCCACCCGCTGCATCGGCTGATGCAGGCGATCCGGATCGTTCTGAATGTCTTGCAGGGCCACGGCCTTGGGGCAGATGTGCCCACGGCTGAACGTATCCTGAGGGTCGCCCTTGATCGAAGTGATCTGGACGTTACCGCCTTCGACCCTGGTGGTTTCGATGGTCAGGCCACAGATGGCTTCGCACAAATGGCACGCACGGTGATGGAGAGTCTTGGTCATGGCCAGTCTCTGTCTTGTTTTGGGCGGGCAACGTTGGCCGCGGAAACAAAACTATGGCGCCAGAGCCGCCGCCACGCCAGCTACGTTCGTCTTGTGAATCGAGGGTTATCAGGCCAGCCGATAGCCGCCGGAGTTCAGTTCGAAGGCAGCCTGGGCGGCACCTGCAAGTGGATTTCCTGAAGGGTTTCAATCGGCCCGAGGAGCCATGCACGCTGGTCAGTTCGACGATCCGTCGAGCCCGGCGCTGATGAATGACAGGTCAGAAACCGACTGTCAGCGCACCATTGCCACCCAGCCTGATTGCCAAGCCCCGAGAGGCCGGTGTACAAATGAGGCGCTGCTATCAGGAAACAGGCTTCAAAAGCGCTACCTCGGTGAACCCGTAGCACCTCTGAAACTCCCTAAAAACTGTAGCCCTATTGGTAAGACGCGACATTTAATTATAAGATCGCGCCTTCCCCTATTTCGTCGCCCCGTGCGGCTTACGCCGCAGGTCTCGCCCGTTGTTCCGTTAAACAAGGCTTTGAGCATCTGCGGTTTGTAGCAAAAGGTAGTCAATGATGAGCGCAAGGCACTTTCTCTCCCTGATGGATTGCACGCCCGAAGAGCTGGTCAGCGTGATCCGTCGAGGCGTTGAGCTCAAGGACCTGCGTAACCGCGGCGTACTGTTCGAGCCTCTGAAAAACCGCGTCCTGGGGATGATTTTCGAGAAGTCCTCGACCCGTACCCGGATCTCCTTCGAGGCCGGCATGATCCAGCTCGGCGGCCAGGCGATCTTCCTGTCGCCCCGTGACACCCAACTGGGCCGTGGCGAGCCGATCGGCGACGCCGCCATTGTCATGTCGAGCATGCTCGATGCTGTAATGATCCGTACGTTTTCCCACAGCACTCTGACCGAATTCGCCGCCAATTCGCGCGTTCCGCTGATCAATGGCCTGTCCGATGACCTGCACCCGTGCCAGTTGCTGGCCGACATGCAGACCTTCCTCGAACACCGCGGCTCCATCCAGGGCAAGACCGTGGCCTGGATCGGCGACGGCAACAACATGTGCAACAGCTATATAGAAGCGGCGATCCAGTTCGACTTCCAGTTGCGCGTTGCCTGCCCGGAAGGCTACGAACCCAACCCGGTGTTCCTGGCCAAGGCCGGCGATCGGGTCACCATCGTTCGCGACCCGAAGGAAGCCGTGCGTGGCGCACACCTGGTGAGCACCGACGTCTGGACCTCCATGGGCCAGGAAGAGGAAACCGCCAAGCGTCTGCAACTGTTCGCCCCGTACCAGGTCAACCGCGCCCTGCTCGACCTGGCTGCTGAAGACGTACTGTTCATGCACTGCCTGCCGGCGCACCGTGGCGAGGAAATCAGCGTCGACCTGCTCGACGACCCGCGCTCGGTGGCCTGGGATCAAGCCGAAAACCGTCTGCACGCGCAAAAAGCCTTGCTCGAATTCCTCGTTCCGCCTTCGTACCACCACGCATGAGCCAGCCATTACTGCTCAACCTGCGCAACCTCGCCTGCGGCTATCAAGACCAACGCGTGGTGCAGAACCTCAACCTGCACCTGAACGCAGGCGACATTGGTTGCCTGCTGGGCTCTTCAGGCTGCGGCAAGACCACCACCCTGCGGGCGATTGCCGGTTTCGAACCGGTACACGAAGGCGAAATCCAGCTGGCTGGCGAAACCATCTCCAGCGCCGGTTTCACCCTCGCTCCGGAGAAACGTCGCATCGGCATGGTGTTCCAGGACTACGCCCTGTTTCCGCATTTGAGCGTGGCCGACAACATTGCCTTCGGCATTCGCAAGCATCCGCAAAAGGATCGCGTGACCGAAGAGCTGCTGGAACTGGTCAACCTGAAGAACCTCGGCAAGCGTTTCCCCCACGAGCTTTCCGGTGGTCAGCAGCAACGTGTCGCCCTGGCCCGCGCCTTGGCGCCGGAACCACAACTGCTGCTGCTCGACGAACCGTTCTCCAACCTCGATGGTGAATTGCGCCGCAAGCTCAGCCATGAAGTACGCGACATCCTCAAGGCCCGTGGCACCAGCGCGATTCTGGTGACTCACGACCAGGAAGAAGCCTTCGCGGTCAGCGACCACGTTGGGGTGTTCAAGGAAGGTCGCCTGGAACAGTGGGATACGCCCTACAACCTGTATCACGAACCGCTGACCCCCTTCGTGGCGAGCTTCATCGGCCAGGGCTATTTCATTCGCGGTCAGTTGAGCAGCCCCGAATCGGTGCAGACCGAGCTGGGTGAGTTGCGCGGCAATCGGGCCTACACCTGGCCGGTAGGCGGCGCTGTGGACGTGCTACTGCGCCCGGACGACATCGTCTATGCGCCGGACAGCGCACTGAAGGCGCGAATCGCCGGCAAGACGTTCCTGGGTGCATCGACCCTGTATCGCTTGCAATTGCCGACAGGGGCACAGCTGGAATCGATCTTCCCGAGCCATGTCGATCGTCAGGTTGGGGCGGATGTGGGTATCCGTGTCGCGGCTGAACACCTGGTGCTGTTCCAGGCGTCCGGCAGCACGGCGGCGCAGATTCCGGTGGCTGAATCCGGTGTCCGCCGCTACAGCACCGCCAACTGATACACCCCCCTGTAGGAGCGAGCCTGAACTGGTCAAGTAATCCCGGACACCGGTTACGGTGTTTATGCCGCTTTTTGCTCCATGGCTATTGGCGACAGGTAGTTGTTGTAGCTGTGGAGCCTGGTGCGGTTGTAGTACAGGAAGAAACGCACCATATCGGTTTTTGCTTCCTCGATCTTGCTGTAGCCACTACGAGGCACCCATTCTGATTTCAGCGTGCCGAAAAAACGCTCCGTTGGAGCATTGTCCCAGCACTGCCCGCGATGACTCATGCTTTGCAAAATGCCATGACGCTTCAGTTCTTCTTGAAACTTGCGACTGGTGTACTGACAGCCCTGATCTGAATGGAACATCAGTCCAGGAGGACACGCTCGCACCTCTGTCGCCATGCGTAGCGCCTTGCTGACCAAGTTGGCGTCATTGACCAGCGAAAACGCCCAGCCAATGACGCGGCGAGCAAACAAATCGATCACGATGGCCAGATGAACCCAGCGCTCGCCCACCATCAAGCTGGTAACGTCGCCACACCAGACCTGATCAACTGCAGTCGGCTTAAAATTGCGCTTGAGTCGATTGGGCGCGACAAATGCTTCAACGCCTTTGGATCTGAATGGGTGAGGCTGGCGTTGTTTACTGACAATGTTGGCCTCCCTCATTAGCGCCCTGACAAGGCCTCTTCCGATCGCGATGTTTTGGGACTTCAGGTTCTTGCTGATCATTCTGGAACCCATGGCTTCCCGGCTTTCGCTGTGCAGTTCAACCACTTTCAGCTTGAGGTCTTCGCGTCTGATCCGCGGTTTGGCTCGCCGCTGAAGCCACTCATAAAAGCTGCTGCGCTTCACATCGAAAACACGACACACAATGGCAGTCGGGAATGACTCTCTTAGTTCCGCAATCATCGAAAACGATCGGGATCCGACATCAAGAGAGCGGTAGCCTTTTTTAAGATCTCGGCTTCCATTTCCATGCGTTTGATCTTGGCCTTTAGTTCCTGGATCTGGCGCTGATCTTCGGTAATCGCCTTGGTGCCTTTGACTGGCTGTCCCTCGCGTTCCTTGCGAACCTGATCGACCCAACGCCGTAAAGCGGTAGGGCCGATATCCAGCGATGCACACACTTCTGGAACCGGGCAGTTATCATCAAGCACCATGCTGGCAGCATGCAGCTTGAACTCGCGGGTATAGACCTTTCTTTCGTTCATGGAACCTCCAAGTTGGCGAAATCATATCGCCCTTAAGAGGTGTCCGGAATTATTAGGCCAGTTCAGCCTGCTCGCGATGGAAGTGAGAGCGCCGCGTTCATCCAGCCAGCACTCTTCATCGTTGACGTCCATCGCGAGCAGGCTCGCTCCTACAGGGGATTTGGGTTAACCCAGCATCAGAGTGCCGCTCGCCACGAGCGTCGCATTCCCGCCGATCTTCACCCGCTCGCCTTCCAGTCGACAGAACAATTCCCCACCCCGCGCCGAACGCTGAAAAGCCGTCAGGCTCGACTTGCCCAAACGCTTTGACCAGTACGGAATCAGAAGGCAATGGGTCGATCCGGTCACCGGGTCTTCATTGATGCCGATTGCCGGGGCGAAGTAGCGGGAAACGAAATCGTGCTGCTCGCCCCGCGCCGTCACGATGGCGCCCAACCATGGCAGTTTCGCCAGGGCCACCATGTCCGGCTTGCAGTCGAGCACGGCTTGCTCCGACTCCAGCACCACGAACAGCTCATTCGAAGCCAGTACCTCGACAGCCTTCACACCCAGTGCACGCTCGATGTCCGGGATCACGTTCACCGGCGACGCAGTGATCGCCGGGAAGTCCAGCCACAGGCCTGCGCCCTCCCGCGTCACGCTCAACGGGCCGGACTTGCAGGTGAAGTCCAGTCGCTCGACGGGCTCTTTATAGATCTCAAACAGCACATAGGCGCTGGCCAGCGTTGCGTGACCGCACAATGGCACCTCGGTGGTCGGCGTAAACCAGCGGATGTGCCAGCCCTGCCCTTCACGTACGACAAACGCCGTTTCGGCGAGGTTGTGCTCGGCGGCAATCTTTTGCATCAACTCATCGGCGAGCCATGTATCGAGCCGATAGACCATCGCCGGATTGCCGCTGAATGGCTGATTGCTGAACGCGTCGACCTGATGAAACTCAAGCTGCATAACCTTCTCCCTTTGTCAGACCACCGAGCATGCCGCGCTGGCCCAGCCGGCACCAGTGACAGAGCCGGCTGATTTTCACCATACAGCGCTGCACCTGCTTCGAAGCTCACGCACGGCCGATATCGGCAAACTTCGCCTGGGTGTGTTCGGCCAGCACCGCCGGTGCCAGTTCAACTTCCAGCCCACGTCGGCCCGCACTGACAAAAATGCTGGCGAAGGGCTGGGCCGAATTGTCAATGAAGGTACGCAAACGCTTTTTCTGCCCCAGCGGACTGATCCCGCCCAACAGATAGCCAGTGGAGCGCTGCGCCGCCGCCGGGTCGGCCATTTCGACCTTTTTCACGCCCGCGGCGTGGGCCAGCCCTTTCAAGTCCAGGCTGCCGACAACCGGCACCACGGCTACCAGCAACTCACCCTTTTCGCTGGCCGCCAGCAAGGTCTTGAACACCTGCGCCGGATCGAGCCCAAGCTTTTCCGCCGCCTCCAACCCGTAGGAGGCGGCCTTGGGGTCATGTTCGTAACTGTGTACACGATGTTCGGCCCGAACCTTTTTCAACAAATCCAATGCGGGGGTCATGGCAGCTCCAGACTGGGCGGCAGAAGAAAAATACTGCGCCGGATTCTAGGACATTGATCGTTAAAAGGCTCTACGGCGGCGCATCCATAACGCCATTACCTGGCCATCCCATTGCGCAAAGACTCATTCATTCATGCAACGAATAGTTTTTTTGTGACCGACGGTTCACTTTCGACCTTTGACAGCAGCGTTTCTTGTCTATATTTTTTCGTTTCTGAAACTGTACGAAACGTCCTACCGCTGCACCCAGCAGTAAACCGCGACCAGGATGGGGATCCTGCCTCGGCGAAAACCGCGCTCCGACCATGATGGAAAAAGCGCCAGACAACAAAAAAAATTGAGGTTTCAATGACAACTGCTTTACAACAACCGTCGCTCTCGAGCCAATGCATGGCCGAGTTTCTGGGTACAGCGCTGCTGATCTTTTTTGGTACAGGTTGTGTTGCCGCGCTCAAGGTCGCTGGTGCCAGCTTTGGCTTGTGGGAAATCAGCGTTATCTGGGGTGTCGGCGTCAGCATGGCGATCTACCTCACCGCCGGAGTTTCCGGTGCGCATCTGAACCCTGCCGTCAGCATTGCCCTGAGCATTTTCGCGGACTTCGAAAAACGTAAATTGCCTTTCTACGTACTCGCCCAAGTGGCGGGTGCCTTCTGTGGGGCGCTGTTGGTTTACACGCTCTACAGCAATCTGTTCTTCGAATTCGAACAAACGCACCACATGGTTCGCGGCACTCAAGCCAGCCTTGAATTGGCCTCTGTGTTCTCCACCTTCCCGAATCCTGTGCTGACCACCGCCCAGGCATTTCTGGTCGAGGTGATCATCACAGCCATCCTGATGGGCGTGATCATGTCCCTGACCGATGACAACAATGGCCTGCCCAAAGGCCCGTTGGCACCGCTGCTGATCGGCCTGCTGATTGCGGTGATCGGCAGTTCGATGGGACCGCTGACCGGTTTTGCCATGAACCCTGCGCGGGACTTCGGCCCTAAACTGATGACTTTCTTCGCTGGCTGGGGTGAAATTTCCTTCACCGGCGGACGCGATATTCCGTATTTCCTGATTCCTGTTTTTGCACCGATTGTCGGTGCCTGCCTCGGTGCTGCAGCCTATCGTGGGTTGATTGCCCGCCATCTGCCCAGCGCCGTACCTGCTACAAAGGATGCAACAGCTGCCATTGACGGCAAACCCAGAACTTCTTGATACCGTTGGCGCGTGCCTCTGCCCTTTGATTGCGCGCCAGACCTCACTCCCTTATTTCGTCCAAGGCAATCGACATGACCGACACACAGAATAAGAACTACATCATTGCCCTCGATCAGGGTACGACCAGCTCCCGCGCGATCATTTTCGACCGCGACGCGAACGTGGTCTGCACCGCCCAACGGGAGTTTGCCCAGCATTACCCGCAAGCCGGCTGGGTTGAACATGACCCAATGGAAATTTTTGCCACCCAAAGCGCCGTGATGGTCGAGGCCCTGGCACAAGCCGGCCTGCACCACGACCAGGTAGCAGCCATCGGTATCACCAACCAGCGCGAAACCACCGTGGTCTGGGACAAGAACACCGGCCGCCCGATCTACAACGCCATCGTCTGGCAGTGCCGACGCAGCACCGAGATCTGCCAGCAACTCAAGCGCGATGGCCACGAGCAATACATCAGCGACACCACCGGCCTGGTCACCGACCCGTATTTCTCCGGCACCAAGCTCAAGTGGATCCTCGACAATGTCGAAGGCAGCCGCGAGCGCGCGCGCAACGGTGAACTGTTGTTCGGCACCGTCGACAGCTGGCTGATCTGGAAATTTACCGGCGGCAAGGTGCATGTCACCGACTACACCAACGCTTCGCGCACCATGCTCTTCAACATCCACACCCTGGAGTGGGACGCGAAGATGCTGGAAGTGCTGGATATTCCGCGCGAAATGCTTCCGGAAGTTAAATCGTCCTCGGAAATTTATGGCCGTACCAAAAGCGGCATCGCCATCGGCGGTATCGCTGGCGACCAGCAAGCCGCCCTGTTCGGCCAGATGTGCGTCGAGCCAGGCCAGGCGAAAAACACCTACGGCACTGGCTGCTTCCTGTTGATGAACACCGGCGACAAAGCCGTGAAATCCCAACACGGCATGCTCACCACCATCGCCTGCGGCCCACGCGGCGAAGTGGCTTACGCGCTGGAAGGCGCGGTGTTCAACGGCGGCTCTACCGTGCAGTGGCTGCGTGACGAACTGAAGATCATCAACGACGCCCACGACACCGAATACTTCGCCAACAAGGTCAAGGACAGCAACGGCGTGTATCTGGTGCCAGCCTTCACCGGTCTTGGCGCTCCCTACTGGGACCCGTATGCCCGTGGCGCACTGTTCGGCCTGACCCGCGGCGTCCGCGTGGATCACATCATTCGTGCCGCACTGGAATCGATTGCCTACCAGACCCGCGACGTGCTCGACGCCATGCAACAAGACTCCGGCGAACGTCTCAAGGCCCTGCGCGTGGACGGCGGTGCAGTGGCGAACAACTTCCTCATGCAGTTCCAGGCCGACATCCTCGGCACGCAGGTCGAGCGCCCGCAAATGCGCGAAACCACGGCACTGGGTGCGGCTTACCTGGCAGGCCTGGCCTGCGGCTTCTGGGGCAGCCTGGACGAGTTGCGTGGCAAGGCCGTGATCGAGCGCCAGTTCGAGCCGACGCTGGATGAAACGGCGAAGGAAAAACTCTACGCCGGCTGGAAAAAAGCCGTCAGCCGCACCCGCAATTGGGCGGTTGAAGACGAGGCTGAATAAACCGGGATACGAGCTCGTATCTGTATGTAACTGGTCGGGAGCGGATTCCTGCGGCATCATGGGCAAATTTTGCACGGCAGCCCAAAGGACGCCCCATGAATCTGCCTCCCCGTCAGCAGCAAATCCTCGAACTGGTCCGCGAACGCGGCTATGTCAGCATCGAGGAAATGGCCACGCTGTTCGTAGTTACCCCGCAGACCATTCGCCGCGACATCAATCAGCTCGCGGAAGCCAATTTGTTGCGTCGCTACCACGGCGGCGCGGCTTACGACTCCAGCGTTGAAAACACCGCCTACGCCATGCGCGCCGATCAGATGCGCGATGAGAAACAGCGTATCGGCGAAGCCATTGCCGCGCAGATTCCCGACCATGCCTCGTTGTTCATCAACATCGGCACGACCACCGAATCCATTGCCCGGGCACTGCTCAATCACAATCACCTGAAGATCATCACCAACAACCTGCACGTCGCCTCCATGCTCAGCGCCAAGGACGATTTCGATGTCCTGCTGACCGGCGGCAACGTGCGGCGCGATGGTGGCGTGGTGGGTCAGGCCAGTGTCGACTTCATCAACCAGTTCAAGGTCGACTTCGCCCTGGTCGGCATCAGCGGCATCGATGAAGACGGCAGCCTGCTGGACTTCGACTATCAGGAAGTGCGGGTATCCCAGGCGATCATCGCCAATGCCCGGCAAGTGATCCTCGCGGCCGACTCCAGCAAGTTCGGGCGCAACGCCATGATTCGCCTGGGGCCGATCAGCCTGGTTGATTGCCTGGTCACCGATCAGCAGCCTTCCCCGGCGCTGGCGCAGTTGTTGAACCAGCACAAGGTTCGGCTGGAAGTCGTTTAACCCCCCTCCTTCTTCGGCGTCTGTATTGACGCCATCGCGAGCAAGCTCGCTCCCACAGTGATTGATGGCGTGCACAAGATTTGTGACCGACTCCATTCCTTGTGGGAGCGAGCTTGCTCGCGATGGCGGTCGCCAATACACAGCAAAATGTTCGTAAATTTTCCTTTAATGGCCCTTCGATGAGTATTTTCAATCGAAGCTGACTGGCTGTGCGCGTCTTTATGGGCTAGTATTTTCGCAAATGAACATTAATGTTCGAATTCAAATACAGAACATCAAAGAATTCCGAGGCCGTGCCGATGCCCACTTCCACCTTGCCTACGCCCCCTCTCGCCGAGGTCTACGATATCGCCGTCATTGGTGGCGGGATCAATGGCGTGGGGATCGCAGCGGATGCCGCCGGTCGCGGTCTCTCGGTGTTCCTTTGTGAAAAGGATGACCTGGCCAGTCATACCTCGTCGGCCAGCAGCAAGCTGATTCACGGCGGCCTGCGCTACCTCGAACATTACGAATTCCGCCTGGTGCGTGAAGCCCTGGCCGAACGCGAAGTTCTGTTGGCCAAGGCTCCGCACATCGTCAAGCAAATGCGTTTCGTGTTGCCGCATCGCCCGCACCTGCGCCCGGCGTGGATGATCCGCGCC
The DNA here is from genome assembly GCF_057839025.1 of Pseudomonas sp. KH_046_1. Lineage (NCBI taxonomy): Bacteria > Pseudomonadati > Pseudomonadota > Gammaproteobacteria > Pseudomonadales > Pseudomonadaceae > Pseudomonas > Pseudomonas sp. KH_046_1. The sequence goes on from NZ_CM174481.1 coordinate 5,183,966, forward strand.
GGTCTGTTCCTCTATGACAACCTGGGCAAGCGCGAGCAACTGCAAGGTTCGAAAAGCCTGAAGTTCGGCCCCGACAGCGCGCTTAAAAGCGAGATCACCAAGGGCTTCGAATACTCCGATTGCTGGGTCGACGACGCGCGCCTGGTGGTGTTGAACGCCATGACCGCCCGGGAAAAAGGCGCCCACGTTCACACCCAGACCCGCTGCGTCAGCGCGCGTCGCGCCAAGGGCCTGTGGCACCTGCACCTGGAACGCGCCGATGGCAGCCTGTTTTCGATCCGCGCCAAGGCATTGGTCAATGCGGCCGGACCATGGGTCGCCAGGTTCATTCGCGATGACTTGAAGATGGAATCGCCATACGGCATCCGCCTGATCCAGGGCAGCCACCTGATCGTGCCGAAACTGTACGAAGGCGAACACGCGCACATCCTGCAAAACGAAGATCAGCGCATCGTGTTCACCATTCCGTACCTGAATCACTTCACCCTGATTGGCACCACTGACCGCGAGTACACCGGCGATCCGGCGAAAGTGGCAATTACCGATGGCGAAACCGATTACCTGTTGAACGTGGTCAACGCCCATTTCAAAAAGCAAATCAGCCGCGACGACATCCTGCACAGCTATTCCGGTGTGCGTCCGCTGTGCAACGACGAATCCGACAACCCGTCGGCCGTGACCCGCGATTACACCCTGGCGCTGTCTGGCACTGGCGAAGAAGCTCCGTTGCTGTCGGTGTTCGGCGGCAAGCTCACCACCTATCGCAAACTGGCCGAGTCGGCGCTGGCGCAACTGGCACCGTACTTCAAGCACATCAAGCCAAGCTGGACCGCCAGCGCCACGCTGCCGGGGGGTGAAGACATGACCACCCCTCAAGCCTTGAGCTCGCGTATCCGCGACAAATTCGACTGGCTACCGAGCGAGATCGCGCGCCGCTGGGCCACCACCTACGGCAGCCGCACCTGGCGCATGCTCGAAGGCGTACAGGACCTCAGCGATATGGGCGAGCACATCGGCGGCGGTCTCTACACCCGTGAAGTCGACTATCTGTGCAGCGAAGAATGGGCCACCAGCGCCCACGACATCCTCTGGCGTCGCAGCAAGCTCGGTTTGTTCACGACGGTGGCGGAACAGGAAAAGCTCAAGGATTACCTGAACAAGGTCGAACAGAACCGCAGCAAGATCGAAGCGGCCTGATCAGTCACCGGCATAAACAAAAGCCCCTGAATCTCACGATTCAGGGGCTTTTTCGTATCGATGGATTTCAGTCGCGCAAATCCGATTCGTGAATCGGCTGCTCACGGTGAGTCGCCCGCTGATACTGCGCCGGCCACACGGCCTTGTGTCCTCCCAGGTCGTCATCGGCGTGCAGCGCCCAGTACGGATCGCGCAACAACTCACGGGCCAGGAAGATGATGTCCGCCTGACAAGTGCGCAGGATGTGCTCGGCCTGGGCCGGCTCGGTGATCATGCCGACTGTGCCCGTGGCCATGCCCGACTCCTTGCGCACACGCTCGGCGAAGCGGGTCTGGTAACCCGGCCCTGTGGGAATCTCGGCATTCACTGCCGTCCCGCCCGACGAGACGTCGATCAGGTCGACCCCCAGGGCTTTGAGGCGGCGTGCCAGCTCCACCGTTTCATCGGGATTCCAGCCGTCTTCCACCCAGTCGGTGGCCGAGACCCGGACAAACACCGGCAACTCTTCAGGCCACACCGCACGCACCGCTTCGGTGACTTGCAGCACCAGCCGAATGCGATTTTCGAACGAACCGCCATATTGATCGCGACGCTGATTGCTCAACGGCGACAGGAACTGATGCAGCAGGTAACCATGGGCCGCGTGCACTTCGACCACCTTGAAACCGGCCGTCAGTGAGCGCTTTGCCGCCTCGACAAAAGCCTGGATGACCTTGGCGATCTCGCCGTCATCGAGTTGTCTGGGTTGGGTGTGCTGTGGATCGAATGCAATCGGTGAAGGTCCGACCGGCACCCAGCCGCCCTCCTCGGGCTTGACGCTGCCATGTTTGCCGAGCCACGGCCGGTAGGTGCTGGCCTTGCGCCCGGCATGGGCCAGCTGAATGCCGGCAACGGCTCCCTGGGCGGTGATGAAGCGGGTGATGCGTTGCAGGGGTTCAATCTGTTCGTCATTCCACAGACCGAGGTCCTCGGCCGTGATACGCCCGTCGGCGGTGACCGCCGTGGCTTCGGTAAACACCAGCCCGGCCCCGCCGACAGCGCGGCTACCGAGGTGGACCAGGTGCCAGTCATTGGCCAGGCCATCGGCGCTGGAGTACTGGCACATCGGCGATACCGCGATGCGGTTGGGCAGGGTCAATTGGCGAAGGGTAAAGGGTTCAAGCAGCAGACTCATGGGGCACCTCTCGAATCAGTGGGCAGGCTCCAGGTTCTGTTTGAATAGTCGACGAGTGACAGGAAAAAGGTACAACACCCGCCCCCGCGGGCAAAAAATTCGACAAGACGTCACAAGGCCAAAATCAAGCAGTGTTTAGAGCCTAGTCGACATCGGGGGATGTCGCCCTCTTGTAGGAGCGAGCTCGCTCGCGATGGACGACAGGACACCGCGGGGTGTCAGGTCCCCAGCGCCATCGTTCACGCCCATCGCGAGCGAGCTCGCTCCTACAGGGGGTCAACGCGGTTCGATGTGGGCAATCATCAGCTGGACCGTCTCATTGCCACGAAACTCGTTGAGGTCGAGTTTGTAGGCCAGTTCCACCCACTTGATGGTCGGATTCGGCCAGATGTCGCGGTCGATCCCGAAGGCAATGCCATCGAGTTTCACCGAACCACATTCACTTTTGAGCACGACTTTAAGGTGCCGCTCGCCAACGACGCGCTGCTCGACCAACTGGAACACCCCATGAAACAACGGTTCCGGGAAGTGCTGCCCCCAAGGGCCGGCATGCCGCAAGGCACGGGCCAGTTCCAGGTGGAACTCTTCCACCGCCAGGGTGCCGTCCGACAACAGGCGGCCAGTCAGGTCCTCTTCGCGCAGTTGCCGGCGCACTTCAGTGTCAAAGGCTTCGGCGAACAAGGGGAAATTCGCTTCCGGCAGCGTCAGGCCGGCCGCCATCGCGTGGCCACCGTATTTGGTAATCAGATTCGGATGCTGCGCCGCCACCACACTCAAGGCGTCGCGGATGTGAAAGCCCTGGACCGAACGCCCCGAGCCCTTGAGCAAACCATCCCCGGCATCGGCAAAGGCGATGGTCGGGCGGAAATAGCGCTCCTTCATCCGTGACGCGAGGATACCGATGACACCCTGGTGCCACTCGGGATCGAACAGGCACAAGCCGAACGGCATCGACTCCACCGGCAGATCCTTGAGCTGCGCCAGCGCTTCACGCTGCATGCCTTGCTCGATGGATTTGCGATCCTGGTTCATGCCATCCAGTTGCGCCGCCATCTCACGGGCCAGACCTGCGTCTTCGGTCAGCAGGCATTCGATGCCCAGGCTCATGTCGTCCAGGCGCCCTGCTGCGTTCAGGCGCGGGCCGACGATGAAGCCCAGATCGGTAGAGGTGATGCGCGCATGATCGCGCTTGGCCACTTCGAGGATCGCCTTGATCCCCGGCCGGGCACGTCCAGCGCGAATCCGTTCCAGGCCCTGATGCACCAGAATCCGGTTGTTGGCATCCAGCGGCACCACGTCGGCCACGCTGCCCAGAGCCACCAGATCGAGCAGTTCGCCGATATTCGGCTGCGGCTTGCTTGTGTACCAGCCCAGCTCGCGCAACCGCGCACGCAGGGCCATCAGCACATAGAAAATCACCCCGACACCGGCCAGCGCCTTGCTCGGAAACTCGCAACCGGGCTGGTTCGGATTGACGATGGCATCGGCCAGCGGTAGCTCGTCACCGGGCAAATGGTGGTCGGTGACGAGCACCTTGAGCCCGGCCTTTTTCGCCGCCGCCACGCCTTCGACGCTGGAGATGCCGTTGTCGACGGTGATCAGCAAATGCGGCTGACGCTCAAGCGCCACCGCGACGATTTCCGGTGTCAGGCCGTAGCCGTAGTCGAATCGGTTGGGCACCAGGTAATCGACATGTGTCGCACCCAGCAAACGCAGGCCCAGCGTGCCCACGGTGCTGGCCGTCGCGCCGTCGGCATCAAAGTCGCCGACGATCAGAATGCGCTGGCGCTGTTCAAGCGCAGTCACCAGCAGATCCACGGCGGCATCGATGCCCTTGAGTTGCCGGAACGGAATCAACCGCGCCAGGCTCTTGTCCAGTTCCGCCTCGGACTGCACGCCACGAGCTGCGTACAGTCGGGTCAATAGCGGTGGAATATCACCGAGGAAAGGCAGGGTGTCGGGCAACAGGCGAGGTTCGATGCGCATGGGGTGACAGGGGCTTCTCTTCAATACGTAGGATAAAACCGGGTGACACGGTGCAATGGCGAAAAATCAGCCACGCTCACCGGCCAGCCACTGCAACTGGACTTCGTGCTGACCACGGTCGTCGGTGACGAAAATCGTTCCTTCGCTGATCATCACGTCCCACTTGATAACGCGGGGCATGTCTTTGGCCAGGGTTTCCAGGACTTCCTGAGGCACGGCAGCGATGTTGACGTTCTTCAGGTTCTTCACCCCCGGCACCACTTTGCCTTCCCACACGCGCAGGCTGCCATAGGCCAGCAGGCTGGTGCGTTCAGTGCGACGCGAACACCAGGTCAGGCGCTCGGCATCCGGCTGGCCGACTTCGATCCAGTGCAGGACGCGGTCATCCAGGCTTTTTTCCCACAAGGCCGGTTCATCCACTTCCGACAGACCACGGCCGAACGACAGTTGCTCGTTGTACCAGAGGGCGTAGGCCAGCAGGCGCACGGTCATGCGCTCTTCGGTTTCCGAAGGGTGACGGGCGATGGTCTGCTTCACGCTCTCATAGACGCTGCGGTCGAGGTCGGTGAGGTTCAGTTCAAACTTGTAGGTCGTGGACGGCTGGGCCATGAACGGGCTTCTTGATACGAGGAAAGGCGGCAAGTCTAACCGATGCGACGGGCAATCCACGAATTGAACACAATCAAGCTGGAGCGTCGGACAGTCGGCTATGCTAAAACGCTCTATTCGCCCAACCTTTGCCCCACAGGATCCAGCATGCCGTTTACCGCCAAACCGCTTTCCGGTCTGAAAGTCATTGAATTGGGCACCTTGATTGCCGGCCCGTTTGCCTCGCGCATTTGCGCTGAATTCGGTGCCGACGTGATCAAGATCGAATCCCCGGACGGCGGTGATCCATTGCGCAAATGGCGCAAGTTGTATGAAGGCACTTCGTTGTGGTGGTTCGTCCAGGCCCGCAACAAAAAGTCCCTGACCCTCAATCTCAAGCACCCCGACGGTCAGGCGATCCTGAAACAGCTGCTGGGTGAAGCCGACATTCTGATCGAAAACTTTCGTCCCGGCGTCCTGGAAAAACTCGGACTGGGTTGGGACGTCCTGCACGCCTTGAACCCGAAACTGGTCATGGTGCGGCTGTCAGGTTTCGGCCAGACCGGCCCGATGAAAGACCAGCCCGGCTTTGGCGCGGTCGGTGAATCCATGGGCGGCCTGCGCTACATCACCGGCTTCGAAGACCGGCCACCGGTGCGCACCGGCATTTCCATCGGCGACTCGATTGCCGCGCTCTGGGGCGTTATCGGCGCGTTGATGGCCCTGCGTCATCGCGAAGTCAACGGCGGCCAGGGGCAAGTGGTGGACGTGGCGCTGTACGAAGCCATCTTCGCGATGATGGAAAGCATGGTCCCGGAGTTCGACGTGTTCGGCTTCATCCGCGAACGCACCGGCAATATCATGCCCGGCATCACCCCGTCCTCGATCCACACCAGCGCCGATGGCAAGCACGTGCAGATCGGCGCCAATGGCGACGCGATTTTCAAACGTTTCATGCTGATCATTGGCCGGGAAGACCTGGCCAACGACCCTCTGCTTGCCAGCAACGATGGCCGCGATGCCCGACGCGACGAGATTTATGGCGTCATCGATCGCTGGGTCAACTCGTTGCCGCTCGACACGGTGCTGGCGCAGCTCAATCAGGCCGAGGTGCCGGCCAGCCGGATCTTCAGCGCCGAAGACATGTTCAATGACCCTCAGTACCTGGCGCGGGAAATGTTCCTGCAAGCCAAGCTGCCGGACGGCAAAGACTTCAAGATGCCGGGCATTGTGCCGAAACTCTCAGAGACGCCCGGTGAATGTGAATGGGTCGGGCCGCAACTGGGTGAGCACAACGCACAGGTACTCCAGGAACTTGGCTATGACGCGACACAGATCGCACAGTTGCGCAAAGACGGAGCCATCTGAACGCAGGCACCTGCCTGCATGGGCCACCAGACACTGCCCGTCGCGCGGCGGGTGGCTACTGTGCGTGCTGGCGACCTTGCTCCTGCTCCTTGAACCGGCCCCGTCAGCCCTGGCGCAAACCAGGGAAACCCTGATCTGGCTCAAGCGCGACCTGCCGCCGCTGACGATCTTCGACGGGCCGAAAAAGGGCCAGGGCGTTATCGACCAACTGCTTTTACTTCTGATTGCCGGCATGCCGCAATACCAGCACAGCGTGATGAGGGTCAATCGCGCACGTGGATTGCAAATGCTCCACGAACCGTCCCTCGTCTGCGACGCGGCGCTGAACTGGAGCAAGGAACGGGAACAGTGGATCGCCTTTTCCATCCCGGTCTTCCGCGCCATGAGCAATGGCCTGGCCGTGCGGCGCGTTGACCAGAAAGTGCTGGCGCCCTTTATCAAGGACGGCGAAGTGGACCTGGCAGAGCTGCTCGCCAGCGGCAGCGAAAAGCTGGGGATCATTGCCGAGCGCAATTACGGCGAATACCTCGACGGGCTGCTCAAGCAAGCGCCAGCCGAGGCGCTGACCGCTCATTACGGCAACGACGCCTTGGGCAGCCTGCTGCAGATGCAGCGCCTGGGACGCTTGCACCTGCTGTTGGGTTATCGCCCGGAAATTCGCTACCAGGCCTCATTGCAAGGCATCGCCGAAGATGAATTGCAGTTCTATCCGATCCGTGGCACGGGCAAGTACCTGTCCGGTTACATCGGTTGCACCGACACGCCAAAGGGTCGGCAGGCCATTGTCGAGATCAACCAGGTGCTGCGCACCCTTCCCCGCGAACGCCTTGACGAGGCCTACGCCGCCTGGCTGGATCCGGAGAGTCGCAGCGATTACCTGAAAGACACCAAGGCGTTTTTCGACAATCTGGCGCAACCCTGACAAATCCCGGGCAAAAGAAACCCCGAGAAGTGGGGAGACGACTCGGGGTTAAACGTGGTCTGTTTGGAGACCAGTAGCAGCAAGCTACAAGCACCGGAGCACAATGCTTGATCCTGCTGTTACAAAGTCTGACTGACCTGGGCGCGGGAAGGTTCCCACAAATATCCGTTCAATTGCGTCTGGCCAGCAGCTTGTCCTGCGCCGCATTACGCAATGCCGCGATGACACAAGGCTCAAGGCGTCCTTCAGCGATCAGCACGTCGCGATGCAAACCGTCGACCACATCCGTCAGCAAGCGTTTGTCTTTCAACTGGACCTGATTGAACTCGCGCTCGACCACTGTCGCGCCAATAGCATTCTTCAGGGTCACCCGGCATTCGCCACGAATACCTGACGGGGTCAGTGTGACCTGATACGGGCTCAGCGCCTCACCGAGCAACAAACTGATACTTTCCATCCCGATCACCACTCAATAGTCCGAAAACAACGTGCCTGGGGCATGCCTACAACAAATGACCGCTGGCCCGAGAAGAAAGTTCTGTGTACTGACTGCAGGCGAACCTGCAACCCAGTCAAGAGAGCATGCACGGCGAACATGACAGAGAAAAAACGCAATCGTCACGTCTATCGGGTACGCCGGGCGATGTCGGCCCATCCCCCCAACAATCCTCGTAGCTGGCCATCGGCCGTGTAAAACGGCACTGTCCACTGGTAGATATCCCTGACACCGTCCTTGAACATCAATTGACGCTCGAAGAAGCGCGTCCTGCGCGTACTCAATTGCGCCAGGAACTCGGCATGCAGCAGTTCCGCAGTTTGTCTGGGCATGACATCGACCTCGATCAACTGCCGCCCCTGCATCCGGTCAAAGCGCGTCGACAAGGCGTCCTCATAACTTTTGTTGCACATGATCAAGCGCCCCTGCAGATCACGGACAAACATCGGGTCAGGCATGGCATCCATCAGGGCATGCTGGAATGCGAGCTGATCGCGCAGACTGCTTTGGGCCTCGACCCGTTGCCTGACCACCACCGCCAACCGCCGATTCCAGAGCAGGGACAACAGGCCGAACAGGCTGAGCACCAACACCCCCCAGCAGACCCACTGGTCAATCCGCTGCCAGAGGCCAGGCGGCTGTGGCACGGTAGCGCCACCGAACCATTTCAGACGAAGGTCGCGCAGCTCCTGCGCAGGAAACGCCTCAAGCGCCTTGTTGAGGATACTCAGCAACTGCGGCTGACCTTTGCGCAACGTCAGATAATCCGCATCCCATTTGCCCGGCACCACAGCCCCGATCTGCAGCCGCCCCGACGGAAAATGCTGGGCGCCGATTTCGTTTTCGATGGTGACGTAGGCTTCGTCACTTTCAACCCAGGCACGGGCTTCGGCGTAGGTTTTAACCGAGCGCAATTCGATGGATGGATAATCGCGACGGATCACTGCTTCCAGTGCATGCCGGGTCGGCAGCACCAGTACCCGCTTCACCAGATCCTCCAGCGACTGCACCGGCGGCGCCCCAGCCTGCCCGACAAAGACCCATCCGGCACCGCCGAACGCATGGCTGAAATCGAGAAATACCTTGCGTTCGTCATTCATCGACAGGGTCGTACTCAAATCCGCTGCGCCGCTTTCCAGATGGGCCAGCATCTGATCGGTGGAAAAAGACTGTTCGTAAACGAACTGCAACCCCGTCATGTCACTGATGCGCTTGAGCAGGTCACTGTTCAAGCCCGTCCATTGACCATGTTCATCCTTGAACAGGTACAACGGGTATTCCAGTGCCGTGACCACGACCTGTGGATTGCTGGCCATCCACTGCAACTCCTGGTCATCCAGCACGACCATTGAACGTGCGACAGACTTCCCACGCTCTTGAAGCGATGCAGGGCTCGCCCCTCCCCATTCGGCGATTCCCAGGATGCCGAAAAAAAACAGCCAGCGCGCGACTGGCTTGAACACACTTGTAAAGAGCATTCCCACGTCCTTGGTGATCCTCTCGCCTGTCCTTTCGCGGCGATGACACGACAATTGTGCATGCAGAAATGAAAAAGCCCGTCAGGAGACGGGCTTCAAAATGTTACAGCGCTGACCGGTTACAGCGGCTTGCCGCGGTTGCCATGCTGACTGACAAAGGCCTGCACGGTCTTCAGGTCATTTGGCAATACGGTGCAACGTTCGTCTCGTTCAAACAAATCAGAAAGATGTGCAGGCAGTTCGAGTGCTTTTCCTACGCCGGCTTTTTCCACGGCGTCCGGGAATTTGACCGGGTGGGCGGTGCCCAGGATCACCATTGGAATGTCCAGGCTGCGACGGCATTCCCGCGCAGCTTTCACGCCGATGGCAGTGTGCGGATCCAGCACTTCACCGGTCTGCTCGTAGACTTCAGCGATGGTTTCGCAAGTTTGCGCGTCATCCACGGCCAGCGAGTCGAACAACTTGCGGGCTTCGGTCCAGCGCTCTTGCTCGACGCTGAAACCGCCGCCCTGCTTGAACGAATCCATCAGCCCGGCGATGGCCGCGCCGTTGCGACCATGCAGGTCGAACAGCAGGCGTTCGAAGTTCGACGACACCATGATGTCCATGGACGGCGACAGCGTGGCGTGCAGGGTGTCCTTGACGTACTGGTTGCCACTCATGAAGCGGTGCAGGATGTCGTTGCGGTTGGTGGCGACGATCAACTGGTTGATCGGCAGGCCCATGTTGCGCGCCAGGTAACCGGCGAAGATGTCGCCGAAGTTGCCGGTCGGCACCGAGAACGACACCGAACGAGCCGGGCCGCCCAGTTGCAGCGCTGCGTGGAAGTAGTAAACGATCTGGGCCATGATCCGCGCCCAGTTGATCGAGTTCACGGCGACCAGGCGCGTGCCCTTGAGGAAACCCTGGTCGGCGAAGCTGGCCTTGACCATTTCCTGGCAGTCATCGAAGTTGCCTTCGATGGCGATGTTGTGGATGTTCTCACCGAAAATGGTGGTCATCTGCCGACGCTGCACTTCGGACACACGGTTGTGCGGGTGCAGGATGAAGATGTCGACGTTTTCGCAGTGCTTGCAGCCTTCGATGGCAGCCGAACCGGTGTCACCGGAGGTGGCGCCGACGATCACCACGCGCTCGCCGCGCTTTTCCAGCACGTAGTCGAGCAGGCGACCGAGCAATTGCAGGGCGAAGTCCTTGAACGCCAGGGTCGGGCCGTGGAACAGCTCCAGCACCCATTCGTTGCCGTTCAGCTGACGCAGCGGCGCAACGGCGCTGTGGGCGAACACACCGTAGGTTTCTTCGAGAATCTTTTTGAAATCGGCATCAGGAATGCTGCCGGTGACAAACGGGCGCATAACGCGGAAAGCCAGCTCGTGATACGGCAGGCCGGCCCACGAAGCGATTTCTTCCTGGGTGAAACGTGGCAGGTTTTCCGGGACGTACAGACCGCCGTCGGTGGCAAGGCCTGCCAGCAGGACGTCTTCGAAATTCAGGGCCGGTGCCTGGCCGCGGGTACTGATGTAACGCATGACTGACTCCAATGGACAGTGTTCGTAGTGCCGGGCCCGCAAGCGAGCCCGGTCAACGATATCGGCTTAGTTCAGGTGCTCGACACGGATCCGTACAACCGGACCGACCACACCCGCCAAGGCTTCCAAAGCAGCGATGGCATCGTTGATGTGCTGTTCCAGCACGCGGTGGGTCAGCAGAATCATCGGCACCAGGCCGTCGTGCTCCTCGGCTTCCTTCTGCATGATCGACTCGATGTTGATGCCGCGCTCCGAGAGGATGCTCGCAACCTGAGCCAACACGCCCGGATGATCCTTGGCCTGAATGCGCAGGTAGTAAGCGCTTTCGCAGGCCTCGATCGGCAGGATCGGGTGAGCCGACAGCGAATCCGGCTGGAACGCCAGGTGCGGTACGCGGTTTTCCGGGTCGGAAGTCATGGCGCGAACCACGTCCACCAGGTCGGCGATCACCGACGAAGCGGTCGGCTCCATGCCGGCGCCAGCGCCGTAGAACAGGGTCGAACCGGCAGCATCGCCGTTGACCATCACCGCGTTCATCACGCCGTTGACGTTGGCGATCAGGCGATCGGCCGGGATCAGCGTCGGGTGCACACGCAGTTCGATACCGGCCGCGGTGCTGCGCGCCACGCCCAGGTGCTTGATGCGGTAGCCCAACGCTTCGGCGTAGTTCACGTCGGCGGTGGTCAACTTGGTGATGCCTTCGGTGTAAGCCTTGTCGAACTGCAACGGAATACCGAACGCGATGGACGCCAGGATCGTCAGCTTGTGAGCGGCGTCGATACCCTCGACGTCGAAGGTCGGATCGGCTTCGGCGTAACCCAGGGCCTGGGCTTCGGCCAATACGTCTTCGAAGGTGCGACCCTTCTCGCGCATTTCCGTCAGGATGAAGTTGCCGGTGCCGTTGATGATGCCGGCCACCCAGTTGATGCGGTTGGCGGACAGGCCTTCGCGGATCGCCTTGATCACCGGGATGCCACCGGCCACGGCCGCTTCGAACGCAACGATCACGCCCTTCTCGCGGGCCTTGGCGAAAATTTCATTACCGTGAACGGCGATAAGCGCCTTGTTCGCGGTGACCACATGCTTGCCATTCTCGATGGCCTTGAGTACCAGCTCGCGGGCAACGGTGTAGCCGCCCATCAGCTCTATAACGATGTCGATCTCAGGGTTCGTGGCCACTTCGAAGACATCGTTGGTAATCGCAATACCGGTCGTTTGGAACTGAGGCTTTGGCGTGCGCATGGCAATTTGTGCCACTTCGATCCCACGCCCGGCACGACGAGCAATTTCCTCGGCGTTGCGCTGAAGTACGTTGAAGGTACCGCCACCGACGGTTCCTAACCCACAGATGCCTACTTTGACCGGTTTCACTGTGAACTCCCCATAAAACGGCCGACTCGAGGCCGGCCGTGAAAACAACCGCATACTCGCGGCTCTCTATTGATGGCCCGGCGAATGTCGCTACCGGACCATGATCGTCAAGGCTTGCCGTGACGATGCGAATTTACTTCGCGCCCAGCGCCAGTTTGGCGACTTGTGGCGCAGGCTGGTAGCCCGGAATGACCTGACCGTCGGCCAAAACGATGGCCGGTGTACCGTTCACGCCGATCGACTGGCCGAGTGCGAACTGTTTGGAAACCGGGTTATCGCACTTGGCGGCCTTGATTTCCTTGCCGTCGACCATTTTGTCCATGGCCGCTTTCTTGTCTTTCGAGCACCACACCGCTTGCAGTTGCTCGTCACCCGGCGAGCCCAGGCCCTGGCGCGGGAACGCGACGTAACGCACTTCGATGCCGCGCTTGTTCAGCTCGGGCACTTCGGCGTGCAGCTTGTGGCAGTACGGGCAAGTGGTGTCGGTGAACACGGTGATGTGCGACTTGGTTTCGCCAATGGCCGGGTAGACCACGGTTTCGGCAACCGGGATGGCGTTGATCAGCTTGGAGATGCCCAGGCGCTCGGTCTTCTCGGTCAGGTTGACCGGCTTGCCGTCCTTGAGATCGAACAGGTAGCCCTGGACCACGTACTGCCCGTCGGCGCTGGCGTACAGCACACGGCTGCCTTTTAGTTTGACTTCGTACAGGCCTGGCAACGGGCTGGCGGTGATGGTCTCTACCGGCACTTCGAGCTGGAGGTTTTCCAGGCTTTTACGAATGGCTTTGTCGGCCGCGTCATCGGCGACGGCAAAGGTGCTGACCAACGCAATGGCTGCGGCGGCGAAAATCTGGGTCAGACGCATGAGAACTCCTGAAGGCGAACATATGGGACGATCAGAACGCCCGTGCCGAAACACCGGGTCATAACCGCCCATCGTGCAAACCGGCCCAGCCTATCACATAAGGCCCACATGGCTGAATGCACCTGACACAAGACATTTGTGGCGACACAACCCCCTGTGGGAGCGGGCTTGCTCGCGAAAGCGTCGTATCAGGCGACATCAATGTTGTATGTGCCGGCCTCTTCGTCGGAACGCCGCCCGGACCAAGCCCGCTCCCACAGAAAAGCGGATCTCGGGAAGTTCACCCGCGTGGATGATGCTTAGCGTGCAAATCCTGCAACCGCGCCCTGGCAACATGGGTATAAATCTGCGTAGTCGACAAATCGCTGTGCCCCAACAGCATCTGCACCACCCGCAGGTCTGCACCGTGGTTGAGCAGGTGCGTGGCGAAGGCATGGCGCAAGGTGTGCGGCGACAGCGACTTGCCGATCCCGGCCACCCTGGCCTGGTGCTTGATCCGGTGCCAGAAGGTCTGGCGGGTCATCTGCTCGCCACGCTGGCTCGGGAACAACACATCGCTGGGACGCCCGCCAAGCAGTTCGCTGCGGGCATCACGCATGTAGCGCTCGACCCAGACAATCGCCTCCTCGCCCATCGGCACCAAACGCTCCTTGCTGCCCTTGCCCATCACCCGCAACACGCCTTGACGCAAATTGACTTGTTCCAGGGTGAGGCTGATCAACTCGGTCACCCGCAAGCCACAGGCGTACAGCACTTCAAGCATGGCCCGGTCGCGCTGGCCGATGGCCTCGCTCAAATCAGGTGCCTTCAGCAAGGCTTCCACATCGGCCTCGGACAAGGACTTTGGCAGCGGCCTGCCGAGTTGCGGCATATCAACGCGCAATGTCGGATCGACGGCGATCATCTTTTCCCGCAGCAGGTAACGATAAAAGCCGCGCACCCCCGAAAGAAATCGCGCAGTGGAACGTGGCTTGTAGTTTTGCTCCAGACGCCAGGCCAGGTGGTCGAGTATCAACTCGCGCCCGGCATTGACCAACTCCAGTCCTTTGTCCTGCAGCCAGCCGTTGAACAGCGCCAGGTCACTGCGATAGGCATCGCGGGTGTTATCAGAAAGGCCTTTCTCCAGCCACAGGGCATCGAGGAATTGGTCTATCAGCGGGTGATCGATGGCAGGCATGGGCACTCGAATCACGCAGCCTTGAGGCCGCGCACAAAATTAAAAATGGACATGGAAACGGCCGCTAGTCTTTCATAGGCCGCGATTTCAAGGAACAGGGAGCAGCAATGAGCGAGCAGCAGATTTTATTGGCATTTGGCGGAATCGGTGCGGCGGCACTGCTCTGCCAATGGCTGGCCTGGCGCTTGAAACTGCCGGCAATCCTTTTCCTGCTGCTGACCGGCATCCTGGCCGGCCCCGTGCTGCACTTGCTCGACCCGCAGGAAATGTTCGGGCCACTGCTGATGCCTCTGGTATCTCTCGCCGTCGCGCTGATCCTGTTCGAAGGCAGCCTGACCCTGCATCTGTCCGAGTGGCGCGAAATCGGCAGCGTCGTCCATCGCCTGGTCACGATTGGCGCCCTCTCCACCTGGGTGGTCATTGCTGTCGCCACTCACTGGCTGCTGGATTTCGACTGGATGCTGGCCATCCTGTTCGGCAGCCTGACCCTGGTGACCGGGCCGACCGTGATCGTACCGATGCTGCGCGTCGTGCGCCCGAAAGCGTCGATTGCCAACATCCTGCGCTGGGAAGGCATTGCCATCGACCCCATCGGTGCCCTGCTGGCGGTGGTCGTCTATAGCTTCATCATCACCAGCGCCGAAGGCAACGGTCTCGAGGAAAGCCTGCTGACCTTCGGTGGCGTGATTTTGTGCGGCAGCCTGTTCGGTGTTTTTGGTGGCTGGTTGCTCGGCACCCTGATTCGTCGCCAGTGGCTGCCGGAATACCTGCACAACCTGGCAGCGCTCGCGGCAGTCCTGGGTATTTTCATTACCTCCAACGAAGTCACCAACGAATCCGGGTTGCTGGCCGTGACCTTGATGGGCATGTGGCTGGCCAACATGAAAGGCGTGGACGTGCGGCACATCCTGCACTTCAAGGAGAACCTCAGCGTGCTGCTGATCTCCGGACTTTTCATTCTGCTGGCGGCACGGCTGGACCTGAACGCCATGATCGGCCTCGGGCCTCTGGTGCTGATTTTGCTGCTGGTCATTCAGTTCATCGCCCGCCCTTTGAATGTGCTGCTGAGCACGGCGGGCTCCAGCCTGGGTTGGCGCGAACGAGCGTTGCTGGCATGGATTGCGCCAAGGGGCATCGTGGCAGCGGCGGTGTCGGCCATCTTCGCCATTCGCCTGCATGAGGCCGGTCACCAGGGAGCGTTGCTGCTGGTGCCGCTCACCTTTGCGGTGATCATCGGCACGGTGGTGTTGCAAAGCGCGACGGCACGACCGCTGGCACGCCTGCTGAAAGTGGCGGAGCCGGCACCGAGCGGCTTCCTGATCATTGGCGCCAACGGACCTGCGCGCACGCTGGGCAAGTCCCTGCAACAACTGGGCAGTCGCGTACTGCTGACGGATTCGAGCTGGGAAAACATTAGTGCAGCGCGGATGGAAGGCTTGCCGACCTATTTTGGCAACCCGGCGTCGCAACATGCCGATGCGCACCTGGACCTGGTCGGCCTCGGGCATTTGCTGGCGTTGTCACCCTCCGGCGAGATGAACACCCTGGCGCTGATGCGCTTTCGACATGAACTGGGCCATCAGCGCATGTTCGGCCTGGCCAGCGGCCAGGAAAGCCGCCGCACCGACAAGCATCGCACCAGCCTGGAACATCGCGGCAATCAATTGGGCAGCGAAGCGCTGACCTACGCCAAGCTCGCCAGCCAGCTGAGCCAAGGCTCAGAGCTGTACAGCACAACGTTGACGGACGGTTTCAGTTGGGACGACTACCGCGCGCTGCATGGCGAGCGTGCGACCTTGCTGTTCGTGCGCGACGACAGCGGTTGGGTGCATGTGGTGACGCCGGACAGCTCACTGAAGCCCTCGGCCGGGTGGACGTTGCTGGCGTTGATTCAGCCAGAGGCAAGCGGCGCTGGATAGATCGATTCGCGAGCAAGCCCGCTCCCACACTGGAACTGCATCCACTGAAGATCCCCTGTGGGAGCGGGCTTGCTCGCGAAGGGCATGATCCGGTGTTGTGTCGAGGAATAAATCGCAGGCAACAAAAAAGCAGCCCGCAGGCTGCTTTTTTTTGCATCGGAAGCTGGACTTAAGCCAGTTTTTCCTTGATGCGAGCTGCTTTACCCGACAGGTCACGCAGGTAGTACAGCTTGGCTTTACGTACGTCACCGCGACGCTTGACAGCCATGCTGTCGATTTGCGGGGAGTAGGTCTGGAAAGTACGCTCTACGCCAACACCGTTGGAGATTTTACGAACGGTGAATGCACTGTTTACGCCGCGGTTACGCTTGGCGATAACAACACCTTCGAACGCTTGCAGACGCGAACGGTCGCCTTCCTTCACTTTCACCTGAACGACAATGGTGTCGCCCGGGGCAAAGGTAGGGATCTCTTTGGTCATCTGCTCTGCTTCGAGTGCAAGGATGATTTTGTTAGTCATGCTGTGCTCCTAAGGTAAATCGTCGGATCTACCATCGATACGTTGTTAACTATCGTCCCGCTCGCGGATGTATTCCTCGAGCAGCTTCTTCTCTTCTCCAGAAAGCGAGCGGCTTTCCAGAAGATCGGCGCGTCGTTCAAAGGTCCGACCAAGGGACTGCTGTAAACGCCAACGCCGGATGTGCGCGTGATTGCCACTTAGCAATACGTCGGGAACACGCTGATCCGCATACACCTCCGGTCGGGTGTAGTGCGGGCAATCCAGCAAACCATCCGTAAAGGAATCTTCCTCGGCGGAGTCCGCATGCCCTAAAGCTCCAGGCAGCAGTCGTGTAACCGCATCGATCAGGACCATCGCCGGCAGCTCGCCGCCAGACAGTACATAGTCGCCAATCGACCACTCTTCATCGACATGAGCATCAATAAAACGCTCGTCAATGCCTTCATAGCGGCCGGCAATCAGGATCAATGCATCCAGATTCGCCAACTCGCGTACCGCCGACTGAGTCAGTTGACGGCCTTGGGGGGACAGGTAAATTACCTTCGCCGCCTCCCCGGCTGCTGCCTTGGCCTGAACCAGAGCATCTTCCAGGGGCTTGATCTTCATCACCATGCCCGGACCACCGCCAAACGGGCGATCGTCCACAGTGTGATGTCGATCCGTCGTGTAGTCTCGCGGATTCCAACAGGTGAGCTGCAAGAGCCCCTGTTTCACCGCCCGACTGGTGATGCCGTACTCGCTGATGGCGGAAAACATCTCGGGAAACAGACTGATCACTTCTACGCGCAAGTTAGCCACGCTTAGAAGTCCGCGTCCCAATCCACCTTCATCTCGCCCGCTGCCAGGTCGACGGCCAACACGCATTGCTCCGTATAGGGCAACAGGCGTTCGCGATCATCCAGGCTGCCAGCGCAAGGCTTGACCACCATGACATCGTTCGAGCCGGTCTCCAGCAGGTGATCGATCTTCCCGAACAGTTGTCCGAGAGTGTCGATGACCTTGAGACCTTCCAGCTGGTACCAGTAGTACTCGCCGTCGGTGAGTTCAGGGAACAGGTTGCGCGGCACGCAGATCTCATAACCGGCCAGAAGACGAGCTTCTTCGCGATCATCGAGACCCTTGAGCTTTGCGACCAGGAACTTGTCATTCCCGCGTCCGCTGACCAGCTCTACCTGCTTTACATTACCGTCACGCTTGAGCGTCCAGGTCTTGTAGTCCAGCAGGTTTTTAATCGGATCAGTAAAGGAGTACACCTTCACTTCGCCGCGAACGCCGTGAACAGAATAAATCTTGCCGATAACGATCAAATCATCAGCAATGGCAGGCGTCGCGTTCATATTGCTCAGGCCGCAGCCTTAGCAGTTTCCTTCAACAACTGAGCAACGCGCTCAGAAGGTTGTGCACCAACGCTCAGCCAGTAGGCTACGCGCTCTTGGTTCACGGACAGACGAACTTCCTGACCACGGGCAACAGGGTTGAAGTAGCCAACCTGTTCCTTGTGCGAACCGTCGCGCGGGTTGCGGCTGTCGGTTACGGTCAAGTGGTAAAACGGGCGCTTTTTGGAGCCGCCAAGGGCAAGACGGATTGTTAGCATGTGAACATCGTTCCTGTAGTCGGTGCTGCAAATCTAAAGGCACAGCGGGCATGGGTGCCCGAAAGGCCGCATATTCTAAGGAATATCCGGACTTTTGCAAATGACTTTTTCCGGCGGTCTATCGACCGCCATGCAGATTTGCTATAGAGCCGTCGTTGAAAACGGCCGGTCAGCTCCCGCCAAGTGCGGGTTTGCTGTGTATCCCACGTCCGTGTGGGGCAGCGCCGACCCGATGGCCGGCGCAGATTTGCGTGTCCTTTCTCGCCAATACGCTCACATTTTGGCGAGTGACTGGTGCCCTCAGGCAAGGCGCCGCGACGAGTCATAGCCCGCTATGGCGAGGAGCGGCAACGCCGCATGAGGGCACCAGACGCCGCCAAAATTGAGCAGTATTGGCGTGAAAGGACACTATATTTTCGGCATGCCGCCGCCGGGCAACATACCGCCCATGCCGCGCATCATCTTGGCCATTCCGCCTTTCGCGGAGAACTTCTTCATCATCTTCTGCATCTGCTTGTGCTGCTTGATCAAGCGGCCGATGTCCTGCACCTGAGTGCCGGAACCCATGGCGATCCGGCGCTTGCGCGAACCGCTGATCATCTCAGGGTCGCGGCGCTCGGCCGGGGTCATGGAGTTGATGATGGCTTCCATCTGCTTGAATTGCTTTTCTGCCGCACCCTGGGCGTTGCCCATCTGCGCCAGGTTCACGCCACCCATGTTCGGCAGCTTGTCCATGAGCCCGCCGAGGCCGCCCATGTTCTTCATCTGTTGCAGCTGATCGCGGAAGTCTTCGAGGTCGAAGCCCTTGCCCTTCTTTAATTTCTTTGCAAGCTTGTCGGCCTTGTCCTTGTCGAGGGTCGCTTCCGCCTGCTCGATCAGGCTGAGCACGTCGCCCATGCCGAGGATGCGCGAGGCGATACGCTCAGGGTGGAACGGATCGAGCGCTTCGCTCTTCTCGCCCATACCGATGAACTTGATCGGCTTGCCGGTGATGGCGCGCACCGACAGCGCGGCACCGCCACGGGCATCACCGTCGACCTTGGTCAGGATCACACCGGTCAGCGGCAATGCATCGCCGAAGGCCTTGGCCGTGTTGGCGGCGTCCTGGCCGGTCATGGCGTCGACCACGAACAAGGTTTCGACCGGGTTGATCGCGGCGTGCAGGGCCTTGATCTCGCCCATCATCTCTTCATCGATGTGCAGGCGACCGGCGGTATCGACGATGACCACGTCGATGAATTTGAGTTTCGCTTCCTTAATAGCCGCTTGCGCGATCTCGACCGGCTTCTGGCTCAGGTCGGACGGGAAGAAGGTAACGCCGACTTCACCGGCGAGCATTTCCAGCTGCTTGATCGCCGCTGGACGGTAAACGTCGGCGGACACGACCATGACCGACTTCTTCTTGCGCTCTTTGAGGAAGCGCGCGAGTTTGCCGGCGGTGGTGGTTTTACCCGCGCCCTGCAAACCGGCCATGAGGATGACCGCTGGCGGCACTGCGCTCAGGTTCAAATCTTCGTTGGCCGCGCCCATCAGGCTTTCGAGTTCGGCCTGGACGATCTTCACGAAGGCCTGGCCCGGCGTCAGGCTGCGCGACACCTCGGTACCGACGGCACGTTCCTTGACCGAATTGACGAAGTCCTTGACCACCGGCAGGGCGACGTCGGCTTCGAGCAACGCCATGCGCACTTCACGCAGGGTGTCTTTGATGTTGTCTTCAGTCAGCTTGGCCTTGCCGGTGACATGGCGCAGCGTCTGCGAGAGACGGTCGGTTAAGTTTTCAAACATTGCGCGATCCTTTCAGGCCCTGTGTAGACCGGGATAATGGCGGCCCGGACCGGACTAAACGTGTGCTCGGCGAGCCTGCGGCGTGGGCAGGTCGCGGATTATAGCGAAGACTGTGGCCGGCGGACACCTCGCTGTCGGGTTGCGCGGTCTTTCGTGCGGCGGGGGTTCTATGCCAAACTCAGCGACTTTCGGGCTTGCCTAACAGGATTTATGCTCCCCTTGTCACCCAGCTTGCTAACTACCCTCGCCGCCGCCTGCTTGTATGCCGCTGCGACCATTTACCAGGGCACTCGCCTGGCGTCCGGCGCCAAGGTCAACAAACGCCTGCTGGTCATGCTCGGCGTGCTCGCCGTATTGGCCCACAGCGTCAGCCTGCTCACCCACCTGCTGACCCCGACCGGCCTGGCCCTGGACTTCTTCAGTGCCGCCAGCCTGATTGCCGTGGCGGTCATCGCACTGACCCTGCTGGCCTGCTCGCGGATTCCCGTAGAGAACCTGCTGGTCCTGCTGCTCCCCCTTGGGGCCCTGACCGTGATGCTGGCGCATTTTGCCCCCGCTGGCACGGTACAGGTCATCAATGAGGAGCCGGGCATCCTCGCCCACATCCTGCTTTCGATCCTGGCCTACGGCATGTTCACCATCGCGGTGTTCCAGTCCTTGCTGCTGCTGATCCAGGACCACCAGCTCAAGCACAAGCACCCCTCCGGGCTGATCAAGAACTTCCCGCCGCTGCAAACCATGGAAAGCCTGCTGTTCGGTTTCCTCTGGGCCGGCTGGACGCTGTTGTCGCTGTCGCTGATTTCCGGCTGGCTGTTCGTCGAGAACCTGTTCGCCCAGCATCTGGTGCATAAAACCCTGCTGGCCTGCCTGGCCTGGGTCGTTTTCAGCGTACTGCTGTGGGGGCGCAATCGCCTGGGCTGGCGCGGGCACAAAGCCATTCGCTGGACCCTGGCCGGTTTCTGCCTGTTGATGCTGGCGTATTTCGGCAGCAAGCTGGTTCGTGAATACATCCTGCATATCTGACGGGCGGCATTAATGGACGACTTGCCCATAGGGCCGATGCTCGCGGTAGTGACCCTGCTGG
Source organism: Pseudomonas sp. KH_046_1 (assembly GCF_057839025.1). Lineage (NCBI taxonomy): Bacteria > Pseudomonadati > Pseudomonadota > Gammaproteobacteria > Pseudomonadales > Pseudomonadaceae > Pseudomonas > Pseudomonas sp. KH_046_1. The sequence continues at coordinate 5,205,019 of NZ_CM174481.1, forward strand.
TTTTATGGTCGGGGCTGTTTACCGCCATCGAAGCGGCGCACCAGCATTTGCTGGCCCAGCGCACCGCAACGCGTTCCAGCGACAAACCGGTGGCGAAACTCAGCTTCCCTCTGGCCAGCCTGATTTTTTGCAACACCCTGTGCCGCGCACTCGTGGTGGTCATCAGCACCTTGCTGGCCATGTTCACCTGGGCCGAGAACGGCCCCTGGGTCGCCTGCCTCGGGGCGGGTGCCATTTTGCTGGTGTTTTCCGACTACCTGCCACGCGCCCTCGCCGCACGCTATCCGGATGCGATCCTGGCCCAGGGCAACAACCTGCTGCGGGTGCCGCTGAAAATCATCTATCCCGCTGCATGGCTGCTCAATAGCATCAGTCAGTTGCTGACGCGGCCCTTCGCCCGTAAAGCCAAAGTGGTGCAACAGAGTGAGGACGAAGCGCTGACGGAGCGGCATGCGTCCTCCGAAACCATAAACCGCCCTCACCCGCTGCCAGGCATCCACGCGCTGGACAACATCACCGTCAATGACATCCTGGTACCGCGCAGCGACGTGGACGGCATCAATCTCGATGACTCCATCGAAGAAATCATCGAGCAATTGCGCCACAACAGGCGTACTCGCCTGCCGGTGTTCCATAGTGATATCAACCAGGTCGAGGCCGTCCTCAACACCCGACACATCCTTCACTTGCTGCCCGATGCGAGCCTGACCAGGGAAGCGCTGCTGGCGGCCAGCCACGAGCCGTACTTCGTGCCGGAAAGCACCCCATTGCAACTGCAATTGCTCAACTTCCACAAGCAGCAGCGGCGCTTGGGCATGGTGGTCGACGAATACGGCGAAGTGCTGGGCATCGTCACCCTGGAAGACATTCTCGAAGAAATCGTCGGCGAGTTCGAAAGCCAGCAGAGCCTGGACAATCCGCACATTCATCCGCAAGCCGACGGACGCCTGGTGATCGACGGTGCCGCGTCCATTCGCGAGCTGAACAAGAGCCTCGGCTGGCACCTGCCCAGCGATGGCCCGAAAACCCTGAACGGTCTGGTCACCGAGGCGCTGGAAACCATTCCCGAAAGCGCGGTGTGCCTGAAGATCGGCCGGTATCGCCTGGAAATTCTCGAGACCGAGGACAACCGTGTCACGCGGGTGCTGATCTGGCAGACCAGCTCGATGCCTGTGATTATCTGACGCCTGACACAAATACCTGTGGCGAGGGGGCAAGCCCCCTCGCCACAATGTCCTCGCAAGCCCTCTTGTCCGATCGTTAGCCACCTTCCTATAATCGAAACGCTTACCCAAGCCTCGCCGGCCCCGTGCTTACCCCGCACTTCGCAGTTTCCGGCCCGTCCACCCGCAAAGCCCGCAACAAACCGACGACTGTTCCTACCTTGAACAGCGCCCGTACCTCCACCCACATCCCTGGGTTCTCGACCATAATAATTCGCTCCACCGGAGCACATGACTGTCAGGGATAACCGCATGACGACCAGCACGACTTACAGCGAATCCACACCTGCGCAACCGACGAACTCCGCCACCCGCGTGGCCACCGCGAGCTTCATCGGTACCGCCATCGAGTTCTATGACTTCTACGTCTATGCCACCGCCGCCGCACTGGTGATCGGTCCGGTGTTCTTTCCGCAGACATCCGGCACCGCCCAGATGCTTTCGGCGTTTCTCACGTTCGGCATCGCCTTCCTTGCGCGCCCCTTGGGCTCGGCCCTTTTCGGTCACTTCGGCGACCGTATCGGCCGCAAGTCGACCCTGGTCGCCTCGCTGCTGCTGATGGGCGTGTGCACCACGCTGATCGGCGTGCTGCCGGGATACGACAGCATTGGCGCCTGGGCACCGATCCTGCTTTGCGTCCTGCGCTTCGGCCAAGGCCTTGGGTTGGGCGGTGAATGGGGTGGCGCGGCATTGTTGGCCACGGAGAACGCGCCGAAAGGCAAGCGCGCATGGTTCGGCATGTTCCCGCAACTGGGTCCATCCATCGGCTTTCTGGCGGCCAACGGCCTGTTCCTGACCCTGGCTGTGGTGCTGGATGATGAACAGTTCCGCTCATGGGGCTGGCGTATTCCGTTCCTGCTCAGCGCCGCACTGGTGATGGTCGGCCTGTACGTACGCCTCAAGCTGCATGAGACCCCGGTATTCGCCAATGCCATGGCGCGTCAGGAACGAGTGAAGATCCCCCTGTTCGAGCTGTTCGGCCAATACTGGGTGCCCGTTTTGCTGGGCGCCGGCGCGATGGTCGTGTGCTATGCGCTGTTTTACATCTCCACCGTGTTTTCCCTGAGTTACGGAGTGGCAACGCTCGGCTACAGCCGCGAGACTTTCCTCGGCCTGCTGTGCTTCGCGGTGCTGTTCATGGCTGCCGCGACCCCACTATCGGCCTGGGCCAGCGACCGTTACGGGCGCAAACCGGTACTGATCATCGGTGGTGTGCTGGCGATCCTGTCCGGCTTCCTCATGGAACCCCTGCTGACCCAAGGCTCGACCTGGGGTGTGGCGCTGTTCCTGTGCATCGAACTGTTTCTGATGGGCGTGACGTTTGCGCCGATGGGTGCGCTGCTGCCGGAGCTGTTCCCCACCCACGTGCGCTACACCGGCGCCTCGGCGGCCTACAACCTGGGCGGTATCGTCGGCGCGTCCGCAGCGCCGTTCTTCGCCCAGAAACTGGTGGCGATGGGCGGGTTGAGTTACGTCGGCGGTTATGTGTCCGGGGCGGCGGTGCTGAGTTTGATTGCGGTACTGTGCCTGAAGGAAACGCGGCATAACGATTTGAATCAGGTTGTCTGACAGATAGTCATCGCGGGCAAGCCGCGCTCCCACAGGTCATGTGTCGTATCACCATTTTGTGGTCGACGCCCATCCTGTGGGAGCGTGGCTTGCCCGCGATGGCGTCTTAACTGATAAAACACCCCCCGAAAAACCACAACTTTCCCCCCACCCATTGTCACCTCGCTCTACGCGCATCGGCTCATCCCCGCTATACTTCCCGGCTTTTCCTGAATAAATGCCAATAGGGTCCCGCCGCGCATGGATAAGACCTACCAGCCGCACGCCATTGAAACTTCCTGGTACAACACCTGGGAGTCAGAGAATTACTTCGCCCCGCAAGGCGCGGGCGAGTCCTACACCATCATGATCCCGCCGCCGAACGTCACCGGCAGCCTGCACATGGGTCATGGCTTCAACAACGCGATCATGGATGCCCTGATCCGTTTCCGCCGCATGCAGGGTCGCAACACCCTGTGGCAGCCGGGTACCGACCACGCCGGTATCGCCACGCAGATGCTGGTAGAGCGTCAGCTTGAAGCCAAGGGTCAGAGCCGCCACGACCTGGGCCGCGAGAAATTCCTCGAGAAAGTCTGGGAGTGGAAGGATGAGTCCGGCGGCAACATCAGCCGTCAGATCCGTCGCCTCGGTTCGTCCGTAGATTGGAGCCGCGAGCGCTTCACCATGGACGACGGCCTCTCGGAAGCCGTAAAGGAAGCATTCGTACGCCTGCACGAAGACGGCCTGATCTACCGCGGCAAGCGCCTGGTCAACTGGGACACCAAGCTGCACACGGCGATTTCCGACCTTGAAGTGGAAAACCACGACGAGAAAGGTTTCCTGTGGAACCTGAAATACCCGCTGGCCGACGGCGCCAAGACCGCTGAAGGCAACGATTTCCTGATCGTCGCGACCACTCGCCCGGAAACCATGCTCGGCGACTCCGCCGTGGCCGTTAACCCGAACGATGAACGCTACAAAGCCCTGATCGGCAAATTTGTCGAACTGCCACTGGTTGGCCGCCGCATCCCGATCATCGCCGACGATTACTGCGACCCTGAATTCGGCACCGGCTGCGTGAAAATCACCCCGGCCCACGACTTCAACGACTATGAAGTCGGCAAGCGTCACAACCTGCCGCTGCTGAACATCTTCGACAAGAACGCAGCGGTCCTGCCGGCCTGCCAGGTGTTCAACCTCGACGGTACGCTGAACGAAACCATCGACGGCAAGATCCCGGCCGAATACGCCGGTCTCGACCGCTTCGAAGCGCGCAAGCAGATCGTGGCCGCGTTCGACGCCGCCGGCCTGTTGGTCAGCGTTGACGATCACGCCCTGAAAGTGCCGAAAGGCGACCGCTCCGGCACCGTCATCGAGCCGTGGCTGACCGACCAGTGGTACGTATCCACCAAGCCTTTGGCCGAGCCTGCGATTGCCGCCGTTGAAGACGGCCGTATCCAGTTCGTGCCGAAACAGTACGAAAACATGTACTTCTCGTGGATGCGCGACATCCAGGACTGGTGCATCAGCCGTCAGCTGTGGTGGGGCCACCGGATTCCGGCCTGGTACGACGAGTCGGGCAAGGTCTATGTCGGTCGCGACGAAGCCGAAGTGCGGGCCAAGCACAATCTCGGCCCGGACGTTGCGCTGCAACAGGACAACGACGTTCTCGACACCTGGTTCAGCTCGGGCCTGTGGACGTTCTCCACCCTCGGCTGGCCGGAAAAAACCGAATTCCTGAAGAAATTCCACTCCACCGACGTCCTGGTGACTGGCTTCGACATCATTTTCTTCTGGGTTGCCCGGATGATCATGCTCACCATGCATTTGGTGAAAAACGAAGACGGCACGCCGCAGGTTCCGTTCAAGACCGTGTACGTTCACGGCCTGGTGCGTGACGGCCAGGGCCAGAAGATGTCCAAGTCCAAGGGCAACGTCCTGGACCCGCTGGACATCATCGACGGCATCGAACTCGAAGCCCTGGTGCAGAAACGCACCTCCGGCATGATGCAACCGAAACTGGCGAAGAAGATCGAGAAGCAGACCCGCGACGAGTTCGCCGAAGGCATCGCCAGCTACGGCACCGACGCCCTGCGTTTCACCTTCTGCTCACTGGCGTCCACCGGTCGTGACATCAAGTTCGACATGGGCCGCGTCGAAGGCTATCGCAACTTCTGCAACAAGATCTGGAACGCGGCGCGCTACGTGCTGGACAAGGGCGAAGACTGTGGCCAGAACGGCGAAGCCTTTGAGCTGTCTCTGGCTGACCGCTGGATCATTTCGCAGCTACAACGCACCGAAGCCGAAGTGACCCGCCAACTCGACCAGTTCCGTTTCGACCTGGCCGCGCAAGCCTTGTACGAGTTCATCTGGAACCAGTATTGCGACTGGTACCTGGAGCTGTCCAAACCTGTGCTGTGGGACGAAAACGCACCGGTCGAACGCCAGCGCGGTACCCGTCGCACCCTGGTTCGCGTACTGGAAGTCGCCCTGCGCCTGGCGCACCCGTTCATGCCGTTCATCACCGAAGAAATCTGGCAGCGCATCGCGCCGCTGGCGGGCATCGATGGCAAGACGATCATGCTGCAACCTTGGCCGGTGGCCAACGAAACACGCATCGATCAGGCCGCCGAAGATGACATCGAATGGCTCAAAGGCCTGATGCTCGGCACCCGCAACATCCGTGGCGAAATGAACATCGGCCCGGGCAAACCGCTGCCGCTGTTCCTGAAGAACGTCAGCGCCGAGGATCAGCGTCGCCTGACCGAGAACGAAGCTCTGCTGAAGAAACTGGCGCGCCTCGAATCGATCACCGTATTGGCTGCAGGCGAAGAAGCACCGCTGTCCGCCACCGCGCTGGTCGGCGAGATGGAAGTGCTGGTGCCAATGGCCGGCTTGATCGACAAAGGTGCGGAACTGGCGCGTCTGGACAAGGAAATCCAGCGTCTGCAAGGTGAAGTGCAACGAGTCGGCGGCAAGCTGTCCAACGCCGGTTTCGTTGACAAGGCGCCAGCCGAAGTCATCGAGAAAGAACGCGCCAAACTGGCCGAGGCCGAACAGGCCCTGGGCAAATTGGCCGAGCAGCATGCGCGGATTGCCAGCCTGTAACGGCAAATCGCAATGAAAGAGGGAAGCCCATGCGGCTTCCCTTTTTTATGCCTGCCACTTTCTTACATCCAATGAAGATTCCCTGTGGGGGCGGCGGTGCGGCGATCCCACATTAGATCGGTGTTGCCCCACAGATGTGGGACAATGCTCGCCACTTTCAGCCATACCCGAATCGACCACCGCCATGACCGCCCCCCGCTCCCCCAAGCCTGCGCGCAAAAAGCCTGCCCCGAAGACCCCGGCCACGGCCGTCGCCCCGAAGGAAAAGGCCAGCCTGCATCCGCGCAATCGCCATCAGGGTCGCTACGACTTTCCGACGCTGATCAAAAGCGCCCCGGAACTGAAGAAGTTCGTGATCATCAATCCGTACGGCAAGGAAAGCATCGACTTCGCCAGCCCGGAAGCCGTGCGGGTGTTCAACCGGGCGCTGCTCAAGTCGTTCTATGGCATCGCTCACTGGGACATTCCGGCCGACTACCTGTGCCCGCCGGTGCCAGGCCGTGCAGATTACTTGCACTTCCTCGCCGACCTGCTGGCCAGCGGCAATGACGGTGTGATTCCCCGTGGCGCCGCCGTGAAAGTGCTGGACATCGGCATGGGCGCCAACTGCGTGTATCCGCTGATCGGTTACAGCGACTATCGCTGGCAGTTCCTCGGTTCCGATATCGATGCGACCGCCATCGCCGCGGCAAAGGCCATCATTCAATCCAATGGCCTGAACAAAGCGATCCAGGTACGCCAGCAGAGCAACTCCAAGCAGATCCTCACAGGCCTGCTGGAGAGCACAGAGCGCTTCGACCTGACCATGTGCAACCCGCCATTCCATGCCTCGCTGGACGAGGCCACGCGGGGCAGCACGCGCAAATGGCGAGCCCTGGGCAAAGCCGATCCGAAACGCAAGCTGCCGGTGTTGAACTTTGGCGGGCAGGCGGCGGAGTTGTGGTGTGAAGGCGGTGAAGTACGCTTCGTCACGCAACTGGTCAGCGAGAGCGTGCAGGTGGCGCAACAAGTGCTGTGGTTCAGCACGCTGGTATCGAAGGCTTCGAACCTGCCGGCGATCCAGACCGCCTTGAAAAAGGCCGGCGCGTTGGACAGTCGGGTGGTGGAAATGGGCCAGGGCCAAAAACAGAGCCGCTTCGTCGCCTGGACCTTCCAGACCGAAGCGCAGCAACAGGCCTGGCGTCAGGCACGATGGTCGAAAGCTGCAGCTGAGTAAAAGCCAAACGAACAAAAGCCGTGCCCGGATGATTTCTGGACACGGCTTTTAACAAACCTCACCGGTTAACAGTAACGCTCAGATCTTTAGCTACTAACTGCCTGACAATTCTTCTGCAATGTCGATAACAGAAAATTCTGGATATCTACATCCTGGAGTTTGTACGAACATTCTCTTTGAATGCACAGGCTCGCGACACTTTGCTATCGCAGTAATACTGGCCATACCATTCCTCCCATGGTCCGCCGGTATCAATACTTACGATTGTTCCCTCCCGCTTGTATCTCATATCCAGCTCGCCTCCCTGTTGTAGCATGTAACCACAACGCAGGATTTCACCGGCAATGGTGACGCCCCCGGCTGCTACGCGAGGTACGAATATCGCCAGTTCAAAATCGGCTACCGGCCCACGTCCGGTTTGCGAAACGCCGTACCATTCCCCGTCGCCACTTGCTGTCGGCGCTTTATACGTACCGACTCCAAACTCCTTGATGTCAGCAGGACTTGGGCAGTACTCGGTAACATTTGCCAAAGCCTGGCCGGACACCAGAAGCGATACACACATCAACAACTGTTTAACTTTCATAAAAACGTCCTTGTAACCAATAACTGAAATTTGGTTTTGGCTGATTACCGCAAAGCCAAGTGCTACGCCTATTGATAGTACCGACCCAAGGCGCACACTCAACTAGCAGTTCTGTAGGAGCGTTCGTTTTATACAGAGAGAAAAGTGCTATTCAGTGCAACCGCGCCATCCCTATCCGGCGGGCATGTAACAACTACTTTCAAACAAATGGACTACTTCAATAATTTACCTTGCGTAAATTGTTTCCAGCGCCCACAAAAAAACCGTGCCCGGATCGCTCCGGTGCACGGTTTTTTTTAACAAGTCTTACTTGTTAACAGCGTCGGTCAGGCCTTTGGCCACAACCAGCTTGATCACTTTCTTGGCAGCGATTTCGATGGCAGCGCCAGTCGAAGGGTTACGGCCAGTACGGGCAGGGCGCTCAGTCACTTTCAGTTTGCCGATACCTGGCAGAGTGATTTCGCCGCCGTTTTCCAGCTGATCGGCAACGATTTGGCCCAGTTGGTCCAGAGCGTTACGCGCGGTGGTTTTCGGCGCGTCGATAGCTTCAGCGATGTCGGCGATCAGTTGGTCTTTAGTAAGAGCCATTTAGTGTTCCTTCCCTATCAAATTCATATGGATTGCACAGTGCAATGTCAGCTATCGAGCCCGATCTTCTGGATCTGGCACCCTCGGCCAAATAACCTCGGGATCGGGGTTATAGATACCGAAATCAGGGTTTGGTTCGACCTGACAAATGCTGACTGCACGCTTAACGCAGTGACTTCGCGCAAGACCGGGCAAAGCTAGCACACAGACGTGGAAATATCCGCCTCTAGCTACCCATTTGGTCAGCTTTATTGCGCTAAAACATGAAAAAAACGCATAAGCGCCGCCGGTCGCCCGCCAATTGCCCTTCGCACCGCGCCAAAACCAGTGGTTGCGGTACACTGGGCGCTTTTTCGGGGGAGCACGCCCTCCTCTCTTCATTCAGCCGAGAAGCCCATGCCGATCCGTCATTGCATCGTCCACCTGATCGACAAAAAACCCGACGGCACACCTGCAGTTCTCCACGCCCGTGACTCTGAACTGGCTGAGTCCGCAGCCATCGAGAACATGCTCGCCGACCTCAACGAAAGCTATAACGCCAAACAGGGTAAAGCCTGGGGCCTGTTCCATCCGGAATCCGGCGCGTTCCCGTTCAGCGGCTGGCTGAAGGAGTACCTTGAGGGTGGCCAGGATTTCACCGCGTTCAGCCGCGTGGCGGTCGAGCATCTGCAAAAGCTGATGGAAGAATCGAACCTGTCGGTCGGCGGCCATGTGCTGTTCGCACACTATCAGCAAGGCATGACCGACTACCTGGCCATCGCCCTGCTGCACCACAGTGAAGGCGTGGCCGTCACCGACGAACTGGACGTGACCCCGTCCCGCCACCTCGACCTTGGCCAGTTGCACCTGGCCGCGCGGATCAACGTTTCCGAGTGGCAGAACAACAAACAATCCAAGCAGTACATTTCGTTCATCAAAGGCAAGAACGGCAAAAAGGTTTCGGAGTATTTCCGCGACTTCATTGGCTGTCAGGAAGGCGTCGACGGTCCGGGTGAAACTCGCACCCTGCTCAAAGCCTTCAGTGATTTCGTTGAAAGCGAAGACCTGCCGGAAGACGACGCCCGCGAGAAGACCAAGACCCTGGTGGATTACGCCAGCAGCCAGGCCAAGCTCGGTGAGCCGATGGGCCTGGAAGAGTTGTCGGGGCTGATCGACGAAGAACGCCCGAAAGCCTTCTACGATCACATCCGCAACAAGGATTACGGCCTCTCGCCAGAAATCCCGGCCGATAAACGCACCCTGAACCAGTTCCGCCGATTCACTGGCCGCGCCGAAGGTTTGTCGATCAGTTTCGAAGCACACCTGCTGGGCTCGAAGATCGAGTACGACGAAGAAGCCGGCACGTTGATCATCAAGGGCCTGCCCACTTCCCTCACCGATCAGCTGAAGCGTCGCAACTGATGCTCGGCGGCGTACTGAAGAAATTCCTGCTGATCCTGCTGGTGGTCGTGGCCTACCAGAACTGGGGCAAGATCGAGCGGGTGTTCAATCCATCGCAAATGGTGCCTGCGCAGACGCAGGCCAAGGCCAACGTCGTGCTCTACGCCACCGAATGGTGTGGTTACTGCAAGCTGACCCGGCGCTTCCTCGATCAGAAAGGCATCCCGTACAAGGAGTTCGATATCGAGAAGGATGCCGTCGCGCGCGAGGACTATCAGGCGCTGGGCGGTGGCGGCATTCCAATTATCGATGTGAACGGGACGCTGATTCGCGGGTATGACCCGGATGCGATTCTGGCTGCACTGAATTAATTGTGGGAGCGAGCTTGCTCCCACAAGGTTTTTTTCAGCAGGCTTCGATCCGGAAACCAAATCGCGGGAAGTGCACATGCACCACACCGCCACGCTCGTCCTCTCGCCGTACAATCAGCTCCTCGCGGCCGGCAAACAGCAATTCCCCCGCCACCGGATCCACGCCGTAGTCCGTGGCGGCGATCACTACCTGCTGCCCCGCCTTGAATCCATTGGGATCGACAAACTGCTCATCCGGCAAGGCCGTTGGTGTGGACGCGCGCGCCATTGCCAGGGCCTCCTCGGAACTCATCTCGCTGGATGCACCATGACCGAAGCCCAATACCCGCTCATGCCATGCATTGACTGCCGGATAAGCTTCGACCAGCGGGGCCGTCACCGGCGTGGCCTTGAGAAACCAGAGGCAATGAGCCAGGGCGAAATCGGCAATCGACGGCTCGCCAAACAGGTAGTCACCCTCCTCGCGCTGCAACTGTTGCTCCAGACGCGACATGATCGTTGGCCACTGATGTTTCGCCTGTTCGGTAGACAATTTTGTCGCGCTACCACCACTGAACAAACCGGCACGGTCGGCCAGAAACGCATTGATCGCTTCCGGCGACAAATTGCCAAAGCGCACCGCAATCGATTCCGGCTGGAACACCAGGCTCACCGCATGCTGGAACACCACGGAGTCGGCCCAGGCTGCAAACGATGCGGTGATCATTTCCTGACCTTCCGGGAAGAACGCAGGCAAGGCTTTTTCCTGCTCCAGTCGCCGGGCAATCAATGCCGTGTCGCAATAAATATCTGCACCGACCTGCAATACCGGTGTCTTGCGGTAGCCACCGGTCAACGCCGTGAGATCCGGTTTGGGCATCACTGGCGAGATCTTCACCGAGCGCCAGGACAAGCCCTTGAAACCCAGCAGCAGGCGAGCCTTTTCGGCAAAGGGGGACGTCGGGTAATGATGCAGAATCAACTCGGACATGCTCGGCTCCGCCGCAAGGATCAGGAATCCGCAGCTTAGCGCGCAATCACCTGGCAGCCTACAGATCTGCCTGATGGGAACTGATCAGTCAGAGTGATGAGACAGGGGCGGCACTCGCCACCAGGCATTCCTTGGCGCTCTTCTTGAGTTTTTTGATCAGCCGCTCCTGACGCAACGCATCGCTTTTGTCGCGACAGCGTTCGGTGTAGACCAGGGCCATGGCAGGACTGGAAAGAAAGAATCGTGCGCCCTTGCCGCTTTGATGCTTGGCGAAGCGACGCACGGGATCATCGCTGATCCCACAATAGAGCGAACCGTTGGCCGCGCGAACGAGGTAGACGAACCAGGTTTTGCTCGTGGGGGTGTCGGCGTCGACAGGGCTTTCGCTGAGGGTGGTCACGTAACGATCAGGGCTTGAAGGAAAACAAGCCGCGATCTTATCAGCGACTGGCCTGGAATGCCTTCAGCCCCTTCAATGCCTGCGCGCGAACGGCGTTTCTCACCAGCGGCGTCCAGCCCAGCAGCAGGCCTTTGAAACCCAACGCCTGACGCGACCAGGTCCATAGATCGAAACTGTCGTGATGTTCGCAAATCTTGCCGTCACGGAAGATGAAACGCGCCTGGATATCGTTGACCACGGTATTGCCGGTCTGACTGAACAGATAGGTCGCGACCCAATGGGCACCGCCGGTGCGCTCGTCGGCGCGAACATGATCGAAGGTCAGGGAAAAATCCTTGGCCCGCGTGGTCAGCATGCGCCACATGTCACTGGCATCGCGACCGCGAAGCTCGCCGAACGCAGGGTCACTGAACACCACATCATCGGTGTAGCAGGCAGCCATGGCTTCGGCATCCAGGCGCTGGAAAGCCTGGTAGAAACGGGTGATCAAGGCGCTATGGACTTCACTCATTTGCGGGTTCCCCTGGATATGCACAATGGCTTCGAAAGATTGCCTGCACGATAGTCTGCAACTGCATCGAACACTATCGGCATTCATGAAGAAAATAACGCGGTGATTATTCACGTCATTTCAGTACGACATTCCGTTGTTCCGGGCGTAGGAAAAAAGATCAACGTCCGTGGAAATACCCAGCCTGTGCATGGCCATGTTCTTTTGTTTACTGATGGTCGACACGCTGCGTTTGAAGTGAATGGCGATTTCGCTGACGGTCATGCCACTGGCGAGCATTCGGACCACTTCGTGCTCCTTGGCCGACAGTGGCGATTCGTGCAGCTGATTGCGAGTGTTGGCCAGCAGCGTGCGCAGGGACTCGCTGAGGTAGCGGCGCCCTTGCTGCACCGCATTGATTGCCAGGGGCAACTCCTTCGCCGATGCAGTTTTGGCGACAATGGCCATCACCCCTTGAGCCAACGTAGCCCTTGCCGTCGCCACACTGGTAAACATCGTTACCAGAATGATCGGCAAGGCCGGGTAAAGGCGTTGAATCGTACTCAACATTTTCAAGCCATCGGCCTGCTGCCCTCCCGGCATGGAGAAGTCAGTGATCAGCAGGTCGCAAGACGTGCTTGAAAGCAGATTCATCAGGCTGTCGGCACTGTCGGCCTCGCCGACGATCACACATTGCCTGCTGCCGTTGATGAGTATGCGGAGCCCGACTCGAACGACGGAATGGTCGTCAGCAATAACGACTCGCATTGTGGGATACCTCCTGTTGGTAGGGAGAAAGCGCGGAAAATAGCGCCGTTATTCCTACTTCCACAACTCCTCCGAAAACACGCCTGACTCCTCCCCCTCAATGTATTCAACGGAATCTCCATTTGCCCATTTGACAAACAGATGGTTCCTACGCAGCAGCGCAATAAAGACTACGCAGTAGAACTACAAACCATAGAAAACGTCACGTAATCCGCAACACATATTCATACACCCCCTCCTCTCTTTTCGTATTAGTTGCATACCAACCAGTAACTTCGATCGATAGATTGAATCCTTTCCGCACCACCCCGGCATTTACTTATTTACGAAACGCTCAACGAGACACGTCATGATGATGTTTTCAACAATCACACGTCGCCTGCTCAGTTCCGGCATCGGCACACTTACTCTCCTCCTGACCGTGCAGGCCCAGGCCGATGGCATGGTGCCGAATACTTCCGTTGTCATCATCAACGAAGCTGACGGCGAAGCGTCCGTTTCAGTAACCAACACTGATTCCACACTCGCCTTGATGCACGTGACCATCGAAGACATCCCCGAGGACACCGAGCCCCTGGTATTTGTCACGCCACCGCTGGCGCGTGTCGAAGCGTCGAAAACGCAATTGGTTCGGTTCATTCTTCAAACGGAAACCCCCTTGCGCACCCAGCGTCTGAAACGGGTGATCTTCGAAGGCATTCCCCAAGGCAAACCTGCAGTCGAAGCCGGGCATGCCCGTGTGGGTGTGACAGTGCGCCAGAATCTGCCGCTGATCCTACATCCCAAAGGCCTGGCGCCTAATCGCGCGCCCTGGACCGACCTGCAATGGTCGCTGAAGGACGCGCAACTGACCGTGCGCAACGACACGCCCTACGTGGTACGTCTGGGCCAGGAAGTGACATTGCTACCTTCTGCCAGCAATGTCCTGCTGCCTAAAACCTATGTATTGCCCGGTGAGCACATCAGTGTTCCGGTGCCAGCAGGTGCCGCCACGCAAGTGCGCTTTCAACCGGCCACCGTCTACGGCTTCACCGTGCCTCACCATGAGGCGCCCATCAAATCCTGAAAACACAACCATTTCACAGCGCCCTCCGAAGGACAGTGAGTGCCGATGTTTCAAGGCGACGGCCCTCTAGCCATTGCCAAGAGCGTGTCTGAAGCCAGAGCAAAACAGGCGAGCACGCCGACCTCACCCAAGCGAACCCGATGAACACAGCATTAATTTACCGTGATGGCGAAGCCGTGCCCGCCATTCAAGCCGCTACTCGCCCTCGTCTATTAGGGCGACCGGCCCCGCTGGCGCTGCTGCTGACCAATGCGTTGGTGATACTCAACGCCCAGGGAGATGTTTCCTTGCCTACTTCGTTCGACAAAAACACGTTGCTGCAGCGAGGCATTGATCCTGCGTTGGCCACGTCGCTGATTCACGCGCCGCGATTCACAGCCGGAAAGCACCCGGTCACCCTCACGGTCAATGGCCAGCGCCATGGTCGGGTAGACGTCAGCTTCAACCGCGAGGGAGCGTTGTGCTTCGATCGCGCCCTGCTTGATGCGGCCAGCCTGAATGTGCCCAGTCGGCTGCTGGATGACAGCCAGTGCCACGATTTTCTCGGCGCCTGGCCGCAGACCGTCATCGAACAGGATCCGGCGAACCTTGCTCTGGCATTGATCGTGCCCACCGACACAATACGTTCCACTGCCCGGGATTTTTCCGGGTATCGCACCGGCGGCTTCGCCGGCCTGCTCAATTACGACGTCACCGGTCTGCACAGTCGTTTTGGCGATCGATCGAGTCGCTACACAGCGGCCAACACCGAAATCGGTTTTAACGCCGGGGACTGGATCGTGCGCAGTCGCCAGGTGCAGAGCTGGCAGGACGAGCGATCTCGAACGACTCATATCGCGGCATATGCCCAGCGCACGTTCGTCAGCCAGGAGGCCGTGCTGCAAGCGGGTCAGATCAACCTCTACAACCCGGTCCTCGCCGGCGCGCAGATCACCGGGGCGCAGATACTCAATGAGCGCGCCTTGCAGGTGGCAGGACAAAACGCCGTCATCGAAGGCGTTGCCAACAGCCAGGCGCAGGTCGAGATTCGGCAGAACGGCTCGCTGATTCATTCGACGGTGGTTCCCGCCGGCCCGTTTGCCTTGAACAACGTGCGCCGCCTCAACAGCCGCTCCGATGTGCACGTCACGGTCAGGGAAACCGATGGCAGCGAGCGCAGCTTTACCATTTCCGCGGCCATGCTCGGCATCGACTTGCCGGCGCCCGGTTATTCGCTGGCGGCTGGCCAGGTTCGCAGTACAGGTGCCGAACAGGGCGATGATCCTTGGGTGATCAGTGGCGGCTGGAGCGCTGCAATCGCTCCGCAAGCGCTGTTCAGTGCAGGCCTGACCGGTGCGGCCGACTACCGCGCGGCAGGCGTCGGCGTGGGTTTGCTGCCCTCGCCCGGCACCCAGGTTCAAGCCACGCTTTCAGCTGCTGACGCCACTGGCAACAAGGCCAGCCAGGGACTTCAAGCCGACCTTAACGTCACCCACCGCTTGAGCGATCAATGGGCGATCAATGGAGGAAGCGCCTACCGAACCTTTGGTTACCGTGAGCTGGAAGATACGGTATTCGACCGCACCTCCGGCTCCAGTCAATCCCGTTACCGCGACCAACAAAGCGCCAGCTTCTCCTGGTCGCATCCCGAGCTCGGCACTTTCAGTGGTGGTTTGAGCCGGTCAAGCACGTTTGACGGCCAAAGCAGCAGCCGCGCCCTCGCCTCTTGGGGCACCCGCATCGCCAGTGTTTCCGTGTCGACGACCGTCGAATGGCAGATCAGTGGCATGAACCGCGCAGACAACAGCGCCTACCTGAATCTAAGCATTCCTTTGGGGGAGAACCGCCGGGCGCGCACCTGGGTACGCAGCTCTGCTGGCGAATCCCGCAGCGGCGTGGGCTTGAGTGAGCAAATCGGCGATCAGTTGGCGTATCGGGTCGGCGTCGAACGGGACACGCGCGACAGGCAGGTGCAATCCACCGCCGGTGTTTCGTTGCTGCCGCGCTACACCCAACTGGACCTGAATTACACCCGTTCCGATGCCGAGCGTTCCAGCTATCAGGCCAGCGCCCGAGGCGGTGCCGTGCTACACGGTGGTGGCCTGACGCTGTCGCCTTACCCGGTGAGCGACACCTTTGCACTGCTTTCGGTCGGTGACATGGGTGCCATCAAGGTGACGACGCCCAGCGGCCCGGTCTGGACCGACTGGCAAGGTCAGGCAGTGATCCCGCAAGTGGCGGCTTACGGCCGCAGCAAGGTGGAAGTCGACCCCAAAAGCCTGCCGCGTAACGTCGACATCCACAACGGGCTGGCGATGATTACGGCCGGTCGCGGTGCCGTCGACAGCGTCGAGTTCGGCGTCAGCCTCACCCGCCGGGCATTGCTCAAGGTCACCACCGCCAACGGCGTGCCCTTGCCGCGCGGCGCCGCGGTGAACACCGTGGATGGCGAATTCATCACCCTGGTGCAAGACGGCGGCCTGGTGTTCCTGCCCAACGCCCTTGACTCCCGCACGTTGTGGGTCACCGCGCCGGGGCTGGAGCGCTGCGAACTGAGCTTCGAATTGCCCCAGGACGTCGACCCCCAGGCGTATTACGAAACCGCCTCCGCCAAGTGCCGAACCCTATGAGGAGGACTTTTATGAATCCATTTGGTTATTGGCTGCCAACCCTCATGTCCCTGGCAGTGAGCGGATTCACCTCGTTCGCCTCGGCGTCCGCTGACGACTGCCAGTTCAACCTGAGCCAGCCATTGCTCGATTACGGGCTGATGAACCGGGCGCTTCGCCCCGATTCGGCCCCGGAGCGAAACCTGGGCGAGCGTCAGCTGAGTCTGAGCCTGAACTGCTCACATCCCACCGATATGAGTCTGTTTTATCGGGCCCTGGCCGAGAATGCCGAACGTTTTCACTTTGCTGAACGCGGCAGCTATCAGATCCGTATTCGTGAAGCGGTGCTGGATGGTCAACCGGTAGCGATCGGGTTGATTGCCGGAGTCGGTCAATCGCCCGCAGAAACGGCGTCGAGCCTGATCTGGCGACCGGCGCACGGGATCGTTCCCGTACTCGCCGGCATGCCATTACAGGGCCGTCAATTCTCGGCGCAGCTTGAGCTGACTGCGTGGGTTCAAGAGCACGGGCTGCAAGTGCGCGACGCGGTCACCTGGCAGACCTCCGGTGTATTCGATGCAGTGGCTATCGGGCGCACCCCGGAGATTACTTTGCGTGCCCGTTTCGCTCCGGCGGCCTGTGAGCCAACGCTGTCCGACGGTGGCGTGGTCGACTTCGGCACGCTGTCCAGAAACGACCTGAACACTGACACAAGCACTCGCCTGCCGCCCAAGTCCCTGACGTTGAGTGTCAGCTGCGATGCGCCCACCGCATTCGCCCTGAGCATGCACGACAACCGCTCAGGCTCGGCAACGGTCAGCAGCGACAGTGACTACGGTCTGGGCACCGACAACCGCAACAACAAGATCGGCATGTATTCAGTGAGCGTCGAACCGACCGGCGCCAGGGCCGACAGTTTTGCCAGCCTTTATCAAACCCACTCCACTACCGCTGGCGCGGCCTGGAATACGTCCAGCATCAACGCACGCTCAATCGGAAAAACCGGTTACCTGGGCTTTACCGACACTGTCGGCACTGGCTCGGGCCCGATCCCGATCCAGAACCTCAGCACTACCTTGACCGTCGACGCCGTCATTGCACCAACCAATAGCCTGGACTTGAGCAGCGCCATCGATCTCGATGGCGCGGGGACGATCGAAATTATTTATTTGTAACACCCAACCCAATCCTGCGGAAAACGGGGCGAAGCAAGCCTCTCGGACCAGTCAGGAAAACAACCACAAAAGTGAGTAAAAAAATGAAAAAGTACTTTGCAGCACTTTCAACCACCGCACTGATCTGCGCCGCACCGCATGCCCTTGCGGCGTCGCATACTGACCTGACTGTCACGGGCAGCATCACGCCGGCCGCTTGTGATATCAGCTTGGCTAGTGGGGGGATTGTCGACATCGGCAAGAAATCGGTGAATGACCTTCATCCCACCAACAACACCTTGATAAATACGACAGCGATGCAACTGACCATGGCGTGCAGTGAGTCGATGCTATTCATGCTTAACCCGATCGATAACAGGCCAGGTACTGCAGCAGGACTAGGCGATTACTTTGGCGTGGGATTGACCCCTAAAGATGAAAAACTCGGCTTCTTTGATATAACGATCAAAGATTCCATCGCAGATACAAACCAGGTACAGGCGATTGGCTCTACTGATGGCGGGGCAAACTGGATCAAGCAAGACCGCATAATGAAAGGCAATCAGTCATCGGTTGCCGCTACCAGTGATCACTCCACGCGAATTGACGTCAAGGATCTCACCATGGACCTGGAAATCAACACCTACATTGCCGGTAGAGATAACTTGACCATAGACAGCGAAGTCCCTATCGACGGCCTCGCAACGATTGAGGTTTGGTACAAGTAAAGTCATGACGCTGAACCGCTCTCAGCGTCAGCAAACGTGAGCGGTTCAGCGCCTGCAGGGACAACCCACTCAAATGAATGAGCATCCATGGATGAAAAATCACTTCGCAGCACTCGCGCTCACAGGGTTGATTGGCCTGGCGCCTCATGCCCTCGCCGCGTCGTCCGTTGAATTGACCGTCAAAGGCTTCATCACCCCACTGGCCTGCACACCCAGCCTGTCCAACAGCGGCCTCGTGGACTTTGGAAAAGTCCCCCGGTGGGATCTGAATGTCGATAAGCGCACGCGGCTGCGTGACCAGGCACTCGACTTCAGCATCCAGTGCACGACCCCCGGCCGCTTCGCCCTGCTCATGCGTGACAACCGCGAGGGCTCGGCCATCGTCAACAGTCAGATTTATTACGGTCTGGACTACGACGGCAGCGGCAACAAAATCGGCTTGTATTCATTGAATTTCAATCCTGAAAATACAGTCGTGGACGACCTGTCGCAGGTCTTTCGCACCGATTCGACCACCGGTGGCTTGGCCTGGAGTACATCGAACGACCGCCCCATACCCATTGCTGCCAGGAGCTATCTGGGCTTCACCGACAGAGCAGGAAGCAACGCCGGCCCGATCGAAATCCGCCATCTGACGAGCCGGGTCATCGTCGAAACCGTTATTGCGCCAACCTCCGAGCTGGACCTGAGCACCGATGTACAAATCGATGGCAAGGCGACGCTGGAGATTGTTTACCTGTAGCGCCGTACTTCAGACTTTCTCGCTTTGTACCTGAACGTACAGCGAACGGCCGGCACCGAGCCCGGCGATGATCGCACCGAGGCCAATGACGCCAAAAATCCAGCCCACGGCTGTCCAGCCGCCGGTCCGGTCATGCACGATACCGACCGCGAACGGCCCCATGGACGCCAGGGTGTAACCGAAGCCCTGGGCCATGCTCGACAGATTCGCCGCAACGTGGGAATCCCGCGAGCGCAGCACGATCAGGGTCAATGCCAGGCTGAACGTGGCGCCCTGCCCCAACCCCAGCACGATCGCCCAGCCCCACAGACCTTCAATCGGGGCGTACAGGCAACCGAACAAACCGCCGAGGGTCAGGGCCATCACGATCACAATCGCCAGGCGCTGATCCTTGCCGCGTGTCGCCAGCCATGGCGCGGCGAGGGAACTGACCAGTTGAACGATCACCGAACCCGACAGCACCAGTCCGGCCTGGGTCGGGGTCAGGCCGCGACCGATCAGGATCGACGGCAACCAGCCGAACACGATGTAGGCCAGGGACGATTGCAAGCCCATGTACAAGGTCACTTGCCAGGCCAGCGGATCGCGCAGCAATCCCCGAACGCGATAGGCGACGTTGTGCGCGCCGTGTTTCTGGCCGACTTGCGGCAACCAGAACAGTGCCGCCGCAAATGCCGGAATAACCCAGAAGCCGAGACCCAACGCCCAGCTCTTGTCGAAATGCTCACTGAGCGGCACGGTCGCACCTGCCGCCATCGCCGCGCCCAGGCACAGGGCCATGGTGTAGACACCGGTCATGGTCCCGGCCTGTTTCGGGAAATCGCGCTTGACGATGCCCGGCAGCAACACGCCGATCACGCCGATGCTGGCACCGGCCAGCACACTGCCGGCAAACAGGCCGATCTCACCGAACGAACTGCGCAGGATGATCCCGCCCGCCAGGGTCAACAG
This sequence comes from Pseudomonas sp. KH_046_1, assembly GCF_057839025.1. Taxonomy (NCBI): domain Bacteria; kingdom Pseudomonadati; phylum Pseudomonadota; class Gammaproteobacteria; order Pseudomonadales; family Pseudomonadaceae; genus Pseudomonas; species Pseudomonas sp. KH_046_1. The sequence continues at coordinate 5,224,896 of NZ_CM174481.1, forward strand.
AATGCCCAGCACCACCCGCTCCGCACCAAATCGCCGCGCCAGCACGGGTGCCAATGGCGCAAACAGGCCCAGGCAAAGCACCGGCAACGTGGTCAGCAATCCCGCCGCGGACGCCGACAAGCCAAGGGACTTCGAGACCTCGCTGAGCATCGGCGCCATGCTCGACAGCGCCGGGCGCAGGTTCAGCGCCACCAGAATCAGGCCCAGCAGCAACAACCACGGCCGGCGCAGAACCGGGTGGGTTTGCTGGACCTGTTCGTCATCGGCCTCGGCGTCGATCAGCAGCTCTTCCAGCTCTGCCGAAAGCTTTGGGGCTGTGGATAAATCACTGCGGTGCATGGACTTCTCGGTTTCAAGGTTCATTGATCAACTGCCTCGACAGGGCTTTGGCCCGTTCCGGGTCGCGTTGCTCGACGGCATCGAGCAACTCGATGTGCAGGTCGAACACTTCCTGGCGGCGCGGGACGATATTCAGGGTCTGACGCAATTGCGCGCCGACGATGCTGGAGAAATAGCGATACAACTCGCTGAGCGTCGGGTTGTGCGCGGCGTCCACCAGGCGGCGGTGAAACACCAGATCGCAGGCGATATAGGTGTCGAGATCGCCGTGATAGTGGCTACCGCTGACACCCAGTGCCTCGCGCAATGCCACCAGGTCTTCATCGGTGCGGCGCATGGCTGCCAGGCCGATGGCCTCGACTTCGAGGATGTGCCGGGTTTCGCGAGCCTGTTCAAGAGAACAGCGTGATAGCGCCTTGAGCGTGTCCAGTGGATCGACCACTGCCCGCAGGTAACTGCCATCACCCTGACGAATTTCGATCAACCCGGAAAACGCCAGCACCCGCATGGCTTCGCGCACGGTGTTGCGGCTGATGCCCAGCTCCGCCGACAATTCAGGCTCGGTGGGCAAACGCTGGCCCACGACCCACACGCCCTGGTTGATGCGCAGGCGCAACTGGTCCAGAGCCTGATCAACCAAGGATCGTTTTACTAATGGAGAGATTTCAGACATGGAATTCGCTCTTTCATCCAATCATAGGATGAATTTTCTGACATGGTAGTCAGCTTCATCCAATCAGGCAAGCCACCCTCTCTCGCGTCTCACCCTGAAGCCTGAAGTCTCCTTAAGGCAGAAGATGAAATTCCTGACGACTGAAAGTGATTTCCCACCCAGGCCACACGAAAGAGCTGACATCTGAAATTGAGACAGACCATCAGACTTTCGGACTTTGAATGCGGGCACTTACGCTCGAATATCCAAAGGGAATGGGAGCAGCCAATGGAAGAAGTCATTTTCGGCAAGAAGCACAGCCGCCGTTTTTTACTGGAAAAGGATCGGCAACTGCTCGTTGTACGCAGTCAGGCCGGGAGCAAGCTTGATGAGACGTTACGCTGCGAAAAAGCTCGACAGGCATTGGCCAACAGTGAGTTGGTACTGCACATCGAGGACGCCGACGTTCAGCTATTCAAACTGCCGGACAATTCGGACGTCCGCCAATGCAAGGCGTTGCTGCGCGAGCTACCAGACGTACGCTTCGCCGGCAGTGCTCTGGTCGATCCTCATACCCGGGAACCTGTTTTCTACACCGAAAACATTTTCCTGAAATTCGTCGATCGACTCACTGCGACAGAGTGCCTGGGTATCCTCGATGAGTTGGGTCTGACCATCAAACAGCAGGCTCCCTACGCGACCAATGCCTTCTTCGTACATCACACACATTGTCGCGGCACTGAAGTCTGCTCATTCACCCTTCAATTGCTCGAACGTCAGGACGTCGACTACTGCCACCCGGAAATACTGCGTCCTGGGCAACGCCGGGCGATCCATGACAACCAATGGCACCTGAAGAAAACCACCGTCACCTATCAAGCTCAGGTCGATGCCAGCGCCAATGTCGAGGCAGCCCATGCCTTGGCCCTGGGTGAAGGCATCGTGATCGCGATCATCGACGATGCCTTTGATATCGATCACCCCGAGTTCGCCGGTACCGGCAAAATCATCGGCGCGAAAAACTTTGACCGTCGTAACGCCAGTCAAGACCCACGGCCGAAAAATCCCCTTGAGCGCCACGGGACTGCGGCCGCCGGTGTTGCATGCGCCAATGGTGAAGCCGGCGTCAGCGGCGTGGCCCCTCGAGCCAGTCTCATGCCGTTGAAACTGACCAGGCCACTAGGCACCCGGGCCGAAGCAGACGCGTTTTTCTGGGCCGCGGACCAAGGGGCCGATATCATTTCCTGCAGTTGGGGGCCGCCGGAAGGACATTGGGCTGACCCTACCGACGCGAGACACTCTCAGGAGTTTCCGCTGGCCGCGAGTACCCGCCTGGCCATAGAGTACGCCGCGACCAAGGGCCGCCAGGCTAAAGGCTGCGTCATCTTTTTTGGTGCCGGCAATGGCAACGAGAGCGTGGACAACGATGGCTATGCCAGCCATCCCATGGTTATTGCCGTGGGTGCCTGCAATGATCAAAATCGTCGCAGTGCCTACAGTGACTACGGTAAAGCACTGTGGTGTTGCTTTCCCAGCGGGGACCAGCCACACCCGGATCCAAAGTTTAAACCCGCCACCTCAGTCCCCCAGACCCGAGGTATTCGAACCACGGATCTGAGCGGCCAGTTTGCCGATCCGATCAATGCTGCCTACACCGAATTGTTCAGCGGCACTTCCAGCGCCTGCCCTGGAGCCGCGGGCGTGGCAGCTCTGGTACTAGGGGTCAACCCGGCACTGGACCGCGAGCAGGTTCGACAGCTCCTCGCCGATTGCTGCGACAAAATCAGCCACGCCGACGACGGCCCCCTCGGTCAATACGACCCAAACGGCCACAGTCATTACTACGGTCATGGTCGTCTCAATGCCCTGCGGGCAGTGCAATTGGCACTGGAGCGCGGCAAAACCGCAGGCTGAAACGCAAAAATAAAAAAAAGCCCCACCGATCAATCGGCGGGGCTCTTTGAGACTGTCACAGACCAATCAATGCAGGATCTGGCTCAGGAACAGCTTGGTGCGTTCATTCTGCGGCTTGTCGAAGAAGTCGTTCGGTGCAGCCTGCTCGACGATTTCGCCCTTGTCCATGAAGATCACGCGGTTGGCCACGGTGCGGGCGAAGCCCATTTCGTGGGTCACGCAGAGCATGGTCATGCCGTCTTCGGCCAGGCCGATCATGGTGTCCAGTACCTCTTTCACCATCTCCGGGTCGAGTGCCGAGGTCGGTTCGTCGAACAGCATGATCTTCGGTTTCATGCACAGCGCGCGAGCGATCGCCACACGCTGTTGCTGACCGCCGGACAGTTGCCCCGGGTACTTGTGCGCCTGCTCCGGAATGCGTACGCGTTCCAGGTAGTGCATGGCAATTTCCTCGGCCTTGCGCTTGGGCATCTTGCGCACCCACATCGGCGCCAGCGTGCAGTTCTGCAAGATGGTCAGGTGTGGGAACAGGTTGAAGTGCTGGAACACCATGCCGACTTCACGACGGATCGCTTCGATCTGCTTGAGGTCGTTGGTCAGCTCCACGCCATCGACCACGATGCGGCCCTGCTGGTGCTCTTCCAGACGGTTGAGGCAGCGGATGGTGGTGGATTTTCCGGAACCCGACGGGCCGCACAGCACGATACGCTCGCCCTGCTTGACGTTGAGATTGATGTCCTTGAGTACGTGAAACTGACCGTACCACTTGTTCACGCCCTGCATCTGAATAATGCCTTCAGGGCTCACAGGCTGTTTGATTGCTTCGCTCATCACAAAACTTCCTAAATTAGGTAGCGACTTAGCGCTTGTGGCCAGTGTCGAGCTTGCGTTCCAGATGCATGGAATAGCGCGACATACCAAAACAGAAAATCCAGAACACCAGGGCGGCGAACACGTAGCCTTCGGTGGCCATGCCCAGCCATTTCGGGTCGGCGGCGGCTTGCTTGACGCTGTTGAGCAGGTCGAACAGGCCGATGATGATCACCAGGCTCGTGTCCTTGAACAGCGCAATGAAGGTGTTGACGATGCCGGGGATCACCAGCTTCAGGGCTTGCGGCAGAATCACCAGACCCATGCTGCGCCAGTAGCCCAGGCCCATCGCTGCCGCTGCTTCGTACTGACCTTTGGGAATCGCTTGCAGACCGCCGCGCACCACTTCAGCCACGTAGGCCGACTGGAACAGGATCACGCCGATCAACGCCCGCAGCAGCTTGTCGAAGTTCATGCCTTCAGGCAGGAACAACGGCAGCATCACCGAGGACATGAACAGCACCGTGATCAACGGCACGCCGCGCCAGAATTCGATGAAGGTCACGCAGACCACGCGAATCGCCGGCATGTTCGAACGACGGCCCAGGGCCAGGACAATCCCCAGCGGCAGCGCACCGGCGATGCCGACGGTGGCGATCACCAGGGTCAGCATCAGGCCGCCCCACTGGCTGGTCGCCACGGCGTCCAGCCCCAATACGCCGCCATGCAGCAAGCACCAGGCAATGATCGGGTACAGCACCAGGAAGCTCAGCCCGTACACCGCTTTATGGTGAAAGCGCGAGATGAACAACGGCGCCACGCCGACAATCGCCAGCCACACCGTCAGGTCCACGCGCCAGCGCAGTACCGGCGGGTAGTAGCCGTACATGAACTGGCCGAAGCGCTGCTGGATGAACACCCAGCAGGCGCCTTCCTTGGTGCAGTCAGCCTGGCTGGTGCCGACCCAGTTGGCGTCAAGGATCGCCCACTGCAGGATCGGCGGTACCACCAGGTAGATGAGGTAGAACGCGAACAGGGTCAGCAGGGTGTTGAGCCAGCTGGAGAACATGTTCGCGCGCATCCACGCCACCGCACCGATGCTGCGGTTCGGTGGCGGCATGTCAGGTTTGAAAGTATGAGTACTCATGCGCTTTTCCTTACCGCTCGATCAGCGCAATGCGCTTGTTGTACCAGTTCATCAGCAGGGAAATGCTGATACTGATCGCCAGGTACACGCTCATGGTGATGGCAATCACCTCGATCGCCTGGCCGGTCTGGTTGAGCACGGTCCCGGCGAACAGCGAGACCATTTCCGGATAACCGATACCGGCCGCCAGCGAGGAGTTTTTCGCCAGGTTCAGGTATTGGCTGGTCAGCGGTGGAATGATCACGCGCAGGGCTTGCGGAATGATCACCTTGCGCAGGGTCGGACCGTTGCGCAGGCCGAGGGAATGCGCCGCTTCGGTCTGGCCATGGCTGACCGACTTGATGCCCGAACGCACGATCTCGGCGATGAACGCCGCGGTGTACACCGTCAGGGCCAGGGTCAGCGCCAGCAGTTCCGGGATCAACACCCAGCCACCGACGAAGTTGAAGCCCTTGAGTTCCGGCATTTCCCAGTGCACCGGTGCACCGAAAATCAGCGCGCACAGCGCAGGGATCACCAGGAACATCGCCAGGCCAACCCAGAACTTGTGGAACGGCACACCGGTGGCTTCGAAGCGCTTGGTCGCCCAGCGGCTCATCAGCACGATGGCGACGATGGCGACGACAACGCTGGTCACAAACGGCCAGAAACCGTCCGCCATCAACGCCGCCGGCATGTTCAGGCCACGGCTGCTGACAAAGAAGGTGTCGCCAAAGTTATGACTGTTACGCGGCCCCGGCATCGTCAGGAACACCGCGAAGTACCAGAACAGGATCTGCAGCAGCGGCGGAATGTTGCGGAAGACTTCCACATACACCGTCGCTACCTTGGCGATGATCCAGTTCTTCGACAGCCGTGACACGCCGACGATGAACCCCAGGATCGTCGCCAGGATCACGCCGATGAAGGTCACCAACAGGGTGTTGAGCAGGCCGATGACAAACACCCGGGCGTATGTGTCCGCTTCGGTGTAGTCGATCAGGTGTTGAGCGATGCCGAAACCGGCACTGCGCTCCAGAAAGTCGAAACCGGAGGTAATGCCCCGGTGTTGCAGGTTGGTCTGGGTGTTATCGAACAGATACCAGCCCAGCGAGACCACCGCGATAATCGTGATGATCTGGAATACCCAAGCACGCACGCGTGGATCGCTGAGGCTGAGCCTCTGCTTTGGTGCGCCGATTGAATTTTGCATGAAGTGCCCCGGAAATAATGGAACAGAACATCACCCGGTGGTTGGCCCACCGGGTGATAGAACCATCAGCGCACTGGTGGTGCGTATTGAATGCCGCCAGCGTTCCACAGAGCGTTCAGCCCGCGGTCGATTTCCAGCGGAGTGCCCTTGCCGAGGTTTTTCTCGAACACTTCGCCGTAGTTGCCGACTTGCTTGATGATCTGCACGACCCAGTCTTTCTTCACTTTCAGGTCTTTGCCGTATTCACCGTCGGTGCCGAGCAGACGGGCAACGTCAGGGTTCTTGGTGCCCTTGGCTTCGGCTTCGACGTTCTTCGAAGTGATGCCGGCTTCTTCAGCGTTGAGCATGGCGTAGCCAGTCCAGCGCACGATGGCCAGCCACTCGTCGTCGCCATTACGCACGACCGGGCCCAGAGGTTCCTTGGAAATGGTTTCCGGCAGAACCACGTAGTCTTTCGGCGAAGCCAGCTTGCTGCGCTGGGCGAACAGCTGGGATTTGTCCGAGGTCAGTACGTCGCAACGACCGGATTCCAGCGACTTGGCGCTTTCGTCGGAGGTGTCGAAGGTGATCGGGGTGTATTTCAGGCCGTTGCCGCGGAAGTAGTCGGAAACGTTCAGTTCGGTAGTGGTACCGGCCTGGATGCAGATGGTTGCACCGTCCAGTTCCTTGGCGCTCTTGACGCCCAGCTTGTTGTTTACCAGGAAGCCGATGCCGTCGTAGTAGGTAATGAAGCCCGGGAATTTCAGGCCCATGCCCGCATCACGGGAGCTGGTCATGGTGGTGTTGCGCGACAGAATGTCGATTTCGCCGGATTGCAGCGCGGTGAAGCGCTCCTTGGCGTTCAACTGGCTGAACTTGACCTTGGTCGCGTCGCCGAAGACAGCCGCCGCTACTGCACGGCAGTAGTCAGCATCGATACCGACGATCTTGCCGGTGGAATCCGGAACCGAGAAGCCTGGCAGACCATCGCTGACGCCACACTGCACGAAACCTTTCTTCATCACTGCATCCAGGGTTGCGCCCGCCTGGGCAAACCCGCTGACACCGAGTACTGCGGCTGCAGTCACGATAGCCAGGGTGGATTTCAACATCTTCATTCAAACCTCCAGTTTTGCTCTTGTTGTGTCGGAGCGTGAGTCCTGTCGCACCCTTTTGAGGCGTAGTCGACCCGTGTTGGCTTGTTTTGGGGTCAACCGACGTAAGACGTTAGCTATGAGTCTAGTAGGAGAAAATCCACGTCATGGAAAACTCACTCTCACCAGTCGGCCGAACGGGCTGTAGCCCTTTCACGTTCGCGAAGCCCCGTAGCGGCCCTTGGCGAACATCCATCACCGGATTCATTGCTATCCCACAGTCGGCAGTACACTGATAGTGTTACCGCCGGGCGCGAGATGTGTTGCACCGTTTCTCCATAGCAAAGCCCGTACCACACCGCTCGCCGAAGCGGTTCAGCTGCAGGTCAATAGCAAAACTTGTACGCTTGCGACACTTTCTTAACGGATCAACCTGACGCGCACTTTGATCACGCACTTTTATGTGCGCGCACGCACAACATTGGAGCAGCCATGACCAACCCCTTGATTCTTGAACCCGTCAAGACCGCAGACGCCTGCGTTATCTGGCTGCATGGCCTGGGCGCCGACCGCTATGACTTCCTGCCGGTGGCCGAAGCCCTGCAGGAAACCCTGTTGAGCACCCGCTTTGTTTTGCCCCAGGCACCGAACCGCGCCGTGACCATCAACGGCGGTTACGAGATGCCGAGCTGGTACGACATATTGGCCATGAGCCCGGCGCGCGCGATCAATCGCGAGCAACTGGAAGAGTCGACCAACTGGATCATCGAACTGATCGAAACGCAGAAGGCCAGCGGAATAGACGCCTCGCGGATCTTCCTGGCAGGCTTTTCCCAAGGCGGTGCCGTGGTTTTCCACACCGCGTTTCTGAAATGGCAGGGACCACTGGGTGGCGTAGTTGCCCTTTCTACTTATGCACCGACCTTCAGCGACGAACTGCAACTGTCCGCCAGCCAGCAGCGGATCCCGGTGCTGTCGATGCACGGCCAGTACGACGATGTGGTGCAAAACTCGATGGGGCGCAGCGCCTACGAGCATTTGAAGCTGCGTGGTGTCACCGTGACATGGCAGGAGTACCCAATGGGTCACGAAGTGTTACCCGAAGAAATTCGCGACATCGGCGTCTGGCTCGCCGAGCGCTTGCGCTGAGCATCGATGTTTAAAAGCGCCCTTTGATCCATCCCACTACGCCGCGCCCGATTCTTGCATTACACTGGCCGGCGTACATTCCTTAATCAATTGATGAGATGACCGTGCTCAAAGCACTCAAGAAAATGTTCGGTAAAAGCGAGACTGAGCAACTCGCGCCAGTTCCCAGCCCTGCGTCTCACGCTCCCGGCCACCGCACCGACGGTAATCAATCTGAACGAGCCGCCACCACCGCGGCACCCAAGCATGAGCCGAAGACCCCAATAGCTGCCCAGCCTGCGGCGATAACAGCCCCGGAGCAGCCGCTCAGCGAAACGCCGAAACCCGCCAAACCGCGCCGCGAACCCAAGCCCAAGGCACCGGTCATCCCATGGAAACTCGAAGACTTCGTCGTCGAGCCCCAGGAAGGCAAGACCCGCTTCCACGATTTCAAACTCGCCCCGGAACTGATGCACGCCATCCAGGACCTGGGCTTCCCGTATTGCACGCCGATCCAGGCCCAAGTGCTGGGCTTCACCCTCGCGGGCAAAGACGCCATCGGCCGCGCCCAGACCGGTACCGGCAAGACCGCTGCGTTCCTGGTCTCGATCATCACCCAGTTGCTGCAAACGCCGCCGCCGAAAGAGCGCTACATGGGTGAGCCACGGGCACTGATCATCGCGCCGACCCGCGAACTGGTGGTGCAGATCGCCAAGGACGCCGCCGACCTGACCAAGTACACCGGCCTCAACGTCATGACGTTCGTCGGTGGCATGGACTTCGACAAGCAGCTCAAGCACCTCGAAGCCCGCCACTGCGACATCCTCGTGGCCACGCCGGGCCGCCTGCTGGACTTCAACCAGCGCGGCGACGTGCATCTGGACATGGTCGAAGTGATGGTGTTGGACGAAGCCGACCGCATGCTCGACATGGGCTTCATCCCGCAAGTGCGCCAGATCATTCGCCAGACGCCGCCGAAGTCCGAGCGTCAGACGCTGCTGTTCTCCGCGACCTTCACCGAAGACGTGATGAACCTGGCCAAGCAATGGACCACCGACCCGTCGATCGTCGAGATCGAGTCGCAGAACGTGGCCAACGAAAACGTCGAGCAGCACATCTACGCGGTGGCCGCTGCCGACAAATACAAACTGCTCTACAACCTGGTCAACGACAATGGTTGGGAGCGGGTCATCGTCTTCGCCAACCGCAAGGATGAAGTGCGGCGCATCGAAGAACGCCTGGTGCGTGACGGCATCAACGCCGCGCAACTGTCCGGCGACGTGCCGCAGCACAAGCGCATCAAGACCCTCGAAGGCTTCCGCGAAGGCAAGATCCGCGTCCTGGTCGCCACCGATGTGGCCGGTCGCGGCATCCACATCGACGGCATCAGCCACGTGATCAACTTCACCCTGCCGGAAGTGCCGGACGACTACGTGCACCGCATCGGTCGTACCGGTCGTGCTGGTGCCGACGGCGTGTCCATCAGCTTTGCCGGTGAAGATGACTCCTACCAGCTACCGTCCATCGAGGAAAAGCTGGGGCGCAAGATCAGCTGTGAAACGCCACCGACGCATCTGTTGCGGGCCGTTGAACGCAAGCGTCCTCATTAAGCGACGCTGAAAAGACAAGCGCAGCCGGCAACGGACTGCGCTTTTTTTTCGCCCGGCTTTTTTCAACAGGAGCTTGCCAGAGATATCTAAAAGTCCATAATGGACAAATTAGTTTACTTCCAACTCCGGAGCCGACCATGTCCAGTGCGCCCCAAGTGATCCCCCAAGCCCAGGCTCGCGAGCTACTGGCGCAGGTTGATGTGCCGCAGATCCTGCGCAAACTGTTCCGCGACCTGGCCGCCGGGCAAGCCGTACAACCGGCGCAGCAACTGGTGGAGTTTCCACAGGGCGCCGGCGACTTCATCAACTACCTGGGCGTGCTGGCCGAAGACGGTGTGTACGGGATCAAGACATCGCCATACATCGTCCGTGAACAGGGGCCGCTGGTGACGGCGTGGACGCTGTTGATGTCGATGCAAACCGGCCAGCCGCTGTTGCTGTGCGATGCCGGAGAACTGACCACCGCGCGCACCGCGGCCACCACCGCCGTGGCGGTCGACGCCCTCGCGCCACTCACAGCCAATCGCCTGGCCATCATCGGCAGCGGCAAAGTGGCCCAGGCGCACCTGCATTACGTAAAAGGCCTGCGCGACTGGCAGAGCATCAGCCTGTACTCGCCGAGCTTGAGCGAAGACGCCGAAACCGTGAGCCTGCTGAAAAACATCGAGCCACGCCTGAACATCGTCGACAGTCGCGAAGCTGCCGTTCAGGACGCCGACGTGATCATGCTCTGCACCTCGTCCGCCGGTCCGGTGATCGACCCGTCAAGCCTGTGCAAACCAGCGCTTATCACCTCCATCAGTACCAATGCGCCGCGCGCCCATGAAGTGCCGCCGCAAAGCCTCAGAGACATGCAGGTGTTTTGCGACTATCGCCTGACCACCCCGGACTCGGCCGGTGAAATGCTGATCGCCGCCGAACGGCACGGCTGGGACAAAAGCGCGATTATCGGCGACCTGCCCGACCTGCTCAGCGAAAAAGTCCTGCGCCCCGATTACGATCGCCATGTGTTTTTCCGCTCGATCGGCCTGGGCCTGGAAGACATTGCGCTGGCCAATGCGATCTATCGCCGACATCACTAACACCGCGAAACCTGTGGGAGCGGGCTTGCTCGCGAATAGGGTCCGACATTCACCTGCGATGTCGACTGTCACACCGCTTTCGCGAGCAAGCCCGCTCCCACAGGGGATCACCACAATTTCAGCATCGCACTTCACTGGAGACGTTCATGAGCCAGGCAGATTTCATCATCATCGGCGGCGGGATTGCCGGTGCTTCCACGGGTTTCTGGCTGTCGCAGCACGGCCGCGTGATCGTGCTCGAACGCGAATCCCATCCGGCCTATCACTCCACCGGTCGTTCGGCGGCGCTGTACACCGCGGCCTACGGCACCCCGCAAGTGCGGGCGTTGACCCTGGCCAGCCGGGACTTTTTCGACAACCCGCCCGGCGGTTTCTGCGAACACCCGCTGCTGACCCCGCGCGGCGAAATGACCGTGGACCTGACCGGTGACCCGGACGAACTGCACAGGCAATACCAGAGCGCAAAAACCACGGTGCCGGAGATGCAGTTGCTCGACGCCGACGCGGCCTGCGCGTTGGTGCCGGTCCTGCGCCGGGAAAAGGTCCACGGCGCCATCTACGATCCGACCGCCAGCGACATCGACACCGATGCCCTGCACCAGGGCTATTTGCGCGGTATCCGCCGCAACCAGGGCGAAGTGCATACCGACAGCGAAGTCGTCAGCCTGAGCCGCGACGGCCAAGGTACATGGCAGGTCCAGACCGGCAGCCAGACGTTCAGCGCGCCGATCATCATCAACGCCGCCGGCGCCTGGGCCGACAAGATCGGCGAACTGGCTGGCGCCAAGCCCCTGGGCCTGCAACCCAAACGCCGTGCCGCGTTCATCTTCGCCGGCCCCGAAGGCGTGGACATCCACAATTGGCCGATGCTGGTCAGCCTCGACGAATCCTTCTACATGAAACCCGACGCCGGAATGTTCCTCGGTTCGCCGGCCAACGCCGACCCGGTGGAACCCCACGATGTGCAGCCCGAAGAGCTGGACATCGCCATGGGCATCTACCAGATCGAAGAAGCCACGACCCTGACCATTCGCCGCCCGACCCGCACCTGGGCCGGCCTGCGCAGCTTCGTCAGCGACGGCGACTTGCTGTCCGGCTTCGATTCACAGGTACCGGGGCTGTTCTGGGTCGCGGCACAAGGCGGTTATGGCATCCAGACCTCGCCGGCCATGGGCCAGGCCAGCGCGGCACTGGTGCGCGGCGCCGCATTGCCCGAGTCACTCAGCCATTTCGGCCTGAATGCCGAAATGCTCTCCCCTGCCCGCCTCGGCTGATCCTGATCCTGATCCTCAGGTGACGTGCCCACACGATTACGGCACACTTTCAGCGCCCCTTTGATGGGGCGCTGACGCTGCCCGGAGTTCCACTGTATGAACGCCCCCGAAAAAGACTCGGCCCTGGACGACACGTCCCTGGATAACTTCCACGCGATTGCCGACGCCATCGCCACGCTGTTCTTTCCCCACGCCGAAGTGGTGCTGCACGACCTGCGCACGCAAAAGGTCGACTACATCGCCAACAACCTGTCCAAGCGGGAAATCGGCGACGACTCGGCGCTGGAAGACATGCTCAGCGAAGATGTCAGCGAACGAAACATCGGGCCGTACGAAAAGCTCAACTGGGATGGTCAGAAGATTCGCAGCCTCAGCACCGTGCTACGGGACAGCGAAGATCGTCCGCTGGCGGTGCTGTGCATCAACCTGAATATTTCGTTGTTCGAAAATGCCAAGGCCGCTTTGGACCTGTTCCTGTCGCCGACCAAGCTGATCCCGCAACCGGATTCACTGTTTCGCGATGACTGGCAGGAGCGGATCAACACCTTCCTCCACGCCTGGCTGCGCGAGCGCCAATTGAGCCTGAATCTGCTGACTCGCGACCACAAGCGGGAACTGGTGCTGGCGTTGCACGCCGAAGGCGCGTTCAAGGGCAAAAGCGCATCGAACTACGTGGCCAATGTGCTGAACATGGGCCGGGCGACGGTGTACAAGCATTTGAAGGAATTGAAGGGCTGAGCCCCAAGAGATGTATTGGCTGGCAGGGCCTCATCGCGAGCAAGCTCGCTCCCACAGTGTCCGAGTCGTGCGCAAGAGATATGTACACCACTGAACCTGTGGGAGCGAGCTTGCTCGCGATAGCGGACTATCAGTCGCCGTATATGTCGGACTTGAAGTACTTGTCCGAAATCTTCTGGTACTCACCACTGGCACGAATGCCATCAATGGCCGTGTTCAGCTCGCTGACCAACTCGGCGTTGCCCTTGCGCACGGCAATCCCGGCACCCTCGCCCACATATTTCGGATCTTTCAGCTCCGGCCCGACAAAGGCGTAACCCTTGCCACGCGGCATCGACAGGAAGTCATTCAGTGGAATGGTGTCGGCAAAAATCGCGTCGAGACGACCGGCTGCCAGGTCCATGTAGATTTCTTCGTTGTTGCTGTAGCGCTTGACGTTGATGCCCTTGGGCTCGAACACTTCGGTGGCGTAACGATCGGTGGTGGTGGCACGCTGCACACCGACGTTCTTGCCCTTGAGGCTGGCGTACTGGTCATCCACCACCGCGCCATCCTTCATCACCAGACGCGACGAAGTGAAATAGTACTTGTGGGTGAAGTCCACCGACTTCTTGCGGTCTTCATTGATGGTCATGGACGACAGCGCCATGTCGATTTTCTTCACCTTCAGGGAAGGAATCAGACCGTCGAACTCGCCTTCGACCCACACACACTTGGCCTTCATCTGCGCGCACAGGGCGTTGCCGATGTCATAGTCGAAACCGGCGATTTCGCCTTTGTCGGTTTTCGAGGCGAACGGTGGATACGCCGCTTCGATACCGATGCGCAAGGTTTTCTCGGCGGCGAACACAGAACTGCACGCCAACAGGCTCAGGGCCAGACCGGTGATGAGGGGGAACTTCTTCATGTTCGTTTTCTCGCGGTTGTTGTTGGTTTGGCAAGACAGAAGAAAAAGCTGAAACGGGTGGAAACATTTTTTGTACTTATAATTCCATACTGGACTTTTACGTATAAATCGTCAATGAGGCAAATGCAGCCCGTGCCGGCCGATGGTCGGGTGGTGAATCATCAAGATTTTTTGTGGTGCAGATGACGCCATCGCGAGCAGGCTCGCTCCCACAGGGTTCTGCGTCGTACACAAAATTTATGTTCAACCAGATCCACTGTGGGAGCGAGCTTGCTCGCGATGACTGACTCAAGAACGCCGCAGAAACTACTGCTTCCAGCGATCCGCCGCCGCATGATCACTGTCACGCCCCTCGACCCAACGCGGTCCGTCACTGGTGTTTTCTTTCTTCCAGAACGGCGCACGGGTTTTCAGGTAATCCATGACAAAGGCGCAGGCGTCGAAAGCCGCCTGACGATGGGCACTGGCCGCGCCGACGAAGACAATCGGCTCGCCCGGTTCCAGGGCGCCGATGCGGTGCAGCACTTCCAGCTTGAGCAACGGCCAGCGCTGCTCGGCCTCGATGGCAATCTTGCCGAGGGCCTTTTCGGTCATGCCCGGATAGTGTTCGAGGAACATCCCGGCCACATCGAGGCCGTCATTGAAGTCCCGCACGTAGCCGACAAAACTCACCACCGCACCCACGCCGACATTGGCATCGTGCATGGCGTTGACTTCGGCACCCGGGTCGAACGCCGTGGACTGCACGCGAATCGCCATGGCTCAGCCTCCGGTCACAGTCGGGAAGAACGCCACTTCATCGCCCTCGCTGACCGGCTCGTCGAGCTGGCACAGGTCTTCGTTGCGGGCGCACATCAGGTTCTGTTCGCTCAACACCTCGGCACCGTCACGCTGGGCCAACAGCGCGCGGACATCGTCGACGGTGACGAAGTTGCCTTCCACTTTCACCGAGTCCAGCCCCAGCGCTTCACGATAACGGGCGAAAAACTTCACGGTAACGTTCATGACTGCTCCGCCTGGAAATGTCCGCTCTTGCCGCCGACCTTCTCCAGCAGACGCACGCTTTCGATGGTCATGCCACGGTCTACGGCCTTGCACATGTCGTAGATCGTCAGCGCGGCGACGCTGGCAGCGGTCAGGGCCTCCATCTCGACGCCGGTCTGCCCGGACAGCTTGCAGCGCGCCACGATGCGCACCGAATCGTCGCCTTCGGCACTGAGCTCGACCTTGACGCCGGTCAGCATCAGCGGATGGCACAGGGGAATCAGATCGCTGGTTTTCTTCGCCGCCTGAATGCCGGCAATGCGCGCCACGGCAAACACATCACCTTTGGGGTGGCCGCCGCTGACGATCATCTGCAGGGTTTCGGGCAGCATGCGCACCAGCGCTTGGGCGGTCGCCTCACGGAACGTCACGGCTTTTTCAGTGACGTCGACCATGTTGGCGCGACCTTGGGAATCGAGATGAGTCAGCACGGGATTACTCCTGATCAGGAGCGTCGATTGTAAACCTGCGGGTCAGATTTCCGCACGCACGATTGTCGGCCCACCACAAACCAATGTGGGAGCGGGCTTGCTCGCGAAAGCGGCCTGTCATTAACCCGAGATGTCGACTGACACACCGTCATCGCGAGCAAGCTCGCTCCCACAGGTTCCTCATACGCCCGGACTCGATGGACAGTTTCAGATGCGATTCATTATTAAGTTTTAAAAACACAAATTAAAGTCATACCAAACAACAGAAAGAAATGTAACAAAAGCCTACTGAACATTCGCTTTTTCTGCCATCAGCGATCAGTTTTAATTGGTGCACCAGCCGATAAGTTACTGATTATTCTATAACAAATTTCGACGTGAGAATTTTCCGTAAGTACCCGCTCATGGCCCGCTATGAAACTTCCTACAACTGAATGTTAGACCAATTTGTTAATTCGAGGAAAACTGACCAACAAAGCTAACGATTCTAAAAATTTCAGTACTGAGGTATCGCATTAGGTTTTTTCTACTGACCTCAGGCAGAAGCTCAACGGGGCAGGTCCTACACGTCAACCATGGTGGCACACGGGAGGCTAGTCCATGTCAGCGCGGACAATTTACTCAGGAAAACACATCATAATCTCTCATTGCCGGGACTGTGACATCCCTGGCTACATGATTATTTCTCTTAAGCGGGGCATATTTAAACTCGCAGAACTAAGTTCGGCGGAAAGTGCTGAACTGATGAAAGGTTTGGAATTTACGGAGCAAGCCTTAAACACTCTATTTTCTCCTGAGAAAATATACATAATGCGTATTTCCGAGCTCAATCATGAGCTACATTTTCATGTTTTCCCCAGGTATGCCTCGATGACCAAATTATATTTGGCGGAACACAATGAACACATTATTGATGGCCCCTTATTTTTCAGCTGGACGCGAAAAAAGTTTAATCGCTCACAGCCTGAGCCCACCAAAGAGGTATTGAACGCTCAATCAATTCTGACGGAAACCCTCAAGGGCTATTTTTCGGAATCTCTGTAAACAGCGTACAAAAAACCGGGCGACCTTGCGGCCGCCCGGTTTCGGTGGACAGTTACAAATGCGATTCGGCGTATTCGGCCAGGATCGAGCGTGGTACCCCTTGCAGGGTGATGTGCACCCCGTTCGGGAAGTCCTTGAAGCGTTCAGTGAGGTAGGTCAGCCCGGAGCTGGTCGCGGACAGGTAAGGGGTATCGATCTGTGCCAGGTTGCCCAGGCACACCACTTTGGAACCGGCGCCGGCACGGGTGATGATGGTTTTCATCTGGTGCGGCGTGAGGTTCTGGCATTCGTCGATCAGGATCAGGCTCTGCTGGAAGCTGCGGCCCCGGATGTAGTTGAGGGATTTGAACTGCAACGGCACTTTGCTGAGGATGTAGTCGACGCTGCCATGGGTGCTTTCGTCATCCATGTGCAAGGCTTCGAGGTTGTCGGTGATGGCGCCCAGCCACGGCTCCATTTTTTCCGCCTCGGTGCCGGGCAGGAAGCCGATTTCCTGGTCCAGGCCCTGCACGCTGCGGGTGGCGATGATGCGGCGATAACGTTTGCTGACCATGGTCTGCTCGATCGCAGCGGCCAGCGCCAGGATGGTTTTACCCGAACCCGCGGCACCCGACAGGTTGACCAGGTGGATGTCCGGATCGAGCAAGGCGTACAGCGCCAGGCTCTGATAGATATCACGCGGCTTGAGGCCCCAGGCTTCCTGGTGCAGCAGCGGTTCCTGGTGCAGGTCGAGGATCAGCAAGCGGTCCTCTTCGATCTCTTTGATCCAGCCGACAAAGCCCTGTTCATCAATGATGAATTCGTTGATGTGCACCGCCGGCAGGTTGTCGATCAATTGCACTTGATGCCAGGTGCGGCCGTGGTCCTGACGGGTTTCGACCTTGCTCACGCGGTCCCAGAAAGAGCCGGTCATGTTGTGGTAGCCATTGGGCAGCAAAGACACGTCATCGACCAGTTGGTCGGTGCTGTAGTCCTCGGCCGCGATCCCGCAGGCGCGCGCCTTGAGGCGCATGTTGATGTCTTTGGTGACCAGCACCACGGGCTTCTTAGGGTCGCGCGCGTGCAGGTCGATCAGTTGATTGATGATTTTGTTGTCATTCAGGTGCTCGGGCAGAATCAGGTTCGGCTCGGCATGCTTGCTCATCAGAATTGACAGCAAACCCTTGGGTCCGCTTTTGCCACGCTGGATCGGCACACCCTGCTCGACGTCCTCGGGTGAGGCATCGCCCAGAGTCTTGTCGATCAGGCGGATGGCCTGGCGGCATTCGGCGGCTACGCTGTGATGCCCGCTCTTGAGCTTGTCGAGCTCTTCAAGCACGGTCATCGGGATCGCGACGTGGTGTTCTTCGAAGTTAAGCAGCGCGTTTGGATCGTGAATCAATACGTTGGTATCGAGTACATAAAGGATTGGCTGGTTGGAAGAAGAGCTACGTCCGTGATCATCCATACTCGGTCACCTTTGTGGGAGCCATTCGACGCAATACCTTGACGGTGCTGCGCCTCGAAGTGACTGCCGAATACACCTGCGGGGACTCAAGTGTTCTGCATACATGCGGGGTCTTGGAAGACGCCACCTGTGTTGCAGGTTTCGGCGGTCTGTCTTCGTAATACTCCAAAACGTGTGACAGAAAAAAGTACTTTGACGCTTTTTTGAAGTTTATTTTGCAGATTGACCAATAACACTTGGCGGACTGCCATCACCCGTTTAAAGTCGGAAGTCCACCTGCAACGAATCCCCTTCCAAAATTGCCAAAAACCCAATGTTTACGGGGTTTTGTCGTTTTCAGCGAAACGCATCCTGGCAATCTTCCCAGCCGATCCCGACAGGCGCCGTTTGCGTAACCAGCCACGGCAACGCCGTTTTCACTGCATCCTGTTTCACATTGAAATTGATCACTCCGTGCCGCCACAGCAGCATCAGGGTCAGCACCCGTTGTGCACTCGGGCTGCCCTTGAGTTTGCCGGCACCGTCCTGGGCATCGATGTCCCACAACGCTACCTGCAGCCCCTGAGTCCTGAAGAAGCCTTCGGCATCGGAACGGCGCTGGCCATCGGGCGGACGGAACAGCGGTACGTAGTTCTCCGGCAGCTTGCTCTTGACCAGTTCGGCGCTGCGTCGCACCGAGTCCTGCCAGTCCTGCCAGTGGCTGTGGGAACGGAACTCCCAGCCTTGTACGCCGATGCACTGGCTCGAGTAGGTCGCTTGCAGGTTACTCACCGAATGCTCGGCCAAACGGGCCTGGATGTCCTTGCCAAGGACGAAGAACGTCCCGCTCAGGTTCGACTTGCGCAGGTACTCGGTGACCCAGTCAGTGTTATCCGGCGCGGCGTTGGCGGCGCTGTCGAAGGTCAGCAGAAACAGCCGGTCATGCATCCCGTCGCCGCTGCGCTCATAGTCGCCAAAACGATCGACTTCGCTGCTGGTTTGCGGGGACAAAGCGGCCTTGCGCAACTGTTCGTCCAGGTACTGGGTGTGGAACATACGGCTCGGCTCGGCCCACTTGATGTAGTAACTGTCTGCGCCGACCTGGAACTTGGCGGCCTGCTCGCGCAAGGTGGGCAGGTCTTCGACCAGGAAACAGAAGGAGGCATCCTGGTCGCAACTCTGTTGGGCGAAGTTGTAGTTGGCCAGCAGCCGTTGCCACATGCGCTGGCGAACCCGGTTGACCGACTCCAGATTGATCGTGCGCAGGCCCAGGCGCTGGGCCAGGGCGGGTTCATCCAGCGCCTCGCTGGTCAACAGCACACTGGAAAACATGAGGATCTCGGCCCTGGACGCCACGTCGAACAGCGTCGGGTTGCCGAGCTTTTCCGGCCAGGTGCTGCGATCGAGTGTCGCCACATCGCTTGGTGCCGCAATGGCGCCGAAGCTCAGTAGCCAGATCGAGATGAGAAAAGCGATGCGCAATGGGATGTCTCCATAACAAAACCCGCGCGGCACTATAGCTGATCCAGGCACACCTCCTGCAGCAACACTGAACCACTGTGGGAGCGGGCTTGCTCGCGAATGCGGTATGACATTCACCGAAAATGTCGACTGATACACCGCCTTCGCGAGCAAGCCCGCTCCCACAGGTTTGTGGCGAACCGCTGATCAACTATGACCCTGATAGCTGGAGTCAACACCGACAACCCCCTAGAATCGCCGTCACGATTAAAGGAGACGACTTCATGCTGATGGTGATTTCACCCGCCAAGACCCTCGACTATGAAACACCGCCGGCGACCCAACGCTTCACCCAGCCGCAGTACCTCGACCACTCCCAGGAGTTGATCCTGCAATTGCGCGAGCTGACGCCCGCGCAAATCAGCGAGTTGATGCACGTCTCCGACAAGATCGGCGGGCTCAACGCCGCGCGTTTCGGCAGCTGGACGCCTGCGTTCACCCCGGAAAACGCCAAGCAGGCGCTGCTGGCCTTCAAGGGCGATGTGTACACCGGCATGAATGCACAAACCCTCAGCGAAGCCGATTTCGATTACGCCCAAAAACACCTGCGCATGCTCTCCGGCCTATATGGCCTGCTGCGCCCGCTGGATCTGATGCAACCCTACCGCCTGGAAATGGGCACCAGGCTGGCCAACGCCCGGGGCAAGGATTTGTATGCCTTCTGGGGCACGCGCATCAGCGAATGGCTGAACGAAGCCCTGGTCGATCAAGGCGATGATGTGCTGCTCAACCTGGCGTCCAACGAGTACTTCTCGGCGGTCAAGCGCAACGCCTTGAACGCGCGCATCATCAATACCGAATTCAAGGACCTGAAGAACGGCCAGTACAAGATCATCAGCTTCTACGCGAAAAAGGCCCGCGGTTTGATGAGCCGCTTCGTCATCGAAGAACGCATCAACGACCCGGCCATCCTCAAGCAGTTCGACGTTCAAGGCTATCGCTACAGCGCCGAACAATCCAAACCGGACAATCTGGTGTTTCTGCGCGATCACGCACCAGAGTGATGCATCCGGTCGGCGCACGACCTCCACAACCCTCGTGCGCCGACCCTTGATTCACTTCAGCCTTCCCCGCCTTTTCGCCATATTTGTGGCGCCAAAAATACATCACCCGATTTTCTAACTTTAGTTTCACTCGACTTCGAACATTTTTTTGCGTAGTGGCACTGACTTTTTTTAACAGTAGTGGCAAAAAAATATCCCGCCCAATGATCCGCCTATATATAAAGGGCGAAACGGCAAGTGCTATCAATTTGAGAGCAGTGCCATCTTTCTCAATATTTCAAGAAATTTCAGATTTGACGATGAGCGGACTGGAACTATGTCCAAACGCGCCGCTCATACCACCGGTAACGATTCTCGCCGAGCGTGTACGAGATAACTTACGCAGATAAGCGATTCATGTAGCGAAGTTGTAACACTCACCTGATCGCCGATTTGGACAACACCAGACTGACAGGAGATAACGCAATATGACTATCCCCTACAAGGCCACGACAGCGCCCCTATAAACGTGCTCACCCGAGCACCAAACCGCTTGATCCACGGGCTTTCGGCCTGACATCAAGCGTGCAAGGCCGTTGCACCTGCATCTTTCTGAAAGGAGGATCGGCTGCATAACAGGGCAAATCATAACAACAAGGCCTAGTTGCGCACACCTTGAGTGCATTTATTTAGACACTCGTAACTTATATGCCAGCACACGGCATTGTTGCGCCTGTAAGGCACACTTGCGAGTGCACTAAAACACGCTGAACACCATTAACTCCGGCCATCTAATGGCTTGATCAATACAGAGGTAATTGCGATGCGCATCAGCATTTTTGGTTTGGGTTACGTCGGCGCAGTATGTGCCGGTTGCCTGTCTGCACGGGGCCATGACGTCGTTGGCGTCGATGTGGCCAAAGACAAGATCGATATGATCAATGCCGGCAAATCGCCGATCGTTGAACCAGGCCTGGGCGAACTTCTGGCACAGGGCATCCAGACCGGTCGTCTGCGTGGCACCACCAACTTCGCCGAGGCGATTCGCGACACCGACCTGTCGATGATCTGCGTGGGCACGCCGAGCAAGAAGAACGGCGACCTGGAGCTGAACTACATCGAGGCAGTGTGCCGCGAAATCGGTTTTGTCCTGCGTGACAAGACCACCCGCCACACCATCGTCGTGCGCAGCACCGTGCTGCCGGGTACCGTGGCCAACGTGGTCATCCCGATTCTCGAAGACTGCTCCGGCAAGAAAGCCGGCGTTGATTTCGGCGTGGCCGTGAACCCTGAGTTCCTGCGCGAAAGCACCGCCATCGCCGACTACGACCAGCCGCCAATGACCGTCATCGGTGAATTCGACAAGGCTTCCGGCGACGTTCTGCAATCGCTGTACGAAGAGCTCGACGCACCGATCATCCGCAAGGACATCGCGGTCGCCGAGATGATCAAGTACACCTGCAACGTGTGGCACGCCACCAAGGTCACCTTCGCCAACGAAATCGGCAACATCGCCAAGGCGGTCGGTGTCGACGGTCGCGAAGTGATGGACGTGGTCTGCCAGGACAAGACCCTCAACCTGTCCCAGTACTACATGCGCCCAGGCTTCGCTTTCGGCGGCTCTTGCCTGCCAAAAGACGTGCGTGCCCTGACCTACCGCGCCGGTTCCCTGGACGTGGAAGCGCCGTTGCTCAACTCGCTGATGCGCAGCAACGAATCCCAGGTGCAGAACGCTTTCGACATCGTTTCCAGCCACGACAAACGCAAAGTCGCCCTGCTGGGCTTGAGCTTCAAGGCCGGCACCGACGACCTGCGCGAAAGCCCGCTGGTTGACCTGGCGGAAATGCTGATCGGCAAGGGTTACGACCTGAGCATCTACGACAGCAACGTCGAGTACGCCCGCGTTCACGGTGCGAACAAGGACTACATCGAGTCGAAGATCCCTCACGTCTCGTCCTTGCTGAACTCCGATTTCGACGCGGTGATCAACAACTCCGACGTGATCATCCTCGGCAACCGTGACGAGAAATTCCGCGCCCTGGTGCAGGACGTTCCACACGGCAAGCAGGTGATCGACCTGGTTGGTTTCATGTCCAAGGCCACCAGCACGAATAGCCGGGCCGAAGGTATCTGCTGGTAAAGCAGCCGCAAGCTTCAAGCTCCAAGCCGCAAGTTCAAAGCTCCTCGCTTGGGGCTTGAAGCTTGGGGCTTGCAACTGACTTTAGGATTCCGATTATGCACAGGCTAAAGCACGGCCTACTCCAGGCCGCCGGTTGGCTGTTCTACCTGAGTTTACTGATGGGCCTCGCCATGGCGTTGCCCGTGTCCACGTTCGACTCCGAGTCGAAGGACTTCATTTTCCTGATCGGTATCGTCGGTATCTGGCGCTACTCGATGGGTGCCACGCACTTTGTGCGCGGCATGATTTTTCTGTACATCGTCTACCCGTACCTGCGGCGCAAAGTGCGCAAGCTGGGCAAAGCGGCTGACCCGTCCCACGTGTTCCTGATGGTCACCAGCTTCCGCATCGATGCCCTGACCACCGCGCAGGTCTACAGCTCGGTGATCCGCGAAGCCATCGACTGCGGCCTGCCGACCACCGTGGTCTGCTCCATCGTGGAAATGTCCGATGAGCTGCTGGTCAAAAGCCTGTGGAACCGGATGAACCCGCCGTCCCGGGTGAAGCTCGACTTCGTGCGCATTCCCGGCACCGGCAAGCGCGATGGCCTGGCCTACGGCTTCCGCGCCATCTCCCGACACCTGCCGGATGACCGCGCCGTGGTGGCCGTGATCGATGGCGACACCGTGCTCGGCGAAGGCGTGGTGCGCAAGACCGTGCCGTGGTTCCAGCTGTTCGGCAACGTCGGCGGCCTGACCACCAACGAGTTCTGCGAAGTGCGCGGCGGCTACATCATGAGCGAATGGCACAAGCTGCGTTTCGCCCAGCGTCACATCAACATGTGCTCGATGGCCCTGTCCAAGCGCGTGCTGACCATGACCGGCCGCATGTCGGTGTTCCGTGCCACCGTGGTCACCAACCCGGAATTCATCGCCGACGTGGAAAGCGACTCGCTGCAACACTGGCGCCTGGGTCGCTTCAAGTTCCTTACCGGCGACGACAAGTCGAGCTGGTTCAGCCTGATGCGCCTGGGCTACGACACCTTCTACGTGCCCGACGCCGCGATCAACACCGTCGAGCACCCGCCGGAAAAGAGCTTCATCAAGGCCAGTCGCAAGCTGATGTTCCGCTGGTACGGCAACAACCTGCGGCAGAACTCCCGCGCCCTGGGCCTGGGGATCAAACGCCTCGGTGCGTTCACTTCGGTGGTGCTGTTCGACCAGCGCGTGTCGATGTGGACCTCGCTGCTGGGCCTGACCGTGGCGTTGATCGCCAGCTTCAAGTACGGCACCGCGTTCATCCTGGTGTACCTGCTGTGGATCGGCATCACCCGGTTCATCCTGACCTTGTTGCTGTCGTGCTCCGGTCACCGGATCGGTCCGGCCTACCCGGCGATTCTCTATTACAACCAGATCGTCGGCGCGCTGGTGAAGATCTACGTGTTCTTCCGCCTCGACCAACAGTCCTGGACTCGCCAACCCACGTCTCTGACCCGTGATCTCGCCAGCTTTCAACGTTGGTTCAACACCTGGTCGTCTCGGACCATGACCTTCTCTGCCGGCAGCATTTTTGTCGCCGTGCTGCTGTTGATGGTCTGACCGAACTCGCCTGAATTAACTAGGAAAACGCCCCCTATGAATACCGCCGTCAACGCCAACGTAGTGCACGAATCCGAAGCCCAGCGCCAACACGCCCGAGTGAAAATCCCGGCCAAGTTGCGTTTCTTCGGCCCTGACCGGACGCCGGTCGAAGCCCGGGTGATCGACCTGTCCGCCGGTGGCCTGGCGTTCAACGCCGGTCAATTGCCACTGAAGATCGGTGACGTGTACAAGGCCCGCCTGCAATTCCTGATTGACAACCTCGGCCTGGCCATGGACGTCGAGTTGCAGGTCCGCTCCTTCGACCGCGAGACCGGACGCGCCGGCTGCCAGTTCCAGAACCTGGAACCACGGGACATCTCGACCCTGCGCCACCTGATCACTTCGCACCTGGCTGGCGACATCGTCAGCGTGGGTGAAATGCTGGCGACCCTGCAGCGCGACAACTTCACCAAGGCGCGCAAGATGAAGGACGGCGGCCACGGCATGACCGCGTTCGGCCGCATGAAAGCCGTGACCTTCAGCCTGGGGGTCTTCGTTGTCGGCGTGGCCGCGTTCGGTTTTATTTTCAAATCGGTGTACGGCATGTACTTCGTCAGCCACGCCCAGGCCGGTCTGGTCAGCGTGCCGGGCGTGAACATCACCATGCCCCGCGACGGCACCGTGCAGAGCCTGGTGAAAGCCGACGGCGTGGCCACCAAGGGCGCACCGCTGGCGACCTTCAGCACCAGCATGCTCGACGTACTCAAGGGCCATCTGGACGAAGACCAACTGCAACCGGCCAAGGTTGCAGAACTGTTCGGCAAGCAGATGACCGGCACCCTGACCTCGCCTTGCGACTGCACCGTGGCCCAGCAAATGGTCGCCAACGGTCAGTACGCCAGCAAGGGCGACGTGATCTTCCAACTGGTCCCGCGGGGCAGCGAAGCCAATGTTGAAGCGCGCTTCTCCTATCGCCAGTTCGGCGACGTGCGCCCGGGTACTTCGGTGCGCTTCCAGATCGCCGGCGAGGACAAGAGTCGCACCGGCAAGATCGTCAGCAGCACCAGCCTGAAAAGCGCCGACCTGTCTTCGGACATCCGCGTGCTGATCCAGCCGGACGAATCCCTGGACAGCTCCCTCGTCGGCCGCCCGGTGGAAGTGAACAGCGACCGTGGCCCGAACCTGAACTGGCTGATCGACAAAGCCATGGCTGTCGGTCTTTAAGTCGAGGACATGCCTGTGACTACTCCAACCCTCAACACGCCGCCGACCCTGTGGGAGCGAGCCTGCTCGCGATGGGATCGACGCGGTCTGTCTGATGCACCGAGCCAGCCGCATCGCGAGCAAGCTCGCTCCCACATGGGATTTGCGTTCTGTTCGCTAGCCCTGGCGGTCAGCCTCAGCGGCTGCGCCGGCCTGCCCGACCAGCGCCTGGCCAACGAAGCGCTCAAGCGCGGTGATACCACCACTGCCGCGGCGAACTACCGGCAACTGGCCGACCTGGGCTACAGCGAAGCCCAGGTTGGCCTGGCCGATATCCAGGTCGACAGCCATGACCCGGCGCAGATGAAACAGGCCGAGGCGACTTACCGCGCCGCGGCCAGCGTTTCGCCGCGCGCCCAGGCACGCCTCGGTCGTCTGCTGGTGGCCAAGCCCGGTTCCACCGAAGCGGAACAACACGAAGCCGAAACCCTGTTGAAAAAAGCCGCTGCGGCAGGCGAAGGCAACACGCTGATCCCGTTGGCGATGCTGTACCTGCAATACCCGCACAGTTTCCCCAACGTGAATGCCCAGCAGCAGATCAGCCAATGGCGCGCCGAAGGCAAGCCGGAAGCAGGTCTGGCGCAGGTGTTGCTCTATCGCACCCAGGGCACCTACGACCAGCATCTGGATGACGTGGAAAAAATCTGCAAGGCCGCGCTCAACATCAGCGACATCTGCTACGTCGAACTGGCCACGGTCTATCAGAAACAGGCCAAGCCAGAGCAACAGGCCGAGCTGATCAAGCAGATGCAAGCGGCTCATGCCCAAGGCACCGTTTCGGCGCAGCGCGTCGACAGCGTCGCCCGCGTGCTCGCCGATGCGTCCCTGGGCAAGACCGACGAAAAGACCGCACAGTCGCTGCTCGAACCGATCGCACCGGGCTACCCGGCGTCGTGGGTCACCCTCGCGCAACTGCTCTACGACTTCCCGGAACTCGGCGACGTCGACCAGATGATGAAGTACCTGGACAACGGCCGCGCCGCCGACCAGCCCCGCGCCGAGCTGTTGCTGGGCAAGCTCTACTTCGAAGGCAAACTGGTACCGGCCGACGCCAAGGTTGCCGAAGCGCATTTCCAGAAAGCCGTCGGCCGTGAAGTCGCTGCCGATTACTACCTCGGCCAGATCTATCGCCGTGGCTACCTGGGCAAGGTCTATCCGCAGAAGGCCCTCGACCATCTGTTGACCGCTGCGCGCAACGGCCAGAACAGCGCCGACTTCGCCATTGCCCAACTGTTTTCCCAAGGCAAAGGCACCAAGCCTGATCCGCTGAACGCCTACGTTTTCAGCCAACTGGCCCTGGCCCAGAACACTCCGCAAGCCACCGAGCTTGCGCAAACAATCCAAACGCAATTGCCGCCCGACCGGTTGGCCGAAGCCCAACGCCTGTTGAAACAAGAACAGGCCGTGCGCGGTGCCCTGAGCCCGAACACGCCGGAAATGCATGCCCTGCAAGAAGAAGATGGCGAGGAATCCCAATGAAGTTGAATCCATTCATGAAGGCCGGCATTGGCCTCACATTCGCGCTGATCTGGTCTTGCCCGACGCTTGCTGCGATGACTGAAGAAACCAAGAACTTCGGCCTGGACGTGAAAATCACCGGCCAGTCCGAAGACGACCGTGACCTCGGCACCGCCGACGGCGGCGACGTCAACGGCGTCGGCCTCGACCTGCGTCCGTGGGTCTACGGCGAAAGCGGCGCGTGGAGCGCCTACGCCATGGGTCAAGCGGTGACGTCCACCGACATCATCGAGACCGACACCCTGCAACAATCCGATGGCGCCGAGAACACTGACAACGGTGATCGCGAAACCAAGAAGAACTACCTGGCCATGCGTGAGTTCTGGGTCGGCTACAGCGGCTTCACGCCTTACCCCGGCGAGATCCTGAAGTTCGGTCGCCAGCGCCTGCGCAATGACGACGGCCAATGGCGCGACACCAACATCGAAGCCCTGAACTGGACCTTCGACACCACCCTGCTGCGCGCCAACGTCGGTATCGCCGAACGCTTCAGCGAGTACCGCACCGACCTCAAGGAACTCGCGCCAGAGGACAAGGATCGTCTGCACGCTTACGCCGATGCGGCGTACCAATGGACACCGGGCAACTGGGTCGGCATTCGCGGCCACCACACCCACGACGACGGCAAACTCGACTACGCACAACCGGGCGTGCCGAGCGATTCGCTGGACAAGAAACAGAACGGTGACATCAGCTGGCTCGGCCTCACCGCCGACAGCGACGCCTACAACTGGCGCAACACCAACACCGTCAACTACTGGGGCAGCATCACCGGCATGAGCGGCGACCGCGACACGGTCAACCCACTGAACGCCGATGGCACCGCTCCCGCACAAGCCAAGCGCAGCGGCGATGTCGATGGCTGGGCCACCGACCTGGGTGTTCGCCTGCGCCTCGATCCGCAATGGCAAGTCGGTGCGGCCTACGCCCGTGCCAGCGAAGACTATGAACAGAACGGTCTGGAAAGTAACCGCTCGAACTACACCGGTACCCGCTCGCGCGTGCACCGTTTCGGCGAAGCGTTCCGTGGCGAAATGAACAACCTGCAGAGCGCCACCCTGTTCGGTTCGTGGATGCTCAACGACGAATACGACGCCAGCCTGATCTACCACAAATTCTGGCGCGTCGACGGCAACAAGCCGGTCGGCAGCAACGGCATCGACGCCGTGCAGAACAACACCGACGACGTGACCGGCGCGATCCTCTCCAGTACTTCCCTGCCACTGAACGATGGCGAGAAAGACCTCGGTCAGGAAATGGACCTGGTGGTGACCAAGTACTTCAAGCAAGGCTTGTTGCCGGCGTCGATGAGTCAGGCGATCGATGAGCCTTCGGCCCTGGTGCGCTTGCGTGGCGGCGTGTTCAAGCCGGGCGATGCGTACGGCAAGGAAGTCGATTCGTACATGCACCGCGCGTTCATCGACGTGATCTGGCGCTTCTGATGCACATTGCGAAGGGAGTCTCCCAGATGAATCATCAAGCCATAAAGGGCTCGATCAGCCTGCTGGCCGGCGCGATGCTGCTGGCCAGTGCGACTGCCTTCGCCAATGTGGAGCCAGTTGCAAAGCCGGCAACCGTGGCCAAGGAACTGCAACAGGCCAAGACCTATACCGTCAGCAGCGCACCGACTGCACCGCTGGAACTGGCCACGCCGAAACTGCCGGACGTTTCCGGCTACACCGCCGAGGCCATCGCCGCGAAAATCGTGCGCAGCAAGGCCGGCAAGATCAGCGTGCGCCGGATGATGCAGGAAGACGCCCTGAAGGACTTCATCGGTGGCGACAACAAGATGGCCGAGTGGGTGGTGCGTCAGCACGGCATCCCCCAGGCGATCTTCGTCGACGACGGCTACATGAACCTCAAGGACCTGGCGAAAAAGGTTCCCAAGCAGTACTTCAGCGAAACCTCGCCGGGTGTGTTCCTGGCGAAGTTGCCGATCGTGGTCGGTCGTCACGGCATTCTGGAAATCGACAAGCAGACCCAGGAACTGCGCCTGTCCCAGGAGGCCGGTGCGTTCCTGGTCAACGACGGCCAACTGTTCGTTCGCGATACCAAAATCACTGGCTGGCGCGAGAAGGACAACGGCCCGGCGACGTTCAACTCGCCGAAGGAATTCCGTCCGTTCCTGCTGTCCTGGGGCGGCACCGAGACCTACATCGCCAACAGCAAGATCGCCAGTTTCGGCTACGCCAACAGTAAGTCCTACGGCGTGAGTATTTCCCAATACACGCCGAACATGGCCAAGGTGCTCAAGCGCCCTGAACCGACCGGCTGGATCGTCGGCTCCGAATTCTCGGACATGTGGTACGGCTTCTACTGCTATGAAACCCGCGACTTCGTGGTCAAGGGCAACACCTACAAAGACAACATCGTCTACGGCATTGACCCGCACGACCGTTCCCACGGTCTGATCATTGCCGACAACACGGTGTATGGAACGAAGAAGAAGCACGGGATCATTATTTCCCGTGAGGTCAACGACAGCTTCATCTTCAACAACCGCAGCTACGACAACAAGTTGTCAGGCCTGGTGATCGACCGTAACAGCGTCAACAACCTGATCGCCCACAACGAGATCTACCAGAACCACACCGATGGCATCACCCTCTACGAGAGTGCCGACAACCTGCTGTGGGGCAACAAAGTCGTCAGCAACCGCCGCCACGGCATCCGCATTCGTAACAGCGTGAACATTCGCCTGTACGAAAACGTATCCATGGCCAACGGCCTGACCGGTGTCTACGGGCACATCAAGGACCTGAGCAACACCGACCGTGACATCAAGCTCGACCCGTTTGACGCCCAGGTGTCGCTGATCGTGGTCGGCGGTGAGCTGGCGGCCAACGGCAGCGGCCCGCTGTCCATCGACTCGCCGCTGAGTGTCGAGTTGTATCGCGTGTCCATGCTCGCACCGACCAAATCCAGCGGTATCAGCTTCACCGGCATTCTTGGCGAGCGCCAGGATGAAATTCTCGACCTGCTGGTACGCCAGCAGAAAGCCGTGCTGATCGACCCCGTCGAACGCCAGACCGAAATGCGGGACTGAGGATAATCTTATGCACCCACACTTGATCAAATTACTCAGCCTGTCGGCCTTGACCGCCGGCATTCTCGCGGCCAGCGGCGGCGCGCGTGCCGATGAAGCTGCCGGTAAAGTAAGCCCACCCAAATTCACTGCCGAACCGTGCTGCAGCCTGTGCCCGGCCGCCCACGATGCGAAGAACTACACCACCCGTTATCAGCAGAACTTCACCACGCTGGTACAGGCTCAAGGCGACTGGCTGTTCCGTACGCAAGAAGACTTGCGCACCGAATTCGACACCTCGCCCGCCGGCTACAAACGCATGAAACAACTGCACGATGCGTTCAAGAGCAAAGGCGTGGAACTGGTCGTCGTGTACCAACCGACCCGTGGCCTGGTGAACCGCAACAAGCTCAACCCGGCGGAGAAGGCCAGCTTCGACTTCGACAAGGCGCTGAGGAACTACAAGTCCATGCTCGGTCGTTTCGCGCAGATGGGCTACGTCGTCCCGGACCTGTCGCCGCTGACCGACGAGTCGTTGCCAGACACCCTGCCCGCCCACGACTTCTACTTTCGTGGCGACCAGCACTGGACCCCGTACGGTGCCCAGCGCACGGCGAAAATCGTCGCCGAAAAGGTCAAGCAATTGCCTGAGTTCGCCGACATTCCCAAGCGCGAATTCGAGACCAAAAAGTCGGGTCGCATGGGCAAGACCGGAACATTGCACAACATGGCCGGTCAACTCTGTGGCACCAGCTACGCGATCCAATACATGGATCAGTTCACCACCGAGCCGAAGGGCGAAGCGGGCGATGGCGATTTGTTCGGCGAATCCGGCAACCCGCAAATCACCCTGGTGGGTACCTCCCACAGCGGCAAGAACTACAACTTCTCTGGTTTCCTCGAAGAGGCCATCGGCGCCGACATTCTCAACGTGGCGTTCCCCGGCGGCGGCCTGGAAGGTTCGATGCTGCAGTACCTGGGCAGCGACGAGTTCCAGAAGAACCCGCCGAAGATTCTCATCTGGGAATTCTCGCCGCTGTACCGCCTCGACCAGGAAACCATCTACCGCCAGATGATGGCGCTGCTGGACAACGGTTGCGAAGGCAAGGATGCACAGATGTCCGGCAGCGCCACGCTCAAGCCGGGCAAAAACGAGTTGATGGTCAACAGCAAGAACCTGGACCTGCGCAACGCCAGTCACCAGGTCGACATCCGCTTCGCCGACACTTCGGTGAAAACCCTGCAAGCCACCCTCTGGTACATGAACGGTCGCCACGAGGACATCAAGATCGACAAACCGGAAACTTCCGATACTGACGGGCGTTTCGCTTTCGAGTTGCGCACGGACGAAGACTGGGCCTCGCAGAACCTGCTGGCCGTTGAAGTCCAGGGCCCGGAGCAAGCCGGTGCCGCGCCACAGAAAGTCGAAGCGAAAATCTGCAAACGCAACGTATTCCCGGGCGCTGAGCAACGTACCGCTTCGGCCGGGCAATGAGGTCTGCTATGCGAAATCCGAAACTGAAGCATCTGTTGGCACCGACGCTGTTGAGCCTGGCGATGTTTGCTGGCGCCACACAAGCGGCGGCGCCATTGCGTCCGCCACAGGGTTACTTCGCACCGATTGAGAAAGTCAAAACCGGCGACAAGAGCGAAGGCTGCGATGCGATGCCGACGCCCTACACCGGCTCGCTGCAATTTCGCAGCAAGTACGAAGGCTCGGACAAGGCCCGTTCGACCTTGAACGTTCAGTCTGAAAAAGCCTTCCGCGAAAGCACCGCCGACATCACCAAGATCGAGCGCGGCATCAGTAAGCGCGTGATGCAGTTCATGCGTGACGGCCGCCCGGAACAGCTTGACTGTACGTTGAGCTGGCTGACGGCCTGGGCCCAGGCTGACGCGCTGATGTCCAAGGACTTCAACCACACCGGCAAGTCGATGCGTAAATGGGCGTTGGGCAGCATGGCGTCTTCATACATTCGCCTGAAGTTTTCCGACTCCCGTCCGCTGGCCAACCATCAGCAAGAGTCGCAGTTGATCGAAGCCTGGTTCAGCAAGATGGCCGACCAGGTGGTCAGCGACTGGGACAACCTGCCGCTCGAGCAGACCAACAACCACTCGTACTGGGCCGCCTGGTCGGTGATGGCCACGTCCGTCGCCACCAACCGCCGCGACCTGTTCGACTGGGCCGTGAAGGAATACAAGGTCGGCGCCAACCAGGTTGACGCCGACGGCTATCTGCCCAACGAACTCAAGCGTGAACAACGGGCGCTGGCGTACCACAACTACGCCCTGCCGCCGCTGGCGATGATCGCCAGTTTCGCCCAGGTCAATGGCGTGGACTTGCGTCAGGAAAACAATGGCGCACTGAAACGCCTGGGTGACCGGGTACTCGCCGGGGTGAAAGACCCGGATGAGTTCGAGGAAAAGAACGGCAAGGAACAGGACATGACCGACTTGAAGGTCGACTCGAAATTCGCCTGGCTCGAACCGTTCTGCACGCTCTACACCTGCTCGCCCGAGGTGCTGGCGAAGAAACACAAGATGCAACCGTTCAAGACCTTCCGCCTCGGCGGTGACCTGACCAAGGTCTACGACCCGGCCAATGAAAAGGGCAGCAAGGGTTCTTGAAGGCAGACACAAAACCTGTGGGAGCGAGCTTGCTCGCGATAGCGGTCTGACATTCAACATCGATGTCGACTGACACTCCCTCATCGCGAGCAAGCTCGCTCCCACAGGGTCGGTGTCGAAAGTAGGTTTATTGAGTTAGCCCCCCTGATTTTTGTGGGGGGTTTGGGGGGGCCGTTGGCCCTTGACTGTTGATTCAAACAAGGAGAGATCGGGATGGTATTTTCATCCAACGTGTTCCTGTTTTTGTTCTTGCCGATCTTTCTCGGCTTGTACTACCTGAGCGGGCAACGCTATCGCAATCTGCTGCTGCTGATTGCCAGTTACGTGTTCTACGCCTGGTGGCGTGTGGACTTCCTCGCGCTGTTCGCCGGCGTCACGCTGTGGAACTACTGGATCGGCCTGAAAGTCGGGGCCGCC
Organism: Pseudomonas sp. KH_046_1; assembly: GCF_057839025.1. Taxonomy (NCBI): domain Bacteria; kingdom Pseudomonadati; phylum Pseudomonadota; class Gammaproteobacteria; order Pseudomonadales; family Pseudomonadaceae; genus Pseudomonas; species Pseudomonas sp. KH_046_1. Next base: position 5,257,761 of record NZ_CM174481.1, read on the forward strand.
GGGGTCAGGACCAAACCGGCACAGCGCTGGCTGCTGCTCGGCGTGGCCGTCGACCTGTGCATCCTCGGCTACTTCAAGTACGCCAACTTCGGTGTCGACAGCATCAACGCAATGATGACGTCGGTGGGCCTGGAGCCGTTCATCCTGACCCACGTGCTGCTGCCGATCGGGATCTCGTTCTACGTCTTCGAGTCCATCAGCTACATCATCGACGTCTACCGTGGTGACACCCCGGCGACCCGCAACCTGATCGACTTCGCGGCGTTCGTGGCGATCTTCCCGCACTTGATCGCCGGCCCCGTGTTGCGTTTTCGCGACCTGGCCGACCAGTTCAACAACCGCACCCACACCCTCGACAAGTTCTCCGAGGGCTGCACGCGGTTCATGCAGGGTTTCATCAAGAAAGTCTTCATCGCCGACACCCTCGCGGTGGTGGCCGACCACTGCTTCGCCCTGCAAAACCCGACCACGGGCGATGCCTGGCTCGGCGCCCTGGCGTACACCGCGCAGCTGTATTTCGACTTCTCCGGTTACAGCGACATGGCCATCGGCCTAGGCCTGATGATGGGTTTCCGTTTCATGGAAAACTTCAAGCAGCCGTACATCAGCCAGTCGATCACCGAGTTCTGGCGGCGCTGGCACATCAGCCTGTCGACCTGGCTGCGTGACTATCTGTACATCACCCTCGGCGGTAACCGTAAGGGCACGCTGATGACCTATCGCAACCTGTTCCTGACCATGCTGCTCGGTGGTCTGTGGCACGGTGCGAACATCACCTACATCGTCTGGGGTGCGTGGCACGGCATGTGGCTGGCGATTGAAAAAGCCATCGGCCTGAACACTTCGCCACGCAGCATCAACCCGATCCGCTGGGCACTGACTTTCCTGCTGGTGGTGATGGGCTGGGTGATCTTCCGCGCGGAAAACCTGCACGTCGCCGGGCGCATGTACGGCGCGATGTTCAGCTTCGGCGACTGGTCGCTGTCGGAACTCAACCAGGCCAGCCTCACCGGTCTGCAAGTGGCGACCCTGATCGTGGCCTACGTGACCCTGGCGTTCTTCGGCCTGCGGGATTTCTACAGCAATCAGCCTCCGGTCAAGACCAAGCCTGCCGTGAACGTCGACACCGACGGCCCGGCCGCTGCGACACCGGGAACGATCAAGGCCGTGCCTGGGGATAACCCGGCAAGCATCCATCAGCCTGGCTACACCGTCGGCGTCGAAGCCCAGGTGCAACCGGCCTACTGGACCGCTGACTGGTCGCGCTACGTGATGCGTGCGCTGGTGCTGCTGCTGTTCATCGCCTCGATTCTCAAACTCTCGGCGCAAAGCTTCTCGCCGTTCCTTTACTTCCAGTTCTGAGGGATCTGACCATGACCCGCTCATTACGCATCTTCTACATCGCGCTGTTCCTGGTGACCCTGCTGGTGCTCGGTCTGTGGTCGGTGCGCAGCTTCTTCGGCTTCAGCACCAACGCCGATGCGACGGTGCTCAACGGCCGCTGGAGCAAAGCCGTGGAAACGCACTACGACGACGAGTTCCCGATCAAGCGCCTGGGCACCAACCTCTGGGCCGCACTGGATTTCAAACTGTTCAACGAAGGTCGTCCGGGCGTGGTGCTCGGTCGCGACCAGTGGTTGTACAGCGATGAAGAGTTCCACCCGGTGGTCAACGAAGAGCTGAACCTGCAAGGCAACTACGCGCTGGTCGAAGGCGTACGCCAGACCTTGAAGGAAAAAGGCGTGCAACTGGTGATGGCAGTGGTGCCAGCCAAGGTGCGCCTGTACCCGGAACACCTCGGTGAAGTGAAACCGGCGAGCATCCACGCCAACCTCTACAAGGACTTCCACCAGCGCCTGGCCGCCGACCGGATTCCGGCCCCTGACCTGCTCGGCCCGCTGCAACAGGCCAAGCAGAATGGCCAGCAAGTGTTCCTGCGCACCGACACCCACTGGACGCCGCAAGGCGCCGAGATCGCCGCCAACCGTCTGGCCAGGACCATTGCCGACAAGTACCCGCTGAGCGGCGAGCCGCAGCGTTTCGTCACTGAACCTGCGGAAACCATTACGCACAAGGGCGACCTGCGTCTGTTCCTGCCACTGGACCCGCTGTTCGAAAACCTGATGCCTAAACAGGAGCAATTGCAGAAGCGCAATACGGTCGCGGCTGAAGACCAGCCCGCCGGCGACGACGCGCTGTTCGCCAACACCGAAGTGCCGGTGGCCCTGATCGGCACCAGCTACAGCGCCAACCCCACCTGGAACTTCGTCGGTGCGCTCAAGCAAGCGCTGAACAGCGACGTGGTCAATTACGCCGAAGACGGCCACGGCCCGATTCAGCCGATGCTCAGCTATCTCAAAAGCGATGCCTTCAAGAACAGCCCGCCACAGGTGCTGATCTGGGAGTTCCCTGAACGATATCTGCCCGTGAACAACGAAATCGGCGACGCCGACCCGCAGTGGGTCGCAGAGCTTAAACAAGCCGGCGCCCGCCAACAAAACGTAGCTGCAAACACTAAATCCGAGACGCCCGACCGGGCGCAAAACTGAAAGAGAGGTACACCATGACTTTCACTACAACTCCTCGTCGTCTCGCTAAAAGCTTTGCCCTGGTTGCCGGCCTCAGCGTGCTGTCGGTACAGGCTTTCGCCGCAGGCGACGCCGCCCTGTACGGCCCGGTCGCGCCGAAAGGCTCGACCTTCGTGCGCATCTACAACGCTAGCAACGCCGAAGTCAGCGCCACCGTCGGCAGCACCAACCTGAGCGATGTCGCGCCACTGTCGAGCAGTGACTTCAGCTTCATGCCGGGCGGCGACTACAGCGCCAAGGTCGGTAGCCAGAGCCTGCCGGTGAAACTGGCCGGCGACCACTATTACACCCTGGTCAACAACGCCAGCGGCGCACCGCAACTGATCGAAGAGCCGCCATTCAAGAACAAGCAGAAGTCCCTGGTACGCGTGCAAAACCTCAGCGACAAGGCGCTGACCCTGAAGACCGCCGACGGCAAGACCGACGTAGTCCCGAACGTTGCACCCAAGGGTCGCGGCGAGCGTGAAATCAACCCGGTGAAGGTCAGCCTGGCCTTGTACGACGGCACCACCAAAGTCGGCGACGTGAAACCGGTCGCTCTGGAACGCGGTGAAGCCGCGGTGCTGTACGTCACCGGCAGCGGCAGCAGCCTGTCGCCGGTCTGGGTGAAACGCCCGGTGTCGACGCGCTAATAAATTTTGCCTGATTGACGCAGCTCCCCTTGTGGGAGCGAGCCTGCTCGCGATAGCGGACTGACATCCAATATTGATGTCGACTGACACACCGTCATCGCGAGCAGGCTCGCTCCTACAGGGGACCGCAGCGTCAATCCGGACACGAGACAAAAACAAGAGTGAAACGACAGAACGCAGTAGCTCTAACCAATCGATATTCAAGGAGTAACAACATGATTCCGGTGATCTTGTCAGGTGGTAGTGGCTCACGTCTTTGGCCGCTTTCCCGCAAACAATTCCCTAAGCAGTTCCTGGCCCTGACCGGCGAACACACCCTGTTCCAGCAAACCCTGGAACGCCTGGTGTTCGAAGGCATGGATTCGCCAATCGTGGTCTGCAACAAGGACCACCGCTTCATCGTCAACGAGCAATTGGCGGCGCGCAAACTGGAAACCCAACGCATCCTGATGGAACCGTTCGGTCGCAACACCGCGCCGGCCGTGGCCCTGACTGCGATGATGCTGGTCAGTGAAGGTCGCGACGAGCTGATGCTGGTGCTGCCGGCCGACCACGTGCTGGAAGACCAGAAAGCCCTGCAGCGCGCCCTGGCCCTGGCCACCGTCGCCGCCGAAAACGGTGAAATGGTGCTGTTCGGCGTGCCGGCCACCAAGCCGGAAACCGGTTATGGCTACATCAAGTCGACCAACGACTCGCTGCTGCCTGAAGGCGTCAGCCGTGTCTCGCACTTCGTCGAAAAACCCGACGTGAAGCGCGCCACCGAGTTCGTCCAGTCCGGCGGCTACTTCTGGAACAGCGGCATGTTCCTGTTCCGCGCCAGTCGCTTCCTCGAAGAGCTGAAAAAGCACGATCCGGACATCTACGACACCTGCCTGCTGACCCTGGAACGCAGCCAGCAGGATGCCGACACCATCACCTTCGACGAAGCCACCTTCGCCTGCTGCCCGGACAATTCCATCGACTACTCGGTGATGGAAAAAACCCAACGCGCCTGCGTCGTGCCGCTGACCGCGGGCTGGAGCGATGTCGGCTGCTGGTCGTCGCTGTGGGAAGTCAATGCAAAAGACGCCAACGGCAACGTCACCAAAGGCGACGTGGTGATCCAGGACAGCAAAAACTGCATGATCCACGGCAACGGCAAACTGGTGTCGGTGATCGGCCTGGAAAACATCGTCGTGGTCGAAACCAAGGACGCCATGATGATCGCCCACAAGGACAAGGTCCAAGGCGTGAAACAGATGGTCAACACCCTCAACGAACAGGGCCGCACTGAAACCCAGAACCACTGCGAGGTCTACCGTCCGTGGGGCTCCTACGACTCGGTGGACATGGGCGGGCGCTTCCAGGTCAAGCACATCTCGGTCAAACCGGGCGCGTGCCTGTCGCTGCAGATGCACCACCACCGCGCCGAGCACTGGATCGTGGTCAGCGGCACCGCTGAGGTAACCTGTGATGAAAACGTGTTCCTGCTGACCGAGAACCAGTCGACCTACATTCCGATCGCTTCGGTACATCGCCTGCGTAACCCGGGGAAGATCCCGTTGGAGATCATCGAGGTGCAGTCGGGGAGCTATCTGGGTGAGGACGATATCGAGCGGTTTGAAGATATCTACGGGCGCTCGACGCCGGTTGAGCGTGGGGTTGCGGTGAAGACTATCGCGCAGTAATCCGTAGCCATTCACCCAGCCCAATGCGCTCCCTATCCGCAAAGAGTTGGGTGAAAACATATGAAAAAGCCCTGAAGGCTCGCGCCTCCGGGGCTTTTTCATTTCAAGAAAACCTCTGCAAGCCTCAATTAAAAGTGCTCTGACTCAGTCGCTGCTCAACTTTCAAGTAACGTCGATAATGATCCAATCGATCCTTTACATAGGATTTTTCAAAAGTTGCAAAATTTCCACTAACTGCCCATGTGTAATCAAGCCCAACCAAATCACTCCTGAGAGAAAACCACTCACTATAGATCCCTTTTTTTTCATCGATTTCCAAAAACGCAGAGTCCTCACTTTTCTTTGTCCCTGACTTTACGGGATAATTAAATGACTCACTGCGAGCTAGTATGTTGTCGTCCACTTGGTACGCAGGACCACTGATCCCCACGGGAGCCCACTCTGTGACAGCTCCGATTGCATAGGAACCATGCGCACCTAAATGCGCCTGAGGAAAGGTAACCCATGGATCTGAGAATACAATTTTCTCTAGGCTGACTTCACGGTGATCACCAATAGCGACAAACATATGATCGTTTCTATCAGCCTTAACAAGAGCAATTGGATCAGTTCGTTTCGCACTGGCGAGTAAATTGAAACTCATACGCGCGTGCTCGCCGCAGTTACCGACACCGATGCGTGCGGCTGCCATCCCCCCCTCAGCGCGTGCTTCTGTCAGTTGAGTAAGCAGCTGCTCTTCTCGAGTTCTCCACAAGTCAACTAATTGGTTTGGGGAGCCCTTCGGAAACATCGCCTTTGTAAAATAATTAGCGTTATCCGCCAACTGTAAATTACTCCACTCACGGGCCCCTACCGAGTGAACCGTTTTATTTGGCTTTTTAAGCTTAAGATCCTCGTGCCAACTGACTTTGTTTTCGTACATCGTCTTCCCAACACTAGACCGTTTTGCGTCAAGCCCAACTTTCTTGCGTTGTTCCTTTGTCGGGTTTGAAATATCAATAGGATCCAACCCATCGGGATCCACAAACTGCAATGGACTGTTCCTTACGAATGCAAAGAAATTTAACCCATCTACATCCCCCGCCGGATCCGGATTCAACCACCGCTGCCACCCCGCCACGTAATACCTGAACCCATAGTAATAAAGCCCCGTCGCATCCCGCTCTTTCCCCGAATAACGCACCGTTCTGTAACTCGCCTCCACCTCCCCGCGCCCGGCGAACCAGGCAGTGGTGCCGTACGGGTGATAACGCTCCTGGCTGATCACTTCTCCGTCTCCGTCGAGTTCCAGGGTGCAGGAGCCCAGATGATCAGTCAGGTGGTAGCGGTATTGATCATCGGCGCTGTCCTTCGGCGGCGCTGAGTCCCAATGCAACACCCGTACGCTGCTGCGCCCGGCCTGCACGCTGATCACCTGCAGTACTTCGCCCGTGCCGCTGTGGTGGCGCAGTTCCAGGTTCGGCAGATAACGGGTTTCAGCGATCAGCGTCCGGGCATTGGTGTGGGCCTCACGGACTTTGCGCAGGCGCATGCCGTCGGCGCCGTAGACATAACGTTCGCGGTCATCGAGCCCGGAATCGCGCACCACCGGCCGCACTTCGCCCAGCTGGTTGCGCAGGTCCCAACCCAGGGTTTGTCCCGGTTGCAGGTTGAGTAAGTTACCGTTGCCGTCGAAGCCTCGGCGGAAGTCGTCCTCACCCGGCTCCACACCTTCCAGCACCGGCAGGCAACGGTTGCTGTGCGCCGCCGCGACCATTCGATGTCCATGACTTTGCGGACCTTCGTGGGTCAGTTCCAACAGATTACTGCCCGTATCGTAGTGATAGGTCTGGCGGTAATTGGCGCGGGGCGCGGGATCATCAAACGTCGAAAACTGTGGGCCTTTATTGGCACCGCCCGCTTCCCAGCCGGTGGCTTCGATCAGTTGCGACAGGCTGTCGTAGGCGTAGCGATTGACCGGTTCGATGCGCTGGTTGGCGAAGTAGCGAATCGGCTGCGCGGCATCCTCGATGCTCAGCACGTTGCCCACCGGATCGTAGGCATAGCGCAGGTCTTGCAGGGCTTCGTTGCCGCGTTGCGCCTGGAGGCGGGTCAGTCGGCCATTCTGCGCGTCGTATTCCAGCGTGGTGATCACGTCGTTGCCGGCGACTTCCCGTTCGGTCTGGCCGTGGGCGTTGTAGGTGATGGCGCTGAGTAGCGTTTTCGGGGTGGGTACGCCGTTGAGTTGCAGGCGCACTTCGCGCAACTGGCCGTCGAGGGTTTGATGGAATAACTGGCGGTGCCCCTTGGCATCGGTTTGATGGGAGACCTCGCCCAATGCGTTGATGTGCGATCGGGTGATCGCGCCTTCGCCCGGCTCCCGCAGCAATTCGCGATCGGCTACCGGCTCGGGCCAATCCGGTAGCGTCAACGCTTGCAGAAAATGCCGCGCCTGCTCCACTGCCGCGCCGTGCAAGCCGAACTCGGTAAACCGCTGCGTGCCCGCCGGGTCATCATGGCGAATCAGTTGGCCGCATTGGTTGTGCTCGGCAAAAGTCGGATCGCTCGCACCGTAACTCAAGCGTTCCGTGCAAACCGCTTCGCCGTCCACCGCCTGCTCGAACACCGCCAGCGGACGCAACTGCTCGTCATACTGCATCCAGCGCCGGGAACCCCGGCCATCCCAGTGATGGAGCGGCTGCCCCGCCTCACCCGACAGCGCCACACGCCACCCGGCATCGACGCTGTTGGTACTCAACACCGCGCCGGACAAGGCGTAAACCGTTTGCAAATTAGGCGGTGCCGAAGCGTCCAGAAACAACCGCGGGTCCCACTGCGCAACCGCGCGCCCTGCCCAATCATGGGCCGTGCGGTTGACCCGTGCCTGAGGCGGCACGCCGTCGATGTCACGCCAGTAACCCACGGCGCGGACTGGCAACCCCCGAGGGTCACTTGTGGTCAGGCTCGGGGTGTGGCGGTGGATTGAAAGGGTTGCTGGCACGGTAGCCGCTCCGGAATCACTCCCCTCATCTAAGCCTGTCGATCAAGTGCCTGGCTACTGTCAGAAATTACAGGGCCGACAGACGGACTTCTGTACCATCGCCACGCCCCGCCCATCGCCAACCCCACCTGCGCTTAGGTAGGATGACCCTCTCTATTCCCGAGATTTACGTCATGTTCATCGGCGCCCTGCTGGTCATCACCTGGCTGATCCTGTTGCTGCGCTATCCAGCCAAGGCCTTGCCCGTATCCCTGGCGGCTGCCGTGGGGCTGGGTATCGTCGCCACTTGGGTCATCTGGATGGACCAGCACGAGCTCAAGCAACTGCAACGCCTGGAGTTGCGCATCAGTTACGCACCGCAGCAGTGTCCCGCCGACCGCCCATTGCAATTGACCCTCAACAACGGCAATGACGTGCCGCTGACTGAGCTGCGCTGGCGGGTCGCGGCTTATGCACCGGGCGATACGGTGAACCTGGCCGACAATCAATACTCCGCCCCGCGCTATCGTGGCCCCGGCGAATTGCAGGCCGGAGGCAACTGGGAAGACTGTTTGCCGCTGCCGCCATTGCGCCCTGGCTACCGTCCGGAAACCCTGGAGTTTCGCGCCGAGCGATTGCAGGGTAGTTTTTCCGACTGATCCCTTCCCCATTTTTTGCACAAGGAATGCGCCATGCCCGTTGCGTTGATTACCGGTTGCTCCAGCGGCATTGGCCGCGCCCTCGCCGATGCGTTCAAGGTCGCCGGCTATGAAGTCTGGGCCAGTGCCCGCAAGGCCGAAGATGTCGCGGCACTCACCGCTGCGGGTTTCACCGCCGTGCAACTGGATGTCAACGACACCGCGGCACTCGAAGCCTTGAGCGAGCGAATCAACCAACAAACCGGCGGCCTCGATGTGCTGATCAACAACGCGGGCTATGGCGCCATGGGGCCGTTGCTCGATGGTGGTGTACCGGCCATGCAACGCCAGTTCGAAACCAACGTGTTCGCCATCGTCGGCGTCACCCGCGCCTTGTTCCCGGTGCTGCGTCGGGCCAAAGGGCTGGTGGTGAATATCGGTAGCGTGTCCGGCGTACTGGTCACGCCATTCGCCGGCGCCTACTGCGCCTCGAAAGCCGCCGTGCACGCCTTGAGCGATGCCTTGCGCATGGAACTGGCGCCGTTCGGCGTGCGGGTGATGGAAGTCCAGCCGGGAGCCATCGCTTCCAGCTTCGCCAGGAATGCCGGGCACGAAGCCGAGCAACTGATCAGCGAACAGTCGCCATGGTTTCCGTTGCGCGAAGGCATACGTGCCCGGGCCAAAGCCTCTCAGGACAACCCGACCCCGGCCAATGAGTTTGCCGCCGGTTTGCTCAAGGCTGTGCAGCAGAGCAAACCTGCGCGACTGGTGCGCCTGGGCAATGGCAGTCGTGCGTTGCCGCTGATGGCAAGTTTATTGCCCAAGGGTTTGCTCGAATCCGGGCTGATGAAGCGGTTCGGGTTGCGTGGGCAGCTCTGAAACCGCGTCATCGTTCTTCGCGGGCAAGCCCGCTCCCACAGGTCATGCGCAGATTTTGAAATGGCGCTAATCCTGTGGGAGCGGGCTTGCCCGCGAAGGCGTCAGAACAGGCACCACAGAATTTCAGGAAATAAAATGACCGACTACACCGAATACTTCGACGAAGTGATCCAGGCCCACGTGGCCATCGAACAATGGCTGGCCGAAGAACGCGACGCGTCCGAACTCGAAAAACTGCTGACACGTTTTTCGCCGCAGTTCTCCATGGTCTCACCACTCGGTCGGGTGCTGGATTTTGACGCGCTGAGCGAATTGTTCACGCTGGCAGGCGGCAAGAAGCTCGGGTTCCGCATCGAGCTCAGCGAGTTACGCGGGATAGCGCTGTACGACGGTGGCGCGACCGTGAGTTACCGTGAGCAACAGACCGATGCGACCGGGCTGCACTCGGATCGTCGCTCGACGGTTGTGTTCGAGAAGCAAGCCGATGGCCGGGTGATCTGGCGGCATTTGCATGAGACGTTTTGCAAGGAGTGAAATGTGGACCGAGCCACCCCCATCGCGAGCAGGCTCGCTCCCACACTGGATTTGTGTCCTACATAAATTCATCGGTCACTGAAGATCAAATGTGGGAGCGAGCCTGCTCGCGAAGCAGGCGACTCGGTCTATCGGTTATGCACCATCACCTTGCTTCACCACCACCGTACAAGTAATCCCCGCCGCCAACAGCACACCCTCCGGCACCTCATCGATGTGAATCCGCACCGGCACCCGCTGCGCCAAACGCACCCAGTTGAACGTCGGGTTCACATCGGCGATCAGTTCGCGGCTCTCCGGGTTGTCGCGGTCGTAGATGCCACGCGAGATGCTTTCCACGTGGCCCTTGAGTACTTCGCCGCTCATCAGTTGCATGTCGGCCTTATCACCGACGCGCACATGGGGCAGTTTGGTTTCTTCGAAGAAGCCGTAGACCCAGAACGAGTTCATGTCGACCACGGCCATTTTCGCCTCGCCGATGCGCGCGTAGTCGCCACGATGCACGTTGAGGTTGGTCACATAGCCATCCACCGCCGCACGCACTTCAGTACGCTTGAGGTTGAGTTCGGCGGCTTCCAGTTGCGCCTGGGCCTGCTGGTAATCGGCCAGGGCCGAGTCGGCGAGGTTACTGGCGTCGTCACGGTTTTCCCGGGAGATCACCAGGTTGTCCATATCGGCGCGACGATGGGCGTTGACCTTGCGCATCTCCCAGGTCGCCTTGCGTGATGCCACCAGACTTTGCGCCTGCTTGACTGCCAGACGGTAGTGCTCGGGATCGATCTGCATCAGCAAGTCGCCCTTCTTCACCAGTTGGTTGTCACGCACCGGCACGTCCACCACTTCACCGGTGACGTCGGCGGCGACGTTGATGATGTCGGCGCGCACGCGGCCGTCGCGGGTCCATGGCGTGTTCATGTAGTGCTCCCACAAGGAGCGGCCGATCCACAGCGCGAGGGCCAGCACCAGCAAGGTCGCGAGCAGACTGAAAAACTTTTTCATCGGGGCATTCTTCAGAGATAGAGAGTCAACGGTAGACAGTCAGCGCCATGGCGCCGAACAGACAGGTAAACAGGCTCAGGCGCAGCAACGCCGGGTGCCAGAAAAAACGGTACAGGTCGAACCCGGACAGGAACCGGTCCAGCGCCCAGGCAAGCGCCGCCGCGATGAAAAACATCAGGGTCATGGTCGGCATGTACACGCCGTGGAAGGCGATTTCACGAGGCATGTGCAAGTCCTTGGGGCTGGCTGTTTGCGAAGGCAGCCAGCGGTGATTGCGGATCGAGCAGCGAGGTGCGGATGAAGTGCAGGTAGCTCTTCACCCGGCGCAACGCCGAGGTATCGAAGTGCGGGGCGAAGGGTTCGTCGGTGGACTGCACACGGCTGATCGCGTGATCGACGGCAATCAGCGCGCGTTCGAGGTTGCTGCTGTTCGGTTGCAGGAACAGCCGCACCAGCGCACGACCCATCACCCGGATCGCCTGGCGCCATGGCTGGGATTCGGCATAGGCCGGATGCACCGGCAGAATCGCCTGCTCCTTGCGCAACTCGATGATCGAGTGACCGACTTCCAGCACCACGAACATCCAGCGCAGCAAGTCCCGCTGCACTTGCGGTTGGCCCGCCGCGAAGCCGTAGGCCTGATGCACCAGATCGCGGGTGCGGCTTTCGAAACTCGACGCCAACCCCTTGAGCTTGCCGCTGATGGCGTACACCACCTGACCGCGCAAATCCTGCTCCAGCCGACGCCACAGCCAGCGGCTGTTGGGCGGCAGAATGATCGCACCGGCCGCTGCGCACACCAGCATGCCCAGCACCATGGCGATGTAGTCGTTGATGAAGGTGTAGGGGTTGTAGACCGTGAGGTTGTCCGGCACCGAACCGGTGCTGAAGAAGATCAGCAAGCCCAGGCCGACGCCGACGTATTGCGGTCGCGAGGTCAGGAACGAGCCGAGTACGATCACCGGGGCGAGCATCACGCACAGCAACGGAAATCCGTCGATCCACGGGAAAATGAAAAACATCTCGACGAAGCCGATCAGCGCCCCGAGCAATGTCCCGCACGCCATCTGAAAGGCCATGCGCTTGGGGTTCGGGGTGGCGGCGGACAGGCCCACGGTCGCGGCGGCAATCAGGGTCATGGTCGCGCCGCTCGGCCAGGCGGTTGCCACCCAATAGCTGCCCAATACCACCAGAATGAACGCTGCGCGTATCCCCGATGCAGCCGCCGCCATCCAGTTGGTTTGCGGAGTGAACGGCTCGTCCCAGCGCTCCCGTTCGTGACTGTGATCGGCCAGGGAGGCGTGGGTCTGTGCATAACTGTGCAGGTCGTCGACGAAGCGATAGAGCAGTTCGTACGCCGTGTGGAAGTCCAGCAGTTCGTCGTCGCTCGGTTCGCTCTCCTGAAAGATCGCCCGCAGGCTGCGCACCCGCGCCGGCAACCCTGCCTTGTAGGCGCTCAGCGCCGTAACCAGACGCTCCGCATCGGCGCTGGTCAGCGCACGGCCACTGAAGCCGTCGAGTAATTCGGCGAGGTCTTGCAAGCCCGGTTTTATCGCCGCCACGGCATGATCCGTATTGTTGCTGCGCAAGCGTTCGAGCAACTGATGCAGGGCATTGAAGCGCGTGGTGATGCCCATGAACTCACTGTTCAGGCGGCTGAGGCGGCCATTGCGCCGACGCATGTGCGGGTCTTCGAACACGGTGACGCTGCGCAGCCCTTCGAGTCCGACTGCCTCGGCAATGAAGCGCACATTGCCGGCCTCGAACGCCTCGCGTTGACTGCGGCCACGCAAGCCGTCGGTGACGAACTGGGCAAACACGCCGAAGCGCTGATACAGGGCGTTGCGCATGGCGGCGCTGGCGGTTTGCGGCAGGATTGCAGCGCTGATCAGGGTCGAACAGAGAATGCCCAACGAGATTTCCAGCACCCGCCAGACCGCCGCCATGAACGCGCCGTCCGGGTGGGCCAGCGCGGGCAAGCCGACCATCGCCGCGGTGTATCCGGCGAGTACGAAACCGTAGGCACGAAAGTTGCGGCAGCGGGTGGCGCCGGCCGTGCAGATACCCACCCAGATCGCCAGCGAACCGAGGAACAGTTCAGTGTTCTGCGCAAACAGGGCGATCAGCGCGACCATCACCGCCGACCCGGCCAGAGTGCCGAGAAAACGATAGAAACTCTTGGCGAACACCTGGCCGCTTTGCGGCTGCATGACGATGAACACGGTGATCATCGCCGTGCGCGGTTGCGGTAGCTCCAGGCGCATGGCCAGCCACAGCGTCAGGAATGCCGCGAACAGCACCTTGAAGATGTAGACCCAGGTCACGCCGTCACTGCGTGACCAGTCGAAGAAACCCCGACGCCATTCCAGGGAGTACAGCCAGCGCAAGGGTGCGGGCAAGGGAGTCATCAAATCCTGCTCAGTGAAAAATCAGCCAAAACTCGGAACCTGTGGGAGCGAGCTTGCTCGCGAAGAGGGAGTGTCAGGCAACAAAAGTGTCGTCAGACACACCGCCTTCGCGAGCAAGCCGGATCGCCGCACCGCCGCTCCCACAGGTTTTGTGTTCAACGCAAAAGGCTCGGGGTTTTCGGTGCCTGGGTCTGGCTATCTTTCGGCACATCGTTGCCCGCGCCCAAACCACCGCCGAGTGCCGTCACCAACTCGGCATGGGCACTCAAACGCGCCGCCTGAACCTGCTGCTGCACTTGCTGCTGCTTGAACAACAAGGTCTGGGCATTGAGCACGTTGAGGTAATCGGTCAGGCCACGCTGGTAGGCAATCATCGCGATGTCGTAGGTCTTCTGCGCCGTGGCCACCGACTCGGCGGCGAAAGCCTGCTGCTTGTCCATGGACTCGCGGCGGATCAACTGGTCGGAGATGTTTTTCAGCGCGTTGACCAGGGTTTGGTTGTACTTGGCCACGGCGATGTCATAACCCGCCGAGGCTTCACCCAACTCCGCACGCAAGCGTCCGCCATCGAAGATCGGCAACGAAATCGCCGGACCCACGCTGTAGTTGAGTTTCTTGCCGGTCAAGAACTCCAGGGCCCCGCCGCCGGTGGCCATGTAGCCGAGGCTGCCGACCAGATCGACGTTCGGGTAGAAACCGGCATGGGCGACATCGATGCCCCGCGCCTGCGCCGCCACTTGCCAGCGGCTGGCGACCACGTCCGGGCGTTGGCCGAGCAATTGCGCCGGCAACGACGACGGCAGTTTCAGCGGCGCACCCAGTGACAGCGTTGGCCGCTGCAACTGCGCGCCCTCCCCCGGGCCCTTGCCGGCGAGAGCGGCGAGTTGGTTACGGCTCAAGGCGATTTCTTCGTCGAGGGCGTCGATCTGGCGATGGGTTTCCGGCAGCGGCGTCTCGGCCTGGCTGACTTCGAAATGGGTGCCGATGCCACCATCCAGACGCTTTTGCGCCAGCTCGAAAATCTGCTGTTGTTGCTTCAGGGTCGCCTCGACGATGTCCCGCTGGGCGTAATGCAACGACAACTCGATGTAGACCCGTACGATGTTGTCCTGCAATTCGAGCTGGGCCTGACGCGCTTCGGCAACGCTCATGTGCGCCATGTCCACGGCGCGCTCGGTGGCATTGTTTTCGCGACCCCAGAGATCAAGGGCATAGCTGAAACCCAGCGCCGCGTTATTGTCCCAGGTGGTGCTGTTGGCCAGCTCGCCGGGGCCATAGAACTGGTCGGTAGGCCAGTTGTGACGCTTGAGGGTGGATTCGCCATTGATCTGCAGCGACTCGGCCGCTTCAGCCACGCCGGCCATGGACCGGGCCTGACGCACCCGGGCGGCGGCCATGGCCAGGGTCGGGCTGCCTTGCAGGGCGAGGTCGATCCAGCGGTTCAGTTGCGGGTCGCCATAGGCTTGCCACCATTGCGCGGTGGGCCAGTGCGCCTCTTGCGCGGCGCTCTGGATTGCCTCGTCGGTGGCCAGTGAATTGGCCTCCAGCGCCTTGCCCTGCGGGGCAATACCTCCGGTTCCGATGCAGCCGCTGATTGCCAGGGTTAAAGCCAAAACACTGAGCGGCTGAAGCGCTCTGCTGATGCGACGCGGCACTGCTGCGATTTCCTGAGGTGGGGAGTTTTGCGAGTTGCGCAATTCTATGGGGCGGCCTGAAAGGCGATAAGCTGGGATTCCTGTGAATCTTTGTTACCGTTAACGAGATAATCCCTTGGTCGATCTTTAGTCGCCTGTAAATAAACAGAAACTTCGTGTCACAATTTGCCATTCGCCTAGAGAGCACCCCATGGACACTTTGCAAAACATGCGCGCCTTCAGTTACGTGGCCGAAGCCGGCAGCTTCACCGCCGCCGCCGTGCAACTGGACACCACCACGGCCAACGTCTCGCGCGCGGTCTCCAACCTGGAAGCCCACCTGCAAACCCGCCTGCTCAACCGAACAACCCGTCGCATCGCCCTGACCGAAGCCGGCAAGCGCTACCTGTTGCGCTGCGAACAGATCCTGGCCTACGTCGAAGAAGCCGAGGCCGAAGCCAGCGACGCCCACGCACGCCCGGCCGGACAACTGAAAGTGCACACCATGACCGGCATCGGCCAGCACTTCGTGATCGACGCCATCGCCCGCTACCGCAAGACCCACCCGGACGTGACCTTCGACCTGACCATGGCCAACCGCGTACCGGACCTGCTCGACGAGGGTTACGACGTGTCCATCGTCCTCGCCAGCGAACTGCCGGATTCGGGTTTCGTCTCCCAGCGCCTGGGCATCACCTACAGCATCGTTTGCGCCTCGCCGGCCTACGTCAAAACCAACGGCTGCGCACAAAAACCCAGCGACCTGCTCAACCACGCCTGCCTGCGCCTGGTCAGCCCGGTGATTCCGCTGGAGAAATGGGCCTTCGACGGTCCTGATGGCCAGGAAATGGTCACCATCAACAGCTCACCGTTCCTGGTGAATTCCGCCGACGCGATGAAATCCGCGATCATCAGCGGCATGGGCGTTGGCGTCCTACCGCTGTACGCCGCAATAGAAGGCCTGCGCAACGGCACGCTGGTGCGCGTGATGCCCAACTACCGCTCCCAGGAACTGAACCTGTATGCGATCTACCCGTCGCGCCAGTACCTGGATGCGAAGATCAAGACATGGGTCGAGTATTTGCGTGGATCGTTGCCGGAATTGCTGGCGGCGCATCAGGCGGAATTGGCGGCGTATGAATTGAGCGGAAGTCTGGGTGGGGTTCGGGTGGCGAACTGATGGATGCCCGAACCCGGCTCACATCAGATTGATTCATTGTGGGAGCGAGCCTGCTCGCGATGGCGCTCTCACATTCAACATCTCTGTGTGCAGATACACCGCTTTCGCGAGCAGGCTCGCTCCCACAGTTGGATTTGCATAAATCTGCCAGAAATTGGCTGGCTGTCACGCCGCCTTCGCGGGCAAGCCCGCTCCCACAGAAGAGCAAAAACAGATCGGCGTACACCCGCCGCTTCTTACCACTCATCAGGCCGAGCGTTAGCTCGCCTGCAGCTCTTGATCTTGATCCACCCGCCCCCTCGGAAGGCTGAGTGGAGGCGTTCATCCGGGGATTGGCGCGCAGCGCCGTTCGACGCAGTCGAACTCATTGCATGTAGGTCGTCGCGAAGCAGACCGGAGGGCAATGCCCCCGGATGAATGCCGGAGCGAAGGAACACCGAGCCCCAGCGAGGGGCCGGACGTTCGGGGCGAGCGCTTTTTTTGCTTACTTTTTTTGAGGCGCTTGTTAAAAAAAGTGAGTCGCCGTCAGGGCGAAACCCTAAGTCGCCGTTACCGAAGCAACGGATATGTACACGGTCACCCACAACATGGTCGGCCCAGAGGCCGCCAAGTCCCACAAACTGACAGCGCCGTCAGTTAGCCGTCACCCTCCTGACCGGCAAACAGGTTTATAAAGGAAAATACCAACCGTCTACCCAGCCCCGGCGCCCCACTCGCATGCGAATCCAGAAAAAATCCGCCCTGCTCGTCGCCCTTCTGATCGTCCTGGCAGCGCTGGGCCTGTGGTACGCCAACAAACCGGCCAAGGCCAAACTCGCCACCCCCACCGCCATCCCCGTGCGCGTAGTCGCCGTCGCCGAAAAAGACGTGCCGCGCTACGTCAGTGGCATCGGCTCGGTGTTGTCCCTGCACAGCGTCGTGGTCCGCCCGCAAATCGACGGCATTCTCACCAAAATCATGGTCAAAGAAGGCCAACTGGTAAAAAAAGACGACCTGCTGGCCACCATCGACGACCGGTCGATCCGCGCCAGCCTCGACCAGGCCCGGGCACAACTGGGCGAAAGCCAGGCACAACTGCAAGTGGCGCTGGTCAACCTCAAGCGCTACAAGCTGTTGAGTGTCGACGACGGCGTGTCCAAGCAGACTTACGACCAGCAACAAGCCCTGGTCAACCAGCTCAAGGCCACCGCCCAAGGTAACCAGGCCTCGATTGACTCCGCCGAGGTACAGCTTTCCTACACACAAATTCGCTCCCCGGTCAGCGGTCGTGTCGGCATTCGTACCGTCGACGAAGGCAACTTCCTGCGCATGACCGACACCAAGGGCCTGTTCACGGTGACCCAGATCGACCCGATCGCCGTGGAATTCTCCCTGCCGCAGCAAATGCTGCCGACCCTGCAAGGCCTGATCAACGACCCACAGCACGCCCGGGTCAAGGCCTACATCGGTGCCGACACCGACGGCGAAACCGGCAACCTGCTCGGCGAGGGCCACCTGACCCTGATCGACAACCAGATCAACGCCAGCACCGGCACCATCCGCGCCAAGGCCGAGTTCGATAATCCGAGGCAGAAGCTCTGGCCGGGTCTGCTGGTGACGGTAAAGATTCAGACAGCCCTGGATAAAGATGCGCTGGTGGTGCCGCCGACAGTCGTACAACGCGGCCTCGACCAGCACTTCGTGTACCGGGTCAATGGCGACAAGGTCGAAGCCGTGCAGGTGCAGATGGTTTATCAAGGCAGCGGCCAGGACATCATCAAGGGTGTGAAGCCGGGTGATGTACTGGTCAGCGATGGTCAGTCGCGGCTCAAGCCCGGCGCTACTGTGCAAGTGCTGACCGAGCCGCCTCAAGTGGTGCGATCGGAGGCGGCGCAATGAAGGGCCATGGTTCGGTTTCAGCCTGGTGCATCGACCACCCGGTGGCCACGGTCCTGCTGACGTTCGCCTTGGTGCTGCTGGGTGTCATCGCGTTTCCGCGCCTGCCGGTAGCGCCGTTGCCGGAGGCAGAATTCCCGACCATCCAGGTGGCCGCGCAACTGCCCGGCGCCAGCCCGGAAACCATGGCTTCCTCGGTGGCTACCCCCCTGGAAGTGCAATTCAGCGCGATTCCCGGCGTGACCCAGATGACATCGAGCAGCGCCCTCGGCTCGACCATCCTGACCCTGCAATTCACCCTCGATAAAAGCATCGACACCGCGGCCCAGGAAGTGCAGGCCGCGATCAACACCGCCGCGGGCAAACTGCCCAAGGACATGCCGAACCTGCCGACCTGGCGCAAGGTCAACCCGGCCGACAGCCCGGTGCTGATCCTCAGCGTCAACTCGTCGCTGATGCCAGGCCCTGAGCTCAGCGACCTGACGGAAACCCTGTTGTCCCGTCAGCTCAGTCAGGTCGACGGTGTAGGCCAGGTCGTCATCACCGGTCAGCAGCGTCCGGCGATTCGCGTCCAGGTTTCGGCGGACAAGCTCGCGGCCATCGGCCTGACCCTCGCGGACATCCGCCTGGCGATCCAGCAGACCAGCCTCAACCTGGCCAAGGGTGCGCTGTACGGGGAGTCGAGCATCTCGACCCTGTCCACCAACGACCAGTTGTTCCACCCGGAGGACTACAGCCAGCTAATTGTTTCCTACAAGGACGGTGCACCGGTTCATCTGCGCGATGTCGCCAAAGTCGTCAACGGTTCGGAAGATGCCTACATCCAGGCTTGGGCGGGCTCGCAACCGGGGGTCAACCTGGTGATCTTCCGTCAACCAGGCGCCAACATCGTCGAGACCGTGGACCGCATTCAGGCCGCCTTGCCGGCACTGGAAGCGATGCTCCCCGCCTCGGTGCAAGTCAAGACGCTGATCGACCGCACCCAGACCATCCGTGCCTCGCTGCATGAAGTGGAAATCACCCTGCTGATTGCAATCATGCTGGTGGTGGCGGTGATGGCGCTGTTCCTGCGCCAACTGTCGGCCACGCTGATCGTGTCGGCAGTGCTCGGCGTGTCACTGATCGCCAGTTTCGCGCTGATGTATGTGATGGGCTTCAGCCTGAACAACCTGACCCTGGTGGCGATCGTGGTCGCCGTGGGCTTTGTGGTGGACGATGCGATCGTGGTGGTGGAGAACATCCACCGGCATCTCGAGGCCGGTGACGGCATGCGCGAGGCGGCGATCAAAGGCGCTGGCGAGATCGGATTTACCGTGGTTTCGATCAGTTTCTCGCTGGTGGCGGCGTTCATTCCGCTGCTGTTCATGGGCGGTGTAGTCGGCCGGCTGTTCAAGGAGTTCGCCCTGACCGCCACCTCGACCATCATGATTTCGGTGGTGGTCTCGCTGACCTTGGCGCCAACGCTGGCAGCGCTGTTCATGCGCGCGCCGGTGCATCGCGCCCACGACAAACCGGGCTTCGGTGAACGCCTGTTGGCGTGGTACGAAAAAGGCCTGCGCCGCGCCCTCGCCCACCAGAAAGCGATGATCGGTGTGTTCGCTTTATCGCTGGCTCTGGCCGTCGCCGGTTACATCTTCATTCCTAAAGGTTTCTTCCCGATACAGGACACCGGTTTCGTCTTCGGCACCACCGAAGCTGCTGCCGATATTTCCTATGGCGACATGGTGAAAAAACACCTGGCGATGGCCGAAATCGTCGCTGCCGATCCCGCAGTCGAAACGTTTTCACATTCCGTCGGCGTCTCGGGCAGCAACCAGACCATTGCCAACGGCCGCTTCTGGATCACCCTGAAAAAACGCGGGGATCGCGATGTCTCGGCCAGCCAGTTCATCGACCGGATTCGCCCGCAACTGATGAAAGTCCCGGGAATCGTCCTGTACCTGCGTGCAGGGCAAGACATCAACCTCAGCTCCGGCCCGAGCCGCGCCCAGTACCAATACGTGCTCAAGAGCAACGACGGCGCTACCCTCAGCACCTGGACCCAGCGCCTGACGGAAAAACTGCGCGCCAACCCGGCCTTCCGCGACATTTCCAACGACCTGCAACTGGGCGGCAGCATCACCCATATCAGCATCGACCGCAGCGCGGCAGCCCGTTTCGGCCTGACCGCCAGCGACGTCGACGAGGCGCTGTACGATGCGTTCGGTCAGCGCCAGATCAACGAATTCCAGACTCAGGTCAACCAATACAATGTGATCCTGGAACTGGACACCAAACAGCGCGGCAAGGCCGAAAGCCTCAACTATTTCTACCTGCGCTCGCCCCTGAGCGGGGAAATGGTGCCGCTGTCGGCCCTGGCCAGGTTCGATGCGCCGACCATCGGCCCGCTGTCCATCGCCCATGACGGGATGTTTCCCGCCGCCAACCTGTCGTTCAACCTGGCCCCCGGCGTGGCGTTGGGCGATGCGGTGATCATGCTCAACCAGGCCAAGGCCGACATCGGCATGCCGACCGCCATCAGCGGCAACTTCCAGGGCGCGGCCCAGGCGTTCCAGAGTTCGCTGGCCAGCCAGCCGTGGCTGATCCTGGCGGCGCTGTTGGCGGTGTACATCATCCTCGGCGTGCTCTACGAGAGCTTCGTGCACCCGCTGACGATCATTTCCAC
Organism: Pseudomonas sp. KH_046_1; assembly: GCF_057839025.1. Classification (NCBI taxonomy): domain Bacteria; kingdom Pseudomonadati; phylum Pseudomonadota; class Gammaproteobacteria; order Pseudomonadales; family Pseudomonadaceae; genus Pseudomonas; species Pseudomonas sp. KH_046_1. The sequence continues at coordinate 5,278,419 of NZ_CM174481.1, forward strand.
CTTGCCTTCGGCGGGCCTCGGCGCAGTGATCATGCTGTGGATCTGCGGTCAGGACTTTTCGATCATGGCCTTGATCGGGCTGGTGTTGTTGATCGGTATCGTCAAGAAAAACGGCATCCTGATGATCGACTTCGCCCTCGAAGCGCAGCGCAATGGCGGACTGTCGCCAGAGGAAGCGATCTTCAAGGCCTGCATCACGCGGTTCCGGCCGATCATCATGACCACCCTTGCCGCCCTGCTCGGCGCCCTGCCGCTGATGCTCGGTTACGGCACCGGCGCCGAGTTGCGCCAGCCCTTGGGGATCGCCGTGGTCGGCGGCTTGCTGGTGAGCCAGGCGCTGACGCTGTTCACCACGCCGGTCATATACTTGTGGCTTGAGCGGCTATTCCATCGACCTAAACCTGCGCCAGAACCGGTGCTGGCGACCACAGACTGAGGCGGGGTCATGCGCGTTCTGATTATCGAAGACGAAGAAAAAACCGCGGACTATCTGCATCGCGGCCTGACGGAACAGGGTTTCACCGTGGATCTGGCCCGCGATGGTGTGGAAGGCCTGCATCTGGCGCTGGAGAGCGACTACGCGGTGATCGTCCTCGACGTGATGCTACCGGGCCTCGACGGCTTCGGTGTGTTGCGCGCCCTGCGTGCGCGCAAGCAAACCCCGGTGATCATGCTCACCGCCCGCGAGCGTGTGGAAGATCGCATCAAGGGCCTGCGTGAAGGCGCCGATGACTATCTGGGCAAACCGTTTTCCTTCCTTGAACTGGTGGCACGCCTGCAAGCGCTGACCCGCCGTAGCGGCGGCCATGAACCGGTGCAGGTGAGTATCGCTGACCTGTGGATAGATTTGATCAGCCGCAAGGCCACCCGCGCCGGTACACGTCTGGACCTGACCGCCAAGGAGTTCTCGCTGCTCAGCGTGCTGGCCCGGCGTCAGGGCGAAATCCTCTCGAAAACCGCCATTGCCGAGATGGTCTGGGACATCAATTTCGACAGCGACGCCAACGTCGTCGAAGTCGCGATCAAACGCCTGCGGGCCAAGCTCGACGGGCCGTTCGAAGAAAAATTGCTGCACACCATTCGCGGTATGGGTTATGTGCTGGAGAGCCGTGGTGTCCAGTAATTCCATTGCGCTGCGCCTGAGCGGCATGTTCACACTGGTGGCGCTTCTGGTCTTTCTGTTGATCGGTTGGGCGCTGTACCAGCAGGTCGACAAGGGCCTGGGCCTGCTGCCCGAAGCCGAACTGGATGCGCGCTACAGCGTGCTCGAATCCACGGTCGGCCGTTACGGCACGCCCGAGCACTGGGTGAAGATCAACAACAAGCTCAACCTGCTGAGCGAAGAAGACAAACGCATCAGTTTCTGGATCATCAGCGGCGATCCACACTACGAATACGGCAACCTGACACCGCAGATCCGCGCCTTTGCCCAAGGGCCCCTGGGCACGCGCGACATGCATCTGCCGGAGCACCCGTATCCGCTGAAAGTGCTGGTCAGCGAATTCCCGGCCAAGGATCAGCGCCCAGCGCTGCGCTTCATGATCGCCATCGACACCGAAACGTTTTTCCATACCCAGCATCACCTGCTGGTCGCGCTGATCAGCTTGGCGATTGTCGGCGTGCTGCTGGCCTCGGCACTGGGTTATTGGGTGGCGCGGATCGGGCTCAAGCCGCTGATCAAACTGTCCCAGGAAGCCCAGCGCCTGGCCCCGCCATTGCGCTCAGGGCGCTTGCGCCTGTCGCCGTTGCCGCCGGAGCTTGATCAATTCGTCAGCTCGTTCAACTCGACCCTGGAACGGGTCGAGCAGGCCTACTCGCGCCTTGAGTCATTCAACGCCGATGTCGCCCACGAACTGCGCTCGCCATTGACCAACCTGATCGGCCAGACCCAGGTCGCATTGACCCGCGGGCGCTCCGCCGAGCATTACTTCGAAGTGCTGCAATCGAACCTCGAAGAGCTTGAGCGACTGCGTTCGATCATCAACGACATGCTGTTCCTCGCCAGCGCCGATCAGGGCAGCAAGGCGACCAAACTGACGTCCACGTCGCTGGCGGATGAAGTAGCCACGACCCTGGAGTATCTGGATTTCATTCTCGAGGACGCTCAGGTCCAGGTTGAGGTCAGTGGTGACGCGCAAGTGCGGATCGAGATCGCCCATCTGCGCCGGGCGTTGATCAACTTGTTGAATAACGCGGTGCAGCACACCGCGCCCGGGCAGGTGATTCAAGTGCGGATCGAAGTCCAGGAGCATCAAGTCAGCATCGGCGTCGCCAACCCCGGCTCGCCGATTGCCAGCGAACATCTGCCGCGCCTGTTCGAACGCTTCTACCGGGTCGATGCGTCACGCAGCAACAGCGGCCACAATCACGGTCTGGGGCTGGCCATCGTCAAGGCGATTGCGTTGATGCATGGTGGGGATGTGTTTGTGCGCAGCGACCATGGGATGAATACGTTCGGCATTCATCTTCCTGCCTGATCCTCTTCTTCCTTTGTGGGAGCGAGCCTGCTCGCGATGCAGGCAACGCGGTGCAACTCAAGGACCGAGGTGCTGCTATCGCGAGCAGGCTCGCTCCCACATTGGATTTGGGTTGAACACATATAGGCGGCCAACCCACTATTGCCATAACCGCAACAGTCCTTTCATGAATCCACTCTTTTTCCCCTCCCCCAAGATCCTTATCTTTGCCCGCACCAAACAGCACTTGCCAAGCAAGAAGGTTTTAAAGATGTCCAACAGTATGGGTATTGCCAGCGCTTTCGTTTTGTCCTCTTTGTTCCTGTCGCCGTTGGCGATGGCGGAAGAATCGCAGACTTTCGTTGCGCATAACGCCGCACGCGCTGCAACGTTCGAAGAGCATCGGATCGAGATGACAGCCAAAGCTGTGCAAGACGCCCAAGCCCCGCAAGCATCCAGCATCCAGGCCCAGCCACGGGTCGAGAAAGACAGCTGATCTGCACCGATCACTCCCGTTTCCCTCGACACTTTTCATCGGCTCTTCCCTTTGAAAAGTTGTCTTCAAAGCCGCTGCTGTCAGCGGCTTTTTTTATAGTGGCGACTCGACCTTCATTGCAATTTCTGCAACGAAAGTCACTGACGCCCACGCCATTGATCAATCGCACGAGCAACAGGAACGATTCACTCGGCTGCTGCGTTTATGCAACTACGCTTACAGCGTCCCTTTAGCAGACGTCAGCCCTATGATCGCAAGCCGTACCGCACATTTTCAAGGCCCGCCCGGGCGACCCGAGATCATGGTGATCGTCGGCAGCACCCTGACAGTCATTTCAATCCTGTGCATCGTCACTTTCCTGCTGATCCGCGAACACGCCAATGCCCAGCAGACCGCCACACGTAGCGCGACCACCATCGCGCAACTGATCGATGCCGATGTCCTGCGCACGGTCGAGCTCTATGACTTGACCTTGCAGGGCCTGATTGCCGCCGCCCAACGGGACGACCTGAAACAGGTTTCTCCGCAGATCCGTCATCTGGTGCTGTTCGACCGCTCTACCACCGCGCGCTACAAGGGCGACATCCTGCTGCTGGACAAGCACGGCGACGTGCTGGCCGACTCATCATTGATCGAACCGAAACCGGGCAACTTCGCTGACCGCGATTATTTCCTGGCCCATACCTTCAATCGCGACTCCGGCATGTTTATCAGCCGACCGTTCAAGCCGCGCTGCGACTGCGATGACAGCGACGAATGGCGTATCAGTTTCAGTCGGCGCATTTCCTCGCCCACGGGTGAATTCCTGGGGGTCGCGGTGGCGTCGATGCGCATGAGCTACTTCGACCAGCTGTTCAACAGCCTCGACATCGGCAACGGCAGTACGCTGGGCATCATCAATGATGACGGGGTTCTCCTGGCGCAGAAGCCGTACCGGGAACAAAACGTCATCGGCAAAAGCTTCTCCAGCCGCCCCAACGTCGTACGCATGCTGCGAGAGCGCAGTGGCACCTTTGAAAGCGTGTCGAGTGTCGACCATCAACGGCGCCTGTACACCTTTACCCGGGTCGGCAATCTGCCGCTGACCGTCATCGTGGCCCTTTCCATCGACGAAGTGTTCGCCACCTGGAACCGCACGGCCTATGCGATCAGTGGTGCAACAGGGGTTTTGTGCATCGGCCTGTTGTGGCTGACCTGGATGCTCTGCCGCGAGCTGCGACGGCGCCAATATGCCGAGCAGGAATTGGCGCAGCTGGCGGCCACCGATGCCTTGACCGGCGTGGCCAACCGTCGATCCCTTGATCAGACCCTGCGCCATGAATGGTTTCGCGCGCAGCGCAGTGGCAAGCCGTTGTCGTTGCTGATGATCGATGCCGATCACTTCAAGGCCTTCAATGACCGGCACGGGCATCAGGCCGGCGACGAAGCCTTGCGGGCATTGGCCGAGGTCATTCGCGCCAATGTCCATCGCCCGGCGGACCTGGTGGCTCGCTATGGTGGTGAAGAGTTTTCAGTGGTCCTGGCCGAAACTGGCAGTGAAGGCGCGCAGCAGATCGCCGAACATATCCGCGAGGCGGTGCAAAAACTGCCACTGGTGGACACCGGTGAGCCGCCGATGAGCGTGAGTATCGGCATTGCCACCTGGACAGCGGCCAGCGATATCAGCCTTGAGCAATTGCTGTTCAGTGCGGACAAGGCGTTGTATCAGGCCAAGGAAGGGGGGCGTAACCGGGTTGTTTGTGCCAGTTGAATTCTATGCTGAATCGACTGGCCTCTTCGCGAGCAAGCCCGCTCCCACAGTTGACCGCGTTTCCCTGTGGGAGCGGGCTTGCTCGCGAAGAGGCCTTCACTGCCACCATAGAAATCAGGATAAAAAAAGGCCACCCGAAGGTAGCCTTTAAAAACTAGAGAGATTTTTTGCTTACACGGCCGCAACCGGACGCATGTAAGAGATCGGTGCAGTGCTGGCGTCTTCGAACGTCACGACTTCCCAGGCATCTGTCTGCTCAATCAACTTGCGCAGCAGCTGGTTGTTCAGTGCGTGGCCGGACTTGAAGCCCTTGAACTCACCAATCAGGCTATTGCCCAGCAGGTAGAGGTCACCAATTGCATCGAGAATCTTGTGCTTCACGAATTCGTCTTCATAACGAAGGCCGTCTTCGTTCAGTACGCCATCGGCGTCGACCACAATAGCGTTTTCAACGCTGCCGCCGAGTGCGAGGTTGTGCTTGCGCAGGTACTCGATGTCACTCATGAAACCGAAAGTACGGGCGCGGCTGACTTCTTTTACGAACGAAGTGCTGGAAAAATCCACGCTTGCACTTTGGGTGCGGTCCCGGAAAACCGGGTGATCGAAATCGATCTCGAAGCTCACCTTGAACCCTTCGAAAGGGACGAAAGTGGCGCGCTTGTCGCCGTCTTCCACTGTCACTTCACGCAGGATGCGGATGAATTTCTTGGCGGCGTCCTGTTCTTCCAGGCCTGCCGATTGAATCAGGAAAACGAAGGGTCCAGCGCTGCCATCCATGATCGGGACTTCGGACGCGGAGAGCTCGACGTAGGCGTTATCGATGCCCAGGCCAGCCATGGCCGAGAGCAAGTGCTCTACCGTGTCCACTTTGACGTCGCCATTGATCAGCGTGGTCGACATAGTGGTTTCACCGACGTTTTCCGCGCGGGCAGGAATCTGCACCACAGGGTCGAGGTCAGCGCGACAAAACACAATGCCAGTGTCGACAGGCGCAGGCTTGAGGGTCAGGTAGACCTTCTCCCCGGAGTGCAGGCCTACACCTGTGGCACGGATAATATTTTTCAGTGTGCGTTGTTTAATCATGGCTTGGGCCGCTTCAGCGCAAATTGCGAACTGGTATCAACAAAGGCTGGCGATGATAGCAGACCGAGCCTTTGCTGAACACCAATCACCTTCATAGCCCTGATACATTCCATCAATCGGCCTGACGACGCAGGAAAGCCGGGATGTCCAGGTAGTCCAGGTCATCTTGCGGATTCATCTTCGCGGCAGTCGCAGCACCGGCCTGGGCCTGGTTGCGCATGACGGTCGGACGGTCCAGGTCACGGTAGTTCACCGCTGGAGCTTCCTGACGAACAGGGGCCTGTTGTTGTGGCTGTGCAGACATCGAAGTGTGAACGGTGTTGTCGATGATCTTCACAGGCTTTTCGATTTTAGCGCCTAAACCTGTGGCAACGACAGTCACGTGCAGCTCGTCGCGCATGTCCGGATCGATAACGGTACCGACCTTGACCATCGCGTGCTCGGAAGCGAAGGCTTCAATGATGCTACCCACGTCGGAGTACTCACCCAGAGACAGGTCAGGACCGGCAGTGATGTTCACCAGGATGCCGCGTGCGCCTTGCAGGTTCACGTCTTCGAGCAGCGGGTTGCGGATGGCCGCTTCGGTCGCTTCACGTGCACGGTTCGGACCGCTGGCGCAGCCAGTGCCCATCATCGCCATGCCCATTTCGCTCATCACGGTACGCACGTCAGCGAAGTCGACGTTGATCATGCCCGGACGCTTGATGATGTCGGAGATACCGCGAACGGCACCGGCCAGTACATCGTCGGCCTTGGCGAAAGCCGACAGCAGGCTTGCGTCTTTACCGAGGATGGTCAGCAGCTTCTCGTTGGGAATGGTGATCAACGAGTCGACGCTTTCAGACAGCAGACGGATGCCTTCGTCGGCGATCTGCATGCGCTTGCGGCCTTCGAACGGGAACGGACGAGTCACGACCGCAACGGTCAGGATGCCCATTTCCTTGGCCACTTCGGCGATGATCGGCGCAGCACCGGTACCGGTACCGCCACCCATGCCAGTGGTGATGAACACCATGTTGGTGCCCTGCAGGACTTCGGCAATGCGCTCACGGTCTTCCAGAGCAGCCTGACGACCTACTTCAGGGTTGGCGCCAGCGCCCAGGCCCTTGGTCACACCGGTACCCAGTTGCAGGATGGTCCGCGCGCCGATGGATTTCAGCGCCTGGGCATCAGTGTTGGCGCAGATGAACTCAACGCCTTCAATGTTGCTCTTGACCATGTGGTTGACAGCGTTGCCGCCGCCACCGCCGACACCGATAACTTTGATTACCGGGCTTGCGGGGATGTTGTCTACGAGTTCGAACATTTTCCCTCTCCTTACATTCTCTAGTTTTTTCGCCTACTGCGTGCTTCGGTGAAACGGTATTACGGTAAAGCTTTAGAAATTGCCCTGGACCCACTTCTTCAGTCGGTCCAGCAACGGAGCCTGTGGCTCTTCGTTGCTGTAGCTGTCGCGGCTGCCGATGCCCGAGAACGAGATGCCGTCGGACTGCTTCTGCAGGCCGTACATCAACAGGCCGACGCCGGTGGAATAGATCGGGTTGCGCACCACGTCATCCAGACCTTTCACGCCGTGAGGCACGCCCAGGCGGACCGGCATGTGGAAGATTTCCTCGGCCAGTTCAGTGGCGCCTTCCATCTTCGCGGTACCGCCGGTCAGCACGATGCCGGCCGGGATCAGGTCTTCGTAGCCGCTGCGGCGCAGTTCGGCCTGGATCAGCGTGAACAGTTCGTCGTAGCGCGGCTCGACCACTTCGGCCAGGGCCTGGCGGGACAGTTCGCGCGGCGGACGGTCGCCGACGCTTGGCACCTTGATGGTTTCACCGGCACCGGCCAGTTTGGCCAGGGCGCAGGCGTAGCGAATCTTGATTTCTTCGGCGTACTGGGTCGGAGTGCGCAAGGCCATGGCGATGTCGTTGGTCACCTGGTCACCGGCAATCGGGATCACCGCGGTGTGACGGATCGCGCCTTCGGTGAAGATCGCGATGTCGGTGGTGCCGCCGCCGATGTCCACCAGGCACACGCCCAGCTCTTTCTCGTCATCGGTCAGTACCGAGTACGCGGAAGCCAGTTGCTCGAGAATGATGTCGTCGATTTCCAGACCGCAGCGGCGCACGCATTTTTCAATGTTCTGTGCAGCGTTGACGGCGCAGGTGACCACGTGGACCTTGGCTTCCAGACGCACGCCGGACATGCCCAGCGGCTCGCGGACGCCTTCCTGGTTATCAATCACGTAATCCTGCGGCAGGGTGTGCAGCACACGCTGGTCAGCCGGGATCGCTACGGCCTGGGCAGCGTCGAGAACGCGCTCGAGGTCCGCCGAGCTGACTTCGCGATCACGAATCGCCACGATGCCGTGGGAGTTCAGGCTGCGGATGTGATTGCCGGCTACGCCGACGAACGCCGAGTGAATGCGGCAACCAGCCATCAGCTGCGCTTCTTCGATGGCGCGCTGGATCGATTGCACGGTGGATTCAATGTTCACCACCACGCCTTTTTTCAGGCCACGGGACGGATGGGTACCGATCCCGACGATTTCCAGCGTGCCGTCGTCCGCGACCTCGCCCACCAGCGCCACCACCTTGGAGGTGCCGATATCGAGACCGACGATCATTTTGCCGCTTTGCACGTTTGCCATGGGTCCTGCCTCTTCTTAATTCTTCGCGACAGCGGGTTGGGCTGCCGTGGGCGCTACAGGTTCCCGCCAGCCAACAGCGAGGCCGTTGGCGTAGCGCAGATCGATGCGCGCAATGTTCGTAATCTGTTCTTTGAGCGTCTTGTCATAGATGGCGATGAAACGGCGCATCTTTTCCACCTGGTTGCCGCGTCCCAGCAGCAGTTCGATCCCGGGACCCGCGCTGCCGGGGCCGGTGGTCAGGAACCAGCTGCCGCGATCACGCAGTTCCAGGCGAGCTATCGAGAAGCCCAGCGGCCTGAGCATCTGGCTCAGCACCTGGTATTGCTGCATCACTTGCTGTTGAGCCCGCTGCGGGCCGAACAGCTGAGGCAAGTGTTCGTAGTTCGCCAGCTCGCGCGGGGTGAAGGCCTGACCCTGATTGTTCAACAGCGACTCGTCGCCCCAACGGGCCACCGGCAGTTGTTCTTCCAGGCGGATCACCACTTGATCCGGCCACACCCGGCGCACTTCGGCGTGGGCAATCCATGGCATCGTTTCCAGCTCGGTGCGCATGCTCGCCAGGTCGATGGTGAAGAAGCTCGACGCCACGTACGGGGCGATCCGCTGCTGCACTGCTTGCTGGCTGATGTAACTCAAGTCGCCCTGCACGTTGATTTTGGTGATCGGCCGGTCGGCATACGGCAACAGCCGTGTCGCGCCCTCGTAAGTACCGAACCCCAAAGCCACCAGCACTACCGGCCAGAACAGGCTTTTCAGAAAGCCGAAATTGGCTTTCGGCAGGCGCGCGGACATCGGCTCTTTGGCCACCATTCGGCTGGCACCCCGCGGTACCGGCTTGCGGCCGGTCGGTGCGGTGGGCTGATGTCTGAGCTGAGCGCCTTGCATGGCCTTAACCTCTCGTCGACTCTTGGTTACCGGCAGCATTGCCGGCAACGCTCTGGGCCAGAATGGCCAGAACCAGTTGCTGGAAGTCCAGACCGGCGGCACGGGCCGCCATCGGCACCAGGCTGTGATCGGTCATGCCCGGTGCTGTGTTGACTTCCAGGAACCAGAACTGCCCGTCGGCGTCCTGCATCACGTCTGCCCTGCCCCAACCGGCGATACCCAGCGCTTCACAGGCTTTCGCCGTGAGGTCCATGAGTTCCTTTTCCTTGGCGCTGTCCAGACCGCACGGAATGCGGTACTGGGTATCGTTGGCGATGTACTTGGCGTCGTAGTCGTAGAAGCTGTGCGTCGTGCCCAGGGCAATCGGTGGCAACACCTGGTCACGCAGGGTGGCGATGGTGAACTCCGGACCGTGAATCCATTGCTCGACCAGCACTTGCGAATCGTAGGTACTGGCCGCTTTCCATGCGTCGATCAATTCGGACGCGGAACTCACTTTGGCCATACCGATACTTGAACCTTCATGGGCCGGTTTGACGATCAAAGGGAAGCCCAGTTCCGTCGCCGCCAAAATACAATCGGCCTCGCTGCTCAGTACCGCGTGACGTGGGGTCGGAATGCCCAGGCTGTGCCAGACCTGCTTGGTGCGCAGTTTGTCCATGGCCAGGGCCGAAGCCAGGATGCCGCTGCCGGTGTACGGAATGCCCAGGCATTCGAGCAGGCCCTGCATGCTGCCGTCTTCACCGCCACGGCCGTGGAGGATGATGAAGGCGCGGTCGATCTTTTCGTTGAGCAGTCGCTGCAGCAGGTCATCGCCCACGTCGAGGCCGAACGCGTCCACACCGGCGCTTTGCAGTGCGTCCAGAACGGCGTTACCCGACTTCAGGGAGACCTCACGTTCGGCACTCTTGCCGCCGAACAGCACGGCGACGCGGCCGAAGTCTTTCGGCGCGATCGTGGAGACCAGGTTGGCGTAGGCAGCAGTCATTTCAACTTCCCCTTCTCCGGCGCGGCAACGGCACCGGCGAACAACTCACTTTTCAACAATTTTGGTGCGAGACCGCCAATATCGCCGGCGCCCTGGCACAGCAGGATGTCGCCGGCGCGCAGCAGCGGCTTGACCACTGGCGCGAGGTCGACACCACGCTCGATGTAGATCGGGTCGAGCTGGCCACGCTGACGGATGCTGTTGCACAGCTTGCGGCTGTCGGCGCCCGGAATCGGCTCTTCGCCGGCAGGATAGACTTCCATCAGCAGCAGTACGTTGGCGTCGGCCAGCACATTGACGAAATCGTCGTACAGGTCACGGGTACGGCTGTAACGGTGCGGCTGGTAGACCATCACCAGGCGGCGCTCCGGCCAGCCGCCGCGTACGGCCTTGATCACGGCCGCGACTTCCGTCGGGTGGTGACCGTAGTCATCGACCAGCATCACATTGCCGCCGTCCACCGGCAGTTCGCCGTAGACCTGGAAACGTCGGCCGACACCCTGGAACCCGGACAGACCCTGGACGATGGCTTCATCGCTGACGCCTTCGTCGGTGGCGATGCAGATGGTCGCCAGTGCGTTCAATACGTTGTGGTTGCCCGGCATGTTCACCGAAACATCCAGCGGCTCACGGTCAGGGCGCAGCACGGTGAAGAAGGTCTGCATGCCTTGCTGGCGCACGTTGATGGCACGCACGTCGCAGTCTTCGCCGAAGCCATAGGTGACCGTCGGGCGTTTGACCTGCGGGAGGATTTCACGCACCACCGGATCGTCCAGGCACACCACCGCCAGACCGTAGAACGGCAGGTTGTGGAGGAACTCGACGAAGGTTTTCTTCAACTTGTTGAAGTCACCGTCGTAGGTCGCCATGTGATCGGCGTCGATGTTGGTGACCACGGCCACCAGCGGCTGCAAGTGCAGGAAGCTGGCGTCGCTTTCGTCGGCTTCGGCGATCAGGTAGCGGCTGGTGCCAAGCTGGGCATTGGTGCCCGCGGCATTCAGGCGTCCACCAATGACGAATGTCGGGTCCAGGCCACCGGCGGCGAACACCGAAGCGATCAGGCTGGTGGTGGTGGTTTTGCCGTGGGTACCGGCAACGGCGATGCCGTGGCGATAACGCATCAGCTCAGCCAGCATCTCTGCACGCGGCACCACCGGTATACGGCGTTCCAGTGCGGTGGCGACTTCCGGGTTGGACGTGTTCACGGCGCTCGACACCACCAGCACATCGGCAGCGGCGGCGTTCTCGGCGCGGTGGCCGATGAAGATCTGCGCCCCGAAGGACTCCAGACGCTCGGTCACCGGCGAAGCCTTCAGGTCGGAACCGGACACTTCATAGCCCAGGTTCAACAACACTTCAGCAATCCCGCACATGCCCACACCGCCGATACCGACGAAGTGGATGCGGCGGATGCGGCGCATTTCCGGTTGCGGCATGGCTTTCTGATTCTCAACCATGGGCCACCTCCAGGCAGCTATCGACCACGTTACGGGTGGCATCGGGTTTGGCCAGGCGGCGTGCTGCAGTAGCCATTTCGTTGAGTCGTTGTGGTTGCATCAGGACCTCTGTCAGGCGAGCGGCAAGATCCGCTGCGCCAGTCGTTCTTTGTGGCATCAGGAAGGCTGCGCCTTCACGGGCCAAATATTCGGCGTTGCGGGTCTGGTGATCGTCGATGGCGTGAGGCAAAGGCACCAGCATCGAGGGCAGACCGGCAGCGGCCAGTTCACTGATGGTCAGCGCGCCTGCGCGGCACACCACCAGGTCGGCCCAGCTGTAGGCTTGGGCCATGTCTTTGATGAAGGGCTGCACCTGCGCCTCGACGCCAGCCGCGCGATAGCGCTCTGCAGTCACTTCATCGTGGTTTTTGCCGGCCTGATGGAACACTTCCGGACGCAGATCGCCAGCGACTTGCGACAGGGCTTCAGGCAGCAACTTGTTCAACGGCTCTGCGCCCAGGCTTCCGCCCAGGATCAGCAAACGCGCCTTGCGACCGGCCAGGGCAGGTCGCGATGTCTCGAGGAACAGCTCGGTGCGCACCGGATTACCGGTGGTCCGGCGGCTGTCCGACAGGGTAAAGGTGTCGGGGAACGCTTCACAGACTCGGGCGGCCAACGGCACCAGCAACCGATTGGCGGTACCGGCCACGGCGTTCTGCTCGTGAACGATCACCGGCACGCCGGCCAGTTTGGCCGCGACACCGCCAGGACCGGTCACAAAACCACCAAATCCGACGACGCAGACCGGCTGCAGACGGCGAATGATCGCCCGCGCCTGCCAGACCGACTTGAACAACATGAACGGTGCCTTGAGCAGGGACAATTTGCCCTTGCCGCGCAGACCGCTGGCGTGGATCCGATGCAACTCGATACCTGCCGCCGGCACCAGATCGTTCTCGATCCCACGCGGGGTGCCGAGCCAGTGCACGGTATAGCCGCGCGCCTGGAATTCGCGGGCACAGGCCAGCGCCGGGAACACGTGACCACCGGTGCCGCCGGCCATGATCATGACGTTAGCGCCCATGGTTCGTCTCCTCGGCGAAGTCGCTCTCATGGAACTCCATCTCTTCACTGCCCAGGTGGGTTCGACTTTCCCACTCGATACGCAACAACAAGCCGAGACAGGCACAGCAGATCACCAACGAACTGCCGCCATAACTGAGGAACGGCAGGGTCAGACCCTTGGTCGGCAGCAGGCCGACGTTCACGCCGATGTTGATCAGGAATTGACCAATCCACAGGAACGACAGACCGTATGCCACGTAAGCTGCAAAAAACTGCTTGGCCTTTTCAGCCCACAAACCGATGTACATGCCGCGAATACACACAAAGACGAACAGTGCCACGGTGCACAACGAACCCACGGCACCCAGCTCTTCGGCCAGGACCGAGAACACGAAGTCAGTGTGGGCTTCCGGCAGGTAGAACTGTTTCTGCACGCTATTGCCCAGGCCAACGCCCAGCCACTCGCCGCGACCGAAGGCGATCAATGCCTGGGACAACTGATAGCCGGCGCCGAACTGGTCGGCCCACGGGTCGGCAAAGTTGGTCAGACGCGCCATTCGATACGGCTGCATTTGAATCAACAGCACCACCGCGCCGACGGCCAGGACCACCATCAGGGAAAAACGGAACAGCCCGACGCCGCCAAGGAACAGCATCGCCGCCGCCGCCCCCATCATCACGACGGTGGCACCGAAGTCCGGCTCCATCAGCAGCAGGCCCGCCATCGGCAGCAGCACGATGAACGGCTTGAAGAAGCCCATCCAGCTTTCACGCACTTCTTTCTGGCGACGCACCAGATAACCGGCGAGGTAGATCACCACGAACACCTTGGCGATCTCGGAAGGCTGGACGTTGAAGAAACTGAAGCCGATCCAGCGCATCGAGCCGTTAACCTCCCGGCCGATCCCCGGAATGATCACCATCACCAGCAAGCCGAACGCACCCAGCAGCATCAGCCAGCCCAGGCGTTGCCAGGTGGCAATCGGGATCATCATGGTGACGATGCAGGCCCCCAGGCCCAGCACCGCATAAATCAGGTGGCGAATCATGTAATACAGGGCGCTGCCCGACTGCACGGCCGCCACTTCGGTCGATGCCGAGGCGATCATGATCAGCCCCAGGCCGAGCAGCGTCAGGCAACCGGCGAGCATCGGAAAGTCGAGGTCGATACCGCGCCCAGTGATGAGCGGCGATGGATACGGCTTGATGATGCCTTTGAGGCTCATGCCAGATCCTCCACGGCTTGGACGAACTGGTGACCACGGTCTTCGTAGTTCTTGAACATGTCGAAACTGGCGCAGGCTGGCGACAGCAGCACTACGTCGCCCGGTTGGGCTGCGGCACGGCATTGCTCGACGGCTTCGACCAGGGAGCCGGCGCGGATCAGCGGTACGGCATCGCCGATGGCCTCGCCGATCTTGTCGGAGTCACGGCCCATCAGCACCACCGCGCGGCAATTGGCCGCCACCGGATCGCGCAGGTCCTTGAACTCGGCACCCTTGCCGTCGCCACCGGCGATCAGCACGACTTTGCCGTCGATGTCTGCGCCCAAACCTTCGATGGCCGCCAGTGCGGCGCCGACGTTGGTGGCTTTGGAATCGTTGTAGTAGCCCACGCCGTCGAGGTCACGAACCCATTGGCAACGATGCTCGAGACCGGCAAAGGTGCGCAGGCTCGACAGCATGGCATCGAACGGCAGGCCAACCGCATGGCCCAGGGCCAGGGCCGCCAGGGCGTTGGACTGGTTATGGGCGCCGCGAATCTTCAATTCGCGCACCGGCATCAGGTTCTGGAATTCGAAGGCCAGGTATTTCTCGCCGTCTTCTTCACGGATACCAAACGCCTTGAAATCGGGTTTGCTCAGGCCGAAAGTCCAGCATGGCTGCCCTTCACCCATCAACGGACGACTCAGGGCGTCCTGGCGATTGACCACGAACTGCCTGGCGCCACGGAAGATCCGGTGCTTGGCCAGGTGATAGGCCGGCAGACCGCTGTAACGGTCCATGTGGTCTTCGCTGACGTTGAGCACGGTCGCCACTTCGGCGTTGAGCTGATCGGTGGTTTCCAGCTGGAAACTCGACAACTCCATCACGTACAGCTCGATGTCGTCGCTGAGCAAGTCCAACGCCGGGGTACCGAGATTGCCACCGACGGCAACACGCTTGCCGGCCGCAGCCGCCATCTCGCCGACCAGCGTGGTGACGGTACTTTTCGCGTTGGAACCGCTGATGGCCACGATCGGCGCCTTCGCGTTACGCGCGAACAGCTCGATGTCACCGGACAATTTCACGCCACGGGTGGCAGCGGCCTGCAGGGCCGGGGTCGCCAGCGCCAGGCCGGGGCTCACGTAGAGCTCGTCGGCACGGCACAGGAATTCGACGTCGAGCTCGCCACAACGCACTTCCACGTGCGGATAGTCACGCTTGAGCGTGGCCAGTTCCGGTGGATTTTCCCGCGTATCGGCCACGGCAAACGCCACGCCCCGGTTCGCCAGGAAGCGAACCAGGGACATGCCGCTCTTGCCGAGGCCGACAACGATGCGGAAGTGGTCAGAAGCGATCAGAGACACGAGTTTCTACCTCAGCTTCAGGGTGGCAAGGCCGACCAGCACGAGAATCACGGTGATGATCCAGAAACGGACGATCACGCGCGGCTCGGGCCAGCCCTTGAGTTCAAAGTGGTGGTGAATCGGTGCCATGCGGAACACGCGGCGACCGGTCAGTTTAAAAGAGGCGACCTGAATGACGACGGACAGGGTTTCCATCACGAACACGCCGCCCATGATGAACAGAACGATTTCCTGACGGACAATCACCGCGATGGTGCCCAAGGCCGCGCCCAGCGCCAGTGCGCCGACGTCACCCATGAAGACTTGTGCCGGATAGGTGTTGAACCAGAGGAAGCCCAGGCCGGCACCGATCAACGCGCCGCAGAACACGATCAATTCGCCCGCGCCCGGCACATAAGGAATCAGCAGGTATTCGGCGAACTTCACGTTACCCGACAGGTAGCAGAAAATCCCCAGGCCACCGCCGACCATCACGGTCGGCATGATCGCCAGGCCGTCGAGGCCGTCGGTCAGGTTGACCGCGTTGCTCGAACCGACGATCACGAAATAGGTCAGGACGATGAAGCCGGCGCCCAATGGAATGCTGTAGTCCTTGAGCATTGGCAGGATCAGCGTGGTTTCCACCGGCGTGGCGGCGGTCACATACAGAAAGATCGCCGCGCCCAGGCCGAATACCGATTGCCAGAAATACTTCCAGCGGCTTGGTAACCCGCGGGAGTTTTTCTCGATGACCTTGCGGTAGTCGTCGACCCAGCCGATGGCGCCGAACAGCAGGGTCACCAGCAACACGACCCAGACGTAACGGTTGCTCAGGTCAGCCCACAACAGGGTGCTGACACCGATGGACGACAGAATCAGCGCGCCACCCATGGTCGGTGTACCCGACTTGGACAGGTGCGACTGCGGGCCGTCATTGCGAACGGATTGACCGATCTGACGGTTCTGCAGGGTGCGGATCATCCACGGGCCATAGCACAGCGACAAGACCAGCGCGGTCAGTACACCGAGAATCCCGCGCAGGGTCAGGTACTGGAAGACCGCGAAGCCTTTGTAGAACTGTTGCAGATACTCCGCTAGCAGCAGCAGCATTAATGTTTCTCCAGACTGGACCCGCACAAGGCGGCGACGACGTTTTCCATCGCAGCGCTGCGCGACCCCTTGATCAAAATGGTGGTGTTTGTGTCTTGCTCGGCGCCCAGGGCCTTGATCAGCTCAGCCTGCGTGCTGAAGTGAAAAGCCTGTGGACCGAATGCGTTCACGGCGTGAGCCATCATTGGCCCGACGGCGTACAGCGCAGAAACCTTGCCACGGGCGTACTCGCCCACGTCGCGGTGCCCCTGCTCCGCCCATTCGCCCAACTCGCCGATATCCCCGAGCACCAGGACGGTGCGACCGGAAAAGCCGGCCAGTATATCAACGGCAGCGCACATGGAGGTGGGATTGGCGTTGTAAGTGTCATCGATCACGCGTATGCCATTGCTGGCCAATTGCGCAACGGTGCGACCCTTGACGGGTTGCACCGCGCCAAGGCCGGCGGCAATACCGAGCAGCGACACACCCAGGGCATGGGCGGCAGCGGCGGCGGCCATGGCATTGGCGACGTTGTGGGTGCCGAGCAGGTTCAGTTGAACGCGCTCCGAGCCTTCAGGGCTGTGCAGGTTGAACGCCGGGCAGCCGCGAGCATCGGTAGCCAGGTCACTGGCGTAGAAATCGGCGCTGGCGTTGCTCAACGCAAACGTCAGCACTTTGCGATCACCGGCGCGTGCCTTCCAGATACCGAATGCCTTGTCGTCGAGATTCAGAACGGCGACGCCATCGGCATCCAGCCCTTCGATGATCTCGCCCTTGGCTTCGACGATTTTGTCCGGACCGCCGAACTCACCGACGTGGGCGGTCCCGGCGTTATTGAGAATGGCCACATGGGGTTTGGTCATGCTCACGGTGTAGGCAATTTCGCCCAGGCGCGAGGCACCCAGCTCGATCACCGCAGCGGTATGTTCCGGCGCCAGTTCGAGCAGGGTCAGCGGAACGCCGAGGTCATTATTCAGGTTGCCACGGGTCGCCAGCACTGCACCGCGCGTGCGCAGGATGCTCGCAAGCATTTCCTTGACCGTGGTCTTGCCGCTGGAACCGGTAATGGCTGCAACGGGTTGGGTGAACGCGGCGCGGTTCAACGCACCGAGCTGCCCCAACGCCTGACGGGTGTCGCTGACCAACAGTTGCGGCAGCGTGCTGTCGGCGACTTCACGCTCGACCAGCGCGGCCACGGCGCCCTTGGCGGCGACTTCATTCAGATAATCATGACCATCGAAGCGCGGACCGGCCAACGCGATAAACAGTTGACCGGGCTTGATTGCGCGGCTATCGATGCTGACACCGTCGAAACTGGCATCGGCGGACACCAGGCGAGCATTCAACGCGCCGGTCAGCTCACTCAGGTTCAAGGCCTTAAGCATGGGCCACCTCCCACGCGGTCAAGGCATGAACGGCCTCGACCAGATCGGAAAAGGCATGACGCTCGCCGTTGATTTCCTGATAGTCCTCGTGACCTTTACCGGCCAGGACAATCACGTCATCCACCGAGGCACTGGCGATCAGCCGGGCAATCGCCTGACCACGACCGGCAACGAACTCCACTTTATCCACAGCCGTGAAACCGGCGCGGATGTCATCGAAAATCACTGCAGGGTCTTCAGTACGCGGATTGTCGTCTGTAACCAGAACACCATCAGCCAAGCGCTCGACCACTTCAGCCATCAACGGACGCTTGCCGCGATCGCGGTCGCCGCCACAGCCGAACAGGCACAGCAACCGGCCCTTGGCGTGTGGACGCAGGGCCAGCAGTACTTTTTCCAGGGCATCCGGGGTGTGGGCGTAATCGACCACCACCAGCGGCTGCGAGCCACCGCCCAGACGCTGCATGCGACCGGCAGGGCCTTCAAGCTTCGGCAGCACCTTGAGGATTTCGTCCAGGGCATAATCCAGACCGAGCAACGCACCGACCGCCGCCAGGACATTGCTCAGGTTGAAGCGACCGAGCAAGGTGCTGCGCAAGAGGTGCTCGCCCTGTGGCGTGACCAGCGTGGCGCGCACGCCTTCGTCGTCGAATTGCGCCTGGCGGCAATACAGGTAGGCGCTGGAATCTTCCAGGCTATAGGTGATCAACCGCGACTCGCACTTGTCGGCGGCCAGTTGCCGACCAAACTTGTCGTCGAGATTGACCACGCGGCATTTCAAATCATTCCAGGCAAACAGCCTGGACTTGGCTTCGCCGTAAGCCTGCATGGTGCCGTGGTAATCCAGGTGATCGCGGGACAGGTTAGTCATCACCGCCACATCGAAGGCCAGTGCCGTCACACGGCCCTGGTCCAGGCCATGGGAAGAAACTTCCATCGCCACGGCTTTGGCCCCGGCCTTCTTCAGGTCCGCCAGGGTCGCTTGCACGGCAATCGGATTCGGTGTGGTATGCAGGCCGCTTTCCAGTGCGCCGTAGAAACCGCAACCGAGCGTGCCGACCAGGCCACAGTGCTGGCCGAGCAGGTCCAGTGCCTGGGCGACCAATTGCGTCACGCTGGTCTTGCCGTTGGTGCCGGTTACGCCCACCAGGTTCAGGTGATGGCTCGGCTCGCCATAAAAACGCCCGGCGATGTCCGACAGTTGAGCCGCCAGGCCTTTGACCGGAATCAGCGGCACTTCCGTGATCGGCAGGACCGTGGCGCCTTCTATTTCATAGGCCACCGCAGCCGCGCCGCGTTGCAAGGCGTCGGCAATATGCGCGCGTCCATCGAATTTCCCGCCTGGCACGGCGAGGAACAGATCACCCGCGCGCACATTGCGACTGTCCAGGGCGAGTTCGCGAATCAGCAGATCGTGGCCGGCGTGAGGGAAAATCTTGTTCAGGCTCAGAGACATCAGCCTCGCCCTCCATTGGCTTTCAGCGGAACGACCGGTGTTGCGTTCGCTTGTTGAGTAGGTGGCAGGTTGTCCGGCGTAATGTTCATCAGGCGCAGGGTGCCCGACATCACGCGACTGAACACCGGCGCGGAAACCAGGCCGCCGAAGTAACCGGCCTTGGTCGGCTCGTCGATTACCACCACGATTGCGTAGCGCGGATCGCTCATCGGGCCGAACCCGGCGAACAGCGAGCGATAGGAATTCTCGGCGTAACCTTTGGTGCCGACCGACGTTTTACGCGCGGTACCCGATTTGCCGCCCACGTGATACGCCGGCACCTGCGCACGGAATACACCGCGCGGGGCTTCGATCACTTGTTGCAGCATGGTTTGCATGGTTTTCGCGACAGCTTCCGGCAATACCTGAGTGGTTTGCGGCGCCTTGTCGGTCTTGATCAGGGTCAGCGGCGCGAGACGACCATTGTTGGCCAGGGCCGAGAAGGCGTGGACCAACTGGATCGCGGTAACCGAGATACCGTAGCCGTAGGACAGTGTGGCGGTTTCTGCCTTGCGCCATTCGCGGTAGTTCGGCAGGTTGCCGACGCGCTCGCCCGGGAAGCCCAGGCCGGTGTCCTGGCCGAGGCCGACTTTCTGCGCGAGACGGAAAATGGTTTCGCCGCCGATATCGAACGCGACCTTGCTCATGCCGACGTTACTGGAGTTGATCAGGATGCCGGTCAGGTCGAGCACCGGACCTTCGGACTTGGAAACGTCCTTGATGGTGTACTTGCCAATCTGCAAGGTGCCCGGATACACCTCGACCGTGTCGCTCGGTTTCCAACGGCCGGTTTCAATGGCGGCGCTCATCGAGATCGCCTTCATGGTCGAGCCTGGCTCGAACACGTCGATCATCGCGCGGTTACGCATCATCGCCGGCTGCAGGTTGCGGCGGTTGTTCGGGTTGTAGGTCGGCTGGTTGACCATCGCGAGAATCTCGCCGGTCTTCACGTCCATGATCACCAGGCTGCCGGCCTTGGCGCCGTTCTCGATGATCGCGTTGCGCAATTCGCGGTTGGCCAAGTATTGCAGGCGCAGGTCAATGGACAACGCCAAGGGCTTGCCGGCCTTGGCGTTTTTGGTGACCTGCACATCCTTGATCAGCCGGCCGCGCCGGTCCTTGATCACCTGACGCTTGCCAGGGACCCCGGCCAGCCATTCGTCGTAGGCCAGTTCGACGCCTTCACGACCGTGATCGTCGATGTCGGTAAACCCGACCATATGGGCAGTGACTTCGCCGGCAGGATAAAACCGCCGGAATTCCTCGATGCCATAGACACCCGGCACCTTCAGGTCGAGCACAGCCTGGCCCTGCTCAGGCGTCAGCCCGCGCACCAGGTAAATGAATTCTTTGTTGGCCTGGGCTTCGAGACGTTCGGCCAGGGCTTTCGGGTCCTGCCCCAAGGCAGCCGCCAGTGCTGGCCACTTCTCTTTGGCCGTTTGCATTTCCTTGGCGTTGGCCCAAAGGGTGGTGACCGGAGTACTCACGGCCAAAGGCTCGCCGTTGCGGTCGGTGATCAGACCACGGTGAGCCGGAATCGGAATATGACGAACACTGCGGGCATCGCCCTGACCTTTGAGGAAAGCACGGTCGACCACTTGCAAATCGATGATGCGCCAGGCAATCGCGGCCACCATGATGCCGAGCAAACCCAGCACCAGACGGAACCGCCATGGAAAGAGCGCGCCTTCGAGTTTCATCATGGCGCCACCATCTTCACGTCAGCGGCACCGGGGATGTGCATTTTCAATTGTTCGGTGGCCAGCACTTCGATACGGCTGTGGGCGGTCCAGGTGCTCTGCTCCAGAATCAACCGGCCCCACTCCGCCTGCGCCTTGTCGCGCACGCTCAATTCGTTGTACAGCGAATTCAACAGCTGACGGTTCCAGTGCGCGCTGTAGGACACGCCGATGGCCGACACGAGCACGCCGACAAACAGCAGCAGCATGAAGAAGCTTCCGCCGGGCAATGGCTTGGCGAAAAGCTTGCTCACCGCAGCTTCTCCGCCACGCGCATGACAGCACTACGGGAACGTGGGTTGGCTTTGAGTTCGGCGTCGGAGGCCGTCTGCGCTTTGCCATGGACTTTGATTTTCGGTTCGAAGGCGACATGCCGAACCGGCAGGTTGCGCGGCAGGTTGTCGGCTTCGCCTTTCACCAGCTTGCGCATGAACAGTTTGACGATACGGTCTTCCAGCGAATGGAAGCTGATCACCACCAGGCGACCGCCCACTTCCAGGCATTCCAGCGCGGCTTCGAGGCCGGTTTCCAGATCGCCCAGTTCGTTGTTGACGTGAATACGCAATCCCTGGAACGCGCGGGTTGCAGGGTTTTTGCCCTTTTCCCACGCAGGGTTGGCGACCTTCAGGACTTCTGCCAAGTCACCGGTGCGCTCGAATGGCTTGATGTCGCGGCGCTCGGCCACGGCGCGGGCCATGCGGCCGGAGAAACGCTCTTCGCCGTATTCCTTGAACACCCGGGTGATTTCTTCCACGGGCGCGGTGTTGACGAATTCGGCGGCGCTGATGCCACGGGACGGATCCATGCGCATGTCCAGCGGACCATCGTTGAGGAAGCTGAAGCCGCGCTCAGGGTCGTCGAGCTGTGGCGAAGACACGCCAAGATCCAGCAGCACGCCGCTGACCTTGCCGGCCAGACCGCGTTCTGCGACTTCCGAACCGAGCTCGGCAAAGCTGCGCTGCACAACGACAAAGCGGCCGTCTTCGGCCGCTAGCGTTTGCCCGGTGGCAATCGCTTGTGGATCTTTATCGAATCCGAGCAACCGACCATCGGGACCGAGCTGGCTGAGGATCAACCGGCTGTGTCCGCCGCGCCCGAACGTACCGTCCAGATAGCAGCCATCAGGACGTACGGCGAGAGCCTCGACGGCTTCGTCAAGCAGTACGGTGATGTGGTTAAAGCCGCTATCAATAGTCACAGGATCAAATCACGCAGTTCATCAGGCATAGCGCCCGGTTGTTGAATGGCAGCCAGGTCAGCGGCAGAAACCGCGTTCCAGGCATCCTCGTCCCACAATTGGAACTTGTTCAGTTGGCCTACCAACATCGCGCGCTTATCCAACTTGGCATATTCACGAAGACGCGGCGGAACCAGAAAACGACCACTGCCATCGAGCTCGAGGTCGACGGCATTACCAATCAGTAAACGTTGCAGGCGGCGGTTCTCTTCGCGAAGCGAAGGCAGTGCGCGCAGTTTGGTTTCAATAATTTCCCACTCATCGAGGGGGTAAACACACAAACAAGGATCAACGGCATCAATTGTCACGATCAATTGACCGGAGCTTCGCGAATCGAGCTCGTCACGGTACCGGCTCGGCATTGCGAGACGGCCCTTTGCATCGAGACTGATAGCGTTAGCTCCGCGAAACACGTCAGCGTCTCTCCAAATTCTAGCGTTTTGAGTTCAAAAAACCCACTTCATGCCACTTTCCGCCACTTACGCACACTATAGGAATGCGCCCACCACACCGTCAAGGCGCGGATTAAAGGAAAACCCTTACAGAACTGAGATTTAGGAGCATTAACGGAGGGGTAACGAGAATCCGGCAGATGAAACTGACCGATAACTTGAATCAGCACAGAAGGCTGTGTTCGAAAGTTAAAGTAATTTATTAAGAGTAAGATTTTTTTGGTATTACAAAAGAGGTTCTGCGGATGAATGTGTAAGGAGGGAAATTGCTATCACCCAACCCCCTGCCTGATGATTCAAGCAGAGGAGAGAAAAAGGTGGAGAGTCGATCTGTAAGCCGGGTTCTGTCTTGAACAGTCATTCGTCTACGATGGCCATCACTGGACATCTTTAGCAACCTACCCGGTCCCAGCGCGGGCCACGCCTTGGGACCCTATTTGGTCTTGCTCCAAGTGGGGTTTACCTAGCCACGAACTGTTGCCAGACGTGCGGTGCGCTCTTACCGCACCTTTTCACCCTTACCGGCGCCGAAGCGCTTAGGCGGTTATTTTCTGTGGCACTTTCCGTAGGCTCACGCCTCCCAGGCATTACCTGGCACTTCGCCCTATGGAGCCCGGACTTTCCTCCCCCCCCTAATTTTCATAGGGGGCAGCGACTGTCCGATCGACTCTCCGCCGCGAAGGTTACCGGCACAGCGCCCGAAGAACAAGCGCCAAGCGCCATTGAGCACGCCTGTGCGTCGGGTTTAATCGCCCTTCTGCTGATCCAGCGCAATCTGATACAGCACATTCTTTCGCTCACCGGTGATTTGCGCCGCCAAAGCCGCCGCACGTTTGAGCGGCATTTCTTCGAGCAACAGGTTGAGGATGCGCATCGCCTCACTGCTGACGGCACCTTCCTCCTCAGGCGCGGACCAGCCCGCCACCAGTACCACGCACTCGCCGCGCTGCTGATTGCTGTCCGACTCGACAAACTCGCGCAGCTCAGCCAGCGGCAACCCCTTGAGAGTCTCAAACGTCTTGGTCAGCTCACGGGCAAGCAGCGCCGGGCGCTCGGGACCGAACACCAGCTCCATGTCTTGCAGGCATTCCAGGATGCGATGAGGGGCCTCATAGAAGATCAATGTGCGAGGTTCTTCCTTTACCTGTTCGAGACGTGCTCGCCGCCCCACAGCCTTGGCCGGGAGGAAACCTTCGAAAATGAAACGGTCGGAAGGCAGACCCGCCGCCGACAACGCTGCAATCAGCGCACAGGCACCCGGAACCGGCACCACATTGATGCCCGCTGCCCGGGCCTGCCGCACCAGGTGATAACCCGGATCGGAAATCAGCGGCGTCCCGGCATCCGAGATCAACGCCACGTTGTCACCGGCGAGCAGACGAGTGATAAAGCGACTACCTTCATCCCGCTCGTTGTGCTCATGGCAGGCCGCCAATGGCGTCGAGATGCCGAAGTGTTGCATCAAGCGCTGGGAATGACGGGTGTCTTCCGCGGCAATCAAGGCCACTTCACGCAGGATCTTCAGCGCCCGCGCACTGATGTCATCCAGGTTGCCGATGGGCGTCGCCACCACATAAAGCGAGCCAGCAGCGGAATTCAAAGCACCTGGAGCAGTCAAAGCGCACACCTCATGATCGGTAAAAGTCGCCATTGTAGCGCGTAGCGAGACTCACGATACCCGCAAGCAAACGAGGTATCGGCGACTGTTTGTGCGCTGGCGCAACATTTACACCAGCTAAATTGATCGATTCACGCCAGTAACATCGCGCCCCGGCCAGTGCTTGGGTACAATTCCACGCTAATTTGATCGAGTATCAGGAACGCTTACATGATCGCTTGCCTGCGGCTGTTATCTGCCCTCTGCCTCGCTGCCTTGCTGGCGGCTTGCGCCAGCTCGCCCTCCTCCAGCCTTGGCGAGCTTCCACGGACACCGGACGCCAGTATCGAGCAACTGCTTGAGAAGGCCTCCCAAAGCAAATCACCGGAAGATGCCGCCCTGCTGCGCTTGAGCGCTGCCGACCTGGCTTATCGCCAGGGCAATGCCGGCCAGTCCGCGCAAATCCTGCAACAGGTTCCTGTCGAACAGCTCAAGCCGGGCCCACAGGTTTTCGCCAACACCCTGGCGGCTGAACTGGCCATGACCCGCAATCAGCCCAAGGCCGCGCTGGCTGCCTTGAGCCACCCAAGCCTGCAATACTTGAGCGAACTGCCCGACGAACAACAGGTCCGCACCGGCACCGTTCACGCCCGCGCACTTGAAGCCGATGGCCAGACCCTCGCCGCCGCTCGCCAGCGCATTTTCATCGCCCCGATGCTCGAAGGTGAAGCCGCGAGCAAAAACCATGAAGCCATCTGGACACTGATCGCTTCGCTACCGACCAATCAGTTGCAGCCAAGTGCCACCGACGATCTCGGCGGCTGGATGGCCCTGGCACTGGCCGTTAAATCCGCCGGCACCCTGGAGCAGCAACAGGCCGCCATCGACAACTGGCGCGCGCAGAATCCGAAGCACCCGGCAGCCGTTCAATTGCCGCAGCCACTGACCCAACTCAAGGAGCTGGCCAGCCAGCCCCTGAACAAGATCGCCCTGCTGCTGCCTCAGGACGGCCAACTGGCCTCGGTTGGCAAAGCGCTGCGCGACGGCTTCATGGCCGCTCACTACCAGGCCCAACAGGCCGGGCAGAAACCACCCGCCATCGAGTTCTATGACAGCTCGCGCCTGACTTCCATGGACGAGTTCTACCGCAAGGCCCAGGCCGATGGCGTGCAACTGGTCGTCGGCCCGCTGGAGAAGCCGCTGGTCAAGCAACTGAGCACTCGCCCGCAATTACCGATCACCACCCTGGCACTGAATTACAGCGAGGGTGATCAAGGCCCGGCGCAGCTGTTCCAGTTCGGTCTTGCCGCTGAAGACGAAGCCCGCGAAGTGTCGCGCCGCGCTCGCGCCGACGGCCTGCATCGCGCAGCCATCATGGTGCCGAAAGGTGAATGGGGCGACCGCGTGCTCAAGGCGTTCAGCCAGGATTGGCAAGCCAATGGCGGCACCATCGTCGCCACCGAACGCGTCGATCAACCGGTCCAGTTGGCCCAGCAGATTGCCGACATGTTCCAGCTGCGCCAGAGCGAAGGTCGCGCCAAGAGCCTGCAAAGCACGGTTGGTTCGCAAGTCGCTGCCCAGCCATCGCGCCGCCAGGACATCGAGTTCATTTTCCTCGCCGCAACACCGCAACAGGCCCAGCAAATCAAACCGACCTTGAACTTCCAGTACGCAGGCGATGTTCCGGTCTACGCCACCTCCCACGTGTTCAGCGCCAGCGGCGACGTCAACCAGTACAACGACATGAATGGTATTCGCTTCTGCGAGACACCATGGTTGCTGGACGCCAATGATCCACTGCGCCGCCAGGTCACTGCCCAGTGGCCACAAGCCGCCGGCAGCCTGGGGCGCCTGTATGCCATGGGTGTGGACGCCTATCGACTGGCGCCACGCCTGGGCCAGCTCAAGTCCCTGCCGGACAGCCGCATCGACGGTGAGTCGGGCAGCCTTGGCATGTCTCAGAGCCAGCGGGTCGTGCGCCAGTTGCCATGGGCCGAGTTCGCCAATGGCCAGGTTCAGCGCCTGCCGGACACCGCTCGCTGATGCCCGACAGGTCACGCCAGCAAAGCGGCAAGGATGCCGAGCGCCATGCGCTCGAGCATCTTCAACAACAGGGTCTGCGCCTGCTGGCGCAGAACTGGTTGTGTAAACGCGGCGAGCTTGATCTGGTCATGCTAGATGGCGATACAGTAGTATTCGTTGAAGTCCGCTACAGAAAAAACACTCAATGGGGTGGCGCGCTCGATAGCATCGATGAGCGCAAACGGCAAAAACTGATTTTCGCCGCGCAATATTTTCTTCAGCGCGAGCCGCGCTGGGCCAATTCCCCTTGCCGCTTCGACGTGATTGCCATCGACAGCAACCTCGATCAATTGAACTGGCTACAGAATGCCTTCGACGGCTGATCGCCGGCATTGCGAACCGGACACTATCACCCAACACTTTTGCTCTTTGCTTTGCGGGCTGCACATTCACGTGCCGAACAGCCGCGCTACTTAAGGTCACACAGATGGACATGCAATCGCGAATTCGCCAGCTTTTTCAGGCCAGTATCGACACCAAGCAACAGGCGATGGAAGTACTTGCACCGCACATCGAGCAAGCCAGCCAGGTCATGGTCAACGCCCTGCTCAACGAAGGCAAAATGCTTTCCTGCGGCAACGGTGGCTCTGCCGGCGATGCCCAGCACTTCTCGTCCGAGCTGCTCAATCGCTTTGAGCGCGAGCGCCCGAGCCTGCCGGCCATCGCCCTGACGACCGACAGCTCGACGATCACCTCGATCGCCAACGACTACAGCTACAACGAAATCTTCTCCAAGCAGATCCGTGCACTCGGCCAACCCGGCGATGTGCTGCTGGCCATCTCCACCAGCGGCAACTCGGCCAACATAATTCAAGCGATCCAGGCCGCACATGATCGCGAAATGATTGTCGTAGCATTGACGGGACGTGATGGCGGCGGCATGGCGTCGCTACTGTTGCCCGAGGACGTCGAGATTCGCGTACCGGCCAACGTCACCGCTCGTATTCAAGAAGTCCACCTGCTGGCGATCCATTGCCTTTGCGACTTGATCGACAGCCAATTGTTCGGGAGTGAAGAATGACCCCTAATCGCCTTGGCCTACTGGCCTTGACCCTGTGCCTCGGCATCAGCGGCTGCACCTCGGTGGTGACTGCCAGCCGTGAAGCACCGATTGAAGATGACCGCGGCACTCGCACACTGGGCAGCAAGATCGACGATTCCCTGATCGACACCAAGGTTGGCGTGAACATCGCCAAGGCCGACCCGGCCCTGGATAAGGATTCGCACATCGTCGTCACCAGCTTCAACGGTGTCGTGCTGCTCGCCGGGCAAACGCCACGCGCGGACCTCAAGGCCAAGGCCGAACAGGCCGCCGCCGCTGTCCAGCGCGTGAAACAGGTGCACAACGAACTGCAAGTCCTGCCACCCTCTTCGTTGCTGGCACGCCAGAACGACACCTGGCTGACCACCAAGATCAAGACCCAGATGCTCGCCGATGCGAACATCCCTGGTTCGCGCATCAAGGTTGTCACTGAAAACGGCATCGTCTACTTGCTGGGCCTGCTGACCAAGCAGGAAGCCGCGCAGGCGACCAATCTGGTACAAGGCGTATCCGGCGTGCAGAAGATTGTGAAGTTGTTCGAGTACATCGACTGACCCGCAATCTCACGCAATAAAAAAGGCGATCCATCTGGATCGCCTTTTTTATTACTTCACCACTTTCAGACTGGGGCGACCGCTTGGACGCGGTGGCTCACTGTCGGGTGGCGGAAGATCGTCATCCGGTTCGATCTCATCGTCCTCGCCCATCGGCGATTCCAGATCGAACACCATGCCCTGGCCATTCTCCCGGGCGTAGATACCCAGGATCGAAGCAATGGGCACGTACAAGGTGTGCGGTACGCCACCAAAGCGCCCTTCGAAACTGACCGCCTCGTTATCCATGTGCAAGTGACGCACGGCTTGTGGCGATACGTTCAGGACGATCTGTCCGTCACTGGCAAACCCCTGAGGCACCTGCACCGACGGGTACTCGGAATTGACCAGCATGTGCGGGGTGCAATCGTTGTCCACAATCCACTCATAGAGCGCGCGGACCAGATAAGGTCGACTGGAGTTCATAACGGCTCCTTAAGCCTTAGCGCATGTCGCGTTCGACACCAGACAGACTCGCCTGGAATGCCTCACGCGCAAACTGGCGCTCCATATAATCAAGCAGCGGCTTGGCCGGCCGCGGCAGTTCTATACCCAGAATCGGCAATCGCCAGAGTATTGGCAATAGGCAGCAATCCACCAGACTTTGTTCCTCACTGAGGAAAAACGGTTTGTCGGCAAATAGTGGCGACACACCCGTCAGGCTTTCACGCAACTCTTTTCGAGCCACGGCACGGGCCGCCTCCTTGGTCCGCGAATCCAGAATCAGATCCACCAGACCACACCAGTCTCGCTGAATGCGGTGTATCAGCAGACGACTGTTGGCACGCGCCACGGGATAAACCGGCAGTAGCGGCGGGTGCGGGTAACGCTCATCCAGATATTCCATCACCACAGTCGACTCCCACAACGCCAGGTCGCGATCGACCAGGGTGGGCAAGCTGCCGTAAGGGTTCACTTCAATCAGTTTAGGTGGCTGGCGACCAGCCTCCACGTAAATGATCTCGGCGCTGACACCCTTCTCTGCCAGTACGATGCGCACTCGGTGGGAATAGTGGTCGGCGGGGTCGGAGTAACAGGCCAACCGATTGGTCACGCCCATGGCGATCCTCCTCGCTTGTAGAAATTATCGAAAGCTCAAAAACGAGCGCGCCCAGAGGGCGCCTCCCGTAACGACTGGATCACCAGTTTCGCTACATCTTCAGAGGCGCCCTTGGGCGCGCGCGATTAACAGCAATAGCTTGAAGCTTTATCAGTGCACGTCTTTCCAGTATTCGCGCTTGAGCAGGTAAGCGAAGACGAAGAAGAACGCCAGGTACAACAATACATACGTACCGATGCGCTGATGTTGCAGCTTAACCGGGTTAGCCGAGTAAGCCAGGAAGGTTACCAGATTCTTGACCTTCTCATCGAACTGCTCTTCAGTCAGAGCACCGCTTTTCGGCACGATGGTCAGTTGATCGCACGCCTCATGAGTCAATGGCGTGCCAGTCAACGGATCAAATTGCTTCTTGCCGTCTTCGACGATCTGAACCTGTTTGCAACCAACCACCTGGCGACCTTGCAGACCGGCCAGGACGTTAGGCATACCCACGTTCGGGAAGACCTTGTTGTTCACGCCCCATGGGCGCGAAGGATCTTCGTAGAACGACTTCAGGTAACCGTAGAGCCAGTCGGTGCCGCGAACACGGGCAACCAGGGTCAGGTCAGGCGGCGCTGCGCCAAACCAGGCCTTGGCGTCCGCTGGCTGCATGCCGATGCTCATGTGGTCGCCGATCTTGGCGCCAGTGAACACCAGCTTCTCCAGCATCAACTCATGGGGAATGCCCAGGTCATCGGCAACACGCTCATAGCGTTGGAACTTGGCACTGTGGCAACCCATGCAGTAGTTGGCGAACGTACGTGCACCGTCCTGCATGGCTGCGTTATCGGAAACGTCGATGTCGACTTTTTCCAGCTCGGGACCACCGTGTTCTGCTGCGAAAGCGAACACCGGCAGCGCAGCAAGCATCAATACAGCAAATAGTTTTTTCATCAGCCAGTCACCCTTTCCGGAACCGGTTTGGTCTTCTCGAGCCTGGTGTAGAACGGCATCAGAATGAAGTAGGCGAAGTACAGGAAGGTACATACCTGCGACAACAGCGTACGGCCTGGAGTCGGAGCCAGAACACCCAGCACGCCCAGGATCACGAACGAGATGCAGAACACCCAGAGCCAGATCTTGCTCAGCCAGCCCTTGTAGCGCATCGACTTGACCGGGCTACGGTCCAGCCACGGCAGGACGAACAGCACAGCAATGGCCGCGCCCATGGCGATCACACCCAGGAGCTTGTCCGGAATCGCACGCAAGATGGCGTAGAACGGGGTGAAGTACCAGACCGGAGCGATGTGCTCTGGGGTCTTGAAGGCGTTCGCCACTTCAAAGTTCGGCTTTTCGAGGAAGTAGCCGCCCATTTCCGGGAAGAAGAACACGATCGAGCAGAAGATGAACAGGAACACCACCACGCCGACGATATCTTTCACGGTGTAGTACGGGTGGAAGGCAATGCCGTCCAGCGGTATGCCGTTTTCGTCCTTGTGTTTCTTGATGTCCACGCCGTCCGGGTTGTTCGAACCGACTTCGTGCAACGCCAGGATGTGCAACACCACCAGACCCAGGATAACGATCGGCAGGGCAACCACATGCAGGGCGAAGAAGCGGTTCAGGGTAATACCGGAAATCAGGTAGTCACCACGAATCCACTGGGTCAGGTCGTTACCAATGACCGGGATCGCACCGAACAGCGAGATGATCACCTGGGCCCCCCAGTACGACATCTGGCCCCACGGCAGCAGGTAACCCATGAAGGCTTCGGCCATCAGCGCCAGGTAGATCAGCATGCCGAAGACCCACACCAGCTCACGCGGCTTCTGGTACGAACCGTAGAGCAGGCCACGGAACATGTGCAGATAGACCACGATGAAGAACGCCGAAGCGCCGGTGGAGTGCAGCAGACGCAGGATCGAGCCGTACTCGACGTCACGCATGATGTATTCGACGGAAGCGAACGCCTCTTCCGCCGACGGGTTGTAGCTCATGGTCAGCCAGACACCGGTAACGATCTGGTTGACCAGAACGAGCAATGCCAGGGAACCAAAGAAGTAGAAGAAGTTGAAGTTCTTCGGAGCGTAATACTTGCTGAGATGGTCTTCCCACATCTTGGTGGCGGGAAAGCGCGCATCAACCCAATCCATGAACTTGCTCATCACGCTTTCTCCGTATCGACGCCAATGATAATAATTTCATCGGTCTCATAGGAATGCGGGGGAACTGGCAGGTTCAAAGGCGCAGGCTGCGACTTGTAGACGCGACCAGCCAGATCGTAGTGGGAACCATGGCAAGGGCAGAAATAGCCGCCTACCCAGTCTTTACCCAGATCCGCAGGTGCCACTTCGGGACGGAAGGTCGGCGAGCAACCCAGGTGCGTGCAGATACCGATCAGCAGCAGGACCTCAGGCTTGATCGAACGGGTTTCCGGATCAACGTAAGTCGGTTGTGTCGAGTTCTTGGAGGTCGGGTCAGCGAGCTGGCCCTCGATCTTCTTCAGATTCCCCAGGATTTCCTGTGTACGGCGGACGATGAATACCGGCTGGCCGCGCCACTCAGCAATCATCTGCTGGCCTGGCTCGATTTTGCTGACATTCACTTTCACCGGTGCACCTGCGGCTTTCGCCTTGGCACTGGGAAACCATGACCCCACGAACGGGACCGCAGCCCCCACCGCTCCTGCAGCACCCACCACGGATGTGGCTGCTACCAAGAAGCGACGCCGGCCTGCATTCACGCCGTCATTGCTCATTCAGTCCTCTCCCATCAGCTTTGTGGCCTGTTAAATCAGGCATCTACTAAGTAAAACTATGTACTTATAAAAATTTTGCCGAATGGTAATGAAAAGCCCCAATTCTGACAAGGTAATTACCCGAGCCCATCACCCCCAAGCCTTGTAGTATAGGGCGTCTGCGGATGTGGCAAGTTGTCACAGCGCAATTCTTTGATAAATCGAAGACACAAAAAAACGCCCAGCTCCGCGAGGAAACTGGGCGTTCTTTTTTGAACGTGAAAGCGAATTAACGCTTCGAGTACTGCGGACGCTTACGCGCTTTACGCAGACCGACTTTCTTACGTTCAACTTCACGAGCATCGCGGGTTACGAAGCCAGCTTTACGCAGGGCGCCGCGCAGAGTCTCGTCGTAATCCATCAGAGCACGAGTGATGCCGTGGCGGATTGCGCCAGCCTGACCACTCACACCACCGCCGATCACGGTGACGTAGATGTCGAACTTCTCGACAGTCTCAGTCAATTCCAGCGGCTGACGAACTACCATGCGGGCAGTTTCGCGGCCGAAGAAATTATCCAGCGAACGGTTGTTGATGGAGATGTTACCAGTACCCGGACGCAGGAAAACGCGTGCGGTTGCGGTCTTGCGACGGCCAGTGCCGTAATTTTGAGTCGCCGACATAATGTACTATTCCGTTAAAACTTCAGTTCTTGGGGCTGCTGAGCAGTATGTGGGTGTGCAGCGCCCGCATAGACTTTCAGCTTACGGTACATGTCGCGACCCAGCGGGTTCTTAGGCAGCATGCCTTTGACCGCGGTCTCGATCACGCGCTCAGGGGCCTTGGCGATCAGCTTTTCAAAGTTGATCGACTTGATGCCGCCCGGGAAACCGGAGTGGGAGTAGTACATTTTGTCAGTGGTTTTAGCACCGGTAACACGAATCTGCTCAGCGTTGATTACGACGATGTAGTCGCCGGTGTCAACGTGAGGAGTGTACTCAGGCTTGTGCTTGCCACGCAGACGGCTCGCGATTTCGGTGGCCAGACGACCCAGGGTCTGACCAGCAGCGTCGACGACAAACCAGTCGCGCTTTACTGTTTCTGGTTTAGCAGTAAAAGTTTTCATTCTTTATAGCCTCAGGGGCCGCCCTGTAAATTAGACGGCGGATCTTACTGAATAGTGCGTACTTTGACAAGTCAAAGGCAGCCGGATACAGACGCTTTCGGGGGCTCGGGTCGGCGCGTCCGTTCAACGGCAAGATTCTTCGGCGGCGGCGCATCACTTCCACTGCAGAAAGAGGTGCGCAATTATGCAGATTGCGAAAAATAATTCAACCTGCTTTTATGATTGTTTTGCCCAAGGAGCACCCGATGGACTATCGCCAGCTAGGCCGAACCAATCTGAACGTGAGTGCCCTCTGCCTCGGAACCATGACCTGGGGCGAGCAAAACAGCGAGGCAGACGCCTTCGCCCAGATTGAGCGGGCCAAGCGTGCCGGGATCAACTTCATCGACACCGCCGAGATGTACCCGGTACCACCCAAGGCCGAAACCTACGCCACCACCGAACGCTACATCGGCAATTATTTCAAAAGCCGCGGTGATCGCGCCGACTGGATCCTCGCCAGCAAGATCGCCGGCCCCGGCAACACCATCGACTACATCCGCGACAAAAACCTGCGCCACAACCGCCAGCACATCACCGAAGCGGTGGACGCCAGCCTCCAGCGCCTGCAGACCGACTACATCGACCTTTACCAACTGCACTGGCCGGAGCGCAGCACCAACTTCTTCGGGCAGCTGGGCTACAAGCACAAGATCGAAGCCAACCTGACTCCGCTGGAGGACACCCTCGAAGCGCTGGACGAGCAGGTCCGCGCCGGCAAGATCCGCCACATCGGCCTGTCCAACGAGACGCCTTGGGGCACCATGCGCTTCCTGGCCCTGGCCGAAGTCCGAGGCTGGCCGCGCGCCGTGTCGATCCAGAACCCGTACAACCTGCTCAACCGCAGCTTCGAAGTCGGCCTGGCGGAAATCGCCATCCGCGAGCAATGCGGCCTGCTCGCCTATTCGCCGCTGGCGTTCGGTTTCCTGTCAGGCAAGTACGAAGGTGGCGCCCGCCCGCCAAAAGGTCGCCTGAGCCTCTACAGTCGCTTCAGCCGCTATTTCAACCCGCAGTCGGAAGCCGCCTGCAGCCGTTACGTGGCCCTGGCTCGCCAGCACGGTCTGGACCCGGCGCAAATGGCCCTGGCGTTCGTGACGCAGCAGCCGTTCGTGACCAGCAACATCATTGGCGCGACGACGATGGAGCAACTGGAGAGCAACATCGCCAGTTTTGATCTGAAACTGTCGGAGGAAGTACTGGAAGGGATCGAGGCGATTCACAAGGACCATCCGAATCCCGCACCTTGATTGATTCATAGGCCCCATCGCGAGCAGGCTCGCTCCCACAGGTTACGGTGATCTCCTGTGGGAGCGAGCCTGCTCGCGATGACGATCTGACAATCACTGCCGAGTCAAAGTGACCGCGCAATAATCTCCTTCATGATTTCATTGGTGCCGGCATAGATCCGCTGCACCCGTGCATCCGCCCACGCCCGGGCGATCGGGTACTCCCACATGAACCCGTAACCACCGTGCAACTGCACACACTCATCGAGCACCTTGCATTGCAGGTCGGTGCCCCAGTACTTGGCCATCGCCGCCGTCGGCACGTCGAGCTTGCCTTGCAGATGCAGCTCCAGGCAGCGGTCGACAAAGACCCGGCCGATCTGGATTTCCGTGGCCATCTCCGCCAGCTTGAACCGAGTATTCTGGAAATCCGCGATCGATTTGCCGAACGCCTTGCGCTCGCGGGT
Source organism: Pseudomonas sp. KH_046_1 (assembly GCF_057839025.1). NCBI lineage: Bacteria > Pseudomonadati > Pseudomonadota > Gammaproteobacteria > Pseudomonadales > Pseudomonadaceae > Pseudomonas > Pseudomonas sp. KH_046_1. Next base: position 5,313,111 of record NZ_CM174481.1, read on the forward strand.
GTAGTCCAGCGTCCATTGCAGCGCCGCTTCGGCTGACGCGAGCCCGCCAATGGCCACGGTAAGGCGCTCCTGGGGCAACTCCTGCATCAGGTAAGCAAAGCCCATCCCGGCCTGGCCCAGCAGGTTTTCCTTGGGCACACGCACGTCCTGGAAGAACAGCTCCGAGGTGTCCTGGGCTTTCATCCCGACCTTCTCAAGGCGCTTGCCCTTGTCGAAGCCCGGCGTATTGGCTTCCACCAGAAACAGACTGGTGCCCTTCGCACCAGCCTTCGGATCGGTCTTGGCGACGACGATCACCAGATCGGCCAGGTAGCCATTGGTGATAAAGGTCTTGGAGCCGTTGATCACGTATTCATCGCCATCGAGCACGGCCGTGGTTTTCACCCCTTGTAAATCGGAACCGGCGCCCGGTTCGGTCATGGCGATCGCGGTAACCATCTCGCCGGACACCAGTTTCGGCAGGTATTTGTGCTTCAGCGCCTCACTGCCGTAATGCAGGATGTAAGGCGCCACGATGTCCGAGTGCAGGGAAAAACCGATGCCAGTCAGGCCCAGTCGCCCCACCTCTTCGATCACCACCGCGCTGTAGAGAAAGTCCGCCCCCAGGCCTCCATATTCTTCCGGCAGGTGCGAGCAAAGCATCCCCGCCTCCCCCGCCTTGTTCCACAGTTTGCGGTCGATATAGCCTTGTTTTTCCCATTGCCCGTGGAACGGCACCGCCTCTTTTTCGAGAAACGTCCGCACGCTGTCGCGGAAAAGCTCGTGCTCGGAACTGAACAGGGTTCTGGGGATCATGCGGCACCTTTTCTTTGTTTTTAGAAGGAGTTGACCTTCAGAGACTAAGCCTCGCTTCCGATACAGGACACTGGACACATCCGACAAAAAATAAGACGATCCAGCCGTCTGGTGACCACTTCCCCCTATAAAAATAAAGTTGAATTATGTCTAACCAAGCCTCCACGCCATTACGGCGCGTCAGCATCCTGGCCATCGACCGGGTTTTCGCTTCCACCCTCATGCAAGCCAAGGATTTCTTCCACCTCGCCAGCCTGCGCTACGGCAAACAGCTGGGCCAGGGCCTGACGCCGGCGTTCGAAACCCGTCTGGTCAGCCCCGACGGCAAACCGGTCAACACCTTCAGCGATGTGATGATTCCGGTGGATGGCGGGCTGGAAAACGCCGACATCATCGTTCTTCCCGCGTTCTGGGACGATTTCGACAGCCTCTGCAAACGTTACCCGCAAGTCCTGCCCTGGCTGCGCCAGCAACATGCGCGCGGCGCCGTACTGTGCGGCGAAGCCACCGGTGTTTTCTGGCTGGCCGAAGCCGGGCTGCTCAATGGCAAGGAAGCGACCACCTACTGGCGCTTCTTCAATGCCTTCGCCGAACGCTTCCCCCAGGTCCAGCTCAATCAGGACAAACACCTGACCGACGCCGATAACCTGTACTGCGCCGGCGGCACCACCTCGGCCTGCGACCTGTACATTTACCTGATCGAGCGTTTCTGCGGCGCCAACGTGTCCCAGGCCGTAGCCCGGGACATCCTCTATGAAGTGCAGCGCAGCTATTCACCGGGACGGATTGGATTCGGCGGGCAGAAGCTGCACCAGGACGTGATCATCCTGCAGATCCAGCATTGGCTCGAAGAACACTTCGCCGACAAGTTCCGCTTCGAAGACGTCGCCCGCGAACACGGCATGAGCATCCGCAACTTCATGCGCCGCTTCCAGACCGCCACCGGTGACAAGCCACTGCATTACCTGCAACGCCTGCGCATCGAAACCGCCAAGGGCTTGCTGTCCGGCAGCCGCAAGAGCATCAAGACCATCAGCTACGAAGTCGGTTACGACGATGCGAGCTTCTTCGCCCGGTTGTTCCGCCAGCACACGGAGTTGTCGCCGAACCAGTATCGGCAGCAGTTTCAGCAGGCTGCATAGCCAAACACCAACCGAATGTGGGAGCGAGCCTGCTCGCTTCCACATAGAATCTTGCGCCGGCCACGCAGTTCTTTTCGCCATGCATTTTCCTACGCAAAAAACGGAATACAGAGCGACGGAGAACCCAACCCGGCCCACAGACGCAGCCCCTTAAAAACTTCAACATCTTCCCCGCAAACACCATCAGGGAAGATCAACCATGACTATCGGATCAAGCTACAACTACCCTTCATACATCGCCAAGGAGGCCGCCCGAACAAAGCGCTCGGCTAAAAACAAATGGGCGGCTCGCTTTCCCAATCCGCCGGATTTGTGCTTTGACTATCGTGCACTGGTAGAACAGGAAAACGGCATCGCCAGGGCAACTGACCCGCAACATAAAATCTGCATCATCGGCGCCGGCGTCACAGGCTTGACCGCCGCCAGAGAACTCTATCGCTGCGGCTTTACCCACATCACTCTCATCGAACAATCCAGACGCATCGGTGGCAGGCATCTGACCGTTCCCGGTAGCCGAAACTCGGCAGAAAGCCATACACCGTTTGAAATGGGCGCCATGCGCATGCCCTTCTTCAACCGGGCGGATGAGCCACCGACAGAAGGTCGGTCGCTAATGGCTTACTACGCCAATCAATTTGAACTGGCGTTTTCAGACTTCGCCAACCCCGGTAGCCAATGGGTTAACTCGACAGGCATCTATCTCCGGGAGGGCAGCATGGGCGGCGGATCGGCGCCGCAAATGTTGATATGGAAAAACGAAGACGGCGTCACACCACCTCCCGGCGATGAATTGCAAAAGGTTTATGCCAAGTGGAAAGCCTTTGCCGATCGCATGACCCGCCACGTTGCTGAGCTCTATGCGAGCCAGGAATGGGAAGCCATATGGGCTTCTATCGTTGAAAAATACGAGAGTGTCTCGTTCCGCGACCTGGTCAGCATGCCAGCACTGGAAGCTTGGGATGGCCGCTCACCCGGGGATTTCGGCGGAATGGGAATGTCTGCGCAAGAGTCCGCAATTTTTTACGCGATAGGTATAGGTGACGGTAGCTGGGGAGCTTTTTACGACGTCTGCTGCCTCTACCCTCTGCGTACCGCGATTTTCGGTTTCAGCAGCCAATTGCAACTGATCCATGGTCGAGTGGACTCAAACGGCGATCCACTGGATTCGCCCTACCTGAATAGCGAAGCCGTTTTTGACTCAATGGGGCAGAGTTTCGACAGGCCCCGCTACATCGGCCTCGCCGCTTTGGACGAATGCCTGCTGTTTGTGAAAACCGACGAAACCGGAAAGTCCATCTACGAACATTGCCTCGAAAGAAGCAATGGGCTTCTCACCGACTCATCCGTCACAAAACTGGAAAAGCTGCCCAATCAAAAAATACGCGTCTATTACAACTGGAAACACAGTCAACCCGAGCAAATCCAGGAGCAATTTGATGACTTTGACTCGGTCATCATGACACTACCCTCCTGGCTGATTGAAACTCGAATCAAGCTCGAAAATTTCACCCGGGAGATGCTGCCTTTCGAGACGATTAACGCCTACAAAACCGCACACTGGGAAACTAGCTGCAAAGTGTTTGCACCGCTGAAAAAATCATTTCTCTCGAAAAACAAAAACATCCCGCAAGCCATCGTAACCGACAGTTTTATCCACGATGTCTATACCTACCGCTACAACGACAATTACAGCTATGACTGCATCCTGCTGAGTTATACCTGGGAAGATGACGCAACCAAGCTCGCCTCATTCAGCGATAAGGAGCTGGTATCAAAATGCGCCGAAGAGCTGGATCGCATACTCATGAACTCTGCCAACGTCCAGGAAAAAATCTCTCCCTACATCGGCATTGATCAAGCGGTTGTTCAGCGCTGGATCACTGATGAAAATGCTCTGGGTTGTGCCAAGCTTTACCGACCGGGCACCTACTACGATGCCGTCGGCCTGATGAAATACAACCGGGACTTTGCTCATGTATCAGGCTTGTATTTGTCCGGCGAGTCATTTTCCGTCGATGCCGGTTGGACGGAGCCATGTTTTCGCGGTGCTGTCGATGCAGTGATTCATATCTGCAACAAAACCGCCGCGACCTTCAATGGCGGATTCTCCTTGAGCGACTACCCGCACTATCAAGTCAAAATCTGATCACATCCCCGTTTTAGAGCCATGCACGCAATACATGGCTCTACCTCTCGCGTCGGCTACCCATTGCCATCAAACATCACTCCGATCCATTTTCGGACAAGGACTACGACCTAAACGGAAATAGCTGACTTACACCCCATTCCTGATTCCCCTCTTATACACACGCCATTTAACAGTTTGAAAAACAATAAAAAGAGGAACGACGGAATGACTGAGCCAACAAGCCCTGTCCGTGTAGCAGTCGTGCAATTCGATCCACAAGTCGGCGTCGAGAAATGTGTAGGTAATCTGCGTCGCAGCCTGGAATTGGCGCTTGAAGCGGTAAACGGCGGTGCGAATCTCATCGTTCTGCCCGAGCTTTCCAATACTGGCTATTTCTTCAGTAATCGACAGGATGCCTTCGCCCACGCAGAAGTGGTTCCCGACGGGCCAAGCGTGCAGTGCTGGATCGACTTCGCCCGCGAACACAACGTTTACCTCGTGGCCGGTCTGGCCGAACGCGACGGCATGCGACTCTTCAACACCGGCGTTCTGGTGGGACCAGACGGTTTTATCGGCAAGTACCGCAAAGCCCATTTGTGGAATCTGGAGAAGCTCTGGTTCACCCCCGGCGACCTGGGTTTCCCGGTTTTCGACACACCGATCGGCCGCATCGGGCTGTTGATCTGCTGGGACATCTGGTTCCCGGAAGTGCCACGGATCCTCGCCCAGCAAGGCGCAGACATCATTTGCAGCCTGAACAACTGGGTCTGGACACCGCCGCCGCTGTTCGACGATGCCGGTAAGTGCATGGCGTCGTATCTGACGATGACCGCCGCTCACGTCAACAACGTGTTTATCGCTGCCGCCAGCCGGATCGGCGAGGAGCGCGGCGCGCGCTACCTGGGTTGCTCGTTGATTGCCGGAACCAACGGCTGGCCGATTGGCGCCGTGGCTTCGGCAGACAGGCAGGAAATCCTGTTTGCCGATATTGACCTGACCAGCTCCCGCAGTGCGCCCATCTGGAACAACCTGAACGATCTGCATCGCGATCGCCGAGCCGATCTTTACGATCAGATGCTCGGCTACACCCAACACCCTTGCCTCCCACGTTGATCAGGAGGCCTATCCCATGGAAGTTACAACCGACAAAAACCAACCATCGCGCAAATCACCGATTGATACAGCCGTCGTCCTGCTAATGATCGGCGCGACACTGCTGATCGCCTGGCTTTCTTTCAGCAACCGGACTTTCTGGGGAGCGCATTGGCCAGGTTACGGCGACATGGTATCGCTGCTACCCGAACCGAGTGCCTGGTTGCGTTGGGTGTTAGGCGACATCAGCGAGGTGGCTTTCTACAAGCACGAGTTCGCCTCGATTGGCCTGCTGGCGGGCGCTTATCTGGCTTACTGGGCGAATCGAACGGGGAAATCCTGGCAAGGGTTTGCCATCTCCTATGGAACGGGACTTTGGCCCTGGCTGGTCACCAGTTCGTTGCTCGGGCTGCTGCTGAGCAATCTGCTGTGGGGCTGGACGGTGACAGCCACAACCTGGCAACCCACATTCGTTGCATTCGTCTCGCTGCCAGCGGCGATGGTGCTGATGTTTGGCGGAGGCTGGAGGGTCACGATCAACGGCGCACTCATGGGCGCCGTACTCGTCACACCAATGTGCCTGCTGATCGTCAACTACGTGTGCCAACCGCTGGCCTTGCCTGCAGTGATTGGCAATGTGCTGGGCATGGCGGTTGCCAGTGTCCTGGCGTTTCTGTTTTGCCGCTATTGGCCGAACCTGGTGAAATCCAGGTCATCGCAAACGCCACCCGCCTCGATTGCCACCGCCAAGGCGCCTGACTATGGCGTCATCTGGAGCCTGCGTCGGATTCTGGCGGACTTTTCCGAAGCACCGTTCTTCGGCAATGAGCTGGCCAGCCTTGGCCTGATACTGGGTGCATTGCTGGCGTACAGCTTGAACCCTTCAAGCCCCGCGTACGGATCGGGCCTGTTGCTGCACATCATCGGCGCGCAGGCATTGGCCTCGGCCATTGGCGTGCTGATCTGGCGTCGACAATGGATGTTGCGCGGCTGGTATCCCACTTACATCCCGCTGGTTTCAGTGGTGCCCGCGGCGATCCTGGCCTATGGCGGCAGCTGGCAGATTATCGTCTCAAGTGCACTACTGGGGGCATTACTCGCACCACCGCTGGCCTGTGTGATTGCCAGGAAATTACCGGCCGACATGCACGCCTACATCGCCAATGTACTGTCGATGGCCATCAGCACACTGCTGATCGTGCCGCTGATCGGTTTTTTGATCGCTGATTAATGCCCCAGCCATTCGGCTGTATCGCAGCCTCACAAGCGGATACAGCCACTTTTCATTACAAACAAGCGAGGTATCCCATGGACCTGCCCAAACTGTCCATCGCGGCACTTGGCGGCACGGTAAGCATGCAAGCGAGCAATGCCGGTGAAGGCGTCATCCCGACCGTCAGCGGCGAAGCCCTGCTGACTTCCATACCGGAACTGACGACACTGGCCGGAGTGACCGTCGAGACCCTCGGCCTGCTGCCCAGTGCGTCCCTGGATTTCGAGTTTTTGCTGAACGTATTGTCCTGGGCTGAGTTTCAGGTCAAACAGGGCGCCGTTGGGGTCGTGATAACCCAGGGCACCGACACCCTCGAAGAAGCCGCGGTGTTTTTGGATTACCTGTGGCCCTACGACACCCCCTTGGTGCTGACCGGTGCCATGCGTTCCGCAGCGCAGCCAGGTGCCGATGGACCGGCCAATCTTCTGGATGCATGTCGCGTTGCCTTGTCGCAGAACAGCCGGCAGCGCGGTGTCCAGGTCGTGATGAACGGACAGATTCATCAAGCGTGCAGCGTACGCAAAACCGATTCGCTGGCATTGCAGGCGTTTTCCTCTCCGGTCGTGGGGCCCGTGGGCCTACTGTTGGAAGACCGTGTTCACTACCTGCGCCCGCCGGGGCCGCGCACGGTGTTACCGTTGCCGCAACAGACCACACAGAAGGTTGCGCTGCTTGAGGCCTCACTTTCGGCCGACACCCTGCTACTGGAAAATATTCTCGCACTCGATTACGACGGGCTGGTGATCGGCGGTTTCGGCGCCGGCCACATCTCGCAGCGCTGGGCGACAATGATTGAGCATATTGCCGAACGAATCCCCGTGATCATTGCGACCCGAACCGGCTCCGGCTCCACCTCACGTGCCTCTTACGGTTTTGGCGGTGGTGAAATGGACTTGATCCGCAAGGGGGCATCGATGGCGGGCTTTCTATGTCCGCGAAAAGCCAGAATTCTGCTCTGGCTGCTGCTTGGTTGCCAACGGCAGCACGAGCTTGCGCAGTATCTCAACGAAGACATTTGACTTCAAAACAATGTACAAACCTGTGGACGGAGGATTTACGCTGACAAAAAAGGCCTGCAATCGCAGGCCTTTTTTATTTTCCGAATCGTCCTACGGCTTGTGCGCCCGGGCCAGGAATTCGTGGGATTGCATTTCCAGCAGTCGGCTGAGGGTACGCTGGAACTCGAAGTTCAGGCGGCCACCTGTGTACAGGTCTTTAAGCTCGACTTCGGCGGAAATGATCAGCTTCACGTTACGGTCGTAGAACTCATCGACCATGTTGATGAAGCGTCGGGCGATGTCGTCGGTGGTGACGCTCATCTGCTCGACATCGCTGAGCAGCACGGCGTGGAAGATCTTGCCCAGTTCGATGTAGTCGTTCTGGCTGCGCGGGCCGTCGCACAGTTCACGGAAGTTGAACCAGGCCACGTCATCGCAGGTGCGCAGGGCACGAATTTCACGGTTTTCGATCATTAGCACGTCATTTTCGACCGCCGCCGTGCATTCCGGCGTCAGCGCACGGAAGCTCTTGCGCAGGCTTTCGTTGGCGGCTTCATCGAGTGGATAGTGGAACAGTTCGGCTTGTTCGAGGTGACGCAGACGATAGTCGACGCCGCTGTCGACGTTGACGATCTCGGTATTCTGCTTGATCAGCGCGATGGCCGGCAGGAAGCGCGCGCGTTGCAGACCGTCCTTGTACAGGCCGTCCGGCACGATGTTCGAAGTCGCGACCAGGGTCACGCCATTCTTGAACAGTTCTTCCATCAGGGTGCCAAGGATCATGGCGTCGGTGATGTCGGAAACGAAGAATTCATCGAAGCAGATGACCCGGGCTTCGGTGGCGAAACGCTTGGCGATGATGGTCAGCGGGTTTTTCTCACCGCCCAGGGTTTTCATCTCTTCGTGCACGCGCTTCATGAAGCGGTGGAAGTGCGTACGGGTCTTTTCCTTGAAGGGCAGTGCTTCGAAGAAGGTATCCACCAGGTAAGTCTTGCCGCGACCTACGCCGCCCCAGAAATACAGGCCCTTGACCGGGGTCTGATCCTTCTTGCCAAACAACTTGCCCAGCAGGCCCGGCTTGTTTTGCTCGGCCGCGACCAGGTCGTCGTACAGGCGCTGCAAATGACGCACGGCAGTTTCCTGTGCAGCGTCATGGAAGAATTCCGGGCGTTTCAGATCAGCTTGATATCGTTCTAGGGGCGTCATAATTCGTTAGCAAGGCAACAAAAACGGGCCGACACTGTAGCGACGGCCCCGAGGAATGGCAATCGGCCCTTGGTCGGGCCGAACCGTTGTTTATTCCTGAACTGGCGTCAGGGCGATACGCAAGGCTTCGATAGCCGCGTCGCGTGCGGCGCTGTCGGCGAAGGCCGGGCTGTCGGCAACGCACTGGCCTTCCAGCCAGACGCTGAAGCCCAGGTCTTCACTGCGCACGTCCAGATCCTGGCCCGCTTGCAGCTGCTTGGTCACTTGCCCTGCAGTTTTACCGTCGGCGAAGTTGCGCGACAGCAGCAGTTGTTCGCCATCGGCCGCCAGCAGACGGAAGCGGAAACTGCCGTCGTCTTCACGGAAGCTGACAAAACGTGCAGCCTTCACGGCTTTCTTCTTGGTGGTCGCCGCCACTTGAGCTTGGGCAACGAAGGAGCGCAGGCCCACCGCTTCACGCAGTTCGTCGAGGAAGGGTGTCGCTACCGAACGGGCCTTTTTCGCGCCGTGTTGCAGGATGTCTTCCAGATCCGCCGGGCGCTCGATCAGCTGGTTATAACGCTCGCGGGATTCGCCCAGTTCGTTGTCGAGCAACTGGAACAGACGATTCTTCGCCTCACCCCAACCCAGGCCCTGTAACAGTTCGCTGCGGAACTCGTCGGCCTGCGCCGGAGTGGCGAACGCCTGGAACAGAGTGAACAGGTGCGAGTTGTCCGGATCCTTGGCTTCGCCCGGCGCGCGGGAGTCGGTGACGATCCGCGAAATCGCGTCCTTCATCTCTTTGGCGCTGCTGAACAGTGGGATGGTGTTGTCGTAGCTCTTCGACATCTTGCGGCCATCCAGGCCCGGCAACGTGGCGACGCTCTCTTCGATCAACGCCTCGGGCATGGTGAAGAACTCTTTGCCCTGGCCAAACAGATGGTTGAAGCGCTGGCCGATGTCCCGCGCCATTTCCACGTGCTGGATCTGGTCACGACCGACCGGCACCTTGTGCGCATTGAACATCAAGATGTCTGCGGCCATCAGCACCGGGTAGCTGTACAGGCCCATGGTGATGCCGGCGTCGGGGTCTTCACCGGTCTCGACGTTCTTGTCCACCGAAGCCTTGTAGGCGTGGGCGCGATTGAGCAGGCCCTTGGCGGCAACGCAGGTCAGCAGCCAGGTCAGTTCGGGGATTTCCGGAATGTCGGACTGGCGGTAGAAAGTCACGCGGTCGACATCCAGGCCACCGGCCAGCCAGGTCGCAGCGATTTCCAGACGCGAGCGCTGGATGCGCAGCGGGTCATCGCACTTGATCAGGGCGTGGTAGTCGGCCAGGAAGTAGAACGAATCGGCATTGCTGTCACGGCTGGCGACGATCGCCGGGCGGATGGCGCCAGCGTAGTTGCCCAGGTGCGGTGTGCCGGTGGTGGTGATGCCGGTGAGGATACGGGTACGAGTCGTCATGGGTAATCGCTTGTCAGACTGCAATCAATTCGAGAGACGCGGCAGGATCAGATCCTTGAGATCGGTCAGCTTGCCATGAAAAAAGTGTCCGCATTCTGCCACTTTCAGCAGCTCATGGGGGCGTTCGAGCTTGTCGGACCATTGGTAAACGACTTGTGGATCGATCACTTCGTCGGTTTCCGGCTGGATCAGGGTCAGTTCGCCCTGTTGCGGCAGCTGATCCTGATCGCCCAGGCGCATGACCGCCGGCGCGACCATGAACAGGTGCTTGATTTGCTCGCCCTTGGCCTCAAGGCGCCCGCCGAGACTTGCGGCAACAAAACCGCCGAAGGAAAAACCGAACAAGGTCAGCGGCAATTCCGGGTGTCTGGCGCGAAACCATTCGGCGACAGCCTGGGCATCATCGACTTCGCCGGTGCCCATATCATGTGTACCTTCACTGGCGCCGACACCACGGTAGTTGAAACGCAAGGTGATCAAACCCGCATCGCGCGCGGTGCGCTGCAGGGTCGAGACCACTTTGTTGAGCATGGTGCCGCCCTGCACCGGGTTCGGATGGCAGATGAGCGCCAGGCCACGTGGCTGCTCGTTGTCCAGACTGTTGTTTTCCAGAAGCAGTGCTTCCAGTTGACCCACCGGGCCATCAATCACTACAGGGGTTTCACGCATAAGCAAGGAAGGAACTCCGTGACCTCGGATCGGGTCGACTCGTCTAGCAAATTGTCTGTGGCTGTCTATTGCGAGTGAATCGCGGTATACAGCGCAGGTTCGAGCCGTTAACGTAAAGCAAAGCCGTTTATAGAGGAAGGACTCGTGGAACACTCGCTCTTAGTTTGGTTGTTACCGACTCTTGCCCTGGTTGTGGGTGTCGCCATTGGGTTCCTGATCGCTCGCGTTGCACCGAACGCCGCGCCCAGCCGCACGCAGCGTCAGCTGGACGATATTCAGGAACGTTTCGACAGTTATCAGAATGAGGTGGTGACCCACTTCAACAGCACCGCGACACTGGTCAAGAAACTGACTCAGAGCTATCAGGAAGTGCAGGACCATCTCGCCGAGGGCGCCAACCGCCTGGCCCTGGACGAACAGACTCGCCAACGCCTGCTGGCCTCCCTGCACGCCGATGCGGCGCAGGCACCTCGTGAACGCCTGACGCCACCGCGCGATCAGGAGCCGCCGCGCGACTACGCACCGAAAGCCCCGAACTCGCCGGGCATGCTCGATGAGCATTATGGCCTGAAGAAGTAATCAGCTTTCGCGCATGGCAAAAAGCCCCCGGACAATCACTTGTCCGGGGGCTTTTTTTGTTTCTGCGTTCTTCGTTGCCTGTACTGGCCCCATCGCGAGCAGGCTCGCTCCCACAATTGATCTTCAGCGGACACAACCTCTACGACCAAAGGAGATCCCCTGTGGGAGCGAGCCTGCTCGCGAAGGGGCCAAAACTGACGACACAAAAAAACCGCTCGACCCCCATAAGGACCGAGCGGCTTTTTTACACCTGGGGTTCAGTCAGATGCTTAGGGGTACTGCTGAACAGTACCTTGCTGCTGAGCACCATACTGCTGGCCCGGAATCGCCTTGAGGTTGACCTCGACACGGCGGTTCTGCGCCCGGCCATTGACGTCGCCGTTGCTGGCAACCGGGCTATCCGGGCCGGCGCCGCGAGCGCTCAGGTTGGCACCGCTGACACCTTGCGAGGTCAGGTAGGTTGCCACGCTCTGGGCACGACGCTGGGACAGGTCCATGTTGTGCTGGCGGCTGCCGGTGCTGTCGGTATAGCCCACGATCTCGATCTGGTTCTGGCTGAACTCTTTCAGCGAGCCCGCCAGGTTGTTCAGCGGCTGATAGAAACCTGGGGCAATATTCGCCGAATCGGTAGCGAACGTGATGTTGCCCGGCATGATCAGCTTGATCTGGTCGCCCTGGCGCTGCACTTCAACACCGGTGTTGGCCATGCTGGCGCGCAGCTTTTTCTCTTGCTGATCGGCGTAGTAGCCGTAACCGGCGGCGGAAGCACCGACCACCGCAGCACCGATCAGTGCGCCCTTGCCACGGTTATCGTGGTTGATCGCAGCACCGGCCAGCGCACCGGCCAGAGCGCCGAGGCCACCGTATTTCGCGGTCTTGCTCATGCCTTCGGAGCCGCTATCCGTCTGGCCCTGAGTCTGACCCTGACCGCCGTAAGGGTTAGGCGAGGCACAACCGGACAAAACGGCCACAGCTGTAGCGACAATCATCAAACGACGCGTGGTGAACATGTAAAGCTCCTACTTTTTTGCATTCTGTGGTGCAACGGACCAAGGCATCAGCCTTTGCGGGCGTTGGATCATGTTAACGGGTAAAAATTCCGAATGTTACAAATCAGCCCCGAACAAAGGGGTTCTCGCGCATTTCGTCGCCGAGGCGGGTATCCGGACCATGCCCGGTCACCACGGTGGCGTCTTCATCGAGGGTGTACAGCCGCTGCTTGATCGAGCGCACGATGGTCGCCTGGTCGCCGCCCCACAAATCCGTGCGTCCTACGCCGCGACGAAACAGCGTATCGCCGGCAATCAGCAGCTTGGCCTCGGAAAACCAGAAGCTCATGGAGCCCGGCGTATGGCCTGGCGTGTGCAGCGCCACGCCACAACCGCAGGCCAGCTCTTCATCATCGGCCAGCCAGCGATCCGGGGACGGCACCGGGGTATAAGGAACGCCGAACATCTGGCACTGCATTTCCAGATTGTCCCACAGAAACTGGTCTTCCTTGTGCAGATGCAGGGTCGCGCCGGTTTTCTCCTTGAGTTGGCCGGAAGCCAGGAAATGATCGAGGTGCGCATGGGTGTGAATGATGCTGACCACTTTCAGCCCCAGGGCGTCGAGCCGCGCCAGGATCAGCTCATGATTGCCACCCGGATCGACGACGATGGCCTTTTTCGTTACCGGATCACCGATGATCGTGCAGTTGCACTGCAACGGGCCGACTGGGAAGGTTTCGCGGATAAGCGCAGGTTTGACAGCGTCCATGGGTGTTCCTGGAAAAAATGGATGGCCTATTTTGGCACAGCCCGCCGAAATCGCCGATGCCGTCCGCCGCTTATCACCTGCCTGATTGCAGAATCCACCTACATCATTGAAGGAAACGTCTGATTTAACTCCCGTACCGCCTAGCCTAGCGTGCTCGCCCCTGCAATCAACACAAGGGCTGAATCATGGGAAGAGGAACAGCTAACGGGTTAGGTCAAGGATTGCACGGCGACCTGACCACCACAGGAGCCGTGTGTATCAGTAGCTTGCCCTGTGCGACGCATGGAGGGCGTGCTGTGCTACGACTCGGGGACAAGACCACTGCGTGTAAGAAATGCGGGAAAGACGGCGTTATCGTTGACAGCCTACCCGCCATGAAATGGCATGGGGTTCCAACTGTACTCGACGGAGCAGAAGTTCACTGCGGCTGCCCACCAGGTACCAATCGACTGATTGCTCCTGCACCTTCGCCTCGCGCTACACGCTCCGGACACATTCAAGGTGTTGCTCATCCGACAAGGCATTCTGACCAACCATCGACGACAGAATCTCTACAAAGCGATCAGATACTAGCTGAGAGGAAAACACGACCTGTCGTTTGCAATGACCCTGACATGATGGAAGAAGTAGCGAGCTACATTGCCGGGGAAATGAACCGCAATATTACTCATCCGTCCGTGATGAAGATGAAGAGCCTCAACAATTTTGACGCTGATGCTGAACAAAAGAGGTTCAGAAAACTACCTTGGTACGCACGCCTTTCCCCACCCAACTTCAAAGCAATTGAGTCAGGAAATAAGGTGGCAGCTATGGCTCTTTGGGCAGAGCGTGTAGGTCAAAACAGACCCTGGGATCACAAGGTCATGATAGGGCTACAGTTTGGCGGACCTTGGCAAAAGCAAGGCATGTTCGACTACTTCTACGACATATGGTCAAACGTGCACTATGGGTACGTAGGGATGGCGGGAGGACTTTCCGAAAGTCTCCTTTTGGATGGAGCTGGAGTCGAACAAATTGCCTCAGATTCCATCCGTAAAATACAAAAGTGGGATAAAAGACCGGGTCCCCGTCGGTCGGAGGACATCGAAGGGATGCGAGCGTGGGACGACATCGGAGACAGGGTATCTATCAGCATTGGCATCAACCTTTACAGACTTCAACCGAACGGCGGGATAACCGTGAAGATGCTGATGGATAAAGTCTTAGGCTTACCACGCAGAAGCTGGGGGGATGGTATTCGTGACCATATCTGTAAGTAAGCCCCATTCCAGGATTACATGGTGTGGCTTGGTCATTCTACTGCTCGCACCCATCCTCTTTTGGTACTTCGCCGCACCTCAGGTGAACTTCTACTTTTCTGAAAAAGGCCAAGGGCGCCTAGGCTACATCCTGAATGTTCAGCACGAGATCTCAAAGGGAGAACTTTACCCCGGTGAAGTGACTGGAGGCCCCGGTCATATCTTCCCTGACGCGAAATTTTTTATGGAGTTTTACTGGAGCAACGGAGGTAAATCACACTGCATACGGATCAAACCGAAATGGCCAAACACAGATATCTACATTGGGCCAGACGGAGAAATTGAGAGTCGCACCGAGAGTGGCCGCATTGAACAGTGCGGGGCGCTCCCGGGCTGATTGCAGCCAATGTTTTCAAACCTGGCCCGTTTTTTGATCACAATTCCCCTCCTGCAACACAGAGCCACTAATACCAGCCCCCCACAATAGAAGATCTGCTGCACGTTACACCAACACCCCCAACTCCTTGGCCCGCGCCACCGCCTGCGTACGCCGCTCGACCCCGAGCTTGCTGTTGATGTGGCTGGCGTGGGTCTTGACCGTGTGCAGGGAAATAAACAGCTGATCGCTGATTTCCTGGTTCGAACAGCCCTGGGCGATCAATCGCAGGACCGCCATTTCCCGGGTGCTGAGTTGTTCCGTGGCCGCACAGGACTCCAGTCCGGGACGGGCGGCCAATGCCGGAAGTTTTTCACTGAGGCTCAGGGAAACGGGGGTTGGCGGACAGTTTTGAAGCTGCCCACGCAGCCAGTCCGGGTGCTCGACCAACAAGCGCTCAAAGGGTTGCAGCCCCCCTCCACCAGCAGCGTCCAGCGCCTGGGCCAGTGCCTTGCGTGCTTCCGGTTCCCGTCCGCTGCCCAGCAACAACGCCACTTTCTGGGTCAGCGCCATGGCACTGAGCATCTGCCGACCGCTTTGCTGGCCATGTTCGAGCAGCGCATTCAAACGCCCTTCGGCCAGCATCGGTTGGCCCTGGATGACGTCGAGCAAGGCTTGTTGCAATTCGATATGCAGCGGCAATTGCGGGTGGAATTCCGGTGGCGCGGCCCCGTTTTCACCGTTATAGGTCTGCCCCAGGCGCGCCAGCCAGGCTTCAGCCAGATCGGTGCGTCCCTGGGCCAGCCAGAGTTCACATTTGACCAGGGTGATCATGGCCAGGTAGTAGATTGGCGGCACGTCCCAGATGTGCATCAGCCGTTCGGCTTCAGCAAGTTCGGCAAAGGCTTTGGCGAACTCGCCGCTGCTGCCTTCCAGCCTGGCAATCACGCAGTGTCCGATCAACACGCTGATGTCACGGCAGGCCCGCGCCTCGCTCAAACCGGCCTGCAATCGCACCCGAGCCGCTTGCGGTTGCATGCGCAGGGCCAGCAAAAAGCCTTCGTACAAGGTCAGCCGGGCGCGAACCGCATACAGCCGTTGCGCAGGCAAGCTCTGCAGGCGCTGCATTCCCTGACGGACCTCTTCCAGCGCCCGACAGATTTCCCCGCGAGCTTGCAGCACCCGGGCGCGGTCGTAGTGCGCCAGTGCTTCGAACAAGGGGTTGCCGACCCGTTGCGCCAGTTCCAGCGATTCGCGGTTAAGCCCTCGTGCCCGCCACAAATCACCGTCGGCAATGGCCAGGTTGGATAGGGTCGAGAGGCACATCAGGCGCTGGCCGTAACGCTTGGACGGAAGACTTTCCAGCGCTTCGCCGCAGTACCGCAGCGTCAGTTCGCGGTTGCCGCGCCCACGGGCAATGATGCCGCTCAACGCCAGCCATTGAGCCAGCATCGACTTCTGGGCGGTGGCCGACGGAGCGGGTAGGAAACGGCTCAAATGGCTGGCCAGCTCTTCGGCGGCATCCAGTTGGCACGCCATCCCCAATGCCCAGCTATACAGCACGATCAGTCGCGGCGTGCTGATCAGCAAACTGTCAGGCAAGTCCATTTTCCAGCGCAACAACATGCCGACATTCTGCTCGGCCAGCAGTTGCTCTTCGGAAAGGTTCTGCACCAGGTTCGCCGCGACGTCCAGGTGACCGGCGCGCAAGGCCTGCTCCACGGCCTCATCGAGCAACCCCTGGGCATTGAACCAGCGGCAGGCACGCAGGTGCAGGCTGGCGGCCGGCACTATCGACTGGGAAGTCGGCCGCGTGCGCAACAGATCGGAAAACAGATGGTGGTAACGATACCAATGGCCATGTTCGTCCAGCGGCACCAGGAACACTTGGTGGGCGAGCAGGAAGCGCAGTATTTCGCCGCTGTCATGGGCGTCGCGAACGGCGTCGCACAGTTCGCTGCAAAAGCGTTCCTGGGGCGCCGTGTCATAGAGGAACGACTGGACCTCGGCGGGCAGGCAATCGATGACCTCTTCGAGCAGGTAATCGCGGATCAGCCCTTCCCCGCCGTGCAACGATTGCGGCAGCGCGCCATCGGTGCCCGCCTCCGAGGCGGCCAGCAGCCAGAAGCGTAACCCCGCAACCCAACCTTCGCTGCGCTCGATCAGGTTTTCCAGTGCCTCACCGCGCAAGGAACTGCTGTGCCGGTCGAGCAGGCTCAAGGCCTCGTCGTGGGTCAGGCGCAGATCCTGTTCATGTAACTCAAGCAATTGCCGCGACAGCCGCAGCCGCGCCAGATGCCAGTCGGGACGTTGGCGACTGGTGACCATCACCAACAAACCATCGGGGAGATGATTGAGGAAAAATTGCAGGCAACGGTCCAGCACTGGCCCCTGGGCCAGATGGTAATCATCCAGCACCAGCAGCAATGGCGTCGCCGGGGAAAGGTGCTCGGCCAATTCGTCGAGCAGGCCGTCCAGCCATTCTTCGAACGCGAACGGCTGATGGCGCTGGCGCATTTTCAACAGCCCGAGGGATTGCCTGCCCAGGTGCGGGAAATAGTCCTGGAGGCCTTCCAGCAGGCGCTCGAGAAAACGCCCCGGGTCACTGTCTCGCGGGCTCAACCCCAGCCAGAGACTTTGCCAGTGCGCCGGTAACCCCTGACAAAATTCCACCGCCAACGAACTCTTGCCGAACCCTGCCGGTGCGCTGACCAGCAATAACCTGCCACCGAGCCCGGCACTCAGGCGCTCGCACAAACGTGGACGCAGCACATGGCCGTCGGGCAACGGCGGGCGGAAGAAGCGCCCGTCGAGTGTCGCGACAGCAACGTGTGCAGAACCTGGGGATGTAGACAAATCAGTCATAGCCGGCTCTTGTTTGAATTGCGGGTGGCGGCGTTGCAGATGTCCGCAGCCTAGCCGTAAACGGATAGGGAATGAAGGTAATTGCTACAAATGGCTACAAAAAGTCTACAAACAAAAAAAACGCCCCGAACCAGTCGGGGCGTTTTCAGAGGGTGCGGCCTCTACTCAGTTCAGCTTAGCGAACACCATCCTGACGCAAGGCGGCCGGGGTGAAGTCGCTGGTGGTGGCAGTGAAGCCGAAGTCATAGGCCGACTTCTCTTCGTTCTTCATGCCCAGCGCCAGGTAACGACCCGATTGCAGGTCATACAGGGCTTCGAGGGCATACCACGGCACTTGCTTGTCGTAGTAGTTCTCGGCATGGGCCTCGGCAACGCGCCACAGTTGACCGCGACCGTCGTAATGGTCGATGACCGCTGCTTGCCAGGTGTCTTCGTCAATGTAGAAGTCACGCTTGGCGTAGATGTGACGCTGACCTTCCTTCAGGGTTGCAACCACATGCCACACACGACGCAACTCGTAACGAGCCAGGTCCTGGTTGATGTGACCGGCCTTGATGATGTCGGCGTACTTGAGCTTCGGATCGTCGAGCTTGTAGGCATCGGAGCCGATGTACATCTCTTTCTTGCCTTCGAGCTTCCAGTCGTAACGATCCGGTGCACCGTTGAACATGTCCAGGTTGTCGGAAGTACGCAGGCCATCGGCTGCAGTACCCGGGCCGTCATAGGACACTTGCGGTGCACGGCGCACACGACGCTGGCCGGCGTTGTAGACCCACGCCGAGCGCGGTTCCTTGACCTGATCGAGGGTTTCGTGAACCAGCAGCACACCACCGGCCAGACGAGCCGGCGCGGTCACTTTCTGCTTGAAGTAGAACAGGATGTTGCCCGGGTTTTTCGGGTCGTAATCCTTCATCTTGTCGCGGAACACGAACTGGTCCTGGAAGTACACCAGGCTGAACGAACCGTTCGGCTGTGGTGTGGCCTGGGTTACCAGACGGGTCACGCTGCCCCCGCGATAGCGGGTGATGTGGTTCCAGATGACTTCAACACCGCTTTTCGGAATCGGGAACGGAATGGCGGTTTCAAAGTTCTCCAGGCCGTTGCCGCCGGACACCAGGTTGGTGTTGGTGGCGTTTCGCTTGATGGCGGCGAACACGTCATCCGGCACGGTTGCACCGCGATGGGACGGATAGACCGGCATCTTGAAGGTTTCCGGGTAGCGCTTGAACATCGCGTACTGGCCCGGTGCGAGCTTTTCCTTGTACTGGTCGACGTTCTGCGCCGTGATGGTGAACAGCGGTTTTTCGCTGGCGAACGGATTGGACAGGAAACCTTTGCTGTCGACCGTACCGGCGTTCTTCGGCATCGGTTTCCAGGCAGGGATCGAACCGTCGGCATTACCTGCCATTTCGGCGCCCATCGGGGTCAGGCTCTTGCCCAGTTTGTCGGCCTCGGCCTGGGGAACCGCTGCGATGACGCTGGTCGCCAGCAGCGAAAGGCCCAGAACACCGGCGTGGAACAGACTCTTTGTTATTTTCATATGTGTGTTCGTCCTGAAAATACTGTGCTTAGAAGTTCACGCCGAGGCTGAGCGCAACGAAGTCGCGGTCATCCACGGTGGTGTACTTGCCGTCGAAGAAGTTGGTGTAAGCCAGGCTCGCGGTGTAGGTGTTCTGGTACTCGGCGTCGACACCCAGGCTCACCGCTTTGCGGCCTTCCTCGAAGTTGCCGCCAGGGCCAGGGGAGTAACCGCTCACGTCATGGGACCAGGCAACGTTCGGCTTGAGGTTCACACCGGCAAACACGTCGTTGTATTCCCAGATGGCACGACCGCGGTAGCCCCACGAAGTCGCGGTGGTGAAGCCTTCATCGTCGCAGTTGCGGCTGCGGTTGTTGGTCGGCGTACCCGGGCCGGCACCGTTGATGGTGCTGGTGTTGAGCGCCACGCAGGTATCGAGCGCGCCAGAAGCTGGCAACTCACCCGGGCCGTAGACCGGATCGCGGCCATAACGAACGTCGGAAGTGCTTTCCAGGCCGCCAACGTGGGTCACGCCCACTTCACCCACCAGGGTCAGACGGCTGGCGCCCATGACCTGGTCGAAGAAGTGCGTCAGGGTGGTCTGGAACTGGGTGATTTCCTTGCGACGATACCCGTGCAGGTCCTGACCCGGCACGCCGGTAAGCAGCGATGCATTGGTCAACGGGTTGTTCGGGTTGTTGTTGCCTATAGGACGGACACCGGAGAACAGGATGTCGGTGGAGTTGAGCTGCACCGGAGCGTTCGGACGGTAGCTGATCTCACCGCTCCACGCCGTACCGGTAGGCAGGGTGGTGGAGAAGCTCAGACCGTAGAGGCGGATGTCTTCCGGGTACTCGATGAAGTACTGCGAATTACCCGCCACCAGCAATGGCGCCAGCGCGGCGAACGGGCCTGGAAGCCCCGCTGCTGTGTTGTAGACCGATTGCGGCGCACCGGTGGCGCTGAAGATCGGCGCACGACTGTGGTAGTTCATGAAGTAGGCGCCGAACTCGGTGTCCAGCGGATCGAACATGTACTTGAAGGACGCACCCCACTGACCGCTGTCCCGGGCATCGCGATCCGGGCCGCGACGAACCAGAACACCTTCCTCGTTGACGTCAACGCCGTTGGCGGCCAAAGGCCCCAGGGCAATGGCCGGAATTTGCGAGCGTTTGTTCAGTACACGCAGGTTGTTGTCGCAGCCATCGGCAACGATGTCTGGCTGAGAGAAGAACGTGCCGCAGTTGTCGACGACAGTCTGGTCCCATTCAATTTGGTAAAACGCTTCGGCCGACAGGTTTTCGGTCAGGCTCTGGGACACATAGAACATGTTGACCGGGATCAGGCCTTCCTTGATCTCGGCACCCGGACGACGGAACGCGGACACGTCGATCGGGTTGATCGAGTTGATGCCACCACCGATGAAGGTACTTTCACCCCAGCTCACGACCTGCTTGCCCAGTCGCACGGAGCCTGGCTGATCGGCAATGGCGTAGTTGTGGTAGACGAAGGCGTCGAGGATCTGGCCGCCGGCAGACTTGGCGCCCTCCTTGCGGCCCTCGTCGCTGATGTCCTTGAACGGACGGTTTTCGTCCTTCAGTTCAAAGTCGTACCAGTATTTGCCACGGACGAAAACACCGGTATCGCCGTATTTCAGTTCAAGGTCATGGATGCCCTTGAAGATCTTCGAGAAGGTTTCCCCGCTCTTGAAGTTCAGGTGACCGTCATCAGATGTCTGGGACAGACCCTTGCCGCCGTTGTTGACACCGATGAGGTTCTTGTTGGCACTTTCGGTAGACCAACTGGCACCGATCGACAGGGATGAGTCGAACTGACCTTCGATTTCACCGACGTTGAAACTGACGCCGAATGCTGGCCCGGCGAGCGTAGAGGCAAGACTGACAGCCAGGGGCAGTTTCGCCCGGCGCCAGAACTGGTTAACTGATGTCATCGACGCTACTCCATGTGCATTTTATTTTTATGGCAAGAGCACTTCTAAAAACGCTGTGGATAACCGGGAGCCATGGCATCCCAAAGTCATTCCAAAGTTGCATCGCCCCGGTTCGTGCGGTTGCCCCGTTCTTAAAAATCCTTGAGCGGACTATAGCCAGCAGGTAGTAGCGCTTGATCCCTCTAAAGTGTGATTTGCAGTTGCCAGCCACTCTGGAACAGTCCTTTCGCCAGTCCGACACCCGTCGGCACGGCAAGGATGGCTGAAAAATTCGATTTGACAAGCCAAGCGCTTGCTTGGTGGGGCTGGCGTGCCCTTTCGGGCACGCCGGGAGACGCTTAAAGCGTCGAGAGGAAGGTGCTGTTGGTGGCTTGCCATTCGGTGATGTCGACGCGAATGCGCTTCTTGTCGAGTTTACCGACGCTGGTCTTGGGAATTTCAGTAACAAGGGCGATCTGGCTCGGAATCGCCCACTTGCTCAAGTGCCCCAGTTCCACGAACGGCTTGAGGTGTTCCTTGAGTTCCCGCGCCCCGATTGCGTGACCCTCACGGAGCACCAGCAGGGCAAACGGCCGCTCGCCCCACTGCGGATCGGGGATCCCCACCACTGCTACTTCACGTACCGCCGCATGACGGCTGATCAGGTCTTCCAGGTCCAGGGAGGAGATCCACTCGCCACCGGTCTTGATCACGTCCTTGATCCGGTCACGAATGTCGATCACGCCCATGCTGTCCAGGGTCGCCACGTCACCGGTGTGCAGCCAGCCTCCAGCCCAGAGCTCGGCGCCCTTCTGCGGCTCGTTGAAATAGCCCTCGGTCAGCCACGGTGCGCGCAACACCAACTCGCCCTGGGTCTCGCCGTCGGCGGGCAGGAAGTTGCCCTCGGTGTCGACGATCGCCGCCTCCACCAGTGGCCCAGGCACGCCGGCCTTGATCCGGTAAGTGGTGCGTTCGTCTTCGGTACCGGCCATCAATTCGTCGTTGAGGTGCGCGCACGACACCAGCGGCCCGGTTTCCGACATGCCGTAAGCGGCGGTCAACTGAATGCCTTTGGCCTTGGCCGCCTCGTACAACGAGCGGTTCAGGGCGCTGCCGCCGATGACGATTTTCCAGCCGCCGAAGTCGACGTCCTGCGCGGCCTTGGCATTGAGGACCATCTGCAAAATGGTCGGTACGCAATGGGAGAACGTGACCTTCTCCTTGCGCCACAACTCCACCAGGTACTCCGGGTCATAGCGGCCGGGATACACCTGCTTGAGCCCGAGCATGGTCGCCACATACGGCAAGCCCCAGGCGTGCACGTGGAACATCGGGGTGATTGGCATGTACACGTCGTTGGTGCCCAACAGGCGCACGCTATCGATCGCACCCATGATGGTCGACACGCCCATGGTGTGCAGCACCAGTTGCCGATGGGTGAAGTACACGCCCTTGGGATTGCCGGTGGTGCCGGTGGTATAGAACGTGGTCGCGACCGAGTTTTCGTCGAAATCCTCGAAGTCGTACTGCGGGCTCGCAGCGGCCAGCAGCTGTTCGTATTCGCCGACGAGGTTCGGCAGGTCCGCGGTTTTTTCCGGCAGGTCAGTCAGCAGCAGGGTTTTATCGACCGTGGTCAGTTGCCCCTCGATGGCCTTGTAGAGACCGACGAACTCGCTGTTGACCAGCACAAAGCGGTCCTCGGCGTGGTTCATGGTGTAGAGGATCTGTTCCGGCGACAGGCGCACGTTGATGGTGTGGATCACCGCGCCGATCATCGGGATGGCGAACATGCATTCCAGGTAGCGATGGCTGTCCCAGTCCATCACACCCACGGCATCCCCGGGCTTGACCCCGGCCGCAGTCAGCACGTTGGCCAGGCGGGCCACCCGTTCGATCAGGGTCGGGTAGCTGTAGCGCAACTTGTCGCGGTAGATGATCTCGCGGGTTTTCTCATAACGGGCACCGGACATCAGCAGGCGTTTGATCAACAGCGGGTACTGGTAAGCGCCTTCGGCCGGGGGGATAACGCGAGTCTGCAACATAATAATCCCTTTAATCTGACTGCACGGTCGTGACTGAAAGTACGCACTGTAGTGCCCTTGAACGCCAGCCAAATCAGCCAAAGGAATGATTTGCAGAACCCTGCAGATGCTAGCGTTGCGCCACTATCCGCAGGAATTCTCTGTCTGTAGTGACTACGGAATCAATGCATCTCGGTAAACGCCAGCTTCACGCCAATCGCAATCAGCACCGCGCCCATGGTCCGGTCGAACCAGTGACCCATGCGGGCGAAACCGGCGCGGACACGCTGCTGGCTGAACAGCATCGCCACCAGGCAGAACCAGACCGCTGTCGCCGCCGCCAGGTAAACCCCGTAACCGGCCTGCACGGCCAGTGGCGTTTGCGGATTGATGACCACGGTGAACAGCGAGAGGAAGAACAGCGTGGCTTTCGGGTTGAGACCGTTGGTGACGAAACCTGAGGTGAAGGCACCACGGGCGGTGCGCTCCCCGGCTTCCTTGTGCAGATCGTCCGCCACAGGCTTGGCCGGTTGCGCGCGCAGCGCCTTGTAACCGATGTACAGCAGGTAAGCGGCGGCAGCCCATTTCAAGGCATTGAACAACACGATCGACTGGGACACGATCAGGCCGATACCCAATAGCGAGTAACCCACGTGCAGGAAAATCGCCGTACCCACACCCAGCGCGGTCCAGGTGCCCGCGCGGCGACCGTGGGTAACACTCTCGCGCACCACCACGGCAAAGTCCGGGCCGGGGCTGGCCACGGCCAGCAGGTGAATCAGGGCAACGGTCAAGAACTCTGTCCAGTACATGGGGGCTCCTTCAGGCCAAGCGTAACTATTTATTTCATCTGGTAGGCTCGGCAGATTACGCCTTCAGTTCATTGCACAAAAGGTACAGTTGATGACGAACACTCGCCGCGCCGTATTCCTCGACCACCCGTCCCTGGACCTCGGCGACCTTGACCTCAACCCGCTGCGCAGTTGTTTCAGCGATTTGCAGCTGTTCGCCCAGACCTTGCCCGATCAAGTCATCGAACACCTCAAGGGCGCCACCGTCGCCATCAGTAACAAGATCCTGATCGATGCCGCCACCATGGCCGCCAGCCCTGATCTCAAGCTGATCCTGATCACAGCCACCGGCACCAACAATGTCGACCTCGCCGCCGCCCGCGCCCATGAGATTACCGTGTGTAACTGCCAGGGTTACGGCACACCGTCGGTGGCGCAGCACACGATCATGCTGCTGCTCAACCTGGCCACGCGCCTGGCCGATTATCAAAAAGCCGTCGGCGAAGGCCGCTGGCAGCAGGCCAGACAGTTCTGTTTGCTGGATTACCCGATCGTCGAGCTCGAAGGCAAAACCCTTGGCCTGCTCGGTCATGGCGAATTGGGCGGCGCAGTTGCACGGCTGGCTGAAGCCTTCGGCATGCGCGTTCTGCTGGGGCAAATTCCCGGACGCCCTGCCCGGCCGGACCG
This sequence comes from Pseudomonas sp. KH_046_1, assembly GCF_057839025.1. Taxonomy (NCBI): domain Bacteria; kingdom Pseudomonadati; phylum Pseudomonadota; class Gammaproteobacteria; order Pseudomonadales; family Pseudomonadaceae; genus Pseudomonas; species Pseudomonas sp. KH_046_1. Next base: position 5,337,624 of record NZ_CM174481.1, read on the forward strand.
CCTGCCACTGGATGAACTGTTACCGCAAATCGACGCACTGACTCTGCACTGCCCGCTCAACGAACACACCCGCCACTTCATCGGCGCCCGTGAACTGGCCTCGATGAAACCCGGCGCGTTCGTGGTCAACACCGCACGCGGTGGATTGATTGATGAACAGGCGCTGGCCGACGCCTTGCGCAACGGGCATCTGGGCGGCGCCGCCACTGACGTGCTGAGCGTCGAGCCTCCCGTCAATGGCAATCCGCTGCTGGCCCACGACATTCCGCGCCTGATCGTCACCCCGCACAACGCCTGGGGCAGCCGCGAAGCGCGCCAGCGAATCGTTGGTCAAGTGAGCGAAAACGCACTGGGATACTTCAGCGGTAAGGCGCTGCGAGTCGTCAGTTGATAAACTGCGGCACTTTTTTCCATGGGAGCAGTTATGGATCCGCGCAGTGAAGTACTGCTTCGTCAGGCCGAGTTATTCCAGGGTTCGGTGTTGTTGGCCGGTTTGCCCGCCGACGACTTGCTGGGCCGCTTGCCCGAAGCTCATGGCTGGTGCTGGCACGCCGGCGATCAGGCGGCGCTGGACGCCCGCTTCGCCGAGCGCAGCCATTTTGGCGTGAATGCGCCCGAGCGCGAGTTCGATACAGCGGTGGTCTTTCTGCCCAAGGCCAAGGACCTGACCGACTACATCCTCAACGCCCTCGCCTCGCGGCTGGCCGGCCGCGAACTGTACCTGGTCGGCGAGAAAAAAAGCGGCATCGAAGGTGCCGCCAAACAACTCAACCCCTTCGGCAAGCCACGCAAACTCGACAGCGCGCGGCACTGCCAGCTCTGGCTGGTCACCGTGGCCAACGCGCCTGAAGCCAAACCGCTGGAAAGCCTGGCGCAGACCTACGAACTGCCGCTGGCCGAAGGCCCGTTGAAGGTCATCAGCCTGCCGGGGGTGTTCAGCCATGGTCGCCTCGATCGCGGCAGCGCGCTGCTGCTGGAGCATCTGGACAAACTGCCTAGCGGTCACTTGCTCGATTTCGGTTGCGGTGCAGGGGTTCTGGGGGCGGCAGTGAAACGTCGTTACCCGCACAACCAGGTCACGTTGCTGGATGTGGATGCCTTTGCCGCTGCCAGCAGTCGTCTGACCCTGGCGGCCAATGGACTGGAAGCCGAGGTGATTACCGGTGACGGCATCGATGCCGCGCCAATGGGCTTGAGTGCGATCCTGAGCAATCCGCCGTTCCATGTCGGTGTGCACACCGACTATTTCGCAACGGAGAACTTGCTGCGAAAAGCGGCAAAACATCTGAAAAACGGTGGCGAACTTCGCTTGGTAGCGAACAGCTTCCTGAAGTATCAACCGCTGATCGAAGAGCACCTTGGCGTGTGTGCGATCAAGGCCGAAGGACAGGGTTTCCGAATCTACCGGGCCAAACGCGGTTGAACTTCTTTTGAAAAAGAAGGCTTGCCGAATGGGTTTTGCCTAGGCAGAATCCGCCCCGTCCTAGGGGAGTAGTCTCCCACGAGCGCCACGCTCGTCCGGCATGCGTCAACATACTTGGTCCTCAGACCATGGCGCATGCGACCCAAGCATCCACATCAGATGGATCGCAGGGTTTGACAAGACCTATGACACGAACACCTTACCCGGGGCGGGAAGGCTGTACGTGTCATAGCCGTGTCGACCCGCCCCTTAGGAAAACCCCTGATGCTGGATTCACTACTCGTACCTACCGCAATCGTTGCCTTGGCCGAAATCGGCGACAAGACGCAACTGCTCGCGCTCATTCTCGCTGCCCGTTTCCGTAAGCCCTGGCCGATCATCGCCGGTATCGTCGCCGCGACCCTGGCCAACCACGCGGCCGCCGGTGCGGTAGGCGCCTGGGTCGGGAGTTTCTTCTCGGATACGATGCTGCACTGGATCCTCGCCGCGAGCTTCGCCGCCACGGCGCTGTGGACCCTGGTCCCGGACAAGATGGATGACGACGAGGCCAGCACCGCCCGCAAGTTCGGGCCGTTCCTGACCACGTTGATCGCGTTCTTCCTGGCGGAAATCGGCGACAAGACGCAGATCGCTACCGTGATGCTGGCTGCGCAGTATCCGGAGTTGTGGCTGGTGATCATCGGCACCACCCTCGGCATGCTGATTGCCAACGTGCCCGTGGTATTGGCCGGTAACTTTGCCGCGGACAAATTGCCATTGACCCTGATCCGTCGACTGGCGGCGTCGGCGTTCTTCATCCTGGCGATTGTCGCGGTGTACAAGGCGATGCAGAGCAGCGGGTGGATTTGACGCGATAGGTCGATAGACCGAGTTATCGTTCTTCGTCGGAACGCCGCCCGGAGCAAGCCCGCTCCCACATTGGGCCTCCAGTGCACACAAAGTTTGCAGTCAATGGAGATTTATTGTGGGAGCGGGCTTGCTCGCGAAGAGGCCAGTAGCCTCAGCACATGACTATCAGGACTTCCTGGCCTGCTCATACAAAGGCATGACTTTCGGAATCGCTGCCTGCAACGCCGCAATACGGCTCGACGACGCCGGGTGAGTGCTCATGAACTCAGGTGGCGAACCTTCCGAAGCCTTGCTCATCTTGTTCCACAGGGTGATCGCGGCATTCGGGTTGTAACCGGCGCGGGCGGCCAGTTCCAGGCCGATCAGGTCCGCCTCGTTTTCATTGGCGCGGCTGTTGGGCAAGGTCATGCCGTAGTTGGCCACGGTATCGGCCAGGGCCATGCTGTCCTGCCCCAATCCGAGCAAAGCACCGGCGCCCTGCTTGGCCATTTCGATGCCGTAAGCCTTGGACATCGCTTCACGACCGTGCTCGCGCAGGGCGTGGGCGATTTCATGACCCATGATCGCGGCGATTTCATCGTCGGTCAGCTTCAGGCTGTCGATCAGCCCGGTGTAAAAGATGATCTTGCCGCCAGGGCCGCAGTTGGCGTTGAGTTCATCGCTCTTGATCAGGTTGACTTCCCACTTCCACTGGGCCGCGTCCGGACGGAAGTTCGGCGCCTGGGCAATCAGCCGGTCGGCAATCGCCTGAACCCGCCGGGCTTCATTGCTGGTCTTGTCCAGCACACCTTTGTTGGACGCCTCGCCCACTGTCTTCTGATAGGACTGGGCGTACATCTGGTCGACCTCTTGCGCAGACAACATGCTGAACATGTACTGCTTGCGCTCAACGCCTACGGCGCCGCCACTGGTGGTATTGACCGACTGACAACCGCTGAGCAGCAGCACTGCGCCCAGTGCACTGACAACCAAAATCTTGTTCATCAAAAAACTCCCTGAAAACATGCCGCGTATCCTAGGCGTGGAAATGTAACGACGCCAGATACAATGGACGTAAGACGCACAATTCGGACAAAGCTCTCATCGCCGTAGAAAAAATTCACGTACGGCGACAACTCGCTGCCCATCACACCGCGCATTGATTCAATTACGACATCAGGCACGCAAAAACAGTCATTTCAACTGCCCGCGCTCATGCCCGCCCACTCAAGCAGATGGCCGAGATCGATCAGGTGACCAATGAAGTGGCCGGTGGTGCGGACGAGTCGAGTGCGGCCAGTGCGGACTTGACCAAGTTGGCGGAACAGCAGCGGCGGTTGATCAATCAGTTCAGGGTTTAAGTGTTACCGGAAGGTCCTGCGGACCTTATCGCGAGCAGGCTCGCTCCCACAGGGGATTTGTATACGCCACAGATCCAATGTGGGAGCGAGCCTGCTCGCGAAGGGGCCAGAACTGGCGCCGAATTAACCCGGGGTCAAACACTCCGGCCCATTGAGCTTCGGATCATTCACCATGTTGGCCAAGACCCGCTCGCGCAATGCGGCAGGCTCACTGGCCAGCAATGCTTGCAAAACATGCAATGGCGTTTCGGGATCCAGCCACGCGGCCTGCCCCGCCTCATCAAGAATCAACGGCCGCCGCTGGCTTGCCGCCGGTTGGGTAATCACGGCGGTACTCAGCCACACCTGCTCCTGTACCGGATACGCCTCCCAGATCGCCGCAAAAAATAATGACGAGCCCTCCCCCGGTGTCAGCCAGTACGGGCGCTTGCGCGTTGTGCCGCGCCATTCGTAGAAGCCATTGGCCGGCAACAGGCAGCGGCGCTCGCGCAAGGCCTGGCGAAACATTGGCTGTTCGGCAACGGTTTCGGCGCGGGCGTGGGCCGGGGTGCGGGACAGATCGGTCAGCCAGGGTGGCGTCAGGCCCCAACGGGCGCGGGCCAGCGTGCGCTGGCCGTCAGGTTCGGCCCGCAGCATCAACACCGAATCATTGGGGGAAATGTTCCACTGCGCCTGCTGGTCGGCGGGAAAACCGGGCAGCGCCGCGAAGGCGGGGTTCCAGCGAAACAGGGCATAACGTCCACACATGGGGCAACACGGCTCTTGATCAAACGAACGCCAGCCTAACAGACCAGCGTGCCGGGAAAGCTGTCCGGTTCATCGCCGGACAGCGGCAGCGCGGCATTGTACGCGGTGATCAGCTCGCGGGCGTATTCGGCCTGGTCGTTATCCACTGCCAAACCCAGCAAACCGAAAATCGGCAACTCACCGGTGGCTCCCACCAGATCGCGTCCCACCAGATGCGCCTCGATGCCCTCGCTGGCGAGCATGCCTTGCAGCAACTCGCCTTCCATCAGGTTTTCCGGATCGTAGATGCGCTGCATACACGCTCCTCACTCGTTTTCGCTGAACACTTCGAGATGCCATTCCTCTTCATGAACCTGCAACACGAAGGTTATCGGCCGGCAGCACACCTGACAGTCTTCAATATAGGTCTGATCGCCACCGGACAAATCCAGCGTCGTCTCGACTTCCTCACCACAATACGGACATTCATATTGCGCAGTTTCCAGCATCGCGGTCTCCCAGGTGACTTGTGCGTATAATCGCCGGTCTATTTGCAGGGCTATTTTTGTCTGGCTACTTTTTCAGACCGTACCCCGCCGGTTTTCAATCAAAACCTTTACTTACCCTAGCCGTTTCTAACAAGAGAGCATGATGGGCGAATTCGATGCCATCCGACCTTACGACGACAGTGAAGTCCCGGCAGTGCTGGCACGACTGCTCGGCGACAAGGCGTTTCTAGATATCCTCACCCACTTCCGCTTCCCGCGTTTCGCCGGCGCTTTAGGCTGGGCACTCAAACCTCTTATAGCCCATCGGTTGCGCCGTGAGTTTGCCGGCATTACCTCGGTGGCCACGTTACAGGACAAAGTCGAGCATTACGTCGACCATACCATCGAGCGCGCCACCGACGGTGTTACCTATACCGGGGTGGAGCAATTCAAGTCCGGCAGCGCCTACCTGTTCATCGCCAACCACCGCGACATCGTGATGGATCCGGCCTTCGTCAACTATGCCGTGTACCACGCCGGCCTGCCGACACCGCGCATCGCCATTGGTGACAACCTGCTGCAAAAGCCTTTCGTCAGCGACCTGATGCGCCTGAACAAGAGCTTCATCGTGCACCGCTCGATCAGCGGACGCCGGGAAAAAATGGCGGCTTATCAACTGTTGTCGGCGTACATCAACCATTCGATCCGCAACGATTGCGCCTCGATCTGGATCGCCCAGGCCGAAGGCCGCGCCAAGGACGGTGACGACCGTACCGAATCGGCGATCCTCAAGATGTTCCACATGAGCCGCAAGGACGAGCCGTTCGGCGAAGTCATACAGTCGCTGAACCTGACCCCGGTGTCGATCAGCTACGAGTACGACCCGTGCGATCAGGCCAAGGCCCGCGAGCTTTACATCCGCGCCACCAGCGGCAGCTACACCAAGGTGCCGGGCGAGGATGACGTGAGCATCGCCAAGGGCATCACCGGCTACAAGGGCCGGGTGCATGTGAACTTTGCCGCGCCGATCACCGAACTGTTCGACGACACCAAGCAATTGGCGGTCGAGATGGACAGGCAAATCCTCAGCGGATACCGCTTGTTCCCGGTGCACTACCTGGCTTATGCACAGTGGAAGGACGCCGACCCGCAGTTGCAGGTGCCGAAAGCGGCCGAGGTGTTCCCGGCCGACGAGCTGGCCAAGGCCCAGGAAGAATGGCAACGCCGCCTGGATGCCTGCCCTGAAGAGCATCGTCCATTCCTGGTGCTGCAATATGCGACGCCGGTGCGCAATCAGTACCGCGTGAAGGCAGGGTTGCCGCTGTAAGCGGTTTCGGCCAGATGTGAAAACGGCGCCCTCGAGGCGCCGCTTTTGTATCTGTTCACCACATAACCTGTGGCGAGACTTCAGACTTGCGTGCTGATCCACGACACCAGCAGCGCCATCCCCATGCAGGCAAAGCCGAAGATGTAGAAAAACCGGTTCATGCGCAAGGTCGCCCAGTCCAGTGTGGGCTCTGCGTTGCGGCTGCTCTGGCGCTGCGCCTGCAAACTGGCCATCGCGCGCAGTTCACGACGACGGGTGGCGTGCAGCAACCAGCCGCCCGGGAAGGCAAAGAGCAAGGCCAGCAGATTGATCAATTTGGCGGGATGGGCGGTAAACAGCGTCATCAAGTGCAGCGACATCACAAACCTCAGGTAAATCAGGTGGCAGGTGCCGGGCCGGCGACCGCGGCGCGGATTCTACCGAAAGCCTGCGCGCCTGCCCTCTGTTTCCGACAAATAACGAAGCTTTTGATCAAAGGCTGTCCTGAGTCACGGCTTCGTCATCTGTATCGGCGACCATACGCGCCTCGAAACCGACAGGGACCACGTCATGCTCCACGCCGAAAACCAGGATCGTCTTTACCTCATCACCCCCAGCGAAGAACAACAAGCCCTCGTCGGCAGTCTCGCCTTCAATGTTCAGGACCGCCATTGGCTGGTGTATTGCGCACTCGGTGGCCACCAGCATGCGGATTTACCGGAGACGGATTTGCTGACGGGCGTGAGCGTGCTGGACTTTTACTCGCAAGCCGCCTGACACCACCATTCCCTCTGTGGGTCGGTGTGCATCCACAAAAATTCAGCAGTCATGAAAAAGCCCGGGACCATCGCTGGCACCGGGCTTTTTCGCATCCAGCGAAGCTTACTCGCCGAGAATCTGACCCACGGTCGGGTCCTTGAACAGGCGGGTCAACGCATCGCTCAACACATCGCTGACCAGCTTGGTGTTGGTTTCCTGGTTCGGCGCCATACCGAAGCGCTGGTCCAGGGACGAGCCATAACGGCCGCTGTAGCGACGGTTGGCGTTCTGTACATCGGAGCGGAACGTCGCGCCGATGGTGGCTTCGGTCACGTACATGCCTTCCTTGGGCGACTGGTACTTCAACTCCGCCAGGGTCACGGTCAGTTGCGGGGCATTCATGGCGTTGTTCGTCGGGGTAAAGCCCAACAGCCGCACGGCGGCTTCAGCCTGGGCCTGCAGCTTCGGCAGGATCTGCGCGCCCTGCACGGTGATCGCGCTGGTCTCCGGGTACAGACCACCACGGGTGCCCAGCGTCGGCGACGGGCGACCGTCCACTACACGCACCACGACGGGCTGGCCATGGCCGACCGGGGCCAACTGGGCGGTCAGCTTGGGTTCCGGGCTCAGTTGTTGCGGGCTGTGGGCGCAGCCAACCAGGGTCAAACTGGTCACAGTGATCAAACCGAACAACAGGCGTTGCAACATGCTCTTCTCTCCAGAATCAGGCACAAACAGGCCGGCAGTATAGCGGTGCGCCACTGCGGGTAACCAGCACCTCACAGTGTTTGATGAAATCTCTGACAACCCCCTGGCAACGCGGTTCCTGTCACACAGATGTCACCCTCCATACACTTGCACGTAATGGCCTACAGGCAACCTTCGCAGTAGTCACCCACACGGTACTTCACCATGCGCCATCTGATCTCTCTGTTCGCGCCACGCCCACTGCATCGCTGCTTCGCCCTGCTCGACCGCAACGGCCATTGCCAGGCTTTCAAGCAGTGCAGTCTCCAGCCCATGGGCGATGGCTGGGTTGAAATCGAAGAGATCCGCCTGAACTGGCTGAATCAGCCGCTGCCTGCCGGCGCCCGGGTCGTTTCGCAGCAGCACCGGCCACGCTTGCGTGCACAGCAACTGATGACGACCTGACCAAACACCTAATAAAAGTCATTAAACACGACCATTTCCCTGCGTTTCTTAGATACAATCTCCCCCCGATTATAAGGACGTCTCCTGATCGGGCCTCGCAGCATCGTCAATGCGCTTGTATTGACACCCCGCACCGCCCACAGAGAGCCGCCCACACAGATCGAGTGAAGCTGGCGCGCTTGCTGTTTTTGTTGAGCAAAACCTCCACTTTTCGCGAATCTGCAGAGCTGTCATTACGCTCGGTCACTGAGCTGTTTGCCCGTTTTGCCTGCCCTGTATCCCATGGCGGCAATCCATCCGGGCACGGTGCCAGGCTGGGACAGCCCTTTTTGAGGTTCACGTCTTCAAAAGAGCGTGAAAAAAACGGGTTTTCACAACTTCACAAGAGTGTGGCGAGCAAATGAATAGTTTTGCGTCTGAACATGCACCATTAGCGTCTACAACAGCCCAACGACACAGGACCGAGTACTCCTCGAACACCGGAGCCTGAAGCCTGTCCGCTACGGATTTGGTTGCACAAACGGATGTATCGACCATAAGTCGAATTGCCTCCCGCGCGCTGAAATGAGTTCATATGGCTCATAGGCCCGGCAGGTAGCGTCCGTCGAAGTTGCGATAAATTGCGAAGATTCGGACATGGCGATCCTGCCATGGGTACCTGGGGCAACACTGACACGCCCCGTCACTCCTGGCAGCCATGCCGACAATTTGGTGCTGCAGATTTTGGAGACGCGTTAAATGGCGCATAACGAAGCAGTCGACGTAGTACTGGTTGGGGCCGGCATCATGAGTGCCACCCTTGCAGTACTGCTCAAAGAGCTCGACCCCGCGATCAAGCTGGAAGTCGTCGAGCTGATGGATTCCGGTGCCGCGGAGAGTTCCAACCCGTGGAACAACGCCGGTACCGGTCACGCCGGGCTGTGTGAGCTCAACTACACGCCGCAGGCCGCCGATGGCGCCGTCGACATCAAGAAAGCCGTGCACATCAACACCCAGTTCGAGGTGTCGAAGCAGTTCTGGTCGTATTTGACCAAGAAAGGCACGTTCGGCTCGTGCAAATCGTTCATCAGCCCGGTGCCACACCTGAGCTTCGTGCAAGGTGACAGTGGTGTTTCCTTCCTCAAGGAGCGCTTCAAGGTACTGAGCAAGCACCACGCCTTTTCGGACATGGAATACACCGAAGACAAGGCCAAAATGGCCGAGTGGATGCCGCTGATGATGCCTGGCCGCGATCCTGGCGAAACCCTCGCCGCGACCCGCGTGATCAATGGCACCGACGTCAACTTCGGTGCCCTGACCAACCAGTTGCTCAAGCACCTGACCAGCGCACCCGATGCCCAGGTCAAGTACTGCAAGCGCGTGACCGGCCTCAAGCGCAGCAACGGCGGCTGGACCGTCAGCATCAAGGACGTCAACAGCGGCAACACCCGTGAAGTCGACGCCAAGTTCGTCTTCCTCGGCGCTGGCGGCGCGGCACTCCCGCTGCTGCAGGCTTCGGGCATCGAAGAGAGCAAAGGCTTCGGCGGCTTCCCGATCAGCGGCCAATGGCTGCGTTGCGACAACCCGGAAGTGGTCAAGCACCACCAGGCCAAGGTCTACAGCCAGGCTGCCGTAGGTTCGCCGCCAATGTCCGTGCCACATCTGGACACCCGCGTGGTCGAAGGCAAGAAGTCCCTGCTGTTCGGACCTTATGCCGGTTTCACCACCAAGTTCCTCAAGCATGGCTCCTTCATGGACCTGCCGATGTCGGTTCGCGCCGGCAACATCGGCCCGATGCTGTCCGTGGCAAAAAACAACATGGACCTGACCAAGTACCTGGTCAGCGAAGTGATGCAATCGATGGAGCAGCGCCTGGAATCCCTGCGTCGCTTCTACCCTGAGGCGAAAGCTGAAGACTGGCGCCTGGAAGTGGCCGGCCAACGGGTACAGATCATCAAGAAAGACCCGAAGAAAGGCGGCGTCCTGCAATTCGGTACCGAACTTGTCGCGGCCAAGGATGGTTCCCTGGCGGCACTGCTCGGCGCTTCGCCAGGTGCCTCGGTGACCGTTTCGATCATGCTTGAGCTGATCGAAAAATGCTTCCCGAGCAAAACCAAGGGCGAATGGGCCACCAAACTGGCGGAAATTTTCCCGGCCCGGGAAAAGGTCCTGGAAACCGACGCTGCGCTGTATCGCAAGATCAACACGCAGAACAACGTTGCCCTGGAACTGGTTGAAGCCAGCAGCGAGACCGAAAGCTACGCTTGATTCGGCCTTATAAAAAACGCCCCGTTCTCACTGAGAGCGGGGCGTTTTTTTATGGCTGAAATTTACTCAGCCGCGAGCTTTTTCGATCAGCTCGATGTAATCCGGCGCGTTGCGCTGATCCTTGATCAGGGCAATGAAGTTATTGCCGTGCTCATCCTTGCCATTCACGTCGTAACCCGCTTCGACGAAGAACGTCAGGAAACGCGCGAAATCGTCGATGCGCAGGCCACGGTAGGCCTTGATCAGTTTGTGCAGGGACGGAGAAGTCGCGTCGACCGGTTCGAAATCGAGGAACAACTTGATCTGCTCATCGCCGATCTCGTCACCAATCACTTGTTTTTTATCTTTACGCATTGCCGACTCCAGCTCGCAGACATTTCACGGGGCGGGCAGTTTACCCCTGCGCGGGCTCAAGGCTCAACGCGGACGAGTGCTGCCGGTGTGCAGATCGGCCCAAACATGACCATTGGCGTAACTGAGAAACTGGCAATACACAGTGTCGTTGCGCAACAAGTCGATCACCACCCGGTATTGCGCCAGCGGGTAATAGAGGGTCAGGGTCTTGCTCGGCTCGTCGTAAACCGGCTTTTTCAGGCTTTTGCTTTCACCATCGAAGTTGACCAGCACCTGACTGACGGTGGCGCCCTTGCTCAGTGATTTGCCCTTGAGCCGAATCATCAACGGCGAAGTGACCGGAATCGGCTGTTGATTGGATTGACGCTGAGCACCGACCACCACCGAATAGTCGGTGACCTGCATCAGTTGCTGCTGTTCGGGGTCGGCATCGCGCAGAGTGAGATCGTCCGGCGGCAGGAATTGACTGTGCATGGGTGCCGGCACGGCGGCCAGGGGCAGGCTGAGGGTCAGCAACAGGACGGCGCAGCTGCGGATCAACAGGTTCATGACGGGCTCCAGGGGTGAACGCGTCCCCCTGTAGGAGCGAGCATGCTCGCGATGGTCGTCAACGATAACGCGGAAAACCAGATGCCCCGCGGTGTCCTTGGGCTCATCGCGAGCATGCTCGCTCCTACAGGGGGGTAGAAGATCAATCGAACTGCGCGCGCATCCAGGCCTGATACTCGGCAACGCCGGGCTCGCCTTCACGCGGAGCCCAATGCGCCAGCTCACCTTCGCCCACCGGACGGTAAGGGCCGGCCTTGCACTCGAACATCAGGCTGTCGGCCTCCAACACCACCAATCCGTGGAACACACCGGTTGGCAGGTCCACGCCAACGCAGGCGCCACCGGCCTGCAGCACGGTCTTGCTCAGCACCGCACCGGTCTCATCAAAGATCAACACGCCCAGCCGCCCCTTGAGAACCAACAGGGTTTCGGCCTTGTTGTCACCCAAATGCCGGTGAGGCGGGATATACGTGGACGGCTGCAACCCCACCGCCATGCGATGGCAAGCGTCTTCCATCTGATGGAAGTTGTGATGCTGGCGCCCACGAGGATTGGCCGCGGCTTTCCCGGCCAGCTCGGCGAACAAGGTCTGATCCAGAAAGCGAGGCGTATCCATGTCTTACATTCCTTTAACGGCGAAAATCCCGTTGGCGTTACGCCAGTAGCCTTTGTAGTCCATGCCGTAACCGAAGATGTAACGATCGATGCACGGCAGGCCGACGAAATCGGCCTTCAGGTCCGGACGGGCCTTGCGGTCGTGGTCTTTGTCGATCAGCACCGCAGTATGCACTTTACGTGCGCCAGCGTGTTTGCAGAAGTCGATGATCGCGCCCAGGGTGTGACCTTCGTCGAGGATGTCGTCGATGATCAGCACGTCACGGTCGATGAAGGAAACTTCCGGCTTGGCTTTCCAGAACAGGTCGCCGCCGCTGGTTTCGTTGCGATAACGGGTGGCGTGCAGGTAAGACGCCTCCAGTGGGAAGTGCAGGTAGGTGAGCAGCTTGCCGGAGAAAATCAGCCCGCCGTTCATCACGCAGAACACCACCGGGTTGCTGTCAGCCATTTGTTCGTTGATTTGTGCACCGACGCGGGCGATGGCCGCTTCGACTTCAGCTTCGGTGTACAGGCAGTCAGCCTCTCGCATGATTTGACGGATATGCTCGAGATCAGCGGACATGGCGCTCTCCAAGGGGTGGCGGATTCAGGAAAAGCGGGCAAAGGTACGCATCCAGCGAGGCCAGATCAAGCGTTTGTGGACTAACGTACTGTATGTCTATAGGACAACACCCTCGGATAGATTAATCTAGGCCGGTTTTTTTGCCCGCCGCCGGAGCCTTTCCCCATGCCCATCCATGAGATCCGCCACCCGCTGATCCGTCATAAACTTGGCCTTATGCGCCGCGCAGACATCAGCACCAAGAATTTCCGTGAGCTCGCTCAGGAAGTCGGCGCCCTGCTGACCTATGAAGCCACCAAAGACCTGCCGCTGGAATCCTACGATATCGAAGGCTGGTGCGGCACCGTATCGGTCGAGAAAATCGCCGGCAAGAAAATCACCGTGGTGCCGATCCTGCGTGCCGGCATAGGCATGCTCGAAGGCGTGCTCAGCCTGATCCCGGGCGCCAAGGTCAGCGCCGTGGGCGTGGCCCGCAACGAGGAAACCCTCGAAGCCCATACCTACCTGGAAAAACTGGTCCCGGAAATCGACGAACGCCTGGCAATGATCATCGACCCGATGCTCGCCACCGGCGGCTCGATGGTTGCCACCATCGACCTGCTGAAAAAAGCCGGCTGCAAGGACATCCGCGCCATGGTGCTGGTCGCCGCGCCAGAAGGCATCGCTGTGGTCGAGAAAGCTCACCCGGACGTAATCATCTACACCGCATCCATTGATCAAAAACTGAACGAACATGGCTACATCATCCCTGGGCTTGGCGATGCCGGTGACAAGATCTTCGGCACCAAGCAGAAGGACGCGTGAGCATGCAGCAAGAGTTCAACGATCCGCTCTGGCGCACGGTGCTGTCGGGTGCACAGATGCTGTTCGTGGCCTTCGGTGCCCTGGTGTTGATGCCGCTGATTACCGGTCTCGACCCGAACGTGGCGCTGTTCACGGCCGGCCTGGGGACGATCCTGTTCCAGATCGTCACCGGGCGTCAGGTGCCGGTGTTCCTGGCATCGAGCTTTGCCTTCATCACCCCGATCATTCTCGCCAAGGGCCAGTTCGGCCTGGCCGCGACCATGGGCGGCGTGATGGCGGCAGGTTTCGTCTACACCTTCCTCGGCCTGGCCGTGAAGATCAAAGGCACCGGGTTCATCGACCGCCTGCTGCCGCCGGTGGTGATCGGGCCGGTGATCATTTCGATCGGCCTGGCCATGGCGCCGATTGCCGCCAACATGGCCATGGGCAAGGCCGGCGACGGCAGTGAATTGATTCATTACCAGACGGCGATGATGATCTCGATGCCCGCGCTGCTGACCACACTGATCGTTGCGGTTTTCGGCAAGGGCATCTTCCGCCTGGTGCCGATCATCTCCGGCGTGCTGGTCGGTTTCGGCATGGCGTTCTATTTCGGCGTGGTCGATACCGCGAAGATTGCCGCGGCACCGTGGTTCGCCATCCCGCACTTCACTGCACCGGAGTTCAACTGGCAGGCGATTCTGTTCATCGTTCCGGTAGCCCTGGCCCCGGCCATCGAACACATCGGCGGCGTGATTGCCGTGGGTAGCGTGACCGGTCGCGATTACCTGAAGAAACCCGGCCTGCACCGCACCCTGCTCGGCGATGGTATTGCCACCACGGCGGCCGGTCTGTTCGGCGGTCCGCCCAACACCACCTACGCCGAAGTGACCGGCGCGGTCATGCTGACCAAGAACTACAACCCGAAAATCATGACCTGGGCGGCGATCTTCGCCATCAGCCTGGCGTTCATCGGCAAGTTCGGCGCACTGCTGCAAAGCATTCCGGTGCCGGTGATGGGCGGGATTCTGTGCCTGCTGTTCGGTTCGATTGCGGCGGTGGGGATGAACACGCTGATCCGCCACAAGATCGATCTGGGCGAGGCGCGCAATCTGGTGATTGTGTCGGTGACCCTGGTGTTCGGGATCGGCGGCGTGCTGATCGGCACCGGCACCGGGCCGGACGACTTCGGCCTCAAGGGCATCGCGCTGTGCGCGGTGGTGGCGATTGGCTTGAACCTGATCCTGCCGGGCAATGACAGCTGGAAGCACAAGAAGGCGAATGAGCCGCTGATCTAAGCAGGTTCGGATTCTTCGCTGACTGAAAGACCCTCTTCGCGAGCAAGCCCGCTCCCACATTGGATTTCGGTGTACATATATATTGTGTCCATCACCGATCAAATGTGGGAGCGGGCTTGCTCGCGAAGCTTTTAAAGCGCCAGTGGCGCCCTTTCGCACAACGCACTCAACGCTCGCGCCCAACGCGGATCATCGTTGAGGCACGGCACCAGCACCAACTCCTCGCCCCCCGCCTCGCGGAATTGCTCCTTGCCGCGATCACCGATCTCTTCCAGGGTCTCGATGCAATCGGCAACGAACGCCGGGCACATCACCAGAACCTTTTTCACGCCGCTTTTGGCCAACTCATCCAGGCGCGCTTCGGTGTAGGGTTCGATCCATTTGGCGCGCCCCAGACGCGACTGGAACGACACCGACCACTTGCCCTCCGGCAACCCCATGCGTTTGGCAAACTCTGCCGCCGTACGCAGGCACTGGCCGCGATAACAGGTGGCGACCACCTTCGGCGGCGCGCCGGCGCAGCAATCACCACCACCCTCGAAGCTGTGACCGGGGTTGAGCTTCTTCAGATGCCGTTCCGGCAAGCCGTGAAAGCTCATCAGCAAGTGATCGAAATCCTGCTCCAGATAGGGTTTGGTCGTGGCCACCAGCGCATCGAGGTATTCCGGTTGATCGTAGAACGGTTGCAGCACCGACAGTTGCACGTCGAGGTTTTTCTCGCGCACCACGCGTATGACCTCTTCGATGACCGTAGTCGTGGTGCTGTCGGCGAACTGTGGATACAGCGGCGCCAGGGTGATTCGCTTGTGCCCCCCGGCGGCCATGCGCACCAGCGTCGATTCAATCGACGGCTCGCCGTAGCGCATCGCCAGTTCGACCGGGCCATGCTGCCATTGACGGGTCATGGCTTGTTGCAGGCGACGGCTGAGCACCACCAGCGGCGAGCCCTCGTCCCACCAGATCGAGGCATAAGCATGGGCCGACTGCTCGGGACGCTTGATCAGAATCAGCGACACCAGCAGCCGTCGAACCGGCCATGGCAGGTCGATCACGTACGGGTCCATCAGAAATTGATTGAGGTAACTGCGCACATCCGCCACCGAGGTGGAGGCAGGTGAACCCAGATTGACCAGAAGCAACGCGTGATCGGTCATGCAACGTCCTATTTCAAAGGCGACCGGACAGATCGTCCAGAGCCGCGCGCAAATCCGTGAACTTAAAAGCGAAACCAGCCTGTAACAAACGCACCGGAGTGGCGCGCTGGCCGCCCAGCAACAGCAAGGACAACTCGCCCAGCCCGACCTTCAATACGAAGGCCGGCATCGGCATGAAGGTCGGGCGATGCAGTACGCCACCCAGCGCCGTGGCAAACTCGCGGTTGCGCACAGGCTTGGGCGCGCACGCATTATAGGGACCGCTGGCCTCGTTGCGATGCAGAAGAAAATCAATCAGGGCGATTTGATCGTTGATGTGAATCCACGGCATCCACTGCCGGCCGTTGCCGATCGGCCCTCCCAGGCCCCATTTGAAGGGCAGCAACAGCCGCGACAAAAAGCCGCCCTCCGCCGACAGCACCAACCCGGTTCGAATGAGGATGACGCGAATGCCCAGCGCTTCTGCCCGCTGTGCAGTCTCTTCCCAGGCGATACATAACTGGCTGGCGAAATCTTCGCTGACCGGCCCCGAGTCCTCGGTCAGTTCGCGCTCGCCACCGTCGCCATACCAGCCGACAGCCGAACCGGAAATCATCACCCATGGTTTCTGCTCGCGACTTTCAAGCCACGCCAGCAAGGTTTCAGTCAGCGTGATACGGCTGCTCCACAACAAGGCTTTACGCTTGTGTGTCCAGGGCCGGTCGGCAATCGGCGCTCCGGCCAGATTGACGATCGCATCGACCGGCTCCTGCCCCAGATCCTCCAGTCGGGCAACTCCACGCACTTGGGTACCACATATTTTCGCGACTTTTTCAGGCTGGCGACTCCAGACTGTCAGGCGATGGCCCTGCCCTGACCAGTGCCGGCAGAGCTGACGTCCTATCAAACCAGTACCGCCGGTCAGCAATATGTGCATGACTTCTTCCTCGCGTGGCGTTTTACCTTGTCCATTAGTCTATTTTTATAAGCAGGGATCTTTGGTATCGAGCAGGCTCTATGTTTAACAATAGGCCAAGCTGTCAGAACGAGAACGCTAAAAGTTATACCAAAAAACAATATTGTACAGGTTTGAACCCCGGCGTAGTCTGTACAGAAAGGTAAACGAGGCCCCTATGACTGTACCTATCGCAATCATCGGCACCGGCATCGCCGGACTCTCCGCCGCCCAGGCCCTGACGGACCTCGGGTACGTGGTTCAACTATTCGATAAAAGTCGCGGCAGCGGCGGGCGCATGTCGAGCAAGCGCAGCGATGCGGGTGCCCTGGACATGGGCACGCAATACTTCACCGCCCGCGACCGCCGCTTTGTCACGGAAGTCCAGCGCTGGCAGGCCAAAGGCTGGGTCGCCGAGTGGACGCCGCAGCTGTACACCTACCATGGCGGCCAGCTCAACCTGTCACCGGACGAGCAGACCCGCTGGGTCGGCACGCCCCGCATGAGCGCCATCACCCGCGCCCTGCTCGGTGACCTGGAAGTGCATTTCGCCTGCCGGATCACCGAGGTCTATCGTGGTGAAGAACATTGGCACCTGCAGGACGCCGAAGGGTTCACCCACGGACCGTTCAGCCACGTGGTCATCGCCACGCCGGCCCCACAGGCCACGGCTCTGCTGGCGTCAGCGCCGAAACTCGCCGGCGCCGCGGCCGGCGTGAAAATGGACCCCACCTGGGCCGTCGCGCTGGCCTTCGAAACGCCGCTGGAAACGCCCATGGAAGGCTGCTTCGTACAGGACAGCCCACTCGACTGGCTGGCCCGCAACCGCAGCAAACCCGGACGCGACAACACACTCGACACCTGGGTGCTGCACGCCACCAGCGCCTGGAGTCGCCAGCACATCGACTTGTCCAAGGAAGCCGTGATCGAACAGTTGCACGGCGCCTTCGCCGAACTGCTGCACGATTCCATGCCCGCACCAAGCTTCAGCCTCGCCCACCGCTGGCTCTACGCCCGCCCCGCCAGCAGTCACGAATGGGGCACCCTGGCCGATGCCGACCTGGGGCTGTACGCCTGTGGCGACTGGTGCCTGTCCGGACGTGTCGAAGGGGCCTGGCTCAGCGGTCAGGAAGCCGCTCGCCGCTTGCATGAGCACCTGCAGTAAAGAGCATCAACCCGAGCAAATCGCTGCTGTCACCATGGACAGCAGCCCACCACAAAACCTATACATAACATTTGACTTGTACAACTTCGAATCTATGATGAAGTTATCCTGTACAAACTCGACCGTCTGCACAGGTTCAGATTCGAGGTGCTCCGATGTTCCACTCCCCCACCAAACCGAAAATCGCCATCAGCGCCTGCCTGCTGCACCCGGACTTGCCGGTGGAGGAAGATGGCGGGCTCAATGATCCGGTGCTGCGGGAAAACTTCCTCACCCGCGCGTCCGCCTATAACGCCTGGCAGCAACTGTGCCAGGAACGCCTGACCCGAAGCGGGCTCACCGACTTTCACTCGCGCTACAAATACCTGCTGATGGCCCACAACCCGGTGCAATACAAAACCCTGGGCCACCTGCTGGGCAACATGGGCCATACCGATCCGCAGGAACTGGGGCCCCGCTATTTCAGCGAACTGATGGCGGCGCTGAAAAAGTGCGCCACCCGTCGCACTCACACCAACGTCCTGCAACACCTCAGTGGCTACCTGAAACAGGCCATCAGCCGTGAAGAAAAGCAGGCAGTGCAACACGTGATCAGCCAGTACCGCCTGGGCATCGTGCCGCTGGTGGTGCCGCTGACGCTGCTCAAACATCACTTTAACCAACACCCAGATCCCTACATCGCACAGCAGGTTTACCTGCAACCGCATCCGGAAAACCACAGCCTGCGAAACGCCATCTGATGAAAAAGGCACTCGACCCCAGCGTCCGCGAAGACCTAGGCGATGACTTTAAAAAGGCGCTGGAAGAAGGCTGGCTGCCGATCCGTGAAGTGGCGCGGCAAACCGGGGTCAATGCCGTGACCTTGCGCGCCTGGGAGCGGCGCTACGGCCTGATCGTGCCGCAACGCACACCCAAGGGCCATCGGTTGTTCTCGGCCGACCATGTACAACGCATC
Organism: Pseudomonas sp. KH_046_1; assembly: GCF_057839025.1. Lineage (NCBI taxonomy): Bacteria > Pseudomonadati > Pseudomonadota > Gammaproteobacteria > Pseudomonadales > Pseudomonadaceae > Pseudomonas > Pseudomonas sp. KH_046_1. The sequence goes on from NZ_CM174481.1 coordinate 5,356,283, forward strand.
CAGACCATCCTCACCTGGCTCAACCGTGGCGTTGCCGTCAGCCAGGTCAAGCCATTGCTCGACACGCCGCAAGCCTTCAGCGAGTTCGTCGACAACGATTGGCACGCCTTGCTGCAAACGTTGCTGCAGGCAGTCAGCCGATTGCAGGAACGTGCCCTGGATGACAGCGTCAATCAGGCGATGGCGTTGTATCCGCCGCGAACCCTGTGCGAGCACTTGCTGATGCCCTTGCTGGCCGCTCTGGAGCAACGCTGGCAAGGCCAGTTCGGGGCGCAGATGGAGCGGGGCTTTTTTTGTGCCTGGCTACGCAGCAAATTCGGTGCGCGCATCTACCATAACAATCGTCAGTTGCGCACCGCGCCGCTGTTGCTGGTCAACCACTCGGACCTGCCCGTGGAACCGCACCTGTGGCTCACGGCCTGGCTGATCAGCAGCGCGGACTGCCCGGTGGAGGTCTTCGACTGGCCGCTGCCTGTCGGCGAACTGGCAATGGCGGTCGAACTGCTGCAACCCCGAGGGGTTCTGCTGTACTCCAGCAAAGCCCTGAACCTGGTACAACTGCCGAAACTATTGAAAGGAATCAGTTGCCCAAAAATGATTGCCGGACCAACGGTATGCATCCACCACACCGAGTTGTCCGCAAGTACTACCGAGATCGCTGATTTGTACCTGGCAGAAAATCCGTTGTCGGCACATCAGGCACTCGTTCAGCGCGGGCTGATTTAAATGAAACGCGTGGATACCAAAATGCAATTGATCTGGCTGCGCAGCGACTTGCGTCTACATGACAACACCGCCCTCTCGGCCGCCGCGGCTCGCGGCCCCTGCGTGGCGGTGTATCTGCTGAGTCCGGAACAATGGCTGGAACACGACGATGCGCCCTGCAAAGTGGACTTCTGGCTGCGTAACCTGCGCGAACTGAGCCGCGAACTGGGTCAACTGAACATTCCCCTGCTGATCCGCCAGGCTCCCCGCTGGGATGACGCGCCAAGCGTATTGCTGAACCTGTGCCGACAGTGGCAGATCGACGCGTTGCACCTCAACGAAGAATACGGCATCCATGAGTCCTGCCGTGATGCAGTGGTCGCCCGGACGCTACAGGCCGAAGGCATCGAAGCTCACCGCTACCTCGATCAATTGCTGTTCAAGCCCGGGAGCGTGCTGACCCGGACCGGCACTTACTTTCAGGTCTTCAGCCAGTTCCGCAAAGTCTGCTACGAGCGACTGCACCACTCGCTGCCCAGCCTGGTCCGCGCGCCGCACAAACAAGCGCCGCTGAACATTGCCAGCGATGCGATCCCCTTGAGTGTCGACGGCTTCGCAACACCCGCTGATAACCTGCGCAACCTGTGGCCGGCGGGCGAAGCCCAAGCCCGGCACCGCCTCGACAGCTTTAGCGATGCACAGATCGAGTACTATCAAAGCGAACGGGATTTCCCGGCGAAGCCCGGCACCAGTCAGCTCTCGGCCTATCTGGCCGCCGGGGTAATTTCTCCGCGTCAATGCCTGCACGCTGCCTTGAACAGCAATCAAGGTGAATTCGAAAGCGGCAAGACCGGCGCCGTCACCTGGATCAACGAACTGCTGTGGCGCGAGTTCTACAAACACATCCTGGTGGGTTACCCACGGGTTTCCCGGCACCGCGCGTTTCGTCCGGAAACCGAAGCGCTGGCCTGGCGCAACGCCCCCGAAGAACTGGCCGCCTGGCAACAGGCGCGTACCGGTTTACCTATCATCGACGCCGCCATGCGCCAACTGCTGGCAACCGGCTGGATGCACAACCGCCTGCGCATGGTGGTGGCGATGTTCCTGAGCAAAAACCTGCTGATCGACTGGCGCGAAGGCGAACGATTTTTCATGCGTCACCTGATTGATGGCGACCTGGCGGCGAACAATGGTGGCTGGCAGTGGAGTTCCTCCACCGGCACCGACTCGGCGCCTTACTTCCGGATTTTCAACCCGCTGAGCCAGTCGGAAAAATTCGACCCCGAAGGCATGTTCATCAAGCAATGGCTGCCGGAACTGGCCGAGCTGAATAAAAAAGACGTGCACAACCCCGCCAATCTCGGCGGTCTTTTCGGTGTTGTGGATTACCCCTCACCGATCGTCGACCTGAGTACTTCCCGTACGCGTGCGTTGACGGCATTCAAAAACCTGCCCTCGCGGCAATACGCCGCCGTTGGGTCATGAATTACCGCCACCGGGATGACTTCGATGCCGGGGCTTTGCATTATGAACATTTACCCGCATTGGGCCGGGCAATTGCCTGGCTGAAAAGGAGATTGGGATGAGTCGTACACCCGCACGACGATACTGGCTGACCGGTGCAAGCAGCGGCATCGGTGCCGCCCTGGCCGAAGAAATCCTGAAAACCGGTGCGCACCTGGCCGTCAGTTCGCGCACCGTGGCACCACTGAAAGACTTGTCGCTACGTTATCCGGGACAAGTGCTGGTAGTCGCCGGAGACCTGACCAACAGCCAGACCGTACGCGAGATCGGCGAGCAGATTGCCGAGGACTGGGGCTCGCTGGACACCGTGATACTCAATGCCGGCACCAGCGAGTACGTGGACGCCAAGCAGTTCGATGCGTCGATTGTCGAGCATGTGGTGCGCACCAACCTGCTGGCCAGCAGCTATTGCATCGACGCCGCCCTGCCTTTGCTGCGGGCCGGCATCGCACCGCATATGGTCGCCATGGCCAGTACGGTGACTTACCTGCCGTTGCCAAAGGCAGAAGCGTACGGCGCCTCGAAGGCCGGGCTGCGTTACCTGTTCGAATCCCTGCGCATCGATCTGGCCCCGGAAGGTATAGAACTCACAGTGATCAGCCCCGGGTTTGTCGAAACGCCGCTGACCGCGAAAAACGACTCCCCCATGCCCTTGAGCTGGCCGGTGGAGAAAGCCGCGCGGCACATCTTCGAAAAGCTCAAGGACCGCCCGCTGGAGATCGCTTTCCCGGCAGCGTTCATGGCCGCCCTCTGGCCACTCGCCAAACGGCCGGACCAAGTGAAACTGGAGATCGGCAAACGCATGGTGCGCAGCCAGCCGCCGATCAAGGATCAACCCTGAAAATCGCCATCATCGGCAGCGGTATCCCGGACGTTCCGATACTTGAGCGTCCGTCAGACCTTTCACACAGCACCCGGTGACTGCCTTACACTGCGCGCCATGAAAACCATCCCCCATACGCAAATCGCGGAACCCGCGGTCACCTGCTCGACCTGCGCGGCCTGCTGCTGCCAGCTCGAGGTCATGCTGATCACCGATACGGGTGTGCCTGAACGATTCATCGATACCGATGATTGGGGCGGGGAAGTGATGCTGCGCCTGGATGACGGCTGGTGCGCCGCGCTGGATCGCAACACGATGATGTGCACCATCTACGAAAAGCGCCCGCTGATCTGCCGGGAATTCGAGATGGGCGCACCGGAGTGCATCGAGGAACGCCAGGGGATTTCGACGGCGTATCGCTAGTTTGAAGTTGTCCCAATACCAATGTGGGAGCGGGCTTGCTCCGGGCGGCGTTCCGACGAAAGCGTCAGGTCAGTCGATTACAGTGTCGACTGATCCACTGCTTTCGCGAGCAAGCCCGCTCCCACATTTAGTGCAGCGTTGCGCCTTACAACGGCATCGTGTAATGCAATGCGTAGCTTTCTACACCATCGTTCGGAGTGGTGATCCCGGCGTTGGAATAGTGCGTCGCACGAACCCCGACTTCATGTCCGCCGGCAAAGCGCAAACCGAAACCAAAGCGGTCTTCGAACTGGAAGGCGCTGCCCAGATCGTTGTTTTCGACTTCGGTGCTGGCAAAGGCCGCCACGCCAACCCCAAACTCGATGTAGGGTTTGACGCTCTGGCCGGAAAATTCATAAACAAGCACGGGCGAGAACGACAGGCTGTGGTTACTGGATTGCTCGTCACCTTCCCAATAGGTGTAGGCGCCGTCCCAATAACCGGTCAGACGACCCACGTCACTCTGCCACCAGCTCTGGTCCCAATCGAATTGCATCCCCAATCGATAGGTCATGGTCGACTCGCCGGTTTGCCCCACGGCAAACTCCACACCTGCCGCCTGCGCGGTAAAAGTGTGCCCCATCAGTGCGGCCGCAATCGCGGCCAAGCAGAATAGTCGCTTCACTAGAAACTTCCTTTTCCGAACGATTTCGTATGGTTTTTTTGTTGCCAAGCCTTGCAAAACTATAGAAGTCAGCGATTTATCAGAAGTTCACCCGACTCTTCGTATTCCCCCCCGGACAGCCTTCTACCTGTTGAAGCTTCGCACAACGCCAGCGGTATTCCACAATATCGGCAAGATATTTCTGAAATGTAGCGGATCGGCGCTGGTCCAGAACTGCGCTTCGCGAGCAGGCCCCTCGGCGAGCAGCTCGCCTTCGGCCAGCAGACGCTGAAGCTGGCGCGCGACGGCGGCGCCGGTGTCGATCAGGCTGATGTCCTCGGGGATCATCTGCCGCAGCATCGGTTTGAGAAAGGGGTAATGGGTGCAACCGAGAATCAGGGTGTCCGCGCCAGCAGCCAACAATGGCCGGACATACCCGGCCAATAGCTGGCGCAACTCGGGGCTGCGCAGGTCGCCATTTTCAATCAGCTCCACCAGCCCGGGACAGGGCTGGGTGATCACTTTCACGTCCGTGGCGAAGCGGTCGAGTAACGCTGCGAACTTGGCACTTTGCAAAGTGCCGGTGGTGGCCAGCACCCCCACCACGCCGGAATGGGTTGCGGCGGCGGCCGGTTTGACTGCCGGCTCCATGCCGACGATGGGCCATTCTGGGTAGTCGCGACGCAAGTCGGCGACGCCGGCCACCGTGGCCGTGTTGCACGCCAGCACCAGGGCCTTGGCGCCCTGTTGCCGAAAGAAGTCGGCCATCAAGCTGCAACGTTGCTGGATAAATTCCGGGGTTTTCTCGCCGTAGGGAACATTCCCGCAGTCGGCGACGTACAGCAGAGATTCATTGGGCAGTAAACGCTGGATCTCGGCCAGTACCGAGAGCCCGCCGACACCGGAGTCGAACACGCCTATCGGCGCTTCACGCATGTTTCGACCCACAGACGCTGCAACCCGGATCGCGCTTGACCCGCAATTCACGGAAGCGCGTGCCCAAGGCATCGATCAACAGCAGCCGCCCCACCAGCGGCTCGCCGAATCCGGCCAGCAACTTCAGCGCTTCGAGGGCTTGCAGACTGCCGACCAGCCCCACCAGCGGACCGACTACGCCGGCCTCGCTACAGGTCAATTCGGCCTCGCTGCCGTGCCCGTACAAACAGTGGTAGCACGGACTCTCCGACCGACGCGGATCGAACACCGACAGTTGCCCTTCGAGGCGAATCGCCGCGCCGCTGACCAGCGGTTTGCCGGCGGTTACGCAAGCGGCGTTGACCGCCTCACGGGTGGAAAAGTTGTCAGAGCAATCGAGGACCAGATCTACCCCGGCCACCACGGCGGCCAGGGAGTCTTCGTCCAGCGCCGCACGATGGGCGATCAACTGGATCTCGGGATTGATCGCCGTCAGCCGCTTGAGCGCCGAATCGACCTTGGTCATGCCGACGCTGTCGGTGTCGTGAATGATCTGCCGTTGCAGGTTGGTCAGGTCGACCGTGTCGAAGTCCGCCAGGTGCAACTCGCCAACGCCGGCGGCCGCCAGATACAGCGCCACTGGCGCGCCAAGGCCGCCAAGACCGACGATCAATACGCGGCTTTCCTTGAGCCGCAACTGGCCGTCGATATCGATGTGTTGCAGCAGAATCTGCCGACTGTAGCGCAACAACTCCTGATCATTCAGCACGGCAGGCGCCCCAGACTGATGCGTTGGTGACCGCCCAGATCGGTGCGGCTGTGGACTTCTTCAAATCCGCGGGTCAGCAATAAATCGCGAACTGCCTCGGCCTGATCATAGCCGTGTTCGAGCATCAGCCAACCGCCGGCATCCAGATGCTCCGGCGCCTGGGCGACGATCAGGCGCAGATCGTCAAGCCCGTCGACTCCCGCCACCAAAGCGCTGGCCGGTTCAAAGCGCACATCGCCCTCAACCAGATGCGGATCGGTCGCTGCGATGTAGGGCGGATTGCTGATGATCAGTTGAAAACGCTGACCTTCCAGGGCGCTGAACCAATGACTGCTCAGTACCTTGGCGTTGTTCAGGTGCAGACGCTGGCGATTGCGCTCGGCCAGGGCCACGGCCTCCAGCACGCGATCCACGGCAGTGACGTTCCACGCCGGACGCTCACTGGCCAGGGCCAGGGCGATGGCGCCGCTGCCGGTGCCGAGGTCGAGCACCTTGGCCGGTGTGGCCGGTAACAGTTCCAGCGCGGCTTCCACCAGCAGTTCGGTGTCGGGGCGCGGGATCAGCGTGTGCGGCGCCACTTCCAGGTCCAGCTTCCAGAAGCCCTGCTGGCCGAGGATATAGGCCACCGGCTCACCGCTGCGGCGGCGTTGCAAATATTCGGCAAACGTCAGCGCCGCTTCGCTCGGCACGATGCGCTCCGGCCAGGTGTGCAGGAAACTGCGGGACTTGCCCAAGGCCGCCGCCAGCAGCAATTCGGCATCCAGACGCGCCGTCGGCGAGTCGGGTAAATCAGCGGCGCGCAACAAACTGGCAATGATCGTCATTTACTCACCTATCGCGGCCAGTTGATCGGCCTGGTACTCGGCCAGCAACGGCTCGATCACCGCCTCGACACCGCCGGCGAGGATCTCGTCGAGGGAATACAAGGTCAGGTTGACCCGGTGGTCGGTGACCCGACCCTGGGCAAAATTATAGGTGCGAATGCGCTCGGAACGGTCGCCGGAGCCGACCAGCAACTTGCGCTCGCTGGCGATGGCGTTGGCTGCGGCGGAGGTCTGCTGATCGTTCAGCTTGGCCGACAACCAGGACATCGCCCGGGCGCGGTTCTTGTGCTGTGAACGTTCTTCCTGGCACTCGACCACGATGCCGGACGGCAAGTGCGTGATTCGGATCGCCGAGTCGGTCTTGTTGACGTGCTGGCCACCGGCGCCGGAGGAGCGATAGGTATCGACGCGCAGGTCGGCCGGGTTGATCTCGATGACTTCCTGTTCGTCCGGCTCGGGCAATACCGCTACGGTGCAGGCCGACGTGTGGATGCGGCCCTGGGATTCGGTCGCCGGAACCCGCTGCACACGGTGTGCGCCGGATTCGAACTTCAGCTTGCCGTAGACGTTGTCGCCCTCGACCCGGGCAATCACCTCTTTATAGCCGCCGTGCTCACCCTCGTTTTCCGAGAGGATCTCCACCCGCCAGCCACGGCGCTCGGCGTAACGCGAATACATGCGGAACAGGTCGCCGGAGAAAATCGCCGCCTCGTCGCCGCCAGTGCCGGCACGGATTTCGAGGAACACGTTGCGCCCGTCGTTCGGGTCCTTGGGCAGCAGCATGCGTTGCAGGTCGGCCTCGATCGTGACCAGGCGTTCCTTGGCCTCGCGGACTTCTTCCACGGCCATTTCACGCATGTCCGGGTCGCTGTCCTTGAGCAGTGCCTGAGCGCCTTCGAGGTCGTCCTGCACTTTCAGCAGTTCTTTGTAGGCGCCCACGATCGGTTCAACTTCCGCGTACTCCTTGGAATAGGTGCGGAACTTGTTCTGATCGGAAATGACCTCGCCGTCGCCCAGCAGGGCAGTCAATTCCTCGAAACGGTCCTGGAGGATATCCAGCTTATTGAGCAGTGACGCTTTCATTGCGGTTTTTTATCCGAAAAGCTATCCGATGAGCCCTCACCGAGGGCAAAGAGTTCCTGGGCCATCGCCAGCGCATCCAGGCGACCTTCGGCAGAGAGCTTTTTCAACTGCACGCTCGGTGCGTGCAACAGTTTGTTGGTCAGCCCGCGGGCCAGTTGCACCAGCACCTCTTCGGCACTGCTGCCGTTGGCCAGCATGCGCTGGGCCTTTTGCAATTCTTCGTCGCGCAGGCGTTCGCTCTGTTGACGATAGGCCTTGAGCACGTCCACCGCCGCCAACTCGCGCAGGCGGACCATGAAGTCTTCGGCGCCGATCGAGACCATCTCTTCGGCGGCCTGGGCTGCGCCCTGACGACTCTTGAGGTTCTCGGCGACCACTTCGTGGAGATCGTCGACGCTATAGAGGTAAACGTCGTCCAGTTCGCCGACTTCTGGCTCGATGTCACGGGGAACAGCGATATCCACCATGAAGATCGGTTTGTGCTTGCGCAGTTTCAAGGCGCTTTCCACTGCACCCTTGCCCAGAATCGGCAACTGGCTGGCGGTGGAACTGATGACGATATCGCTGCGCACCAGTTCTGCCGGAATATCCGACAACAACACCGCATGTGCACCGAACTGCTCGGCCAGAATGCTCGCGCGCTCCAGGGTACGGTTGGCGACCACAATGCGTTTTACACCCAGGTCATGCAGATGGCGGGCGACCAGGGTGATGGTCTCACCGGCGCCGATCAACAAGGCCTGGCTGCGCTGCAGGTCGCTGAAAATCTGCTTGGCCAGGCTCACCGCGGCAAACGCCACCGACACCGGGTTCTCGCCGATGGCCGTGTCGGTGCGCACCTGCTTGGCCGCATTGAACGTGGCCTGGAACAGCCGCCCGAGCAACGGCCCGATGGTGCCGGCCTCGCGGGCCACGGCATAGGCCGACTTCATCTGGCCGAGAATCTGCGGTTCGCCCAACACCAGCGAGTCGAGCCCGGAAGCGACCCGCATCATGTGACGAACTGCCGCATCATCTTCATGCACATAGGCGCTTTCACGCAGCTCGTCGTAGCTCAAATGATGATATTCGGCCAGCCAGCGCAGCACGACGTCCGCCGACAGGTGATCCTGTTCTATATAGAGTTCACTGCGATTGCAGGTGGAGAGGATCGCAGCTTCGCGGCTGTCGGTGAGTCGGCAGAGCTGCTGCAAGGCCTCAACCAGCTGCTCAGGGGTAAAAGCCACGCGCTCGCGGACGTCTACTGAAGCAGTCTTGTGGTTAATACCGAGTGCAAGGAAGGCCATTCAAAGTCGCTGATTGTGACGTGAAGCCGACAATTGTCCTACTTCGACGGAATCAGAACAACTACTCGATATCTATCGTGCCAGTAGGCGACGCCGACGTTGCGAGCGGTTCTCGTTTAAAGGATCGCCCAGAGTCGTTTATCGGGCTGGCAGGTAAATTGCCGGGCCGGTTATGTTTGGCCGAAAGCTTGTGTCATGATGATCCGACCGCAGGTTAGTCGTCCTCCTCCTATATGAATAGATCTTCCGCGTTGCTCCTCGCTCTTGTCTTCCTCAGCGGCTGCCAGGCCTTGGCACCCGTGTCGTCGGACAGTGCGCCGTCGGTTGAAGACAGCACCCCGGCCCCTGAAAAGCCCAAGGTCTACAGCTCATTCAGCGAGGAAACCGTCTTCAGCCTGTTGAGCGCCGAACTGGCTGGCCAGCGCAATCGTTTCGACATTGCCCTGGACAACTATGTGACCCAGGCCATCAACACCCAGGATCCGGGCATCTCCGAGCGGGCATTTCGTATCGCCGAATATCTGGGCGCCGATCAGGCAGCCCTGGATACTGCGCTGATCTGGGCCAGGAACGCCCCCGACGACCTCGAAGCGCAACGTGCCGCCGCCGTGCAACTGGCACGCGCCGGGCGTTATGACGACTCCATGGTCTATATGGAGAGAGTCCTGCAAGGCAAGGGCGACACCCATTTCGACTTCCTTGCGCTGTCTGCGGCCGACACCGACCAGGACACCCGCAACGGCTTGATGCAAAGCTTCGACCGTTTGTTGCAGCGTCATCCGGACAACAGCCAGCTGATTTTCGGCAAGGCCTTGCTGATGCAACAGGACGGCGACACCAAAGGCGCGTTGAAGCTGCTGGAAGACAATCCACCTGAAGACGGCGAAATCGCCCCGATCCTGCTGCGTGCGCGGCTGTTGCAAACCCTTAATCGCGGTGACGAAGCCTTGCCGCTGCTGCAGAAAAGCATCAAGAAATACCCGGACGACAAGCGCCTGCGCCTGACTTACGCGCGCATGCTGGTTGAACAGGACCGCATGGACGACGCCAAGGCCGAGTTCTCGAGCCTGGTTCAGCAGTACCCGGAAGACGACGAACTGCGTTACTCGCTGGCGCTGGTCTGCCTGGAAGCCAAGGCCTGGAACGAGGCCAAGGGTTATCTTGAAGACCTGATCGCCCGGGAAAGCCACGTCGACTCGGCACACCTGAACCTCGGCCGCATCGCCGAAGAACAAAACGACCCGCAAGGCGCATTGATCGAGTACGCCAAGGTTGGCCCGGGCAACGATTTCCTGCCGGCGCAATTGCGTCAGGCCGACATCCTGATAGACAACGGCAGGACCGCCGAAGCGCAAAGAAAGCTGGCGGCAGAGCGCGACGAGCAGCCGGATTACGCGATCCAGCTGTACCTCATCGAAGCCGAAACCCTGTCCGCCAACAATCAGGGCGACAAGGCCTGGAACGTTCTGCAACAAGCCTTGCAGCAATATCCGGACGATTTGAACCTGCTCTACACCCGCGCCATGCAGGCGGAAAAACGCAATGACCTGGCGCAGATGGAAAAAGACCTGCGCACGATCATCAAGCGCGACCCGGACAATGCCATGGCGTTGAACGCCCTCGGCTACACCCTGTCCGACCGCACCACGCGCTACGCCGAAGCCAAGGCCCTGATCGAACAGGCGCACCAGATCAGTCCGGAAGACCCGGCGGTACTCGACAGCCTTGGCTGGGTGAATTACCGCATGGGCAATCTCGACGAAGCCGAGCGCCTGCTGCGCCAGGCCCTGGATCGATTCCCCGATCAGGAAGTCGCCGCTCACCTGGGCGAAGTCCTGTGGGCCAATGGCAAGCAGCGTGAAGCCAAACAAGTCTGGGGCAAGTTCCTCAAGGAACAACCCGACAGCCCGACCCTGCGCGGTACCATCAAACGCCTGACCGGATCAGAGACTCTTTAAGATTATGTTTTTGCGCCATTTCATCGTTTTCAGTTTTATCGCCCTGCTCGCCGGTTGCGCGGGCCTGGGTCCCCGCGAATCGGTCGAGGGTCGTGGCAACGCAGCCCAATGGCGCGAGCACAAACAGCAACTGACCGGCCTCGATGGCTGGCAGATCGACGGCAAGATCGGCATCCGTGCCCCGAAAGACTCGGGCAGCGGCACGCTGTTCTGGTTGCAGCGCCAGGATTACTACGACATTCGCCTGTCCGGACCACTGGGCCGCGGCGCGGCTCGCCTGACCGGACGTCCGGGCAAGGTGTCGCTGGAAGTCGCCAACCAGGGACGCTACGACGCACCGAATCCGGAAGTGCTGCTCGAAGAACAGCTGGGCTGGAAATTGCCGGTGTCCGACCTGGCCTGGTGGGTGCGCGGGCTCCCGGCTCCCAACAGCAAAAGTCGCCTGACCCTGGACGGCGACAGCCGCCTGGCCAGCCTGGAACAGGATGGCTGGAAGGTCGACTACACCGCCTACACCCAGCAAAACGGTTTCTGGTTGCCCGAGCGCATCAAGCTCAGCGGCACCGACCTTGATGTCACGCTGGTGATCAAGGTCTGGCAACCACGCAAACTGGGGCAATGACATGCCGGACAATCGCCTGACGCTGCCCTCGCCGGCCAAACTCAATTTGATGCTGCACATCCTGGGTCGCCGCGAAGACGGCTACCACGAACTGCAGACGATGTTTCAGTTTCTCGATTACGGCGACGAAATCACCTATGCCCTGCGCGATGACCGTGTCATTCAATTGCACACCGAGTTCCCGGGCGTCCCCCACGACAGCAACCTGATCGTCAAGGCTGCCAGAAAACTTCAGGAGCAATCCGCTTGCTCGCTGGGCGTGGATATCTGGATCGACAAGATCCTGCCCATGGGCGGCGGCATCGGTGGCGGCAGCTCGAATGCGGCAACAACATTGCTTGGTTTGAATCATCTGTGGCAATTGGGCTGGGATGAAGATCGCCTGGCTGGCCTGGGGTTGACGCTGGGCGCCGACGTCCCGGTTTTCGTGCGTGGCCACGCGGCTTTTGCCGAGGGTGTAGGGGAAAAACTGACCCCTGTCGACCCGGAAGAACCGTGGTATCTCGTGCTGGTACCGCAAGTCTCTGTAAGTACGGCAGAAATTTTTTCAGATCCGTTATTGACACGTAACACTCCTCCCATTAAAGTGCGCCCCGTTCCCAAGGGAAACAGTCGAAATGACTGCTTGCCGGTGGTAACAAGGCGTTATCCAGAGGTACGTAACGCTTTGAATTTGTTAGGTAAATTTACCGAAGCAAAACTCACCGGAACTGGAAGTTGTGTGTTTGGGGGCTTCCCAAGCAAAGCTGAAGCTGATAAAGTCTCGGCCCTTCTTACAGAGACCCTTACAGGGTTTGTAGCAAAAGGAAGCAACGTTTCGATGTTGCATCGCAAGCTGCAAAGTCTGCTCTAAAGGAACCGATTACCGGGTAATCGTTGCAACAAATACAGGGGCGTCGCCAAGCGGTAAGGCAGCAGGTTTTGATCCTGCCATGCGTTGGTTCGAATCCAGCCGCCCCTGCCATTTTCCTATACTCATCCAGGTTACCCTCAGCCTTCAGGTACTGCGCGTGTCCAAGATGATGGTCTTTACGGGGAACGCTAACCCCGATCTGGCTCGGCGTGTCGTACGTCAGCTGCATATCCCTCTCGGTGACATCTCTGTCGGTAAATTCTCCGACGGCGAAATTACAGCCGAGATCAATGAAAACGTCCGCGGTAAAGACGTCTTCATTATTCAGCCGACTTGCGCTCCGACCAACGATAACCTGATGGAACTGGTAGTGATGGCTGATGCCTTCCGCCGCTCCTCGGCTACTCGTATCACTGCTGTTATTCCTTACTTTGGTTATGCCCGTCAGGATCGCCGTCCGCGTTCCGCACGTGTGGCTATCAGCGCGAAAGTCGTGGCTGACATGCTTACCGTAGTCGGCATCGACCGTGTTCTCACGGTTGATCTGCATGCTGACCAAATCCAGGGTTTCTTCGATATTCCGGTAGATAACATCTACGGCTCCCCGGTTCTGGTGGATGACATCGAAGATCAGCGCTTCGAAAACCTGATGATCGTGTCCCCGGACATTGGCGGCGTCGTGCGTGCACGTGCCGTTGCCAAATCCCTGGGCGTGGATCTCGGGATCATCGACAAACGCCGTGAGAAAGCCAATCACTCTGAAGTGATGCATATCATCGGTGATGTCGAAGGGCGTACCTGTATTCTGGTCGATGACATGGTCGATACCGCCGGCACCCTGTGCCACGCGGCAAAGGCCTTGAAAGAGCATGGCGCTGCCAAGGTTTTCGCCTACTGCACACACCCTGTGCTGTCCGGTCGGGCGATCGAAAACATCGAAAATTCCATGCTGGACGAACTGGTGGTGACTAACACCATCCCGTTGTCCGCTGCTGCACAAGCCTGCTCGCGTATCCGTCAACTGGATATCGCGCCGGTAGTTGCCGAGGCGGTTCGCCGCATCAGCAATGAAGAATCGATCAGTGCGATGTTCCGCTAAGGGCCCTGCCCTTCTCGAAATGTCTCGTTGACGAAAAGCGCCCCGCCCCGGCATTCCTGTCGGGGCGGGGCTTTTTTGCCCATATCGCCTTTAGCGCTGGTCGCAAACGCTGGGGCGAATGTGGTTATTTTGGAGATACAACATGAACGATTTTACCCTGAATGCTGAAGTGCGTTCCGACCTGGGGAAAGGTGCGAGCCGCCGCCTGCGTCGTCTCGCAAGCCTGGTTCCAGCTGTAGTTTACGGTGGCGAAAAAGCCCCTGAATCCATCAGCATGCTGGCCAAAGAAGTTGCCAAACTGCTCGAAAACGAAGCGGCTTACAGCCACATCATCGAGCTGAACGTTGGTGGCACCAAGCAGAACGTCGTGATCAAAGCCCTGCAGCGTCACCCGGCCAAAGGCCACGTGATGCACGCTGACTTCGTACGCGTAGTAGCTGGCCAGAAACTGACCGCTATCGTTCCAGTGCACTTCATCAACGAAGAAGCACCGACCAAGAAAGGCGGCGAAATCTCGCACGTTGTTGCCGAGATCGAAGTTTCCTGCCTGCCGAAAGATCTGCCTGAGTTCATCGAAGTCGACCTGGCTAACGCTGAAATCGGTTCGATCATTCACCTGTCGGACCTCAAGGCGCCTAAAGGCGTTGAGTTCGTGGCCCTGGCACACGGCGATGACAAGGCTGTTGCCAACGTTCACGCTCCACGTGTTGCTCCAGAAGCTGCAGAAGGCGCTGCAGAGTAATTTTACTCTGTACGCCGGAGTGACCGGAAACATCGCGGACTAGAGCATAGCGAGAAAGCGGGCGAGAACGCGGAGTTTACATCATGGTAAATGAGCAATTTTCGTCCACTTTCGCCGCTATCCCTGATTGCGGCGATGTTATCCACCACTCCAAGGAAGGGCCCCTATCGTGACTGCCATCAAACTGATCGTTGGCCTGGGAAATCCAGGCGCTGAATACGAACAGACCCGGCATAACGCAGGGGCCCTTTTTGTTGAGCGCATCGCGAACGCACAAGGCGTGAACCTTGTGGCGGACCGCAAATATTTCGGCCTGACCGGGCGCTATTCGCATCAGGGTCAGGATGTTCGCCTGCTGATTCCCACCACGTACATGAACCGCAGCGGCCAGGCCGTGGCGGCACTCGCCGGTTTCTTCCGCATCAAGCCTGAAGAAATCCTCGTGGCGCACGACGAACTCGACCTGCCACCCGGCGTTGCCAAGCTCAAGCAGGGCGGCGGCCATGGCGGTCACAACGGGTTGCGCGACATCATCGCGCAACTGGGCAATCAGAATACCTTTCATCGCTTGCGGCTTGGCATTGGCCACCCGGGCGTTGCCAGTATGGTTTCAAATTTCGTCCTGGGTCGTGCGCCACGCGCCGAACAGGAAAAACTCGATGCCAGCATCGACTTTGCCCTCGGCGTGCTGCCGGATATCCTCGCCGGGGAATGGAACCGCGCGATGAAAAACCTGCACAGCCAGAAGGCCTGACTCTTATCCGAGGGGAAACACCATGGGATTCAATTGCGGCATCGTCGGCTTGCCTAACGTCGGCAAGTCCACCCTGTTCAACGCCCTGACCAAATCCGGGATCGCGGCCGAGAACTTCCCCTTCTGCACCATCGAACCCAACAGCGGTATCGTGCCGATGCCGGATCCGCGCCTGGATGCCCTGGCAGCCATCGTCAATCCAAAGCGCATCCTGCCGACCACCATGGAGTTCGTCGACATCGCCGGCCTGGTTGCCGGTGCGTCGAAAGGTGAAGGTCTGGGTAACAAGTTCCTGGCCAATATCCGTGAAACCGATGCCATCGCCCACGTGGTCCGCTGCTTCGAAGACGAGAACGTGATTCACGTCTCCAACAGCGTCGACCCGAAACGCGACATCGAAATCATCGAACTGGAACTGATCTTCGCCGACCTCGACAGCTGCGAGAAGCAACTGCAGAAAGTCGCGCGCAACGCCAAGGGCGGTGACAAGGACGCAGTGGTCCAGAAAGGCCTGCTGGAGCAACTGATCGCCCACTTCACCGAAGGCAAGCCGGCGCGCAGCCTGATGAAGAACATGGGGGCCGACGAAAAAGCGGTGATCAAGGGCTTCCATTTGCTGACCACCAAACCGGTCATGTACATCGCCAACGTCGCTGAAGACGGTTTCGAGAACAACCCGCACCTGGACGTTGTACGCGCCATCGCCGAAGAAGAAGGCGCCGTGGTTGTACCGGTGTGCAACAAGATCGAAGCGGAAATCGCCGAGCTCGATGACGGCGAAGAGAAAGACATGTTCCTCGAAGCCCTGGGCCTCGAAGAGCCTGGCCTGAACCGCGTGATCCGCGCCGGCTACGAAATGCTGCACCTGCAGACCTACTTCACCGCCGGTGTCGAAGAAGTCCGCGCCTGGACCGTCCGCGTCGGTGCCACCGCACCACAAGCCGCTGGCGTGATCCACACCGACTTCGAAAAAGGCTTCATCCGCGCCGAAGTGATCGCCTACAACGACTTCATCCAGTACAAGGGCGAAGCCGGTACCAAGGAAGCCGGTAAATGGCGCCTGGAAGGCAAGGACTACATCGTCAAAGACGGCGACGTGATGCACTTCCGCTTCAACGTGTAAGCTATACGCCCCCAAAAAAGCCGCGTTTGATTCGCGGCTTTTTTGTGCCTGAAACAATCATCCGCCACACCACCGAACCCCTGTGGGAGCGGGCTTGCTCGCGAAGGCGGTGTGTCATTTACAGTTGTACTGATTGACACGCCCTCTTCGCGAGCAAGCCCGCTCCCACAGGGGGATTTGTGTTGAGTCAGGCCTTTCTGGTACGCGGCAGGAAGATCGCCAACACCCCGAACAACGGCAGGAACGAACACAGGTAGTACACGTATTCGATGCCGTGTATGTCCGCCAGATGCCCAAGCAGCGCCGCACCAATCCCGCCGAAGCCGAACATCAAGCCGAAGAACACCCCGGCGATCATCCCGACATTGCCCGGCACCAATTCCTGGGCGTACACCACGATGGCCGAGAACGCCGAGGCGAGGATGAAGCCGATGACGACGCTGAGGATGCTGGTCCAGAACAGGTCGACATGGGGCAGCAATAATGTGAACGGTGCAACGCCGAGGATCGAGAACCAGATCACCGCCTTGCGCCCGATCTTGTCGCCGATCGGCCCGCCGAAGAATGTCCCCGCCGCGACCGCGCCGAGAAACAGGAACAGGTGCAACTGCGAACTGGCGACCGACAGGTCGAACTTCTCGATCAGGTAGAAAGTGAAGTAGCTGGTGAGGCTCGACATGTAGAAATACTTGGAGAACACCAGTAACCCGAGTACCACCAGCGCGCTGGTCACTCGTCCCTTGGACAGGCCGTGAGTCGCCGCCTGACCTTGCTTGAGCTTGAACAGGTTCAAGTGGTTGACGTACCAGCGGCTGATCCGGTAGAGCACGAACAGCGCAAACACCGCGAACAGGCCGAACCAGGCCACGTGCCCTTGACCGTAGGGAATGATGATCGCCGCCGCCAGCAACGGGCCGAACGCCGAGCCTGCGTTACCGCCGACCTGGAAGGTCGATTGCGCCAGCCCGAAGCGCCCGCCCGAAGCCAGGCGCGCCACACGGGACGCTTCCGGGTGGAAGGTCGATGAACCGATGCCGATCAGCCCCGCCGCCAACAGGATTAGCGGGAAACTGGCGACCACCGACATCATCAGAATGCCGACCAGGGTGCAGACCGTCCCCGCCGGCAACAACCACGGCTTGGGATGGCGGTCGGTGTAATAACCGACCCACGGCTGCAGCAGCGAGGCCGTCAACTGGAACGTCAGGGTGATCAGGCCGACCTGGGTGAAGGTCAGGCCATAGTTGGCCTTGAGCATCGGATAGATCGACGGCAGCACCGATTGGATCAGGTCGTTGATCAAGTGCGCCAGCGCTACCGCGCCGATGATGCGCATCACCAAGGGACTGCTTTGGGGCGTAGCGGACGCCGGCACTGAGCCGGTCTGGGTGTTGCTGATAGCCATGGGAGTTTCCAGACAACAGGAGGTACAAACGTGCAGGTGCGTCAATGTGCCATTTTTCGGTGCGGCAACGCCATCCCCTTAGCCTGCTAACGACTTCGATTTTTCATCGCCACAACCTTGATGGCGCAAAGCCATGGTCTGAATCTTGCCTTCCTTGTCGGCTTGAACGCGGCTTCCTTACAAAGGAGACCGACAATGGGAAGTTTCGCTACAGAGTCGGCCTACAGAGCGGACAAGGGTGAACTTTCGAGGCCTTTTTAGAGGGCACGAGTCGGAGGTGCGACAACCTCCGACGCACGCCAATAGTGCGTGGTGTCCAGAGGAGTCATGGGGCATGCAGGCTTTTTTATCACCGGGGATCGGGCTGCTGGGGCGTTTTGGCTTCGCACGTAAATTCCAGCTGTTGTTTCTGCTGTTTATCCTGCCGCTGGCCGGCAGCCTGTGGATGATCGGTCAGGACTATCGCGACAAACTCAACCTGATCTCCGGCGAACGCGCCGGGGTGCGGCAACTGCTTGCGCTTGATGCGCTGGATGACCTGCTCGCCGCCCAGCGTGATCGCGCCGCCCGGTGGCGCGCCACCGAAACCAATCGCCAGCCAACGCCGGCCACCCTCGCCGCGATGGCCGCCTTCGATGCGGTTCAGCCCGCCGTCAGCCAGGCCGCTGCCGAGTTGGGCAATGCCCTGCAAAAAGAAAGTGCCGTGGGTGAAACCCTGTCGCGTTACCAGGCCCTGCAAACCGCCCTCGATGGCCTCGATTCAAAAAGCCTGAGCAATGTCGGCTGGTGGCCGGATGGCTATGATCGCTTCACCAACGCCTTGAGCGCCCTGCAAGCCTTGCGCGAGCAAATCGCCATGGACAATCGCCTGACGCTGGCACCGTGGCTGGAAACCTACTTGCTGACGCAGATCTCCACCCAGCATGCACCGGACCTGATCGAACGGGTCGGTCGTCTGGCGGCGGTGGGTCAGGCCTCGGTGGTGTCCGGGCAGTTCACCCTGCAAAGCCGCCTGCAACTGCGCGACCTGCGCAGCCGCATCGGCGATGCTCGAGAGCAGTTGGTGAAAACCGCAGACCTGCTCGAAGCGCGCTTGCCCAGCGCCCTGCAAACCTGGGCCGGGCAATACCATGACAGCCTCAAGCGCCTCGATGCGGGCCTGAAGGTGCTGGATGACGGCGTGTTCGGCGGCAGCATCAACCTCAAGCCGGAGGATTTCGAACGCAGTCTCGATGCCCTGCTCTCCAACCTCGCCTCGTTGCGTCAGCAGTCGCTGGTGTCGCTGGATCAACGCCTGGATTACTACCACGGCTCGGCGATCCGCCAGTTCATTGTGGTGGCCGCCGTGTTGGGCTGTCTGCTGTTGGCCGCGCTGTATCTGTTCATCTGTTTGCAGGCCTCGATCCGCCGCAGCGCCAGCGGCATCACGGTACTGGCCGAGGCCTTGCGCGATGGCAATCTGAGCCTGCAAGTACCGGTTCAGGGTCGGGACGAACTGGCAGTCATCAGCACCGCGCTGAATGTCGCCGTGGTGCAACTGCGCAGCAGCCTGCAAGGGGTGGATCACGAAACCCTGCAACTGAGCAATGCGGTGCAAGCCCTCAACCATCACTCCAGCGATGCCCTGGGCGAAGTCGAAGCCCAGCAGTTGCAGATCAGCCAGATTGCCGCTGCGGCGACGCAACTGGCCGCCACCTCACAAGGGGTGGCCCACAGTTGCGAACAGGCGTCAGGCAGCGCGCAACACACCCGACGCATTGCCGCCGACAGCAGCCGTGACAGCCAGCGCACCACCGCGAGCATCCAGCAACTCAATCAACGCCTGAATGACACTGCAGCGGCACTCGGCCGGGTCAGTGAACAAGGGCAGCAGATTCAACTGGTGGTCGACACCATTCGCGGCGTCGCCGAGCAGACCAACCTGCTGGCACTCAATGCCGCCATCGAGGCGGCTCGGGCGGGCGAGCAAGGGCGTGGCTTCGCGGTGGTGGCCGATGAGGTGCGCAGCCTGTCGCAACGCACGCAATCGTCGACCGCACAGATTGCCGGCACGGTCGACAGCCTGCGCAACACGGTGAATGAGGCCGTCAGCCTGATGCAAGCCGCGTGCAGTCAGGCAGAGTCCGATGCACAAGCGGTCACCGGCCTCGGTGAACGACTCGGGGAAATCGCCAGCGCGGTGCAGAGTGTCACTGACACGCTCGCGCAAATCGCCACGGCGGTGGAGGAACAGGCCAGTACCGCCGACGAGGTCAGCGGCAATATCCAGCAGGTCGATCAAGCGGCGGTGCGTTTGCTCGAAGGGGCCCGCGCGGTGAACCGGGCAGCGGACACTCTGAGCCACGGCAGCAAGGCCTTAAGCGACAATACCGGGCGCTTCCGCTTGAGCTGAGTCCGCCAGGACTTCTCAGGCGCGGATCACCGCCTCCGGGAAGTCCTGCTCCAGTTCGCTCTTGAGCCAGTCGATAAACCACGCCACGTCCGCCGAGAGCTCGGCGGACGGCGTCAGCACCCGATAGCTTTCCAGCTTCACTTGCGCGTCCACCACCCGTACCAGCTTGCCGCTATGGAGTTCTTCACGCACCAGCACTTCGTTGGCCAGCGCAATGCCCTGCCCGCTCTCGGCCACCGACAATGCGTGGTCGTTGTTGACGTAGAGCATGTCCGAATTGAGATGGATGTCGAGGTCATTGGCGGCGAACCACAGGTTCCACCACTCGCCATCATCGACGTGGATCAGGTTGTGTTTCACCAGGTCCGCGGGGCTGTCGATGGGCTCGACGCTGGCCAGATAATCGGGGGAACAGATCGGAAACACCCGAGGGCAAATCAGGCTGGTGCGCGAGTGGGCATATTGGCCGTCCACCCCGTAGACGATGCCCAGGTCAGCGCTTTTGCCATCCACTTCGGTAAAGGTCGAATTGGGTTCAATGGCGAACTTCAAGCCCGGACGCAGGTGCCGCATGGCCTCGATGCGCGGCATCAGCCAGCGCTTGGCGAACCCCGGCACAACCATGATGCGCAACCAGCGTTCGGCGTGTTTTGGCTGCGCCTCTTTTCCGGCCTCGATGATCAGCTGCAAGGCGGCGGTGATCTTGCGGTGATACTTCTCCCCCGCCGTCGTCAGGTTGACCCCGCGAGAGGTGCGCTCGAACAGTTGGATGCCCAGCCAGTCTTCCAGCAACTTTACGTGACGGCCGATGGCCGGCTGGGTCACGTGCAGGGCCTTGGAGGCTTCGACATAGCTGCCCAGCCGGGCCGCGGCATCAAAGGCACGCACCGCGTTGAGCGGCGGCAAACGGTGGTCAGGCATGGTTTCCGGGCGCCTTCTGCTGTTAAATTTTTTAACAGCCCCTATGTTAAAATTGAAGTTTCGCCCCCGCAACCCCTCGCTGATAATCGATCCACAGCAGAACAAAAAAACAGCTGGTTACAACACCCGAACGCAATCTCGATCCTGCCCAGAAAAATAATATCCATGGCCCGACGGCACAGCTGTTTCAGCAGGTGCGCGGGCGATGGGGGAATCGGAGGTAACGCATGAATGCCCTGCATTCGCTGCAAACGCTGGCGGTGTCTATCCGCTCAGTGCGCAAAGTCTACGGTGATCCAAAGACTGGCCCGGTGGCGCTGAAAAGCATCGACCTGGACATTCGCGACAACGAGTTCTTCACCCTTCTCGGCCCTTCAGGCTGTGGCAAAACCACGCTCCTGCGGATGATCGCCGGGTTCGAATTCCCTACCGAAGGCGAGATTCTGCTCTACGGCGAAAACATCGCCGACCGCCCGCCCTTTCAGCGCCCGGTCAACACGGTGTTCCAGCATTACGCGTTGTTCCCGCACATGACCATCGCCGAGAACCTGGCCTTCGGTCTTGAATCCCACCCGATGGGCAAAGTCCTGAACAAAACGCAAATGGCCGAACGGGTGCGCGAGATGCTCGCCCTGGTGCAGATGGAGCGCTTTGCCAACCGCAAGCCGGCGCAGTTGTCCGGCGGTCAGCAACAGCGTGTCGCCCTGGCTCGTGCATTGGCGCCGCACCCCAAAGTCTTGCTGCTCGACGAACCGCTCTCGGCCCTCGATCTCAAGCTGCGCCAGGCCATGCGCGAAGAGCTGAAAACCATTCAGGCCCGCACCGGCATCACCTTCATCTTCGTCACCCATGACCAGGAAGAAGCCCTGACCATGTCCGACCGCATCGCCGTGTTGTCCGAAGGCGAAGTGCAGCAGGTCGGCCGCCCGGAAGACATCTACGAACGCCCGCGCAATCGCTTTGTCGCGGATTTCATCGGTGAAACCAACTTCATCGAAGGCACGGTCACCCGCGTCGAAGACGGCCTGGCCTGGTTCGCCGGTCCGGCCGGTCATCCGCTGCCTGCACAGCCGTGCAGCGATGTGCGGGTCGGGGCCAACGTCGCATTGTCCGTGCGCCCCGAGCGTTTGCATCTGGTGCCAGCCACCACTGAATACGCTCTGCCGTGCCGGATCGAAGCGCAGATCTACCTCGGCACCGACCTGCAATACCAGGTCAGCCTGAGCGACGGTTCGCGCCTCACCGTGCGCACCCCCAACTGCGTCGACCAGAGCAAACGCTTCGCCGTCGGCAGCCAGGCCGGTCTGTTGTTCGACCAGGGCAGCGCCAGCGTCCTGCACGATTGAGCACGAGGAATTGCCATGCACGCTTTACCGATTGCCAATACCCTGGAACGTCGGCGGGCCTTCCAGAGCTTTCTCGGTGTCAGCCCCGCGCTGATCGCCATCGGCCTGTTCCTGATCGTGCCGATCCTGATCGTCATCGGTTACTCGCTGATGGAGGCCAACCCCTACGGCGGGGTGAACAAGGTATTCAGCATTGACGCCTACACCTCGCTGCTGTTCGAGCGGCAACTGGACGACAGCCTGGCCTTCGCCGACTCCTACCTGATCATCGCCCTGCGCTCCATCGGCATCGCCGGGCTGACCACCCTCATCACTTTGCTGATCGGTTTTCCGGTGGCGGTATGGCTGGCCATGCAACCGGCCCATCGTCGCGGCTTGCTGATCTTCCTGATCACCGTGCCGTTCTGGGCCAACCTGTTGATCCGCACCTATGCGTGGATCCTGCTGCTGCGCAACACCGGGGTGATCAACAACAGCCTGATGGGCCTCGGGGTCATCGACCAGCCGCTGCAACTGCTCTACACCGACGGCGCGGTACTGCTGGGGCTGGTTTATACCTACGCGCCCTTCGTCGTACTGCCGATCTACGCCACCCTGGAAAAAATGGACATCCGCCTGCTCGAGGCCGCTCAGGACCTCTACGCCGGACGCGTTCGAACCTTGCGCAAGGTGGTGTTGCCCATCGCCAAACCGGGGATTCTCGCCGGCGCCATCCTCACCTTCGTGCCTTGCCTGGGCGCAATGATCGCCCCGGAACTGCTCGGCGGCGGCACGCGGATGATGCTCGGCAACCTGATCTTCCGCCAGTTCAGCGATGCGCGTAACTGGCCATTCGGCGCGGCCCTGTCGCTGGTGTTGATGGCGGCGGTGATGTTGGTACTGACGGTCTATGCCTTGCGTGCCGAACGCCAGCGTATCGCCAAAGGAGGTGCGTGATGATCGGCCTGTTCAAACGCAATACGCTGGGCGTGCAGGACTTCCCCGGCTTCGGCGGATTCAGTTTGCTGTTCTACCTGTACCTCTACGCGCCGATCGTGGTGCTGGTGGTGTTTTCGTTCAACGCAAACCAGTCGGCCACGGTGTGGACCGGTTTCAGCTTCGACTGGTACCGCGCGGCCTTCGCTAACCAGGCCCTGCGCCAGGCGGCTGGCAACAGTCTGTTGATCGCGGTCTGCGCCAGCATGGTCGCCACTGCCATCGCCACCCTCGCCGCCCTCGGCACTTCACGGGGTGCGAAGTTCAAGGGCCTGCAACTGTCCATGGGCGCGATCATGTTGCCCCTGGTGCTGCCTGAAATCGTGGTCGGGGTCGCCACCCTGGCGCTGTTCTCCACCATCGGTCTGTCCCTGGGCTACGGCAACCTGATCATCGCGCACACGGTGTTCTGCATTCCGTTCGCCTTTTTGCCGATACGGGCACGCCTGAACGACATGGACCTGTCCCTGGAACAAGCCTCGGCCGACCTGTATGCCGGCCCGTGGCGGACCTTCCGCAAGGTCACCCTGCCGCTGCTGATGCCGGGGATTTTCTCCGGGCTGATGCTTGCCTTCATCGTGTCGCTGGATAACTTCGTGATCTCGATGATGGTCTCCCAGGCCGGTACCACGACCCTGCCGATCTTCATCTTCGGCCTGTTGCGCATGGGCGTGACACCGGACGTCAATGCCGTCTCGACCCTGATCCTGGGCGTCTCGGTGCTGTTCGTCACGCTCTCTTATCTGCTGGGCAAAAAGAAAACCTGAACCTTCTACGTACTGTGGGGAAATAGCATGAGCAAGTTGATTGCAAGCATCGGCACTTCGTTGTTCCTGACTTTACCGCTGACCATGGTCGGCAGCGTTCAGGCCGCGGAAAAACTCAACGTGGTGAGCTGGAGCGGCTACTTTTCACCGGAGATTCTCGCCAAGTTCCAGAAGCAAACCGGCATCGAAGTCACAGTCGACTCCTACGATTCCAACGAAACCCTGCTGGCCAAATTGAAACAGGGCGGTGCCGGTTATGACGTGGCGATCCCGTCGCACCAGTTCGTGCCGATCCTGATCAAGGAAAAACTGCTGGAGCGTTTCGACCCGGTCAGCCAGCCCTACTACGCCAGCGTCGTCGACAACCTGAAAAAACCCACCTGGGACCCGGAAGGCGCCTACTCCGTGCCGTTCATTTGGGGCACCACCAGCGTGGTGCTCAACACCGAGCGCTACAAGGGCCCCACCGACAGCCTCAAGGTGCTTTACGAGCCGCCGGCCGAACTGCAAGGGCGGATCAACATGTTCGACTCGGTCAGCGACGTGGTGGACATGGCCAGCCTGTACCTGAACATTCCGCTGTGCAGTGAAGACCCGAAGCAGATGCAGCAGGTCCTGACCCTGCTCAAGGCGCAGAAACCCTTCGTCAAGACCTATAGTTCCAAGGCCGGTTCGATCCGCGAAAACCTCGCCTCGGGTGAAATCGACATGTCGACCTTCTGGGGCGGCTCGTCGATGCGCGCCCGGGAGATGAAACCGAGCCTGAAATACCTTTACCCAAAAGAAGGTGTACTGGCCTGGGTCGACAACATGGTCATCCCGACCGGCAGCAAGAACCCAGCGAACGCCAAGGCCTTCATCGCGTTCCTCAGCCAGCCTGAAAACGCGGCGATGACCCAGAACTTCCTCAAGCACCAAAGCCCGATCAAGGGTGTGGAACCCTTCCTCGATGCGGGCCTGAAGGACACGCCGGAGCTGCACATTCCCGAAGGCACCAACGTGGTGTTCAGCAAGACCTGCGGCGAAGGCGCAATCCGCCTGGCCGACCGTCTCTGGACCAACCTGATGCGTTGATCTCTACCGCCCCGACGCAAATGGCGGGGCGTTTTTCCAGCCGTCTGAAAGGCCGCTTGCAATGAACTCGAATAACATCAGCGAACTGGTCCTGTTGCAGGCCCATGAGCTCGCCGAACGCATCCGCCTGCGCCAGGTTTCCTGCCGGGAAGTGATGCAGACTTATCTTGCCCATATCGAACGCTTCAACCCGCAGGTCAATGCGCTGGTGAGCCTGCAAGCGCCGCAAGACCTGCTGGCCCAGGCCGATATCCGCGACGCCGAACTGGCGAAAGGTCAATACCGTGGCTGGATGCACGGCCTGCCCCACGCCATCAAGGACTTGTCCCTGACCCGCGGCATCCGCACCACCCTGGGTTCGCCGCTGTACAAGGACTTCATCCCCGAACGCGACGGCATCATGGTCGAGCGGATCAAAGCGGCGGGCGCGATCATCATCGGCAAGAGCAACACCCCGGAATTCGGCCTCGGTTCGCAAAGCTATAACCCGCTGTTCGGCGCGACCGGTTGTGCCTACGACCCGAGCAAGACCGCTGGGGGCAGCAGCGGCGGCGCGGCGGCGGCGCTGGCCATGCACCTGGTGCCGGTGGCCGACGGCAGCGACATGATGGGCTCGCTGCGCAACCCGGCGGCCTTCAACAACATCTTCGGTTTCCGTCCGTCCCAGGGCCGCGTGCCCTTCGATGACAGTGCCGATCTGTTTATCGACCAACTCGGCTACGAAGGCCCCATGGCTCGCAGCGTGCGCGATGCAGCGTTGCTGTTGTCGGTGCAGGCCGGGGCCGATGCGCGGGCGCCGCTATCGATTGCCGAATCGGGCAGCGCCTTTGCCGCACCGCTGGATCGAGACTTCAAAGGCACGCGTCTGGGCTGGCTCGGCGACTTCAACGGCTACCTGCCGATGGAGCAAGGCATCCTCTCGCTATGCGAGAAGGCCTTTGCCGACTTCGAAAGCCTGGGTTGCCACATTGAACCCGTTCAATCCAAATTCGCGCCAGAGAAGCTGTGGAGCAGTTGGCGGACATTGCGCCACTGGATGGTCGCCGGCTCGTTGGGCGCGACTTATGCCGACCCGCAAAAACGGGCGCTGTTGAAACCGGAAGCCTGCTGGGAAGTGGAAAACGGCCTGAAACTCTCGGCCACTGACGTGTTTGCCGCCTCGGTGACGCGCAGCGACTGGTATCGGGCGATCTCCAGGCTATTCGAAAAATACGACTATCTGCTGCTGCCCAGCGCCCAGGTATTCCCGTTCGATAAAACCCAACCGTGGCCTGCCTCCATCGAAGGCGTGACCATGGACACCTATCACCGCTGGATGGAGGTGGTGATTCCCGGCACCTTGTCCGGCTGCCCGGTGGCTAACGTACAAGTGGGCTTCAACCAGAACGGCCTGCCCATGGGCCTGCAGATCATCGGCAGACACCAGGCCGACTTCGCTGTCCTGCAACTGGCGCACGCGTACGAACAGGCCAGCCGCTGGTTCCAGCGCTGCCCTTCACCCCTGCTCAGAGGATAGATTTTGATAAACGGTTGAAAGCGCAGAGAAATATTTTAGATTTGTGCTTGACGCATCCCCGTTACCGGTGAATAATGCGCGCCACTTGGCTACATAGCTCAGTTGGTTAGAGCATAGCATTCATAATGCTGGGGTCCGGGGTTCAAGTCCCTGTGTAGCCACCAAGTACTAAAAACGGCTTACCGCAAGGTAAGCCGTTTTTTTATGCCTCGATAAAAGTGCGCCGCGGTTGCAGGAAATCCTGAACCGCACACACCCGTCGATCAGGTTCGAATCGTCGGCAATGCGGCCAATGCCCGCTCCCAGATCTGCCACGTCCGCAACCAGACCATCGCCTGCCAATCGCTGTCGGCGGGATAGAACTGCTCAAGCAGATTCAACTTGATCTCGCGCCCGACTGCATCACCTGGATGGCCATGAAGGTGCAGCCAGTGGTCATCGCGCAGATGACGGTGAACGTCCGGCCCCGGATAAGTCCCACACTCAATGACAAACGGCATCAGCCGCACCTGCGGCAGCGCATTGATCAGCGCTTGCGAGGTGTAGCCGGTGGCCGTTGCCGCCACGCCGGTTTCGCTCAGGGTGTCGGTGCCGGTTTGCAGGCTGTAGAGCCACGGACCATAAATCGCCTGCGCATCCGCCAGCGCCGGATAGGCGGACTCGGTGATGGTCAACAACATCGGATGACCGTACTCGCCAGCGCCCGTGTGCAAGTCGAAACACATGGCGACCTCGGCATGGGCCACGTGCTTTTGCACGATCTTGTGCAGCGTGCGGTTCGACCAGCTCGGCGCCAGCCCGCCGAAAAACAGGCCGTCGGGATGAGCATGCTGACCGCCCTCGACAATCGACATGACTGCCGGCCAGCCGTGCAGGCGAATCTGCTCGTCGAGCAAGGCATCGGCGCGATCACGCTGCGGGCCACGCAACTGCGGGCAGGCATAGATTTCATGCAGGGCGTTGTAGGCCTGGTTGTCTGGCAACGGGCGCTGGAAATCCAGGTGATTGCGGTTCAGGTCGATGTTGTCTTCGTTGACCCGGCGCAACCACGCCATGCCCCAAGGGTTGATGGCATGGATCATGACCACGGCGACGTCCGTTGGCAGGGAACGCTTGCCCAACTCCTGCAGCCATTTGATCTGACAGCCCGAGCCATAGAAGCCTTCGACCCCGTGAGTGCCGCTCAACGCGATCAGCAGCCGCTTGGCGCCCGGATCACCCAGCACCGCCACATCGGTACTCAGCGATTCGCCGAACGGACCTTTGAGCGGGTGTGGATATTCCGTCAGCGTTGCGCCTGCCGTGGTCGCCGCGGCCAGGAACTGTTCACGCTGGTTGCGATAGCTGGACTGGGTGGGGAACTCGGTTTGCATGTCTGCCTCTTGTTGATCTTCTGGCCTGTCTGTTGGCAACGACCCTACAGAAAATCCTGCCATTGATGAAGGACAAAAACATTGGTGCCGTGGGACCTGGTTTGCTTCCCTCCCGGTCGGCCGATAAAGTCCACTGATCGTAGATCCAACGGACGGAGTACCCCACGTGTTCTCAACCTTCCCTTTGCGCCGCTATCGCTTGCCAGCCCTGATTCTGCTCGCCAGTGCCTTGACCCTGGCCGCATGCAACAACGCTTCGGTGCCGACGCTGCCGCTCCCGCTCGCACCGGAAAGCGCTTCCGGTTTTCGCACCGACCTGCGCACCCAACACGCCGAAAAATACATGGCCGCGGCGGCCAACCCGCTGGCGGCCGAAGCTGGGCGGGAGATACTGCGCCGGGGCGGCTCGGCCATCGACGCGGCAATTGCGATGCAAGCGGTGTTGACGCTGGTCGAGCCGCAGTCTTCGGGCATTGGTGGCGGCGCTCTGATCGTACTCTGGGATGGCAAGGCCGTGCGCACCTACGACGGACGTGAAACCGCCCCGGCCGGCGCGACGGAGAAGCTTTTCCTGCAAGCCAACGGACAACCGATGGGGTTCACCCAAGCGCAGATTGGCGGCCGCTCGGTGGGCACGCCCGGCGTGCTGCGCGCCCTGGAACTGGCCCATCAAAAACACGGACGCCTGCCCTGGGCGCAGCTGTTTGAACCGGCCATCCAGCTCGCCGAGCAAGGCTTCGCCATTTCGCCACGCCTGCACCGGTTGATCGCCGCGGATCCGTCCATGCCGCGCTCGCCGGAAATGATGGCGTACTTTCGTAATGCTGATGGCAGCCCAAAAGCCGCCGGCACAAACCTGAAGAACCCGGCACTGGCCGCCGTACTCAAGCGCATCGCCCATGAAGGCCCGGACGCCCTGTACAAAGGCCCGGTCGCCGAGGAAATCGCGACCAAGGTTCAGGGACACGCCAACCCCGGCAGCTTGTCCGTAAGCGACCTCGCCAACTACCAGGCCAAGGAGCGCGCGCCGCTGTGCACCGACTACAAGCGCTGGCAAGTCTGCGGCATGCCGCCGCCATCGTCGGGCGGGATCGCCGTGGCGCAGATCCTCGGCACACTGCAAGCCCTGGAGACTCGCGACAAGCGCCTGGCGCTGGCGCCGCTGAAACCGGTCAAGACCACGGCCCCGGCCGGCATCGAACCCGATCCGCAAGCCGTGCATCTGATTTCCGAGGCCGAACGCCTGGCCTACGCCGACCGCGCACAATACTTAGCCGACGCAGACTTCGTCCCCGTGCCGGTCAAGGGCTTGGTCGACCCGGCCTACCTCGCCAGTCGCGCCGCCCTGATTGGCGAACGCAGCATGGGCACGGCCAAACCCGGCACTCCGCCGGGCATCCGGGTGGCCTATGCGCCGGACCGTTCGCCGCTGCGGATTTCCACCTCGCAAGTGGTGGCCGTCGATGATGCAGGCGGTGCCGTGTCGATGACCACCACCATCGAGTCGGCGTTCGGCTCCCACATCATGGTTCAGGGCTTCATGCTCAACAACGAGATGACCGACTTCTCGTTCATCCCCGAGGAAAACGGGCAAAAAGTCGCCAACCGCGTCGAGCCCGGCAAACGCCCGCGTTCCTCCATGGCCCCGACTCTGATCTTCGACCGCCAGAGCGGCGAATTCCTTGCCACCGTCGGTTCCCCCGGCGGCTCGCAAATCATCGAATACGTGGCCAAATCCACCATCGGCCTGCTCGACTGGAACCTCGATGCGCAAGCCGCCATCAACCTGCCCAACTTCGGCAGCCGCAACGGCCCGACCGAACTGGAACAGGGACAGTTCAGCCCGACGCTGATTCAGGCGCTGAAAGACAAAGGGCACAGCGTGAGCGAGATCGACATGACCAGCGGGACCCAGGCGATTGTTCGGGTCAAGGACGCCCAAGGGAAAGCGTCGTTGACAGGCGGCGCCGATCCGCGGCGTGAGGGGCAAGCGCTGGGGGATTGAGTCGTACGCGGGGATGAGAAAGGGCTTACCGGTGGGTAGGCCCTTTGTTTACGAGCAAGCGGATATCAGCAGCGCACTTATCGACTGATCTTCAACCCCTGCCGAACCTGGTGTTTTTCCAGCGCCAGCTCGATCAGTCGCGTCACCAGTTCGCTGTAGGTCATGCCGGTGGCCTGCCACAGTTTCGGGTACATGCTGATTCGGGTGAAGCCGGGCAGCGAGTTGATTTCGTTGATCAGCACTTCGTCGCTGTCGGTCAGGAATACATCGACGCGGGCCAGGCCGGAGCAGCCCAGTACCTGGAACGCTTCGACGGCCAGGGCGCGAATGCGCTCGCTGGCCTCGACGCTGATATTGGCCGGCACCACCACTTCAGCAGCCGTGTCGTCGATGTATTTGCTGTCGTAGGAATAGAACCCGCTGCGCACCACGATCTCGCCACAGCCACTGGCGATGGCGTCTTCATTGCCAAGCACCGCGCATTCAATCTCGCGGCCGCTGACGGCAGATTCGATCAACACCTTGGTATCGAAACTCAAGGCCAGCTCCACCGCAGCACTGTACTCAGCCTCGTCGGTGACCTTACTCACACCCACGGAAGAGCCCTGATTCGCCGGCTTGACGAACAGTGGCAAACCCAACTTGCCCCGCACCTCGGCAAACCCGGTGCGCGCCGCCGTGGCGCGGGTCAATGTCACGAACGGCGTCACGGCCAGGCCGGCATCGCGCAGCAGGCGCTTGCTGATGTCCTTGTCCATGCACACGGCCGAGCCGAGCACATCGGAGCCGACAAACGGCAGATCGGCCATGCGCAGCAAGCCTTGCAGGCAACCGTCTTCACCCAGGGTGCCGTGGACAATCGGGAAGATTACATCGACGTGACCGAGCATTTCCTGACTGGAGGTTTCCACCAGTTGTTGACTGGCTTTGCCCGGCACCACGGCCAGTTCGCGATTGGACTGATTGAGGGCGATCAGCGCCGGGTTTTCCTGGTTCAGCAAAAAGTTCGAAGGGTCGTTGAGGTGCCAGTGGCCTTGTTTGTCGATGCCGATCAGCACCGGTTCGAAGTGTGAGCGATCCAGCGCATCGACGATGTTTTTCGCCGACTGCAACGACACCTCATGCTCGGCCGAACGGCCCCCGAAAATGATCCCCACGCGCAACTTGCTCATGACCTGGCCTCATCCTGACAAATAAAAAACAACCTGTAGCGAATGCGCCCCACAGTGCAGTATTTGCCCTTGGTTTTCTAGCGGACAAGCCGCCTTCCGATCAGAAGACAGGGAACCGTTGGCTGGGTTACCGTGTTGCGCATCAAGCTCAAGACGATCATCACCATGACCAAGCGTCCGCCTCGCAATGACTGGTTCCTTCGCGCGCCCGATGTCGGCGGGCTGCAGCGTTTCGAGGCGTTTTTTGCCGGTCATGGCTACGACCTTCACCGCCACGACACCTATGCCATTGGCCACACCCTGGCCGGGGTGCAGAGCTTTCAGTATCGCGGCGGCTGGCGTCACAGCCTGCCGGGCGCAACGATCGTGCTGCACCCGGACGAAGCCCACGATGGCGAGGCCGGGACCGAGTCCGGTTTCCAGTACCGGATGATGTACATCGAACCGGCGCTGATCCAGCAGATGCTCGGCGGGCAAGCGCTGCCGTTCATCAAAACCGGGCTATCGAACGATCCCCGCCTGTTCGCCGCCACGGGCGCGTTGCTGCGCAGCCTGGATTGCCCGCTCGATCCACTGGAAGAACAGGACGCGCTGTTCGATCTGGCGCAAGCCATGAGCATGGTTTCCGGTGCGCCGGGCAAACGCTCGAGTTTCGATTACGTGGCCGCACAGCGTGCGCGGGAATACATCCACGGCGCCCTGGATCGCACCGTGACCCTGGATGAGCTGGCGCAGCACAGTGGTCGGGATCGCTGGAGCCTGTCCCGGGATTTTCGCCTGCTGTTCGGCACCAGCCCCTACCGCTACCTGACCATGCGCCGCCTGGACATGGTCCGTGCGCTGCTGATCCAGGGTCAGAGCCTGGTCAGCGCCGCGCTGATCGCAGGCTTCACCGACCAGAGCCACATGACCCGGCAATTCAGCAAAACCTACGGCCTGTCACCGGCCCGCTGGATGAACATGCAGCGCCGTTGAGCCACGCACAATCGTACAAGAAGCGCGTTGAGTCGCTGGCTATTGTGGGTTCATCAACCACCGCGAGAGCTGTTACATGAACGCTTACGAAAGCCTGAACTTCGCTGAAAAAATCAGCCGGATCGATTCCCACTGGTCGCCCCGGGTCATCGCCGAAATGAACGACTACCAGTTCAAGGTGGTGAAGCTGCTGGGGGACTTTATCTGGCACGACCACCTCGATACCGACGAAACCTTCATCGTGCTCGAAGGCCGGCTGCGCATCGATTTTCGCGATGGCCACGTGCTGGTGAACGCTGGGGAAATGTATGTAGTGCCCAAAGGCGTCGAGCACAAGCCCAGTGCCGAGCAGGAGGTAAAACTCCTGCTGATCGAACCCAAGGGCGTGCTCAACACCGGCAGTGAGGGTGGCGAACGCACGGCCGAGAATGATGTGTGGATATGAGCGCTGACCGGCTCAAGCCTACAAGGTCTTGCCATCCACCGGCTCGCCAATGGTCAGGAAGTGCCCCCCCGCCACGTGGTGCAAGGTGCGCAAGGCATCTTGCCCTTCGAAGTGCCAACGACCTTCGCTGAACACACGTTCGTCAGCCTGGGCGGCAATCACTTCGGCGAGGAACAGATCGTACCGCTGGTGATTGTTCGGCTCCGGCAACAGGCGACATTCCAGCCAGGCCACGCAGCCTTCGAGCATCGGCGCATCAACCGACTGGCCGGTGAACGTCTGCAAGTCGTAGGTTTCAAACTTGTCGCGCCCCTGACCCCGGGTCAATTCCAGGCCGGAGGTCGAACCGACGGTTTGCACAATGTCGGCCTGGGCGGCGCAGGGTACGTTCAACACAAAGGTGCCCGAGGCTTCCAGCAACTGGCGAGTCCAAGTGGACTTGTCCAGCACCACGGCAATTTTCGGGGGTTCGAAATCCAGCGGCATGGCCCAGGCTGCCGCCATGATATTGCGCTGGCCACCGTGGGCTGCGCTGACCAGCACGGTCGGGCCATGATTGAGCAGACGATAGGCCTTGGACAAGGGAACCGGACGGCGGTGAGAAACGCTCATTGAAGTCTGCTCCTGGGGAAAAGAGCCGATTGTAGCGCCCACGTAACCCTGTGGGAGCGGGCTTGCTCCCACCAAGAGCTGATCGCAGGTCAGTTAGTGAGTTGATTGGCAAACTGCCCCACCGCATTGACCACTTTCTGCGCGCCGTCCTGGATCTCGACAATCACCGTACCCGCTTCCGCCGCCAGCGCCAGGCCCTGCTCGGCCTGAAGCCTGCCGTCGGTCATCAGGGCCACGGCGTTGCGCGCCATGTCCTGGTTCTGCCGCACCACGAGGACGATTTCGTCGGTGGCCTGGCTGGTGCGCGAAGCCAGTTGCCGGACCTCATCCGCCACCACGGCGAACCCCCGCCCCTGCTCGCCCGCTCGCGCCGCTTCGATGGCCGCGTTGAGCGCCAGCAGGTTGGTCTGTTCGGCAATGCCGCTGATGGTTTTGACAATGCTACCGATCACCAGCGACTGCTCGTTCAGGGCTTCAATGCCATCGCCGGCGGTTTGCATATGCCTGGCCAGGTCGCGCATCACGTCCACGGCCTGGGTCACCACGGCGTTACCGCGCTGGGCGCTTTGGTCGGTTTGCTGCGAGGTGCTGTAGGCGATGTTGGCGGCCTCGGCGACGGCATGTTCCTGATTGACCTGATCGGTAATCACCGTGGCGAATTTCACCACCTTGTAGAGCTTGTTGTTGGCATCGGCCACCGGGTTGTAGGACGCCTCCAGCCAGACCGTACGACCATGGCTGTCGACTCGTTTAAAACGGTTGGACACGTATTCGCCCGCGTTCAGGCGACGCCAGAAGTCCTGGTACTCGGCACTGTTGTACTCCTCCGGCAGGCAGAAGGTGCGGTGATGTTTGCCTTTGATCTGCGCCAGGCTGTAACCCATGCCGCTGAGGAAACGGTCGTTGGCGGCCAGCACATTGCCATTCAGGTCGAATTCGATCACCGCCGTGGAGCGCACCAGTGCGCCGATCAGGTTCTCGTGTTCGCGGGAGGCCTCGATGGTGCGGGTCAGGTCGCTGGAGAAAATCGAAAAATGCCTGATCCGCCCATCCGCCGAGCGCACCGGTTGCAGGATTGATCGCAACCACGCTTCCTGGCCGGTACCGCGCAACAGGCGCACTGCACCGGCGAAGTGCTCGCCACGGGTCAGCGCGCTCTTGAAACGCAGCTGGAATTCATCGGATTTCACGTGATCCGGAACCAGTTCGTCGATGTGTCGGCCAATCAGGTCGCCACTCTTGTAATGCATTTCGCCAAGGAAGTTCTGATTGACCGACTGAACCCGTCCATCGCTTTCGAGGGTCAGTACCAGCATCTCGCTTTCCAGGCTTTCCTTCACTTGCTGGAGGCTGGAGAGTTCTTCACGAAGAGCCGACAGCTCCTGCTTCAAGCGTTTATTGAACATGGGAAAGCACCGATGGACAGGGGTAGAAAGCGATATGCAGCCTAACCATCGGCCTTGGAAACATTTACTTAAGCGTGTTTCAGGCTTGTCCTGTAAAAATAGTTACGACGCACGCAATCAATGCGCGCCAGCCGCAGAACAGCCTGCGATTCTCGGCATCCGTGCACCAAAGTACGCCGCACTGCCCACGCCCACCGCGCCCATCACCGCACTGAACATCACGCAGATCCATGGACTCCACGGCATCAGGCCGATCAAGAACAGCGGTGTGACACTCGCCCACGCGGCGTAGGCAATGTTGTAGGTGAACGAAATGCCCGAGACGCGAATCCGCGCCGGGAACAGGCTGACCATCACCGATGGCACCGCGCCGACCACCCCGCAGGACAGCCCTGCCACGGCGTAGGCCAGGCCGATCCAGTCGCCGCCCATGATCAGGCAGGCATACAGCACGCCGATGCCCAGCGGCAGCAGCAGGCTATAGAGCATCACCGTGCGCCAGGCGTCGATGCGGTCGACCAACAGCCCGGCGAGCACGCAGCCGATGTTCAAGAACACGATGCCCAGTGCGCTCAAGGCAAAGGTATGGCTGGCGGTCATGCCAAAGGTTTTCTGCATCATGGTCGGGGTGATGACCACGAACACCACCACCGCCGAGGTCAGCACACAGGTGAGAATCATCGCCGGCAAAATGGCCAGCCGATGCTCGCGCAAGACCGTGCGCAGCGGCAGTTCGCCGGCCGCCTCGCGTTGCGCCTGCATGGCCATGAACACCGGGGTTTCGCTGAGCCAGCGACGCAGCCAGACGCCAATCACGCCAAACACGCCACCCAGCAGGAAGGGGTAACGCCAGGCGTAATCGAGGATTTCCGTTGGTGTGAATGCCTGCGCCAGGAAGGTGGCGGTCAATGCGCCGATCAAATAACCGAAGGTCAGCCCCGCCTGCAAGAAGCCCAAGGCATAGCCGCGATGGGCGATGGGCGCGTGCTCGGCGACGAATACCCAGGCACTGGGCACCTCACCGCCCACCGCCGCGCCCTGGAGGATGCGCAGGGCCAACAGCAGCAAGGGTGCTAAATAGCCGATTTGCGCGTAGGTCGGCATGATCCCGATCAGCAGGCAGGGCAACGCCATCATCAGGATGCTCAGGCTGAAGACTTTCTTGCGCCCCAGACGGTCGGCGAAGTGCGCCATCAGGATGCCGCCCAGCGGTCGCGCCAGGTAACCGGTGGCGAAAATCCCGAAACTTTGCAGCAGGCGCAGCCACTCGGGCATTTCCGGCGGGAAGAACAACTGGCTGAGGGTCAGGGCGAAAAACACGAAGATGATGAAGTCGTAGATTTCCAGCGCCCCGCCGAGCGCGGCGAGCCCCAGGGTCTTGTAGTCCGAGCGGTTGAACGGCGTCGGGCGCGAATCGGTGTTGGCAGTCATGAAAAGAACTCTGGCACAGGCAAAAACCAAGTCGCCCATGGTCTACGCAAATGCACTGGCGGACAACCCGTTAGACCAAAGTCCCATAGCCACGAAACAGCCCCGCAAAAATCCTCGGCTTGAATTAATGTTGGCGTCTGTCCAGACGGGCGGTTACTGCCCCGAAGACCAAAACAAACATAAAAATCCGAGGTACCCCCGTGGCCGCTGATATCGAAGATAGCCGCTCCGCCCGCTTTGCCCTGCGCTGCTCAAGTTTTGCCGAACGCTGGTTTCCCGACTCCTGGGTGTTTGCTGCCCTGGCGGTGATTATCGTAGCCCTGGCCACCATGGCGATGGGTGCCAAGCCCACCGATGCCGCGATGGCGTTCGGTGACGGCTTCTGGAGCCTGATTCCCTTCACCATGCAGATGGCCTTCGTGGTGATCGGCGGTTATGTAGTCGCCAGTTCGCCGCCAGCGGTCAAGCTGATCGACCGACTGGCAATGCTCCCGAAAAACGGCCGCTCCGCCGTGGCCTGGGTCGCGCTGATCTCGATGGTCGCCTCGTTGCTGAACTGGGGCCTGTCCCTGGTGTTCGGCGGACTGCTGGTGCGCGCCCTGGCCCGTCGCACCGATCTGAAAATGGATTACCGTGCCGCTGGTGCTGCCGCCTATCTGGGGCTTGGAGCGGTGTGGGCCCTGGGCCTGTCGTCGTCCGCAGCACAATTGCAGGCCAACCCGGCGAGCCTGCCGCCGTCGATTCTGTCGATCACCGGAGTGATTCCATTCACGCAGACGATTTTCCTCTGGCAGTCCGGTGCCATGTTGCTGGCCTTGATCGTGATCTCGCTGATCATTGCCTACGCCACCGCCCCGGGCCCGAACTCGGCGCGTGACGCCAAGGCGTGCGGCGTCGATCCGAGTTTCAACCTGCCACCGCTGCAACCACGCACCCGCCCTGGCGAATGGCTGGAACACAGCCCGCTGCTGACGATTCTGCTGGTGTTGCTGGCAGCCGGATGGCTGTTTCACGAGTTCTCGACCAAACCGGCCATCAGTGCGATTTCCGGGCTGAACACCTACAACTTCCTGTTCATCATGCTAGGTGCCCTGCTGCACTGGCGTCCGCGTAGTTTTCTGGACGCCGTGGCCCGTGCGGT
Source organism: Pseudomonas sp. KH_046_1 (assembly GCF_057839025.1). Classification (NCBI taxonomy): domain Bacteria; kingdom Pseudomonadati; phylum Pseudomonadota; class Gammaproteobacteria; order Pseudomonadales; family Pseudomonadaceae; genus Pseudomonas; species Pseudomonas sp. KH_046_1. The sequence goes on from NZ_CM174481.1 coordinate 5,393,385, forward strand.
ACCGACCACCACCGGTGTGTTGATCCAGTTCCCGCTGTATGGCTCGATCGCTGCGCTGATGACCACGGTCAAGGGCGCCGATGCACAGTCCCTGGCGCACCACATCTCGACCTTTTTCGTCAGCATTGCTTCCCACGACACCTATGCCCTGCTGATGGGCGTGTACTCGGCGATCCTCGGTTTCTTCATTCCATCCGGCGGCGGCAAGTGGATCATCGAAGCGCCATACGTGATGCAGGTGGCCAACGACCTGAACTATCACCTGGGTTGGGCCGTACAGATCTACAACGCCTCCGAAGCCTTACCGAACCTGATCAACCCGTTCTACATGCTGCCGTTGCTGGGCGTGCTGGGGTTGAAGGCGCGGGACCTGATCGGTTTCTCGTTCGTGCAGTTGCTGGTACACACGCCACTGGTGCTAGTGTTGTTATGGGCACTGGGGACGACGCTGGCGTATACGCCGCCGGTAATGCCGTAACCATAAAAAAGGGCCGGTATTGATATCGGCCCTTTTTGTTCCGCCCTGTCTGTTTCAGTAACTGCTGGTCTTAATACGCTGAAAAGGATCTGAGCATGTTCAAACTCGCGGCACTCACTCTCGCAGCCCTCACCCTGAGCACCACCGCCCACGCCGATGTCAACCTGAAGCTGGGCACTACCGAACGCGTTACCCGCCTCTTCGCCTACCCCAACAACTGTAACGTGATCTGCTTTCGCAACTGGACGCTTGAGCAAACCGTCGAGCATTACCTGACCCAAAGCGTGCAGCGTGATGGCTACAGTGGGGCGAAGGTTCTGATCAAGACCGATAACAATCAGCTATATGCCGAAATCAGCGGCGTACCCAACGGCTATGAAAAGCCCCTGGCCGCGCTGCTCGACGCCGGTGACCTGGCCTATGACGGCGCCAGCAAACTGAATGCCGATGGCAAGTGGGCGTACAGCTGGTATCTGTTCCTGCCGCTGGGTATGGCCCTGGAAAATCGCAAAAGCGTCGAACTGCTGCACTTCCCGCCAGATTATTCGCTGACCCAGGCTCAGGATTACCTGAGGTCCGCCACCACGGATCGCTGGGCCACGCTGCTGACCGCCAACGGCATCCCGGCCGAGCAGACGCCGGGCTACCAGACGATCATCGACATCGCCCCGATTGCCGCGCCTTCCAACGCGGGCAAGGACCTCGAAGGCGTCTACGGCTACTTCAAGGATTACCAGACCACCATGGTCAAGGAAGTCAGCCTGAATGCCAGCGGCGCAGCACTGCCGATGGTCGCCTTCGGCACACCGGTGCGTAACTGGATCAAAGAGCAATACGGGCCGACGGTGAACGTGTTGGGCCTGACCCAGATCAACCCGGACAACGGCGTGAAAGTCCCCGTATTGGGCTCAAACCACCCGAGCTACATATGGTATGCCGCCGATCCGGCAAGCTACACCGGCAGTGACGCCCAGGCCAAGGCCGATGCGGCAGGCCTGAAAGTCATGGGCCAGGATTTGAGTGCCGCGTGCTGGCAGGCCGCCATGGGCCGTCAACCGGACAGCAATCCAGACGTTGAGCTCAATACCTGCAGGCAAACCTGGCAAGTGGCCCGCAAAGAAAAAACCTGCGAGCTGTTCTACACCTCGATCCGCCACCTGTCGCCCCAACAGGCCGCGGGTAAATGCGCGACAGCTTCGATCGTGTCCCAGCTCAAACAACTCAAGACCCCAGCGCCAGCCACGGCAAAACCTGCTCCGCCGTTGTAACCCGATGAACGGCTGCCCATCTGTCACTTATGACAGTAGACCGCCCGTAGTATCTGCGAGAGGCTTGGGCTGAACCCATGTGCCGCAGCGCTGACAGGAACGTCAGCGCAAGGAAGTCGCAGCACCCAGCAGACAGGGATCGTTATGAAAGCTCACGCCCCTCAAGGAAAACGCCCACAACCGCCGCAAGGTGTTTACCCCTTTTCGGAGCTGCCCGTTCGCCTGGGATTTCCTTCCCTGGCCGACTTCGAAATCATTGAAAACGCCAAGGGCGAAGCCACGGCTATTGCCGCACGGCGCGAATTCCCGCGAATCACTCGTCTCTGTCGGGCGTCGGGGCACTTGCTGCCCTATCGCTGCCGGCATACCCGCCAGCTCGCCCCGGGTGTGCACGTCTACGACCCGCGCTTCTGCGGACTGTTGCGACACTCCTGCGACCCCAATGTCTTCCTCGACTTGAGCGAGTTGTGGTTATGGGCGCTGAAGGACATCAGCAAGGGTGACTGGCTGACCATGGACTTCGCCGCGACCGAAGACAAACTGCAACGCCAGTTCGCCTGCCAGTGCGGCTCATACGAGTGCCGTGGCTGGATCACCGGCTACGATGAAGAGCCGAACGCCGACGGCCAGCTGTTTTTGCAACAGTGGCGTCGGCAAAGTCCGTGCTGAAGGGCTTTACAGGGGTTCGAACGGACGCAGGCGGTACTGCGGCGGCAGTTGCTCGAAACCGCTGATGGTCGCGTTCAGGCTCTTCCAGCGGCCATCCTTGATGCCGTAGATGCAGCCGTGGACCGACAGGCTCTGCCCACGGTGCCAGGCGTTTTGCACAATGCTGGTGTGCCCGACGTTGGCCACCTGCTGGATCACGTTGAGTTCGCAGAGACGGTCGACGCGCTCCTCTTCAGTGGCGTATTTGGCCAGTTCTTCGCGTTTTTCATAATAGAGATCGCGAATCGAACGCAGCCAGCCGTCGATCAGGCCGAACTGGCGATCCTGCATCGAAGCACGCACACCGCCGCAGCCATAATGGCCGGTGACGAGAATGTGTTTGACCTTGAGTACATCGACCGCGTACTGAATCACCGACAGGCAGTTGAGGTCGGTGTGCAGCACGACGTTGGCCACATTACGGTGTACGAACAGATCGCCTGGCAGCATGCCAACGATCTCGTTGGCCGGCACCCGGGCGTCGGAACATCCGATCCACAGGAACTCAGGGGTCTGTTGGCGAGCCAGCTTGGCGAAGAAGTCAGGATCTTCCTCCTTGATCGCAGCGGCCCAACGCTCGTTGTTATCAATCAGATCTTGTAATTCGTTCATGCTTTGAAGCCTCAAGAATGATGCGCAGCTTTGACTGACAACCGTCCGTCGGGGTCACGCGCGAAATGCAGATGCTCTCCTGATCCGGAACACACGGGGCTCCATGCCGGTGGAATTCTCGATCGCCACGAGGGTCAACCGTAGTAAGGCCTACAGTATGAGGAATTGCCATGAATGATTCACGACGTCCGTACGATGCGGTGCAACCGGAACCCGTTGATGACAACGAAGACCGCATGGGCTCGGTGCGTGAGCTGGATTTCGATGAAGAAGAGCCCGGCGCCAGAATCGGTGACGAATTGACGGACGAGAAGCGCGAGCAACTGATGCCTCGTCGCCGCGGACGTGAAGCGGGCCTGACTGGTGCCTCGACCAGTGACCATCAACCTACCGACGACGACCTGAGCCCGGAAACCCTGATCCGTGAAGACGGCGCCCGGGATGCCCATGAGGCGGGCGATGATAAGCGCGCGGATTGGGACCTGAGCATCGTCGATGAGGACGATATTGGCGGTGGCAATGGCCTGGATGAGGCGGAACTGGCGCGACGCGATCCGATGGACGGCAAGCGATAATTTTTTAGTGCCTGTTCAGCCGCCTTCGCGAGCAAGCCCGCTCCCACAGGTTTTATGTACGACACAAATCTCTGTGGGAGCGAGCCTGCTCGCGAAGCTTTTGAGGCTCAATCCACCAAAGTGCAGGCCATGACCACCGCATCTTCGCGCCCGCCCACCGCCGGGTAGTAATCCCGACGTCGGCCGATTTCGTTGAAACCATAACGCTCATACAGCTTGAACGCCGCGGTATTGCTGTCGCGCACTTCCAGGAAGCACTCCCGGGCGTCAGCCTTGTAGGCAATCGACATCAAGTGCTCAAGCAATGTCAGCCCCAGGCCACGGCCCTGGTTTTCCGGCTTGACCGTAATGTTCAGCAGGTGCGCCTCGTCGAGGATGATCTGCACCACACCGTGGCCGACCTGTTGCTGACCTTCGAACATCAGCCAGATCTGATACTTGCCCAGGCCATCGAGGAAAATCCCGCGGGTCCAGGGATGGCTGTAGGCCGCGTATTCGATTTTCAGTACAGTTTCCAGGTCCGCCTCGGTCATCGGGCGAAACGATACAGCGTCACTCATTCGATTCTTTCCAGCGCGCCATCAGCCGACGCATGGCTTGCCAGACATCAGCCTTACGCTGTGGCTCTTCCATTAATAATTCCAGGCCCGGTACCGCCCAGGCCGAGCCCAGGCCTTCGATCTGCAACTCGCGATTGAACGCCTCGGCATCTGCTTCGCCGGCAAAACGCACCGCGGGCAGGCCGATCAGCCACAAGCAGGCGCAGGGCGTTTCTTCCATGCGTACCGAGAGAAAACCTTGCACGAAGTCGCGGGCCGCTTCCGGGCCCTGATCCATCGTGCCACGCACCAGCAGTGGCCAACGCACCGGCTCACCGACGATCTGCGGGCTGTCCGGCAGACCGGCGGCACGCAGCATGTCCTTGAGCAGCAGGTAGGCAGGATCGCGCGTCTGGAAGGATTCGCCTGTGGGTAACTCCACCAGCAGCAGGCAACGCCCGGCCCGCAGCAATTGCAGGGCAAAACGCGGCGGCGGCACGATCGGCGCCTTGACCACGACCGGGGCCTCTTCGGCCTCCTCCACCGGTTTGGCCCCGGTGCGGGTGCTGGTCAGCGATGGTCGCGGCACCTCGATCTTCGCCCGCTCGGCCGGCTTGGCGACAGGCGCCACGGGCGTCTGAGCCACAACAGCGGGCACGACAGGCGCGACCACAACCGGCTCGGGGATCTCCAGCAGCTCGGGCCGCGACGGCGCGGCAAAGGGCAATTCGGTGCGCGGCAGCCAGTTGACCACCTGCATGGCGGCCAGATAAGCGCGACGACGGGACTCGATAAGCAAAGGTCGGCCACTTGTGGATAACTAAAGTGCGCTGATTCTACCGCCGTTCGCTAAAGATCGCCCGCAGTTGATCGATGCACTTTACCGAAAAGAAGGCGACAGCCCGTCCCGAGATTGAATCGCATTGCCCCCGATGCAGTACAATCGCGGCTTTTAATCGCCAACCAGCCGGCCATTACGATGATCGAACCCAAGCGCGTCTTGCGCGCCCTCGCTGAACACTGGGCACTTCTGGAGCCACTGTGCGAGCACTTCGACCAAGGCACACTGAGCCTGAACGAACTGCGCACGCAACTGGCCGCCCAGCAACTCGACAGTACGCCGCAGGACATCACCAGCCTGCTGGACGTGTGGATTCGCCTCGACATCCTGGTTCCCGTGGCCAAAAGCCCAAACCGTTTCGAGCTCAATGCGCAGATTCACGACTTCCTCGCCTACCTGCGCCGCGAACACCGCCTTGGCCTGTGTTTGGAAATCGAAGCCTACCTGCGCCACCTCGAGCGTTTGGCCGGTTATATCCAGGACGCGTTCGATATCCGCGACGGCAATGACCTGGCGCGCCAGTTGCGCCTGCTCGACATGCGGGTTCGCGATGTACTGAAAAAACTCGATAACGACGAACAGGCGCTGGTGGCCGTCGCCGAGCGGGCGAAAACCAGCGATCGGCAGATTCCATTGCGCCAGCGTTATGCTGAAGTGCTGGCGACCTGGGACGAATACGTCGAGCCGATGATTGATCTGGTGAACGCCGATGGTGCCTTCGAACAAGGCGTGCGCAAGGTCGAAACCGTGCTGCTGAAGATGCTCAGCGAACAGCAGCGCCTCGGCCACCTGGTCGACGACGACATGCTGCTGCGCACCCACGCACGCATCCTCGAAATGCAGACCAGCGCCCAGCTGACCCTGCGTCACGCCCGCGAGCTGCTGCTGCCGCTGCGTGAAGAAGCGCGCCGGCACAATGCCGTGACCCGTGGCGCGGCGCTGGCCTTGTCGATGATCCGTCGCAAGGGCATCGACGCCGTGCCACAAGCGGCGATGCCGATGTTCACTCGCCCGCAGAGTACCTTCCTCGGCAGTGCCAGTCAGGTCGAAGCCTACGTTTATGCCCTAGCGCGTTTCGAGCCGAAACCGGCGCGCTTCCCCAAGGCGCACAAGACCCAGAAAGGCGAAGCGCCACGGGCGCCACGCACCGTTCGGGAAATGCTCGAACGCTGCGAAGACGCCCTGCCGATGCCGGACCTGATGACCTGGTTGCTGGAGCAGGAACCGGACGGCGCCACCGACGAATTGCTGTACTGGTTCTCTCGTCTGTCGCGGGAAAAACGCTTCAAGCGCGAGCGTCTGGAACGTCGCCAATACCATACTCACGAGCATCAGGTCAGCCTGCGCTCCTTCGCCCTGCTCTCGGTCAGCGACACCGCCGCCGAGGATTCTGCGAGCACTTCTTATGCATCTTGATCTATCCGAACTGTCCCATCTGGCACCGATCTTTCGCGAGCTGTTCAAGGGTTACCACGTCAGCCGCCGCGATCCGGAGCTGTACGCACAGTTGTCGAACTTTCAGGACCAATACCGCACGCTGTTCAAGGCCCTGGGCTTTGAACTGGTCTGCGACACCCGCGGCTTCTACTACTTCGTGCCGGACCTCGCGGCGGCCGCGGTGAACAAGACCGCCCAGCGTCTGGCGCTGTTCACCTTCATCCTCGTCGAGCACCTGGCCGACCAGGGCCGCGACCCGATCTCCGTGCTCGACGGCGGCAGCCTCGGTCGCGATGAGCTTCCGTCGTTGCTGGAAAAGTACCGCGACCTGTTCATCCAGGCCGAGGTGCAGACCCAGGACGAGCTCGAAGAAAAAATCATGCGCCGCATGACCCAGCTCGGTTTCGCCAGCGAAGAAAACGGCGTCTACCGTTTCCTGCCGCCGATGCACCGCTTCCTCGATGTCTGCCTGTCGGTGCAGCAGGACCGCGATCTGGCCGCCAGCCTGCACAGCGTCCTGCCGTTGCCGGTGCCGGTGCTGATCGACGAAGACAGTGACGAAAAACTGCTGCAGACCGACGACCCGCTCGACCTCGCGGAATTTGCAGACGAAAGCGAAGAAGACGCCCTGGCCCGCGCCATTGCCGAAGAACAGGAGCTCGACGCATGAGCAAGGAACGTTACGGCATCCGCCGCTTTGCCCTTTTGAACACCGCCGGCTACAGCCTCGGCCTGTTCCCGCTGGAAGAGCCGCTGTCGGTCTACGGCGCGAACAACCTCGGTAAATCCGCCTCGATCAACGCCTTGCAGTTCCCGATCCTGGCGCGCATGTCGGACATGAGCTTCGGCAAGTACAGCCTGGAGCAATCCCGGCGCTTCTACTTCGCCTCGGACACCAGCTACATCCTGGTCGAAGTGAACCTGCCCCACGGCCCCCACGTGATCGGTGTGGTCGGCCGCGGCCCGGGCGGCGGTTTCGGTCACCAGTTCTTTGCCTATGCCGGCAAGCTGGACCTGGCCCACTACCAGAAAAACGACACCTGCCTGCGCCAGAAAGAGCTGTTCACCAACCTTGAGCGCGAAGGCCTGAAAGCCTACGAACTCAAGCCGGATGAACTGCGCCGCTTGCTGGTCGGCGGTCACACCTCGATCCCGCTGGACCTGACGCTGATTCCATTGCGCTCCACCAGCGAGCAGAGCCTGAAGACCTTCCGCGCACTGTTCATCAACCTGCTGCACATGCGCGAAATCACTGCGGCCAAGCTCAAGCAGCTGTTCCTCGATGCCTTCGAGCACAGCCTGCGCTCCGGTAGCGTCGACTACATCGCCGCGTGCGAAGAAGCGTTCCGCGATGTACGTCGCATGGAGCAGGACTACAACTCGCTGGTCGCCGCCGGCCCGCTGGTCGAGGCGCTGGCGAACGGCGTGAAGCAACGCGACATCCTGCGCGGCAAGCTGCACCGGATCTCTCCGCTACTCGACTCCCTGCTGGGTACCTGGTCGGACTACGCCAGTGCGCGCAAGGAAGAGCTGACCATTCAGGCCGAACACTACCGCAACGAGCAGGACGCCCTGCAAAACGACCAGCGCGGCGGTACCCAGGAACTGATGCGTCTGGAGCGGGAAATCACTGGCATCCAGCGCTGGCTCGGCGAATTGTCGGTGCTCAAGCATCGCTTTGCCCTGATCGATGACGTCAAGGTGCTGGAGCAACAACTGCTGGCGGCCAAGGACGCCCACGACGAACTGGCCGGTGCGCTGGCACAGTCCCGCCAGTTCAGCGCCGAAGATCTCGACGAACGTCTGCGCGACCTGGAAAAACGCCTGAAGTCGGTCAAGCAGCAACTCGATCACGCCGACAACAACAGCTATGCCCGCCTGCGCGAAGAGTTCTCGCAGCAAGACGTCGAACGCCTGATGCGCCTGTTCAACAGCGCGCTGTTCAGCCTGCCGCTAGGCGAACACGGCATCACCCTCGACGAAAACGGCGACTGGGTGAAATCCGTGGAGCTGATCCTCGACGGCTTCAAAGGCGAACGCTTCGAAGTGCCGGGCCTGTCCATCGACATCTCCCACATCGAACCGCCGGCATTGCAGGCCCTGGCTGACCGCGCAGCATTGCGCGACCAGAAGGAACGCCTGGACAAAGAACTCAAGCAACTCAAGACCCAGCAGGCCGTGGCCGCCGACCGCGCCGCGAGCAAGACCCAGACCGAAGCGCTGTACCAGCAAGTGCTGGACGCACAAAAAGCCCTGGAAGACTTCCGTCGCGCGCAAACCCTGAGCGCCGAGGAAGGCGACAAGCTGGAACAATTGGCGCAGATGGAAGCCGCTCAGGACGAATTGAAGCGTTCCAGCGACGCCTTCACCGAGCGCGTCCAGCAACTGTCGGCCAAGCTGCAACTGGTCGGCCGCCAGATCGGCGACATGGAAGCCAAACAACGCACACTCGACGACGCCCTGCGCCGTCGCCAGCTGTTGCCGGCGGACCTGCCGTTCGGCACACCGTTCATGGACCCGATCGACGACTCCATGGACAACCTGCTGCCGCTGCTCAACGACTACCAGGACAGTTGGCAAGGCCTGCTGCGGGCCGACGGCCAGATCGAAGCGCTGTACGCTCAGGTGCGCCTCAAGGGCGTGGCCAAGTTCGACAGCGAAGACGATATGGAGCGTCGCCTGCAACTGCTGATCAACGCCTATGCGCACCGCACCGACGAAGCCCTGACCCTGGGCAAGGCTCGCCGTGCGGCCGTAACGGACATCGCCCGGACCCTGCGCAACATCCGCAGCGACTACGACAGCCTCGAACACCAACTGGCACTGTTCAACCGCGAGATCAACAAACGTCAGGTCTCCAACCTGCAAAGCTTCCGCATCGTGCTCGCCCCGAACAAGGAAGCGCTCAAGCACATCGACCAGATCATCCACAGCGCCGGTCAGTACGAAGAAGGCGAAACCCTGTCGGTCTTCGACCTGAGCCAAAGCGCCGAGCAGGACAACAAGAACGAAGAGGCCAAGGAATACCTGGCACGGCTGGTGGCGGCCAACCACAACCAGCTCGGCCTCAAGGACTTGTTCGAACTGGCGTTCGAGATCACCAAGGTCAACGGTCAACCGGTGATCCACACCGACATCGATGGCGCCGCTTCCAACGGCACCACCATGACCATCAAGGCGCTGACCAACATGTACTTGTTGCTGCACTTGATGGACCGTGACCAGGCCGGTCGCGTGCGTCTGCCGTACTACCTCGATGAGGCGGCGGACATCGATGAGAAAAACCAGGCCGCCTTGCTGGAAACCAGCCTGCAGCTGGGCTTCGTGCCGATCCTGGCGAGCGTGAAGCCGCAGGTCTGCGCCAGTGTCGCCATCGACCTGGAAGGCGGCAGCGGCCCGGCCGGCATCTACATCGATGAGGCGGACTGGAAGTACATCCGTCGTCACGATCAGGTGAAGACGACGGTCAACGAAGAAGCGGATGAACCGGAGCTGGATGCGGTCTGAGGCTTGAATCGAAGGTAATAAAAAGGCCGCGATCCAATGGATCGCGGCCTTTTTTATCAACCCGTTTTTGGCCTTTCAGTGCGTTTGAAGGCCTCTTCGCGAGCAGGCTCGCTCCCACACTGGATTGTGTTCAACACCGATCTAATGTGGGAGCGAGCCTGCTCGCGATGGGGACAGCACTGCCTCCAATTGGCTACTTGCCGATGGAAATCTTCGGCGCCCACCCCAGCCATTCCTCTTCAAACTTGTCGAACAGCGCAAACGTCTGCTCCGGTCGCGCCGGGCTGCCCATGCGCTCGCCATCCGGCGTGGCAAAGGCCACACCGCCCTGAATCATCGTCTCCAGGGATTCTGTGCGCACCGTTGCACCTTTGAACAGACCGACATCGAAGTCGAAACCGCTGGTGTTCCAGAACCGTGTACCGCTGCGTACCAGTGGCGCGTACTTCGGTTCGATCAGGATATGGATCAGGACGCGATCAGCGGTCTCGCCCAGCTCATAACCCGTTACCTTGCCCACGGTGATTTCGCGATAGGTCACTGGTACGCCGGCCTTCAGCGAACCACGACGGGCTGCGCTCAGCACCAGACTCAAACCCGCTTCCTGCTTGGCAGTTTCGGGAGCTGCGGCCAAAGCGACAAAGTTCTTCTGCGGTCCCAGGTTCTTAGGCGCCGGTTGCACCTCGATGTATTGCCCGGTCACCAGGGTTTCGAGGTTGGACGTTTTGATCAAGCCCAGTTCAGGCTTGACCACCCAGAACTGACTGCCAACCCGGGCGATGCGCTCCGGCACTTCGGTAATCCGCACGGTCAGCAGCACCGATTGCAGGTCCTCGCTGAGATCAACATCCTCCACCTTGCCGACATCCAGCCCCTTGAAACGAATCGGAGTGCCGGTACGCAGGCCATCAGCGCGATCGAGCCTGAGCGTGATGACTTCGCCTTTCTGCGTGGCGTCTTCATGGTTCGCGAACAGGCGGAAGCGCGGAATACGCTTCTGCAACGGGGCTTTGTCTTGCGGGGTCTCGAAGGCAATGCCGCCGGCCATCAAGCTCTGCAACGACTCGCTTTTAACCTGGACCCCGCCGGTCAGCCCGCCTGTGAGGGTGATGCCACTGGCGTTCCAGAAGCGCGTCGAGGCGTTGACCAGGCCTTCGTATTCCTTCTCGATGTGCACACCAATGATCAGTTGTTTCTTGGTGCGTGAGAACTGATAGCTCTGTACGGAGCCGACTTTAACCTGCTTGTAGAGAACCGGGCTGCCGACTTCCAGCGAGCCGAGATTTTCCGTGAACAACACCAGGTGCAGGCCCGGTGCACGCAGATCCAGCGGCGGTGCCTTGGCCCGTGCCACAAACTCCCGTTGAGGTGCCGAACCCTTGTCGCCAGGCCGCACAGCGATGTAGTTGCCTTTGACCAACGCCTCGAGGCCGGTAATCCCCGCCAGGGAAATCGACGGTTTGACCACCCAGAATTGGGTGCCTTCGACCAGGTAATCCTCGGCCAATGGGTCCATCGTCAATTCGGCGGTGGCCCCGGACAGGTCAGGATCGACCTTCAGCGCCTTGAGATTGCCGACTTGAATGCCTTTGTACATCACCGGCGTGCGACCGGCCTGCAAGCCTTCGAAGTCGCTGAGCTTGACCTTGACCCGGATACCCGCCGCCGCTGCATCGAAGTCTTCATAGAGTCTGAACGGCAGGCTTGGGTCGGTAGGCGGGCTGTCCTTGCGGTTTTCCGGGGTGGCGAAGGCAATGCCGCCGGCGACGATGCTGGCCAGGGATTCACTGCGAACTTTCACACCCGACAGATTGGCGTCGATGCTGATGCCGCTGGCGTTCCAGAAACGTGTGTGTTTGCGCACCAGTTTGGCGTAAGTCGGCTCAATGAAGACCTTGAGTTCGACAGTGTTCTGGTCCTCGGACAACACATAGCTTTTGATCTGGCCTACTTTGATCTGTTTGTAGAACACCGGACTACCACGGTTCAGCGAGCCCAGGCGATCAGCCTTGATGGTCAAGTGCAGACCGGGTTGGGCATCGGAGAGCGGCGGTTCCTCGGCCAGCGCCTTGAACTTGCGCACGGGCTCGCCTTCCCCCGGGCTGATGGCGACATAGTTACCTGAAACCAGCGTCTCAAGACCGGTAATCCCTGCCAGCGTCACGCTCGGCTTGACCAGCCAGAAACGCGTGCTGGTTCGCAGGTATGGCTCTACGTCCTTGTTCATTTCGATGCTGGCGATCACGCCTTTGGAACTGCCCTCGTCATCGAGCTTGAGGCTTTTGACCTTGCCGACCGACATGCCTTTATAGACAACTTCGGTCTTGTTGGCCTGAATGCCCTCGCCGCTCTCAAAACGCACCTGAATCTGGATACCGGTCTCGTTATAGGCACGCCAGCCGAGCCAACCGCCGATGATCAAGGCGATCAGGGGCAACACCCAAATGGCAGACCAGTTCGACGCCGGTCGGGTTTTCGCTACAGGCAAATCAGTCATGGTCGTCGTCCGACTCCGTGTTATCCCAAATCAGTCGGGGATCAAAAGTTACCGCGGCAAGCATCGTCAGAATCACCACCGTGGCGAAAGCGATGGCGCCAGGATTGGCTTCGATGCTGGCAAGCCGCCCAAAATTCACGACCGCCACGAGGATGGCGATCACAAAGATATCGAGCATCGACCAGCGGCCGATGAATTCAATGAAACGGTACATCCAGATACGCTGGCGAGCCGAAAGGGGCTGACGACGCTGCACGGAAAACAGCAATAAACCAATGCCCACCAGCTTGAAGGTGGGCACCAGGATACTGGCGATAAACACAACGGCCGCAATGGGAAACATGCCGTAGTGCACCAACTCGATGACACCCGCCATGATCGTGCTGGGCGCACCTTTGCCCAAAGAGTTCACGGTCATGATTGGCAACAAATTGGCCGGTATGTAAAGAATGGCGGCGGTAATCAGCAATGCCCAGGTGCGCACCAGGCTATTCGGGCTGCGGGCATGCACCAGCGCTCCGCAGCGTGTACAGACTTGCTCATCGGTATCAGCTTCCTGCCTGTTCAATTCATGACATTCCTTGCAAATCAGAATGCCTGCATCAATCGCCCGCATGGGCATCCTCTCCTGATAACGCTTGCCAGATCTGGTGGGGCGACATTACGACCTCCAGCCAGACTTGGATCAGCAACAAACCAATGAAGCACACCAAGCCAACGCCTACGGTGATGGTTGCCATATCTGCCAGTTTTACGATCGCCACCAGTACGCCCATGAAGTAAACCTCGAGCATCCCCCATTCGCGTATATGGTGATAAATGCGATAGAGCAACAAGCCGTAGCTGCGTCCGACATCAAAACGGATACTCAACAATACGGCTAGTTGGCACAGCAGCTTGAGTAACGGAATTCCTATGCTGCACAGGAACACCACCACTGAAACACTTTGCATGCCTGTGTCAAAAAGAGCGACAACACCGCTCCAGACAGTGTCTTGCGAAGATTGCCCGAGTAGATTGAGCTGCATGATGGGTAAAAAGTTCGCCGGAATAAACAACAACAAGGCGGCGATGACCAGGGCGAGACTGCGCTGTACGACGTTGTACCGATTGGCATAAAGCTCGTAGCCACAGCGCGGGCAGAGGGCTTTTTCGCCATGGGCGAGTTCTGGTTTACGCATGAGCAAGTCGCACTCATGACAGGCAACCAGATTTTCTAGTGGTAATTCTGACAGCTCTTTGGCGTCAACCGAATCCGGCATAAGCGCTCTGACTCTGAAAAAGTTGGACCTATTCTAGTGTCCCGGGACAAAAATAACTGCGTCAATTTGTGCTTGATTGATCGTGCTTTTCCTGCGGACAAAAACAAAACCCCAACTGCTTTCGCAATTGGGGTTTCGGAATTTAATCTTGACGATGACCTACTCTCACATGGGGAAACCCCACACTACCATCGGCGATGCATCGTTTCACTGCTGAGTTCGGGATGGGATCAGGTGGTTCCAACGCTCTATGGTCGTCAAGAAATTCGGGTACTGAGTCGTGACCAGTTGGCCGCGCTTCAGCAAATTGGGTATGTGACAGCTTTCGGTGTTTTGTAAGCTTCGAACTTTCGGTTCTTTCGTCTTCACACACCGCAATCTGGCCTTTCGACGCAAATTGCTTGGGTGTTATATGGTCAAGCCTCACGGGCAATTAGTATTGGTTAGCTCAACGCCTCACAGCGCTTACACACCCAACCTATCAACGTCGTAGTCTTCGACGGCCCTTCAGGGGACTCAAGGTCCCAGTGAGATCTCATCTTGAGGCAAGTTTCCCGCTTAGATGCTTTCAGCGGTTATCTTTTCCGAACATAGCTACCCGGCAATGCCACTGGCGTGACAACCGGAACACCAGAGGTTCGTCCACTCCGGTCCTCTCGTACTAGGAGCAGCCCCTCTCAAATCTCAAACGTCCACGGCAGATAGGGACCGAACTGTCTCACGACGTTCTAAACCCAGCTCGCGTACCACTTTAAATGGCGAACAGCCATACCCTTGGGACCGGCTTCAGCCCCAGGATGTGATGAGCCGACATCGAGGTGCCAAACACCGCCGTCGATATGAACTCTTGGGCGGTATCAGCCTGTTATCCCCGGAGTACCTTTTATCCGTTGAGCGATGGCCCTTCCATACAGAACCACCGGATCACTAAGACCTACTTTCGTACCTGCTCGACGTGTCTGTCTCGCAGTCAAGCGCGCTTTTGCCTTTATACTCTACGACCGATTTCCGACCGGTCTGAGCGCACCTTCGTACTCCTCCGTTACTCTTTAGGAGGAGACCGCCCCAGTCAAACTACCCACCATACACTGTCCTCGATCCGGATAACGGACCTGAGTTAGAACCTCAAAGTTGCCAGGGTGGTATTTCAAGGTTGGCTCCACGCGAACTGGCGTCCACGCTTCAAAGCCTCCCACCTATCCTACACAAGCAAATTCAAAGTCCAGTGCAAAGCTATAGTAAAGGTTCACGGGGTCTTTCCGTCTAGCCGCGGATACACTGCATCTTCACAGCGATTTCAATTTCACTGAGTCTCGGGTGGAGACAGCGCCGCCATCGTTACGCCATTCGTGCAGGTCGGAACTTACCCGACAAGGAATTTCGCTACCTTAGGACCGTTATAGTTACGGCCGCCGTTTACCGGGGCTTCGATCAAGAGCTTCGCGTTAGCTAACCCCATCAATTAACCTTCCGGCACCGGGCAGGCGTCACACCCTATACGTCCACTTTCGTGTTTGCAGAGTGCTGTGTTTTTAATAAACAGTCGCAGCGGCCTGGTATCTTCGACCGGCGTGGGCTTACGGAGCAAGTCCTTCACCCTCACCGGCGCACCTTCTCCCGAAGTTACGGTGCCATTTTGCCTAGTTCCTTCACCCGAGTTCTCTCAAGCGCCTTGGTATTCTCTACCCAACCACCTGTGTCGGTTTGGGGTACGGTTCCTGGTTACCTGAAGCTTAGAAGCTTTTCTTGGAAGCATGGCATCAACCACTTCGTGTTCTAAAAGAACACTCGTCATCAGCTCTCGGCCTTGGAATCCCGGATTTACCTAAGATTCCAGCCTACCACCTTAAACTTGGACAACCAACGCCAAGCTGGCCTAGCCTTCTCCGTCCCTCCATCGCAATAACCAGAAGTACAGGAATATTAACCTGTTTTCCATCGACTACGCTTTTCAGCCTCGCCTTAGGGACCGACTAACCCTGCGTCGATTAACGTTGCGCAGGAAACCTTGGTCTTTCGGCGTGGGTGTTTTTCACACCCATTGTCGTTACTCATGTCAGCATTCGCACTTCTGATACCTCCAGCAAGCTTCTCAACTCACCTTCACAGGCTTACAGAACGCTCCTCTACCGCATCACCCGAAGGTGATACCCGTAGCTTCGGTGTATGGTTTGAGCCCCGTTACATCTTCCGCGCAGGCCGACTCGACTAGTGAGCTATTACGCTTTCTTTAAAGGGTGGCTGCTTCTAAGCCAACCTCCTAGCTGTCTAAGCCTTCCCACATCGTTTCCCACTTAACCATAACTTTGGGACCTTAGCTGACGGTCTGGGTTGTTTCCCTTTTCACGACGGACGTTAGCACCCGCCGTGTGTCTCCCATGCTCGGCACTTGTAGGTATTCGGAGTTTGCATCGGTTTGGTAAGTCGGGATGACCCCCTAGCCGAAACAGTGCTCTACCCCCTACAGTGATACATGAGGCGCTACCTAAATAGCTTTCGAGGAGAACCAGCTATCTCCGAGCTTGATTAGCCTTTCACTCCGATCCACAGGTCATCCGCTAACTTTTCAACGGTAGTCGGTTCGGTCCTCCAGTCAGTGTTACCTAACCTTCAACCTGCCCATGGATAGATCGCCCGGTTTCGGGTCTATTCCCAGCGACTAGACGCCCTATTAAGACTCGCTTTCGCTACGCCTCCCCTATTCGGTTAAGCTCGCCACTGAAAATAAGTCGCTGACCCATTATACAAAAGGTACGCAGTCACCCAACAAAGTGGGCTCCCACTGCTTGTACGCATACGGTTTCAGGATCTATTTCACTCCCCTCTCCGGGGTTCTTTTCGCCTTTCCCTCACGGTACTAGTTCACTATCGGTCAGTCAGTAGTATTTAGCCTTGGAGGATGGTCCCCCCATATTCAGACAAAGTTTCTCGTGCTCCGTCCTACTCGATTTCATGACCAAGAGATTTTCGCGTACAGGGCTATCACCCACTATGGCCGCACTTTCCAGAGCGTTCCGCTAATCTCAAAGCCACTTAAGGGCTAGTCCCCGTTCGCTCGCCACTACTAAGGGAATCTCGGTTGATTTCTTTTCCTCAGGGTACTTAGATGTTTCAGTTCCCCTGGTTCGCCTCTTGCACCTATGTATTCAGTACAAGATAACCATCTTATGATGGCTGGGTTCCCCCATTCAGACATCTCCGGATCAAAGTCTGTTTGCCGACTCCCCGAAGCTTTTCGCAGGCTACCACGTCTTTCATCGCCTCTGACTGCCAAGGCATCCACCGTATGCGCTTCTTCACTTGACCATATAACCCCAAGCAATCTGGTTATACTATGAAGACGACATTCGCCGAAAATTCGATTGAGCTCCTAAGAGCAACTCACAAATTTTACCTTAGCCTGATCCGTTACCAGTGAAAGTAACGTTCAGTCTATCTTTCTATCACATACCCAAATTTTTAAAGAACGAACTAGTCAAAGACTAGAAATCAACATTCACCATCGTCTCGATGGAATGCTCATTTCTAAGCTTTATACAATCAGAAGCAGTAGTGGTGGAGCCAAACGGGATCGAACCGTTGACCTCCTGCGTGCAAGGCAGGCGCTCTCCCAGCTGAGCTATGGCCCCGTATTTCTACAGGCGTTTCCCACACAAAATTGGTGGGTCTGGGCAGATTCGAACTGCCGACCTCACCCTTATCAGGGGTGCGCTCTAACCAACTGAGCTACAGACCCAATTTCGAGCTGCTAAGGCCGACCTCACCCTGCTCTTTACCACAAAGCATGGGGTGCGCTCTAACCAACTAAGCTACAACCCTTTTGGCTGCTTCTATATCGTCTTCTTCAATGAATCAAGCAATTCGTGTGGGAACTTATGGAGCAGCTGAGTCGTCGATTAAGGAGGTGATCCAGCCGCAGGTTCCCCTACGGCTACCTTGTTACGACTTCACCCCAGTCATGAATCACACCGTGGTAACCGTCCTCCCGAAGGTTAGACTAGCTACTTCTGGTGCAACCCACTCCCATGGTGTGACGGGCGGTGTGTACAAGGCCCGGGAACGTATTCACCGCGACATTCTGATTCGCGATTACTAGCGATTCCGACTTCACGCAGTCGAGTTGCAGACTGCGATCCGGACTACGATCGGTTTTGTGGGATTAGCTCCACCTCGCGGCTTGGCAACCCTCTGTACCGACCATTGTAGCACGTGTGTAGCCCAGGCCGTAAGGGCCATGATGACTTGACGTCATCCCCACCTTCCTCCGGTTTGTCACCGGCAGTCTCCTTAGAGTGCCCACCATAACGTGCTGGTAACTAAGGACAAGGGTTGCGCTCGTTACGGGACTTAACCCAACATCTCACGACACGAGCTGACGACAGCCATGCAGCACCTGTCTCAATGTTCCCGAAGGCACCAATCCATCTCTGGAAAGTTCATTGGATGTCAAGGCCTGGTAAGGTTCTTCGCGTTGCTTCGAATTAAACCACATGCTCCACCGCTTGTGCGGGCCCCCGTCAATTCATTTGAGTTTTAACCTTGCGGCCGTACTCCCCAGGCGGTCAACTTAATGCGTTAGCTGCGCCACTAAGAGCTCAAGGCTCCCAACGGCTAGTTGACATCGTTTACGGCGTGGACTACCAGGGTATCTAATCCTGTTTGCTCCCCACGCTTTCGCACCTCAGTGTCAGTATCAGTCCAGGTGGTCGCCTTCGCCACTGGTGTTCCTTCCTATATCTACGCATTTCACCGCTACACAGGAAATTCCACCACCCTCTACCATACTCTAGCTTGTCAGTTTTGAATGCAGTTCCCAGGTTGAGCCCGGGGCTTTCACATCCAACTTAACAAACCACCTACGCGCGCTTTACGCCCAGTAATTCCGATTAACGCTTGCACCCTCTGTATTACCGCGGCTGCTGGCACAGAGTTAGCCGGTGCTTATTCTGTCGGTAACGTCAAAACACTAACGTATTAGGTTAATGCCCTTCCTCCCAACTTAAAGTGCTTTACAATCCGAAGACCTTCTTCACACACGCGGCATGGCTGGATCAGGCTTTCGCCCATTGTCCAATATTCCCCACTGCTGCCTCCCGTAGGAGTCTGGACCGTGTCTCAGTTCCAGTGTGACTGATCATCCTCTCAGACCAGTTACGGATCGTCGCCTTGGTGAGCCATTACCTCACCAACTAGCTAATCCGACCTAGGCTCATCTGATAGCGCAAGGCCCGAAGGTCCCCTGCTTTCTCCCGTAGGACGTATGCGGTATTAGCGTTCCTTTCGAAACGTTGTCCCCCACTACCAGGCAGATTCCTAGGCATTACTCACCCGTCCGCCGCTGAATTCAGGAGCAAGCTCCTGTCATCCGCTCGACTTGCATGTGTTAGGCCTGCCGCCAGCGTTCAATCTGAGCCATGATCAAACTCTTCAGTTCAAACATCTTTGGGTTTTGAGAAAACCCTAAACTTGGCTCAGCAATCGTTGGTTACATCTTTGATTTCTCGCGGAGTAACTTGTGATGCTGATAATCTGTTGACTAGCAGTCTGACTCCACAAGCACCCACACGAATTGCTTGATTCAGTTGTTAAAGAGCGGTTGGTTAAGATCTTTCGTCTCAACCGAGGCGCGCATTCTACAGCAGCCTCATTTGCTGTCAAGTGATTATTTTCAGAAGTTTTCAAAGTTTCGCTTGGAAATCCTTAACAACTTCAACCACTTGCGCTTCAGATCTCTCGTCAGCGGGAGGCGAATTCTACAGCGTTACACGCTGCTGTCAACACCTCTTTTTCAACTCCCTTTCGGCTTCGATGAACTGAAGCAACCTGCTGTCGAAAACTGCGTAACTCTTTGTTTACCAAGGAGTTTTCCGTTTCGACTGCGCCGGAAGTGGGGCGAATTATAGACACCTGGAATCTGCCGTCAACCACTATTTACGCCTTTTTGGCGGAAGAGCCCTTTTTAGCCATTAAACGCGGGATTCGACGAGCCAAAGGCGGTAGCCGCAGCACTAACAGCAATGCACCTATGGATGCATAGATCGCCCACTCCTTCAGGTCGGCGCGCACAATCCAGAGCATATGCAGTAATCCAAGCCCGAGAATGACATACGCCAGGCGATGCAACTTCTTCCAGCGGGAACCCAGTCGTCGCTGACTGTATCGATTGGAAGTCACCGCCAATGCCAGCAAACCAAGAAAACCCAACACCCCGACAATAATGTAAGGCCGCTTGCGCAACTCGACACCCAGCTGCGACCAGTCAAAACCAAGAATGAATGCGCAATAACTACTGAGGTGGAGCAGCACATAGGCAAAGCACCACAATCCCAACTGTCGCCGCACGGCATTCCACCCTGCCCAACCCGTAAGTCTCTGCAAAGGCGTCAAGCTCAAGATTACGAGCAGCAGAACAAGCGTCCCCAAACCCAGCCGATCGACCAGTACCTTGCCCGGATCCGGCCCGAGGACATCCTCCCAGGCCTGATACAACCACAGCAGCGGCCACACCAGCACTACGACAAAGACACCGATGCGCCAAAGCGGATAGCGCATCAGTAGTTCTTCCTCAGGTCGAGCCCCGTATATAGAGAGGCGACTTCCTCTGAATAGCCGTTGAACATTTGCGTGTCACGTATATTGGGCTTGAACAAGCCACTGGGCAGGCGGCGTTCACGCGCCTGAGTCCAGCGAGGATGATCAACAGTGGGATTCACGTTCGCATAAAAGCCATATTCATCCGCTGCAATGCTCTGCCAGGTGGTTTTCGGCTGCTCGCTGACCAGACTGATGCGCACGATGGACTTGATGCTCTTGAAGCCATATTTCCAGGGCACCACCAAACGCAACGGCGCGCCGTTTTGATTAGGCAACTCACGCCCGTACATGCCGACCGCAAGAATCGCCAACGGGTTCATCGCCTCATCCAGACGCAGCCCCTCTATATATGGCCAGTCGATCAAGGCAAAACCGGAGCGCTGCCCCGGCATGCTTTTGGGATCCTGCAGGGTTTCGAAGCGGATGAATCTGGCTTTCGAGGTCGGCTCGACTTCCTTGAGCAAGGCCGAGAGCGGAAAACCGATCCAGGGAATGACCATCGACCAGGCTTCCACACAGCGCAAACGGTAGATTCGCTCCTCCAGCTGATACGGTTTCATGAAGTCTTCGATCGCATACCGCCCGGGCTTGCCCACCTCCCCGTCCACCACCACCGACCACGGCTCCGTCTTCAGCGTGCCGGCATTGGCAGCCGGATCACCTTTATCGGTGCCGAACTCGTAGAAGTTGTTGTAGTGGGTCGCATCCTTGAAGGGTGTGATTGCCTCATCCTTGACGACAACCGCTCCCCACTTGACCGAGGAAAGCTTTTCGCTGAACCAGGAAGGCGCCTTGCCAGGCTCGACGTCCGCATAACGCGCCACATCGTCGGCAGCCGCCCACCGAGGAAGACCGCTCACGGCCAAACCGGCAACAGCAACACCCAATACATTGCGTCGAGAAAGATAGATGGATTCAGGCGTGACATCCGACTCATGGCAGTCGGATGCCTTAGGGACTTTGATCAGCATGGCTACTCCGCAGTATTGGAGAACAGATGCACCAACAGACTGCGGAGTATGAGGGAAATTACATCACTCGACGCTTTTACGCCGACGAAGATGTAACAGGTATTGAACCGGGCCGGACGCGGCATAGGCGAGGAAGACCAGCAGCAGAATGCGCGGCGGATCACTGAAAACAACCGCGAACACCAACACTACTGCGAGAATCGCCACGAAAGGCACTCGCCCCTTCAGGTCCAGTTCCTTGAAGCTGTTGTACTTGATGTTGCTGACCATCAGCATGCCGGCCGCCGCCACCATCAGCGCAACCAGGAAAGACATCTTGGAACCCTGGATGCCGTAGTCGCTGAACGCCCAGACGATACCTGCAACCACGCCCGCAGCGGCGGGACTGGCCAGACCGATGAAGTAGCGCTTGTCCGCGGTGCCGACCTGCGTGTTGAAGCGTGCAAGGCGTAATGCCGCGCCCGCCACGTAGATGAAGGCGACCATCCAGCCAACCTTGCCCATGTCACCCAAGGCCCAACCGAAGGCCAGCAATGCCGGTGCAACACCAAAGGCAACCATGTCCGACAGAGAGTCGTACTCAGCACCAAAGGCACTCTGGGTATTGGTCATGCGCGCAACGCGGCCGTCGAGGCCGTCGAGCACCATGGCAACGAAGATCGCGATGGCAGCAAAGGCGAAGTACTTGCTTGCATTGACTGAGTCGCCGGCGCTCAAGGCCGCCTGCGCACTCATCGAATTGATGATGGAATAGAACCCTGCGAACAGGTTCGCAGTGGTGAACAGATTCGGCAGAAGATAGATACCACGATGCCGGACTTTACGACCTTCAGCGTCATGCCCTTCTTCGACATGTTCATCGATGGGCAGCAGGCTATCGGCGTCAGAGGCCTGGTTTGGCTCTTCGGGGCGTTCGCTCATGGACATTACCTTGCAACGGGTGGAAAGTTTGGACAGGTGTCTGGGACGACGGTTCGGCCGCAAACGATGCAGCTTTATACCAGAACCGGCCCCCCAAACGAAAAAACGCGGCCTAAGCCGCGTTTTTTGTACAAGCGCGTGACTTAGTTTTTAGCTTTGTCGACGATCTTGTTGGCACCGATCCACGGCATCATGGAGCGCAGTTGCTCGCCGATGATTTCGATACCGTGAGCGGCATTGTTACGACGCTTGGCGGTCATCGAAGGATAGCCGGTAGCGCCTTCGCTGATGAACATCTTGGCATATTCGCCGTCCTGAATACGTTTCAGGGCGTTGCGCATGGCCTGACGGGATTCGGCGTTGATGACTTCAGGGCCGGTCACGTACTCGCCGTATTCGGCGTTGTTGGAGATCGAGTAGTTCATGTTGGCGATACCGCCTTCGTACATGAGGTCAACGATCAGCTTCAGTTCGTGCAGGCACTCGAAGTAGGCCATTTCTGGCGCGTAGCCAGCTTCAACCAGAGTTTCGAAACCGGCCTTGACCAGCTCAACGGTACCGCCGCACAGAACGGCTTGTTCGCCGAACAGGTCGGTTTCAGTCTCGTCCTTGAAGGTGGTTTCGATGATGCCGGTACGACCGCCGCCAACGCCGGCAGCGTAGGACAGAGCGACGTTCTTGGCGTTGCCCGAGGCGTCCTGGTAGATAGCGATCAGGTCAGGGATACCGCCGCCCTTCACGAACTCGGAACGTACGGTGTGACCTGGAGCCTTCGGCGCGATCATGATCACGTCGAGGTCAGCGCGCGGCACAACCTGGTTGTAGTGGATCGCGAAACCGTGGGAGAAGGCCAGGGTGGCGCCTTTCTTGATGTTCGGCTCGATTTCGTTCTTGTACAGGGAGGACTGGAATTCGTCCGGGGTCAGGATCATGACCAGGTCAGCAGCTGCAACAGCGGAAGCAACGTCAGTCACTTTCAGGCCGTGGGCTTCAGCCTTGGCAACGGTAGCCGAACCTTTACGCAGGCCGACAGTCACGTCAACGCCGGAGTCTTTCAGGTTGCACGCTTGAGCGTGGCCTTGGGAACCGTAACCGATGATGGCAACTTTCTTGCCCTGGATGATCGACAGGTCGCAGTCTTTATCGTAGAAAACTTTCATGAATTTCCCCTATATCAGGCCGTTCAGGCCGTTCGCTAATTTGGTTTAGATGCTGAGTACTTTGTCGCCGCGGGCAATGCCGGTCACGCCACTACGGACGGTTTCCAGAATCGAGGCGGTGCCAATGGACTGAATGAAGCTGTCGAGCTTGTCGCTGGTACCGGTCAGTTGAACGGTATACACGCTGGCGCTGACATCGACGATCTGCCCACGGTAAATATCGGTAGTGCGCTTGATCTCGGCACGCTGGGCGCCGGTGGCCTTGACCTTGACCAGCATCAGTTCGCGCTCGATGTGAGCACTCTCCGACAGGTCGACCAGTTTTACCACTTCGATCAGCTTGTTCAGGTTCTTGGTGATCTGCTCGATGACTTCATCGTGACCAACTGTGGTCAGCGTCAGACGCGACAGGGTCGGGTCTTCGGTCGGGGCCACGGTCAGGCTTTCGATGTTGTAGTTGCGCTGCGAGAACAGGCCAACCACACGAGACAGAGCACCGGGTTCGTTTTCCAGAAGCAAGGAAATAATGTGCCGCATGATTAGGTACGCTCCGTCTTGCTCAGCCACATATCGCGCATGGAGCCGTCTTTGATCTGCATCGGGTAGACGTGCTCGCTGGTATCGACCGAAATATCGATCACCACCAGGCGATCTTTCATGGCGAACGCTTCTTCCATCTTCGACTTCAAATCTTTCGATTCAGTGATGCGCACGCCAACGTGGCCATAGGCTTCAGCCAGCTTGACGAAGTCAGGCAACGACTCCATGTAGGAATGCGAGTGACGGCTGCCATAGCTCATGTCCTGCCACTGACGAACCATACCCAGAACGCCGTTGTTCAGAATGACGATTTTTACCGGCAAACCGTATTGCAGACAGGTGGACAGTTCCTGGATGTTCATCTGGATACTGCCTTCGCCCGTTACACAGGCAACGTCGGCATCCGGATAGCTCAACTGAATGCCCATGGCCGCCGGGAAACCGAAGCCCATGGTGCCCAGGCCACCGGAGTTGATCCAGCGGTTCGGCTTGTTGAACTTGTAGTACTGGGCAGCAAACATCTGGTGCTGGCCCACGTCGGAGGTCACAAAGGCGTCGCCATTGGTCACTTCGCACAGGGTTTCGATCACGGTCTGAGGCTTGATCTTGCTGCCGTCGCCCTTGTCATACGGGAACAGGCCGCGATCACCGCGCCACTCGTCAACCTGCTTCCACCAGCTGGCAACGGACTCCTTGTTCGGGGTCTCGCCGATTTCCTTGAGGATCGCGACCATTTCGGTCAGGACACTCTCAACCGGACCAACGATAGGCACGTCGGCCTTGATGGTCTTGGAGATCGAAGCCGGGTCGATGTCGATGTGGATGATCTTGGCGTTCGGGCAGAACTTCGACGCGCCGTTGATGACACGGTCGTCGAAACGTGCGCCGACGGCGAGGATCACGTCAGCATGGTGCATCGCCAGGTTGGCGGTATAGCTGCCATGCATGCCGAGCATGCCGATGAACTGACGGTCGGTGCCAGGGAAGCCACCGAGGCCCATCAGGGTATTGGTCACTGGCAGGTTGAGCATCTTCGCCAGTTCGGTCAGTGGTGCGGAACCACCACCCAGGATCACGCCGCCGCCCGAATACAACACAGGACGCTTGGCCGCCAGGAGCATTTCTGCCGCCTTGCGGATTTGCCCGGAGTGACCGCGAACAGCCGGGCTGTAGGAGCGCAACTTGGCTTTTTTCGGGAAGACGTATTCGAACTTCTCGGCCGGGTTGGTCATGTCTTTCGGGATATCGACAACGACCGGGCCAGGACGACCGGATTGCGCCAGGTAGAACGCCTTCTTCATGACTTCCGGGATTTCCGACGCGTGCTTGATCATGAAGCTGTGCTTCACGATCGGCCGGGAGATACCGATCATGTCGGTTTCCTGGAACGCATCGGTGCCGACCATGGTGCTAGGCACCTGACCGGAAATGATCACCATCGGAATGGAGTCCATATAGGCGGTGGCGATACCGGTGATGGCGTTTGTTGCGCCAGGACCGGAAGTCACCAGTACCACACCGGCTTTACCGGTGGCACGGGCGTAGCCGTCAGCCATATGGGTAGCCGCTTGCTCGTGACGAACCAGGATGTGGGTCACTTCCGGTTCTTTGAACAGGGCATCGTAAACATGAAGAAGAGCACCACCCGGGTACCCGTAGATATATTTGACGCCTTCGTCACGCAAGAAGCGGACGAGCATCTCACCGCCAGATAAAAGCTCCACGTTGCTCACCTCTAAAACGCCAGAATACCGCCCACGAAAAATGGGACGGGTCTTAATAGGTTTACTTCTCGGCAGAGCATGAGCGACGGTGGTCGCCGACTACGTCAGCACTGACTGAGCAAGTATTGGGATCGTCCCAAGTGTTGCGGGGCTTTCCCACCCAGCGCGAGGTAACGCGTTGCGGGTGTAACAGGTCGACGCGGATATGCGCCTCATGATCTGCTGAGAGGGTCTGCTTCTGGCAGTCCCTGTACAGCGGACTTTGGATTCTTCTGTTTCGTCCTTCGCAAGTCAAGCCGTCTATGTGCTTTATTCTACTAAGCACATGAGAACGCAAGAAAAAACCCGTAAACCAGCCGTGTGTTAGCTTCGATTGCGCAACTTTTGGCAAAAAATTGGCACGCGCATGCACTTACCCTGCAGCGGCCGACAAAATAGAGAGATATTGTGAACAACTGCCAGCGGACGCTGGCAGCTTCTGGCTCAGCGAGACGCCGTGATCAACTGATCAAACTGTTTGAGCAATACCTGCAACTGCCGATCCTTGCCCTGGACATTGCGCCCGGCAAAGACCATTTCAGCCATTTCCTGAATGCCCGAAGCATTGGGTAGCGGCAAATCCTGCTCGAGGATCATCTTCATGCGTGGCAGGAAGATCCATTGCAGCCATTGCTCGAAATCCAGTGTATCGACCGAAAACGGCTCGACACTGGAAAGCGCTTCGGCGGAGGGCGGGACTTCATCCCACCACCCTTGCACCCGCAGCTCGCGCTCGATCAACAACAGTTGATCGGCGATTTTCAGAAAGCGCGCATCCATCACAGCGTTACCTTGGCCTTCTGACGAGCCAATGCCGCGCCCTGAGAGTCACCCTGCTTCGCGCGCGCCTGGGCAATCAGCTCCCACAAGTTGGCCTGAAGGGCTGGACGGCCATTGGCAAGGGTCAGCCCGCGGCGAGCGAACTGCTCGGCCTGGGCGGCATCGCCCTGAGCCATGCGCACCTGCGCCAGACGGTAAAGCACCTGCGGCTCTCGTGGTGCAACGCGTTGGGCGCGTTCGAGGCTGGAGGCGGCACCGTTGAGATCACCGCTCGCCTGTTGCTGTTGAGCAGTGGTCAGCAAAGCCAGTACCGGGCCGTCCAGTTGCTCATCTGCAGAAAGCCCGCCCGAACTGGCCGATGGAATCCCGCTTGGCGACGACGGCATGCTGTAGCTGCCCTGATTGATCGGCGCCGATTGGACCGGCGACGCGTCAATTGGCCCCGGCGTGATCGGACCCGGGGTAATCGGTGTCGTGCTGATCGGCGTCGAGGTCGTTGCAGCACCTGGCACCATCACCACTACGCCGCTGTCACCTTGCGCAATCGCCTGGGTCTGCGACTGGCCTTGCGCAGGGCGCTTGACGGTCGTCTGGCGGAAACCGCCATTGGCCGAGATCCGCTCACTGTTGGACACGGCGGTGCCGGAATCCACAACCGGAATCGAGCCACGTTGTACGCTAGAGCAACCGCTGAGCAAAGCTACGGCGGCAACCGCTGGAATCAACCACTTGTTCACTTGAAACCCTCTTTGCTTAATTCATCCAGCCCTTGACCCAGTCCATCACCGACTCCGCAGGGTTTTCACCACCGCAAGCGGCACCGGGAGGTGGTTCGCTGCCGCGAATATACGGCATCTGCACGGCACCTGGGCAACCGGCGTCAGAACCTTGCCCGGTTCGCGAATCAACCCAGGCCTGAACAATATTATCCGGCTGCGGCATGTCCAGCGGCAAAGGGTCGGCCTTGCGCATGAAGCTGGTCCAGACCTGCAGGGCTCCGGTGGCGCCGGTGAATGGCGTCTTGCCGTTGTCGTCGCGACCCAGCCAGACCACCGCCAGCAAGTCCTGGCTGAAACCGGCAAACCAACTGTCCCGCGAGTCGTTACTGGTACCGGTTTTACCCGCCAGGGTCAGGGTCCTTGGCAACACGCTATAAACCGAGCTGCCGGTACCTTCACGCATCACCCGCTGCATGGCGCTCTGGATCAGGTAAATGGAGGCCGGATCAAAACGCTGCTGAATCTGGAACGGATAACGCTTGAGCGGTTCGCCCTCGGCAGTCAGCACGCTACGAATCCCGCGCATCGGCGTATTGAAGCCGCCGTTGGCGAGGGTCTGGTACATGGTCGCCACTTCGATTGGCGTCATGCCGCCGGCCCCGAGCAACATCGACGGGAAAGCCGGGAACTCACGAGTCACGCCCAGGCGCTCCACCGTCTTCAGGACGTTCGGTACACCAACCGCCAAACCGAGACGCGCGGTCGACAGGTTGTAGGAGTGCGCCAGGCCTTGATAGAGAAACACCGTGCCGTGAGAACGACGATCATAGTTCTGCGGTTTCCAGACCTGACCATCCGCGCCTTTGACCGAGAAGGACTCGTCCGACAGCCAGCTGGTCAACGTGTACTGGCTTGGTTTCTCCAGCGCGGTCAGGTAAACCGCCGGTTTGATCAGCGAGCCGATCGGCCGTACCGCATCCAGCGCCCGGTTGAACCCGGCAAAACCGGCCTGGCGACTGCCGATCATGGCCTGCACCTCCCCGGTCTCCGGGTTGGTCACGACCATTGCCGCTTCGACGTCATCGGAACCCTTGCGTCCTGCCAGACGCTTGAAGGTGTCGTTGACCGAGGCTTCAGCCTTCATTTGCAGGATCGGATCGAAACTGGTGAAGATGCGCAGCCCTTCTTCGGTCAAGTCTTCGTCGCGATAGTCTTCGCGCAATTGACGCTTGACCAGATCGAGGAAGCCGGGGAACGAGCTGTCCGCCAGACTGCCGCGCTTGGTCACGCCCAGCGGCATTTTCTTCGCCGCCTCAACCTGCTCGGCCGTCGCGACGCCCTGCTCTTGCAGCACATCGAGTACCAGGTTGCGCCGCTCGAGGGCACGCTCCGGATTACGACGGGGGTTATAGGTAGAAGGCCCCTTGACCATGCCGACCAGCAGCGCGACCTGATGCAGCTTGAGCTCGGCCAGCGGCTGGCTGAAGAAGAACTGGCTGGCCAGACCGAAACCGTGCACCGCACGCTGACCGTCCTGCCCGACAAACACTTCGTTGAGGTAAGCCTCAAGGATTTCGCGCTTGTCATAGTGCAGTTCAAGCAGCAGCGCCATCATCGCTTCGGTGAGTTTGCGGTTCAGGCTGCGCTCGTTGGTCAGGTAGAAGTTTTTGACCAACTGCTGAGTCAGGGTACTGCCGCCCTGACGCATGCGCCCGGACGAACCATTGACCCAGACTGCGCGGGCGATCGACTTCGGCGAAACACCAAAGTGATGATAAAAATCACGATCCTCGACCGCCACCAGCGTTTCAAGCAGGTACGGTGGCACCTGATCGATCTTGATCAGGATCCGGTCTTCGAGGTTTTTCGGGTACAGGCCGCCGATCAGCAGCGGCTCCAGGCGCACCACCGACAGTTTCGAGCCCTTTGCCCCCGCCAACTCGGCCACGTAATCGCCGGAGAAACGCACCCGCACCGGTTGCGCCTGCTCCATGCCTTCATAGAACTGGAAGCCACGAGTGTTCAGGTCAACGGTATTGCCGTTGACCGACGCCGCCCCCGGACCATTGGCCACGCTTTCACGGCGATAGCCCAGGGCATCGAGTTCGGTCAGGAAATCATCCCGGCTCAGTTTCTGTCCGACGAACAGTTCGAGCGGGCGCGCGTAAACCTTGGCCGGAATGGTCCAGCGCTTGCCGGAGAACTTCTCCTGGACGATTGCATCAAGGTAAACGGCGAATCCGGCCAGCACCACCAGGGCGACCAGACTGAGTTTAATGGCCCAGCCCAGCCACGGGCGCAGGCCCCTGGAGGGTGGTTTTTTCGGGGTGCGGGGAGTTCGAGTACGAGTCATGGCGGCGGATTATACGCACTTTATTCATCCTCAACAGGAGCGCTCCGAGGTTTGCGTCGAGCGGACTTGCGGCCATAATGACGGCCTTGAATTTCCCCGACTCTGAAGGATCGCCTGTGAGCCAGTCCCTGATCGCTGCCCTGCAAAACCCTGCCCTCTACCCGCATCCTGTAGAGGGATTCCAGGTCATCGAGACCCATATTTCCTGGGTACTGCTCACCGGCCCCTATGCCTATAAAGTGAAGAAACCGGTCAATTTCGGTTTTCTCGACTTCACCAGCCTTGAGGCTCGCGAACACTTTTGCGCTGAAGAACTGCGCCTGAACCAGCGCCTGACCGACGATTTGTACCTCGAAGTGCTGCCCGTCACCGGCAGCGTCGAGGCTCCGCAACTGGGCGGCGAAGGCCCGGCCATCGAATATGTACTGAAGATGCGCCAGTTCCCGCAAAACGGCTTGCTCAGCACCCTTCAAGCCAATGGCGAACTGACCACCGCGCACATCGACGAGATAGCCGAGCAAATCGCCCGCTTCCACCTCAGCGCACCGAAAGTACCGGCCGGGCACGAAGCCGGCACCCCTGACAGCGTCATGGCGCCGGTGCGGCAGAACTTCGAACAGATCCGTCCGTTCCTCAGCGACAAAGCCGACCTGTTGCAACTCGACGCCCTGCAAGCCTGGGCCGAAAGCAGCTTCGAGCGCCTCAAACCGCTGTTCGCCCAGCGCAAGGCCGAAGGTTTCATTCGTGAATGCCACGGGGATATCCACCTGGGCAACGCAACCGTGATCGACGGCAAGGTCGTGATCTTCGACTGCATCGAATTCAATGAACCTTTTCGCTTTACCGACGTTTATGCCGACACCGGCTTCCTGGCGATGGACCTGGAAGATCGCGGCCTGAAGTGCCTGGCGCGTCGCTTCATCAGCCAGTACCTGGAGCTGACCGGTGACTATCGCGGTCTCGAACTGCTGAACTTCTATAAAGCCTACCGCGCACTGGTCCGCGCCAAGGTTGCCCTGTTCAGCATGCCGGCCGACGCCACTGCGGTGCAGCGCGCCACGACCCTGCGCCAGTACCGCAACTACGCCAACCTGGCAGAAAGCTACAGCACCATTCCTTCGCGCTTCTTGGCTATTACTTGCGGCGTTTCCGCCGTCGGCAAGAGCCATGTCGCCATGCGCCTGGTCGAAGCCCTGGGCGCGATTCGCCTGCGTTCCGATGTCGAGCGCAAGCGCCTGTTCGGCGAGCAAACTGTCGAGAATGACTTACAGGCCGGCATCTATAGTGCCGACGCCAGCGCTGCGACCTATGCCCGCCTCCACGAAATCGCCGACGTCATTCTGCGTGCAGGCTTCCCGGTGGTGGTCGATGCCACTTACCTCAAGCGTGATCAGCGTGACAGTGCCGCAAAGGTGGCCGAGGCCACCGGTGCACCCTTCCTGATCCTCGACTGCAATGCGCCGCAGGCCGTGATCGAAAGTTGGCTGGCCATGCGCCAGGCAGACAAGAAAGACCCGTCCGACGCCACCCTGGCTGTTATCGCAGCGCAGCAAGCCAGCCGTGAAGCGCTGACACCCGCAGAAATCCTCTGCAGCAAGCGCGTCCAGACCAATGAAAGCGGGACGCTCGATACCGTTGTCGCGCAAATTCGTCAGCGCCTTCCGGGCCTGTAAGGAAGTTTTTCAGCCGTGAAGCCTCCGCTGGCTTCACGGCCGTCAAATAGTGGCACTATAATGGCGTCATAAAACCAACAGGTGATGCGACATGAGCCAGCCGAAACTTCTCGACACACCGCTTTATGCCCTGCTGCACAAAGACGACATCAGAGGCTTCAACAGTGAACGCCCCAAGGATGGCCACATCGACATGGCGGGTGGAGATTTCCGGGGGCTGGACCTGCGCGAGCTGAATGCCGACGGTGTGGATTTCAGCAACGCCTACTTCCGTTCCGCCGACTTGCGTGGCATCGATTTTCGCAAAGCGAACCTGGAAGGCGCGAGCCTGGCCCACGCGCAAATCTCCGGTACGTACTTTCCGGTGGAACTCAGCGCCGACGAAATCCTGATGTCGATGAACTTCGGCACGCGATTGCGTTATCGCACCCGCTGACCAACGTCGCTGACTGACACGTCCAGCGCCCTTGGTTGCGCCGGACTGTGGGGGATGCTCACCCGTAATTCCTGATTGTTCCCCGCCTCTTCCCACGGCGTTCGCGGATTTTTCACGCTCTGCCATTACTCGTTTCTTAGAAGCATTTGCGTCGAAAACGAGCAAACAATCACGCTTTTCCTACTGATGGCTACACTCCTCAGAAGATTGCCCACGCTCTCCATTCGGCCATCGCAAGGAGGCTTGATGAATGATGAACTGCAACACCTGAAGAATCTTGGCAAGACGTCAGCGCAATGGCTGCATGCCGTGGGCATCCATAGCGCTTCGGACTTGCGTCGCCTCGGGGCGGTGGATGCTTATCGGGCCGTGCGCACGCGCGGTTTTCGGGCGTCCAAGGTGTTGTTGTACGCAATTGAAGGCGCCCTGATGGACGTTCACTGGAACGACATTCCTGCCGAGCGCAAGGAAGCGCTGAACAAACAACTGGAAGCCATCTCTACACGACACAAGATTTGATCCGACAAATACTTCTGCAGCTTTGCAACCCGAAACCCAATGATTACGGGGCCTGCAAACGCAAATCCGGCAAATCGCAAAGAAATCAAAAAACAGCGGTTGACTTGGTAATGAGAATCGATATGATTATCACAACTGGTCGCGAGACTGGTCGATATTCTGAAAAGCCCTTGGTTCGGACTCTCGGATTATCTCCTCATCAGGCTAATCACGGTTATTTGACCCGGCTCTTGCCGGGTCTTTTTTTGCCTGTGGAAAAGTACTGACAGGGTCAGGCGCAGCGTCCTTCCAAGGATTCCACGGGCAAGTCCGCCATTTGATAGCATTCAACACTCAAGCTCGGACATATCCGGTCACGAGCCGCGGGACCGAGGACAGACATGAAGTTGCTTTGCGCAGGTGCCGAGCTGGTCAATGACAGCAGCCGCGGGTTCGACATCGATGGTCAAAAGTTTTTTGCAGTGCGCCGCAGTGGCCAGGTTTATGTGTACATCAATCGCTGCCCGCACCGGGGCGTTGCCCTGGAGTGGCATCCCGACCAGTTTCTCGACCCCAGCAACAGCCTGATCCAGTGCGCCACCCATGGCGCACTGTTCCTGATCGAAGACGGTGAATGCGTCGCCGGCCCTTGCGCGGGGCAAGCCTTGACCGGCGTGACCTGCCGCGAGGATGAACAGGGGATCTGGATCAGCCTTTAACCACCCGGTAACACGTCCAGACGCCGGTCGACCAACATTTCTTCGTGGCTCAACCGCACACCGTAAGCCAATACCTCGACCCCGCAGGCGATAGCCTCACGCAAGGCCTGTGCATAAGCCGGGTCGATTTCCTGCGCCGGGCGCACGGCCTCGATGTCGGTCAGGCAAACACAGTACAACTGCACCGCGCGAATACCGTCCCTGGCCAAGTGCGCCAGCTCCCGCAGATGCTTGGCGCCACGCTGGGTGACCGCATCGGGAAACGCCGCCACCGCCGTACCGTCGAAACCCAGGGTCACACTTTTGACTTCGACATAGGCAGGCCCTTCGGGGTAATCGAGGCGGAAATCGATACGACTGTTTTCCTGGCCATAAGCCACTTCGCGCTTGAGCCCGGTAAAACCGTTCAGTTCGGTAATGACGCCCGCCCGCAGCGCCTCCTCGATCAAACCGTTGGCGCGGGCGGTGTTAACGCAGAACAGCCGCCCTTGCGGGGTTTCACCGACCTCCCAGGTGCCAGGCAACTTGCGTTTCGGGTCGTTGGAGCGACTGAACCAGACTTGCCCGCCCTCGACCTGACAATTGAGCATCGAGCCTGTGTTCGGGCAGTGAATGGTCAGCAACTCGCCATCAACGGTTTCGATATCGGCGAGAAAACGCTTGTAACGTCGGATCAGGCGCCCTTCTTCGAGGGGAGGATGAAAACGCATCAGCCTTGCCAGCTCCGCAACCCACGGGCAATGCGCTCGACCGCCTCCTGCAGACGCTCGAGATTTTGCGTGTAGGCGAACCGCACATGATGCCCGGCCTGATAACGCCCGAAATCCAGCCCCGGGGTGAATGCCACATGTTCGGTTTCGAGAAAGTGTTTACAGAACGCGAAGGCATCGCCGCCGAACTTGCTGATATCGGCGTACAAGTAGAACGCCCCTTCCGGCTCCACGGCAATGCCGAAGCCCAATTCACGCAAGGCCGGCAGCAGGTAATCCCGACGCCGGCCAAATTCGGCGCGACGCTCCTCGAGAATGCTGATGGTTGCCGGCTCGAAACAGGCCAGTGCAGCGTGCTGCGCCATGCTTGGAGCACTGATATAGAGATTCTGGGCGAGCTTTTCCAGCTCACCGACGGCCGCGTCGGGGGCCACCAGCCATCCCAGCCGCCAACCGGTCATCCCGAAGTACTTCGAAAAACTGTTCAGAACGAATGCACTGTCGTCGACTTCCAGCACGCTGGCCGCATCGGTGCCGTAGGTCAGGCCGTGATAAATCTCGTCGACCACCAGATGACCGTGGCGCTCCTTGATCGCGACAGACAGCTTCGCCAGCTCGTCGCGGGTCAGGATCGTGCCGGTCGGATTGGCTGGCGACGCCACCAATGCGCCGACGCTATCGTGATCCCAATGACGCTCGATCAGGCCTGGTGTCAATTGATAACGCACATCCGGACCGACCGGCACCAATTGCGCCGCACCTTCGACCAGTCGCAGGAAGTGCCGGTTACACGGGTAGCCCGGGTCCGCCAGCAGCCAGTGCTTACCAGGATCGACCAGCAATGCGCTGGCCAGTAGCAACGCGCCGGACCCGCCAGGCGTGATGAGGATGCGCCGAGGGTCGATGCTCAAACCGTAACGCTGCTGATAAAAGCCCGAAATGGCCTCGCGCAGCTCCGGAATGCCGCGCGCGGCGGTGTAACGGGTCTTCCCCGCTGTCAGCGCAGCCTGGCCGGCCTGGATGATCGGCTCGGCGGTGGTGAAGTCCGGCTCGCCGATTTCCAGGTGGATCACATCGTGGCCGGCCGCCTGTAATTCATTGGCCCGCGCCAACAGCGCCATGACATGGAAAGGTTCGATCGCGCGACTGCGGGCACTGTAGGACTGAGCCATTGGCCTTCCTTCAACGGAAAAAAAACCGATTCTACCCAAGCGCAGGAACGAGCGAGAACCTAAAGCGGTCAGAGGCCTTGTAACCCCGATCACAAACGACTCGAGCGCGCGCGCAAGGTTTGACTAAAATCAATAATTGAGCAGGGTTCCAGAGCCACCAGACAACGGTTTGTCATCATTTGCAAGCACCATGTGCCGCGAGCTCGACATCCGGGAGTAGCGCGGCCCGAGTTGATCTGGTAAGTTCGCCCGCTTGCAGCCGCAGGGCCGGCAGGTGCCGGTGATGGAGCAATCCTGCGCAGATGGATTACAAGAGTAGAGGCGGTCTATTTCATGTCCACCCAAGCAAAGCAGCAAAACCAGGCGATCAGCGGCTTCGAGCCCTATGTTCAGAAAGCCGGCGAAGAGTACATGGGCGAGCCCATGCGCAAGCACTTCACCAAGGTCCTGAATCAGTGGAAGAAAGAGCTGATGGAAGGTGTCGACAAGACCGTGGACCACATGAAGGACGAAGCGGCCAACTTTCCTGATCCGGCAGACCGTGCCAGCCAGGAAGAGGAATTCGCCCTCGAACTGCGTGCCCGCGATCGTGAACGCAAGTTGATCAAGAAGATCGACAAGACACTTCAGCTGATCGAAGACGAAGAGTACGGCTGGTGTGAATCCTGCGGCATCGAGATTGGCGTCAAGCGCCTCGAAGCGCGTCCTACCGCCGACCTGTGCATCGACTGCAAGACCCTGGCGGAAATCAAGGAAAAGCAAGTCGGCAAATAATTGCGACTTGAACGAAGAACGGAGCGTGCGAACGCTCCGTTTTTGTTTCTGATGTTTTTTTGGCTTTAAATGCATTCATGACCGCCAACACCCCCTACATCGGGCGCTTCGCCCCCACCCCTAGCGGCCATCTGCACTTCGGCTCGCTGGTCGCCGCACTGGCCTCCTACCTTGACGCGCGCTCGGTGGGCGGACGCTGGCTGATGCGCATGGAAGACCTTGATCCACCCCGCGAGGAACCCGGCGCCCAGGTGGCCATTCTCAATGCACTGGAAAGCTATGGCTTCGAGTGGGATGGCAACCTGGTTCGCCAAAGCGAGCGGCACGATGCCTACGCCGAGGTGCTCAATCGCCTGTTCAATCAAGGCTTGGCCTACGCCTGCACCTGTTCGCGCAAACAGCTGGAGCCGTATCACGGGATTTATCCGGGGCTATGCCGCAATGCTGGCCATGGCACTGACGATGCGGCCATCCGCCTGCGCGTACCGGAACTGGAATACCATTTCATCGACCGGGTGCAGGGCCAATACCGCCAACATCTGGGGCGGGAAGTCGGCGACTTCGTGATCCGCCGCCGCGACGGGCTCTATGCCTATCAATTGGCCGTGGTCCTGGACGACGCCTGGCAGGGCATCACCGATATCGTTCGGGGTGCCGACCTGCTGGATTCCACGCCCCGCCAGCTCTACCTGCAAGAACTGCTAGGCCTGCCTCAACCGCGTTATTTGCATATCCCGCTGATTACCCAGCCTGATGGCAACAAACTCGGCAAATCCTACCGTTCGCCGCCGTTGACCGAGGATCAGGCAACGCCCCTGCTGCTGCGGGCGCTACGGGCGCTGGGACAGGACCCTGGAGCCGAACTGACGTACGCCACGCCACGGGAAGTGTTGAATTGGGGCATTGCCCACTGGGATGCCTCGTTGATCCCGCGCACACTGAGCCTGCCCGAGGCACAGCTATTGTGATCGCACTTGCAGTGGCGCGCCCATCCGTTACCATCGCCGCACGTTTTCGGGCACACGCATAAAAAAGAGAGGCCGGGATGTACATCTATCGCTTGGTCCTGCTTTTGGTAGTGGGGATTTACCTGTTTTCCCCGGCCATCATGGATTGGTGGATCGACGCCACTGGCGCCTGGTATCGCCCTTATCTGCTCTGGCTGATTCTGATCGTCGTGACCTTCATCCTGCAGAGCCAAAAAGATGCCGATGAGCTTTAGCCTGACCCAGATGATCCTGATCAGCGCCGCGTACCTGGCGGTGCTGTTCGGTGTGGCCTGGATCAGCGAACGGGGCATGATTCCCCGGGCGATCATTCGCCACCCGCTGACTTACACCCTGTCGCTGGGCGTCTACGCCAGCGCCTGGGCGTTTTACGGCACCGTGGGCCTGGCCTATCAGTACGGCTACGGTTTTTTGTCCAGCTACCTGGGTGTTTCCGGGGCATTTCTGTTGGCGCCGGTGCTGCTCTACCCGATCCTGAAGATCACCCGCACCTATCAACTGTCGTCGCTGGCGGACCTGTTTGCCTTCCGCTTCCGTAGTACCTGGGCCGGTGCGCTGACCACGATTTTCATGCTGGTCGGCGTACTGCCGCTGCTGGCCTTGCAGATTCAGGCGGTCGCCGACTCCATCAGTATCCTCACCCGAGAGCCGGTACAGCATCGCGTGGCCTTGAGCTTCTGCGCATTGATTACGCTGTTCACGATTTTCTTCGGCTCCCGCCACATCGCCACCCGCGAAAAGCATGAAGGCCTGGTGTTCGCGATTGCCTTCGAGTCGGTGATCAAGCTGATCGCCCTCGGCGGTGTCGGGCTGTATGCGCTTTACGGCGTGTTCGACGGCCCGCAACAGCTTGAACTGTGGCTGCTGCAAAACCAGACCGCGCTCGCCGCCCTGCACACGCCGTTGCAGGAAGGCCCGTGGCGTACGCTGCTGCTGGTGTTCTTCGCCTCGGCGATCGTGATGCCGCACATGTATCACATGACCTTTACCGAGAACCTCAACCCGCGCTCGCTGGTCAGCGCGAGCTGGGGCCTGCCGCTGTTCCTGTTGCTGATGAGCCTGGCGGTGCCGCTGATTCTCTGGGCCGGCCTGAAGCTCGGCGCCACCACCAACCCGGAATACTTCACCCTGGGCATCGGCATCGCCGCCAACAGCAAGGCTTTGGCGTTGCTGGCCTATGTCGGCGGGCTGTCCGCCGCCAGTGGCCTGATCATCGTCACCACGCTGGCGCTGTCCGGGATGGCCTTGAACCACCTGGTGCTGCCGCTGTATCAACCACCGGCCGAAGGCAACATCTACCGCTGGCTGAAGTGGACCCGCCGGGCGCTGATCGTCGCGATCATCATGGCCGGCTACGGCTTCTACCTGATGCTCGGTGCCGAGCAGGACCTGGCCAACCTCGGCATTGTCGCTTTCGTCGCCACGTTGCAGTTCCTGCCGGGCGTGCTCTCAGTCCTGTATTGGCCGACCGCCAACCGTCGCGGCTTCATCGCCGGCTTGCTGGCGGGGATCCTGGTGTGGCTGGTGACCATGCTGTTACCACTGGTCGGCAACCTGCAGGGCTTCTACATTCCGCTGCTGAACATGATCTACGTGCTGGACGACACCAGTTGGCACATGGCGGCGATTGCCTCGCTGGCAGCCAACGTGCTGATGTTCACCCTGATCTCGCTGTTCACCAACGCCAGCACCGAGGAGGCCAGCGCTGCCGAAGCCTGCGCCGTGGATAACGTGCGCCGTCCGCAACGCCGGGAACTGCACGCCGCCTCGCCCCAGGAATTCGCCACGCAACTGGCCAAGCCACTGGGTGCAAAAGCGGCGCAGAAAGAAGTGGAACAGGCACTGCGCGATCTCTATCTGCCTTTCGACGAACGCCGACCGTATGCCCTGCGCCGCTTGCGTGACCGCATCGAGGCCAACCTCTCCGGCCTGATGGGTCCGAGCGTGGCCCAGGACATGGTCGAGACGTTTCTGCCGTACAAGGCTGGCGGCGAAAACTACGTCACCGAAGACATTCACTTCATCGAAAGCCGCCTCGAGGACTACCACTCGCGCCTGACTGGCCTGGCCGCCGAACTTGATGCCCTGCGCCGCTATCACCGCCAGACCCTGCAGGAATTGCCAATGGGCGTTTGCTCGCTGGCCAAGGATCAGGAAATCCTCATGTGGAACAAGGCCATGGAGGAACTGACCGGCATCGCCGCGCAGCGCGTGGTCGGTTCGCGCCTGAGTACCATTGCCGACCCATGGAAAGAACTGCTGCAAGGCTTCATCAATCTGCCGGACGAGCACTTGCACAAACAGCACCTGGCCCTCGACGGCCAGACACGCTGGCTGAACCTGCACAAAGCGGCGATCGACGAACCCCTCGCGCCGGGCAACAGCGGCTTGGTGTTGCTGGTGGAAGACTTGACCGAAACCCAGATGCTCGAGGACAAACTGGTGCACTCCGAGCGTCTGGCCAGCATCGGTCGACTGGCGGCCGGCGTGGCCCATGAAATCGGCAACCCGATCACCGGTATCGCGTGCCTGGCGCAGAACCTGCGCGAAGAACGTGAAGAAGACGGCGAGCTGAAGGAAATCAGCGGCCAGATCCTCGAGCAGACCAAACGCGTGTCGCGCATCGTCCAGTCGCTGATGAGCTTTGCCCATGCCGGCAGCCATCAGCATAGCGACGAGCCCGTCTGTCTGGCCGAAGTGGCTCAGGATGCCATCGGCCTGCTGGCCCTGAACCGACGCAATTTCGAAGTGCAGTTCTACAACCTGTGCGACCCCGAACACTGGGTCGAAGGCGACCCGCAACGGCTGGCCCAGGTATTGATCAACCTGCTTTCAAACGCCCGTGACGCCTCGCCTCCCGGCAGCGCGGTACGGGTCAAGAGCGAAGCCGGCGAACACACGGTCGATCTGATCGTGGAAGACGAAGGCAGCGGTATTCCGTCGAGCATCATGGATCGATTGTTCGAACCTTTCTTCACCACCAAGGACCCTGGCGAAGGCACCGGTCTGGGCCTTGCACTGGTCTATTCCATCGTTGAAGAGCATTATGGACAAATCACCATCGACAGCCCGGCTGATGTTCAAAGCCAACGCGGCACCCGAATCAGGGTTACCTTGCCGCGTCATGTCGAAGCGACGTCCGCTGTGAACTGAGACCGTCGAGAGTATCGAATCAATGCCGCACATTTTGATCGTCGAAGACGAAACCATTATCCGCTCCGCCTTGCGCCGTCTGCTGGAACGTAACCAGTACCAGGTCAGCGAAGCCGGATCAGTGCAG
The DNA here is from genome assembly GCF_057839025.1 of Pseudomonas sp. KH_046_1. Lineage (NCBI taxonomy): Bacteria > Pseudomonadati > Pseudomonadota > Gammaproteobacteria > Pseudomonadales > Pseudomonadaceae > Pseudomonas > Pseudomonas sp. KH_046_1. Next base: position 5,433,179 of record NZ_CM174481.1, read on the forward strand.
GAAGCACAAGAACGCTTCACCATTCCCTCGTTCGACCTGATCATCAGTGACCTGCGCCTGCCGGGTGCTCCTGGCACGGAGTTGATCAAGCTCGCCCAGGGCACGCCGGTGCTGATCATGACCAGCTATGCCAGCCTGCGCTCGGCGGTCGACTCGATGAAAATGGGCGCGGTGGACTACATTGCCAAGCCATTCGACCATGACGAAATGCTGCAAGCGGCCGCACGAATCCTGCGCGACCGACAAACGGTACAAGCCGGCGGTGAAGCGGTTGCCGGCAAAGCCGCCAACGGTGCGGCGAAATCCGGTACCGACAACAGCAACGGTGAAATCGGCATTATCGGCTCGTGCCCACCGATGCAGGACCTGTACGGCAAGATCCGCAAAGTGGCACCGACCGACTCCAACGTTCTGATCCAGGGCGAATCGGGTACCGGTAAAGAACTGGTGGCGCGCGCCCTGCACAACCTGTCCAAACGCGCCAAGGCGCCGATGATTTCGGTGAACTGCGCGGCCATTCCGGAAAGCCTGATCGAGTCCGAACTGTTCGGCCACGAAAAAGGCGCATTCACCGGCGCCAGCGCCGGGCGCGCCGGCCTGGTGGAAGCGGCGGATGGCGGCACCTTGTTCCTCGACGAAATTGGCGAACTGCCACTGGAAGCCCAGGCTCGCCTACTGCGCGTATTGCAGGAAGGCGAAATTCGTCGCGTGGGCTCGGTGCAGTCGCAAAAAGTCGATGTGCGCCTGATCGCCGCGACTCACCGCGACCTCAAGAGCTTGGCGAAAATCGGCCAGTTCCGTGAAGACTTGTATTACCGCCTCCACGTTATCGCGCTGAAGCTGCCAGCCCTGCGCGAACGCGGTGCGGACGTCAACGAAATCGCCAACGCCTTCCTGGCGCGGCAAAGTGCGCGGATCAACCGCACCGACCTGAAATTCGCCGCGGATGCCGAGCAAGCCATTCGCCACTACTCCTGGCCGGGCAACGTTCGTGAACTGGAAAACGCCGTCGAGCGCGCCGTTATCCTGTGCGAAAGCCCGGAAATTTCCGCCGAGCTGCTGGGCATCGACATCGAACTGGGCGACCTGGAAGACGACGAGTTCATTGGCCTGCCGCCCCAACAGGGCAACGGCAACGCCAGTAACAGCAACCACGAACCGACCGAAGACCTCTCCCTGGAAGACTACTTCCAGCATTTCGTCCTCGAACATCAGGACCACATGACCGAAACCGAGTTGGCCCGCAAACTCGGGGTCAGCCGCAAATGCCTGTGGGAGCGCCGTCAGCGCCTTGGCATCCCGCGGCGCAAGACCGGGGTGGCCAGCGAAAGCTGAACCGTACCTGTCTCATGTGCGGGTAACACGTGACTTTCTGAAAAAACTGTTACCTCAGCTTTTTCACGTAACAGAAGCCGGGGCTTACGGTAACGAAGCCCCGGCTTTTTTTGGCCCTCGAAATGCCTGCCGACCGGCCTAACCCCTTGTTTTATTGGGTTTCGCAAAAGTTGGCACGCACCCTGCTATATGTTTGATACAAGAACAATAACAAGCAATGCACAAGACAATAAAAATAAGACGAATCGACTCACGCACAATAAAAACAAGACGGCGAGAGGCGCAGCTAACTGATTCTTTTGGAGAGGCGTTGTATTTGGGGCTTGCCCCACGACCAGGCCGAGAACAACAAAAAACTGTCTTAAGACAGAGCCTGTACTGGTTGGATCGAAAGATCACTGCAATTCAGCGACCAAAGCAATCCGTTTGCTCTTGGCTCCCGATTGGGAGGGTCATGAAGGAAAGCTTCATGGCGAGGGCACTCAACAAAAACAAGAAGCCCGAAACCAAAAATAAAAATAGAGCATGCAACTACTTCTTGGGGAGCTTCGGCTCCCCTTGTGGTTTCCGTGATTCGCAAATCCCCCGCAAATCGACTCGTTCCGGCCTTGAAGCCTGCGGCCTACAGCTCATATCTGCTGTGTCCTACACCATCCCCCGACTAAATGCTAGAATCCCCGCCCATCATGCGGTCATTCTTCTGTTATGGCCGAATATTCCTTCAAACAGTGCATCCCATGCTGAAGAAGCTGTTCCAGTCATTCCGTACTCCCAAGCGTCCTACGCAACACATTCGCAGCACGCCTGAAGTGCTCAACAGCGGCCAACACTCGCTGCAGAAGGCGCAATTCAGCCGCTACGCGGTGAATATCGTTGAACGCCTGCAGAACGCCGGTTATCAGGCTTATCTGGTGGGCGGTTGCGTGCGCGACATGCTGCTGGGTATCACACCGAAAGATTTCGACGTTGCCACCAGCGCCACACCCGAGCAGGTACGGGCCGAATTCCGTAACGCGCGAATCATCGGGCGCCGGTTCAAGCTGGTGCACATCCACTTCGGCCGCGAAATCATCGAAGTCGCGACCTTCCGCGCCAATCACCCGCAGAACGAAGACGAGGAAGACAGCAATCAGTCTTCGCGCAACGAAAGCGGGCGCATCTTGCGCGATAACGTCTATGGCACCCTGGAGGAAGACGCGCAACGTCGCGACTTCACCATCAATGCCCTGTATTACGATCCGGTCAGCGAACGCATCCTTGACTACGCCAACGGCGTACACGACATCCGCAACCACCTGATCCGCCTGATCGGCGATCCGACGCAACGTTACCAGGAAGACCCGGTACGGATGCTGCGGGCCGTGCGTTTCGCCGCCAAGTTGAACTTCGGCATCGAAAAACACAGTGCCCTGCCAATCCGCGGCCTGGCGCCGATGCTGCGCGAGATCCCGTCGGCCCGCCTGTTCGAAGAGGTGCTCAAGCTGTTCCTCTCCGGCCATGCCGCCGATACGTTTGAAATGCTGGTCGACCTGCAGTTGTTCGATCCACTGTTCCCGGCCAGCGCCGAAGCACTGGAATACAACCCGACGTACACCCACACCCTGATCAGCGAAGCCCTGATCAATACCGACCTGCGGATCAAGCAGAACAAACCGGTAACTCCGGCGTTCCTGTTTGCAGCCCTGCTCTGGCCTGCCCTGCCGGCCCGCGTCCTGCGCCTGCAGGAACGTGGCATGCCGCCGATTCCGGCGATGCAGGAAGCGGCGCACGAACTGATTGCCGAACAGTGCCAGCGCATCGCGATCCCTAAACGCTTCACCATGCCGATCCGTGAAATCTGGGACATGCAGGAACGCCTGCCCCGCCGCAGCGGCAAGCGTGCCGATCTGCTGCTGGACAATCCACGCTTCCGCGCCGGCTACGATTTCCTGTTGCTACGCGAAAGCGCCGGCGAGCAGACCGATGGCCTGGGCGAATGGTGGACGGACTATCAGGACGCCAACGAAAGCGAGCGTCGCGACATGATTCGCGACCTCAGCGGCAAGGAAGAAGGCACCGGCGCCCCGCGCAAGCGTCGCCGCAGCGGTGGTTCCAAGCGCAAACGCGCCGCCGGCGCTTCGAGCACCACGGGCGAGTAATCCATGGAACGCATCTACATCGGCATGGGCAGCAACCTGGCTGACCCCGCCGACCAATTGCGCAGCGCCGTCGAGGCGCTGGCGCAGTTGCCGCAAACGGAGCTGGTTGGGGTTTCTGCGTTTTATCAAAGCGACTCGCTGCTACCCGGACAACCGCGCTACACCAATGCGGTGGCCGCTCTCGACAGCACGCTGGCGCCGCTGGATTTGCTCGATGCCTTGCAGGCTATCGAAAACGGCCAGGGTCGTGAGCGCCTTGAGCGTTGGGGGCCGCGCACGCTGGACCTCGACATCTTGCTGTTCGGTGATCGACTGATCGACGAACCGCGCCTCAAGGTTCCCCATTACCACATGCAGGAACGGGCCTTCGTGCTGTATCCGCTGGCGGAACTGGCACCTGCGGATCTGCGCCTGGCCGATGGCCGGACCTTGGCCGAACTGCTCAAGGCATGCCCGTTCGTCGGCCTGGAACGCCTCCCCCAGATTTGACCAAGCCCCCTGTGGGAGCGAGCCTGCTCGCGAATGCGGTGTGTCATTGAGCATCAGTGTTGACTGGTACACCGCATTCGCGAGCAGGCTCGCTCCCACATTGGTTTTGCGTCGAGCGCGGCATCTGCTGCTGAATCGCATCAGTTACCCCGGTAACACCCCACCCGTAACAATGCGGTAACACACGCAATTGACTTCCCTCGTTCTCCTCACGACTATAGGCGTCCCGCTGCCGCCAACACGGCGTTCAAGGGCGCAATCCAGGCCTTAAAAGCACGACGAAAGAGCGTGCGCCTGTATTCAACGAAGAATCACGCGCGTTACTCGCAGTAGTTTCCACAGCGCCTGAATGAGGAACTTTTCATGCCAGCCATCACCCTGACCACCCTGCAAGGTCTGAAGCAAAAAGGTGAAAAGATCACCATGCTGACCTGCTACGACGCGACCTTCGCCCACGCCAGCAACCAGGCCGGCGTCGAAGTGCTGCTGGTGGGCGACTCCCTCGGCATGGTTTTGCAGGGCCACGACAGCACCTTGCCTGTCACCACCGCAGAAATGGCTTATCACGTGGCCGCCGTCAAACGCGGTAACAGCGATGCCCTGATCCTCGCCGACCTACCTTTCATGGCCTACGCCACCACCGAGCAAGCCATGACCAACAGCGCCCTGTTGATGCAGGCCGGCGCGCACATGGTCAAGGTCGAAGGAGCGTTGTGGCTGGCCGATTCGATCCGCCTGCTGGCCGAGCGCGGCATCCCTGTCTGCGCGCACATGGGCCTGACGCCGCAATCGGTGAACATCCTTGGCGGCTACAAGGTCCAGGGTCGCAATGAAAACCAGGCGCGGCAGATGCGTGCCGACGCGATTGCCCTGGAACAGGCTGGCGCGGCAATGCTGCTACTCGAGTGCGTCCCGAGCGAACTGGCGGAAGAAATCACCCAGGCGGTGAAGATTCCGGTGATTGGTATTGGCGCCGGCAATCGCACCGATGGCCAGGTGCTGGTTCTGCACGATATGCTGGGGCTGTCCATTACCGGGCGCGTGCCGAAATTCGTGAAAAACTTCATGACTGGCCAGACCAGCATTGAAGCTGCATTGAATGCCTACGTGACTGAAGTCAAAGCGGCAACTTTCCCTGGGATCGAACACGGATTTTCTGCATGAACACCGTAAAAACCGTACGCGAACTGCGGGCCGCCGTGGCCCGTGCCCGTGGCGAAGGCAAGCGCATCGCCTTTGTGCCAACCATGGGCAACCTGCACAGCGGCCACGTGGCGCTGGTGACCAAAGCCTCCCAACGGGCGGACTTCGTGGTTGCGAGCGTTTTCGTCAACCCGCTGCAATTCGGTGCTGGCGAAGACCTCGACAAGTACCCGCGCACCCTCGCCGCCGATCAGGAAAAGCTGCTCCAGGCCGGTTGCCATCTGCTGTTTGCCCCCACTGTTGAGGAGATGTATCCCGACGGCATGGCCGGCCAGACCCGCGTCAGTGTCCCGCAATTGTCCGAAGGCCTGTGCGGCGCCAGCCGTCCGGGTCACTTCGAAGGCGTGGCGACGGTGGTCAGCAAGCTGTTCAACATGGTCCAGCCGGACCTGGCGATTTTCGGCGAGAAAGACTTCCAGCAACTGGCGGTGATACGCGCACTGGTTCATGACCTGAACATGCCGATTCAGATCATCGGTGAGCCCACTGTTCGCGCAACCGATGGCCTGGCACTGTCGTCGCGCAACGGTTTTCTCAACGAAGAGCAACGTGCTGTGGCACCGGTGGTCTACCGCACGCTGAAAGCGATCGGCGAGGCGATCAAGCAGGGTGAACGCGACTACCCGGCGCTGATCGGCACGCAGATCAAACAGCTCGAAACAGCCGGCCTGCGTCCTGACTATCTGGAAATTCGCCATGCCCTGACCTTGCGCCCGGCGACGGCACAGGATCGTGACCTGGTGATTCTGGTGGCGGCGTTCCTCGGTACGACGCGGTTGATCGACAACCTGCACCTGAACCTCGACGCGCCCGTCTAGCCAACACAATTCCCCTGTGGGAGCGAGCCTGCTCGCGATAGCGGTTGTTCAGTCACAACAATTTTGACTGATACACCGCCATCGCGAGCAGGCTCGCTCCCACAAGGGGATCTGCGCCGGTTTCCAAGCCGTATTGCCGCCCACAACCCCTTCGGGCAAACTGCCCGCCGTTCGATTCCGACCTGGGAAATACTCATGCACGCCATCATGCTCAAAGCCAAGCTGCATCGCGCCGAAGTCACCCACGCTGTACTCGATTACGAAGGCTCCTGCGCCATCGACGGTGAATGGCTGGACCTGTCCGGCATCCGCGAGTACGAGCAGATCCAGATCTACAACGTCGACAACGGCGAGCGCTTCACCACCTACGCCATCCGTGGTGAAGAAGGTTCGCGCATGATCTCGGTCAACGGCGCCGCCGCGCACAAGGCCAAGGTTGGCGATCGCGTGATCATCTGCGCTTACGCTCATTACAGCGAAGCCGAACTGCTCAACTTCAAGCCGCGCATGCTCTACATGGCACCGGGCAATGAATTGAGCCACACCAGCAACGCCATTCCGGTCCAGGTCGCCTGATCCGAGTCCTGTCTCTTCCGTTTGTCGGACCGTTCCTAACTTTGGTGTTAAAAAAGTACCGGAAACAGGTCAGACAAAGTCAAGACAGATCATTGCGCGGGGTTTACTGTATCCGCCCTGCGCCATGAAATCGTGTCGACGCAGTTGACCGGGACGCCCACCCACAGCGCTCCGGGATTTTTAGTGTTCAAAAGGCCGTTCAAGTAATAAGGAAACCCGCAGCGATGGCGTATTACCGCACTCCTCACGACGTTACCGCTCTGCCTGCCTGGCAAGCGTTGAATGACCACCGCCAAGCCATGCAGGATTTCAGCATGCGCGAAGCCTTCAATGCCGATCCGCAGCGTTTTACTCAATTCACCCTCAGCAGCTGCGGCCTGTTTCTCGACTATTCGAAAAACCTGATCAACGCCGAGACCCGCAATCTGCTGGTGGGCCTGGCCAACGAAGTCGACCTCAAGGGCGCGATCAAGTCGCTGTTCGACGGCGAAATCGTCAACTCTTCCGAAGGCCGTCCGGCCCTGCACACGGCCCTGCGCCGCCCGGTTGGCGACAAGCTGTCGGTCAACGGCGTCAACGTGATGCCCGAAGTGCACAAGGTGCTGAACCAGATCACCGACCTCGTCGGCCGTATCCACGATGGTCTGTGGCGCGGTTACACCGAGAAGCCGATCACCGACGTGGTGAACATCGGCATCGGTGGCTCGTTCCTCGGCCCTGAGCTGGTGTCCGAAGCGCTGCTGTCCTACGCCCAGAAAGGCGTGCGCTGTCATTACCTGGCGAACATCGACGGCAGCGAGTTCCACGAACTGACCATGAAGCTGCGCGCCGAGACCACGCTGTTCATCGTCTCGTCGAAATCCTTCAACACCCTCGAAACCCTGAAGAACGCCCAGGCTGCCCGTGCCTGGTATCTGGCCCAGGGTGGTTCGGAAGCCGAGCTGTATCGCCACTTCATCGCGGTTTCGAGCAACAACGCCGCCGCGGTAGCGTTCGGCATCCGCGAAGAGAACATCTTCCCGATGTGGGACTGGGTCGGCGGGCGCTACTCGCTGTGGTCGGCCATCGGTTTGCCGATTGCCCTGGCCATCGGCATGTCCAACTTCAAGGAGTTGCTGTCCGGTGCCTACACCATGGACCAGCACTTCCAGAGCGCACCGTTCGAACAGAACATGCCAGTGCTGCTGGCCTTGCTCGGGGTGTGGTACGGCAACTTCTGGGGCGCGCAAAGCCACGCGATCCTGCCGTACGATCACTACCTGCGTAACATCACCAAGCACCTGCAACAGCTGGACATGGAATCCAACGGCAAGAGCGTGCGCCAGGACGGCAAGCCAGTGTCCACCGACACCGGGCCGGTGATCTGGGGCGGCGTTGGCTGCAACGGTCAACACGCCTACCACCAGTTGCTGCACCAGGGCACCCAACTGATCCCGGCCGACTTCATCGTGCCGATCGTCAGCTTCAACCCGGTGTCCGACCACCACCAGTGGCTGTACGCCAACTGTCTGTCGCAGAGCCAGGCGCTGATGCTCGGCAAGACCCTGCCTGAGGCTGAAGCCGAACTGCGCGACAAAGGCATGAGTGAAGCCGAGGTGCACAAACTCGCGCCGCACAAGGTGATCCCGGGCAACCGTCCGAGCAACACCCTGGTGGTCGAACGCATCAGCCCGCGTCGCCTCGGCGCTCTGGTGGCGATGTACGAACACAAAGTCTTCGTGCAAAGCGTGATCTGGGGCATCAATGCCTTCGACCAGTGGGGTGTGGAGCTGGGCAAAGAGCTGGGCAAAGGCGTCTACAACCGCCTGGTCGGCAGCGAAGAAACCCCGGCCGAGGACGCCTCGACCCAAGGGCTGATCAATTACTTCCGTGGTCGTCACCGCGGGTGATTTGAAGCCTGCCCACAGAGTGTGTATTGAGTACAAACTCTGTGGGCAACGAATATCCAATGTGGGAGCGGGCTTGCTCGCGAAGAGGCCGGTACATTCAACATCCTTGTTGACTGAACCACCGTCTTCGCGAGCAAGCCCGCTCCCACAGTTGTTTTGCATCTGACTTGAACCCATTGACCTCTCGGCGCATCTTAATCTTTGTCGCAAAACAAGAATAAGGAACCGTCATGTTCGATATCAGCACGTTCCCCAAAGCCGATGCCGTCCGCCGGGCTGCACAATTGAGTCAAGACGACTATCAGCGCATGTACCGCCAATCCGTCGAACACCCCAGCACCTTCTGGGCCGAACAGGCCACGCGTTTTCTCGACTGGAGCGCGCCTTGGGAAACCGTCCAGCGCTACAACCTGAAAACCGGTGAAGCCAGCTGGTTTGCCGGAGCGCAATTGAACGTCAGCTACAACTGCATCGATCGGCACCTGGAGAAACGTGGCGATCAGGTTGCCATCATCTGGGAAGGCGACGATCCTGCCGACTCGACATCGATCACCTACAAAAAACTGCATGAAAACGTCTGCCGCCTGGCCAATGTACTAAAAAGCCGTGGCGTGAAAAAAGGCGACCGCGTGTGCATCTACCTGCCGATGATTCCCGAGGCGGCCTACGCCATGCTGGCCTGTACCCGCATCGGCGCGGTGCACTCGGTGGTGTTCGGCGGCTTCTCCCCGGACTCGTTGCGTGACCGCATTCTCGACGCCGACTGCCGCACCGTGATTACCGCGGACGAAGGCGTGCGCGGCGGCAAGGTCGTGCCACTCAAGCAGAACGTCGACAAGGCGCTGCGAAGCTGCCCGGACGTGAGCACCGTGCTGGTGGTCGAACGCACCAAGGGGCAGGTGAACCGGGTCGAAGGACGGGACATCAAGTATCAGCAGGCCCTGAGCGAAGCCAGCGCCGATTGTCCGCCCGAGCCGATGGACGCCGAAGACCCGCTGTTCATCCTCTATACCTCCGGCAGCACCGGCAAACCCAAAGGCGTGCTGCACACCACCGGTGGCTACCTGCTGCAAGCAGCGATGACCTTCAAGTACGTGCTGGACTACCGCGATGGCGAAGTCTTCTGGTGCACCGCCGACGTCGGCTGGGTCACTGGCCACAGCTACATCGTCTACGGTCCGCTGGCCAACGGCGCGACCACGCTGATCTTCGAAGGTGTGCCGAGCTACCCGAGCACCTCGCGCTTCTGGCAGGTGATCGACAAGCACAAAGTGAACATTTTCTACACCGCCCCGACGGCCCTGCGCGCACTGATGCGCGAAGGCCCCGAACCGTTGAAGCAAACATCCCGCGCCAGCATCAGGCTACTCGGCACGGTCGGCGAGCCGATCAACCCGGAAGCCTGGGAATGGTATTTCCATGCAGTCGGCGAAGAGCGTTGCCCGATCGTCGATACTTGGTGGCAGACCGAAACCGGCGGCATCATGCTCAGCCCGCTGGTCAGTGCCCAGCGGATCAAGCCTGGTTGTGCGACACAACCGATGTTCGGCGTGCAACCGGTATTGCTCGACGAGCAAGGCAGGGAAATCAAAGGTGCCGGCAGCGGCGTACTGGCCATAAAGTCCAGCTGGCCGGCGCAGATCCGCAGCGTTTATCGCGACCCGCAACGCATGGTCGACACCTACTTCAAGCCCTACCCCGGCTACTACTTCACCGGTGACGGCGCGCGGCGCGATGAAGATGGCGACTACTGGATCACCGGGCGCATCGACGATGTGATCAACGTATCCGGCCACCGTATCGGCACCGCCGAAGTGGAAAGCGCCCTGGTGCTGCACCAGAGCATCGCCGAGGCCGCTGCGGTCGGTTACCCCCACGACATCAAGGGCCAGGGCATCTACGTCTTCGTCACGCCCATGAACGGCGCCGAAACCAACGATGAACTGAAGAAAGAATTGCTGGCCCTCGTCAGCCAGGAAATTGGCAGTTTCGCCAAACCGGACTTGATCCAGTGGGCCCCGGCCTTGCCGAAAACCCGCTCAGGCAAGATCATGCGGCGCATTCTGCGCAAGATCGCCTGCAACGAACTGGACAGCCTGGGTGATACTTCGACCCTGGCTGACCCGAGTGTGGTGCAGGGCCTGATCGACAAACGCCTGAACCAGTAACGGACTGCGCACTGTAGGAGCAGCCGGTCGACGCTCGATCGCTCGCGATGAACTCCGACGCGCCGCGTACATTCAGGAAACACGCGTAATCGTTAACGTCCATCGCGAGCAAGCTCGCTCCTACAGGTTCACCATGGAATTCATCCGCACCCGCATCGAAACCCAGATCATGAGCCTGACCGGTTTGTCCCTGGGCAAACTCGATCTGGAAAACCCCAAGGGCGACCCCGGCCTGTTCGGGCCGGACTCGGTGAGCTGGCAAGTCCATGGCGATTTCAGCAGCATGCTGATCGGTGGCATCAGTGCCCTGATGCTGCAAGCCCTGCATCCTCTGGCATTGGCCGGGGTCTGGGACCATTCGAATTTCCGTGAAGACATGCTCGGCCGCTTGCGTCGCACCGGGCAGTTCATCTCCGGCACCACCTTCGGTTCTCGACAGGATGCCGACTGGCTGATCGAAAAAGTCCGCACCATCCATTTGCAGATCACCGGCACGGCACCGGACGGACGCGCCTACGCCGCCAGCGACCCCGAATTGCTGACGTGGGTGCACGTAGCGGAAGTCAGCAACTTCCTCACCGCACATTTGCGCTATCGCAATCCGCACCTGTCGCAGGTCGATCAGGATCGCTATTACGCCGAAATTGCCTTGGTTGCCGAGCGCCTCGGGGCCCGGGATGTGCCCCGTTCGCGGCAGGAAATTGCCGACTACCTTGAGCGCATGCGTCCACATTTGCTGTGCGACGAACGCAGCCGAGAAGTCCTGCGCCTGTTGCTGAACGCCCCCTCCCCCAGCCGCCTGGCCAAGCCTTTCGGTGGTTTGATGATGCAGGCCGGGATCGATCTGCTGCCGGACTGGGCCAGCGATATGCTCGGTGTCAGCCAGAATCCGCTGCAACGCAAGCTGATCCGCGCCAGCGTCAATCGCAGTGCGCCGATGCTGCGCTGGGCGGTGCGTAATGGGTCGGTGCAGCGGGCTAAACGACGGATGGGGATTACTTAGAAAGAACAAAGATCAAAAGCTTCGCGAGCAAGTCGAGTCGTCGCACCGCCGATCCCACATTGGATCTATGTCGAACTCGAGTTTTATGTTCACAGAAAATCCGATGTGGGAGCGGCGGTGCGACGACTCGACTTGCTCGCGAAGGCAGCACCTCGGTCCCGTGCCAAAACTGTTAAACTCCCGCGCCCAATTCCCTCCTGCAAGGCGCCCAGCATGTCTTCCTTGAATCAGGCGCTGCGCGCCGCCCTCGAACGTCGCCAGGATCTGTTGGCGGAGTTGCACAGCCAGGGTACCGATTGCTATCGCCTGTTCCACGGCAGCCAGGAGGGCGCAGGGGGCCTGACCATCGACCGCTACGGCCCGCAATTGCTGGTGCAGAGTTTCCACCAGCCGCTGGAGCGCGAGACGCTGCTGCAACTGCACGAAGCGATCAATCAGCACCTGGGTTCTGACACCCTGCTGGTCTACAACGACCGCTCCCGTGGCAATTCGCGCATCGATCGCGAAGACATTGTCTACCGCGCCGACGAAGCCGCCCTGCAAAACCTGGTCGGCCACGAATGGGGCCTGAACTATCGGGTACGGGGTCGCCATGCCGGACAAGACCCGCTGCTGTTCCTCGACCTGCGCAACACCCGCGGCTGGGTCAAGGATCACAGCAAGAACAAAAGCGTACTGAACCTGTTCGCCTACACCTGTGGTGTCGGCCTCAGTGCCGCCGCCGGTGGTGCGCGCGAGGTGTGCAACCTGGACTTCGCCGAAGGCAATCTCGCGGTCGGTCGGGAGAACGGCCAACTCAACCCGCAGTTGCCGACCATGGAATTTATCCAGTCCGACTACTTCCCGGCCATTCGCCAACTGGCCGGCCTGCCGATCAGCCAGCGCCGCGGGCAAAAACTGCCGAGCTATCCGCGCCTGGAACAGCGCCAGTACGATCTGGTACTGCTCGATCCACCGGCCTGGGCCAAGAGCGCATTCGGCACCGTCGACCTGCTGCGCGACTACCAGAGCCTGCTCAAACCGGCCCTGCTGACCACCGCCGACAACGGCGTGCTGATCTGCTGCAACAACCTGGCGAAAGTCAGCATGGACGACTGGCGCGAGCAGGTTTTGCGTTGCGCAGAGAAGGCCGGGCGGCCGGTGCGTGAGTGGAGCGTGATGAAACCGGGCGCCGACTTCCCGTCGATGGATCAGCAACCACCGCTGAAAACCCTGATTCTGCAGCTCTGACCGCTGTGGGAGAAATCTGAAACTTCCTGATCAGTCCAATCACTTGGGAACCGGAAACGCGTGCCATACTCCAAGGCACTCCGATCCAGACAGATGAAGCCGCACATGTACAAAGGATTGATTCGCGCCATCGGCGCCTTGTTGACTGCTCTGGCCCTCTACAGCTTGCTGGGTTTTCTGATTTTACCGGGTGTCGCGCTGCGCGTTGCCAACCAGCAACTGGCCAACTACGCCACCACACCCGCCACGATCCAGCGGATCGAATTCAATCCGTTCAGCCTTGAACTGACCCTTTGGGGCTTGAACATCGGCGAGCCCGGTAAGGAGCAGGTCGGTTTCGAACGCCTGTATGCCAATCTGCAACTCGACAGCCTGTGGACCAAGGCGGTGCACCTGTCCGATGTCGAACTGGACAAGCCCAAGACCGAAATCCTGTTCAGCAAGGATGGCAAACTCAATCTGCTGGGGCTGTTCAAACTGCCAGCGAACGAACCCACACCCGCCGACCCGGATGCCAAGCCGTTTCCGCTGCGCATCGAGCGAATCAAACTGGCGGGCGGCGCCGTGCACTTTGAAGATGCCCGGCCCAGCGAGCCCATCGAGTTTGTCTACGACACACTCGATTTCGAGCTGAAGAACCTCAGCACCCTGCCCGATGACAGTGCCGACATGACCTTGGTGGCCGTCGGCCCCAATGGCGGACAGATCGACTGGACCGGCAACTTCAGCCTGATCCCGATCGCTTCCGAAGGTAAGCTGAAAATCACTGATGGCAAGATGAAAGCCTTTTGGCCCTATGTGCGCGACGCCGTGCCACTGGACCTCGAAAACGGCGTCATGAGCATCAGTACCGACTACAAATTCAGCCTGGCCAAGGAAACCGAGCTGCTGCTGAGCAATGTAGCGGTCAACATTGCACCCTTCGCGATCAAGGCCCCGGATGGCCGGCCGCTGGTGAGGCTCGAGCGCCTGGACGTCAGCGAAACCACCGTGGACCTGGCCAAACAGCAAGTGGTGGTCGGCAAGATCCGCAGCCACAAACTGGAAACCTGGGCCACGCTGGAATCGGACGGCCAACTCGACTGGCAGAAACTGTTCGCCAGCCAACCGTCAAAACCCGCTGCCAAAGCCAAGGCGGATGCCGAACCGGCCAGCATTCCGGCGGCGGCGGACTCACCGAAACCTGAACCGGCCGCGTCAGACAAACCCTGGCAGGTGTTGCTCAAGGATGTGCAGTTGCGCGATTACCAGGTGCATCTGGCTGACCGCAAGGCACAGCCTGCCGTCGCCCTGGATCTGGCTCCGCTGAACCTCGACCTGCAAAACTTCGACAGCCTCAACGGTTCCCCCTTTACCCTCAAGCTCGATACCGGCGTGGGCAAGCAAGGCAGGATCATGGCCGACGGCGAGGTCAACCTGGCCCCGGTCAGCGCCAGGCTGAAGGTACAGACCAAGGACATCGACCTGCGGGTTGCCCAGTCCTACATCACGCCGTTCATTCGCCTGGAACTGCGCAGCGGCATGCTCGGCAGCGATCTGGCGGTCGACCTGAAAAGCACTGAGCCTCTGGCGTTCAACGTTACAGGCCGCGCCCAGGTCGATCAGTTGCATACCCTGGACACCCTGAAAACCCGCGACTTCCTCAAGTGGCAACAGGTCGTGGTCGAAGGCCTGAACTATCAGCATGGGGACAGCCTGTCGATCGACAAGATCAACCTGTTCCAGCCCTATGCGCGCTTCATGATCAACGATGATCGCACCACCAACATCGATGACCTGCTGATTCCGCAACCGGTGGACTCCGGGGCAAAACCGGCGGCGAGCAAACCGGCCAGCAACGAAAAACCGCTGGGCATCCACATCGGCGGCATTTTCATCAATGACGGTTCGGCCAACTTCGCCGACTTCAGCCTGACCCCGAACTTCGCCACCGCCATCCAGCAACTCAATGGGCAGATCGGCACCATCGACAGCCGCCAGCCGAAACCGGCCGGTGTCGACGTCAAGGGCAAGGTCGATCGCTACGCGCCGGTGACCATCAAGGGCTCGGTCAATCCGTTCGACCCGATGGCCAGTCTCGACATCGCCACCAGCTTCAAACGCGTGGAGCTGACCACGCTGACGCCCTACTCCGGCAAGTTCGCCGGCTATCGTATCCGCAAGGGCCGGCTCAATCTCGACCTGCACTACCAGATCACCAAGGGTCAGCTCAAAGCTGAAAACAAAGTGGTGGTCGAACAACTGCAACTGGGTGAAAAAGTCGACAGCCCGGATGCCGTGAGCTTACCGCTGAAACTGGCGATTGCCTTGCTCAAGGACGTCGACGGTAAGATCTCCATCGAACTGCCGGTCAGCGGCGACCTGAACAACCCTCAGTTCAGCGTCATGCCGATTATCTGGCAGACCCTGCGCAACCTGATCGTCAAAACCGCGGCAGCACCGTTCAAACTCATTGGCGGGCTGGTCAACGGTGGCGGCTCGGAAGACCTGGGCAGCGTTTCATTCGCAGCCGGTTCCAGTGAATTGGGCAAGGAAGCCGAAGGTGCCCTGGACAAACTGTCCAAGGCACTCAAGGAACGCCCGGCCCTGCGCCTGGAAATCGAAGGCACCGCCGCCCAGAGCAGCGATGGCCCGCTGATCGCCGAACAACGCCTGGAGCGTGAGTACCAGTACAACTACTACAAAATGCTCCAGCGCCGCGGTGACAAGGTCCCGGCCCAGGCTTCGTTGCTGGAAGTGCCGGACGGGGAAAAAGGCCCGCTGCTCGAAGGTATCTACCGCACCCGCCTGAAAATCCAGCCCCCTGCCGAATGGAAGGACCTGGGCAAGGAAGAACGCACCGCGAAAATGCGTGCCGAGGTTATCAAGTTCTGGAGTTCCAGCGACGTGCTGTTGCGTCAACTGGGCCAGGAACGCGCCAGCAGCATCAAGGATTACCTGGTCGACAAGGCCCAGCTGGAAGATGACCGGGTGTATTTCATCGACGCCAATCTGGGCGAGGCGCAAAGTGACGGCCGCGTGGTGACCCCGATGCATCTGGATGCCGAGTGATGATGCGGCGGCAGCTGACTGGCCTGATCCTGGCGCTCTCCGCCAGTCAGGCCGGGGCGGCCGATACCCTGCGCTGTGGCAGCCAGTTGATCAGCGTCGGCGATCGCTCGAGTGAGGTTTTGCAGAAATGCGGTGAACCGGTCAGTCGCGACCTGCTGGGTTACAAACGCAGTGCAGATCGACGCGAAGAGTTTCAGGTCGAGGAATGGACCTACGGACCGAATGGCGGGATGTATCAATACTTGCGGTTCGAAGGTAATCGGCTGAAACAGATCACCAGCAAACGCGGCAATTGATTAGCACTATCCAGTGTGGGAGCGGGCTTGCTCCCACATTGGTTTTTCAGCGCTGCATATAGAGCAGGCCCCGGCAAAAATGCGCGGGGTCTGTGGTGGCCAACATTCGTTTGGCTCCGGTCCAGGCGAGAAGTCTTGCCTTACTCGGCTTTGAGGCCGTCAGCGGAGACCGCCTTGACGCCTTTGATCTTCTTGGCGATGGCCACAGCCATTTCTTTTTGCGAATCGGTCACGGCGGTGGTCGACGACAGCGATACCACGCCTTTGTTGGTTTCAACCTTGATGTCGGTACCTGGAATGCCTTTTTCGGTCATCAGGTCAGCTTTGACTTTGGTGGTGATCCAGGTATCGGAAGTAGCTTCTTTCGCTTCGGTCATTTCACCGGCAGCCAGCACCATTGGCGACTGGGTTGCCTGGGTGGTTTGAGCAAACGCGGCGTTGACCATGGTCAGGGTCAGCGCGGTAGCAGCAGCGGCAGTGATAGCGAACTTCTTCATACGAGTAACTCCTGTTTTTCGGAAAGTCTGCCGGGTGTCTTTTCGGCAGGGTTACCAAGGATATTGCGAACGCTATGCCAACTTTTAAACAGAGTTAAAAACCTTATTAATCAACAAGTTATAAAATAAGCCAATTTTCGGAATCATGCAAAATGCACGAGAAGCACGAACACTGCATGCAAGTTGCGGGTTTATGGAAAGTTCCTAAGATGCTGAATTTCTGAGCTTTATCTGCTGCATTTGACGACGGGTCGACAAACAGAAAAATCCTCGCAAAAGCGGGGACTTGATTCAGCACTTCATGCCGCAGAACCGGAACACCCTTTTGGCAAGTAATCCTTGGAAACGCTGCTTTTACATGACCAGCCTTTGTCTTCGTCCCGTGTCAGGGTGACGGTTTTTCCCTGGACCACCCCCGGGGCATTGTGCAACGTACAAACGATTGATCCCGCTCCCGCCGGCGTCGTAGCCGTCACAGACAGGGCGCAATGGTTGGTCGATGTCTCGCCAGCGGGCGCCACGTTGGCAATTGTCGGGGTTTCCCCCTGGCTGATCACATCCTCGAACGGCACCTTCATTGCAGTCAGTTCGGCCAGCGCCGCCGTGACCTTGGCCCGAGCCTGGTACTTGGAATACATCGGCAGACCCAGTGTTGCCAGGATCCCGATGATCGCCACCACGACGAGCAACTCGATCAGGGTAAAACCTTTCTGATTGTTCATGTACAAGCTCCATGCATGAGTCGAAGGCTCATGACCTGCCCCATGGCAGCACAGCCTGTGCCAAGGCCAGAAGCCCCTGTTGGCAGGGGGCGTGGTGGCCGCACAGCTCTTGCCTACTACCAGGATCAGCACTATCTGACGTTTTTTGTCACCTCACCCTTGCGGGTTTGGCCCCGTCCCTTGACTAGGCTATAAGAGCAATTCAATCGGAATACCCAGGACTGAACATGGCGGTCAAGGCAGCGAAAATCAGCGTGTATGCATGGGAAGGCATCGACCGCAAAGGCACAAAAGTGACCGGCGAACTCAGCGCTCAAAACCCGGCGCTGATCAAGGCGAAACTGCGCAAGCAAGGCATCAGTCCCGGCAAGGTTCGCAAGAAAAACCATTCGTTCTTCAGCATGGGCAAGCGCATCAAGGCCCAGGACATTGCCCTGTTCACCCGGCAAATGGCGACGATGATGAAGGCCGGGGTGCCGTTGTTGCAGTCCTTCGACATCATCGGCGAGGGCTTCGACAATCCGGCCATGCGCAAGCTGGTGGACGAACTGAAACAGGAAGTTGCGGCAGGCAGCAGCTTCGCCGCCGCCCTGCGCAAGAAGCCCCGGTATTTCGATGAGCTGTATTGCAACCTGGTGGATGCCGGCGAGCAGGCCGGTGCCCTCGACACCCTTTTGGAGCGGGTCGCGACCTACAAGGAAAAAAGCGAAAGCCTCAAGGCCAGGATCAGGAAAGCCATGACCTACCCGCTGGTCGTGGTGTTCGTCGCGGCAATTGTCACCGGGATTCTGCTGGTCAATGTCGTGCCGCAGTTCGAGTCGGTGTTCAAAGGCTTTGGCGCCGAACTGCCGGCCTTCACCGTGATGGTCATTGGCCTGTCGCAATTCATGCAGGCCTGGTGGTGGGTGGTCCTTGGCGCGCTGGTCACCACGGCCTTCGGCGTGCGCCACGCCCTCAGGACATCCCCGGCCTTCCGTGACCGGATGGACACCTGGCTGCTGAAACTGCCGCTGGTGGGCACCTTGATGCACAAGTCCGCCGTGGCCCGGTTCGCCCGTACACTGTCGACCACTTTTGCTGCCGGCGTACCGCTGGTGGAGGCCCTGGAATCAGTGGCCGGTGCGACCGGCAATGTCGTGTTCAAGCGCGCGGTATTGCGCATCCGGCAGGACATCTCGACCGGCATGCAATTGCATTTCGCCATGCGTACCTGCGGCGTCTTTCCGAACATGGCGATACAGATGACTGCCATCGGCGAAGAGTCAGGCACCCTGGACGCTATGCTCGACAAAGTCGCGGGGTTCTACGAAGACAACGTCGATAACATGGTCGATAACCTCACCAGCCTGATGGAACCGTTCATCATGGTGGTGCTGGGTGTTATCGTCGGTGGACTGGTAGTTGCCATGTACCTGCCCATCTTCCAACTTGGCTCAGCGATCTGACATGCCCTTGAATGAAATCCTGATTCACTCTGCGCTGGCCTTTGTCCTTCTCGCAGGCATCACCGGCCTGCTGGTCGGCAGTTTCCTCAATGTCGTGATCTGGCGCCTGCCGAAAATGCTCGAGCGCGACTGGCGTGAGCAGGCCCATGACATTCTCGGGCTGCCTGGCGAAACGCCGCTGCCGACCTACAACCTGTTGCTGCCCCACTCCCAGTGCCCGCACTGCGGTCACCGAATCCGCGCCTGGGAAAACATCCCGCTGCTCAGTTATGTGTTTTTGCGCGGCCGCTGCTCAGCCTGTAAGGCAGCGATCAGCCCGCGCTATCCGTTGACCGAACTGGCCTGCGGGCTGTTATCGGCGTTTGTTGCCTGGCACTTCGGCTTCGGTTGGCCGGCCGGCCTGGTGCTGGTGCTGAGCTGGGGTTTACTGGCGATGAGCCTGATCGACGCCGAACATCAGATATTGCCGGACGTACTGGTGCTGCCGTTGATATGGCTGGGGTTGATCGTCAACAGTTTCGGCCTGTTCGTGTCGTTGCACGAGGCGCTTTGGGGGGCGATCGCCGGCTACGGCCTGCTGTGGTCGGTGTTCTGGCTGTTCAAGCTGATCACGGGCAAGGACGGCATGGGCTACGGTGATTTCAAGCTGCTGGCGATGCTGGGTGCCTGGGGTGGCTGGCAGATTTTGCCGCTGACCATCCTGCTGTCCTCGCTGGTGGGTGCCATTATCGGGCTGATCCTGCTGCGCTGGCGCCATGCAAAAACCTCGACGCCGATCCCTTTCGGCCCCTATCTGGCCATTGCCGGCTGGATTGCGTTGCTCTGGGGTGGTCAAATAACCGACCTCTATTGGCAGTTTGTCGGTTTGAAATGAATAGCCCTGTGGAAAACCCCTGGATTCTCGGCCTGACCGGCGGCATCGGTAGCGGCAAAAGTGCGGCCGCCCAACACTTCATCGATCTGGGCGTGCATGTGGTCGACGCCGATCATGCCGCTCGCTGGGTAGTGGAACCCGGCCGCCCGGCACTGGCGCAAATCGCCGAGCACTTCGGCACCGGCGTGTTGCAGGCCGACGGGCAACTGGACCGCGCCGCACTACGCAAATTGATCTTCGAGGTGCCTGAAGAGCGCCGCTGGCTGGAGGCGCTCCTGCATCCGCTGATCGGCGAGGAGATCGCTCACCACCTGGCGCTGGCAAAATCGCCTTATGCGATTCTGGTTTCGCCGCTGCTGATCGAGTCCGGGCAATACGCCATGACCCAACGGGTGCTGGTGATCGATGCCCCTGAACAATTGCAGATCGAACGCACCCTGCAACGTGACCAGACCAGCGAACAGCAAGTCCAGGCGATCCTCAAGGCCCAGTCCAGCCGTCAGGATCGCGTGAGCCATGCCGACGACGTCGTGGTCAATGACCGCGACCTTGCCTGGCTGCACAGTGAGGTCGAACGCCTGCATCACTTTTATCTTTCTTTGCGTGGAGGCCAGTCATGAGCCAACCAACAACCGTCGAATGCCCAACCTGTGGCGCCCCCGTGGAATGGACCGCCGAGAGTAAATTCCGGCCATTCTGCTCCGACCGCTGCAAACTGATCGACCTGGGCGCCTGGGCGTCCGAAGAGCACAAGATTCCAGTGGCTCCCGATGCCGAGGACGAGATGTTCAGCGGTGACTTCGACCCGCGCCACTGATCCATCGAGAGGGCGATTCCAGGTTTTGATGCGGATCAGGACTTGGGATCGTCGTCCTTCCAGGGAGCCGAGAGGTAGCGTGTGCGGTTGAACGTCTCCAGCCACTCCGGGCAGAACACCACCAGCGCACTGACGATCATGCCGTTGATAAACGCTTCGGGAAAAATGATCAGCCACAGATATCCGACAAAGTCTTCCAGCCAGTACGGCATGGCAAAACGCTCGTCGAACCATAACAACCAAAGCGCCAGCAGCAGGCACAGCAACGCCGACAACGCCGCCGCAAAAAATCCGGAAACGAAGATATACACAAAGGGATTTCGCGGCTGAGCACGCTCCACTAGGATCGCGCAGCACTCGGTGACCAGCACCGGCAGCGCAATCAACAGCGCGCCATTGACCCCGACCGCCGCCAGGTCCTGTCGGCCGAGCAACACCAGCCCCGTTTGCGCCACCAACCCGCCGACCAGCGCCAGCGGCCAGTCCAGCAGTAGCGTCACCGCTGTCATGCCGATGAAGTGGTAAGACACGCCAGTATCAAAATCGCGCCGCACCAGCCACAACAGAAACAGCGCAAACACCGTTCCAAACAGCAGATGCTGACGACGGCTGTCGGTGAACAGTTCAACCCACGGCGCGCGACAGATCGCCCAGATCAACACCGGCACATAGATCAGCCAGCCGACCGCAAGGGTTTGCGATGACAGCAACTCTGCACCGATCATGGCTACGCGCGACTCCTTGGCGAAAGACAACAGGCACTCAGTCTACACCGCCGCTCGCCTGCCCTTCGACTTCAAGCCCAATGCCGCGAATCGTTCATCACCGCGTCATGCTCGGCGAACAGCTTCGGTAGCTCTGACTTGAGAAAGTCCACCCAGGTACGCACCTTGGCATCGAGAAAGCGTCGCGAAGGATACAGCGCATACACATTGCGTTCGCGCAGGCGCCATGCCGGTAACACGCGCAGCAAAGTACCGTCGCTCAAGGGCCGCGTCGCGGTGTAGAACGGCAGCAGGCTGATGCCCATGCCCGCCTCCGAAGCCTTGACCATCGACTCGGCAACATTGCACTGAAAGGTCTTGGCCGGGCTGACGGCGTGCTCGCCTTGCTCGTCCTGGAACAACCATTGATCGCTGTACAACGGGTCGAGCATGCGCAGGCATTGATGATCGCTCAGCGCCAGCGGCTGCTGCGGCACGCCCCGGCGTTGCAAGTAAGCCGGGGAGGCACAGGGCACGCTGTAGATCTGCCCGACGGCCTGCGCAACCATTTGTGAGTCGGCCAGTTCGGGCGCTATCGAAATCACCACATCGTGCCCTTCCTCCAGCGGATCGGGATTGCGCTGCGACAAGGTCAGCTCGAACACCACATCGGGATAGAGCTCGCTGTAGCGGGCGATCAACGGCGTGAGCAGCACACCCAGGCCGTTCATGCTGTGCACCCGCAGGCGTCCCGCCGGATTGATATGAGCGCCCCGGGCCTCGGCCGTCGCCTCGTCCATGGCTTCGACGATTTGCCGGCTGCGCAGCAGGAAGCGCTCGCCGGCATCGGTCAGGCTCAAGCGCCGCGTGGTGCGTTGCAGCAGACGCGCCTGAACATGCTCCTCCAGATCCGCCACCAATCGGGATACCTGGGCGGTCGACAGATCCAGCGCATCGGCAGCCCCGGTGAAGCTGGCGCAGTCCACCACCCGGATGAACACGCGCAAGTTGTTAAGCACATCCATAAGCCCCCCTCGGGCGATGACTGTTACGTTTTATGTAAGGCTGCATCCGCCGTTCGCCCCTTTATCCGTCGGTGGCAAAGACTAAAATTCAGACATCAGAACCGACACGGAGCACGCCAACATGAAAACGTTGATCAGCCTGTTGCTGACCGTCATCGCCACCTCGGCCATGGCCGCCGACAACGAACCCCTCGCGGTCCTGTATAACCCGGCACAGCCCCTGGACATCGCCAAGGTGGTTTCTGTGTCCGACACGGCGACCGCGTGCGGGGTTGTACCGGCGACCATGGAGTATGTCGATCATCAGGGCCAGACCCATCGCGTGACCTACAACGTCATGGGTGATTGCACCAGCAACCTGTGATCAATGGCTCACAGCAAGGTCCACGTGTAGCTGAGGATCAAGCGGTTCTCGTCGATATCACTGCGGTAGTTTGAACGCGCCATCGCATTGCGCACACGGATGCCAAGGCCCTTGAGGCTGCCGCTCTGCAGCACATAGCCGATGTCCAGGTCACGCTCGCGATCCTTGCCTTCAAACCCCTTGCCGGTATCGACGTTATTGCCGCTGATGTAGCGCACGGTACTGGTCAGCCCCGGTACGCCGAGCGCCGCGAAGTCGTAGTCGTAGCGCGCCTGCCAGGAACGTTCATCGGTGGAGGCGAACTCGTAGGTCGGCACTTCGTTGCCCAGTGGTGAGATGTTGGCAAACACCCGTGGGAACGCACTGTCACCGAACATGCCCTGATAGCCGACGTAAAACGTATGGCCGCCACGCTTGGCCGACAGCAACGAGAAGAACGCCTGGTTGTCGATGTTGCCCAGCAGTTTCTTGCCGTCCTCGCGCGAATCGTAGTAACCGAGGTTGGTACCGAGGATCCAGTCGCCCACCGGCTCACTGTGTTTTAAACCCAGAAAACGCTGGTTGTAGATATCTTCCAGTTGCCCGTACCAGGCGCTGACCGAGCTGCGCTTGTCGTTGAAGACATAATCAGCGCCGGCAAAATTGAAACCGTCACTGCTGACCTGGCGCTGCGGCACATGGCCCAACATCGCTTGCATCTTTTCGTCGCCAGCCTCATTGCGCAGGCTGGTTGAACTCAAGTGACCACCCTGCAGCGTCAGGCCATTGATCTCGTTGGAGGTGATGCTTGCGCCCTGATAACTCGGTGGCAGCAGGCGAATATCGCTGAATGCCAACACTGGCAGATTGGGTTGCAGCTCACCGACTTTCAGCTCGGTTTTGGAGTAGCGCATCTTCAACGCGCCTTCCAGACGACTGTAGTTGTCCGCCGCGCGGCCGTCGTCCTGCACCGGCAGCAAACCGGTATTGGTCCGGTCCGGAGCGCTGTCGAGCTTGAGGCCGAGCAAGCCGATGACGTCCACCCCAAACCCGACGGTGCCCTGGGTGTATCCGGACTTCACGTTGAGTATGAAACCCTGGGCCCACTCTTCAGCCTTCGATTGCTGGTTGGCGCCGACGATGTCGGAATAGTCGCGGCTGAAGTAGTAATTGCGCGCCTGCAACGTCGCGGTGGTGTCTTCGACAAAGCCGGCTTCAGCCGCCATCGCACCCGTGGAAAAACCCGAGACGACAGCCAGGGACAACGCCGAACCGGTTGTTGGGAGAATCTGTTTCATCGTTTTTCTCTTATTGTTATTGATCGACTGGTTGAAGGACTTCAGTTGCAGTGGATTTTCGACGGGGAACGGAACGACGGGCGCTCAACAGCACATGGGTGACCATGCCGAAAATCAGCCCCCAGAACGCCGCGGACAAACCGAACAACGACATGCCCGAAGCCGTGACCAGAAAGGTCACCAGCGCGGCTTCACGATCGCTCGGCACCGCCATCGCACCCGTTAACGCGCCGGCAATGGCGGCGAACAGGGCCAGCCCGGCCAGCGCCGCGATCAGCTCTTTGGGGAACGCTGAAAACAGCGAGACCAGCGTGGCGCCGAAGATCCCCAACAGCAGGTAACACAGGCCGCCGACGACCCCGGCCACGTAGCGTTTGCGAGGATCTTCGTGGGATTCGCGACCCATGCAGATCGCCGCAGTGATCGCCGCCAGATTCAGTCCATGGCACCCGAACGGCGCCAGCAGTGCCGTGCCCAGCGCGCTACTGGCGATGATCGGGCTTGCCGGCGTTGGGTATCCACTGGCGCGCAGCACCGCCATGCCGGGCACGAATTGACCGGTCAGCGCCACCATCACCAGCGGCAAGGCGATGTTCAGGATCGCACCCAGGCTGAACTCAGGCGTGATCCACACCGGCGTGGCCAGGCCGATCACCAGCGCTTCACGATGCAAATCACCGGTGAACGCGGCAATCGAACAGCCCACCAGCAGCACCATCATCACTGCATAACGCGGCATCACACGCTTGCAGATCAGGTAGCAGGCAAACATCGCCAGGACCAGCAACGGCTTGTGCTGCATCGACACGAACAACCCGGTGCCGAAACTGAACAGGATCCCCGCCAGCATCGCCGCCGCGATGGCGGCGGGCAGCTTGTTGATGATCCGGTCGAAAGCGCCCGAGATGCCAACCACGAAAATGATCAGGCTGCTGGCCAGATACGCCCCCACCGCCTCTGCCATGGAGATGTCCGGCAACAGCGTCACCAGCAACGCCGAGCCCGGCGCCGACCAGGCGATGATCACCGGAACGCGGTAGCGCAGGCTCAAACCGATACCGAGCACGGCGCTGCCAATGGAGATCGCCCAGATCCAGGACGACAACACTTCCCGCGAAAGATGTGCCGCTTCTGCCGCCTGAAAAATGATCACCAACGGGCCGGCGTAGGAAATCACCGTGGCAATCAATCCAGCCACGGCGGCTGACAATGAGAAGTCCTGGAAAAACGCTTTCATGATTCAGGCACCGGTCGCTGACAACGCTGGGTTGACGCCAGCAGCGCTGCGTCGGCTGCTGATGGCGAACACAGTCATGGCCAGGGCCGCCACCGCACCGGGCAAGGCAAACGCCATGAAGTTCAGTTGCAGGGGCAAGCTGATCCCGAGCAACGCACCACCCAGCAGCGGACCGACGATGGCCCCGTTGCGCCCGATGCCCGACGCCCAGCCCAGGCCGGTAGAACGAATCGTCATGGAATAAAACTGCGCGGCGCAGGCGTACAAAAGAATCTGCGAGCCAATGGTGGTGGCACCCGCAATGGCGATCAGCAGGTACAACACCGGCATCGGGCTGTTGAAGCCCAACAGGGTTATCGACACCGCCGCCATGGCGAAAAACACCGACAGCACCCGCGGCAGATTGAGTTTGTCGCCCAGCACCCCGCCACCGACCGCGCCGAAGATCGCCCCGAAGTTCAACACCAGCAGGAACGACAGGCTCGAACCCAGGCTGTAACCGGCGTTGGCCATCAGTTTCGGTAGCCAGGAACTCAGCGCGTACACCATCAACAGGCAGCAGAAAAACGCCAGCCATAGCATCAGCGTGCGCAACGCACGGCCTTCACGGAACAACTGCAACACCGGGGTGCCCGTGCCTTTCACTTCGGCCATGTGCAATTGATCGGAGGTTTGCGCGACGTAGGCCGGATCGATGCGCTGAAGAATGTTGCGCGCCTCTTCATTACGCCCCTGACGCAACATGAAGCCCACCGATTCGGGCAGGAAATACATGATCAGCGGCAACAACAGCAACGGCAGGACCGCCACGTAAAACACCGACTGCCAGCCGAAACTCGGGATCAGCACAATGCCCAGTCCGGCGGACAGCATGCCGCCCACCGAGTAACCGCTGAACATGATCGCCACCAGAGTGCTGCGGATTTTTTTCGGCGCGTACTCGTTCATCAGCGCCACGACGTTAGGCATCACGCCGCCAATGCCGAGCCCGGCAATGAAGCGGCAGAGGCCGAACTCGGTGGGGTTGCGGGCGAAACCATTGAGCACGGTGAAACCACTGAAGAGCATCACGCAGATCGTGATGGTTTTTTTGCGGCCGATCCTGTCCGACAGCGGACCGAAGAACAGCGCGCCGAACATCATGCCGAACAGTGCATAGCTGCCCAGGGCACCGGCTTGCAGAGGACTGAGCCCCCACTCTTTCATCAGCATCGGCAGGACCACGCCGTAGATCACCAGATCGTACCCGTCGAATATGATGATCAGGGCACACCAGAACAGCACCATCCAGTGAAAGCGGTTGAAGCGAGCGTTGTCGATAACCTCATGTACGTCGATCTTGCGCATGGCATATATCTCTTGTTGTTGTTTTTTTAGAGCGGCGGTAACACGGCTTACGTCCGTACAGCCGAGGGTAGAGCCGCCCGATACGTGGCAATAGCCAGTGAACGCAGATCACTATCCGTTTTGTGCAGGGCCCTGAAACGGGCATGGGAACGGGAGGCTATGAGCCTCTGCGACAAATTGTCTTCTTTGCGATCACATTTGAACGCTAAGCTTGGGCCTATGGATGACTCAGATTACCTACGCCTGCTGACCATCGCGGCCGAGCAAGCCAACGCGTTCCTGTCCAATGCCCGCAAATGGGAGCGGGAGCGTTGGGTGTGCCAGCGCCTTCTGCAAGGCTTGAACATTCCCTATCGTGCCGATGAGTTCGCCCCCGCAGGCGAGCCGCCGGATGTGTTGTTTCGCGATGCCAGTTTCGAGGTGTTCTTCGTGCTCGACGAGGGGCGGCGCCTCAACGATGAATGGCGCGACGAACTGCAACGCCGACGCAGCGCGTTTTCCCTGAGTCAACTGGTGCGCCGCGAGGCCAAGCCACGACGCATCCCGGCCAACGAGTTTTTGCTGCGATTGGCGCCGACCTTGCGCAAAAAAGCGCACAACTACAAAGAACGCGGCATGGATCTGGGTGAACTGGACATCATTGCCTTCGCCAGCCTCAAACGCGAAGTACTGGACCTCAACAGCCATTTCCCGCCGCCGACCGAATACCTGCGCCAGGGCTGGCGTTCGCTGTCATTGGTTGGGCCGACATTCGCCCGTGTGCTGTTCGCTCACCCGGATGCGCCGGACTTCTTGCGCAGCAACCTGGGGCGCAGCATTGTGTTCGACGTCGGGATCAGCCTGTGAGCCTCGAGCCTTTCCCCGGTCAGCAGCTAAGCTCCGTTCACAGCTGAATAATTTCCCTGTAGCTTCTACACATTCAGCAACGTCTACCCCTGACGAGGCCCGATATGACCAGCCGCCTGAACCCCGACGACCAAAAGCATGTCGAAGAGTACCTGCAGTTGTCCCAGCATCAAGTCGAGCGCCGGCCTTTCCGGCCGTGGATGCTCCTTGTACTGGTATTGGCAATGACCATTGGTCTGGGCCTGTTGAGCCGACTTATCAGTTACCTGACGCTATGAGCTGCCTTGCGCTCGCTTGGGTAACCGTACCGATTTCTTTTAGCCTTGCGAGTTATCCCCATGTCCCATCGTATTGTCATTGTCGGCGGCGGCGCCGGCGGTCTGGAGTTGGCTACCCGTCTGGGTAAGACTCTGGGCAAGCGCGGCACAGCCAGCGTGATGCTGGTCGACGCGAACCTGACCCACATCTGGAAACCGTTGTTGCACGAAGTGGCGGCCGGTTCCCTGAACTCTTCCGAAGACGAACTCAACTATGTCGCCCAAGCCAAATGGAACCATTTCGAGTTCCAGCTGGGGCGCATGAGCGGGCTCGATCGCGCGAAGAAAAAAATCCAGCTGGCCGCCACCTATGACGAAGCTGGTGTGGAGTTAGTGCCAGCCCGCGAAGTGCCTTACGACTCGCTGGTGATCTCCGTCGGCAGCACCACCAACGATTTCGGCACCCAGGGCGCGGCGCAGCACTGCCTGTTCCTCGACACCCGCAAACAGGCTGAGCGATTCCACCAGCAACTGCTCAATCACTATTTGCGCGCTCACGCCGGTCAGTCCGACACGATCGAGCAAATCAGCGTGGCCATCGTCGGCGCCGGTGCCACCGGGGTCGAACTGGCCGCCGAACTGCACAACGCCGCCCACGAACTGGCAGCCTATGGCCTGGACCGGATCAAACCGGAAAACATGCACATCACCCTGATCGAAGCCGGACCACGAGTCCTGCCGGCGCTGCCGGAGCGGATTGGCGGGCCTGTGCATAAAACCCTGGAGAAACTCGGGGTCAACGTCATGACCAATGCCGCTGTCAGCGAGGTGACGGCCGACAGCCTGATCACCGCCGACGGCAACGAAATCAAGGCCAGCCTGAAAGTCTGGGCCGCGGGGATTCGTGCACCGGGTTTCCTCAAGGACATCGATGGCCTGGAAACCAACCGCATCAATCAGCTGCAAGTGCTGCCGACCCTGCAAACCACCCGTGACGAGAACATCTTCGCCTTCGGTGACTGCGCCGCCTGCCCGCAACCGGGTAGCGACCGCAATGTGCCACCACGTGCCCAGGCCGCTCACCAGCAGGCTTCGTTGCTGGCCAAATCGCTGAAACTGCGCATCGAAGGCAAGGCACTGCCGGAGTACAAGTACACCGACTACGGCTCGCTGATCTCGCTGTCGCGTTTTTCGGCTGTGGGTAACCTGATGGGCAACCTCACCGGCAGCGTGATGCTCGAAGGCTGGCTGGCGCGGATGTTCTACGTGTCGCTGTACCGCATGCACCAGATGGCGCTGTACGGGCCGTTCCGCACGGCGATGCTGATGCTGGGCAGCAAGATCGGTCGCGGTACCGAGCCACGGCTCAAGCTGCACTGATGTAAACCTGTGGGAGCGAGCTTGCTCGCGATGGCGTCCTTTCTGTCGATATCAATGTCGCCTGATACACCGCCATCGCGAGCAAGCTCGCTCCCACAGGGTTTTGTGGCACGCCCAGTATTTTCGAAAGCAAAAAAAATCCCCGTATCTTTCGATACGAGGATTTTTAATATGGTCGGGGTAAGGGGATTCGAACTCCTGACATCCTGCTCCCAAAGCAGGCGCGCTACCGGACTGCGCTATACCCCGGTAAAAAAAAGGCACCCTTGAAGGCGCCTTCTTCGATCAGCGCTTTTGGCCTCTGATCTTAAGATTCGATTCCAGCGTTAACTGGTTTCAAAAATGGTGGGTCGTGTGGGATTCGAACCTACGACCAATTGGTTAAAAGCCAACTGCTCTACCAACTGAGCTAACGACCCAAAAATGGTCGGGGTAAGGGGATTCGAACTCCTGACATCCTGCTCCCAAAGCAGGCGCGCTACCGGACTGCGCTATACCCCGGTTTGAAATTGGCTCCGTGACCAGGACTCGAACCTGGGACCCAATGATTAACAGTCATTTGCTCTACCGACTGAGCTATCACGGAACTACACATTTCAATTTACAACTTTGAAGCTTTACTGCGTTCTCTTCGACCCGTTCGCATCGCTGCGTTCGTGTGTCTGAGGCGCGCTATTCTACAATCTTCAGCACCTCTGTCAACCCCCTAAATTGCTTTCAAGTTAATGATTTGCAACTTATTTTGGATTCCTGCTTGGGGAGCGGAAACCCTGGCGGGTGACTTACTGCGGGGCGCACTTTACAAGCCTTTTCCTTTGAGTTCAACAGCCTAACGAAAAAAAGGCCTCGTTATGCGAGGCCTTTTCGATTTTGCTGCCGTTTTGGATCAGACGAAGACGATTTCGTCGTTTTCCACCACACCGTGAGCGGTATCGCCCGGCATGAATCGACCGGACAGGATCAGCTGCGCCAGCGGGTTCTCGATCCAGCGCTGGATAGCGCGCTTGAGCGGCCGTGCGCCATACACCGGGTCGTAACCGACCGCGATCAGCTTGTCCATGGCTTCAGGGCTGAGCTCAAGCTTCAGTTCCCGCTCGGTCAGGCGGCTGCGCAGACGACCCAACTGGATCTCGGTAATGCCAGCGATCTGATCTCGCGCCAATGGCTCGAAGATCACCACTTCGTCGACCCGGTTGATGAACTCCGGCCGGAAGTGGCTGGAAATCGCATCCATCACAGCTGCACGCTGCGCCTCACGATCACCGACCAGTTCCTGGATCTGCACCGACCCCAGGTTGGAGGTCATGACAATCACGGTGTTCTTGAAGTCCACCGTACGGCCATGGCTGTCGGTCAGACGACCATCCTCGAGCACTTGCAGCAAGATGTTGAACACATCCGGGTGCGCCTTCTCGACTTCGTCCATCAGGATCACCGAGTAAGGCTTGCGACGCACCGCCTCAGTCAGGTAACCGCCCTCTTCATACCCCACGTAGCCTGGTGGCGCACCGATCAAGCGAGCCACGGAATGTTTCTCCATGAACTCGGACATGTCGATCCGCACCATCGCCTCTTCAGTATCAAAGAGGAACTCGGCCAGCGCCTTGCACAGCTCGGTTTTACCGACACCGGTCGGGCCGAGGAACATGAACGAGCCGCTCGGGCGATTCGGGTCGGACAACCCGGCGCGGGAACGCCGCACAGCGTTGGAAACCGCAACCACCGCTTCGTCCTGGCCGATCACACGCTGGTGCAACAGGCTTTCCATTTTCATCAGCTTTTCACGCTCGCCTTCGAGCATTTTCGACACCGGAATACCGGTCCACTTCGAAACGACTTCGGCGATCTCTTCTTCAGTCACCTTGCTGCGCAGCAACTGGTTTTCGGCTTTGCCGTGCTGATCGACCATTTGCAGGCTGCGTTCCAGATCAGGGATAACCCCGTACTGCAACTCGGCCATGCGGTTCAGGTCGCCTTTGCGACGGGCCGCTTCCAGTTCCTGACGGGACTGCTCGATTTTCTGCTGAATCTGCGCAGAACCCTGGACTTCGGCTTTTTCCGAGTTCCAGATTTCTTCGAGATCCGAGTACTCACGCTCATGCCGAGCGATTTCTTCCTGCAATTTTTCCAGACGCTTCTTCGCTGCGTCATCGCTTTCTTTCTTCAGCGCCTGGGATTCCACCTTCAGCTGAATCAGGCGACGCTCCAGACGGTCGAGCACTTCCGGCTTGGAGTCGATCTCCATGCGGATGCGGCTGGCGGCCTCGTCGATCAGGTCGATGGCCTTGTCCGGCAACTGTCGGTCAGTGATGTAGCGATGGCTGAGCTTGGCCGCGGCAATGATCGCGCCATCGGTGATCGCCACCTTGTGGTGAACCTCATAACGCTCCTTGAGGCCACGCAGGATGGCGATGGTGTCTTCTTCGCTCGGCTCATCCACCAGCACTTTCTGGAAACGTCGCTCGAGTGCGGCGTCCTTCTCAATGTATTGGCGGTACTCGTTGAGCGTGGTGGCACCGACACAATGCAGCTCACCGCGGGCCAGGGCCGGCTTGAGCATGTTGCCCGCATCCATCGAGCCTTCGCCCTTACCGGCGCCGACCATGGTGTGCAATTCGTCGATGAACAGGATGATCTGCCCTTCCTGCTTCGACAGTTCATTGAGCAGGGATTTCAGGCGCTCTTCGAACTCACCGCGATACTTGGCACCGGCAATCAGCGCCCCCATGTCCAGGGACAACAGGCGCTTGCCCTTGAGGCCATCCGGCACTTCGCCATTGATGATGCGCTGGGCCAGGCCTTCGGCGATGGCGGTTTTACCCACGCCAGGCTCACCGATCAGCACCGGGTTGTTCTTGGTCCGACGTTGCAGCACCTGGATTGTGCGGCGAATTTCATCGTCACGGCCGATCACCGGATCGAGCTTGCCGTCTTCGGCACGCTTGGTCAGGTCGACGGTGTATTTGTCCAGCGCCTGTCGCGCTTCTTCGTGGTTAGGGTCGTTGACGGCCTCGCCACCGCGCAGGTTGTTGATCGCATTTTCCAGGGCTTTCTTGCTCACGCCCTGGCCGAGCAACAGTTTGCCGAGCTTGCTGTTCTCGTCCATGGCGGCGAGCAGCACCAGTTCGCTGGAGATGAACTGGTCGCCCTTTTGCTGGGCCAGACGGTCGGCCTGGTTGAGCAGGCGCGCCAGATCCTGCGACATGTTCACGTCACCGGTCGGGTTCTGGATTTTCGGTAGCTGGTCGAGCTCTTTGGTCAGCTCTTTACGCAGGCTATTGACGTCGAAGCCCACCTGCATCAACAGGGGCTTGATCGAGCCACCCTGCTGTTCGAGCAAGGCTTGCATCAAGTGCGCCGGCTCGATGGCCGGATGATCGTGACCGACAGCCAGGGATTGGGCATCGGACAACGCTAACTGCAATTTGCTGGTTAAACGGTCTATACGCATGGGTCACCTTCCTTTTGAGCAGGCCGGACCTATAAAACATCCTGAATGAAGAAACCTGCCAGATACCACAATAGATGTGGTCGATTCTGGGAGTTTCAAGCGTCGGGACGTTGATGCAGGTCAGGGAAGCTTAGCGGGCGAGCCAGATCAGCGAGGCGAATCGACCGGTGCGGGACGCACGGCGATAAGAAAAGAAGCGAGGGTCGGTTACGGTGCAGAAACCACCACCATAGACAGCCGTTACACCACGAACTGCCAGACGCAAGCGGGCCAGCATATAGATGTCGGCCATGAACTTGCCGGGGTTTTGGCTCGGTACAAAGGCTTCTGCCGCTTGCGGCAACAGCTGTACGAAGGCTTCACGCACCTCCGGACCAACTTCAAAGGCTTGCGGGCCGATAGCCGGGCCGAGCCAGACCAATACTTCGGCAGGTGGCACGGCCAGACTGTCGAGGGTGGCCTCCAGCACGCCCGCCGCCAACCCGCGCCAACCGGCATGAGCCGCTGCGACACGGGTGCCGGCACGGTCGCAAAACAACACTGGCAGACAGTCGGCCGTCATCGCCGCGCAGGCGACGCCCGGCGTTGATGTCCAACTGGCATCAGCCGTATCCACCCGGCCTGGATCGGCATGGGCCACGACAATGCCGTGGACCTGCTGCAGCCAGGCCGGTTGAATGGAGAAATGATCGGTAAGACGACGGCGATTCTCGGCAACAGCTTCAGGATTGTCGTCGACGTGATCGCCGAGGTTGAGGCTGTCGAACGGCGCCAGACTGACGCCGCCCGCACGGGTGGTGACGCAGGCTTTGACCCCGGCCGGCGCGGGCCAGTCAGGAATCAGCCAGTCACTCATCCGATGAACGCCTCACGGTCTTGCTTAAGCAGGGTCAGCAACCAGACAAAATCTTCCGGCAACGGTGATTCCCAGCTCATGCGCTGACCGGTGGTCGGATGATCCAGTTCCAGGAAACGCGCATGCAGCGCCTGACGCGGGAAGTTTTTCAGCGATTCGACCATGGTTGGGTTGGCGGCCGGCGGAATACGGAAACGACCGCCGTAGGCAGGATCTCCGACCAACGGGTAGTTGATGTGCGCCATGTGCACGCGAATCTGGTGCGTACGACCGGTTTCCAGCTTCACCCGCACGTGAGTGTGGGAGCGGAAGCGCTCGAGCACGCGGTAATGGCTGACGGCTTGCTTGCCACCTTCCATCACGGCCATGCGCTGGCGTTGCTGGCCGTGACGACCGATCGGCGCGTTGATCTTGCCACCGGCTGTCACCACACCGATCACGATGCACTCGTAGATCCGGCTGACGCTGCGGCTCTGCAACTGTGTAACCAGCTGCGTCTGCGCTTGAATGGTCTTGGCCACCACCATCAGGCCGGTGGTGTCCTTGTCCAGGCGATGCACGATACCGGCGCGGGGTACATTGATGATGTCCGGCACGTGGTGCAGCAAGGCGTTGAGCAAGGTGCCGTCGGCATGACCGGCAGCCGGGTGCACCACCAGGCCCGCAGGCTTGTTGATCACCAGGATGTCGTCGTCTTCGTAGACGATATCCAGGGCTATGTCTTGAGCGACCCATTCGCCCTGAGCTTCCTGCTCGGCAGTCAGCTCAAGGATGGCGCCGCCGTGGACGATGTCTCGCGGGCGGATAACCGCCCCATCCACAGTCAGGCGGCCGTCTTTGATCCAGGCGGAAAGGCGCGAGCGCGAGTGCTCAGCGAATAATTGTGCGGCGACTTGATCGAGGCGTTGGCCGCCCAATTCGGACGGCACCTCTGCGCGAAGTTCAATTTTATCGGACATGCTCAGACTAGGCGTCGGCACAGCCTTTGGTTTCGGCTGCGCGCTTGTGGTTAAATACGGCGTCTTTTGCCCCGAGGCTATTCAACGGGGCGCTCATCATAACAGGACGGCCACGCCCAAGACAGCGGCCGTCATAGGGACGCAAGCCGCCATGCAAGTGAAACACCTGCTGCTGATCGCCATCCTCGCATTGACCGCTGCTTGCTCATCGAAGGAAGTCGTAGACGAAAACCTCAGTGAAGTCGAGCTGTACCAACAGGCTCAAGCCGACCTGGACAATAGCAGCTACACCAGTGCCATCGCCAAGCTGAAGGCTCTGGAATCGCGTTATCCGTTCGGTCGCTATGCCGATCAGGCGCAACTCGAACTCATCTACGCCAACTACAAGAACACCGAGCCTGAGGCTGCAAAGTCTGCAGCGGAACGCTTCATTCGCCTGCACCCACAGCATCCGAACGTCGATTATGCCTACTACCTCAAGGGCCTGACTTCTTTCGACCAGGATGTCGGCCTGCTGGCGCGTTTCCTGCCGCTGGACATGACCAAGCGTGACCCGGGCGCCGCCCGCGACTCCTATAACGAGTTCGCCCAGCTGACCAGCCGCTTCCCGAACAGCCGCTACGCACCAGACGCCAAGCAGCGCATGATCTATCTGCGCAACCTGCTGGCGGCCTACGAAATTCACGTGGCCGACTACTACCTGACCCGTCAGGCCTATGTCGCCGCCGCGAACCGCGGTCGTTACGTGGTGGAAAACTTCCAGGAAACCCCTTCGGTCGGCGACGGCCTGGCGGTGATGACCGAGGCCTACCAGCGCCTGCACCTGGACGAACTGGCTGCCACCAGCCTGGAAACCCTGAAGCTCAACTACCCGAACCACCCGACGCTGGTGGACGGTCAGTTCGTACCGACCGTGGCCGAAGCCGACAACCGTTCGTGGCTGAGCAAGACGACCCTGGGCCTGATCGAGTCCCGTCCGCCGCTGCCACCGGGCGAAACCCGCGCCAACCAGGACGTGCAGAAGCAGTTCCAGGACGCCAAGGACGCAATCCCGAGCGAGCTCAAGCCTAAAGACGACAATGGCGAAGCGCTTGAAGAAGAAAATCACGAAGCGCAAGGCAACGACAGCGACCGTTCGTGGTTCAGCTACATGACCTTCGGCGTGTTCGACTGACACCTTAGGTTGTGCAAAAAGGGAGACTTTCGAGTCTCCCTTTTTTATTTCAGCGCTTTATTACACTGTGCGCCTGTCTGGTCCTTGGCTAAACTGCCGCTTCATCAATCAAAAAGCAGCTCACCATGCTTCGTTTATTGTTCTGGATTGCCCTGATTGCCGCTGCAGTATGGTTCTGGCGCAAATTCAAGGGGCAGGCCTCCACCCCCAAGCCCCCTGCCGAACGGGAAGCGGCGCCAATGGTCCGTTGCGCCCATTGCGGCGTTCACCTGCCGCGCGACCGCGCACTGAGCCTCGACCAGCAATGGTATTGCAGCCAGGCTCATCTCGAGCAAGACAAAGGTTCCAAAGGCCGCTGACACCTCACCCGAAATAGCGGTCGATTGAGAACTATCGCGCGCCCCCAAGGAACTGAAAGGCATCGATCGACGTCTGACGCAGATTATTCAAGATCACTCTCTGCGAATGAACCGGGTAATCGAAAACGTCCTGCACCTGCTGCGCCGCGAGCAAATGTCGCCGCTACGGCTCGACCTGAAATCACTGGAAATACTCGATAATGAAGCCCCAGCCCGCCATATCAAAGGCCTGGGGCTTTATCTGTCCGGCCAGCCGGGCGAAAGCATTCTGTCCCGCCTAGACTTCAAAGCACGCCAGGAAAGCGGCTGCTTTTGCATGACCTATGCTCACGGACGAACCCCACATTGAACACCAGACCACGACAAAAAGTCTTGATCGTCGATGACGAACCGGACATTCGCGAACTCCTGGAAATCACCCTGGGAAGGATGAAACTGGAGACGTTCAACGCCCGCAACGTCGGCGAAGCGCAATCCCTGCTCAAACGCGAAACCTTCGATCTATGCCTGACCGACATGCAATTGTCGGACGGTACAGGCCTGGAGCTGGTGCAGCACATCCAGCAGCGCCACCCTCAGGTCCAGGTGGCGATGATCACCGCCTATGACAGTCTCGAAAACGCGATCAATGTGCTCAAGGCCGGGGCATTCGACTTCCTGACCAAACCGGTGGACCTTACGCGCTTGCGTGAACTGGTCACCAGCGCCCTGCTGGTTCCTGCCCGCGGGGGCGGTATCGATCGATGCTTGCTGGGCGACTCATTGCCCATGCGTAACCTACGCAAACACATCACCAAACTGGCCAGCAGCCATGCGACGGTATACATCAGCGGAGAATCCGGCAGCGGCAAGGAATTGGTCGCGCGCCTGATCCATGATCAAAGCCCCCGCGTCAATCAGCCGTTCATTGCGATCAACTGCGCGGCGATTCCTTCGGAGCTGTTGGAGAGCGAGTTTTTCGGCCATCGCAAAGGCAGTTTCAGCGGCGCCATCGAAGACAAATCCGGCCTGTTCCAGACAGCACACGGCGGCACCCTGCTCCTCGACGAAGTGGCTGACCTGCCACTGACCATGCAAGTCAAACTGCTGCGCGCGATTCAGGAAAAAGCCGTACGCAGCGTCGGCGGGCAGCAGGAAGTGGCGGTGGATGTGCGTATTCTCTGCGCCACCCACAAAGACCTTGGTGCAGAAGTCGCCGCCGGACGATTTCGTCATGATCTTTACTACCGTTTGAACGTGATCGAACTCCCGGTGCCGCCCTTGCGCGAGCGTCGTGATGACATCGAAATGCTAGCCAGCCACATACTCAAGCGCCTGGCCGCCGATACCGGTCAACCTGCCGCGAGACTCCACCCCCAAGCCCTCGATGCGCTGAAAAGCTATCGCTTCCCGGGCAATGTTCGGGAACTGGAAAACATGCTCGAACGGGCGCACACCTTGTGTGAGAACAAACAGATCGAAGCCGGCGACCTGCGCCTGGCTGAAGGCAACTGTGGGGCTGAGGGTGGCGTGCCGGACCTGACCCGGATCGACAATCTGGAAACCTACCTGGAAAACGTCGAACGCCAACTGCTGCTCCAGGCCCTGGAGGAAACACGCTGGAACCGCACGGCGGCGGCTCAGCGGTTGAATCTGTCATTCAGGTCAATGCGTTACCGGCTCAAGAAGCTGGGATTGGATTGAGGCTTTAAAGTCTTCCGGCAGGCGCATAAGGCGCCGGATCGATAATCGGTGCCCGGCCCAGCATCACATCGGCAAACAGTTGGCATGACGCCGGAGCCAGCACCAGCCCGTTACGGTAATGCCCGCAGTTGAGCCAGAGCCCGTCAAACCCCGGCACCGGGCCGATGTAAGGAATGCCCTCGGGTGATCCCGGGCGCAATCCGGCCCAATGCCCCACCACTTCGGCATCGGCCAGCGCCGGGATCAATTCCACCGCGGACGCCTTCAAACTTTCCAGTGCCGACCCGGTCGGCGTCTTGTCGAAGCCTTCATGCTCCAGCGTACTGCCGATCAGTATGTGCCCGTCGCGCCGGGGAATCGCATAACGGCCCTTGGCCAGGACCATGCTCGGCAGGAAATCCGCCGCACACTTGTAGAGAATCATCTGCCCTTTCACCGGCTCGACCGGCAGCGTCAGATCAAGACACTTGAGCAAATCACCGCTCCAGGCCCCCGCCGTCAGGACAACTTGATCGCCAAGAACAGAACCTGTGACGGTCTGCACGCCGACCACTTTATTGCCGTCACGAACAAACCCACTGACTTCGCACTGCTCATGGATCGTCACGTTCGGCAGCGCCAGCAACGCGGCCTTGAGTGACTTCACCAGACGCGGATTGCGCACGTTGGCGACGTCGGCCATATAGATCGCCCGGGAAAAACCGCTGCCCAGCACCGGTACGGCGTCGTGTGCCGCCGAAATATCCACCGCGCTAAGCGGACGATTTTCCCGGGCGGCCCATGCCAGCGCTTCAGCCTCGTCATCCAGATCCAGCCAGTACAGACCAGTGGTGTGCACTTCAGGATCAACGCCAGTGGCGGCAAACAAGCGCTCGCCCAGCTGTGGATAAAAGTCCTGGGACCAGTGAGCCAACGCGGTAACCGCCGGGCTGTAGCGCCACGGGTAAAGCGGCGAAACGATGCCACCACCGGCCCAGGACGACTCCTGACCGACGTTCGAGCGATCCAGCAGCACAACGCTTTGCACTTCGGAGGCGAGATTGAACGCCGTCAGCAATCCAATCACCCCACCGCCGACAATCACCACTTGCTGTTGCCTGGTCATGTTCTGATCCAATCGTTAAATAGACAGAGGGTACAAAAGGCACCCGAAAAAGAAACTCAGCGCCCCCAGCAGTCTTTGCTGGTCAGGCCGGATTTCGCGTTGACCATACCGAGCACACCGGTGTTGGTGATGGTCAGATCACCGCACTTGTCGGTGGCCATGCTCGAGTCAGCCTTGCGCACCGCGGTCAGCAGAAAGGCCTGGTCGGTCAGGGTCGGTGTGATGCTGTAGTAATCATTGCCGGCACTGAGGCCCGTCGCATCGGTGTAGGCATTTTTCTGCGAGTAGAAGCGCTCCAGCAGCTGCGCTTGCTCCGAGAGCAAACCGGCTACTTCTGCGCGACGGCCCTTGTTCATGTATTCGGTGAGACTCGGGGCAGCAATGGTCATGACAATACCGATGATCGCAATCACGATCATGATTTCGATCAGGGTAAAACCGCGGTTGGAACTACGCATGCATCAATTCTCACTCACTGTATTTGTCGCCACATGATGCGACGGCTGCCGCCGGATTTTTCCATCCCCGCAGTACCGTCGCCAGTGGAATCGTTCACGGCCCCGCCATTGTCGCTGACGTCCTGGGTCGAATGTTCTCCGATAAAGATCACGCCATCGGATAGCGTGTCGCTGTTGTCGACCACTCCATCGGCGTTGCTGTCGAGCATCTTAACGCTGATCGCCTCGGGCAGCTTCAGGCAGACGGCCTTCAACCCCTGATTGCTGTGGTAAAAGCCGTACCAGTTGCCATTGGCCAGACAGGTTGGCCGGTTCAGCGCTGGCGAATCCACTGATGTGGCAGCGTGCACCGACACCGACAGGTTAAGCGCGACGACGACACCAAATAGTTGTAACCATAACCTGACAGGTCGCTCAGTACTTCGCATAGATGCTCTCCACCACACTGCGCGAATGCCCCGCGATGCCGACTGCCGTTACCCGATACAAGGTTGCCGGGGTATTGATTGGCACATTCACCGTATTTCGGCTGACTCCGATGTTTTGCACGCCATAAAAGCCCTTGCCCGATGCAATCCAGGTCACTCCGGAAGAGGCGTTGAAACCGCCAGCGGTAATAGTCGAAGACTCGGAGGGTGGCGCACATTGCACGATGCCGCTGCAAACAGGTAGTGCATAGCTGTCCCGCTGCACTGTACCCTCGCCCACCCGCAACGCGGCTTCGGCACTCTGGAACGACTGGTTGCGCAAGGCGACGCTACCGGCCATTTTTTCCTGCAGGGTGGCGCTCTGCATTGATGAAAGACCAATCAGCGTCAGTAGGAGCAAGAACACCAGACTGACCAGCAGTGCCATGCCACGTTGGGCGTAATACGTCATGGGAGAACGATTCATTGGCACTCCCTCATGGCAAGCGGTTGCGCAGAGCGGCAACCACGTTGAAGGTTTGATCGGCCACCCGGTGGTTCGGATCGAAGAGAGTCAGGCTCAGGCGAACGCTACGAATCAGCGCGGGGTCCGGCGGGTTGCTGCTGTAGCGGGATGCAGCCAGGTCAGTGGCCGTGCTGGCCAGGCCGAAGCTCACGTCGAAAGCGCTGACGTTGTCCACCAATATCTGGTCTGCTGCGGCCCCGCTTTTCATCAGCAGTTGGTTGTTGCTGAAGCTGTAAATCAGCCGCCGGACCGGAAATGCCAGCTGCCCTGCCACTGGCGTCCGACCTTTACTGTAGGCCGTCGAATTGGTTCGACAATCGGAAAGTACGGTCCAGTCCGGTTCGCTGCCATTGCCGCCAACATCCGTCGTAACCAGTGTCAACTTGCGGCCGCCGTTATCCCAACGGATCGGTGCTACCTGACTGGCATGGAAATCCCTTTTCTTACTTGAATCGGTGATCGTTTCCAGGCAACCGAACATC
Organism: Pseudomonas sp. KH_046_1; assembly: GCF_057839025.1. Classification (NCBI taxonomy): domain Bacteria; kingdom Pseudomonadati; phylum Pseudomonadota; class Gammaproteobacteria; order Pseudomonadales; family Pseudomonadaceae; genus Pseudomonas; species Pseudomonas sp. KH_046_1. Next base: position 5,473,627 of record NZ_CM174481.1, read on the forward strand.
CCGACCATGCGGACTTCCTGAATCATTTTGCTCAACACGAAACGTGCGTCCTCCTGCATGTTCGCGGCGGCATTCTGGCTGAGATAAGTGTTCTTGGCCGCAATGAAAACCTGCACCACGCCCAGCACCACGATCAGGCTCAATGCCAGGGCGATCAGCAACTCGACCAGGCTGAACCCCCTGCTGCGGCGACTCACGGGATCACCGCCGGATCAATGGCCGCGCGACTGCTCAGGACGAAACTGCGCCGAGAGTCGGCTGCCTTCGCAGCCCGTGAGTCGTCCCAGGTAATTGTGATGGTGTACACCTGCTGATTGACGCTGACACTACCCGTCGCGGTGGCGCCGAGCGAACTGACAATGTTGGCGTTGAAGTCAAACAGGTCCTGATCCCGGGTAACGTCCGGGTTGCCCGAAGCCGGCGGCGCAATGGTGTAGTCCGCAGCGGCGTTGGCGCGAATGCGGTCCATCATGTCGTAGGCGATAAAGCTGGCCTGACTGATCATGCGCGCGCTGTCCGTGTACTTCAGCGCATTGAGCTGAAACGCCGCCGCCCCCAACAGGCCCACTCCCAGAATGACTAATGCCACCAGGACTTCGACTAGCGTCATACCTTCCTGCGTACGTTTGCTCCATGCCCTCATCCGCAACTTCCACCCAATAGAATTCGTCCGTTCATACACACTGTCAGCGTCCTGCTTTGTGCTCCCCGCCCATAGCTGATCAGCACCTCTGTGGACGGTGATGACAATCCGCCCAGGCTGTTGAAATCGATGGCCGTGACGCCAGAGGTTAGCGCCAGAGTCGCGCCGCTGCTCATCGGCGGAACAACCCGTAATACATTGGCCAAAGCGCCAGTACCGTCGTAAACCGCCAGCTCCCCACTCCAGACATCCCCACCCGCCGCTGGGCGCACCCGTGTGGTATTACCCCGATCGATGGCTTCGAGCCGGGCAAAATTCAAGGCTCGTCGCAGGTCAGCTATTTCGGTGTCAGCCCTGGTTGTTTGCGCCGAGCGGGTAAACGCCGGGACGGCCATAGTCAGCAGAATCAGAAGGATCGCGAGCGCGACCAGCAACTCGATCAGCGTGAAACCTTTTGTAGGATGATCCATCGGGGCCTTCTGTTTCCTTCGGCTATACCTGCTCTTGCGCGGCACCACATTCGAGCGATGCGGTGCGTTTGCGTTGCCATTTCTCGCGCAGGGATTGCGCGAGCCACAGCACGCCACGGAGGGAAATGTCATGCGGCAACAAGGCTTCAGCCTGATCGAACTGCTCATGGGACTGGCAATTACCGGAATTGTTCTGCATTTGGTCAGTCCGGCGTTCGCAACGCTGGTCGAGTCGAACCAAAGACAACAAGCGGCACAGGCTCTTTCCAGCAGTATTCGCACTGCCCGCAGCGAAGCCATCGTCCGCAACCAGGCCGTGGTGATTCACGGCATCAATGGCGATTGGAGCCAAGGCTGGAGGATCATTCTGGATATCAGCGGCAAGGGGGAGATGGACAGCGACAATCCACTGCTGGCCGAACGCCAGAGCGGCGCACGCCTGTCGATTGTGGGGAACAGTACGGTCGAAAGCTCAATACGCTTCAGAGGTCAGGGCGAGGCACTGTTTGGAGGGACGCTACACGTTTGCGCTGTTCGCGAACCGGTAAGCCAACATCAAGTGGTGTTGGCCCGGACCGGTCGCGTCAGCCTGCGTAGCGACAAGGCTGAGCATCCGTTATGCGAAAAAAGGAATAAGTTCAGAGCAACGAGCGAACGCGCAGTTCTTTAGGCATCGAGAACGTGATGTTCTCCTCGCGACCGGCCAGCTCATCGGCACCGGTGGCACCCCAGGCCTGCAACTGCTGGATCACGCCGCGCACCAGGACTTCCGGGGCGGATGCGCCAGCGGTGATGCCAATACGCTCGACGCCGTCGAACCAGCTCTTTTGCAGGTCTTCGGCACCGTCGATCAGGTAGGCCGGCGTGGACATGCGTTCTGCCAATTCGCGCAAGCGATTGGAGTTGGAGCTGTTCGGGCTGCCGACCACCAGCACCACGTCGCACTCGTCGGCCAGTTGCTTGACCGCGTCCTGACGGTTTTGCGTGGCGTAGCAAATGTCGTCCTTGCGCGGTCCACCGATGGCCGGAAAGCGCGAACGCAGAGCGTCGATAACACGGCTGGTATCGTCCATCGACAAGGTGGTCTGGGTCACGAAGGCGAGCTTTTCAGGGTTCCTTACCTGCAACGCCGCGACATCTTTCTCGTCTTCGACCAGGTAGATCGCGCCACCACTGCCGGCATCGTACTGGCCCATGGTGCCTTCGACTTCCGGGTGACCGGCGTGGCCGATGAGAATGCACTCTCGGCCGTCACGGCTGTAACGCGCCACTTCAATGTGGACTTTGGTCACCAGCGGGCAGGTGGCGTCGAACACTTTCAGACCACGACCAGCCGCTTCGCTGCGCACGGCCTGGGAAACGCCGTGGGCACTGAAGATCACGATGACGTCGTCCGGCACCTGGTCCAGCTCTTCGACGAAAATCGCACCACGGGAGCGCAGGTCTTCGACGACAAATTTGTTGTGGACCACTTCGTGGCGCACGTAGATCGGCGGCCCGAAGACTTCCAGGGCGCGGTTGACGATTTCGATCGCCCGGTCCACGCCGGCGCAGAAGCCACGGGGGTTGGCGAGTTTGATTTGCATGCTGTGCCTCGTGTCTTGCGCGCAAGAAATATCGAAAACAGAGAAAAACCAGTGTGGGAGCGGGCTTGCTCGCGAAGGCGTCATCACATCCAACATTCTTGCTGACTGACACACCGCTTTCGCGAGCAAGCCCGCTCCCACATTTTGACCGTGCTCGGTCAGTTACAGTGCTTTGACGGAAATGATTTCCACGTCAAAGGTCAACGTCTTGCCCGCCAGCGGGTGGTTGAAGTCGACGGTCACTTGCGCGTCATCGAACTCTTTCACCACGCCCGGCAATTCAGTATTGGCCGCATCGTTGAAGATCACCAGCAAGCCAGGCGACAGTTCCATGTCCTGGAACTGGGAGCGCGGGATGAGCTGCACGTTTTGCGGGTTGGACTGGCCGAAAGCGTTTTCCGGCTCGATGCTCAGCGTACGCTTGTCACCGGCCTTGAAACCGAACAGGGCCGCTTCGAATCCTGGCAACAGGTTGCCATCACCAACCTTGAAGGTTGCCGGGGCTTTATCGAAGGTGCTGTCCACTGTGTCGCCGTTCTCCAGGCGCAATGCGAAATGCAAGGTGACTTCCGTGTTCTGGCCGATGCGTTGCTCAGCCAATACCTGTTCAGTCATGAACGGTTTCTCCGGTCTTTTTACTTTTGAACATATCCAGTGCCAGCATGACAGCGCCTACAGTGATCGCACTGTCGGCAAAGTTGAACGCCGGGAAATACCAGCGGTTCTGCCAATGCACCAGAATGAAATCGATCACATGGCCCAGGGCAATGCGGTCGTACAGATTGCCCAGCGCACCGCCGAGCACCAGTGCCAGCGCAACCGCCAGCCAGGTTTCGTTGCGCCCCAGACGCTTGAGCCACACCACCAGCACCACACTGACCACGACCGCGATCAACGCGAACAGCCAGCGCTGCCAGCCGGAGCTGTCAGCCAGGAAGCTGAACGCCGCGCCAGTGTTGTAGGCCAGGGTCCAGCTGAAGTAATCGGGGATGATTACGATCTGCTGGTACATCTGGAGCTTGCCTTCGAAGTAGAACTTGCTGGCCTGGTCGATGACCAAAACCAGCAAACTCAACCAGAGCCAGCTCAGCCGTCCGAAACGGCCAACGGCATTAGGCATAGTGACGGACCTCGCCAGCGCCGCTGATGTTATCCACGCAACGACCACAGATTTCCGGATGCTCCGGGTTCACGCCGACGTCTTCACGGCAGTGCCAGCAACGGGCGCACTTGGCGTGGCTCGACTTGACGATCTTCAGCTTCAGGCCGCTGACTTCGGTGACCACGGCATCGGCTGGTGCCTGCACCAATGGCGCAACACTGGCGGTCGACGTGATCAGCACGAAGCGCAGTTCGTTGCTCAGCTTGGCCAAGTCCGCGGTCAGCGCGTCTTCGGCGAACAGCGTCACTTCGGCCTGCAGGTTGCCACCGACAGCCTTGGCTGCACGCTGGATTTCCATTTCCTTGTTGACCGCGACCTTGACCGCCATGATCCGGTCCCAGTAAGCGCGATCCAGCTCGAAGCCTTGCGGCAATTCGGTCAGGCCTTCGTACCAGGTGTTGAGCATGACGGACTCGTTACGCTCGCCCGGCAGGTACTGCCACAGTTCGTCGGCGGTGAACGCCAGGATCGGCGCAATCCAGCGCACCAACGCCTCGGAGATGTGGAACAGCGCGGTCTGGCACGAACGGCGGGCCTTGCTGTCGGCGCCAGTGGTGTACTGACGGTCCTTGATGATGTCGAGATAGAAACCGCCCAGCTCCTGCACGCAGAAGTTGTGGATCTTCGAGTATACGTTCCAGAAGCGGTATTCGCCGTAGTGCTCTTGCAGCTCGCGTTGCAGCAGCAGAGTACGGTCTACGGCCCAACGGTCCAGAGCCAGCATTTCTTCGGCCGGCAGCAGATCGGTGGCCGGGTTGAAGCCGGTCAGGTTCGAAAGCAGGAAGCGCGCGGTGTTACGTATACGCCGATAGGCGTCCGCACTGCGTTGCAGGATCTGCTCGGAAACCGCCATTTCGCCTGAATAGTCGGTCGAAGCGACCCACAGACGCATGATGTCGGCGCCCAGGGTGTCGTTGACTTTCTGTGGCGCAATCACGTTGCCCAAGGATTTGGACATCTTGCGGCCGGACTCGTCGACCGTGAAGCCGTGAGTCAGCAGTTCGCGATACGGTGCGTGGTTGTCGATGGCGCAACCGGTCAGCAGCGACGAGTGGAACCAGCCACGGTGTTGGTCCGAGCCTTCCAGGTACAGGTCGGCGCGCGGGCCGGTTTCGTGGCCCATCGGGTGCGAACCGCGCAGGACGTGCCAGTGCGTGGTGCCCGAGTCGAACCAGACATCCAGGGTGTCGCTGATCTTGTCGTACTGCGGCGCTTCATCGCCCAGCAACTCGGCGGCGTCCAGCTTGAACCAGGCCTCGATGCCTTCGACTTCAACGCGCTTGGCGACTTCTTCCATCAGCTCGACGGTGCGAGGGTGCAGCTCGCCGCTTTCCTTGTTCAGGAAGAACGGGATCGGCACGCCCCAGTTGCGCTGACGGGAAATGCACCAGTCCGGACGATTGGCAATCATCGAGTGCAGGCGCGCCTGGCCCCAGGCCGGAACGAACTGGGTTTCTTCGATGGCTTTGAGCGAGCGCTGACGCAGGGTGTCGCCGGTGGTCGGCTGCTTGTCCATGCCGATGAACCACTGCGCGGTGGCGCGATAGATCAGCGGGGTCTTGTGGCGCCAGCAGTGCATGTAGCTGTGTTCGATGATGGTGGTGTGCAGCAGCGCACCGACTTCGGTCAGCTTGTCGACGATGGCCGGGTTGGCCTTCCAGATGAACTGGCCGCCGAAGAATTCCAGCGACGGTACGTAAACGCCGTTGCTTTGTACCGGATTGAGGATGTCATCGTTGACCATGCCGTACTTCTTGCAGGTCACGAAGTCGTCCACGCCATAGGCCGGAGCGGAGTGAACCACACCGGTGCCAGCGCCCAGTTCAACGTAGTCGGCCAGGTAAACCGGCGACAGACGGTCGTAGAACGGGTGACGGAAGTTGATCAGTTCCAGCGCTTTACCGGTGGTGGTCGCAATGACCGAACCTTCCAGCGAGTAGCGCGCCAGGCACGCCTCGACCAGCTCTTCAGCCAGCACCAGCAGCTTGTCGCCGACGTCGACCAGGGCGTAGTTGAATTCCGGGTGAACGTTCAGCGCCTGGTTGGCCGGGATGGTCCACGGGGTGGTGGTCCAGATCACGATCGAGGCAGGCTTGGCCAGCGATGGCAGACCGAAGGCGGCAGCCAGCTTGGCTTCATCGGCAATCGGGAACGCCACGTCGATGGTCGAGGACTTCTTGTTCTCGTATTCGACTTCCGCTTCGGCCAGGGCCGAACCGCAGTCAAAGCACCAGTTCACAGGCTTGAGGCCCTTGAACACAAAACCGCCCTTGACGATTTCGGCCAAGGCACGGATTTCACCGGCCTCGTTCTTGAAGTCCATGGTCTTGTACGGATTGGCGAAGTCGCCCAGCACGCCGAGGCGAATGAACTCGGACTTCTGCCCTTCGATCTGCTCGGTGGCATAGGCCCGGCACAGTTCGCGGGTCTTGTCCGCGCCCAGGTTCTTGCCGTGAGTCACTTCGACTTTGTGCTCGATCGGCAGGCCGTGGCAGTCCCAACCCGGTACATAAGGCGCGTCGAAGCCCGACAGGGTCTTCGAGCGGATGATCATGTCCTTGAGAATCTTGTTCAGCGCATGACCGATGTGAATCGAGCCGTTGGCGTACGGAGGGCCGTCGTGCAATACGAACTTCGGACGATCCTTGCCAATCTCGCGCAACTTTCCGTACAGGCCAATGCTGTCCCAGCGCTGCAGAATCTGCGGTTCGCGCTGGGGCAGGCCGGCCTTCATTGGGAAGGCGGTGTCCGGAAGGTTTAGCGTGGCTTTATAGTCGGTCATTTAAGGCTCTTCATTAGCGATGGGCGCTAGGTGCGGCTAGTGCACGGGCGGCGGCGACATCCGCGTTGATCGCCGTTTTCAACGCCTCCAGAGAGGCGAAACGCTGCTCTTCACGCAGCTTGTGGTGGAAAACCACCGTTAAACGCCGGTCATACAGATCGCCGGCAAAATCTAAAAGATGCACTTCCAGGTGGGCTTTGCCATCACCTTGAACCGTGGGCCGCACGCCAATGTTGGCGACGCCGGGCCAGGTCTTGCCGTCGATCTCGACATCCACCAGGTAAACCCCGGTGAACGGCACGCGACGACGCTTGAGTTGTATGTTGGCGGTGCGCGTACCCAACTGCCGCGCGAGCTTCTGGCCATGCAATACGCGACCGGCAATCCGGTACGGCCGCCCGAGCAGGCGTTCGGCCAGGGCGAAATCAGCGGCAGCCAGGGCGTTACGGACCTGTGTGCTGCTGACCCGGATGCCATCCAGCTCGACGGTTTGCGCCGCTTCGACGGTAAAACCCTGAACGATGCCGGCCTGTTGCAGGAAATCGAAATCTCCCGCGCGATCACAGCCGAAACGGAAGTCGTCCCCGACCTCCAGGTGCTGGACGCCAAGGCCATCCACCAGAATGGTATCGACGAACTCGCTGGCGCTGAGCTTGCTCAGGCGCTGGTTGAACGCCAGGCACAGAACACGGTCGACGCCTTCTGCGGCCAACAATTGCAGCTTGTCCCGCAGGCGGGCCAGACGGGCCGGCGCGGTGTCCGGAGCAAAGAACTCTCGCGGCTGCGGCTCGAAAATCACCACGCAACTGGGCACGCCCAACTCGAGCGCGCGCTCACGCAGCCGCGCCAGGATAGCCTGGTGGCCACGGTGCACACCGTCAAAGTTGCCAATAGTGGCGACACAGCCCCGATGCTGGGGGCGCAGATTGTGGAGGCCTCGAACCAGCTGCATAACGCGCTTCTTGCTCATAAAGTGGTCGATTATAACCACACCCGGCGGCCGACGACAGGCAACACCGTAACCCAAAGTGATCGAGCCGACAAAACCGCCGGCTCGCCCGTGTATATCAAGGCCAGAACCTCAGCCCAGCGCCTTGCGATTGAAGTCGCGCAAACGGAAGCCCATCAACACTAACATGCCGAAATAAGCCACCACACCCGCCGCCACCAACGCCCCCAGACGCAAGAACCGTTCGAGCATATGCCCCTGATCCCAGGCCGGCATGAAGTGCATCGTACCCAACAGTACCGCGGACATCACTGCCACCGCGACCAGCAACTTGAATGTGAACTTCGCCCAGCCCGGCTGCGGCTGGTACATCTGCTGCTTGCGCAGTTGATAGAACAGCAACCCGGCATTGAGACAGGCGCCGGCACTGATCGCCAAGGCCAGGCCCGCGTGAGCCAGGGGGCCGATCAGCATCAAATTGAACAACTGGGTGATCACCAGGGTGAAAATCGCAATTTTTACCGGTGTACGGATGTTTTGTTGCGCATAAAAGCCAGGGGCCAGCACTTTGACCACAATAATTCCGAGCAACCCGACCGAGTAGGCGATCAGGGCACGCTGGGTCATCGATGCATCAAACGCATTGAACTGGCCGTACTGGAACAAAGAAACCGTCAGCGGCTCAGCCAGAATCCCCAATGCCAGGGAGCAAGGCAGCACCAATACGAAGCACAGGCGCAGGCCCCAGTCGAGGATGCGCGAATACTCGTGACGATCCTTGTTGGCGTAGGTCTTGGCCAGGGTCGGCAGCAGAATCGTCCCCAGCGCCACGCCCAACACGCCGGACGGCAGCTCCATCAAACGGTCGGCGTAATACATCCACGACACGGAACCGGCAACCAGGAACGAAGCGAAGATAGTGTTGATGATCAGCGAAATCTGGCTCACCGAGACACCGAGGATGGCTGGCAGCATTTGCTTCATTACACGCCAGACGCCGGTGTCGCGCAGGTTCAGGCGCGGCAGTACCAGCATGCCGATCTTTTTCAGGTGCGGCAGCTGATAGAGCAACTGCGCCAGGCCGCCGACCAGTACCGCCCAGCCGAGCGCCATTACGGGCGGATCGAAGTACGGCGTCAGAAACACCGCAAATATGATCATGCTGACATTGAGCAAGGTCGGCACGAAGGCTGGCACCGAAAAGCGGTTCCAGGTGTTGAGGATCGCGCCGGCCAGCGACGACAGGGAAATCAGCAGGATGTAGGGAAAGGTCACCCGCAGCAGGCTGGACGTCAGTTCGAACTTTTCCGGCGTGTCAGTGAAACCCGGCGCGGTCACCCAGATGACCCACGGCGCGGCGATCATGCCCAACGCCGTGACCAGCGCCAGCACCAGCGTCAACAGGCCCGAGACGTAGGCAATGAACGTACGCGTCGCCTCTTCACCCTTCTGGCTTTTATATTCGGCAAGAATTGGCACGAACGCCTGGGAAAACGCCCCTTCGGCAAATATCCGCCGCAGCAAATTGGGCAGTTTGAAGGCGATAAAGAACGCGTCGGTCGCCATTCCTGCGCCAAATGCGCGCGCAATGAGGGTGTCCCGAACAAATCCCAAAATCCGGGAAAGCATCGTGATAGAGCTGACGGCGGCCAACGATTTGAGCAGATTCATGGAAAGAGTTTGTGCCTGTCGATAAACAGCAGGCGAACTACGCGCCTACTTATGCGATACTCCGCGCCGCAACAGCACAGAGCCAAAGCTCGCGAGTTTACAGGTCGCACGCTGGAAAGAAATCTCCAAGCTTGCTTCACCTACCACTTAGCGGAACGTCTCAACCGCCCTTGACAAGACCTCAACTCATCGGCATGATTCGCGGCCTATTTTGTTTGCTATTTCCTAAAAAGTCTTTCGAGGAGCTCGACGGTGGCCAACTCACCTTCCGCCAAAAAACGTGCAAAACAGGCTGAGAAGCGTCGCAGCCACAACGCCAGCCTGCGTTCCATGGTTCGTACCTACATCAAGAATGTAGTTAAGGCCATCGACGCAAAAGACGCTGCCAAAGCTCAAGCCGCTTACGTTCTGGCTGTGCCAGTTATCGACCGTATGGCCGATAAAGGCATCATCCACAAGAACAAGGCCGCTCGTCATAAGAGCCGCCTGAATGGCCACGTCAAGGCCCTGAACGTTGCCGCTGCTGCCTAAGCGACTCGTTCATTAAAAAACCGACCTCAGGGTCGGTTTTTTATTGCCTGCGATTTAATGGACCTGACGCAAAAAAATGCGGGAGCGAGCCTGCTCGCGAAGAGGCCATGCCAGTCAACATTGATGCTGAATGGCACACCGTTTTCGCGAGCAGGCTCGCTCCCACAGCTCGACTTACATCAGACTATTGAGCGCTCGCCCACGGCAAAATCGGAATCGCCGTCACCGCATTCTGCGGACTGCCCTCGATCAAGCGATCGCTATACACCAGATACACCAGCGTATTACGCTTCTTGTCGAGAAAGCGCACCACCTGCATGGTCTTGAACACCAGGGACGTGCGCTCCTTGAACACCTCGTCACCATCCTTGAGCTCACCCCTAAAGCTGATCGGCCCGACCTGCCGGCAAGCGATAGACGCCTCAGCACGATCCTCGGCCAATCCAAGACCACCTTTCACCCCACCAGTCTTGGCGCGCGACAGATAGCAGGTCACGCCGTCGACCTTGGGGTCATCAAAGGCCTCGACCACGATCCGGTCATTCGGCCCGACAAACTTGAACACCGTCGACACCTGGCCAATCTCTTCGGCCGAAGCCAGCAGTGGCATCGCCAGCAGCAATCCCAACAATCCTTTTGCCACACGCATTCAGGTATTCCTTCAAACCAGGATCAGGTTATCGCGGTGAACCAGTTCCGGTTCCGCCATGTAACCCAACAGACCGACAATCGCCTCAGACGACTGACCGATGATTTTTTGCGCTTCCAGCGCACTGTAGTTGGCCAGGCCACGGGCAATCTCACGACCGTCCGGCGCCACGCACACCACCATCTCACCGCGACGGAAGCTGCCCTGCACCAATTTGACGCCTACCGGTAGCAAGCTCTTGTTGCCTTGGGACAACGCGATCACCGCACCAGCATCCAGCACCAGGGTGCCACGGGTTTGCAGATGACCGGCCAGCCACTGCTTGCGTGCCGCCAGCATGCCGCGCTCCGGCGACAGCAAGGTGCCGATGCGTTCGCCCGCCTTGAGGCGGTCCAGCACACGCTCGATGCGCCCACCAACGATGATGGTGTGAGCACCGGAACGGGCCGCCAGGCGCGCAGCACGCAATTTGGTCTGCATGCCACCACGACCCAGCGCACCACCAGTGCCGCCCGCCACCGCGTCGAGCGCCGGATCATCGGCGCGCGCCTCGTAAATCAGCTGGGCATCCGGATTGTTGCGCGGGTCGGCATCGAACATGCCGTCGCGATCCGTCAGGATCACCAGCAAATCCGCCTCGACCAGGTTCGCCACCAGCGCTGCCAGGGTGTCGTTGTCGCCAAAACGGATTTCGTCGGTGACCACGGTGTCATTTTCGTTGATGACCGGAATGACTTTGAGCTCGACCAATGCGCGCAGGGTACTGCGGGCATTCAGGTAACGCTTGCGGTCGGACAGGTCATCGTGGGTCAGGAGAATCTGCGCGGTATGCCGGCCATGCTCGGCAAAGCTCGACTCCCAGGCCTGCACCAACCCCATCTGGCCGATTGCGGCGGCAGCCTGAAGTTCGTGCATCGCACTGGGTCGCGAGGTCCAGCCCAAACGGCTCATGCCGGCCGCCACCGCCCCGGAGGACACCAGCACTAGCTCGACACCCGCCTCATGCAAGGCCACCATCTGTTCAACCCAGACACCCATTGCCGCGCGATCCAGGCCTTTGCCGTCCGCCGTCAGCAAAGCGCTGCCGATCTTCACGACCCAACGCTGCGCACCTGTCACCTTGCTCCGCATCATCTTCAACCTTAGCTTGAGGGCAGCGCGACCTAGCACTGCCCGTGACGTTATTCGTGGTTATTCGTGACCAACAATCGATTTCCAGATACTAAAACGCCGCTCGATTGAGCGGCGCTTAAGTTTATCGCAACGAATCAGTCACGCACGTAAATGATTTCCGGACCGTCTTCGTCATCCACATCTTCTTCGTCCCAATCATCGTCGCCGATGTCGTGGACCGACTTCACGCCACTGCGACGCAGGGCACGCTTGTCATCCAGCGCCTGCAGTTGCGCGCGAGCTTCGTCTTCGATGCGCTGATCGAGATCGGCCAACTCTTCCTTGTAAGCCGGATCATTGGCCAGGCGATCAGCACGATCTTCCATGTAACGCATGATGTCGTGGCACAGACGCTCGGTACCGAGCTTGGAGATGGCCGAGATCACGTAGACCGGACCCGTCCATTCCAGGCGATCAACGATTTCCTTGACGCGCGCATCGTGCTCTTCATCAAGGATCTGGTCGCACTTGTTCAGGACCAGCCAGCGATCACGCTCCGCCAGGGACGGGCTGAACTTGATCAGCTCGTTGACGATCACTTCAGCGGCATCCGGTGCGCTGGCGTCATCCAGCGGCGCCATATCCACGAGGTGCAGCAGCAGACGCGTACGCGCCAAGTGCTTGAGGAAGCGAATACCCAGACCAGCACCCTCGGAAGCACCCTCGATCAAGCCCGGAATATCGGCAATGACGAAGCTCTTCCAGCGATCGACGCTGACCACACCCAGGTTCGGCACAAGCGTGGTGAACGGGTAGTCGGCAACTTTCGGCTTGGCAGCCGAAACCGAACGGATAAAGGTACTTTTACCGGCGTTCGGCAAACCCAGCAGACCTACGTCAGCCAGCACTTTCATTTCCAGCTTCAGGTCGCGCTGCTCACCCGGCTTGCCCGGAGTGGTCTGGCGCGGCGCACGGTTGGTACTGGATTTGAAACGGGTGTTGCCCAGACCGTGCCAGCCGCCCTGCACTACCATCAACTTCTGACCGGCCTTGGTCAGGTCGCCGATGACTTCCTGAGTCGCGGAGTCGATCACCGTGGTGCCGACCGGAACGCGCAGGATCAGGTCTTCACCCTTCTTGCCGGTGCAGTCGGTGCTGCCGCCGTTGGAGCCGCGCTCGGCATCGAAGTGCCGGGTGTAACGGTAGTCCACCAGGGTGTTGAGGTTTTCGTCGGCCATCATGTAGATGGAACCGCCGTCACCGCCATCACCGCCGTTCGGGCCACCGTTCTCGATAAATTTTTCCCGACGGAAACTCATGGCGCCATTGCCGCCATCACCAGCCTTTACGCGAATCGATACTTCATCAACAAACTTCATAACAAACGCCTCTCGCCATACGGACGAGCCGAAAAACAATCAAGACATAAGACTCTTGCAAAAATGAGCGCAGCGACCCTAAACCACGACACCTACATCGTACGCCGACAGCCCATACAAACAGCTTTGCAAGAGACTCACCCCACAAACGAAAAAGCCCCGTCGCGAGACAGGGCTTTTCCAGCGATCGCGCAATTAAGCTGCGACTACGCTCACGTAACGACGACCGAAGGCGCCTTTTACTTCGAACTTGATCACGCCTTCGACTTTAGCGAAGAGGGTGTGATCTTTACCCATGCCAACGCCGTAGCCAGCGTGGAATTGGGTGCCGCGCTGACGCACGATGATGTTGCCTGCTTTGATAGCCTGGCCGCCATACATCTTCACGCCAAGGCGTTTGGCTTCTGAGTCGCGACCGTTACGGGTACTACCACCAGCTTTTTTGTGTGCCATGAGTTCAATTCTCCTAGTGAGGAATTAGGCTGTAATTAAGCCTGAATACCGGTGATTTTGATCTCGGTGTACCACTGGCGGTGGCCCATACGCTTCATGTGGTGCTTACGGCGACGGAACTTGATGATGCGGACTTTATCGTGACGACCTTGGGAGATCACTTCAGCCACAACGGTAGCGCCAGCAACAACTGGAGCGCCGATATTCACGTCGTCACCGTTGGCAACCAACAGAACGCGATCAAAGGTAACGGATTCGCCGGTAGCGATTTCCAGTTTTTCGATCTTCAGGTATTCACCTGGGGCGACTTTGTACTGCTTGCCGCCAGTAACGATTACTGCATAAGACATGGTATTTCTCCGATAATCCTGCTCACCCAGCTCTTTATAAGAAGAGGTATTGGCTGGCATGGCTGCATGGGGCTGGAGGCCCGCTTGCAATTGCGTAAGGCAGGTGCTGCCCAGGAAGTTCAGGGTGCGCGATTGTACGCAAGGCACGAGCGCCTTGCAAGGGGCCGTCCATCGCGCCTTGACAGGCCCGGACGCGGGTCCTAGCATGCCGCGCAACCCTTCTGGAGCGACTGTCGCTGATGCAACCCCAAGCTTTCTACCGCGCGGTGGCGGACGATTTTAGCGCCGTCGACGGCATCATCAAGAAGCAGCTGACTTCGCGCGTGCCGCTTGTATCGAAAATCGGCGATTACATCACCTCGGCCGGCGGTAAACGCCTGCGTCCTTTATTGGTGCTGCTGTGTGGCAAGGCCCTGGGTCGCGAAGGCGATGACCTGCGCCTGCTGGCCGCGACCATCGAGTTTTTGCACACCGCTACCCTGCTGCATGACGATGTGGTCGACATGTCCGGCATGCGCCGTGGCCGCTCGACCGCCAACGCCATGTGGGGCAACGCGCCAAGCGTGCTGGTGGGTGATTTCCTGTATTCGCGCTCCTTCGAAATGATGGTCGAGCTGGGCTCGATGCCAGTGATGAAGATCCTTTCGCAAGCCACGCGCATCATCGCTGAAGGCGAAGTGTTGCAGCTGTCGAAGGTTCGTGACGCCAGCACCACCGAAGAAACCTACATGGAAGTCATCCGCGGCAAGACCGCGATGCTCTTCGAAGCCTCGACCCACAGTGCTGCAGCCCTGTGCGAAGCCTCGCCGGAACAGGCCGAAGCCCTGCGTACTTTCGGTGATCACCTGGGCGTGGCCTTCCAGCTGGTCGACGACCTGCTCGATTACAAAGGCGACGCCGAAACCCTGGGCAAGAACGTCGGTGACGATCTGGCCGAAGGCAAGCCGACCCTGCCGCTGATCTACACCATGCGCGAAGGTACGCCGGAACAGGCCGCCCTGGTACGCAAAGCGATCCAGAAAGGCGGAATTGAAGATCTGGAAAGCATCCGCGAAGCCGTGGAAGCCTCGGGCTCGCTGGATTACACCGCGCAACTGGCCCGTGACTATGTGGCCCGCGCGATCAAGTGCCTCGAAGCGCTGCCTGCCAGCGAATATCGCGATGCACTGGTTGAACTGAGTGAGTTCGCGGTCGCGCGTACGCACTGACAACACTGCAAAACCCTGTGGGAGCGAGCTTGCTCGCGATTGCGATCTGATAGTCGACTGTGATGTTGACTGACACACCGCCATCGCGAGCAGGCTCGCTCCCACAGGTTTGTTCCCCACAGGTTTTCCTGCGCTGTGCCCTCTTCCTCCTAAAACCCTATACAATGTGCGCTTTTTAGCGATCCTGAATCCAAGGAGCCTTAGTGAGCACGTTGCCACCCTGCCCAAAATGCAATTCCGAATACACCTATGAAGACGGCGCCCAGCTGATCTGCCCCGAGTGCGCCCACGAATGGTCCGCCAGCGGTGAGGCCGAAGCTGTGTCCGATGACGCAGTGAAAAAGGATTCGGTCGGCAACGTCCTGCAGGACGGCGACACCATCACCGTGATCAAGGACCTCAAGGTCAAGGGTACGTCTTTGGTGGTCAAGGTCGGCACCAAGGTCAAGAACATCCGCCTGTGCGATGGCGATCACGACATCGATTGCAAGATCGACGGCATCGGCCCGATGAAACTCAAGTCCGAGTTCGTCAGAAAAGTCTGAACCTGCTGTTGTCCATCCCGCGCCCGGCGTGGGATGGCGCATCACCCTCCCCCGTTTCGCCCAGTAAATCCTCGCAATAGCCAAACGCCAGTCGTTTTGACCTGACGCAATCTTTACCCGGAAAAAAGCGCAAACCGCCAATAGGCCCTTGCTATTTATTGAATAGGAATTATTCTCATAAAACCCCTCAGTGGAGATGAGAACCATGACTTATTTGATCGATGCCTGGCTGGACCGCCCACACCCTTACCTCAGGATCCTGCATCGGGAAACCGGGGAAGTCTGTGCGGTGCTGGAAGAGGAAGCCTTGAGCGAACTGCAGGACCAGGGTGATCTTGACCTCAATGGCCTGAGTTCCAGCGAGCCGGTGGTGCTCAAGGAACTGGTGCGTAATCTGTTTCTGTTCTGCTATGCCCGGGCGTTGCGCCCGTCGCACGATCTGAACCATAAGATCGAGATATGAGAAACGCTGCAAAACACTGTAGGAGCGAGCATGCTCGCGAAAAACTCCAAGACACCGCGTTCATTCAGAATGGCCGCGTAATCGTTGACGCCCATCGCGAGCAAGCTCGCTCCTACAGGTACAGGTAATCAGCGGGTATTACAGAACGTCAAGCAACTCGACGTCGAACACCAGTACGCTGTGCGGCGGGATACTGCCAACGCCTTGAGCGCCGTAAGCCAGTTCGCTCGGCACGTACAGGCGCCATTTGCTGCCGGCGTTCATCAGTTGCAGGGCTTCGGTCCAGCCGGCGATCACGCCGCCGACCGGGAATTCTGCAGGCTCGCCGCGCTCGTAGGAGCTGTCGAACACAGTGCCATCGATCAGGGTGCCGTGGTAGTGAGTACGCACGGAGTCTTCACGGGATGGCTTGGCGCCTTCGCCAGCGGTCAGCACTTCGAACTGCAGGCCGGAAGCCAGAGTGGTGATGCCGTCACGCTTGGCGTTTTCAGCCAGGAAGGCCAGGCCTTCGCCAGCAGCCGCTTCAGCCTTGGCTGCAGCTTCGGCCTGCATGATTTCGCGGATGACTTTGAAGCTGGCGGACATTTCTTCCTGGCCCACACGGCTTGGCTTGCCGGCGAATGCGTCGGTCAGACCTGCCAGGATCGCGTCCAGGCTTACGCCCGGTGGCGGGTTGTCGCGCAGTTGATCGCCCAGCTGACGGCCAATACCGTAGCTGACGCGGGTTTCGTCGGTGGACAGATTTACTTCGGACATGACACTGCTCCGCTGTGCGGACGGCTCGGGAACTTGCCATGCGTGCACAGCGCGTCCCGGAGCGCCCGGAACCAAAAGGGCCAGCAGACTAGCACAGATGTCATGCCACTGATGAGGGACGTCAGGCGATCGGCACCTTCAGGTTTTCCTCGACATCGGCAACCAACCCACACATTTCGTCATGCACGACCGTGTGCACGAGGTTGAAGTGCAACTTGGGAAAGGAGCGCAGCACATCGCGGGCATGCTCCACCGAACGCAGGCTCATCATGTGCCCGTGCGTATCGCTCAAGGGATACGCCGTGCCATGCATCCGCGCCTCCAGCAGGTAGATGCCGCCCTCCATCGAGATCAGGTTCAGCTCGTCCACCTTCCCGGCGATGGCATACGCATTCAACTCTTGCAGGTTCATGAGCGCACCTCACGCAGTAGCGAGCCTCTTTACAGGGATAGGCTTCAGCGCATCAAAGCACAAGCCACAAACGACGCCGCCCGTCTGGTTTGCAACCCGCAATGGAAGTTGAAATCAGTGCTTGGTGAGTTTATCCAGGTAACCCATGGCAAATGCCGAGATCACGAAGGTCATGTGGATGATCACGTACCACTGCAGATGTTCAGGATCAACGTTCTTGGCGTCCATGAAGATGCGCAGCAGGTGAATGGACGAGATCGCCACGATCGACGCGGCCACTTTCATCTTCAGCGACGAAGAGTCCATGGTGCCCAGCCAGTTGAGCTTTTCCTTGCTGTCGTCGATGTCCAGTTGCGAGACGAAGTTCTCGTAGCCGGAAATCATCACCATCACCAGCAAACCGCCCACCAGCGCCATGTCGATCAGTGACAGCAGCACCAGGATCAAGTCCGATTCGGCCATCGAAAACACGTTTGGGATGACGTGGAAGACTTCCTGGAAGAATTTCAGTGCCAGCGCCAACAGCCCGAGGGACAGGCCGAAATAGATCGGCGCCAGCAGCCAGCGCGAGGCGTACATTGTATTTTCGATAAAGCGTTCCATTGAATCTCACATGTTGGTCTGAAAATGGCCGCGAGTATACCAGCCACCCGTCTATACCCAGAAGCAGCCAGAAACCGTCGAAAAATCCGCCACCTGCGCCTGTGTATCAAAGTTTTTCTGCTAGTGTCCAAATCATTGACTGCTCAGCGATGTCGGACAGGAAGACTGGAAATGGATGTGCGATTGCCTTTGACGAGTGCCGGAATTTTCCTGGCGCTGCTGCTGAGCGGCTGCTCACCCAGCGATGAAAAGCGCCAGCTCAGCCTCGAAGAAAAAACCGCGCTGTTCGAAAAATCGCTGGACGCCATACAGGATCCGAAGCTCAAGGATGCCGTGTCAGAGCTGGGCGGCTCACTGTTGCTGCTCGAACGCGCGCAACTCAAGCTCGACAGTAAACCGGTGGAAACCGAATACGGCGAAGACGCCCTCGCCATGCTCAAGCACTACCCGACCCCGCAGGCTCTGGTCGATACCTACATCAACGGGTTGTTCGTGCTGCAAAAGGACTCCGGCTCCGACTACCTGACCGATCTGCAGCCAGTGTTCCCCTTCACTTTCAGCGTTCCTGCCGCGTTTTTGTTTCCCCACGGCCTGGAATGGCAGTCGGTCACGCTAAGCAACAAACGAGTGATTCCATTCCAGCCGGAATGGTCGGAAACCGACCCCGGCATTCAGCTCAGCCCATCGAGCTCCAACCTGACAAACCCCGATGACCTGACCTTGGCCTACCCCTTCATCGAAGGCCTCGACATCGACCGAAAGCAGCAACCGCAACCGGTGAGCCTGCAAGGCAAAGTCGAAGTCATCGCACCACGCCGCCTCTACAGCTTCGACCTGACGAAAAAGGACGTAGGCCAGACCCGCACCAATGACAACCTGAGCGTCACCCTGCTCACATTGACGAACAACTACGCGGAAATCGAATACAACAACAGCGCGCCGCTGGCCCCTGAAGTCAGTGATACACCGCTGAACCCGCTGATCGTCCAGGCCAAAGACAGCACCGGGCAATTTATCTCGCGCGCCGGCTCAATCAATGAAACCTCGGTACAAATTGCCTTCTATCAGCAGCAGCTGGCCAAGATGCAGCAGCAGAAGAGCTGGAGCGAGGCCCTGGAAAAACAGCTCGACGAAGAACAACGCAACTTTGAGAAACAGCAGGCTCGACATTATTCGAAGGTGTACTTCAACGGGACGATCGAAACCCTCGAAGTCAGCATGCTGGATTTTTCCGCCGTCACGGCCACCCGAAAGAACCTCGACCTTCCGATCCGGCGTTTCGATGCCAATACCACGGCCAAGTCCATCCAGCCCTTGAACCTGCCCGTGGTGGTCTATGACGACCAGGCGGTGGGCTGGCTGAAAGGAGCAACGCTGAGTGAGGAGCAACTGAAAAAGAACGTCAACATCAGTCAGTCGGTCGACGACCCCAGCGCTGCGCGAATCGAGTTCACTCACCTGCGCACCTTTAACGATGAACTGCTCGGCACCTCGTTCAACCCCGGTGAAAGTCCGGTGAGTTTCTTTACCGAAGACGCTGCTGGCAAACGCGACGAACCGATCGAACTGCCACCAGAGGCGTACCAGATTGACCCTCTGCGCGGCACCATCACTTACGATCTGAATCTGTTTCCGCAAACCCCAGCCTATGCAGTGGGCTCCATGCCGCTGTTCCTGGCCACGGTCGAAAAGAAAACCGTCGATGCCCGTCAAATGCCCAAAGGCCTCGCGCTCAAGGACAACGCACTGGTGGTGGACCTGAAGGCATTTCCCGCCCAGGACTGGCGCTTTTTCGCCAAGGACGACAGCGGTAATTACTTGAAGGAGATTCTATCGGTCAGTCACGACGCGAGCGCACAAGGTCCGGCGCAGTTTGCCGTGCATTACTTCTACGGGCAGCCTACGCGCCTGGAAACCTATCAGCGCACTGACCTCGACACCGTGCAATATGGTTTCGAGGTCAAACTCGACAAGGCCGACATGACGCGCCTTGATCAATAGTGCGACTCAGTGCTCGGGGTGAAACTCGAAGCCGCCCATGTTCCGGCAGCGACCACCGTTGATTTCCCGCAGCTGGGCTTGCAGATGCAGGCACCAGATTTGCGGATCGTCGGCCAACTCGTAGCCGTGCAAGGTCAGGCTTTCAACGATGGTGTCGAGGATTGATTCAGCGACGAATGGACCGTGAAACGGGCCTTGGGCCTTGATGGCCGAAGGCTGTTCACCGGCCATTCCAGCGGCGAACAGCAGAGTCCACATGCCCGTATCTCCCGCCAATGGACGGATGGAACACTCGATACGGGTCACAAGGCCCAGGCATTGACGGGTGAGGCAGAGGTTGCGCGACATGGCGGCGACCCTCGGTAGATCCGGTATTCAGCCCCCATGGGAAGGCTGTTTCGATCCTGTGATTACTATCGATATCCTTGAGCTGAGAATAGAAGAAAAGTCTGCCTTGCAGGCCGAGGCGAGACCGAAAGGCGCCGAATGGTCACAGCGTGAATATTGACGTCATTTCGATGACGCTTTTTCGGCAATACATACATAAAAATGTGGGAGCGAGCCTGCTCGCGAAGGCGGACCGTCAGTCAACACATGGGTTGAATGTCAGTTCCTCATCGCGAGCAGGCTCGCTCCCACAGTAGAGCGGTGTGAGTTAGTTCAAGTGCGCATCAAGCCGGCTTGGTTTCCGCCAACGCCTCTTGCGCCAACTCCTTCTCGGCTTCCTTCAGATCATCTTCACTGATCATTTCCGCGATAACCCGCAGGCGCTCCACGACCCGCGCATTCACGCTGCCTTCAGGGAACGCGCCATTCTCGTCCGGCTCGCCGGCCGGCTCGCCGACCAGCAAACTCAAGGCTTCGTCGGCCTGACGGACCGCGTAGACATGGAACTGCCCCGCACGCACCGCCGCCAGCACCTTCTCGTCGAGCATCAGCGTGGCGACGTTGGCGTGAGGAATGATTGCCCCCTGCTCGCCGGTCAACCCGCGGGCTTCGCACAGACGGAAGAAGCCCTCGATCTTTTCGTTGACTCCGCCGACCGCCTGCACTTCGCCGAACTGGTTGATCGAACCGGTGATGGCAAAGCACTGCTTGAGCGGGGTTTTCGACAAGGCCGAGATCAGGGTGCAGGCCTCGCCCAGGGAAGCACTGTCGCCATCGACATAACCATAGGATTGCTCCAGGGCGATGCTCGCGGAAATCGCCAGCGGAAACTCCTGGGCGTAACGACTGCCCAGATAACCGGTAAGGATCATCACGCCTTTGGAGTGGATAGGCTGGCCGAGGTTGACCTCGCGCTCGATGTCGACAATGCCGCTGCCGCCCGGGTATACCGTGGCGGAAATCCGCGCCGGAATACCAAAGGCCGAGTCACCGACTTCCAGCACCGTCAAGCCGTTGCACTTGCCGACCGCCGCGCCCGCGGTGTCGATCAGGATGATCCCGGCCAGCATGTCATCGAGAATCCGCGCCGAAACCCGCCCGGTCCGCGTGGCCTTGGCCTTGAGCGCACGCTCGATGTGCCCCGCGTCGGTCATTTCATCGCCTGCCAGGTGACGAATGAAATCCGCCTCGCTGACCAGTTGGAACAAGTCCCCGATACGCGCCGACAAGCGCCCCTGGTGCTCGGCCAGACGCGCGCTGTAGGTCGCCAGGCGTGCCACCGCATCGGCGGTCAGCGGAGCCATGCCTTCTTCGGAAGTACGGGTTTTGAGCAACTGGGCAAACTGCTCCAGGCTCTCGTCGACCATCGGGATGTCTTCGTCGAAATCCACCAGGACGCGGAACATTTCCTGGAAGTCCGGATCGAGGTCTTGCAGCGTGTAATACAGCTGACGGGCACCGATGATGACGACCTTGACCTGCAACGGAATGTGTTGCGGTGTCAGGGTCACGGTGGCCAGACGGCCCAGTTCACCCAGCGGCGATTCCATTTTCAGCTTGCGCGATTGCAGGGCGCGTTTCAGCGCGTCCCACACGAACGGCTCGCTGAGCATTTTGTCCGCTTCAAGGATCAGGAAACCACCGTTGGCCCGGTGCAAGGCACCCGGCCGCAGCTGCCGATAGGTGGTGTACAGCGCGCCTTGATCGGTGCTGTATTCAATGCGACCGAAAAGATTTTCGTAGGTCGGGTGCGGCTCGAACACCACCGGCGCACCCCCGCTGGCCGAATGACCAACCACCAGGCTCGGCGCGTATTGTTCTTCCAGCAACTTGCGGGCGACAGCGTCGATCTTGCTGTCGTCCACCAATTGCTCGACCACGGTCTTGAGCAAGTACACCTGCATGGCTTGCAAATAACCGCATACCGCCGCGTTCTCGGCGTACTTCTCCGACAATGGCGACAACAATGGCTGCAAGGCCAGAGTGATGGTTTCTTCGTTCAGATGACGCAGTTGGTTGCTCGACTCACGCTTCCATTGTGGCAGGCTGGCGAGTTCTTCGTTCAGGCGCTCCTCCAGTACCGAAATATCCTCGTGGAAGCGCTCGCGCTCGGCTTCCGGCAATTGTGCGAATTCAGCTTCGTCCAACGCCTTGCCGTCGCCCATTGGGGTGAAGGCGATATTGCTGGCGTCGCGGTACAGCGCGACGTCCTTTTCCAGTGCCAGACGCTCGATGACGTCCAGGGCCTTGTCGTAGCGCTGGTTGAAGGCGCGGTCGATGGCGCTTTTCTTCTGCTGGTAGGACGGATGCTCGAAGACTGCCGGAAAGGTCGCCAGCAGGTTGTCGATCAGACCGTTGATATCTCCAATGAAGTTACCGGCAGTGCCCGACGGCAATTCCAAAGCACGTGGTTCGCGCGGCTCATCGAAATTGTTGACGTAGACCCAGTCCGCCGGGGTCTGCAGGCGCTTGCCTTCGGCCTTGAGGTAGCGTTTGACGAACGAGAACCGGCCAGTGCCGGGCTCGCCCATGACAAATACGTTGTAACCGGGGCGTGGCATGGCCACACCGAACTGCAAGGCTTCGACCGCACGTTCCTGGCCAAGCACACCGCGAAAGGGCTCCAGATCATTGGTGGTAGAGAAGCTGAACTGTTCAGCGGAAAACGGACGGGTCAGCGCTTCGGGCGCTAGACGCAAGCTGGCAGCAACAGGATCAGGCATCGGGCTTCCTTAACAATCAGGCGGGGCAGATGACAGCATTCTGGCGCCGCCCATGCCCGACTGGCAAGGAGCGCCGCAGGCCTGAGCATCGACAACCCACCAACCCCAGGCGGGCCGGGCCTGCGCTGCCGTTTCCCATGAATGTTTTGCAAAAAATCACGGAACCCCGTGATCGTGCCTAAACTCCAAACTGCGCGGCTGGACTAATGACCGGCCCACTGGCACCAGACGGGCCAGACTCCTTGTCCATTGGTAGGCACATAAAGAGAACAAAGCTATGAAACGGATTCTTCTCGGTACTCTCTTCACTGCTGTATCCATCAACGCCATGGCTCAGGCGCCAGGCGGCCCGGATTGCGGTTGGGGCAACATGCTGTTCGAAGGCCAGCGTGGTACTCCGGCTCACTTCCTGGCATCCACCACCAACGGCACCTCCGGCAACGCAACCTTCGGCATGACCTCCGGC
Organism: Pseudomonas sp. KH_046_1; assembly: GCF_057839025.1. NCBI lineage: Bacteria > Pseudomonadati > Pseudomonadota > Gammaproteobacteria > Pseudomonadales > Pseudomonadaceae > Pseudomonas > Pseudomonas sp. KH_046_1. Next base: position 5,496,929 of record NZ_CM174481.1, read on the forward strand.
ACCAACGGTTGCGCGACCAATTCGTCGCTGACCTATGGCGGCAAATCCTGGTTTGCCATGAATGGCATGATGAACGAGCTGTCCGAAGACATGGCCAAGGGTCAGGGCGAAGCGCTGACCACCTATGCCGTGGTGCTGGGAGTGGCGCCGGAAGACCGTGCGCACTTCGCCGCCGTCACTCACGAGCACTTCCAGCAGATCTTCAGCAAGGCTGACGTGACTGCCGAAGACGTGCATACCAACACCCTGGCCGTGCTCAAAGCCGACCCTCGTCTGGCCAAGTACGCAACTCAAGCTTAAGCTCGACCCGACCCGCTTCTTTCGGGAAGCGGGTTTTGTTTTTTGGACCTGCCTCTTTTTGGGTCTTTTTCTCAAGTATTTAAGTTGCCATCTATGCTCAAACGCCTTGCCTGGCTGGCGCTGTGTGCCTGCGCCCCGCTGTCCGCCGCGCCTCAGATCGACCCACAACGTTTGCAGCAACTGGCCAACGACCCTTTCTGGATATCCCTGGGCCATTACGAAACCGCCAAGCCAGGTGGCTGGCGCAGCTATGTCAGCGACCGGAAATTTTTCCTCGCCGCTGACGGCAATGAACATCCGGACCATGAACTGGCGGCGACTGTACAAGCCTTGTACGCCCCGGCCAGTGCCGGTGAAACACACGCTCAATGCGTCTACCCTGCCCGCACCCGCTGGCTGAAAGAACAACTCGGCCTGGCCGGCCTGCCGACGCCGGACTGCGCCGGGTTCAAGCAATGGTTCAAGGACGTCTCGCCCGACAGCGCGGTGATGATCTTCCCGGCGGCTTACCTGAACAGTCCGTCCTCGATGTTCGGCCATACCCTGCTGCGCATCGACCAGGCCGAAGTGAAGAGCGACAAGACTTCGCTGCTCAGTTACGCGATCAACTTCGGCGCCTACATCGAGGGCTCGGACAACAGCATCATCTATGCCTGGAAAGGCCTGATGGGCGGCTATCCCGGTCTGTTCGCGATGGTGCCCTACCAGGAAAAACTCTCGGAATACCGCAGCCTGGAAAACCGCGACCTGTGGGAGTACCGCCTGAACCTGACCCAACAGGAAACCGCGCGCATGGTCGAGCACGTCTGGGAGCTGAAGCAGATCAAGTTCGACTATTTCTTCTTCGACGAGAACTGCTCGTACCGCTTGCTGGAACTGCTGCAAGTGGCCCGCCCGGGCTTGCGCCTGACCGAGCAATTCCCGCTCACCGCCATCCCGACCGACACCGTCAAAGCCGTGAAAGAGGCCGGGCTGGTGGAATCGATCCAGTATCGCCCGTCCCGGGAGCGCGAACTGCTCAGTCGCGCCGAGCCGTTGAACCCTGAAGAACAGCAATGGGTGCTGAAAGTCAGCGCCGATCAGAAACAATTGCAAGACCCGGCCTTCAAGGCTCAACCCCGCGACCGCCAGGCGCTGATCATCGATGCGGCCTATCGCCTGGAGCGTTACCGCGCCAACGGTCAGGAGCGCGACCCGGCGCGCGCCCAGCGCAGCTTCGAACTGCTGCGGGCAATCAACCAGAACCCGGCGCCGGAGCTGGATATCCCGCAACCGGGCCTGCCTGAGGACGGTCACGAGTCCCGCACCTGGCAGCTCGGCCTCGGCACCCGTGGAGATAAAGCCTTTGGCGAGTACGGCTTGCGCATGGCTTATCACGACCTCAATGACAACAACGAAAGCTTTCCCCTTGGCGCGCAGATCGAAATCCTGCAATTGAAACTGCGCCAGTACGAAGGCAACGAATGGCAAGTGCAGCAACTGGACCTGGCAACCATTCGTTCCCTTACCCCGCGCAACAAGTTGCTGCAACCGCTGTCATGGCAAGTCACCGGTGGTCTGGAGCGGGTGCCGGGCAAGCATGATGACCAAACCCTGGTCAGCCACGTCAACGGCGGGGGCGGTGGCACCTGGCAACTGGGCGACGACACGCTCGGCTTTGCCCTGGGCACCGTGCGTATCGAGCACAACAACGACTTCGCCGCATTTATTGTCCCGGCCGCCGGCTTCAACAGTGGTGTGCTGTGGAAAAACCCGCTGGGCAATTTGAGCCTGGAAGCCAAGGGCGATTTCTTCACCAATGGTGAAGTGCGTCGTAGCCTGAGCCTGAATCAGCAGTGGGAAATATCCCGCAATCTCGGCCTGCGCTTGAGCGCCCAGCGCGAGTTCAGCCATTTGGCGACGGCCGAGAACGAAGTGATGCTGGAGCTGAAGTGGTATCACTACTGACCCGAATGCAACGCTCCCACAGGGGTTATGTGGCGTTCGACAAAATGCATGCCCCCCCTTCACATACACCCGACGAATCCACTTCTAGACTTTCACTATGGGCGGCGTATCCAGGACCGCGGGGATGAACGCAACAGTCATCTGGAGGAACGGGACAAAGCCTGGCAGCAGAAGGATCAGGACGCCGCACGGGCCTATCGCTCGCCGTAAGTCGCTTTCAGACATTTGCTGAAACCAAATGCCTGCGACCATGGCCAAAACCCTATACCGGGAGAATTCCATGAGCCGTGCCTTCGTCAATGAAGATAACGCCGCCTCGCAAGCCGATCAGCCTGTAGAACGGCAGGTCAGTGCGCAGCCCAATTACGTCACGCCGCAAGGCCTGGACCTGTTGCAGGGAAAAGTCGCCGAACTGCAAACCCTGCATGCCGAGCAATCGGCAAAAGGCGAGCAGGCGGACAAACAGCGCCTGGCCGATCTCGAACGTGATTTGCGTTACTTCAAGCAACGCCTGGGCAGCGCTCAGGTCGTACTCGCTGCGACCTCGACCGAGAAAGTGCAAATCGGCAGTTGGGTGACTTACGCCGACGAACATGCCACCGAACGCCGGGTACAACTGGTGGGCGAAGATCAGGCCGATGCCGCCCACGGCCTGATCAACTGGAGTTCGCCGCTGGGTCGGGCACTGCTCGGTGCACGACTCAACGACGAAGTGCTGTGGCAGCGCCCCGCCGGGGATCAACTGATAGAAGTGATCCGTATCGAACCGGCGTAGGCTTCGCCTAAACGACGCCTTGGGCCAGCATGGCATCGGCAACCTTGACGAAACCGGCGATGTTCGCGCCCTTGACGTAATTGACCCGGCCATTCTCATCGCCGTAATGCACGCAAGCGTGGTGAATCGACTGCATGATCGCGTGCAGCTTGCTGTCCACTTCGCCACCGGTCCACGCCAGGCGCATGGCGTTCTGCGACATCTCCAGCCCGCTCACCGCCACACCACCGGCGTTGGATGCCTTGCCCGGCGCGAACAGAATGTCGGCTTCGATGAACAGGTCCACCGCCTCGAGGGTCGTCGGCATGTTCGCGCCTTCGGCCACGCAGATGCAGCCGTTGCGCAGCAAGGTGCGAGCAGCTTCGGCATCCAGTTCGTTCTGCGTTGCGCACGGCAGCGCGATGTCGCAGCTCAGGCTCCATGGCAGCTCACCGGCGCGGAACTCCAGGCCAAAACGGCCGGCCAGTTCACGGATGCGCCCGCGCTGTACGTTTTTCAGCTCCAGAACCGCCAGCCATTGCTCCTCGGTCAAACCGCTTTCGCAATACAACGTACCCTCGGAGTCGGACAGCGAAATCACCTTGCCGCCCAGGTCCATGACCTTGCGCGCCGCGTATTGCGCAACGTTGCCGGAACCGGAGATTGCCACTCGCTTGCCCTCGACTGCCAAACCGCGGCGCTTGAGCATTTCTTCGGCGAAGTACACGCAACCGAAACCGGTGGCTTCAGGGCGAATCAGGCTGCCGCCGTAGCTTGGGCCTTTGCCGGTCATCACGCTGGTGAACTGGTTGCTCAGGCGCTTGTACTGGCCGAACAGGAAACCGATCTCCCGCGCGCCGACACCGATGTCCCCGGCCGGCACGTCAACGTCGGCACCGATGTGGCGGTACAACTCGCTCATGAAGGCCTGGCAGAAGCGCATGACTTCCGCGTCGCTTTTGCCTTTGGGGTCAAAGTCCGAACCACCCTTGCCGCCGCCCATGGGCAATGAAGTCAGGGAGTTTTTGAAGGTCTGTTCGAAGGCGAGGAATTTCAGCACGCCCATGTTTACCGACGGGTGGAAACGCAGGCCGCCCTTGTACGGGCCGATTGCGCTGTTCATCTGGATGCGGAATCCGCGATTGACCTGGACCTGGCCCTGATCGTCGACCCACGACACGCGAAACACCACCGCCCGCTCCGGCTCGCAGATGCGCTCCAGGATGCCGGAGGTCAGGTAATGCGGATTGGCTTCAAGAAACGGCCACAGGGTACGCAGGACTTCTTCGACAGCCTGGTGGAATTCGGGTTGGTCCGGGTCGCGTTTTTTCAGGCGCGCAAGGAAGGATTCGACGGATTCGATCATGGAAAAGTCTCGGCAAATTTATTGTCGTTGGAGGAGATTGAGCCGGACTGTAACAAACGATTCACGCACAAGAACAGCGCAGAATGTCGCATTTATGAAATTAAATGGTGCACGGGATATAAATAAGTCTGTTTTCTTGTCTGATTCTGCACCCGAATAGGGACTCACCATTCGAGTAATGCACCATCAGGAACACCGCCTTCGCGAGCAAGCCCGCTCCCACAGGGGATCCTCTGCTGAATTGAGATTTGTGGCCTCCACAAAACCCTGTGGGAGCGGGCTTGCTCGCGAATGGCGCGGCTCGGTGTCATTGAAAAACGCGCACAAAAAAACGGAGCCCGAAGGCTCCGCTCTTTATGCAACCAACCTGAAATCAGGCCAGTTTCTTGTGGCGTACACGATGCGGCTGGGCAGCCGCTTCGCCGAGGCGCTTTCTACGGTCGGCTTCGTACTCGGTGTAGTTACCTTCGAAGAACACCGCTTGCGAGTCGTCTTCGTACGCCAGGATGTGAGTCGCGACGCGGTCAAGGAACCACCGGTCGTGGGAGATCACAATGGCGGCGCCCGGGAAGTCCAGCAGGGCCTCTTCCAGGGAACGCAGGGTTTCAACGTCGAGGTCGTTGGACGGTTCGTCGAGCAGCAGGACGTTGCCGCCCTCCTTCAGGGTCAGGGCCAGGTGCAAGCGACCGCGCTCACCACCAGACAGGTCCTTGACGAACTTCTGCTGATCGCCACCCTTGAAGTTGAAGCGACCGACGTAAGTACGCGACGGGATCTCGTAGTTACCGATGCGGATCTGGTCGGAACCGTCGGAGATCTGCTGGAACACGGTCTTGCTGCCGTCCAGGTCCTCACGGCTCTGGTCGACGCAAGCAAGCTGCACGGTTTCACCGACTTCGATGCTGCCCGAATCCGGCGTTTCCTTGCCCATCAGCATGCGGAACAGGGTCGACTTACCGGCACCGTTACCGCCGATCACGCCGACGATGGCGCCTTTAGGCATGGCGAACGACAGATTGTCGATCAGCACGCGGTCGCCATAGCCCTTGGTGACGTTCTTGAACTCGATGACCTTGTCGCCCAAGCGTGGACCGGCCGGGATGTAGATCTCGTTGGTTTCGCTGCGTTTCTGGAATTCCTGCGACTGCATTTCTTCGAAGCGTTGCAGACGAGCCTTGGATTTCGACTGGCGGGCCTTGGCGCCTTTGCGCACCCACTCCAGTTCTTCCTTCATGGCTTTTTCGTGAGCCGACTGCTGCTTGGATTCGGCAGCCAGACGATCGGACTTGGCTTCCAGCCAACCCGAATAGTTGCCCTCGTAAGGAATGCCCGCGCCGCGGTCGAGTTCCAGGATCCAGCCGGCAACGTTGTCCAGGAAGTAACGGTCGTGCGTGATCGCGACCACGGTACCCGGGAAGTCGTGCAGGAAGTGCTCGAGCCACGCAACGGAGTCGGCGTCCAGGTGGTTGGTCGGTTCGTCGAGCAGCAGCATGTCCGGGGCGGACAGCAGCAGACGGCACAGGGCCACGCGACGTTTTTCACCACCGGAGAGGACTTCGACCTTGGCATCCCAGGCTGGCAGGCGCAGCGCGTCGGCGGCGACTTCCAGCTGACGATCGAGGTTGTGACCGTCGCTGGCTTGCAGGATGGCTTCGAGCTTGGCCTGTTCGGCAGCCAGTTTGTCGAAGTCGGCGTCTTCTTCAGCGTAAGCCGCGTAGACCTCGTCCAGGCGCGCCTGGGCGTTCTTGATCACGCTGACCGCTTCCTCTACCACTTCACGCACAGTTTTGGTCGGGTCCAGGATCGGCTCTTGCGGCAGATAACCGATGTTCAGCTCCGGCATCGGGCGGGCTTCGCCGTCGAATTCGGTGTCAACGCCAGCCATGATTTTCAGCAGCGTGGACTTACCCGAACCGTTGAGGCCGAGCACGCCGATCTTGGCGCCGGGGAAGAACGACAGAGAAATGTTTTTCAGGATTTCCCGCTTCGGCGGAACAACTTTGCCCAGCCGATGCATGGTGAATACGTATTGAGCCATGGAGAACCTTGGGTCAGTGACAGATGAATGATTGGAGCGCAGGCGATGCCCGGGCCAGACCGTGCGCGTCGTCCGTAAGAGGCGACGCTGAAAAAGTCTGAGTCTAGGAGCTGGAACGCTCCCGCGTAACCGGCAAAGCTACCTTAATGACCGGTGGCAGTCCAGCCGACGGACAGGGGCTGGCACTTCGCCACAACTCAAGGCATGCTAGCCGCCCTTCGGGCGTCCGGCTTATAGTGCACGTCGCGCCAGTCCAGCCAAACCGCAGGATGACAGCTTGTCCAAAGTCCCTCCGCCTCTGACTTCCAGCGCGCCGGCCACAGCGCCCGGCTCCCCCTTGCGCGGGACCTTGAAGGGCACCTTGGCGACACTCGCATTATTGCTGCTGGCCCTGCTGTTCTGGCAGTTGCTCGACCAGTTACGGGAAACCCAGAAGAACCAGCGTCAGTACACCATCGACTACACCGCCGATCTGGCCGCGCAGGTCAGCCTGAACATGGCGCTCAACGCGCAGATCGCCCTCAACCTGTTGCCGATCGTCGAACAACCGCAAGGCGCCGATGAACTGCAGGCCCTGCTGCGCAAGCTGCAACAGTCGCTGCCGGATCTACGCAGCCTGGCGTTGCTCAGCCCCTCGGGAAGAGTCATCAGTGACAGCGCTCCCGACAGCGATGACAGCGACTACCTGGGTGAACTGGTACGCCGCAGCCACGCCCAGACGCACTACTTCAGCAACGCCACCGACGGTTCCGTGGTGCATTTATTGTTGCATCAGGCCAGCGGCAGTTCCCGAGGCTATTGGGTCTTGCGCCTGACACCCACTTTCTTTTCGTCCTTGACCAAGCAAAGCGAAGCCGTCCGCCGCCCGTTGTGGCTGGTGGAGAACCGCATCAATCATCAGATCATCAGCCGCGACGAAGCGCTGCCCTCGGTCAATCCGGGCACGCTGACCGCGGATGATGTCGCCAACAGCGTGCTGACCGTTGCGCTGAGCAGCAGCGATTGGCAACTGCGCGGCTTGTTCGACCGTCAGCGCGTGCTGGAAGAGTTGCTGCCGGCGTTCATCGGCAAATGCCTGCTGGGCCTGGCGTTTTCCATGCTGCCGTTCATCGCCTTGCTGAACACGCGCCGACGTCAGCGCCAATTGAGCGAAGGCCGCCGGCGTTATCAGGATATTTTCGAAGGCACCGGCGTGGCTTTATGTGTCCTCGACATGTCCGGGCTCAAGGTTTTTTTCGACAAGGCACAACTGCAGGGCAGCGAACAACTGCAAGCGTGGCTGGCGATCCCGGAACAACGCCGGCAATTGCTCAAGGAACTGCGGATCACCGAGGTCAACCAGGTCGCGCTGCAACTGCTCAATGTCGATAGCGCCGACAAAGCCTGGCAACTGCTGATCGATGGCCATCCGCAGCACGGCACCGCCATCGGCAACCAGGTACTCGACGCGGTGCTCAACCAGCAGCAACAGCTTGAGCTGGAAATCAAACTGCAGGATGCCAGCGGTCGCGACCAGCACCTGTGGCTGGTGCTGCGCCTGCCGCAAGCAACGGACGACTATAAAGCGGTGATCCTGAGCATCACCGACATCACCAGCCGCAAGCTCATCGAACTGTCGCTGCAGGAACGCGAAGGTTTTTGGTCGGACGTGGTGCGCACCGTGCCGGATCACCTGTATGTGCAGGATGTGATCAGCCAGCGCATGATCTACAGCAACCACCATCTGGGCCAGACACTGGGTTACAACCGCACCGAACTGCACCAGATGGGCGAATACTTCTGGGAAATCCTCCTGCACCCCGAAGACGCCGACTATTACCACCGCTCCCGCCAGGTCCAGCGCCAGGCCGGTTATCGCCAGTTGATGCAGTGCCAGTTGCGCTTCCGCCATCGGGACGGCCAGTGGCGACGCTTCGAGATTCGCGAGCAGGCACTGGCGCGGGACAAGGACGATCAGGTCACGCGAATCATCGGCGTGGCCAAGGACATCACCGACCAGATCGAAGCCAGCGAATCCCTGCGCGACAGCGAGCAGCGCTACCGGATGCTAGCCGAAAGCATCAGCGACGTGATCTTCTCCACCGACAGTCGCCTCAACCTCAATTACGTCAGCCCTTCGGTGCAAGCGGTGCTGGGTTACGACGCCGAGTGGATTTTCCAGAACGGCTGGCAATCGACCATCGCCAACCCGCAACAACTGACCGGCATCTACCACCTGATGGACCGGGTCAGCAAAGCGCTGGATCAACCGGGCCAACTGGCGCTGTTACGCAGCCAGGTGCAAACCCAACTGTTCCTGTTCGATTGCCTGCGGGCCGACGGGCGCAAGATCCCGATCGAACTGCGCCTGGTATTGGTCTGGGACGAACACGGCACGTTCGAAGGCGTGCTCGGCGTCGGCCGCGACATCAGCCAGCAACGCCGGGCCGAAAAAGACCTGCGCATGGCCGCCACGGTATTCGAACACTCGACCTCGGCGATCCTGATCACCGACCCGGCCGGCTACATCGTCCAGGCCAACGAAGCCTTCAGCCGTGTCAGCGGCTATGCCGTGGAGCAGGTCCTCGACCAGTTGCCGAACATGCTGACCGTCGACGAGCAGCAGGAAACCCATCTGCGTTACGTGCTCAAGCAATTGGGCCAGCACAGCACCTGGGAAGGCGAAGTCTGGCTCAAGCGCCGTAATGGCGAGCACTACCCGGCCTGGGTCGGGATCACCGCCGTACTCGACGACGAAGGTGACCTGGCCAGTTATGTGTGTTTCTTCAGCGACATCAGCGAGCGCAAGGCCAGCGAGCAGCGGATTCACCGCCTCGCCTACTACGACGCCCTGACCCACCTGCCCAACCGCTCACTGTTCCAGGATCGTCTGCACACGGCGTTGCAATCCGCCGAACGGCAGAAGTCGTGGGTAGTGCTGATGTTCCTCGACCTCGATCGCTTCAAGCCGATCAACGACTCCCTGGGCCACGCCGCCGGCGACCGCATGCTTAAGGAAATGGCCACGCGCCTGCTCGGTTGCGTCGACGATGACGACACCGTGGCACGCATGGGCGGTGACGAATTCACTTTGCTCCTGCAACCGCGAGCCAACCGTGAAATCGCCCTGAACCGGGCGATCCATGTGGCCGAACAGATTCTCGCCAGCCTGGTGAAACCGTTCGTGCTCGAAGGCCGCGAGTTCTTCGTCACGGCCAGTATCGGTATCGCCCTGAGCCCGCAGGACGGCAACGAACTCAGCCAGCTGATGAAGAATGCCGACACCGCGATGTACCACGCCAAGGAGCGCGGCAAAAACAACTTCCAGTTCTATCAGGCGGACATGAACGCCAGTGCGCTGGAGCGTCTGGAGCTGGAAAGCGACTTGCGCCATGCCCTGGAACAGAACGAATTCGTGCTGTATTACCAGCCGCAGTTAAGCGGCGACGGCAAGCGTCTGACCGGTGCCGAGGCGCTGCTGCGCTGGCGTCATCCACGCCGCGGCCTGGTGCCGCCGGGGGATTTCATTCCGGTGCTCGAAGAGCTCGGGCTGGTGGTGGATGTCGGCGACTGGGTGATCCGCGAGGCCTGCCGTCAACTCAAGGCCTGGCATCAGGCCGGGGTACGCGTGCCGAAAGTGTCGGTGAACATCTCGGCGCGGCAGTTCTCCGATGGTCAGCTCGGCACGCGGATCGCCACCATCCTCAAGGAAACCGGCCTGCCGCCGGCGTGCCTGGAACTGGAACTCACCGAAAGTATCCTGATGCGCGAAGTCAGCGAGGCGATGCAGATTCTCGCCGGGCTGAAAAATCTTGGGCTGAGCATTGCGGTGGATGACTTTGGCACCGGTTACTCATCCCTGAACTACCTCAAGCAATTTCCCATCGACGTGCTGAAGATCGACCGCACCTTCGTCGATGGCCTGCCCAGCGGCGAGCAGGACGCACAAATTGCCCGGGCAATCATTGCCATGGCCCACAGCCTCAACCTGGCGGTGATTGCCGAAGGCGTGGAAACCCATGAGCAGCTTGATTTCCTGAGGGAGCACGGTTGCGATGAGGTTCAGGGGTATCTATTCGGCCGACCGATGCCGGCGAGTCGGTTTGAGACGCAGTTCAGTAATGATGCGTTGTTCATGCTTGACTAAGCGCTCTTGTGGCGAGAGAGCTTGCTCCCGCTCGAGTGCGTAGCGCTCGCAAGATTTGGGGCCGCTTCGCAGCCCAGCGGGAGCAAGCTCCCTCGCCACAAACACTGAAAATCCCACGCATGAACACCACTTGTCTGCGACATGATGCCGTTTCATATGCCATCTAAAACCCATTGGGTTAGAATGCCCCCCTTTTCCGCCCCCGATCCCTGAGGACCGCCATGTTCAGCCGTGATTTGACCATTGCCAAGTACGACGCCGACCTTTTTGCCGCCATGGAGCAAGAAGCTCAGCGCCAGGAAGAACACATCGAGCTGATCGCTTCGGAAAACTACACCAGCCCAGCGGTGATGGAAGCTCAAGGCTCGGTACTGACGAACAAGTACGCCGAAGGCTACCCGGGCAAGCGCTACTACGGCGGTTGCGAGTACGTCGACATCGTCGAGCAGCTTGCAATTGATCGAGCAAAAGAGCTGTTCGGCGCCGATTACGCCAACGTTCAGCCGCACGCCGGCTCGCAAGCCAACAGCGCCGTTTACCTGGCCCTGTTGTCGGCTGGCGACACCATCCTGGGCATGAGCCTGGCCCACGGTGGTCACCTGACCCACGGTGCCAGCGTTTCCTCCTCCGGTAAGCTGTACAACGCTGTTCAGTACGGCATCGACGCCAATGGCCTGATCGACTACGACGAAGTCGAGCGCCTGGCCGTTGAGCACAAGCCAAAAATGATCGTGGCCGGTTTCTCTGCCTACTCGCAGATCCTTGACTTCCCGCGCTTCCGTGCAATCGCCGACAAGGTAGGTGCCTACCTGTTCGTCGACATGGCCCACGTGGCCGGTCTGGTCGCCGCTGGCGTCTACCCGAACCCGGTTCCATTCGCTGACGTGGTGACCACCACCACCCACAAGACCCTGCGCGGTCCACGTGGCGGCCTGATCCTGGCTCGCGCCAACGCCGACATCGAGAAGAAGCTGAACTCCGCGGTATTCCCGGGTGCCCAGGGTGGCCCGCTGGAGCACGTGATCGCAGCCAAGGCAATCTGCTTCAAGGAAGCGCTGCAGCCTGAGTTCAAGGCTTACCAGCAACAAGTGGTGAAAAACGCCCAGACCATGGCCAGCGTGTTCATCGAGCGCGGTTTCGACGTGGTTTCCGGCGGTACTGAAAACCACCTGTTCCTGCTGTCGCTGATCAAGCAGGAAATCTCCGGTAAAGACGCCGATGCCGCTCTGGGCAAAGCGTTCATCACCGTGAACAAAAACTCCGTACCAAACGACCCACGTTCCCCGTTCGTCACCTCCGGTCTGCGCTTCGGCACTCCGGCTGTGACCACCCGTGGCTTCAAGGAAGCAGAGTGCAAGGAACTGGCCGGCTGGATCTGCGACATCCTGGCTGACCTGAACAACGAAGCGGTGATCGACGCCGTTCGCGAGAAGGTCAAGGCTATCTGCAAGAAGCTGCCGGTATACGGCGCTTAATCCGCCCCGCTAAACCGCAGTAAAAAACCGGCACTTGTGCCGGTTTTTTTTCGCCCACAAGAAAGCTGACACCCTACCTGAATACTTCTTTCGCGACGCTCTTGACCTCAACACTTAAAAACTTGAAACAACAACCCTTCCAAAAAAAGACAACAACGACAACTGAGCTGCTACTTTAATTACACAACACACACAACAACCACTAACACACCAATCAACACTCACCAACATACATTTCTCAACAACCAACAACCAAACCAAGGAACACGTCAAGCATGAACAACCCAGACCCACAGCAATCTTTTACCGCCACACTTTCCATTGATAACAAACCCGTAGTCTTGTATCGACGGGCCATTCAAAAAAATCTGGATGACCCACAGACAACTGAGGAACTGCGCAACTACTACCAAAGTAAACTTGAATCTGGCTCGATCACTGACCTTCTGACATTCGATGAGGGCCTCACGCCTGAGCTATTCCTCTTCGAATATTACGACGGCGTCTACATCATCAAAATCCAGGGTAGCAATGGAGAGTTCGCCAACACGGTCAGCATGGAGGGAGAACTGCGAAACTGGTCTGTTTTTGAAGGAGACGATCCCACTTATTTCCGTATCAAAGACAATAACGGCGCTGTCATAAAGCTGGATGATATTCCACTTGAAGGCGGTTATTTCCTGCTTTATAGCGGCCCACAACATAGGAAAGTTTGCACCTATGGAGAGCTCCCCAGTTTCCCAGTCATTACCGATTACCCTAACCGAGGCGGGCGCTTGGCAATCTTTAACCTGAACATTATCAAACGCTCCACCTCCAACGGACACTGAACATATCTGACACCCCACAACTTCCGACATCCGGCTTTACCACCGACAGTTTAATTACTTTGTGCCTTAAGCCTTAAAGATTCAAGCCAATGCCCCAACGCGCTTGGGCATTGGCATTGTTAATAACTAAATAAGTGGTAATCCGCTCTGACAATCAACTTCCCCCTACAAATTCAAGGATGAACTCATGACTACAAACAGGCAGAAATCTTTCATTGCGACACTGGAACTTGACGAGCGACAAGTGGATTTCCTGGGAGCGCTGCATGGCACTCCCGCGATCCGGCACGACACACTTTTCTCGGGCGGTTTTTTTACCGGTGCGTCGAGAGAACACGATGACTCTCACTTGCTCGGCAGCCTCTCCCTTCGAGAGGTAAAAAACCCTGCGCCACTAATCATTTACTTTCGCTGCACAGAAAACTATTACCACCTCTATATCCGCTCACATACCACTTACACAGGGCATTGCATAAGCAAGGACCTTGCCGGGGTGCTGGGTGCATTTCTTCCGGCCGGCGGCGATACCACATCCTTCAATTTGCTGAGCCTGCAAAACCGGATCATAACGCTGGAAGACATGGACGGTGATATCCAGCGAGTTCGACTCAAGGCTCGCAGTTCGGGGCGTATCGGCGCCATTCGCCGCGATGGAGCGCCTTACAGCTATCTGGCCGAGATCCTTGAAGAAGGCGTGGTATTCAAGTTGAGAATCATCGAGCGAAACGCCTCCTTTCTGGGTTATCCGGACGAAATCTGACAGAGCGCCCAGAACGGCTCACGCATTGCATCAGTCCACAGGCAAACTGGTAAGACCGGTCATGCCAATTTTTCCATTTCCCCTTGTCATCTCGAAAAAAACGAGCGTAGACTGCGCCTGCACTGGACATACCGGTAAGACCACAATAATTAAGTCCTGAATCTGATGTGCTCCGCACACGGCAACCAGGACACCGACCAGGATTCCTCCCATGCTCAGATGGTGCTCGCGTTCAATCTTCCTCCAAGTGGTTCTCGGACTGGTGCTCGGCATCGTCTGCGGGCTGACCCTTCCCGAATACTCCGCTCAGCTCAAACCGCTCGGTGACGGTTTTATCAAGCTGATCAAAATGCTCATTGGCTTGATTGTGTTTTGCGTAGTGGTCAGCGGCATCAGCGGTGCCGGCGACCTGAAGAAGGTCGGCCGTATCGGCCTCAAATCGGTGATCTACTTTGAAATCCTGACCACCATCGCCCTGGTGATCGGGTTGGTGTTCGCCTTCAGCACCGGTATCGGCAGCGGCGCAAACATTCACCTGGAACAGCTTTCAGCAGCCGACATGGGCGACATTGCCCAGCGCAGCCAGCACATGCACACCACCACACAGTTCCTGATGGACCTGATTCCGACGTCGGTGATCGGTGCCTTTGCCGATAACAACATCCTGCAGGTCCTGCTGTTCTCCGTGCTGTTCGGCAGTGCGCTGAATCTGGTGGGTGAGGCGGCATCGGGTATTTCGCGGCTGATCAATGAGCTCAGCCACGTGATCTTCCGCATCATGGGCATGATCGTGCGCCTGGCGCCGATCGGTGTATTCGGTGCGATCGCCTTCACCACCAGCAAATATGGCCTGGACTCGCTGCAGCACCTGGGCAGCCTCGTCGGCCTGTTTTACCTGACCTGCGTGGCCTTCGTGACGCTGATTCTCGGCTTGGTGATGCGCCTCTCCGGCTTGAAGATGTGGCCGTTGCTCAAGTACCTGCGCGAAGAACTGCTGATCGTCATGGGCACCGCTTCGTCCGACGCTGTGCTGCCACAAATCATGCGCAAGCTTGAGCACCTGGGCATCGGCAGTTCAACGGTCGGGCTGGTGATTCCAACGGGTTACTCGTTCAACCTCGACGGTTTCTCGATCTACCTGACCCTGGCCATCGTGTTCATCGCCAATGCCACCGGCACGCCGCTGGCAATGACCGACCTGTTGACGATTCTGTTGGTATCGCTGATCACCTCCAAGGGGGCCCACGGCATTCCGGGCTCGGCACTGGTGATTCTGGCGGCCACCCTGACAGCCATTCCGGCCATTCCGGTGGTGGGTCTGGTGCTGGTGTTGGCCGTGGACTGGTTCATGGGCATCGGCCGGGCGCTGACCAACCTGATCGGCAACTGCGTGGCGACCGTCGCCATTGCGCGGTGGGAAAAGGACATCGATGTGCAGCGGGCGAACAAGGTACTTTCCGGCCAGGCGGGTTATACCTTCCAGCCGCGAAAACCGGTTGCTCAAGCGGCAGCCAAAGAATTCTGAATGACCGCCGTGCCTGCCGACCGCAGGCACGGCTCATGGAGCGAACAAGTGATTACCTCATCAACCGTCGTCAACTCAGTGGTAGAAAAACTTCGGGCCGCTTTGGCCCGAGGTCAGTGGCGCTCCGGCGAAATGCTGCCGGGGCAACGTGAACTGGCCGAACAGCTGGGTATCAGCCGTCCGAGCCTGCGTGAAGCCGTCATCGTCCTGGAAACCCTCGGTCTGGTGCGTTCGATGCCGGGCAAAGGCGTGGTGGTGCTCGAAGCCAATCTCATCGACAGCCAGACGTATGACAGTGCAGTGGCCGCAGCGAGCCTGGAAGACGTGCTGCAGCTGCGCTACACCCTCGAGCCGTTCATCGTCGGCCTCGTGGCGCAGTCCATCAGCAGCAAGGAAGTCGGGCAACTGCGCCTGACCCTGATGGACATGCGCGAAGCCCTGGAAGCCATCGACAGTGAAGCCGGCGTGAATGCCTACATCGCGTTCCACGAAGAATTGTTCACGCTCACATCCAACCCCATCTTCCAGAGCGTGGTCCAGCAGACCAGCAACGCCCTCAAACAGAGCGCCGAAGTGTTGCGCAACTCCCCGGAGCATCTGGCTGAGCGCCTTGAAGAAAACGAAGCGGTTGTGCGGGCGATCCGCAGCAAGAACAGCGCCCAGGCCAGCGCCGAGATGCGTCGGCACATTTTGCGCGAAGGCCAGCGCATGGGTATTGAACTGAACATCCCGGAAGACAACCTCGGCAGTTGAAACCTCTTCGAACTGGAGATTGGCCATGAACAGCTTTGCCTCGCCACAAACGCTCGCCACCCTGCCCGTCCGCCCTTCGGTGGATGATCTGTATTCGCGGGTCCTCGATGCCATTTTCGAACAGCGCATCCATTCGGCCAGTCGCTTTACGGAAGAAAGCCTGGCGCAGATGTTCGGTGCAAGGCGCAGCGACATGCGTGATGTGCTGACGCGGCTGTCCCACCAGCAGATCATCATCCTTCGAGTCAACCATCGTCCCCGCGTCGCCGAACTTGATGTCGAGCAGACCCGGCAGACGCTGCATGCCCGACGTCTGGCCGAGATCATGCTGGTGCGGCTGGCCTGTCAGCGTCCATGCGCGCAAGACTTGAAGCGCCTGCGGACACTGGTCGAAAACGAGCGTCAATGCGCCGAGCGTGGCCGGGCGATTCGTTTGTCGGGAGAGTTTCATCTGCAGTTGGCACAAATGGCGGGGAATGCACCGCTAGCGCATTTTCTTGAGAGCTTGGTACCGCTGACTTCGTTGGCGATTGCGCAGTTTGATCTGCAGCAGAAAGAGTATTGCGTGGAGCACATGGGGATTCTGGATGCGCTGGAGCGAGGAGATGCCGCGACGGCGCAAGCCGTGCTCAACCGGCATCTGGATTATCTGGAAGACTTGTTGCTGAGCCCTGCATCGGCACGGGGCCAGAACTGTGCCGCAGGTTAGTCCGTTTTCGCGAGCAGGCTCGCTCCCACGGAGGACTGCACTTCAAATGTGGGAGCGAGCCTGCTCGCGATGGCGACTCAAGGCTCGCTGCAATTTCTGACTTTAATCCGCCGCCACCCGCGCAAACCCCTCGCGAATCTTTTCCTCCGGCAAATCATCGGCAATGAACACGATCACGCTCTCGCGCACGTCGTCTTCAGCCCACTCGGTATCCCAGTCAAAACCATAAAGCTTCAGCACCCCCTGAAACACCATGCGACGCGATTCGCCGAGGATATTCAACACACCTTTGTAGCGCAGCAGTTGCTTGCCATGGTCTTCCAGCAGTTCGTTCATGAACTCGCTGAGCTTGTCGATATCCAGCGGCTTTTCAGTGCGCAGCACCAGGCTGGAAATGCGGTCTATGGACGGAGCAGCCTGGCTGACCGGGCGCAAACTCACACCGCCACCGAGGTCGGCATTGAGGTTGAAGCCGCGTACATCGAGCAACTCGGCGAGGTCGATCTTGCCGTGGTCGACCACGCGGATCGGCGCACGCCGGTTGATGCGGGTCAGACGCTCGCTCAACGCGGTGAAGGTCGGTTCGTCCACCAGGTCGCGCTTACTCACCAGCAAGCGGTCGGCGAAACCGATCTGCGCCTGGGCGATGGTCTGGGTCAGGTGCAAGTCGGCATGTGCCGCGTCGACCAGCGTGATGATGCCGTCGAGGATATAGCGCTCGCGCAACTCTTCGTCGATGAAAAAGGTTTGTGCCACCGGTGCCGGATCGGCCAGGCCGGTGCATTCGATCACCAGGCGGTCGAAGGCGATGTCACCCCGGTCCAGACGCTCGAGCAACAGATAAAGCGCTTTAGTCAGGTCCGTATGGATGGTGCAGCAGACGCACCCGTTGGACAGTGTCATCACTTGTACCGGTTCATCGCCCAACAACTGGGTATCGATACCGGCATCGCTGAATTCGTTCTCGATCACGGCAATTTTCAGGCCGTGCTCGGCCTTGAGCAGGTGACGCAACAAAGTGGTCTTGCCAGCGCCGAGGAAGCCGCTGAGGATCGTGACCGGGATGGGAGAGGACAAAATTGATCTCCTGTTTCACAAAACTAATAAACAACACAAAACAAATGTGGGAGCGAGCCTGCTCGCGAAGGGGCCGTCAGCTTCAACAAATATGCTGACTGATACACCGCTTTCGCGAGCAGGCTCGCTCCCACAGGTTTTGCTGTTAACCCGCAATCCGGATCAACAGCACTTCGGCCCACCCTTGCCACCGTAACGGGCTTCCTGACGCTCCCGAAAGAACATCTCATAGCTCATCACCGGTTTGTCCGGGTGTTTGGTCTGCATATGCTCGACGTAGTTGTCGTAGTCGGGCATGCCGACCATCAGGCGTGCGGCCTGACCGAGGTATTTACCGAGGCGACTCAAGTCATTGAACATGCTGCAATCCTCTGGTTACGCATCCGGCAGCGCCTGGAATGGCGATTCTTTATCCGTACGCTCTTTTTTACCCCAGGCGGCAATACCGACCTTGAGTGCATAGAACAGGATACTGAACACCACGAACAGGAACAGCGCGGTCAGCGTTGCGTTGGTGTAGGCGTTGAAGATCACGTGCTGCATCTGGTCAATGCTCTTGGCCGGGGCGAGGATCTGACCATTGGCCAGCGCATCGCTGTACTTCTTCGCCAGGGCCAGGAAGCCGATCGCCGGGTTGGCGTCGAACAGTTTGATGAAGCCCGCTGTCGTGGTGCAGATCAACAGCCACACCGCCGGCAACATGGTGACCCAGACATACCGCTGACGCTTCATCTTGATCAGCACCACGGTGCCGAGCATCAGGGCGATACCGGCCAGCATCTGGTTGGAGATACCGAACAGTGGCCACAGGGTGTTGATGCCACCCAACGGATCGATCACGCCCTGGTACAGCAACCAACCCCACATCGCCACGCAACCGGCGGTGGCAATCAGGTTGGCGGTCCAGGATTCGGTGCGTTTCAGCGCCGGCACGAAAGAACCCAACAAGTCCTGCAGCATGAAACGCCCGGCACGGGTGCCGGCGTCGACTGCGGTCAGGATGAACAACGCTTCGAACAGGATCGCGAAGTGGTACCAGAACGCCATGGTGTTTTCACCCGGCAGAACACTGTGCAGGATCTGCGCGATACCGACCGCCAGGGTCGGTGCACCGCCGGCACGGGCCAGGATGGTGGTTTCACCAATGTCGTGGGCTACCGCTTGCAGGGCTTCCGGGGTAATGGCAAAACCCCAGTTGCTGACGGCTGTCGCAACGGCCACCACATCACCGCCGACCACGGCCGCCGGGCTGTTCATGGCGAAGTACACGCCAGGCTCGATCACCGATGCGGCGACCATGGCCATGATGGCCACGAACGATTCCATCAGCATGCCGCCGTAACCGATGTAGCGGGCGTTGGTTTCGTTATCCAGCAGTTTCGGCGTGGTGCCGGAAGAGATCAGCGCGTGGAAACCGGAGACCGCGCCACAGGCGATGGTGATGAACAGGAACGGGAACAGACCGCCCTTCCATACCGGGCCAGTGCCGTCGACGAACTGGGTCAGGGCCGGCATTTTCAGCTCGGGCATGGTCACCAGGATACCGATGGCCAGTGCGACGATGGTGCCGATCTTCAGGAACGTGGAGAGGTAGTCACGGGGCGCCAGGATCAGCCACACCGGCAACACTGCCGCGACAAAACCGTAGCCAATCAGCATCCAGGTGATCTGGATACCGGTAAAGCTGAATGCCTTGGCCCATACCGGATCAGCGGCGATCTGTCCGCCGAGCCAGATCGAACCGAGCAGCAGCAGCACGCCGATCACCGAGATCTCACCGATGCGACCCGGGCGGATGTAGCGCATGTAGATACCCATGAACATCGCGATCGGGATGGTCGCCATCACCGTGAAAATGCCCCAAGGGCTTTCGGCCAGGGCTTTCACCACGATCAGCGCCAGCACCGCGAGGATGATGATCATGATAAGGAAGCAGCCGAACAACGCGATGGTGCCGGGAATACGGCCCATTTCTTCACGGACCATGTCGCCCAGGGAACGACCGTTGCGGCGGGTGGACATGAACAGGACCATGAAGTCCTGCACCGCACCGGCCAGCACCACGCCGGCGATCAGCCAAAGCGTGCCGGGCAGGTAGCCCATCTGCGCCGCCAATACCGGACCGACCAGAGGACCCGCGCCAGCGATGGCCGCAAAGTGGTGACCAAAAAGAATGTGTTTGTTGGTTGGAACGTAGTCCAGACCGTCATTGTTGAGCACAGCGGGAGTGGCCCGTCGCGCATCGAGTTGCATGACATTGTTAGCGATGAACAGACTGTAGTAGCGGTAGGCGACCAGATAGATAGCCACGGCAGCGACCACAATCCACAAGGCGTTGATTGCCTCGCCTCGACGCAATGCCACGACACCCAGGGCGCACGCACCTACGATTGCCAACACCAGCCAAGGCAAATGGCGTAGCGGGCTATTATTATTTTTCATTTTATTATTCCAGCCAGAGTGGACAAGAAAGACAGCCTCACCGAGTTTAGCGCTCCTGACGACAAAGACCATACCCGACATTGGTCTGGACACCTGCACGCGCTGGCAGCCGTTGATCATGCGGGTCTATAGTCAGCGTACATTTCCGAGGATCGCGCCATGAGCGAGCACCCTGCCGAACGTCGCCGCTTCAAACGTATTGCGTTCGATGCCCGAACCGAGCTGAGTCAGGGGGAGTCCACGTGGCCGGTGAAGTTGATTGACCTGTCGCTCAAGGGGTTGCTGATCGAGCGACCCGATCCGTGGCTGGGCAATCCGCTGCAGGATTTTCTGGTCGACATTCATCTGAGCGAAGAGGCCGACATCACCATGGATGTGCAACTGGCCCACGACGACCATGACCAACTAGGGTTTGTCTGCCTGCACATCAGTCTGGAGTCCATCGAGCGCCTGCGGCGATTGATCGAGTTCAACCTCGCTGACCCGCAGGAGCTGGAGCGAGAATTGGGTGCGCTGATCGAAATCTAGAAGTCGCCGGCTACCAATGTGGGAGCGAGCCTGCTCGCGAAGGGGTCGTCAGCCTCAACGGATATGTTGACTGATACACCGCTTTCGCGAGCAGGCTCGTTCCCACAGGGTTGCGTATTAACCAGAAACTATTCGAACAACGCGTCCAACGCCTGCTCCAGACGAGTGACAGCAATGATCTGCAACCCTGCCGGCGCCTCTTTCGGCGCATTGCCCTTGGGCACGATGGCCCGCTTGAAGCCATGCTTGGCAGCTTCTTTCAAACGCTCCTGACCGCTCGGCACCGGACGCACCTCACCGGAAAGCCCGACCTCACCGAACACCAGCAGATCGTGGGGCAACGGCCGGTTGCGCAAACTGGACATCACCGCTGCCATCAACGCCAGGTCGGACGCCGTTTCCAGCACCTTGACCCCGCCGACCACGTTGAGAAACACGTCCTGGTCGTGGGTCGGAATGCCACCGTGACGGTGCAGCACCGCCAGCAACATCGCCAGCCGGTTCTGGTCCAGCCCCAGCGTGACCCGACGGGGGTTGGCCAGGTGACTGTCGTCCACCAGCGCCTGTACCTCCACCAGCATCGGCCGCGTGCCTTCCCAGGTTGCCATCACCACGCTACCCGGGACTTCTTCCTGGGCACGGGTCAGAAAAATCGCCGAGGGGTTGGAGACTTCTTTCAGGCCCTTGTCGGTCATGCCGAACACACCCAGTTCATTGACTGCACCGAAACGGTTCTTCACCGCCCGCAGCAGACGCAGGCGCCCGTCGGACTCGCCTTCGAAATACAGCACGGTGTCGACCATGTGCTCCAGTACCCGAGGGCCAGCGAGCGCGCCTTCCTTGGTGACGTGACCCACCAGGAAAATCGCCGTACCGCTCTGTTTGGCATAACGCACCAGCAATGCCGCGCTTTCACGTACCTGGGATACACCACCCGGTGCCGATTGCAGTTGCTCGGTAAAGATCGTCTGGATCGAGTCGATCACCATCACCTTGGGCTTTTCCTGACGGGCCGTGGCGATAATGGCTTCGATGCAGGTTTCAGTCATGACCCGCAGTTGATCCTGAGGCAACCCCAGGCGCCGCGCACGCATGGCCACTTGCTGCTGGGATTCCTCACCGGTGACGTACAGCGCCGGCATGCTCTTGGCGAGGTTGCACAAGGTTTGCAACAGAATGGTCGACTTGCCGATGCCAGGGTCGCCACCGATCAGCACCACCGAGCCATCCACCAGACCACCACCCAGAACCCGGTCGAGCTCGCTGGAGGCGGTGGAGAAGCGTGGAATTTCTTCGACACTGACTTCGGCCAGGGTCTTGATCTGCGCCTGCTGTCCGGCCCACCCGGTACGACCGCTGGGGGCGGCTGCCCCGCCGCTTTCCACCATGGTTTCGGTGAGTGTGTTCCAGGCCCCGCACTCACCGCACTGGCCGGCCCATTTGGGGAAGGTTGAGCCGCACTCGGTGCAGCCGTACATGCGCTTGGCCTTGGCCATCGGAACTCCCGGAAAAAAACGCGATGATAGCTCAGCCAAGGCGCGCGAGTGCGGCCAGATATTTCGCAACCCCTTTGATGACTTCAAATAACCCCATTAAATACAGGTATATTGAAATACACCCTTCATACAAAACCTTGTATAAGTATTTTTCTCAACTCGGCCAACAAACTCTAGTGACTTGCCATATCGCACGCTTTGAAAACCTATACAAACTTTATTCATTTACATACTTCATGCACAACTTCAAAAACACCCACACAATACGCAGCATTGATTCAGAGAAACACGCAACTTGTCTGACACCCAAAACTAACGAAACAGTTAATACCACTGCAACTACAATTAATTTTCAATAGAGCCTTCTGACCACTAACTGCCAGATCATCTTTAACGCCCCGATTCAGAGATGGTCTCTCAACCTTGGCTCGCCCACACAAACGACGCCATTTCGCTGAAAAAAATCGTCGTATGCAAAACTCCGCAGAAGGCCTGGCCGCCCCACAGATGAGATCAATCGGTGAATATTTCAACACCACCCGGGTCGATTGCCGGCAAGCACAGCAGGCAGTTGATTCGAGCAGGAAGCGATTTGCTGATTTACACTGCGTGCATCAACCTCATCTGTAACAAGGAAATAACCTATGGGCGTGCTCAATGAGTTCAAGGCCTTCGCGGTCAAAGGCAACGTGGTCGACATGGCCGTCGGTATCATCATCGGTGCGGCCTTTGGCAAGATCGTTACGTCGTTTGTCGGTGACCTGATCATGCCGCCAATCGGGATGCTGATCGGTGGCGTGGACTTCAGTGATCTGGCCATAACGCTCAAGGCAGCGGAGGGTGCTGCTCCGGCAGTGGTGCTGGCTTATGGCAAATTCATCCAGACCATCATCGACTTCGTCATCGTCGCCTTCGCGATCTTCATGGGCGTCAAGGCCATCAACCGCCTGAAGCGCGAAGAGGCCGTGGCCCCTAGCCTGCCGCCGGTTCCAACCAAGGAAGAAGAGTTGCTGGGCGAGATCCGCGACTTGCTCAAGGCCCAGAACAACCGGCCTTGACAGCATTAGCAAAAAAAACGGCGCCTTCGAGGCGCCGTTTTTCTTACCAGAAGTTTTCCACCGCCACCTGGCCGGGTCGCCGGCTGAGGCTCAAGTGCATGTCCCGCTTTTTGAGCAGCTTGCGCGTGTCATCGATCATCTGCGGATTGCCGCACAGCATGACCCGAGAATGCTCAGGGGTCAGCGCAACACCCGCGGCGCGCTCCAGTTCGCCGTTTTCAATCAGCGTGGTGATCCGCCCGTTCAATGCACCAGGATGCTGCTCACGAGTGACTGTGGTGATCAATTGCAGTTTGTGTGCGTACTCCGCCAGATATTCAAGTTTCGCCAGCCCTGCGATCAGTTCCTGATAAGCCAGTTCCCGGGCTTCGCGAACGCTGTAGACCAGAATGATCCGCTCGAATCGCTCCCAGACTTCGAAGTCCTGGAGTATCGACAGGAACGGCGCGATGCCCGTGCCTGTGGCTAACAACCACAGATCAGGCCCATCGACAAACCGGTCCAGCGTCAGGTAACCGAAGGCCTGGCGGTCGACCAGCAATGCATCACCAACGCCCAGTCGGCTGAGTTCGCTGGTGAACTCACCGCCCGGTACGACAATGGAAAAGAACTCGAGGAACTCGTCAAAGGGCGAGGACACCATCGAGTAGGCGCGCCATACCGTGCTGCCGTCAGCCTTGGTGACGCCCAATCTGGCAAACTGCCCCGCCCGAAAACGAAACCCTGCATCCCGCGTGGCGCGCAGGGTAAACAGGTTCGGGGTCAACGGATGAACCTCGAGCAAGGTCTGACGGGTAAATTTTTCTTCACTGACGGACATGGAAGGCTCCAATCAAAAGATACCCCAGTGTCCCGCAAAGAAAGCAGCGTAACCACCGACAATTTGTAGTGACATTAATCTGTACTAGTGACCGAATACTAAATGCGGCACACAACCATCAATACAAAATGACAAATGGCATTTTATAATTCATCAATTGCCTAAGAACCAGGAACACACTTTTTCAACAGTCAAAAGAGCAAAATTGTCGAACCATAATCGTAGGAACTGTCCTACACTTCGTGGCGTGCCGGATCTTGGATCCAAGATTGCATCCGGAAGACACGTTAATGGAGATCATTGTATGGAGATCTGGAAGGAGTCACAGCTCAACCAATTGGCACGCACACAAGAGATCAATACCGCCTATCGAATCGCGCTCAACTTCGCTAGAAACCTTGGATATAAATTTTGTGGATTTTCAATTACTTCGAACTCAGTCGTGACTGGTGACAGTCCGGTGAGCCTGAACAATTTCCCCCATGAATGGAACATTCAATATGAAAAAAACAACACCACGCAAATAGACCCGGTAGTGGCGCACTGCAATCATTCAACGTTGCCTGTTCTCTGGAGCGAAGAGCTTTTTTCCAGGACGCCATGGCTATGGCAGTTGCTGCAGCAACAAGGTTTGCAGCATGGCTGGTCCCAAGCGATCCACGATGAGGAAACCGGTCTGCGCAGCATTCTCAGCCTGGCCAGAAGCCATTGCCCGATTTCAGCCTATGAGTTGTACGAGCATCTCGGATTCTCGGTGTTCATCAGTCGCCATTTGCACGCTCTGGCGCTCGAGATGCAACCGAAAAAAAAGGCTCGCCCCCAGGTTCCTCCCTTGTCACGGCGGGAACTCGAAGTATTGAAACTGTCGGCCGATGGCAAGACGGCCTATGAAATTGCCAGGATCCTCAATTTGAGTGAACGAACGGTCAATTTTCATGTGCACAGGGCTATCGAGAAGTTCGGCGTCAATAACAAGATTGCGGCAGTCATCGCCGCGGCCCGGTCCGGAGCCATCTGAAAGCGCCCGACTGCGGGAAAACCTGCGGGTAATCCAGGCAAAAAAAACGTACCATTTGCGGTCCCTCCTGAGTGATGGCGTGTAGACCTTCACGACGCAGTACACTCGGACGGCTCCGCCCGCTCCAACGCCTTCAGGCAGCGGGATATCCGTTGATTACCCAGAGCCCCGCCCCATGCCTTTGCTCGAAACACCCTTCGCCAGCCTTGACCTGATCCGCCAGCCCGAACAGCAGAACGAACCGCTGCAAGCTTTCGATGCAGCCGATGAATACCTGCTCAATCATCTGGCCGAACAGCAGCCGGCGTCGGACACCCGGGTATTGGTGCTCAATGACAGTTTCGGCGCATTGGCGGCCAGCCTCGCGGGCAAGGTGCGGGTGGTCAGCAGCGGTGATTCGTTCCTGGCCTTGCAGGGTCTGGAAAAGAACCTGGTGCGCAACGGCCTGGCGTTTGATGCGGTGCCGAGCGTACCCGCCAGCGAAACCCCAGCCGGGCCGTTCGACTGCGTACTCATCCGTGTACCGAAAACCCTGGCGCTGCTGGAAGAACAACTGATCCGCCTGCAAGGCCAACTGGCACCCGGCGCCCAAGTGGTTGCCGCCGCCATGATCAAGCATCTGCCCCGGGCGGCGGGCGACTTGCTGGAGCGTTACATCGGCCCCGTGCAAGCCTCGTTGGCGGTGAAGAAGGCGCGGCTGTTGATTGCCACGGCTCAGGACAAAACGCCAGCGGTGTCGCCTTACCCAACGCGATACAGACTCGACGAACCGGCTATCGAACTGCTCAACCACGCCAATGTGTTTTGCCGCGAAGGCCTGGACATCGGCACCCGGGCATTTTTGCCACACCTGCCGAAAAACCTCGGTTCGGCGCGAGTCGCCGATCTCGGTTGCGGCAACGGCGTCCTGGCCATCGCCAGCGCCCTGCAAAACCCCGAGGCCCACTACACGCTGGTGGACGAGTCGTTCATGGCCATGCAATCGGCGTCCGAGAACTGGCGCGCAGCCTTGGGTGAACGGGAAGTGATCGTACGCGCCGGTGATGGCCTGGCCGGCCAGGAACCGCAATCGCTTGACGTCGTGCTGTGCAATCCACCGTTTCACCAGCAACAGGTGGTGGGCGACTTCCTGGCCTGGCGGATGTTCCAGCAGGCGCGCGAAGCGCTGGTCGTGGGCGGCGCGCTGTACATCGTCGGCAATCGTCACCTGGGTTACCACAGCAAGCTGGCGCGATTGTTCCGCGGTGTCGAGCAAGTGGCGGCCAATCCGAAATTCGTGATCCTCAAGGCGCGCAAGTAACAGGCAAAAAAAACCCTCCGGTCGGAGGGTCGTAAATCCGCGCCTCGAGGCCACGGGAGAGATGTCAGTGCGTGGTCAGGCCGGCCGCGTTCATGAACAGTCGCATCAGGCTGGCGACGATGAACAAGGCGCCCACGCTGCCGACCCAGATCAGGGCCAACCAGCCGAGCCGCTGCCACAGCGGCTTTTTTTCGGCTTCTTCAATGTCGTGCAGGGAATGTTTGCCGTTCATTGATAAATCCTCCGATGTAGATCGATGGCGTCTGTCAGGACGCCATCGCGAGCAGGCTCGCTCCCACATTAGTTTCGTGGTGCACAGGGCTAGTGGTAGCCGTCTTCATGGGTGACCTTGCCGCGGAACACGTAGTAGCTCCAAAAGGTGTAGCCCAGGATGAACGGGATGATGAACAGCGTGCCCACCAGCATGAAGCCCTGGCTTTGCGGCGGCGCGGCGGCGTCCCAGATCGAGATCGACGGCGGGATGATGTTCGGCCACAGGCTGATGCCCAACCCGCTGTAACCAAGGAAGATCAGCACCAGGGTCAGCAGGAACGGCGTGTAATGCGCGTTGCGGGCCACGGCGCGGATCAGGCCGTACATCGTCACCAGCACCAGGATCGGCACCGGCATGAACCAGAACAGATTCGGCATGGTGAACCAGCGAGCGGCGATATCCGTGTGGGCCAACGGGGTCCAGATGCTGACGATGCCGATCACCGCCAGCAGCACGAAGGCCAATGGCCGTGCCAGGTCATGCATCTGTTCCTGCAACTTGCCTTCGGTCTTCATGATCAGCCAGGTGCAACCGAGCAAGGCATACGCCACCACCAGCGCCGCACCACAGAACATCGTGAACGGTGTCAGCCAGTCCAGTGAACCACCGGCGAACTGCCGGTTGACCACCGGCAGCCCGTCGATGAACGCGCCAAGCGCAACGCCCTGGAAGAACGTCGCAGTGACCGAGCCACCGATGAATGCCTTGTCCCACAGGTGGCGCTTGTCGTCCCTGGCCTTGAAGCGGAACTCGAAGGCCACACCGCGGAAGATCAGCCCGATCAACATCAGGATCAGCGGCAGGTACAGCGCCGAGAGCACCACCGAATAGGCCAGCGGAAACGCGCCGAACAACGCCGCGCCACCCAACACCAGCCAGGTCTCGTTGCCGTCCCAGACCGGGGCGACGGTGTTCATCATCACATCGCGATCGGTCTTGCCCGGAATGAACGGGAAGAGAATGCCGATGCCCAGGTCGAAACCGTCCATGACCACGTACATCATGATGCCGAAGATGATGATCACGGCCCAGATCAGCGGAAGATCAATACCCATGATTCAAATCTCCTTGGTCAGGCTGTGGCCGGCATCGTCGTCAGCGGCGGACAACGGACGGGCCGGTGTGCGTTTCTGGCCGGGGCCTCCGTCGTTGGTTTCCTTGCCTTCGTCGGTCTTCGGCCCCTTGCGCACCAGGCGCATCATGTAGCCAAGACCGGCGCCAAACAGCGCGAAATAAACCACGACAAACAGGATCAGGGTGATGCTCATCTGCATGAAGCTGTGGTTGGACGACGCATCCGCCGTACGCATCAGGCCATAGACCACCCATGGCTGGCGGCCGATTTCCGTGGTGAACCAGCCGGCGAGGATCGCGATCAGGCCGGACGGCCCCATCCACAGCGCCAGGTACAGGAACGGCCGCGAGGTATAGAGGGTGTCGCGCTTGCGCAGCCACAGGCTCCACAAACCGGTGAAGATCATCAGCATGCCCAGGCCCACCATGATCCGGAACGACCAGAACACAATGGTCGAATTCGGTCGGTCTTCAGGCGGGAACTCCTTGAGCGCCGGGACTTGCTTGTCCAATGAGTGCGTGAGGATCAGGCTGCCCAGGTACGGGATTTCGACGGCGAACTTGGTTTTCTCCTCTTTCATGTCCGGCCAGCCGAACAGGATCAGCGGAGTCGCCTCGTTACCCTTGTTTTCCCAGTGCCCTTCGATCGCGGCGATTTTTGCCGGCTGATGCTCAAGCGTATTGAGACCGTGGAAGTCACCGATGACCGCCTGGATCGGCGCGACGATCAATGCCATCCACATGGCCATCGAGAGCATTTTGCGGATCGCCGGGTTGTCCTTGCCGCGCAGCAAATGCCAGGCCGCGGAGGAGCCGACGAAGAAGGCCGTGGCGACGAACGCCGCCGTGGCCATGTGCATCAGGCGATACGGGAACGACGGATTGAAGATAACCGCCAGCCAGTCGGTCGGTATGACCTGACCGTTGACGATCTCGAAGCCCTGCGGGGTCTGCATCCAGCTATTGGAAGCGAGAATCCAGAACGTGGAGATCAACGTACCGATGGCCACCATCACGGTGGCGAAGAAGTGCAGGCCACGCCCGACCTTGTTCCAGCCAAACAGCATGACGCCGAGGAACCCGGCTTCGAGGAAGAATGCCGTGAGCACTTCATAGGTCAACAACGGTCCGGTCACTGAACCGGCGAAGTCCGAGAAGCGGCTCCAGTTGGTGCCGAACTGATAGGCCATCACCAGGCCGGAAACCACCCCCATGCCGAAGTTGACGGCAAAGATTTTCGACCAGAAATGGTAGAGGTCACGGTAGGTGTCGTTATGGGTTTTCAGCCACAGGCCTTCGAGTACCGCCAGGTAACTCGCCAGGCCAATGGTGATGGCCGGAAACAGGATGTGGAACGAGATGGTGAACGCGAACTGAATTCGGGCGAGATCAAGTGCCTCTAAACCGAACATAAGTCTTCCTCTGTCAGGTAGTACGGCTGCTGGCTTAAAGCCTGCACCCACGGCCCCCACGGGTATGGAGTGTGGCGAATCTCTGCTTGTTCTTTTTTTGGCACGCATCACAACGCAGGGAGTCTGGCCTTGCGGCCGCCGGATCAATTCCTTTTGCGGGTTTTGACCTGGATCAATCAACGTTGAAAGAGTAGTCCCAATTTCGGGGATGAACCGCGTGGTCTTTTGCCGCGTGACAAGTTGCCTCATGGCCTTTGTCATCAGCTGCAACATATCTCTCCTGTGGGAGCGGCGGTGCGACGATTCGACTTGCTCGCGAAAGCGGCGTGTCAGTCGACATCAATGCTGAATGTGCCGCCCCCTTCGCGGGCAAGCCCGCTCCCACAGTGCCTGCTGTGTTTTCAAGATAGGTGTCTGGCTAACTAAATTTTTTGACACGGCAACTTTCTGTTACAGGTTGGTGATAATCTCGCCGTTCCCCTCTCCCCCAGATTTTGCCGCAGATGCCCAGCCAAGAGCCCTTGCTGTTACGTCACCATCGCCCTTTTCTCGCGTTCTGGCTGGCCCGGGTATTTACCGCCAGCGGCTTCCAGATGCTCACCGTGGCCATCGGCTGGAACCTGTATCAATTGACCGGCAACGTGCTCGACCTGGGCCTTGTCGGCCTGGTCGAGTTCGCCCCGCGCGTGCTGTTCATGCTGCACACCGGGCACGTCGCCGACCGCTATGACCGGCGCAAGGTGGCGGCGATCTGCCAGTCCCTGCAGGCATTGATCGCCCTGTCGCTGGCCATCGGCAGCGCGACCGACCATGTCACCCGGGAAATGATTTTTATCCTGGCCTTCCTGCTCGGTGCCGCCCGTTCCTTTGAAATGCCGACCACCCAGGCCCTGCTGCCCAGTATCGTGCCCAGCGGGCTGTTTCCCCGTGCGGTGGCCGCCGCGCAATCGGCCCAGCAATCAGCCACCATCGTCGCCCCGGCCCTCGGCGGTTTGCTCTACGCCTTCGGCAGCGTCTGGGTGTATGGCCCGACGGTGCTTTTGTATGTCATCGCCTGTTCGCTGATGCTCAACCTGCCGGCCCGGCAAACCCCGCTGAACAAGGGCAAGGCCACTCTGGACTCACTGCTGGCGGGTATTCGCTTTATCCGCAGTCGTCCGGACATTCTCGGGGCGATCTCCCTCGATCTGTTCGCGGTGCTATTGGGTGGTGCGACGGCGCTGCTGCCGGTGTTCGCCAAGGACATTCTGCTGACCGGCCCGTGGGGGCTGGGCCTGCTGCGCTCGGCACCGGCGGTGGGCGCGCTACTGATGTCGCTGTTCCTGGCGCGGTTTGCCGTGGAGCGCAACGTCGGGCGGGTGATGTTCACCGCCGTGGGCATCTTCGGCGTGGCAACCATCGCCTTCGGCCTGTCGACCTCGTTCTGGTTTTCCCTGGCGGTGTTGGTGGTGTTGGGCGCGGCAGACATGATCAGCATGGTGATCCGCGCCTCGTTCGTTCAACTGGAAACCCCGGACGAAATGCGCGGTCGGGTCAGCGCCGTGAACGGTTTGTTCATTGGTGCTTCGAACCAGTTGGGTGAATTCGAATCAGGCCTGACCGCCCATTGGTTTGGTACTGTGCCAGCTGTGGTCATGGGCGGGATCGGCACGCTGGTAGTGACCGGGGTTTGGGTCAAACTGTTCCCGACACTGGCGAGCCGCGATCGCATGCGCGTGGCTAAAGATGAAGCGAAGGAAGAGGCGAAAGTCTAAGCAGGCTAAACCAACAACTCCCCCGCCACCGCTGTACTGATGGCTTTACCGCAGAGTTGCTCCACCAGCGCCAGGGCAAACGCCAAAGCGGCGCCTGAGCCTTGGGCCGTGACGCAGTTGCCGTCGACCACCACCGGTTGATCGACAAAAGTACAGCCCGACAGTTGATGACTGGCCGAGGGCAGGCAGGTCATGCGCCGTTGACGCAATACGCCAAAGGCCTGCAGCGCCACGGCGGGCGCTTCGGCGATGGCGGCGAACAGGCGACCGGCTGACGCCTGATCCTTGATCAATTGTTGCAGGGGTTGGTGTGCTGCCAGGTGCTGCGAACCCACCGCACCTCCCGGCAAGGCAATCAGGTCGAAGGGTTGCGCCAGCAAGTCCACCAGCATCGCATCGGACGTCAGGCGAGTGCCGCGGGCGCAGGTGAGCATGCGCCGCCCTTCGATACTGGCCACCACCACTTCTACTTTGGCGCGGCGCAGTACGTCGATCAGGGTCACGGTTTGCAGGTCGTCGGTGCCCTCGGCAAGGGCAATCAAGGCTCTAAAGGTCATCAGGTATTGTCCACGGAATGATCTTTTAAGCGTAGTCAGCTTTCCCGACCCTTGTTCGAGGCGTGTGTTTACTTGATGTAAAGCTGCGTCGACATCGTGTTGCCGGGCGCGTTGATCGAGGTATTGCTGAAGGTCAACGTGCCTTCCTGCTTGCCCGCCAGAGTGAGGGCGTACAAATAGCCGACGGTTTTTTCCCCGGGGGTGCAACTGGTCAGGTTGCCGTTCTTGAATGCGCAAACCGGCGTCCGTGTGCCGTTCACCTCGAAACCGTCGAGGGCGACATGGGCCTCACGCCCGTAACCCACCTCCAACACGTACACCGTGATGTTCGGGCCATTGTGATCGCAGCGCGTCCGGGTTTGCCCTTCGTCGATGTTCTCGACACCACAGGACGGCGACGCGACTTTGAGTACTTTCAATTGCGTCAGTGGCGCAGCAGAGGCCGCCACGGCCGTTTGAGTCCCGAGAAACAACGCCACCCATGCTCCGAAGGCGGCAACCAGACGCTTTTTCATGCAGGACCCATCCACCCCAAAAAACCAGCGCGCAGTATGGCGCACTTGGCTTTGTCGCAAAACATCGACGACGATCACCGCCAAAGCAGCCATATTCCCAAGCTACTGGTATGATGCGCGGCTTTTTCCGGCCCACAGTAATTTCCAGGCGCGCTCTGCTGCCTGTGCTTTGCTGTTGAGGTCGATACATTCACGGCGCCCGGCGCGCCACGGGGAGCAGACATGCTGGAAAGGCTGTTTCAACTCAAGGCACACAACACCAACGTGCGGACCGAGATTCTTGCGGGCGTCACGACCTTTTTGGCCATGGCCTACATTCTGTTCGTCAACCCGAGCATCCTCGGCGAGACCGGCATGGACAAGGGCGCGGTGTTCGTCGCCACCTGTCTGGCCGCCGCCATCGGCTCGACGACCATGGGCCTGATCGCCAACTACCCGATCGCCCTCGCACCGGGCATGGGCCTGAACGCCTTCTTTACCTACACCGTGGTCCTGCACATGGGCCATACCTGGCAAGTGGCGCTGGGGGCGGTGTTCATCTCGGCGGTGTGCTTCTTCCTGTTGTCGATCTTCCGCATCCGTGAATGGATCATCAACAGCATCCCGCTGCCGCTGCGCTCGGCGATTGCCGCCGGCATCGGCCTGTTCCTGGCACTGATCGCCCTGCACAACGCCGGTATCGTGGTCAGCAACCCGGCGACCATGGTCGGCCTCGGTGACCTGAAACAACCGGCTCCGATCCTCGCCACCCTCGGTTTTGCCCTGATCGTCGCCCTCGAAGCCCTTGCCGTGCGCGGCGCAGTGCTGATCGGCATTCTGGTGGTGACCATCATTTCCATCGTGATGGGCTTCACCCCATTCGGCGGCGTGATGTCGATGCCGCCGTCCCTGGCCCCGACTTTCCTGCAACTGGACATCAAGGGTGCGCTGGACATCGGTCTGGTCAGCGTTATCTTCGCCTTCCTGTTCGTCGACCTGTTCGACAACTCCGGCACCCTGATCGGTGTGGCCAAGCGCGCCGGTCTGATGCGCAAAGACGGCCACATGCCGAAAATGGGCCGCGCGCTGATCGCCGACAGCACCGCAGCCATGGCCGGTTCCCTGCTGGGCACTTCGACCACCACCAGCTACATCGAATCCGCCGCCGGCGTGAGTGCCGGTGGCCGCACCGGCCTGACCGCCATCGTAGTGGCGTTCCTGTTCCTGCTGGCGCTGTTCTTCTCGCCACTGGCCGCCAGCGTTCCGGCCTTCGCCACCGCACCGGCACTGCTGTTCGTCGCCGTGCTGATGACATCCGGCCTGGCCGAAATAGACTGGGACGACATTACCGTCGCCGCGCCGGTGGTGATCACCGCGCTGGCAATGCCGTTCACTTACTCCATCGCCAATGGCATCGCCTTCGGTTTCATTTCCTGGACCGCCATCAAGCTGATGTCCGGTCGTGGCCGTGAGCTGAACCCGGCGCTGGTGATCCTGTCGATTCTGTTCGTGATCAAGCTGGGTTGGTTCAACGCATGACTTTTGATTCCCAGGCCTACGCCGTTCAGCTCGAAGAAAAGGTCACGCGCTTGCGTGACCTGCTGGCCCCGTTCGATGCGCCGGAGCCAGCCGTTTTCGATTCGCCGCTGAAAAACTTCCGCCTGCGCGCCGAGTTCCGCCTGTGGCGCGAGGCCGGCGAGCGTCACTACGCGATGTTTTCCCAGGAAGACAAACGCACGCCAATCCTGATCGAAGAGTTCCCGATCGCCAGCCTGCGCATCAACCAGTTGATGCCGCAGCTGAAGGCAGCGTGGCAAGCGAGTGCGCCCCTGAGCCACAAGCTGTTCCAGGTGGAGTTCCTGACCACTCTGGCCGGCGACGCGATGATCACCCTGTGCTATCACCGCCCGCTGGACGAGCACTGGCATGCGGCGGCGTCGAAACTCGCGGCCGACCTGAACGTCAGCATCATCGGCCGCTCCAAGGGCAAGCGCGAAGTCATCGGTCACGATTACGTGGTCGAGAAGCTGGAAGTCGGCGGCCGCACCTTCAGCTATCGCCAGCCCGAAGGCGCGTTCACCCAGCCCAACGGCACGGTGAACCAGAAGATGCTCAACTGGGCATACGATGCGCTTGGCGATCGCTCCGATGATTTGCTGGAGCTGTATTGCGGCAACGGCAACTTCACCCTGCCGCTCGCCACCCGCGTGCGCAAAGTGCTGGCCACCGAAATCAGCAAGACCTCGGTCAACGCAGCGCTGAGCAACCTCAGCGAAAACGCGGTGGATAACGTCACCCTGGTGCGTTTGTCCGCTGAAGAGCTGACCGAAGCCCTGAATGAAGTGCGCCCGTTCCGGCGCCTGCATGGCATCGACCTCAAGAGCTACGAGTTCGGCAGCGTGTTCGTCGACCCGCCCCGTGCCGGCATGGACCCGGACACCTGCGAGCTGACCCGGCGCTTCGACAACATCCTGTACATCTCCTGCAACCCGGAGACCCTGGCAGCCAACATCGCCCAACTGCACGACACCCACCGCATCACCCAATGCGCGATGTTCGACCAGTTCCCGTGGACCCATCACATGGAATCCGGGGTGATGCTGACCCGGCGTTGATGGCGCCTGCCAGGCACAAAAAAGCCGTCTTCACGACGGCTTTTTTGTGGGTACCTGCAAGACAACATCGACCTTGCGCGGGCGCCCGCCTTTCCTGCCGTTGGCCCGCGCGGCTTCAGACTTTGCGGCGCTGCTCTGGCGACCATTGCGCGAAGCGACGACCGAGGCCGCCATGGCCATCAGCGGCTTGCTCGCAGAAATCATCCCGGCGATGGATACATGCAGGTCCTTACCTTCATGGCACAGGGCAGTACCCGCGTAGCCGACAGTCAGACTGGCGAAGTCCCCGCCCTCAAAATCATCGAACTCCGGATAGTTGGCCACGGGCAACAATACGCCGCTGCCGTCTTCGAAGCTGACGGCCAGACAGGGGGCCAGGTAGGTAACCGCTGTCGCTTGCAGGCTATTTTTTCTACGTAGTTCGCCACGTTCAATGGCTTTGTCCAGGCTACTTTCCGTAACGGGACTATCGACCTGAACCTTGGCTTTTATCGTTTTCATAATTCGATCTCCACACCTTCCTGTGCACCTATCAGGGACAGCAACGTCTTGTTCGATTCAGGTTCGTAGCAAGCCGATCCAATCATATTGGTGGTACTGACAACCCTTTTCACCACAACGACTTCGTTGCTTTGCCAGTCCCACAGTTGATTATCAAGACAGGCTGTTTGTAATTTTCGCCACCAGATGCCCCGGGCGCGCCGCAAATGGGCAGGTTGCTGGAGCGATTGGCGCAATCCCTCAAGCACCGCCAACGGTGGCCGACGCGATAGCGGAACTACATCCCAGAGCTCGACACCGTTGTGCCAAAAGCTGAACCTGAATCTCGCACTCCACGTACCCGCCTCCACATGCGCATGAGGCGGACAATGCTCGTCTCGCAACATGATCACTACCGACAGTCCTTTGTAATTGCATACCTTCATGCTAACCCATCCGTTAGGTTAATGAATCCGAGGATTCGACATTCTCTGGAAAACCCGACCGCTGGCATTGGCCGTCGAATCATTACTTCCGTCCCCAGACTAGCGTCCTGGCGTTATCCGGCTCTGCGGAACACCACGCAAAATGGTAAGAAATCCTTTCATTACGGCGCTGGCACCTGATAAATACTGATCCAGCTCCCTCATCTGATCCCCGGTGTAATCAATCATGCAGCGACAATTCGACGATCTTCAGTTGGGCAGCATTGAGCTGTTTTGCCTGGCCGCCGAGGCCGGCAGTTTTACTGCCGCGGCGCTGGTGGCGGGCGTCACGCCCGCGGCCGTGAGCCGTTCGGTGTCGCGCATGGAGGAACGCCTGGGCGTGCGCCTGTTTGCGCGCACCACCCGCAGTGTGAAGCTGACCGACAGTGGCCGCCGCTATTACGAGGAGTGCCGCCAGGCCCTGGCGCAACTGGTCGAGGCCCAGCGCGAGGTGATGGGCCAGCAGCAAGTGCCTTCCGGTACCTTGCGCATCAGTATTCCGACCACCTACGCGCATCATCGAATCCTGCCTTTGTTGCCCGAATTTCGGGCGCGCTATCCGGCGGTGAAGGTCGAGTCGCACATCAGCAATCGCAACATCGATTTCGTCGGCGAAGGCTACGACATGGCGATTCGCGTGCGAGCCATCCCGGATTCCGGCCTGATCGCCCGACCGTTGGAAGATGCCGCCCTGGTGATGATCGCCAGCCCTGATTACCTGAAACGGGCCGGCATTCCGCAAACCCTCGACGACCTCGAAAACCACGAATGCATCCAGTACGAATTGCCCAGCAGCGGCCGGCGCATTGCCTGGCTGTTCAACGATGAGGGTGTGCCCCGGGAGATTCTGGCCGAGGGCAGCCTCAGCTGTTCCGACGATGTGCTGGGCGGTGTCACCTTGGCCAAACACGGGGCGGGGTTGTTTCAGACCTATCGTTTTATCGTGGAAAAGGAACTGGCCGACGGCTCGCTGGTGGAAGTGCTCAAGCCCTACGGCGGGCGCTCGCGGCCGTTTACCTTGCTGTACCCGCAAAGTCGCCATGTACCGCTGCGCTTGAGGGCGTTTATCGATTTCCTTGTGGAGCACCTACCGCACTGACCTGCGAAAGTGTCCGATCACCGCCCACAAACAGCCTGTGCGTCGTCACTTCAATTGACCAAATTAACTAGTTAGTACAATTTATCTCCACAGGCTGAAGTCCTCGGCCGATTCCAAAAATAATAAGTGGAGAGATTCCGATGTCCCCTATCGTTCTGGTGCTCAACGGCCCGAACCTGAACCTGCTCGGTACCCGTGAACCGGCGACTTACGGCCACGAAACCCTGGCAGACATTTCGGTCCTGTGCGCACGTACCGCCGAAGAATTCGGCCTGGCAGTGGAGTTTCGCCAGACCAACCATGAAGGCGAATTGCTCGACTGGATTCACGCCGCCCGCGGTCGCTGCGCCGGGATCGTCATCAATCCTGCCGCGTGGACCCACACCTCCGTTGCGATCCGCGATGCCCTGGTCGCCAGCGAACTGCCGGTGATCGAAGTCCACCTGTCCAACGTCCACGCCCGCGAACCCTTCCGCCACCATTCCTTCGTTTCAGCCATTGCCACCGCCGTGCTGGCCGGTTTTGGCAGTCATGGCTATCGCCTGGCGCTGGAACACTTCAGTCATCGTTTGAAGGGGTGATCGCCGTGACTCAGAACCACGTGATACTGGCCGGGCTGATTGGCGCCGGCATCCAGGCTTCCCGCACACCGGCCCTGCACGAGCATGAAGGCGATGCCCAAGGGCTGCGCTACCTCTATCGCCTGATTGATCTTGATCAGTTGAAACTCGACAGCAACGCCCTGCCCGACCTGTTGATGGCTGCCGAGCGCATGAACTTCACCGGGCTGAACATCACCTTTCCATGCAAACAGGCGATCATCCCGCTGCTCGACGAACTCTCGCCGGAGGCCCGCGGCATCGGTGCGGTCAACACAGTGGTGCTCAAGGATGGCAAACGCATCGGCCACAACACCGATTGCCTGGGCTTTGCCGAAGGTTTTCGCCGGGGTTTGAAAGGCGTTGTCGTTGAGCGTGTCGTACAGATGGGCGCCGGCGGTGCAGGTGCGGCGGTGGCCCATGCGTTGTTGAGCGAAGGCGTACAACAGCTGAGCATTTTTGACGTGGACATCCGCCGCGCCCAGGATCTGGCGGACAATCTCAATCAGCATTTCGGCGTCGCTCGAGCGGTTGCCGGGTATGACCTGCCGAACGCCATGGCCCTGGCAGATGGCCTGGTGAACACCACGCCGATGGGCATGAAAAAGCTGCCGGGCATGCCAGTGCCGGTGGAGTTGCTGCGGGCCGAATTGTGGGTAGCGGAGATCGTTTACTTCCCGCTGGAAACCGAACTGCTGCGCAACGCCCGCGCTCTCGGTTGCCGGACGCTGGACGGCGGCAACATGGCGGTGTTTCAGGCGGTGAAGGCGTTCGAGTTGTTCAGCGGCGTGGTGCCGGATGCCCAGCGGATGCTTGAGCATTTCCAGAGCATGAATGACTGAAAAGCTTCGCGGGCAAGCCACGCTCCCACAGGATCGGTGTTTGCCCGCTATGGATTCAGGCTTGCAGGTACCGCAGAACCGACTCGCAAATCATCTCCCGATGACGCTGCTTGATGCGTTCGTCCGGCAGGTCGATCTGAAAAATCTCACCAAAGGTGTGGCGGTTCGAGACGCGATAGAAGCAGAACGAACTGATCAGCAGATGCACATCGAGCGGATCAAGCCCGGTACGGAACAGCCCTTGCTCGGCGCCGCGACGCAGAATCTCGCCCAGTGAATCAAGGATGGTGTTGTTCATCGCCTTGATCGCATCGGAGCGCTTCACGTACTCGGCGTTGTGAATGTTCTCGATGCTGACGATGCGCACGAAATCGACGTTGCGATCATGGTGATCGAAGGTGAACTCCACCAGCCGCCGAATGGCTTCGATCGGCGCCAGTTCCGCCAGGTGCAGGCGATTTTCGGTGTTGCGGATATCGCCGTAGAGTTTCTCCAGCACCTCGACGTAGAGCTGCTCCTTACTGCCGAAGTAGTAATAGATCATGCGCTTGGAGGTGTGGATGCGCTCGGCGATGGCATCGACGCGAGCCCCGGAAAGCCCCTGCTGGACGAATTCGACAATCGCCTCCTGCAGGATGTTTTCGCGGGTCTTTTCCGGATTGTTCTTGCGACTCTTGCGCGGCTCGGTACCAGGTTCTACGGAGGCTGCGGGGAGTTCTGAGGTCATTGTCATTGCGGGCTCACGGCCATCACTGCACAGGCTGGCGATTATGGGCTGCGCGGCACGGTGAAGGAAGCCGCGCAGCCCACGTTTAATCCCGCGTTTACGAATTTCCTACAACTTCGCCTGGCGCAATGCGCCGCTACGGGATTTGGCCATGGCCGCCAGGCGCACCGCGACGTTGGCCGCGCCGTAGCCGGCATAACCTTTTTTACGCTGGATGATCTCGAAGAAGAATCGCCCCTCGAACGGCTCGGTGTACACATGAAACAGCTCACCGCCCTGGGCGTCGCGGTCGTACAACACGTTGTAGTAGGCCAGTTCGCTGAGGAACTCGTCGTCGAAATCGAACCGCGCCGCCAGGTCATCGTAGTAGTTGAGCGGGATATCCAACAGCGGCACGCCCGCCTCTTTTGCACGGCTGACCTGGGCAAAGATGTCATCACAATCAAACGCGATGTGATGCACACCGGAGCCGCGATAACTCGACAGCGCGTGTGAGATCGCAGTGTTGCGGTTCTCGGAAATGTTCAGTGGCAGGCGGATCGAACTGTCCCGGCTGCGCAAGGCCCGGCTCTTCACCAGACCGTAAGGATCCGGCAGCACGACTTCATCGTCCGCCTCGAAATCCAGCAGGCTCTTATAGAACAGCACCCAGCTGTCGAGGCTGTCGGCCGGCAGCGCCATGGCCATGTGGTCGATGCGCTTGAGGCCGCCGCTGACCGGCGCATCCGCCAGCAGATTGAAGTCGGTGCCGTAGACGTCGGCATCCTGGTCCACCAGATAGATCAGGCTGCCATCCGGGGCACGCACCGCCGCCAGTTCCAGTTCATTGGGGCCGACCAGCCCGCGATAGGGTTGCCCCTTATAGGCCACGGCGCGGGCCAGCGCGCTGGCGCTGTCCTTGACCCGCACGGCGGTGGCGCACAATGAAGGGCCGTGGGCCTCAAAGAAACTGTGACCGAACGAGTAAGGCTCGGAGTTGAGGATCAGGTTGATATCACCCTGGCGCATCAGGCTGACGCTCTTGGAACGATGCTGCCCGGCCTTGACGAAACCCAGTCGCTCAAGCCAATGGGCGAGCTTGGCGCCGAGGCTTTCGTCCACGGCAAACTCCAGAAACTCGATGCCGTTGTACTCACTGGCCTTGGGCGTTTCGAACAGAATCTCGGAGTTGGCCGCAGGCTTGGCTTCCTGCGCCAGGCGCTCGCGGGTCTTCTCTTCCAGGTACAGCAACGAACGCAAGCCGTCGGCGGCGTTGGCCCGTGGCGGCGCGGCGCGGAAACCGTCGTTGAAGATCTCCAGCGACAAAGGCCCGGTGTAGCCGCTCTTGATGATTGGCGCGAGGAACCCCGGCAAGTCGAATTCACCCTGACCCGGGAAGCAGCGAAAATGCCGGCTCCACTCCAGCACGTCCATGGCCAGGATCGGCGCGTCAGCCATTTGTACGAAGAAAATCTTGTCCCCGGGAATCTCGGCGATAGCGCTTGGATCGCCCTTGAGCGACAAGGTGTGAAAGCTGTCCAGCAACACGCCAAGGCTTGGGTGATCGGCCTGACGCACGATGTTCCACACCTGTTGCCAGGTGCTCACATGCCGGCCCCAGGCCAGCGCTTCGTAACCGATACGCAGGCCGCGTGCCCCGGCGTGCTCAGCCAGCAGTCGCAAGTCGTCGACCAGAATCCGCTCATCACCGATGGACTCGGCCGAGGCGTTGCTGCACACCAGCACCAGGTCAGTGCCCAGCTCCTGCATCAGGTCGAACTTGCGCTCGGCGCGTTCCAGGTTGCGTGAAAGGCGATCGCGACGGCAGCCTTCGAAATCGCGGAACGGTTGAAACAGCGTGATGGCGATCCCGAGATCGGCGCACATCTGTTTAATTTCCCGTGGACTACCGTCGTAGTAGAGAAGGTCGTTCTCGAAAATCTCGACGCCGTCGAAACCGGCGGCGGCAATGGCTTCGAGTTTTTCCGGCAGGGTACCGCTCAAGGATACGGTGGCAATGGAACGCTGCATGTTTCGGCTCCCGGTGGAGGCTTCGGCTACAGGGAATTTGCGCCGCTTTTAAAAGAGTGAGGGGATTATTGAGCCGGTCGGTGCATTGAGCAATTTAAAGTGTACTACCCAGTTAGTTTTGTGTTCGATTATCGAACAAAATGGTGATTAGCGAATTGACGATTTTTTGTCCACTGCCCAACATCGTCCTCACATTAAGTCCGGACACGCAACACCGGTCGCGATGTCCAAAACACCAAATAACAAATTCAAAAAACGGGTGGTACACATGATTCCTTCCCAAAGCTCACGCATGGCTCCGGCCATGAACGTCACTGCCGGTGGCATCGGCGACAAAATTCGCGGCGCCATGGCTGTCGGCAAAACCCGTTGGGGGATGCTGGCACTGGTGTTTTTCGCCACCACTCTGAACTACATCGACCGCGCCGCCCTGGGCGTGATGCAGCCTATCCTGGCCAAGGAAATGAGCTGGACGGCGATGGACTACGCCAACATCAACTTCTGGTTCCAGGTCGGTTACGCCATCGGCTTCGTGCTGCAAGGCCGCTTGATCGACAGGGTCGGCGTCAAGCGCGTGTTCTTCTGCGCGGTGCTGCTCTGGAGCCTGGCGACCGGCGCCCACGGCCTGGCCACTTCGGCGGTCGGCTTCATGGTTTGCCGATTCATCCTCGGCCTGACCGAAGCGGCCAACTACCCGGCTTGCGTGAAAACCACCCGCCTGTGGTTCCCGGCCGGCGAGCGCGCCGTGGCCACCGGCATTTTCAACGCCGGCACCAACGTCGGTGCGATGTTCACACCCATGCTGCTGCCGCTGATCCTGCACGTCTGGGGCTGGCAGGCCGCGTTCCTGTGCATGGCGGCACTGGGCGGGATCTGGTTGCTGTTCTGGGGCCTGAAGTACTTCAACCCGGAAGACCACCCAAGCGTCAAACAGTCGGAACTGGACTACATCCAGAACGAAGTCGAACCTGAACAAACCCGCGTGCCGTTCTCGAAAATCCTGCGCATGCGTGGCACCTGGGCCTTCGCCCTCGCCTACTCGATCACCGCGCCGGTGTTCTGGTTCTACCTGTACTGGCTGCCGCCATTCCTCAACCAGCAATACAACCTGGGCATCAACGTCACCCAGATGGGTATCCCGCTGATCATCATCTACCTCACTGCCGACTTCGGTAGCGTTGGCGGCGGCATCCTCTCCTCGTTCCTGATCGGTCGCGGCGTCAACCCGATCAAGGCGCGACTGATGTCCATGTTCCTG
Source organism: Pseudomonas sp. KH_046_1 (assembly GCF_057839025.1). Classification (NCBI taxonomy): domain Bacteria; kingdom Pseudomonadati; phylum Pseudomonadota; class Gammaproteobacteria; order Pseudomonadales; family Pseudomonadaceae; genus Pseudomonas; species Pseudomonas sp. KH_046_1. Next base: position 5,538,931 of record NZ_CM174481.1, read on the forward strand.
TTCGCCTGCTGCATCATCGGCGTGATCATGGCGGCCGGCTCCAGCAACCTGTGGGTCGCGGTGGCCGCCATCTCCCTGGCCATCGGCGCGCACCAGGCCTGGACCGCGAACATCTGGAGCCTGGTGATGGACTACACGCCCAAGCACATGATGAGTACGGTGTTCGGCTTCGGCGGCATGTGTGCGGCGATTGGCGGGATGTTCATGACCCAACTGGTCGGCCACATCCTGACCATCACCAACAACAACTACACCGTGCTGTTCACCATGATTCCGGCGATGTACTTCATTGCGCTGATCTGGATGTACTTCATGGCACCGCGCAAGATTCCGACCGTCACTGACTAAAGATCGCCGCAATGCCTCCCTGTGGGAGCGAGCCTGCTCGCGAAAGCGGATTGTCATTCAACATTGATGTTGTCTGATACATCGCCTTCGCGAGCAGGCTCGCTCCCACAGGTCTTTCATCGCTGGGCTTTTACCGTCGGCTTTGCTGCCAGGCCGCTGCCAACCCGCTGCAGCAGATCACGGCAATGCCGAGCACGGTGGTCAGTGTCGGCGTGTGGGAAAACAGCAGCCAGCCCAGCAGGCCGGCGAAGATGATCTGGCAATAGCTGAACGGTGCCAGCAGTGCCGGTGCCGCGAGGCGGAACGCCTGGGTCAGGAACAGGTGTGCCGTCATCCCGCAGGCCCCCAGCGCCAGCATCATCGCGCCATGCACCAGGTTCGGCGTCTGCCAGAAGAACGGCACCAGCGCACTCATCACCAGCGTGTTGCACAAGCCGGCGAAGAAGTTGCTGGTGGTCGGGCTGTCGATCTCGCTGAGCTTGCGCGTCAGCAATTGGTAGAAGCAGAAAAACAACGCCGAGCAGAACGGCAGCAACACCGCCGGGGTAAACAGATCACCACCGGGGTGAACGATGATCAGCACCCCGCTGAAACCGAAAATCACCGCCAGCCATTGTCCCCGCGTCACGCGTTCGCCAAGCAGCGGCACCGACAGCGCGGTGACCAGCACCGGCGCGAGGAAGTTGACCGACGTGGCCTCGGCCAGCGGGATGTACATCAGCCCCGTGGTGAAAAACAGACTGGTGCCCAGCAGGCACAGCGCCCGGATCACCTGCAGCAATGGCCGTTTGGTACGCAGCACCCGCAGCCCGGACTGCGGCAGGAAAATCCCGGCCATCAGCAAGGTGTGAACCACGTAACGCGCCCAGACCACCATGACGATGGGATAGAAACCGGAGAGGTATTTGGAAAAGGCGTCGTGGCTGGAAAACAGGAAGGTTGCGACAACGATCAGCAGGATCCCTTTGAAGGGCTGATTGACGCCGGAAAGCGGGGTGCTGACGGTCATTGGGTTTCCTTACTTGAAGTCAAAAGCATCACATGTAGGAGCGAGCTTGCTCGCGATGGTCGTCAACGATGATGATGGCCGCCTGGACAAACACGGCGCCCTCACGTCCATCGCGAGCAAGCTCGCTCCTCCAAGCGATAGGTGCGCAGCAGCGCTTACAACCGCGCCAACAATTCCCGGGTTTTATCCAGCGCCATCTGCGCCCGGTCCAATCCACTCACGCCCTGCTCCAGCAACTGCACGGTGGGAATCTCCAGGCTCAACGGAATGTCAGCCGGCAAACCGCGCAACAACCCCGGCAGGTCACAATCGCCATCGCCGGGGAAACGCCGTTCGTTACGCGCCTGACGCAAGATCTCCGCCATGTCGGCCGGCCGTGGTCCTGCGACGTCACACAACTGTGCATACCGTAACCGTGAGGGGGCAACTTTGACCAGTTCTTCCAACCGCGATCCAGAGCGGTCGAAGTGAAAGGCGTCAACCAATACGCCGCCGTTTTCACGCCCGGCGTTTTCCACGATACGCGCGGCTTGTTGAAGATTGCGCGCATCGGTCCAGGGCATGAACTCCAGATGCGGGTGCAACCCATAGGCTGCCGCCAGATCACAGAGTTCGGCAAAATGCTGCGTCAGCCGCTGCTCGTCCGGATCGTTACCGGCCACCAGCAACTCACTGGCGCCGAACTCGGCACCCACTGCCAGGATTTTCTCGAAATCGGCGACGACGGTTTCCGGCTTGAGCCGCAGGATTTCGACGTCCAGCACCCGAATACCGGTATCGCGCAGACGCGCCAGGGTCTGGCGCCGCAATTCGTGGTCGGCCACCAAGGCAAAATGGTGCTCCTCCGGGGTCGCCGGTACCAGACGCAAGCCGACATGGCTGTAACCGGACCGCGCGGCTACCTCGACCATGTCGGGCGGCGACAACTCCAGCACGGTCAGGCTGGCCAGGGAGAGAATACGCTCGCTCATGCTCAACCCTCGATCAAGGATGGCGTGCAGGCACGCCCGGTTTCGGCGGCTTCGCGGATGGCTTCGATCAGCGCCAACGTACGCGCGGCATCGGCGGCACTCACCAGCGGCTCGACCTCCCGGCGCGCAACGCGCACGAAGTGCTGCAACTGCAGACGCAGGGCTTCATCGGCACTGAAGCTTTCCTGGGTTGCCAGCAACGGTTGATGCCAGCCGCCATCGACTTCGTTGTAGTGCCAGCGTTTAAGCTGCGGAATGCTCAGCGCCCCACCCGTTCCGGCCAGCAAGTAGCACGGCTGATCAGGATGACGCGGATACACCGGGTTCTCCCCCGAATCCAGCTCCCAACTCCAGGGTGCCGCCACCGCATCGGAGCCGGTCAGGCTGCCCAGTGCACCGTTGTCGAATTGCAGCAGTACTGCCGCGCAATCTTCGTTGGCAAACCCGCGAATGGCATTGCTGGTGATGGCCTGAACCTGACGCACCTCACCGCACAAATGCCGCAGCAGATCGAGGTCGTGGATCAGGTTGGTCAACAACATCCCCGCGCCAGCCTCGCGGCGCCAGGGTGTTTCAAAATAGCTGTCGGGCTTGCGCAACTGCCAGAGCGCTGTGACCGTGGTCAACCGACCCAATGCGCCGCTGTGGACAAGTTCGTGGGCGCGGACGATCAGCGGATTGTGCCGGCGGTGATGTCCGACCAGTACCGGAACGCCGCTGGCCTTCGAGGCAGCCACCAGCTCCCGGGCTTCATCCAGGTGCACGCCCACCGGTTTTTCCAGCAGTACCGGCACGCCAGCCGCGAGGCAATCGAGGGCCGTACTGACGTGCTGCGTGTTCGGGTTGGCGACGATGACTGCGTCTGGCTTCACCTGCTCCAGCATCTGACGATGATCGGCGAAACAGGCTACGCCCCATTGCGCCGCAAGACTGGCCGCCTGCGGTCCGGGATCGGCCACGGCGCACAACGTTGCTTCAGTCAGGGATTGCAGATGCTGGTAGTGCTGCTGGCCCATGTTGCCAGCACCGATCAGGGCGATGCGAAGTGGCGAATTCAAGATGAGGTCCTCTTGTGAGTGTTATTGGAGCGATGAATTCCAATAATTTAGAACCTGGTTCCAGATTCTTACACAGACCTGTCCTGAAAGTGTTCGAACAGCGCACAGCTTCTCAAGTTAAACGCTGTTCAAAATGTGGGAGCGGGCTTGCTCGCGAATGCAGTGTGCCAGTCGCCATCCAGATCGCATGACACACCGCATTCGCGAGCAAGCCCGCTCCCACAGTCGATTTGCACAGGCCTTAGTTGAACAACTCCGACGCCAAACTCGCTGCACTCAACTCCTCGGTGTACGCCAGCAACAACGGCGCCAGCTCATGCAGCCGCGCCCCCGGCATCCGTGCGCTCGGCCCGGCGATGCTGAGCACCCCGATCACCCGTCCATCGGCGGGATGGCGCACCACTGCCGCAATCGCCGAAGTGCCGACCGCCGAACTTTCCTCAACCCAGGCGTAGCCCGTCTCCCGCGCCAGACGCAGGCGCTCGAGCAATTCGATGTTCGAGCGCGGCGCGTTCGGCCCCACATGTTCCGGCACCTGCGCGCCCTGCCGTTCCACCAGCGACAAGGCTTCGGCATCGCTCATGCACGCCAGCCACGCATGCCCCGAGGCGGTGTAGAACAACGGCGCATCGCGGCCCATGTCCGGGTCGTAACGCAGACCGGAGCGCGCACCCTGGGACTTGGCGATCCAGGTCTGACGCTCGCCGTCGATCACCCCGAGACGCACCAGTTCGCCGGTTTCCAGAGCCAGGCGGTCAAGCACCGGCTGCACGATGTCGGCACCGCTGCTCGACAGGTAACGGAAGCCCATCGCCACCAATTTGGTCGAGAGGTGATAACGCAAATTATCCGGATTCTGCCGCACATAACCGAGGCGGATCAGCTCGGCCAGCAGGCGATGGGTCGCGCTCTTGGGGATGTCCAGTTGCTCCGCCAGGGTCTGCATCGGCAGGCCACGGGGATCGCTGGTGAGGCTTTCGAGCACACTGAAAACACGTTCGATCTGACTGCCGGCCATGGTCACTTCCACGCAAAATTTGCTCGATTCTAGAAGACAACCGCACGAATGCGAAATCTGGAACTGACCGTTCGATAACCGCCCGCTTTACGCCCTCCAGACTTGTTCGGCTTTACCTGACTCTTATATTTTCTGGAACCAGATTCCAAAACGATAAAGCACCGGAGTTCAAACAATGCCTGCCGAAGCGCACTTTCTTCCCGACATCGACTGCGATGTGCTGATCGTTGGCTCCGGTGCGGCGGGACTGTCGGCGGCCGTGACCGCCGCGTGGCACGGGCTGAAAGTCATAGTGGTAGAAAAGGACCCGGTGTTCGGCGGCGCCACGGCCTGGTCCGGTGGCTGGGCCTGGGTGCCCTGCAACCCGCTGGCCCGACGCGCAGGCATCGTCGAAGACGTTGAACTGCCGCGCACTTACCTGAAACACGAACTGGGAGAGCGTTTTGATCCGGCAATGATCGACGCTTTCCTGGAAGCCGGCCCGCGGATGGTGTCGTTCTTCGAGCAGCACACCTCGCTGCAATTTTCCGACGGTAACGCCATTGCCGACATTCATGGCGACACGCCCGGGGCCGGCACCGGTGGACGCTCGGTGATCGCCGCCCCCTACGACGCACGAAAAGTCGGCACACTGCTCAAGCGTCTGCGCAAAACCATGCGGGAAACTTCGTTCATGGGCATGCCAATCATGGGGGGGGCGGACCTCACGGCATTCCTCAACCTGACCCGCTCGCTGTCGGCGGCCTGGCACGTTACGCGGCGTTTCAGCCGTCATCTGTTCGACCTCGCCATGCATGGCCGGGCGATGCAATTGGTCAACGGTGTGGCCTTGGTGGCGCGCCTGGCGAAATCCGCCGATGACCTCGGCGTGTTGCTCTGGGAATCAGCGCCCGTGACCCGATTGCTGCGCGAGAATGATCAGGTACGAGGTGCGGTGATCAGCACCGCCAAAGGCTTGGTGCGCATCCATGCACGCAAGGCCGTGGTGCTCGCGGCCGGTGGTTTCGCCAATGACATCGAACGTCGCAAGGCACTGTTCCCCCGCACACCGACCGGGCATGAGCATCTGGCCTTGCCGCCCCTCGGCGTTTGCGGCGATGGCCTGCGCCTGGGCGAAAGTGTCGGTGCCCGGGTCAACAGCGACATGGCGTCCGCCGTCGCCTGGGCGCCGGTTTCGCAAGTGCCGCACAGCGACGGCAGCACGGGACACTTCCCGCACATCATCGAGCGGGGCAAACCCGGCATCATCGGTGTGCTGAGCAACGGCCAGCGCTTCGTCAATGAAGCCAACGGCTACTACGACTACGTCACGGCCATGGTCGCCGCCGCCCCGCCGGGTGAAGAAGTGGCGTCGTGGCTGATCTGCACCCATGGTTTTCAACGTCGTTATGGCCTGGGCATCTCTCGGCCATTTCCGGTGCCGCTGGCATCCTTCATCCGCAGCGGCTATCTGAAAACCGGCGAATCCCTTGAGGAATTGGCTGCAGCCTGCGGCATCGACCCGGTTGGCTTGCGCAGCACCGTGTCGGACTACAACCGCCACGCGCGCAACGGTGAGGACCCGCAGTTCGGTCGTGGTTCCACGCCCTACAACCGCAAGCAGGGTGACGCACTGCAACAACCCAACCCATGCGTCGCGCCGATCGAACAAGGCCCGTTCTATGCCGTGAAAGTCCAGCCGGGCAGCTTCGGCACCTTCGCCGGGCTCAAGGTCAACCAACATGCCCAGGTCCTGGATGACGCGGCGCAGCCCATCGCCGGCCTGTACGCGGCGGGCGGCGACATGGCCAGCATCATGGGCGGTCACTACCCCGCTGGCGGCATCAATCTCGGCCCGGCGCTGACCTTCGGCTACATCGCCGCGCGCCACATCGCAGGCGTCACTGCTTATGAATAATCCGCAAGACCGGCGATCGCCTTCAAGATAAAAACCCATCGCCCGACGGAATTCGATGGGTTATCCGTGTTCAATACAAGCCTGAAACCTTCTCGGTAGCCCTTCACGGGTAGCCGGGAATCAACCTGTGCGCGAAAAAAAGACGGACGGCCGGACTGGCGCCGCTCCCACTTGGCAGCAACACTCATCGCACGGAGCTTTACCCGGAACAGAAGAGGATTCCCACATGCTATGGAAAAAAGGCCGACGCAGCGACAACGTGGTCGACGCCCGTGGCGATGATGTTGGCGGCGGTGGCGGCGGCATGCGTTTTGGCGGTGGCAAAGGCCTGAGCCTGACGGCGATCCTCCTGATCGTCGGCATCGGCTGGATCACCGGCCAGGATCCGCTGCAGATCCTCGGACAACTGACCGGGCAAATGGACCAGCAATCGACACCCGCCACCAACCAGAGTCGCCAGGCACCGCCGGTCAACGATGAGAGCGCGGAATTCGTGCGCTCGATCCTCGGCGATACCGAGGACACCTGGGGCGTAATTTTCCAGCAGGCAGGCCGCCAATATAAGGACCCGACCCTGGTGCTGTTCAGCAATCGCGTGAATTCGGCCTGCGGTCTGGCCAGCTCGGCGACCGGCCCCTTCTATTGCCCCACCGACCAGAAGGTCTACCTGGACATGGCGTTCTTCCAGGAGATGTCCCAACGTTTTTCCGCCGCGGGCGACTTCGCCCAGGCCTACGTGATTGCTCACGAAGTCGGACACCACGTGCAGACCCTGCTTGGGGTTTCCGCGAAAATTCAGGCAGCGCGCCAGCAGGGCCGGCAGATGGAGGGCGACGGTGGTTTGCTGGTTCGCCAGGAACTTCAGGCCGATTGCCTGGCCGGTGTCTGGGCCAATAATGCGCAGAAGCGCCTGAACTGGCTGGAGCCGGGCGACATCGAAGAAGCACTGAACGCAGCGAACGCCATCGGTGACGATCGTTTGCAGCAGCAGGGTCAGGGCCGCGTGGTCCCGGACTCGTTCACCCACGGTACGTCGGCGCAACGGGTGCGCTGGTTCAAAACCGGTTTCGCCCAAGGCCAGGTAAGCCAGTGCGATACCTTTGCGACGAAAAATCTGTAAATGAAGAAGTGGTTATTGGTTGTTCTGTTTACTTGCGCAACGTCCCAGGCCGCCGAGCAGGGGGTCAAGGAGCTCAGCTCAGGGCGCCTGCTGTTGAAATCAGGCGAAATCGCGGTGGGCATCAGCCCCGCCCCGGCAAAAATCGAACGGGTGCTGATCATCCTCCACGGTCGCTTGCGCAATGCGCAAACCTATCTGCAGAGCGCTGAGCACGCGGCCGAACTGGCCGGGCAAAGCGCAACGACCCTGGTGATCGCCCCGCAATTCCTCAATGAAACCGACGTTGCGGTCCATCCGGTGGCCGAAACAGTCTTGCGCTGGCAAGGCAATGAATGGATGGCCGGCGGCGAATCCACGGCGCCGTTTCGGCTGAGTTCCTACGCGGCGCTCGACGAAATCATCGCCCGCTTGGGTGACCGTCAGCAGTTTTCGGAGGTGAAGCAAATCGTCATCGCCGGGCACTCCGGCGGCGCGCAGGTGGTTCAGCGCTATGCATTGCTCGGTCACGCACAATCCGACCTCGATGCGGCCGGCGTGCAGGTGCGCTACGTGATCGCCAATCCGTCCTCCTACGCTTATTTCGATGAGCGCCGGCCCGTGGCGTTCAGCCACGCCGGTTGCCCGAACTTCAATCGCTGGAAGTACGGGCTGGCGGATTTACCGGCCTACGCCGAAGGGCAAACTGCCGCGCAGTTGCAGGAAAGTTACCTAAAGCGTGAAGTCGTTTATCTGCTGGGGCAGCAGGACATCGATCCGAATCATCCGGCGCTGGATAAAAGCTGTGAGGCCAAGGCGCAAGGGCCGTCTCGATTGGCCCGCGGGCGTTTTTACTTCGATTATCTGAAGCGGCTGCAACCGCAAGGGTTGAAGCAGCAACTGATTGAAGTACCCGGGGTCGGGCATGACGGGGATGGGATGTTTACATCGCCGCAGGGGCAGAAGGCTTTGTTTGGGCAGTAGGTTTTGCAGTGTCTGATCTGACGCCATCGCGAGCAAGCTCGCTCCCACAATAGGTCTGTGCGGACTCGATATCGAGTATCACCAGAGAACCACTGTGGGAGCGAGCTTGCTCGCGATGGCGATTTATCAGGCGACAAATTCTTCAAGCCAACAGCATCTGCCGCAACTCAACACAATCCGCCGCATGCCAATCGGTCAATTCCGGCCATGGATTATCCGGCAGATTCACCAGCACCGTGCGCGCACCCGCTGCTCGCCCGCAATCGAGATCGAATAGGTAATCACCCACCATCACCATCTCGCTCGCCGGCACCTTCCACGCTTCGGCCAGTTTCAGCAACCCGCCCGGATGCGGCTTGGGCGGTGCATCATCTCGGCCCAACACATCCTCCAGCGCAAAGCAGTCGGCCAGGCCAATGGCCTCCAGCGTGACATGTGCCAGCTCCCGGGCATTGCGCGTGAGAATGCCCAGGCGATAACCACGCCCGGCCAGTTCTCGCACCAACTCCACCGCACCCGGTGCCGGTTGCGAACCGAGGGCCAGGTCCCGCTCATGCTCCAGCAGCCACGCATGTTTGGCTGCGGCTTCATCGGCCGGCAGCGCGGCGAGGTGGGTCAGGATGTCGTGTTCGGCAGGGATCGCCAACGCCACGCGAATCGCCGCGAAGTCGTGCACGGCCACCGTCAGGGTGCCGTCCATGTCGAACACCCAGTGACGCACGTCTGCCAGGCTCATGCCCAATCCTTGCGGTGACGGATCAAGCCTTCCTGGGTGACCGAGGCCACCAGTTGTCCGGCGCGGTTGAACACGCTGCCACGGGAGAATCCACGGGAGTTGCCGGCCCACGGACTGTCCATCGCGTAGAGCAGCCAGTCATCGGCACGCAGATCCTGGTGGAACCACAGCGCGTGATCGAGGCTGGCGACCTGCATGTCCTTGTGCCACACCGACTTGCCGTGGGGCTGCATCGAAGTGACCAGCAGACCGAAGTCCGATGCATAGGCCAGCAGGTATTTATGCAGAGCTGGCGAATCGGCCAAAGCCCCGTCGGCGCGGAACCAGACGTACTTGACCGGATCGGAGGGCAGCGGGTTGTAGGGATCTTTCTCGGTCACCGGGCGGAATTCGATCGGCTTCGGGCACAGCAGCTTTTCGCGCATTTTCTCGGGGATCAGGTGCGCGCGCTGCTGGGTGATTTCCAGCTCCGATGGCAGGTTTTCCGGACCGACCACTTGCGGCATTTCGGTCTGGTGCTGGAAGCCTTCCTCGTCGTACTGGAACGACGCACTGCAGGTGAAGATCGGGTGGCCCTTCTGGATCGCCGTCACGCGGCGCGTGCTGAAACTGCCACCGTCACGCACCCGGTCAACCTGATACACCACCGGCAACCCGGCATCGCCCGGACGCAGGAAATAGCCGTGCATCGAATGCACATGGCGCGCCTCTTCAACCGTCTGACTGGCCGCCGACAGTGACTGGCCGAGCACCTGACCACCGAACAACTGACGAAACCCCAGGTCCTGGCTGCGGCCACGGAACAGGTTTTCTTCGATCGGTTCCAGGGTCAGCAGGTCGACCAGATCATCCAACACTTGGCTCATTCAGATGCTCCTCACGCAAAACATTGCCGCGCAGCCTTGGCTGCTACGGTCGATTCAGTTTCTGGACTCTACCCATGAGGGCCATTGTAAACGTCCGTGTCAGGTTATCCATGCAAGGTTTGCAGCCATTGCTCGCGGCTGATGCGATACAGCACATGCCGACGCAACGGATGATCGGCCTCGAGTCGCGGGTGATCGAAGTCATCCGCCGGATCATGGTGCATGCCGATGGCCTGCATGACTTTCTCCGACGGCAGATTGGTTTGCGTCGTGAAGGCCACGACCTCTTTCAGCGGCAAGCGGTCGAACCCGCAGCGCAGAGCGGTCCACGCCGCTTCACTGGCGTAACCGAGGCCCCAGTGCTCGCGGGCCAGGCGCCAGCCGATTTCCGTGGCCGGGGTGAAAGGCGCGTCGAATCCGACCACGTTGAGCCCGGTAAATCCGATGAACTGGCCAGAGTCCTTGCGCTGCAAAGCCCAGAGACCATAACCATGCTCGGCGAAATGACCACGGATTCGCCCGATCAATGATGCGCTTTCCAGCCGGCTCAAGGTTGCCGGGAAATAGCGCATCACCTGCGGATCGGCACACATCGCCGCAAAACCCGCTAAATCTTCATCGCGCCACTGGCGCAACAGCAGCCGAGCGCTTTCAAGTTCCAGTATTGGCTCCATCGTGCCCCGCCTCTCCATTTCAATGTCGCAAGTCTACAACGCTGGTAGGATCCTTCTCTCATTCCTACATGAAATGACCATGCCACTGCCGCTGATTTATCACGAAGACTACAGCCCCGAGTTTCCGGCGGACCACCGCTTCCCGATGGACAAGTTCCGCCTGTTGCGCGATCACCTGGTGGACAGCGGCCTGACCCGCGATGCCGACCTGTTGCGCCCGGAGCTGTGTCCGGCAGAGATTCTCGCTCTCGCCCATGACCCTTCGTATATAGAACGCTACATGAGTGGCGAATTGTCCCGCGAAGACCAGCGCCGCCTCGGCCTGCCCTGGAACGAAGCCCTGGCCCGGCGTACGGTGCGGGCGGTCGGCGGTTCGTTGCTGGCGGCCGAGCAGGCGCTGGAGCATGGCCTGGCCTGCCACCTGGCGGGGGGCACCCACCATGCGCACTACGACTACCCGGCCGGGTTCTGCATCTTCAATGACCTGGCGGTGATCAGCCATTACCTGCTGGAAAGTGGTCGGGTAAATCGGGTGCTGATCTTCGATTGCGACGTGCATCAGGGTGATGGGACTGCACGAATACTGCACAACACTCCGGAGGCGGTGACCGTTTCCCTGCACTGCGAAAAGAATTTTCCTGCGCGCAAGGCCGAAAGTGACTGGGACATTCCGCTGCCCAACGGCATGGGTGATGCCGACTACCTGAAAGTGGTGGACGATGCACTCAACTACCTGCTGCCGCTCTACCAACCGGATCTGGTGCTGTATGACGCCGGGGTCGATGTGCATAAGGACGACGCCCTGGGTTATCTGAAGCTGACAGACGAAGGCGTCGCCGCCCGCGATGAAAGCGTGATGCGCCATTGCCTTGGCCGCGACATTCCGCTGGTCGGGGTAATCGGCGGCGGCTACAGCAAGGACCGCCAGGCCCTGGCCCGTCGTCACGGCATCCTCCATCACAGCGCGCAGCGCGTCTGGCAGTCATCAGGTTGTCATTGAGCTGTGGATGCTTTACCCACAATGCCTGTGGAACTGCCTGTGGATAACCTGAGTGAAAGGGCCTGCAGCCCACACGGCGTATAGGCTACAGAACACTGACTGTTTTTTAACCACCCTTCAAAGACACCTCTAAACCCTGTAGGAGTGAGCCTGCTCGCGATAGCGGTCTGTCAGGCCCACAGATGTTGAATGTACCGCCGCCATCGCGAGCAGGCTCGCTCCTACAGGGGACGGGGCTGGTAGAATGCCCGGCTTATCCCGTCAGACCGCAGCGCATCCCATGACCCAATCCTCGTCAACCGTTCCCCCTCACGTCGCCATCATCGGCGGCGGCCCCGCCGGCCTCATGGCGGCCGAAGTGTTGAGCCAGGCAGGGATCAAGGTCGACCTGTACGACGGCATGCCCTCGGTCGGACGAAAATTCCTCCTGGCCGGCGTCGGCGGCATGAACATCACTCACTCCGAAGCCTACCCGGCGTTTCTCTCGCGCTACGCCGAACGCGCCCCGCAGATCGCCCCGCTGCTGCGCGGCTTCGGCGCCGAAGCGCTATGCCAATGGATTCATGACCTGGGCATCGAAACCTTCGTCGGCAGCTCCGGCCGGGTATTCCCCACCGACATGAAAGCCGCGCCATTGCTGCGCGCCTGGCTCAAGCGTCTGCGCGACAGCGGCGTAGTTATCCACACCCGCCACCGCTGGCTCGGCTGGGACGAGCGTGGCGGATTGCGCATCGACAGCCTGGAAGGCGAAAAAACCGTGCAAGCCGATGCCACCCTGCTCGCCCTCGGTGGCGGCAGTTGGTCGCGACTGGGTTCGGATGGCGCGTGGATGCTGCCACTGGAGCAGCACGGCGTAGGACTGGCGCCGTTGCAACCCAGTAATTGCGGCTTCGAGGTGCAGGCCTGGAGCGAATTGATGGTCAGCAAATTCGCCGGCGCGCCGCTGAAAAATATCGCCATCGGCCTTAACGACGACGTGCCGCGACTCGGCGAATGTGTGATTACCGCCACCGGAATCGAGGGCAGTTTGATCTACGCCCTGTCGGCACCGATCCGTGAGGCAATCAACCGGCACGGCTCGGCAACCATTCATCTGGACCTCTTGCCCGGCCGGCCTGTGGATAAAGTTGCGGCGGCGTTGAACAAGCCCCGGGGATCGCGCTCCATGGCCAAGCACCTGCACAGTCAGTTGGGCATCGATGGGGTCAAAGCGGCGCTATTGCGTGAACTGACCAGCGCCGACTGCTTTGCCGACATGGCCTTGCTGGCCAAATTAATCAAGGCGTTGCCACTGACACTGGTGAAAACCCGTCCGCTGGACGAGGCCATCAGCAGCGCGGGTGGCGTGTTGTTTGAAGCGATGGATGAGCGATTGATGCTCAAGCAATTGCCTGGCGTGTTTTGCGCGGGGGAAATGCTCGATTGGGAAGCGCCGACGGGCGGCTATCTGCTGACCGCGTGTTTCGCCAGCGGGCGGGCGGCGGGGTTGGGGATGGTGGAGTGGTTGCGGCGCAAGGGCTGAAGACCGAGGCGCGCCCTTCGCGAGCAAGCCCGCTCCCACAGGGGATTTGTGAACAACACAGATCCAGTGTGGGAGCGGGCTTGCTCCGGGCGGCGTTCCGACGAAGGCGATTTAGCAGGCGCCGCAAATATTAAGGCTTACGCTTACGCGGCCCAGTATTGAACACCGGCACCTTGCGCACAGGCTTGATAGAAAGCTCTGCTGGCGCAACCTCTCCGCTATCCACCCACTTGCCAAGATTACGCTTGCCGCCACCACCGGAAGCTTTTGGCTTCTTCGGTTTTTTCGGCTTCTTGACGACCTGGCCGCTGGCATCGGTGTCCGGCACGCGGTGCTCGGGTTCGAAGTCCGGTTCGTTCTGCCGCTTCAAGGTCTGACGAGTCAGCATCTCGATGGCCGACAGAAGATTCACTTCATCGGCGCACACCAGGGAAATCGCCTCACCGGTCGAACCCGCGCGGCCGGTACGACCGATGCGGTGGATGTAATCCTCGGCCACGATCGGCAAGTCGAAGTTGACCACCAACGGCAGGTCTTCGATGTCCAGGCCACGGGCCGCCACGTCGGTAGCGACCAGGATCTGCACTTCGCTCGCCTTGAAACGATCCAGTGCGCGCTGACGGGTCGCCTGAGGTTTGTCGCCGTGGATGCCGTCGGCGTTGATGCCCAGGCCCTGGAGTTTATCCACCAGCGCATCCACGCCGTTGCGGGTCTTGGCGAACACCAGCACCTGCTTCCACTTGCCCTTGCGCATCAGGTGAACGAACAGCTCCGGCTTGCGCTTCTTGTCCACCGTCACGATCCATTGCTTGACCGTATTGGCCGCAACGTTGCGCGGGCTGACTTCGATGGTCAGCGGATCGTTGAGCATCTGCCCGGCCAGCAGGCGGATGTCGTCGGAGAAGGTCGCGGAGAACAACAGCGTCTGACGTTTCTTCGGAAGAGCGCGGTAAATGTTCGCCAGTTCCTCGGAAAAGCCCAGGTCGAGCATGCGGTCGGCTTCGTCCAGCACCAGGGTCTGCAACTGGTTGAACTTCAGCGCGTTCTGGCGGAACAGGTCAAGCAAGCGGCCCGGGGTCGCCACCAGCAGGTCGACGCCGCTGCGCAGCTTCATCATCTGCGGGTTGATGCTGACGCCGCCGTATACCGCGTAGGTGCGCAGCGGCAGGTTTTCGGCGTACTGGCGCACGGCTTCGTGAACCTGCTCGGCCAGCTCGCGGGTCGGTACCAGGATCAGCGCGCGGACCGAGTTGGCGGTGACTTTCGGCCCTTCCATGGCCAGCAGTTGCAACAGCGGCAGGGCGAAACCGGCGGTCTTGCCGGTGCCGGTCTGGGCGGCGGCCATCAGGTCACGACCGGCCAGCACCGCCGGAATGGCTTGCGCCTGAACCGGCGTCGGAGTCTGGTAGCCGAGCGTCTCGAGGGAGCGCAGCAAGGGTTCGATCAGGCCAAGGGTGGCGAAAGTCATGGGAGTACCGTAGGAAAATTCAGCGCGGGTTGTTCAAAACAAGTGTGCAAAACAAGATGCAATGGCGCGCAGTTTACCCTAATTCACACGGGATTCTGTCGGTACTGCCGTCGTTACCACTGGCCGCTCTGGCGTGCGGCGCCATTGTGGCAAGCCGATCAACACCACGGCGCTGATGATCACCGCCATCGCCAGCGCTTCCTCGATACCGATGGTCTCGCCAACGAACACGATCCCCAGCAACACCGCCACCGCCGGGTTGACGTAGGCATAACTGGTGGCCGCCGCCGGACGCACGTGTTTCAGCAGGTACATGTAGGCGTTGAAGGCGATGATCGAACCGAACACGGTCAGATACGCCAACGCGGCCCAGCCTTCGATCGGCGGCACCTTTTCCAGGTGCTCACCGCTCACCGCGCTGGCGATCAGCAATACGACGCCGCCCACCAGCATTTCCACAGCGCTGGCCATCGCGCCTTGTGGCAGCGGCAAGTGTTTGCTCCACACCGAGCCAAAGGCCCAGGTTGCCGCCGCGAATATCAGCAACGCCGCGCCCAAAGGGCTCGATTGCAGATTGGAGCCGAGGTTGAGCATGGCGATGCCGATCAGCCCGAGCACGATCCCTGCCCATTCGAGACGGGTATTACGTGTGCCCCAGAAATAGCCGCAGAGCAAGGTAAACAGCGGCACCGTCGCCACCGCCAACGCCGCCACCCCGGAGGCCACGCCCGTGTGTTCGGCCACGCTCACCGCGCCGTTGCCGCACGCCAGCAACAAGATCCCAATGATGCCAGCGGCTTTCCACTGCGCCCAGGTCGGTGCCGGCGCCCCGCGCCAGCGCAGGAAGGCGTACATCAAGGCTCCGGCGATCACGAAGCGGATACCGGCGAGCAGCAACGGCGGCCATGACTCCACGCCAATGCGGATCACCAGGTAGGTCGAGCCCCAAATCACATACAAGGCGAAGAAGGCAGCGATCAAGGGTAAGGGAAAGCGACGAAGGCCGGACATGGGGGCAGCTCACAGGCAAGGACAAGTGAACGGCTATTCTAGAAAGGCCAGCGTCGAAAAATAAGTTACAAAACCTGTTTAAAGCGCCAGTACACTTTTCAAAACACGGAGTTCAGCGCTATAAACCGTGTTTTCGAAAGTCGGCCATTTTCAGGAGTCACCCCGATGGATAAGTACGACCGCATGCTGCTCAGCGCCCTGCTGGAAAACGGTCGCGCGTCCTACGCGGACCTGGCGCGCAAGGTCAACCTGTCCGCCCCGGCCGTGGCCGAGCGCGTGGCCAAGCTCGAAGCCAGCGGCGTGATCACCGGCTATCAGGCGAAAGTCGACATGGCCAAGCTCGGCCTGCCGATCCAGTGCGTGATCGAACTGCGCCTGAACCAGCACGGCAACCAGAAAGCCTACGACGACCTGATCAAAATCCCGCAATTGACCGAATGCCATCGGGTGACCGGTGACCCGTGCGTGATCATGCAAGCGGCGGTGGGCTCGATGCCGGAGCTGGAAGAGCTGATCAACCGGATTGCCACGTTCGGGTTCAGCAAGACGTCGATTGTGTTGTCGAGTGCGATAGAGAAGCGGGTGCCGTTGGGGCATATCGAAGGGAATGGCAAGCTTTGATCGAACGCGGAACCTGTAGGAGCGAGCCTGCTCGCGATGGTCGCCAACGATAACGCGGGAAACCTGACACCCCGCACTGTTCTCGGGTTCATCGCGAGCAGGCTCGCTCCTACAGGGGGTATGCGGTGTTTTCAGAACCCGCGATAACGCTTGAGGTGTTCGCCCACTTTCGCCGCCGGGACCTTCTGCAACTTGCACAGCAAGTCATGGGACAGCTCGCGCAAGCCATGCTTCTGGCGCAACTCCTCGGCCAGATGCGCCGTCAGGTTGGCCGCCATTTCGGCATCGGCCATGGCCCGGTGGGCCTTGCCCGTATGGGGCAGGTTGGCGAACGTGGTGAGGGTGCCGAGTTTGTGGTTCGGCGCGGCAGGCATCAGGCGGCGCGCCAGCAGCAGCGAGCAGGCAAAGTTCTGCAAGCGGGTGCGTTTGATTCGCCCAAGTTCGAAGTCCCAGAACTTCTGGTCGAACGCGGCGTTGTGCGCCAGCAATGGTGTAGTACCGACGAACTCATTCACTTCGTTCATCACTTGCTCCGCCGACGGCGCGGTGCGCAGCATGGCGTTGCTGATGCCGGTGAGTTGCTCGATGAAGGCCGGGACGCGCACGCCGGCGTTCATCAGGCTTTGGTAACGCTCGACGATGCGCCCCTGTTCAAGGATCACCACGGCGATTTCCGTGGCCCGGCAGCTGCTGCTCGGGGAGATCCCGGTGGTTTCAAAGTCGATGACTGCTATGCGTTCCAAACCTGGTTCAACTCCGTAAAAATCAATTCTTGAGCAGCAACGCGCCTTCGATCGGCACATAGCGGCTGGCGGCGCGGATCAGCGAGTTGGCGGTCAGGCCCGGCACGCCGTAGGCCACCGCTTGCACCCCGTGTTTGCTGATGATGCGTTCCAGCAGCATGTCGAAATCACCGTCGCCGGAGGCCAGGACGATTTCATCGACATGGTCGGCGGCATCCATGATGTCGAGGGTAATGCCCACGTCCCAGTCGCCCTTGGCCGAACCATCGCTGCGCTGGATGTACGGCTTGAGCTTCACGGTGAAACCGAGGTTGCGCAGGATCTGCTGGAACTGCTGCTGTTTGCTGTCGCCACGGTCGATGGCGTAGGCGTAGGCTTCGACGATCTCGCCCTGTTTGCTGATGTCAGCCCACAGTGCGGCGTAGTTGAAGTGGCAACCATAAGCCTGACGCACGGTGTAGTAGAGGTTCTGGACATCGGCGAACACTGCGATTTTTTTCACCGGCTTTCCTCAAGGCTGAATCAGGCACCAGGCCCGAAAAGTCGCCCAGTATGCCAGCCCGAAGGATTGTTCCGCGAATAATCGGCTATGTGGCAAGGGAGCAAGCTCCCTCGCCACAGATCTGTCAGACGAAGGAATCGTCGCCGCCGAAGAACGATGAGCTGTCATCGCTGTAGTCGGCGTCGCTGAACCCGCCCTGATCGTTACTGTAGGAATCGTTACCGGCCATGCGCTGATCATCGCCCCAGCCATTGTTGCCCTGGTCGTTGACCTGGGCCGGCTCTTCCTTGATGACTTCGACGACTTCCGGTTGCTGATTGTGATGGAACAGGCTGCTGATGCCTTGTGCCAGCATCACGCCACCCGCCACGCCGGCGGCGGTTTTCAGCGCACCACCGAGGAAACTGCTGCCAGCCGCTGCCGGAGCCTGTTGCTGGGGTGCATAGCCCTGTTGTGGAAAGTTTTGCGGTGGCGCGCCGAAGTTCTGCTGTGGCGGTTGCAAACCGAACGACGAGCGTCCCGGCTCACGCCAGCCACCGCTCGACGGCGGTGCGCTCTGGGTTGGCGCGGGCTGTGGCTCACGAGAGCCGCCGCCAAAGATGCTCGACAAAAAGCCACCGCTACTCGGCGCAGGAGCCGAGGTTGCCTGGGCCTTGACCTGTTGCAGTTCGGCCTGCAATTGCTGGATTTGCTGGGTCAGTTGTTTGTTCTGCTCATCGAGGCTCTTGATCGCCGCCTCTTGCACCAGAATCGCCTGGGTCATGAAATAACCTGCCGCGGGCTGGCGCGTCAGGTGTTCCTTGATCCGCGCCTCGGCCTGGGCGTCGCGCGGGGCTGAGTCCGTTTCGGCCTGTTGCAGCCGGGAAAACAGTCCATCGATCAGGGTTTGTTCTTCGCTGTTCATGGCGACCTCGTAGATTGCCGGGAAAATCGTTGCCTTTATCCAATGAGGATAAGGTGCTCGACCTTAATGGAGGCTGAAACAAGATGTTTCAATGTCCTTTACCGAACGTTTACGTTTGCGCCCCCCGGCGCTTGATCGGTTAAAGTGAGCCACTGCTTCCAACCTGCGATACCAACTGATGAATCCGTTAGATGTGCTGCGTGACTCCCTGTATTTCTTCAAGCGCAATCTGCGCCAGATCGTGCAGCTGTGCCTGCCGCTGGTGATGCTTGAGGCACTGCTGCAACAAGTGGTCGACCACTCCACCGAGCCGGACAGTTTCCCGGGCATCAGCGTGATTGTCGGCTTGCTGGTGTACCCGCTGTACACCGCCGCGCTGATTCTGTTTCTCGATGCTCGCAGCCGCGGCGAATCGCCGAGCAACCGCGAGCTGCTGTCTAGGTCCGCCTACCTGTGGCCGCGCTTCGCCTTGCTGACGGCGCTCAATACCGTGCTGATTCTGCTGGGCCTGTCGCTGTATTTCCTGCCGGGTATCTACCTGATGGTGACCCTGGCGTTTGGCGAATACCTGCTGGTGTTGCGCGGCCTGGCGCCGCTGGCGGCCATGAAGGAAAGCCTGCGCATGACCCAAGGGCATTTCTTGCGCATCCTGCTGTGCATTCTGTGTGTGATGGGGCCGTTGTGGCTGCTCAAAGGCGTGACGCTGGCGGCGTACCCGGAACCTCAGAACCCGGTGGTTTCAGTGCTGATCGACAGCGCCCACAGCTTCCTGCAGCTGTTTACCAGCGTGGTGCTGTTCCGGTTGTTCATGCTGATCAACCCGTTGCCTGAGAGAAATGACAGCTCGCTCTGACCTTGGGCACGACCATCGCTCTCGGGTATGCTCGGCAATAATCCTGTAACGCTAATAAGCCGAGCCATGACCCGTCTACTGCGCTACACCCTGCTGGGCCTGCTGATCGTGACCGGCCTGATCACCGTGATGATCTACAGCCTGACCTGGCGCCCCGATGCCAAAGAAGTGTTGCCAGTCAGTTGCAGTGCCCAGGCCCCCTCCCTGGTCCCCGGGCAGGCGTTGAAGGTGATGACCTGGAACGTCCAGTACCTGGCCGGCAAGCGCTACGTATTCTGGAATGACCTGGCCGCCGGCACCGACGAACGCCCTACAGCGGAAGACATGGCCTTCAGCCTCGACGAAGTGGCGCGGGTGATTCGCGACGAACAACCGGACATCGTGCTGTTGCAAGAGCTGGACGACGGCGCCAAGGCCAGCGATTACCAGCACCAGTTCAAACTGCTGCAAGAACGGCTCGCCGACTTGTTTCCGTGTGGCACCAGCGCGTTCGACTGGAAGGCCGACTTCGTGCCGAACCCGCACATTTTCGGCAGTGTCGGCCGGCAACTGGCGACCCTGAGCCGTTACCGGATCGAACATGCTGAACGGCTGCAACTGCCCATCGCCTCGGGCAATCCGCTCAGCCGCCAATTCAAACCCAAAGACGCCTTGCTGGTGAGCTACTTGCCGTTGAGTGATGGCGGGCAAATAGCGGTGTTCAATACCCATCTGGACCGTGCCAACCAAGCCGACAATACCTTGCAGAACCAGGTGAGCGCCGTGGCCAGGGCCCTCGATAAACTCGAAAGCCGTGGCACGCCGTGGCTGATCGGTGGGGATTTCAACCTGTTGCCGCTGGGCCAGTATCGACGCCTTTCCGACGCGCAACGCGCGCCCTACTCCGCCGACAGCCCGTTGCACCTGCTGTGGGACAAATACCCGATGATCCCGACCAACAACGAAGCCAGTGGTATCGACCGCGAACGCTGGCTGACCCATTACCCGAACGATCCCGGGCTGAACGGCCCGGACCGGACCGTCGACTACCTGTTCTACAGCCCGCGGATCAAACGGGTCGAGGCGATGGTGCGGCAGGACGATACGTTGCGCATCTCCGATCACCTGCCGGTGATTGCGCGGTTCCTTCTACCGGCTGCGCCCTGACACCTCGCTCCCACAGGGATGGTGCATGGCCACAATCAGCCTTAATGCACCTCCTCCAGATCATCATGCAGCAGCCCGAAGATCTCGCGTTTCATCTCGATGAACGAGCGCTCCATGACCATATCGAGGTTGCGTGGACGTTCGATCGGCACATCCAGAATCTGCTTGATCCGCCCCGGCCGGGCGCCCATGACGTAGACCCGGTCGCCGAGCAGGATCGCCTCGTCAATGTCGTGGGTCACGAACAACACGGTCTTCTTGCTGTTGCCCCACACCCGCAGCAACAACTGCTGCATTTGCAGGCGCGTCTGGCTGTCGAGGGCACCGAAGGGTTCGTCCATCAGCAGGATCTGTGGATCGTTGGCCAACGCCCGGGCAATCGCCACGCGTTGCATCATTCCACCGGACAACTGCTTGGCGTAGTTGTCGGCAAAGCCGCTCAGGCCCACTTCGTTGACGTAGTAATCGACGATGTCCTTGCGTTGCGCCGCCGGCATGCCGCGCCGCTTGAGACCGAATTCGACGTTCTGCCGCACCGTCAGCCACGGGAACAGCGTGTAGCTCTGGAACACCATGCCACGGTCCGCGCCGGGGCCTTCCACCTGTTGGCCGCCGACGTAGATCTCGCCCGAGGTCGGTTCGGCCAGGCCGGCGGTGAGGTACAGCAGGCTCGACTTGCCGCAACCCGAAGGCCCCACCAGTACCGCAAATTGCTGGTCCGGCACCTCGAACGACACTTCCTCCAAGGCGGTAAAGGTACCGCCATCGGGTTTCCTGTAACTCAGGCTGACCTTGTCCACTTTCAGCCGGGGCGCGCTTACCGGTGCAGCCTGAGGGGCGACAAAACGATGAGTGGCGGCGGTTACTGAGCCCATGCGGTGATCCTCAGACGTAGGAAACGGAACAGTTGATCGGTGACCAGGCCCAGCAGGCCGATGATCGCGATGGCGAGGAAAATCACATCCACCTGGAAGCCACGCATGGCCTTGAGGCTCAGGTAACCCAGGCCACTGGAAGCGGCGACCAGTTCAGCCACCACCAGGTAAGTCCAGGCCCAGCCCATGGTCACGCGCAGGGTGTCGAGTACGCCTGGCAGGGACGCCGGGGCGATCACATGCAGCACCGCGTCACGACGATTGGAACCTAGGGTATAGGAGGCATTGATCAGGTCCTTGGAGATGCCTTTGGACACGTCCGCGATCATCACCAGTTGCTGGAAGAACACGCCGAAGATGATCACCGACACCCGCTGCTCCAGACCGATGCCGATCCACAGGATGAACAGCGGCACGAACGAGGTCACCGGCAGGTAGCGAATGAAATTCACCAGCGGCTCAAGGAAGGCCTGGACGATGCGGAAACTGCCCATCAACAGCCCCAGCGGCACCGCCACCAGGGACGACACGATGAAACCGACCATCACCACTTCGAAGCTGGCCCACACATGCTGGCCGAGGGTGCCGTCGCGACCCAGGCGCACGGCGGCCTCGACCACCGCGCCCGGCGTCGGCAGGAACATGCCCGGCACCACGCCACCGTAGGACAACCCGGCCCACAGGCCGACCAACAGCACCCAGGCCAGGCCGCTCGCGCTCCAGATCACCGAGACAGGCAAACCGGTCTTGGGCGTGATGCAGCGGCTCAGCCATGAATTGCGCTTGAACATGCAGCCTCCTAGAGCGGGGTGACGAAGCGGTTGTCGATCAGGTCGTCATTGCTGACGTTGTAGGGCTTGCCTTGCAACTCGCTGGCGGTTTCATTGGCCAGTTTGATCAGCGGTGCGCTGTCACCCGGCTTGCCCGGCGAGCCCAGGAGTTTTTCGCTCATGGCCTGATCGTAGAAACGCACGCCCTGGGCGGCCGCTTCCATTTCCTTCGGATCGGCCAGGTAACCGCCGACACCCTTGGCCATGATTTTGTAGGCTTCCTGTGGATGATCCTTGGTGTACTGCACCGCTTTGTACAAACCGGCCACCAGGGCCTTGACGTCTTCCGGCTGCTTTTCGATCACGCTGCAGTTCAGTGCGACCACGTCGACGATCACCCCCGGTGTGCTGCTGCTGTCGATCAGCACCTTGCCCTGCTTTTTGTCGCGAACCATCGACAGGTGCGGCTCCCAGGTCACGGCGGCCGGTACGCGACCGGCGATGAACGCGGTGGCGGCGTCGTCGGCCGTCATGTTTTGCACGGTGATGTCGCTCATGCTCATGCCGTGTTTTTTCAGCAGATAGGACAGCCAGAACTGCGAGGTCGAACCTTCGTTGACCGCAACGGCCTTGCCCTTGAGCTCCTGCAGGCTCTTGACGTCCTTGCCCACCAGCACGCCGTCGCCACCATGGCTGTCGTCCAGCGCGGCCACAGCCTTGAAGCAGAATTGCGGACGGTACTTGAGCACCTCGTCGATGGTCGACGCCGAGCCGGACAATTCGCCGGACGCTTGTGCGGCCATGTACATCGCCGCTTCTTCGACCACCGGTAACTCGACGGTCAGACCGTTTTCCTTGAAGTAGCCAAGGTCCTGGGCCAGGTACAGGGTGCCGTAGCCGACCCAGGTGGTATGACCGATGGACAGGGTGCCGGCCTGGACGCTGGTGGCGACCGTCGCGGCGATGGCGGTGACCGCCAGTGGATGGGCAACGCGGGTAAGCAAGGACTTGATCATGGAGCACTCCCAAAGCTGTTGATTTAGTTTTGTCATGGGCAGTACGGCGAGCCCTGAATCGGCTGCAACCTGTGGTCTCTCGGGGACCCTTCGGCGGACAGCATTCGGTGGGCTGGCGAGATCGATGTTGGCCCAAGGGCGGGATTAGGAAAATGAGGAAATATGTGGATGCGAGTGATGAAAAAACTGGTTAGTGCGCACCGTGAAAGAGCGCTGTGGGCGGGGATGCCCGAGGTGGGTGCAAGACGTTAAAAATGTGTTGAATGGACCATCGCATTCGCGAGCAAGCCCGCTCCCACAAGGGATCCGTGTCAGACACAAATCCAATGTGGGAGCGGGCTTGCTCGCGAAGAGGCCCGAGAGAGCGCTACATGATCAGAGCCGGCCGTATTCCTGCGCCGTACGATCCATCGCTTTCAGGGTCTTGCTGATCAGCTCATCAATCTCTTCACGGCTGGCAATCAACGCCGGCGCCATGATCATCCGGCCCAAGGTCGAACGAATGATCACCCCCTCCTCGAAGCCAATCGTGCGGCAGCGCCAGGCGATGTCGTTCTCGTTGGCGAAACGCTTGCGAGTGGATTTGTCTTCGGCCAGTTGCAGCGCCGCGACCATGCCGGTGCCCTGGATGTCACCCACCAGCGGGTGCTTGCCGAACACTTCGCGCAGGCACTGCTGCAGGTACGGGCCGATGTCGTCCTTGACCCGCGTCACCACGCCTTCATCACGCAGGGCCTTGAGGTTGGCAATCGCCACCGCCGCCGCCACCGGGTGCCCGGAATAGGTCAGGCCGTGGGCAAACACGCCGCCCTGCTCCACCAGCACCGAGGCCATTTTCTTCGACAGGATCAAGCCGCCCATGGGGATATACCCCGAGGTCAGGCCCTTGGCGATGGACAGGGTGTCCGGCTCGAAACCGAAGTACTCGTGGGCGAACCATTCGCCGGTACGACCGAAGCCGCCGATCACTTCATCGGCACACAGCAGCACATCGTACTTGCGGCAGATGCGCTGGATTTCCGGCCAGTAGCTTTCCGGCGGGAAGATCATGCCGCCGGCGCCCTGGAACGGTTCGGCGATAAAGCCCGCGACCTTGTCGGCACCCAGTTCGAGGATCTTCGCTTCCAGTTGCTGTGCCGCACGCAGACCGAATTCGGCCGGCGTCAGGTTGCCTTCGTGGGCGAAGAAGTACGGCTCGTCGATGTGTTCGATGTCCGGAATCATACCGCCCATTTCGTGCATGAATTTCATGCCGCCCAGCGCCGTCGCGGCCAGGGTCGAACCGTGGTAACCGTTCCAGCGGCCGATCATGATTTTCTTCTCGGGCTTGCCGAGCACCTGCCAGTAACGACGCACCGTACGGATCAACACCTCGTTGGCTTCGGAACCAGAGTTGGTGTAGATCGCGTGGCTGTAGTGAGCCGGCAGCAGGCTGAACAGCAGCTCGGACAGCTCGATCACCTGCGGGTGGGTGGTGTGGAAAAACATGTTGTAGTACGGCAGCTGTTCCAGTTGCTGGCTCGCAGCAAAGGCCAGGTCCTTGCGCCCGTAACCGAGGTTGGTGCACCACAGCCCGGACATGCCGTCGAGGTAACGCCGGCCATCGTTGTCCCACAGGTGCAGGCGCTCGCCACGGACCATCACCCGTGGCCCTTCGTCGTTGAGGGCTTTCTGATCGACGAACGCATGGATGTGGTGCGCAGCGTCGGCGGCCTGGTAGTCGCGGGTATCACGTGGTGTGGTCATCGCCAGTTCTCCGTTTTGTTATCAGCGCAATTGAAACCAGGTGGTCTTCAACTGGGTGTATTTATCGAATGAATGCAGGGACAGGTCGCGACCGAAACCCGACTGCTTGCCACCGCCAAAAGGCACGGTCACGTCCAGCGCATCGACGCTGTTGACCGACACCGTACCGGCCCGCAATTGTCGCGCCACACGGTGGGCGCGATTGAGGTCATCTGTCCACAGCGAAGCCGCCAGACCGTAGACGCTGTCGTTGGCCAACTGCAAGGCGTGGGCTTCGTCGTCGAACGCCGTGATCGCCAATACCGGGCCGAACACTTCATCGCGAAACAGCGGCATGTCCGGCGTCACACCGGTGAAAATCGTCGGCTGGATAAAGTTGTCGGAGCCGTTGAAGATCGACTGCCGACCGCCACAAACCTTGGTCGCGCCTTGCTGTTCGGCCTGCTGGATGAACTTCATGATGCGCGCGGTCTGACGGCTGTCGACGATGGCCCCGGCGGCGCTCGACGGGTCCAGCGGATCGCCCGGCAACCAGCGTTCGGCCTGGGCCTTCAGGCGTTCGACGAACTCGTCATGGATCGAGCGCTGCACCAGCAATCGCGAGTTGGCCGAGCACACTTCGCCCTGATTGAAGAAGATGCCGAATGCGGCTTTCTCGGCGGCCAGATCGAGGTCCTGACAATCGGCGAACACCAGGTTGGCACTCTTGCCGCCGCACTCCAGCCACACTTGCTTGAGGTTCGATTGCGCCGAGTACTGCATGAAATATTTGCCGACTTCGGTGGAGCCGGTGAACACCAGGCAATCGACGTCCGGGTGCAGGCCCAGAGCCTTACCGGTCTGCTCGCCGAGGCCCGGCAGTACGTTGAGTACGCCTGCCGGAATCCCCGCCTTAAGCGCCAGTTCAGCCAGGCGCAGGGCGGAAAACGGCGACTGTTCGGCAGGCTTGAGGATCACCGAGTTACCGGCGGCCAGGGCCGGGGCGAGTTTCCACGCGGCCATGTCCAGGGGGAAATTCCACGGCACCACGGCAGCCACTACGCCGAGGGCTTCGCGGGTAATGGTTGCCAGCACGTTCTGCGCACTCGGCGCGACCTGATCGTAGAGTTTGTCGAGGCTCTCGGCGTACCAGCGGAACACTCCCGCGGCACCCGGCACGTCGATATTGTAGGCATCGGCGACGGGCTTACCCATGTTCAACGAATCGAGCAGCGCCAGCTCTTCACGGTTTTCCAGGATCAAGTCGGCCAGGCGCAACAGCACTTGCTTGCGTTCGGTCGGCGAGCGCGCAGCCCAGGTGCCAGCTTCAAAGACCTGCCGCGCATTGTGCACCGCCGCGTTCACGTCTTCTTCGCCGCAGGCGGCAACGTTGGCCAGGCATTGCCCGGTGGCAGGGTTGATCACGGCGAAAGTCTGCCCCGACTGCGCCGGGCGGCGCTGGCCGTCGATCACGGCCTGGTCGGGAAACCGCAGGGAAGCGGCCTTGCGTTGCCAATACTCAAGCTCGAACACGTTCAGATGCTCCAGAGGACATTCTTGTGTATTGGATAGTCGCTCAGGCCCAAGCGGTGGAAAACCAGTAAAAATGTGTTCGCAGGCCAAGAAAAAACTACGTAGCCAATCTCCCTTCTGGCGCAGCATGTGGTTATTGTTCAAACACAACAAATCGCTACCCGAGCGGATAGGGGTGGCGCGCAAATTGCCAGGATGCCTGATCCGTTCTCCCCCGAGGTTTGCTGTGGCTGCCTACAATCTGCGTCAACTGAAATACTTCATCACCACCGTCGAGTGCGGCAGCGTCGCCGAGGCCTCGCGCAAGCTGTACATCGCCCAGCCTTCGATCTCCACGGCCATCAAAGGGCTGGAAGACAGTTTTGGCGTGCAACTGCTGATTCGTCACCATGCACAGGGCGTTTCATTGACCCCCAGCGGTGCACGCTTCTACCGCAAGGCCCAGGAACTGCTGCGCATGGCCAAGGAGTTCGAACAGAACGCCCTGGCCGACAACGATGTGGTGTCCGGGCAGATTGATATCGGCTGTTTCGAAACCGTTGCGCCGCTGTACCTGCCGCAGTTGCTCGCCGGTTTTTCGGCGTTGTACCCGGGGGTGGAAATCCGCATCCGCGACGGCGAACAACAAGAGCTGGTGCAGGGCCTGACCTCCGGCGCCTTCGATCTGGCGATCCTTTACGAACATGACCTCGACGGCACCATCGAGACCGAACCGCTGATGCCGGCGCAACGTCCCTATGCGCTGCTGCCGGCGGATCACCGTTTTGCCCAGCAGGCGCAAGTGTCGCTGCGGGACCTGTACCTGGAGCCGATGATTCTTCTGGACGTGCAGCCGAGCCGGACCTATTTCGTCAGCCTGTTCGATGAACTGGGCCTGACGCCACGCATCGCCTTCAGCTCGCCATCGATCGAGATGGTGCGCGGCATGGTTGGACAGGGATTCGGGTTCTCGATCCTGGTGACCAAACCGCATTCGGAGTGCACCTACGACGGGCAGAAAGTGGTGTGCGTGGACATCGCCGAAGACGTCACCGGTTCAGGGTTGGTAGCGGCCTGGCTCAAGCGCGGGCAACTGACCAAACCGGCGCAGTTGTTTGCTGACTATTGCCGCGAGCAACTCACAGCGAAATCCGAAAGATCGCAGTGATCCCCTGTGGCGAGGGGGCAAGCCCCCTCGCCACAGAGTCCGGTGTTAACCATTATTTACGGGGTTTGATCCGCGCAGTCGCTTCGGCCACCAGCGGATCATCCGGCCAGTAATGCTTCGGATAGCGCCCCTTCAAATCCTTCTTCACCTCCGCATACGTGCTGCGCCAGAAGTTGGCCAGGTCCTGAGTCACCTGCACCGGTCGCCTTGCCGGGGACAACAGATGCAGCTTGACCACTTGCCGGCCCCCGGCGATGCGCGGGGTTTCCGCCAGGCCGAACAACTCCTGCAAACGCACCGCCAGAATCGGCGGCTGTTCGCTGTAGTCCAGACGAATCGAGGAGCCCGACGGTACGCTCAAATGATGCGGTGCCAGCTCGTCCAGCCGTTGCGGAAGTGGCCACGGCAGCAGATTGCGCACGATGCTCGACAGGTCCAGATTGGCGAAGTGACTGAGCCGCGAAACCTTGCCCAGATACGGCATCAGCCAGTGCTCCAGACTCTTGAGCAACGCCGCGTCGCTGACATCCGGCCACTCGCTCTCGCCCTTGGCGGCGAGGTCCAGCTGCCGCAACAAGGCGACCCGCGCCTGCCACTGACGCAGCTCCGGGGTCCACGGCAACAGCTCCAGGCCTTTGCGTCGCACCAGGTTCACCAGTGCCTGGCTGCGGGCGGTTTCGTCGAGGCCTGTCAGTGGCTCGCGGCTGAGGATCAGTTCACCGACCTTGCGCTGACGCTCGGCCCGCAGCACGCCTTCACGTTCATCCCAATCCAGTTGATCGACGCAGCGCACCTGCTCGGCCAGCACTGAATCGAAGAGCGCCGGATCGAAGTCCGTCGCCAGATAAATCCGCTCCTCACGCTGGCCCTGGCGACTGCCCAGATCGGCGATCACCAGCCACGGTTGCTTCATCAGGCTGTCAGCCTCGGCGAACAGCGCGGCACGGCCGTTGGCCAAGCGATATTCCGCTCCACCGGCGCGCCGTTGCTGGGCGACGCGGTCGGGATAGGCCAGCGCCAGCAACGCGCCGAGCCAGCGCGGGTGATCCGGATCGCTGACCGACTCCGTCGCTTTGCCGCGCAGGTAACCACGATACTGCCGCGCCAGTTGCCGTGCGCGCTGCACGCCCCCCTGGGCACCGCGTGCGGCACGCTCTTCGCCAGACAGCAGTACCAGTCGGCTGTGCAAGTCCGCTCCGGCACCGCGCAAGATATCGCGCTCGCCGAGCAGTGCCGCGACGTCGCAGGCCATGTCCGCCAGTCCCAGCGCCTGACCGCGCAACAGTAAATGCGCGATGCGCGGATGCGCCGGCAGCTCGGCCATGGCCTGACCGTGACGGGTCAGCGCTTCACCCTCCAGAGCCCCCAGGCGTTCGAGCAGGTCCTGAGCCTGTGCATAAGCGGCGGCCGGCGGCACGTCGAGCCACACCAGTTGTCCGGGCGTCACGCCCCAACGTCCCAGTTGCAGAGCCAGCCCGGCGAGGTCCGCCGAAAGGATTTCCGCACTGCCATAGGCCGCCAGTTGCTCGTGTTGGTCCTGGGACCACAAGCGATAACACACGCCCGGTTCCAGGCGTCCGGCCCGGCCCGCGCGCTGGGTGGCGCTGGCCTTGGAAATGCGCTGGGTGTCGAGACGGGTCATGCCGCTGCCGGGGTCGAAACGCGGCACCCGCGCCAGCCCGGCATCGATCACCACGCGCACGCCGTTGATGGTCAAACTGGTCTCGGCGATGTTGGTGGCCAGCACCACTTTGCGCTTGCCCGCCGGTGCCGGATCGATCGCGGCCCGTTGCGCGGCGAGGTCCAGTTCACCGTGCAACGGGCACAGTAGAACCTGAGTATTTTCGCCCAAGGCATCGGCCAATTGCTGATGCACTCGGCGGATTTCAGCCTGCCCCGGCAGGAACACCAGCACACTGCCGGTCTCGTCGTTCAAGGCTTCGAGGATGGTCTGCACCAGACGCGGCTCGATGAATTCACCAGACTGGAATGGCCGCCCCCAGCGCATCGCCACCGGGTACATACGCCCTTCACTGCGCAGAATCGGCGCGTCGTCGAGCAACCCGGCCAAGCGTTCGCCTTCGAGCGTGGCCGACATCAAGAGTATTTTCAGCGGCTGATCGTCACGGAACAGTTCGCGGCCATTGAGGCTCAGGGCCAGCGCCAGATCAGCGTCGAGGCTGCGTTCGTGAAACTCATCGAAGATCAGCAGGCCCACGCCTTCCAGCGCCGGATCATCCTGCAAACGCCGGGTGAGGATGCCTTCGGTGACCACTTCGACACGGGTGTTGGGACCGACCTTGCTGTCGAGCCGAATGCGATAGCCTACGGTTTCGCCGACCTTCTCCCCCAGCTCACTGGCCAGCCGCTCCGCCGCTGCACGCGCGGCCAACCGGCGGGGTTCGAGCATCAGGATGGTCTGCCCGGCCAGCCACGGTTCGTTGAGCAAGGCCAAAGGCACCCGGGTGGTTTTACCGGCGCCGGGTGGTGCTTCGAGCACGGCTTCGTGGCGTGTAGCGAGGGCTTCACGCAGGGCGGGTAAAACTTCATCGATCGGCAAAGAAATCATGCTGGCTCCCAAACAGAGGGCCGAGTATAACGGCGAACTGCAAGGCGTTCGTCAGGGTCTTAATTCATACCGACGACGTTTCGTTTCGAGATTACCCAGGAGATTTCATATGCGTGCTCCCTTTCGCCTGATTGGCGGTGTTCTGGTCGCAACCTTGCTGACTCAAGTGACCGCCTGCGGTTCGATCTTCTACCCGGATCGCCGTGGCCAGATCGAAGGCAAGATCGACCCGGCCATCGCCGCGCTCGACGCCGTGGGCCTGCTGTTCTACATCATCCCGGGCCTGATCGCGTTTGCCGTGGACTTCGCCACCGGGGCGATTTACTACGCGCCGGGAGAGACTGCCCAGGTTGCACCGGAGAAACTCAAGGAAGCCATCGGCGCCGACGGCAAGGTCGATAACCGCAAGTTGCAGACTATTCTGGAAAGCGAGCTGGGCCGCAGCTTCCCGCTGGACGATCCACGCCTGATCCAGAGTAAAGGCAGCGCCCAGCAACTGGCGATGTTCGGCCTGCAACCCGCCGCGTAATCCCTACGCGTGAAAGGACTCTTCAAGGAACGATGGCCCCTATGACCTCCAGCTCCGAACACGCCCGCCTGCTGAGGCTGGCGACCCGTGCCTCGGTGGCGGTGGCATGCATCCTGATCGTCGCCAAAGCCATCGCCTGGTGGCTGAGCGGCTCGGTGAGCATGCTCGCCGGGCTCACCGACTCGACACTCGACGGCGTCACGTCATTGCTCAACCTGCTGGCGGTGCATTACGCCCTGCGCCCCGCCGACAATGATCATCGCTACGGGCACGGCAAGGCCGAGTCATTGGCGGGCATGGCCCAGGCGTTGTTCATTGGCGGCAGTGCGGTACTGATCGCGTTGCAGGCCTTTGATCGGCTCAAACATCCCGAACCGGTCGGTGCGCCGTGGATCAGTATCGGCGTGATTGTGTTCTCCCTCGTCCTGACCCTGGCCTTGCTGATGCTGCAACATCGGGTGATCAAGGCCACAGGCTCCAACGCCGTGCGTGCCGACTCGCTGCACTACCGTTCGGACCTGCTGCTCAACGGCAGCATTCTGATCGCGCTGGTGTTGGCCGGGTTTGGACTGCATCAGGTCGACCCCTGGTTCGGTCTGGGAATCGCCGCCTACATTCTGTGGAGCGCGGTGCAGATCGCCCGGGAGAGCTTTGCGGTATTGATGGATGAAGAACTGCCGCCGGAGGTCAGCCAGCACATGCTGGAATTGGCGTGCAGCGTGCCTGGCGTGTTGGGTGCCCATGACCTGCGCACGCGGATCTCCGGCAACCAGTGGTTTGTGCAGTTGCATCTGGAGTTGCCGGGAGAGCTGACGCTGTCAGTTGCCCATGGCATCAGCGATCAGGCGGCCGCTGCCATTCACAGCGCCTACCCGCGCGCCGAAGTACTGGTGCACGCCGATCCGAAGGAAGTGGTGAAAGCCGCCCGGGATCAGTAAGTCACCTGATAACCGCGACTGCTCAGGCAATCGCCCTGGGCCTGTCGGTAGGCTTGCACCACCGACGGGTCGGGCTGGTAGGTGGCGGCTCGTGGATCGAAACCACTCTGCTGCACCGCGTATTGATAACACTCGTAACCATCCCGACTGACCTGCTCCGGCGACTGTCCGTTGGCTGGATACGCCTCCACGTCATAACCACTGTTGCCGGCTGGAGGTTGCGATTGGCCAACCGGCGGTTCGACCACGACGTAGTCCTGAGTGCTTTGCTGATAGGCGTAATAGGAACCGGCCGCGAGGAACAGCAATGCCCCGCCGATCCACACCTGCTCGGCGTAATCAGGCAGGTACCTGACACGAATCCCGCGCGGTGGCTCCACCACCACATAACGCGGGCCCAGCGGGCGATACCAGTAGCCACCGGAATAGTAGTAATCCATGCCACGGTAAGGCACGCGGAAGTTGCGCTCGGGGAAGCGGTCGATCACTTGGCCGGGGCGATACCTGGGACCAGGTCCCCAGCTGTTACCGTATCCACTCGGGCGCCCCTGCCCGTAATTTTCATAGGACGGTGCGACTGTGTAGCCATTCCAGCGCTGGTTGTAATCGTTGCGACGCGGCTGATCCTGGTAGTAACCGCGCTGCGGCTGCTGGGTCTGGCGCACGGTGTCGGGCCGGGGCTGGATTGGCATGTCAGTGGCAGGCATCTGCGGCATGGGTAGCGGCGATCGCACCCGGCTGTTGAAATCCGGCGCTGGACGGTTCTGCCTCTGGTCATTGTCCTGACGTTGATTCGGGCCGTTGTGATCGTACTGGCGATTGTCGTTGTTTTGCGCACGGGGCTGATTCTGCTGCTGGCCATTTTTCGGGTGCGGCTGGTTGCTGCCACCATGGCCCTGGTTATCGCCCTGATGCCCACCCTGGCCGTGTTGCCCGCCATCATGGCCACGGTTTTGCGGCTCATCGGCCATCGTTTGCGCGGTGACACTGACACACAGCAAACCAACGCCGGCCAAACGCCAGATGCGCGATTTCATGCTTTACCTCATTGCGGGTAAGGGCCTGTACGTAAGACTGGGAAAGCGCTGGCCGGTTCTGCGACAGGTTATCTGTCACGCAACTTATTTATTGAGGCCAGCGGGTCAAATTCCACGCAAGAAAAAGGGGAGACCCGTCGGCCTCCCCTTAGAGAACTTCGTCCTGGCTCGACACTTGTGGCGTCGGCTCACCTCACGCCGTCTTCTGGACAGTGTGTAGCTCGGGGGTCGGCACATCCCCGGTGGGGGTGGCGACCGCGGCGGGCCTGATTCGGCGAGCCGCACTGGACTGTTTGTCCGAGCAGTGATTCTGGTGATAAGAATAGGCCGGGAGCGCCAGCAGAGGATTGCGAAGATTGCTGAATTAAACATCACTTGCGCAATTTTTAACCCAGGATACATAATCCTCCGCAATAGTTACGACAAAGGACCGTTTGATGAGCAAGCTCGACCGTTATGACCTGAGTATTCTGGCGGAATTGCAGCGCGACGCACGCATCTCCAACCAGGAGCTGGCCGAGCGCATCGGCCTGTCGCCTTCGCCGTGCTCGCGGCGGGTCAAGCAACTGGAAGACGACGGCTACATTTCCCGCCAGGTCGCCCTGCTCGACCGCAAGATGCTCGGCCTGAGCCTGACCGCTTACGTGCTGATCGGCATGGACCGTCACACGCCGGAGCGTTTCGAGAACTTCGAAGCGGCCATCCGCACCCTGCCCCAAGTGCTCGAATGCAGCCTGGTGACCGGAATGGATGCCGACTATCAACTCAAGGTCGTGGTGCCGGACATGGATCACTACCAGAAACTGCTGCTGGGGCATCTGACGCGGATTGAAGGCGTGACCAGCGTGCGGTCGAGTTTTGTGCTGAATCAGGTTTTGAACAGCACCGAACTGCCTTTGACTCATCTGCGTAGCTGAAGACGCCATCGCGAGCAAGCTCGCTCCCACAAGGTTTTGTGTTGACTGCAGTATTGTGATCCATACAAAACCTGTGGGAGCGAGCTTGCTCGCGATGGGGCCGGCACAGGCGACGAATGACTGCGACACACCGACGCAGGTCAATACAGCGCGAACCCGCGCAGGCGTATACTCCCCGCGCCCTTTTAGCCACGCCCGCGCTGGAGATGTTCGATGGATCCTGCCGTTTTCGAAGAGTGGATGATGACCGGACTGGTCAGCATCCTGATCATTTTCATGGGTTTCATCGTCTGGGATCTGGCGAAGAAGTCCAAGGCCGGGCGCTTTGGCTCGTTCATTCTGTTCTTCGTGCTGGGCCTGGGCGTGGCCGCGTTCATCATCAAGAGCGTAGTGATCGGCCTGATCGAATCCGGCACGTTATAAGCGCGCCGGCACTTCCTTCCACTGGCCCTGATCGAGCCCTTCGATCGTCCAGTCGCCGATCCTGACCCGCACCAGACGCAAGGTCGGCAACCCGACCGCCGCGGTCATGCGCCGCACCTGCCGGTTGCGCCCTTCGCGAATCACCAGTTCCAGCCAGCTGGTCGGCACGCTTTTACGAAAGCGCACTGGTGGATTGCGTGGCCACAGCTCGGGTTCGTCCAGTTGCCGCGCCTCGGCGGGCAAGGTCATGCCGTCATTCAATTCGACGCCGTCACGCAAGCGCTGCAATTGCTCGGCGCTCGGCTCGCCCTCGACCTGCACCCAATAGGTCTTGGCCAGCTTGTGTTTCGGGTCGGCGATCCGCGCCTGAAGCTGGCCGTCGTTGGTCAGCAATAACAAGCCTTCGCTGTCGCGGTCCAGCCGTCCGGCCGGATAGATTCCCGGTACATCGATGTAATCCTTGAGCGTCGCGCGCCCTTCGCCATCGCTGAATTGCGTCAGCACATCGAAAGGTTTGTTGAACAGGATCAGCTTCGGCTCGGCCGGTGGTGCCTTGGCGACACGGCGCGGGGCTGAAGGAGAGGGTTTCGCGCCAGGACGGCGGGAAACGGGGCGTTGAGGATGGGACATGGCGAAGTGAACATCTAACGATCAGGGCTGCTAATGCTAGTGCCCTGATCGCCAAATGACCATGACAACCGTTAGCGGAACGGCGGCTCGTCGAAGCTGCGCAGTTTGCGCGAGTGCAGCGAGTTGAGTTCGGTGCGCAACAGATCGACCGCCTCGATACCGATCTTCAAGTGCTGGCTGACCGCGCGTTCATAGAAGGCGTTGGCCGAGCCCGGCAACTTGATTTCGCTGTGCAGTGGTTTGTCCGAGACGCACAGCAACGTACCGTACGGCACCCGCAAACGATAACCCTGCGCGGCAATCGTGCCGCTTTCCATGTCCACCGCCACGGCGCGGGACAGGTTGATCAGCGGCCGTTCCTGCGCCCAGCGCAGCTCCCAGTTACGGTCGTCGTAGGTCAGCACGGTGCCGGTACGCAGGCGTTTCTTCAGTTCGTCGCCCTTCTCGCCGGTGACGTTGGCCGCCGCTTGCTGAAGCGCGAGCTGCACTTCGGCCAGGGCTGGAATCGGAATGTTCGGCGGCACCACCCGGTCGAGAATCCCGTCGCGACGCATGTAGGCGTGGGCCAGCACGTAATCGCCAATGGTCTGCGACTGACGCAGGCCGCCACAGTGACCGATCATCAGCCAGCAATGCGGGCGCAGCACGGCCAGGTGGTCGGTGATGTTCTTGGCGTTGGACGGGCCGACACCGATGTTGACCAGGGTCACGCCGTGGCCGTCACTGGCGATCAGGTGATAGGCCGGCATCTGGTAGCGGTGCCAGACCACCCCGGCGGCAATCGCCGAGGCTTCACCGTGATCCATGCTCTTTTCGATGATCACGTTGCCCGGCAGGACCATGCGCACAAAACGCGGATCGCTGCGCAATTGTTCCAGGCCATGGACGATGAACTGGTCGACGTAGCGGTGATAGTTGGTCAGCAGGATCCACGGCTGCACATGCCGCCAGTCGCTGCCGGTGTAATGCACCAGTCGGCGCAGGGAGAAATCCACCCGCGCAGCATCGAACAGGGCCAGTGGCAGCGGATCGGTGTTTTCCCAATCGTACAAACCATCGGCAATGCCGTCGGTCGCGGCCGACAGGTCGGTACTCGGGAACACCCGCGCCAGCACGGCGGCGGTGACGCCGGAACCTCCCAGCTCATCGCCCTGCTCGACCACATACGGATACGGAATGTTCTGCTGACTGACACCGACTTCGACGGTCACGGTGAAGTCGTGCATCAGCGGAACGAGCTGTTCCAGCAGGTATTTACGGAAAGCCGATGGATGGGTGACGGTGACGCTGTAGGTGCCCGGCAGCTGGACCTTGGCGTAGGCACGGGTGGTCTGCGGGACTTCGCCCTGGCAGTGGTAGGTCAGTCGCAGTTCGGGATAACGGAACAACGCTCGCTGTTCGGCATCAGGCTCGACGCGATCCTTGAGGTAACGCTTGAGCGCCTGACTCAGCGCGGTGGTTGCACGATTGTGCAAGTGTGCAAGCCGGTCCACGGCTTGCTCGGCGGTTTGAACGACAATAAAAGCTTCGGTCACGATCAGCATCCTGTGTTCTGACTTGCAGACCTTCATCTTGCCTGCATCGTCGCTTCACGGGAACAGTGACCCTTACACAAATGCCTTACTCACCACAGATCCAATGTGGGAGCGGGCTTGCTCGCGAAAGCGGTATGTCAGTCGCATCAATGTTGAATATGACACCGCATTCGCGAGCAAGCCCGCTCCCACAGGGGTCCAGTGGCAATCATACAATTGTGATCAGAAGCCTTGCGGGGTCGAGCGGGCGACAATGGCTTCCACATCCAGACCGCGAGGCAATGCGCCGTACACTCGGCCGCCACCACCCAAACGACTGGCAATAAACGCATCACTGACCACCGCGTTACCCGCCTCCAGCAATAGTTTGGCCTGCAGGCCCAGCGCGATGTCCTCGGTCAACTGTCGGGCACGGTACTGAATGTCGCTGGTGTCCTTGAAGGCCGCCTGCAATTGATTGATGTGCGCAGCCAGACGCTTGTCGCCATGGCCATCGCCCAACTCGCTGAACAGCGCATCGAGCACACCCGGCTCTTTCGACAGGGCACGCAGCACGTCGAGGCACTGCACGTTGCCGGAACCTTCCCACGTCGAATTCACCGGCGCCTCGCGGTAAAGCCGCGGCAGGATGCTGTCTTCGACATAACCCGCGCCGCCCATGCATTCGGCCGCTTCATTGATCATCGCGGGGGCGCGTTTGCAGATCCAGTACTTGCCCACCGCCGTCACCAACCGGGCGAACTTGGCTTCCTGTGAGTCGTCCAGATGATCCAGCGCCCGGCCCATGCGCAGGCTCAAGGCCAGGGCGGCTTCGCTTTCCAGCGCCAGATCCGCCAGCACGTTCTGCATCAACGGCTGTTCGCTGAGCAGCTTGCCGCCAACCGAACGGTGAGCGCAGTGATGGCTGGCCTGGGTCAGCGCCTGACGCATCAGCGAACTGGAACCGACCATGCAATCGAAGCGGGTCATGGCGACCATCTCGATGATCGTCGGAACGCCACGGCCCTCTTCACCGACCATCCACGCCAGTGCGCCACGGAACTCCACTTCGCTGGAGGCGTTGGAGCAATTGCCGAGCTTGTTCTTCAGGCGCTGGATATAGAACTGATTGCGCGTGTCGTCCGGACGATGGCGCGGCAGCAGGAAACAGGTCAGGCCCTTGTCGGTCTGCGCCAGGGTCAGGAAGGCGTCGCACATCGGCGCCGAGCAAAACCATTTGTGCCCAACCAGTTCATAGGCCTGGCCCGGACCGCTGGCACCGACCGGATACGCCTTGGTGGTATTGGCCCGCACATCGGTACCGCCTTGCTTCTCGGTCATGGCCATGCCGATGGTAACCCCGGCCTTGTGGGCCATGCCGACGTTGCGCGGGTCGTATTCGGCGGCGAGGATTTTCGGCAGCCATTTTTCCGCCAGGTCCGGTTGCAGACGCATGGCCGGAACGCTGGCGAAGGTCATGGTCAGCGGGCAGCCACTGCCGGCCTCGGCCTGGCTGTGTAGGTAAGTCATGGAGGCACGGGCCACATGGGCGCCGTCCTGCGGGTGCGCCCAGGGCAGCGAGGTCAGGCCGTGCTCGACCGCAGTGCGCATCAATTGGTGATAGGCCGGATGAAATTCCACCAGGTCGATGCGATGTCCAAACCGGTCATGGCTGTTGAACACCGGCTTGTTCTGATTGGCGAGGAACCCGGCTTCCATCAACGGACCACCGGCCAGCGCGCCATAGGCGTCGATCCGCGATTCGGCCCAACCGGCCCCGAACCGCCGCGACCATTCCTGCAACGGCAAGTCGATGCGGTACAGGTTGGCGCCGTCCAGTGACGGTGGCTGGTTGGTGACTTCGTGGGTTTCGGCGAACTGATGCAGGTTCATGACTGGGCTCCTTTGGTCGGCCAAGGGACTTCAGTTAAGCACCGCCCCCCGGCTGAAAAAAGTGTCATATACGCCTAACTGTCGGCGCTTTCGCCCTATTGCGAGCAGAGCACGCGGCGGTAGAGCGCGGCCTGCAAGTCTTCGAATTTCACCGGTTTGCTCAAGTGATCAATCACCGCGCCGATCGAGCAGCGCTCACGGTCACCGCCCAGAGCGATCATGAACAGCGGCAGTTCGGTATAACCCGGCAACGCGCGGATCTGGCAGCACACCGACTCACCGTCCTGCAGCGGCAACTGACAATCGACCAGCACTGCGTCAAACACTTCGCGCTGCAAGAGATCGAGCGCAACGTAGGCGCTATCGGCCGTACGCACGCGGAACCCCAGCTTGAGCAACATACCGCGCATCACCAACTGGCTGATGCTGTTGTCATCCACCAACAGCACGGCACAATCCTGAGGCAAGCGCAGGCGCGGAAAATCCCCGGTCATCAACGGCGTCACCGGACGTTCGGCCACCGCCAGCCCAACTTCCACATCCAGCTGAAACCGGCTGCCGCGTCCTGGCTCGGTGCGATGCGTCAGGCGTCCACCCAGCAACTCGATCAACTGTCGGCAAATCGCCAGACCAACACCCAGGCCACCGTATTCACGGGTCATCGAGCCATCGAGCTGGAAGAACCGTTGATACATCGTGGCCTCCCCCAAATCGGTGAAACCAATGCCCGTGTCGATCACCGCAAAGCTCAACGCCAGCCGGTCTGGCTCAATGGCCTTGCCGGTCACCCGCAAGGCCAGGCCGCCGATCCGGGTGAACTTGATGGCGTTATCCAGCAGACATTCCAGGCACTGCGCGATCTTGACGTTGTCGCCGTGCAAACGATCCGGCACACCTGGCGCGACATCGACCTTGAAGTCCAGCGACTTGCCCGATGCGTTGCCCTCGAACTGCGTGCGCAGTGCCTCGACCATACCGCGCAAACTGAAGGTGTCGGCCGAGGCCTTGAGTTTGCCGGCCTGCAATTCGGTAAGGGTGAGGATGCCGTTGACCATGCGCATCATGTCCCGCGCCGATCCCGAAGCCGTTTGCTGATACTGCTCGAGCTCCGGGTCCATCTCGACCGTCTGCATCAGCTCCAGCGAACCGATCACCCCGTTCATGGGCGTACGCAGTTCGTGGGTCAGGGTGGCAAGGAATTCGTCCTTGAGCTTGTTGCTGCGAGCCAGTTGCTGGTTGAGGACTTCAAGCTTCTGACTGGCGTCGAACAGCGTTTGCGCCTGCTGCTCGCGCATGTCGTTGATGCGGTCGGCCAGCGCCAGAGACAGCAAGGCCACTTCGATGGCCGAACCGATCTGGCTGGAATACATGGTCAGGAACACGTTCGGCAGGTAGCCCAGCACCATCAGCGTATTGACGATGCCGCCGAGCAAAAACGCCGACCAGGCAATGATGAAATACCGCGCCACGCGCAGGCCCCGCAGCCAGGCAAAGATCCCGGCGGCAAAAATCACCACAGTGAATGTCAGCGCCAGGGCCGTGGCCAGGCGCAGGGCCAGGGCGTAGCTGGTCATCAATGACAGGCCGACCACCAGCGCACTGAAGGCAACCAGCGCCAGCAACAAGCGGTCGAGCCAGCGACTGTGGGTAGCCATTTGCAGGAAACTGCGGGCGAACTGACTGCCGAACAGCCCCGCACAGCCGATGAAAAACGGCGTCGCAGCATTAGCCCACCACGGACTGTTTGGCCAGAAATACTGCACGGCCGCACCGTTTACCGACAGCTGATACAAACCGAACGAGGCGATATAGAAGATGTAGTAGAGGTAACTGGTGTCGCGCACGCTGAGGTAGATGAACAGGTTGTAGACCAGCATCCCCAGCAATACGCCGTAGATCAATCCCAGTACGTAAAGGCGCAAGGGCTGCTCTTCGAGGTAGGAGGTGCTCGACCACAAGGTGACCGGTGCCTGGATCGA
Source organism: Pseudomonas sp. KH_046_1 (assembly GCF_057839025.1). Taxonomy (NCBI): domain Bacteria; kingdom Pseudomonadati; phylum Pseudomonadota; class Gammaproteobacteria; order Pseudomonadales; family Pseudomonadaceae; genus Pseudomonas; species Pseudomonas sp. KH_046_1. The sequence continues at coordinate 5,578,853 of NZ_CM174481.1, forward strand.
GCCTTCGCTTTGCAATCGCAGGAATACGGTTTCGGCCTGGTCAGGTTTGAACGTCAGGTCGAACAAATAGCTGTTCTGACGAATCTCGCGGCTGGCGAACGGCAAGGCATCGCCGGTCTGCTTGACCAACTGATAGTTGCCGGCCGCATCGGGCAAATAGAGATCGAGATGATCGAGGGGCGGATAGGCCAGTTCCAGCAGCCAGGTCCGTTGTGCCGCCGGATTGACCGGACGGTAATGCAGGTCGATTTTCAGCCAGAACACTGAACGCGAGTACCCGGCGTTGAGCGTGTCTTTGTGGTGTGGTTTGAAGTTGCCGGCCGCCGCTTGTGCACGGATATCCGCGATGGTTGCCTGACCACCTGCGTCCTCATAGACCTGCAGGGTACGGCCCAAGGGGAGGCTTTGAGTGGACTCATCGAACTCGACGGCGTTTGCCAGGAGGGGCAAACACAACAGCAACATCAGCAAATAGTGCATTGAAGCCCCAGCGTGGCCTGTCCGGTTCTGTCAGGAAGCCCCCCATTCCTTTTGAGCAGACGTAAAACCGGTATCACCTGTTATTGGTTTGGATCCACTCTAGCATAGCCGTTGATAGCCATTAAACACCATTGAAATTTTTCCTGAAAAGGCTCTAGAACGGGCGTCTCAGCGACACTAATGAACGATTATCAATGGCAGCATAATCACTGTGGCGAGGGGGCTTGCCCCCGTTCGGCTGCAAAGCAGTCGTAAAGTCCGGCAACGCGGTATAGCTGAAAAACAGCCGGGGCCGCTTCGCTGCCCAACGGGGCGATGCGGCGTTCCGACAAGCCCCCTCGCCACAAAGCATCGACCAACCGCATCGTCACAACACCCGCAAAACAGGTTTGGTGGTAAGCTCGCGCACCATGAATATCTACAGCTCTCGCCCCGTTGTCCTCTGTCTCTCCGGCCACGACCCAAGTGGTGGCGCCGGCTTGCAGGCAGATATCGAAGCCCTGCTCGCTCAGGGTTGCCATGCGGCTCCGGCCGTCACCGCCCTGACCGTGCAAGACACCGTCAATGTCACGGACTTCCGCGTCCTGGACCGTGAGTGGGTACTGGCCCAGGCCAATGCCGTGCTCAACGATTCCGAAGTCGCGGCGGTCAAGCTGGGCATGCTCGGTTCCCTGGAAATGGTCGACACCGTGGTCGAACTGCTTTCGGCGCACCCGCACTTGCCAGTGGTCTGCGACCCGGTGCTGCGCGCCGGCGGCGGCGGACGCCTGGGCAAGGACGAAGTCGGCTATGCCATGCGCGAACGCCTGCTGCCTTTGTCGATCATTGCGACCCCCAACCTTCCCGAAGCCCGTATCCTCGCTGAACTGCCCGAAGGCACCGCGGACGAGTGCGCTGAAAAACTCCTGCCGTTCGTCAAACACCTGCTGATCACCGGCGGCCATGGCGACGAAACCGAAATCCACAATCGCCTGTACAGCCGCGACGGCTTGCGCGAAACCTTTACCTGCCAGCGCTTGCCGGGCAGCTATCACGGTTCCGGCTGCACCCTGGCCAGTGCGCTGGCCGGTCGTCTGGCCCAAGGCGAAAACCTCGCCAGTGCCGTACAGACCGCGCTTAACTACACATGGCGCACCCTGCGTGATGCCGAGCAGCTGGGCAAAGGCCAGTTTGTGCCGCGCCGTTTGCCACTGGATTTCTGTTCGTAACTTCTATTTGTAATGCGGTGAGGCTTGTCCGATGAAACTACGTGGCCTGTACGCCATTACCGACAGCCATTTGCTGGACGGTAAGTTGCTCAAGTACGTGGAGGCGGCGCTGGAAGGCGGCGTCACCTTGCTGCAATACCGCGACAAGAGCAGCGACGAGGCCCGCCGCCTGCGAGAGGCCGAAGCCTTGCGCGAGCTGTGCGAACGCTACAAGACGCAGTTGATCATCAACGACGACGCCGAACTGGCGGCACGCCTGAACGTGGGCGTGCACCTGGGCCAGACCGACGGCCCGCTGACTCCGGCCCGTGCACTGCTCGGGCGTCAGGCGATCATCGGTTCGACCTGCCACGCGCAGCTCGAACTGGCCGAACAGGCCGCCAAGGAAGGTGCCAGCTACGTCGCCTTCGGCCGCTTCTTCAATTCGAACACCAAGCCCGGCGCACCGACCTGCAGCCTCGACCTGCTCGACCAGGCCCGCAAGCAGTTGCACCTGCCGATCTGCGCGATCGGCGGCATCACCCTGGATAACGCCGCCCCACTGGTGGCCCATGGCGTCGATCTGCTGGCGGTGGTGCATGGCCTGTTCGGTGCCGAGAGCACGGCTGAGGTGACCCGCCGCGCCCGCGCCTTCAACGAATTGTTTTCTATTTAAGCTTTAAATCTGATTTGAGAGCCCGATCATGTCTCGTTCCGAAACGCTGTTTGCCAATGCCCAGAAACACATTCCCGGTGGCGTGAACTCGCCGGTTCGCGCGTTCAAGAGCGTCGGCGGCACGCCGTTGTTCTTCAAGCACGCTGAAGGCGCCTACGTCACCGACGAGGACGACAAGCGTTATGTGGATTACGTCGGTTCCTGGGGTCCGATGATTCTCGGCCACAGCCACCCGGACGTGCTTGACGCCGTGCGCAAACAGCTTGAGCACGGCCTGTCCTACGGCGCCCCGACCGAGATGGAAACGCAGATGGCCGATCTGGTCTGCTCGCTGGTGCCGTCGATGGAAATGGTGCGCATGGTCAGCTCCGGCACCGAAGCGACCATGAGCGCCATCCGCCTGGCCCGTGGTTTCACCGGCCGCGACAGCATCATCAAGTTCGAAGGCTGCTACCACGGTCACTCCGACAGCCTGCTGGTCAAGGCCGGGTCCGGCGCACTGACCCAGGGCGTACCGAGTTCGGCCGGTGTACCGGCGGCATTCGCCAAACACACCCTGACCCTGCCGTTCAACGACATCGACGCGGTAGAAACCATGCTCGCCGAAGTCGGCCAGGACGTGGCCTGCATCATTGTCGAGCCAGTGGCCGGCAACATGAACTGCGTGCCGCCGGCACCGGGTTTCCTCGAAGGCCTGCGGACCCTGTGCGACAAGCACGGCGTGGTGCTGATTTTCGACGAAGTGATGACCGGCTTCCGTGTCGCCCTCGGCGGTGCCCAGGCGTACTACGGCGTGACGCCGGACCTGACCACCTTCGGCAAGATCATCGGTGGCGGCATGCCGGTCGGCTGCTTCGGTGGCAAGCGCGAAATCATGCAGCGCATCGCCCCGCTGGGCCCGGTCTACCAGGCCGGTACGCTGTCCGGTAACCCGCTGGCGATGGCCGCCGGCCTGACCACCCTGCGCCTGATCAGCCGCCCGGGCTTCCACGCCGAGCTGACCGACTACACCACTCGCCTGCTCGACGGCCTGCAACAGCGCGCCGATGCGGCCGGCATTCCGTTCGTAACCACCCAGGCCGGCGGCATGTTCGGCCTGTACTTCAGCGGTGCCGACGACATCGTTACTTTTGATGACGTCATGGCCAGCGACGCAGCCCTGTTCGGTCGTTTCTTCCACCTGATGCTCGAAGGTGGTGTGTACCTGGCACCGAGCGCATTCGAAGCCGGCTTCACTTCGATCGCCCACGGCGAAGCAGAACTGAAGCTGACCCTGGACGCCGCCGAGCGCGCCTTCGCGGCCTTGAAGTAACGCTCAAATGCTGACGTTGGCCCTTGCCAGCGTCAGCTTTCGCCTACACTCCCGCGTTTTTTCCTACTCATCTGCTAATAATCCCCCGCAAAGTGGGCGATAAATTTCCCGCGCAGCAGAAAAACGAGTAAAGACTTTGTAAGGTTGCCCCTGCTTATTTCATAATGCGCGCTTATTGGATCCCTCGATGGGTCCGCGCGCCCTTCAGAGGTAAGTCGATTCCCATGAACCGCACCGGCCGCACCCTTGCACTGGGCTGCCTGTTGCTTCTTCAGCCCCTGCTCGCGCACGCACAAGCAGGCGGCAACTCGTTGTTAATCCCAGCGATGGGTCGCTGCACCCTCAATACCCAGCCGCAAGACCTGGAACAGGCACTCACCGCCTGCCAGAAAGCGTCGGAAGAAGGGGATGCGCAAGCGCAATACGAGTTGGGTGAGTTCTACTACGAAGGCAAAAACACGCCGCGCGACCTCAATCAAGCCCTGAGCTATTTCGAAAAAGCCTCGCTGCAAGGCCACGCCCAGGCACAATTCAAACTCGGCACCATGTTCTTCCACGGCGAAGGCGTGCCGGCCAATAACGTTCAGGCGTACATCCTGCTGAAGATGGCGGCGGTCAACGGCGCCGAGGACGCACTGGACACCGCCGACGAAGTCACCGAAAAGATGCCCCGCGAAGAACTGGAGCTTGCTACCCAGGTGCTCGGGCAAATCTTCCGTAAATATTTGATGGAATTGCAGAGCGCTGACGGGCGTACGCCGTTCGCGCCACTGCCCTGATTCTGTGTTGATCTGACTGGCCCCATCGCGAGCAAGCTCGCTCCCACATTTGATCTCTGGCGTTCACAAAACCTGTGTGCGCCGCAATTCCCTGTGGGAGCGAGCTTGCTCGCGATGGGGGCGACTCGGTCTTGAGACTTACTTCTCAGGCATCGGCATCGGAAACGGCATGACATTGCCGACCGCGCCACGGGCTTCGCTGATTTTCGGTGTTCCCATACGCTCGACTTCGTCGATACGCACGATCGAATGCATCGGCACAAAACTGCGCACCACGCCTTCGAACTGAGCCTTGAGCTTTTCTTCGCTCGGATCGACGACCACTTGCGTGCGCTCGCCAAAGACGAACTCTTCCACTTCCAGAAAGCCCCACAGATCACTTTGATAGATCTGCTTGGCGTACATTTCGAACACCTGGCCCTGGTTGAGGAAAATCACCTTGTAGATTGGAGCTTCACGTTTGGTCATGGCAGGCGAAACACATCGGGGGATAAAAATGAGGGCGCGAACTATAGCATAGCCATTGGACGCGCAGCGGTAGGAACCTGGGTACATGTTCCCTATAATGCGCGGTTCTTTGAATCACGTGATGACTCTTTCCATGGCCAAGAAGCTTTACATCGAAACCCACGGTTGCCAGATGAACGAGTACGACAGCTCGCGCATGGTCGATCTGCTGGGCGAACATCAGGCCCTGGAAGTCACCGCCCGCGCTGAAGACGCCGACGTGATCCTGCTCAACACCTGCTCGATCCGCGAACGTGCACAGGACCGTGTCTACTCCCAGCTCGGTCGCTGGCGCGAACTGAAGCTGGCCAACCCGGACATGGTGATCGCCGTCGGCGGTTGCGTGGCCAGCCAGGAAGGCGCCGCCATCCGCGATCGCGCCCCCTATGTGGACGTGGTTTTCGGTCCGCAGACCCTGCACCGCCTGCCGGAAATGATCGACGCCGCGCGCATCACCAAGCTGCCACAGGTCGACGTCTCGTTCCCGGAAATCGAAAAATTCGACCATTTGCCCGAGCCCCGCATCGACGGCCCGAGCGCTTACGTGTCGGTGATGGAAGGTTGCAGCAAGTACTGCACCTTCTGCGTGGTGCCCTACACCCGCGGTGAAGAGGTCAGCCGGCCGTTCGACGACGTGCTTGCCGAGATCATTCACCTGGCCGAAAACGGCGTGCGCGAAGTGACACTGCTGGGGCAGAACGTCAACGGCTATCGTGGGACTACTCATGATGGGCGCCTGGCGGATCTGGCCGAGCTGATCCGCGTGGTCGCCGCGGTCGACGGTATCGACCGCATCCGTTACACCACTTCGCACCCGCTGGAATTCTCCGACAGCCTGATCCAGGCCCACGCCGACGTGCCGGAGCTGGTCAAGCACTTGCACTTGCCGGTGCAATCGGGCTCGGACCGCATCCTCGCCGCGATGAAGCGCAACCACACCGCGCTGGAATACAAATCCAAGCTGCGCAAACTGCGCGCCGCCGTGCCGGGGATCTGCATCAGCTCGGACTTCATCGTCGGTTTCCCGGGCGAGACCGAAAAAGACTTCGAACAGACCATGAAGCTGATTGCCGACGTGGGTTTCGACTTTTCCTACTCGTTCGTCTACAGCCAGCGCCCGGGCACACCGGCCGCCGATCTGGCCGACGACACTCCGGAAGAACTGAAAAAAGAACGCCTGAATGCCCTGCAGCATCGATTGAACCAGCAAGGTTTCGAGATCAGCCGACAAATGGTCGGTTCGATCCAGCGGATCCTGGTGACCGATTACTCGAAAAAGGACCCGGGTGAGCTGCAAGGCCGGACCGAAAATAACCGTATCGTCAACTTCCGCTGCGACAATCCGACCCTGATCGGCCAGTTCGCGGATGTGCACATCGATGCCGCGCAGCCGCACTCGTTGCGGGGTTCGTTGATCCAGTAACACTGAAGATCCCTGTGGGAGAGGGCTTGCTCGCGAATGCGGTCTGTCAGCTACATTATTGTCGACTGACACACCCTCTTCGCGAGCAAGCCCGCTCCCACAGGGACAGCGCCAGGCCAGTGAATCAACTTGGTCTGTATAAGAGCTTTCGCGCCCAGCCCACTGGCGCTATCCTTGATTCATCACTATTGCCCCAGGGCGGCTAAATACGACCTTGAACGCACCCATAGAACCACATCGTTTCATCCTCGAGCCTTTTGAAGCTCGTCGCTTCGCCAATCTGTGCGGGCAATTCGACGAGCATTTGCGCTTGATCGAACAGCGCCTGACCATCGAGATCCGCAATCGCGGAAACCAGTTCGAGCTGATCGGCGAACCCAAACACACCACCTCCGCGGAAAACCTCCTGCGCCGCCTGTACCGGGAAACCAAGGGTACCGAGCTGTCGCCGGACATGGTGCACCTGTTCCTGCAGGAATCGGCCGTCGAGCAGCTGGACAACCACTCCCCCGCCGAACCGTCCGTGGCCCTGCGCACCAAGAAAGGCATGATTCGCCCCCGTGGCTTGAATCAGCTGCGCTACGTGAAGGAAATCCTCGGTAACGATATCAACTTCGGCATCGGCCCGGCCGGTACCGGCAAGACCTACCTGGCTGTGGCCTGCGCGGTGGATGCACTGGAGCGCGAGCAGATTCGCCGCATCCTGCTGGTGCGTCCGGCGGTCGAAGCGGGTGAAAAACTCGGCTTCCTGCCCGGCGACCTGTCGCAAAAAATCGACCCGTACCTGCGTCCGCTCTACGACGCGCTCTACGAAATGCTCGGCTTCGAATACGTCGCCAAGCTGATTGAGCGTCAGGTGATCGAAGTCGCGCCGCTGGCCTACATGCGCGGCCGTACGCTGAACAACAGCTTCATCATTCTCGACGAAAGCCAGAACACCACGGTCGAGCAAATGAAGATGTTTCTGACCCGGATCGGCTTCGGTTCCACGGCCGTCATCACCGGGGACATCACCCAGGTCGACCTGCCACGCGGCACCAAGTCCGGCCTGCACCACGTGATTGAAGTGCTCAAGGATGTGCCGGGGATCAGCTTCACCCATTTCCAGCCCAAGGACGTCGTGCGCCATCCGCTGGTGCAGCGCATCGTCGAAGCCTACGAGCGCTTCGAAACCAAAGCGGCCGATGATGCCGCCGCCAAGGATAGCCGCCGCGATGCTTGAGCTTGACCTGCAAATCGCCACCGAAGCCTGCGCCCCCAGCGAAGCCGAGTTCCGCCAGTGGTGCGAACTGGCTTTGCGCCAGCGCACCGCCGACTCGGAGATGACCATTCGTCTGGTCGACGAAGCTGAAGGACGCGAGCTGAACCACACCTGGCGGCAAAAGGATTACGCAACTAACGTCTTGTCATTCCCGGCCGACGTGCCGGATGAGTTCCTCGACATCCCGCTGCTGGGCGATCTGGTGATCTGCGTGGCCGTGGTCGAGCGCGAAGCCGCTGAACAGGGCAAGGAGTTCAAGGCCCATTGGGCACATCTGGTGATTCACGGCTGCTTGCATCTGCTTGGTTACGACCATATTGATGACGAGGAAGCCGAAGAAATGGAAGCACTGGAACGAACGTTGCTTGCAGAGTTGGGCTTTCCCGATCCGTACGCGGACGACGAAGCAGATGTATCCCCTATCGAAACAACAAAGGATTCAGAGTAATCGCTATGAGCGAAGATCGATCGAGCAACGGGCAGAAGTCATGGCTGGGTAAGCTCACCCAGGCTTTTGCCCACGAGCCGAAAAACCGCCAGGAGCTGCTGGAGCTGCTGCGCGATGCACACCAGAACAAACTGCTGGACAGCGAAGCACTGGCCATCGTCGAAGGCGCCATCCAGGTGGCTGACCTGCAGGTCCGGGACATCATGGTCCCGCGCTCGCAGATGGTCAGCATCAAGGCGACCCAGACACCCCGCGAGTTCCTGCCTGCCGTGGTCGACTCGGCCCACTCCCGCTACCCGGTGATCGGCGAAAGCCACGATGACGTGATGGGCGTATTGCTGGCCAAGGACTTGCTGCCGTTGATCCTCAAGGAGAACGGCGACAGCTTCAACATCAAGGACCTGCTGCGCCCGGCCACCTTCGTGCCGGAGTCCAAGCGCCTTAACGTGCTGCTGCGCGAATTTCGCGCCAACCACAACCACATGGCCATCGTCATCGACGAGTACGGCGGCGTGGCCGGTTTGGTGACCATCGAAGACGTGCTGGAACAGATCGTCGGCGACATCGAAGACGAACACGACGTCGAAGAAGACAGCTACATCAAGCCGCTGCCCAGCGGTGATTTCCTGATCAAGGCCCTGACGCCGATCGAGAACTTCAACGAGTTTTTCGACAGCGAGTTCTCCGACGATGAGTTCGACACCGTTGGCGGTCTGGTAATGAGCGCGTTCGGGCATTTGCCAAAACGTAACGAAATCACTGAAATCGGCCCGTACCGTTTCCGCATCCTGAACGCCGACAGCCGTCGGATTCACTTGCTTCGCCTGACGCCCATTGCTCGCTAAGGATTGAAATGCGCTGGACAACCCGCCCCGGCTGGCCCGGTAACCTGCTGGCCGTGGCGGCCGGTGCAATCACCACACTGGCCCTGGCGCCGTTCGATATCTGGCCACTGGCACTGCTCGCCGTCGGCCTGTTCTATGCCGGTCTGCGGGAACTGAGCCCACGTCAGGCGCTGGGTCGCGGCTGGTGTTTCGGTTTCGGCCTGTTCGGTGCCGGCACCAGCTGGATCTACTACAGCATTCACCACTTCGGCGGCGCCTCGGTCTTGCTGGCCGGCTTCCTGATGCTGCTCTTCACGGCGGCGATTGCCTGGTTCTTTGCCCTGCCCGCCTGGATCTGGGCGCGCTGGCTGCGCCGCAATGAGGCGCCGCTGGCCGACGCCCTGGCCTTCGCGGCGCTGTGGGTCGGCCAGGAAGCCTTCCGCGGCTGGTTCCTGACAGGCTTCCCGTGGCTGTATTCCGGGTACAGTCAGCTCGACGGCCCGCTGGCCGGGCTCGCGCCTATCGGCGGGATGTGGCTGATTTCCTTCACCCTGGCCCTGACAGCTGCGTTGATCTACAACGGCTTGCGCCTGGTTCGCACGGGGCGCAAAGGCTTCATTGCCGCCGGCGCATTGCTGTTGGTCGGTCCATGGCTGTTCGGCATGGCCCTCAAACATCATGCCTGGACCAGCCCGTCAGGCCCGCCACTGAGCGTCGCCGCCATTCAGGGCAACATCGAACAAAGCATGAAATGGGACCCAACGCAGCTCAACGCGCAACTAGCGTTGTACCGCGACATGAGTTTCAGCTCCAGGCGCGTCGATCTTCTCATCTGGCCGGAAACGGCGATCCCGGTGCTCAAGGAGTCCGCCGAGGGCTACCTGAACATGATGGGCAACTTCGCGGCCGAACGTAAATCGGCGTTGATTACCGGTGTCCCGGTCCGCATGGAGGTACGCCACGAGAAGCGTTTCTTCAATGGCATCACCGTTACCGGTGAAGGCGACGGCACTTACCTAAAGCAAAAACTGGTGCCGTTTGGTGAATATGTTCCGCTGCAGGATGTGCTGCGTGGGCTGATCGCATTCTTCGACCTGCCGATGTCGGACTTTGCCCGCGGCCCGGCCGACCAGCCTCTACTGCAAGCCAAGGGTTATCAGATCGCGCCGTTCATCTGTTATGAAGTGGTTTACCCCGAATTCGCCGCCAGCCTTGCCGCCCGCAGCGACTTGCTGCTGACCATCAGCAACGACACCTGGTTCGGCACCTCCATCGGCCCGCTGCAACACCTGCAGATGGCGCAGATGCGTGCGTTGGAGGCCGGCCGCTGGATGATCCGCGCCACCAACAACGGCGTGTCCGGCCTGATCAACCCGTTCGGTCAGATTACCGATCAGATCCCGCAGTTCGAGCGCGGCATCCTGTATGGCGAAGTGGTGCCGATGCACAACCTCACGCCGTACCTGGAATGGCGTTCGTGGCCATTGCTGATTCTCTGCGTGTTGTTGTTTGGCTGGGCACTGATTGCGAGCCGGATGGCCAAGACTGTCTAGAAAAGATCGCAGCCTGCGGCAGCTCCTACAGGGGATTGCATTCCAACTGTAGGAGCTGCCGCAGGCTGCGATCTTTTGATCTTTACCGGTAAAACAACGAATAACCGACCTGCCCCACCGCCTCGTTCATCAACTGCCCGTTCTGCCAGATCGCCTTGAACTCCGGCATCCAGCCACCCAGTGGCAGCCCATTGTCGCCGCCTAGAAACCCTACTGGCGCCGGCACCACCTCAAACCCGGCCTTGCGAAAACTCCAGACCGCTCGTGGCATATGCCAGGCATGAGTCACGAGCACCACACGCTTGACGCCCTGTGGCAGCAATACCTCGGCGCTGAACTGCGCATTTTCCCAGGTCGTGCGGCTGCGTCCTTCCTGCCAGCGCACGGTCACGCCAAAATCGTCGCGCAAGGAGTCAGCCATCATCTGCGCTTCGCTTGGCGGAGTGTCGTAATGCAGGCCGCCGCTGGTCAATACCGGCAGGCCGGAAGCCTTGGCCAGCCGCGCGGCAAAGCGTTGGCGTTCCAGCCCGACGCCCGTAGGCTGGTCAGCACCCCAGGCTGCGTCACCGCGCTCGCGCCCCGAGCCGAGGACCACGATGGCGTCCGCGCGTTGCCCCAGCACTGCCCATTCATCGCGGTCCAGCGGTGGCTCCCGCTCGAGCAAGCCGGCACTCCACTGCACCACCACCGGCAGGCTCATCAGCCAGAAACCACCCAGCCCCAGAGCAAAGCACGCACCGGCAAGCCTTGGCCTTGAACGGCGCCACCACCAGGCGAGCAAAAGCAGCAGCAATAGAATGCCGGGTGGCAAAAGAAGTTGTTTTACGAAATAACGAAAAGGCATTGAGCATCTCCCGGAGATGCCCGAAGCCTAAGTGGGTTGGCGCAATGCGACAATCATTACGGAAGGACTATGCTTCAAAAACACATGGAGCATGGCTCTGTGCCCTATTTGAACTGGAAAGACCGGACCTTTACCGCGTCTCTGCCGGGAACCTTATCCTTGAGCCAGATGATCTTGGCCGAACGTGGTACGTCGAGTTGCTTTACCGCTTCTGACAAGCATCCGTGTGTCTCACGCTCACTGCGATCCAGATACGCCTTGACCAGTGCAAACTCTGCGGGGCTCAAACCACGCAGTTCCAGTTCCAGAGGGTGTTCGTCGCGCAACCGGCCAGCGGTCCTTGCCGCATCCAGGGCCAAGGCCAAACGATCGATCAGCCTTTCGTACAGCTCCGGTTTTGTAGCTTTTTGCTGTGACTCAACCATCCCTCACCTCATTGGAAGATAAGACCTACTCCCCAGTTAGAGCTTAGCTTCCATGAACAAACCGGCTGAACGCCGCGACCAACGGCCCTCGCAGCGGTTTTTGCAGGACGTGCGGCAGCAATCAGGGTTTCCCTCGGTAGAGCGCGGTCATGTATGCTACGGCGCTTCCTGTAACTCCACTTCCAGCTCGGCTGGGCATCGAAAACGCCAATGTGGCGTGATCAACGTCCAGCGTTGCATTGAAGAGGATTAGGCCACCCCTATTCAGTTCAAAAGTAGCCATGCACGAACAATATCAGCCCCGTGAAATCGAAGCCGCCGCCCAGTCGTTCTGGGACGAGCAAAAGTCCTTTGAAGTCAGTGAACAGCCAGGCAAGGAGACTTACTACTGCCTGTCTATGTTCCCTTACCCCAGCGGCAAGCTACACATGGGGCATGTGCGCAACTACACCATCGGCGACGTGATCTCCCGCTACCAGCGCATGCAGGGCAAGAACGTTCTGCAACCCATGGGTTGGGACGCCTTCGGCATGCCGGCGGAAAACGCCGCGATGAAGAACAACGTAGCGCCCGCCAAGTGGACCTACGAAAACATTGCCTACATGAAATCCCAGCTGCGCAGCCTGGGCCTGGCGGTGGACTGGTCGCGCGAAGTGACCACCTGCAAGCCCGATTACTACCGCTGGGAACAATGGCTGTTCACCCGCCTGTTCGAAAAAGGTGTGATTTACAAGAAAAGCGGCACCGTGAACTGGGACCCGGTCGACCAGACCGTCCTGGCCAACGAGCAAGTGATCGACGGCCGCGGCTGGCGTTCCGGCGCGCTGATCGAAAAGCGCGAAATCCCGATGTACTACTTCAAGATCACCGCCTACGCGGATGAGCTGCTGGAGAGCCTCGACGAACTGACTGGCTGGCCTGAACAGGTCAAGACCATGCAGCGCAACTGGATCGGCAAATCCCGCGGCATGGAAGTGCAGTTCCCGTACAACGTCGATTCCATCGGCGAAGCGGGCGCGCTGAAAGTCTTCACCACCCGTCCGGACACCCTGATGGGCGCGACCTACGTCGCTGTCGCCGCCGAACACCACCTGGCCACCCTGGCCGCACAGAACAATCCCGAGCTGCAAGCGTTCATCGCTGAATGCAAGGGCGGCAGCGTGGCCGAAGCCGACGTCGCCACCCAGGAGAAAAAAGGCCTGCCGACCGGCCTGTTCGTCGAGCACCCGCTGACCGGCGAAAAACTGCCGGTCTGGGTCGCCAACTATGTGCTGATGCACTACGGCGACGGCGCGGTAATGGCGGTTCCAGCCCACGACGAGCGCGATTTCGAATTCGCCCACAAGTACAACCTGCCGGTCAAATCGGTAGTGCGCACCAGTTCCGGCGATAGCAACCCGACGCCATGGCAAGACGCCTACGGCGAGTACGGCACGCTGATCAATTCCGGCGAATTCGACGGCCTCGACTTCGCGGGCGCCTTCGACGCCATCGAAGTCGCGCTGATCAAGAAAGAACTGGGCGCCTCGCGTACCCAGTTCCGCCTGCGCGACTGGGGCATCAGCCGTCAGCGCTACTGGGGCTGCCCGATCCCGATCATCCACTGCAACACCTGCGGTGATGTGCCGGTACCGGAAGATCAATTGCCTGTCGTGCTGCCGGAAGACGTGGTGCCGGACGGCGCCGGTTCGCCACTGGCGCGCATGCCCGAGTTCTACGAGTGCAGCTGCCCTAAATGCGGCCAGCCTGCCAAGCGTGAAACCGACACCATGGACACCTTCGTCGAGTCGTCGTGGTACTACGCCCGCTACGCCTCGCCGCACTTTGAAGGTGGCCTGGTGGAAAAATCGGCGGCCGACCACTGGCTGCCGGTGGATCAGTACATCGGCGGTATCGAACACGCGATTCTTCACCTGCTCTACGCGCGCTTCTTCCACAAACTGATGCGCGACGAAGGCCTGGTGAGTTCCAACGAGCCGTTCAAGAACCTGCTGACCCAGGGCATGGTGATCGCCGAAACTTACTATCGTCGCGAAGCCAACGGCGCTTACACCTGGTTCAACCCGGCGGACGTCGAGCTTGAGCGTGACAGCAAAGCCAAGGTTATCAGCGCCAAGTTGAAAGCTGACGGCTTGCCGGTGGAAATCGGCGGCACCGAGAAGATGGCCAAGTCGAAGAACAACGGCGTCGACCCACAGTCGATGATCGACCAGTTTGGTGCAGACACCTGCCGCCTGTTCATGATGTTCGCCTCGCCACCTGACATGAGCGCGGAGTGGTCCGACTCCGGCGTAGAGGGTTCGCACCGTTTCCTCAAGCGCGTCTGGCGCCTGGCTCAAGCCCACGTCACTCAGGGCCTGCCGGGCAAGCTGGACGTCGCCAGCCTGAATGACGAGCAGAAAGCCGTTCGTCGCTCGATCCACCTCGCCATCAAGCAGGCCAGCCAGGACGTCGGCCAGAACCACAAATTCAACACTGCCATCGCTCAGGTGATGACGCTGATGAACGTGCTGGAAAAAGCCGCGCAAGCCACCGAACAGGATCGCGCACTGATTCACGAAGGCCTGGAAACCGTGACTCTGCTGCTGGCTCCGATCACGCCGCACATCAGCCACGAGCTGTGGAATCAACTGGGTCACGCTGGACCTGTGATCGACGCCGGTTGGCCGGTGGTGGATGACAGCGCGTTGGTACAGGACAGCCTGCAACTGGTGATTCAGGTCAACGGCAAGCTGCGTGGCCACATCGAAATGCCCGCCAGCGCCAGCCGCGAAGAAGTCGAAGCAGCCGCCCGTGCCAACGAGAACGTGCTGCGCTTCGTCGACGGTCTGACCATTCGTAAAGTGATCGTAGTGCCCGGGAAACTGGTCAATATCGTCGCCAGCTAATTGGATCAGGCGCCAGGTGAGCCTGGCGCCGAGTAAAACCTTTCGGGCCGCTTGATCGGCCCACATGGTTTCAAGGGGAGCAACAAGATGATCAAACGCAATCTGCTGGTGATGGGCCTCGCGGTTCTGCTGAGCGCCTGCGGTTTCCAGCTGCGCGGCACCGGCACCAATGAACTGGCGATCAAGGAACTCGACCTGAGCGCCCGTAACGCATATGGTCCAACCGTTACCCAGTTGCGTCAGGTACTGATTGGCAGCGGCGTCAACGTCTATACCGGCGCTCCTTACAAGCTGGTGCTGAGCAATGAGCAGGAAAGCCAGCGCATCCTCAGCTACGCAGGTGCCGGTCGTGCCGGCGAGTACCAGATCACCACCGTTTTGAACTACGACATCCGTGGTCGCGGCGATCTGCCACTGCTGAGCGACAAAATCGAAGTACAGAAGATCTATATGCACGACGGCAACAACCTGGTGGGCTCTGACCAGGAAGCTGAAACGGCCCGGACAGAAGGCCGCCGGGAGATGGTCCAGCGCATGATGCTGCGCCTGGAACAACTGAGCCCGACCCAACTGAACCAGTTGCAGCAGACTGCCGAAGCCAGGGCCAAGGCTGATGCCTCCGCGCTGGAAGCGGCAAAGAAGGCTGAAGCGGATACCCCGCGTCAGTCGCCTGTCGAACTGCCGCAGCAGTAAGACTTACGGGGCGCTCAGGCGCCCCGTTCGCCCTTTCTTATGAAACTCGCCCCCGCCCAACTCGCCAAACACCTGCAAGGCGCCCTTGCGCCGGTCTATATCATCAGCGGCGATGACCCGCTGCTGTGCCAGGAGGCGGCCGACGCCATTCGCGCTGCCGCCCGCCAGCAGGGATTCGATGAACGCCAGGTGTTTGCCGCCGACGCCAGTTTCGACTGGGGGACGTTGCTGCAAGCCGGTGCCAGCATGTCGCTGTTCGCCGAAAAACGCCTGCTGGAACTGCGCCTGCCGTCCGGCAAACCCGGCGACAAGGGTGCCGCCGCACTGATCGAATACTGCTCGCGCCCGGCCGACGACACCGTACTGCTGATCAGCTTGCCGAAGCTCGATGGCAGCGCACAGAAAACCAAGTGGGGTAAAGCGCTGGTCGAAGGACAGCAGACCCAGTTCGTGCAGATCTGGCCTGTCGATGTCGCCCAGTTGCCGAGCTGGATCCGCCAGCGCCTGTCCCAGGCCGGGCTTTCCGCCAGCCAGGACGCCGTTGAGCTGATCGCCGCGCGGGTCGAGGGCAACTTGCTGGCCGCGGCCCAGGAAATCGAAAAGCTCAAACTGATGGCCGAAGGAGGCCAGATCACCGTCGAAACCGTGCAGGCTGCGGTGGCCGACAGTGCGCGCTTCGATGTCTTCGGCCTGACCGATGCGGTGCTCAATGGCGAAGCGGCCCACGCGCTGCGCATGCTCGAAGGGCTGCGCGGCGAAGGCGTCGAGCCGCCGGTGATTCTCTGGGCCCTGGCGCGGGAGTTGCGCCTGCTGGCCAATATTTCCCTGCAATACAGCCAGGGTACGCCGCTGGACAAGGCCTTCAGCCTGGCCAAACCGCCAGTCTGGGACAAACGCAAACCGTTGATGAGCAAAGCCCTGCAACGCTACTCGGCGCAACGTTGGGCGCAACTGCTGCTCGAAGCGCAGCGCATTGATGCGCAGATCAAGGGCCAGGCGGCCGGTTCGCCGTGGATGAGTTTGAGCCGGTTGACGTTGTTGATGGCCGGGCAACGCCTGACGTTGCCCGCTGAATAGTCCGCTTTCCCGTGGCGAGGGAGCTTGCTCCCGCTCGGCTGCGCAGCAGCCGCAAAGCCGGCGAATGCGGCTTACCTGAAAAATAGGGATGGCTGGTTTTCAGGGTCGCTTCGCGACCCAACGAGAGCAAGCTCCCTCGCCACAGGTATCATTTCCTACACAATGTAGGGACTAGACAGACCCCGAACTTCGGCCGATGATTTGCCCCGCAAAAACCACTCACTTGCGAGGCATCATCATGAGCAAAAAGCCATCAAAGCTTGGCCCCAACAAGGCCAAATCCATCATCGCCCAGCCATTGTTCCGCAGCCGCCAGGAACGCCCGGCCAAGGGCAAAGGCAGTTACCGCCGCGAAGCCTTCCAGTCTGACAGCTGGGAGGCTTCTTACTTTCTGGCTGCATAAAGCAGAACACCCCTTCGACATGGTAAGGTCTGTACCTGATTCGTATTCCCTGGACCCGTGCATGCCCTTTTGTCTTTCCCGTCGTTGGCACTTACGCCAATTGATCGCTGCCTCCAGCCTTGTTTTGCTTGTCGCCTGTGCGGAAAAACCGACCGCAGCCGACGCTCAGCCGCTTCAGACGCTTCCTGTCGCCACCGCCCCGGCGGTTGTTCCGCCTGTGGTTCCGACCGGTGAGAACCTCGACATCCAGCCAACCCAGACCTTCGCCGAATGGCAGGCGGGTTTCCGCAAGGATGCCCTGGCCGCCGGTATCCGCGCCGATCTGTTCGACCGCGCCTTCGCCGATGTCAGCTTCGACCCCAGCGTGATCCGCGCCGACCGCAGCCAGCCGGAATTCGCAAAACCGGTGTGGGAATACCTCGACGGCGCCTTGTCGCCACTGCGGGTACGCAAAGGCCAGTCGCTGGTCAACCAATACGCTGATGTCCTGCAAAGTATCGAGCAGCGCTACGGCGTCGATCGCCAGGCACTGGTGGCGGTGTGGGGCATGGAGAGTAACTTCGGGCAGTTCCAGGGCAGCAAGTCGGTGATCAACTCGCTGGCGACCCTGGCCTACGAAGGTCGTCGTCCCGGTTTCGCCCACGCGCAATTGATCGCGGCCCTGCAAATCCTGCAACAAGGCGACATCGAACCCGAGAAGATGCTGGGTTCCTGGGCCGGCGCCATGGGCCAGACCCAGTTCATCCCGACCACCTACAACACCCATGCCGTGGACTTCGATGGTGACGGGCGCCGCGATATCTGGGGCAGCTCGGCCGATGCCCTGGCCTCGACCGCGCATTACCTGCAAAGCTCCGGCTGGCAAAGAGGTCAGCCCTGGGGCTTCGAAGTCCAGCTGCCGAGCGGTTTCAACTACGTACTGGCCGATGGCACGATTCGCAAGAGTGTCGCCGAGTGGCGACAACTGGGCGTTATGCTGCCCAACGGTGGCCAGGCCCCGGCCGGCTCCGAGCAATTGTCTGCCGCACTGTTGCTGCCGGCCGGTTACCGTGGCCCGGCCTTCCTGGTGCTCGACAACTTCCGGGCGATCCTCAAGTACAACAACTCGTCGTCCTACGCCCTGGGGGTGAGCCTGTTGTCGGAACGCTTCAATGGCGCAGGCCTGATCAGCGGCACGTGGCCAAAGGATGACCTGCCTCTGAGCCGTACCGAGCGGATTGAGCTGCAAAACCTGCTGAGCGCGCAAAACTATGACGCCGGCACCGCCGACGGGATCATCGGCGCCAACACCCGCAAGGCGATTCGCAGCGCCCAGCAGTCATTTGGCTGGCCGGCGGACGGGCATCCGACGCACAAGTTGCTGGAAGGACTGCGTAACCGCTAAAAGCTTCGCGAGCAGGCTCGCTCCCACATTAACGACACAAATCAATGTGGGAGCGAGCCTCCTCGCGATGACTGACTAACAGGCGATGAGGATCTAGCGCCTGACCACCACATCCTGCTCCAGCACCAATTCTTTGTTCCCGGCATCCAGCCTGACCAAGGCCCCCATGGGCAGCGTCAGGTTCGGGTCACAATGCCCACTGCGCCACCCGGACAGCACCGGAATCTTCAATGGCTCGAAGGTCTGCTTGAGCAACCTGTCCAGCGCTGCCACCTCAACCCCCGCCACATCCCCGACCAACACGCCGCGCAGCTTGTGCAACGTGCCTGCCAATCGCAGCTGGGTCAGCAACCGGTCGATGCGATACAGCGGCTCGTTGATGTCCTCGATCAACAGAATGACGCCCTCGGCATCTATCTCGTAAGGCGTGCCCATGGTCGCGGCGATCATGGCCAGATTGCCACCGAGCAAGCGCCCATGAGCCACACCTGGCTCGATCGTGGTCGGCGGGTAGGCTGCCGGATGAGCCAGCACTGTTCCCGCCCTCACCTGCCCTCGCAGCATGTTGAAGAAGGAAGGCTCCGTAGGTTTTTGCTTGTCACCCAGCAGGTCGGCATTGAGCATCGGACCATGAAAGGTCACGAAACCGGCATAACGGCTGATCGCCAAATGCAGCGCGGTGATGTCGCTGTAGCCGACAAACGGCTTGGCGTTGTCACGCAGCAAATCAAAATCAATGCGATCGAGCAGCCGGGGCGTGCCGTAACCACCCCGCAGGCAGATGATGGCATCCACCTCACTATCGGCGAACGCAGCATGCAGATCGCCAAGTCGCACCTCGTCACTACCGGCCAGGTAGCCGTTTTTTTCGTAGACCCCGGGAAACACTTTCAGTGAATAACCCCGGGCACGCATCCATTGCACCGCCTTGTCGGTCTCCAGCGGGGCTGGGCCAGCAGGTGCGATAACGCCGATCATGCCTTCCGACGGCAGTGCCGGGACGGGAGCATGAGGACAAAGAGTGTGGGTCGGTCGAGCGGTCATCCGTGAATCTCCCTGCGTGAAATCTTCAGCACACAGTAGTCAGGAACGGGGACAAACAGAAGAGGAACCGTTGCCCCGCAGGTTGCAGGAAAAAACAGCCGTTGCCATGGGCCAGGCAAAAAAACGCCCGCGAGGCGTTGAAACCTTGCGGGCGTTTTATGTTTCACAGTCGATCAGGACGACATCAGCTCGGCCTTGACCAGCTTGGCCTGCTCGTCGGCGTGATACGAGGAGCGTACCAACGGACCCGAGGCAACGTTCTTGAAGCCCATCTTGTAGCCTTCCTCGGCGAACCAGGCGAAGGTGTCCGGGTGCACGAAACGCTGCACCGGCAAGTGGCTGCGGGACGGTTGCAGGTACTGGCCGAGGGTCAGCATGTCGATGTCGTGCTCGCGCATGCGCTTCATGACTTCGATGACTTCTTCGTCGGTCTCGCCCAGGCCCAGCATCAAACCGGACTTGGTTGGAATGTGCGGCATCATCTGCTTGAAGCGTTGCAGCAGGGTCAGCGACCACTGGTAATCGGAACCCGGACGTGCAGCCTTGTACAGGCGCGGCACGGTTTCCAGGTTGTGGTTGAACACATCCGGCGGCTCGGCGGCGGTGATTTCCAGCGCGATGTCCATGCGGCCACGGTAGTCCGGGACCAGGGTTTCGAGCTGCACGTTCGGCGACAGCTTGCGGATTTCACGGATGCAGTCGGCAAAGTGCTGGGCACCGCCGTCACGCAGGTCGTCGCGGTCTACCGAGGTGATCACTACGTACTTGAGGCGCAGATCGGCAATAGCGATGGCCAGGCTTTCCGGCTCATTGACGTCCAGTGGCTTCGGACGACCGTGGCCAACGTCGCAGAACGGGCAACGACGGGTGCAGATGTCACCCATGATCATGAACGTCGCGGTGCCACCGGAGAAGCACTCGCCCAGGTTCGGGCAGGACGCCTCTTCGCACACGCTGTGCAGCTTGTGTTTGCGCAACAGGGCCTTGATGCGGTCGACTTCCGGAGATACCGGGATACGGACACGAATCCAGTCAGGTTTCTTCGGCAGTTCGGTGGTCGGAATGATCTTCACCGGGATGCGTGCAACCTTTTCGGCGCCGCGCAGCTTGACGCCGGCTTCAACCTTGGGACGCGGGGCCGGGCGCTCGGTGACATCGAGCGTCGGGATCATGGTTTGCACTGCATCAGTAGTCATATCAGTCGATTCCGCCCGTCAGGGTCGTCTGCTCAGCATAGTCGAGGTGTTTGACGAGCTGCGCACGCAGCCGGGCACTTACCTCGGCAAATTCAATCGATCCTGCGTGATCGCTCAGCTGGGTCATCGCCAGCCCGGCGTAGCCGCAGGGATTAATCCGTCGAAACGGTTCCAGGTTCATGTCCACGTTCAGGGCCAGGCCGTGAAAGGAACAGCCGTGGCGGATCCGCAGACCCAGGGAAGCGATTTTCGCCCCGTCAACGTAGACACCCGGTGCATCGGGCTTGGCCACGGCGGTCACACCGTAACTGGCCAGCAGCTCGATCAGGCATTGCTCCATCCGGCTGACCAGATCGCGCACGCCAAACCCGAGCTTGCGCACGTCCAGCAGTAGATAAGCCACCAGCTGGCCGGGGCCGTGGTAGGTCACCTGACCACCACGGTCGACCTGCACCACCGGAATATCCCCGGGAAGCAGCAGGTGCTCGGCCTTGCCGGCCTGGCCCTGGGTGAACACCGCGGGATGCTCAACCAGCCAGATCTCGTCGGCGGCATCGCTGCCGCGTTCGTTGGTGAAGCGCTGCATGGCATGCCAGACTGGCTCGTAAGCCATCTGGCCGAGTTCGCGAAAGCCCAGCGTGCCAGACATCACAGCACCATGTGCACGAAACCGGTGGCCCGCAGCTCGCTGTTGATGTTGTACAGCTGGTCCTGGTCGGTCGCGACGATGTGCAACTGAATGGTGGTGTATTTGCCGTTGCTGCTCTGGCGCTCGTCAACACGTTCATCGTTGATCGTTGCATGTTTGCGAACGATGTCGATGATCCTGTCCTTGTTGCCCACGCCGGTGTCGCTGATCACCTTAACCGGGTAATCATTGGCTGGGAATTCGATTTTTGGCGCCTTTACTTCGGTATCGGTCATGGCGTAACGGCCTCGTAAGCGTAAGCCGTGGCGACGGGCATGGCTGCGCGCCAGTTCAGCGCGGAGCCATGCAGGTGCACACTAAATTCAGTTGAACAAGCCGAAGAAGAATAGACGGATGCTATCCCACATGCGGCGGAAGATACCACCTTCCTCGACGGCGTCCAGAGCGATCAGATCGGCGCTGTGCACCACCTTGTCGTCCAGTTTCACTTCGACTTTACCGATCACGTCGCCCTTGGCGATTGGCGCGATCAGTTGCGGGTTCATGGTCATGCTGGCAGCGAGCTTTTTCAGCTGGCCTTTTGGCAGGGTCATGGTCAGGTCTTGCGCCAGGCCAGCCTTGATCTGGTTGGTGGAGCCTTTCCAGACTGGAGCCTGAGCCAGCTCGGTGCCCTTCTGATAGAAGGTCTGGGTTTCGAAGAAACGGAAACCGTAGGTCAGCAGCTTCTGGGTTTCGGCGGCACGGGCCACTTCGCTGTTGGTACCGAACACCACGGCGATCAGGCGCATGCCATCACGTACGGCCGAAGACACCATGCAGTAGCCGGCTTCGTCGGTGTGGCCGGTTTTCAGACCGTCGACGGTCTTGTCACGCCACAACAGCAGGTTGCGGTTCGGTTGCTTGATGCCGTTCCAGAAGAACTCTTTCTGCGAGTAGATCGCGTAGTGAGCCGGGTCTTCGTGAATGATTGCGCGAGCCAGTACCGCCATGTCGTGAGCCGACGAGTAGTGCTCCGGGTTCGGCAGACCGGTCGGGTTCATGAAGTGGCTGTTGGTCATGCCCAGGTCGCTAACGGTTTTGTTCATCATGTCGGCGAATGCGTCTTCGCTGCCGGCGATGTGCTCGGAGAGCGCAACACTGGCGTCGTTGCCCGACTGGATGATGATGCCGTGCAGCAGATCGCTGACGGTGACCTGAGAGCCGACCTTGATGAACATCCGCGAACCGCCGGTACGCCAGGCGTTTTCGCTGACGGTTACCGGGTCGTTTTCACCGATCTGGCCACGACGGATTTCCAGGGTCGCGATGTACGCGGTCATCAGCTTGGTCAGGCTGGCCGGTGGCAGACGCTGGTCACCATTGTTCTCGACCAGCACGTTGCCGCTGCTGGCATCCATGAGCACGTAGGCCTTGGCGGCCAGTTGCGGTGGCGACGGCATCATCTCGACCGCGAACGCGGCGGGCGAGAGGAGCAGCGGGACTAACAGGAAAAGGCGTTTGGCAAAGGTGGTGATGTTCATCCGTCTCTCGAAATCGCTAATGGAAACTGCCCAAGGGCAAAACTAATCAGATGACTTTCTAACGAGTCATCGCGTGTTCAGTTGCTCACTCCAATCACCCTTTGCCGGGCTTTTGTTCTTCGAAGAGCCAACAACCTGGTTCACCCCCCAAAACCGCAGATGAACCGTCAATCAAGTCCTACGTATTACTCAGTCACAACGCTTGGCGAACCGAGATTGGCCAGGCGCACACTGTTCTGCACCTGCTGGATTTCACCCGGCGATCCGATCGGACCCAGGCGAACCCGATGCAGGGTCTGCTGATTGCGCACGATCGAACTGATGAACACCGGAGCGCTCACCGTCCCGCTGAGCTTCGATCTCAGGAGTTCTGCAGCGTCCGGGTTGGCGAACGCGCCCACCTGCAGATACTGGCCAGAGGCTGGTGCAGAAGCGTTTTTTTTTGCATCAAGCTGCACAGGCACCACCGCGGCGGCGTGTTGCTGTGGCGGCGGTGTCCATTGCTCGACGGTGCCGGCCGAAGCCGTGATCACCGGGGCGCTATTGTGTGCGACTTTCGGTTCGTTGAGCATTAATGGTGCCGGACGGCCCTTGGCGGCCCACCATTGCTGCGGGTCGATGCCTTCGACCTTGACCCGCGCGGTGCCGGTTTCGGCGTAACCGAGTTTCTTGGCGGCAGCGTAGGACAAGTCGATGATCCGGTCCGAGTAGAACGGACCGCGGTCGTTGACTCGCAGGATCACGCTCTTGTTGTTGTCCAGGTTGGTCACCCGGACGTAACTTGGCAGTGGCAATGTCTTGTGCGCGGCACTCATGCCGTACAGGTCATACACTTCGCCGTTGGCGGTGTTCTGGCCGTGGAACTTGGTGCCGTACCAGGACGCCGTACCCGACTGCACATAGGTCTTGGACTCTTGCAGCGGGAAGTAAGTCTTGCCCAGCACAGTGTACGGGTTGGCCTTGTACGGGCCGGTGTGCAGGGTCGGCGTGGCGTCCGGGATACGCGAAACATCGACATCCCACCATGGCGCGCCATCCTTGTGGGCGCGGTTGATGTCCAGCCCCGGCGTCGTGCGCACGGAGGCGGTGGATTTCTGGGCCGGCGCGCGGCTGGTCGAACAACTGGCGACCAGCACTGCCAACGCGGCGAATGCCATCAGCTTCAGGGGTTTACTCATAGGCAATGCCCGCATTACTTGACGCCCCGTGCTTGGACCAGCTGTTCAGACAGTTGATGTACGGCCATGGCGTACATCACGCTGCGGTTATATCGCGTGATCGCGTAAAAATTCTTCAGGCCCATCCAGTACTCGGAGCCATTGTCGCCTTCCAGGCGGAAAGCAGTAACCGGCATATCATCGCGCAGCGCATCATGACTTGACCACCCCAGCGCTCGCAACTCCCCGACGGTTTTCGTCGGTTCGATTCCAGTGGTCAAACCCTCGTCGACCTGATCGCCACGGACATCGGCGCGGCTGACTACCGGTTCGCCGGCGACCCAGCCATGACGCTTGAAGTAACTGGCGACACTGCCGATGGCATCGTCCGGGTTGGTCCAGATGTTGATATGGCCATCACCGTCGAAATCCACCGCATAGGCGCGGAAACTGCTCGGCATGAATTGCGGCAAGCCCATTGCGCCAGCGTAGGAGCCTTTGAGCGTCAACGGATCGACCTGCTCTTCGCGGGCCAGCAGCAGGAACTCACGCAATTCCTTGCGGAAAAACTCGGCACGGGGAGGATAGTCGAAACCCAGGGTCGACAAGGCATCGATCACCCGGAAATTTCCGGTATTACGGCCGAAAAAGGTTTCAACGCCAATGATCGAAACAATCACCTGGGCCGGCACACCATATTCCTGCTCGGCACGGGCCAACACCGCTTCGTGCTGACGCCAGAAGTCCACACCCCGGGCTATGCGCGCATCGGTGATGAACATCGGGCGATATTCGCTCCACTGTTTGACCCGTTCGGCGGGTTTCGAGATGGCGTCCAGAATCGACTGCTTGCGCTCGGCTTCGCGGAACACGCCCATCAATTGTTCACCGGCGAAACCGTAGTCGCGGGTCATTTCACCGACGAACTCGGCCACCTGGGGTGAGCCTTCGTAGTCGCCGGCCAACGCTTCCTGCATGGTGCCAAGGATGCTTACCAGGCCGACCCATGGCGCGTATCGAGTCGCCCAGCCACGCATTACTTGCATTGAAAATTTCACCTTATTCAAACCTGCGCGATCCACTTGCGATGGGTATGGATCGACATCAAAACCCCAAACGCTGACAGTAGCGTCACCAGCGAAGTTCCTCCGTAGCTAATGAACGGCAACGGCACCCCCACCACCGGCAACAGGCCACTGACCATACCGATGTTGACGAAAACATAAACAAAAAACGTCATGGTCAGGCTGCCCGCGAGCAACTTGCCGAACAATGTCTGCGCCTGGGCGGTAATCACCAGGCCACGGCCGATCAACAGCAGGTAGATCAGCAACAGCGCGCAGATCCCCACCAGGCCGAACTCTTCACCCAATACGGCAATGATGAAGTCGGTATGGCTTTCCGGCAGGAAGTCCAGGTGCGACTGGGTGCCCAGCAACCAGCCCTTGCCAAACACACCGCCGGAGCCGATGGCGGCCTTGGACTGGATGATGTTCCAGCCGGTGCCTAGCGGGTCACTTTCCGGGTCGAGGAAGGTGAGGACGCGCTGCTTCTGGTAATCGTGCATCACGAAATACCACATGGCCACGGACACCGGCACGGCGGCAGCGAGCACGCTGAGGATCCAGCGCCAGCGCAGGCCGCCCATGAACAGCACGAAGGCGCCCCCCGCCAGAATCAGCAATGAAGTGCCGAGGTCGGGCTGACGCACGATCAGGATGAATGGCAAGCCGATCAGGAACAGACTCACCCCCACATGCTTGAGTTGCGGCGGCAAGGTGCGTTTGGACAGGTACCAGGCGATGGTCGCCGGCATCAGGATCTTCATGAATTCCGAAGGCTGGAAGCGGATCACTCCGGGAATGTTGATCCAGCGCGTGGCGCCCATGGCGTTGTGCCCCATGATGTCGACCACTACCAGCAACAGTACGCCGAGCACATAACCCACCGGGACCCAGCGGGCCATGAAGCGTGGCTCGAACTGGGCGATGACGATCATCGACACCAGGCCGATGCCGAAAGAAGTGGCTTGTTTGGCCAGCAGATCCCAGCTTTTGCCACTGGCCGAATAGAGTACGAACAGGCTGCCGGCCGCCAGGGTAAGCAGCAGGATCAGCAACGGGCCGTCGATGTGCAGGCGTTGCAGCAGCGTCGCACGGCGACGCATCACATCCTCACTGGAGAGCATGCGATCGAAGTTATTCATCACGGGCGGTAGCCTCTGCACTGATAGGGCTGGCGTATTCGGGCTTCAACCGACCGTCCTGGTCCAGGAGCCAGGCATCCATGATCTGGCGCACCACTGGCGCGGCAACGCCGGAGCCGGACTCGCCGTTCTCGACCATCACCGACACCACGATTTTCGGGTCGTCGGCCGGCGCGAAACCGACGAACAGGGCGTGGTCGCGATGGCGTTCCTGAACCTTGGAACGGTCATACTTCTCACCCTGTTTGATCGCGACCACCTGGGCCGTACCCGACTTGCCAGCGATTCGGTATTGCGCACCGATCGAGGCCTTGCGTGCCGTACCGCGAGCACCGTGCATCACCTGCTGCATACCGTGATTGACCTTGTTCCAGTCCGACGGGTCGCGCAGGATGATGTCCGGCATCGGATTCTCATCCACCGGTTTCACGCCCTCGATGGTCTTGGCCAGGTGCGGACGGTTCCAGACGCCTTTGTTGGCGACCAGGGCGGTGGCCTGGGCCAGTTGCAACGGGGTCGACTGCATATAGCCCTGGCCAATCCCGAGAATCAGCGTCTCACCCGGGAACCACGCCTGCCGACGGGTCGCACGCTTCCATTCGCGGGACGGCATCAGCCCAGGCGATTCTTCGAACATGTCCAGCGAGACTTTCTGGCCGATGCCGAATTTGGTCATGTATGCCGACAGCCGATCGATCCCCAGCTTGTGGGCCAGGTCATAGAAGTAAGTGTCGTTGGAACGCATGATCGCCGTATCAAGGTCGACAAAGCCGTCGCCGGTGCGGTTCCAGTTACGGTATTTGTGATCGTAGTTGGGCAGCATGTAGTAACCCGGGTCGAACACTCGTGACGACGCCGTCACCACGCCCGCGTCCAGACCGGCAATCGCCACCGCCGGTTTGATCGTCGAACCCGGCGGGTACAGGCCGCGCAATACGCGGTTGAACAGCGGCCGGTCGATAGAGTCGCGCAGCTCGGAATAGGCCTTGAAGCTGATGCCGGTGACAAACAGGTTCGGGTCGAAACTCGGTTGGCTGACCATCGCCAGCACTTCGCCGGTTTTCGGGTCCAGTGCTACCACCGCGCCACGACGACCACCGAGCGCAGCTTCGGCGGCTTCCTGCAATTTGATGTCCAGGCTCAGGACGATGTCCTTGCCGGGAATCGGATCGGTACGCTTGAGCACGCGCAGTACGCGGCCGCGAGCGTTGGTTTCAACTTCTTCGTAGCCCACCTGGCCGTGCAACTCGGGCTCATAAAAACGCTCGATGCCGGTTTTGCCGATGTGGTGGGTGCCGCTGTAATTGACCGGATCGAGGGACTTGAGCTCTTTCTCGTTGATCCGCCCCATGTAACCGACCGAGTGCGCAAAGTGCGCACCCTGCGGATAGTGGCGCACCAGTTGCGCGACCACTTCCACCCCAGGCAGGCGGAACTGGTTCACGGCGATCCGGGCGATCTGCTCTTCGCTCAGCTCAAACAGGATCGGCACCGGTTCGAACGGCCGGCGCCCCTGGCGCATGCGCTTCTCGAAAATCACCCGATCCTCGGGTGTCAGCTCCAGCACTTCGACAATCACGTCGAGCACTTTCTGCCAGTCGCCGGACCGCTCGCGGGTCATGCTCAGGCTGAAGCTGGGCCGGTTATCGGCGATCACCACGCCGTTGCGGTCGAAAATCAGCCCGCGAGTCGGCGGAATCGGCTGCACGTGGACGCGGTTGTTTTCCGACAGGGTCGAGTGGTACTCGTACTGGATCACCTGCAGGAAATACAAACGCGCGATCAGCACGCAGATCAGCGCCACCACCGCAATTGCCCCGAACACGACGCGGCCACGCACCAGACGGGCGTCTTTTTCGTGGTCCTTGATGCGGATCGGCTGAGACATGAGGGCAGAACTACTTGTGGTAAGGGTGACCGGACAGCACGGTCCAGGCACGGTACAACTGTTCGCCGATCAGAATCCGCACCAGCGGGTGCGGCAAGGTCAGCGGCGACAACGACCAGCGCTGGTCAGCCCTGGCACAGACTTCCGGCGCCAGCCCTTCGGGGCCGCCAACCATGAAGTTGACGGTGCGCGAGTCCAGCCGCCAGCGGTCTAGCTCGACCGCCAGTTGCTCGGTGCTCCAGGGCTTGCCATGGACTTCGAGAGTGACAATCCGCTCGTTCGGCCCGACCTTGGCCAGCATGGCTTCGCCTTCCTGACGGATGAAGCGGGCCACGTCGGCGTTCTTGCCACGGGTATTGAGCGGTATTTCCACCAGTTCAAGCGCCAGCTCGGACGGAAGACGCTTGGCATATTCATGCCAGCCTTCTTCCACCCATTTGGGCATGCGTGAACCGACGGCGATCAGTCGCAGTCGCACAGCGGTCCCTTATTCCTGGTCTTTGTTGAGCTTGTTGAAGTGCTCGTGACCAACTTCAGGGCTGTGGTGCTTGCCATCGGCCGCACGGCTCTGCTCGGCACCTTTCCACAGGCGCTCCAGGTCGTAGAACTGACGGGCGTTGGAGGTCATCATGTGGACGATCACGTCGTCCATGTCCAACAGCACCCAGTCGCTGTCGCCCTTGCCTTCTTCACCCAGCGGCTTGATCCCCAGGGCTTTGACGGCCTCGCGGACCTTGTCCAGCATCGCGCCGATCTGGCGGTTGGAGGTACCGGTGGCGATGATCATGTAGTCAGTGATGCTCTGCTTGTCGCGAACATCAATCACCAGCACGTCCTGGGCCTTGACGTCTTCCAGGGCGGCTACGGCGATCTTGACCAGCTCGTCGCCTTTAGGCGGCTCGGCGGCGAGAACCTTTTC
Organism: Pseudomonas sp. KH_046_1; assembly: GCF_057839025.1. Lineage (NCBI taxonomy): Bacteria > Pseudomonadati > Pseudomonadota > Gammaproteobacteria > Pseudomonadales > Pseudomonadaceae > Pseudomonas > Pseudomonas sp. KH_046_1. Next base: position 5,607,596 of record NZ_CM174481.1, read on the forward strand.
AGGCAGCGGGGCACTCTTGAATGTGCCTTTGCGTTTTACTTTGCTTTCGTTGTTGCTCGTCATATAAAACTCGTTTTGCTCGTTTGTTCGGGCGCTTCAATACACGTTGTTGCCACGTGCCTTGAGGCACTCCTATTCAGTTCGACGCACGGTAGAGCCCGTGCGCATCGATGTAGGCCAGGACCGCGTCGGGCACCAGGAAACGTACCGACTTACCGCTGGCCAGCAGTTGACGGATCTGGGTGGCGGATACCGCGAGCGGTGTCTGCCAGACGAATGCAATCTGTCCGCTCGGCCCTTTGAGGGCCAGCGGGTCGCTCACCGAGCGCGCTGCCAGCAGGTTGCGCAAGGCATCCGGTGGTTCGCTGTCGGCATCCGGGCGTTGCAACACCAGGATATGGCAATGCTGGAGCAACTCTTCCCAGCGGTGCCAAGTGGGCAGGCCGCAAAAAGCGTCCCAGCCCAAAAGCAGAAAAACCTGGTCATCCGCGGCCAGTTCGGCGCGCATCAGTTCCAGGGTATCAATGGTGTAGGACGGTTTGTCCCGCTGCAATTCGCGGGCGTCCACCACCAACGGTGCCACACCGGCCACCGCGCACTCGACCATCGCCAGACGGTCTTTCGCCGACACCTGCGGCTTGCCCCGATGGGGTGGCCTGGCACTGGGTGTCAGACGCAGCTCATCAAGCACCAGTGTTTCAGCGACTTCCAGCGCACCGCGCAAGTGGCCGATGTGCACCGGGTCGAACGTTCCGCCCAGCACGCCAATGCGGCGAGGGGCTGGCTCGCTGACGGTGACCGGGGCTGACGGGTCGAAGTCGCCCAAGTCAGACCGGCTCCTGTCCGCGCAGCTGCCCGTCACCGACCACGATGTACTTCTCGCAGGTCAGTCCTTCGAGGCCCACCGGGCCGCGGGCGTGCAGCTTATCAGTAGAAATGCCGATCTCGGCACCCAATCCGTATTCGAAGCCATCGGCGAAGCATGTCGGGGTATTGATCATCACCGACGAGGAGTCGACTTCAGCCACGAAACGCCGGGTGTCGCCCTGGTGTTCGCTGACAATCGAATCGGTGTGATGGGAGCCGTAATGATTGATGTGCTCGATGGCCTGGCCCAGTCCGTCGACCACGCGGATCGACAGAATCGCCGCCAGATACTCGGTGTTCCAGTCTTCCTCGGTGGCCGGCACGGCATCGATGATCGCCCGGGTGCGTTCGCAACCACGCAGCTCGACGCCTTTTTCGCGGAACTGGGCCGCCATCGCCGGCAGGAAATCCTTGGCAACGGCTTGATCCACCAGCAGCGTTTCCATGGCACCGCAGATGCCATAACGGTAAGTCTTGGCATTGAACGCAATGCGCTGGGCCTTGGCCAGGTCGGCGTGTTCACTCACATAAACGTGGCAGATGCCGTCCAGATGCTTGATCACCGGTACCCGGGCATCACGGCTGACGCGCTCGATCAGGCCACGGCCGCCGCGCGGCACGATGACATCGACGTACTCAGGCATGGTGATCAGCGCGCCGACGGCAGCGCGATCCGTGGTTTCGACCACTTGCACCACCGCAGCCGGCAAATCGGCCTCGGCCAGGCCACGCTGAATGCAGGCGGCGATGGCGCGATTGGAATGAATCGCCTCGGAACCGCCACGCAGGATGGTCGCGTTACCGGACTTCAGGCACAGGCTCGCGGCATCGATGGTCACGTTCGGCCGCGACTCGTAGATGATTCCGATCACGCCCAATGGCACGCGCATCTTGCCGACCTGAATACCGGACGGACGGAAGCTCATGTCGCGGATCGCGCCGACCGGGTCCGGCAGGGCTGCTACCTGACGCAGGCCGACGATCATGCCGTCGATACGCGCCGGGGTCAGCGCCAGCCGTTCGAGCAGGGCGGGCTCAAGACCATTGGCGCGACCGGCGGCCAAATCCTGTTCATTGGCCGCCGTCAGCTCGGCGCGGGCAGCGTCCAGCGCATTGGCGGCGGCCTGCAGGGCGCGGTTTTTCTGCGCGGTACTGGCACGGCCGATCACGCGGGAAGCTTCGCGGGCAGCGCGACCCAGGCGGGTCATGTAGTCAAGAACGGACTCAGTCATGGTCTGGCGTGGTCTTTGATTAGGTCTTGGTAAAGAGTAAAGCGACAGATTATAGCTGTCGCGCCCACCGACTAACAGCGGTGACGGGCGGATGGTCGAAATGGAGGGCAATTTGCCGATGTTCAGCCGGGATTAAGCTGCAAATTGTTATCATCACGACTCATTCAGCCCTGACAAATGCCGGTCATCATGTCCAATCTGACTGTTCGAGCGTCCGCTGTGAGCCTGCCCGCGGGCCTCCCGGACGCGTTTTTCGACCGTGACGCGCAAGTTCTGGCCCGGGATTTACTGGGCAAAGTCATTCGCCATCGGGTTGGTGACCTGTGGCTCAGCGCCCGGATCATCGAGACAGAAGCCTATTACTGCGCAGAAAAAGGCAGCCACGCCTCTCTCGGCTACACAGAAAAGCGTAAGGCTTTGTTCCTGGATGGTGGCCACATCTATATGTATTACGCCCGGGGCGGCGATTCACTGAACTTCAGTGCCCAGGGGCCGGGTAACGCCGTGCTGATCAAATCCGCCTACCCATGGGTCGATGAATTGAGCGGACCGGGCAGCCTGGCACAGATGCTATTGAACAATCCCGATGCCCAGGGCCACCCTCGCCCATCACAAAAACTCTGCGCCGGGCAAACTCTGCTGTGCAAGGCACTGGGCCTGAAAGTGCCGGTGTGGGACGCCAAACGCTTCGACCATGAGGTGCTGCTGGTAGAACACGTCGGGCAGACGCCCGTCCACATCATCCAGACTACGCGCCTGGGCATCCCCCATGGGCGCGATGAACACCTGATGTACCGCTTCGTCGACGCTGCTTACGCGGCTTATTGCACGCGCAACCCGCTACGACGGGGGCAGACCGAAGGGCGCGATTATTTTGTGCTGTCCTGAAATTGACTCAGACTTGATGCAAACAGAAATCCCCTGTGGGAGCGGGCTTGCCCGCGATGAGGTCAGCACAATCAGCATCACTGTTGACTCAAAGTGCGCTATCGCGAGCAGGCTCGCTCCTACAAGTAGAAAATTGAACATTTGATGGAGTGGTTTTTATGGGCCAATGGCTCGATAGCGTGACCGGATGGTTGGCGGTCAACCCGCAATGGCTGGCAGCAGCGGTATTCATCGTGGCCTTTGTGGAGTGCCTGGCGATTGCCGGGCTGATCATTCCCGGCACGGTGTTGCTGTTCGCCGTGGCGGTACTGGCAGGCAGTGGCGCGCTGACGCTCAGTGAAACGCTCTTGCTGGGTTTCGTCGCCGGGGTGCTGGGCGACGTCATTTCGTATTTTCTGGGGCGGCACTTCCATCAGAACATCCGGCGCCTGCCGGGCTTGCGCCATCATCCGGAATGGATCGCCGGGGCCGAGACTTATTTCCAGCGCTACGGTATCGCCAGCCTGCTGGTTGGGCGTTTTATCGGCCCCCTGCGGCCAATGCTGCCGATGGTGGCCGGCATGTGCGACATGCCTTTCCCCCGCTTCTTCGCTGTCAGCCTATTGGCCGGCACGGGTTGGTCGGTGGCTTATCTGATGCCTGGCTGGGCCACGGGCGCGGCAATCCGCTTGCCGTTGCCCGAAGGCTTCTGGCTCCAGGTCGGGGTTGTTGCTGGCAGCATTGCGGTGATGGTCGGCTTGAGCGCGACCAGCAGCCTGCGCCGGCATCGCCGCGCGACGTTGTTCATTACCGGGATGAGTCTGCTGATTCTGACGGGGCTGTTTATCGGTTACTCGCACCTGTCCGCACTCGATCAAGGGGTGATGACGCTGGTGCAGGAGCATCGCCAACCGATGCTGGATGAAGTGGCGGTGGTCTTCACGCTGATCGGCGAATTCCGCAACATGCTATTTTTCAGCGCACTGCTGACCGGTTTGCTGCTGCTGATGCGGCAATGGCGGCACGCGATTTTCGCGGGCAGCACGTTGCTCTTCACGGCACTGGCCAATACCGCGACCAAGTACTTTTTCGCCCGCGTGCGCCCCGAAGTGTTGAGCGATCCGCTCACCAGCTACAGCATGCCCAGCGGCCATGCTTCAGGGTCTTTCGCGCTGTTCCTGACCCTCGCCGTCCTGGCGGGACGCGGACAACCGCCTCGGATGCGTCTGACCTGGTTATTGGTGGGCTGCCTGCCCGCAATGGCGATTTCGCTTTCGCGGGTTTACCTCGGAGCGCATTGGCCGACAGATGTATTGGCCGGCGCGATGCTGGCGGCATGTGTCTGCGCGGCCAGCCTGTGGCTGATCCAGCGCAAGGAACCGCTCAACGCCTTGCCACCCAAGGTCTGGTGGCTGGTGCTCCCAGCCTTGGTGGCATTGTTCGGATTCTTCGTGCTGAGGCATTTACCGCATACGATGTTGCGGTACGCGTACTGACAGCAGTCAGGCAAACAGTTCGCCCTGCAACTCGTCCAGCAGCGCCTGAATCGCATCCAGTCGCTGCTGCGGATCGTCAAGTTGCAGCAGATCGATCTTGTCCAGTTCAGCGAAGGGCAACAGGTACGCCAACTGATTGGCCAGCGACTGCTGGCCGGTCGCTTCGGTACCCATGTTCAAGGCTTCGACCATCGGGTGTTCCGCCAGGGCCTTGAGCAAGGCCACCAGATCGGCGTCCTCGTCCTGCAGCGGTTGCTCCGGCTCGTCTTCCAGCCACTCGACCTCGGCGACGGTCAACTGATCGCGCTGGACTTCCGTTCGTAATACATGGAAACGCCGTCCGCCCTGAACCCGAATCCCCAGCAGGCCGTTGTCCTGCTGCTTGAAATCGGTAATCAGCGCCTCACACCCGACCAGGGCGTAACCCGCCGGGGCGATCCCGACTTCTTCGCCATCGAGGATGCACACCACGCCGAATCCGCCGCCCTGCTTCATGCAGCGACCGATCATGTCCAGATAGCGCGCTTCGAAGATCTGCAAGTCGAGGATGCAGCCTGGGAACAGCACTGTATTGAGCGGAAAAAGCGGCAGACTCATAGACATTTCCTTAGACCACCATCGACACCGCCAACGGCAGGAAAACCGCCGTGGCCACACCCATCAGGCTCATCGCCAGCGCCGCGAAGGCGCCGCACTCTTCACTTTCCTGCAACGCCACCGACGTGCCGACCGCATGGGCCGTCATGCCCAGTGCCATGCCCCTGGCTTCCGGGCTGTGCACGCCGAGGCGGCTCAACAGGGCCGGACCGAAAATCGCCCCGATCACACCGGTAATCAAGACGAACACCGCTGCCAGCGCCGCGACACCACCAATCTGCTCAGCCACCAACATAGCGATCGGCGAGGTCACCGATTTCGGCGCCATGGTCATCAGGATCATGTGCTCGGCACCGAACGACCAGCCCAGCAACACGCCCATCCCCGTGGCCACCACCCCACCTATCACCAGCGTAGTAAATATCGGCCAGAACAACTGCCGAATCCGTCGCAGGTTGAGATAAAGCGGCACCGCCAGCGCGACAGTGGCCGGGCCGAGCAGGATGCTGAGAATCTCGGTGCTCTTGCGGTACTCGGCGTAGGTCAGGCCGCAGCCCACCAGCACGCCGATCACCAGCAACATGGAGACAAGCACCGGCTGCAAAAAGATCCATCGGGTTTTCTCGAATGCCGCCAGCACCAGCTGATAGGCACCGAGGGTAATGCCAATGCCGAACAATGGATGGTGAATTACTGACGCCCAAGCGCCGTGCCAGTCGAAGATCATTGGCAGTCCTCAGGCTGAGCGTGACGCTTGACCATGCGCTGCATCAGCACTCCGGCGAAGGCCATCGAAAGCAGCAGCGACAGCACCAGCGCACCGACAATGGCCCAGAAATCCGCTGCGATGTCAGCGGCGTAGACCATCACGCCCACGGCCGGCGGCACCAGCAACAGCGGCAGGTAGCGCAGCAGGCTGCTGGCCGCCAGGTTCAGTGGCTCGCCGACCTGTCCGCGACAGATGAGGTACACCAGCAACAGCAGCAACCCCACAATCGGCCCCGGCAGCACCGGCAAGAACAAATGATTGATCGCGGTGCCGAGCAATTGGAACAGCACCAGCCACGTCAGGCCCCGTAACAACATCAAAGATCTCCCGCAAAATCCGTCACCCGCATTGGCAGGGCATTATAAGCATGCTCGCGCTATAGATCGGCATTCGCCAAAAGCATGGTCAGTTGACCGGAGCGTTTGGTCATGTTGATCTAAAGTGGTAAGCCGGGAGGTTAGATCCCCGCAAGCCAAAACCATAAAACCGATGAACCCAAGGAGAGTCTCAATGCCCTATGTTCCAGTTGCAGAGCTCAAAGATTATGTCGGCAAGGAACTTGGACGTTCCGAATGGCTCACCATCGATCAGGACCGCATCAACCTGTTCGCCGAAGCCACAGGGGATTTTCAGTTCATCCACGTCGACCCGGTCAAGGCCGCGCAAACGCCATTTGGCAGCACCATCGCTCACGGCTTTCTGTCGCTGTCGCTTATCCCGAAACTGATGGAAGACATCCTCGTCATGCCCGAAGGCTTGAAGATGGTGGTCAACTACGGCCTCGACAGCGTGCGCTTCATCCAGCCAGTCAAGGTCAATTCGAAAGTGCGCCTGAAGGTCGACCTGACCGAAGTCATCGAGAAGAAACCCGGCCAATGGCTGCTCAAAGCCACCACCACCCTGGAAATCGAAGGTTCGGACAAACCGGCGTACATCGCCGAACCTCTGTCCCTGTGCTTCGTATAAACCGTCCTGGATGCGAAGCAGCTCATGCTGTTTCGCGCCCTCACGCGGTACCTCACCCTATATATGGACACATAGCTGCGGCATACTCCCTCGCCTAATTGCCCGGAATCCGCTATGCGCCCACTTGCACTCCTTGCCTTGACCCTGATGCTCACCGCTTGCGGCGACGGCGAATCGCCTTTGCCTCCCGACGCCCGCCTGCCGGACGGCGGACGCTATCGCGGTGACCTGGTCAATGGCTTGCTGCAAGGCAAGGGGCGTATCGACTACCCGAACGGCAGCTGGTACGCCGGCGAGTTCGAAAAGGGCCAGTGGCAGGGCCAGGGCGAATGGCATGGCAGCAATGGCGAAGTCTATCGCGGGCAGTTCAATCAGGGACTGTTCGACGGCCAGGGGGCACTGACCACCAACGCCAGCAGCTACAGCGGCGGCTTCAAGGCCGGCCGACGCAACGGCGAAGGCACCCTCAAAGAAAACGGCATGAGCTATCGCGGAGAGTTCAAGGCCGATCAATACGCCGGCCTGGGTCGACTCGAACTCGAAGACGGCAGCTCCTATCAAGGTCAGTTCGCCCACGGCAAACCCAATGGCGAAGGACAGCGCGGCGACGGCAACGGCAATCAGTTCACCGGGCACTTCGTCGACGGCCAGCTGGAAGGCAACGGGACTTTCAACAGCGCCGACGGCGACATCTATGTCGGCAGCTTCAAGAACAATCAACTGCACGGCAAGGGCCGCTACGAGAACGCCGACGGCGATGTCTGGCTGGGCCAGTTCAAGGAAGGCTCGCTGAGCGGCAAGGGCGAGTTGATCGGCACTGACGGCAGCCACTACATCGGCCAGTTCAATGACTGGCGTTTTTCCGGCCAGGGCCGCCTGAACCTGTCCGACGGCAGCTTTTACACTGGCCAGTTCGACAACGACAGTTACCAGGGGCGCGGCACATTGGTGTTGACCGATGGCACCGTGCTCAGCGGCACCTGGATCAACGGCCAGCGCGTACGCGACGCCGAGGGCAAATTATTGCCCGACACCCTGGAGCTCGGCCTGTTGGCCCAGGGGCGCTTGCTCGACGCCGCGCTGGCCAACGTTCCACCCTCGACCCCGGCGGTAGAGCTGTATTCGTTGACCCTGGGTGGCGATGGCAAGCAAAGCGTGTTTCTGCGCGAATCCGACTACGTCGCCAACATGCTCACCACCCGTTTCGGCACCTTTGGCCAGATCCGCCTGGTGAACCATCGTGACCACCTCGCCGACCGCCCGATGGCTACCCGGGAAAACCTGCGCCGCGCTGCCCTGACGCTGGCCGAACGCAGCGGTCCGGAAGACCTGATTTTCATCTACCTGACCAGCCACGGCACCAGTGAACACGAACTGGTGCTCGACCAGCCGCGCATGGAACTGGCCGATCTGCCAGCCGACGAATTGGCCGCGGTTCTCGCCCCCTTGAAAAACCGCGACAAGATCATCGTGATTTCGTCCTGCTACTCCGGCGGCTTCATCCCCGCCCTCAAGGATGAACGGACCCTGATCATAACGGCCTCGCGGGCCGACCGAGTATCCTTCGGTTGCTCGGAGGAAGCCAACTTCACTTACTTCGGCGATGCCTTGTTCGCCCAGGCCCTGAACCAGACCGATGATCTGGAGCAAGCCTTCAAACTGACCAAGGCCACCGTCGCCGAACGTGAGCTGGCGGACGGTTTTGAAGCGTCCGAACCACAGATCTGGGCACCGAAAACCGTCCTCTCGCATTGGCAACTACTGCGCAAACAGCAGGCACGAAAAGCACTGCAAAGTGCATCCATCGAAAGCAAGGATGCAAACAGCAACTAAGCTGAATAGTATCAAGGGAGAGACACTATGTACTTGACGCCTCAGCACGTGCTGCTCGCCGGAGCCACCGGTTTGACGGGTGAGCATCTGCTTGATCGCCTGCTTAACGAACCAACGATTACCCGGGTATTGGCCCCCTCACGCAGGCCATTGGCCGGGCACCCGCACCTTGAAAACCCCGTCGGCGACCCGGCGGAGTTTCTGCCGCAGCTGAACGGGCGGGTCGATATCGCCTATTGCTGCCTCGGCACCACGATCAAGCAGGCCGGCTCGGAACAGGCGTTTCGCGCGGTGGACCTGGACATGGTGGTGGCATTCGCCAAGCGTGCCCGGGAAATGGGCGCAAGGCATTTGATCGTGATCAGTGCCCTGGGAGCCGATCGCAGATCCTCGATTTTCTACAACCGGGTCAAAGGCGAGATGGAGTACGCATTGCGCGCGCAGGACTGGCCGCAGCTGACTATTTGCCGCCCTTCGCTATTGCTGGGTGATCGCACCGAACCGCGACTGGGCGAGAAAGTCGCTGGTCCGTTGTCTCGGCTGATCCCTGGCAAATACCATGGTATCGAAGCCTGCCAACTGGCACGCGCGATGTGGCGTCTGGCGCTGGAAGAGCAGGACGGGATCAGGATTGTCGAGTCGGATGAGCTGAGGAAGTTGGGCAAGTAATTTTATGGTGCCTGAGCGGGCCTCATCGCGGGCAAGCCCGCTCCCACAGGATTTTGTGTCGTACACAAATTTTGCAATCGCTGAAAGTCCTGTGGGAGCGAGCTTGCTCGCGATAGAGCGCGAAGCGCTCTCTTACAATCCACCCGTCGCCTGAAAACTCACCCCTATCACTGTCAGCAACGACAATGGCAACAGCAGCGTGTCGAGCAACGCACTGGCCGGCAGATCAACGCCCGGGTAGCTCGGCGCTTCGGCACCGAAACGGTCCATCGCGCAGCACCCACCGTTCATCGCGTACAAATCCAGGCGAGTCCCCGAGTACACCACAGGCGCACCCGGCTTGGCCGCATCGAGGGTCCGCACAGTGGCGCACCCGGCCAATTGCAGCGCCAGCACCATCACCAGCAACTTATTCATCGCTGGTCAGATGATGCTCGCCCCAGCGCGGCAACATGTCCTGAGGAATATTCAGCAGGTTAAGGATCCGCGCCACGACGAAATCGATCAGGTCATCGATGGTTTGCGGCTGATGATAGAAGCCCGGAGATGCCGGCAGGATCGTCACGCCCATGTTCGATAACTTGAGCATGTGCTCCAGGTGAATGCTCGAATACGGCGCTTCACGGGGCACCAGGATCAACTGCCGACGCTCTTTGAGCGTCACGTCTGCGGCGCGTTCGATCAAGTTGTTGCAGGCACCCGTGGCGATGGCCGACAACGTGCCCGTGGAACACGGCACCACCACCATCGCCGCCGGGGAGCCGGAGCCCGAAGCCACCGGCGACATCCAGTCTTCCTTGCCGTACACCCGAATCTGCCCGGCGGCAGCCCCCGTGTATTCGGTGAGGAACGCCTGCATCATCTGCGGCTTGGCCGGCAGCGTGACGTCGGTTTCGGTGGCCATCACCAACTGCGCGGCCTTGGAAATCAGAAAGTGCACTTCACGATCTTCCCGCACCAGGCAGTCGAGCAGGCGCAAACCGTACTGGGCGCCTGAAGCGCCAGTCATCGCCAGGGTGATGCGGTCCGGGCCGTTGTTCATTTGAGCGCCTCGGCCAGTTTGCCGTGCAGGCCGCCGAAGCCGCCGTTGCTCATGATTACCACGTGGGTGCCGGGTTGCGCCTGGCTCTTCACGCGCTCGATGATGCCTTCCAGGGAGTCGCTGACAATCGACGGCACAGTGCACAGCGCGGCGGTGCCCGCCAGATCCCAGCCGAGGTTGGCCGGTGCGTACCAGATCACCTGATCGGCATCGACCACGCTTTCCGGCAATCCGTCTCGGTGCGCGCCAAGCTTCATGGAGTTGGAACGCGGCTCGATGATCGCGACCAACGGTGCATCGCCGATGCGTTTGCGCAGGCCATCCAGCGTGGTGGCGATGGCGGTCGGGTGGTGAGCGAAGTCGTCATAAATGGTGATGCCACCGACTTCCGCGACTTTTTCCATCCGGCGCTTCACGCTTTTGAAGGCGCTCAACGCGGCGATGCCCATGGACGGCACCACACCGACGTGGCGTGCGGCAGCCAGCGTCGCCAGGGCGTTGGCGACGTTGTGCTGGCCAGTCATGTCCCACTCGACTACGCCTTGGGCGACGCCTTCGAACATCACTTCGAACTTCGAGCCATCTTCACTGAGCAATTTGACCTGCCACTGACCGCCAGCACCGGTGGTTTGCACCGGCGTCCAGCAACCCATCTCGATAACGCGCAGCAAGGCCGGCTCAGTGGTCGGATGAATCACCAGTCCTTCGCTCGGGATGGTCCGCACCAAGTGATGGAACTGCCGCTCGATGGCCGGCAGGTCCGGGAAGATGTCCGCGTGATCGAATTCGAGGTTGTTCAGGATCGCCGTGCGCGGACGGTAGTGCACGAACTTGGAGCGTTTGTCGAAGAACGCGCTGTCGTATTCGTCGGCTTCAATGACGAAAAACGGCGTATCGCCCAGGCGCGCCGACACCGAGAAGTTTTGCGGCACGCCGCCGATCAGGAAACCCGGAGCCATGCCCGCGTGCTCCAGCACCCAGGCCAGCATGCTGCTGGTGGTGGTCTTGCCGTGCGTACCGGCAACCGCCAGCACCCAGCGGCCTTGCAGCACGTGATCGGCCAGCCATTGCGGGCCGGAAACGTAGGGCAGGCCTTTGTTCAGTACATACTCCACAGCCGGGTTGCCCCGGGACATGGCGTTGCCGATCACTACCAGATCAGGGGCCGGATCGAGTTGCGCCGGGTCGTAGCCTTGGGTCAATTCAATGCCCTGGGCTTCCAGCTGAGTGCTCATCGGCGGATAGACGTTGGCATCGGAGCCCGTCACGTGATGGCCCAGCTCCTTGGCCAGAACCGCCATTGACCCCATGAAAGTGCCGCAGATACCAAGAATATGAATGTGCATTAGTCGACCTCGTAAAACATGGCCGCAGGTTAGCTTAGGGAGGGGAAAATCGCACCTTGTGTTTCAGATCTGAAGACGCCTTCGCGAGCAAGCCCGCTCCCACAAGGACTGCGCAGCCCTGTGGGAGCGAGCCTGCTCGCGAAGGGCGCGACGCGGTCTACCGGGCGATACCGTGTTTACGCAGCTTCCGATAGAGGGTATTTCGACTGACCCCCAACTGCTCAGCCGTGTGGGTCATATGCCAGCGCGTCTGCTCCAGCGCCGTGAGTAACGCCAACCGCTCGGCATCTTCCAGCGGATGCTCCGACGCCTCTTCAATCGTCGACACTACCGGCCGCACCTGGCGAATCATCGCCGGCAAATCCTCCAGACCGATCCGCCCGTCCTCACATAGTGCCGCCAACGTACGCAGCACATTTCGCAACTGCCGCACGTTACCCGGCCAGGCGAACCCCAATAAGGCCTCCCGCGCCGGCCCCTCGATCAACACCGTTTCTCCGCCCGTCTCCTCGGCCAGCAAAAAGTCGAGTAACCGGGATTTGTCGCTACGCTCGCGCAACGGCGGCAACGCGACTTCCAGTCCGTTGAGGCGGTAATACAAATCCTCACGGAAGCTGCCGTCCTGCACACGGTCCAGCAAGTTACGGTGAGTGGCACTGATGATCCGCACATTCACCGATTCCGGCTCGCCGCCGATTGGCACCACTTGCCGGTCTTCCAGCACCCTCAGCAAGCGCGTCTGCATGGCCAGTGGCATGTCACCGATTTCATCGAGGAATAAGGTCCCACCATCGGCCTGTTGCAACTTGCCGCGCATGCCTTCCTTGCGCGCACCGGTAAAGCTGCCGCCGCGATAACCGAAGAGCTCGCTTTCGATCAGGCTTTCGGGAATGGCCGCGCAATTGAGAGCGACGAAGGCTTTCTCCGCCCGCTGGCTGGCGTGGTGCACCGCTTTGGCAAAGGCCTCCTTGCCGGACCCGGTTTCGCCGTTGATCAGCAGCGGCACGTCGCGTTCGTAGACGCGCAATGCCTTGCGGAAGTCCGCCTGCAACGTCGCGTCATCCAGGCAAATACCCGACAGGCGCGGTGCTTGTGCAACCTTTGTAGTTGGCACCATCGGAATCGGCAACGGCCGCCGTGCCTCACCGCGCAATACCGCGAACAGCTTGCGACCATCACGGGTGCGCAACGGCCAACTGGCGGCGGCATTGGTGCTCGCGCGACCGAGCAACTCATCGAGCGAGCAATCGAAAAACGCCTCCACCGGTTTACCCAGCAAGCCGCCGCGAATATGCCCCAGCAGGTTCAGCGCACTCTGGTTGACCGCGCATATTCGCCCTTCTCCGTCGAACGCCAGCAACCCTTCGCTGAACAAACCGACGGACTCGGCCTGCAAGTGAAAGCGCAGCAGCCATTGATTGTCGAAGCAGCGCAGGAAGTAGCAGCTCTCGATCATCTTCGCCGACAGATTGACCAGCGCCATGGTGTGGAACTGACTTTGCCGCGACACATCGCGCCGCGCCGACGATACGTCGAGTACCGCCAGCAATTCGCCATGGGGATCGAAGACCGGGCTCGCCGAGCAGGTCAGGCCGGTGTGGCGGCCGCGAAAGTGTTCGTCCTGATGGATGGTCAGCGACTGACGCTCCACCAGACAAGTGCCGATACCGTTAGTGCCTTCGCAGGCCTCGCTCCAGTCGGCACCGAGCCAGAGGCCGGCACGCTCGAAAATCTGTCGTTCGGCGGGCGCGGTGACGCAGTTGAGGATCACGCCGCGGGCGTCGGTCAGCAGCACTGCATGGCCGACGCCGGAGAGTTGTTGATGCAGGCTGGTCATTTCATTGCCGGCGATGTGCAGCACCTGCTGCAAGCGTTCGCGGCTTTCCAGGACACGGCCATGTTCCAGCACCGTCGGCGCGATGCTCAGGGCCGGATCGAGGTGATAGTCCTCAAGGCAGCGCAGCCAGGAACGGGCGATGGACGGATCGCTGCCGGGACCGTGCAGGTGGGTCTTGCCCTGGGTCACCGTCAATACTTGCTGGGCATGGCGACTCAAATGGTTGTCGTGCATTTCTTATTATTCTCCCCGGGGCTCGGCGTCCCGTGCATGAGGTGATGCCGAGCATCCTCCAGCCCGGCCCGCATTGCAATGCCTGCAAGACCGGTTGGTCACAAGCTGTGCCACAAACGGTACAAAGTGTCACCAGGGCTGTACCGAAAGCGCCACAAGCCAACCCCGTTTGTCCGACAAAAACTGCGCAAGGCCTTGATTTACCTGACATGCAAGGCACTGGCCCGGCCCTTGCTCTACGCTTAAAGCAAGCGCACATGCGCGACTCCCTATAAGCACAAAAGCAAGGAGAGACCACCATGCGTTACGCTCACCCCGGTACTGAAGGCGCTATCGTTTCGTTCAAAGCCAAATACGGTAACTACATCGGCGGCGAGTTCGTCGCGCCTGTCAAAGGTCAGTACTTCACCAATACCTCGCCAGTGAATGGCCAACCAATTGCCGAATTCCCCCGCTCCACGGCCGAAGACATCGACAAGGCCCTGGACGCTGCCCACGCCGCTGCCGATGCCTGGGGCGCCACGTCCGCCCAGGCGCGCTCGCTGGTGCTGCTGAAAATCGCCGACCGCATCGAACAGAACCTGGAACTGCTGGCGATCACCGAGTCCTGGGACAACGGCAAAGCCGTGCGTGAAACCCTCAACGCCGACATCCCGCTGGCCGCCGACCACTTCCGCTACTTCGCCGGTTGCATTCGCGCTCAGGAAGGCAGCGCTGCCGAAATCGACGGCAATACCGTGGCCTATCACATCCATGAGCCGCTGGGCGTGGTCGGGCAGATCATTCCGTGGAACTTCCCGATCCTGATGGCCGCCTGGAAACTCGCCCCGGCTCTCGCCGCTGGCAACTGCGTGGTGCTCAAGCCTGCCGAGCAAACGCCACTGGGCATTACCGTGCTGATGGAGCTGATTGGCGACCTGCTGCCGCCGGGCGTGCTGAACGTGGTGCAAGGCTTCGGTAAAGAAGCCGGTGAAGCCCTGGCCACCAGCAAACGCATCGCCAAGATTGCCTTCACCGGCTCGACCCCGGTCGGCTCGCACATCATGAAATGCGCGGCGGAAAACATCATTCCGTCCACCGTGGAGCTGGGTGGCAAATCGCCGAACATCTTCTTCGAAGACATCATGAAGGCCGAGCCGTCCTTCATCGAGAAGGCCGCCGAAGGCCTGGTGCTGGCGTTCTTCAACCAGGGCGAAGTCTGCACCTGCCCTTCCCGCGCGCTGGTGCAAGAGTCGATCTACGACGAGTTCATGCAAGTGGTGATGAAGAAGGTCCTGCAAATCAAACGTGGCGACCCGCTGGACACCGACACCATGGTCGGCGCCCAGGCGTCCGAGCAGCAATTCGACAAAATCCTTTCGTACCTGGAAATCGCCAAGGGCGAAGGCGCCGAACTGCTGACCGGCGGCAAGGTGGAAAAACTCGAGGGCAACCTGGCGAGCGGGTATTACATCCAGCCGACCCTGCTCAAGGGCACCAACAAAATGCGCGTGTTCCAGGAAGAAATCTTTGGCCCGGTGGTGAGCATCACCACCTTCAAGGATGAAGCCGAAGCCCTGGCCATCGCCAACGACACCGAGTTCGGCCTGGGTGCCGGCCTCTGGACCCGCGACATCAACCGCGCCTACCGCATGGGCCGCGCCATCAAGGCCGGTCGTGTTTGGACCAACTGCTACCACCTGTACCCGGCGCACGCCGCGTTCGGTGGCTACAAGAAGTCCGGCGTCGGCCGTGAAACCCACAAGATGATGCTCGACCACTATCAGCAGACCAAAAACCTGCTGGTGAGCTACGACATCAATCCGCTGGGCTTCTTCTAAAAACCGGGGGCGACACAGGTGTTTCTGTGTCGCCCTTCAAGCAGCCATCGCGAGCAAGCTCGCTCCCACAGTGGATTTGCAACACACCAGAGATCCCTGTGGGAGCGAGCTTGCTCGCGATAGCGTCCTAAATGACTCAACACCCAACGCCTGGCCGCTCTGGCACGGGCCTTGCGTACCCATCATTCAGGAATTGCACCCAACCCGTCGTACCCGAAAGTCCAAAAGATCGAACAATAAAAACTAGAGAGGACTTATGACTATTTCTTCCACACAGCTCAAACCCACACTCGGCACCCTGCATTTATGGGGCATTGCCGTCGGCCTGGTGATTTCCGGCGAGTACTTCGGCTGGAGTTACGGCTGGGGCACCGCAGGCACACTGGGTTTTCTCGTCACCGCGTTGATGGTGGCGACGATGTACACCTGCTTCATTTTCAGCTTTACCGAACTGACGACTGCAATTCCCCACGCTGGCGGGCCGTTTGCCTACAGCCGCCGGGCCTTTGGTGAGAAAGGCGGGTTGATCGCCGGCATCGCTACCCTGATCGAATTCGTCTTTGCGCCACCGGCCATCGCCATGGCCATCGGCGCCTACCTCAACGTGCAATACCCGGAACTGGACCCGAAGATCGCCGCCGTTGGCGCTTATTTCGTGTTCATGGGCCTGAACATCCTCGGCGTCAGCATCGCGGCCACCTTCGAATTGGTGGTCACCGTACTGGCGGTCGCCGAATTGCTGGTGTTCATGGGCGTGGTCGCCCCGGGCTTCAGCTTCAGTAACTTCGTACTCAATGGCTGGTCCGGCGCCAATGAATTCACGATCGCTTCTATTCCCGGCATTTTCGCAGCCATTCCCTTCGCCATCTGGTTCTTCCTCGCCATCGAAGGCGCGGCCATGGCCGCCGAGGAAGCCAAGGACCCGAAACGCACAATCCCCAGGGCCTATGTCAGCGGCATTCTGACCCTGGTGTTCCTGGCCATCGGCGTGATGGTGATGGCGGGCGGCGTCGGCGACTGGCGTCAACTGTCGAACATCAACGATCCGCTGCCCCAGGCGATGAAAGCCGTGGTCGGCGATAATTCGACCTGGATGCACATGCTGGTATGGATCGGCCTGTTCGGTCTGGTGGCAAGTTTCCACGGGATCATTCTTGGCTATTCCCGGCAGTTCTTCGCCCTGGCTCGCGCCGGTTACCTGCCCAAGGGGCTGGCCAAACTCTCGCGCTTCCAGACGCCACATCGGGCGATTCTGGCCGGCGGTGTGATCGGCATCGCGGCGATCTACAGCGACGGCCTGATCAACCTGCAAGGCATGACCCTGACGGCGGCAATGATCACCATGTCGGTATTCGGTGCCATCGTGATGTACATCATCAGTATGCTGAGCCTGTTCAAGCTGCGTAAGACCGAACCGAACCTGGAGCGCACCTTCCGCGCGCCGGGCTATCCGATCGTGCCGGGGATCGCGCTGTTTCTGGCGGTGGTGTGCCTGGTGGCGATGGCCTGGTTCAACACCGTGATCGGCCTGGTATTCCTCGGCTTCATGGTTGCCGGTTACCTGTACTTCCAGTTGACCGCCAAGCAACGTTCCGAGGCACCGGCAGACGCTATGCTCGAAGGTATCTAAATGCACCGGCACCGGGCCCCCTGCCCGGCGCCTGCATTATTGAAGTGCACACCGATTCCCTGTGGGAGCGAGCCTGCTCGCGATTGCATCACCGCAGTGTAAATACCAGACCGAGTCGCCCGCATCGCGAGCAGGCTCGCTCCCACAAGGGTCGGTCGTGAACTGAAGACTTGTACATAACAGGAGGCCCCGCCCCATGGCCGTATATGCCCATTCCGTCGGCGCCCAGACCTATCGCTTCGACAGCCTCAAGGATGTAATGGCCAAGGCCAGTCCGGCGCGTTCCGGGGATTTTCTGGCTGGCGTCGCGGCCCTCAATGACGGCGAGCGCGTCGCGGCCCAGATGACTTTGGCCGACATTCCGCTATCCCACTTCCTGCAAGAAGTGTTGATTCCCTATGAGTCCGATGAAGTCACCCGCCTGATCATCGACACCCACGACAAACAAGCCTTCGCGGTCGTCAGCCACCTCACCGTCGGCGGCTTTCGCGACTGGCTGCTCAGCGATGCCGCCGACGAGCAGGTCCTGCGCGCCCTCGCCCCCGGCCTCACCCCGGAAATGGCCGCCGCCGTGTCGAAGATCATGCGCGTACAAGATCTGGTGCTGGTGGCGCAAAAAATCCGCGTGGTCACGCAGTTTCGCGGCACCCTGGGCCTGCGCGGTCGCCTGTCCACGCGCTTGCAACCGAATCACCCCACCGACGAACCGGCGGGCATCGCCGCGAGCATTCTCGACGGCCTGCTGCACGGCAACGGCGATGCCATGATCGGCATCAACCCGGCCACCGACAGCATCGCCTCGATCTGCGCCATGCTGGAGATGCTCGACGCGATCATCCAGCGCTACGAAATCCCGACCCAGGCTTGCGTGTTGACCCATGTCACCACGTCGATCGAAGCGGTCAATCGCGGCGTCCCGTTGGACCTGGTGTTCCAGTCTATCGCCGGCACCGAAGCGGCCAACGCCAGTTTCGGCATCAACCTCAATATATTGCAGGAAGGTTACGACGCAGGATTGAGCCTCAATCGCGGCACGCTGGGCCAGAACCTGATGTACTTCGAAACCGGCCAGGGCAGCGCCCTGTCGGCCAACGCCCATCACGGCGTCGATCAGCAAACCTGCGAAACCCGGGCCTATGCCGTTGCGCGGCATTTCAAACCGTTCCTGGTGAATACCGTCGTCGGCTTCATCGGCCCGGAATACCTGTACAACGGCAAACAGATCATCCGCGCCGGCCTGGAGGACCACTTCTGCGGCAAATTGCTCGGTGTGCCCATGGGTTGCGACATCTGCTACACCAACCACGCCGAAGCCGACCAGGATGACATGGACACCCTGCTGACCCTGCTGGGCGTCGCCGGGATCAACTTCATCATGGGCATCCCCGGCTCCGACGACATCATGCTCAACTACCAGACCACCTCGTTCCACGATGCGCTCTACGCCCGGCAGACCCTGGGGTTGAAGCCCGCACCGGAGTTCGAGCAGTGGCTGGCGAAAATGGGCATCTTCACTCAAGCGGATGGCAGGGTTCTCTTCGGCGACAGCCTGCCGCCAGCCTTCCGGCAGGCCTTGGCGCAACTGGGATGAGCATTGACATGGATAAACTACCCTTCGATCCACACAACCCTTGGCTGGAACTGCGGCGACTGACGCCGGCGCGAATCGCTCTGGGCCGCACCGGCACCAGCATTCCCACCCGCGCGCAACTGGACTTCCAATACGCCCACGCTCAGGCGCGGGATGCGGTGCACTTGCCGTTTGACCATGCCTCCCTCAATGCGCAATTGGCCGAACGTGATCGCGAGTGTCTTTTGCTGCACAGTGCGGCGACGGATCGCAACACCTACCTGCAACGCCCCGATCTGGGGCGAAAACTCAGTGATGCCTCGGCGCAGACCCTGCGTGATTACGCGGCGGCCCATCCGGGAGGCGTGGATCTGGTGATCGTGGTCGCCGACGGCCTGTCGGCACTGGCCGTTCATCGCCATACCCTGCCGTTTCTAGCGCGCTTCGAAGAGCAAATGGCCGGGGACAACTGGACTATTGCGCCGGTCGTACTCGTGGAACAGGGCCGGGTGGCCGTCGCCGATGAGATCGGTGAGTTGCTTGGCGCAAAAATGACCGTGATCCTCATTGGCGAACGCCCTGGCCTCAGCTCTCCGGACAGCCTGGGTTTATATTTCACCTACAATCCCAAGGTGGGCCTTACCGATGCCTACCGTAATTGCATCTCCAATGTCCGACTCGAAGGCCTGAGCTATGGCATGGCGGCACACCGTTTGCTGTATTTGATGCGCGAAGCCTGCCGGCGGCAGTTGTCAGGGGTCAATCTGAAGGACGAAGCGCAGGTTCAGACACTGGAGTCGGACACGGGAGGCGACATGAAAGGTAATTTCCTGCTTGGCCCGCCGAATGCCTGAACCGCTTGCGCATTGCACATTCGTACCAGTTTCAGGCAGGATCGTTGCGCGGCCGCCAAGGGTTTCCCATCGCCGTCAGAGACGTAAGACAGCCACTTGAAGACGAGACCTACCATGCGGATTATTCAAGCGACCCTCGAACACCTGGACCTGCTGACCCCGTTGTTCGTCAAATATCGCGAGTTTTATGGTTCCCTGCCGTATCCGGACTCGTCCCGGGCGTTCCTCGAAAAACGCCTGCGTCGCAAGGAGTCGGTGATCTACCTGGCGCTGTCCGATGACGACAGCAACAAACTGATGGGCTTCTGCCAGCTATACCCGAGCTTCTCCTCGCTTTCGCTCAAACGTGTGTGGATCCTCAACGATATTTATGTCGCCGAGGACGCCCGCCGCCAGTTGGTGGCCGACAACCTGATCCGCACAGCAAAAAAAATGGCCAAGGAAACCAATGCCGTGCGCATGCGTGTTTCCACCAGCAGCAACAACGAAGTCGCGCAGAAAACCTACGAGTCCATCGGATTCAAGGAAGACACCGAATTCAAGAACTATGTGCTGCCGATCAGCGACGAACTCTGAATCACCTGCACCCTGCTCGCGATGGCATCGATCGGATTACACTGGTCCAACGAGGCAACGGCATCGCGAGCAGGCTCGCTCCCACCTGATCGTTATCAAACATCAGCCCTGTGATGAAATTCCCCGCTACAATCTCGACGCGATTTTCACCACTCGCCTCGTATAATCCCGATATTCCCGGCTTGTAAGAAAAACTACCCCTATCCGTAGTCTTACGCGAAGTCATCCGCACAGGCCTGCTGAGACGGGCCGTCACCACAGGTGCTATCCATGGATTTCAACCCGATCGACATTGTCCTGCATCTCGACGTCTACCTCGACATGCTTGTAACCAACTACGGGGCATGGATCTACGCCATTCTGTTCTTGGTGATCTTCTGTGAAACCGGTCTTGTGGTCATGCCCTTCCTGCCGGGCGACTCCTTGCTGTTCATCGCCGGCGCCGTGGCGGCCGGTGGCGGCATGGACCCGGTACTGCTCGGCGGCCTGCTGATGCTGGCGGCGATCCTGGGCGACAGCACCAACTACATCATCGGACGAACGGCGGGTGAAAAACTGTTCAGCAATCCGGACTCGAAGATCTTCCGTCGCGACTACCTGCAACAAACCCACGACTTCTACGACAAGCACGGCGGCAAAACCGTGACCCTGGCGCGCTTCCTGCCGATCATCCGTACTTTTGCACCGTTCGTCGCCGGCGTGGGGAAAATGCCTTATCCGCGCTTCTTTGCCTTCAGCGTGCTGGGCACCATCCTGTGGGTCGGCGGCCTGGTGACGCTCGGTTACTTCTTCGGCAACGTGCCGTTCATCAAGAAGAACCTGTCGCTACTGGTAGTCGGCATCATCCTGCTCTCGCTGGTGCCGATGATCATTGGCATGGTGCGTAACCGACTTGCGGGTTCGAACTCCAAAGCCGAATCGCGCTGACACGATGTGGTCCCTGAGCGCCTGGCGTCGCCGGCGCACCCTGGCAAAACACCCGATTGCCGATGACATGTGGCAACGGGTGCGCCATCACCTGAGTTTTCTCGATGGCATCAGCGCCACCGAAGACCAATGGCTGCGCGAAGCCTGCGTGCTGTTCCTCGAAGACAAGCACCTGAGCGCCCTGCCCGGTGTCGAACTGCATCAGGAACAACGCTTGCTGCTCGCAGCCCAGGCGCAATTGCCGCTGCTGCACCTCGGCGACCTGAACTGGTATCAGGGTTTCCACGAAATCATTCTCTACCCCGATGACTTCCTCAGCCCCCAGCGCCATCGCGATGCCAGCGGCGTCGAGCACGAATGGGACGGTGAGCACAGCGGTGAAGCCTGGCAGCAAGGCCCGATCATCCTCGCCTGGCCCGGCGTAATGGCCAGTGGTGGCTGGGAAGGCTACAACCTGGTGATCCACGAACTGGCGCACAAACTCGACATGCTCAACGGCGTCGCCAACGGCCTGCCGCCGTTGCATCCCGACATGCGCGTCAGCGACTGGGCCAGCGTCATGCAAGAGGCCTACGACGACCTCGACCGGCAACTGGAACGCAATCCCGATGCCGAAACTGCCATCGACCCGTATGCCGCCGAGAACCCTGCCGAGTTCTTCGCCGTCACCAGCGAATACTTCTTCAGCGCCCCGGATTTGCTGCACGAGGCCTATCCACAGGTGTACCAGCAGTTGAAGCTGTTCTATCGCCAGGACCCGCTGGCGAGGTTGAAGCAACTTCAGGCGCATGATCCTGTCTATCAGGCACACCAGTGAGCGCCATACGACTTCTGGTCCATGGCGTCGATACAGGAATATGCCTATAATCGCCGCCACTTTTTGGTCAATCCGGCCAAGTGTTTTTGGTCAACTAACGGGGGCAACGCCCAATGAGCTACAGCAAGATTCCGGCTGGCAAAGACCTGCCGAACGACATCTACGTCGCGATCGAGATTCCGGCCAACCACGCGCCGATCAAATACGAAATCGACAAAGACAGCGATTGCCTGTTCGTTGACCGTTTCATGGCCACCCCAATGTTCTACCCGGCCAACTACGGTTACATCCCGAACACCCTGGCTGACGACGGTGATCCCCTCGACGTGCTGGTCGTAACCCCTTACCCGGTTGCTCCAGGTTCGGTAATCCGCGCCCGTCCGGTCGGCATCCTGAACATGACCGACGACGGCGGCGGCGATGCCAAAGTCATCGCAGTCCCACACGACAAGCTGTCCCAGCTGTACGTCGACGTGAAGGAATACACCGACCTGCCAGCGCTGCTGATCCAGCAGATCGAGCACTTCTTCGCGAACTACAAAGATCTCGAAAAAGGCAAATGGGTGAAGATCGAAGGCTGGGCCGGCGCAGACGCCGCCCGCGAAGCGATCACCAAGTCGGTTGCTGCCTACAAAGGTTAAGAGCAGCCGCGTGCTTCAAGCGACAAGCTTCAAGAAAAACCCCGGTTGATCCGGGGTTTTTTGTGGGCGCTTGATAAGCACGCTAAACATTGCGTTTAACCTGCCTCGATCTTGGTTTTTACTTGTTTAAAATTCCCCAAGAGCGTCTTACATCCAGTCGTAAATTTCCCGCAAAATTTGAACGAGGCGTTTATTCAAACCCTTGTTAGCCGCCAGTAGACTCGCGTTCATGAAAAAGAACACTAGCGGCCCACGCTTCAAAGCGCTCCTCGAAGCAGCGAGCATCACGACCACCGGATTTGCCGAATTCCTGGATACGGCTCCGCAAAATGTACATAACTGGTACACCCGCGGTGTGCCCGCCCACTGCATGGAAGAAGTCGCCAGAAAACTCTCCGTCAGCAGCGACTGGCTGAAAACCGGCGAAGGCTCGAAAGACGCCCAACACCTGCGCCTGCTCGACGAAACCGGCAACACCTTCGATGCCCAGACCATCCGCGGTGTCTACACGGTCATCGAGCCTGTCGACGTCGAACTGCCTTTGTACAAAGAAGCTGTCATCGCCCCGGGCTCCAACGAGACCCACGTCATAGAAGACCCCGGGCAATCCATCCGCCTGCCCCGCAGCCACCTTGATTCCCTGGAAATCAACCACGCCGACGCCATCTGTGTCTTCATGAGCGGTAACAGTATGGGAGAGAAAATTGAAGACGGTTCGACCCTGGCGATTGACCGTGGCCTGACTCAGATTATCGATGGCGAGATCTACGCCATCGAACATGACGGCATGCTACGCATCAAGTACCTGCACCGACTACCGGGCAACTCCCTGCGACTGCGCAGCCACAATCGCGCCGAGTACCCGGATGAAATCTTCAGGGCCGCACAAATCGAAGAGCAGAACATCAGGGTGCTGGGCTGGGTGTTCTGGTGGTCGACCCTGAACAAACGGCGGCCGGCGGTGCCGTTTCTTTAAGCGCTCCAGAACGCCCATCGGCCGCCCACCCGGGTGGCCAAACGGCTCTGCCCGGCACTTCCCGCTGGGAATTTGCGTCAAACCTGCGTATGCTGCGCCCCACATTTGCGCATCGACCCACCTTGCGGCTCAGATGCACTGACCTGGCAGATGACTTTCTCACCAGGTCCCACAGCCGGACGCAAGATCCGGGTGTACGTTTTGAAGGCTGGCGCGGTTTACCAAAAATGATCCAAGCCAGTCCCCGAGAAGCCGGCCACAAGCCGGCTTTTTAATGCCTGAAAGAAAGTGATTCACAACAAAAATCACTCAGTCCCTTCAGTATTCAGCGCATAAAACTCCTGCAACTTGGCTTGCAACAGTTTCTTGTCTGGCAATTGGGTGTGGTACTCCGCGATCAAGGCCGGCGACAGTGAGCGGTTCAGGGCGTACTCGACGATTTCGTCCTCCTTGCTCGCGCACAGTAATACGCCGAGCGCCGGGTTTTCGTGTGGCTTGCGGACATTGCGGTCCAATGCTTCAAGATAAAAATCCATCTTCCCCAAGTATTCCGGCTCAAAGCGCCCGACCTTGAGTTCGATCGCCACCAGGCAGTTCAGCCCACGGTGGAAAAACAACAAATCCAGCGCAAAGTCCCGCCCACCTACCTGCAACGGATATTGTGAACCCACAAAGCAGAAGTCCCTGCCCAGTTCGATCAGAAAATCCTTGAGCTTGTGCAACAGGCCTCCATGCAAGTCTGTCTCTGCATGACCACGCTCCAGAGCCAGAAACTCGACCACATAGGCATCCTTGAACACGTCCAGGGCCAGGGGATGAATTTGTCTCAGCGGTGCTGAGACTTTTGCCGGGCTGACCACTGAACGTTCAAACAGAGCCGCCTTGAACTGACGCTCCAGTTCGCGGCTCGACCACTTCTCCTGGATTGCCATGCGCAGGTAAAACTCACGCTCCTCCGGGTGTTTGCTCTGGTTGAGGATGATCAAATTCTGGGTCCAGGGCAAAAGTCGCAGCAGTGCTGCGACTTTTGCATCATGCCTATAGGCCTCGTAAAACTTGCGCATGCGAAAAAGATTCGCACGAGTGAACCCCCGTAATCCAGGCTGTGTATAGGCCAGGTGCTGAGCCAGTTGTGCCACCACTCCATCACCCCACTCCGCCGCTTCAATTTTGCGACTGATGTAGGCCCCAACCTGCCAGTGCAGTTCAATCAGCTCAGTGTTGACCGCCTGCATGGCGCGTTGTCGTGCCGCCACAATCAGTTGGGTGATTTCGTTGAAAGCAGAATCGAGAGAGATATTGCTACGAAGCTCATTCACGTTAGGGCATTTCCATGTCAGTTGGAGGGCCCTTTCAATTACTCCTGATGCCGATGCAGGAACATTCACAATGTATTTCTGCATGAAACAACGCTAATAGGCCTCCACCTCGCCGTGTGCAAAGTCTGCGTAAGTTGTACCTCACCTCACGGATAACTAAACGACTTCACCAACGTCAACTCCCCCACCGCACGCATCGGCACCAGGAAGGTCTCCATCTTCTCGCTCGGCGTGCCTTCCTCGGTGATCACCGTCACCTGCGCCGTGGTCAGCGCTTGCACCGCGTCTTCCTGCCCCTCCTCATCATTGCTGTAGCCGCCGCCGAAGTAGTTCACATACACCAGATATTGCCCCTTGATCGGCGCGGGCATGGCGAAGATTTCCGGGCCGAAGCCGGTGGTGACGTCGACGTCGAGCGCGGCACCGTTGGGGGCGACGCGGTCGCCGTACCAGATGTGCGCGCCGTCGGGAGTGATCAGGTGCAGGTCGAGGTCGGTGCCGTCGCTGTCCCACGCCAGCAATACGCGCAATTTGGCCGGGGTCGCACCGCCGCTGCTGTTGAGAAATTGCGTGCGCTGACGTTGCTGGCCATCGGGGCTGCGAACCTCGACGCTGTTGCTGCCGTTGGGGAATGAGAACGGGCGATCGAAGCGGCCGGCCGGGTCGATTTTCAGCGGCATGCTCACTCCGTTGACGATCAGCCGACCGGGCTCTGTGGATTTGGCTGTGGCTTTGATCTGTCCGCTGATGCGAGCGGTGTTGGCCTGCCCTGCCGGGGTATTCACCGACGAGGCCGGGTAGTTGACGGTCTGCCGGAAGTTTTCCCCTTCGCCCTCAGGCGCACCGGTGCGCCAGCCGCCTGCGGGGGTGTCGAGTTTGACGCTGTCAGCCGCCATCACCGATGGCAACGCCACCAGCGAACAGAGCAACAGCAAGACCTGTGGATAACGGAGTTTCATGGACTATTCCAGCAAGAGGTGGCGGGCGAGCCCTTCGATGTAGGTTTCGTCCTGGCCGTTGGGGTGTGCGTCGAAGGCCAGGTGCAGGTATTCGTGGGTCAGGTCGAGGCGGTCTTGCAGTGTCTGCGCGCCACGCACGTAGATGCGCTGACGTTCACGGTCGACATAGGGGCGGCCGAAGGCCAGGCGGCAGACGGCGAAGGTGCTGACTTCGTTGTAGCCGGTTTCACTTTCAAGCTTCTGGCGCCAGCCGCGCCGTTGTTTCTGTAACCATTCTTGTGCGGCGGGCAACGCTGCGCAGGACGCGACCGGGTTGTCCCAGCGACTGAGACTGGCGCGTGGGTAGGCGTGCAGCAGGATGGCGTCGTAGCGCTGGCCGGCACGGGCCTGTTCGACGGCTTGCTGCCAGGACAGTTTGTCCGGGCCGGGTTGATCGGAATGGTAGGTGACGGTGCTGCCGGCCAGCACCAGGTCGCTGGTCCACGCGGCGATATCGCGTGACTCGGGCGACGCCGGACGCGGTGCGACCCGCTGACGGCTGCTGCTGTCGTCGATGCTCAGGCAGTCACCGCTGCGCGTGGCGTTTTGCAGCAGGTAAGTGCGGATGGCCACGGCCAGGGCTTTGGCGGCCTCGACCGGTTCGGCGCTGGCTTCGCGCTGAAGAACACGGGCAACGTACTCTTCGCGATCCAGACGTGCCACGAGCTTGTGGTCCAGCAGAAACAGTTCTCCGTCGCTGTGAATATCCAGCGCATTACCCTTGGCGAATTCAACGCGGTAGTCACCCTGCAATGCCCCGGAAGTCACCGCGGTGCCCCCTGACAGCACGCGCCGAAGTGGATAGCGGGAGAACAGGTCGACCTCTACGCACTGCCCTGCATCCACAGGCCATGCAACAGGGATAACCGTAGACAGTGCCTGCGCGTAATCTCGAAGAACCCGTTGACTGGTACCGCGCCCGCCGGCCCAGACCGGTGTAGCGTCCGTCGTCCAACCGGCAAACCCGCCCTGACGCGATGTCGCATCCTGATCCGCCAGCCAGCTCCAGGTCTTGACCCGCAGGCGGCTTCCGAGTTCGCCGACGACATGGCCATCGGCGGCATTGAGCACCACATCGAGCAACACACGCCGGGCTTGATCCTGCGCCGGCAGCACGGCCAATACCTTCAACAGATCTGCTACCGAAACCCGGGTAGCCGGTTGCAACGAAGGCAAATCCAGCAACCATTGCGGCACCTGCCGCGCCTGCCAATAGGCTCGCCAGTCGGCATCGCTGATGCCCAACCGCGCGGGTTCGAAATACAGACCGCATGACTTCACCAACGCCTGATCACGCTCGATCCTGCCGCCCGCCGTGCAGCAATAAACCTCTTCCTTCGACTGGCCGCGACATTCATAAGCCGGCTCACGCGCGCCAGTGTCCACCAGCCAGGCGTAGACGAACAACTTCCACACACTGCCCAGCGGCGTCTGCAACGTCTGCGGCAACGGCTCGCGGGTGATCACCTGCGTTCGGCTCAGCGACAACAAATCGCCCTTGAAGGCCAGGCGCAAAGGTTCGTCCTGCGCCGTCGCCAGCACAGGGATCAAACACAGCAACCAACCTATCAGCAGCCTGTGCACGTCAGTGAACCGTGACCTGGCCAAGGGCTGCCTTTTGTTCAAGCGCCTGATGCTGCGGCGCATAAACCTGCGTGAAACGCACCGGCGGCAAGTTGAACTGCCCCTTCTGCGAGAATCGCACCAAGTGCCGCAGGCGCAATTCGCCACTCAAGGCATCGACCGGAATGGCGTAAGCCATTTGGCCCGGTTCGAATCGCGCCTTCTCCAGCGATGTCGGTTCGGTGCCAGCCTTGCCCATGAGCTTGATGCCCCAGGTCGTGCGTTCGACATCGGCGCCCGGTGGCAACGGCACTTCCAGCATCCCGTAACGCAACGGTCTGGCGGCTTTGCTGGTGACGATCACTTCGTCGAGATAGAGGTTGTCGCTGGACAGCGGCGCGTTGCCGACCGCCTCAAGTTTGAAGGTAAAGGCCTCATCCCCCGGCACCAGTCGCGACAGGCGACGGGTGATGGTCACGGCCATCGGATCGACCGCCGGCTGTTGGCTGCGGTAGCTCAATGCAGCGCGCAGCGGACGCTCTTGGGCGCCGGTCAGCGTCAATACCGTCGGCACTGGCGCAGGCCCCTGCCACGTCCAATACATCTCACCAGATACCCCGTACTGTTTCTTCCAGCCTTCACCCGGCGCCAATGCAATGGTGGGCGATGCCTGCTCGATGCTGCGTTGCAGCCAGGTCAACGCCAACGCACGTTCCAGAGTCGATTGCTGTGGCAGCAAACGTTGCAGCAAGGCCTGGGCGTGAGCCTGATCGAAGGGTTGCAGCGACAGGTTCAGCGCTTCGGCAAACGGCTGGGAACTGACCGCCAGACGTTGCTGCGCGTCGGCCAGTTGCCGATTGAACGCATCCGGCAAAGCGACCTTCGCTTGCCTGGCCAGCGATGCCGTCAGCACCCGTGCGGCAGCCAGCCCCAAGGCTGAATCCGGATCGCTCATCACGAGGCTGTCTTCGCCGTCTTCCATCAGGTTCGCGGCGGTGCCCTCGCCCGCTTTCGCCAGGTCGTCCATCAAGCCGCTGAGCAAGGTGTTGACCGGTAACTGCATCTGTTTGGCGAACGACAGGATCAGCGCCCGCTGCAACAGCGGCGTATTCTTCGCCTGCTTGGCGTAGACCTCCAGCACCCGCTGCCAATGCTCCGGCGGCAGGCTCAGTTCCAGCACCTGGCTGGCGTGCCAGTCGGCGTAATAGGCGTAGGCGGTGAGGAACGCATCCGGCTCGCCGTCCATGCCCCACCAGGTGAAGCTCGCCGAAGGGCCGGCCATTTGCACCAGGCGCAGGCGACTG
This sequence comes from Pseudomonas sp. KH_046_1, assembly GCF_057839025.1. NCBI lineage: Bacteria > Pseudomonadati > Pseudomonadota > Gammaproteobacteria > Pseudomonadales > Pseudomonadaceae > Pseudomonas > Pseudomonas sp. KH_046_1. Next base: position 5,636,346 of record NZ_CM174481.1, read on the forward strand.
TTTTGCATGATCAGGCGCAGGCGATCGCGGATCTGCGGATTCGCCGCCAGCGTCGGGTAGACGATGCTCAACGGCAACAGGCGGCTGGCGGTCTGCTCGACGCCACCGTAGGGGTAGCTCAGCAGATCGTCGAGGGCAGAACGGAACAACGCTTGCGGACTATCATCCAGGCGCAGGCGGATATCACTGGCGTCTGTCGGCAACGTCAGCGGCGTATCGCCCTCACCCACATCAAGGCTCTGGACTTGAGTCATCTGCCAGCCTTCACCGGTCGCGCTCAGGTGCACCGCCAGGGCATCAGCGGTTTTGCCATCCTGCACCAGCTCGGCGCTCCACTCGCCATTGGCCAGTTCAAAGGTCGGCAACGGGATGTAGTTGATGCCACTGTTCAGGGTCACCGGCACGCGCTGTTCGTTGCCGGCGTAACGGGTCACCAGTTCGGCCTTGACCGGTTTCTCGGCCTGGCTGAAAGCGAACACACCGAGGTCCGGTTTGTCGCCGGCGCGGAATCGGGTCGGGCCGCTCCACTTCAGGTACAGAGGTTTTTCCGAGCGTACGAACTGCTTCTTCTGCCCGACCTGACCGTCATCGGCGATGGCCCTGGCGGTGATGCGCCAGCGGGTCAGGGAGTCGGGCATCTTGAAGGTAAAGCGGGTTTTGCCGTTGGCATCGGTCAGCAACTCAGGTTGCCACGCAGCCGTGTCGACATCCTCGCGACGCGGTCGCTCCAGCACCTTCACGCCGCGTTCACTGCGATTGGCTTTGCCCGGTGCACCGGGACTACCCGGCAAGGCGACGTCATAACTGATGAACGACAAACTGGCGCTGGTGCGCACGTTGTTGCGCCGTGGGTGATAGAAAAACTGGTCGATGCTCGGCGCGACTTCCGGTTGCAGGGCGTAGACCATTTCATCGACCACGCTGACCGTCAGGTGCGCGGGAATCGCTTTGCCGGCGAACTGGGTGGTCAGGTCTACAGAGACGGTTTCACCCGGCTGATAGGTTTCCTTATCCGTGGTGATGGCGACGTCGATCTGTGGCGTTACCACCTTGATGCCGGCGTTCTGGAAGCTGTATTGGCCGCCCTTGGTGTACAGCACCGAGAAGGTCAGGTTCGGCGCGAAACCGTCCTTCACCGGGATGCGCGCGCGGTATTGGGTATCGCTGAGTTTTTCCATCTTCAGCCAGTCGCCGCCCCTGGACAGCAGCGCGGTCGCTTCGACCTTATCGCGCTCCAGAGAAAGCAGCGCATCGCTCACTGGCTCGGGGAAAGTGATCAGCGCCAGCGCTTCATCGCCTGCGATGTACTCGGACTTGTCGAGGACGATTTCCACGGTGCCGGGTACGGCTTTGACACCTTCGCCGGTAACCGAATGGCCGGTGGCGCCGACCACCCGGCCATGATCATCCTTGAGCGTCAGGTTGTAGGTGCCCGGCCGATCGAAGGCCAGGATGAACCCCTTGTCGGTTGCCGCAAGTTTGCCTTCGCCGGTGCTCTGGTCCTCCAAACGCACCCAGCCATAGCTGCCCGGCGTAACGGCGTCGACCTGCTCGCCTTCGCGGGCGTAGCTGAAGGCAACCTTGTCACCCACCGCGCTGAAGCGTTGAGGCGCGCTCAAGCGGAAATTCGCCGCGCCACGGTCGATGAGGATTTCCTTGGTGGTCTTGACCCGATACGCCGCACCGTCGCTGGCAAACACGGTGAGCATGTAGCGACTCGGTTTGTCCGCTGCCGGCAAATCGAGGGACGCATTGCCCTTGGCGTCGGTGGTCAATTCGGTACTGGTCAGCTCCACCGGAAATTGCCCGAGGTATTGCAGTTCGTTGTCGACCATCGACAGTTGTTGGGCGCGCAGGCTCAGGCTCAATTTCGCATTGGCCACCGGCTTGCCGTCCGGGTACAGCAGCACCAGGTTGCCCTTGACCGGCTCGCCAGTACGGTAATCCTGCTTGGCCAGATTGAGCGAAATCTCGAAGTGCGGCTTGATGTATTCAGCGACGCGAAAGGCGCTGCTGTAGGCCTGATCCTTGTAGTTGAAACGCAGTTCATAACCACCGGCCACGGCGTTGTCCGGCAACTGGAATCGGCCTTGAGTGCCTGCCTTGGAATCGAGCTTCAGATCGAGGGATTGCAGCGCCGTGCCGGTCGCATCCAGTACGGTCACATTGACATCGGCCGCGCTTGGCTGCACCGAGTCCCGCGCGTTCTTGAACTCCCGCCCGACGATTTTCAGCGACACCCAATCCCCCGGCCGATACAGCGGCCGGTCGGTGAAGGCATAGAGTTTGGTGTCGTAGATTTCGCTGTCGTAGTAGAAATTCTCGGAGACGAACACCCCGCCCTCTTCGTCTTCGCCGATCACGAACGAGCGCTCGGGGCTGACGTGTTTCAGGCGCAGCAAGCCGTCGGTATCGGTGGCGCCGCTGCTCATTACACCGAGGCCATCGGTCCACAGCACATTGACCTTCGGTACCGAGCTGCCTTCGTGTTTGCGCGCGGCCCACACCAGCAATTCGTCACCGGCGATCTTGCTCACCGCCACGGTGTTGGAGACGAACACCATGGTAGTCGCACGGTACTTGCCGATCAGCGCTTCCACCAGATACAGACCCGGTTTGAGATTGCCCAACGGGATGTATACGTTGCCCGGCGCGACGCTGACGAACTCACTGGAAGAACCGGCCAGGTTCACCCCCGCAGGTGGCTGGATCGGCTTGGCCTGCCACAACGGATAACGGAACTGGGTGACCACCGGCAAACCCGGTATCAGCGCGAATTGCGGCTGCGCATCGTAGGGCGTTGGCGCGGCCATCGCGTTGCCCATCTTCAGTTCCGGCACTTCCTCGGTGACCTGTTTACGCGACTCGTAGGAAAACGCCCGCTGCATCACCCGACGGGATTTGCGATACCAGTTGTCCCACAGGTACGCGAGGGTATTGGACAGACCTTCTCCCTTGAACTGGCCATCGCTGACCACCCGATGCAGGTTCTTCTGGCGCTTGAGAAAATCCAGCGGCTTGTCGATGCGATACACCCGAATGTCTGCGCCGCCGTAGGGTTCCATGCGAAACCGGCGATAGTCGCGGCCCGGCGCTTCGAGGCGCACCATCGCCGGTTCATCGCTGGCAAAACTGCTGTCGGCCAGCAGGAAAAAACTCTCGCCGGCCACCGGCGCATAGCCGCTGGCCGGGACCGAGTCGTCCGCATCAACCGCCGAGAAAGGCAGCACCAATACCAACAGCAGAGACAGAAAACGCAGCATGCGGGCACCGGTCATTGGGAAAGAAAATTCAGTCGATAGACGCCGATGAAGTTGGGGTTGGCTGCGTCGGGTATCCATCGGGTGTCCTTCCATGTCATGAGTTGCTGCAGGCTTGCCGAACGCATGCCGTTGTCGGTGGGTGTGCTGGTGCCGGTGTGATAGGCGATGTAGCGGCCCATCCAGATCATCAGGTGCTGGTCGTCACCCTGATCGAAAAACATCAGATCGCCAGGGCGTGCTTGAGACACGTCGCGGCTGACCAGATGGCTGTTGAACTGGATCAATTTGATCGCATTGACGTAAGGCCCGACCTTGCCGCCGCCCTGCTGCCATTGCTGGGCAAGACCGCGCTGGGCATCGCTCAGTTGCAGTTCCGGCGGCAGGTAACGATTGGACAGGCCATTGCTGCGCAACCATTTGTCGTCATGGACTTTCAGCGCTTCGTTAGCGGCGAAGCGCACCAGCCCGGCGCAGTCTTGCTGATACCAACGCGGGCTCGGGCCCTGGCTCAGTTGCTCTTGGGCGATGCGCACGAACCAGGCGCGAAACACCTGGGATTGCTGTGGGTCGAGCGATGGTGCCTCGACAGCGTGGGCACCCGCGCTCAGCAACAACGCCAGAAGGCCGAGACTTCGGATCAACGCCGTCACAGCGCTTTCCACTCCAGCGGCAGCCATTGCCAATGGCCGTCGGGCTCACTGCCTTCGGGCAAGGTCAGCGCATATTTGCCGTAGCCGCCGAGCTTGCGCAGTTTCGGGATCAGGTAGGTTTGCGCGGCGTTGTAGAACACCGGTTCCATGTCCTGAGGCAGGCTGTCGAGGGTTTCCTGCTGCATCAATTGCGCCATGGAATCGGGGCCGAAATACACTGGCATCAACAGGTCTTTCGGTACCACGTCGGCCATCGGCGGGAAGCGTTTGTCGAGGGTGCCGAGGGCCTTATCCACAAGCTTGTCGTCGAGGGAAAACAGCAATGTTGAGCCATGGCGGGCCAGGCTCACACGCATGAACGCCTTGCCGCTGATCGCCTCCGGGTTCTCGGCGTCCTTGGCTTTGTACGGGCCGAAACTGGAACTGACTTGCCGCTGCCACTGATGGCTCTGCCCTTCCTGTTTCTCCACCACCGGGAATGCGTGCTCGGCGACATTGCCTTCATAGGCGCCGACCATCGAGCCGAACAGCTTGCCCAGTTCGCCATCGAGCGTGCCGCCATCCTCGTCGTTCAGACTGGCCACCAGCAACGGCGTGTACAGACGCGAATCAGCGTACCAGCAAAGCCCCGCCGCGCCGGCCATGTGTTCGGTCAACGCTTGTGCCACGTCATCTTCGGCACCGAGTTTCACCAGCAGCGGTTTCTGTTGTTCGGCAGCCAGCGGTAACGCCACGCAAGCGCTGGCGCCCATGGGCATGGCTTGCCAGATCGGTTTGAAATCGAAGTCCGGCTGATTCTCCAGCTCATCCATGGCCAGGAAGCTGTGCCAGCCCTTGTCGTCCATGTCGAAACGCAGGCCGGCGAAGTTCGGAATGAAGCGCTGATACCCCATGGCCAAAACACTGGCATTCACCGACAGGCGTTGTTTCACCTCCGGCGCACGCGGCGGCAGGCCAAAGGCTTCGGGGAACAGTTTGTCGCCATTGAGCAGCGCAGCAATGGCCGTTGTCGACACGCTGCCCGATTCTTCCGTTGCACCACTTTGCGGATCGTAGAGTTTCGCCGGATTGGACAGCACCACCAGTTTGTCGCCATGGGACGCGAACAGCAGCGCCTTGCTGGCGTTGTAACTGAGTTGATAGAGCGCCACGTCGTCGGCGCCGACCTTCACGTCAGCGACCTTGCTCAACTGCGAGTCGTCCAGTGCCACTTTGGCCAGCGGCTCCAGCACCTTGGCCAGCCCGCCGCGATCCATCACCAGCAGGAAATCCTTGAGCCGCCCATCCGCCCCGCGCCACAACGCTACGTCGGCAGGCTGATCGAACAGTTGCTCGATCAAGGTGTCCTGCAGTTTCAGGTCATGTTCGTAGATGATCCGCCGCAAGCTGCCAATCAACCCCAGGCGGTCGGCATGGGTTTCGTAATAGAAGACGAAATCTTCGGTCAGGGTTTCCTTGAGGAACGGCACCGCCAGCAAGTCCTTGGGCAATTGGCTCAGGGAATGGGTTTCCAGCAGGCCATCCGGGCGGCTCATGCCCAGTTTGTCACTGGCCAACACAGGTGCCGGAGCCTTGGGCTTGTGCATGAACCACCCCAACCCACCGGCCACAACAATGACCAGGCATATCCCGATCAGCAGCGTCGGCCAATGCAGGGGAGATTTGGCCGCTGGTGCGCCAGCGGCCGGAGTAACAGTGCTATCACTCATGTTCACAAAACCCGATGTTCATCCGTGGAGCGGGGATGCTTAGTAGTTGAAAGTCTTGACCAGCAGCAGGTCGCCGATTGCGCGCAGGGGCACGATGAACGTCTCGCGTTTTTCATCGACGGTGTTTTCGTTGAACACCAGGTTGATCTGCGAGGTAATCACCTCGTTCTGGTTGCCGGACTCATCGAAGTTATAGCCGCCGCTGCCGAAGTTGCCCCAATAGTTCACGTAAACCAGATAAGTGCCACGTAGCGGTGCGGTCATGGTGAACATTTCCGGGCCCGGTCCATCGACGCCATCAGGGTCGAGGCCGCCACCGTTGGTCAAGGCCGGGTGCGCCCAGAAGGCATGCTGGCCGTCCGGCGTGACGATGTGCAGGTCGAGTTCGGCCTTCGGATCGTCCCAACCCAGCACCACGCGAATCCGCGCCGGGGTGCGCAGGTTGTTGGCCTCATAGAATTGAACACGCTTGAGGGACTGGCCTTCGGCGCTGCGCACTTCGACGCTGTTGGAGCCGGCGCCAAACGCATAGGGCCGGGCGAAACGCCCTTGCTCGTCGGTATAGAGATTCAGCGGATTACCGTTGACCGCCAAGGTGTGCGGCCCACGTTGGCCGCCCAAGGCCTTAAGTTGGCCTTCGATCATCGTGCGATTGCGCTGCACGCCCCGGTCGATGGGCGGCGTGGGATAGGCGACTTGCGGGTTTTCGCTACGGTCCAGCAGACCGTTGTAACGCCAGCCGCCCACCGGTTCCGATAATTCAGCATTCGGCGCGGCCAGAATCACAGGCGCGAAAACCAGCCCGATCAGCAGCAAAAGAAATGAGCGCATGCGACGCCTCCTGCCATGCACGACGAAACCTTGCGCCTGATCCTGGGCGCGTTACAGATGCCGATACTGCGTTTCATCTGTAAGACCCGTGACTGCCAGGTCGTATAGGGCTCGAAGGTTAGCCATTCAGGTGTTTTTTAACAATCGGATGGCTCTGAAATTGCGGTGGAAGTCACGGTAATGGGTGGACGTTGAGCCGAATACGCGCCATATTCGGCTCATTATGTGAGCCGAATAGCCTTTCCAATCGGCTCACCCCCACTTAGAGCATCAAGTTCATGACACCTCAATGGATATGGCAGCAGCCTGATTGGCCGGGGTTCACCTGGAATTCCGAACGCTTGGCGCCCTTGTTACGCGAGTGCGTCCAAGCACAAGGTCGGCTAATGGGCATGGCCAGTTCCGTGGGCAGTTCGCTGAGCGCGCAAAGTGAACTGGATGCGTTGTTGCAAAACATCGTCACCTCATCGGCCATTGAAGGAGAACAACTGAACGTCGGCTCCGTTCGTTCGTCGCTGGCTCGACGCCTGGGTCTGGATCTGGTTGATGGCGATAGAGTCAGCCAACGCAGTGAAGGTCTTGCGCAATTGATGCTCGATGCTACGCAGCATTTTGCCGAGCCGCTGACGCTGGATCGCTTGCTGCACTGGCATGAATGGTTGTTTCCGGAGCAGGACGGCGACCTCGCCGCCCGGGCGATACGTGTCGGTGCATTGCGAGGTGATGAACCGATGCAGGTCGTCTCCGGTCGTCTCGACAAGCCGACCGTGCACTTCGAAGCGCCGCCTCGACTGGGCCTGGAGCGGCAACTCGAAATCTTCCTAGACTGGTTTGAGAGCGGCCGAAGCCAGGCCGGACTCGACCCATTGCTGCGCGCTGGTATCGCACACTTCTGGTTTGTCACACTCCACCCTTTTGACGACGGCAATGGTCGCCTCACTCGCACCATCACCGATCTGGCATTGGCACAGGGCGAGGCTCAGGCGATTCGTTTTTACGCAATGTCGGCAAGCATTCTTGAGGATCGCTCCGGTTACTATCGGGTGCTGGAAACCAGTCAAAAGGCTACGACAGATGTCACTGTGTGGCTGGAGTGGTTCCTGCAGACTCTTCTGCGCAGCCTGCAACAAGCGATGACACGGATCGACAGTGTGCTGGGCAAGGCGCGATTCTGGCAGGCACACCAGAGATCCGAGCTATCGGCCGAGCAAACAAAGGTACTGAATCGCTTGCTCGATGGCGGCGAAAGAGGCTTCGAGCAGGGCATCAGTGCAGCTCAATACCAGGCCGTCGCCAAAGTATCCAAAGCGACAGCAACCCGTCATCTGACCGAACTGCTGAACAAAGACTGCCTGCAACGCCTGCCCGGTGGCGGGCGCAGTACCCGGTACCAGATCAAATACCCCAATACGACGGACACCTGATGCCTGTGGCGAGGGAGCCAACTCCCTCGCCACAGTGTTTTTTCATCCAGAAATTGCGACAGCAAATCCCCCCCGCTCATTTGCCCCTGCCCCCCCCTATCTGCTAGTGTCGCGCCGGTTTAACGTCAACCGGAAATCGCCGCCATGGCCCGCAAAAAAGCTGCACTGGATTTCGAACAATCCCTCGCCGACCTGCAAACGCTGGTGGAGCGTCTGGAGAATGGCGAATTGTCGCTGGAGGACTCGCTGGCCGCTTTCGAGCAAGGCATCGGTCTGACTCGCGATTGCCAGGCGGCGCTGGCCCAGGCCGAGCAAAAGGTTCAGGTGCTGCTCGAGCGTGATGGCGAGTTGGCCGAGGAACCCTTCGACGCGGATCAGCCAGAATGATTGCAGCGTACTCGGCAAGCAGCCAGGCCCGTGTCAATGCGGCTCTGGAAACCCTGTTCATTGCGCCAAGCCCCGAGCTGGCGCGACTGTATGAGGCCATGCGCTACAGCGTGATGAATGGCGGCAAACGCGTGCGTCCACTGTTGGCCTACGCCGCGTGCGAAGCGTTGGGCGGCAAGGCCGAGCAAGCCAACGGCGCAGCCTGTGCGGTGGAGCTGATCCACGCCTATTCGCTGGTGCATGACGATTTGCCGGCGATGGACGATGACGACCTGCGTCGCGGCCAGCCAACCACCCACAAGAAATTCGATGAAGCCTGCGCGATCCTCGCCGGCGACGGCTTGCAGAGCCTGGCCTTCAGCGCCCTGCTCGATCCACGCCTGAGCACTTCGGAGGCTGAAATCCGCCTGCAAATGGTCAGCGCCCTGGCGCTGGCGGCAGGCCCCGCGGGCATGGTCGGCGGTCAGGCCATCGACCTCGGCTCGGTCGGCCTGAAGCTTGATCAGAAAGCCCTGGAGTACATGCACCGGCACAAGACCGGCGCGTTGATCGAGGTCAGCGTCAAACTCGGCGCCCTGGCCAGCGGGCGTGCCGAGAAAGACGAACTCAAGTCCCTGCAGGCTTATGCACAGGCCATCGGCTTGGCATTCCAGGTGCAGGACGACATTCTCGACGTTGAAAGCGATACCGAAACCCTCGGCAAACGCCAGGGTGCCGACATTGCCCGGGATAAACCGACCTACCCGGCCCTGCTCGGCCTCGACGCCGCCAAGGCCTATGCCCTGGAGCTGCGCGACCAGGCCCTGCACGCCCTGCGACCGTTTGACGCAGCGGCCGAGCCGTTGCGCGATCTGGCCCGGTATATCGTCGATCGCCGCAGCTGACGGCGAATCCGCCAAAAAAAACCAACGCGTGGGCAGGGACCGATGCATCAGGTAAACTGCCGCATCTTTTATACCTATAACGATTCGCCTGATGCCCACGACGTTTCATGAGATTCCCCGCAAGCGCCCGACCACGCCCCTGCTCGACCGCGCGAACACGCCGGACGGCCTGCGCCGGTTAGGCGAAGCCGAGCTGGAAACCCTGGCCGATGAGTTGCGCCTGGAATTGCTCTACACGGTCGGCCAGACCGGTGGGCATTTCGGTGCCGGCCTGGGCGTGATCGAGCTGACCATCGCGCTGCATTACGTCTTCGACACCCCGGACGACCGGTTGGTGTGGGACGTGGGTCATCAGGCTTATCCACACAAGATCCTCACCGGTCGTCGCGAGCGCATGGGCACTCTGCGCCAGAAGGACGGCGTCGCTGCCTTCCCGCGCCGCTCCGAGAGCGAGTACGACACCTTTGGCGTCGGCCACTCCAGCACCTCGATCAGTGCAGCGCTGGGCATGGCGATTGCCGCCCGCCTGCAAAACAGCGAGCGCAAGGCGATCGCGGTGATCGGCGACGGCGCGTTGACCGCGGGCATGGCGTTCGAGGCGCTGAACCATGCGCCGGAAGTGGACGCCAACATGCTGGTGATCCTCAACGACAACGACATGTCGATCTCGCGCAACGTCGGTGGCCTGTCGAACTACCTGGCGAAGATCCTTTCCAGCCGCACCTATGCGAGCATGCGCGAAGGCAGCAAGAAAGTGCTGTCGCGCCTGCCCGGCGCCTGGGAAATCGCCCGTCGCACCGAAGAATATGCCAAGGGCATGCTGGTTCCCGGCACACTGTTCGAAGAACTGGGCTGGAACTACATCGGCCCGATCGATGGCCACGACCTCCCGACCCTGATCGCCACCCTGCGCAACATGCGCGATCTGAAAGGTCCGCAGTTCCTGCACGTCGTCACCAAGAAAGGCAAAGGCTTCGCCCCGGCGGAAGTCGACCCGATCGGTTACCACGCCATCACCAAACTCGAACCGCTGGACGCCCCGGCCGCCGCGCCGAAAAAGGCCAGCGGGCCGAAATATTCCGGCGTGTTCGGTGAATGGCTGTGCGACATGGCGGCTGCCGATCCGCGTCTGGTCGGGATTACCCCGGCGATGAAGGAAGGCTCGGACCTGGTCGCTTTCAGCGAACGTTTCCCGCTGCGCTACTTCGACGTGGCCATTGCCGAGCAGCACGCCGTCACCCTCGCGGCCGGCATGGCCTGCGAAGGCGCCAAACCCGTGGTGGCCATCTATTCGACCTTCCTGCAGCGCGGCTACGACCAGTTGGTGCATGACGTCGCCGTGCAGAACCTCGACGTGCTGTTCGCCATCGACCGCGCAGGCCTGGTGGGCGAAGACGGTCCGACCCACGCCGGCAGCTTCGATTTGTCGTTCCTGCGCTGCATTCCCGGCATGCTGGTGATGACGCCGAGCGATGAAAACGAGCTGCGCAAGATGCTCACCACCGGTCACCTGTACGAAGGCCCGGCGGCGGTGCGCTACCCGCGCGGCAACGGCCCGAACGCGACCATCGAGAAAGACCTCGAGCCGATCGAGATCGGCAAAGGCATAGTCCGCCGCCAGGGCAGCAAAGTCGCCCTGCTGGTGTTCGGCGTGCAACTGGCCGAAGCCCTGAAAGTCGCCGAGACGCTGGACGCGACCGTGGTCGACATGCGTTTCGTCAAGCCGCTGGATGAAGCGCTGGTTCGCGAAATCGCCAGCAGCCACGAGCTGCTGGTGACCGTCGAAGAAAACGCGATCATGGGCGGCGCCGGTGGCGCGGTCAGCGAATTCCTCGCTCGCGAGAATATCCTCAAGTCGGTGCTGCACCTGGGCTTGCCGGACATTTACGTCGAACACGCCAAGCCTGCGCAAATGCTGGCTGAGTGTGGTTTGGATGAGGCGGGAATCGAAGCGTCCATTCGCGAGCGCCTGCAACTGCTCAACATCTAAATCTCTGGATACATGCAACACCCTGTGGGAGCGGGCTTGCTCGCGAAAGCGTCGGATCATTCAACTGAGAAGTTGACTGACACTCCGCCTTCGCGAGCAAGCCCGCTCCCACATTTGATTTGTGTGCGCCACGAAACACCAACGGACTACCAATGAAGTTCTCCCGCCTCGCCCTGCCCCTGCTTCTGCTGCCCACCGCTAACGCCTATGCCGACACCTTCGAACGCGACCAGGCCCTGAAGTTGCCCGACGTGCTGATCAGCGCCAACCGCCAGGTCGAAGCACGCAACGACAGCAGCGCCGCCAACACCGTATTCACTCGCGCAGACATCGATCGCCTGCAACCCGAAAGCGTCACTGATCTATTGCGTCGGGTGCCGGGTGTGCAAGTCTCGCAGACCGGCGGGCGCGGCAGCCTTCCGGGTGTCTACATCCGCGGCACCCAGTCGGCCCAGAGCCTGGTGCTGGTGGATGGCCAACGCATTGGCAGCTCGACCTCCGGCGACAGTAACCTGCAACACATCAATATCGAGCAGGTCGAGCGCGTGGAAGTGCTGCGCGGCTCCCGCTCGGTGATTTACGGCAGCGATGCGATTGGCGGAGTAATCCAGATCTTCACCCGTCGTGGCGGCGAACAGGGTCTGCAACCTCGATTGCACATGGGTTTTGGCAGCAACCAGACCTGGGAACGCAGCCTCGGTTTGTCCGGTGGCGATGCAAACACCCGCTTCAACCTCGGCGCCAGCCTCGATGAAACCGCCGGGATCAATCGCACCCATGAGTCATACCCCAGCGACGGCGACTATGACGAGTACCGAAACCAGTCGTTCAGCCTGAGCTTGAGCCACGCACTCAGCGATGACATCGAAATCGGCGCCAACGCGTTGGATAACCGCGGCAAAAGCGAGTTCGACAACCCGTTCGGGCGCTTCGACGTGAATACGTTCGAGTCGGTCCAACAGCAGCCCTACAACGAATTCGATGTGAGCAGTGTCAGCAGTTACATCGACGCGCGCATCAATGATCTGTGGAAAACCCGCATCGAGTTCGGCCACAGCGAAAACCGCGAGAAGACCCTGGACAAGCTCAGCGATGAACGCAGCGTGTTCAACACCTACCGCGATTCGGTGAACTGGCAGAACGACCTGACGCTCAACGAGCGCAACAGTTTGCTGCTCGGCGGTGACTGGTATGAAGACCGCATCAACAGCAGCACCGCATTCGAAGAGGACAGTCGCTGGAACCGTGCGGCGTACATCCAGCACCGCTATCGGGCCGACAGTTTCTCCACAGAGCTGGGTTTGCGTCACGACGATAACCAGCAGTTCGGCAGCCAGAACACCTGGAGCGGCACCTTCACCCTGCCGCTGAACCCGGACAACGAAGTGCTGCTGACCTACAGCGAAGGCTTCCGCGCGCCGACCTTCAACGATCTGTACTACCCCGACTTCAGCAACCCGGACCTGAAGCCTGAAACCTCGAAAAGCTATGAGCTGCAATGGCGGAGCCAGTTGACCGAGAGCAGTCGCCTGGAGACGTCGCTGTATCGCACCGACCTTGAAGACGCGATCATCTTCGGCAGCAACTCGCGCCCCGAGAACGTTGCTTCCGCGCGAATCAACGGCTTCGAAGCCGCACTGAAGCAGGAACTGTTTGGCTGGCAGAGCAACCTTGGCATTGCGATCATCGACCCACGCGACCGTGACACGGGCCATACCCTGGCCCGTCGCGCGCGACGCACCTTGAGCTGGGACCTGGACCGACAGTTCGATCGCCTGGGCCTCGGCGCGAGTTGGCAAGCGGTCAGCAGCAGCTATGACGATCTGAACAATCAACAGCCGTTGGGTGGTTATGCATTGTTGGGACTGCGTAGCAGTTGGGAGCTCAATCGTGAAATCAGGCTGGAGCTGAAGGTCGATAACCTGCTGGACAAGGGTTACAGCCGGGCGTTGTACAGCTTCCAAGGTAGCCAGTACGGGTATCGCGAGGAAGGTCAGACGTGGATGCTCGGGGTGACCTGGACACCGGAGATCTGATCCAAAATCAGAGGTGTGTGGACCGACCTCATCGCGAGCAAGCTCGCTCCCACAGGTTTTGCGGTTGAATTACAGTTTTGCGATCAAACCGGATCCCTGTGGGAGCGGGCTTGCCCGCGATTACAGACGCCGCGGTCTCAGCGATCAGGCGCGATCAACTGGCACAGCTTTGCAGTTGCCTCAATCATCTGCCCACTCGGCCGCTCCAGGCCCTTGTCCTTCACCAATCGCAACTGTCCTTGTGCCACGGCCGCCACCTGTGGCCAGGCTTTCCACGCATCGAGCTGCGCCTGTTCGCTGGCCAGAATCACCTCGGGATTGCGCTGCAACACCGCTTCCACGCTGACTTGCGGTGCCGGTAGCTTCAGGTCACCAAATACGTTTTGCGCACCGCAGACCTCCAGTGCATCGCTGATGATCTGCTCACCGCCAACCGTATACAGCGGCCGATCCCAGACCTGATAAAACACCCGTAACGGCTTATCCCGTCGATAGCGTTGGCGCAATTCATCCAGCCGCTGGCGTAAATCGCTGGCCAATGAAGTTCCGCGTTCAGGCCGACCAAGCTGAGCGGCAATGGCCTCGATCTGTGCGGCGAGCTGGTCCAGGCTGTGGGGTTCGGCGACGTAGGTGGGAATATTCAGACGCTTGAGCTGATCACGCTGGGCCGGGCCGACGCTACCGGGCCATAGCAGCAACAGATCGGGCTTCAGGCTGAGCAAGCGCTCCATGTCCAGCTGGCCATAGCGGCCAACGGAGGGCAGGTTCTTGAGTTCGGCAGGTCGTTCACCAGCGTCTAGCACACCGACCAGGAGGTCAGCGGAGCCCAGTTCAACGACGATTTCAGAGAGCGACGGGGCGAGGCTGACAACCCGCTCGACCGCGACTGCCGAGCCACTGACGGCCAGCAGCAACACCGCCAGCCAGATCGCGCGCATCAACCGAGTTGACGCGGAATACGGTAGAGGTAGAACAGCACGGCGGTCGACAGTGCCAGCAGCATCAGCGGCACGGCTTCGAGACCAACGAACACCGCCAGGGCACCGATCCAGGCCGGCAGCCCGGCGGCCAGGAATGCCGTGCGCCGCTTGGTCGCCAGACTGATCCAGGCGCCAGGTTCTTCAGGGGTATCGAGAGCTTTCTGGGTGGCGATCAGTGCGTGTTTGTAGGCACCGAAAAACTTCAGGCTGACAAACATCGAGGCAACGCCGGCGATGAACAACGGCATCGCCAACACCGGCAGAATGGCTTCGCTCTGGCCGAACACCGCGTTGATCACAAACAGCGGCAACAAGGCCAATGCCAGGTATTGCCACCAGTTGACGGACAGTCGCCGCCGCACCTGACCGCGGGTCACGCCCGATCTACCTCGCCCTGATGCTCATTGCCCATCATGTGGTCGAGCTTGCTGGCCTTGGTCGCCAGGTAGAGTCTGTTATGCGGGTTGTGGCCGGTGTGCAGCGGCACGCGCTCGGCGACCACGATACCCATGTCGGTCAAGGCCTTGACCTTGCGCGGGTTGTTGGTCATCAGGCGCAGGGACTTCACGCCCAGATGCTCCAGCATCGGCAGGCACATGGCGTAGTCACGCTGGTCGGCGGCAAAGCCCAGGCGTTCGTTGGCTTCGACGGTATCGGCGCCACCGTCCTGCAGCTCATAGGCACGGATCTTGTTAAGCAGGCCAATGCCACGGCCTTCCTGGCGCAGGTAGAGCAAGACGCCACGACCTTCGCGGGCGATGGCCTGCAAGGCGGCCTCCAGTTGCGAGCCGCAGTCGCAACGCTGGCTGAACAAGGCATCGCCCGTCAGGCATTCGGAGTGCAACCGGCCGAGTACCGGGGCACCGTCGGCGAACTCACCCAGGCTCAGCACAACGTGCTCGCGGCCGGTGGCTTCATCGAGAAAGCCATGCATGGTGAATTGCGCAAAAGGCGTTGGCAGCTTGGAAGCGGCGACAAAAACGACAGGCACCGGTGTGCTCCTGATCTAAAAGTCTGAAGATTCGCAGAGCCGGCATTGTAACAGCAGGTTCCGGAGGACGCTTAGGCTGAATTATCGGCGATAACTATCAAAATGTTTGATATACGCCGCACCACAATCAATGTGGGAGCGGGCTTGCTCGCAAAGGCGTCGTGTCAATCGACATCAATGTTGCATGACACACCGCTTTCGCGAGCAAGCCCGCTCCCACAATGGATGCCTTAAGAACCGTGTCAGTTCGAATCACAGCTCTCGTGATCAACGCCTGGAAATCCCCGGTCAGGCGAAAAACCACACCAGTCCCTGCATCGCCAACCAGGCGAACACCCCGGCCAGGACATCATCGAGCATGATGCCGACGCCGCCATGTACGTGCCGGTCAATCCAGCGAATCGGCCATGGCTTGAGAATGTCGAAGAAGCGGAACATCAGGAAACCCGCCAGCAACCACTGCCAGCCTTCCGGCACCAGCCACAGGGTTATCCACATCCCGACCATTTCGTCCCAGACGATGCCTTCATGGTCGTGTACCCGCAAATCGTCGGCCACTTTGCCGCACAGCCAGAAGCCGAACAGCATGGTGATGCCCAGCATCAGCCAGTAACCCCAGTCGGGCAGCATCTGCCACAACGGGATAAAGGGCAGCGCAACCAACGACCCCCAAGTACCGGGCGCCTTTGGCAAGGTGCCCGAGCCAAAGCCGAACGCCAGGAAATGCCACGGATTGCGCCAGACCGACGGCGGTACGAATTCCGCCGGGACCTGTTTGGGATGATCTGTCACGGTGACTCCCGAAAATGTTGATAACCCCGGGTTTGCGGGGTGATGTCTTTGCCATCGGCGTCCAGCAGCCTCACGCCCTGCCCGGTTACCACCCGCCCAATCACATGGATCGGCCAGCCGTCGGCCAGCAATAGCGGCAACTCGACGGACGGTAAGGTGAAGGCCAGGACGTAATCGTCGCCGCCGCTCAGGGCCGCGACCTGTGCGTCCGAATGACCGAGAAAGTCGACCAGGCTCTGCGACAGCGGCAAACGATCCCGCTCGACTTCGATTCCGACCTTCGAAGCCAGCGCGATATGCCCGCAATCAGCGAGCAGGCCGTCAGAGATATCCATTGCCGAAGTGGCCTTGCCCCGTAGCGCCTGACCCAATCCGAGCTGCGGTTGCGGTGACCAGTAATGCGCCAGCAACGGCTCGGCAATGCTCGCTTCGGCTGTGCGCTGGCCGAGCACCAAGGGCAAGGCGCCGGCGGCATTGCCCAGGTTGCCGCCGACACACAACAGGTCCCCCGGTTGCGCACCGCTGCGGGTCAGCGCCAGACCGGCCGGCACGCGCCCGAACACGGTCATGGTCAGGCTCAGTGGCCCACGGGTCGTGTCACCGCCCACCAGCGCCACGCCACAGCTTTGCGCCATCTGGTTCAAACCACGGGCATAGGCTTGCAGCCAATCGGCGGTCACCGTCGGCAAGGTCAGGGCAAGGGTAAAGGCAATCGGGGTGGCGCCCATGGCAGCCAGGTCGCTGACGGCCACGGCCAGCGAGCGCTGACCGAGCAGAAACGGATCGCAGGGATCGGCGAAGTGCACGCCGGCCACCAACGTATCGGTAGAAATTGCCAACTGCTCCCCGGGAGGAACAGCCAGCAAGGCGCAGTCATCACCGATCCCGAGGGCAACGCCTTCGCCGCCCTGCGCACAAGGCGCGGCGGCGAAGAAATTGCGGATCAGCTCAAACTCGCCCATGGCTTCGTGTCGACATTCCAAGCGCCGATCAGCGCTTGAAAGCCTTCACTTCAGCTTCACGCAGACGCGGGGCCAGCTTATCGAGCACACCGTTGACGAACTTGTGGCCGTCGGTGGAACCGAAGACCTTGGCCAGTTCGATACCCTCGTTGATCACAACGCGGTACGGCACGTCGGCGCGCTTGAGCAGTTCCCAGGTGGACAGGCGCAGAACCGCCAGTTCAACCGGGTCCAGTTCTTCGATGGTCAAGTCCAGGCATGGCGTGAGCGCGGTGTCGATTTCGGTCTTGAACTGCGGAACCCCGTGCAGGATCTCGCGGAAGTAAGCGCCGTCGACATCGGTGAAATCGTTATCGACCCGGAACTGCGCTTCGATTTCGTTCAGCGATTGCTTGGCCATGTGCCATTGGTACAGCGCCTGGGTCGCGAGCTGACGGGCTTCGCGACGCTTGACACTTTTCGATGGCTTGCCGGCATCCGCAGGCTTTGGATCGCGCGGGTTGAAACGATCGCTTTCGTCGCTAATCACTTGGCCTCCAACTGCGCCAGCAGGCTGACCATTTCCAGAGCGGACAGGGCAGCTTCAGCACCTTTGTTACCGGCCTTGGTGCCGGAACGTTCAATGGCTTGCTCGATGGAATCAACGGTCAGCACGCCGAAAGCGACCGGAACGCCGAACTCCATGGACACCTGGGCCAGGCCCTTGGTGCACTCGCCCGCCACGTATTCGAAGTGCGGAGTGCCGCCACGAATGACCGCGCCCAGGGCGATGATTGCCGCGAATTCGCCTTTCTGGGCGACTTTCTGCGCAACCAGCGGGATTTCGAAGGCGCCAGGTGCGCGGATGATGGTGATGTCGCTTTCGCTCACGCCGTGGCGAACCAGGGCATCAACTGCACCGCTGACCAGACTTTCAACGACGAAGCTGTTGAAACGGCCCACTACCAGAGCGTAGCGGCCTTTAGGGGCGATGAAGGTACCTTCGATGGTCTTCAGGGTCATTCGATAGATCTCTTAAAGAGCCGGGACGCGTCTCGTACGCGCCCCTCGGTGATATTTGAACCGCGAATTCAAGGCCGGAAACAACCGGTCATTATTCGGAGGGCACGTATTCTACAACTTCCAGATCGAAACCGGATATCGCATTAAATTTCATGGGTGCCGACATCAGGCGCATTTTGCGTACACCCAGGTCACGCAGGATCTGCGAACCGGCACCGACGGTGCTGTAGGTGGTCGGTTTTTTCACCACGGCGTGATCGGCGGTTTCGCGGATGTGCGCGAGCAACACGTCGCCATCGAGCGGGTGACCGAGCAACAGCACCACGCCGCTGCCGGCCTCGGCAACCGTGGCCATGGCGGCGCGCAGGCTCCAGCGGCCTGGTTGCTTGACCATCAGCAGGTCACGCAGCGGGTCCATGTTGTGCACCCGAACCAGGGTCGGTTCTTCGGCGCAGACATTGCCCAGGGTCAGTGCCATGTGCACGTCGCCTTCCACCGAATCACGATAGGTCACCAGGTTGAATTGGCCCAGTTCGCTGTCCAGTGGCTGCTCGGCAATCCGCTGAACGGTACGTTCGTGGATCATCCGGTAGTGAATCAGGTCGGCGATGGTGCCGATCTTGATGTCGTGTTCGGCGGCAAAAGCTTCCAGCTCGGCCCGACGGGACATGGTGCCGTCGTCGTTCATCACTTCGCAGATCACGCCGCTCGGCTCGAAACCGGCCATGCGCGCCAGGTCGCACGCCGCTTCGGTGTGGCCGGCGCGGGCCAGGGTACCGCCGGCCTGGGCCATCAGCGGGAAGATGTGACCGGGGCTGACGATGTCTTCAGCCTTGGCATCACGGGCGGCGGCAGCCTGCACGGTGCGCGCACGGTCGGCGGCGGAAATGCCGGTGGTCACGCCGGTGGCCGCTTCGATCGATACAGTGAACTTGGTGCCGAAACCGGAACCGTTGCGCGGTGCCATCAACGGCAGCTTGAGCAGTTCGCAGCGCTCGCGGCTCATCGGCATGCAGATCAGGCCACGGGCGTGCTTGGCCATGAAGTTGATGTGCTCGGGCTTGCAGCACTCGGCGGCCATGATCAGGTCGCCTTCGTTCTCGCGGTCTTCGTCATCCATGAGGATGACCATCTTGCCTTGGCGGATGTCTTCAACCAGTTCTTCGATGCTATTGAGCGCCACAAGGCACCCCCTTGAGTCAGGATTTGAGGTAGCCGTTGGCGGCCAGAAAGCTTTCGGTAATGGTGCTGCCGGCAGTCGGCTCGGCGGCCTTGTCGCCCAAAAGCAGACGCTCCAGGTAACGGGCCAGCAAGTCCACTTCCAGGTTCACCCGGCGGCCTGGCTGGTACGACGCCATGATGGTTTCGCTCAGGGTGTGGGGAATGATGGTCAGCAGGAACTCGGCGCCATCGACCGCGTTCACGGTGAGGCTGGTGCCGTCGACGGTGATCGAGCCTTTATGGGCGATGTACTTGGCCAGGTCCTTCGGCGCGCGGATACGGAATTCCACGGCCCGCGCGTTCTCGGTACGGGCAACCACTTCGCCCACGCCGTCGACGTGACCGCTGACCAGATGCCCGCCGAGGCGAGTGGTCGGGGTCAGGGCTTTTTCCAGATTGACCGGGCTGCCACTTTTCAGGTCGTTCATGGCGGTGCAGTCGAGGGTTTCGCGACTGACGTCCGCCGCAAAGCCATTGCCCGGCAATTCCACGGCAGTCAGGCACACGCCGTTGACCGCGATGCTGTCGCCCAGTTTGACGTCGCTCAGGTCGAGCTTGCCGGTTTCGACGTGAACCCGTACATCACCGCCCTTTGGGGTCAATGCACGAATACTGCCGATGGATTCGATGATGCCGGTAAACATGAGGTTCTCCTCGAGAACAAAGCCAGCGCTGTAGCGTTGACCGGAAATTATACGCTCGCGGTTGACGTAGGAATGGCAATGACTCGCCAGTCATCGCCCACTGCGCGAATTTCGATGATTTTAAGCTCGGGCGCATCCTTCATTTGCGCGAGCGGCCAGTCCAGCAGCGGCCGCGCCGAGGAACCCAAAAACTTGCCGGCAATGAAAATCTGGAACTCGTCCACCAGACCGAGTTGGGCAAAGGCACCTGCCAGGCGCGGGCCGGCCTCGACCAGCACCTCGTTGACACCACGGGCTGCGAGTTCAACCAATAGCTGGCGCAGATCGACCTGACCATCATAGCCGGGCACGATCAGGCATTCCGGGCCGTTGGCGTATTGCTCTTCCACCGCCACGCAGGTAGCGACCAGCGCCGGGCCGGCCTTGAAGAACGGTGCATCCAGCGGCACCCGCAGGCGCCCGTCGACCAACACCCGCAGCGGTGGTCGGCTCATGGCCAGTGCCGTTTGTTCAGCATCCAGACCCAGCTCATCGGCGCGCACGGTCAACCGCGCGTTGTCCACCAGCACGGTATCGGCACCGGTCAGTACCACACTGGCTTGCGCGCGCAGACGCTGAACAGCCGAGCGCGCCGCCGGGCCGGTGATCCACTGGCTTTCGCCGCTTTCCATCGCCGTGCGCCCGTCCAGGCTCATGGCCAACTTGACCCGCACGAACGGCAAACCGTGCTCCATGCGTTTCAGAAAGCCCTGATTGAGCTTGCGCGCCTCGCCTTCCAGCACGCCGCTTTCGGTGGCGATGCCGGCTTGGGCCAAGCGTTGCAGACCGCGACCGGCGACTTCCGGGTTCGGGTCCTGCATCGCCGCGACAACGCGGGCCACACCGGCATTCACCAGTGCATCGGCGCAAGGCGGTGTGCGGCCGTGGTGGCTGCAAGGTTCAAGCGTCACGTAAGCGGTGGCGCCACGAGCCTGCTCGCCGGCCGCGCGCAGGGCGTGGACTTCAGCGTGGGGCTCGCCGGCGCGCTCGTGCCAGCCTTCACCGACAATCTGCCCGCCCTGCACAATCACGCAACCGACCCGCGGATTGGGGTGTGTCGTGTAATGCCCCTTGCGCGCCAGTTCCAGGGCACGGGCCACGAAGTGGGCATCGAGGATGGCTTGTTCTGCGGGAGTGGTCATTCTTTCACCGGTTCACGGGCCAGGCGATCGATCTCTTCGCGGAACTCGTTGAGGTCCTGGAAGCGGCGATATACCGAAGCGAAGCGGATGTAGGCGACTTCGTCGAGCTTCTGCAGCTCGGCCATCACCAGTTCGCCGACCACGAGGGATTTGACCTCGCGTTCGCCGGTGGCGCGCAGTTTGTGTTTGATATGCACCAGCGACGACTCGAGGCGCTCAACACTCACCGGGCGCTTTTCCAGCGCGCGCTGCATGCCGGCGCGGAGTTTTTCTTCGTCGAACGGCTGGCGACTGCCGTCGGTTTTGATCAGGCGCGGCAACACCAGTTCAGCCGTCTCGAACGTCGTGAAGCGCTCGCCGCAGGCCAGGCATTCACGCCGGCGGCGCACCTGTTCGCCCTCGGCGACCAGACGCGAGTCGATGACCTTGGTGTCGTTGGCACCGCAGAAGGGACAGTGCATGGTGGCAGGCAACAAAAAAAGGGAGGGCCATGGTAGCGCATCCCGGTGGCAAGACAAGCCATAGGGTTTGCGGTATACAGACGGGATGATCACTTGATCCATGGAATTCAGCTTTATGGAGCCACCAATGTCGTTACGTCCGCTCATTTTGCTCAGTGTTTTCAGCCTGCTGGTGGCTTGCGGCAGCGATGCACCCAAGCCCCAGCCGCCAACGCCTGGCCCGGCGCCACAGCAAGCGCAGAAGAAGGCCCGGGAGGCCGCCGAGCTCGGTCCTCTGCCCGCCTATCAGCGTGAACTGAGCGGCACCTTGCAAGGCGTACCGGCCGGCGCTGAAGTCGAACTGGCATTGCTGGTGATCGACGATAAGGACCGCCCGCAACAATTGCTCGCCAGTTCCAGCCTGATCGGCAACAACCAGGTGCTGGCGTTTCACCTGCGTTTCAATCCGGAAGCCTTCCCGGTCGGGTCCCGTGTTGAACTGCGAGGCCGCGCCAGTCAGTCCGGGCAGTTGATCCTGCACTTGCCATCGCAGCTGATTACCCAGCCGACCACCCAGGCCCTGGGCCAACTGCAATTCGTCAAAGCCCCATGAGTGCACCGCTCGACCTGCAAAAGGCGTTGGGTGAACTGCTCGGTGATGCGCAATTGGTCGCCTGTGAGTTACCAGGGACCGACCTGAAGTTGTGGCTGATCGACGGCGACAACATGGACCGCGCCTTCAGCCCGGAGGAAACCCGGCGCATCCTGCATGAGCCGCCGTACTGGAGTTTCTGCTGGGCCAGCGGCCTGGCCGTGGCCCGTTATCTGGCCGAAAACCCGCATTGGGTCGAAGGCAAGCGAGTGTTGGATTTCGGCGCCGGTTCCGGGGTGGCGGGGATTGCCGCTGCCAAGGCCGGCGCACTCGAAGTGCTGGCCTGCGACCTCGACCCGTTGGCGATTGCCGCGTGTCGGGCCAATGCCGAGCTCAATGACGTAGAGCTCAACTACTCGACGGATTTTTTCGCCGAGGCCGATCGCTTCGATTTGATCCTGGTGGCGGATGTGCTTTACGACCGGGCCAACCTGCCGCTGCTCGACCAGTTCCTCAGCCGCGGCCGAGAGGCGCTGGTGGCGGATTCCCGAGTGCGGGATTTTCGCCACCCGTTGTACCGGCGCATAGAGATGCTGGAGGCGATGACCCTGCCGGATCTGGCCGAGCCCCACGAGTTTCGGCATGTGAGCCTCTACCACGCCGCCCGCGCCTGACCGTATAGTTGCCCCATTCACGCTTTTACGAGATTGCCCATGAGTCAGGAAACGCCGTACATCTTCGACGCCACGACTGCCGATTTCGACCAGTCGGTGATCGAGAACTCTTTCCACAAGCCGGTGCTGGTGGATTTCTGGGCCGAATGGTGCGCGCCCTGCAAAGTGCTGATGCCGATGTTGCAGAGCATTGCCGAGAGCTATCAGGGTGAGTTGCTGCTGGCCAAGGTCAACTGCGACCTCGAACAAGACATCGTCGCCCGCTTCGGCATCCGCAGCCTGCCGACCGTGGTGCTGTTCAAGGACGGCCAGCCTGTCGACGGCTTTGCCGGTGCCCAGCCCGAATCCGCCGTGCGCACCCTGCTCGAACCCCATGTGCAGATGCCGCCACCGGCCGCCGCCGATCCGTTCGAACAGGCCCAGGCGCTGTTCGACGACAGCCGGTTTGCCGATGCCGAAGCGCTGCTCAAAGTGATCCTGGGTGAAGACAACACCAACGCCAAGGCGCTGATCCTGTACGCCCGCTGCCTGACCGAGCGCGGTGAACTGGGTGAAGCGCAAGCCGTGCTGGATGCGGTCAAGAGCGACGAACACAAGGCCGCGCTGGCCGGCGCCAAGGCACAGATCAAGTTTCTCGGTTTGGCCAAGGACCTGCCGGATGCCGCCGACCTGAAGGCCCGGCTGGCGAAAGACCCGCTGGACGATGAGGCGGTCTATCAACTGGCGATCCAGCAACTGGCCCGCCAGCAGTACGATGCCGCGCTGGATGCCTTGCTGAAGTTGTTCATCCGCAACCGCAGCTACAGCGAAGGCTTGCCGCACAAGACCCTGCTGCAGGTGTTCGAGTTGCTGGGCAATGACCACCCGCTGGTCAGCACGTACCGCCGCAAGTTGTTTGCAGCACTGTACTAATCACGCCCTTGTAGGAGCGAGCTTGCTCGCGATGGACGCCAACGATAACGATGGCTAGCTGTGTAACCGCGGCGCTTTGGCATCTCTCGCGAGCAAGCTCGCTCCTACAACCAGCTATAGAGCGGTGTATCCCCGCCGCTCACTACCTTCACGTCTGAACTGTGGCGCAGGCGCACCAACAGGCGCTTGCCCGCCGCCGCACTGCCGGTCAGGCCTTCCAATTGATCGAGCAGATCCGGCCCGCTCAACTGCCCGGCCTTGCGCAGCAAATCCCTGGCGATCTGCCACAGCGCATCATCCTGATTCAGCGGTTTTGCCGCTGGCGCGCTGACCGGGGATTTTTCCACCTGCAACTGCGCCCCTAGTCGCGCCCAGTCCGCGTCGTCCATCTCCAGGGTCAAATCCACCGGCCAGTCGCCGATGCTTCCGCGAATTCGCAACATAGGTCTGCTCCCGCACATTTCGTCCCTGCATGCTCCCATGGGACTTGTGCAACGCCAAGCAGGCAGTCAAACTCTGCGCACTTACGTTATAAGATTACATAACAATTTCTTCATTTTACTTTCCGGAGACTCGTCATGCGTCGTCTGCTTCTCGCTCTGCCGTTTGCCATGTTGCCGCTGGCTGTCGCCCATGCCGCCGACGAACACGATCATGAGCATGGCAGCCTGGCCGCCCACGAACATGGCGTGGGACGCCTGAACGCTGCGCTGGACGGCAAGACCCTGGAGCTGGAGCTGGAAAGCCCGGCCATGAACCTGGTGGGTTTCGAGCACGTCGCCACCAGCGACGCAGACAAAGCCAAAGTCGCCGCCGCCCGCGCGCAACTCGAGCAACCACTGGCCCTGTTCAACCTGCCAAAGGCCGCTGGTTGCGTGGTGGAAAACCAGGAACTGGAAAGCCCGCTGTTCGGCGACAAGCCCGATGCTGACGATGATCACGACGAAGACGCCAAGGACGAGGACGGCCACGAACATCACCATGACCACAGCGAAATCCACGCTCGCTATCAGTTCACCTGCGCCACGCCGGCGGCACTGAAGTCGCTGGACCTGGCGACTCTATTCAATAGCTTCCCGGCGACCCGGACAATTCAGGTACAACTGATCGGCCCGAGCGGGCAGCAAGGGGTTGAAGTGACGGCCAAGGCTGCCAACCTGAAATTCTGAATTCACTGAAGATCCCTTGTAGGAGCGAGCCTGCTCGCGAAGGCGTCGTATCAGTCTGCATCAATGTCTCTGACACACCGCATTCGCGAGCAGGCTCGCTCCCACAGGTTAATCAACACCCATGAAATCGGCTAAATGACCCAAGCACTCATCGAACTGTCCGACCTGGGCTTCAGCTGGCCCGGTCACCCGCCGCTGCTGGACATCCCGGCGTTTCGCCTGGAACGCGGCGAAACCCTGTTCCTCAAAGGCCCCAGCGGCAGCGGCAAGACCACCCTGCTCGGTCTGCTCGGCGGCGTGCAGAAGCCTGATCGCGGCACCATCCGCCTGCTCGGCCAGGAACTGACGCAACTCTCGGCCGGCGCCCGCGACCACTTTCGCGTCGATCACACCGGCTACATTTTCCAGCAGTTCAATCTGCTGCCGTTTCTATCGGTGCGTGAAAACGTCGAACTGCCCTGCCACTTCTCCAGACTGCGCGCCGAACGGGCGAAACAACGCCACGGCAGCGTCGACAAAGCGGCGGCGACGCTGCTCGCCCACCTGGGTTTGAAGGATGAAAACATCCTCGCTCGTCGCGCCGATTCGTTGTCCATCGGCCAGCAGCAACGGGTCGCCGCCGCACGCGCGCTGATCGGTCAACCGGAACTGGTGATCGCCGACGAGCCGACCTCCGCCCTCGATTACGACGCCCGCGAGAACTTCATTCGCCTGCTGTTCGCCGAGTGCCGCGAAGCCGGGTCGAGCCTGTTGTTCGTCAGCCACGACCAGAGCCTGGCGCCGCTGTTCGACCACAACCTGTCGCTGGCCGAACTCAATCGCGCCGCCACCCCGTCCGAGGTCTGAGATGTATCTGTTTCGTCTAGCCATGGCCAGCCTGGCTAACCGCCGCTTCACCGCGATCCTCACGGCGTTCGCCATTGCCCTGTCGGTGTGCCTGTTGCTGGCAGTGGAGCGCGTGCGCACCGAAGCCAAGGCCAGCTTCGCCAGCACCATCAGCGGCACCGACCTGATCGTCGGCGCCCGCTCCGGCTCGGTGAACCTGTTGCTGTACTCGGTGTTCCGCATCGGCAATGCCACCAACAACATCCGCTGGGACAGCTTCGAACACTTCGCCAGCAACCCGAAAGTGAAGTGGGCGATCCCGATGTCCCTCGGCGATTCCCATCGCGGCTACCGGGTGATGGGCACCACCGAAGCCTACTTCGAGCATTACCAGTACGGTCGCCAGCAACACCTGCAACTGAGCGATGGCCGCGCCTTCGCTACCGACCCGTTCGAAGTGGTGCTCGGTGCCGAAGTGGCCGATGCACTGCACTACAAACTCGGCGACAAACTGGTGCTGGCCCACGGCGTGGCAGCGATCAGCCTGGTCAAGCACGACGACAAACCGTTCACCGTGGTCGGCATTCTCAAGCGTACCGGCACGCCGGTGGACCGCACGCTGCACATCAGCCTCGGTGGCATGGAAGCGATTCACATCGACTGGCATAACGGCGTGCCGGCCCGGGGCGAGGGGCGCATCACGGCCGATCAGGCGCGCAACATGGACCTCACGCCGCAGGCGATCACCGCGTTCATGCTCGGTCTCAACAACAAGATTTCGACCTTTGCCCTACAACGGGAAATCAACGAATTCCGCGGTGAGCCGATGCTGGCGATCTTGCCGGGCGTGGCGTTGCAAGAGCTGTGGAGCCTGATGGGCACCGCGGAAAAAGCCTTGTTCGTGGTCTCGCTGTTTGTGGTGCTGACCGGGTTGATCGGCATGCTCACGGCCATTCTCACCAGCCTCAATGAACGCCGCCGGGAAATGGCGATCCTGCGCTCGGTGGGCGCACGCCCCTGGCACATCGCGACGCTGTTGGTGCTCGAGGCCTTTGCCCTGGCGCTGTCGGGCGTGATCGCTGGCGTGGCGTTGCTGTATGTGTGCATCGCGGCGGCCCAGGGTTATGTGCAAGCCAACTACGGTCTGTTCCTGCCGCTGTCCTGGCCGAGCGAGTATGAATGGACGCTGCTCGGTGGCATCCTGATCGCCGCGCTGCTGATGGGCAGCGTGCCGGCCTGGCGCGCCTATCGCCAATCCCTGGCCGATGGCCTGTCGATCCGTTTATGAGGACGTTGAAAATGCCCCGCGCTGTACTTGCGCTGTTGATGCTGGTTGCCCTGCCCCTGTGGGCGGCCCAGCCAAAGGACCTGACCTGGTCGGAGATGATCCCGCCGAACGCGCCGAAAGAGGTGCCGAACATGACGCCGCTGCACGATCTGTCGCAGATGAGCAGCACGCTCTCGGCAGAGTCGGCGCCAGCAGCCAGGCAGGACATGCCCAACGCACCGGTGGTCAAGACCCTCGACGGCCAGAACATTCGCCTGCCGGGCTACATCGTGCCGCTGGAAGTGAGCGAGGAAGGCCGCACCACGGAGTTTCTGCTGGTGCCGTACTTCGGCGCCTGCATCCATGTGCCGCCACCACCGTCGAACCAGATCGTGCACGTCAAGAGCGAAGTTGGTGTGAAGCTCGACGAGTTGTATCAGCCTTACTGGATCGAAGGCGCGTTGCAGGTCAAGGCGTCCACCAGCGAGTTGGCGGATGCCGGGTATCTGATGGAGGCGGACAAGATTTATCTGTATGAATTGCCGGAGTGAGTCCGGTAGTCATGTGTTGTTTGATAGTCAGTCATCGCGAGCAGGCTCGCTCCCACAGGTGATCGCTTACCCTTGTGGGAGCGAGCCTGCTCGCGATGAGGTCATCAAAATCACCACAAAATCCAACCCCTTCCCACTTTCATTGAGCTGCATCAAAAGACCGAATAGTTAGCCGGCTTACCATTGGACATCGAACACTTTTAACGTCCTCTGGAGCCCCCATGAACAAGTCCATGCTCAGCGCTTCGCTGGTTGCCCTCGCGCTCGCAGCCCCGCTCGCCCACGCCTTTGAGGCCGGCGACATTCTCATTCGTGCCGGCGCAATCACCGTCAACCCGGAAGCCGACAGCTCCAGCGTCAAGGTCGATCAAGGCCCGCTCGCAGGTGCCGACCTAGGTGGCAAAGCGACCATGAGCAGCGACACGCAACTGGGCTTGAACTTCGCCTACATGCTCACCAACCACCTGGGTATCGAGCTGCTGGCGGCCACGCCGTTCGAGCATGACGTGAAACTCAAAGGCACGGCCCTGAGCGCGGCCAACGGCAAACTCGGCACCCTCAAGCACCTGCCGCCGACCTTGAGCCTGGTGTACTACCCGCTGGATCCGAAGTCGGCCTTCCAGCCGTACGTCGGCGGCGGCATCAACTACACCTATATCTACGACGAACACGTTGGCAGCCAAGCGCAGTCCGCCGGTTTCAGCAACTTCAAGGCGGAAAACTCCTGGGGCCTGGCGTGGCAGGTCGGTGCTGACTACATGCTGACTGACAACATCTTGATCAACGCCCAGGTGCGCTACATCGACATCGATACCCGCGCCACTGTCGAGAACAACTCGATTGCTCCAGGTACCCGGGCACGTGTGGACGTCGATGTAGACCCGTTCATCTACATGGTGGGTCTGGGTTACAAGTTCTAAGCGACATCGCTGGAAGAATGTTCACGTGGTGGTGAACCTGGCTGTTGTGGCGAGGGAGCTTGCTCCCGCCGGGTTGCGAAGCAGCCCCAGACCAGGCAGAAGCGGTGACTCAGAAAAACCGCATTGACTGGATTGACGACTGCTACGCAGTCGAGCGGGACGATGCGGCGATCCGACAAGCTCCCTCGCCACAGGAATTGCACAAGTTGTAAGTAAATTCCGGCCACAAAAAAGGCGCCCTTCATGGGCGCCTTTTTTGTAGCCGCAGAACCTCAGCGCCCCAGCAACCGCGCCAGCCCCTCGCGCATCGGGGTTTGCTCAGTGGTACTGAAGCGTTCCAACAAACGCCGGTTGTTCGCCCGGGAATGACGAATGTCACCGGAGCGCGCCGGGCCGTAGCTCACCGGTGGCAACTTGCCGACCACGGCTTCGAGCGCTTCGAGCATTTGCTTGAGGGTCGTCGCCTGGTTCCAGCCAACGTTGACCGCACCGACTTCGACCTGGGGCATTTCGATGGCCTGCACCAGCAAGTCAACCAGGTCTTCGACGTAGACAAAATCCCGGGTCTGCTCGCCATCGCCGAACACCGTGATCGGCAAGCCCTTGAGTGCGCGCTCGCTGAAAATGCTGATCACCCCAGAGTACGGCGAGGACGGATCCTGGCGTGGGCCGAAGATGTTGAAGAAGCGGAAAATCACCGGCTCCAGCGCATGCTGGCGGCGGTAGAAGTCGAAGTAATGCTCGCTGGCCAGTTTGTCCACCGCGTAAGGCGTCAATGGCGCCTTGGGCGTGTCTTCGTCGATCGACTCACCTTCGCCATTATTGCCATACACCGCCGCACTGGAGGCAAACAGCACGCGTTTGACCCCGGCCTGGCGCATGGCTTCGCAGACGTTCAGCGTGCCGATGAAGTTGCTCTGGTGCGTGCGCACCGGATCGTCCACCGAGGCCTGCACCGAAGCCACGGCCGCGAGGTGCGCCACGGCGCTGCACCCGGCCATCGCCTGAGCGACCAAAGCCGCATCGGCCACGTCGCCTACGATCAGTTCGACCCTGGGATTGTCCAGCGGCAGATTGCTGCGCTTGCCGGTGGACAGATCATCGAGAATCCGCACCGCATGGCCTTTGGCAAGCAGGGCGTCAGTCAGGTGTGAACCAATGAAACCGGCACCACCGGTGATCAAAACGGGGCCGTCAGCCATGGCGATAGAACCTGTCCAGTAGGCCGGGAAGCGCCGCACGCCAGGCGCGCGGTTTGATCCCGAAGGTGTGCAGAATTTTTTTGCAGGCCAGTACCGCGTGTTGCGGTTCGTCGGCAGCATCCGGACGCGCGGCGTGGGCCTGGGCGGTCGGGGCTTCGATGGCCAGCGGATGCAGGCTGCGGGCTTCGGTCAGAATCGCCTGCCCCAGCGCCAGCGGCGTGGTCGCCTCATGCCCGGCGTAGTGGTAGGTGCCCCACAGCGGCGCGGCGCAATCGAGTTGCTTGAGCACTGAAATGATCACACGGGCGGCATCGTCGACCGGCGTCGGATTGCCGCGTCGGTCGTCGGCCATCAGCAGTTCTTCGGGTTGTTCGGCACGGGCGAGGAAGCGTCCAAGGGCGCCATCCGGGCTGTCGTCCAGCAGCCAGCCGAAACGCAGCAGCACGTGTTGCGGGCAGGTGGCGCGCACGCTTTGCTCGATCCGCCACAAGGCCTGACCCCGCAGGCCCAGGGGCACCGGTTCGTCTTTTTCGCTGTAGGCGGTGGCGCGGGAGCCGTCGAACACGCGATAGCTGGAAGGTTGCAGCAGGACTATGTTGTGGTGCTGGCACAGTTCCGCCAGACGCTCGATCGCGCGCTCCTGGCCGGCCAGGCGCGATTCGCTCACTGCCTCTGCCTGAAACCAGTCGAAGTAGTAGGCAAGGTTGATCAATGCATCGGGACGGGTGTCGTCGAGCAGTTGAGTCAGGCTCGCGGCATCCCAGCCGTTTTCGGGCGGGCGGGGGGCGAGGAAACCGATGTCTTCCTCCGCACCGAGGCGAATCAGCGCCTGCCCAAGGGCATTTCCGCCGCCCAGTAACATAAGGCGCATTCGCATAGAGTCAGCAGGCCCAGTCTGATTGAAACAATGGCGTTATCGACACCGCGCCCAGGCGATGTCGTTGGTAATTGCCGGAATCGTTGCATTTTGCGGGTTTAGTGCGCAACCGTCACCCGTAAAGTGTAGATGTCCTGGATTTGCGGTGCTGCCACTGGCCTCTTCGCGGGCAAGCCCGCTCCCACAGGGAATTTCTGTGAATATGTAATTTGTGAACGACACGGACACTGTGGGAGCGGGCTTGCCCGCGAAGGGGCCCTGTCAGCCAATAGAGATCCTTGAGTGGTACTTGCATCTTCGGCCCCCCACCCGCATAAATTGCTGCATGAACCTGCCCATCCCCGCAGACAGTGCCCTGAGCGGCTTTCACCCTGCCGTCAGCGCCTGGTTCAGTCACACGTTCCCGTCGGTCACCGCCGCCCAGGCCCGGGCGTGGCCGTTGATCCGCCAGCGCCGCTCGACTTTGGTCGCCGCGCCCACCGGTTCCGGCAAGACCCTCACCGCCTTTCTCGCCGTCATCGACGACCTGGTGCACCGTGGCCTGGAAAACCCCGAAGGCTTGCCCGACGCCACCCTGGTGGTCTACGTCTCGCCCCTCAAGGCGCTGTCCAACGACATCCAGATCAACCTGCAAAACCCGCTGGCCGGCATTACCGAGCAATTGCGCGTGATGGGGCTGCCCGAACTGCAGATCAGCACCGCCGTGCGCACCGGCGATACACCGCAAAAAGTCCGTTCGGCGATGCGCAAAACGGCGCCGCACATTCTGGTGACCACGCCGGAATCCCTGTATGTGCTGCTCGGCTCCGACTCTGGCCGGCAGATGCTCGGCACCGCACAAACGGTGATCGTCGACGAAATCCACGCCATGGCCGCCAGCAAGCGCGGCAGTCACCTGGCCCTGAGCCTTGAACGCCTACAGGCATTGTGTGCACAACCACTGCTGCGCATCGGTCTGTCTGCCACGCAAAAACCCATCGAGGCAGTCTCACGTTTTCTGGTGGGCCGCGATCGCCCGTGCGAGATCGTCGACATCGGCCACGCCCGTCCCCGCGACCTGGACATCGAAGTGCCGCCCGTGCCGCTATCGGCCGTGATGGCCAACGATGTCTGGGAACTGGTGTACGACCGTCTCGCCGCCCTCGCCCGGGAACACCGGACCACGCTGATTTTCGTCAACACCCGGCGCCTGGCCGAACGCCTGAGCCGGCACCTGAGCGAGCGCCTGGGCAAGGATGCCGTGGCGGCCCATCACGGCAGCCTGGCCAAGGAATTTCGCCTCGATGCCGAGCAGCGTCTCAAGCGCGGCGACCTGCAAGTGCTGATCGCCACGGCGTCGCTGGAACTGGGGATCGACATCGGCGACGTCGACCTGGTGTGCCAGATCGCCTCGCCGCGTTCGATTGCCGGGTTTCTGCAACGGGTCGGCCGTTCCGGGCACCAGGTCGGCGGCACGCCCAAGGGCCGTTTGTTCGCCACCACCCGCGACGACCTGATCGAATGCGCCGCGCTGCTCGACTGCGTGCGCCGGGGCGAACTCGATACCTTGTTGATACCGCAAGCGCCGCTGGACGTGCTGGCGCAGCAGATCATCGCCGAGGTCAGTTGTCAGGAGTGGCCGGAGCAAGCGCTGCTGGAAATGCTGCGCCGCGCCTCGCCCTACGCCGCACTCGACGACAAACACTATCAGGCGCTGCTGCACATGCTCGCAGAGGGTTACAACGGGCGTCAGGGTATCCGCAGCGCCTACCTGCATCGCGACGCCGTGAGCCGCACCCTGCGCGGCCGCCGGGGTGCGAAACTGACGGCGGTGACCAGTGGCGGGACCATTCCGGACAACGCCGACTACAGCGTGCTGCTGGAGCCTCAAGGGCTGAACATCGGCACCATCAACGAAGACTTCGCCGTGGAAAGCATTGCCGGGGATATCTTCCAGTTGGGCAACACGTCCTATCGGATCCTGCGGGTGGAAACCGGCAAGGTCCGGGTCGAGGATGCCCAGGGCCAACCGCCGACCATTCCGTTCTGGCTCGGTGAAGCACCGGGGCGCAGCGCCGAATTGTCCTCGGCGGTGGCGCGCTTGCAGGCACAACTCGACGACCTGCTGGGGGCTGCGCCAGGCAACTTGCAGCCAGCGCTCGACTGGCTGACCGGAACCCTGGGCCTGAACCTCGCCAGCGCCGAACAATTGGTGGACTACCTGGCCCGTGCGCGACAAACGCTGGGCGCCCTGCCATCCCAAGACACGCTGCTGATGGAACGTTTTTTCGACGAGTCCGGCGGCACGCAACTGGTCATTCACACGCCGTTTGGCAGCCGTATCAACCGCGCCTGGGGCCTGGCCCTGCGCAAGCGTTTCTGTCGCACCTTCAACTTCGAATTGCAGGCCGCCGCCAGCGAAGACGCCATCGTGCTGTCGCTGTCCACCAGCCACAGTTTTGAACTGGACGACGTCTGGCGCTACCTGCACAGCAACAGTGCCGAACACATCCTGATCCAGGCCGTGCTCGACGCGCCGCTGTTCGGCGTGCGCTGGCGCTGGAATGCCGGCGTGGCCCTGGCGTTGCCGCGCTACAGCGGCGGGCGTAAAGTCCCGCCGCAGATCCAGCGGATGAAAAGCGAAGACCTGATCGCCAGTGTGTTTCCCGATCAGATCGCCTGCGTGGAAAACCTCGCCGGCGAACGGGAGATTCCCGACCATCCGCTGGTAGAGCAGACCCTCGACGATTGCCTGCACGACGCCATGGACAGCCAAGGCTGGCTGGACTTGTTGCGGCGCATGGAGCGCGGCGACATTCGCCTGATCAGCCGCGACTTGCCGGCGCCCTCGCCGCTGGCGGCGGAGATTCTCAGCGGCCGCCCCTACACCTTTCTCGACGATGCGCCGCTGGAGGAACGTAGAACCCAGGCAGTGCTCAATCGGCGCTGGAGCGACCCGCAATCCACCGACGATCTCGGTGCCCTGGACGCCGAAGCGATTGCCGCCGTGCGCGAAGAAGCCTGGCCAGCGCCCTCCGCTGTCGATGAAATGCACGAGGCCTTGATGAGCCTGGCGTGTATCACCGATGCCGAGGCCGGCGCCAATCCGCAGTGGCTCGACTGGCTCACAACCTTGGCCGACAGCGGACACGCGAGCCGTTTGCAGATCAACGCCAGACAATCATTGTGGCTGGCGCTGGAGCGCTTGACCTGCCTGCGGGCGATTTATCCACAGGCCGAATTGACGCCATCGCTGCAAGCGCTGCCGGACTTCGACGAGGTCTGGGAAGCCGACGACGCCATCCTCGAACTGATCCGCGCGCGGCTCAGCGCCTTCGGTCCGCTGGCGCTCGATCGCATTGCCGAACCGCTCGGCTTGCCCGCTGCACAGGTCAACCAGGCCCTGGCCCAACTGGAACGCGAAGGCTACGTGTTGCGCGGTCGCTTCACTCCGGGCACCGCCCAGGAAGAATGGTGCGAGCGGCATTTGCTGGCGCGGATTCACCGCTATACGGTCAAGCGCCTGCGCCGGGAAATCGAACCGGTGGCGTTGCAGGATTTCATGCGATTCCTGTTCGACTGGCAGCATGTGTCGAGCGCAAGTCAGGGTCAGGGCGCGGCGGTTTTGCCGGCCGTTATTGCGCAATTCGAAGGCTACCCCGCCGCCGCTTCAGCCTGGGACAGCGACATCCTGCCGGGACGGATCAAGGACTACTCGGCGACCTGGCTGGATGAGTTGTGTCGCAGTGGCAGACTGGTGTGGACGCGCCTGACTGCGCACAACAAAAGCGCCAGCACCGCGCTGCGCAGTACGCCGATTGTGTTACTGCCGCGCAACCGGGTCGGCCTCTGGAGCGGCTTGACCGAACAGACGCCGGTCAGCGAACTGTCGCCGAAAACGCAAAAGGTCCACGCCGCCCTCAGCCAGCATGGCGCGCTGTTTTTCGACGAGCTGATCCATGAGGCCCACCTGCTGCGTTCGGAGCTGGAAATCGCCCTGCAGGAACTGGTGGGCGCAGGGCTGGTGAATGCCGACAGCTTCGCCGGATTGCGCGCACTGATCACCCCGGCCAGCAAGCGCCAGCCGCGCAACAGTCGGCGTGGACGCGGGGCATTCATCGGTGGCATGGACGACGCCGGGCGCTGGGCCCTATTGCGACGCGCGCCTGCCGCGCCGGTGGAGCAAAACCAGCGGATGCCTGCCGAAACCCTTGAACACATCGCCATGACCTTGCTGCGCCGCTACGGTGTGGTGTTCTGGCGCCTGCTGGAACGTGAGGCGGACTGGTTACCGAGCTGGCGTGAACTGCTGCGCACTTTCCATCGCCTGGAGGCACGCGGCGAGATTCGCGGCGGGCGGTTTGTCAGCGGACTGGCGGGCGAGCAATTCGCCCTGCCCGAGGCGATCCCCTTGTTGCGGGAGGTGCGGCGTCGGCCCCATGACGGCAGCCTGGTCGCAGTGTGCGGGGTCGATCCGCTGAACCTCGCTGGCACGCTATTGCCCGGTGCGAAAGTCCCGGCACTGGCGAGCAATCGGCTGGTGTATCGCGATGGTTTGCCGGTGGCTGCCGAGATTGCTGGCAAGCAGCAGTTCTGGTTGGAGCTGAATGAACAGGCGATGGCTGAAGTGCGCAGTAAGCTTATCCGGCATTAATGTCGTCTGGACCGGCCCCATCGCGAGCAAGCTCGCTCCCACAGGGGATTTTCTGTGAATACAAATTTTGGGCACAAAAGAGATCACTGTGGGAGCGAGCTTGCTCGCGATGGGGCCAGCACGGCCAAAAAAACTATTGAGACCGCGGCCGATCCGGCATCAGCACCGCCGAGTGATCCGGCTCATGCCCTGCCTCGGGTGGTGGTTCGACCGGATGCCTCGGCACCAATGCCTGCTGTGGATAAGTCTGCGCGAAGTTCACCCACGGGCAGTTATCCACAAGCTTTTTCAAACGCTGGTTGAAAGCCCGGCTCACCGCATATTGGCCACCGGACACCGTACGGAATTGCGCGGTCAGCACCACACCGTTGAGGTCCATCTTGTCGACGCCAAACACATCCAGCGGCCCTTGCAGGTTGTAGCGCAGGAAGGGATCGTTGCTGATGGAATGCCCGGCCTCGCGGATCAGTTCGATGGCCTTGTCGACATCGGTGTCGTAGGTGAATTGCACCGAGAAAAACGCATAGGCGAATTGCCGCGATTGGTTGGTCACGGCCTTGATCTGCCCGAACGGCACCGAGTGCACGAAGCCCTTGCCGTCGCGCAGGCGCAAGGTGCGGATGGTCAGGCCTTCGACGGTACCGGCATGCCCTGAATCGAGCACCACCCAGTCACCGATGGACAGGGTGTCTTCGATGATGATGAACAGCCCGGTGATCACGTCCTGCACCAGTTGCTGGGAGCCGAAACCGATTGCCAGGCCGATGACCCCGGCACCTGCCAGGAATGGCGCGACGTTGATCCCCAGGTTAGCCATAGTGGTGATCGCGCAAATCACCACAAGGATGATTTTGATCGCGTTGCGCAAAAGCGGCAGTATGGTTTTCACCCGCGTACTCGGCTGGCGCGCCGAGCGCTTGTTGGTCGGCGGTTTCAGGGCTTCCTGAATCGCCGTGTCGAGCACCACCCAGACCATCCAGGTCACCAGCAGGATCAAACCGATGTGGCCCAGGGAATCACTGATCGCCCGGCCCACGGCATTGCTCACCGCGAATTCGAACAGCGACACGCCCCAGACCCGTCCGAGGATATCGATGAACACGATGGCCATGGCGATGCGTAGCAAGGCATGGGACAGATTGAGAAAGCGCTCCTTGTAGGCGCTGCTGCGGCGCAGGTCCGCTTCGCTGCGGGCCTTGAACAAATGGTGCAGCGTGGTACTGAGAAACACCGTGGCAATCAGCAACACCGTGGTGAACAAGGCGCTGCGCAGCACTCTCTGGTTGTCCGCCCCGGCGCCGATCAGGTTGATGATCGAAACCAGTACCATCAACAGAATCGGCCAATACCAGAGCCCGGAAAATATCCGCAGGGTTTCACGCAGCGCCGGCTGCCTGAGGCGCTGGGCCAGCGGCAGGATGCGGATCACTTGGGCGACCGGGCGACGCATGCGGATCACCAGCAAGCCGAAGGACATCGACGCTGCCAAACCGGTGAACACGGCGATGCTGCTGGTGAGATTGTTGCCCAGTTGATGGGCGATCTGCGGGCTGGTCAGGGCGTCGCTCAATGCCACCAGAAAGCCGATAACGAACAAGGGCCGGGGACTCTTCTCGCGGATGATCTGCACCGCCCGCCGCTTGTGCCCGGTATTGAACACCACCACCAGCGACAGCACCAATGACGCGGCAAATATCCCCGCGCTGGCGGCATAAGCCAGACACAGCGCCAGCGCCCG
The DNA here is from genome assembly GCF_057839025.1 of Pseudomonas sp. KH_046_1. Classification (NCBI taxonomy): domain Bacteria; kingdom Pseudomonadati; phylum Pseudomonadota; class Gammaproteobacteria; order Pseudomonadales; family Pseudomonadaceae; genus Pseudomonas; species Pseudomonas sp. KH_046_1. Next base: position 5,673,093 of record NZ_CM174481.1, read on the forward strand.
TCCCGCCGATATCGGCAAAAACTGACTGGCATAAATCGTCAACGGCAGATTGATCAGCGCCGCAAGGGTGTAGGGCAGCACGTAGCCGAGCAACGCCTGGCCCCGCTCACGACTGAGCAGCAGACGATGCTCGCACAGGCGCCTGGCGGCCATCCGCCCAAGCAGCCACAGACAGGCAAACACCACCGCCCACACGCAGGTCAGCAGCAGGAAATCGCTGGCGACGCTCCAGGGCGAACGGGCCGATGGCTGATTGACCAACTGATCCACTTCATCGGCCGCGCGGTCGGCACGCAGGCGCCAGACGTCGACGAGGTTTTCGTTGAGATCGAGTTTGGTCTGGACCTCGTCGATGCTCGAACTGATGGCCCCCAATAACCCGCCTTGCACCAGCGGTTCGGGGTGGGCCGGCGGCGTCGCGGCAGTCGCGGTGGCGGGCAGCCCCGGTATCGCGGCGGCTTCCAGTTGCTCGCTGCCCACAAACAGCAACGCTCCCAGCAGAATCGCGGTCTTGAGCCTGATCAATGCACCCGCTCCTTTGGCTGTGTCGGTAAGGAACTGATCGAGAAATGCCGGGCAAGTTCGGATATAGCTCCCTCGCCACAGACTAACACCCGCGCTCGCGATCTTTGCGCCCAAGGCAAATATCAAATGTCCATCCCTGTATTTTTCTGAACGAGCCAAATCCCGACACTGCGCTCCATCGAATCAATCTCCGGAGTTGCAGCCATGCCCATTGCCCTGCTCGCGCTGACCCTCAGCGCCTTTGCCATCGGGACGACCGAGTTCGTCATCGTTGGCCTGTTACCCACCATTGGCGCCGACCTCGGCGTCAGTCTGCCGTCCGCTGGCCTGCTGGTCAGCCTGTATGCCCTTGGCGTTGCCGTCGGCGCCCCGGTGCTGACCGCCCTCACCGGCAAGGTTCCGCGCAAATTGCTGCTGTTGTCGCTGATGGTGCTGTTCACCCTCGGCAATCTGCTGGCGTGGCAAGCACCGAGCTACGAGTCGTTGATCCTCGCACGGATCGTCACCGGCCTGGCCCACGGGGTGTTTTTCTCGATCGGCTCGACTATCGCCACCAGTCTAGTGCCGAAGGAAAAAGCCGCCAGCGCGATTGCCATCATGTTCACCGGCCTGACCGTGGCGCTGGTCACTGGCGTGCCGCTCGGGACATTCATCGGCCAGCATTTCGGCTGGCGTGAAACCTTCCTTGCCGTTTCGGCCCTGGGCGTGATCGCCTTCATCGGCAGCCTGCTCTACGTGCCGAAAAATATCGCCCACAGCAAACCCGCCTCGTTGTTGCAGCAACTGCAGGTGCTCAAGCAACCGCGCCTGTTACTGGTGTATGCCATGACGGCCGTCGGCTACGGTGGCTCGTTCATTGCCTTCACCTTCCTCGCGCCGATTCTTCAGGACCTCTCCGGCTTCAGCTCCAGCACCGTCAGCCTGGTGTTGCTGGTCTACGGCATCTCCGTGGCCGTCGGCAACATCTGGGGCGGCAAACTGGCGGACAAACGCGGCCCGATCAGCGCCCTGAAAATCATCTTTGCCCTGCTCGCCGCCGTGTTGTTCGTGCTGACTTTCACCGCCGGTAATCCTTGGCTCGCGCTGGCCACCGTGCTGGTCTGGGGCGCCGTGGCATTCGGCAACGTGCCGGGGCTGCAGGTGTATGTGGTGCGTCAGGCTGAGCATCACACCCCGCAGGCGGTGGACGTGGCGTCCGGCCTGAACATCGCGGCGTTCAACCTCGGCATTGCTGGTGGCGCTTGGGGCGGGGGCCTGATCGTCGCCCACATGGGGTTGATTCACACCGCGTGGATCGGTGGTCTGGTGGTGTTGGTGGCGCTGGCATTGACCGCTTGGAGTGGACGTCTTGATCGCCTCGGCCCGGTCTATGCCGAACCGGCTGAGGGCTCTGCCCGCATTATCACGGGCCACTGATAAACCCTGTGGGAGCGGCGGTGCGGCGATCCGACTTGCTCGCGAAGGCGCCAGCACATCCAGCATCGATGTGACTGATACACCGCTTTCGCGAGCAAGCCCGCTCCCACAGTTGTTCGGTGGTGTTCTGCAGAAAATGTACCGTCCGCCACCCCATCGAAACTTTCGCCACCGCTCCAGGGTCATCCAAAGACAGGAGCCGTCAGGCGGGAGACGACATGACAGCGAATCACACCGATATTCCCGCACACTCAAACGCAACCGAAATGCGGGTACAGGGTTCGTCCGTCACTTGTCGTTTCACGGTGCTGACGGTCAACACCCATAAAGGTTTCACCGCGCTCAACCGGCGCTTCATCCTGCCTGAACTGCGTGAAGCGGTGCGCAGTGTGTCTGCCGATGTGGTGTTTTTGCAGGAAGTCCACGGCACCCACGAACAGCATCCCAGGCGCTACACCAACTGGCCGGCGATGCCGCAATACGAATTCCTCGCCGACAGCCTGTGGCCGCAGTTCGCCTATGGCCGCAATGCGGTGTATCCGGCGGGCGATCACGGTAATGCGCTGTTGTCGAAGTTCCAGATCATCCGCCACGACAACCTCGACGTGTCCATCAGCGGCCACGAGAACCGCGGAATTCTGCATTGCGTGTTGCGCTTGCCCGGTGATGGCCAGGAAGTGCATGCGATCTGCGTGCACCTGGGGCTGCGCGAAACCCACCGCACAGCGCAACTGAAGTTGCTCGCCCAACGCCTGGACGCCCTGCCGGGCGATACCCCAGTGATTGTCGCCGGGGACTTCAACGACTGGCGCCAGCGCGCCGATGCGTTGCTCAAGCCCTGCGGCCTGCGCGAAGTCTTCGCCGCGCACCATGGCAAACCGGCGCGCAGTTTCCCCGCGCGCTTGCCGGCTTTGCGCCTGGACCGCATCTACGTACGCAACCTCAAGGCCAGCCATCCGCAAGTGCTGACCTCCCGGCCCTGGTCACACCTTTCCGACCACGTCCCGCTGTCGGTGGAGATCGAGCTATGAGCAGCCACTCGATGGAAAAAACCACGCTGGAACACATCCCCGCTCCGCCCTCCCGCGAGCCGACTGCGGTCGATGTCGAATACGGCTGGCAAGGCAGCAATCGGGTCGAGTTGCTGGAAAACGGCGAGGCGTACTTTCCCCGGGTGTTTGAAGCCCTGCGCCGGGCGCAAAGTGAAATCCTGCTGGAAACCTTCATTCTGTTCGAGGACAAGGTCGGCAACGAGCTGCAACAGATCCTGATCGAAGCCGCTCAACGCGGCGTGCGTACTACCGTCAGCCTCGACGGCTTTGGCTGCGGCGAACTGAGTACCGGGTTCCTCACCGCCCTGACCGCCGCCGGCGTGCACCTGCAAATATTCGACCCGGCTCCGAAGCGCCTGGGCATCCGCACCAACTGGTTCCGGCGCCTGCACCGCAAGATTGTGGTGGTGGATGGCACCGTGGCGTTCGTCGGCGGGATCAACTTTTCCGCCGATCATCTGGCCGACTTCGGCCCCGAGGCCAAACAGGATTATTCCGTAGAAGTTCAGGGTCCGGCCGTTGCCGATATCCATCACTTTGCCCTGCTGCAATGCGGTCGCCCGGCGCACGCCAAATACTGGTGGCGCCGCCGTCGGCAGCGACGTTCGGAACTGGCCTTCAGCGATCACGATGGCCAGGTGCGGCTGGTGTACCGCGACAACGGGGAACACCAGACCGACATCGAGGAGGTTTACCGCCAGGTATTGCGCCAGGCGCAGCGCCGGGTGGTGATCGCCAACGCCTACTTCTTTCCCGGTTTCCGTTTGCTGCGCGAGATCCGTAACGCGGCCCGCCGAGGCGTGGATGTGCGGCTGATCCTGCAGGGCCAGCCAGACATGCGGGTGGCCAGGCTCGCGGCGCGCATGACCTATGACTACCTGCTCAAATCCGGGGTGAAGATCTACGAATATTGCGACCGCCCGCTGCACGGCAAGGTCGCGCTGGTGGATGAGGACTGGAGCACCGTTGGCTCGAGCAACCTCGACCCGTTGAGCCTGTCGATGAATCTGGAAGCCAACGTGCTGATCCGCGACCGAGGCTTCAATCGTCATCTGTTCGATCGCCTGGAAGACCTCAGCGACAACCATTGCAAGGTCATGTCTCCCGACATCGCGCCACGCGGACGTGTCTGGCACATGACCATAGGTTTTCTGGTGTTTCACTTCCTGCGGCATTTCCCGGCGTGGGCCGGTTGGTTGCCGGCGCATAAACCTCGCCTGAAACCCTTCCCCCCTCCGACCGGGAGCGCTGACCATGAACCGCGCTGAGCCCGACACGGCAACTCACGCCAAAAGCCCCGGCAAGTCGCACTGGAGCCGCTGGAAACGACCGCTGACGATGCTGTTTTTCCTGATGCTGATCGTGCTGTTCACGATGCTCGCCCAGCGCCTCGAATGGAGCGAAGTGTTCGATAACCTGGCAGATTTCAAGGTGCGCACACTGATCATTGCGTCGGGGCTGACCCTGGTGAGTTTTCTGGTGTACGCCTGCTTCGACCTGATCGGCCGCACCTACATCCGCCAGAACCTGACCTGGAAGCAGATCCTGCCCGTGGGCGTCATCAGCTACGCCTTCAACCTGAACCTGAGCGCCTGGGTCGGTGGCATCGCCATGCGATACCGGTTGTATTCGCGGCTAGGGGTCAGCAAGAGCAACATCGCGAAAATCCTCGGCCTGAGCCTGGCCACCAACTGGTTCGGCTACATAGTCATTGCCGGCGCCATGTTCAGCAGCGGGCTGGTGCGCATGCCACCGGGCTGGAAGCTCAGCAGTAGCGCGCTGCAAGGCGTGGGGATTTTGCTATTGCTGCTGAGCGCCGGATACCTGGTGGCGTGCCGGTTTGCCAAACGACGGGAGTGGGTGATTCGTGGTGTGGAGATTGACCTGCCGTCGCCGCGCATGGCGGTGCTGCAACTGGCTCTCGGTGCCCTGAACTGGTCGCTGATGGCAGCGGTGATCTTCACCTTGCTGCCGAACAAACTGGACTATCCACTGGTGCTGGGCGTGCTGTTGATCAGCGCCATCGCCGGGGTCATCACTCACATCCCGGCCGGGCTCGGCGTGCTGGAAGCCGTGTTCGTGGCGCTGCTGCAACACGAGGCTTCGCGGGGCAGCCTGGTGGCGGGACTGCTGGCCTATCGAGCGATTTATTTCATCCTGCCGTTGTTGATTGCCCTGGTGATGTATTTGCTGGTGGAGGCCAAGGCCAAGTCGTTGCGGATAGAGAAAAAACCCAAGTGATTTTGTGCTGGTTGTGAAGACGCCTTCGCGAGCAAGCCCGCCCCCACAGGGTCTGTTGGTGGATGCAGACTCTATGTACACCCTCGATCCATGTGGGAGCGGCGGTGCGGCGACCCGACTTGCCCGCGAAGGCGTCCGCAAGCACACCGCAAATCACTGGGATTGAATAATGCTCAACCGCTCCCCCACCACCATCTCGGTAATCCAGCCGACAAGGATCGAGGTGTAGGCCTGCTGCGAAACCGGGTCGCTCAGCGCGTGGTCGGCGCCATCGATGATGCGATGGGTCAGCGAGTGAGTCTGCTGGCACGCCGCGCGGTAACTCATGATTGTCGAATGGGGCACGTAGTCGTCGGTCTCCGACTGCACCAGCAGGACATCCCCGGTGAATTGCGAGCAGGCATGCAAGGCACGATTGCTGTCGGCACGCACCAGGGTGCTTCGGTAATCACGCAGATCCAGCTTGTCCAGGTCGCGTTTCGGCGCGTGCCATTGCTCGTCGCGATACAGCGCCGGCACCCGCAGCGCCAGCCAGCGCACCGGTCTGAGCGAGGTCAGGATCGAGGCCAGATACCCCCCGTAACTGGTGCCGACCACGGCAATCGCCGAGGTATCGAGGGCCGGGTGCGCGAGCAAGCGGTCATAGGCCGCCAGCAGGTCACGCAAATTGTCTTCCCGGGTCACCCGGGTCAATGGGATACCGGTGCCACCGGTGTGACCGCGCAGGTCGAAGGTCAGGCATACACAACCCAACCCGGCGATGCCTTTGGCGCGTTCCAGATCCCGCTCCTGGCTGCCGCCCCAACCGTGCACGAAGAGCACGCCGGGGACTTTCGATTTGGGGCTCAGAAAAGTCCCGCTCATCTGTTCGTCGTCGATGTCGATCTGAATGGATTCGCTTCTAGCCGTCATAGGATTTAACCGTCACGTACTTGAGGAGAAAGTCACTGGACTGCGCCGGCCCGCGGTACACCTCGATGGCGTCCGCCGGCAGCGGCTGATCGATGTAGGTTTCCACTGAAGACACACGAATCGCGCACATCCCCGGATCGTTGATGAAACTCTGCAAGGCCGCCACCTCGGCGCTGCTGGCACCGCCCATGCGCCAGGACTGTTCGAGCACACCGCTGCGTGGCCGGCCGTCGCTGCCGACGCCCTGGGCGATGTCGTAGTTGCGCCGCGAGGCATAGAAACCTGGGTAGGCTTCATCCGCCGCGTTGTCGAACACCTGTGCCTGATGGATCGCCAGGCGCACGTCTTCCGGCAGATCCAGTTTCAACAATTCGTCATAGCCGCCTGGCACCACCAGCAGGTTGGATCCGCCATACACCTGTTCACCCTGAGCGTCCTCGGTCAAGTATTGATCACCGCAGTAACTGAGTACCTTGCCGCCGATACGACTCTGGCCGACGCTGTGGGTGATCACCTGGTCCAGGTCCTGTTCGAGCACCACGCCTTCGGTGAACATCGCCTCAGCCTCGGGTTGGGCAAGCAGCTCATCGAACTCGTCGAGGCTCTTGATCACCTCCTGTCCACGTCCGGCACAGGCATGAATCGGCTTCAGGCGGATCGGCCCGGTGTACAACAGATGCTCCGCCGCCGGGCGCGCATCCCTCAGGGAGAACACGCTGAGACCGTCGAGCACCACGCCGCGCACCCGCTCGGAAAACAACGGCGCCCAGCCTGGCGGCGCATGGGCGTGGCGGTTGAGCAATCCGTGACTGATGGCTTTGGTGCAGATGAAGTCGTGGTCGACATAACCACCCCACAAATCCTCCGGCCCCTTGACCCCCAGTTGCCGGGCAGCCGCTGCGCCCACCAGGGTCTGGGTCGGCAACAGGTAGAGGTCCCGCCCGTCATGCAACTGCGGGTCGTAGCTGCCGCCGTACTTGAGCCCCAGTATCTGCGCCAGCCAGCGGGCCAGTGCACGGTTGGTTTCAACTTCGTGCTCTGGCGCATCGGCGAGCACCGAATGGGCGACCACCAGTTTCCTGCTGTTTGCTGGGGTCATGCATCCCCCTTCAATCGAGGCTTGATGAATGTAGCTGAAGGGGTGCAGAGATCAGGCCAAGGCCTGTTGTGGAAAAAGGGGTTTTAAATCAGCCCATTGCGTGGAAAGTGATGGCATGGGGCCTGTTTTATTCTGCACGACGCCCTTTGATATTCCGGTATTTTGCACGATTCCAGCCCACACAACCGACCCTGTGGGAGCGAGCTTGCTCGCGATAGCGGTGTTCCAGACACATCAATGTTGAATGTCATGCCCTCATCGCGAGCAAGCTCGCTCCCACAGGGAATCGAGGTGATGCGACTACCGTGCAACCGATCCAGGGCTCACCCCAAACCGCGTCCGATAATCACTCGGCGCCAGCCCGGTGATTTTCCTGAACGTCGCACGAAACGCCCCGGGGTCCTGATAACCCACGGTCCAGGCGATGTGGTCAATGGTGCCGTTGGTGAACTCAAGCATTTCCCGGGCCTTGCCGACTCGCAGATGCTGGCAGTATTCCGTGGGTTTGAGCCCAGTGGCGGCGCGAAAGCGTCGCAGGAAGGTGCGTTCTTCCAGCCCTGCCTTTTCGGCCATCGCCGCCAGCGACACATCGGTCGCCCCGGTGCTTTGCAACCAGTGTTGCACCTTGAGGATCGCCGCATCGCCGTGGCTGAGGATCGGCGCAAAATTGCTGCCGCACTCACTGGCGCTGTCGCTGTGTTCCACCACCAGAAAACGCGCGGTGTTGGTGGCGATGCTTGGCCCCAGCAGCCGGTTGACCAGGCGCAGACCCAGTTCCGACCAAGCCATCAGCCCGGCGGTGGTAATCAGGTCGCCGTCATCGACAATAGGCGTATCGGCCTTGAGCCGGATCGCCGGATAACGTTCGGCAAAGGCTTTGGCCGAGGTCCAGTGGGTGGTGGCGCTGCGACCGTCGAGCAGACCACTTTCGGCCAACAGGATAGAACCCACGCAAACCCCGCCCAGTGTCGCGCCGTTGGCATGTTGCTCACGCAACCAGCGGATCAATCCCTGTGGCGCCTGGCCCTCGGAAAAGCCGCCGATCGACGGCGGAATCAACACGGCCACCAGGGCGCGCTCCGGGCCGGGATGGCTGTCGAAGACCCGAACCGGCGGCTGATCACCTTCGACCTGCCAATGGCTGACCCGCAACAGCGGCAACTGCGCAGACTGATGCTCGGCGGCGATCCGGTTGGCCACCCCGAACAAGTCCGTCAGCCCATGCACCGCCGCCATCTGCGCGCCGGGATAGATCAGCACGCCCAGTTCAGCGATTGCCCTTTCTGCGTCCATTGTCAGTTTTCCCCCTTCTATTGTCGGTGCGGCCAATCCTCGGATCGCCTGCCAGAGCCAATACTTCATTCCACACCAACACACACTTCGAGGAATCAGTCATGGCCAAGCAAGCGCTCATCGTAGTCGATATCCAGAACGACTACTTCCCCCAAGGCAAGTGGCCGCTGGTCGGTGCCGACGCCGCCGCAGACAACGCCGTCCGCCTGATCAAGGCCTTCCGTGACGCGGGGGATTCGGTGGTGCATATCCGCCACGAATTCACATCCGAAGAGGCGCCGTTTTTCACTCCGAACTCTGAAGGCGCGAAGTTGCACCCGAAAGTGCTCAACCGTGCGGACGAACCGGTGGTGCTCAAGCACTTCGTCAACTCGTTCCGCGAAACCGAGCTGAAATCGATCCTCGACGAGCAAGGCATCAAGGAACTGGTGGTCGTGGGCAGCATGAGCCACATGTGCGTCGACGGCATCACCCGTGCGGCGGCGGATTTTGGCTATACGGTCACCGTCATCCACGATGCCTGCGCGACCCGTGACCTGGAGTTCAATGGCGTGACGGTCCCGGCGGCGCAGGTTCATGCAGCGTTCATGGCGGCCTTGGCGTTTGCCTATGCCAGCGTGGTGTCGACCAACGAGTTCCTGATAGGAAGCCAGAAGGTGTAAACCTTATTCAGGACGAGACAGCAAAAATGAAAAAGCCCATGGCCTCACATGCCATGGGCTTTTATTGCCAGTGAGTCTGGACGATCTGCATCGAACGCAATACCGCCAGAACCCTGGAAAGTCATGCCAAAGCCAACAATCACTCCACTCCCAACGCCTACGCGGGGGATGTTGCTTTCACCCATGCCACTTTCTGGATAACTCACTGGAAGCCTGAACAATGAACAGCATGAATATCAGCACTGACAGCCTGTCGAAAAAAACATCCCTCGGACTCACCACCATGGCGATCGGGACCTACGGCATTTACTTTGCCCTCGCCGTTATCTACTTCTGGTTCGGCGGAATGAAATTTACCCACTATGAAGCAGAGGGGCTGGTGCCACTGGTGAGCAACAGCCCCTTCCTGGGATGGGTCTATGACCTTTTCAGTGTCGATCTGTTTTCCAGTTTGCTCGGTGTCCTGGAGGTTTCCATCGGCGTACTGATTGCAGGCCGCCTGCTGTCACCAAAGCTTTCCTTGATCGGAGGTGCCTTATCGGCCGGGTTATTTTTCACCACCTTGAGCTTTATGTTCTCGACACCCGGCGTGATTGAGCCCGGCCTTGGCTTCCCGGCCATTTCGGTCGCGCCAGGCCAGTTCCTGCTCAAGGACATCGGCTTGCTTGCCGCCTCCCTGTTCGTGGCGGGCCATTCGCTGACCAGACTGGAAACCCCTTGAGCTGACAACCTCATCCGCCGATGGCCTGAATCAGCTCGATGCATTCAGGTCATCGCCATCCTCAGCAAGTACGCCGCCCTCAGCGGCCAAGGATTTCATCCAGTCCCGTGGACTGCAGCCGGTCTTGCGGCGAAACGCCCGGGCAAGCGCCGACGGACTTTCATAGCCCACCTCATCGGCGATCAACGTAATCGGCCGCCCCTCCCGCAGGCGCTTCTGCGCCAGACTGATGCGCCAGCTCAGAAGATAATCCAACGGTGTTTGTCCCAGGACCGCGCGGAAATGCACCGCATAAGCGGCGCGGGACATGTTCGACTCATTCGCCAGTTCGGCCACAGACCAGGCCCGCTGAGGTTGGTTATGCATCTGTATCAGCGAGCGCGACAGCCGCACATCGGCCAACCCGGCCATCATTCCAGTGCTCAACTGCTGGTGGTCGAGCAAATGCCGGAACAGCAGGATGATCAACAGTTCGAACAAACGATCAAGCACCGCCTCCCTGCCACAATGCCCGGCGCCAGCTTCACCGAACAGCCATCTCAGGGTGTCGGCCAGCAACGGCAGCTCATCCAGGGACAAAACCAGAAGATCGGGGAGCGAAGCAGATATCGGATTACTGGCGCCACCATCGAACAGCATCGACGCACATAACAGCTGGGCACCTTCAGGGTCACTGGCGATGAGCTGATGTCGGCTGGGGCGCGGCAGGAAAATCAGGCTGGGGCGAGTGAGCAACAACTCACTCCTTCCGGGGCCTTTCAAGGTGACAGAGCCGGCCTGCAACAGGTGAATATGACCGCGCTGGTCGGTGCCATCGTAGGACGCCACGCCGCAAAGCATGCCGCTGTAAAACAGGTTCGCGCGCACACCGAACTGTGACAACAACGTAGACAGGCGATCCATAGGGCAACTCTGCACAAGGTCTGGACCCATAGCAGAGTATCACTGCGCGCTGACGGCTGGACGGTCCTCGATCCCGGCGAGGAATGCCCTGGTAAAAATGCAAAAAGCCCGGCATCCATAGGGAGGCCGGGCTTTTTCAGGTTCTATTCTTTGGTGAAAGAATCAGAACGGGATATCGTCATCAAAGCTGTCGAAATCCGGAGCCGGCTGAGGAGCCGCCTGCTGTGGAGCCGGGCGCGACTGTTGCGGCGCCGACTGCTGTGGACGCGGAGCCTGCTGGCGTGGCGCAGATTGCTGGTAGTTGTTACCACCGCCCTGGCCCTGCTGGTCGCCCTGTGGACGGCCGCCCAGCAGTTGCATGGTGCCTTGCATGTCGACCACGATTTCGGTGGTGTAACGCTTGATACCGTCTTTTTCCCACTCACGGGTCTGCAGCTTGCCTTCGATGTAGACCTGCGAACCTTTACGCAGGTATTCGCCAGCGATTTCTGCAACCTTGCCGAACATCGACACACGGTGCCATTCGGTCTTTTCGACTTTCTGACCGGTTTGCTTGTCGGTCCACTGTTCGCTGGTCGCCAGACTCAGGTTGGTCACGGCGTTACCGTTAGGCAAGTAGCGAACTTCGGGATCCTGGCCGCAAGTGCCGACCAATATGACTTTGTTAACCCCACGGGCCATAACGTTCTCCTAGGCTACGCACGCTGCCCCGGCCGGGTTGTTCACCAGGCGCTCAAGGGTGGTGCGATCCAATAGTTCGGTGTCCAGTTTGATGTAAATCGCCGCCTCTTCTGCGACGATGACTGCATCTGTTACCCCTACGACCGCCTTCAGGCGCTCGACCAGACCCGCTTCGCGGATCGCCTCGGGCGACAACGGCAAGCGCAGGCTCGTGACGTAGGGAGGTTCGCGCATGGTAACAGCAAAGGCCAGCCAGAGGGCAGCCAGACCCGCGCATCCGAGGAACACAACCGACAGACCGCCATGCTGGAACAGCCAGCCGCCAAGAATGCCGCCCAATGCCGACCCGAGGAACTGGCTGGTGGAATAAACCCCCATCGCCGTGCCCTTGCCGCCGGCCGGTGAAACCTTGCTGATCAGCGATGGCAACGAAGCTTCCAGCAGATTGAATGCGGTGAAGAACACCACCGTACCGATCACCAGAGCCCGCAAGCTGTCGCCGAACTGCCAGAAGAATAGCTCAGTGAGCATCAGCGTCACGACGGCACCGAGTAAAACTCGTTTCATTTTGCGTTTCTTCTCGCCGTAGATAATGAACGGGATCATGGCGAAGAAAGAAATCAGCAGTGCGGTCAGGTATACCCACCAGTGCTGCTCCTTGGGCAGGCCGGCTTTTTCTACCAAGGCCAGCGGCAAGGCAACGAAGCTCGACATCAACATGGCGTGCAAAACAAAAATTCCCAGGTCCAGGCGCAGCAGGTCTGGGTGCTTGAGCGTCGGCATCAGCGCCTGACGCGCCACACCGGACTCACGATGCTGCAACGGCCCGTTGGACCGCGGCACCATGAACATCACGATCAAGATGCCGAACAACGCCATGCCGCCCGTGGCGAAAAACAACCCGGACAGGCCGAAAGCACGTGTCAGCAACGGTCCTACGACCATGGCGACAGCGAACGACAGACCAATCGTCATGCCGATCATGGCCATCGCCTTCGTCCGGTGCTGCTCACGGGTCAGGTCTGACAGCAAGGCCATGACCGCCGCGGAAATCGCCCCGGCGCCCTGCAGGATTCGCCCGGCGATCACGCCCCAGATCGAATCGGCATTGGCCGCCAGCACGCTGCCGAGGGCAAAGACAATCAGCCCCAGGTAAATCACCGGACGGCGACCGATGCGGTCAGAAATGAAACCGAATGGAATCTGGAACACTGCCTGGGTCAGGCCATAAGCGCCAATCGCCAGACCGATCAAGGCCGGTGTAGCCCCGGCCAGATCCATCCCATAAGTCGCCAGTACCGGCAACACCATGAACATGCCAAGCATACGGAAGGCGAACACCAGGGCCAGACCGCTTGCCGCGCGGGTCTCGCTGCCACTCATGCGCTCGCTGTGGGGATCGTGCATGGAAAAACCTCATGTGAACCGGCGGCGATTCTACCAGTCCCATCGATTGGCAGGGTATATCGCGACGCTTTGACGCGCATTGCTGACACACTCTTCATGCAAGACAGTAGCCCACTCGCTTGATAGTGTGCATCCATCCAGTATTTGGCCGTATACTCCTACGTTTTCGACGCCCGCCGAGCGAGGCCACCTTGGACAAGATCCTGATTCGTGGGGCTCGAACCCACAACCTGAAGAACATCGACCTGACCCTGCCACGGGACAAGCTGATCGTCATCACCGGCCTGTCCGGCTCCGGCAAGTCGTCCCTGGCTTTCGACACCCTGTACGCCGAAGGTCAGCGCCGCTACGTCGAATCGCTGTCGGCCTACGCCCGGCAGTTCCTGTCGATGATGGAAAAACCCGACGTCGACACCATCGAAGGCCTGTCGCCAGCGATCTCCATCGAACAGAAGTCGACCTCGCACAACCCGCGCTCGACGGTCGGCACCATTACTGAAATCTACGACTACCTGCGCCTGCTTTATGCACGCGTGGGCATTCCGCGCTGCCCGGATCACGATATCCCGCTGGAAGCGCAGACCGTCAGCCAGATGGTCGACCTGGTCCTCGCCGAACCGGAGGGCAGCAAGCTGATGCTGTTGGCGCCCGTCATCCGCGAGCGCAAAGGCGAGCACCTGTCGGTTTTCGAAGAGCTGCGCGCACAGGGCTTCGTCCGCGCCCGAATCAACGGCAAGCTCTATGAGCTGGACGAAGCGCCCAAGCTCGACAAGCAGAAAAAACACACCATCGATGTCGTGGTCGACCGCTTCAAGGTTCGCGCCGACCTGCAACAACGCTTGGCCGAATCTTTCGAGACCGCGCTGAAACTGGCGGACGGCATCGCCCTGGTGGCGCCGATGGACGACGAGCCGGGTGAAGAGATGATCTTCTCCGCGCGCTTCGCCTGCCCGATCTGCGGCCACGCGATCAGCGAACTGGAACCCAAGCTGTTCTCCTTCAACAACCCGGCCGGCGCTTGCCCGACCTGTGATGGTTTGGGGGTGAAGCAGTTCTTCGACATCAAGCGCCTGGTCAATGGCGAACTGACCCTGGCCGAAGGGGCGATTCGTGGCTGGGACCGGCGCAACGTCTATTACTTCCAGATGCTTGGCTCGCTGGCCTCGCACTACAAATTCAGCCTGGAAGTACCGTTCAACGAACTGCCGGCCGATCAGCAGAAATTCATCCTGCACGGCAGCGGCTCGCAAAACGTCGACTTCAAATACCTGAACGACCGTGGCGATATCGTCAAACGCTCGCACCCGTTCGAAGGCATCGTGCCGAACCTGGAACGCCGTTACCGCGAAACCGAATCGGCATCGGTGCGCGAAGAACTGGCCAAGTTCCTCAGCACCCAGTCGTGCCCGGACTGCCGCGGGACCCGCCTGCGGCGTGAGGCGCGGCATGTGTGGGTCGGCGAGAAAACCCTGCCGGCAGTGACCAACCTGCCGATCGGCGATGCGTCCGAGTATTTTGGCGGGCTCAAGCTCACCGGCCGGCGTGGCGAAATTGCCGACAAGATCCTCAAGGAAATCCGCGAGCGCCTGCAGTTCCTGGTGAACGTCGGCCTCGACTACCTGTCGCTGGATCGCAGCGCGGACACCTTGTCCGGTGGCGAGGCCCAGCGTATTCGTCTGGCCAGCCAGATTGGCGCCGGCCTGGTGGGCGTCCTGTACATCCTCGACGAACCCTCCATCGGCCTGCATCAGCGCGATAACGACCGGCTACTGGGCACCCTCAAACACCTGCGCGATATCGGTAACACGGTGATCGTGGTCGAGCACGACGAAGACGCGATCCGTCTGGCCGACTACGTGGTGGACATCGGCCCGGGCGCTGGCGTGCACGGCGGGCATATCGTCGCCGAAGGCACACCGGCCGAGGTCATGGCGCATCCGGACTCGCTGACGGGCAAATACCTGTCGGGCCGGGTGAAGATCGAAGTCCCGGCCAAGCGCACGCCGCGCAACAAGAAGCTGACGCTGGCGCTCAAGGGCGCGCGTGGCAACAACCTGCGCAATGTCGACCTGGAGATTCCGATCGGTCTGCTGACCTGTGTGACCGGTGTGTCCGGCTCGGGTAAATCAACGCTGATCAACAACACGCTGTTCCCGCTGAGCGCCACGGCGCTGAACGGCGCAACGACGCTTGAGGCGGCCGTCCACGACAGCATCAAGGGTCTGGAACACCTGGACAAGGTCGTCGACATCGACCAGAGCCCGATCGGTCGCACACCGCGCTCCAACCCGGCGACCTACACCGGTTTGTTCACGCCGATCCGCGAGTTGTTCGCCGGCGTACCGGAGTCCCGCTCCCGGGGCTACGGGCCGGGGCGCTTCTCCTTCAACGTCAAGGGCGGCCGCTGCGAAGCCTGCCAGGGCGACGGCCTGATCAAGGTCGAGATGCACTTCCTGCCGGACATCTACGTGCCCTGCGACGTGTGCAAGAGCAAGCGTTACAACCGCGAAACCCTGGAGATCAAGTACAAGGGCAAGAGCATCCACGAGACCCTCGAGATGACCATCGAGGAAGCACGGGTGTTCTTCGATGCCGTACCGGCCCTGGCGCGCAAGCTGCAAACGTTGATGGACGTCGGCCTGTCGTACATCAAGCTGGGGCAATCGGCGACCACGCTGTCCGGCGGTGAAGCCCAGCGGGTGAAACTGTCCCGCGAGCTGTCCAAGCGTGATACCGGCAAGACCCTGTACATCCTCGATGAACCCACCACCGGGCTGCACTTCGCGGATATCCAGCAACTGCTGGACGTGTTGCATCGCCTGCGCGACCACGGCAACACGGTGGTAGTGATCGAACACAACCTGGACGTGATCAAGACCGCTGACTGGCTGGTGGACCTGGGTCCGGAGGGTGGTTCCAAGGGCGGGCAGATCATTGCCGTCGGCACACCGGAGGAAGTGTCAGAGATGAAGCAATCCCATACCGGTTACTACCTCAAGCCGCTGCTGGAACGCGATCGGGCTTAACCGGGCCCCATGAAAAAGCCCCTGTCACTTCATCAGTGACAGAGGCTTTTTTGTATTCGCAGCAATCAGGTGTGGGATTGCAGGTAGTTCTCAAGCCCGATCAACTTGATCAGACCCAACTGCTTCTCGAGCCAGTAGGTGTGATCTTCTTCGGTGTCGTGTAATTGAACCCGCAGCATTTCGCGGCTGACATAGTCCTTGTGCTGCTCGCAGAGCTTGATGCCCTTGCACAGCGCAGCCCGCACCTTGTATTCCAGGCGCAAATCCGCTTCGAGCATCTCGGTCACCGTGGTGCCGACATCGAGATCGTCCGCACGCATGCGCGGCGTGCCTTCGAGCATCAGAATCCGGCGCATCAGGGCATCAGCGTGCCCTGCTTCCTCTTCCATCTCGTGGTTGATTCGTTCGTAGAGCTTGGTGAAACCCCAGTCCTCATACATCCGCGAGTGGACGAAATATTGATCACGCGCGGCCAGTTCGCCGGTCAGCAACGTGTTGAGGTAATCGATCACATCTGGGTGGCCTTGCATCGCCCTACATCTCCCTGCTTGAAAGTTGTAGTTTGAACCAACATGCCCTTATCGTCACTCGCAAGACGCAATAAAAGCGAAGATATTCTGAGAAAACAGGTTGAAATAACGCAAAAACCGCCCAAACAAGGGCGGTTCTGCTTCTCATTTAGACTTCGTTAAGCTGTACGTTGAGCAGCTTTGCGATTGCTTCTCCATACGCCGGGTCAGCCTTATAGAAGTGCTGCAACTGACGGTCAACCACATCACTCGACACACCCGCCATCGCACCGGCGATGTTGCCGACCAGCAGCGATTTCTGCTCTTCAGTCATCAAGCGGAACAACGCGCCGGCATGACTGTAGTAATCAGTATCTTCACGGTGGTCGTAACGATCAGCGGCGCCACTGAGGGCCAACGCCGGCTCTGCGTAACGAGGCGCCTGCTTCGGCGACTCGACGTAGCTGTTCGGCTCGTAGTTCGGCGTCGAGCCGCCATTGCTGCCAAAAGCCATCGAACCATCGCGCTGGTAACTGTTGACCGGACTGCGCGCAGCGTTGACGGGCAGCTGCTGGTGATTGGTGCCGACACGGTAGCGATGAGCGTCCGCGTAGGCGAAGACCCGACCTTGCAGCATACGATCCGGCGACAGACCGACGCCTGGAACCATATTGCTGGGACCGAACGCCGCTTGCTCGACTTCCGCGAAGTAGTTCTGCGGATTGCGATTGAGCTCCAACTCTCCGACTTCAATCAGTGGAAACTCTTTCTGCGACCAGGTTTTGGTGACATCAAACGGGTTCTCGTAGTGCGCCGCCGCCTGAGCCTCGCTCATGATCTGAATGCACACGCGCCATTTCGGGAAATCCCCCTGCTCGATGGCATTGAACAAGTCGCGCTGGGCGTAATCCGGATCAGTACCCGCCAGGCGCGCCGCCTCGGCAGGAGCAAGGTTCTTGATCCCTTGTTTGGTCTTGTAGTGCCACTTCACCCAGTGACGCTCACCTTGAGCGTTGATGAGGCTGTAAGTGTGGCTGCCGAAGCCGTGCATGTGGCGGTATCCATCAGGGATACCCCGGTCGGAGAACAGGATGGTGACCTGGTGCAGCGCCTCGGGCGAGTGCGACCAGAAGTCCCACATCATCTGGGCACTCTTCAGATTGCTTTGCGGCAAACGCTTCTGGGTGTGGATAAAGTCCGGAAACTTCAGTGGATCGCGAATGAAGAACACGGGGGTGTTGTTACCAACGATGTCCCAGTTGCCTTCCTCGGTGTAGAACTTCAAAGCAAAGCCGCGCGGATCACGCTCGGTATCGGCCGAACCACGCTCGCCACCCACAGTGGAAAACCGCAGGAAAGTCGGGGTTTGCTTGCCAACTGCCTCAAACAGCTTCGCGCTGGTGTATTGAGTGATATCGCGCGTCACGGTGAACGTACCGTAGGCACCCGAGCCTTTGGCGTGCACACGGCGCTCAGGGATGTTTTCACGGTTGAAGTGGGCAAGCTTCTCGATCAGGTGAAAGTCGTCGAGCAGCAGCGGGCCACGAGGGCCGGCGGAACGGGAATTCTGGTTATCGGCAACAGGAGCGCCACTGGCGGTGGTAAGCGTTTTGTTTTGGCTCATGCGATCTTCCTTCCTCTGTCGGTCTTGAACTGCCGGCTATCGGCTGAGAAGGAGTATTGATCATCAATATGACAGCTACAAATTCATTAACTTGCAGACATCGATAGAGAAAAACTAATGATCATCCCCATCACATAATGCCGATGCGGACGAAGGAGACGCTTGTACAAACGGCGCGTTTCTTACAGGCACAAAAAACCGGGCACTAGGCCCGGTTCTTTGTTTCAGACTGACGTCTTACTCGGCAGATACAGCTTCGCCGGCAGTAGCACGATCAACCAACTCGACGTACGCCATAGGCGCGTTGTCGCCAGCGCGGAAACCGCACTTGAGGATGCGCAGGTAGCCACCCTCACGGGTAGCGTAACGCTTGCCCAGGTCGTTGAAGAGCTTACCAACGATAGCTTTCGAACGAGTACGGTCGAAAGCCAGACGGCGGTTAGCAACGCTATCTATCTTGGCCAAAGTGATCAGCGGCTCGGCAACGCGGCGCAGTTCTTTAGCTTTTGGCAGAGTAGTTTTGATCAGCTCGTGCTCGAACAGCGACACCGCCATGTTTTGGAACATGGCCTTGCGGTGCGAGCTGGTGCGGCTCAGGTGACGACCACTTTTACGATGACGCATGGTTCATTCCTTACCAAACACTACGTTCGGTGATTACGACGATCAGGCAGTCGCCTTGTCGTCCTTCTTAAGACTTGCAGGCGGCCAGTTGTCGAGGCGCATGCCGAGGGACAGACCGCGGGAGGCCAGAACGTCCTTGATTTCAGTCAAGGATTTCTTGCCCAGGTTCGGAGTCTTCAACAGCTCTACTTCGGTACGCTGAATCAGGTCGCCGATGTAGTAGATGTTTTCCGCCTTAAGGCAGTTAGCCGAACGTACAGTCAGTTCCAGATCGTCAACCGGGCGAAGCAGGATCGGATCGATCTCGTCTTCCTGCTCGACAACCACTGGCTCACTGTCACCCTTGAGGTCGACGAACGCAGCCAACTGCTGTTGCAGAATGGTTGCAGCGCGGCGAATTGCCTCTTCAGGATCCAGAGTACCGTTGGTTTCCAGATCAATAACCAGCTTGTCCAGGTTAGTACGCTGCTCGACACGGGCGTTTTCCACCACGTATGCGATACGGCGAACCGGGCTGAACGAAGAGTCAAGCTGCAAGCGACCGATGCTGCGGCTTTCGTCTTCATCGCTCTGACGCGAATCTGCCGGTTCATAACCACGACCACGAGCTACTACGAGCTTCATGTTCAGGGCGCCGTTAGACGCCAGGTTAGCGATTACGTGATCGGGATTAACGATCTCGACATCATGATCCAGCTGAATATCGGCAGCGGTAACCACCCCCGAACCCTTCTTCGACAAGGTCAGCGTAACTTCGTCACGACCGTGCAGCTTGATAGCCAGACCTTTAAGGTTCAACAGGATTTCAATTACGTCTTCCTGTACACCTTCGATGGCGCTGTACTCGTGGAGCACACCGTCAATCTCGGCCTCGACTACTGCACAGCCGGGCATTGAGGACAACAGGATGCGGCGCAGCGCGTTGCCCAGGGTATGGCCAAAGCCACGCTCGAGAGGCTCGAGAGTGATCTTGGCGCGGGTTGGACTGACAACCTGCACATCAATGTGGCGGGGTGTCAGGAACTCATTTACCGAAATCTGCATGGATGCACCTATTTTCTAGCCCTTACTTGGAGTAGAGCTCGACAATCAGGCTTTCGTTGATGTCGGCGGACAGATCACTGCGAGCTGGAACGTTCTTGAAAACGCCCGACTTCTTCTCAGTGTCTACTTCTACCCATTCTACGCGGCCACGTTGGGCACACAGATCGAGAGCTTGGACAATGCGAAGTTGATTTTTTGCTTTCTCGCGAACAGCGACCACGTCACCAGCACGAACCTGGTAGGACGGAACGTTAACGGTCTGACCGTTTACGCTGATCGACTTGTGCGATACCAGCTGACGGGATTCGGCACGAGTCGAACCAAAGCCCATACGGTATACAACGTTGTCCAGACGGCATTCGAGCAGTTGCAGCAGGTTTTCACCGGTTGCACCTTTCTTGCCAGCAGCTTCTTTGTAGTAGCCGCTGAATTGACGCTCGAGAACGCCGTAGATACGACGGACCTTCTGCTTTTCACGCAGTTGGGTGCCGTAGTCGGACTGGCGACCGCGGCGTTGGCCGTGGATACCAGGTGCTGCTTCAATGTTGCACTTCGATTCGATCGCGCGCACGCCGCTCTTCAGGAAGAGATCGGTGCCTTCGCGACGAGCGAGTTTGCATTTTGGACCAATGTAACGAGCCATTCTTTACAATCTCCTGGATTACACGCGGCGCTTCTTCGGCGGACGGCACCCGTTGTGCGGGATTGGCGTCACGTCGGTGATGCTGGCGATCTTGTAGCCACAGCCGTTCAAAGCGCGGACTGCGGATTCACGACCTGGACCTGGACCTTTGACGTTGACGTCGAGGTTTTTCAGGCCGTATTCCAGCGCAGCTTGACCAGCACGTTCAGCAGCTACTTGAGCAGCAAACGGGGTGGACTTGCGGGAACCGCGGAAACCCGAACCACCGGAGGTAGCCCAGGAAAGAGCGTTACCTTGACGGTCGGTGATGGTCACGATGGTGTTGTTAAAAGATGCATGGATGTGGGCGATGCCATCAACCACTGTCTTTTTAACTTTTTTACGAGGACGAGCAGCAGGTTTTGCCATGATTAAATTCCTGTCGATTCGCTGGGGCGATTACTTGCGGATCGGCTTACGCGGACCTTTACGGGTACGCGCGTTGGTCTTGGTACGCTGACCGCGCACTGGAAGACCGCGACGATGACGCAGACCGCGATAGCAACCGAGGTCCATCAAGCGCTTGATTTTCATGTTGATTTCGCGACGCAGGTCACCTTCAGTGGTGAACTTCGCCACTTCGCCACGCAGCTGTTCAATTTGCTCGTCGCTCAGATCTTTGATCTTTGCTGCTGGGTTTACCCCAGTCTCTGCACAAATTTTCTGTGCAGTAGTGCGACCAACACCATAGATGTAGGTCAGCGAGATAACAGTATGCTTGTTATCTGGAATGTTAACGCCTGCAATACGGGCCATTCAGTGGGACTCCAATTGACAGCTACCTACGCCCCGGAAGCCAAGAAATAGGGCGCGAGATAATATCGCTGTAATAACAAATAATCAACCCGGCAGCGCACTAGCTGCCGGGCTTGAAGCACAATCACACTCAGCCTTGGCGCTGTTTGTGACGCGGTTCCGCGCTGCAAATTACTCGAACAACACCTTCGCGGCGAATAATCTTGCAGTTACGGCACAGCTTTTTCACCGATGCACGAACTTTCATCACCAACTCCTCGAACCTTATGGGTCAGCGCAGCATGCCGCTGCCGTAACCCTTCAGGTTGGCTTTCTTCATCAGGGATTCGTACTGGTGCGAAACGAGGTGCGATTGTACTTGGGACATGAAGTCCATCACAACCACGACGACGATCAGCAACGAGGTCCCGCCAAGGTAGAACGGTACGTTGGCTGCAACCACCAGGAACTGGGGCAACAGGCAGACGGCCGTCATGTAAAGAGCACCGAACATGGTCAAGCGAGTCAGAACGCCATCAATGTAGCGCGCAGACTGCTCACCTGGACGGATGCCCGGAATAAAGGCACCGGACTTCTTCAGGTTTTCCGCTACGTCTTTCGGATTGAACATCAACGCCGTATAGAAGAAGCAGAAGAAAATAATCCCTGCACTAAACAGCAGAATATTCAACGGCTGACCAGGAGCGATCGACTGCGAGATGTCCTGCAACCAGCCCATACCTTCAGACTGACCGAACCAGGCACCCAACGAAGCCGGGAACAGCAAAATGCTGCTCGCGAAAATAGCCGGAATAACACCGGCCATGTTCACCTTCAGCGGCAAGTGGCTGGTCTGCGCAGCGAAGACCTTGCGGCCCTGCTGACGCTTGGCGTAGTGAACAGCAATACGACGCTGACCACGCTCAATGAACACCACGAAACCGATAATCGCTACTGCCAGCAAACCGATGGCAACCAGGGCGAAGATGTTGATATCACCCTGACGTGCAGACTCGAAAGACTGCCCGATCGCTCTCGGAAGACCGGCGACGATACCCGAAAAAATCAACATCGAGATACCGTTGCCAACACCACGCTCAGTAATCTGCTCACCCAGCCACATCATGAACATCGCACCAGCCACAAATGTGGTTACCGCGACGAAATGGAAGCCAAAGTCACCAGTGAACGCAACGCCCTGCCCCGCCAGACCAATGGACATGCCAATGGCCTGGACGAGAGCGAGGACGACAGTGCCGTAGCGGGTGTACTGGCTGATCTTGCGACGGCCAGCTTCACCTTCCTTCTTCAACTGCTCCAGCTGCGGGCTGACGGCGGTCATCAGCTGCATGATGATCGATGCCGAAATGTACGGCATGATCCCCAGTGCAAAGATGCTCATCCGTTCCAGCGCGCCGCCGGAAAACATGTTGAACAAGCTAAGAATGGTCCCCTCATTCTGTCGAAACAGGTCCGCGAGTCGGTCCGGGTTGATACCTGGAACCGGGATGTGTGCGCCTATTCGGTAGACGATAATCGCCAGGAACAGAAAACGCAGACGAGCCCAGAGTTCAGACATACCGCCTTTGCCGAGCGCAGAGAGAGCACCTTGCTTAGCCATTTATTCCTCGAACTTGCCGCCAGCTGCTTCGATAGCCGCACGCGCACCTTTGGTGGCGCCGATTCCCTTGCCGATAGTGACAGCGCGAGTCACTTCACCGGACAGCATGATTTTCACACGCTGTACGTTGACGTTGATCACGTTGGCATCTTTCAGGGACTGCACGGTGACGATGTCGCCTTCCACTTTAGCCAGCTCGGACAGACGCACTTCTGCGCGGTCCATGGCCTTCAGGGAAACGAAACCGAACTTCGGCAGGCGACGATGCAGCGGCTGTTGACCGCCTTCAAAGCCTGGAGCAATGGTGCCACCGGAGCGGGAGGTCTGACCTTTGTGACCACGGCCACCAGTCTTACCCAAACCGCTACCGATACCACGGCCCGGACGATGCTTTTCGCGACGGGAACCCGGCGCTGGACTCAGATCATTGAGTTTCATCGATTAACCCTCGACACGCAGCATGTAGTAAGCCTTGTTGATCATCCCGCGATTCTCGGGAGTATCCAGGACTTCTACAGTGTGACCGATGCGACGCAGACCCAGACCCTTAACGCACAGTTTGTGGTTAGGGATACGGCCGGTCATGCTTTTGATCAGCGTTACTTTTACGGTAGCCATGATCAGAAGATCTCCTTGACGCTTTTGCCACGCTTGGCGGCAATGGATTCAGGAGACTGCATTGCTTTCAAACCCTTGAAAGTGGCGTGAACCACGTTTACCGGGTTAGTCGAGCCGTAGCACTTGGCCAGAACGTTCTGAACGCCAGCAACTTCGAGGACAGCACGCATAGCGCCGCCAGCGATGATACCGGTACCTTCAGAAGCAGGCTGCATGTACACCTTCGAAGCGCCGTGAGCGGACTTCATTGCGTACTGCAGAGTGGTGCCGTTCAGATCAACCTGGATCATGTTGCGGCGAGCAGCTTCCATTGCCTTCTGGATCGCAGCAGGCACTTCACGCGACTTGCCACGGCCGAAGCCAACACGGCCCTTACCATCACCAACCACGGTCAACGCGGTGAAAGTGAAGATACGGCCGCCTTTAACGGTTTTGGCTACGCGGTTAACTTGAACCAGCTTCTCGATGTAGCCTTCGTCGCGCTTTTGGTCGTTATTTGACATAACTTAGAACTCCAGCCCAGCTTCACGAGCAGCATCAGCCAGCGCTTTAACGCGGCCGTGGTACTTGAAGCCAGAGCGGTCGAAAGCCACTTGCGAGACGCCAGCGGCCTTAGCACGCGTAGCGACCAGCTGGCCAACCTTAGTGGCCGCGTCGATGTTGCCGGTGGCACCATCACGCAGTTCTTTATCCAAAGTCGAGGCGCTTGCCAGGACTTTGTTGCCGTCGGCCGAAATGACCTGGGCGTAGATGTGCTGCGAAGAGCGGAACACGCAGAGACGCACGACTTCGAGTTCGTGCATTTTCAGGCGTGCTTTGCGAGCGCGACGCAGTCGAGTAACTTTTTTGTCGGTCATTTGCTATGCCCTACTTCTTCTTGGCTTCTTTACGACGGACGACTTCGTCCGCGTAGCGCACACCTTTGCCTTTGTACGGCTCTGGTGGACGGAAGTCGCGGATCTCGGCGGCCACTTGACCTACCAGCTGCTTGTCGATGCCCTTGATCAGGATATCGGTCTGGCTAGGAGTCTCAGCGGTGATGCCTTCCGGCAGTTCGTAATCCACTGGGTGCGAGAAGCCAAGAGCCAGGTTCAGCACTGTGCCTTTTGCTTGCGCTTTGTAACCAACACCGACCAGCTGGAGCTTGCGCTCGAAGCCTTGGCTTACGCCTTGGACCATGTTGTTTACCAACGCACGAGTGGTACCAGCCATTGCGCGAGTTTGTTGATCGCCATTGCGAGCAGCGAAACGCAGCTCACCAGCTTCTTCAACGATCTCAACGGACGAATGGATGTTCAGTTCGAGAGTGCCCTTGGCACCCTTCACCGAAAGCTGTTGGCCTGCGAATTTTACTTCGACACCGGCTGGCAGCTTAACGGGGTTCTTAGCGACGCGAGACATGCTTATCCCCCCTTAGAACACAGTGCAAAGAACTTCGCCGCCGACACCGGCAGCGCGCGCAGCACGATCAGTCATCACACCCTTGTTGGTGGAGACGATAGACACACCGAGACCGCCACGAACTTTTGGCAGATCATCGACGGACTTGTACTGACGCAGGCCTGGACGGCTAACGCGCTTCACTTCTTCGATAACCGGACGGCCTTCGAAGTACTTCAGCTCGATGGACAGCAGTGGTTTGATTTCGCTGCTGATCTGATAACCCGCAATGTAACCTTCGTCCTTCAGGACTTTGGCAACAGCTACCTTCAACGTGGAAGATGGCATGCTTACGACGGACTTTTCAGCCATCTGGGCATTACGGATACGAGTTAGCATGTCCGCTAACGGGTCCTGCATACTCATGGGCTAGACGCTCCTAATACAAAAAAATTAGCCTTGCGGCTATTACGTGTCGCCGAGAATCTCCGAGCATGAAAAACACGGGCTCAGGCGAGCCGGGTATTCTAGACACACCCCAGAAATGAATCAAGCCCCAAAAGGGGCTTGATCCAGATTCAAGGCCACCGGTGGTCAGGATCTTGCGATCCTGGACACCGAGACTTTGACAGTACTTACCAGCTGGCTTTAACCAGACCCGGTACGTCACCACGCATGGCAGCTTCACGCAGCTTGTTACGGCCGAGGCCGAACTTGCGGTAAACGCCGTGTGGACGACCGGTCAGGCGGCAGCGGTTACGCATGCGCGAAGCGCTTGCGTCACGTGGCTGCTTCTGCAGAGCCACTGTAGCTTCCCAACGCGCTTCTGGACTTGCGTTCAGATCAACGATGATAGCTTTCAGTGCTGCACGCTTCTTGGCGTACTTGGCAACCGTGAGCTGACGCTTCAGCTCGCGGTTTTTCATGCTCATCTTGGCCATGGTCCTACTCCAATCAGTTGCGGAACGGGAATTTGAACGCACGCAGCAGAGCGCGGCCTTCATCATCGTTCTTGGCAGTGGTGGTCAGGGTGATGTCCAGACCGCGGAGAGCATCGATCTTGTCGTAGTCGATTTCCGGGAAGATGATCTGCTCTTTTACGCCCATGCTGTAGTTACCACGACCATCGAAGGACTTGGCATTCAGGCCGCGGAAGTCGCGAACCCGAGGCAGGGAGATCGACAGCAGACGATCCAGGAATTCGTACATACGCTCACGGCGCAGAGTCACTTTGACGCCGATCGGCCAACCTTCACGGACTTTAAAGCCTGCGATGGATTTGCGAGCGTAGGTCACAACGACTTTCTGGCCGGTGATCTTTTCCAGGTCAGCAACAGCGTGCTCGATGACTTTTTTGTCGCCGATCGCTTCGCCCAGACCCATGTTCAGGGTGATTTTGGTAACGCGCGGAACTTCCATCACGTTCGAAAGCTTAAGTTCTTCCTTAAGTTTCGGAGCAATTTCCTTCCGGTAAATCTCTTTTAGTCGTGCCATGGTCTCATCTACCTAGCAGTGTTCAAGCATCAACCGCTTTTTGGGTCGACTTGAAGACACGAATTTTCTTGCCGTCTTCTACTTTGAAACCAACGCGGTCAGCCTTGTTGGTTTCGCCGTTGAAAATGGCGACGTTAGAAGCATCCAGTGGAGCTTCTTTTTCGACGATACCGCCCTGCACGCCCGACATAGGGTTAGGCTTGGTATGACGCTTGACCAGGTTCAGACCACCAATAACCAAACGGTTGTTAGCGAGAACCTTAAGCACCTTACCGCGCTTACCTTTGTCTTTGCCGGCGATCACGATGATCTCGTCGTCACGACGAATCTTTTGCATGTCGGATCTCCTTACAGCACTTCTGGGGCGAGCGAGACGATCTTCATGAACTTCTCAGTACGAAGTTCACGGGTCACTGGCCCAAAGATACGGGTGCCGATCGGCTCTTGCTTGTTGTTCAGAAGAACAGCAGCGTTGCCATCAAAGCGGATAATGGAGCCATCAGCACGACGTACGCCGTGACGAGTGCGGACTACAACAGCAGTCATCACTTGGCCTTTTTTCACTTTACCGCGAGGAATTGCTTCCTTGACGGTAACTTTGATGATGTCACCGATACCAGCGTAACGACGATGGGAGCCACCCAGCACCTTGATGCACATAACGCGGCGAGCGCCGCTGTTATCGGCCACATCGAGCATGGATTGAGTCTGAATCATATAATTTCTCCGACCCCTAGTCCTTAGACTTCCACAGCGCGTTCGAGAACATCAACCAGCGCCCAAGACTTGGTCTTGGCCAAAGGACGAGTTTCACGAATAGTGACTTTGTCGCCGATGTGGCACTGATTGGTTTCGTCGTGCGCGTGCAGCTTAGTCGAACGCTTAACGTATTTACCGTAGATCGGGTGCTTAACGCGACGCTCGATCAGAACGGTGATGGTTTTGTCCATCTTGTCGCTGACAACACGGCCAGTCAGCGTACGGACAGTTTTTTCGGCTTCAGCCATGATTACTTACCTGCCTGCTGGTTGAGCACAGTCTTCACGCGAGCGATGTCACGCTTAACTTGCGAGAGCAGATGAGACTGCCCCAACTGGCCAGTTGCTTTCTGCATACGCAGATTGAACTGGTCGCGCAGCAAGCCGAGCAGTTGCTCGTTCAGCTGCTGTGCGGATTTTTCACGAAGTTCATTCGCTTTCATCACATCACCGTCCGTTTAACAAAGGAGGTGGCGAGCGGCAGCTTTGCAGCAGCCAGGGCGAAAGCCTCACGCGCCAGCTCTTCAGAAACACCCTCGATTTCATACAGGACTTTGCCTGGCTGAATCTGGGCAACCCAGTATTCGACGTTACCCTTACCTTTACCCATCCGAACTTCGAGTGGCTTCTTGGAAATAGGCTTGTCCGGGAATACACGGATCCAGATCTTGCCGCCACGTTTTACGTGACGGGTCAGAGCACGACGCGCTGACTCGATCTGACGAGCGGTGAGACGACCACGAGCAACAGACTTCAGCGCGAACTCGCCGAAGCTGACTTTGCTACCGCGCAATGCCAGGCCACGGTTGTGACCAGTCATTTGCTTGCGGAACTTCGTACGCTTTGGTTGCAACATTTGGCGTACCCCTTACTTAGCAGCTTTTTTACGAGGCGCTGGTGCTTGTGGTTTCAGTTCTTCTTGGCGACCACCAATTACTTCGCCTTTGAAGATCCAAACCTTTACACCGATCACACCGTAAGTGGTGTGAGCTTCGTAGTTGGCATAGTCGATGTCGGCACGCAGGGTGTGCAATGGCACACGACCTTCGCGATACCATTCAGTACGTGCGATTTCAGCACCGCCGAGACGACCGCTCACTTGGATTTTGATGCCTTTGGCACCAATGCGCATGGCGTTCTGTACGGCGCGCTTCATAGCGCGACGGAACATTACACGACGCTCCAGCTGCTGAGCTACGCTCTGCGCAACCAGCATACCGTCGAGCTCCGGCTTGCGGATCTCTTCGATATTGATGTGCACAGGCACACCCATTTGCTTGGTCAGGTCCTGACGCAGTTTCTCAACATCTTCACCTTTCTTCCCGATAACGATACCTGGACGAGCGGTGTGGATGGTGATACGTGCAGTTTGGGCCGGACGATGGATATCGATACGGCTTACGGACGCGCTTTTTAGTTTGTCTTGGAGATACTCACGCACCTTCAGATCTGCGAGCAAATAGTCCGCATAAGTCCGACCGTCTGCGTACCAGACGGAGGTGTGCTCCTTGACGATTCCCAGGCGAATGCCAATGGGATGTACTTTCTGACCCATCTCTTCGACTCCGTTACTTGTCAGCAACCTTGACAGTGATATGGCAAGACCGCTTGACGATGCGATCAGCACGGCCTTTGGCACGTGGCATGATGCGCTTCAGCGAACGCCCTTCGTTGACGAAAACGGTGCTGACCTTCAGGTCATCAACGTCTGCGCCTTCGTTATGCTCGGCGTTGGCTACGGCCGACTCCAGCACTTTCTTCATGATCTCGGCGGCTTTCTTACTGCTGAAAGCCAACAGGTTGAGCGCTTCGCCCACCTTCTTCCCGCGGATCTGGTCGGCGACCAAGCGGGCTTTCTGGGCGGAGATTCGAGCGCCCGACAACTTAGCGGCTACTTCCATTTCCTAACCCCTTAACGCTTGGCTTTCTTGTCTGCCACGTGCCCGCGATAAGTGCGGGTACCGGCGAACTCGCCCAGTTTGTGGCCGACCATGTCTTCGTTCACGAGAACTGGGACGTGCTGACGACCGTTGTGTACTGCGATGGTCAAACCGACCATTTGTGGCAGGATCATCGAACGACGCGACCAGGTTTTCACCGGTTTGCGATCGTTCTTTTCCGCCGCCACTTCGATCTTCTTCAGTAGGTGAAGATCGATAAAAGGACCTTTTTTCAGAGAACGTGGCACTGTCGTATCCCTCTATTTACTTGCGACGACGGACGATCATTTTGTCGGTACGCTTATTACCACGAGTCTTCGCGCCCTTAGTCGGGAAGCCCCATGGCGATACCGGATGACGACCACCAGAGGTACGACCTTCACCACCACCATGTGGGTGGTCAACCGGGTTCATGGCAACACCACGAACGGTTGGGCGAACGCCACGCCAGCGTTTGGCACCAGCTTTACCCAGCGAACGCAGGCTGTGCTCGGAGTTCGAGACTTCGCCCAGGGTCGCACGGCATTCAGCCAGGACTTTACGCATTTCACCGGAACGCAGACGCAGGGTAACGTACACGCCTTCACGAGCGATCAGCTGAGCCGAAGCACCAGCGGAACGAGCGATCTGAGCGCCTTTACCTGGCTTCAATTCGATGCCGTGTACGGTGCTACCAACTGGAATGTTGCGCAGTTGCAGAGCGTTGCCCGGCTTGATCGGTGCCAGGGCACCTGCGATCAGCTGGTCGCCAGCGCTCACGCCTTTAGGGGCGATGATGTAGCGACGCTCGCCATCTGCGTACAGCAGCAGAGCGATGTGAGCAGTACGGTTTGGATCGTATTCGATACGCTCGACAGTGGCAGAGATGCCATCTTTGTCGTTGCGACGGAAGTCGACCAGACGATAATGCTGCTTATGACCACCACCGATGTGACGAGTGGTAATACGGCCATTGTTGTTACGACCACCAGTCTTCGATTTCTTCTCGAGCAGCGGTGCGTGAGGAGCGCCTTTATGCAGCTCCTGGTTGACCACCTTGACCACAAAACGGCGGCCAGGGGAAGTCGGTTTGCACTTAACGATTGCCATGATGCACCCCTTCCTTACTCAGCACTGCTGCTGAAATCGAGATCTTGGCCTGGCTGAAGGGAGATAACTGCCTTCTTCCAGTCATTACGCTTGCCCAGACCGCGAGCAGTGCGCTTGCTCTTACCCAGAACATTCAGGGTAGTAACACGCTCTACTTTCACGCTGAACAGGCTTTCGACGGCCTTCTTGATTTCCAGCTTGGTTGCGTCGGTAGCAACCTTGAAAACGAACTGGCCTTTCTTGTCTGCCAGAACCGTAGCCTTCTCGGAAACGTGCGGGCCAAGCAGAACTTTAAATACGCGTTCCTGGTTCATCCCAGCAGCTCCTCGAATTTCTTCACGGCCGACACGGTGATCAACACCTTGTCGTATGCGATCAGACTAACTGGATCGGAACCTTGCACGTCACGTACATCTACGTGTGGCAGGTTACGAGCAGCCAGGTACAGGTTCTGATCAACAGCGTCGGACACGATCAGAACGTCGGTCAGGCTCATGTTGTTCAGTTTGCCCAGCAGGTCTTTGGTTTTCGGCGTTTCAACGGCGAAATCCTGAACCACGACCAGACGATCAGTACGCACCAGCTCAGCAAGGATGGAACGCATTGCTGCGCGATACATCTTCTTGTTCAGCTTCTGGGAGTGATCCTGAGGACGAGCTGCGAAAGTGGTACCGCCGCCACGCCAGATTGGGCTACGGATAGTACCGGCACGAGCACGGCCAGTACCTTTCTGACGCCATGGGCGCTTACCGCCACCACGAACGTCGGAACGGGTCTTTTGCTGCTTGGAGCCCTGACGGCCGCCGGCCATGTAGGCCACGACTGCTTGGTGAACCAGCGTCTCGTTGAATTCGCCGCCAAATGTCAGTTCGGAAACTTCGATCGCTTGAGCGTCATTTACATTTAATTGCATGTCAGCTTCCCCTTAACCGCGAGCCTTGGCTGCTGGACGTACAACCAAGTTGCCGCCAGTAGCGCCAGGAACAGCGCCCTTGACCAACAACAGATTGCGTTCAGCGTCCACGCGCACTACTTCGAGGGACTGCACGGTCACGCGCTCAGCGCCCATATGACCGGACATTTTTTTGCCCTTGAATACACGACCAGGAGTCTGGCACTGGCCGATAGAGCCTGGAACGCGGTGGGATACGGAGTTACCGTGGGTGTTATCTTGCCCGCGGAAATTCCAACGCTTGATCGTACCCTGGAAGCCTTTACCCTTGGACTGACCGGTTACATCAACCAGTTGACCAGCGGCGAAGATTTCAGCGTTGATCAGATCGCCGGCCTGGTACTCGCCTTCTTCAAGGCGGAATTCCATTACGGTACGACCGGCGGCAACGTTCGCTTTAGCGAAGTGGCCAGCCTGAGCTGCTGTTACACGCGAAGCACGACGCTCGCCGACAGTGACTTGCACTGCACGATAGCCATCGGTCTCTTCAGTTTTGAACTGGGTGACGCGATTCGGTTCGATCTCAATGACCGTGACCGGAATGGAGACACCTTCTTCGGTGAAAATACGGGTCATACCGCATTTACGACCGACTACACCAATAGTCATGTTGTAAACCTCATGAGTGTACGGGGCTTTCACCCGCTATGGCCGCCCATTTCAGAGCGTTACACGACTAAGACCGAGTCTTAGCCGAGGCTGATCTGCACTTCCACACCGGCCGCAAGATCAAGCTTCATAAGAGCATCAACGGTTTTATCCGTTGGCTGGACGATGTCCAGAACGCGCTTATGAGTACGGATCTCGTACTGGTCACGCGCGTCTTTGTTGACGTGCGGGGAGACCAGAACGGTGAACCGCTCTTTACGGGTAGGCAGTGGAATTGGACCACGCACTTGAGCACCAGTACGTTTCGCGGTTTCCACGATTTCCTGGGTTGATTGGTCGATCAGGCGATGGTCGAAAGCCTTCAACCTGATACGGATTTGCTGATTTTGCATTGGATTTCAGACTCCGGCTGCTATTCCCACCGAGCGCAATACGCCCGTTAAAAGGAGGCGCAATTCTATAGACGCCCCAGATGGGTGTCAACCCAATAAAAAAGCCCCCGCTGAGCGGGGGCTTTTTCAAAGCATCGAAACTATCTCAAAAGAGATGCTTACTCGATGATTTTGGCTACGACGCCAGCGCCGACGGTACGACCGCCTTCACGGATAGCGAAACGCAAGCCGTCTTCCATTGCGATGGTCTTGATCAGGGTAACTTCCATCTGGATGTTATCACCTGGCATTACCATTTCAACGCCTTCTGGCAGCTGGCAGTTACCAGTCACGTCAGTAGTACGGAAGTAGAACTGTGGACGGTAGCCTTTGAAGAACGGAGTGTGACGACCGCCTTCTTCCTTGCTCAGAACGTAAACTTCTGCGGTGAACTTGGTGTGCGGCTTAACCGAACCTGGCTTAACCAGAACCTGGCCACGCTCAACGTCGTCACGCTTGGTACCACGCAGCAGAACGCCGCAGTTCTCGCCAGCACGACCTTCGTCGAGCAGCTTGCGGAACATTTCAACACCGGTGCAGGTGGTAGTGGTGGTGTCACGCAGACCAACGATTTCCAGTGCATCTTGAACGCGAACGATACCGCGCTCGATACGACCAGTCACAACAGTACCACGACCCGAGATCGAGAATACGTCTTCGATTGGCATCAGGAATGGCTTGTCGATAGCACGCTCTGGTTCTGGGATGTAGCTGTCCAGAGTTTCAACCAGTTTACGAACGGCAGTGGTGCCCATTTCGTTGTCGTCTTTGCCTTCCAGCGCCATACGAGCCGAACCGATGATGATTGGAGTGTCATCGCCCGGGAAGTCGTAGGTGGACAGCAGGTCGCGAACTTCCATTTCGACCAGTTCCAGCAGCTCAGCGTCGTCTACCAGGTCAGCCTTGTTCAGGAAAACCACGATGTACGGAACGCCTACCTGACGGGACAGCAGGATGTGCTCACGGGTTTGTGGCATCGGACCATCAGCGGCCGAGCAAACCAGGATCGCGCCGTCCATCTGGGCAGCACCGGTGATCATGTTCTTCACATAGTCAGCGTGACCTGGGCAGTCAACGTGAGCGTAGTGACGGATCTTCGAGTTGTACTCGACGTGCGCGGTGTTGATGGTGATACCACGAGCTTTTTCTTCTGGAGCGCTGTCGATTTTATCGAAATCAACGATTGCGGAACCGAAAACTTCGGAGCAAACGCGAGTCAGAGCTGCGGTCAGAGTGGTTTTACCGTGGTCAACGTGACCAATGGTGCCAACGTTGACGTGCGGTAGGGAACGATCAAATTTTTCTTTAGCCACGACAATTAACTCCTTGCCTAAAGGACTGAATCAGCCTTGTTTTTTGGTTACAGTTTCGACGATGTGCGACGGAGCTGTATTGTATTTTTTGAATTCCATAGAGTAGCTTGCGCGACCCTGGGACATCGAACGAACGTCGGTCGCATAACCGAACATCTCGCCCAACGGAACTTCAGCACGGATCACCTTACCGGAGACCGTGTCTTCCATACCCAGAATCATGCCGCGACGACGGTTAAGGTCGCCCATCACGTCACCCATATAGTCTTCAGGCGTAACAACCTCTACCGCCATGATCGGCTCGAGCAACTCACCACCGCCCTTCTGGGCCAGTTGCTTGGTCGCCATGGAAGCAGCCACCTTAAACGCCATCTCGTTCGAGTCGACGTCGTGGTAAGAACCATCAAACACGGTAGCCTTCAGGCCGATCAGCGGATAGCCGGCAACTACGCCGTTCTTCATCTGCTCTTCGATACCCTTCTGGATAGCCGGGATGTATTCCTTAGGAACCACACCACCCACTACTTCGTTCACGAATTGCAGACCTTCCTGACCTTCGTCAGCAGGAGCAAAACGGATCCAGCAGTGGCCGAACTGGCCACGACCGCCGGACTGACGAACGAACTTGCCTTCGATTTCGCAATTCTTCGTGATGCGCTCACGATACGAAACCTGAGGCTTACCGATGTTGGCTTCGACGTTGAACTCACGGCGCATCCGGTCAACCAGGATGTCCAGGTGCAACTCGCCCATGCCAGAGATGATCGTTTGACCAGTCTCTTCATCAGTCTTGACGCGGAAAGACGGGTCTTCCTGAGCAAGTTTGCCCAGAGCGATACCCATTTTTTCCTGGTCATCCTTGGTCTTAGGCTCAACGGCAACCGAAATAACCGGCTCCGGGAAGTCCATGCGAACCAGGATGATTGGCTTGTCAGCGTTGCACAAGGTTTCACCAGTGGTGACGTCCTTCATGCCGATCAGGGCCGCGATGTCACCAGCGCGTACTTCCTTGATCTCTTCACGGGCGTTTGCGTGCATCTGCACCATACGGCCCACGCGCTCTTTCTTGCCTTTGACCGAGTTGATCACGCCGTCGCCGGAGGCCAACACGCCCGAGTAAACACGGACGAAAGTCAAGGTACCCACGAATGGGTCGGTAGCGATCTTGAACGCCAGAGCCGAGAACGGCTCGTTGTCGTCTGCATGACGCTCCATTTGCTTTTCCTCGTCATCCGGGTCAGTACCCTTGATGGCAGGAATGTCGGTTGGAGCCGGCAGGTAGTCGATAACGGCGTCGAGAACCAGGGGAACACCCTTGTTCTTGAAGGAAGAACCGCAAACAGCCAGAACGATCTCACCAGCGATAGTACGCTGACGCAGAGCACCCTTGATTTCCTCGATGGTGAGCTCTTCACCTTCAAGGTACTTGTTCATCAGCTCTTCGCTGGCTTCGGCCGCAGCCTCAACCATGTTGTTGCGCCACTCTTCAGCCAGTTCCTGCAGTTCAGCAGGGATGGCTTCACGACGAGGAGTCATACCCTTGTCGGCATCGTTCCAGTAAACCGCTTCCATGGTCATCAGATCGATCTGACCCTGGAAGTTGTCTTCGGAACCGATAGCCAACTGGATAGGCACCGGAGTGTGACCCAGACGCTGTTTGATCTGAGCGATCACGCGCAGGAAGTTCGCACCGGCACGGTCCATCTTGTTCACGTAAACGATACGTGGAACACCGTACTTGTTGGCTTGACGCCATACGGTTTCGGACTGAGGCTCAACGCCGGAAGTACCGCAGAACACAACGACCGCGCCGTCGAGTACACGCAGGGAACGTTCTACTTCAATAGTGAAGTCTACGTGGCCCGGGGTATCGATGACGTTGAAACGGTACTGGTCTTTGTGCTGCTTGGCGGAACCCTGCCAGAAGGCGGTAATGGCAGCAGAAGTAATGGTAATACCACGCTCCTGCTCCTGCACCATCCAGTCTGTGGTCGCGGCGCCGTCATGCACCTCGCCCATTTTGTGACTTTTGCCAGTGTAAAAAAGGACGCGCTCAGTGGTGGTGGTTTTACCAGCATCCACGTGTGCAACGATACCAATGTTACGGTAGCGATTAATCGGTGTTGTACGAGCCATAAAGCCCTCGCAAAATTAGTGACGCTAAAATTAGAAGCGGTAGTGCGAGAAAGCCTTGTTGGCTTCAGCCATACGGTGAACGTCTTCACGCTTCTTAACTGCAGCACCTTTACCTTCGGCAGCGTCCAACAGTTCGCCAGCCAAACGCAGAGCCATAGACTTCTCGCCGCGCTTGCGGGCGTAGTCTACCAACCAGCGCATTGCCAGAGCGTTACGACGGGAAGGACGAACTTCGACCGGAACCTGGTAAGTAGCACCACCAACGCGGCGCGACTTCACTTCGACCAGCGGAGCGATGGCGTCGAGTGCTTTTTCGAAGAGTTCCAGGGGATCGGTGCCGGCCTTACGAGCCTTCACGGTATCCAGGGCACCATAAACGATACGCTCGGCAACGGCTTTCTTGCCGCTTTCCATTACGTGGTTCATGAATTTGGCGAGGATTTGGCTTCCGTATTTCGGATCGTCCAGAATCTCACGCTTGGCTGCTACGCGACGTCTTGGCATTGATAAGCCCTCAAACGGTCTTCAGGTTAGCCCGGGACAGCTCCTGTGGATGCGTGCCCGACCTTACTCTTATCGACTCAATAAAATGAAAAACTGCAAAACGGCCGATTACTTCGGACGCTTGGTACCGTACTTCGAACGACCCTGGTTACGACCTTTAACACCGGAAGTATCCAACGAACCGCGAACAGTGTGGTAACGAACACCTGGCAAGTCTTTTACACGACCGCCGCGGATCAGTACCACGCTGTGCTCTTGCAGGTTGTGGCCTTCACCGCCGATGTACGAGGAAACCTCGAAACCGTTGGTCAGACGCACACGGCATACTTTACGCAGTGCCGAGTTAGGTTTTTTCGGCGTGGTGGTGTACACACGGGTGCACACGCCACGGCGTTGCGGGCAGTTCTGCAGCGCAGGCACGTCGGATTTCTCGACGATACGCTTACGCGGCTGACGTACCAGCTGGTTGATAGTTGCCATCTACTAGCTCCACTGTTGTCTTGCGACGCTATTGTCTTGCAAGAAAAGCAAAATGGCAGGAACGAGTTCCCGCCAAATTTAGGGGTACAAGAGTCTAAAGAGGATCTTGTCCCCAGTCAAGGCAAGGCCCCGCCCTCCCCACTCATCCAATCTCGACAAATTGTCGCGATTCGATGAACGGAGTGACCAGGGCCTCACACTCATTTACCGCAGAACTCAGTTACCGCTCGAGTTCAGCGCTTCGGTCAGTGCAGCTTCCACTTCACTGGCGCTTACGCGCAACGGCTTGTCTGCATCACGGCGGCGCTTACGCTCGCTGTGATAAGCCAGGCCGGTACCAGCCGGGATCAGACGACCCACGACCACGTTTTCTTTCAGGCCGCGCAGGTAATCGCGCTTGCCGGTTACCGCCGCTTCGGTCAGTACGCGAGTGGTTTCCTGGAAGGAAGCCGCCGAGATGAACGATTCGGTGGACAACGACGCCTTGGTGATACCCAGCAGAACGCGAGTGAACTTGGAGACAAACTTGTCTTCGCCGCTCAGACGCTCGTTCTCTACCAGTACGTGAGTCAATTCCATCTGGTCGCCCTTGATGAAACTGGAATCGCCGGATTCAGCGATCTCAACTTTACGCAGCATCTGACGCAGGATGGTCTCGATGTGCTTGTCGTTGATCTTCACGCCTTGCAGACGGTAAACGTCCTGGATCTCGTTAACGATGTACTTGGCCAGCGCACTCACACCCAGCAGACGCAGGATGTCGTGTGGATCGCTCGGACCGTCGGAGATAACTTCGCCGCGGTTTACCTGTTCGCCTTCGAAGACGTTCAGGTGACGCCACTTCGGAATCAGCTCTTCGTACGGATCGGTACCGTCGTTCGGGGTGATGACCAGACGGCGCTTGCCCTTGGTCTCTTTACCGAATGCGATGGTGCCGCTGACTTCAGCCAGAATCGACGCTTCTTTCGGACGACGAGCTTCGAACAAGTCGGCAACACGCGGCAGACCACCGGTGATGTCGCGAGTTTTCGAAGTCTCTTGCGGGATACGAGCGATAACATCACCGATCGCGATCTTCGCACCATCCGCTACACCGACCAGGGCGTTGGCTGGCAGGAAGTACTGAGCGATAACGTCAGTGCCTGGCAGCAACAGATCCTTGCCGTTGTCGTCGACCATCTTCACAGCAGGACGGATGTCCTTACCGGCAGCTGGACGATCTTTGGCGTCGAGTACTTCAATGTTGGTCATACCGGTCAATTCGTCAGTCTGACGCTTGATCGTGATGCCTTCTTCCATGCCCACGTAGGTCACGGTACCTTTCATTTCGGTAACGATTGGGTGAGTGTGCGGATCCCACTTGGCCACGATAGCGCCAGCTTCGACCTTGTCACCTTCTTTAACCGAAATCACGGCACCGTACGGCAGCTTGTAACGCTCACGCTCACGACCGAAGTCATCAGCGATGGCCAGCTCACCGGAACGGGACACGGCAACCAGGCAACCATCCACTCGTTCAACGTGCTTCAGGTTGTGCAGACGGACAGTACCGCCATTCTTCACCTGAACGCTGTCGGCTGCGGAGGTCCGGCTTGCCGCACCACCGATGTGGAACGTACGCATCGTCAGCTGGGTACCCGGCTCACCGATGGACTGGGCAGCGATAACGCCGACCGCTTCACCGATGTTCACCTGGTGACCACGAGCCAGATCGCGACCGTAGCACTTGGCGCAAATACCGAAGCGGGTTTCGCAGCTGATCGGCGAACGCACGATCACTTCGTCGATGCTGTTCAGCTCGATGAACTCGACCCACTTCTCGTCTACCAGGGTGCCGGCAGGAACGATGACGTCCTCGGTACCTGGCTTGAATACGTCACGGGCGATAACACGACCCAATACGCGCTCACCCAACGGCTCTACAACGTCGCCGCCTTCAATGTGCGGAGTCATCAGCAGACCGTGTTCGGTCCCGCAGTCAACTTCGGTCACAACCAGATCCTGCGCAACGTCTACCAGACGACGCGTCAAGTAACCGGAGTTAGCAGTTTTCAAGGCGGTATCCGCCAGACCCTTACGAGCACCGTGAGTCGAGATGAAGTACTGGAGTACGCTCAAACCTTCACGGAAGTTCGCAGTAATCGGCGTTTCGATGATGGAGCCGTCCGGCTTGGCCATCAGACCACGCATACCGGCCAGCTGACGGATCTGCGCAGCAGAACCTCGAGCACCGGAGTCGGCCATCATGTACATCGAGTTGAACGATTCTTGCTCAACTTCGTTGCCGTGACGGTCGATAACCTTCTCTTTCGAGAGGTTCGACATCATTGCCTTGGAGACTTCGTCGTTAGCTTTCGACCAAAGGTCGATTACCTTGTTGTACTTCTCGCCCTGAGTTACCAGGCCCGAGGCGTACTGACTTTCGATCTCTTTCACTTCATCGGTTGCAGCCGCGATGATGCGGGCTTTTTCATCCGGGATAACGAAGTCGTTAACACCGATGGAAACGCCGGAAATGGTCGAATAAGCAAAACCGGTGTACATCAACTGGTCAGCGAAGATCACGGTCTCTTTCAAACCAACCACGCGATAGCACTGGTTGATCAGCTTGGAGATCGCCTTCTTCTTCATCGGCAGGTTGACGACGTCGTACGACAGACCTTTTGGCACAACCTGGAACAACAGAGCACGGCCGACAGTGGTGTCGACGATACGGGTGTTGCTCACGCTGCCGCCATCACGGTCGTTGACGGTTTCGTTGATCCGCACCTTGACCTTGGCGTGCAGTGCGGCTTCGCCGGCACGGAACACACGGTCAACTTCCTGCAGATCCGCGAACACACGACCTTCGCCCTTGGCGTTGATCGCTTCACGAGTCATGTAGTACAGACCCAATACAACGTCCTGCGACGGAACGATGATTGGCTCACCGTTGGCTGGCGACAGAATGTTGTTGGTCGACATCATCAACGCACGCGCTTCGAGCTGGGCTTCCAGCGTCAGCGGTACGTGCACGGCCATTTGGTCGCCGTCGAAGTCGGCGTTGTACGCGGCGCAGACCAGAGGGTGCAGCTGGATAGCCTTACCTTCGATCAGTACCGGTTCAAACGCCTGGATACCCAGACGGTGAAGGGTCGGCGCACGGTTGAGAAGTACCGGGTGTTCGCGAATCACTTCAGCGAGAACGTCCCAAACCTCTGGCAGCTCGCGCTCGACCATCTTCTTGGCAGCTTTGATGGTGGTAGCGAGACCACGCATTTCAAGCTTGCCGAAAATGAACGGCTTGAACAGCTCGAGAGCCATTTTCTTCGGCAGACCGCACTGGTGCAGACGCAGGGTCGGACCTACGGTAATTACCGAACGGCCGGAGTAGTCAACACGCTTACCGAGCAAGTTCTGACGGAAACGACCCTGCTTACCCTTGATCATGTCAGCCAGGGATTTCAGAGGACGCTTGTTGGAACCGGTGATAGCGCGGCCACGACGACCGTTGTCGAGCAGTGCGTCGACGGCTTCC
Source organism: Pseudomonas sp. KH_046_1 (assembly GCF_057839025.1). Taxonomy (NCBI): domain Bacteria; kingdom Pseudomonadati; phylum Pseudomonadota; class Gammaproteobacteria; order Pseudomonadales; family Pseudomonadaceae; genus Pseudomonas; species Pseudomonas sp. KH_046_1. The sequence goes on from NZ_CM174481.1 coordinate 5,713,091, forward strand.
TGCAACATACGCTTTTCGTTGCGCACGATGATGTCCGGTGCGGACAGATCCAGCAGGCGCTTCAAACGGTTGTTACGGTTGATCACTCGACGATACAGATCGTTGAGGTCGGAAGTCGCGAAGCGACCGCCATCCAGCGGGACCAGTGGACGCAGATCTGGCGGCAGAACCGGCAGAACGGTCAGCACCATCCACTCTGGCAGGTTGCCGGAACCCTGGAAGGCTTCCATCAACTTCAGACGCTTGGACAGCTTCTTGATCTTGGTTTCGGAGTTGGTTTGCGGAATCTCTTCACGCAGGCGGCCAATCTCGTGCTCCAGGTCGATAGCGTGCAGCAGTTCACGGACAGCTTCGGCACCCATGCGGGCATCGAAATCGTCGCCGAACTCTTCCAGCGCTTCGAAGTACTGCTCGTCGTTGAGCAGCTGACCTTTTTCAAGGGTGGTCATGCCTGGATCGATAACGACGTAGCTCTCGAAGTAGAGAACGCGCTCGATATCACGCAGGGTCATGTCCATCAGCAAGCCGATACGGGACGGCAGCGATTTCAGGAACCAGATGTGGGCAACTGGCGAGGCCAGTTCGATGTGCGCCATGCGCTCACGACGAACTTTTGCCAGCGCGACTTCAACGCCGCACTTCTCGCAGATCACACCACGGTGCTTCAAGCGCTTGTACTTACCGCACAGGCACTCGTAATCCTTTACCGGGCCAAAGATCTTGGCGCAGAACAGGCCGTCACGCTCAGGTTTGAACGTACGGTAGTTGATGGTTTCCGGCTTTTTAACTTCACCGAACGACCACGAACGGATCATCTCAGGCGATGCCAATCCGATACGGATGGCGTCGAACTCTTCGACTTGACCCTGGTTTTTCAGCAAATTCAGTAGGTCTTTCAAGGCCTTTCCTCCTGGCGGAGCAGAGAGCGGGCAATCCTGCCCCGCTCTCGATTCGCGTCACGTGTTATTCGGTTTCCAGATCGATATCGATGCCGAGGGAACGAATTTCCTTGATCAACACGTTGAAGGACTCGGGCATGCCCGGCTCCATACGGTGATCGCCATCCACGATGTTTTTGTACATCTTGGTACGGCCGTTCACATCGTCCGACTTCACTGTGAGCATTTCTTGCAGAGTGTAAGCGGCACCGTATGCTTCCAGTGCCCAGACCTCCATCTCCCCGAAACGCTGACCACCGAACTGCGCCTTACCACCCAGCGGCTGCTGGGTAACCAGGCTGTACGAACCGGTAGAACGAGCGTGCATCTTGTCGTCTACCAAGTGGTTCAGCTTCAGCATGTACATGTAGCCAACGGTAACCGGGCGCTCGAACTTGTTGCCGGTACGGCCGTCGGTCAGCTGCATCTGGCCGCTTTCTGGCAGGTCCGCCAGTTTCAGCATGGCCTTGATTTCGCTTTCCTTGGCACCGTCGAACACTGGAGTGGCCATTGGAACGCCGCCACGCAGGTTTTGAGCCAGGTCCAGGATTTCCTGATCCGAGAAGTCATCGAGGCTTTCCTGACGACCGCCGATCTCGTTATAGATCTCGTGCAGGAACTTGCGCAGCTCGGCAACTTTGCGCTGCTCTTCAATCATGCGATTGATCTTCTCGCCCAGACCCTTGGCCGCGAGGCCCAGGTGGGTTTCAAGGATCTGACCGACGTTCATACGCGAAGGTACGCCCAACGGGTTGAGGACGACGTCGACCGGGGTGCCATTGGCATCGTGCGGCATGTCTTCAACCGGCATGATCACGGAGACCACACCCTTGTTACCGTGACGACCGGCCATCTTGTCGCCCGGCTGGATGCGACGACGGATTGCCAGGTAGACCTTGACGATTTTCAGCACGCCTGGAGCCAGGTCATCGCCCTGCTGCAGTTTGCGCTTCTTGTCTTCGAACTTGTCGTCCAGCAGACGGCGACGATCAACGATGTAGGCCTGAGCCTTCTCGAGCTGCTCGTTCAGAGCATCTTCAGCCATGCGCAGCTTGAACCACTGGCCGTGCTCAAGACCGTCGAGAACTTCGTCGGTGATGTCCTGGCCTTTCTTCAGACCGGCGCCGCCTTCGGCTTTGTGGCCGACCAGAGCGGAACGCAGACGTTCGAAAGTAGCACCTTCAACGATACGGAACTCTTCGTTCAGGTCCTTGCGGATCTCGTCCAGCTGGGACTTCTCGATCGACAGGGCACGAGCATCACGCTCAACGCCGTCGCGAGTGAAGACCTGTACGTCGATGACAGTACCTTTGGTACCGGTAGGTACACGCAGGGAAGTGTCTTTAACGTCGCTGGCTTTTTCACCGAAGATCGCACGCAGCAGTTTTTCTTCCGGAGTCAGCTGGGTCTCGCCTTTCGGAGTGACCTTACCAACCAGGATGTCGCCTGCGCCAACTTCAGCACCTACGTAAACGATACCGGCTTCGTCCAGCTTGTTCAGAGCCGCTTCACCCACGTTCGGGATGTCGGCAGTGATTTCCTCTGGGCCAAGCTTGGTGTCACGGGCCACACAGGTCAGCTCCTGGATGTGGATCGTGGTGAAACGGTCTTCCTGAACAACACGCTCGGACAGACAGATGGAGTCTTCGAAGTTGAAGCCGTTCCATGCCATGAACGCGATGCGCATGTTCTGACCCAGAGCCAGTTCACCCATGTCGGTGGACGGGCCGTCGGCCATGATGTCGCTACGCTGAACCCGATCACCCTTACGCACCAGCGGACGCTGGTTGATGCAGGTGTTCTGGTTGGAGCGGGTGTACTTGGTCAGGTTGTAGATGTCGACACCGGCTTCACCGGTTTCAACTTCGTCATCGGCAACACGAACCACGATACGGCTGGCGTCGACGGAGTCGATAACGCCGCCACGACGAGCCACGACGCAAACGCCGGAGTCACGGGCTACGTTACGTTCCATGCCGGTACCTACCAGCGGCTTGTCGGCGCGCAGGGTTGGTACGGCTTGACGCTGCATGTTCGAACCCATCAACGCACGGTTGGCGTCGTCGTGCTCGAGGAACGGAATCAGCGACGCAGCAACCGAAACTACCTGCTTCGGCGATACGTCCATCAAGGTGACGTCTTCCGGCGCCTTGACGGTGAATTCGTTCAAGTGACGAACAGCTACCAGCTCGTCGATCAGGACTTTCTTGTCGTTCATCGTGGCCGAGGCCTGAGCGATCACGTGATCGGCTTCTTCGATGGCGGACAGGAACACGATCTCGTCGGTGACCAGAGCGTCTTTCACCACACGGTACGGGCTTTCCAGGAAGCCGTACTGGTTGGTGCGCGCATAAGCGGCCAGGGAGTTGATCAGACCGATGTTCGGACCTTCCGGCGTTTCAATCGGGCATACACGACCGTAGTGAGTCGGGTGTACGTCACGTACTTCAAAGCCGGCGCGCTCACGAGTCAGACCGCCAGGGCCGAGTGCAGAAACACGACGCTTGTGGGTGATCTCGGACAGCGGGTTGTTCTGGTCCATGAACTGGGACAGCTGGCTGGAACCGAAGAACTCTTTCACCGCCGCAGCCACTGGCTTGGCGTTGATCAGGTCTTGCGGCATCAGGCCTTCGCTTTCAGCCATCGACAGACGCTCTTTGACCGCACGCTCAACACGTACCAGGCCAACGCGGAACTGGTTCTCGGCCATTTCGCCTACGCAGCGAACACGACGGTTACCCAGGTGGTCGATGTCATCGACGATGCCTTTACCGTTACGGATGTCGACCAGGGTCTTCAGTACCGCGACGATGTCTTCCTTGCACAGCACGCCCGAACCTTCGATCTCGGTACGACCGATACGACGGTTGAACTTCATCCGGCCGACCGCAGACAGGTCATAGCGCTCAGGACTGAAGAACAGGTTGTTGAACAGGGTCTCGGCAGCGTCCTTGGTTGGCGGCTCGCCTGGACGCATCATGCGATAGATCTCGACCAGCGCTTCCAATTGGTTGCTGGTGGAGTCGATCTTCAGGGTGTCGGAGACGAACGGACCGCAGTCGATATCGTTGGTGTACAGAGTTTCGATGCGAACAACCTGAGCCTTGGCGATTTTGGCCAGGATCTCGGTGTTCAGCTCGGTGTTGCACTCTGCCAGGATTTCGCCGGTTGCCGGATGCACGATGACCTTGGCGGTTGTGCGACCCAGGACGTAGTCCAGAGGCACATCCAGCTCTTTGATCCCGGCTTTTTCCAGCTGGTTGATGTGGCGAGCGGTGATACGACGACCCTGCTCGACAATAACCTTGCCTTTGTCATCCAGAATATCGAGGACAGCGATTTCACCGCGCAGGCGCTGAGGCACCAGCTCCAGGCTCAGGGTCTCGCCCTTCACGTGGAATACGTTGGTGGTATAGAACGCGTCCAGCACTTCTTCAGTGGTATAGCCCAGCGCGCGCAGCAGTACCGATGCAGGCAGCTTGCGACGACGGTCGATACGCACGAATACGCAGTCTTTCGGGTCGAACTCGAAGTCCAGCCACGAACCGCGGTAAGGAATGATGCGCGCGGAGTACAGCAGTTTACCGGAGCTGTGCGTCTTGCCACGGTCGTGGTCGAAGAACACGCCCGGGGAACGGTGCAGCTGGGAAACGATTACACGCTCGGTACCATTGATTACGAAGGTACCGTTTTCAGTCATCAGGGGGATTTCACCCATGTAGACTTCTTGCTCTTTGATGTCCTTGATCGCTTTGTTCGACGACTCTTTGTCGAAAATGATCAGGCGCACTTTTACCCGCAAAGGTACGGCGTAAGTTACACCGCGCAATACGCATTCTTTGACATCAAATGCCGGTTCGCCCAGGCGATAACCGACGTACTCCAGCGCAGCATTGCCGGAGTAGCTGATGATCGGGAAAACGGATTTGAAGGCCGCATGCAGGCCCACGTCGCGGAACTGATCTTTAGTCGCTCCCGCTTGCAAGAATTCACGATACGAATCCAGCTGGATGGCCAGGAGGTACGGCACATCCATGACGTCCGGCAACTTGCTAAAGTCCTTGCGGATACGTTTTTTCTCAGTATATGAGTAAGCCATCAGCGTTCCCCAGCTTGGTCACCTGCTTGTTTGGCCCCTCCCGACGGGAGCAGCCAGAAAATCGTGCAAACCCCATGGTTTGCGCCACCGCATCGGGTGGTTACAGCACGTTATCGGCACCGACCCAGTCGGCTGCCAATAACGGAAAAAGGCCGGTGGCAAGAGCCACCAGCCATCAGCCTGTCGCTTAACGCTCGGGCTGGAGACGCAAAGTCGATGCTTACTTCAGCTCGACTTTAGCGCCTGCTTCTTCCAGAGTTGCTTTGGCCTTGTCGCCTGCATCTTTGGTCACTGCTTCCAGAACCATGGCAGGAGCGCCGTCAACTACAGCCTTGGCTTCTTTCAGGCCCAGACCGGTCAGTTCACGTACTGCCTTGATCACGTTAACTTTCTTCTCGCCAGCTTCCAGCAGCATGACGTTGAATTCAGTTTGCTCTTCAACAACAGCGGCAGCAGCGGCAGGACCTGCCGATGCAGCAGCAGCGGTAACACCGAATTTTTCTTCGAAAGCTTTGATCAGCTCAACAACTTCCATTACGGACATGTTGCCAACTGCTTCAAGGATATCGTTCTGAGAGATAGACATGAATCTAATTCCTGATATTGGGGACGGCCTACGCGACCATCGAAAAAAACAAAAAACGCGAGAAGTTGACGAGCCTTAGGCTGCAGCAGCTTCTTTCTGGTCGCGAATTGCCGCCAGAGTACGAGCCAACTTGCTGGTAGCGCCTTGAATCACGCTCATCAGCTGAGAAATTGCTTCGTCACGGGTCGGCAGAGTTGCCAGTACGTCGATTTGGTTAGCTGCGAGGAACTTGCCCTCGAACGCAGCTGCCTTGATCTCGAACTTGTCCTGACCCTTTGCGAATTCTTTGAAGATCCGGGCAGCAGCGCCTGGATGTTCTTTGGAGAACGCAATCAGGGTAGGGCCAGTGAACACGTCGTTGAGGACACTGAATTCAGTGTCAGCAACAGCGCGCTTGAGCAGGGTGTTACGTACAACACGTACGTAAACGCCAGCTTCACGAGCCTCTTTACGGAGTCCGGTCATCGCGCCTACTGTTACGCCACGGGCATCAGCCACGACAGCGGACAGAGCGACTTTGGCAGCCTCGTTGACTTCAGCGACGATGGCCTTCTTGTCTTCGAGTTTAATTGCCACGGGTTTAACTCCTGCTTGTTACCGTTTCATCTGGTCGAAACCGGATGTCGTTTTGGTGTCTGATTCGGTAAGGAACCGGGAGCACCATCTGCGTAGGCTTGAGGTTTAAGACTTGCGTCGCCTACGGTCTTGGATAGCCCCCGCCAGGCAGGGACCCCAATTTTTCAATTGGCGCAATCGCTTGCGCCAATCTGTGTCTTACGCGTCGAGCGAGCTTTGGTCGATGACCAGACCTGGGCCCATAGTGGTGCTCAGGGTAACGCGCTTGACGTAAATGCCTTTCGAGGAAGCTGGCTTGATACGCTTCAGATCAGCGATCAGGGCTTCAACGTTTTCCTTCAGCTTGACGGCATCGAAGCCGATCTTGCCAACGGAAGTGTGGATGATGCCGTTTTTGTCGGTGCGATAACGAACCTGACCAGCCTTGGCGTTTTTAACCGCGGTAGCTACGTCTGGAGTTACGGTGCCGACTTTAGGGTTAGGCATCAGGCCACGTGGACCGAGGATCTGACCCAACTGACCTACAACGCGCATTGCATCCGGGGATGCGATCACTACGTCATAGTTCAGGTCGCCGCCTTTCATTTCGGCAGCCAGGTCGTCCATGCCTACGCGGTCAGCGCCGGCAGCCAGAGCGGCTTCAGCAGCTGGACCCTGGGTGAACACAGCAACGCGAACGGTCTTGCCAGTGCCGTGTGGCAGCACAGTAGCGCTACGAACGACCTGGTCGGATTTACGCGGGTCAACACCCAGGTTTACAGCTACGTCGAACGACTCGCTGAACTTGACAGTCGACAGCTCGGCCAGCAGGGCAGCGGCGTCTACAAAGTTGTAGGCCTTGCCTGCTTCGATTTTGCCGGCGATAGCCTTTTGACGCTTGGTCAGCTTAGCCATTACACACCCTCCACGTTAAGGCCCATGCTACGAGCAGAACCGGCGATAGTACGCACGGCTGCTTCCATATCAGCTGCAGTCAGATCCGCGTTTTTGGTTTTCGCGATTTCTTCCAGCTGAGCACGGGTCACGGTGCCAACCTTAACGGTGTTCGGACGAGCGGAACCGCTGGTCAGACCGGCCGCCTTCTTCAGCAGAACCGAAGCAGGGGTGGATTTGGTTTCGAAAGTGAAGCTACGGTCGCTATAGACAGTGATGATCACTGGAGTCGGCAGACCTGGCTCAAGACCCTGAGTACGGGCATTGAAAGCCTTGCAGAATTCCATGATGTTCACGCCGTGCTGACCCAGAGCAGGACCAACAGGTGGGCTTGGGTTAGCCTGAGCGGCTTTCACTTGCAGCTTGATGTAAGCGGTAATCTTCTTGGCCATGAGGCACTCCAATTACGGGTTCGAACGCCTCGAAAGGCTCCCCGGTTACTTGCGCGTTTATCCCAGTGACGACAAAACCCCACAGCCTACGGCTGCGGGGTTGGGATTTTTGTTCAACTAGACCTTTTCGACCTGGCTGAACTCGAGCTCCACCGGAGTAGAGCGACCGAAAATGAGCACTGCGACCTGGATCCGGCTCTTTTCGTAGTTAACTTCTTCAACAACACCGGTGAAGTCCGCAAACGGACCATCGTTGACACGCACCGACTCGCCCGGCTCGAACAACGTCTTCGGCTTCGGCTTGTCGCTGCCATCGGCAACGCGGCGCAGAATCGCTTCTGCTTCTTTATCGGTGATTGGCGCAGGCTTATCGGCAGTACCGCCAATGAAACCCATCACCCGAGGAGTGTCCTTGACCAAGTGCCAAGTCCCCTCGTTCATATCCATCTGCACCAGCACATAGCCAGGGAAGAACTTGCGTTCGCTTTTGCGCTTCTGGCCATTGCGCATTTCAACCACTTCTTCAGTGGGAACCAGAATCTCGCCGAAGCCATCTTCCATACCGGCCAGCTTTACGCGCTCGATCAGCGAGCGCATTACATGCTTCTCGTAACCGGAGTAAGCATGCACAACATACCAACGCTTAGCCACGGGACACCCTTAGCCGACGATCAAGGAAACAAGCCAACCGAGCAGGGAATCAAGCCCCCACAACAGCAACGCCATAACCAGGACAACAGCCACAACGATCAACGTGGTCTGCGTGGTTTCTTGGCGAGTTGGCCAAACGACTTTACGAATTTCGGTGCGCGCTTCCTTAACCAGTACAAAGAAAGACTTGCCCTTGACCGTCTGCAGGCCTACAAAGGCAGCTACGGCAGCAATAGCAAGCAATGCGAGTACGCGGTACAGGATCGGCGAAGCAGAAAAGTACTGATTGCCAACAACGCCAACAACCACCAGAGCGACTACTACAAGCCACTTGAGGAGGTCGAAACGAGAGCCTTGAGCTTCAGCTTTAGGAGTCATCTATGAAGATCCTGTGAAAAGAAAGCCAGACACACCGAGTGAATCTGGCAGGTCAGGAGGGAATCGAACCCCCAACCTACGGTTTTGGAGACCGTCGCTCTGCCAATTGAGCTACTGACCTAAAACAAAATCAGGCCGACCATTATGCCGACCCGAAAAAGACTTTACAACACTTACCAGGCGATCCTGGTTGCAACACCGGCATTCACGACACCGGCAACCCTCAGAAACACAATCAGGCGCAACCACTACCACCTAAAACAAAGGCAGATATTTTCATATCTGCCTTGTTATATGGAGCTCTTGAGCGGATTTGAACCGCTGACCTCACCCTTACCAAGGGTGTGCTCTACCAACTGAGCTACAAGAGCGTAACACTGTGCAAAACCTGTAAACTTGGAGCGGGTAGCGGGAATCGAACCCGCATCATCAGCTTGGAAGGCTGAGGTTCTACCACTAAACTATACCCGCGAGGCTTACAGCTCTCGCTAAAATGGTGGAGGGGGAAGGATTCGAACCTTCGAAGTCGTAGACGTCAGATTTACAGTCTGATCCCTTTGGCCGCTCGGGAACCCCTCCTAAGCGAGCCGGCATTCTACATCATGCCAGCCTTCTGTCAAGCATTTTTCTCATTAAAAACCTGAGCTTAGCTGCGTTGACCTCGCTTCACACCGCTAACCGTTTCCGGTGTTCGCTGTGGAGCGGGCGCCATTCTATGCAAACTATTCGGCGGGTGCAACCCCCTCGCACGGCATTATTTTATGTTTTAACTCATTGAATTCTTTAGAAAGGTTTATCAGCTGCAAATCGTCCAGCCAACGCCGGCTTTCCGGTGCAATACGCACCCAATACCCTGCCCCTTCGGTCGCAGCTTTCGGCAGGGACTGATACTTGACCTCCATCCCGCTCAAGCGTCGCTCAACCGCCTGCGCGGCCTCCTGGCGCGTATAGCCGCCCAGATAAAGGCAGCCATTGTCTGTCGAGACAGCTTTACCCTTATCCTTGGATACGTCACTTGCTTCGCTCAACAAGCGGATATCTTGTTGAGACCCGCGATACAGACTCAAAGGCGTGACATCCTTCGCGCGCAGAGGAGCCTCTTGTTGATGCCAGATGTAGTAGAAGCCATTGAGGACAAGCAGCAGCAGAAACAACCAACGCATAAAAACCTCAGGACAAGGGACAGGCCATGGCCAATCCGACAAACACCAAGTCCGGAACTACCCTGGCCCGAGGCACGACCTCAGTGACCAGGCTCGCATCCCCCCCGGTGAGGAACACGACAAAGTCCTCACCCCAGTAACTGCGCGCCAACTCGAGCTGGGTCAGCACGAAACCGCGCAACATCAACAGACAACCACGCTCTACAGCCTCGACAGTCGCGCGACCAGGAACAAGACTTTCCAGAGCCTGCTCGGCCGCCAGATCCCCATAACGAATTTTTCGGGTGTGGGTGCGCAACTGGTTGCGCATCAACGGCATCCCCGGACAGATGAAACCACCCAGGTGCTCTCCATCCGCCGCGATAAAGTCAGCGGTCACGGCCGTACCGAAATCGAGCACCAGGCACGCACCTGAAGCCAGATGAAAACCTCCGAGCATTGCGAGCCACCGATCCAGCCCCAGCCGCTCAAACTCTTCATACCCATTGCGCACGCCTGACATTTCGCGCGCAGGCGTTGCGCACACAACCGGCACATCAAAGGTATCGCCGAGCAAAGACGTCAGCGCAGCGGTTTCCTCCGCGGTCCTGACGCTCACCAACCGGCAAAACGTGAGGGCAAGCCCTTTGAGCGCTCCCAACCCCTCCAGCAATCCAAGATTGGAATCGACGACCCCTTCACCCAGCACCTGCCCGGCATTAGCGGCAAGCACACGCCACTTGATGAAACTATTCCCACAATCGAGCTCAAGAATCATCACGCAACCTCAGGCTCAACTCACCACCACTGAAGACTTTCTCCACACCATCCACCTTCAGGCGCAAGGCGCCCTGGCCATCAATACCAAGCACTTCACCATCAATTTGATTGACGCCGGCAATCAACGACACGCTTCGCCCCTGCCACAGGTGATTTTGCTCCCACTCTGACTGGATGGCCAAAAAACCACCCGCTTGGTGACGAGCCAGGTATCGCTGCAGCATCTCCCCCAGCATCGCAACCAATTGGTTGCGATCAAACAATTTGCCTGACTCGAGCCGCAGGGATGTCCACTGCTGGTCCACCTCATCAGCGGACTGCATGTTCACATTGATTCCCACCCCCAGGACCACGTGACACACATCAGCAGGATCACCAACCAACTCGAGCAGTATTCCCGCGATCTTTTTCTGACCTACAAGGACATCGTTCGGCCATTTCAATCCAGCGGATGCAATACCGAGCTCACGTAACGTCTGCAAGACAGCGAGTCCAACGACAAGACTCAAGCCCTCCAGCTGACGCATCCCACCATCAATGCGTAGCACCAGGCTGTAATAGACGTTTTCCGCGAATGGACTGACCCACTTGCGACCACGTCGCCCGCGACCGGCAGTCTGCCGCTCCGAAAGCACCACAAAGGGTGCCGCTTGCCCGCGCCCAATAGCGCGCAGTGCTTCGGCATTGGTGGAGTCGATTGAATCGTAAACCTGGATGGGCCAGGCGCAAGAGTGCGCCTGAGCGCTTATCTCGGCAGGATCGAGCAGCGCTAATGGCGTGGACAATTGATAGCCGCGCCCACGAACCTTATGAATAGACAAACCCAGCTCAGCTTCCAAATGCTGAAGCTGCTTCCACACAGCACTACGACTGACGCCCAGGGCAGCACCCAATGCTTGACCCGAATGGAATCGGCCATCTTTAAGAAGCTTTAACAACGTCAGCATGCAGGTCTCGCCTCACAATGAGGCCCGCATGATAGCCACGCATCGAGCGATTGCATAGAAATCCAGCAGCCGTGGCTTTCCTGCGGACAAAAACAAAACCCCAACTGCTTTCGCAATTGGGGTTTCGGAATTTAATCTTGACGATGACCTACTCTCACATGGGGAAACCCCACACTACCATCGGCGATGCATCGTTTCACTGCTGAGTTCGGGATGGGATCAGGTGGTTCCAACGCTCTATGGTCGTCAAGAAATTCGGGTACTGAGTCGTGACCAGTTGGCCGCGCTTCAGCAAATTGGGTATGTGATAGCTTTCGGTGTTTTGTAAGATTCGAACTTTCGGTTCTTGCGTCTTCACACACCGCAATCTGGCCTTTCGACGCAAATTGCTTGGGTGTTATATGGTCAAGCCTCACGGGCAATTAGTATTGGTTAGCTCAACGCCTCACAGCGCTTACACACCCAACCTATCAACGTCGTAGTCTTCGACGGCCCTTCAGGGGACTCAAGGTCCCAGTGAGATCTCATCTTGAGGCAAGTTTCCCGCTTAGATGCTTTCAGCGGTTATCTTTTCCGAACATAGCTACCCGGCAATGCCACTGGCGTGACAACCGGAACACCAGAGGTTCGTCCACTCCGGTCCTCTCGTACTAGGAGCAGCCCCTCTCAAATCTCAAACGTCCACGGCAGATAGGGACCGAACTGTCTCACGACGTTCTAAACCCAGCTCGCGTACCACTTTAAATGGCGAACAGCCATACCCTTGGGACCGGCTTCAGCCCCAGGATGTGATGAGCCGACATCGAGGTGCCAAACACCGCCGTCGATATGAACTCTTGGGCGGTATCAGCCTGTTATCCCCGGAGTACCTTTTATCCGTTGAGCGATGGCCCTTCCATACAGAACCACCGGATCACTAAGACCTACTTTCGTACCTGCTCGACGTGTCTGTCTCGCAGTCAAGCGCGCTTTTGCCTTTATACTCTACGACCGATTTCCGACCGGTCTGAGCGCACCTTCGTACTCCTCCGTTACTCTTTAGGAGGAGACCGCCCCAGTCAAACTACCCACCATACACTGTCCTCGATCCGGATAACGGACCTGAGTTAGAACCTCAAAGTTGCCAGGGTGGTATTTCAAGGTTGGCTCCACGCGAACTGGCGTCCACGCTTCAAAGCCTCCCACCTATCCTACACAAGCAAATTCAAAGTCCAGTGCAAAGCTATAGTAAAGGTTCACGGGGTCTTTCCGTCTAGCCGCGGATACACTGCATCTTCACAGCGATTTCAATTTCACTGAGTCTCGGGTGGAGACAGCGCCGCCATCGTTACGCCATTCGTGCAGGTCGGAACTTACCCGACAAGGAATTTCGCTACCTTAGGACCGTTATAGTTACGGCCGCCGTTTACCGGGGCTTCGATCAAGAGCTTCGCGTTAGCTAACCCCATCAATTAACCTTCCGGCACCGGGCAGGCGTCACACCCTATACGTCCACTTTCGTGTTTGCAGAGTGCTGTGTTTTTAATAAACAGTCGCAGCGGCCTGGTATCTTCGACCGGCGTGGGCTTACGGAGCAAGTCCTTCACCCTCACCGGCGCACCTTCTCCCGAAGTTACGGTGCCATTTTGCCTAGTTCCTTCACCCGAGTTCTCTCAAGCGCCTTGGTATTCTCTACCCAACCACCTGTGTCGGTTTGGGGTACGGTTCCTGGTTACCTGAAGCTTAGAAGCTTTTCTTGGAAGCATGGCATCAACCACTTCGTGTTCTAAAAGAACACTCGTCATCAGCTCTCGGCCTTAGAATCCCGGATTTACCTAAGATTCCAGCCTACCACCTTAAACTTGGACAACCAACGCCAAGCTGGCCTAGCCTTCTCCGTCCCTCCATCGCAATAACCAGAAGTACAGGAATATTAACCTGTTTTCCATCGACTACGCTTTTCAGCCTCGCCTTAGGGACCGACTAACCCTGCGTCGATTAACGTTGCGCAGGAAACCTTGGTCTTTCGGCGTGGGTGTTTTTCACACCCATTGTCGTTACTCATGTCAGCATTCGCACTTCTGATACCTCCAGCAAGCTTCTCAACTCACCTTCACAGGCTTACAGAACGCTCCTCTACCGCATCATCCGAAGATGATACCCGTAGCTTCGGTGTATGGTTTGAGCCCCGTTACATCTTCCGCGCAGGCCGACTCGACTAGTGAGCTATTACGCTTTCTTTAAAGGGTGGCTGCTTCTAAGCCAACCTCCTAGCTGTCTAAGCCTTCCCACATCGTTTCCCACTTAACCATAACTTTGGGACCTTAGCTGACGGTCTGGGTTGTTTCCCTTTTCACGACGGACGTTAGCACCCGCCGTGTGTCTCCCATGCTCGGCACTTGTAGGTATTCGGAGTTTGCATCGGTTTGGTAAGTCGGGATGACCCCCTAGCCGAAACAGTGCTCTACCCCCTACAGTGATACATGAGGCGCTACCTAAATAGCTTTCGAGGAGAACCAGCTATCTCCGAGCTTGATTAGCCTTTCACTCCGATCCACAGGTCATCCGCTAACTTTTCAACGGTAGTCGGTTCGGTCCTCCAGTCAGTGTTACCTAACCTTCAACCTGCCCATGGATAGATCGCCCGGTTTCGGGTCTATTCCCAGCGACTAGACGCCCTATTAAGACTCGCTTTCGCTACGCCTCCCCTATTCGGTTAAGCTCGCCACTGAAAATAAGTCGCTGACCCATTATACAAAAGGTACGCAGTCACCCAACAAAGTGGGCTCCCACTGCTTGTACGCATACGGTTTCAGGATCTATTTCACTCCCCTCTCCGGGGTTCTTTTCGCCTTTCCCTCACGGTACTAGTTCACTATCGGTCAGTCAGTAGTATTTAGCCTTGGAGGATGGTCCCCCCATATTCAGACAAAGTTTCTCGTGCTCCGTCCTACTCGATTTCATGACCAAGAGATTTTCGCGTACAGGGCTATCACCCACTATGGCCGC
>NZ_CM174481.1:5730000-6331608 GCF_057839025.1 Pseudomonas sp. KH_046_1
CAGTTGTTAAAGAGCGGTTGGTTAAGATCTTTCGTCTCAACCGAGGCGCGCATTCTACAGCAGCCTCATTTGCTGTCAAGTGATTATTTTCAGAAGTTTTCAAAGTTTCGCTTGGAAATCCTTAACAACTTCAACCACTTGCGCTTCAGATCTCTCATCAGCGGGAGGCGAATTCTACAGCGTTACACGCTGCTGTCAACACCTCTTTTTCAACTCCCTTTCGGCTTCGATGAACTGAAGCAACCTGCTGCCGAAACCTGCGTAACTCATTGTTTACCAAGGAGTTTTCCGTTTCGACTGCGCCGGAAGTGGGGCGAATTATAGGCTTCTAAAATTCGCCGTCAACCCCTTATTTCAGCTTTATTCGGATTTAAGCGTAATACGCGCAAATGCCTTCTTGCCGGCCTGACAAACATGGGTCGCACCCAGTGCATATATAAAGGTGCGATCGACAACTTCACCATCTATACGCACACCACCGGAACCCAGGAGATCTCGAGCCACCGCCGAGTTCTTGACCAGTCCTGCTTTATTAAGGACAGCAGCGATCGGCATATCCTCGGCAGCAGTCAATTCGATTTCCGGCAGATCATCCGGCAGCTCGCCATCCTTCATACGGTTACCGGCGGCACGGTGAGCATTCGCCGCAGCCTCCTCACCATGGAAGCGCGCAACGATCTCTTCAGCCAGCTTGATCTTGATGTCACGCGGATTGGCACCCGCCTCTACATCAGCACGGAACGCATTGATCTCATCCATTGAACGGAAGCTGAGCAACTCGAAGTAACGCCACATCAGCGCATCCGGAATGGAAACCAGCTTGCTGTACATCACGCCCGGCGCTTCCTGGATACCGACGTAGTTACCCAAGGACTTGGACATCTTCTTCACGCCATCCAGACCTTCAAGCAGCGGCATGGTCAAAATGCACTGGGCTTCCTGACCATAACCGCGCTGCAGCTCACGCCCCATCAGCAAGTTGAACTTCTGATCGGTGCCACCGAGCTCGACGTCTGCGCGCAGAGCTACCGAGTCGTAACCCTGAACCAGCGGATAAAGGAACTCATGAATGGCGATTGGCTGATTGGTTGTATAGCGCTTGTCGAAGTCATCGCGCTCGAGCATGCGAGCCACGGTGTACTGCGAAGTCAGGCGAATGAAGTCGGCCGGCCCCATCTGATCCATCCAGGTGGAGTTGAATGCCACTTCGGTTTTTGCCGGATCGAGAATCTTGAACACCTGAGTCTTGTAGGTCTCGGCATTCTCGAGGACTTGCTCGCGAGTGAGCGGTGGGCGCGTGGCACTCTTGCCGCTCGGATCGCCGATCATCCCGGTGAAGTCACCTATAAGGAAGATCACCTGATGCCCCAGCTCCTGGAACTGGCGCAGCTTATTAATAAGCACGGTGTGACCCAAGTGCAGATCCGGCGCGGTAGGGTCGAAGCCTGCCTTAATACGAAGCGGCTGGCCACGCTTGAGCTTTTCGATCAGCTCGGACTCGACCAACAGTTCTTCCGCACCACGTTTGATCAGCGCTAGCTGCTCTTCAACAGACTTCATAACAGACCCGCAAGGCTCGAATTCAAAGGGGACCAACCATACAAGATCGGGCGTCAAATACAAGGTTTGCCCGGCGCACGGACGCCAATCCGCAGACAGAGCGCCTGCGGACTTGCTTCAGAGATGATTTGGTTATATTTTATACAGTTATTTCATCTTCATCATGTCATTCATCTTTTCCAATTCATCTTTTTCAAAGTCAAAACACTACTTATGACCAAAGAATCGTCTAAAGCGCCTCCGCTTTACCCGAAGACCCACCTGCTCGCAGCGAGTGGCATCGCCGCCCTTCTGAGCCTGGCGCTTCTGGTATTCCCTTCCAGTGATGTTGAAGCCAAAAAGACGACCCTAAGTCTTGAACTGGAAAGCCCCGCTGAACAACTGACACAAGATCAAGACGCCGCCGAAGCCGTCGAAGCCACAAATGAGGCAGCACCTTCTCCCTTTGCGCAGATTGAAAACACCGCAGAAGAGCCACAGGAAACCGCTGAAGCCGCGCCTGCGCCCGCCCCCGCAGTAGCAGTGGTCGCTGAAGAAAAGAAGCCGGATAGCCACAGGGAAGTGACCGTTGCCAAAGGCGACACGCTCTCTACGCTCTTCGAGAAAGTTGGTCTACCTGCCACTTCAGTGACTGACATTCTGGCCAGCGATAAACAAGCCAAACAGTTCACCCAGCTCAAGCGCGGGCAGAAACTTGAGTTCGAACTGGGTCCGGATGGTCAACTGACCAGCCTGCATAGCAAAGTCAGCGACCTGGAAACCATCACCCTGTCCAAGAACGACAAGGGTTACACATTCAACCGCATTACGGCTAAACCGACTGTGCGCTCAGCCTACGTGCATGGTGTGATCAACAGTTCGTTATCTCAGTCCGCCGCTCGCGCCGGCCTGTCCCACAGCCTGACCATGGACATGGCAAGCGTGTTTGGCTACGACGTCGATTTCGCCCAGGATATTCGCCAGGGTGACGAATTTGACGTGATCTACGAGCAGAAAGTGGTGAACGGCAAGGCTGTCGGCAATGGTCCGATCCTGTCCGCACGCTTCACCAACCGCGGCAAGACTTACACTGCCGTGCGTTACACCAACAAACAAGGCAACAGCAGCTACTACACCGCTGACGGCAACAGCATGCGCAAGGCGTTCATCCGCACTCCGGTAGACTTCGCCCGCATCAGCTCCAAGTTTTCCATGGGCCGCAAACACCCGATCCTGAACAAGATCCGCGCTCACAAAGGCGTCGACTACGCAGCACCGCGCGGCACGCCGATCAAGGCAGCCGGTGATGGCAAGGTCTTGCTGGCCGGCCGCCGTGGTGGCTACGGCAATACCGTGGTCCTCCAGCACGGCAATACCTACACCACGCTCTACGGCCACATGCAAGGCTTCGCCAAAGGCGTGAAGACTGGCGGCACGGTGAAACAGGGCCAGGTGATTGGCTATATCGGCACCACCGGCCTCTCCACCGGCCCGCACTTGCACTACGAATTCCAGGTCAATGGCGTGCACGTCGATCCGCTGGGCCAGAAAGTAGCGATGGCCGATCCGATCTCCAAAGGTGAACGCGCACGCTTCCTCGCGCAGAGCCAACCGCTGATGGCGCGTATGGATCAGGAAAAATCTACCCAGCTAGCTTCGGCCAAGCGCTAAGCCATGGCGCTCTATATAGGCGTGATGTCCGGGACCAGCCTTGATGGCCTGGATATCGCGCTGATCGAGCAAGCCCCGGCGATCAAGCTGATCGCCACCCATTACATCCCGATGCCCGATTCACTGCGCGCCGAGCTGCTTGGCTTGTGCGCCAGTGGGCCGGACGAGATTGCCCGCTCCGCCATCGCCCAGCAGAACTGGGTAAAACTGGCCGCGCAGGGCATTAATACCCTCCTGACCCAACAGCAGCTCAAACCTGAGAGCATTCGTGCGATTGGCAGTCATGGCCAGACCATCCGCCACGAACCGGCACGCGGTTTCACAGTGCAGATTGGCAACCCGGCCCTTCTGACGGAGCTGACCGGCATCACCGTGGTCAGCGATTTCCGCAGCCGCGACGTCGCTGCCGGCGGACAAGGCGCACCACTGGTTCCCGCCTTTCACGAAGCCTTGTTTGAAGAGCGGGCCGGTAATCGCGCAGTGCTGAACGTAGGCGGCTTCAGCAATCTCAGCCTTATCGAGCCCGACAAGCCGGTCGCCGGTTTCGACTGTGGCCCGGGCAATGTGTTGCTGGACGCTTGGATTTACCAGCAACGCGGCGACCACTTTGACCGTGACGGCCAATGGGCTGCCTGCGGCAACGTAGAACCGGTGCTGTTGAATGCACTGCTCAGTGATCCGTTCTTTGTGACCAAAGGCCCGAAGAGTACCGGCCGGGAAGTGTTCAACCTGCCATGGCTGACACGGCATCTGGCACAACTGCCAGCCTTCGCCGCCGAAGATGTTCAGGCGACGCTGCTTGAACTGACCGCGCTCACCATCATCGAATCACTGCAAAGCGCCCAGGCAGACACGCAGGAGCTGCTGGTCTGCGGCGGCGGCGCCCACAACACTGCCTTGATGAATCGCCTGGCCAGCCTGCTGCCAAACGCCAGCGTCAGCAGCACCGCTGCCTACGGTGTAGACCCCGACTGGGTCGAAGCCATGGCCTTCGCGTGGCTGGCTCATTGCTGCCTCGAAGGCATCGCAGCCAACCGTCCGAGCGTTACCGGTGCCCGTGGCTTGCGCGTACTGGGCGCCATCTACCCCGCATAAATCCTCCACACAGCAAAACGCCGCAAGGCCCTGAGGCATTGCGGCGTTCTGTGAAACCGGTGCGCTGATCAGATCGAGAACGAAGAACCGCAGCCACAAGTGGTGGTCGCATTCGGGTTCTTGATGACAAAACGCGAACCTTCCAGACCTTCCTGGTAGTCCACCTCGGCACCTGCCAGGTACTGGAAGCTCATCGGATCGACAACCAGACTCACACCTTCGCGCTCGACGATGGTGTCGTCATCGGCCACTTCCTCATCGAAGGTGAAGCCGTACTGAAAACCTGAACAACCGCCGCCCGTAACGAATACGCGCAGCTTCAAGCGATCATTCCCCTCTTCATCGACCAGGCTCTTCACCTTGTGCGCGGCACCGTGGGTGAATTGCAAAGCCGTGGGGGTGAAGGATTCGACGCTCATGCTGACTATCTCCCGGCGTTACGCCGTCATATTGCGTGATGACGCGCATTATCCGCTTCTCCTAGAAAAGCGGTCAACTATTGTTATGGTATATCAACCAATCCAGTCGCCGGCCCGGAATGCAAAAAGGCCCGTCAGACGGGCCTTTTGCTGTACGCGATAACGCTTACGGCAGCATGCCGGCGTGGGACAGGCCCAGACGCTCATCCAGCCCGAACAGAATGTTCATGTTCTGCACGGCCTGACCCGAAGCGCCTTTGACCAGGTTGTCGATCACCGACAGCACAACCACCAGATCGCCATCCTGAGGGCGATGCACAGCGATACGGCAGACGTTGGCACCCCGTACGCTACGAGTCTCCGGATGGCTGCCGGCCGGCATCACATCGACGAACGGTTCGTTGGCGTAACGCTTTTCAAACAATGCCTGCAGGTCCACCGAGCGATCAACAACGGTTGCGTAGAGCGTGGAGTGAATGCCACGAATCATCGGTGTCAGGTGCGGAACGAAGGTCAGGCCGACGTCCTTGCCTGCTGCGCGACGCAGCCCCTGGCGAATCTCCGGCAGGTGACGGTGACCTTTGACCGCATAAGCCTTCATGCTTTCCGACGTCTCGGAGTACAACGAGCCTACGGAAGCACCACGACCGGCACCGCTGACGCCGGACTTGCAGTCAGCGATCAGATGCGCGGCATCGGCCAGGCCGGCTTCGAGCAATGGCAGGAAGCCCAATTGCGTTGCAGTTGGGTAGCAGCCCGGCACGGCAATCAGACGTGCTTTCTTGATCTGTTCGCGATTGACTTCCGGCAAGCCATAGACCGCCTCGTCCAGCAACTCCGGTGCACCGTGCGGCTGGCCGTACCACTTGGCCCATTCATCCGCGTCTTGCAGACGGAAGTCGGCCGACAGGTCGATGACCTTGGTCCCGGCCGCCAGCAGTTCGCCCGCCAAGGCATGGGCAACACCGTGCGGTGTGGCGAAGAACACCACATCGCAGGCACCCAGGGTCTTGATGTCCGGAACGCTGAACGCCAGGCCGTCGTAATGGCCTCGCAGGTTCGGGTACATGTCGGCCACGGCAAGGCCAGCCTCGGATCGGGAAGTGATGACAACCACCTCAGCTTGCGGATGTTGCGCCAACAGACGCAGCAGTTCGACACCGGTGTAACCCGTGCCGCCGACGATACCGACCTTGACCATAAACCTGCCCTCAACGAACCCACTGGAAAGCCGTCGATAATAGGGGCCGCGCGCCCCTGCGACAACCGTCAAGGTGACGTGCGGACGCTCACGAGTCCCGTCTCGGGCATACGTTCAAGTTTTGGTGAGTGGATTTTGTTGCCAGACAAGGCGCCGCGACGAGTCATAGCCCGCTATGGCGAGGAGCGGCAACGCAGTATGGCGACAAAAGACACCGTCAAAATTGAACAGTTATGTCCGAGACGGGACTCTTTCTCTACTATTCAGGCTACCGTGAACCTGGAATAACTAAAAATGCTCTATCTGTGGCTCAAAGCGTTTCATATCGTCAGCGTCGTGTGCTGGTTTGCCGGCCTGTTCTACCTGCCACGACTGTTCGTTTATCACGCACAAAGTGAAGACACGATCAGCAAGGAACGCTTCAGCGTCATGGAGCGCAAGCTGTACCGCGGCATCATGGGCCCGGCGATGATCGCCACGCTGATCTTCGGCGGCTGGCTCATCTACCTCAATCCAGGCATCTTCAGCCAGGGCGGCTGGATACACGCCAAACTGACCCTGGTCGTGTTGCTGATCGGCTACCACCACATGTGCGGCGCCCAGGTAAAACGTTTTGCCCGTGGCGAGAACACCCGCAGCCATGTCTTTTATCGCTGGTTCAATGAAGTGCCGGTTCTGATATTGCTGGCTATCGTAATTCTGGTCGTCGTTCGGCCGTTCTAAATCCACCAGGCACAACTTACCGGGGTACTTCCAATGTCGCTGCCCGCTCTGCTCGAAGAACGTTTGCGTCTGCCCGTGGTGGCGGCGCCGATGTTCCTGATTTCCAATCCGCAATTGGTACTCGCTTGCTGTCGCCAGGGCGTGGTCGGCAGCTTCCCGGCGCTGAACCAGCGCGAAAGCAGCGGCTTCAAGGCCTGGCTGGAAGAAATCGAAGCCGGGCTGGCGACAATGGAAAACCCCGCGCCTTATGCCGTGAACCTGATCGTCCATAACAGCAATCCTCGTTTACAGGCGGATCTTGAGATCTGCGTCGAACACAAAGTGCCGATCGTGATCACCAGCCTCGGTGCCGTGAAAGAACTGGTCGACGCGGTGCACAGCTACGGCGGCCTGGTGTTCCATGATGTGACAACTCGTCGTCATGCCGAGAAAGCGGCCGAAGCAGGCGTGGATGGCTTGATCGCCGTGGCTGCCGGTGCTGGTGGACACGCCGGAACCTGGAGCCCGTTCTCGCTGATTGCCGAAATCCGCCAGTTCTTCGACAAGACCCTGTTGCTGGCCGGCTGCTTGAACCACGGCCACGAAATTCTTGCCGCTCAATTGCTCGGCGCGGATTTGGCCTACTTTGGTACACGATTTATCGGCACGGCCGAAAGTCACGCGCCTGACGCCTACAAAGAAATGCTGCTGACATCCAAAGCGGCAGACATCATCCATACTCCAGCCGTGTCAGGTGTCCCCGCGAGCTTCATGCGCCAGAGCCTGGAGGCCGCCGGTTTCGACATGGCCGCCTTGCAAGGCAAGGGCGAGATCAACTTCGGTTCCAAGCTCAAACCCGTGAGCGATGAGGCCAAAGCCTGGAAAACCGTTTGGTCTGCCGGCCAGGGCGTGGGAGAAATCGAGGACTTGCCGAGTGTCGAGCAGTTGATTGCACGTCTCGACGCGGAGTACCGCAAGGCCCTGGAGCAGGCTGCCCAGTTGACCAAACGCTGGCCGAGCTGACAGCAAACCTTGGCTAGTCTTGCCCGGCTGGCCTTACACCCGCTTGGGCACAACATTCTTCTTTCAACCTCTCGCGACAAGGATGCTTCGCACATGGGCGAAAATCATTTCAAAATCGTATTCGAGGGCGCCTTGCTGCCCGGTGTCGACATCACCACGGCAAAGCTCAATCTCGCCGATTTGTTCAAAAGCGATGTCACGGCCATCGAGCGCTTGTTCACCGGGCGTCCGGTAGCGCTCAAACGCAACCTGTCGCAAGCCGATGCCCAGACCTATCTCCAGGCGCTGAGCAAAACCGGTATCGACGCCCGCATCGAAGCCGAAACGCCGATTGAACTGAACCTCGCCGACGTTCATGACCATGCGCCGGCCAGCAGCCAGGAGCCTTTGGCAGATCCGCAGTCCCCTTACGCGCCGCCTCGCGCACCGGTCGGCGAAGCCGTGGCGGAATTCGCAACGCTCAAGCCATTCAGTTTCGATGGCCGTATCGGCCGCTTGCGTTACCTCGCCTGGACGCTGGTGCTGTCAACTGTACTCCTGGCCGTTTGCGGGGTGTTTGCCTTGGTCGCCCTGGCTCTGATCGGCGCGGATTCGTCCGCCGGCCTGATATTGGGCAGCTTGCTGGCCTTGATCCTGTTCGTCGTGTTTGTATTCGTCAGCATCCAGATCACTGTTCAACGCTTGCACGATGTCGGCTGGTCCGGCTGGCTGTGGCTGCTGAACCTGGTGCCGTTCGTTGGCAGTTTCTTTCCGTTCGTGATCATGGTCGTACCGGGCAACGACACCACCAACCGCTACGGTCCACCACCTCCGCCGAACAGTACCGCGGTCAAGGTACTGTCTTCGCTGTGGCTGATCGTTATCGCGCTGGTTCTGTTCGGCTCGCTGGCCGGTGGTCTCACGGCGATACGGGAAGGATACGAAAACGCCGCCCAGAGCAGCTACGAAAGCAGTTCGGTCACCACCGATGAAATCGAAGTCGAGGTCGAACCGGTGCCAAATTCCGCCGACGATGCAGCCGAAGTGGCCCAGCCCCCTGTAGACTCTGCGAAAGAATGAACAGCGCTCCTGGCCCGTGACACCTGCGTCGCGGCGCGGAGCTGTTGCGATGGAGAAGTGCATGACCCGTTACGCTCTGATCACTGGTGCCTCCAGCGGCATCGGCCTGGCAATGGCCGAAGCCCTGGCACGGCGCGGCCGCAGCCTGATTCTGGTGGCCCGACAACGTGATCAGCTGGAAAGTATTGCGATTGAACTGACCCAACGGTTCGGCGTGGAGGTGTTGTTCCGTGCCTGTGACCTGGGTGAACCGCTGCGCCTGTCCGGATTCCTGCTGGAGCTGGAAGAAGGCGACCGGCAGATCGATTTGCTGGTCAACTGCGCCGGTATCGGTACATGCGGCCCGTTTCTGGCCCAGGACTGGATGACCGAGCAAGACCTGATCGAAGTGAACATCCTCGCCCTCACCCGCCTGTGCCATGCCATCGGCAACAGCATGGCCCTGCAAGGCGGCGGGCAGATTCTGAATGTGGCCTCGGTGGCGGCGTTTCAACCCGGGCCGTGGATGAGCACCTATTACGCCAGCAAGGCGTATGTGCTGCACTTTTCCGAAGGATTGCGCGTCGAACTGAAAAAATGTGCGATCAAGGTTTCGGTGCTCTGCCCCGGGCCGACCCGCACAGCGTTTTTCCGTACCGCACAACTCGACAGCGAAAAACTGACTAACAGCAAACTGCTGATGAGTCCCGAGGAAGTGGCGCTCTACACCGTGCGCGCACTGGAAAAGAATAAGGCGATCATCATTCCCGGGCGGCGCAACCGCTGGTTCGCCTTCCTGCCGCGGCTCGGCTCGCGCTGGCTGACTCGCACAATCGCCGGCATGATCAACAAGGCTTACTGCCCGCGCTGATCCAATTCAAGGTAAAAAGCTGGGCGCTGGCATACGCCATGAGTACACTCAGGCCAGCCCAAATAACGGAGAAAACAGCTGTGGATACTCTGTTCACCAAGATCATCAACCGGGAAATCCCGGCGAAGATCATTTACGAGGACGACCAGGTACTGGCCTTCCACGACATTGCCCCACAGGCACCGGTACATTTCCTGGTGGTCCCGAAGAAACCGGTTCGCACCTTGAACGACCTGACCGAGGACGACAAGGCATTGGCCGGGCACATCCTGTTCACCGCCCAGCGCCTGGCACTGGAACTGGGCTGCGAAAAAGGTTTCCGCGTCGTCATGAACTGCAATGAAGAAGGCGGACAAACCGTCTACCACATTCATATGCACGTGCTGGGTCAGCGCCAGATGCACTGGCCGCCGGGCTGATTGCGCCAAACCCTGTGGAAGCGGCGCACTGCCGCTTCCACAAACGGCATCACAACACTGTCACAGCCTCTGCATCACAATGACCCAGCGCAAACCTTCCCCGGCCGATTGGGTTAAACTGGCCGCCGAAATTCCCCCGGAGGTCAGCATGACTACCCAACGTCACTACTCGCCGATTGACCGCCTTCTGCTGCAAGCCGATGCCGCGATGCGTACCCTGCTGCCCTCCAGCGGCCAGCCGTACCGTCCGTCGCCCGCCATCGTGCAGCCGGATGCGAAAATGAGCGACGAAGACACACGCCACGTTGCCGGCCTGATGCGCATCAACCATACCGGCGAAGTCTGCGCCCAGGCGCTGTATCAGGGGCAGGCGCTGACCGCCAAGCTGCCGCAAGTGCGGGCTGCGATGGAACATGCCGCCGAAGAAGAAATCGATCACCTGGTCTGGTGCGAACAACGCATCCATCAACTGGGTAGCCACACCAGCATCCTCAATCCGCTGTTCTATGGCATGTCGTTCGGGATTGGCGCAGTGGCCGGCCTGATCAGCGACAAAGTCAGCCTGGGGTTCGTGGCGGCGACGGAAGACCAGGTGTGCAAACACCTGAACGAACATCTGGAGCAATTGCCGGCCGAGGATGAAAAGTCCCGGGCGATTCTTGAGCAGATGCGCATCGATGAAGAACAGCATGCCGAAAGTGCGCTGGATGCTGGCGGGTTCCGCTTTCCGGCACCAGTGAAGTTCGGGATGAGTCTGATGGCCAAGGTGATGACCAAGAGTACTTATCGGATCTGATCTGTGATTGGACGACAGGACGCCATCGTCGGATCGCAGCCCGGAGCCGGCTCGCTCCCACAAGGGCCGCCGGTAACAATAAAAAAGGCGACTGCCGCAAGGGAGTCGCCTTTTTTGTATTCGATAACCTTACGCCATATTGCGCGCGTAGAAGATTTCGAGCATTTCGTGTTTCACCCGCTCGGTCACCTGGGCGCGCTGCTCAGAGGACAGGTTGCTGGTGGCGTCGCCGAACAGGTAGTTATCCAGTTCGAAGTTCTTCAGCAGCATCTTGGTGTGGAACAGGTTTTCCTGGTACACGTTCACGTCGGTCATCTGGTACGCGTCGTAAGTGTCGTCGGACAGGTAGTTCTGGATCGAATTGATCTCGTGGTCGATGAAGTGCTTTTTGCCTTCAACGTCACGGGTAAAGCCGCGCACACGGTAATCCACGGTCACGATGTCCGAATCGAACTGGTGAATCAGGAAGTTGAGCGCTTTAAGCGGTGAAATGACCCCGCAAGTCGACACGTCGATGTCCACACGGAAGGTTGCAATACCGCTGACCGGATGGATTTCCGGGTAGGTGTGCACCGTGATGTGGCTCTTGTCGAGGTGGGCCAGAATGATTTCGGGCAACGGGCCCGGGGACTCTTCGATCTGACTGTCGGTCGGGGTTACCGGTTCTTCCGAGATCAGGATCGTGACGCTGGCGCCCTGCGGCTCATAGTCCTGACTGGCAATGTTCAGGATGTTGGCACCAATGATATCGACAACTTCCGTGAGGATCTGCGTCAGGCGTTTCGCGTTGTACTCTTTATTGATGTACTCGACGTAAGCCTGCTGGTCTTGCGGGGTTTCCGCGTAGCAGATGTCATAGATGTTGAAGCTCAAGGTCTTTGTCAGGTTATTGAACCCGTGGAGCTTGAGTTTGCTTTTCACCGTTAAAAACTCTCTATGTGTTTGCGGCCCGGCCGCGTGATCAAGCATGCCCGTCAAATGCGAACAACGCACCTGCGTAGGACGGTTAACACCTCTTCGCGATGGCGATTTTGGTTGTCTGTTCGGGTGCGAGGCCTGTCGGCTGACCGGCCACTACCCTGAAAAAAGTGGCGCATTATGCAGACGTCCGCTTGTGTTCGCCAGAGTCTGCACTGCTTTTATGATAGTTGAATGTCGATTCAACCGAGCTCGATGATCTTGTAGTCGTGGGTAATGGCCACGCCGGCCGCGCCGAGCATGATCGAGGCCGAGCAATACTTCTCGGCAGACAGCTCGATGGCGCGTTTGACCTGGGCTTCTTTCAGCCCGCGGCCCTTGACCACAAAATGCATGTGGATCTTGGTGAACACCTTTGGATCTTCGGTCGCACGCTCGGCTTCAAGGAACGCTTCACAGCTTTCGACCGCCTGGCGGGACTTCTTGAGGATGCTGACCACATCGAAATTGCTGCAACCGCCGACACCCAGCAGCAGCATTTCCATCGGCCGGACACCCAGGTTACGTCCGCCGGCATCGGGCGGACCGTCCATGACCACGACATGACCACTACCGGATTCGCCGAGGAACATGGCTTCGCCAGCCCATTGGATGCGTGCCTTCATCGCCAAGACTCCACTGTATAAAAAAGGGTCGCCAGCTTAGCACAGGCCCCGTGATTGACGGCGCCCGGCGTCCTAGGACATATCCCGCCGCCTTGTAGGTAAATGCTCGAATATTTCAGGAAGTGTCTGTTAAGCTGACGCCAAATCAATGGCGCATGGCCAGCTTTTCCCCAGCGTTCGCTATTCATAAAAACCAAACACACCGTGCAGTCTTTTCGGGATACAACCATGGTTGCGATTGCCCCCAACCCCAAGATCAAGAACCTCGACAAGCTGTTGATGCATTGCCAGCGCCGCCGCTATCAGGCCAAGAGCAACATCATTTGTGCCGGCGACCGCTCGGAAACGCTGTTCTTCATCATCAAAGGCTCAGTCACCATCCTGATCGAAGATGACGACGGCCGGGAAATGATCATTTCCTACCTGAACACCGGGGATTTTTTCGGCGAGCTGGGCCTGTTTGAGCAAGCTGGCCAGGAGCAGGAGCGCAGCGCCTGGGTGCGGGCCAAGGTTGAATGCGAAGTCGCGGAAATCAGCTACGCAAAATTCCGCGAGTTGTCCCAGCAGGATCCGGACATTCTTTACGTGCTCAGCGGACAAATCGCACAGCGCCTGCGCAACACCACGCGCAAGGTCGGTGACCTGGCATTTTTTGACGTGACCGGCCGCGTTGCCCGCTGCCTGCTGGAACTGTGTAAACAGCCAGACGCCATGACTCACCCCGATGGCATGCAAATCAAGGTGACCCGTCAGGAAATCGGGCGGATTGTCGGTTGTTCCCGGGAGATGGTCGGTCGCGTGCTCAAGGATCTGGAAGAACGCAACCTGGTGGGCGTCAAAGGCAAGACCATGGTGGTCTTTGGTACGCGTTAAGCTCGAAAACCTAGCCGCTGAACATCTGCACCAGCACCAACCGGTAGAGATAGTCGAGGCGCGCCAGGGCATCGTGCGCCGCGAACTTCTCATGCAGCGCGATGTGGCTTTCGGCGCGCACGCGTTGCTCCAGTCCGCAGGCCTCGTTGAAACGATTGACCGCGGCGACCATCGACGCTCGCTCGTTATCGATCAGCATCGCCCCGTGCACCAGCCCCACCGGACGCTGCCCACCCTGGCTCTGACGCCAGCGCTGGGCGGTGCCGACCATCTTGCGTCCATCGAGGTTGACGTTGAAGCGACCGTCACAGAAGGCGCCTTCGATTTCACCCAGCGACGATGTGCCACCCAGCTCATCGAGCAACTGACAGATCGGATCGCACAAGCGCCGGTAACCGGTCTCGATACGGTTCAGATCCCCTTCGCTACGCGGCGGCGCGTAAACCAGTGCGATGTTGATCGTTGAGGCCGATTGCGGCACCGGTTCGCCACCGGTTTCACGCAACAGTACTGGCCAACCTGCCGCTGCCGATACCTCACATGCAGCTTCGAAGCCTGGCAAGCGATTCAAACGGCGCGGCATGACCAGCGCCCGATCACTCGGCTGCCAGAACAGCAGGCCGAACTCCGCGTCGCCGGCGCAGACCGAGGCCAACAAATCCTGCTCGGCTTGCAGGCCGGCTTCGATGGTGAGAGAGATTGGCAGCGACATAGACGACTCCGGCAGACATGAGGTCTTTAGGGAATTTGAGGGCCTCATCGCGGGCAAGCCCGCTCCCACAGGGAGTCGGGTTGCCTGCAATGGTGGGGGTCAGTCGAGGGTCGAACCGCTGACAGGCACGCCGCGCTCAGGGAAGAACAGACGCTGCAACTCGCTGCCTGGGCTTTCGGCGCGCATGAACGCCTCGCCGACCAGGAACGCGTAGACGTCGCTGATTTCCATCAATTCGACATCGGCGCGGTTGAGAATGCCGCTCTCGGTGATGACCAGACGATCACGCGGGATACGCGGCAACAGGTCGAGGGTGGTTTCCAGGCTGACATCGAAGGTGTGCAGATTGCGGTTGTTCACGCCAACCAGTGGAGTGTCGAGGGTTTTCAAGGCTCGCTCCAGTTCGTCGCCGTCGTGGACTTCCACCAACACATCGAGGTTGACGCTTTTGGCCACGGCTGCCAGTTCGGCCATTTTCACGTCATCCAGCGCGGAAACGATCAACAGCACGCAGTCGGCGCCCAAGGCACGGGCTTCGACGATCTGGTATGGATCGATCATGAAGTCCTTGCGGATCACCGGCAGTTTGCACGCCGCACGGGCCTGCTGCAGATAGGCATCGGCGCCCTGGAAGTAATCGATATCGGTGAGTACCGACAGGCAGGTCGCGCCACCCTTCTCGTAGCTTTTGGCGATATCGGCGGGAACGAAGTTCTCGCGGATCACGCCTTTGCTCGGCGAGGCTTTCTTGATTTCGGCAATGACTGCCGGCTGCTTCAGCTTGGCCTGAGCCAGCAAGGCCTTGGCAAAACCACGGGGTGCATCGGCCACCTTGGCCAGGCTTTCCAGCTCGGCGAGGCTGACGCGAGCGCTGCGCTCGGCCACTTCCTCGACTTTGCGCGCCAGAATCTTTTCCAGAACCGTCGGTACACTCATCCCTCATTCTCCACTCTGAATACCGCGGTAAACGCACCCAGCTCCTCGAGCTTTTCTCGGGCGAGGCCGGTGTGCAGCGCATCGTGCGCAAGTGCAACTCCCTCTTTTAAACTGCTGGCATGATCGGCGGCGTACAGCGCGGCACCGGCATTGAGCATGATCATCTCGGCCGCTTTCTGACCGTTTTCGGTCTTGCGCTTGCCCAGGGCATCGCGAATCAGCTCAAGAGATGCCGCCGGGCTTTCTACTGCCAGCCCATGCAGGCTCTGGCTCTTCATGCCCAGGTCTTCCGGCTCGACCCAATACTCGGTGATCTGGTCGTTTTTCAGCTCTGCCACGAAGGTCGGTGCTGCCAGGCTGAACTCATCCAGGCCATCCTTCGAATGCACCACCAGCACATGCTTGCTGCCCAGACGCTGCAGCACTTCCGCCAGCGGCCGGCACAAGGCCTGGGTGAACACGCCCACCACCTGATGTTTCACACCGGCCGGATTCGTAAGCGGGCCGAGCATGTTGAACAAGGTCCGCAGACCCAGTTCGCGGCGCGGGCTTGCAGCGTATTTCATCGCAGAGTGATGGGTCTGGGCAAACATGAAACCAATACCAACGTTGTCAATGCAGCGCGCCACTTGCACCGGTGTCAGGTTCAGGTAGATACCGGCCGCCTCCAGCAGATCGGCACTGCCGCTCTTGCCCGAGACTGCGCGGTTGCCGTGCTTGGCCACGGTGCAGCCCGCAGCGGCAACCACGAACGAAGCAGCGGTCGACACGTTGAAGATATTGGCGCCGTCGCCGCCGGTGCCGACCACATCGACTACGCCGTCGAGGGTCTTGAGTTCGACCTTGTCCGCAAGTTCGCGCATCACCGACACTGCACCAACGATTTCGTCGATGCTTTCGCTCTTCATGCGCATGGCCATCATGAACGCGCCAATCTGTGCATCCGAGCATTGCCCGGTCATGATTTCGCGCATGACATCGCGCATTTCATCGGTGCTGAGGTCGAGGTGATCGACGATTCGGCTCAGGGCTGTCTTGATATTCATGAAAAGTCCTTAGCGCGTGCCGCCGGTTTGTTTGAGGAAGTTGGCGAACAGTTCGTGACCCTGTTCGGTGAGGATCGACTCAGGGTGGAACTGCACGCCTTCGATGTTAAGAGTCTTGTGACGCAGGCCCATGATCTCGTCGACCGAGCCGTCTTCGAGCTGGGTCCAGGCCGTCAGCTCCAGGCAATCGGGCAGGGTTTCGCGCTTGACGATCAATGAATGATAGCGGGTCACCGTCAGCGGACGATTCAGGCCTTCGAATACACCCTTGTCCTCGTGAAATACCGGGCTAGTCTTACCGTGCATCACTTGACGGGCGCGCACCACATCACCGCCAAAGGCCTGACCGATGGACTGGTGGCCGAGGCAGACGCCAAGAATCGGCAGTTTGCCGGCGAAATGCTTGATCGCTTCAATCGAGATGCCGGCTTCGGTCGGCGTGCAAGGACCGGGGGACACTACGATGCGCTCAGGGTTGAGGGCTTCGATTTCAGCGATGGTCAGTTCATCGTTGCGCACGACCTTGACCTGGGAGCCGAGCTCGCCCAGGTACTGCACAACGTTGTAGGTAAAGGAGTCGTAGTTATCGATCATCAGCAACATGGCGTTTAGAACCTCTTGAATTCACTGACTTTGAAGATGGCCTTCGAATGATTGACCCGCAGAGCGCTGCGCTTTGTCAGATGCTGGAGCAGCGCCAGCAAAGCGGCATTTCAAACAGGTAAAGAAGGCGAAGCGATACAGGTCCGGCGAGGCCGGCAAAAGAATTCAGGCGCGCCAACGCCAGCGGGCGTGTGCCTTGATGACTTGATCCAGGAGTTTACTGATGATCAACACGGGGAAGGTCTCGTTCGTACGTCCCGGCACAGTAACTTAGCTGGGCAGAGCGCGCAATATCGCCGGGGGTGCCGCCCGCGAAACTATCAAAGGCTTCGCGACAGATGGCAAAAGGCCGGAAGTTTTTGGTACTGTCGTTTCGTTCACTAAAACAATAAATAAACGGACTTGCTCATGATCAAACAGTCGTTGTTTGTACCGCTCGCAGGATGCTTGCTCGCGATCGCATGCGCCCAGGCGAACGCCGCACCTAATCCTTATACCAACTTCGTTGTCTTCGGGGACAGCCTCAACGACGCAGGGACCTTTGCCGACACGGACGGGCCTGCCGGGGCGACGCAGCGCTTCACCAACCGGACGGGGCCGGTGTACCTGGATGGTAGCGGCGAAGTCCGCTCGCTCAACTCCACACAGATTCTGGGTGGGAAACTGGGGTTTTCAGCGGATCAGACGGCATCCTCCTCTTCAGCAGTTCGCGCCAACGAAGGCCTGCCTGATGGTAACAACTGGGCTGTAGGCGGATACCGTACCGACCAGATTCTTGATTCGATTACCAGCACCTCCGCCACCGGCGAACGCACCCGGGCCGGCTATCTTCCATCCAATAACTTACGTGCCGACCCGAACGCACTGTATTACCTGTCGGGTGGCGGTAACGACTTCCTGCAAGGTCGCGTCACCAGCCTGCCCCAGGCCAGTGCCGCCGCCGACCGCCTGGCCGACAGCGTACAGACGCTGCAAACCGCCGGCGCCAAATACGTCATGGTCTGGTTGCTGCCCGATATCGGCTTTACCCCGGCGTTCAACGGCACCCCGCTGCAAGCGTTCACGTCCCAACTCAGCGCCCAGTTCAACACTGAACTGGTAAGCCGACTGCAAAACATCAATGCCGAAGTCATTCCGCTCAACATTCCGGTACTGCTCAAAGAGACGTTCGCCAACCCGGCACAGTTTGGCCTGGCCACCGACCAGAACCTCATCGCCACCTGCTTCAGCGGCAGTGGTTGCACCGAGAACGCCCGCTACGGCATCAACAGCGCCACGCCGGACCCGACCAAGCTGATCTACAACGATTCGGTGCACCCCACCGAAGCCGGGCAGCGCCTGATTGCCGATTACGCCTATTCCCTGCTGGCAGCGCCGTGGGAGCTGACCCTGTTGCCGGAAATGGCCCAGGGCACCGTGCGCGCACATCAGGATGAATTGCGCAATCAGTGGCTGGCCGATTGGGAAAACTGGCAAGGCGTCGGCCAATGGCGAGCCATTGTTTCCGGCGGCGGACAGCATCAGGACTTTGACGGTCAGGACAGCGTGGCAAGCGCCGACGGCAACGGAGCCAACGTGAACATCGGTGGCAGCTATCGTCTCGACGATGCCTGGCGTGTTGGTCTGGTGGCGGGTTTCTATAACCAGAAACTCGAAGCGGGCAACAACGACTCCGACTACAAGCTCAACACTTACCTCGGCACGGCATTCGCCCAGTATCAGCAAAACCGGGTGTGGGCCGACGCGGCGTTGACGGCCGGGCATCTGGATTACGACAGCCTCAAACGTAAATTCCAGTTGGGCGTCAACGAACGCGGCGAAAAAGGCGATACCAGCGGCTACGTCGAAGCCTTCAGCGCACGCGTGGGTTACGACATTGCGCAACAAGCCAGCAGCCCTTGGCACCTGTCGCCGTTTGTCAGCGCCGACTTCTCCAAGGTACAAGTCGATGGTTACTCGGAGGACGGCAACAATTCCACGGCGCTGACCTTCGCCGATCAGGAGCGTATTTCCCGGCGTCTAGGCGCTGGCCTGCAGGGCAAATACCAGATCACCCCGCAAACCCAGGTGTTCGGCGAAGCGGCAATCGAGCGCGAGTACAACGACGATACCCAGGACGTGGACATCAACCTCAACAGCCTGCCGAACAACCAGTTCACTCTGGAGGGCTACACCCCGCAAAGTCATTTGCAACGTGTGAACCTTGGGGTGAGCCACAACCTCACCAAGGACCTGGCACTGCGCGCCAGCTACAACATCCGCAAGGACGACGACTTCACCCAACAGGGCATCAACGTAGGTGTTGCGCTGGACTTCTGATGTGCAGCCAATAAAAAACGCGGCGCCCTCACAGGCGCCGCGTTTTTTTTGGCG
This sequence comes from Pseudomonas sp. KH_046_1, assembly GCF_057839025.1. NCBI lineage: Bacteria > Pseudomonadati > Pseudomonadota > Gammaproteobacteria > Pseudomonadales > Pseudomonadaceae > Pseudomonas > Pseudomonas sp. KH_046_1. The sequence continues at coordinate 5,748,901 of NZ_CM174481.1, forward strand.
ATGAAATCATTGTGGGAGCGAGCTTGCTCGCGATAGCGGTGGGTCAGACAACATCAATGTGGCAGTGATGGCCCCATCGCGAGCAAGCTCGCTCCCACAGGATTTTTCGCAAACTCAGGCGTTCGGGGTTTGTTCAGCCAGGGCAACGGCGCGGAACATCGCGCGGCGCTTGTTCAGGGTTTCTTCCCATTCCAGCGCCGGCACCGAGTCGGCGACGATGCCGCCACCGGCCTGCACGTGCAGTTCGCCGTTCTTGATCACCGCCGTGCGGATCGCAATGGCGGTGTCCATGTTGCCGTTCCAGGCGAAGTAACCGACCGCACCGCCGTAGACGCCACGCTTGACCGGCTCCAGTTCGTCGATGATTTCCATTGCGCGAATCTTCGGTGCACCGGACAAGGTGCCCGCCGGCAGAATCGCCCGCAGTGCGTCCATGGCCGTCAGCCCGGCTTTCAGTTGCCCGGTGACGTTGGACACAATGTGCATCACGTTGGAGTAACGCTCGATGACCATCTTCTCGGTGAGCTTCACCGAGCCGACTTCCGATACGCGACCGGTGTCGTTGCGACCGAGGTCGATCAGCATCAAGTGTTCGGCGATTTCCTTGTCGTCCGACAGCAAGTCTTTTTCCAGCGCCAGGTCAGCCTCTTCGTTGGCTCCCCGTGGACGGGTACCTGCAATCGGGCGCACGGTGATCAGGTTGTCCTCGACCCGCACCAGCACTTCCGGCGAACTGCCGACGACGTGGAAGTCGCCGAAGTTGAAGAAGTACATGTAAGGCGTCGGGTTGAAGCAGCGCAGCGCACGATACAGATCGATGGGGGCTGCCTTGAAGTCGATCGACATGCGCTGGGACGGTACGACCTGCATGCAGTCACCGGCCAGGATGTATTCCTTGATGGTGTCGACGGCTTTTTCGTAATCGTCCTGGGTGAAACTGGAGCGGAATATCGGATCGGCCGATTGTTGCTTGCTGAAGTCCAGGCCACGGCGTGGGGTGATCGGCTGACGGAGTTTTTCCAGCAACTCCTCCAGGCGCGCGCGACCTTGTTCGAAGGCGTCTTCCTGCGCCGGGTCGGCCAGGACGATGGCGTGCATCTTGCCCGCCAGGTTGTCGAACACCACCACGGCGTCGGACACCATCAGCAGAATGTCCGGCACGCCCAGTGGGTCCGGGTTCGGGCATTTGCCCAGGCGCTTCTCGACATAACGCACGCAGTCATAGCCGAAGTAACCCACCAGGCCGCCGTTGAAGCGCGGCAGGCCGGCAATGGTCGGCACGTTGTAGCGAGCCTTGAAGGCTTCGACGAAGGCCAGCGGGTCTTCCACATCGTGGCTTTCAGTTTCGACGCCATCGACGGTCACGCTGACGTGATGATCGTGAACCCGCAGCACGGTGCGGCACGGCAAGCCGATGATCGAGTAACGGCCCCATTTCTCGCCGCCCTGTACGGACTCCAGCAAGTAGGAGTTGGGCTCGTCGGCCAGCTTCAGGTAGATCGACAGCGGCGTGTCGAAGTCGGCCAGGGTTTCGCAGGCAAGCGGGATGCGGTTGTAGCCGGCAGCGGCCAAACGCAGGAATTCTTCGCGGATCATGAGGTGCCTCGTGGCTTGAGGGTCGAACAGTCAGGTATGCAAACGCGCCGGATAACCGGCCAGAATCAAGTCAGGCGCGCCAACGCCAGCGGGCCAGGGCCTTGATGACTTTCATCCAGAGTTTGCGAGTGACCACCACGATGGCGTTTCCAGAAGGGGGTTTGACAGCGTCGGCCAACGTTATCTCAGCGGCCGGATCCAGGCAACCGGGAATTAGTTTGCGCAGGTCGTCAATCACCATTGCCGGCGATTCTTCGGCAATTGGGCGACCGTGGTTATAGCCGTAGCTCAGGGCCACGCACTTGACCCCCGCCGCTTTCGCCGCCAGCACGTCGCTGCGCGAATCGCCGACGAACAACGACTGCGAAGCCGGAATGTTGGCCATTTTCATCACGAAAAACAGCGCGGCCGGATCGGGTTTTTTCTGTGGCAGGGTGTCACCGCCGATGATCCAGCGGAAATAACGGCCGATTTTCATCTGATCCAGCAGCGGCGCGACGAAACGCTCCGGCTTGTTGGTGATCAGCGCCATCTCGACGCCCTGCTTTTGCAGCCATTTGAGGAAGTCGCGCACCCCGGGATACACCACCGTCAACTCATGGCTCTCGCCATAAGCCTGCATGAAATACTCCAGCGCCCGTTCGGCCTCGTGGTTATCGACCGCTGAATGATCGATAGCACCAGCCAGCGCACGACGCACCAGCACCGGCGCGCCGTTGCCGACCCATTCGCGTACCGAGTCCAGACCGGCGGGCTTGCGACCGAGTTTGAGCAGCATCTTGTCCACAGCCACTGCCAGGTCCGGGACCGAGTCGATCAAGGTACCGTCCAGATCGAACATCACCAGCCGCGGCAGTTGCCCCGGGAACAACTGCTCAAATCCACTCATGGGCGAGCCAGTGCCAGTTCGGAACGCATCTTGTCGATGACTTCCTGATAGTTCGGCGCATTGAAAATGGCCGAGCCGGCGACGAAGGTGTCAGCGCCTGCCGCTGCGATTTCGCGAATGTTGTTCACGTTCACGCCACCGTCGATTTCCAGGCGGATGTCACGGCCCGACGCATCGATCAGCGCCCGCACTTCACGCAGCTTGTCGAGGGTGCCGGGGATGAACTTCTGCCCGCCGAAGCCCGGGTTGACGCTCATCAACAGGATCATGTCGACCTTGTCCATGACGTGCTTGAGCACATCCAGCGGGGTCGCCGGGTTGAACACTAGGCCCGACTTGCAGCCGCCTTCGCGGATCAATTGCAGGGAGCGGTCGATGTGCTGGGTGGCTTCCGGGTGGAAGGTGATGTAGGTCGCGCCAGCTTCGATGAAGTCGCCGACGATGCGGTCCACCGGGCTGACCATCAGGTGCGCATCGATCGGCGCGGTCACGCCGTACTTGCGCAGCGCCGCGCAGACCATCGGGCCGATGGTCAGGTTGGGCACGTAGTGATTGTCCATGACATCGAAGTGCACGAAGTCGGCGCCGGCGGCCAGGACGTTGTCCACTTCTTCACCCAGGCGGGCGAAGTCGGCGGAGAGAATCGACGGAGCAATTACGAAGGGCTGCATGACGCACCTTTTCTGAGCAGAATCACGATGGCGCGCATTGTATACCTCATGCTTTGACGCGCGCACCGTGAGCGCGATGATTGGACCTTGCCATCATCCATCGACGGCAGGGGCCCTAGTACGCCGCGCGATAGATCTTTTCGATATCGACGGCACTCAACTTACGCGGATTGTTGCGCATCAAGCGCTCGATCCCCGCCGCTTCCACGGCCATGGACGGGATGGCGTCCTCGGGCACACCGAAGCTGCGCAGGCCCTGGGGAATTTCCACGGCGGCACACAGTTCGGACATGGCTTGCACGGCTTTGTCGGCCGCTTCGTTGATGCTCAAATGAGCGGTCTTCAAACCCATGGCCTCGGCGATATCCTGCATGCGTTCGATGCAGGCCATCTTGTTCCAGGTCATGACATGGGGCAGTAGCAAGGCATTACTGACGCCATGGGCAATGTTGAAACGCCCGCCCAGCGGATACGCCAGCGCATGCACCGCGCCAACCCCGGCATTTCCGAACGCCATGCCAGCCATCAGGCTGGCAGTGGCCATGTCTTCCCGGGCTTGCAGGTTCGACGGGTTGGCGTAGGCCTTGGGCAAAGCCTTGGCGATCAACTTGATGGCAACGATGGCCAGGGCATCGGTAATCGGCGAGGCGTTGACCGACAGATAGGACTCTATGGCATGCACCAGCGCATCGACGCCGCTGGCCGCCGTGACGCTGCGCGGACAGGTCAGGGTCATTTGCGGACTGACCAACGCCACATCCGGTAACAGGTAGTCGCTGACAATGCCCTTCTTCAGTTGCGCGAGCTTGTCGGAAAGGATGGCGACATTGGTCACTTCCGAGCCGGTGCCGGCGGTGGTCGGGATGGCGATCAGCGGCGGGCCTTTGCGTGGGACCTGATCAATACCGAACAGATCCTCCAGCGCACCGTGGTACCCGGCGTAGGCCGCCACACTCTTGGCAATGTCGATGGCACTGCCGCCGCCCAGACCGATCAAGCCGTCATGCCCGCCGTCGCGATAGACCTGCATGCAATCTTCGACGATGGCGATTTCCGGGTCCGGCAGTACCCGGTCGAAAATCTCGTAACTGCGTTCGCCCAGCTGCGCCAGTGCCAGTTCTACCGTGCCGGACTTGACCAGAGCGGCATCGGTGACGATCAGCGGGTTGTCGATGTCCAGGCGTGTCAGCTCGGCAGACAGCTGCTCGATGGCACCTGCGCCGGTGATCAGTTTGTGAGCGATTTTGAAAGAGGAAAGACTCATGTGCGCAGCCTCTTATAGGTAGGGGAGCTGGGCACAATAGTAGCTGGGGATTGGGGTTTGTCTGCCATTCAGGCGGTGAATGACCGGACAGCCACTGGAGATCAAAAGTGGGAGCGAGCCTGCTCGCGAAGACGGTTGAGCATTCGACAAATTAGTCGACTGACACTCCGCATTCGCGAGCAGGCTCGCTCCCACAGTTGATCGGGGTGATTAGTCAGACCTGCGCAGTACGCAGTTTCTCGCTACGACCACGCAGCCATTCCAGGGTCAGCAGCAGGATCACCGAGAAGGCAATCAGCAGCGTCGCGGCGGCGGCGATGGTCGGGCTGAGGTTTTCGCGGATGCCGCTGAACATTTGCCGTGGCAACGTCGCTTGTTCAGGGCCGGCGAGGAACAGCGTCACCACCACTTCATCGAACGAAGTCGCAAAGGCAAACAGCGCCCCGGAGATCACGCCCGGCGCAATCAGCGGCAAGGTCACCCGGCGGAACGTGGTCAGCGGCGAAGCGCCCAGGCTCGCAGCGGCCCGCACCAGGTTGTGGTTGAACCCCTGCAAGGTCGCCGACACGGTAATGATCACGAACGGCACACCCAATACCGCATGCACCACGATCAGCGAGAAGAAGCTGTTACCCAATCCCAGCGGAGCAAAGAACAGATAACTGGCCACACCGATGATCACTACCGGCACCACCATCGGTGAAATCACCAGCGCCATCACCAGCGCCTTGCCGGGGAAGTCGCCCCGGGTCAGGCCGATGGCCGCCAGCGTACCGAAGACCATGGCCAGCACCGTGGCCGCCGGGGCGACGATGATGCTGTTCTTCAGGGCGCGCATCCATTCCGCCGAGGCGAAGAAGTCGTGATACCACTGCAGTGAGAAGCCTTGCAGCGGGTACACCAGGAAACTGCCGGAGTTGAACGACAGCGGAATGATCACCAGCACCGGCAGGATCAGGAACAACAGAATCAAGCCGCAGAGAATCCGCAAGCTGTAGAACCACACCCGTTCGATGGGCGACATATAAGGACTCAGCATTTCGTTCTCCCCTTAGCTCAGGCGCAGGCGGCTTGCGCCCACCAGCCAGCTGTAAATCAGATAAAGCACGACCGTCGCGAGCAACAGCAGCCCACCGAGTGCGGTCGCCATGCCCCAGTTGATGCTGGTGTTGGTGTAGAAGGCGACAAAGTAGCTGACCATCTGATCGTTCGGGCTGCCCAGCAATGCCGGGGTGATGTAGTAGCCGATGGCGAGGATGAACACCAACAGGCAACCGGCGCCGACACCGGCATAGGTCTGCGGGAAGTACACCCGCCAGAAGCTGGCGAACGGATGGCAGCCGAGGGAAATCGCGGCACGCATGTAGGTCGGCGAGATGCCTTTCATCACGCTGTAGATCGGCAGGATCATGAACGGCAGCAGGATGTGCACCATCGAGATGTAGACACCGACGCGATTGAACACCAACTCGATCGGCTTATCGATGATACCCATGGCCATCAGGCCGCTGTTGATCAGGCCACCCGATTGCAGCAATACGATCCACGCCGCGACCCGTACCAGGATCGAGGTCCAGAACGGCAACAGCACCAGGATCATCAGCAGGTTGCTCTGGCGCGACGGCAGGTTCGCCAGCAGGTAAGCCAGGGGGTATGCCAGCACCAGGCAGATCACGGTGATGATCAGGCCCATCCAGAAGGTGCGGGCGAAGATGTCGAGGTAGATCGCCTGATCCGGGGTGGCCGGAGCGATTTCGCCAAGGTCGTCGATGCGGTGATCGACAGCCGCCAGCAAGTAATACGGGGTGATGCTGCTGGTGTTGCGGCGCACCGCTTGCCAGTAGGCCGGGTCGCCCCAGCGCTCATCGAGACCTTCCAGCGCTTCTTTATAAGAAGACGGTTCAGTGGCGAGCGGCAAGGCGCGGGCGGTTTTGGTCAGCAGGCTGCGGTAGCCGGCCAGTTCCATGTTCAGGCGCTTGGACAGATCGCCCAGGGTCTGATTCTTGCGAGCCTCGGCGAGGTCTTCGGCCGCTGCTTTATAAACCGGTTCAGCGGGCAGGCCGCGGCCGTCCCAACTGGCGATGGCAGTCACGGTGCGCGGCATGCCGCCGACCACTTCCGGGTTGCCAACGCTTTTGTAGAGCAGCGCCACGATCGGCACCAGGAACACCAGCAACAGAAACAGCACCAGCGGCGCGATCAACGCCTGGGCCTTCCAGCGGTTGACCCGCTCGGCGTGCTTGAGCCGCTGCTTCAAGGTGGGGCTGGTGCCCTCGTTCAGGGGAACGGCGATAGCCATGACGTACTCCGGGAATCTTTGATCGTTACAGAGGCGGAGAACCACCTCTGTTGTGTTGAAACACCGCAATCTGTGGGAGCGAGCTTGCTCGCAATGAGGCCATCACATTCAACATCTATGTTGATTGACCCACCGCTTTCGCGAGCAAGCTCGCTCCTACAGCGTAAGCCCGCGGTGCGGTCTTACTTGGCAGCCCAGGAATTGAAGCGCTGTTCCAGTTGCTCGCCGTTGTCAGCCCAGAAGCTGACGTCGATCTGCACCTGGTTGGCGATGTTTTCCGGGGTGGTCGGCATGTCTTTCAGGACTTCCTTGGCCAGCAAGGGTACGGCTTGGGTGTTGGCCGGGCCGTAGGCGATGTTTTCCGAGTAGGTCTTCTGCTGCTGTGGCATCACCGAGTAGGCGATGAACTTCTTCGCTGCTTCAGCGCGTTTGGCATCCAGACCTTTTGGAATGGCCCATGCGTCGAAGTCGTAGATACCGCCGTTCCACACGACCTTCAGGTTGCTTTCTTTCTGCACGGCAGCGATACGACCGTTGTAGGCCGAACTCATGACCACGTCACCGGAAGCGAGGTATTGCGGCGGTTGTGCGCCGGCTTCCCACCACTGGATGTTCGGCTTGAGCTCATCGAGTTTCTTGAACGCGCGGTCCTGACCGTCCTTGCCGGCCAGCACTTTGTAGACGTCTTTCGGCGCAACGCCGTCGGCCATCAGTGCGAATTCCAGGGTGTACTTGGCGCCCTTACGCAGGCCACGCTTGCCCGGGAACTGCTTGGTGTCCCAGAAATCCACCCAACTGGTCGGTGCGGTTTTCAGTTTGTCGGCGTTGTAGGCCAGCACGGTCGACCACACGAAGAAACCCACGCCGCAAGGCTGGATGGCGCCCTTGACGTAGTCTTCGGTCTTGCCGAACAACTTCGGATCAAGCTGCTCGAACATGTCTTCGTCGCAACCACGGGACAGTTCCGGCGATTCAACCTCTACCAGATCCCAGGACACGCTCTTGGTGTCGACCATGGCCTTGACCTTGGCCATTTCGCCGTTGTACTCACCGGCCACGATCTTGCCGTTACCTGCCGCTTCCCACGGTGCGTAGAAGGCTTTGACCTGAGCCGCCTTGTTCGCGCCGCCAAAGGACACCACGGTCAGGTCCGGGCCGGCCGCCATTGCGTGTGCCGCGCCCATCATGCCCAGTGCCAAAGCGGTGAATTTCAGGGATCTCAACATTTATTGTTCTCTCCACGTGCAGGGTTGGTGTTGGTGTTGCCGGGGCGATCAATGCGCCTCTAGAAGTGGGTCGAGCGCGCGAACGTGTTCGACCTGCCAGCCAAGCGGTACCACGTCGCCGACGGCGAGCGAGGGATCAAGCTCGGCAATCGGCTGTTTCACGAAGAAGTCGGTCTTGCCGCAGACTTCCATGCGAACCCGGACGTGGTCGCCCAGATAGATGAATTCCTCGACTCGCCCGGAGAAGCGGTTGACGCATTGGTCGCTGGAGCCATTGAGGCTCACTCGCTCCGGACGAATGGACAGGGTCACAGGCTCGCCGGTCTGGCCAACGTTGACCGCCAGGGCTTCCACCTTCTCACCGCGCCCGAGTTCCACAATGCAACGGTCGCCGGTTTGGCTGTGCAGTCGGCCATTGAGGCGGTTGTTCTCGCCGATGAAGTTTGCGACGAAGGTGTTCTTCGGTTCTTCGTAGAGGGTGCGCGGCGGAGCGATCTGCTGGATTTCGCCCTGATGGAACACCGCCACACGGTCGGACATGGTCAAGGCTTCGCCCTGATCGTGGGTCACGTAGACCACGGTGACGCCCAGGCGCTGGTGCAGGTGCTTGATCTCCATCTGCATGTGTTCACGCAGCTGTTTGTCGAGTGCACCGAGAGGTTCGTCCATCAGCACCAGTTGCGGCTCGAACACCAGCGCACGGGCCAATGCCACACGCTGTTGCTGACCACCGGAGAGCTGCGCCGGGTAGCGCTGGGCGAAGGCATCGAGCTGGACCATGCTCAGCACGCGCTTGACCCGGGCACTCACGTCGCTCTTGTTCATGCCGCGCACGGTCAGCGGGAACGCCAGGTTCTCGGCCACCGTCATGTGCGGGAACAATGCGTAGTTCTGGAACACCATGCCGATGTCGCGCTTGTGCGGCGGCACGTTGTTGATGGCGCGCCCGCCCAACAGGATTTCGCCCGCGGTCGGCGTTTCGAAGCCGGCGAGCATCATCAGGCTGGTGGTCTTGCCGGAGCCGGACGGCCCGAGCAACGTGAGGAATTCGCCTTTGCGAATGTCCAGGTTGAGGTCCTTGACGATCAGGTTCTCGCCGTCGTAGCTCTTCTGCACTCCACGAAAGCTGACCAGAACATCATTGGCCCCTGCGCTTGAATCGACCTGGCTCATACCCACACCTTTGTTATTGATGACTGCTGTGGGATTAAGCCTAGTGGACGCTGGGGACCGCGCAAATCGGGGGGCAAGAGAGATTCGCCTCAGCCGGATGGAAGGTTGTGGGTAGGGATTGCCCTACAAGGATGGCGCGTTTTGGCAAATGCAGTGGCAAGGGGTCAGCTATAAGCCACAAGAACCAGCCCATGCGGTATCTGGAGCTGTCGTAAATGGATATGCCACCACAGGACCTGTGGGAGCGGTGTGCTTTAGAGGAGCTTGTGTTCCATCGCGTACTTCACCAGTTCCGCCAGCGAGGTGATGTTGAGTTTCTGCATCAGCCGCGCCTTGTGGGTGCTGATGGTCTTGCTGCTCAGCGCCAGTTGCTGGGCGATGTCATTGACGTTGGCGCCCTGGGCCAGGCGTTCGAACACGGAGAATTCGCGTTCGGAGAGCAACGAGTGCAATGGACGCGAGTCGGTAAGACCGACCTCGAAAACCATGCGGTCGGCCAGTTCCGGATCGATATAACGCCCGCCTGACGCCACTTTGCGAATGGCCGTCAGCAACAGTGCCGGGTCGCTGTCCTTGGTCGCATAACCGGCAGCCCCGACCTTCAACGCCCTGGCGGCCATTTGCGCTTCGTCGTGCATCGACAACACCAGGATCGCCGGTGGATTGTTCAGGGCGCGAATCCGCGGAATCGCTTCCAGGCCGTTGACGCCCGGCATGGAGATGTCCAGCAACACCACTTCGCAGGGCACATGACGCAAGGTGTCGAGCAACTGCTCGCCATTGCTCGCCTCCCCCACTACCAGCAAGTCCTTGGCCAGGCCGATCAACTGCTTGATGCCTTCGCGGACAATGGTGTGGTCTTCGGCTACCAGTACACGGATCACGTTCTTCTCCAGATTCAAGATCTATCGCGAGCCTGCTCGCGAAAGCGTCAGCACAGACACCACAAATTCTTCAGGCTTCGTCCAGAGGCACTCGCACTTCTAACGTCGTGCCCTCACCCGGCTCACTCTCAAGCAACAACTCACCACCCATAATCAACACCCGCTCACGCATGCCGACGATCCCAAAGGACGTTGGCCTGCCAGGCGCGGCAACAAATCCTACGCCATCATCGCTGACCGTCAGGCACAACTCGTCGCCTTCAAGGGTCAGTGTCAGTTCAACAGTATGCGCCTGGGCGTGCCGCATGACATTGGTCAGCGCCTCCTGAAGGATTCGAAACAGGCCGATTGCCTTCGCATCGCTTAGCACTGGCAAATTGTCCGGCACCTGCACCAGACACGGGATCTGCGTGCGCGCCTCGAATCGACGGGCCTGCCACTCTATGGCCGAGGCGATACCAGCGTCGAGAATCGGCGGGCGCAATGCCGTGGCCACATCACGGACCAACTGAAACAACTGAGCGATCAAGCGCTTCATGCTGTTCAAGCGCTCGTTCAGACCGGGGTCGAGCTGGGCGTAGGCCAGTTCGCACATGGACGTTTCCAGCTTCAACACGGTGAGCATCTGACCCAACTCGTCGTGAACTTCCCGTGCGATGCGCGCCTTTTCTTCTTCGCGCACGCTTTCCAGGTGCGCGGACAACTCACGCAGCTGCTCCCGGGAGCTGGCCAGTTCAAGTTCGATGCGCTTGCTCTCACTGATGTCCCAGACGATCCCGTCCCAGACATAGGCGCCGTCTTCCAGCCGGCGGGTGATGGCCTTGATTTCCGCCCAGCGCTGCTCGCCCTGACGCGTGAGGATTCGCCCCTGCCACGACCAGTCGCTGTCGGTATCCAGCGCATGATCCTGGGTCTGGTGATAGCTGGCCTTGTCATCCGGATGCACAAGGCTGCGCAGGCCTTTATCGCGATGCGCCAGCGTGGCCGGCGAGTAACCCACCAGGCTTTCGCTGCCTTCGCTGATGTAGGCAAAGTCGATCTGACCGGTCACCGGCGCCCGCTCCAGCCGGAAAACCAGTCCCGGAACGTTGGCGGCGATACCTTGCAGCCGCGCCTCGCTTTCCTGCAAGGCCGCCAGGGCGCGACGCCGCTCGGTGACATCGTTGAGGTAAACCACCAGGTATTCGCCATCGCGAAAGCGCAAAAAGCTCAACGAAACATCGGCCGGCAGGATGCTGCCATCGGCCCGCACGCAATTGGATTCGAAACTTTGCGGGCCTTCTTCACTGGCCCGGGCGCGCTTCCACAGGTTCAGCCAACGGTCCATGTGCAGGCCAGGCTCGAAGTCGATCAGGGGTCGATCGATGATCCCTCCCGCCGGATAGCCCAGCATGCTTTCCGCCGCACGGTTGGCGTAGCGCACATGGCTGTCCCAGTTGACCCAGAGGATGCCGACGGTGCTCTGGTCGATGGAAAACTGCGTGAGCCGCAAGGCCTCTTCGCTGGCGGCGCGCAAGGCGATGTCTTCCTGCGCAGCCAGCAGGCGCTGTTCCAGGTTGTGCTGCTGGCGACGCTGCCAGACCACGATGGCCATGCAACTCAACGCCAGCACGGCCAGCAACAGGCAGAGGTTTTGCCAAAACCCCGGCGACTCGGTGAGGCGCGGATACTTGGGTTGCAGCCATTGATTATGCAGTTGCTCCAGATCCTTGGCCGGGATCGCCCGCAATGCACCTTCGACGATGCCCGCCAGTTCCGGCTTGTCGCGGAGCGTGGCCACCCGCAGCAACTGCGGCAGGCCGACATCCCCCACCACCACCAACCCGGCGAACTCCGTCTCGACCGACAAGCGTCCCAGCTGCGCCTCATCGATCACCGCATAAGTTGCCTGCTGGCCAACCAATAATTGCAATGCCTGGCGCTCCATCGGTACGCCTTGCAGATTCAGGTGCGGGTAGTTGCCGCGCAGGTAATCGGCGATGGCACTGGGCATGCGCACAGCGACACGGGTCTGGCTGTCGAGTTTTTCCAGCTCGACCGCGCCGGCGCTTTTCTGATCGCTGACCACCAATTGCGGCACCCGCATGTAGGGGTCGGAAAACTGCCAGAGGCGCAGCCCGCCAGGGGTCTGGGTCAGCCCCGGGGCGATGTCGATTTCGCCTTCGCGGGCTGCGGCTTCCAATTGTTCAAGATCGGGGAAATTGCGCCAGCTCAGTTCGACATTGAGGTTTTTTGCGAGCCACTTCATCAACTCGACGTTCACCCCGGACAGGCGCTGCAAGCGACGATCGTATTGCGCATAGGGCGCCTGCAGCACCAGGCCGACCCGCAACTCGCCCTGCTGCGCCAGCCAGTGCTGCTGTTCCGGGGACAGTTGGGCAACGGGCGCCGGAGGCGCGGCGGCCGCCCAACCCATCAAGGGAAACCACAAACAGCCGATAACCCACAGGCAGCGAAAACGCATCATTGAACTCTCACACACTGACAAATACTGACCAACCCATTAGGCTGCCGGAACCAATTCTGGCCTGGAATATCCAATGCCCCTTGTCTACCGCCTGGCACTGCCAGCATTGTGCCTGTCGCTGATCCTGCCTTGCGCTTTTTCCGTCAAGGCGGCCGACCCGGCGCCCGTCGCGGAGGAACAAAACGCCGAAGAAAAGCCACTCGAACGTCAGCCGCTGCCTGAGCGTAGTCAGGAAGAAGCAACGGCACTTGAGCGAAAGATCCCGGCTCAGGAACAGCAACAACTGCAAGCAGGCACCGACACCTTTCTGGCCTTGTGGAAACCGGCCAATAGCGCCGAACCCAAGGGCGCAGTGATTATCATCCCGGGCGCCGGCGAAACCGTTGACTGGCCGCAAGCGATCGGTCCTTTACGGCGCAAATTGCCAGATGCCGAGTGGAGCAGCCTGAGTATCACCTTGCCGGACCTGCAAAGCGATGCCATTGCGCCACGAATCGTCGAAGCAGCGCCGGCACCCAAGGCCGCCGAAACCGGCAATAAAGACTCGACCACCGCGGCCCCTATCGAACAGGTGGCCGGTGGCGAGGCCGATGTGGCTGACAAGGCCGTCGCCGAAACCACCGAAGAACTGTCCAAGGCAGATGCCGAGCGCATTTTCGCCCGGATCGACGCCGCAATCGCGTTCGCCGAACAGCAAAGCGCCCGCAGTATCGTGGTGTTGGGGCATGGTTCCGGCGCCTATTGGACCGCGCGTTACCTGAGCGAGAAGCAGCCATCGCAGGTCGAAAAGCTGGTGATGGTTGCTGCCCAGGCACCTGTGGCGGTCACGCCCGGGCTGGCAGAGCTGACCCCGACCCTGAAACTGCCGACTGCGGATATTTTCTACAAGGACAAAGCGCGGGATCGCAACGCAGCACTGGAACGCCTGCAGGCCAGCAAACGCCAGAAATCATCGGCATTCAGTCAGGTCGCACTCAAGGCGTTGCCGGATACCAATGCCGAACAGGAGCAACTGTTCCGTCGGGTGCGGGGCTGGTTGAATCCGCAGAACCCGGCGGGCTGACCGACCGCGTCGCCCTCTTCGCGAGCAAGCCCGCTCCCACATTTGTCCTTGGACGTTCACAAATTTTGTGTTCACTCTGGATCCAATGTGGGAGCGGGCTTGCTCGCGAAGGGGACATCACAGACGACATAAAGCAGTTCGCTTAGCGAAAATCCCGTCGCTCCCGAATCAGCGTATAGGCGTTATGCAGTTCACGCGTTCGCTCGGTGGCCTCACGAACCTGCGTCGCCGTCGCGCCACTGCCGGCAATCTTGTCCGGGTGATGACGACTGAGCAGGCGCCGATAAGCACGCTTGATCTGCGCCGGCTCAGTGGTGGCCGACACCCCCAAAAGCCTTAACGCGTCCTGATAACTTGGCACGCTGCTGCCCAATGGCCGCTTCTGCGGCTCATAGTCGTGGGCCAGCGCCTGCACCTGATGGGGCGTCCAGCCCAGCCACTTGCCCCATTGGCCAATCAATTGACGTTCACTGCTGCCAGCACGACCATCGGCCCAGACCATTCGCCAGCAGGCGCGCAACACCCCTTCCGCCGCATGGGGCTGGGCACTCAGGCGACGCAGATAACCGTGTAACCGGTCGCGGCCCGACTTGCCGCGATTGAACGCGGCAATCGCACGACACCGGGCCGATTCGGACATGTCCAGCGAGCGCATTTCCGCTCGGGCCTGTTCGATGTGCCCGGCCATCACCTGGCCGTCGCACTTGGCCAGGCGCCCCAACAGAACAAATAGCAATTCATCGTTACGCAGCACCGGGCGACCGCCCAGTTTTTCCCGCAAGTGCCCCCAGCTCTGCAGGTGCAAGCGCCGGTCCAGCGCCTGCCCCAACAACGCGCCGAGCATGGCCCCCGGAATGCTGGCTATGGCAAAGCCAGCTCCGGCTCCGATCAGAGTCCCTGGCCACAGCATGTCAGCGGCTCGCTTCTATCAATGTTTCAACTTCGGCCAGACGCTCGTGAGTGCCGACATCGACCCAGTGCCCCCTCAATTGCTCGCCGGTCACCTGACCATCAGCCATGGCTTTGCGCAACAGCGGCGCGAGCTTGAAGGCCCCCGCAGTGCAACCGTCGAACAGCTGCGGATGCAACACGGCGATGCCGCTGTAGGTCAGAGTGGCGGCCTCCGGCTGACCGTCGTGCACCTGAGTTCCGACCAGGCTGAAGTCCCCGGCCGGATGATGGGGCGGGTTGCCGGCCAGCACCAGGTGCGCCAGGCCGTTGATGGGCTGATGCAGCACGCTGAAGTCGTAATCGGTCCAGATGTCGCCGTTGACCACGACAAACGCTTCATCCCCCAACAACGGCAACGCGTGGAAAATCCCGCCGCCGGTTTCCAGGGGCTCACCTTCCGCCGAGTACTGAATGCTCACGCCATAGCGCGAACCATCGCCCAGATAGTCTTCGATCTGCTGACCGAGCCAGGCGTGATTGATCACGATCTCGGTGAACCCGGCAGCAGCCAGTGCTCGCAAGTGATACTCGATCAGCGGCACGCCGCCAGCACGCACCAGCGGTTTTGGCGTGGTCAGGGTCAACGGGCGCATGCGCTCGCCTTTGCCTGCGGCCAGAATCATTGCCTTCATGCTTTCACTCCGGCACGCAAACTGGCCAGCAACACATCCAGCCCGGCCAGTTCAGGGCGACGAGCGATCACCGCTTCTATGTACGCAAAGAAACGCGGCACATCACCCAGATAACGCGGCTTGCCGTCGCGATGGCAGATGCGCGCGAAAATGCCGATGACTTTCAGGTGACGTTGCACGCCCATCAAGTCGCTGGCACGCAGGAAGTCCTCGAAGTCGGGCTGAACCGGAATTGCGAGGGCACCCGCTTGCTGCCAGTAGCTTTCGAGCCAGCCGTGCACACGCTCCTCGGGCCAGCTGAGGAACGCGTCCTTGAACAGGCAGGTCACGTCGTAGGTCACCGGGCCATACACCGCATCCTGGAAATCCAGCACACCGGGATTGGGCTCGCTGAGCATCAGGTTGCGCGGCATGTAGTCGCGATGCACCAGGACTTTTGGCTGTGCCAGGGCGCTGTCGATCAACAGTTCGCTGGCCTGCTGCCAGAGCACTTGCTGCGCCGCGTCGAATTCGATGCCCAATTCGCGCTTCACGTACCACTCGGGGAACAGTTCCAGCTCGCGACGCAACAAGGCCACGTCATAGCTCGGCAAAGGCGCAACCATCGGCAACTGCTGGAAAGCCAGCAACGCTTGCAGGGCATCCTTGAACAAATCGTCAGCGTTTTCGCTGTCGATGACGTCCAGATAGGTCTTGTTGCCCAGGTCATTGAGCAAAAGAAAACCGCGCTCGAGGTCTTCGGCATAAATTTTCGGCACATTTATTCCGGATTTCGCCAGCAAAAAGGCGATATCCACGAAGGGTTTGCAGTTTTCCTGGGGCGGCGGCGCATCCATCACGATGAAACTTTTGCCATCCCCTTCCCAACGGAAATACCGCCGAAAACTCGCGTCGCTGCTAGCCGCAGTCAACGTGGCCGGGGGTACGACGCCCCAGCCCTGCTCGGCAAAAAGGGTCGCCAATTGTTCATCGAGCCAAACTTTCAGGTGTTGCAAGCGTACATCTTGATCAGGCATTGCAAGGGTCTCCGACGGCGCTAGCCGTCAAGCGGGTCATGCTTTATTATCCAGCATCTTTTTCAGACCATCGAGAGGCGTGCGGCCCACACCGCGGGCAGATGGCACGCAGGAAGCCCGGACTAATAAGATGGCATTGAAATCCCCCGCGTTTCGTAAAAAATTTCCGTTGTTGGTTACCGGCAGTTTGCTGGCGCTGCAACCCCTTGCCACTTCCTACGTGGTCGCCGCGGAACAGTTTGACTGCTCAGTCTCTGCTTCGGGTTCCTGGGACTGTGCACCAAAGTCGCCGGCGGCTGCATTGCCACCGCGTCCCGTTCATGATGGCAGCGCAGTTTCCGCCACCGGCGAAGCCCCGGCCCAGAACGGCTCCAGCGAAGATACCGGCGCCAAGCCGGTGCTGGTCACCGAATCCAAAGGCCGTGGCCTGAAGTCGCGTAGCGCAGACTACAGCCACCTCGACTGGGTTCCCCGCGAGCAGCTTACCGCCGCACAATTGGCCGAAACCGGTCCTTATTGCTCCGGTTCCTATATCGAACCGATTCGTCCTGGCATGGATGACAAGACGAATCAAAGTGACGCTCCAACCTTTATCGGCGCAAAAGCCTCCCGCTATAAGCAGGATGAGCAAGTTGCGACCCTGGCAGGCGACGTTGTCATGCGTCAGGGCAGCATGCAGGTCGAAGCCGACGAAGCCAACCTGTACCAGGCCGAGAGCCGTGGCGAGCTGAACGGTAACGTGCGCATTCGCGACAACGGCGCACTGATCGTCGGCGACCATGCCGACGTGCAGCTCGACACCGGTGAAGCCAAGGTCGACAACGCCGAATACGTGATGCACAAATCGCGCATCCGCGGTAATGCGCTGTACGCCAAACGTGCCGAGAACGCGATCATCCGCCTCAAGGATGGTACGTACACCACGTGCGAACCGAACAGCAACGCCTGGCAGCTCAAAGGCAACAACATCACCCTGAACCCGGCCACCGGTTTCGGTACGGCGACCAACGTAACGCTGCGGGTCAAGGACATTCCGGTCCTGTACACGCCGTACATCTATTTCCCGATCGACGACCGTCGCCAGTCCGGCTTCCTGCCGCCGACCATCGGCACCGGCAGCGATACCGGCTTCATGCTGGTCACCCCGTACTACTTCAACCTGGCGCCGAACTACGATGCCACGTTGTACCCGCGCTACATGGAAAAGCACGGCTTGTTGATGGAAGGCGAATTCCGCTACCTGACCAAGTCCAGCGAAGGCCAGTTCGGCGCAGCGTACCTCAACGACGAAAGCGACGAACGCGACAAGCAGACCGACGCCGAAACAACCCGCTACATGTACAACTGGCAGCACAAGGGTGGTCTCGACTCGCGAACGCTCACGCAAGTCGACTACACCAAGATCAGCGATCCGTATTACTTCCAGGATCTGCAGACCGACCAGATTGGCGTGAAAAGCAGCGACTATGTGAACCAGCAGGGCTCTGTCACCTATCGCGGCGACAGCTATACCGCTCGCGTGAACGCCCAGGCATACCAACTGGCGACCGTGTCGAACATTACGCCGTACGACCGTCTGCCGCAGCTCACCCTCGACGGTATGCTGCCTTATCATCCGGAAGGCCTGGACTTCACGTACAACACCGAACTCGTACGGTTTGACCGGGATCTGCAGAGCGGGACATACTTTGACGAGGACGGCGTCGGCTCTCCCCGTATTGATAACAACATTCAAGGCCTGGCTCGCGCCAATGGCGACCGCTTGAATCTCGCGCCCGCCATCAGCCTGCCAATGAACACGACGTACGGCTTCCTGACACCGAAGCTCAAGTACCAATACACCCAGTACCAACTGGATCTGGACAGTACTGGTAAAAGTCAAATTGTGCAGCAGAATCAAAACGCAGCTGCAACCGGGACTGAAAATTTCAATGGTCAGTTCGACAGCAACCAAAATCGCGGAGTGCCGATCGCCAGCATCGACAGCGGCCTCTACTTCGATCGCAATACCCAATGGTTCGGCAAGAACTATCGCCAGACCCTCGAACCACGCCTGTTCTACCTGTACGTGCCTGAGGTCGACCAGGTAGACATCCCGGTATTCGACACCAGCGAATACACGTTCAACTACGCGTCGCTGTTCCGTGACAACCGTTTCTCCGGCTCCGACCGTGTCGGCGACGAGAACAAACTGTCGCTGGGCGTCACTAACCGCTGGATCGAAGATAACGGTTTCGAACGTCAACGCCTCAGCGTAGGCCAGGCCCTGTACTTCAAGGACCGCGAAGTCCAGTTGCCGGGTGTCAATCCAAAACTCCGCGCCGATGCCCAAGCCAGCGTTTCGCCGTACGCACTGGAATACGAATACCGCTGGAACCGCGACTGGCGTACCACGGCCGACTACAACTGGGACCCGGACAGCCACAGCCCTCGTTCGGGCAGCGCGATGTTCCACTACCAGCCTGAAGACAACCCGAACAAGGTTATCAACGCCGGATATCGCTATCGTAACGACCAGGTGATCTACAACCAGAACACCGGTCAATGGCAGTTCGGTGGTGACTACGGCACCCCTGGCACTCCTGGCTATGTGAAGGATTACTACAAGATCGAACAGCACGACTTCTCGGTGATCTGGCCGATCGTGCCGCAATGGAGCGCTATCAGCCGTTGGCAGTATGACTACAACCGCAACCGTACCCTGGAAGCCTTCGGTGGTTTCGAGTACGACAGCTGCTGCTGGAAACTGCGCCTGATCAACCGTTACTGGGTCTCCTATGACGAGTTCAGTCAGGAAGCACCGCAAAACGAAAAAGGCGACCATGGCGTCTTCCTCCAAATTGTTCTGAAGGGACTCGGCGGCCTCACCGGCTCCAAGGCAGAGAGCTTCCTCGACAAAGGCATTCAAGGTTATCGTGAACGTGAAGACCAAGCTTTCTGATTGTTTGCGCCCGCTGATGCTGGGCGCGCTGTTCCTGAGTACGGCGGCCAGTGCCGCCGTACAGTCCATCGATAAAGTGGTGGCCATCGTCGACAACGACGTGGTCATGCAGAGCCAACTGGACCAACGCGTTCATGAAGTTCAGCAAACCATTGCCAAGCGCGGCTCTGCCGTGCCGCCGGCCAGCGTGCTGGAGCAGCAGGTACTTGAGCGCCTGATCGTCGAAAACCTGCAATTGCAGATCGGCGAGCGTTCCGGCATCCGCATTACCGATGAAGAGTTGAACCAGGCTGTCGGCACCATTGCCCAGCGCAACAACATGTCGGTCGAGCAGTTCCGCGCCGCCCTGACTCGCGACGGCCTGTCCTACGACGACGCGCGTGAGCAGATTCGTCGCGAAATGGTCATCAGCCGTGTGCGCCAGCGTCGGGTCGCAGAACGCATTCAGGTCTCCGAGCAGGAAGTGAAGAACTTCCTGGCGTCCGACCTGGGCAAAATGCAGCTGTCCGAAGAGTTCCACCTGGCCAACATCCTGATTCCTACGCCGGAAAGCGCCAACTCCGACGCGATTCAGAATGCAGCCAAACAGGCCGATGCAATTTACCAGCAGCTCAAGCAAGGCGCTGACTTCGGTCAGTTGGCAATCGCCAAGTCCGCCAGCGAAACCGCACTGGAAGGTGGTGACATGGGCTGGCGTAAAGCCGCTCAATTGCCTCCGCCGTTCGATCGGCTGCTGAGCACCATGCCGGTGGGTGATGTCACCCAGCCAATGCGCACACCGGGCGGCTTCATCATCCTGAAGGTCCTCGAAAAGCGTGGCGGCCAGACCCAGATGCGCGACGAAGTGCATGTGCGCCACATCCTGGTCAAACCGAGCCCGATCCGCGACGAAGCGAAAACCAAGGCCCTGGCTGAGTCGCTCTACAGCCGTATCGAGGCTGGCGAAGATTTCGGCGAGCTGGCGAAAAGCTACTCGGAAGACCCGGGTTCTGCCCTCAACGGCGGCGACCTGAACTGGATCGACCCGAACGCACTGGTGCCCGAGTTCCGCGAAGTGATGGCCACGACCCCGCAAGGTCAGCTGTCCAAGCCGTTCCAGACTCAATACGGCTGGCATGTCCTGGAAGTCCTTGGCCGTCGCGCCACCGACAGCACCTCACAGGCTCGCGAGCAGCAAGCAATGACCGTTTTGCGTAACCGCAAATACGACGAAGAGCTGCAAACCTGGCTGCGTCAGATCCGTGACGAAGCGTACGTGGAAATCAAACTCCCTGGCGCCGACCAGGCTGCGCAGTGAAACCCCAACGTTTCGCGCTGACACCCGGTGAACCGGCCGGCATAGGTCCCGACCTGTGCCTGCTGCTCGCCTCGCAAGCCCAGCCCCATCCCCTGATTGCCATTACCAGCCGCGACCTGCTCATAGAGCGGGCCGCGCAACTGGGCGTGGCTGTCGACTTGCTGCCGGTCACACCGGACAACTGGCCGGATGCACCCGCGCCAGCCAACAGCCTGTATGTCTGGGATACACCGCTCAATGCCAAGGTCGTCGCCGGACAACTGGACAAGGCCAACGCTGCCTTCGTTCTGGAAACCCTGACCCGCGCCGGTCAAGGCTGCCTGAGCGGAGATTTTGCCGGCATGATTACCGCGCCGGTGCACAAAGGTGTGATCAACGAATCCGGGATCGCCTTTTCCGGGCACACGGAATTTCTCGCCGACCTGACCCACACCGCGCAAGTGGTGATGATGCTGGCCACACGCGGTTTGCGCGTGGCCCTGGTGACCACTCACCTGCCCCTTCGCGAGATTGCCGATGCAATCACGCCGGAGCGCCTGGAACGCGTCACGCGAATCCTGCACGCCGACCTGCAAAACAAGTTCGGCATCGCCCAGCCACGCATCCTGGTCTGCGGGCTCAACCCCCACGCCGGCGAGGGCGGACACCTGGGCCATGAAGAAATCGATATCATCGAACCCACATTAGAGCGCCTGCGCGGCGAGGGCATGGACCTTCGTGGCCCCCTGCCCGCCGACACTCTGTTTACCCCCAAATATCTGAAGCACTGCGATGCGGTGCTGGCGATGTACCACGACCAGGGCCTGCCGGTGCTGAAGTACAAAGGCTTCGGCGCGGCAGTCAACGTGACCCTTGGCTTGCCGATTATCCGCACCTCGGTCGACCACGGCACCGCCCTGGACCTGGCCGGCAGCGGCAAGATCGACACCGGCAGCCTGCAAGTCGCCCTGGAAACCGCCTACCAGATGGCCGAGACCCGTTTATGACCGAGCACTACCAACACAAGGCGCGCAAACGCTTTGGCCAGAACTTCCTGCACGACGCCGGCGTTATCGACCGCATCCTGCGTTCCATTCATGCCAAGGCAGAAGACCGCCTGCTGGAAATCGGCCCGGGCCAGGGTGCACTGACCCAAGGCCTGCTCAGCAGCGGCGCGCAACTCGACGTGGTGGAACTGGATAAAGACCTGATCCCGATCCTCAACCAGCAGTTTGCCGGCAAGAGCAACTTCAACCTGCATCAGGGCGATGCACTGAAGTTCGACTTCAACAGCCTGAATGCCGCACCAGGCAGCCTGCGAGTGGTCGGCAACCTGCCGTACAACATCTCCACGCCGCTGATTTTTCACCTGCTGCACAACTCGCACCTGATCCGCGACATGCACTTCATGCTGCAAAAGGAAGTGGTCGAGCGCCTGGCGGCCGGCCCTGGTGGTGGTGACTGGGGTCGCTTGTCGATCATGGTTCAGTACCATTGCCGGGTCGAGCACCTGTTCAACGTCGGCCCGGGCGCGTTCAACCCGCCGCCGAAAGTCGATTCGGCCATCGTGCGCCTGGTACCCCACGCGGTACTGCCGCACCCGGCCAAGGATCACCGCTTGCTGGAGCGCGTCGTGCGCGAAGCCTTCAACCAGCGCCGCAAAACACTGCGCAATACCCTCAAGCTGCTGCTGAGCAACGCCGAAATCGAAGCCGCCGGCGTCGATGGCAGCCTGCGTCCCGAGCAACTCGACCTGGCTGCCTTCGTGCGCCTGGCTGACAAGCTCAGCGAACAAAAGCCTGCCGCTGACTGACAGGCGATGAGCGCTATCGGGTAGGACGCCACTCTGGTCTACTACCCGATACTTGGCCTAGACTGAACTCCATCAGCTACGCCCCGCGTCCCGCTTCGTTTTTAAGGCCCCTTGCATGTCCGATCCTCGTTATCAGATCGACGTCAGCGTCGTCACCCGCTATCTGGCAGAACAATCGCAACCCGAGCACGACCGCTTTGCCTTCGCCTACACCATCACCGTGCAAAACAATGGCGAAATGCCCGCCAAACTGCTTTCACGGCACTGGGTCATCACCGATGGTGACGGGCATGTCGAAGAAGTGCGCGGCGCAGGTGTAGTCGGCCAACAACCGTTGATCGAGCCCGGCAAGAGCCACACCTACAGCAGCGGCACGGTCATGACCACCAAGGTCGGCACCATGCAAGGCACCTATCAAATGCTGTCCGACGACGGCAAACATTTCGATGCCATCATCGCGCCCTTCCGCCTGGCGGTGCCCGGAGCCCTGCACTGATGGCAACGTACGCTGTCGGTGACCTGCAAGGCTGCCTTCAAGCCCTGCAATGCCTGCTCAAGCAAGTGGCGTTCGACCCACAACGGGATCGTCTGTGGCTGGTGGGCGACCTGGTCAACCGTGGGCCGCAGTCTCTGGAAACCTTGCGCTTTCTCTACAGCATCCGCGAATCGCTGGTGTGCGTGCTCGGCAACCACGACCTGCACCTGCTGGCGGCCGGACGCAACATCGAACGCCTGAAGAAGGCCGATACCCTGCGCGAGATCATTGAAGCGCCGGATTGCGCCGAACTGCTCGAATGGGTGCGCCAGCAAAAGCTCATGCACTATGACGAACAGCGCAACGTTGCACTGGTCCATGCCGGCATTCCACCCCAATGGTCGCTGCGCAAAGCCTTGAAATATGCTGCCGAAGTCGAGACTGCCTTGCGCGACGACAACCTGTTGCCGCCCTACCTCGATGGCATGTACGGCAACGATCCGGCGAAATGGGACAGCGACCTCAAAGGCGTGACGCGCCTGCGGGTGATCACCAACTATTTCACGCGCATGCGCTTTTGCACAGCCGAAGGCAAACTCGACCTCAAGAGCAAGGAAGGCCTCGATACCGCACCACCTGGCTACAAACCCTGGTTCCAGCACAAGGAACGCAAGACCAAGGATCTGAAAATCATCTTCGGTCACTGGGCAGCACTGGAAGGCAACGTCGAAGAGCCGGGTATTTCGGCGCTCGATACAGGCTGTGTCTGGGGCGGCGCCCTGACCCTGATGAACGTCGACAGCTTTGAGCGCCTGTCCTGCAAATGCGACGAACACGGCCATGCCGTGCCGCCAGTCGCCTCATCCATTCTCCAAACATCGCCAGTCAGCGCCCCGCGCTAGACTGCCCATTCAGCCGAGCCACAGGAGCCCGCCATGAGCGAATTCAAACGTATCCCCCCGGAACAGGCCCAGGCCCTGCGCGAACAAGGCGCAGTGGTGGTCGACGTCCGCGACCCGGCCACATTTGCCGCCCTGCACATCGCAGGCTCGAAGCATCTGGACAACCATTCCCTGCACGCCTTCATCCAGGGCGCCGACCTCGATGCACCGACCGTGGTGGTCTGCTATCACGGCAATTCCAGCCAGGGCGCGGCCGCTTACCTGATCAGCCAGGGCTTCTCCGACGTCTACAGCATGGATGGCGGATTCGAGTTGTGGCGTACGACGTATCCTGCGGAAACGGCGCAAGGCACCACTGAATAATTTTTTTGTAACGTTGCAGGCCCCGGCTCCCGCGGGCTGGCGCGGTGGCAGACGAACGGTCTGCCACAACTAATTACGTATCTCGCCTTTACCTCCCGAATTCCCAACTATCCTTAAGCCCAGGCCATCCAAAACAGGGGAGAGCCGGTACACCGGCGCACGGGTCATCGGGAGTAGCTTTCGGAGTAGTCAGCTCCGGGAGAGTTCTGGGGGGTAAACAGCAATCGCCTGTTCGGTTGCTGCCAGCATCGACTGAGTGATCCGGCGTCGGCTCCACGTATCGAGCGAGGTGACGTCATGAGTATCTTTAGCCACTTCCAACAACGCTTCGAGTCCACACGCCAGGAAGAACTCTCTCTGCAAGAGTATCTGGAACTGTGCAAAAAAGACCGCAGCGCCTACGCTTCCGCCGCCGAGCGTCTGCTACTGGCCATCGGTGAACCGGAACTGCTCGACACCTCGACCAACTCGAGACTGTCGCGCATCTTCTCCAACAAGGTCATCCGCCGCTATCCGGCCTTTGAAGACTTCCACGGGATGGAAGAATGCATCGACCAGATCGTGTCGTATTTCCGCCATGCCGCTCAGGGCCTGGAAGAGAAGAAACAGATCCTTTACCTGCTCGGCCCTGTCGGTGGTGGTAAATCGTCCCTGGCCGAGAAGCTCAAGCAACTGATGGAAAAAGTGCCCTTCTATGCCATCAAGGGCTCGCCGGTTTTCGAGTCGCCCCTGGGTCTGTTCAACTCCACTGAAGATGGAGCGATCCTCGAGGAAGACTTCGGCATTCCACGGCGCTACCTCAACACCATCATGTCGCCATGGGCGACCAAGCGCCTGGCCGAATTCGGTGGCGACATCAGTCAGTTCCGCGTGGTGAAACTCTATCCGTCGATCCTCAACCAGATCGCCGTGGCCAAGACCGAACCAGGCGATGAAAACAACCAGGACATCTCGGCACTGGTGGGTAAGGTCGATATCCGCAAACTGGAAGAATTCCCACAGAACGACGCTGATGCATACAGCTACTCGGGCGCACTGTGCCGGTCCAACCAGGGCCTGATGGAATTCGTCGAAATGTTCAAGGCACCGATCAAGGTGCTGCACCCACTGCTGACCGCCACCCAGGAAGGCAACTACAACAGTACCGAAGGCCTCGGCGCGATTCCGTTCACCGGGATCCTGCTGGCGCACTCCAACGAATCGGAGTGGCACACCTTCCGCAACAACAAGAACAACGAAGCCTTCATCGACCGGATCTACATCGTCAAAGTGCCGTACTGCCTGCGGGTCAGTGACGAAGTGAAGATCTACGACAAGCTGCTGTTCAACAGTTCGCTGGCCAAGGCGCATTGCGCGCCGGATACCCTGAAGATGCTGGCCCAGTTCACCGTGCTCTCGCGCCTCAAGGAACCGGAAAACTCCAACATCTACTCGAAGATGCGCGTGTACGACGGCGAGAACCTCAAGGACACCGATCCGAAAGCCAAGTCGATCCAGGAATACCGCGACAATGCGGGCGTCGACGAAGGCATGAACGGACTCTCGACCCGCTTCGCGTTCAAGATCCTGTCGAAGGTGTTCAACTTCGATCCGCATGAAATTGCCGCCAACCCGGTGCACTTGCTCTACGTGCTGGAACAACAGATCGAGCAGGAACAGTTCCAGGCCGAGACCCGCGAACGCTATCTGCGCTTCCTCAAGGAGTACCTGGCACCGCGCTACATCGAATTCATCGGCAAGGAGATCCAGACTGCCTACCTCGAGTCCTACAGCGAGTACGGCCAGAACATTTTCGATCGTTATGTGCTGTACGCCGACTTCTGGATCCAGGACCAGGAATATCGCGACCCGGAGACCGGCGAGATCCTCAACCGCGTAGCGTTGAACGAAGAACTGGAGAAAATCGAAAAACCGGCCGGCATCAGCAATCCGAAGGACTTCCGCAACGAAATCGTCAACTTCGTCCTGCGCGCCCGGGCCAACAACAACGGCAAGAACCCGACCTGGCTCAGCTACGAAAAACTGCGGGTGGTCATCGAGAAGAAAATGTTCTCCAACACCGAGGACCTGCTGCCAGTCATCAGCTTCAATGCCAAGGCCAGCAAAGAGGACCAGCAGAAACACAACGACTTCGTCACACGAATGGTCGAGCGGGGCTACACCGACAAACAGGTACGACTGCTGTCCGAGTGGTACCTGCGGGTCAGAAAATCACAATAACCCGCTGCCGGTCAGACCGGTTGTCGTCAGCCAGAGGCCTGTGTATGCATTTTCTGTTACACAAGCCTCTGGAAGGTGTTCGAAAGTCGGTAGCGAGTTCAAGCAGCATCCACAGCGCTTGGGGGAGCGTCGTACATCCCTTGGCTCTCAGTCCTTTGCTGCATCACCGCTCGCCCCTTTCAGGACAGCTTCTAAGGAGCAGTCATGAGCTATGTGATCGACCGACGTCTCAATGGCAAGAACAAGAGCACGGTGAACCGCCAGCGGTTTCTGCGGCGCTACCGTGATCACATCAAAAAGGCTGTCGAAGAGGCGGTCAGCCGGCGCTCCATTACCGATATGGAACACGGCGAACAAATCAGCATTCCCGGTCGCGACATCGACGAGCCGGTGCTTCACCACGGTCGCGGTGGCAAGCAGACGGTCGTGCACCCGGGCAACAAGGAATTCACCAGCGGCGAACATATCGCCCGTCCACCGGGAGGCGGTGGTGGTCGAGGCCCCGGCAAGGCTGGCAATTCCGGCGAAGGGATGGACGAATTCGTCTTCCAGATCACCCAGGAAGAATTTCTCGAATTCATGTTCGAGGACCTCGAACTGCCCAACCTGGTCAAGCGCAACCTGACCGGCACCGACACCTTCAAGACCGTGCGCGCCGGGATCAGCAACGAGGGCAACCCGTCGCGGATCAACATCATCCGCACCCTGCGTTCAGCCCACGCCCGGCGAATCGCCCTGTCCGGCAGCAGCCGGGCAAAACTGCGCGAAGCCAAAGAGGAACTTCTGCGACTCAAGCAGGAAGAACCGGACAACTTCGGCGATATTCAGGAAATCGAAGCAGAAATCGAAAAACTCAGCGCGCGCATTCACCGCATACCGTTTCTCGACACATTCGACCTCAAGTACAACCTGCTCATCAAACAACCCAACCCCAGTTCCAAGGCCGTGATGTTCTGCCTGATGGATGTGTCCGGCTCGATGACCCAGGCGACCAAGGACATCGCCAAGCGCTTCTTTATCCTGCTGTACCTGTTTCTCAAGCGTAACTACGAAAAGATCGACGTCGTGTTCATCCGCCATCACACCAGCGCCCGCGAAGTGGATGAAGAAGAGTTTTTCTACTCCCGGGAAACCGGCGGCACCATCGTCTCCAGCGCCCTGAAACTGATGCAGGAGATCATGGCCGAGCGTTATCCGAGCAACGAGTGGAACATCTATGCCGCCCAAGCCTCCGACGGTGACAACTGGAACGACGACTCTCCGATCTGCCGCGACATCCTGATCAACCAGATCATGCCATTCGTGCAGTACTACACTTACGTTGAGATCACCCCGCGCGAACACCAGGCCCTGTGGTTCGAGTACGAGCGCATCGCCGAAGCCTTTTCCGACACTTTTGCCCAGCAACAACTGGTCTCGGCCGGGGATATCTATCCGGTCTTCCGTGAACTCTTCCAGCGCAGGTTAGTGACATGACCGCCAAAGAGCAGAAACGCCAACCCATTTCCACCGGCTCCGAATGGACGTTCGAGCTGATCCAGGCCTACGACCGCGAAATCAGTCGTATTGCGGCTGGCTACGCACTCGATACGTACCCCAACCAGATCGAAGTGATCACCGCCGAGCAAATGATGGACGCCTACGCCTCGGTCGGTATGCCGCTGGGTTATCACCACTGGTCCTACGGCAAGCACTTCCTCAGCACCGAAAAGTCCTACACCCGCGGCCAGATGGGGCTGGCGTACGAGATCGTGATCAACTCCGACCCATGCATCGCCTACCTGATGGAAGAAAACACCATCTGCATGCAGGCGCTGGTGGTGGCCCATGCCTGCTACGGGCACAACAGCTTTTTCAAAGGCAACTACCTGTTCCGCACCTGGACTGACGCCAGTTCGATCATCGATTACCTGGTGTTTGCCAAGCAGTACATCATGCAATGCGAAGAACGCCACGGTATCGATGCGGTAGAGGACCTGCTCGACTCCTGCCATGCGCTGATGAACTATGGCGTCGACCGTTACAAACGCCCCTATCCGATCTCCGCGGAAGAAGAACGTCGCCGGCAAAAGGACCGGGAAGAACATCTACAGAAACAGATCAACGATCTGTGGCGCACCATTCCCAAGGGCGCGGACAAGTACAGCGACAAGGACAACGCACGCTTCCCCGCCGAACCTCAGGAAAATATCCTGTATTTCATTGAAAAACACGCGCCGCTGCTGGAGCCATGGCAGCGGGAAATCGTGCGCATCGTGCGCAAGATCGCCCAGTATTTTTATCCACAGCGCCAGACCCAGGTGATGAACGAGGGCTGGGCCACGTTCTGGCACTACACCCTGATGAACGACCTGTACGACGAGGGCCTGGTCACCGACGGCTTCATGATGGAGTTCCTGACATCCCACACCAGCGTGGTCTTTCAGCCGGGCTTCGACAGCCCTTACTACAGCGGAATCAACCCCTACACTCTCGGGTTTGCCATGTACCGGGACATCCGGCGCATGTGCGAAGAACCCACCGAGGAAGATCGCCGCTGGTTCCCGGATATTGCCGGCACCGACTGGCTGGCAGCCATCAAGTTCGCCATGAGCAGCTTCAAGGATGAGAGCTTCATCCTGCAGTACCTGTCGCCCAAGGTGATCCGCGACCTGAAGCTGTTCAGCATTCTCGATGACGACCAGAAGGACGACCTGCTGGTGCCCGCCATTCACGACGAAGGAGGCTACCGCATCATCCGTGAAACCCTCGCGGCACAGTACAACCTGGGAAATCGCGAGCCCAACGTGCAGATATACAGCATCGACCGGCGTGGTGACCGCTCCCTGACCCTGCGCCACCAACAGCACGACCGCAAACCGCTGGGAGAGTCCACCGAGGAAGTGCTCAAGCACTTGCACCGCCTCTGGGGTTTCGACATTCACCTGGAAACCCTGCAGGGCGATCAGGTCATGAAAACCCATCATGTGCCGCCCAGAAGCGAGCACAGCGAAGGCGATTACGGCCGCCTGGACCTGGCCGTCATCCATCTTTGATCCGGTTTGTGCCTCCGAAAGCTCGATGCAACGGTTATCCTGTCGAGCTAACGGAGGTTTTTTATGCGGATTTATAAAGTCGGTGGTGCGGTACGTGATCGCCTGCTGGGCAAACCGGTTACCGATATCGACTGGGTCGTGGTCGGCGCGACGACCGAAGAGATGCTCGCCAAGGGCTTTCGCCCGGTGGGCGCGGATTTCCCGGTGTTCCTTCATCCCAAAAGCGGTGAGGAATACGCCCTCGCCCGCACCGAGCGCAAAAGCGGGCGCGGTTACGGCGGGTTCACTTTTCACGCCAGCCCTGAAGTCACCCTCGAAGAAGACCTGATCCGTCGCGACCTGACCATCAATGCCATGGCCGAAGACGATCAGCAGAACCTGACCGACCCGTACCACGGCCAGCGCGACCTCGAAGCACGCCTGCTTCGCCACGTTTCCCCGGCATTTGCCGAAGATCCGCTCCGGGTCCTGCGTGTTGCCCGCTTCGCGGCGCGCTACGCGACGCTGGGTTTTACCGTCGCCCCGGAAACCCTGGCGCTGATGCGCCAACTCAGCGAGTCAGGCGAGCTTGAAGCACTGACCCCGGAGCGCAGCTGGAAGGAAATTTCCCGCGCCCTGATGGAAGATCAGCCACAGGTATTTGTGGAGGTTTTGCGTGCATGCGGCGCACTCAAGGTGCTGATGCCGGAGGTCGATGCGCTATTTGGCGTACCGCAACCACCTGCCCACCACCCGGAAATCGATACAGGCGCACATACCCTGAGCGTGCTGCAGCAAACAGCACAACACAAACAGCCGCTGACCGTGCGCTGGGCGTGTCTGCTGCATGACCTGGGCAAAGGCCTGACGCCAGAGGAAGAATGGCCGCGACACATTGCCCACGAGTTCAAAGGTCTGAAGCTGATCAAAACGGTCAATGAACGCTTCAAGGTACCGAGGGACTGCCAGGAACTGGCGCTACTGGTGGGCGAGTATCACACCCACGGGCATCGCGCCTTTGAGCTGAAGCCATCGACACTGCTGGAATTGCTGCAAAGCTTCGACATTTACCGTCGCCCACAGCGGTTCGAGGAGTTCATCGCGGCCTGCGAGATGGATGCGCGTGGGCGCAAAGGGCTGGAAGAAAGAAGTTATCCACAGGCAGATTATTTGCGCGGCGCGGCAACTGCAGCTCGTAGCGTGGCGGTTCAGCCGTTACTGGAGAAAGGCTTCAAGGGCCCGGAACTGGGGGAGGAGATCAAGCGCGAGCGGCTAAAAGCCTTGAAAGCCTACAAAGAGACCGCGTCGATCTGAAAAGCTTCGCGAGCAGGCTCGCGAAGACGTCAGTAAGGTCACAACAAATCTGAAGGTGTCAGCTGCTCACCGCGCCATTCGAAAGCCACCGGCGCCAGCACCTGATCAATCTGCGCTTCACCCCACAGAGTCGCAAAGCTCTTGCCTACACCCGGATGCACACGCTCCGGCGCAATCAACGACAACGGCCACAAAACGAACGCATTTTTCAGAATTTCTGCCCGCGGCAAGATCAAGCCATCGAAGTTGCCCACCAGATCACCGAACAACAACACGTCGATATCCAGCGGCAAACCTCGGCGATCCGGTGCGTAACGACCGTTATCCGCCTCGATGAACTTCAGTCGACGATCAAGCTCCATCAGCGGCAGATCGGTATACGCCGCCACCACGAAATTGAAGAACGGCCCGCTCTTGATGCCCACCGGCTGGCTTTCGAACACCGCCGAACAGCGGATATCGACAAGGAACGCCGCCAATGCATCGAGCCCCGCCCGCAAATGGGCTTCACGCTCGATATTGCTACCGAGCCCAAGGTACACCTGAGTCAGCGACATCCGCGCTCGATCTCCACGCCCACACCGCCGGTGGCAGCCGGGATAGCACCGGGTTTGGTCAGCTTCAGGCGCATCCAGGTGATCTTGAATTCGCTCATCAGCACTTCAACCAGGCGCTCGGCAAAGGTTTCCACCAGCTGGAATTGCGCCTGCTCGGCAAACGCCTGGATGCGTGAGGAAACACTGGCGTAGTCGAGCGCCAGGGTCAGGTCATCACCGGCTGCGGCCGGGCGATTATCCCAGGCGAAGCTCAGATCAAGACGCAAACACTGTCGGATGCCCCGCTCCCAATCGTAGGCACCAATCACCGTGTCGACTTCCAGGCCCTCGATAAACACTCTGTCCAAGCACTTCTCTCCGCTACACGACAAGGGCGCAATGCGCCGTTAGAATCAGGGCTTCCTCGCCCGGAATAGTTAGCATGTTTTGGTTATTGGCGATCCTCGCCTACCTGCTCGGCTCTCTGTCCTTTGCCATTTTGCTCAGCCGCCTGACCGGTAACCCCGATCCGCGAATGAGCGGCTCGGGCAATGCCGGCGCCACCAACATGTTGCGCCTGGCCGGCAAGAAACTCGCCATCCTGACCCTGCTCGGCGACCTTTGCAAAGGCCTGCTGCCGGTACTGATTGCGCGCCTTGCGGGCCTTTCGCAGCAGGAACAGGCCTGGATCGGCGTCTATGCCGTCATCGGCCATCTGTTTCCGTTGTACTTCCGCTTTCGCGGCGGCAAGGGTGTCGCCACCGCTGCCGGCATGTTGCTGGGACTGTACCCGCCCGCAGCCCTTCTGGCGGTCTGCGCCTGGCTCTTGACGTTCTACCTGACCCGCACCAGCTCCCTGGCCGCCCTCATCGCCACACCGCTGACCCTGCCTTTGCTGGCCTGGCAAGAACCGGCCGCCCTGCTGCCCATGAGCGCACTCACCGGGCTGATCGTCTGGCGTCATCGAGGCAATCTACGCGACCTGTTTGCCGGGCGCGAACGGCATTTCTAGCAGTCGGACATGAGCACCGCTCATCAAAGCGCCGACAACTGCTCCATCGGCCAGCGCGCCTGTACGCTGATCGCCAGGCTTTCCTGCTGACCGGCCTGCAATCGCTGGCAGCCGGCAAAGGCGATCATTGCGCCATTATCGGTGCAGAACTCAGGGCGCGCATAAAACACGTCGCCCTTCATGTCGCCGAGCATCTTCTCCAAAGAAGAGCGCAACGCCTTGTTGGCGCTGACACCTCCAGCGATCACCAGGCGCTTCATTCCTGCCTGCTTGAGGGAGCGCTTGCACTTGATGGTCAAAGTCTCCACCACGGCCTGCTGGAACGCCAGCGAGATGTCGCAACGGGCTTGTTCGCTGTCGTCCCCGGCGCTGACGCACTGCTGCCAAGTGTTCAACGCAAAGGTTTTCAGGCCACTGAAGCTGAAATCCAGACCCGGACGGTCGCACATCGGACGCGGGAAGACGAAACGCCCTGCAACGCCCTGTTCTGCAAGGCGAGCGATCTCCGGTCCGCCCGGATAATTGAGGCCCATCATCTTGGCCGTCTTGTCGAAGGCTTCGCCGGCAGCGTCATCCAGGGTCTCGCCCAGGAGCGTGTACTGACCGATTCCGTCGACCTGAACCAGTTGCGTGTGACCACCCGACACCAACAAAGCGACGAACGGAAATTCCGGCGGTTGCGACTCCAGCATCGGCGCCAGCAAGTGGCCTTCCATGTGATGCACGCCGAGGGCCGGAATGCCCCAGGCAAAGGCCAGCGCCTGAGCGCAGGAAGCCCCTACCAGCAAGGCACCGACCAGGCCAGGACCCGCGGTGTAGGCGATCGCATCGATCTCGGTCGGCACGCAGTCGGCCTCGGCCAACACCTGACGAATCAAGGGCAGCATGCGTTTGACGTGATCGCGCGAAGCCAGCTCCGGCACCACGCCACCATAGGCGCGGTGCAGGTCGATCTGACTGAACAATGCGTCGGCCAGCAGGCCGCGTTCACTGTCATATAATGCGACACCGGTTTCGTCGCAGGAGGTTTCTAATCCCAGTACTAGCATGGGTTTGCGCCTTGTTTAGGCTGAATTCGAAGGCGCGCATAATAGTCGTCGCGTGATGCCCCGACCAGCGGTTTTCGATCAGAGGCTTTGCATTCCGAGCGTTGAGGGGTTAACATCCGCAACCCTTAAAAACCGACGTCTTCAAGTGCTCTTTTGCCGCGAGGATGTTGACCCCGGTAATGAATGAAGGTAGCTCTGGATGCCAGCCGTCAAAGTAAAAGAGAACGAACCCTTCGACGTAGCTCTGCGTCGTTTCAAGCGCTCCTGCGAAAAAGCCGGTGTACTGGCTGAAGTTCGTAGCCGCGAATTTTACGAGAAGCCAACTTCTGAGCGTAAGCGCAAAGCAGCAGCCGCTGTTAAGCGTCACGCCAAGAAAGTTCAGCGCGAACAGCGCCGCGCCGTTCGTCTGTACTAATACACAGACGATCGTAGCAAGCTTCTGCCAAGCCCGGCCCTCAGCCGGGCTTATGGCATTTGCGTAAAAACGCTTGATGCTTCACCGTCAAAGCCGCAGACGCGACCGAGACAAATCTGCTTCACCGCGTCAGACCTGGCTCTTTTGCCAGCGGTGCACGTCTTTTCTGACGAGCCTTTCAAGGCTACTGACGAGCACACCCACTGATTCCTCTCACGACGATCAGCCCAAGGCACCTGCTTGCGTGCCAGATGATGAGCTATCCGGGGCCTATGATTGGCCATAGCGGATTCAGCGCAACACATTCAAACAGTCGAATACTGATTGGCATTAACGTCAGTGGATTTTCGGCAGATACACTTCCCGACAGCGATTACGCAGACGACACTGGTCGAGCCGCACACTTTGCGCGCCTCAAACAATGACCGCGTTCGATCGCCGTACGTTACGGGATCCTTTCAGCGCAGATGACGAGAACGCCATGGCCGGGCTAATTCCCCAGAGCTTCATTGACGACCTTCTGAACCGCACCGACATCGTCGATGTGGTCAGCTCGCGCCTGCAATTGAAAAAGGCCGGCAAGAACCACACCGCCTGCTGCCCGTTCCACAAGGAAAAGACTCCGTCGTTCAGCGTCAGCCCCGACAAGCAGTTCTATTACTGCTTCGGCTGCGGCGCTGGCGGCAACGCCCTCGGCTTCATCATGGACCACGACAACCTGGATTTCGTCCAGGCTGTCGAAGAACTGGCCAAAGCCGCGGGCATGGAAATCCCCCGCGAAGAAAGCGGCCGCCCGCACAAACCGCGACAGCCAACCGATTCGCCGCTGTATCCGCTACTCAGCGCCGCTGCCGACTTTTATCGCCAGGCCCTGAAAAGCCACCCATCGCGCAAGGCCGCCGTGGAATACCTGAAAGGTCGCGGGCTGACCGGCGAAATCGCCCGGGACTTCGGCCTGGGTTTCGCTCCGCCTGGCTGGGACAACCTGTTCAAGCACTTGAGCAGCGATACCCTGCAACAAAAAGCCATGATCGATGCCGGCCTGCTGATCGAAAACGCCGAAAGCGGTAAACGCTACGACCGCTTCCGCGACCGCGTGATGTTTCCGATCCGCGACAGTCGCGGGCGCGTCATCGCCTTCGGCGGCCGGGTATTGGGCGACGACAAGCCGAAATACCTGAACTCCCCGGAAACTCCGGTTTTCCATAAAGGCCAGGAACTCTACGGCCTGTACGAAGCGCGCAAAACCAACCGCAACCTCGACGAGATCATCGTCGTCGAGGGTTACATGGACGTCATTGCCCTGGCCCAGCAAGGCCTGCGCAACGCCGTCGCGACCCTGGGCACCGCTACCAGCGAGGAACACCTCAAGCGGCTGTTTCGCGTCGTGCCCAGCGTGCTGTTCTGCTTCGACGGCGACCAGGCTGGCCGCAATGCGGCATGGCGAGCACTGGAGGCGACACTCTCGAGCCTGCAGGACGGTCGTCGCGCACGCTTTCTGTTCCTGCCCGAAGGCGAGGACCCGGACACTCTGGTCCGCTCCGAAGGCACCGACGCCTTTCGTGCCCGAATCAACCAGCACGCGCAGCCATTGGCGGATTATTTCTTCCAGCAGCTGACCGAAGAAGCCGATCCGCGCTCGCTCGAAGGCAAGGCCCACATGGCTACCCTCGCCGCACCGCTGATCGATAAAGTCCCCGGGGCCAACCTGCGCATCCTGATGCGTCAGCGCCTGAGCGAAATCACCGGCCTGAGCGGCGAAGCCGTGAGTCAGCTGGTCCAAAGCGCCCCACAGGAAGCCCCACCGGCCTACGATCCGGGCATCGATTACGACGCGATGCCTGATTACAGCGACTATCATCAGCCGCAGGCGCAGGAAATGTATGTGCCGCAGCAGGAATGGACGCCGAAGAAGCCCGGTGCAGGAGGCAAGAAATGGGACAAGAAACCTTGGGACAAAAATGGCAAACGTGGCGGTGATCGCGATCAACCTCGCGCCCCGCGGGTGCCTGCCGCTGTAGAGCCGCCAACCCTCGCCGCTTTGCGCACGCTGCTGCATCACCCGCAGCTGGCCGAAAAAGTCGAGGATGCCGGGCACTTTGCCGCCGAGGATCACACCAACACGCAATTGCTGGTGGCGCTGCTCGAAGCCGTGCAAAAGAATCCCAAGCTAAACTCAATTCAGTTGATCGCGCGCTGGCATGGCACGGAGCAAGGTCGCTTGCTCAAGGCCCTGGCGGAAAAGGAATGGCTGATAGAGGGAGACAACCTTGAACAACAGTTTTTCGACACCATAACTAGCTTGTCAGCGCGCCAACGCGAGCGAAACCTGGAACAACTTCTCAGGAAAGCACGTCAAAGCGAACTGAGCAGTGACGAGAAAAATCAACTGCGCGACCTATTAAGTCGCAATGTTTCCGCATCAAACCCGACCTCAACTGGCGCGTGAGGTCATAGCTCAGGTATAATCCTCGGCTTGTTTTTTGCCCGCCAAGACCTTCAGTGGATAGGGTGTTATGTCCGGAAAAGCGCAACAGCAGTCTCGTATCAAAGAGTTGATCACACTTGGTCGTGAGCAGGGCTACCTGACTTACGCGGAGGTCAACGACCACCTGCCGGAGGATATTTCAGATCCGGAACAGGTGGAAGACATCATCCGCATGATTAACGACATGGGGATCAACGTATTCGAGGTTGCGCCAGATAAGGATTCCCTTATGCTGGCCGACGCCGATACCGACGAAGCCGCGGCCGAAGAGGCAGCTGCTGCGTTGGCAGCGGTCGAGACCGACATTGGTCGCACTACCGACCCGGTGCGCATGTACATGCGCGAAATGGGAACCGTAGAGCTCCTCACACGTGAAGGCGAAATTGAAATCGCCAAGCGTATTGAAGAGGGCATCCGTGAAGTGATGAGCGCAATCGCGCACTTCCCTGGCACGGTTGATCATATTCTCTCCGAGTACACCCGCGTCACCACCGAAGGTGGTCGCCTGTCTGACGTCCTGAGCGGTTATATCGACCCGGACGACGGCATCGCGCCGCCTGCGGCAGAAGTGCCGCCGCCGATCGACGCGAAAGCCGCTAAAGCGGATGACGACTCCGAGGACGATGACGCCGAAGCCTCCGATGACGAGGAAGAAGCCGAAAGCGGTCCGGATCCGATCATCGCCGCCCAGCGTTTCGGCGCTGTCGCCGATCAGATGGAAATCACCCGCAAGGCGCTGAAAAAGCACGGCCGCAACAACAAGGCAACAATTGCCGAGCTGTTGGCCCTGGCCGAGCTGTTCATGCCGATCAAACTGGTGCCGAAGCAATTCGAAGGCCTGGTCGAGCGTGTTCGCAGTGCCCTGGATCGCCTGCGTCAGCAAGAGCGCGCAATCATGCAGCTCTGCGTTCGTGATGCACGCATGCCGCGTGCCGACTTCCTGCGCCAGTTCCCGGGCAACGAAGTCGACGAGAGCTGGAGTGACGCCCTGGCCAAAGGCAAAGGCAAATACGCTGAAGCCATTGGTCGTCTGCAGCCGGACATCATCCGTTGCCAGCAGAAGCTGACCGCGCTGGAAACCGAAACCGGCTTGACCATCGCTGAAATCAAGGACATCAACCGTCGCATGTCGATCGGTGAGGCCAAGGCCCGCCGCGCGAAGAAAGAGATGGTTGAAGCCAACTTGCGTCTGGTGATCTCGATCGCCAAGAAGTACACCAACCGTGGCCTGCAATTCCTCGATCTGATCCAGGAAGGCAACATCGGCTTGATGAAAGCGGTAGACAAGTTCGAATACCGTCGCGGCTACAAGTTCTCGACTTATGCCACCTGGTGGATCCGTCAGGCGATCACTCGCTCGATCGCCGACCAGGCCCGCACCATCCGTATTCCGGTGCACATGATCGAGACGATCAACAAGCTCAACCGCATATCCCGCCAGATGCTGCAGGAAATGGGTCGCGAACCGACCCCGGAAGAGCTGGGCGAACGCATGGAAATGCCTGAGGACAAGATCCGCAAGGTATTGAAGATCGCTAAAGAACCGATCTCCATGGAAACCCCGATCGGTGATGACGAAGACTCCCACCTGGGTGACTTCATCGAAGACTCGACCATGCAGTCGCCAATCGATGTTGCAACCGTTGAGAGCCTTAAAGAAGCGACTCGCGAAGTACTGTCCGGCCTCACTGCCCGTGAAGCCAAGGTACTGCGCATGCGCTTCGGTATCGACATGAATACCGACCACACCCTCGAAGAGGTTGGTAAGCAGTTCGACGTGACCCGTGAGCGGATTCGTCAGATTGAAGCCAAGGCGCTGCGCAAGCTGCGCCACCCGACGAGAAGCGAGCACCTGCGCTCCTTCCTCGACGAGTGATCACAGAACCCCCGGCCCAGGCCGGGGGTTTTGCTTTGTACAGATTAAATCCCCCCGTTTCCCCCCTCCGCCCAGTAGCCGTCTACACTCGAAACATTCCCCCGAGCCATAACGAGACCGTTATGCCCAGACTGCCGACCGTGCTTTTTTTGCTGTCGCTGATGACCTGGACCGCAACGGCTGGCGCTCTGACTCTCACTGACGATGAACGTAGCTGGCTGGCGGCTCACCCGGAATTGCGCCTGGGTGTCGATGCTTCGTGGCCGCCCTTCGAGTTTCGTGACGATGAGGGCCGCTACCAGGGCCTTGCCGCGGATTACATCGAGATCATTCGCAAAAGGCTGGCAACCCGGCTCACGCCCATCGAGCCGGTGAGCTGGACCGCCGTCCTGGAACAAGCCAAAAAGGGCAAGCTGGACCTGCTGCCGGGCATCATGTCGACCCCTGAACGCCAGAAATACCTGTCGTTCACTCGCCCCTATCTGGATTTTCCGATTGTCATCCTGGCCCATGTCGGGGGCCCCCAGCCACATAACCTGAAAGACCTGTACGGCCTGAAAATCGCCGTGGTGGAAAACTACGCCCCCCACGAACTGCTGCGCACCCACCATCCCGACTTGAACCTGGTGGCAATGCCCAACGTCAGTTCGGCGCTGCAGGCGCTGGCCACCGACGAAGTAGACGCCGTGGTAGGCGATCTGG
Source organism: Pseudomonas sp. KH_046_1 (assembly GCF_057839025.1). NCBI lineage: Bacteria > Pseudomonadati > Pseudomonadota > Gammaproteobacteria > Pseudomonadales > Pseudomonadaceae > Pseudomonas > Pseudomonas sp. KH_046_1. Next base: position 5,787,428 of record NZ_CM174481.1, read on the forward strand.
CTTCCAGCGTCTGGAGCCTGCGCCAACTCAAGCTCGATGGGTTGTATGTCAGCGGTGAAACCCCCTATCGCTATCAACTGGCCATGGGTGTACCCCGCGGCAACAAGATGCTGGTCGGCATTCTCGACAAAGTCCTGGCGGACATGAGCCCCGCTGAAATCAGCGCCATTCAGGAGCATTGGGTCGGCAACGTCCTCGATCATCGAACTTTCTGGAATGACCTGTTGGTGTATGGCCTGCCCGGATTGCTGCTGCTGACTATCGTGCTGGCGGTGGTTATCCGCATCAACCGCCGCTTGAGCTCGGAAATCGCCCGCCGGGTCGACCTTGAACAGGAACTGCGCAGCAGCGAATACCACTACCGTGGCCTGGTGGAGAGCCTGTCGGCCATCGCCTGGGAAGCAAAAGTCACCGACTTCACCTACAGCTATGTATCGCCCCACGCCGAAGACCTTCTCGGTTATCCCCTGTCCCATTGGCTGATTCCGGGCTTCTGGCGCAACATCATTCACCCCGCCGACCTGACCCGCGCCCAGACCTTCTGCGATCACGAAGTACTGGCCGGGCGCGATCACCGACTCGATTACCGGGTGATCACCGCCGACGGCCGCTGCCTGTGGGTGCGCGATATCGTCAGCCTGATCGAACACGGGCATGAGCCGGTTCTGCGCGGGTTGATGATCGATATCACCGACGCCAAGCGCACCGAAGAAGCATTGCGCCTGTCGGAACAGAAATTCGCATCCGTGTTCCAGCAATGCCCGGACATGCTGGTGATCGCGCGCCTGAGCGACGGCTGCCTGCTGGAAGTCAACGAAGCGTTCGAAGAACAGATCGGCCTCAAGGCCGAGGACGTCATTGGCCAGACCGCCACCAACCTGAACATCTGGGGGATTCCCGGTGTTGGGCCGGGCCTGTTGCAACGCTTGCAGGCCGGCAGCATCCGCAACCTGGAAATGCCCTTTCGTCGTAGCAACGGCCAGGTGTTTACCGGCCTGATCTCCGCCGAACCGTTCAACCTCGACATGACACCGGCGCTGGTGGTCGTGGTGCGGGACATCACCCAGCTCAAGGAAACCCAGCAACAGCTGCAAACTTCCGAAGAAAAATTCGCCAAGGCCTTCCACGCCTCTCCCGACGGCTTGCTGCTGTCTCGGCAAAGTGATGGCTTGCTGTTGGAGGTCAACGATGGTTTTAGCCGCATCACCGGGTTCAACAGCGCCATGTCGGTGGATCGTTCGGCGCTGGACCTGGGAATCTGGGTCAACCTCAATGAACGCAAGCAAATGCTCGACTTGCTGCACCGCGACGGCTTTGTCCGCGACTTCAGCTGCCATATCCGCCGCAGCGACGGGCAGATCCGCCTCTGTGAAGTGTCCAGCCGTCCGCTGCCGATTGGCGATGAAGACTGCATGCTGACCATCGCCCGGGACATCACCGAGCGGCACCTGATGCAGGAAAAACTGCAACAGGCCGCCACCGTGTTCGAAAGCACCGCCGAAGGCGTGTTGATCACCGATACCCAACAGCACATCAGCGCGGTCAACCGCGCGTTCACCGAAATCACCGGTTACAGCGAAAACGAAGCCCTGGGCCACACGCCACGCCTGCTCGCCTCAGGCCTGCATGACAGTGCGTTCTACGCGGCCATGTGGCATCAATTGACCGCCGAAGGTCATTGGCAGGGTGAGATTTCCAATCGGCGCAAGAATGGCGAGCTGTACCCGAGCTGGCTGACCATCAGTGCCGTGCGCAACCGCGACAAATTCATCACCCACTTTGTCGCGGTGTTCGCCGACATTTCCAGCCTCAAGCATGCCCAGGCCAAACTCGACTACCAGGCGCACCACGACCCGCTGACCGGCCTGCCGAACCGCACGCTGTTCGAAAGCCGTTTGCTGACGGCGCTCAACAACCAACAGGAAAACGGTGGCCAGGGCGCCGTGCTGTTCCTCGACCTTGACCGCTTCAAACACATCAACGACAGCCTCGGCCACCCGGTCGGCGACTTGCTGCTCAAGGGCATTGCCGTGCGCCTCAAGGAGCAGTTGCGTGACATCGACACCGTGGCGCGCCTGGGGGGTGACGAATTCATCATTCTGTTGCCGGGCTTGCAACAATCCAGCGATGCCGACCACATCGCCACCAAATTGCTCAATTGTTTCGCCGCGCCGTTCCAGGCTGGCGAACACGAGTTTTTCATCAGCGCCAGTATCGGCACCAGCCTCTATCCGAAGGATGGCTGCGACGTTGCCACACTGATCAAGAACGCCGACGCCGCGATGTACCGCTCCAAGGCCAAGGGCCGCAACCGCGTCGAAAGCTACACCCGCGACCTCACTGCCCAGGCCAGCGAACGCGTGGCGCTGGAACACGAACTGCGCCGCGCCATCGAACGCAACGAGTTGCACCTGTGCTACCAACCGAAAATCAGCCTCGTGGACTACAGCCTGGTCGGCGCCGAAGCCCTGATCCGCTGGCGCCATCCGACGTTTGGCGACGTGCCGCGGGAACACTTCATCCCGCTGGCTGAAGAAAACGGCATGATCCTGCAAATCGGCGACTGGGTCCTGGAAACCGCCTGCCGGCAGATGGCCGAATGGCACCGGCTGTACGACAGTCCCGGCCCACTGTCGGTCAACCTTGCCGGCGCCCAATTGCGCCAACCCAATCTGCTGGGCCGTATCGAACAGTTGCTCAAGGACAACGGCCTCAACCCCGGTTTCCTGCAACTGGAAATCACCGAAAACTTCATCATGAGCCAGGCCGAGGAAGCGCTGGCGGTGCTGCATCAACTCAAAAAACTGGGCGTGCAACTGGCCATCGATGACTTCGGTACCGGTTACTCGTCCCTGAGCTACCTCAAGCGCCTGCCACTGGACATCCTCAAGATCGACCAGTCCTTCGTCCGCGGCCTGCCGGACGATCCCCACGATGCGGCGATCGTACGCGCCATCATCGCGCTCGGACGGAGCATGCCATTCACCGTGATTGCCGAAGGGGTCGAGACCCTGGCGCAACAGCAATTCCTCGCTGCCGAGGGCTGTGAACAAATCCAGGGCTACATCGTCAGCCTGCCCCTGCCCCCCGACGAATTTGCCGCGACGTTTCTTCGTACAACCGTATTGGATTTTTCGGATAGCACAGCCGCGAAACCATCGCTATAATCCGCGACCTACTGAGGGCCTATAGCTCAGTTGGTTAGAGCAGAGGACTCATAATCCTTTGGTCCACGGTTCAAGTCCGTGTGGGCCCACCAAACAAGAAAGCCGCGCATTGCGCGGCTTTTGCGTATCTGAATAGCCCGAAACAGTAGAGCCATTTTTTAAATCGTTCAGTTGGCAAAGTTTTCGATCTTTACCTGGCCCTCGGGGAAGGTGGCGATGATTTCCAGCTCGCCACCCATGGCGCGGATGTAGTTGCGCAAAGTACTGATGTACATATCCGTTCGCCGCTCCATCTTGGAGATCGCCGCCTGGTTGACATGCAGCGTCCTGGCCAGAGTGTCCTGACTCAACGCTTGCGCCTGGCGCAACTCGTGCAGCGGCATTTGTTCTCGTAGCTTCTGATGCAAGGCCTCAACACGCGCTTTAGACTCTGGAGAGCGACGTGCCACCAAATCAGCAAATTTTTTAGCCATTGTCATAGCCCTCTTTCTTCAATGTTTCCAAGTGCTCGTCGTAGAGACGTTCGGCCAGTGGCACGTGTTCCGTATACCAACGCTCCTGGCCGGTTTTATCACCGCCAATCAGCAGAATCGCGCTGCGCCGTGGATCAAACGCGTACAGCACACGGTACGGCCTGCCAGCGTGCTGCACCCTTAACTCACGAAGGTTGCCATGCCGTGAACCCTTGATATCGCTGGTATGTGGAAAACCCAAGTGTGGGCCATCCTCGCCCAGCAACATCACCGTGGCCTGAACCGAGTCCTGTTCGGCCTCGTTCAGGTGATCCCACCAGGCCTCAAATTCATCCGTGTATTCGACGTCCCACTTCATACAAATATGCCACCAAAGGAATATAACCTCAAAGGAATAAATGTATGAGCTTCAGAGGTGCCCAACCACCCTGATTCCTCTGTCAATTGTTAACGATGGTTACTGGTAGAGGGTTTGCCGTTTCGCCAATTGCTTCAGTGCCCTCATGACAACGCGGGAACCAGGCGTTTGGCTCAACTACTCAGAGGATGCACCGGCCTGGAAAATCGCTCGTCGCGCCAGTCTTCGTTTACAGAGGGTGTCGCAATATCGGATGACGTCCGTAAACCTTGTAGGCAAACTCCGAACCTTGCTTTTGGGCACTTTGCTGCCTTGTTGCGCTTTTCTTTGACGGGATAGTCTCCGGACGTCGCTGACCATTCAGCGATCGGGCTTGGAAACCCGTCGAACCGCTACGCAATAGCGCCCAATCAAGACTGCAGACGTTTTTACGACTGCAATCCTGTGTCATGGCAGCTGTGCGTGGGACGTCTTCGGGCGTGCCGGTTTCTCTGGTTCCCGGTTTTCCAACCTGCGCACAGCTGCCACCCATTCGCTTGGAAACGAAAGTGGCGGCTCCTTGAATAACCAGGAGTAATCTCATGAATAAAACGGATTCGCACGCACCCTCAGAACTAAAAACCGTCGGCTTCACACCCTTCCTGTGCCTCTCGAATCAGCCGCTGTTCCACGTCTGTCGCGACGTCCCCATCGCCGACGCCCTGGCCCAAGCCTCCGACCTGCTGTTCCTCGCCAAATCCCTGACCGTCGATGCCGCCTACGCCCAAGACTCCGACCGTCACGCCTGGGCTGCGCACTACCTGACGACGATGAGCAAAGCGGTGATTGATGATGTAGTGAAGGTGCTGACGCGAAGGCCCGTTCAGGCGGCGACGAACGCCAAAGACTAGCGGCGGCTCAACTCTCGAAAACACGCCTCGATTTTTCGGGGCTTCCAATGCTTATAGACGGAATAGCCTGCACCGCCCGCAGCCGTTCCAGCATCTGCCCCGTCAACACAACCTCATACGTATCAGCCGCCCGCCCCCATTGCTCCACAAGGGCCATACCGTCCACCAGCGCCGCAGCCAATTCGGCAATCGTCCCGGCCTGATACTCGATGATTTTTTGCGTCCGAATCCAAACCCGATCTGTCATCGCTTTAAGCTCCGCCGCTATCTGCTCAGACGACGCAGGATCGGTATCGGGGCAAGTGATATTGCGCAGCAGATGCTGAAGCTCCCTGACCTTTGCGTAATCCTGCTCCGCGCCCTGCTCGCCTTTGAGAATGGCTATGGCTTTCGACTTATCGACGCGTTTTGCAGCTGTAGGTTTGGAAGGCAGTGTCTGCGCCATAGCGCCAGCCAGGAGCACCATCATTCGGGCTTCCAGATGTTCCTTCATGGCTTCCATCGACGAAATTGGGCGCACCAGGGTAATGGAGGCCCCTCCGTGGTGCCGCAAATCCTTGGTCACTGTCAGGGTTACGCCGCCCGTTTCAAATCCCAGGGCGCGGGCCACCACGTAGTGCCCCATTTCGTGATGGGCGATCTGCAACGCACGGTCGCGTACTGCGGGAGGCAGCTTCCTCGTCATTTCCATTGCATCTGAACCTTCGTTCCAGCATTCGTCTACGAGTAACTCTAGCGCCCCGCGCACTGTAGGAGCGAGCTTGCTCGCGATGAACTCAAGAGCGACGCGTTTATTCTGCAAGTACGCGTTATCGTTAACGTCCATCGCGAGCAAGCTCGCTCCTACGGCAAAGCGTAGGCAATCACATAATCCCCACGATCCGTCGACTGACGCGCACCGCCCACCGTGAGCAGGATGTACTGCCTTCCGGTTTTCGGTGAAACGTAAGTCATCGGCCCGGACTGGCTGCCCACCGGCAAACGCGATTTCCAGATTTCGTTGCCGTTGCCGGTATCGAAGGCGCGCAGATAGAAGTCCTGGGTGCCGGCGAAGAACAGCAGGCCCGACTGGGTGGCCAGCGATGCGCCGAGGGTCGGCATGCCGATCGGGATCGGCAGGTGCATGCGGATGCCCAGCGGGCCGGTGTCCTGCACGGTGCCGACCGGAACTTGCCACATCAGCTTGTGGGTTTTGAGGTCGATGGCCGACATGGTGCCGAACGGTGGTTTCTGGCACGGAATGCCGACCGCCGAGAGGAAGCGTTCGCGCATGGCGCCGAACGGTGTGCCTTCCTGCGGTACCACGCCCATTTCGATACCGCTGGCCCCGGCTTTGATCTTGTCGCGCGGGATCATGTAGTTGGCCAGGCCCAGGCGCATGTCGTTGACGAACATGTAGTGGGTGTTCGGATCAACCGAGACGCTGCCCCAGTTCATGCCGCCCAGTGAGCCCGGGAATTGCAGGGCGCGATCCATGCCCGGCGGGGTGTAGACGCCTTCGTGGCGCATGCCTTTGAACTGAATGCGGCACATCAACTGGTCAAACGGCGTGGCGCCCCACATGTCGGATTCGCTCAGGGTCTTGTTGCCGATTGACGGCATGTCCACCGAGAACGGCTGGGTTGGCGAGTAACGTTCGCCGGGCACCTTGCCTTGCGGCACCGGGCGCTCTTCGACGCGGGCAATCGGCACGCCGGTTTCGCGGTTGAGCAGGAAGATCTCGCCCTGCTTGGTGACTTGCGCCAGGGCTGGCTGGGTGCCGCCCTTGTCGTCCGGCACGTCGTACAGCAGCGGCTGTGCAGGCAGGTCGAAGTCCCACAGGTCGTGGTGCGTGGCCTGGAAGTGCCAGCGTACCTGGCCGGTCTTCACGTCGATGGCGACGATAGACGAACTCCACTTATCGTCGAACTCGGTACGTTGGCCGCCGAAGAAGTCCGGGGTGGCGTTGCCGGTTGGCAGATAGACCAGACCGAGCTTGGCGTCGTAGGACATGGCCGACCAGACGTTCGGCGTACCACGGGTATAGGTCTCACCGGCCGGTGGGCGTTTGGTGGTGTACGGGTTGCCCGGATCCCATGCCCATACCAGTTCGCCGCTGTGCACGTCGTAGGCACGAACCACGCCCGGCGGTTCGCCGGTGGAGTAGTTATCGGCCACACGGCCACCGACGATCACCACGTCCCCGGCGACCAATGGGGTCGAGGTTTGCTGGTAGTAACCGGGCTTCACTTCGCCCATGTCAGTGGTCAGGTCAACGGTGCCCTTGTTGCCGAATTCTTCACAGGGCTTGCCGGTGTCGGCATTGATGGCAATCAGACGGGCATCGCCGGTTGGCAGAAACAGACGTTTCGTACAGGCGGTTGGCTGACTGTCCGAAGAAGCCGGGGTTTCGGAATAGCCCAGGCCACGGCAGCGCTGCCAGTTGGGCGCGGTGCCTTGCGGGTCGAACTTCCAGCGCTGGGCGCCGGTGTCGGCATCCAGGGCGAAGACTTTGCCGTAGGCGGTGCAGGTGTAGACCGTGTCACCGATTTGCAGCGGGGTGTTCTGGTCTTCGGCGCCAGCACCGGTGCTTTGCGGGATGTCGCCGGTGCGGAAGGTCCAGGCGACCTGTAACTTGTCGATGTTGCCCTTGGTGATCTGGTCCAGCGCGGCAAAGCGGTTGCCGGCGGTGGTGTTGCCCCAGTGGGCCCAGTCTTTCTGTTCGGTGCCTGGAGTGACCGGCGTTACCGCAGGTACAGTGGTGTTTTTGACCACATGGGTCGGCACGAACATGTAGGCCATCGTCGCAACGACGCCCACGCCCAGAATGCCAGCCAGACCGTAGGCGCCACGCCCACCGGTCGCGCCCGAAGCGCGGACCAGGGTCGGATAGATCAACGCCACCACCAGCCCGATCACGGCGAAGGTCAGCACCCGCGAGACCAGCGGCCAGTATTCGAGGCCCGCATCCCAAACGGCCCAGATCGCAGTGAGGAGCAACGCCACACCATACAGCCAGGCGCCGAGCGGCTTGCGCCGGACAATCATCAACCCGGACGCCAGCATCGCCAGCCCCATCAGCAGGAAATACCAGCTGCCACCCAGCGCGATCAGATAACCACCGCCACCGGCCAGGCCGAGCCCGATCAGTGCAATCAGCACACCCAGCCCCGCCAGCAACCATTTGCTGCCGGCGGCAGCCCCAGAATTGTTCATGTCGGAAATTTTCCCCATTTGTGACAAGGGCGGAATAATGTACTACCTAGTTACTTATGGCAATTTGTCGCAGGCAAAAATGTCATGAACGGTATTGAGGCCAGATCAAATCTCCGTCGCGAGCGTCCTGCAGGAACTGCCTGTAACATGCTTGCGCACTGATCCATGCCACTGGAGATAACCCTTTGCCTGACACTCGCACGCCTGTTCTCGATGAAATCGACCGCCAATTGATTGCCGCCCTGCAGATCAACGCCCGCGAGAGCGTGGCCATGCTCGCCCGGCAACTGGGCATCGCCCGTACCACCGTCACTTCGCGCCTGGCGCGGCTGGAAAAGGCCAAGGTGATCACCGGTTACGGCGTGCGCCTCGGGCAGCGGGTGGTGGATGGCGGGCTGCAGGCGTATGTGGGGATAACCGTGCAACCGCGTTCCGGTAAAGAGGTTTTGCGCCGACTGAGTGCGATGGCACAGGTGCAGCAGTTGTGTGCGGTGAGTGGCGAATTTGATTATGTGGCGTGGCTGCGCACCGATTCGCCGGAGCAGCTGGATCAGTTGCTGGATCAGATTGGCAGTGTGGATGGGGTGGAGAAGACCACGACCTCGATCATCTTGAGTAGCAAGATTGATCGGGGGCAGCCGGTTTGAGTTTCTGCCTGTAGTTTTTTTGGTGCCAGGGCTGGCCTCTTCGCGAGCAAGCCCGCTCCCACAGTGGTCAGTGTGCATTGATAGATCGTCATACTGATCAAACAAATAGCATAATGACGACACTTTGCGTCTTATTAACGTGTTCTGTGCTCTCTAGAATGGCTGGCATCTTTTCCTATACTCAGATGCGCATTCCGCGTCGGGTCGCCAGCAAGGTCAGCCATGAACAAGAACAATCGCCATCCTGCAGACGGTAAGAAACCAGTCACCATTTTCGGCCCGGATTTTCCTTTCGCCTTCGACGACTGGATTGAACACCCAGCCGGTCTGGGCAGCATTCCCGAGCACAATCACGGTGCCGAAGTGGCGATTGTCGGTGGCGGGATCGCCGGCCTGGTGGCGGCGTATGAGCTGATGAAGCTGGGCCTGAAACCGGTCGTCTACGAAGCCTCGAAAATGGGTGGCCGCCTGCGTTCCCAGGCATTCAATGGCGCCGAAGGCATCGTTGCCGAACTGGGCGGGATGCGCTTCCCGGTGTCGTCTACCGCGTTCTATCACTACGTCGACAAGCTCGGCCTGGAAACCAAACCCTTCCCTAACCCGCTGACACCCGCGTCGGGCAGCACGGTGATCGACCTCGAAGGCCAGACCCATTACGCACAGAAGCTGTCGGATCTTCCTGCACTGTTCCAGGAAGTGGCTGACGCCTGGGCCGATGCACTGGAAGCTGGCTCGCAGTTCTCCGATATCCAGCAAGCCATTCGTGACCGCGACGTGCCACGCCTCAAGGAACTGTGGAACACCCTGGTGCCGCTGTGGGACGACCGCACCTTCTACGACTTCGTCGCCACCTCCAAGGCCTTCGCCAAGCTCTCGTTCCATCACCGTGAAGTGTTCGGCCAGGTCGGTTTCGGTACCGGCGGCTGGGACTCGGACTTCCCGAACTCGATGCTGGAAATCTTCCGAGTCGTCATGACCAACTGCGACGATCACCAGCACCTGGTGGTCGGCGGCGTGGAACAGGTGCCACAAGGCATCTGGCGCCATGTGCCGGAGCGTTGTGCGCATTGGCCGGCCGGCACCAGCCTCAGCTCGCTGCACAACGGCGCACCGCGTACCGGCGTGAAGAAAATTGCCCACGCGCCGGGTGGCCGTTTCGCCGTCACCGACAACTGGGGCGACACCCGCGAATACGCCGCGGTGCTGACCACCTGCCAAAGCTGGCTGCTGACCACCCAGATCGAATGCGACGAAACCCTGTTCTCGCAAAAGATGTGGATGGCTTTGGACCGCACCCGCTACATGCAGTCGTCGAAGACTTTCGTGATGGTCGACCGCCCGTTCTGGAAGGACAAGGATCCGGAAACCGGCCGCGACCTGATGAGCATGACCCTCACCGACCGCCTGACCCGTGGCACCTATCTGTTCGACAACGGCGACGACAAGCCGGGGGTGATTTGCCTGTCGTACTCGTGGATGAGCGACGCGCTGAAAATGCTGCCGCAACCGGTGGAAAAACGCGTGAAGCTGGCATTGGATGCGTTGAAGAAGATCTACCCGAAAGTCGACATCGCCGCGCGGATCATCGGCGATCCGATCACTGTTTCGTGGGAAGCCGACCCGCATTTCCTCGGCGCGTTCAAAGGCGCCCTGCCCGGCCACTACCGCTACAACCAGCGCATGTACGCGCACTTCATGCAGGACGACATGCCAGCCGAGCAGCGCGGGATCTTCATCGCCGGTGACGACGTTTCGTGGACCCCGGCCTGGGTTGAGGGCGCGGTACAGACCTCGCTCAACGCGGTGTGGGGCATCATGAAACATTTCGGCGGTGCAACTCACGCCGAGAATCCGGGTCCAGGAGATGTGTTCAACGAGATCGGACCGATCGCCCTGCCCGAGTAAGAGGAATCCGAAATGCGCGTAGCCCTTTACCAATGTCCACCGCTGCCTCTGGATGTCGCCGGCAACCTGCAACGCTTGCAGCAGCTTGCGCTGGAGGCAAAAGGTGCCGACCTGCTGGTGCTGCCGGAGATGTTCCTGACCGGCTACAACATCGGCGTCGATGCCGTCAGCGTGTTGGCGGAGGTGTACAACGGTGAGTCGGCGCAGCAGATTGCGCGCATTGCCAAGGCAACCGGGATCGCCATTTTGTATGGCTATCCCGAGCGCACCGAGGACGGGCAGATCTACAACGCCGTGCAGTTGATCGACGCTAACGGCGAGCGCATCTGCAACTACCGCAAGACCCATCTGTTCGGCGATCTGGATCACTCGATGTTCAGTGCAGGTTCCGACGAGTTTCCCATCGTTGAGCTCAACGGCTGGAAGCTCGGTTTCCTGATCTGCTACGACCTGGAGTTTCCGGAAAACGCCCGACGCCTGGCCCTGGCCGGTGCAGAGCTGATTCTGGTGCCGACTGCCAACATGATTCCGTTCGATTTCGTCGCCGATGTCACCGTGCGCTCCCGCGCCTTCGAAAACCAATGCTATGTGGCCTACGCCAATTACTGCGGCCATGAAGGCGACATCCACTACTGCGGCCAGAGCAGCATTGCTGCGCCGGATGGCAGTCGTATCGCTCAGGCGGGTCTGGATGAATCGCTGATCGTCGGAGAGCTGGATCGACAGTTGATGCTCGACTCCCGCGCCGCCAATCGCTACCTGATCGATCGCCGCCCTGAGCTTTACGGCGAGCTGAACAAGTCCTAATCCGCTAGCATTGGCACTTCACTGTTCTGGAAGTGCCAATGCCCGCGCTGAATCCCCTTCGCCCCCACACTGAAACCCTGGCCAATGGCTTGCGGGTGACGCTGCGTCATGCCCCGAATTTGAAGCGTTGCGCAGCAGCGTTGCGGGTCGCCGCGGGTAGCCATGATGTGCCGCTGGCGTGGCCTGGTCTGGCGCATTTTCTTGAGCATCTGCTGTTTCTGGGGACTGAGCGTTTTCCCGTGAGCCAGGGGCTGATGGCTTACGTCCAGAGCCATGGTGGACAAGTGAATGCGCGGACCAGCGAACGGACCACCGACTACTTTTTCGAATTACCGCCTCAAGCATTCGTTGGCGGATTGGAGCGTCTGTCAGACATGCTCGCCCATCCGCTTATGAATCCGGACGATCAACTGCGGGAACGGGAAGTGCTGCACGCGGAATATGTCGCGTGGTTGCAGGATCCGACAGAGCAGCAGCAGTTTGCACTGTTCGACGGACTTTCACAGGTTCATCCACTGCGGGGATTTCATGCCGGTAACCGCGACAGTCTGCCTGTTGCGCAACCCGAGTTTCAGCAGGCCTTGCAGGATTTTCACCAGCGCTACTATCAGACCGGGCAAATAACCTTGAGCCTCGCTGGTCCACAGAGCCTTGATGAGTTGAGGGTGATGGCCGAAGCGTTTGGCGGCGTCCTCACCAAGGGTGAATTTGCACCACAACAAGCCCCAATGCCGCTGATGGAAACGTCGGATAAAAGTTATCAACAGGCCGGCGAGCGACGGCTGGACTTACTGCTCACGCTCGAAGCGCTGCCCCAGTCGTCTGCCGAAGCGCTGGCGTTCCTGTGTCATTGGCTGAATACCGAGAAACCGGGCGGTTTACTGGCGGATTTACGCGAGCGCGGGTTAGCTCTGAAACTCAAGGCCACCCCGCTGTACCAGTTCGCCGGGCAAGCCTTGCTGCACGTCGAATTCACCCTGCCCACCCATGCAGCGGCTACCGGAATTCCTGAACGGCTCATGGATTGGCTGAACTTCGTCGCCCGGCAAGACTGGAGCCGGTTGCGCGAAGAATACGCGGCATTGCTTGAGCGCCAGCAACAGGTCAGCAGTGCGCTGCAATTGGCCCGCCAGGACAGCGAACAACGCGAATTCGGGTTAACCGAGCAGGGCGTTACAGCCCTCAAGCAAATCCTTCAACAAATCAGCGTTGTGGATAACTTCAGCGGCCCATGGCAATTGCCGGCGCCCAACCCGTTTCTGCGCGCCGATGCACCGGCATCGAACGCCGGACTGATTCGCGGCCAGACCAGCGCCCACCGTGGCCTGCGCACTTTTGCCCAGGATCGTTCGCGCAGCCGTCGTGAACGTTCGCCGATGCAATTCAGCCAGGCATGGCCGGACAACGGTACTGAAGGTTCGATTTATCTGCGCTGGCGTCTGGACTCGACTCCCGACAGCCACCTTCAATCACGGCTGGAGAACCACCTGCAACCGTTACGCGAAGACGCGCGTCAGGCCGGTGTGGATTTTTCCTTCAGTGCGTCGGGCAACGAATGGCTGCTCAAACTGAACGGGCTACAGGAGCCGATGCCCAGCGTCCTGGAGCACGTGCTGAAAGAACTGATAAAACCTGATGCCGCTGTCTCACAAGCCGAATCGACCAGCGTTGCGTTGATACCGATTCGACAACTGCTCAAGGCATTGCCCGATCACTGCCTCAGGCAAACCGCGAACTCGGACGACGTGCAGCAACTCTGGTCGAGTGCGCGATGGGATGGGCTGGCCATCGGATTATCGGCTCAGACTCAAGCAGCCATGGGCCTGGCCTTGAGCCGCATACCCGGCACGCCGGACAATCAACTGACGCCGCCCTCTTCGATCCTTGCACAGCATCTGTGGAGCACTGCCGATACTGCCTCCAACGAACACGCGTTGCTGCTGTTCTGTCCGACAGCCACCCAGGAAATGGCCGACGAAGCCGCGTGGCGTTTGCTCGCGCATGTCTGCCAGACACCGTTCTACCAACGCCTGCGGGTGGAGCTGCAACTTGGCTATGCGGTGTTCAGCGCCCTGCGGCAGATTCACGGGCAAACCGGGCTGCTGTTCGGTGTGCAATCGCCAGGCATTGCGCCGGAGGGGTTGCTGCAACACATCGAGCAATTCCTGAATCGATTGCCGGAGCTGATCCACGCGCTCGACGACACCACCTTCAACGCTCAACGCCAGGCCCTGGCGGATCAGTTTTGCAGCGCTGCGCTCACCACGGGTCAAGCGGCCGAATTGCTCTGGCAGGGCAAGCTGGCCAGCCGTTCGTCGGATTATCTGACGCAATTGCCCGAGGCCATTTTGCGCATTGACCGGACCGCTCTACTGGCTGCGGCCCAACGCCTGAATCAGGCCGAAGGCGGCTGGCTGTGCCTTGCCAACAGCGCAGCCCCTGGCGCGCCATGGCAAGCGGCAAAATGATCATTACCGGGGCTGCAAGGAGCTTTCTCAAAGTTTCACGGGCAATTTCTTTGAAATTTTGAGTAACATAGCAACCTAACTATCTTGAACATCTCTGACTTGAGGTGGACTATACCTATAGATAGCGCTATCCCACCCTACCTGAAGGAGTTCAATTTATGGCCTGGACCAAACCTGCCTACACCGACCTGCGTATTGGCTTTGAAGTCACCATGTACTTCGCAAGCCGCTAATCTCAGCTTTGACAGAGATGCAGCACAACGCCTCGGTTATCCGAGGCGTTTTATTTTCAGCGTTGAAATGATGGAGCGTCCATGTTTGTCCAGATTCTAGGTTCCGCTGCTGGCGGCGGCTTCCCCCAGTGGAACTGCAACTGCGTGAACTGCGCGGGCTTTCGCAACGGCAGCCTGCGGGCCAAGGCGCGGACGCAATCGTCCATCGCGATTTCCGATGACGGCGTGAACTGGGTGCTGTGCAACACCTCCCCGGACATTCGCGCCCAGCTCCAGAGCTTCGCCCCGATGCAACCGGGCCGCGCCCTGCGCGATACCGGGATCGGCGCGATCATCCTGATGGACAGCCAGATCGACCACACCACCGGCCTGCTTATGCTGCGTGAAGGCTGCCCGCATCAGGTCTGGTGCACCGACATGGTCCACGAAGACCTGAGCAGCGGTTTTCCGCTGTTCACCATGCTCAACCACTGGAATGGCGGGCTGACCTGGAACCAGATCGAGCTCGACCAGAGCTTCAGCGTACCGGCATGCCCGAACCTGCGCTTCACCCCGCTGCCTTTGCGCAGTGCCGCGCCGCCCTACTCCCCGCACCGCTTCGACCCGCATCCGGGCGACAACATCGGCCTGATCGTCGAAGACCTCAACACCGGCGGCAAACTGTTCTACGCACCGGGCCTGGGCAAGGTGGATGCAGCGCTGCTGGAGATCATGGCCGGCAGCGATTGCCTGCTGGTGGATGGAACCTTGTGGGATGACGATGAAATGCGGCGTCGTGGCGTCGGTACCCGCACCGGTCGCGAGATGGGACATCTGGCGCAGAACGGCCCCGGCGGCATGCTCGAAGTCCTTGAGCAATTGCCCAACCAGCGCAAAGTACTCATCCACATCAACAACACCAACCCGATTCTTGATGAGGATTCGCTGGAGCGCGCAGAGCTGGATCGGCGCCAGGTTGAAGTGGCGTATGACGGCATGAGTATTGTTTTGTAAGTAGCCGAGACCGCTGCGCGGTCTATCGCGAGCAGGCTCGCTCCCACAGGGGTATGCGATCAACTGTGGGAGCGAGCCTGCTCGCGATGAGGCCAGCTCAGGCACTGAAGAATCCACCGGTCCATCCCGGAGAACCGCAATGACCGACACCCCGATGTCCCCCGCCGAATTCGAAGCCGCCCTGCGCGCCAAGGGCGCCTATTACCACATCCATCACCCTTACCACGTGGCGATGTATGAAGGCCGGGCCACCCGCGAGCAGATCCAGGGCTGGGTCGCCAACCGTTTCTACTATCAGGTGAACATCCCCCTGAAGGACGCGGCGATCCTCGCCAACTGCCCTGATCGCGAGATCCGCCGCGAATGGATTCAGCGCCTGCTCGACCACGACGGTGCGCCCGGTGAAGACGGCGGCATCGAAGCCTGGCTGCGCCTGGGCCAGGCCGTGGGCCTCGACCCGGATCAATTGCGTTCCCAGGAGCTGGTGCTCCCCGGCGTACGCTTCGCCGTGGACGCCTATGTCAATTTCGCCCGCCGCGCCAGTTGGCAAGAAGCAGCGAGCAGCTCGCTGACCGAACTGTTCGCCCCGCAGATCCATCAATCGCGCCTGGACAGCTGGCCCCAGCATTACCCTTGGATCGACCCGGCCGGCTACGAGTATTTCCGCACGCGCCTGGGCCAGGCACGGCGTGATGTCGAGCATGGCCTGGCGATCACGCTGCAGCACTACACCACCCGTGAAGGCCAGGAGCGCATGCTGGAAATTCTCCAGTTCAAACTGGACATTCTTTGGAGCATGCTCGATGCCATGAGCATGGCCTACGAACTGAAACGCCCGCCGTATCACAGCGTGACCGGGGAACGGGTCTGGCACAAAGGAATCACCTTATGAGTTTCGATCGCAGCAAGACCCCGACCTGGCGTCCTGGCTACCGCTTCCAGTACGAACCGGCGCAAAAAGGCCATGTGCTGCTGTACCCGGAAGGCATGATCAAGCTCAATGAAAGCGCCGCGTTGATTGGTGGCTTGATTGATGGCGAGCGAGACGTGGCTGCCATCATCGCCGAACTCGATCAGCAGTTCCCCGGCGTGCCCGAGCTCGGTGACGACATCGAGCAATTCATGGAGGTTGCCCGTGCGCAGCACTGGATCGAACTTGCCTGATTCATCGGTGCAAGTACCGCCCAAACCCGAGATCGGCCTGCCGCTGTGGCTGCTCGCCGAGCTGACCTATCGCTGCCCGCTGCAATGCCCGTACTGCTCCAATCCGCTGGATTTCGCCGAGCAAGGCAAAGAGCTGAGCACCGAGCAGTGGATCAAGGTGTTTCACGAAGCGCGGGAATTGGGTGCCGCGCAACTGGGCTTTTCCGGTGGCGAACCGCTAGTGCGCCAGGACCTCGCCGAGCTGATTACCGAGGCCCGCAAACTGGGTTTCTACACCAACCTGATCACCTCCGGTATCGGCCTCACCGAGCAGAAAATCAGCGACTTCAAGAAGGCCGGTCTCGATCACATCCAGATCAGTTTCCAGGCCAGCGACGAGCAGGTGAACAACCTGCTGGCCGGTTCGAAAAAGGCCTTCGCACAGAAACTGGAAATGGCCCGGGCGGTGAAGGCCCACGGTTATCCGATGGTGCTGAACTTCGTCACCCATCGGCACAATATCGACCAGATCGACCGCATCATCGAGCTGTGCATCGCCCTGGAAGCAGACTTCGTCGAGCTCGCCACGTGCCAGTTCTACGGCTGGGCACAACTCAATCGCGTCGGGCTTTTGCCGACCAAAGAGCAACTGGTGCGCGCCGAACGCATCACCAATGAATACCGCGCCAAACTGGAAGCCGAAGGGCATCCGTGCAAGCTGATTTTCGTCACGCCGGACTATTACGAAGAACGCCCGAAAGCCTGCATGAACGGCTGGGGCAGTATTTTTCTGACGGTCACGCCAGACGGAACCGCCCTGCCCTGTCACGGTGCCCGACAGATGCCGGTGCAGTTTCCCAACGTGCGCGACCACAGCATGCAGCACATATGGTACGACTCGTTCGGCTTCAACCGCTTTCGCGGTTACGACTGGATGCCCGAGCCGTGCCGCTCCTGTGACGAGAAAGAAAAAGACTTCGGCGGCTGCCGCTGCCAGGCGTTCATGCTCACCGGTGATGCCAGCAACGCCGACCCGGTGTGCAGCAAGTCGCTACAACACGGCGTGATCCTCAAGGCCCGCGAAGAAGCCGAGCACGCCACCCAGACCATCGACCAACTGGCCTTTCGCAATGAACGAAACTCACGCCTCATCGCCAAAAGCTGAACCATTCAGCGCTGCCAAAGCCGTGGCCGCCGGTATCGACTTTGCCGAATTGCAGGTCGGTCCTCAGGGCCTGTTCTGGAACGAGTACCGCCCCGAAGACGCCGCATGCCGGATCTGGCATTGGCGCGACGGTGCAGCGAAATGCCTGACGCCACCGGGGTTCAGCGTGCGCAGTCGGGTGTACGAATATGGCGGCGGCGCGTTTTGTCTGACGGATGACGGCATCGTTTTCGTCAACGAGGCAGACCAGCAGTTGTATCGGCAATCACTGCAAGGCGAAGCGCCCGAAAGGCTGACGTCCGGTGCGTGCCGTTATGGCGATTTACAGTTCGCCAACGGGCAAGTGCTGGCGGTCGAGGAGCATCGCAATCAACACCGACTGGTGGCAATCGATCTGCTCAATGGCGCACGTCACCTGCTGGCCGAGGGTGCCGATTTCTACGCGGCACCGACGCTGAGCCCTGATGCCCGGCGTCTGGCCTGGATCGAGTGGAGTCGCCCGGATCAGCCATGGACAGCGACCCGTTTGATGGTTGCCGAACGCCTCGCCAACGGCGGCTTTGCCAAGGCTCGTTGTGTGGCGGGCGACGGCGTTCAAGAATCTGTGCAGCAACCGCGGTTTGATGCCGACGGGCGCTTGTATTGCCTGACGGATCGCGCGGGTTACTGGCAGCCATGGAAAGAATCTGAACAAGGCTTGAGCCCTTTGCCAAGTGCCAGCGCCGACCATGGTCCCGCGCCCTGGCAACTCGGCGGCAGCACCTGGTTGCCGCTGAGCGACGACAGTTATCTGGCCAGTTGGACCGAAGGCGGATTTGGCCGATTGGGCATAGGCGGCAATTCCAGCGCCGACTTCACCGGCGACTACAGCCGCTTCCGACATCTCGCAGTGGATGAGCAGTACATCTATTGCATCGCCGCGTCGCCCGTCAGTTCAACCGCCGTCATCGCCATCGACCGCCTGAGCCGGCAAGTGCAAGTGCAAGTGCTGGCTGGCGGAATCACGCCGCTTCCCCCCGAACAGATCAGCCGCCCGCAAACCTTGCGCTACCCAAGTGGCTCAGGCGAAGCACACGGCTTCTTCTACCCGGCGATGACCGGCGCGGCGAAACCGCCATTGGTGGTGTTCATCCATGGTGGCCCGACCTCGGCGTGCTACCCGATGCTCGATCCGCGTATCCAGTACTGGGCACAGCGGGGCTTCGCCGTGGCCGACCTCAACTATCGCGGCAGCAGCGGTTATGGCCGGGCCTATCGCCAGGCACTGCACCTGAGTTGGGGCGACGTGGATGTGCAAGACGCCTGCGCCGTGGTCAGTTACCTCAGCGACCGCGGCTTGATCGACGGCGACCAGGCGTTCATTCGCGGCGGCAGCGCCGGCGGCTACACCACCCTTTGCGCCTTGGCCTTTCACAACGTGTTCCGTGCCGGCGCCAGCCTGTATGGGGTCAGCGACCCGGTGGCGCTGGGGCGCGCGACCCACAAATTCGAAAGCGACTATCTGGATTGGCTGATCGGTGATCCGCAACTGGATGCCGAACGCTACGCCGCACGCACACCGCTGCTGCATGCCGGCAACATCCGCGTGCCGATGATCTTCTTTCAAGGAGAACTGGATGCCGTGGTCGTCCCGCAGCAGACCCGCGACATGGTCACGGCGCTGCAAGACAACGGCATCCTGGTCGAAGCGCATTACTACGCCGATGAACGTCATGGTTTTCGCAAGGCCGGCAATCAGGCCCATGCGCTGGAGCAGGAGTGGTTGTTTTATCGGCGGGTGATGGATTCAGTGGACTGAAGCCTGCGTTCATTGCCGAAACGGTGGCGCCGCCTTCGCGGGCAAGTCGGATCGCCGCACCGCCGCTCCCACAGGTTCTGTGGCGTGCACAAATCCTGTGGGAGCGAGCCTGCTCGCGAAAGCGGCCGACCCGCCGACGCTCAACTCAGCGCTTGGCGATGATGTACACCGCATGCACGATCCCCGGAATGTAACCGCACAACGTCAGCAGAATATTCAGCCAGAACGCCCCGCCGAATCCTACTTGCAGAAACACACCCAGTGGCGGCAACAGGATGGCGATGATGATGCGAATAAAGTCCATGGGACAGCTCCTGATTGGGGTGGACTCGTTCGAGCCCTACAGTTAATCGACCTGTGCCGTTTGTCAGGGTTCAGCCCGATTCCTCAGGCCAGTATCTCCAGACCGTGTTTGCGCACGATACTCAGCAACTTCAGCGCCATGCCACTGGGGTGCTTATCCCCTGCTTCCCATTGCTTGACCGTGGAAGCACTGGTGTTCAGGTAGCGCGCAAACACCGGTTGACTGACATTGTTGCGCTCGCGCAATGCCTTGATCTCCTGCGCGGGAATCGCATCCGGCACCCTTGCAAGACAAGACTCATCGAACTCACGCATGGTCGCCTTGCTGATTGCACCAATGGCGTACAAGGCACTGGCAGATTCGTGGATCGACTCCGATAGCTCGCTTTTGAATTTTTTACTCATTTGGTATCTCCACAAACTCCTTTGCATCCAGCAAACGCTGAATTTCCATTTCGGTCAGTCCACCATATGTCTTGGCCAACTCTCGCAAGTCGAGCAAATGCCTGGGACTGATATTGCTCTGATCTTTCTTTGCGTACAGGAACTGATAGACCCAGTGAGCACCGCCCTTGGCCAGGATAATCGAGCGATGGCGGTTGGCATTCAAACGCTTCTTCCAGACCCCGCCGCCCAAATTGTCAGCCTGACCATTGAGCATTTCGGTGAATGCCTCCCGGAGCTCGTCATCACCGATCCAGGCCTTGGCGGCCTGCATTGCGAAGCGCTTTGTCTTGAACAGCCTTGGTGACATCGGCATCCCTTCCACAAAACATACCACCCAGTGGTACAGAAATCAAAACCAACGCGACAGCAATACCGTTTCGCTGGCACCGGCACTCCCTGCCGATGCACGCTAGAAAGCCATTGATGTGCTAACCGCTCAAGCCGAAATTGCCTTTGGAAAAAACCGGCCACAAAAAAACGCCCCACGCCAAAAGTGTCGGGCGTGGGGCGTGCGTATTACCGCGAGACGGTTCTGGAATGCGTGCAGGGCGCGTCTGATCAGACGGCAATCCCTTTGCGGCACTGCAATTGCGCGGTGCGTACTCGGGAGAAAGCGCGCGCCAGGCGCAGGAGCATTTCATCGATGTTGGCGTTGCTGACATTCAGCGCAGGGGTAAAGCGCAGGCAGTCGGGTTGCGGGGCATTGAGCAGCAAACCTTCGTACAGAGCGGCCTTGACCACCGAGTCGGCGGAATCGTCCGATAGCGTCAGCCCCCAAAGTAGCCCTTGACCGCGCAACTCACCGTGATCGTAACGATGGGCCAGACGCTCCAACCCTTCACGCAGGTGTTGACCTGCTTCTGCGACGTGCTTGAGGAAAGCCTTGTCCTGCACCGTATCGAGCACCGAGAGTCCCGCCGCGGTCATCAACGCATTACCGTGATGAGTGCCTGTCACCTCGCCAATGTCGAAACAGCAAGCCTTGCCCCGCGCCAGCAGCGCGGCCAATGGCACACCGCCGCCCAGCCCTTTGCCGAGCACGACGATATCCGCCGTGACGCCGCAGGACTGTTCCGCGAGCAAGGTGCCACAACGGCCGATGCCGGTTTGCACTTCGTCAAGGATCAGCAAAATGCCGAGTTCACGGCACAAGCGTTCGACGCCCTTGAGGTAGTGCGCGGTGGCCGGGATCACTCCGGCTTCGCTCTGGATCGGCTCGAGCAT
The DNA here is from genome assembly GCF_057839025.1 of Pseudomonas sp. KH_046_1. NCBI lineage: Bacteria > Pseudomonadati > Pseudomonadota > Gammaproteobacteria > Pseudomonadales > Pseudomonadaceae > Pseudomonas > Pseudomonas sp. KH_046_1. Next base: position 5,808,644 of record NZ_CM174481.1, read on the forward strand.
GATCGCTACGGTCCGTTCATCCACGGCCGCATGCAACGCTGGCAGATCATTGAAAGGAACACGACTGAAGCCTGGCAATTGCGGCTCGAATCGGTTGGCCAATGTCGAACTGTCCGACGCCGAAATCGTCGCCAGGCTGCGGCCATGGCATCCGTTGTTGGCCACAATGATTCGCGATGCACCGCCGCGATGCTGTTGACCCCATTTGCGCGCCAGTTTGATCGCTGCCTCACAGGCTTCGCTGCCGGTATTGAGCAGGTAGGCCTGATCACTGCCGGTGCTGGCACACAGATGTTCGGCGAGGCTGAGCATGCCGCGGTTATGCAGGCCGAAGCCCGGATTGATCAGCGACTGAGCCTGGGCAGTGATTGCGTTGACCAGTACCGAAGGACTATGACCAAGGCTGTTGGCCCCGCCACCCTGGGAAAAATCCAGGTACGCACGGTCATCGCTGTCCCACAACCATGAACCCTGGCCACGCACAAACACCTGTTTCGGCCGCTCGACACTGGGCATCAAGTACTCGCTGGAAAGGTTAACGCCTTGGGATGGCCGGGAAGCGTCCATGACCAGATCGTCAAGACTGGGAGGACTGCGGCGTAGACTGAACAGATTCATTTGAAAAAAACCCTTTTGAGGTTTTTTGCCTTGCCTATGTAAATACCATCGAAGCAAAGGGTATTCATCGCGCTCTGTGACCCTGTAAGCCCTGTGAATGCGGTTAGACTAGGCTCAGGCGAGGCGTTCAGCCATTTCGATTTCCCAGTATTTTCGATAAGTAACACTTATGGATTTCAAGCAACTGCGTTATTTCGTCGCGGTTTATGAAGAAGGTCACGTCGGCCGGGCCGCCGAGCGCCTGTCCATCTCCCAGCCGGCGCTGTCCCAGCAAATCCGTCACCTCGAACAAAACCTCGATGTGAGCCTGTTCGAGCGCAGCAGCAAACGTCTGTTGCCGACCCTCGCGGCCCATACGCTGTACAACCACGCCCTGCCTTTGCTCGATGGCCTGCAACGGGCACGGGAGGCGCTCGGCAACTTCAAGGGTCAGGCGCTGCGCACCTTGGCCATCGGTGTATTGCAGACCGTGCATACCAGTCTCGTTCCGCAGATGCTCGAACGGGTGCGCAAGGCGCAGCCGCATCTGGTGGTGCAAATCTATGAACTGACCGGCCTGGAAATCGAGCGGCGACTGCTCAACGGTTCTCTGGATATCGGCATCGGCTACCTGCCGCCCCGCCAGCCTGGCTTACATGGCGTGATGCTGTACGAAGATGAACTGACCCTGGTCATCCCGGCAGAGCATCCGCTGCGTGAATTCAAGAAAGTGTCCATGAGTCAGGCTGCCGAACTGCCGATGTTACTGCTGGGCGAGGAATTTCAGATCAGGCAGATCTGGCAGGCACAGCTGACAAGCCTCGGACGTCGCCCACAGGTGCAAGCCGAGCTGAACAACATGGCCGGCATCCTCGACAGCCTGCCGCACACGCGCCTGGCGACAGTGCTGCCCGGTCGCTCGCAAAAGACCCATGGCAACCACGAACTGCTGTGGAAACCCCTGAGCGAACCCCGAGTGCCGCTGAAAGTCGGTTTGGTGTGTCGGGATGTGCAACGGCAGCAGGCCTCGCTGGCATTGCTGCGGACATTGCTGGAAGAGGTGATAAACGGCCCGGATGGGCGCTTGAACGGCGCACAGGCTCTGGATGGGGCTAGCTGAAAACTTTTCTTCAGGCAAAAGAAAACCCCGCCGAAGCGGGGCTTTGCAGACTGTTTCCCTGACATCCATTTCACTCCACCGTCCTGGCAGAATCCTACGTGTCCCTGTTGTTGCTTTGCGCTTCCTGCGCTACGTCCATGTGAAGTAGATTAGCTGTGGATCCAATTTGCATCCATGGGAGAACAGCAGCACGTCATGTAAGAGAATGCTTACATAACGTTACTTCATCAGAATTGTCCTGCATCCAGCAGAAACAACGATTCGCTACCGGCCTTCACTGACGCGCTCAACGAGTGAATGCGCGGCAACAGGCGGGCAAAATAGAACCGCGCCGTGCCCAGTTTGCTGGCATAGAAATCGTCTTGCGCTTCCTTGCCGAAAGCCGCCTTGGCCATCAGTGCCCACATGTAGGCGTACGCCACGTAACCGAACACCTGTAGATACTCGACCGACGCCGCGCCGATTTCGTTCGGATTGCTCTTCGCACGATCCAGCAACCACGCGGTCAGTTCATCGAGGGTGGTCACTGCGTCGTTCAGCGGCTTGGTGAACTCGGCGAGGTCCGTGCTGGCGGTCGCCGTGAAGTGGCGAATCTCGTCGGCGAACAGGTTGTAGAACGCCCCGCCGCTGCCCACGATCTTGCGCCCGACCAGGTCCAGCGCCTGAATGCCGTTGGTGCCTTCGTAGATCTGGGTGATGCGCACGTCACGCACCAGTTGCTCCTGACCCCACTCACGGATGTAACCGTGGCCGCCAAAGACTTGCTGGCCGTGTACGGTGGTTTCCAGGCCGAGGTCGGTCAGGAACGCCTTGGCCACCGGGGTCAGCAACGCCACCAGGTCTTCCGCACGCTTGCGGGTGGTTGCATCTTCGCTGAACTTGGCGGTGTCCAGTTGCATCGCCACGTAGGTGGAGAACGCACGACCACCTTCGTTCGAGGCTTTCATGGTCAGCAGCATGCGACGCACGTCCGGGTGGACGATGATCGGGTCAGCCACTTTGTCCTTGTTCTGCGCGCCGGTTGGCGAACGGCTTTGCAGACGGTCACGGGCGTATTCCACGGCGTTCTGGTACGAGCGTTCGCCAGTGGCCAGGCCCTGGATACCGACACCCAGTCGCTCGTAGTTCATCATGGTGAACATCGCCGCCAGGCCTTTGTTTGGCTCGCCGACCAGATAACCCACGGCTTCATCGAAGTTCATCACGCAGGTCGCGGACGCCTGGATGCCCATCTTGTGTTCGATCGAACCGCAGTTCGCCGGGTTGCGCGCGCCCAGGCTGCCATCGGCATTGACCATGAACTTCGGCACCAGGAACAGCGAAATGCCTTTCGGCCCCGCCGGTGCATCCGGCAGCTTGGCCAGCACCAGGTGGATGATGTTTTCGGTCAGGTCGTGTTCGCCACCGGTGATGAAGATCTTGGTGCCGCTGACCTTGTAGGAGCCGTCGGCCTGAGGCTCGGCTTTGGTACGGATGATCCCCAGGTCTGTACCGGCGTGTGGCTCGGTCAGGCACATGGAACCCGCCCAGATGCCGGCGTACATGTTCGGCAGGTACGCGGCTTTGAGCTCTTCGCTGGCGTGGGCGTTGATCGACAGGCAAGCGCCGGCGGTCAGCATCGGGTACAGGCCGAACGACAGGCTGGCGGAGTTGACCATTTCTTCGACCTGGGCCGAAACGGCTTTGGGCATGCCCATGCCGCCGTAGGACGGATCGCCACCGACACCGACCCAGCCGCCTTCAGCGTAGGTCTGATAGGCCTGTGGGAAACCTGCCGGCGTGGTGACGGCACCGTCCGCCCAATGGCAACCTTCTTCGTCAGCGGCACGGCTCAGCGGTGCGATGCTTTTGCTGGTGACTTTGCCGGCTTCTTCCAGGATGGCTTCGACCGTTTCTGCATCCACGGTTTCAGCCAGTGCAGGCAGTTCGGCCCAGAGTTTGGCGACCTCGAAAACTTCATTGAGGACGAAGCGCATATCGCGCAGGGGCGCTTTGTAGTCAGCCATGGCAAACCTCGCAAGATCTATACAGGTGATTCACAGGAAGAGTGTTTTCGTTGGGTCGGAGTGTACCCCAACAACTTTTGCGACACATAGGGTCAACTCGTGACCATTTTGTTATTTTTAGTCATCAACAAAAAAGCCCGCGCAAGGCGAGCTTCTTTGTAACGGATTTACATGACTAAAGCGCAAACAACTCCGCTGGCAGTTGCATCAGGCAATCGCTACCCGCCTCTATGGCCGCCCGATGAGCAGCAGTGCGTGGCAACAGACGCTTGAAGTAAAACTCATTGGTCGCCAGTTTACCCCGGCAGAAGTCGCCATCGTCGCTGCCCGCATCAAGCTGCGCCTGAGCCACCAGCGCCATGCGCAACCACAGGTAGCCGAGGATGATGTAACCGCTGTACATCAGGTAATCCACCGACGCGGCACCGACTTCGTCCGGGTTTTTCATCGCCGCCATGCCGACCTTGGTGGTCAATTCACCCCACTGCTGGTTCAGTTGATTGAGTTGCGCCACATACCCGGCCAGTTGTGGATGCTCGACGTTCGCCGCGCAGAACTTGTGGACGATCTTGGTGAAGCCGCGCAGCAGCTTGCCCTGGCTGCCGAGCACCTTGCGCCCGAGCAAGTCCAGCGCCTGAATGCCGTTGGTGCCCTCATAGATCGGCGCGATCCGGCAGTCACGGACCAGTTGTTCCATCCCCCATTCGCGAATGAACCCGTGGCCGCCAAACACCTGCATGCCATGGTTGGTCACCTCCAGCCCGGTGTCGGTCATGAAGGCTTTGCAGATCGGCGTGAGGAACGCCAGCAAGTCTTCGGCATCCTGACGCGCCGTTTCATCCGGGCTCAGGTGCGCCACATCCAGTAGCTGCGCGGTGAAGTAGGTCAGCGCGCGGTTGCCTTCGTTGAAGGCTTTCATGGTCAATAACATCCGCCGCACATCAGGGTGCACGATGATCGGGTCGGCGGCTTTTTCCGGCGCTTTCGGGCCGGTCAGCGAGCGCATCTGCAAACGGTCGTTGGCGTATTTGATCGCGCCCTGGAAGCTCGCCTCACCCAGACACAGCCCTTGCATGCCAGTGCCCAGCCGCGCGTGGTTCATCATGGTGAACATGCAGTTGAGGCCCTTGTTCGGCTCGCCGATCAGGAAGCCCTTGGCCTCGTCGAAGTTCAGCACGCAGGTGGCCGAGGCCTTGATGCCCATTTTGTGTTCGATCGAGCCGCAGGACACGCCGTTGCGCTCGCCCGCTTCGCCCGTCGCATCGGGCAGGAACTTGGGCACGATGAACAGCGAAATGCCTTTGGTCCCGGCCGGAGCGTCAGGCAACTTGGCAAGCACCAAATGAATGATGTTGGCGCTCATGTCGTGCTCGCCGGCGGAGATGAAGATCTTGCTGCCGGAGATCGCGTAACTGCCATCGACCGCAGGTACGGCGCGGGTCTTGATGATGCCCAGGTCAGTGCCGCAATGGGCTTCGGTCAGGCACATGGTGCCGGTCCATTGGCCAGCGGTGAGCTTCTTCAAATAGGTCTGCTTCTGCGCCTCGGTGCCGTGGGCGTGGATCGCCGACATCGCACCGTGGGTCAGGCCGGGGTACATGCCCCATGAGGTGTTGCTGGAACCCACCATCTCGCTGATCACCAGGCCCAGAGAGATCGGCAACCCTTGACCGCCGTAAAGCGGATCCGCCGCCAGGCCATGCCAGCCGCCCTCGACATACTGGGCGAATGCCTGCTTGAAGCCCGCCGGCGTGGTGACCACGCCATTGTCGAAATGGCAGCCCTCTTCATCGCCACTGCGGTTGAGCGGCGACAGCACGTTTTCGCAGAACTTCGCCCCTTCTTCGAGGATCGCATCGACCATGTCCGGGCTGGCATCGGTGGCCCCCAGCGCGGCGTAGTTACTGTGAAAGTCGAAGACGTGGTCGATCAGAAAGCGCATGTCGCGCAAGGGAGCTTTGTACTCGGGCATGGTCATTCTCCGTCGGCAGATTTCTCCAACCTACTGCTGCCGACCACGCCTCACAATCACTTTGCGCTCGCTGAATGCGCCATCATCACTCAACCGTAGCGGCGTCCATGCGCACGGCGCCACGGCGGTTCTGCCCGAACGCCATCACGCAGTTGCGCCCGGCGCCCTTGGCGCTGTAGAGCGCCTGGTCAGCGGACTTGAGCACCTCTTCGGTGGTGCGTTGATCGATCCGTTCGGCAACGCCGATACTGACTGTCACCGATACACTCGACGCACCCGAACCGGCACGCCGCTGGCGCCCCTGACTATCGTCCTGCGGGCGGTTTTCCTGGTTTCGCAGTTGAATGTTGTAAGTGGCGATGGACTCGCGGATGACTTCCAGGTGCGGCATGCACTCTTCGAGAGTCTTGCCTGCAAACACCAGGGCAAATTCCTCGCCGCCATAGCGATACGCCTTACCGCCGCCGCCGATTTTCGACAGCTTGCTGGCCACCAGCCGCAGCACCTGGTCGCCGACGTCGTGGCCGTAGGTATCGTTGAATTTCTTGAAGTGGTCGACGTCGCTCATGGCCAACACGTAGTTGCGCCCCAACCGTTGCATGCGTTCATTCAGCGCACGACGGCCCGGCAACCCGGTCAGTTCGTCGCGGAAGGCCATTTGATAGGCTTCGTGGGCAACGGCGGCGGCGATCATCAGCATCACCTGGCTGCACATGATGTTCAGCGTGAATGGCAAGATGAAGGTTTTCGGCAACATCCAGAACAACCCGAGCAGCCCCACCCATTGCGCGGCATGCAGCGGGCGCGGGTTGCGCCAGTATTGCCAGGCCAGCAGCAGGAACGCCGCAATGAACACCGGATAGGACAACTGGATCAGGCTCATCCAGGCGCCATGCAAGGCAGGCCAGCGAATCTCCGACAGCCAGATCAGCAGCGCATGTGGATAACTTTGCTCAAGCCCCAGCGCCACGCTGCCGACCGCGAGCAAGACCGCAAATCGCGCCACCATGTCCTGGAACAGATGGGTGCGCTCCCGCCACGCCGCGAACACGCCAAACAGCAGCGGCAGCAGCAGGCAACACAAATGAAAGACCACGGCGGCATCGTCACGCACCTTGCCGTTGTCGCGGTAATAGTCGGTCTGGGTGTCGAGCAGAAAGTAGGCGATGTACACCGTGACCATCAGAAACAGTTCACGCTGGCGTCGGTACACCGCGCAATAGGCGCCACCGAGCAACAACACCAGGGTGGGCAGCACGTTGAACAGCGACGTGAAGAAGACGTTCAGATCCTTGATGTATGCAGCCGCAAGCCCCGCCAGCAACAGCACTAATGACGGCAGGAAATGGCTGAAACGCACAGCGGAAGAACGCAGCAAGGGTAAAGCTCCGACCCGTCAGTTCAATAGATGGCAATGTGCCAACTACTGTAACGGCAGAAAGTCCGAGTTGCTGAGTGAATTACTGAGGTATTTTTCAAAGGGCGTTACAAGTATTTTTTCCACCGACAACCTTTAAAGCAAAAAAAGCCGCTGGTCCCGAAGGCGCAGCGGCTTTTTCAAGTACTTCGTTAAGGCTTAGTAGCCCAGGTCGAAGTTCTCTTCTTTCATGTCCATCAGGTTGTTGGCGCCCGACAGCATGGTTACGACGTGAGTGCGGGTACGCGGCAGGATGCGCTGGAAGTAGAAACGCGCAGTCTGCAGCTTGGCGGTGTAGAACGCCTCTTCGGAAGTGCCGGCAGCCAGTTTCTCGGCCGCCAGGCGCGCCATGTCAGCCCAGAAGTAGGCCAGGCAGGCGTAACCGGAGTACATCAGGTAGTCCACGGAGGCCGCGCCGACTTCTTCGCGATCTTTCATGGCGGCCATACCGACCTTCATGGTCAGCTCGCCCCATTCCTTGTTCAGCGCTGCCAGCGGAGCGACGAACTCTTGAACCGCTTCGTTGCCTTCGTTGGTCTGGCAGAACTTGTGGACGATCTTGGTGAAGCCTTTCAGAGCCTCGCCTTGGGTCATCAGCACTTTACGGCCCAGCAGGTCGAGTGCCTGGATACCGGTGGTGCCTTCGTACAGCATCGAGATGCGGCTGTCGCGGACGTTCTGCTCCATGCCCCACTCGGCGATGAAGCCGTGACCACCGTAGATCTGCACGCCATGGTTGGCCGATTCAAAACCGACTTCGGTCATGAAGGCTTTGGCGATTGGCGTCATGAAAGCCAGCAATGCGTCGGCTTTCTTTTTCTCTTCTTCGTCCACGCCGTACTTGACGATGTCGACCTGCTTGGCGGTGAAGTAAACCATCGCACGATTGCCTTCGGCGAATGCCTTCATGGTCAACAGCATGCGGCGTACGTCAGGGTGGACGATGATCGGGTCAGCGGCTTTGTCCGGCGCTTTCGGGCCAGTCAGCGAGCGCATTTGCAGACGGTCGCGAGCGTATTTCAGGCCGCCCTGGAAACCGACTTCGGCGTGGGCCAGGCCTTGCAGCGCGGTACCCAGACGTGCGGTGTTCATGAAGGTGAACATGCAGTTCAGGCCTTTGTTCGCCGGGCCGATCAGGAAACCGGTAGCGCCGTCGAAGTTCATCACGCAGGTGGCGTTGCCGTGGATGCCCATCTTGTGTTCCAGGGAACCGCAGGACACTGCGTTACGCGCGCCAACCGAACCATCGGCGTTCGGCATGAACTTCGGCACGATGAACAGGGAGATGCCTTTGGTGCCAGCCGGTGCATCCGGCAGGCGGGCCAGTACGATGTGGACGATGTTGTCGGCCATGTCGTGTTCACCGGCCGAGATGAAGATCTTGGTGCCGGAAACCTTGTAGGAACCGTCGGCCTGAGGCTCGGCCTTGGTGCGCAGCATGCCAAGGTCAGTGCCGCAGTGCGGCTCGGTCAGGCACATGGTGCCGGTCCACTCGCCGGAAACCAGCTTGGTCAGGTAAGCCTCTTGCTGCTCAGGGGTGCCGTGCTCGGAGATGGTGTTCATCGCACCGTGCGACAGGCCTGGGTACATGCCCCACGACCAGTTGGACTCGCCAACCATTTCGCTGATGGCCAGACCCAGGGACTCCGGCAGGCCTTGGCCGCCGTGCTCTACGTCGTGAGCCAGACTCGGCCAGCCGCCTTCGACGAATTGCTTGTAGGCTTCCTTGAAGCCAGTCGGGGTCTTGACGCCGGACTCGCTCCAGGTGCAACCCTCGATGTCGCCCACGCGGTTCAGCGGAGCCAGTACCTGCTCACAAAACTTGGCGCCTTCCTCGAGAATGGCGTCAACCATGTCCGGAGTTGCGTCGGCACAAGCCGGAAGGCTCTGATAGTGCGCTTCGTAGCCGAGCAGCTCGTCACGAACGAAGCGAATATCACGCAAGGGGGCCTTGTAGTCAGGCATAGCGATAAACCTCTGCTGATGTAACCGGGAATGAACGACCGCATGGATTTGTTGTTGCGATCAAACAGTTGTTTGAAACATACGTTTACGCCCAAATCTTGTCAAGCGTCGATCTTTTGCCGTTCGTCATCGCAGGTTTGGACACACAGGCACACGACAGCGCAGCCGCGCTTTCGAAGCAGCCCGCCACACTGAAAAGATTAGTTGAGCAAGAAAGACTTACGCAGAAAAACGCCGCGAACAGACGCGGCGCAGGAGAGTGCGGATTCTTTAAAGAATCAAGCGTAGGTATCGATCAACGTCCCGAGCACTTCGTCGGCTGCCTTGGCGACTTTCACGCCCAGCTCCGCCTGCATCTTGCCTTGGGCCAATTCGACCACGTTGCTGGCCAGGTCCGATTGCTGGCTGCGATCAACCGATCGCAGACGATCGACCTGCGCCTCGGAAGACTGACTGGTGACCGAACGCTCGATCGTCGTGTTGGCGATCTGCCCAGCGGCTTGATCGACACGGTTCTGCCCTGTCTGAAGAGTGCTCAGACCGGCATAAAAAGCGGTGCTTCCTGAGATTTCCATGGGAGAACTCGTCCTTGCAAAGGATCAACAGCGGCCATTGAAGCAGAGTGGCCGGCAAAACACTCGACAAAAACACTAATGGCACAGTGCCTTGTCATAGGCAAAGCCCGCATGCGACAAACCTCAGTCCAACAGGTCCAGTTGCAAGTGCTCGGCCACTGCCTCGGCCGTAACGGACTTGAGTTTAGGCACACGCCCCAGACACGGCGCCGGGATGCGCTCGGCAAGGGTGGCCAGGTTTTCTTCCAGCCGCGAGGTCTTGGGGTCGATGATATTGGCCACCCATCCCGCCAGCTGCAAACCATCCCGGGCAATCGCTTCGGCGGTCAACAAGGCATGGCTGATGCACCCCAGCCGCACGCCGACCACCAGGATCACCGGCAGCTTCAATGCGATGGCCAGGTCCGACAGATTGTCCTGATCCGCCAAGGGTACGCGCCAGCCGCCAGCGCCTTCGATCAGGGTGAAGTCCGCCTGCATGCTCAAAATCTGCCGCATCGGCGCCAGCAACGACTGCACCGTCAGCGCCACGCCCGCCTCTCGCGCCGCCAGATGCGGGGCAATCGCCGGTTCGAAGGCCATCGGATTGACCTGTGCATAGGTCAGCGGCAGCGAACACTCCGCCAGCAAGGCCAGTGCATCGGCGTTGCGCAAGCCTTTGGGCGTCACATCACAACCGGACGCGACCGGCTTGCCCGCCGCCGTGCTCAAACCCGCCGAACGCGCCGCATGCAGCAGCCCCGCGGCGACCGTGGTTTTACCGACATCGGTATCCGTGCCGGCGACGAAATAGGCTGCGCTCATAAGGGTTTCTCCAAAACGGCGTACACCACTTGATAAGTCGCCGGCAGTCCCTGGGCCTGACGAAACTGCTCGTAAGCCTCAATCAGACCCAGAATTCGCGCCCGGCCGGTCAAGCCACCGGGCCGCCCGGGATTGAGATTGTGCGCACCCAACGCCTTGAGTTCATGGGTCAGGCTGCGCACATCCGGGTAATGCAGCACGTGCGCGAGGTTTTGCAGACTGAGCACCCTCAAGCCGCTGGCCGCACACAACTGCTGATAAACACCAAACGCCCGGAAGCGATTGACGTGCACCATGCCGTCGACCTGCCGCCAGCTGTCGCGCAATTCGAACAATGTCCCTACACACAGACTAGCAAACGCGAAAATGCCACCCGGTTTCAGCACCCGAAAGGCTTCACCGAGCACCGAGTCGAAGTCTGCGCACCACTGCACCGCCAGGCTGGAGAAGATCAGGTCGCAGGTCGAATCCTGCAGTGGCAATCGCTCGGCATCGCCGGCCACGAAGTGCGCGGCACCGCCCAATGGCCGGGCGTGGTTGAGCATGCCCTCGGCGATGTCCAGCGCCACACCGTGACTGCTCGGGAACTGCTCACCCAAGGCACGACTGAAATGCCCGGTGCCGCAGCCCAGATCCAGCCAGCGCTGCGGTACAAAGTCCTGCGGCAAGCGCTTGAGCAATTGGCTGCCGACATTACGCTGCAACTCGGCCACGCTGTCATAGCTGGCCGCCGCGCGGGAGAATGATGCTGCTACCTGGCGCTTGTCAGGCAAGGCGCCGGGCAGGTTGGGAAAGGATAGATCAGTCATCGCCGGACTCATGCAAAAAGGCCTGGATCGCCCCCGCCACACCGTGGGGATCCTCCAGGAGAAACGCGTGGCTGGCCTGTTCAATCAGACCGATTTCGACATCCGGCAGCAATGCCAACAACTCGCCCGCCGCTTGCGCCGGCACCAGCCCGTCGAGGCCGGCGAACAGATGCAGTTGCGGACCGCGGAACGCTTGTAAAGCCTGTCGGGTATCCAGTTGCGCGAGCACTTGCAGACCACTGAGCAGCACCGGCGCGGCGGTGTTCGGGGCGCCACCGAGCAACAACCGCGACAATCCGCGCGGGTCTTCGGCGCCCTGGGCGCAGAGCAGTGAAAAGCGTTTCAACGTCGCGCGCGGATCGGCTTCGCATCCCGCCAGAAACGCATCGAAGGTTTCCCCGGGCATGGCGCTTGACCATTGTTCATGAGCGACAAAAGAAGCATTGCTGGCCAGGGTGAACACACCACAACAGCGATCGCCACGCCGGGCCGCCAACTCGCAGGCGAGCATGCCGCCCAATGACCAACCGCCAAGCCAGGCGTCTTGCGGCAAGGTCGAATCAAGCTCATCGAGCCACTCTTCAAGATCGCTCGACGCCAGTTCCGGCAACGGCTCGATCTCGACGTGCAGGTGCTCATCCAGGCCTCGCAAGGCCGCCGCCAGAGGCTCCAGCGGTGAAACGCCAAGACCCCAGCCGGGCAGCAGAATCAGACGATCACGCATGGCTTGGCTCCGGCTTCAGTTGTTGAAAACAATCGGCCAGTCCGTTTAACAATAGCTGTACCTGGGCTTCACTGTGGGCAGCCGTCAGCGTGACCCGCAGCCGGGCACTGCCGGCGGGTACGGTCGGTGGGCGAATCGCGGTCACCATCAAACCGCGTTCGCGCAGCATCTGCGAAAGACGCACCGCACGCCCCGCGTCCCCGATCATGATCGGCTGGATCGGCGTGAAGCTGTCCATGAGTTCCAGGCCAATCTGTTCGGCACCGTGGCGGAACTGGCGGATCAGCGTCTGCAAATGCTCGCGGCGCCAGTGTTCGCTGCGCAGCAGTTCCAGGCTTTTCAACGTGGCGCAGGCCAGCGCAGGTGGCTGGCTGGTGGTGTAGATGTAGGGACGGGCGAACTGGATCAGGCTTTCGATCAGCTCTTCGCTGCCAGCCACAAAGGCACCCGCCGTACCGAACGCCTTGCCGAGGGTGCCGACCAGCACCGGAACGTCATCCTGGCTCAAGCCGAAGTGTTCGACGATACCACCACCGTTGGCACCCAGCGGTCCAAAACCATGGGCATCGTCGACCATCAACCAGGCGCCTTTGGCCTTGGCTTCTCGGGCCAGCGCTGGCAAGTCGGCGATATCACCGTCCATGCTGAACACGCCGTCGGTGACCACCAGCGTATTGCCGGTGGCTTTTTCCAGGCGTTTGGCCAGGCTCACCGCGTCGTTGTGCAGATAACGATTGAACCGCGCACCGGACAACAGCCCTGCGTCGAGCAGCGACGCATGATTGAGCCGGTCTTCGAGCACCGTATCACCCTGCCCCACCAGCGCCGTGACCGCGCCGAGGTTGGCCATGTAGCCGGTGGTGAACAGCAACGCGCGCGGGCGACCGGTCAGGTCGGCCAACGCTTCTTCCAGGGCATGGTGCGGGGAGCTATGGCCGATGACCAGATGTGATGCCCCTCCGCCCACCCCCCACTTCGAAGCGCCGGCACGCCAGGCTTCGATCACTTGCGGATGATTGGCCAGGCCCAGGTAGTCGTTGTTACAGAACGCCAGCAACGGCTGGCCATCGACCACCACTTGCGGCCCCTGCGGGCTTTCCAGCAGCGGACGCTGGCGGTAGAGGTTTTCGGCACGACGGGCGGCAAGGCGTGCGGCGAGATCGAAAGACATGCAGGCCTCGGACAGTCAGATCACATAAATCAGGGTAGGCACACAATCCAATGTGGGAGCGGGCTTGCTCGCGAAGACTGACTGACATTCAACATCGATGTCGACTGAACCGACGCTTTCGCGAGCAAGCCCGCTCCCACAGGTGGTTTTGCATTCCACTCAGAGGAGTCGGTGGATGGACTCAAACCGCCGCGTTATAGAACTGCTCGCTGCTCTTCTGCTCCACCAGCGCCTGCTCGATAGCTGCCTGATGCACTTCATCGGCATGCTCTTCGCGGGCTTCCGGCAGGATGCCCAGGCGAGAGAACAGTTGCATGTCCTTGTCGGCCTGCGGGTTGGCGGTGGTCAGCAGTTTGTCGCCGTAGAAAATCGAGTTGGCACCGGCGAAGAACGCCAGGGCCTGCATCTGCTCGTTCATGGCTTCGCGGCCGGCGGACAGGCGCACGTGGGATTGCGGCATCAGGATGCGCGCGACGGCGAGCATGCGGATGAAGTCGAACGGATCGACGTCGTCGGCATTTTCCAGCGGCGTACCGGCGACTTTCACCAGCATGTTGATCGGCACCGACTCCGGATGCTCCGGCAGGTTGGCCAGCTGGATCAGCAGGTTGGCGCGGTCGTCCAGCGACTCGCCCATGCCGAGAATGCCGCCGGAACAGATCTTCATCCCCGACTCACGCACATAGGCCAGGGTCTGCAGGCGCTCACTGTAGGTGCGGGTGGTGATGATGCTGCCGTAGAACTCAGGCGAGGTGTCGAGGTTGTGGTTGTAATAGTCGAGGCCGGCATTGGCCAGCGCTTCGGTCTGCTCCTGATCCAGGCGACCGAGGGTCATGCAGGTTTCCAGACCCATGGCCTTCACGCCTTCGACCATTTTCAACACGTACGGCATGTCCTTGGCCGACGGGTGTTTCCACGCCGCGCCCATGCAGAAGCGGGTCGAGCCGATGGCCTTGGCACGAGCGGCCTCCTCGAGGACCTTCTGCACTTCCATCAGTTTTTCTTTTTCCAGGCCGGTGTTGTAGTGACCGGACTGTGGACAATATTTGCAATCTTCCGGGCAGGCGCCGGTTTTGATCGACAGCAGGGTCGACACCTGGACGCGGTTGGCGTCGAAATGCGCACGGTGCACCGTCTGCGCCTGGAACAGCAGGTCATTGAATGGCTGAACGAAGAGTGCTTTGACTTCGGCCAAAGTCCAGTCATGACGCAGGGTTGCAGTGGTGCTGGCACTCATGGGCGTTTCCTTTGAATTATGCTTTGGCATGCGGCTGGGTAATGGAATGTCACAGCCGCTTCACAGTTGTTTCGGCATATTTAAGGAAGAGCGATGCGCTGTCAACCACGATACGAAGGACCGGTTTACATCTGGTTAAAAAACAAACAATCATGCCTTTTGTGCGATGAACCGTCCGACGGCATCCCTCCTGTCTGCACGGCCTGCGAAATTGAGTTGCCCTGGCTCGGCGATCACTGCCTGACCTGCGCCCTGCCGCTCCCGACTGCGGGCCTGACCTGCGGCCATTGCCTGAAGCAGCCGCCGGCCTTCGAACAGGTCATTGCGCCGTGGACCTACAGCTTTCCGGTAGACAGCCTGATCACCCGCTTCAAACACAACGCCAAGTGGCCATTTGGCCGCCTGCTCGCCGAACTTCTCGTTCAATACCTGCAACATCGCTTCGAAGACGATCTGCAGCGCCCCGATGCGCTGATCCCGGTACCGCTGGCCAACCGACGCCTGCGCCAGCGCGGGTTCAATCAGGCGGCGATGCTGGCTCGCTGGTTGAGTGCGAGTCTCGATATCCCTTGCGACGAACGATTGCTGCTACGCACCCAAGACACCGACGCTCAACAGGCCTTGAACGCCCAAGACCGCCGAAAAAACCTGCGCAACGCTTTCGCCCTGGCACCCGGCGCCGTCGTCAAAGGCCTGCACCTGGCCCTGGTCGACGACGTACTGACCACCGGCGCCACGGCCCAGGCCCTGGCTCGCCTGCTGATGGACGCCGGTGCGGCGAGGGTCGACGTCTATTGCCTGGCCCGTACGCCCAAACCCGGCGAGACACCCTGACTTGACTCGCGCGGCCCAAGCGACCAACGTCCTCACCATCGTCACCACCCAAAGCGACTTGTCATGTCTTTGCCAACCTTGTTGTCCCAGCACATTGTCCGCCGTCCGCAGCGCATCGCCCTGCTGCAGCACATCGCCGAACAAGGCTCGATCACCCGCGCGGCCAAAAGCGCGGGCCTGAGCTACAAGGCCGCTTGGGATGCGATCGATGAGCTGAACAACCTGGCGCAGAAGCCGCTGGTGGAGCGGATCGTCGGCGGCAAGGGCGGCGGCGGTGCGCGCCTGTCCAACGAAGGTGAGCGGGTGTTGCGCCTGTACCAGAAGCTGCAAGCCTTGCAGGCCCAGGTGCTGGAAGCTGCTGAAGACGCGAGCGACCTCGACCTGCTCGGGCGCCTGATGCTGCGCACCAGCGCGCGCAACCAGTTGCACGGCAAGGTGGTGGCGATCGAACCTCAGGGGCGCAACGACCTGATTCGTCTGGAAGTTGCCGAAGGCGTGATCGTCGCCGCGCAAATCACCCACGACAGCACCGAGCGCCTGGAGCTGCAAATCGGCAGCGAAGTCGTGGCATTGATCAAGGCCGGCTGGCTCGACGTGCTGGAAATCGACTCCGTCGAAACCCCTGGACACAATTGCCTCAGCGGCATCATCGAAAAAATTCTCGACGCCGACGATGGCCCCAGCGAAGTGCGCATCACCCTGCCCAACGGCCTGACGCTGTGCGCATTGGCCGAATCGAGGCATCTGCAGGCATTGGGGCTGACGTCCGGCAAACCGGTGCGCGTGGAGTTTTCGCCGTCCAGGGTTCTGCTGGGCACGCCGCTTTAAACAAAACTGCAACAAAAGGTTCATTACTCTTCATTAAGGTGTCTGCACAAATCGCAGGGAGCCTGAAATGGGCCTATTAGAAGAAAACCAGTCCACCGACCTCGAAAACATGGTCGGCCTCAGCCGTCGCGGCTTCATCAGCGCAGGTGCCCTGTGCGGCGCGGCGATGTTCCTCGGCGGCAACCTGCTGAGCCGCAGCGTGATGGCCGCCAGCGTCAGCGCCGGCAACAGCCAGTTACTGGGCTTCGACAGCATTGCCGCCGCCACCAGCGATTCCATCACCCTGCCAGCGGGCTACAAGTCCTCGGTGCTGATCAGCTGGGGTCAGCCTCTGCACAAGGACGGCCCCGCGTTCGACCCGAGCGGCAACGGCAGCGCCGAACATCAGGAAGCCCAGTTCGGCGACAACAACGACGGCATGAGCCTGTTCGAATTTCCGGGTGAAAAAGACCGGGCGCTGATGGCGATCAACAACGAATACACCAACTACCGCTACCTCTACGCCCACGGCGGCATGCCGCAATCGGCGCAAGAAGTGCGCAAGGCGCTGGCCTGCGAAGGTGTGTCGGTGATTGAAGTACAGCGCAAGAACGGCCAATGGCAATTCGTCCAGGGCTCGCGCTACAACCGCCGCATTCACGGCAACGCACCGATCACCCTGAGCGGCCCGGCCGCCGGACATACCCTGCTCAAAACCAGCGCCGATCCGCACGGCAAGAACGTCCTCGGCACGTTCCAGAACTGCGCCAATGGCAAGACGCCGTGGGGCACCTATCTGACCTGTGAAGAGAACTTCACCGACTGCTTCGGCAGCAGTAACGCCGAGCAGAAATTCGACCCGGCGCAAAAACGCTACGGCGTGGTGGCCACCAGCAAAGAGATCAACTGGCACCAGCACGACGAGCGCTTCGACATGGCGAAGAACCCCAACGAACTCAACCGTCACGGCTGGGTGGTGGAGATCGATCCGTTCGATCCGAAATCGACTCCGGTCAAACGCACAGCCCTGGGGCGCTTCAAACACGAAAACGCAGCCCTTGCGGAAACTGGCGACGGTCATGCCGTGGTGTACATGGGCGACGACGAACGCGGGGAGTTCATCTACAAATTCGTCAGCCGCGACAAGATCGACCACAAGAACCCCAAGGCCAACCGCGACATTCTCGACCACGGCACCCTGTACGTGGCGCGTTTCGATGCGGGCGACGGCAACGTCGATCACCCGAAAGGCCAAGGTGAATGGATCGAACTGACCCACGGTAAAAACGGCATCGACGCCAGCAGCGGTTTTGCCGATCAGGCCGAAGTGCTGATCCACGCCCGTCTCGCCGCCAGTGTGGTGAAAGCCACGCGCATGGACCGCCCGGAATGGATCGTGGTCAGCCCCAAGGATGGCCAGGTCTACTGCACGCTGACCAACAACGCTAAACGCGGCGAAGAAGGGCAACCGGTGGGCGGGCCAAACCCTCGCGAGAAGAACGTCTACGGACAGATCCTGCGCTGGCGCACCGAGCGTGACGATCACGGCTCGAAAACTTTTGCCTGGGACCTGTTCGTCGTCGCCGGTAATCCGGGTGTTCACGCCGGCACACCAAAAGGCGGGTCGTCGAACATCACGCCGCAGAACATGTTCAACAGCCCGGACGGGCTGGGCTTCGACAAGGCCGGGCGCTTGTGGATTCTCACCGATGGCGATTCGAGCAACGCCGGAGACTTTGCCGGCATGGGCAACAACCAGATGCTCTGTGCCGACCCGGTAACTGGCGAGATTCGCCGCTTCATGGTTGGCCCGGTAGGTTGTGAAGTGACGGGGATCAGCTTCTCGCCGGATCAGAAGACCCTGTTTGTCGGGATCCAGCACCCGGGCGAAAATGGTGGTTCGACCTTCCCAGAGCACCTGCCCAATGGCAAACCGCGGTCTTCGGTGATGGCGATTTCGCGGGAAGATGGCGGGATCGTCGGCGCCTGACAGACCCTCATCGCGAGCAAGCTCGCTCCCACAGGATTGGCGCGATTTCAAATCTGGCGCATGACCTGTGGGAGCGAGCTTGCTCGCGATGGCGTCAGCGCAAACAACGCACATCTCAAGCCCACCCCCTAAAACCGCGCCGTCTGCGCTACCATGCCTGGCCGGACGCAGCAGCCTGCTGCGCGCAGGAGTCAGCATGGCCCACCCGTTTGAAACCCTCACACCAGACCTCGTGCTCGATGCCGTCGAAAGCATCGGCTTTCTCAGCGACGCGCGCATCCTGGCCCTCAACAGCTACGAGAACCGCGTCTATCAAGTCGGTATCGAAGACGCCGAGCCGCTGATCGCCAAGTTCTACCGGCCGCAACGCTGGAGCAACGAAGCGATTCTGGAAGAGCACCAGTTCACCGCCGAACTCGCCGACTGCGAGGTGCCGGTCGTGGCGCCGTTGATCCACAATGGCGAAACCCTGCACGAACACAACGGATTCCGTTTTACCCTGTTCCCCCGCCGTGGCGGCCGCGCGCCGGAGCCGGGCAACCTCGATCAGCTGTATCGCCTGGGCCAGTTGCTCGGGCGGCTGCATGCGGTCGGATCGACCCGGCCATTCGAGCACCGTGAAGCACTGGCGGTGAAAAATTTCGGCCATGACTCGCTGGCCACGTTGCTCGACGGCAATTTCATCCCCCGCAGCCTGCTGCCGGCCTACGAATCTGTGGCCCGCGATCTGCTCAAGCGTGTGGAAGATGCCTACAGCAACACGCCGCACCAGAACATCCGCATGCACGGTGACTGCCACCCCGGCAACATGATGTGCCGCGACGAGATGTTCCATATCGTCGACCTCGACGACTGCCGCATGGGTCCGGCGGTGCAGGACATCTGGATGATGCTCGCCGGCGATCGTCAGGATTGCCTGAGCCAGTTGTCGGAACTGATGGACGGCTACAACGAGTTCCACGACTTTGACCCCCGTGAACTCGCCTTGATCGAACCGTTGCGCGCCTTGCGCCTGATGCACTACAGCGCCTGGCTCGCCCGCCGCTGGGAAGACCCGGCCTTCCCCCGCAGTTTCCCGTGGTTCGGCACCGAGCGTTATTGGGGGGATCAGGTGTTGGCGTTGCGCGAGCAGTTGGCCGCGCTCCAGGAAGAGCCACTGAAACTCTTCTGACTCACCCGCCCCCCCTGTAGGAGCGAGCCTGCTCGCGATGGACGTCAACGATAACGCGTGCTGTCTGGATAAACGCATTGCCCTTGCGTTCTTCGCGAGCAGGCTCGCTCCTACAGAGACCGATGTTCACAAATGACCTACCTATTCAGTCAGGACATTCGCAGACAAATCTCCTTACAATCCCCTCTTTGTTAGCTGCCTAAGCAAGGATTCTGCATGCAAGCCGCCAACCCGCGTCGCGGGTACATTCTAGGCCTGAGTGCCTACATCATCTGGGGGCTTTTCCCCCTCTACTTCAAAGCCATCGCCAGCGTGCCCGCCGTGGAAATCATCATCCACCGGGTGCTATGGTCGGCGCTGTTCGGCGCCTTGTTGCTGATGGTCTGGAAGCATCCAGGTTGGTGGCGCGAGCTGCGGGAAAACCCGCGGCGCCTGGCGATCCTGGCCCTGAGCGGTGCGCTGATCGCGGCCAACTGGTTGACCTACGTCTGGTCGGTGAACAACGGACGCATGCTGGAGGCCAGCCTCGGCTACTACATCAACCCGTTGGTGAACGTGTTGCTGGGCATGCTGATCCTCGGCGAACGGCTGCGGCGCATGCAATGGATTGCCGTCGGTCTGGCAGCTGTCGGTGTGGCACAGCAGGTCTGGCAAGTCGGCAGCCTGCCATGGGTGTCGCTGGTGCTGGCACTGACCTTCGGTTTCTATGGCCTGATTCGCAAGCAGGCGCCGGTCAAGGCGCTGCCGGGGCTGGTGGTGGAAACCTGGATGCTGGTGCCGATTGCCCTCGGCTGGTTGCTGCTCAATCCGACGGCCAGCAGCGCCCAGGCCGAATTCTGGACCACCTCCCAAGCCTGGTGGTTGGTCGCCGCCGGCCCGATCACGCTGGTGCCGCTGGTCTGCTTCAACGCTGCTGCACGGCATTTGCCCTACACGACATTGGGCTTTCTCCAGTATCTGGCGCCGACACTGGTACTGCTGCAAGCGGTCCTGCTGTTTGGCGAGCACCTGTCGTCCAGCACCTTGGTAGCGTTCATGTTTATCTGGGCCGGCCTGGCGGTTTACAGCATCGATGCGTGGATAAGTTTGCGCCGCCGCAGCTGATCAAAAAACACACAAAACTCTACAGACCACGTCTCCCGTGGTCTGCATCATTCCTTCCCAAGGTTATCCACAGCGTGATCCCCGCCGATTGTGCGCAAGTGGCTGAAACTGCTGGTTTTTTGATCAGACTCTGAAGAACCCCGGCCGGCGTGGGCTGGCGGGGTGTCTCTACAGGTTATCCACAGGCGGGTGCACGTTTAACTTGGATAACCTGATCAGGGTTCACTGCGCAGCACCAATTCGACCATCAGGTCGTCAGCCAGGGTTTCCAGGCGCGATTGCAGCACGTCCAGCGACAGCGTCAGCGGGACCGCAAGAATCGCTTCGGCGTGAAACAGCGGCTCGCTGCTCATCGGTGCCGGACGCACTTCGGTGACCAGCCGTTCCAGATTCACCCCCTGCTCGCTCAGCAAGCGCGTGATGTCACGCACGATCCCCGGACGATCATTGCCCACCAGTTCCATGGCGATCGGTTTCCAGGTGCAGGATTGTTCGATACCGCTTTCAGCGATCAATACGCGAATATCCTGGGCGGACAAACCCTGCAGGGCATCGACCAATTCGTCGTAGGCCTCGGCCGGCACCCCCACTCGAAGAATCCCGGCGAATTGTCCCGCCATGCGCGACATGCGGCTTTCCAGCCAGTTGCCGCCGTGCTCGGCAATGCATTGGGCAATGCGCTCGACTTGCCCGGGCTTGTCCGGAGCAAAAACAGTGAGTACGAGGTGGTCCATGGCACAGCCCTCTAGTCATGACTTTTGTTATAGAGAACCAAGTATAGGCAAGGGTTGGAAGGTGCCTGGGCAGATCCGGAATCAATGGTGTATCGACTGGCCTCTTCGCGGACAAGCCCGCTCCCACAGGGTCATGCGCTGTCCTTGTGGGAGCGGGCTTGCTCGCGAATGGTTGCACCGCCGATCTGACTGACCCAACAAATCGTGTACAACTTTTGATATTTAACTG
The DNA here is from genome assembly GCF_057839025.1 of Pseudomonas sp. KH_046_1. Classification (NCBI taxonomy): domain Bacteria; kingdom Pseudomonadati; phylum Pseudomonadota; class Gammaproteobacteria; order Pseudomonadales; family Pseudomonadaceae; genus Pseudomonas; species Pseudomonas sp. KH_046_1. Next base: position 5,829,910 of record NZ_CM174481.1, read on the forward strand.
GAACAATCTACTGGTTTTTTGAGAACATCCTGCTCCGCGCCGTGACCGCAATGCGTCATGGGGTCGCAGAACGACGTAATTAGTCTAATTTTCACAACCGCAATTCATCATGTAGTATGCCGCAGCGCGCACTACATAACGTTGGATCGATGTCTGCCGCAGGCACGTTCGCAACCCTGAAAGCCCTGTCAGCAAGGCCCCAAGCCGTTGATTGGTCCCAACCCAGCCGCCTGTCATGGGCATGTACTGGTAGAGGGGTTTGTGGTTTAAATGGCCAACGGCTTCATTGTTAAATTGAAGAGCTGAAAAGCGAAATAGCTGAGCAGAGTGAGGCAAGCAATGACTGAACACGTTCAAGTCGGTGGCCTGCAGGTCGCCAAAGTCCTGTTCGACTTCGTGAACAACGAAGCCATTCCCGGTACCGGCCTCACCGCCGATAAGTTCTGGGCCGGTGCCGACAAGGTCATCCATGACCTGGCGCCGAAGAACAAAGCCCTACTCGCCAAACGCGATGATTTCCAGGCTCAAATCGATTCCTGGCATCAGGAACGTGCCGGTCAGACGCACGACGCCGTGGCCTATAAAGCCTTCCTGCAAGACATCGGTTATCTGCTGCCAGAAGCGGCCGATTTCCAGGCAACGACGCAAAACGTCGATGAAGAAATCGCCCGCATGGCCGGCCCGCAGCTCGTGGTGCCGGTGATGAACGCCCGCTTCGCACTCAATGCCTCGAACGCCCGCTGGGGTTCGCTGTACGATGCGCTCTACGGCACCGACGCCATCAGCGAAGCCGACGGCGCGGAAAAAGGCAAAGGCTACAACAAGGTGCGCGGTGACAAGGTCATCGCTTTCGCCCGTGCCTTCCTCGACGAAGCGGCGCCTTTGGCGGCCGGCTCCCACGTCGACTCCACCGGTTACAAGATCGTCGACGGCAAACTGGTGGTCGCCCTTAAAGGCGGCAGCAACAGCGGCCTGCGCAACGATGCGCAACTGATCGGCTACCAGGGCGATGCCGCTGCACCGACCGCGATCCTGCTGAAAAACAACGGCCTGCATTTCGAAATCCAGGTCGACGCCAGCACCCCGGTCGGCCAGACCGACGCGGCCGGCGTCAAAGACATCCTGATGGAAGCGGCGCTGACCACCATCATGGACTGCGAAGACTCGGTTGCCGCCGTCGACGCCGATGACAAAGTGGTGATCTACCGCAACTGGCTCGGCCTGATGAAGGGCGATCTGTCGGAAGATGTCGCCAAGGGCGGTCAGACCTTTACCCGCACCATGAACGCCGACCGCACCTACACAGCGGTCGATGGCAGTGAACTGAGCCTGCACGGTCGTTCGTTGCTGTTCGTGCGTAACGTCGGTCACCTGATGACCATCGACGCGATCCTCGACAAAGACGGTAACGAAGTGCCGGAAGGCATTCTCGATGGCCTGGTGACTTGCCTGGCATCGATGCACAACCTGAACGGCAACACCTCGCGCAAAAACACCCGCACCGGCTCGATCTACATCGTCAAGCCGAAGATGCACGGTCCTGAGGAAGCGGCGTTCACCAACGAGCTGTTCGGTCGCATCGAAGACGTGCTGGGCCTGCCGCGCAACACCCTCAAAGTCGGGATCATGGACGAGGAGCGTCGTACCACGATCAACCTCAAGGCCTGCATCAAGGCAGCGAGTGAGCGCGTGGTGTTCATCAACACCGGTTTCCTCGACCGCACGGGCGATGAAATCCACACCTCCATGGAAGCCGGCCCGATGGTGCGCAAGGCGGACATGAAGGCGGAAAAATGGATCGGCGCCTACGAGAACTCCAACGTCGATATCGGCCTGAGCACCGGCCTGCAAGGTCGCGCACAGATCGGTAAAGGCATGTGGGCCATGCCTGACCTGATGGCGGCGATGCTCGAACAGAAAATCGCTCACCCGATGGCCGGTGCCAACACCGCCTGGGTACCATCGCCGACCGCTGCTGCGCTGCACGCGCTGCACTACCACAAGGTTGACGTGTTTGCCCGTCAGGCCGAACTGGCCAAACGTGCCCACGCTTCGGTGGACGACATCCTGACCATCCCGCTGGCGGTGAACCCGCAGTGGACCTTTGAGCAGATCAAGAACGAACTGGACAACAACTCACAGGGCATTCTTGGTTATGTGGTGCGCTGGATCGACCAGGGCGTTGGTTGTTCGAAAGTGCCTGACATCAACGACGTCGGCCTGATGGAAGACCGTGCAACGCTGCGTATTTCCAGCCAGCACATCGCCAACTGGCTGCGCCATGGCATCGTCACCGAAGAGCAAGTGATGGAAAGCCTCAAGCGCATGGCGCCGGTGGTTGACCGTCAGAACGCCGGCGACGCGCTGTACCGTCCGCTGGCCCCGAACTTCGACAGCAACATCGCCTTCCAGGCGGCGGTCGAACTGGTGGTCGAAGGTACCAAACAGCCGAACGGCTACACCGAGCCGGTCCTGCACCGTCGTCGTCGCGAGTTCAAGGCGAAGAACGGGTTGTAAACCAGCTCCCTCCACAGCAATCCCCCGGTTGAAGAACCGGGGGATTTTTGTTTCTACGTCCTGCAAATGCAGAACTATCTCCTGAAACGCAACGCGTTTGCAGCGATGTGGCGGCCTATTCTCGTTGCATTCATGAACAAGGCAATTCCAAGGACCGTAATGATGAGCGCAAACAGTTTTTCGCCACCAATGGGCTCGTCGAGCACATACCACGAGGTCAAGATACCCGATATCGGAACAATCACTGACAACGGTGCAACCTGGCTCGCCGGATACTTCTCAATCATTCGGTTCCACACCCAATACCCGAATACCGTCGCCACATAGGCCTGGAACAGGACAGATGCCAGCACTGGAGCAGTTATGTCCGTTAGCAACGACTGGAAAGGGGCTGCGCCCTTGACCCAGTAAGTCATCAGGTATAGAGGCGGTGTTGCATACAGACTCGACCAAACGACAAAGGAAAATATATCAGCCACTTTGCTTCTCTTGACCAGCACATTGCAAAGACTCCAGAACAATGCGCCGAGCAGTACCAGAAAAAGTCCAAAGCTTTCGGCATCACCGTGTGTTACATGAATAATGAACATCAGCCCCACCAACGCCATGAGAATACCGGCCACTTGTATTGCCGTCATTTTCTCGCCAAACAGCAACACTCCCCAGATAACCGTGAAAAAAGCACTGAATTGCAAGAGCAAAGATGTCACGCCGGCACTGACGCCAAGAAACATGCCGTAGTTCATCAGCCAGCACATTCCGATACCAAACAACAAACCGTAGACGATAGTTACAAAAGTACTGACACCTTTCGGTTTCGGGATGAAGAACACCAGTGGCAATGCACAGAAAGTAAAGCGCAACGCTGTCAATATGAACGGATCGATACCGTCTAGACTGATATCAATGACCGTAAAATTACTGCCCCACATGACTGTCACACCGACAATAAGTACAAGATCGCGAAATTCAATTTTCTTTATCATACCGTCCTCATAGCGACACACAACCACACAATCCAGGAGGAGTAATGACCTTTGTCGGTATTTTATCCACAGGAACTAGCCGCAGACTGAATACACGACAACCATCGGCATACTCAAGCCACTAAAAAGCGGAGTGCCAAACTGATAACCCGGATAGTGCTACGACAGATTTTATTAAACCAAGTACAACATCAAATAGATGCCTGCATTGGCTTTCAAGAACTGAACGATAACTGAATAATCGAAAGAAGAAACAAGCTATTTGTGAGTAGCCTTTTCGCAGACCAATTAGATAAACTTAATTACAAGTTAAACCCACCAAAACAACTCCAGCCTGTAACTAACAATTACAGGCGCCCAGTTATTTAATGCCCAATTCGCGCTTTACCAGTGTCAGCAGATGACTGGCATCAATCGGTTTGAGTAGAAAGTCCACCACGCTCAAATGCATCGCGGCGATCGCATCCTTCACGTCGGCGTCACCCGAGACAATGATGATCGGCAATGCCGCTCTTACCGATTCGCGTACCTGACGGATCAGTTCCAAACCGTCAACGCGGCCCATCCGCAGGTCGGTGATCAGTAAACCGATCGAAGGCTTTTTGATCTCAGCCTCGGCTTCCAGGATCTTGAGTGCCGCTTCGCCACTGGCCGCGGTCAGGCAGCGAATGCCCTCTAACGCGAGGATCTCTGACAGCAGCGTCCGGGCGTCTTTATCGTCGTCGACGATCAGCACCCGTTGCAACGGCAGGTCAGGTTCCAGCATGACGGCACTGAGCGCTTCGCGCTCGGCGTCACTCAAAATATCGTGGTCGGACATGGCGTTCCCTACATGTTCAATTCATTTCCCTGGCACAGTGCTGAATCATCACTGAGCAGACCACCAATGTGCACTTCGTCGGATATTTTTCCAATAGCAGAATAGAGAGGTTTTTCTCACCGTTGCGTAAGGTTTTTCCGACATTCCATCACCCTGATTGCCTACCTAGACTTACGTCCAATGGGCACCCCGGCCACAGGGGTCGACCATGTCTGGGTCATCCGACTACAACAATTCAAAAAAGACTGCGGTAATGGTTATGAGTAAAGCGGACGCCTTCACACAGGCAGGGAAAACCGCGGTGTTGCAGAACATCCAGGGCACGTTGCAATTCCTTCAGCGCTTCCCGCCCTTCAACCAGATGGAACACGCTCACCTGGCGTATCTGGTCGAGCAATGTCAGCTGCGTTTTTACGCCCCCGGCGAGAGCATCATCAAACCTGCCGACGGGCCGGTCGAGCACTTCTATATCGTCAAGCAAGGCCGGGTCGTAGGCGAGCGTCCGCATACGGCAAAAGGTGGCACCGAAACGGTCTTCGAGATCACCACCGGCGAGTGTTTCCCCCTTGCGGCATTGCTGGGTGAACGGGCGACCCGCACCGAGCACCTGGCCGGCGAAGACACCTTCTGCCTGCAATTGAACAAACCGGCGTTCGTCCGCCTGTTTTCGCTATCGGACGCCTTCCGCAACTTCGCCCTGCGCTGCGTCAGCAGCCTGCTGGATCAGGTCAACCAGCAAGTGCAGCAAAAAGCCGTAGAAACCCTGGGCACCCAATATTCGCTCAATACCCGACTGGGCGAATTGGCCATGCGCCACCCGGTGACATGCGCCCCGCAGACGCCATTGCGCGAAGCCGTGACGTTGATGCATGAACAACAGGTCGGCAGCATCGTGGTGGTCAATGATCTCAAGGCGCCACTGGGAATTTTCACCCTGCGTGACCTGCGTCAGACCGTGGCCAACGGCAGCAGTGATTTCAACGAAGCCATCGAAGGGCACATGACCCGGGCGCCGTTCTTCCTGTCGCCGGATCACAGTGCGTTCGACGCGGCGATTGCCATGACCGAGCGTCACATTGCCCATGTCTGCCTGGTCAAGGACCAACGCTTGTGCGGCGTGGTTTCCGAACGCGACCTGTTTTCCCTGCAACGGGTCGACCTGGTGCACCTGGCGCGCACTATCCGCAATGCCCAGAAAGTGGAAAACCTGGTGGCGCTGCGGGGCGAAATCGGTCAACTGGTCGAGCGCATGCTGGCCCACGGCGCGTCTTCGACGCAGATCACCCACATCATCACCTTGCTCAACGACCACACCGTGTGCCGGGTGATCGAACTGACCCTCGCCGAAAAAGGCGACCCCGGCGTGCCGTTCAGCTGGCTGTGTTTCGGCAGCGAGGGCCGTCGCGAGCAGACCCTGCACACCGATCAGGACAACGGCATTCTGTTCGAAGCCAGGGATGCGGCCCATGCCGCCGAGATTCGCGGCAAGCTGCTGCCCATCGCCCAGCAGATCAACCAGAGCCTGGCGCTGTGCGGCTTCACCTTGTGCAAGGGCAATATCATGGCCGGCAACCCCGAGCTGTGTCTGTCCAGGGCCGAATGGGCGCGGCGCTTTGCAGCGTTTATCCGCGAGGCCACCCCGGAGAACCTGCTGGGTTCGAGCATCTATTTCGATTTGCGCGTGGTCTGGGGCAGCGAGCAAGGCTGTGAGCAGTTGCGTCGGGGCATTCTCGATCAGGTCGGCGACAACCGTTTGTTCCAGCGCATGATGGCCGAGAATGCGCTGCGCAATCGCCCGCCCGTAGGGCGTTTCCGCGAATTCGTGCTGGCGCGCAAAAATGGCGAGAAGGCCACCCTGGACTTGAAGATTCAGGGCTTGGCACCCTTTGTCGATGGCGCCCGGTTGCTGGCCCTGGTCCACGGTATCGAAGCGAACAACACGCTGGAGCGTTTTCGCCAGTTGGTCGACAAGGAAGTCATCGACCCCCTGGACGGCGCCGCGTACGAAGAGGCCTATCACTTCATCCAGCAAACCCGCATGCAGCAACACCAACTACAGACCCGGGAGAATTTTCCTTACTCGAATCGGGTCGATCCCGACAGCCTCAATCATCTGGACCGGCGCATCCTGCGTGAGTCCCTGCGCCAGGCACAACGCCTGCAAAGCAGCCTGACTTTGCGGTATCAGTTATGAGCCTGTTTTCGTGGTTGCGCCCGCCGAGCCTTACCCTGCCCGCCCACCTGCAACATCGGCTGGAACAATTACCGACGGCTGCCGACCTGGCGCAGTGCAGCCTGCGCGAGCAACGCTGGGTGGTGCTCGATCTGGAAACCACCGGATTGAACCTGAACAAGGACCACGTGTTGTCCATCGGCGCGGTGGTAATCGAGGACGGGGCCATCGACTTTCGCCAGCAGTTCGAACGCACCCTGCAATATCCGCAAGTGAAACTCGGCCCCAGCGTACTGATCCATGGCATTGGTCCCAGCGCCATTGCAGCGGGCAGCGACCCGGCAGAAGCACTGCTCGATCTGATGGAGTACATCGGGGACAGTCCGGTGCTGGCCTTCCACGCGCCGTTTGACCAGCACATGCTCGGCCGTGCGCTGAAAGATCATCTGGGTTTCAAGTTGCAGCATCCGTTTCTGGACGTGGCGGACATTGCACCGTTGCTATGCCCCCAGGCGCACATTCGCGAGGCCGGGCTGGACGACTGGATCGACTGGTTCAAACTCGAAGTCTTCGAGCGCCACCACGCCAGCGCCGACGCCCTGGCCACCGCTGAACTGGCGCTGATCCTGTTCAGCCGTGCGCGGCAGCAGCAGATTCATAGCCCGTTGAATCTGCAACAGCGCTTGAATCAGTGGAAGCGCCGGCAGCAGGCGCCGTCCTTCTGACCTATACGCAACCCCTGTAGGAGCGAGCCTGCTCGCGAAAATCGTCAACGGCGACACGTTTTTCTGGCAAGACCGAGGTGTCAGATAGTTTTTCGCGAGCAGGCTCGCTCCTACAGGGGTCGTCGCCTAATTCCCACCCGACCAACGCCAATTGCTTACCTCCCTCGCCTCTGCCACAATCGCGAACAATTCTCGTTAGTTAATATTTCCCAATCGGTGATGCGGCGTGTCGTCAGTCCCAAGCCCTCAAAGTGAGCTCGTCGGTGCGTTATATCGCGACCATCGCGGCTGGCTATTGGCCTGGCTTCGACGCAACGTCGCCTGCCCGCAGCGGGCCGAAGACCTGAGCCAGGACACTTTCGTACGTTTGCTGGGTCGAGAGGAACTGAAGGTTCCGCGCGAGCCGCGGGCGTTTCTGGTGGCGATTGCCAAGGGCCTGCTGTTCGATTATTTCCGTCGCGCCGCACTGGAACAGGCCTACCTCACCGAGCTGATGCTGATTCCCGAAGCCGAACAACCGTCGGTGGAAGAACAGCAAATGATCCTCGAAGACCTGAAAAACATCGACCGTTTGCTCGGCAAGCTATCCAGCAAGGCCCGGGCGGCGTTTCTCTACAATCGTCTCGACGGCCTCGGCCACGCAGAAATCGCCGAGCGCCTCGGTGTGTCGGTGCCGCGGGTGCGCCAGTACCTGGCCCAAGGCATTCGTCAGTGCTACATCGCACTGTATGGTGAGCCGACATGAATCCACTCAGTTCCAAACCGGTATCGGCCAACGTGCTGGACGCGGCGATTGCCTGGCAGTTGTCCATGGACTCCGCCAATCCGATAGAGCGCGAAGAGTTCGCCAAGTGGCACGCGGCCCACGAAGAGCACGCCCGCGCCTGGCGCCAGTTGGGCATGCTCGACCAGCGTTTCAGCGTGGCCAGCGGCCCGGCCCGCACGGCCTTGCTGCAATCGCGCGAAGGCATTCGCCGGCGAGTGCGCACGCTTGGCAACGGTGTCGCCAGTGTCGTTGCCGTGATCGGCCTGGCCCTGTTCGCCGGGGATCGTTACCTGCCGATCGACTATTGGCTGGCCGACCAGCGCACCGCCGTTGGCGAGCAGCGCACCTTGCGCCTGGCTGATGGCACGCTGATCAATCTCAATACCCACAGCGCGCTGGATCTGCGTTTCGATGAAAAGCAGCGGCGCATCGTGCTTCAAGAAGGCGAAATCCTGGTCGAAACCGGCCATGGCGATCCCCGGCCGTTCATCGTCGAAACTCGCGAAGGCAGCATGCGTGCGCTGGGTACGCGGTTTCTGGTCAAGCGCGAGGAAGACGGAACGCGCCTGAGCGTCTTGCAGTCGGCGGTGGCGGTTCACCCTGAGTCCAACCCTGACGAACTGATTCTGCGTGAAGGCCAGCAGGTATTGATCCGCAACAACGGCCTGGGTCCGGTTCTGGCCGTCAACCTCGGCGCGGATGCCTGGACCCGCGGCATGCTGGTGGTGGACAACACCCGGCTGGAAGATCTGGTGCATGAAATCGGTCGCTATCGAAACGGTTACGTCGGGGTCGCGCCGGAAGTGGCCGACCTGCGCATCACCGGCAGCTTCCCGCTGCGCGACACTGACCTGGCACTCAACGCCCTGCTGCCGACCCTGCCGGTGCAGATCGAACAGCACACGCAGTGGTGGGTGAAGGTCGTGGCCAAGGCCGATACCAAACCCTGAAATGCTTTGTGTCTGATTAACCGTCATCGCGAGCAAGCTCGCTCCCACATTGGAATGCATTTCAAAATGTGGGAGCGAGCTTGCTCGCGATGACGGCGTTCGACTCCCCGCAAAAACCGGTTTGACCCAATACCAGCCGCAACCGACTTCTGAATCGAAATTATTTTCATCCAGCCCTATCACTTTTTGATTTTCATTCGGCACACAGGCAATTGAGAAATGTTTCCATTCAGGAGCCGCTGTATGCCTCGTTCGCTTGACTCCCTGTTGCGCCGCAGTTTGCTGGCAGTCGCCATTGCCCTTTGCACCCCGTTGGCCAGTAGCCAACTGGTCGCCGCTGAACAGGTGTCCAGCGTCCGCGCCTACAACCTGCCGGCCGCGCCGTTGGCCAACACCCTGAACCAGATCGCCAGCCAGGCCGGTTTGGCCCTGTCGCTGAATCCATCCCTGGCGGCGGGCAAGACCTCGGCGCCGGTCAAAGGCCAGTTCGACGCATCCGGCGCCCTGCGCGAAGCCCTGCGAGGCACCGGGCTGCAACTGGAGCTGAGCAGTGCGGGCACCTATAGCCTGGTGGCCGTGCCCGAGGGTGTGATGGACCTGCCGGCCACCAGCGTGATCGGCGTGCAAGACACTGAAAGCGCCTGGGGCCCGGTACAGGGCTACCTGGCCAAGCGCACCGCCGCCGGCACCAAGACCGACACCGCGCTGGTCGAGGCGCCGCGTTCGATTTCGGTCGTCACTCGTGAACAGATGGACGACCGCAACGCGCACACCCTCGACGATGCCGTGCGCTACTTGCCGGGCATCACCTCCAGCAGCTTCGGCAGCGACACCCGCGCCGACTGGTTGCGCGTGCGGGGTTTCGAGCCGACTCAATTCCTCGACGGCCTGCCTCTGCCAAAAGGTGTGTACTCCAACCCGAAACAGGAAACCTGGAACCTCGACCGCCTGGCGCTGCTGCGCGGACCGGCCTCCTCGGTGTACGGCCAGACCCCGCCGGGCGGCCTGCTGGACATGGTCAGCCGCCGCCCAAGCGCTGAAGCCAGCAGTGAGATCCAACTGCAATACGGCAGCGACAATCATCGCCAGATCAACTTCGCCAGCACTGGCAAGATCGACGACGAAGGCCAGTTCCTGTACAGCCTCAGCGGCGTGCTGCGCGACGGCGGCACGCCCATCGACCACATCGATGACAAGCGCTACAACATTGCGCCCAGCCTGACCTGGAACATCGACGATGACACCAAATTCACCCTGCTCACGCAGTTCACCCGTGACGATACCGGTATCACCAGTCAGTTCTATCCGATCCAGGGCACCAAGATCGACATGCCGTTCGGCGATATCTCCCACCACAAGAACCTGGGTGACCCGAACTACGACTTCTACGACCGCACCTACTACGCGCTGGGTTATGCCTTCGAACACCGCCTGAACGATGTCTGGCAGTTCCGGCAGAACCTGCGCTACACCAAGTCGGAGCTGTCGTTCCAGGCCGTGACCGTCAATAGCTACAATCCTGACTTTGCCGAGTTCGGATTTGTCGTCGACGATCAAGGCAACACCGGCCGTGGCACCACCAATGTCGACGAAGACATCGCCCAATTCGCCGTGGACAACAACTTCCAGGGCGACTTCGTCATCGGCGACGTCAGTCACACCCTACTGATCGGCCTGGATCACCAACGCAACACCACCAACTACCTCTCGATCTTCGGCACCGCACCAGACATCAACGTCAACGACCCGATCTATGGTTTGCCGATCGAACGTCCGGCACGCTCCACGGCGTTCTACGACTACGAACAGAAGACCCAGCAGACCGGCCTGTACATCCAGGACCAGATGGCCCTCGGCCAATGGCGCCTGACCCTCGGCGGTCGTGAAGACTGGGTCCACACCGGTACCACGTTCTTCAACAAGGGCGATGCCACCAACACCGAACGCGACAAGAACTTCAGCGGCAACGCAGCGATCAGCTACGTGTTCGACTCGGGCTTCGTGCCCTACCTGTCCTACGCCGAATCGTTCCAGCCGACCAGCAATGCCGTCGCCTCGCCGACCGAGTCGTTCAAGCCGACCGAAGGCAAGCAATGGGAACTGGGGATCAAGTACCAGCCACCGGGCAGCAACACCCTGCTGACGGCGGCTGTGTATGACCTGACCCAGAAAAACGTTTCCGTCACCAACAACGTGGGCAACGTGACAGTCACCAGCCAGACCGGCGAAGTGAAAGTCAAAGGCCTGGAGCTGGAAGCCGTTTCCGACGTGACTGAAAACCTCAAGGTCACCGCTGCCTACACCCTGGCCAAATCCGAAGTGCAAGAGGGCATCTACAAGGGCAATCGCCTGCAACTGATGCCTAAACAGCAAGCGTCGGTGTGGGGCGACTACACCTGGCACGACGGCGTGCTGGACGGCTTCGGCATCGGTGCCGGCGCGCGCTATACCGGCAATACCTATGGCGACCAGGCCAACACCTGGCTGGGCAAGGCCGACGCCTACACGGTGTTCGACGCAGTGGTTCACTACGACCTCGGTCGCCTGGACAACAGCCTCAAAGGCGCTTCGCTGGCCGTTAACGCAACCAACCTGTTCGACAAGGACTACATCTCGACTTGCGACAGCTACTACTGCTACTACGGCGACCAGCGCAGTGTCGTCGCAAGCGCAACCTACAAGTGGTAACGCGTTGAGCTGACACGCCCAATGACCAGGCCGTCCTTCGTGGGCGGCTTTGGTTTTTCTGAAGGCTATGAAATGAAAAGTAAAACAATTCGCCGCTGGTCCGCTGTTCATACCTGGACCAGCCTGATTTGTACGGTGTTCCTGTTGCTGCTGGCACTGACCGGCCTGCCATTGATCTTTCACCACGAGATCGACCACTTGCTGGGCGATGCGCCTGACGTGAAGGAAATGCCGGCGGACACCCCGCACCTGAATTTGCAGCAGCTGGTGGAAGCGGCCGAGAAGCACCGCCCCGGCGAAGTCATGCAGTATTTCGGCTTCGAGGACGATGAGCCCAACGCGGTGCTGACCATCATGGCCGCGACCGCGGGCACCGAGCCGAATTCGTCCCACACCTTCATGCTCGACGCCCGTACCGGCGAAGCGCTGGAGACGCCATCGGCCAACGGCGGCTTCATGATGACCATGCTGCGCCTGCACGTGGACATGTTCGCCGGCTTGCCGGGCAAGTTGCTGCTGGCGTTCATGGGGATTCTGTTCGTGGTGGCGATAGTTTCCGGCACGGTGTTGTACTTGCCGTTCATGCGTCGCTTGAAGTTCGCCACCGTGCGCCAGGACAAATCCGCGCGCCTGCGCTGGCTCGACCTGCATAACCTGATCGGCGTGGTGACGTTGACCTGGACCCTGGTGGTCGGCGTGACGGGTGTGATCAGTGCCTGCGCCGACCTGATCATTGCCGCTTGGCGCAACGACAGCCTGAGCGCGATGATCGCACCGTACCGCGATGCGCCACCGCTGACGCAACTCGCGCCGGCCACCCGTTTGCTCGACATCGCCAAGGAAGTCGCACCGGGCATGCAGCCGGACTTCATCGCCTTCCCCGGCACGCGGTTTTCCAGCGAGCACCATTACGCGGTGTTCATGAAAGGCAGCACGCACCTGACCTCGCACCTGTTGACGCCGGTACTGATCGACGCCAGCACCCTGCAAGTCACCGCCGTGGCCGAACGACCGTGGTACATGGACGCCATGGGCATGTCGCAACCGCTGCACTTCGGTGACTACGGCGGCATGCCGATGAAAATCCTCTGGGCGACCCTGGATGTGCTGACCATCATCGTGCTCGGCAGCGGGGTCTACCTGTGGGTGGTACGGCGCAAGGCGACCAGGCCTGTGCTGGAAAAAGCGGAGAGCGTGGCATGAAACCCCGGCAGTCGAACTTCTGGAAAGTGTTTGCCGTTCCGACCGTCATCGCGGTGCTCAGCGCGGCAGGCTTGTTTGCCGCGTTGCTCGGGGATGGTGTTTGGGATTCGCTGAGCTGGTTGGGCTTGGGCATCCCCGCAGCCCTGGCCGTGCGCGGTCTCTTCCAACGCCGTTGATCCCTGTGGGAGCGAGCTTGCTCGCGATGGGGCCATGTCAGTCACCATTGTCGTATCTGACACACCGCCATCGCGAGCAAGCTCGCTCCCACAAGGGTCCAAGCCATGACGCTTGAGCTATCAGGCCAACGCGCTATGCTGCCCGACACTGCCACCGACCGAGACACTGCCATGTCCGCCCCGAGCATGACCCTGTACCACAACCCGCTTTCCCCCTTCGTTCGCAAAGTCATGGTGCTGCTGCACGAAACCGGCCAGCAGAACCGCGTGGCGTTGCAGACCAGCGTGCTCTCCCCGGTCAACCCGGATCTGAGCCTGATCGACGACAACCCCCTGAGTAAAATCCCGGCACTGCGCCTGGCCGATGGCAATGTCATCCACGACAGCCGGGTCATCCTCGACTACCTCGATCACCAGCACGTTGGCAACCCGCTGATCCCCCGCGAAGGCTCGGCCCGCTGGCGGCGCCTGACCCTCGCGTCGCTGGCCGACGGGATCATGGACGCGGCCGTACTGGTGCGCTACGAAGTCGCCCTGCGCGCCCCGGAAAAACACTGGGACGAATGGCTCGACGGCCAGCGCGACAAGATCCGTCGCGCCCTGGCTTTGCTGGAAAAGGACGCGATTGCCGAGCTGACCTGCCACTTCGACGTAGCCGCGATCAGCGTGGCCTGTGCGCTGGGTTACTTGGACCTGCGCCATCCGGATCTGGACTGGCGCACTGCGAATCCACAGTTGGCGGCGTGGTATTTCGAGGTAAGTCAGCGGCCTTCGATGATTGCGACGATGCCGAAGATTTAGAACTTCGCCGGCTGTACTGGTCTCTTCACGAGCAGGCTCACTCCCACCTTTGACTGCGGTCCCATGTGGGAGCGAGCCTGCTCGCGATGGCACCACAACGGATCCAGCGAAAACAACCCGGCAATCAGTGTCGCCAACACCCTCCCCTCCCGCTGGTCTTCCCGCAACCCCACCGACCGGCTCATTTCACCGCTCCAATATCGAAGTCCAACGGTTTCACCGTTTTTTGCCCAACTCCGTACCAGTCCAGCTTGCGGGTCAGCACCATGAACACGCCCAGCAAGCAGAACAGCAGCAGCGAGCCCATCAGCAGCGCGTAATCCTCGGCGCTCAACAGCCCGTAGAGCAGCCCATACAACGCCGCCAATCCCGCGGAAAAGCTCAGCCCGTGTCGCACGCTGCGCAACACGTGGCAAACGTAGAACCCGATCAACAACACACAACCGCTGGCTGACAACAGATACGCCAGGGCAAAGCCGATATGCTCGGATAACGACAGCAACAACAGATAGAAGAACGCCAGTGCCACACCTACCAACGCATATTGCATCGGGTGCACGGCCAGGCTTTTGAGCACTTCGAAGAGGAAGAATCCGGCGAAGGTCAGGACGATGAACAGCAGCGCGTATTTGATCGCCCGTTCACTTTTCAGGTACTGGTCCACCGGGTCGATGAAGCCCACGCCGAAGCTGCGGCCGGACAACGCCTCACAACCGCCGCGGGACACGCAGCTGTTCAAGGTTTCTTGCAGGTTGGTGGAGAAAAACGAGGTCTGCCAATGGGCGGTAAATCCTTGATCAGTGATCTCGCGCTGGGCCGGCAGGTAGTTGCCGATGAAGCTTGGATGAGGCCAGTTGGCATTCAGCGAAACTTTGCTGGTCTTGCCCACCGGCAGGATCTGTAACTGACCAGTGCCTTGCAGCTTCAGGTCAAAACCGAAGGCCAACTCCGTGGCCTGCTTTGTCTCCAACGCCGGCAGGGTCACGTGAACGCCCTCACCCAGCCAGCCCACCTGGCTGCCCGGAATGAAATCCAGTTTCTGGCCGTTGAGTTCAAGCTTCAAGGCGTTTTCGATACCCCGAATGTCGCTGATACCAACGGCGAGGAACGGCTGGTCGAATCGGTAGTCGGCGAAATCTTCCTTGATGCCCAGTTGAACCGGCAGGGCAAAGTGGCCGCTGATGCGGTTGTCGGCATGGAACAGCCGCGCCTGGTAGATACCTCGGGAACGCAGTTCGGTCTGAACGTCTGCGTCGACTTCGAAGCGCTCCGGCAGAAAATACAACCGACCGCGCTCCTCACCGATCTCCTGATAACGCTTGTTGGTTTTTTCGTGGATCTTCCAGGTGCGCACGACTTTACGATACGGCACCACCATCAGCGGCCCGCTCAATTGCTGGCTGTAACTGGAACTGCGGGCAATGTCTTCGAGCACGCCGTCTCGCAATTGCTGGCGGTCCTGGATCACGCCATTGATCATCAGCAGTGGAACCAGCAATAACAGAATCAACAGGGCAATCGCCCCGAATTTTAGGGCCAGGCTACGGTTCATGGGACTCTCCCTGTTTTGGATGGGGAAAGTCTGGGTGGGCTGTGTGAGGAATGAATGGAGGGAGTGTGGAGACTTTGTGGAGACTGGGCCGGTCCTAAGGTAAGTGCAATGTCACTTCCACACCGCCATCGACATTCCCGATGCTCATCGTACCGCCATGCAGCTTGACCACTTCCTCGACAAAATTAAGCCCAAGCCCGGTGCTTTTGCGCCCGCTGTCCGGTCTCGGCAACGAATAGAAACGCTCGCTCAACCGTGGCAACGCATAGTCGGGAATCGGCTCTGCCTGATTGAAAAGCTTGAACTCGACCTGCTCGCCTGCCCGTTCGGCGGTGAATCGCAGCCCCCCCTCAACAGGGGTGAAATCCAGCGCATTGTCCAGCAGATTGCCCAGTGCCTGACGCAGCAAAAACGGCTCACCGATCAGCGCCAGGTCCGATGGAATCGTTTGCTCTACGCGCAACTGTTTGCCTTCGATCCGCGCCGCTTGCGCGTTCAGCAGGCCATTCACCAACGCCGCCAATGGCACCGCCACCCGCTCCTCCAGCCCCTGGCGCTGCTCGACCTGAGCCAGATTCAGCAAGCGCTCGATCAACTGCTGCATGCGCGCACTTTCGCTGTCGATGTTGCCGACAAACCGCTGCCGTTGGGCCAACGGCATCTCGCCTTGCAGCAACTCCGCCGCACCACGAATCGCCGCCAGCGGACTCTTCAGTTCATGGGTCAAGGTGTGCACGTATCGCTCGACGTAAGCCTTGCCTTCAAGCTGCGTGCGCATCTGCTCCACCGCCGTGGCCAACTGCTCCAGTTCACCGCCGCGATAATGCGGCACTTCAACCCGCCGGCCTTCACTGACGCCTTGGGCGTACGCCGTCAATCTTCGCAGGGCACGGCTCAGCCACCAGGACAACAACGCGCCGAACAGCAAACCGAGGCCGATCAACCCGGTGCCATAAGCCAGCAACCGGCGCTCAGTACGATCCACATAAGGCTGCAACGAGCTGTTGGGCTTGGCCACGGTGACCACGCCGATGATCTGGCCGTTGTCGCGAATCGGCGCGCCGACGTGCATCACCGAAGACCCCGGATCGTTCGGGTCATTGCGCGTGGAGCGAGCGCCGTATTCGTCACGCAGGGTCAGGTAGACGTCATTCCAGCGCGAGTAATCCTGCCCCACCGCCGCCCCGCTGGAATCCAGCACGACGATGCCTCTGGCGTCGGTGACGTAGATGCGGTGGTTGACCTGATTCTTTGGCAAACCCCAGATTTTCGCTCCGGGCTGTCGCTCACCATAGGCCTCGAGCAACTCCGGCCAGCGGTTCTGGTTGAGGCTGCCGACCTTGAAATCGTCGCGCAGGATCTCGGCCATCAGGTTGGCGGTATCGACCAGGGTTTCTTCGGTGGACTGGCGAACGCCGGGGCGGATCTCTTGCATGACCGTGTTGAGCACAAAGTAGCCGGTCAGGCCGATGAACAGTGCGTAGACCAGGAAAATCCGGATTCCCAACGGCATCAGCTTTGTCCCGGGCTGTAGCTGTAGCCGAGGCCGCGGTGGGTCTGGATCGGCTCGGCGTCAGCTTTCACCAGTCGCAATTTGGCGCGCACGCTCTTGATGTGGCTGTCGATGCTGCGCTCGTAACCGGCGTCGGCGGCCACGCCCAGGGCATCGAGCAACTGCTCGCGACTGAAAACGCGCTCGGGCTGCTCCAGCAGGCATTGCAACAGACGGAATTCATGGCGGGTCAGGGTCAGCAGTTGACCGCGATAACTGATTTGCACACGTTCGCTATCGATGTGAAACAGCGTCGTCGACGGTTCGCTCATCGTGCGCGGCGCCATGCGTTTGAGAATCGCCCGGACCCGCGCCGCCACCTCCCGAGGGCTGAACGGCTTGACCACGTAATCGTCGGCGCCGATTTCCAGGCCCACGACGCGATCGATCTCGCCATCCCGGGCGCTGAGGAACATCACCGGCACTTCGCTGAAGCGTCGCAGTTGCTTGCAGGTTTCGAAGCCGCTGATGTCCGGCAGGCCGATATCGAGAATGATCAGATCCGCCGGGCTCTGGCGCTGATACTCCAGCGCCGCCGCGCCGAGGCTCAGCCATGTGGTGGTGAAGCCCTCGCCTTGCAGGGCGAATACCAGGGTGTCGGCAATGGCCGCTTCGTCTTCGACAATCAGGATATGAGGCATGGCGTCCGAGCCCGGCAGGGATGTGGGCGAACGGTGCCCCAAGCCTCACACCCCGTCAATCAGCAATCGGGCTTGTCCGCGGTAAAACGCCGCGCCGGGTTCACCGCCGCCCCGAACTCGCGCAATGCCTTGGCGCCGATCAGCAACGGATAGTTGAAGCTGCTGCGGTCAGTCAGGTTGACCTCGACCGTGCGCTTGACGTTACCCAGGCACAGTTCCAGATCGACCACCGGACGTTTGGTGGGTGCGATCACTTCGCTGTCATCCTCTTCCTCTTCGGAACGGGTCTTGATCTTGCTGATGCGCGCGATCTTGTGCTCGTAGACCTGGTTGCCAGCATCTTTGGTGGCGAGGCGGAAACGCACCCATTCTTCGCCATCGCGGGTAAAGGTTTCGATGTCCTTGGCCGACAGCGACGCGGTCAGGGCGCCGGTGTCCATCTTCGCCTTGAGGACCTTCCCGCCGATTTCCGGCAGGGCGATATATTCGTAACGCCCATAGAGGGTCGGCTCGGCGGCCATGACCGGCAGGGCAATGAGGGAGAGCACTGCAAGGAGGGATTTCACGTAATGGGTTTCCATGAGAGTGAGCAGTCGGATTTTAGACCGTCGTTCGCTTGATCGTTCCCACAAGGTTACCGACCCAAAAGTGAAACATTCGTCAGCACCGAATTGGCCTGCCGCTCGAAGCTGCTTATCATGGCGCGCCCAACCGCTTCCACGAGTGACTTATGCGCCGCCTGCTCACCGGCTGTTTCGTGACCCTGCTGCTTGTGCTCAATACCCTGGTCCTGATCGGACCGTTGATGGTGTTTGCCCTGCTCAAACTGGTTCTGCCCGGCCGCTTTCGCGATTACGCCTCTTGGTCGGTGATGTGGATCGCCGAGACCTGGTCCGAGATCGACAAGCTGATCTTCCGTGTCTGTATCCCTACCCAATGGGACATCCGTGGCGGTGACGATCTGCGTCGCGACACTTCATATCTGGTGATCAGCAACCATCAATCCTGGGTCGACATCCCGGCCCTGATCCAGACGCTGAACCGGCGTACGCCGTTCTTCAAATTCTTCCTCAAGAAAGAACTGATCTGGGTGCCCTTCCTGGGCCTGGCGTGGTGGGCGCTGGATTACCCGTTCATGAAACGCTACAGCAAAGCCTTCCTGGCCAAACACCCGGAACTGGCTGGCAAGGATCTGGAGATCACCAAACAAGCTTGCGAGCTGTTCAAGCGCCAACCGGTGACGGTGGTCAATTACCTCGAAGGCACTCGCTTCACGGCAGCTAAATCTGCCCGGCAACAGTCACCGTTCAATCGCCTGCTCAAGCCCAAGGCCGGCGGCGTGGCGTTTGTGCTGGCGGCGATGGGCGAACAGCTGGACGCGATTCTCGATGTGACGGTGGTTTACCCGCAGCAGAAGATTCCGGGGTTCTGGGACTTGATCAGCGGCAATGTGCCGAGAGTTATCATCGATATCCAGACCCGCGAACTTGACCCGGCGTTGTGGCAGGGCGATTACGAAAACGATCCGCTGTTTCGCGAAAAAACCCAGAACTGGGTCAACCAGCTCTGGATCGAGAAGGATCAGCGCATCGACGCCTTGCGCGTCGGGCGCCGCTGAATCAACTGCCGGTGCCAGCACCCCAGATCCCGCCCAGGCTGCTCAGCAGCGAACCGCCGACGCCCTGCTGGCCGAGGTATTGCAGGAGCACCGGGGTAAACAGGCCGATCATGCCGCTGTCCATGCCCAGAGCACTGAAGGCGTTGTTCAGGTCGTTGGTGTTCTTGACGTTACCCAGGGCATTGTCCAGTCCTGCAGCTTTGCCGCTGGAGCCGAGCAGACCGGCCAGTGCACCCAACTCACCGCCGCCCGAGAGCATGTCGATGCCCGGTACGCTTTTGGCCAGTTCCGAGTAGTCGGTCGAACTCAACTGGTTCTTCGCCAGCCCCAGCATTGCACCGGCGCCGCCGATGGCTTGTTGTGGGGTGATGTTCAATTCACTGAGGGTGCTTAGCAGGTCGGCTGTCGGCGGCGTCGGTTCGGCAGTCGCGGCTGCGTCACCGCCCTTCATGCCCGAAATCGCATTGGCCGCGTCGTTCAGGCTGAACTGTGCAAAAGCCGGGCTGGCGGACAGTGCCAACAGCGAAGCCAGTGCAATACCGCGTGAAATCTTCATCCAGACATCCTCTTGTGCCATGAAACCATCCGAAAACCGGCGGTAAAACTCCCGGTTTGACCGGGCATCCTCAATCATGTTCCTTGCCGCGCATCCGTTTTTACACAGGTCAGGTAGATGAAACGTGAAACACCGGATGCCACGCGATGAATGGCACGACCGGGCCGCCGACGGGGCCGGTATTGAACCAGGAACCTTGGCAGCCGTTTGAAAAAGATATCCAAACAAAAACGGCGACCCGAAGGTCGCCGTTTTGTATTACGCAAAGACTTACGCCGCGCTGAACATCTTGTGCGGATCGATCACAAACTTCTTCGGCACGCCGGCATCGAACTCGCCATAACCCTGCGGCGCCTGATCCAGGCTGATCACCTGAACGCCCACCACTTCGGCGATGTTGATGCGGTCCCACATGATCGCCTGCATCAACTGGCGGTTGTACTTCATCACCGGGGTCTGGCCGGTGTGGAAGCTATGGGACTTGGCCCAGCCCAGACCGAAGCGGATGCTCAGGCTGCCCATTTTCGCGGCAGCGTCGACAGCGCCTGGGTCTTCGGTCACGTAGAGGCCGGGGATGCCGATCTTGCCTGCCACACGCACCACGCCCATCAGCGAGTTGAGTACGGTGGCCGGGGCTTCGTGTTTCACGCCGTCATGGCCATGGCCACGGGCTTCGAAGCCGACGGCGTCGATGGCGCAATCCACTTCCGGCTCGCCGAGCAGTGCGGCGATCTGTTCGTGCAGCGGTGTGTCCAGGGACAGGTCGGCGATCTCGAAGCCCTGAGCCTTGGCGTGGGCCAGGCGAACGGTGTTGACGTCACCGATGATCACCACCGCCGCACCCAGCAGGCGAGCGGATGCGGCCGCCGCCAGACCGACCGGACCGGCACCGGCGATGTACACGGTGCTGCCCGGGCCAACGCCAGCGGTCACTGCGCCGTGATAGCCGGTCGGCAGGATGTCGGAGAGGCAGGTCAGGTCGCGGATTTTTTCCATCGCCCGGTCGCGATCCGGCAGTTTCAGCAGGTTGAAGTCAGCGTACGGCACCATGGCGTATTCGGCCTGGCCGCCGGTCCAGTCGCCCATGTCGACATAACCATAAGCGCCGCCCGGACGCGCCGGGTTGACGCTCAGGCAAACACCGGTGTGCATTTCTTTGCAGGAACGGCAGCGCCCGCAAGCCACGTTGAACGGTACGGACACCAGGTCGCCGATATTCAGGTTCTCGACGTCGCTGCCCTTCTCGATCACTTCACCGGTGATCTCATGGCCCAGCACCAGGCCGGTTTGTGCCGTGGTACGGCCGCGCACCATGTGCTGGTCGGAACCACAGATGTTGGTGGACACCACACGCAGGATGACAGCGTGTTCAATCTTCCTGCCGCGCGGGTCCTGCATTTTCGGATAGTCAATATTCTGCACTTCGACCTTGCCAGCGCCGAGATACACCACACCACGATTGCCAGACATGCTTTCACCTCGCTGTTGTTTTTATGGAACCGCGTTGCCCAGGCAGGCAGCGCGTTAAGTGCTCGGGTTATTGCCTGTGTCTTTTGTGTTGCTTGTAAGGGCCTCATCGCGAGCAAGCTCGCTCCCACAGGGTTTTGTGTCGTTCACAAATCTTGTGTCCGCCCCCGATCCACTGTGGGAGCGAGCTTGCTCGCGATGGCGATTTAAAGAACGACTGTACGATTGGCGTTCAAAAACACTCTTCTCTCAATGTGATACCCAACGGCCCGCGCCAGCGTCAGCCCTTCGATATCCCGCCCCTTGGCGATCAAATCTTCCGGGTAATGACTGTGGTCCACAGCCTCCACGCCCTGGGCAATGATCGGACCTTCATCGAGGTCGTTGTTGATGTAATGCGCCGTGGCGCCCACCAGTTTCACGCCCTTGTTGTAGGCCTGGTGATAGGGCTTGGCCCCCTTGAATCCGGGCAGCAGGGAGTGGTGAATGTTGATCGCCTTGCCATCGAGCTTGCGGCACAGCTCCGGCGACAGCACTTGCATGTAGCGCGCAAGGATCACCAGTTCGGCGCCGGACTCTTCGATGACCTGCCATACCTGACGTTCCTGGGACGGCTTGTCGTTCGGATCCAGCGGGAAGTGGTAGTACGGAATCTGGTGCCAGTCGGCCAGTGGCTTGAGGTCCGGGTGGTTGGAGACCACGGCGGCGACGTCCATCGACAACTGGCCGATGCGCTGGCGATAGAGCAAGTCGTTGAGGCAGTGATCGGCCTTGGAAACCATGATCACCACTTTCGGCCGGTAGTTCGGCGCGGTCAGTTCGAAGATCATGCCGAAGGCTTCACCGCGCTCGGCGAGGCCCGCGCGGAAGGACTGCTCGTCGAAACCGTCAGGCTGGCGGAACTCCACACGAATGAAGAAACGGCCCGAGAGCCGGTCGTCGAAGGAGTGATGCTCGGTGACGTAGCAGCCCTGCTCGAACAGAAAGCGGGTCACCGCGTCCACGGTGCCGAGCACGCTGGGGCAGTCGGCGGTCAGAATCCATGTGTCTGGGGCGCGGCTCATAGGGCGGTGACTCCTGAGAAATCGGTGGATGCCTACCGTAGGAGCGAGCCCTGCTCGCGATGGAGGCCAACGATGACGCGTACTTTCTGATTCAACGCGTTGCCTTGAAGTCCATCGCGAGCAGGCTCGCTCCTACAGTGACGGTGGTGATCAGGCCTGTACGCTCAGGCCATACTCGGCAGAAGCATCCTGCAACCACAGCCACCAGTAATCCGAGAAGCTGCGACGAATCAGCAGTTCCCAGGTGTCTTCGGCGGTGTGACGGATCATCAATTGCGATTTGGCGAACACCGTGCCGACGGCTTTGCCCACCGGGAAGTTGTTCGGGTGCACGTCGTAGCTGGTGGACTTCATCAGCACCTGGCGCACGTTCGGGCCGCTCAGTTCGAGGACCTGCTGGCCGCCGCTGACGTTGACGATTGCAATGTGCAAATCGCCCAGCGCTTTGCGCAGTTTTTGCTCCGCGGCCAGTTCTTCACCGGTCGGCACGATCAGCAGCCACTCATCCGGCCCCATCCATTGCAGGCTGGTTTCACCTTTGACGATCACGCTCAACGCGCCCGGTAACTCGATGCCCAGGGCCTTGTGCACGCCCGCGGCGAATGCGGCGTCGTGGCCATCGCCACGAATGGTCAGGTGGCCGAGGAGTTTTTTCTCACGCACGGTCACGCCGGCGTTCTTGCGGCCCTTGCCCACCAGGCTGGCAAGGTCGGCGTGATGCAGCGACGACTCGGCCTTGGCCCCGGAGGTTGGGCGTTGTTG
This sequence comes from Pseudomonas sp. KH_046_1, assembly GCF_057839025.1. Classification (NCBI taxonomy): domain Bacteria; kingdom Pseudomonadati; phylum Pseudomonadota; class Gammaproteobacteria; order Pseudomonadales; family Pseudomonadaceae; genus Pseudomonas; species Pseudomonas sp. KH_046_1. Next base: position 5,852,927 of record NZ_CM174481.1, read on the forward strand.
GTAAACATTGGCTGCGGTCATAAAGCACCTTTCCTGAATTCTGTTGGTTCCTGTGGTGGCTGTTCTGCCGCTTTCGCGAGCAGGCTCGCTCCCACATTCGACCGCGTTCCCCTGTGGGAGCGAGCCTGCTCGCGAATGGCAGCCCGCCCACAGATCTCGAGGCCATTAGATGTTCTGGCGTTCGCCCTTCGGATCGAAGAACACCGAAGAAACAATTTCCGCCTCGATCACGCTGCCGTCGGCCAGCGGTGCGAACACTCGCTCGCCCATCCGCTGCAATCCGCCCTTGACCACACCCATGGCGAACGAATAGCCCAGGGAGTTGTGCAGGTAACTGGAAGTCACGTGACCAACCATGGTCATCGGGATGGCTTGCTTGGTGTTGAACACCAGTTGCGCGCCTTCCGGCAGCCATTTGTTCGGATCGATCGGCTTCAGGCCAACCAGTTGCTTGCGCTGATCACGCACGCAGTCTTCACGGTTCATGCCACGCCAGCCGATCCACGAGAACGGTTTGGTGCGACCGACACACCAGCCCATGTTCAGGTCGTCCGGGGTCATCGAGCTGTCAGTGTCCTGACCGACGATGATGAAGCCCTTCTCGGCCCGCAGCACGTGCATGGTTTCAGTGCCGTACGGGGTCAGGTTGTACTTCTTGCCGGCGTCGACGATTTTTTCCAGCACGCCCATGGCGTAGTCGGCTTGCACGTTGACTTCGTACGACAGTTCACCGGTAAACGAAATCCGGAATACCCGCGCCGGCACACCACCCACCAGACCTTCTTTCCAGGTCATGAACGGGAAGGCTTCGTTGCTCAGGTCGATGTCGGTGACTTCAGCGAGCAATTTGCGGCTGTTCGGCCCGGACAGGGTCATGGTCGCCCAGTGGTCGGTGACGGAGGTGAAGTACACCTTCATGTCCGGCCATTCGGTTTGGTGGTACAGCTCCAGCCACTGAAGTACGCGAGCCGCGCCGCCGGTGGTGGTGGTCATGACGAAATGGTTGTCGGCCAGGCAAGCCGTCACACCGTCGTCGAAGACCATGCCGTCTTCTTTGCACATCAGGCCGTAACGGGCCTTGCCCACATCGAGCTTGGTCCAGGCGTTGGTGTAGACGCGGTTGAGGAACTCGCGCGCATCCGGGCCCTGGATGTCGATCTTGCCCAGGGTCGAAGCATCCAGCAGGCCGACGCTGTCGCGCACGGCTTTGCATTCGCGCTTAACGGCGGCATGCAGGTCTTCACCGGATTTCGGGAAGTACCAAGGACGTTTCCACTGGCCGACGTCTTCGAACTCGGCGCCGTTTTTCAGGTGCCATTGATGCAGTGCGGTGTAACGCACCGGCTCGAAGATGTGCCCACAGTGACGACCGGCCACGGCGCCAAAGGTCACCGGCGTGTAGTTCGGACGGAACATGGTGGTGCCCATCTGCGGGATGGTCACGTTCAACGAGCGGGCAGCGATGGCCAGGCCGTTGACGTTGCCGAGCTTGCCCTGATCGGTGCCGAAGCCCAGGGCGGTGTAGCGCTTGACGTGCTCGACCGACTCGAAGCCCTCGCGGGTCGCCAGTTCGATGGCGGCGGCGGTGACGTCGTTTTGCAGGTCGACGAATTGCTTCGGCGCCCGTGCGGTGTTCTTTTCATGGGGCACCTGGAACAGCGCCAGGGTCGGTTCTTCGAGACGGCTCAGGGCTTTTGGCAACACGCCTTCAACCGATTGGAAGCCGGCTTCGGCAGCAGCGCGAACGCCACCTTCAAAACCGTCGGCCAGGGAATCGCCAAGGCCATAGACGCCGTTGATGCCACCGACACACACACGTTTCTGCGGTGCTTCGCCCGGTACGAAACCGAGGATGTCTTCGCGCCAGATCGGCTTGCCACCCAGGTGCGAAGCCAGGTGAACCACGGGGCTGTAGCCACCGGAACTGGCTACAACGTCGCATTCAAGCCATTCACCAGGACTGGTCACGGTGTGGGCTTTGACATCGATGGCGGCCACGCGGGCAGCGGTCACGTGCTTGCTGCCACGGGCCTCGATCACGGCGCTGCCGGTGAGGATGCGGATGCCTTTGGCGCGGGCTTCTTCCACCAGCGCTCCACGTGGATTGCTGCGGGCGTCGGCGATGGCCACCACTTGCAGGCTGGCATCGAGCCAATCCAGGGCAACGCGGTAGGCGTGGTCGTTGTTGGTCGACAGCACCAGCTTCTTGCCCGGTGCCACGCCGTAGCGGCGAACGTAAGTCGAGATGGCGCCGGCGAGCATGTTGCCCGGTACGTCGTTGTTGCCGTAGACCAGTGGACGCTCGTGAGCGCCGGTCGCCAATACCACGCGATTGGCGCGGACCCGGTGGATGCGCTGACGCACCTGGCCAATCGGTGCGCGGTCGCCGAGGTGATCGGTCAGGCGCTCGTGAATGGTCAGGAAGTTATGGTCGTGGTAGCCGTTGACGGTGGCGCGCGGCAACAGCAGCACGTCCGGGGTGTTCTTCAGTTCGTCGATGACGCTGGCCACCCACTCCATCGCAGGCTTGCCGTCGAGGCTTTCGCGGGAGTCGAGCAGGCTGCCGCCGAACTCTTCCTGTTCGTCAGCCAGAATTACACGGGCACCGCTGCGCGCAGCCGCCAGTGCAGCGGCCAGGCCAGCAGGGCCGGCGCCGACGATCAGCACGTCGCAGTGCTGGTTCATGTAGTCGTAGGTGTCCGGATCGTTCTCGGTCGGCGAGCGGCCCAGGCCGGCAGCCTTGCGGATGTACTTCTCGTAGGTCATCCAGAACGATTGCGGGTACATGAAGGTTTTGTAGTAGAAGCCCGGTGGCATCAGCTTGCCGCCGACCTTGCCGAGAATCCCCATCATGTCGTTGTTCACGCTCGGCCAGCCGTTGGTGCTGGTGGCGACCAGGCCTTGATACAGCGCCTGTTGCGTGGCGCGCACGTTCGGGATCTGCGTGGCTTCGGTGGCGCCGATCTGCAGCACCGCGTTCGGCTCTTCAGCGCCCGCAGCGAAGATGCCGCGGGGACGGGAATACTTGAAGCTGCGACCGATGATGTCGACGCCGTTGGCCAGCAGTGCAGCGGCCAGGGAATCGCCTTCGAAGCCTTTGTAGTTCTGGCCGTTGAAGGTGAAGGTCAAGACTTTGTTGCGGTCGATCCGTCCGCCATTGGACAGGCGATTGATCTGGCTCATACCTTCTCTCCCAGAGCCGTGCTGGCCGCTTTCGGGCTATCGGTCTTGTCGGTGAATTGTGGCTTGGTGCCGATCTTGTAGGTTTCGAGAATCTCGTAGGTCACGGTGTCGCGGGTGACGTTGAAGTACTGACGGCAACCGGCGACGTGATCCCACAGCTCGTGGTGCAGACCGCGTGGGTTATCGCGGAAGAACATATAGTCGCCCCACTCCTCGTCGGTGCAGGTGTTCGGATCCAGTGGACGCGGGATGTGCGCCTGGCCGGATGCGTGGAATTCCTCTTCGGAGCGCAACTCGCCGCAGTGAGGACAGAAGATATGCAACATGGGGATTTCTCCTGTTAGTGGGCAACCGCAGCAGCGCCGTGTTCATCGATCAACGCACCGTTGTGGAAACGGTCGATGGAGAAAGGTGCAGCCAATGGGTGCATTTCACCCTTGGCCAGGCTCGCGGCAAACACGTTGCCCGAGCCAGGTGTCGCCTTGAAGCCACCGGTGCCCCAACCGCAGTTGAAGAACATGTTCGGTACCGGGGTTTTCGAAATGATCGGGCAGGCGTCCGGCGTGGTGTCGACGATGCCGCCCCACTGACGGTTCATGCGTACCCGCGACAGCACCGGGAACATCTCGACGATGGCCTGGATGGTGTGCTCGATCACCGGGTACGAACCACGCTGGCCGTAGCCGTTGTAGCCGTCGATACCGGCACCGATCACCAGGTCGCCCTTGTCGGACTGGCTGATGTAGCCGTGTACGGCGTTGGACATGATCACGCTGTCGATAATCGGCTTGATCGGCTCGGACACCAGCGCTTGCAACGGGTGGGATTCGATCGGCAGGCGGAAACCGGCGAGCTTGGCCATGTGCCCGGAGTTACCGGCGGTCACTACACCGACGCGCTTGGCGCCGATGAAGCCCTTGTTGGTTTCAACGCCGATGCACACGCCGTTTTCCTTGCGGAAGCCAATCACTTCGGTCTGCTGGATCAGGTCCACGCCGAGGGCGTCGGCGGCACGGGCAAAGCCCCAGGCCACGGCATCGTGACGAGCCACGCCGCCGCGACGCTGGACGGTAGCGCCCATCACCGGGTAGCGAGTGTTCTTGGAGCAGTCGAGGTACGGAATCTCGTCGGCAACCTGTTTGGCATCGAGCAGTTCACCGTCGACGCCGTTGAGGCGGTTGGCGCTGACCCGACGCTCGGAATCACGGATGTCCTGCAGGGTGTGGCACAGGTTGTAGACGCCGCGCTGGGAGAACATCACGTTGTAGTTGAGGTCCTGGGACAGGCCTTCCCACAGTTTCATCGCGTGTTCGTACAGGTGCGCCGACTCGTCCCACAGGTAGTTGGAGCGAACGATGGTGGTGTTGCGCGCGGTGTTACCGCCGCCCAGCCAGCCTTTCTCGACCACGGCCACGTTGGTGATGCCGTGTTCCTTGGCCAGGTAGTAAGCCGTGGCGAGACCATGCCCGCCACCACCGACGATGACCACGTCGTAGACCTTTTTAGGGGTCGGCGTGCGCCACATTTTCTGCCAGTTTTCATGATGGCTGAGAGAGTGTTTGAAGAGGCCGAAGCCCGAGTAGCGTTGCATAGTCATTTACTCCAAAACCGCACTCAGCGATAAACCGGGAAGTCCGCGCACAGGGCTGCCACTTGCTCGGCGACATTGGCCTCGACATCGGCGTCGCCGAGGTTGTCGAGGATGTCGCAGATCCAGCCGGCCAGCGTGACGCACTGGGTCACCTTGAAGCCGCGAGTGGTGACCGCCGGGGTGCCGATGCGCAGGCCGGAGGTCACGAACGGCGACTGTGGATCGTTCGGGACAGCGTTTTTGTTCACAGTGATGTGGGCGCGACCGAGGGCTGCGTCCGCCTCTTTGCCGGTCAGGCCCTGACGGATCAGGCTGACGAGGAACAGGTGGTTGTCGGTACCGCCGGACACTACATCGTAGCCGCGTTTGATAAACACGCCGGCCATGGCCTGGGCGTTGTCGATCACTTGCTGCTGGTAAGCCTTGAAGCCAGGCTCCAGCGCTTCCTTGAAGCACACCGCCTTGCCGGCGATCACGTGCATCAGCGGGCCGCCCTGGGCACCCGGGAAAACTGCCGCGTTGAGCTTCTTCTCGATTTCTTCGTTGGACCTGGCCAGGATCAGACCGCCACGCGGACCGCGCAGGGTCTTGTGGGTGGTGGTGGTGACCACATCAGCGTAAGGCAGCGGGTTCGGGTACAGACCAGCTGCGACCAGACCGGCAACGTGGGCCATGTCGACGAACAGCAACGCACCGACCTTGTCGGCAATCTGGCGGAAGCGCGGGAAGTCGAGGGTCTTGGAATAGGCCGAGAAGCCGGCAACGATCATCTTCGGCTTGCACTCGACGGCCAGGCGCTCGACTTCGTCGTAATCGATCAGACCGGTCTTGGTGTCGATGCCGTACTGCACGGCGTTGTACAGCTTGCCCGAGGACGACACTTTGGCGCCGTGGGTCAGGTGACCGCCGTGGGCCAGGCTCATGCCGAGAATGGTGTCGCCGGCTTGCAGCAGGGCCAGGTACACGGCGCTGTTGGCCGAAGAACCGGAGTGCGGCTGGACGTTGGCGTAATCGGCGCCGAACAATTGCTTGGCGCGCTCGATGGCCAGCGCCTCAACCTTGTCGACGTGCTCGCAGCCACCGTAGTAGCGCTTGCCCGGATAACCTTCGGCGTATTTGTTGGTCAGGCCGCTGCCTTGCGCTTCCATCACGCGCTTGCTGGTGTAGTTCTCCGACGCGATCAGCTCGATGTGATCTTCCTGACGTTGCTCCTCGGCATTCATCGCCGCCAGCAGTGCATCGTCGTAACCCTGGATCTGGTCTTGCTTGCTGAACATCGCGTCTCTCCCAGCGGCGGTGGTGCGCCATTCGTCTCGGTGAGGCACTGGCGTTTCGGCAGTGCCCTTTGGTAGCGATGGTATGACTGGCTTGGAGTCGTCAAATGCCTACGGGCGCCACGCAAAGGTGCGTTTACGACATGACGGGAAATGGCATGCCGAACACAAACCTCAAATCAGCATGGATCCCTTGTGGGAGCGGGCTTGCTCGCGAAGAACGATTACGCGGTCTGTCTGAAATACCGCAGTGCCTTCTTCGCGAGCAAGCCCGCTCCCACAGGGTCAGGCGATGACCTGTCGCACTGCGAGCAACACCAGGAAATGCAAGGGATACAGCGCATACGCCCAGCGCCGCATCGGTGGTGGATTTACGTCCTTTGCATGTCGCAACAAGAACAGCCCGAGCCATGGCGCAATCAGGCACATGACGATGGCCGGAATCGCCGCGACATTGCCCAGGCGAGCCGCGTAATACAGCACCTGCCACTGATTGCCCGCCAGGCACACCAACCCCGCCAACAGCGCGAAGTACCAGGGCCGTTGCAGTACCAGCAGCATCGCCAGCGGCAACAGCACGCCAAAGAACCCGAACATCAATCGCTGGGAGAAAAACCCTGCCAGCAGCAATGCGCCCACCGCCAGCAGGCGCGACGCTAGCACCGGCTGCTGCCAGCCACGAATCACCAGCAAGCCCAGGGCAAGGGTGGGCAACACGTTCAAGGTGTCGGGATTGGGAATGTACATCCGGTAAGGAACTTCACTCACTGCGCTAAACAGCAACAACCAGCCCAGATAGCGCCATTGCCCACCGCTCACCACAACAGGCTTGCGCGCCAGATTGGCCGCCATCGCCAGGCAGAACCATGGAAACGCCAAACGCCCCGGCACATACAACAGATCGGCGGAATAACCGACATATCGCAGGTGATCGAGCACCATACTCAACAGCGCCAGCCACTTGAGCAGATCCAGTGCCCCGTCGCGCTGCTTTAAGTGCATGGCCTTGTGCATGCTCTTGTGCATGCTCTTGTGCATAGTCACGTGCATAATTGCCCTTCGACACTGTATTTTCCCGACAGCGACATCCTGTGCGCTCCACCTGACGATCTTGGGTACAGTGCGCACCCTCATTGACCACGGGACGCTTCACCATAGGCATCTCGACCACGGAAGCAGGCCATGACCGATAAGAGCCAACAATTCGCCAGCGACAACTATTCCGGCATCTGCCCTGAAGCCTGGGCGGCCATGGAACAGGCCAACCACGGCCACCAGCGCGCATACGGCGACGACGAGTGGACCGCTCGTGCCTCCGACGGATTCCGCAAACTGTTCGAAACCGACTGCGAAGTGTTTTTTGCCTTCAACGGCACCGCCGCCAACTCGCTGGCGCTGTCGTCGCTGTGCCAGAGTTACCACAGCGTGATCTGCTCGGAAACCGCCCACGTCGAAACCGACGAATGCGGCGCCCCGGAATTCTTCTCCAACGGCTCCAAACTGCTGATCGCCCGCACTGAAAACGGCAAGCTGACCCCGGAATCGATCCGCGAGGTCGCGCTCAAGCGCCAGGACATCCACTACCCGAAACCCCGCGTCGTGACCCTGACCCAGGCCACCGAAGTCGGCAGCGTCTACACCCCGGACGAAATCCGCGCCATCAGCGCCACCTGCAAAGAGCTGGGCCTGAACCTGCACATGGACGGCGCACGCTTCTCCAACGCCTGCGCCTTCCTCGGCTGCACCCCGGCTGACCTGACCTGGAAGGCCGGCGTCGACGTGTTGTGTTTTGGCGGCACGAAAAACGGCATGGCGGTGGGTGAGGCGATTCTGTTCTTCAACCACAAACTGGCCGAAGACTTCGATTACCGCTGCAAGCAGGCCGGGCAGCTGGCTTCAAAGATGCGCTTCCTGTCGGCGCCGTGGGTCGGGATCCTGGAAAACGACGCCTGGCTCAAATACGCCAACCACGCCAACCACTGCGCGCAATTGCTCGCAGAGCTGGTCAGCGACATTCCCGGCGTGGAACTGATGTTCCCGGTACAGGCCAACGGCGTGTTCCTGCAACTGTCGGAACCGGCCATCGCCGCACTGACCGCCAAGGGTTGGCGCTTCTACACCTTCATCGGCAACGGCGGCGCACGCTTCATGTGCTCGTGGGACACCGAGCAAGAGCGCGTGCGTGAATTGGCGCGGGATATCCGTGAAGTGATGTCCCACTAACGCCACAAACCCTGTGGGAGCGGGCTTGCCCGCGATGAGGCCCGATCATTCACCAGATCTGTTGGATGAAAGACCGCTATCGCGAGCAGGCTCACTCCTACAAAAGCCATCCGCATCCCCTGACAGTCCGCACCTGAAGACTTCGTCTACATTGTTTGTCGAGCCACCCCGCTCACATAACAACAATCAGGAGCGTCAGCATGTCATTGCAAGGCAAAACCCTGTTCATCACCGGTGCCAGCCGCGGCATCGGCCGCGAGATTGCGCTGCGGGCCGCACGCGATGGGGCCAACATTGTGATCGCCGCCAAAAGTGCCGAACCCCACCCCAAGCTGCCGGGCACGATTTTCAGCGTGGCCCGGGAAGTGGAAGCCGCAGGCGGCAAGGCGCTGGCCTTGCAGGTGGATGTGCGCGAAGAGGATGCCGTACGTGAGGCGCTGGCCCAGGCCAACGAACATTTCGGTGGCATCGATGCATTGATCAACAACGCCGGAGCGATCAAGCTCACCGGGGTCCAGCACCTCGAACTCAAGCGCTTCGACCTGATGCACCAGATCAACACCCGCGCCGTCCTGCTGTGCAGCCAGGCTGCGTTGCCGTACCTGAAGAAGTCCGGCGGCCACATCCTCAACCTGTCACCGCCGCTGAACCTGGCCACCAAGTGGTTCGCCCAGTACAGCCCCTACACCGTCACCAAGTACGGCATGAGCATGCTGACTTTGGGCATGAGTGAGGAATTCAAGAACTACGGCATCAGCGTCAACTCGCTGTGGCCACAGACAATGATCGCCACCGCTGCCATCGAGTTTCAGTTGGGGTCGAGGGAGTCGTTCAAGCATGCGCGCCTGCCTGCGATCATGGCCGATGCCGCCCATGTGATTCTGAGCAGCGCAAACCGCAGCCTGACCGGGCGTTTGCTGATTGATGAGGAGATTCTGCGGGAAAACGGTGTAACGGAGTTCGAACACTATCGGTTCGCGCCGGACAGCAGCGACAAGTTGATGACGGATCTGTTTATTGACTAAAAACCTGTGGGAGCGAGCCTGCTCGCGATGGCGGTGTGTCAGTAACATTGATGTTGACTGACACCCCCTCTTCGCGAGCAGGCTCGCTCCCACAAGTGAACAACACTGCTTTCAGAGATATATTCCCACCCGAATCAATATTCGATCCGCACATCGCCTTTCGGCACGCTGCAGCACGACAGGATGAACCCATCCGCTTCGTCTTCCTCGGTGATCCCGCCGTTGTGATCCATCTCCACCTCACCACCCAGCTTCAACACCTTGCAGGTCCCGCAAATCCCCATGCCGCACGCTTTCGGAATCATCAGGCCGACCTTGGCCGCCGCCGCATGCACGGTCTCGCCCGGGGCCACACGAATGCTCTTGCCGGACGCCGTGAACTCCACCTGGTGCAGATCCGCCACGTCGACTTCCGGTGCCTCGGCCGCTTGTTCGGCGTGTTCCACTGCGTCAGCGCGCGCCTCTGGCGGGGTCGCACCGAAGGATTCTTCGTGGTAACGCGACATGTCGAAGCCAGCGGCTTCCAGCAAGCGCTTGACCGCATTCATATACGGTGTCGGGCCGCAGCAGAATACTTCGCGCTCAAGGAAGTCCGGCGCCATCAATTCAAGCATTCTGTGGTTCAGGTAACCGCGATAACCGGCCCAGGGCTCACCCATACCGTGCTTCTCGCAGATCAGGTGCAGGCTGAAGTTGTCGATCCGCGACGCCATGTGTTCCAGCTCACGGTGGTAAATGATGTCTTTAGGCGAACGGGCGCTGTGGATAAACACCATGTCGACATTGCCGTTGGTGTCATAGAACCAGCGCGCCATGGACATGACCGGCGTGATACCAACGCCGCCGCTGAGGTAGAGCACCTTCGGCGCGGTAAAGTCCATGGCATTGAACAGCCCGACCGGCCCGTGCACCGCCAGCTCCTGGCCTTCGTGCAGGGTGTCGTGCAGCCAGTTGGACACCTTGCCGCCCGGCACGCGCTTGATGGTCACCGAAAAGCTGTACGGCACCGATGGCGAGCTGGAAATGGTGTACGAACGCATGATCGGCTGGCCTTCAATCTCCAGCTCCAGGGTGACAAACTGCCCCGGTTTGAAGAAGAACAGGATCGGCTGGTCGGCCATGAAGCAAAAGGTGCGCACATCCCAGGTTTCCTGGATGACTTTGACGCAACGGACGATGTGTCGACCATTGGCCCAGGTCTGGGTGGTTACCGGGTTCAGGAAGCTGTTGGACATGCTGATCTCCACGGCCGACTGCCGGCCTTCATGTTGGCGATTCTGCGTATAGCGCGAACCACCCATTTACCTATCTGCGACATTGACATGCTTATCGCGACCAGCCCCCAGCTACCGGGGCTTGCGCGTCGGGAACAGATTGCACCATGTCGCCCATGGATAAGGTTCCGGCCAGCGCCGGCCCCACACTCGCTTCAACAGATAACTGCTGTTTTTTGTCTTGCGTCGCACAACCGTAGCCACATTTCGCCGGCCACACAGAATGGCCATGAGGACTAAATCGATGGACGTCACTACTACCCTGAGCCTGGGCGATCCGCTGGAACCCGCACGCAAGGCCACCGCACAGATGCTGCAAGAGCGCGAGCGCACGTTCTCGCTGCCGCAGCCGTTTTACTCCGACGACCGCCTGTTTGATATCGACATGCAGGAAATCTTTCAGAAAGAGTGGTTGATCGCCGGCATGACCTGCGAGATCCCGACCAAGGGCAACTACCTGACCCTGCAGATCGGCAAGAACCCGATCATCGTGATCCGCGGCGCCGAAGGCGTGGTGCATGCGTTCCATAACGTCTGCCGCCACCGTGGCTCGCGTCTGTGCACCAGCGACAAGGGCAAGGTTGCCAAGCTGGTTTGCCACTACCACCAGTGGACCTACGAACTCGACGGCCGCCTGCTGTTCGCCGGCACCGAAATGGGCGCTGACTTCGACATGAAAGAGTACGGCCTCAAACCGGTGAACGTGAAGACCGCCGGCGGCTACATCTTCATCAGCCTGGCGGAGAACCCACCAGCCATCGATGACTTCCTGTCGACGCTTAACCACTACATGGAACCGTACGACATGGAGAACACCAAGGTGGCGATCACCACCACCTTGATGGAAAAGGCCAACTGGAAGCTGGTGCTGGAAAACAACCGCGAGTGCTACCACTGCAACGCGTCGCACCCGGAACTGTTGAAAACCCTGCTGGAATGGGACGACGTCACCGACCCGCGCGCCGACCAGGCCTTCAAGGACCACGTAGCCGCCTCCGCCGCTGCCTGGGAAGCAGAGAAGATCCCTTATGCCCACGCCAGCTTCGGCCTGCGTAACCGCATCGTGCGCATGCCGCTGCTCAAGGGCACCGTGTCGATGACCATGGACGGCAAGCAGGGCTGCGCCAAGCTGATGGGCCGCATCCAGAACCCGGACCTGGGCTCGATGCGCATCCTGCACCTGCCGCACTCGTGGAACCACTGCATGGGCGACCACATCATCGTGTTCACCGTATGGCCGATCAGCGCCCAGGAAACCATGGTCACCACCAAGTGGATCGTGCACAAGGACGCGGTCGAAGGCGTGGACTACGACGTGGAGCGCATGCGCCAGGTCTGGGACGCCACCAACGATCAGGACCGTCGCCTGGCCGAAGAGAACCAGCGCGGCATCAACTCCACCGCGTACCAGCCTGGGCCGTACTCCAAGACCTATGAGTTCGGCGTGGTGAACTTCGTGGACTGGTACAGCGAGCGTCTGCTGAGCAACCTGGGGGCCGAGCCTGCGCCGTACCTCAAGGGTGTCCCGGTTAGCGGCTAAACATCAAAAGCATCGCGAGCAAGCTCGCTCCCACACTCGATCTGTGTCGTTCACAAATCCACTGTAGGAGCGAGCCTGCTCGCGATGGCGCCCTCAGCATCAACACAGTCCTCTCGGTAATTCCTCTCTTCATTAGAACTGTACGAAATATGACCTATCTCGTTCAGGCCTATGCCCGCCGCACCTCCCAGCCTTCCGCGAACAAGTTATCCACATCTCCACCCACAGCTATTGGGGACAACTGTGGAAAGGCTGCAAAATTTCTCCACAAAACCCAAAGAAAAACCGTGACTTATCCAGAAGCATGCTTCCACGATCGAACTGATCATTTTTTGATCAGAAGCCTGGAAGGCACGGAATACAAGGCTTTCAGAGGATGGCAAACACCTTATCCACAGAAGCGCCAACAGACTTTGGGGTTAACTTCGAAGGTTCTGTGGAAAACCGCTACAACCCGCAAAAAACCGGTGTTTGCGTGGAATTCCATGGCTCAAATACACCAATTGATCACTTTTTGATCAAACCCATGAAAGCCGCTGTTTATAAGGCCTACAGCCGATAGCAAACATCTTATCCACAGAAACGCCAACAGAGATTGGGGGCAAGTCTGCATCCACAGCAGCACTTATCCCCTTGAAAAAGCTTGAAAAAACCACGAGCAAGTCTGGTTGTTTTTTGAACGACGCCTCGCAAGGCTTGATTTGTATGGGGTGTAGCGAGGGGCGAACATGTTATCCACAGAACCACCAACAGGGATTGTGGGTAAACACCGAAGTTGTTCAGATTTTATTGAGGCATGAGCGACCTGAATCCAGATCCAGGTTCAATTCAAAGTCTTTGAAAGCGCGCCATCCGAGCAATATCGACGGGACGTATTGCCCTGCTATCAGCGACGGCGGGATGGTAAAGCCCGGGTAGTATTTGTAGGTGACCGCCATGGTGTTGCCTTGCAGGGCCAATACGCCGTCGAAGCGTTGGAAACGCTTGTTGTCGTTGGTGGAAACGCTCGAGCTTCCGGGTGTCAGCGCCTGCACAACGCTGAGCTGCCTGCCGGGCGACGAGGCCGTCAGGTAATCGACATTTCCGGTATCGATGATGGCCTGCGTTGCCCGACGATCCAGCTGTGCGGCCACCACCAACCGTTGATTGAGATCCAGGCGGCTAATGACAATCGACGCATCACAGCGTGTGGCAGGCGGCGGATTCAGCTCCAGTGTTCCGCTGGTTATCTTCAAGCGCCCCAGCTTGCTGATCAGATCCAGCCCCAACAGATTGTCCCGGTCGCTGACAAAGACCAGGATGTTCCTGAACTCGCGGGTGCCGACTTTCAACGACCGGAGAATTCCCAGCCTCGCGGCCAAGCCCTTTTCGCCATAAAACGTGCTGTAGCGATAAAAAGCATCGGGCAACAACTTGATGCCCATCTGTTTCGCAGTGTCGATGTTGACCCTGGTTTGCGGTGCGCCGGTGTCCAGTACAAAACGCGCCGAGACACCATTGGCCGCGCCGACCTCGATAAATGGCAGCACTTGTTCAGCGAGGTAGAAGTCGTCGGCATACGGATGGAGCGGCAGCACCTCATGCCGCACCGAACCGCTGACCGAGAAATCGCCGGTCGCCGCCAGGACAGCCAGTGATTTGCTGCCAAAGGTGGAGAACAGGGGCTTCAGATAGGCGTTGGCCGCAATCGCCTGGGCATGCCTGGCCTTGATCGCCAGATAGTATTCGGGGAGTTGGTTGGCGACCTTGGCTTCGAGCATTCTGGCGAAGACCGTCACTGAACAGCTGAGGTGTCTATCGGCATCCAGTACCTTGTCGCACTGTAGCCGCAGTTGCGCCAGGGACGCGCTGCGCCCCTGTTCGGAATCTATCCAGCGATAAAAATCCTGATCAGCCTCAGCCGGTGCCATGGGCACTTTTGTCTGGGCAGCAGAGATCAATCCTGTGTATAGCCACATGGCCAATGTAAGGAGCGCCAAAAGAGCGATAGTCTTCATATTCAGGCCAGTCATAAAAATCAGGTTTTATGAGTCAGCGCTGAATGTCTGAAAGCTCCCGAAAGCGTGCCGCACCCTTGATCAGCGCATAGGAAACTGTAGTTCACCGCCCTCGTCAGCGTGGGACGAGAGTTAGGGTTCGTGGCGTTGTGGATAACCGTCGCCGGCCGAGCGCTCGAGCAAGCTCAGGGCCTGTGCATAAGATAGGCGTCACCGATGACGCGAATCATTGGATGGGGGGTGACCTGGCAGGTCTTGATGATCCCGAAACCGTGCCGCTCGTAAAAACGCCGGGCGCCAGTGTTGGCGGCATAGTCGATCAGGCTCAGGCCATTGAGCCCCAGTTGGTCGGCACGTTCTTGAGCATGGGCGAGAAACTGCACGCCCAGCCCCCGGTTGCGCCAGCCTTCATGCAGGGCCAGGCTGGAGATGTACAGGGTATCGGGTACCTCCATGTCGGCGTAAGGCGCCAGTACCGGGTCGGTCGTCGGCACCGCCAGTGGATCGTGGCGCATCACGTAGCTGTGCATCATGCCAATGACCTGACCACCGGCCTCGGCAATCAGGCAGTTCTGGTAGGAGAAATCCACGTCGTCCCGGGCGTATCGAATGGCACCTACATCCAGCAAGTCCTGACCGGGCTCGGCCAACTGGCTCCAGATGTAATCCGAAGCGCCCTCTGAGGAAATCTGGAACAGACGCGCAATCGCGCGCGCGTCTGCACGCACTGCCGAACGAAATTCAACTGCCATTGTTTTTTCTCTGCCAGATTTATCCAGTCCACATGAAGGAGCAGCCTGCGGCAGCTCCTACAGAAAGCGTTAGCGGACCACACCTTCTTCAATCAGCAATTTGAGGATGGCCTCGGCCCCGGCTTGCGCCGTGACACCCTTGAGCACCTGCCCGCCTCCACCACTGGCCTTGGCCGTCGCGGCTTTCATGCGGTCGGCACCGCTCTTGGCCTTGATCACCTTCAGGCGCTTGGGCCGTGGCTTGGCCGGTTGCAGGGTGGCGACCGCGAGCAGTTCATCGTCGACGACCTCGACGTCCTGCGCTTGCAGCACGCCGCGTCGGGCCGGGCCGTAAGCGCTCTGTCGAGGCTTGGGGGCGGCGTTATCCACCGTCGCCAGAAATGGCAGACGCACCTTCAGCCGACGGCGTTGACCGCGGGGCAAGGCTTGCAGCACCAGCGCCGAACCGCCATCGATGGACTCGACCTGCGCCAGTCCCACCACCAGCGGCCAGCCCAGGCTTTCGGCCAGCAGGAAGGGCAACATGCCCGAGCCTTCACCGGTTTCCGCCTGGCTGCCGGTCAACACCACCTGCGCCCCGGCATCGCGCAAATAGTCGGTCAACGCCGGCAGTGCGTCGGCGCCTTGCGGTTGTTCCAGCACATGCAGTTGCTCAAGCCCCATACCCAGGTAAGCGCGCAAGGCAGGCTCGGCGATGTCGCCGGCATGCAGCACTTGCAGGTTATCCCCAGCCAGTTGCAGGCCCAGTTCAACCGCCCGCGCATCCTGCTCCGCGCGACGCGGCCGACCGGAGGTCGGGTGGGCGCCAATGGACACCAGGCTGATGATTTTCGTGCTCATAACCCTTTCCTTCCCTTAAGCCGCATCGCGCTTGGCTTCGTTGCGGTAAGCCTCTACCGCCTCGATCAAGGCTTGAAGAATCTCCGCGCTCTCACCGATCACCGAGAGGTCCGCACGCTTGATCATGTCGCAGCCGGGGTCAAGGTTGATCGCCACCACCTTGTCGCAGGCACCAATGCCCTGCAGGTGCTGGATCGCCCCGGAAATCCCCACCGCCACATAGACCCGTGCGGTGACCCAGGTGCCGGACGCGCCGACCTGACGGTCGCGGGCCATGAAGCCGTCGTCCACCGCCACCCGCGAGGCGCCTTCGGTCGCGCCAAGGGCTTCGGCTGTCCTGTGGAAAAGTCCCCAGTCCTTGACCCCGTTGCCGCCGGAGAAAATGAACTCGGCTTCGGCCATGGGAATTGCCGCCGGATCGACGGCCACCGCGCCCAGATCTTCGATCCGCGACAGGCTGCGCGCCACGGTTGTGGATAACTCCACCGGCAAGGCTTCGTGACGGGTTTCGCTGACTGGTTCGGCGCACTCGGCAGCCGCCAGAATCAATCGCGCCAGCGGACGGGCAAGGTCTTGCAGACCCGCGCCAGCGCGGCCGATGCACTCCTGATCCTTGACCTGCCAGACCCGTGTGGCCGGGCGCTCGCCCAGTGCTGCGGCAAAACGTCGGCCGAGTTCACCACCGCCACTGCGGCTGTCCGGCAGCAACCAGTGACGCGGGCTGAACTGGTTATCCACAGCCCGCAGGCCCTGGACCCGTTGTTCCGGTGCATAACCGTTGAATTCTTCACCTTCCAGCACCAGCAGGCGATCGACGCCCGCCGTGGCGAAAGCGTTTTCCTTGTGTTCGCCGAACACCACGGCCAGCACTGCGCCGTCCTTGCCGGCCAATTGATGGGCCAGACCCAGCAGGTCGCGGTCGTGACTGCTCAAGCGACCACCGACCATGTCCGGCACCACGCTGATGTAAAACGCCGGCGCGGCCACCTGATGCAGCGGCAATTGCACTTCGACGGCCGCCGAGCGCTTGGTCGCCCCGCCCTGCTGGGCGCCACTGCGGTCGATGCGCTTGATGCCGTTGGGGCCAATGAACCCGATGCCATGAGGATTCTTGCGGATGACGCCGTTCGGCCCCATCCAGCTGTGTTGCGCCGGCTGCATGGCCGCGTGCAGCGGGTGCAGACGGTTGCGGGCAATCCATTCGGCCCGAGGGTCGCGGCGGATAATGTCGCTCATCAGTGCACCTCCGCGGGTTCACGTTGGGCCGGTGTAGAGGGTTTGGACGCGGCTTCTTCCAGCAACGCGTCGGCCACCAGCTCGGCAATGTCCTTGATCATCGGCCGGGGTTCGACCACGCCTTCGAGCATCGCGGTGCATTGTGGGCAACCCACGGCCACCAGTTCGGCGCCGGTTTCGCGGATGTCTTCCATGCGCATGTCGGGAATGCGCTGCTTGCCGGGAATGTCGGTGATCGGCGCGCCGCCACCACCGCCACAGCAGCGCGAGCGGAAGCCGGAACGTTGCATTTCTTTCACTTCGATCCCGAGGGCGCGTAACACCTGACGCGGTGCCTCGTATTCGCCGTTGTAGCGACCGAGGTAGCACGGGTCGTGGTAGGTCACGCTGTCGCCTTTGTGCTGACCGAGGTTGAGCGCGCCAGCATCGATGATTTCTGCCATGTAGGTGCTGTGGTGCTGCACCAGGTAGTTGCCATCGAAGGCGCCATATTCGTTTTTCAGCACGTGGAAACTGTGCGGATCGCAGGTGACGATGCGGTTGAAGCTGTACTTGGCCAGGGTCTGGATGTTGCGCTTGGCCAACAGCTGGAAGGTCGCTTCGTCACCCAGGCGCCGGGCCACGTCACCGCTGTCGCGCTCTTCGAGGCCGAGCACGGCGAAGTCGATTTTCGCCGCCTTGAGCACTTTGACGAACGCGCGCAGGGTGCGCTGGTTGCGCATGTCGAAGGCGCCGTCGCCGACCCAGAACAGCACGTCGGTGGATTTCTTTTCGCTGAGCAAATTGAGGTTCAAATCCGCCGCCCAGTTCATCCGCCCGCCCGGCGCGAAACCGCCCGGGTTGTCGGTGGCGATCAGGTTTTCCAGGACTTCCGCGCCCTTGTTCGGGGTCGCACCCTTTTCCAGGGTCAGATGGCGGCGCATGTCGACGATGGCATCGACGTGCTCGATCATCATCGGGCATTCCTCGACGCAGGCACGGCAGGTGGTGCACGACCACAGGGTCTCGGCATCCACCAGACCATTGACGATCGGTTGATGCGGATTGCCCGCGTGCTCGCCAATCGGTTTGCCGGGATACGGGCTGCCAGCGAACTTGGCATCGGTGCCACCGGCCAGGCCGACGACCATGTCCTGAATCAGTTTTTTCGGGTTCAGCGGCTGGCCGGCAGCGAAAGCCGGGCACGCTGCTTCGCATTTACCGCACTGCACGCAGGCGTCGAAGCCGAGCAATTGGTTCCAGGTGAAATCCTTGGGTTTTTCCACGCCCAGTGGCGCGGTCGGGTCGTTCAAGTCCAGAGGCTTGAGGCCCGTGGAACGACCACCGCCAAAGCGTTCGGCGCGACGGTGCCAGGCCAGGTGCAGCGCACCGGCGAAGGCGTGCTTCATCGGCCCGCCCCAGGTCATGCCGAAGAACAGTTCCGACACGCCCCACAACACGCCAACCCCGAGAACCGCCGCCAGCAGCCAGCCCCCGAAGTTTTCCGGCAGGATCCCGGCCACCGGCAGGGTCAACAGGAAGAACGAGGCCGAGAACGCCAGCAGGCTTTTCGGCAGGCGCATCCACGGGCCTTTCGACAGGCGCGACGGCGGGTTGCGCCGACGCAGGTAAACAAAGATCGCACCAACGAACATGATCGCCGTCATCAGCAACAGCGCATAGCCGAGGAAGCGGTTATGCAGGCCGAAACCATGCACCAGAATCGCCAGCACGATGGACGCCACCGCACCACCCGCCGTGGCGACGTGGGTGTTGGCAATGTATTTGTCCCGCGCGACCACATGGTGCAAGTCGACCATGTAGCGCTTGGGCATGGCGAACAGGCCGCCGATCAGGTCGACTTTCGAAGCCCGGCCCCGGCGCCACATGGCCACCCGCCGCAACGCGCCCAGGACACCTAGGCCAAGGGCGGCGAACAACAGGATTGGAAGAAGGGTGTTCAACATAGGTGAAGCTCCCAAAGACATCGGGCTTAACTATCTGGATGCCTTGCTTGATCCCTTGTAGGAGCGAGCCTGCTCGCGAAAAACCTGAGAACACCGCGTTGAATCAGACTCCCCGCGTTATCGTTCACGTCCATCGCGAGCAAGCTCGCTCCTACAAGGGTTATCCACAAGCTCTTAGAAATCCTTGCACAACCGCAGCGCGTCATAGATCGCAGCATGTGTATTGCGCTGGGCCACGCAGTCGCCGATACGGAACAGCAAGTAGCCGTCGCCCGTGGTGCTCAGCGAAGGTTGCGGCTTGATCGCGAACAAGGCTTCGATGTCCATCTGGCCTTTGTTGCGCGAGCCTTCCTTCAGCGAGTAGTAGATTTCTTCGTCCGGACGCACGCCGTTTTCCACCACCACCTGGTCGACCACCCGCTCCTCTTTGGCGCCGGTGTATTCGTTCTCCAGCACCGCCACCAGCTTGTCGCCTTCGCGGTAGACCTTCTCCAGCATCATGTCGCCGGTCATGATCACTTCTTTGGGGTACATGCTGCGGTAGTAAGTCGGGAACGACGTACCGCCGATGGCCACACCCGGCTTGATGTCGTCGGTGACGATCTCGACCTGGCTGCCTTTGTCCGCCAGGTAGTCGGCGACCGACATCCCGGTGAACTCGCAAATGGTGTCGTAGACCAGCACGTTCTTGCCCGGCGCAACCTTGCCATCGAGCACGTCCCAGCTGCTGACCACCAGGCCTTCAGCCGCGCCCCAGTGTTCGTTCTGCTCCAGGAACGGATGACCGCCGACGGCGAGCACCACCACGTCCGGACGCAGGTCCATGATGGTCGCCGCATCCGCCGCCACGCCCAGGCGCAGGTCCACTTTCAAACGCGCCAGTTCCAGCTGGAACCAACGAGTGATACCGGCGATCTGATCCCGCTGTGGAGCTTTCGAAGCGGTAGTGATCTGCCCGCCGATGAATTCTTTCTTCTCGAACAGGGTCACGTCGTGGCCACGTTCGGCCGACACGCGAGCCGCTTCCATCCCGGCAGGACCGGCACCGACCACCACGACTTTGCGCTTCACACCGGTCGACTTCTCGATGATGTGCGGCACGCCCATGTATTCACGGGAGGTCGCGGCGTTCTGGATGCACAGCACGTCCAGGCCCTGGTACTGACGGTCGATGCAGTAGTTGGCGCCGACGCACTGCTTGATCTGGTCGACCTGGCCCATCTTGATCTTGGCGATCAGGTGCGGGTCGGCGATGTGGGCGCGGGTCATGCCGACCATGTCGACGTAGCCGCCCTCCAGAATACGGGTCGCCTGGTTCGGGTCCTTGATGTTCTGCGCGTGCAGCACAGGTGCCTTGACCACTTCCTTGATACCGGCCGCCAGGTGCAGGAACGGCTCCGGTGGATAACTCATGTTGGGGATAACGTTGGCCAGGGTGTTGTGGGTGTCGCACCCTGAACCCACGACACCAATAAAATCGATCATGCCGGTGTCGTCGTAGTACTTGGCGATCTGCTTCATGTCCTCATGGGACAAGCCATCCGGGTGGAATTCATCACCGCACAGACGGATGCCGACGCAGAAATCCGGACCGACTTCCTTGCGCACAGCCTTGATCACTTCCAGGCCGAAACGCATGCGGTTCTCGAAGCTGCCGCCCCATTCGTCGGTACGCTTGTTGACCCGCGGGCTCCAGAACTGGTCGATCATGTGCTGGTGCACGGCCGACAGTTCGACGCCGTCCAGGCCACCAGCCTTGGCCCGCGCCGCAGCGCTGGCGTAGTTGCCGATCACCCGCCAGATTTCTTCCGGCTCGATGGTCTTGCAGGTTGCACGGTGCACCGGTTCACGGATGCCCGACGGCGACAGCAGGGTTGGCCAGTGCTCGCCGTCCCAACGGGATCGACGGCCCATGTGGGTAATCTGGATCATGATCTTGGCGCCATGCTTGTGCATGGCATCGGCCAGGTTCTGGAAGTGCGGAATGATCCGGTCATCCGCCAGGTTCACCGACTTCCACCAGCCTTGCGGGCTGTCGATGGCCACGCTGGAGGAGCCGCCGCAAATCGCCAGGCCGATCCCGCCCTTGGCTTTCTCTTCGTAATACTTGACGTACCGGTCGGTGGTCATGCCGCCGTCGGTGGCATAGACCTCGGCGTGCGCGGTGCTGAGCACGCGGTTGCGGATGGTCAGTTTGCCGATCTGGATCGGCTGGAACATTGCTTCGAAAGCCATGGCGGGTTCCTCGACTTACAACGGCTTGACGGTGAACAAGCCGTCTTCGTGGCCCTCTTCGGAGCCACCGTAGACTTGTTCGGCCACGGTGCGGATCTTGCTGCCGCGAGCGGCGAGGATCTGATCCATGGCCCCTGCAAACCAGCCAGTGAACATGTAGTCGACCTTGCGCCCGACCTTGCCGTACACATAGACGAATGCCGAGTGTTCGAGCTTGACGTTGGCGGTGCCTTTGTCGAGGTCGATGTCCTGGATCTTGAACAGGCCCCAGCCGCGCTGCGACAGGCGCTTCATGTAGTGCTCGAACACCGCGACGCCTTCCAGGCCATGGCATTCGGCTTCTTTTTCACACCAGTGCCAGGCGGACTTGTAGCCGGCCTTGTAGAGGATTTCGGCATAGGCTTCAGCGCCCAGCACTTCCTCGATGCCCATGTGGTTGTTGACGAAGAAATGCCGTGGCACATACAGCATCGGCAGGGCGTCGGAGGTCCAGACACCGGTTTCGCTGTCGACTTCGATTGGCAATTGCGGGGCGATCTTAGCCATGGAAACTTAACTCCAGAAAATTCGTGGTCAGTGCTTAGCAAAGCTTTTGCTTTGCTCTTATAAACAAGCCGTGTGAATGACTTTGGAGCCGTAGCGAGCACGTCGAGAGCAAGGAAGGACCGGAGCGACAAGCGAGACAGTACGGGACGTACGGCGAGCTTGGCGCGAGGACCTGACGCAGCTATCGGCGAGCGGAGTAGGCTCCAGAGTTATTCACTCGCCCCAGACGTCTTTCAGGACGCTTACCCAGTTCTCGCCCATGATCTTGCGCACCACGCGCTCGGAGTGGCCGCGCTTGAGCAGGGTCTCGGTCAGGTTCGGGAACTCGCCCACGGTGCGGATGCCCAGCGGGTTGATGATCTTGCCGAAGCTGGTCAGACGGCGGGCGTAGCCCTTGTCGTGGGTCAGGTATTCGAAGAAGTCCTGGCCGTGGCCCTGGGTGAAGTCGGTGCCGATGCCGATGGCGTCTTCGCCGACGATGTTCATCACGTACTCGATGGCTTCGGCGTAGTCGTCGATGGTCGAATCGATGCCCTTGGCCAGGAACGGCGCGAACATGGTCACGCCGACAAAGCCGCCGTGGTCGGCAATGAACTTGAGCTCTTCATCGGACTTGTTGCGCGGGTGCTCCTTGAGCCCCGACGGCAGGCAGTGGGAGTAGCAGACCGGCTTCTTCGATTCGAGGATGACTTCTTCGGAAGTCTTGGAACCGACGTGGGACAGGTCGCACATCACGCCAACCCGGTTCATCTCGGCGACGATTTCGCGACCGAAGCCCGACAGGCCGCCGTCACGCTCGTAGCAACCGGTGCCCACCAGGTTCTGGGTGTTGTAGCACATCTGCACGATGCCGACGCCGAGCTGCTTGAACACCTCGACATAGCCGATCTGGTCTTCAAAGGCGTGGGCATTCTGGAAGCCGAAAAGGATACCGGTCTTGCCCTGCTCCTTGGCCTTGCGGATGTCGGCGGTGGTGCGGACCGGAATTACCAGATCGCTGTTCTCGCGGATCAGCTTCTGGCTCGCGGCGATGTTGTTGACGGTGGCCTGAAAGCCCTCCCACACCGACACGGTGCAGTTGGCTGCCGTCAGACCGCCCTTGCGCATGTCTTCGAACAGCTCACGGTTCCATTTGGCAATGATCAGACCGTCGATAACGATGCTGTCGGCGTGTAATTCGGCTGGGCTCATCAGGCTGTCCCCTATTAGCGATTCATGCGCCGAATCGTCTGCCGGCGCTTTGGGGCCAGCATATGCCTCGGTGCGGGGGCAGCCGGGTGCAAAAACGACAGGGGGTTTGCCGAAAGCGTCAATCCGCGACAAAGGGTCGTCGCCAGGCACAATCACCGACCTGTTCAAGGCCTTCGGCTTGGGCCAGAATTCGCCGCATCACTGGATGCTTCACTGGACAAGAGCGGCGACGATAATGAAATCGATCATTCTGGCAATGGCACTGATTGCGACCGGCGTACACGCAGCGGAGGTGTCCGACGACAACCCGTGCGACAAAGTCGAAAACGACGTCCAGACACTGGAATGCTCGGCCTTCAGCAAAACCTCCGCCGAAGACCTGCTCAAGGAGAACCTCCAGGGCCTGACCGAGCGCATGCAGTCGCAGTACGGCAAAACCCCGTCGCAACTGGCCGACATCACCGCCAAGATCAAAGCCGCCCAACAGCAATGGCTGAAGACCCGCGACGCAGACTGCGCCGTCGAAGCCTTCCCGGCCACCGCCGGCAGCAAGGCGCTCACCATTGCCCAGAACGATTGTGTGGCGCGGATGAGTGATGAACGGTCGGAGTTTTTGGAGTCGATTGGGCAGGAATAGTCCTGAATGTCCCGCTGAAAGCTGGCACTACCACCAGCTTTCAATCGCCAAAAAACCCTTTTCCCACAAAGCACTCTGATCTGACCTACAGCTTCTTTCCATAGCCGCTGCTCTGCGGACTTTTCACGCAACATGCCGACAAATGTTGTTGGTAGTCGCCCGAGAAAATATAAGCAAAGATTCGCAAATCTTATAAAAGACTTATATTCTTCCATGAACAGCATTCACTGGACTCGAAAGGCCGTTAAGCAACTCTTGCGATTGCATTCCGTTCACCAGATTCAGGTTCGTGATGCCATCACCGCGCTCGCTGACATGCCTGATGTGAGTCAGGTCAAGGCACTCGTTGGTCATGACTACGCTTATCGACTGCGCGTCGGTAACTACAGGGTCATGTTCAACTGGGATGGCGCGATCAAAGTGGTCAGTATTCAAGAGGTCAAAAAACGCGATGAACGCACCTACTGACGTTCAAATCATCAACGACGAAAACGGCAACCCCGCATTCGTGGTCATCCCCTATGCGCAATATGTCGCGCAAAGGATTGAGCCAGGCCTGATCCCCCACGAGGTGGTCAGCCGTATCGTCGATGGAGCCACTCCCATCCGCGCCTGGCGCGAACACTTGAACCTTACCCAGGATGAAGTAGCCAAACGCATGGGTATTTCTCAACCCGCATTCGCCCAACAGGAAACAGTCGCCAAGCCCCGTAAAGCCACTCGCGAAAAAATCGCCTCGGCGTTTGGCATCACCGCCGGTCAACTCGAGCTGTAAGCTGCATGCCATCAGCCAGTAAAGGGATTCAACATGAAAGTCTGCGGCATCGAAATCAAAGGCAGCGAAGCGATCATCGCCGTGGCCATGCTGGACGGTCAGGCGCTGGGCCATGTCGCGCTCGCCACCAAGAAAATTGCCCTGGACGATGACGACGAGGCCGCTAACGTCAAACTGTTCGCCGCTCAGGTCGCTTCGTTTGTCCGTGAGAATTCCATCGACCGCATTGCGATCAAGAAGCGCAGCAAGAAAGGCGAGTTCGCCGGCGGGCCGACGACGTTCAAGATCGAAGGGGTTTTCCAGTTGCTGGAGAATTGCGAGGTGATCTTGCTGTCGCCGCAGACCATCAATGCCCAGGCCAAAAAGCACAATTTTGAGCTCCCAGGGACACTGAACAAGTATCAGCATGAGGCGTTCAAGGCGGCGTGTTCGGCGTTGATGAAGAAGTAAGCAGACTCAAAAAAATCCATCCGGCGCCAGATCCACGCTGGCGCCCTCTTGTACCGTCCCCCACCGCTGCTCTTAAACAGACGCAACCCTGTCATTTATGATAGTTAGCAGGCTAAAAACCAAGCGCATACATTGGAACTTTCCATGAGCGCTCGACAATCACATGACTGACCTCCTGCAGACCAACATTCACCACGCCACCCCAACCCTGATGGCACAGGACCCACGCCGCCAGTCGATTCGTAGCGTGGCCTACTACCGTGCCCACCTGGAACAAACGCCTGAACCGCGAATCAATCGCCAGGCTTACAACCCGAACGGGCACCTGAGCGCCGGCTGGGACCCACGACTATGGCCGACGCAAGGCCAACCTAATCTGACCATGGTGTACGGCCTCTCCGGCGAGCCATTACTGAGCAGCAGCGTTGATGCCGGCTGGAGAGCAAGACTGCCGGGAGCCAGAGGCGAGCTTCGATTCGAGTGGGATGGTCGACAGAATCAACGTCAGATCGAGTACGACAACCTGCTACGCCCGATCGCCATCTCAGAGCAAGCTGTCAACGCTGCCCCTGCCACGACTGAGCGGATGGTCTATGCCGACAGCCACGCCGAGTACAGCTCACATAATCAGTGCGGACGCCTGATTCGCCACGACGACACGGCTGGCTGCCTGCATCTCAATGAATACAACCTTGCGGGCACCCGGCTAAGCGAATCCCGGCAATTCATGAACGACCTGTCAGTTGCCAATTGGCCAGAGCGCTTGACTGACCGCGACAACAAACTCGAAGCCGAAAATGAAACCACCCAATGGCGCTTCAACACCCTGGGCGACCTGTTGACCCAGACCGATGCACGGGAGAACCAAAGACGATTGGACTATGACGTCGCAGGCCTGCTCACACAGATAATCCTCAAACGCAGGCATCTGCCGGCCAAAACGCTACTCAGGAACAGGCGCTACAGCGTCAGTGGTCAGATCGAACACGAAACTGCGGGTAATGGTGTGACGACAACCCGCCGTTATGACGCTCTAAGCGATCGCCTGCTGCAACTCACCTCAAGTCGTCCAGGCCATGCGCTCCAGGACCTTGCCTACGCCTACGACCCTGTCGGCAATATCACCCGTATCCGGGACTCGGCCACAGCTATACGCTTCTTCAGGAACCAGCGTACTGACCCCGCCAACCACTATCGATATGACACGCTCTCTCAATTGATAGAGGCAAGCGGTCGAGAATCCGTTGCCACAAGCCAGGGTCCCTTAACGCGCCCGTCGCAATCGACAGTGACAAATAGCTACAAACAGACATTCTCATATGATCCCGCAGGAAACCTACAAACCCTCATCCATGAAGGTCTTCGAAGTTACACCCGTGAGATGGTGACCGAATCTTCAAGTAACCGCAGCTTGCCAAAACCGCAGGCAGGTGAGCCGGACTTCATCAAGAGCTTCGACAGCAACGGCAACTTGCTGGTCCTGTCAGCCGGCTTACAGGCCATGCATTGGGATAGCCGCAACCAATTGAGCAAGGTCATCCAAGTCATCAGAGATGGGGCACCGAATGACGATGAATGCTATCGCTACGATGCCCACGGCCAGCGGCTACGCAAGGTGCTCCATCGCAAAGCAAAATCTGTGACCTTGGCCAGCGAAGTACGTTATCTGCCCGGGTTGGAGATCCATTACAACGGTCGCGAAGAAGTACGATATGTCATGAATGCTGACGCCGGAGATTGCAACGCGCGGGTTTTACATTGGCACGAAGATCCGCCCGAAGGCATTGCCAATGGCCAGATCCGTTACAGTTTGGGCGATCACCTCGGCTCCTGCACGCTGGAACTGGACGAGGATGCCGCGCTGATAAGCCAGGAAGGTTACTACGCCTTCGGTGGTACTGCCTGGTGGATTGCTCGAAGTGACGCCGAGGCCAGTTACAAGACCATTCGGTATTCAGGAAAGGAACGGGACGCTACCGGACTTTATTACTATGGACTTCGTTATTACGCACCCTGGTTACAGCGCTGGATCAACCCGGATCCGGCGGGTGATATCGATGGGCTCAACCACTACAGGATGGTTCGAAACAATCCGCTGCGATTCAAGGACAGCCAGGGGCTTTCGCCGGTTGAGCCTATCAATGAATCGGAACAGGAAATGATCGCCTCTGGGCAGACAATACTTTATCGACGTGCCGATGAATTGCCGAAAAAACAGAAGCGGGAATTCGAGCAAGATTTCTCGGCTGCTATAGACCTCACGAATAATGCGATTTCGTCTCTCAGCGAACCCAACCTATCCGCAGAGACAATACTCAAGCTAAGAAATGTTTATGGTCAAAGGGGCAGCAGACAATATCTAGAGCTGGCGGCAAACGCTGCTAAAGAGAAACTCGAGAAAATTCTATCTGGTGCATTGGAGGATTATGTCAGCGGTACCCGCTTTGTCTTCACTGCGAACAACCCACACGCCCCTGATGAGCGGGCATTTTCATTCCCGTCGGAATCTAAAGCGAACAAGTTTATTTACTTGAATGCCAAGGCCCGCGAACAGTCAGCTATATACCGGTCAGGGACGATATTTCACGAACTCAGTCACGTATATGCAGATACGCGTGATTATTGGGATTTGTTTGCCAGTACCTCGCGTAACGACACAGAGGCGGTCAATGAAGCCAACTTCAATGAGGACATCGAGGCCTCCTTCCAGATTGCCAAGGATGGCCCGAATCTTTCAGGGATACCCGATAGGCACAAACTCGCCGTACAGGAACATATTCGCCAGGCAATGCGTACGCATCAAACAACAGAACATCAACAGTGGGCTGCGCAAATAACTATAACCACTGACAACGCTGACAGCCTGACTGCACTGGCCCTCCAGTTCAGGTCCCGGTAGGAACACTAAATAACCGGTGCCTCTGTGGGCGGGGGTTGCGGCACACCGGCACCTTGCCGACCGCCAACACTGCGCCGATCCTCCCGCGGGCACCGATCATACTTCGCCCGATAACTGCGGGTGAAGTACGACGGCGATTCAAATCCGCAGGCAATGCTCACCTCCAGCACGCTCATGTCCGTCTGGCGCAACAACTGCCGGGCCTTTTCCAGCCGTAAGCGCAGGTAGAAATTACTCGGTGTGTCGTTCAGATGCAGGCGAAACAGGCGCTCCAGCTGTCGCCGCGTCACCTTGATCGATTCCGCCAGTTCCAGCGTGCTCAGCGGCGGTTCGCTGTGCTGTTCCATCTCACCGATCACATGCACCAGTTTCTTGTTGCTGATGCCGTAACGCGTGGCGACTTCCATGCGCTGGTGGTCTTTGCGCGGGCGGATGCGGCCGAGCACGAATTGCTCGCTGACCTGGATCGCCAGATCGGGGCCGTGGGCCTGGGCGATCAGATCCAGCATCAGATCAATAGAGGCGGTGCCGCCGGCGGAGGTGATGCGACGGCGGTCGATCTCGAACAGCTCCTGGGTGACGCTGAGCTGTGGATAGGATTCCTTGAAGGCGTCAATGGCTTCCCAGTGCAGGGTCAGGCGATGGCCATCGAGCAGGCCGGCTTCCGCGAGGATGAAACTGCCGGTGTCGATGGCGCCGAGGGTCACGCCTTCGTTGTCCAGCCGGCGCAGCCAGTGTTCCAGTGCTGGGGTGGTGAACTTCAGGGGTTCGAAACCGGCGACCACCAGCAGTGTCGCGCCTTTCTTGAGCGGCTCCAGCGCCGCATCGGCGTTGACCGACATGCCGTTACTGGCCAGCACCGCCCCGCCATCCGCGCTCAGCACATGCCAGCGATACAGCTCGCCGCGAAAGCGATTGGCGACCCGCAACGGCTCGATGGCCGAGATAAATCCGATGGCCGAGAAACCCGGCATCAACAAGAAGTAGAAATCCTGGGACATGGAGCGCACTCGCTTAGCAGGTAACAAGAGGCAAGGTAACGAGAGGGCGGGCAGCGTAGAGATGTTGATACGCCAGTTGCGAGCGGCATTCAAGAGCACAGGTCGCTGCAGTGCAAGAGCTGGTCGCCGCAGTGCGCTTCCATCGGTGCTTTGCTGCGTAACTTGGCATCACCGGCGCACCAGACACCGGAACTCACAATAAACGAACTGCCGAGGAACCTGAGATGAAACGACTGATCAGCAGCTGTGTTCTTGCACTCAGTGGTACCGCTTTGCTGAGCGCCAGTGTCATGGCCGCCGAACCCGCCGCATGCCAGAACGTGCGCATGGGTGTAGTGAACTGGACCGACGTGATCGCCACCAGTGCCATGACCCAGGTATTGCTCGATGGCCTCGGCTACAACACCAAACAAACCAGCGCCTCCCAGCAAATCATCTTCGCCGGGATCCGCGACCAGCGTCTGGACCTGTTCCTCGGCTACTGGAACCCGCTGATGACCCAGACCATCACCCCGTTCGTCGACGCCAAACAGGTCAAGGTGCTTGAAGCGCCAAGCCTGCAGGACGCCCGCGCGACCCTCGCCGTGCCGACCTACCTCGCCGACAAGGGCCTGAAAACCTTCGCGGACATCGCCAAGTTTGAAAAAGAACTGGGTGGCAAGATCTACGGCATCGAGCCTGGCTCGGGCGCCAACACCCAGATCAAGGCGATGATCTCCAAGAACCAGTTCGGCCTCGGCAAGTTCCAGCTGGTCGAATCCAGCGAAGCCGGCATGCTTGCCGCCGTGGATCGCGCCGTACGTCGCAACGAAGCCGTGGTGTTCTTCGGCTGGGCGCCGCACCCGATGAACGTCAACGTCAAGATGACCTACCTCACCGGCAGCGACGACGCCCTCGGCCCGAACGAAGGCAAGGCCACCGTGTGGACCGTCACCGCGCCGACATACACCGAACAATGTCCGAACATCGGTCGTCTGCTGAGCAACCTGACATTCACCGCCGAAGACGAGAGCCGGATGATGCAGCCGCTGCTGGATCACAAGGACGCTTTCGAGTCGGCCAAGCAATGGATCAAGGATCACCCGCAGGACAAAAAACGCTGGCTTGAAGGCGTCACCACCTTCGATGGCAAACCGGCCGCTGAAAACCTGAAACTGACCAGTAAATAAACCGAACGAACCACCGACTCGCAGCCCCAACGGGCTGCGAACGGGACCACCACGCCTGGCCAAAGCCAAAAACTCGCCTGTAAGGAACCGCCAAATGAACCACGACGTCATCATCACCTGCGCACTCACCGGTGCTGGCGACACGACCAGCAAGAGCCCCCACGTGCCGGTCACCCCGAAACAAATCGCCGCTGCCGCCGTGGAAGCCGCCAAGGCCGGTGCCACCGTGGTTCACTGCCATGTGCGCGACCCGCAAACCGGCAAGTTCAGCCGTGACGTGGCGCTGTACCGCGAAGTGATGGAGCGCATCCGCGAGGCGGACGTCGACATCATCGTCAACCTCACCGCCGGCATGGGCGGCGACCTGGAAATCGGTGCCGGTGAAAATCCGATGGAGTTCGGCCCGAACACCGACCTGGTCGGCCCGTTGACCCGCCTGGCCCACGTCGAAGAACTGCTGCCGGAAATCTGCACCCTCGACTGCGGCACCCTGAACTTCGGCGACGGTGACACCATTTACGTCTCCACCCCGGCCCAGCTGCGCGCTGGCGCCAAACGCATCCAGGAACTGGGCGTGAAAGCCGAGCTGGAAATCTTCGACACCGGCCACCTGTGGTTCGCCAAGCAGATGATCAAGGAAGGCCTGCTGGATAACCCGTTGTTCCAGCTGTGCCTGGGTATCCCTTGGGGCGCTCCGGCGGACACCACCACCATGAAAGCCATGGTCGACAACCTGCCGGCCGACGCGGTTTGGGCCGGCTTCGGTATCGGTCGCATGCAGATGCCGATGGCGGCGCAAGCGGTGTTGCTCGGCGGCAACGTACGGGTCGGGCTGGAAGACAACCTGTGGCTGGACAAGGGCGTGCTGGCGACCAACGGCCAACTGGTCGAACGTGCTGGCGAAATCCTTAGCCGGCTCGGCGCCCGCGTCCTGACCCCGGCTGAAGGCCGGGCAAAAATGGGCCTGACCAAGCGCGGTTGACCCTTACACACTTTCCCCCTGTGGGAGCGAGCCCGCTCGCGATAGCGGTTTACCTGCCTCAATTGATGCATCGGATGTACCGACGTCATCGCGAGCAGGCTCGCTCCCACAGTTTTTTCCGAGCCAAATTCAGGAAATTGCCATGAGCTTTATCACCGAAATCAAAACCTTCGCAGCGTTAGGCAGCGGTGTCATCGGCAGCGGTTGGGTGTCCCGCGCCCTCGCCCATGGCCTGGATGTAGTGGCCTGGGACCCGGCCCCCGGCGCCGAAGCCGCCTTGCGCAAACGCGTCGCCAGTGCCTGGGGCGCGTTGGAGAAACAAGGCCTGGCGCCGGGTGCATCGCAGGATCGCCTGCGCTTTGTCGCGACCATCGAAGAGTGCGTGCGCGATGCCGATTTCATCCAGGAGAGCGCCCCGGAACGGCTGGAGCTGAAACTGGACCTGCACAGTAAAATCAGCGCGGCGGCCAAGCCCAATGCATTGATCGGTTCCAGCACCTCTGGCCTGCTGCCGAGCGAGTTCTACGAGAGTGCCACGCACCCGGAACGTTGCGTGGTCGGTCACCCGTTCAACCCGGTTTACCTGCTGCCGTTGGTGGAAGTGGTCGGCGGCAAAAACACCGCCCCTGAAGCAGTGCAAG
The DNA here is from genome assembly GCF_057839025.1 of Pseudomonas sp. KH_046_1. NCBI lineage: Bacteria > Pseudomonadati > Pseudomonadota > Gammaproteobacteria > Pseudomonadales > Pseudomonadaceae > Pseudomonas > Pseudomonas sp. KH_046_1. The sequence goes on from NZ_CM174481.1 coordinate 5,884,334, forward strand.
CGGCGATGAAGGTCTATGAATCCCTGGGGATGCGCCCGCTGCACGTGCGCAAGGAAGTACCGGGTTTCATCGCCGACCGCCTGCTCGAAGCGCTGTGGCGTGAGGCGCTGCACCTGGTCAACGACGGCGTGGCGACCACCGGCGAAATCGACGATGCGATCCGCTTCGGCGCGGGCTTGCGCTGGTCGTTCATGGGCACGTTCCTGACCTACACCCTGGCCGGTGGCGATGCCGGCATGCGCCACTTCATGGCCCAGTTCGGCCCGGCGTTGCAGTTGCCGTGGACCTACTTGCCGGCGCCGGAGCTGACCGACAAACTGATCGACGATGTGGTCGATGGCACCAGCGATCAACTGGGCAAACACAGCATTTCGGCGCTGGAGCGCTATCGTGATGACTGCCTGCTGGCGGTGCTGGAAGCGGTGAAGACCACCAAAGAGAAGCATGGGATGGCTTTCGCCGAGTAACCCCCAGGCTTTGGGCCAGCAGCACTGGCCCCATCGCGAGCAAGCTCGCTCCCACAGGGGATCTGCTGAGTGACATAGATTGTATTCACACTGCAAATCACTGTGGGAGCGAGCTTGCTCGCGATAGCGGCAGTCCAGTCACCACACAAATTGGATCAGAAACCATGCCCACCCTCACCACCTACCAAACCACCATCATCCCCGACTGGGTCGACTACAACGGCCACCTGCGCGACGCCTTCTACTTGCTGATTTTCAGCTACGCCACCGATGCCCTGATGGATCGCCTGGGCCTGGACAGCAACAGCCGCGAGGCCAGCGGCAACTCGCTGTTCACCCTCGAACTGCACCTCAATTACCTGCACGAAGTGAAGCTCGACGCCCAGGTCGAAGTGCACACCCAAATCATCGCCCACGACAGCAAACGCGTGCACCTCTATCACAGCCTGCACCTGGTCGGTGATGCCCAGGAACTTGCTGGCAACGAACAGATGCTGCTGCACGTGGATCTCGCCGGGCCGCGTTCGGCGCCGTTCAGCGAACTGTCCTTGAGCCGACTGCAAGCCATCATCGCCGAACAGGCGGACCTGCCAATGCCCGACTATATTGGCCGAGTGATCGCATTACCGCCAAAAAAATAACAAGGAGATCACCATGAACACCGCCGCTGCATTTGCCGACTTTCGTACCTATCCGTTGATCAGCGCGTTGACTGGCGTGCAGACCCTGGCGGACCGTGTTCTGGTGAAGTGGGCCGACAATCGTGTCAGCCCTTTCCACCATCAATGGCTGCGGGATAACTGCCCGTGCCCGCAGTGCGTCTACACCGTGACCCGCGAACAAGTGCTGGAAATCGTCGATGTGGCTCAAGACCTGACGCCTGAACAAGTGCACATCGACACCGAAGGTTGCCTGTCGGTTGACTGGCAGGACGGTCACAGCAGCCGCTTCGACCCCGGCTGGCTGCGCGCCCACGCCTATGACGACGAGTCCCGCGCCGAGCGTCAGGCACGCAAGCCAAAAGCCAGGCTCTGGCACAGCGATTTACAGCTGCCAGTGTTCGAGTATCAAGCACTGATGAACGACTCCGACGCCTTGTTGCAATGGTTATTGGCAGTACGGGATGTCGGATTGACCCAGGTCCGAGGCGTGCCCACCGAACCCGGTTCTCTGAAGCTGATCGCCCAACGCATTTCCTTCATCCGCGAGAGCAATTTCGGCGTGCTGTTCAATGTGCAATCCAAGGCCGACGCCGACAGCAACGCCTACACCGCCTTCAACCTGCCGCTGCACAGCGATTTGCCGACCCGGGAGTTGCAACCGGGGCTGCAATTCCTGCATTGCCTGGTCAATGACGCCGAGGGTGGCGAGAGCGTTTTTGTCGATGGTTTTGCCATTGCCGACGCCTTGCGCCGGGAAGATCCGGAGGCTTTCAAAAGCCTCTGCGAAATCCCCGTGGAGTTTCGCAACAAGGACCGTCACAGCGACTACCGCTGCCTGGCACCGATCATTGCCCTGGATGCCTTGGGGCAGGTGTCGGAAATCCGCATGGCGAACTTTCTGCGCGGGCCGTTCGATGCCTCGGCGGAGCAAATGCCCAAGCTCTACCACGCCTATCGGCGCTTTATCGCGATGACCCGCGAGCCTCGATTCAGGTTGATGCAGCGGCTCAATCCCGGGGAGCTGTGGTGCTTCGACAACCGCCGCACCCTGCATGCCCGCAACGCCTTCGACCCCGCCACCGGGGCACGGCATTTCCAGGGCTGCTATGTGGACCGGGATGAGTTGTTGTCGCGGATTCTGGTGTTACAGCGCTAGACCGCATCATCGTTCATCGCGAGCAGGCTCGCTCCCACAGTTGATCGGGTTCTCCCATGGGAACGCGGTTGAATGGGGGAGCGAGCCTGCTCGCGAAGGCGTCGGCCCAGTCACTGCATAACTCACCGATTCACAAGCAAAAAAAAGCCCCGATCAAGCCGTGACAGGATCGAGGCAGAGGGTACTGTTGAGGAGCTGCCGTGCGAGGGTGACCAAACCTTCGTGAAGCGAGCTGAGTCCAGTGTGCCCACTCCCCCGCGAACCAGGTTAGCCGAAAACGACATGTTCATAACCAATTGAGCCATTGCGACAATTCGCCCTTGCCGACACCCGGCACCCCCACCAGAATCGAACCACGACACCGTTCCCTGAAGAAGGATTGCGTCATGATGCACGCCGATTTGATAGACCAGGAAGACCTGTTGGGCCAGCTCAAGTCGTTGGGATTCGAAGTGCCCACCGGCGCCACCGCCGAGCAAGCTTGCGAATGCGCGGTACGGGGTTTGAACGATGTGCGGGCGATGACGCTGCGGACCATGGTCAAGCAGATGTACACCAGCAGCGCGACCATTTTGCCGGCGGTACGCCAGGCGATCGACAAGCAGTTGTTGCCTGCGTTGGCGGAGTATCAGCAGAGCCACACAGGCCGATAAAAAGCCTTCGCGAGCAAGTCGGATCGCCGCACCGCCGCTCCCACATTGGTTCTGTGAACGACACAGATCAAATGTGGGAGCGGGCTTGCTCGCGAATGCAGCGCCTCGGTCTAGAGCCTTACACTGGCAAACGTCGACTCATTGCGCGCCTGGCTCAGCGCCGACAACGGGCCGGACAACGGTGACAGCACCAGCGCCTGTGGCAAAGGCATCATTGCCACTTGCTGGGTGGTGTTGGACCCTACGCGCTCGTCACGCGGCGGAATGCCGAAGTATTCGCGGTAGCACTTGGAGAAGTGCGGCGTGGACACGAAGCCACAGACCGACGCCACTTCGATGATCGACATCGGCGTTTGCTTGAGCAGCTGGCGCGCACGGATCAGGCGCAGCTTGAGGTAGTAACGCGACGGCGAGCAGTGCAGGTATTTCTGGAACAGCCGCTCGAGCTGACGACGGGACACCGCGACATACACTGCCAGTTCGTCCAGATCGATCGGTTCTTCGAGGTTGGCCTCCATCAACGCGACGATTTCCTGCAACTTCGGCTGGTTGGTGCCGAGCATGTGCTTGAGCGGCACACGCTGGTGATCCTGCTCGTTGCGGATGCGCTCGTAGACGAACATTTCCGAAATGGCCGCCGATAGCTCACGACCGTGATCGCGGCTGATCAAGTGCAGCATCATGTCCAGCGGCGCGGTGCCGCCGGAGCTGGTGAAACGGTTACGGTCGAGGGTGAACAAGCGGGTGCTCATCGCTACACGCGGGAAAGCTTCCTGCATCGCTGCCAGACATTCCCAGTGCACACTGCAATCAAAACCATCGAGCAGGCCGGCGCAGGCCAGGGCCCAGCTGCCGGTGCACACCGCGCCGAGGCGGCGGGACTGGCGGGCCTGGCTTTGCAGCCATGACACGTGTTCGCGGGTAACAGTGCGCTGGATGCCGATACCGCCGCAGACGATGACGGTGTCCATTGGCGGGGCTTTGTGCATGGAGGCGTCGGGGGTGATCTGCAGGCCGTCACTGGCCCAGACCTGGCCGCCATCGACGGTGAGGGTGGTCCAGCGATACAGCTCGCGACCGGACAATTGGTTGGCCATGCGCAGGGGTTCCACTGCGGAGGCCAGAGAAATCAGCGTGAAATTGTCCAGCAGCAGAAAGCCGATGGATTGAGGCGCACGGTTCTGGGGTTGGGCCCCGGAGTTGAACGTCGTCATCGCGGTATCTCCTCACACAAAGCGGGTGATGGCCTCAGGCGGAGGCTCTTTTTATTGCCATCGTTCTCGCGTGGGAGACGGGCTTTGTAATGACAGAGCAATTGCCATGCCTAAATTTGAATGCGCGTTCAATAACTCCTAAAAACGACGTCGGAATGTGTCTACATATGTCTTGCAAGGCAGGGGGATTTAAATGGCCATCAGGACTGGCAAGCGCCCCGGCCCACAAGCCGTGAGCAATTCGGTAGCACTTGTGGGAACGGCGTTGCGCCGCGATGGAAAGGAGTGTCACCGCAGGCACGGGTGACAGGCGGTCGAAGGCCGGTTGGCCCCCGATCAGTGGCAAGACGATTTATCTGTGAGCGACGCGCCAAAAGGTGGCGCGTTTTCGAGCGGATGTTCACTTAGCGCGCAGTTTTGACTGGTCTGCTGTGGCGAGGGGTCGATGCGATCTCAACACTCCACCGCACTCACCGCCAACCCACCCCGCGATGTCTCCTTATATTTGTCATGCATGTCGGCACCGGTATCGCGCATGGTGCGGATCACCCGATCCAGCGAAATAAAGTGCTGGCCATCACCGCGCAATGCCATTTGCGCGGCGTTGATCGCCTTCACCGCGGCAATCGCGTTGCGCTCGATGCACGGCACCTGGACCAGCCCGCCCACCGGGTCGCAGGTCAGGCCGAGGTTGTGCTCCAGACCGATCTCCGCCGCGTTGCACAACTGCTCTGGTGTGGCGCCAAGGATTTCCGCCAGCCCCGCCGCCGCCATCGCGCAGGCCGAACCGACTTCGCCCTGGCAACCGACTTCGGCACCGGAGATCGAGGCGTTCTTCTTGCACAGGATTCCCACCGCCGCCGCGCCGAGGAAGTAGTCGACGACATTGGCGTCGGTCACGGCCTCGCTGAATTTCATGAAGTAGTGCAGCACCGCCGGAATGATCCCCGCCGCGCCGTTGGTCGGTGCCGTAACCATGCGCCCGCCGGCGGCATTTTCTTCGTTGACCGCCAGGGCGAACAGGTTGACCCATTCCATGGCGCTCAAGGTCGAGCCGATCACGTTGGGTTTGTTCAGTTCCTGCAGGCTGCGATGCAGCTTGGCCGCGCGGCGGCGTACGTTCAGCCCACCGGGCAGGATGCCTTCGTGTTTGAGGCCCTGTTCGACGCAATCCTGCATGGCGCGCCAGAGCTTCATCAGGCCGCTGCGGATTTCGTCCTCGCTGCGCCACACCCTCTCGTTAGCCATCATTAATTCAGCTACGCGCAGATTGTGCTTTTTACATAGCTCCAGCAGCTCGGCAGCGCTGGAAAAGTCATAAGGCAACACAGTGCGGTCGAGGTCGACGACACCGCTGGAGGCCTGAGCCTCATCGACGACAAAACCGCCGCCGACCGAATAGTAGGTGTCGCGATACAACTCGCCGTCATCACCCTCGACAATCAGGGTCATGGCGTTGGGGTGGAATGGCAGGTTCTCGTCGATCAGGCGCATGTCCCGGGCCCAGATGAAGGGCACCGGCAAGCGACTGTCGAGCAGCAGCGTATCGGTCTCGCGCAGGGTGGCGATACGAATGCCGATTTGCGACGGATCGATCGCATCCGGCCACTCGCCCATCAGGCCCATGATCACGGCATTGTCGCTGCCGTGGCCGATACCGGTGGCCGACAACGAGCCAAACAGCTGGACTTCGACACGCCGCACCTGCTCAAGCAGCCCGCGCTCGCGCAGGCCCTGCACAAACAACGCCGCCGCCCGCATGGGCCCCACGGTGTGTGAACTGGAAGGGCCGATGCCGATTTTGAACAGGTCGAAAACACTGATAGCCATTACTGCCGAACTCCTGGATGGGCCCACTGCGCACGCGAAAGCGCACGGTGACGGAGCTGCTACGCTCAAGCTGCAATCCGCCGAGATGACCGCATCATCAAGCTTTTATCCAGTTGTTCGACGTCTCTAACCGACGCACTCATGCCCACCAGCGCCGCGTGTCTTTTACGCCGTGTTTTCGCCGTTTTTTTGCGGTTCAGAGGGAGAAAACGGGCTGAAAAAATCTGTAAACGACGTCACCGACACTGGATGCGACCATCCCTGTACTGGATACGACGCACCCTGTAGGCGTCAGATTTTCACTGGTACATGATCATATCGACTCGATTGCAAGGCGCCGCGGTAGAGCTGTCTCCAGAACGCCATCCAACCGCAACCTATAAGTGCGGTGGTCCAGTCGGAACACTGCCAAAAAAAACACCAAGGAGTCCATCCATGAAAGGTTCCCCGTCGTTGTTGTTGGCCGCCATGCTTAGTCTGCCGGTTCTGGCGCAAGCCGCAGAACCGGCCCAATGCAGCACCGTAAACTTCTCCGATGTCGGCTGGACCGACATCACCGCGACTACCGCGACCACCAGCGTCGTGCTCAACGCCCTCGGCTACAAGACCAAGACCACCATGATTTCCGTGCCCGTGACCTACAAGTCCCTGGCCGACGGCAAGAACATGGACGTGTTCCTGGGCAACTGGATGCCGACCATGGAAAACGACATCAAGGCCTACCGCGATGCCGGCACCGTGGAAACCGTGCGCACCAACCTCAAGGGCGCCAAGTACACCCTCGCCGTCCCTCAGGCGCTGTACGACAAGGGCCTGCATGACTTCGCCGATATCGCCAAATTCAAGAAAGAGCTCGACGGCAAGATCTACGGCATCGAGCCTGGCAACGACGGCAATCGCCTGATCCAGAGCATGATCGACAAGGATGCCTTCGGCCTGAAGACCGCCGGTTTCAAAGTCGTCGAATCCTCCGAAGCCGGCATGCTGTCGCAGGTCGACCGTGCACAGAAACGCGACACCGCCGTGGTATTCCTCGGCTGGGCGCCGCACCCGATGAACAAGCGCTTCAAGATTCAATACCTGACCGGTGGTGATGACTTCTTCGGCCCGGATTTCGGTGCCGCCACCGTGGCGACCAACACCCGCAAGGGCTATGCGCAGGAGTGCAGCAACGTCGGCCAGTTGCTCAAGAACCTGGAGTTCACCGTCGACATGGAAAGCGAACTGATGGGCAACATCCTGGACGACAAGATGAAGCCTGACGCGGCCGCCAAGGCCTGGCTGAAAAAGAATCCACAGGTGCTCGATACCTGGCTCGCTGGCGTGACCACCATTGACGGTAAACCTGGCCTGGAGGCCGTGAAAGCCAAACTGACGCCTTGAATTAGGGAGCATCGTTTATGCCGGGCAGGTTCGCCTGTCCGGGCTGTTAATTACCTTGCATGCGGACGTTCACTACCATGCTGATTGATCAGAAAATACCCTTAGGCCAGTACATCGCAGGCTTCGTTGAATGGTTGACGCAACACGGCGCCAACACCTTCGACGCCATCGCCGTGACACTGGAAACGATGATCCACGGCGTGACGTTTGCGCTGACCTGGTTCAACCCGCTGGCATTGATCGGCCTGATCGCACTACTGGCACACTTCATTCAACGCAAATGGGGTCTGACCGCATTTGTCGTTGCCTCCTTTCTGCTGATCCTCAATCTGGGGTACTGGCAGGAAACCATGGAAACCCTCGCCCAGGTGCTGTTCGCCACCCTGGTCTGCGTGCTCATCGGTGTGCCATTGGGCATCGTCGCCGCGCACAAGCCGATGTTCTATACTGTAATGCGTCCGGTACTCGATCTGATGCAGACCGTACCGACCTTCGTGTACCTCATTCCTACCCTCACCCTCTTCGGACTGGGTGTGGTCCCGGGCCTGATCTCCACGGTGGTGTTCGCGATTGCCGCGCCTATCCGCCTGACCTACCTGGGTATCCGCGATGTTCCGGAAGAATTGATGGACGCCGGCAAGGCCTTTGGCTGCTCGCGACATCAGCTGCTCTCGCGAATCGAACTGCCCCACGCCATGCCAAGCATCGCGGCCGGTATCACCCAGTGCATCATGCTGTCCCTTTCGATGGTGGTGATTGCGGCACTGGTGGGCGCCGATGGCCTGGGCAAACCGGTGGTCAACGCACTGAACACTGCTGATATCGCCTTGGGCTTCGAAGCAGGCCTGGCGATCGTACTGCTGGCGATCATGCTCGACCGTATCTGCAAACAACCCGACGCCAAAGTAGGGGGTGACGCATGAGCATTATTCGCTTCGAGAACGTTGACGTTATCTTCTCCAAGGATCCACGCGAGGCGCTCAAGCTGCTGGATCAAGGCATGACCCGTAACGAGATCCTGAAAAAGACCGGGCAGATCGTGGGGGTCGAAAAGGCCAGCCTGGATATCGAAAAAGGTGAAATCTGCGTACTGATGGGCCTGTCCGGCTCCGGCAAGTCCAGCCTGCTGCGCTGCATCAACGGCCTCAACACCGTCAGCCGCGGCAAGCTGTTCGTCGAGCACGAAGGCAAGCAGATCGACATTGCCTCGTGCACGCCGGCAGAACTGAAAATGATGCGCACCAAGCGCATCGCGATGGTGTTCCAGAAGTTCGCCCTGATGCCCTGGTTAACCGTTCGCGAAAACATCAGCTTCGGCCTGGAGATGCAGGGTCGTCCCGAGAAAGAACGGCGCAAACTGGTGGATGACAAGCTTGAGCTGGTGGGCCTGACCCAGTGGCGCAACAAGAAACCCAACGAGCTGTCCGGTGGTATGCAACAACGCGTGGGCCTGGCTCGCGCACTGGCGATGGACGCCGACATTCTGCTGATGGACGAACCGTTCTCGGCACTCGACCCGCTGATCCGCCAGGGCCTGCAAGACGAACTGCTGGAACTGCAACGCAAGCTGCACAAGACCATCGTCTTCGTGAGCCACGACCTTGATGAAGCGCTGAAACTTGGCAGCCGTATCGCGATCATGAAGGACGGCCGGATCATCCAGTACAGCAAACCGGAAGAAATCGTCCTCAACCCGGCGGACGACTACGTGCGGACCTTCGTAGCCCACACCAACCCGCTGAACGTGCTGTGCGGCCGCAGCCTGATGCGCAGCCTGGACAACTGCAAACGCATCAACGGTTCGGTATGCCTCGATCCGGGCGGCGATTCGTGGCTGGACCTGGCTGAAGGCAACACCATCAAAGGCGCACGCAAGAACGGTTCGAACATGGACCTGCAGAACTGGATGCCGGGGCAAGCCGTTGAAGGCCTGGAACGCAAGCCGACTCTGGTGGACTCCAGCATCGGCATGCGCGACGCGTTGCAGATTCGTTATCAGACCGGCAACAAACTGGTGCTGCACGATAACAACAAGGTGGTGGGGATCCTTGGCGACAGCGAGCTGTATCACGCACTGCTCGGCAAGAACCTGGGGTAAGGCAACAGATGCAAAAACGCCGCGAGAGAATCGCGGCGTTTTTGTTTATGGGATATCGGGTAATGCAGCTTTGATGCTGATGACCCCTTCGCGAGCAGGCTCGCTCCCACCTTGGAATGCATTCCCCTGTGGGAGCGAGCCTGCTCGCGAAGAATGCGACGCGGTGCTTCTGACTGAAACACCGCGCCACTCACACCTTAGCTATAAACCCGGCCGAGGAGCTGCCGATGGCTTTCAAACTGATCGAGCACGTCACGGGTGATCTGATCCTGGGTGAAACCCATCAAGTCGTAGTCCTGGCTGCCGTTGTGCAGGTACACCTCGGCGCGATAGAAACGCTGACGCGCTTCATCGGCCCGCACCTCATCGACCTGCGCCGACTCGGTCGGCGTGGCCAGGTAGCCGTCCAGGCTCACTTCGTAGACGAAAGGGTTGCCCTCTTCCATCTCCACCCGTACGCCCATGCAGCGCTTGGACTTACCCAGCAGTGTCTGCACTTGCAAACCTTGAGCACGCATTTGCGCCGTCGCATCTTCCAGCGCCGGGCTCACGTGCTTGTCCATGAAGCGCTGCACCACCGACTGGCTCGGTTGCAGGTCCAGTTGGGTCAAGCGCTCGCTGAAACCACGGCGACCGCGTGCCGCCAGTTCCGCTTGCTCCTGTTCGATCTGCACGTCCTGGCGCATGGCCTTGTGCAGGCCGAACATGAAGAACACCAGCACCACCGAGAACGGCAGACCGGCCAGCACCACCATGGTTTGCATGGCTTCGAAGTTGCCGGCGAACAGCAGGCCGATGGTCACCAGGGTGATCACCGCCGACCAGAAGATCCGCAGCCAGTGCGGCGCATCCTCATCGACATTGCCACCCTTGCACGAAAGGTTGGCCATCATCACCGCGCCGGAGTCCGCCGGGGTCAGGAACAGCACAAAACCGACAAAGATCGACACGCCGATCACAACCTTCGACGCCGGGTAATGCTCAAGCAACTGGTAGATCGCCATGGACGGCTGTTCCAGCGCCGTCTTCCCGAGCTCCACCGCCCCATGGTTCATCACCAGGTCCAAAGCCGAGTTACCGAAGATCGACAGCCACGCCAGGGTGAAACCCAGCGGAATCAGCAGCACGCCGGCTACCAGTTCGCGCACGCTGCGACCACGGGAAATACGCGCGATGAACATGCCCACGAATGGCGCCCAGGAAATCCACCAGGCCCAGTAGAACAGGGTCCACAGGCCCAGCCAGCGGTCGGACTTCTCACTGTCGCCTTCGTACACATAGAGGTCGAAAGTCTTCAGCACCACGCCATTCAGGTAGTCACCGACGTTCTGTACGAAGCCGTTGAGCAGGTGCAGGGTCGGGCCGAACAGCAGGACGAAAATCAGCAGGCCGCTGAACAGCACGATGTTGAGGTTGGACAGGCGACGGATGCCGTTTTCCACGCCCGACACGGCAGCGATGGTCGCCACGGTGCTCATCACGATGATCACGATCAGCAGGTTGGTGTTGCTGTGTTCCATACCGAACAGGTTTTCCAGCCCCGACGACACTTGCAGCGAACCAATCCCCAGGTTCGTCACCAGCCCCAGCAGGGTCACGAACATGCCGAAGCCGTCCACCGCATGCCCGGCCGCGCCCTTGACCCAACGCTCGCCCACCAGCGGATACAACGCCGAACGCAACGCCAGCGGCTGGTTATGCCGGTAGGCAAAGTACGCCACGGCCAACCCCACCAGCGCGTAGATCGCCCAGCCATGCAGGCCCCAGTGCAGGAACGTCAGCTGAACCGCCTGACGTGCCGCGAGGTTGCTGCCTGCCACGCCTTCCGGCGGATTGAAGTAGTGGTCCAGCGGCTCCGACGCGCCGAAGTACAGCAGCGAGATGCCGATACCCGACGAGAACAGCATCCCCGCCCAGGCGCCGTAGCTGAAGTCCGGGGTGTCGTCCTTGCTGCCCAGTTTCAATTTGCCGTAGGACGAAAACGCCAAGCCGACGACAAAAATCAGGTAGGCGGCGATCACCACCATGTAGTACCAGCCGAAGCTGCGGGACAACCAGGCTTGCGCCGTACCCAGCATTCTGCCGGCCTCTTGCGGGGCGATGATCAGAATGGCGGTCAACAACAGAATCAACGCGGTAGAGGTGTAAAACACCCAACCGTTGACCGTCACCTTCTCGGGTGGGGTCTTTATTAGCGAGGCAGAACTCATGGCACGGATGCTCCGGGCAGTGCGAGAGAAGAACGCAAGGCAAACGAGTTACCCGACCAATCGGTTAGTGGGCAGCCGACCGGCGGGTGATATAAAGACAGCCCGAAAAAAGCCCGAAACCCCTGGAGCGCCGCAGCGCGTAGGTTTCGAGCAGTTTCGGAAGTCGTTTTTTCCGCCGCTACATGTAGGAAAAATCTGTAGGCAGCGACGATTTGTCGCAGATCTTATTCTTTGTTGATTGAACGTTCAATCAAAACAAAATAGACTGGCCTTCAACCCGGTAGCCGTTCCACGTCCACCGGAAGGCCTAAGGAGATGTGCAAGATGCCCAAGGTCGGTATGCAACCCATCCGCCGCCAGCAATTGATCGAAGCCACTTTGCAGGCCGTCGATCAGGTCGGAATGGGGGACGCCAGCATTGCGCTGATCGCCCGTTTGGCCGGTGTCTCGAATGGCATCATCAGTCACTACTTTCAGGACAAGAACGGCCTGATCGCTGCCACGGCGCAGTACCTGATGAGTGTCCTGAGCGAGAACGTCACCCTGCGCCGTCAGGCGCTGAAAGATGAAAGCCCCCGGGCGCATCTGCAGGTGATTATCGAAGGCAACTTCGACGCCAGCCAGGTCAATGGCCCGGCAATGAAAACCTGGCTGGCCTTCTGGGCCACCAGCATGCACCACCCGTCTTTGCACAGGTTGCAGCGGATCAACGATCACCGTCTGTATTCCAACCTGTGCTGTCAGTTCCGCCGTGTGCTGCCGCTCGATGACGCGCGCAGCGCCGCCCGGGGCCTGGCCGCATTGATTGACGGTTTGTGGTTGCGCGGCGCGCTGTCGGGAGATGCTTTCGACACCGGGCAAGCGCACCAGATTGCTTACGAATACATGGATTTCCAACTGGCCAAGCGGGTGAGTTAGAGCACACATAGAAACGCTCAACCCACGAACCGCGCCAACCACTTAATGCACTTGCGAGGACTTTATGGCCCGTTTCGAACTGCAAAAACTCTACATCGATGGCGCGTACAGCGACGCCAGCAGCGACGCCACTTTCGAAGCCATCAACCCGGCTAACGGTGAAGTCCTCGCAAAAGTGCAACGTGCGACCCAGTCAGACGTCGAACGCGCCGTCGTCAGCGCCGAAAAGGGCCAGAAGATCTGGGCCGCCATGACCGCCATGGAGCGTTCGCGCATCCTGCGTCGCGCCGTGGAAATCCTGCGTGAGCGCAACGACGAACTGGCCGCCCTGGAAACCCTGGACACCGGCAAGGCCTACTCCGAAACCCGCTACGTAGACATCGTTACCGGCGCCGACGTGCTGGAGTACTACGCAGGCCTGGTACCGGCCATCGAAGGCGAGCAGATTCCGCTGCGCACCACTTCGTTCGTCTACACCCGTCGCGAGCCGCTGGGCGTCGTGGCCGGTATCGGCGCGTGGAACTACCCGATCCAGATCGCCCTGTGGAAATCCGCACCAGCCCTGGCGGCCGGTAACGCGATGATCTTCAAGCCAAGCGAAGTCACCTCGCTGACCACCCTGAAACTGGCCGAGATCTACACCGAAGCCGGCGTGCCAAACGGTGTGTTCAACGTCCTGACCGGCAGCGGCCGTGAAGTCGGCACCTGGCTGACCGAACACCCGCGCATCGAGAAAGTCTCGTTCACCGGCGGCACCGACACCGGCAAGAAAGTCATGGCCAGCGCTTCGAGCTCTTCGCTCAAGGACGTGACCATGGAACTGGGCGGCAAGTCGCCGCTGATCATCTGCGACGACGCCGACCTCGATCGCGCCGCCGACACCGCGATGATGGCCAACTTCTACAGCTCCGGTCAGGTTTGCACCAACGGCACCCGCGTGTTCGTACCGGCCCACCTGAAAGCCGCTTTCGAAGCCAAGATCGCCGAACGCGTTGCACGCATCCGCATCGGCAACCCGCAAGACGAAAACACCAACTTCGGTCCGCTGGTCAGCTTTGCGCACATGGAAAGCGTGCTGGGCTACATCGCCAAGGGCAAGGAAGAAGGTGCCCGCCTGCTGTGCGGCGGTGAGCGCCTGACCGACGGCGAGTTCGCCAAAGGTGCGTTCGTAGCGCCGACCGTGTTCACCGACTGCACCGACGACATGACCATCGTCCGTGAGGAAATCTTTGGCCCGGTGATGGCGATCCTGTCCTACGAAACCGAGGAAGAAGTGATCCGCCGCGCCAACGACACCGACTTCGGCCTGGCCGCCGGTATCGTCACCAAGGACCTGAACCGCGCCCACCGCGTGATTCATCAGCTGGAAGCCGGTATCTGCTGGATCAACGCCTGGGGCGAGTCCGATGCGAAGATGCCGGTTGGCGGCTACAAGCAGTCGGGTGTCGGCCGTGAGAACGGGATCAGCTCGCTGAACAACTTCACCCGCATCAAATCGGTACAGGTCGAGCTGGGCGATTACGTCTCGGTGTTCTAAGACCCGAGACCTGTATTGCTCGCGAGGGCCTCTTCGCGAGCAAGCCCGCTCCCACAAGGGACCAGTGGCGGACACAGATCCTGTGTACACCAGAGATCAAATGTGGGAGCGAGCCTGCTCGCGAATCGAGTGCGCAGCACTCGCCAGGCCTGACCTGACCAACATCAAAGAGGGTGCATTCAATGTCCCAAGAATTCGACTACATCATCATCGGTGCCGGCTCCGCCGGTAACACCCTGGCGACCCGTCTGACCGAAGACGCAGGCGTCACTGTCCTGCTGCTCGAAGCGGGCGGCCCGGACTACCGTTTCGACTTCCGCACGCAAATGCCGGCCGCTTTGGCGTTCCCGCTGCAAGGCCGTCGCTACAACTGGGCCTACGAAACCGATGCTGAGCCACACATGGACGGTCGTCGCATGGAATGCGGTCGCGGCAAGGGCCTGGGTGGTTCCTCGCTGATCAACGGCATGTGCTACATCCGCGGCAACGCCATGGACTACGACGGCTGGGCGAAACTGCCAGGCCTGGAAGACTGGTCGTACCTGGACTGCCTGCCGTATTTCCGTAAAGCGGAAACCCGTGACATCGGCCCGAACGACTACCACGGCGGTGACGGCCCGGTCAGCGTGACCACGCCGAAAGCCGGCAACAACCCGCTGTTCCATGCCATGGTTGAAGCCGGCGTACAGGCCGGTTACCCGCGTACCGAAGACTTGAACGGCTACCAGCAGGAAGGCTTCGGCCCGATGGACCGCACCGTGACCCCGAAAGGTCGTCGTGCCTCCACCGCCCGCGGTTACCTGGACGTGGCCAAGAAGCGTTCGACCCTGACCATCGTCACCCACGCCCTGACCGACAAGATCCTGTTCGAAGGCAAGCGTGCGGTCGGCGTGCGTTACCTGATCGGCTCCGCTGAAGAGCGCGTTGAGGTCAAGGCACGCAAGGAAGTGCTGCTGTGCTCCGGCGCCATCGCTTCGCCGCAGATCCTGCAACGCTCTGGCGTCGGCCCGGCCGAGCTGCTGAACAAGCTCGACATTCCGGTGGTTCACGACCTGCCGGGCGTCGGTGAAAACCTGCAGGATCACCTTGAGCTGTACCTGCAATACGCCTGCACCCAACCGGTGTCGCTGTACCCTTCGCTGCTCCTGCACAACCAGCCGGCCATCGGTGCCGAGTGGCTGTTCAACGGCACCGGCATCGGCGCCAGCAACCAGTTCGAAGCCGGCGGTTTCATCCGTACCCGTCCGGAATTCGAATGGCCGAACATCCAGTACCACTTCCTGCCGGTAGCGATTAACTACAACGGCAGCAACGGTGTGAAAGAGCACGGTTTCCAGGCGCACATGGGCTCCATGCGCTCGCCAAGCCGCGGGCGCATCCAGGCCAAGTCCAAGGACCCGCGCCAGCACCCGAGCATCCTGTTCAACTACATGGCCACCGAGCAGGACTGGCAGGAATTCCGCGACGGCATCCGCCTGACCCGTGAAATCATGCAGCAACCTGCACTGGATGCCTTCCGTGGTCGCGAGATCAGCCCGGGCATCGATGTGCAGAGCGACGAGCAACTGGACAAGTTCATCCGCGAGCACGCCGAAACCGCGTTCCATCCGTCCTGCTCGTGCAAGATGGGCACCGACGAAATGGCCGTGGTCGATGGCGAAGGTCGCGTGCATGGCATGCAAGGCCTGCGTGTGGTCGATGCGTCGATCATGCCGATCATCACCACCGGTAACCTCAACGCACCAACGATCATGATGGCCGAGAAAATCGCCGACAAGATCCGTGGCCGCAAGCCGTTGCCGCGCAGCACCGCCACTTACTATGTGGCGGGTGAAGCGCCGGTGAAAGGCAAGCCAGTGCGCGAAGTGAGCCAGATCGCTTAAGGCGTTACACCGCGTTACGGCTATTCGCGAGCAAGCCCGCTCCTACAGTTGATCGCGCTCCCTCATGGGAATGCGGTTGAATGTAGGAGCGAGCCTGCTCGCGATGAGGCCAGACCAGACACCACCCCTCCCAAAGTATCTCCGCTCTAGACCGCTCCACCCTTGATCCTCCCCCCCTCGCAGGCCTAATCTAGCGCCACGCAATCGTTTCACCCCTCCCCCTCGCAGCACCGCTCCACCACCACTCCATACTCAGGAGGTTCACGAATGTTCGATTTCTACCCCCAGCTCAAGCAGCGCTTCGCTGCCTTGCGCACGGGTGCTGAATTCTTTTCCCTGCGTTATGTGCGCGAATCCGGGCAGTACCTGTCGGTGCGCAAGAACGTCGCCGAACCGCCGAGCCTGAGCCGTGACGAAGGGGCGATGCTGACCGTGCGGGTCAATGGCGTCGAGGCCTATGCGGCCACCAACGATTTGTCGCAACAAGGCCTGCAAGCCGCCCTCGAACGCGCCGAACTCCAGGCCCGTCGACTCAAGCCCCACGCCTTGCTGGACCTGCGCGAGCAGGCTGTTTCCAGCGACCGCGCCGATTACTTTTCACCCAACCTCGACCAAGCCTTCCCGTCCCTGAGCGACTGCTACCAGTTGCTCGGCGCCGAATCCGCCGCCGTACCCAAGGACGACCGCCTGGTGAACTGGCAGGTCAGCCTCGGTATCACTCACGTCGAGCAGATCTACCTCAACAGCGCCGGTGCCGAACTGCGCCAGGCCCAACGCTTTGTGTACCCCGGACTGGACGTCACGGCCTACGACGGCAACGACAGCCAGACCCGCAGCCTTGGCCGCGAGAACTTCGGCCAGCAAGGCGCGGCGGACGTCATCAGCCGCTGCGGCCTGATCGGTGCCGGTGCCCAGGTGGCCGATCAGGCCCTGCAATTGCTCCTGGCGCCGAACACCCCGCAAGGCAAGCGCGACCTGCTGCTGATGCCCGACCAGATGATGCTGCAAATCCACGAGTCCATCGGCCATCCGCTGGAGCTGGACCGCATCCTCGGCGACGAGCGCAATTACGCGGGCACCAGTTTCGTCAAAGCCAGTGATTTCGGCCGCCTGCAATACGGCTCCGGCCTGCTCAACGTGACCTTCGACCCGGACATCCCCGAGGAGCTCGCCAGCTACGGCCATGACGACGACGGCACGCCCGCCAGCAAACAGTTCCTGATCCGTGAAGGCCTGTTGCTGCGTCCGCTGGGCGGTGCGTTGTCGCAATTCCGTGCTGGCATGGACGGCGTCGCCAACAGTCGTGCCTGTGGCTGGAACCGCCCGCCGATCGACCGCATGGCCAACCTCAACATCGAACCGGGCGATCAGTCCATCGAGCAGTTGATCGGCGGTATCGAACACGGCGTGCTGATGTCGACCAACCGTTCTTGGTCGATCGACGATGCGCGCAACAAATTCCAGTTCGGCTGCGAGTGGGGCCAACTGATCGAAAACGGCGAACTCAAGGGCGTGGTGAAGAATCCCAATTACAGGGGCATCTCCGCGCAGTTCTGGAAAAGCCTCAGCGCCGTCGGCGATGCCAGTACCCTCAAGGTCCTCGGCACACCGAACTGCGGCAAGGGCGAACCGAACCAGGTGATCCGCGTCGGCCACGCATCACCGGCCTGTGTGTTCAGCAACGTTGATGTATTCGGAGGAGACGCCTGATGAATCCTTCAAACAGCCAGTCCGCGTCGTTCAAGGCGCTGGTCAACAGCCTGCGTGAAGCCCTGCGCGAGCCCGAGCAGTTCACCCTCAGCTACGCCGCAGAATCGTCGGCCTTCGTACGTTTCAACCATGCCAAGGTGCGTCAGGCCGGTCAGGTGCAGCAGGCGAGCATCGGCCTGAAACTGATCAACGAAGGCCGGCATGCCGACCTGAACATTACCCTGGCCGGCGATCCCCAGGTTGATCTGCGACGTTTGACCGAAGGCCTGCAACAGCTGCGGGAAACCTTGCCGCTGCTGCCTCAGGATCCTTATTTGCTGCTCAACCACAATGGCTGGCAGAGCAACAACGTGCAGTCGCATCCGCTGCCGGACACTGAAGAGGTGGTCGCGCAAATCACCCAGGCCGCCGAAGGCCTGGATCTTGTCGGTTTCTACGCTGCCGGCCCGATCAGTCGTGGCTTTGCCAGCTCTTCGGGCGCCTTCGGCTGGCATCAGGCCAACAGCTTCAACTTCGACTTCAGCCTGTTCCACGAGAACGGCCAGGCCGTGAAAGCCAGCTACGCCGGGCACGACTGGAACAGCGAAGGCTTTGCCAAACGCTTCCAGCAAGCTCGCGAGCAGCTTGAGTTTCTGGGCCGGCCGCTGCGCACTTTGCCGCCCGGCCAGTACCGCGCCTACCTGGCACCGGCGGCGCTGGAAGAAATCATGGGCATGCTGTGCTGGGGTGGTTTCTCGGCACAGTCGATTGCCAGCAAAAGCAGCCCGCTGCAAAAGCTCTACGGTGGCGACAGCGCGTTCAGCCCGCTGGTCTCGCTGGATGAAAAAGTCAGCGGTTCGCTGAGTCCGGCGTTTTCCGATGAAGGTTATCCGCGCAGCGATCTTAAGTTGATCGTCGACGGCAAGGCCGGGGCACGACTGGTCAGTTCGCGCAGCGCCGCCGAATACGGCTTGACCGCCAATGGCGCCAGCGGCGGTGAATCGCCGAGCGCGCTGAATATGAAAGCCGGGGCATTGCCTGACGCGGACATCCTCAAGCAACTGGGCACGGGGTTGTACATCAGCAACCTGTGGTACCTGAACTTCTCGGACCAACCGGCCGCACGCCTGACCGGCATGACCCGGTTTGCCACGTTCTGGGTCGAGAACGGCGAGATTCAGGCTCCGGTCAGCACCATGCGTTTTGATGACAGTGCTTTCAGCCTGCTCGGTTCGCAACTGGAAGCGTTGACCGAGGAGCGGGAGTTGCTGTTGTCGGCGAGCACTTACAGCCAGCGGGCGACGGCTTCGGCGTTGTTGCCGGGGGCGTTGGTCAGCCGATTGACTCTGACGCTGTAAACACAAGTCTCAAGTGCACAGCAAACCTGTGGGAGCGGGCTTGCTCGCGAATGCAATCTTTCAACTGATCTATTTGGTGACTGATACACCGCTTTCGCGAGCAAGCCCGCTCCCACATGAATCTCGACCCACCATGACCTTGCATTAACTTCATCAATCCAGAGGTCCCATGCCCAACCGCCCACCTCTCGACGCTGTAACCGCCCGCTGGATTCCCTGGGTTGTCGCCATTGCCTTCTTCATGCAGTCCCTCGACGGGACGATCCTCAACACCGCCCTGCCCGCCATGGCCCGGGACCTGGCCGAAGATCCATTGCGCATGCAGGGCGTGATCATCGCCTACATGCTCACCGTCGCCTTGCTGATTCCCGCGTCCGGCTGGATCGCCGATCGCTTCGGCACCAGGAAGATCTTCTTCAGTGCGATTCTGCTGTTCAGCCTCGGCTCGCTGCTCTGCGCATTGTCGACCAGCCTGACCCAGTTGATCGGCGCCCGGGTGATTCAAGGCCTGGGCGGGGCATTGATGTTGCCGGTCGGGCGGCTGGTGGTGTTGCGTGCCTACCCGCGCTCGGAACTGGTGCGGATCATGGGCTTCATCACCATTCCCGGGCTGCTTGGCCCCTTGATCGGCCCAACGATGGGCGGCTGGATGGTGCAATACCTGACCTGGCACTGGATCTTCCTGATCAACCTGCCGGTGGGGCTGGTCGGTTGCTACGCCGTGTGGAAATTCATCCCCGACCTGCGCGGTTCCGAGCGCACGCGCTTCGATAGCCTGGGCTTCGTGCTGTTCGGCGCGGCGATGATTCTGATCACCATCGCCATGGAAGGCCTGGGCGAACTGCACCTGCCGCACCTGCGGGTGATGTTGCTGCTGTTCGGTGGCATGGCGTGCCTGGCGGCGTACTGGTTGCGCGCCGGGCATATCGAGAACCCGTTGTTTGCGCCGTCGCTGTTCAAGACCCGGACCTTTGCCGTGGGCATTCTCGGCAACCTGTTCGCTCGCCTCGGCAGCGGCGCCCTGCCCTTCCTGGTGCCATTGCTGCTGCAAGTGGCGCTGGGCTATTCGCCGTCCCAGGCCGGGATGAGCATGCTGCCGCTGGCGGCGGCGGCGATGATCGCCAAGTGGGTGGCGCGGCCGCTGATCGAGCGTCTGGGTTACCGCATCGTGCTCACCGGCAACACCCTGGCGCTGGGGATCATGCTGGCGAGCATGGGACTGGTCAGCGAGCAAACGCCGTACTGGCTGCTGCTGTGCTTGCTGGCGATCCTTGGCGCGATCAACTCCTTGCAGTTCACCGCGATGAACACCGTGACCCTGATCGACCTCGACGATGCCAGCGCCAGCAGCGGCAACAGCCTGCTGTCGGTGGTCGCGCAATTGTCCCTGAGTCTGGGGGTTGCGTGCGCGGGGGCATTGCTCGGTGGCTTTACAGCGGAGATTGGCAATGATGGCGTGGACACTGTTTTGGGGGCATTCCAATTGACCTTCGTGACCGTAGGAATCATGGCGATGCTGGCCGCTACGATCTTCTCGCAACTGTCAAAAAATGACGGACGGCGAGTTAAGCGTCCGGAAGAACACATAGAGCCTTAGGGCGAATGGCCACCGGACTGGTACACTGCGCGACATTTTGTTTTGCAGGCCAGTCCCGTGACCACCATCGCCACCGAATTTAATACTTTGCCGCTGTCCGCCGCCATGCTGGCTAACCTCGACTCCCTCGGTTATGCCCAGATGACGCCGATCCAGGCGCAAAGCTTGCCGGTGATCCTCAAGGGGATGGACCTGATCGCCCAGGCCAAGACCGGCAGCGGCAAGACCGCCGCGTTCGGCATCGGCCTGCTGAACCCGATCAATCCGCGCTACTTCGGTTGCCAGGCGCTGATCCTGTGCCCGACCCGCGAGCTGGCTGACCAGGTCGCCAAGGAAATCCGTCGCCTGGCCCGTGCCGAAGACAACATCAAGGTCCTGACCTTGTGCGGCGGCGTGTCCCTCGGCCCGCAGATCGCTTCGCTGGAACACGGCGCGCACATCATCGTCGGCACCCCAGGGCGCATCCAGCAGCACCTGCGCAAGGGTTCGCTGGTGCTCCACGGCCTGAACACCCTGATCCTCGACGAAGCCGACCGCATGCTCGACATGGGTTTCTACGACTCCATCGAAGAAATCATCATGCAGGCCCCGGAGCGTCGCCAGACCTTGCTGTTCTCCGCCACCTACCCGGTAGGCATCAAGCAGTTGGCCTCCAAATTCATGCGCAACCCGCAGCAGGTGAAGGCCGAGGCGTTCCACGACGACACGCAGATCGAGCAGCGCTTCTACGAGATTTCCCCGGATGACCGCATGAGTGCGGTGACCAAGGTTCTTGGCCACTTCCGCCCGGCCTCCTGCGTGGCCTTCTGCTACACCAAGCAGCAGGTTCAGGAAACCGTCGACCACCTGACCGCCAAAGGCATTTCCGCCGTCGGCCTGCATGGCGATCTGGAACAGCGTGACCGCGACCAGGTGCTGGCGATGTTCGCCAACCGCAGTACTTCGGTGCTGGTAGCGACCGACGTCGCAGCACGCGGCCTCGATATCGATTCCCTGGACATGGTGATCAACGTCGAACTGGCCCGTGATTCGGAAATCCACATCCACCGCGTCGGCCGTACTGGCCGCGCCGGTGAGAAAGGCCTTGCGATCAGCCTGGTGGCGCCGTCCGAAGCACAGCGCGCCCAGGCCATCGAGCAATTGCAGAAGACCCCATTGACCTGGGATCAGGTGGACAACCTCACCTCCAAGGGTGGTGGCCCACTGTTGCCGCAGATGAGCACCCTGTGCATCGCTGCCGGCCGTAAGGACAAGGTTCGTCCGGGCGACATTCTTGGCGCACTGACCGGTGACGCCGGCATCCCCGGTGCCCAGGTCGGCAAGATCGCGATTTTCGACTTCCAGGCCTATGTGGCCGTGGAGCGCGGCGTCGCCAAGCAGGCCTTGCAGCGTTTGAACGACGGCAAGATCAAGGGCCGTTCGTTGCGCGTACGTATTTTGTAAGCGATCTTCGACCCGAAGAAGATCCCCTGTGGGAGCGAGCCTGCTCGCGATAGCGGACTGTCAAACAACATCTATGTTGAATGTGCAGCCCCATCGCGAGCAGGCTCGCTCCCACAGTTTGTTTTGTGGTGGAACACTAAGAGGACACCGTTTTGCGCTCTACCGAAGTCGTGATCATTGGCGCTGGCGCCGCAGGGTTGATGTGTGCACTGACCGCCGCCGGGCGCGGGCGCAAGGTGTTGTTGCTCGACCATGCCAACAAGGCCGGCAAGAAAATCCTGATGTCGGGCGGTGGCCGCTGCAATTTCACCAACATGTACACCGAACCGGGCAATTTTCTCTCGCAGAACGCGCACTTCTGCAAATCCGCCCTGGCCCGCTACACCCAGTGGGATTTCATCGGCATGGTGGCCAAGCACGGCGTGCCGTACCACGAGAAAAAACTCGGCCAGTTGTTCTGCGATAACAAATCCAGCGACATCCTTGAGATGCTGCTCAACGAGTGCGATCAGGTCGGCGTCAGCCTGCACCTGGACACCTCGATCCAGACCATCGAGAAGCTCGAAAGCGGCTACCTGCTGGACACCACGCTCGACCAAATCACCTGCGAATCCCTGGTGATCGCCACCGGCGGCCTGTCGATCCCGACCCTCGGTGCCACCGGTTTCGGCTATCAAGTGGCCAGGCAATTCGGCCACGAACTGCTGCCGACCCGCGCCGGCCTGGTGCCGTTCACCATCACCGATCAGCTCAAGGCCTTGTGCACTGAGCTGTCCGGTACATCGGTGGATTGCCTGGTGAGCTGCAACGACCAGAGCTTCCGCGAGAACATCCTGTTCACCCACCGCGGCCTCAGCGGCCCGGCGATTTTGCAGATTTCGTCGTTCTGGGAGTCCGGCGATACCGTGGAGATCAACCTGTTGCCGGATCACGACGTGCCGGGCTGGCTGCAACAGCAACAAGCCGAACGCCCCAACAGCGAGCTGAAAACCCTGCTCGGTGAAATCTTCACCAAGAAGATGGCCAACCTGCTGGCGGACGACTGGTTCGTCTCCAAACCGATGAAGCAGTACACCCACGCGGAACTGGCCGATATCGCGGAAAAACTGGCGAGCTGGAAAGTCGTGCCCGCCGGCACCGAAGGCTATCGCACCGCCGAGGTGACCCTGGGCGGCGTCAACACCAATGAAGTGTCGTCCAAGACCATGGAATCGCTGAAAAGCCCGGGGTTGTACTTCATCGGCGAAGTGCTGGACGTGACCGGGCATCTGGGCGGGTTCAATTTCCAGTGGGCGTGGGCTTCGGGCTACGCGGCTGCGCAGTACGTCTGATTCAAAAATCAACACCCCCCCTGTGGGAGCGAGCCTGCTCGCGAAAGCGGTGTGTCAGTCAACTTAAAGGCTAACTGACAGATTGCATTCGCGAGCAGGCTCGCTCCCACATTGACCGCGTGTGGCATCAAGGAACAGATTTTGCTGTCTGATGTGATCGACGCCATTGCGTCGGCGTCATTAGTGGCTCAATTTAGCGTCATTGCCTCGGAAGGCCTTCGCATTTCATGTCATCGACTTCGTTCCGCCAGTCTCTGCGTCGCCTTTGGGCGCTGGATAAATTCAGCTACAGCGTGCGGGTATTCATTGCCCTGACCGGCACCATGGCGCTGTGTTGGTATCAGGATGAAATGGGCCTGCTGATCCCGTTGTTCCTGGGGATTATCGCCAGTGCCCTGGCCGAAACCGACGACAGCTGGCAGGGCCGTATCAACGCGCTGGCCGTGACGCTGGTGTGTTTCGCGGTTGCCGCCCTGTCTGTCGAACTGCTCTTCCCCTACCCCTCGCTGTTTATCATCGCCTTCGCCCTGGCCGCGTTCTGCCTGACCATGCTCGGTGCCCTCGGCGAACGCTATGGCGCGATTGCCTCAGCGACGCTGATTCTGTCGGTCTACACCATGATCGGCGTGGACCAGCGTGGCGGTGCGGTCAGCGACGTCTGGCACGAGCCGTTGCTGCTGGTGGCCGGTGCTGCCTGGTACGGCTTGCTGTCGGTGCTGTGGCAGGCGCTGTTTTCCAATCAGCCGGTGCAGCAGAGCCTGGCGCGGTTGTTCCGTGAGCTGGGCTTTTACCTGAAGCTGAAATCCTCGCTGTTCGAGCCGATCCGGCAGATGGACGTGGAGGCGCGGCGCCTGGAACTGGCCCAGCAGAACGGTCGGGTGGTGGCGGCACTGAACGCCGCCAAGGAGATCATCCTGCACCGGGTCGGCAACGGTCGCCCGGGGTCGAAAGTCAGCCGCTACCTCAAGCTGTACTTCCTCGCCCAGGACATCCACGAACGCGCCAGTTCTTCGCACTACCCTTACAACGCCCTGGCCGACGCCTTCTTTCACAGCGATGTACTGTTCCGCTGCCAACGCCTGTTGCGTCAGCAAGGCAAGGCCTGCCGGGCCCTGGCCGAATCGATCCAGATGCGCCAGCCGTTCACCTATGACGCCAGTTTCGCCGAGGCCCTGAGCGACCTGGATGCCTCCCTCGAACACCTGCGCATCCAGAGCAACCCGGCCTGGCGCGGCTTGCTGCGTTCACTGCGGGCACTGGCGGCCAACCTCGGTACTCTCGACCGCCTGCTCAGCGATGCCAGTAACCCCGACGCCCTGGCCGACGCCACCGACAGCAGCCTGCTCGACCGTTCGCCGCGCAGCCTCAAGGACGTGTGGCTGCGCTTGCGCACGCAGCTGACGCCGACCTCGCTGCTGTTCCGCCATGCCCTGCGATTACCCCTGGCCTTGAGCATCGGCTACGCCATGGTGCATTTGATTCATCCGTCCCAAGGCTACTGGATCATCCTCACTACGCTGTTCGTCTGCCAACCGAACTACGGCGCCACTCGCCGCAAACTCGGTCAACGGATCATCGGCACCGCCATCGGCCTGACCTTGGCCTGGGCGCTGTTCGACCTGTTCCCGAACCCGCTGATCCAATCGTGTTTCGCCATTGCCGCCGGGGTGGTGTTCTTTACCAACCGCACCACCCGCTACACCCTGGCGACGGCGGCAATCACCCTGATGGTGCTGTTCTGCTTCAACCAGGTGGGTGACGGTTACGGGCTGTTCCTGCCACGGCTGTTCGATACCTTGCTCGGCAGCCTGATCGCCGGGCTGGCGGTGTTCCTGTTCCTCCCGGACTGGCAGGGCCGACGCCTGAACAAAGTGCTGGCCAATACCCTGGCCTGCAACAGCATTTACTTGCGCCAGATCATGCAGCAATACGCCGCGGGCAAAAGCGACGACCTGGCTTACCGCCTGGCCCGCCGCAACGCGCACAACGCCGACGCGGCGCTGTCGACCACGCTGGCCAACATGCTGATGGAGCCGGGGCATTTCCGAAAAGAGGCGGACGTTGGCTTCCGCTTCCTGGTGCTGTCGCACACGCTGCTCAGTTACCTGTCGGGCCTGGGCGCGCACCGGGAAACCCAACTTCCGGCGGACGTGCGCGAGCATTTGATCGATGGGGCCGGGGTGAAACTGGCCGCCAGCATCGACGCGATCGCCCAAGGGCTGGCGAGCAAGTCTTCGATCGAGATTCAGAGCGATGAAGAAGAAGCACTGGCCAATGAACTGGAACAGATGCCTGATGAAATCGATGAGGGGCAGCGGTTGGTGCAGACACAACTGGCGCTGATCTGCCGGCAGTTGGGGCCGTTGAGGACGCTGGCGGCGCATCTCATCAAGGACACCAGCGAGGATTGAGATCCCGGCTGAATGTACCGGCCCCTTCGCGGGCAAGCCCGCTCCCACAGTGGGCGAAGGTGAACACAAATCTTGTGACCATCAGATAACCCTGTAGGAGCGGGCTTGCCCGCGAAGAGGCCATCACTAACAGCACAGTATCTGGATCAACTCACTTACATCCCATGCTGCCTCATCAACTTGTCATAACTCCCGTCCGCCTTCATCGCCGCGATCTCGCGGTCGAAACCGGCAACGATCCGTGCATGCTCAGGATTCTTCAGGCTGACCATGATATGCAGGCTGTTCTCGCTTAATGGCTTGGGCAGGAACTCCACGGCGTTTCGCACCTTGGGCGACTCACGAGCCAGGTAGTAGCGGGCGACGAACTCATCTTCCAGCGTCAGCTTGACCCGATCGGCCGCGAGCATGCGCACCGCCATGGCAAAGCTGTGCACAGGGATTTTCTGCAACGACTCGTCGTTGTCGAACGGAGGCGAATACGCGTATCCACGTACGATGGCGATCGGATAAGTGTGCAATTGCTGCAGGTTATTGAATTCGATGGGCGCGTCTTTGCGCTTGAGAAAGCGCACGCGATTGAGCAGGTACTCGCCGGAAAACTGGCCAAGCCTGGTCCGCTCCTCGGTGTACCAAGCGTTGACCAGCACGTCGTATCGGCCCTCGCCCAACCCCATCAAGGCCCGTGCCCAGGGTACCTGCTCGAACTCACTGGCATAGCCGGCCCTGGCAAGCGCGGTACTGACAATGTCCGTGGCCAAACCACCGTTTACAAGCGTGGCGTCGGTAAAGGGCGGCCAGGCATCAGCGACCAAGCGCAGTTTTTCTGCCGCCGCCCCCTGAACCAGCAACAGCAATCCAATCAAGGCCAAAGCTCGATGCAATCGCGGCATGCCAGGAAATCCTTAGCGGGCGGGTTGCCCGACGTGTTTTCAGCCAAAACCCCAAGGTCCCTGTACCGGCAAGACCCGGGTACTCAACATTAGCTCATCGACGCCACAGCACAGCGCTTCGATCCAGATTACACAAAGAAGACATCCGCGCGAGAAATGAATGATGGCATTTTGGCCTATGTCACAGATTCTTCCGCCATAAAGACTTCTGGCGTGAGTGCGCTTAGTATCGGAACGACGTTTTCAGGGAATCAAAACATGACAGTCGATTGGATCTGCAAACACCACAGCGACCTGGGCAAGGAGCAGCTGTACGCCATTTTGCAGTTGCGTGCGCAAGTGTTCGTCGTTGAGCAGCAATGCGCTTATCAAGACGTGGATGGCCAGGACCTGGAAGGTGACACTTGTCACTTGATGGCCTGGGACAGCAATCAACTGGTGGCCTATCTGCGGCTGCTCGACCCGGAACTGCAAGGCGGGGACGTAGTGATCGGTCGGGTGATCATTGCTCCACACGCACGAGGCGCCGGGCTTGGACATGAGTTGATGGACCAGGCGTTGAAGCAGATTGAAGAACGCTGGCCGGAAACGCCGATCTACCTCTCGGCCCAGACGCATTTGCAGGGGTATTACGGGCGGTACGGGTTTGTCGTGACGGGCGAGGAGTTTATCGAGGATGGCATTCCACACATTGGCATGCGTCGTTCCTGAAGGCCCTATCGCGAGCAGGCTCGCTCCCACACTGGATTGTGTTAACAACTCAAATCAACTGTGGGAGCGAGCCTGCTCCGGGCGGCGTTCCGACGATGGCGTCAGCTCCGGCAATGCAGATCTCAGGGATACTCCAGCACCGCCTTGATCTGCCGCAGATTACGCTCGATCCACCCGCGATCGATCGCCCCCCACTCGCGAATCCGATAGCGCCCCGCATGGTTGCGCGCGCCCTCTTCCTGCTCGAACTCACAAACGATATCCAGATCCGCCAACGCCGCGATGGTGTCCTGCGCCGTGCGCCGGGGCATGCCGGTGACCTCGGTCAGCGCCGGGACACTGCTGGCCAGCCCGCTGTCGATCAGGTACGCCACGTACAACCGGCGATAGAAGCTGCTCTTGGTCTTGCTCACGTCCATCCAATGCTCCTTAAAAGATCGCAGCCTGCGGCAGCTCCTACAGATCCCGCCACGTCAGGTACACCCGCACATCAAATTCCACCTGGTGATAACCCGGCAGCATGTGCTCGCACAGTTTGTAGAATGCCTTGTTGTGGTCCGATTCCTTGAAGTGCGCCAGCTCATGCACCACGATCATTTTCAGGAACTCGCAAGGCGCTTCCTTGAACAGCGACGCGATGCGGATTTCCTTCTTGGACTTGAGCTTGCCACCCTGCACCCGGGAAATCGTGGTGTGCAGGCCAAGGGCACGGTGGGTCAGGTCCAGGCGGTTGTCGAACAGCACCTTGTCGATGGCCGGGGCATTACGCAGGTATTCCTGCTTGAGGTCCAGGGCATAGG
This sequence comes from Pseudomonas sp. KH_046_1, assembly GCF_057839025.1. Lineage (NCBI taxonomy): Bacteria > Pseudomonadati > Pseudomonadota > Gammaproteobacteria > Pseudomonadales > Pseudomonadaceae > Pseudomonas > Pseudomonas sp. KH_046_1. The sequence goes on from NZ_CM174481.1 coordinate 5,912,578, forward strand.
TGTACAGCGCCTTGTCGCTCTGCACCCCGTGCTTTTGCGGGTAACGCTGGCTCAGGTAATCGCCCAGCCGACCGTCGGCGATCAGCTGGCGCACCTGATCCTGCAAGGTAGCGGGATAAGCCTGGAGATATTTCAACACGGTCATCGGGGCGGCAATACAGGTCACTAAAAGGTCGCCAGTGTAGCGAATTCAGCGGGCCAGCGCGCTCCAGTCAAACGGCTGGACAAAGACCCCGGTGTCTTCGGCCATCATCGGCCGGGCCACCAGAAAGCCTTGCACATATTCACAGCCATTGGCTTGCAGCCATTCATACTGCGCGACGGTTTCAACCCCTTCGGCAATCACCAGCATCCCGAACTGTTTGCACAGGTCGATCACACTGCGCACCAGCGCCGCATCCCGTACCGACTCCGGCAACCGGGCGATCAAATGGCGGTCGATCTTGAGGGTATCCAGCTCCAGGTCGCGCAAGAGCGACAGCGAGCAGCGTCCGGCCCCGAAGTCATCCAATGCCACTCGTACGCCCAGATTGTGCAGCAGGCGCAATTGCTTACGGGTTTTTTCGGGGTTGTGCATCAAGGCCTCTTCCGTGACCTCGACTTCCAGATGACGCGGTTGCAAGCCATGGCGCTCCAGCACCTGGCGCAACTCGGTGACCAGGTTGGGCATGCCGAACTGCGTACTGCTCAAGCTGACGCCGAGCACCAGGTCCTCGGTAAACAGAGACCCCCAGGCTTTGCGTTGCCCGATGCTGCGATGGTAGATCCAGCTGCCCAGGCGACTGATCAGCCGCGCCTCCTCCAGCAATGGCAAAAACAGCCCCGGGGGGACATCGCCAACGCTCGGATGCTGCCAGCGCAACAAGGCCTCGAAGCCACGAAGCCGCCCGTCGGCAATCGCCACCTGAGGCTGATACACCAGATTGAAATCCCGGTTCTCGATGGCTGTGCGCACACTTTCTTCCAGCATCAGCCGCGTGCGCGCCCGGCCGTTCATTTCATGATCGTAGAAGCGATATTGCTGGCGGCCGGCACGCTTGGCTTCGTACATGGCGATGTCGGCCGCCCGCAGCATACCGTCGAGATTGGCGCCACAATCAGGGAACGTGGCGATGCCAATGCTGGCACCCAGCACGATATCGAGGCCATCGACCTGCTGACAGATCGACACTCGCTCGATGAGTTTCTCGGCAATCTTCGCCGCCTGCTCGGGGAACTCCAGATCCAGCAGCACAGTGAATTCGTCGCCGCCCATCCGCGCCAGAATGTCGAAGGGCCGCAGGCAAGCCTTCAACTGTTCGCAGACCCAGCGCAGCACCCGATCGCCGGCATCGTGCCCGAGCGAATCATTGACTCGCTTGAAGCCGTCGAGGTCCAGGTACATCAAGACCCAGGAACTGTCGGAACGCTCACCGCGCAACAGCAGGTTCTCTACTGTCTGATAGAGCCCCCGGCGGTTGAGCAATCCGGTCAGCGGATCGGTGACCGCCTGAAACTCCAGTTGCTGATGCAGATGGCGCACCACCGACATGTCCAGCACGGTCACTACCATCGCCTGTTGCTCGGCGGGCAATGGCGCGCAGGACAAGGCCACCGGCACCTGCTGGCCGGGCGCCGTTCGTAGCAGGGCATCGTGCAGGCGCAGGGTTTCGCCGCGTTTGTATCCGGCCAGCAACTCGGAATCGGCCCAGATCGGGATATGCGGTTTTTGCAGGTAGTCCACAAACTCCTTGCCTTGCAGTTCCTGCACCGTGGCATTGAGCAACCGTGACATCGCCGGATTGGCAAAACGAATCAGACCGTCCTCCCCCAATACCAGAATGCCTTCGGCAGCGTTATCCAGCACCGACGCATTAAAGGCACGAGCCGCTTCCAGATCATGACTCAGGCGCTGCAAGGCTCGGCGGTTACGCTGGTGTTCGAGCAACACCTGGACCCTGGGCGTGAAGATCTGCGGGTCGAACGGCTTGAACAGGTAATCCACCGCACCACTGGCATAGCCCTTGATCATGGCGTCCCGGGACTGTTCGTTGGCGGTCAGGAAAATGATCGGCGTGAGACGGGTCCGCTGGCTACCGCGCATCAGGCGCGCCACTTCATAGCCGTCCATGCCCGGCATCTGCACATCCAGCAGCACCAGGTCGATGTCGTGTTCAAGTAACAAGCCGAGGGCCTCGAAACCCGAGGCGGCAGTAATGACCCGCCAGTCCTGGCGCTGTAACAACGCGCGCATGCTGATCAGGTTCTCAGGGTAATCGTCGACGACTAAAAGGGTTGAGCCGCCGTCTACTGGCGTGGGTTGCGCGCATTCCATGCTGCTTCTCTAATTGCGGGGTGTCAGGCCGGCTTCTCGTGAAAACCGGACAAATACGGTGCCATCACTCTAGACCCGGTTCTGCAAAAGCAGAAGGTGTCAGTAGGCCACCATCTAATCATTGTGTCTTTTTACCGACTAACGGTCGATGGTTCAGCTCCATGAAAACCGGGAAGATGGCATTTCGACAGGATGTTGACGTCAACCACCCGTCAGGCGGGCGTTAACAAAATCTCCCGCTACGCTTATAAAGGCCGCCCCAAAGGCGCGGCCTAGAGCTTCTTGCACGCCCGTGCAGCATCAATCAAGTGGAAGAACCGACATGATCGATCTCGCAACCTGGAACCTCAGCGTTCCCGTCGGCAGCCCGCCGTACACCGTCGAAACCGCCAAACTGGTGGATGGCTTCAAGGATCAATACTTCCATTCAGATACTGGCACATTGTTTTTCTGGACGCCCGTGACCGGCTCCCGTACCGAAAACGCGATTTATCCGCGCACCGAATTGCGTGAAACCTACAGCAACGGCACGTTGAAAAACTGGTATTACCCGGAGGCCGACAATTTGTTGTATGCCACTCTGGCAGTGAACCAGGTGCCGAGTTCCGGGAAGATCGTCATCGGCCAGATCCATGCCTATCAAAGCCAGAAACCAATGGTGAAGGTCGAATACCAATACAAAACCAGTACAGGCACCGGCAATATCGTTGCCAAGGTCCGGATGCATCCCGATGACGATACAGGGCGGGTGATCACCGTTGCGACGGGGGTGAAACTCGACCAGGAGTTCAACTACCTCATTCACCTCAGCCCCGGTGGCGCCTTGGGCATCAGCGCGGCAGGTTATCAGTGGGATACGCAAATCAGCACAACCTGGCGCGACAAACCGCTGTACTTCAAGGCCGGGGTGTATGTGCAGGACAACACCGGGTACACCACTGAAGGCGGCAAAGTGACCTTCAGCAAGCTGGATATCGATCACAACCAGTAGGCCCTTGAGCGCCTCCGCTACATTTGACTTCCAAAAAGAAAAACCGTCCACGACGGTTTTTCAAGTCAACTTAGCTCATTGGCAACGCGTAAAATCACCTCATACACATCAACATAAAACTCTTCGAAGGGTCATAATCCTTCTCCGCACTACCAACCAAATGAGTAATAACTTTTACGCCGCCAGAACTTGGCGTACCGGCCAACTTTGCATGAGCATAAAAAATATCATCAAATGTATCAACATCCGTTACAGAGACAGCACAAAATGCCGGAGCACTTTTAAAAACCCCTGTTTTGAAAACGACCTTATAAATGGAATAATATCCTGTACGAGGATCGACCTTTACAGCAGAAATCCATTCTGATGATTTTGCCAGTACCTTACCCCGGCTATCGATCGAAGCAGTAAAAATGCCATCCTCCGATGCAGCTGAGCCCATGCTCGGCAAAATCAGCAGAAAAACACTGCTACAGAAACACCTTAATATTTTACTTAATAACATCAGCATCTCCTTTCATCCATGAAGTTATGCACGACTCACGTACGAATTAATTTAAATATCAAAACCCCACAGCAATCAACCAAGCAACAAAAATAAAGAATAACACTTCGCACACACTCTATTTTTCCTACAGAAACCCGAACCACAAAGAACTCTCAAACGCCTTATTTCTCACAATAATAAATATTACAGAATCGAGTAGGAGGCGGCTTCACAGCCGCCGTCCTCTCACACCACCGTACGTACGGGTCCGTATACGGCGGTTCAGGTTATGCGGTTAAGCCGTTTTATCGTATCCAGTATTGGGACCAGCCCCAGGCTGTCCCACAGCTTCTTCGGCAGCGCGTGATTCATATGTGACGCTCCCGAATTCCACCATGGCCCGCGCCCGTTGAACGCTGATTTGCAGGCGCGTGCTTCGCTGATCCCCAGACGTATCAGGTTGCGCGCCCTCGTTGGGCGCTGCTTCCATTGACGCCAAATGACACAGCGAAGTTTACGGCGCATCCAGCCATCCAACTCCTCAAGGGGGCGGTTGCTCTGGCTGAGCTTGAAGTAACCCGCCCAACCACGTAGCACCGGGTTAATCCGTTCAATGACGCTTGCCATCTTGTGGCCCCGCGCTCCGCGCAGCAGTTCTCTGAGCCGATCGCGCAAGCGATTCAGGCTCATCGTAGCTACTTTCAGCCTCGGCTGTTTATGCAGGCTCATCCCGTAACCCAAGTAATCACACGCCCACGGCCGTGCTACTCGGCTCTTTTCTTGATTCAACGTCAGTTTCAGGCGTTGATTCAGGAAGCGCTCAACCCTGACCAGCACTCGCTCGCCAGCACGACGACTGCGCACATAAATGTTGGCGTCGTCGGCATAGCGTACAAAACGATGGCCCCGCCGTTCCAGTTCGCGGTCGAGTTCATTGAGCAGGATGTTCGACAACAACGGTGAGAGCGGGCCGCCTTGCGGCGTCCCTTCCTGCCGTCGGCTGGCGATCCCGCCCGACATCATTCCCGCCTCGAGATAACGACGGATCAGCATAAGCACACGTTTATCTTCGATTTGACGCTCGATGTAGGCCATCAATACATCGTGGTTGACCCGATCAAAGAACTTCTCCAGATCGAGTTCCACGCACCAGCGGTGGCCCGCCGCCACATGGGCGCGGGCGGTTTCGATGGCTTGATGAGCGCTTCTGCCCGGACGAAAGCCGTAGCTGTAGTCCGAAAACAGCGGATCGAAGATTGGCGTGAGCTGTTGCAGCAGCGCCTGCTGGATCAGGCGATCCACGACGCTGGGGATACCCAGCTGTCTTGTACCGCCTTTGGGTTTGGGGATATCGACGGCGCGTACACCTTGCGGGTGGTATTCGCCGGCCAACAGCCGAGTCTTGAGGATCGGCCAATACTGTTTCACGTAGCCCGCCAGCTGGTCGACCGTCATGCCATCGGCACCCGGTGCGCCCTTGTTGCTGACCACGCGTTGATACGCACGCTTGAGGTTGGCGGGTGCAAGCACCCGCACCATCAGCGTGTCCGGCTCCGCGTTCGTCCACGCCACAGACGCCGTCGATGTTTGCGCCCTGTCAGCCTTCATCCTCGGATACCGTCCAGGACCTGGGGTAACAGTTTTCTCTTGGAGAATATTCTGCGTTTCAACATTCGACGAGACTCTGACGCCTACTGGCGGCATAACCTGTTCGGCCCTTGGTGACGCGGTAATCCGCCACTTACTACGGCCTCAGCTGACTTCTGTGGGCTCATCCCGTCGCCTCTCGACGCTCGGTAGCACAGTGGCAAACCCACAGATCTCCCAGGGTAATTCGCGCGACCTTCCTGCTTATGCCTGTCGGATCTACGTCACAGCGTTCCGTGCAAGTATTGGGCTTTGAAGATATTGGCCTTCTTACCCCGCTGCGCCGCCTCTATCCGCTTCCTGTTCGTCAGGCCAGCATTTTGCCTCGGGCTTCCTTCAGATTCGCAGTCGCCCGCGACACCCTTGCCTCTGGCTAACACTTCCCCTTGCCGGGTGTGTAGAGGACTTACACCTCCAAGTCACCAGCGAGGCCACCACAGCCAAGCTGGTTGCGCTTCGCGCAACGCGCCATGCCTGGCGCACCAATAAAAAACCCGCATCGCTGCGGGCTTTTTAATTCAACATTAACGCGCTGAAAACTTAGTTGACCTTGGCGTTCAACTCACCCTTCAGGTAACGCTGGTACATCCCTTCCAACGAGATCGCCTTGATCTTCGAAGCATTGCCGGCAGTGCCGAAGGCTTCGTAGCGAGCGATACACACGTCGCGCATGGCAGTGACGGTCGCGCCAAAGAATTTACGCGGGTCGAACTCGCTCGGGTTGGTAGCCATCAGGCGACGCATTGCGCCAGTGGATGCCAGACGCAGGTCGGTGTCGATGTTGACCTTGCGCACGCCGTGCTTGATGCCTTCGACGATTTCTTCAACCGGTACGCCGTAGGTTTCCTTGATGTCGCCGCCGTACTGGTTGATGATCGCCAGCCACTCTTGCGGAACCGAAGACGAACCGTGCATCACCAGGTGAGTGTTCGGAATGCGCTTGTGGATTTCCTTGATGCGGTCGATGGCCAGCACGTCGCCGGTAGGCGGCTTGGTGAACTTGTACGCGCCGTGGCTGGTACCGATGGCGATGGCCAGGGCATCCACCTGAGTGCGTTTTACGAAGTCAGCGGCTTCTTCCGGGTCGGTCAGCATCTGGCTGTGATCCAGAACGCCTTCGGCGCCGATGCCGTCTTCTTCACCGGCCATGCCGGTTTCCAGCGAACCCAGACAGCCCAGCTCGCCTTCTACCGAAACGCCGCAGGCGTGAGCCATGGCCACGGTTTGTTGGGTAACACGCACGTTGTAGTCGTAGTCGGTCGGGGTCTTGCCGTCTTCGCCCAGGGAGCCGTCCATCATCACCGAGCTGAAGCCCAGTTGGATGGAGCGTTGGCAGACGTCAGGGCTGGTGCCGTGGTCCTGGTGCATGCACACCGGGATGTGCGGGAACTCTTCGATGGCTGCCAGGATCAGGTGACGCAGGAACGGTGCGCCGGCGTATTTGCGAGCACCGGCCGAAGCCTGGACGATCACCGGGGAGTCAGTCTTGTCAGCGGCTTCCATGATGGCGCGCATCTGCTCAAGGTTGTTGACGTTGAAGGCTGGAACGCCGTAGCCGAACTCGGCTGCGTGGTCCAGCATCTGGCGCATGCTGATAAGTGCCATTGTGTATATCTCTCCCGGTTGAGGGTCGTTAATCGTGCCAGCCTGCCGTAGCGGCGGCGGCTATTCAAGTTTTTGCAGATCGGGGGTTGGCCCGGGCTGCGGATTCGGTGTTGCATCAACTCTAAAACGTCGGTCCCTCTGTGGGAGCGAGCTTGCTCGCGATGGTGGCCCAGACAACGCGGGCATTCAGGCACCCAGCGTCATCGTTAACGACCATCGCGAGCAAGCTCGCTCCTACAGGTGACAACCACGGCCAATCAAATCATTGGTGGCGACCCAGTAAACCAGGCCTTCCTCACCTTTTATGTGAAACGCCAGCATGTCATTGCTGTACAGCGAACCCGATGCACCCGGTTCCTGCTTCAAGCGGTAGACCTGATCGGCACCGCCCAGGCGCACGTCGACTTCCCTAAGGCTGTCGTCGGTGTAGCGCCACAGCACTTTGGCCTGGCTGTCGCAGGTCCAGGTGGTCCAGTTATCCACAGGCGCGGACGACTGGAACAGGTTCAACTGAGCACAACCCGCCAACAACGCCAATGCCGCAACTGCGATAAAACCTTTCATCCGTGCCCCTCGACTGACGGCGCACGCCGCCAGCCCTGAGTAAAGAGTCAGACCCGTCAAGGACAGCCATGTTCCTTGGCGGGTGCCTGGGTCTCGTATTTGTCCAGGCCCTCGGGACCTGCGCGCTTGTTGAGCACCGGATTGGTTTCCGCCTGCCAGTCGGCCTGGTAGCAACCGCTCTGTGGCGCAGACGGCGCAGGTTCCGGCGTGGCTTTCGGGTTACTCCCGCAAGCCGTCAGTGAACCCGCGACGATCAATAGCGCTAGCGTCTTGACCATTTCAACACTCCCTGCCTGGTCAAACGGGCAGCCCTCAGGCCTTGGCCCGGCTTTCCAGGACTTCAACGGCTGGCAGCACTTTGCCTTCGACGAATTCGAGGAACGCGCCACCGCCGGTAGAAATGTAGGAGATCTGCTCGGCAACGCCATATTTGTCGATGGCCGCCAGGGTGTCGCCGCCGCCAGCGATGGAGAACGCCGCGCTGTCCGCGATGGCCTGGGCCAGGACTTTGGTGCCGTTACCGAACTGATCGAATTCGAACACGCCGACCGGACCGTTCCACAGGATGGTTTGCGACGACTTCAGCAGCTCGGCGAAATTCGCCGCGGTCTGCGGACCGATGTCCAGGATCATGTCGTCGGCAGCAACGTCAGCGATCAGCTTGACGGTCGCAGCGGCGCTTTCAGCGAACTCCTTGGCAACCACCACGTCCACTGGCAGCGGTACGCTGACCTTGGCGGCGATGGCGCGAGCAGTGTCGAGCAGGTCCGGCTCGTACAGCGACTTGCCGACCGGGTGACCGGCAGCGGCCAGGAAGGTGTTGGCAATGCCGCCGCCAACGATCAACTGGTTGCAGATCTGGCTCAGGCTGTTCAGCACGTCGAGTTTGGTCGACACCTTGGAGCCGGCGACGATGGCCGCCATTGGCTGGGCCGGGGCGCCCAGGGCTTTGCCCAGTGCGTCCAGTTCAGCGGCCAGCAGCGGGCCGGCAGCAGCGACTTTGGCGAACTTGGCCACGCCGTGGGTCGAACCCTCGGCACGGTGAGCGGTGCCGAAGGCGTCCATCACGAACACGTCGCACAGGGCGGCGTATTGCTGGGCCAGTTCGTCGGCGTTCTTTTTCTCGCCTTTGTTGAAGCGCACGTTTTCGAACAGCACGATGTCGCCCGCTTTCACGTCAACACCGCCCAGGTAATCGGCCACCAGCGGCACTTCACGCCCCAGAGCACGGCTCAAGTAGTCAGCGACTGGCTTGAGGCTGTTCTCGGCCGAGAACTCGCCTTCGGTCGGACGGCCAAGGTGCGAGCAGACCATCACGGCCGCGCCTTTTTCCAGGGCCAGCTTGATGGTCGGCAGCGAGGCCAGGATACGCGCATCGCTGGTGACAACACCGTCCTTGACTGGGACGTTGAGGTCTTCGCGGATCAATACGCGCTTACCTTGCAGATCGAGGTCGGACATCTTCAACACGGTCATGGGTCGCACTTCCTACGGTTTTTTTGAAATTGCTGTTTGCAGATAGTGTTCTGCAACGTCCAGCATTCGGTTGGCAAAACCCCATTCGTTGTCGAACCAGGCCAGGATGTTCACCAGCCGTGGGCCGGAAACGCGGGTCTGACTGGCATCGACGATGGCCGAATGTGGGTCATGGTTGAAATCACAGCTTGCGTGGGGTAGCTCGGTGTAGGCCAGCAGGCCTTTGAGCGGGCCGCTGGTGGCGGCTTCGCGCAGGATACGGTTGACCTCGGTGGCGTCGGTCGCGGTGGCGGTCTGCATCGTGATATCGAGGCAGGACACGTTGACCGTCGGCACCCTCACGGCTTTGGCCTGAATTCGTCCGGCAAGTTCCGGCAGCAGGCGTTCGATACCACGCGCCAGACCGGTGGACACCGGAATCACCGACTGGAACGCCGAACGGGTGCGGCGCAGGTCTTCGTGGTGATAGGCATCGATGACCGGCTGATCGTTCATCGCCGAGTGAATGGTGGTGATCGACACGTAGTCCAGGCCAATGGCCTGATTCAGCAGGCGCAACAGCGGCACGCCGCAGTTGGTGGTGCAGGACGCGTTGGACACCAGCAACTCGTCGCCGGTCAGGCAATCCTGGTTCACGCCATAGACGATGGTCGCGTCGACGTCCGTCTCGCTGGCCATCGGCTGGGAAAACAGCACACGCGGGGCGCCGGCGTCGAGGAAACGCTGGCCATCTTCGCGGGTGTGGTAAGCGCCGGAGCACTCCAGCACCAGATCGACGCCCAGGGACGCCCAATCGATGCCTTCGGGGGTGGCACTGCGCAGGACCTTCACGCAGTCGCCATTGATATGCAGACAATCGCCGTCGACCTTCACTTCGCCGGGGAACCGGCCATGGGTGGAGTCGAAGCGTGTCAGGTATTCGATGCTGGCCATGTCCGCCAGATCGTTGATCGCGACAATCTCGAACCCGGCCTTGTCGCCTCGCTCGAACAACGCACGCAAGACGCAACGACCAATCCGGCCGTAGCCGTTGAGTGCAACTTTGTAAGGACGCGGTTGAGGCATGGGGTTCTCGATTACCGTGGTGAATCCGTTAGTGCGATGGCGCCTGGACCATCGCTTTCGCGAGCAAGCCCGCTCCCACAGGGGATTTGTTGTGAGACACAAATAGTGCTCACAACATTGACCCCATGTGGGAGCGGGCTTGCTCGCGAAGACGTCAGTCCAGTCGACATCTTTTCGGGATCAGTCTTCCAGCAGCTCTTCAGCCTGACCCAGGATGTTTTCCAGGGTGAAGCCGAACTCTTCGAACAAGGCCGGCGCAGGCGCCGACTCGCCGTAGGTGGTCATGCCGATCACGCGACCTTCCAGGCCCACGTACTTGTACCAGTAGTCCGCATGGGAAGCCTCGATGGCGATACGGGCGCTGACCTGCAACGGCAGGACCGATTGCTTGTAGCCGGCTTCCTGGGCATCGAACACGCTGGTGCACGGCATGGAAACCACGCGAACCTTGCGGCCCTGCTCGGTCAGTTTGTCGAAGGCCTGAACAGCCAGACCAACTTCGGAACCAGTGGCAATCAGGATCAGCTCAGGCTCGCCCGCACAGTCCTTGAGCACATAGCCACCACGGCTGATGTCGGCGATCTGGCCGGCGTCGCGGGTTTGGTGCTGCAGGTTTTGACGGGAGAAGATCAGGGCCGAAGGACCGTCCTTGCGCTCCAGCGCGTACTTCCAGCTCACCGCCGATTCAACGGCGTCGGCTGGGCGCCAGGTATCGAGGTTCGGCGTGCAGCGCAGGCTGGCCAGTTGCTCGATTGGCTGGTGAGTCGGGCCGTCTTCGCCCAGACCGATGGAGTCGTGGGTGTAGACGTGGATCACCCGCTGCTTCATCAGGGCCGACATGCGCACTGCGTTGCGAGCGTATTCCATGAACATCAGGAAGGTCGCGCCGTAAGGCACCAGGCCGCCGTGCAGGGCGACGCCGTTCATGATCGCGGTCATGCCGAACTCGCGCACGCCGTAGTACATGTAGTTGCCGCTGGCGTCTTCGGCGGTGACGCCTTTGCAGCCTTTCCACAGGGTCAGGTTGGAACCGGCCAGGTCAGCCGAACCGCCGAGGAACTCAGGCAGCAACGGGCCGAACGCGTTCAGGGCATTCTGGCTGGCTTTACGGCTGGCGATGGTTTCGCCCTTGGCGGCCACTTCGGCGATGTAGGCCGAGGCTTTTTCCGAGAAGTCAGCCGGCAGGTCGCCGCTCAGACGACGTACCAGTTCGCTGGCTTCGGCAGGGAATGCTGCGGAGTAGGCAGCGAAACGCTGGTCCCACTCGGCTTCCACGGCTTTACCTGCTTCCTTGGCGTCCCACTCGGCGTAGATATCGGCCGGGATTTCGAACGGGCCGTGATTCCATTTCAGCGCTGCACGGGTCAGGGCGATTTCCGCGTCACCCAGTGGGGCGCCGTGGCAATCTTCCTTGCCTTGCTTGTTCGGCGAACCGAAGCCGATGGTGGTCTTGCAGCAGATCAGGGTTGGCTGATCGCTTTTGCGCGCAGTGTCGATCGCCGTCTTGATCTCTTCCGGGTCGTGACCGTCGACGTTGCGGATCACTTGCCAGTTGTAGGACTCAAAACGCTTCGGCGTGTCGTCGGTGAACCAGCCTTCGACTTCGCCATCGATGGAGATGCCGTTGTCATCGTAGAAGGCGATCAGCTTGCCCAGGCCCAGGGTACCGGCCAGGGAAGCGACTTCGTGGGAAATGCCTTCCATCATGCAGCCATCACCCAGGAACACATAGGTGTGGTGGTCGACAATGTTGTGGCCAGGACGGTTGAACTGCGCTGCCATGACTTTTTCAGCCAGGGCAAAACCCACGGCGTTGGCCAGGCCTTGGCCCAGTGGGCCGGTGGTGGTTTCTACGCCCGGGGTGTAGCCGAGTTCCGGGTGGCCCGGGGTGCGGCTGTGCAGTTGACGGAACTGCTTCAGGTCGTCGATCGACAGGTCGTAGCCGGTCAGGTGCAGCAGCGAGTAGATCAGCATCGAGCCATGGCCGTTGGACAGCACGAAGCGGTCACGGTCGGCGAACGATGGATTGCTCGGGTTGTGCTTGAGGTAGTCGCGCCAAAGTACCTCGGCGATATCCGCCATACCCATCGGGGCACCGGGATGGCCGCTGTTGGCTTTTTGCACGGCATCCATGCTGAGGGCACGAATGGCGTTGGCACGCTCACGACGGCTAGGCATCGCTGTTCTCCTGGGGGCTTGAATAAAACGAATCGGAAAAAAGGCGAGCATTTTCCCTCACCGGGCCGCCTCGGGGCAATGACAGATAGTCATCTGGAGGCGTTTTTCCAATGGATAACGACGTATTAACGTGATGAAACCTTTCTGCTCTGGCTTTGTTGACTGAACCTAACGTCAAGAAGTGCCACCTATCGAGCAATATCAAAACTTTTTGATATTGCTCTTGCGATGCTTTCGGCTCGTGACTAGACTGCCGGCCTTATGAATTTACGCGTGCCCTCCATTCAACATGACGATTGCGATGAGCTGGCGGCCTTGTGCAAGGCTGGTGGCGATCCCCTGCGTTTGAATGTTTTGCGCGCACTGGCCAACGATTCGTTCGGTGTGCTGGAGCTGGCGCAGATCTTCGGTATCGGCCAGTCAGGCATGAGCCACCACCTCAAGGTACTGGCCCAGGCCGACCTGGTGGCGACGCGCCGCGAAGGCAATGCGATTTTCTACCGTCGCGCCCTGCCCCACACCGAACTGCTGGGCGGCAAATTGCACGCAGCCCTGCTCGAAGAAGTGGACAACCTGACGCTACCGGCCGACGTACAGTCGCGTATCGCCCAGGTCCATGGGCAACGGGCGGCCGCCAGCCAGGACTTTTTCTCACGGGTTGCGGAGAAGTTTCGCGCCCAGCAAGACTTGATCGCCGGCCTGCCGCAATACCGCGAAAGCGTGGTGGCCCTGCTCGACAAGCTGAGCTTCGACAAAGACGCCACGGCCATTGAAGTCGGCCCCGGCGATGGCGCATTCCTGCCAGAACTGGCGCGCCGCTTCGCGCAGGTCACGGCGCTGGATAACAGCAGCGCAATGCTCGAACTGGCGCGCCAGGTCTGCGAACGCGACAAGCTGACTAACGTTAGCCTGCAACTGGCCGATGCATTGAACGGCGTCAGCCTCAAGGCCGATTGCGTGGTACTGAACATGGTGCTGCACCATTTTGCCGCGCCGGCCGATGCGCTCAAGCACATGGCCAATTTGCTGCAATCAGGCGGTAGCCTGCTAGTGACAGAGTTATGTAGCCACAACCAGAGTTGGGCCAAGGAGGCCTGCGGTGATCTCTGGTTGGGGTTTGAACAGGACGATCTGGCCCGTTGGGCCACCGCTGCGGGACTCGTTCCCGGGGAAAGCCTCTATGTAGGCTTACGTAATGGTTTCCAGATCCAGGTCCGCCATTTTCAGCGGCCGGCTGGCGACACTCACCATCGGTAATTTCAGGAAAACATCGAGATGAGCGAATACTCCCTTTTCACCTCCGAGTCCGTGTCTGAAGGGCATCCGGACAAAATCGCCGACCAGATTTCTGATGCGGTGCTGGACGCCATCATTGCTGAAGACAAGTTCGCCCGTGTGGCGTGCGAGACTCTGGTGAAAACGGGCGTGGCGATCATCGCCGGCGAAGTCACCACTTCCGCCTGGGTTGATCTGGAGCAGATCGTTCGTGACGTGATCACCAACATCGGCTACACCAGCTCCGACGTCGGCTTCGACGGCGCGACCTGCGGCGTGATGAACATCATCGGCAAGCAGTCCCCTGACATCAACCAGGGTGTCGACCGTGCCAAGCCTGAAGATCAGGGCGCCGGCGACCAGGGCCTGATGTTCGGCTACGCCAGCAATGAAACCGACGTGCTGATGCCTGCACCGATCACTTTCTCGCACCAGCTTGTACAAAGGCAAGCCGAAGCCCGTAAATCCGGCCTGCTGCCTTGGCTGCGTCCGGACGCCAAGTCGCAAGTGACCTGCCGTTACGAAAACGGCAAGGTTGTCGGTATCGACGCCGTCGTTCTGTCGACCCAGCACAACCCTGAAGTGTCGTACAACGACCTGCGCGAAGGCGTGATGGAGCTGATCGTCAAGCACGTGCTGCCTGCCGAACTGCTGAGCAAGGACACCCAGTTCCACATCAACCCGACCGGCCAGTTCATCATCGGCGGCCCGGTGGGTGACTGCGGTCTGACCGGTCGCAAGATCATCGTCGACAGCTACGGCGGCATGGCCCGTCACGGCGGTGGCGCGTTCTCCGGCAAGGATCCATCGAAGGTTGACCGTTCGGCGGCCTACGCCGGTCGTTACGTGGCCAAGAACATCGTCGCTGCCGGCCTGGCCGAGCGCTGCGAGATTCAGGTGTCCTACGCCATCGGCGTTGCCCAGCCGACGTCGATCTCGCTGAACACCTTCGGCACCGGCAAGATCAGCGATGACAAGATCGTCAAACTGGTCCGCGAAGTGTTCGACCTGCGTCCATATGCAATCACCACCATGCTCGACCTGCTGCACCCGATGTATCAGGAAACCGCAGCGTACGGCCACTTCGGTCGCACCCCGGCAACCAAGACCGTGGGTGACGACACCTTCACCACGTTCACCTGGGAAAAAACCGACCGCGCCGACGCTCTGCGTTCTGCTGCTGGCCTGTAAGACTTCCCCGCAACACCCGAAGCCCCGCACGGTTCGCGCCTTGCGGGGCTTTTTATTGCCTTGCTTGAGACCGCGTAGCCGCAATCGCGAGCAGGCTCGCTCCCACAGTTGATCTTTGGCGTGACTGATACCTGTGGGCAAACGCAAATCCCTGTGGGAGCGAGCCTGCTCGCGAAGAGGCCCGCCCAGTCACCAGAAACACTCGGTAAAAACCCCACCCGCTACGCCAACTGATACTGACCTAGCCTTCACGCACCTCACCGAGCAAGGACGCTCAAGATGCTTCCCGACCTGCGCCTGTTTTTCGCCGTTCTACTGACCTTTGCCCACCTGACCGCCAACGCCACCGAGTGCCCGGACTGGTCATCCGAACGCGCCCAGAACGAAGTCGGCAAACTGCAACAACAAATCGACCTCTGGGACGACAGCTATCACCGTCAGGGACGCTCACTGGTTGCCGATGAACTCTACGACCAGTCCCGCGCGCGACTCACCCAATGGCGCCAC
This sequence comes from Pseudomonas sp. KH_046_1, assembly GCF_057839025.1. Lineage (NCBI taxonomy): Bacteria > Pseudomonadati > Pseudomonadota > Gammaproteobacteria > Pseudomonadales > Pseudomonadaceae > Pseudomonas > Pseudomonas sp. KH_046_1. The sequence goes on from NZ_CM174481.1 coordinate 5,927,878, forward strand.
TGCTTCAATCTGAGCCCGTCCGCAGACCCCTTGCGCACTGCGCGTGGCACGCTGCCCCACCCCATCGTCCACACCGGCCTGGACAAACTGCACGATCGGCCCGCCGTGGAAAAATGGCTGCGTGACCGGGTGGACGTCTGGGTCCAGCCTAAAATCGATGGTGTGGCGGTGACCCTGGTTTACCGCAACGGTCTGTTGGCCCAGGCAATCAGCCGCGGCGACGGCGAGAGCGGTCAGGACTGGACGGTTCCTGCGCGGCAGATTCCGGCCATCCCGCAACGGCTATCGCAGGCCCGGGACTTGATCGTGCAAGGCGAACTGTATTGGCGACTGACCGATCATGTGCAGGCCCGGGCCGGTAGCCTCAATGCTCGTGGCTCGGTAGCCGGCCTGATGGCGCGCAAGATCTTGAGCACCGAACAGGCCACCAACATCGACTTGTTTGTCTGGGACTGGCCCCAAGGGCCGGCGAGCGTGCCCGCGCGTGCCGTGGCGCTGACTGCGCTGGGCTTCCCGAGTACCACGGCATACAGCCAGCCAATCGCCTCCGTCGTCGATGCCGAACGCTGGCGCGAACACTGGTATAACTCCGCCCTGCCCTTTGCCAGCGACGGCGTGGTCCTGCGCCAGAACCAGCGCCCAGCCGCCGAACGCTGGCAGGCCAGGTCACCCTACTGGGCCATCGCCTGGAAATACCCCTTCGCCCAGGCACTGGCCAATGTCCGCAAGGTTCATTTCAGGATCGGCCGGACCGGGCGAATCACTCCGGTACTTGAACTGACCCCGATAAAGCTCGATGACCGGCAGATCAAACACGTCAGCGTCGGTTCGTTGCAGCGCTGGCAGGCGCTGGACATCCGTCCGGGTGATCAGGTCGCCATCAGCCTGGCCGGGCTGACCATTCCCAGGCTCGATAGCGTTGTATTACGCAGCAGCGAGCGCGCCGAATTGAACGTGCCGCTGGCAGCAGACTTCCATTTATTGAGTTGCTGGCAACCGACTCCGGGCTGCGAGAGCCAGTTTCTCGCGCGCCTGACCTGGCTCAGCAGCAAACAGGGTCTGGCGCTGCCCAATGTGGGTCCGGGTACCTGGGAAAAACTTCTTGCAACAGGTCGCCTGAACAGTCTGCTGGATTGGTTGACCCTCGACGCCCAAGAGCTTGCTACCATTGACGGTTTCGGCGAGCGCAGCGCGGCTCGCCTTGCAGACAGCTTCAACCGAGCCCGGCAACGCCCGTTCGCGCACTGGCTCAAAGCCCTGGGATTGCCGCCGACAGGCCAGGCGCATCTCGGCGATTCATGGCAGGTACTGGCGCAGCGAGACATCGAACAATGGCGGGCCGAGGCCGATATCGGGCCAGGACGCGCGGCGCAACTCAACGCATTTTTCCGCGATCCGCAGGTTCTGGCCTTGAGTGAAACGTTACGTGATGCGGGGATTGACGGCTTTTAGCTGTCGGCCCTGCGCCCACCGGGAACCCCAAGGGACCGCTGGGCTCCAACAAGCCATTGCCACACCGGCTTGCTTGCTTTCCTACATGGAGCTTTTATGAAATTTCTTTCACCGCTCGCCCTGTTGACCCTTTGCAGCGTGCTGGCCACCCCGTTGATGGCGGACGAGGAAGCGCCGGGGCTGACCGGTTGCGCCGCCAAGAAGCAAGGTATCGTCAACCAGATCGAATTGGCCAAGGTCCACGGCAATGCCGACCAGCAGGCCGGCCTGGAAAAGGCCCTGAGCGAAGTCGAAGCCAACTGCACCGACGCCTCGCTGAAGAAGGAACGGGAAAACAAGGTGCTCGACGCCAAGCACGAAGTCAGCAAGCGTCAGGCGGACCTCGACAAGGCCATGAGCAAAGGCGACGCTGACAAGATCAACAAGCGCAAGGACAAACTCGCCGATGCCCGCAAGGAATTGCAGAACGCATTGGATGAGCTGGATAAATAAAAACAGATAACGAACATAGATTTCGGTGTTGCCGAAGCAGTCTTCGCGAGCAGACTCGCTCCTACAGGGTCATGCGGTCTCCTGTGGGAGCGAGCCTGCTCGCGAAGACGTCAGACCGGGCACCGCTGGGTCAATGATCCCGAAACGCCTTATGACAAGCACTGCAAGCATCTTCGACTTTCTGCACCGCCGGCCCCAGGTTGCTGGCCTTGTAGGGTTGAACCTGGCTGGCGATCACCAATTCACCGGTGGCGCTTTCAAGGTCGCGGGCCATTGCCTGAAAGCGTGTCTGCTGCTCCCAGACATCGCTCTTGGCGCTGGTGTGATCTTCCTCGCGCACTTGCGGAAAATGCTGCCACGGCTCACGGGACAACGCATCGAGTTTCACCGCGCCTTCGGCGAACTTCGGGCCATCGAACGCAATGCGCCCACGCAACATGCCGCCCAGGTCTTCGCCAGTATTGAGCATCTGCTTGAAAATGGCCTTGCGCTGGCCGAGCGGCGAGTTGGGGTCGATGCCGCCACAAGCGGACAACGTCAGGCAGGCCAGCAATACAACAGAAAGTCTTTTAAGAGTCATGGTGGTTTCAGGTCACGGGAAACGGCGGCCAGTATCCTCGCGTCATCGGCAAAGACCAATAGCCCTATTATCAACAAGGGTTGTTTGAACGCATGGAGCGCTCAGGCAACCGGCAAAGGAATCACTCCATGAACAGCCGTTTCAAGGCATGGCGTCACAGCCTGGCCTGGACCCTGCCGATGGTGGCCCTGCTCGCAGGCTGCACCGGTGGTGACAACCAACAACCGAAAACCCACGCCTTGGCCACCTACTCCAGTGCCACATGGGAAGCGCTGCCGGCGGTGTCCGACAGCGACCTGGTCGCCGGCTTCGGTTCGTGGCGCAGCGCCTGCACCCGACTCAAGGCCGACCCGGTCTGGGGTGGTACCTGCGCCGCGGCCGCCAACGTGCCGCAAACCGCCAGCGACATTCGCGGTTTTCTCAAACAGAACCTCGATGTCTATGGCCTGCGCGCCGCCAACGACAGCCCCAACGGCCTGATTACCGGCTACTACGAACCGGTCTATCCCGGGAGCCTGACCCAGACCGGCGTTGCCAGTGTCCCGGTCTATGGCGTCCCCGAGGACATGATCATCGTCGCCCTCGACAGCATTTACCCGGAACTCAAGGGCAAACGCCTGCGCGGTCGACTCGAAGGTCGCGTACTCAAGCCGTACGACGATGCGGCAACCATCGAAACCAAAGGGGTCAAGGCGCCGGTCGTGGCCTGGCTGACCGATCCGATGAACCTGCAGTTCCTGCAAATCCAGGGTTCGGGTCGTATCCAGCTCGACAATGGTCGCCAGTTGCGCATTGCCTACGCCGATCAGAACGGCCATCCGTATCGACCGATCGGCCGCTGGCTGGTGGAACAGGGCGAGTTGAAAAAAGAAGACGTGACCATGGGCGCCATCAGCACCTGGGCCAAGGCCAATCCGTCGCGGATTCCCGAACTGCTCGGCAGCAACCCCAGCTACGTGTTCTTCACCCGCAACCCGGATAGCAACGAAGGTCCGCGCGGCTCGCTGAACGTACCCTTGACCGCCGGTTACAGCGCGGCGGTGGATCGCAAGGTGATTCCGCTGGGCAGCCTGTTGTGGCTGTCCACCACCAGACCGGACGGCACGGCCCTGGTTCGCCCCGTGGCAGCACAGGACACCGGCGGCGCCATTGCCGGCGAGGTTCGGGCGGATCTGTTCTGGGGCACCGGCGATGCGGCCGGGCAACTGGCCGGGGACATGAAACAGCAGGGGCAGATCTGGATGCTCTGGCCCAAAGGTGCTGCGCTGCCACAAGTGCCGCAGGTGGCCGATGCAGAGAAGACAAAACCCTAAACCAGCGGTGGCTGCCAGATAGCTATCGCGAGCAGGCTCGCTCCCACATTGGAACGCACACTCCTGTGGGAGCGAGCCTGCTCGCGATGAGGCCCGCAAATACCCTGAAGATTTTTAGACCGACACCACAAAAAAACTCACAATCAACGCCATCCCCACGAACCACACCAGCGACCGCAGTGTCGCCCAGTCCGCCAGGTAGCAAATGATGTAGAGCAGGCGGCTGGTAATGAACAGCACGGCCAGCACATTGATCGTCACCAGTTCGGCATTGCCGGCCAGGTGCGCCACGATCACCGCCGCAGCGAACGCCGGGGTCACTTCAAAGCTGTTCAATTGCGCCGCATTCGCGCGCCTGCCCAAGCCGTCCAGCGAATCGAGAAAATCCCGGGGATCATGGTTGTCTCTCAACCTGAACCCGCCACTGATCTTGGCCACGCCCACACACACATACGGCAGGAAGATCGCGATCAAAATGCACCACAGAGCAACCGTCATAAAGCAGTCCCTTCTTCAAATTTCACAGCAGTCAGAATTTCATCACCAGTATGCCGACCAGCACCAGCCCACAGGCTAAGAGGCGCGGCCCGCCAAAAGGTTCTTTGAGGTAACGCATACCAAACAGCACCACCAGGATCACACTGATCTCGCGCAACGCCGCTGCCTCTGCAATCGAGCCCAATTGCATCGCCCACAGCACCAGAGCGTAGCTGAACAACACGCAGAACCCGACGGCCAGGCCCAGTCGCCACTGCTCGCGCCAGAACAACATGAACGCGGGCCGTTTGCGCACCAACGCCAACAGCGGAAACGGCCAGGCACTGAGCAAGGTGACCCAGACCAGGTAATCCAGTGGATGGGACCAGCGCCGTAATGCCTGCCCGTCGATATAGGTGTAGCAACCGATGCACAGGCCGATCAATACCACCACCGGTAGCATCGACCATGGAAGGCGCGCTCCGCCGCCGCCCTGCCAGAGCAGGCACAGCATGCCGAACGGGATCAGCAGGATGCCGAAAATCTGCTGATGGGTCAGTACTTCCCCGGCAAAGATCAGCGTCAGCGCCAGCACCACCAACGGTGACAGGCCGCGCATCAATGGATAGACCAGCCCGAGGTCGCCGACCCGATAGGCCTGGATCAGCAAATAGCGATAGAGCAACTCGAATGCCGCCGATGCCAGGATCCATGGCCAGATCTCCAGTGGCGGCACGCTCAGGAACGGCAACATCAGCACGACAAAGAGCAGCGCCACGCTGTCCATGCAGGCCACCACCAACAACCGCTCCGCACTGAACTTGATCAGGGTATTCCACGCCGCATGCAACAGCGCTGCCACCAACACCAACGCCGTCGCAAGCACGGCCTACTCCTTTTTTTGACCCTACCCTTTGTAGGAGCGAGCTTGCTCGCGAAAAACGTGAGGGCACCGCAGCCAACCAGTGAATACACGTCTTCGTTCACGTCCATCGCGAGCAAGCTCGCTCCTACAGGGGCCAGGTACAGAATTGATTCGCCATATTTCAGTGGCTGTTTATACTGCAAGCGACCACGCCGCACTCAGTTGCGCACAGACTAATTCCTATAAAAATTCTGCCCGGCCCGCTCTCGTCGAGAACGGTCGTCGGCCTGCGTATGCCTGATCACAGCGTCAAGACTACCGACAGAGACCTTGCGCATGCCACTCGCTTTGCTTGCCCTCGCTGTTGCCGCCTTCGGCATCGGCACCACTGAATTCGTCATCATGGGTCTTTTGCCCGATGTCGCCCGCGACCTCAGCGTGAGCATTCCCGATGCCGGATTGCTGATCACCGGCTACGCCCTGGGCGTGGTGTTCGGTGCACCGATCCTCGCGGTCGGCACCGCCAACATGCCACGCAAGGCCACGCTGTTGGGCATGACGCTGATGTTCATCCTCGGCAACATGCTTTGCGCACTGGCGCCGAACTACGCCACGCTGATGGCCGCGCGAGTGATCACGGCACTGTGCCACGGCGCATTTTTCGGCATCGGTTCGGTGGTGGCTGCCGGGCTGGTGGCCCCCAACAAACGGGCTCAGGCGATTGCCATGATGTTCACCGGCCTGACCCTGGCCAACGTGCTCGGCGTGCCACTGGGCACCGCGCTCGGGCAATACGCGGGCTGGCGCTCGACCTTCTGGGCGGTGTCGGTGATCGGGGTTCTGGCGGCGATTGCGCAATGGGTCTGGCTGCCGAAAAACATCGCGATGGATAAAGCCAACCTGGCCAGCGAGTTCAAGGTGCTGGGCAAGGCCAACGTGCTGCTGGCCCTGGGCATGAGCGTGCTGGCCTCGACCAGCCTGTTCAGTGTGTTCACTTACATTGCGCCGATCCTGCAGGACATCACCGGTGTCAGCCCCCACGGCGTCACCATCATGCTGCTGTTGTTCGGCGTTGGCTTGACCGCCGGCAGCATGCTCGGTGGTCGTCTGGCGGACAGCCGCTTGCTGCCTTCGCTGGTGGGCATGGCACTGGCGGTGCTGGTGGTACTGGCGGCATTCACGCAAACCAGCCATTCGGTGATCCCGGCGGCAATCACGCTGGTGTTGTGGGGGACGTTTGCCTTCGCCCTGTGCCCGATCCTGCAACTGCTGATCATCGATCAGGCCCACGAAGCACCGAACCTGGGTTCGACCCTGAACCAGAGCGCCTTCAACCTCGGCAACGCCGCCGGGGCATGGATTGGCGGCCTGGTGGTGGCCAGCGGCGCGGACCTGGCGGACTTGCCGTGGACCGGTGCACTGGTCAGCGGACTGACCGTGTTGACTGCACTGTTCTTTATCTATCGCCAGCGTCGCGGTGCGGCTGCACTTGATGTGACGGGATGAGGATCAGCTTGATTGTTTTTTGATCACCTGCGGATCGGGCGCTTCGCTCTGATCCGCTGATTTCTTCGGCGGCCCACTTTCGCTGCGAATCTGCGCATGGCTGATCAGCGCGAAAATAAAACTGCCACCGATGATGTTCCCCGCCAGTGTCGGACCGGCGAACACCAGCCAGAAATCACTCCACGGTAACTCGCCGGCAAATACCAGATACGAAACCTCCAGCGAACCGACCACGATGTGGGTGAAATCCCCCAGTGCCATGAGGTAGGTGATGAGGATGATGATCCACATCTTGGCGCTCTCCATGGACGGGATCATCCAGACCATGGTGGCGATCATCCATCCGGAAATGATGCCCTTGGCGAACATCTGGCTGGCGTGGTTTTCCATGACCTTGCGGCCGATATCGAGGAAGGCGACATCGGTCTTGCTGTCGAAAATCGGCAGCTCCAGCATCACGTACGCCACCAGCAAGGTGCCACAGAGGTTGCCGACCAGCACCACCGTCCACAGCCGTAGCAGCCGGCCGAAGTTGGTCAGCGTCGGTTTGGTCATCACCGGCAGCACGGCGGTCAGGGTGTTTTCGGTGAACAGTTGCTGACGGGCCAGGATCACGGCGAGAAAACCGGCGCAGTAACCGAAACTCGCGATCACCTTGAATCCTTCGCCATCCGGCAGACGCGAATTGAGCAACCCCATGCCCATCAGCGACAGGCCCATGGTCAACCCCGCCGCCAGCGCCGACCACCACAACGCGGCAATGCTGCGCTCCAGTTCCTGGTCGCCCTGGGTACGGATGATCTCGTGCAGCACCGCGGCGCGGGGCGGCTGGCTCTTTTCGACTTCGTGCTCTTCTTGCGCCGAAAGGTTCGGGGTCTTGCCGTCTTGTGCCGAGTTCATGGGATGCGCAACCGGTGGCGGGCTATTTAGCTACGACACGCGGGGTTCACAGCTGTTCAGTGCCCAGACAAATCTCCGGGATCAGCAGATCGCCTTCGCGAGCAAGCCCGCTCCCACATATGAAACGCATTCCAATGTGGGAGCGGGCTTGCTCGCGAAGAAAGCGACGCCGATCTCACTGACCGGCGTCATCATCCTTGAACTGGTCCTTGACGTATTTGATCTCGGTCCGGCCGTGAGGCGCCGGCAAGCCGTCTTCACCGAGGTTCACGAACACCATCTTTTCAACGGTGAGGATGCTCTTGCGGGTGATCTTGTTGCGCACTTCGCACGTCAGCGTGATCGAGGTGCGGCCGAATTCGGTCGCCGTGATGCCCAGTTCGATGATGTCGCCCTGGCGCGAGGCGCTGACGAAGTTGATTTCGGAAATGTACTTGGTGACCACACGCTGGTTGCCCAACTGAACGATGGCGTAGATCGCCGCCTCTTCGTCGATCCAGCGCAGAAGGCTGCCGCCAAACAGCGTGCCGTTGGGGTTGAGGTCTTCGGGTTTTACCCATTTGCGGGTGTGGAAGTTCATGTTCACTCCTGAGCGTCTTGCCGAATGATGCTGACCATCATGGCAGAGCCCGACCTAGAGCTCTATTGAGCATCGTCTATGGTCTCGATTACCGTTCGGACATTGACCGACAGAAACGCTTTGGAAGATCGGCATAGCCCGCTATAATCGCCACCGTTTCAAAACGGTAACCTCTACTTGATACCGTTTTCCCGCCACCTGTCCGAGGGGCGCTGCAGCAGGTTCGACCTGTCAGGCTCGGATGGGGCGTTACCTGGCCTTCACTGGCTGGACACTAAACGCACAACGGCGCCCATTCGCATACATTACGAATGGAGGCTCTTCATGAGCGCTGTTATCACGCCTGCAGATTTTAACGATTACAAAGTCGCCGACATGTCCCTGGCTGCCTGGGGCCGTCGCGAAACCATCATCGCCGAATCCGAAATGCCAGCCCTGATGGGTCTGCGTCGCAAGTACTCCGAAGAGCAACCGCTCAAGGGCGCGAAGATCCTCGGCTGCATCCACATGACCATTCAGACTGCCGTGCTGATCGAGACCCTGGTTGCCCTGGGTGCCGAAGTGCGCTGGTCGTCCTGCAACATTTTCTCGACTCAGGACCAGGCCGCCGCTTCCATCGCCGCTGCCGGCATCCCGGTTTTCGCCTGGAAAGGCGAGACTGAACAAGAGTACGAGTGGTGCCTGGAGCAGACCATCCTGAAGGATGGCCAGCCATGGGACGCCAACATGATCCTCGACGACGGCGGCGACCTGACCGAGCTGCTGCACAAGAAGTACCCACAGGTTCTGGATCGCGTCCACGGCGTGACCGAAGAAACCACCACCGGCGTTCACCGCCTGCTGGACATGCTGGCCAAGGGCGAGCTGAAAATCCCGGCCATCAACGTCAACGACTCGGTGACCAAGAGCAAGAACGACAATAAGTACGGCTGCCGTCACAGCCTGAACGATGCGATCAAGCGCGGTACCGACCACCTGCTGTCCGGCAAGCAAGCGCTGGTTATCGGCTACGGCGACGTGGGCAAGGGTTCCGCTCAGTCCCTGCGTCAGGAAGGCATGATCGTCAAGGTTTCCGAAGTCGACCCGATCTGCGCCATGCAAGCCTGCATGGACGGTTTCGAACTGGTTTCGCCGTTCATCGACGGTATCAACACCGGTACCGAAGCAAGCATCGACAAGGCGCTGCTGGGCAAGATCGACCTGATCGTGACCACCACCGGCAACGTCAATGTTTGCGACTCGAACATGCTCAAAGCCCTGAAGAAGCGTGCTGTTGTCTGCAACATCGGTCACTTCGACAACGAAATCGACACCGCTTTCATGCGCAAGAACTGGGCATGGGAAGAAGTGAAGCCGCAGGTTCACAAGATCCACCGTACCGGCGCTGGCGATTTCGATCCGCACAACGACGACTACCTGATCCTGCTGGCCGAAGGCCGTCTGGTTAACCTGGGTAACGCAACCGGCCACCCGAGCCGCATCATGGACGGTTCGTTCGCCAACCAGGTTCTGGCTCAGATCTTCCTGTTTGGCCAGAAGTACGCCGACCTGTCGCCAGCCCAGAAGGCCGAGCGCCTGACCGTTGAAGTACTGCCGAAGAAACTCGACGAAGAAGTGGCCCTGGAAATGGTCCGCGGCTTCGGCGGCGTCGTGACTCAACTGACCAAGACCCAGGCCGACTACATCGGCGTGACCGTCGAAGGTCCGTTCAAGCCGCACGCTTACCGCTACTAACAGTCGCTGACTGTTCGCTTTCCCTGTGGGAGCGAGCCTGCTCGCGAAGAGGCCATGACATTCAACATCTGAGTTGACTGTTTAACCGCTTTCGCGAGCAGGCTCGCTCCCACATTGGAAAGCAGCGCCTCGATGGTTCTTGTTTCCAAGGATATGACCATGTCCCAAGATCGTCGCTACAGCTTCGAGTTCTTCCCTACGAAGACCGATGCTGGGCAAGAAAAGCTGCTGGCCACTGCTCGCCAGTTGGCCGCCTACAACCCCGATTTCTTCTCCTGCACCTATGGCGCCGGCGGTTCGACCCGTGATCGCACGCTGAACACCGTGTTGCAGCTCGAAAGCGAAGTCAAAATCCCTGCCGCTCCGCACCTGTCCTGCGTGGGCGATAGCAAAGCTGACCTGCGCGGCCTGCTGGCCCAGTACAAGGCCGCCGGCATCACGCGTATCGTCGCCCTGCGCGGTGACCTGCCTTCGGGCATGGGCATGGCCAGCGGTGAAATGCGCCACGCCAATGACCTGGTTGAATTCATTCGTGAAGAAACCGGTGATCATTTCCACATCGAAGTCGCCGCTTACCCGGAAATGCATCCGCAAGCGCGCAATTTCGAAGACGATGTGGCCAACTTCGTGCGCAAGGCCAACGCTGGCGCCGACAGTGCGATCACCCAGTATTTCTTCAACGCCGACTGCTACTTCTACTTCGTGGAACGCGTGCGGGCATTGGGTGTGAACATCCCGATCGTGCCGGGCATCATGCCGATCACCAACTACAGCAAGCTGGCGCGCTTCTCCGATGCCTGCGGTGCGGAAATCCCGCGCTGGATCCGCAAGCAACTGGAAGCCTACGGCGACGACACCCAGAGCATTCAGCGCTTTGGCGAACAGGTCATCACCGAGATGTGCGAACAACTGCTACAGGGTGGTGCTCCAGGGCTGCACTTCTACACACTGAACCAGGCTGAAGCGAGCCTGGCGGTGTGGAACAACCTGAAGTTGCCGCGTTAAAAGTCGTTAAAGCAAGATCAAAAGATCGCAGCCTGCGGCAGCTCCTACAGAGAAATGTGTATTCCCTGTAGGAGCTGCCGCAGGCTGCGATCTTTTGCTTTCAACGCACTATTAATGTGCGGCAATCCACGGAGTTAGAGCATCTGCGGTCAGTTTCTGGCTCTTTCCGGTTTCTCGTCGTAATCTCAAGCCCATGCCTTTGATCACGCAGTTAGTCGCCGTGCTTGTATTCACTTGCCTGAGCTTCGCCGCCCGGGGCGAGAAGCTGCGCATTGTCACAGAGCCGTGGGCGCCTTATGTGTACGAAGACAACGGCAAATCCCTGGGCCTGGACTACGAAACCACCGCCATTGTCTTCAAGCGCCTGGGCATCGAAGTGGAGTGGCAGTTCCTGCCCTGGAAACGCTGCCTGTCGATGCTTGAATCAGGCCAGGCCGACGGCGCGCTGGACATTTTTCACAGCGACGAACGCGATGCGACCCTGCTCTACCCCAGCGAACCACTGTCTGAAGTCCAGTTCGTGATGTTCTACGCCAATGAACGGCCCCATCCGTTTCGCACCCTCGATGACCTGCAAGGCCTGACCATCGGCACCTCGCCGGGTTACCTGTACAGCAAGGATTTCAGCGATTCGACGCTGTTCACCCGCGAGCCGGCCCCCACCCATGAAGCCAACTTCGGCAAACTGGTACGCGGGCGGATTGATCTGTTGATTACCGACCGCCGGGTCGGCCAGCATTTGCTCGACGAGCTGGGCATCCGCGACAAGATCACCGAAAACCCCACGATCATCAGCCAGCAAAGCCAGTTTCTCGCGGTGCGGCGCAATGCGGGCATGGATCTGCTGGTGCAGCGTTTCGGCGCCGAACTCAAACGCTTCAAGCGCGAGCCCGCCTACGCTGAACTGAGTGCCCGCTACGGCGCGGAACCGGCAGCCAGCGTGAAGACTGAAAAGACCACGGCCGCCACGGAAAAAACCGTTGAGCAGCAGGAAAGCGGCGCACAGTGATTGCTCTGTTATACTCCGGCCTTCCCGCCAGGCTCACGCCCGGACGCTCGGAATCGTTAAAGGCATCTCAACCCCGCTACTGCGCAGCTTTCAGCCCGCGCGAGCGCTTGCAGACGAGCCTTCGAGACCCAGCAGGACCGGACGGGATTGCGTCCTCTTAAACGCCATTCGCGCCAGGCAAGACTCCCATTGGGCCAAGCCCTAACTTAAAACAGGATTACTCATGTCCTTTGCTTCCCTCGGTCTCTCCGAGGCTTTAGTCCGCGCCATCGAGGCAGCGGGCTATACCGAGCCTACTCCGGTGCAACAGCGGGCCATTCCCGCCGTGTTGCAAGGTCGCGACCTGATGGTCGCGGCACAGACAGGTACTGGTAAAACCGGCGGTTTCGCCCTTCCGATCCTGGAGCGGTTGTTCCCCAACGGTCACCCGGACAAATCCCAGCGTCACGGTCCGCGCCAGCCGCGCGTACTGGTCCTGACCCCGACTCGCGAACTCGCAGCCCAAGTGCATGAAAGCTTCAAGGTCTATGCCCGTGACCTGAAGTTCGTCAGCGCCTGCATCTTCGGCGGTGTCGGCATGAACCCGCAGGTTCAGGCCATGTCCCGCGGCGTAGACGTGCTGGTGGCCTGCCCTGGCCGCCTGCTCGACCTGGCCGGCCAAGGCAGCGTCGACCTGTCCCACGTGGAAATCCTCGTGCTGGACGAAGCCGACCGCATGCTCGACATGGGTTTCGTCCATGACGTGAAGAAAGTGCTGGCGCGTCTGCCGGCCAAACGCCAGAACCTGTTGTTCTCGGCGACCTTCTCCAAGGACATCACCGACCTCGCCGGCAAGCTGCTGCACAACCCGGAACGCATCGAAGTCACGCCGCCGAACACCACGGTCGAGCGTATCGAACAGCGCGTATTCCGCCTGCCGGCCAGCCACAAGCGTTCGCTGCTGGCGCACCTGATCACCGCCGGCGCCTGGGAACAAGTGTTGGTGTTCACTCGCACCAAGCACGGTGCCAACCGCTTGGCCGAGTACCTGGACAAGCACGGCCTGAGCGCCGTCGCGATCCACGGCAACAAGAGCCAGAACGCCCGCACCAAAGCCCTGGCCGACTTCAAGGCCGGCACCGTGCGCATCCTGGTTGCCACCGACATCGCCGCTCGCGGTCTGGACATCGACCAGTTGCCACACGTGGTCAACTTCGAGCTTCCGAACGTCGATGAAGACTACGTGCACCGCATCGGCCGTACCGGCCGAGCCGGTCGTTCGGGCGAGGCGATTTCGCTGGTAGCCCCGGACGAAGAAAAACTGCTGAAAAGCATCGAACGCATGACCCGGCAGAAAATCGCCGACGGCGACCTGATGGGCTTCGATGCGAGCGCCGTGGAAGCCGAGAAACCTGAAGTGCGCGAGCGTCCGGACATGCGTAACCCACGCAATCCACGTGGCCCGCGCGGTGACGGTCCGAACGGCAGCGGTGGTGGTGGCGGTCGCAAGGACAAAGGCAAGGACAAGGGCAAGGAAAAACCGGCCGGCGAACGCGGCGAGCGCCCTGCCCGCCAGCAAAAGCCACGTGAAGGCACTCCGGCTCGCGAACAGCGTCCGTCGCAGCCTCCTCGTGCCGCCGCTGACCGTGCCCCGGACGAGTTCCTGGACGACGATATCGATAACTTCGGTAACCGCGTCGACTACGTGCCGCAGCAGAAACCCGCGCAAGGTCGTGGTCGTCGTCCAGGTGCTCCGGCACAAGGCACCGCGGCAGGCTCGGGCGCTCCACGCTCCGGCAAGCCACAAGGTCGCCAGAACGGTCCGCGTAACAGCGATGGCGCCAGCACCGGCACCCCACCGGCCAAGCGTAGCGGCCCTCGCAGTGGCGCACCGCGCGACGGCCAGGCTCGTCGCGAAGACTCGCGCAATCGCCGTCCGGCCCGTGACGACCAGCCGCGTTCGGAACCTGCCGTACAGAACCCGCGCGGTCCGGCACCGAAGATCATGCACAAGGAGTCGAAGGCTGACCGCTTCCCGACACCTGAGCAGCTGGATCAACTGCCAAGCCGTCCTCGTGGCGAGAAACCAGCGCTGCTGACCCGCAATCGCTGAGTTATCGCTGTAATAAAAAATGCCCCGGTTCGTGAGAACCGGGGCATTTTTTATGGCTGATGAAATCCTGTAGGAGCGAGCCTGCTCGCGATGGTCGTCAACGATAACGCTGGAAGCCTGATGCTCCGCGGCGCTCTCAGGTCTATCGCGAGCAGGCTCGCTCCTACAGTCTCAGCATTACTTCGCTTTTACACCTTCAAAGGTCACGTACATCTCAACCGCATCGGATGATGGGCCCAGGTCTTTCTGCTTGCCGAAATCGGAACGCTTGAGGCTGAAAGTACCCTCAAAGCCTGCACGGTAGCCGCCCCATGGATCCTTGCCCTCACCCAGGAACGTGGCCTTGACCACGATTGGCTTGGTTACACCGAGGATCGTCAGGTCGCCAGCTACGTCAGCAGTGTCCTTGCCAGCGGCGTTTTTGCCGGTGGGTTTGACGCTGGTGGAAACAAACGTGGCTTTGCTGGCGTTCAGGAAGTCTTTGCTGGCGATGTGCTTGTCGCGCTCGGCGTTGTTGGTGAACACGCTGGCGGTGTTCACGTTGAACTCGATCTTGCTGTCTTCAGGCTTGGCAGCGTCGAAGCTGAACTTGCCGTCGATGTCCTTGAAAGTACCGGTGATGAAGCTGTAGCCCAGGTGGCTGACCTTGAAGTCAACAAAGGCGTGCTGGCCTTCTTTGTCAACCACGTAGTCAGCGGCCATTACGTTACCGGCGGACAACAGGGCGGAGCCGATTGCCAGAGCGGCCAGAGTCTTTTTCAACATGCTTTGTTTTCCTTTGGAGTCGAGGTTGAACTTCAGGAGTTGCGACCCAGCATTCGCTTGAGGGTCACATCACGATCGATAAAGTGGTGCTTCAATGCTGCCAACGCATGGAGGCCGGAAAAAATTACCAGCACCCATGCCAGGTAGAGGTGAATCTCGCCAGCGGTATCTGCCTGGTCCGGCAGTCCGGATACCAGCGCAGGGACTTCAAACAAGCCAAACACCGGGATACCGACACCTTCTGCGGTGGAAATCAGGTAACCGGCAATCAACACGGCAAACAGACTGATGTACAGAAAGCCATGGCCGAACCTGGCGCCGAGGCGCGTCATGCGGCTGTAGCTGGACAGGGTCGGTGGCGGCGGACTGATGAAGCGCCACAGCACCCGCAGCAACATCACACCCAGCAACACCAGGCCGATGCTCTTGTGCAGGTCCGGCGCGTCTTTGCGCCAGGTGCTGTAGTAGTCGAGCCCGACCATCCACAACCCAAGCGCGAACAGACCGAAGACCGCCAGTGCCACACCCCAGTGCATGACGATACTGACCCAGCCGTAGCGGGAGGTAGAGTTACGTAGCTGCATTGCCTAGATCCCTGTAAGTGCTGGCCCAAGACTATCGAGTTATCTATCGAATTAAAGCGGAAAATTTTGCTTTGAAATATCGAGAAATACGATCAAGAGTCTGAAACAGGCGAATTAAGGAAAGATTAAAGTCGAAAGTGTCAGGAAAAGTGAATACAAACCGAAGAACACCTGTATCAAATGTTTTATTCGATTTTTGCTCCGGCTTTCTTCAGGCATAAAAAAACGCGGCATTTACGCCGCGTTTTTTTGATCCCAGGGCTTACTGCGCCTTGGTATCCGTTGCCGGGGTTGCCGCAGGTTTGACTGCCAGCTTCTTCTCCGGTTCGGCTTTCTTGGCCGGGGCTTTTTTCGCCTCGGTCTTGGCAGCCGGTTTCGCCGGAGCCTTTTTGGCCGCCTCGGTTTTTACCGGGGTCGCAGGCTTCGGTGCTTCCACCGGTGTCGGCGCGACGGCCGGGGCTGGAACCGGAGCAGGCGGGGCAACTGGCTCAGGTGCCTTGACCGGCTCTGGTTTCTTCTCGTCATCCGAACCGCCGAACAGATTGCTGAAGAAATTGCCTTTCTTCGCCACCACCGCACCAGCGCCCACCGCTGCGGCAGCCGGACCCACTTTCGCCGGTTCGAACGACTTGCCTGCCGCCAGGTCTTCAACCTGACTGGCTGCACGCTGACCGGTACGCAGCGCGCCTTCCAGGGTGCCCGGATACAGGGTATCGGTGTGTTCGCCAGCGAAGGCTACGCGCTGAATCGGGCGTTCCCACAGGCGCCAGAACTTGCTGATCTGGCCCGGACCGAAGGCCAGGTACGCGCCCCCCATCGACGGGTCGGTGCTGTAGCGACGGATTTCATAACCGGTGAACGAGCCACGGGCCTGTGGATAGAACGCGTGCAGGCGGATCAACACCTGATCGACCATCTGTTTGTCACCGAATGCCTGCATCACCCGCGCGTTGTCGCCGGACAGGTTGATCACCACGTTGGCACCGCCCTTCAGGGCAGGCTCGACCCACAACATCCCCAGGCCAGTGTTGCTGTAGATCTCGCCGGACATGCGCGCCTTGCTTTCCCACACCGGCGTCTTGAACTTCAGCATGATCTGGTCGCGCCAACCGTAGTTGGTGCCCTTGATCGCCGCCAGGTGCTGGGCGTCCAGCGCCGGGGTCATCTGGATCTTGTTCAGGGCGCGCAGTGGCACGGCCAGCACCACGTAGTCAGCCTGATAGCTGACGTTGTCGACTTTGACGGTCACGCCGTCCTTGTCCTGAATGATCGACGAGACCCGGGAATTGGTCTTGATGGTTTTCAACTGTTTGACCAGGGCCTGGGCCAACACCGGGCTGCCGCCGACCAGGCGCGAAGCACGCAGGTCACGATCGGAGACGCCACGGTAGACGCGGCTCTGCTGCGCGAAGTACAGCAACGACAATCGCGAAGGTTCGTCATAGCGGGTGCGGATCTGCTGGTTGATCAACTGGCGAGCGGTGGCCGGCAGGTTCTGCTTGTCGAGCCAGCTCGACACGTTCATCTGGTCCAGCGCATGCAGCGTGTTGTTGGCGGCCGGGTTCTGCGGATCGTCGATCGAGCGCGCCAGGTCGTCCACGGTCTTGTCGAAGCGCTTGAGCGCCTCGGCGGTGGCCGGCTGCTTGGTCGCCAGGTCGGCGGCGGAGAAATACTCGCCATCGATCAGGTAGCCTGGGGTCCGCACGAATTCAGGGGCCGGCGTGGTGCTCAGCTTGAAGGTCGATACGTACTTGTTCAAAACCGGTTGGACCTTGTCGTTGCCGATCCACTCGCTGGTGGCCATGCCGGAACGACCGCCCAGGCTCGACTTGGCTTCCAGCAAGGTGACTTGCCAGCCCTTGTTCTGCAGCTCATACGCGGCAGTCAGGCCCGACAGGCCACCGCCGATCACGATCGCGGTTTTATCCTTGGCCAGCGCAGACACGCTGAACAGCCCCAACATCACCAGCGCACAGGCGCGCAGCCAACCGACAGACATTCAGCGAACTCCGGAATTACACGAGGAAAACAGCAGTTTTTTGCGAGCCGAACGGCTCAAGAACCGCGAAGAATACGTCAGCCATCAAAGCGCCGCCAGCAACGTCTATCGACCTGGATAAAGTAGCTCATTCGACACAATGGGTTGTCCCCGTGGCACGCATTGCATAGGCTTGCGCGATTGTTTGTCCGCGCTGGTCACGGACCGCCTCCAGGAGAGTGAAAATGGGCCTGAATAATCAGTGGATGCAACGCGATCTCGCCGTGTTATGGCATCCCTGCACCCAGATGAAAGATCACGAACAACTGCCGCTGATCCCGATCAAGCGCGGGGAAGGCGTGTGGCTGGAAGACTTCGAAGGCAAACGCTACCTCGATGCGGTCAGCTCCTGGTGGGTCAATGTGTTCGGCCACGCCAACCCGCGGATCAACCAGCGCATCAAGGACCAGGTCGATCAGCTCGAACATGTGATCCTTGCCGGATTCAGTCATCAACCGGTGATCGAACTGTCCGAGCGTCTGGTGAAGATGACGCCGGAAGGCCTGACCCGGTGCTTCTACGCCGATAACGGCTCGTCCTGCATCGAAGTCGCGCTGAAAATGAGCTTTCACTATTGGCTCAATCGCGGCACGCCTGCCAAGAAGCGCTTCGTCACCCTGACCAACAGCTATCATGGCGAAACCATGGCGGCGATGTCGGTGGGCGACGTGCCGCTGTTCACCGAGACCTACAAGGCGCTGCTGATGGACACCATCAAGGTGCCGAGCCCGGATTGCTACCTGCGCCCCGAAGGCATGAGCTGGGAAGAGCACTCGCGCAACATGTTCGCGGCCATGGAGCAAACCCTGGCCGAAAACCACGACACGGTCGCGGCAGTGATCGTCGAGCCACTGATCCAGGGCGCCGGTGGCATGCGCATGTACCACCCGGTGTACCTCAAGCTGCTGCGAGAAGCCTGCGATCGCTACGGCGTGCACCTGATCCTCGACGAAATCGCCGTCGGCTTCGGCCGCACCGGGACGATGTTCGCCTGCGAACAGGCCGGCATCCGCCCTGATTTCCTGTGCCTGTCCAAGGCCCTGACCGGCGGCTATCTGCCGCTGGCGGTGTGCATGACCACAGACGAAGTCTACAGCGCGTTCTACGACGACTACCCGACCCTGCGCGCCTTCCTGCATTCCCACAGCTACACCGGCAACCCGCTGGCGTGCGCGGCGGCCCTGGCGACCCTGGATATTTTCGAAGAAGACAACGTCATCGAGAACAACAAGGCCCTGGCCCAGCGCATGGCTTCGTCGACGGCGCATCTGGTCGACCACCCGAACGTGTCAGAAGTGCGCCAGACCGGCATGGTGCTGGCCATCGAGATGGTCAAGGACAAGGCCAGCAAGGAAGCTTACCCATGGCAGGAACGTCGTGGCCTGAAGGTGTTCCAGCACGCCCTGGAGCGCGGTGCTTTACTGCGCCCATTGGGTAGCGTGGTGTACTTCCTGCCGCCGTATGTGATCACCCCGGAGCAGATCGACTTCCTTGCCGAAGTGGCCAGCGAAGGGATCGACATTGCGACCCGTGACAGCGTCAGCGTGGCAGTGCCGAAGGACTTCCATCCGGGGTTTCGTGATCCGGGTTGATTGATTTCACCTAAGCTTCAGCGCTGACCGGACTACCGTCATCGCGGGCAAGCCCGCTCCCACAGGATTGCGCTGTACCTGTGGGAGCGGGCTTGCCCGCGATGGGGCCGACAGATACTTACACCTTTTACCGAGACCCAGCATGAGACTGTCCCGCTTCTTTATCGACGCCCCCCTGAGCATCGGCGAGCACGAGCTGCCCGAAGCCCAGGCCCATTACATCAGCCGCGTGCTGCGCATGGCCGAGGGCGATGCGTTGCAGTTGTTCGACGGTTCGGGCCAGGAGTTTCGCGCCGCACTGGTCGAAGTCGGCAAAAAGCGCGTGGTGGTGCAGATCGATGAAAGCTTCGCCGGGCAGATCGAGTCGTCGCTGCAAATCCATCTCGGCCAGGGCCTGTCCCGGGGCGAGCGCATGGACTGGGCGATCCAGAAAGCCACGGAACTGGGCGTCACAGAAATCACCCCGATCTTCACCGAGCGCTGTGAAGTCCGGCTCAAGGACGAGCGCGCCGACAAACGCCTGCTGCACTGGCGCCAGGTGGCGATCAGCGCTTGCGAACAGTGCGGTCGCTCGCGAGTGCCGGTGATTCATCCGCCGCTGTTACTGGCTGACTGGCTGAAGCAAACACAAGCCGAGTTGAAGCTGGTGCTGCATCCGGTGGCCGAACCGTTGGTAAGCCATGCCAAGCCTTCAAGGCTGGCATTCCTGATCGGTCCGGAGGGTGGTTTGTCCGATGCCGAAGTCGATCAGGCCAAGGCCAGCGGCTTCCACGCCGCCCGCCTCGGTCCACGGGTGCTGCGCACTGAGACTGCGCCGGTAGTGGCATTGGCGGTGGCCCAGCAGCTTTGGGGTGATTTCTAGGGCCTCATCGCGAGCAGGCTCGCTCCCACAGTAGATCTCCAGTGATCACAAAATTTGTGAGCACCACAGGTCCAATGTGGGAGCGAGCCTGCTCGCGAATGGCCACGACACGGTCTGGATGACTACTGCACCGGATCACTCACCGGTTTGGCAATGATCGCCTTGAGTTCGCTGGTCATCGGGAACTCAAGGTTCAAACCCTTCGGCGGGATCGGCTGCTCGAACCAGCGTTTGTAGATGCCATTGATCTCGCCCGAGCTGTACAGGTCCGCCAACGCGCCGTTGACCAGCGCCAGGAACTGCGGATCGTCCTTGTGCACCATGCAGCTGTAGATCTCCCGCGATTGCTCCTCCCCGACCACCACCCACTTGTGCGGGTCATTGGCCTTGGCGCGCTCGCCGTAGAGTAGCGCGTCGTCCATGTAGAACGCCGCCGCCCGGCCCGACTGCAGCATCTGGAAGGCTTCGCCGTGGTCCTTGGCGCTGATCACGAACATGTCGATCTTGTGATCGACGTTGTAGCTTTTCAGGAAGCGCTCGTTGGTGGTGCCGGCGGTGGTCACCACGTTCTTGCCGCGCAGGTCGGCGAAGCTCTTGATCCCGCTGTTCTTCGCGGTCAGCAACTGGCCTTTGACGTAGATGAAGCCATAGGAGAACGCCACCTGCTTCTGCCGTTCGGCGGTCACGCCGGTGGAGCCGCACTCCAGGTCCACGGTACCGTTCTGCACCAGTGGAATGCGGGTCTGCGAGGTCACCAGATTGTACTTCACCTTCAAGTCCGGCAGCGCCAGTTGCTGCTGGATGCGCTCAACGATCTTACCCGCCAGATCCACCGAGTAACCCATCGGCTTGCCGCTGTGATCGCCCACGTAGGAGAACGGCACCGAAGCATCGCGATAGCCCAGGGTGATGCTGTTGGCGCTGGCGATCTTGCTCAGGGTGCCGGTCAGCGGCGCTTCATTGGCCTGAACCTGACTGCCGAGCAACAGGCCAAGCGTACAAGCGAGCAACGTGATTTTTTGCATTGTTATTCTCCGTTGTGGGTGTTGGTTTATCAGACGCGTGCAGCGATGACGGTGATTTCCACCAGCACCTGCGGGCGGGCCAGTTCGGCCTGCACGGTGGTGCGGCTCGGGGCCTGCCCGGGCGACAACCAGGCCGACCAGACCTCGTTCATCGCGGCGAAATCCTCGGTGATGTTCTTCAGGTAAATGGTCGCACTGAGCAGATGATCCTTGTCGCTGCCCGCCTCGGCCAGCAAGGTATCGATTTTCGCCAGCACTTCGTGGGTTTGGCCGCTGGCATCCCGGGCATCGCCCGGCACCTGCCCGGAGAGAAACACCAAGTCGCCAAAGGTCACGGCGCCAGACAGGCGCGGGTTGCTGTGCAGTCGGGTAATGGTCATTGCAATGTCCTCTTCAGAAATCGGTGTTCAGGCAGCCCGGTGGTTGAAACCGCGCAGGTCGATGGAAGGCCTGCGCTCGCCGATCAGCTCGCTGAGCAAGCGCCCGCTGCCGCATGCCAGGGTGAAACCCAGCGCGCCGTGGCCGAGGTTGAGCCACAGGTTGCGATACGCCGTCGCGCCCAGCAATGGCACGCCGCTGGGGGTGGCCGGGCGCATACCGGCCCACTCGACGGCTTCGTCATAGGCGCCGGCATTTGGAAAGGTGTCATGGGCCTGACGCTTGATCAGCGCCAGGCGCTTGGGGTCTAGCGCAGGGTCGAAGCCGACGATGTCGACCATCGCCGCCACTCGCAATTGCTTGCCGATGCGGGCGTAGACGATCTTGCGGTCGTAGTCGGTGATGCTCACGTCCGGCGCCCGGTGACCGGCGCCGATCGGCACGGTCAGGCTGTAGCCCTTGAGCGGATAAAGCGGCAGTTGCAGCCCGGGAAGCGCCAACAGCGGACTGCGATGACCGGCGGCGATCACCAGTTGATCGACCGGCAGCACTTGCTCACCCAGTTCGATGGCGTTGACGCTGCCGTTGCTGTGGCGGATGCCGGTCACCGCTTGTCCGAGACGAAACTCGCAACGGCCGGACGCTTGCAGCCGGGCGGCCAGTTGCTGGCAAAAGCCGTGGCAGTCGCCCACCTCTTCGTCCGGCGTGTAGATCGCCCCGACAAACGGCGCATCGATCAGCGCCGGTTCCAGTTGCGCGCATTCGGCCGGCGACAACACCTGCTGTTGCTGCGGGTCGGCCAGGCCCTGGCGCGCATGCTCGAAGCTGCTGTTCCGGCGGAAAGTCACCAGTTTGCCATTGCGCCGCCACTGGAATCCCGCCAGTCCATCGTCCTCGCGCCAGGATTTCAAGGTGTCCTGGCTGAACAGCGCCAGGCGCAGCAAGTGCGCGGCGTTCTCGCGGTTGACCGAGCGACGGCAGGCGCCGAGGAACGCCGCCATCCAGCGCCACTGGGCCGGGTCGAAGCGCGGGCGCAGCTTCAGCGGTGAGTCGCCGCGCAGCATCCAGCCGATGGCTTGCAAAGGCACACCGGCGTCGGCCAGGGGCGCGACATAGCGATAGGACAACTGGCCGCCGTTGGCGAAGCTGGTTTCGCTGCCCAGCGAGTCCCGTGCCTCGATCACCGTCACCTCAAAGCCGTCGCGCACCAGCGCATAGGCCGTTGCCAGGCCAATCACGCCGCCACCGATGATGCACACACGCTGAGCCATGTCCGTCCTTAAAAATGTTGTGAAGACGAGGCCAAGGTTAGAGCCAGGTGACAGACGCTGAACAATGCATAAAGATAGCAAACCCATAAACAAAGGTTATGGACTTGCCATGCGCCTTCGCCATATCGAGATTTTCCAGGCTATCCGCCAGACCGGTTCGATCAGCGCTGCCGCGCAATTGCTGCACGTCTCGCAGCCGGCGGTGAGCAAGGTGTTGCAGCACGCCGAGCAACAATTGGGTTTTCCGCTGTTCCTGCGGGTGCGCGGCAAGTTGCAGGCGACGCCGGAAGCGCTGGAACTGGAGCGCGAAGTGGACAAGGTCAGCGAAAGCCTGCAAGGCGTGCGGCGCCTGGCGCAGAGCCTGCGCCGCGAACCTGGCCACAGCCTGCGCATCGGTGCCACCCCGGCGCTGGCCCTGTCATTGCTGCCACCGGCCATTCACGAATGGACCGGGCGTTACCCGGACATCGTTTGCGAACTCTCCAGCGCCCACAGTCGCGAACTGGTGCAGAACCTGTTGATGCGCGAAGTGGATGTCGCCCTGACCCTGCAACGCCCGGATCACCCGGGGCTCAAGGCCCAGGCGCTGGCGTCCGGCGTGCTGGTGGCGCTGGCGCCGAGGGGTTACTGGCCTCAGGAAGAGGTGGGTAAACCGTTGCCGCTGATGGCACTGGCGGATGCGCCGCTGATCGGTTTATCCAGCGCCGATCCACTGGCCGCGCGGCTCGACAGTTATCTGGAAGCGGTCGAACCGCCGCCCCGGGTACGCATCGCCGTGCAAACCTACTCACTGGCACGGGCGATGGTGGAATCCGGCGCGGGCCTGGCGGTGATCGACCCGTTCACCGCCCTTGGCGCCTCTCCCGTCACCACAACGATCCGCCCTCTGGCACCGCCGCTACCCATCACCCTGTACGCAGTGACCCGCGCCGCCGAACCACCGCCCCACACCTTGAACGACCTGTTGCAGGTGTTCAGCCGTCGAGCCCGGGAGCAGTTGGATCGCCTGGTCCCGGTACAGCCTTAAAGCACATAAAAGAATATCGCCACAAAGTGCAGCAAGCTCCCGGCGATCACGAACAGATGCCAGATCCCGTGGGCATGGCGCAGGCGATGATCGAGGGCAAAAAAGATAATCCCGACGGTGTACAGCACCCCGCCCGATGCCAGCCACGCAAACCCGGCGGGGCCCAGCGCCGCGAGCAGCGGCTTGACCGCCACCAGCACGATCCAGCCCATCACCGCATAAATCACGATCGACAGAATCCGCGCTTCCGAACGCGGCTTGATCTCCTGCAGGATGCCAATCAGCGCCAGCCCCCAGACAATCCCGAACAAGGTCCAGCCCCACGGCCCGCGCAGGGTCACCAGGCAGAACGGCGTGTAGCTGCCGGCGATCAACAGATAGATCGAAAAGTGATCGACCTTCTGCATGATCGCTTTCTTGCGCCCGCGCACGCTGTGGTACACGGTCGATGCGCTGTAGAGCACCAACAAGGTAAAGGCGTAAATCGCCATGCTGACAATTTTCCACGGGCTGCCGTCGAGACTGGCCAGCACAATCAGCCACACTCCGCCGATAAACGCCGCCACAGCTCCGAGCAGATGCGTCCAGGCGTTCAGTCTTTCCCCGTGATACATGCGTTGCTCACCTCGAATTTCATTGTCGCAGAGCGCAAGGCTCAGGCTTGAAGCGTAAAAGCGCAATGTTTCTGTACGACGGGCCCGGCGTAATTGGGCACAATCGAGTCATTCCAAAAAGAGTCCGCCCCATGCTGATCGATGAAGAGTTGACCCTGAAAAAACTCGAGGTGTTCCTGGCCTTCATGCGCACCGGCAACCTGGCGCGGGCCGCTGCCGAGTTGCAGACCAGTAACGTCAGCGTACATCGGGCGATCCATTCCCTGGAAAGCGCCCTGCGCTGCCCCTTGTTCAAGCACGAAGGCCGCAGCCTGACGCCGCTGGAAAGCGCTTATGTGCTGGAAGAGCGGGCGCAGAAGCTGATTCAGGACGTCGTCGAAAGTGTGCGCCTGACCCGCGAAGCCGCCGGGTTCTCGGCCGAACGTTTCAAACTCGGCTCGCTGTATTCACTGACGGTGAAGACCGTACCGCAGCTGATCATGGGTTTGAAGATCCGCCGCAGCGAGCTCAACATCGACCTGATTCTGGGCTCCAATATCGACCTGCTCTACAAGCTCAAGAACATGGAAGTCGATGCGGCCCTGGTGTCGCTGGACGAGAGTGTCAACGATCCGGATTGCGAGCAGATCCCGCTGTTTTCCGACGACATCTTCCTCGCCACACCCGCCGACTCCAAGTTTGCCCAGCGAACCGAAGTCGACCTGGCCGAGGTCCGCGACGAAACCTTCATCACCCTGACCCAGGGCTTCGCCACCCATCAGGACGGCAAGCGGGTATTCGAGCAGGCGGGGTTTGAGCCGAAGGTGGCGATGCAGGTCAACGACATCTTCACCCTGCTGAGCATGGTCAGTTCGGGTGTGGGTTATGCGTTGCTGCCGGGGCGGATTGCGGCGGTGTACGAGAACCGGGTGAAGCTGATCCCGTTGCAGGAAAAGTACCGGTTGCAGCAGCACATTGGCCTGGTGTTCCTCAAAGCCAAGGAGCGTGATCCGAATCTGCTGGCGTTGCTGGCGGAGTGTCGGATGTATGCCAATCGGCAGGTCTGAAACCGCGTCGTCCCCATCGCGAGCAGGCTCGCTCCCACAGGAGAATGCATTCCAGTGTGGGAGCGAGCCTGCTCGCGAAGGCGTCTGAACATTCAATGACGATGTGGCGGGCTACCCAACAATCCCGCGCACAATGAAGTACAACAACGAAGGTCCCAACAAGCAGCCCAGCCCGGTGTGGAACGTCGCGGTCAACGCGCCATAAGGTACCAGACGCCGATCCGTCGCCGCCAAACCGGCGGTCACGCCACTGACCGTCCCGGCCAACCCACCGAACACCATCGCCGAGCGCGGGTTATCCAGGCCCATCCAGCGCGCCGCCATCGGCGTGCCGACCATCACCAGAATCGCCTTGATCAGGCCGGTGGCAATCGACAGCGCCACCACATCGGAACTGGCACCGATGGCCGCGCCGGTCACCGGCCCGACGATGTAGGTCACCGCACCGGCGCCAATGGTGGTCATGCTCACCGCATCGCGATAACCGAATGCCCAGGCCATGCACGCGCCGACAATAAACGGCAGCACCGTGCCCAACAGCAGCGCGATCACGCCAATCAAACCGGCCTTTCTCGCTTCCGTGGCCTGCACCTCGAACGCCGTGGCGACGATGGCGAAGTCCCGCAGCATGGCGCCGCCCATCAGCCCGATGCCGGAAAACAGCGTCAAGTCCGCCAGGCCTTTTTGCCCGCCGGTCATCGTACCGCCGACCCAGGCCAGTACCAGGCCGATGACGATGGCAATCGCCGAGCCGTGGATACGCCCGAAGGTCAGGCGTTTGGAGATCACCACTGACACCCACATGATCACGCCGACAAAGGCGAATGCGGTGACCAGGCCGTTGTGTTCCAGACCGTTCTTGATGAGATCCCACATATCAGCGACCTCCTGCCGGTGTGCCAACCAACGTTACATCCACCGGTTCATCGGGCAAGGGTTCGCCTTTGTGGGTCCGGCTGATCAGGGCAATGGTGCAGCCGCAGATCACCACCGAACCGATCGCCGCCAACACCGCCACCGGACCACCGTGCAGCGCCGTGACCACGTTTTGTTGCGCCGCCATCGCCACCACCACCGGGATGTACATCGCACCCCAGAAACCGACGCCCAGCTCGCAATCCTTGGTCATGCCGCCACGGTTGTGCATCCACAACCGTGCGCATATCAGCAGGATCATCGCGATCCCGACACCGCCGACGTTTGACTTCACTCCCAGCAACACACCGAGCATGTCACCCATGATCACCCCTGCCAGCGTACAGATCGCCAACAGCGCCACACCGTAAATAATCATTGTTGTAGTCCTCAAAGTGCATTTCGAATGTTGTTTTTGTTGTTCGAAGCCTTAAGTCCGATGGTCTAGGAGTGACGGTTGCCCTCCTCACGCATCAACGCCTGCAAGGTATCGAGGCGAGCACCGTCGAAGGCAATCACGGTGCCCTGCTCGAACACCCGGCGCGCCAGCCCGGTCAGCACCGCACCGGGCGGCAGTTCGATCTGTAGACGTACGCCGCGCTCGTAGGCGCTTTGTACCGTGCCGCGCCAATCGACGATGCGGCACATGTTGAAGGCCAGGTCGTCACGCAAGGTTTCAGGCTTGATCAGCGGACGCGCGCGACTGCCGCTCAGGTAACCGATCTTCGGAGATTGCAGTGGCACTTTGGCGAAGGCTTCGGCCAGTCGTTGCGCGGGAGCCTCAAGCAATGGGCAATGGGACGGCACGCTCACTGCCAGACGCTTGACCAAGCCAGCTCCGCAACCCTTCGCCAACTCGGCCACCGCTTTCATCGCCGCGTCGCTACCGGCAATCACCACTTGGTTATCGGTGTTGATATTGGCCAGATAAACCGGCATTTCTTCGCTGTGCACCCGGGCCAGCAATCCTTCCACCGTGGCCAGGTCCAGACCGATGATCGCGGTCATGCCGTAGCCCTGTGGATAAGCCTGCTGCATCAACTCACCGCGCAGGCTGACCAGATGCAACGCATCGCTGAAACCCAAGGCGCCAGCCACCACCGCTGCCGGGTAAGCGCCGATCGACAAGCCGGCCACGTAATCCGGGGTCATGGCCAACTGACGTGAAGCGGCGACGCCGGCGATCAGCAGGCAAAGCTGAACCGCCCTCGTCGACTGCAACGCCTCGGCAGAATCCAGCTGCGTCACATCTTCACCGAGCAGGTCGCTCGCCTCGTTCAACGTTTCCCGAGGCAAACGCGCCAGCATTCCGGGTTGTTGCGCGCCCTGGCCGGGGAACACCAGCAAGCGGCTCATGCTGCTTGCTCCTGCGGATTCCACGGATCAGTAACCAGAGTCGCTTGAATGGCATTCTTCAGCAGGACCCGCGACGAAGTACCAGCCCATTCGCGCAAGGAAATGGCGCCCGACGGTGTCTGCAATTGCAGGTCCACGCGGCACACGGCGGTATCAAGAATCGCCACCAACGCCTGGGCGTCGACACGACTCAACGGACGTGGCGTACGCAGGATCAGGTCGAGATCGCTGCCCTCATGCAAAGCGGAAAACCCACTGGCCAACTCGAACCCGGCGCTGCCGCTGACGCCCCAGACCCAACCACTGTCATCGAGGTGCGAGCGCAGTTGCGCCAAGGCCCGTAGCGCCGGGAAATCGCGCTGGCCTTGAACATGGCAGAGTTCTTCCGGCCGCACCCGCCGCGTGACGGCAGCGACTGCCATCACCGCTGCAAATCGCTGTTCGCGCAACGTCCCGCGCACGCCCACTGCCACCTGCCCCGCCGCGCTCAAGGCACGACGGACCACCACCGGCTGGCCGGCACTGATCGACTCGATCACCCAGGCAGGCGCATCCGCCGGCAACTGCTGCGGGGTCATGCCCCACAGCAGGTCGTGAGCCAATAGCGTGCTCACCACTGCGCTCTCAGCAATTGGCGAACCTTGCTCGACGCCGCCCGATTGGCCGCACCCAGGCGACCGCTCAGATCACGGCCAGCGGCGGCCGCATCACCAAATGCCTGATGCAGGCACTCGGTCACCCGCGCCAGATCCGCCACCGTCGGCTGCTCGATCTGTTCCACCGACAAGGTTTCCCACAACAGCCCGAGGCTGGCGTAGCTGTCGATGTCATAGGCCATCGGCGGCACGCTTGCAGCCAGGGCTTCGAGCTCTTCGACGCTGCGCAAGGTCACCCGCGCCGCCGACGCCTTGCCCATGGCGTGCACCATCACCCCCGGATCGCGCAGGGCGATCAAGCGGTTGGCCTGATAGCCGTGGGCCAGAAACGCCCCGGACATTGCCTTGCCCACCAACAAGCCGATCACCGCATGACCGGCCAGACGGGCACGGGCATAACTGCCCGCCGCAGCGGCCAGCGCCTGATGAATGCCGAGGGCTTCCTCCCGTCGACCGTAAGCCTGGCTCGGCACGTCGACGATGGCGATCAGGGCGCGTTTACGCGCCTTGTTCTGATCGGCAGCGATGACTTCATCCACAGCCTTGGCTAGGCCCCAGCCTTCGAGCAACCCCACTTCGCCGTTGCGTGCACGGACGAAGCGGTTTTCCGGGTCGGCCACCACTGCGATGAAACGCACAGGCT
This sequence comes from Pseudomonas sp. KH_046_1, assembly GCF_057839025.1. NCBI lineage: Bacteria > Pseudomonadati > Pseudomonadota > Gammaproteobacteria > Pseudomonadales > Pseudomonadaceae > Pseudomonas > Pseudomonas sp. KH_046_1. The sequence goes on from NZ_CM174481.1 coordinate 5,956,655, forward strand.
GATCGCCCAGCGAACCGTCCGCGACCTTCAGCGAAGCCGGCAAACCCTCGACCGCTTTCGCCCCGGTACTCAAGGCGTTGAACCAGTTCAGGCCTCGCAGGGAATACGAACTCATGGACGTTCTCCTTGGTACAGATCGCGAACCACGGACGGCTCGATTTGCGGTTCGGCATCCAGACGCGCCAACCGTTGCAGGAACAGCTCGGCCTGTTGGCTACGTGGTTGTGCCGGCAAACCTTGCTGGAGCAACTCACCTACCTGCTGTCGGATCTGCGCCACGTCGTCGGTAACATAGCGATCCACCAGGCCACTGGCGAAGCGCTGCTCGCCACCGGTCAGGCTCCAGATAAAGGGCCGGTCGCGGGAGTCGTACTCCTCGAGTCCGGCTTCCTGTTCGATCACCTGCGGGCCGTTCAGGCCGAGTCGCGCTTCCTGGGTCACCAACAGATAGCTGCACAACCCGGCGGCAATCGACATGCCGCCAAAGCAACCGACGCTGCCCGCCACCACACCGACCACGGGTTGGTACTGCTGCAAATCGACAATCGCCGCGTGGATGTCGGCAATGGCCGCCAGGCCGAGGTTGGCTTCCTGCAAGCGCACGCCGCCGGTTTCCAGCAGCAGCACGGCGCAGGTCGGGATGCCGTTGCGGTTGTCTTCGGCGGCCAGTTCCAGTGCGCCGGCAATTTTTGCTCCGCCGACTTCACCGAGGCTGCCGCCCTGGAACGCACCTTCGATGGCCGCGATCACCACCGGCAAACCATCGAGATTGCCCTTGGCGATCACCACGCCGTCGTCGGCTTGTGGCACCACGCCCTGGCGCGACAGCCACGGCGACATGATCCGTTGAAAGGGGTCGAGCAGTTCGCGGAAGGTGCCGGCGTCGAGCAAGGCCTTGGCCCGTTGCCGGGCACCGAGTTCGACGAAGCTGTGTTTGTTGAGCAGGGATGCGCTGTCAGTCATGGCCGATCTCCTCGAAGCCCTGTTCCAGACGCAGGCGCACCACGCCGGGTGTCGCGCCGAAATCGTGGATATCGATATCCATGGCCGGTGGCGTCTGGCCGTCGAACATACGTGCGAACAGATGCTGCCAGCGTTGTTCACTGCCATTGACCGAGGTCTGCACATTGATCGTCAGCTTGCCGGCCTGGCCCGGTTCGATCAGCACTTCCAGATCACCCGAGCCGACACAGCCCACCAGGGTGCGACCGCGTGGCGGCTGCCCGGCGGGGAATTCAAAAGATAAGGTTTCCATCAAAACGCTCCCTGGATAAGGCCGTCGTCCGAGCCGATACGGTCGATGAACAGGCAGGCTGCGAGCAGGTCGGCAGCACCGCCGGGCGAGGCATTCAACGCGATGAGTTGTTGGTCCAGCTCATGCAGGCGGCGACGTCCGCCGAGGCTGGCACTGCCACCCGCATCGAGCACCGCCCGGGCGCCCAGTTGCATGGTGTTCAGGCCTTCTTCACCGGCGCGGTAAAGCACACAGGTGTCGGCCAGATTCGTCATGATCGCCAGCAGCGCATCGAGCCGGGCGTTCTGTTCGCCATGGCCGGCGGCACGGCTGCGCAGCAGTTGTGGCAGGGCACGTTGGGTCACCGCCGGAAAACCCAGTTGCGCTTCTTCACGGGCACCGCGAGCGCCGTAGCGCTGGGCGACTTGCGCACCGTGACTGAGTGGACGTGGTGCAAAACGGTCGTCGAGCAAAGCCAACCGCGCAGCCCGTAACGCCACGCTATTGGCGCTGCAGGATTGAGGTTCCAGTGCAGCGGCAGTGATCAACAATCCCAAGGCCCAGATCGCCCCACGATGGGTGTTCACCCCACCGGTGGTGTCGAGCATCGCCTGCTCGCCTTCGCGACCGATGCGGCCCACGGCTTCGCGCAGGGGCAAGCCGATTTCGCCGAACTCGATGGCGGCTTCCGCCATTTCTTTAAAAGCCGGCCACAAGGACAGCGCCGAGGCGTGCATCAGCCCCAGGTGCAAATCGGTGTGGGCGCCTTTGCCGCGACGGTCGACCAGTGCCGGTTTTGGCGACAGATCAGCCTCATCGATCAGTGCGTCCACCGCCAGGTCCGCCAGCCGTTCGGCCAGGCTCAAGCTTTTTGGTTGCAGGTTAAGTGCGTGCATTACCAACTCCTGAACTTGGCGGGCGGGTTGTAGAGGCCACCGGACCATTCCACCAGATCGGCCACGCTTTTCGCCGCGAGCAGTTCGCGAGTGGCGTCGGTGCGGCGGATGCCGAGGTCTTCGGGCAAGGCGATCAGGCCTTCGCGGCGCATCCGCGCGGTGTCTTTGGGGTTGTGGCGCAGGCCGATGGCGGTCACCCCGGCGACAGCGGCGATCATCGCCTGGCGTTCTTCCAGCGAGCGCGCCTTGTACAGGTAGGCGATGCCTTCTTCGGTCAACAGGTGGGTCACGTCGTCGCCGTAGACCATGATCGGTGCCAATGGCATGCCGCTTTTCTTCGCCACATCGACCGCATCGAGGGTTTCCACGAAAGTCGGTTTGCCGCCCTCCTGGAAGGTTTCGACCATCTGCACCACGAGCTTCTTGCCACGTTCGAGCATCGGCTCTGCCACGTCGGTGTTGCGCATGTCGAGCCAGGCCGGTGTGCTGTGACGACGGCCGCGCGGGTCGTGGCCCATGTTCGGTGCCCCGCCGAAACCGGCCAGGCGCCCGCGCGTCACGGTGGAAGAATGACCGTCGCCATCGACTTGCAAAGTCGCGCCGATGAACAGGTCCACGGCGTATTGCCCGGCCAGTTGGCTGAACATCCGATTGGAACGCAGGGAGCCGTCGCGCCCGGTAAAGAACACATCCGGCCGCGCCGCAATGTAGTTCTCCATCCCCAACTCGGTGCCGAAGCAATGCACGCTTTCGACCCAGCCGCTTTCGATGGCGGGAATCAGGGTTGGGTGCGGGTTGAGCGTCCAGTTGCGGCAGATCTTGCCTTTGAGGCCGAGCGATTCGCCATAGGTTGGCAGGATCAGTTCGATAGCAGCGGTATTGAAACCGATGCCGTGGTTGAGGGATTGCACGTTGTGTTTTTCGTAGATTCCGCGGATCGCCATCATCGCCATCAGCACGTGCACGGGCTTGATGTGCCGAGGGTCGCGGGTGAACAGCGGTTCGATGTAGAACGGCTTGTCGGCCACCACCACGAAGTCGACCCAGGAGGCGGGAATGTCCACCCGCGGCAGGTCGCTGACGTCGTCCACCAACTGGTTGACCTGGACGATGACGATGCCGTCGCTGAAGGCCGCCGGTTCGATCAGCGCCGGGGTGTCTTCGGTGCTCGGCCCGGTGTAGATGTTGCCGGCGCGGTCGGCCATGAACCCGGCCGAAAGCACGACGTTGGGAATCAGGTCCACCACCAGCCGTGCGTAGAGTTCGATGTAGGTGTGGATCGCGCCGATTTCCAGCAGGCCGTCTTCGAGCAACTGGCTGATGCGCAGGCTCTGGGTGCCGGCGAAGGAGAAGTCGAGCTTGCGGGCGATGCCGCGTTCGAACAGGTCCAGATGCTCGGAGCGTCCGACGCTGGGCATGATCATGTGCAGGTCATGCAGCTTCGCGGGGTCGGCCTTGGCCAGGGAACGTGAAAGAAAATCCGCCTGCTTCTGGTTGTTGCCTTCGAGCACCACGCGGTCGCCAGGCAGGATCAGCGCTTCAAGCGCCGCGACGATGTTGTCGGTGGGCAACACCACACCGTCGGCCAGGCCTCGCACCAGCTCGAGGCGCCGCTGCTTTTCGCTGCGCCGCCGCGTCCATCGCGAGTCGGGGGATATTGTTGTTGTCATGACCACTCCACGGGTTCGCTGTCGTGGAGCTACCTTAGGAGTGTTGGGCGTAGCGTATCAATCAAGCAGAGTGGTGGATCGTTACGCTCAGGGTAATGGTTATAGTTGAGATTTTCGTCGACGCGCAAGACGCCATCGCGAGCAAGCTCGCTCCCACAGTGGATCTGCTGTGTACACAAAACCCTTGTGGGAGCGAGCTTGCTCGCGATGGGGCCCTTCAGCCGAGCCCCGCATCCACCAACAACCCCTCCAGCGCCAACAGATCCGGCACCTTGGCCACCTGCTCGCCCACCTGCACCGCCGCCTGCTCCAGCGAACACAACGGCACATCAACGTAACTGAGCTGGCTATCGAGCTTGCAGGAGCGCGGAATCCCCTGCACCAACAGCGCGATGAATTTCAGCTCGGGGCGCCCACCGAGAGCATTGAGAATGACGATCCGCGCGCGTTCGCCGATGACGATTTTCTGCGCGCATGCCGACTCGAAACTCAGCAGCGGAATCTGCCGGTCGCGCCATGTCACCAGGCCCAGGTACCACGGCGGTGTGTCGAGGTCGAACGTCCCCGGCTGCTGGTAATCGATCAGCTCGGCAACGGCGACGTTGGGCAGGATCAGGTTGCGGTCGACCAACGGCAGCAGCAGGCCGGTCAGGTTGCTGGTGCGGTGCTCAAGCATGGGTCTTGCTCCACAAGGCAATGCTTTCGAGCAGCACCGATTCCTGGTACGGCTTGCCCAGGTAGTCGTTGACGCCGATGGCCATGGCGCGGTCGCGGTGTTTCTGGCCAGTGCGGGAGGTGATCATGATGATCGGCAGGTGTTGCAGGCGTTCGTCGTTGCGCACCTGGGTCGCGACTTCGAAGCCATCCATGCGCGGCATCTCGATGTCCAGCAGCATCAGGTCGGGCATGTGTTCCTCCAGCAGCAGCATCGCATCAACCCCGTCCTTGGCGGTCAGCACGTTCATGCCGTGGCGTTCGAGCAGGCGGCTGGTGACCTTGCGCACGGTGACCGAGTCGTCGACCACCATCACCAGCAGCGGCCGATGCGGTTCGGCCTCGATCTCTTGCCCCGCCGGACGCTGGGGGACACGGACCTGCATGGCGCGGATCGGCGCCAGCAAATCCAGAATCAGCACCACCCGGCCGTCCCCGAGAATCGTCGCCCCGGACACCCCTTGCACCGCCGCAAACTGCGGTCCCAGGCTCTTGACCACGATTTCGCGAGTGCCGGCCATGGCGTCCACCAGCACCGCGATGTGCCGTTCGTTGCACTGCACCAGCAACACCGGCAATGGCAGGCTCTGGCCTAACAGCTTCGGGCGCGGGCTGGTTTTCAGCAGCTCACCCAGGTAGCACAACTCGTAACGTTGTCCGGCGTATTCGTAGGTCGGCGAATCGAAACGGAAATACCCTTCGAGTTCATTGGGCAGGACGCGCACGATGCCGTCGATGGTATTGAGCGGGATCGCGTATTGGTCTTCACCGCACTGCACCATCAACGCCCGGTTGACCGATACGGTAAACGGCAGGCGAATGCGGAAATGCACGCCCTGCCCAGGCACCGAGTCGATGCTCATGGTGCCGCCCAGTTGCCGCACCTCTTCGTGCACCACGTCCATGCCGACGCCGCGCCCGGAGATCTGGGTGATTTTTTCGGCGGTGGAAAACCCCGGTTGCAGGATGAACTGCAACACGTCGTGATCACTGATGACGCTGTCCGGGGCGAGCAGGCCGCGCTTGATCGCCTTGCGCCGTACCGCGTCCAGCGGCACACCGGCACCGTCGTCGCGGATGTCGAAAATGATGTCGCCGCCTTCGCGCAGCAGATCGAGAGTGATCTTGCCCTTGGCCGGCTTCCCCGCCGCCAGCCGCACGTCAACGGACTCCAGGCCATGGTCGACGGCGTTGCGCAGCATGTGTTCCAGCGGCGCGGCCATGCGCTCGAGAACGTTGCGGTCCATCTCGCCTTCGGCGTTGTCGACGATGAAGTCCACGTCCTTGCCCAGTTCGCTGGACACCTGCCGGACGATGCGCTGCAAACGCGGGAGCATGCGTTCGAACGGCACCATGCGCGTGCGCATCAGGCCTTCCTGCAGTTCGGTATTGATGCGGCCCTGCTGTTGCAGCAGGTTTTCCGTGTCGTGATTGCGTCGCTCGAGGGTTTCCTTGAGGTCGAGCAAGTCAGAGGCCGATTCGAACAGCGCCCGGGACAATTGCTGCAATTGTGAGTGGCGATCCATTTCCAGCGGGTCGAACTCCTCGTAGCCCAGGCGTTCGGCGTCGACTTGCTGGCGGCTGAGGATCCGCCCCTGGGTTTCGGTATCGAGGCGGCGCAACTGGTCGCGCATCCGCTCGATGGTGGTCTCCATCTCATTCAGGGCGATTTGCGCATCGTTGACCTGCTGTTCGATCCGGCCACGGAAGATCGAGGTTTCACCGGCCAGGTTGACCAGATCGTCGAGCAGCTCCGCCGAGACCTTGACCATGTCCGCGCCGGCTTCGGACGGTGGCGCCAGCGGCTCGGCTTTGGGCGTGGCCGGCGTCGCAACCGGCGCGGGCGCTTCAGGCACGACCGGGTGGCTGAAGTTCTTGATCGCATCGATCAAACGGTCGGCCGGCGGCATCGGCTCGCCGGCGCGGGCCGCATCGAGCATCTGCGCCAGGCGGTCATGGCTGCGCTGCAACAGCGCGAACAACGGCTCCGTCGGTTGCAACACACCGGTGGACAGGCCTTCGTAAAGGAACTCCAGTTCGTGGGCCAGATCGCCAATCGCGGCGATTTCCACCATGCGCGCACCGCCCTTGAGGGTGTGCAGGTCGCGCAGCAGGGTTTCCACTTCCTGACGAATCGAAGGCTGGGCCTGCCAGCGCTCCAGCGCCGCCCCGGAGCTTTCGATGATGTCGAAACCTTCCTCGAGGAAGATCTCCAGCAATTCCGGATCGTGCGCAGCCGAGTCGTTGCCAGTTGCCTGCCGGGCCGCCTCGGCGATACCCGCATGCCCTTGACGGTAGGCACGAATGGCTTCGATCAGCTCACGGGCATCGTCCAGCGGCTGGTTGAGCTGCAACTGTTCGAGATACAACGCCAGTCGCTTATGGCTCTGTTGCAGCAGCAGCGCCAGTGAATCGCTGAAGGCATAACGACGGTCCACCAGGCCCTGGTAAAGGCATTCCAGTTCATGGGCCAGATCGCCGACCGGCCCGACCTCGGCCATGCGTGCGCCGCCTTCGAGGGTGTGCAAATCCCGTTGCAGGGATGACAGCGGCGCGGCGTTGTCCGAGTCGCGCAACCAGCGCTGCAAGGCCTGACCGGCGCTTTCGAGGATATCCACCGCTTCTTCAAGGAAGATCGCGACGATTTCATCGTCCAAGTCGACAACGCGGTCCTCTGTAGGAGCTGGCTTGCCAGCGAAGGACTCACCGGCGCCGCGTTTATCCAATGACAATGCGTCATCGTTAACGTCCATCGCGAGCGGGCTCGCTCCTACAGGGGGTAGCGTGTGCTCGAGTTCGGCGGTGGCTGCGCCCAGTTCACGGATGCTCAGGGTGCGGCTGCCATCGCTGCGGATCAGGCCCATGGCCGACGGATCAAGGCTCTCGTCGAGCAGCTCGCGCAAGGCCCTGATCCGTTGCGGTTGCGGGCTGACATCCTGGCCGGCGGCCAGTTCATCGAGCATGTTGATCAGTGCTTCGTGGGCACCCTGTGCTTCATGGAAAAACCGCTCGCTGACCGCCAGGCTGCTTTCCTCCACGGCACCGTACAGATCGAGCAATGCTTCACACAATTCATCCACCGGGTGCAGGTCGGCCAGATGGGCGCCTTCGCCGAGGGTGGTCAATTCGTCCAGCAGCGCGCTGAGCTCCTGACGTTCGCCGGGGTGTTGCTGCCAACGCTGCAACAGGCTTTCGGCGTCCAGCAGGATGTCCATGCCCTGGGCGAGGAAGTTGTTGATCAGTTGCGGGTCGCGTTTGATTCGCAGCCCGGTGTTCGGTGTGCTCAGGAGGTTTTCCAGGCGCTCGGCCAGCAGCGCCCTGGCACGTTCGGTCAAACCCCGGGCACCGGGAATTTCCTCCAGCGGATCTGTCTTGAGCTGACGCAAGCCAAGGCGAAACAGCCCTTCTGCTTCCAGCAGCAATTCGACTTCATCCAGATCCAGCGCGATCAGGTGTGCCTTGTATTCCCGGGCCAGTTGATCCAGCGGCGCGGCCAGTTCGGCAATCGGCAACACACCGGCCATATAAGCGCTGCCCTTGAGGGTGTGCAAGGCGCGCTGCAATTCGTCGCTGGCCTGCAACGGCATATGTTCGGCGGCCTGATCAAGGAAGCGATTGAGGCTGCCCAGGTGGGTTTCGGCTTCTTTGCGAAAGATCTCCAGCAACAGCGGGTCGAGGGCCGCGACATCTTGCGTATCCTCATCGGACACCGGTTCATCGCCCTTGGCCAGGGCATGGGCGCGGGCGGCCAACTGATCGACATCGTTGCGCTGACGCTGGGCATTGGCGGCGTATTCGGCCACCAGCTCCGGCAGCAGCTGCAGCACATCGCCGATCAGTTGCTGCACCGTAGCGCCCGGCTCCACGCTGTCTTCCAGTACGCGATTGAGCAGGTTTTCCACGGCCCAGGCCAGCTCGCCCAACACCAGGGCGCGCACCATCCGGCCACTGCCCTTGAGGGTATGGAAGGCGCGGCGCAACTCACTCAGGGCCGAGCGGTTGTCAGGGTCGGCTGACCAGCGCGGCAAGTACTCGCGCAGGATGTCCAGAACTTCGTCGGTCTCTTCGAGGAACACTTCGCGCAGCTCCTCGTCCACCGGCTCTTCGCCCGCGGGCGGCGGCAGCAGGCTGCCCGGGGTGTTCAGCGCGGGCGGGTTCAGCGTCGAAACCGGGCTGGCGAGCACATCGGCCAGGGTCTGGACGATCTGTGGATCATCCAGCTCCTGCATCATCTGCATGACCTGCGCTTCGCTCGGGTTGAGCACATCATCAAGCACGGGCACATGCTGCTCACTGGGGAAAAACCCGAGGCTCGCCAGGCTTTTTTCCGCGACATCGAGCAGGTTTTCACCCTGCGTTTGCGGGTCATCGCTGAGGCGCTCGAGGTAGTACTCGATGCTGGTGATCACGTCGGCCAGGCTGTCCAGTTCCTGCCAGCCCGGCTGACCCGGCTCGAGCAACAGGTGCTCGCGGATAAAGTGATTGCAGGTTTCGACCAGGCTCGCCACCCGGCTCAGCGGAATCATCGCCAGCGCCCCGCGCACCTGGGTCAGCAAGGCCGGCAGCGCCTGCAAATGCTGGCGGTCCCAATCGGCGTCGATGTAGTCGACGATCATGTCCTTGGCCTGCAGCAAACAGATGCGGGCTTCCTTGATCACGATCTGATGGATCTGCGTCAGGTCGGTAGTCGGCAGGCGGCTGTCGTCCTGGCTCTCCGGCTCCACGGTGCCGACCATGCCGGCCAGCGTCGCTTCGACGTACAACAAGGCTCCGGCAACGTCCATGAGGATCGCATCGTTGGGTTCGCGCTGGCCCTGAGCGAGGCTGAGCACCACCGCCAATTGATCGATGATCACCTTGCGCGGCTGGCCGAAACCCAGCACCGCCAAGGTGTCGGCGATTTGCCGCAGCGGCGCCAGCAGGCTGTCGAGGTCGGAGGTGTGCTGGCGGTCACTGCGCACGAACAGGTCCAGGCGTTCCTTGACCCGCACCAGCTCTTCGCACAGCGCAGCCAGCACCGAGCGCATGGCGTCGCGGTCGGGACCGGCAAGCCGCGCGCGTTCTTCATCGACCATCGCGCTGTCGGGCAGCGCGTCGTCCAGTGAGTAGCGTTCTTTCATGATCAGCATCTGCCCGGTGGGTTGTTCGGCCTTGGCAATGTAGAACAGCAAACTCTTGAGCAGCTCCGGCGGGGCCGGTTGATTGATACCGGGCATGCCTTGTTCGAGCAGGCGCTTGAGTTCCTTGTCGGCCTCCTTGAACAGGCTGCGCAAGGCCGGGCTGTTGGCGATAGCACCGCCCTGCATGCCTTCGACCAGCGCTGATGCCACCTGCCATAACGGGCTCAGGGGTGCGCTGGCGCAGAGTGCTTCGAGGTGGGTGAAGACCTTGGCCAGGTAATCGAGGGTGGTGTCGTGGTCCTGTTCACGCAGGAATCCGACCAGCGCCATTTGCAGCATCTGCCGCAGCTTGCGCAGCACACTGGGCAATTCGGCCGGTTCCAGCTGCGCCAGCGTTTCTGCGTCCAACGGCGGCAATTCGGGCAATTGCGGGCTGAACAGGCTGGTTTCCGACAGCAGGCTTTCGCCACGGGCGCTGCGCAGGTCGTTGATCAGTGGCAACACCACCAGTGGCAAGTCACGACGCGCACCTTGCACCCGGTCGAGGTAGATCGGCAGCTGCCCGAGTGCCTGCATCAACAGGTGCAACGCCTCGTCGCGATGGCTGACGCGGTTGCCCTGCAAGGCCATGGCCAGTTGTTCCATTTCTTCGGCGAGCAACGCCGCGCCGTAAAACTCGACCATCTGCAAACTGCCGTGGACCTGATGGATGCATGCCAGGCAATCATCCAGCGCATGCGTCGCCTGCGGGTCATCGAGCACGGTTTCGATCGCGTGATGAGCCTGCTTCAGCGTTTCGGCAATCTCGCCCTTGACCCACTCGAGGGCCACATAGTCGTGCCGATCACCCATAACCACTCCAATCACAATTCAGATACCCATGGGCGGTTCAAGCTTTGTCCACAACCTGCGCCTTGGCATCCGGCAAGGTGAAACCGGACACCGAACGACGCAACTGACTGGCCATTTTCGCCAGATTGCCGATGCTGTCAGCCGTGGCGGTGGAACCCGACGACGTCTGCGAGGTGATCTGCTGGATCACGTTCATCGTCAGGGAAATCTGACCGGCCGACGACGTCTGCTGTTGCGCTGCATTGGAAATGCTCTGGATCAACGCCGCAAGTGTCTTGGAAACGCCTTCGATTTCTTCCAGGGCCACACCGGCATCCTGCGCCAGACGAGCGCCACGCACCACTTCGGTCGTCGTCTGCTCCATGGAGATGACCGCTTCGTTGGTGTCGGTCTGGATCGCCCGCACCAGGGTTTCGATCTGCCGGGTAGCGGCGGACGAGCGCTCGGCCAGGCGCTGCACTTCATCGGCGACCACGGCGAAACCGCGACCGGCATCACCGGCCATGGACGCCTGGATGGCCGCATTGAGGGCCAGGATGTTGGTCTGGTCGGCAATGTCATCGATCAGGCTGACAATGTCGCCGATTTCCTGTGATGACTCGCCCAGGCGCTTGATGCGTTTGGCGGTGTCCTGAATCTGTTCGCGAATGTTGTCCATGCCGTGGATGGTGTTGTGCACCACCTCGTTGCCCTTGTTGGCGATCTCCACCGAGCGCTCGGCAACCGCCGAAGATTCCGCCGCGTTGGCCGATACCTGGTCGATGGACTCGGCCATGTCGTTGATCGCCATGGAGGCCTCGGAAATCTGCTGAGCCTGATGTTCCGACGCCTGGGCCAAGTGCATGGCGGTGGCCTGGGTTTCCTGCACGGCGGCGGCGACCTGGCCGGCGGTGAGGTTGATGGTCGCGACCAGATCGCGCAGTTGGTCGACGGAGTAATTGATCGAGTCGGCGATGGTGCCGGTAAAGTCTTCGGTCACCGAGGCCGTCACCGTGAGGTCGCCGTCGGCCAGGTCTTCGATTTCGTCGAGCAAGCGCATGATCGCGTTCTGGTTACGCTCGTTTTTCTCGGCGGTTTCTCGCAACTGACGATTGGTTTCGCGCACCATCACCATGCCGATCAGGATGATCGAAGCCAGCGCCAACAAGCCCAGCACATAACCGCCAATGGTGTCCGTGGTGCGCCCACCGACCATGTTTTCGAAACCGCTGGCCAGGTGTGAGGCTTCGTCGAGCAGGGTTTGCGACAGGCTGAAAATGTTCGAGGCCGATTCGCGGACCTTGAACAGCTCCGGCGAGGTTTCGAGGATCTCGTCCACCGAGCCCGAGACGAACTCGAACAGCTCGGAGATTTCCGCGAGTCGCGCACGGGCGTCACGGTCTTCGACCTGGCTGACCTTGAGCGCCGGGTCGCCCTGGAGCATGCCGTTGAGCACCTTGCCGAACTGCGTCGCGTCGCGTCCGAACGCATCGGCGGCCTGCTGTGAATTTTCGTCGCCGGCCAACACCGTGTTGACCGCGCCGAGGATCCGTTCGGCCAGCAGCGACTGGCGCTGGGCCATCGCCACCTGGGCCGCCGGGGCGCCCCGTTGCAGCAGGATCTCGACGACTTTCTCGTACTCGACCTGCAACTGCGGCACGGTTTCGGCCAGGGTCGCGGCGACCTGATGCAGCGACAGTACGGTTTGCTCGCTGGAAAGAATCGCATCGGTGTTTTTCAGCAGGCGTTCCCAGTCCTGTTGCACTGCACGCATCTCTGGACGCACGGTGGCGGGAGCTGGCGGCAGGCCGGTGACCGGGTCACCCTTCTTCAGATAACCCCAGCGCCGGGCAAAATCGTTGCGCGCATCGCTGAGCAACTTGAACGCGGCAGCCTTGCCGGCGGCGGCTTCGGTGGCGTTCTTGGCGATCCGCTGGGACAGCACGCGCAGCTCGCCGGCGTGGCCGATGTACTGTTTGTCGTAGAGAGCCTGGGTGTTGAGGTACGCGAAGTTGGCGAACAGCAGCATGATGAAGACGATCAGCGCGATGAACAGCACGATAATCTGCGACCGGCTGCGCGACCCTTCCAATGGCTTGCCTGCTTTTGCTTTTATCATCGGTCCTCGCCTGTTAACCCATTTCCGGTCCTGCCCGAGACCCTGTGGGAGCGGGCTTGCTCGCGAAAGCGGTAGATCAGCCAATATCAATGTTGAATGGACTGCCGCCTTCGCGAGCAAGTCGGATCGCCGCACCGCCGCTCCCACATTGGATCTCTGTTGTTGCGCTTACACCGCGACGTTCATGAACCCTTGGGACTGCGTCAACGCAAACGGGCTGAACACCTGCCAGCACTGCTCGCGCTGAAACCGGCCTTTGACGAACGCCGCCACCGGCCCCTTCAACTCGTCTGCCGGCACCGGCTCCAGGCTGTCCTGGGCAAAGTGCTGGAGGCCGAAGACTTCATCGACCAGCAACCCGGCAAACACCTCTTCATGTTCCACCACCAACACCCGTCGCTGCCGACGCGCCGCCGAAAGCTCGTGCCCGAAGAAGCCGCACAGGTCCATGACCGGCAGCAGACGCCCGCGCAGGTTGGCGACACCCTTGACCCAGGGCTTGACCCCCGGTAGCTGAGTGGAGCGCGGCTCATGCAAGACTTCGCTGACTTCGCTCATGGGCGCGACGTACCAGTGTTCGCCCAGGCGAAAACCGATACCGCTCCAGCTGTCCCGCCGGGCCGGCTGGGACGGCAAGTCCGCCGCCAGCAGACGACAGCGCTGGTCGATTTGCAGCAGCAGTTCGAAAGCCGTCAGCGACTCGTTCATGACCTGTCGATCAACCGGCCAGCACGTTGTTCAGGGTCTTGATCAGGGTGTCTTCATCGACCGGCTTGGTCAGGTAGTCCTTGGCGCCCTGGCGCGTGCCCCAGACCTTGTCGGTATCCTGATCCTTGGTGGTGATGATGATCACCGGGATGTGCCCGGTTTCCGGGTCCTTGGTCAACTGGCGGGTTGCCTGGAAGCCGTTGAGGCCGGGCATGACGATGTCCATCAGCACCGCATCGGGCTTTTCCTGGCGGGCCAGGGCCACGCCGTCGGCACCGTTTTCGGCTTTCAACACTTCATGACCGTGCTTTTCCAGCATGCCGGTCAGCTTGTACATTTCGGTCGGCGAATCATCGACGATCAGAATACGTGCCATGGTCTTCCCCATTCTTGTCGACGCCGGGCCCGATGGCCGAGCGTCACTGTGCGTGTCCTACTGCGGCAAAACGGCGGCGAAGCCAGGAACATGGGCCTGGATCGCATCAAGCAATTCTTCCTTGCTGAAAGGTTTGGTCAAAAACTGGTCGGAGCCGACGATGCGCCCCTTGGCCTTGTCGAACAGCCCGTCCTTGGACGACAGCATAATCACCGGCGTGGACTTGAACGCACTGTTGTTCTTGATCAGAGCGCAGGTCTGATAGCCATCCAGGCGCGGCATCATGATGTCGACAAAGATGATGCCGGGGTGGTTGTCGACAATCTTGGCCAGGGCATCAAAACCGTCGACGGCCGTGATGACCTCACAACCCACGTTCTTGAGCAGCGTTTCGGCGGTGCGACGGATCGTCTTCGAATCGTCGATTACCATGACCTTCAAGGCGCTGGGGTGCCGTTCCATAAAATGCTCTACCGTCGCCTTTGCGAAACAAATTGTCCGTTTGCCGGTTAACGCGGCTCGAAACCCTTGATGTTCAAGGGCCGGCACGACATGGCAGCCTTTTTAGCACAGTCTCCAAAACCAATCTATCGGCCGACCGGCAAGGTGGTTTTTCCTTGACCGGGAACACACTCAGCGCCACTCTGACGCCACTTTTTTCATACCGATCCGGTAGCCAATTTTCGAGGAAAACCCAATGAGCGTTCGCGTCGGGATTGTCATGGACCCTATCGCCAGCATTTCCTATAAAAAGGATAGCTCGCTGGCCATGCTGCTGGCCGCGCAGAAGCGTGGCTGGGAACTGTTCTACATGGAACAGCGCGACCTGTATCAGGGCGAAGGCCAGGCCCGGGCGCGGATGCGTCCACTGCAGGTTTTCGCCAACCCGGAAAAATGGTTCGAACTGGGTGCCGAAAGTGACGCGCTGCTGAGCGATCTGGACGTGATCCTGATGCGCAAGGATCCGCCGTTCGACATGGAGTTCGTCTACTCCACCTATTTGCTGGAACAGGCCGAGCGCGCTGGTGTGCTGGTGGTCAACAAGCCGCAAAGCCTGCGCGACTGCAACGAGAAGCTGTTCGCCACGCTGTTCCCGCAATGCACTCCGCCGACTATCGTCAGCCGTCGCCCTGACGTGCTGCGCGAATTCGCCGATCATCATGGCGATGTGATCCTCAAACCGCTGGACGGCATGGGCGGTTCTTCGATCTTCCGCCACACCGCAGGGCATCCGAACCTGTCGGTGATCCTCGAAACCCTGACCCTGCATGGTCAGCAGCAAATCATGATCCAGGGTTACCTGCCGGCCATCGTCGATGGCGACAAGCGCATCCTGATGATCGACGGCGAGCCTGTGGATTATTGCCTGGCGCGGATTCCGGCCCAGGGCGAAACCCGTGGCAACCTGGCCGCCGGTGGTCGTGGCGAAGCCCGTCCATTGACCGACAAGGACCGCTGGATCGCCGCGCAAGTCGGCCCGACCCTGCGTGAAAAAGGCCTGTTGTTCGTGGGTCTGGACGTGATCGGCGAGCACCTGACCGAGATCAACGTCACCAGTCCGACCTGCATTCGCGAGATCGATAACGCGTTTGGCACTGACATCGGCGGCATGTTGATGGATGCCATCGATCAGAAGCTCAAGGCACGTTGATTAGCCAAACCAACATTGCGTTATCATGCGCGGCCTGTGAAAACGCGATGTTGGTTTCCTTGTCATGACCCTCCCGTCCGATCTGCCTGTCGAACTCGCCCACCGTGGCGTGCGCCCGGTCGATCGCCTCGGTTTTACCCTGTTTCTGGCAGCGCTGATCCACCTGGCCTTGTTGTTGGGTGTCGGATTTGCAGTGGTCGAGCCCAAGCAGATCAGCAAAACCCTGGAAATCACCCTGGCCACCTTCAAAAGCGAAAAGAAGCCCGAGAAAGCCGATTTCCTGGCCCAGGAGAATCAGCAAGGCAGCGGCACCCTGGATAAAAAGGCGATTCCCAAGACCACCGAGGTCGCGCCATTCCAGGACAACAAGGTGCAAAAGGTCACGCCACCGCCGGCCGCCAAGCCTGAAATTCAGGAAGCTCCACCCAAGGCTGTCGTGACCACCGTGGCGCCGAAGCCGAAAAAGGCCCCCGCCAAGACCGAGGAGCCCAAGACCGAGGTCAAGCCCCAGGTCCAGGCGCCGACCTTCGACAGTGAGCAACTGTCCAGCGACATCGCCAGCCTCGAAGCGGAACTGGCCGCCGAACAACAGCTGTACGCCAAGCGCCCGCGCATTCACCGCTTGAGCGCGGCCTCGACCATGCGCGACAAGGGCGCCTGGTATAAGGACGAATGGCGCAAGAAAGTCGAGCGCATCGGCAACCTCAACTACCCCGATGAAGCGCGGCGCAAACAGATCTACGGCAACTTGCGCTTGATGGTGTCGATCAACCGCGATGGCTCGCTGTATGAAGTGCTGGTGCTGGAGTCTTCCGGGCAACCGCTGCTGGACCAGGCGGCGCAACGGATCGTCCGGCTGGCGGCACCATTTGCACCGTTTACCGGGGATTTATCGGATATCGACCGGCTGGAGATCATCCGCACCTGGAAATTTGCCCGTGGGGATCGACTCTCAAGCAATTGACCACCGCAAATCCCCTGTGGGAGCGGGCTTGCTCGCGAATGCGGTCAGTCATTCAATATAGTTGTCGACTGACACGACGCCTTCGCGAGCAAGCCCGCTCCCACATTTGATCGGTGTCGACTGCCAAATTGCGGCATCCCCAGCTTGTCAGTTCGCCCCTCGAACGCCACACTAGCGGTCATGAAAAACGTCAGCCCCAGCTACCTCAAGCATCAATTCCTGATCGCCATGCCACACATGGCCGACCCGAACTTTGCGCACACCTTGACCTACATCGTCGAGCACACGGCCAATGGCGCCATGGGGCTGGTGGTCAACCGTCCGCAAGATCTGAACCTGGCCGATATCCTTGAGCAATTGCGCCCGGAAATCGAACCGCCAGCGCTCTGCCAGCATGTGCCGATCTTCATCGGTGGCCCGGTGCAGACCGATCGCGGCTTCGTCCTTCACCCCAAGGGTCAGAGCTTCCAGGCGACCGTTGATCTGGAAGACGAGTTGGCCCTGTCGACCTCCCAGGACGTGCTGTTCGCCATCGCTGACGGCGTCGGCCCGGCAAAAAGCCTGATTGCGCTCGGCTATGCCGGTTGGGAAGCCGGGCAACTGGAGGCCGAACTGGCGCAGAACGCCTGGCTGAACTGCCCGTTCGACGCCGATATCCTGTTCAATACCAGCAGTGAGTTGCGCCTGGAAGCGGCGGCCAAGCACCTGGGCGTCAACCTCAGCCTGCTGACCAGCCAGGCGGGGCACGCCTGATGGCTCTGCGGCTGATTCTCGGATTCGACTACGGCACCAAACAGATCGGCGTTGCGGTCGGCCAGGTGATTACCGGCCAGGCCCGCGAGCTGTGCACCCTGAAAGCGCAGAACGGCATTCCCGACTGGAACCAGCTCGAAGCCCTCATCAAAGAGTGGAAACCCGATGCCGTGGTGGTTGGCCTGCCGTTGAACATGGACGGCACGCCCAGCGACATGTGCGCCCGCGCGGAAAAGTTTGCCCGGCGCCTGAACGGTCGCTTCAACCTGCCCTTTTATACCCACGATGAACGCCTCACCACCTTCGAAGCCAAGGGCGAACGCCTGGCTCGTGGCGGCCAGAAAGGCAGTTACCGCGACAACCCGGTCGATGCCATCGCCGCCGCCCTGCTGCTGCAAGGCTGGCTCGACGAAAACACCGCACTGTTTGAATCCTGAAGAGCCGCTGTGCGTCTCTCTTAGCTACAACCCGAGCCACTTCCCGCACAAGCTGGCTCGAACCCAAGAAGGAGCAACCATGAGCCTGCCCAATCCCGCCGAACTGGTCAGCCAGATGGCAACCCGACTTGACGCTTATCTGGCCAAACGAGGCATCAGCGACCCGCGCTTCATTGGCATCCGTACCGGCGGCGTCTGGGTGGCCCAGGCCCTGCTCAAGGAGCTGGGCAGCAATGAGCCCCTCGGCACCCTGGACGTGTCCTTCTACCGCGACGATTTCAGCCAGAACGGCCTGCACCCGCAGGTTCGCCCTTCGGCGCTGCCGTTCGAGATCGAAGGCCAGCACCTGGTGCTGATCGACGACGTGCTGATGAGCGGCCGCACCATCCGCGCTGCCATGAACGAGTTGTTCGACTACGGCCGCCCGGCCAGCGTAACGCTGGTGTGCATGCTGGACCTGGACGCCGGCGAACTGCCGATCCGCCCGAACGTGGTTGGCGCGACCCTGTCGCTGGCGGCCCACGAACGGGTGAAGCTGTCCGGCCCCGAGCTCGCGCTCGAACTGCAAGACCTCGCCCTTTAATTCGCCCTATTGAGAGTCCCCCTCGCGATGACGCCTCTAGAAACCAAGCGCCCGCTGCAGCTCAATGATCAGGGCCAGCTGCGCCATTTCCTCTCGCTCGACGGTTTGCGCCGCGAGCTGCTGACGGAAATCCTCGACACCGCCGACTCCTTCCTTGAAGTCGGCGCCCGGGCCGTGAAGAAAGTCCCGCTGCTGCGCGGCAAGACCGTGTGCAACGTGTTCTTCGAGAACTCGACCCGCACCCGCACCACCTTCGAACTGGCGGCCCAGCGGCTCTCGGCGGACGTGATCACCCTCAACGTGTCCACGTCGTCGGCGAGCAAGGGCGAAACCCTGCTCGACACCCTGCGCAACCTGGAAGCCATGGCCGCCGACATGTTCGTCGTGCGCCACGGTGATTCGGGTGCCGCGCACTTCATCGCCGAACATGTTTGCCCACAAGTGGCGATCATCAACGGCGGTGACGGCCGGCACGCGCACCCGACCCAGGGCATGCTCGACATGCTGACCATCCGCCGGCACAAGGGCGGGTTCGAAAACCTTTCGGTGGCCATCGTCGGCGACATCCTGCACTCGCGGGTCGCGCGCTCGAACATGCTGGCCCTGAAAACCCTCGGTTGCCCGGATATCCGCGTGATCGCGCCGAAAACCCTGCTACCGATCGGCATCGAGCAATACGGCGTGAAGGTCTACACCGACATGACCGAAGGCCTGAAGGACGTGGACGTGGTGATCATGCTGCGCCTGCAGCGTGAACGCATGACCGGCGGCCTGTTGCCGAGCGAGGGCGAGTTCTATCGCCTGTTCGGCCTGACCACCGCGCGCCTGGCCGGTGCCAAGCCCGATGCCATCGTGATGCACCCGGGGCCGATCAACCGTGGGGTGGAAATCGAGTCTGCGGTGGCCGACGGCCCGCATTCGGTGATCCTCAACCAGGTGACCTACGGGATCGCCATTCGTATGGCGGTACTGTCCATGGCCATGAGCGGGCAGACTGCCCAGCGCCAATTCGAGCAGGAGAACGCCCAGTGAAGCTCAGCATTCTCGGTGCCCGCGTGATCGATCCGGCCAGCGGCCTGGATCAAGTGACCGATATCCACATTGAAGCCTGCAAAGTCGTCGCCCTTGGCGCGGCGCCAGCCGGTTTTGTCGCCATCGACACGATCGACGCCAAAGGCCTGGTGGCCGCTCCCGGCCTGGTCGACCTCAACGTTGCCCTGCGCGAGCCGGGCTACAGCCGCAAAGGCTCGATTGTCAGCGAAACCCGCGCGGCGGCGGCTGGCGGCGTGACCAGCCTGTGCTGCCCGCCAAAGACCAAACCGGTGCTGGACACCTCGGCGGTGGCTGAACTGATCCTCGACCGCGCCCGTGAGGCCGGCAACACCAAAGTCTTCCCGATTGGCGCCCTGAGCAAAGGCCTGGACGGCGAACAGCTCGCCGAACTCGTGGCACTGCGCGATGCCGGTTGCGTGGCCTTCGGTAATGGCCTGGAGAGCTTCCGCAACACCCGCACCCTGTGCCGGGCACTGGACTACGCAGCGACTTTCGACCTGACGGTGATTTTCAACTCCCAGGATTACGACCTGGCCGAGGGTGGCCTGGCCCACGAAGGGCCGACCGCCAGCTTCCTGGGCTTGCCGGGCATTCCGGAAAGCGCCGAGACCGTCGCCCTGGCCCGGGATCTGCTGCTGGTTGAACAGACCGGCGTGCGCGCGCACTTCAGCCAACTCACCAGCGCACGCGGTGTGGAGCTGATCGCCCAGGCCCAGGCCCGGGGCCTGAAGGTGACCGCGGATGTTGCCCTGTACCAGTTGATCCTGACCGACGAAGCCCTGATCGGCTTCAGCAGCCTGTATCACGTCCAGCCGCCGCTACGCACCCACGCCGACCGCGAAGGCCTGCGCGCAGCGGTGAAATCCGGCGTGATCTCGGCTATCTCCAGCCATCACCAACCCCATGAGCGTGACGCCAAACTGGCACCGTTCGGCGCGACCGAGCCAGGCATCAGCAGCGTTGAACTGCTATTGCCACTGGCAATGACCTTGGTTGAAGACGGCTTGCTGGACCTGCCGACACTGCTCAAGCGCCTGAGCGCCGGCCCTGCCGAGGCCTTGCGCCTGCCGGCAGGCAAACTGGCGGTGGGTGGTGCGGCGGACATCGTACTGTTCGACCCGACGGCCTCTACAGTGGCGGGTGAAACCTGGCTGTCCAAGGGCGAAAACTGCCCGTTCATTGGCCACAGCTTGCCGGGTGTGGTGCGTTACACCTTGGTGGATGGGCGCATTAGCCACCAGGCTTAAAACCGCATCGCCTGCATTCGCGAGCAAGCCCGCTCCCACATAAATCTCCAGTGACCACATATTGTGTGAACACCAGAGATCAAATGTGGGAGCGGGCTTGCTCGCGAAGACTGACTAAAAGGCGCCGCGACTCTGCGCGTTACGCACAGAAACCTGGTCATTCAACGTCCAGAAGTCATACAGCACCCCGAGAAAGAACAACCCGCCGGTCAGCAGGTACAGCAACCCACTGATCCATTTCCCCTGATACATCCGGTGCACACCGAACACACCGAGAAACGTCAGCAGGATCCACGCCACGTTGTATTCGATGGGACCCGCGGTAAACCGCAGGTCAGCCTCGCGATCCATCGCCGGGATCAGGAAAAGGTCGATCAGCCAACCGATCCCCAGCAAGCCGAAGGTGAAGAACCAGATCGTCCCGGTCACCGGCCTGCCGTAATAGAAGCGGTGAGCGCCGGTAAAACCGAAAATCCACAGCAGGTAACCGATCACTTTGCTGTGGGTATCTTGCTGCTGGACAGCCTGTTGATAGGGGTTCATGAATGACCTCGATTCACACGATAGATAAATATTCTTTAATTCTTTGTGACTTTTTTACAGGCACCCGACGCATGGCAAATGCTACCTTCACGCCTGTCAAAGCCTTGTAACACAAGACTCCTGTCCGACAATTGCGCCATTTTGCCGCTTTTTTGCCACCATTGCCCTCCTGATTGAATCGACCAACGGCCTCGGAAGCGGCAAAAAAGCTGTTATAAAGTTGCGCGCTAACTTATTAAGAGCCTTGCCTAATGCGTTCATTTTTCAAGACATGGCTAACCATTTGCCTTTTGATGCCACTGGCCGCCCACGCCACCAATCGTGAGCAACGTCTTCCAAACGTTAATGGTTACACCCCAAAATCCCATGCCTCTGCTCCTTCGAGCAAAGACAAAAAATCCGCTAAATATGCTCCAAGCCTGGCCAGCAGCAAAAGCGGCCTGGTTCCACCGATGGGCACCAAGGAAAGCAGCGACGTGCTGAGCCGCGCCGTGAACGTCCTCGGCACTCCTTATCGTTGGGGCGGCAGCAGCCCAAGCAAAGGTTTCGATTGCAGCGGCCTGGTGAAATACGCGTTCAACGACGCCACGTTCGACCTGCCACGCACCTCCAACGCCATGGCCAGCGGTCATGGGGAGAAAGTCGATCGCAACGACCTGAAGCCGGGCGACCTGATTTTCTTCAACATCAAGAGCCGTCGGGTCAATCACGTTGCCATTTACCTGGGCAACGACCGTTTCATCCACGCTCCACGTCGCGGCAAGTCGGTGTCCATCGACACTTTGAAGAAACCGTACTGGGAAAACCACTACGTGGTTGCCAAGCGAGTTCTGCCGAAAGAACAGAATGCGTTGCGGGTTGTTCAGCGCTGATTTCAGTGCCCTGAATCTGCATCGAGCATGATGGCCCCATCGCGAGCAAGCCCGCTCCCACAGGATTAATGCAATCCATGTGGGAGCGGGCTTGCTCGCGAAGAGGCCCTTGAAAGCACCACAAATCCTCCTCAAAAGCCATCCGGTGACCGCGCCTTCTCCCGCGCATGGTCGCGACTGACCAACCCCTTGCTCACCAGGTCCTTCAAGCTCATATCCAGCGTCTGCATCCCCAACGACCCTCCCGACTGAATCGCCGAGTACATCTGCGCCACCTTGTCCTCGCGGATCAGGTTGCGGATTGCCGATGTCCCCAGCATGATTTCGTGGGCCGCGATGCGTCCGCCGCCGATTTTCTTCACCAGGGTCTGGGACACCACCGCCAGCAGCGACTCGGAAAGCATTGAGCGCACCATCGACTTCTCGTCCCCCGGAAACACGTCGACCACCCGATCGATGGTTTTCGCTGCCGACGTGGTGTGCAGCGTGCCGAACACCAGATGGCCGGTTTCGGCCGCGGTCAATGCCAGGCGAATGGTCTCCAGATCGCGCATCTCCCCCACCAGGATCACATCCGGGTCTTCCCGCAGCGCCGAACGTAAGGCGGTGGCGAAACTACGGGTATCGCGGTGGACTTCACGCTGATTGATCAGGCATTTGCGCGACTCGTGAACGAACTCGATGGGGTCCTCGATGGTGAGGATGTGGTGATGACGATGGGTATTGAGGTAATCGATCATCGCCGCGAGCGTGGTGGATTTGCCGGAACCGGTCGGGCCGGTCACCAGCACCAGGCCACGGGGAGCGTCGGTCATCTTGTGGAACACGTCGCCCATGCCCAGTTCGTCCATGCTCTGCACTTTTGCCGGGATGGTGCGAAACACGGCACCCGCGCCACGGTTCTGGTTGAACACATTGACCCGAAAGCGCGCCACGCCGGGCACGTCGAAGGAAAAGTCGGTTTCCAGGTGCTTTTCGAAATCCACCCGCTGGGTGTCATTCATGATGGCATGGATCAGTGCCTGCACCTGCTGGTGGTCCAGGGGCGGCAGGTTGATGCGCCGCACATCGCCATCCACCCGAATCATCGGCGGTAGGCCGGCGGACAGGTGCAGGTCGGATGCGCCCTGTTTGGCGCTGAAAGCCAGCAGTTCGGTGATATCCATAGCGTCTCTCAATTCCAGTAGAATGCCGCGAACCTTCAGACCGCTGGCGCCTCTTGATGTCCACCATAGCAGACAACATTCTCGAAGTTAGTTCGCGCATAAACGCCGCAACACTCGCCGCCAACCGTGCCGAAAACAGTGTCCGGTTGCTGGCCGTGAGCAAGACCAAACCCGCTCAAGACCTGCGTGAAGCCTACGCTGCCGGCCTGTGCGACTTTGGCGAGAACTACCTGCAGGAAGCGCTGGGCAAGCAAGTCGAACTGGCCGACTTGCCCTTGATCTGGCACTTCATCGGCCCCATTCAATCGAACAAGACTCGTGCTATCGCCGAGCACTTCGACTGGGTGCATTCCGTGGATCGTCTGAAAGTCGCACAACGCCTGTCCGAACAACGTCCCGCCGATTTGCCACCCCTGAACATCTGCATTCAGGTCAATGTCAGCGGTGAAGCCAGCAAATCCGGCTGCACCCCGGCCGACCTGCCGGCCCTGGCCAACGCCATCAGTAACCTGCCGCGCCTGAAACTGCGCGGGTTGATGGCAATCCCCGAGCCGACTGAAGATCGCGCTGCCCAGGATGCCGCTTTCGCTGCCGTGCAAAACCTGCAAGCCAGCCTGAACCTGCCACTCGACACACTTTCCATGGGCATGAGCCACGACCTTGAGTCAGCCATTGCCCAGGGTGCCACCTGGGTCCGTATTGGTACGGCCCTGTTTGGCGCCCGCGACTACGGCCAGCCGTAAACATGGCTGACACACTTCTGAATAAGGACCTGACATGAGCAAGACACGTATTGCCTTTATCGGTGCCGGCAACATGGCCGCCAGCCTGATCGGCGGCCTGCGGGCCAAAGGTCTGGAAGCCGCACAGATCCGCGCCAGCGATCCGGGCGAAGAAACCCGCGCCCGCGTGAGTGCTGAACACGGCATCGAAACCTTTGCCGACAACGCCCAGGCCATCGATGGCGCCAACGTCGTCGTGCTGGCGGTCAAGCCGCAGGCGATGAAATCCGTGTGCGAAGCCATTCGCCCAAGCCTCAAACCCGATCAACTGGTGGTTTCGATTGCCGCGGGCATCACCTGCGCCAGCATGAACAACTGGCTCGGCGCCCAGCCAATCGTGCGCTGCATGCCCAACACCCCGGCGCTGGTGCGTCAGGGCGCGAGCGGCCTGTTCGCAACAGCCGAAGTATCAGCCGAACAGCGTCAGCAGGCCCAGGAGCTGCTGTCCGCGGTCGGCATCGCCCTTTGGCTGAATGAAGAGCAGCAACTGGATGCCGTCACCGCCGTTTCCGGCTCGGGCCCGGCGTATTTCTTCCTGTTGATCGAGGCCATGACCGCCGCCGGGGTGAAACTCGGCCTGCCGGCGGACATCGCCGCGCAACTGACCCTGCAAACCGCACTGGGCGCCGCACACATGGCGGTCTCCAGCGACGTCGACGCCGCCGAGTTGCGCCGCCGTGTCACCTCGCCCGCGGGCACCACGGAAGCTGCAATCAAGTCGTTCCAGGCCAATGGCTTTGAAGCCCTGGTCGAAAAGGCACTCGGCGCTGCCGCGCATCGCTCGGCCGAGATGGCCGAACAACTGGGTCAATAAGGAGCTTTTCATGATTGGACTGAACACCGCAGCGGTCTACGTGCTGCAAACCCTCGGCAGCCTGTACCTGCTGATCGTGCTGATGCGCTTCGTACTGCAACTGGTGCGGGCGAACTTCTACAACCCGATCTGCCAGTTCATCGTCAAGGCCACTCAGCCACTGCTCAAGCCGCTGCGCCGGATCATCCCGAGCGTGTTCGGCCTGGACATGTCCTCGCTGGTGCTGGCGATCCTGGTGCAACTGGCGCTGATGGCCCTGACCCTGCTGCTGACCTACGGCACCACCGGCAACCCGCTGCAACTGCTGATCTGGTCGGTCATCGGGGTGACCGCGCTGTTCATGAAGATTTTCTTCTTCGCCCTGATCATCAGCGTGATCCTGTCCTGGGTCGCCCCGGGCAGCCATAACCCGGGCGCCGAACTGGTGAACGACGTCTGCGAGCCGGCCCTGGCGCCGTTCCGCAAGTTCCTGCCGAACCTGGGCGGCCTGGACCTGTCGCCGATCTTTGCGTTCCTGGCACTCAAGCTGATCGACATGCTGGTGATCAACAACCTCGCCGCCATGACCATGATGCCGGAAATCCTCCGCGTGTTGATCTGACCCGGTGAGCTGGTTTCGCTGGGACGGTGACGACCTGATTCTGGAGTGTCACCTGCAACCGGCAGCCCGCAGTGATGATTTCTGCGGGCTGCACGGCGATCGCCTGAAGATCCGCCTGACCGCGCCGCCGGTCGAGGGCAAGGCAAACGCGTATCTGATGGCGTTTCTGGCCAAGGCCTTTGGCGTGTCCAAGAGCCAGGTCAGTCTGATCAGTGGCGAGTTGAACAGGCAGAAACGGGTGCGAATCTGCTCGCCGAAGAAGTTGCCGGATTTGCCTGATCTGGTGCGTCCAGCCTGATCCACCGAGGCGCCGCCTTCGCGAGCAAGCCCGCTCCCACATTGGAATGCGTCCCCCTGTGGGAGCGGACTTGCTCGCGAATGGCGCACCTCGATTGTATCGAATGAAATCAGGCCCGGCCTTTGCTTGCCGCTAACCCCAGCGGTCTTTAGACTTACGCCTCATTTCAATGAGAGCAGGGTCGATGCCAGCTGCCTTCCCCCCCGATTCTGTTGGTCTGGTGACGCCGCAAGTGGCGCACTTCAGTGAACCCCTGGCGTTGGCCTGCGGCCGTTCGCTCCCGGCCTATGACCTGATTTACGAAACCTACGGCACGCTCAACGCCACGGCGAGCAACGCCGTGCTGATCTGCCACGCCCTGTCCGGTCACCACCACGCCGCCGGTTTTCACAGCGTCGACGACCGCAAACCCGGTTGGTGGGACAGCTGCATCGGCCCCGGCAAGCCGATCGACACCAGCAAGTTCTTCGTGGTCAGCCTGAACAACCTGGGCGGCTGCAACGGTTCCACCGGCCCGAGCAGCATCAACCCGGACACCGGCAAGCCGTTCGGCGCCGACTTCCCGGTGTTGACCGTCGAGGATTGGGTACACAGCCAGGCGCGTTTGGCGGATCGTCTCGGCATCGCCCAGTTCGCAGCCGTGATCGGCGGCAGCCTCGGCGGCATGCAGGCGATGCAATGGAGCATCACTTACCCTGACCGCATCCGTCACTGCCTGGCCATCGCTTCGGCGCCCAAGCTGTCGGCACAGAACATCGCGTTCAACGAAGTGGCACGCCAAGCGATCCTCACCGATCCGGAATTCCACGGCGGTTCGTTCCAGGAACACAACGTGATCCCCAAGCGCGGCCTGATGCTGGCGCGGATGGTCGGGCACATCACCTATCTGTCCGACGACTCCATGGGCGAGAAATTCGGCCGCGGGCTCAAGAGCGAGAAGCTCAACTACGACTTCCACAGCGTCGAGTTCCAGGTTGAAAGCTACCTGCGCTATCAGGGCGAAGAGTTCTCCGGGCGCTTCGACGCCAACACGTACCTGTTGATGACCAAAGCGCTCGATTACTTCGATCCGGCGGCGAACTTCGACGATAACCTGGCGAAAACCTTTGAAGGTGCCAAGGCCAAGTTCTGCGTGATGTCGTTCACCACCGACTGGCGCTTCTCCCCTGCCCGCTCGCGGGAACTGGTGGATGCGCTGATGGCCGCGCGCAAGGACGTCTGCTACCTCGAGATCGACGCTCCGCAAGGCCACGACGCCTTCCTGATTCCGATCCCGCGCTACCTGCAGGCATTCGGCAATTACATGAACCGCATTACGTTGTGAGAAAGCCATGAGAGCTGATCTGGAAATCATCCAGGAATGGATCCCCGCCGGCAGCCGCGTGCTCGACCTCGGGTGCGGCGATGGCGAACTGCTGACCTGGCTGCGCGATAACAAACAAGTCACCGGTTATGGCCTGGAAAACGACGCCGACAACATCGCCGAGTGCGTGGCCAAGGGCATCAACGTCATAGAACAGGACCTGGACAAGGGCCTGGGCAACTTTGCCAGCAACAGTTTCGACATCGTGGTCATGACCCAGGCGCTGCAAGCGGTGCACTACCCGGACAGGATCCTCGAGGAAATGCTGCGCGTGGGCCGTCAGTGCATCATCACTTTCCCGAATTTCGGTCACTGGCGCTGCCGCTGGTACCTGGCGAGCAAGGGCCGCATGCCGGTTTCCGAGTTCCTGCCGTACACCTGGTACAACACGCCGAACATTCACTTCTGCACCTTCGCCGACTTTGAAGCCTTGTGTCGCGAACGTGAGGCGAAGGTCATTGATCGGCTTGCCGTGGATCAACAGCATCGGCACGGGTGGGCCAGCAAGCTATGGCCTAATCTGTTAGGTGAGATCGGCATCTACCGGGTCAGCAGCCCGGGACTTGCCGACCACAAGGTCGCAGTCTGATCCACACTATTTCAAGGAGAACGATCATGGGTCGTCTAGCGTTGCTTCTACTCACTGCCTGCCTGAGCGTCACCGTCATGGCCGCCGACGCCATCAAGAGCGAACGCAAGGAAACCTTCGGCGACGTGACGGTGCACTACAACACCTTCAACTCCACCTACCTGCTACCGGACGTTGCCAAGGCCGCCCAGCTGACGCGCAGCAAGGATCAGGGCGTGATCAACATTTCGGTGATCAAGGCCGGCACGCCGATGACGGCCGAGGTCAGCGGCACCGTCAAAGACCTGACCAGCCAAAGCTACACACTGAACTTCAAACAGGTCACCGAGCAAGGAGCGATCTACTACATCGCCCAATACCCGGTACCCCAGCAGGAAATCCGCACCTTCAACATCAAGGTGCAGACCGGCGACAAGATCAACACCATCAATTTCAACCAAGAGCTCTTCCCTGGCCAATGATCAACTTCTCGCAACTCGTACTGGCCAGCCATAACGCCGGCAAACTCAAGGAACTCCAGGCCATGCTCGGTGAGTCGGTGCATCTGCGCTCGATTGGCGAGTTCAGCAGCGTCGAGCCTGAAGAGACTGGTTTGTCGTTCGTCGAGAACGCCATCCTCAAGGCCCGCAATGCCGCGCGCATCTCCGGCCTGCCGGCGCTGGCCGACGATTCCGGGCTGGCAGTGGATTTCCTTGGCGGTGCGCCGGGTATCTACTCGGCGCGTTACGCCGACGGCAAGGGCGATGCGGCGAACAACGCCAAGCTGCTCGACGTGCTGAAAGACGTGCCTGAAGCCGAACGTGGTGCGCAGTTCGTGTGCGTGCTGGCATTGGTGCGCCACGCCGATGATCCGTTGCCGATCCTCTGCGAAGGTTTGTGGCACGGGCGAATCCTGACCCAGGCCAGCGGCGAACACGGTTTCGGCTACGACCCGCTGTTCTGGGTGCCGGAGCGTAATTGCTCCAGCGCCGAGCTGAGCCCGAGCGACAAGAACCAGATCAGCCACCGCGCCCGTGCAATGGATCTGCTGCGCCAGCGTCTGGGCTTGAAATGACCCGTGAATCATCCGCGTCGCCGCTGATCTTCGGCGGCGATGCTCAATCGCCTCGGGCGGCCCTGCCTGTGCTGCCGCCGCTGGCGCTGTATATCCACATCCCGTGGTGCGTGCGCAAATGCCCTTATTGCGACTTCAACTCCCACACCGCCAGCCCCGTGCTGCCGGAAGAAGAGTACGTCGACGCATTGCTGGCCGATCTCGATCAGGACCTGCACGCCGTCTATGGTCGTGAGCTGAGCTCGATTTTCTTCGGTGGCGGCACGCCAAGCCTATTCAGCGCTGATTCGCTGGGTCGCTTGCTCAAAGGCGTCGAACAGCGCATCCCGTTTGCCAGCGACATCGAAATCACGCTGGAAGCCAATCCGGGGACGTTCGAGCAAGACAAGTTCGTGGCGTACCGGAAACTGGGGATCAATCGCCTGTCGATCGGTATCCAGAGCTTTCAGCAAGAAAAGCTCGAGGCCCTGGGGCGGATCCACAACGGTGACGAAGCCGTACGCGCCGCCGGCATGGCGCGGCAGGCCGGGTTCGACAACTTCAATCTGGACTTGATGCATGGCTTGCCGAATCAGTCCCTGGACGATGCCTTGGCCGACCTGCGCACAGCCATCGCCCTGAAACCGACACACCTGTCGTGGTATCAACTGACCCTGGAACCGAACACAGTGTTCTGGAACCAGCCGCCGACACTGCCGGAAGACGACACGCTGTGGGACATTCAGGAGGCCGGGCAAGCACTGCTGGCCGAACACGGTTACGCGCAATACGAAGTCTCGGCCTATGCCCTGCCCGGTCGCCCGGCGCGCCACAACCTCAATTACTGGAGTTTTGGCGACTTCATCGGCATCGGTGCCGGTGCCCACGGCAAGCTCAGCCATCCGGACGGGCGCATCGTCCGCACCTGGAAGACCCGCTTGCCAAAGGATTACCTGAATCCGGCGAAAAGCTTCAAGGCTGGCGAGAAAGCGCTGACCAACGATGAAATGCCGTTCGAATTCCTGATGAACGCGCTGCGCCTGACTGAAGGCGTCGAATCGCGGCTGTACCCGGAACGTACCGGCATGACGCTGGAAAGCCTTGCTGAAGGCCGCCGTGAAGCCGAACAAAGCGGCCTGTTGCAGGTCGAACCGTCACGCCTGGTAGCCACCGAGCGCGGACAACTCTTCCTCAACGACTTGCTGCAGAAATTTCTGACATAAGGAAATCGAATGGATTTGGTACTCGACCTGCTTGCCACCATGTCTCGCTGGAGCCGCAGCAACCTCTCGGAAATCGCCCTGGCCCTGGTGGGCTGCCTGCTGGTGCTGTTTGGTGCGGATTTCAAAGGCTGGGTCGAGCAGCGCCTGGGCAGCATCGCCGGCGCCTTGCGCGTACCGCTGATGTCCCTGCTGTGCCTGATCGGCAGCGGCGCGGCGCTGATCTACGCCACACCATGGGTCGTGCGCGGCTTGAGCCAGTTCAACAACTACAGCCTGGCGCCGGTGTTGCTGGTGGTGCTGGTGTTGATTGGCGTAGTCGCTGACCGCCGCTGAATTAAGCCACACCCCAAAACAACTGTGGGAGCGAGCTTGCTCGCGATGAGGCCATCATATCCAACATCTCTGTTGACTGTCAGGCCGCCATCGCGAGCAAGCTCGCTCCCACAGGTTTTACGCCAGTTTTTCGAACTTCAAATCCCAAACCCCATGCCCAAGACGTTCGCCACGGCGTTCGAACTTGGTGATCGGCCGCTCGGCCGGGCGCGGTACGCACTTGCCGTCTTCGGCGAGGTTGCGGTAACCCGGCGCGACGTTCATCACTTCCAGCATGTACTCGGCGTACGGTTCCCAGTCAGTGGCCATGTGCAGAATGCCACCAACCTTCAACTTGCTTCGCACCAATTCGGCGAAGGACGCCTGAACGATACGGCGCTTGTGGTGACGGCTCTTGTGCCACGGGTCCGGGAAAAACAGCATCAGGCGATCGAGGCTGTTGTCGGCGACGCAGCGGTTGAGCACTTCGATCGCATCGCAATCGTAGACCCGCAGGTTGGTCAGGCCTTGAGTCAGCACGCCATTGAGCAGTGCGCCGACACCCGGACGGTGCACCTCGACGCCAATGAAATCCTGCTCCGGCGCAGCCGCTGCCATTTCCAGCAGCGAATGGCCCATGCCGAAACCAATTTCCAGCGAGCGCGGTGCAGAGCGACCGAACACTTGGTCGAAATCCACCGGCGCGTCGGCCAGCGGCAGCACGAACAGCGGAGTGCCCTGCTCCAGGCCCTTTTGCTGGCCTTCGGTCATGCGCCCGGCGCGCATCACGAAACTCTTGATGCGGCGGTGTTGGCGCTCGTCGCCTTCTTCCGTCTGGATTGGCGTGTCGTTCGATTCAGTCATCAATGGCTCTTACTTGATCAGACCATCCAGCGGCGAAGAGGCGCTGGCATAGAGTTTTTTCGGCATACGGCCGGCGAGGTAAGCCAGGCGGCCTGCGACGATCGCATGTTTCATGGCTTCAGCCATCATGACCGGTTGCTGGGCATGTGCGATGGCCGAGTTCATCAGCACCGCATCACAACCCAGTTCCATGGCGATGGTGGCGTCGGAAGCAGTACCGACACCGGCATCCACCAGCACCGGGATCTTGGCTTCTTCGAGGATGATCTGCAGGTTGTACGGATTGCAGATCCCCAGACCGGAGCCGATCAGACCGGCCAGCGGCATGACGGCGATGCAGCCGATTTCCGCCAATTGACGGGCGATGATCGGGTCATCACTGGTATAGACCATCACGTCGAAGCCTTCCTTGACCAGCGTTTCGGCAGCCTTGAGGGTTTCGATCACGTTGGGGAACAGGGTTTTCTGGTCGGCCAGCACTTCCAGCTTGACCAGGTTGTGGCCGTCGAGCAGTTCACGAGCCAGGCGGCAGGTGCGCACGGCTTCGATGGCGTCGTAGCAACCGGCGGTGTTCGGCAGGAAGGTGTAGCGATCCGGCGACAGCACTTCGAGCAGGTTCGGCTCGCCCTCGATCTGGCCAAGGTTGGTGCGGCGCACGGCGAAGGTGACGATCTCGGCACCCGAGGTTTCGATGGCCAGGCGGGTTTCTTCCATGTCACGGTACTTGCCGGTACCGACCAGCAAACGCGACTGGTAAGTACGACCGGCCAGGACGAAAGGCTTGTCGCTGCGAACGATGCTCATGGGAAATCCTCTGTAGGGGTGAGGTTCTTGCAGAATTCCTTATTAACCAAACGCTGTGAAAACGTCGCGAGCGAAGGAAAGACAAGGCAAAAACAGGCGAGGAAGCGGAGTTTACGGGTTGTAAATGAGCATTCCGAGCCTGTTTTTAACGCAGTATTTCCGAGCGCAGCAGTTTTCACAGTGTTTGGGGCTAGCCGCCGCCGATGGCGTGCACCACTTCGACGTTGTCGCCGTCGTTCAACGCGGTGTCTGCGTGCTGACTGCGCGGGACGATATCCAGATTGAGTTCGACCGCCACCCGGCGTCCGGTCAGGTCCAGACGGGTCAGCAGGGCCGCAACGGTTTCACCGTCGGGCAGTTCAAAGGATTCGCCGTTCAACTGAATGCGCATGCCGGATGCCGCCATCATTTTTAGGGGCTGGCATTCTAGCCCGATCAGTCAGGCCGACCCAAGCCATTCGTCATGAAATGGACCGTTAAGTCAGCTCAGGCGCCAGGCGGCAAGTCCAAGGCAAAACCAGCCCACCAGAAAGGCCAAGCCACCGAACGGGGTGACGATGCCGAGCTTGCTGATGCCCGTCAGCGTCAATATATACAGGCTGCCGGAAAACAGCAGGATACCGATGGCAAACGACGCAGCGGCCCAGGTGGCGAGTCGACCAGGAATTTGCGTGGCCAGCGCTGCGACACCGAGCAACGCCAGGGCGTGCACCAGTTGATAGGTGACGCCGGTGTGGAAGATCGCCAGGTACTCGGCGCTCAGGTGGCTCTTCAGGCCATGGGCAGCAAAGGCCCCGAGGCCGACACCGGTGAAGCCGAAAAAAGCGGCCAGCATCAGAAAGCCACGCAGCATGCAGAACTCCAGTCAGTTTCGATCCAAAGGGTCTGTATAATGGCCCGCTCAACGGGTTCGGCCAAGCCATCTCTATGCTGCGTATCTATTTCCGTCATTTCTCCAAGGCCGTACTCTGGTTCATGGGTGGCAGCGTATTGCTGGTGCTGATCTTTCGCGTGGTGCCGCCACCGGGGACGACGCTGATGGTCGAGCGCAAGATCGAATCCTGGTTTGACGGCGAACCCATCGACCTGCAACGGACCTGGAAACCCTGGGACGAGATCTCCGATGACCTGAAAGTCGCGGTGATTGCCGGCGAAGACCAGAAATTCCCGGAGCACTGGGGCTTCGATATCGGCGCGATTCAGGCGGCGTTTGCCCATAACGAGCGCGGCGGTTCGATCCGTGGCGCCAGCACCCTCAGCCAGCAAGTCTCGAAAAACCTGTTCCTGTGGTCTGGCCGCAGCTGGCTGCGCAAAGGCCTGGAAGCCTGGTTCACCGGACTGATCGAAGTGTTCTGGCCCAAGCAGCGGATTCTTGAGGTGTACCTCAACAGTGTCGAGTGGGATGACGGTGTGTTTGGCGCTGAAGCGGCGGCTCGGCATCACTTTGGTGTGAGCGCCAAGAACCTCAGCCGTCAGCAATCGAGCTTGTTGGCCGCCGTGCTGCCTAACCCCCGCGTGTGGAGTGCGAGCCATCCAACCGCTTACGTGGCGCGACGTGCCGGCTGGATTCGGCGACAGATGAGCCAGTTGGGTGGCGACAGCTATCTGGTCGGGCTGAACGACTCGCGTCGGGCGCCTTGGGCCCAATAACTGATCCCAATTTTTCAGACCCTGAAAACCACTGTGGGAGCGGGCTTGCCCGCGATGACGGCCTGACATTCAACTTTTATATTGAATGTTCGGACCTCATCGCGAGCAAGCTCGCTCCCACAGGATCAATGACCGCGGCGTTTTTTATTGCCTGTACAGTGCTTACGCAGCGATCGACACCTTGAGCTTGTTCATCGCGCTCTTCTCAAGCTGACGAATACGCTCGGCCGATACGTTGTACTTCTGCGCCAGGTCATGCAGCGTGGCTTTTTCTTCCGCCAGCCAGCGCTGGTAGAGGATGTCACGGCTGCGATCGTCCAGCACTTCCAGCGCTTCGTGCAGGTTGTGGTTGGAGTTGTCGCTCCAGTCGGCGTCTTCCAGTTGACGCGCCGGGTCATACCGGTGGTCTTCCAGATAGTTGGCCGGCGACTGGAAAGCACTGTCGTCGTCCGCTTCGGCAGCCGGGTCGAAGGCCATATCATGGCCCGTCAGGCGGCTTTCCATCTCGCGCACTTCCCGAGGCTCTACACCGAGGCTTTCCGCCACACGGTGGACTTCCTCGTTGTTCAGCCAGGCCAGGCGTTTCTTCTGGCTGCGCAGGTTGAAGAACAACTTGCGCTGGGCCTTGGTGGTCGCGACTTTCACGATGCGCCAGTTGCGCAGGATGAACTCGTGGATTTCCGCCTTGATCCAGTGCACGGCAAAGGACACCAGGCGCACGCCCATTTCCGGGTTGAAGCGCTTCACGGCCTTCATCAGGCCGACGTTGCCTTCCTGGATCAGGTCAGCCTGGGCCAGGCCGTAGCCGGAATAGCTACGGGCGATATGTACGACAAAACGCAGGTGGGCGAGCACCATCTGCCGAGCCGCCCCCAAATCCTGCTCATAATAGAGACTCTCGGCCAGTTCACGCTCCTGCTCCGGCGACAGCAATGGAATGCTGTTGACGGTGTGCACATAGGCCTCCAGGTTCGCACCCGGGACCAGAGCATATGCAGGTTGCAAAGAATTGGTCATACGAAAAAACCTCCGACTTACAAACTCGTGCAGTTCAGCACTGCGAAAATTGACCGGAAACCGAAAGACAAGTTCCCTAAAACCCAAAAACGCTGAAAGGTCAATACGAGCAAAATGATACTACTTAGGCGCAAGCTCCCTCAGGTGGCGTGCGACTGCAATCCATGCACCGATATACCCCAACAGCACCGCGCCAAGCAAGAGAGACAGACCGTCGGCAACTGGCACTCCAGCCAGCGCAAAATCACTGCCGTACAAACCGGCCAGCCCTACCACCGCGTCGTTCAGCCAATCAAGGCCGAACGCCAGTACCCCCCAGGACAGAATCCCCGCACCGAAGCCATACAGCGCACCCATATATAGAAAGGGCCTGCGTACATAGCTGTCAGTGCCGCCGACCAGTTTAATCACTTCTATCTCTGTGCGGCGGTTTTCAATATGAAGACGAATGGTATTGCCTATCACCAAAAGTAATGCAGAAACCAGAAGCACGGTCAGACCGAAGACAAAACGGTCACCCAGCTTGAGGATGGCTGCCAGACGCTCGACCCAGACTAAATCAAGTTGCGCCTGCTGTACCTTCGGCAGCTCGGATAGTTTTTGTCTTAATGCTTCAAGGGCCGGCTTGTCGACTTCGGCCGGCGTCACCAGGACCACGCCCGGCAGCGGGTTCTCCGGCAACTCCTTGAGCGCCTCGCCCAGACCGGACTGTTGCTGGAACTCTTCCAGCGCCTGCTCGCGGCCAACATATTCGGCATCGGCGACGCCAGGCATGCCCTTGATCTGATCGCGCAGTGATTCGCCTTCGGCCGGTTTGGCCTCAAGATCCAGATACAGGGAAATCTGCGCCGCGCGCTGCCAGGAACCGCCAAGGCGCTCGACGTTACTTAGCAAAAGTGACAGCCCCATGGGCAAACTCAGGGCTACCGCCATCACCATGCAGGTGAAAAAACTGCCGATGGGCTGCTTGCCCAGGCGGCGCAGGCTGTCCACCAGACTGGCACGATGGCTTTCGATCCAGGCGCGGAACAACGTGGCAAAGTCCGGCCCGTCGTCATCGTCGTGTTTTTTCTTTTGCGGCTGCGGATCGGCGGCCTTTGGGGCCACACGTTCGGAAACCTTGGGGCTACGTGTTGCGCTCATACCGCGGCCTCCCCGTCACCGATCAATCGACCGCGTTGCAGCGTCAGCATGCGATGGCGCATGCGGGCGATCAGGGCCAGGTCGTGACTGGCGATCAGCACGCTGGTACCCAGGCGATTGATGTCTTCGAACACACCCATGATCTCGGCGGCCAGACGCGGGTCGAGGTTACCGGTCGGTTCATCCGCCAGCAGCAAGGCCGGACGGTGAACGATGGCGCGGGCGATGCCGACGCGCTGCTGCTGACCGGTGGACAGGTCGCCCGGGTACAGATCGGTTTTATCCGACAGTGCCACGCGCTCCAGTGCCGAGTCCACGCGCTTGGCGATCTCGGCCTTGGACAGGCCCAGAATCTGCAAAGGCAACGCGACGTTATTGAACACCGTGCGATCGAACAGCAACTGGTGATTCTGGAACACCACGCCGATCTGCCGGCGCAAGAAAGGAATCTGCGCGTTGCTGATGGTGCTCAGGTCTTGCCCGGCGAGCAGCAGCTTTCCGCTGGTCGGGCGTTCCATCGCCAGCAACAGGCGCAACAGCGTGGATTTACCGGCGCCGGAATGGCCGGTGACAAACAAGAACTCGCCACGACGGACTCGAAAGCTCAGCTCATGCAAGCCGACGTGACCGTTCGGGTAGCGCTTACCGACCTGTTCGAAACGAATCATGAACGCTCCCGCTCGGCAAACAATGCCTGGACAAAGGGTTCTGCTTCAAAGGTACGCAAATCGTCGATACCTTCGCCGACGCCAATGTAGCGGATCGGCAGGCCGAATTGCTTGGCCAGGGCGAAAATCACCCCGCCCTTGGCGGTGCCGTCGAGCTTGGTCAGCGCCAGGCCGGTCAATTCGACGGTCTGATTGAATTGCTTGGCCTGGTTGATGGCGTTCTGGCCGGTGCCAGCGTCAAGCACCAACAGCACTTCGTGAGGGGCGTCGGCGTCAAGCTTGCCGATCACCCGGCGAACCTTTTTCAGCTCTTCCATCAGGTTGTCTTTGGTGTGCAGGCGGCCGGCGGTGTCGGCGATCAGTACATCAATGCCACGGGCCTTGGCGGCCTGCACGGCATCGAAGATCACCGAGGCCGAGTCGGCGCCAGTGTGCTGCGCGATCACCGGGATCTTGTTGCGCTCACCCCAGACCTGCAATTGCTCCACCGCCGCGGCACGGAAGGTGTCGCCAGCGGCGAGCATGACTTTCTTGCCTTCCAGCTGCAGCTTCTTCGCCAGCTTGCCGATGGTGGTGGTCTTGCCGGCACCGTTGACGCCGACCACCAGAATCACGAACGGCTTGTTCTGCGAGGTGACTTTCAGCGGCTGCTCGACCGGCTTGAGCATCGCTGCCAGCTCGGCTTGCAGGGATTTGTACAGAGCGTCGGCGTCGGCCAGCTCCTTGCGCGCAACCTTCTGCGTCAGACGCTGAATGATCACCGAGGTGGCTTCGACACCAACGTCGGCGGTCAGCAAACGGGTTTCGAGATCTTCGAGCAGTTCGTCATCAATGACCTTTTTGCCCAGGAACAGGCTGGCCATGCCTTCGCCGATACTGGCGCTGGTCTTGGACAGGCCCTGCTTGAGGCGGGCGAAGAAACCGGCTTTGGTTTCTTCGGTGCGTACCGGCTCCGCCAGGGCTTCGACGGGCGCCGCGATCGGCTCAGGAATTGGAGCGGGTGCCGGTGCTTGAGCAACCGGAGCAACCGGAGCAACCGGAGCAACCGGAGCAACCGGAGCAACCGGAGCAACGAATACCGGAACCTCTGGCTGGCTGACAACAGGCACAGGCTCGGCTACGACGACTGGTTCAACAATAGGTTCGACCACAGGCACATGAGCCGGTGCAGGCGTAAACGCTACCGGAGCCGGAATCGGTGGTGTCACGTGAGGAGCCAGGTCATTTTCGACCAATGCCACGGGTTCTTCGGCCACCGGCAGGGTCAACCACGGCTCGGCCGTCGGGGCCAACGGCTGTTCGGTGACGATTTCGCTGACGGGTTCGGGAGCGGCTTCAACCTTGGGTTGCTGCAACGGCTCGGCAATCGGCAAAATAACCGACGCGGGCGCTTCTTCTATTACCGGGACCGGCGTCGGCGCTGGTTCAGGAATGGCTTGTGGCTGTTCGACGACGGGTTCCTGCGGCTTTTTGCGCAGCCATCCGAACAGGCTTTTTTTCTCGCCAGCCGCAGCTGGGGTCTTCTTGTCGTCGTTGGAACCAAACATGGAGGACGGCTATCTCACGGTAGCGACGCGCCAATGGCGCCCCGGCAAATAAATATTCGATGCAGAACAGACTGTGTTTCACCCAGCTTGTTCACGCGCAACATTTTGTCGAGGTGATCAAAAGCACCTCAAAGCTCGACTAATACGAAGGACTGGAACGGCATCGTCGGCGAAAACGCAGAGTTTAGCTGACAAACTCAAAGTTTCTGCCGGTAACCCATACAACCCGCAGGCCAATCAAAGGCCTGATAGGCGTGGCCGCCAGTAAAACGGATCAGTATCCTAGCACCCTCTCGCCCGCTGACGCTAAGAACAAGCGGGCAGCCCCAAAGGTTTGAAAACGAATGAATGCTCTTGCCCGCCGCGCCGCAGGCCTGCTGCTCAGCACAGTTTGCCTGCCCCTTTCGGCCCTGGCTGCCGACCCGCAACCCACCCACGAATTCACTCTCGACAATGGCTTGAAGGTGGTCGTGCGCGAAGACCATCGTGCTCCCGTGGTGGTTTCCCAGGTCTGGTACAAGGTCGGCTCCAGCTACGAGACACCGGGCAATACCGGCCTGTCCCACGCCCTGGAGCACATGATGTTCAAGGGCAGCGAGAAAGTCGGTCCCGGCGAAGCCTCGCTGATCCTGCGCGACCTGGGTGCCGAGGAGAACGCATTCACCAGCGATGATTTCACCGCGTACTACCAGGTGCTGGCTCGGGATCGCTTGGGCGTGGCCTTCGAGCTGGAAGCCGACCGCATGGCCAGCCTGCGCCTGCCACCTGATGAGTTCGCCAAGGAAATCGAGGTCATCAAGGAAGAACGTCGCCTGCGTACCGACGACAAGCCGATGGCCAAGGCCTACGAGCGCTTCAAGGCCATGGCCTACCCGGCCAGCGGCTATCACACGCCGACCATCGGCTGGATGGCCGACCTTGAGCGGATGAAAGTCGAAGAGCTGCGCCACTGGTACGAAACCTGGTACGTGCCCAACAACGCCACGCTGGTGGTGGTTGGCGATGTCACCCCGGACGAAGTCAAAACCCTGGCCCAACGCTATTTCGGCCCGATCGCCAAGCGTGAAGTGCCCGCCGCGAAAAAACCGCTGGAACTGGCCGAACCGGGCGAGCGCCAGATCACCCTGCACGTGCAGACCCAACTGCCTAGCCTGATGCTGGCCTTCAACGTGCCGAGCATCGCCACCACCGACGACAAACGCCTGGTCAATGCCCTGCGGCTGATCTCGGCACTGCTTGACGGCGGCTACAGCGGACGCATCCCGACGCAACTGGAGCGCGGCGAAGAACTGGTGTCCGGCGGTTCGTCGAGTTACGACGCCTACACCCGTGGCGACAGCCTCTTCACCCTGTCGGCATCGCCAAACTCGCAGAAACACAAGACCATCGCCCAGGCGCAATCCGGTTTGTGGAAGCTGCTCGACCAGTTGAAAACCACCGCGCCAACCGCCGAAGAACTGGAACGGGTCCGCGCACAAGTCATCGCCGGCCTGGTCTTCGAGCGCGACTCGATCACCAGTCAGGCCACGGCCATCGGCCAACTGGAAACCGTCGGTCTGTCATGGAAACTGATGGACACCGAATTGGCCGATCTGGAAAGCGTCACGCCGGAAGACATCCAGAAAGCCGCCAAGCTGTATTTCACCCGCGAACGTCTCAGCGTCGCCCATGTACTGCCTCTGGAGACGACTCATGAGTGAGCGTAAACCCTCCCGCCTGGCCCTGATCGGCCTGGTCGCCGTCGCCGTTATCGGCTCCGCCGCGTTCTATCTGTCGCGCTCCGGTGAAACCAATGCCAGCGAAGCCCTGGACAAGGCCAGGGCCAGCCAGAAACTGCAATCGCTGACCGAACTCAACGGCAAGGCACCGGCCCACCGCAAGCTGGATGTGCAGACCTGGAACACCGCCGAAGGCACCAAGGTGCTCTTTGTCGAAGCCCATGAGCTGCCGATGTTCGACATGCGCCTGATCTTCGCTGCCGGCAGCAGCCAGGACGGCGATGCACCGGGCGTGGCGGTGTTGA
Source organism: Pseudomonas sp. KH_046_1 (assembly GCF_057839025.1). NCBI lineage: Bacteria > Pseudomonadati > Pseudomonadota > Gammaproteobacteria > Pseudomonadales > Pseudomonadaceae > Pseudomonas > Pseudomonas sp. KH_046_1. The sequence goes on from NZ_CM174481.1 coordinate 5,996,323, forward strand.
CCAACGCCATGCTCAACGAAGGCGTGGCCGGCAAAGACGTCGGCGCCATTGCCCAGGGCTTCGAAGGCCTGGGCGCCGATTTCGGCAACGGCGCTTTTAAGGACATGGCAATCGCTTCGCTGCGCAGCCTGAGTGCCAAGGACAAGCGCGAGCCGGCCCTGAAGCTGTTCGCCGAAGTCATCGGCAAGCCGACTTTCCCTGCCGATTCGCTGGCCCGCATCAAGAACCAGATGCTCGCCGGTTTCGAATACCAGAAACAGAACCCCGGCAAACTGGCGAGCCTGGAACTGATGAACCGCTTGTACGGTGATCACCCGTACGCACACGCCAGCGACGGCACGGCGAAAACCGTACCGACGATCACCGTGGCCCAACTGCATGCCTTCCACGAGAAGGCCTATGCAGCCGGTAATGTGGTGATCGCGCTGGTCGGCGACCTGTCCCGCGCGGAAGCCGAAGCGATTGCCGCACAGGTTTCCAGTACCTTGCCCAAAGGCCCGGCCTTGGCGAAAATCGCGCAGCCCGTCGAACCCAAGGCCAGCGTCGGCCATATCGAGTTCCCGTCCAAGCAGACCAACCTGATGCTCGCGCAACTGGGCATCGACCGCGACGACCCGGACTACGCGGCGTTGTCCATGGGTAACCAGATTCTCGGTGGCGGCGGCTTCGGCACCCGCCTGATGAGTGAGGTGCGCGAGAAGCGTGGCCTGACTTACGGCGTGTATTCGGGCTTCACCCCGATGCAGGTGCGCGGCCCGTTCATGATCAACCTGCAAACCCGCGCCGAGATGAGCGAGGGCACCCTGAAACTGGTGCAGGATGTACTGGCCGACTACCTTAAAACCGGCCCGACCGAAAAAGAGCTCGACGACGCCAAGCGCGAACTGGCCGGCAGCTTCCCGCTGTCCACCGCGAGCAACGCCGATATCGTCGGCCAACTGGGCGCCATCGGTTTCTATAACCTGCCGTTGAGTCACCTGGAAGACTTCATGCAACAATCCCAGGCCTTGACCGTCGAGCAGGTCAAAGCCGCCATGAACAAACACCTGAGCACGGACAAGATGGTCATCGTCAGCGCTGGCCCGACCGTGCCGCAAAAGCCGTTACCGGCCCCTACTGATAAACCTTCCGAGCAGCCGCTCGGGGTTCCGGAGCATTAATGGCCCATCCTAAAAAACCCGCCAAAAACGTCCACAACGGCGTGAACCAGCTGCGCATCATCGGCGGAGAATGGCGCAGCCGGAAGCTGAGCTTCCCCGACGCCCCGGGCCTGCGCCCGACGCCGGACCGTGTGCGTGAAACCCTGTTCAACTGGCTCGCACCTTACGTGCCGGGCGCCAAGGTACTCGACCCGTTCACCGGCAGCGGCGCGCTGTTCCTCGAAGCCCTGTCCCGCGGCGCGGCCATGGGCCAGGCTCTGGACGCCAGCAGCATCGCGGTGTCCAGCCTGAAAGAGCACCTGGGCACGCTGCGGTGCACCAACGGCCAGGTCCAGACCACCGACGCCCTGCGCTACCTGGAAACCCAGACCGCAACGGCCTACGACCTGGTGTTCCTCGATCCGCCGTTCAACCAGGACCTGCTGCCCGCCGTTTGCAAGTTGCTCGAAGAGCGCCAATGGCTGGCCGAAGACGCCTGGGTGTACACCGAAAGCGAGTCGGCACCGTCGACCCTGGGCCTGCCGGAGAACTGGCGCCTGCACCGGGAGCAGAAATCCGGGCGAGTGTATTACTCGTTGTGGCAGCGCGGCGCTCTCCCTTCCGCATAACCAAGTTCGGGTGGGCATCCCCCCACCCGATATCTCTACAATAGTCGTAACGGGAAACATATTTACCCTAGATAGATTTAATACTTGTGAGCATTGTTGGCGAGCGAAATGACTCGCATAACCGCAAATGGACTCGCAAACCATGCAGATAACATATCCCACCTCTCCGACAAAAGAGCTCACTCTCGACAATGGCCTGAAAATCATTGTTGCCGAACTCAGTCAAGCCACTGACGTCCACATCGAACTTAGCTACAAAGTCAGTCACCGTAACGAACTATCGGAAAATGCGGGTATTAACCTCATGCTGGCCGGCGTATTACTCCAAGACAGTCAAGACACAGTAACATCCGATGTGTACGAGCTTAAATCGTTTCATCGGGATGACTTTACGTCGTATATACAGCGCGTACCACCTTCCTGCCTAGAGGAAGCATTCAGCCAACACGCCACCTTGATGGCAGCACCAAAAATGACCGACGCAACTTTGCAGGCGCAAATACAACAACAAAATAGCTATCGAGTCGAAAGCGATGTTTTTATATCCAACTACAATACATCACAGGAGATCAACGAACTATTTTATCCTTTCAGTGGTTATTCCAACAACGCCAACGGCACTCCAGTCAGCCTTTCAAGACTTGATATCAATCAACTGCGCCAATGGTATCAGCGTTGGTACATGCCCAATAATGCAACGCTGGTCGTTGTCGGCAATGTTAACGCCGTGAACGTTTTCAAGTTGGCAGAACAGCATTTCTCTGCAATCCCGCATAGATCTCTTGAGGCCTTCAACTACATCAAAGAAGCTTCCGAACCAGGCAAGCGACATATCGAACTGCGCAAAAACACTAAAGAGCCTATGGCGGTCATGGCCTTCAATTTGCCCGACCGCAACTTCTTCAATGAAGATCCCAAGGCTTTCGGCGCCTTAGGCATCCTCGCGGAGCTTCTGACCAACTACTTCCTGCTAATGCCAGACGGGTGGGGCGTCGCAGGGGTACGATGCTACGAAAATGCGGGCCTTTTTTCTCTGAGTGTTACGGCCCTGTCGGCGGATCAAACTCCAAGTCAGTTAGAGCAGGGGCTGCACACTTACATAAATGAGCTAAAACGAAATCCAATCGATACCCAAACCTTGGAACAGGCTCGTGAAAAGCGTCTCACCCTATGGGCCAAAAGGGAGCAAGATCCTTTGATTTTACCCGCCATCGTCACCAGATATCATCATTCAAAACTGCCTCTGAGTAACAGGGCGCAGGAATACCAAGCTTTGCTGGGCGTCACCGCCAAGGACATTCAAGACTTCGCCAACACTTACTTCACAGAGCAGCGAATGACAACAGCCCACATTTTCCCATTGGAAGGTTCGCTGGAATAACGCTGTTGTTCAATTTTCAAGCCTGCCGCTGAATTGCAAACAGTGAACCAAGGGGTTGCCGAACCTGCACCGCTCGCAGCCCCACACTGTTCGTGCTCCCAAGCAAGCGAGACACAGTTTCCGTCCAAGCAGACCAACCTGATGCTCGCGCAACTGGGTATCGACCGCAACGACCCGGACTACGCGGTGTTGTCCATGGGCAACCAGATCCTCGGCGGCGGCGGCTTCGGCACCCGCTTGATGAGTGAGGTGCGCGAGAAGCGTGGCCTGACTTACGGCGTGTATTCGGGCTTCACCCCGATGCAGGTGCGCAGCCCGTTCATGATCAACCTGCAAACCCGCGCCGAGATGAGCGAGGGCACCCTGAAACTGGTGCAAGATGTGCTGGCCGACCACCTTAAAACCGGCCCGACCGAAAAAGAGCTCGACGACGCCAAGCCCGAATTGGCCGGCAGCTTCCCGCTGTCCACCGCGAGCAACGCCGATATCGTCGGCCAACTGGGCGCCATCGGTTTCTATAACCTGCCGTTGAGTCACCTGGAAGACTTCATGCAACAATCCCAGGCCTTGACCGTCGAGCAGGTCAAAGCCGCCATGAACAAACACCTGAGCACGGACAAGATGGTCATCGTCAGCGCTGGCCCGACCGTGCCGCAAAAGCCGTTACCGGCCCCTACTGATAAACCTACCGAGCAGCCGCTCGGGGTTCCGGAGCATTAATGGCCCATCCTAAAAAACCCGCCAAAAACGTCCACGGTATGACTCACGGTATGACTCACCCACATAGGTAACAAAACAGTTCAAGCACATAGGTAACAGTCTTTAACTGGCACTGGTCGATTCCGAGGATCTGACCATGCCGTGGCGAGAGCTGAAACCTATGGACCTGAAAGTGATGTTCATTGCCGACTATCTGTCTGGTCGACTCAATTTCAGCCAACTCTGTGCGGCTCACAGCATCAGTCGCAAGACTGGTTACAAGTGGGTGGCCCGCTATAACGCGGACAGCATCAATGGCCTGCCCGGTACGACGGCTGTTTCTTAAAACGCAACACATCTGAGGTGGCTTGTTCCTCTGATCCTGGATCATCGTTGACGTGCGAAATGACTCGCATGGATGCAATGGATGATTAACGGATGAACAAGCTAATGACTGAACGAACTCCAAACCCCACGCATGAATACACTCTCGAAAATGGCCTGAAGATCATCGTACGCGAGGATCATCGAGCGCCAGTAGTGATCTCCCAGCTCTGGTACAAAGTCGGCTCCAGCTATGAACATCCGGGGCAATCAGGGCTGTCCCACGCCCTGGAACACATGGTGTTCAAGGGCAGCAACAAAACCCGCCCGGGTGAAGCATCGATAATATTGCGCAACCTCGGCGCTAAAGAGAACGCCTTTACCAGCAACGACGCTACTGTTTATCACCAGTTGCTGGCCCGCGACTACCTTAGCGTGGCCCTCGAACTCGAAGCCGACCGCATGGTAAACGCACATCTGCCAGCAGGGGAGTTCAATAAAGAGATCGAAGTCATCAAGGAAGAACGCCGCCTGAACACCGACGACAAACCGATGTCCAAGGCCTACGAACGCTTCAATGCCATGGCCTACCCTGCCAGTGGCTATCACACGCCGACCATTGGCTGGATGGCCGATCTTGAGCGCATGAAGCTCGAAGAGCTTCGTCTGTGGTACCAGTCCTGGTATGCACCGAACAATGCCACGCTGGTAGTGGTGGGTGCCGTGACACTGGAAGAGGTCGTCACCCTAGCCCAGCGTTGGTTCGGGCCGATCCCACGTCGTGACATCCCCCCAGTCAAGATTCCGTTGGAACTGGCAGAGCCAGGCGAACGCAGGATTACAGTGCACACACCGATCCAGGTGCCGCAAATATTCATGGCGTTCAACGTGCCCGGTATCGCCACCGCCGAAGACAAACGCCTGGTCAATGCCTTGCGACTGATTGCGTCCCTGCTTGATGGTGGTGATAGCGCCCGTATCCCGGCGCTACTGCAACGTGGTGAAGAGCTTGTTTCCTATGCGTCTTCGGGCTACGCCCCCTACACCCGAGGCGACAGCTTGTTCACCTTGTCAGCGACACCGAACGTCCAGAAACACAAAACCATAGAGCAGGTTGAAGCCGGCCTGTGGCGACTGCTCGAACAGCTCAAAACCACCGCGCCTTCTGCTGAGGAAATGGAGCGGGTACGCGCTCAAGCGATCGCTCAACTGGCCTACCAACGAGACTTGATCAGCCGTCAGGCTCACACTATCGGAAAGCTGGAAACAATCGGCCTATCGTGGAAGCTGATGGATACTGAACTTGCCGGTCTGCAGGAGGTAACCCCCGAAGACATCCGGAAAGCGGCCCACGCATTTTTCACCCGCGCTCGCCTGAGTGTTGCCCATGTCTTGCCCGAGGAAATCACTCATGAGACTGGCGGTCCTGACGGCCCCAACCTGCCTGTGGAGTCACTGGCGGAGCTCGACGGTAAAGCACCGAGCTCCCGCAAGCTGGACGTGCAAACCTGGAACACCTCCGAAGGTGCAAGGGTGTTATTTGTCGCCACGCCGGAAATGCCAATGCTTGACTTGCAACTGACTATTGCCGCCGGCAGTAGCCAGGATGGCGGCCACCCTGGCTTGGCATTGATGGCGAACTGCTTGCTGAACGAAGGTATCGCTGAAAAAAATGCCAACCAGATAGCCGAAGTTTTCGAGGCAGTCGGTGCCGTTTTCAACGCCAGCACCCACAAAGACTTGGCGACTGTCTCGCTGCGCAGTCTGAGTGCAGCTGACAAACGTGGGGCCGCTTTGAAGCTATTCGCTGAAGTGGTCGGAAAACCGGCCTTCCAGCTCGATTCAATCGCCAGGTACAAAAACCAGTTGGCCGTCGCGCTGGAAGATACCCAACAAAGCATCAGTCAACAGGTGAGTCTGGAGGCATTTAAGCGCTTGTACGGTGATCACCCTTACGCTCACTCCAAATATGGCAACGCGCAAAACATTTCGCTGATTACTCCCGAACAGCTTCGAACCTTCCATACAAGAACCCACACAGCAGCAAACGTAGTGATCGCGTTGGTCGGCGACATTTCCCGCGCGGAAGCCGAGATGATCGCGGCACAGGTGTCTAGTGCCCTGCCAAAAGGCCCGGTAACTGAAAAAATCGAGCAACCGGCAGAGCCAGAGTCGGGCATCTTTCACATTGAGACTGCGTCGACACAGACCCATTTGATGCTTGCGCAACTGGGCATCGACCGTAACGACCCGGATTACGCCGCGCTGTCCATGGGCAACCAGATCCTCGGCGGCGGCGGCTTTGGCAGCCGGTTGATGAGTGAAGTGCGCGAGAAACGCGGCCTGACTTATGGCGTGTACTCGAGTTTCACCCCGATGCAGGCGCGTGGCCCATTCAAGATCAAACTGCAAACCCGCGCCGAGATGAGCGAAGGCACCTTGAAATTGGTGAAGGACGTGCTGGCCAACTACCTTGAGACCGGCCCGACCGAAAAAGAGCTCGACGACGCCAAGCGTAAGCTGGTCGGCAGCTTCCCGCTGTCCACCGCGAGCAACGCCGATATCGTCGGCCAATTGGGCGCCATCGGTTTCTACAACTTACCGCTGAGTCATCTGGAAGATTTCATGCAACAGTCCCAGGCCCTGACCGTCGAGCAGGTCAAAACCGCCATGAACAAACACCTGAGCACGGACAAGATGGTCATCATCAGCGCTGGCCCGACCGTGCCGCAAAAAACGTTACCGGCCCCGGCTGATAAACCTTCCGAACAACCGCTGGGAGTTCCGGAGCATTAATAATGGGTCTGACATCAATTATTTCCTGTGCCATGCCATGCCTGGTGTGGCGCGCGGCGCGAGAAGTGTGGCTTGGTCTTTCAAACAAGCTGCGAGCAACGCAGCCCTGACTCCCAGCGAGATGACTACCCCGACGTCGATTCGGGAATGCACTACATAGTTACCGCCTGACGTCCTTTCGGATCATCCACAGTGGTTTGCGCAATTACCTGCAAACCACTGAGGATGAACACGGATGAACATCTCCCGCAGCACATTTATGCTGCCCTTTATCGCCTGTCTGCCGCTCATGGCCAGCGCGGCGCCCCCCCCCTGCGACACAAGACTTCGTACTGGATAACGGCCTCAAGGTTGTCGTGCGCGAGGACCACCGCTCCCCCATCGTCACCGCCCAACTCTGGATCAAGGCCGGTTCAAGCTACGAACCACCCGGCCAGTCGGGCCTGTCCCACGCCCTCGAACATATGGTCTACAAAGGCAGCAGCAAGGCCTGCGCCGGAGAGTTCGCAGCAATACTGGAAAAACTTGGCGCCAATCAAAACGCATTTACCGGCACCGATTACACGGTTTTTTACCAGACACTGCCTTCCGGCCGCACTGGCGTCGCTTTCGAAATACTGGCCGACCTGATGAGTACGGCAAAGCTGGATGCACAGGACTTCACACCCGAGCTCAAGGTCATTCAGGAGGAGCGTCGGATGCGCGTTGATGATGAAATCACCGCGTCGGTTCACGAACGACTGAACAGCATTGCCTACCCGGCCAGCGGCTACCGCACCCCGACAATCGGCTGGATGCACGATCTGCAACGCATGAACACCGTGCAATTGCAGCAGTGGTATCAGGCCTGGTATTCGCCGGACAATGCGACGCTGGTGGTCGTTGGCGATGTTGTACCTGAGCGGATCAAGGCCCTGGCACAGCAGTACTTCGGCCACCTTGAGCGACGTGCGACACCTGTGACGCCCGCCCCCGTCGAGCTGGCGTCTGCCGGTGAACGGTCACTGACCTTGCATGCACCGATAGCATCCCCACGCCTGATCATGAGCTTCAACGCGCCCAGCCTGGCCACGGCACCGGATCGTCGGACCGCCCATGCCCTGCGCTTGCTCGATATGTTACTGGCCGGATCCAGTAGCGCGCGGATCAAACAGCAGCTGCAACTGAGCGAGACGATATTCACCGAGGCCGACTCAGAGTACGACGCCTTCAAACGCGGCGATTCGTTGCTGACCATCACCACACAGCTCAACCCGGACAAGCTCAATGACGCTGACGAGGCCCTCGTCCGTCTGTGGCAAGTGATCGAATCACTGAAGAGCAAGGCACCGGAACCGGCAGAACTGGAGCGCGCGAAAAACCTTGTGATCGCTAACACGGTTTATGCACAGGATGATCTGGAAGGGCAGGCCTATACCTTGGGTCTGCTGGAAACCATCGGCCTGGACTGGCGGCTGGCCGATCAGGATACGGATGAGCTGAACAAGGTCACGCCCCTGGATATTCAACAGGTCGCAAAGACTTACCTGACGCGTGAGCGCCTGAGTACCGCAACAATCTTGCCGGAGAAAAACAATGGATAAGCTCAAAGGCCTCATCAATGGATTGATCCTGGCCGGCATGCTGTTGAGTGCACAGGCCACTGCCACTGCAACCACGGCGCCCCAGAAGCCAGCGCTGCAATCGCTCAATGAACCACAGACTCCGGCGACCCACCGCACACTGCCGATCAAGGGTTACAAAACCCTCAGTGGAACGAAGATCCTGTTCATCCGCACCCCTGGCCTGCCGATGTTCGATGCCCTTGTGAGCTTTGCCGCCGGCAGCGCCCACACATCACATCAACCCGGCCTGGCCGCGGTCACCGTTAGCCTTTTGAATGAGGGCGTAGATGGCAAGGACATCAATGCCATACAGGCGACGTTCGATAATCTGGGAGCAAGGATGAATATGGGCATCAGCCAGGACCGGACCTGGATTTCCCTGCGAAGTCTGAGTGACGAATCACGGCGCACTCCAGCCCTGGAACTGTTTGCCCAGGTACTCGGCAAGCCGCTGTTACCGCAAGAGTCCCTGCCTACGGTGAAATCCCAATTGCAGTACTTTCTGGACCGTGAAGAGCAGTCCCATGCAGCTCAAGCCCAAAAAGCCAATCTCGGCCAGCTGTTTCCCGACCACGGTTATGCCCAGTCCCTCTACGGAACCAGGGCCGGACTGACCGCCATCACCCGCACCCAGGTGCAAGACTTTCATCGCGAGGCTTATGCCGCGGGCAATGCCCAGATCACACTGGTCGGCGACCTCACCGAGGAAGAAGCCCAACGCATCGGTGCGCAGATATCCGCGGCCTTGCCCCTGGGACCGGCCACTGCGGCGATCCAGCCAGTGACAAGTCCAGCCGCTCCAGGTCTGCTGCGCATTGAGCGACCATCGACCCAGGCTTACCTGCGCCTTGCCCAGCCAAGTGCATTGCGAAACAGTCCGGACTACGTCGCGCTACAGATGGCCATGCGGATTTTCACCAACCGACTGACCAAAGAACTGCGTGAACGCCGAGGCCTGGCCTACCGCGTTGAAGCCGACCTCTCGGCCCTTCAGGCGCAAGGATGGCTGACCATTGAATTGCAGACCCGACCTGAGCAGGCCGATGCCGTGCTGGCCCATATCAAGACGATGTTCAGCGACTTCCTCACCCAAGGGCCAACCCAACAGGAACTCGAAGACAGCCAACAGCAACTGACCGGTAGCGCGCCGTTGAACAGCGCTACCAATGCGCAGATTCTGAGACAGTTGTACGCCATCAGCACTCAAAATCTGCCGCTGGACCTCGACTTTGCCACGCAAGCCGCGTTGAAACTGAACCTGGTATCAATCAAAAACGCACTCAACCGGCATTACCACGCCGACCAATGGCGCGCTGTCATCCTGGGGCCGAAGACCGATCAACAACCGCTGCCAGCTCCAGGCGAAAGCGCAACCAATACCATGTGTCGCGTGCCTGGCGAGATTGTGGCAAGTTAGACAACCATGATGACGCGGTCGCGGCACTGTCCCGCCGCGTCTTCGGGCAGACTCATGAACACTCCCACCGAGAATGACTGTGCAACCGCACCCCGCACTGGCCTCACCGCCGTCCTTCACCCCTGCCTTCGGCATCGGCAATCCGCACTTGCAAACCTTGTGGGGGCCGCTGTGGCGTAAAACCGTGCACATCAGTCGCGAACGCGAACGTCTTTGGCTTGAAGACGGCGATTTTCTCGACCTTGACTGGCACGGCCCGCACAGCGCCGACGCACCGTTGGTACTGGTGTTGCACGGGCTCACCGGGTCATCGAATTCGCCTTATGTGGCGGGAATGCAAAAAGCGTTGAGCGACCGAGGCTGGGCCAGCGTCGCGCTGAACTGGCGCGGCTGTTCGGGCGAACCCAACCTGTTGCCGCGCAGCTACCATTCCGGCGCCAGCGAAGACCTGGCCGAAACCATCAGGCACTTGCGGGCCAAACGGCCTCTCGCTCCGCTGTATGCTGTCGGCTACTCATTGGGCGGCAATATCCTGCTCAAGCATTTGGGCGAGACCGGCAGCGACAGCGGCGTGATGGGTGCCGTGGCGGTGTCGGTGCCATTCCGCCTGGACCAGTGCGCCGACCGCATCGACCAAGGCTTCTCAAAAGTCTATCAGGCACATTTCATGCGCGAGATGCTCGCCTACATCAAGAACAAGCAGCGACAGTTCCAGCACGACGGACGCGAGGAGGGCCTGGCAGCCCTGGCGGCGCTTGGCTCGCTGGAAAACATGCGCACGTTCTGGGACTTCGATGGCCGGGTTACCGCACCGCTGAACGGTTTTGTCGATGCCGAGGATTACTATCGTCGCGCTTCAAGCCGCTATTTCCTTGGCGAAATTCGCACGCCGACCTTGATGATTCAGGCCGCCGACGACCCCTTCGTGTTTCCCCACAGCCTGCCGCACGTCGATGAATTGTCCGCTTGCACGCAATTCGAACTGCAAGCCAAGGGCGGGCATGTCGGCTTCGTCGACGGTACGCTCAGGCAACCGGGTTACTACCTGGAGCGGCGCATCCCCGAGTGGCTAGCCGCCATAGGGCGCACTTGAATCATGGACGCTGACCAAGGCGAATCGATCCACTTCTGGCAAACCCCGCCGCTGGCCGGGGTCGAGTTGTTGTCCGCCCGCTACATCGATCATCGTTTCGCCCCCCACGTGCATGACGGCTATGTGATCGGCATGATCATGGCCGGCGCCCAGCGTTATCGCTATCGCGGCGCCGAACACCTGGCGGGCAGCGGCACGCTGGTGCTGATCAACCCTGATGAACTGCACACCGGCCACAAAGGCACCGAGGATGGCTGGCTTTACCGGGCGTTTTATCCGGACAGCGGGCAGATAACCTCGCTGCTGGCTGAACTCGAACTGCCGACCCACCACTTGCCAGCCTTCGGTGCCACGCTGTATCGCGATCAGGATCTGGTGAACGGCTTCTGCCAACTCCACCGCCTGCTGGAAAGCCCCGCCACCGCATTGCAGCAACAAACGGTCTGGCGCGAACTGGTGTTGTCGCTGTTGCAGCGTCATGCGGCGGTGCCCGATGCCGATAAACCTGGCAAGGAACACCGGGCCGTGAGCCTGGCCAAGGAATTGCTGCTCGCGCAATTGGCAGCACCGCCCTCATTGGAGGCGCTGGCCGCGGCGGTCAACCTCTCGCCCTTCCATTTCGCCCGAGTGTTCCGCCGCGCCACCGGCATGCCGCCGCACACCTGGCTGATGCAACAGCGAATCGCCCGGGCACGGGCGTTGCTGCAAAGTGGTTGTCTGCCGCTGGAAGTCGCGATGCAACTGGGGTTTGCCGACCAGAGCCATCTGAGCCGGCAGTTCAAGCAGGTGTATGGGGTTGGACCGGGGGCGTATCGCAGTGCAAAGCGGGGACTTGAGGCTTAACGAGGTCTCAAAAACACCATCCATCCCTGTGGGAGCGAGCTTGCTCGCGATGGCGGCTTAACAATCAACATCAATATTGAATGTAACGGCCCCATCGCGAGCAAGCTCGCTCCCACAAGGTTTCGTGGTGCTTATTCGTCCGTGGCAATGCCCCGCGCAGGCTCGTTGATCCACTCGCTCCACGACCCGGCATACAACGAACCCAACGGATAACCGGCCAGGCACAACGCAAACAGGTTGTGGCACGCCGTCACGCCGGAACCGCAATACGCCACCAGATCATTCGGCGAACGATCGCCCAGTTTTGCGGCAAAACGCTGCCTGAGCTGATCGGCCGGCAGGAAGCGCCCGTCACTGCCCAGGTTCTCGGTAAACGCCGCACACTGGGCGCCAGGAATGTGCCCGGCAATCGGATCGATTGGTTCTACTTCACCCTTGAAACGCGGCAGTGCGCGGGCATCGAGCAGGGTCAGCTCCGGCTGCGCGAGGCGCTTTTGCAACTGCTCGGCACTGATCAGCAACGCCGTGTCAGGACTGCCGGTGAAGGAGCCACGAGTAATCGCCGGCGCATCCAGGCTCAGCGGCAAACCGGCCGCGTGCCAGGCCTTGAGACCGCCATCGAGAATGAATACACCATCGCGTTTGCCCAACCACGCCAGTAACCACCAGGCCCGCGCCGCATAGGCACCCGGGCCGTCGTCATACAGAACCACTTCGCTATCGGCGTTGATTCCCCAGGCTTGCAGGCGCTCGATCAGTTGCGCCGGCTCGGGTAACGGATGACGCCCGGTCACGCCCTTGACCACCGCGCCACTCAGGTCACGCTCAAGGTCGGCATAGCTCGAACCGGCGATGTGCCCTTCGGCATAGCTGCGCTGACCGTAATCCGGGTCTTCGAGGGCAAAACGACAATCCAGAATCACCAGCCCTGGCTGGTCCTTTTTCAGGTCCAGTGCTTGCGGGCTGATCAGTTGCGCAATGGGCATAGCGGACTCCTGTGATTAACTCGGCCTTGATCCTACTGTACTTCTTCCAGTGCCTGGGCGAGGGGTACGTAAAACTCTTCGAACAAGGCGCTGACCGCATCGCGGGCCTCATCCGTGACAAACCCGGCTTCCAGCACCAGCACCTGATACACACCGCGTTTAATGGCCTGCTCACTCAGGTGGCTGGAGTTCTCTCGCGTGGTGCACAGGAAGCGCACCCAAGACGTGAGGATGATCCAGGCATTGAGCGTCAGGGACTCGATCTGCACCTTGTCCATCTTCAGGATGCCGGCGGCGACGAAACCTTCGTAGATCGCCGAACCCTGGATCAGGCAGCGCTGGGAGAAGCGTCGATAGCGGTCGGCCAGGTCCGGATCGCTGTCGAGCAAATGTTCGAGATCGCGATGCAGAAACCGGTAGCGCCACATCGCCGACAGCAGTTCCTTGAGGTAGAAGCGTTTGTCTTCCACCGTGGCGGCACGGCCCAGAGGCGGGCGCAGGAAGCTGTCCACCAGGCTTTCGTACTCGCTGAACAGCACGGCGATGATCGCCTGCTTGTTAGGGAAGTGGTAGTACAGGTTACCCGGGGAAATTTCCATGTGGGCAGCAATGTGGTTGGTGCTGATGCTGCGCTCGCCCTGCTGGTTGAACAGCTCCAGGCTGTTCTGCACGATGCGCTCGCTGGTTTTGATCCGTGGGGCCATGGCTTGAGCTTTAATTCAGAGTGCGTTGACGGGCATCTTAGATCTATCCGCGAGCGGATAAAACAAAGCTGTTCCAGGATGTCATTTGACTTTTTAGAGTATAGACTCTAAAAAGAGCCTCATTACAATAAATCCGGAGCCGACCATGACTGCTGAAATTTCCTACCTGCAGAACCTACAGCAGCCGCTGGAAGAGCTTCAGGCCCTGTTCGACTCCCAGCGTGCCGCCTACGCCGCCAACCCGATGCCACCGGCCGCGCAGCGCCAGCAATGGCTCAAGGCGCTAAAGGATTTATTGAACAATGAACGCCAGGCCCTGATCGATGCGATCAGCCAGGACTTCAGCCATCGCAGCGCCGATGAAACCCTGCTCGCCGAACTGATGCCCAGCCTGCACGGCATCCATTACGCCAGCAAACACCTCAAGGGCTGGATGCGAGCCTCGCGACGCAAGGTAGGCGCAGCCTTCCAGCCGGCTTCGGCCAAAGTGGTTTACCAACCGCTGGGCGTGGTCGGGGTCATCGTGCCGTGGAACTACCCGCTGTACCTGGCCATCGGCCCGTTGGTCGGCGCGCTGTCGGCGGGCAATCGGGTCATGCTCAAGCTCAGTGAGTCGACACCCGCGACCGGCCTGCTGATGAAGCAACTGCTGGCGCGAATCTTCCCCGAAGACCTGGTTTGCGTGGTCCTGGGCGAGGCGGATATGGGCGTGGCGTTTTCACGCCTGCCGTTCGATCACCTGCTGTTCACCGGCGCCACCAGCATCGGCAAACACGTGATGCGCGCCGCTGCGGAAAACCTGACCCCGGTGACCCTGGAACTGGGCGGCAAGTCCCCGGCCATTGTTTCTCACGACGTGCCGCTCAAGGATGCCGCCGAGCGCATCGCCTTCGGCAAGACCCTGAATGCCGGCCAGACCTGCGTGGCCCCGGACTACGTGCTGGTGCCGGAGGATCGCGTCGGAGGTTTCGTCGAAGCCTATCGCGCAGCCGTCCGCGGGTTTTATCCGACGCTGGCCGACAACCCGGACTACACCGCGATCATCAATGAGCGACAACTGGCGCGTCTCAACGGCTACGTCAGCGACGCCACCAGCAAGGGTGCGCTGCTGATGCCGCTGTTCGACCAGGGCCAGGGCCGCCGCATGAGCCATAGCCTGCTGCTCAACGTCACGGACGAGATGACGGTGATGCAGGACGAAATCTTCGGGCCGCTGCTGCCGATCGTGCCGTACAAGGATCTGGACCAGGCATTTGCCTACATCAACCAGCGCCCTCGCCCACTGGCGCTGTATTACTTCGGCTACGACAAACGCGAACAACAGCGCGTGCTGCACGAAACCCATTCCGGCGGCGTGTGCCTGAACGACACCCTGCTGCACGTCGCCCAGGACGACATGCCGTTTGGCGGTATCGGTGCCTCGGGCATGGGCCACTACCACGGCCATGAAGGGTTCCTGACCTTCAGCAAGGCCAAGGGCGTGTTGATCAAACAGCGGTTCAACGCCGCGAAGTTGATCTATCCGCCGTACGGCAAGTCGATTCAGAAGCTGATCCAGAAGCTGTTCATACGCTAACGATCATCACCGTCGGGTAATAACAATAATGAACCCCAGCCTGTCCGATTCACCCGCGCTGTCACGGCGCGGGCTGCTTAAATTCAGCCTCGGCGCCACAGCTTTCCTCGCCACCGCCGGGCTCGGAGCCAGCCTCAGCGGTTGTTCGTCGAGCGTGCCGGCCAATGGTTTCGTCACGTTACGCAGCGGCGACCTGCTGTTTTTACGGGCGTTGATCCCGGTCATGCTCGAGGGTGCCGTGACCGTCGAACGGATGCCCGAGGCTGTCGAGGGCACACTGAAAAGTCTGGACTACAATCTCGCCCACCTGTCGCCGGAAATGCTCAAGCTGACCCAACAATTGTTCGATGTGCTGGGCATGGCCGTGACCCGCGGACCGTTGACCGGGGTCTGGGGCAGCTGGGAGAACGCCAGTGCCAACGACATCCGAGCCTTTCTCGATCGCTGGGAAAACAGCTCGTTGAGCCTATTGCGCATGGGTCACAGTTCCTTGCTGCAACTGGTGATGATGGCCTGGTACGGCCGCAAGGAATCGTGGGCGCATTGCGGTTATCCCGGGCCACCAACGGTCTGAAACCGAGTCGGCCCCTTCGCGGGCAAGCCCGCTCCCACATTGACCGCATGACCCTGTGGGAGCGGGCTTGCTCGCGAAGGCGTCGGTCGTATCACCACAGAACCTAAACCATAATAAAAAGAGAACCCGAAGATGCCCGTACCCGATCCGTTCCGCGAAGGCATGGCCCGAGGCTGGAAAACCTACAACGGCTCGCAACTGACCCAGGACCTGACACTCGAAGCGGACGTGGCGATCATCGGCAGCGGTGCCGGCGGCGGCACCACCGCCGAAATCCTCAGCGCGGCCGGCTACAAGGTGCTGCTGATCGAAGAAGGCCCGCTCAAGACCAGCAGCGACTTCAAGATGCTCGAAGACCAGGCCTACGCCAGCCTTTATCAGGAAGGCATCGGCCGCATGAGCAAAGACGGCGCGATCACCATCCTCCAGGGCCGGGCGGTGGGCGGCACCACGCTGATCAACTGGACCTCCAGTTTCCGCACCCCGGAGCCGACCCTGGAACACTGGGCCAAAGAGCACAACGTCAAGGGCCACAGCCCGGCGGAAATGGCGCCGTGGTTCGAGAAAATGGAGCAGCGCCTGGGCGTCGCGCCGTGGATGGTGCCACCCAACGCCAACAATGATGTGATCCGCAAGGGCTGCGAAGCACTGAATTACTCTTGGCACGTCATCCCGCGCAACGTTCGCGGCTGCTGGAACCTCGGCTACTGCGGCATGGGCTGCCCGACCAATGCCAAGCAATCGATGATGGTCACCACCATTCCAGCAACCCTGGAAAAAGGTGGCGAGCTGCTTTACCTGGCTCGCGCCGAAAAACTTAACATCAGCGGCGACAGGATCACCGGCCTGCAATGTTCGGCGATGGATGAACGCTGCGTCGCACCGACCGGGCGCACCATCACGGTCAAGGCGCGGCATTTCGTGCTGGCCGGTGGCGGCATCAACAGCCCGGCCTTGCTGATGCGCTCCGGGGCACCCGACCCGCACAAGCGCCTGGGCAAACGCACGTTCCTGCACCCGGTGAACATGTCCGCCGCCTTGTTCGACGAAGTGGTCAACCCCTTCTACGGCGCACCGCAGTCGATCTATTCCGACCATTTCCAATGGCAGGACGGCACCACGGGCAAGATGTCCTACAAACTGGAAGTCCCGCCCCTGCACCCGGCGCTGGCCACGACATTGCTCGGTGGTTTCGGCCAGGAAAACTCGCAGCACATGGCCAATCTGGCCCATACCCACGCCATGCTGGCGTTGCTGCGGGACGGTTTTCACCCGGACAGCCCCGGTGGCAGCGTCGAATTGCGCAGCGATGACACGCCAGTGCTGGACTACCAGCTATCACCCTACGCCTGGGATGGATTGCGCCGGGCGTTCCATACCATGGCCGAGATCCAGTTTGCCGGTGGCGCCAAGGCCGTGATGCCGATGCACGCCGACGCCCGCTACGTGAAGACCCTCGCCGAAGCGCGCACGCTGATCGACGGCCTGAGCCTGGAGTTGTATCGCACACGCCTGGGCAGTGCCCATGTGATGGGTGGTTGCGCAATGGGTGAAGACCCGACAATTGCGGTGACCGACAGCCTCGGCCGGCATCATCAACTGGGCAATCTGTCGATCCACGACGGCTCGCTGTTCCCCACCAGCATTGGCGCCAATCCGCAACTGTCGGTCTACGGACTGACGGCGCAATTGGCGACGTCCCTGGCCGAACGTTTAAAAAACCCATGAAAATAACGATAATTCCCATCGTCTATAGTGCTTTCTTACCTAACAGGCGACTTGGCCGACCGGGAAGGCTGCGATACCATCCGACTCCCCAACGGATTCCCGCCAGGACGACGCGATGAACCGAGTGTTGTACCCAGGTACCTTCGACCCTATTACCAAGGGCCATGGCGATCTGGTCGAACGCGCCTCGCGCCTGTTCGATCACGTGATCATCGCCGTCGCCGCGAGCCCGAAGAAAAACCCGTTGTTTCCTCTGGAACAACGGGTAGAACTGGCGCGCGAAGTCACTAAACATCTGCCGAACGTTGAAGTCGTCGGCTTCTCGACGCTGTTGGCGCACTTTGCCAAAGAGAAGAACGCCAATGTGTTCCTGCGTGGTTTGCGTGCGGTGTCGGACTTCGAATACGAATTCCAGCTGGCCAACATGAACCGCCAGTTGGCGCCGGACGTGGAAAGCCTGTTCCTTACCCCGTCCGAGCGTTATTCGTTTATTTCCTCGACGCTGGTCCGTGAAATTGCAGCCCTGGGCGGCGATATCACCAAGTTCGTGCACCCTGTGGTGGCGGACGCACTGACCGAACGTTTCAAGAAATAACCCCCGCAAACTGTAGGAGCGAGCCTGCTCCGGGCGGCGTTCCGACGATGGACGTCAACGATAACGCGGGAAACCTGACACCCCGCGGCGTTCTCGAGTTCATCGCCAGCAGGCTGGCTCCTACAGTACGTCGCACCTGCGTGCAACGCAGGCGCCAATGCGGCACAATTGTGTGCATTGGTTTATTGCGCCCGGGCTTGCCGCCCCGGCTGGAGTTAGCATGTCCCTGATCATCACCGACGATTGCATCAACTGCGACGTCTGCGAACCCGAGTGCCCGAACGCCGCCATTTCCCAAGGCGAAGAGATCTACGTGATCGACCCGAACCTGTGCACTCAGTGTGTCGGCCACTACGACGAACCGCAGTGCCAGCAGGTCTGCCCGGTGGATTGCATTCCACTGGACGAAGCTCATCCGGAGACTGAAGAGCAGTTGATGGAGAAGTACCGGAAGATTACCGGCAAAGCTTAAGCCATTCGGCGCCTGTCAGGCCGCCTTCGCGAGCAAGCCCGCTCCCACATTTGGAATGCATTTCCCCTGTGGGAGCGGGCTTGCTCCGGGCGGCGTTCCGACGAAGACGTCATCAGCCTCACCAAAGCGATAACTGACAATCAGCTCTGACAACGCGGGCAAAAAACGCTGGCGCGCTGCCCGAGCTTCACTTCCCGCAAGCCCGTGCCACAGACCTTGCAGTGTTCACCGCCACGGCCGTACACGAACAACTCCTGCTGGAAATAACCAGGCTGACCGTCACCACCGATAAAGTCCCGCAGCGTGGTACCGCCACGCTCGATGGCGGCCGCCAGGATGCGCTTGATCTCGATGGCCAGCTTCAAGTAACGCGCACGGGAAATGCTCCTGGCTTCGCGGCGCGGATCGATCCCGGCGGCGAACAACGCTTCGGTCGCGTAGATATTGCCGACGCCCACCACCACCGCGTTGTCCATGATGAACGGTTTGACCGCCATCGAACGGCCACGGGACTGCTGGAACAGACGCTCGCCGTCGAACAGGTCAGTCAGCGGTTCCGGCCCCAGGCGGATCAGCAATTCATGATTGAGTGGGTCGAGGCTCCAGAGCATTGCGCCGAAGCGCCGCGGGTCGGTGTAACGCAGGGCCAGGCCCGACTCCAACTCGATGTCCACATGCTCATGCTTGGCCGCCGGCAGCCCGGCCTCCACCAGCCGCAAATTGCCTGACATGCCCAAGTGGCTGATCAAGGTGCCGACTTCGGCATTGATCAGCAGGTACTTGGCACGCCGCTCCACCAGCACGATACGCTGCCCGGACAACCGCACATCGAGGTCTTCGGGAATCGGCCAGCGCAAACGACGATCACGCACGATCACCCGGCTGACCCGCTGGCCTTCCAGGTGCGGCGCGATACCGCGACGGGTGGTTTCGACTTCTGGCAATTCAGGCATGGTGCTCTCGGCTCAGGCGCTTGGCCTGGAAGGTTCCGACACTCAGTGATGAGTGCCGAGGTCGCGGATCGTCTGCTTGAGGGTCTCGAAGTCGTAGTCCGAGAGGCCGACATAATCGAGCACCAGCGGCGCGATGCCGTTCCACTCGTGATCTTCGGTCTGATTGCCCAGCACCCGGTACGACGCGCAAATGTGCTCGGCCATCTTCAGGATCGCCAACAGGTTCTTCAACGAACTGTTGCGCGAAGATTCATCGCTGAATATCGCCAGGGCATTGTGGTGATTGGCAATCGCAGCGCTCACGTGTTCCGGTAGACGCCAGGACTTGGCCGTGTAATACCCAACCACCGAGTGATTGGTATTGAACACCTGATTCTCCGTATCCACCACCCGGCATTCGGCACTGGCGTTGGCATAGGCCTGCTCCAGAACGCCCATGTAGTCGGGGAAACGCTGAAGCATCAAGGGCACGCCGCAGTCGTGGAACAGGCCCAGGGCATACGCTTCATCGCCATTTTCAACGCCGATGCGCTTGGCCAGGGTCAGGCAAGTCATGGCCACGTCCTGCGCGGTGTCCCAGAAACGGTTCAGGGTGACAATGGTGTCGTCATTCATCTCGCCCTTGATCGACTGCGCGTTGATCAGGTTGATGACCGAACGGCTGCCCAGCAGATTTACCGCGCGCTGGATCGAGGCAATCTTGTTGCTCAGCCCGTAATACGGCGAATTGACGATCTTCAGCAGGGAACCGGAAAGTCCCGGGTCCTGGGAGATCAGCTTGGCAATGACTTCCAGATCCGGGTCGGGCATGTACTGCTCCATCTGCAAATCCACCATGATTTGCGGCTGGGCCGGTACGCTGATGCCCTGCAGGGCTTGTTGGATCTGTTCGGAAGTCAGCTCTTGGGACATTTGTGCACACTCTGGGTCAGACGGTGATTCTAACCTTTATGAAGTTGGATCCGACATACCAAATCGCATGACAACCCTCGCCACATGTCCACTTGCAGGCCAATCCGGGGTCTCAACACGCTATACTCCCGCTCTTTTTTCCGGAGCGACGACATGTCCCTGCCTAGCCTGCGCCTCAAAGCCAACGCCGACCGTCGTCTGCGCAACGGTCACTTGTGGGTCTACAGCAACGAAATCGATGTAGCCGCTACGCCTTTGCACGGTTTCAAGGCCGGCGACCAGGCGATCCTCGAAGCCGCCGGCGGCAAGCCGCTGGGCATCGTTGCCATGAGCCCGAACAACCTGATCTGCGCCCGTGTGCTGTCGCGCGACATCAAGTTGCCGCTGGACAAGTCGCTGCTGGTGCATCGCCTGAACGTGGCCCTGTCCCTGCGCGATCGCCTGTTCGACAAGCCGTTCTATCGCCTGGTCTACGGCGACTCCGACCTGCTGCCAGGCCTGGTGGTCGACCGTTTCGGCGACATTCTGGTGGTACAGATCGCTTCGGCGACCATGGAAGCCCATAAAGACGACGTGATTGCAGCACTGACCCAAGTGCTCAAGCCGAGCGGCATCCTGTTCAAGAACGACTCCGCTGCCCGTGACGCCGAAGGCCTCACCCGCTACGTCGAAACCGTGTTCGGCCTGGTGCCGGAGTGGGTTGCCCTCGAAGAGAACGGCGTGAAATTCGAAGCACCGGTCATCCAGGGTCAGAAAACCGGCTGGTTCTACGACCACCGCATGAACCGCGCACGCCTGGCACCCTACGCCAAAGGCAAACGCGTGCTCGACCTGTACAGCTACATCGGCGGCTGGGGCGTGCAGGCTGCCGCGTTCGGCGCCAGTGAAGTGTTCTGCGTCGACGCTTCGGCCTTCGCCCTCGACGGCGTCGAGCGCAACGCCGCACTGAACGGCTTCGCCGAGAAAATGACCTGCATCGAAGGCGACGTGTTCGAAGCCCTCAAAGAACTGAAAGCCAGCGAAGAACGCTTCGACGTGATCGTGGCCGACCCGCCGGCGTTCATCAAACGCAAGAAAGACATGAAGAACGGCGAAGGCGCCTACCGCCGCCTGAACGAGCAAGCCATGCGCCTGCTCACCAAGGACGGCATCCTGGTCAGCGCCTCGTGCTCGATGCACCTGCCGGAAGACGACCTGCAGAACATCTTGCTAACCAGCGCCCGCCATCTGGACCGCAATATCCAGATCTTGGAACGTGGCGGTCAGGGTCCGGATCATCCTGTACACCCGGCTATCGCTGAAACCCGCTACATCAAGAGCATCACCTGCCGGTTGCTGCCTAACAGCTAAAACCCTGCCCTTGTAGGAGCGAGCTTGCTCGCGATGGACGTCAACGATAACGCTGGCAACCTGACGCCCCACGGCGCTCTCAGGCTCATCGCGAGCAAGCTCGCTCCTACAGAGGTTCCCGGCATCAAAACAGGAAGCCTCCTACAGCGCTTTTGATTGAACGCCCTGCGTCCCAGACTAGTATCGGTTTCTGGTTTCAAGCATGAACGCTTGATCACTCCGGAAAACAAAAACAATGTCTGAGTCCTCTTACCCAGCTCTAAGTGGCGACCTGAAACGCCAACGAGTCTCCCGCTTTATCCTGATTACCAATATCTCGCTAATCAGTTTTTTCCCACTGAACATCCTCCTGCCTTCTTTTCCTGCCTTGGCCGCGAAGTTCGACAGTTCAACCGCTGACATCGCCCTTTCCATCAGTCTGTTCACGCTGGTTTTTGCGTTTTCTCAATTAATAACCGGCCCGCTTTCAGATAAGTGGGGGCGCAAGGAAGTTCTTCTTGGTTGCATCGTTGTTTCTACTCTCGGCTCGATAGGCTGCGCGCTGGCGACGGACTTCCCAAGCTTCCTGGCGTTTCGTGCAGTCCAAGCCATCGGGTGTGGTTTTTTTGTGCTGGGTCATGCACTGGTGGAGGATTTGTTCGATGAACAAGATAGGGCCCGGGTGCGCATTTATTACATGACGCTGAGCGGCTCCTTTGTTGCACTGGCACCGCTGTTAGGCTCTTGGCTACAAACCACTTTCGATTGGCAGGGTAGTTTTTATGGTTTTGCGCTCATGGCGCTCGGCATGCTGATCCATGCCCAACTGATACTACCTTCCAAGGCAGCCCTCCCAGAAAAAACACCCGTTTCAGTCATCCGTACGCTGAAATCCATCGCTGGAAATCAAGACTTCATCCGCTATTGGTGGATAGCCGCGTTAGTGTTCGCTTGTTATTTCGCGTTGATCAGCGTGACACCGCTGATTTTCATGGATGAGTTGAAACTGTCCGAGTACCAGTACGCGTGGGTACTTATGGTGTATGGGGTCGCCTACTTCCTGGGTGGAGTCATTGCTACCGCCATGCAGAAACATATCTCCCTCTCTGTGCAAATCAACATCGGCCTTGGATTACTGGGTGCCGCCGGCCTGTTGTTGATGTTAATCATCCGCTATGAGGCGATGACAACCATCACCCTGCTCATACCGATGGTGATCAGTGCTCTGGCGGTCACCCTGGTACGGCCTGCCGCCATTTCCGCAGCCATGTTGCTGTTCTCAAACAGCGCAGGGACGGCAGCATCCGCAGGCAACAGCATCATGTTCATTACCGCCGCCGTCAGCAGCGCCGCCCTCGCACAAACCGGGGACAATTTGCTGATGACCATTGCTGTCAGCTACATCGTGTTCAGTCTTTGGGGTTTGCTGACGAACACCAGGATCGGGCGCTGACTGTAGGAGCGAGCTTGCTCGCGAAGAACCTCAACGATGACGCAGCGCATCTGGTAGCCAGCGTTGTCTATGGATTCATCGCGAGCAAGCTCGCTCCTACAGACATAAGACACATCTGGAACTACTGTCGAACCAGCTATCTCCCCCCTCCTCACCTACCGTTTCTCTTCCAATCACTGAAGAGGACCAAGGAATGTCCAACGCACCCCATGCCCATCACTTACGCACCGGCCGCTATTCGGAAACCGGCCGGATTTATTTGCTCACAGCTGTCACCCACCAGCGACAACCCATCTTCAAGGACTGGCATATGGGTCATATGGTGGTAAGCGAGTTCAGGAAGGCGTCTGAGGACGGCCAAGCCTCCTCTATTGCCTGGGTGGTCATGCCGGATCACTTTCACTGGCTGGTCGAGTTGCATAACGGTGATTTGCCGAAACTGATGCAAGCCACCAAATCTCGAAGCGCCCGCGCTATCAACAAGGCGAGAGGCTGTCACGAGACGCTATGGCAAAAAGGTTATTTTGACCGGGCGTTGCGTCGCGAGGACGATCTGAAAGCGATGGCCCGATATATCGTTGCCAACCCATTGCGAGCAGGGCTAGTCGACCATATCGGCGAATATCCGCTATGGGACGCCATCTGGCTCTTAAACGCAGCCAACTGTAGGAGCGAGCTCGCTCGCGATGGTCGTAAACGATAACGCGTTCATTCTGGATGAACGCGTTGCCCTCTGGTTCATCGCGAGCAAGCTCGCTCCTACAGAAAATCGTTCCATGTGAAGTTCCGCAGGCTTGCCCGCACGTCCAGTGAACGCTCTCTCCACGCTTGCAGCCATTCCCTCCAGCCGCCAGCCGTGTAGAATCGCGAACATTCATCGCCAGTCATCCCCGGCGGGTTTATGAGCTCAAGCTGAAGCGCGCGGCGATCCCGCAAAGTTATCGGCAACTTCCGGACACGCGGCCATTTCTGAGTGTTCCAGACGTCAATAGAAGCTCACTTCCCTTTTGATACCTGATTAGCCGCCCGGAGTGCTTCATGCCTGATTACCGCTCGAAAACATCCACCCACGGCCGCAACATGGCCGGTGCCCGCGCACTGTGGCGCGCCACGGGGATGAAAGATGACGACTTCAAGAAGCCGATCATCGCCATTGCCAACTCCTTCACTCAGTTCGTACCGGGCCACGTGCACCTCAAGGACCTGGGCCAGATGGTCGCCCGCGAGATCGAACGCGCTGGCGGCGTGGCAAAGGAATTCAACACCATCGCTGTCGATGACGGCATCGCCATGGGCCACGACGGCATGCTCTATTCGCTGCCGAGCCGCGAGATCATCGCCGACTCCGTCGAGTACATGGTCAACGCCCACTGCGCCGATGCGATCGTCTGCATTTCCAACTGCGACAAGATCACCCCTGGCATGCTGATGGCGTCCCTGCGCCTGAACATCCCGGTGATCTTCGTCTCCGGCGGTCCGATGGAAGCCGGCAAGACCAAACTCGCCTCCCACGGCCTCGACCTGGTCGACGCCATGGTGATCGCCGCCGACTCCAGCGCTTCTGACGAGAAAGTCGCCGAGTACGAGCGTAGCGCCTGCCCGACCTGCGGTTCGTGCTCCGGCATGTTCACCGCCAACTCGATGAACTGCCTGGTCGAAGCGCTGGGTCTGGCATTGCCGGGCAACGGTTCGACCCTGGCCACCCACAGTGACCGCGAGCAGTTGTTCCTGCAGGCCGGCCGCACCATCGTCGAGCTGTGCAAGCGTTACTACGGCGAGAACGACGAGTCAGTATTGCCGCGCAACATCGCCAACTTCCAGGCGTTCGAAAACGCCATGACCCTGGACATCGCCATGGGCGGTTCCACCAATACCATCCTGCACTTGCTGGCTGCTGCCCAGGAAGCCGAGATCGATTTCGACCTGCGCGACATCGACCGTCTGTCCCGTCACGTGCCGCAACTGTGCAAGGTCGCGCCGAACATCCAGAAGTACCACATGGAAGACGTGCACCGCGCCGGCGGGATCTTCAGCATCCTCGGTTCGCTGGCCCGTGGTGGTTTGCTGCACACCCAGCTGCCGACCGTGCACAGCCGCAGCATGGAAGAAGCCATCGCCAAGTGGGACATCACCCAGACCACCGACGAAGCCGTGCACCACTTCTTCAAGGCCGGTCCGGCAGGCATCCCGACACAAACTGCATTCAGTCAGTCGACCCGTTGGGAAACCCTGGACGACGACCGTGAAAACGGCTGCATCCGCAGTGTCGAGCACGCGTACTCGCAAGAAGGCGGCCTGGCCGTTCTCTACGGCAACATCGCGTTGGACGGTTGCGTGGTGAAAACCGCTGGCGTCGACGAGTCGATCCACGTGTTCGAAGGCAACGCGAAGATCTTCGAAAGCCAGGACAGCGCCGTTCGCGGCATCCTCGCTGACGAAGTGAAAGAAGGCGACATCGTCATCATTCGCTACGAAGGCCCGAAAGGCGGCCCGGGCATGCAGGAAATGCTCTATCCGACTTCGTACCTGAAATCCAAAGGCCTGGGCAAAGCCTGCGCCCTGCTCACCGACGGTCGTTTCTCCGGCGGCACCTCGGGCCTGTCCATCGGCCACGCTTCGCCTGAAGCCGCTGCCGGTGGCGCGATTGGTCTGGTGCAGGACGGCGACAAAGTGCTGATCGACATTCCGAACCGCTCGATCAACCTGTTGGTCAGCGATGAAGAACTGGCTGCACGCCGGGTCGAGCAGGACAAGAAAGGCTGGAAACCGGTGGAAGTGCGTCCACGTAAAGTGACCACCGCACTGAAAGCCTACGCCCTGCTGGCCACCAGTGCCGACAAGGGTGCGGTGCGTAACAAGGCGATGCTTGACGGGCTGTAAGCGTTAACCGTCGATATAAAAATGCCCCGCCAAGTGCGGGGCATTTTTATTATCAACTCGGTCAACTGTGGGAGCGGGCTTGCTCGCGAAGGCGTTGTGTCAGTCAATATCTATGCCTACTGACAGGCCGCTTTCGCGAGCAAGCCCGCTCCCACATTGGATCGGTGTCGTTTTACTGAATTTCTTCAGGCTTGACGATCACCCAGTTCTTGTCAGCCGTCACCGTCAACCCTTCCTTGGCCTGGGCCGCCGCGTTCTTGGCCATCATGCCGTTGATCTGGGTCATGTACTTGTCCTTGCGGTTGACCCACA
This sequence comes from Pseudomonas sp. KH_046_1, assembly GCF_057839025.1. Classification (NCBI taxonomy): domain Bacteria; kingdom Pseudomonadati; phylum Pseudomonadota; class Gammaproteobacteria; order Pseudomonadales; family Pseudomonadaceae; genus Pseudomonas; species Pseudomonas sp. KH_046_1. The sequence goes on from NZ_CM174481.1 coordinate 6,022,722, forward strand.
GGTGAATGCCGCCCTTGGCCACGTCAACACTGTGGAACAGCATGTAACCGTCGCTGCTCGGGGTATCGCCGCCAACCAGCACCGGTTTTTTCCACTCGTCGATGTAGGTCAGGATCGCTGCCTGCTTGCCGGCCATCCAGGTTGCCGGGGTCCACAGGTACGGGGTCAGTTCGAGGCCGAGGTTGGCCTTCTCGTCATATTTGCCGGCGGTGACCTGCTTGCGCGCGGTGGTCAGTTCGCCAGTCTTCGGGTCCTTGAGCAGCAGCGACACGCCGATCACGTTCTGCGGCTTGACGTTGTAGCCGTACTTCGGATCGGCCGCGACCATGCGCACCAGTTCTTCGGAGGCGGCGGTCATCACATAGACCTCGATGCCGTTCTCCATCAACTTGTTGTACAGCTCTTGCTGGCCGGTGAAGATCTTCGGCGGGTTGACGTCAAGCTTCTTGACCACATCGCCTTCGTAATAGGTGGCCGGCACCGGCTTGCCGGACGCCATCATCTCGTCGACATAACCCTTGAGTTCCTTGAGCGTAAAGCCGGAGAACACCTGGGCGACCCATGGGTAGCAAACCATGTCGTCGAGTTCACAGAGACGGTAGTAGTAGCTGAACAGGCTTTCCTTGTGGTCGGCGGTGTCCTTGAACGGCATCAATTTCAGGGAGGGATCGAGCTTGTCGCGGGTGATCAGGCCCTTGTTCTCCATGAACGGCAGCAACGACTCTTCGAGGTCGTAGCGGTAACTGGTGTTGTCCATGTCGAACACAGCGTAGTTACCTTTGTTGGCGTTGGCGGCGATCATCGCGTCCAGCGCCTTGGCCTGATCGGCGGGCCAGTGTTTCAGATCCGTTGCAAGCACCTGGCCGGCGAGGCCCAGGCAAAGTGCTGCTGCCAGTAATTTCGGTGCGAACTTCATTGGCGTTTCTCCCTGAATGTGAAAGAGATCGACGCTAACAAATAAGTGTGACAGTCCTCGCCTGTCAGCGACCGCCTGCGTCCCTTTCGCGCCAGTTGCATTTCTGACAGCGACATCCGCTTATTCCAAAAACGACGGACACCATGCGTTTTCGATATTAATTCATTAGTTTTCAAGCTGTTAGGCTTGCCGGTTCGCAGCTGCCCCGGAAGGCAGTTGGCAAAAGTCTAATGGGAGTTCCAATGAATCTGCCGCTGATTCTCAATCTTCTGGTGTTCCTCGCACTGCTCCTGGGCCTGGCGCAAACCCGCCACACCACTTGGAGCCTGGCGAAAAAAGTCCTGCTCGCACTGGTGCTGGGCGTGGCGTTCGGCGTGGCCTTGCACACCGTTTACGGTGCCGGCAACCCGGTACTCAAAGCCTCGATCGGCTGGTTCGATCTGGTGGGCAACGGATATGTGCAACTGCTGCAAATGATCGTGATCCCGCTGGTGTTCGCCTCGATCCTCAGCGCCGTGGCCCGCCTGCACAACGCCTCGTCGCTGGGCAAGATCAGCTTCCTGACCATCGGCACGCTGCTGTTCACCACGGCCATCGCGGCGCTGATCGGCATCGGCCTGACCAACCTGTTCGGCCTGACCGCTGAAGGCCTGGTGGCCGGCACCCAGGAAATGGCGCGCCTGCAAACCATCCAGACCGACTATGCAGGCAAGGTCGCCGACCTGAATGTGCCGCAGCTGTTGCTGTCGTTCATTCCGCAAAACCCGTTCGCCGATCTGGCGCGGGCCAAGCCGACGTCGATCATCAGCGTGGTGATTTTCGCGGCGTTCCTGGGAGTCGCGGCCCTGCAATTGCTCAAGGATGATGCTGACAAAGGTCAGAAAGTGATCAACGACATCGACACCCTGCAAGCCTGGGTGATGCGCCTGGTGCGCCTGGTGATGAAGCTGACCCCGTACGGCGTGCTGGCGCTGATGACCAAAGTGGTCGCCGGGTCGAACCTGCAAGACATCATCAAGCTCGGCAGTTTCGTGGTGGTGTCCTACATCGGCCTGGGCCTGATGTTCGTGGTTCACGGTGTGCTGGTATCGGCGGCCGGGATCAATCCACTGCGCTTCTTCCGCAAGATCTGGCCGGTGTTGACGTTTGCTTTCACCAGCCGCTCCAGCGCAGCGACGATTCCGTTGAGCATCGAGGCGCAGACCAGTCGCCTGGGCATCCCGCAGTCGATCGCCAGTTTCGCTGCGTCGTTTGGCGCAACCATTGGCCAGAACGGTTGTGCCGGTCTGTACCCGGCGATGCTGGCGGTGATGGTTGCGCCGACTGTGGGCATCAATCCGCTGGACCCATTGTGGATCGCGACGCTGGTGGCGATTGTCACGCTGAGTTCGGCCGGTGTGGCCGGTGTCGGTGGCGGCGCGACGTTCGCCGCGTTGATCGTGTTGCCGGCGATGGGCTTGCCGGTTTCGCTGGTGGCGTTGCTGATTTCGGTCGAGCCGCTGATTGATATGGGGCGTACAGCGTTGAACGTCAGTGGGTCGATGACGGCTGGGGCGATTACCAGCCAGGTGATGCAGCAGACTGATAAGGCGCTGCTGGATGCGGATGAGCATTCGCAGTTGGCTCACGCATAAGTCTTTCAGCGACTTAGCGGGCCTCTTCGCGGGCAAGCCCGCTCCCACAGGAATTGCGGTGTAGCACATAGAGTGTGAACACAACAGAACCTTGTGGGAGCTGGCTTGCCCGCGATGCTTTTAAGCTTTTTCCCAGACTTCGAAGTTGTACGCCGGTTTGTCCCCTTCAGCCGGGTTCGGCACATTCGACACCAGTTTCCACTGGCTCAAATCAAACTCCGGAAACCACGCATCCCCTTCCGGGCTCAGCGCCACGCGGGTCAGGTACAACCGATCGGCTTGGGCCAGCCCTTGCGCATACAACTGCGCACCACCAATCAGCATCAGCTCATCGACGCCCTGTTCCTTCGCCCATGCTTCAGCGCGAACGACGGCGGCTTCCAGCGACGGATAAACCTCCGCGCCTTCCAGCACCAGATCCGCCTGACGGCTGACCACGATGTTCAAGCGGCCCGGCAGCGGGCGACCGAGGGAATCCCAGGTCTTGCGACCCATGATGATCGGCTTGCCGAGGGTGGTGGCCTTGAAATATTTGAAGTCCCCCGGCAAGTGCCAGGGCATGCTGTTGTCGACGCCGATCACACGGTTTTCACCGAGGGCTGCGATCAGGCTGAGGGGGAGTGATTTAGTCATGCCGGCGAGGATACCAGAGCCTCGCTTTCGCCGATAAGCGCCACAGCGGTTATGCTCACAGCTCAATTAAGCGACGGGATGCCGCGTGACTGAACTGAATAACCTCTGGCTGACAGAAACCATCCGCCTGCGTGAAGAGTACGCCGGCCCTCTGGAAGACCTTGAAGCCAACCGACTGGCCCGCAGCGCCGGGGGCGATTTGCCGTCGCGCATTCAACGCCGGGCCCTGTGGCTGGCCGAACGCGATGGACTGGCCGATGCTCTCAAACACTGGCTGCAAGGCGCGCGATTGGCGCTGATCGTCATGGCGGTGCTGGCGGTGATCAGCGGCGCCGGCCTGGCCTTTGCTGCAATGGGTGACGGCCTGCACCCAGTAAATGTGTTCTGGGCCTTGGGCAGTCTGCTCGGACTCAATCTGATCCTGCTGCTGAGTTGGACCCTGGGCCTGGTGTTTGCCGGCGAACACGGCGCCAGCCTCGGGCGACTGTGGTTGTGGCTAAGTGAAAAACTCGCCCGGGACGCCAAAGCCGCGCAACTGGCTCCGGCCCTGCTGCTGTTGCTGCAACGGCAGAAACTCAATCGCTGGGCAATCGGCGTGCTGGTCAACAGCCTGTGGTTGCTGGCGATGCTCAGCGCCTTGGTCATTCTGCTGACGCTGATGGCGACCCGACGCTATGGCTTCGTCTGGGAAACCACCATCCTCAGTGCCGACACCTTTATCGCCGTAACCCAGGCCCTCGGCGCACTGCCGGCCCTGCTCGGTTTCAGTGTGCCGACCGAGGAGATGATCCGCGCCAGTGGCGACACCGCACTGAACATCGAAAGTGCCCGTCAGGCCTGGGCCGCCTGGTTGGTAGGTGTGTTGCTGGTTTACGGCGTGGTGCCGCGCCTGCTGCTCGCGCTTTTTTGCCTGTGGCGATGGAGGACGGGGCAAACGGCGCTGCGTCTGGATTTGAACCTGCCCGGTTACGCACAACTGCGCGAACGCTTGATGCCCACCAGCGAGCGCCTCGGCATCAGCGATGCGGCGCCTGAGCAACTGCATCGTGTGGAAAGCGGTGTCACCGAACAACAAAGTGATGGCGCGCTGTTGGTCGCCATCGAGCTGGATGACGATCGCCCATGGCCACCGCAATTGCCGAAAAACGTCAGCAACGCGGGCATCCTCGACAGCCGTGAATCGCGGCACAAACTCCTCGAGCAACTCAGCCGTTTCCCTCCGGCGCGATTGGCGATTGCTTGCGATCCACGACGCTCGCCGGATCGCGGCAGCCTGGCCTTGATTGCCGAACTGGCCCGCAGCGCCAGCGCCACCCGCGTGTGGTTGTTGCAGGCGCCCCCCGGTGAAGCGCTGGACGCCGAACGCCTGGGCGACTGGCACGTGGCGCTGCAACAGCTTGAGCTACCTTTTGCCGATTGTGCGCCGATGAACTGGCTGGAGACGGGTCATGACTAACCCTCTGAAACTCGCCGTCGTCGGCCACACCAACGTCGGCAAAACCTCGCTGTTGCGTACCCTTACCCGTGACGTGGGTTTCGGTGAGGTGTCCCACCGTCCGAGCACCACACGGCATGTCGAAGGCGCGCGGTTGTCGGTGGACGGCGAGCCCTTGCTCGATCTCTACGACACCCCCGGCCTGGAAGACGCCATCGCCCTGCTCGACTACCTCGAACGCCTGGAGCGGCCTGGCGAACGCCTCGACGGCCCGGCGCGGCTGGCGCGTTTCCTGGATGGCAGCGAAGCCCGACAGCGTTTCGAACAGGAGGCCAAGGTGCTGCGCCAGTTGCTGGCGTCGGACGCCGGGCTCTACGTGATCGACGCCCGGGAGCCGGTGCTGGCCAAGTATCGCGACGAGCTGGAAGTGCTGGCCAGTTGCGGCAAACCCTTGCTGCCGGTGCTGAACTTCGTCAGCAGCGCCAACCACCGCGAACCGGCATGGCGGGAAGCGCTGGCGCGGCTGGGCCTGCATGCCTTGGTGCGTTTCGACAGTGTCGCGCCGCCGGAGCATGGCGAGCGTCGACTCTATGAAAGTCTCGCCCTGCTGCTGGAATCTGCCCGGCCGCAACTGGAACGCCTGATCGCCGATCAGCAAGCCCAACGTCTGGCTCGCCAACAAAGCGCAGAGCGATTGATTGCCGAATTGTTGATCGATTGCGCGGCTTGTCGGCGCAGCGTGGTCAGTGAAGCCGAGCAGGAACAACAGGCGATCAACGAACTGCGCAAAGCCGTACGCCAGCGTGAGCAGCGTTGCGTCGAGGCCCTGCTCAAGCTCTACGCCTTCCGCCCACAGGATGCCGCTGCCAGTGATTTGCCGCTGCTCGACGGCCGTTGGGGCGATGATCTGTTCAACCCGGAGACCCTGAAACAACTGGGCGTGCGCGTCGGTGGCGGTATCGCTGCCGGCGCGGCTGCCGGCGCCGGGGTCGATTTGCTGGTGGGTGGCATCACCCTGGGCGCAGCGGCATTGGCCGGAGCGATTGCCGGCGGCGCCCTGCAAACCGCACGTAGTTATGGCAGCCGCCTGCTCGGCAAGATCAAGGGCCAGCGCGAACTGACGGTGGATGACAACGTGCTGCGGCTGTTGGCGCTGCGCCAGCGGCAATTGCTGCAAGCGCTCAATGCCCGTGGGCACGCAGCGATGGACAGCATTCAAGTGGCCACGCCACAGGATAAGACCTGGCGCGAAGGCAAACTGCCCGAAGCGCTGAACAAGGCGCGGGCGCATCCGCAGTGGTCGTCGCTGAATCCGCATCCGAAGTTGAATCAGGGGGAGCGGCAGGAGCAGATCGAGGTATTGGCGCAGCAGCTCTAGTGGCCTGACCGGCCTCTTCGCGAGCAGGCTCGCTCCCACAGTTGTTTCGCAGTGGACACAGAATCTGTGGTCGACACAGCTCCTTTGTGGGAGCGAGCCTGCTCGCGATGGCCGCGCCTCGGTTCAAAGGCTTTATGCAGCCAACAGGCGCACCGCCTTGTCCTTCAAAACCGCCAGATCAATCACCGGCACATGCATCTCTTTCGCCATTTCATCCCACTGACGCATGCGCAAACTCACGGCACACAGCGGGTCCTGCTCGAACGCCCCAGCCTCTTCAGCGGTCATCACCCCGCCCTGATACTCCAGGGTTCGGCGACTGGCTTCACTCAAGCGCTCGTAGTACCCCGGCTCTTTCAGCGTCAGATAACGCTTGGCCTGCACGTGGTATTCGACCAGGCGCGCCATGCGTTCGCTGAATCCGGCGCGGCGCAGATAATCCGCGCCGAGGCGTTCATGGCTGACCACACCGAAGCCGCCCATGTTCTCCGCGCGCTCAGTGCAGATATGCCCGATATCATGAAAGAACGCCGCCAGCACCACTTCATCGTCGAAGCCTTCGGCCATGGCCAATTGCGCCGCCTGGGACATGTGCTCGATCTGCGACACCGGTTCGCCGATGTAATCGCTGTCGCCAAAACGCTCGTACAAACCGAACACCTCGGCAATCACTTGCTCATTGCGCTCCATCAGATTTCCTCCAACACAGCTGCGATGTTTCGCTCAGCCATAGCCGGTCCGACGCTCATGCCGACACCAGTGTGCATCAACGCCACGCTCAGGCCTTTTGCCGGGCGCAGGAACGAGAACGGTCCCGGCCCCCGTGAACCATAGACCCCCTGCCAGCGTTCGACCACTTGCACTTTGCAGCCCAGGGTCTGCTCGGCCAGCTCGAGCATCCAGTCGTCGACCTGCTCGGTATTGAAGGGTGACGGATCGCTGCCGTAATGGTGCGAATCACCAATGATCAATTCGCCATGGGGTGTCGGGCTGATCAGCAGATGGATGCCGTTTTCGTGCAGGTGCGGCGCGGACTGCAGAATTTCTGCCTGTACCGCCGCTGCCTCCGGCAAGTCGGCGAAGGCGCCGTAGTGCACGCAACTCAAACCGGTGAGCAACGCGTGTTGCAGGTTGAGGTTGATTTGCGGGCGGGCGCGGAGCATTTGCAGGTGGCAGATTTGCGGCTCGAGTTCGGCGATCTGCTCGGCCAGCAAGGTCTGATAATCGTGGCCGGAACAGACGATGATCTGCTCGGCACTGAAGCTGCCGGCAGTGCTGTGCAGGCGGCCCGGCTCGATATCGCGCACCAGGGTAGAGAAGTGAAACTGGACGCCCAGGTCGCGACGCAGAAAGTCGATCAGCGCCGGAATCGCTTCGCGGGAATACAACTGCTGGTCGTCCATGCCATGCAACGCAGCGCGGTGATGGCGGAACTGACCGCCGTACAAATCGCGTAACGCAGCGCCGCGCAACAAGTCGACACGGTAACCGTGCTCCACCGCGCGGCCATCGCAAAAGGCTTCCAGCAGTTGTTCTTCCGCTTCGGTGCGGGCGAACAGGTACGAGCCATTGCGCTTGAGTTGCAGGCCGGCGAGCTGCGCCCAGTCGCCCCAGATTCCGCGACTGGCGCGGGCCAGTTCCAGCATCGGGCCGGGTGGCTGGCCGCTGACCAGTGCCTGGCCGAAGTTGCGCACCGAAGCGCCGAGGGGCGTTTCGCTGCGCTCGAAAACCGTGACCTTCAGACCGCGTTTGGCGGCGGCATACGCGTGAGACAAGCCCAGGATGCCGGCGCCGACGATCAGCATGTCGTTGTGTTGTGTCATCTAGAAGTGTCCTGAATTCGAGGCCGCCTTCGCGGGCAAGCCCGCTCCCACAGTGATTGGTGGTCGACACAGATTTTGTGACCGCCACAGGACCTGTGGGAGCGAGCTTGCTCGCGATGAGGCCCTTACAGCCGATGAAGACCTTACTTGGCCGCCACTTTCTCGGACTTGCCGTCATAGCGCTTGCGCCATTCGGTCAGGATCTCGTCGCGGTTTTTCGAAGCCCAGGCAAAGTCGTTCTTGATCAGGCGCTGCTCGTAGTCAGCCGGCAGTTCGGTCTGCGGCTTGGCGATGCCTGGCTGGGCGAGCACGGCGAAGTTTTCTTTGTAGAGCTCCATCGCCTCGGGGCTGGCGGAGAAGTCAGCCAGTTTCTTCGCCGCTTCTTCGTGGGCAGTACCCTTGATCACGGCAGTCGCTTCGATCTCCCAACCCAAACCTTCCTTCGGCAGGATGATGTCCAGCGGTGCACCCTGGCGTTTGAGCTGAACGGCCGGGTACTCAAAGGAAATACCGATCGGGAACTCACCGGCGGCAGCCAGTTTGCAAGGCTTGGAGCCGGAGTGAACGTACTGGCCGATGTTCTGGTGCAGGCCGTCCATGTAGGCCCAACCCTGCTTCTCGCCGAAGGTTTGCAGCCAGGCGCTGACATCGAGGAAACCGGTGCCGGACGAGGCCGGGTTCGGCATGACGATCTTGCCCTTGTACTCAGGCTTGGTCAGGTCTTGCCAGCTCACTGGCTTGGTCAGTCCCTGCTTTTCGGCTTCGACGGTGTTGAAGCAAATGGTCGCGGCCCAGACGTCCATGCCGACCCAGGCTGGTGGGTTGGCCGCGTCGCGGTAGTTGGTGCCGATCTTGCCCAGGTCTTTCGGTGCGTAGCTTTGCAGCATGCCTTGCTGATCGAGAATCGCCAGGCTCGAAGCGGCCAGGCCCCATACGGCGTCAGCCTGCGGACGGGCTTTTTCGGCCAGCAGTTTGGCGGTGATGATGCCGGTGGAATCACGCACCCATTTGATTTCGACGTCCGGGTTGGCCTTTTCGAAAGCTTCTTTGTAGGTCTTCAGTTGTTCGGCTTCGAGGGCGGTGTACACCGTCAACTCGGTTTTCGCCGCAAAGGCGTTCAGGCTGAAAGCGGTAAGGACAGCAGCGGCCAGGGCCATAGGCTTGAACATGATCTTTTCCTGTTTTGAGTTGAGGGGTTGTGCAGATTCAATGACCGGGCGCGGTCTGCCGCCAGGCCTGGGACCGGCGCAGCAAACCGCGCGAGGCCCAGGCCAGCAGCAGGGACACGCTCGCCGAGGTAATCAGGATCAGGGTCGACATCGCTGCCGCACCGCCGACGTTGCCGGCGTCATCCATGTTCAGCACCGCCACCGCCGCGAGGATGGTGTCGGGGCTGTAGAGGAAGATCGCCGCCGAAACGGTGGTCATGGCCGAGACGAACAGGTAGCGCACGATGTCCAGCAGCGCCGGCAGGCAGATCGGCACGGTGACACGCAGGTAATGGCGGTACAGCGGCGCCTTGAGCGACAGCGCGGCGGCTTCGAACTCGGCGTCGAGTTGGCGCAGCGCGGTGGTGGCGGTCATTTGTGCGGTGGTCAAATAGTGAGCAATGGTGCAGACGATCAGCAGGGTCATGGTGCCGTAGAGCACGTGCAGCGGGTTGCCGGTGAGGTTGAAGAAGAAGACGTAACCCAAACCCAGCACCAGGCCCGGCACCGCCATCGGGACGAAACTGAGCATGCGCAAGGTCAGGTTCAGGCCGCGCTGGCCCTTGGTTTTTTCCATCAGATAGGCGCCGGTGAAAATCAGCAGGCTGCCAATCAACGCCGTGCCCAAGGCCATCTTCAAGCTGTTGCCGTAGGCCAGCCAGCCACCTCCGGCGGTTTCGTTGAACTGGTAATGGTTGAGCGACAGCGACAGGTTGTACGGCCAGAACTTCACCAGGGACGAGAACACCGCCATGCCGAACACCAGCAGCAACGCGGCGCAGATCAGCAGGACGATGGCCAGGTAGCAGCTGTCGCGCAGCTTCGACGGCGCGGGTTTGAACACCTGGGCGCGACCGCTCATGGAGTCACCGTGGCGCCGACGCAACCAGGCATCGACCCCGAAACTGAACAGCGCCGGCAGCAACAGCACCATGCCGATCAACGCGCCACGACCGAACTGTTGCTGGCCGACCACCGCCTTGTAGGCTTCCAACGCCAACACTTGATAGTCGCCACCGACCACCACCGGCACACCAAAGTCAGTGATGGTCAGGGTGAACACCAGACAGAACGCGGCGAACACGGCCTGACGGGTCGCCGGCCAGGTGATGCTGCGGAAGGCTTTGGCCGGGCTGGCGCCCATGCTGGAGGCGGCATCGAACAGTCGCGCATCCGCCAGAGACAGGGCCGACAGAAGAATCATCAAGGCGTGCGGGAAGGTGTAGATGACTTCGCCAAGCACAATGCCCCAGAAGCCGTAGATGTTGTCCGAGAGCAGGCCACGCAGCATGCCCTGGTTGCCGAACAGGTAAACCAGCGCGATGCCCGGCAGCATCGACGGCGCCATCAATGGCAGCAGCGAGATGCCTCGCCAGATACCTTTGGCCGGAATCAAGGTGCGTTGCAGCGCGTAGGCAAACAGGTAGGCCAGCGGTACGACAATCGCCGCGACGCTGAGGGAAACCTTCAGGCTGTTACCGAGCAACCAGTGGAAGTTCTCGCTGGTCACCAGCTCTTTCGCTGCAACCCAGCCACCGCCCTGCCCGGCCTCGGCGCTAAAACCGCGCCAGAATATCGCCAGCAACGGCATCAATACGGCAACGCCCAGCAACACCAGCATGAGGACCTTGCCGCCGACCACGAACAACCGGTCACCGACCTCGGCGCGGGTGGTTTGTCGAACCTGCTTGTGCGGCAGCGGCAGCGCGATGTTCGCGCTCATCAGGCAAACACCTGCAGGCTGCGCGGCGGCAAGGCGACCATGATCTGCTGGGCGCCAAGTCGCGGCATGGCTTCCGGCGCCAGTTCGGCCAGCAGCGCATGGCCCGGCAATTGATCGAGTTCAAAGCTCATGCGGCAGCGGTTGCCGAGGAAGGTGATTTCGCGAACCTTGGCCGGGAACAGGTTTTCCTCGTGCACCAGCGGGTTGATGTTGATCGCTTCCGGGCGGCAGAACAAACGGCCCGACGCGGTCTTGGCGCCGCCATCGGCCAGTCGCATGCTCATTCCGCCGACTTGGGCGTGGCTGTCGCTGCTGCGCTGGAACGGCAACCAGTTACCCTGGCCGACGAACTCCGCCACGAAGGGCGTGGCCGGGCGGTTGTAGATTTCCTGCGGCGTGGCGTACTGCTCGACCTTGCCGTTGTTCATCACGGCGATGCGGTCGGCCATCAGCATGGCCTCGTCCTGATTGTGGGTCACCATCAAGGTGGTGATGCCGAGGTTGCGTTGCAGTTGGCGCAATTCGGTGCACAGATGCTCGCGCACCCGGGCATCGAGGGCCGACATCGGTTCGTCCAACAGCAACAGCGAAGGTGCCGGGGCCAAGGCGCGAGCGAGTGCAACCCGCTGCTGCTGGCCGCCGGACAATTGACCGGGATACTTTTTCTCGCTGCCGCTCAGGCCGACCAGTTCCAGCATCTGGCCGACACGACGGCGCACCTCGTCGCGACCGCTGCCGGCGAGGCCGTAGGCAATGTTCGCTTCGACGGTGAGATTGGGAAACAACGCGTAGGACTGGAACAGAATGCCGTAGTCCCGCGCCTGGGGCGCCAGGTGGGAAACGTCGCGATCGCCCAGGTACAACTCGCCGCTGTCCTGTTTCTCCAGACCTGCGATGCAGCGCAGCAAGGTGGTTTTGCCACAGCCCGACGGCCCCAGCAGACACACCAGCTCACCGGCCGCTACGTCGAGGGAAACGTTGTCCAGCGCGGTGAAGGCGCCGAAGTGCTTCTGTACACCGCGCACCTTCATCGGTGCGCCGGGGTTGGTCAGGGCGGTTGCGATCGAGTTGTTCATGGACGGACCTCATCTAGCAGATGGGGCCATCCTAGAGTTGTAATGAGTCCGTCATGTGGCAGTAAGGCAAAAACTGCCGATAGTGGTATTCGGGATTTTTGGTTAAGCCTTCAAGCCCTGTTTTGTTTGATCTGGCGCCTTCGCGAGCAAGCCCGCTCCCACAGTTGATCGCGGTCCCCTGTGGGAGCGGGCTTGCTCGCGAAGAGGCCAGGACAGGCACTACAAATCTCAGGCCGGAGCCATTTCCTGCGCCAACCCCAGAAACGCCGCCGGTAGCCGAGCGCCTTTGCGCTCCTTGAGGCAGTACAGGTACTCGGGAATCTGCGGCGCATTCTCGATCGTAAGCACCCGCAGCTGCGGATCATGGGGCACTTCCTGCCGGGCAATAATGCTGATGCCGATGTTGCGCAGCACCGCTTCGCGGATCGATTCACGGCTGCCGATCTCCAGCAGCGGGCCGAAGCACACGCCGGCGCTGGCCAGCAACTCTTCGGTCAAACGACGGGTGGTCGAGCCCGGTTCGCGCATCAGCAGGGTGTGCCCGGCCAGCGCGCTGAGCGGAACGTGATCGTGAACCGCCAGTGGATGATTGCGATGCACCGCCAGTACCAGCGGATCACTGCCGAGCACCCGGCGAACCAGTCGCGCGTCATCGAGCAACTGCGACGACGCCGCGACATCGACCCGGTAATCCTCCAGCGCTTCGAGCACTTGCTGGGAGTTGCCGATTTCCACCGAAACCTCAACCTGCGGCAGGCGCTCACGGAACGTTTTCACCAGATCGAGGATGTAATACGGCGCCGTAGCGGCAATACGCAATGTGCCCTGGACCTGGCCGCAGTTACGCAGGAAAAACTCGATGTCGGCTTCCTGTTGCATCAACACCTTGACCATCGGCAGCAGCCGCGCGCCCTCCTCGCTGACGCTGAGACGCCGGCCGCCGCGGTAGAACAGCTCGACCGAGTACTGACTTTCGAGGTTGCGGATCTGCGTCGTCACCGTCGGCTGGCTCAGGCCGAGCTTTTTGGCAGCCTGGGTAATGCTGCCCAGGCGGGCCACCATGTAAAACGCCTTCAGCTCGGCACTCAGCACAACCATCCCTCATCCTTTACTTGCGCAGCAGGCGCAAACCGTTGAACACCACCAGCAGACTCACTCCCATATCGGCGAACACCGCCATCCACATGGTAGCGACCCCGGCGAAGGTTACCCCAAGAAAGATCGCCTTGATCACCAAAGCCAGGGCGATGTTCTGTTTGAGGATGCTCGATGTCTGCCGAGACAGGCGGATGAATGCCGGGATTTTGCGCAGATCGTCGTCCATCAGGGCAACATCGGCGGTTTCGATAGCGGTATCGGTGCCTGCGGCGGCCATGGCGAAGCCGATCTCGGAACGCGCCAGCGCCGGAGCGTCGTTGATGCCATCGCCGACCATGCCAACCCGATGCCCCTGGGCATAAAGAGCCTCGATGGCCTGCAATTTGTCGCCTGGCAACAGGTCCCCCTTGGCCTCGTCGATGCCGACTTGCGCGGCAATGGCCTGCGCGGTGTGGACGTTATCGCCGGTGAGCATCAGGGTTTTGATACCCAGGTCATGCAGCTGCAGGATGGCTTCACGGCTGGACACTTTTACCGTATCGGCGACGGCGAACAGCGCCAACGGGCCGGATGAATCAAGCAGCAGCACCACCGACTTGCCCTGCTTTTCCAGGGCAAACAGCTTTTCTTCCAGCGCTGGCGAACACAGGCCCAGATCCTCTACCAGTCGATGGTTGCCCAAATGGTAGAGCTGGCCGTTGATCTCGCCGCGCACACCACGACCGCCCAGCGCTTCGAAGTTATCCACAATCAACGTCGCGGTTTGGTTATCCACAGCCGCTTTGGCGATGGCCAGGGAAACCGGGTGATCCGAGCGCCCGGCCAGCGCGGCGGCAATGGCGGGCGCCGATGCGTCGGCGGTCGGGTCCAGCGACAGGTAATCGGTCTGCACCGGTTTGCCGTGGGTGATGGTGCCGGTCTTGTCCAGGGCCAGATAGTCGAGCTTGTAACCGCCCTCCAGATAAACGCCGCCCTTGACCAGAATGCCTTTGCGCGCCGCCGCCGCGAGGCCGCTGACGATGGTCACCGGCGTGGAAATCACCAACGCACACGGGCAGGCCACCACCAGCAGCACCAGCGCCCGGTAGATCCAGTCGAACCACAACGCACCCATGAACATTGGCGGGATCACCGCCACGGCCAAGGCCAGGATGAACACTGCCGGGGTGTAGATTTTCGAGAAGCTGTCGACGAAACGCTGGGTCGGCGCCCGCGCGCCTTGGGCCTGCTCGACGGCGTGGATGATGCGCGCCAGGGTCGAGTTGTCCGCCGCGGCGGTCACCGCGTACTCCAGGGAACCGGCCTGATTGATGGTCCCGGCGAAGACTTTGTCGCCGACGGTCTTTTCCACCGGCAGGCTTTCACCGGTGATTGGCGCTTGGTCGATGGTTGAGCGACCGGATAGCACTTCACCGTCCAGGCCAATACGCTCGCCGGGGCGCACCCGTACCCGCGCGCCGAGCCCAATGGTTTTGACATCCTGCTCAAGCCAGATCCCATCAGCCTGCAACACCGTGGCCGTGTCCGGGGTCATCTGCATCAGGCCGCCGATGGCATTGCGCGCACGATCAAGTGACTTGGCTTCGATCAACTCGGCCACGGTAAACAGGAACATCACCATCGCCGCTTCCGGCCACTGGCCGATCAGCACCGCGCCGGTCACGGCAATGCTCATCAGCGCGTTGATGTTCAGGTTGCGGTTTTTAAGGGCGATCCAGCCTTTTTTGTAAGTGCCGAGGCCACCACTGAGGATCGAGACCAGCGCGATAACCGCCACCACCCAGTTCGGCGCGAAACCGGTGAAGTGGATAACCTCTGCCAGCAATGCACCAACACCGGACAGCGCCAAGGGCCACCACGGTTTTTTCCGGGGCGCCGGCGTCGGGGTTTCAGCCCCCTGATCCATCGGCTCGGCCTGCATGCCCAAGGACTTGATAGCCTCGACGATCGGCTCGATACCGGGCAAATCGTGGGTCACGCCGAGCACCCGATTAATCAGATTGAACTCCAGCTGCTGCACCCCGGTCAGTTTACTTAGCTTGTTCTGAATAAGTGTCTGCTCGGTCGGGCAGTCCATTGCCTCGATACGGAAACTACTCAGCCTAGCGCCAATCGTCGGCGATTCGCTCAGTTTTACCAGCGCAGGCGCTGCCGCTTTAGATGAGCAGCAGGTGTCGCCGTGACCGCCATGGCCATGTTTTTGCACGGGTTTGAGCTTGTGGCTGTGCTCGTGCTCAGCCCCGGGTTTGCGGGAGTGCAGGGAATCGCTCATTGGTTGCGTCCATAAGAGTGCCTGTTGCCAAGTAAAGACCCTGTAGCCACTATAGGGTCAAGCACCCATTTTGGAGTTTTGGAGATTGGCGTCATGAAAATTGGAGAGTTGGCAAAACTCACGGACTGCGCCGTGGAAACGATCCGCTACTACGAGCGCGAGAACCTGCTGCCGGAACCGGCCCGCAGCGACGGCAATTATCGCGTCTATACCCAGGCCCACGCCGAGCGCCTGACCTTCATCCGCAACTGTCGCACCCTCGACATGACGCTTGAAGAAATCCGCAGCCTGCTGGCGTTTCGCGACAGTCCGCAGGACCAGTGCGAAAGCGTGAATGCGCTGATCGACGAGCACATCCACCATGTAAAGGCGCGGATCGACGGCTTGCTGGCCTTGCAGACACAACTGCTCGACCTGCGCCAACGCTGCGACGAGGGGCCGGGGGTCGATCAATGCGGGATTTTGCAGCGGCTGGAAGTGAGCGGCGGGGTGGTGGCGACGGAGGTTGAGCATTCCCATGTCGGCCGTAGTCACGGCCACTAAGAACACCACCTACCCCTGTAGGAGCGAGCTTGCTCGCGATGGACGTGAACGATGACGCGTATTGTCTGAAAAAACGCGTCGTCCTTGAGTTCATCGCGAGCAGGCTCGCTCCTACAGGGGGGCAGCGTTAGGCTTCAGACCGCCATCGGCGCGGTCATCGGCGCGTGGTGCTCGTAGCCTTCCAGCGAGAAATCGCCCGGCTCCACCAGCTCCAGCCATTCCGGCTGGTAAACACCCGTCTTGGCAAACTCCGGCACACGGTCGGAAATCACCAGTTTCGGCATCGGGAACGGCTCGCGCTTGAGCTGTTCGTTGAGCATGTCCAGGTGGTTTTCGTAGACGTGGGCATCACCGATGAAATAGGTGAACCAGCGCGGCGTGTAACCGGTCAGGCGACCGATCAGGCTCAGCAGCGCAGCACCTTCGGTGAGGTTGAACGGCGTGCCCAGGCCCAGGTCGTTGGAGCGGATGTAGAGGGTCAAGGAAATCTCCTTGGTCTCGACATTCGGATGGAACTGGTACAGCAAGTGGCACGGCGGCAGGGCCATTTCATCGAGCTGAGCGCAGTTCCAGCCGTGGAACAGGATGCGGCGGCTGCCCGGGTCCTTGATGATAGTGTCGACGCACTGGCGAACCTGGTCGATGGCCTTGTACAGCACCACGTAGGCCTGGCCGTCCTCCTCGCCTTCGGCAATCTGGCGATAGCCTTGCTTCAGGGTCTGCTCGATGGCAGCCGGGTTGCTGACCGGGATCTGCTTGTACGCCGGCCATTTGCGCCATTGCACACCGTAGATTTCGCCGAGGTCGTCTTCGCCCTGTCGGAACGGGTTGGCCAGCCACTGGGCGTTTTCGTTGGCGTTCTGGTCCCAGACCTTGCAGCCCAATGCGCGGAATTCGGCAGCGTTGTTCACGCCACGCAGGAATCCGCACATTTCGCCGATGGCCGATTTGAACGCCATCTTGCGCGTGGTGATCGCCGGGAAACCTTCCTGCAGGTCATAACGCAGCATCGCGCCGGGAAAGCTGATGGTGTTCACGCCAGTACGGTTGGCCTGTTTGGTGCCGTTCTTGATGACGTGGGCGACCAGTTCGAGATATTGCTTCATGAATTACCTGTGTCCTTGAACCCGCAACCATCGCTGCGGGGTTCGAATTTTATACGGCTGCCGCTGGAGTCGCCGGGGCGCGGTGATACGCCAGCCAGATCAGGAACAGCCCGCCGACGATCATCGGCACGCACAGCACCTGGCCCATGGTCAGCCAGTTCCAGGCCAGATAGCCCAGCTGGGCGTCCGGTACACGGACGAACTCGACGATGAAACGGAAGATGCCATAGAACAGCGCGAACATCCCCGATACCGCCATGGTCGGCCGCGGCTTGCGCGAGAACAGCCAGAGGATCAGGAACAGTGCCACGCCTTCGAGGGCGAACTGGTACAGCTGCGACGGGTGACGCGCCAGTTGCGCCGGATCGGTCGGAAATACCATCGCCCACGGCACATCGGTTGCCTTGCCCCACAACTCGGCGTTGATGAAGTTGCCGATACGCCCGGCGCCCAGGCCGATCGGCACCATCGGCGCAACGAAATCCATCAGCTGGAAGAACGACTTGTTGTTCTTCTTGCCGAACCACAACGCCGCCAGCATCACACCGATGAAACCGCCGTGGAACGACATGCCGCCCTTCCACACTTCGAAAATCAGCAGCGGGTTGGCCAGGTAGGCGCTCAGATCGTAGAACAGCACATAACCCAGACGTCCACCGAGGATCACGCCCATCGACATCCAGAACACCATGTCGGAGAGTTTCTCCTTGGTCCAGGTCGGGTCGAAGCGGCTCAAGCGGCGAGACGCCAGCAGCCAGGCGCCGCCGATGCCGATCAGGTACATCAGACCGTACCAGTGGATTTTCAGCGGACCGATGGCCAGGGCCACCGGGTCGATCTGCGGGTAAGGCAGCATTGCGACTCCTCGTTAGAGTTCAAATCTTAAAAATTCCCGGGCGACGCTGCCACCTCAGGATTAAGCCAGGATTGCGCTGTGCGTCAGAGCAGATGCTTCAGACTAGAAAGTTCAGACCAACGCAGAACAGCAAAGCGGCAAACAGCCGTTTCAGCAACTTTGGCGACAGGTTGTGGGCCAGTCGCGCACCGAAGCGAGCGAAGACCATGCTGGTCAAGGCAATGCCCAGCAACGCCGGCAAATAAATGAAACCGAGACTATGGGCCGGGAGCAATGGATCGTGCCAGCCCAGAATCATGAAACTTAATGCACTGGCCAGGGCAATCGGCAGACCGCAGGCCGATGAAGTGGCCACGGCTTGCTGCATCGGCACACTGCGCCAGGTCAGGAATGGCACTGTCAACGAACCGCCGCCAATGCCGAAAATCGCCGAAGCCCAGCCAATCACGCTGCCTGCCACGGTCAGACCGAGTTTGCCCGGCACGGTTCGACTGGCCTTGGGTTTGACCTCCAGCGCCAGCTGAGCGGCGATCACCAGGGCGAATACACCAATGAGCTTCTGCAGGTTGGGGCCGGAAATCGCTTCGGCCGTCAGCGCGCCGAACCCGGCACCGATCAGAATGCCGACGGTCATCCACATGAAGATCGGCCAACGCACGGCGCCCCGGCGGTGATGCTCGCGTACCGCGTTGACCGAGGTAAAGATGATCGTCGCCAGGGAGGTACCCACTGCCAGGTGCGTGAGGATCGACGGATCGAACCCTTGGGCCTTGAAGCTGAACACCAGCACCGGGACGATGATGATCCCGCCGCCCACGCCAAACAGCCCGGCGAGTACACCTGCACAAGCGCCGAGCGCCAGATAGAGCAGAAATTCCATGGTTGTCCCGCCCGCATCCCAAAACCGGAGCGGCATGGTAACGGATGCATGGCCTCAAGCTCCACTGCGCAAGGCGATGGATCGATGAGCGATGTCTGCGTAGAGTGAGCAAAAAACACACAAGGACAGCCTGATGTGCCTGATTGTTTTTGCCTGGCGACCGGGTCATGCCCTGCCACTGGTCGTGGCGGCCAATCGCGATGAATTCTACGCCCGCCCCAGCCTGCCGCTGGCGCCATGGCCCGAAGCGCCGCACGTGCATGCGGGACGCGACCTCGAGGCCGGTGGCACCTGGCTCGGTGTCGGTGCCAACGGACGCTTTGCGGCATTGACCAACATCCGCGACCCCCATCGACCGCCGGGGCGCAAGTCTCGTGGGGAGCTGGTGGCGCGATTCCTCGAGGGCGACTGCTCGATTGATGACTATTTGGCCGACGTTGTCAGACGTTCGCCTGAATATGGCGGTTTCAATCTACTGGTTGGCAACAGGAACGAGCTCTGGCACTTCAATGCCCGGGAGACGGAAGCCGTGATGCTGCAACCGGGAGTCTACGGCGTGTCGAACGCCGGGCTGGATACGCCGTGGCCGAAGCTGCTCAAGGCCAAGGCTGCATTGAGCGAGGTGCTGGATGATCCGCAGCCTCAGGCGCTTTTGGCATTATTGAGCGATGCGCAGACCGCGCCGTTTGCCGAGTTGCCGGATACCGGTGTCGGGCTGGCTACGGAAACGCTGCTGTCGAGCGTGTTCATTGCCAGCCAGAGTTATGGAACGCGGGCGAGTACGGCGTTGATTGTGCAGGCGGATGGGGCGCTGCATTTGGTCGAAAGGAGTTTCGGGCCGTATGGCGGGCATCTTGGGGAAGTGGAGATCAGGCTTTAGTTTTGTGTTGCCAGCACAGGCCTCATCGCGAGCAGGCTCGCTCCCACAGGGGATTTGCGTCGTTCACAGATCCAATGTAGGAGCGAGCCTGCTCGCGAATGGGGCGCCGCAGATCTAGTGGGGCTTGATCGCTGCCGGATTGATCATCCGCGCCAACCCGAGGTTCTTCAGCGCCAGCTGCAACGAGCTGTGAATCACTTGCGGGTTGTCGATGGTCATCAGCTCAGCCAGCAATTCCTTGGCCTTGCTCAGGTTGATCTGGCGCAGCATCCACTTCACTTTCGGCAAGTTGGTTGCGTTCATCGACAGGCTGTCGAAACCCATCGCCATCAACAGCACGGCCGCCGCCGGATCACCGGCCATTTCACCGCAGATACTCACCGGCTTGCCTTCGGCGTGGGCATCACGCACCACGTTCTGCAGCGCCTGAAGCACCGCCGGGTGCAGGTAATCGTAGAGATCGGCCACCCGCGGGTTGTTGCGGTCCACAGCCAACAGGTACTGGGTCAGGTCGTTGGAGCCGACCGACAGGAAGTCCACTTGCCGCGCCAGTTCCTTGGTCTGGTACACCGCCGCCGGAATCTCGATCATCACGCCAATCGGTGGCATCGGTACATCGCAGCCCTCGTCACGCACTTCGCCCCAGGCACGGTGGATCAGGTGCAGGGCTTCCTCCAGCTCGTGGGTGCCGGAAATCATCGGCAACAGAATGCGCAGGTTGTTCAAGCCTTCACTGGCCTTGAGCATGGCGCGGGTCTGCACCAGGAAAATTTCCGGGTGGTCAAGGGTGACGCGAATACCGCGCCAGCCGAGGAACGGGTTGTCTTCCTTGATCGGGAAGTACGACAGCGATTTGTCGCCGCCGATGTCCAGGGTTCGCATGGTCACCGGTTGCGGGTGGAACGCGGCCAACTGCTCGCGGTAGATCGCCAGTTGTTCCTTTTCGCTCGGGAAGCGCTGGTTGATCATGAACGGCACTTCGGTGCGGTACAGGCCCACGCCTTCGGCACCACGCTTCTGCGCACGCGCCACGTCCGCCAGCAGGCCGGTGTTGACCCACAACGGCATGCGGTAGCCATCGACCGTCACGCACGGCAGATCGCGCAGCGCATCCAGCCCCAGGGCCAGTTGTTTCTCTTCCTCGACCACTTCGGCGAACTGCTTGCGCAGCACTTCACTCGGGTTGGTGTAGACCTCGCCGTGGTAACCGTCGACGATCATCTGGATGCCGTCGACCTTGGAGTACGGCAGGTCGACCAGGCCCATCACCGTCGGGATGCCCATGGCGCGGGCGAGGATGGCGACGTGGGAGTTACCGGAACCGAGTACCGACACCAGGCCAGCCAGCTTGCCCTCCGGCACCTCGCCGAGCATCGCCGGCGTCAGCTCTTCGCTGACCAGAATAGTGTTGTCGGGGTAGACCAGGGTTTGCTGACGCTCTTCCTGCAAGTACGCCAGCAGACGCCGACCGAGGTCCTTGACGTCCGAGGCCCGCTCACGCAGGTAGGCGTCATCCATCAATTCGAAACGGTTAACGTGATCGGTGACCACCTGGCGCAACGCGCCTTGGGCCCACTGGCCGGTCTTGATCACGGTGGTGACTTCGCTGCCCAGCGCGGCATCGTCGAGCATCATCAGGTAGACGTCGAACAAGGCCCGCTCTTCCGGGCGCAACTGTGTGGCGAGCTTGGCGGACAAGGTGCGCATGTCGGCGCGTACGCCTTCGATGGCGGTCTTGAACAGCCCGAGTTCGGCGTCGATATCAGCGATGGCCTTGTCCGGCACCACGTCCAGATCGGCCGGCGGCAGCATGACCACCGCCGTACCGACTGCCGCACCCGGCGACCCCGGAACGCCGACGAACTTGGCTTCCTGGATGCCTTTGCCCTGACGACCGAGGCCACGGATCGAGCCGGTGGCTTCGGCGTGGGCGATAACGCCGGCGAGCTGCGCGCTCATGGTCACGAGGAAGGCTTCTTCCCCTTCATCGAACTGGCGACGCTCTTTTTGCTGGATGACCAACACGCCGACGACGCGGCGGTGGTGAATGATCGGCGCACCGAGGAACGAGGCGTAGCGCTCTTCACCGGTTTCGGCGAAGTAGCGGTAGCGCGGGTGGTCCGCGGCGTTTTCGAGGTTCAGGGGTTCTTCACGCGTGCCGACCAGACCCACCAGACCTTCGTTGGGGGCCATGCTGACCTTGCCGATCGAGCGCTTGTTCAAGCCCTCGGTGGCCATCAGCACGAACCGGTTGGTCTCCGGGTCAAGCAGGTAGACCGAGCAGACCTGGCTGCCCATGGCCTCTTTGACGCGCAACACAATAATCCCCAACGCCGCCTTGAGATCCTTGGCGGAGTTAACTTCCTGGACGATCTTGCGCAGCGTATTGAGCATGGCTCGGGGTCGAACTCCGTCGTCAGTCGCGCGCTAAAAGGCGCGGGGCAAGCTCTTTGAGAGCGCGTCGGTACACCTCGCGCTTGAATGTCACCACCTGGCCCAACGGATACCAATAGCTGACCCAGCGCCAACCATCGAATTCCGGTTTACCGGTCAAATCCATCCGCACCCGCTGCTCGTTGGAGATCAGGCGCAGGAGAAACCATTTCTGTTTCTGGCCGATGCACAGCGGTTGGCTGTGGGTACGTACCAGACGTTGCGGCAAACGATAGCGCAACCAGCCCCGGGTGCAGGCGAGAATTTCAACATCTTCGCGCTCAAGGCCCACTTCTTCGTTCAGCTCGCGGTACAAGGCGTCTTCCGGCGTCTCTTCGGGGTTGATTCCCCCCTGCGGAAACTGCCAGGCATCTTGATTGATTCGGCGAGCCCATAGCACCTGGCCGGCGTCATTCGTCAGAATGATCCCGACATTGGGGCGAAAACCATCGGGGTCGATCACGGCAACAACCTCGCAAACGCATGTCGCCGCATTGTTCCACAAAGGTTGTGAAGGCGGCAACGAAGGTTCCTACCTTATGTGCACTCTTGTGAAAAGACCGTATTCTTGTCGCCTTTTTACTGACTTTTCAGCGGGTAACTGCAATGCGCCTGGCTTTATTCGATTTGGACAACACCCTTCTGGGCGGTGACAGCGATCACGCCTGGGGCGATTACCTGTGCGAGCGCGGCTTTCTCGACGCCGTCGCCTACAAGGCACGCAACGATGAGTTCTATCAGGATTACCTGGCCGGCAAACTGGATAACGCTGCTTACCTGAACTTCTGCCTGGAAGTCCTCGGCCGCACCGAAATGGCCACGCTGGATCAGTGGCACAGTGATTACATGCGCGACTGCATCGAACCGATCATGCTACCCAAGGCTATAGAACTTTTGGCCAAGCACCGTGCGGCCGGCGACAAACTGGTCATCATCACCGCGACCAACCGTTTCGTCACCGGGCCGATTGCCGAGCGTCTGGGCGTCGAAACCCTGATCGCCACCGAATGCGAAATGCTCGACGGCCGCTACACCGGGCGCAGCACCGACGTGCCGTGCTTCCGTGAAGGCAAGGTGACGCGCTTGAATCGCTGGCTGGAGGAAACCGGGTTTACGCTGGAAGACAGCTATTTCTATAGCGACTCGATGAATGATTTTCCGTTGCTGGAGCAGGTGACCCATCCGGTGGCGGTCGATCCTGATCCGAATCTGCGGGCCGAGGCCAAGAAGCGGGGTTGGCCGGTAATCAGTCTGCGCGACTGATTACGCCTTCGCGAGCAGGCTCGCTCCCACAGGGGATTTGCGTCGTTCACAGATCCAATGTGGGAGCGAGCCTGCTCGCGATGAGGGCAACTCGGTTTCAAGCCTTAAACAGGCTTGGCCCCCATCAACCCGGCAATGGCCACAAGACAGACAAAACTGAACAACGCCAAGGCAAAGGTGAATTTCCCCACGCCACCCGGCGTCTTGCGCAGCTTGTTCAGCCGCACCAGCAGCCAGAACCACGCCAGTGCCGCCACCGTGTAAAGCACGCTGGAGGCCAGCAACCAGGTCTGCCCCAGCGGCCAGCCCATCAGGTGCACCATCCACCAGCCGGTAAACGGCATGCTCAGCAGCGCCAGACCCATCAGCAGCCAGATAAACACTCTTGGCCGCTGCAAGGTGCGACTACCCGCCGTCGCATCACCTTTGCGCCGCGCAAGCAAAACCCAGACTCCCAGCCCCAGCGCACAGGCCAGCAGTACAACAGTTGCCACCATGTGCGCCGCTTTCAGGGCAGTTAACGTTTCCATTGTCAGATTTCCTTATTGCCTTGCCCGTCAGCGTAGCCGCTCAGCCAAGAAACAGCTGATAGGCCGGGTTGTCGCTTTCGTCCCAGTATGGGTAACCGATTTCTTCCAGCGCCGCCGGCACCAGGTGGCGCTCGTCGTGAGGCACTTGCAGGCCCGCGACGACACGGCCATCGGCCGCGCCATGGTTGCGGTAGTGGAACATCGAGATGTTCCAGCGCCCGCCGAGCTTATTGAGGAAGTTGAACAGCGCCCCCGGACGTTCCGGGAATTCGAAACGCAGGATCACTTCGTCGACCACATGCGCCGCACGCCCGCCCACCATGTGGCGGATGTGCAGCTTGGCCAGCTCGTTGTCCGTCAGGTCCAGCACCGGGAAACCCTGCTCGCTCAGGCTGGCGATCAGCGCGCTGCGCGGGTCGTTTTCCGGGTGGGTCTGCACGCCGACAAAGATGTGCGCTTCGCTGCCGGTGTTGTAGCGGTAGTTGAATTCGGTGATCTGGCGCTTGCCGATAGCCTCGCAGAACGCCTTGAAGCTACCTGGCTTCTCGGGAATGGTCACGGCGATGATCGCTTCTCGACCTTCGCCCAGCTCCGCACGCTCGGCGACATGGCGCAGGCGGTCGAAGTTGACGTTGGCTCCGGAGTCGATGGCGACGAAGGTCTGGCCGCTGACGCCGCGCTGCTCGACATACTTCTTGATCCCGGCCACGCCCAAGGCGCCGGCAGGTTCGGTGATCGAGCGGGTATCGTCGTAGATATCCTTGATCGCCGCGCAGATTTCATCGGTGCTGACGGTGATCACTTCATCGACATGGTCTTTGCAGATGTCAAAGGTGTGCTGACCGATCTGGGCCACCGCAACGCCGTCGGCGAAAAGGCCCACGGTCGGCAACACCACGCGCTCGCCGGCCGCCATGGCGGCTTGCAGGCAATTGGAGTCATCCGGCTCGACGCCGATGACCTTGATGTCCGGGCGCAGGTATTTCACGTACGCCGCAATGCCGGCGATCAGACCGCCGCCGCCCACCGGGACGAAAATCGCATCCAGCGGCTGCGGGTGCTGGCGCAGAATCTCCATCGCCACGGTGCCCTGCCCGGCAATGGTGTGGGGATCGTCATACGGGTGAATGTAGACGTAGCCTTTTTCGTCGACCAGTTTCAGCGAGTAGGCCAGGGCTTCCGGGAACGAGTCGCCGTGCAGCACCACTTTGCCGCCACGGGAGCGCACGCCTTCGACCTTGATCTCCGGGGTGGTCTTGGGCATGACGATGGTCGCTTTCACGCCCAACACCTTCGCCGCCAGGGCCAGGCCCTGGGCATGGTTGCCCGCCGACGCGGTGACCACGCCGCGAGCGCGCTCTTCATCGCTCAACTGGGTCAACTTGTTGTAGGCGCCGCGAATCTTGAACGAGAACACCGGCTGCAAGTCTTCGCGCTTGAGCCAAATGCTGTTGCCCAGCCGCTCGGAGAGCTGGCGGGCAGTCTGCAGCGGGGTTTCTACGGCAACGTCATAAACGCGCGAGGTGAGGATCTTTTTGACGTACTGTTCAAGCATCGGAAAGCATCACTGAGCGGGTTGGGCAGGACCAAGGAGTCTAACCCGCATTTTGGCCGCACGACCACCTGTTGTAGGAGCGAGCTTGCTCGCGAAAAACGCAATGGCACCGCTGCACATCTATTTTCACGCGTTATCGTTCACGACCATCGCGAGCAAGCTCGCTCCTACAAGGAACGCTCGACCTGCCAATCGGGCAATGACCTTCCCCGCCCCGAAGCCTATAATGCCGGCCTTTCGTCCCCTCCTCGGCACCCCGGAGCCCGCATGAACCAGGATCAACTCAAACAGGCAGTGGCTCAGGCCGCCGTCGACTTCATCCTTCCGAAACTCGACGACAAGAGCATCGTCGGGGTCGGCACCGGCTCCACCGCCAACTGCTTCATCGACGCCTTGGCCAAGCACAAGGGCGCATTCGATGGCGCCGTCGCCAGTTCCGAAGCCACCGCCGCGCGCCTCAAAGGCCACGGGATTCCGGTGTACGAACTGAACACCGTCAGCGACCTGGAGTTCTATGTCGACGGCGCCGATGAAAGCGACGAGCACCTGAACCTGATCAAGGGCGGCGGCGCAGCCCTGACCCGCGAGAAGATTGTCGCGGCCGTGGCCAAGACCTTCATCTGCATCGCCGACGCCAGCAAGCTGGTACCGGTCCTCGGTACTTTCCCGTTGCCGGTGGAAGTGATCCCGATGGCCCGCAGCCACGTGGCCCGCGAGCTGGTGAAGCTCGGCGGCGACCCGGTTTACCGCGAAGGCGTGCTGACCGACAACGGCAACATCATCCTCGACGTGTTCAACATGCAGATCACCAATCCGGTGGAACTGGAAACGCAGATCAATGCGATCGTCGGCGTGGTCACCAACGGTTTGTTCGCGGCACGTCCGGCGGATCTGTTGTTGCTGGGTACGAGCGAAGGTGTGAAAACCCTGCGCGCCGAGTAACCAAGACCGCCCACATTTTTGTGGGCAGATGAAAAAACCTGTGGGAGCGAGCTTGCTCGCGATGAGGCCGTGTCAGTCGACTGAGATGTTGAATGACAGACCGCTATCGCGAGCAAGCTCGCTCCCACAGTGTTTTGTGGTGTTGGTTAGAGTTGCGTGGGCTTCTTGAACACGTAGAACAGGTTCGGCTCACTGACGAGGTACAGCGTACCGTCGTCGTCCACGGCGATCCCCTCCGCTTGCGGCACGGTTTTTTGCAGGCCATGGTGCCCCTTGCTCAATGACATTGTGCTCAGCGGACGCCCGTCCACATCCAGCTCCAGAATCAATCGCGACTCATCCGACAGCGCCAGCAAATGCCCGCTGCGCTCGTCGTATTGCAGGCTCGACAGATCCCGCACGAACATCCCGGCATCACGCTTGGGGTCGTTGATCACATGCACCGAGTAGGATTCTTCAGGATTGAAGCGCGGAAAACCGTGCACCTCGTAGATCAGCATCGGGTTGCGCTCCTTGGCGACGAACAGGCGCTTGCCCACAGAATCGTAAGCCAGCCCCTCGAAGCCCTTGTTGCCGCCCATGTGTACGCCAATGGTCATCTGCTCGGCGTCGGCCGCATCGACGAAAGTGGTGTCCTGCTCCAGACGAATCTTGATCAGCCGCTGCTGGCTTTCGTCAGTGACCACGTAGATGTCCTCACTGATGAACTCCACCGCCTCCGGATCACCGAAGCCAACCAGCGCCACACGACGCAGGATCCTGCCGTCGAGGGACAACTCGATCAGCTCGCTCCGCTTGTTGGTGACGGTGAACAGGCTTTTACGCACCGGGTCGTAGGTCAGCGCTGAAACGTCGTCGGCCAGGCCATCGATCACCTGCGCCTCGGCCACCACCTGATACTGGTCCAGGCTCATGGACAAGGAACTCACCGGCTGCCACAGCGTATGCAGATTGAACCAGGTGCGCTCGAACAGGCGCATGTACTGGGCGATCGCTATCAACGCGATCAGCAAGATCACCGACAGGATCAGAATCAGGAATTTGGGACGGGCAAATCGACGCATTCGGGCAGGCTCGGGTCAAAACAGGCGGATGAAATATCACGCCCGTCTGAACTGAAGCTTAATGGCCGCTGGCCTTTTACGTACAGGCAATCAGCGCAGGCGCTGGTTACTTCTGTTTTTCGAAGCGATAAAACAGGTTCGGCTCACTCACCATGTACAGCGTGCCCGCTTCATCCATGGTCACGCCTTCGGCACGGGGAATGGTATTTTTC
Source organism: Pseudomonas sp. KH_046_1 (assembly GCF_057839025.1). Lineage (NCBI taxonomy): Bacteria > Pseudomonadati > Pseudomonadota > Gammaproteobacteria > Pseudomonadales > Pseudomonadaceae > Pseudomonas > Pseudomonas sp. KH_046_1. The sequence continues at coordinate 6,050,182 of NZ_CM174481.1, forward strand.
AGGCCGTTGAAGCCACGCAGCAGGGTGATGAAACTGACCTGCTCACCCTTCTTGTCCAGTTCCAGCAACAGGTGCGAGTCGGCGGACAGCACCAGCATGTGGCCGGTCCGCGGGTCGACAGCCAGGGCAGACAGGTTGCGCATGTCCAGCGCATGGCTGGCCAGCTTCAACTTGTCGCCGGCCAGGACCTTGCCGTCACCTTTCCAGGCAAACAATGCTGGCGGGCGCTCTTCGCCCAGCAGCAGTTGCTGATTGCTCGGGTCCCAGGTGACACCCTCGAACGCCTTGTTCTGGTCTTTGGAAGGCCCGAGGTCGTATTTCGGGAAGTCGGCCATATTCAATTCGCGGGTATCGGCATCGACCTTGACGATAGCGATCAGATGCTCGCGCTCATCGACAATGGCCAGCCGGCCGTCACCCAGCACGGTGATGCCCTCAGGGTTGCTCCAGCCGACCAACGGCATTTTGCGCAGCACATCGCCCTGCAAGTTCAATTCGACCAGGAACGGGTTCTTGCCCATGACCGAAAACAGAGTCTTGGTCTGAGGGTCGTAGGCCACGTCCGATGCTTCGTCCCTCTCCATGCCCGGCAACGGCTTGGCATCGATCACCGCCCGGTAGTCCGGAAGCCAGATGCTCGCCTCGCGCTCGGCCGGGCTCTTGAATTGCTCTTTCACCCAGAGCACGCCCCGGGAATCCCAGTGCATGGCAAATGCGACGCCGTAGGCAACAACGGCCACCAACAGCAGCCAGGTGCGCCAACGCAGTGCGAAGCGCGAGCGGCGGACAGGTTCAAGCGTGGAAAGCGGAGGAGTGGCCATCGGGGAATGCGTTCCAGAAATTCAGGCTAGGGGTAATAGCACAGTTTGGGGCCGGCTCAGAGGCCAATAGTCCTGAAATTATCCAGAGAAGATGTGAAAAAAACGGGAAATGACAGGGTGAGCCTTTTACAGGCCACGGAAAAACCAATGTGGGAGCGAGCTTGCTCGCGATCGGGGCGTATCAGTCAACAGAGATGTTGAATGACAGACCGCTATCGCGAGCAAGCTCGCTCCCACAGGGTTTGGCGGTGTCTGGACTAGCGAACGCTGCTGGTGAAGCTGCTGGCGCCCGGCAATTCCAGAACGATCTCGTCACCGACATTCAGCGGGCCGACGCCCACTGGTGTGCCGGTGAGGATCACGTCCCCGGCCTGCAACGAGAAGCAGCCGGCCATGTGCTGGATCATCGGCACGATCGGGTTGAGCATTGCGCTGCTGTTGCCGTCCTGGCGCACTTCACCGTTGATGGTCAGGCGGATGCCGATGTCGGTCAGGTCGGCAAACGAGCTGCCAGACACGAACGGAGCCAGCACTGCCGCGCCGTCGAAGGACTTGGCGATTTCCCAGGGCAGGCCCTTGGATTTCAGCTCGGCCTGCTTGTCGCGCAGGGTCAGGTCCAGGGCTGGAGCGAAACCGGAGATGGCGTCGAGCACTTCTTCACGGCTCGGCTTGGTCGACAACGGCTTGCCGATCAACACCGCGATTTCCGCTTCGTAATGCACCGAACCGCGCTCGGTCGGAATGCTGAAACCGCCTTCCAGCGGCACCACGCAACTGCCCGGTTTGATGAACAGCAGTGGCTCGGTCGGCACCGGGTTGTCCAGTTCCTTGGCGTGTTCGGCGTAGTTACGGCCGATGCACACCACTTTCCCCAGCGGGAAGTGAATGCGCGTACCGTCGACATACTGGTGCTGATAGCTCATTACCGACTCCTGCTTCGTTGGCTCTTAAAGTTCGAAAATCAAACAGCGAAAATCTTGCCCGGGTTCATGATGCCGTTCGGGTCGAACACCGCCTTGACGGCTTTCATGTACTCGATCTCGACCGGTGAACGGCTGTAGGTCAGGTAGTCACGCTTGGTCATGCCCACGCCGTGCTCGGCGGAGATCGAACCGTTGTACTTCTCGACGGTTTCGAACACCCACTTGTTGACGGTGGCGCACTTGGCGAAGAACTCATCCTTGCTCAGGTCATCCGGCTTGAGGATGTTCAAGTGCAGGTTGCCGTCGCCGATGTGGCCAAACCAGACAATTTCGAAGTCCGGGTAGTGTTCGCCGACGATCGCGTCGATTTCCTTCAGGAATGCCGGGACTTTCGATACGGTGACCGAAATGTCGTTCTTGTACGGCGTCCAGTGGGAAATGGTTTCGGAGATGTATTCGCGCAGTTTCCACAGGTTCTGCAGCTGGGTTTCGCTCTGGCTCATCACGCCGTCCAGCACCCAGCCCTGCTCGACGCAGTGCTCGAAGGTTTCCAGGGCATGGTTGGCCACTTCTTCGGTGGTCGCTTCGAACTCCAGCAGCGCGTAGAACGGGCAATCGGTTTCGAACGGCGCCGGTACATCGCCACGGGCCATGACTTTGGCCAGGGCTTTGTCGGAGAAGAATTCGAAGGCGGTCAGGTCAAGCTTGCTCTGGAAGGCGTGCAGCACCGGCATGATCGAGTCGAAATCGGCGGTGCCGAGGACCATCGCGGTGAGGTTTTTCGGCGCGCGGTCCAGGCGCATGGTCGCTTCGACCACGAACCCCAGGGTGCCTTCGGCGCCGATGAACAGCTGACGCATGTCGTAGCCGGTGGCGTTCTTGATCAGGTCGCGGTTCAGTTCCAGCACGTCGCCCTTGCCGGTGACTACTTTCATGCCGGCCACCCAGTTACGGGTCATGCCGTAGCGAATCACCTTGATCCCGCCGGCATTGGTGCCGATATTGCCGCCAATCTGGCTCGAGCCGGACGATGCGAAGTCCACAGGGTAGTACAAGCCTTTTTCTTCAGCGACGTTCTGCAATTGCTTGGTGACCACGCCCGGCTGACAGACAGCGGTGCGGTCGGTCAGGTTCACGTCGAGGACCTGGTTCATGTAGTCGAAGGACACGACCACTTCGCCATTGGCTGCCACGGCAGCAGCAGACAAACCGGTACGACCGCCGGACGGCACCAGCGCCACCTTGTGCTTGTTGGCCCACAGGACAATGGCCTGGACCTGCTCGGTGGTCTTGGGGAACACGATGGCGGTCGGGGCCGGGGCGAAATGCTTGGTCCAATCCTTCCCGTAAGCATTCAGGGAGTCGGCATCGGTCAGCACCTTGCCAGGCTCAACCAGGGTCTTCAGCTCATCAATCAGGGCAGGATTGGTCATCGACAGAACTCTCGAACAATTCATGGTCATCCTGAGAACGCTTCACGTCGCAGGAATGAGTGTTTAGCGGGGTGCATATGCTAGCATAACGACCCCGCAGGATAGTGCCCAAGGGCTGTACTGCGGTGACGGTTTAGTTGCCGTTCGGGTCAGCATCTGTTGACCATTTCCTGCCATTTTTCTCCGGGATACAGGTTTACGCAGATGAGCAAGACTTCTCTCGATAAGAGCAAGATCAAGTTCCTTCTTCTCGAAGGCGTCCACCAATCGGCTGTCGACGTCCTCAAGGCGGCGGGCTACACCAGCATCGAGTACCTCACTGGTTCTCTGCCGGAAGCCCAGCTCAAGGAAAAGATCGCTGATGCTCACTTCATCGGCATTCGCTCCCGCACTCAACTGACCGAAGAGATCTTCGATCACGCGAAGAAGCTCGTGGCTGTAGGGTGTTTCTGCATCGGCACCAACCAGGTCGACCTGGACGCCGCCCGCGAACGCGGCATTGCGGTGTTCAACGCGCCGTACTCCAACACCCGTTCCGTAGCGGAGCTGGTGCTGGCCGAAGCGATCCTGCTGCTGCGCGGCATCCCCGAGAAGAACGCTTCCTGCCACCGTGGCGGCTGGATCAAGAGCGCGGCCAACTCCTTCGAGATCCGCGGCAAGAAGCTGGGCATCGTCGGCTACGGCTCGATCGGTACTCAACTGTCGGTCCTGGCGGAAGGCCTGGGGATGCAGGTGTACTTCTACGACACCATCACCAAGCTGCCACTGGGTAACGCCACTCAGGTAGGCAACCTGCACGAGCTGCTGGCGATGTCCGACATCGTTTCGCTGCACGTACCGGAAACCGCCGCCACCCAGTGGATGATGGGCGAGAAGGAAATCCGCGCCATCAAGAAAGGCGGCATCCTGATCAACGCCGCCCGCGGCACCGTGGTCGAACTGGACCACCTGGCGGACGCGATCAAGGACAAACACCTGATCGGCGCGGCCATCGACGTATTCCCGGTGGAGCCACGCTCCAACGAAGAAGAGTTCGAAAGCCCGCTGCGTGGCCTGGACAACGTGATCCTGACCCCGCACATCGGTGGTTCCACCGCTGAAGCCCAGGCCAACATCGGTCTGGAAGTGGCGGAAAAACTGGTCAAGTACAGCGACAACGGTACTTCGGTATCGTCCGTGAACTTCCCGGAAGTGGCCCTGCCGGCTCACCCTGGCAAGCACCGCCTGCTGCACATCCACGAGAACATCCCGGGCGTGCTCAGCGAGATCAACAAGGTCTTCGCCGAAAACGGCATCAACATCTCCGGTCAGTTCCTGCAGACCAACGAGAAAGTCGGCTACGTGGTAATCGACGTCGACGCCGAGTACTCGGACCTGGCGCAAGAGAAGCTGCAACACGTCAACGGCACCATCCGTAGCCGTGTGTTGTTCTGATCACGATCTGAGCAACAAACAAAGGGAGCCTTCGGGCTCCCTTTTTCATTCACGCACCAACCTTACTTGACGTTGACGGTGATCTTCTCGGAAACGATCGGCGGATCGAACGGCATGTGGTTGCTATCGCCCAGTTCCAGCTGCAAGGTGTGTTCGCCCGGCGTGAGCGTTACTTCAGCCTGGGTCTGCGCGTTGCCGAAATGCTGGTGGTTGGCATCTTTGGGAATCGGCGCACCGGCGGCTGGCAGTTCGTCGACGTCGATCAGCAAGTGGTGATGACCGGTGTTCTTGGTGGTATTGCCCGCCGGTGCCAAGGCAACGTTCTCGACCGCGAACTTGACCACGACTGTCTGTGGAACCGTCGCGCCATCCTTGGGAGACACGATGGACACTTCGGCGCCTTTCGGAGCCGGCGTTGCACTGGCCAGCACCGAAACACCCATCAACAGGCCAGCCAAAGCAGCACGTGACATAAAGGTTTTCATTCTCTTCTCCAGTTTTTCCGTAAAATTCGCGTGACCATGACAACTTCATGGCCATTCGTTGTCGAAGGCACTCGACAACCATAGCAAAGCGAGCCTGAATCAGAGGGTCGCGATAATAAATTCAAAGGAGTGACCATGCGCTTTCTGCCTGGCCTGATCTGCCTGCTACCCCTTCTGAGCCCTTTGGCTCACGCCGAACTGATTGATGACATCAACGACCGGGGCGAATTGCGCATTGCCGTTGAAGCCAACACCCCCCCATTCAACTTCAAGGATGACGACAAACTCACCGGTTTCGAAGTCGAGCTGGGCCAACTGCTGGCAAGTGAACTCGATGTCCGGGCCGACTTTGTCGTCACCGACGGCAGCGATCTGCTGACCGGTGTCGAAAGCGGCAAATACGACATCGCCATCAACCACATAGCAGCGACCCCGGATCTCCAGGATCGTTTCGACTTCAGCGAACCCTACATTCAAACCCATGCGCAATTGATCGCGCAGAAAGAAGAACCGCGTTCCATTCTGCTGGTGCAGTCGCTGACAGAAGAGAAGCCCAAAACCAACCCGGTCGTGAGCCTGGCGATTCCGTTTCAGAAGGGTAATCCGGCGTTCCATGCCAGCCTGGAGAACGCGTTGCAGCGGATCAAGGATGATGGGCGACTGCAAGCGCTGGAGCAGAAGTGGTTGGGGGTGGAAGCGGGTGTGGTACCCAAACCTTGAAGTTGTTGCAGGTCTGGAGTGAAAGCTGATCCTGTAGGAGCGAGCCTGCTCGCGATGGCGGCCTGACATTCAAACATCCATGTTTGCTGGACTGGCCTCATCGCGAGCAGGCTCGCTCCTACAGTGTCTTGTGTCGCTCGTTAATCGAGTGTTGCCAATGCCCGCGCCGCTTGCGGCAACTCCAACTCACTGAACACCTGCACCCCATGGCGCTTGAGTAGCGCCGCCGTCACGCCCTCGCCACTGACCTTCACGCCGCTGAACGTCCCGTCATAGGTCTGCAGATTGCCGCAGGACGGGCTGTTGGCCTTGAGGACGGCGATGCGGATGCCATGCTTTTGTACCAGCTCCAGCGCCTGATACGCCCCCGACAGAAACTGCGCACTGACGTCCTCGCCCTCGGTGGTGATCACCATCGCCTGGCCATCGAGGACTTGCGCGCCCTGCCCGCCAGGGATTTCCGCCGCCGCCCGAGGCGTTGGCAAGCCGCCGGCGACCTCCGGGCACAAGGGAACGACCCGACCGTCATCAAGCCACTGCTGAAGTTGATCGAACGGCCCGCTGGCCCCGCCGTCGTAACGAACCCGGTGGCCCAACAGGCAGCGGCTGACGAGAATTTTCTGCATGATCAGAACGGCTCGTTGCCACGACGACGGAACCAGCCGGTCAGCGACAGGCGATCGCGGGTCGCGGGCAGGACTTCGTGGGGAACCTCTCCGGAGAGAAACACCACCAGGCAGCCGCCGATAGGTTGCACGTCGTGGACGCGATCATTGTCGAGGTACATGCGCAACTGGCCGCCGTGCTCGGGAAGCCAGACGTCATTGAGGTAAACCACCGCTGAAACCATGCGCCGGTCGTCATCGCGAAAGCGGTCGACGTGCTTCAGGTAGAACGCCCCGGGCGGGTACATCGCAAAATGGCTTTCGAAATCCTCCAGGCCGAGAAACAGACCGCGATTGATCGCCTCGCGCAGGCTGTCCATCAAACTCAGGTAGCTGTCGCAAGCCTCGGCCTGGCCGGGGTCGATCCACTGGATATGGTCGCCACGAATCCCTTCGCGGATCTCCGATGACGGCCCACGGCCTACGGCGGCCGGAGCCAGCTCACCTTCGGCAGCACGTTTGCGACACTCGCCCGCCAGCGCTCGGGTCAGATCCAGAGGCAGGAAAATATTCTGCTGCGACCAGCCGTGCTCAGCCAGGTCATCGACGATTCGTAACAGCAGCGGGTGATCAGAGGATATTTGCATGCCGCGCATAGTATTCCTGTGTCCGAAAATCCGACAGAGCCGCGCAGCGGGTTGATACGAATTCTCGACAAGCAGGGATGCCGCACGGAGAATAGTCGCCTGCTGACTGGAGTCCCTATGCGCCGTTTGCTTTTATCACTGCTGATGTTCTGCGTTTTGCCCGCCTGGGCAGACGGCCACGACCAGTTGTACAAGGTCGCCGGCTGGCCGGAACAACGCGCGCATTTCAACGACGCCCTCTCGGCCGCTCAGCAACGCTACCAGGGCAGCCTGCCTCCGGCGGTGTTTCAGACACTGGTCAATAACAGCAATCAGCGTTTTTCTGCCCGAGCCGTGGACCAGCGCGCCGAAGCGCAATTGCGCAAGAACCTCGCCGACCCCAAACCCGCGCTGACGTTTTTCCAGTCGCCCCTGGGCAAGAAAATCGTTGCCGCCGAGCTGCTGGCGACCCGACGCGACCAACTGGCGAAAAACGCCAAGGGCCTGCCGAAGATGCAGGCCAGCGACAGCCGCATGCTGATCATCGGCCACTTGGCACAAGCCCTGCCCGCACGCGAGGCCGGCGCGGAAGTCAGCCTGGCGATTGCTGGCGTCGCCGCCGATAGCTTGAGTTCGATGATCCCGGGGTTGCTCGGTGCCGGTCAGGCCCAGGGCATGCTCAACGGCCAGCGCCAGCGCCTGATGGACCAGATCGGCAGCGACCTGAACAACACACTGCTGTATGTCTATCGCGACCTGTCGGACAACGAGCTGGAAGAATTCGCGACCTTTGCCGAATCTTCGGAAGGCCAGGCTTATTATCAAGCGGCGTTGGCGGCAATTCGGGCGGGGTTGGCGGTGGGGCAGAGCAACTCGAACCTGACCCAGTGATCTTCGGCACCTGAGAGATCGCTATCGTCGGAACGCCGCCCGGAGCAAGCTCGCTCCCACAGTGTTTTGAGTCACCCCACAATTTTGTGATCACCGCAAATCCTGTGGGAGCGGGCTTGCCCGCGAAGGGGCCGGAACAGTCGCTAAGAATTCCGGCCTTTTATCCGCCTGGTCAAAAACCCGAAATACTCCTCTCGCATCACCAACGTCTCATTCGCCAGATGATGCCGTGCCTCGGGAAGCATCAGCACCTGCGGCCGATCAAATTTGCCCCGCAACACTTCCAGGTTGTGCTCCCAATCCACCGTCATATCGGCCTGCCCCTGCACGATCAGCGGCCGGCGGGCACTCACGGGAGCGGCCTCGATGCGTTTGATCCAGCGCGCCAATGCACCCACCCAGGCTGTCGGCAGGCGCAGCGGCTGCAGCGGATCGGCCTGCAGGAACGGCAGAAAGTCCGGGTCGTTGGAGTTCTCGCTGAAGCGCCGGGCGATGGCTTTGACGAAAGGCTTGAGCAGGTAGTAACTCAGTTGCGACCAACCCCACGCCCGCGGCCGCACCAGCGGCGACAGCAGAATCACCTGACCCTGCGCCGGGCTGTCCGCCCCCGCATTCAACACATGATCGATCACGATCGCCCCGCCTGTACTCTGCCCGCACAGGTGCCACGGCTGCGGCAAGTCGAGAGATTGCGCCTCACTGAACAAGCCTTGCAACGCGTCCTGATACTCGGCGAAATCCTTGATGCTCGCCCGTTCGCCGCTGGATAGCCCATGCCCCGGCAAGTCACAGGCGATCACCGCAAAGCCCTGATCCAGCGCCCACTCGATCACATGCCGGTAAAGCCCGGTGTGGTCGTAGAAACCATGGATGACAAACAGCGTCGCCTTGGCTCGCTCAGGCCACCAGAACTGGCTGACCAGCTCATAACCATCGACCTCGAATCGCCCAAGGCCACTGCGCACCTGACGCGGGGCAAAATCCAGCCCGTAGAATCGCTGGTAAGCCTGCGCCTGCGCCGACAACGGCTGCCCGGCCGCCAGTGGCAGCAGGCTTGCGCGTAGAAGATCGGGGTCGAAAGTGGCCGGCATGAACGATTCCAAAGCGTGAAACGGACTTTATAGGCCTGCGATATTCATCTGTCGCGGCAAGCATGGCAAGCTAGCCGCCCTTCGAGGATTGAACCGATGCGCTCGCCCTTTCGCGCCACCCTGTTTGCCAGCCTGCTCGCCGTGGTGTGTGCCGGCATGCTGTGGGCAGCCTACGACTGGTTTCAGGGACGCTACCTGCGCGCATTCAGCGAACACACGGCCGTGTTCTCCGGCGATCCGCTACGCCTTCCCGAATCCATCGCCGGCCCTGGCGCCATCCGCCTGGTGCATTTCTGGGACCCGGCCTGCCCGTGCAATGTCGGCAATCAACAACACCTGACCGAACTGGTCGAACGCTACGCTCCCCATGGCGTGGAATTCTATTCCGTGCAAAAACCCGGTAGCCACGGCCAATTGCCGGGCACCTTGAGCAGCCTGAAAACCATCGACATCCTGCCCGGTTCCGAACAGATCCCCGCCAGCCCGGCCGTGGCGATCTGGGATCGCAGCGGCAAACTGGCGTACTTCGGCCCCTACAGCGAAGGCCTGACCTGCAACTCCAGCAACAGCTTTATCGAGCCGATCCTGCAAGCGCTGGATGAAGGCCGTGCGGTGAGTGCCACGCACACACTGGCCGTGGGGTGTTACTGCCCGTGGCCTGTCGATCCAGCGAAGTAGGCAAAGACCCGCCAATACGAATCCCTCCTACGGGCGATGCGCCAAATCGGCACGCCGTGTTACACAGTGGCGCCAGGAATCACAATAACAACAAGGAGTCTCCATGAAACGCAGCCTGACCGCTCTCGTGCTGTTGATCGTCGTGCTGGCCGCCGGGGCAGGCGGGTACCTCTACAGCAAGCAGCCGTCACGCCAGGGCATGGTAGAACTGCAACACCTGCAAGGCTCCGTCACCGTGCGCTACGACGAGCGCGGCGTCCCGCACATCCGCGCCGACAACGAAACCGACCTGTACCGCGCCCTCGGCTATGTGCATGCCCAGGACCGCCTGTTCCAGATGGAAGTCCTGCGTCGCCTGGCCCGTGGCGAACTGGCCGAAGTACTGGGGCCAAAACTGCTCGACACCGACAAACTGATGCGCAGCCTGCGCATTCGCGAACGCGCCGAAACCTACCTGGCGAACCTCGACAAGCAGTCGCCCTCCTTCATTGCCATGCAAGCCTATCTAGACGGCATCAACCAGTATCAGGACAGCCACGCCAAACCCGTGGAGTTCGACGTGCTGGGCATTCCAAAACGCCCGTTCACGGCCCAGGACACCATCAGCATCGCCGGCTACATGGCCTACAGTTTTGCTGCGGCATTTCGTACCGAACCCTTGCTGACATTCGTGCGCGATCAACTGGGGCCTGAATACCTGAACATCTTCGATCTCGACTGGCAGCCAAAAGGCGTGCTCAACGGGACCGGCACCCCCTTGGCCAGCGTCGACTGGAAAGACCTCAACGCCCTCGCCCGCCTGAGCGAACAAGCCCTGGCTGACAACGGCCTGCCACAGTTCGAGGGCAGCAACGCCTGGGTCGTCGCGGGCAGCCGGACCCAAAGCGGCAAGCCACTGCTGGCGGGTGATCCGCATATCCGTTTTTCCGCGCCGTCGGTGTGGTACGAAGCGCAGCTCTCGGCGCCCGGCTTTGAACTCTACGGCCACTATCAGGCCCTGATGCCGTTTGCGTCGCTGGGCATGAACCGCGACTTCGGCTGGAGCATCACCATGTTCCAGAACGACGACCTCGACCTGATCGCCGAGAAGGTCAACCCGGACAACCCCAATCAGGTCTGGTATCGCGGCAAGTGGGTGGACATGACGACCAGCGAACAGCAGATCGCGGTCAAGGGCCTGGCGCCAGTCACCCTGATATTGCGTCAATCGCCCCACGGCCCGATCGTCAACGATGCCTTGGGCAGCGGCACCGGCAAAACGCCGATTGCCATGTGGTGGGCATTTCTCGAAAGCCAGAACCCGATCCTGGAGGGTTTCTACCAGCTCAATCGCGCCGACACCCTGGCCAAGGCCCGCGGTGCCGCGGCAAAAATCCAGGCCCCGGGCCTGAACGTTGTCTGGGCCAATGCCAAGGGAGACATCGGCTGGTGGGCGGCGGCGCAATTGCCTAAACGCCCGGCGGGTGTACGCCCGTGGTTCATCCTCGACGGCAGCACCGCCGAGGCGGACAAGGATGGCTTCTACCCGTTCACGGCCAACCCCCAGGAAGAAAACCCGGCCCGGGGCTACATCGTCTCGGCCAACTTCCAGCCGGTGTCGCCGACCGGCATGGAGATTCCCGGCTACTACAACCTTGCCGATCGCGGCCAGCAACTCAATCGCCAGCTCAGCGAAAAGGCCGTCAAATGGGACCTGGAAAACAGCCAGAAACTGCAACTGGGCACCACCACTGCCTACGGCCCGCGCCTGTTGGCACCGCTGTTGCCGGTGTTACGCGAAGTGGTGAGCGATCCCGCCGAACTCAAGCTGGTGGAGCAACTGGCCCAGTGGAAAGGCGATTACCCGCTCGACTCGACCAGCGCCACGCTGTTCAACCAGTTCCTGTTCAACCTGGCTGACGCGACGATGCGCGATGAGCTGGGTAACGACTTCTTCGAAACGCTGCTCTCGACCCGGGTGATCGACGCCGCGCTACCCCGCCTGGCCGCCAGCACTGATTCACCGTGGTGGGACAACCGCAGCACCCTCGGCAAGGAAACCCGTGCCGACACGGTGAAGGCCGCCTGGCTAGCCAGCCTCGCGCACCTCAAGAGCACCCTCGGCGCAGACGCCTCGCAATGGCAGTGGGGCAGCGCACACACATTGACCCATGGCCATCCGCTGGGGCAGCAAAAGCCGCTGGACCGGGTCTTCAATGTCGGCCCCTTCGCCGCACCCGGCACCCATGAAGTACCGAACAACCTCTCGGCGAAAATTGGCCCGGCACCCTGGCCCGTCACCTACGGCCCCTCGACCCGACGCCTGATCGACTTCGCCGACCCGGCCCACAGCCTGACCGTCAACCCGGTTGGCCAGAGCGGCGTACTGTTCGACAGTCACTACGATGATCAGGCCGAGGCCTACATCGAGGGGATGTACTTCCAGGCGCATATCAATGATGAAGAAGTCACGGCCAATACCCGCAGCACCTTGAAGCTGTTGCCGGCGCGGGCGGCGCCTTAGATTTTTGCTGGCTGGACCGGCCTCATCGCGAGCAAGCTCGCTCCCACAGGTTTTCTGCTGTTCACAAAATTCGTGTTCAACAAAGATCCCTGTGGGAGCGAGCTTGCTCGCGATGGGGCCCTAAAAGGCACCCACAAATTCAGCTCAAACCATAGCCGCAAAATTCAGCCTGAACTGCTGAGGCGTCACCCCCAATCTACGATTGAACACACTGCGCATATGCTGGGCATCGCGAAAGCCGCACTGATAGGCCACGGTCTTGAGCGGCGCGCGGGTGCTTTCCAGCAGCGTCCTCGCCGCATCGACCCGCGCGCGCTCGACAAACTCGGCCGGGGTGATTTTCGCTTCCCTGGCAAACACCCGGGAGAAGTTGCGCGCGCTCATGTTGGCGGCATTGGCCAGGTCGGCGATGGTCAGGTCGCCCGTCAAATTGGCCAACACGTAATGCTGCACCATCGCCACCGGCGAATCCGCTTCGGCGTGGGGCGTGAGGAATGGGCTGAATTGCGATTGCCCGCCCGAACGCTGGGTGAACACCACCAGCCGCTTGGCGACATTCAGCGCCACTTCCGGCCCGTGATCCCGGCCCAGTAGATACAACGACAGATCGATCCCCGCGGTAACCCCTGCCGAGGTGAACAGCTCGCCGTCCTCAACATACAGTCGATCCGCGTCCACCCAGGACGAGGGGCACAGCGCCGCCAGATCCGATGCGTCCTGCCAATGCGTGGTGACCGTGCGCCCCTCCAGCAATCCGGCCCGGGCGAGCATGAACGCGCCGTTGCAGATAGAGCCAAAGCGCGTGGCCCGCGCACAGGCACCGCGCAACCAGCCGTCGAATGCCCTTCCGAAATCCATGAACGGCAACTGCGGCCCGCCGGCCACCAGCAACAGGTCATATGGCTCCAGCGCTTCGCTGAAATGCCGATGGGCATTGAGCGCCAAACCGTTGGAGCACGCCATCACACCGCGCTCGACGCCGATCACCTCAAGACGATAGCAATCCTCCGGGGCAAGGAAGCGATTGGCCTCGGAAAACACATCCATGGGACCGGTGACATCCAGCGACTGAACGCCGGCGAACACCACGATTGCAACGGTTTTACTCATGGTTCAAAACGTCTCTGATGGCATTGAATGGCAACGCACACTTGTAGGAGCGAGCTTGCTCGCGATGGACGTCAACGATGACGGGAGCTGCCTGGATGTACGCGGCGCCCTCACGTGCATCGCGAGCAGGCTCGCTCCTACAGGGTCTGCATGCACCCTAGCCAATCCACACCCAACAAGCGAGGTTGGCGCGATATGCACGTTCATTGGCCGGGATCGCAGCCATGGATCGATTGTCCGGTTTCGGGGGCCGGAACAGACTGAAACCCTCATCACGACGAGGAAAACTCCATGAGCACCACCATCGCCGGCATCAAGATCCCCGACAGCGCGCTGGCCAAGGCCACCACCGAATACATCCGCGACATCGAGTCCGACCTGCTCTACCACCACTCGCGCCGGGTCTTCCTGTTCGGCGCGCTGAGCGGTGATCGCAAGCAACTGGCCTACAACCCCGAGCTGTTATACGTCGGCGCGATGTTCCATGACCTGGGCCTGGTGCAAGGTCATCGCAGCGACAACGAACGCTTCGAAGTCGATGGCGCCAACGCGGCAGCCGCGTTCCTCAAGCCTTACGGACTGAGCGATGACGACATCGAACAGGTCTGGCTATCGATTGCCCTGCACACCACGCCGGGCGTGCCTCAGCACTTGCGACCCACCGTGGCACTGGTCACGGCTGGCGTCGAGATGGACGTGCTGGGCGTGGACTACGCGGCATTTTCCAGCGTGCAGCGCGAAGCGGTGGTGCATGCGCATCCACGGGGCGAGGGCTTCAAGGAGTGCATCATTTGCGCGTTTGCCGACGGCTTGCGCCATCGTCCGCAGACCACGTTCGGTAATGTGAAGACCGATGTGCTGGTGGATCAGGAGCCGGGGTTCAAGCCGATGAACTTCGTCGAGGTCATTCGCAAATCCCCTTGGATTTCCTGACTGCCAAAGAACCTGTGGGAGCGGGCTTGCTCGCGAATACGGTGTGTCAGGCGACCATGATGTCGACTGATACTCCCCCTTCGCGAGCAAGCCCGCTCCCACACTGGTTTTGAGTTGACCACATACTTCGTGATCAACCCTGCAAAGCAATTAAGCCGCTTCCGGCGCCTGTGCGCGACGCACGTCCGGTTGCTTCCACGAGTCGGCTGCCGCTTCTTCGATCGCCTGCTGGATCGCACGCTTGCGGCTTTCTTCGGCGCGACGGCTGAAGAACCAGACCATGAAGGTCACGATCGACACCGCCAACAGGATCAGGCTGGCCACGGCGTTGATCTCGGGTTTCACGCCCAGACGCACCGCCGAGAACACTTCCATCGGCAAGGTCGTTGAACCCGGGCCCGACACGAAGCTCGCCAGCACCAGGTCATCGAGGGACAACGCGAAGGACATCATGCCGCCCGCCGCCAGCGACGGCGCGATCATCGGGATGGTGATCAGGAAGAACACCTTCCACGGCCGTGCACCGAGGTCCATGGCCGCCTCTTCGATGGACAGGTCCAGCTCGCGCAAGCGCGCCGAGACCACCACCGCCACATAGGCCGCACAGAACGTGGTGTGGGCGATCCAGATGGTGACGATGCCGCGCTCCTGCGGCCAGCCGATCATCTGCGCCATGGCCACGAACAGCAGCAACAGCGACAGACCGGTGATCACCTCCGGCATGACCAGCGGTGCGGTGACCAGGCCACCGAACAGGGTGCGGCCCTTGAAACGCGTAATGCGCGTCAGGACGAACGCCGCCAGTGTCCCCAGTGCCACCGCCGCCACCGCCGTGTAGCAGGCGATTTCCAGCGAGCGCACCACCGAGCCCATCAACTGGCTGTTGTCGAGCAGGCCGACGTACCACTTGATCGACCAGCCGCCCCACACCGTTACCAGTTTGGAGGCGTTGAACGAGTAGATGACCAGAATCAGCATCGGCAGATAGATGAACAACAGACCCACGACCAGCATCAGGCTGGAGAAACGGAAGCGCTTCATTCTTTACCCTCCATTTCCTTGGCCTGACTGCGGTTGAACAGGATGATCGGCACAATCAGGATCGCCAGCATCACCACCGCCAGGGCAGACGCCACCGGCCAGTCACGGTTGTTGAAGAACTCTTGCCAGAGCACTTTACCGATCATCAGGGTTTCCGGACCGCCGAGCAGTTCCGGGATCACGAACTCGCCCACCACCGGGATGAACACCAGCATGCAGCCGGCGATGATGCCGTTTTTCGACAGCGGCACGGTGATTTTCCAGAAGCTGTTGAAGGTGCTCGAACCCAGGTCCGACGCAGCTTCCAGCAGGCTCTGGTCGTGCTTCACCAGGTTGGCGTACAGCGGCAGGATCATGAACGGCAGGTAGGAATAAACCACGCCGATGTAGACCGCCAGGTTGGTGTTGAGGATCTGCAGTGGTTCGTCGATCAAGCCCATGCTCATCAGGAAACCGTTGAGCAGGCCGTTGTTGCTGAGGATGCCCATCCACGCGTAAACGCGGATCAGGATCGCGGTCCAGGTCGGCATCATGATCAGCAGCACCAGCACCGTCTGCACTTCCTTGCGGGCAACGGAGATGCCGTAGGCCATCGGGTAGCCGATCAGCAGGCAGAGGATGGTGCTGAAAAGCGCCATCTTCAACGAGCCGAGGTAAGCGGCGATGTACAGCTCGTCACCGGCCAGCATCGCGTAGTTGCCCAGGTTAAGCAGCAACTGCAGCTTCTGCTCGGCGTAGCTGTAGATTTCGGTGTAGGGCGGAATGGCCACGTCCGCTTCGGCGAAGCTGATCTTCAGTACGATGAAGAACGGCAGCATGAAGAACAGGAACAACCAGATGAAGGGAACCCCGATGACCATCTGACGGCCACCGGGAATTATTCGATTGAGTCGACGCTTGAATTTGCGCATGTTCATGAGCGGAGCACCACGCCGCTGTCGTCTTCCCAGTACACGTAGACCTGATCACCCCAGGTCGGACGCGCGCCGCGACGCTCGGCGTTGGCCACGAACGACTGCACCAGCTTGCCGCTTGGCAGTTCGACGTAGAACACCGAGTGTCCGCCCAGGTAGGCGATGTCGTGCACCTTGCCGCTGGACCAGTTGTACTGGCAGGTCGGCATGTCGGCGGTGACCAGTAGTTTTTCCGGACGGATCGCGTAGGTGACCGACTTGTCCTGCACCGAGGTGCTGATGCCGTGGCCGACGTAGATCTGACGATCCAGGTCTTTGCAGGTAATGATCGCGTGGCCTTCGGCGTCGTCGATCACTTCGCCTTCGAAGATGTTCACGTTACCGATGAATTCGCAGACCAGACGGCTGGTCGGGGTTTCGTAGATGTCGATCGGGCTGCCGATCTGGGCGATCCAGCCCAGGTGCATGATCGCGATGCGCTCGGCCATGGTCATGGCCTCTTCCTGGTCGTGGGTCACCATGACGCAGGTCACGCCGACGCGCTCGATGATCTCCACCAGCTCCAGCTGCATTTGCGAACGCAGCTTCTTGTCCAGCGCGCCCATCGGTTCGTCGAGCAGCAACAGCTTCGGACGCTTGGCCAGGGAACGGGCCAGGGCCACGCGCTGACGCTGGCCGCCGGACAATTGATGCGGCTTGCGCTTGGCGTACTGGCTCATCTGCACCAGCTTGAGCATGTCGGCCACGCGGGCATCGACTTCAGCGGCCGGCAGCTTGTCCTGCTTGAGACCGAAGGCGATGTTTTGCGCCACGGTCATGTGCGGGAACAGGGCGTAGGACTGGAACATCATGTTGATCGGCCGTTCGTAGGGCGGCATGTCAGTGATGTCTACGCCATCGAGGAAAATGCGCCCCTCCGTGGGCCGTTCGAAACCTGCGAGCATGCGCAGCAAAGTGGATTTGCCCGATCCCGAACCACCGAGCAGGGCGAAGATCTCGCCTTTCTTGATTTCCAGGGACACATCGTCCACGGCAATCGTCTCGTCGAACTTCTTCGTGACCCGGTCGATTTTGACCAGCACCTGTTTAGGTTGCTGGTCGCCCTCGAGGGCTTTCTTATAGGCGCCGGAGGCAACTGCCATTTACGAAACTCCCAGAAAAAAAGAGTGCAGTTCGCTCAAGGTGAGCCAACCTTGGATAGTTTGAGCCTTGAAGCTATTTACCCGACTTGACCTTGGTCCAGCTGCGGGTCATCAAACGTTGAATGTTCGGCGGCAACTCGACCGACACGTAGGTCTTGTCGAGCACCGCTTGCGGTGGATAAACCGCTTCGTCGGTGCGAATGGACTGTTCCATCAGTTTGTCCGACCCGGGGTTAGGGTTGGCATAGCCGACGTAATCGCTGACCTGGGCAATCACCTCAGGCTTCAGTAAATAATTGATGAAAGCGTTGGCCTGCTTGACGTTGGCCGAGTCCTTCGGAATCGCCAGCATGTCGAACCAGAGTGCACCGCCCTCTTTCGGAATCGAGTAGGCGATGTTCACGCCTTTCTTGGCTTCTTCGGCGCGGTTCTTGGCCTGGAAGATGTCGCCGGAGAAACCGATCGCCACGCAGATGTCGCCGTTGGCCAGATCCGCGATGTACTTGGAGGAGTGGAAGTAGGTCACGTAAGGCCGCACTGCGAGCAACTTGGCGGTGGCCTTTTCGTAGTCCTTGGGATCGGTGCTGTTGGCGTTCAGGCCCATGTAGTTGAGCACTGTCGGCATCATCTCATCGGCGGAATCGAGGAACGCGACGCCACAGCTTTGCAGCTTCTTGATGTTCTCCGGCTCGAACAGCACGCCCCACGAATCAATCGTATCGACACCCAGCACAGCCTTGACCTTGTCGACGTTGTAACCGATGCCGTTGGTGCCCCACAGGTACGGCACGGCGTACAGGTTGCCCGGATCGTTCTGCTCCAGACGCTTGAGCAGCACCGGGTCGAGGTTCGAATAGTTCGGCAGCTGCGACTTGTCGAGCTTCTGGAATGCCCCGGCCTTGATCTGTTTGCCGAGGAAGTGGTTCGACGGCACGACCACGTCGTAGCCGGTACGTCCGGCCAGCAATTTACCTTCCAGGGTTTCGTTGGAATCGAAGACGTCATAAACCGGCTTGATACCGGTCTCTTTCTGGAAATCGGCCAGGGTGTTCTCGCCGATGTAGTCCGACCAGTTATAAATATGCACAGTACCGGCGGCCTGGACACTGACAGCCAGCGTCAATCCGGCGCCCACCAGCATGGCATTGCGCAACAAAGAAAAAATAGGCAAGTGGAGGTCCTCTGAAATTAGTTGGGCCCAAGTTGCCCCGCGCTACATGACAACCGTGGTTGCCCGGCAACAAAACCGGCGCGCAACTTACCCTCGAAAAACCGTTCCAGCAAAACTTTCTGTCATTTAATTCAACCTGTTGCCGCCACCGCGCGGGTGGTGGCAACAGGTTGTTGCATCAAACCGGCTTATTTACCGGATTTGATCTTGGTCCAGCTGCGGGTCATGATCCGCTGGGTCGCGGCCGGCAAGTCGGCAATCGCGTAAAGCTTGGCCAGCACGTCCGCCGGTGGGTAAACGCCCGGGTCGCTGGTGATGTCTTTATCGACCAACGCAGTTGCAGCCGCGTTACCGTTCGGGAAACGCACGGCGTTGGTGATTTCAGCCATGATTTCCGGCTTCTGCAGGAAGGTCATGAACTTGTAGGCGCCTTCGACGTTTTCGGCATCTTTAGGGATGGCGACCATGTCGTAGAAGCTGCCGGCACCTTCTTTGGGAATGTTGTAGCTGACTTTCACCTTGTCACCGGCTTCTTCCGCGCGGGACTTGGCCTGGTAAATGTCACCCGAGTAACCCACGGCCACGCAGATGTTGCCGTTGGCCAGGTCGGAGATGTACTTGGACGAGTGGAAGTAACCTACCGAAGGACGGATTTTCAGGAACAGCGCTTCGGCTTCGGCCAGTTGTTTCTTGTCCTGGCTGTCGGTTGGATAGCCCAGGTAGTGCAACGCCACCGGAATCATCTCGGTTGGCGAATCGAGGAAACTGATACCGCACGACTTCAACTTCGCGGCGTTTTCAGGTTTGAACAGCAGGTCCCAGGAGTTGGTCGGCGCATCGGCACCCAGCGCAGCCTTGACCTTCTCGGGGTTGAAGCCGATACCGATCGAACCCCACATGTACGGGAAGGCGTGCTCGTTGCCCGGGTCGCTCACGGAAACTGCCTTGAGCAGGTCGGTGTTCAGGTTCTTCCAGTTAGGCAGCTTGGACTTGTCCAGCTTCTGGTAGACGCCAGCCTTGATCTGCTTGGCCAGGAAGTTGTTCGACGGTACAACGATGTCGTAACCGGACTTGCCTGCCAGCAACTTGGCTTCCAGAGTTTCGTTGCTGTCGAAGACGTCATAGACAACCTTGATGCCCGACTCGTCTTCAAACTTCTTGACGGTGTCCGGTGCGATGTAGTCGGACCAGTTGTACACGTGCAGTACTTTGTCATCGGCCTGAACCGCGCCGGCCATCAAACCCATCACGGACATGGCAAGCAGAGTCTTGCCAGCGAGCTTTTTACCTAGTGCCTTCATGCGTAATGCTCCAAATTTTTCTTTTTTGAACCACTTGTTCAGCGGCCGAACCTGGGCAACTGGAACCGCGGCTAGTCTGGCAAGATCCACATCGGTCTTTCAAGGAAACGGCCACGCTTTCTGACAGTTCTGAGCGAAAGTTCCTACTTCATATGCAGAACTTTGGACTTCCGCTCAGAGCCTAGCACTTAGCCCTGCAATGCACTCAGGGTCAGGTCAAGACACTTGCGAGCCTTGGTCACCAACTCATCGATTTCCGCCGGTGTAATCACCAGTGGCGGAGCGATGATCATGGTGTCGCCGACGGCGCGCATGATCAGGCCGTTATCGAAGCAGAACTGACGGCAGATCATGCCGACGCCCTTGCCTTCGTAACGCTTGCGCGTGGCCTTGTCCTGGACCAGTTCGATGGCCCCCAACAGACCCACCCCACGAACTTCACCCACCAGCGGGTGATCGTTCAGTTCCCGCAGACGCTTTTGCAAATACGGTGCCGTTTCTGCATGAACGCGCTCGATAATCTTCTCGTCGCGCATGATGCGGATGTTTTCCAGCGCTACCGCAGCAGCTACCGGGTGACCGGAGTAAGTGAAGCCGTGGTTGAAGTCGCCGCCCTCGTTGAGCACGTCCACCACTTCATCACGCACGATCAGGCCGCCCATCGGGATGTAGCCCGAGGTCAGGCCCTTGGCGATGGTCATCATGTCTGGCTTGAGGTCGT
Organism: Pseudomonas sp. KH_046_1; assembly: GCF_057839025.1. NCBI lineage: Bacteria > Pseudomonadati > Pseudomonadota > Gammaproteobacteria > Pseudomonadales > Pseudomonadaceae > Pseudomonas > Pseudomonas sp. KH_046_1. The sequence goes on from NZ_CM174481.1 coordinate 6,070,725, forward strand.
AGAAATCGGCACCGAACCACTCACCGGTACGACCGAAACCGCAAATCACTTCGTCAGCCACGAACAGGATGTCGTACTTGGCGAGGATTTCCTTGATGCGCGGCCAGTAGGTCTCTGGCGGAATGATCACGCCACCGGCGCCCTGGATCGGCTCGGCAATAAAGGCACCGACGTTGTCGACGCCGACTTCCAGAATCTTTTCTTCCAGCTGGTTGGCCGCCCAGATACCGAACTCTTCCGGGGTCATGTCGCCGCCTTCGGCGAACCAGTACGGCTGGGCAATGTGAACGATGCCCGGGATCGGCAAGTCGCCCTGTTCGTGCATGTACGTCATGCCACCCAGGCTCGCGCCGGCCACGGTGGAACCGTGATAGCCGTTCTTGCGGCTGATGATGACTTTCTTTTTCGGCTGGCCCTTGATCGCCCAGTAGTGACGAACCATACGCAGCATGGTGTCGTTGCCTTCGGAGCCGGAACCGGTGAAGAACACATGGTTCATGCCTTCTGGCGCGATGTCGGCGATAGCCTTGGCCAGCTCCAGTACCGGCGGGTGCGCGGTCTGGAAGAACAGGTTGTAGTAAGGCAGTTCGCGCATCTGTTTGCTGGCGGCATCGGCCAGTTCATCGCGACCATAACCAATCGCTACACACCACAGGCCGGCCATGCCGTCGAGGATCTTGTTGCCTTCGCTGTCCCAGAGGTAAACACCCTTGGCGTTGGTGATGATCCGCGGGCCTTTCTCTTTCAGCTGCTTGAAGTCGCTGAACGGAGCCAGGTGGTGGTCATTGCTCAGGATTTGCCATTCACGGGTTTGCGGATTGTTGCTGGTCATACGAATCTCCTAAAAAAATCAGGTGAAAGCGCCACCAGACAGCGGTGGCGCCCGGCGTATCAGACGGCAAAGAGCAGGAATTCCCTTTCCCACGAACTGATCACGCGCTTGAAGTTTTCATGCTCGGCTCGCTTGACCGCAACGTAGCCAGTGATGAAATTTTTGCCCAGGTACCGCTCTATGGTCGCGCTGTGTTCCATACGCTCCAGCGCGTCTTCGATGGTCAGCGGCAGGCGCAGGTTGCGGCGTTCATAGCCACGCCCCACCACCGGCGCACTCGGGTTCAGGCCTTCGACCATGCCGATGTAACCGCAGAGCAGGCTCGCAGCAATTGCCAGGTAGGGGTTGGCATCGGCGCCCGGCAGGCGGTTTTCCACCCGACGGTTTTGCGGCCCCGCATCCGGCACCCGCAGGCCCACGGTGCGGTTCTCTTCGCCCCACTCCACGTTCACCGGCGCCGAGGTATCCGGCAGGAAGCGGCGGAACGAGTTGACGTTGGGTGCGAACAGCGGCAACAGCTCGGGAATGAGTTTCTGCAAGCCACCGATGTGGTGCAGGAACAACTGGCTCATGGTCCCGTCTTCATTAGAGAAGATGTTCTTGCCGGTCTCGATGTCGATGATGCTCTGGTGCAAGTGCATGGCGCTGCCCGGCTCGCCGGTCATCGGCTTGGCCATGAAGGTCGCGGCCACGTCGTGCTTGAGCGCGGCTTCGCGCATGGTGCGCTTGAACACCAGGATCTGGTCGGCCAGGGACAGGGCATCGCCGTGACGGAAGTTGATTTCCATCTGCGCCGTGCCGTCCTCGTGGATCAGCGTATCGAGGTCCAGGTCCTGCAGTTCGCACCAGTCGTAGACGTCTTCGAACAGCGGATCGAATTCGTTCGCCGCTTCAATGGAGAACGACTGGCGACCGGTTTCCGGGCGACCGGAGCGGCCGATCGGCGGCTGCAACGGGTAGTCAGGGTCGTCACTGCGCTTGGTCAGGTAAAACTCCATTTCTGGCGCCACGATCGGCTGCCAGCCTTTGTCGGTATAGAGTTTCAGGACTTTCTTGAGCACGTTGCGTGGCGACAGCTCGATCGGGTTGCCTTGCTTGTCGTAGGTATCGTGGATGACGATGGCGGTCGGCTCGATGGCCCACGGCACCAGGTACACCGCGCTCTGGTCGGGACGGCAGATCATGTCGATGTCGGCCGGGTCGAGCAGTTCGTAATAGATGTCGTCTTCGACGTAATCGCCGGTCACGGTCTGCAACAGCACGCTTTCTGGCAGGCGCATGCCTTTTTCGGCGATGAATTTGTTGGTCGGCGAAATCTTGCCCCGGGTAATCCCGGTCAAGTCGGCGATCATGCATTCGACTTCTGTGATCTTGTGGTTTTTCAACCAATCGGTGAGCTGGTCGAGGTTGTTACTCATAAATGCCTCTAGGCTTGAGTTGTCTGGCCTTTTTAAGGTCAGGCGTTGTTTGACGCATCGGCGTCGCGTTGTAGAGCGTTTGCGCGGCAAATTATCGTGCTTGCCGACACGGCTGCGGAGGCCGGGCGTGCAGAATCGCGAGCGGTGCCCTGAACGATGGTCAGGCCGCTATTGTGAATCGGTTCTATATTGAATGGAGTAACCGTAATGGGGGTGCCATCGCAACCGTCCAGAATATCGGACGGGGACGGTCGAACCGTCACGGATGGGAGGATCACCAGAACCGCTGAGGCCACGGAACGGACGGACGTGTCATCACTGATGTGATAAACATGCCGACCGACCTGTCTTGAGCAGTCGGTGACGCCGATTATCGGCAGGCGAGACATGAAGCACCCCGGTATTATTGCTGTTATGGGTTTGATTCGAGCTTAGCCTTGTTCATTTTTTTACACAACACCCCCGTAAAAAATACAACACGGCCCGCTCAAGCCTGCGGGCGCCATAGAGGCCAAAGGCATAAAAACGCCCCAAAGTGCCTCAAAAAAGCCACACGGGCGCTTTTTTAGGGCAAAAAAGGCCTCGCTTGACTTCGGCATGCCGTTCGGGTTGACTGGAATCTGAAAAGATCAATGATTGATATTTTTAACAACAAAGGTGTTGCATCATGTCGGTACCCCCGCGTGCCGTTCAGCTTAACGAAGCGAACGCGTTCCTTAAGGAACATCCTGAGGTTCTGTACGTTGACCTTCTGATTGCGGATATGAATGGTGTGGTGCGCGGCAAGCGCATTGAACGCACCAGCCTCCACAAGGTTTACGAGAAAGGCATCAACCTGCCGGCCTCTTTATTTGCTCTGGATATCAATGGCTCGACGGTGGAAAGCACCGGCCTGGGCCTGGACATCGGTGATGCTGACCGAATCTGCTATCCAATCCCCGATACCCTATGCAACGAGCCATGGCAGAAGCGCCCGACCGCGCAACTGCTGATGACCATGCACGAACTCGAAGGCGAGCCATTCTTCGCCGACCCGCGTGAAGTGCTGGCCAATGTGGTACGCAAGTTCGACGAAATGGGCCTGACTATCTGCGCCGCGTTCGAACTGGAGTTCTACCTGATCGACCAGGAGAACGTGAACGGTCGTCCGCAACCACCTCGCTCGCCGGTTTCCGGCAAACGTCCGCACTCGACTCAGGTCTACCTGATCGACGACCTCGACGAATACGTCGACTGCCTCCAGGACATTCTGGAAGGTGCCAAGGAGCAAGGCATTCCGGCCGACGCCATCGTCAAGGAAAGTGCCCCGGCGCAGTTCGAAGTGAACCTGCACCACGTGGCTGACCCGATCAAGGCCTGCGACTACGCGGTCCTGCTCAAGCGCCTGATCAAGAACATCGCCTACGACCATGAAATGGACACCACCTTCATGGCCAAGCCTTACCCAGGCCAGGCGGGTAATGGTCTGCACGTCCACATCTCGATTCTCGACAAAGACGGCAAGAATATTTTTGCCAGTGAGGATCCCGAGCAGAACGCCGCACTGCGTCACGCGATCGGCGGTGTGCTCGAGACCCTACCGGCGCAGATGGCTTTCCTCTGCCCGAACGTCAACTCGTATCGCCGTTTCGGCGCACAGTTCTACGTGCCGAACTCGCCGTGCTGGGGCCTGGATAACCGCACTGTGGCGATTCGCGTACCGACCGGTTCCTCCGACGCCGTGCGCATCGAGCATCGTGTAGCCGGCGCCGATGCCAACCCGTATCTACTGATGGCTTCGGTCCTGGCAGGCGTGCACCACGGCCTGGTCAACAAGATCGAGCCTGGCGACCCGGTTGAAGGCAACAGCTACGAGCAGAACGAGCAGAGTCTGCCGAACAACCTGCGTGATGCCCTGCGCGAACTGGACGACAGCGAAGTCATGGCCAAGTACATCGATCCGAAATACATCGATATCTTCGTGGCCTGTAAAGAGAGCGAACTGGAGGAGTTCGAACACTCCATCTCCGACCTCGAGTACAACTGGTACCTGCATACCGTGTAAGCGGTTGCAGTAGTGAAGAAACGCCGCCGGCCTCACAGCCTGCGGCGTTTTTTTATGGCCGCCTGCGGCGGATCGCGAGCAGGCTCGCGAAGGCGGCCGAGAAGACAACACACAACCCGGCTCGTACAATGCCCGCTGCCCCGCAGGAGACTCCAATGACACGCGTAGCCACCCCCCGCAAACCCCGCGCACGCAGCCAGGCCCGAATCGATTCGATACTCGATGCGGCCCGCACGCTGCTGGCTGCCGAGGGCGTGGCCAGCCTGTCGATCTACAGCGTCGCCGAGCGCGCAGAGATTCCGCCCTCCTCGGTCTACCACTTCTTCGCCAGCGTGCCGGCGTTGCTCGAAGCCTTGACCGCCGACGTCCATGCGGCCTTCCGCGCCTGCCTGCAAGCCCCCATCGATCACCTCGCCTTGAATGGCTGGCGCGACCTTTCGCGACTGGTGGAACAACGCATGCTCGACATCTACGCCGAGGACGCCGCCGCCCGCCAACTCATTCTGGCCCAGCACGGCCTGACCGAAGTCACCCAGGCCGACCGCCAGCACGACATCGAACTCGGCGACCTGATGCACAAGCTGTTCGACCATCACTTCGAGCTGCCGACATTGCCGAGTGATGTCGATGTGTTCGCCCTGGCCATGGAACTGGGCGACCGGGTGTATGCGCGCTCGGTGCAGCAACACGGGCAGATTACGCCGCGCATGGCCGAGGAAGGGATGCGGGTGTTTGATGCTTATGTGGGGTTGTATTTGCCACCGTATCTGCCCAAGCGGAAGCTCTAGCGCGCTCACTGGCCTCATCGCGGGCAAGCCCGCTCCCACAAGGATCTTCAGTGAAATCAGATTCCGTGAACGACAAATAACCCTGTGGGAGCGAGCTTGCTCGCGATGGCCGCACCGCTCAGTTCAAGACAAGCACACACAAAAAACCCCGAAGGGCTCAAACCCTTCGGGGTTGTTGTTTGCGCATGCGCCTTACAACTTGGCGATCGATACCTCGGTGGATTTCACAAACGCGATCACTTCACTGCCGACCGCCAGTTCCAGCTCTTTCACCGAGCGTGTGGTGATCACCGAAGTGACGATGCCGGAAGCGGTTTGCACGTCGATTTCCGAGAGCACGTCGCCGAGGACGATTTCCTTGATGGAGCCTTTGAACTGGTTGCGAACGTTGATGGCCTTGATCGTCATGATGTTGATTCCTGTCGTTGGGTAATACTTGAGTTATTGAGCCCAGCGCAATTGCGTAGGCAAGGGTGAAACAGGTTCCGGTTCCGGCGGTTGGCCGGGCAGCGCCAGCACGCGATTGAGCACTTCGGTTTCCAGCGCCGCCAGCCGATGGGAACCGCGTACCCGGGGGCGCGGCAGTTCCACGTGCAGGTCGAGGCCGACTTCGCCGTCTTCGATCAGGATCACCCGATCGGCAATCGCCACGGCCTCACTGACGTCATGGGTCACCAGCAACACCGTGAAGCCGTGCTGTTGCCAGAGCCGTTCGATCAGCTGCTGCATTTCAATTCGGGTCAGGGCATCCAGCGCGCCCAAGGGTTCGTCGAGCAACAGCAGGCGCGGTTGGTGAATCAACGCACGCGCCAAAGCCACGCGTTGCTTCTGTCCACCGGACAGCGCCGCTGGCCACTCGTTGGCACGATCCGCCAGACCCACCGCTTCCAGAGCTTCAAGTGCTTGCGGCCGCCAGCTGCCCCTGAGGCCCAGACCGACGTTGTCGATGATCTTTTTCCACGGCAGCAAACGCGCTTCCTGGAACATCAGCCGCGTGTCTTCCCGCGCGTCACTCAATGACGCGGCACCGGCGAGCAACTCACCGCCAGTTGGCTGATCGAGACCGGCGAGCAAGCGCAGCAAGGTACTTTTGCCACAGCCACTGCGACCGACCACGGCAACAAACTGGCCCGCCGGAATGTGCAGGTCGATCTCGCGCAGCACCTGCCGCGAGCCAAAGGTTTTTTGCAGCTTGCGCACCGCCAGCGGAATGCCGCGCAGCAGGCGTGGAGGTTGTTCCGCGATCATGCCGCACCTCCCTTGGCAACCTGATACGCCGGGTGCCAGCGCAGCCACACTCGCTCAAGCCCACGGGCCGCGAGGTCGGCCAGTTTGCCGAGCACCGCGTACAACAGAATCGCCAGCACCACCACGTCGGTCTGCAAGAACTCCCGGGCATTCATTGCCAGATAGCCGATGCCGGAACTCGCGGAAATGGTTTCCGCCACGATCAACGTCAGCCACATGAAGCCCAGGGCGAAGCGCACGCCGACCAGAATCGAAGGCAGTGCCCCCGGCAGAATCACCTGCCAGAACAGGCTGAAACCGCTCAGGCCATAGCTGCGCGCCATCTCCACCAGCGCCGGGTCGACGTTGCGGATGCCGTGATAGGTGTTGAGGTAAATCGGGAACAACGTGCCCAGCGCCACCAGGAAAATCTTCGCTGACTCGTCGATGCCGAACCACAGGATCACCAGTGGAATCAGCGCCAGGTGCGGCACGTTACGGACCATCTGCACCGAACTGTCGAGCAGGCGTTCGCCCCACTTCGACAGGCCGGTGATGAAGCCAAGCGTCAAGCCGATGCCACCACCGATGGTGAAGCCCAGCGCTGCACGCCAGCCACTGATTGCCAGGTGCGCCCAGATTTCGCCACTGCGTACCAGGCTCACGCCGGCCTCGATCACGGCGATGGGTGCCGGCAGGATCCGTGTCGACAGCCAACCCGCCGACACACTCAACTGCCACACCGCCAGCAACAACACCGGCAACGCCCAGGGCGCAAGGCTGTGGATGATTTTCTTCATGACCGCGCCTCAGCTCTGGGATGCGGCTTTGGGCAGAATGTCGTTGGCGACCATCTCACCGAACGGGCTGACATAACCGGCACTTTTCGGCAACTCGGGACGCTCGACATCGAGGTGCGGGAACAGCAACTCGGCCACCCGGTACGACTCTTCCAGGTGTGGATAACCGGAGAAGATGAAGGTATCGATGCCCAGGTCCGCGTACTCCTTCACGCGGGCGGCCACGGTCGGACCATCGCCCACCAGCGCCGTACCGGCACCGCCGCGCACCAGACCGACGCCGGCCCACAGGTTAGGGCTGACCTCCAGATTGTCGCGGTTGCCGCCATGCAATGCGGCCATGCGTTGCTGACCGACCGAATCGAAACGCGCCAGGGAAGCCTGGGCACGAGCGATAGTCTCATTGTCGAGATGGGAGATCAGCCGATCCGCGGCTTTCCATGCTTCATCGTTGGTTTCGCGCACGATCACATGCAGGCGAATGCCGAAGCGCACGGTGCGCCCGAGCTTCGCGGCCTTGGCTCGGACCTGCTCGATTTTTTCCGCGACCGCGGCCGGTGGCTCGCCCCAGGTCAGGACCATTTCCACCTGTTCGGCGGCCAGATCCTGTGCGGCTTCCGAGGAACCACCGAAGTACAGCGGCGGACGCGGTTGCTGGATCGGTGGATAGAGCAATTTCGCCCCCTTCACGCTGATGTGCTGACCGTCGTAATCGACGGTTTCACCTTCCAGCACCCGGCGCCAGATGCGGGTGAATTCCACCGAGGCCTGATAGCGTTCTTCGTGGCTGAGGAACAGACCATCGCCCGCCAACTCTTCCGGATCACCGCCCGTCACCAGGTTGAACAATGCACGCCCACCGGACAGTCGATCCAGGGTCGCGGCCTGACGCGCCGCCACCGTCGGGGAAATGATCCCGGGGCGCAGGGCGACAAGGAACTTCAAGCGCTGGGTCACCGGAATCAGCGATGCCGCCACCAGCCACGAGTCTTCGCAAGAGCGACCGGTGGGGATCAGCACCCCGCCAAAACCCAGGCGATCCGCTGCCTGTGCGACTTGCTGCAGGTAGCCGTGATCGACGGCGCGTGCGCCTTCGGCGGTACCAAGGTAATGGCCGTCGCCGTGGGTAGGCAGGAACCAGAAAATATTGAGGCTCATGGAGTGGTCTCCTTGGGGAGTCGATTTATTGGGCTTTGGTTACTGAGCTTTGGGCAACGGCAGCCGGCGGCGTCCAGATCACGTCTTTGATGCTCAACTGCTTGGGAATCAGCTTGAGCTGGTAGAAGCTGTCGGCGATTTTCTGCTGTGCGGCGACCACTGCCGGGGTGAGGAACAGCGCGCCATAGCCCTGGCGTTTCACCGAAGTCAGGGTGATGTCTGCTGGCAGGCCGAGCAGCGGTGAAACCTGTTGGGTCACCTCTTGCGGGTTAGCCCTGGACCACTCGCCCACCGCGCGCACTTCTTCCACCAGGGTCTTGATCACCTCGGGATTTTTCTGCGCATAAGGCTTGGTTGCCAGGTAGAACTGATGGTTGTCGACGATGCCCTGGCCATCGCGCAGGGTGCGCGCTTGCAGCTGTTGTTCGGCGGCGGCCTGGTACGGATCCCAGATCACCCAGGCGTCGACGCTGCCACGCTCGAACGCGGCGCGGGCATCGGCTGGCGGCAGGAATACGGTCTGGATGTCGGTGTATTTGAGGCCGGCGTCTTCCAGCGCACGCACCAGCAGGTAGTGCACGTTGGAGCCCTTGTTGAGCACGACTTTCTTGTCCTTGAGCTCTGCTACCGATTTGATCGCCGAGTCCTTCGGCACCAGGATCGCTTCGCTGTGCGGCGCTGGCGGTTCATAGGCGACGTAGAGCAAATCGGCACCCGCTGCCTGGGCAAACACCGGAGGCGTTTCGCCGGTGACGCCGAAGTCGATGGAGCCGACGTTCAGGCCTTCAAGCAGTTGCGGGCCACCGGGGAATTCAGTCCACTGCACGTCCACGCCTTGGGCGGCGAGGCGTTTTTCCAGAGTGCCTTTGGCTTTGAGCAGCACCAGGGTGCCGTATTTCTGATAGCCGATTCTTAACGTCTCGGCCTGAGCTTGAGTAATGGCGCCGAAGGTGACAGCCGCAGCAAACAGAGCGACCAGACCACGACGCAAAATGACAGGGCGCATGGCGCTCTCCTTTTTGCAGTTGGGTTTTGGCTGCACCTGCTTGCCCGTTGACGGGCGAGTAAGGCCAGTACTTCAATTTTTCGGTGAGGCTCAAATGCTCCAGCGAGCACTCAACAAGCGATCATTCAACAGGTTCGGGTCGAGCGGCTTGGGCCGTCGCGCCATGGCGCTGAAAAACAGCTCCAGCGATTCATTCAGTCGTTGTTCCAGCTCCGGCGCCAATTGCGCCAGGGCGCTGCCTTCGCCGTAGGCGATCTGGCTGTCGACGGCGAAAATCCCTTGCAGCATTTCCTGGGCCTTCAATGCCGACAGCACCGGCTTGAGCGCGTAATCCACCGCCAGCATGTGAGCGATGCTGCCGCCCGTGGCCATTGGCAAAACCACCTTGTGGCTCAAGGCGCGTTCGGGCAGCAGATCCAGCACGACTTTCAGTGCTCCGGAAAACGATGCCTTGTATACCGGTGTGGCGATCAGCAGGCCATCGGCGTTTTCAATCTGTTGCAACAGGTCGACCACCTTGGGGCTGTCGAAGCGTGCGTGCAGCAAGTCCTCGGCCGGGAAGTCCCGCACCTGATAACTCACCACTTCCACGCCCTGCCCTTGCAACCAACGCTGGGAGCGATCCAGCAGCACCCCGGAACGAGAGCGCTGACTGGGACTGCCACCGAGTGAGACAACCAACATTCAGACGATTCCTTGCACGGTGTTGGCGATTCGCGGCTTGCGATCTCGCTTCGATGGAGTGACCTTAACAGTTGATTTATATATCCATAAATCATATTTATTCATTTGGTTATGCACTAAAGAAATATGCAATCCGATTTCTTCCAGGCAAAAAAGCAGGCCGTCGAAACGGCCTGAAAATCCCCTGCTTTGTGGATTAACTATGACGTCTGTAGTGCCTGGACTATCGCCTTCGCGAGCCTGCTCGCGAAGGCTTTTCAGTCACACCACAAAAAAGACTGGCTCACCGGTTCGGCTGCGGCGTCAGGCGCAGGTAAGGCTTGACCGCCCGATAGCCCTTGGGAAAGCGCTGCTTGATTTCATCCTCATCCTTGAGCGACGGCACGATCACCACCTCATCACCGTCCTGCCAGTTGGCCGGTGTGGCCACCTTGTAGTTATCGGTGAGTTGCAGCGAGTCGATCACCCGCAGGATTTCATTGAAGTTGCGGCCGGTGCTCGCCGGGTAGGTAATCGTCAGCCGGACCTTTTTCTTCGGGTCGATCACGAACAGACTGCGCACGGTCAGGGTGTCGTTGGCGTTGGGATGGATCAGGTCGTAGAGGTCCGAGACCTTGCGGTCGGCGTCATCCAGGATCGGAAAGTTGACCACGGTGTCCTGGGTTTCGTTGATGTCCTCGATCCACCTATGGTGCGACTCCACCGGGTCTACCGACAAAGCGATGGCCTTGACGCCGCGCACTGCGAACTCATCCTTGAGCCTGGCGGTGAAGCCCAATTCCGTGGTGCACACCGGTGTGAAATCCGCGGGATGGGAAAACAGCACGCCCCAGCTATCGCCCAGCCACTGATGGAAACGGATGGTGCCGGCGCTGGAGTTCTGTTCGAAATCGGGGGCGATATCGCCAAGTCTGAGACCCATGGTGCTGCTCCTTCTGAGTGCTTGATGGGTTCAACTGTGCCTGTGTTTTTTATCTATTAAAAAGAATAAATATCGATTTATTTAGATCATAAAGAAATATTAAATATCTGTTCACTGGACGTGCTCGTACAACCAGCCGAACATCGCCCCCAAGGTTCGAGAAGGCCTTGAGTTGCTGCAAAGAGGGAAGTTCAAGGCGGGATTACGGGGGTGAACCCGTCTTGAAAGTGTAAAAGCCCCGCCCGGTGCAATACCGGGCGGGGCTTTTTTGTCTCGGTTACGCGAGCGCTATTACAGCAGCGGGATCGAGTAGCTGACGATCAGGCGGTTTTCGTCCTGCGAACGCGTGTTCGGCAGGTCGGTGCGCCAGGTCGCGTTTTTCCACGCCAGGCCCAGGTTTTTCAGCGGACCTTCCTGAACGACGTAAGCCAGGCTCAAATCGCGCTCCCACTCGGAAGCACCATTGGCCGCCTCGCCACCCTTAGCGTTAACGGTATCGATATTGTCGCCGTGCAGGTACACCAGACCCGCCGTCAGGCCAGGTACGCCAACCTTGGCGAAGTCATAGGAGTAGCGTGCTAGCCAGGTACGCTCGCCGGCACGGCCGAACTTCTGGATTTGCGAGTCGGTGATGGTGTAGTTCGACGAACCGTCGCCCTGGTTCAGCCAAGGGAAGTCACTGCTGCCGTTGCTGACCTGATAACCACCACCAAAGGTGTGACCGGCAACGGTGTACAGGAATAGGCCGCTGTACAGGTTGTTGTCGACCTTGCCTTTGCCATTGGCTGCACCACTGTAGTTGCCAGTGGTGAAGTACAGAGGGTCGTGACCGTTGGCACCGTCGTCGGAGCTGTTGAAGTAACGCAAGTCAGACTTCAACACGCCAGGGCCGATGGCCCAGTTGTGCACCAGACCCAGGAAGTGTTGCTTGTAGAACTCTTCCAGGTTGCCGTAGTAGTACTGGGCCGTCAGGTCCTTGGTGAGCTTGTAGTCACCGCCGGCATAAATGAATTTGTTGCTGTCGCGGCCTGTAGCGGATCGGCTGTTGGCGCCGGAGATAGACAACTGCTCGTTGTTGCTCGAGTTACGACCTTTTACCTGCTCGATCTGACCGCCGATCAAGGTCAGGTCCTTGATGTCGCTCGAGGCGAGCTGGCCGCCCTGCCAGGTTTGCGGCAACAGACGACCGTCATTGGTCACGATCACCGGCAACTTTGGCTGCAAGGTACCCAGCTTCAGCTCGGTCTGGGAGATCTTGGCTTTGGCAGTCAAACCCAGGCTGGAGAAGTCATCAACCGCTTCGCCGTTGGACTTGCTCGGGAACACGGTGCCGCCGTACGAGTTGTTGCTCGCGCCGTTGGTGCCGCCACCGGAATCCAGTTTGACGCCCAACAGGCCGATCGCATCGATACCGAAGCCGACGGTGCCTTGGGTGTAACCGGAGATGAAACGCAGATCGAAGCCTTGGCCCCATTCTTCGTTTTTGTTCGGACCAGTGCCGTCACGGTAATCAGTGTTGATGTAGAAGTTACGCAGCCCCAGTGTTGCCTTGCTGTCTTCGACAAAACCCGCGGCGCTTGCCTGCTGGGTCAAAACCCCGACGGCCACAGCGATGGCCAAGGTGGACTTGTTCATGTTTCGCTCCTCTCGTTTCTAATTCTGATGTTCCTGGTCCCGAATCGATTGCCCGGGATCCTGAATGCATAAATTCGCGGCAAACCGTCTGAGCCGGTCGTTTGGCGGGCCGCAGGATACATGGCCTTAAAGCCAAAAAGAATTTATTGATGCTTTTTAATATCGTCTCGGAATATGACTTCCCACGACAGATCCGAGGTATCGGCGGCTAGGCCAATTCCTGAACCTGATCGTTGGTCGAGGGACGAAACTGCCAAATCCGAGCTCTAGGATGAGTGTCGGACAGACGCACTTTAAGCGGGATATTTAAAAACTAAAAAGAATAATAAATAATCACTAAAGATCTTTATGGAATATTAAAAAACAGACAAAAAAAACCTCGCCAGCAGGCGAGGCTTTTTTACAAGGCTTGTTACAGGAAGCTGTAGGTGTAGTTGAAGATCAGACGAGTCTGGTCAACATCAGGGTTGTTGGAGACTTCACTGCCACGGTAGACGCCATTACGCAGTGTTACGCCGAAACCTTTGAGAGCACCCTGCTGGATGGTGTAGTCGATCCGCATATCGCGCTCCCACTCGGACCCATCAGGGCCGCTGCCGTTGGTAGCCTTGATGTTGTCGCCATGCAGGTAGGCGATCGAAGTTTTCAGGCCCGGCACGCCCAGTCCGGCGAAGTCATAGGAGTACTGACCGAAGGTGGTGTTTTCACCGGCACGAACAAAGCCGTTGATCATGGCGTCGGTGAACAGGTAGAAGCTGGCGCCGCCGTTCCCTTCCGGACGGCCATTGCTATCAACCACGTTGCCCTGGTTCAGGAAAACGAAACCGCCATCATCGTTGACGCGCTGATGGCCGACCAGGAAGGCGTTGCCACCCAGGGTGTAGGTGAACATGGCGCTCCAGGTCTTGTTATCGACCTCGCCCGGGGTCTTGGCGAAACCGTTGTTGTTGTTGAAACGGAAACCCGGATCACCGTTCTTGCCGTCGGAGCTGCTGTCGAAGTAGCGAATATCAGTCTTGAAGGACTGCTTGGCGTCGATCGGAAACACGTGGATCAAGCCAAGGAAGTCCTGCTTGTAGTAGTCCTTCAGATTCGAGTGGTAGTACTGCAGGGTCAGGTCCTTGGTGACCTTCCAGTCAGCACCACCGTAGTAGAACTTGTTGCTGTCCTCTGTACCGCCAGCCACGGCCAAGCCGGTGGAGTTCGAAGAGGCGCGACCTGCCGAGTGCTCCAACTGACCTGCGTTGAAGGTCACGTTGTCGATTTCTTTCGAGGTGATGGTGCCACCGTCAAAGGTCTGTGGCAGCAGACGACTGTCGTTCGCGACCAGAATCGGCAAGTTGGGTGCCAGAGCGCCACCCAGGTGGGCCTCGGTCTTCGAGAAGCGCGCCTTGACGTTGGCCGCCGCACGGCTCCATTCGTGTACGGCCGAACCATCGGTGTCGCTTGGGAAAAAGGTGTTGGCATCCGGATGGTGCCCCTTGCCGCCATCCAGGTGGATACCCAGCAGTGCCTGGGCGTCGATACCGAAGCCGACAGTACCTTGGGTGAAACCGGACAGATAATCGAATTTCAGGCCTTCCGCGGACTCTTTCTGATCCGCACCGCCTTCACGGTTATCGTTGTTGTAATACATGGTCCGGGAACTGATGGACGCCTTGCTGTCCTCCAGGAAACCTGCGGCGCCTGCCTGCTGCGCCAAAACCCCAACGGCCACGGCCAAAGCCAAGGTGGACTTGTTCATTGTGTAGCTCCTCTCGATTCTAATTCTTGTATTCCTGGTCTCGAGTCGTCGCCCGAAATCCTAAGATGCGCGATTAGCGCCAGACCGTGACCCACAAGTCAATCGTAACCATGTGTGTCTACGACCATAGTCTAACCCCCGATTTTTTGGTCCCTGCCGGGTCATGAATTCGTCATGAACCTGAAAAGAATTACCCGCTTCTTTTCTAATACCGTTTAGGAATTTAGCGCTCAATTTCCAGATCCCCCAGAACAGAGGGTTCGGCTCATAAGCTAATTCCTAAACGGTATTTATTTTTGCTTTTTTAGATCGATTAGTTTCTGACGCAATTCGGAAACAAATCCTTACCGAAAGGCAGCCCCATGACGACCAAACGCGCACTATCCGGAGCAATTGTTACAGTTTGTATATCTCTCGCATTTTCTTTCACCGCCCAGGCGGCGAACCTCACCGTCGGCTATCAAACCGGAATCGACCCCAGCAAAGTCCCCCAGGCCGATGGCCTTTATGAAAAAACCATCGGCCAGCCCATCGACTGGCGGCGCTTCAACAGCGGCCCGGAAGTGGTCACGGCGATTGCCTCCGGCGATGTGCAAATCGGCAATCTCGGCTCCAGTCCGCTGGCCGCTGCCGCCTCGCGCAACCTGCCGATTGTCGCGTTCATCGTCTCGGCCCAGATCAATGCCGCCGAAGCGCTGGTGGTGCGCAATGGCAGCGGCATCGAAAAACCGCAAGATCTGATCGGAAAGACCATCGCTACACCTTTCGTTTCAACCTCCCACTACAGCCTGCTTGGTGCGCTGAAGCACTGGGGCCTGGACAGTTCGAAAGTCAAAGTGGTGAACCTGCAGCCGGCGGAAATCGCGGCAGCCTGGAAGCGTGGTGATATTGATGGCGCGTTTGTCTGGTCGCCCGCCCTGGGGGAAATCCGCAAGACTGGCAAGACCCTGACCGACGCTGCGCAGGTGGGCCAATGGGGTGCGCCGACCTTTGAGGTATGGGTAGCGCGTAAGGATTACGCCGAAAAACATCCGGAGGTCGTGGCGAAATTCGCCAGGGTCACCCTGGACTCATTCGCTGACTACGCCGCCCATAAAGACCAATGGACCGTTGATTCGGTGCCTGTCCAGAAAATCGCCAAACTGACTGGTGCCAACGCCGTCGATGTACCGGAGCTATTGGCCGGTTCCGCCTTCCCGGATGCCAAGGCGCAACAGAGCACCGCGCTGCTGGATGGCGGCACGGCCAAGGCCATTGGTGAGACGGCGAAATTCTTGAAGGAGCAAGGGAAGGTGGAGACGGTGTTGCCGGATTATTCGCCGTATGTCAGCGCGAAGTTTGTCACTGAGTAATTGCTGAAGGCTGCTGTGCGCCCATCGCGAGCAGGCTCGCTCCCACAGGGATACTCGGTCAACTGTGGGAGCGAGCTCGCTCGCGATGAAAGCGACGCGGTCAGAGGGCTTTTTCGAAGATCTTCGAATTACGCTGATAGTTGTACAGCGACGCCCGCGCCGACGGCAGACGGTCAACGCTGCTTGGCACAAAACCACGCTCGCGGAACCAGTGAGCGGTGCGGGTGGTAAGGACGAATAAAGTCTTCAAACCCTGAGCCCGGGCGCGGGTCTCGATGCGCTCCAGCAATTCATCACCGCGACCGCCATGGCGATATTCCGGATTCACCGCCAGGCACGCCAGCTCACCGGTATCCGAATCGGCAATCTGATACAGCGCCGCGCAGGCGATGATCATGCCTTCGCGCTCAACCACACTGAACTGCTCAATCTCACGCTCCAGCACTTCGCGGGAACGGCGCACCAGGATGCCCTGCTCTTCCAGCGGGCTGATCAAATCCAGCAAACCACCGACGTCTTCAATGGCCGCTTCGCGCACCACTTCGAACTGCTCCTGCGCCACCAGCGTACCGCCACCGTCACGGGTGAACAGTTCGGTCAGCAGTGCACCGTTCTCGGCATAACTGACGATATGACTACGGGCCACACCGCCACGACAAGCTTCGGCAGCGGCATCCAACAGTTCCGCCTGATAGTTACTGCCCAGGCGCTGCAAATGCGCCGGCACCTGTTGCGGACGCAATTCGCGCACCAGCCGCCCGTTTTCGTCGATCAACCCCAGTTCGGCTCCAAACAGCAGCAGCTTGTCCGCCCCCAGCTCGATGGCCGCCCGCGTAGCGACGTCTTCACAGGCCAGATTGAAAATCTCCCCGGTCGGCGAGTAGCCCAACGGCGACAGCAACACAATGGAGCGCTCGTCCAGCAGACGGTTGATGCCCTTGCGGTCGACCCGACGCACTTCGCCGGTGTGGTGATAGTCGACGCCTTCAAGCACGCCGATCGGCCGGGCCGTCACCAGGTTACCGCTGGCTACCCGCAGGCGCGAGCCCTGCATCGGCGACGAAGCCATGTCCATCGACAGGCGAGCCTCAATGGCAATGCGCAACTGGCCAACCGCGTCGATCACGCACTCCAGGGTCGCGGCATCGGTGATGCGCATGCCGTGGTGGTAGTGCGGGGTCAGGCCACGGGCCGCGAGGCGCGCTTCGATTTGCGGGCGGGAACCGTGAACCAGCACTAGACGCACACCCAGGCTGTGCAACAGCACCAGGTCGTGGACGATATTGCCGAAATTCGGGTGTTCAACGCCGTCGCCGGGCAGCATGACGACAAAGGTGCAATCGCGGTGGGCGTTGATGTAAGGCGAAGCGTGACGAAGCCAATTGACGTATTCGGGCATGAACCTGGGCCTGTAATAAATAGCAGCCGAAAAAAGGGCGAAACTGAAAACGCACAGCGGGCTGATGGTTATCGTCGGAACAGGCTTGGCGACACGCGCGCTCTCCTCATGAATACGGGTTTGGGTACCGGCAATTTATACAGCTTGTCAGGCAAATCACAGACCCTGTGTAGGAGCTAGCTTGCTCGCGATGAACGCAAGGACGACGCGTCCATTCAGAAAGATCGCGTAATCGTTGACGCCCTTCGCGAGCAAGCTCGCTCCTACAGGTCAGCGGACTGTCAGGCAGTAATGTTCGATCAGTTGCCTTAATAGATGCACCGTAGGCTGCAAACGTGACATTTCGAGGTATTCCCCCGGCTGGTGGGCACAGGCGATATCACCCGGGCCAAGCACCAGCGTTTCACAGCCAAGGCGCTGAAGATAAGGTGCTTCGGTGCCGAACGCCACTGCTTCGGCGCTGTGACCGGTAAGCTTTTCGGCAAGGCGCACCAACTCGGCGTCCTCGGCCTGTTCGAAGGGCGGCACTTCGGGGAACAACGGCGCGTAGGTGATCTTCACCTGATGCCGCTCGGCAACCGGGTTGAGCTTCTGCAGGATCTCTGCACGCAAGACCTTGGGGTCCATGCCGGGCAACGGGCGCAGATCAAACTCCAGCGAACACTGGCCGCAGATGCGGTTGGGGTTGTCGCCGCCATGGATGCAGCCGAAATTCATCGTTGGTGTCGGCACGCCGAACTGTGGATTGCGGAATTCGCGCTGCCACAACAGGCGCAGGCCACGCAGTTCACCGATCGCATCGTGCATGGCTTCCAAGGCGCTGTGGCCCAGGCGCGGGTCCGAGGAATGCCCGCTCTGCCCGAGGATGTCGATGCGCTCCATCATGATGCCTTTGTGCATGCGGATCGGCTTGAGCCCGGTCGGCTCGCCGATCACCGCCGCCCGCCCCAGCGGTCGCCCCGCCTCGGCCAGCGCGCGGGCACCGGACATCGAACTTTCTTCATCGCAGGTGGCAAGAATCAGCAACGGCTGTTTGAACGGCTGATCGAGCAGCGGTTTGACCGCCTCGATGGCCAGGGCGAAAAAACCCTTCATATCGCAACTGCCCAGGCCGACCCAACGACCGTCGACTTCAGTCAGCTTCAGCGGGTCGGTTTGCCACAGCGCGCCGTCGAACGGCACGGTGTCGCTGTGCCCGGCCAGCACCAGGCCGCCAGGGCCGGAGCCGAAACTGGCCAGCAGGTTGAACTTGCCGGGGCTGACCTGTTGGATCTCGCAGGTAAAGCCCAGCTCACCGAGCCACGTCGCCAGCAGATCGATGACCGGGCGGTTGGATTGATCGAGACTGGGCTGTGTGCAACTGACCGACGGTGCGGCGATCAACGCTGCGAATTGTTCTTTCATCGACGGCAATGGCATCGCTGACTCCCGGCACCCGAATTGAGGTCCATCATAGAACCAACCGATGACAGGAATAAACCGTCTCGGCGCGTACTAACCTTGAGTCCTGTACACTGCACGACCTTGGCAGCCACACATTCCCCCGGCTGCGCTCCCGATCCTGGATTTTCCGGCCATGCAGAAAGAAACCGAAATCAAACTCCGCGTCAGCCGCGAAACCCTCGCCGCCCTGCGCGAGCACCCGTTACTGAAAAAACGCAACAAAAGTGGCTGGGAACGCCGTGAGTTGATGAATCAGTACTTCGACACGCCCGAGCGCGACCTGGCCCAGGCCAAAGTCGCCCTGCGCCTGCGCAAGGATGGCGACGAAGTGATTCAGACCCTCAAGACCCGTGGCCAGAGCGTCGCCGGCTTGTCCGAGCGTAATGAATTCAACTGGCCCCTGCCCAAGGCCAAGCTCGACCTGAAGAAACTCGACGGCGAATGCTGGCCCGAGGAACTGGCCGAGCTCGACAAGAAGACCCTGAAGCCGATCTTCACCACCGACTTCGTCCGCGAACGCGCGGAAATCGCCTGGGGTCGCGGCAAGACCAAAGTGGTCATCGAAGCCGCGCTGGACCTGGGTCATGTCGTGGTCGGCAAGCAGAAAGAAGAAATCTGCGAGCTGGAACTGGAACTGCGCGAAGGCGAGCCGGCAGCCCTGCTGGAACTGGCCGCCGAGCTGGCCGAGAAACTGGCCCTGATGCCCTGCGACATCAGCAAGGCCGAGCGCGGTTATCGCTTGTACGACGCCCACAGCTATTCGTTGAGCCTGCCGGCGCCGCAGATCACCGCCGAAACGCCGCTGGACGACGCGTTCGCCGCGCTGAGCTGGCATTTACTGGGCAGCAGCCAGCGTCTGGCCGAGCAGTATCGCTTCAACGGTCACTGGCGCCTGTTGCAGGACTGGGTCGAATGCCTCGCGGAAATGCGCGCGCTGATCAGCAGCCTGGGCCAGGCCGCACCACGTCAGTCGACCCACGATCTGCGTATCGCCCTCGATGCCTTGCTGGAAGACTGGCGCCCGCTGGTCCAGGCCGGCCTCGAAGATGAAGATGTGCGCAAAGCCGCGCCCGAGCAGTTCCTCGAAGAACTCGAAGACCCGCGCTGGGGCCTGTTCTCCCTGACCACCTCGCGCTGGCTGCTGGCCCGCACCTGGGCCGCCGACCGCAACACCCGTGGCAATCGCCAGGGCGCTGCGCAACTGGGCAGCTGGTTGCCGCGCCTGCTGGGCGAAGAAGCCACTTCGTTGCAACTGCAACGTTACCAGCAACAACCGGAAGACCTGGCCGAGCAACTGCCGCGCATCGAACGCATCCAGGTCTGGCTGCACCATGCGCGTAACGTGCTGGAGATCCCGGAAATGGATCGCCTCTACGGCGAGCTGAACAAGCTGGCGCAACTGGCCAACGAATCGATCACCGATGAAGTTCTGGATGCGCGCAAGCAGCAGGCAATCGCGGTTTATCAGAACCGTGCCTGGAAAATGTTGCTGCGTCTGTAATAGTGCCATCGCGAGCAAGCTCGCTCCCACAGGATCTGTGTCAGATCACGCATCGTGTTCCAACACAAAACACTGTGGGAGCGAGCTTGCTCGCGATGAGGCCAGCACATTCACCGCAAAATCTCAGACCGGCAAACTGGTAGTCGACTTGATCTCCGACAACGCCACGATCGAATTCACCTCCTGAATCCCCGGCACCATCGACAGCTTTTCGAAGAAAAAGCGCTCGTAGGCCTCGATGTCCGCCGTGACAATCCGCAGCAAGAAATCCACCGCCCCCATCAGCACGTAACACTCCAGCACCTCCGGAAAGCCGCGAATCGCCTCGGTGAATTCGGTGAAGTTCGAACGCCCGTGGGCATTGAGTTTCACCTCCGCGAAAATCTGCGTGTTCAGGCCGATTTTCTTGCGGTCGAGCAAGGTCACCTGGCCGCGAATGATGCCCTCCTCTTTCATCCGCTGAATCCGCCGCCAGCACGGCGATTGCGAGAGCCCCACCTGCTCGGCGATCTGCGCGCTGGAAAGCGAAGCATCCTCTTGCAGCAAGGCGAGGATCTTACGGTCGTAGCTGTCCAGTTCGCTTTGCATAAAAAAACCCTTAACCGAACAACAAGTGAATTGATTGATTCTTCATTTCCGTAATACAGCCAATCATAGAGAAGAAATACCCGGCACAGGATGTAAACATTTCTCCAATGATTTTGGAGCCAGACCATGCCGTATCTCGAAGCCGTGAACACCCCACCCGCCCGCGCCGATGTCTGGAATGTCGGCAACACCCATTGCCGGGTTCGCTATCAAATGCTGGCCGAGGCAGAACCGGACCTGCTGTGTCGCGCCCTCAATCTGTTCGCCCTGCAATTGCTCACACCGGTGCAGGTCAACGCGCAGCGCCAGGACGACTGGTTGACCATCGAGATCGTCATCGACGGTTTGAGCTGGCACCGCGCGCAAGTGATTGCGGAAAAACTTCGTAACCTGATCAGCGTCTGCTCTGTGGAGCTGCAAGAAGCCGATGCCCCATGGGCCGAAGCGGCTCAAGCGGCGGGCTGAAAAACTCCGAAACGGCTTCGTCGGGTAGTGGCCCAGCGGTCAGCCGGGCCACGACTATCCTTTGCGCACTGTCGTTCAAAAGGAGCCCGCATGTCCGTACATCTCGCCTTTCAGGACCGCTGGCTGGATCTCAATGACCTGCTGCGCGAACTGGTCGCCCAAGGCTTTATCAGTCAGGATTCGGCCGAACACGCGCTCAATGCCCGCCGCCGCAACGCCTCCCTTGGCCAGATGCATCCGCTGGAGTTCATTGCCAGCCAACAGCTGGACGATCTCAGCCGTCCCGGCAAACCGCTGGACCTCGAGAGCCTGACCCTGTGGCTGTCCCGGCAGGCCGGTCAGCCTTACCTGCGCATCGACCCGTTGAAAATCAATGTCGCGGCCGTGACCCCGCTGATGTCCTATGCCTTCGCCCAGCGCCACAAGATCCTCGCGGTAGCGATCGATCGCGAGGCAGTAACCGTGGCCAGCGCCCAGCCTTATGTCAGCGGCTGGGAGGCTGACCTGACCCACGTGCTCAAATTGCCGATCAAGCGTGTGGTAGCCAACCCAGTGGACATCCAGCGCTTCAGCGTCGAATTCTTCCGCCTGGCCAAGTCGGTCACCGGGGCGAACAGCGCCGACCCGCAAGTCAGTACCCTCGGCAATTTCGAACAGCTGCTCAACCTCGGCGCCAGCGACCAGGAGCCGGACGCCAATGACGCACACATCGTCAATATCGTCGACTGGCTGTTCCAGTACGCGTTCCAGCAGCGCGCCAGCGATATCCACATCGAGCCCCGGCGCGAACAAGGCACGGTGCGCTTTCGCATCGACGGCGTGCTGCACAACGTCTATCAATTCCCGCCCCAGGTCACCATGGCCATCGTCAGTCGCCTGAAAACCCTGGGGCGCATGAACGTCGCGGAGAAACGCAAACCCCAGGACGGCCGGGTCAAAACCAAGACCCCGGACGGCGGTGAAGTCGAACTGCGCTTGTCGACACTGCCCACGGCCTTCGGCGAAAAAATGGTCATGCGGATCTTCGATCCGGAAGTATTGCTCAAGGACTTCGACCAGCTTGGTTTCTCCGCCGACGACCTGCGTCGCTGGCAAGACATGACCCGCCAGCCCCACGGCATCATCCTCGTCACCGGGCCGACGGGTTCGGGCAAGACCACCACCCTCTACACCACCCTGAAAAAACTGGCGACACCGGAGGTCAACCTCTGCACCATCGAAGACCCGATTGAGATGGTCGAGCCGGCGTTCAACCAGATGCAGGTCCAGCACAACATCGACCTGACCTTCGCCGCCGGGGTGCGCGCGCTGATGCGGCAAGACCCGGACATCATCATGATCGGCGAGATCCGCGACCTCGAAACCGCGGAGATGGCGATCCAGGCTGCGCTCACCGGGCACCTGGTGCTGTCGACCCTGCACACCAACGACGCGCCCAGCGCCATCAGCCGCCTGCTGGAACTCGGCGTGCCGCACTACCTGATCAAGGCCACGCTGCTCGGCGTCATGGCCCAGCGACTGGTGCGGACCCTGTGCCCGCACTGCAAGGCGCCGCTGACGCTGGGCGAAGACGACTGGCAAACCCTGACCCGTCCCTGGCAAGCACCGTTACCAACCAATGCCCAGCGTGCCATCGGTTGCGTGGAATGCCGCGACACCGGTTATCGCGGTCGCGCCGGGGTCTACGAAATCATGCAACTGAGCGACAGCATCAAAGCGCTGATCAGTCCCGACACCGATCTGTTGGCCGTACGGCGCCAGGCATTCAAGGAAGGCATGCGCAGCCTGCGGCTGTCAGGAGCGCAAAAGGTCGCCGCCGGGCTGACGACCATCGAGGAGGTTCTGCGAGTGACGCCCCAGAGCGAGCAGAACTGAGCCCGGCTGTACTTATCCGGCATCGGCACAGCTACACTCCAGCGATTGCAACTCCACAGATCCACACATCAACAAGGAATCGTTATGCAGATCGGTAGTGTGCTTTTGCTTTTTGTCGGCCTGGTGGTCGCCATTCTGTTCATGGGTTTCAAGGTCGTACCCCAAGGCTTTGAATGGACCGTCGAGCGTTTCGGTCGCTACACCAACACGCTCAAACCGGGGCTGAACGTCATCATTCCGGTCATGGACCGCATCGGGCGCAAGATGAATGTGATGGAAAGCGTGCTGGATATTCCGCCGCAGGAAGTCATCACCGCCGACAACGCCACCGTGCAAATCGACGCCGTGTGCTTCTTCCAGGTGGTCAACACGGCCCAGGCGGCCTATGAGGTCAATAACCTCGAACACGCCATCCGCAACCTGCTGCAAACCAACATCCGCACCGTGCTCGGCTCGATGGAACTCGACGCCATGCTCAGCCAGCGTGACGGCATCAACGAAAAACTGCTGCGCACCGTCGACGAAGCGACCGCGCCGTGGGGCATCAAGATCACCCGGATCGAGATCAAGGACATCAGCCCACCCGCCGACCTGATGGCGGCGATGTCGGGGCAGATGAAAGCCGAGCGGATCAAGCGTGCGCAAATTCTGGAGGCCGAAGGCCTGCGCGCCGCAGCGATCCTGACCGCCGAAGGCAAGAAGCAGGCGCAGATCCTCGAAGCCGAAGGCAGTCGCCAGGCTGCCTTCCTGGAGTCCGAAGCCCGCGAGCGGCAAGCCGCGGCAGAAGCACAGGCGACCAAAGTGGTGTCCGAAGCCATCGCCAGCGGCAACGTGCAGGCGGTCAACTACTTCGTAGCGCAGAAGTACATCGATGCGCTGGGCAAGTTGGCCTCAGCCAACAACAGCAAGGTGATCCTGATGCCGCTGGAGGCCAGTTCGATGATCGGCGCGGTGGGCGGCATTGGCGAAATCGTCAAGGCCACTTTCGATAACAAGAAAGCCTGAGGCGCGCCATGTGGGCATTTTTGCAGCACCTCTCGTTCTGGGACTGGTTGGCGCTGGGCACAGTGCTGTTGATTCTCGAAGTGTTCGGCGCTGGCGGTTACCTGCTGTGGATCGGCATGGCCGCGGCAGCCGTGGGCGTCTTGATCTTCCTGCTGCCGGACCTGTCCTGGGAATGGCAGTTTCTATTGTTCAGCCTGCTATCGATCACCACCGCGTTGTACTGGTGGCGGCGTCAGCGCACGGCGGCGCGTCCGAGCGATCAGCCGCACCTGAATCTGCGCGGCCAGGAACTGATCGGCAAGACCTTCGTGGTGCATGAAGCGATTGTCGACGGTCGCGGCAAGATCAAGGTGGCCGACGGCGTGTGGATGGCCCGCGGGCCGGACTCCGCCATTGGCAGCCGCGTGCGGGTGGTCGGCCAGCAAGGCGCGATCCTGCTGGTCGAAGCGGAGGAATAGGCAACCACGGAACTCGATTGGGGGTTGGCAATCCAACCGCGTAGTCAACCCAGTGGAGTCACCCTGTCATGCGTTTCAAACTTGCTGTCGCTACCGTCGCGCTGTTGTCCCTGCCTGTCGGTTCGGCGATGGCCGATACTTTTTGGCGTAACGTTCTTACGTCCGGTGCAACCACCGGTTCGAGCTATCTGACATCCAAGGATAACAAGCTGGTCGTCGCGGCCCAGGACGATGCCAGCAGCTTCGTCGCCAGTGATGGCAGTATCCGCGGTCCGTACCTGGAAGCGGCCATGCAGAAAGTCCGCGCCGACAACCCTGGCCTGCAAGCCACGGACATGGAGCTGGCGAACGCGATCCTGGCGAAGAATGCCGTGGCTTCTGAATAAGCGTTGCGAATGAAAAATGCCGCTCACATGAGCGGCATTTTTTTGCCTTGCGAACACAAATCCCATGTTCACCGAGCCTCCCTGTAGGAGCGAGCCTGCTCGCGATTGCGGTGGATCAGTGAAATCTTCAGTGACTGTCACACCGCAATCGCTAGCAGGCTCGCTCCCACAGGAGTCATGAGTTGCCTGGGGTGTCAGCGATAGTCATCCACCGGCACACACGCACAAAACAGGTTCCGATCCCCATACACGTTGTCCACCCGGTTCACCACCGGCCAGTACTTGTGAGCCTTGGTGTGCGCGTCCGGCGTGACCGCTTGCACGATGCTGTACGGCCGCTCCCACACGCCGGTGATGTCGGCCAACGTATGCGGCGCACCTTTCAACGGGTTTTCTTCAGCCGGCCAGTTACCGTTCTGCACCTCGTTGATTTCCGCGCGGATGCTCAACATCGCTCCGATAAAGCGGTCCAGTTCCGCCTTCGACTCACTTTCGGTCGGTTCGACCATCAGCGTCCCCGGCACCGGAAACGACATGGTCGGGGCATGGAAGCCGTAGTCCATCAGGCGCTTGGCCACGTCCTCCTCGGTAATGCCGGTCAACGCCTTGAGCGGTCGCAGGTCGAGGATGCATTCGTGGGCCACCCGCTCGTTGCGCCCGGTGTAGAGCACCGGGAAGGCACCGGACAAATGCCGCGCCAGGTAATTTGCGGCCAGGATCGCCACTTCGCTCGCGTCCGCCAGCTGCGGCCCCATCATCGCGATGTACATCCAGCTGATCGGCAAAATGCTTGCGCTGCCCCAAGGCGCTGCGCTGACGGCACCATTTTGCGGGTGCGGCCCGTCGATCGGCACCACCGGATGGTTGGCCACGAACGGCGCCAGGTGCGCCCGAACACCAATCGGCCCCATGCCCGGCCCACCGCCGCCATGGGGAATGCAGAAGGTCTTGTGCAGGTTCATGTGCGAGACATCGGCACCAATGTCGGCCGGCCGCGCCAATCCGACCTGGGCGTTGAGGTTGGCGCCATCCATGTACACCTGACCGCCATGCTGGTGGATCACTTCACAGATTTCGCTGATGCCTTCCTCATACACCCCATGGGTCGAAGGATAGGTCGCCATCAGGCAGGCGAGTTTGTCTGCGGCCTGCGCGGCTTTTTCCTTGAGGTCATCCAGGTCGACGTTGCCCGCCTCGTCACACTCGACGATCACCACGCGCATCCCGGCCATTTGCGCCGACGCGGGATTGGTGCCATGAGCCGACGAAGGAATCAGGCAGATATCGCGGCCGCCCTGATGACAGCTCTCATGGTATTTGCGGATTGCCAGCAGCCCGGCGTATTCACCCTGGGCACCGGAGTTGGGCTGCATGCAGATCGCGTCGAAACCGGTGATCGCACACAACCAGCGCTCCAGTTCTTCGATCATCAGCCCATAACCGGCAGCCTGTTCCTTGGGCACGAACGGGTGCAGATTGGCGAACTGCGGCCAGGTAATCGGGATCATCTCGCTGGTGGCGTTGAGCTTCATGGTGCAGGAGCCCAGCGGGATCATCGATTGATTGAGCGCCAGATCCTTGTTTTCCAGTTGTTTGAGGTAGCGCAGCATCTCGGTTTCGCTGTGATGGGCGCTGAACACGGGATGGCGCAGATAAGGCGAAGTTCGCGCCAACCTTTCGGGAATTCCGCCAGGCAGGACCTCTGCATCCAGGTCATCGATGCTGAGCCCGTGATCGGCCCCCAGGAACACGTCGAACAGCTTCGCCACGGTGCCTTCGTCACAGGTCTCGTCGAGGCTCAAGCCCAGTTGGCCGCGCCCGAGAATGCGCAGGTTGATCTGCGCGGCCCGGGCACTTTCGATGATGGCGGTCTGGGCTCCGCCGACTTCCAGGGTCAGGGTGTCGAAGAAGTGCCGGTTGACCCGGGTGATACCGTTACGCTCAAGCCCGGCGGCCAGGATGCAGGTCAGCCTATGTACCCGCTGGGCAATCCGCTTCAGCCCTTCGGGGCCGTGATAGACCGCATAGAAACTGGCGATATTGGCCAGCAGCACCTGGGCCGTGCAGATGTTGGAGTTGGCCTTCTCCCGGCGGATGTGTTGCTCGCGGGTTTGCAGGGCCATGCGCAGGGCGATGTTGCCCCGCGCATCTTTCGAAACACCGATGATCCGCCCGGGAATTGCCCGTTTGTATTCATCGCGGCTGGCAAAAAATGCCGCGTGCGGCCCGCCGTAGCCCATGGGCACGCCAAATCGCTGGGACGAGCCGAACACCACATCGGCACCCAGTTCACCCGGCGGGGTCAGCAACAAC
Organism: Pseudomonas sp. KH_046_1; assembly: GCF_057839025.1. Lineage (NCBI taxonomy): Bacteria > Pseudomonadati > Pseudomonadota > Gammaproteobacteria > Pseudomonadales > Pseudomonadaceae > Pseudomonas > Pseudomonas sp. KH_046_1. Next base: position 6,097,768 of record NZ_CM174481.1, read on the forward strand.
AGGCTCAACAAATCCGTGGCGACACAGGCCAGGGCCTGTTGCGCGTGCAGGTGATCGATCAACGGCCGCAGGTCGTGGATTTCACCGTGGGTGTCGGGGTACTGCAGCAGCGCGCCGAACACCTGGTGCTGCTTCAAGTTATCCACAGCGTCGACGATCAACTCGAAACCGAAACCTTCAGCGCGGGTCTGCACCACGGAAATGGTTTGCGGGTGGCAGTTTTCGTCGACAAAGAACAGGTTGCTTTTGGACTTGGCGACCCGCTTGGCCAGGGCCATGGCTTCCGCCGCGGCGGTGGCTTCATCGAGCAGCGAGGCATTGGCCAGCTCCAGGCCGGTCAGGTCGATGGTCAGTTGCTGGAAGTTCAGCAGCGCTTCGAGCCGCCCTTGGGCGATCTCTGGCTGATAGGGGGTGTACGCGGTGTACCAGCCGGGATTTTCCAGCACATTACGCACAATGACCGCCGGTGTAAGGGTGCCGTGGTAGCCCATGCCGATCAGGCTGGTCCAGACCTGGTTCTGCTCGGCATAACCGCGCAGTTTGGCCAGCGCGGCCTCTTCATCGAGTGCCGGGGGCAGGTCCAGCGCGCGGTTGAGGCGGATGCCCGGCGGCACCGTTTGCTCGATCAATTCGACCCGACTGCCCAGGCCGAGGCTGTCGAGCATCGCCTGTTGCTCGGCGGCATCGGGCCCGAGGTGGCGGCGCAGAAAGGCATTGGGGTCGCGTAACTGGCTCAGGGACGGCAATTGGGACATGACGGGCTCTCTCTTGACTGGCGCTCAGCGTCGATGCAACACGGTCAAACCAGCATAGCAGCCACTCTGTAGGAGCGAGCTTGCTCCGGGCGGCGATCCGACGATGACCCCGAGCGCGCCGTGGGGTCATCGCGAGCAAGCTCGCTCCTACAAGGGAAATTCGCCAGAATCGAGTAGGAGGCGGCTTCACAGCCGCCGTCCTCTCACACCACCGTACGTACGGGTCCGTATACGGCGGTTCAGGTTATGCGGTTAAGCCGTTTTATCGTATCCAGTATTGGGACCAGCCCCAGGCTGTCCCACAGCTTCTTCGGCAGCGCGTGATTCATATGTGACGCTCCCGAATTCCACCATGGCCCGCGCCCGTTGAACGCTGATTTGCAGGCGCGTGCTTCGCTGATCCCCAGACGTATCAGGTTGCGCGCCCTCGTTGGGCGCTGCTTCCATTGACGCCAAATGACACAGCGAAGTTTACGGCGCATCCAGCCATCCAACGCCTCAAGGGGGCGGTTGCTCTGGCTGAGCTTGAAGTAACCCGCCCAACCACGTAGCACCGGGTTAATCCGTTCAATGACGCTTGCCATCTTGTGGCCCCGCGCTCCGCGCAGCAGTTCTCTGAGCCGATCGCGCAAGCGATTCAGGCTCATCGTAGCTACTTTCAGCCTCGGCTGTTTATGCAGGCTCATCCCGTAACCCAAGTAATCACACGCCCACGGCCGTGCTACTCGGCTCTTTTCTTGATTCAACGTCAGTTTCAGGCGTTGATTCAGGAAGCGCTCAACCCTGACCAGCACTCGCTCGCCAGCACGACGACTGCGCACATAAATGTTGGCGTCGTCGGCATAGCGTACAAAACGATGGCCCCGCCGTTCCAGTTCGCGGTCGAGTTCATTGAGCAGGATGTTCGACAACAACGGTGAGAGCGGGCCGCCTTGCGGCGTCCCTTCCTGCCGTCGGCTGGCGATCCCGCCCGACATCATTCCCGCCTCGAGATAACGACGGATCAGCATAAGCACACGTTTATCTTCGATTTGACGCTCGATGTAGGCCATCAATACATCGTGGTTGACCCGATCAAAGAACTTCTCCAGATCGAGTTCCACGCACCAGCGGTGGCCCGCCGCCACATGGGCGCGGGCGGTTTCGATGGCTTGATGAGCGCTTCTGCCCGGACGAAAGCCGTAGCTGTAGTCCGAAAACAGCGGATCGAAGATTGGCGTGAGCTGTTGCAGCAGCGCCTGCTGGATCAGGCGATCCACGACGCTGGGGATACCCAGCTGTCTTGTACCGCCTTTGGGTTTGGGGATATCGACGGCGCGTACACCTTGCGGGTGGTATTCGCCGGCCAACAGCCGAGTCTTGAGGATCGGCCAATACTGTTTCACGTAGCCCGCCAGCTGGTCGACCGTCATGCCATCGGCACCCGGTGCGCCCTTGTTGCTGACCACGCGTTGATACGCACGCTTGAGGTTGGCGGGTGCAAGCACCCGCACCATCAGCGTGTCCGGCTCCGCGTTCGTCCACGCCACAGACGCCGTCGATGTTTGCGCCCTGTCAGCCTTCATCCTCGGATACCGTCCAGGACCTGGGGTAACAGTTTTCTCTTGGAGAATATTCTGCGTTTCAACATTCGACGAGACTCTGACGCCTACTGGCGGCATAACCTGTTCGGCCCTTGGTGACGCGGTAATCCGCCACTTACTACGGCCTCAGCTGACTTCTGTGGGCTCATCCCGTCGCCTCTCGACGCTCGGTAGCACAGTGGCAAACCCACAGATCTCCCAGGGTAATTCGCGCGACCTTCCTGCTTATGCCTGTCGGATCTACGTCACAGCGTTCCGTGCAAGTATTGGGCTTTGAAGATATTGGCCTTCTTACCCCGCTGCGCCGCCTCTATCCGCTTCCTGTTCGTCAGGCCAGCATTTTGCCTCGGGCTTCCTTCAGATTCGCAGTCGCCCGCGACACCCTTGCCTCTGGCTAACACTTCCCCTTGCCGGGTGTGTAGAGGACTTACACCTCCAAGTCACCAGCGAGGCCACCACAGCCAAGCTGGTTGCGCTTCGCGCAACGCGCCATGCCTGGCGCACCAACAAAAAGCCCCGACGGGTCGGGGCTTTGGGGGTGACGCTTGAAGCTTATTCGCCGATGGCGGCCTTGTAACCGGCGGCATCGAGCAGCTTGTCCAGATCAGCGGTGTCGCTTGGCTTGAGCTTGAAGATCCAGGCACCGTACGGGTCGGAGTTGAGCAACTCAGGTTCGCCACTCAGCGCTTCGTTGACCGCGATCACTTCACCGGCAATCGGCGAATAGATGTCGGAAGCGGCTTTAACCGATTCAACGACACCCGACTGATCACCGGCAGCAAACACGTTGCCGACTTCAGTCAGCTCGACAAACACCACGTCACCCAGCGCTTCCTGCGCGTGATCGCTGATGCCCACGGTGACGGTGCCATCGGCTTCCAGACGTGCCCATTCGTGACTTTCGGCAAAACGCAGGTCGGCAGGGATATCGCTCATGTTCTGTGTCCTCAGGAAATGGTCGGCGGTCATGCCCGCCAGAAAAGGTTAGATCAAGGTTTTGCCGTGGCGTACGAAGGTCGGTTTGACCACCCGGACCGGGTACCACTTGCCACGGATTTCCACTTCAGCGCGGTCGGCTGTTGCCATCGGCACGCGCGCCAGTGCAATCGACTTGCTTAGCGTAGGAGAGAAACTACCACTGGTGATCTCCCCTTCGCCAACATCGGCGATGCGGACCACCTGATGAGCGCGCAAAACACCGCGCTCCTCAAGGACCAGACCGACCAGTTTGTGCTGCACGCCAGCGGCCTGCTCGGCTTCCAGCGCCTTGCGCCCGATGAACTGCCGGGTGGCGGGTTCCCAGGCAATGCTCCAGGCCATATTGGAGGCCAAGGGGGAAATATCCTGCTGGATGTCCTGACCGTAAAGGTTCATGCCGGCTTCGACCCGCAAGGTATCCCGCGCGCCGAGGCCGATGGGAGAAATCCCGGCACCGACCAGATCGTTGAAAAAGCCTGGCGCCTGATCGGCCGGCAGAATGATTTCCAGGCCGTCTTCACCGGTATACCCGGTGCGCGCGATGAACCAGTCACCATCGGACAGGCCTTCGAAGGGCTTGAGGAGCTGGATCAGGTTGCCACGGGACTGGCTGACCAGCTCGGCAATTTTTTGCCGGGCGTGGGGGCCCTGGATGGCCAGCATCGCCAACTCGGAACGCTCGCGAAGTTGCACGTCGAAACCGTTGAGATGGGCTTGCATCCACGCCATGTCCTGATCGCGGGTGGAGGCGTTGACCACCAGGCGATAACCCTCATCGAGACGGTAGACGATCATGTCGTCGACGATCCCGCCCTGCTCGTTGAGCATGGTGCTGTACAACGCACGGCCGGGGCTGTGCAGGCGTTCGACATCATTGGCCAGCAAATGCTGGAGCCAGGCTTTGGCCTGGGCGCCGCCGACATCGATTACGGTCATGTGGGATACATCGAAGACACCGCAATCGCGGCGCACCTGATGGTGCTCCTCGACCTGCGATCCATAATGCAGAGGCATGTCCCAACCGCCAAAATCGACCATCTTCGCGCCGAGTGCGAGATGAAGGTCATACAGAGGCGTACGCTGTCCCATGGGTTTCTCCTTCCGGGCGTGGCGAAGGCGCGGGCAGGTGCTGCACGGACTGAATGCCTTGTAACAAAGGGCCTTCAGCCGATTTCAGCTACCTGGTCTGTCAGACGGACCGCACCGAATGCCGCGCATTGTAGCCGCAAGGTGTAGGACTGACACCTAGCTGTTTCGATGTGCTGAACGCCGGATCAATCCGATGACCGGTAACAGTCCGACCAGCACCAGGGTCAACGCCGGCAAAGACGCCCGTGCCCATTCGCCTTCGCTGGTCATTTCGAAGATTCGCACCGCCAGCGTGTCCCAGCCAAACGGGCGCATCAGCAAGGTCGCGGGCATTTCCTTGAGCACGTCGACGAACACCAGCAGCGCGGCGCTCAACGTGCCGGGTAGCAATAATGGCAGATACACTTTGAAAAACAGTCGTGGCCCACTGACGCCAAGGCTACGTGCCGCTTCGGGCAAAGATGGCCGTATACGCGCCAGACTGCTTTCCAGTGGCCCGAAGGCCACCGCAATGAAGCGCACCAGATAGGCCAGCAGCAACGCCGACAGGCTGCCCAGCAGCAGCGGCTTGCCCGCGCCACCGAGCCAGCTCGAGAGCGGGATCACCAGTTCGCGATCCAGGTAACTGAACGCCAGCATGATCGACACCGCCAGCACCGAACCGGGCAAGGCATAACCCAGATTGGCCAGACTGACCCCGGAACGAATGACCCGGGTGGGCGCCAATCGTCGGGCAAACGCCAGTAACAAGGCGACGCTGACGGTGATCAACGCCGCCATCGCACCCAGATACAAGGTATGGACGATCAACCCGGTGTAACGCTCGTCGAGATCGAAGCGCCCGCGCAGCCAGAACCACACCACCAATTGCAGCATCGGGATAACGAAAGCGCAGGCGAACACCAGACCGCACCACGTCGTGGCCGCCAGTGCCTTGACGCCTCGCAGGTGATACAGCGCCTTGACCCGTGGTCGCTCGTTGCTCGCCCGGTTGGCCCCACGGACACGCCGTTCGCCGTAGAGCACGAGCATCACCACCAGCAGCAACAGGCTGGCCAGTTGCGCGGCGGACGACAGGCTGAAAAAACCGTACCAGGTCTTGTAGATGGCGGTGGTGAAGGTATCGAAGTTGAACACCGACACTGCGCCGAAGTCTGCCAGGGTTTCCATCAGCGCCAGTGCCACGCCCGCGCCAATGGCTGGTCGCGCCATGGGCAACGCCACCCGCCAGAACGCATGCCAGGGCGATTGGCCAAGGACTCGCGCGGCTTCCATCAGGCCTTTGCCTTGGGCGAGGAAGGCGGTGCGGGCCAGCAGATAGACATAGGGATAGAAAACCAGCACCAGCACCACAATCACGCCGCCCGTGGAACGCACGCGCGGCAGGCGCAGACCACTGCCAAACCATTCGCGCAGCAGGGTTTGCACGGGGCCGGCAAAATCCAGCAGGCCGACGAAGACGAAGGCCAGCACATAGGCCGGGATCGCGAAGGGCAGCATCAGCGCCCAGTCCAGCCAACGCCGGCCGGGGAATTCGCAAAGGCTGGTGAGCCAGGCCAGGCTGACACCCAGGACTGTCACGCCGACACCGACGCCTAGCACCAGGGTCAGGGTATTGCCCAGCAAACGCGGCATCTGTGTGTCCCAGAGATGGGACCAGATCTGTTGATCGATGGTTTGCCAGGAAAGCAGCAGGACGCTCAGGGGCAACAGGACCAGCGCAGCGATGGCGAAGACGACTGGATACCAGCGGCGTTGGGCGGGATGGGCCAAGGAAGTTCTCTAGAAAATACAGTTTGTGGCGAGGGAGCTTGCTCCCGCTGGGCTGCGTAGCAGCCCCAAAACGCGGAAAACCCGCACGGATTTTGTGAGTGCTGCGCACTCAAGCGGGAGCAAGCTCCCTCGCCACAGGGATAGCGCTCGGCCTTACTTTACCAGCAACAGCCTATGAACTCAGTTCCAGCCAGCCTTGTCCATCAAGCGAATCGCTTCGGCCTGACGCTTGCCGGCGATTTCCACAGGCAAGGTATCAGCGATGAACTTGCCCCATGCGGCGACTTCAGCCGATGGCTGCACGGCCGGGTTCGCCGGGAACTCCTGGTTCACGTCGGCAAAGATTTTCTGTGCTTCAGGGGTGGTCATCCACTCCACCAGGGCCTTGGCCGCTTCCGGGTGTGGCGCGTGTTGTGTCAGGCCGATACCCGACAGGTTGATGTGTACACCACGGTCAGCCTGGTTCGGCCAGAACAGTTTCACCGGCAGGTCTGGCTTCTGCTTGTGCAGGCGGCCGTAGTAGTAGGTATTGACGATACCGACGTCGCATTGGCCGGCGTTGATCGCTTCCAGCACGGCGGTGTCATCGGAGAACACGTCAGTGGAGAGGTTCTTGACCCAGCCCTTGAGGATTTCCTCGGTCTTCCCGGCGCCGTGCACTTCGATCATGGTCGCGGTCAGGGACTGGTTGTAGACCTTCTTCGCCGTGCGCAGGCACAGGCGGCCTTCCCATTGCTTGTCGGCCAGCGCTTCGTAGGTGGTCAGTTCACCCGGCTTCACCCGATCAGTGGAGTAGGCAATGGTCCGCGCCCGCAGGCTCAGGCCGGTCCAGGCATGGGAGGCGGCCCGGTATTGCAGCGGAATGTTGGTGTCGATGGTTTTCGAGGTGAACGGCTGGAGGATGCCCATCTGCTCGGCTTGCCAGAGGTTGCCAGCATCGACGGTGAGCAGCAGGTCAGCCGGCGTATTCGCGCCCTCGGCCTTGAGCCGCTGCATCAGTGGCGCTTCCTTGTCGGTGATGAACTTCACCTTCACGCCGGTCTTGGCGGTGTAGGCATCGAAGACTGGCTTGATCAGCTCGTCGATTCGCGAGGAGTAGACCACCACCTCATCAGCGGCCTGGGCGGCGGTGCTGCCGATCAGGGTCAAGGCCAGTGCAGTCAGTAGACGCTTCGGTGCCAACATGGGAGCGGTCTCTCGATTGAAAAATGAGGACAAATGATAAGGACTCACATTTAGCTTCTCAATCGAAGCTGACCGTGGAGGAGTTACCAGATGTTGCTTGATCTGGAATATGAGGTGACTGAGCTGCCGCCATCGCGAGCAAGCTCGCTCCCACAGGGTTCTCCAGCGTTCACACAAATTGCATTAACACCTGAATACCTGTGGGAGCGAGCTTGCTCGCGATGGGGCCATAAGCCCCGGCGAACATCTCAGGGCCTGGCAAGCGCCGGCAAATCCCCAGTCAACCCCAGCGCGTCACGCACGAACAGCGCCTTGGCTTCCGGCATTTTCTCGACCATTTTCAACCCGGTATTACGTAACCAGCGCACCGGCAACGGATCGGCCTGGAACAAGCGCTCAAAGCCTTCCATCGCCGCCATCAGCGCCAGGTTGTGGGGCATGCGTCGACGCTCGTAACGGCTGAGGACTTTCACATCCGCCAGGCGTTCGCCACGTGTTGCCGCTTGCAGCAACACTTCGGCCAGCACGGCGGCATCGAGGAATCCGAGATTCACTCCCTGCCCGGCCAACGGGTGAATGGTGTGGGCCGCGTCGCCGATCAATGCCAGGCCTTCAGCCACATAACGCTTGGCATGCCGCTGGCGCAGAGGCACACACAGGCGCGGGTCGGCGCTAAGCACCTCGCCGAGCCGACCTTCAAAGGCCCGCTCCAGCTCCTTGCAGAAACCTTGCTCATCCATCGCCATCAGGCGTTCGGCTTCGCCGGGTGTGGTCGACCAGACGATCGAACACCAATCCTGTTGGCCGTCGCGCTCAAGGGGCAGGAACGCCAACGGACCGTTATCGGTGAAGCGCTGCCAGGCCGTCATCTGATGCGGCTTGGCGCAACGCACGCTGGTGACGATGGCATGGTGCAGATAATCCCATTCGCGGGTCGCCACACCGGCCAGGCGTCGCACCGCCGAGTTGGCGCCATCCGCCGCGATCACCAGTGGTGCACGCAAGGTGCGGCCGTCGGCCAGGGTCAGCAGCCAGTCATCGCCGGAGCGGCGCATCTGTTCCAGGCGAGCATTGGCCAGCAACCCCAGGTCGCAATCGTGCAGGCGCTCGAGTAAGGCATCCTGGATCACGCGGTTCTCGACGATATGCCCCAGTACCTCGGCATGCACGCTGGCCGCCGAGAAGTGGATTTGCCCGGTGCCGCTGCCATCCCAGACCTGCATGTCGGTGTAGGGGCTGCTGCGCCGCCCGGCGATGCCGCCCCACACACCCAGGCGCTCGAGAATCCGTTGGCTGGCAGCCGACAAGGCGCTCACCCGCGGTTCAAACGCAGCCTGAGCGTTGAACGGTTTGACGCTCATGGGGCTGCCGTCCAGCAGCAGGACTTCCAGCCCGCTGTTCTGCAACGCCAGCGCCAGGGCGCTGCCGACCATTCCGGCCCCGACAATCAGCAGATCTGCGCGCATTTCCATGCTTTAAGCCTGTCTCTCTTGCGGCTTGAGCCGCACGTAAAGGGTTTTCCCGACCCGCGCCACCAGGTGGCAGGGGCCGTCATGAATGTCGAACCTGCAATTGCGGCAGGTATTTTTATCGATCATGCCTTGCCGAATCCGCGGATCAGCCAGTCACGCATCTGGACGGGTACCCAGCCCCATCGCCTGCCGGGCAAACCAGCGTTTGGCCGGTGGCAGAAGGTCCAGGCCGAGCAAGCCGATGTTGCGCCCCAGGGACACCAGCGGCTGGGTGCTGCCGAACAGGCGCGTGACCTGATCGGAGAAACCCACGGTGAGGTCCTGATCGAGACGCTGGCGTTCGCGATAGGCCTGCAACGTGGCGAAGTCGCCCAAAGGTTTTTCACTGGCGAGCAAGGCATCGGCCAGGGCCTGGGTATCGCGCAGGGACAGGTTGAACCCTTGGCCGGCAATCGGATGCAGGCTGTGCGCTGCATTGCCGAGAATCGCCAGATGCGGGCGCACCTGTTCTTCGGCCTCGACCAGTGTCAGCGGATAAAGATGCCGCGCACCGACCTGTTTCAATGTGCCGAGGCGATAACCAAACACACCCTGCAACTCGCTGAGGAAGCTGCGTTCATCAAGGGCCGCCAGGCGTTGCGCGTCCATGCCCAGGCGGGTCCAGACCAATGCGCAGCGATTATCCGGAAGCGGCAGCAACGCCATCGGGCCTTCGTCGGTGAAACGCTCGAAGGCCATACCGTTGTGGGCTTCGCTCGGGGTGATGTTGGCGATCAGCGCGCTCTGGTTGTACGGACGCTTGCGGATGCCGATCCCCAGTTGCTCGCGCAGGCCGGAGCGGCCGCCATCGGCGAGCACCGCGAGGTCGCATTCCAGGGTGGTTTCATCGTTCAGGGTCAGGCGATAGCCATCGGTCAGCGGCTCCATGCGGGTGACTTCCGCCGGGCAGCGCCAACTGATCACGTCCTTGTCCAGGCCTTGCCACAGGCATTGGCCGAGCCAGGCGTTTTCAACGACATAACCCAGCGCTGGCACCCCCTCTTCCATCGCCGACAAACGGGCGGTGGAGAATCGGCCACGGTCGGAAACATGAATCTGCTTGATCGGCTCGGCGCGGCGCGAGACTTCCTGCCAGACGCCCAGCCGTTGATAGATTTGCCGCGAACCGAAGGACAACGCAGAGGAACGGGCATCGTAACTCGGTTGATAGCTGTCGCCAGGGGCGAACGGCTCGATCAACACGATCTTCCAGCCCCGAGCCTTGGCCCCGGCCTGAAGCGCCAGCGCCAGGCTTGCACCGACCAGCCCGCCACCGATGATTGTGAGGTTGACTCGACTCATGCTGCCTGTGTCCGCGCGGCGGCCATCAGGGCCTCGATCTCGGCGACGGTTTTCGGCACGCCGTTCGTCAATATTTCACAGCCGGTTTTGGTGACCACTACGTCGTCCTCGATGCGCACGCCAATGCCGCGCCATTTCTTCGCAACATTCTGGTTGTCCGGGGCGATATAGATCCCCGGCTCCACGGTCAGCGCCATGCCGACTTCCAGCACGCGCCACTCGCCGCCGACCTTGTATTCGCCGACGTCATGCACATCCATACCCAGCCAATGGCCGGCGCGGTGCATGTAAAACGCCTTGTAGGCTTCGCTGGCGATCAGTTCGTCAACGTCGCCCCGCAGCAGACCCAGCTTGACCAGCCCGGCCGTGATGACCCGGACCGTGGCCTCGTGCGCCTGGTTCCAGTGCTTGTTCGGGGCGATTTCGGCAAAGGCGGCTTCCTGGGAGGCCAGCACCAATTCGTAAATCGCTTTCTGTTCTGCTGAATACTTGCCGCTGACCGGAAAGGTCCGGGTGATGTCGCTGGCGTAGCAGTCGATCTCGCAACCGGCGTCGATCAGCACCAGATCCCCGTCCTTGAGCAGCGCGTCATTCTGCTGGTAATGCAGGATGCAGCTGTTGCGCCCCGCCGCGACGATCGACCCGTAGGCCGGCATCTTCGCCCCGCCCTTGCGGAATTCGTAATCGAGCTCGGCTTCCAGGCTAAATTCGTGCAATCCGGCGCGACAGGCCTGCATTGCCCGTACGTGCGCCTGTGCGGAAATCCGCGCCGCCTCGCGCATCACTTTCACTTCCGCCGCCGATTTATACAGGCGCATGTCGTGCAGCAGATGATCCAGGGCAACGAACTCGTTCGGCGGCTGGGCACCGAGGTTGGCCTTGGAGCGGATCACATTGATCCACTCCATCAGGTGGCGGTCGAATTCGGGGTTGCTGCCCATGGCCGAATACACCCGGTCACGACCTTCGATCAGGCCCGGCAAGATGTCGTCGATATCAGTGATCGGAAAGGCGTCGTCGGCGCCGAAGTCGCGAATCGCGCCTTCCTGCCCGGCACGCAGGCCATCCCACAGCTCGCGCTCGGCGTTGCGTTCACGGCAGAACAGGATGTATTCGCCATGCACACGCCCCGGCATCAGCACCAGTACGGCCTGCGGCTCGGGAAACCCGCTGAGGTACTGGAAGTCGCTGTCCTGGCGGTAGACGTGCTCGACGTCGCGGTTACGAATGGCCACCGCGGCGGCGGGCAGGATGGCGATGCTGTTGGGTTCCATCTGCGCCATCAGGGCCTTGCGGCGACGGCTGTATTCCGATTTCGGGATATGGATCATGGGCAGATGGTTTTCCCTGTCTTACGATTAGTGCAAAGACGGTTTGGCGGCGGCCGGCACGTCTTTCTTGGTCTCGGAGAACAGCAGCAGCGGTGCGACGCGCAGGTACTCCATGACTTCCATGTAGTCGCTTTCGCCGTCTTCGGACTCTTCCAGCGCGTCTTGCACTTGGGAAATGGCCGCCAGATCCTGCAGCACTTCGGTGGCCTCGGTGCTCAGGGTGCTGCTATCACGGCAGTTCAGGCCGAAGCCGCTGAGGAAACCCTGGCACCACTCGCCCAGTGCGGCGGCACGCTCGGTGAGCGGGGCGTCGTCGGTCGGCAACAGCAGAACGACGGTCACGTCATCGCCGGTGAGCTCGCCTTTTACCATCGCTTGCAGGCCGATCAGGGCGTTGCGAACGTTGTCTTGCGGCTCGCTTTCGAGCAATTCGGCGGCGTCGATCAGCCAACCTTCGGCGTCGAAACCGGCGCCGGCGCAGCTGCGGCCGAGCAACAGGCCGTGCAGTTCAGCAGGCGAGACGTTGTGACCGCTGGAAGTCAGCAGGGTGGCGAAGCCTTGGTACGGGGAATTCTGAATGGTCATGGGCAGCTAGGCGCCAGACGGCGCTATGTCTAGAATGAAGGCCTTGTATCCTACATCGACTACCCCTGTAGGAGCGAGCATGCTCGCGATGGTCGCCAACGATAACGCTGGGTACCTGATACCCCGCGGCGCTCTCAGGTTCATCGCGAGCGAGCTCGCTCCTACAAGTCCGACCCCCATCAGACAGTGAAGACAATGGAAGACACCGACCTGCAAGCGCTGATGGCCAGACTCGAGCTGCTGATTACCCGAGTCGAGCAACTTAAGAGTCAAAATGGACTCTTACTAGCTCAGGAAAAGACCTGGCGCGAGGAACGCGCGCACCTCATTGAAAAAAACGAAATCGCCCGGCGTAAGGTCGAATCGATGATTTCGCGCCTCAAGGCCCTGGAGCAAGACTCATGAGTTCAAGCAATAGCGTCACCGTGCAGATCCTCGACAAAGAGTATTCGATCATCTGCCCTCAGGAAGAGCGCAGTAACCTCGTCAGCGCCGCCCGTTATCTGGACGGCAAGATGCGCGAGATCCGCAGCAGCGGCAAAGTCATCGGCGCCGACCGAATCGCCGTGATGGCCGCGCTGAACATCACCCACGACCTGCTGCACAAGGAAGAACGCCCGGATATCCAGGCCAGCGGATCGACCCGCGAACAGGTGCGTGACCTGCTCGATCGCGTCGATCTGGCGCTCGCCACCGATCCGGACGTCACCAAAGGCTGATTCGCGTCGCCGCTTGCGGTATAATCCCCTCACTCCCTGGGGTGCTTGCCAGTTGGCGATGTCCCTGAGCCGATTTGCTATACCCTGGAGGTTGCACGTTGGGCTGGTGTGCATGTCCGCTAGACGGAAAGCCTTAAAGCCTACTGCATCTTCCACCTTGAACTTTCGGGTTCAAGGGCTAAGTCGACAGCGGCACATTCGGGGAGCCTGATTCCAGTCCAATGCCGGTTTTGATACCGGCGTTGGCGTTTTTACGGGTACGCTTCACGTATCCGCATTGTTGAAGCCCGAATACATGACCGAACCTGCGCTGCTCCCCCGCCCGCAACTTCGACGCATGCTGCGCAAGGCCCGCCGCGCACTGACACCCAGTCAGCAGCGCCAGGCCGCTCGCGGGCTGTACAAGCAATTGGCCCAGCAACCGCTGTTCCGTCGCGCCAGACACATCTCGCTCTACCTGCCCACCGACGGTGAAATCGATCCGCACCTGTTGCTGCGCGCCGCGCAACGCCGGGGCAAGGCCACCTATCTACCGGTGCTGAGCGCCTGGCCGCGAACCAAAATGGTGTTCCAGCGCATCCGTCCCGGGGAAAAACTCAAACCCAACCGCTTCCGCATTCTTGAACCAAGGCACAACCTCGCCCGGCAACGTAAAGTCTGGGCGCTGGATCTGGTGCTTTTACCGTTGGTGGGATTTGACGATGTCGGTGGACGCCTGGGCATGGGTGGCGGCTTCTATGATCGAAGCCTGGCCTACCTGGCGCGCCGCAATGACTGGCGCAAGCCGACATTGTTGGGGCTGGCCCATGAGTGTCAGAAGGTGGCGCGATTGGCTCAGGCGAGTTGGGATGTGCCGCTGCAAGGAACGGTGACGGACAAGGCCTGGTATTACGCAGGTTAGGCGCCACTTCGATCAGTGGCGCGAGGCAACAGGATCAGCGCTTGAAGGCTGTCGACTGTTGCTGCAATTGGGCGAGTTCGACCGGCGCATCGGTCTTGTTGGCCCACAGGCTTTGGGCATAGCCGGTGGTCACGACGCCAAGTCCAAACAAAATGACCAAAATCCATAGTAAATCCGGTTTGCGTTTCATCGATTGCCCCCCAAAGGCACATCAACACGATGACAGCAGCGGTTTCCGTTTGTAGGCCGTGCAGCAGCGTCAAGCTTTAAAGGCCGGCATTTTGCGACAACGCGAACCGCTGCGCAAATGCTGACGCCAACCGACTGTCGGTTTGTCATAAAATCGCCGACAAGCTGCCCAATCACCACGCAAGGAGCAAAAGACATGGCCTATTGGCTGATGAAATCCGAGCCCGACGAACTCTCGATCAAGGGGCTGGAAAAGCTCGGCAAAACGCGCTGGGACGGGGTTCGCAACTATCAGGCACGCAATTTCCTGCGGGCCATGGCAGTGGGTGATGAGTTCTTTTTCTATCATTCCAGCTGCCCTGAGCCGGGCATCGCCGGAATCGGCAAGATTGTCGAAGCCGCGTATCCGGACCCGACGGCGCTGGAGCCGCAGAGCCATTATTTTGACCCGAAGGCCACCCCGGACAAAAACGCCTGGAGTGCGATCGATGTCGCGCATGTCGAAACGTTTGCCCGAGTGCTGAAACTGGATTACCTGAAGCAGCAGACGGCGCTGGCCGAGTTGCCGCTGGTGCAGAAAGGCTCGCGGTTGTCGGTGATGCCGGTGACGGCGGAGCAGTGGGCGGCGGTGATTGCTTTGAAACCTTGAGTCATTTGTTGCCTGTACCGGCCTCTTCGCGGGCAAGCCCGCTCCCACAATGGATTTGTGTTGGAACACGATCACGCAAACACCAAAAAAACCTGTGGGAGCGGGCTTGCCCGCGAAGAGGCCGGCCCGGACAGCAGAGTTCTTACTGAATGATCAGGTTATTGAACAACAAATCCTCAACCACCGGCTTACCGGTTTCATCGTTCATCACCTGCTGGGTCTGCTTCAACGCTTCCTGACGCAGCTTTTCCTTGGCCTCGACGTTGTTCATCGTCTCGGTGGTCTGCTGGGCGAACAGCGCGACCAATTGATTGCGGATCAACGGCTCATTGGCCTTCACCGCTTTGGCGGCCTCGTCACCGGTCACCCGCAACGCCACATCGGCCTTGTAGACCTTGAGTTTCGGCGTGCCGTCCAGCCCGTAGTTACCCACGAATGGCGGGCTCAGGGTGATGTAACTGACCTTCGGAGCTGCATCTTCTTTGGCTTCTTCGGCCACCGCTGCCACAGGCAGAGACAGGGCCAGCATCAACATGATCCACGCTTTCAAAATTCGCTCCTTATCCGGTTTGCGGCCTGGCATAACGACCCGCCGCGCAAGCACAAGCTTATGGCTGACTATCAGGGTCGGGCATGCTCGTTGACCCATCGACCCACACACCTACACTTATCGGCCATCACTCCCAAAGGAATAGCCCTGATGAAAGCCGTGCTGTGCAAAGCCTTCGGCCCTGCCGAATCGCTGGTGCTGGAAGACGTCGCCAGTCCTGTCGCGAAGAAGAATGAAATCCTGCTGGACGTGCACGCCGCCGGGGTGAATTTCCCCGACACGTTGATCATCGAGGGCAAATACCAGTTCAAGCCGCCCTTCCCGTTTTCGCCGGGTGGTGAAGCGGCCGGCGTGGTCAGCGCCGTGGGTGAAAAAGTCAGCCACTTGAAAGTCGGTGACCGGGTCATGGCCCTGACCGGCTGGGGCAGCTTTGCCGAGCAGGTTGCCGTGCCGGGCTACAACGTGTTGCCAATCCCGCCGTCCATGGACTTCAACACTGCCGCCGCCTTCAGCATGACTTACGGCACCTCGATGCACGCCCTCAAGCAGCGCAGTAACCTGCAACCGGGCGAAACCCTGCTGGTGCTTGGTGCCTCCGGCGGTGTCGGCCTGGCGGCGGTGGAAATCGGCAAAGCCATGGGCGCCCGGGTGATCGCGGCGGCCAGCAGCGCAGAGAAACTCGCCGTGGCCAAGGCTGCCGGCGCCGATGAGCTGATCAACTACAGCGAAACCAGCCTGAAGGACGAAATCAAGCGCCTGACCGACGGCCAGGGCGCCGACGTGATCTACGACCCGGTCGGCGGCGACCTGTTCGACCAAGCAATCCGCGCCATCGCCTGGAACGGCCGCCTGCTGGTGGTCGGCTTCGCCAGCGGGCGCATTCCCGAATTGCCAGTCAACCTGGCCTTGCTTAAAGGTGCGGCAGTGCTCGGCGTGTTCTGGGGCTCGTTCGCCCAACGCCAGCCGCAAGACAACGCAGCGAACTTCCAGCAGTTGTTTGGCTGGTTTGCCGAAGGCAAGTTGAAACCGCTGGTGTCGCAGGTTTATCCGCTGAGCAATTCAGCCCAAGCCATCAATGATCTTGGCCAGCGTAAAGCGGTCGGGAAAGTGGTGGTGCAGGTTCGCTGAATCTCTATCTGCAATAAAAGCGCGGCCACGCTGCCGCGCTTTCTTGTCATAACAGCGCCCTTCCAAAATACCGGCCTTGCTGACTGAACCATCCACCTGCACAGTCAGACTGACACGCACCATGCCGGTGACACCCGCCCGATGCAGCGCCACCGGATAAACCGGCTTCGGATTATTCTCGGGTATCAGGAACACCTCCCCGGCCCTGACATCCATGGACGCCACCAACAAAAGCACGCATACCCACCACCGCATGTCCCTCTCCCTTCGCCTGCAACGCCAGACCTGGCAACGGCACAAAGGTTAAAGCGCAGAGTCATTCGGCATAACGCCATGACTTCTGCTTTAAACGAAGGACCTTTCCTAAAGACCTGCCCTATTTCAGGCACATCAAGCGCCTGCTAACCAAACAGGTAACGCTTCCTACAACGCCCCTCACTTACATCTGAGCGACATGTTCATAAAGGAACACGCGACTTCCAACATTTCCGCTGTTTTGCTGATGAGAACCGGTGCTATTTTCGGTAACGAAACTGTAACATTCGTATCCGCAGTCAAAACAAGAAATCTGGAGCTCTTGAATGTTTGCTTTCTTTCGTCCTGCCGCACATCAGGCTCCATTGCCTGAAGAAAAAATAGACAGCACCTACCGACGCCTGCGCTGGCAGATTTTCGCCGGCATCTTCATTGGTTATGCCGGTTACTACCTGCTGCGTAAGAACTTCTCCCTGGCTATGCCGTACCTGATCGACGAGGGCTACTCCCGTGGTCAACTGGGCCTGGCGATGTCCGCCATCGCGATTGCCTACGGTCTGTCGAAGTTTCTGATGGGGCTGGTGTCCGACCGTTCCAACCCGCGCTTCTTCCTGCCGTTCGGCCTGCTGGTGTCGGCCGGGGTGATGTTCGTTTTCGGTTTCGCGCCCTGGGCGACGTCCAGCGTGACCATGATGTTCATTCTGCTGTTCATCAACGGCTGGGCCCAGGGCATGGGTTGGCCGCCGAGTGGCCGGACCATGGTGCACTGGTGGTCGCAGAAGGAACGTGGCGGCGTGGTGTCCGTGTGGAACGTGGCGCACAACGTCGGCGGCGGCCTGATCGGCCCGTTGTTCCTGCTCGGCATGGGTCTGTTCAATGACTGGCACGCCGCGTTCTACGTGCCGGCGGCCGTGGCGCTGGCAGTAGCGGTGTTTGCCTTTGTGACCATGCGCGACACCCCGCAATCGGTTGGCCTGCCGCCGATCGAGCAGTACAAGAACGACTACCCGGAAGGCTACGACGCCAGCCACGAAGAGGAATTCAGCGCCAAGGAAATCTTCGTCAAATACGTACTGCGCAACAAAATGCTCTGGTACATCGCCCTGGCCAACGTCTTTGTCTATCTGCTGCGCTACGGCGTGCTGGACTGGGCGCCGACCTACCTCAAGGAAGCCAAGGGCTTCACTGTGGATAAAACCTCGTGGGCGTACTTCTTCTACGAGTGGGCAGGTATTCCGGGCACGCTGCTGTGCGGCTGGATGTCGGACAAGATCTTCCGTGGCAACCGTGGCCTGACCGGCATGGTGTTCATGGCGCTGGTGACGGTCGCGACGCTGGTTTACTGGCTCAACCCGGCCGGCAATCCGATGGTCGACATGATTGCACTGCTTTCCATTGGCTTCCTGATCTACGGCCCGGTGATGCTGATCGGCCTGCAGGCGTTGGAACTGGCACCGAAGAAAGCGGCCGGTACGGCGGCGGGCTTTACCGGTCTGTTCGGTTACTTGGGCGGCTCGGTCGCGGCCAGTGCAGCGATGGGCTACACCGTGGACCATTTCGGTTGGGACGGCGGCTTCGTGCTGCTGGTCGGCGCCTGCCTGCTGGCGATGGCCTTCCTGGCCCCGACCCTACGGCACAAACAAATCGCCAGTCAGGGCCGCGAAGCACTCGCTTGATCGGCCTTTGATTTACAGCGCTTGAGCCGCGCCTCCAGATTCCGGTCTGGCATGGCGTGGCTGCGCAGGGCGTGCGCGGTCTGCTCGACATAATCGCGAGTGGTGCCGTAGCGCCCGCAGGCGTTCTCGAACACATGGCTCAGCACATGGTCCGGCAAGTTGCCGGCATAGCTGGGCAGATGTCGCTCCAGCACAAAGCCCAATGCCTGAACCTGGCTGCCATCTTCGAGACGGCAGTTGAGCCAGTGCGGGCGGTAGGAAGGGAAAGGCATCTCGCGCTGCCAAAGTGCGTAGAGCGAGGCTTCGAGTTGCTCTTCGGGCAAGCGATAGGCGAAACCGCTGCAAGAACCGCCGCGATCCAGGCCAAACACCAGGCCGGGCATTTCCGGCGTGCCGCGATGTTCGTGGGACCACAGGTACAACCCGCGATGGTATCCATGCACCCGGCCGCGAATCCGCTCAACCGCCGTGCATTCAGGGCGCCAGATCAGCGAACCATACGCAAACAACCACACCGGACCGCCCTTGTGGCGCGCCATGGTCGATTGCATCGAGCTGAGCAATTGTTCGTGCGTGAGCTGCGGCCCCAGATCGAGCCGCGGAGGGTAAGCCAGATTCAAAAAAGCAGATTCAATGGCGCTCATGGCGAATAGCGTTCAGCTCCCCGCGGGTGAAGAATTACTTAATAGAACGCACAGCTGTAACAATAAGGCACATAAGTTTTAAGGCAATTTGAATGCCATGGCACAGTTCTTAAGTTGATGCCTGCATGAGATATAACCTACCGAAATTTATAGATGTTTATAAATACCGATAGGCTATGTAGGGGTTTATAACTTGTAGGAGCGAGCCTGCTCGCGATGGTCGTTAACGATTACGCGGGGAGTCAGGCTGTCCGCGGCGCTCTTGAGTCCATCGCGAGCAGGCTCGCTCCTACAGTGTGGAGGGGCAACATCAGGATCTGGGGGCATACGCAAAAACGTCGGCACGCATCTGGTGAGCGTCCATCCCCGCTTCCACCAGCGCATCCAGCGTGCCGTAGACCATGGCTGGAGAGCCACTGGCGTACACATGCAGCGGCTTGAGGTCAGGGAAGTCTTCACAGACCGCTTCATGCAACATGCCGCACCGCCCTTCCCAACCGCATTGATCGCTGACGACCTTGTGAAGGAACAGGTTGGGCAGCTTCAGCCATTCGTCCCAGTGCTCGATTTGATAAAAATCTTCAGGACGACGCACGCCCCAATACAGATGCACCGGGTGCTTGAAACCCGAGGCCCGGCAATGCTCGATCAGACTGTGGATCTGGCCCATGCCGGTACCAGCGGCGATCAGCACGAGAGAACCGTCCGGCAACTCCTCCAGGTGGGTATCGCCAAACGGCAATTCGACCCGCACAATGCTGTTGCGCTGGAGCTGTTCGATCAGGCTCAGCGCACTGGTTTCGCGCGCCAGTACGTGGATTTCCAGGTCGCGCCCCGCATGCGGTGCCGAGGCGAGGGAGAAGGCGGATTTCTCGCCGTTCTCACGCTCGATCATCAGGTACTGGCCGGCGTGGTAACGCGGCGGCTTGCCGGCCGGAGCCCGCAGACGCACGCGCCAGGTGTCGCCGCCCACCTCCTTGCACTCAATGACCTGACACGACACGCTGCGCACCGGCAGTTCTCCCAGCGCGAGCACGCCATCCCACAGGACGATGCAGTCTTCCAGCGGCTCCGCTATGCAAGTGTAGAATTCGCCATGGTCGCGCACATTGCCGGCCTGCTCGACCCGGCCTTCCACCAGCAGCGCCGCGCACACGTGGCAATTGCCGTTGCGACAGCTTTGCGGGCATTCGTAGCCCAGACGTCGTGCGCCATCGAGAATCCGCTCGCCGGGCAATATCTCAAGCACTGCTCCGGAGGGCTGCAAGGTTACACGCATCAATCTATTCCTAACTGATTCCAGATGGCATCGATCCGCTGGGTCACGGCATCGTCCTTGACGATGACCCGGCCCCATTCGCGGGTAGTTTCGCCCGGCCATTTATGCGTGGCATCGAGGCCCATTTTCGACCCCAGGCCGGAAACCGGCGAGGCGAAGTCGAGGTAGTCGATCGGCGTGTTGTCGATCATCACCGTGTCGCGCTTGGGGTCCATGCGCGTAGTGATGGCCCAGATCACGTCGTTCCAGTCCCGGGCGTTGATATCGTCGTCGGTGACGATAACGAACTTGGTGTACATGAACTGTCGTAAAAACGACCAGACACCCAGCATTACCCGCTTGGCGTGGCCCGGATACGACTTTTTCATGGTCACGATGGCCATCCGGTACGAGCAGCCTTCGGGCGGCAGGTAGAAATCGGTGATCTCCGGGAACTGCTTCTGCAGGATCGGCACGAACACTTCGTTCAATGCCACGCCGAGGATCGCCGGCTCATCCGGTGGACGGCCGGTGTAGGTGCTGTGGTAGATCGGCTTGATCCGGTGGGTGATGCGCTCGACGGTGAACACCGGGAAGCTGTCGACTTCGTTGTAGTAACCGGTGTGGTCGCCGTACGGGCCTTCATCGGCCATCTCGCCCGGATGGATCACGCCTTCGAGAATGATTTCGGCGGTAGCCGGCACTTGCAGGTCGTTGCCCCGGCACTTCACCAACTCGGTGCGGTTACCGCGCAAGAGGCCTGCGAAGGCGTATTCGGAAAGGCTGTCGGGCACCGGGGTCACGGCACCGAGGATGGTCGCCGGGTCAGCGCCCAGGGCCACGGAAACCGGGAACGGCTGGCCCGGGTGCTTTTCGCACCACTCGCGGTAATCCAGCGCGCCGCCACGGTGGCTCAGCCAGCGCATGATGACCTTGTTGCGACCGATCACCTGCTGACGATAGATGCCGAGGTTCTGGCGATCCTTGTTCGGGCCTTTGGTGACGGTCAGGCCCCAGGTGATCAGCGGGCCAACATCGCCCGGCCAGCAGGTCTGCACCGGCAGCATGGCCAGGTCGACGTCGTCGCCTTCGATGACCACTTCCTGGCACACCGCGTCCTTGACGACTTTCGGCGCCATCGAAATGATCTTGCGGAAGATCGGCAGCTTGGACCAGGCATCCTTCAAGCCTTTCGGCGGCTCGGGTTCCTTGAGGAACGCCAGCAGCTTGCCGATCTCGCGCAGCTCGCTGACCGCCTCGGCGCCCATGCCCAACGCCACGCGCTCGGGGGTGCCGAACAGGTTGCCGAGCACGGGAATGTCGTAACCCGTAGGCTTTTCGAATAGCAGGGCCGGACCTTTGGCGCGCAACGTGCGGTCGCAGACCTCGGTCATTTCCAGTACTGGGGACACCGGAATCTGGATGCGCTTGAGTTCGCCGCGCTGTTCCAGCCCGCTGATAAAGTCGCGCAAGTCGCGATACTGCATGCGTGAGCCTCGTGTTGGCCGTGGCGTTCGGGGCAGGCAGTTTAGCGCCGAACCCTGCGGTTCAGAACCACGAACTGCCGCTTGATCAAAAATCAGATAGCAAAAAGCCGGGTTTCCCCGGCTTTTTTTGCCTGTTCGACTTACTTGCGTTTCATCGACAGGAAGAACTCATCGTTGGTCTTGGTCGTTTTCAACTTGTCGACCAGGAACTCGATGGCAGCCACTTCATCCATCGGGTGCAGCAGCTTGCGCAGAATCCACATGCGCTGCAGCTCGTCGTCGGCAGTCAGCAACTCTTCGCGGCGGGTGCCGGAACGGTTGATGTTGATGGCCGGGAAGACGCGCTTTTCAGCGATACGGCGATCAAGCGGCAGCTCCATGTTGCCGGTGCCTTTGAATTCCTCGTAGATCACTTCGTCCATCTTCGAGCCGGTTTCAACCAGCGCGGTGGCGATGATGGTCAGCGAGCCGCCTTCTTCGATGTTCCGCGCGGCGCCGAAGAAACGCTTCGGTTTCTCCAGGGCGTGGGCATCGACACCACCGGTCAGTACCTTGCCGGAGCTCGGGATCACGGTGTTGTAGGCGCGAGCCAGACGGGTGATGGAGTCGAGCAGGATCACCACGTCTTTCTTGTGCTCGACCAGGCGCTTGGCCTTCTCGATCACCATTTCGGCAACCTGCACGTGGCGGGTTGGCGGCTCGTCGAACGTCGAGGCAACCACTTCGCCGCGCACGGTGCGCTGCATTTCGGTCACTTCTTCCGGACGTTCATCGATCAGCAGCACGATCAGGTGAACTTCAGGGTTGTTACGCGCGATGTTCGCGGCAATGTTCTGCAGCATGATCGTCTTGCCCGCTTTCGGCGGTGCAACGATCAGACCGCGCTGGCCTTTACCGATCGGGGCGCACAGGTCGATGACACGACCGGTCAAGTCTTCGGTGGAACCGTTACCGGCTTCCATCTTCATGCGCACGGTCGGGAACAGCGGGGTCAGGTTCTCGAAGAGAATCTTGTTCTTCGCGTTTTCCGGACGGTCGTAGTTGATCGTGTCGACCTTGAGCAGCGCGAAATAACGCTCGCCTTCCTTTGGAGGGCGGATCTTGCCAACGATGGTGTCACCGGTGCGCAAGTTGAAACGACGGATCTGGCTCGGCGAGACGTAGATATCGTCTGGACCGGCGAGATAGGAAGCGTCAGCGGAGCGCAGGAAGCCGAAGCCGTCCTGGAGAATCTCCAGCACGCCATCACCGGAGATTTCCTCACCGCTTTTCGCGTGCTTCTTGAGCAGGGAGAAAATCACGTCCTGCTTGCGCGAACGGGCCATATTTTCTATGCCCATCTGTTCGGCCAATTCGAGCAGTTCGGTAATCGGCTTTTGCTTGAGTTCAGTCAGATTCATATAGGAATGACGTAATCATTTATGGAGGGGGGAAATTAAGCTTTTGGCTTAATGAGGCCGCGCCGCAGAGAAGGCGACAGGATCGCGTACTTATTCGAAAAGGAGTGCGTCGGCGACGGCTAGCAGGGGGCAATGGAGAAACCAGTGCGGGGCCGAATGTACCACCTGAGTTTAGGAGCGTCTAGCCCTGAATACGCAAAAAGCCCCGCTATTTGCGGGGCTTATTCAGGATACTTTGCAGCGACGCTTAGATGTTGGCGTCGAGGAAGGCAGCCAGTTGCGACTTCGACAGTGCGCCGACCTTGGTCGCTTCAACGTTGCCGTTCTTGAACAGCATCAGGGTCGGGATACCGCGCACGCCGTGCTTGGCCGGGGTTTCCTGGTTCTCGTCGATGTTCAGCTTGGCAATGGTCAGCTTGCCTTTGTAAGTCTCGGCAATTTCGTCCAGAACCGGAGCGATCATTTTGCAAGGGCCGCACCATTCAGCCCAGTAGTCGACCAGTACAGCGCCTTCGGCCTTGAGTACGTCGGCCTCGAAGCTAGCGTCGCTAACGTGTTTGATAAGATCGCTGCTCATGGAATTCTCCAGGTTGTAAGCAAAAAAACGTGGCCCATCATAGCTGCCCTTCCCTCGTTCAGGAAGGTGCAGATGATTGAGTCTCGCTATGGTGATTCATGAGTTTGGGTATAGCTCAGGTCATGAAGTGACGGGAGCGATGAACGCGATTCCGGTGCGCAATGCGGCATTGCGTACGTGCTCTTGCATGGCCTTTTGCGCGGCGCCAGAAGCTCGGCGAGCCAGCGCACGAAGGATTTTGCGGTGTTCCTGCCAGGTTTCCATGGCCCGCTCGACCCGGATGAACGGTAGCTTCTGGCTCTCCAGGAAGATGTCGGCGCTGGCGGTCAGGATGCTCAGCATCGCCTGATTGCCGCTGGCCAGCAGGATGCGGCGGTGGAATTCGAAATCCAGGCGGGCTGCGGCTTCGAAGTCACCGGATTTCAGCTCATTACGCATGGCGGCGACATTGTCTTCCAGCGCATCGAGTTCGTCGGTGCTCAAGGTTACGGCCGCCAACCCCGCCGCAAACCCCTCCAGCGCATAGCGCAACTGAAAGATGTCCAGCGGCGAAGCCTGCGCCGCGAACGGCCAGCCCGGCGCTGCATCGCCTCGCGGCAACTCCACCGGCGATTGCACGAACACGCCTTTGCCCGGCTGGATGCTGATGACGCCCAGCGCACTCAGCGATGACAACGCCTCGCGCAACGACGCCCGACTGACCCCCAATTGCACCGCCAGGTCCCGTTGCGAAGGCAAGGCATCCCCAGGCCCGAAGCCCTGTTCGGTAATCAGTTTGCGGATGGCTTGCAGCGCCACTTCAGGTACGGCGCGGGAGATCGAGTTCATGGTTTTCCAGACGAACCAGGCCAATGTGCGCACAGTTGTAAAGCTATTCGCGACGCCCGGCAAGTCGTGCCCCATGGGGGTTCGGTGATTTTCACGGCTGCGCCATCGGGGTGCGAAACGCAACCTGACTGTTCAGACCAGTAAGACCGTGCGACGCCAGCAAAACCGCGCTCTGGCGCCCCCAAAACCCTATGTTGGCATGGCCCATGCTCTGTCGATCCGCAGAAATCACTTCTTGCCGATCCGGAGATTTGCCATGACCCAGCGTTACAGCGCCCTCCTCGCCGCCCTGTTTGCCAACCTGATGCTGAGCCAGGCACCCGCCCACGCCGACGGCCTGGAGGATGTGTTCAAGCGCGGCGTCCTCAAGGTCGCCGTGCCTCAGGACTTCCCGCCCTTCGGCTCGGTCGGCCCGGACATGAAGCCCCGCGGCCTCGATATCGACACCGCGAAACTGCTGGCCGACCAGCTCAAGGTCAAACTCGAACTGACCCCGGTCAACAGCACCAACCGCATCCCCTTCCTCACCACCGGCAAGGTCGACCTGGTGATCTCCAGCCTCGGCAAGAACCCGGAGCGCGAAAAAGTCATCGACTTCTCCCGCGCCTACGCGCCGTTCTACCTCGCCGTGTTCGGTCCGCCAGACGCCGACATCAAAGGCCTGGACGATCTCAAGGGCAAGACCATCAGCGTCACCCGCGGCGCCATCGAAGACATCGAGCTGACCAAGGTCGCCCCCGAAGGCGTGACCATCAAGCGTTTCGAAGACAACAACTCGACCATTGCCGCGTACCTGGCCGGGCAAGTCGACCTGATCGCCAGCGGCAACGTGGTGATGGTCGCGATCAGCGAGAAGAGCCCGAAACGCGTGCCGGCGCTGAAAGTGAAGCTCAAGGATTCGCCGGTCTACGTCGGCGTCAACAAGAACGAGCCGACGCTGCTGGACAAGGTCAACCAGATCCTCGTGACCGCCAAGAGCGACGGCGCGCTGGAAAAGAACGCCCTGACCTGGCTGAAAGAACCGTTGCCGGCCGATCTCTGATTCGGCGCGCTGGAGACGTTTTATGGCTTATCAATTCGATTTCCTGCCGGTGGTGAACAACACCGATCTGTTGCTTCGCGGTGCGTTGTTCACCCTTGAGCTGACCGCCATCGGCGCTGTGCTCGGTGTGGGACTGGGCATCGTCGGGGCGCTGGTGCGGGCGTGGAACATCCGGCCTTTCGCGGGGATTTTCGCGGCCTACGTCGAGTTGATCCGCAACACGCCATTCCTGGTGCAGTTGTTTTTCATCTTCTTCGGCTTGCCGTCCCTGGGCGTGCAGATTTCCGAATGGCAGGCGGCGGTGCTGGCGATGGTCATCAACCTCGGCGCCTATTCCACCGAGATCATTCGCGCCGGCATCCAGGCGATCCCCCGGGGTCAGCTGGAGGCTGCGGCGGCACTGGCGATGACGCGCTTCGAAGCGTTCCGTCATGTGGTGCTGCTGCCGGCATTGGGCAAAGTCTGGCCGGCCCTGAGCAGCCAGATCATCATCGTCATGCTCGGTTCGGCAGTCTGCTCGCAGATCGCCACCGAAGAGCTGAGCTTCGCTGCCAACTTCATTCAATCGCGCAACTTCCGCGCCTTTGAAACCTACGCCCTGACCACACTGCTGTACCTGTGCATGGCGCTGCTGATCCGCCAGTTGCTGAACTGGATAGGCCACCGGTTCATTGCAAGGAGCAGCCGATGAGCGAATTCACCTTCTGGGACATCGTGCGCAACCTGCTCATGGGTCTGCAATGGACGCTGGCGCTGTCGCTGGTGGCGTTCATTGGCGGCGGGCTGATCGGCTTGCTGATCATGGTCATGCGCATCTCGAAAAAATCCCTGCCGCGCAGTTTCGCCCGAACCTACATCGAACTGTTCCAGGGCACACCGCTGTTGATGCAGCTGTTCCTGGTGTTTTTCGGCGTGGCGTTGGCCGGGATAGAGATTTCGCCGTGGATGGCGGCGGCGATTGCACTGACGTTGTTTACCAGCGCCTATCTGGCGGAGATCTGGCGCGGTTGCGTCGATTCGATTCCCAACGGTCAGTGGGAAGCCTCATCGAGCCTGGCGCTGAGCCCACTGGAGCAACTGCGCTACGTGATCCTACCCCAGGCCCTGCGCATTGCCGTGGCGCCGACGGTGGGGTTTTCGGTGCAAGTGGTCAAAGGCACCGCCGTCACCTCGATCATCGGTTTCACCGAACTGACCAAGACCGGCGGCATGCTCGCCAACGCCACCTTCGAACCCTTCATGGTCTACGGCCTCGTCGCCCTCGGCTACTTCCTGCTCTGCTACCCCTTGTCGCTCAGTGCGCGTTACCTGGAAAGGAGACTGCATGCCTCTGCTTAGAATTTCCGCCCTGCATAAATACTACGGCGATCACCATGTGCTCAAAGGCATCGACCTGAGCATCGAGGAGGGCCAGGTGGTGGCGATCATCGGTCGCAGCGGCTCGGGCAAGTCCACTTTGCTGCGCACCCTCAACGGCCTGGAGTCGATCAACGACGGCGTGATCGAAGTCGACGGCGAGTACCTCGACGCCGCCCGCGCCGATCTGCGCAGCCTGCGGCAGAAAGTCGGCATGGTGTTCCAGCAGTTCAATCTGTTCCCGCACCTGACCGTCGGCGAGAACGTCATGCTCGCGCCGCAAGTGGTGCAGAAAGTACCGAAAGCCAGGGCCACCGAACTGGCGCGGCAGATGCTGGAAAGAGTCGGGCTGGGGGAAAAGTTCGATGCCTTCCCTGATCGGCTGTCCGGCGGACAGCAACAGCGGGTAGCGATTGCCCGGGCACTGGCGATGTCGCCGAAGGTTTTGCTGTGCGACGAAATCACCTCGGCGCTGGACCCGGAACTGGTCAACGAAGTGCTGAGCGTGGTCCGGCAACTGGCCAGGGAGGGCATGACGCTGATCATGGTCACCCACGAAATGCGCTTCGCCCGGGAGGTTGGGGATAAGTTGGTGTTCATGCACCAGGGCAAGGTGCATGAGGTGGGGGATCCGAAAGCACTGTTCGCCAACCCGCAGACGGCGGAGCTGGCGAATTTCATCGGGACTGTTGAGGCGGCGGGCTGAAGATCTTCGGTGCTATTGACGCCGCCTTCGCGAGCAAGTCGGACCGCCGCACCGCCGCTCCCACAGGGTTCTCTGTTGGAATACGATTGCGTATTCGCTGCAAAAACCTGTGGGAGCGGGCTTGCCCGCGAAGAGGCCAGTGGCCGCACCACTAGAACCCCGTGGTAAAAGATCGCAGCCTTCGACAGCTCCTACGCGTTGGCGCCAGCCTTTGATCGTGGCACGATGTCGAGGTTATCGACCGAGACCCCTGACCATGCCGCAATCCCAAGCCAAGAATCTGTCCCTGATCGCCGCAATCGACCTGGGCTCCAACAGCTTTCACATGGTCGTGGCCAAGTCCCAGAACGACGAGATCCGAATTCTCGAGCGTCTCGGGGAGAAGGTTCAGCTGGCCGCTGGCATCGACGAAGAACGCCATCTCAACGAAGAATCGATGCAGCGCGGGCTCGACTGCCTCAAGCGCTTCGCCCAACTGATCAGCGGTATGCCCACCGGCGCCGTTCGTATCGTCGGCACCAACGCCTTGCGTGAAGCCCGCAACCGTGCCGAATTCATCCGTCGCGCCGAAGAAATTCTCGGCCACCCGGTGGAAGTCATTTCCGGCCGTGAAGAAGCGCGCCTGATCTACCTTGGCGTGTCCCACACCCTCGCCGATACCCCGGGCAAGCGCCTGGTGGCCGACATCGGCGGCGGCAGTACCGAATTCATCATTGGCCAGCGCTTCGAACCGCTGCTGCGCGAAAGCCTGCAGATGGGTTGCGTCAGCTACACCCAGCGCTATTTCAAGGACGGCAAGATCACCCCGGCCCGTTACGCCCAGGCGTACACCGCGGCACGGTTGGAGATCATGAGCATCGAACACGCCCTGCACCGCCTGACCTGGGATGAAGCCATCGGCTCCTCGGGCACCATCCGCGCCATCGGCCTGGCGCTGAAGGCTGGCGGCCATGGTACCGGCGAGGTCAATGCCGAAGGCCTGGCCTGGCTCAAGCGCAAACTGATCAAGATGGGCGACGTCGAAAAAATCGATTTCGAAGGTATCAAGCCGGATCGCCGGACGATCTTCCCGGCGGGCCTGGCGATCCTCGAAGCGATCTTCGACGCCCTCGAACTGCAACGCATGGATCACTGCGAAGGCGCCCTGCGCGAAGGCGTGCTCTATGACCTGCTGGGCCGCCATCATCACGAAGACGTGCGCGAGCGCACCCTCACTTCGCTGATGGAGCGCTACCACGTCGACCAGGAACAGGCGATACGGGTCGAGCGCAAGGCGCTGCATGCGTTCGACCAGGTGGCGCAGGATTGGGATCTGGAAGACGGCGTCTGGCGCGAACTGCTCGGCTGGGCGGCCAAGGTCCATGAAGTGGGCCTGGACATCGCTCACTACCAGTACCACAAGCACGGTGCCTACCTGATCGAGCATTCGGACCTCGCCGGGTTCTCCCGCGAAGACCAGTTGATGCTCGCGCTGCTGGTACGCGGTCACCGCCGCAACATTCCCAAGGACAGGTTCGCCGATTTCGGCGACGACGGCATCAAGCTGATTCGCCTGTGCGCGCTGCTGCGCTTTGCGATCCTGTTCCACCACATCCGTGGCACCCAGCAAATGCCCCAGGTGGAATTGAACGCCAATGGCAACCACCTGGAAGTGGTGTTCCCGGAAAACTGGCTGGACGAAAACCAGCTGACCCAGGCCGACTTCGAAATTGAAGCGCAATGGCTGACCCGGGTCGACATCGTGTTGACCGCTCGCTAGAGCCCCTGTAGGAGCGAGCTTGCTCGCGAAAAACCTGAGGGCAACGCGTTTATCCAGGCAGTACACATAATCGTTCACGTCCATCGCGAGCAAGCTCGCTCCTACAGTGGGCAGTGCAGAATGAAAAAGGGCGATCCACATGGATCGCCCTTTTTTCACCCGCTGACTCCCGTTACCGAACAGCCAGGATCGGACTACCCAAACGCTCCAGCAATGTCGCCTGGGCGCTGCGCGGGTTCTGGTTGCCGGTCGGTGTGTTACGGATGTAACGACCGTCCGACTGCAGGCTCCAGCTGTGGGTGTTATCGGTCAGATACAACTCCAGTTCTTTCTTGACCCGCATGATCAGCTTCTTGCCTTCCACCGGGAAGCAAGTCTCGACGCGCTTGTCGAGGTTGCGTTCCATCCAGTCGGCACTGGACAGGTACATCTGCTCGTCGCCACCGTTGAGGAAGTAGAAGACCCGGGTGTGTTCCAGGAAGCGGCCAATGATCGAACGCACGTGGATGTTGTGGGAAACCCCGGCAATGCCCGGCCGCAGGCAGCACATGCCACGCACCACCAGATCGATACGCACACCTGACTGGCTGGCCTTGTACAGCGCGCGGATGATCTTCGGATCGGTCAGCGAGTTGAACTTGGCGATGATGTGCGCCGGTTTGCCGTCGAGGGCGAACTGGGTCTCCCGGGCAATCATGTCGAGCATGCCCTTTTTCAGAGTGAACGGCGCGTGCAGCAGCTTCTTCATGCGCAGCGTCTTGCCCATGCCGATCAACTGGCTGAACAGTTTGCCGACGTCTTCGCACAAGGCGTCGTCGGAGGTCAGCAGGCTGTAGTCGGTATACAGGCGGGCGTTGCCGGCGTGGTAGTTACCGGTACCGAGGTGCGCGTAACGCACGATCTCTCCGGCCTCGCGACGCAGGATCAGCATCATCTTGGCGTGGGTCTTGAAGCCGACCACACCGTAGATCACCACCGCACCGGCCGCTTGCAGACGGCTGGCCAGTTGCAGGTTGGACTCCTCGTCGAAGCGCGCGCGCAATTCGATCACCGCCGTGACTTCCTTGCCGTTACGCGCCGCATCCACCAGCGCATCGACGATTTCCGAGTTGGCGCCGGAACGGTACAGGGTCTGGCGCACCGCCAACACGTGGGGGTCCTTGGCGGCCTGGCGCAGCAGGTCGACCACCGGGGTGAACGACTCGAACGGGTGCAGCAGCAGGATGTCCTGCTTGCTGATCACGCTGAAAATGTTCTCGCTGTTCTGCAGCAGTTTCGGAATCTGCGGGGTGAACGGCAGGTATTGCAGCTCGCGCTGACTGTCCAGGCCGGTGATGCTGAACAGCCGCGTCAGGTTCACCGGACCGTTGACCTGATACAACTCCGTCTCGCTCAGGTTGAATTGCTTGAGCAGGTAGTCGGACAGGTGTTTCGGGCAGGTGTCGGCCACTTCCAGACGCACCGCATCACCATAGCGACGGGAGAACAGTTCGCCGCGCAAGGCGCGGGCCAGGTCTTCGACGTCTTCGGAGTCCAGTGCCAGGTCGGCGTTCCGGGTCAGGCGGAACTGGTAGCAGCCCTTGACCTTCATGCCCTGGAACAGGTCATCGGCGTGAGCGTGAATCATCGACGACAGGAATACATAGTTGTCGCCAGCGCCACCGACTTCTTCCGGCACCTTGATGATCCGCGGCAACAGGCGTGGCGCCGGGATGATCGCCAGACCGGAATCGCGGCCAAAGGCGTCGATGCCTTCGAGCTCGACGATGAAGTTCAGGCTCTTGTTCACCAGCAACGGAAACGGGTGCGTCGGGTCGAGGCCGATCGGGGTGATGATCGGTGCGATCTCGTCACGGAAATAGCGGCGGACCCAGGTCTTGAGCTTGGTCGTCCAGTTACGGCGACGGATGAAGCGGACCTGATGTTTTTCCAGCTCCGGCAACAGAATGTCGTTGAGGATCGCGTACTGGCGATCGACGTGACCGTGGACCAATTCGCTGATGCGCGCCAGCGCCTGATGCGGTTGCAGACCATCGGCACCGGCCTGTTCACGGGCGAAGGTGATCTGCTTCTTGAGGCCGGCGACACGAATCTCGAAGAACTCGTCCAGGTTGCTGGAGAAGATCAACAGAAACTTCAGCCGCTCCAGCAATGGGTAGGACTCGTCCAGCGCCTGCTCCAGCACGCGGATGTTGAACTGCAGTTGCGAGAGCTCGCGGTGGATGTACAGGCTGCTGTCATCCAGGCCGGGAATGGCCAGCGCCGGCGCTGGCGCTGTCACGGCGGTTTCGACGACCGCCGCGGGCGGAGCTGGCTCCAGCTCCGGCGGGGTCTCGTCGACTTGCTCCACCACAGGTTGAGCGTCTTTTACGGCAACTTCAGTGAGTACTTCGGTATTCATCGAATGTTCCTGGGAGGGCTATTTTTGCTCTCGTAACAATTGAGCGGCACGAACGGCAAAGTACGTCAGGATGCCATCAGCCCCTGCACGTTTGAAAGCGGTCAGGGACTCGAGGATAACCCCTTCGCTCAACCAGCCATTCTGGATCGCCGCCATGTGCATGGCGTATTCGCCGCTGACTTGATAAACAAACGTCGGCACTTTGAATTCTTCTTTTACCCGGCACAGGATGTCCAGGTACGGCATGCCCGGCTTGACCATGACCATGTCTGCACCTTCTGACAAGTCCGCCGCCACTTCGTGCAGGGCTTCGTTGCTGTTGGCCGGATCCATCTGATAGGAGGCCTTGTTGGCCTTGCCCAGGTTCAATGCCGAACCGACCGCATCGCGGAACGGGCCGTAATAGGCGCTGGCGTACTTCGCCGAGTAGGCCATGATCCGCACGTTGACGTGACCGGCCACTTCGAGGGCTTCGCGGATCGCCTGGATGCGACCGTCCATCATGTCCGACGGCGCCACGACCTGAGCGCCGGCTTCGGCGTGGGACAGGGCTTGCCTGACCAGTGCGTCGACAGTGATGTCGTTCTGCACGTAGCCTTCTTCATCAAGAATGCCGTCCTGGCCGTGGGTGGTGAACGGGTCCAGGGCAACGTCGGTGATCACGCCCAGCTCAGGGAATCGCGCACGCAGCGCACGGGTCGCGCGTTGGGCGATGCCTTCGGGGTTCCACGCTTCGGCGGCGTCCAGGGACTTGAGTTCCGCGGGTGTCACCGGGAACAGCGCCAGCGCCGGAATCCCCAGTTCGACCCACTTGGCTGCTTCTTCCAGCAACAGGTCGATGGTCAGGCGTTCAACGCCCGGCATCGAAGCCACCGCTTCGCGACGGTTTTCACCGTCCAGCACGAACACCGGCAGGATCAGGTCATCGACGGTCAGGACGTTTTCACGGACCAGGCGACGCGAGAAGTCGTCACGACGGTTGCGGCGCAGGCGGGTTGCGGGGAACAAGCGGTTGGCGGGGGTAAAGCTCACGGCAGACTCCTGAGCCCGCGCTTACGGGCGAGCGTGACAGTTATAAGCGGCCATTATGACGAACGTATTACAGTTGTGTGCATCCCTGTGACAGGTAGCCGCATTCCATTGTCGTTGTAGGAAATGTTCACGTCGAGACACATTTGGACACTTTCCTGAATGTGTCCGAAGGGTTAGGCTGCGCGTTCATTTCGCCAGCACCCAGACAATGCTCCAACAATTTCTGCATGACTTCGGCTACTTTGCCCTTTTTCTAGGCACGTTCTTCGAAGGCGAAACCATCCTGGTGCTCGCGGGCTTCCTCGCGTTCCGTGGATACATGGACATCAACCTGGTGGTGGTCGTGGCTTTCTTCGGCAGCTATGCCGGCGACCAGCTGTGGTACTTCCTGGGACGCAAGCACGGCCGCAAACTGCTGGCGCGCAAACCCCGCTGGCAGATGATGGGTGACCGGGCGCTGGAACACATTCGCAAGCACCCGGACATCTGGGTACTGAGTTTCCGCTTCGTCTACGGTTTGCGCACGGTGATGCCGGTGGCCATTGGGCTGTCGGGCTATCCGCCGGGCCGTTACCTGCTGCTCAACGGCATTGGCGCAGCGATCTGGGCCACAGCCCTGGCGGCCGCCGCGTACCATTTCGGCGCCGTGCTCGAAGGCATGCTCGGCAGTGTGAAGAAGTATGAACTCTGGGTGCTCGGTGCGCTGCTGGTCCTGGGCTTCGTGCTGTGGCTGCGTCGGCGCTTCAAGAATGCCCGCCTGGCCAAGCAGGTCTACGCCGATGAACAAGCCCTGAAAGCTACACGGACCACCACCGAAGGTCCTACGACGCCAACCGAGTGATGCGGTTTCTGCAACAGTAGAGACCGACGCCGCTCAACAGGCTGTAACTGAGCAGGCCGACCCAGCCCACTGCGCCGGCCGGCCACAGCCCAACCATCGGGGCCAGCCATGCCAATGGCAGATTCGACGCCAGCCGCATCAGTTCCAGCTTCAACGCCCACGGGCGATTCTCCAGGGTCACGCCCAGCACAAACAGACCCAGCGCCACCGCTCCCCAGCCCAACACCAGGGCGGCGACTGGCAGCTTCGGTTCAAGATTCATCAGGTAACTGCCCAGCGCGATATAGACGCAGAACTGCAAGAGGACGTAGAGCTGCTGACGCCCGTCCAGCGCCACCTCGAATTTGCGAAACTGACTCAGGTCCGGCTTTTTCATCGGGTATCTGGCCGCCACGTCCGCCGGGCGCCAGCCAGTGCGCATGAACCAGATCCGCAGCTTGTCCCAGGTGCTTTCGGTACGCCGCGCGTCTGCCCACAACTGCGCGTAGAACTGCACGTTCGCCCACACGGGATTCCAGCTCGCCAGCGGCGTGGTCACGCCGAAGATCACCGGCTCGTTGTCGTCTTCTTCCTGGAACGAGCCGAACAGGCGGTCCCAAATAATGAACACGCCGCCGTAGTTGCGATCCATGTAGAGAGCGTTCTGCGCATGGTGAGCCCGATGATTGGACGGCGTGACAAAGAACCATTCGAACCAGCCAAGCTTGGGAATGTGCCGCGTGTGCACCCAGAACTGGTACAGCAGGTTCAGCGCCGCGACGCTGACGAACACCAGCAGCGGCACGCCGAACATCGCCATCGGCAGATAGAAGATCCAGCTCAGCAGGAATCCGGTACTGGTCTGGCGCAACGCCGTGGACAGGTTGTAGTCCTCGCTCTGGTGATGCACCGAATGGGCGGCCCAGAGGATGTTGCGCTCGTGGCCCATGCGGTGCAGCCAGTAGTAGCAGAAATCGTAGAAGACAAAGGCAAACACCCAGGTCCAGACGCTGTCGGCCGACCACTCGAACAGGGCCAGATACTGGAGGGCAAACGCATAGGTCACCAGCCCCACACCCTTGGTCAACAGACCCGTGGTGGTCGACAGTACGCCGGTACTGATGCTGTTGATCGCGTCCGCCACTCGATAATTGCTTACCCCGCGCCAACGGTCGGCCAACAGTTCGACGGCGATCAGAAAAAAGAAAAACGGCACTGCATACAGAATGAAGTCCATGACGCGCCCTGATCGGAATCTTGAGGACAGATGCTATGTGCAGCGGTGAATTAACCCTATGGCAACGCGGGACAAATTAGTGGACATTTAACGCCATGAATCTGGAGAAAAGCCCATGAGCAAAAAAGTTGCAGTGATCCTTTCCGGTTGTGGCGTGTACGACGGCGCCGAGCTCCACGAGAGCGTCATCACCCTGCTGCGCCTGGACCAGCGCGGGGCTCAGGTGCAGTGTTTCGCACCTAACATCGCGCAGTTGCATGTGATCAACCACCTGACCGGCGAAGAAATGCCCGAATCGCGCAACGTACTGGTGGAATCAGCGCGGATTGCCCGGGGCAACATCAAGGATATCCGTGACGCGAACGTCGATGAGTTCGATGCGCTGATCGTGCCCGGCGGCTTCGGCTCGGCCAAGAACCTGTCCAACTTCGCCATCGAAGGCGCCGGCTGCACCGTTCAACCGGATGTCCTGGCATTGACCGAAGCCTTTGCCGAGGCTGGCAAACCAGTGGGGTTGATGTGCATCTCCCCTGCCCTGGCGGCAAAGATCTACGGCCCTGGCGTCACCTGCACCATCGGCAACGACACCGACACGGCTGCGGCGATGAACAAGATGGGCGCGACCCATACCGATTGCGCGGTCAGTGAGATCGTCGAGGACAAGGCGCGCAAGCTGGTGAGCACCCCGGCTTACATGCTGGCGCAATCGATCAGTGAAGCGGCGTCGGGGATCAACAAGCTGGTAGACCGGGTACTGGAACTGACCCACGAAAACGACGCCTGACACGGTTCAAACATGTGGGAGCGAGCTTGCTCGCGATGGGGCCGGCACATTCAACATTGATGTTGTCTGTAAGTCCGCTATCGCGAGCAAGCTCGCTCCCACAGTGTTCATCGCAAGACTTAAGAATTGCGAGCCAAACGAGTGAGGATCCGGTCCAGCGCATTGGCAAACGCCTGCTTCTCACGGTCGCCAAACGGCGCCGGCCCACCACCCATTTGCCCCTGTTCGCGCAAATCCGTGAACAGGTTGCGAACCGCCAGCCGCTCGCCCATGTTCTGCGTATCAAACTCCTTGCCCCGTGGGTCGAGCGCTGCCACGCCCTTCTTCACCAGGCGATCGGCCAGCGGCACATCGCTGCAGATCACCAGCTCACCAGGCACCGCGTGTTCCACCAGGTAGTCATCGGCCGCATCCGGTCCGCTCGGCACCACGATCAGCTTGACCAGTGCCAGTCCCGGTTTGATCTGCGGCTGCCCGGCCACCAGCACCACTTCGAACTGGCGCTTGAGGGCGAACTTCACCACCAGATCCTTGGCTGCCCGGGGGCAGGCGTCAGCATCGATCCACACACGCATCAAATATTCCCCATCCAAAAAATCGCGAGCAGGCTCGCTCCCACAGGTTATACCCAATCCTGTGGGAGCGGGCTTGCCCGCGAATGTGAGCGCAGCGAATGCTTTTCAGGAAACCTGCACCCGCTGCCTCTCAACCACCCGGCTACGACCATACAACACGACAATCGCAATGATCGCCACAGCCTGGGCGCTCAGCGAATACGCATCGGCATGGATCCCCAACCATTCAAAGTCAAAGAACGGCACCGGCCGCGTGCCGAAAATCCCGGCTTCCTGCAGCGCTTTCACGCCATGCCCGGCAAACACCACCGACAATGCGCACAAAAGACCGGCGTTGATGCTGAAGAACAGCGCCAGCGGCAACTTCGCCGAACCGCGCAAAATCACCCAGGCCAGGCCGACCAGCAGCACCAGCGCCGTGGCCCCACCGGCCAGCACGGCGTTGTGCCCCGCGGGGCCTGCCTGCAACCACAGGGTTTCGTAGAACAGAATCACTTCGAACAGCTCGCGATACACCGAGAAGAACGCCAGGGTCGCAAAACCGAAACGCCCGCCGCCACCCACCAGGCTGGTCTTGATGTAATCCTGCCAGGCCGCCGCGTGACGACGGTCATGCATCCACACCCCCAGCCACAGCACCATGACGCTGGCGAACAGTGCCGTCGCACCTTCCAGTAGCTCGCGCTGCGAACCGCTGACATCGATCACATAGGCTGCCAGCGCCCAGGTGCCCAGCCCCGCCACAAACGCCAGACCCCAGCCGACGTTAACGCTGCGCACCGCCGCCTGTTGATCCGTATTACGCAGGAAAGCAAGGATCGCCGCCAGCACCAGAATCGCTTCCAGACCTTCGCGCAGCAGAATCAGCAGGCCGGAAATGTAACTCAGCGACCAGCTCAAACCCTCGTTGCCCAACAGGCCGGCCGATGCCTTCAACTTGTCCTTGGCCACGTCCAGGCGCTGCTCGACCTCGCTCACCGGCAGGCCATCCTGCAACGACTGACGGTAGGCCATCAGGGATTTTTCAGTGTCTTTACGCACGTTGGCGTCAATGTTATCCAGCGAGCTCTCAACCAACTCGAAGCCTTCCAGATACGCCGCTACCGATAAGTCATAAGCCTGATCATGCTCACCGGCACGATACGCCGCGATGCTCTTGTCCAGAGTGGCTGCGGTGTAGTCGAGCAGTTGTGCCGGGCCACGCTTGACCTGCGGCGGTTGCGCCCGCTGGGAACGGAAGGTCGCGGCGGCTTGCAGGCCTTCGACGGCCAGCACCTCGGCCGGGGTCTGACGAGCCAGGTCGGCGATGTTGTAGGTCTTTTCAACCTTGGCCGTCGCCGGGTCAACACTGAAGCTGGCGATATAGGTGGCCAGGTCCCAACGCTGACGATCATCCAGCTGATCGGCGAAGGCTGGCATGTCGGTGCCTTCGACCCCGAGGCCCAGGGTGCTGTAGATCGCGTAGAGACTCAGGTGATCCAGACGCGCGTTATCGCGCAGATTGGCCGGTGGCGGCGTCAGACCGACACCTGCCGGACCATCACCCGCCCCGGCATCGCCATGGCACACCGAGCAATGCTGGGCGTACAGCGGCGCCCCACGGGTCGGGTCCGGGGTAATGATCGGGGCCTGGCTGACTTCATAGGCCACGGCCAGCTTCGCCCCGAGCTGCCGCGCCTGGCGGGTAACGTCAGCGCCGTCCTGACGCGCAGTAATCGCGTTACGCAGTGCGCTGATGCCCTGCTCCAGCCCGGCCTTTTCCGGTTTGGCTGGCATGGCGACCACCAAGCCTTGCAGGGCCTGGACGAACTCCAGTTGCTCGCGATATTCGGATTCGTTGACGACCTTGCCTGCCTGCACCGCTTGCGGGTAATCCGCACCAATGTAGTCGAGTAAATGCAGGGCTTGCGGTGCGCCTTCCACCGTGTCGGCCAGCAGGTTCAAGCTGCACAAGGCGAACACTGGCGCTATCAGCCAAGCCAGGAAACGGGACGGGGCAATCATGAATGAATCTCAATTGGAAACACGAAGTAACATATTGTTCCCTCCCAATCACTTTCACTCAAGCTTTGTTGTGGTTTGCAGGCATACCCCAAATGAAAAAGGCGACCTGAAAAGGTCGCCTTTTTTGTACCTGAGGGTTGTTAAACCGCCGCTTTACGCAAGGTCGCCATGAATGCCGCTGCACCAATGAACAGCCCGGCAAAGGTACGGTTCATGCGTTTCTGCTGCTTGGGTGTGCGCAGCAGGCGCAGCACCTTCGAGGCCAATCCGGTGTAGCCGGCCATGACGATCAGATCCACGCATATCATCGTCACACCAATGATCAGGTACTGGATCAGCAGTGGCGCGTGCGGATCAATGAACTGCGGCAACACCGCCAGCATGAACACCAACGCCTTGGGGTTGCTGATGTTCACCAGAAAGCCACGGAACACCAGGGCCATCGGCTTGCCTATCTGCCGGACCGCCGCGTCATCGCTCATGTCGCTGGGCAGCGCGCGCCATTGTTTGATCGCGAGGTAAACCAGGTAGGCCACACCGAACCATTTGATCGCGTAGAAAGCGGTGGCCGACGCAGTAAGAATCGCGCCAACACCGGCGCCGACAATCGCGATCTGCACCGCCAGACCCAATTGCAGGCCCAGAGCGTTCCAGTAGCCGCGCCAGAAGCCGTATTGCAGACCGCTGGACATCGACGCAATGGCGCCGGCACCGGGGGACAGGCTGATCACCCAGCAGGCGGCAAAAAAAGCCAGCCATGTTTGAAGCTCCATTGCACACCTCGACTCAGACTCGTGACAGACGTCTAAGCTAATGCGGCTTGGGTTGGATGACTACCGATTTTTTGCAGGATGTGTCGGCGGCCGACCAGCGTTTACAGGGGCGGGCCCCTTCGTGAGCAGGCTCGCTCCCACATTGGATCTCAGGCGCTCACAAAATTTGTGTCCACTAAAGATCAACTGTGGGAGCGAGCCTGCTCGCGAAAGCAATCTGTCAGGCAACAGCAGGCTTACTTTTCAAACCCGCTGGAAGGAAACACATCCGTCCCGCGCCAGCGCCGTACTGAACGCTGGAAGAACAAACTGTTGGGCACCTGCACCATGGCGCTGCCAGTGCCGAGTTCTTCGGCCTCGACCAGCGTGGTGTACAGGAGATTGATCGCCACCACCCGGCCTTTGACGCCGGGCTTGTCGGTGGTGTCCACCAACTCGACCACGTCACCGAGGCGGAACGGGCCGACGGTGAAGATCAGGATCGCGCACAGCAGGTTCGACAGCACGCTCCACATAGCGAAAAACGCCACCGCCGCGACCGCGACGAAACCGGACAACGCGGTCCAGAGCACCGTGGCCGATACACCGAGTCGCTCCAGAACGAAAATAAGTGCACTGCCCATGATCAGCCAACGCAATCCGCCCCGCAGCGGCATCAGCAACTGCGGCGGAAACGGGTAGCGCTCACCGAGACGAGTCAGGCATTTGGCAACAAAGCGCTGGGCGATGTAACCGGCGAGCAGGATCAGCAGGATTTGTACGCCGAGCCAGATCGGCTCGGCCCACACCGCCGGCAGCGGCAGCTTGAAGGCGTCCATCAGGACAGTTCCTCCAGCTCCGCCTGCATGCTTTCCAGCAATTCCAGGGCTTCCATCCACGCTTCTTCCAGCTCCGCCTCACGCACCTTCAGCTTGGCCTGTTCGGCCAGCAGATCACGCAATTCGTTCTTGCGCGCCTGCTCGTAGATGTCGCTGTCGCCGAGGCTGGCATCGATCTTCGCCAGTTTTTCGTGGAGCTTGCCGAGTTCGGCTTCAAGCTTGTCGGCTTCGCGCTTGTGCGGCGCCAGTTGCTGACGCAACGCAGCAGCGGCCTGACGCTGGGCTTTCTTGTCGGTCTTGTCCGGGTTGACCGGCGTGTTGCTGACCGGGGCGTTGCGCTGGCGATACTCCACCAGCCAGCGGGTGTAGTCCTCCAGGTCGCCGTCGAATTCCTCGACCTTGCCGTCCGCCACCAGATAGAAGTTGTCGGTGGTGCTTTTGAGCAAGTGGCGATCGTGAGAGACCACCAGTACCGCACCACTGAATTCCTGCAGGGCCATGGTCAGCGCCAGGCGCATTTCCAGGTCCAGGTGGTTGGTCGGTTCGTCGAGCAGCAACAGGTTCGGTCGATCCCAGGCGATCAAGGCCAACGCCAGGCGCGCTTTCTCGCCACCGGAGAAATTCAGTACCGGCTCGTCGATTCGCGCACCACGGAAGTCGAAACCTCCGAGAAAGTCGCGCAGGGTCTGCTCGCGCTCGGTCGGCGCCAGGCGCTGCAAGTGCAGCAACGGGCTGGCCTTGGAATCCAGAGAATCGAGTTGATGCTGGGCGAAGTAACCGACCACGGTGTTCTCGCCACGGGTCAAGCGCCCGGCCAATGGCGAGAGCTCGCCGGCAAGGTTCTTGATCAGGGTCGATTTACCGGCGCCGTTAGGGCCGAGCAAGCCGATCCGTGCACCCGGGGTCAGTTGCAGCTTGACCTTCTCCAGCACGGCTTTGTCGCCGTAACCCAGGCGGGCATCGGACAGGTCGATCAGCGGGCTGGAAATCTTCTGCGATTCACGGAAGACAAAGTCGAACGGCGAGTCGACGTGGGCCGCGGTCAGCTCTTCCATCCGCTCCAGTGCCTTGATCCGGCTCTGGGCCTGACGGGCCTTGGTGGCCTGGGCCTTGAAGCGGGCGATGTAACTTTCCATGTGCGCACGTTGCACCTGCTGCTTCTCGTAAGCCTGCTGTTGCTGGGCCAGACGTTCGGCACGGGCGCGCTCGAAGGCGCTGTAGCCACCGCGGTACAGGGTGATCTTGCGCTGATCGACGTGAGCCACGTGATCGACCACGGCATCGAGGAAATCCCGGTCGTGGGAAATCAGCATCAAGGTGCCGGGATAACTCTTGAGCCACTCTTCGAGCCAGATGATGGCGTCGAGGTCGAGGTGGTTGGTTGGTTCGTCGAGCAGCAGCAAGTCCGATGGGCACATCAAGGCCTGCGCCAGGTTCAGGCGCATCCGCCAGCCACCGGAGAAATCCCCGACCTGGCGATCCATCTGCTCGTTGGTGAACCCAAGCCCGGCCAGCAGCTTGCGCGCCCGGGCGTCGGCGGTGTAACCGTCGGCGCTGTCGAGTTCCGAGTGCAGGCGGGCCTGCGCGGCACCGTCATGGGCCGCTTCGGCTGTCGCCAGGTCGCGTTGCACCTGGCGCAGGCGCAGGTCGCCATCGAGCACGTAGTCGACCGCCAGGCGCTCGAGGGTGTCGACCTCCTGGCGCATGTGGGCGATACGCCAGTCGGCCGGCAGGAAGCAATCACCCGAGTCCGGGTGCAGTTCGCCCCGAAGCAAGGCGAACAGGCTGGATTTGCCGGCGCCGTTGGCACCGATGAGGCCGGCTTTCTGGCCGGCGTGCAGCGTCAGCTCGGCGTCTTCTAGCAGACGTTGCGGGCCACGCTGTAAAGTCAGGTTCTGAAGTCGAATCATAATGGCGGCGGAGTCTACCAGACTCGCTCGCAACTGGCGCGAGTAGCACTATGTCCTCTGACCTGTGGAGCTTTTCCCTGACCACTTACGCCCGTCCGGGTGTTGAGCAGGCATGCCTGCAATTGCAGTCGGCGGGGGTCAATGTGTGCCTGTTGCTGTGTGGTGCGTGGTTGGGACAACGAGGCGTGGCCTGCGATGAGCAGCGCTTGCAGCAACTACGCAGCGTGGCAGTCGCCTGGGACACCGATGTCGTGCGGCCGTTACGCGCCTTGCGCACACAGTGGAAAGCCGCGGCCACGGAAGACGCTGAATTGCATACCCTGCGTG
This sequence comes from Pseudomonas sp. KH_046_1, assembly GCF_057839025.1. Classification (NCBI taxonomy): domain Bacteria; kingdom Pseudomonadati; phylum Pseudomonadota; class Gammaproteobacteria; order Pseudomonadales; family Pseudomonadaceae; genus Pseudomonas; species Pseudomonas sp. KH_046_1. The sequence continues at coordinate 6,139,665 of NZ_CM174481.1, forward strand.
AACAAGTGAAGGCACTGGAGCTGGAAGCCGAACGGCATCTGTTGTTGCGGCTGGAGAGAGCGGCGCAGAGTTGGCCGCAAAATGTCGGGGCCGATTTATCGGCCTGGCTGGAAGGTGCGGCGGCTGAGGCCGCCCACCTGCACCGCGACGCGCTGCATCAGCTGCGCGTCGCGGTAACCGGCACTTAGGAAGCGCTGGTTGGGGTGGTTGCTGCGATCGATGCGGCGGCCGGCGTTGGCGCTGGCGTGGCTGTCGAGGTGGCTGCTGCTAAAGCAGACGTTGCTACCGGAGCCGGGTTGGCTGGCTTGGCAACCGGTGCGGTGGCTGGCTTGGCGGCAACCGGCTTCTTCACTGCAGGTTTGGTTGCTGGTTTTGCAGCGGGTTTTGCAACAGCCGGCTTGGCAGCGGCAGGCTTGGCGGCAACGGCTGGTTTCGCTGCAGCTGGTTTTGCGGCAGGTTTAACAGCAGGCTTGGCAGCCGCTTTTACAGCAGGTTTTGCCGCTGGCTTGGCTGCTGGTTTAGCGGCAGTTTTGGCTGCCGGTTTTGCAGCGACAGGTTTTGCAGCCGGCTTGGCAGCAGGTTTCGCCGCAGCGGTGCGGGCAGCTGGTTTAGCGGCCGGTTTTGCAGCTGGTTTTGCAGCCGGTTTAGCGGCGGCGGTTTTAGCCACGGCTGGTTTGGCAGCAGCGGCTCGTGCAGCGGCGGGTCGTGCGGCTGGTTTGGCAGCCGTGGTTCTAGCCGCAGGTTTTGCAGCGCTGGCAGCAGCCGGTTTTCTCGCAGCCGGTTTGGCAGCAGGTTTGGCTGCGGCAGTTTTAGCGACTGGTTTGGCAGCGGCTGGTTTGGCAGCGGCTGGTTTGGCAGCAGCAGGTTTGGCCGGTGCTTTTGCAGCAGCCGGTTTGGCAGCGGCTTTCTTCGCAGGTGCCGCAGCAGGCTTGGCCGCACGCAAGGACAACACCTTGCCGACAGCCTCTTGTACACGACCGACGCCCTGAGCCAGTTTCAGGCTTTCCTGAGCATCGCGCTTGAGTTGCAGAATGTAGCCGCGGGTTTCCGATTGACGATCCTTGAGGGCATCGAGCAGTTCCTCAAGATCGCCCACTACGCCCTTGGCCTTGGCTTGTGCCTTGGCTTTTCCGGCCGCCGCAGCGTCCTGCAATTTGGTGCGGGACTTGTGCAGTTTTTCTTGCGCTTTGCCGCGCTGCTTTTCCAGCTTGGCGAGCAGTTTTTCAGCATCAGCCAAGGCTTCGGAACAAGCGGTTTCCAGATGCTCGAGCAAGCTGCCCGAGAGTTGTTGGAGCAGGTGCAATGGAGTGTTTACTGGCTTCTTGGTGGCCGACATGGTTTACCTCCTGGCTGAAGTGAGTGCGGCTCATACTAGACCTCTGCTGCAACCGCCGCTAGGGCATGTTGACACTATCGAAAGCGCTGCGTTGCAAAGGATTGAAAAACTTCTGCCTCGGCGCAAAAGCAGTTCACCGTTGTGCGCATTCCCGCTGGCATAATCGCCCGAATTTCAGGTCGGAGAGTGCTCATGTCGCGCTACCTTTTTTTATCGCTGTGCGTGTTTTTTTCAGTGGCTCAAGCCGCTGCAACAACGCAGGAAAATGAAGCCCACGACCTCGCTTACAGCCTGGGTGCAAGCCTTGGCGAACGCTTGCGCCAGGAGGCTCCCGACCTGCAACTCCAGGCACTGGTCGAAGGATTGCAGCAGGCCTATCAGGGCAAACCGCTGGCGCTGGAAGACGAACAGATCCAGCAAATATTGACCGAGCATGAAGCCCGGATCGCCATGCAGTCAGCCGAGCCGCAAAGCGAAATGGCACTGGAAAAAGAACAGCGTTTTCTCGCCACGGAGAAAGCCAGACCCGGCGTGCGCGAACTGGCTGATGGCGTGTTGCTGACCGAGTTGACGCCTGGCGCTGGCGCCAAGGCCGGACCGAACGGCAAGGTGCAGGTGCTGTACATCGGTCGCTTGCCCGACGGCACGGTGTTCGATCAGAACAGTCAGCCACAATGGTTCAGTCTCGACAGCGTGATCGCCGGATGGCGTAGCGCGCTGCAAAACATGCCGGTAGGGGCGAAGTGGCGACTGGTGATTCCATCGGCTCAGGCCTATGGCGCCGACGGTGCCGGTGACGTGATCGCACCGTTCACTCCACTGGTGTTCGAAGTCGAATTGCGCGGTGCTACCGGCTGACGACGCAAACGAAAAACGGCGTGCCTTGGCACGCCGTTTCGGGATCTTGCAGGAAGTGCTTCAGGCTTGAACCGAATCGGTTTCCTTGTGGGCGGTGTGCAGCACTTCGATCAGGCAGTCTTCCAGCTCAAAGCGCTCATGCAACAGTCCGCCGAGTGTCTTGAACTCTTCGGCGACACACTTTCCTGCGTCACACAGGTCATTGAAGGCGAGCAGCTTTTCGGTGATGACGTCAATACGCGGGTAGATCGTCTCGGCGAGCTCCAGGCCACGCTTGTCGTTGAAGGCCTTGGCCTCCCCCGTCAGCTGTTCATAGATCTCAAAATGCCCGGCAGACACGTAATCGACCAGCACACCGCAGAACTCCTGCAAGGGCTTTCGATTCTCGCTCAGCGCCTCAGGCTTTGCGCCGAGCTTGTCGTACGCATCGATCAGCTCTTTGCGCTCCTGCAACCAGCGATCGATCAGCAGGTGCACTCCGCCCCAGCGTTCCTGAGCATTCTGACAACTTTCGAGCATGGTGATCTCTCTTCCCTTGTGGGTCAGCTGCTCTATGCCCGCTCGCCTCTTGTAACGTCGGTGGGCGGTCAGGCAGAGCGTCATCGAGCAACATAATTCCAATGACACGTGCGGGCCAGATTATGCCCGCACGACACTGGCTTCAAGGTACGCAGGCGATAAAGTTCATACAAGTGTTTAATCGCCCACAAAGGCCCGGTGCGACGACTCGCCGCTGAGTGGTCGCTGATAGCTGGTCCAGACCAGTCGCAACGACTGGTAAACGGCCAGAATCATCATCGCGACGAAGAACAGCAGGCTCCACTCGGTGAGACTCAGATCGAACAGCGTCCAGGAAATTTCCACACAATCGGCGGCGCCCCTGAACATTTGCTGTACGACGGATAGCCACGGAGAACTGGCCAACAGTTCCGCCAGATGGGTCGAGCACGCCGCTACCTGTTCCGCCGGAAGGCTTTGCAGCAGGACCTGTCGCCACGCCGTGACAGTGCCGGCCAGACTGCTACAAAGACTGAGCAGCCAATACAGAACGTTGCCGATGCGACCGGGGCCATGGATCGAAGCCATCAGGCAGACACCGGTAAGGAGCGCCAGGCAAAATCGTTGCACAAGACACAAGCCGCAAGGCCGCAGGGCCGCAGGCCAACTGCATATTCCAGATAGTAGGAAACGCCCATCGCCAGGGTACCCGCAATGAAAGCCATGAAAAACAAGGAGCGTGAGCAGGCCAAAGACATGGCTTTTCCGTAAAAGTAGTGACAGACCATTACGGTAGAGGAAAGCGCGACGGCCTTTCAAGGCAAGTGCCCACAGAGACTTCAGCGCAGGTGTAGGGAAATCCCGACGCAGGCGAGAGGATAAAACGTAGTCCTCTGTAGGACTTTGCCTGCGACGAAATTTTGCGACTGAATTTCAACCAGTCATCGCACTGCGGCGAGGGCGATTGCGCCCTCGTCGCAAGCCATCACTCAGACGCCGGAGGTTGGCGCCAGCGAGGGGGGGATCAAGCGCGGACCGCCACCGGCAGAGGGGCCGCGAGCAAGCGTTCATCCAACAGCCCCAGGCCTTCCTGAAACAGCTGGTTGCTACGCTCGGTATCGCCCATTTGCGCCAACAACCTCGCCAGCTCCGCACAGGCTTCCGGATGGCGTTGTACACGCAGGCTGCTTTCCAGATAGTCACGGGCCTTGCCCCACAAACTGTTTTGCAGGCAAAGACGACCCAGTGTCAGCAGCAGACCCGGATCGGCCGGATGGTCCTTGAGCCAGCCTTCGGCGGCTTGCAGCTGGCGGGTCGGATCATTGCCGCGAACCAGTCCGTAGAGTCGTGCCAGATGACTGTCGTAGCCGCGTTTGAGAGCGGTGCGCAGCACTTCTTCGGCCTCGATCTGGGCCCCCAATTGCCGCAGTTGTTCGGCATATGCGAGCACCAGTTGCGGCTCCTGACGCTGTGCTGAAGTCAGTTGTTGCCAGGCACGTTCGAGCGATTGCTGCCCCACCGTTCCGTCTTCTTCCCGTTGCGCCGCCAGGGACAGGTTCGCCCCCCAGGCCCGACGCTCCAGATCGGCGAGTTCGGCCGCCGGCAGGATTTTGTCCTTGCGCAGCTCCGGCAGCAGGCGAATCACTGCCGACCAGTCACCACGCTGCGCAAGCAGGCGCTGCAACTGACGCAGGGTCTGTGCGTTATGAGGATGGCGTTCACGCATGGCTTGCAGGGTGGCGAGGGCGCCTTCGGTATCACCGCGATCGGTCTGCAACTGGGCGTGGCTCAAGGCGATCGCCAACTCGGCCTGAGGCTGACGCTCCAGGGCGCGCTCCAGCAAGTTGTCGCTTTCTTCGTAATTGCCTTGTTCGTTCGCGGCACGGGCAGCGCCGAGGTAGTAAAGCAGCGGCTGGCGCTCGGCTTCGGCAGCCCGATGCAAGTGCCGTTGCGCGCTGGCCCAGCGACCCTCGGCCAGGTCCAGCTGACCGTGTTCGATCGCCACCTGCACCCGACGGCTGCGGTTACGTCGCGACCACGGATTGACCACGCCACTGGAAGCCATCACCAGTTCGACCAGCGACTTGATGCCCCAGATCACCAGCCAGAGCACAGCCACCAGCGCCAAAGTAGCCCACAGGCTCGACTCATAGCGGAAGGTCTTGTAGGCAATCAGCACGTAACCGGAGTGTTCGGCAATCGCCAGCCCCAGCGCAGCGGCAGCGGCGATCACGAGGAACACGATCACATAGAGGCGTTTCATGGCGTGGCCTCCGGCGCGGTGTTCGCAGCAGGCCTGACCAGCGGCTTGACCGAATCTTCGGCGTTGACGTTGCGCCGTTCCAGATACCCCTGCACCGCGCTCAGGGTGCCGGTCATGTCCGGCGTGACGACGGTGACAGGTTGCTTGCTCAACTCGGCCACCTGCTCAAGCATGACTTTGCTTTGCGCGTTGTCCGGGTTGAAGTTGCCCTTGAGGATGTCCCGCGCTTCGTCCAGCACCTGGGAGTAAACCGCCGCCTGGCCATTGAGTGCGGCCCACTGCGCTTGCTCCAGCGCCAGGCTCAGGGCCAGGCGTACCTGACTCAGGCTCTGGCCGGCCAGCAATGGACGAACGTTTTTGTCGGCATTGAAATCGATACGGATGTAGCGCGAAATCTGATCCCACCATTGCGCCCAGCGACTGGCACCGTCGCCATCGGCGGTCAGGCCCAGCAACGAATCGCCACGGTCCTTGTACTCCGGCGCCAGCTCAGTGAGGCTGGCCACTTGATCGCGCAGCGCGCCAAGACGCAGAAACAGCCCGGTGCGATCCGGTTGCTCGGTACTGCGCAAGGCAATCAGGGTCTTGGCCACCTGCTCGCGAGCGGCAAAGGAACCCGGGTCGTTCTGCTCGCGCAGTATCTCGTCGGCACCCTGGACCAGTGCCTGGGCGCTGCTGATGTCCTGCAAGGCGGAAAGTCGCAGACTGGCCAGACGCAGCAGGTGCTCGGCCTCGGCCAGACGCCAGTCCTTGCGACTGGCGCCGAGTACGGTTTCCAGCCGTTGGTTCAAACGCTGCTGATCACCTTGCAGCTGAATCACCAGACGACTGCGTGCTTCCAGTTCATCGGCGGGAGGCAATTGCGCCAGGCGTGCACTCAGGCGCTCTTCATTGAGCTTGAGGCTTTGCGCCTGGTCATTCAGCGCCTGCACCTGGCTCAGTTGCTGCTGATTATTGGCCTGCAAGTGACGCACCTGCCAGACACCCCAACCGCCCACTGCGACACCGGCCGCACCCAACAGCAGCGCAATGATTGCCAGACCATTGCCTCGACGCTGCTCGGCAGCAGGTGGCGGCGGCGGCATTTCATCAACAGGAGCATCAACTGGTGCATCAAGCACAGGTCGCACGTCATCTTTAGGCAAGGCTGTTTCGCTCACGTATCCATCCTTTGCATCAGAAAACGGGTACGGGATGCTCCCGTAACGCCGTCAGCAAGGCCGCGGCACTGGCGCCGCGACAATCCACAACTGTTTTGGCCCCGGCGGCACGCGCCATTTCGGCAACCCTGGGGCTCGGTACAAACAACGGCAACCGCGCCAACTGCGGCCAGGCATCGCCGGCCAGTTGATACAGGTGCTCAAAACCTTGCCCACTGCTGACCACCAGCCCGTTCAGGCGTTCCGCCCGGATCCGTTCCGGCAACGCAGTCGGCGGGTAATTCGGTAATGCCCGGCGGTACAGCTCCAGATACTCGACACTAGCACCAAGCTCACGCAAACGCTCAGCCAGCAACTCGCGCCCGCCCTCCCCACGCAGGATCAGCACTCGCGCATCGGGTTGTGCGATGGCCTCGCGCAGTCGGGAAAGTTCGAGCAAGGCTTCACTGTCATCGCCCTCTGCCGGGAAGCTCACGTCCAACCCGTGATCCTCGAGGATCTGCGCAGTCGCCGCACCGACGCTGAACCACTTCACACCAGGCGGTGTTGGCCAATATCGCTCGAGCAGTTCGACGCCGATCCGGGCTGCCGGCTTGCTGACCACGATGACGGCGCAGAACTGATCCAGCGCCTGAATCACCTGGCGCATTGTGTCAGTGGCCGCAATGGGCATGATGTCCAAAAGCGGCAGACTGTTACTGAATATCCCCTGCTCGGCCAAAAGACTGCTCAGCGCCGCCGCTTCTTCGGCGGGACGCGTCAGCAGCAAGCGCCAGCCGATCACTCGTGACCAGCCTCGCCATAGACCGCTTTGAGGATGGCGTCGGCACCCTGGCTGAGCAGGTCTTCGGCGACTCGCACACCCAGCGCCTCGGCATCGCCGCGAGGGGCGCGGGCTTGTGCGCTGAGCAGCAGGCCACCGGCTGGATCGCCCACCAGCCCGCGCAACCAGACTTGCTCACCCTCCAGCACGGCGTAACAGGCGATCGGCACCTGGCAGCCACCATTGAGGTGCTTGTTGAGGGCACGTTCGGCGGTCACGCGGGTGGCGGTGTCCTGGTGATGCAGGGGCGCCAGCAACGCATGGATTTCACTGTCGACGCTGCGGCATTCGATACCCACCGCGCCCTGGCCACCGGCCGGAAGGCTGTCATCGACGCTGATGGCCGAGGTGATGCGATTTTCAAAGCCCAGGCGGATCAGGCCGGCAGCGGCGAGTATGATGGCGTCGTATTCGCCGGCATCGAGCTTGGCCAGGCGAGTGTTGACGTTGCCGCGCAGGAAGCGGATTTCCAGGTCCGGGCGACGGGTCAACAATTGAGCCTGACGACGCAGGCTGGAGGTGCCGACGATGCTGCCCTGGGGCAACTCATCCAGGCTGGTGTAAGTGTTGGAAACGAAGGCATCGCGCGGGTCTTCCCGCTCACAGATGCAGAACAGACCGAGGCCTTCGGGGAAGTCCATCGGCACGTCCTTCATGGAGTGCACGGCAATGTCGGCTTCATTTTCCAGCAGCGCGGTTTCGAGTTCCTTGACGAACAGGCCCTTGCCGCCGATTTTCGACAGCGGAGAGTCAAGCAGCTTGTCACCACGGCTGACCATGGGGACGAGAGTCACCAGCAGGCCCGGATGAGCTGCTTCAAGACGGGCTTTGACGTATTCGGCCTGCCACAGGGCGAGAGCGCTTTTGCGGGTGGCGATGCGGATCTGGCGAGAGGACATGGATCAATCCGTACTGAATAGATATGACGGATAATAACAGCTCAGCCAAATCCACTTTGACTTGTATCAGATACTACTCGGCCTCCCTGGCCCCGGATGTCCGGCAATCGGGTGTGAAATTGGCCTGCGAACAGCTGTTTAAAGCTGTTGCATCATTTTACGTACCCCAGCCACATGACGACGGCTGACGATCAGCGCATCACCGTTGAGGCCTTTGAGGAACAGCTGAAAATGCCCCAGAGGTGTGCGTTGCAATCGCTCGATACGCTCGCGGGCGACCAGCGCATTGCGATGGATACGCACGAAACGGTCACCGAATTCATCTTCGAGGGCCTTGAGCGGCTCATCGAGCAGCACTTCGCCGCTTTCGTGGCGCAAGGTCACGTATTTGTGGTCGGCAATGAAATACACCACCTGATCCAGCGGAATCAGCTCGATCCCTTTACGGGTTCGGGCGCTGATATGGCTGCGCGGGCCGTTGCCGCTTTCGGCAGCAGGGCGGGTCAGGGCGGCGAGCTGGGCACGATTGGGGCGCTCGGCTCTCTTTAATGCGTCATGTAATTGTTCAGTTCTCACAGGTTTCACCAGATAGCCTACGGCGCTGGCCTGTAAGGCTTCCACGGCAAATTCATCGGGCCCGGCGCAGAACACTACGGCGGGCGGAGTTTCGCGTTCGCACAACCGCGCAGCCACTTGCAGCCCATCGAGGCCGGGCATGCGGATATCGAGCAGCACGATATCCGGCTTGTGGCTGTCGATCAGTGCCAACGCCTCTTCGCCATTCGTGGCACTAGGCTCCAGGACACTGTATCCCTCGAGTTCGCCAACCATTCGGCTCAGGCGCTCGCGGACCAAGGGTTCGTCATCAACGATCAGGACATTCATATTGCGCTGGATTCCTGCGTGAGTCTCGCACAAGGATAGCGTAGACAGGTGAAGTGACGTCCGTCACCGCGATCCACGCTAAGACTAGCGCGAGCGTCAAAAAGTGCCGCTGGTCCGGCGGCTAAATTTTCATCTGCCGGGCGATTGGCGGTCCAGGTCCGCATTGGCGACACATCGCCACAGGGTTTGCTGATACGCAATATGAACACCCCACTCTTCTTATAGCCAGCGGCTGCACCGAGAAGTGCGCTGATCCTATTGTCCAACTGTAGACGGTTGCCGGGACGATATAGCTCAATTGGAAAATATCGTTCGGCAAAAATACGCGGGTCTTACCCGGGCCAGGGCTCTCCCCCCCAAAAAAACGTATCGACCAGTGTCAGCGACAGGATTGGCAACCCTGTTATTATCCGCGCCAGCGTTCCACGCCTTCTTACCTCAAGCCGATACGAGCGAATTCATGAGCACTGACAAGACCAATCAGTCCTGGGGCGGCCGCTTCAGTGAACCCGTCGACGCCTTCGTCGCCCGCTTCACCGCCTCCGTCACCTTCGACCAGCGCCTGTATCGCCACGACATCATGGGCTCAATCGCCCACGCCACCATGCTGGCCAAGGTCGGCGTGCTGACCGATGCCGAGCGCGACAGCATCATCGATGGCCTGAACACCATCCAGGGTGAAATCGAAGCCGGCCAATTCGACTGGCGCATCGACCTCGAAGACGTCCACATGAACATCGAGGCGCGTCTGACCGACCGCATCGGCGTGACCGGTAAAAAGCTGCACACCGGCCGCAGTCGTAACGATCAGGTCGCCACCGACATCCGTCTGTGGCTGCGTGACGAGATCGACCTGATCCTGGCCGAAATCACCCGCCTGCAAAAAGGCCTGCTGGAGCAGGCCGAGCGCGAAGCCGGCAGCATCATGCCGGGGTTCACCCACCTGCAGACCGCACAGCCGGTGACGTTCGGACACCACATGCTGGCTTGGTTCGAAATGCTCAGCCGCGACTACGAACGCCTGGTCGACTGCCGCAAGCGCACCAACCGCATGCCGCTGGGCAGCGCGGCGCTGGCCGGTACCACCTACCCGATCGATCGCGAATACACCGCCCAACTCCTGGGCTTCGACGCGGTTGGCGGCAATTCGCTGGACAACGTCTCCGATCGTGATTTCGCCATCGAATTCTGCTCGGCGGCCAGCATCGCGATGATGCACCTGTCGCGGTTCTCCGAAGAGCTGGTGCTGTGGACCAGCGCGCAGTTCCAGTTCATCGATCTGCCCGACCGTTTCTGCACCGGCAGCTCGATCATGCCGCAAAAGAAAAACCCGGACGTACCGGAGCTCGTGCGTGGCAAGACCGGTCGCGTATTCGGCGCACTGATGGGCCTGCTGACCCTGATGAAAGGCCAGCCTCTGGCCTACAACAAGGACAACCAGGAAGACAAGGAACCGCTGTTCGATGCCGCCGATACCCTGCGCGACTCGCTGCGGGCCTTTGCCGACATGATTCCGGCGATCAAGCCCAAGCACGCGATGATGCGCGAAGCGGCCCTGCGCGGTTTCTCCACCGCCACCGACCTGGCCGACTACCTGGTGCGTCGCGGCCTGCCATTCCGTGATTGCCACGAAATCGTTGGTCATGCCGTGAAGTACGGCGTGGACAGCGGCAAGGACCTGGCGGAAATGAGCCTGGAAGAACTGCGCAAGTTCAGCGACCAGATCGATCAGGACGTGTTCGCCGTGCTGACCCTGGAAGGCTCGGTCAATGCCCGTAACCACATCGGCGGCACCGCGCCGGCGCAGGTGAAGGCTGCCGTGGCTCGCGGCCAGGCGTTGCTCGCCAGCCGCTAAATCGCCAAAAGCTTCGCGAGCAGGCTCGCTCCCACAGGGTTTACGCAATCTTGTGGGAGCGGGCTTGCCCGCGATGACTGTCTTCAAAACCCCACAGAATTACTTCTTGGCAGCAATCATCGCCAAGAATGCCGGCATCGCGGCCTCCCGGTCAGCCGCCACACGCTGCACATTTGGATTACCCCCCAACCGCTCCAGCAGTGCCTTGGCCTTCGGCATCTCGGCCAACAGATCGATGCCAAACAACTTCTTGGCGACCCCGCACGCCAGCGGCACGCTGAACAGGAAATACAAATCCGCCACGCTCAAGCTGTCGCCAGCCACGTAAGGGCTGAATTTGGCGTGCCGACCCAGCGCCGCCATCCCCAGCAACAATTCGGCTTTGGTTTTTTCCTTGATCGCTTCCGGCAGGGTCATGCCGAAAAAAGCCTCGGGATAGCAGGCCCGGCCTGGCAATTCGATGTACAACTCGATTTCCCTGGCCAGTGCCAGCACCTGCGCGCGCTCGAACGGATCGCTCGGCAGCAGCGACGTACCTTTCTGGCTTTGCTCGATGTATTCGAGGATCACGCTGGTTTCATTGATGAAGCCCTGCTCTACCTGCAGCACCGGGACCTTTCCGCGCGGGCTGATGGCCAGTGCCTCGGGGCTGTTGCCAGCGTAAAACGGTACTTCTTCGAAGGGCAGGCCTTTTTCCAGCAGCGCCAGTTTGACCATGTTGTAGTAGTTACTGACGGAAAATCCATAAAGCTTGATCATCACAAAGCCTCCAGGCCATGCGGGGTGGGCAGTGCCTGTTTATAGAACGCTGCCGGGATTCTTGCCAGCAGCATCACGCCGTTGAATACGGGTAAACTGGCCGCCTTTCCCTGAGGAGCCTGCCATGAGCGAGCCAACCGATATCGACAACGACGAAGAAGAGTTCGCCGAAAGCACCCTGATCCAGGCCATCGAAAACCAGATCGAAAGCGACAACCCGCCAGCGGCCAAGGCGACGTTCAACAAGCTGACGCTGGTGGGTTACGAGCGGGAAGAAATCCTCAACCTGATGGCTCACGTTTTGGCAGTGGAAATCGACGCGATCCTCGAAGAAGACCGCGCGTTCAACACCGAATGGTACGAAGCTGCGCTGCGCGCATTGCCCGAGTTGCCGCCGGAAAAGCAGTAAGGCCCACCCCTTCCCTGTAGGAGCAGCCGGTCGACGCTCGATCGCTCGCGAAAAACCCGAGAACGCCGCGGGGCATCAGGTTTCCAGCGTTATCGTTGACGACCTTCGCGAGCAATCGAGCGTCGACCGGCTGCTCCTACAAAGAAAAAACCCTGTCGCGAGCACTGGACATGCCGGACAAGCGGGTTCACCTTAGGGGCGCTGTCGTCCAATTCCTAGAAAGTCTGGAGTCCTTATGTCGCTTACCCCTGAGTTGGTTGCCGAACTGGAAATCCTCGCACTCTTCAACCTGGACAGTTCCCAGGAAGGTTTGAAAATTCATCAGACCGCTGCCCCAAAAGCCATTGCCGCTGCCAAACGCCTATTTGAAAAAGATCTGATCGACCAGCCTGATGGCGGCTATCTGACCAGCCTGGGTCGTGACGCCGCGCAAAATGTGCAAACCGTGCTCACCATTCTGAGAGCCGAAGAAACAGCCTGAATTCCCCCGCATCGCCCACGGAAACCCTGCTGAAGGATTTCCGTGGGCGCATTTCGATGCCCGTTGTAGCCCGCGCGATAGAAATCTGACGCCAGAAATACAAAATCAGCTTAAAAGTCTCGTGACCCAGGCGCTAAACTCCCCCTCACCTGAGCCCCCACGTCCGAGCCCTGCGAGCCGGTTTGAGCTGACATGACGCGCACCCATGAAATCCGCCCCGATCTGGACGAGGGAATCGACCGCAAGGTTCTCAGCCAGCTGCGCGCACGCTTCCTGAAACTCAACGAAGGACGCATGGCTCGCGCCATGGAAGGGTTGTCTACCCGCCAGCAAGGGGTCCTGACCTTGCTGCCGCTGTTTTTCCACGTCAACCATCCGCTGTTGCCCGGCTACGTTTCTGGCAGTACGCCGGCCGGGCTGTCGAATTTCGAGCCGGATGCCAATGTCCTCGCTGAAGCCCAGCGCCTGACCCGCTCGTTTTCCTACAAGCCGCGCCACGGCAGTAACCCGCCGAGACCGATTCACGGACTGTTCCTGATGGGCAGCCTCGGCACCCTGGCGCAGGCCGACCAGAGCGACATGGATGTGTGGGTCTGCCATGGGCCGGATCTGACCGAGAACGAACTCGCCGAGCTGCGCAAAAAATGCCAGTTGTTGGAAGCCTGGGCCGCCAGCCAAGGCGCCGAAGCGCATTTTTTCCTGATCGACCCGAGCCGTTTCGTCCGTGGCGAGCGCGATACCCAGCTGAGTTCGGAAGATTGCGGCACCACCCAGCACTACCTGTTGCTGGACGAGTTTTACCGCACCGCGATCTGGCTCGCCGGGCGGACACCAATCTGGTGGCTGGTGCCGGTCTACGAAGAGTCGAGCTACGACCGTTACACCCACACCTTGATTTCCAAACGCTTCATCCGTGCCGATGAAACCCTCGACTTCGGCAACCTGGCCTACATCCCGCCCGGCGAATTTATCGGTGCCGGGCTCTGGCAGTTGTTCAAGGGCATCGAGTCGCCCTACAAGGCGGTACTCAAGCTGCTGCTGACCGAGGTTTACGCCAGTGAGCACCCCAGGGTTCATTGCCTGAGCCTGCGCTTCAAGCAAGCAGTATTCGCCAACCGGCTCGACCTCGACGAACTGGATCCGTACGTCGTGGTGTACCGGCGCATCGAGGAATACCTGATCGCCCGCAACGAACCGGAACGGCTGGAGCTGGTACGTCGCGCGCTGTACCTGAAGGTCAATCGCAAACTCACCGGCAACAACCGCACCCAAAGCTGGCAGCGCTCTTTGCTCGAACGCCTGGCCCACGAATGGCACTGGGACCAGCGCCAACTGGCCCTGCTCGACAGCCGCAGCCAGTGGAAAGTCCGCCAGGTCAGCTCCGAGCGGCGTGCACTGGTCAACGAGCTGAACTACAGCTACCGCTTCCTCACCCAGTTTGCCCGTCACGAACAAACGGCCAGCCGCATCAACAAGCGCGACCTGAGTGTCCTCGGCCGTCGTCTGTACGCCGCTTTCGAGCGCAAGGCCGGCAAAGTCGAACTCATCAACCCCGGCATCGCCCCGGACCTCGCTGAAGACACCCTGACGCTGGTGTACGCCCCGAACAAGAAAGAACCGGGGCAAGGCCAGTGGGGCTTGTACAACGGCAGCCTGACGGCACTGGAGTGGGAGCATTTCGCGCCGATCAAACGCAGCCGTCACTTGCTCGAACTGCTGACCTGGTGCCACCGCAATGGCGTAATCGACAGCAGTACCCGTCTGGCCTTGCACCCCGGCACCAGCGACTTGAGCGAATTCGAACTGTTCAACTTGCTCGGCAGCCTGCAACAGACCATCGCCCTGCCCTTGCCCACCGTTGCCGAAGAACCTCTGTTGCGCGCCAGCGTGCCGAGTGAAGTGCTGATTCTGGTGAATGTCGGCATCGATCCGCTCAAGCATCATCGCGACCTGAACATCCTCATGACCACCGAGCGCACCGACTCCCTGAGCTACGCCGGTGTCCGGGAAAATCTGGTGCTGACCCTGGACCAGGTCACGCTCAATAGCTGGAACGAAGTGCTGGTCGGCCGCTACGACGGTCCCCATGCCCTGCTCGACTGCATCCGCGACTACCTCAACAACCTGCCGGCCGGGCCGCAACAGCCGAAGTTGAGGGTGCGTTGCTTCTGCCATAACCGCGCGCAGTTCATTGCCCAACGGGTCGAGGAAATCCTCGATACCGCGCAGAACCTGCTGCTGAGCCGGCTCAATCATCGCTACCTGATCCAGGTCCAGCAGCACTACCACGTGCTGGAGTTGGTGCCGGGCCAGGTCCAGCACATCGCGCTGGCCACTCTGCCAGCGTTGATCGATTACCTGGGCGAGGAAGTGGCGAGTTACAGCCCACTTCACCTGGACCCAAAGGCACTGGAAGACCACGACCTCGCGCTATTCCTGCCAACGGGCCAGCCGGACTGCATTCAAGTGTTCTACCGGGTTATCGAAGATCAGGCTGATCTGTACGTGCTCGATGAGTTCAATGCCCTGTGGCAGCAACGCCTGCCCTGGCACGATGAGCAAAGCCTGCTGGTGCCGCTGCAGCGTTTCCTGCAATCGATCCAGTACCGCCGTGATGCCCTGCTGCCGATGGACGCGACCCACCCCTCGAGCCTCGACACCCTGTATTGCCAGTTGCTGCCGTCAGGTCCTGGCCGGGCGCGCCGCATCGAAGCCCGGCCGGAGTCGCAGACGCCGGTGAACAAGCCGTTCTACGACGTGCAGGCGATCGTCGGCAAAGCCGCACCGGGTCAGGTGCAGGTGACGTTGTATTGCAATCAACGGGAGTTTTCCGAACTGGAACATGGCGACCAGCTGTTCCGCGTGGTCGCCCGGGAAATCGTCGGGCAGCGCCGGGAAACCGAACGCTACCGTTGTTACATCACCGACCTCGACTTGTCAGGCCTGCTGGGCGAAGGCCAGAGTTCCACCCATCTGTACCTGCGCTACAAAGCCGACCTGGAGTACGCGTTGAACGAGGCGCTCGATCAGGTCTGAGGGATGTCACTCCGGGAACGCGCCGCCATTGGCCGGCTGTGATTCGACTTCCAGCAGCGTCAGCTTCAGGGTCTTGCCGCCCGGAGCTGGCCAATCGATGTGCTGGCCAACCTTCAGGCCGAGCAGCGCGCTGCCCACCGGCGCCAGGATCGAGACCTTGCCTTCGTCGGCGTTCGCATCCTTGGGGTACACCAGGGTCAGGTGATAGTCCTTGCCACTGCCTTCTTCGCGGCAATGCACTCGGGAATTCATGGTCACGACATCCGCCGGCACTTCATCGTGGCCGACCAGGGTATCGGCGCGATCCAGTTCGGTTTGCAAAGCAATAACGCCCGGCAGCGTGTCGTCCAGGCTGTCGATCAGACGCTCCAGACGCTGGACGTCCAGACGGGTAAGGGTGATGGAAGGTGCGGTCATGGTCTGGGCAGACTCCTTTCTTCTGCACGAAAAAAGCAAAACCCCGCCAGAAAAAGGCGGGGTTTTCATCAGCCTCGGTGGGTTGAGGCGTTTCCGGACACTATCACAGCTCAAAAAATATACAAGCCGCCACTCGGCGGCGTAGGAGCTGCCGTAGGCTGCGATCTTTTGATCTTGTTCTTCGGCAATCTTCAGAGCTGCCAAAAGATCGCAGCCTTCGGCAGCTCCTACAGAGTGTCGGCCTTGCGATTCGCCGCCTGCTCGCAAATCACCCGCCGACGTTCGTCATCGGCCGAACGCCATTCGCGGATGTCTTCGACATGACGGAAGCAGCCCAGGCAGACTTTCTGCTCGTCCAGCCGGCACACACCGCTGCAGGGCGATGGCACCGCTTGGCTGACGTTGCTGTAGAGCGGCTTGGGCGCACGGACAGGCGCAGGCTGGGTCACGATCTCACAGACCTTCGAAATCGAGCTCGACACCGGCCTGCTGCTGGACGATACGCTCAAGCATTTCACCCAACTGCTCTTCGCTCTTGTCACACATCCAGCGCTCGCTTTCTTCGTCGTAGTCGAAGTGGAAACCACCGGACACCGCCGCCAGCCACAGCTGACGCAGCGGCTCCTGGCGACTGAAGATCAACTGGCTGCCGTTCTCGAACTTGACGGTCAGCACACCGGCCGAGCTTTCGAGGTCGATATCCAGGTCGCTCTCGTCAAAGATGTCCTCCAGGGTTTGCTGGGTGGCATCGACAAGGTCATGGAAACGCGCTTCGGACAAACTCATTACGGCAACCTCAAAAAGTGTCTGATCAGGCTCAAGCGCCGCAAGATACGACCGAGCCCCGTCGATTGCAAAGGATAACGACCAGTAGCTTACCTAATGAAATGGCTACCCCCCTCACACCCTGTGATCGCTTTCTAAACTTTCACAGGGTGTCTTTCGGAGGCTATTGCCATGAACAACGTTGCTATTGTCGCTATCGATCTAGGGAAACATACCTTCCATCTGCATGCGCAAGATGATCGCGGTCATGAGCTCTACCACAAGAAATTCAATCGCGCAGGGCTGGCCAGGCACCTGGCCAGCCTTGAGCCGTGCGCGGTGGCGATGGAGGCCTGCGGTGGCGCCCACTACATGGCACGAGAAGCGGCAAAATGGGGGCATGTACCCAAACTCATTGCCCCCCATCTCGTGCGTCCCTACGTAAAAAGCAACAAGAACGACTTCGCCGATGCCATGGCGATTTGCGAGGCGGCGAGCCGCCCGACCATGCGTTTTGTGTCCCCTAAAACCGAGTCGCAACAAGCGCTGGCCATGCTCAATTCGCAACGTGACGCCTACATCAAGGAGCGTACGGCCAGCGTCAATCGGATTCACGCCGGTCTTTTAGAGGTCGGTATCAGCCTGTCCCCAGGCTTTCACGCCATCAAGGAACTGCCAGCGCTGCTGGAGGAATGTTCATTTTCTGCGCAGATCAAACAACTCCTGCTGGGGCTGCGTGAGCACTTCAATTATCTGGACGGGCAGGTCAAGGCTCTGGACAAGCAGGTTGAACGTCAGGCCGCTGAAGATGATCTGGCCTCTCGCCTGATGACAATTCCTTGCGTAGGCCCGATCACCTCCAGCGTCCTGGCTGCGGAGCTGGGCAACGGCCAGCAGTTCAAGTGCGGTCGAGACTATTCAGCCTCGATTGGGTTGGTGCCCAAGCAACACTCCACCGGCGACAAGACGGTACTTTTGGGCATCAGCAAACGCGGAGACCGAAATCAGAGACGGCTGTTGATCCAGTGCGCCCGTGTGTATCTGATGGGGCTGGAACGACAGACAGGAGCGCTGGCCGATTGGGTCCGCCAGTTGCTGGCTCGCCATCATTCCAACCGTGTGGTCTGCGCCTTGGCCAACAAACTGGCAAGAATCGCCTGGTCGATCGCCGCTCACCACGATGAATTCAAGGCGAGGCCAAGCGCGATGAACGCTTGACCTCGCTGCCACCCGAGCACCACCCACCTGGTTTTGCGATGCTGGATAACAGATGACGTGAACGGCCAACCGGCCTGACGACTACCCTGGGCTCCCACAAGGCTGAAAAAGCCTTTTCACTATGAAGGGCCGTCAGGCGCGATTCTCATCGAGGCGCAGGGTCGCCACCCAGACGCCGGATAGATGAAAGCAAGCCAAACACGCATCAAAAACAGTATTGCAGAAATGGGGGGTATCCATAGATGTGGGAGCGGGCTTGCTCGCGATGGCGGCCTCACATTCAACATTGATGCGCCTATTATGGCCTCATCGCGGGCAAGCCCGCTCCCACAGGGTTCGATGTGCTTGCGGCCAAGCCCCGCCGGACGGGCGGTCCGTTGCATAGGCAAGCTGCCGGGTGGCCGGTATACTCTGGCGCAATTAATGCATTTTCAAGGATTTCGCCATGAAGCGCCTGATCTCTTCCTTTGCTGCGCTCCTCGCGGTTGCCTGTCTTGTGTCGGCCTGCGGTCAAAAAGGCCCGCTGTATCTGCCCGATGCAGACCAGGACCCTGTCGAGCAAGCCAAGTCGTCGCAGCAGCAGCCTGCTTCCAAAGCACACAAGCACGACGTCTACCAATAATAAGGGAACCTCATGGACGCTTTTAACTACCGTGACGGTGAACTGTTCGCGGAAGGTGTTGCCCTGTCTGCCATCGCCGAGCGCTTTGGTACACCGACCTACGTTTACTCGCGCGCGCACATCGAAGCCCAATACCTGGCTTTCGCCGATGCACTGGCCGGCATGCCGCACCTGGTGTGCTTTGCTGTAAAGGCCAACTCCAACCTGGGTGTACTGAATGTCCTGGCGCGCCTGGGCGCCGGTTTCGACATCGTCTCCCGTGGCGAACTGGAACGTGTACTGGCCGCTGGCGGCAGCGCCGACAAGATCGTGTTCTCCGGCGTCGGCAAGACCCGTGACGACATGCGTCGCGCCCTGGAAGTCGGCGTGCACTGCTTCAACGTCGAATCCACCGACGAGCTGGAACGCCTGCAAGTGGTCGCCGCCGAACTGGGCGTTCGCGCGCCGATTTCGCTGCGCGTGAACCCGGACGTCGATGCCGGCACCCACCCGTACATTTCCACCGGTCTCAAAGAGAACAAGTTCGGCATCGCCATCGCCGACGCCGAAGACGTGTACGTGCGTGCCGCGCAGCTGCCGAACCTGGAAGTGGTCGGCGTCGATTGCCACATCGGCTCGCAACTGACCACCCTGCCGCCGTTCATCGACGCTCTCGACCGCCTGCTGGACCTGGTCGATCGCCTCGGCGATTGCGGCATCTACCTGCGCCACATCGATCTCGGTGGCGGCCTGGGCGTGCGATACAAGGACGAGGAGCCGCCACTGGCTGCCGACTACATCAAGGCCGTGCGCGAGCGTCTCGACGGTCGTGACCTGGCGCTGGTGTTCGAGCCAGGCCGCTTCATCGTCGCCAACGCCGGTGTATTGCTGACCCAGGTCGAATACCTCAAGCACACCGAGCACAAAGACTTCGCCATCGTCGACGCCGCCATGAACGATCTGATCCGCCCGGCGCTGTATCAGGCCTGGATGGACGTCACGGCCGTGCGCCCGCGCACCTCTGCTGCCCGCGCCTACGACATCGTCGGCCCGATCTGCGAGACCGGCGACTTCCTGGCCAAGGATCGTCAGCTGGCGCTGGAAGAAGGCGACCTGCTGGCCGTGCATTCGGCCGGTGCCTACGGGTTTGTCATGAGTTCCAACTACAACACCCGCGGCCGTACCGCAGAAGTGTTGGTGGACGGTGATCAGGCATTTGAAGTGCGTCGCCGTGAAACGGTAGCCGAGTTGTTTGCTGGCGAAAGCCTGCTGCCGGAGTAAAACCATGCTGCTGCGTTTTACCAAGATGCACGGCCTGGGCAATGATTTCATGGTCCTCGACCTGGTCAGCCAGCACGCGCACATTCTGCCCAAGCATGCCAAGCAATGGGGCGACCGGCACACCGGCATCGGTTTCGACCAGTTGTTGATCGTTGAAGCGCCGAGCAATCCGGACGTGGATTTCCGCTATCGGATCTTCAACTCCGACGGCTCCGAAGTGGAGCAGTGCGGCAACGGTGCGCGCTGCTTCGCCCGTTTCGTGCTCGACAAGCGCCTGACCGCAAAGCGGCAGATCCGCGTCGAGACCAAGAGCGGTATCATCGAGCTCGACGTGCGTAACGACGGCCAGATCAGTGTCAACATGGGCGCCCCACGCCTGGTGCCGGCGGATATTCCGTTCCAGGCGCCGGAGCAGGCCAAGAGTTATCAGGTCGACGTCGACGGCACCCCGGTCGATCTGGCCGCCGTGTCCATGGGCAACCCCCATGCCGTGCTGCGGGTTAGCGATATCAACAACGCGCCGGTGCATGAGCTGGGCCCGAAAATCGAACATCACCCGCGCTTCCCGGCACGGGTCAATGTCGGTTTTCTCCAGGTCATCGACCGGAGCCGCGCGCAGTTGCGCGTCTGGGAGCGTGGAGCCGGGGAAACCCAGGCTTGCGGAACCGGCGCCTGTGCCGCTGCAGTGGCCGCGATCAGCCAGGGGTGGATGGATTCGCCGCTATTGATCGACCTGCCTGGCGGGCGTTTGTCCATCGAATGGGCAGGCCCTGGCCAACCGGTGATGATGACCGGCCCGGCAGTGCGCGTATATGAAGGACAAGTGCGTCTTTGAGTGAGCGAAATCCATGACCGACAAGCCTCCGGTACCCGCACGACAAGCTGACGAATCACCGTCCGAAAGCCTGGAGGCGGCGGCTGTAGCCGCGTACCTGGAGGCTCATCCGGACTTCTTCGTCGAGCATGAAGAACTGCTCCCGTCCCTGCGCATCCCCCATCGGCGCGGCGATACCGTGTCGCTGGTGGAGCGTCAGATGACCATCCTGCGCGACCGCAACATTGAACTGCGCCATCGCCTGTCGCATTTGATGGACGTGGCCCGGGACAACGACCGGCTGTTCGAGAAGACCCGTCGCCTGATCCTGGCGCTGATGGATGCCGCCAGCCTGGAAGACGTAGTGATGTGCGTCGAAGACAGCCTGCGCCAGGAATTCCAGGTGCCCTTCGTCAGCCTCATCCTGCTCGGCGACAACGCCATGCCGGTGGGCCGTTGGGTCACCCACGCCGAAGCACAAGTGGCCATCGGCGGTTTGCTCTCGGAAGACAAAAGCGTCAGCGGCAGCCTGCGCGAGCATGAACTGGACTTCCTGTTCGGCGAAGAACAGCGCAAGCAGATCGGTTCCACCGCCGTCGTCGCCATCAGCCACCAGGGCATCCACGGCATCCTGGCCATTGCCAGCCGTGATCCGCAGCACTACAAAAGCTCGGTGGGCACCTTGTTCCTGAGCTACATCGCTGAAGTCATGGGTCGCGTGCTGCCACGGGTCAACAACTCACTGCGCTCGGTACGCTGAACATGGAACGGCAACTGGACGCTTACTGCGAACACCTGCGCAGTGAGCGGCAGGTGTCGCCGCACACGCTGTCGGCCTACCGCCGCGACCTCGATAAAGTGCTGGGCTGGTGCGTCAAACAGAATATCGGCAGCTGGACGGCGCTGGACATCCAGCGCCTGCGTAGCCTGGTTGCCCGCCTGCACGCCCAGGGTCAATCGTCCCGCAGCCTAGCGAGATTGCTGTCGGCCGTTCGCGGGCTCTATCACTACCTGAACCGCGAAGGCCTGTGCGATCACGACCCGGCCAATGGCCTCGCACCGCCCAAAGGCGAACGCCGCCTGCCGAAAACCCTCGATACCGACCGCGCCCTGCAACTGCTGGAAGGTGGTGTGGAGGATGACTTTCTGGCTCGCCGGGACCAGGCGATACTCGAACTGTTCTACTCCTCCGGCTTGCGGCTGTCGGAGCTGACGGGGCTCAATCTCGATCAGCTCGACCTGGCTGACGGCATGGTCCAGGTGCTCGGTAAAGGCAGCAAGACCCGCCTGCTGCCGGTAGGAAAAAAGGCCCGCGAGGCCCTGGAGCAATGGCTGCCATTGAGAGCCATGACCAACCCGGCAGACGATGCGGTGTTTGTCAGCCAGCAAGGCCGCCGCCTCGGCCCCCGGGCGATCCAGGTGCGGGTCAAGGCTGCCGGCGAGCGCGAACTGGGGCAGAACCTGCATCCGCACATGCTGCGGCACTCCTTCGCCAGCCATTTGCTGGAATCCTCCCAGGACCTGCGGGCAGTGCAGGAACTGCTCGGCCACTCGGACATCAAGACCACGCAGATCTACACCCACCTGGACTTCCAGCACCTGGCCACGGTCTACGACAGCGCCCACCCACGGGCCAAACGCATTAAGGGCGACGATTCATGAGCATTCAGTTGATCACCTTCGACCTCGACGACACCCTGTGGGACACCGCCCCGGTAATCGTCAGCGCCGAAGCCGTTTTGCGTGAATGGCTGACCGAGCACGCCCCCAACCTTGGGGCTGTGCCGGTGGAGCATCTGTGGGCCATTCGCGAGCGCGTATTGAGCAACGAGCCTGGCCTCAAGCACCGCATCAGCGCCCTGCGTCGGCGGGTGCTGTTCCATGCACTCGAAGAGTCCGGTTATGGGCATGACGAAGCCTCGGACCTGGCGGACAAGAGCTTTGAAGTGTTCCTGCATGCCCGGCATCAGATCGAAGTGTTTCCAGAGGTCGAACCGACCCTGGAAATCCTCGCCAATCATTACACCCTCGGCGTGGTCACCAATGGCAACGCCGATGTGCGCCGGCTGGGCCTGGCGGATTACTTCAAGTTTGCGCTGTGCGCCGAAGACATCGGCATCGCCAAACCCGACGCACGATTGTTCCAGGAGGCCTTGCAGCGCGGTGGCGCGACCGCTGAATCGGCGGTGCACATTGGCGATCATCCGGGCGATGACATTGCCGGTGCGCAGCAGGCGGGAATGCGGGCAATCTGGTTCAACCCGGCGGGCAAAGTCTGGGAAGCCGAACGGTTACCGGATGCGGAGATTCGCAGCCTGACCGATTTGCCGGCGTTGCTCGCGCGGTGGAATTCGGTGTCGGCCTGACGAAAAAACCTGTGGGAGCGAGCTTGCTCGCGATAGCGGACTGACAGTCACCATGTCGGCGTCTGGTCTACTGCCATCGCGAGCAAGCTCGCTCCCACAGGGATCACCACAGGTTTCAAATTTTTGATTCAGGCATGAAAAAGCCCGCAGCGACGGCGGGCTTTTTCAGCAAGCGGGTAGCAGGCTCAGATAGGCCGGCTGCCGTACTTGTTGTCCGGCTTCTTGGGCGGATCGGCGACCACATTGGCCTCCACTTCCTGCACCTTGCCACCCTTGGCCAAAAACTCCTCCATGGCCCGCGCGAGAGCATCGCGTTCCTTGTTCTTGGCTTCGACGCTCGGCAGCTCATCGACCGATACCGCTGCCTTGGCCTTGCCTTTGGCGGTCGGAACCGGCGCATCACCACCGTCGTCTTCAGCGACGTCTTCCGCCGCTGCTTCCAGACCTTCTTCGGTTTCGTCGTCGCCTACTTCGAGGTCGTCGTTTTCCAGATCATCGTCGCTCATGTTCTACCTCATGACTTGCGAAAAGCAGATTAGTTATAGCCCAGCTTTGCCCTCTGTCGAAGGCTGCAGGAAAAAATTCAACAGCCGCTGCTGACCAGCGGCTATGCCTCTTCACCGTGTACGGTGGCGAGGACTTTACGGGCACCGCCATGATCACGGTGCTCGCCCAGATAAACGCCTTGCCAGGTTCCCAACGCCAACCGGCCTGCCGCAATCGGCAAACTGAGCTGACAGCCAAGCACGCTGGCCTTGAAGTGCGCCGGGAGGTCGTCCAGGCCTTCGTCGTTATGCTCATAGCCGTCTGCTCCTTGTGGGATCAGACGATTGAAAAATCGTTCGAAGTCGCGACGTACCGCCGGATCGGCGTTCTCGTTGATGGTCAACGACGCCGAGGTATGCTGCAGCCACAAATGCAACAGACCAACCCGACACGCCTTGAGTTCAGGCAAGCCGGCGAGTAACTCGTCCGTTACCAGATGAAAGCCCCGGGGCCTCGCCCGCAAGGTAATCAGAGTCTGTTGCCACATACAGTTCTCCGCACGTTCGGGGCGCATTCTAGCGCGCTCTGGGAAAAAACAAAGGCCCTAATATTCCTTCAGTCCTGTAAGCCTTTGGCCGCACAAAAACACCCGACGTAAACATCGTAAAACCTGTAGGAAAAAACCTTTCAGCTCAGCCTTCAATGACAAATTCCAGACAAAAAAATGCCCGGCAAGCCGGGCAGGTTTTTATACGCTTGCTTACAAGTTGTAGCCGCGTTCGTTGTGAAGCGCCAGATCGATGCCGACCGCTTCTTCTTCTTCGTTGATACGCAGGCCCATGACCGCATCCAGCACCTTGAGGATGATGTATGTGGCGATCGCGGTGTAGATCACCGTGAAGCCTACGCCTTTGCACTGAATCCACACTTGTGCGGCGATGTCGGTCACGGTGCCGAAGCCACCCAGGGACGGAGCAGCGAACACACCCGTCAGGATTGCGCCGAGGATACCGCCGATACCGTGCACGCCGAAGGCGTCCAGGGAATCGTCATAGCCGAGCTTGCGCTTGAGGGTGGTGGCGCAGAAGAAGCACACCACGCCAGCTGCCAGACCGATTACCAGCGCGCCCATCGGGCCAACGGTGCCGGCAGCCGGGGTGATTGCCACCAGACCGGCAACCACGCCCGAAGCGATGCCCAGTGCACTAGGCTTGCCGTGGGTGAGCCACTCGGCAAACATCCAGCCCAGTGCAGCAGCAGCGGTAGCAATTTGAGTCACCAGCATCGCCATGCCGGCGGTGCCGTTGGCCGCAGCGGCGGAACCGGCGTTGAAACCGAACCAGCCGACCCACAGCATGGCCGCGCCCATCAGGGTGTAACCGAGGTTGTGCGGCGCCATCGGCGTGGTCGGGAAACCCTTGCGCTTGCCCAGCACCAGGCAGGCAACCAGACCTGCTACACCTGCGTTGATGTGCACCACGGTGCCGCCGGCGAAGTCGAGCACGCCCCAGTCCCACATCAGGCCACCGTTGCCGGACCAGACCATGTGCGCGATCGGCGCATACACCAGGGTGAACCAGATGCCCATGAACACCAGCATCGCGGAGAACTTCATCCGCTCGGCGAACGCACCGACGATCAGCGCCGGGGTGATGATCGCGAAGGTCATCTGGAAGGTAACGAACACCGCCTCAGGGAACAGCGCCGCAGGGCCGGTCAGGCTGGCTGGCGTTATGCCGGCGAGGAATGCCTTGCCCATGCCGCCGAAGAACGAGTTGAAGTTGACGACGCCCTGCTCCATGCCCGTGGTGTCGAACGCGATGCTGTAGCCATAAATGACCCACAGGACGCTGATCAGACCGGTAATGGCGAAGCACTGCATCATCACGGAAAGAATGTTTTTCGACCGGACCATGCCGCCGTAGAACAGCGCGAGGCCGGGAATTGTCATGAACAGCACCAAGGCTGTCGAGGTCATCATCCAGGCGGTGTCGCCGGAGTTGAGGACTGGGGCCGCCACTTCGTCTGCCGCCAGAGCAAGGCTGGGCATTACGATGGACAACAGGGCTCCTAGCCCTGCGAATTTACGCAGAGTCATATTGTTTTCTCCTGGGGCGTTGGGTTTGTGGCGGCTTAGATTGCGTCGGTATCGGTTTCGCCGGTACGGATGCGAATCGCCTGTTCCAGATTGACCACGAAGATCTTGCCGTCACCGATCTTGCCGGTGTTGGCCGCCTTGGTGATGGCCTCGATTACCCGGTCCAGATCCTTGTCGTCGATGGCGACGTCGATCTTCACCTTGGGCAGGAAATCGACCACGTATTCCGCGCCGCGGTACAGCTCGGTGTGACCCTTCTGCCGACCAAAGCCTTTGACTTCAGTGACGGTAATGCCCTGCACGCCGATCTCGGACAGCGACTCGCGTACGTCGTCCAGCTTGAACGGCTTGATGATGGCAGTGACTAGCTTCATGAAAACTCTCTCCCGAATTGGTGGACTTGCCCCAGGAAAACAAACCCGACTCAAGTCTAAGCGCAGTGCCTGGCTTTGTAACGCATCGTCGGCCTTACCTGCCCGTTCGACGCCAGCTAACCGCTCCTGACGAAGCACTCCCCGTGTTTCGCTTGGCGCACTGCATTCGTCACAGCGACTGCATCAGTGCATGGGTCACCAGCATCTAAGCAGAAACCTTGCCATCTCCACAAAACTCATAGTTTTCAATCTTTTGCTGGCAGATGTCTGCCATATCGCAACAACACTCGCCTGGTTACGCACAATAACGGTGCGACGCCGTCCGTCCCCATGCGCGAAAAGCGTGCGCCCTTCGCCTGCGCAAATGACTATAGACACTGCGTGATACACTGCCCGTCATTGTTTCCAGGACATTGCCCATGCTCGCGCCAAAAGACTTCCTCGACGCCCTGACCGGCACCGCCTCCCGACTTTTCAGCGGCGACACGCCTCTGCCGAAAGCCGAAATCGAAAGCCAGTTCAAAATGTTGCTGCAGAGCGGCTTCAGCAAACTGGATCTGGTGAGTAGGGAAGAATTCGATAGCCAGATGGTTGTATTGGCGCGCACCCGGGCGCGGTTGGAGAGCCTTGAGGTGAAGGTGGCTGAGCTGGAAGCGAAGCTGAATCCGCCAACCGAATAAATTCTGATGTGAAATGCAGTCCCCTTGTGGGAGCGAGCCTGCTCGCGATTGAAGGTCGGAACGACCTTGCGCTTCATCTGTAGGAGCTGCCGAAGGCTGCGATCTTTTGATCTTCAGCCCCGCAACAATCCCGGCAACGTCCTACAAACATCACACCGCCGTCCGATTGCGTCGCTAGGTATCCGGTCTCTAAGCTCATCCCCAGCTGAATGCTCAGCACTGGGTTTGGCGACCTGGATAGCATCCGACGCACCGCGACCACATTCGATTCAGGGAATTATCCCATCTCGAATTATGGCGGCTGTGCGTGGGAGACCTTCAGGTCTGCCGGTTTGTCCGGATGCACCGGTTCGCCAACCCGCGCGCAGCTGCCACCCTTTCGTTTGGCGACGAACAGAGGCAGCTTCCTTCATACGCATCCGGAGTTGCAAAATGGAAGAAAGCTATCTAATCCCTCATGTCTTCACCCGCCACAAACTCCACCTCCACGCCCTACTAATACAAAACCAACCCTGGTTCAGCGCCCGCGACCTAGGGCGACTTCTACGCATCTACCTCAACGACCGCCAAGTCCGAAAACTCGACCCCGACCAATACCAAACAGCCAAAACCCTCATCCACGGCCACATCGAAAACACCCTGCTGATCAGCGAATCCGGCGTCTACGCCTTGCTGGTCTATCACTACTGCCCCGAATACCGAGCCTTACGCGAATGGCTCACCCACGAAGTTGTTCCCGCCCTGCGAGATGCCCAATACCCCACCACAACCGAACGCCCGCAACTGAGCCTGCTCAACTGGCCGGAAATGTCGTTGAGCCTGCTGCACTGGAACAACCAGCCATGGATTCGGTTGCAGGATGTGCCGCAGATGATGACAGAGCAGGATCAGGCAAGACGCCCGGTAAAACCGTGGTGGAAGCGGGCTTCACGTGTCTTGCAGTCGCTTTGAACATTTTAACGTTCAACCACGCTCGATCTGGGCTGAGCGCAACTCGTAGGTCGATTGCAGATTCAGCCAGAAATCGGGTGTGGTGTTCAGGTCGATGGATAGCTTTTGCGCCAGACCAACACTGACACCGCTCCGCTGATTCACAACATCGCTTATTTCCGCCTCTGGCTCGTTCAGCGAGCGAGCCAGAGCATCGGTTGTAACGCCCAGTGGCTTCAAAAACGCCTCGCTGAGTATTTCGCCAGGATGAATCGGGCGCATCCCATTCCTGTTCATTCACGCCTCCTAAGGCTGCATTCAGCGAGATCATAAGCAGCAACCTTCACCCGGCAAGACCATCCACGCTCTTTCACCGAAGTCCTTCATCTTTCTCGGCGCGGTCCTACAAAAAGCGGCTCTCCAGCCTGATTTATCAGTCCTCACCCTTTTCTTTACGCTTTTCGCATCGTCAATCTAACTCCTAGGCACAGGAGGTCCATGATTCACAAAAAGCGAAAAGCCAGGCTGTTGCTCATCGTTCAGTATCATGCTGAAGCGCTTCGACTAGCTGGTAATATTTCAGCCAATCAACAACGATTTCTTGATGTCGCTGCGGCTCACGGCAAAGACCTTGAACCTCCGGGCTTACTTGCCGGTAAAAGAGCCTGAAACTGTCTACCAAAGGACCGCCTGAATGGCGGTTTTTTTCTGCCCGCCCGCCTGGCGACGGCTCGCAACATCCTGCGAAAATTCACCTTCTCTCACGCCACGCGAAATACTCATCTCCTGACTACCCTTGAAAAACCGCAGGAAGCGGCTCCCCGTAATTTCAAGGAACGACCATGTCCCTCTCCATCGTCCACAGCCGCGCCCAGATTGGCGTGGATGCGCCCGCCGTTACCGTCGAAGTCCATCTGGCCAACGGTCTGCCCTCGCTGACGATGGTCGGCCTGCCCGAAGCGGCGGTGAAGGAAAGCAAGGACCGGGTGCGCAGCGCGATCATCAATTCGGGGCTGCAATTTCCGGCGCGTCGGATCACGCTGAATCTGGCGCCAGCGGATTTGCCCAAGGATGGCGGGCGGTTCGATCTGGCGATTGCCCTGGGGATTCTCTCGGCCAGCGTGCAGGTGCCGACGCTGACGCTGGATGACGTGGAGTGCCTGGGGGAGCTGGCGCTTTCCGGTGCCGTGCGACCGGTCCGCGGGGTGCTGCCGGCGGCATTGGCGGCGCGCAAGGCCGGGCGCTGGTTGATGGTGCCGCAGGCGAATGCCGAGGAGGCTTGCCTGGCGTCGGGGTTGAAGGTGATTGCGGTGGATCATCTGCTTCAAGCGGTCGCGCATTTCAATGGCCACACGCCCATCGAACCCTACGCCTCCAACGGTTTGCTCTACGCCAGCAAACCCTATCCCGATTTGAATGAGGTTCAGGGGCAAATGGCGGCCAAACGTGCGCTGCTGATTGCGGCAGCGGGTGCGCATAACCTGCTGTTCAGCGGGCCACCGGGTACGGGCAAGACACTGCTGGCGAGCCGATTGCCAGGGCTGTTGCCACCCTTGGCCGAAAACGAAGCACTGGAGGTCGCAGCGATTCAATCCGTCGCCAGTTGTGTGCCACTGAGCCATTGGCCACAGCGCCCCTTCCGACAACCACACCATTCCGCCTCAGGACCGGCACTGGTGGGCGGTGGCTCGAAACCACAACCGGGCGAAATCACCCTCGCTCACCATGGCGTGCTGTTCCTCGATGAACTCCCGGAATTTGATCGCAAGGTATTGGAGGTGTTGAGAGAGCCACTGGAATCCGGCCACATCGTGATTTCCCGCGCCAAGGACCGCGTACGCTTCCCGGCGCGCTTTCAACTGGTCGCCGCGATGAATCCCTGCCCCTGTGGATATCTTGGCGAACCGAGTGGTCGTTGTTCCTGTACGCCGGACATGGTTCAGCGCTATCGCAACAAACTGTCGGGGCCACTGCTGGATCGTATTGATCTGCACCTGACGGTTGCTCGCGAAGCCACGGCATTGAATCCTGCGTTAAAACCCGGCGACGACACTGCCACCGCCGCCGAGTTGGTTGCCGACGCACGAGAACGGCAACAAAAGCGCCAAGGCTGTGCCAATGCCTTTCTCGACTTGCCGGGCTTGCGCAGACACTGCAAGTTATCCACAACAGACGAAACCTGGCTGGAGACGGCGTGTGAACGACTGACCTTGTCACTGCGAGCGGCCCATCGACTGCTCAAAGTAGCGCGCACTCTTGCGGACCTTGAACAAGTCGATGAGATCAGACGCGAGCACTTGGCCGAAGCGCTGCAATATCGGCCAACAAGCCAGTAGCCCAAATTTGTAAGCGGCTTTTCGGAAAGATGGCGAAAATCAACCCTTGGTAAGGTCAACCAACGGCGTCTGCCGCACCTCAGTCTCCCGCCCACCTTGAATTTCGCTCACCTGCTTCAGCGCCTTATCCACAGCGGCCTTATCCGCCAGCAAGGCGTAGCTGATGCGGAACTGCTTCTGCTCCTTCGGCCCAATCATTGGCACCAGGTTCAGTGGCCGCTGATACCGGCGGTTGTAGGAAAAACTCGTGCCTGGCTCCAGCCCCGTGACATAGCCCTGCCCTTGGGTATCGGTGTTTTTCCACAGGGAGAACACGGGCAGTGTTTGAGTGTTGAAACCGACCGAGACGCCCAGGCTGCCGGCCTTGTTATGCAGGACGGTCAATGTATCGCCCTTGGCATCGGCGTACGGCACTACGTTGTAAACCGTTTCGTCGTAGTCCTTGGTCGGTGCGCGATAGGTTTGCCAGTCCGGCAAATCGCTTTTGGCTTTATCGTTGAACGGCGACACCTGTTTCACCGGCGCGGCGAAGCGGGCGCCCTGCTCCAGGAATGGGGTGCTGAAGTTGCTGTGATACAGCGCCTGGTATTCCTTTGGATAGTCGCCGTTGTTGGTCAGGGTGTCGTTGAGGGCGAACGCTACGCTGCCGGGCTCGGTGACCAGTTCGGTCGCGACCGAGAAGTCGACTTTCTTGAAAGCCTGCTCTTTCAGCTCGCCGCGCAGGCTGATGG
The DNA here is from genome assembly GCF_057839025.1 of Pseudomonas sp. KH_046_1. Lineage (NCBI taxonomy): Bacteria > Pseudomonadati > Pseudomonadota > Gammaproteobacteria > Pseudomonadales > Pseudomonadaceae > Pseudomonas > Pseudomonas sp. KH_046_1. The sequence continues at coordinate 6,170,024 of NZ_CM174481.1, forward strand.
CATACGGTGGTTTTTCATCGATGTGCAGGGTGACTTTGTTGGCCGGGATATTGGCAGCGCGACCGTGCAGGGTCAGCAGTTCGCCGTTGTCGATGCCGGGATGGCCGACCCATTCGTAGCCGCAGCGGGTGACCAGTTCATTGAAGCCTTCCAGCCAGCCCAGGCCACCACGGCCGTTGAGCTCGATGAAGGACGGATTGACCACTTCCTTGACTGGCGAATCCCAACCCATGCGCACGTTACCGACCGAGGCCTGCAGGACGTTCATGCCGCGAGTTGGAACTACCGAAAGTTTCATCGTGCCGTTATCGATGTCGACGATGCTGACGCCTTCCTGCCGACCGCCGTGCAAGGTGCGCAGGGTCACGCTGAAAGGTTTGTCGATTTTTACGCCGAGTTGCTGGCTGGTGATTTGCCAGTTCTGGGCGGCTTTGTCGGTGTCGAGCAGGACGTAATCCCAGGCTAGGGCTTGGGAGGCAGCGGACAGTGCGCTGAGGGCAACGAAAAGTTTGAGTGGGGTCATGGCAATAGCCTTTCTTGGAGTTGTGCCATTTTTATAGACCTGATGAAACGTTTCAGCAAGCATAAAAGTCGAGACATCGGTGGCTTCATCGTTCAGCTCAGATGCACGACATCCGGCAATTCCATGGACCGGACTTCGTTTTGCAGAAAGTCACTGAGCCGGCGCATGCGTTCGCCGCCGGGCCGGGTTTTCGGCCATACCAGGTAATAACACTCGCCACTGGCGACGGCGGTTGGCCACGGCAAACTCAGGCGTCCCTGGGCCACATCCTCCGCCACCATCAGCAAATCGCCCATGGACACGCCATAACCCCGCGCGGCGGCGATCATGCCCAGTTCCAGGGTATCGAACACCTGTCCGCCCTTGAGCGACACCTGATCGGCCAGCCCCATGCGTTCCAGCCAATTGCGCCAGTCGCGGCGGTCCGGCGTCGGGTGCAGCAACTCGGTGTTGGCCAGACGCTCGACATCCCAGGGCTGGTCGCCCCGCAGGTTGGGCGCCCCGACCGGGATCAATTCCTCGGGGAACAGGTAACTCGCCTCCCAGTCCGGCGGGAAATGTCCGTTACCCAGCAGCACCGCACAGTCGAACGGTTCGTCGTTGAAGTCCACCGAATCGATGTCCATCCACGCACTGGTCAGTTGCACTTCGTTACCCGGTTGCAGATGACGGAAGCGACTGAGGCGCGCCAGCAACCAGCGCATGGTCAGGGTCGACGGGGCTTTCATGCGCAAGATGTCGTCTTCGGCGCGCAAGGTATTGCAGGCGCGCTCCAGGGCGGTGAAGCCTTCGCGAATGCCCGGCAACAGCAAACGGGCCGACTCGGTCAATTGCAGGTTACGGCCACTGCGGTGAAACAAGCGGCAGGCAAAATGCTCTTCGAGCGTACGAATATGTCGGCTGACCGCACTTTGGGTAATCGACAGCTCTTCGGCCGCGCGGGTAAACGAGCTGTGCCGCGCCGCCGCTTCGAATGCGCGCAGGGCATACAAGGGAGGAAGACGACGGGACATTGGGAAAGCTCCTACTGCGGGTTTCGCCCACCCTAGCAGAAACTCTCCAGCATGAGTTTTAATCATGCCATCCATCCTATTTATCCCTTTGTGCAAACCGCGCAGAGCGCCGAGAATCGACGCTTTCCTGTTCTCTCTGATATTCGAGCGTGATGACCATGCAGCATCCAGCACGTACTGAACTCTGGGCCATCCTGCGGCTGGCGGGGCCGCTGATTGCCTCGCAGTTGGCGCACATGTTGATGGTCCTCACCGACACCCTGATGATGGCGCGCCTGAGTCCCGAAGCGTTGGCCGGTGGCGGGCTCGGTGCGGCGACCTACTCGTTCGTGTCGATTTTCTGCATTGGCGTGATCGCAGCGGTAGGTACGCTGGTGGCGATCCGTCAGGGTGCCGGCGATATTGTCGGGGCTACCCGGCTGACCCAGGCCGGGTTGTGGCTGGCGTGGCTGATGGCGCTGGTCGCCGGTTTGCTGCTGTGGAACCTCAAACCGGTGTTGCTGCTGTTCGGCCAGACCGAAAGCAACGTCCATGCGGCCGGGCAGTTTTTGATTTTCCTGCCGTTCGCCCTGCCTGGCTACCTGAGCTTCATGGCCCTGCGCGGGTTCACCAGCGCCATTGGTCGTGCGACACCGGTGATGGTCATCAGCCTCGGCGGTACGGTCGCCAACTTCTTGCTCAACTATGCGCTGATTACCGGGATGTTCGGCCTGCCGAAACTGGGGCTGACGGGCATCGGGTTGGTCACGGCGATTGTCGCCAACCTCATGGCACTTGCGCTGGCGTGGCACATTCGTCGGCATCCGGCTTATGAGGCCTATCCGCTGCGCCAGGGCCTGTCGCGGCTGAACCGCCAGTACCTGAAGGAGCTGTGGCGCCTGGGCCTGCCGATTGGCGGTACCTACGCGGTGGAAGTCGGTCTGTTTGCCTTCGCCGCGCTGTGCATGGGCACCATGGGCAGTACGCAACTGGGCGCACACCAGATCGCCCTGCAAATCGTCTCGGTGGCGTTCATGGTCCCGGCAGGTATTTCCTACGCAATCACCATGCGCATCGGCCAGCACTACGGCGCCGGGCAACTGCTGGATGCTCGGCTGGCCGGGCGGGTCGGCATTGCGTTCGGGGCGGCGGCGATGCTGTGTTTCGCCATGGTCTTCTGGCTATTGCCAAACCAGTTGGTCGGCCTGTTTCTCGACCACAACGACCCGGCGTTTCGCGATGTCATCAACCTGGCCGTGAGCCTGCTGGCGGTGGCGGCATGGTTCGAGCTGTTCGACGGCGTGCAAACCATTGCCATGGGCTGCATTCGCGGACTCAAGGATGCCAAGACCACTTTCCTCGTCGGTCTGGGTTGCTATTGGCTGATTGGCGCACCGGCGGCGTGGTGGATGGCGTTCCACCTGGACTGGGGGCCAACGGGTGTCTGGTGGGGCCTGGCGCTGGGGCTGGCGTGTGCAGCGGTGAGCCTGACGCTGGGGTTTGAGTGGAAGATGAAGCGGATGATTCGGCGGGAGCCGGTGTCACAACGATTCGAGGCAGTTCAAGCAGAGTGAATTCCCTGTGGGAGCGGGCTTGCTCGCGAATGCGGACTATCAGTCACCATTGATATTGGCTGAAACACCGCTTTCGCGAGCAAGCCCGCTCCCACATTTGTTATGGGGTTTAGCTCACGACTTCCAGCACCGGCTGCCGACTGGAGCCAAACGTCAGATACTCCACCAGCTCGGCCAGCGGCAATGGCATGCTGATCAAATATCCCTGCACCTGATCGCATTCAAACCCACGCAGCAGATCCAGTTGCTCCGGCGTTTCCACGCCTTCTGCGACCACCTCAAGGTTGAGGTTGTGCGCCAGGTTGATCATCGCGTGGACCAGTTTGCGGTTTTCCTCACGCTGTTCCATACCGCCGACAAAGCTCTTGTCGATCTTCAGCAAGGTGATCGGCAGGCTGTTGAGGTGCACGAACGACGAGAACCCGGTGCCGAAGTCGTCGAGGGAGAAGCGCACCCCGAGGCGCCCAAGGGCGTCCATGGTCTGCTTGACCAGATCGCTGCGGCGCATCACGGCGGTTTCGGTCAGTTCGAACTCCAGCCACTGCGCCTCGACACCGCGCTCGGCAATCAGGCGACTCAGGGTCGACAGCAACTGGCTGTCCTGGAACTGCCGGAACGACAGGTTGATCGCCATGTGCAACGGCGGCAAACCCAGTTCAAGCAGCGCCTGCATGTCGCGCAAGGCCCGGGAAATCACCCAGTAGCCCAGCGGCACGATCAGGCCGCTTTGCTCGGCCAGCGGCACGAATTCACTCGGTGGCAGCAAGCCGCGCTCGGCATGCCGCCAGCGCACCAACGCTTCGAGGCCGACGATCTGCCCGTCTTCGAGGTTCAGCCGTGGCTGGTAGTGCAATTCCAGTTCATCGCGACGCAGTGCTCGACGCAGCTCGGTTTCGAGGTCGGCGATGCTGCGGGCATTGCGATTGATGCGTTCGTTGAAAATGTGAAAGGTGCAGCCCTGCGTGCTTTTGGCCTGCTGCATGGCGATGTGTGCATGCCACATCAGCGGATCCGCATCGGTCTGGGCCCGGGCGTAGGCGATGCCCAGACTGGAACCGATCAGCAGGCTTTCGCCATCGACCCAATAAGGTTCGGCCAGCGCTTCGCTGATGCGCTCGGCCATCCACTCGGCACGCTGGGGAGCGCGACGGGTGTCGATCAGCAGAGCGAATTCATCACTGCCCAGGCGCGCCAGTTGATCGCCGACCTCAAGCTGGCACTTGAGCCGCGCCACCACTTGCAAGATCAGGCGGTCACCGGCCTGATGGCCGAGGGCATCGTTGGCGTAACGGAAATTGTCGAGGTCGAGATGACCGAGGGCCAGACCACGACCGTCGTTTTCCGCCAGCCGCGCCGTCAGCAGGGTCTGGAAGCCCTGGCGGTTGGCGATGCCCGTGAGCGGATCTTGCTCGGCCAGGCGTTGCAGAGTGTTTTCCAGGACGCCCCGCTCGCGCACATGGCGCAGACAGCGGCGCAACATGCCGGAATCAAGCAGATCGCGCACCAGCCAGTCACTCACACCGTCGGGCGGGGTCAGCGGTTCATGGTCGAGCAGCAACACCGTCGGCAGGCTGCAACGGCCCGGCGCCGGTTGAAGTTGCGGGATGGTCAATAACACCGCGCTGCGGTTGTCATCGAACAGGCTGCTGACCGACTCCCAACTCGGCGCGCTGATGAGAACGGCCGAGCTCCCCATAGGAACCAGACACTCGCGCAACAACGCTGCCCACGCTGGCTCTTCAGCCAGTAGCAGCAAACGCAAGGGTTCGACAGGCGTAGACAAGCTAGCTCCCTAGACTCTGCAAAGATGTAGGCGACGGGCATTATGCCGTTCCGATGATCAATGACAATGACATCAGTTGGCAAAACGAGCCCTTTGTATCCGGAATTACGAACATTAGCCGCAAATCCGTTGCGCATCCTGCGTGAAAGTAACAAAACCGGCGATTACAGATAGCGTGGTACGTCACAAGTCGGACAGAGCAGCACAATTCGCTGAGCCTGTTAAAATGCCGGCCCATTTTGTGACTGACTCCTGAATTCACCTATGTCCCGACTCAATCCCCGGCAGCAAGAAGCCGTGAGCTACGTCGGCGGCCCTCTTTTGGTGCTCGCCGGTGCAGGCTCCGGCAAGACCAGCGTGATCACGCGCAAAATCGCGCATTTGATCCAGAACTGCGGCATTCGCGCCCAGTACATCGTCGCCATGACCTTTACCAACAAGGCCGCCCGCGAAATGAAGGAACGGGTCGGCACCCTGCTGCGTGCCGGTGAAGGTCGCGGGCTGACGGTCTGCACGTTCCACAACCTGGGCCTGAACATCATCCGCAAGGAGCACGTGCGGCTGGGCTACAAGCCGGGCTTCTCGATCTTCGACGAGACCGACGTCAAGGCCCTGATGACCGACATCATGCAGAAGGAATACTCGGGCGACGACGGCGTCGACGAGATCAAGAACATGATCGGCGCCTGGAAAAACGACCTGATCCTGCCGGCCCAGGCCCTGGAAAACGCGCGCAACCCCAAGGAACAGACCGCCGCCATCGTCTACACCCACTACCAGCGCACGCTCAAGGCGTTCAACGCGGTGGACTTCGACGACCTGATCCTGCTGCCGGTGAAGCTGTTCGAAGAGCACGCCGACATCCTGGAAAAGTGGCAGAACAAGGTGCGTTACCTGCTGGTCGACGAATACCAGGACACCAACGCCAGCCAATACCTGCTGGTGAAAATGCTCATCGGCAAACGCAACCAGTTCACCGTGGTAGGCGACGACGACCAGTCGATCTACGCCTGGCGCGGCGCTCGCCCGGAAAACCTGATGCTGCTCAAGGACGACTACCCGTCCTTGAAAGTGGTGATGCTGGAGCAGAACTACCGCTCCACCAGCCGCATCCTGCGCTGCGCCAACGTGCTGATTTCGAACAACCCCCACGAATTCGAAAAACAGCTGTGGAGTGAAATGGGCCACGGCGACGAGATCCGCGTGATCCGTTGCCGCAACGAGGATGCCGAGGCCGAGCGCGTGGCCATGGAAATCCTCAGCCTGCACTTGCGCACCGACCGCCCGTACAGCGATTTCGCGATCCTGTATCGCGGTAACTACCAGGCCAAGCTGATCGAGCTGAAGTTACAGCATCACCAGGTGCCGTATCGCCTGTCCGGCGGCAACAGCTTTTTCGGGCGTCAGGAAGTAAAAGACCTGATGGCCTACTTCCGCCTGATCGTGAACCCGGACGACGACAACGCGTTCCTGCGGGTGATCAACGTGCCGCGCCGCGAGATCGGTTCGACCACGCTGGAGAAGCTGGGCAACTACGCCACCGAGCGCAAGATCTCGATGTACGCCGCCACCGACGAGATGGGTTTGGGCGAGCATCTGGACAGCCGCTTCACCGATCGCCTGTCGCGCTTCAAGCGTTTCATGGACCGGGTGCGCGAGCAGTGCGCCGGCGAAGACCCGATCTCGGCCCTGCGCAGCATGGTCATGGACATCGACTACGAGAACTGGCTGCGCACCAACAGCTCCAGCGACAAGGCTGCCGACTACCGCATGGGTAACGTCTGGTTCCTGATCGAGGCGCTGAAAAACACCCTGGAAAAAGACGAAGAAGGCGAGATGACCGTCGAGGACGCCATCGGCAAACTCGTCCTGCGCGACATGCTCGAGCGCCAGCAGGAAGAGGAAGACGGCGCCGAAGGCGTGCAGATGATGACCTTGCATGCGTCCAAGGGCCTGGAATTCCCCTACGTGTTTATCATGGGCATGGAGGAGGAAATCCTCCCGCACCGTTCCAGCATCGAAGCCGACACCATCGAAGAAGAACGTCGCCTGGCCTACGTGGGCATTACCCGCGCGCGCCAGACCCTGGCCTTCACCTTCGCCGCCAAGCGCAAGCAGTACGGCGAGATCATCGATTGCGCACCGAGCCGCTTCCTCGATGAGCTGCCGCCGGACGATCTGGCCTGGGAAGGCAACGACGACACACCGACCGAAGTCAAAGCCGTGCGGGGCAACAACGCATTGGCGGATATACGCGCGATGTTAAAGCGCTAGAATTGACCACTTTTATATGACCTTCGGCGCACAGGCGCCAAAAGAGGACAGCTTCATGGAAGCACTGCACAAGAAAATTCGCGAAGAAGGCATCGTGCTTTCCGACCAGGTCCTGAAAGTCGACGCCTTTCTGAACCACCAGATCGACCCGGCCCTGATGAAGCTGATCGGCGACGAATTCGCCACGCTGTTCAAGGATTCGGGCATCACCAAGATCGTCACCATCGAAGCCTCGGGTATCGCCCCGGCGATCATGACCGGTCTGAACCTGGGTGTGCCGGTGATTTTCGCCCGCAAGCACCAGTCCCTGACCCTGACCGAAAACCTGCTGTCGGCGACCGTGTACTCGTTCACCAAGCAGACCGAAAGCACCGTGGCCATCTCCCCGCGCCACCTGACCAGCAGCGACCGCGTGCTGATCATCGATGACTTCCTGGCCAACGGTAAGGCGTCCCAGGCACTGATTTCGATCATCAAGCAGGCCGGCGCCACCGTGGCGGGCCTGGGTATCGTGATCGAGAAGTCGTTCCAGGGTGGGCGTGCGGAGCTGGATTCGCAGGGTTATCGCGTAGAGTCGCTGGCCCGCGTGAAATCGCTGGCCGATGGTGTCGTGACCTTTATCGAATAAAGCCGCGACAACGCACATCCCCTGTGGGAGCGAGCTTGCTCGCGATGAGGCCATCACATTCAACATCAATGTTGTCTGTCAGGCCGCTATCGCGAGCAAGCTCGCTCCCACAGTTGTTTTCGGTGGCCAGTTACTGCGCAGTCGCCTTGAGGCCTGTGAGCAGCAACCGCTGATACAAGTCCTCCTTCATCCCCTCCGGGTTGGCCAGTTGCATGCGCTGCAGATGCTCCTGGAACAACGCAGGCTCCGGCGCATCCAGCGCTGCCTTGCCCAGGTCCAGTACCTCGCTCAGCTTGAACTTACTCTTGAGCCAGTTCAGCGCCCGCAACAGATCCTGCTCCACCTCGGTGAAATCACAGCCCAGCGGATACTCCGGAAACAGCTGTGGATGCCGTGCCTGAATCGCCTGTAAACGCTGCGGACTGTTATCGGTAAAGCGCGGATCGAGACGGAAGTCATTGGGCAGTTTGCCGACTTTCTGCGCCTGCTCGATCAATCCCGGCTGAAAACGCGAGTCGCTGATGTTGAGCAAGGCCTCGATCACCGCCGCATCGGTTTTGCCGCGAAGATCGGCGATGCCGTATTCGGTGACCACGATGTCCCGCAAGTGCCGGGGAATCGTGCAGTGACCATACTCCCAGACGATGTTCGAGCTGATGTCACCGCCAGACTCACGCCAGCTGCGCAGCAGCAACACCGAGCGTGCGCCTTGCAGCGCATGCCCTTGCACCACGAAGTTGTACTGCCCGCCTACGCCGCTGAGCACACGCCCGTCTTCGAGCTGATCGGCCACCGCGGCACCGAGCAAGGTCACGGTGAAAGCGGTGTTGATGAACCGCGCATCGAGGCGCTGCAAGCGTTTGAGTTCTTCCTGGCCGTAGAGCTCGTTGATGTAGCTGATGCGGGTCATGTTGAATTCGAGCCGCTTGCTCTGCGGCAACTCACGCAAGCGTTCGTAGTAGCTGCGCGGGCCGAGAAAGAAACCGCCGTGCACCGAGATGCCATCGGTTTGCGCAGCCTCGTCGAGGGTGCCTGCATTTGCCTGCTGTTGGGTCGCCACGTCCGGATAAACCTTGCGCCGCACGATCCCGGCATCGGCCAGCACCAGCAAGCCATTGACGAACATTTCACTGCAGCCATACAGGCCTTTGGCGAAGAGTTTGATGCCGCCTTCGCGCTCAATCAGTTGCGCCCAGTGGCTGAGGTTTACGTCTGCCAGCAAAGCCCTGTATCCGTCGTTGTCGGCTTGCCGCGCCAGCAGCGCCGCCGTCAGCGCATCGCCCATGGAACCGATGCCGATCTGCAAGGTGCCGCCGTCACGCACCAGGGTGCTGGCGTGCAGGCCGATGAAATGGTCCTGACACCCCACAGGCATGTTCGGCGTGGAAAACAGCGTGGTGTTGTCCTTCTCATCGATCAACAGGTCAAAGGTGTCGATGCCGAGTTCCGCATCGCCGGGCATGTAAGGCAGATCGTTGTGCACCTGGCCGACCATCAGGATGGTTTCTCCGGCGGCGCGGCGCCTGGCGATCATCGGCAGCAGGTCGAGGGTGATGTCCGGGTTGCAGCTCAGGCTCACGCGGTCGGGATGCTCGGCATGGCTGGCCACCAGCTGCGCCACCAGATTCAATCCGGCGGCATTGATGTCCCGCGCCGCATGGCTGTAATTGCTGCTGACGTAATCCTGTTGCGCCGTGGCACTGCTGAGCAGGCTGCCGGGCTGCATGAAGAACTGCTGGATGTGGATGTTGCCCGGCAGACTATCGCGACGCAGGTCGGCGAGAAATTCCAGCTCCGGATAGTCGCCGAAGACCCGTTCGATAAAGGGTTCGAGAAATCGCTTTTGCAGACCATCGCCCAAGGGCGGGCGCCCCAGGCACAACGCGGTGTAGATCGTCAGCCGTCGCTCGGGCGACTGTGCGATTCGCCGATACAATGCGTTGACGAAGTGATTGGGTTTGCCCAACCCCAGAGGCAGTCCCATGTGGATATGCGCTGGCAACCGTGCCAGGACGTCATCGACTGCCTGTTCGATAGAGCACAGCTGAACCATCGGATCCTCCCTCATGTTCCATGACTTGGGCTTGGACCGAGCTTGCCGGGTCTTGGCTGCAATGACCAGTCCTGTGGGAGCGAGCTTGCTCGCGATAGCGGACGATCAATCAACACATCGTTGCCAGATACACCGCCATCGCGAGCAAGCTCGCTCCCACAGGGGTTTACGGCGTCTGCTGAATCACAGGCACAAAAAAGCCGCTCGAAAGCGGCTTTTTTGCGAAAGAGGCGGGCTGGTTACAGACCGGACATCTCTTTGATGGCGCCCTTGAGCTCGTCGTCGGAGCAGTCGGCGCAGGTGCCTTTAGGCGGCATCGCGTTTACGCCGGTAATGGCTTTGGCCAGGATGCCGTCGAGGCCGCCCTGGTGATCGGCGCGTTCTTTCCAGGCCGCTTTGTCGCCGATTTTCGGCGCGCCCAGCAGGCCGGTGCCGTGGCAAGCGTTGCAATGTTTGGCAATAACATCTTTAGGCGCCTTGGCACCACCACCGCCGCCGGCCGAAGCGGCCACTTCCATGCCCTTGCACTCTTTACCCTGAACACAAACCTGGCCAACTGGCTCAAGGCGTTTGGCAATTTCGTCGTTGGTCGCAGCCTGAGCGCTGACACTGACAGCCCATAGGGCCAATACGGTTGCTGGTGCAGCCAGCATTTTCATAATTAGGTTCACGCGTTCACCCTCAATGGTGGCTAGTCACGCCTACGGCCACGGTTCGCAGGCGGGCGCAAGTATAGCGGTAAGCCCGTCGCACTGAAACAACCCCAAAGTCGGAGGGGTCTTAGGCCGCAACGGAAAAACAGCCCGGGCGCCTCTGCGATGCTGGCAGGACGCCTCTTTTCTTAGAAATTCGCCGGCGTGGCTGCGCTGATTAGTCGCGCCGGCACATCGAACGGATTACGGAAACGGTGTGGCTTGGTACTTTCAAAGTAGTAGCTATCGCCGGCTTCGAGGACAAAAGTTTCGAGACCGACCACCAGTTCCAGCTTTCCTTCGACCAGGATGCCGGTTTCCTCGCCCTCATGGGTGAGCATCTCGTCACCGGTGTCGGCGCCTGGCGGATAGATTTCATTGAGGAATGCGATAGCCCGGCTCGGGTGCGCCCGACCGACCAGTTTCATGGTCACCGCGCCATCGGAAATATCGATCAGCTCGTTGGCCTTGTAGACGATCTGGGTCGGTTTTTCCTGCAGGATTTCTTCGGAAAAGAACTCGACCATGGACATGGGAATCCCGCCCAACACCTTGCGCAGCGAACTGATCGAAGGGCTCACGCTGTTCTTTTCGATCATCGAAATCGTGCTGTTGGTGACCCCCGCCCGTTTGGCGAGCTCACGTTGGGAAAGGCCTTTGAGCCTACGGATGGATTGCAGTCGTTCACCGACGTCCAAAGCTTGCGCCTCCAGGATTCAGGATTGTTGGAATAGTGAGCGTTATCATGGCGACAGCGTTCAGTATTTACAACACCTTGACCTGAATCCTGCTCAGCCAGGCGACTTCCGGTCTGGAGCCCTGCGCACTAAGCCCCGGAATAGAGCAGTGGCACTCGGCGCAGATTGCAGAAAATCTGGTAAGGAATCGTGCCGGCAGCCATGGCCACATCACTGGCGAGGATGTTTTTGCCCCACAATTCGACGGTCGAACCGAGGCCGGCCTGCGGCACATCGGTCAGGTCGATACAGAGCATGTCCATCGACACCCGGCCGATCAACTGGCTGCGCTGCCCGGCAACCAGCACTGGCGTGCCGGTCGGTGCCAGACGCGGGTAGCCGTCGGCGTAACCCATGGCCACGACGCCAATGCGCATCGGTTTAGGGGTGATGAATTTGGCGCCGTAACCGACGGGCTCGCCAGCCGGCAATTCGCGCACACTGATCACTTTCGATTCCAGGGTCATGACCGGCTGCAGGCGCGATGCCACTTCGTTGGCTTCTTCGAAGGGCGTGGCGCCATAGAGCATGATGCCCGGGCGCACCCAATCGCTCGGAATCTGCGGCCAACCGAGCACCGCCGGCGAGTTGCGCAGACTGACCTCGGCGGACAAGCCCTTGCGCGCCGCTTCAAATACCGCCACCTGATCGGCACTGGCCTGCTCGTGCAGTTCATCGGCACGCGCAAAGTGGCTCATCAGCACCACTTTCGCGACTTTGCCGCTGGCTAGCAGCCGTTGATAGGCCGCCTGATAATCCGCCGGGTGCAGCCCAACGCGGTGCATGCCCGAATCGAGCTTCAGCCACACGGTGATCGGCTTGCTCAACGCCGCTTTCTCGATGGCTTCGAGCTGCCACAGTGAATGCACCACGCACCAGAAATCATGCTCGACGATCAGCGCCAGCTCATCGGCTTCGAAAAAACCTTCCAGCAGCAGGATCGGCGCACGAATGCCCGCCGCCCGCAGCTCCAACGCCTCTTCGATACACGCCACGGCAAACCCGTCCACCTCGGCTTCCAGCGCCTGGGCGCAACGCACCGCGCCATGGCCATAGGCATCGGCCTTGATCACCGCGAGGGCTTTGGCCCCCGTGAGCTCACGGGCGATTCGGTAGTTGTTGCGCAGGGCTTGAAGGTCGATCAGGGCACGGGCAGGACGCATGGCGGCAGACTTCTGGTCGGGTTATCGGGAAGAAAAACCGATGCTGGCTGACGGCGTGAACCGCCAACAGCACCGGGAGAGGGATCTGTCTGAAAGCTTATGGCAGAGCGGCTACAACCGACAGCTCGACCAGGATTTGCGGTTCGCACAGTTTCGATTCGACTGTGGCGCGGGCCGGAGCGACGCCTTTTGGCAGCCACTGGTCCCACACCGCATTCATGCCTTCGAAATGCGCGTCGATGTCTTTCAGGTAAATCGTCACCGACAACAGATGGTGCTTGTCGGTGCCGGCCAGATCGAGCAACCGCTCGATGTTGGCGAGGGTTTCACGGGTCTGCTGTTCAATCCCGGCGTTCATGTCATCGCCGACCTGTCCGGCAAGGTAAACCGTGCCGTTATGGGTGACGATCTGACTCATGCGCTCATTGGTGAGCTGGCGCTGGACTGACATGCTTTGCAGGCTCCTGGGTTTTGCTGCCATAACGGGAAATATCGAGGCCTTCGGCGCTGATCTGCGGCTTTTTCTTCGCCATCAGGTCTGCCAGCAAGCGACCGGAGCCGCAGGCCATGGTCCAGCCGAGCGTGCCGTGACCGGTGTTCAGGAATAGGTTCTTGAACGGGGTGGCGCCAACGATCGGCGTTCCATCCGGCGTAGTCGGACGCAGACCAGTCCAGAAATCGGCCTGGGCCAGATCGCCGCCCTGAGGATAAAGGTCGTTGACGATCATCTCCAGGGTTTCCCGGCGACGCGGGTTCAGCGACAGGTCAAAACCGGCGATTTCAGCCATGCCGCCAACGCGGATGCGGTTGTCGAAACGGGTGATCGCGACCTTGTAGGTCTCGTCGAGAATGGTCGAAGTCGGAGCCATCGCCGAGTTGGTGATCGGCACGGTCAAGGAGTAGCCCTTGAGCGGGTACACCGGCGCCTTGATCCCCAGCGGCTTGAGCAGTTGCGGCGAGTAGCTGCCGAGGGCCAGCACGTAGCGGTCGGCGGTTTCCAGCTTGCCGTCGATCCATACGCCGTTGATGCGGTCACCGGCGAAGTCGAGGCGCTGAATGTCCTGGCCGAAACGGAATTGCACACCGAGGTTCGCAGCCATTTCTGCGAGCTTGGTAGTGAACATCTGGCAGTCGCCAGTCTGGTCGTTCGGCAGGCGCAAGGCACCAGCGAGGATGTCAGTGACGCTGGCCAGGGCCGGCTCAACGCGGGCAATGCCGTCGCGGTCGAGCAGCTCGAACGGCACGCCGGACTCTTTCAGCACGGCGATATCTTTCGCGGCGCCGTCGAGTTGAGCCTGGGTGCGGAACAGTTGGGTCGTACCAAGGCTGCGGCCTTCATAGGCGATGCCGGTTTCGGCGCGCAGTTCATCGAGGCAGTCACGGCTGTACTCGGACAGACGGACCATGCGCTCCTTGTTCACCGCGTAACGGCTGGCGGTGCAGTTGCGCAGCATCTGCGCCATCCACAGGTACTGGTCGATGTCAGCGGTGGCCTTGATCGCCAAGGGCGCGTGGCGCTGCAACAGCCACTTGATGGCCTTGAGCGGCACGCCAGGCGCGGCCCACGGCGAGGCATAACCCGGCGAAACCTGCCCGGCGTTGGCGAAACTGGTCTCCATGGCGGCAGCTGGCTGCCGGTCGACCACCACCACTTCAAACCCGGCACGGGCCAGATAATAAGCACTGGTGGTACCGATGACGCCGCTACCCAAGACCATGACGCGCATTTTCATATCCCTCATCGCGGCTAACCGCTGACGTTTGTTATTCAGAGCTTTAGATGCGCGCAGTGTAAAAAAGATTCGCCAGTGCTTTTCACTATATAAGCGCCTATATTTGGCGACAATTCTCGGCAAAAACCCTTTTCACGGAGGCGCATCCCCTATGCGTACCAACACTCAGACCAAACGTGAGCTGGACAAGATCGACCGCAACATCCTGCGGATCCTGCAAGCGGACGGGCGGATTTCCTTTACGGAGCTTGGGGAAAAGGTCGGGCTCTCGACCACGCCCTGTACTGAGCGGGTCCGGCGTCTGGAGCGCGAAGGGATCATCATGGGCTACAACGCCAGGCTCAATCCGCAGCACCTGAAGGGTAGTCTGCTGGTTTTCGTCGAGATCAGCCTGGACTACAAATCCGGCGATACTTTCGAAGAGTTCCGACGTGCGGTGCTGAAATTGCCCCATGTGCTGGAGTGTCATCTGGTGTCAGGGGATTTCGACTACCTGGTGAAAGCGAGGATTTCCGAGATGGCTTCGTACCGCAAGTTGCTGGGCGACATCCTGCTCAAGCTGCCTCATGTACGGGAATCCAAGAGCTATATCGTGATGGAAGAGGTGAAAGAGAGTTTGACCTTGCCGATTCCGGATTGAGATACGCAGTGCCTGTTCAGCCGCTTTCGCGAGCAAGCCCGCTCCCACAGTGGATCAGTGTCGAACACAAACTCTGTATTCACTGAAGATCGAATGTGGGAGCGGGCTTGCTCGCGAATGCAGGCGACTCGGTCTCTCTTAAACCAACACCTGTCGGTTCGAAGCCATGTACTCGAACACCTGTTTCTCCACCCGCGGATGAATCAGCTCCACCGGCCCGCGCCCATTCGGGCACGGCAAGGTCTTGGTGGTGCCGAACAACCGGCAGATCAGCGGCCGCTCGTCATACACCGTGCAACCATTCGGCCCCAGATGCACACAGTTGAGCTCTTCCATGGCGGCATCCTGCTCGGCGCGGGACTTGCGCGGCAGACGCGACATTTCTTCGGGCGAGGTGGTCACCGGCCCGCAGCAGTCATGGCAGCCGGGCACGCACTCGAACGAGGGAATCTGTTGTCGCAATGTGCGGATTGTCTGGCTGTTGCAGCTCATTGAAGCGGTGACCAATAGCGGAATAGAGCGCGATTCTGACGCAAAAGCCCCGATCCAGACAGCACCAGCCGACCAATGTTGCCCGTCCGAGAAGGTCCGGCTTATGCTCCGTCAGGTTTTCCAAACGCAAGAATCAGGAATACGCACATGAATGCCCGTGCTCAACAGCCTGCCCTGAACCACACCGCGTCCTACTACGCCGCCAGCAGCCTGCCGCAGCCCGAACTTCCGGCGCTCAAAGGCGAAGTGCTGGCCGATGTCTGTGTGGTGGGCGGCGGGTTTTCGGGGTTGAACACGGCGCTTGAGCTGGCCGAACGCGGTCTCAGCGTGGTGTTGCTTGAAGCCCATAGAATCGGCTGGGGCGCCAGTGGTCGCAATGGAGGGCAGCTGATTCGTGGCGTCGGCCACGGCCTCGATCAGTTCACCAACGTCATCGGTGCCGAAGGTGTTCGGCAAATGAAACTCATGGGCCTGGAAGCCGTGGAAATCGTCCGGCAACGGGTCGAGCGCTTCCAGATCCCCTGCGACCTGACCTGGGGTTACTGCGACCTCGCCAACAAGCCCCGTGACCTTGAAGGCTTCGCCGAGGATGCCGAAGAACTGCGCAGCCTCGGTTATCGCTACGAGACCCGTTTGCTGCAAGCCAACGAGATGCACACCGTGGTCGGCTCCACGCGCTATGTGGGTGGCCTGATCGACATGGGCTCGGGGCACCTGCATCCACTGAACCTGGCCTTGGGCGAAGCCGCAGCGGCACAACGACTGGGGGTCCAGCTGTTCGAGCACTCGGCCGTGACCCGCATCGACTATGGCCCCGAGGTCAAGGTCCATACCGCCGAGGGCTCGGTGCGCGCCAAGACCCTGGTGCTGGGTTGCAATGCCTACCTCAACAACCTCAACCCGGAGCTCAGCGGCAAAGTCCTGCCCGCCGGAAGCTACATCATCGCCACCGAACCGTTGAGCGAAGAACTGGCTCACGCCCTGCTACCGCAGAACATGGCGGTCTGTGACCAGCGGGTGGCGCTGGACTATTACCGGCTCTCGGCGGACCGGCGCCTGCTGTTTGGCGGCGCCTGCCATTACTCGGGCCGTGACCCGAAAGACATCGCCGCATACATGCGCCCGAAAATGCTCGAGGTTTTCCCGCAGCTGAGCGCAGTGAAGATCGATTACCAATGGGGCGGCATGATCGGCATCGGTGCCAATCGCCTGCCGCAGATCGGGCGACTCAAGGACCAGCCGAACGTGTACTACGCCCAGGCCTATTCCGGTCACGGCGTGAATGCCACGCACCTCGCCGGCAAGCTGCTGGCCGAAGCGATTAGCGGGCAGCACAGTGGTGGTTTCGACCTGTTTGCCAAGGTGCCGCACATCACCTTCCCCGGCGGCAAGCATTTGCGCTCACCGTTGCTGGCGTTGGGGATGTTGTGGCATCGGCTTAAAGAGTTGGTCTGAAGGATTCTCTGCGTCTTTGCCGACGCTATCGCGAGCAAGCTCGCTCCCACAGGGAATGATGGTGTTCACAAAATTTGTGCTCACCGCCGGTCCTTGTGGGAGCGAGCTTGCTCGCGATGAGGCCCTGAAGAACGCCGCCAAAATCAGATCCGCCAGAAAGGCTTCAGCCCCTCCTCCCGCGCCTGCTCCCGCGTCAGCCCGATATCCTTGAGCTGATCGGCCGTCAGGGCCAGCAAGGCCTTGCGCGTGTGCAGGCGACGCCAGAACTGGTCCCAGCGACTCAGGCCGGACGACGCATTGCCCATGCCCGCCTCCCGAGTGCCGTTGTTCTGCCCGGTCGCCAGTTCCTGACTGTGTAACGTCAGCCGCACATCGCTCAAACCGTTCATCTTGGATGCTCCTGTTTACTTGGGTAGCCAGAGGTTCCATGATGCGTGGGCGCGCAAAAGCATTACAGATTCAAAGCAACTGTATTAATTCCATACAGTTTTGCCGATTCCGTCACTGAATCCTCATTTTTTGCCCGATCTGTACTGGTTAACCGATCACCCTTATCGAGGCTGCACCATGACCCTTTACGTCAACCTCGCCGAATTGCTCGGCACACGTATCGAACAGGGCTTCTATCGCCCCGGTGACCGGCTGCCTTCGGTACGGGCGCTGAGCGTCGAGTACGGCGTCAGCCTGAGCACGGTGCAGCAGGCCTATCGGGTGCTGGAGGACAGCGGGCTGGCCATGCCACGGCCAAAATCCGGGTACTTCGTCCCCGCCAGCCGCGAACTGCCGGATTTGCCGGCAGTCGGCCGCCCGGCCCAACGGCCGGTGGACATTTCCCAATGGGATCAAGTGCTGGAGTTGATTCGCGCCGTGCCGCGCAAAGACGTGGTGCAACTGGGCCGCGGCATGCCGGACATCACCAGTCCGACGATGAAACCGCTGCTGCGTGACCTGGCGCGAATCAGCCGTCGGCAGGACATGCCCGGGCTGTATTACGACAACATCCACGGCAACCTCGAACTGCGCGAACAGATCGCTCGCCTGATGCTCGATTCCGGCTGCCAGCTGAGCGCCAGCGAACTGGTGGTCACCACCGGTTGCCACGAAGCGCTGTCCACCAGCATTCGCGCAATCTGCGAGCCCGGCGACATTGTCGCGGTGGACTCGCCGAGCTTTCACGGCGCGATGCAGACCCTCAAGGGCCTGGGCATGAAAGCCCTGGAAATCCCCACCGATCCGCTGACCGGCATCAGTCTCGAAGCGCTGGAACTGGCCCTGGAGCAGTGGCCGATCAAGCTCATACAGCTGACCCCCAACTGCAACAATCCATTGGGCTACATCATGCCGGAGTCGCGCAAACGCGCGTTATTGACGCTTGCGCAGCGCTATGACGTGGCAATCATCGAGGACGATGTGTATGGCGAACTGGCCTACACCTATCCACGCCCACGCACGATCAAGTCCTTCGACGAGGACGGTCGCGTCCTGTTGTGCAGCTCGTTTTCCAAGACCCTGGCACCAGGCCTGCGCATCGGCTGGGTCGCGCCCGGCCGCTATCTGGAACGGGTGCTGCACATGAAATACATCAGCACCGGATCCACCGCGCCACAGCCGCAGATCGCCATCGCCGAATTTCTCAAGGGTGGCCACTTCGAACCACATTTGCGGCGGATGCGCACGCAATACCAACGCAATCGCGACGTGATGATTGATTGGGTGACCCGCTATTTCCCGGCCGGCACTCGCGCGAGTCGCCCACAAGGCAGCTTCATGCTGTGGGTCGAACTTCCGGAAGGTTTCGACACTCTGAAACTGAATCGTGCATTGCACGACCAGAGCGTACAGATTGCCGTGGGCAGCATTTTTTCCGCCTCCGGCAAGTACCGCAATTGCCTGCGCATGAACTACGCTGCCAAGCCAACACCGCAGATCGAAGACGCGGTGCGCAAGGTGGGCGCGACAGCGATCAAACTGCTAGCGGAAACCGATCAGCTCAGCGACTGACTTTTCTTCGGGAATCGGCGTCCATATGCCTATCTGCGCCGCCAAACGGAACGATCCTACGTGAGAGTCAGACAGCCCCTGCTTGCTCTTCTGCTACTCGCCGCGTTCCTGGGCGGTTGCTCCAGCTTCGACGTTCAGCGTGTGCCGAGCCAGGCGCTGCCGGCTGCAGACTCCGCATTCGGTCGCTCGGTCCAGGCGCAAGCCGCACCCTACAACGGACAATCGGGTTTTCGCCTGCTATCGGACAGCACCGAGGCCTTCACCGCCCGCGCCGAACTGATCCGTAACGCCCAAAGCAGCCTCGACTTGCAGTACTACATCGTGCACGACGGCATCAGCACGCGCATGTTGATCGCGGAGTTGCTCAAGGCCGCCGACCGGGGTGTGCGGGTGCGGGTACTGCTCGACGACACCGCCAGCGACGGCCTGGACCGGGTCATTGCGACCCTCGCCGCGCATCCGAACATTCAGATCCGCGTGTTCAACCCGCTGAATCTGGGCCGCAGTACGGGTGTGACGCGCACCGTGGGCCGGCTGTTCAACCTGTCGCAACAGCATCGACGCATGCATAACAAGTTGTGGCTGGCGGACAACAGCATGGCCATCGTCGGCGGGCGCAATCTGGGGGACGAGTATTACGATGCCGAGCCCAACATGAATTTCACCGACATCGACATGCTCGGTGTCGGTCCGGTCGCCGAGCAACTCGGGCACAGTTTCGACCAGTACTGGAACAGCGCCCTGAGCAAGCCGATCGACGAATTCCTGTCGAGCAAACCCACACCCCGGGACCTGGAAAACACCCGCACCCGACTGGAAGAGTCCCTGGCGGAGACACGCAACCAGAATCACGCGCTCTACAAACACTTGATGACCTTCACCACCCACCCACGCCTGGACATCTGGCGCCGCGAACTGATCTGGGCCTGGAACCAGGCATTGTGGGATGCGCCGAGCAAGGTACTGGCCAAGGGCGAACCCGATCCGCAGTTGCTGCTGACCACGCAACTCGCACCTGAACTCAATAACGTCAGCAAAGAGCTGATCATGATCTCGGCCTACTTTGTGCCCGGCCAGCCGGGGCTGGTGTACCTGACCGGGCGCGCCGATGCCGGCGTTTCCGTGAGTTTGCTGACCAATTCACTGGAAGCCACGGACGTTCCCGCCGTACACGGTGGCTACGCACCCTATCGCAGGGCGCTGCTGGAGCACGGCGTGAAGCTGTACGAATTGCGTAGCCAACCCGGCGAGGAAGGCGGCAGCGGTAGCGGGCCGCATCTGTTTTCCAGCAACGCCTATCACAGCTCTGACTCCAGCCTGCACAGCAAGGCGATGATCTTCGACCAGCAGAAGTCCTTTATCGGTTCGTTCAATTTCGATCCGCGCTCGGTGCTGTGGAACACCGAAGTCGGCGTGCTGGTGGACAGTCCGGAATTGGCTGCACGGGTCCGCGAACTGGCGCTGCAGGGTATGACTCCGGCCCTGAGTTATCAGGTGGAACTGGAAAACGGTCAGATCGTCTGGACCACCGAAGACGACGGAAAAATGCACACCCTAGCCAAGGAGCCAGGGAGTTGGTGGCGGCGCTTCAATGCGTGGATGAGCAATACGGTGGGCCTGGAGAAGATGTTGTAAGACTCGACCGCCACGCTCTCCGATGCTCATCAGGCTGGCTGAGCAGTGCCAAACGCCCCTTGCCGCGACACCACAATCAACACGCCCAAGGCCCCCACCGCCATCAGCAACGGTAACGCATGGCCGTTGATCCACTGGCTGCCGGCACCCGCCAGCAGCGGCCCGACCAGGCAACCAATCCCCCACAGCTGGGCAATGTGCGCGTTAGCCCGCACCAGCGCATCGTCGCGATAACGCTCGCCGATCAGGATCAATGACAAGGTGAACAACCCGCCAGCGCTGGCGCCGAACAGCACCCACAAGGGCCAGATCAGCAGCGTGTCGATCAGCATCGGGATTGCCAGGCTCGACATCAGCAGGACCACCGCACAACCGGTGAACAACGCGCGTCGCGACAAGCGATCAGCCAACGCACCAATCGGCAATTGCAGCACCGCATCGCCGACCACCACCGTACTGACCATCGCCAGGGCGATTTCCGTGGTGAAGCCCTGGCGCAGGCAATAGACCGGCAACAACGTCAGAATCATCGCCTCGAACGCGGCGAACAACGACACAGCCCAGGCAATCGCCGGCAGGCCACGACAGAAAGCGAGCAGATCACTCAAGGTCACGCTGCTGGCCTCGCTGCTCGGCGCGCCACTGCGGCCCAGCAACAGGAACGGAGCAGCCATCAGCAAACCGACGCCCACCCAAAAGCCATAGTCATGCTCGGTACCGAGGAAACCCAGCAACACCGGCCCTGCCAGCTGACTCAAGGCGTAGCTGCTGCCATACAGTGCCACCAACCGCCCGCGCCATTGCTCGACCACCAGTTGATTGATCCAGCTTTCACCGATGATGAATACGAGGGTCAGGATCACCCCGATCATCAGCCGCAGCACCAACCAGATCGGATAGCTCGGCAACAGCGCCAGCAAACCGATCGAAACCGCCCCGGCCCACAGGCACAGGCGCATCAGATTGGCCGTGCCGAATCGCGCCGCCAGATGGCTGGAGATTTTCGCCCCCAATAGGACGCCGATGGCCGGCATCGCCGCCATCACGCCAATGGCAAACGAGCCGTAGCCCCAGCTTTCCAGGCGAAACGACACCAGCGGCATGCTGACACCCAGGGCCAGGCCGACACTCAGGACAGATGCCAAAACGGCGAAATACGTCGCCCAACGCATGTTCCACGCTCCTGTGGATTGATATTTTTTTCAGGACACACAAAACAATGTGGGAGCGGGTTTGCCCGCGAAGAGGTCATCACATCCAACATCAACGTTGGCTGATACACCGCCTTCGCGAGCAAGCCCGCTCCCACAAGGGATCTGTGTCGTTCGGGAGGCCTGCTCTAAAACAGGCCCCTCCCTTAACGACTTACAACTTGATCCAGGTCGCCTTCAGCTCGGTGTACTTGTCGAAAGCATGCAGCGATTTGTCACGACCGTTGCCAGACTGCTTGAAGCCACCGAACGGAGCGGTCATGTCACCACCGTCATACTGGTTGACCCATACGCTACCGGCACGCAGTGCGCGGGCGGTGAGGTGAGCCTTGGAAATGTCAGCCGTCCAGACCGCAGCGGCCAGGCCGTACGGAGTGTCGTTGGCGATCGCGATGGCTTCTTCGGCGCTGTCGAATGCGATGACCGACAGTACCGGGCCGAAGATTTCTTCCTGGGCGATTTTCATCGCGTTGCTCACGCCATCGAAAATCGTCGGTTCAACGTAAGTGCCGCCAGTTTCCTGGAGCGTACGCTTGCCACCGGCCACCAGCTTGGCGCCGTCGGCATGACCAGACTCGATGTAGGACAGTACGGTATTCATCTGCTGGGTATCGACCAGCGCACCAACATTGGTCGCCGGATCCAGCGGGTTACCCGGCTTCCAGGTTTTCAGTGCTTCGATCACCAGCGGCAGGAATTTGTCCTTGATCGAACGCTCCACCAGCAGGCGTGAGCCAGCAGTGCAGACTTCGCCCTGGTTGAAGGCGATGGCACCCGCAGCCGCTTCGGCAGCGTCTTGCAGGTTCGGCGCATCGGCGAACACGATGTTCGGGCTTTTGCCGCCGGCTTCGAGCCAGACGCGCTTCATGTTCGACTCGCCGGAGTAGATCAGCAGTTGCTTGGCGACTTTGGTCGAACCGGTAAACACCAGGGTGTCGACGTCGTTGTGCAGGGCCAACGCCTTGCCGACGGTGTGGCCATAACCCGGCAGCACGTTCAGCACGCCTTTCGGGATGCCGGCTTCGACAGCCAGTTCAGCGATGCGGATGGCGGTCAGCGGGGATTTTTCGGACGGCTTGAGGATCACCGAGTTACCGGTGGACAGCGCAGGACCGAGTTTCCAGCACGCCATCATCAGCGGGAAGTTCCACGGCACGATGGCGCCAACCACGCCCACTGGCTCGCGAGTCACCAGACCCAGCTGATCGTGCGGGGTGGCCGCGACTTCGTCGTAGATCTTGTCGATGGCTTCGCCGCTCCAGCTCAGGGCTTGCGCCGCGCCGGGAACGTCGATGTACAGGGAATCGCTGATCGGCTTGCCCATGTCCAGGGTTTCAAGCAGGGCCAACTCTTCGGCGTGCTGTTTCAGCAGGCCGGCGAAACGGATCATGGTGGATTTGCGCTTGGTCGGCGCCAGGCGCGACCAGACACCGGAATTGAACGTGGCGCGAGCGTTTTCCACGGCGCGCTGGGCATCGGCGGCGTCACAGCTGGCAATCTTGCCCAGCAGACGGCCATCGACCGGGCTGATGCACTCGAAAGTCTCGCCGGAAACGGCGGCGGTGTATTCGCCATTGATATAGGCGCGGCCTTCGATTTTCAGGTCGCGGGCACGTTGCTCCCAGTCGGCACGGGTCAGGGTGGTCATGTGAGTGTCCTCCTCTTATTGATACGACACCCGCGTTCTTCGCGGGCGCTGTCAGGAATTCTGCCCGGCCAGCCTGCTTTTCGGCCCAAGGCATCCACCACCCTAAACCAGCCGCATATGAAGTTTCAATATATTTGACAAAACGCTGGCAAACGGCCTTGCGATGTTCATTTTAATAAACATAGACTTTGGCTTTAACAACCACTCGCACCGCAATGACGGGGGATTAGAACAATGAGCATCCAGAACATCGTCGACTTCAGCCAAGCCACTACCCAGCCCGAGCGCTATCGGCCAGACCCGGCGAAAGTCCTCAAGGGCGACCCGGAACAAGCAGTGTACAACCACTACAACAGCCCCTGCGGCCAGCTGAACGCAGGCGTGTGGGAAGGTGCCGTCGGCCAGTGGCTGGTGAACTTCACCGAGCATGAATACTGCGAAATCGTTCAGGGCGTTTCGGTGCTGCGCGACAACGACGGCAACAGCAAAACCGTGCGCGCTGGCGATCGCTTCGTAATCCCGGCCGGCTTCAAGGGCACTTGGGAAGTGCTGGAGCCATGCCGCAAGATCTACGTGGCGTTTGAACAGAAGGCTTGAACCCAGATCGAAACAGTCGCTGACATTCTGCCGCTGGCCCAAGGCAGCGACACCGGGTAAGACTTGCTGACAGGTGCCACGTTTTTCATCGTCGGGACGGTAACGCACAGGACGTGCGCCCACCCGACGACGTAGGCGCCCCAACCAACAGTCATGCAAGGAGGCAACATGCCAGTCTTACCCGATCAATGCGATCTCGCCATCGCCCAGTACACCATCGGCCGCAAATGCACCCCGGAACTGCTTGAAGAGGTTCGCGCCCTGGCCAATGGCGCGCCAGTGCGAGCCACTGGACCGAAGTACCCTTCGAGCTGGGACCTGCGCCCGCGACGCATCAACCTGCATACCAATGCCGACAGAATCATAGTCAGCATCAACTGCGGCTGATTCGTTTCGGCACTGACAAAACAACTTGATTCCCGCGCAACAAAAAAGGCCCGTATCTCGCGATACGGGCCTTTTTCGTAAGAGGGAAAAATCAATTACTTGATTTTGCCTTCTTTGTAGATCACGTGCTTGCGAACAACCGGATCATATTTCTTGATCTCGATTTTGTCCGGGGTAGTACGCTTGTTCTTGTCGGTAGTGTAGAAGTGACCAGTACCGGCGCTCGAAATCAAACGAATCAATTCACGCATGATTAGCTCCCTTAAACCTTGCCATCGCGGCGAAGTTCGGCCAGCACGACAGTGATGCCACGCTTGTCGATGATACGCATGCCTTTGGCAGATACGCGCAGACGCACAAAACGTTTCTCTTCTTCAACCCAGAAGCGGTGATGCTGCAGGTTCGGCAGGAAACGACGACGGGTTTTGTTGTTTGCGTGGGAAATGTTATTCCCGGTTACCGGACCCTTACCGGTAACTTGACATACTCTAGACATGCCTCAGCCCTCTAAAACCACATGCCCAACCCGGCATGGGTTGGCCGCTTAATCTCTCAGTCATTTGGCGCCAGGCGCCGCGTTTCTTTAGAGGTCTTACCGGCTACACCTACAGTGAAGGAACCGGGCCCCTAGAAAAGAGCGCTGCTTTATACCAGAAAGACTGGAGAGCAACAACATTCAGTGTGCGTAGAATTCACAAAAACCCCGTTTTCCGGACTCCGAGCGCCTTGGACAAAGGCTATCGTCGATGGCGACCGCTCGTCGCAGAGAATCGCTCATCGAGCCAACCAGGGGTTTTGCTCAACCGCTGCACAGCAAAATCTGGCGCCTATAGTCCCCCCAAAATGAAAAAGGGGATAGTCATTTACAAAAGAGCCTACTAGGGTAAGCCTTTTCCAGACTGCACTTGCAGATGGGCCTTCGATCTGTAAAGGAAGCCGACCATGCGCCTCGCTGCCCTACCGCTGTTGCTCGCCCCGCTTCTGCTGAGCCCCCAGGCCTTTGCCGCCGCCCTGAGCGTCTGCACCGAGGCCAGCCCTGAAGGCTTCGACGTGGTGCAGTACAACTCGCTGACCACCACCAACGCCTCGGCCGATGTGTTGATGAATAGCCTGGTGGACTTTGACACGGCCAGTGGCAAAGTGGTCGCCAGCCTCGCCGACAGCTGGGAAGTCAGCCCCGACGGCCTGACCTATGTCTTCAAGCTGCACCCGCAGGTGAAATTCCATCGCACCGAGTACTTCACCCCCACGCGCGACCTGAACGCCGAAGACGTGATTTTCAGCTTCGACCGCATGCTCGACCCGGCCAATGCGTGGCACAAAGTCGCCCAGAGCGGCTTTCCCCATGCGCAATCGATGCAATTGCCTGCACTGATCAAGAAGATCGACGCCCTCGATCCGCAGACCGTGCGCTTCACCCTCGACCACCCGGATTCGACCTTCCTGGCGACCCTGACCATGGGTTTCGCCTCGATCTATTCAGCCGAATACGCCGATAAACTGATGAAGGCCGGCACACCCGAGAAGCTCAACAGCCAGCCGATCGGCACAGGGCCGTTCGTTTTCACCCGTTTCCAGAAGGACGCCTCGGTTCGCTACAAAGCCAACCCCGAATACTTCGGCGGCAAACCCTCTGTAGACCCGCTGATCTTCGCCATCACCCCGGACGCCAATGTGCGCCTGCAGAAATTGCGCCGTAACGAATGCCAGATCGCCCTGTCGCCCAAGCCTCTGGACGTACAGGAAGCGCTGAAAGAGCCAACGCTGAAAGTCGAAAAGACTGACGCGTTCATGACAGCATTCGTCGGCATCAACAGTCAGCATCCGCCACTGGACAAGCCTGAAGTCCGCCAGGCCATCAACCTAGCCTTCGACAAGGCCAACTATGTCAAAGCCGTGTTCGAAAACACTGCCGAGGCGGCCAACGGTCCGTATCCGCCCAACACCTGGAGCTACGCGAAAGGCCTGCCGGGCTACCCTCACGACATCGCGAAGGCCAAAGCCTTGATGGCCAAGGCCGGACTCAAGGACGGCTTCCAGACCACCATCTGGACCCGCCCTTCCGGCAGCCTGCTTAACCCCAACCCAAGCCTTGGCGCTCAACTGCTTCAGTCTGACCTTGCAGAAATCGGCATTCAGGCTGAAATCCGCGTGATCGAATGGGGCGAACTGATCCGCCGCGCCAAAGCCGGTGAGCACGACTTGCTGTTCATGGGCTGGGCTGGCGACAACGGCGACCCGGACAACTTCCTCACGCCGCAGTTTTCCTGCGCCGCGGTCAAGTCCGGCACCAACTTCGCTCGCTACTGCAATCAGGACCTGGACAAGCTGATCAGCGCCGGCAAGACCACTGGCGAGCAAGGTGTGCGCAGCAAGCTCTACGAACAGGCCCAGGCGCAGATCCAGCAGCAGGCGTTGTGGCTGCCTCTTGCCCATCCGACTGCGTTCGCATTGATGCGCAAGGATGTCGAGGGTTACTCGGTCAGCCCGTTCGGACGGCAGGATTACTCGAAGGTGAACTTCAAGTAGTCCACTTCAAACGCAAAACCTGTGGGAGCGGGCTTGCCCGCGATAGCGGACTTTCTGGCAACGCTTGTGCTGAATGTGCCGCCGCCATCGCGGGCAAGCCCGCTCCCACAGGGTTCTGCATTCCCCCACCAGATCTACATCCACCCATACTCAGCCATCGACAACGGATTGCCATCACCAATGATGAAATGGTCGAGCACCCGCACGTCAATCAACTCCAGCGCCTTTTGCAGGCGCTTGGTCAGCACCCGGTCGGACTGACTGGGGTCGGTGTTGCCCGAAGGATGGTTGTGACAGAGGATCAATGCCGCTGCGTTGTGGGCCAAGGCCCGTTTGACGACCTGGCGA
Source organism: Pseudomonas sp. KH_046_1 (assembly GCF_057839025.1). NCBI lineage: Bacteria > Pseudomonadati > Pseudomonadota > Gammaproteobacteria > Pseudomonadales > Pseudomonadaceae > Pseudomonas > Pseudomonas sp. KH_046_1. The sequence goes on from NZ_CM174481.1 coordinate 6,197,119, forward strand.
GGGTGAACGCTGGTGTTGTCGATAGAACCGCGGAACAGCACCTCAAACGTGAGCACCTGATGCCTGGAATCCAGAAACAGGCAACCGAATACTTCATGAGGCTCGTGGCGCAGCATCGATTTGAGGTACTCACGTACTGCCTGCGGATTTTCCAGCACCGATCTATGACGCAAACGTTCGGCCAGATGGCGCCGGCCCATTTCCAGTACTGCCTGTAACTGCGCGAATTTTGCCGGCCCCAGCCCCAAGTGCTCACTGAACGTTTTGAGATCGGCTTCCAACAACGAACGCAGACTGCCAAATTGACTCAGTAGATGTCGCGCCAGGTCCACCGCACTTTTTCCGGCCACGCCGGTTCGTAGAAAGATAGCCAGCAACTCGGCATCGGAAAGACTCTCCGAACCCTGCTCAAGCAACTTCTCCCGTGGCCGTTCCGCCGCCGGCCAATCGCGAATACTCATAGCACCTCCCTGTCTGTGGGCACCGCTGTTCCGTAGCGGTCGCTGTGATATCGTAGCCCATCTTTTTTTGCGGGCGAATTCATCCTGGGGAGGGGGTTTCGCCACGTATGTCACCAACGAATTGAAAGGCAGGCCTATGCAGCGGCTGTATCGGAAACGCATTGTTCTGGGCGTCGGCGGCGGTATCGCTGCCTACAAAAGCGCCGACCTGGTTCGCCGCCTGATCGATCAGGGCGCCGAAGTGCGCGTGGTCATGACCCGTGGCGGCGCAGAGTTCATCACCCCGCTGACCATGCAGGCCCTGTCCGGGCACCCGGTCCACCTGGACCTGCTGGACCCGGCGGCCGAAGCGGCCATGGGCCACATCGAACTGGCCAAATGGGCCGATCTGGTGCTGATCGCTCCCGGCACCGCAGACCTGATCGCCCGTCTGGCCCAAGGCATTGCCAATGATCTGCTGACCACGCTGGTGCTGGCCACCGACGCAGTGGTCGCCGTTGCACCGGCAATGAACCAGGCCATGTGGCGCGATCCGGCGACCCAGGCCAACCTGCAAACCCTCGAAAGCCGCAACATCAAGGTCTTCGGCCCGGCCTCCGGCAGCCAGGCCTGCGGCGACGTCGGCCTGGGGCGCATGCTCGAAGCCCTTGAACTGGCCCAGTGCGCCGCCGACTGCTTCCAGCGTCAGGCACTGACTGGCAAACACGTGCTGATCACGGCCGGCCCGACCCAGGAAAACATCGACCCGGTGCGCTACATCACCAACCACAGTTCCGGAAAAATGGGCTTTGCCCTGGCCGAAGCCGCCGTGGAAGCCGGTGCCCGCGTAACCCTGATCACCGGCCCTGTGCACCTGCAGACCCCGGATCGCGTCACCCGCATCGACGTGGTCAGCGCCCGCGACATGCTCGCAGCCTGCGAAGCGGCGATCCCTTGCGACCTGTTCATCGCCTCGGCAGCGGTCGCGGATTACCGCCCGGAAGTCGTTGCCCCACAGAAACTCAAGAAAGATCCTACGAACGGCGACGGCTTGTTGCTACAGATGGTGCGTAATCCGGACATCCTGGCCACCATCGCCACCCGCCCCGACCGCCCGTTCAGTGTCGGTTTCGCCGCCGAGACCGAACACCTGCTCGATTACGCTGCACGCAAGTTGAAAGACAAGAACCTCGATCTGATCGTCGCCAACGACGTCGCCAATCCGAGCATTGGCTTCAACAGCGAAGAAAACGCCTGCAGCGTCATCGACCGCGAGCTTCACGCCACACTTTTCGCCCAGACCAGCAAGAGCAAGATTGCTCGCCAGCTGATCACTTTTATCGCCGAACGTCTGAACCAGGTTTAATTTACATGCACGCTTTGCAAGCCAAGATCCTCGACCCTCGCATCGGTACCGAATTCCCGCTGCCGCAATACGCCACACCAGGCTCCGCCGGCCTCGACCTGCGCGCCATGCTGGAACAGGACACCGTGATCAAGCCGGGTGAAACCGTGCTGATTCCCACCGGCCTGTCGGTCTACATCGGTGACCCGAACCTGGCAGCGCTGATTCTGCCGCGCTCGGGGATGGGCCATAAGCACGGCATCGTGCTGGGCAACCTGGTGGGGCTGATCGACTCCGACTACCAGGGCCCATTGATGGTCTCTTGCTGGAACCGTGGCCAGACCGAATTCACCATGCCGGTCGGCGAGCGCCTGGCGCAACTGGTGTTGGTACCGGTGGTGCAGGCTCACTTCGAGATGGTTGAAGAGTTTGTTGAAACCGAACGCGGCACTGGCGGTTTCGGCCATACCGGTACCCGTTGATTCGATAGAGACCCATTGTGGCGAGGGAGCTCGCCACAAAATTCAAAATGTCATCTTCAAGGTTTAGCTCCGAAAATCAAGGCATTGCCCGGTCAAACCCCTGTCATCAGGGGCGTCATGGCCCTTTCATACCACGAACTCTCTGTGGAAAACGCCGTCATACCCTTCAGTTTGAACCTGCCGCCAAATGAACCGGCGGCCTGTCCAGTCACTTTCGAGATGGAGCATTTCCACAGATGAACACCCCGGCCAAAGTCGCACCCAAGTTCCCTGACAGCATCTTCCGCGCCTACGACATCCGCGGCACCGTCCCGGAATTCCTGAACGCCGAAACCGCTTACTGGATCGGCCGCGCCGTCGGCTCCCAAAGCCTGGCCCAGGGCGAGCCAAACGTGTCCGTCGGTCGCGATGGCCGTCTGTCCGGCCCGGAACTGGTCGCACAACTGATCAAAGGCATCGCCGACAGCGGCTGCCACGTCAGTGATGTCGGCCTGGTCCCGACTCCGGCGCTCTACTACGCCGCCAACGTGCTGGCCGGCAAATCCGGTGTGATGCTCACCGGCAGCCACAACCCGTCGAACTACAACGGCTTCAAGATCGTCATTGCCGGCGACACACTGGCCAACGAACAGATCCAGGCCCTGCACGACCGCCTCAAGACCAACGACCTGAGCAGCGGCCAGGGCAGCATCACCCAGGTCGAGATCCTCGACCGCTACACCACCGAAATCGTCCAGGACATCAAGCTGGCCCGTCGCCTGAAAGTGGTCGTCGACTGCGGCAACGGCGCGGCCGGCGTGATCGCCCCGCAACTGATCGAAGCGCTGAACTGCGAAGTCATTCCACTGTTTTGTGAGGTCGACGGCAACTTCCCGAACCACCACCCGGACCCGGGAAAGCCTGAAAACCTCGTGGACCTGATCGCCAAGGTCAAGGAAACCAACGCTGACATCGGCCTGGCCTTCGACGGCGATGGCGACCGCGTCGGCGTGGTGACCAACACCGGCAGCATCGTCTACCCGGACCGCCTGCTGATGCTGTTCGCCCGCGACGTCGTGGCGCGCAACCCGGGCGCCGAGATCATCTTCGACGTCAAATGCACCCGTCGCCTGTTTGCGCTGATCAAGGAATACGGCGGCCGGTCGTTAATGTGGAAGACCGGTCACTCGTTGATCAAAAAGAAAATGAAACAATCCGGCGCCCTGCTGGCTGGCGAAATGAGCGGGCACATCTTCTTCAAGGAGCGCTGGTTCGGTTTCGACGACGGCATCTACAGCGCCGCACGCTTGCTGGAGATCCTCAGCAAGGAAAAATCCTCGGCCGAAGAGCTGTTCGCGACCTTCCCGAACGATATTTCTACGCCGGAAATCAATATCCATGTGACCGAAGAGAGCAAATTCAGCATCATTGATGCATTGCACGATGCACAGTGGGGCGAAGGCGCTGACCTGACCACCATTGACGGCGTGCGAGTCGACTATGCCAAAGGCTGGGGCCTGGTACGCGCATCCAACACCACACCGGTGCTGGTGCTGCGTTTCGAGGCCGATGACGAGGCTGAATTGCAACGCATCAAGGACGTTTTCCACGCCCAGTTGAAGCGTGTTGCACCTGATCTCCAACTACCGTTCTGATTCACCCGGAGCCCTGAATGACCCTCGAACGCGAAGCCGCCGCCAACACCGCCAAGGTCCTGTCCGAAGCGTTGCCTTACATCCGCCGTTATGTCGGCAAGACACTGGTGATCAAATACGGCGGCAACGCGATGGAAAGCGAGGAGCTGAAAACCGGCTTCGCCCGCGACATCGTGCTGATGAAGGCCGTGGGCATCAACCCGGTGGTGGTTCACGGTGGCGGCCCGCAAATCGGTGACCTGCTCAAGCGCCTGTCGATCGAGAGCCATTTCGTCGACGGTATGCGCGTCACCGATGCCGCGACCATGGACGTGGTGGAAATGGTCCTCGGCGGCCAGGTCAACAAGGACATCGTCAACCTGATCAACCGTCATGGCGGCAGCGCTATCGGCCTGACCGGTAAAGACGCCGAGCTGATTCGCGCGAAGAAGCTCACCGTTACCCGTCAGACGCCGGAAATGACCACCCCGGAAATCATCGACATCGGCCATGTGGGCGAAGTAGTTGGCATCAATACCGACCTGCTGAACCTGTTGGTCAAGGGCGATTTCATTCCGGTGATCGCGCCCATCGGCGTCGGCGCCAACGGCGAGTCGTACAACATCAACGCTGACCTGGTGGCCGGTAAAGTCGCCGAAGCGCTGAAAGCCGAGAAACTGATGCTGCTGACCAACATCGCCGGCCTGATGGACAAGTCGGGCACGGTCCTGACCGGCCTGACAACCCAGCAAGTCGACGACCTGATCGCCGACGGCACCATCTACGGCGGCATGCTGCCGAAGATCCGCTGCGCACTGGAAGCGGTCCAGGGCGGTGTGGGCAGCTCGCTGATCATCGACGGTCGCGTGCCGAACGCGATCCTGCTGGAAATCTTCACCGATACCGGCGTGGGCACCCTGATCAGCAATCGCAAGCGTCCTTAAGCGATAGCGCAAACAAAAAGACCCCGCTCGGCCTGGCTGAGCGGGGTCTTTTTTATTCCACAGTCCCTGTAGGAGCGAGCTTGCTCGCGAAAAACGTCAACGATAACGCGGGGCGCCTGGCGAAAAGCGGCGCCCTGACGTGCATCGCGAGCAAGCTCGCTCCTACAAGGCAATAGCGATTAAACGCCGAATTGTGCGCGGTAGGCTTCCACGGCTGGCAGATGCTGCTTGAGCTGCGGATCGTCCGCGAGGAATTCCAGCACCTGATTCAGCGAAACGATGCTGATGACCGGAATGCCAAAGTCACGCTCGACTTCCTGGATCGCCGACAACTCGCCGTTGCCACGCTCCTGACGGTTCAGGGCAATCAGCACGCCGGCTGCCTTGGCGCCGTCCTGTGAAGCGATGATTTGCATCACTTCACGGATCGCGGTGCCGGCGGTGATCACGTCGTCGATGATCAGAACGTCGCCGGTCAGGGGTGCGCCAACCAGGCTACCGCCTTCGCCGTGGGCCTTGGCTTCCTTGCGGTTGAAGCACCATGGCAGGTCACGGTTGTGATGTTCGGCCAGGGCCACGGCGGTGGTCGCCGCCAACGGGATGCCCTTGTAGGCCGGGCCAAACAGCACGTCGAAGGGAATGCCACTTTCGGCGATAGCTGCGGCGTAGAAGCGCCCCAGCTGCGCCAGGGCCGAACCCGAGTTGAACAAGCCGGCGTTGAAGAAGTAAGGACTGGTACGCCCGGACTTCAGGGTGAACTCACCGAAGCGCAAAACGCCGCGATCGATGGCAAAACGAATGAAATCGCGCTGATACGCTTGCATGAAAAAAACCCCAAATACCACGGATTTAGCTAATTAGCTTGACGCCGTGTATCATACACGCACGCGATTTTTGGGGCCATTTATGCGGATCATCAGTGTGAACGTCAATGGTATTCAGGCTGCAGTCGAGCGTGGTTTGCTCAGTTGGCTGCAAGCACAGAATGCCGACGTCATCTGCCTGCAGGACACCCGTGCCTCCGCCTTTGAACTGGATGACCCAGCCTTCCAACTGGATGGCTACTTCCTTTATGCCTGCGATGCTGAAGTCCCTGCCCAAGGCGGTGTGGCTTTGTATTCGCGGTTGCAACCGAAGGCTGTCATCAGCGGTCTCGGTTTCGAGACGGCCGACCGCTACGGGCGCTACCTGCAAGCCGATTTCGACAAGGTCAGCATCGCGACCTTGCTGCTCCCTTCGGGGCAGAACGGCGATGAAGACTTGAACCAGAAGTTCAAGCTAATGGACGACTTCGCCCGTTATCTGGATAAACAGCGGCGCAAACGTCGCGAGTACATTTATTGTGGCTCGCTGTACGTGGCGCAACAAAAGCTGGATATCAAGAACTGGCGCGACAGCCAGCAATCTCCGGGCTTCCTGGCACCTGAACGTGCCTGGATGGACGAAATTGTCGGCAACATGGGTTATGTCGACGCCCTGCGTGAAGTCAGCCGTGAAGGCGACCAGTACAGCTGGTGGCCGGACAACGAACAGGCGGAGATGCTCAACCTCGGTTGGCGCTTCGACTATCAACTGCTGACCCCGGGCCTGCGCCGCTTCGTACGCAGCGCACGCCTGCCACGCCAGCCGCGGTTCTCGCAACACGCGCCGCTGATCGTGGACTACGACTGGACGCTGACGATCTAAGTGATTTTTCACTGGGCGGCCTGATAGACAGTTGAAAAAATGCCCGTATCGCAAGATACGGGCATTTTTTATGACCTGCGTTTCAGTGACTCGAACTTCAGCCTGCGGCGAATAACGGCAGTGCCAAGTACAACTTGATCACGATGACATTAACAATGTCGATGAAGAAAGCACCCACCATTGGCACCACCAGGAACGCTATCTGAGAAGGCCCATAGCGCTGTGTCACCGCTTGCATATTGGCGATGGCCGTTGGCGTGGCACCCAGTCCGAAACCGCAATGCCCTGCCGCCAATACAGCCGCGTCGTAGTTACTGCCCATCATCCTGAATGTCACAAAAATCGCAAACAGGGCCATGACCAACGTTTGCGCAGCCAGGATGATAAAGATCGGCAACGCCAGTGCAGCCAGATCCCACAACTTGAGCGACATCAGAGCGATTGCCAAAAACAGCGACAAACTGACATTCCCCAGCACGGAGACTTCTCGCTCAAACACCTGATACACGCCAAGCGCCGAAAGCCCGTTCCGTAAAAGCACGCCCACGAACAACACGCAAACAAACGTCGGTAACTCAAATGCGGTTCCCTGAAGCCACCCATTCAGGAGTGAGCCCGCCAGCAGGCTGACAGCGATCAAAGCCAGTGTCTCGACTAGCGAAAACGACGTGATCGAGCGCTCTTTGTTCGGTTGTTCAAAGCCCTTGGGCAGCCGTGGCTTTTCCTGCTCGCAGCCGGGTGTCTGGACACGACTGATGAGCAGGCGGGCAACAGGCCCACCAATCAAGCCGCCCAGCACCAGGCCAAACGTTGCAGAAGCCATTGCCAACTCAGAGGCAGAGGCCAGACCGAACTTCTCGCTGAACGTCGCCCCCCATGCAGCACCTGTACCGTGCCCGCCTGCCAGAGTAATCGAGCCTGTCAACAAGCCCATCAACGGATCGAGCCCCAACGCCGTTGCGAGCCCGATGCCCATGGCATTCTGGATCATCAGAAGTCCGACAACCGCCAGCAGAAAGATCCCCACTATGCGTCCGCCCTTCTTCAGGCTGGCGAAGTCTGCGCTCAAGCCAATCGTGGCAAAAAACGCCAACATCAAGGGAGTTTGCAGCGAGGTATCAAATCGGATTTCAATATCGAGAGTTCTCAAAGCCAGAAGACCCAAGGCAACCACCAGACCGCCTGCTACAGGTTCCGGGATATTATAAGTACGTAAAAAACCGACACGCGAGACAAGAGCGCGCCCCAACAAAAGTACTAAAGAGGCGGCGACAAGTGTTCCATAAAAATCGAGCTGAAGCATTTGGGATATTCTTGCTTTTACATTCAGGGGCGAACTTTTTACCTGGACACGCCTCTTGAACAGGTTGATCAATCTCAACACTGACTAGTATTAGATTCAGAGGCCGTCAATGGCCAGAATATATCGAAATATTTCTTTATAAATATTACTTGCGGCAACTTTATCAATCGCCAAGTCTCATTGCCAAGCATACAAGCCGTACTGAGCTTTGCAGTTTGTGACTAAACGTGTAAGAAATTTTATTTGCACGAATGAACTTCGTTTGAATAGCGAACGACCAAGTACGCAACATTAGAGATTAATCTGATTGCAAAAAAACAAATGCCCCAACATGTCGGGGCATTTGTATTGAACTGCGCTTAAAATAGCATCAGCGTCTTGGCTTACTTGATCAACCGCCATGTGAACGGGTACCGGTAAGGCTGCCCTTCATTGGCCTTCACCCCGGCGATGATCGTCAGCACCAGCGCACCGATCGCGATCAGGCCAAACAGGAAGAACCCGATAATCAACAGCATCAGCAGGAAGCAGATAGCCGAGGCGATCGCGACAGTGATCTGAAAATTCAGCGCTTCCTTGCCCTGGGCATCGATGAACGGGTCCATCTCGCGCTTCATCTGCCAGAGAATCAGCGGGCCGATGATCGTGCCAAACGGAATCCAGATCCCCAGCAAGGCGGACAAGTGGCAAAACATGGCCCACTGACGTACCTCTTGGCTCGGCGTGGGCAGCGGCAGTTGCTCGTCACTCATAGTGTCCTCCTTGCCTGGAGCAGTCCGGTCAGTCGGCCAATGCGGCCTTTTGCAATTCGAAGATCTCGTTCATGCCTTTCTTGGCCAGTTCCAGCATGGCGTTCAGCTCTTCAGGCTGGAACGGCGCGCCTTCGGCAGTGCCCTGGACTTCGATGAAGCCGCCAGCGCTGGTCATCACCACGTTCAGGTCGGTTTCGGCGGCCGAGTCTTCCAGGTAGTCGAGGTCGAGCACAGGCTCACCCTTGTACATGCCCACGGAAACCGCAGCGATCATTTGCTTGACCGGGTCGCCGCCCTTCAGGCCGCCACGCTTCTTGATGACTTTCAAGGCATCGATCAGCGCAACCATGGAACCGGTGATCGAAGCCGTGCGGGTGCCGCCATCGGCCTGGATCACGTCGCAGTCGACGTACAGGGTGACGTCACCCAGCTTGGACATGTCCAGCGCAGCGCGCAGGGAACGACCGATCAGACGCTGGATTTCCAGGGTGCGGCCGCCTTGCTTGCCACGGCTGGCTTCACGCTGGTTACGCTCGCCGGTAGCGCGCGGCAGCATGCCGTACTCGGCGGTCAGCCAACCCTGGCCCTGGCCTTTCAGGAAACGCGGTACGCCCGGTTCAACGCTGACGGTGCAGATGACCTTGGTATCGCCAAACTCGACCAGCACAGAACCCTCGGCGTGTTTGGTGTAGTTGCGGGTGATGCGGATCGAGCGGAGCTGATCGGCAGCGCGACCACTTGGACGTATCATAGGGAGTACCTGTACTGGGGACGGAAAACTGCGGAGCATTATAGAGCCGACGGCCGCCACTGGGCACTTCTAAAAAATTCCGCCGACGACCGAGGGCTCTGCACCGCGCGTCGGTGCAGGCCTGCCGCTCTTTGTCACACCGTGTGTTTGGGCGCATCCGCGCCACTGCGCTACAATCCTGCGCCTTTGCTGCCAGTCGGCTTTAATTCATTGATATCGGATTCCCGGAACCTCGGTTCTGTGCCGATCTGCCTTGCGAGGTACCTCCATGGTGCACAGCATGACCGCCTTCGCCCGCGTCGAGAAAGCCGGCGTCCAGGGCACCCTGAGCTGGGAACTGCGGTCGGTCAACAGCCGCTACCTGGAACCCCACCTGCGCCTGCCGGAATCCTTCCGCGACCTCGAGGGCGCTGTTCGTGAAGCCCTGCGCCAGGGTGTATCGCGGGGCAAGCTCGAATGCACCCTGCGCTTCACCGAAGAAAACACCGGCAAAGCACTGCAAATCGATCAGGAGCGCGCCGCGCAACTGGTCGCTGCCGCCGAGACCATCGCCAGCCTGATCAAGAACCCGGCAGCGCTGAACCCGCTGGAAGTCCTGGCCTGGCCCGGCGTACTGGTAGGCGACGCCACTGACCCGCAAGCCTTGAACGCCGAAGCGCTGGCACTGTTCAACCAAGGCCTCAAGGAACTGAAGGCCGGCCGCGAGCGCGAAGGCGCGGAGCTGGCGCGGCTGATCAACGAGCGCCTGAGCGCCATTGAAGAAGACGTGGTGACCTTGCGCGAACTGGTCCCGCAAATGCTCGCCACCCAGCGCCAGAAAGTCCTCGACCGCTTCGCCGACATGAAGGCCGAGATGGATCCGCAGCGCCTGGAGCAGGAAATGGTCATGCTCGCGCAAAAAAGCGACGTCGCCGAAGAACTGGATCGCCTGAGCACTCACATCATCGAAGTTCGCCGGGTGCTCAAATCCGGCGGTGCCGCCGGTCGGCGCCTGGACTTCCTGATGCAGGAACTCAACCGCGAAGCCAATACACTGGGCTCCAAAGCCTTCGACCCGCGCAGCACCCAGGCTGCGGTCAACCTCAAGGTGTTGATCGAGCAGATGCGCGAACAAGTGCAGAATATTGAGTAAGGCTACCCCCGACATGACACACAGCACCGGCACCCTGTACATCATTTCCGCCCCTTCGGGCGCGGGCAAGAGCAGTCTGGTCAAGGCCCTGACCGACGCAAATCCGGAGATCCGCGTCTCGGTCTCCCACACCACCCGCGCCATGCGTCCCGGTGAAGTGAATGGCGTGAACTATCACTTCGTCGACCGCAGCGAGTTCGTGAAGATGATCGAGCACGGGGATTTCCTCGAGCGCGCCGAAGTGTTCGGCAATCTCTACGGCACTTCGCAAAGCCACCTGCAGCAGACCCTGGACGAAGGCCACGACCTGATTCTGGAAATCGACTGGCAAGGTGCCGAGCAAGTGCGCAAGCTGATGCCTCAGGCCCGCTCGATCTTCATTCTGCCGCCGTCATTGCAGGCCCTGCACCAGCGTCTGACCAATCGCGGCCAGGACAGTGACGAAGTCATTGACGGCCGGATGCGCGAAGCCGTCAGCGAAATGAGCCACTACGTCGACTACGACTATCTGATCATCAACGACGATTTCGCCCACGCGCTGCACGACCTGAAGGCGATTTTCCGCGCCAATCAGCTGATTCAAAAGCGTCAGCAGCAGCGTCACGGCAAATTGCTGGCTGAATTGCTCGGTTAATCAGCTCTTCCCAAAACCGCTGCAAGGGCTTTACATTGGCACTTGTAGCGCGTTGAAGGGCTTGGTCAAAAAATCAGCGCTTCCCTAAACGCTGGTGATTTTTTAAACTGTCGAGTCCGCTCGCCCATCCGGGCAGCGCGCATATTGCATTTGCTACGAGGAAGACCATGGCCCGCGTAACCGTTGAAGACTGCCTAGAACACGTGGATAACCGCTTTGAGCTGGTCATGCTCTCTACCAAGCGTGCCCGTCAACTGGCCACCGGCGGCAAAGAGCCGAAAGTAGCATGGGAAAACGACAAGCCTACCGTCGTCGCCCTGCGTGAAATCGCTGAAGGCCTGATCGACTACGCAGCTATCGCCGAAGCCGAAATCGTTGAAGATGAACCGCTTTTTGCTGCATTCGAGGACGAGTCCAACGAGGCCGTCTAAGCCTATGCCTGGTCGACGTAGCACGGCGCGGGATAAAAGCTTACGGCAGGAGATATCATGCCGAGCATAGACGCCCTCGCCGATCGCTTATCGACCTACCTCGGCAAGGACCAGGTCAATCTGGTCCGCCGAGCGTATTTCTACGCCGAACAAGCCCACGATGGCCAACGCCGCCGTAGCGGCGAGGCGTACGTCACGCACCCACTCGCGGTTGCGAATATTCTTGCCGACATGCACATGGACCATCAGAGCCTGATGGCCGCGATGCTGCATGACGTGATCGAAGACACCGGTATTGCCAAGGAAGCGCTGCAAGCGCAGTTCGGCGAAACCGTGGCCGAACTGGTCGACGGGGTCAGCAAACTGACCCAGATGAACTTCGAGACCAAGGCCGAGGCGCAAGCCGAAAACTTCCAGAAAATGGCCATGGCCATGGCCCGCGACATTCGCGTGATCCTGGTCAAGCTGGCCGACCGCCTGCACAACATGCGCACGCTGGAAGTGCTGTCCGGGGAAAAACGCCGGCGCATCGCCAAGGAAACCCTGGAAATCTATGCACCCATCGCCAACCGGCTGGGCATGCACGCCATCCGCATAGAATTCGAAGACCTCGGCTTCAAGGCCATGCACCCGATGCGTTCCGCGCGGATCTACCAGGCGGTCAAACGCGCCCGGGGCAACCGCAAGGAAATCGTCAACAAGATCGAAGAATCCTTAAGCCACTGCCTGGCCATCGATGGCATTCAGGGCGAGGTCAGCGGTCGCCAGAAACACCTCTACGGCATCTACAAGAAAATGCGCGGCAAGCGTCGGGCCTTCAACGAGATCATGGACGTCTACGCGTTCCGGATCATCGTCGACAAGGTCGATACCTGCTACCGCGTGCTGGGTGCTGTACATAACTTATATAAACCACTGCCGGGGCGCTTCAAGGATTACATCGCGATCCCCAAGGCCAACGGCTATCAGTCGCTGCACACCACGCTGTTCGGCATGCACGGTGTTCCGATCGAGATCCAGATCCGCACCCGTGAAATGGAAGAAATGGCCAACAACGGCATCGCTGCCCATTGGCTGTACAAGTCCAGCGGCGACGAGCAGCCGAAAGGCACCCATGCCCGCGCCCGCCAGTGGGTCAAGGGCGTGCTGGAAATGCAGCAACGCGCTGGCAACTCGCTGGAATTCATCGAAAGCGTGAAGATCGACCTGTTCCCGGACGAGGTCTACGTGTTCACGCCAAAAGGCCGGATCATGGAGCTGCCCAAGGGCTCCACGGCGGTCGACTTCGCTTACGCGGTACACACCGACGTGGGCAACAGCTGCATCGCCTGCCGGATCAATCGTCGTCTCGCGCCGCTGTCCGAACCGCTGCAAAGCGGCTCCACGGTCGAGATCGTCAGCGCTCCCGGCGCGCGGCCGAACCCGGCCTGGCTCAACTTCGTGGTCACCGGCAAGGCGCGCACGCACATTCGCCATGCACTGAAACTGCAACGCCGCTCCGAATCCATCAGCCTCGGCGAGCGCCTGCTGAACAAGGTCCTCAACGGCTTCGACAGCTCGCTGGAGAAAATCCCGGCCGAACGCGTCAAGGCCATGCTCGTCGAGTACCGCCTGGAACTGATCGAAGATTTGCTCGAAGACATCGGCCTGGGCAATCGCATGGCCTATGTGGTGGCCCGCCGGTTGCTGGGCGAAGGCGAACAGTTGCCAAGTGCAGAAGGCCCGCTGGCGATTCGCGGCACCGAAGGCTTGGTACTCAGCTACGCCAAGTGCTGCACGCCGATCCCGGGCGACCCGATTGTCGGCCACCTGTCCGCTGGCAAAGGCATGGTCGTGCACCTGGACAACTGCCGCAACATCAGCGAAATCCGCCACAACCCGGAAAAATGCATCCAGCTCTCGTGGGCCAAGGACGTTACCGGCGAATTCAACGTCGAACTGCGCGTCGAACTGGAACACCAGCGCGGCCTGATCGCCCTGTTGGCCAGCAGCGTCAACGCCGCCGACGGCAACATCGAGAAAATCAGCATGGACGAACGCGATGGTCGCATCAGCGTGGTCCAGTTGGTGGTCAGCGTGCACGATCGCGTGCACCTGGCCCGCGTGATCAAGAAACTGCGCGCCTTGACCGGGGTGATTCGCATCACCCGCATGCGCGCCTAAGCCCCTAATTACAAGGAGTCCTACATGACCAAGACTGTTATCACCAGCGACAAGGCCCCGGCCGCCATCGGCACTTACTCCCAGGCGATCAAGGCTGGCAACACCGTTTACATGTCGGGTCAGATTCCCCTGGACCCAAAAACCATGGAACTGGTTGAAGGCTTCGAAGCCCAGACCGTCCAAGTGTTCGAGAACCTCAAGGCCGTGGCTGAAGCCGCTGGCGGTTCGTTCAAGGACATCGTCAAGCTGAACATCTTCCTCACCGACCTGAGCCACTTCGCCAAGGTCAACGAGATCATGGGCAAGTACTTCGACCAGCCTTACCCTGCCCGCGCCGCCATCGGCGTAGCAGCCCTGCCAAAGGGTTCGCAGGTTGAAATGGATGCCATCCTGGTCATCGAGTAATGCGTGCGGCGCAGCCTCGGGCTGCGCCGACTGCTCTGCTGTAAAGAATGCTTGAAAGGATTCCACCCATGCGCAACGCGCTTGCTCTCTCGCTGCTCGCCCTGTTCCTGGGCGGATGTGCCAGCAACCCTGCCGACCGCGACATCAGCGGCACCTGGATCAACCAGGTGGCGATCGATGCTGCCGCCAAAGGCGTCCCCCTGCGTGAAGCGCTCCAGGCCTATGGCCCGAACCTGGAATGGGACATCAACACCAAGGCCAGCCAGGCCCGCTATACCAACGGTTTTGAAAATGTCGATGGCAAGCTGCTGGGTGAACAGTCCGGCGCCTGGAAAGTCGACTTTTATGGCAGCTCGGCCAGTGAGCTGAAGCGTGACGGCAAGCAACTGAGCCAGTCCGCCAGCGACAACGAGCCTGAGCAAGTCTTCGACCGCGTACAGATCCAGGTACCGGATGGCGCACCGATGGGTGCCAGCTTCGAACGTGCGCTGTATTCAGCCTACATGGGCGGCGGCTGGACAATCGTCAACGGCCCGGGCGAAGGCAACACGGTTCAATTCCAGGCCGACGGCCAGGTGACCGGCCTTCCAGGCAGCGATCGTTATGCGTTGTGCCTGGCCGGCGATTGCGCATCCATGAGCGGCGGCAACGACAACATGTGGCTGCAACTCAATGGCCAGGGCAACGCCTGGATCTTTGCACGCAAGGGCAAGGAGCTGGAGATTTTCCAGACCGTGAACACGGCGCAGGCGGACGAGATGCCCTCGTTCACCCCGGGTGAGCGCAAGTGGTTGCTCGAGAAGCAATAAGCCGGATCTGAAGCCAATAGATAACCCTGTGGGAGCGGGCTTGCCCGCGATGGCGGTGTAACAGTCAACCTGGATGTTGAATGTTATGACCTCATCGCGGGCAAGCCCGCTCCCACAGGTGTTTACGGCGCCTGGAAGTCAGCTGCGCCCCTCAATGATCGCCGCATACCCCTCGCGAAAACTCGGATACTTCGGCGTCCAGCCCAACGCTTTTGCCCGCGCATTGCTGCAGCGCTTGCTGCCTGTGCGACGCACGCTGTCATCATCGGCCCATTCGGTCACACCCAGATACTCACGCAACCAGTCCACCACATCGGCCAGTGCTGCCGGCGCGTCATCGACGCCGATGTAGACATCATCCAGCGCCACGCCACGCCGATCCGCCTCAAGCAAGCACGCCATCAATCCTGCGGCGTCGTCGGCATGAATCCGATTGGCATACAACGGCGGATCGGTTACCACGCGATACCCCCGACGAACCTGAGTCAGCAACCACTCACGGCCCGGACCATAAATGCCGGTCAGACGCACGATGCTCGCCGGAATGCCGCTCTTGAGGGCGAGTTGCTCGGCTTCGAGCATCACACGTCCGGAATAGCCCGCCGCCACGGCTGGTGAAGACTCGTCGACCCATTCGCCATTCTGCTGACCGTAAACACTGCTACTGGAAACGAACAACAGGCGATTGGGCACCTGCCCGTAGTCGTTCAGCCACTCCAGCACGTGCTCGAGGCCCTGGACATACGCAGCGCGGTAACCGGCTTCGTCGTGATCGGTGGCCGCCGCGCAATACACCAGGTAATCCACGGCGCCGATTGGCCAGGTAGCCGGGCAGTCTTTGTTGAACAGGTCACCGGCTACACCGATGACGCCCTCAGGCAGGCGTGAAACGTCGCGTCGCAGGCCATGGACCTCCCACCCCGTCGCCAGCAATTGTGTGGCCAGGCGGCTGCCGACATCACCGCAACCGGCGATCAAAACAGTAGGCGCAGACATCAGAAAACTCCCATCGGAAAGCCACAGACTAGCGCCGGCAATAGACAGGCGGCTAGCAATGCAGGAAAAAAAGAGACGCTATTACTTCTGTTAACAAGAATTACTTGCAATAATGCGCCCCACTTTTGTTCTCGGCCTTTCGAGGCCTGGAAGAACATCACCCGTTTTTTCTCTCAGGTCCGGCCAGCATGACACGCAATCAAATCTCCGCTTCGCCAACCAAACGACCTCGCGCCTGGAGCGCGGTGGCCGCCCTGTTCCTCAGCCTGATGCTTGCGCCAGTCGCCGCTTTCGCCGATGCCCAGGCGCCAGCCACACCGGCCGCCACCGCGCCGGCTCCGGCCGATCACGCCGCCCCGGCCGCTGCTCCGGTAGCGACCGATCCGACCCAGGCCGCACCGGCAGAAACGTTGGGTGAAGACGTCCCTGAGGTCCTCGAAGCCGACAACACCCTGGGCATGGCCCATGACCTGTCGCCGTGGGGCATGTACAAGAACGCCGACATCATCGTGAAAATCGTGATGATCGGCCTGGCAATCGCCTCGATCATCACCTGGACCATCTGGATCGCCAAGGGTCTTGAGCTGATGGGCGCCAAGCGTCGTCTGCGCGGTGAAATCGCCCAACTGAAAAAATCCGCCTCCCTCAAGGAAGCCAGCGCCACCGCAGCGAAGGAAGGCACCTTGGCCAACTTGCTGGTGCACGACGCCCTTGAAGAGATGCGCCTGTCGGTCAACAGCCGTGAGAAAGAAGGCATCAAGGAACGCGTCAGCTTCCGTCTTGAGCGCCTGGTCGCCGCCTGCGGTCGCAACATGAGCAGCGGCACCGGCGTGCTGGCCACCATCGGTTCCACCGCGCCGTTCGTCGGCCTGTTCGGTACCGTGTGGGGCATCATGAACAGCTTCATCGGCATCGCCAAGACCCAGACCACCAACCTCGCCGTCGTGGCTCCGGGCATCGCCGAGGCCCTGCTGGCTACCGCACTGGGCCTGGTTGCAGCGATCCCTGCGGTCGTGATCTACAACGTCTTTGCCCGCTCCATCGCCGGTTACAAGGCTCAGGTGTCCGACGCGTCGGCACAGGTCCTGCTGCTGGTCAGCCGCGACCTCGACCACCAGCCTGAGCGCAGCTCGCAACCGCACATGGTGAAAGTGGGGTAATCGGCCATGGGCCTGCATTTGAAAGAAGGGGCAGACGACGATCTGTCCGAAAACCACGAAATCAACGTTACGCCGTTCATCGACGTGATGTTGGTGCTGTTGATCATCTTCATGGTGGCGGCCCCGCTGGCCACCGTGGACATCAAGGTCGACCTGCCCGCCTCGACCGCCAAACCGGCGCCGCGGCCAGAGAAACCGGTGTTCCTCAGCGTCAAGGCCGACCAGCGCCTGTTCCTCGGTGAAGAGGAAGTGAAGGCCGAAGCACTCGGCGCCACCCTCGACGCCAGGACCCAGGGCAAGAAAGACACGACAATCTTCTTCCAGGCCGACAAAGGCGTGGATTACGGCGACCTGATGAGCGTGATGGACAACCTGCGTTCTGCCGGTTACCTGAAAGTGGGTCTGGTCGGTCTCGAGACGGCAGCCAAGAAATGATCACGACGCGCCATAAGCTGACGCGTTACAGCGGTAGCCTGGCCGTGGTGCTGGGCGTTCACGCGCTGGCCATCGCGCTGGCGCTGAACTGGTCCGCCCGTCCGCCCATCGAATTGCCTCCCCAGGCAATGATGGTCGAGCTGGCACCGGTTCCTGCCCCGCCACCGCCTGCTCCGCCGAAGGTCGTCACCCCGCCGCAGCCACCGGCTCCGGTTGAAGAACTGCCGATACCCAAGCTCGCCGAAGCGCCGAAAGCCGAAATTGCCGTGCCCAAGCCCGTCAAGCCAAAGCCCAAGCCGCAGCCGCCCAAACCGGTAGAAAAGAAACCTGAGCCGCCGAAGGAAAAACCGGCCGAAGAAAAGCCTGCCGAAACCCAGCAGACTCAGGCACCGACGGAGAAATCCGCCCAGCCTGCGCCGGGTCCGTCGCCTGCTCAAATGGCAGCCAAGGCCAGCTGGCAAGGCACGCTGTTGGCACACCTGCAGAAGTACAAGAAGTACCCTGCAAGTGCCCAGGCGCGGGGCAAGGAAGGGATGAACCGTCTGCGTTTCGTCGTGGATGCCGAAGGCAATGTGTTGTCGTTTGAGCTGGTAGGCTCCTCGGGCACTGCCGATCTGGACCGGGCCACCCTGGAAATGATCCGCCGCGCCCAACCGCTGCCCAAGCCACCGGCCGACATGCTGACCAACGGTTCCATCGAAATTGTTGCACCGTTTGTGTATTCGCTGGAAAAACGCCGCCGTTGAAAACCGCTGAACCACTGTAGGAGCGAGCTTGCTCGCGAATGAGGCGAACGATAACGCTTGAAGCCTGACACCCCGGGGCGATCTCAGGTTTTTCGCGAGCAAGCTCGCTCCTACGTCTGATAACGTGCGTCTATCGATTGCAGCCGGTATGCTTGGCCCGCAACTTCATGGACGCTTGCTATGACCCTCACAGAATTACGCTACATCGTTACCCTCGCCCAAGAGCAGCACTTCGGCCACGCGGCCGAGCGTTGCCACGTCAGCCAACCGACCCTGTCGGTGGGTGTGAAAAAGCTTGAAGACGAACTCGGTGTGCTGATTTTCGAGCGCAGCAAAAGCGCCGTGCGCCTGACGCCGGTCGGCGAAGGCATCGTGGCCCAGGCCCAAAAGGTACTGGAACAGGCCCAAGGCATCCGCGAACTGGCCCAGGCTGGCAAGAACCAGCTGACCGCCCCGCTCAAGGTCGGCGCGATCTACACCGTCGGACCGTACCTGTTTCCGCACCTGATTCCACAACTGCACCGGGTCGCCCCGCAGATGCCGTTGTACATCGAAGAAAACTTCACCCACGTGCTGCGCGACAAGCTGCGCAACGGCGAGCTCGACGCGATCATCATCGCCCTGCCGTTCAATGAAGCCGACGTGCTGACCCTGCAACTCTACGACGAGCCGTTCTACGTGCTGATGCCGGCGCAGCACCCGTGGACGCAAAAAGAATCCATCGACGCCAGCCTGCTCAACGACAAGAGCCTGCTGCTGCTCGGCGAAGGCCACTGCTTCCGCGATCAGGTACTGGAAGCCTGCCCGACCCTGACCAAGGGTAACGACGGTGCCAAGCACACCACGGTGGAATCCAGTTCCCTGGAAACCATTCGCCACATGGTCGCCTCGGGCCTCGGGATTTCGATCCTGCCGTTGTCGGCAGTCGACAGCCATCACTACGCCCCCGGCGTGATCGAAGTGCGTCCGTTGTCGGCACCCGTACCGTTCCGCACCGTGGCCATTGCCTGGCGCGCCAGCTTTCCGCGCCCGAAAGCGATTGAAATCCTCGCTGACTCCATTCGCCTGTGCTCGGTGGCCAAGCCAGCGGCACAAGTCGCTGCGGGCTAAGCAAGGGTCATGAGCGAGTTGTCGCAAGTGTCGGTGACGGCACTCAAGGGTGTCGGTGAAGCCATGGCCGAGAAACTGGCCAAGGTCGGCCTGGAAAACCTCCAGGACGTGTTGTTTCACCTGCCCCTGCGCTATCAGGACCGCACTCGCGTGGTGCCGATCGGCGCACTGCGGCCCGGGCAAGATGCGGTCATCGAAGGCACCGTCAGCGGTGCCGATGTGGTCATGGGCCGGCGGCGCAGCCTGGTGGTCCGATTGCAGGATGGCACCGGGGGCTTGAGCCTGCGTTTCTATCACTTCAGCAACGCGCAAAAGGAAGGCCTCAAACGCGGCACGCGGATTCGCTGCTACGGCGAGGCGCGACCCGGTGCTTCGGGGCTGGAGATCTACCACCCGGAATACCGCGCCATCACCGGCGACGAACCGCCGCCGGTGGATGAAACCCTGACCCCGGTCTACCCGCTGACCGAAGGCCTGACCCAACAGCGCTTGCGCCAGTTGTGCATGCAGACCCTCACCCTGCTCGGCCCCAGCAGCCTGCCCGACTGGCTGCCGAACGAACTGGCCCGCGACTACCAATTGGCGCCGCTGGCCGATGCGATCCGCTACCTGCACAACCCGCCCGCCGATGCCGACGTCGATGAACTGGCCCTCGGTCACCACTGGGCGCAGCACCGTCTGGCTTTCGAAGAACTGCTGACCCATCAGCTGTCGCAACAACGCCTGCGCGAAAGCATGCGCGCCCTGCGCGCGCCCGCGATGCCCAAAGCCACGCAACTGCCGGCCAAATACCTGGCCAACCTCGGCTTCAACCCAACCGGTGCCCAGCAACGGGTCGGCAATGAAATCGCCTATGACCTCAGCCAGCACGAACCGATGCTGCGGCTGATCCAGGGTGACGTCGGCGCCGGCAAAACCGTGGTCGCCGCCCTTGCCGCGCTGCAAGCGCTGGAGGCCGGTTATCAGGTTGCGCTGATGGCGCCCACCGAGATTCTCGCCGAGCAGCACTTCATTACCTTCAAGCGCTGGCTCGAACCGCTGGGCATCGAAGTCGCATGGCTGGCCGGCAAGCTCAAGGGTAAGAACCGCGTAGCCGCGCTGGAGCAAATCGCCAGCGGCACGCCGATGGTGGTCGGCACCCACGCGTTGTTCCAGGACGAAGTGCAATTCAAGAACCTGGCGCTGGTGATCATCGACGAACAGCACCGTTTCGGCGTACAGCAGCGTCTGGCCTTGCGGCAGAAAGGCGTCGGCGGGCGCATGTGCCCGCACCAGTTGATCATGACCGCCACGCCGATTCCGCGCACGCTGGCCATGAGCGCCTACGCCGATCTCGACACCTCGATCCTCGACGAATTGCCGCCCGGCCGAACCCCGGTCAACACCGTGCTGATCACCGACACCCGGCGGGTCGAAGTCATCGAACGGGTGCGCAGCGCTTGCGCCGAGGGGCGCCAGGCCTATTGGGTGTGCACGCTGATCGAAGAGTCGGAAGAGCTGACCTGCCAGGCCGCCGAAACCACCTTCGAAGACCTCACCGCCGCCCTTGGCGAGTTGAAAGTCGGGCTGATCCACGGCCGTATGAAGCCTGCGGAAAAAGCTGCGGTGATGGCCGAGTTCAAGGCCGGCAACCTGCAACTGCTGGTCGCGACCACGGTGATCGAAGTCGGAGTGGACGTGCCCAACGCCAGCCTGATGATCATCGAGAACCCCGAGCGCCTGGGCCTGGCGCAATTGCACCAGTTGCGCGGCCGCGTCGGCCGGGGCAGCGCCGTCAGCCATTGCGTGCTGCTCTACCATCCGCCGCTGTCGCAGATCGGCCGCCAGCGCCTGGGCATCATGCGCGAAACCAACGACGGTTTTGTCATCGCCGAAAAGGATCTGGAACTGCGTGGCCCCGGCGAAATGCTCGGCACCCGGCAGACAGGTTTGCTGCAATTCAAGGTCGCCGACCTGATGCGCGATGCCGATTTGCTGCCCGCCGTGCGGGATGCCGCCCAGGCATTGCTCGAGCGCTGGCCGACCCACGTCAGCCCGCTACTCGACCGATGGCTGCGTCATGGCCAACAATACGGCCAAGTGTGACAACCGTCACGGTTTCTGAGGCGTGGCCCCAAGCAAGCTGGTTATACTCCCGCAATTGTTTTAGTCCGGATACAGACCATGACCGAAGTTGCCTTCGCACCCGACACCCCGCACGCTCCGTCGGTCATTCGGCTGATGCTGGGCAAATTGGGCATTGCCTACGAAGAAGTGCTGGACCGTCACGGCCTGAATGCCGCGCGCAAAGTGCAGGCCGTTCTGCTGGATGACAGCGTTGGCGTGCTGATGGTGCTGTTCCCGCAGAGCCAATTGCTGGACCTCAATCGCCTCACTGAACTCACCGGTCGCCGCCTCGCCGCCGTACCGACCGAACGCCTGACAAAAATGCTCGGCAAGCACAATCTCAGCTTGCTGCCGGGCCTGCCGGCACTGACCAGTTCACCGTGCCTGTACGACGCAAGCCTGCTGCACGAGCCGAAGTTGCTGATCAACTCCGGTGAGCCGGGCGTGTTGCTGGAAATCTCCAGTGAAGACTTCAAGGCGACCATGCTGACCAAGGCCAGCGCCGCCAATTTCGGCGAAAACCTGACCAGCATCCGTCCGAACCTCAACCGCCCCGATGACGACCGCGAGGAAATCACCCAGGCCGTCCAGGCGTTCACCGCACGACGCATCCAGCAGCGTCTGGAAGCGACCATCGAAATTCCGCCGCTGGCCGAAACCGCGCAAAAAATCATCAAGCTGCGCGTCGACCCCAACGCCACCATCGACGACATCACCGGCGTGGTCGAAACCGACCCGGCGCTGGCCGCACAAGTCGTGAGCTGGGCGGCATCGCCGTACTACGCCTCGCCGGGCAAAATCCGCTCGGTGGAAGACGCCATCGTCCGGGTGCTGGGCTTCGACCTGGTGATCAACCTGGCACTGGGCCTGGCCCTGGGCAAAACCCTGAGCCTGCCCAAGGACCACCCGCAACACTCCACCCCGTACTGGCAGCAATCGATCTACACCGCCGCCGTCATCGAAGGCCTGACCCGCGCCATGCCGCGCGCCCAGCGCCCGGAAGCCGGCCTGACCTACCTGGCCGGCCTGCTGCACAACTTCGGCTACCTGCTGCTGGCCCACGTGTTCCCGCCACACTTCTCGCTGATCTGCCGCCACCTGGAGGTCAACCCGCACCTGTGCCACAGCTTCGTGGAACAACACCTGCTGGGCATCAGCCGCGAACAGATCGGCACGTGGCTGATGCGCTACTGGGACATGCCTAAAGAACTGGCCACCGCCCTGCGCTTCCAGCACGACCCAGCCTACGACGGCGCCTACGCCGAATACCCGAACCTGGTGTGCCTGTCGGTGCGCCTGCTGCGCAGCCGTGGCATCGGCTCCGGCCCCGATGAAGACATCCCCGACGCCCTGCTCGAACGCCTTGGCCTGAGCCGCGAAAAAGCCAATGACGTGGTCAGCAAGGTCCTCGAGGCCGAAGTGCTGCTGCGCGAACTGGCTTCGCAATTCACCCAAGGCTGAAAAGCATCGCGGGCAAACCACGCTCCCACATGGATCACCTGAATCCTGTAGGAGCGGGCTTGCCCGCGAAGGTCGTCAACGATGACGCGTGCATCCTGGATAAACGCGGGTACTTGAGTTTCTCGCGAGCAAGCTCGCTCCTACGCCTTCTTCGGCTTCATATACTTGGTCAACCCCTGGAACCAGATCACCAGCGCCGGGTTGCCCTTGATCTGAATCGACTTGTCCTGAATCCCCGTCATGAACGCCAGTTGCTTGTTCTTCGCCTGCATCGTGGCAAAGCCGTACGCGGCGTCTTTAAAGGCAATCGCAAACGCGGGCTCGGTATGCACACCCGATTGGCTGGTGATGCGCTGGTCTTTCACGCGGAAATGCCGCGCCACTTTCCCGTCCAGGGTCTGCAGCTGAAACACCAGGTCCTTGTCACCCAACTGCTGCTGAAACGCCGGATTGGTCCGGCTGGCCTTACCCATCAACAAACCCAGCATCCACAGCAGAAAACGAAATTTCATGCGCAAGCCTCAAAAGAAAAATAAACGGCGAGGGCAGTGTAACGGCTAAAAAATAGAACGCCACCATCCGCTTTATTTTCGAGAAGATGATGCCATTTTTGACGCCGATGACTACCAAGTCATTGACGAAGCTTCTACACAAGAGACTTCGGAAGGCTGTGTTTTTCCACTCGATTACACATCACCTGGAGCGCCGATATTCTCCAGAACCCGAGTTACTGCCAGCTGACCCAAAATGATGATTTGCTGAAGCGCCAACATCGTTTTGCGGTGTGCCCCTTCCTGCCCCCCGGCAAAATCACTCTCCATAACACTCGCCGACGCTAATGAGCCGTGCGCGGAAAACGCTGTCGCGTCCCTGCGCACGGCTTCTGTCAGCTCACTTCACCCGATAGACAAAAGACCGGTTGGCCGTTACGCGGTCACCGTGTAGCGATAACTCACATTGGTCAGTCGCCCATGAATTGCCAGCATCACCTCGGACGTGCCTGGTGTGTGTGTCGGCAAATGCACATAGCGCAGGTTTTCATCCAGATACGCATCTGGACTGCCCACGATTTGCACACCGCTCGGTTCATACAGGACGTCACCCGGCGTCTGGGCCTGCACAAATATTTCAGGCAGCCTGATGGGCAGCAAACTGTTTTGCGCTACATTGCCCAACTCAACAATGCCCAAGGCTTGATTGCGGGCATTGATGGTGGTGGTCGAAGGCATGGCATTCAAGATGGTCAAGTCTTCAAACCCGTTGCTCTGGACCAACAGGTCTTTGAGGGCGGTCAGTCTGGCAAAGGAATCCGGCAGTTTTCCGCACAGGTTATTGTTATTGCCCACGTCGAAGCGTTCCAGTTTTGTCAGGTTGCCGATCGACTCCGGAATACCGCCTCTCATAATGCCCAGCGGCGATTGAGAACTCAGGTTCAGGCTGATCAGGCTTTCGAGATTTCCGATCCAGTCTGGAATTGATTTGAGTGCGCAGTTGATGAAGTACGCCGACGTCAACTTTGCCAACGTCCCGAAGTCTTCAGGAAGACGCGTGATAAATTGACGTTCTAGCATCACGTCCTGCAAGTTGCGCAAATGTCCAATGCCTCGCAAGCTGGTGATTTTTAACGGCTCCCCACTCAGCACTCTCAATACCGTCACTTTATCCAGCATTTCCTGCGTCACCGTGTCTTCAATAGTCACCGGCGTGTTCGTGGCTACTGAAATATGCACGGCCGCCACGCGCGCAAATGAAATGTCGTCAAAGAGAGCCTTGATCGGCGCCGGGATTCTCACAGGGATAAAAGCCTTTGCAGTTGCAGTGTTCGAGGTCATGTCAATCACCTTGCCAGTGTTTATGGAGACTCTTTTATAAAACATCGGCTGCCCCCTTTTAACTGTCACAACTGACAGTTGGTAAGACCAATTTAGAATAATCCGGAGCCGGGCGGCGGAGGGAACGGCATGCAGCGCCCCGTAAAACTCAAGGCGCCACTAGTTGGCTCGGCTCTGAATAATGCACTGGCAAAACTTGGGGCCGCCTCAGGAAACGGAATTTAAATCACGCTAAACCGTTGGCACGGGCTGACGCTCTCGAAAACGATCATTTTCGAGAAGCCATAATGAATAACGCACATCAAACCTGTGATGCGCTTGACGACGCGATTGATAAAAAAACACTCTCGCCACCTACAAAAAAAATGGGCACCCAACCCTGGTTGGCATGCCCATTTTTTATTCCACTCCCCCGCTACGCGGGAGGTGAAAAAGGATTACGGATTAACGCTGTCTTTCAACGATTTGCCTGGCTTGAACGCAACGGTGTTGCTGGCCTTGATTTTGACGGGTTCACCGGTTTGCGGGTTTTTGCCGGTGCGGGCACCGCGATGGCGTTGCAGGAAGGTGCCGAAGCCCACCAGCGTCACGCTGTCTTTGCGGTGCAGGGCACCGGTGATTTCTTCAAGAACGGCGTTGAGAACGCGGTTGGCTTGTTCTTTAGTGAGGTCTGCTTTTTCAGCAATGGCTGCTGCGAGGTCTGGTTTACGCATGTGAGTGAAGCCCCTTTGACGGTTTGTTGTTGTTATGTCCGTGCTGCTCTCTGCGGAGCAGCGCCAAAAGCGCCGCAGGTGCTCTACTCTGCGGCAGACGGGAGTGAGGATGGCACGCAGTGAGGCCCCGCGCCAGTATCGGCGCGGCCATTGTTAGGGCAAAAGGGGGGTGATTCCGACAGAACGACCGGTATTTATGCCAACAGGGCCGGAAGCTCTTTGTTCAGGGCCAGTTTTTCCATCACGGCGGCACCGGTGAGGGCGTAACCGAGCAGCTTGCCCGCGGCATCGCGGCATAAAACCTTGATGTCGGCGCCCTGCCCTTCGATTGTCCAAATGCCCTCTGCACCCCGTGGCGGCGGGGACACCACCAGCGGGCAGACCGGGGTTTTGACGGTGATTGGCATCGGGCCATAGGTGACGGCGGTCGGGTTGCCGGCCAGGGTTTGCGCCAGCGCCCTCGCACAGCTCATCAGGGGCATCACGTACAGCAGGTTCAGCCCGTCGACCTCGGCGCAGTCGCCCAGGGCGTAGATGTTGGCGTGGGAGGTCTTCAGGTGCCGATCGACCATGACGCCACGGCTGACCTGCAAACCGGCCGCAGCCGCCAGGTCGACGCGCGGGCGCAGGCCAATGGCCGAGACCACCACGTCGCACGGGATCACCTCGCCATCGGACAGGTGCGCTTCCAGGCCGTCAGCCACTCGCTGCAGGCGATTGAGCACCGGGCCGAGGTGGAAGCGCGCGCCGAGGCTTTCGAGGCCTGCCTGCACCGCAGCGGCCGCCGCCGGGTGCAACAGGGTCGGCATAACTTGTTCGCACGGCGCAACCAGCTGCACTTCGTAGCCGCCCAAGGTCAGGTCGTTGGCGAACTCGCAGCCGATCAGGCCAGCGCCGAGCAGCAGCACGCGGCGCTTGCCGGCCGCCGCCGCACGGAAGCGTGCGTAGTCTTCCAGGTCGTTGATCGGGAATACGCAGTCCGCCGCGTCGCCTTCAATGGGCACGCGCACGGTTTCGGCGCCCCAGGCCAGGATCAGGTCGCGGTAGATCACCGCTTCTTCACCGATCCACAGGCGCTTGTGGCCCGGGTCGATGCCGCTGATGCGCGTGTGGGTGCGTATTTCGGCCTTGAGCTGTTCGGCCATGGTGCCGGGTTCGGCCATGCTCAGGCCGTCGGCATCCTTGTTTTTGCCGAAGCCGGTGGAGAGCATCGGCTTGGAGTAGGAGCGCCCGTCATCGGCGGTAATCAGCAGCAGCGGGGTTTCGCTATCGAGTTTGCGAAACTCGCGGGCCACGTTGTAGCCCGCCAGGCCGGTGCCAATGATTACGACAGGTGCGTTCATTCCTTACTCCTCAATTATTCAGGCAGCGATTTCGATCATTTCAAAATCCATTTTGCCCACACCGCAGTCCGGGCACAGCCAGTCTGCCGGGACGTCTTCCCAACGGGTGCCCGGCGCAATGCCGTCATCCGGCCAACCGTCGGCTTCGTTGTAGATCAGGCCGCAGACGATACATTGCCACTTTTTCATCAGGTACTTCCTCAGGGTTCAGGCGTTTTGCCGGCCAGACGGTCGATGGTTGCAGCGCTGCCGTCCAACTCAGCGCGTTTTGTACTGATCGGGGCCGTCGGATGCAAGCCTGTTCGGCGCAACGGCAGGCCATTTCAATCGATATCGGCGGCTGACATGTTAAGCTCGCCGCCTCATTTGCTGCCAATAATGACTCATTGTGCATCACACAGAATCCCCCTCTCCAGCTCCTCTCTGGCTCTCGCGCAGCGAACTGGCGCCCCTCCCCGATGCCTCCACCCTCGACTGGCTGTTCGACGAAGGCTCGCTGACCAGACGTCTGATTCATCTGTCGAATGACGCCTTCAGCGTCTCGCCGATGTTCGAAGGCTGGCAACCCCTGCGTGCCGACGAGTGCGCAGCACTGGACCTGGTCGATGGCAGTGAGGGCTGGGTGCGCGAGGTGTATTTGCGCGGTCATGGCCAGGCGTGGGTGTTTGCGCGCAGCGTAGCGTCACGCAGTGCATTGCAAGGCGACGGCTTGCACATGGACGAACTGGGCAGCCGCTCGCTGGGCGAATTGCTGTTTTGCGATCAGGCCTTCCAGCGCCGGGCCATCGAGGTTTGCCATTATCCGCAAGCGTGGCTGCCCGTCGAGGTGCAATCGCCTGAACTATGGGGCCGCCGCTCGCGCTTCGACCGCGGTGCGCTGAGCGTGCTGGTGGCCGAAATATTCCTGCCTTCCCTGTGGGACGCCGCCTGCGCCCAATCGGAGAACCGTTGATGTACCAAAGCCTGCTCAAGTCCTTGAACCGCTTGAACCCTCGGGCCTGGGATTTCATTCAGCTGACCCGCATGGACAAGCCGATCGGCATTTACCTGCTGCTCTGGCCAACACTGTGGGCGCTGTGGATTGCCGGCAAGGGGTCGCCGTCCCTGGCCAACATTGTGATTTTCGTCCTTGGCGTGGTGCTGACCCGCGCCGGTGGCTGCGTGATCAACGACTGGGCGGACCGCAAGGTCGATGGTCATGTGAAGCGTACCGAGCAGCGGCCGCTGGTGAGCGGCAAGATCAGTTCCAAAGAGGCGCTGGTGTTCTTCGCATTGCTGATGGGCGTGAGTTTCCTGCTGGTGCTGTGCACCAATGCCGCGACCATTTGGCTGTCGCTGGGCGGCCTGGCGCTGGCGTTCAGTTACCCGTTCATGAAGCGCTACACCTATTACCCGCAAGTGGTGCTGGGCGCCGCATTTTCGTGGGGGATGCCGATGGCGTTCACTGCAGAAACCGGTGAACTGCCGGCAGTTGCATGGCTGCTGTGGATCGCCAACCTGATGTGGACCGTGGGTTACGACACGTATTACGCGATGACCGACCGCGATGACGACCTGAAGATTGGTGTGAAATCCACGGCAATCCTGTTCGGCGACGCGGACCGGGCGATCATCCTGACCCTGCAAGGGCTGGCGTTGGGTTGCCTGCTGCTGGCGGGATCGAAGTTCGAGCTCGGTGGCTGGTTCCATCTCGGATTGCTGGCGGCCGCCGGCTGCTTTGCGTGGGAGTTCTGGTACACCCGCGACAAGGACCGGATGCGTTGCTTCAAGGCGTTTTTGCACAATCACTGGGCGGGTTTGGCGATTTTCGTCGGGATTGTGCTGGACTACGCGTTGCGTTGACCGTTGAAAAGATCGCAGCCCTGGGCAGCTCCTACCGGAGGCTGCGATCTTCTTGCAGTGTTACATGTGCTCACGAACGACGTGCCAGACGTCTTTCATCTTGTCGCCTTTCATTTCTCCGGGTGCCTTGTCCTTCTGGAAGTAGTAAAGCGGCTTGCCGTCGTAGGCCCATTGCATCGTGCCATCGTCACGCTTGATGACGGACCATTTACCTTCAGCCTTTGCGCCCGCTTCCGCCTTCAGCGGTGGCCAGTACTCTGCACACTCACCGGTGCAGACCGACTTGCCACCCGTGTCCTTGTCGAAGGTGTACAGGGTCATCCCTTTGTGGTCGGTCATCATGCCATCTTTCATCATTCCCGGTTCGGCGGCGAAGGCCATCGAAGGCAACGCCAGGGCAGCGGCCAGCAGCAGGGCCTTGATGGATTGCGAGTGTCGATTCATTTGAAGCCTTCCTTTGTGGTTGTCAGGATTCGGACTTAGAGCTTAGCCCAGGATCCAGCCAATCGCCGGTCGACTAAAATACTGTCACACGACTGCAATAATTCCGTTATCTAATGCGGCGCAAGACAGTTAAATGACAAGAGGATTAACGGCATGGTTGGCAGGAGCATTCTGATCGTCGACGACGAAGCGCCTATTCGCGAAATGATCGCCGTTGCGTTGGAAATGGCCGGCTATGACTGCCTGGAGGCTGAAAACTCCCAGCAGGCCCACGCCATTATCGTCGACCGCAAACCGGACTTGATCCTGCTCGACTGGATGCTGCCCGGCACGTCCGGCATCGAGCTGGCCCGTCGCCTCAAGCGTGATGAACTGACCGGGGACATCCCAATTATCATGCTCACCGCCAAGGGTGAAGAGGACAACAAGATCCAGGGCCTGGAAGTCGGCGCCGACGACTACATCACCAAGCCGTTTTCCCCACGTGAGCTGGTAGCGCGCCTGAAGGCCGTGCTGCGTCGTGCCGGCCCGACCGATGGCGAGGCGCCTATCGAAGTCGGCGGCCTGCTGCTGGACCCGATCAGCCACCGCGTGACCATCGACGGCCGTCCTGCCGAGATGGGCCCGACCGAATACCGCCTGCTGCAATTCTTCATGACCCACCAGGAGCGCGCCTACACTCGTGGCCAGTTGCTGGATCAGGTCTGGGGCGGCAACGTCTACGTCGAAGAGCGTACGGTCGACGTGCACATTCGACGCCTGCGCAAAGCCCTCGGCGATGCTTACGAAAATCTGGTACAAACCGTGCGCGGCACCGGTTACCGCTTTTCTACCAAAGCCTGACCCGGACCTTTACCGCCCGACAAGCTGACAAGGACGCGCGTCAAGTGAACCAAAACTGGCATGGCACCCTGATTCGCCACATGCTGCTGCTGGTCACCGCCTGCCTGGTGATCGGCCTGATCACCGGCTATTACGGCTGGAGCCTCGCTGCAGGCCTGGGTCTTTACCTGGCCTGGACCCTCAAGCAATTGCTGCGTCTGCACGAGTGGCTGCGCCTGCACAAACCCGATGAAGCGCCACCCGACGGCTATGGCCTGTGGGGCGAAGTGTTCGACAGCATCTACCACCTGCAACGCCGCGACCAACGGGTACGCGGACGCCTGCAAGCGGTGATCGACCGGGTTCAGGAATCCACCGCCGCGCTCAAGGATGCGGTGATCATGCTCGACTCCGACGGCAACCTGGAATGGTGGAACCGCGCCGCCGAAACCCTGCTGGGCCTCAAGACGCCACAGGACAGCGGCCAACCGGTGACCAACCTGGTGCGCCATCCGCGCTTCAAGGAATACTTCGAGCAAGACAGTTACGCCGAGCCGCTGGAAATCCCTTCGCCGACCAACGACCGCGTGCGCATCCAGCTGTACATCACCCGTTACGGCAACAACGAACACTTGATGCTGGTGCGCGATGTGACGCGCATCCATCAGCTTGAGCAAATGCGCAAAGACTTCATCGCCAACGTTTCCCATGAACTGCGCACACCGTTGACGGTGATCTGCGGTTACCTGGAAACCTTGCTCGATAACGTCGACGAGGTGAACCCGCGCTGGGGCCGTGCCTTGCAGCAGATGCAGCAACAAGGCGGACGCATGCAGACCCTGCTCAACGACCTGTTGTTGCTGGCCAAGCTGGAAGCCACCGATTATCCGTCGGACAACCAGCCGGTGCCGATCGACGGCTTGCTGCAATCGATCAAGAGCGACGCGCAGCAGTTGTCCGCCCAGAAAAACCAAAAAATCACCCTGGAAGCCGACCCGACGATTCTGCTCAAGGGCAGCGAGGCGGAGTTGCGCAGCGCGTTTTCCAACCTTGTGTTCAACGCGGTGAAATACACCCCGGCCGAAGGCAACATCCGCATTCGCTGGTGGGGCGATGACCAGGGGGCGCACCTGAGCGTGCAGGATTCCGGGATCGGCATCGATGCCAAACACCTGCCGCGCCTGACCGAACGCTTCTATCGCGTCGACTCCAGCCGCAACTCCAACACCGGGGGCACCGGCCTGGGGCTGGCCATCGTCAAACACGTCTTGTTGCGTCATCGGGCACGGATGGAAATCAGCAGCGTACCGGGCCATGGCAGCACCTTTACCTGCCACTTTGCCCCGGCCCAGGTCACCAAATCACGGGTTATCAGCACCGCTGACTGATACCGGCCAGCACGCGCCACTAGGCAACTGGCCGGTCAGCCGCTACATTGGCTGACTTGCGTCTGCCTTTCAGACGCGATTTTTTACTTCCCTCTCGAATATACGGAACCCGCAAAACTCCATCATGGACCCTTCCCCTGGCTTGACCCTCGCTACAATTTTCGCCGACTTCGGCATGATTCTTTTTGCTCTGATCCTGGTTTTGCTCAACGGATTTTTCGTTGCGGCGGAATTTGCCATGGTCAAACTGCGTTCGACCCGGGTCGAGGCCATCGCTGACAAACACGGCTGGCGCGGGCACATCCTGCGTACCGTGCACAGTCAGCTCGATGCTTACCTGTCGGCCTGCCAATTGGGTATCACCCTCGCCTCCCTGGGCCTGGGTTGGGTCGGTGAACCCGCGTTTGCCCACATTCTTGA
This sequence comes from Pseudomonas sp. KH_046_1, assembly GCF_057839025.1. Taxonomy (NCBI): domain Bacteria; kingdom Pseudomonadati; phylum Pseudomonadota; class Gammaproteobacteria; order Pseudomonadales; family Pseudomonadaceae; genus Pseudomonas; species Pseudomonas sp. KH_046_1. Next base: position 6,228,827 of record NZ_CM174481.1, read on the forward strand.
GCCGGTGTTGAGCGCGGTCGGCGTCGAGTCGGCCGAAGTGGTCAAAGGCATCTCGTTCTTCACCGCCTTCTTCATCATTTCGTACCTGCACATCGTGGTCGGCGAACTGGCCCCCAAATCCTGGGCGATCCGCAAACCCGAATTGCTGTCGCTGTGGACCGCCGTGCCGCTGTACCTGTTCTACTGGGCCATGTACCCGGCCATTTACTTGCTCAACGCCAGCGCCAACCAGATCCTGCGCATTGCAGGGCAAGGTGAACCCGGCCCGCATCACGAACACCATTACAGCCGCGAAGAACTGAAACTGATCCTGCACTCCAGCCGTGGCCAGGACCCGAGCGACCAAGGCATGCGTGTCTTGGCCTCGGCAGTGGAAATGGGTGAGCTGGAAGTGGTCGACTGGGCCAACTCCCGCGAAGACCTGGTGACCCTGGAGTTCAACGCGCCGCTCAAGCAGATCCTGGCGATGTTCCGTCGCCACAAGTTCAGCCGCTACCCGGTGTACGACAGCGAGCGCCAGGAGTTCGTCGGCCTGCTGCACATCAAGGATCTGCTGCTGGAACTGGCGGCGCTGGACCACATTCCCGAGTCGTTCAACCTGGCCGAACTGACCCGCCCGCTGGAGCGCGTATCACGGCACATGCCGCTGTCGCAGTTGCTGGAGCAGTTCCGCAAGGGCGGCTCGCACTTCGCCGTGGTCGAAGAGGCCGACGGCAACATCATCGGTTACCTGACCATGGAAGACGTGCTGGAAGTGCTGGTGGGCGATATCCAGGACGAACACCGCAAGGCCGAACGCGGGATCCTCGCGTATCAGCCGGGCAAGTTGCTGGTGCGGGGCGATACGCCGCTGTTCAAGGTTGAACGACTGCTGGGCATCGATCTCGACCACGTCGAAGCCGAAACCCTTGCCGGGCTGGTCTACGAGAGCCTCAAGCGCGTTCCCGAAGAGGAAGAAGTGCTGGAAGTCGAAGGCCTGCGGATCATCATCAAGAAGATGAAAGGGCCGAAGATCGTCCTGGCCAAGGTGTTGATGCTCGATTGATTGCAGTTGTGGCGACGAGCTCCTGTGGCGAGGGAGCAAGCTCCCTCGCCACAGGAGCCTCTTGCACCCTCTGCGCCGTGATCACTGCTTGCCCAACGCAAAGTTGGGCAGCGCGCTGACCGACTGGTTGAACTGGTACGGAATCGAGACCAGCCCCAGCCCGGTATTGCGCTGCACCACAAAGTGCAAATGCGGCCCGGTGCTGTTGCCGGTGTTGCCGGACAACGCCAACGCACTGCCGACCGTTACCCGCTGACCTTCCCGAACGCAGACCGAGCCTTTCTTCAGGTGCAGGTAAACACCCATGGTCCCGTCATCGTGCAGCACCCGCACGAAATTGCCGGATGCGTCGGTGCCTCGCCCGCTCTGTCTGTTCTCGGTCTTCACCACCACCCCGCCTCGCGCGGCAATGATCGGCGTGCCCTCAGGCATTGCGATGTCTATGGCGTATCGGCTCTTGGGCCCGAAGTGGCTGTAGGGGCCATTGGCGCCCTGGCTTATCCGGAACGGTCCGCCACGCCAGGGCAACGGGTACCGATAGCCCACCGTGGGCCCTGAGGGGTCGCCCAGGGAGTATTTGAACTTCGGAACGTACGCGAGGGGCCTTCCACCTTTAGTCGCCGTGAGCTTCGCCAGGCGAACGCTGCTGCGTAGCGGTATCACTCGCCGAATCGTCCCGCCCGGCACACCGTTGGCGTTCTTCACCCCGGCAAAACTCAATTCGACTTCTACCGGCGCATACAGGTCATTGCGCACGTACACGCTGTGCACGCCGTTCTTCTTCATGATAACGAGGCGCACCTGACGCTCAAGGTGCTCGACCATGCCATCGCGAAAAACGAACACATGGGCGCCTTTGCTGGGGCGATCACTGTAGGAAACCACGCCATAGGCATCTTTGGATTTGTAGATGGTCATAGCCACGGCCGAGTTGGCGACCATGAACAGGCCACATAAAAGCAGCAGGCGCGTGAACATGAGCAAGGATTCTGTCGAGTGAGATCAGGGATTGAGCCTAGCAGCTGCAATGGACCCGGGTAGTCGGCAGATGTTTCAGAAAAGGTGTTCAGCAGATGTGCGGTATCAGTGATGGCCCCTTCGCGAGCAGGCTCGCTCCCACATGAGAACGCATTCCAAATGTGGGAGCGAGCCTGCTCGCGATGGCGGACTATCTGGCCTGCAACATTAAGCGCCAGGAATGAAATGCTTCTGCGCCGTACCACGCGCAATCAGGCGCGAAATGTAATCGAGCTTCTGCGCATCCTGATCGACAAAGCGGAAGGTCAGTTGCAGCCAGTCGCTGTCGGGTTTCGGTTCATGGGCCACGACGGCGTGCAGATAGCCGTTGAGGCGGGCGACTTCGGCGTTATCGCCCTGCTCCAGGTCCAGCACGGCGCTGTCGAGAATCTGCGGCAGGGCCTCGGTGCGCTTGACCACCAACAGGGCTTCCTTGAGGCTCAAGGCCTTGATCACACATTGCGCGATGCCGTTCGGCAAACGCAGTTGACCCTGGCCACGGCCACTGGTGGGTGCCGAAGAGGCCGCAGGCGTCTTGACCGGCGGACTGTTGAGCAAGCCTTTGGACGGTGCGGGGGCGGCCGTTGGCGTGACGACGGGCGCCTTGCCACCGGTCAAGGCGGCGAGGGAGTCGTTAGCGAAGGCAGGGCTGGTTTTGGTCGCGGCTACGTTGATCAAGGCGTCGAGTTTGCCGACCTTGTGCAACGCCTGCTTGACCTTGGTGATCAATTGCTCGTTGGTGAAAGGCTTGCTGACGTAACCGGACACCCCGGCCTGAATCGCCTGGACGACGTTCTCCTTGTCGCCACGGCTGGTCACCATCACGAAGGGCATGGCCTTGAGGTTGTCCTGCTCGCGGCACCAGGTCAGCAGCTCCAGGCCGGACATTTCCGGCATTTCCCAGTCGCACAGGACCAGGTCGAAGGCTTCCTTGACCAGCATGGCCTGGGCCTTTCTGCCGTTGATCGCATCTTCGATCCGCATGCCCGGGAAATAATTGCGCAGGCACTTCTTCACCAGGTCACGAATGAACGACGCATCGTCCACGACCAACACACTGACCTTACTCATCCAAAACCCCTTTAAAAATCCCGGCCAGCATACCGCCTTGCTGATGGCACATTGCCAAAAAACCTTCAGTCACGCCGGACTTTTCGTTCGCGGGTGCTGCTTTTCGAATTCGTAAGCCGCAAACAAAAACGCCCGGCCAAAAGGCCGGGCGCTTTACTTGGGCAACCTTACTTATCGTCAGTTTTGCCCGGAACATTAGCGCTTTCGCCAGTTGTTCCTTCGACTTCTTCCTTCATGCGCTTGAGACCCAGGTGCCGCACGTCGGTGCCGCGTACCAGGTAGATCACCAGCTCCGAGATATTGCGCGCGTGGTCGCCGATACGCTCCAGCGAACGCAGTACCCAGATAATGCTCAGCACCCGCGAAATGGAACGCGGGTCTTCCATCATGTAGGTGGCCAGCTCACGCAGGGCGGTCTTGTATTCGCGGTCGATGATCTTGTCGTACTGCGCCACCGACAAAGCCAGTTCGGCGTCGAAACGGGCAAAGGCGTCCAGTGCGTCGCGGACCATGTTGCGCACCTGGTCACCGATGTGGCGCACTTCCACGTAACCGCGCGGCGCTTCACCTTCTTCGCATAGCTGGATGGCGCGACGGGCGATCTTGGTCGCTTCGTCACCGATGCGCTCCAGGTCGATCACCGATTTGGAAATGCTGATGATCAGGCGCAGGTCGGACGCTGCCGGTTGACGACGGGCCAGAATGCGCAGGCATTCCTCATCGATGTTGCGTTCCATCTGGTTGATCTGGTCGTCGATCTCACGCACCTGCTGGGCCAGGCCGGAATCGGCCTCGATCAGCGCGGTCACCGCGTCGTTGACCTGTTTCTCGACCAGCCCGCCCATGGCCAGGAGGTGGCTGCGCACTTCCTCCAGTTCGGCGTTGAACTGCTGGGAGATGTGGTGTGTAAGGCCTTCCTTAGAAATCATGTCGTCTGCTCCGCAAAAGCTGTGAGCTGCAAGCTACAAGCTGCAAGCTGATGTATGTCGTACCCGAACCGCTCTGACTTGCCGCTTGAAGCTTGCGGCTCGTGGCTGCTGCTAGCCGTAGCGACCGGTGATGTAGTCTTCGGTCTGCTTCTTAGCCGGGTTGGTGAACAGGGTATCGGTGTCGCCAAACTCGACCAGCTTGCCCATGTACATGAACGCCGTGTAGTCGGAAACCCGCGCGGCCTGTTGCATGTTGTGGGTCACGATCACGATGGTGAACTTGGATTTCAGTTCGTAGATCAGCTCTTCGACTTTCAGCGTGGAGATCGGGTCGAGTGCCGAGCACGGTTCGTCGAGCAGCAGTACTTCCGGCTCAACGGCGATGGTGCGGGCGATCACCAGACGCTGCTGCTGACCACCGGACAGGCCCAGTGCCGACTCGTGCAGACGGTCCTTGACCTCGTCCCACAGTGCCGCGCCTTTCAACGCCCACTCGACGGCTTCGTCGAGGACGCGCTTCTTGTTGATGCCCTGGATGCGCAGACCGTAAACCACGTTTTCGTAGATGGTTTTCGGGAACGGGTTGGGCTTCTGGAACACCATGCCGACGCGACGACGCAGCTCGGCCACGTCTTCGCCCTTGCGGTAGATGTTGTTGCCGTACAGGTTGATCTCGCCTTCAACGCGGCAGCCGTCAACCAGGTCGTTCATGCGGTTGAAGGTACGCAGCAGCGTGGACTTGCCGCAGCCGGACGGGCCGATGAAGGCGGTCACGCGCTGTTTCGGGATGTTCATGCTGACGTCGTACAGCGCTTGTTTTTCGCCGTAGAACAGGCTCAGGCCCGGCACTTCGATGGCTACGGTTTCCTGCTCGAGGTTCAGGCTCTGCTTGTCGCGACCCAGGGCCGACATGTTGATGCCGTGGGTATGTGCTTCGTGCTGCATGGGAGGCTCCCTGTGCTAACAAATTCGGTTCAGTTTTTGTGGGAGCGAGCCTGCTCGCGATTCAGGCACTGCGGTTTAACGCTGAAACCGCGGTGATGCCTTCGCGAGCAGGCTCGCTCCCACATAGAAATCAGTGCTGCAAATCAGCTATCCAGCGCCTTGTACTTCTCGCGCAGGTGGTTACGGATGTACACCGCCGACAGGTTCAATGTCGCGATCACCAGCACCAGCAGCAGCGCCGTGGCGTACACCAGCGGTCGTGCGGCTTCGACGTTCGGGCTCTGGAAGCCGACGTCATAGATGTGGAAGCCCAGGTGCATGATCTTCTGGTCCAGGTGCAGGTACGGGTAGTTACCGTCCACCGGCAGCGACGGCGCCAGTTTCACCACACCCACCAGCATCAGCGGCGCCACTTCACCCGCGGCGCGAGCCACGGCGAGGATCATGCCGGTCATCATCGCCGGGCTGGCCATCGGCAGCACGATCTTCCACAAGGTTTCAGCCTTGGTCGCGCCGAGGGCCAACGAGCCTTCACGCACGGTGCGAGGAATCCGCGCCAGGCCTTCCTCAGTGGCCACGATCACCACCGGCACCGCCAGCAGCGCCAGGGTCAACGAAGCCCAGAGCAGACCCGGCGTACCGAAGGTCGGCGCCGGCAGTGCTTCAGGGAAGAACAGACGGTCGAGCGAGCCACCCAGTACGTAGACGAAGAAGCCCAGACCGAACACGCCGTAAACGATGGCCGGAACGCCCGCGAGGTTGTTCACCGCGATACGGATGATTCGGGTCAGTGCGTTCTGCTTGGCGTATTCACGCAAGTAAACCGCCGCCAACACGCCGAACGGAGTCACGATCATCGCCATGATCAGGGTCATCATCACGGTGCCGAAAATCGCCGGGAAAATCCCGCCTTCGGTGTTCGCTTCACGCGGGTCGTCGGACAGGAACTCCCAGATCTTGCTGAAATAGAAACCGATCTTGGTGAAGGTGTTCATGGCGTTCGGCTGGTAGGCGTGAACCACTTTGCCCAGACCGATTTCGATTTCTTTGCCATTGGCGTCGCGGGCTGTCAAAGCGTCGCGGTTGAACTGTGCATGCAAGTCAGTCAGACGTGCTTCGATATCCTGATAGCGGGCGTTCAGCTCAGCGCGCTCGGATTCCATGTCCGCTTGTGCGGTGGCGTCGAGTTTGCCTTCCAGCTCCAGCTTGCGGCCGTGCAGACGGATGCGCTCCAGACCTGCGTTGATCGCACCAATATCACTCTTTTCCAGTGACTTCAGTTGCGCAGCAAGCTTGTTCACGCGGTCGATCCGCGCTTGCAGCTCAGGCCATGCCGCTTCGCCCTCGGCGATGACCTTGCCGTCCTGTTTGACGTTAACGAGGTAGCCGTAAAAGTTGCCCCACTCGCGACGCTCGATGGCCATCAACTCGACCGGGGTGGTCTGGTTGGTCAGCCACTCGCCGACGATCCAGGTGAAGTCGTTGCCGTTCAGATCACGGTTGCCGACCTTGATCAGCTCGCGAGTCATGAATTCCGGGCCCTGATCGGGCACCGGCAGACCGGCACTTTTCAGACGGGCGCGCGGCACTTCTTCTTTCTGCACCACCTCACCGACGACCAGATGCTGGGCCTGGCCCGGCACATCGTAGCTGGCGTGGATCAGATCCGCCGGCCAGAAGTGACCCAGACCGCGCACGGCAATAACCGCCAGCAGGCCAATGGTCATGATGACCGCGATGGACACCGCGCCACCGCTGATCCAGACGCCGGGGGCGCCGCTCTTGAACCATCCTTTCAGGGAGTTCTGTTTCACAGACTTCTACCTTTCTTAAAGCGACGAGTATTTCTTGCGCAAACGCTGACGAATCAGTTCCGCGAGGGTGTTCATGACGAAGGTGAACAACAGCAGCACCAGCGCCGAGAGGAACAGCACGCGGTAGTGGCTGCCGCCGACTTCCGATTCGGGCATTTCCACTGCGACGTTGGCCGCCAGGGTGCGCAGACCTTCGAACAGGTTCATTTCCATGACCGGCGTGTTGCCTGTGGCCATCAGCACGATCATGGTTTCACCGACCGCACGGCCCATGCCGATCATCAGCGCCGAGAATATGCCCGGGCTCGCGGTGAGGATCACCACGCGGGTCATGGTCTGCCACGGCGTGGCACCGAGCGCCAGGGAGCCCAGGGTCAGGCCGCGAGGCACGCTGAACACGGCGTCTTCGGCGATGGAGTAGATGTTCGGGATGACCGCGAAGCCCATGGCCAGACCGACCACCAGTGCGTTGCGCTGGTCGTAGGTGATGCCCAGATCGTGGGAGATCCACATGCGCATGTCGCCACCGAAGAACCAGTTCTCCATGAACGGGCTCATGTACAGCGACAGCCAGCCCACGAACAGAATCACCGGGATCAGCAGCGCACTTTCCCAGCCGTCCGGGACTTTCAGGCGGATCGATTCAGGCAAGCGGCTGAAAGTGAAACCGGCGACCAGGATGCCGATTGGCAGCAACATCAGCAGGCTGAAGATGCCGGGCAAGTGCCCTTCCACATACGGTGCGAGGAACAGACCGGCGAAGAAACCGAGAATCACCGTCGGCATCGCTTCCATCAGCTCGATCACTGGCTTGACCTTGCGGCGCATGCCCGGAGCCATGAAGTACGCGGTGTAGATCGCAGCGGCGACGGCCAGAGGAGCGGCCAGCAGCATGGCGTAGAACGCGGCTTTCAGGGTACCGAAGGTCAGCGGCGACAGGCTCAGCTTGGGTTCGAAGTCGGTGTTGGCGGCGGTCGATTGCCAGACATATTTAGGCTCGTCGTAGTTCTCGTACCAGACCTTGCTCCACAGTGCGCTCCACGAGACTTCCGGGTGCGGGTTGTCGAGCAGCAGCGGGTGCAACTTGCCGCCAGCTTCCACGATCACGCGGTTGGCGCGAGGCGACAGACCGAAAATGCCCTGGCCTTCAGCGACCGGCTCTACCAGCAAGGTGCGGTGGGCGGTGCTGTGGAACACGCCAAGTTTGCCGGAAGCGTCGAGGGCAACGAAGCCCTTGCGGCGTTCTTCAGCAGTGATTTCAACGATAGGCGTGGTGCCCATCTGGAAGGTGCGGATCTGCTTCAGGCGTTGCTCGCCATCGGGGTCGCGCGCCATGAACCACTGGGCCAGACCACCCTTGGAGTCACCGAGGATCAGCGAGATACCGCCCACCAGTTGGGTGCTGGCAGTGATTTCAGTATCACCGTCTTCCGCCAACTTGTAGCGACCATTGAGGCTCTTGTCGCGCAGGCTGAACACGTCGGCCTGGGCACGCCCGTTGATCACGTACAGCCACTGCTGACGCGGGTCGACGAAGATACTCTTCACCGGCTCGTTCATCTGCGGCAGTTCGATGCGCTTCTGCTCGTTGGTGACTTCGCCGGTCATCATGTTCTCTTCGCTGGTCAGCGACAGAACATTGAGTTGCGAACCGGTGGAGCCGACCAGCATCAGGGTCGAATCGTTGGCGTTGAGGCTGACGTGCTCCAGCGCACCGCCGCTTTCGTTCAGCGCGATGGGTGTGTTGCCGTACGGATACTCGATATCCGGAGTGATGGTTTTCTTGCCATCGGGGTAGCTGACTTTATAGGTGTGACGAAACACCAGCGCCTGACCGTTGGACAGACCCACGGCCACCAGCGGATGACCTGGCTGGTCTTCGCCGATGGAGGTCACGGTTGTGCCTGCCGGCACCGGCAGATCGACGCGCTTGAGCTCAGCGCCACTGTCGATATCGAAGAACAACGCCTGGCCCTTGTCGGAAACGCGCATGGCCACCTGATTCTGCTCTTCGAGCGAGATCATCAGTGGCTTGCCAGCGTCCTGCATCCAGGCCGGGGTAATGGACTCTTTCGCGGTCAGGTCGGCACCCTGGAACAGCGGCGCAACAACATAGGCGAGGAAGAAGAAGATCAGGGTGATGGCAGCCAGCACCGCCAGGCCGCCGATGAGGACGTACCAACGGGTGAAGCGATCTTTGAGCGCGCGAATGCGGCGCTTGCGTTGCAGCTCAGGCGTATTGAAGTCAATTCGCTTGGGAGGATTAGTAGTCATGTTGGAATTGGCCAGATCATTCATGCGCTCACCCTAGCGATCCTGTATGACAGAAAGATGACAATGCAGTGACGCACCAAATCCACCGCCAGCGGGACTGGCAGAGGATCGAAAATTTGAGGTGTGTAAAAGGCCGGCCTGCAAGCAGATCCGGCCTTTTACTTGAGTCCGGAAGGGTTCACCCCGGACTCAATTTGTTACTTTTTTACGACTGCAGCGCCACCTTCTTGCAGACCCAGGTCAGCCAGTGCTTTTGCAGCAACCTTGGCTGGCAGTGGGATGTAGCCGTCTTTCACCACAACTTCCTGGCCCTGTTTGGACAGAACCAGCTTCACGAACTCAGCTTCCAGCGGCGCCAAAGGCTTGTTCGGGGCTTTATTGACGTACACGTACAGGAAGCGCGACAGCGGGTACTTGCCGTTCAGGGCGTTTTCTTCAGTGTCTTCAACAAACTCGGTGCTGCCTTTCTTGGCCAGGGCCACCGTCTTCACGCTGGCAGTCTTGTAACCGATACCCGAGTAACCGATGCCGTTCAGCGAGGAACTGATCGACTGCACAACCGAAGCCGAACCTGGCTGTTCGTTGACGTTTGGCTTGAAGTCACCTTTGCACAGGGCTTCTTCCTTGAAGTAGCCATAAGTGCCGGATACCGAGTTACGACCGAACAGTTGAACCGGCTTGTTGGCCAGGTCGCCGGTCACACCCAGGTCACCCCAGGTTTTGACGTCGGCTTTGCCGCCGCACAGACGGGTGGACGAGAAGACCGCATCGACCTGTTCCATGGTCATGTGCTTGATCGGGTTGTCCTTGTGCACGAATACGGCCAAGGCATCCACGGCAACCGGAATAGCGGTTGGCTTGTAACCGTATTTGGTTTCGAAGGCCTGCAGCTCGTTGTCCTTCATTTTGCGGCTCATCGGGCCCAGGTTAGCGGTGCCTTCGGTCAGCGCAGGTGGCGCGGTAGAAGAACCGGCAGCCTGAATCTGGATGTTTACGTTCGGGTATTCTTTTTTGTAGTTCTCAGCCCAGAGGGTCATGAGGTTGGCCAGGGTATCGGAACCAACGCTGGACAGGTTGCCCGACACACCAGTGGTCTTGGTGTAGCTCGGGATAGCAGGGTCAACAGCGGCAACCGCGTTGGCAGTCGCAACGCCAGCAGCGACAAAAGTCATTGCCGCCATCAAACGCTTCAGTTTCATGCCTTACTCCTAGCAGATAGGGTGTGTTATTCGGGGCCAAGTATCGGCAGGCCGTGTGAACACTCTATGGCTGAAATATGACAATTGGATGAAAGGCCAGTATTTGGGGTTTTGCAGGTTTACCGCGTTATCGTTCTTCGCGAGCAAGCCCGCTCCCACAGGGGATCTGCGGTGTACACAGAACCAATGTGGGAGCGGGCTTGCTCCGGGCGGCGATCCGACGAAGGCGTCAGCGCAGTCGATACAAAGGGTCCGCTTAGCGACCTTTCTTCCAGAGATATGCACCCACCAGAATCCCCACCCCGCACAGCACCGCCACATAATAAGCAGGCCCCATCGCACTTTCCTTGAGCAACAGGCTGACGATCATCGGCGTCAGACCACCGAAAATCGCGTAGGCCACGTTGTACGAGAACGACAAGCCGCTGAAACGCACCACCGGCGGGAACGCCTTGACCATCACATACGGCACCGCGCCGATGGTGCCGACCAGCAGACCGGTCAGGGCATACATCGGGAACAGCCAGTCGGGATGATCGGCCAGGCTGTGGTAGAAGGTCCAGGAACTTGCCAGCAACGCGGTACAGCCGATCACGAAGACTCGTCCCGCACCGAAGCGATCGGCCAGTGCGCCGGCAATGATGCAACCAAAACTCAGGAACACGATCGCCACGCTGTTCGCCTGCAGGGACGTGGTTGGCGAGAAGTGATAGACCGTCTGCAACACAGTCGGGGTCATCAGGATCAACACCACGATGGCGGCCGACAGCAGCCAGGTCAGCAGCATCGAAATGACAATCGCGCCACGATGGTCACGCAGCACCGCTCGCAGCGGTACTTCTTCGGCCAGGGCCTTGCGCTGCTGCAGCTCGGCGAACACCGGGGTTTCGTGCAACCAGCGACGCAGGTACACCGAAAACAGACCGAACACGCCACCCAGCAGGAACGGAATCCGCCAGGCGTAATCCGATACTTCCACCGGGGTGTAGATGCTGTTGATCGCCGTGGCGACCAGCGAGCCGAGCAGGATGCCCGCCGTCAGGCCGCTGGTCAGGGTGCCGCAGGCGTAGCCGACATGCCGTTGCGGAACGTGCTCGGAAACGAAGACCCACGCCCCCGGCACTTCACCGCCAATGGCCGCGCCCTGGATCACCCGCATCAGCAACAGCAGAATCGGCGCCCACATGCCGATCTGCGCATAAGTCGGCAGCAAACCCATGATCAGGGTCGGCACCGCCATCATGAAAATACTCAGGGTGAACATCTTCTTGCGGCCCAGCAGGTCGCCGAAGTGCGCCATCACGATGCCGCCCAGCGGCCGCGCCAGGTAGCCGGCGGCGAAGATGCCGAAGGTCTGCATCAGGCGTAGCCACTCAGGCATGTCCGCCGGGAAGAACAACTTGCCCACCACCGTGGCGAAGAACACGAAGATGATGAAATCGTAGAACTCCAGCGCGCCGCCCAGGGCAGACAGCGATAAAGTCTTGTAGTCGTTGCGGGTCAGCGGACGTGCGGGTTGGTCTGGCTGCGCGATGCTCGAGGGCGCTGTGGTCATGGCAAGGGCTTCTCTTATAGTCGGATCTGCAACCTCAACAACGCTGGCTGAGGTTTGGGCAGGTCCGGCACGATAGCAAATTGTTCGAAAAAGCACATAGAGGTGCGTTTTTGACGGTCAAAATGAGAACCGGACGGTCGTCGCGGAGTCTACCGACCGATATACTCAAAGCCTGCTCCGGTTTTTGAGGGGTTGCTGTGCGAAAGCGCCTGTCAGGTTCATAGGCGATTTCGCAGAGTTTCCCTTTAGGCGCCTTATGGAAAACGTGACGAACGTAGTATGTTCGGTGCTGAATCGTTTTTCCCGAAGACGGCTACCACCAGCAATACCAACGAAGAGTCACGGGTCAGAGGCCCCCCGGCATGATAGAACTCGAACAAGAAGATCCGATCCCGCAAGGCGACCTGGCCCTGCAAATCACCGCGCTCCCACGCGAAACCAACGGCTTTGGCGATATTTTCGGCGGCTGGCTGGTGGCGCAGATGGATTTGGCAGGCACCGCGATGGCCAGCAAGGTCGCCGGCGGACGCGTTGCCACCGTTGCAATCGACCGCATGGCGTTTCTGGTTCCGGTGGCGGTGGGCGCTCAGCTCTCCTTTTATACCCAGGCCCTGGAAATCGGCCGCAGTTCGATCAAGATGATGGTCGAGGTCTGGAGCGACGATCCACTGTCCAGCGAGTGGCGTAAAGTAACCGAAGCGGTATTTGTGTTCGTTGCCATCGACGGCAGCGGTCGCACCCGTTCGGTTCCACCTCGGGCTCGCTGAAAGAGCTTCTAAACCTGGTAGCCGTTTTGTGGTCGATAGTCGTCCACGTTACTGATCGAGAGCTGTCCCATGAGCACGCCCAATGTTGAAGCCGTAAAACTGGATGAACTGAACTGCTGGCGCATTCGCCACGGTCAGGCCGAATTACTGGTGGCCCAGCAAGGCGCACACATCCTCAGTTATCAACTGGCCGGCCAGCCGCCGCTGATCTGGCTCAACGACGAGGCCGTGTTCAAGACCGGCAAGAGCATCCGTGCTGGCGTTCCGGTGTGCTGGCCGTGGTTCGGCAACTTTGCGCGCAACCCGCAAAGCGTTCAGGCGATGCGCACCAGCAATGAAGCGCCGGCGGCTCACGGTTTCGTGCGAGCGATGGATTGGGAGTTGGGCGGCATTGAAGCCGAAGGCGAAAGCCTGAAGGTCGAATTCCTCCTGCCCTACCCCGAAGGCGGCTTTCCAGGCTGGCCGCACCAGGTGGATTTGACGTTGAGCATTCGCCTCGACGAGCAATTGCACATCCATCTGACCAGCCACAACCGGGGCGCTGAAACCGTCAGCATCAGCCAGGCGCTGCACAGTTACTTTGCCGTCAGCGATGTGCGCGAGGTGCATGTCGAAGGTGTGGACGGCCTCAACTACATCGAAACCCTGGACAACTGGAAAACCGTCCCCCAGACCGGTGATCTGCGCTTTACCGGGGAGACCGATCGCATCTATCTCGACGCCCCGCCACTGCTGAGCATCGTCGACCCGGCTTGGGAGCGACGCATCGAACTGACCAGCAGCGGATCGCGTACGGCGGTGATCTGGAACCCATGGATCGACCGCGCCGCCGCGTTCAGCGACATGGCCGACGATGGCTGGCAGCGCATGCTATGCATCGAGACGGCGAACGTGATGGACGATGTGGTGAAACTGAAACCAGGGGCGAGCCACACCCTGGGTGTGAGTATCGGCAGCAAGCCGCTCTAAGCAACTCCACAAAACCAATGTGGGAGCGGGCTTGCTCGCGAATTCGGTGTGTCAGATTGCATTAATGTCGCATGACACGACGCCTTCGCGAGCAGGCTCGCTCCCACAGTTGATTGGGTCAGTCTGAAAGGCTGTTTATAGATCCGACTCTTCCACCACCCGTACCTTCTGCGCATCCAGCGCATACGCCGCATCGGCCAGGTCATTGCTGACCTTCTCGACTTTCAGCGTGCCGGTGACCCACAGCGGCGTGTAGATATCGTTCAGCTTCAGGCCCTTTGGATAGCGCACCAGCACCAGTTGATTGGGTGGCGGCGGTGGCACGTGGATGCACGCGCCCGGGTACGGCACCAGGAAGAACAGCGTACTGCGGCCCTTGGCGTCGGACTCCAGCGGCACGGGGTAACCGCCAATGCGGATGTCCTTGTCGTTCATCGACGCAACGGTCTTGGTCGAGTACATCACCGCCGGCAAGCCTTTGGCCTGCTTCATCCCACCCTTGTCGGTGAAAGTGCCATTGGCTTCAGGGGAATTGTGGTCAATTTCAGGCATGGCCTCGAGGGCCTTCTGGTCCGACTTGGGCATCAGTTCAAGCCAGTCGGTTTCCGGTAGCTCGCCGGCATGGGCAAGGCCCGTTCCCAATAAAAGTAGAGTCAGCAGAAGACGGCGCATGAAGGTGCTCGGTATAGGAAGGATCAGGAAACGCCGAGCATTCTAGCCCTCCCGGCTTGTGCGGCCGAGAGGACTTTGTCGCCTGAATCAGTTCTTTTTGATCAGTCCGTAGATCACCAGCAACACAACGGCGCCCACCAGCGCACCGATGAAACCTGCGCCTTGACCTGCCTGATAGATGCCCAGGGCCTGGCCGCCGTAAGTGGCCGCCAGCGAACCGCCGATACCGAGCAGGATCGTCATGATCCAGCCCATGCTGTCATCGCCCGGCTTCAGGAACCGCGCCAGCAGGCCGACAATCAAGCCGATAAAGATGGTTCCGATAATTCCCATGGCATTCTCCTCTCAATGAAGTAGCTATTGGAAAGCCTAGTCAGACTTTCGTAACGTGCCATGAGAGAACGGCGCACCCCGAAGGTTCCGCCGTTGCCAGATAAAAACTATTCGGCGATCAGTGCTTGAACCTTGAGGATCTGGGCCGTCAGCGTCTCGCGGTCTGCACAACGAAGGTTGGCGTGACCGACCTTGCGGCCGACCTTGAAGGCCTTGCCGTAGTGATGCAGATGGCAATCGGCGATGGTCAGGACCTTCTCGGTCTCTGGCACTTTGCCGATGAAGTTGAGCATTGCGCTCTCCCCGACCTTGGCCGTCGAACCCAACGGCAAGCCGGCAACGGCCCGCAGGTGGTTTTCGAACTGGCTGCACTCGGCGCCTTCGGTGGTCCAGTGCCCGGAGTTGTGCACACGCGGGGCGATTTCGTTGGCTTTGAGGCCACCGTCGACTTCAAAGAACTCGAACGCCATCACGCCGACGTAATCCAGTTGCTTGAGCACACGGCTGGAGTAGTCTTCGGCCAGGGCTTGCAACGGGTGATCGGTGCTGGCCACGGACAGCTTGAGAATGCCGCTTTCGTGGGTGTTGTGCACCAGCGGATAGAAGCGGATTTCACCGTCGCGGGCACGCACGGCGATCAGCGAGACTTCACCGGTGAACGGCACGAAGCCTTCCAGCAGACAGGCCACGCTGCCCAGTTCGGCAAAGGTGCCAACCACATCTTCAGGGGTGCGCAGGACCTTCTGACCCTTGCCGTCATAACCCAGGGTACGGGTCTTCAGCACCGCCGGCAGACCGATGGAAGCCACGGCAGCGTCCAGGTCAGCCTGGGACTGAATGTCGGCGAACGCCGGGGTAGGAATCCCCAGGTCCTTGAACATGCTCTTCTCGAACCAGCGATCGCGGGCGATGCGCAGCGCTTCGGCGCTCGGGTAGACCGGGACGAATTGCGACAGGAAAGCCACGGTCTCGGCCGGAACGCTTTCGAACTCGAAGGTCACCAGATCGACTTCATCGGCCAGCTGACGCAGGTGATCCTGATCGCCGTAATCGGCTCGCAGGTGTTCGCCCAACGCGGCTGCGCAAGCATCCGGCGCCGGGTCCAGGAAAGCGAAGTTCATGCCCAGCGGAGTACCCGCCAGCGCCAACATGCGACCCAACTGGCCGCCACCGATTACACCGATTTTCATCGTCAACAACCTCAGGCGATGCGTGGGTCTGGATTGTCCAGGACGCTGTCTGTCTGCTCAGCACGGAAGGTTTTCAGCACCGCGTGGAACTGCGGGTGCTTGGCGCCCAGGATACTCGCCGATAGCAGTGCTGCGTTGATCGCGCCTGCCTTGCCGATGGCCAGGGTGGCAACCGGAATGCCCGCTGGCATCTGCACAATGGAAAGCAGTGAATCGACGCCCGACAGCATTGCCGATTGCACGGGTACGCCCAGCACCGGCAGGTGGGTCTTGGCCGCACACATGCCAGGCAAATGCGCCGCGCCACCGGCACCGGCGATGATCACCTCGATGCCACGCGCCTCGGCTTCTTCAGCGTACTGGAACAGCAGGTCCGGGGTGCGGTGGGCAGAAACCACTTTCACCTCGTAGGGAATGCCGAGCTTTTCCAGCATATCGGCGGTGTGGCTAAGGGTGGACCAATCGGACTTGGAGCCCATGATCACGCCAACCAGTGCACTCATCGTCGTGCCTCTTCTCTCTGGGCGCCCGCAGGCGCGTCAAAAAACAACAAGCCACGCAGGATGCGTGGCTTGATTGTACGAATTATGGCCGGTCGTAACCGGCCGAAGGCCGCGCAGTATACCGCAATACAGCAGATAAACAGCCCCCGTTGCGCCCACCAGTCATCTGACTGCAAACCCACGACTTTATTGACTTGAAAATCAAGTTTTTCCATCAAAGATGGAGGTGCTTAATCACTAATGCAATTCAATATTCTACGTTCTATAAAACAACTCCCTAGAACTTCTAGTAATAACTTCTAAAACACCATAAGAAGCCCAGATCCAACACTGATGATATATAAGATTGCAACACCGGCGGATTATCCCACCAACCCAAATGCGTGCATTGAAACCCAAGCCACTTAATCTATCAATTTAAACCCAATAACTCCTGAGGAATTATCCATGTCAAACCGTCCACTTTTACTATTGGTCTTTATCCATGACGACCTCGAAGATTATGACAAATCGACTCTATATGACGATCATTTCTCCTGGCTGATCGATGAAATGGAAAGCATCTCTGGTCGACCGATGGCGGTCATCCTAATCTCTCCTGAAGACTCCAAGGGGATGAGTAATTTCACGTATAAAAACCAAAACCATGGTCAATCTTTAGCTCAGTGGCACGACAGAGTCAACGAACACCTCGACACCTATCCAATTAACAACTTCGATATTAAACTTCACAAAGTTTTATTGCTGACACGGGACCCTATCAATAGCTCAGTCCTTGGAGTTGCGTACTATAAGGGATATGGCGCAATAGCCTCAATTGCGCATAATCGAACTCCCGCCCACGAAGTGGGTCACCTATTCGGTGCAAACCATGAAGACGGAGAAGTCCTATACGACGGTTGGTGGCATGAAACGACTATGAGGCCATTCGATGAGTACTCTAATCTTCGGGGAGACGCCAACCGCTTCAGCGATGCGAACAGAGAGAGCATTCGTGAATATCTTAGTGAATATTACTGATAGACAGTGACGTGAGTTATCCCATTCTGAAGATAAAGGCCAGGCCGGCTTGGCCTTTATCCTTTACTCGCTTTCAGGATGGAGAACTCGCGGCCCCACCTTCAAGCTTGCGCCACAACAACCGTACATTCGCCTTGCGCACCAGCGCGCAGCGGTACAAACGAATCTCCAGGGGCACATGCCACTGCGGCCCGCCGCAGACCACCAACTCACCGCGCGCCAGCTCGGCGCGCACGCTCAGTTGCGGTACCCAGGCGATGCCTAGGCCTTCCAAAGCCATGCTTTTCAAGCTGTCGGCCATGGCGGTTTCGTAGATGGTGGTGAAACGCAGCGCACGTTGACGCAATAGCATGTTCACCGAACGGCCAAGAAAGGCCCCGGCGCTGTACGCCAGCAACGGCACGCTGCCTTCGCCTTCCAGATCGAACAGTGGTTTGCCATCGGCGTCGGCGGCGCAGACCGGCAGCATTTCCGTGTGGCCAAGGTGCAGCGAGGGGAAGATTTCCGGGTCCATCTGCATGGCGGCGTCCGGGTCGTAGAACGCCAACATCAGATCGCAGCCGCCTTCGCGCAAGGCATGCACGGCGTCGCCGACGTTGGTCGCCACCAGCCGCGTGGCAATGTTCAGGCCTTCGTTGCGCAACTGCGCGATCCAGCGCGGAAAGAAACCGAGCGCCAGGGAGTGCGCGGCAGCGACCTGCATCACTTCGCCCTGTCCGCCTTCCAGGTGATGCAGATGGCGCAGCACTTCGCCCAACTGTTCGACCACGGTGCGTGCGGTGACCAGAAACAATTGCCCCGCCGCCGTCAGCTCCACTGGCGTGCGCGAACGGTTGACCAGGGTCAGCCCCAACGCGGCCTCAAGGCTGCGGATTCGCCGGCTGAACGCTGGCTGCGTCACGAAACGCCGCTCGGCGGCCTGGGAGAAACTGCGGGTGGCGGCCAGGGCACTGAAGTCCTCCAGCCATTTGCTTTCCAGATTCATCACGTCCTCCCGGACACGCACCAATTTAGGTCACACGTTCGCCGTCAAGCCGGCGTCACACGGGCATTATGCCGAATATGCATAGCCTAGTGTTTAACAGCATTGGCCCAAAATTCTCCACAGGCCTAGCATTCGCAGCGTTCCGGCACAGACCGGGTCCATATTGAGATGATTTCTATCATGTCCTCCGCTGCATCATTCCGCACAGAAAATGACCTGCTTGGCGCCCTCGAAGTACCGGCTCAAGCGTATTACGGTATCCAGACCCTGCGAGCGGTGAATAACTTCCGCCTCTCGGGCGTTCCGATTTCGCACTACCCGAAACTGGTTGTCGGCCTGGCCATGGTTAAACAGGCCGCTGCTGACGCCAACCGTGAGCTGGGTCACCTGAGCGAAGCCAAGCACGCTGCCATTAGCGAAGCCTGCGCACGTTTGATCCGCGGCGACTTCCACGAAGAGTTCGTAGTGGACATGATTCAAGGCGGCGCTGGCACTTCGACCAACATGAATGCCAACGAAGTCATCGCCAACATCGCGCTGGAGGCCATGGGTCACCAGAAAGGCGAGTACCAGTACCTGCACCCGAACGATGACGTGAACATGGCGCAGTCGACCAACGACGCTTACCCGACGGCAATCCGTCTGGGGCTGTTGCTGGGTCACGACGCCCTGCTGGCCAGTCTCGACAGCCTGATTCAGGCGTTCGCGACCAAGGGTCAGGAATTCAACCACGTCCTGAAAATGGGTCGTACCCAGCTGCAAGACGCCGTTCCGATGACTCTGGGTCAGGAATTCCGCGCTTTCGCCACCACCATGGGCGAAGACCTGGCCCGTCTGAAGACGCTGGCCCCGGAACTGCTGACTGAAGTGAACCTGGGCGGCACCGCGATCGGCACCGGCATCAATGCCGACCCGCGTTACCAGCTCCTGGCCGTTCAGCGTCTGGCAGTGATCAGCGGTCAACCGCTGGTACCGGCCGCCGACCTGATCGAAGCCACCTCCGACATGGGCGCCTTCGTGCTGTTCTCCGGCATGCTCAAGCGTACCGCGGTCAAGCTGTCGAAGATCTGCAACGACCTGCGCCTGCTGTCCAGCGGCCCACGCACCGGCATCAACGAGATCAACCTGCCGGCGCGTCAGCCAGGCAGTTCGATCATGCCAGGCAAGGTCAACCCGGTTATTCCAGAAGCGGTCAACCAAGTGGCGTTCCAGATCATCGGTAACGACCTGGCCCTGACCATCGCGGCCGAAGGCGGCCAGTTGCAACTGAACGTGATGGAGCCGCTGATCGCCTTCAAGATCTTCGACTCGATCCGCCTGCTGCAACGCGCCATGGACATGCTGCGCGAGCACTGCATCGTCGGCATCACCGCCAACGAAGCACGCTGCCGTGAACTGGTCGAGCACTCGATCGGCCTGGTCACCGCGCTGAACCCGTACATCGGCTACAAAAATGCCACCCGCATCGCCGGCCTCGCCCTTGAAAGCGGCCGCGGCGTGCTGGAACTGGTGCGCGAAGAAGGTTTGCTCGACGAAGCCATGCTCGCCGACATCCTGCGCCCGGAAAACATGATTGCTCCGCGTCTGGTGCCTCTGAAGGCATAACCCGACGCGTTACTTGTAGCACCGCTCACCAGGTCGAGGGACTAGACACCTCTCACCTTTTGAGGGCTTGGAGATCAATCTCCAGGCCCTTTTTTTTAACTGTTTGAAAGGACAAACGTCTTCTGTGGGAGCGAGCCTGCTCGCGATGAACGATGACACGGTGCAGCTGTAAAACCGTGGCGCCTGCATCGCGAGCAGGCTCGCTCCCACAAAAGCCTGACAGCAAAAATGTCAGGTGTTTCAAAGGCTTCGCTTCACCGAATGCACCACAACCGTGCAGACGGACGGCACTGTCATCGGTATAGTGCCGCCCCTCTTCGCATGAGCGGTCGTCGGTAGCGAGGCCACAACCCATGCGAAACCCGAACTAATAACAAACCCGCGATATGAAACCGGGACGAACTTCGACCCGCCCATTGTGCCGTGCGCCAAGGGGTGTAACTCGATGTGTCTATCCGGCCAGCATTGTTGCCCACACAAAAAACAGCGAGGAATAATCCATGCTCGAAGTCATTAACGACTTCCTCTCAGGGAAAGTACTGATCGTGCTCATTGTCGGGCTCGGTAGCTACTTCACGATCCGCTCGCGTTTCGTTCAATTGCGTCACTTCTTCCACATGTTCGCGGTGTTCCGCGACAGCCTCAAAAGCAGCGCCGGGCAACTCAGTTCGTTCCAGGCCCTGATGCTCAGCCTCGCCGGCCGCGTCGGTGCGGGCAACATCGCCGGTGTCGGCATTGCCGTGACCCTCGGAGGCCCCGGTGCCGTGTTCTGGATGTGGGTGACCGCGCTGGTCGGCATGTCCAGCAGCTTCTTCGAATGCTCCCTCGGCCAGCTCTACAAGCGCTGCGATTCCGAAGGCCAGTTCCGTGGCGGTCCGTCCTATTACATCCAGCATGGTTTACAAAAACGCTGGTTGGGCATGCTGATGGCGTTCCTGCTGCTGGTGACGTTCGGCTTCGCCTTCAACGGCCTGCAGGCCCACGCCGTGACGCACTCGTTGAACAACGCGTTCGGCCTCGACACCACTTACACCGGTATCGGTCTGGCCGTGCTACTGGGCTTGGTGTTCATCGGCGGGATCAAGCGCATCGCCAAGGTCGCCGACCTGTTGGTGCCGGTGAAAACCCTGGTGTACATCGGCGTGACCATCTACGTGATCGTGCTGCAGTTCGACCAGGTGCCGGGCATGCTGATGACCATCGTCAAGAGTGCCTTCGGTCTGGACCAGGCCTTCGGTGGCCTGATCGGCAGCGCCATCGTCATGGGTGTGAAGCGTGGCGTATTCGCCAACGAAGCAGGCCTGGGCAGTGCGCCGAACGTGGCGGCTGTCGCGGCGGTCGAGCACCCGGTGGCACAAGGTGTGGTCCAGGCGTTCAGCGTGTTCCTCGATACCTTCGTGATCTGCACCTGCACCGCGCTGCTGATCCTGCTCTCCGGCTTCTACACCCCGGGCTTCGAAGGCGACGGCATTGCCCTGACCCAGAACTCGCTCGCCGCCGTGGTCGGTGACTGGGGCCGGATGTTCATCTCCGTGGCCCTGGCGTTGTTCGTGTTCACCTCGATCCTCTACAACTACTACCTGGGCGAGAACAACCTGCGCTTTTTGATCGGTGAAAACCGCAAGGCGCTGATGGGCTATCGCGCGCTGGTACTGGTGCTGATTTTCTGGGGCGCCATCGAAAACCTCGGCACCGTATTTGCCTTCGCCGACATCACCATGACCATGCTCGCGTTCGTCAACCTGATCGCGCTGTTCCTGCTGTTCAAGGTCGGCATGCGCATCCTGCGTGACTACGATGACCAGCGCGCCGCCGGGATCAAGACTCCGGTGTTCGATTCGAGCAAATTCCCGGATCTGGATCTGGACCTGAAAGCCTGGCCGGCGAACCCGCCAGCACCAGCCGCCAAGGCTGAAGCTGCTCCGGCAGGCGTGACCGCAGCGCAACGCTGATCGGTAAAAAACCGGGCGCATCCCCTGCGCCCGACGTGACACAGCTTGCGACCGGCGTCATGCTCGGAAACAAGCTGTCATCATTTTTGGAGAAGCTCCCATGAATGCCCCGACCTATCCTGCCGCCCAGCACGTCATGGTGCTCTACACCGGCGGCACCATCGGCATGCAGGCCAGCGCCCATGGCCTGGCCCCGGCGTCCGGTTTCGAAGCGCGGATGCGCGACTATCTGCACAGCCAGCCTGAACTGGTGGTGCCGCAATGGCGCTTTCGCGAGATGTCGCCGCTGATCGACAGCGCCAACATGACCCCGACGTATTGGCAGCAGTTGCGTGAAGCGGTGGTCGATGCAGTGGATGTTCAGGGCTGCGACAGCGTGCTGATCCTGCATGGCACCGACACCCTGGCCTACAGCGCGGCCGCGATGAGTTTCCAGTTGCTCGGCCTACATGCCCGCGTGTGCTTCACCGGCTCCATGCTGCCGGCCGGTGTGACTGACAGCGACGCCTGGGAAAACCTCGGCGGCGCGCTGGTTGCACTGGGCCGGGGCCTGGCGCCGGGCGTGCATCTGTACTTCCATGGCGAACTGCTGGACCCGACCCGTTGTGCCAAGGTACGCAGTTTTGGTCGGCATCCGTTCAAGCGCCTGGAGCGTCAGGGTGGCGGTGTGAAAGTGCCTTCGCTCCCAACACAGTTGAATTACAACCAGCCCAAACAATTGGCGAACGTCGCCGTGCTGCCGCTGTTTCCCGGCATCGGCGCCGAGGTGCTGGATGGTTTGCTCGACAGCGGCATTCAGGGCCTGGTGCTGGAGTGCTACGGCAGCGGTACCGGCCCGAGCGACAACCCCGGGTTTCTCGCCAGCCTCGGCTGTGCGCGGGACAACGGCGTGGTCGTGGTAGCAGTCACGCAATGCCACGAAGGCGGCGTTGCACTGGACGTCTATGAAGCCGGCAGTCGGTTGCGCGGTGTGGGCGTGTTGTCCGGTGGCGGCATGACCCGTGAAGCGGCGTTCGGCAAGTTGCATGGGTTGTTGGGTGCCGGGCTTGATACGGACGAAGTCCGTCGGCTCGTCGAACTCGACCTGTGCGGTGAACTGAGCTGACACCACACATAACTCTGTGGGAGCGGGCTTGCTCGCGAAGGCGGCGGGTCAGTCAACATTGATGTCGTCTGACACGCCCTCTTCGCGAGCAAGCCCGCTCCCACATTGGGATTCTCGCCCGGCATACAACTTGCTGCGCTCCAGCCATCCCTAGGCTGGAAGTCCTCATGCTCCACTCCCACCTCACCACGCTCAACGCGGTCTCCCTGGTACTCGATGCCTTCAAGGCACAAGGCTTGTCCAGCGAAGCGCTGCTGGCCGGAAGCGGCATCAGTGCGGCGGATCTGAACCGTGCCGACACGCGCATCACCACCAATCAGGAAATGCAGGTCTGTGCCAACGCCGTCGCCCTCAAGCGTGACATCGGCCTGGAACTGGGCCGGCGGATGCACGTTTCCTGCTACGGCATGCTCGGTTACGCCCTGCTCACCAGTGCCACCTTCGGTGACGCTTTGCGTCTGGCGATGCGCTATCCGGCGCTGCTGGGAACACTTTTCGAACTGAGCCTTGAAGATGATGGCGAGCGCATCTGGTTCGCCGCCGCCGATTACCGCGAGAGCCCGGCCATGGCGGTATTCAACGCCGAGTTCTGCCTGGTGTCGCTGAAAGTCACCTGCGACGACCTGCTCGGCCATCCCCTGCCCTTGCTCGGCGCACGCTTCGAACATGCCGCGCCCGACTACGAAGCGACCTACGCCGAACACTTCAACTGCCCGGTGCACTTCGGCGCGCGGAACAACGCCTTCGCCTTCGACAAGCGCTGGCTCGACCAGCCACTACCGCTGGCCGATGTCATCACCCATCAAGCCATGGCCGAACGCTGCCGCAAACAGAACATCGAGTTCACCGGGCGACAGGCGTGGCTGGGACGGATCCGCCAATTGCTCAGCGCGCAACTGAACGCCGCGCCCGGGCTGGAAGGGCTGGCCGAGCAAATGAACTGTTCGGCGCGGACCTTGCGCCGGCATCTCAAGGACATGGGTTGCAGCTATCAGGAACTGCTCGACGAACTGCGCTTCGAGCAGGCCAAGCAAATGCTTTGCGAGGATCAATTACCGATCTATCAGATTGCCGAGGCGTTGGGCTTCAGCGAGACCGCGAGTTTTCGCCATGCGTTTGTGCGCTGGAGTGGTGTGGCACCCAGCCAGTTTCGGCCCTGAGGACTGTAGTGGCCGATCTGCCGCCATCGCGAGCAAGCTCGCTCCCACAAGGGTTATGCGTCCTGCACAAAAATCGCGGGCACTGAGGCTCACCTGTGGGAGCGAGCTTGCTCGCGATGGCGGCCGCGAGAGCTCCGCATTATCAGGGGGCGAATTTCGGTCAAATGTTTTGGCCATATCGATCCCCTTTTGGCCTTTCCTGCCGTTCTCCGATTCGCCGTGCACCGCAACACTGGGGGCAACCGAATCAGCCCTGCGGAGAACAACAAATGCTGACGATCTACTCTGACGATCACCACCTGCACCATGGCCGCTGCGAACTCATCGACGGCCAGCTCAAGCCTTGCTTCGAGATGCCATCGCGCGCCGATCATGTGCTGCAACGCGTGCAGAACCAGAATCTTGGCCCAGTCGAAGCGCCAAAGGATTTCGGCCTCGAGCCGATCGCACGAATTCACAGCCGTGACTACCTCGACTTCTTCAAAGGCGCCTGGGCACGCTGGACCGAATTCAACACCGACGGTGACCTGCTGCCCTACACCTGGCCGGCCCGTACCCTGCGCCCGATCAAACCGACCAGCCTCCACGGCCAGCTCGGTTATTACAGCTTCGACGGCGGCGCCCCGATCACCGCCGGCACCTGGCAAGCGGCGTACAGCGCGGCGCAAGTTGCGCTCACCGCCCAAGCGGAAATCCAGCGCGGCGCCCGTTCTGCTTTCGCCCTGTGCCGTCCACCGGGACACCACGCCGCCAGCGATTTGATGGGTGGTTATTGCTACCTCAACAACGCCGCCATCGCCGCCCAGGCGTTCCTCGATCAAGGCCACAAAAAGGTCGCGATCCTCGACGTCGACTACCACCACGGCAACGGCACCCAGTCGATTTTCTATGAACGCGGCGACGTGCTGTTCACCTCGGTCCACGGCCACCCGGAAGCCGAGTTCCCGTTCTTCCTCGGCTATGAAGATGAACGCGGCGAAGGCGCTGGCGAAGGGTTCAACTTCAACTATCCGTTGGCCGCCGGTTCGGGCTGGGACACCTGGAGCGCTGCACTGGAACAGGCCTGCAAAGAGATCGAAAGCTACGGCGCGGACATCATCGTCGTGTCCCTGGGCGTCGATACCTTCAAGGACGATCCGATCTCGCAATTCAAACTCGACAGTCCGGATTACCTGGCCATGGGCAAGCGCATTGCGGCGCTCGGCAAACCCACGCTGTTCGTCATGGAAGGCGGCTATGCCGTGGAAGAAATCGGCATCAACGCCGTGAACGTTCTCGAAGGTTTTGAAAGCGCTTAATGAGGAAGTAGAAAAATGAAAAGTCTTAAGCGTTTTATTTTTCCAGCCCTGTGCGCCACGCTACTCAGCGGCAATGCACACGCTGAAGAGCGAACCCTTCGCGTCTACAACTGGTTCGACTACATCACACCCAAGGCCCTGGAAGACTTCAAGGCCCAGAACACCCAGACCAAACTGGTCTACGACATCTTCGATACCAACGAAGCACTGGAGGCCAAGCTGCTGACCGGCAACTCCGGCTACGACGTGGTGGTGCCGTCCAACGTGTTCCTCGCCAAGCAAATCGAAGCCGGGGTATTCCAGCCCCTGGACCGCAGCAAGCTGCCGAACTGGAACCACCTCGATCCCAAGCTGATGAAGCTGATCGAAGCCAACGACCCGGGCAACAAGTTCGCGGTGCCGTACATGTACGGGACCATCCTGATCGGCTTCAACCCGGACAAGGTCAAGGCAGTCCTGGGTGCCGACGCGCCGGTAGACAGCTGGGACCTGATCTTCAAGGAAGAGAACATCAGCAAGCTCAAGCAGTGCGGCGTCGCCCTGCTCGACTCGCCCTCGGAGATCCTGCCGCTGGCCCTGCAACACCTCGGCCTGGACCCCAACAGCAAGAAGCCTGCGGACTACGCCAAGGCTGAAGCACTGCTGATGAAGATCCGTCCGTACATCACCTACTTCCACTCGTCCAAGTACATGGCCGATATCGCCAACGGTGACATCTGCGTCGCGGTCGGATATTCCGGCAGCTTCTCGCAAGCCGCCAACCGCGCCAAAGAAGCCAAGAACGGTGTGGTCGTCGACATGCGTTTGCCGAAGGAAGGCGCGCCGATCTGGTTCGACATGCTGGCGATTCCGAAGGGGGCGAAAAACCCCGAAGACGCCTACACCTTCATCAACTACCTGCTGCAGCCGCAAGTGATTGCACCGGTCAGTGACTTCGTGGGGTATCCGAACCCGAACAAGGACGCCACGGAACTGGTCGACCCGGCGATCCGCAACAACCCCAACCTGTACCCGACCGACGCGGCGATGGGCACGCTCTACACCCTGCAACCGCTGCCGCGCGATGCCGAACGTGCGCGGACCCGGGCCTGGACCAAGATCAAGTCCGGAACCTGAAACCCACCGCGATCCAGCTGTCATCAGGACCTGCGTTCGCGCAGGTCTTTTTTTGCCCGCGATATTTACTTACCGCAAACCGCACACCGATGCCCCCCTCGCGATTGGACTGAACAGGCCGCCCGCTTTAGAGCACCGTCCACACCCTGCGCAACCGCTCCAATGCGGACTCGATCGCCTTTTCGGGTACCGCGGCAAAGCCCAGCACCAGACCGGCGCGTTGATCCATCGGGGTTGCGGACTCCGGCAGCCAATAACTGCTCAAGCCGTTGACCTCGACATCGACACTGCTCGCCAACTCGATCAGCTCGCGCTCACGGGCCACGCTGTCGACCGGCACGGTCATGTGCAGCCCCGCGGCGACGGTGGGCAGCTTGCCGATGCCTGGAATATCCAGCGGCCAACCATTGAGCAAGGTATTGCGTCGACTCAACGCCGCACGCCGCATGCGCCTGATGTGCCGCTGGAAATGCCCGGCCGCCATGAACTCGGCCATCACCACCTGGGTGCTGACTTCGGAGTGCCGCACGTCCACCGCACGTCGCTGCGCAAAGGCCTGCACCAGCCCCGGCGGCAGCACCAGATAA
The DNA here is from genome assembly GCF_057839025.1 of Pseudomonas sp. KH_046_1. Classification (NCBI taxonomy): domain Bacteria; kingdom Pseudomonadati; phylum Pseudomonadota; class Gammaproteobacteria; order Pseudomonadales; family Pseudomonadaceae; genus Pseudomonas; species Pseudomonas sp. KH_046_1. The sequence goes on from NZ_CM174481.1 coordinate 6,255,938, forward strand.
CCGAGACGCAACGCCGGAAACGCGACCTTGCCGAACGTGCCGACATACAGCACCCGCCCGTGATGATCGAGCGCGGCCAAAGGCGCCAGTGGCGCGCCGCTGTAGCGGTACTCGCCATCGTAATCATCCTCGACGATCCAGCCTTGGGTGCGCTCGGCCCAGGCCAGCAGCTCCAGGCGTCGCGCCAGGCTCATGACCACGCCGGTGGGATACTGGTGTGACGGCGTGACGTAGGTCAGCCGACAATCATCGAGCGCTGACAGTTCGCTGCAATTGATGCCCTCGCTGTCCACCGCTACCCCGTGCAACCGCGCGCCGGCCACGGCGAAGGCATGACCGGCCGCCCGATACCCCGGATTTTCAATCGCCACCCCGTCACCGGGCTCCACCAGCAACTGTGCACAAAGGCTGATTCCCTGCTGCGCGCCACTGGTGATCAGAATTTGTTCAGCCGAGCACTGCATGCCGCGGGAACTGCGCAAATACGCGGCGATCATCCCGCGCAAGCGTGCATCGCCTGCCGGGTCGCCGTAGCACAGCTGTTGAAAATCCGGTTTGCGCCAGAAAGCCGCATTCAGCTTGGCCCAGACCTCGAATGGAAACAGGTCGAACGCCGGAACACCGACCCGAAATGCCCGGGGCGGACCGCTCGGCGGACTGGCCAAATGGTTGTTTTTGACCCGGGTCAACGGGTCGTTGTGGATAACTTTGCTGGATGGATCCACAGGTAAATCGAGCCAATTTGTGGATAAGGCTGTGGGTAAGCCTGTTGAAAACCCTGTGGATACTTTTGTGGATAGTTTTTTTGCCGGCACGGTTGCCTGGGGCAATTGCGCGACATAAGTCCCGTCGCCGACCCGCCCTTCGATAAACCCTTCGGCGTACAGCTGATCGTAGGCACGCACCACACTGTTGCGGGAAATCACCAGCGCGGCTGCCAGATCACGACTGGCAGGCAGACGTGTACCGCTGGCCAGTCGCCCGTCCAACACACGCGTGCGCAATGCCTGGTAGAGCTGACGACTCAGCCCCTGGCGACGATCAAGTTCGATACCTGCGGGGTTGAAGGTCAGGGACAGTGGTTCGCTAGTCATCGCAATGGACCCATGAAATTGGTCATTAATGGCTCTTACAACAGACCAATAGCCTGCCTAGGATGCAGGCATTCGCCAAGGAAAATATCTCCATGTATACGCCGCGCGCTTTTGCCATCGACGAGTTGTCCCAACTGCATGAACTGATCCTCGCCACCCGTCTCGCCATATTGGTGACTCACGGCGAAAGCGGCCTGCAAGCCAGCCATGTACCGGTGCTGCTGCATTGCGAACAAGGCTCGAACGGCACGTTGTACGGGCATCTGGCCAAAGCCAATCCACAGTGGAAAGACCTGCGCGACGGTGCCGAAGCCCTGCTGGTTTTTGCCGGTGCCGACGCCTACGTCAGCCCTGGCTTCTACCCGAGCAAGGCCGAACACGGCAAAGTCGTGCCAACCTGGAACTACGTCGCCGTACACGCCTATGGCCGAGCCGAAACCTTCAGCGATGGCGGGCGGCTGCTCGACATCGTCAGCACCCTCACCGATCGTCATGAAGCTGGCCGCGCCCAACCGTGGTCAGTGGCCGATGCCCCCGCCGACTACATCGACGGCATGCTCAAGGCCATTGTCGGTTTCGCCATTCCCATCGACCGTCTGGAAGGCAAGCGCAAGCTCAGCCAGAACCGCAGCCCCGCCGACATCGCCGGCGTGCGCGAAGGCCTGGCCGCCAGCCCCGACGTCAACGACCAAACCCTCGCCCAATTGATGCGCTAAGGAAGTCACCATGAGTCAGATCGACATTCGCCAAGTCACCGCCGGTGATCACGCGGCCTGGTTGCCGCTGTGGCAAGCCTACCTGCGCTTCTACAACACCGAACTGGCGGATGCCGTCACCCAAAGCACTTGGCAGCGCATGCTCGATCCGAACGAGCCAACCCACGCCGCCCTCGCCTGGGCCGACGGCAAAGCGGTGGGCATGGTGCATTTCATCTACCATCGTTCGAACTGGGCCATCGAAAACTCCTGCTATCTGCAAGACTTGCTGGTGGTCCCGGAAACTCGAGGCACCGGCGTCGGCCGGCAATTGATCGAATTTGTCTACGCCACGGCCAAGGCCGACGGTTGCAACAAAGTCCACTGGCTGACCCACGAAACCAACGCCACCGCGATCCAGCTCTACGAGCGCATCGCTGAACGCCCCGGTTTCATCCAGTTTCGCAAAGCCATCTAGGTTCAAGGAGAACAGCATGTCGATTTCACTCGCCGACTGGAAAGGCGTCCCGGCCCCCACGACTCAACTGATCGAAGGGCGTTACATCCGCCTGGAAAAACTCGACCCTGCACGCCACGGCGACGGCCTGTACAAAGTCCTGCAAGGTCCCGGCGCCGACCCGAAGTTGTGGGACTACCTGCCTTACGGCCCCTTCCCGGAGCGCAGCGTCTTCAACGACTGGCTGAACAACCACGCGGTCAGCAGCGACCCGTATTTCTTCAGCGTGATCGACCGCGCCAGCGGCGAGGTCCAGGGCCTTCTCAGCCTGATGTCCATCGTCCCGGCCCAGGGCCGCATCGAAATCGGCCACGTCACCTTCGGCGCGCCGATGCAGCGCTCACCGAAAAGCACCGAGGCAGTTTACCTGTTGGCCAAGGAATCCTTTGCCCTGGGTTACCGTCGCCTGGAATGGAAATGCAATAACGCCAACGCCCGCTCCAAATACGCGGCCGAGCGCCTGGGCTTCAGTTTTGAGGGTGTGTTCCGCCAGCACATGGTGGTCAAAGGGCAAAATCGGGACACCGCGTGGTACTCGATTCTGGACTCGGAATGGCCGGCGATTGGCGCCGGGTTCGAGAAGTGGCTCAGTGATGAGAACCAGACAGCTTCGGGGCAGGTTAAAGGATTGGTGGAGTGTCGCGCGTAAAGTGCTTCCAGGCATCGCGATAGCCGGCCATGTCCCGACTTCTTGTAAGAAAAGACGTCAGTTCGAAGGGGCAAAAACTGTCTCCGTCGAACAGTCAGGCATTTACTACATGACAATCTGAGACTCCCCGCACCACCGCCGGAACCGCCTGACATCGGTACCGATAGCCTTCCTTTTAGAGTTTGGTCTTCTGACAAAGAGGCCAAACTCGATGCCTGTTCAACACAAATACCGACCCCAACAACTCGCCTTGGCGATTGCACTTGTCTTGGGTTGCGCTGACGTTGCATCAGCCCAACAACCGGAGCCACCCAGCCCGGAAAATGCGCTTGACGCTATCGAGCAACTGGCCACAGGCACCCCCGCCAACCTGGCCAAAGCGACGTTGAACAGTGACAGCTCCGTGAGCGCCGCGATGCTCTCGGCGATGCGCCAGTCAGACAGTGCCTCAGGTTTCAGCAGTCAAAAGAGAGCTTCGCGCCCGGCAGCGGCCGACAATAGTGCTAACCGAGTCTGGCTACAGGCATTGGGGTACGGCGGCACACTGGATCGCGACTACGATGCCTTGAAGTACGCGACCCAAGGTCTGGTTCTGGGAGCGGATTGGGCATATGACGAAGAATGGCGCATCGGCATGATGGCTGGTAAATCACAGACCCGCCTGGACAGCCGTGACCTCGATGGCGATCTCGAAAGCTGGCATCTGGGGGCTTATGCCCTGCGCCAGAGCGGCTCCATGTCTTTGCGTCTTGGCGCCAGCTACAGCAATCACGACGGCAGCACTCAACGTCAGGTGGCCTTCAATGGTTTCAGTGACCGCCCCAAAGGCAGGTACGACGCCAACACCCAGCAGGCGTTTGCCGAAGTCGGATACAACCTCGGCCGCGCCAACATCAACATCGAGCCATTCGCAGGCCTTGGTTATCAACGTTATCAGCGCGATGGTTTCACGGAAAAAGGAGGCGCTGCGGCGTTAAAGGTCGAGGGCCAGGAACAGAACAATCTCAACAGCACTTTTGGCCTGCGACTGGCGAAGATCAATACGCTGGATAACGGTATGCAACTGACGCCACGGTTCAGTGCCAGCTGGAAACATACCTATGGGGAGATCGCCACAGAAACCCGCCAACGGCTGATCACCGGTGGCCGTAAAGACACCGTTTCCGGTGCGCCGCTGGATCGTGACAGCCTGATGGTGGATGCGGGTCTGGAGCTGGGGCTTTCGGCGCAGCACACGCTGGGCGTCGGCATAAATGGCGAGATGGGCACCGACAGCCGAAACCATGGCGCGACAGCGCAGTGGCGGATGACCTTCTAACCATCGAATGCTGGGCGAAAAAAAGGGGAGCACATGCCCCCCCGAGGTATAAAGCGTTGTATCGCGGCTGTTAACTCAGCCTTCGATCTCGATCAGGATCTCGCCCGGGTTCACCCGGTCGCCCTTGGCCACATGAATGGCGGTGACTTTACCGGCGATGGCTGCCTGGACTTCGGTTTCCATCTTCATCGCTTCGGTGATCAACACGGCCTGGCCGGCCTTGACGGTGTCGCCCTCCTTGACCAGCACGTCGACGATGTTGCCCGGCATGGTGGTGCTGACGTGACCCGGTGCAGTGGCTTGCTTGCGCTTGCTGCTGCCGCCACCGACGAATTCGTTGAGCGGTTCGAACACCACTTCTTCCGGCATGCCGTCGATGGACAGGTAGAAGTGACGCTTGCCTTCGGCCTTGACGCCCACACCAGTAATGTCGACGCGGTAGGTTTCGCCGTGAACGTCGATGACGAACTCGGTCGGTACGCCTTCGCCACCAGCCGAGGCGACGCCACCGGCTTCAGGAATCGGCAGCAACACTTCAGGTGTCAGAGTCCCAGCGGCGCGTTCTTCGAGGAACTTGCGACCGATGTCCGGGAACATGGCGAAGGTCAGCACGTCTTCTTCGGACTTGGCCAGTGCGCCGATGTCGGCACGCAGCTTGGCCATTTCCGGCTTGAGCAAATCCGCCGGGCGAACGTCGATCACTTCTTCGCTGCCGATGGCCTGGCGACGCAGTTGTTCGTTCACGGTGCCCGGCGCCTTGCCGTAGCCGCCTTGCAGGTACAGCTTCACTTCGTTGGTGATGGTCTTGTAGCGCTCGCCGGCCAGCACGTTGAAGAACGCCTGGGTGCCGACGATCTGCGAAGTCGGGGTCACCAGCGGTGGGAAGCCGAGGTCTTCTCGAACCCGCGGAATTTCGGCCAGCACTTCGCTCATGCGATTCAGTGCGCCCTGCTCTTTCAACTGGTTGGCCAGGTTGGAAATCATCCCGCCCGGTACCTGGTTGACTTGAACACGGGTGTCGACGGCGGTGAATTCGCTTTCGAACTGGTGGTACTTCTTGCGCACAGCGTAGAAGTACAGGCCGATCTCTTGCAGCAGCTCCAGGTTCAGGCCGGTGTCGAACTCGCTGCCTTTAAGGGCGGCGACCATCGACTCGGTGCCCGGGTGGCTGGTGCCCCAGGCGAAGCTGGAGATCGCGGTGTCGATGTGATCGGCGCCGTTTTCGATGGCCTTCATTTGGCACATCGCGGCCAGGCCAGCGGTGTCGTGGGAGTGAATGAACACTGGCAACGATTGCTCGGCTTTAAGAGCCTTGACCAGTTCGCCGGTGGCGTACGGGGTCAGCAGGCCGGCCATGTCCTTGATCGCCACCGAGTCGCAACCCATGGCTTCCATTTGCTTGGCCTGGTTCACGAAGGCCTCGATGGTGTGCACCGGGCTGGTGGTGTAGGCGATGGTGCCCTGGGCGTGCTTGCCGGAGGCTTTCACCGCTTCGATGGCCACGCGCAGGTTACGCACGTCGTTCATGGCGTCGAAGATGCGGAACACGTCGATGCCGTTGACCGCTGCCTTGGCGACGAAGGCCTTGACCACGTCGTCGCTGTAGTGGCGGTAGCCCAGCAGGTTCTGGCCGCGCAACAGCATTTGCAGGCGGGTATTAGGCAGCGCCGCGCGCAACTGGCGCAGACGCTCCCACGGGTCTTCTTTCAGGAAACGTACGCAGGCGTCGAACGTCGCGCCGCCCCAGCACTCCAGCGACCAGTAGCCGACTTTGTCGAGCTTGTCGCAGATCGGCAGCATGTCTTCGGTGCGCATGCGGGTGGCGAGCAGCGATTGGTGGGCGTCGCGCAGGATAGTGTCGGTAACGTGGATTTGCTTGCTCATTGTTCTATTCCTCACAGGCCTGCGTGGGCGGCGATGGCGGCGGCGATGGCCAGGGCCAGCTCTTCGGGTTTGCGCTTGATCGAGTAGTTGGTCAGTTCAGGGTGGCTTTCAACGAAGCTGGTGTTGAACTGGCCGCTACGGAATTCCGGGTTACGCAGGATTTCCTGGTAGTACGCGGCGGTGGTCTTGACCCCTTGCAGACGCATGTCATCGAGAGCGCGCAAGCCACGGTCCATCGCCTCTTCCCAGGTCAGCGCCCACACCACCAGTTTCAGGCACATCGAGTCGTAGTACGGCGGGATGGTGTAGCCGGTGTAGATCGCCGTGTCGGTACGCACGCCAGGGCCGCCGGGTGCGTAGTAACGGGTGATCTTGCCGAAGCTCGGCAGGAAGTTGTTTTTCGGGTCTTCGGCGTTGATCCGGAATTGCAGGGCGAAACCACGGTGGTGGATGTCTTCCTGTTTCACCGAAAGCGGCAGGCCGGAGGCAATGCGAATCTGCTCACGGACAATGTCGATGCCGGTGATTTCTTCGGTGATGGTGTGTTCCACCTGCACCCGGGTGTTCATCTCCATGAAGTACACCTCGCCCTCGGCGAGCAGGAACTCCACGGTGCCGGCGTTCTCGTAACCCACAGCCTTGGCTGCGCGCACCGACAGGTCGCCGATGTAGGCGCGCTGTTCCGGGGTCAGTTGCGGGCTCGGGGCGATCTCGATCAGCTTCTGGTTACGGCGCTGGATCGAGCAGTCACGCTCGAACAGGTGCACCACGTTGCCGAAGCTGTCGCCAAGAATCTGTGCTTCGATATGCTTCGGATTAACGATGCATTTTTCCAGGAACACTTCCGCAGAACCAAAAGCCTTGGTGGCTTCGGAAATCACCCGTGGGAAAGCCTGTTCGAGTTCTTCGCGGCTGTTGCAGCGACGAATGCCGCGGCCGCCACCACCGGAAGTGGCCTTGAGCATCACCGGGTAACCGATGCGGTCGCCTTCGGTCAGGGCTTCTTCAATGCCCGACACGTTGCCTTCAGTGCCCGGGGTCACCGGTACGCCGGCCTTGATCATGCTGCGACGGGCTTCGGTCTTGTCGCCCATGCGGCGAATCACTTCAGCCGATGGGCCAATGAATTTGATTCCGCGTTCGGCGCAGATCTCCGCCAGCTCGGCGTTTTCCGAAAGGAAGCCATAGCCGGGGTGCAGTGCATCGCAACCGGTTTCCACCGCCAGGTTCACCAGCTTGCGCGGGTTCAGGTAACCGGCCAGCGGTTCGGCACCAATGCTGTGGGCCTCGTCCGCACGCTTGACGTGCAAGGCATGACGGTCGGCGTCGGAGTAGATCGCGACCGAGCGAATGCCCATTTCGGCGCAGGCACGTACGATTCGTACGGCAATCTCACCACGGTTGGCGATCAGGATCTTTGTTATCACTTGGAGTTTCCCTTGAGCCGGTGGTACCCACGACCTGCTAGACCAGGTCGACGAGTGACCAAATGTTTCAATTTGGTCGCAGGTCCACACTAGCGCCCACAAGGGATTAACAAAAATGAATAAAAATTGGGTCGTGCATAAGTAAAGACTTATAGTTGATTCACCAGCCAGCGACGAGAGCGACCAGATAATGCGTAAGTCATTGATGCGTATGACTTTGCGGCAATTGCAGATCTTCAACGAGGTCTGTGATTTGCGTTCCTACAGCCGCGCGGCCGAGGAAATGTCGCTCACACAACCTGCCGTCAGCCTGCAGATTCGTCAACTTGAAGAGCTGATTGGCCAGCCTTTGTTCGATTACGTCGGCAAAAAACTCTACATGACCGAAGCGGCTGAAGCGTTACAGCGGGCCAGTCGGGATATTTTCGGGCGCCTGGAAAACCTCGACATGCAGCTGTCGGACATGCAGGGCTCGTTGCAGGGGCAACTGAAACTGGCGATTGAATCCAGCGCCAAATACTTCGTGCCGCATCTGTTTGCCGCATTCAAACGCCAGCACCCGGAAGTGAACCTGCAACTGACGGTGGTCAATCGCGGCCAGGTCATTCGACGTCTGTCGGACAACCGCGACGACCTGGTGATCATGTCCATGGTGCCTCAGGACATGGGCCTGGAATTCCTGCCGTTCCTGAACAACCCGATCGTCGCCGTGGCGCCACCGGATCACCCGCTGTGTCATATGGGGCCGCTGCGCCTGCAGGATCTCGAGCCCTACACACTGCTGCTGCGTGAGCCAGGCTCCGGGACGCGGCTGGCGTGCGAAGAATATTTCAAAGAGAAGCGCGTGCACTTCAACCAGACCCAGGAGGTTTCGTCTGCCGAAGCTCAGCGTGAATGTGTACTGGCAGGTCTGGGCGTTGCGCTGTTGACGCGCCACGCCCTGAGCCTTGAGCTGGCAACCGGTGGGCTGATCGAGCTACCGGTCGAAGAGCTGCCACTATTTCGCAGTTGGTGCCTGGTGCAGGCCAAGGCGAAGCGCCTGTCACCGGTGGCTCACGCCTTCCTGGCGTTTATCCGTAGTGAACGGCTTCAGATCAGCGCGCTGGTTGAGCGTTTCGACGGGACGCCGAGGGAGATGCCTGCCAGAAGTTGAGTTCCAACTCCGGAAAATCGCCAATTTCGGCCAGAAGCTGACGGCGTTCGCAGCGATCTTCGATGGCGCGGCGGAATTCCATGCGGCGCTGATCTTCTTGCTGACGACGGGTTTTGACAGCGCTGTTGCGTTCTTCGTAGGGCATGGCCATTTCGAGTCTCCCAAGGCGAGTACGGGAGTTTCAAGATAGGCGCGAGGGATGACGGTTTGGCGGCTTGGGTGTTACAGACTGATGAAAATTGCGGTGTATTCGAGGCCGCCATCGCGAGCAAGCTCGCTCCCACAGGAGATCGCGGTCAAAGGTGGGAGCGAGCCTGCTCCGGGCGGCGTTCCGACGATTAAGGTCGGAACGACCTTACGACGACGTCAGTCGTCCAGCGCTTTCACCGACTTGGGCGACAACCGCAAGCTGCGCAGGCTGCGCTTGACGCTCTTGAGGTGGTTGACCAGGCTCGGGCCGCGCGCCATGGCCACGCCCATCGCCAGCACGTCGATCACCACCAGGTGGGCGATACGCGAAGTCAGCGGCGTATAGATTTCAGTGTCTTCATGCACATCGATCGCCAGATTGACCGTAGACAGCTCGGCCAATGGCGTCTGGCTCGGGCACAGGGTGATCAACGAGGCACCGCTTTCGCGCACCAGGTTGGCAGTGATCAGCAGGTCCTTTGAACGCCCGGACTGGGAAATGCAGATCGCCACGTCGCTTGGCTTGAGCGTCACAGCCGACATCGCCTGCATGTGCGGGTCGGAATATGCCGCAGCAGTGAGCAGCAAGCGGAAGAATTTGTGCTGGGCGTCCGCCGCGACCGCACCCGAGGCACCAAAGCCATAGAACTCGACACGTTGGGCCTGGGACATGAGCGTCACCGCCCGCTGCAATTCCAGCGGATCGAGCTTCTCGCGAACCTCCATCAACGTATGCAGGGTGGTGTCGAAGATTTTCAGGCTGTAATCGGCGACCGAATCGTCTTCGTGAATCGCAAACTGGCCAAAACTCGCACCCGCCGCCAGGCTCTGGGCCAGCTTCAGCTTCAGATCCTGAAAGCCGGAACAACCGATGGCACGGCAAAAACGCACGATGGTCGGCTCGCTGATGCCCACGCTGTGGGCCAGGTCGGCCATGGAGCTGTGCATCACGGCCGCAGGATCAAGCAGCACGTGGTCGGCGACCTTGAGCTCCGACTTGCGTAACAGGTGGCGAGACTGGGCGATGTGTTGCAGCAGATTCAAGGGGCTGGACTCTTTGTTATTGGCAGGTGCCGGGGATGTAGCACGCTTGTAGTTATACTACATGAATCGGCTTTTTGCCTGCTCAATGCGTTACCGAATCCCTCGATTTCAGGTGCCCGCGCTTGATGTAGCACTCATGACGCATGCCCAGGTGCGCCAGGTGCGCGCTTTAAAGGACAAAAGCATCTTACGTATCCTCGTCAGCTTGCAGCTTGCGCGTGCAGCAAACCGGCCAACGTCTCGGCCTCGACCGGGCGGCTGATCAAATAGCCCTGTACTTCATCGCAGCGCTCGGCTTTGAGGAACTCAAGCTGCTCTTCCCGCTCCACCCCTTCCGCCACGACCTTCAGCTTCAGGCCGTGAGCCATGGCAATAATGGCCCGGGTAATCGCCGCGTCTTCGCTGCCCTCCCCCAAGCCACGGATAAACGCCTGATCAATCTTCACGTAATCCACCGGGATGCGCTTGAGGTAGCTCAGGGATGAATAACCAGTGCCAAAATCGTCAATGGCCAGTTTCACCCCAAGATCACGCAACTGCTGGAACGTCGCGATGATGTGTTCAACGCTGTCCAGCAACTGGCTTTCGGTGAGTTCCAGCTCCAGCAGTTGCGGCGCCAGCCCGGTCTCTTCCAGCACCTGGCGCACCAGACTGACCAGCTTGCCCTGGCGCAATTGATGCACCGACAGATTGACCGACACCCGAATCGCTTCCAGCCCCTGCCGTTGCCACTCACAGGCTTGCCAGCAGGCCTGACGCAGCACGAACTCACCGATCGGGCCGATCAATCCGGTTTCTTCAGCCAGGCCGATGAAATCCCCCGGCGGCACGCGACCCATGGTCGGATGATCCCAGCGCACCAGCGCCTCGGCAGCATTCAGCTTGCCCGTGGCGAGGCACAGCTTGGGTTGGTAAAACACCTTCAGTTGCTTGTCTTCGATGGCTTTGCGCAAGTGGTTTTCCAGCTGTAAACGCTCCAGCGTGCTGGCTTGCAAGCTGTCGGTGTAAAACTGGAAATTATCGCCCCCCAGGTGTTTGGCGTGCTGCATCGCCATGTTCGACTGACTGACCAGTGCCGATATTTCCCGGGCACTGTCCGGCAACAAGCTGATGCCCATCGACACGCTGACCACCAGTTCATGCCCCTCAATGGTCACCGGCAAACGCAACTTGTTCGCCAGACGAGTCGCCACCCGGGCCAGGCTCGAAAGGTTTCCGTAGGAGTTGAACAGCACGGCAAACTCATCACCAGAAAGGCGCGCGATGGTGTCTGCTTCAGGCAATGCATTCACCAGCCGCCGGGCCATCTTCTGCAACAACTGGTCGGCGACTTCATGTCCCAGGCTGTCGTTGAGTTGCTTGAACCGATCGAGATTGATGTGCAGCAACGCCAGGCTGCGATAACCGCCCTGTCGTACTCGTAGGTGAGCCTCGCTGAGTCGTTCGCGGAACATCGAGCGATTGGCCAGACCGGTAAGTTCGTCGTAATGGGTCAGATAGCGCATGCGCTCTTCGGATTCTCGGCGGGCCGAGAGATCAGCGAAAAAGCCCACAATATGGCTGACATTTCCCCGGGTATCGCGCACGGCATTCAGTTGCAGCCACTGCGGATACATCTCGCCGTTCTTGCGGGTTTCCACCAATTCGCCCTGCCAGCTGCCTTGCTGCTCCAGCGCCTGATGTATTGCGGCGTAATGCCGACGCGCATCGCGACTGCATGGCAGCTCAATGACATTGCGCCCGATCATGTCTTCGATGTCATAGCCGGTCACCCGACTGAAGGCTTGATTGATCGCGATCAGGGCGTAGTTCGGATCGAAAATCACGATCCCTTCACTGGCCGCCTCGAACACGGTTGCCGCCAGTTGCCGCTGCTCTTCCAGGCCTTTGCTGACGCTGATGTCGCGGCGAGTGCCGACCATGCGAATCACCCGGCCGTTTTCGGCACGCTCGACCGCACGCCCGCGGTCCTCGATCCAGACCCAGTGGCCGTCGCCATGCCGCACGCGATACTCGATTTGATAGTCCTCGGTGCGGCCCTTCAAATGCTCGACCAGCGCCCTTTTAAGCGCAGGAAGATCCTCGGGGTGAAGGCGCGGCTTGAGGTGACGCAGTATTGCCGTGACCTGTTCTGGCTCAAGGCCGAACAATTCCTGAATCTGCGTGTGATGGACTTCGTCTGTTTGCAGATTCCAGTCCCATAACCCCAACTCGCTGGCCTTCAATGCCAGCGCCAGACGCGCCTCACTCTTGCTCAGTGCCTGGTTGGCGGCGTCCAGTTCCAGGCTGCGCTGAGCGACACGGTTTTCCAGGTCGATCTGGATTTCTCGCAACTCGTCCTCGGCACGTCGGCGCTGCTCTATCTCCTTGGCCAGCTTCTGATTGAGCTGATCACCGCAGCTTTGCGCCTGCTGTAGATGCTCGATCAGTGCCTGATTCTGAAAGCGGCGCATCAAGCCTCGATCGATCAATCGATTGACCTGCCAGGCAACCACGCTCAATGCACCGAGCAGAATCAGCCCGAACCAGCCCCAACCTTGCTGCTGTTCGTCACCCCCCCAAAACATATAGGCGATGGCCGGCAACAGGCAGGGCAAGGTGAAAGACAGAAAGGCCGGCAAACTGACCGCATAAGCCACGCTGGCCGAGAGCGCTGCGGCACCGATGAGGCCGAAGACCCAGGCTTGCTGAATGAAGTTATCGGCGGGAACCAGGGCGATGCCGGCACCCGCCAGGGTCAGACCGGTGAGGCCGGAGCCCAGCAAAAACATCCGTCGCCAAATGGGGTGGGCCTGACGATTGGGAATGGCCGAATCGAAGGCTGCGACCTGAATCACCCGCAATGCCACCAATGACAACAACCACACCAGCCAGACACTGACCAGGAAATAGCGCTGCGGGCTCCAGAGCAAACCGGCACAGACCAGGCCATTGATCAGCATGAACAACGTGGGCAGCAACGAGCCCTGATACAACAGGCGCGTGCGTTCGACCGCCATTTCCATGGCGTACTGTTTACGGATAACCCTGGGCTCCACAATGGGGCCCGACAGGTCGAAGCTGAGGGTCATAGGCGATGTTCTTGTTCTTATAATGATGAGCATGGGCCCGAAACTGCTCGGAGCATACACAAGCAATTGCCCGGACCAAACTGCTGCTGATCAATAAATGGCCAAATTTTTTCAGCCGCCGACACCCCTGAATACGCTACGGACACGCCCCGCCAACGCCTGCAGCCAATGACCGACCGGTCGTCCTCCGCATAACTTTCATCGGCTAAAGCAAAGCGGAGTTTGCCCGGGGTGACGCGGCCCCCTAGAATGCCCTGATGCGCGATGATCTCTCCCTTCTGCTGAACTCCCTCAACGATGCCCAACGCCAGGCTGTAGCAGCCCCCGTGGGTCGTCAGTTGGTCCTGGCCGGTGCTGGTTCCGGTAAAACCCGAGTGCTGGTGCACCGTATCGCCTGGTTGATCCAGGTCGAAAACGCCTCGCCCCACTCCATCCTGTCGGTGACCTTCACCAATAAGGCCGCTGCCGAGATGCGCCAGCGCATCGAGCAGCTGATGGGTATCAACCCGGCCGGCATGTGGGTCGGTACCTTCCACGGCCTGGCCCACCGCTTGTTGCGGGCGCACTGGCAGGAAGCCGGGTTGAGCCAGACTTTCCAGATTCTCGACAGCGACGACCAGCAACGGCTGGTCAAGCGGGTGATCCGCGAGCTCGGTCTGGATGAGCAACGCTGGCCGGCCCGTCAGGCCCAGTGGTTCATCAACGGTCAGAAAGACGAAGGTTTGCGCCCGCAACACATTCAAGCCAGCGGCGATCTGTTCCTGGCGACCATGCGCGGCATTTATGAAGCCTACGAGGCCGCTTGCCTGCGCGCAGGCGTTATCGACTTCTCCGAGTTGCTGCTGCGTGCTCTCGATCTGTGGCGGGACCATCCGGGACTGCTGGCGCACTATCAGAAGCGCTTCCGGCATATTCTGGTGGACGAGTTCCAGGACACCAACGCCGTGCAATACGCCTGGTTGCGCCTACTGGCCAAGGGTGGCGACAGCCTGATGGTGGTGGGCGACGATGACCAGTCGATTTACGGCTGGCGCGGCGCGAAAATCGAGAACATCTACCAGTATTCCGAAGACTTTCCGGACGCCGAGACCATTCGCCTGGAGCAAAACTATCGCTCCACCGCCGGCATCCTGAAGGCTGCCAACGCTTTGATCGCCAATAACACCGGGCGCTTGGGCAAAGAGCTGTGGACAGACGGCGGCGACGGCGAAGCGATCAACCTGTACGCCGCCTTCAACGAGCACGACGAAGCACGCTACGTTGTCGAAACCATCGAAAGCGCGCTGAAAACCGGCTTGTCTCGCAGCGATATCGCGATTCTGTACCGTTCCAACGCCCAATCGCGGGTTCTGGAAGAAGCCTTGCTGCGCGAGCGCATTCCCTACCGCATCTATGGCGGTCAGCGCTTCTTCGAACGCGCCGAAATCAAGAACGCCATGGCCTACATGCGCTTGCTCGAAGGCCGCGGTAACGATGCCGCGCTGGAACGGGTCATCAACGTGCCGGCCCGCGGCATCGGCGAAAAAACCGTCGAAGCGATCCGCGACCATGCGCGCCACAGCGATGTGTCAATGTGGGAAGCGATGCGCCAACTGGTGGCCAACAAAGGCCTGACCGGTCGTGCGGCCGGTGCCCTTGGCGCGTTTATCGAGCTGATCGAAAACCTCGCCGCCAAGTGCATGGAAATGCCGCTGCACCTGATGACCCAGACCGTCATCGAGCAATCGGGGCTGATCGCCTATCACGAAGCGGAAAAAGGCGAGAAAGGCCAGGCCCGGGTAGAAAACCTTGAGGAACTGGTCAGCGCCGCGCGCAACTTCGAAAACAGCGAAGAAGACGAAGACCTGACGCCATTGGCAGCGTTCCTCGGTCACGCATCGCTGGAGGCCGGCGATACCCAGGCCGACGAGCACGAAGACAGCATCCAGTTGATGACCCTGCACAGCGCCAAAGGCCTGGAATTCCCTTACGTGTTCCTGGTGGGCATGGAAGAAGGCCTGTTCCCGCACAAGATGAGCCTGGAAGAGCCCGGCCGCCTTGAGGAAGAACGTCGCCTGGCCTACGTCGGCATCACCCGGGCCATGCAGAATCTGGTGATGACCTTTGCCGAAACCCGACGCCTTTATGGCAGCGAGACCTACAACAAGGTGTCACGCTTCGTACGCGAGGTTCCGAAAGGCCTGATTCAGGAGGTGCGGCTGTCCAACAGCGTCAGCCGTCCGTTCGGTGGCAACCAGTCGATGAGTGGCAGCAACCTGTTCAGCGGCAGCGAGATTCCGCAGACCGGCTTCAGCCTCGGTCAGACCGTACGCCACTCGGTGTTTGGCGATGGCGTGATCCTCAACTTCGAAGGCGCCGGGGCCCAGGCCCGGGTGCAGGTGAACTTCAGCGAAGGCAGCAAGTGGCTGATGTTGGGTTACGCCAAACTGGAAGCGATCTGAACACCAGACACAGGACCTTTGTGGGAGCGGGCTTGCTCGCGAAGAACGATGACGCGGTATTACTGCATTACCGCGGTGCGCCCATTCGCGAGCAAGCCCGCTCCCACAGGGTTCCGTGTGGACTTACAGATATTGATCTGAATAAGGTGCAAAAAGCATGGGCTCAGGCTTTTTTTCCTTCTGGACATTCTGGGCCCTGTTATCGGCAGCATTCGCCGCAATGACCGCAATTTTCGCGAAAGTCGACATCGAAAACATCAACTCCGACTTCGCCACCCTGCTACGTACGATAGTGGTATTGGTCAGCCTGGCCTTGATTTTCTACGCCACGGGCCAATATCAGTCATTGGGATCGATCTCTGCGAAGAGCTACCTGTTCCTGCTGGAGGAATCGGCCCGATCACGGCCGGGGTGGTCATGCTGGCTCTGCGACGCTAGGCAAGCGTCCTACAAGCCCTGTCCACTCATCTGACAGATCAAAGTCAAAAGGCCTTCTTGCACTGACTGGAGCTGAACACGACCTGTCAGGCAAAAGCCCGAAACACTCTGCCGCTAGCCAGTAACACTTCACCTGTGCAACATGGCGCGCGTGCCTTCCACAAATGGGAATTCCCTTTATGAAACGTTTTCTTAGCATCGCCATGGCGTTGTGCATCGGCCTGACGATGAGTCTCGACGTCAATGCCGCCAAGCGCTTCGGTGGTGGCAAAAGCGCAGGCGCTGCGCCGACTCACCAGACCAGCCAGATGGCTCCTTCTTCTCCAGGCATGGGCGGCGCTGCGGCGACCGCGGGTGCTGCCGGTGCCGCTGGCGCCGCTGCCAAGGCCGGTGGCGCTTCGCGCTGGCTCGGCCCACTGGCCGGTATCGCGGCCGGTGGCCTGCTGGCATCCATGTTCATGGGTGACGGCTTCCAGGGCATGCAGATCCTCGACATCCTGATCATGGCCGTCATTGCGTTCCTGGTCTTCCGCTTTATCGCCGCCCGTCGTCGCAAGCAGCAGGAGCAGTACGCTCCGGCCGGCCACGCGCCGATGCAACGTGAGGCGTTCGAACAAAAGCCGGCCGGCGGTTCGATCTTCGGTGGTTCGGCAGCGCCTGTTGCCGCTCGCCCAGTGATCAATGCGCCAGCCTGGTTCAACGAAAGAAACTTCGTCGAAGCGGCGCGCAATCACTTCCAGTCCCTGCAACAGCACTGGGACGCCAACGAAATGGACAAGATCGCCGAGTTCGTGACCCCGCAAATGCTGGAGTTCCTCAAGCGAGAGCGTGCTGACCTGGGCGACGCTTTCCAGTCCACCTACATTGATAACCTCAATGTACAGCTGGACGGTGTGGACGATCGCGCCGACAAGACCATTGCCACCCTGACCTTCACTGGCGTGTCGAAAACCTCGCGTTTCGACCAGGGCGAAGTCTTCAGCGAAAGCTGGAACATGGAACGTGCACAGGGCGAAAACCAGCCTTGGCTGGTAGCTGGTATCCGCCAGAACGGCTGATCCCCCTCGGTGCTTCACTTGCAGTAAACAAAACCCCGGCCTCGGCCGGGGTTTTCTATTTCGCGGTTGCATCTATAGCAAGCTACTGTATAAACCGCCCCATATAAACCGCGCCATACAAGCAAGAGGATCCCGGACGTGGAAGAAATCATCGAACAACTGCGTGAAGCCAACGAACCGGTACCGGTCCCCTTGGAGTTGCCCGACGAAGACATGCTGGTCGAAATCGAAGAACAACTGTTCATCGACATACCCTTCGTCTTCAGAGAGTTTCTGCTGACCGTCAGCGACGTTGTCTACGGCAGCCTGGAACCGGTCACCGTGACCGACCCGCAATCCCACACCTACCTGCCCGACGTTGCCGCCAACGCTTGGGACGCCGGCGTCGATCGCAGCCTGATCCCGATCTGCCAGGACGGTGACGATTACTACTGCGTCGAAGAAGACGGCACCGTAGTGCTTTGGCAGGCCGAAGAAGAGCTGATCGCCGAAGAGACCTGGGAGTCGGTTTGGCACTGGGCACGGGACGTCTGGCTGGAAAGCTGATCCAGTCAACGCCGCTGGGTGGTCAATGCCCGGACGACTCCTTGTGATTGTCGAGGGTTTCCAGCAACGCCACCTGCATCCGCGTATGCACACGAATGAACCAACGCCACAGCAGCGCCGCCACGGCGGCCGCGACCACGGCGATCAGCACCAGCAACTTGTTGGTCGGCAGAATACTGGCCGACAAGGCTGCCAACAGCAAAAAGATCACCAGCAGCGACAGGATCGGGATCACTTCGGCGATCACCCGGCGCACTCGCTGCGTGTGGCGCCCGGCCATCTCTGGCTTCACACCCATTTCCGCCAGCAACATCGACAGTGCCTTTAGCTTGCGGTACGCCGCAATCAAAAAAGGCAGCGATAACAGCAGCGCCGCACCCCAGATCAGCGCCTTTTGCCAGCTCGGATCGCTGATCCAGCCTTGCAGGTAAGCCGACATGCGTTCGGCGAAGTACGCGCCCGAGAAGAAAATCGCAATCACGAGCGCCAGATTGACTCCCACCTGCAGCAAAATCCTGCGAATCATGGATGCCAACAACGCGCCCTCGCCCTGAGGCTGGATGCTGCGCAGCCATTCGCCGTACATCCCCAACACCCGTCCCAGGCGTTCTGGCATGACGCCGGCGAGCTTGATCGACAATGGATCAGCCGCGCGAATCAGATAAGGCGTCAGTAATGTGGTGATCACCGAAACCGCCACAGCCACGGGGTATAAAAAGTTACTGGTGACCTGCAATGTCATGCCCAGTGCCGCGATGATGAAAGAAAATTCGCCAATCTGTGAAAGACCCATCCCGACCCGCAGTGAGGTACGTCCGTCGTTACCCGCGATAAAGGCGCCGAGGCCGCAGGACAACATCTTGCCGAGCACCACGGCTACCGTGATCACCGCAATCGGCCATGCGTATTGCAGCAGGATCTTCGGGTCGAGCATCAGCCCGATCGCCACAAAGAAAATCGCACTGAAAAGATCGCGAACCGGTTCAATCAAACGCTCGATTTTCAGCAGTTGCCGGGATTCAGCCATGATCGCGCCGATCAGGAATGCCCCGAGGACCATGCTGTATTCAAGCTTGACCACCAGCAGGCAGAAGCCAAAACACAGGCCCAACACCGTGATCAGCAGCATTTCGTTGCTTTCGAATCTGGCGACGTAGGCCAGCAGCCGCGGCACCATCAGGATGCCAATGACCAACGCGACGATCATGAACAGCGACAGTTTGCCGACCGTGGAAAACACTTCGCCGGAGCTGACCGTACCGCTGACCGCGATGCTGGACAGTAGCGCGATGATGCCGATGCCCAGAATGTCCTCGACGATCAGCACTCCGAATATCAACTGGGCAAATCGCTCGTTCTTCAGCTTCAGATCATTGAGCACCTTGACGATGATGGTGGTCGAGGAAATCGCCAGGATCGCGCCAAGGAACAGTGAGTCCATGGTGTTCCAGTCGAACCAGCGACCAATCTCGTAGCCGATCCAGATCATCAGCACGATTTCCAGGAATGCCGCAATGAACGCCGTGGCACCGACCTTGAACAACTTGCGCAGGCTGAACTCCAGGCCCAGGCAGAACATCAGGAATATCACCCCGAGTTCGGCCAGGGTCTTGATGGTTTCTTCGTCATGGATCAGGCCGAATGGCGGGGTGTGCGGGCCAATGATGAAACCGGCGACGATGTATCCCAGCACCACCGGTTGTTTCAGCCGATGGAAGACCACGGTTACCACACCTGCGATCAACATGATCACTGCCAGATCCTGAATGAAACTGATGGCATGCATGGCGTGAGACTCCCTGGATGGTATTGCTCGATCCCCGGACGCAGGAAAAGTCTGATCGAGCAGAACAAAAATCGGAATTGCACGTAGGAAATGCCCTTGAGGCAGGGCTTTTTGCAGGGTAACACCGCGACTTCTGGCAGAAAGGCGGTGCAATATATGGAAACAGATCGATCCGGCGTGACGGCGACCCCGCACCCGGCGTCCCGATAACTGATGGTTTGAAAAAACCGCCGAGGCACCCGCAGAGGTGCATCCCTCAAACCTGGCCTTGACCCGTGAGAATGCTATGGAACCCGGAAACGCCCAGCTGTCGATGACGGTATTGATGACCCCCGACATGGCCAACTTCTCTGGCAATGTTCACGGCGGCACCCTGCTCAAGTACCTCGACGAAGTGGCCTACGCCTGCGCCAGCCGTTATGCCGGCCGCTATGTGGTGACCCTGTCGGTGGATCAGGTCATTTTCCGTGAGCCGATCCATGTCGGCGAACTGGTGACCTTTCTCGCCTCGGTCAACTACACCGGCAACACCTCCATGGAGGTGGGCATCAAAGTGGTGACCGAGAACATCCGCGAACGCTCGGTGCGCCACACCAACAGCTGCTTCTTCACCATGGTTGCGGTGGATGACCAGCGTAAACCTGCCTCCGTACCACCGTTGCAACCGCAGAATAGCGAAGACAAGCGTCGTTACATGCAGGCCCAGCAGCGCCGACAGATTCGTCAGGAGTCGGAAAAGCGCTATCAGGAGATCAAGGGCGACGTCTGACGTGTTCGATCGTTCAATCGCCATCGCGGGCAAGCCCGCTCCCACAGGGATTCAAGTTGTAAGCACTCTTTGTGCAACACAGCAAAACCTGTGGGAGCGGGCTTGCTCGCGAATGGGTTCAACGCTCAATCAGAGGCTGATCGAGGTCGCCTCGAACCGCACCCGCGGATGAGCAATCCGGTCCTGAGCCCGAACCAGTTCCAACTCGTAGCTGGCACAGGCCTGGGTTTCCAGCAGCACTTCATGCACCGCCGACGCCGTGAACTCGAACGCGGCCACCAGGCTGTCGCCCAACAGCACACGCGCCAGGAACAGGCCGGACGTCAGATCGCCCACGCCCACCGGCTGACGCGGGAACGCCAGCAACGGGCGCTGCAAATGCCAGCTGCCTTCGGCCGTCACCAGCAGCATCTCGAAGGCCTCTGCCGATTTGCCTGGGTAGTCCAGATGCTTGACCAGCACTGCTTTCGGGCCGCGCACCAACAATGCACGCGCCATTGCCAGGCAATCGAACAGCGATTGCGGCTTGCGCCCGGAGAAGCTGTCCAGCTCCAGCTGGTTCGGGCACATGAAGTCCGCCACGGCGGCGGCCTCTTCCAACAGGAAATCACTGACCTCCGCCGGAACACTGCAGCCCTTCTCCGGATGCCCCATGACCGGGTCACACAGGTACAGCGCCTTGGGATTCATCGACTTGATCCGCGCCACCCCCGTCAGGATCGCCCGGCCCTGGGCCGCACTGCCGAGGTAACCGGAGAGCACCGCATCGCAGTTGCCCAGCTCGCCAATCGCCGCGATGCCTTCGACCAGGTCAGGTATCTGGTGCGGCGCCAGCACTTCACCGGCCCACTGACCGTACTGGGTGTGATTGGAGAACTGCACGGTGTTGAGCGGCCAGACATTCACCCCGACCCGTTGCATCGGGAAAACCGCGGCACTGTTGCCGGCGTGACCGAATACCACGTGGGACTGGATAGCGAGCAAATGCGGTGTACGTTTCATGCGGTGGATTTCCGTAAAACGATTGAAATTCTAGCCGCGCAGTATGCGACTAAACGCAGCCTGTACGACAGACCAGCGACGCAGTTAAGCTGACACTATCTTGTTGGAGCACCCTGTTGATGCTGACCCTTGGAAATATATTCGTGCTGATGCTGTTCGCCACTGCTGGCGCATGGCTATGGCATAACCACGGCTTGCGTGAGCGCGCGCTGGAGCGGGTCAAGCAGCATTGCGGCAAACTCGGGATCGAATTGCTCGATGGCAACGTGGCCTTGAAAAGAATCGCGTTCATCAAGGATGCCAATGGTCGGCGACGCCTGGCCCGTGTGTATAACTTCGAATTCACCGTGACCGGTGAATCCCGCCATAACGGCACCATCACCCAGTTCGGCGCTCACAGTGCACAAATTGAGCTGGCGCCCTACCCGGTCCCTTTCGACGAGACCGAACCGGTGGTCGACGTGGCGAAACCTCGCGCGGAAGTGATCGAGCTGAGCCAGTGGCGCCAGGACCATACCAAGTGGCGGCCTTGAGCCGTTAACCCGATCCGGATCGGCACGCTGCCAGCTCACGCTGCAATCGATCTGCATTCTGCACCTCACTGAAAATCAGCTCGATACGCGAATCCTGCCGCCATTCACTGAGCTTCCAGTCCAGCACCGAGTTATCCACCGCGTTCGCCGAGACCCAGCTGTGGGTACTGTGGATAACCAGCTTCGCCCGCCTCCAGCCAAGGCTTTCAAGCCACCGGCCAACCAGAGCGGCATCAAACACCTGGCTTGGGTGCCAACGCCATCCGATGCTCCAGCCTCCGTCCTGTTCCTGACTCAAGCAAATGGGCAACGCGGGATCGCTCCAGAGCGCCGGCAGCTGCGCCAATCCCTTGGGCACGACGAAGTTATCCACACCTGCCCGCGCTTTGGCATTCAGCCCTGGCAACTCGCTCAAGGGTAAAGCCGCCTGTTGCGTCCAGCACAGGGGGAGCGGCGGCAATTGCCCGGCGATTCGCTGGCGACTGTCTTCTTCAAGGCCTTCAGATTTGTTCAACAGCAGCAATCCCGCATGGCCCAGCGCTTGCCGTTGAACATCCGGCAGCGGTTTGCCAGCGGCGAGCGACTGGGCATCCAACACCAGCACACAAGGCTGGACAGCCAACACGCCTTGCCACGGTGCTTCACTCAATTGCCTGAGCAACTGCGCCGGATGCCCTAGCCCCGAGGGCTCGATGAACAGCCGATCCGGTTGTGCCTTGCGCAACAAGCGCCCAAGACCAATCTGAAACGGCGCACCGTTGACGCAACACAAGCAGCCCCCGGCCACTTCCCCCAGTGCGATACCATCGGCGTCCTGGGTCAGCAGCGCAGCGTCGAGACCGATCTGGCCAAACTCGTTGATCAACACCGCCCACCGCTCGCCAGCCGGGCGCTGGGCCAGCAGGTGCTTGATCAGGCTGGTCTTGCCGGCGCCCAACGGGCCGGCAATGACATGAGTGGGGATATTCTGCAGCATGGTTGATGATTTCTGAGGAGGTGGTGGATGCGGTTAATCGGCTTGTCGTTGTTCCTGGCACTCGTTTCAGGCGAGGCGCTGGCCCAGGCGTGTGTGGTTCACAGCCAGGGCGAGCGGCTTGATGTCCAGGTTTGCCAGCAGAACCGCAACATCCCGCCAAAACTCTTCGCCGATGGTTTCTGCCAACCAAACCTGGCAGGGCAGAAAGTCGATGTGCAGTATGTCGATCAATGCCCCGGCGGCGCATTTGGTATCTGCAGCAACGCCCAAGTCGCCAATATGCCCTACCGACAGGATATTCACTATTACGGCGTTGCCACCGACGCGGCGTACTTGCAGCCGTACTGCGAGACCCAGAGCCAGGGCGCCTGGCTCAAGCCTTGAAACGCCAGTAGTGGATCAGGCGGCCTCTTCATACCAAGGGCCGAATGGATCAGGCAGCAAACGCCAGCCCTCTACGCCCAGCGCCATTTCCTCATCGGTCAGCAGGCATGCGTCCAGCTCGGCCGTGAGCTGCGTGAAGTCGATATTCTGGCCGATGAACACCAGTTCCTGGCGGCAGTCCCCGCTGTCCGCAGTCCAGTTTTTCATGATCCCGGCGGTACTTTCTTCGTCCTGCGGCCATTGGTTTTTCGGTACGAAACGCCACCAGCGCCCGGCAAAGCCATAGCGCATCAAACCACCGGCCTGAGACCAACTACCGGCGTCCATGTGCTTGCTTGCCAGCCAGAAAAAGCCCTTGGAGCGCAGCAGTTTGCCATTGTCCCAGGGACCGTCGATGAAGTTGAAGAAACGCTGTGGATGGAACGGCCGGCGAGCCCGGTAAGCACTGGAAGCAATGCCGTATTCTTCGGTTTCCGGCACGTGTTCGCCACGCAATTCCTGCAACCATCCCGGTGCCTGGGCAGCCTTTTCGAAATCAAAACGACCGGTGTTGAGAATCTTGTTCAAAGGGATTTCGCCCATCGCCATCGGAATGATTTCCGCCCGGGCGTTGAGCCGCTCAAGAATGGCGATCAATTCTTCGCGCTGGTGGCTGCTGATCAAATCGATCTTGCTGAGCAAAATCACATCGGCGAACTCGACCTGCTCAATCAACAGGTCGGTAATCGAACGTTCGTCTTCCTCCCCAAGGGTTTCTCCTCGGGAAGCCAGGCTTTCGGCAGCCTGGTAATCGAGCAGGAAGTTCATGCCATCGACCACCGTGACCATGGTGTCGAGACGTGCGATGTCATTGAGGCTCTGGCCGTTTTCATCGCGGAAGGTGAAGGTTTCCGCCACCGGCAGCGGTTCGGAAATACCGGTGGACTCGATCAGTAGATAGTCGAAGCGACCCTCCCTGGCGAGTTGACTCACCTCCTCCAGCAAGTCTTCACGTAACGTACAGCAAATACACCCGTTACTCATCTCCACCAACCGTTCTTCAGCTCGGTTTAGGCTGACATCACGCTGGACTTCGGTGCCATCGACGTTGATTTCGCTCATATCGTTGACGATGACTGCAACTCGTAATCCATCACGATTACGTAGTATGTAATTAAGAAGTGTACTTTTTCCGGCGCCTAAAAAGCCGGAGAGAACGGTCACGGGAAGTCGATTGGACATCTGCATATTCCTCACAGGGATGCCCGGTCGCTGTGTCGGGCTTACATAATGTTATACTGTAACAACACAAATAAACCATCCCCTCTTGCCCGGCAGGGCAAAGGACAGGATGCTGAACGCCGCTCCCCTCGTGAGAAAGCCCATGCGCAACGCCCTTAAACCTGCATTGATCATGCTTTCCCTGCTGGTGGCTGCCGACGCGACGGCCCAGGTCCCGAGCCTGGCCAAGTGCACCCGCAGCGCCAACCTGCTGGCCTGCGTGGATGCGGATGGCAACGCCTACAGCGTCAATACCGCCGGCAGCACCCTCTATCTGCGGGGTTTCGAAACGGCCGGAAAACGCTATTGGGCACAGACCAACAGCCGCTACGGCCAGCTTACGTTTTTCACCGGTATCGCTTCCGATGGCGAGGCCTGGGTTGGCTACAACCGGCGCGTCGGCTGGACCACGATCAACCGGTTTTCCAGCTCCGGAGGCAGCAGCGCCAGGTTCACCTGCAACCGGATCGCTGGCTGTTAGGCCTCTTTGTTTTTCTGTTGATGGCAAGAAATCAGGCTGAGTACGTGGTGGTTACGCATGATGAAAGTCCGTTCATGAAAAAGGCATCGTCGATTTTATTGTTATGATATAACATTCAAATTCAACTCCCACGATGGACCTGCTCATGAATGCGCTGACTCTGCCGGATATCGCCGCGCAGGCCTCACGCCAAGCCCTGCCACTGGAGTGGGTGGGCATGTGCGGCATTGCTCTTCCCGTTTTGTTCGATGGCCAAAGACTGAATGCAAAGTCCGATGCTGGCGTAAGCCTCGACGATGGCAACGCGCGTGGCATTCACATGTCACGGCTCTATCTGGCGCTTGAATTGTTGGAGCAGGAAAGCCTTTCACCGGCTTTATTGCGGCGGGTTTTGCAGCGTTTTCTTGAGAGCCATGAGGGGCTATCCAGCAGCGCACACCTAACCATTCATGCCGATTTGTTGCTGAAAAGGCCGGCGCTGATCAGTCCACTGGCTGGCTGGAAAAGCTATCCGGTCAGCATCGAAGCGCGTTTGAAAAACGCGATGTTCCACGTGGAACTAAAAATCGATGTGCCTTATTCCTCAACCTGCCCGTGTTCTGCGGCCCTTTCTCGACAGTTGATTCAGCAACAATTCGTCGATGATTTCGCCAACAAGCCACTGCAACACGCCGACGTTTTAGCGTGGCTCGGTTCCA
The DNA here is from genome assembly GCF_057839025.1 of Pseudomonas sp. KH_046_1. Classification (NCBI taxonomy): domain Bacteria; kingdom Pseudomonadati; phylum Pseudomonadota; class Gammaproteobacteria; order Pseudomonadales; family Pseudomonadaceae; genus Pseudomonas; species Pseudomonas sp. KH_046_1. Next base: position 6,281,351 of record NZ_CM174481.1, read on the forward strand.
CGAACGGCATAGTCGCCACACCTCACAGCCAACGCAGCAGCGCAAAGTTGCGCGTACGGCTGGCTGATTTTTTGGACGAGTTGCCTTTGATCGCCATCATCAACGACGCCGAAGCCGCACTCGGCACAGCCGTTCAAACAGCGGTAAAACGCGCCGACGAACAGGCCTTCGCCCTGGCCAATGGTCAGAACCTGATGTTCTGCGAGGACTCCGCACGCCGTTTGAATCTGGCCCTGAAACGCTCCACAGGCATCAATGCCTTCCACATTCGCGTCACCCACGCCGAAAGCCTGCACGCCCATGATGCGGTAGCCGAAAGCCGTTTCAACTGGGAGGTCGCATGATTGCTTGCCACGCCTTGCGCTGGGGCGCACCGGGGCAACCACTCACACCCGCGCTGGACTTCGAACTGTCGCAGGGCAGCCTGACCGCCATCATCGGTGCGAACGGTTCCGGGAAAAGCAGCCTGTTGAAGGTCATCGCCGGCTTGCAAAAACCGTTGGCCGGAAAGGTTCGACTGAGTGTTCCACTCAAGGGGGGTGTGTCGTTCCTGCCCCAGCAACAGCACCTCGACAGGCAATTCCCGATCAGCCTTCAGGCATTGGTCGCCGCCGGTTTCTGGGGCAACAAACAGCCACCCGAGATCCGTAGCCAACGGCTGAAAACCGTCCTCGAAAACTGGTGCCTGAAAGGCCTGGTAGATCGACCCTTGATGGCCCTTTCCGGCGGCGAATTGCAACGCGCCCTGCTCGCCCGTTTGAGCCTGACCGACGCGCCCTTGCTGTTGCTTGATGAACCCCACGCGGCCCTCGATGAACTCGGCCAGGCATTGCTCTGGAAGCACATTCACGAATGGCACCTCGAAGGCCGGACACAGGTGGTCGTGTGCCATGACCTCGCAGCTGCCCGCGAGCACATCCCACACACCTTGCTGATCAAAGGCAGCGGTTGCCTATTCGGCCCGAGCACCGAACTGATCCGCCAACCACCACAAGCGCAGGTGGCCTGATGATCGCTGCCGCGCATCTTTGGCAACCGTTCCACGAGTTCGTGTTCATGCGTCGGGCGCTGCTCGGCGGTTTGCTCCTGGCGTGCAGTACGGCACCCCTTGGGGTGTTTCTGATCCTCAGACGCATGAGTCTGATCGGTGACGCTGTCGCCCACGGCATCCTTCCCGGTGCGGCTCTGGGTTTCTGGTTTGCCGGATTGAGCCTGCCAGCGTTGACCATCGGTGGCCTCAGTGCCGGCCTGAGTATGGCCGGCCTCGCGGCCTGGATTACGCGGCGCACCGGCCTGCGAGAGGACGCCAGCCTCGCGGCGATCTACCCGATTTCCCTGGCCGGTGGCGTACTGATTCTCGGCATCGCCGGCAAACGCCTGGACCTGTTGCACCTGTTGTTTGGCTCGGCGCTGGCGGTCGACGGCCCGACCTTGACCGGCATGCTTTGGGTCTCGGGCCTGAGCCTGATTGCCATGGCATTGATCTACAAACCACTGCTGCTCGACACCCTCGACCCGCTTTTTCTGCAAACCGTCAGCCGACTCGGCCCACTGGCCCACGGCGTGTTCCTGACGCTGGTGGTGTTGAATCTGGTCATCGGCTTCCAGGCGATCGGCGCGTTGATGGTGGTCGGCCTGATGATGTTGCCTGCCGCCGCGTCACGTTTCTGGAGTCGCCGCCTGCCGGTACTGATCGTCGTCGCCGCCTTGCTCGGCAGCCTCTCGGTGTGGGTCGGTTTATTGATCTCGTTCTATTACTCGCTGCCCAGCGGCCCGGCAATCGTGCTGGTGGCCGGCGGTGGGTATCTGTTGTCCGTGGTGTTCGGGCCGGTGCACGGCTTGCTGCGACGCCCGCCTTTGCTTACATCCCAATGAGGTGTTACCCGATGCGCGCTTTACTCGTGCTGTTCAGCTTGATGGTGTCGATGTCACTGTCTGCCGCCGAAAAACTTCAGGTGGTCACCAGCTTCAGCATCCTTGCCGACATGACCCGGCAGGTCGGCAAGGAGCATATTCAGATCACCAACATGGTCGGCCCGGACGCGGATGCCCACACCTACGAGCCGACACCGGACGACGCCAAAGCGCTGCTCAAGGCCAGGCTCATCATCAAGAACGGCCTGGGTTTCGAGCCCTGGCTGGATCGTCTGGTGACGAGCACAGAGACCCGGGCGCCGGTCATCAGCGCGAGCCACGGCGTCATCCCGCGTAGCCTGGATGAAGACGGCGAAACCGTTCCCGACCCGCATGCCTGGCATAACCTGGCGAACACTGAGTTGTACATCGCCAACATCACCAAGGCGCTGATCGCCGCTGACCCGGCGAACACCGCCGACTATGAGCGCAACAGCCAGGTGTACCTGAAGCAGGTCTACGCCCTGCTCGCCGAAGCCAAGGCCAAGCTCGGCTCACTGCCACCGGGCAATCGCAAGATCGTGACGTCCCATGACGCCTTCGGTTATCTCGGCCAGGCCTACGGCATCGAGTTCATGGCACCTCAAGGCCTGTCCACCGAGCGCGAACCTTCAGCCGCCGAAGTGGCCGCACTGATCACCCAGATTCGTCAGGCCAAGGTCAAAGCCGTGTTCATGGAAAACATCAAGGACGCCCGCCTGCTCAAGCAGATCGCCGATGAAAGCGGCGCGCAGATCGGCGGCACGCTGTACTCCGATGCCCTGGCGGCGAGCGGTCCGGCCAGCACCTTCACCGGGTTGTTCGAGTACAACCTCAACACCCTGTACAACGCGTTGAGCAAGCCATGATCCGCAAGAACCCTTCAGGAGATTTACCGCTGATTGCCGAGTCGGCCTACGTCGACAAGACCGCGATCATCTGCGGCAAAGTGGTGATAGGCGAGAACGTGTTCGTCGGGCCCTACGCGGTGATCCGCGCTGACGAAGTCGATGACTCAGGCGACATGCAGCCGATCACCATCGGCGCCAACTCGAACATCCAGGACGGCGTGGTGATCCACTCCAAATCCGGTGCGGCGGTAACCATTGGCGAGTTCAGTTCCATCGCCCACCGCTCGATCGTGCATGGTCCCTGCACCGTGGGCAATCGAGTGTTCATCGGCTTCAACAGCGTGCTGTTCAACTGTGTGGTTGGTGACGGTTGCGTGGTGCGGCACAACTCGGTGGTGGACGGTCGTGACCTGCCTGACGCCTTCTACGTGCCATCCACTACACGGATCGGCCCTAACACCGACCTCTCGCAATACCCGCCGGTGAGCGTCAGTGCCTCGGAGTTTTCCGAAGACGTGGCGCGCACCAACGTCGACCTGGTGCGCGGCTACAAAGCCCTGCAAAACGAGTTCTGAAGCGGGTGGCCAAAAACAGCCAACGTGTCAGGACAAATTGCCTGCCACGACAAACGTCTTAATGTTTGCCCCTATGGTTTATGCGATAACGCTCGTTAGAAGCACGTGAGTACGCCGACCATGATCCAGATCACCCTGCCCGATGGTTCATTGCGTGAATACGATCAGCCACTGTCCGTGCATGAGGTGGCCGCCAGTATCGGCCCCGAGCTGGCCATCGCGGCCGTAGCGGGAAGGGTCAATGGTGTACTGGTGGACTGCGAATACATGATCGAGGCGGATGCCCGGGTCAGCATTGTCACCCCCCGGGAGCCGGACGGCCTGGAGATCCTGCGCCGCTCCTGTGCATTGATGCTGGCCATGGCGGTCAAGCAACTCCACCCTCATGCGCAAATGCGTGCGGGAAAGGAATTGGGCGACGGTTTCTTTTACGAGTTTGCAGTCGAGCAACCGCTGACCCCGGCAGACCTGCCCCTCATCGAAGCGCGCATGCAGTCACTGGCAGCGACCAATCACTCGATCCGTCGTCGGCCGGCGCGCGAAGCAGTCTCGCTGTACCGTCTGGGGGACACCGAGTACCAGAGCCATGGACCCCACGTCCCCACCACCAAAGTCTTGCAGGCGTTTGCCCTCGATCACATCAGCGGCACGTTGCAGCAACGGATCTACGGCACCTGCTGGTCCAGCCATCAGGAACTGCAACACTGGCGCGTTCCACCCCACGTGGTTGTCGTGAGCATGGATGACCGCCAGGCGACTTATGCACAAGCGGTGACCGAATCCTTGCGCCGAAGGGGCGTACGCGCCAGGGCCGACCTGCGTAACGAAAAAGTCCACTACAAGATTCGCCAGCACAGCCAGACCGTGCCGTACCTGGTGGTGGTTGGTGAAAAGGAACAGGCTGGGGGGTTTGTCAGTGTGCGCAGTCGCACGGGGGAGGATTTTGGGCGGATGGCTGTCGAGGTAGCGTGTGAGTGGTTGAGTCGGCCGGGGATTCAGGACGGCTGAATGGACGCTTTCGCGAGCAGGCTCGTTCCCACATTGGTTTTGTGAACACCACAGATCAAATGTGGGAGCGAGCCTGCTCGCGAAGCTTTTTAAGCTCTTGGCTTCACCGTGCCGCAATCCTGCCCCAACCAGACGGCGCGGGATTCGAGGCTGCCCTTCTGCTGAAGGCCGGTGGCGTTGAACGTCCCGTTGACCTTGGTGGTGAATTCGCGATCACTGAGGAACGTCGCCACACCGGCACCCTGGGCTCTCGGGCAGCTGAAACGGAATTTCCACTGGTTGCCGGAGCGGTCGGTGATTTCCTGTTTGCAGCCCGACTGCGGATCGGTCAGCGGAATGTTGTCGGTCTTGACCTGTTCCGGGGTCAGGCACGCCCGGATCCCTTTGCCGCCCATGGTGATGCCCTGCTTTTCCAGCTGGGCGCGCTGCTCAGGGGTCATCTGGCTCTGGATCTGGCCGAGGATCAATTGCAGGTCCGGCATATTCTGCTCGTCGACCTTCATGTTGCTCGTGGTCATCTCCCACAATCCTGGTTGCAGCATTTGCGCGTGAGCCGCCACAGGAAGTGCCAAACCCAGTGCCATGGCCAAACCCAGCAGACGAACGTTCATCGAGTAACTCCTGATCAGTAGTGGCCGTTAGACGTCTGCCGCGGGCTTCGGTTCATGGGCCAATTAATTAGCGACATTCTGCACGGAACATGGTCTGTTAAGCACTGAATCTTCAGGAGCAAGGCAGCCCCCATGGATTATTTCGGACCGCATATTTTCGGTTACACCATCGCCCTGCTGCACTCGCTGGGCATGATCGCGGCCATACACGCCGTGTTGACCGTCCGTACCGCCCAAGGCTCGATCGCCTGGGCCCTGTCGCTGTTTTTCATCCCTTACCTCACGCTGATCCCGTACCTGATGTTCGGCCGCAGCACCTTTGATGGCTACATCAAGGCCCGGCGGCAGGCCAACGAGGAGATGCGCAAGGCCGTTTCCGAACTCAACTGGCGACCCTGGGTAGAAGAAGCTCTCACCGCCCGCGCTTCTTCCGCCTACGCCTCACTCAGAGCGATGCCCAAGCTCGGACACATGCCCTGCCTGGCCAATAACCAGACGCGGCTGTTGATCAACGGCCAGACGACATTCGACGCCATTTTCGATGCCATCAGCCAGGCGAAAGAAGCCGTGCTGATCCAGTTTTTCATCGTCCACGACGACCGCCTCGGCCAACGCCTGCAGACTTTGCTGTTGAAGAAAGCCGCCGAAGGCGTGGCGATCTACCTGTTGTATGACCGAATCGGCAGCCACTCCCTGCCCAACGGCTACGTGCAGGCCTTGCGTGATGGCGGGGTCGAGGTCAAGGGTTTTGGCCCCCGTAATGGCTGGTTCAATCGCTTTCAGGTGAACTTCCGCAACCATCGCAAGATAGTGGTCGTAGACGGCATTCTCGGCTTCGTCGGCGGGCACAACATCGGTGATGAATACATGGGCGAGAAACCGCCTCTGGCCCCCTGGCGCGATACCCACGTGCAAGTGCGCGGGCCAGTGGTGGCGTGCATGCAGGAATCTTTCGCTGAAGACTGGTTCTGGGTGGCTCATGCCCTGCCGCCACTGATCCTGCCCGAGGTTTATCCGGAAGACGGCGTGCTGTGCCAGTTGCTCGCCAGCGGGCCGGCAGACCCCTACGAAACCTGTTCTCTGTTTTTTGTCGAAGCGATCCATGCGGCGACGGAACGGGTCTGGATCACCAGCCCGTACTTCATCCCCGATGAAGCCGTGTTCGCAGCGTTGCGCCTGGCGGTACTGCGCGGTGTGGATGTGCGACTGCTGTTGCCGTCTCGACCCGACCACCGAATCGTCTACGCCGCCTCCAGCCTTTACGCCTTCGAAGCCGTGCGCGCCGGTGTGCGGGTGTTCCGTTACGAGCCCGGATTCCTGCATCAGAAAGTGGTGTTGATCGACAGCGAAATCAGCGCCATCGGCAGCGCCAACCTGGACAACCGTTCGTTCCGGCTGAATTTCGAAGTGATGTTGCTGACCGTCGACAGAGCCTTTGCCGCCGAGGTCGAACAGATGCTCAACGATGACTTCGCCAACGCCCACGAAATCGCCAAAGGAGAAGGCCGGGAGACCCACCGCCTGCAGCAGGTCGGCATGCGGGTCGCCCGGCTTATTTCGCCGATTCTCTAGAGGTAGATATCGTCACGGGTCCATGGCAGTTCATGACTGCCATCGGCGTGGGCCTTCACCGCGAGAATCTGGTGCAGGTTGATCCAGCCACGGGCGAACGCGTAGGCGCAACCGGCCAGGTACAGCCGCCAGATGCGCAGGACTTGTTCCGGTACGAGCTTGGACGCCGCTTCGAGGTTGTCTTCCAGGCGTTCGCTCCAGTGATCGAGCGTACGTGCGTAGTGCAGGCGCAAACTCTCGACATCGACGATTTCCAGCCCCGCCTCACTGATCTCGGCAGAGATCATCGACAGGTGCGGCAGCTCGCCATTGGGGAACACATATTTCCCGATGAAATCTCCGGCACCACGTCCCACCGGACGGCCATCGGTGTATTTGGCGGTGATCCCGTGGTTCATCACCAGGCCGCCCTCTTTCACCGCGCCGAACAAGGTATTGCAGTATTCGGCCAGGTTGGCGTGGCCAACGTGTTCAAACATGCCGACGCTGACCACTTTGTCGAAACGGCCATCCTGCGGCAGATCGCGATAGTCGAGCAGCTGCAGTTCGACCAGGTCCTCCAGGCCCTCCGCTTTTACGCGTTCCCGGGCCAGGGCCAACTGTTCCTTGCTGAGGGTGATACCGAACACTCTCGCGCCAAATTCCCGCGCCGCAAAACGCGCCAATCCGCCCCAACCGCAACCCACATCCAGCAGATACTCGCCGGGCTGCAGGCGCAGCTTGCGGCACAAATGACGGAACTTGGCTTGCTGGGCCTGTTCGAGGGTTTCGCTGCCGGTCTCGAAGTAAGCGCAGGAGTACGCCATGTCACTGTCGAGCCACAGCTGATAGAACGCGTTGGAAAGGTCGTAGTGGTAGGAGATCGCCTTGGCGTCCATCTCTTTGTCGTGGGCGCTACGAACCGGCTGATTGTCGTCGTTTTCATCCAGCAACGCCTGGCTCCATTCATCGCAGACACGGATCACTTCGCTGATGGAGCCTTCGAGTTCCAGTTTGCCTTCGACAAAAGCAGCGCCAAGGGCGTCCAGGCTTGGATGGGTAAACTGGGTGACCATTTGTGGGTCCTTGACCACAATAGTGACGCTGGGCGCCGGTCCCAGATTGAGTTCATGGCCATCCCAGAGTCTCAGGCGAAGCGGTAATTGCAGATTCTGTAAGGCCGGTGGAAGATGCGCGAGCATGGAGAATCTCCCTTGTATCAGACGTCTAAACAGAGGGTAGACCATCTTTGAAAAATAGCTGGCTATCGAATTAATAGCCGATTTCAATGATTCGCGACGCCTGCACCTGCCGCCGCGAACGCACAAAAAGATGTGCCCTCATCTCCAATGACTACGAACCGGGCGCACAGTTCTAAAAAGTTGAAGCCCCCGTGATGACCCGGTTTAGAGCATCGCCTTCAGGCTTCGTCCTTCAGTTTGAGCAACGGCTCCTGGAACCGCAGCAAACGACCGGCATTGCCCAACACCAACAAGGTGCTGAGGTTATGCAGCAACGCCGCAATCATCGCCCCGGCAGCGCCAAGCCAGCCGAACGCGGCGAAGGCCACGATCGCCAGGGTCCAGCCCAGCCCGATGATCACATTGACCTGCAACGTCTGGCGGCACTGACGACTCAGGCGCACGCAGGTGCCGAGGCGGCGCAGGTCACTGCCGATCAGCACGATGTCCGCCGATGCCAGGGCGATGTCCGCACCGCCGGCGCCCATGGCCACACCCACCACGCCAGCCTTGAGGGCCAGGGAGTCATTGATGCCATCGCCGACCACCATCGGCCGGAAGCCGCTGTCGATTTCCTTGAGCACGCGGTTCAGTTTGTCTTCGGGCAGGGCTTGCGCTTCGACGTCGCTGATCCCGACATCCCGAGCAAGCGTTTGCGCGACGCTGTGGCGGTCACCGGTGAGCAACAACTGGCGACCCAATCCGAGGTCGCGCAACTCACCCAAGGCAAATTGCGCCTCGGGTTTGACACTGTCGGCCAGCAACAGCCAGGCAAGAAACTCCCCATTGAGCGCCAGCCCGGCAATCGGACCGTCGTGATCGGGAACCTCCGTTGTGCTGATGCCCAGTTGCGCAAACAACTCCGGCCGGCCGAGCGCCGCTTCGCCCTGCTCGGTCATCGCCACCACGCCCAGGCCCTGGCGCTCATGAATGTCAGAAAGCAGCAGGAAATGCTCCTGGGTCACCAACCCCGCCAGCGCACGGCTGACCGGGTGACTGCTGGCCGAGCCGAGGCTGGCGGCGAGCTTCAGGACATGGCTGCGGTCCTCCAGCGGACTGTCGATGGATTGCAGGCGCAAGGTGCCGAAGGTCAGCGTCCCGGTCTTGTCGACCACCAGCGAAGTCAGGTCCGCCAACTCTTCGAGGAACGCAGAACTGCGGATCAGAATCCCGTGGCGTGCCGCTACCGCCACCCCGGCAATCGCCGTGGCCGGTGCCGACAACACCAGCGCACAAGGACAGGCCGCCACCAACACCGCGAGCATCGCTTGAGCGTTGTTGGTGATGAACCAGGTCACCGCCGCCAGCAGCAACACCAGCACCATATAGCTGCCCGCGTAACGCTCAAGCAAACGAGTGATCGGCGGTTTCGAGCGCTCGGCGTTTTGCATCAGGGCGATGACTTTGCCGAGGGTCGATTCCTGGCCGGTGCGGGTCACTTCGATTCGCAGCAGACCGTCGAGGTTGATCGCGCCGCCGAACACCGACATGCCGACGCCCGCTTCCATCGGTACCGATTCCCCGGTAATGGAAGCGGTGTCCAGACTGGCCTGGCCGGACAACACCCGACCATCCGCCGGCACCCTGTCCCCCGCGCGGACCTCGACCAGATCGCCGGCCTTGAGCGTGCCGTTGTCGACTTCGATGATGGAGCCGTCCGCCTGCACCTTGCGCGCGTGGCTGCGGGTCAGTTTGCCGAGTGCGTGAATCGCCTCCTGGGAACCGATCACGCTGCGCTCCTCCAGCACGTGACCGAAGATCATGATGATCGGCAACAGGGCCGCCGTCAGCAGATCCCCGGTGGCCCAGGCACCCAGCATGGCCAGGGCAATCAATTGATCAGTGATGCCATGCAGGCTTGGATAACGCAGGCTGTACCAGGCCGAGCGCATGACCGGAACGGCGACCAGCAGCGAGGCAAAACCCAGCAGCAGCTGACTGACGCCAGTCTGCTCCGGCGCCAGCCAACGCCAGATCAAGCCCAGCGCGAGCAGGCCCAATGCGAGCATGGCCAGGGTCAACTGGCGCGCGGCGCGGCGCTGTTCGGCCGAAGACAACAGGCTCGGTGCGGCGGCGGTTTGAGCGGTCATTGTGCAGCTCCCTGAATGATCAGGCGGGAATCGTCTTTGGGATCGACCGTCGTGACTGAACCGGCCTGACCAAGAATTTTCGGCAACCGCTCGCGATAAATGCGCAGCAGCATTTGCGGGTCAGTGCCCTGTTGTTGCGCCTTGGCCAGGCTCAACACCGTGGCCGTGTCGGTGGATGCTTTGGCCAGTCGTTCACTGGCCTGGGCATGGGCAACCTGTAATGTTCTGTCGGCTTGCTCGTTGGCAGTTTGCGTCAGCTTTTCGGCTTCGGTACGCGCATTGGCCACGGCTTTGTCGGCCTGCTGGCTCGCTGTGAGTACCGCATTGAAGGCATTCACTGCTGGGCTTGGCAGACTCGATTGCACATCGACCCGCGCCACCTCGATCCCCAGTCCCTGCCCCGTCGCCGTGAGTTCAGCAAGACGCTGGTTGATGCCCTGCACCAGATCGCCTCGCAAGCGCTCGCGTCGTTCCGCCGCCTGACTGTCAGCACCGATCAGCTCTGGCCGGGCAACCAGGATAGTGTCCAGATCGCGTGCGGCGGTGAGTGCCACAGCGCTGCGGGTGACCAACCGATCCAGTGCCGGCAACACATGTTCGGCCTGAAGTACGAACGCATAGGGTTCAGTGACTTTGTAGAAAACCCGAACATCCAGTTGCACCACACCGGCATCACCCGTTAACAGATAGCCGGAGCCTGCGAGGGCATCGCTGATGGGCGTGGCAAAACTGGCCACGCGATCTGCCTGGATCGCAGCACCACTGCGCAACAAACCTTCCACTCGACGCTCGATCACCCGCTCCGCCGCCGGCAACAAAATCACCCGCTCGAACGGTTGCGGCCATGCCAGTAACAGCCCGGCATTCTGAATGCGATCCAGCGCGCCGAAATGCAAAACCACCGCGCGATTTTGCGGATCGATCTGCCGCACATTGGAAAACGCCCAAGCCAACGCCGCCAACACTGTCACCGCGTACAGGGCGAGAAACGCCAAGCGCCCGGCCTGAATCCAGGGGCTGCTCAACTCATTTGTTCCACGTGGAACCAAACTCATGGCTGCGATCCGGACTTGTTGTCGAGGCTCGGCGGACCATCAACCAACACCCGGAACGGTGCGGCGTCGGTGCGCAGAATCAGCTTGGTTCCCGGCGTCACCACCGTGCCCAAGGTGTCGAGCGAGCGCAGCAGGTTGTAGAGCTGCGGCGATCCCGCGTAGGCGCGACCGTAAATCTGCGCCGCTTCGACGCGCGATTGCGCTTCGATATCCGCTGCTTTCACCGTGGCATCGGCCTGCACAATTCGCGCATCACGCTCGGCGGCGGAACGAATTTGCGCGGCCTCACGCTTACCGATAGCCGTGCGCTCAGTAGCGATGGTTTCACGCTCGGCGCGCATCCGGTCGACCGTCGCGGTGAGCGTCACCGAAGGCAGCGTCAATCGTTCGATACCGACCTGCAATACGCGCACGCCATAAGTGGTGAGCAGCTGCTGATCGATTTGCTTGCGCAGTTGTGCTTCGAAATCGGCAATGCGCACCTGGCTGGCATCGGTATTGACCAGGTTCGCCAGATCAAAACTGCTGGCGGTGGTTTCCAGTGCGGAGCCGACAAAGGTGCGAATCTGCCGCGCGGCTTCATCGGGCTGGTTCTGCACCGCGCGCATGAAACGTTGCACGTTGTCCGGATCGCCCTGCACCTGCCACGCCACGTAGGCCTGAACGATGATGCGCAAACCGTCCCGCGTACCGACATCCTGCAAACCGCTGGACGTGGTGCGCAGCCGCAGATCCACCGGAATCGCTGCTTCGAACGGTGCCGGCCAGCGCCAACCCAGTCCCGGCTCCAGCAAGACTCGCGATGGATTGCCGAAGCGCGTGATTACCGTGGCCTCCCCCGATCGCACCTGCACCAGGCTCGCGGCGGCGACCGCAAACGCCACCAGCAATGCCGCCCATCCCATCCGGCGCCACGGGAATGGACCGGCCTCCTGCGGATCGCCGTGATGATGGTGATGGCCGTGGTGGTGATGCCCGCCATGACCGTGATCGTGGCCGGCGTGATCGTGCGTATGGGACTGGCTCAATTGGCAGCTCCTGGCTGAGCGGTTTTACGCGACGGCGCAGGGTCAACCGGCAGCGTGAAAGTACGGAGGTCGATGGTCGGCGCATTGCTGCTGCCGCCCAGACGATGATCGAGCACCAGCAATTTGGCGTTGGCCAAACCCTGGGACAACTGACTGAAATACTGCTCCAGCACAAAGGCCTGGCCAGCGCTGGCATAGGCTTTTTGCTCGGCGTTGAATTTCAGGTCTGCGGCCTGGGCGCCAGCGTTGATTTCACGGGCGCTGGCCGTCGCCTGATCGCGGGCGATGCTGGCCTGCAACTGCGCCTGGTTGGTAGCCTCGGCGGCGGCGCCACGTTCACGGGCGATCAAGGCTTGCGCGCCAATCTGCGCCGCTTGCACGCCGTGATAGGCATTGGCTGCACCGGCCGGAGGATGAATCGCTTCGACCACCGTGGCGAGAATTTCCACGCCGCTGTCGAGTTTTTTCAGGTCCGCCTGAACTGCGCGGCCGATCTCTTCGGCCAGCCCTACCCTGTCCTCGCCAAGCAATCCGTCGAGGGTGCGCGAGGCGAAGTCGTGAACCAGGATTCGGCTGGCGGTGCTGCGAATCAACATCGGCACATCGGCACTGTTATAGGTCGCGGCCAACGCCGCCTCATCGCTCAGACCGATGCGATAGACGAAGCGCACGTCCATGTTGACGATCTGAAAGCTCTGCTTGTCGGCTCGGCTGCTGGCGATCACCTGGGATTTGTCGTTCACATGGCTGGCGTCCCACAGGCGATTGGCAATCGCCGGGGCCGGACCTTCAGCGGGGTCGGCCTGAATGGGGGCTGTGGTTTCGCCAACACTGGTGGCCAACTCGTGAACCACGCCATTCTCGACGCTCAACACCCGGCCCAATGGCCAAGGCAAACCCATGTGCAAGCCTGGACCGAACACCTCCACTGGCTTGCCGAATCGTTCGTAGATGCCACGCCCTTGCAGGGCAATTTCGTGAATACCGGTCAGCGACCAGCCAACCAGCGACACCACCGCCAGCACCGGCAGGAACGCCCGACGCATGTAAGTGAAGGCCCAGATCTGCCGCAGATCGATGCCGAAGCGGTTATGCAATTCGTGCTGCAACGCCAGCAATGGCTGTGGTGGCCAGCGCAGCATGTCAGCGACAAAACTGCGCGCCAACAACTCCGGCTCAAGACGGTCGCGGCGCGGACTGAACAATGACAACACCGCGCGCAGCAACAGTTCTACCGCCACCAGCCCCGGTAGCAGTCCAATCAACACCGCCAGGCGTACAGGCCACACCGACGTTTCATCGGCAAACAACAGACAAAAAGCACCGAGCACCAGGCTGATGATCGCCACACGAATCAATTGCGCCAACGTAGCGGCTTCAGGCCATTGCGCGGTGTTTTCCTGCGCCAGATGGCGCTCCATCACCAACAGACCGAACGCCAACAGCAAAAAGCACGCAGCCCCGACCGTGGCCGACAGGCCCAGCGCTGCCGGGGGCAACGTGAGGTTCCAGGCCAGTTCGACGCCCAATACCGCCAACAATGCCCAGCCGCCAAGCCACAGCGTCGGCGCGCCGATTTGCCCGAGCAGGTGCTGCGATTGCTGGATGATCCGGTCCAGCAAACGCTCATACCACCCCGAAGGCGCGACAGACTCGTCGACAACGACCACCGGCACCTCGGGACTCATGGCGCGGGCACGCCACTGGGCTACCCACCCGGCCGATTGCAAACCGGCCATCAACACCACAGACGCCGCGCTCAGGTTCAGCAGCAACGCTGGCCACAGTGTTTGCGACGAAAACAGTCCGACAAAAAACGCCAGCAGCACACCCACCGTCGCGAATACGCCCGCACCGATGGCGAACTGGCGCAAACGCCGCCCTTGAATGACCGCCTGCTGAAAGCGCGGCAACCCGGCTAACGGCGCTTCATCAACATCGAGATCGACTTGCATACCACCCCAGAGTGTCTTCGCTTACAGAACAATTCGTTACGATATAACGAAAATGGTGAAATTTCTGTTTTCAAGCGCGCTATCTAAAGATTCCCAACCTGTCACTTAGCTGAAGCCTTGACCGAAAGACGGCAGAACGCACATATTACGCCCGTAATTTTATCCAGGAACTACTTTTACCCATCCCTACCCCCTTTCGATCCAGGAGTACATCCATGAGCATTTATGACGTCGTGATACTCGGCGGTGGCCCCGGTGGTTACAACGCGGCGATCCGCGCCGGACAACTGGGTCTGAAAGCCGCCTGCGTGGAAGGACGCGCCACACTCGGCGGCACCTGCCTGAACGTTGGTTGCATGCCGTCCAAGGCGTTGCTGCATGCCTCCGAACTGTACGACGCGGCCATGGGGGCGGAATTTGCCAACCTGGGGATCGACGTCAAACCCAGCCTCAACCTCGCCCGGATGATGACGCAAAAGGATGAAAGCGTTACCGGGTTGACCAAGGGCATCGAATTTCTTTTCCGCAAAAACAAAGTCGACTGGATCAAAGGCTGGGGCCACATCGACGGACCGGGCAAAGTCACGGTGACCGATAGCGCCGGTGGCAAGACCGAACTGATCGCCAGGGACATCATCATCGCCACCGGTTCCGAGCCCACGCCCCTGCCTGGTGTGGACATCGATAACAAACGCATCCTCGACTCCACCGGTGCCCTGGCCCTGAGCGAGGTGCCCAAGCATCTGGTGGTGATCGGCGCCGGCGTGATCGGCCTGGAACTGGGTTCGGTCTGGCGACGCCTTGGGGCACAGGTAACGGTGGTCGAGTTTCTCGACCGGATCTGCCCCGGCGTGGACATCGAAGCCGGCAAAACCCTGCAACGCTCCCTGAGCAAGCAAGGCTTGAGTTTCAAATTGAGTTCAAAAGTGACCAGCGCCACCAGCTCCGCCAATGGCGTTCAGCTCAGCATCGAGCCTGCCGCTGGCGGTACCGCCGAGTTGCTGGAAGCCGATTACGTGCTAGTGGCCATCGGGCGCCGACCTTATACACAGGGCCTGGGCCTGGAGAACGTCGGCCTCGCCACTGACAAACGCGGCATGCTCACCAACAAGGGGCATCGCACCGAAGCCGCCGGGGTCTGGGTGATTGGTGACGTGACCTCGGGTCCCATGCTCGCCCACAAGGCCGAGGACGAAGCCATGGCCTGCGTCGAGCAGATCGTCGGCAAGGCGGGCGAGGTCAATTACAACCTGATCCCCAGTGTGGTCTACACCAAACCGGAACTGGCCAGCGTCGGCAAGACCGAAGAGCAGCTCAAGGCCGAAGGCCGAGCGTACAAGGTCGGCAAGTTTCCCTTCACCGCCAACAGTCGGGCGAAGATCAACCACGAAACCGAAGGCTTCGCCAAAGTGCTGGCTGATGAGCGCACGGATGAAGTCCTTGGCGTGCACCTGGTCGGCCCGAGCGTCAGTGAAATGATTGGCGAGTACTGCGTGGCCATGGAGTTCAGCGCGTCGGCCGAAGACATTGCCCTGACCTGCCACCCGCACCCGACCCGCTCCGAAGCCTTGCGCCAGGCGGCGATGAATGTGGAGGGGATGGCGACGCAGATGTAAGACTTGAAGCGTTGCAGTGACTGATCTATCGCTATCGCGAGCAGGCTCGCTCCCACAGGTACAGCGCAAGCCTTGTGGGAGCGAGCCTGCTCGCGATGCAGACGACTCGGTCTACAGCGGCAAATGCTCCAGCGGCAACACCCCCGGGGCCTTCACCGTGTGAATCGCAAAGTTGCTGCGGATGTCGCTCACACCCGGCAGCTTCAACAATCGCCCGGTGAGAAAGCGGTCATAGGCGCGCAAGTCCGGCACCACCACCTGCAGCAGAAAATCCGACTCCCCTGACACCAGAAACGCCGAAATCACCTCGGGTAATGCCGTCACCGCCTGGCGAAAGGCTTCGGCTTGTTCGTCGTTATGACGCTCGACCTTGACCCCGACAAACACCGTCAGCCCCAACCCCACTTCATCGCGATCCAGATTGGCCTGGTAGCCGCGAATAACCCCCGCCTCTTCAAGCATCCGAACCCGGCGCAAGCAAGGCGATGCCGACAGGCCGATCTCGTCTGCCAGTTGCACATTGCTCAGGCGGCCATCCCGTTGCAGCGCGGCGAGAATCTTGCGGTCGTAGGCGTCGAGTTTCATGGTTTGGCAGATCCTGATGGTTCAATCTTGATTAAGTGGCAGATTATGCCAATGCACGACCCGATAGAAGCTGACAACGCAAGCACCTGCCCCGCCCTTCAGCCCTAGACTGGCACGACCAAATCGACAACGAATGGGGTGCAACATGCAAGGTCTCTGGCTGTTTTTCATGGCACTGGCAGTGGTCTACCTGTTGCCGGGGCCCGACATGATCCTGCTGTTGCAGACCGGTGCCCGCCAGGGCAAAGGCGCCGCGCTGGCCACGGCCGTGGGCCTGGGCATCGCCCGGGGTTGCCATGTGGCATTGGCGGCGCTGGGGCTGGCTGCACTGTTCAAGGCGGCGCCCTGGACTTTCGACGTGGTGCGCCTGGCCGGTGCCGCGTATCTGCTGTGGATCGGCATTCAGTGCCTGCGAACCACGATGCTGCCGAGCCTCACCAGCGCCGACGCAACCGGCGAAAAACCACGCTGGGGCGCAGCCATCCGACGCGGACTGCTGACCAACCTGCTCAATCCCAAGGCACTGTTGTTCTGCTCCGTGCTACTACCGCAATTCATCGACCCACAGGCCGGGCCGGTGCTCGGGCAATTTGCGACGTTGGGCGTGGTGCTGGTCGGTGTCGGTTTGCTGTTCGACAGCGCCTACGCTTTGATCGGCGCGGCACTCGGCCGTTGGCTGCAACGCAGCCCCTCAGCCCAGCGCCTGCAACAATGGTTGTTCGGCAGCCTGTTGATCGGTTTCGCCGTGCAGCTGACCTTTGTGCAACAGGCTTGAACCTCACTGCACCTTGCGCCGGCGACGGTTGATCAGCCACAACGCGACAGCTGTTATGACAATCACTGCGCCATATTGCAGAGGTTTTTTATAGGGTCGCAATGACGAACGCGCGGCATCGGTCACCTGCGTTACATAACGCTTGTCGGCATTCTGGAAATCCGGATACGGACATTGAGAGCCGAAGTTGAACGCCCAATCCACGTAGGGACCTTCTTTGACATAGCGTTGGTACAGCGCACTTTGTTCTTCGAGACTGCTATTCCATCCGTACGCCTGACACAGCACCGCGGCAAAAGCCTGGCTGCTGTGAGGTAAAAGGTCCGCCGCCTGGCTGGCCAGCGCCGTGGCAACATACCGGTAGTGGTAACGCTGATCTGGCTGGGCAGCGCTGACCTGCTGACGCTTCACTTCGTCTGCGGCCACCAGCGGCCCGACCTTCAGTTCCGCGCTGTCCAGCACGTAGTTGCCGTCAAACGTGGCGAAGTCCGGGGCCATTTCGTAACCGAGAATTTCCATTCCCGCCTTACGCGCGACGACAGCCGAGTTAAACAAGGCTGCCGCCCGCGTCGTCGGCCACCAAGCGGCATCGGCCTCTTTGCGCAAAATGGCATACGACTTGGCCTTGTTCTGCAAATCGACGTTATCGAAGTACGCCGGCGCCTCCTCGTAATGCCCCTCGCGCAGCAAGCGCCGACCCAGCAGATTGCGCAGGCTCGCCGCCACCGGCAAGGGCACGTAGTTGTCGCGGTCCTGCTGGCTGAGCGGCAGGGGTGCCGGCACTTGAGTGTCGACGTAGTGCTTGAGTTCTTCGAGGGTCAACACGCGCTCGGCAACGGTGGCGGCGTCGAACCAGTAAATGCTTTGGCTGCGATACAGCTGATCGAAGGCTTGCAGGTAATCCCCGCGTTGCAGGGCCAGGATCGCACTTTCACCCTCGACCCGGCATTTGGGCTGAAGCGTTTCGTAATCGAAGTCCGGGGTCCGTCGCTCGCCCCAGGATTCATTCTGCGGGAAGGCCTGGGCCGCTTTGGCATAGGCTGCGGCGGCCGCGCTCTTATCGCCCTCGCGCACTGCCAGTTTTGCCCGCAGCCACCAGGCCAAACCGCCATCGCCGGCGTGTTCGAGGAAAGCCTTGGCGCTGGCGTAATCGCCCTGTTGATAATTCATCGCCGCCAGGCGGTCTGCGTTTTCGAGACTGCCACGGGTGCTGTTTTGCAGCAGCTTGATCATTTTTTGTTCGTTGGCCGGTTGATCGCCGAACGACCAACCCAACCGACTGATCAGCGATGCGGTCACCAGTTGCTGCACTGGCTGGCCCTTGAGCAACTTGGCCACTTGATCCTCCGGCAGCGTCATCAGGTCCGCCATCAATAGCTTCAGCGATTCGTAGCCCACCGCGGAGCCGTGCAGATTCTGCGTGGCGTACAGCTCGATGGCGCGGTTCCAGTCGCCAGCGGTGCGTACTACCCGGGCTTCTTCGCCGAGGCTGGCGACACCCAGTTCCAGTGGATCGCTGAAGCCGTCGATGCTCAGTTGCCGGGCTTGCTCGAAGGCCCTTGCGGATTGCTCAAGCAGACCCGGAGCCGCATCAGCTTCGACGCTCATGGCGAACAACGCGCGCCCCAGCGAATAAGCCGCCCAGGTGCTGCGCGAGGCCCGTTGCTCGGCGGGCAAGGCCAGCACTTTCTTGAAATACCCGGCGGCCAAGGCAGGATCACCCGCGCCAAATGCCACAGCGCCGGCCAGGTACAACCTGAGTTCAGGCGGCAGTTGCGCCCCTTCGGTTTCAACCTGACGGGCATCCGTCAGGCTGCGCAGGTGTTTCACCAACACTTGTTGCTCAGCGGGCAGTCCGGCTTGCTCGGCCTGATCCCGCAGCGCTACCGGGTCAGTTTCATCCGCGTAGTTGGCGCCAGCGGTGACATTCTTCAAGCCTTTGATGGCGTGGCCGAGGCGGCTGATTTCGAAGCTGAAGTTGCCTTCCGGCAGTTCCGCCAGCGACTGACCTCGGTTATCCAGCAGGCGCATGGGGAAGTCCGGGCCGCAGGCCAGCGCCGAACCCAGCGGCAAGCTGAGGCTCAGGCAAAGCAAATGACGCGGCCAGTTACGGGTGAACATTCGAACCTCCTTGATCAATGTGTGCGCAGCGAGCCCAACCAATGGCACGCTGTCCGCCGGCCGGAATTCGGCCATCGCGCAGGCGGGTGAAGGTAAGCAGATCCGGACGCTGTTGCAACGCGTAACCGGCCAAGGCATCGGCGCCCTCACAACCGCTGACCGCCAGTGTCAGACGTTCGGGCCAGGTGCGGTCGAGGTTGCCCTGGTTGCTGATGCCGATGTCATAGAGGCCATTGTCGGCCGAGAGTTTCAGGTTCAATTGACTGTCGAGCGCATCCCCCCGCGCCACGGCGCGCAAAGTAGTCAGGCTCCAGGCCCGACGGTCGTTGGCCAATGGCAGGCGAAACCAGATCAGGCCCGCAAGATGTTTCGGTGGATCGGCCCGCAGCTCGGTACCGAGGGTGCGTAACGACTGCGGATCGGCGAGCAACTCCCGGCGCAGTCCTTCGCGCTCCACCGTGACTTCGCTTTCCACAATGGGCGCGCCACCCGCCGACGGCAGCAACGCCACGCCATAGGCCGGCAGCGCCAGATAGAAGGGTTTCGTCGTGATACGGCTCCAGGCCTTCGCCCATTGCCGGGCCTGATCGGCATCAAACAAGCCACGACGCGGATCGCTCACCGCGTGTACCTGCAACACACTGCTGTCGACTGTGGATAACAACGCCGACAGTTCGCGACTGTCGAGCCAGGACGGCAACGCAGTGATGCTCAGGGGCAACGACGTCGGCAATGCTCCGCGCAAATGCGCGAGAAACTGGCGATACACCGGTAGCCGGGCATTACCCGCATCATGGTCGATTTCCACGCCGGCGAGGTTCAATCCCTGTCCCTGCCAATCGCTGATCACCTGCCGGATTTGCGCCGTAACCTCATCCTGATCCAGCGCCTTGAGCTGCCCATCCAGGCGGATCACCGCAATCACCGGCCGGCCATCGCGCTTGAGCAGTGCCGGGTCAATCCGGGCCCGACTCCAGCCGGCGTTGGGGAAAGCCTGCAAGGCCAGCACTCGCAACGTCGAAAAATCGACGCGGCTGTCCCTGAGGGCTGCGTCGTGGGCCGGCGTCCACTGGCGCTGCCAGACGTAAAGCTGTTGATCCAGCGGCGGTGCATCCTGTCTTTCGCAACCGGTGGTGAGCGCCAGCGCCATCAGCAAGACCATCGAGCGAGTGAAAAAAACCATTGAAACGCCTGTTCCTGAAATGCAGAAAGGGCCTCTGCGGCCCTTTTTCGTTCTGCTCACTACCCTACCCAGCCATCGACCGGCGGGCAATATTCGCCTGCAATGATCGTCAGATATCGAGCACCAACGGCTGCGCCCCCTGCGCCGGAATCGCACAGCAAATCAGCACTTGTCCGTCATCCGGCACCTCCGCTGGAGGCAGTGGGTAATGCACCTGACCGCTGATCAGGCGCGTACTGCAGGTGCCGCAGGAACCACCACGACAACTGAATTCCGGACGCAGGCCACGGCTTTCCGCCAACTCCAGCAAGCTGCCGCCATCCGGTTGCCAGCGCGCCTCCTTGGCCGAACGCTGGAACACCACGGGCACGGACGTGGTGGCGGCTGGCGGTTGCTCGATGACCACCGCATCGGGGTCCGATCGCCGGCGCAAGGTGGACGGGCCGAAGGTTTCAGCGTGAATCCGCGAATCGCGAATGTCCAGTTCGCGCAAGCCGTCGTACAGCGACTGGGTAAAACTTCCGGGGCCACAGACGACAAAATCCGGCTGATCGTAGTCCTCGACTGTCAGCAGATCCTTGAGCAGCGCGACGTCGATCCGTCCACTGAGGTCGAAGTCCTCTCCTTGTATCGCCTCGGCTTCCGGTTGACTGAGCAAGCGCACCACCCGCACCGCGTCACCGGCATCCTCGAGCAAGCGATCCAGCTCCCGGCGAAACGGCTGGTCGGCCAGCGTGCGCGAACTCTGGATGAACCATGTCGGCCGGATACGGCGGGTGCGCAAACCCTGGTAAACCACCTCCCGCAGCATCGACAACAGCGGCGTGATGCCGACCCCGGCCGCCAGCAACACCAGTGGCCGACGCTCATGGGGCGCCACGGTGAAATGCCCTTGCGGCGCCCGCGCCTCCAACAGGTCGCCAACACGAATCTGCTCATGCAAATGCGTAGACACCCGCCCGTCACGCTTCACGCTGATGCGGAAAAAATCATCGGACGGCGCGCTCGATAGGCTGTACGTGCGAATGTGCACATCGCCGCCAATGTTGAAGCGCAGGGGCAAATGCTGCCCGGCCTGAAACAGTGGCAACCCGGCGCCATCGGCGGGCTCCAGGTAAATCGAGCGAATGTTGTGGCTTTGCGCTTCAATCCGCACCACCCGCAACGGCCGCCATTGATCGCCCAGGGCCTTGGCCTGCAAACGCGCCTTGGCCTGCTCCCAAGTGCCGGTGAGCAAACTGGTGGGTGAAACTCCGTCGAAGCGCCAGCGCAATGCCAGGGCGGCCGGGCGACGGACCACCTGCTCGACATCGATCGTCCACAGGCGCTCGGCTCCCTGGAACGCCTCGACCTGAGGACCGTCCAGGATGATTTCGGTGCGCCCGCTGAGCTGCAGCAAATCACCGGTATTGAAGTCGATGAACAACAACCCGGCCCGGGGATTGAGCAGCAGGTTGCCCAAGGTGTTGAAATGCAGATTGCCGGCGAAGTCCGGAATGGTCAGGCGATTGCCTTCCACCTGTACGAAACCGGCCTGACCGCCGCGGTGCGACACATCCACCGAGCGCTCACCGTCGACATCCACATAACTGGCAACGAAGAACGTGTCCGCCTCGGCGATCATAGTTTTGGCCGCGTCATCCAGTTCGTTGAAATGCTGGGCGGCACGCGTCGAGGGATCGGCCAGCGGCACCGAGCGAAACTGGCGCAACTGAATGTACTGCGGGCAATTGCCGAAGGACTGATCCACCGTCACCGCGAAACCGTCTGTGGTCATGGCGCGAACATGCCCATTGATGCGGTTGCGGCGGCGGGTGTGCAACTCGATGCCCAACAGGCCGATGGCCGAGCCGTCGCTCAACTGCGCGGGATCATCAAAGGCCGGCAGGCTGCGAAATTGCAGCAAGCCAGGTTCTGGTGAGTGGGCGAAACCGGGATGACCTTCCAGGATGCTGGCCCAGGGACGACCGTCGGCATCCACCGCTGCGTACAGCATGAACGGCAATTGCTGATAGAAGGTGCGGTGCTGGTCCGGCATCTCGCTGCGAATCACCTTACGACCGAACGCCTCCATTCGTTCGGCAACGCCCACATGTGCCTGCAGCTGTTTCTCGCCAGCATGCCAAGGTGAACGGTCCATACGGTTGCTCCCTTGCGCCACTGGCGCAGAACGGGGCGGCCCGGCAACACCGGGCCACCGGCATCAGGCGGTTTTTTGCAGGCCGGCGACGGTGCGCGGCATACCGACAAAACCCGGCAAGGCTTCGATGCGGGCCAGCCAGGCGCGAATGTTGGCGTACTCGTCGAGCGACACATTGCCCTCGGGCGCATGGGCGATGTAGCTGTAGGCGGCAACGTCGGCAATCGTCGGTTCAGTGCCGGCCAGATAAGGCGTGTTGGTCAGTTCGTGATCGATCACTTTGAGCACGGTATGGGCGTAGGCAATCACTTCCGCAGCGTTGTAAGGCGCGCCAAACACGGTGATCAATCTTGCCCGGGCGGGGCCGAAGGCAATCGGACCGGCAGCCGCCGACAACCAGCGCTGGACCTTGGCGGCCCCTACCGGATCAGCCGGCAGCCAGCGGCCGTTGCCGTACTTTTGCGCCAGGTAAACCAGAATCGCGTTGGAGTCGGCCAACACCACGCCCTGGTCATCAATCACCGGTACCTGGCCGAATGCATTGAGCGCCAGGAACGCAGGTTGCTTGTGCTCGCCCTTGGCGAGATCAACCAAGATCAATTCGGTCGGCAGCTTCAGCAGGGACAGCATCAACTCGACACGATGAGCGTGGCCGGAACGTGGGAAGTTGTAGAGTTTGATCGCTTGCATGGTCGACACCTCGGGGTGAGTGCTGCTGTTCAGGAGAGATGGGTCGTATCTTCTACTCACATCCAAACCAACAGAATCACCAGCCAACGCAATCCATTATTTCAGTGCTTGAAATAATTCAACGCGTGAGTGCCGGATGCTCGCGCAGGGTCTTCACCGCGAAATCGACAAAACTGCGCACCCGGGCCGGCGCTTTGCGCCCGCCCTGATAGACCACATGGATGGGCAACGGCGGCAGTTCGAAGTCGGCCAGAATGATTTCCAGCTCACCGGCAGCCACCTTGCTCGCCACTTGATAAGACAGTACCCGCGTGAACCCCAACCCCAGACAGGCTGCCGTGATGGCCGCCTGATTCGCCGTCACCACCAGTCGCGGTTCAGCCCGGACACTCAAGGTTTCGCCGTCTTCAATGAATGGCCAACTCCTGAGTTGGCCGATAGCCGAGGTCGCGATAATCGGCGCCTGGGCCAGTTCCCGGGGATGCCTGGGCCGACCATGGCCGGCCAGAAACTGTGGCGAGGCGCAGATCACCCGACGCACCTCGCCGACCCGAATCGCATGCTGGTTGCTGTCAGGGAGTTCGCCGATGCGAATCGCCACATCGACGCCCTCCTCGACCACGCTCACCACCCGGTCCACCAGCAGCGCGTTGATGCAGACCTCGGGGAATTGCGTCAGATAATTCACCATCAACGGCGTGACAAACAGCTCTCCAAACAAGACCGGAGCGGTGATGGTCAGTTGCCCACGGGGATGGATATGGCTGCCCGCTGCCGAGTCCTCGGCTTCCTGCACCTCGGCGAGAATTCTCCGACAGTCTTCCAGATATCGCTGGCCGGCCTCGCTCAAATACACGCTGCGCGTGGTACGCGTGAGCAGTTGTGTGCCTATTCGCTTCTCCAGCGCCGCTACCGCTCGGGTGACACTGGCCGCCGACAGGCCCAAACCCCGCGCCGCCGCCGAAAAACCCTGCTCCTTGGCGACAGCAGCGAAGACCTGCATTTCCTGGAAGCGGTCCATGGGCAAGTCCTCATTTCAGATAGATAAATCGCAACCGAAGGCCAGAGTGTTAAGCGCAAATGTTCAACAACATAGTTGGGCGTCCGACCATCAGGTAAATCAACGGGCTACTGCACTCTAGCGCCTGCACCGTAAAAACCAAGCGTGTCACAAACCTCAAAAACCGGACCGGGGATTATTGATAATTATTGAGGATTATTTTCTTGCGACGGGTGCGACTGTTGGCAATTATCCGGATCGGTCCGCTGCAACGGCTAATGCCTGACACGAAACAAGAGCCACTGGCTCGGCGCAGCTCGTTTCCAGGCAAGGGCGCGTCAGCGGACTCCATCAACTGCAGCAGAATTCCAGCCTGCATAAACAGGCGGAATATACGACTGCTCCTATACTACAAACCACCCTGTTACCTATTGAGTATTTGGTAGGTACCTCGTTGAAATTTTCCCTACTTGAAGTAAGGCGTTATTGGGTTTTTAACGCTTGGACGGCTGTCCGTGGATCTTGCTTCAAGGATTCACTTAGTAGGGAAGAGTTGAACTTGAACCGGCTGGCTAACCTGTGTGACACAGCAAGGAGTTCGACAATGTTGCGCACTAACATTTCCGCTAGAGCACTGTCCGGTGGTTTGCTCGACGTACTGATTCGCGCCGGGTTGATTACGGTGCTGGTACTGTTCTGCTTCCAGATCTTCCACCCCTTCCTCAACCTGATGCTCTGGGCAATGATTCTGGCCATCACCCTGTATCCACTGCATGGGCTCATCAAGCGCAAGCTGGTCAACAAGGACGGTCGTGCCGCCACCCTGATCGTGGTGGTCGCCCTGGCTTTGCTGATGGTACCGATCTACCTGCTGGGCACCTCGATCAGTGAATCGGTTCAGGGCACCTTGGCGGTCCTCAAGTCCGACACACTGCAGATACCGCTCCCCAGCGAAAAAATCGCTTCCCTGCCGCTCATTGGCGAGCCGCTCTATGGCTACTGGATGCAGGCCGCCACCGACATGAGCAGCGTGCTCATGAAGTTGATGCCTTATATCAAGTCCGTCGGCCTGACCTTGTTGGGCAAAATGGCTGACGTTGGCGTAGGTTTTCTGTTGTTCATCGGCGCCCTGATCATTGCCGGCGTGTTCATGGCCTACGGCGAAAATGGCGAAAGAAGCGCCCTGGCCATCACCTCGCGCCTTTCCGGACCAGAGCGTGGCCCTCGCATTACTGTGCTCTGCACTGCGACCATCCGCGCGGTCGCCCAGGGCGTAGTGGGTATCGCGTTCATTCAGATGTTGCTGGTTGGCGTGGGCTTCGTGCTCATGGGTGTCCCCGGTGCCGGGCTGCTGGCCATGGTGGCGCTGTTGATGGGAATCATGCAATTGCCGGTACTGCTGGTGACCATCCCGGTGATCGCCTATGTCTTCGCCACCGAAGGGACCAGCCTGGCCACCGTCGTGTTTGGCATCTACAGCCTGATTGCCGGGATGGCCGATAACGTCCTCAAGCCATTGATGTTGGGCCGCGGCGTCGATGTACCCATGCCGGTAATTCTGATTGGCGCCTTGGGCGGCATGGTAAGCGGCGGCTTCATCGGTTTGTTCATCGGGCCGGTTGCGCTGGCGGTGGGCTACCAATTGTTCTGGCAATGGGTCCAGGACCAACCGTCTGCCGAGGTCATGAACGAGACACCCGAGATCGAGGCGTTGAACGAGACACCGAAGATAGAGGCAACGAACGATCAGCATCCTGTCTGAGGAGTTTGCGCTTGATGCCACGCCCTGCTCGCATCAGCCGGCTTCTGCTCTGTGGCACCGTCGTCCTGGGGGGCTGCGTGCAACTGGGCCCGGATTTCCAGTCGCCGGCCCAGCCCTGGGTCGACCACTGGAACAGCCCGGCCCTGGAGATCGCCGGCCAACAACACGCGCAACCTGACAGCCGCCAATGGTGGCGCGTGTTCAACGACCCGGTGCTGGACCATTTGATGGCCGAAGCCGATGCCCACAACCCCGACCTGCACGTCGCTGGCCTGCGGGTCATGGAGTCCCGGGCACAATTGGGTATCGCCCTGAGTGGACGCTACCCGCAATTGCAACAAGCCAGCGCCGACAGCCTGTACCTGAACCGTCGACAGTCGGGCGGCACCAACCCCCAGGACACGCATTTCTGGCAACACAGCGTCGGCTTCGATATCGGCTGGGAGCTGGATTTCTGGGGGCGTTTCAGCCGCGCCATCGAGTCGGCCGACGCCTCCTGGTTTGCCGCCCAGGCCAACTATGAAAATGCCTTGGTGCTGTTGCACGCGCAACTGGCGCAAAACTACTACGCCTTGCGCACTGCCGAGGCGCGCCTGGCCATCGCCCGCAGCAACGCCAAATTACAAAAACGCAGCTACGAGATCACCGAGCGCCTGTTCAACAGCGGGGCCGAAGCCGAACTCGATCTGCAACAAGCCAAGACCCAGTACCTGGGCACCCTCAGTACCATCCCGGATTTCGAAAGCCAGGTGGCGAGCTTGCGCAACGCGTTGTCCACTCTGATCGGCCAGCCACCCGGCTCGATCCCTGACCTCAATCGCAACACCGGCTTAGTGCCGCTGCTCGATACCGCGGTGTTGCAGGATGTGCCGGCCAACCTGCTGGTGCGGCGCCCCGATGTTCGTGCTGCCGAGCTGCAAGTGGCCGCGCAATCGGCGTTGATCGGTGTGGCCGAGACCGACCTGTACCCCTCCATCAGCCTGCTGGGCAGCATCGTCTGGTCCGCCAGCTCGCTCAACGGTGCACCCAACACCCTCGACATGGTGGCCGGCCCCAGCCTGCGCTGGGACATCTTCGACCACGGCCGGATCACCAACAACGTCCGCGTGCAGGACGCGCGCTTGCAGCAATTGATCGTTATCTACCAGGACAGCGTGCGCCAGGCGGCCCGTGAGGCCGACGATGCCGCGACCGGCTTGATCAAGGCGCTGGAGCGCGACCAAATCCTCAGTGATGCATCGGTGGCCGCCGAACGATCGGTGACCCTGGCCAACGCCCAATACCGCGAAGGCTATTCGGATTTCCAGCGCGTGCTGGATGCCCAGCGCGCCCTGTTTGCCCAGCAGGATATCTACCTGGTCAACCGTGGCACCGCGGTCAACAGCCTGATCGCCCTGTACAAGGCCCTGGGCGGCGGCTGGTACAGCGACCAGCCGTTGATAGACCCGGCCACCCGCAAACAAATGCAAGAACGGACCGATTGGGGCGATCTGCTCGACGAACCGAAGGAAAGTGCCCATGACTGACAGCCAACAACCGGTCGACGAGAAAGCCCCGGCACCTGCCGCCGACCCTGCGAAAAAAGCCATCAATTGGGTGGTGCTGCTGATCATCCTGAGTCTGGTCTGGTACCTGATGGCCGACCGTTACACGCCCTACACGCAACAGGCACGGGTGCAGGCCTTCATTGTGCCGGTGGCCGCCGAGGTATCCGGCCGGGTGACCAAGGTGCTTGTACGCAACAACCAGGACGTCAAGGCCGGCGAATTGCTGTTTGAAGTCAATCCGGAGCAGTACCAGATTGCCGTCGATCGCGCCCGCGCCGACCTTGAATCGACCCGTCGCCAGGTGGGCGCCAACACCGCCGGCGTCGACTCCAAGCAAGCGTCCCTGCGTGCATCCCAGGCCAACGAGCTCAAGGCACGCCAGGACATCCAGCGGCTTGAACGCCTGTACAGCGAAGACCCGGGCACCATCTCGCTGCGGCGCCTGGAGATATCCCGCGCCACCCTGTCAGAATCCATCAGCCAGGTCGCCGCGGCCAAGGCCGAAGTGCAACGTGCACGGGAACAACAGGGCGGTAACGAAGACGAAAACGCCCAGTTGCTCAGCGCCGCCAGCAACCTTGAAAAAGCCGAGCTGGACTTGAGCAATACCAAGGTCCACGCGCGCTCGGCCGGCCTGATCACCGATTTGCGCACCGATGTCGGCCAGTTCGCCGCCGCCGGTGCTCCGGTGATGACCCTGATCGCCATCCACGATGTGTGGATCAGCGCCGACATGACCGAAAACAATCTGGGCAGTGTCCAGCCCGGGACGCCGGTGTCCATCATCCTCGACGCCCACCCGGGCAGAATTTTCAAAGGCCATGTGCGCAGCGTCGGCTATGGCGTCGATATCGGCCAGACCACCCAGCCGGGCAGCCTGCCGACAGTGGAGAACAGCCGCGATTGGTTGCGCCCTGCCCAGCGCTTTCCGGTCATCATCGAGTTCGAGCCCGGTGAGTTGACCGGCCCGCAAGGGATCCGGTCCGGCGGACAGGCCGAAGTCATGGCGTTCCCGAGTGAAAGTAACCCGCTGAATATCCTGGGGCGCCTGTTCCTGCGCCTGATGAGCTGGATGTCCTATGCGTATTGAGCGTCCGGCCCGGGTTCAGCGCGCCCTGCGCCTGAGCTTCGGCACGGCGCTGTGCCTGGCGGCGAGCTTTGGTCTGGCCCTGCCCATCCCGTTCCTCTCGCCGATGCTGGCGCTGATGATGCTGGCGGCGATGAACCGACCGTTGCCGTTCAAGGCCAGCCTGGGCCTGATCCTGATCCTTATGCTGACCACCGGGACCGGCCTGCTGCTCATTCCCCTGCTGCGTTACTACCCGTTCAGCGGCGTGTTGCTGGTCGGACTGTGCCTGTTCCTGGCCTTCGGTTATGGCCTGCGCGGCGGCAACCCACTGGTGGCGACCTTCCTGGTGGTGGGCCTGACCTTGATCAGCTCTGCCGGAACCGCTGAATTCGCCCTGGCACTTGAGGTGATCGTGGCCCTGGTCAAGGGCCTGTTCCTGGCCGTCACCGCGCTGACCATCAGCCATTGGCTGTTTCCCGACCCCGCCAGTGCCCCCGCAGCCAAACCCGGCCCGAGCCTTACTCCAACCGAAAGCGGCTGGCTGGCGCTACGGGCCACGCTGGTGGTGCTGCCGACGTTCCTGCTGGCCATGATCGACCCGGCCAGCTACCTGCCAATCATCATGAAAGCCGTCAGCCTCGGCCAGCAAAGCTGCGCGACCAGCGCCCGCACCGCCGGCCAGGAATTGCTCGGCTCGACCTTGCTCGGTGGCCTGATGGCGATTCTTTTCTGGTGTGCGCTGAGCCTGTTCGTCAACCTGTGGATGTTCTTTCTGTGGATGTTGCTGTTCGGTTTGCTGGCGGCCAGAAAGCTCTATGGCCTGGCCCGGACCGGACAACCACCGAGTTTCTGGCTCAACAGCCTGGCGACCCTGATCATTCTGCTCGGCCAATCGGTGCAGGACAGTGCCGCGGGCAAGGATGTCTACACCGCCTTCGCCATCCGCATGGGCCTGTTCATCCTGGTGACCTTGTACGCCTGCGTCATGGTCCATCTGCTCGACACACGGCGACAACGTCGAATTACTACCGCCTAGAAACAGAAAAACCCCCTGAGAAGGGGGTTTTTCGTCTGTGGATAACTTATTCCACAGTGACCGACTTCGCCAGGTTGCGCGGCTGGTCAACGTCAGTACCCTTGAGTACGGCGACGTAGTACGACAGCAGTTGCAGCGGGATGGTGTAGAGAATCGGCGACAGGATGTCGTGGATGTGCGGCATGTGCACCACGTGGGTGCCTTCACCGTTGGTCATGCCGGCCTTCTCGTCTGCGAAGACGATCAACTGGCCACCACGAGCGCGGACTTCCTGAAGGTTGGACTTCAGCTTCTCCAGCAGTTCGTTGTTCGGCGCCACGGTCACCACTGGCATATCGTTATCCACAAGCGCCAACGGGCCGTGTTTCAGCTCGCCGGCCGGATAGGCTTCGGCGTGGATGTAGGAGATTTCCTTGAGCTTGAGTGCCCCTTCCATCGCCACCGGGAACTGCGCGCCACGGCCGAGGAACAGCGTGTGGTGTTTTTCGGCGAACAGCTCGGAGATTTTTTCCACGGTGCTGTCCATGGCCAGCGCTTCACCCAGACGGGTTGGCAAACGACGCAGTTCTTCGACCAGCGTTGCTTCGACACCTTCGGCCAAGGTGCCACGAACCTGGCCCAGGGAAAGCGTCAGCAACAACAGGCCAACCAGTTGCGTGGTGAAGGCTTTGGTCGATGCCACACCGATTTCGCGACCGGCCTGGGTCAACAGGGTCAGATCGGATTCACGCACCAGCGAGCTGATGCCGACGTTGCAGATCGCCAGGCTGGCGAGGTAGCCCAGCTCCTTGGCGTTGCGCAGTGCGGCCAGGGTGTCGGCGGTTTCGCCGGACTGGGAAATGGTCACGAACAGGGTGTCCGGCTGCACCACTACCTTGCGGTAGCGGAATTCGCTGGCGACTTCGACCTGGCAAGGAATGCCGGCCAGCTCTTCGAGCCAGTAACGCGCGACCATGCCGGCGTGGTAACTGGTGCCGCACGCGACGATCTGTACGTTGCGTACTTTGGCAAACAGCTCGGCAGCCTGTGGGCCGAATGCCTGTACCAGTACCTGGTTCTGGCTCAGACGACCTTCCAGGGTGCGCTGCACCACGGATGGTTGCTCGTGGATTTCCTTGAGCATGAAGTGGCGGAACTCGCCCTTTTCGGCGGCTTCGGCACCGTCGCGATACTGCACGGCTTCGCGCTCGACAGCCTGGCCGTCAACGTCCCAGATCTGCACGCTGTCGCGGCGGATTTCGGCGATATCGCCTTCTTCCAGGTACATGAAGCGGTCGGTGACCTGACGCAGGGCCAATTGGTCGGACGCCAGGAAGTTTTCCCCCAGGCCCAGGCCGATCACCAGCGGGCTGCCGCTGCGAGCTGCGACCAGACGATCCGGTTGCTTCGAGCTGATAACTGCCAGGCCGTAAGCACCGTGCAACTCTTTGACGGTCGCCTTGAGGGCCACGGTCAGGTCGCTCAGATCCTTGAGTTTGTGGTTCAGCAGGTGAGCGATGACTTCGGTGTCGGTGTCCGAGGTGAACACATAACCCAGGGCCTTGAGTTGTTCACGCAGGGCTTCGTGGTTTTCGATGATGCCGTTGTGCACCACCGCCAGGTCACCGGAGAAATGCGGGTGAGCATTGCGCTCGCACGGTGCACCGTGGGTGGCCCAGCGGGTGTGGGCGATGCCCAGGCGACCGACCAGCGACTCGCTGCTCAATGCCTGCTCCAGCTCACTGACCTTGCCCGGACGACGCATGCGCTCGAGTTTTTCATCGTTGGTGTAGACCGCCACGCCAGCGCTGTCATACCCACGGTATTCGAGGCGTTTCAGGCCTTCGACGAGGATGGCGGTGATATTACGTTCTGCAACTGCGCCGACAATTCCACACATGCTATTTCTCCTGACTGACAGCCGCGCAAATCAAATTGATGCCGCGGGCCTGAATCTGATCGCGAGCCTCAAGCGGCAGGCGTTCATCCGTAATAAGGGTATGGACACTGCTCCATGGCAGCTCCAGGTTGGGAATCTTGCGGCCGATCTTGTCAGCCTCCACCATCACGACTACTTCGCGGGCGACTTCGGCCATGACCCGGCTCAGCCCGAGCAGTTCGTTGAAGGTGGTTGTACCGCGAACCAGATCGATGCCATCGGCGCCGATAAACAGTTGGTCGAAGTCGTAGGAGCGGAGTACCTGCTCGGCAACCTGCCCCTGAAAGGACTCGGAATGCGGGTCCCAGGTACCACCGGTCATCAACAGCACCGGTTCGTGCTCAAGTTCGCTCAAAGCGTTGGCGACATGCAGCGAGTTGGTCATCACCACCAGGCCGGGTTGCTGTCCGAGTTCCGGAATCATGGAGGCGGTGGTACTGCCACTGTCGATAATGATGCGCGCATGCTCGCGAATCCGCGCGACGGCGGCACGGGCGATGGCTTGTTTGTATTTGGAAACCGGCTGGCCAAGGTCCGCGACCAGTTCCTGAGGCATGGTGATCGCCCCGCCGTAACGACGCAGCAACAGACCATTGCTTTCAAGTGCCGCCAGATCCTTGCGAATCGTAACTTCCGACGTTTCGAAGCGCTTGGCCAACTCATCCACACTGACTTCGCCCTGCTCATTGAGCAAGGCGAGGATGTTGTGACGACGCTGAGGTGTGTTGCGCTTCGACATGAGCGGATAAGTTTCGTTTCGAAAGATGGCGGAAGCAATCAAAACCTATCAGCGAAACTTCGTCAAGCGCCATGCGATAAAAAGAGCTGTGGATAAAAGCAACGCGGGCAAGTCGGAGCGGCGATCCGACTTGCCCGCGCATACAATAGATCAGCCTGTGAATAACTTCAGACGATCATCCACATGTGGATAACTCAGCTCTTGTTGATCTTCTCCGGCCGCTTCCAGCCGTCGATGTTCTTCTGACGAGCACGCCCGATGGCCAACTGGGATTTATCCACAGCCGAGGTAATGGTCGAGCCGGCCGCCGTGGTCGCACCATCCAGGATATCCACAGGTGCTACCAACGAGTTGTTGGAACCAATGAACACATCTTCGCCCAACACGGTTTTCCACTTGTTGGCGCCATCATAGTTGCAGGTGATGGTACCGGCACCGATGTTGGTACGCGCGCCCACTTCGGCATCGCCCAGATAAGCCAGGTGACCGGCCTTGGCGCCTTCGCCCATGTGCGCGTTTTTCAACTCGACGAAGTTACCCACATGCGCCCGGGCTTCCAGCACGGTACCTGGACGCAGACGCGCGAACGGGCCGGCATCGCTGCCTTCACCCAGAATGGCACCTTCGATATGGCTGTTGGCCTTGATGACCACGCCTTTGCGCAGGGTGCTGTCCTTGATCACACAGTTCGGGCCGATCACCACGTCATCCTCAATGACGACCTTGCCTTCGAGGATCACGTTGATGTCGATCAGCACGTCACGGCCTACCGTCACGTCTCCCCGTACATCGAATCGTGCCGGGTCGCGCAGCGTCACACCTTGAGCCATCAAACGACGACCGGCGCGCAATTGATAATGCCGTTCCAGTTCGGAAAGCTGCTTGCGGTCATTGGCGCCCTGCACTTCCATGGCGTCGTGCGGATGCTCGGTGGCCACCACCAGACCATCGCTCACGGCCATGGCAATGATGTCGGTCAGGTAGTACTCGCCCTGGGCGTTGTTATTGGAAAGTCGGCTCATCCAGTCGCCGAGGCGGGCAAAAGGCAGCGCCAGAATGCCGGTATTGCCTTCGGTGATCTTGCGTTCGGCTTCGTTGGCATCTTTCTGTTCGACGATGGCCGTCACTTTACCTGCGTCATCACGAACGATGCGGCCGTAACCGGTCGGGTCATCCAATTCGACGGTCAGCAAGCCCAACTGCTGCGGCCCCACCTTCTTGAGCAGGCGCTGCAGGGTGTCGACCTCGATCAACGGCACATCGCCGTAGAGCACCAGCACGGTGTCGGCCTGAATGAACGGCACGGCTTGAGCAACGGCGTGACCGGTACCCAACTGTTTATCCTGCAGGACGAAATTCAGATCATCCGCCGCCAGGCGTTCGCGCACGGCGTCGGCACCATGACCGATCACGACGTGGATGCGCTGTGGATCAAGTTGCCGAGCGCTGTGGATAACATGACCGAGCATGGAGTTGCCGGCAATCGGGTGCAAAACTTTCGGCAAAGCGGAACGCATGCGCGTGCCTTGGCCTGCAGCGAGAATAACGATTTCAAGAGACATGACTGGCTACCAATCCTGGGTGGTCAGCGGCTGCGACCGGGTTGTAAAAATCGGAAAAGAAAAAAGGGTAGCCGAGGCTACCCTTTTTAATCAATCACACAACAAGCGCAGCCTTAGTGGCCGAACTTCTTGCGGATCTGCTGGACGGTGCGCAGCTGAGCTGCAGCCTCGGCCAGACGTGCGGCAGCAGAACCGTAATCGAATTCTGCGCCTCGTTCATGCAAGGCCTTCTCGGCAGCCTTGACGGCTTCCTGAGCGGAGGCTTCATCCAGGTCGGCAGCACGTTGCACGGTGTCGGCAAGAACCTTGACCATGTTCGGCTGAACCTCGAGGAAACCACCGGAGATGTAATACACCTCCTCTTCCCCGCCCTGCTTGACCAGGCGGATCGGACCTGGCTTCAGATTAGTGATCAGCGGCGCGTGACCCAGGGCGATACCAAGATCACCCAGTGCACCGTGCGCAATCACCATCTCGACCAGACCGGAAAAGATTTCTCCTTCCGCGCTGACGATATCGCAATGGACTGTCATAGCCATCTGATTGCCTCAACCTAAATTAGCGCCCGTTGCCGGGCGCCGGGATTACAGTTTCTTGGCTTTTTCGATCGCTTCTTCGATGCCGCCAACCATGTAGAACGCTTGTTCTGGCAGGTGGTCGTAGTCACCGTTGAGGATGCCTTTGAAGCCAGCAATGGTGTCTTTCAGGGAAACGTATTTACCCGATGCACCGGTGAAGACTTCAGCCACGAAGAACGGCTGCGACAAGAAGCGCTGGATCTTACGAGCACGGTTTACCAACTGCTTGTCGGCTTCCGACAGCTCGTCCATACCCAGGATCGCAATGATGTCCTTCAGTTCTTTGTAACGCTGCAGAACGTACTGAACGCCGCGAGCGGTGTCGTAGTGGTCCTGGCCGATCACATTCGGGTCCAGCTGGCGCGAAGTCGAATCCAGTGGGTCTACCGCTGGGTAGATACCCAGGGAAGCGATGTCACGGGACAGAACGACGGTAGCGTCCAAGTGGGCGAAGGTGGTCGCTGGCGACGGGTCGGTCAAGTCATCCGCAGGTACGTATACCGCTTGGATCGAAGTGATCGAACCTTCCTTGGTCGAAGTGATACGTTCTTGCAGAACGCCCATCTCTTCAGCCAGGGTCGGCTGGTAGCCTACTGCGGAAGGCATACGGCCCAGCAGTGCGGATACTTCAGTACCGGCCAAGGTGTAACGGTAGATGTTGTCGACGAACAACAGAACGTCGTTACCTTCGTCACGGAACTTCTCGGCCATGGTCAGGCCGGTCAGTGCTACGCGCAGACGGTTACCCGGCGGCTCGTTCATCTGACCGTAAACCAGTGCCACTTTGTCCAGAACGTTGGAATCCTTCATCTCGTGGTAGAAGTCGTTACCCTCACGAGTACGCTCACCCACACCGGCGAACACGGAATAACCGCTGTGCTCGATGGCGATGTTACGGATCAGTTCCATCATGTTTACGGTCTTGCCTACACCGGCACCACCGAACAGACCGACTTTACCGCCTTTGGCGAACGGGCAAACCAGGTCGATAACCTTGATGCCGGTTTCCAGCAGGTCGTTGCCGCCTGCCTGTTCAGCGAACGAAGGCGCTGGACGGTGGATGCCCCAACGCTCTTCAGTAGCGATTGGACCTGCTTCGTCGATCGGGTTGCCCAGAACGTCCATGATCCGGCCCAGAGTCGCTTTACCGACCGGTACGGAGATGGCTGCGCCGGAGTCGACAACGTCCAGACCGCGCTTCAAGCCTTCGGTGGAACCCATCGCAATGGTACGAACCACGCCGTCGCCCAGCTGCTGCTGAACTTCCAGAGTGGTCCCGGCCGCGCTTTGAACTGTCAGCGCGTTGTAGATGCTCGGTACGCTGTCGCGTGGAAATTCCACGTCGATAACGGCGCCGATGATTTGAACGATACGTCCGCTACTCATAGCTGGATCCTCTGAATATTTGAACCGTTAAACCGCGGCAGCGCCGCCGACGATTTCCGAGATCTCTTGGGTGATCGCAGCCTGACGCGCCTTGTTGTAGACCAGCTGCAAATCGCTGATCAAATCACCGGCGTTGTCGGTAGCGTTCTTCATCGCGATCATCCGCGCAGCTTGTTCAGCCGCGTTGTTCTCGACCACCGCCTGGTAGACCTGCGACTCCACGTAACGGACCATCAAGCCGTCCAGCAGCTCCTTGGCATCCGGTTCGTAGAGATAGTCCCAGTGGTGCTTGAGGTCTTGATCCGGGGTTGCCACCAGTGGAATCAACTGCTCCACGGTAGGCTGTTGCGTCATGGTGTTGATGAACTTGTTGGACACCACGGACAGGCGGTCAATACGGCCGTCCAGGTAGGCATCCAGCATCACCTTGACGCTGCCGATCAGATCATTGATCGACGGCTCTTCACCCAGGTGGCTGATAGCTGCAACGACGTTACCGCCGAAGTTGCGGAAAAAGGCCGCACCCTTGCTACCAACGACACACAGATCGATCTCGACGCCGTTTTCGCGGTTTACCGCCATGTCCTTGACCAGGGCCTTGAACAGGTTGGTGTTCAAGCCGCCGCACAGACCACGGTCACTGCTCACTACGACATAACCAACACGCTTGATTTCGCGGTCGATCATGAACGGGTGGCGGTATTCCGGGTTGGCGTTGGCCAGATGCCCAATTACCTGGCGGATACGCTCCGCATAAGGACGGCTAGCAGCCATGCGCATTTGTGCCTTGCGCATTTTGCTGACCGCCACTTTTTCCATGGCGCTGGTAATCTTTTGCGTGCTTTTGATGCTCGCAATCTTACTGCGAATCTCTTTTGCGCCTGCCATGTAACACCTATCAGGTTAGCAAGCGGGAGCCTTGCGGCTCCCGCTGCGGCTTACCAGGTTTGGGTGGCCTTGAACTTCTCGATACCGGCTTTCATGCCAGCGTCGATTTCGTCATTGAAGTCACCTTTCACGTTGATCTTCGCCATCAAATCGGCGTGATCGCGGTTGAAGAAAGCAATCAGCGCTTGCTCGAAGCTGCCGATCTTGGCGATTTCAACGTCAGTCAGGAACCCACGCTCAGCGGCATACAGCGACAGCGCCATGTCAGCGATCGACATTGGTGCGTATTGCTTCTGCTTCATCAGCTCGGTAACGCGCTGACCATGCTCAAGTTGCTTACGGGTCGCTTCGTCCAGGTCAGAAGCGAACTGGGCGAATGCCGCCAGTTCACGGTACTGAGCCAGAGCGGTACGGATACCACCGGACAGCTTCTTGATGATCTTGGTCTGAGCGGCACCACCCACACGGGATACCGAAACACCGGCGTTCACTGCAGGGCGGATGCCCGAGTTGAACATGGCCGATTCCAGGAAGATCTGACCGTCGGTGATGGAAATCACGTTGGTCGGAACGAACGCGGAAACGTCGCCAGCCTGGGTTTCGATGATCGGCAGTGCGGTCAGGGAACCGGTTTTGCCGGTCACTGCGCCGTTGGTGAACTTCTCTACGTATTCTTCCGAAACGCGGGATGCGCGCTCCAGCAGACGGGAGTGGAGATAGAACACGTCGCCTGGGTAAGCTTCACGGCCTGGTGGACGGCGCAGCAGCAGGGAAATCTGGCGGTAAGCCACTGCTTGCTTGGACAGATCGTCATAAACGATCAGCGCGTCTTCACCGCGGTCGCGGAAGAATTCACCCATGGTGCAACCGGAGTACGGTGCCAGGAATTGCAGCGCAGGAGATTCCGAAGCACTGGCAGCCACGATGATCGTGTTGGCCAGGGCGCCGTTTTCTTCCAGCTTGCGAACCACGTTGGCGATGGTCGATTGTTTCTGACCGATTGCTACGTAGACGCAGAAAATGCCGCTGTTCTTCTGGTTGATGATCGCGTCGATCGCCAGAGCGGTTTTACCGATCTGACGGTCACCGATGATCAGCTCACGCTGGCCACGGCCGACAGGGATCATGGCATCGACAGCCTTGTAGCCAGTCTGTACAGGCTGGTCTACCGACTTACGCCAGATCACGCCTGGAGCAACTTTCTCGACCGCGTCGGTCTCGGTGTTGCCCAGTGGACCTTTGCCGTCAACAGGGTTACCCAGTGCGTCGACTACGCGACCCAGCAGTTCCTTACCAACCGGAACTTCCAGGATGCGGCCGGTGCACTTGGCGCTCATGCCTTCAGCCAGAGACTGGTATGCGCCCAATACAACGGCACCTACGGAGTCTTGCTCCAGGTTGAGGGCCATACCGAAGACGCCGCCCGGAAACTCGATCATCTCGCCGTACATTACGTCGGCCAGACCGTGAATCCGCACGATACCGTCAGATACGCTGACGACAGTGCCTTCGTTACGGGCTTGGGAGGTCACATCGAGCTTGTCGATGCGGCCCTTGATAATTTCACTTATTTCGGAAGGATTGAGTTGCTGCATTGCTCTGCTGCCCCTTCAAACTCAAGATTTCAATGCTTCGGCAAGTTTCGCGATTTTGCCGCGAATCGAGCCATCGATAACCAGGTCGCCGGCGCGGATGACGACACCACCAATAAGGGCAGCGTCCTCCGCAACTTGCAGGCGCACTTCCCGGTTGAGTCGTGCACTGAGAACCTTGGCGAGTTTGTCTTGCTGTTCTTGGTTCAATGCGAAAGCACTGGTGACTTCAACGTCTACCGACTTCTCTTGCTCGGCCTTGTACAGGTCGAATAGAGCGGCAATCTCCGGCAACAGCGGGAGACGGTCGTTTTCGGCAACGACGTGGATGAAGTTCTGTGCCTTGGCATCAAACTTGTCGCCGCACACGTCAATGAACGTGGCGGCCTTTTCTGCGCTCGTCAGTCGCGGGGCCTTGAGCACGCGCTGCATGGTGTCGTCTTCCGACACCGCTGCAGCCAGGCCGAGCATGGCTGACCAATTGGCCAGTTGCTGGTGGGCCTGAGCGTGCTCGAAGGCCGCCTTAGCGTAAGGTCGGGCCAACGTGGTCAGTTCTGCCATGATCGCCCTCGCTTAGATTTCAGCAGCCAGTTGGTTAACCAGCTCTGCGTGCGCGTTTTGATCGATTGTGGCACCCAGGATCTTCTCGGCGCCGCCGACTGCCAGCAAGCCCACTTGGGCACGCAGCGCGTCTTTGACACTGTTCAGTTCCTGTTCGATCTCGGCCTGAGCCTGAACCTTCACACGGTCAGCGTCGACACGGGCTTTTTCAACAGCCTCTTCGACAATCTGGTTACCGCGTTTCTTGGCTTGCTCGATGATTTCAGCTGCCTGAGCTTTCGCTTCGCGCAGTTGGTGACCCGCTTTCTCTTGGGCCAACTCCAGGTCGCGAGCTGCACGGCTGGCAGCGTCCAGACCATCAGCGATCTTCTTTTGACGTTCGTGCAATGCCGCAATGACCGGAGGCCATACGAACTTCATGCAGAACAGTACAAAAATCAGGAACGCAACGGACTGGCCAATCAGGGTCGCATTAATGTTCACGCCAACACCTCGCAGTTACGTTGTCCATCACACCAAATTACCCGGAAGATCCGAGTAATTAGCCAGCGATTTGACCAACGAACGGGTTCGCAAAGGTGAAGAACAGAGCGATACCAACACCGATCATGGTTACGGCGTCGAGCAGACCGGCAACGATGAACATTTTAACTTGCAGCATTGGAACCATTTCTGGCTGACGCGCTGCGCCTTCCAGGAACTTGCCGCCCAGCAGGCCGAAACCAATTGCGGTACCCAGTGCGCCCAGGCCGATCAACAGTGCAACAGCGATAGCGGTTAGACCAACTACAGTTTCCATCTTTCCTCCCGACTTTTACGTCGTATGGTTTAGGTTTTTTTAATTTAAAGCGGTAAAACAAATCGTTTCAGAGGCCCAGTGAAGAGCCCCTTCCCGTTTTACCGGGAAGGACATCAGACTAGTCGAGACTGGTCTTAATGGTTTTCTTCGTGCGCCATCGACAGGTAGACGATGGTCAGCATCATGAAGATGAACGCCTGCAGGGTGATGATCAGGATGTGGAACACAGCCCACGCCCACTGCAGAACAACGCCCAGGCCACTAAGCCAGAGCAGACCGCTGCCGAACATCACAGCAATCAGAATGAAGACCAGCTCGCCAGCGTACATGTTGCCGAACAGACGCAGAGCCAGGGAGATCGGCTTGGCGATCAGGGTCACGAATTCCAGCAGGAAGTTCACCGGGATCAGCAGGGCCTGAACGAAGATGTTCTTGCTGCCGAACGGGTGCAGGGTCAGTTCGCCGATGAAGCCGCCGATGCCCTTGACCTTGATGCTATAGAAAATGATCAGTGCGAAGACCGAGATGGCCATGCCCAGAGTCGCGTTCGGGTCAGTGGTCGACACGGCGCGGAACGGGATGTGCGCGTCGCCGGAGATCCACATGGCTACTTGAGGAATCCAGTCGACCGGTACCAGGTCGACGGCGTTCATCAGGAACACCCAGACGAAGATGGTCAGTGCCAGCGGTGCAATCACCGGGCTACGGCCATGGAAGCTGTCTTTCACGCTGCCATCGACGAATTCGACCAATACTTCAACGAAGTTCTGCAAAGCACCAGGCTGACCCGATGTCGCTTTCTTTGCCGCCATGCGGAAAAGAAGAACGAAGATCAGACCCAATGCGACCGACCAGCCGAGAGTATCGACGTGGAAAGCCCAGAAGCCCATTTCCTTGGCTTCTGCTGCGGTGTGGGCAAAGCCCCAGCCGCCGTTTGGGAGCTGACCGAAGGTCAGGTTCTGCAAGTGGTGCTGGATATAGCCCGAAGCGGTTGTTTCTGCCATGGTTGCCTCAAACGCCCTAAGGTCTCGAAAGTCTTGTTCTCATCAGCAGGGGAGCGAACCAGCTGACTGACTGAGTCAGCACGAAGACACCGAATACTGCAATCGGCGCCAGTGGCTTCACACCTGCAAACACCAGTGCAAACAGCACTGCCGTCAAAATCAGTTTGCCTGCCTCGCCGGCATAAAAAGACCGGACGATGGACTGGGCTGCTCGGGCGCCGGAAAACCGAAATGCCCTGTGAGCGAAATAAACATTGGGCAGCAAGGCTATCAGGCCTCCGCAGAGTCCCGAGTACCCGGCAACGACTCCATATCGGTACCAGAGCGCCAAAGCGGCGATCAGCAACACGACAAATTGAGCCATTAACACCGGAAAAACTGCCAGGCGATGGAAGGGCAAGCGGTTTGGCGTGCGGGTTTCCATCACTTTTACTCTCCAATGGTCGGCTGCCGAAATTCACTAACTTGGCATAATTTGTGCCGACAAAATGCGCGCAGAGTATAGGGGCGGTTCTGCCCCTATTCAACTGTCAGGTAGTGATTTCCGACTGCGCGCTACATGAGGAAATGTTTCAGCGGATATGTGCAAGTACGCCTTGAAGCTCATCCAGTGAGTTGTAGCCAATCACCAATTGCCCTTTACCCTTCTTACCGTGGCGGATCTGCACCGCAGAGCCTAGGCGCTCGGCCAGGCGCTGTTCGAGACGGGCGATATCCGGGTCCGGTTTTGCCGCTTCAACAGGCTCCGGTTTACCACTCAACCACTGGCGAACCAGTGCCTCGGTCTGGCGCACGGTCAGCCCGCGTGCGACAACATGTCGCGCCCCTTCTACCTGTTGAATTTCCGGTAAACCGAGCAAAGCACGGGCATGACCCATTTCCAGGTCGCCGTGGGACAACATGGTCTTGATGACTTCCGGCAAGGAAATCAGGCGCAACAGGTTAGCCACGGTCACCCGGGACTTGCCCACAGCTTCCGCCACCTGTTGCTGGGTCAGCTGAAACTCCTGCTGCAAACGCTGCAAGGCCACCGCTTCTTCAATCGGGTTCAGGTCTTCGCGCTGGATGTTCTCGATCAGCGCGATGGCGATCGCGGTTTCATCGGGTACATCGCGAACCATCGCCGGGATGGTTTCCTGGCCGGCTTGCTGGCTGGC
Source organism: Pseudomonas sp. KH_046_1 (assembly GCF_057839025.1). Taxonomy (NCBI): domain Bacteria; kingdom Pseudomonadati; phylum Pseudomonadota; class Gammaproteobacteria; order Pseudomonadales; family Pseudomonadaceae; genus Pseudomonas; species Pseudomonas sp. KH_046_1. Next base: position 6,322,917 of record NZ_CM174481.1, read on the forward strand.
GCGCCAGCGACGTTCGCCGGCAATGATTTCAAAGCGGCCGCTGCCAATCGGGCGAACCACGATGGGCTGCATGACGCCCTGGGCCTTGATCGACTGCGCCAGCTCTTCGAGGGCCTGCGGATCCATGTCACGACGCGGCTGGTACTTGCCACGCTGGAGCAGATCCAGGGGCAGGTGTTGCAGCTCACGCTGATCGGCTTGCGTCGCTTGTTCTTCAAGCAAGCTGACAGTCGGACCACTCAACAGAGCATCCAGTCCACGTCCGAGACCTCGTTTCTTGACGGCCATGGGGATTCCTTAAGTTGCCTGAGCAGCGGCGATGCGTGAGTTTTTGCGTTGACGACGAACCATCTCGCCGGCCAATGCCAGGTAGGCAACGGCGCCTCGCGACGCTTTGTCGTACGCCAGCGCCGGCATGCCGTAGCTTGGCGCTTCGGCCAGACGGATGTTACGCGGAATGACGGTGTCGTAGAGCTGCTCGCCGAAGTGTTCCTTGAGCTGCGCCGAGACATCGTTCATCAGGCTCAGGCGCGGGTCGTACATCGTACGCAGCAGGCCTTCGACCTTGAGGTTCGGGTTCAGCAGTTCAGCGATACGCTTGATGTTATCCACAAGGTCGCTCAAGCCTTCGAGTGCAAAGTACTCGCACTGCATGGGGATAATGACCCCGTCGGCGGCAACCAGTGCGTTCAAGGTCAGCATCGACAGCGACGGCGGGCAGTCGATCAGGATGTAATCGTAGTTTTCCCGGATCGGCGCCAGCGCACTGCGCAGGCGGCTTTCCTTCATCTGCATTTCCAGCAGAACCACTTCGGCCGCGGTGAGGTCGCGGTTGGCCGGCAACAGCTGGTAACCACCGTGTTCGGAGAAGTGCATGGCCTGGGCCAGATCACATTCTCCGATCAGCAGGTCGTAGACCGAGTTTTCCAGGCCATGTTTATCCACACCGCTACCCATGGTGGCGTTGCCCTGTGGATCGAGATCGATCAACAGCACCCGACGCTTGGTCGCGACCAGGGATGCTGCGAGGTTGATGCAGGTGGTGGTTTTGCCCACGCCACCTTTTTGGTTCGCAATCGCGAATACCTTAGCCATTCTTGCTTGTGTTCCCAATCATGCCGTGCGGCGCAGTATCAGCAGATGGCGTTGGCCTTGGCAACCAGGTACGGCCAGGGCGTGTTCGCTATCGAGGTGGAAGTCTGCCGGCAATGCTACCAGCTCATCGGCCGGATGAACGCCCTTCATTGCCAGCCAGCGTGTTTCGCTATCGCCAAGGTGGCGAGTCCAGTTGCTGAAGTTTTCCATGCTGCTGAACGCCCGGGAAATGATCCCGTTGAATGGCAGGGCAGGCTGGAACGCTTCCACGCGACTGTGGATAACTTGCAGGTTATCCAGTTTGAGTTCGAGTTTTACCTGGGTCAGGAAGCGGGTTTTCTTGCCGTTGCTGTCCAGGCAGGTCACCTGGGACTCGGGAAACAGGATCGCCAGCGGAATGCCAGGCATGCCGCCGCCACTGCCGACGTCGAGCCAGCGACCGTTTTCGATGAACGACATCACACTCAGGCTATCGAGCAAGTGACGGGAAACCATTTCGTCCGGATCACGCACGGCGGTGAGGTTGTAAGCCTTGTTCCATTTGATCAACAGGGCCAGATAACCCAGCAGCTGTGCGTGCTGGGTTTCTGTCAGCGTGACGCCAAGCTGGCGGGCACCTGTGGATAACTCTTCTGCGTGTTGCGAAGTGACCAACGAACTCAAGCGCTTTGCTCCAACTGACGGCCCGCGCCGCGTTTTTTCAAATGAATCATCAACAGCGAAATGGCTGCCGGCGTTACGCCCGGAATTCGCGAGGCCTGGCCCAAAGTCTCTGGACGGGTCGCACCAAGCTTGCTCTGGATCTCTTTGGAGAGACCGGAAATGTTCGTGTAATCGATATCCACAGGCAATTTGGTGTCTTCGCTGGCGCGCAAGCGGGCGATTTCATCCTGTTGACGATCGATGTAGCCGGCGTACTTGGTCTTGATTTCGACCTGCTCGGCAACCTGTGGATCTTCTGCGCCCCCACCGGTCACGGCGATCAGACCAGCGTAGTCGATTTCCGGACGACTCAAGAGATTGAGCAGGTTGTATTCGTGAGTCAGTGGCGTGCCGAATTTTTCGGCAATGGCATCGCCCTGTTCGGTGCCCGGGCGTACCCAGGTGCTTTTCAAGCGCTGCTCTTCCAGTTCGATGCTTTCGCGTTTTTTGCAGAAAGCCGCCCAGCGCACGTCATCCACCAGGCCCAGTTCGCGACCTTTTTCGGTCAAGCGCAGGTCGGCGTTGTCTTCGCGCAGAATCAGACGGTATTCGGCACGGGACGTGAACATCCGGTACGGCTCTTGGGTACCGAGAGTAATCAGGTCGTCGACCAATACGCCGATATAGGCCTCGTCGCGGCGCGGGCACCAGGCGTCTTTGTCTTGCGCACGCAGTGCAGCGTTGGTCCCGGCGAGCAAACCCTGGGCACCGGCTTCTTCGTAACCGGTTGTGCCGTTGATCTGCCCGGCGAAGAACAGGCCGCCGATGACTTTGGTTTCCAGGCTGTACTTCAAATCCCGTGGATCGAAGTAGTCGTACTCGATCGCGTAGCCCGGCCGCACGATGTGCGCGTTTTCCATGCCGCGGATCGATTGCACGATCTGCAATTGCACGTCGAACGGCAAGCTTGTGGATATCCCGTTCGGATACAGCTCATGGGTGGTCAAACCTTCCGGTTCGATAAACACCTGATGGCTTTCCTTGTCGGCAAAGCGATGGATCTTGTCTTCGATCGACGGGCAATAACGCGGGCCGATCCCTTCGATCTCACCGGCAGCGGAATACATCGGCGAACGGTCGAGGTTCGCGGCAATGATTTCGTGTGTGCGCGCATTCGTGTGGGTAATCCAGCAGCTGACTTGCTTCGGATGCTGCTCTTTGGACCCCATGAACGACATCACCGGGATCGGTGTATCACCCGGTTGCTCGGACATCACCGAGAAATCCACAGACCGGCCGTCGATACGCGGCGGAGTACCGGTTTTCAAACGACCCACACGCAATGGCAGTTCACGCAGACGGTGAGCCAGCGCGATCGATGGCGGATCACCGGCGCGACCGCCGGAAAAATTCTGCAAACCGATGTGGATAAGTCCACCGAGGAACGTGCCGGTGGTCAACACCACGGAATCGGCGAGGAAACGCAGACCCATTTGCGTGACAACGCCACGGACTTGTTCCTGTTCGACGATCAGATCGTCAGCGGCCTGTTGAAATATCCACAGGTTCGGCTGGTTTTCCAGGATTTCGCGGACAGCTGCCTTGTACAGAACCCGGTCTGCCTGTGCGCGAGTTGCTCGCACGGCCGGGCCTTTGCGGCTGTTCAACACGCGAAACTGGATGCCGCCTTTATCGGTAGCCATGGCCATCGCGCCGCCGAGGGCGTCGATTTCCTTGACCAGGTGGCTTTTGCCGATCCCGCCAATGGCCGGGTTGCAACTCATGGCACCGAGGGTTTCCACGTTATGCGTCAGCAACAGGGTTTTAACCCCCATACGTGCTGAGGCCAGTGCTGCCTCGGTACCGGCATGACCGCCGCCGATGACGATCACTTCAAAACGGGAAGGGAAATCCACCACGCACCTCGTGCCTGCTTAAGTAGGTAATTCAGGAATAGTTTGAGCTCAGGTTTTTGGACCTGGTCGACAAGTATAGGGACTTCGCCCTTCCTAAAGAACCCTTTGCACAAAAATTAACCAGCTGTGGAAAAGTCGGAGTTATAGAAATTAAAAAGAAAGAAATTTATTAAATCTTTGTTTTTATGTTTATTTCTATGCACCTGCCTTTCTGTGGATAGATTGATACAGCCCTTTGTTTTCAATATGTACAGAGATTCAAAACCCTGTGGTCATGTGCCAATGAGGCCCTTGGATAACCGGTTTAAGCCTGTGGATGAAAGGGGTGGTTATCCACAGAGGCGGTTATGTCCAGTTTTCGAGCCCTGTTATCAACTGACCTTAGCTACGGTTATTCACAGGGCTTAATCCACAGAAAAGTGCCGTTTGCTTGAAATTCGGGTACAGGAAATTCGCTCAAGCAGACGACGTCCGCTCGGCACTGGAGGTTTTTTTCAGAAAAGGAGGGAGCAGACAGGCACGAATGGCCTGTCTGTGAATAACAGGAGGGCTACTTACCGATACAGAAGCTGGAGAAAATTCGCCCCAGCAGATCGTCAGAGCTGAACGCACCGGTGATTTCGCCCAGCGACTGCTGAGCTTGGCGCAAGTCCTCGGCCAACAACTCGCCAGCACCGGCCAGGGTCAATTGGGCACGACCATGCTCGAGGGCAGCACTGGCATGACGTAGCGCCTCAAGGTGTCGCCGGCGAGCGCTGAAGCTGCTTTCGGACGTTTGCTCATAGCCCATGCAGGCCTTGAGGTGTTCACGCAGCAGGTCCAGCCCGACACCACCAGACTTGGCGCTCAGGCTAATGGTGACATGGCCATCCTCGCTGATCTCCAGGGCAATGGCTTCGCCCGTAAGGTCGGCCTTGTTGCGAATCAGGGTGACTTTCGCAGGATCTGGACGGATTTCGAGAAACTCTGGCCAGAGTGCGAAAGGATCAAGGGCTTCAGGCGCCGTGGCATCGACCACCAGCAATACCCGATCCGCTTCGCCGATGGCCTTCAAGGCACGCTCGACGCCGATTTTTTCCACATGATCATCGGTATCGCGCAGACCGGCGGTATCCACTACGTGCAGCGGCATGCCATCGATGTGGATATGTTCACGAAGGACGTCACGGGTGGTGCCGGCAATTTCGGTCACGATCGCCGCTTCACGCCCGGCCAGGGCGTTGAGCAGGCTGGATTTACCGGCATTCGGACGACCGGCAATGACCACTGTCATGCCGTCACGCAGCAAGGCGCCCTGCCCGGCTTCGCGGATGACGGTGGATAACTCGTCGCGCACCTTGTCGAGCATGCTCAGGACGTGGCCATCGGCGAGGAAGTCGATTTCCTCTTCCGGAAAATCGATGGCCGCTTCGACATAGATGCGCAGGCCGATCAATTGCTCGGTGAGGTTATGCACACGTGACGAGAAGGCTCCCTGCAGGGAGCGCAACGCGTTTCGCGCAGCCTGGGCAGAACTGGCTTCAATCAGGTCGGCAATGGCTTCGGCCTGGGCGAGGTCCAGTTTGTCGTTGAGGAAGGCGCGCTCACTGAATTCCCCCGGTCGGGCGAGACGGCATCCCAGTTCCAGGCAGCGCTTGAGCAACATATCCAGAACAATCGGGCCGCCATGGCCTTGCAGTTCCAGCACATCTTCGCCTGTGAAAGAGTTCGGGCCGGGGAAATACAAGGCAATGCCCTGGTCCAGCACCTCGTCGTTTTCACTGAAAAACGGGCCGTAGTGGGCAAATCGCGGCTTGAGCTCGCGACCGCTGAAGGCCTTGGCCGCAACGCTGGCCAACGGCCCGGAAATACGCACGATGCCTACACCGCCGCGACCTTGAGCGGTGGCGACGGCTGCGATGGTTTCGCGAGGAACGCTCATAAACCGGTATCCAGACAAAAGTGACAGATAGCAAAACGCCCCACTAGGGGGCGTTTTGAGTGGTTATCCACAGTGTAAATCAGGCAGCTGCTTTAGCGGCCGCTTCGATCTTACGTGTGATGTACCACTGTTGGGCGATCGACAGGCAGTTGTTCACTACCCAGTACAGCACCAGACCAGCCGGGAACCACAGGAAGAAGAAGGTGAAGATGATTGGCATCAGCTTCATTACCTTGGCCTGCATCGGATCCGGAGGAGTCGGGTTCAGCTGCTGCTGGATGAACATGGTTGCACCCATGATGATCGGCAGAATGAAGAACGGATCCTTGATCGACAGGTCAGTAATCCACAGCATGAACGGCGCCTGACGCATCTCGACGCTTTCCAGCAGAACCCAGTACAGCGAGAGGAAAACCGGCATCTGCACGAGGATTGGCAAGCAACCACCCAACGGATTGATCTTCTCTTTCTTGTACAGCTCCATCATGGCTTGCGACATTTTCTGCCGGTCATCGCCATGTTGCTCTTTCAGCGCGGCCAGTTTCGGTGCCACTGCACGCATGCGCGCCATGGATTTGTAGCTGGCAGCCGACAGCGGGAAGAAGATCCCTTTGATCAGCATGGTCAGGAAGATGATCGACCAGCCCCAGTTACCGACAATGGCGTGGATATGTTGCAGCAACCAGAAGATCGGTTGGGCGATGAACCACAGAATGCCGTAGTCGACCGTCAGTTCCAGACCTGGGGACAACTCTTTCAGCACGGCCTGGCTTTTCGGACCGGCGTACAGGACAGCGCTGGTCTCGGCCTTGGCACCCGGTGCAACACTCATCGATGGGCCGGTGTAGCCGATGATGTAGTTGCCTTTGCTGTCTTTACGGGTCTGGACGACGTTGTTTTCGCCCTTGGCCGGAATCCATGCGGTTACGAAGTAGTGCTGCAACCAGGCAACCCAACCGCCAGTGACGGTTTCTTTCAGCTGAGCCTTGTCCATGTCGCTCATCGACACTTTCTTGTACGGCTCGTTACTTGTCCACAGGGCGGCACCCAGGTAAGTCGCGGTGCCGGTAGCCGTGGTCGACGAAGGATCGGCGCTGGCGTCGCGCTTCAACTGGGCGAACATCGCACCGGTCCAGGGCTGGGCGCTCTGGTTGTCGATCAGGTAGGAAACGGTTACGTCGTACAGGCCGCGTTTCAGGGTGAAACGCTTGATGTAGTTGACGCCGTCCTTGCTGAACTTCAGGTCCACGACCAATTGGTCCTGGCCGTCAGCCAGTTGATAAACCTTCTTCTCCGAGGAATAAACCGGACGACCGGCTGGATTTGCATCCGGACCGTTGGTGCCGATCAGACCGCTTTGCGCCAGATAAGTACGTTCGCCGCCGTTATCGAACAGCTGGAACGGAATTTCCGGGTGATCCTGACGACGCGGATACAACGGCAGCATCAGTTGGGCAACATCGCCACCTTGTGGGTCGACAGCCAGGTCCAGTACATCCGTTTTGATCTGGATGAGGTCCTTGCTCACAGCCACCGGCGTTTCGGCTGGTGCGCTGGTGTCGCTTGCAGCACGTGGAATGTCGTCACTGGCAGAAGCGTTGGAGCCAGATGCCGTATCCGGCAGGCCCGATGCAGTCGTATTGGTGGCAACATTCTGAGTCGGCAGGGCAGCCTGGCCATAGTCCTGGTTCCATTTAAGAACCATAACGTAGGACACGATTGCCAGGGCGACGATCAGGATCGTGCGTTTGATATCCATGATTACTCGGCCATCGAAGAAGAACGGGAGGTAGGGATAGGTGGAACCGGGTCATAACCACCGGGATTCCACGGATGACAGCGACCTAAACGACGAAAGGTCAGCCAGCCACCGCGAAGAAGGCCATGATTTTCGATGGCTTCTAACGCGTAGCAGGAACAACTGGGGTAGAAACGACAGTGACTGGCCATCAGGGGACTAATGGCATAGCGATAAAACTGGATCGGAACGAGTGCCAGTTTACGCATCTGGACTGTCTACCCCTACAGTTTCGGTTTTGACTGCTGGTACTGGCGAACTGCGAGCCAGACGTTTCCAGAGTTTGCCGAAATGCTGAATCAATTCGGGGTTTTCTACATCACCCAAACCTTTGCGCGCGACGATAACTATGTCCCAGCCGACCAGAGAATCCTGGTTCAGGCGAAACGATTCGCGCATCAGACGTTTGAGGCGATTGCGCTCGACGGAGAGCTTTACGCTCTTTTTCCCGATAACCAACCCGAGACGGGGGTGATCAAGATCGTTGTTGCGCGCAAGGAGCAGGAGATTTTTCCCCGGAACCTTGCCGGTAGGGGAGTCAAAGACTGCCTTGAATTGCCGGGGGGTAAGCAGACGCTTTTCCCGACTGAAGTCCTGACTCACCTCCAGTGCCGGATTATCAAACTGCCAGACGCGCACGACCTTTGGCGCGACGACGCGACAGGACGGCACGACCGTTCTTGGTAGCCATGCGAGCACGGAAACCGTGGGTACGAGCGCGTTTGATAGTGCTTGGTTGGAAAGTACGTTTCATTGTCGTGTTACCTGGTTCGTCCACAACGGGCCGGAATGGCCCCCGTTTTAAGAGACCGGGGATTCTAGAGAAAGCAAGCCTTCAGGTCAATTTCCAACCAACGTTTCCTTATAAATAGATCTCCAGAGGCTTTTCGGCGTTTGCACCTTGCGTAGATATAAAAATAAGAAAGGAAAGTATTTAAAGCTTTTTTGTAAAGCTTATAAAAGCTAGGCTCGCCACCTTCTGTGGATAACTCTATTCAGCCCTTGTTTTACCTGATGTACAGAGAATGACAACTACAGTGGAAAACAGTGTTCAGCCTGTGCTGCGCTGTCGGATAACCTGTGTGTGAAAGCCCGCCTTATCCACAGGCCGGTTATCCACCGAGTTTCGCCCCCACTTGTGCAATGACCTTAACCCCGGTTATCCACAGAGCTTATACACAGACCACTGGTCGCCTTTTTTGCGTAAGAAACAGTGATTCTTCTTGGTCGATGAACCACCTACGTGTGGATAAGTCGGCGTCTGGTCGCTACAATGGCCGCTTGTTTTTGCCTCACCGGCTTTCAACTTAGGGGATATCC